>CAWDES010000001.1:0-831578 GCA_963801325.1 uncultured Alphaproteobacteria bacterium
GTGGCCGTCACCGGCTCCGTAAACGATGTTGTCGTCGCCGCCGTTGGCAAAGATGGTGTCGTCGCCTTCTTCGCCTTCGAGCTCCGAAGCGCTGCCGTCGCTGTCCGTGATGATGTCGTTGCCGGCGCCGCCCTGGATGTAGTTCACGCCATCGCCGTGGGCCGTGATGACATCGTTGCCGCCGCCCGAAGACAGCGTGTTGTTACCGGAGCCGAGAGAGAGGTTGAGGTTGCCGTCGCCATAGTCGGTGAGGCGGTTGTCGCCGTTGCCCAGAGTGATATCGGCGTCGCCGCTGCCGTGAACCCAGTCGCCGATGAGGACGGTGTTGGCGCCGTCGCCCGCGACAATGGTGTTATGGCCGGTGCCGACCGTGAATGTGTTGTTGCCGGCTCCGCCGTCGATGAAGTCGTTGCCGTTGCCGACGGTGATGCGATCGTTGCCGTCGCCGCCAAGGATGGTGTCGTTGCCGTTGCCAACCGTGATCTTGTCGTTACCCGCGCCGGCGTCGATGAAGAAGTCGGCGTTTCCTTCCCTGATGGTGTCGGCGTTAGCCGTCCCGTCGAACACAGTCTGTGTCGGAGTGGGGCTTGGATCCATCGTGCCCGAGTTGATCAGGTCGTGAGAGATAACGCTTACATGCTTTGTCATGTTGCTTACCTTCCTTGGTGGCGGGGAGTTGCCGCGAAGGATCATGCATCTCAGACGAAAGTTGTCCCCCCGTCGAACGGGGGAGGGGACTCGTCGTGAAACGAAAACTGCGCGCGCGTTTAATTCGAATGCGACTTAGTTCTGTTCGAATGCCGACGTCGGCGAGCATTTCGTATGTTTAAAAATCGACGACCATGATCGCGCGACAAAAAGCTAAAGATCGACGCAAAGAGGAATCATCCACGCGTAACGATTTGCGCGGACAAAAAAATACCGATCGTGCGAGACAAATTCGCAGGCGTGACGAACGAGCGTTCGGGATGTCTCGCGATGCTTCGAGATATTTCAGCGATGCGCGCTGAGCGAATCACGGCGTGATCAAAATCGTCGTCCGATGTCACCAGACATGTAATCGCATCTCGGCGGACGGGATGATGATTTTTGAGAACGTCGGTGAATTTCGCAGGATTGGGACGCTGCCGGCGTTGCGTCGAAGGCGTTATGTCGACGACATCAGCGAAAAGTTTAACGGTTTAGTCTCTCAAAGTGGCGCGGCGCACGGGAGCAGGCTCCGCGTTCCGGCTGCCGGCCGTGCGCGCCGTCAACATCATCGCGCAGGCGCCGACGATTCGTTCGATCAGCGCCTCGACGTCGTCGAGGTCGCATTTGCCTTCGGACAACTTCGTCAGGCGTTCGGTGTCGCGGATCGTCTGATGCGCCATCGCGAGCGCGAAGTGCAGCCCCCAATAAAGATCGGCCTCGTCGCAATCGGGCAACGAGCGCCGCATGGCGGCGGCAAATTTCCGCAAATGGTCGATTTCGCGATTCTTGATGCGACGGATCGGCGGCACCGATTCGATCGAGGCGCGGATCATGAAATGCGCGGCGGTGGATTGTTCGTTGTCGGGACCAAGGCACCCGCGCAAAGTCGGTCCGACCAGCGCGCGCAGGATCGCTTTGACATCCGCGCGTCCATCGCCGGCGGCTTCGGCTTCCTTCAACTCGGCCAGACGTGCGCGATTGGTGGCGATGCCGCGGGTGACGAAGAGTTCGGCGATCAACTCGTCCTTGGAGCCGAAATGATAGTTCACCGCCGCAAGATTGACGCCGGCTGCCGCCACGATGTCGCGCAGCGTGACGTCGCCGAAGCCGCGTTCGGCGTAAAGCCGCTCGGCGGCGTCGAGGATCAGGGTGCGGGTCCGGTCTGACGGCATCGGGTTTTTGCGGATTGCAATTAAAACAGTTGTATGAAACTATGGTTTGAACGTCGCCATGTCAATGCGCGATCGGTCCGGCGCTTCAAGGCGGGGGATCGGGCTTACGCGTTGGTGTGGCTCGCGAAAGGTCTTGCCGAGAACCGGCGGCGGGCAGAGAGTCGCCGCCAATCAATTCATCCAACGACGAGGAACGCCCATGGACTTCACGATGTCGGATCGCCAGCGCGAATGGCTTGGCCGGGTGCAGTCATTCATGAAGAACCACGTTCGTCCGGCGGTGCCGATCTACCGCAAGCAGGACGAGGAGGGCGCGCGCTGGAAAGTCATCCCGATCGTGGAGGAACTGAAGAAGAAGGCGCGGGCCGAAGGCCTCTGGAACATGTTCATGCCGCCGTCCTCGCACGAGGATAATGAATTCCGTGGCGCGGGATTGAGCAATCTCGAATATGCGCCGCTTGCCGAAGAGATGGGACATATCGGTTGGGCCTCGGAAGTCTTCAATTGCTCGGCGCCCGACACCGGCAACATGGAAGTGTTCATCCGCTACGGCACCAAGGAGCAAAAGCAGAAGTGGCTGCGTCCCCTGATGGATGGCGAAATCCGTTCGGCCTTCCTGATGACCGAACCGGCAGTGGCTTCTTCCGACGCCACCAATATCGAGACGCGCATCGAGCGTGACGGCGATCACTACGTCATCAATGGCCGCAAATGGTGGTCGTCCGGCGTCGGCGACCCCCGCTGCAAGATCGCGATCCTGATGGGCAAGACCGACCCGAAGGCGGCAAGGCATCAGCAGCAGTCGCAAATTCTGGTGCCGCTGGATTCACCGGGCATCACCATTGAAAAGCTGCTGCCGGTGTTCGGCTTCGACGACGCGCCGCATGGTCACGCCCAGGTGCTGCTCGAAAACGTCCGCGTTCCCGCCAGCAACATCCTGCTCGGCGAGGGCCGGGGCTTCGAGATCGCGCAAGGCCGGCTTGGACCGGGGCGTATCCATCACTGCATGCGCACGATCGGCAAAGCCGAGGAGGCGCTGGAGAAGATGGTGAAGCGGCTGTCTTCGCGCACCGCTTTCGGCAAGAAGATCATCGAATTTTCGATCTGGGAGCAGCGCATCGCGGAAGCCCGCACCGATATCGAGATGAACCGTCTGTTGTGCCTGAAGGCCGCCGACATGATGGACAAGGTCGGCAACAAGACCGCCCAGCTCGAAATCGCCATGATCAAGGTCGCGGCCCCCAATATGGCGCTGAAGATCATCGACCAGGCGATCCAGGCCTATGGCGCCGCCGGCGTCTCCGACGATGCAGGCCTGGCGCGGGACTATGCTTCGATGCGCACCATGCGGCTTGCCGACGGTCCGGACGAAGTTCACAACCGCGCCATTGCCAGGCTCGAACTTCGGAAGTATGCCAACGCTCCGAACTCTTAAAAAAGCGCTCGAAGAAGCGCGCGTTCAAGGAAACCGAGCGTGGCCGAAGGCGTCAGGAGCGACGAGGAGTTTTCCGGCACCAAGCCGGTCGAGGAGCGGCACCGGATCGACGAGGTGCGTCTCCACGACTGGATGGTGCAGCACGTCGAGGGTTTTCGGGGGCCGCTGACCGTCCTGCAATTCAAGGGCGGCCAGTCGAACCCGACCTACCGGCTCAATACGCCTGATCGTTCCTATGTGATGCGGCGCAAGCCGTTCGGAAAACTGTTGCCGTCGGCGCATGCGGTCGACCGCGAATTTCGCGTCATTGCAGCGCTTGGCAAGCAGGGCTTTCCGGTCGCCAAGGCCTACGCGCTTTGCACCGATGATGCGGTGATCGGGGCGGCCTTCTACATCATGTCGATGGAAGAGGGGCGCGTGTTCTGGGACCCGACACTGCCGGCCCAGCCGCCCGCGGCACGGCGCGCGATCTTCAAGGACAAGATCGAGACGCTCGCAAAACTCCACACCTACGATCCGCAGGCGATCGGGCTTGGCGAATTCGGCAAGCCCGGCAATTATTTCGCGCGACAGGTCGACCGCTGGACCAAGCAATACCGGGCTTCCGAAACCCAGCACATCGAGGAAGTCGAGAAGCTGATCGAGTGGCTGCCGCGCACCGTGCCGAACCAGGAACGGGTTTCCATCGTTCACGGCGACTATCGCCTCGACAACATGATCTTCCATCCGACCGAGCCGCGGGTCATCGCGGTGCTGGACTGGGAGCTGTCGACGCTCGGCGATCCCATGGCCGACTTCACTTATCTTCTGATGCAGTGGACGATGCCGGGTCTTGCCAATGCGGACTTCAAGGCGCTGAACATTCCGACACTGGAAGAAGCCGCAAAAATCTATTGCGACGTCACCGGCAGCGCGGTGCCGGATCTGAACTGGTATTTTTCCTACAACCTGTTTCGGCTCGCCTGCATCACGCAAGGCATCGCCGGGCGCATCCGCGACGGCACTGCGGCGAGCGCCAAGGCGCTGGAATCGGCGGCGCGCACCGTGCCGTTGTCAAAATCTTCCTGGAGCTACGCGCAAAAAGCGGGCGCGGCATAAGCCATCCGCGCCTCCAGCTATTAGCGCCACTTCGCGCGTTCGCGAATCCCGGCGAGCGCGGTTCGCGCACCGGCGATCACTTCCGCGGTGTCGACAGCCACGAGCTTGCCGCCGCGTTTGAGGATGCGGCCGTCGACCACGACCGTGTCGACGTTTTCCGGGCTCGTTGCTTCCAGCACGAGATGCGCGGGGTCGGTGACCACGGCCATATCGAGCGCGTTTGGGCTGATCATGATCAGGTCCGCACGTTTTCCTGGCTTGAGCGAGCCGACCTGGTCCTCGATCCCCATGGCGCGTGCGCCCTCGATGGTGCCAAGCTCGAGCGCCCTTCGCGCCGTCAGCTTGAATTCGCTTTCAGCCCTGCCGTTTTCGGAATCGCGCGCCAGCTTCAGGACGCCGAACATGTTGGAGCTTCCGGTCAGCACCGAAGTGTCGATCGAGATGCCGATCGGGATGCGCTTTGCCAGCATTTCCGAAATCAGCGGAAAGCCGAAGCCGATCCGCAGTTCAGATCCCGGCGACATTGAAACCGAGGCGCCCGATTCCTCGATCATGTCGAGTTCGGCCGGCGTAACGGCCAGCGCATGGATGAGCTGAACGTCCTTGCCCATCAGCTTGGACTTGTAGAGCAGCTCGACCTGGTTGACGGCGCGATGCGCCGCCGCCGCCACATGCACGGTGATCGGCAGACCGAGCTTGCGGGCATTGTCGAACTCCGGCTGATAGACCTCGGGCTTGATGGGGCCGGCGCGAAACTGGCCGCGCCATCCCATGCCGAGCGTCAATAGTCCTTCGTTGGAATAGCTCTTCCAGTTCTTCGCCAGCGTTTCGATCGGCGCCTGATCGGCCGATTGCGTGTCGGGCAGACCTTGCGGCCAACCGCAGGAATGGCGGGCGCGGATGCCGGCTTCCTTGAGCGCGCGAATATCGGCTTCCGCATGCTGCGGTGCTTCGCACGTTGTGACACCAGGAGTGCACGAAGGTCATTCCGGAGTTGATGGCTTCGGCTGCGGAAAGCCGCGTGCTCTGGAACATGTCGTCCGGCGTCATCTGCTGGCCGAAGCGGGCGACCGTCGGGAAATAGCCGTCCTCCTGCCGGTCGCCGGCAAAGCTGCGGAAAATTGTATTCCACATGTGCCAATGGGTTTCGACGAGGCCGGGCATCACGATCATGCCGCTGCCGTCGATCGTCTCGCCGCCGCTCACGCCGTGGCCGACCGCGACAATTTCGCCGTTGCGCACATGCACCGAGCCGCCGGTGAAATCGCCGAAGTCGCGCTCCATCGTCATGATGTAGGCGTTGGTGATGGTGAACTCGCCGCGCGCAGGCAGGCGCGACGGAGCGGGACTACCTGGCGGCGTCTGCGCGATCGATGGCGACGAGAGCAGCCCCGCCGTGCCCAACGCGGCCGCGCCGCGAATGAAATTTCGCCTGCAAATCTCGCACATAGCCCCTCCCGGAAGGGTCGGCGAGGAGCCGACCTCTGACGCGGACCTGGTTTGTGACAGCGTGTGTCCGCCTGTTGGGATGGATTTTGACACTAATTGCCGGCTTTGACGACCGGCCTTCGAAGTTCGACGCAGGCATTGGTGCCCTGCAAGCGTCGTGCGCCGGGCGGGCTCGGCCGGTGGAGGGGCCGTCATGATCCGGCTTGCGCCGTGGCACGCCGCCGACTGTCACAAATCTCCTGTCGTGAGCCGCCATATTTTATGACAGAATTACTACCAGTAAATGTCGGTTCGATTAAATTGAGTACGGAGCCCTGATGAAATTGGAATCGCGAGTACAGGCACGTTCCCTGGCCTGGTCAAATCCTGTGTCGTGGTGGTGGGCCATGCTGACGCTCGTCAGCGGCATCAACATCGCAGCCTGGATTCTGATGTACCGCGAGCTTCATGCTGCGGGCACGTCCGGCCGGGTGCCCGGCATGGAGATCATGCTTCTGCTCAGCGCGGCCTATGTGTTCGGCTGTGCCTTCCGCTCGTTCTTGCCGCGCGCCGATGTGCAGCGGATTTGCCTGTTCGATACCTGGCTGTCGAGCGTCGCCGTCGGCCGTTCGGTGGCGACGGTAGCCGAGGTGTGCTTCGCCGCGCAGTGGACGATGATCCTGCTGCAACTGGGAACAGATGTCGGGGGCGGAGACGGCGGTGATCGCGGCGTGGGTGATCGTGCCGCTGATCCTGATCGCGGAATGCTTTTCCTGGTACGCGGTCGTGACGACCAAATATCTCTACAACGCCGTCGAGAATTCGCATCTGGGCGGTCGCCTTCTTCATCGTCGGCGATCGGACTGTGCCGATTGCTGCCGGAGTTCAACGGCGCGGTGCGCGTGGTACTCGGCATCGCGGTGATCGGCATCGTGTTTTACATCGTATTCCTGATGACGGTCGACGTGCCGATGTATCTGAAGCGCTGGCGAGCGGTGGTCGCGGGTGGCAACCGTATCCTGCGTCCGATGGAGGGACTTCGTGACGTCAGCACGCGCTGGATCGTCACGCACGACATTTCCGAGTGGCGGGAGGAAATCGCCTGGATGTCGCTCTATTTCAGCGCGGCTGTGTGGGCAAGTCTCGCGCTCTGCGTGCTGTACGCCGCCGAAGGTCACATCTTCTGGTAGCGGAAACGGCCTCTTCTTCAGATTTCCGAAAGCAATCGGTCCTTGAGGCGGCGCAAATGCGGTCCAATCCGGGCAGCGTGCTGTTGCCGCGCGCGATGAGTGATTCATTTTGACGCACGCGTTGTCGTGCGCCGCAACAAATTCCCATTTCGGTCTCAAATCCGCCCCCGACTCACATCAGTGTGGCTGCCGGTGGAGAACTGGGGACATGTTTCGGCTAATAGTAATTGGGGAATTTGGCCATGGTACCCGCACAACCGCTACACAACGCACTGAAAGAACTCGATGCATCTTCCTTCGGGCCAGACGATTTTACCGATGATGATTATTCTGACGACGATGTCGTGTCATTGCTCGAAGAAAACGCACGGCTGCGCAAGCTCGTGATCAGGCTTTCGGAGATTGTTCTCCGGAATGTTGCGGACGAAAAATAAGAACAAACCCGCCGCTCGAAATCACCACGTCTCTTCGAAGCTCGCCGATCGCTTTAGAATAACCGTTCCGACGCCAGTCGGGCGCCTTCCTTCAAGGCGGCGAGCTTCGCCCACACAACATCTTCCGCAACTCGTCCGGCACCGGCTGACGTATCAAAGCCGCAATCGGTGCCGGCCATCACACGAGCGGGATCGCCGAGCGTCTTGGCGACCCGTTCGATACGCTCGGCGATCACCTCAGGGTGCTCGACAAAATTCGTCGTTGAATCGATGACGCCGGCGACCACGACCTGGTCGTCGGCGATCGCTTTTCCGCCAAGGCAACGCACTTCGTGGGCGTGCCGGGGATTGGCAAACGGCAGCACCAGCGCGCCGACATTCATGCGGGCGATCAGCGGCAGGATCGTCTCCAGCGCCACGTCGCGGTCGTGCGGGCCTTCGTAATTGCCCCAACAGACGTGCATGCGGACTTTTTCGCGCGGAATGTTGCGCAGGGCATCGTTGATGGTCGCCACCACGCGCTCGACAAACCCCAGGAAATCGCCGAGCGGCCGGTCCTGAAACGAGATGTGGTGCTCGAGCGCGAGGTCCGGACAGTCGAGCTGAAGCAGAAAGCCCTGGTTGGCGATCGCTTCATATTCGACCTGGAGTGCGCGGCCGACCGCGGCGAGGTAAGCGTCCTCGGTATCGTAGTGTTCGTTGCGGATCGCAGCCACCACAATGCCGGGCGAGGGGGCGGTCAAAAACGCCTCCACAAATCCGTTTTTGCCGGCGCGTTTGCGTTCATCGAGCACCGCGCGAAAATCGGTGCATTCGCGCAACGCCTCGGCGGCGCCGACATAGTTGATGTCGCCGATCACTTTCGGGGGCGCAAAGTTGCTGACCATCTCCTTAGCCGCGTTTTGCAGCTCCAGCGATCGCTTGAACACCGGGTAACCCTCGACGTCGGCGCGCGGCCAGCGCTTCCACGATCCGCCAAAGCCGGTCATGCGATGCCGGACATGGAGGAAGAAACCTTCGCGCTGCTGCTCGCCGTTGTTGCCGATGTCGATACCGGTCTCGATCTGCCGGGACACGATTTCCAGCATCGAGGCGTGCCCGGCGCGCGCGATCTCTCCGGCGTCCACGGTCTCGCCGCGCGAACTCATGGCGTAGAGTTTCGTCAGCGCCGGCGGACGCGGCAGGCTTCCGGTGTGGGTGATGAGAATGCGATCTTTGCTGCGTTGCATCGGAACTGCCTGAGAAAGATGACCTGAAAACGTCGCCTGTGATACTGTCGATCATCCTCGAACTCAACAATAACAAGAGCGCGTCTGGTCTGCGCCATCTGTGAGCCTGTCCCCATGCTTTCCACATTACACTTCAGAAGTCTTGCGGTTGCCGTCCTTGTCGCCGTAATCGCCAGCATTGTACCCGTTCGCGCCGCCGAACCTTCGGCGCTTGTCGCGGGCGCGATCGAGAAGCTTGGCGGGGCGAAGAAGCTCTCCGATATCGCGACGCTTTCCATTGGCGGGCGACACAAGCATTGGGACCCGCAGGAGACGCCGGAGCCGGACCAGGGCAACCGGTTGGGCGGCGAGTCGCGCTTCACGCTGTCGATGGACCTCGCACAGAACCGCGCCCGATACGACTGGGTGCGGTTTCGCGTTGCGCCGATGAAGCGCACTTTCATCTATTCGGAAGTGTTCGCCGACGGCGTCGGCTATGTGCTCGGCGAAGACAACATCGTGCTGTCGCGGCAGGCCAAGGAGACCAATCCGTCCCTGCACACGATGAGCGCGTCGCGGGTGATCGCGAACCGGCGTGAACTCCATCGGCTGTCGCCCCGGCTTCTGCTCGAGATGGGGGACCATCCCGAGCGGCTCTCCGCCTTGCCCGACGAGACCATCGACGGCAAGGCGCTTTCGGCGGTGTCCTGGAAGGCAGACGATGCCGAATGGATTGTGCTGTTCGGCGACGACGGTTTGCCGTCGCGCATCCGTACCGTCGATGCCGACGGCGTCTGGGGCGATAGCAATTACGACATGATCCTTTCGGACTGGCGCGATGTCGACGGCGTCAAGTTCGCGTTCGATCAATCTTTCACGCTCAATGGCCACGAGGTCCAGCACATCACCATTGAGAACGTCGTCCTCAATCCCGTGCTCGGCGTCGACCTGTTCCGGATTCCAAAGATCGTCGCCGAGACGGCCGCAAAGCAAAAGGCGCCCGAGCAGGTCAACTACCAGTGGATGCTTCGCCGGGCCAATTGGGGATCGTTCATCGATTCCGACCAGCTTGCTTTCGATCCCGCGGTCGTGCCGGGCAATATCTGGACGCAGGTGAAGCCGGGCATCTGGCACATCACGGGCGGAAGCCATCACACGCTGGTGGTGGAAATGAAGGACTATCTCGTGGCGTTCGATGCGCCGATCGCCAACGAGATGTCGCGGATGACGATCGCGGAAGCCGCGAAACGGTTTCCGGGCAAGCCGTTCAAGTATCTGGTGCTGACGCATCATCACATGGATCACGTCAACGGCGCGCGGGTATTTGCGGCCAAAGGCGCCGACCTCGTCTTTCCCAACGGCGACCGCGCCTATTTCGCCGCGCAAATGCAGGCGTCCAACCGCGTGCGCAACGACGAGTTATGGCAGAAGCCGCGCGATGTCGGCCTGATCGAAGTCAGCGAGAAGACGACGCTGACGGACGGTTCGCGGCGGATCGATCTTTACGTCATCGCGAGCTCGCACGCGAAGAGTTCGCTGATCGCGGTGATCCCGGATGCCGACTTTGGCTGGGTCGTCGATCTCTGGTCGCCGACGCGCGATATTCCCGGCGCATTGCCTTCGCACCGCGAGTTCGTCGCCGGCCTGCGCAAGTTCGGCGTGATGCCGACGCTGTGGGCCGGAGGTCACGGCACGGGCGCGGCGCCGATCAAGCCGTTGGTCGAGGCGCTGGAGAAAATCGACGAGAAACGCGCATCTACGAGCTTTGTGGCGGTCGCCGCCCTTGTGTTGCTGGGCTGGGAAATCAAGACAACTCCTTCGTTCATGACCGCACGATACGCTTGCGGCTTACGCTCACGGTGGAGACACCCGAGGGCGTTCGAACTGGCTCTAGTGTGACCGCGCAGACTATAACCTTTGGTCTCTATCAGTTGAGGTATGGTTCGGGAGCGTCGGGCATAGGATCGATTTTGACCGGAGAAGGTGTTGTGAGGCGGACATTACTCTCAGGAAGCGCCGCGATGTATCTGCTCGCCCTGGTCCTGATGGCCTCGACTTATCCGGTCGACCTGGTGCAGGCCGATCGCTGGATACAGACCAACAAGAAGCTGAAGAGCGACCAGCTGAAGGCGGCGGTCGGCAAGCAGCCTTGGGACGACAGCGTCAAATCGCTGGTTGCCACACCAGACGTCCTTGCAATGATGAGCTCGAAGCTCGATTGGACAGTGAAACTCGGCGAAGCGGTCGTGGGCCAGCAGCCGGATGTAATGGATGCGATCCAGCGGTTGCGCGCGAAAGCTGATGCCAACAACAAGCTGGCGTCGACCAAGCAGCAGAAGGTCACCAAGAGCCAGGAGAGTGGCAAAACGATTATTGCGATCGAGCCGTCCGATCCGGACATGCTCTATGTTCCATACTACGACCCCGCCGTCGTGTATGGCTCGTGGCCATATGCCGAATACCCGCCGTATTATTCGGGATACCCCGGGTATATCGCAGGCGGGCTGATCGCGACCGGGCTCGCATTCGGCGCCGGCTGGGCTCTCAACAACTGGGCATCCGGCGGAGCTTGGTGGGGTGGCGGAGTGAATTGGGGTAATCGCGGCATCATCGCCAATCGGCCTCGGGTAAATCCGCTCGGCGGAGCCAACTGGCAACGGCCTGGCGGGATTGGATCAATTCAACGGCCCGGTGGTATCGGACAGCGGCCGAGCATCGGACAGCTTCCTGCGGGAAACAGGCCAGGTGCTGGACAACGGCCCGGCGGTAACAGGCCTGTCGCTGGACAACGGCCGGCCGGTGGTCGGCAGCATGCCGGTCAGCGACCGTCTGGTGGCGCGTGGCCCATCGCGGAGGCGGTCGCGCGAGCGTTGGCCACCGCGGCGGTGGTGGTTTCCGCGGCGGCATGCGCGCCGGTGGAGGTGGATTTCGCGGTGGGATGCGCGCCGGCGGCGGTGGTGGCTTCCATGGTGGCGGACGTGGCGGCGGTCGCGGTGGCGGCGGTGGTCGTGGCGGCGGACGGCGGTCCGACATCACGGTCAAGCACGACGTTGTCCTGCTGGGCCATCTCGCAAACGGCCTTGGATATTATCGCTTCAGCTACAACGGCAGCGATCGCGCCTACGTCGGCGTCATCGCGCAGGAAGTGCAACAGGTGATACCGCAGGCGGTCGTTCGTGATTACGACGGTTACTTGCGCGTGTACTACGAAAAGGTGGGAGTCAAATTCCAAAGTTATAAACATTGGCTTTCATCGGGCGCACAAGTGCCAAGCGCCGTACCGATTTCTCGCTGACTTCGCTGGCGCTGGTTACGCAAAATAACCTTGATCCAAGTCGCGTGATCGGCTCGTCCTTCTGACCGTTGGGAGGATTGCGATGAACTATATGCGGACCGGCGAATATGAAGCCGGTAACGAATGTTACCCAGATGCCCACAATCACAGCTCGGCGCGGTGTCATGGGGCAAGTCACGTTAAAGGTGTAGAGGCTCTTAACGCCGAGTCGATGCAGGCTTTCACTCTGGCCATCGCGTCATTCGCTTCCGCCCGGCAACTTCGTCGCTCTGTGAGGAAAACAGGACTCATCCTAAGCCACTAGCTTCTTGGGTTGACGCGAAGTTGAGTCAAACAGGGCATCAAAGCCCTCGCGGGTGATTTGCCCGACTGTCTATATCTCCTTGCAAAAATATTTCGCTTCGTCGTTGGGTAGAAGCAGACTTATTGATTCGAGCTATCCCGTACCCGTCAATGAGGGGCGTACGCGTCGTCACGAACGTTGGGTGCGGGATGCGATGGACGCTGATGGCACGTTCGACGAGGCGTGTTGTCGCGGACGGCGAAGCCGTATGGTCCTGACGCCTCGACGCTGGCGTCTGGCGACAATGCTGACGCATTACGCCTGCGGTGACAAGAAAGCCCGATCACCGGGGAGAGTACGGAGAAACCCGTTAAAACCATTGCGCAGGAAACGCCGGTGTTGGCCGGTGAACCTGTGGTGACTAACTCGTGTGCTTTCTACTTTTGCGCACGAGGCTGCGGGTGCATTGGCGCCCGGCGTTTCCTGTGCCCTCTATCGCAGAGGAGCCTCATGCAAAACTCGGGCGCCTCGGCGCGGCGAGGAACGTAATTGCATGCGACCTGTAAACTGAGGGCAGCCAATGCGCGCGAACGTCGGACCAGAAGAGCAAATCAGATCGGCTTGCCCGCATACGGCATCGAAGCGGTGAGGCCGCCATCGACCGGAAATGCCTGGCCGTTGACGTAGGACGCTTCGTCGCTCAGCAGGAACAGGCCCATCGCCGCGAGTTCATGCGGCTGGCCGGCGCGCTTCAACGGATTGAGTTGGCCGATCTTGTCCTGCGTGCCGCGCTCCTTGGCGCGATCGAACACCGGCTTGGTCATGCCGGTTTCGATCAGGCCGGGGCATACCGCGTTGATCCGCACGCCGGTGCCGGAAAGCGAATAGGCCGTGGTTTGCACCAGGCTGATGACGCCGGCCTTGCTCGCGGCGTAGGGATGGCCGCTCGCGCCGGACTTCAATCCGGCGACGGAGGCCGTGCAGAGGATCGCGCCGTGTCCCTGTTTGACCAAATGGGGGCTTGCGTATTTGACCGCGAGAAACGCGCCGATCAGGTTGATGCGCAGGATTTCCTGCCAATGCTCCACGGTCTGTTCGGCAAGCGGCACCAGCCCGCCGCTGATTCCGGCATTGGCCCAGATCGCATCGAGCTTGCCGTGAGTGGAAATGGCCTTGTCGATAAAGCTGATGACGTCCTTTTCGGAGCCGGCATCGGCCATGACCGCTTCCGCCACACCACCGGCCTTGCGCACGAGATCGACGGTTTCCTTCACGCCTTCGGTGCGATCGACCGCGATCAGTTTCGCGCCTTCCTTGGTGAAGAGCAGCGAGGCCGCACGCCCGATGCCGCTGCCGGCGCCGGTGATGATGACGGATTTGCCTTCGAGCCGGCCCATGTCGTTTCCTTAGCGCTTGTTGAACAGCTTTTCGCCTTGCGGAATTTTCAAACAAGGTTTCAAACGTCGAGTCTGAAACATCGAAGTGACTTGAGATCAAAGGTCACTCTGACGTACCAACAATATGTAAGGGTTTTCGCGATGTCCAATTCCGACAAATCAGCCGTCGTCACCACGCGTTGGTGGTGGGTTCGCCACGCGCCGGTGCGCTCCGACGGCGGCAATATCTACGGCCAGAGCGACATCGCGTGCGATACCGGTGATCGTTACGTCTTCGAGGCGGTCGCGAAAGTCTTGCCGCGTCAGGCGGTCTGGGTTGCGAGCAGTCTGATGCGTACCCATCAGACGGCGCAGGCGATCTGGGATACCGGATTTCCGAAGCCGGCGGCGATGCCTAAGGAAGCTGCCTTTGCCGAGCAGCATCTCGGACAATGGCAGGGCATGAACCGCGCCGCGTTTCTGGCGAGCCGTCCCGCCGGCAGTCACTGGTTCGCCGATATCGCCGAACCCGCGCCGGGCGGGGAGAGCTTCATGGATCTCTATAACCGCGTCTGCGCGGCGATCGAGCGCATCAACATGGAGCATGCGGGACAGGATGTGATCGCGGTCGGCCATGGCGGTACGATCAAGGCGGCGATTGGGCTAGCGCTCGGCGGCCAGCCCGACAAAGGTCTCGCGTTCGATATCGACAATTGCTCGGTGACGCGGCTCGACCACATCGCAAGTCCGAAGGTCGATGTCTGGCGCTTGCCGATGGTCAATCAACAGCCCTGGATGGCGGACGCAGCCCACAAGGCGATGCACCAGCCGGCGGGGCCCGAGGTGGCGACAAGCAAGCTCGCTTGATTGTCGTCATTCCGGAGCGTGCGTGAGCGCGAATCCGGAATCTGGATCGATAAGCTTTGGATTCCGGGTTCATCCCCTGCGGGGCTGCCCCGGAATGACGTTCGAAGGGGAGGAGAAGAACATGAATATTTTCGATCTATCGGGAAAAGTCGCCATCATCACCGGCTCTTCGCGCGGCATCGGGCGCGCGATCGCCGAACACATGGCCTATCACGGGGCCAAGGTCGTGATCTCCTCCCGCAAGCAGGCGGCCTGTGACGAGGTCGCGAAAGCCATCAACGACAAGGCCGGCAAGAAGGTTGCGCTTGCGGTTGCCGCCAACATCTCGACCAAGGACGATCTGAAGCATCTGGTCGAGGAAACCAATCGCGTCTTCGGCCCGGTCGATACGTTGGTCTGCAATGCCGCATCGAATCCCTATTACGGGCCGCAGGCCGGAATTTCGGACGACCAGTTCCGCAAGATTCTCGACAACAACATCGTCGCCAATCACTGGCTGATCTCGCTGGTGGCGCCGCAGATGATCGCGCGCAAGGACGGCTCGATCACCATCATTTCGTCGATCGGCGGCTTGAAGGGATCGACGGTGCTCGGCGCTTACGCGATCTCCAAGGCCGCCGACATGCAGCTCGCGCGCAACCTCGCTTGCGAATACGGCCAGCACAACATTCGCGTGAACTGCATTGCGCCCGGCCTGATCAAAACCGATTTCGCCCGCGCGCTCTGGGAAAATCCGGAGACGCTGAAGGCGTCGACTGCGCGCTCGCCGCTGCTGCGGATCGGCGAGCCGGATGAGATCGCGGGCGCGGCGGTGTTTCTCGCTTCCCGTGCCGGTTCGTTCACGACCGGCCAGACCATCGTGATCGACGGCGGCGCCACGATTAGTTAGCGCATCCTTACCGGGCACGTTCGCCGACGCGATTATTTCGGCGAGATGCAACTATTGGTTGACCTTTTGTCCCTAGTGTTTGCGAAAATTCGCAGGCTCCAGGGATCGGTGGACATATGACGACGCTTGACTTGCCCGTAACCGGCGGCCGCACGGGCCTCTCGGCAAGGGCCAGAGCCCTTTGCGTCCTTTTCTTTTTCTCCGGTTTCCCGGCGCTGATCTATCAGCTTACCTGGCAGCGCGCGCTGTTCCGGATTTTCGGCGTCAACTCGGAATCGGTGACGATCGTGGTGTCGGCTTTCATGCTGGGTCTCGGGATCGGCAGTCTGGCGGGCGGCTGGATATCGAAGCGGCGGCAGGTTAGCCTGTTGCCGCTATTGGCAGCGATCGAGCTTTCCACCGCCGCGTTCGGAATTATTTCTCTCAGCGCATTCGAGACGGTTGGCGCGTTCGTCGTCGACTGGCCGCTATGGGCCATGGCCGCGGTCAATCTCCTGCTCGTTCTCGTGCCCACCTTGTTGATGGGTGCGACGCTGCCGATCCTGGTTTCGCACCTCGTGCGAACCTCCGGGGAGGTCGGCGGCGCGGTCGGTCTTCTTTATTACGTCAACACCATGGGAGCAGGGGCGGCCTGCCTGTTGTGTTGCGCGCTGCTGTTTCCTTTCCTCGGCATGCAGCACGCGGTGCTCGTGGCCGTCGGCATCAATATCGCGGTCGCGCTCTGCGCGGTGGCTGTTCATATGTTGTATGGCGATCCGCCAGCTTCAGAAGCAGCAAGCGCGGACCGGCCCGTCTCGGGTTTTGCCATCGGCCTGTTGCCGACCATTCTTCTGGCGGCCTTGGGCGGCTTTGTTTCGCTGTCTTACGAAATCTATCTGTTCCGCATTGTCTCCTACGCGTCGGGGTCCAGCGCCACCACGTTTGCGCTGACGCTTGCCTGCTTTCTGTTCGGGATCGCTGGCGGCGCGGACGGAGCCGGCAAGAATTGCGCAGGCGCCGCGCGCGCGGACGTTATCCGCAAGGCCGTTCACGACCTGATCGTTGCCAACCTCATTGGCGTGATGTTCTTGCCGGTGCTCGCCCATTCCGCATGGCTCGGACGCGGATCGATCGGCGTCGCGTTGCTTCTGGTGTACCTCATTGCCCGCCGCTGGGGCGCGCTGCTGCCATATCTGGCGCAGTTCGGCATCGCCGCGGACGAGCAGGCCGGAATGCGGACTTCGCTGCTGTATTTTGCCAATATCCTGGGATCGGCGACTGGCGCTATCCTGACCGGCTTTGTGCTGACCGACTACCTGACCTCGGTACAGCTCGCCGTCGCGCTGATCGTTGCCGGCACCGTCTGTGTTCTGGTCCTCCTGTCCCAATCCGACGCGCCGCGCGCGGAGCGCCAGAAGCCGTTGATCCAAACATTGGGCGTGCTCGTGCTGGCGATAGTCGTCATCCCCCTGATGTCGCATCGCCTGTTCGAAAACCTGCGCGATACCGACAAGGTCAACCACGACTTCGTCGACATCGTTGAAAACCGCAGCGGCATCATCACGGTCGACAAGGATGGGACCGTCTATGGCAACGGCATGTATGACGGGCGGTTCAACACGCACCTCGCTGACGACCGGAACGGCATTATCCGTCCCTATGCGCTCAGTCTGTTCCGCGGCGCGCCGCGCGACGTGCTGATGATAGGATTGTCATCGGGCTCGTGGGCGCAAGTGATTGCGAACAATCCGTCGGTGCGTTCGCTGACGATCGTCGAGATCAATCCCGGATATCTGGACCTGATTTCGCGGCAAGAGGAAGTCGCCTCGGTGCCGCACAACAGCAAGGTCAGGATCGTGACTGACGACGGCCGGCGCTGGTTGAACCATCATCCCGACCAAAGGTTTGACGCGATTGTTTCGAACACGACCTGGCATTTTCGCGCAAATGCCTCCAATCTTTTGTCGGCGGAATTTCTTGAACTCGCTAAACGTCATCTCAATCCCGGCGGCATCCTATTTTACAACACGACCAACTCCGATCGGGTGCAGCGTACTGCCTGTCTGAACTTTCCGTATGGCGCCCGGTTCACCAACCATATGGTGGTTTCGGAGACCCCGATCGATTGGGATTTCAAGCGGTGGCGCCAAACGCTGGAGTCCTATGCGATCGACGGCCATAGGCAGTTCAAGCCGGGCAATGCAGAGGATCGCTCACTACTCGATGCGGTCACCTCGTCCGACAGGGCGCGAGATATGATCGAGGATTGCCCGGAGGTTCTCGTCCGAACGGCAGGTAAAGCACAGGTCACCGACGACAATATGGGAACGGAGTGGCGTTATCCCCTCGGGCTCGATTGAGCCTAGGAGCAGAAGACCGTCACTCCATCGCCGCGTAGACCATATTGCGTACCAGCGTGCGGGTGTAGACGCGCTGGCCGGGCGCCTGCGACATGAAGATGGCGAACAGGTCTTCCTTCGGATCGATCCAGAAGAACGTGCCGCCCATGCCGCTCCAGAAGAACTGGCCGACCGAGCCAGCGAACGGCGCGATGCCGGCCTGGGTGCGGACGCCGAAGCCGAGGCCAAAACTGTGCCCGGGCTGGGTCAATGTGCCCTGAACTTTTACGCTCGGGTCGAGGTGATCCGACGCCATCAATTCCAGCGTCTTGCGTCCGACGATCCTTGTGCCATCGAGTTCGCCGCCGTTGAGCAGCATCTGGCAGAAGCGCGCATAATCCATCGTGGTTGAGACGAGCCCGCCGCCGCCGGATTCGATCACCGGCTTTTCGAGCATGCTGAAAAGTTGCACCTTGTCGCCGGTCCATGGATCGTTCGCGAACGGCTCGGCCAGCCGGGTTGCGTTTTCCGGGCCGGTGTAGAAACCGGTTTCGGTCATTTGCAGTGGCGCCAGGATGCGCTGGTCAAGGAACGCGCCCAGCGATTTGCCGCTGACGATTTCGATCACCCGGCCGAGGATGTCGGTCGAACGGCTGTAGTTCCACTCGGCGCCGGGTTGGCAGATCAGGGGGAAACTTGCGACGAGCGCGGCGTGCTCGGCGTTGTCGATCTTGCGGCTGCGCACGCGCGATTGCTGATAGAGTTGCTGCACCAGGCCGTTGCCGGTGTGCTCATACGTAATTCCCGACGTGTGGCGGAGCAGGTCCTGAATCGTGATCTGCCGCTTTGCGGGTACGAGTTCGAGCTTGCCGTTGTTTTCGACGCCGACTTTCTGGTCGGCAAATTCCGGAATGAATTTGGCAAGGGGATCATCGAGCAGGAAGTGACCTTCCTCGAGCAGCATCATGACGGCGATTGAGACGATCGGCTTGGTCATGGAAAAGATGCGGAAGATCGTCTCCTTGGTCATCGGCGTTGACTTCGCCGGGTCCTGCTTGCCGAGTGCGTCGAACCAGGCGATCTGGCCGGCGCGCGCGACCATGACGGTTGCGCCCGGCATGGTTCCCTTGTCGATCTCACGCTGAAAGGCGTCCGACATCCGTTGCAGGCGCGAGGCCGACAATCCCAGCGATTCCGGCTTGGCTGCCGGCAAGGGCGGAGTTTGCGGGGAGGGGACTGGCTTCGCGGCGCTTTGCGGGGTCATGGCGGTCTCTCTTTATATCTGTACATCTCTGTACGTCGGTCGCCCCTGGCGACCTTTTGACCCCGGCGACGCCGGGTCGGAACAACAATTCGGGGTTTAAGGATGCCACTGGACGCTCCGCCCTTGCAATCCGCCCCCGCGCTATGCTTGAAACGGCCCGGATCGGGCGGTGACGCCGATCCGTACAGGAGTGTAGCTCAATTGGTAGAGCACCGGTCTCCAAAACCGGGGGTCGCAGGTTCGAGCCCTGCCACTCCTGCCAGCAAACTCAACGACCTGGCCGGCATCCACACCAGATAAGATTTCCGCCGCGTAATCCTTCCGGCCTCATGGTGGGACGGCATGCGCATTCAGTTCGACGATGGCCGGGTCTGGCAGCGCGACTTGCCGCCGGTGGTGGTCGGCCGTGCGCCGGTCGTCTATTACGGCAGGTAGCGTGAGCTAGGTCTCAGGCCGGGCACGGCCTCGTGCTGCGCCCGGCCTTGGCTTTACGGCCTCAAAGCCGTTAAATCCGTGGCTTTTATTTACCGTCCTTGCCGGATCGGCCGGCCCGGCTGCCTTGACCTTTGGCCTCTTCCGCAGTACATACCCGCCACCTGCTGCCGGCCCGTTAGACGCGGATATCCGGCGCGGCTTTGAAATCCCCGAACAATCGAGCCCGCGTGCCGGCTCAACCTTCTGATGAGGGCTGGGCGATACCGGCTGTTCGGATTCCTAACAAGTTTCTTTGTCTGACGACGGATGCGGATATCTGACGATGGCGGTAAGCCCGTTTAAGTTCTTGCAGGAAGTGCGCTCGGAGACCGCCAAGGTCACCTGGCCGACCCGCCGCGAAACCATGATCACCACCGCAATGGTGTTCGTGATGGTTGCGCTCGCCTCGGTCTTCTTCTTCCTGTCCGATCAGGTCATTCGGTATGTCGTCACATTGCTTCTGGGCATCCACTGATGGCAAGCACCTCGGCACAATTGATGGATAAGCGCTGGTACATCGTCCACGCTTACTCGAACTTCGAGAAGAAGGTCGCGGAGTCGATCCGCGAGCAGGCCAAGCAGCGCGGACTCGAGGAATTGTTCGAGCAGGTGCTGGTGCCGATCGAGAAGGTCACGGAAGTACGCCGCGGCCGCAAGATCGATGCGGAACGAAAGTTTTTCCCGGGCTACGTCCTGGTCAAGATGAAGCTGACCGACGAGGCGTTTCATCTCATCAAGAACACCCCGAAGGTGACCGGCTTCCTCGGCGCGGAAAACAAGCCGATGCCGATTTCGGAAACGGAGGCCATGCGCATCCTGCATCAGGTGCAGGAAGGCGTGGAGCGCCCGAAGGCGTCGGTGTCGTTCGAGATCGGCGAGAACGTCCGCGTCGCGGATGGTCCGTTCGCTTCGTTCTCGGGCGTGATCGAGGAAATCGACGAGGCGCGTTCGCGCGTGAAGGTCGCGGTGTCGATCTTCGGCCGCGCCACGCCGGTCGAACTGGAATTCGCTCAGGTCGAAAAGGTGGCCTGATTGAACGTGGAGGCGGCAACGCCTCCATTGAAGAGGACGTGGGAGGAGAGGGCGGTTGCCAACCGCTACTCAACCGAACCACGAACCTGAAACCGCCGGTCTCCTTTGTGGGGTCGGCACAACAGGAGTGAACTATGGCAAAGAAAGTGACCGGATACCTGAAATTGCAGGTGCCGGCGGGAGCGGCCAATCCGTCGCCTCCGATCGGTCCCGCGCTTGGTCAGCGCGGTCTCAACATCATGGAATTCTGCAAGGCGTTCAACGCGCAGACGCAGAAGGAAGAAAAGAACACCCCGATCCCGGTGGTCATCACCATTTACGCGGATCGTTCCTTCACCTTCGAAATGAAGACGCCGCCGATGTCCTTCTTCCTCAAGAAGGCCGCCAAGATCGAGTCCGGCTCGAAAGCTCCGGGCCGCGACAAGGCCGGCAAGGTGACCAAAGCGCAGGTGCGCGAAATCGCCGAGAAGAAGATGAAGGATCTCAATTGCGACACCATTGAGTCGGCCATGAAGATGGTCGAGGGCTCTGCCCGCTCGATGGGTCTGGAAGTTGCGGGGTAATCGGCTATGGCAATCGGAAAACGGACCACGAAGGCCCGCGAGGGCGTCGATCGCGAGAAGCTCTATCCGCTCGCGGACGCTGTGAAGATGGTCAAGGAACGCGCGAAAGCGAAGTTCGACGAGACCATCGAGATCGCCATCAACCTCGGCGTTGATCCCCGTCACGCTGACCAGATGGTTCGCGGCGTCGTCACGCTGCCGAACGGCACCGGCCGCACGCTGCGCGTCGGCGTGTTCGCGCGCGGCGCCAAGGCTGACGAAGCCAAGGCCGCGGGCGCTGACGTCGTCGGCGCCGAAGATCTCGTCGAGAAGGTGCAGGGCGGTGCGATCGACTTCGACCGCTGTATCGCCACCCCCGACATGATGCCGCTGGTCGGCCGTCTCGGTAAGGTGCTCGGCCCGCGCGGCATGATGCCGAACCCGAAGATCGGCACGGTGACGATGGACGTCACCGCGGCGGTGAAGGGCGCAAAGGGCGGCTCGGTCGAGTTCCGTGTCGAGAAGGCCGGTATCGTCCAGGCCGGCATCGGCAAGGCTTCGTTCTCGGAAGAGAAGCTGGTGGAAAACGTCAAGGCGCTCACCGATGCGGTCGCCAAGGCGAAGCCGGCAGGCTCCAAGGGTACCTACATCCAGCGCGTTGCGGTTTCCTCCACCATGGGACCGGGCGTGAAGGTCGAGCCGGGCAGCATTCTCGGCTAAACATTTTTAATGGCGGATCGAGAAAAGAGCGGGATCGGGCAACCGGTTCCGCTCTTTTGCTTTATGAACCTGGAGAGGATGAACATGCCCGAAAAGGTTTTGATCTATTCGAAATTTCCCAAGGCGCTGATGGTGCGGATCGGGGAGCGCTTCGAGCTGTTGGACGCCGCGGGCAAGCCGCCGGTCGACGTTTTCTCAAAAGAGGAACTCTCCGGCGTTCGCGCCATGATCACGGCGGGCGGCACGCAGCTTCCGGGCAGCGTCATGGACACGCTGCCGTCCTTGCGCGCGATCGTCTGCTACGGCACCGGCTACGATGGCGTCGATCTTGCTGCGGCCAGGCAGCGCCACATCGCGGTCGGCAACAGTCCGGGCGCGAATGCGGCAAGCGTCGCGGATCTCGCCGTCACGCTGATGCTCGCAACTACCAGGCGGATTCTCCCCGCCGACGAATTCGTCCGCAACGGAAGCTGGGCGTCGGGCAAGCCGTCGCCGCTATTGCGCCCACAGGCCGGCAATCCCGGCCGCCGCGTCGGCGTCTACGGCATGGGCGAGATCGGCCGCAAGATCGCCGCGCGAATGGCGGCGTTCGAAACCGAAGTCGGCTATTTCAGCCGCACCCGCCATGACCTGCCGTATCGCTATTTCGAAAGCCTGGGCGCGCTGGCCGAGTGGTGCAACGTGCTGATGATCGCGGTGCGCGCCGGCGCCGAGACCCATCACGTCGTCAATGCCAACATCCTGCAAAAGCTCGGAAGCGACGGTTACGTCGTCAATATCGCGCGCGGCTCGGTCATCGACGAGGCGGCGCTGATTGACGCGCTCACCAACAACACGATCGCCGGTGCCGGCCTCGACGTGTTCGAAAAGGAGCCGCATCCGCCGGGCGCCTTGACCGCGCTTCCGAACGTGGTGGTGACCCCGCATGTCGGCGGGCACACACAGGACTCGCACGCGGCGATGCAGGATTGCGTGGTCGCGAACCTCGATGCGTTTTTTGCAGGCCAGCCGCTGGCCTATCCCGTGCGCTGAACGCAAGGCCGCGGGAAAACTCAATGGCTCGACGGCGCCGGCGCGTGGCGAAGCTTGTCGGGATTTCGCACCAGATAGATCGCCGCGATTTTCCCGCCGTCGATGCTGACGCTCAAGGAGTGATCGAGTTCGCCGTCCACATAGAGCAGGGCGCCGATGCTGCCGTTGATCACGGCGGGCTCGATGCGGATGTCGCGGCTTGCGTTCTTGCCGGCTATGCCGATGAAGAAACGCGCAATCTTGTCGGCGCCGTAAATCGGATTGAGCGCGGCTGATTTGCGCCCGCCGCCGTCGGTCACCGCGACCGCATCTTCGCGCAGCAGGCCGGTGAGCTGTGACAGGTCGCCGCTCGCCACCGCTTGCAGAAACGCCGTGAGCAGATGTTCGTGACTGTCCGGCGCTGCCGGAGGGCCGCGGCCGCTCGTCACGCACCGCGCGGCGGGCCCGCGTCGCCAGTTGCCGGCAGGCAGGCTCGCTGCGGTCGATCATCGCTGCGATCTCGGCGAACGGAATGTCGAAGACATCGTGCAGCAGGAAAGCGGCGCGCTCCTGCGGCGACAGCCGGTCGAGCGCGAGCAGAAGCGCAAAGGAGAGATCGTCGGCGAGTTCGGTCGCAGCTTCCGTCGCAAGGCCGTCGGTGTCGAACACCGGCTCGGGAAGCCAGGGACCGACATAGACTTCCCGCTGCGCCTTGGCGCTTTTGAGCCGATCGAGACAGAGCCGCGTCACGACCGTGACGAGAAACGCTTCCGGATTGCGCACGTCCTTGGCATCCGCGAACCGCAGATAGGCGTCCTGCACCATATCTTCGGCGTCGCTTCGGCTGCCGAGCATGCGATAGGCGAGCCCGAGCAACCGTCGCCGGTAGGGCGCGATCGGATCGCCTTCATGCGGCCTGCTTGAGGACATCGATCTGTTTCCCGCCGACGGAAATCAGTCGGCATTCCCTGCCAAAACCGAGCGCTGCCTTCACCATGGGAAATACTCGGCTCATCTGAAGCGCGAAAGTCAAGTCGATCACGCCTTTCTGGCCCCATTGGGCGCGGATGGCGTCGCGGTACTCGTCTTGATCGCCGGATCGCTGCGCGATCGCGTCCGCAAAGCGGAAGGCGAGCACGACATCGTCATTCATGGCGCGGACATCGCGGCGCAGGACCGCCTCGATCTGGTCTTTCGGCACGCGGGCCTCAAGGGCCATGTCGACGACAAGCTGCGTGCAGGCCCCGCAATCTTCGGCTTTGGCGCCGACGAGCGCCGCGGCAAAACTCGCGCCGGCGGGAACCACTTCGCGGTGGCGGGAGGCCTTCATCAAGGGCGCAAATTTGAAAAAAGCCGCGGGGGATTCCCGCAGTAACATCTCAAAATAGTTCGTATCGTAGGAATAGCGCTTGCCGTACCGGCGCAACAGACGGCGTGCGAACCAGCTACGCATGATGTTCTCCTCTCGTGGGGAAGGCGCAATAGAGCGCGGCGGCGGATGGAAGCACCACGGTGACGAAGTCGAATGCGGCGTGATGGTCGTGACCGCCGGCGATGGCGATGAGGTGGATCAGGCCATGGGCGGCCAGAAAGGCGGCGCCGGCGACGGCGGCCGGCCAGTAGACCGGCCGCCAGGCGCGAACCGCCAAAGCGAGTCCTGAAACCAGGAACGCCGCGCCGATATCCTGGACAAAGTGCGGGTTGAACGGGCCGGTCTCGGCCGCTCCCGGCACGCTTTGGTACCAGAAGGGGCCGGCGACCAGCATCATCAGGCCGTTGGCGACATTTGCGACCGCAAGGATCGCCGCAATCATTTTCTGCATGTGGGCTCCTGCTACCTCAGACGATCGAGGGAGGGCCGATGTGACAGGCGAGGCAGAGATTTTTGGTGTATTTTGTGAGGCCCGGACTGCGCCAAATTAGCCCTTGGCAAGGCGAAAAAGACCCGTTAAAGAGACCGCTTCCGGACGTGCTGGCGATTGCTGGCGCGTCTGTGCTCGCTTTCCGAAAGAGAACGAATAGGAGACCTTTCCTTTCAAGACATTCCGTTTGGATGCTCGAAAGGGAGGGAAAGCCGTCGTTTGAGAGGAAATCGGGCGGGGGCAGGCCGGTTCTACCGGAATGCCTCGATCCTGTCCAAGACTGCGGGCGCCCGCGATAAACGAAAGTTTTTCAACGGCTTAATCGTATGGCCTGCATAGACGGGTGAAGACCAGATTTCGCTCCGAGCCGCAGGGCTTCCTGGCTGTTCGGAGATTTGGTTCGAACCTCGACATTCCCGCTGAGCCCGCAAGGCTTTCGGGAGGGCAGGCGTTTCAATGTCGTTCTGCCCGACGAGTCCTTGAAGAGCGCAAAGTCTTTCAGGTCTGTGTGAGGGCGGGACGATGGGTGCAACCCGGCGGTCCTGCCTCTGGCTGAAAGACCGCCAACCGGAGAGAGCTTGCTGTGGAAAGAGCGGCAAAAAAGGGCGCTGTCGAGGAGCTGAATGGTCTGTTCAAGGCCACCAGCGTCGCGATCGTTGCTCATTATTCCGGCCTGACCGTTGCCCAGATGCAGAAGCTGCGCATGCAGATGAAGCAGGCTGGCGCCTCGGTGAAGGTCTCGAAGAACCGTCTCGCCAAAATTGCTCTTGAAGGCACTGACGTCGTTGCCATCGGCTCCCTGCTGAAGGGGCCGACCGTGATCGCGACTTCCAACGATCCGGTAGCGGCGCCGAAGGTTGCCGTCGAATTCGCCAAGGCGAACGAACAGTTCGTCATTCTCGGCGGCTCGATGGGTAAAACCGTCCTGGATGTGAACGGCGTGAAGGCACTTGCCTCGCTGCCGTCGCTGGACGAATTGCGCGGCAAGATTGTCGGCCTGCTCGTGGCGCCGGCGACCAAGATCGCTCAGCTCTCCACTGCGCCCGCGGCCAAGCTCGCGCGCGTCATTCAGGCTCATGCCTCAAAGAGCGAAGCGGCCTGACCCTTCGCTAAACAGTAACAACCTGGTTCGAACCAATACGTTTAAGGAAACAGATCAATGGCTGACCTACAGAAAATCGTCGACGACCTCTCGAGCCTGACCGTGCTCGAAGCGGCCGAACTCGCCAAGCTCCTCGAAGAAAAGTGGGGCGTCTCCGCGGCTGCTGCCGTGGCGGTTGCCGGCCCGGCGGCTGGCGGCGGTGCTGCTGCACCGGCGGAAGAAAAGACCGAATTCACGGTCGTGCTTGCCGCCGCTGGCGACAAGAAGATCGAGGTCATCAAGGAAGTCCGCGCCATCACCGGTCTTGGCCTCAAGGAAGCCAAGGACCTCGTCGAAGGCGCTCCGAAGCCGGTCAAGGAAGGCGTCAACAAGGACGAAGCCGACAAGATCAAGGCTCAGCTCGAAAAGGCTGGCGCCAAGGTCGAGCTCAAGTAATCCGCGGTTACCCAAGACCCCGCCGGGTTCCACCCGGCGGGCGTCCTACACGAGAAAGTGTGGGGATTGGTGGGGTTACCCCTCGAATTTCCACGATAGCTATCCCATATCGGGACGGCAGCACGAAAACTCGGCAGGTGAGAGGAACCGAAAGGTTTCGCCGCAAGCCGTTGGGAGATAGGCAATTTCGGGCTTTGCAGTCCGTAACGAAACGGTTTTTGACGTGCGGGTGCGTTAGGGCGCCCCGTGCGTCGCTTTGCGTTCTTTGGATGGCGGATAGTTCGACTCAGGAATTCGGTCCTGGTGAGAGGCGAACCGTCCGGGGGACGAAAACGAAATTCAACTCCGAAGGCGATTTCGACAATCGCGGTTTCGGAAAGGTTCGCTCTTCAGGGGCGACGATAACGAGAGGCCACGATGGCGCAACAGACGTTCACCGGTCGCAAACGCGTACGCAAGTTCTTCGGACACATTAAGGAAGTCGCGGAAATGCCGAACCTCATCGAGGTTCAGAAGGCATCCTACGACCAGTTCCTGATGGTGGACGAACCGCCGGGCGGCCGGCTCGACGAAGGTTTGCAGGCGGTTTTCCGTTCGGTGTTCCCGATCTCGGATTTCTCCGGCACCTCGATGCTGGAATTCGTCCGCTACGAATTCGAACCGCCGAAATATGACGTCGACGAGTGCCGCCAGCGCGGCATGACCTTTGCCGCGCCGCTGAAGGTGACGCTGCGCCTGATCGTGTTCGATATCGATGAGGAAACCGGCGCGAAGTCGGTGAAGGACATCAAGGAGCAGGACGTCTACATGGGCGATATCCCGCTCATGACGATGAACGGCACCTTCATCGTCAACGGCACCGAGCGCGTCATCGTCTCGCAGATGCACCGTTCGCCCGGCGTGTTCTTCGACCACGACAAGGGCAAGACGCATTCGTCCGGCAAGCTGCTGTTTGCCGCGCGCGTGATTCCGTATCGCGGCTCCTGGCTCGACATCGAGTTCGACGCCAAGGACATCGTCTATGCGCGTATCGACCGCCGCCGCAAGATTCCGGTGACGTCGCTGATGTTCGCCCTCGGTCTCGACGGCGAGCAGATCCTTTCGACCTTCTACAAGAAGATCAGCTACAAGCGCACCAAGGAAGGCTGGCGCGTGCCGTTCGACGCCACCCGTTTCCGTGGCTATTCCACCATCAACGACCTGATCGACGCCGACAGCGGCAAGGTGGTGCTGGAAGCCGGCAAGAAGCTCACCGTGCGCGCGGCGCGCCAGCTCCAGGAGAAGGGGCTGAAGGCGCTTCGGATGTCGGATGAGGAACTGGTCGGCAACTATCTCGCCGAGGACCTCGTCAATCCGAAGACGGGCGAAATCTATGCGGAAGCCGGCGAGGAACTCACCGACAAGCTGCTGAAGGCGCTGAACGAGCACGGCTACAAGGAATTGCCGATCCTCGACATCGACCACGTCAATGTCGGCGCCTATATCCGCAACACGCTGCACGCCGACAAGAACATGACGCGTGAAGACGCGCTGTTCGACATCTATCGCGTGATGCGTCCGGGCGAGCCGCCGACGCTGGATTCGGCGCAGGCGATGTTCCAGTCGCTGTTCTTCGACAGCGAGCGCTACGATCTGTCGGCCGTCGGCCGCGTCAAGATGAACATGCGCCTCGATCTCGATGCGCCGGACACGCAGCGCACGCTGCGCAAGGAAGACATCCTCTCCGTCATCAAGACGCTTGTCGACCTGCGCGACGGCAAGGGCGAGATCGACGACATCGACCACCTCGGCAACCGCCGGGTGCGTTCGGTCGGCGAACTCATGGAGAACCAGTACCGCATCGGTCTGCTTCGCATGGAGCGCGCGATCAAGGAGCGCATGTCGAGTGTCGATATCGACACCGTGATGCCGCAGGATCTGATCAACGCCAAGCCGGCGGCTGCCGCCGTGCGCGAGTTCTTCGGCTCCTCGCAGCTCTCGCAGTTCATGGACCAGACCAACCCGCTGTCGGAGATCACCCACAAGCGGCGCCTGTCGGCGCTTGGCCCGGGCGGTCTGACCCGCGAGCGCGCCGGCTTCGAGGTGCGCGACGTGCATCCGACGCATTACGGCCGTATCTGCCCGATCGAAACGCCGGAAGGTCCGAACATCGGCCTGATCAATTCGCTGGCGACGTTCGCGCGCGTCAACAAATACGGCTTCGTCGAAACGCCTTACCGCAAGGTCAAGGACGGTCGCGTCACCGACGAGGTGGTCTACCTCTCGGCGATGGAGGAGGGCCGTCACCACGTCGCGCAGGCCAACGTTGCGCTCGATAACCGCGGCCGCTTCACCGACGACCTCGTGGTCTGCCGTCACGCCGGCGAAAACGTCATGCTCGCGCCCGACAAGGTCGACTACATGGACGTGTCGCCGAAGCAGCTCGTTTCGGTCGCCGCGGCGCTGATCCCGTTCCTCGAGAACGACGACGCCAACCGCGCGCTGATGGGCTCGAACATGCAGCGTCAGGCCGTGCCCTTGGTGCGCGCCGAAGCGCCGTTCGTCGGCACCGGCATGGAAGGCGTGGTCGCCCGCGACTCCGGCGCTGCGATCGCCGCCCGCCGTACCGGCGTGATCGACCAGATCGACGCGACCCGCGTCGTTATCCGCGCCACGGAAGATCTCGATCCGACCAAGTCGGGCGTCGATATCTACCGGCTGATGAAGTATCAGCGCTCCAACCAGTCGACCTGCATCAACCAGCGTCCGCTGGTGAAGGTCGGTGACGTCGTCAAGAAGGGCGATATCATTGCTGACGGTCCCTCGACCGATCTCGGCGAACTGGCGCTCGGCCGTAACGTGCTCGTCGCGTTCATGCCCTGGAACGGCTACAACTTCGAAGACTCGATCCTGCTCTCCGAGCGGATCGTGAAGGACGACGTCTTCACCTCGATCCACATCGAGGAGTTCGAGGTGATGGCCCGCGACACCAAGCTCGGGCCTGAGGAAATCACCCGCGACATTCCGAACGTTTCGGAAGAAGCGCTGAAGAACCTCGACGAAGCCGGCATCGTCTACATCGGCGCCGAAGTGCGCGCCGGCGACATCCTGGTCGGCAAGATCACCCCGAAGGGCGAAAGCCCGATGACGCCGGAAGAAAAGCTTCTGCGCGCCATCTTCGGTGAAAAGGCCTCCGACGTCCGCGACACCTCGCTGCGCGTGCCTCCGGGCGTGCAGGGTACGATCGTGGAAGTTCGCGTCTTCAACCGTCACGGCGTCGACAAGGACGAGCGTGCGCTGGCGATCGAACGGGAAGAGATCGAGCGTCTGGCCAAGGACCGCGACGACGAACAGGCGATCCTCGACCGCAACGTCTACAGCCGCCTGGCGGAGCTTCTGGAAAACCGCCAGGGCATTGCCGGTCCGAAGGGCTTCAAGAAGGACACCAAGATCACGCGTGCCGTGCTCGAAGAGCATCCGCGCTCGCAGTGGTGGATGTTTGCTTCGCCCAACGACAAGCTGATGGCCGAGATCGAGGCCATGCGGAAGCAGTACGACGAGTTGAAGAAGGGGCTTGAACAGCGCTTCCTCGACAAGGTCGAGAAGCTGCAGCGTGGCGACGAGTTGCCGCCCGGCGTGATGAAGATGGTCAAGGTCTTCGTCGCGGTGAAGCGCAAGATTCAGCCGGGCGACAAGATGGCCGGCCGTCACGGCAACAAGGGTGTGGTGTCCAAGATCGTGCCGATCGAGGACATGCCGTTCCTCGAGGACGGTACCCATGCCGACATCGTGCTCAATCCGCTCGGCGTGCCTTCGCGCATGAACGTCGGGCAGATTCTCGAGACCCATCTCGGCTGGGCCTGTGCCGGCCTTGGCAAGCGCATCGGCCAGACGGTCGACGCTTACCTCGCCAAGCAGGACACCAAGCCGCTGAAGGAGACCTTGAAGAAGATCTACGGCGACGAAGAGACGATCAAGACGCTCAACGACAGCGAATTGCTCGAACTCGGCCGTAATCTCAGCCACGGCGTGCCGATTGCGACGCCGGTGTTCGACGGCGCCAAGGAAGCCGACATCGAGGAAATGCTGAAGATGGCAGGCCTCGATGCTTCGGGTCAGTCGACCGTCTATGACGGACGTACCGGCGATCCCTTCGACCGCAAGGTGACGGTGGGCTACATCTATATGCTCAAGCTGCACCATCTCGTGGACGACAAGATCCACGCGCGTTCGATCGGTCCGTACTCGCTCGTTACCCAGCAGCCGCTGGGCGGCAAGGCGCAGTTCGGCGGCCAGCGTTTCGGCGAAATGGAGGTCTGGGCGCTCGAGGCTTACGGCGCTGCCTACACCTTGCAGGAAATGCTGACGGTGAAATCGGACGACGTCGCCGGCCGTACCAAGGTGTACGAGGCGATCGTTCGCGGCGACGACACGTTCGAGGCGGGTATCCCCGAATTGTTCAACGTGCTGGTCAAGGAAATGCGTTCGCTCGGTCTCAACGTCGACCTGCACAACTCGAAGGTTGGGCCTGGGACGACGTCCGAGGCGGCCGAGTAGGCAAAGCTATCGTACCCGGCGCGCAATCTGTGCGCCGGGTATTCGCAGTCCGCGCTTTCGGTTGGGGGCGCGTGTGGCTGAATTAGAAGAATTTCGAATTTGCTGCCGGTGACGATCGGCACGCGAGGAGAACACGATGAACCAAGAAATTATGAATCTGTTCAACCCGACGACGCCGGCTCAGGTCTTCGACCAGATCCGGATTTCGATCGCGTCGCCGGAAAAGATTCTGTCGTGGTCCTATGGCGAAATCAAAAAGCCGGAGACCATCAACTACCGCACCTTCAAGCCGGAGCGCGATGGCCTGTTCTGCGCCCGCATCTTCGGGCCGATCAAGGACTACGAGTGTCTTTGCGGCAAGTACAAGCGGATGAAGTACAAGGGCATCATCTGCGAAAAGTGCTCGGTCGAGGTCACGCTGTCGCGCGTCCGGCGCGAGCGCATGGGCCACATCGAGCTCGCAGCGCCCGTTGCCCACATCTGGTTCCTGAAGTCGCTGCCGTCCCGCATCGGCCTTCTGCTCGACATGACGCTGAAGGATCTCGAGCGGATTCTCTACTTTGAATATTACGTCGTGCTTGAGCCGGGCCTGACCTCGCTCAAGGACCGTCAGCTCTTGTCGGAAGACGAGTATCTGAAGGCGCAGGACGAGTTCGGCCAGGATTCCTTCACCGCCATGATCGGCGCCGAAGCGATCCGCGAACTCCTGAAGGGGCTCGATCTCGAGAAGCTCGAGACCACCTTGCGCGCCGAGATGCAGGAGACTGAATCCGACATCAAGCACAAGAAGCTCGCCAAGCGCCTGAAGATCGTCGAGGCCTTCCGCTACTCCGGCAACAAGCCGGAGTGGATGATCCTGACCGTGGTGCCGGTGATCCCGCCGGACCTGCGGCCGCTGGTGCCGCTCGACGGCGGCCGCTTCGCGACCTCGGACCTCAACGACCTCTACCGCCGCGTCATCAACCGCAACAACCGCTTGAAGCGGCTGATGGAGCTGCGTGCGCCCGACATCATCATCCGCAACGAAAAGCGCATGTTGCAGGAGGCGGTCGACGCTCTGTTCGACAACGGCCGCCGTGGCCGCGTCATCACCGGCGCCAACAAGAGGCCGCTGAAGTCGCTCGCCGACATGCTCAAGGGCAAGCAGGGCCGTTTCCGTCAGAACCTGCTCGGCAAGCGCGTCGACTATTCCGGCCGTTCGGTGATCGTGGTCGGTCCCGAACTGCGCCTGCATCAGTGCGGCCTGCCGAAGAAGATGGCGCTCGAACTGTTCAAGCCGTTCATCTATTCGCGGCTTGACGCCAAGGGTCTGTCGACCACGGTGAAGCAGGCCAAGAAGCTGGTTGAAAAAGAGCGTCCCGAGGTCTGGGATATCCTCGACGAGGTTATCCGCGAGCATCCGGTGCTGCTCAACCGCGCGCCGACGCTGCATCGCCTCGGCATTCAGGCGTTCGAGCCGGTCCTGATCGAAGGCAAGGCGATCCAGCTTCATCCGCTGGTTTGCGCGGCGTTCAACGCCGACTTCGACGGCGACCAGATGGCCGTGCACGTTCCGCTGTCGCTCGAAGCGCAGTTGGAAGCGCGCGTCCTGATGATGTCGACCAACAACATCCTGCACCCCGCGAACGGCCAGCCGATCATCGTGCCGTCGCAGGACATCGTGCTCGGTCTGTACTACGTCTCGATCATGCGCGAGGGGCTGCCCGGCGAGGGCAAGCTCTATGGCGAAATGGCCGAGATCGAGCACGCGCTGCACTCGAAGGTCATCCACCTGCATACCAAGATCAAGTATCGCTGGGAGGGGCTCGACGAGGAAGGCAAGGAGGTCAAGCGCTGGATTGAAACCACCGCGGGCCGCGTGATGCTCGGCAATTTGCTGCCGAAGAGCTCCAAGATTCCGTACGACGTCATCAACAAGCTGATGACCAAGCGCGAAATCTCCGGCGTGATCGATCAGGTCTATCGCCACTGCGGCCAGAAGGAGACGGTGATCTTCTGCGACCGCATCATGGCGCTCGGCTTCTACAATGCGTTCAAGGCCGGCATTTCCTTCGGCAAGGACGACATGGTGGTGCCGCACGGCAAGTGGAAGATCGTCGAGACCACGCGTACGCTGGCGAAGGATTTCGAGCAGCAGTACAACGACGGTCTGATCACCCATGGCGAGAAGTACAACAAGGTCGTCGACGCCTGGTCGAAGGCGACCGAAGAAATCGCCAAGGAGATGATGAAGGAAATTTCCGCGACCAAGAAGAATTCCAAGGGCGTGGAAGCCGAGATCAACTCGATCTACATGATGGCCCATTCCGGTGCGCGTGGTTCGCCCGCGCAGATGCGCCAGCTCGCCGGTATGCGCGGCCTGATGGCCAAGCCGTCGGGTGAGATCATCGAGACGCCGATCATTTCCAACTTCAAGGAAGGTCTGTCGGTGCTCGAATACTTCAACTCGACCCACGGCGCCCGCAAGGGTCTCGCGGACACCGCGTTGAAGACCGCCAACTCCGGTTACCTGACCCGCCGTCTCGTCGACGTCGCGCAGGACTGCATCATCAACTCCGATGACTGCGGTACCAAGCTCGGCATCAAGATGCGCGCCATCGTCGATGCCGGCACCGTGGTGGCTTCGCTCGGCTCCCGCATTCTCGGCCGCACCGCGGGCGAGGATCTGCGCGAACCCGCGACCAACAAGGTGGTCGTCAAGCGCGGCACGCTGATGGAAGAAAGCCACGTGGAAGCCATCCATCAGGCCGGCATCCAGGAGGTGAAGATCCGTTCGGCTCTGACCTGCGAACTCGTCAACGGCATCTGCGCCAAGTGCTACGGGCGCGATCTGGCCCGCGGCACGCCGGTCAACCACGGCGAGGCGGTCGGCGTCATCGCGGCGCAATCGATCGGCGAGCCGGGCACCCAGCTCACGATGCGTACCTTCCACATCGGTGGTGCGGCGCAGATCAACGAACAGTCGTTCGTTGAATCGAACTTCGACGGCAAGGTGACGATCAAGAACAAGGCGATCGCCAAGAACAGCGAAGGCCTCTCGGTCGCGATGGTCCGCAACATGGTCGTTGCGATCACGGACGCCGACGGCACCGAGCGTGCGACCCACCGTATCCAGTACGGTGCGCGCATGCACGTGGACGAGGGCGACATGCTCAAGCGCGGCCAGCGTATCGCCGAGTGGGATCCTTATACCCGCCCGGTGCTGACCGAGGTCGAAGGCACGATCGCCTTCGAGGATCTGGTCGAGGGCCAGTCGATCTCGGAAACGCTCGACGAATCCACCGGTATCGCCAAGCGCGTCGTCATCGATTGGCGCACGACGCGGGGCGGCGCCGATCTGCGGCCTGCGATCGTCATCAAGGGCAAGGACGGCAAGGTCCTCAAGCTCGCGCGTGGCGGCGATGCCCGCTACATGCTGTCGGTCGACGCCATTCTGTCGGTCGACATCGGCTCCAAGGTCAAGCCGGGTGACATCCTCGCCCGTATCTCGACCGAAAGCGCCAAGACGCGTGACATCACGGGCGGTCTGCCGCGCGTGGCCGAACTGTTCGAAGCGCGCAAGCCGAAGGATGCGGCGATCATCGCCGAGATCGCCGGCACCATCCGCTTCGGCCGGGACTACAAGAACAAGCGCCGCCTCTCGATCGAGCCGTTGGACAAGAACGAGGAGACGCGCGAGTACCTGATCCCGAAGGGCAAGCACATCCACCTGCAAGACGGCGACATCGTCGAAAAGGGCGATTTCATCGTCGAGGGCAATCCAGCCCCGCACGACATCCTGGCGATCAAGGGCATCGAGGAACTCGCTGCCTACCTGGTCAACGAAATCCAGGAGGTCTACCGGCTGCAAGGCGTGCTCATCAACGACAAGCACATCGAAGTGATTGTCCGTCAGATGTTGCAGAAGGTGGAGATCACCGATCAGGGTGACACCGACATGATCTCGGGCGAGCAGATCGACAAGATCGAGTTCGACCAGATCAACGCCAAGGCGAAGGAAGAGGGCAAGAAGATCGCGACGGGGACGCCGGTTCTGCTCGGCATCACCAAGGCGAGCTTGCAGACCCGCTCGTTCTTCTCCGCGGCCTCCTTCCAGGAGACCACCCGCGTGCTCACCGAAGCCGCCGTCAACGGCAAGGTGGACCCGCTGGAAGGCCTCAAGGAGAACGTCATTGTCGGCCGCCTGATCCCGGCCGGTACCGGCGCCTCCATGGCGAAGATCCGCGAGGTCGCGATGAAGCGCGACAAGCTGATCCTCGACGAACGCGAAAAGCAGGTTGCGATCGTACCGGCGGCGCCGGAAGTCGAGCCTTTGGCGTTGCCGCCGGCCGAATAGGCCCGGTAGGCAGCCCCGCAAGACTACGGAAAGACCGGCGAAAGCCGGTCTTTTTTTGTTATTTTTTGGCTATACTGCCCGGCTGGGTGGCGTCGTTCATCTTCCCTTCAGGGAAAAAAGCGCTTCATCTCAAATAACTTAGTTCGGCACCTGGGTATGGGCAGCCGACGACGGCGGGGACCGGAAATAACCGGAAACACATGTTGGATCTTGCAGTTGTAGGCGGCGGGCCCGGTGGCCTGATGAGCGCGTGGTACCTGAAGAAGAAGCTGGGGGACCTCTGCCGCGTCACAGTTTTTGAAGCGTCCGATCGGCTGGGAGGCAAGGTCCTCACCGGCCGCTTCGATTCTGCGCCTGCGATCTACGAGGCCGGTGTAGCCGAAATCTACGACTACTCAATGACCGGTCCCGATCCGCTGCGGGAGCTGATCCAGCATTTCGGCCTGCAAACGATTCCGATGGATGCCGAGCAGGTTCTCCTCGATGGCGAGCTGCTGAACGACGTAGCCGGCATGCGCCGCAAATACGGGGCCAAGACCGCCGACGCCATTGAGGCGTTCCGCAAGCGTTGCAGCAAGATGGTGTCGCCGATCCAGTATTATGAAGGCGTCGGCGCCCACGACAACGAACATCCCTGGGCCTACATCACGGCGGAAGAACTGCTCGACCGCGAGGTCGACGATCCGATCGCCAAGCGCTTCTTCAAGACGATGGCACGCTCGGACATCGCGACCGAGGCCCACAACACCAATGGGCTCAATGCGCTGAAGAACTTCGTGATGGATGTCGACGGCTATATCGGCCTCTATTCGATCCAGAACGGAAATGACCAGTTGATCGATTGCCTCCAGTCGGAGGTCGATGCCGACATCCAGCTCAATCACCGCGTCCTCAAGGTCGGCAAGACCGAAGGTGGCCGCTACCGCCTCAACATGATGAACGGCAAGGGCCCGGAGACGCGCGATTTCGATCTCGTGCTGATGTGCCTGCCGCACTCCTGGCTCGCCACCATGGGTTGGGACGGCGAAGGCTTGCGCAAGTCGATGGTCAAGCACGTGGCTTATTTCGACCGGCCTGCGCATTACCTGCGCGTTTCGATCCTGTTCGATTCACCGTTCTGGGGTGACAAGATCCCTGGCGCCTGGTTCATGTCGGAAGCCTTTGGCGGCTGCTGCGTCTACAACGAAGGCGCGCGCCACAATGTCGGCCGCCATGGTGTCCTCAACTGGCTGATCGCGGGCTCCGACGCGCTCGCCTTCGCCAATCTCGATGACGAGGCGCTGATCGATGCCGCGCTGAAGTCGCTGCCGGCGTCGTTGGGCGATGCGCGTGCGCATTTCGTCGAGGGCAAGACGCATCGCTGGCTGTCGTCGGTCAATGCGCTGCCCGGCGGCTTGCCGGCGCGGGACGTGATGACCAACCACCGCCCGGACCCCAAGCAGCATCCGGGGATCGTGCTGGTCGGCGACTACCTGTTCGATTCGACGCTGAATGGTCTGCTGGATTCCTCGGATGCGGCGACCGACATCATCCTCACCGAGATGATGCGGCTGCGCCGTGAGCGCCGGGCGGATGGCCAACCGCTGTCCGACAAGATCGATCGCAGCTATTTCGAGAACTATCGCGGAGTTGGGCCGTATCGGGAGGTCTGGAGCCAGTTCACCGATCCGGCCTATCTGGCGGAGCTGATCAAGATCGTCTGGAACAGGGCGAAGGGTTACAAGCTCCTGATCGCTGGATCGGCCAGCGGCGAGCTGGTCGGCGCGCTGCGGGCGCAGGGGATCGATGCCTGGGGCGTCGAGAACAACCGCGCCATTCACGCCAGGACGCCGAAGGAGTTGAAGAAGTTCAACAAGCTCGGATCGATCACGGACTTGCCGTTCAAGAACGGCGAATTCGATTTCGTGTTCGAGACCAGCCTTTGCCACGTTGCGGAAAACCGCGTGGTGAAAGCCATCCGCGAGCTCAACCGCGTCGTCAAAACCGGTTTGATTTTCGGTTCGGTGACGTCGGACATGCCGGCCGCCTTGATCGATCGTTACGATCTGTTGCGGGGCGTGAAAAAGCTCGGCACCTGGTGGGAGTGGTCGGAGTTGTTCTTCGGCAATGGTTTCGATCTGTCGATGCACCGCCACGACTGTACGGATGCGCTGTGGGCCGCAACGCTTGCGGCCAACAAGGGGCCGGGGCAGTGGTATGCCGATTCCGAGAGCCTGCGTTATTCGTTCTTCGACAAGGTCGAGGACGAAGACGACGAGTGAGCGCTGCCCATTTGGAAATGGGCACGCGTGGTAAGGTTACCTCCACCAAAATTTTTGCCGAATGCGCGGTGATCGCATAGGATAGGGGAAGCGTCGTACGTTTCCCTTGTTTTCGCTGCGGTCATGCCTGGCCGTGCAGTTTCGGTTGGTGTCATGGCTTCCAGGCCCCCCTTGTCAGGTGATCCTGTCGCAGCGTCCGCGGATAACCCCGACGCCGTGGCGGCCGAGAAGAAATTGGCGGCCGCCCTCGAGTCCAAACTCCCGCCGGACGACGAGGAAGAGGGTGACGAGGACGACGAGCTTGAGCTCGATGACGAGGATGACGAGGAGCTCGTCGTCTATACCGCCAGGGAAGCTGCCGGCGCGCTGGCAACCGTCTACGGTTTCGTCAAACCCTTTCTGAGCAATTACAAGAAGCTGATCGCATTTGTCAGCCTCGGCGTGCTCGTCGAGACGCTGTTCAACGTGATCATGCCGCTGAGCCTGAAATTCCTGATCGACGATGCGCTCGGCGAAGAAGATTTCGAGGCGCTGATCCGGATTCTCTCGGTGCTGGCCGTGGCCGGCGTCATCACCTCGATCGTCGCGATCTGGTACGAGCGGTGGGACGCCCGCCTTGCGGCGGGGCTGCTCTCGGACGTGCGGACGCGGCTGTTCGACCACCTCCAGAATTTGCCCGCCGCATTTTTCCAGCGCACCAAGCGCGGCGAAATCCTGTCGCGATTTTCGGTCGACATGTCGGCCTTCGAGGGATCGGTCAAAGGCTTTGCCAGCTACGCAGCGCTGCCGTTCTTCGAGTTGATCGCGGGCATCATCCTGATGCTGTTTCTGAACTGGCAGCTCGCCGCCATCGCGCTTCTGGTGTTTCCGATCACGCTGATCGGCCCGCGCATCATCACGCCCAAGGCCGTGCAGGCCAATTACGAGCAGAAGCTCAACGAGGCCTCGCTGCTTGGCATGGTGCAGGAAAACATCGCGACACAAGCGGTGGTCAAAGCCTTCATGCTTCAGCGCAAGACGCTCGGCTGGTTCACGTTGCGCAACGACGAAACGCGGCGGAGGATCGCATCAGCCACGTTCCTGTCGACCATGGTCGAGCGCACCGTCACGGTCTCGGTCCTGCTGTTGCACCTCGTGGTGCTCGCGCTCGGCGCCTATCTCGCCACCAAGGGCCAGATCACGGTCGGAACGTTCGTGACGTTCGAAAGCGCGTTCTGGGAGGTGTCCTACAACATCGCCCACGTCATGCACTTCATTCCGGTCTCGATTCAGTCGGCGGCCGCCGTGCGTCACATCCAGGAATTGCTGGACGAGCCGACCCGCGGCGCCGATCGTCCGGGTGCGCCCGATTTGCCGCGCATCAGCCACGACATCTCCTTCGAGCGCGTCACCTTTCAGTATGAAGGCAGCGAGACGCCGGTGCTCGACGGGCTCAGTCTCAAGCTCGATGTCGGCAAGACCATCGCCATCGTCGGGCCGAGCGGTTCGGGCAAGAGCACGCTGCTCAACCTGATCCTGCGCCTGTACGTGCCGGACGAGGGGCGCGTCACGATCGACGGCGTCGATATCCGCAAGGTAACGCGCGACTCGCTGCGCCAGGGCATGTCGGTGGTGTTCCAGGAGAACATGCTCTTCAACATGTCGATTCGCGAGAACATCCGGCTCGGCAAGGAGGGCGCCACCGACAAGGAAGTGGAGGAGGCGGCCCGCAAGGCGGAAATCCACCGCTACATCATGAGCCTGCCGAAGAAATACGACACGCAGGTCGGCGAACGCGGCGACACGCTGTCGGGCGGCCAGCGCCAGCGAATCGCGATCGCGCGCGCGATTGTCCGCGATCCGTCGGTTTTGCTGCTGGACGAGGCGACTTCGGCGCTCGACCAGACCACGGAAGCCGCCATCAACAAGACCCTGATGAAGCTCGCCAAGGGGCGGACCATGCTGTTTTCGACTCACCGCCTGACCTCGGTGGTCGAAATGGACGAAATCATCGTGATTTCGGGCGGCAAGGCGATCGAGCGCGGCAGCCATAACGAACTGCTGGCCAAGGGCGGCATGTACCGCCAACTCTGGGACGACCAGAGCCTCAAGCAGCACGAAGCTGAGGATGATGACGAGGACGACGACGACTAAACGCCCGTAACGCGCTTCTTAGATTGTGGTTTAGCAGAAATACAATCTTCAGATGCCGTTTTCCCGATTAACATCCGGGTATAATTGGCTTTGTCGCCCCTCGATGGCCGCAGCCCGCCGTCAGGAGAGCCGGCGAGGCGAGGAAGGCGAGGCGCGATTTCCGCCTATGCCAGAAGCGCTTCCTTGAGGTAACTCACCTGACGTTTCGCCTTGACTTGGCTCCCTCTCGCCGATAGAACCCGCCCACTTAACGACAGGCGGTGAGCTTCGCTTGAGTCGGAACGGACCACCCTCTCGGCCCTCATTATTTTAGGGGTTTTGGAAGGGCACCAACCTCGACGAATGTCGCTCAAACGCTGTCGAATATAGCTAGGCAATGCCGAAACCATCTCAATTTTCGTGGGCACGCCCCGCGGAATTGATCCGGTTCATGATCTCAGGCGCAGCTTGGTCGGTTCAGTCCGAATCCAGGCGTAACTTGCGGTCCTCTGTGGCGTCGAAGCGCTTTCTGCTCAGGGATGAGCGGTTGGCGCGATTTCGCTTTGTGCGGATGTTTTCGCGCAGGGTGCAGGATGGGACCTCATCCAGGGTCCCGAACGAATTTGCGAGGCCGTTCTCGGCTTCGTGTGAATTGAAGGGTGAAGGCTGACATGCCGACGATCAACCAACTGATCGCAAAACCGCGCGCTGTTCAGAAGTCGCGCAAGAAGGTGCCGGCGCTGCAGCAGTCGCCGCAGAAGCGCGGTGTCTGCACGCGCGTCTACACCACGACGCCGAAGAAGCCGAACTCGGCGCTTCGTAAGGTCGCCAAGGTGCGCCTGACCAACGGATTTGAGGTCATCGGCTACATCCCGGGCGAAGGCCATAACCTTCAAGAGCACTCGGTGGTCATGATCCGCGGCGGCCGCGTCAAGGATTTGCCCGGCGTGCGTTACCACATTCTCCGCGGCGTCCTCGATACGCAGGGCGTCAAGAACCGTAAGCAGCGCCGTTCGAAGTACGGCGCGAAGCGTCCGAAGTAATCGGAGACAGATTAGATGTCGCGCCGCCATTCCGCCGAAAAACGTGAAGTGCTTCCGGATCCCAAGTTCGGAAACATCATCATTACGAAGTTCATGAACTCGGTGATGTACGCCGGGAAGAAGTCGGTCGCCGAAGGCATCGTCTACGGTGCGCTTGGCATGATCGAGGCCAAGACCAAGTCGAGCCCGCTGACGGTGTTCGAGCAGGCGCTGGAAAACGTGATGCCGACCATCGAGGTCCGCTCGCGGCGCGTCGGTGGCGCCACCTATCAGGTGCCGGTCGAAGTTCGTTCGGTCCGCCGCCAGGCGTTGGGGATTCGCTGGCTGATCTCGGCCGCGCGTGAGCGCAATGAAAAGACGATGACGGAGCGGCTGTCGGCCGAGCTGCTCGACGCGTCGAATAATCGGGGGAACGCCGTCAAGAAGCGTGAAGACGTGCACCGGATGGCGGAAGCCAACCGCGCCTTCTCGCATTACCGCTGGTAACGGCGAAACGTCTGGACCCCAAAGGAACAACCATGCCCCGCCAACATGCCATCGAGGACTACCGTAACTTCGGTATCATGGCGCATATCGACGCCGGCAAAACCACGACCACCGAGCGCATCCTCTATTACACCGGCAAGAGCCACAAGATCGGCGAAGTGCACGAAGGTGCCGCGACGATGGACTGGATGGAGCAGGAGCAAGAGCGCGGCATCACCATTACCTCGGCCGCGACCACCGCGTTCTGGAACGGCAAGCGTCTGAACATCATCGACACGCCCGGCCACGTCGACTTCACGATTGAAGTCGAGCGCTCGTTGCGCGTGCTCGACGGCGCGGTGTGCGTGCTCGATTCGAACCAGGGCGTCGAGCCCCAGACCGAAACCGTCTGGCGTCAGGGCGACAAGTACAAGGTTCCGCGCATCGTCTTCGCCAACAAGATGGACAAGACTGGCGCTGACTTCTTCAAGTGCCTTGCCGACATCGTCGATCGCCTCGGCGCCAAGCCGATCGCGATTCAGTTGCCGATCGGCGCCGAGAACAACTTCAAGGGTCTCGTCGACCTCGTGAAGATGCAGGGCATCGTCTGGAACGACGAATCGCTCGGCGCGAAGTTCGACTACGTCGACATCCCGGCCGACCTCGTCGACCAGGCCAAGGAATACCGCGAGAAGATGGTGGAAGCCGCCGTCGAGCTCGACGACGATGCCTTGGCTGCCTTCCTCGACGGCAAGGAGCCTGATGAGGCGACGCTGAAGCGGCTGATCCGCAAGGCGGTGCTGACCGGCGCCTTCTATCCCGTGCTGTGCGGCTCGGCTTTCAAGAACAAGGGCGTTCAGCCGCTGCTCGACGCCGTCGTCGACTACCTGCCGTCGCCGATCGACGTGCCCGCGATCAAGGGCACCGACGAGGATGGCAACGAAATCATTCGCAAGGCCGACGACAAGGAGCCGCTGGCTCTGCTCGCGTTCAAGATCATGGACGATCCGTTCGTCGGCACCATCACCTTCTGCCGCATCTACTCCGGCACGCTGATTTCGGGTACCGGCGTCGTCAACTCGACGCGTGACCGCAAGGAGCGTATCGGCCGCATGCTGTTGATGCATGCGAACAACCGTGAAGACATCAAGGAAGCCTATGCCGGCGACATCGTCGCGCTGGCGGGCCTCAAGGAAGCGCGCACCGGCGATACGCTGTGCGACGCGAACAAGCAGGTGATTCTGGAGCGGATGGAATTTCCGGAGCCTGTCATCGAGATCGCGATCGAGCCGAAGTCGAAGGCCGACCAGGAAAAGCTCGGCATCGCGCTGGCAAAGCTTGCCGCGGAAGATCCGTCGTTCCGCGTGTCGACCGACCAGGAATCCGGCCAGACCATCTTGAAGGGCATGGGCGAACTCCATCTCGACATCAAGGTCGACATCCTCAGGCGCACCTACAAGGTCGATGCCAATATCGGCGCGCCGCAGGTGGCATTCCGTGAGCGCGTTACCCAGCGGGTCGAGCACAGCTACACCCACAAGAAGCAGACCGGCGGTACCGGCCAGTTCGCGGCGATCACGATCATCGTGGAGCCGAATGAGCCCGGCAAGGGTTACGAGTTCGAGTCGAAGGTCGTCGGCGGCGCGGTGCCGAAGGAATACATCCCCGGCGTCGAAAAGGGCCTGGAGAGCGTGCTTTCGTCCGGCGTGGTCGCGGGCTTCCCGATCGTCGACGTCAAGGTGCAGTTGATCGACGGCAAGTATCACGACGTCGACTCGTCGGCGCTGGCCTTCGAAATCGCGACGCGCGCCTGCTTCCGCGAAGCGCTGCAGAAGGGCAAGTCGGTCCTGCTCGAGCCGATCATGAAGGTCGAGGTGGTGACGCCGGAAGACTACACCGGTTCGGTCATCGGCGATCTGAATTCACGGCGCGGCCAGATCCAGGGCCAAGACATGCGCGGCAATGCCAACGTCATCAATGCGATGGTGCCGCTCATGAACATGTTCGGTTACGTGAATAACCTGCGCTCGATGAGCCAGGGTCGTGCCACCTTTACGATGCAATTCGACCACTACGCGGAAGCTCCGGCGAACGTGTCGGCGGAAGTCCAGAAGAAGTTTGCCTGATTATCGTTGGCGGTAGCTAACGATTGAACGGAGAGTCAAATGGCCAAAGCAAAATTTGAACGTAATAAACCGCACTGCAACATCGGAACCATCGGTCACGTCGACCATGGCAAGACGTCGCTGACTGCCGCGATCACCAAGATCCTGGCCGAGACCGGCGGTGCAACGTTCACGGCGTACGACCAGATCGACAAGGCGCCGGAAGAGAAGGCGCGCGGTATCACGATCTCGACCGCTCACGTCGAATACGAAACGCAGAACCGTCACTACGCCCACGTCGACTGCCCCGGCCACGCCGACTATGTGAAGAACATGATCACCGGCGCGGCGCAGATGGACGGCGCGATCCTGGTCGTGTCGGCCGCTGACGGCCCGATGCCGCAGACCCGTGAGCACATCCTGCTCGCCAAGCAGGTCGGCGTGCCGGCGATGGTGGTGTTCCTCAACAAGTGCGACATGGTCGACGATCCGGAACTGCTCGAGCTCGTCGAGCTCGAAGTTCGCGAATTGCTCTCCAAGTACGACTTCCCGGGCGACAAGATCCCGATCATCAAGGGTTCGGCTCTCGCCGCCCTCGAAGACAAGGACAAGAAGCTCGGCCACGACGCGATCCTCGAGCTGATGAAGCATGTCGACAGCTACATTCCGCAGCCGGAGCGTCCGATCGACCAGCCGTTCCTGATGCCGGTGGAAGACGTGTTCTCGATCTCTGGCCGCGGCACCGTGGTGACCGGTCGTGTCGAACGCGGCATCGTAAAGGTCGGTGAGGAAATCGAGATCGTCGGTCTGCGCGCGACGCAGAAGACCATCGTCACCGGCGTCGAAATGTTCCGCAAGCTGCTCGATCAGGGCCAGGCGGGCGACAACATCGGTGCGCTGCTCCGCGGCACCAAGCGTGAAGAAGTCGAGCGTGGCCAGGTGCTGTGCAAGCCGGGTTCGGTGAAGCCGCACACCAAGTTCAAGGCCGAGGCTTACATCCTCACCAAGGAAGAGGGCGGACGTCACACCCCGTTCTTCACCAACTACCGGCCGCAGTTCTACTTCCGCACCACCGACGTGACCGGTGTCGTGCATCTGCCCGAAGGCACCGAAATGGTGATGCCGGGCGACAACATCGCGATGGAAGTGCACCTGATCGTGCCGATCGCGATGGAAGAAAAGCTCCGCTTCGCGATCCGTGAAGGTGGCCGCACCGTCGGCGCCGGCGTCGTCGCAAGCATCATCGAGTAAGAAGCGATAGGGAATGGCGGTAGCGAGTGGATTGAAACCATTCGCTATTCGCTACTCGCCACTCACTAAGAAAGATAACGGCAATGAACGGCCAGAATATCCGCATCCGCCTCAAGGCGTTCGACCATCGAATTCTCGATACGTCGACGCGTGAGATCGTGAATACGGCGAAACGGACCGGCGCTCAGGTACGCGGACCCATTCCGCTGCCGACGCGGCTCGAGAAGTTCACCGTCAACCGTTCGCCGCACGTCGACAAGAAGAGCCGCGAGCAATTCGAGATGCGCACGCACAAGCGCCTTCTCGACATTGTCGATCCGACCCCGCAGACCGTGGACGCGCTGATGAAGCTCGATCTGGCCGCCGGCGTCGACGTCGAAATCAAGCTCTAACCCTTTAATACCGTCCGCTCATTCGGCGGACAGAAAGAACAGGAAGCACGCCGATGCGCTCCGGAGTGATCGCACAAAAGGTCGGGATGACGCGGGTCTTTACAGAGGCCGGCGAGCACGTCCCTGTGACCGTGCTCAAGCTAGGCAATTGCCAGGTGATCGGTCACCGCACGACCGAGAAGAACGGATATGTTGCGCTTCAGCTCGGTTCGGGCGCGCGCAAGACCGTTTACATGCCGAAGGCTGAACGCGGCCAGTTCGCGGTCTCCAAGGTCGAGCCCAAGCGCAAGCTTGCCGAGTTCCGCGTGTCGGAAGACGCGCTGATCCCGGTTGGCGCCGAAATCCAGGCGGACCATTTCGTCGTCGGCCAGTTCGTCGACGTCACCGGCACCTCGGTCGGTAAGGGTTTTGCCGGCGGCATGAAGCGCTGGAATTTCGGCGGTCTGCGCGCCACCCACGGCGTGTCGGTCTCGCACCGTTCGATCGGTTCGACCGGTGGCCGTCAGGACCCCGGCAAGACCTTCAAGAACAAGAAGATGCCCGGCCACATGGGCGTCGATCGCATCACCACGCTCAACCTTCGCGTCGTGCAGACCGATGTCGAGCGCGGCTTGATCCTGGTCGAAGGCGCCGTTCCCGGCTCCAAGGGCGGATGGATCGCGGTGCGCGATGCCGTCAAGAAGCCGCTGCCGAAGGAAGCTCCGAAGCCCGGCAAGTTCAAGGTTGCTGGCGGCGAACAGGCCGCTGAAGCGCCGGCCCAAGGGGAGGGCGCGTGATGGAATTGAAAGTAACAACGCTTGAGGGCAAGTCGGCCGGTTCGGTCGAACTTTCCGACGGCATCTTCGGCCTCGAGCCGCGCAAGGACATCATCCAGCGCTGCGTGCAGTGGCAGCTCAACAAGCGTCAGGCTGGCACCCACAAGGCCAAGGGCCGCGCCGAGATCTGGCGCACCGGCAAGAAGATGTACAAGCAGAAGGGCACCGGCGGCGCCCGTCACGGTTCGGCCCGCGTGCCGCAGTTCCGCGGCGGTGGACGTGCGTTCGGTCCCGTGGTGCGTTCGCATGCGACCGACCTGCCCAAGAAGGTCCGCGCGCTCGCGCTTCGCCATGCGCTTTCGGCCAAGGCCAAGGACGGCAGCCTGATCGTGATTGACAAGGCCGCGCTCGAAGCCGCCAAGACCAAGGCGCTGATCGGACACTTCTCCGGTCTCGGCCTCACCAACGCGCTGATCGTCGACGGTACCGAGCTCCATGCCGGTTTCGCGACCGCCGCGCGCAACATTCCCAATATCGACGTGCTGCCGATCCAGGGCATCAACGTCTACGACATTCTCCGCCGCGAGAAGCTGGTGCTGACCAAGGCGGCGCTCGATGCGTTGGAGGCGCGCTTCAAATGAAGACTATCGATCCGCGCCACTACGACATCATCGTCGCTCCCGTCGTCACCGAAAAGGCGACGATGGCTTCTGAACACAACAAGGTCGTGTTCAAGGTCGCGAGCAAGGCTACCAAGCCGCAGATCAAGGAAGCTGTCGAGAAGCTGTTCGACGTCAAGGTCAAGAGCGTCAACACGCTGGTCCGCAAGGGCAAGACCAAGGTCTTCCGCGGCAGTTTCGGTTCGCAGTCGGATGTGAAGCGGGCGATCGTGACCCTCGAAGAGGGCCACCGCATCGACGTCACCACCGGACTATAAGGCGGCACAGTCATGGCACTTAAAAAATTCAACCCCACGACGCCAGGCCAGCGCCAGCTGGTGATGGTCGATCGTTCGACGCTCTACAAGGGCAAGCCGGTCAAGGCGCTGACCGAGGGCAAGCATTCCTCGGGCGGACGCAACGCGACCGGCCGCATCACCGTGCGTTTCCGCGGCGGCGGCCACAAGCAGGCCTACCGCATCGTCGACTTCAAGCGCACCAAGCTCGACATGCCCGCGACCGTCGAGCGGCTGGAATACGATCCGAACCGCACCGCCTTCCTGGCGCTGGTGAAGTACACCGACGGCACCCAGGCCTATATCCTGGCGCCGCAGCGGCTTGCCGTTGGCGACACCGTGGTCGCCGGCAACTATGTCGACGTGAAGCCGGGCAATGTCATGCCGCTCGGCAACATGCCGGTCGGCACCATCGTCCACAATGTCGAGCTGAAGATCGGCAAGGGCGGCCAGCTTGCGCGCTCGGCCGGTACCTACGCCCAGCTCGTCGGCCGCGACCAGGACTACGTGATCGTCCGCCTGAACTCCGGCGAACAACGTCTGGTTCACGGCCGCTGCACCGCCACCATCGGCGCAGTGTCGAACCCCGACCACATGAACATTTCGATCGGCAAGGCCGGTCGTAACCGCTGGCTCGGCCGCAAGCCGCATAACCGCGGTGTTTCGATGAACCCGATCGATCACCCGCACGGCGGCGGCGAAGGCCGCACCTCGGGCGGCCGCCACCCGGTCACTCCGTGGGGCAAGCCGACCAAGGGCAAGAAGACGCGCTCGAACAAGTCGACTAACCGATTCATTCTCATTAGCCGCCATAAGCGGAAGAAGTAAGGAACGCCGGACATGGTTCGTTCAGTCTGGAAAGGCCCGTTTGTTGAGGGATCGATACTCAAGAAGGCAGACGCCGCACGTGCGTCGGGCCGTCATGACGTGATCAAGATCTGGAGCCGTCGCTCGACCATCCTGCCGCAGTTCGTCGGCCTGGTGTTCGGCGTCTACAACGGCCAGAAGCACGTGCCGGTCTCGGTGAACGAGGAAATGGTGGGTCACAAGTTCGGCGAGTTCTCGCCGACGCGTACCTTCCACGGCCATTCGGGCGACAAGAAAGCCAAGAAGGCTTGAGGATTAAGCGATGAGCAAACCAAAGCGCGAACGGAGCCTCGCCGATAACGAGGCCAAGGCGGTCGCCAGGATGCTGCGGGTGAGCCCGCAGAAGCTTAATCTTGTTGCGCAGTTGATCCGCGGCAGGAAGGCATCGGCGGCGCTTGCCGACCTGCAGTTCTCGCGCAAGCGGATCGCGGTCGACGTCAAGAAGTGCCTGGAATCGGCAATCGCCAACGCCGAAAACAACCATGACCTCGAAGTTGACGATCTCGTCGTCGCCGAGGCGCATGTCGGCAACGGCATCGTCATGAAGCGTTTTGCCCCGCGCGGCCGTGGCCGTTCGGGTCGGGTTTTCAAACCGTTCTCGCAACTGACGATCGTTGTTCGTCAGGTCGAGGCGAGCGCTTAAAGGCGCGGGAGAATACGATGGGTCAAAAAATCAATCCGATCGGGCTTCGTCTCGGCATCAACCGGACCTGGGATTCTCGTTGGTTCGCCGGCAAGAACGAGTACGGCAAGCTGCTGCACGAGGACGTCAAGATCCGCGCGATCCTGCACAAGGAGCTCAAGCAGGCTGCTGTCGCCAAGATCGTGATCGAACGGCCGCACAAGAAGTGCCGCGTCACCATTCACTCGGCGCGTCCGGGCGTGGTGATCGGCAAGAAGGGCGCCGACATCGACAAGCTGCGCAAGCGCGTTGCCGACATCACCGCTTCCGACGTCGTCATCAACATCGTCGAAATCCGCAAGCCGGAACTCGATGCCACCCTGGTCGCCGAATCGATCGCGCAGCAGCTCGAGCGCCGCGTCGCATTCCGCCGCGCCATGAAGCGCGCCGTTCAGTCGGCGATGCGTCTGGGCGCCGAAGGCATCCGCATCAACTGCTCGGGCCGTCTCGGCGGCGCCGAAATCGCGCGCATGGAGTGGTATCGCGAAGGCCGCGTGCCGTTGCACACGCTTCGCGCCGACATCGACTACGGCGTTGCGACCGCGTTCACGACCTTCGGCACCTGCGGCGTCAAGGTCTGGATCTTCAAGGGCGAGATCCTCGAGCACGATCCGATGGCCCAGGACAAGAAGATGGCCGAAGGCGATAGCGGCCGGCCGCCGCGCCGCGATAACGCTGCGGCCTAAGAGATACGGAAAGTTTGAGGGCTTAACGCCATGATGCAACCAAAGAAAACGAAGTTCCGGAAGGCGCATAAGGGCCGTATCCACGGCACCGCGACTTCGGGTGCGACGTTGTCGTTCGGCCAGTACGGTCTGAAGGCGATGGCGCCCGAGCGCGTCACCGCGCGTCAGATCGAGGCTGCCCGCCGCGCGCTGACCCGTCACATGAAGCGCGCCGGCCGCGTCTGGATCCGCGTCTTCCCGGACGTTCCGGTGTCGAAGAAGCCCGCCGAAGTGCGAATGGGCTCCGGCAAGGGTACGCCGGAATTGTGGGTGGCCCGAGTCAAGCCCGGCCGCATCATGTTCGAAATCGACGGCGTGACGGTGCAGACCGCCAAGGAAGCGCTGGCGCTCGCCGCCGCGAAACTGCCGATCAAGACGCGCTTCGTCGCGCGCATTGCGGAATAGGGAAGTTCGCCATGGCCGAGATGAAAACTGCCGATATTCGCGCGATGAGCCCCGATCAGATGGACGACGCCGTCGTCAATCTGAAGAAGGAGCGCTTCAACCTGCGCTTCCAGCGCGCCACCGGGCAGCTGGAAAACACCTCGCGGATGCGCGAAGCCCGCCGCGACATCGCCCGTATCAAGACCGTAGCCGCGCAAACTCGCGCGAAGAAGAAGTAAGGGTAGACCAATGCCGAAACGACAGTTGCAAGGCGTGGTCGTCAGCGACAAGCAAGCCAAGACGGTTGTGGTGCGCGTCGATCGCCGCTTCACCCATCCGATCTACAAGAAGACGATCCGCCGCTCCAAGAACTACCACGCGCACGACGAGAGCAATGCGTTCAAGCCGGGCGACACCGTGTGGATCGAGGAGAGCAAGCCGATCTCGAAATTGAAGCGCTGGACCGTGGTCCGGGGTGAACATCAGAAAACGGCCTGAGAAGTCCGGCCCGGCCTGGCCGGGTAGCGACTTTCGGGAAAGATTTTAAGCGCGACTTTGCGCAAGCTAGAGAGGACGAGGTGCATCAATGATTCAGATGCAGACCAACCTCGACGTGGCCGACAATTCAGGCGCACGCCGTGTCATGTGTATCAAGGTGCTCGGAGGCTCCAAGCGCCGTTACGCCACCGTGGGCGACATCATTGTGGTGTCGATCAAGGAAGCAATTCCGCGCGGCAAGGTGAAGAAGGGCGACGTGATGAAGGCCGTGGTGGTGCGGGTCCGCAAGGACATCCGCCGTCCCGACGGTTCGGTCATCCGCTTCGACCGCAACGCCGCCGTGTTGATCAACAACCAGGCCGAGCCGGTCGGCACCCGTATCTTCGGGCCCGTGCCGCGCGAGCTGCGCGCCAAGAACCACATGAAGATCATCTCGCTTGCGCCGGAGGTGCTGTGATGGCTGCCAAGATCCGGAAGGGCGACAAGGTCATCGTGCTGTCGGGCCGTGACAAGGGCCGCAGCGGCGAGGTGTTCGAAGTGCGTCCCGGCGAGAGCAAGGCGCTGGTTCGCGGCGTCAACCTCGTCAAGCGCCACCAGAAGCAGACCCAGAACCAGGAGGGCGGCATCATCTCGAAAGAGGCGCCGATCCACCTGTCCAACATCGCGATCGTTGGCAAGGACGGCAAGCCGACGCGCGTTGGTTTCAAGATTCAGGCGGATGGCACCAAGGTACGCATCGCCAAACGCTCGGGAGCAGAGATCGATGGCTGAGACCGCATATATTCCGCGCCTGCGCACGGAATTCGACAAGAGCATCCGCAGCAAGATGACCGAGCAGTTCGGTTATGCCAACGCGATGCAGGTGCCGAAGCTGGACAAGGTCGTGCTCAACATGGGCGTCGGCGAAGCCGTCAACGACCGCAAGAAGGCGGAAGTTGCCGCGGCCGACCTGTCGATGATCGCCGGTCAAAAGGCGATCGTGACCTATTCGCGCATCGCAATTTCGACCTTCAAGCTGCGTGAGAACCAGCCGATCGGCTGCAAGGTCACGCTGCGCAAGGCGCGTATGTACGAGTTCATCGACCGTCTGGTCACCGTGGCGCTGCCCCGCGTCCGCGACTTCCGCGGTCTGAACCCCAAGAGCTTCGATGGCCGCGGCAACTATTCGCTCGGCATCAAGGAGCACATCATTTTCCCCGAAATCGACTTCGAAAAGTCGGGCGAAACATGGGGCATGGACATCACGGTGTGCACCACCGCGTCCAGCGACGAAGAAGCAAGGGCATTGTTGACCGCATTCAATTTCCCGTTCCGGCAGTGAGACGCGGCTAGAAACGCCTCTCAAACGCGGAACCAGAAGGAGCCAGGCATGGCAAAGAAGAGTTCGATCGAGAAGAACAACCGGCGCAAGCGGATGTCGAAAAATGCGGCTCCGCAGCGCGCGAAGCTGAAGGCCATCATCGCCGACAAGACCAAGCCGATGGAAGAGCGGTTTGCGGCGACGTTGAAGCTCGCCCAGATGCCGCGCAACTCGTCGCCGACCCGGATTCGCAACCGTTGCGAATTGACCGGCCGTCCGCGCTCGAACTATCGCAAGAACAAGCTTTCCCGCATCGCGCTGCGTGAACTCGGCTCCAAGGGCCTGGTTCCCGGGCTCGTGAAGTCGAGCTGGTAAGGAGGGTCGGTCAATGTCAACGCACGATCCGATCAGCGATCTCATCACCCGCATCCGCAACGCGCAGATGCGCGTCGAAGTCGAAGGTCTCGACCCCCGGCTCGAAGATGCGCGCCAACGTGCTCGAAGTTCTGAAGACGGAAGGCTACATCCGTGGCTACGCCAGCGTCGAGCATTCCTCGGGGCGCAACGAGCTCGAGATCGAGCTGAAGTATTTCGATGGCGAGCCCGTGATCCGCGAGATCGAGCGGGTGTCGAAGCCAGGGCGTCGGGTTTACGCCTCGGTGAAGAACCTGCCGCGCGTCAACAACGGGCTTGGCATTTCGGTTTTGTCGACGCCGAAGGGAATCATGGCTGACCACGACGCGCGCGACGCGAATGTGGGCGGCGAGATTCTCTTTACGGTGTTCTAAGGAGATCGCCATGTCACGTATCGGCAAAAGGCCTGTGACTGTCCCGTCGGGCGTTACCGCGACCGTCGAAGGACAGACCGTCAAGATGAAGGGGCCGAAGGGCCAGCTTTCCTTCGTCGTGCACGACGACGTCGAGGTGAAGTTCGAGAACGGCCAGGTGAAGGTGGCTCCGCGCCATGACACCCACCGCGCTCAGGCCTTGTACGGCACGGCACGCGCGCAGGTCGCCAACCTGGTGCTCGGCGTCACCAAGGGCTTCGAGAAGAAGCTCGAGATCAATGGCGTCGGTTATCGCGCCGCGTTGCAGGGCAAGAACCTGCAGCTCGCGCTCGGTTACAGCCACGACGTGGTGTATCCGATCCCGGAAGGCATCGCGATCACGGTGCCGAAGCCGACCGAAATCACGATCGTCGGCACTGACAGCCAGCGCGTCGGCCAGGTCGCTGCCGAGATCCGCAGCTACCGTCCGCCGGAGCCCTACAAGGGCAAGGGCGTGAAGTACGCCGACGAATTCATCTTCCGCAAGGAAGGCAAGAAGAAGTAACGGAGCCGGTCATGTCGAGATTGAAAGCCACGAATGCCCGGCGCAAGCAGCGCGTGAGGTTGGCGCTGCGCCGTTCGGGTGGCGGACGTCCGCGTCTGTCGGTGTTCCGTTCGTCGAAGCACATCTATGCCCAGGTCATCGACGATCAGAAGGGCGAGACGCTCGCCTCTGCCTCGTCGCTGGAAAAGACGATGCGCGACGGCGGAAAGACCGGTGCGAACATCGATGCAGCGAAAGCCGTCGGCAAGCTGCTCGCCGAGCGCGCCGTCAAGAACGGTGTCAAAGAGGTCGTGTTCGACCGCAGCGGCTATCTTTATCACGGTCGCGTCAAGGCGCTCGCGGATGCCGCGCGCGAAAGCGGATTGAGCTTCTAGGATTTACTCGAGGACAGGGGCGCTAAGCCTCTCAAGGATTGGAAAACACCATGGCAGGTGAACGCGAACGCGGCGGACGCGAACGGAGCAGGGATCGCGAGGAGCGCGACAGCGAGTTCGTCGACAAGCTCGTCCACATCAACCGTGTGGCGAAGGTGGTCAAGGGCGGCAAGCGCTTCGGCTTCGCAGCGCTGGTCGTGATCGGCGACCAGAAGGGCCGTGCCGGGTTCGGCCACGGCAAGGCACGCGAAGTGCCGGAGGCGATCCGCAAGGCAACCGACGCCGCCAAGCGCAACCTGACGCGCGTGGCGCTGCGCGAAGGCCGCACGCTGCATCACGACATCGCCGGCCGTCATGGCGCGGGCCGTGTCTATCTGCGCGCTGCGCCTGCCGGTACCGGCATCATCGCCGGCGGTCCGATGCGCGCCGTGTTCGAGACGCTCGGCGTCCAGGACGTGGTGGCGAAGTCGATCGGCTCGTCGAACCCCTACAACATGGTTCGCGCGACCTTCGACGCGCTGAAGCACCAGGATTCGCCGCGTTCGGTCGCGGCTCGCCGCAACATCAAGGTTTCGACCTTGCAGTCGCGCCGGGTCGGCGGTGACGCTGAAGCCGCTGCCGATTAACAACACCCGCGCTTTATCGGCGCGATACGGAGTTCAAGACGATGGCCAAGGCCGCAAAGACGATCAAGGTCGAGCAGACTGGCAGCCCGATCCGACGCCACCATTCGCAGCGCAACACGCTGATCGGGATGAAGCTCAACAAGATCGGCCGCGTGAGCGAACTGCAGGACACTCCTGAGGTTCGCGGCATGATCGCCAAGGTTCAGCATCTCGTTCGCGTCGTCGACGGGAAGTGAGAGATTAAGAGATAAGGAATCGTACCATGAAGCTCAGCGATATCGCCGACAACGCCGGCTCCCGCAAGAAGCGGATGCGCGTCGGCCGTGGCATCGGCTCGGGCAAGGGCAAGACTTCGGGCCGCGGCGGCAAGGGCCAGACCGCGCGTTCGGGCGTGCGCATCAAGGGCTTCGAGGGCGGCCAGATGCCGTTGCATCGGCGCCTGCCGAAGCGCGGCTTCACCAACATCTTCCGCCTGAACTTCGTCGAGATCAATCTCGACCGGCTTCAGGATGCGGTCGATTCCAAGTTGCTCAACGCCAAGGATACGGTCACGGCTGAATCGCTGGTGAAAGCCGGCGTGCTGCGGCGTTCCCGTGACGGCGTGCGGCTGCTCGGCCGCGGCGAACTCAAGGCCAAGCTCAACATCGAGGTCCACGGCGCTTCCAAGCCCGCGATCGCAGCGGTCGAAAAGGCCGGCGGTTCGGTGAAGATCCTGGCGCCGGTGAAGGACGAAGGCGAGGCGGCGTAACATCTGCGTCATCGGTTGCGCCGGCGTTGCCAAATCGCCGGGCGAACGATGGACTTATCGCTGCGGAGCACCAGATAATACGGCGCGTCCGGTCTCAACGGGCCGGGGCGGGAGAGAGCCTTAAAGATGGTTTCAGCAGCAGAACAACTCGCGTCCAACATCAACTTCGGCGCCTTCGCCAAGGCAGACGAGCTGAAAAAGCGAATCTGGTTCACGCTCGGCGCGCTGCTGGTCTACCGTCTCGGCACCTACATTCCGCTGCCCGGCATCGATCCCAACATCTGGGAACAGGTGTTCCGTTCCCAGGCGGGCGGCATTCTCGGCATGTTCAACATGTTCGCCGGCGGTGGCATCCACCGCATGGCGATCTTTGCGCTGAACATCATGCCGTACATTTCGGCCTCGATCATCATTCAGCTCCTCACCACGGTCTCGCCGCAGCTCGAGGCGCTGAAGAAGGAAGGCGAATCCGGCCGCAAGTTGCTCAACCAGTACACGCGTTATCTCACGGTGATTCTGGCTGCGTTCCAGTCCTACGGTATCGCGGTTGGCCTGGAGGGCGCCGGCAATGTCGTCAGCGAGCCCGGCATGTTCTTCCGCCTCTCGACCACGATCACGCTGACGGGCGGCACCATGTTCCTGATGTGGCTGGGCGAGCAGATCACCTCGCGTGGCATCGGTAACGGCATCTCGCTCATCATCTTGTCCGGCATCGTCGCCGAGCTTCCGTCAGCGCTCGCCAACATGCTGGAACTCGGCCGTCAGGGCGCACTGTCCACCGGCCTCATCCTGATCGTGATCATCATGGCGGTGGTCGTGATCGCCTTCATCGTGTTCATGGAGCGCGCGCAGCGGCGGCTCCTGATCCAGTATCCGAAGCGTCAGGTCGGCAACAAGATGTTCGAGGGCCAGTCCTCGCATCTGCCGCTCAAGCTGAATACCTCGGGCGTGATTCCGCCGATCTTCGCCTCGTCGCTGTTGTTGCTGCCGACCACGGTCGCCAACTTCAATGCGGGTCGCGGACCGGAATGGTTCCAATGGATCACGACGCAGCTCGGCCACGGCCGGCCGCTGTTCCTGATTCTCTATCTCGCGCTGATCGTGTTCTTCGCGTTCTTCTACACCGCGATCGTGTTCAACCCGACCGAGACCGCCGACAATCTCAAGAAGCATGGCGGCTTCATTCCGGGCATCCGGCCGGGCGAGCGCACCGCCGAATATATCGACTACGTGCTGTCGCGCATCACGGTGCTGGGCGCGATCTATCTTGCGATCGTCTGTCTCATTCCGGAAATCCTGATTTCCTATGCGTCCGTGCCGTTCTATTTCGGCGGGACCTCGCTTCTGATCGTGGTCAGCGTCACCATGGATACGGTCGCGCAAATCCAGGGTTATCTGCTCGCTCATCAGTATGAGGGGCTGATTCGGAAGTCGAAGCTGCGCGGTCGCCGCCGCTAGTAGGCCACCCGGCGCGTGCGCTTTTTGCGCTGCGTCGCGGCAGGCTGAAGGCTTCTCGCGATTGATTTTGAATTGCTTGTGTGCGGTGATGTACGCTGGAAAACACGATCTGTAGCCGGCAGGTTTGCGCAACGCCGCAAATCGGGCGACGGATTCTCCTGCATCAGGTGCTAAAGACGTTCGGCAGAATCATGCTCGAACAAGGACTGGGCGCGGCGCGCAATTCCTAGAGATCCGCCGGGCTTAAGGGGGCGAAACGAACAATGAGAATAATTCTTCTTGGCCCGCCGGGCTCGGGCAAGGGAACGCAGGCCCAACGGCTGATTCATCGCTATGGGATCGTTCAACTCTCCACCGGCGAGATGCTGCGCGCCGCCGTTGCCGCTGAGACGCCCGTTGGCCTGAAGGCCAAGGACGTCATGGCGGGTGGGGGACTGGTGCCGGACGAGATCGTCGTCGGCATCATTTCCGACCGGCTGGATCAGCCGGACGCCGCGAAGGGCTTCATCCTCGACGGCTTCCCGCGCACCGTGCCGCAAGCCGAAGCGCTGGACGATCTGCTCCGGAAAAAGCGCCTCAAGCTCGATGCCGTGATTGAACTGCGGGTCAACGAAAGCGCGCTTTTGCAACGGGTCGAGACCCGGGTTGCCGAGATGAGGGCGCGCGGGGAAGAAGTGCGGGTCGACGATACCGCCGAGGTGCTGGTCAAGCGGTTGGCGAGCTACCGGGCATCGACCGAGCCGCTGATTTACTACTATTCCGAGCGCCGCAAGTTGCTGACGGTCGATGGCATGATGACCATCGAGCACGTCACCCACGAAATCGGCCGAATCCTGCATGCCATCGGGGCGGTGGAACCCGGAGGCCGACCGAAAGGCCTGCCAAAAAGCCGGCCAAGCCGGCGGCGAAGGCTGCCGGCCGGACGGTAAAATCGGCCAAAAAGGCGTCCAAAAGCGCCAAGAAAGCCGGTAAATCGGGCGCCAAGGCCTCAAAGAAGGCCACGAGCTCAAAGAAGGCCGCCAGGAAGGCTCCGAAGAAGGCCGGCGCCAGGAAGGCGGCCAAGAATCGGCCCGCCAGGGCGGCCGCGGCGGGCCGGAAGCGGCCGTCCAAGGCCACGCGCAAGCCTGCCAGAAAAGTGGCGAAAAAGGCCGGGAAACGGCGGACTTAAGGCTTGGAGGCGGTTGACGAAACCCGCTTCAATCCTTTAATAAGCCCGCATCCAAGTCGGATAGTCCTAACGATGCCGGGCCCCAATGAATGAGGGGAAGGGCGTCGTGTTCGCGTTTGTGAACACCTGCCCGAGACGGAGCATGATCACCGAAAACGGCAAGCCGGTTTTCGCAAATGAGATCATGCACCAATTTAGACAATGCGCGATCGCGCTTGAAGAGAAATGGCCGCGTCTTGCTTTGAAGCACAGCGGCGACAGGAGAGAAGTTCGTGGCCCGTATTGCCGGTGTGAATATCCCGACCAACAAGCGCGTGCTGATCGCGCTTCAATACATCCATGGCATCGGCCAGAAGAACGCGGCCGACATCATCGAGAAGGTCAAGATTCCGGTTGACCGTCGCGTCAGCCAGTTGAGCGACCAGGAAGTGCTGCAGATCCGCGAAGTGATCGACCGCGACTATCTCGTCGAGGGCGATCTTCGTCGCGAGGTCGGCATGAACATCAAGCGTCTGATGGACCTCGGCTGCTATCGCGGCCTGCGTCATCGCCGCGGACTGCCGGTGCGCGGTCAGCGTACCCACACCAATGCGCGCACGCGCAAGGGGCCGGCCAAGTCGATCGCCGGCAAGAAGAAGTAAGTTTGCAAATTGCAGGGAGCGGACCGCGAATAGCTCTATTCGCCTTTCGCTCCTTGAGGTGTAGCCGCTGGCACTACGGCGGCGTTGATATCGTCAGGAAAGGTCTTAGTTAAATGGGTAAGGAAGCCACCCGCGTACGTCGCCGTGAGCGCAAGAACATCGCCTCCGGCGTGGCGCACGTGAATTCGTCTTTCAACAACACCACCATCACCATCACCGACGCGCAGGGCAACACCATTGCCTGGTCGTCGGCCGGCACGATGGGTTTCAAGGGTTCGCGCAAGTCGACCCCGTATGCCGCGCAGGTTGCCGCAGAAGACGTCTCCAAGAAGGCGCAGGAACACGGCATGCGCACGCTTGAAGTTGAAGTTGCCGGCCCCGGTTCGGGCCGCGAATTGGCGCTTCGTGCGCTGCAGGCGGCGGGCTTCACCGTGACGTCGATCCGCGACGTGACGACGATTCCGCACAATGGCTGCCGTCCGCGCAAGCGCCGGCGGGTTTGATGCTTTGAAGGCGCGGGCAGTTTTCTGCCCGCGACGTTTTTTTGAATTACAAGCCGCGGACTGTTCCGCGAGGTCTCCAACGCCAGTGACTCGTCCCCCAGTCGACTGGCCCATGGGTGAAAACAGTGACGATCCAGAAAAATTGGCAAGAACTGATCCGGCCGAACAAGCTTCAGGTAACTCCGGGCCACGACGCGACCCGCTTTGCGACCCTGGTTGCTGAACCGCTCGAGCGCGGCTTCGGCCAGACGCTCGGCAACGCGCTGCGCCGCATCCTGCTGTCTTCGCTTCAGGGCGCGGCCGTGCAGTCGGTGCACATCGACGGCGTGCTGCACGAGTTCTCCTCGATTGCGGGCGTTCGCGAGGACGTCACCGACATCGTGCTGAACATCAAGGACATCTCGATCAAGATGCAGGGCGAAGGCCCCAAGCGCATGGTCGTGAAGAAACAGGGCCCGGGCGCCGTGACCGCTGGCGACATCCAGACGGTCGGCGACGTCACCGTGCTCAACCCCGATCTTCAGATCTGCACGCTGGACGACGGCGCGGAAATCCGCATGGAGTTCACGGTCTCCTCGGGCAAGGGCTACGTCGCCGCCGAGCGCAACCGTCCCGAGGATGCGCCGATCGGCCTGATTCCGGTCGACGCCCTTTACTCACCGGTTCGCAAGGTCTCCTACAAGGTCGAGAACACCCGCGAGGGCCAGATCCTCGACTACGACAAGCTCACCATGACGATCGAGACCAACGGCGCGATCTCGCCGGAAGACGCCGTGGCCTATGCCGCGCGTATCCTGCAGGATCAGCTCAACGTGTTCGTCAACTTCGAAGAGCCGCGCAAGGAAGTCACCCAGGAGATCATCCCGGATCTGGCCTTCAACCCGGCTTTCCTCAAGAAGGTGGACGAGCTCGAACTGTCGGTTCGTTCGGCCAACTGCTTGAAGAACGACAACATCGTCTATATCGGCGATCTCGTGCAGAAGTCGGAAGCCGAAATGCTCCGCACCCCGAACTTCGGCCGCAAGTCGCTTAACGAAATCAAGGAAGTGCTGGCCCAGATGGGTCTGCATCTCGGCATGGAAGTGCCGGGCTGGCCGCCGGAAAACATCGACGAGCTCGCCAAGCGCTTCGAGGATCACTACTGAGAACGATGAGCGCGGTCTGACGGCCGCGCTTTTTTACGGGCGAACGCAGGTAGCCCACCTGAGCAACATGTCGGACGAACCGTCGCGACACTGAAAGAAGAAGGAATTAGTTTCATGCGTCACGGCAAGGTTCACCGCAAGCTCAACCGCACCGCCGAGCATCGCCGCGCGATGTTCGCCAATATGTGCGCCGCGCTGATCAAGCACGAGCAGATCGTCACCACGCTGCCCAAGGCCAAGGAACTGCGTCCGATCGTCGAGAAGCTCGTCACGCTCGGCAAGAAGGGCGGCCTTTCCATGCGCCGTCAGGCGATCTCCGAAATGCGTGACCTCGATCAGGTCAGGAAGCTGTTCGATGTGCTGGCCAAGCGCTACGCCGACCGGCACGGCGGCTACACCCGCATCATCAAGGCCGGCTTCCGTTACGGCGACAACGCCGCGATGGCCGTGATCGAGTTCGTCGATCGCGACGTCGATGCCAAGGGCCAGGATTCCGGCCCGGTGCAGGAAAAGGAAGCCGACGCAGCGTAACGCGCTTCAAGCTCAGTTCATTCAAAACGGCGCCGGGAACCAGGCGCCGTTTTTGTTTGGGCATGCCGACGATCTCGGGAGCGTAGGTTGATGCGCGCTGTGTTGCCGCTTTTGGCGCATGTCGGTATCGGCGGGCGCCTGATGTGTCGGTCGCCAAGCGATGGCCGGACGCCCAATATCTTCACCAGCCATCGGATGGAGATACCGCATGAAAATCGATCTTTCCGGCAAGACGGCGCTGGTCACGGGCTCGACGGCCGGCATCGGCTACGCCATCGCCAAGGGCCTCGCGGCAGCCGGGAGCGAACGTCGTCGTCAACGGACGCAGCAAGGCGCGGGTCGATGAGGCGGTCGCGAAGCTCGACCAAGGCGGTGCCCGGCGGCCAAGGTCCGCGGCATCGCCGCCGATGTGTCGACGCGCCGCAGGCTGCAAGGAGTTGCTCGCAGCGCTTCCCGAGGTCGACATCCTCGTCAACAACGCCGGGATCTTCGAGCCGAAGGATTTCTTCGAAATTCCCGACGAGGACTGGAGCCGCTTCTTCGAGGTCAATGTGATGTCGGGTGTGCGGCTGTCGCGCGCGTATCTTGCGCGGCATGCTCAAGCGCAACTGGGGCCGCGTCGTTTTCATCTCTTCCGAATCGGGACTGAACATTCCGACGGAGATGATCCACTACGGCACACGAAGACGGCGGAGCTTGCGATCTCGCGCGGGCTGCCAAGCTGACGCGCGGCACGGCGTCACGGTAATTCAGTCTTGCCGGGGCTGACGATGTCTGAGGGCGTTGAAACCTCCGTCACGGACCTCGCCAAGAAGAACGGCCAGTCCGAGGCGGAGGCGGCCGGCCAGTTCGTGAAACAGCATCGGCCGGGTTCGCTGCTGCAACGTTTCGCGAGCACGGAGGAGATCGCCAATCTGGTGGTCTATGTCTCCTCGAAAGAAGCGTCCGCGACCAACGGCGCCGCGCTTCGCGCCGAGGGCGGGATCGTCGACACCATCGCCTGACGGGCCGCTTACTTTCGCTTGACTTAGAGCGCGCTCGAAGCGTAGACCATGGTCGTCGTGACGAGAGACAGTGACCATGAAGATCGGGATCAGGCGTTTCAGCGCCTGATACCACTGCTGATCGATCTCGACGGCTGGCAGGGCATGAAACCGGACGGCATGTCGATGGAGATGCCGGGCGGCGGCATGACCACCGCGACCCGCGTGTATCAGAAGGGGCCGGCCAAGGCGAACGCCGCGGTCATGACGGGGCAGGCGGCCTCCGGCGCTTTGGCGCCGATTCAATCCGGAATGAAAGTGTCGACGTCGGAGGGCCACATGGTCACGGACACCATGCAGGGCATGAAGGTGATGAAGAGCTACGCCACGGTGCAGAAATCCGGCGCGCTGCTGGTCGCGCTCGACATCTATTCACCGCCCGGGCTCGACCTGAGCTCGCGAGAGCATTGCAACGCTCGCCGCGTTGGCGGCATGGAAGCGCCACGCCGCAGCTGAAGGTCAACATCGAGGCCGGGCTGAATGTCGGATTGACCCGCGAAGAGATCGTCAGGCGCGATGCAGCTGGCCGCCTATGCGGGTTACCAGGCGGCGTTGAACGCTCGCCGCCAAAGAGTCTTCACGGAACGTCCCAGGCAATTAGGTCCGCAACGTCGTCCCGGTGCTCGCCGGAACGAAAAGCTCGTCCGCTACCAGCCTTCCATCACGATCTTGCCGCGCGATTTGCCGCTCTCCAGAAGGGCGTGCGCGCGCTTGAGGTTGGCGGCATTGATCTTGCCGAAGCTCTCGCCGAGCGTGGTGCGCAGCACGCCCTTGTCGACGAGGTCGGCGACGTCGTTGAGCAGGTTGTGCTGGCCGATCATGTCGGGCGTCTGGAACGACGAGCGGGTGAACATCGATTCCCAATGGACCGAGATCGACTTGCCCTTGAAGGCGGCGACGTTGAATTCGGCGGGATCGTCGATCAATCCGTAGCGGCCCTGCGGCGCCATGATGTCGGCGAGCGCCTTGTAGTACTGGTCGGTGTTGGTGAGGCTTGCGACCAAGGCGAGCGGCGGGAACTTCAGCTTTCTCGATCTGCTCCTTCAACGGCTGCGCATGGTCGATGACGGCATGCGCGCCGAGGTCTCTGCACCACTTCTGGGATTCCGGCCGCGAGGCGGTGGCGACGACCGTGAGCCCGGTCAGGCGTCGTGCGAGCTGGATCATGATCGAGCCGACGCCGCCGGCGCCGCCGATCACAAGCAGCGTGCGCGGATCGACGCTTTTGCCCGGGATCGCACCGAGCCGGTCGAACAGAAGTTCCCAGGCCGTGAGCGAGGTCAGCGGCAGCGCGGCCGCTTGCGCAAATGACAGCGTCGTCGGTTTGCGGCCGACGATCCGCTCGTCAACCAGGTGGAATTCCGAATTGGTGCCTTGCCGCTGAATCGAGCCCGCGTAGAAAACCTCGTCGCCCGCCTTGAACAGCGTCACCTCGGGGCCGACCGCGTCGACAACGCCGGCGGCGTCGTAGCCCAGAATTTTGAATTCGCCCTCGGGCGGCGCTGCGCGCTTGCGGACCTTGTAGTCGACGGGATTGGCGGAGATCGCCTTCACGGCGACGCGGATGTCGCGGCCCTTCGGTTCCGGCTTTGTTGGCCTCGAAATCGATCAGGGCTTCGGCGGCGTCGACGGGGAGGGACTTTTTGTATCCGACGGCTTTCATCTTCTGCTGCTCCTTGGCGTGCCCGGATTTACATGTCTGGATGGCGCAGGGTTGGCAAGTACTGTAAATTTGGGGATATAGTCCCTGTTTGGATACTAATGCGGAATCTAGCATGAAACGACGCGATTTTGACCGCCGGCCGGGGTGTGCGGTCGAGGCGACCCTCGACCTGATCGATGGCAAATGGAAGGGGGTGATCCTCTTTCACCTGCAAAACGGCACACAACGCTTTGGTGAGTTGCGGCGGCGGATGCCAGGGATTACGCAGCGGATGCTGACCAAACAGCTTCGTGCGCTCGAGGATGACGGGCTGATCATTCGCAAGGTCTATGCCGAAGTGCCGCCGCGCGTCGACTATCGCCTGTCGGAGATCGGCGAGAGTTTGCGGCCCGTGATCGATACGCTGAAAGCCTGGGGCGAGAGCCACCAGAACCGGTTGTCTTGCGCGGGCGAACACAAGGTGACGGAAGCGGCGGCCTGACGGCCTCGCGCGTCATTTGTGACACCACGCCTACGTCGTTGCTCAGGAATTTCAGGATTTATCTATGGTCTCGATCCGTTTGCTCGCCGCTTTGCTGATCTCTGTGCTCGTCGCCGCACCCGCCCTGGCGCAGGAGCGCCGCGTACCGTCGTCCGCCGCGGAGTTGCGGCTGTCCTACGCGCCGATCGTGCAGCGGGTGCAGCCGGCGGTGGTCAACGTCTACGCCGCCAAGGTCGTGCAGAACCGCAATCCGCTGCTGGACGATCCGATCTTCCGCCGCTTCTTCGGCACGCCGGGCCAGCAGCCGGAGCAGATGCAGCGCTCGCTCGGTTCGGGCGTGATGGTCGATTCGTCCGGTCTCGTCGTGACCAACAACCACGTCATCGAGGGCGCCGACCAGGTGAAGGTCTCGCTGTCGGACAAGCGTGAATTCGAGGCCGAGATCGTGCTGAAGGATTCCCGCAGCGATCTCGCCGTATTGCGGCTGAAGGACGTGCACGAAAAATTCACGACGCTCGATTTTGCCAATTCCGACGAATTGCAAGTCGGCGACGTCGTGCTCGCGATCGGCAATCCCTTCGGCGTCGGGCAGACCGTCACCCACGGCATCATTTCGGCGCTGGCGCGAACGCAGGTCGGAATCACCGACTACCAGTTCTTCATTCAGACCGATGCGGCGATCAATCCCGGCAATTCCGGTGGCGCGCTGGTCGACATGACCGGCAAGCTCGCCGGCATCAACACCGCGATCTTCTCGCGCTCCGGCGGTTCGCAGGGCATCGGCTTTGCGATCCCCGCCAACATGGTGCGTGTCGTGGTGGCCTCGGCCAGAAGCGGCGGCAAGGCCGTCAAGCGCCCATGGCTTGGCGCGCGGTTGCAGGCGGTGACGCCGGAGATCGCCGAGACGCTGGGCTTGAAGCGCCCGAGCGGCGCGCTGGTTGCCAATGTGGTGCCCGGCAGCCCCGCGGCGCGTGCCGGGCTCAAGCTGTCCGATCTCATCGTCGGCATCGAAGGGCAGGCGGTCGATGATCCCAACGCGTTCGACTATCGGTTTGCGACCCGTGCGCTCGGCGGCGCGGCCGAGATCGAGGTCCAGCGCGGCGGCCGCGCGGTTAAGCTGTCGGTGCCGCTCGAGACGGCGCCCGATGGCGGGCGCGACGAGATCGTGCTGTCGACCCGTTCGCCGTTCCAGGGCGCGAAGGTGGCGAACATCTCGCCGGCGGTCGCCGACGAAATGCACCTGGATTCGGATACGGAAGGCGTCGTCGTCACCGGCACCGCCGATGATTCAACCGCCGGCAATGTAGGCTTCCAGAAGGGCGACATCATCGTGTCCGTGAATGGCCAGAAGATCGCAAAGACCGGCGATCTCGAAAAGATCACGCGCGCCGGCTCGCGGTTGTGGCGGATCCAGTTGATCCGCGGCGGCCAGCAGATCAGCGCTACGCTCGGCGGATGAGCAGGAAGCCTATAACACAGCAAGGCGCAAACCTCTTCGCCGCGGCGGGGATGTCGAACGACGCGCCGCATCCCTTGCCGGACCGGATGCGGCCGCGTGTGCTCAGCGAAGTGGTCGGACAGGACCACATCCTGGGACCGGACGGCGCGCTGACGCGCATGCTCGAGACGCGCACGCTCGGCTCGCTGGTTTTCTGGGGGCCGCCCGGCACCGGAAAGACCACCGTCGCGCGGTTGCTCGCGGACGCAACCGAACTGCATTTTGAGCAAATCTCCGCGGTGTTTTCCGGCGTCGCCGACCTGAAGAAGGTCTTCGATGCCGCGCGCGCGCGGCGCGAGACCGGCAAGGGGACGCTGCTCTTTGTCGACGAGGTGCATCGCTTCAATCGCGCCCAGCAGGATTCGTTTCTGCCGGTCATGGAAGACGGCACCGTCGTGCTGGTCGGCGCCACCACCGAAAATCCGTCGTTCGAGCTCAATGCGGCGTTGTTGTCGCGCTCGCGCGTGCTGGTGTTTCATTCCCTTAATGCAGATGCGATCGAAAAGCTGTTCGCCCATGCTGAGAAAATCGAGGGGCGAACATTGCCGCTCGATGCCGAGGCGCGCGCCGTGCTGGTGCGGATGGCCGATGGCGACGGCCGCGCGGCACTGACGCTCGCTGAAGAGGTCTGGCGCTCGGCGCGGGGCGGCGAGGTTTTCGACGCCGTGCAGTTGCAGGCGATCCTGCAACGCCGCGCGCCGATCTATGACAAATCGGCCGACGGTCATTACAACCTGATTTCGGCGTTGCATAAATCCGTGCGCGGTTCTGATCCTGACGCCGCGTTGTATTATCTCGCCCGCATGCTGGACGCCGGCGAAGATCCGCTGTTTCTCGCACGGCGGGTGGTACGAATGGCGGTGGAAGACATCGGACTCGCCGATCCGCAGGCGCTGGCGATCTGCAACGCCGCCAAGGACGCCTACGATTTTCTTGGGTCTCCGGAAGGCGAACTCGCGATCGCGCAGGCCGTGATCTACCTCGCCACCGCGCCGAAATCGAATGCGGCCTACAAGGCGTTCGGGGCTGCGATGCGGACGGCGAAGGACAATGGCTCGCTATTGCCGCCAAAGCACATTCTCAATTCGCCGACCAAATTGATGAAACAGGAAGGCTACGGCGAAGGCTACGAGTACGATCACGACGCGCCGGACTCATTCTCCGGGCAGGACTATTTCCCCGACGCGTTGGGGCGGCAGACATTTTACGACCCGCCCGAGCGCGGCTTCGAGCGCGAAATCCGAAGGCGACTGGATTACTGGGCGAAGCTCCGGCGCGAGCGAGGAAACGGCTGAAGTAACACGACACGTTGCCTTATTTCCCGGTCTTCACGAATTCCAGAATTTGATCGGTGAGACGCGTGTCCGCCGTGTTGATCGAATAGACTTCCGACATGTGATTGTGTTGCGGCAGCATTACGGTGCGTGCGCATCCCCTGGCCGCTTGCAGGTGGCTTCCCTGAAGTGGTCAAGCTGCTTCACGAAGCCTTGCAGGTCGAGCTCCGAGCTCACCGCCATCAGCGGGATGCTCGTTTTCAGAAGACCCGGCAGCGAGGACTCGCTCGCATAGTGCGACGGGTCGCTGCCGAAATAGGCTTGCTCGGGTTCGGTGAGCGGCGCCGCGGTCAGGTCATAGATCGCGGACACCATGATCGCGCCTTTCAGGCCGCCGTTCTTCACCTTGTAGAATTCCGGATGCGACACATAGCTTGCGACGTGGATCGCGCCGGCCGAGTGGCCCATCAGGTAGATGCGCGAGGGGTCGCCGCCGCGCTCGCCGATCTCGTCGGAAACCCATTTGACGGCGGATGCCGACGTCCTCGGCGCCCGCCGGCCAGGGAAACTGCGGCGCGAGGCGATAGGTGATGTTGACGCCGATGAAGCCGTTCTTGACCGCCCACAGCATGATGTTGTCGTAGAACGGACTGTCGGGCGTCCGCCGCTTGTTGCCGCCGATGAACGCGCCGCCATGGACGAAGATCAGCACGGGCCGGCCCGACGCCGTGGCCTGCGGCATGAAGATATCGAGCCGGTTGCGCTCGGCGGGGCCGTATTTCAGGTCGCGCTCGATCCGGACGCCGAAATAAGGCTCGGTTTGCTGCAACGGTGCATAGAGCTTCGCGGTCGCCGGCGGATCGATGACGCGGCCGAGCTCGGCGAGGGTTTTGGCGATGTCCGGCGGCATCGGGCTTTCGGCCGCCCAAACCTTGGCCGGCCATGCCGATGTGGCGGCGATGACCGCAAACGCAGCCCAGGCCCATTTCGCTCGACGCATCCTTTAGGCACTCCGGGTCTGCAAGCGGCGCAACATGCCCTACCCAATCAAGGATTTATATTCATTTCGCCGTGACGGTTCGTCCCTTTTGGGTTACCCAAGGCCCGAGAACTTTCTATTTTGACGCGTTTTCTTCACGCGAACCGGTACCAACTTCGCTCGAAAACGCTCTGGCTGGAGCCGAATTCATCATGAGCCGCCGAACCCGTAAACCACTGCCGAAACGCAATGCCGGCGATCGCCCGAAAGGCGCGCGGCCGTTTCGCAGCCCCGAGGGGCGTGGGCCGCGGGTCGGCAACACGCCGGCCAAGCGTCTTGGCGCGGCCGCGCCACGCGCGCCGAAGCCGGAAACACCGCCGCCGCCCAAGGATGACGCCGCGCTGCTGCCGACGAAAGTGCAGACGGTGGTCGTGACCGCGGACGAGAACAACATGCGCGTTGACCGGTTTCTCGAGGCGCGCTTTCCCGGCCTGTCGTTCTCGCACATCCAGCGCATCGTTCGAAAAGGCGAGCTGCGCGTCAACGGCAAGCGCGCCGACAGCAAGGATCGCCTCGAGGAGGGGCAGAGCGTTCGCATTCCGCCGTTGAAACTCGATGCACCGCGTCAGGCCACGCAGCTTTCGGAAGCCGGCGCCAAGACGCTCGCGGCGCTGAAGGAGATGACGCTTTACGAAGACGACGACGTGATGGTGCTGAACAAGCCGGCAGGTCTCGCGGTGCAGGGCGGTTCCGGCACCACGCGCCACGTCGATCAGATGCTTGAAGTGATGCGCGACGCCAAAGGGCAGAAGCCGCGGCTGGTCCACCGGCTCGACAAGGAAACCTCGGGTTGCCTCCTGATCGCGAAAACCCGCTTTGCCGCGAGCGCGCTCACCGGCTCGTTCCGCCATCGCTCCGCGCGCAAGATCTATTGGGCGCTGGTTGCCGGCGTGCCGAAGCCGAAGCAGGGCCGCATCTCCACGTTCCTCGCCAAGGATGAGAGCGAAGAAGATTCGATCATGCGTATCGCCGAGCACGGCGACGAAGGCGCAAGCCACGCCGTCACCTATTATGCCGTCGTGGAGACCTCGGCGCAGAAGCTCGCCTGGGTTTCCTTGAAGCCGGTGACGGGGCGAACGCATCAGTTGCGCGCTCACATGGCCCATATCGATCACGCCATCGTCGGTGACCCCAAATACTTCAACAAGGAAAACTGGCAATTGCCGGGTGGTTTGCAGAAACGGCTGCATCTGCTGGCGCGCCGCATCGTGATCCCGCATCCGCGTGGCGGTGTGATCGACGCCACCGCGCCGCTGCCGCCGCATATGCTGCAATCCTGGAACCTGCTCGGCCTCGAATCCGACCGGTTCGATCCGATCGAGCACGCGCCGGAAGAGTGAACGACAATGCGTGAGCTTTTCGACGAAATCGCAGGTCATGGCGAAGCCAATCCGATGGAGGCGGCGCGTCGTTCGGCGCGCGCCGTTCAGCGCAAGCGGTTCTATACCGGCGCGGCAACCGGCGAGGCGGAGGGTGGCTACACCGTCACGCTCGACGGCAAGCCGATCAAGACCCCGTCCGGCCGAACCGTGGTCGTGCCGGTGCGTTCGCTTGCGGAGATGATCGCGGCGGAGTGGAGCGCGCAAGGCGAATTCATCGATCCCGTGACGATGCCGCTGACGCGCTTTGCCAACAGCGTCGTGCAGGGCGTGACCGACAACGCCGCTGCCGTCACCGACGATGTCGCAAAATATTTCGGCTCGGACCTGCTGTTTTATCGCGCCGGCCATCCGGAAGGACTGGTCGCGCGCGAAGCCGAACATTGGGATCCGATCCTGTTCTGGGCCGCGGAGAAACTTGGCGCGCATTTCATGCTTGGCCGAGGGCGTGATGCATGTCCGCCAGCCGGATGAGGCGATATCGGCGGTGCGCGCGGCGTTGCCCGACGATCCCTGGCGCATCGCGGCCTTGCATGTGGTCACGACGCTGACGGGTTCGGCATTATTGGCGCTGGCGCTGTTCCACGGCGTGCTCGACCCCGATCAGACCTGGGCCGCAGCCCACGTCGATGAGGACTGGAACGCCGAAAAGTGGGGCGTCGACGAGGAAGTGGCGGCGCGAAAGGCTGCGAAATCAGTTGATTTCAAGGCGGTCGCGGCCGCTCTTAAGGCGCTTCATCAGGACGATTGATCGCTTCCAGATCGGTGTCGGTTAACGCAGGGTTTACGACCCAAAGCTAGCCTTGCCGGGGGCTCTTTTCCCGGTGAAGCATGGCGATCACGATCAATCCAAATCTTCAGTCCGTAGCGCCGGCCGCGCCAAGCGCGCCGTGAGCGGGATCACGCTGCAAGCGGGGCAGGTGATCACGGCGGAGGTCTTGCAGGTCCTCGGCAATGACCAGGTACAAATCGCCATTGGCAACCTGACCATCGAGGCGACCACGCAGGTTCCGCTTCAGGCCGGACAAACCCTGCAATTGCAGGTGTCGCAGACGCCAAGCGGGATCGGGCTTTCGATCGTCAATCAGCCGAGCACGGCCACGAGCCAGGCGGGCGGGACGACGTCAGAGCCTGTCATCACGCTCTCGCCGTCGCTCGCCGCGAGCCTTGCGGCCAACCTCACGTCAGACGCGGTAACCCCCAGCAATCCGCTGACGCCGCTGCAGGCGCTTGCGGTTTCCGTCGCGGCGCAGACCGCGGTAACGCAGCAGACGTCGCTTGCACCGTTGTTTGCCGATCTCAATGTCGCGGCGGGATTGCCGAGCCTGCCACCGCAGGTTCAGCAGGCGGTCGTGCAGGTGCTGGCCCAGCAGACCCCGCTTGGTCCGAGCCTCACGGGTGACGCCGTCCAGCAGGCATTTCAATCTTCCGGAATTCTCCTTGAGGCTTCGCTTGCGTCGGGCACCGCCGTGACGCCGGGCGGCGTCCCCGATCTCAAGGCGGCCTTGATCGTGCTGCGTCAGGCGCTGACGTCGGCGCTTTCGGATGGCGCAGCGACCACCGGCACGGTTACGCCCACTTCGGTGCCGCAAGTCACGGCGTCCGCAAGCAGCAGTGACAACGGAAGCGACCGCGTCCTCCGCTGCATCGGCTTCCGACACGACGCCTTCGGCACCGGCCACGTCAGGTTCTGTCCCAACGCCTGCCGCAGCGGGCCCGGCCCAGCCTGCGACAGTGCTCGCCGCCGCCGTTCTGGCGGAAGCCAATGAACTTCTTGCGGCAGCCGGTCCCTTGTCCGCGGCGACGGTAGCCGACGCGGCCGCGCCCGACATTCTCCCGGCACTCCTGGTCGCATCGCCAACCGCTGCGGCGGCGTCCGCCCCGGCAACCTCCGCGCCAAGCCCCACATCGGCGCTCGCGCAAGCAATCCTCGAACTCGTCGGGGGAAGCCCGACGCTGGCGCCGGCGGCAACGTCGGCGGACGCCGCAGTTCGCGCGGCAGCCTCCAGCGCCGCGCTCAATCTGCTTCAGGAGGTGTTGCAGGCGTCGCCGGCGATCGCGGGCAATGTGTCGAATCTCGTCTTGCAGAACAGCCAGCTCCTGTCGCTGTTGCCGGTCTTCACGGGAACCCGCACGCAGGCCGCGATCGATGATGACGCCTTCGCGCGCACCAGCATTCCGCCGCCGCCGATCAACGGCGCGCTGCCTTCGGCGCAACCGATGGCACCGGCGACGCTCGCGGCGCATGTGCCGGTCGAGACGGCCTTGCAACACCTGCTGGGCGACACCGACGGCGCGATCGCACGGCAAACCCTGTTGCAGATCGCTTCACTGCCGGGTCAGGCCGACCCGTCTGCCTCGCGCGTCGATGCCTCCACGCCGCGCTGGAATTTCGAAATTCCGTTCGCGACCCCGCAGGGCACGGCGATGGCGCAATTCGAGATTTCGCGCGATGGGGCGGGCCGCGAGGCGGCCGCCGCCAAGGCGACCTGGCGCGCGCGCTTTTCGCTCAATGTCGAACCCGCGGGGCCCGTGCATGCGCTGGTGTCGCTGAACGGCGACCGCACGTCCGTGAAGATGTGGGCGGAGCGGCCGTCGACCGCGACGCAATTGCGGGCAGGGGTCTCGCAACTCACGCAAGCGCTGAGCCGCGCAGACCTTGTGCCCGGCGATATCGTGATCCGCGACGGCGCGCCGCAGCCACCGGCGCCCGCACCGGCCGGGCATTTCCTGGATCGGGCGTCATGAGCCAACGCAGGAACAGCCAGCTCGCGGTCGCGCTGCATTACGACCGCACCGGCGCACCGCGCGTCGTCGCCAAGGGCAAGGGCACGCTCGGCGAGAAGATCATCGAGGTCGCCAAGGCCCACGACATTCCGATCGAGGAAAACGAGGTGCTGGCGGGCGCGCTGTCCAATGTCGAACTCGGCGAGGAAATTCCGGCCGAACTCTACAAGGCGGTCGCCGAAGTCCTGGTCTTCGTGCTGCGGCTGTCGGGCCGCTAATCCGGAAGGCGTCAAGGCGCCTGGTACTCTGGCTTGTCTCGCGCCGCTGGATTAGACTTCGGCGGCTTTTCCACGAGAACAACAAAACAAGCCGGAGGAAATCATGAAATCTGCCATTCTCACGTCGTCGATGATGCTGGCCGCGGCCGGCGGCTGGATCGCAGCCACGATGTTCGCGCCGCCCGCCACCGGCAAGGAGCCGCGCTTTCCGCAGCTCACGATGGATCAGCTCAGCGCGGCGCAGAAGCCGCTCGGCGAAGAGATCATGAAGATTTCAAGCGTCGGGATCGGCGGTCCCTACAATCCGCTGATGCGCAGCCCGGTGCTCGGCCAGCGCCTGTTCGATCTCTTTCACTATCTGCGCTGGGAGACATCGGTCCCGGTCAAGCTGAACGAATTCGCGATCATCATCATCGGGCGGCAGTGGCGTTCGCAGGTCGAATGGTTCGCGCATGCGCCGCTCGCGGCCAAGGCCGGATTGTCGAACGAGATCATCGCCGAGGTGAAGGAAGGCAAGCGGCCGTCGAAAATGGCCGAGGATGAGGCCGTGGTCTACGATTTCGTCACGGAGCTGACGACGACGCAGAAGGTCTCCGACGAGACTTTCGCGCGGGCGAAGAAGATATTCAACGATCAGCAGATCGTCGACCTCACGGCGGTTGCGGGCAACTACGTCATGGTCGCGATGATGCTGGCGATGTCGGAAGAGACCGTGCCGCCCGGCAAGGAGCCGCCGTTCAAGGTTGGGGAGAAGTGACGCGAGCGTAGCGAGCGTCATCCCGGGGCGCCTCGTTTGAGGCGAACCCGGGATCGATTCCCGATGCGCAATTGCGCATCTGAGGTCTGGTGCTCGCGCACCATCCCGGAATGACAAGTTCAATACTCGTCATGCCCGGGCTATGTCCCGGGCATCCACGTCTTTGACGAATGTTGGAAGAGTAAGACGTGGATGGCCGGAATAAATCCGGCCATGACAGCCGAGAGACGCAGTCACCCCAGCTTGAACAGCGCGATTAGAAAATCGCTCACGTCCTTGCGCGCTTGCTCGGCCGTGGCCGGATTGCCGCCGACATGCGGGTTGAGTTCGACGCAGGCGTCCTTGTAGGTGAAGGGCGTTTGCGTATCCGCATTCATCAGGACGCCGTCGTCGCCTTCCTTGATGTGGCAGTTTCGCACGGTCTGGGCGTTCGCCGACACCACCTTGCTGGAAACGCCAAGCAGCCCGATGTCGAAGGCGTGCTCGGAATCCGGATATTCGGTGATCGTGATGTCGCGCTTGGCTTCCAACAGCCGCGCGGCGTAGGCCTTGCAGCTTGCGACCGGATTATAGTCGTCGGGCGTGCCGTGGAAGATGCGGATCGGCTTGTCCGCAATTTCGGTGTCGCCGGCATAGCTCGTCGAGCAGTCGGGGTAGAAGGGAATGTAAGCCGCGAAGCGAATGCCGGACTTGTTCCAGAGCTTGTTGAAGCGATCGAGGCTTGCGAACAGCGTCGCCTGTCCGCCGCGCGAAAAGCCCATCAGCACGATGCGATCGGGATCGACGCGCGGATGCTTTGCGAGGATCTCGAGCGAACGATAGATGTCGACGATCAGGTTGAGGCGGCCGAGCAGAGCCTGGTTCGGCCCGACCACGGTGAGGCCGCGGCCGGTGAAGCCGTCGATCACGAAGGTCGAAATCCCCATCGCATTGAAGGCGTGGACCCAGGGCTCCATCGCGGCGCCGACGCCGCTCGATCCGTGCATCAGCACCACGACCGGCAAGCGTCCCGAGCCTTGCGCGACACGAAATTCGCCGCTGACGGTGGCGGGCGTGCCGTCACTTGCGCCGTTGAGGAATTGCCGGTCCGACATCGTGAGTGTCGGGATCGGATAAAGCTCGACCCGGGCGGCGGCATCCTTTGGCAGCGATTGCGCGCCGGCGGTGGATATCGAAAGCGCCATGACGCCACAGGTGACGGCGGCCGTCAGCGCTCGAAGGGCTCTTCGCATGGTTTCCCCCAATTGTTCTTTTTGCTTACGCCAGCGCGAATAGAACAACCGTGGCGTTGCCTGTCAAACCTTGGCGGCGTCCTTCTCGGCTTCCTTGCCGATGCGGCCGAGATGGGTGAAGCCGAAACCGCGCTCGTATTTCAGCCCATAGCCGACGGTGCGATCGAAGCCGATATGCGCGAGCCAGATCAGCGCGATCGGGAAAAAATACGGCGAGATAAAGCCGAGCTTTATTGCCAGGAAAATCGCTATCGGGGCCAGCGTGCTATGGACCGCGTTATAGGCCCACGCGCCGATTTTCGGGCCTGCCAGATAGCCCAGAAAGCTCAGATCGGGCGCGAGGAACAAGACCGCATAAAGCCACCACGGAGCGTCCGAGCGCGAATAGACCAGTGTCGCGCCGGCAAACAGCACCAATCCTTCGAGGCGGAGCAGGGTTTTGACCCCGCCCGATACGGTGCCGGTGGTCTCATCGTTCGCCATGTCGGTCATCGGTCTCGCCCCTTGAAAGCGGCGGTATAGCGGATGCGCTCGGGCGCTGCCAACCGGCCCGCGATAAGCCTAGTGGAGTGGATTTGACATTCGCTACCCAACTGGCCGCGACTCGGAAAGCGAATGTCAAATCCTAAACTCCACTAGAAACAGATATTTGCTAGTGGTCCTTTGATTCTAACATTCGCAAAAGTGCGGGCGGAGAAGGGGCGCGAATGTTAGAATCGGACCACTAGCCGAATGGGGGAGATAAGCTGAACGGGGGCGTTTCCCGCCGGTGAAGCGCCGTGTTAGAACCCGGTAAAATCGGATTTTCGACGGCAAAAGCGGGCTGGAAGCGCAATGAAGGACATCCTCGACACCCTTGAAGAACGGCGCGCGGGTGCTCGCCTCGGCGGCGGCGAGAAGCGCATCGCGGCGCAGCACGCCCGCGGCAAGCTGACCGCGCGGGAGCGAATCGAGCTTCTGCTCGACAAGGGCAGCTTTGAGGAGTTCGACATGTTCGTCGAACACCGCTCGACCGAATTCGGCATGGAAAAGACCAAGGTGCCGGGCGATGGCGTCGTCACCGGCTGGGGCACGGTCAACGGCCGCAAGACGTTCGTGTTCGCCAAGGACTTCACCGTGTTCGGCGGCTCGCTCTCCGAAACCCATGCGCTGAAGATCACCAAGCTTCAGGACATGGCGATGAAGGCGAGGGCGCCGATCATCGGGCTTTATGACGCCGGCGGCGCGCGCATCCAGGAAGGCGTCGCGGCGCTCGCGGGCTATTCCTACGTGTTCCGCCGCAACGTGATCGCTTCGGGCGTGATCCCGCAGATCTCCGTGATCATGGGCCCGTGCGCGGGCGGCGACGTCTATTCGCCGGCGATGACCGACTTCATCTTCATGGTGAAGAACACGAGCTACATGTTCGTCACCGGCCCCGACGTCGTGAAGACGGTGACGAACGAAGTCGTCACCGCGGAAGAACTCGGCGGCGCGTCGGTGCATGCGACGCGTTCCTCGATCGCGGACGGCGCGTTCGAGAACGACGTCGAGACGCTGTTGCAGATGCGGCGGCTGATCGACTTCCTGCCGTCGAACAATTCCGACGGCGTGCCGGAATGGCCGAGCTTCGACGACATCGAGCGCGTCGATCTCTCGCTCGACACGCTGATCCCCGACAATCCGAACAAGCCCTACGACATGAAGGAGCTGATCCTCAAGGTCGTGGACGAGGGGGACTTCTTCGAAATCTCGGACGCGTTTGCCAAGAACATCGTCACGGGTTTTGGCCGCATCGCCGGCCGCACGGTCGGCTTCGTCGCCAACCAGCCGATGGTGCTGGCGGGCGTGCTCGACAGCGACGCCTCGCGCAAGGCCGCGCGCTTCGTGCGTTTTTGCGATGCCTTCAACATCCCGATCGTCACGTTCGTCGACGTGCCCGGATTCCTGCCCGGCACCGCGCAGGAATATGGCGGCCTGATCAAGCACGGCGCGAAATTGCTGTTTGCGTATTCGCAATGCACGGTGCCGCTGGTCACGGTGATCACGCGCAAGGCCTATGGCGGCGCGTTCGACGTGATGGCGTCCAAGGAAATCGGCGCCGACATGAATTACGCCTGGCCGACCGCGCAGATCGCGGTGATGGGCGCCAAGGGCGCGGTCGAGATCATCTTCCGTGCCGACATGAACGATCCGGGCAAGATCGCCGAGCGCACCAAGGAATACGAGGACCGCTTCCTGTCGCCCTTCATCGCCGCCGAGCGCGGCTACATCGACGACGTCATCATGCCGCATTCGACCCGCCGCCGCATTGCGCGGGCGCTCGCCATGCTGCGCAACAAGCATGTCGAGATGCCTGCGAAGAAGCACGACAATCTGCCGTTGTGAAAGCTGGTCGGTCAGATCACACCCGTGCGGGCGTCAGAATGCTCCTATCCGACGACGAAGACGACGATCCGACCGACGAGATCTCCGACATCGAAGACCGGATCGCGAGCGCTCTCCGAGACCGCCGAGCGGTGCCGGAAATTCATTCTGGCTTCGAAGATCGCGATCGCCGGCGGTTTTGCGATTGTTGTTCGTCGTCGTGCTTGGCCTGTTCGGAACGGGGCAGGTCTCCGCGCTCGGATCGATCGCGCTGGTGCTCGGCGGAATCGTGTCGCTGGGGTCGAACCTCGGCACGCTCGAGCAGACGGAGGCCGCGATCGGCGACGCCGAGGCGCTTCGCCGCGACCTGATCGGCGTGATCGACCTTCGGCTGGTTCGCAACACGCCCGGATCACGCTTAAAATGGTGCAAGCGCGTGGATGGCCGGGCATAGGCGGCGGAGCCGTTCTCGCTGCGGCCATGAAACTGCATGTGACGAACCGGCAAGGAGCCCGTGCCATGTCCACGCTGTTTGCCTTCCTGCATCATCTCTGCGCCTTCACGCTCGTTTCGGCGCTGGCGATCGAGTTCGCCCTGATCAAGCAGGAGCTGACGCTGGCTCTCGGCGCGGCGGCTTCAGGTCACCGACCTCGTGCTCGGCATCGCTGCCGGCCTGCTGCTCGTCGTCGGATTACTGCGGGTGTTCTTCTTCGAGAAGGGCGCGGCCTATTACTGGCACAGCCACGCCTTCCTGACCAAGTTCGGCCTGTTCGTGATCGTCGGCCTGCTGTCGATCATCCCGACCAGGGAGTTTCTGTCCTGGGGCGGCGCGATCCGGGCAGGGCAGGCGCCGGTGATCGAGGCATCGCGGCGCAAGCGCGTCACGATGATCATCCATATCGAGCTCGCCGCCGTTGTCATCATCCTGTTGTGCGCTGCGATCATGGCGCGCGGCGGCTGGGTTTAGCGCGGCCATTGTTTCAATTCATTGCGCTGTCATTTTGAGCGCGCGGAAAGTTCCGCGCCGCGCATGAAATCATTTGTGCGTGCGATCAACGCAACGCCAACGAGGTTCAGCGAACATTCATGTTGAGATGACGAGACTGCTTGTCTTCTCTCTCACTCATGAAAGGGCCTTGAGGTCATGAAGCTCGGGAATTTCTTGAAATTCAGTGTTGGACTGGTTGCGGGTGCGATCCTGCTTGGCGCAAGCGCGCAGGCAGCGCCGGTGCCGCCGGTCTCGGTCCAGGTGACCGCGCCCGCGCCGGCGAACGTTCAGCCGGCCGTCGTGTCGCAGAACGAAGTCGACCAGGTCAAGCCGATGCAAGTGCGCTGGCACCATCATCATGGCTGGCACCACCGCCATTGGGGTCATCGCCACTGGCATCGGCATCACTGGCATCATCGCCACTGGCACCATCACCGTCATTGGTGAACCCGAGGTTCATCTGGACGCATTAAAAAACCCCGCCATTTCTGGCGGGGTTTTCGTATCGCGAAAAGGCGAGGCGATCAGATCGGACGGCAACGTCCGTAGTACCACCTAAAGCCGATCGGGCAGACGCGGCGGACGGGCGCCACGACCACCGGCCGTTCGACCACGACCGCGCCGGGCACCACGACCACCCTCGTTCGGACGGCAGCCACCATAGGGGCCGCGGTGCCAGCCGGGACCGCAACCGCCCGCGGCGCTTGCGCTGCCAAGACCGACCAACGTGCCTGCAACGAGTGCAGCTGCGAAAAGAACCTTCATGTTTTCTCCCTTCCTAAAGCCGCACTGCGGCACCTTGTAAGGCCAATAAACAAAATCGACAGCCTAGAATTGCCATCGTTTCCAGGACCCGACAAGCCTAGTTGCCCTGCTTCCAATGTAGTTTCGGATTTGACATTCGCTTTTCGCACCCGCGGACGGGTGCGCTAACGAGCGTCGAATCCACGCCACCAGCGCACCGGAAAACTAGGGCGCGCCGTGTGAACCCTCTATGAACAATGGTGTCGTCTTACGGGTTTTACTTCGCCAGGAAGGGCAGCAGCAGCGCGTTGAATTTGTCCGGCGCATCGAGAAACACCAGGTGGCCGGCATTCTCGATCACCTCGGCGCTGCCATGGGCCATCTTCGCCGCCAGTGCTTTGGCGAGATCGGCATTCTGTCCCATCTTCGGCCGCAGCGCTTCCGGCGCGTTCGGACGCCCCGGTGCGTTGTGGTCGTCCGCGCCCATGATGAAAAGCGTCGGCACCGCGATCAACGGAATTTCGTGCACCACCGGCTCGCGGTAGATCATCTGGCCGGAGGAAACAAAGGCACGCAGCCAGCGCATGTATTCCGCAGCGCCCTTGATGTTGAAGCGGGCGTCGATGAATGGCGTCATCGCCTCGGGGGGAATTTTCGGCGCGTAGTTGTTCTCAAGCTGTTTGCGGTAGCCTTCGGCGGTGAGCTTGTCCTCGTTTTCGAGAATCTTTTCGGTCGGGGTCGGCGGCACGTACATCCGGTAGTCTTCGAGCCCGATCGGCGCGGCCAGCACCAGATGGTTGATGCGGTCGGGATAGGCGCGCGTGATGCGTACCGCGACCATGCCGCCCATCGAATGCGCGACGATGTCGGCTTTCGCTACTCCGAGATGATCGAGCAGCGTCATGGTGTTGCGCGCGAGATTATCGAAGTGAAGCTCGCCTGTCGGCTTGGATGATTTTCCAAAACCGATCTGGTCGGGCACGATCACGCGATAGCCGGCATCCGTCAGCACCTTGATCTCCGGCGCCCAATAGCTCGACGGAAAATTGCGACCGTGCAACAGCACCACGACGCGGCCGTTGGGCTGTGCCGGTGCGATGTCCATGTAGGCCATCCGCAGTTGCTCGCCGTCATTGACCAGCGGCAACAGGTTGACCGGATAGGGATAGGGAAAGCCTTCGAGCCCGATTCCGTACGGCTCGCGCTGCGCGATGCCGGGCTCGGCGGCTTGCGCCGGTGCGAACGAGAAAGCGAGAAGGGCGGCAAAAGCCGCCGCGGCTACCAGACGTGTCATTGAGTTCTCCGAAAAATTCTATTGAGCGTCGCCGAACAGGGCCGCAAAGCGTTTCTCGCCTTGGCGGGTGAACTGGACGACGCGGCTGCCGGCCTCGCGATCGCGCGCGGCCCATTTCAGTTCGGTGAAGCGCCGCATCAAGGCCGCGCCCAGCGTGCCCGCCAGATGGTGACGCCGTTCGCTCCAGTCGAGGCAGGCCTTGCAGACCGGGCGGCGCGGATGGGCGAGGGATTGCGGATCGATCTGCAACGCCTCTTGAAGAAAGTGCTCGCCTTCCGACGTCAATTCGATGTCGTGCTTGTGCTGGCGCACCAGTTTTCGCTGCCGCAGGCTGTCGAGCATCTGCACGCCGAGGTCGCCGGCGAGGTGGTCGTAGCAGATCCGGGCGCGTCGCAGCGCCGGATCCTTCGGCCCGGTCCGCACCCGCAGGTGACCGGCGCGGGCGGCGAGCGCAGCCAAGCCCTCCAGCACGCCGCAGACATCGGGATCGGCGAGGCGATAGTAGCGGTGGCGTCCCTGCTTTTCCTGTTCGATCAGCCCGCCGGCCTCAAGCTTCGACAGATGCGAACTCGCGGTTTGCGGCGTGATGCCGGCTTCGTGCGACAGCTCGCTGGCCGTGAGCGCGCGGCCGCTCAACAGCGCCGTCAGCATGTTGGCACGCGCGGGGTCGCCGACGAGGGAGGCGACCATGGCGATGTCGGGTCCTGCTTTCATAGTTCGATGATAGCCGAAGCATTGCCGCCGATCAAGCGCCTAGTGTCGCGCTGCGTCGCAACCGCCGCAGCTATCAGAGGTTCCCATGACGATCACCGTTTTCATCCGCTACCAGATCGATCCGTTCAAGCGCGCGATGTTCGAGGAATATTCAAAACGCTGGCTCTCGATCATCCCGAAATGCGGCGGCGACGTTCTCGGCTACTGGATGCCGCATGAAGGCACCAACAACATCGCCTTCGCGCTGATTTCGTTCGAAAGCCTCGCCGCCTACGAGCAATATCGTGCGCGGCTGCGCGGCGACAAAGAGGGAATGGAGAATTTCGGCTTCGCCGAGGAAAACAAGCTCATCCTCGCCGAGGAGCGAACGTTCCTGCGAAAGGTAACGGCATAGTTTCGATTCTGCTTACTGGCGTGGCCTGTCGTGGAGGGATAGTCTTCCCGCAGGCTGGAAAAAGACAACAGCGAAAGGAGAGACGCCGATGCCGATTTCATTGGCCGACAAACGCGCGACATTCCGCAAACTGCATGAGAGCGGCTGCTTTCCGATTCCAAATCCGTTTGACATCGGCTCGGCGAAAGCGCTGGAGCAGATGGGTTTCAAGGCGCTGGCCTCGACCAGCGCCGGCTTCGCCTGGACGATCGGCAAGGCCGACAACCACGTGACGGTCGACGACGTCTGCGATCATCTCACCACGCTCTGCGCCTCGGTCGATGTTCCCGTCAATGCCGATTACGAGAATGGTTTTGCGCACGAGGCCGACAAGGTCGCGATCAACGTCGCGCGCGGCGCCAAAACCGGCGTCGCCGGACTTTCGATCGAGGATTCGACCGGCGACACCGCAAAGCCGCTGTATGAACGCGCCCATGCGGTCGAGCGGATCAAGGCCGCGCGCGCGGCGATCGATGCCGACAGAAGCGGCGTGTTCCTGACCGGCCGCTGCGAAGCCTTTCTGTGGGGGCTGGACGACCTCGCCATGGTGATCGACCGGCTTTGCGCCTATGCGGAAGCCGGTGCCGACTGTCTCTATGCGCCGGGCATCAAGACCAGGGAGCAGATCTCTGCGATCGTGAAGGCGGTGGCGCCGAAGCCCGTCAATCTCCTGATTGGAGCATCAGGCCTTTCGGTCAAGGAAGCCGCCGATCTCGGCGTGCGGCGGATCAGCGTCGGCGGTTCGTTGGCACGCACGGCCTGGGCCGGCTTCATGCGCGCGTCGAAGGAGATCGCCGAGCAGGGTACCTTCACCGAGCTTGCCAAGGGATATCCCGGTGCCGAGCTGAACAAGATGTTTCGCTGATAGCCCCACCGGGGCATGGACAACAATGAGGCGGCCGTCGGGCCGCCTCATCGTCTGCACATTACTTCATCTCATTATTTGCTATTCGCCGGCGCGCCGCTCGGGGGCGGGCTGGCTGGGCTCGGCGACTGCGGATTGGCGGGTGCCGAGCCGGTGGTGGTGCCGGGCTGGGTGTTGGAGCGCGGCGTCACGTCTCGCATGCCCGGAGGCGCCGCGGGTGGCGAAGTCTCCGCCGACCTTTGCGTGGGCGTCGGTGTCGATGCGGCGTTCTGCTGGTTCGTCGAAGTGCTGTTCAGCCCGTAGAACACGAGCCCAAGCACGATCGCGATGCCGACCGCGAAGACCGCGATCTTGCCGTTGCTGGCCGGACCTTCGGCAAGCTCCGGATCCGGCTGCAATTCGTTGTCCAGTTCGACGGGCGAGCGGCGCTCGCCGATGTTGGTCCTGATCGGATCTCTCAGGTGATCGCGATCATAGGGATCGTTGGGATTAAGGGGATCGTTGGGATTGAGTTCGCTGGCCATGGCTGGATTCCTCCATTGTCTTGCCGCGACAACGGCAAACCAGCGGCGCCGGTTCCCGGAACTCCCGCTGTTTCCGGGATCGCTGGCGACAGCGGCAGGCATGGAACCCGTGAAGGACGACGATGCAGCCAGACGGTTCTCAGCCTGCGATCGGCAAGCCTTGCCTATTTTTTCTTCTTTTTGTCCGCTTCCTTGCGCAGATCGTCGCAGTGCATGAAGACTTTGTCGCAGCTGTTGCGGCAGGCCTCGATCTTGTCTTTCTTCTCGGCTTGGCAGCTTGAGCGGCAGTCGGAATGAAACTTGACCACGCCGTCGATCGTCAAATTCGACGGGCACCGGATTTGATCGGCAAGCGCCTGCGGCACGAACAATCCGGGAGCTGCCAGGACGGCGACGAAAGCGAAACAATGGAGTAATTTGCGCATCGGGACGATCCAATCTTTAGGTGTGCAGGCCGCGGACGAACCGCTGTCAAGCCGGCTGATAGGGCCAACGATGCCAATCGGCGGCCCGCATGGCTTCATCCGTTCGCACGAGGCCATGAATTGCGGTACGACGCGTTGCGCTGAAAGCGACTTGCGAGGGGAAGATGTGGAGACTGCCGCCTGGCGATACCGTGTTGCACATCCTTTCGCTGGTGGCGCTGGCGGCGCAGGCGATGACAGCGGCGCTGGCGGCAGGGCGGCGCAGCATGGATTGGGTCGGCGTCTGCCTGCTCGGGTGTTTATCGGCGCTCGGTGGCGGCACCATCCGTGACGTCGTGCTCGGCCATTATCCTCTCGCATGGGTGCAAAATCCGTCCTACCTCGCGATTACGGCGATTGCGGCTTTCGGCACCGTGCTGATCGCGCGCACGGTGCACCGGCTCACTCTTGTCTTTCTGGTGCTCGACGCGATCGGGCTCGTGGTGTTCACCATGGCCGGCTGCGACGTGGCCTGGCAAATGAACCAGCCGCTGGCGATCGTCATCGTATCGGGCATGATCACCGGCTGCGCGGGCGGCGTGTTGCGCGATATCCTCTGCAACGATGTGCCGCTGCTGTTTCGCTCGGAGCTTTACGCCAGCGTTTCGGTGGTCACCGGATTGTTTTACGCAACCGCTTTCGGCTTGAAGATAAACGACGAGCTCTGGACCGCGCTGACCTTCGTGTTGGGCCTGAGCTTCCGGCTGCTCGCGATCCGCTACAAATGGGAAATGCCGAAGTTCGTGTTCGACGCCGAAGAGAAGTGAGGCGATCTATTTTCTTGCCTTCGCTACTTCCGCCGCGGTGACTGCGGGCGCGGCATTGCCCCAGGCGTTGCGGATATAGGTGACGACGTCGGCGACATCCTGGTCGGACATCTTGGCGTATCCGGGCATCGATCCCGTGTTGGGCGCACGCGGCGTCGTGATCGTCTCGGCGCCGTCGAGCACGATCCGGATGGTGCTCAGCGGATCGGTCGATTGCAGGTTGGCGTTGCCTGGCAGGGGCGGATAGATGCGCGGCGCGCCGCTCCCGTCGAGCTCGTGGCAGGCGACGCACGATCCCTTGTAGAGCTTTTCGCCGTTTGCCATCTGGGCCGCCGCCGGTGTTGCGGCTGCGGCTGGAGATGCACCGGCGGGCATATCCTTCAGGTACACCGCGATCGCGCGCGCATCGGCATCGCTCAAATGCGAGGTGGAATTGAGCACGACCTGCGCCATCGGGCCGCCGGCATGGCTGCGGGCGTTGCGGCCGCTCTGAAGATATTCGGCGATATCCTCGACGCTCCACGATTTCAGCCCGCCGCGTTCGGCGCCGTCGAGGCGCGGGGCAAACCAGCCGTCGACCCGGCTGCCGCTGAAGCGCACCTTCTGCCTTTCCGCGCCGAGCAAGTTTTTCGGGGTATGGCAGGCGCCGCAATGGCCGAGGCCTTCGACCAGATAGCCGCCGCGATTCCACTCGGCGCTTTTGTTCTGGTTCGGCTCGAAGATGCCCGGGCGGAAGAAGGCGTAATTCCACAGCCGCATCAGCGGGCGATAATTCAGCGGCCAAGACAGTTCGTTGGACGGAGGCTTGTTGTTGACCGGCCCGAGCGTGTGGAGATAGGCGCGGATCGCGAAGATGTCGTCGCGGGTTACCTTCGTGAAATGCGGGTAGGGGAAGGCGGGATATTCGGCGGCGCCGTCCGGCCGCACGCCAAATCGCATGGCGCGCCGGAAGTCCTCGTCGGTCCAGCGGCCGATCCCGGTATTGAGGTCGGGCGTCAGGTTGGCGGAATAGATGCCGCCGAATGGCGTGTCGATCCGTTTTCCCCCGGCGAACGGTTTTGCCGGATCGGCGGTATGGCAGCTTCCGCAGTCGCCGGCCTCCGTCAGGGCCTTGCCCTTGGCGATGGTTTCGGGTGACGGCGGTGCGGGGAGCTGTGCCCAGGCGGCGTTGGATGCAGTGCACAACGCGACCGCGATCAGAATCGCTTGCGCGTGATGGTGCCAGTGGCCTGTCAAAGGATGCCCCATGGCGCGCAGTATAGCGCGGAATTGTGGCGGAGTAGCTCACGTCGTTTCGTCATGGCATTCCTGTGCGACACAAGGCGAAAACGGGCGGTGGCAAACGGGCACGAAGTTGCGTTTTGCATCCGGCATTCCCGAAGCGGCAGATTTGTGATGCGGCGGGCTTAAAATCCGACATAGACTAGCTTTTACGGCCGGGCGACTAGCTAGAAGCCAAGAAGAGTCGGGGCTCATAAGAGGGTGGAATGGGAATAAACCAGGGTCCGATCAGTCTCGATCAGAAATACACGCAAGGGTCCGGCCACGTCTTCCTGACGGGTATCCAGGCGCTGGTTCGCCTGCCGATGGCGCAAATCCGCCGCGACCGCGCCAACGGGCTCAAGACCGCTGGTTTCGTCACCGGCTATCGCGGGCTCGCCGCTGGGCGGCTATGACCAGCAGCTTTTCGCCGCCCGAAAGCACCTCGAACAGTACAACATCAAATTCCAGCCCGGCGTGAACGAAGACCTCGCCGCCACCGCGATCTGGGGTTCGCAACAGCTCAATCTCTCCAAGGGCGCCAACTACGACGGCGTCGTCGGCATCTGGTACGGCAAGGGCCCGGGCGTCGATCGCTGCGGCGATGTTTTCCGTCACGGCAATGCGGCCGGTTCGGCCAAGAACGGTGGCGTGCTTTGCCTCGCCGGCGACGACCACGGCGCGAAATCCTCCACCGTTCCGCATCAGTCCGACCACGCCTTCATTTCCGCGCTGATGCCCTACCTCTACCCCTCGAGCATCCACGAAATGATCGAGATGGGCCTGCTCGGCATCGCGATGTCGCGCTATTCCGGCTGCTGGGTCGGCATGAAGGTGATCACCGAGACGGTGGAGACCACGGCCGAGATCGACCTCACCGACGAGATGAAGCCCTTCATCATCCCGCCCGATTTCGAAATGCCGCCGGGCGGCCTGAACCTGCGCTGGCCCGACGATCGCTTCGATCAGGACCGGCGGTTGCAGGACTATAAGGGCTTTGCCGCGGTCGCTTTTGCCCGCGCCAACAAGGTCAATCGTATCACCATGGATTCGCCGAACGCGCGTTTCGGCATCATGGCCTCCGGCAAGAGCTATGAAGACATCCGCCAGGCGCTCCGCGAACTCGGCATTACGCCGGACGTCGCCGCCAAGATCGGTTTGCGGCTTTACAAGATCGGCATGCCCTGGCCGCTGGAGCCGCAGGGCGTACGAGAGTTCGCGGTCGGTCTCGAAGAGATATTCATCGTCGAGGAACGCCGCGAGATCGTCGAGAACCAGGTCAAGCAGGAGCTGTTCAACTGGCGCGACGACGTGCGTCCGCGCATCGTCGGCAAGATGGACGAGCACGACAAGCGCTTCCTGCCGTTCGCCGAGGAATTGAGCGTCGCGTCGCTCGCGAGTTCGCTGACCGAACGGCTGCTCCGGCTCAACCTCAATCCCGAAATCGCCGAGATGCTGCGCGCCAAGGCCGACTGGTTCAACGGCCGGCAGGCGACCCAGATGCAGGCGGTCTCGCCGGTGACCCGCACGCCGTATTTCTGTTCGGGCTGCCCGCACAACACCTCGACCAAGGTGCCGGAAGGCAGCCGCGCCATGGCCGGTATCGGTTGTCACTTCATGGCGCTGTGGATGGATCGCTCGACCGAAACCTTCACCCACATGGGCGGTGAGGGCGTGCCTTGGGTCGGCGTCGCGCCCTTCACCAACGAGAACCACATCTTCGCCAATATCGGCGACGGCACTTACTTCCATTCCGGCAGTCTCGCGATCCGCCAGGCGGTCGCCTCCAAGGCCAACATCACCTACAAGGTTCTCTACAACGACGCGGTCGCCATGACCGGCGGCCAGCGCCATGACGGCGACCTGTCGCCGCAACAGGTCACCTTCCAGCTTCACGCCGAAGGCATCCGCGAGATCTACCTGGTCTCGGAAAATCCGCATTCCTATCCGGCCTCCACGATCGCGCCCGGCGTCAAGCTCGCCCATCGCGACGAACTCGATGCGGTGATGAGGGCCTGCCGCGAAATCAAGGGCGCTTCGGCGATCGTGTTCGTGCAGACCTGCGCGGCCGAAAAGCGCCGCCGCCGCAAGCGCGGAACCATGGAAGATCCGGCGCGGCGCGTTCTGATCAATCCGGCCGTCTGCGAGGGCTGCGGCGATTGCTCGGTGCAGTCGAACTGTATCTCGGTCGAGCCGCTGGAGACCGCGTTCGGCCGCAAGCGCACCATCAACCAGTCCGCCTGCAACAAGGACTATTCCTGTCTCAAGGGATTTTGCCCGTCCTTCGTCACGGTCGATGGCGGGTCACTCCGCCGCCGCGCGCCGGCCGGTGTTGGAGACGTCGGTGAGCTGCCGGAGCCTGTGTCCAAGCCGTCGCTCGACCGGCCCTATAACGTTGCCGTCGGCGGCGTCGGCGGCACCGGCGTTCTGACCATCGGCGCACTGCTCGGCATGGCCGCCCACATCGAAGGCAAGGCCAGCATGATCCTCGACATGTCCGGCCTTGCGCAAAAGGGCGGGGCGGTGCTGAGCCATGTCCGGCTTTCCGAACACACCGCCGACGTCACCTGTTCGCGCATCGTCACCGGCACGGCCGATCTCGTGATCGCGGCCGACGAGGTCGTGGCGGCGTCGAAGGAGACCATGACGCTCTGCGAGGCGGGCCGCACCGTCGGCATCATCAACAGCCACGTGATTCCGACCGCCGATTTCGTTCTCAACCGCGACTTCAATTTCCAGACCCGCAAGGTCAATCACGTGCTGGAAGCCGCGCTGCGCAAGGATTCCGCGTTCGTCGACTTCACCAAACCGGCCGAAGCTCTGTTGGGCGACGCCATCGCCACCAACATGATGATGATGGGGTACGCCTATCAAAAGGGCCTGTTGCCGCTGACGGCCGAAGCCATCGAACAGGCCATCGAAGTCAACGGCGTCGCGATCAAGATGAACACGCAGGCGTTCCGGCTCGGGCGTCTCGCCGCCGCCGATCCTTCCCGGATCGCTGCGATGATGAAGGGGCACGACGAGGACGAAGCGCCGAAGACGCTGGATGCGATGTCGCTCGATGAAATCATCGCCCATCGCGCCGCGCATCTCACGAACTATCAGAATGAAAAGCTCGCCGCGCGTTACAAGGCGCTCGTGGGCCAGGTGCGTGACGCGGCACGCGATCGCGGCTTCGGCGAAGAGTTGCCGCGCGCGGTTGCGATCAACTACGCCAAACTGCTTGCCTACAAGGACGAGTACGAAGTGGCGCGTCTGTTTACCGATGGCCATTTCGAGCAGCAGCTTCGCGATCAGTTCGATGGCGACTTCAAGATCAGCTTCAACCTCGCGCCGCCCATTCTCGGTGGCGCAAAGGACGCGCTGGGCCGGCCGAAGAAGCGCGCGTTCGGTCCCTGGGTGTTGCCGCTGTTCCGGACGCTCGCGAAAATGCGCTGGGTTCGCGGCTCGGCGCTGGATATCTTCGGCTACAGTGCCGACCGCCGGCTCGAGCGTGATCTGATCGCGGGTTACGAGAAGGACGTTGCGACCGTGCTCGGTCTGTTGTCGCCTGCGACGCATGACACGGCCGTCGAATTTCTGTCGCTGCCGGATCGCATCCGCGGCTACGGGCCGGTGAAGGAGAAGGCCGTGAAGGACGCCCAGTTGCGCTACGCGCAGCTGGCCATCGATCTGTCCAATCCGCCGACAGCTCCGCGCCAGATCGCGGCGGAGTAGGCCAGCGCACGGAAATCGATCGGTGTCCCCGTGGAAGACATTCTGGCTCCTCGCGAGCGGCGTGGCGTATCTGGCCACGCAGCTTCCTGCGATGGCCGGGGAGCCCGTTCGCATCTTGGCGACCGGCGTTTTTGCGACGACGTTGCAGTCGGCGGCCGAACCCTTCGAATCCGCCACTGGCCATAAAATTGAGGTATCGATCGCGAACGCCGGTCAAGTCGCCTCGCGCGTGGCTGAAGGTGAGGCGGTCGATCTCGTGATGACCTCTTCCGCCGGCATCAAGACGCTCGCAAAGCAGGACGCGCTGGCCCCGAATGAAATGGTGATCGGCAGGATGCGGCTCGGCGTCGCCGTCCGTACCGGCGCCACGATGCCGGACCTCGGCTCGATCGAAGCGTTCCGCACGCTTTTGCTTTCAGCGGCGACGGTTGCCTATATCGATCCGAACGGCGGCGGAACTTCAGGGCCGTTTTTCGAGCAGATGTTTACCGCACTCGGTGTCGCAGACGCGGTGCATGCCAAAGCCGTGCTTTGCAAGACCGGCGCGGAAATCGTCCACGCGGTTGCCTCGGGAAGGGCCGCCATCGGCATGACGCAAGCGAGCGAGATCATCGGCGCAAGCGGCATTGCCTTTGCGGGCTATCTTCCGAACGCGCAGAACCTCACGACGGTGTACGCTGCCGCGGTTTCGACGCGATCGAACAAGCCCGAAAGGCGCTTCCGCATTTCTGGCGTTCATCACTGGTCCTGTTGGGTCCGACCATCTTCGCCGGGCCGGTTGGGATGTTGACCGATAATTACGAGGGGGCGTCGATGACCGAGTTGATTTTCCGCCGGGCCACTGAAGCAGATGTGCCGGCCATCATCGCCATGCTGGCGGACGACATCCTCGGCGCCTCCCGGGAGACCGCAGGCCCGGAGAGCTATCCGCAATATCTGAACGCGTTTCGCTCGATCGACGCGGATCCCAATCAGTTTCTTCTGGTCGTCGAGAACGGCGCGCAGATCGTCGGGACGCTCCAGTTGACGTTCATTGCGGGGCTGGCCCGCGCCGGACTGAAGCGTGGCCTGGTCGAAGCGGTTCGGGTCGCAAGCGATCGGCGCGGCGAGAAGATCGGCGAGGCCATGTTCGACTGGGTGCTGGAAAAATGCCGGCAGGAGCGATGCGGGATCGTTCAACTGACGACCGACAAGTCACGGAAAGAGGCGCATCGCTTCTACGACCGGCTGGGCTTCGAGCCCTCGCACATCGGTTACAAGATGATGCTGGACTAGCATCTGGCAAGTGCGGCTTTCAGCCGACGGATACGCCGGCCTTGGCTCGGCTTATTCCGAGCGTCAGAATGCGATGCAGCAGGGCGGGGTAGTCCATTTTCTCATGCCGGGCCGCGGTGGCGAACTCCTGGCTCTTGGCGATTTCCGGATTGGGATTAGCCTCGATGAAATACAGCGTGCCGTCGGCCGCGAGACGGAAGTCGATGCGCGCATATCCATCGAGCCCCAGCGTCCGGTAGATGCGTTTCGCCGTGCGCAGAATGCGGGCGCGCAGCTCCGGTGCCAGGCTCTTGGCCGGCCCGTCCACGATTCCGACGCGCTCCTGATAATCGGTATCGTGCTTGACCTTCTCGGTCGCGATCGCCTGGCCGCCCATGGTGCCGAATTTCAGTTCCCACACCGGCAGCACTTGCAGGCGGGTGTTGCCGAGGACGCCGACATAGAGCTCGCGTCCCTCGATATACTGCTCGGCGATGGCGGCGGTTCCGACCCGCTCGTGGATGAAGGCGACGCGCTCGGCGAGCTTTTCGTCGGTATCGACGATCGATGCCTGCGAGATGCCGCGCGATCCGTCCTCGTTCAGGCTCTTGACGATCAGCGGCAGCGCCAGACGCGGCGGCCGTTTGACCTTGCGGCGCATCGGGAACACGGCGAAGGCGGGCACGGCGATCCGGCGATAGTGCACCAGCGTCTTGGACAGATCCTTGCCGCGCGCCAGGATCAGGCCACGCGGGTTGCACCCGGTATAGGGGATCTGCATCAGCTCCAGAAAGCTCGGGATGTGCTGGTCGTACACCACCTCGTGGTGAAACTGCTCGAGCAGATTGAACACCACGTGCGGCTTGAAATCTTCGATCGCGTCGCGCAGCGGCTTCAGCTCTTCCTGCACGCCGAGCGGGCGAACGTCATGGCCGGCTGTGCGCAACGTGCTGACGACGTCGTATTCGGTTTTCCATTCGTTGATTTCCCGCGCGGTGTACCCGTCGGTCGAGTCCGGAGGCAAGAAGTCCGGATGCATGAGAACAAGGACGCGCAGGCGTCTCATAGTGCGATCCATTTGCGGCGTGACGGGCCGAACAGGGCGTGCATGGTCTTGGCGGTCAACAAGACGGTGAAGTCGGCCACCAGCTTCCGATCGGAGCCGACGGCACGCAGGTCGAGCTCGCGGCAGCGGGAGATCATGTCGTCAAGCACGGCGTCGAGTGTAAGCTGATTCTCACCGGTCCACCGCGCAACCAGTTGCCTGATCTGGGCGCGGTGCCGCCTGATGAAGGTCGACGCCGGTTGTGACCGGCGATGCCGTGGGTCGGCGGAAAACAGCCGCAACAGGTCGCGATCATAGGTCTTCGGCGGCTTGAAAGCGTAGAACGCCTGCTTTTTTTCGTAATGTTCGCCGATCGTCTGGCCGAGCTCATGCAGCGGATCGACGCGCTCCCGCGTCGCGGCCACCAGCCGTTTGCCTGCGATTTCCTCCATCAGCTCGTCGACATATTCGAGCTTCTTCAGCGCCGGCCAACCGGCATAACGCGTCCGCCAGTTCGAACGCGGCCGCAGCCACACCGCGAACGTTTCGGCGAAATCCTCGTCCGGGTGGCTTTGAGCGTACCAGAGCCGAAGATGCTGAACATATTGCCGGCTGGCCGGATTGGGCCGGTAGTAGCGCGGATAGTGTTTCGAGGATCGGCCGAACAGCTGCTGCCAGCGCCGGCGGCGCTGCAATTGATAGCCGTGCTGGATGGCATGGCCCGCCTCATGGCGGAGAATGGCCATGCACTCCGACCAGGTGCCGCCCTCGACGTCGAGCATCATCTTCTTTTCGAGCTTCATCAGGCGGGGATGAGCGAGATAGAACGGAACGGCAATTCCGGGCACATTTCCCGGACTGAACCATTCGCTCGATATCCAGGCGTGAGGCCGCAGCCAGATGCCTTTCTCGTCAAGCTCCTGATAAAGCGCGTTCAGACAATCCTCGAGCCATGTGCCTTCGATCCCGACCCTTAGGCTGGAGAGGCGACGCTTGAGCAGTTGCTCGTCCGATAGCTTTTCCCAAGGGTATTTCCGGCGCGGCATAGGTCTCTGGAATTTCGTGAACTAGTCGATGCCGGGATGGTGTCACAGGATGCCGGTTGCTGGCAACAATCGCCGGTCTCTGCGGCGCGGTGGCCCGGCTATTTGTACTCCATGCGCCACGAACCGTCCCAATTCTCCGGCGGCGGATTCTGCTTCAAGTCGGCCACGCGGGCGAGCAGGGCGATCGCAGGCCCGTCGTCGGGCATAGCCTCGATCGCTTCCGAAAGCGCTGCGTGGGCCTCGTCCCAACGCCGCGCCCGGTAGGCCGCCAGCCCTTCGGCATAGCGCGTGCGTACCAGCGCTTGTTGTGGCGTGAGGGCGCCTTTCCGGCCCATCACATCATAGATTGATCTGCGGATGGCTCTGGCCCGTGACCACCACGCGATCGAGCTCGCGGAGTTCGAAATCGGTCCCGCAGATATTTGCGGTCGCCTCCGAGATCAGGCAGCGGGTGCCATAGGCCTTGTTGGCCGTCTCCAGCCTGGCGGCCAGGTTCACGGTGTCGCCCATCACCGTGAAGCTCATCATGTATTCCGAACCGATGCTGCCGACCAATGTCTCGCCGGTCGCAATTCCGATTCTGAAATCGCAGTCAGTCGCGATCGTGCGCACGCCAAGCAACTCCGGCAGCTCCTCGCGCAGTTGCGACAGGCGGCCGATCATGTCGATGGCGGCGGAGCAGGCGCATTTGGCCTGTTCGGCATCTTCAACGAAGGGAGGGCCCCAATAGGCCATGATGCCGTCACCGATATATTTGTCGATCACGCCACGATGGACGTGGATCGGTTCGGACATGGTCGACAAATAGCGGTTCATGATCTTGACCAGGCCCTGCGGGGTGACGCCTTCACTCAGCGCCGTGAAGCCTTTCATGTCGCAGAACATCACGGTCATGATCCGCCGCTGCCCTTCGGCGGCGGCAACGGCGGTCTCGCCAAGCAGGCTCTCGGCAATCCTGGGATCGATATAGCGGCCGAATGTCTCGCGGACGCGCTGGTTCTGGCGCAACCGCTCGATCATCCGGTTGAAGGCCGTCGAGAGCTGGCCGATTTCGTCGCGCGAGGTGACGCTGATCGAGCGGTCGAGCCGGCCGGCCTCGACCTCGCGCGTGCCTTCGAGCAGGCGCAGAACCGGGCCGGTGATGCCGCTGCCGACCATCATCGCAAACACGAAGCCGAGTACCGCCGCGATGCCGGTCACGATGGCCGAAATCCAGATCGTCTGGCGTTGCTCGCGGATGACGGTCGCGGCGCTCGCAAAAACCTGGCTCATCATGTCGGCGCGAATCCCGCCGATCTTGCGATCGAACTCCTCGCGCAACATGTCAGCACGGGCAAGCGTCGCTCTCGCCTCGTCGAATTTGCGCGCCTCGAACTGTTTCATCAATATGGCACCCTGTTCGTCCAGGCGCTCGCGCAGATCGCTGATCGCCGTTTCAATACGGTCGTCGAGACGGCCGAGCGCGGCGTTGTCGGATGGGGTCGAGGTATCATCGATGATTGCGGCGATGTGCTTGCGCGCCGCCTGCGCCTCGCGATCGATCTCGGGATCGACGGACTGAAAGGTCTTCACATGCGCCGCGAAAGCAGCCTCGTCGGGCGGGTTCTGCATCTTCGCGATGACCATCTGCCGCACCGCGAGCGCGCGCTCGAGTGACTTCACATTGGCGCGCGCGAGATTGCCGTAGGCCGGGATGTAATGATTGGTCAGTTCATCGAGCAGGTGACCGACGCGCGCCGCCATGATCATCGACAGTGCCGATGTGATCACGGCCAGCACGATCAGTCCGGCGGCGATGCCGACAATCTTCTGCTTGATCGACCTTTGAAACATGCCCCCCAGCCGACCAGCGCGACGCAGAATGGCGAATTGACGCCGCACGAAAGCCGTTGGCAAGCGATATCGAGACAAAGCGGCGCGGGTACGCGGCGCCGAAAGACGCCTAATGAAGGTAATGGAACGACAGTATGCCGCCGGCGGGGAGCCCGTCGAGCGCAAGAAGCTCAGCGGCCCGTCTGTGTAGTCACAGAATGACGGCTTTTAGCGCGATGCGAAAGCGGTTTGCGACCCAATATCGCGCCCAAAGAGAAAGCCCCATGTCGGGGCTTGTCGCTGAAGGCTAGGCCGGCTGCGTTACGACAGCAGAAGGATTGGTTTCGTCGGCAATACCGCCTGCGGTCTGGACCGAGGCAATGACAGCGGCACTTGGTACTTCGTTCACAGGGGCGAGGCCCTTCTGCGATTTGGCCTCCTTGGTGACGGCAGCAATGGAATTGCCGACCGTTTGAACCAGATCACTCAGCTGCCGATCGGAAACCTTCAGTCGCTTGCGCACGATCCGGACCTGCACGCGATCGTTCAGGTCGAGCCGGTTGCGCGCGCCCTTGACGGGACGTCGATGCATTTCTGTCTCCCTCGGTATCTCTGGGAAGGATCAAGTCCAGGCGGGCGTTACACCGCCCGGAGCTTGATCGGTGACTGTCCAGCTGCTCGCGTGGATGCCGTCTCCATGAAAGCAAGTCCATCGAGGGAGCGTAGTTCCTTCATCTTTCGAAATTCGTTTGTAGGGGCCGGCGGCGCGTCGCCCGGAGGGCTGTCGCTTATTTGGAATCGCTCCGCGTCTCGATCAGCCCTCCATCGCGTTTTCACCATATGGAAAATTACGATGTTCGATATCGCATCGATCATGGACGCCGCCGTATCGCGCGCCTAGCGGTGTCCCGGTGCTTGCACTAAGCTTCCCGGACTTAAACCAAGAAATCCGGGAGGAAATCACCGTGCGATCGCTCAGTCTCCAACTTGCCGCCGCTACGACCATCGCCTTCGCTGTCGCCAGTCCAGCGAATGCTCAATTGCTCAGCCACAAGGACCTGACGTCTTCAATCGCCTTCACCATCGCTCAAACGGCGATTGAAACCTGCAAGACCAACGGGTACGCCGTTTCGGTCACGGTGGTCGGCCGCAATGGCGAGATCATCTTGCAGGTGCGCGGCGACAATACCGGGCCGCACACCGTCGAGAACAGCTTCCGCAAGGCCTACACCGCGCGGACCTTCCGGTCTCCGTCGGGCGCTTTGGTCGATCGCCTGAAAGCTGATCCGACGCTGGGATTGATCCATCTGACCAACGTCATCGCCAACCAGGGCGCGCTGCCGATCAAGGTGGGCGACGAAACCATTGGTGCGGCCGGCGCATCCGGAGCGCCCGGCGGCGAAAAGGACGAGGCTTGCATCAAGGCCGGCCTCGACAAGGTTGCGGATCAGCTCAAGTAAGCGTTCTTGGGCTCGACACCCGACAATCTGAATGCTCGGCTTTAAACAAGCCGAGCATTCATCTTCCGCTTTTGGTCAATGCAGGCCAACCGCCGATCAGGCCTCGGCCCGCGGCCGGCGAACCCACTCATCGAGAGCAATGCGGCCAAGGCGCGCTTCGCCCAATGGCACCAGTGAGTGCTCCTCGACCCGGCCTCCCCAGTAAAGGGCTTCTGGGTCGCGCACGACCTCACGCGGATCGCCGATCGCCTTCAGATATCGAGCGATGATTTCGTCGAACGGCGCGCGTTGCGGTCCGGCGATGTCGACGATGCCGTTTCGCGGCGCGCCGAGGGCGACATCGGCGACAATCGCAGCAACATCGTCGGCTGCGATGGGTTGGAATAGACCGGGCGAGAGCCTGACCACGTTTCCATCCGCACTTGAATCGGCGATGGCGCCGATGAATTCCATGAACTGGGTCGCGCGAACGATGGTGTAGGGGATGCGTGAAGCCTCGATCAACTTCTCCTGCGCAACTTTGGCGCGGAAATAACCGTTGTCGGGCGTCCGGTCGGTTCCGACGATGGAGAGCGCGACATGGTGCCGGACACCGGCTGCGGCCTCCGCCGAAAGAAGGTTGCGGCTTGAGGTTTCGAAGAACTCCAGCACAGCCTTGTTTTCAAACGAGGGTGAGTTGGCGAGGTCAATCACTACTGCTGCATTGGCCATCGCCTCCTTGAGCCCTTCGCCGGTGATGCTGTTGATGCCGTGTCTCGGTGAGGCGGCGACCACGTCGTGGCCAGCCTGACGCAAAATGGCCACGGTCTTCGAGCCGATCAGGCCGGAGCCGCCGATGACGACGATCTTCATGTTCGACCTCCCTTGGTAGATGACTGGAGATTTATTGGTCGCTTGAGATGATGCGTGTCCCATCATGCTCCGCTGAGTGTGTCACGCCGCATGTCCGTCGATGGGTCAGCAACACTGATCGATCAGGCCGCCATCGCAAAAAATAAAGGCCCCCATTACGGGGGCCTTTGACGTCGAGGTCCGAGTTTTCCCTAGACGGCGTCCTTGGCGGCCTTGACCGGCCGTGCGCGCACGATCTTGCGGGCGGGCTTCGCCTTGAACATCATTTCTTCACCCGTGAACGGGTTGGTGCCCTTGCGTGCCTTGGTGGCGGGCTTCTTGACCACGACGAACTTCGCACAGCCCGGCAGCAGGAATACGCCGGCCTTCTTCAGTTCCTTGTGGCCGACATCAGTCAGCGTATCCATGACGTTCTTCACGTCACGCTTGGACAGTTCGGTTGTCGTCGCGATTTTCTCGACGAGCTGTGACTTCGACATTTGAGTGGCCATTGTGTCTCCTTTGATTCGGACCGCTTCGACTATAACGCTCCTTGCGCGGAGCAAGAGGCTTCTACACAGGTTTTCTCGGGGTTTTTTGCGTTTTTTTGCGTTTGACCCCGGTTTTTAAGGGGTTTTGTGCAAATGAGGCAGGAAAATCACACTTGATTTGCGCATTGTGCTGATCAACGCCTCCCGATCTCTCTGATTCCAGGAAGCCGTGGTGGTCGAAAAACCCCTGAAATAATAGGCTGTGGGAGCCCCCGCGATCGGCAAGAGGGTGAGACAGGCTTCGATGATGCGTGGCTGGATCAGGCGACCAGCAGGATCCAAGGCGTTCCGATGATCAGAAATACCGCAAGGAAGAAGAGCGTCACGAGTAGGCCAAGCCGGTAAAGCTCCGCCTGCGTGAGGTAGCCACTGCTGACGAAGATGACGTTCTGGCTACCGCCTTGCGGTGTTATGACCGAGAAGTAACTGCTCGCAAACAGCAACGCAAACGCCATCAGCGGTGCGGGCACGCCGCCTCGCACGCCGACGTCGACGAAAACGCCGAGCAAGGCCAGCACCTGTGAGGTTTGGCTGACGAACATGTAGTGAATCAACACATACAATGCGATCAGCACGACGTAGGTCATTTGCCATGAGAGGCCGACGATGTAGGACGCCAGCCGCTGGCCGACATAACCCATGAAACCGAGTTCGTTGAGCTGACCGCTCAGGGCAAACAGGACGGCAAGCCACAGAAACGTTTCGAGGGCCTCTCCATGTTCTGCGATGTCTTTCAATCCCAGAACGTTTGACATGATCAGCATTCCGAGACCGGCGAAAGCAACGCTGGTCGCATTGAGCTGGAGCAGATCGGCAAACACCCAGCCGAAAATCATAAGTGCAAAGATGGCGGCCGTGATCCATTCATCGCGCTTGAGAGGACCGAGCGCCGCAAGTTCCTTCCTTGCGGCAATGGGAGCCTCGGGTGTTCGGCCGACCCCCGGTGGGAAGATGCGCGCGACGACCCAGGGCAGCAGCAAGAGCGCCGTCAATGCAGGCACCGCCGCCACGACCAACCACTTGCCGAAGCCGATCGCCACTCCGAAATCCCTGACCACCTGGACACCGAGCGGGTTGGCCGAGGTGGCGGTCATCCAAAGCGCCGACGAGACCGACAGGCTCGCCATCCCGCAGAACATCAAGTAGCCGCCGAGCTTACGACCCTTGGGGTCGTCCGGTCGCGAGCCGGACCCGCTGGCAACCGACAATACGATAGGGAACAAAACGCCGCCGCGCGCCGTGTTGCTGGGAAAGCCGGGCGCAATGAGCGCGTCAGTGATGACGATGCTGTAGGCAAGCCCAAGCGAGGATCGGCCGAACCGGCTGACCATGAACAGGCTGATGCGCCGCCCCAGACCGGACTTCACCACGGCGATCGCGACCAGGAAGGCAATCACGACCAGCAACACACTGGCGTTGGCAAAGCCTGCAAACGCTTTCGCCGGCGAGATGGTGCCGGTCAGGACCACCGCAGCGACCGCGAGCAGAGCGGATGGGAGCAGGGGAAACGAGCCGAGCAGCACCGAGGCAATCGCCGATGCAAACACGGCGAACAGGTGCCAGGCGGGTGCGGTCAGTCCCGCAGGCACGGGTGTCAGCCAGATGCCGGTCGCAAGGATGAACGGCAGCGCCGGCTTCAGGACGGCGAGGGCGCTTCTCATGGCCTGGACGTGTCCGCGCCGGGCCCGCTCGCTGTCGGCAGAAGCCGGACCTTCCCGTTGAACTCCGTCGACTGGCCCTGCACGACCCCGTCTTCACCTTCGAGAAGGAATCGCCAGGAGAACGCGTAGGTGCCCGACGCGCCTTTGTACCGGCCGCTGCCGCCGACGAAGGTTCCGACGATGCGGTTGCCTCCCGGCGTAGCTTCGCTGCGGAGCTCGCTATAAACGTGGTTGTCCGCGTCGTCCGTCCAGACCGCCCGCCCGATCAGGCCGGTCGCGCTGTCATTGAATACGACGGCCTCGGCGCGGAAGCCCAGCGCCGGACGGGAGGTCCCGTAGAGCATCAGCGATCCGCTGTAATCCGCAACCGAGGCGCGGCGATCGCTACCGAGAGCGATGTCCTGCCGTTTCCCAGCCGCCGTCCATGTTCCGCTGAACTCGTGCCACGCGGAATCCTCGGATGCACTTCGTGCTGGCGACACCGCGCCAACCCCGGCAAGCACCATCACGACGAGGAGAAGACTTGATATGCACCAGCCATCCCTCCGGAGGTGCCGCGGCAGGCTCCAGAGGGGGACGCCGACCATTCGGTTCGAGCACCCGCACCAACGTGCAGAGAAAGGTGACATCTGCCGCCTCCCGTGTACTGGGAATGCGATAGCTGCACAGAACCGAAGTCCCACCTTGATGTGGATCAATCGACGCCGACGCGGTCACCTCTGAATCAAAGTGGACCCTGTGAATGCTCGCGCGCATATCGAGAATACTCACTCTCTGCCTCTGGTCCACTTCCGTCGTTTGTCTGGCAGTATTTGCGATACCTGACCGTCCGCGTCAGCAAAGGGCCATTACCGGAAGCTACTCCCGACCCGAGTTCGCACAGCCACGAGTATGATTTGTGACTGCTGTCATCTGGATGACATAAGAGCTGTCATCCGGATGACATGAGAATTGGCAATTCTGCTCGAATTCTATCGGTACCGCACGAGCAAGCCTGAAGCCGATCTATTCGGATTTCGCCGCGGCCAACGCTAAGGGCAACTGAAGCCAATCTTCGTGCCGATCGGTTAAGATTCACAAATTGCCAGGCAGGTGAAATGACAGAGGAAGAGCGACATCAAGTTGCTTTGGAGCATCGAAAGGTCTGGAGCAGGCTTGATAATTTGTTGAGCCTGGCCTCCTTCTTCTTCGTGGCTCTTCTTCCGTATCTATACTGTTGGTATCAGGGGCGATTCCCGATGCCGTTTCTCATCTTCGGCGCCGTTTTGCTTGGAGCAGCGCTGATTGCGGCGTTACGGTCATCTGCGATGCCCGTGTTGCGATCACCGTTTTTCGGTCGCTCCACCTCGGTCTCGCGGTATTCCGTATCTTTCTTGCTGCGCCAATTGCGGTCTTCCGGACCGAGTGACGCCAACCGGATCTTCCGATCCGAGATCAGTCCTTAGCAATTCGCAGCAGGACTTTGCCAGGACACGGCCAGCGCGGTCATAGTGACCGATGTCCGCTTCGGGTCATTTGCGGAAGTCACTCAGCACAACTGATCAGCACAACCGACATGTCGCTTGTACCCTCAGGAGCGGACATCGCCAGTTAGATCGACCATGTCCGCTGAGGGCCAACAAGGGACATCCTGACGCATAGCTTGATTTTGCATAGACCCTCGTGCAGAGCGAGCCTAGCCTCGCTATGCCAGTCCACGTCGAGCTCAAACCGCAAATCGGAGGGAGTGTTCAAATGTTGACGAAACGCGATCTTCTTCGTTCCGCCGGCTTGGCTGCCATCATTGCCTCAACTGCGAAGTCCGTCCCGGTGCACGCACAGTCGAGCGCCGACCGCCTCGGTTTGATCAAGGCAAAAGACATTGCGGAAGCAGGTTTCATCTACGGTTTGCCGATCGTGATGAACTACGGCGTCATGTATGAATACGCCGTCGATCGCAATTCGGGGCAGTTCAAGGCCCCGTTCAATCAGATCAAGAACGAGCCCAACGTCTTCACCTACAAAGACACAGCCATTCCCACGCCGAACAGCGACACTCCCTATTCGTTCGTTTGGATGGATTTGCGGGCAGAGCCCGTCGTCTTGTCGGTCCCGGCGGTAGATCCGAGGCGCTACTACTCGGTCATGCTCTGCGACGGCAATACCTACAACTACGGCTATATCGGCAGCCGGGCCACTGGCAGCGAAGCCGGCGACTACATGGTGGTCGGGCCGAACTGGAAGGGCGCAACGCCACCCGGGATCAAGAAGGTGTTCCAGTCAAGCACACAATTTTCGGTGGCCGGGTATCGCACCCAGCTTTTCAACCCAGACGACCTCGACAACGTCAAGAAGGTCCAAGCCGGCTACAAGGTGCAGACACTTTCCAACTATCTCAAGCAGCCGGGTACGGTAGCTGCCGCGGCGGGCATCGACTTTCCGAAGATCGACAAGGAGCTCGTGAAGACGAATTTCTTCGAATACCTCGACTTTGCGTTGCAGTTTGCGCCCGCGCAAGAAAATGAAAAGGAAATACGCGCCCTGCTTGCACGGATCGGCGTTGGGCCGGGCAAGACCATGAATTTCAAAGACCTCTCAATTGAGGCAAGCTTGAGATTGGCTTAGGTAGAGAAGGCGATCGAGGGCGGTCAAGCCGAAACCGCGGCGATACCCACTCAATGGCGACTGGGCGCGGCCGGATTCCGCGAAGGCCGGGCATCTACGGCAACGCGCGGCGTATCCGGCATCGATAGCGACGGCTCAGACGCTCGACGAGCAAACATAAATACCGCTGAGTTCCCGCCCGGTCAGCACGCCGCCCGATGACGCTTTTGGCATCGTTGATGTCCAACGGAAAAACCAGGATCGAGAACCCAATCAATCGCTACCTGATAATTCGCCGAGCTGCCGAGCATGAAGCCGACGGATGTGTTCCACACACATGCGCCCGGTGCCGATATGGAAGCCAGGCTCGGCTCGCAAACGGCACGATCACTGGTCATGCGGCTACTGGAGGCCGCTCGATCTTGCGGTGAAGGGACTTGGGCCACCTGCGTTCATCGCGCGGGCGACATGCAACCATCGCGTCTTCCCCGTATGCGGCGCACCTACAAGCGCGCCCCATACGAGGAAACTCCTCGTGACTTCCGCTTCGGGTCAAAAGCCGTCGACGACGACTGACCTAAGCGACTTCCGCCTCGCCCTCAGAAGCAGACGTTTATGCGTTCGCGCCGCCCCAGCGCCCAACGACATCTGATCATTGACATCCGCCCTTTTTGGTTCGTCGGCGACACGGCCTGATTTGCCCGTCGTGCCAATCGGTCGCAGGCGCGCATCCTTGTGACGTCGGGCAAATCACGGGCACTTCTTCCCGCGTCCTGTGCCCTTGGACAGAGGGGCGTATCGCGATCGTCACGGACGTTGGGCGCGGGATGCGATGGACGCGGTTGGCATACTAGACGAGTGAGCCTGTCGCGGACGGTGAAGTCGTGTGGTCCTGACATCCCGACGCTGATGTCAACCTGGCGATGATGTGGCGATGTCGGCCCTTCGGGTCCGACACGCCGGCATCACGCCGGGGACGGAGACAACCAAGCCGGTCTCCGGGGAGAGCACGAAGGAACCCGTTAAAACCAATCGCGCAGGGAGTGCCGGGCAGTTGCGGCGAACCTGTGGTGACTAACTCGTGTGCTTTCTTTGTTTGCATACGAGGCTGCGGGCGAGCCAATCGCCCGGCATTCCCTGCGCCCTCCGTTTTCGAGAGGGTCATAATGGTATAGCCCGGGCCAAAAGCGCCGCGGGAATGCGTTCGCATGTCTCCTCCGATTGCTATGCGATAGCGCCTCACCGCGTGGAATATTCGCCGCTTGCCAAGGCGGTCCCGGCAGGCCAAGAAATTAGAGGAAACGCACAAGAGAAACGTCAGCGGAGAAGGACGTGACCATCAAAGGCAAGGCCTATATCGCCGGAATCTACGAACATCCGACCCGGCATGCGCCCGACAAATCGACCGCCCAGCTTCATGCCGAAATCGCCAAGGGGGCGATCGAGGATGCGGGCCTGACCAAGGCCGATATCGACGGCTATTTCTGCGCCGGGGACGCGCCGGGCGGCGTGATGGCGATGGTCGATTATCTCGGCCTGAAGGTGCGCCATTTCGATTCCACCGACACCGGCGGCTGCTCTTATCTGGTTCATCTCGGCCACGCCGCGGAAGCCATTGCTGCCGGCAAGTGCTCGATCGCGCTGGTCACGCTCGCCGGCAAGCCGCGCACCGGCGCGATGCCGCCGCGCGCGACGGGCGCCGAGGTCGATTTCGAGGCGGCGTATGGCGGCACCACACATAATGTCTATGGCATGTGCGCGATGCGCCACATGCACGAATTCGGCACCACCAGCGAGCAGCTCGCCTGGATCAAGGTCGCGGCCTCGCACCACGCCCAATACAATCCGCACGCGATGTTGCCCGAGGTCGTCACGGTCGAGGACGTGCTCAACTCGCCGATGATATCGGATCCGCTGCACCGGATGGATTGCTGCGTCGTCACCGACGGCGGCGGCGGCTTTATCGTCACCACGGAAGCGATCGCCAAAAGCCTGAAGAAGCCGCTGGTGCGCATGATCGGCCACGGCGAGGCGTTGAAGGGGCCGCGCGGCGGACAGTCGCTCAACCTCACTTATTCCGCCGGCGTGTGGTCGGGACCGAAGGCGTTCGAGGAAGCCGGTGTCACGCCCAAGGACATCAAATACGCCTCGATCTACGACAGCTTCACCATCACGGTCTTGATGCAGCTCGAAGACCTCGGCTTCTGCAAGAAAGGCGAGGGCGGCAAGTTCGTCGCCGACGGCAACCTGATCTCGGGCGTCGGCAAGCTGCCGTTCAACACCGATGGCGGCGGCCTGTGCAGCAACCATCCCGTCAATCGCGGCGGCATGACCAAGATTCTCGAAGCGGTGCGGCAGTTGCGCGGCGAAGCGCATCCGAAGGTTCAGGTGCCGAACTGCGATCTCGCCATTGCCCACGGCACCGGCGGCTTGCTCGGCATTCGCCATGCCGCCTCGACCTGCATTCTGGAGCGCGTGTGATGGCTGACGCAAAGAAGTATCCGACCCCGATCACCAACCCCGAAACCACTCATTTCTGGGAACAGACCGCCAAGGGCAAAGCTGATGATCAAGCGCTGCACGGCGTGCGGCGAAGCGCATTATTTTCCGCGCTCGATCTGCCCGTTCTGCTTCTCCGACAAGACCGTGTGGGAAGAAAGCTCGGGCGAGGGCGAGATCTACACCTTCAGCCGGATGCGCAAATCCGCAAGCGGACCCTACGCGATCGGCTACGTCACGCTGAAGGAGGGGCCGTCGCTGCTGACGAACTTCGTCGATTGCGACATGGAGAAGCTGAAGATCGGCACCAAGGTGAAGGTCGTGTTCAAGGCGACCGACGGCGCGCCGCTGCCGTTCTTTACGCCGGTGTGAGGTCAAATGCCGATCAACTACGATGAGCTGATGGCGCTGAAGAATTCTCGATCAGCGCTTTTCATATGGCGACCGCGAGGTGATGCTCTATGCCTATGGCATCGGCATGGGCGCCGACCCCATGGACGAGAAGGAGTTGGCATTCGTCAACGAAGGCGCAGCGATTCCGCGTCCGCTCAAGGTTGTGCCGACCTTCGCATCCGTCGCCGCCTGGGGTGCGAGCCCCGGCGAGATGAATCTCAATCGCGTGATGGTCGTGGATGGCGAGCGCGACATTACGTTTCACCGTCCGCTGCCGGCTGCCGAAAAACTGCTGGTCGATTCACGGGTGCTCGCCGTGTTCGACAAGGGCAAGGACAAGGGTGCGGTGATCCGGCACCAGACCGTGCTCAAGAGCGAGAAGGGCGAGGCGCTCGCCACGCTGGTTGCCTCGCGCTTTGCGCGCGGTGACGGCGGCTTTGGCGGGCCATCCGACGGCGCGCCCGAGCCGCACAAGGTGCCTTCGCGCGCACCGGATAAATCCGTCGACATTTCCACGCGTCCGGATCAGGCGCTGGTCTATCGGCTCTGCGGTGACCGCAACCCGCTGCACTCCGATCCCGAATTCGCCCGGCGCGCCGGATTCTCGCGGCCGATCCTGCACGGCATGTGCACCTTCGGCATTACCTGCCGCGGCATCTTGCAGACCTATGCGGATTACGATCCCGCGGCCTTCAGGCAACACGCGGCGCGGTTCTCCTCGCCGGTCTATCCCGGCGAGACCGTGACAATCGATATGTGGAAGGACGGCAACGTGATTTCGTTCGAGGCGCGGGTGAAGGCGCGCGAGGCCGTCGTGATCCGCAACGGCAAGACGGTGTTGGGATAGAGTTGCTGTCATTCCGGGACGCGCGTTCGCAGCGAACCCGGAATCTCGATCGATAACTTCTGGATTCCGGGTTCGCCCTGCGCGGCTGCCCCGGAATGACCGGAGACAGGGAACGGGAGGAAAGCTCATGGGATTACTCGACGGCAAGGTGGCGCTGATCACCGGCGCGGGCGGCGGATTGGGCGAAGCCTACGCAAAGCTGTTTGCGAGCGAGGGCGCGGCGATCGTGGTCAACGACCTCGGCGGGCCCCGCGACGGCTCGGGCTCGGACCTGTCGATGGCCGAGAAGGTCGTAGGCGCGATCAAGGCCAACGGGGGGCGTGCGGTCGCCAATGGCGCCGATATCTCCACCATGGCCGGCGGCCAATCGGTGTTCGACGATGCGATCAAGCATTTCGGCCGCGCCGATATCCTGGTCAACAATGCCGGCATCCTGCTCGACCAGAGCTTTGCCAAGGCAACGGAAGCTGCCTTCGACAAGGTGATGAAGGTGCACTTGAAAGGCACCTTCTGCACCACCTTGCCGGTGTTCCGCTGGATGCGCGAGAACGGCGGCGGCGTCATCGTCAATACGTCCTCGACCTCGGGCCTGATCGGCAATTTCGGTCAATACAATTACGGGTCGGCGAAGGGCGGCATCTGGGGCCTCTCGAACGTGCTCACGGTCGAGGGGCGCAAATACAACATCCGCATCTGGACACTGGCGCCGGGGGCGATGACCCGCATGACCGAGGACCTGCCGCGCTACAAGGAAAATCCGGGCGCGGCGCTGACGGCTGATGGCATCGCGCCGGCCGTGCTATACATGGTCAGCGACCTCTCGGGCGACCAGACCGGCATGACGCTTGGCGTATCCGGCCCGCGCGGGGTGCGCGAACTGCGGATGATGGAAATGGAAGGCTGGCAGCCGCCGTTCACCGGCTGGAAAGCCCAGGATATTGTGACCCACGCGAGCGAGATTTTCTTCTCCGGGGATGACCTGAAAAAATCGGTGCGGAAGACCTGATTTTCAACTGTCGTTCCGGGGCACGCCAAGCGTGAACCCGGAACGTCGATCTACAACCTCTGGATTCTCAGGTGCGCAATTGCGCACCATAGTTTGGCCCTGCTGGCCGCCCCGGAATGACGAAAAAAGGAAGAAGCAAAATGACAAAGCTCACCCATGAAGCCAAGGGCACGTTCGCGATCTCGCCGACGCCGTTTCACGACGATGGCCGGATCGACGAGAAGTCGATCGACCGGCTGACGGATTTCTATGCCGAGATCGGCTGCGACGGGATCACCGTGCTCGGCATCCTGGGCGAGGCGCCGAAGCTGGAAGGCACCGAGTTCGAGGAAGTTGCAAAGCGCTTCATCAAGCGCGCCAAGAACATGCAGGTGATCGTCGGCGTTTCGGCGCCGGGGTTTGCCGCGATGCGCTCACTGGCGCGCGCCTCGATGGACGCGGGCGCGGCCGGCGTGATGATCGCGCCGGCGCCGAACCTGCGCACCGATGACCAGATCACGGGCTATTTCAAGCAGGCGGTGGAAGCGATCGGACCCGACATTCCCTGGTGCTTGCAGGACTATCCGCTGACGCTGAACGTGATCTTCACCCCCGGCGTGATCCGCAAGATCGTGATGGACAATCCGTCCTGCGTGATGCTCAAGCATGAAGACTGGCCGGGTCTGGAGAAGATTTCCACGCTGCGCGGTTTCCAGAAGGACGGCTCGCTGCGGCCGCTCTCGATCCTGACCGGCAACGGCGCGACCTTCCTCGACTTCGAGATGGAACGCGGCGCCGATGGCGCCATGACCGGCTACGCCTTCCCGGAAATGTTGATCGATGTGGTGAAGCTTTCGAAGGAAGGCCGCCGCGATGCCGCGCACGACCTGTTCGATGCGCATCTGCCGCTGATCCGCTACGAGCAGCAGCCGGGTGTGGGCCTGGCGGTCCGCAAATACGTGCTGCAGAAGCGCGGCATCATCGCCTCCAGCGCGCAGCGCAAGCCGGGCGCGGTCGTCACGCCAACGGCGAAGGCGGAAGTGGACTATCTGCTGTCGCGCGTCGCACGGGTCGATCGCCGCGCTCAGTTGCAGCCGCAATCGAGCGCCGCGGGTTAATCTTCGTGGCTGAAACTGCTGCCGCGCGTCCGGCCTCGACGATCCTGTTGCTGCGTGACAGTGCCGGGGGCCCGACGACAAGGGTCGCGGGGAGATCGAGGTCTTCATGATGGTGCGCCATCACGAGATCGAGTTCTCCTCCGGCGCGCTGGTGTTTCCCGGCGGCGGCGTCGATGCCGCCGATCGCGACATCATCGCGCGGCGCGAGCTTTACGCGGGCGGCGAGGGGTGTGATGCGGATGCGTTGAGCTTCCGGATCGCGGCGATCCGCGAGACCTTCGAGGAAAGCGGCATCCTGCTGGCGCGCCCGCGCGGTTCGAAAGACCTGGTGGATGCCAAACGGGCTCTCGAGATCGCGGATCGTCACCGTGCGGCGGTCGCGGAGCGGAAAACGACGTTTCTCGATGTGCTCGACCGAAAGCGGCATGGTGCTCGCGCTCGATGAACTCGTGCCTTACGCGCGCTGGATCACGCCGGAAGCCATGCCGAAGCGCTACGACACCTGGTTCTTCCTGGCGGCCGCGCCGCCCGAACAACTCGGCGCACATGACGGCCGCGAGTCGACGGACTCGCTGTGGCTGTCGCCGCGCGAGGCGGTCGCCGGCGGCGAGAGCGGGCGGTTCAAGCTGCCGTTTCCGACCACGCGCAACCTGATCAAGCTCGGCAAGCAGCCGAACGTCGTGGCCGCGATCGAGGATGCGCGAGGACAACCCGTCGTCACCGTCATGCCGGAACTGATACGGACGGACGGCGGCCGTCAGCTTCGCATTCCGCGCGAGGCCGGCTACGACGGCGAACTGTTCGAGATGTGAGAGCGGTAATCCGATAGTTCGATGGGTAACGAAGCATCGGACCGTTCGGCTCGGCTACGGCGAGGCTCCTGACATTGAATGGAGATCTCGCCGTGGCGGACGCAACAACGATCAAGACCGGCGCGCGCGAACCGGCGCTCGGGTTCGAACTGGTGCTGCTGCTGGCGCTCGCTACGCTCTGGGGCGGCTCGTACACCTTCATCAAGCTCGGCGTAGCGACCATCCCGCCGATCACGCTGATTGCAGGGCGGACGCTGATTGCGGGGCTATTGCTGCTCGTCATCATGCGCTGGCGAGGGGTGCAGTGGCCCAGCGACGCCGCGACCTGGCGCCGCTTCCTGTTCCAGGCGGGCCTCAACAGCGTGGTGCCGTGGACGCTGATCGCCTGGGCCGAGCGCTCGGTCGATGCGGGGCTGGCCACGATCCTCAACTCGACGTCGCCGATATTCACGTTTTTCCTGACGCTGGCGATCGCGCATCAGGACAAGCCGTCCTGGCGCAAGTTGTTCGGCGTGGTCGCGGGCATGGCAGGCATCTGCCTGATCATCGGCGTGCAGGCGTTTCAGGATCTCGGCGAGCAGCTCGTTGCCCAGATCGCGATTGTTGCCGCGACCATCTGTTACGCCGGCGGCGCGGTGTTCAGCCGCGGCTTCAAGGGCCTCGATCCGATGGCGCCGGCCGCCGGTTCGTTGCTGTGTGGCGCGGCGATCCTGGTGCCCGTCAGCGCCATCGTGGAGCGGCCGTGGACGATCATGCCGTCGACGGTCTCCATGCTGGCGCTATTGGGGCTCGCGATATTCTCGACCGCGATCGCGTTCGTGATCTACTTCCGCCTGATCCAGACCCTTGGTTCCGTCGGCACCACGGCGCAGGCCTATCTGCGGGTGCCGATCGGCGTGGCGCTTGGCGTGCTGCTGCTCGGCGAGACCCTGTCGCCGACGGCCTGGATCGGACTTGCTTGTGTCGTGGCCGGCGTCGCCGCGATGACCATTCCCGCCCGCAAGTCGGCCAGTTCCGCCTGAAGCGGAGCTTGCCCGATGAATTGATTGTCGGCATCCTGACCGCAAGCGGCTTTCAGAGCTGCAAGCAGGGCAGGCGCGACCGCGATGACGATACGTCTGGGCGCAGTGATGGCGGCGTGGTTGTTGGCCGTGGTCTCATTCACGGCCGCGAGCGCGCAAGATGGTTTCCCGAACCGGCCGATCCGCCTGATCAATCCCTATTCGGTCGGCAGCGTCGCCGACGTGTTCGGCCGGATCGTCACCCAGAACATGGCCGAGCGCTGGAAGGCCTCGATCATTCTGGAATCGAAATCCGGCGCCAACGGCTCGATCGCTGCCGAAGACGTCGCCCGTGCCGAACCGGACGGTTACACGTGGCTGCTGGTGACGACGTTTTTCACCACGGCCCCATCGCTGAACCTCGTACTGCGCTGGGACCCCCTGCGCGATTTCACGGCCATCGGCATGATCTGCCAGGCGCCGAACGTCTTCATCGTGCCGGCATCCTTGCCAGTGAAGAACGTCGCCGAGTTCATCGCGCTCGCCAAATCGAAGCCCGGAATTTTGAACTACGGCCACCCCGGCAAGGGATCGACCGGCCATCTCGGCTTCGAACTGTTCAAGCGGCTGGCCGGGATCGAGGTCAATCCGATCGGCTATCGCGGCTACCCGCAAATGACAGCCGATATCGCCGGCGGCCTGCTCACCTCGTCGTTTTTCTCGACCAACCAGGCGCTGGCGCTGACGCAAAGCGGCAGCATCCGCGTCATCGCGTCGATCAGCGACGGCCGCTCCAAATACTTTCCGGACGTGCCGACCATGGCCGAGCAGGGGTTCGCCGAGGCGGCGGTAACGCCCTGGTTTGGCATTGTGGTACCTTCAAAAACCCCGCAACCGATCGTTGCCAAAATCAGTCAGGCGTTAGAGGCGGCGGTGGCAGCGCCTGAGGTACGGGAAAAGCTCGATTTGGCGGGTTGTTCGGCGAAAAGCGCGCCGCTTGGGGAATTCGCGTCCATTATCAAGTCCGACATCGCCCTTTGGGCCAAGGTGGTGAAGGACGCCGGCATTCCGGCAGACTGAATTGCCTTTGAATTTGCCTTGGGACCCGGCTTACCGGTTTTCCCCGGAGCACAAAATCGTCGTATAAATAGGTATTTAGCGAGCCATGCTCGCCGCTGCTCAGAGCCTTTGCTTCTATGGTTAGACGTATCAAGTCTTTTTCGTTTTCGATCGGGCAGCTGACCTTCGGCAGTTTCGCGGTTTTGCTTGCCATGATCGCGATGACGAGCATCGCCAGCGTGGTGTCCACCCGCCGCATCGACGCGACCTTCGCCGAGTTGCAGCATCTGCAAAGCCTGGGTGAAGCCGTCGAGGAGATTGACCGCCGCACCAAGGAATTGCGGCTGGCGGCCCGAGATTTTGTCACCGATCCGGCGGCGCCGTCCGGCCGCGTCAAGGAGGCCGCCGCCTCGCTGGGCACGTCGCTGAAAAACACCCGACTGCGGCTTGAGCCCGAGCAACGGGAGATGATCGACGGCGTCTCGCAGCGCCTTGCCAACTACGAGGAAGGCATCGAGCGGATCACCGCCTTGATTTCGCGCCGCGCGGAACTGGTTTCGGCGTTGCCGTCGGTTCGGACCCGGTTCGAGCAGGCGATCGCAGATATTCCGGAGCGGACGACGGCACGCCAGTTGTTTCGCGGGCAAAATCAGGTCACGGCAGGGCTGCTGGCGCATGACCCGGCCGCAACGGAGCAATCCGCGCGGGCCATGAAGTCGGTCGTCATCGACGATCCCTCGCTTCGTGTCGCGACGGATGCCTACGCCGATGCCGTGCTCTCGATCGCGGCGACGGAGGGCCAGATCGGCCGGCTCGACCGGGAAGTGCTGGGTACCGAAGGGCAGATGATCAGCCGGGTCACCGATTTGTTGCGCGACCTTGGCGACCGGCGAGGGCGGGTTCTGGCGCGTGACTTCGCCCGTACGCTCGCGAGCGACAAATGGCAAAGCATCCTGCTCGGGATCGCCGGCGTGCTGATCGGCCTCGTGGCTGCGGTGTTCGTGGTGCGGCAGACGGTCCGCCCGCTCAAGGCGATCGCCAGCGGCGATCCGGGCTGTGGCCGGCGGCGAGAAAAATACGTCCATTCCCGCCACCGAGGTGGAGAACGAGATCGGTGACATCGCGCGCGCCGCGGAAGTGTTCCGCCGCTCGCTGGTCGATGCCGATACCGCGCGTGAAGCCGCGATCCGCGCGCTCGCCGAGCAGCGCCTCGCCGAGGAAAGCTATCGCAAGCTGTTCGAAGGCTCCGTCGAAGGAATTTACGTGACGACGCCGGGCGGAGAAATTCTCAACGCCAACCCGGCGCTGGCGCGGATGATGGGTTATGACTCGCCGGGAGCGCTCATTCGCGGCATCAACGACATTTCGCACGGCGTCTACGTCGATGCTGCCGCCCGCACGCAATATGAGCAGTTGATGCAGCGTGACGGCGTGGTGCGTGATTTTGAATATCAGGTCCGGCGGCGCGATGGCTTGATCCTGTGGCTCTCGGACAGCGCGGGAGCCATTCGTGATGATAACGGCAAGATTGTCCGTTACGAAGGGACCGTCCGCGATATTACCGACCAGCGGCGCGCGGAGGAAGCAATCGCCGAAGCGCGGCGCATGTTGCAGCTTGTGATCGATACTGTTCCCGCGGTCATCAACGTCAAAAACAAGGATCTGCGTTACGTCCTGATGAACCGCTATATGGCCGGCATCTTCGCGATCGAGCCTCAAGAGGCGATCGGCCGCACGACGAGCGACCTGATGTCACGCTACGGGTCGCAAAAGACCGACGAAAACGACCGACGGGTGTTCGCGACAGGCAAAGAGCTCGGCTTTTACGAAGACGAGTACCGGGACTCCTTCGGCATTCTCCGCCACTGGCTGGTGAACAAGTTGCCGCTGCTCGATACCGAGGGCCACGTGGAGAGCATCGTGACGGTTGCGCTCGATATCGGCGAGCGCAAGCGCGGCGAACAGGAAATGCGCGAGGCCAAGGATGCCGCAGAAGCCGCGCTGCGGAACCTGCGCGAGACCCAGAACTCGCTGATCGAAGCGGAAAAGCTGGCGGCGCTCGGCCGACTGGTGGCCGGCGTGGCGCATGAGGTCAACAATCCCGTCGGCATCAGCCTGACGGTGGCGTCCTCCCTGGAGCGAAAGGCGGCCGCGTTCGCAGCCGAGGTCGCGCGCGGTGATCTCCGTCGCTCCAGCCTGACAGATTTCCTGGATGCAGCCCGCGACGCATCAGGTCAGCTCGTGGCCAACCTCAACCGGGCGGCGGAACTGATCACATCCTTCAAGCAGGTCGCCGCCGACCGCAACTATTCGGACCAGCGGGCATTCGACCTTGGCGATCTCACCGAGCAGGTGGTGATGAGTTTGCGGCCCGGCCTGCGCAAGCATCGGCTCTCGCTCAATGTGGAATGCGAGCCCAACCTCACCATGAATTCCTACCCCGGTCCGTACGGGCAGGTGCTCACCAACCTGTTTCTCAACGCGGTGGCGCATGCCTTCCCGGACGGCCGGGCGGGGACGGTCGATATCAAGGTGCGGGCGGCAGACGCCCAGCATGTCGAAGTGATCTTTGCCGACGACGGTTGCGGCATGAGCCTGGACGTTCGGCGCCGCGCCTTCGATCCGTTTTTCACGACCCGCCGCGATCAGGGCGGCACGGGCCTTGGGCTTCACATCGTCTACAGCATCGTCACCAACCGCCTCGGCGGCCGGCTGGACCTGGATTCCGAGCCGGGACGCGGCACGCGCGTTCAGATGGTGCTGCCGCGGGTCGCGCCGCTGGAACAAGCCCCGGAAAAGGCGTCCGTGGCCTAAGACGGGATCAGTTACTTTCCGCCAGCTTGCGAAGGGTGGCGGTGAAGATCTGGCTGGCCTTGCCGACCAGTGCAGTGCCGCTCATGTCGCCGGAGGTGTCGGTGAAGGTGCCGGAGACGCCGATGCCGACCGGGTCAGTCCCGCCAAACAAGGGGGTGATATCGGGGCTCGGCGTGTGGCGCTGGACCAGGATTTCGCCCTTGAAGGTATTTTCCTTCACGGTGTAGCTGCCGACATAAAACAGGAATGCGTCGCCGCCGAGGATCTTGCCGTCGCGAAACAGCACGACGCCGCTCCCTTTGCCGAAGCGGCCGTCCTGAAGGACGACGTGGATCGAATAAAGCCCATTCTTCATGGCTTGTTGGCGCCGGTCCCCAATGTGCTTGTTCGTTATGCCAAAGCGTGGCGTCTGCCGTCAACGCGGCAGGCGGCCACTGATCATGCCAGCTTGCTCAAGCTTTATGCGTATTTCTTGTCACGTTCGAGCAATTCGATCGAAATACCCTGGGGCCCCCGGATGAAGCAGATGCGCACGCCCGGCCGAATGGTGTGGGGCTCGGTGGTGAACTCGACGCCCTTGGCCTTGATCTCCGCGGCGACCGCGTCGATGTCCTTGACCGCCAGCCCGAAGTGATCGAGCCCCTGATAAGGGGTAACCGGGGGGGAATTGACGCCGTCGCCCGCCTTGACCGGGGCAATGAAAACCATGGCGCCGCCGAGTTTGACGTCGATGCGGCCCGGGCCGCGAATGATCTCGCCGCCAAGAACGTCTTCAAGCCAGGCGGCCGTTGCCTCGGGATCGGGACTGCGCAGATGGATGTGGTCCCAGGTCACTACCGGCATGCTTGTTCTCCAAACGATCGTTTTTTGCGCGGCCCCGTGGCAGCGGAAGGAATTATCTCACGACTTTAGCGGCGAGGCATCGGCGTGGCTATCCCCGTCGGCCAGCCGCGCGCCTCGTGTTCGATATGTCACGTTTCGCTGCAACCAATTTCGGCGGTGTGAGTTGTCGTCTCGGTGAGGAAGTTGGCCCACTGACACAGGTGGCGCGACGATGTCCGATGGACTTCTCAATCTTGATTCGACCGGAAATGCCCGGCGTGTCAGTCTGTCGTGGGGACATCATTCAGATCGCGCTGACGATATGCCTGCGGGTAATCTCAGGACAGCAGTGGGCTGGTTGCCAATCGCCGTGATTTTTGCGGCGGCAGGTTGGCTGCTGGTTCTGAATAGCGGACGCGAGCGCGGACCAGCGTCGCCGATGCATCTGGCCGCTGCCGTTTCGGCGAAGCCTGCTCCGGCGCCCACCGTCGGATTGGCGAAAGAGCCTGTCTTCAATCCCGCAATCTCTGAAGCGATCGTCCCGCGGCAGCCATCGCCGGTCGATCGGCTGAAGATCGCGTCGCAGTCATGGCGTCGCGGAGGCCTTGGCTCCAAGGCGCTGGTGACGATGACCCTCCGCAATGACAACAGCTATGCCGTCAGGAACATCGATATTTCGTGCGCCTTCCTGCGGCCGGACGGTAGCCGGCTGACCGAACGCTCGCGGCTGATCACCGACGCCATCAACATGAAGAGCCGAAAGACCTTCGTGCGACTGCATGTCGGCTTCGTCAACGTAAAGGCTGCCAAGGCGAAGTGCTCGCTGGTTGCCGCGAGCCATAGTTAACCGCCGCCGTTTCTCGGCCTGCCGTCAAAAACAAGACAAACCGGTCCGTCGCCGTCGAACCTTTTCCCCCGCGCAGGAACAAATAAAGTAATCGCCGGTTGAGCCCTTGGAGCCGTATTGCCGTGCGGGATGGAGTGCAACCCAATGCCACTGATGCGTTATTTTGTTTTCGTCGGTGGTGCCTTGCTGGCGCTTCTGCTGATCGTTAATGCCGTCTCGCCGGTAACCGAGGCCGCCCGTTCCACCGCCGCCGCCACGACTGATCGTTCCGTCATACGGATTCGTTCCGATCGGAAATGGCCGGAACGCGTGGTCTTTGACACGTCGCGTCCGACCACCGTGGCTGCCGCACCGGCCCCAGCGCCCGTCGTGGCGGAGGCTGCCCCAGCGCCACCGAAAGTTGCCGCGCTGCCGCTGAAGAACGAGGTGAGGGAAGCTTTCGCCCAGGCCAATCCGGTTCATGCGGAACCAAAGCGGAAGCGAAAATCGGTGGCCAGGAATTATGCTGGACCGCAGCGGATCCGGGTTGCCCAGCAGCCGTCTGGCTTTTTCTTCGGCGACAACCTCTGGTGATCTGGCAGCCTGATCAGCGCCGCTGCCGCTGCTTGACGCCAATCCAGGTGCCGGAACAACCGTCGGATCGATCGTAAGTCCCCGAGCCGGAATCTCCAGACAGCCGCCCCTCGGCGGTGAGCGTCATTCCGTTGCCGGCGCCCACGGTATGAATGATGCCGTCCGGCGTAACGTTTCCGCCACCGCCGCGGACGATCACCTTGCCGGCCTTGATGACCGCCGATACCGGGCCAGCGCCCCGGCAGCCCGCGCCGGTGAATATCCACCTTCCGTCAAAGGAATTGGCCTCCGGCGGTGAAGGGCGCGTGGGGACGTCGATCATCACGGGCGCCTGTTCTTTCTCCTTGGAAAGAAAAGCCAGTTCAACTTCACCCGGCCGATAGGCGGTTGCGTTCAGCAGCATGGGTGCTGCGACGAGCAACGCTGCGGCGCGCGCCGACCGTGATGCGATGAATGTCCTGTCCAACTGGGTGCCCCGTAAGTTGCTCGATTTATAGCATGGCGGGGCAGCTGAAATATTCGAATATTGGGGAAGCGGCGGATCGCGGCACTGCTCCGAAGCATGGTCCGGGAACGCGCTTGCGGTGGGTCACCGCGATAATCTGGAAACGGTCCGGCATTCTTTTGTCAAATCCTTGCCCAGATCATGCCGCGATCGGACCGAACTGCGAGCACGAATCAATCCTTCATTTGTACCCCGACGGGGGGACGGATCATGAAGCTGGCACTTCAACTGATCGCTTGCTGGACGGTACTGAGCTGCATTTTGGGCCCGCTTTGCACATGGGCCTTCTTCAGGGCGGAGCGCACCGAGCGCGGCCCGACACAGGACGGTCACCTCAACGCAAATCGCTGAGGTCTTCGGCGGAGGTCGCAGGGCAGGTCACGCGTGGCCGCCGGTCTGTCGACGGTGACCGCGACGAGCGTACGCTGTCGCTGGCAGTGTCCTTTCGTGCACATGATTGGAATGCCGGGACGCTAACCCGGAATTAACCCTGTAAGTCCATGATCCGGATCGATTTTAGGTGGGCTATCGCGCAAGGAGCCGCCGCTTGATCGCTCGCGCGCGGCTCCGTCATTCTTTTGATTGATCTGAGGCCGATTGAAGTGACCCAGGCACTGGAAGCGCTACCGGAGACAACAGCCGAGAAGCAGCTTGAGCCGGCGACGAAGAGCCTTCCTTCCAGCAACCGCAAATCGATCCTGCTGCTGTCCTTGTTCGCTTTGATCCTGAACGGTGGGGCGGCCATCTACACGCTGCCGTCTTTCGATATTGCCATGCCCGATTTTTCAGGGATGGTGGCTGAGCTGCTTCCGCACGCCTCTGTGCCCATACCGGACCCGATCGTCACCGCGGCGCTGAAGGATATTCAGTCGACGCACCAGCAATATCTGGCCGCGCTTCAGGAAAGCGGATCCACGCTCCAGCAAAACACAGTCCTGTTGTTGCGCGGCGCAACGGCGCTCGACTCTCTCAAGCAGGGGGTGTCGTCTCAACAGAGCGACGTGAAGAAGCTTTCTGCCCAGCTTTCGGTGCTCACCACGAAGGTGGATACGCTACAGAACGCCGTGACGCCGGAAACGACGGGGTCAATCTCGCAGATGCGCGCCCGCAACCGCGGGTCCGCAACGGCGCGCAGGAAATCGATATCCCGGCTTCCCAAACCGGCCGGACCGGTCTCGGTCGGAGGCGCGCCGCTGAGCTCGCTGATGCCCGCATGGGCCGTGGCGCAGAGACCGGACAGCCAAACCTATTAACGGCCGTCGGAATCACTCGTCGGCTTCGTCAAGCTCATCGTCCAATTCCGCTTGCTCGAGCTCTTCAATCGCGAAGTCTATGACTTCGATTGCCCGCTGAACCTCGACGATAGATCGGACCGCGCTGTCGGAGGCGTCGCCGGAAGTTGCGATGGTTTCGGCACAGGTCATGCGCTTTTGCACGAGGGCTTCGCGTGCGTTCATCAGGTGCTTGAGATCTTCATCCGACATGATGCTGTTCCGAGTTCCCGATCGAAAATAGCATCAGCTCATGTCGCGAGTGTGTCCCTGAGCGAAATGCGCGCTCGGGCAGTCTCATCGCCCGATCAAGCTGAAAATTCCGCGCGCAACCACGTCACCGTAGCGGCCGTCGTTGAACTGATTGTCCACCAACCAAAGAACCCCAATGGCAATAATCGCTGCTATGAAGGGTTTCATCTTAAATCCTCACGCGCCTTCGAATAAATAGCGGTGTCGTGCGGCGCTCACGCCGGCCTTGCAATTTCCCGCGCCGCTCCGTGCCTTTGCCGAAGAGCGCTCGGCTTCGGCCGAAGCTTACCGATGTCCTCGAGCGCCTCGTTACGCCTGGAGCCAGGCAGAAGCGCTCGCGCGGTCTCCAGCGGGAGCTGGGCCAATGCTTCCATGTCTTCAATCTTTGTCATCGCGCACTTCGAAAATGAAAAGGGCCGCATTCGCGCGACCCCCGCCGGTAAAAATTTGTTCGGGATGAAATTCCTCCTCCGGCAGAAGCAAGACTACCGCGATTATTGGTCAGGGAGGATTCCGTAGGAACACGGTGTGTGGTTCCGCTGCTTGTAAGGTGCGTGTAAGCCGCAGCACCCCGCTTCCGGCGCGGGGGCTTGCTCCAGGCCGTGTCCGGACGGCCGCGAACATCGCCTTGGTATCGCCTTGGGCGTAGCGATCATCCCGGAATCGCCGTTGTGTTACCCGGTAACGATATTGGGTCGGACTCTGAGCCGGGCTTCTCTCAGTTTGGGTGTGATACCAACAATCGAATGCGCGAAAGCGCAGGATTTGGCAGTTCTACAGTTTGAGGTGCGCTGATGGCGTGGTTCGCTCCGGCCTGATCTATAGACGTGACGTGTCTGACGGCGCCAAGCAGGAATGCGATCCCGAGCGCACCGGCAATCGGAATAACGATCTTAAAGGCGTTCTTGTTGGTCATCGCGAATCCTCGCTTTGACCTACCCCGAGGAACAAATTGCCATCATCGGCTGAGTTGGGAAAGCACTTGAGCCTTCGGAACGATTGAAAGAGACGGTCCGCAAGTTCGGATCGTTCGCCTTCAGGAGCAGTCAATGCCGATCACGATGGGAGCCGGATGGCTGGAAACGGGCCAGAACCCGAATAGGGCTATCGCCGTCGCATCAATCCGACAATGCCGACGATCATCCAGATCAGGCCGGCAGCCATTAGCAAGTAAGCTGAGATCTCCGCGTCACTCATATCAAGCGTGCCGCCTCATCTAGTGCGGATCTGCGACGCGGTCGGATCATACGATCGCATCGTAAAGGCGCTGATGTCGTTCGGTGATGATGGAGAAGAACCGTTCAATCTCGCTCTTGTTGCGGACCGGACCGGCGGCCGCACCAAACATCAGCAGCGCCTTCCAGGGAATGCCGTATACGTGGACGGTAAGGCCCTTCTTCGGGCAGCCCTCAACTTCGCTGAGGTCGGCGAGAATCATTGCCGCGAGCTCCTCGGCCGTCTTGGTCTGCTTTTTCTCAGGCGTATCCACGCATCAGGCTTAGCAATATTCGGCCAAGCGTTGACGACGTATCGGTTAGCAACCTTAATTGTCAGGCTTTATGGCGAGCGGTGCCGAGGTAGGATCGCCAGGGATTGAGGCGGTTTGCAGCGACCGAGAAAGCCTCACCGGGTGGCGCTAAAGAGGACCCGCCATTTGCGACGGGTGCCAAGTTAGGGAGAAACCGCCGTCTTAGACGGCACCTCAGCCTAGGGCGATTCCCGGTTTCAGCCTGTGCCGCGATTGACACAGCAACTCAATTCTTCGCGTGCCGCCCTACCGGCGATCAAGGCCCGAGAAATTCCTGCGCCGGTCCCAGCTATGAAAGACAGGTAACGATCGCCAACACCAAATCGGTGCCAAAATCCCCGGAGGCGAATGCAACCACCATTCCGGCGCCGACAACGAGTGCAATCAATTTGAGAGTAATCATTTTCATGCCTCCAATTGATTTGTCGGATGAACCGTAGGATCGGCCCGTTTCCGGACGACTTCTTCGGAGCAACAAAATGGTTTCGGGCGCAAGAAACGGAGGGAGCACGACAACCAGCCGGTCACCCTAAGCACGAGTGTTGTAGAGCCGCCACAGGCAACGGGTGGTAGCTGGGTTAGGTTGGGCCTTATCAATTTACGTATTTTTCAATTTTTTTCGGAGGCCCGCTGTGTTCAGCAAACTTTTCTTCGCAACCGCCGCAGTGGCGCTTGTTTCAAGTTCGGCCTTTGCAGCCGATCTCCCTGTGAAGCAGCCGGTCTACAAAGCTCCCCCGGCTGTCGTGGTGCCGGCGTACAATTGGTCTGGCTTCTACGCCGGCGTTGCAGGCGGCTATGGATGGGGTCATTCCGACCAGACGGATCCCGGCATTCCGACTCCGCCGCCAATTACCAATCCGATTGGGGATGGTCATTTCGGAATGACCGGTTGGGTGGCAGGCGGAACGGCCGGCTACAATTGGCAGATGGGCCAGTGGGTCTTCGGCCTCGAAGGTGATTATTCCTGGTCGGATATTTCCGGAAGCAGCCAGGCCTGCGGCCCGACGCTTCTACATGCCTGCGGCACTCAGCTCGATTCCTTCGGGACTTTTCGCGGACGAATTGGGTATGCCGCTGGTCAGACCGGCAACGTGCTCCTGTACGTGACTGGCGGCTTGGCCGTCGGTGACGTTCATGGATGGGACGCCCTGACACCGGCTTCCGGCAGTTCGTTCCAGGCGGGTTGGACCGTCGGCGCCGGCGTGGAGTTCGCCATTGCGCCTCAGTGGACCGCGAAGGTTGAGTATCTGTACATGGACCTTGGCAAGGCGCAGCTGTTCAATATCGTCAGCACTCCCGTCGTGCCGGAGACGGTCAGCTTCACCACCAACATCGTGCGCGCCGGCGTGAACTATCACTTCGGCGGTCCGGTGGTTGCGAAATACTGACGTTCGTTTCGAAGACTGAAGCCCCGGGCGAGGGCCGGGGCTTTTCATCACTTGCCGCCGAGCCGGAAGAGATTCTGTCAGTCCTGGTTCCTGTTTTCGCCCGAGTGTCCCAACTTCGGTGAGAGCAGGTCGGCCCCGCTTCGTTTCCACGAGGCGGGGCCACTTTATTTCTGCGCGATTTCACGATTGGTCGCGCCGCGAACATCGCCTTGAAGTCGCAAAGGCATAGCCTTCTCCTGCGGATCTTAAGTTGCGAACGAGCCGGCGAGCGACGATGGCGTCCCGCCTGGCGGGGTAGCCGCGGGCGAGGAACTCTCGCGTTGGTCGCCGGGAGATGGCGCGCCACGACCGATGAAGATGGGCACTATTGCTTCGCCGTTGCGCTATGATGCGACGTTCAATTTTGCTCGACTGCTGCCGAGGGGCTGCGGTTATCCTTGCGAGCGGCACGCGGATCAAAGGAAACGTATCCATGTTGCTCGACTGCTGCCCAAGGAGACCGTGAGCCGCCGATGCTGCTATCGTGATCACCCGGATTTTGGATGGGGCCACCGCCTGCTTCCGTTGAACGCGCTGACCGAGATGGCCGCATCTGCCTTGCGCCGGGACAGGACGGGAAGGAGGTGCCGTGCGAAAAACGATCGCGGTATTGGGCTCTGCCCTCTTCTTTGCGGGGCTCGCGGTTAGCCGCGCTCCGTTTCGCGCCCAGCTCGGTGGCGGGGCTCGTTCCCTGGTGATTACACGGTGGGGAGTTTCGGCTCAATCGCGAGCGTAGCGCCGCGCGAAAATCTCGTCCTGTGGAGCAAGCGATCGAAAGTTCGGTGAGGCCATAATCGCTTGGCAAGCGTTGCCGGACCAGCCGACGCCCGTCAAGGCTCGCGCTTCGCGCGCCCGGCTCCGCCGGCTGACGGCCTTGACCGGCGCCGGCTGGCCCGGCGTTTGACGGCCATGCGCTGATGGCTCAGCGCGAGCGATATGCCGCTCCTCATCGGAATGAACTCGGCGGACAAACTTGCGCCGTTCTCTGGATGGAGTCTGCGTGCCGCAGAGGCGCCATGGCTCATCATCAAAAATCTCGACCGAGACGAACGCGGTCACTGGGATCGTTGCCCGACGACCTCTACGACTATTTGCGGCCAGCAGTTCGACGAAGGGGCCGCCCGGCAAAGAAGGAACGGTCCGAGTGGACCGTGACCGACGACTGGCCCGACGAGGTCCCGATCACCGAGGCCGAGATCGAGGTGTTCGAGGCCTGGTTCGGCGACCTGTTCGACGAATTGTTTTCGACCCGCCACTGACCCCTTTGCTTTGGAGATCGCCATGACGATGCCGGTTCGTGCTGCCCTCTACCTGCGAGTCTCGACCGGCCGGCAGGCCGACAACGATCTTTCCATCCCGGACCAGCGCCGCCAGGCGAAGGCCTATTGCGCATCGCGCGGCTGGGAGATCGTCGCTGACTATGTCGAGCCCGGCCTGTCCGCGACCGATGACCGACGGCCGGAATTCCAGCGCATGATCGACGCGGCAACCACCAAGCCGCCGGCGTTCGATGTGATCCTGGTCCACAGTTTCAGCCGCTTCTTCCGCGACCAGTTCCAGCTCGAGTTCTACGTCCGCCGCCTCGCCAAGGCCGGCGTCCGGCTGGTCTCGATCACCCAGGAGCTCGGCGACGATCCCATGAGCAACATGATCCGCCAGATCATGGCGCTGTTCGACGAGTACCAGTCCAAGGAGAACGCCAAGCACACGCTGAGGGCCATGAAGGAGAACGCCCGGCAGGGCTTCTGGAATGGGGCCCTCCCGCCGATCGGCTACCGGATCGTGGAGGCCTCCGAGCAACGCGGACACCGGACCAAGAAGACCTTGGAGATCGACCCCGTCCAGGCCGAGACCGTGCGCCTGATCTTCCGCCTGGCGCGCGAAGGGCAGCGGAAGCTCGGGGCCGATGGGCGTCAAGTCCATCGCCACGCACCTCAACGCTATCAGGCATCCGCACCCGCGACGGCGGACGCTGGGGCGTCGATGCCGTCCACAAGGTGCTGACCCGGACGACCTATGTCGGCCGCCACCGTTTCAACACCAAGTTCTGGAAGACCCGCGAGCGCAAGGCGGAGACTGAAATCGTGGAAATGGCGGTGCCAGCAATCGTCGACAAGGATGAATTTGAGGTCGTCCAAATGCTGCTCAAGAGCCGCAGCCCGGCGATGACCGCACCAAGGATCGTCAGCGGCCCCACGCTCCTTACCGGCATCTGCTTCTGCGCTGCCTGCGGTGGAGCGATGACGCTGCGCACCGGCAAGAGCGGCCGTTACCGCTACTACACCTGTTGCACCAAAGCCCGCCAGGGCGAGACCGGCTGTCCGGGTCGCACCGTCCCGATGGAAAAACTCGACAATCTGGTCGCGGAGTACATCGAGCAGCGTTTGTTACAGCCCAAGCGTCTGGAGCAGCTTTTGTCGCACGTACTCGATCGCCGCAGCGAGCGCGCCGAGCGACGAAAGTCGCACATCGCCGAATTGCGCAAGCGGGCGGCCGAGGCAGACGCCAAACTCAAGCGGCTGTACGATGCGATCGAGAATGGCGTCGCCGATCTCTCCGACCCCATGCTGAAGGACCGCATCGCTGAACTGAAGGCCACGCGCGATCAGGCCCGCCTTGACGCAGAGAGGGCCGAGGATGCGATCGAACGGGCCGGACCGACGATCACACCAGCAGGCGCTCAAGACGTTTGCCAGGACAGCCCGCAAGCGCATGCGGACCGAGGGCGGCGGCTACCGCCGCGATCACCTCCGCGCGCTCGCCCAACGCGTCGAAGTCGATCAGAAAGAACTGCGCATCATGGGATCGAAAAGCGTGCTCCTGCGCACGCTCGTCGCTGCTGAAAGCGCAAAAACGGCAGGTTTTGGCGTGCCCAGTTCTGTACCGAAGTGGCGCGCTCGGAGAGATTCGAACTCCCGACCCTCGGAATCGAAATCCGATGCTCTATCCAGCTGAGCTACGAGCGCGTGCGGGTCCGATTATCAGACTTGGACGCGCGGGGCCAGCGGCCCCGCAACCGTCGTTGCAGGCTGATCGACCTCGGTATTGCGATCAGAAACAGGGGTAGCGGCCGCCTTGTGCGCGGTACGCAGCGGAGCCCTGAATGCAGAAATTGTTCGACGGGCCGTCATAATGGGCGAAGCTGCCGGGCTCAGGTCCCGGGCCGTAATTGTGGCTGTAGCTGATCGGGTATGGCAGCCCATACGCGTGGCCATGCCAATGGTGGTGATGGTAACGGCGCGCCTGAGCCGGGCTTGCGGCCATGGCTAGCGCCGCCAAGGCGGCCGCGGTAAGGGCGATTTTGCGGGAATTCATCAGGCGTCTCCGAACCAATCGAACGCGACCATTTTAGGCCAAACCTGATTCCCATCCAGAGGTAATCCAGAGGAAATCCGGCAAAACCCGTCAAAAAACGGTCGTGGAAGCCGGAATTTCGGCATTTTCGACATGCTTTACGATTTTCAAACACAGTCTCGCCAGAGTCCTGACCTCTGATCCTCGCTCAGGTTTTTTGGTCCGCGATTTACCGCCCAAACCTTCATGCGCATCACGCTTCTCGCCTTGATCCTGATCCCGCTGCTGGCCGCAAGCCCGGCGCGCGCTGATCTGCATATCACGCGCGACCACGGCGGCTATGTCGAGGAGTACAAGGCGAAATACGCCCGCATTCGCGACCACCGTGAGCGCGTGATCATCGACGGCATCTGCAATTCCGCCTGCACGCTCGTGTTCGGCATCGTGCCAATGAACAAGATCTGCGTGACGCCGCGCGCCAGCGTCGGATTCCACCAAGCCTATTACGACAAGGCCTTCACCTTCGGCATCAAGGTCACGAGCGCCGCGGGGACGTCAGACCTGATGTCCTATTATCCGGACACGGTGAAGGACTGGATTCGCCGCAATGGCGGGCTCACCACCGAGATGAAGAAGATCAAGAACGGCGTCGATCTCTGGAAGATCGTCGATCCCTGTCCGGAAGAGTGGTGATCGCTTTTCGGCGCTTCTCTCTCGCTCTCTCAAGCCAGATCAATCGTTCCCGACATGACCGGCACGCAGTGCCCGCCGATATAGGTCGCTGTCACCACGCCGTCCTTCTTTTCGGCCTCGGCTTTGAGGATACTGGGCCGCCCCATCTCGACGCCTTGCGCGATCGTCTTGGACATCGTCAACTCGCGCTCCGGCCGCAGTTTTGCGAGTAGACCCATCAACGCGACATTCGCGCTGCCGGTTGCGGGGTCTTCGGGGATCCCGTGATGCGGCGCGAACATCCGCGCGCGGATCGCAAGACCGTCTTCGGCAACGTGCGTGTAGATGAAGATGCTGGTAGCCGGCTGCTTGGCCACCTCGTTCATGTAAACGTCCGAGCGCGGGGTCGCGGCTGCAAGCTTCTCGCGTCCCTTCAACTCCGCGAGAATGAACGGCACGCCGCAGGACGCGATGCACGGCCGATGGTTCTTGGTCTCGATGTCGTCGACCGACAGCGAGCAGGCGGATGCGATCAATTCGGGAGAGATTTCGGCGCCGACCGTCAGGCGTTGCGGAGAGGCGAGGCGGGCGCCGGTCACCGTTGCGCCGTCCCTCAGGATCGAGATCGGAACGAGCCCGGCCTTTTCCTCGAAGGTGACGCTGTTGCCCTCGACGGCGCGGCCATAGCTCTTGCCGGCGCGGGCGAGCGCAAACGCGGTGCCGACATTGGGATGGCCGGCAAACGGCATTTCGTAGCGCGGCGTAAAGATGCGCACCTCCGCCGTATGGGCGGGGTCTTTCGGCGGCAGCACGAAGGTCGTTTCCGCGAGATTGAATTCGGCGGCGATCGCCTGCATCTGGCCGCCCGACAATCCCTCCGCGTTGAGAACGACGCCAAGCGGATTGCCGGCGAATTGCGTGCCGGTGAAAACATCGACGGTGACGAAATGCAGCTTCATTTTTCTGGTCCGGATTTTCTGGAAACGTTGTGCAGCCCGAGCGCACATTATCCCATATCGCGCGGACGAGCTCACGCAAAACGATCGTGATCGGCTGCGGGCGCGAAAGTCAGCCGGTCCGCACTTTCTCGTATGCCTTCAGCGCACGCTCGCGGCCCTTGCGGTGCTCGACGATCGGGTGCGGGTAGGTGGTGCCGAGCGTGATGCCAGCGCCCGCGAGCTCGATCGGCGTCGCTTCCCAGGGCTGGTGAACGAATTTCTTCGGAAGCTGCACCAATTCCGGCACCCAACGCTTCACGTAGCTGCCGTCCGGATCGAACTTCTCGCCCTGGAGCACCGGATTGAAGACGCGGAAATACGGCGCGGCATCGGCGCCGCAGCCCGCGACCCATTGCCAGTTAGCCGGATTGCTCCCGGCATCGGCGTCGACCAGCGTATCCCAGAACCATTTCTCGCCCTCGCGCCAGTCGATCAAGAGATGCTTGACCAGGAACGAGGCCACGACCATCCGCACGCGGTTGTGCATCACGCCGGTGTGCCATAGCTGGCGCATGCCGGCGTCGACGATGGGGTAACCGGTTTGACCACGCTGCCAGGCTCTGAGGGCCGTTGCGTCGTGCCGCCACGGGAACGCATCGAAGGAGGGTTGCAGGCCGCGCGTGTCGAGATCGGGCACGTCGAACAACAGGTGGCGGCAGAACTCGCGCCAGCCGAGTTCGCTCAGGAATTTATCGGCATCGCTTGCAAGCGCGTGGTGTTCGGCGGCCGCAAAATGCGCGGCGTGCCAGATCTGGCGCGGGCTGATCTCGCCGAAGCGCAAATGCGGCGACAGGCCGGATGTGCCGTCGCGGTCGGGCCGGTCGCGATCGCCGGTGTAGCCGGCAAGACCTGCTTTGAGAAAATGCTTCAGCCGTTTCTGAGCGGCGCTTTCGCCTGGCGTCCAGCTTTCGCGCAAGCCTCCCGCCCAGTCCGGCCGCGTCGGCTCGAGGCCGAGGCTTTCAACGCTCTCGCTCGTCAAGCCGGGTCCGGCTCGCAATTGACGCGGCGCGGGCAGGGGATCGGGCGGGGCTCCCATCGCCTGGATGCGTCGCCAGAACGGTGTGAACACCCGCAATCCCCGGCCTTCCTTGGTGCGGACAGATTGCGGCGCCGCCAGCAGGTCGCCGCCAAATTCTTGCACGTTGACGCCGAGCTTTTGCAGCGCCGAAGCCACGTCGCGCTCGGCCGCTTGATGCGGCGCTTGCGCAATGGTGTTCCAGAAGACGTCACTGGCGCCGCTTTCGCGTGCGATCTCCGGAATGATCCGGGCGGCCGGTCCCTTGCGTAGCAGAAGCGGCGCGCCACGACCGGTGAGATTCTTCTGCAAATCCCGCAGCGACTGCGCCAGCCACCAGCGCGCCGCGCCGCCGGTCGGCCGCGCGCCTGGCCCACGCGAAGTTTCGTCGAGAATGTAGAGGCAGATCACCGGCCGCTTGGTTGCGGCAGCGGCATGCAATGCGAGGTGGTCGGAAAGGCGGAGGTCGTCGCGAAACCAGACAATGCAGGGAGCGTCGGATCGATCAGCCATCAAGCCGTAACTCGTGAGATGTGTGTCGGTTCAGCGAAATCTTGCAACCCGGCGCTCGCTGATACGTACTACAGATGAGGGATACGGGAAAAGCGCCGGGAGAGTTTCAGTTGCAGAGGTATGCCGTTCTTTATCTGGCGACTTTGATCGTCTTGATCCCGGTCGACTTCCTGTTTTTGGGCATCGTCGCCAAGGGGTTTTTCACCGCGCAGGTCGGCGACATGCTGGGTGAGATCAGGCTGGCGCCGGCGATCATGTTTTACCTGCTGTACGTCGCGGGCATTCTCATTTTCGTCAGTGCGCCTGCGAATGCGACCTCGCAGTCGACGCTGCTCTACGGCGCGCTGTTCGGCCTGTTTTGCTATGCGACGTTCGACCTGACGTCGCTGTCATTGCTCAAGCACTGGAGCTGGCCGGTCGCAATCGTCGACGTCGCCTGGGGCGCGGTCGTGACGGCCATTTCGTCCACGGCCGGACTCCTGATCGCCAACCGGTTCGTTCCGAAGATCTGACTGGTGCGGTGAATTTGAAACAATAGGTCGCTGAGCTCCTTGATTCCGAGGTTCGCATCAGAGGTCGCCACGATAGCTTGCGAACCTCGGAATCGGAGCTCTGGAATAAAAATGCCCGGCGTGCGGCCGGGCATTTTCGCAGAAACGCTGGTGCGCGCCGTTTACTTCGGCTGCGGGACGATCCGGATGTAGGGCTTCGGCGCCTTCCAGCCGTTCGGATAGATCGTCTTGGCTTCGTCGTCGGAGACGGAGCCCGCAATGATGACATCCTCGCCCTGTTTCCAGTCGGCAGGCGTCGCGACGCGATGCTTGGAGGTCATCTGAAGCGAGTCGATGACGCGCAAAATTTCCTGGAAGTTGCGGCCCGTCGTCATCGGATAGACCAGCACGAGCTTGATCTTCTTGTCGGGGCCGATGATGAAGACGTTGCGAACGGTCTGGTTGTCGGCGGCGGTGCGGGTGGTCGCGTCGCCCGAGGTCGAGGCCGGCAGCATGTCGTAGAGCTTGGAGACGTTGTAGTCGGTGTCGCCGATCATGGGGTAGTTCGGCGCCGCGCCCTGCGTCTCGCGGATGTCTTCCGACCATTTGGCGTGGCGGTCGACGGGATCGACCGAAAGACCCATCAGCTTGACGCCGCGCTTGTCGAATTCCGGCTTCAGCTTGGCGAGTGCACCGAGTTCCGTGGTGCAGACGGGGGTGAAATCCTTCGGATGGGAGAACAGAAGCGCCCAGCTATTGCCAATCCAGTCGTGGAACTTGATTTTGCCTTCGGTGGTTTGGGCCTCGAAATCCGGGGCCACGGCGCCAATTTGCAGAGCCATAGTAGACCTCATGTCGTTCAAGCTGGGGATGGGTGTCAGGTCGAGTATAGGAGCGAGCATTCGTCAAGTGAATGACTGCCGGTAAAAAGGGCAGGTTCTTCTCCGCGGCGGATCGCCCCTGGCATGCTCTTGCGACAAGCCGCCGCTTTTGAAAAGGTCTCGATTGAGGTATCTGGATACGTCTTACTCGACCCTTGCCGCCTGGATGCCACAATAAGGTCCGAACGCCTCACCACCTCCGAACCCCGGCCGAGGTCGGCGCGACAAATCGGCAACCCGGTAAAATTTGATACGGGCGGGTTTCGAATCATTAACCACTCGTTTACGCCCGCTGGCCCAGAACCAAGAAACTGTGACGTGAGAAGAGTAACTCCAATGTCTGCCCCGCTGGCCGTGTCGGCCGAAGCTACCGCCGTCCTCGAACCTTCCAAAATTTCCTGCCGTGAAACCGCCGCCCGTGCGCTGACCGTTGTCCGCGACGGCGTGATCACCGGCGAAGGCCCGACCACCAGGGGCCGTGTCCATTTTTCCCGCGAGCTCGACGCTGATGACGTCACCTGGTGCGAGCGCATCCTGACGGCGTCGGCGGTCGCGGATCAGCCCGTCAGCCGGGCGGAAGCCGAAGCCCTGTTCGAGATCGATGGCGCCGCAACGGAGCGCAGCGACGCCGGCCGTTTCGATGACCTGATCGCCAAGGCGGTCTTCCATCATGCCGCGTCGGTTTCGGGCTTGCCGGTGCCGCCGCGGACCGTGGCGCTCTCGCCGGAAACCGCGATCGAGAGCTGGGCGCCCAGCCAGGCGACCAAGGTCGACGTCGAAGTGCTGAACTGGATCGCGAGCCAGATGCGCGGCAACCGCCGTCGCAATCGCACGCTTGCGGCGCTCATCGCCACGATCGTCGGCGCGGCGCTGCCGCTCTCGCAGCTGCCGAACATGTTCGACATCGGAATGTAAGTTCGGAAGATCTTTCCGAGGACGTCGCGGCGGGGTTATTTCCCCGCCGTTTTTTGTTTTCCGGTCTCGGCATCGAGACCGACCGTGCGGCCGGGGAAGCCGGCGACGTCAAAATAGCGTTGCGACAGCACGCGCTGGTATTTGACCACGGTCTGCAAGCCATTGGCGGCGGGCTTCGAGGTGACCGTGCCGTCGGCCGATTTGGGAACGATGCCGTTCGGCAATGCTTCCGACATCACGCGGCCTTCCATGCCGCCCGAGCTCGGCGAACGCAGGCCCATCAGGTGGGCAATGGTCGTGCCGACGTCGGCATTGTTGACCGGCAGCGCATCGACATAGCCGGTTTTGAAATCCGGTCCGATCGCCGCCATGAAGTTCAAGGTATCGCCGCGGCCGAAGCTGCCGTGCATGCCCTGGCCCTGCCGCAGCACGGTATCGGCGATTTCGACCGAGCAATTGCTCGGCTCGTCGCATCCTTGCGCCCAGGAGCGGAAGTTGACCACGATCGAGGGCGTCGGCGTCACCGCTTTGCCTTTCAGGCCAACCTGCGACAGCGGCAGGGTGCCGCGGAAACGCCCGAGCTTGTCATCGACAAAGATGCCGCTGACGTAATCCTGCTCGAGCAGGGCCTTGATGGTCTTGTCGGCGAGTTTCTTGTCGCTCTTCGGCAGATAGATCAGGTCGGAACCGCCGTTGGTGGCGACGACGAGATCGGGCTTTGCGGGATCCTGGCCTAAGCAGGCCATTGCCGGCTTTTGGATGCGCGCCATCGGCCACCTTGGCGTTGCTGTCGTTGGGATCGAACAGCGGCAGGTCGAGCGCCTTGGCGAGATCGAGTGCCACGAACCCCATGGGCAGGAAGTCCTTGGGCGTATCGTCATAGGAAACCTTCGCCGACGGACTGGTCTTGCTTTCCTTGGAGATCGTCGAGAAGCCGTGGTCGGAGGCGATGAGAATGTTGGTGGTGGCGGCAAGGCCGAGCTCGTCGAGCGCCTTGCGCAGACTGGCCAGATTGTTGTCGGCATTCTTGATGCCGGCGAGCGACGTCGGCCCGTTGATGCCCGGCGTCACCGTGTTGAGGCTGTCGCCATTGTTGTGCTGGCTGCCGTCGGGATCGCGCGACCAGAACACCAGCACGAACGGCTTGTTGCGTGCCTTGAACATCGGCAGCACGACTTTGGTCGCAACGTCGACAAAGTAGGCCTGCTGGGCCGTATTCGGGACAAGCGTGCCGGGCGTCCTGGCGTCGCCGATCTTGCCGTTTTCGCCGCGCGGTGGCGTCGCCAGTCGGAAGGCCGGCCTTGGTGAGCGCGGCCTTGATCTCTTCGGACAACGGCACGCCGTTCTTGTTGCCGGTGGCGTCATCGAACACGATCGAATGATTGCCTTCGGCGCCGATCTTGTCGGTGTGATCGAAGATCAGGGTAGGGCCGACCTTGCCGAGCGCGGCAGTGCTGAAACCCTTGATGCGCGCCATCTTCAGAATGGTCTCTTCGTTCAGGTAGTCACCGCCAAAGTGCTCGTCGACGTCGGCGATGACGGTGTTGACCTCCAGGAACGGGGTCACCGTTCCACCGGCAGCCCCGACCGGGTAGCCGGTGTAGATCGTGTTGGAGAAGTCGCCGGTGTCACCGAGGTAGTGGCCGGTCGCCATCGCGGACGCATTGGCCGTGGTGAAGGTCGGAAACATCGAGTGCGAATTCTTGAAGTTGACGCCGCGGTCGCGCACCTCGGCCATGGCCGGGGCCGTCTCGGCGCTGACGATCTTGCCGCGCAATCCGTCCGGCACGAACAGAATGACATTGTGCGGACGATTGTTTTGGGCGAAGGCGGCGTCGGCCGGCAGCAACATCAACCCGATAGACAACAACATCACCGCGCGGCGCATTTTTTGAAATTCCCTCAAAGAAAGAATTGAAATGACGGCCAGTGGTCGGCCGGTTTCTGTCTAGGTTCGCCGCGTGACGGAAGTGTTACAAGTGCTAGACGCAATCCAAGCCTGCGAAATGCGAGCCCTTTGAAGCGGAGAGCAGAGGCTAGCCAATCGTTTTGTTCGTCACCCTCAAGCGTTGGGCGAGCACGCGCATGACCTTGAGCGCGAAGTAGGGGGTTTGGCTGACCAGAAACAAAAACTGCTTTTCCGACACCGGTACCAGCTCGACGTCGTTTGTTGCGATCGCGGTGGCACTGCGCGGTTCGCTGTCGATCAGGGCCATCTCGCCGAAAATGCTGTCCTGACCAAACTCGGCGACGGTGCGATTGCCGATCTGAATTCGAACTTGCCCGCTCTTGATTACGAAGAGCTCGGTCGCCTCGTCGCCCTCGCGAAAGATGACATCGCCCGCTTTGAAAAACCGGACCGCGATATCGTTGCCCGCCAGTATGCTGAAACCAGTGTCATGCTTCATAACAAAACCCCGCCTACAGAATCGTCACATTAGGAGGCCGGAGGAGACGGGGCAAATGTCATATTTTTGTCATGTTAGCTTCGCTGGCGCGTGAATGGGCGGCAGTTATACGCCTTGCGGAAGCCGGCCGCCTTGGCGTCGTCTTCGGAGCAGAACCAGCGATCCGGACGCGTCAACGCCGGATAGCTCGAGCAAGCCCGAAGATGATAGATGCCGAGATTGCCGGTGACACGGGCGCGGAGCGCGTACTTGCCTTTGATGCCGCAACCCGATGGCATGGACAGGTCCTGAGGAAACAGCGCCTGACGTATTTCGCGATCCTTGTCGGATCGGCAAGCGCCGCCAAGCAGCACGCCATCTTTCTGTCCGGCGCGGAATTCATGCGGACTGAGGAAGCAACCTTTCCAAAGGCCGCGGCGGTCTTTTTTGGCCTCAGCCTCGTCGGCACCAAACCGGTCGGTCCCGGTGGAAGCAGCGTTCAGGGCAAAGCCGCTGCGGACCAGAAGCTGATTGAGACTGGCGGCCTCTCCTTGCACGGTGCAGAGGCCGACATGCCATTTCTTGTAGATCGCATCCGGCCCCTGATCGTCGCAATGGACATCGCGGTCGCCGATCAGCTTGGTCAGTTGCTCGCGCGCCTCGGCGCCGCAAGCCCAGCTATCGGCATGATCGTCGATACAGAGCTGATCCGCCGCCGGCGCGTCGACGCCGCCGAGGCGATAGGTAACCCCGCCGACGTCGATCGTACCGCCATCCCGGATCGTGGAATGGGCGGCGAAGCTTGGACCGGTAGCGAGCAGAGTTAGGGTAAGGACGAGCCAACGCATGATCGAACGGAGCTAGTGAATGAACCTCGGCCCACGCCTAACACATCTTTCCGGGCAATGCTTCGGTCTTGTCGTCGCGGTGGCCGCCACCTACGCCGATTTGTCGGCCTGGTCCTTGGTCCGTCTCACGATCGTAACCGTGCGGACACCGTCGAGCTCTTTCAGCTTCTCCGGATAGGTCGCGATATCATGCGAGGAGACCTTGCTCAAAAGGATCGACAGCTCGTCAGTGCCGTTCTGGTCACGATTTTCCACCAGGAAACGCTTGATCTGGCTGGTGCGCAGGCCGAGCGCTTCCTTCAGGACTTCGGGCGTCAGGCCGCCATGGTCGACCTCGACCTTGAGCTGACAGCTCTGATTTCGCGAGCGGTAGGCTTCCTCGAGCGGCTTGATGCCGGCCAGGATGATCAGGATGATGACCGTCGACGAGCTGGCGGCGAGGTAAAGGCCGCCGCCGACCGCAAGTCCGACCGCGGCCACCGTCCAGATGCTCGCCGCCGTGGTCAGGCCCTTGACGATCTCGCCTCGGGCCAGGATGGCGCCGGCGCCCAGAAACCCAATTCCCGAGACGACCTGGGCCGCGATCCGCGACGGGTCGAGCACGACGTTCTTCTCGGTCAGGATGCTGGAAAATCCGATACTGGGAAACGATCATGATCAGACAGGAGCCGACGCAGACCAGCATGTGGGTTCGGATGCCCGCCGCCCACAACAAGCGCTCGCGTTCAAATCCGATCAGGCTTCCCAGCGCCGCCGCCGTCAGCAGACGAAGCAGCATTTCGACATTGGACATCATGACCTCCGGTCACAACAGGGCACGATAACGGAATTTTATAGGAGAAGAAAAGTTGCGCTGAGCCGGTCCGGGCCGGTAAAGCCGGCCGTCGGCTGGTATGTGCGATGCAACGGCGGGGCAGGCTATTTTACAGCATATAACCCGTTGCCTCCGCTCGGTTTTGCTGTACGACAAAAGGCTGGATACGTGCCGCGCGCCCGTGCGGTCGGTGGGAGGTCGCAGTCGGTTTTCACATGTTCAAACGCATTCTGATCGCCAACCGCGGCGAGATCGCCTGCCGCATCATCAAGACCGCCCGACGGATGGGAATTGAGACGGTCGCCGTCTATTCCGAGGCCGACCGCGACGCCTTGCACGTCGAAATGGCCGACCACGCGGTCTTCATCGGTCCGCCGGCGGCGGCCGAGAGCTATCTCTTGATCGACAAGATCGTCGAAGCCTGTCGCTCATCCGGCGCTGAGGCCGTCCATCCCGGTTATGGCTTCTTGTCGGAACGCGAAGCCTTCCCGCGCGCGCTTGAAAAGGCCGGCATCGTCTTCATCGGCCCCAACCCGGGCGCGATCGCCGCGATGGGCGACAAGATCGAATCCAAGAAGGCGGCCGCTGCCGCCAAGGTCTCGACCGTTCCCGGTCATCTCGGGGTGATCGAGGACGACAAGCAGGCCGTGAAGATCGCCGATCAGATCGGCTATCCCGTGATGATCAAGGCTTCCGCCGGCGGCGGCGGCAAGGGTATGCGGATCGCCCATTCCAAGGCGGAAGTCGGCGAGGGGTTCAACCTGGCGAAAGCGGAAGCGAAATCGTCCTTCGGTGACGACCGCGTCTTCATCGAGAAATTCATCGTCGATCCCCGCCACATCGAAATCCAGGTGCTCGGCGACAAGCATGGCAATGTGATCTATCTCGGCGAGCGCGAATGCTCGATCCAGCGCCGCAACCAGAAAGTCATCGAAGAAGCGCCGTCGCCGCTGCTCGACGAGACCACGCGGCGAAAGATGGGTGAGCAGGCGGTCGCGCTCGCCAAAGCCGTCAATTACGACTCGGCCGGCACGGTCGAATTCGTCGCCGGTCAGGACAAGAGTTTCTATTTCCTCGAGATGAACACGCGGTTGCAGGTCGAGCATCCCGTGACCGAACTCGTCACCGGCATCGATCTCGTCGAGCAGATGATCCGCGTTGCTGCCGGCGAGAAACTCACCATCGCGCAGAAAGACGTGACGCTGACGGGATGGGCGGTCGAGTCGCGGGTCTATGCGGAAGATCCGTTCCGCAATTTCCTTCCCTCGATCGGCCGGCTCGTCAAATATCGTCCGCCCGCCGAACGCGAGACCGGCGGGATCACGGTGCGCAACGATACCGGCGTGCAGGAAGGCGGCGAAATCCCGATCTACTACGATCCGATGATCGCCAAGCTCGTCACGCACGCGCCATCGCGGGCGGCGGCGATCGAGGCACAGTCGATGGCGCTCGACGCGTTCTACGTCGACGGCATCAGGCACAACATCCCGTTCTTGTCCGCGTTGATGAATCATCCGCGATGGCGCGAGGGCAAGCTTTCGACCGGTTTCATCGCGGAGGAGTTTCCGCGCGGATTTTCGGCGCGCACGCCGGAAGGTGAAGTGGGGCGGCGGCTTGCGGCTGTCGCTGCCGCAATCGATCATGTGCTTGGCGAGCGCAAACGCCAGATTTCCGGCCAGTTGATCGGCCGGCCGGTGCGGCGCGAAAGCCGTCGCGCGGTGTGGCTCGATCGCGAGGAAATTCCGCTCGAGATCGTCCGTGAGGCTGACGATCTGACGATCCGCTTCGTCGACGCCGACGGCACGGCAGGCCAGCCGCATCGTGTCGCATCGTCCTGGAAACCGGGTGAACCGGTCTGGCATGGCGCGATCGATGGCGTCGACGTGGTGATGCAGATGCGGCCCGTGCTCAACGGCTTCCGTCTCGCCCATCAGGGCTTCGAAGTCGCCATCCAGGTCTTCACCGAGGCCGAAGCCGCCGCGGCGCGGCTGATGCCGGTGACCACGGCGTCCGATTCCGGCAAGAAATTGCTCTGCCCGATGCCGGGCCTTGTGATCTCGATCGCGGTCAGCGAGGGGCAGGAGGTCAAGGCGGGCGAAGCGCTCGCGGTGATCGAGGCGATGAAGATGCAGAACGTGCTGCGCGCCGAGCAGGACGGCACCGTGAAGAAGATTTACGCCGCCGCCGGCGCCACGCTGGCGGTGGATGCGCTGATCCTGGAATTTGCCTGAACAACGTCGTTTGCCGGAAGCCGCGCGATGAGGCGCAGCTTCGTTCGCAATGACGGCAAGGAACGATCATGACTTTTGCTCATCGCCGAGAGAAATTGCGCGCGGTCCTGTCCGGATCCGCCTGTATCCATCCCGGCTCGGTCTATGACGCGATTTCGATCCGGATCGCGGAAGATCTCGGCTTCGAAATCGGCATGTTCGGTGGCTCTGTCGCGTCGCTGGCGGTGCTTGGCGATCCCGATATCGCGCTGATCACGCTCACCGAGTTTGCCGAGCAGATGCGGCGTATGTCGCGGGCAGCAAGCTTGCCGGTCGTGGTCGATGCCGATCATGGCTACGGCAATGCACTGAACGTGCGCCGCACGGTCGAGGAACTCGAGACCGCGGGCGCCGCCGGGCTCACGATCGAAGATACGCTGCTGCCTCCGGCCTACGGCGAAACCAAAACCCAGTTGATCTCGCTGGAAGAGGGCGTCGGCAAGATGAAGGCGGCGCTGGATGCGCGGCGCGACCCGTCGCTCGTCGTCATCGGCCGTACCGGTGCGGTGTCGATCTCGTCGCTGGACGATGCGATCGCACGCGCGAAAGCCTATGAAGCCACCGGTGTCGATGCGTTGTTCTTCACCGGCATCAAGGCGAAAGCGGAACTGGAAGCGATCGCAGGCGCGACGCGGCTACCGATTATCCTGGGCGGCGCGCCGGAAGCGATGTCCGACCTCGGCTATCTCCGCGAGCAGCGGGTCAGAATCGCGCTACAGGGTCACGCGCCGATTTCGGCTGCGACGCAGGCGGTCTATGCGACGCTTAAAGCGTTGCGCGAGGGAACCGCGCCAAAGGGCCTGACGGGCTTGGCATCGGCAGACCTGACCGCGCGGGTGACGCGCGAGGCGGAGGTAAACGCGCGCATCGCCGAATTTCTTGGGACCAAGCGATGAGCCACGCCGCCCGCCGGCTCCTGATCAAGGGCAGGGTGCAGGGCGTGGGGTATCGTGCCTGGGTGGATCATGAGGCGAGGCGGCTCGGCTTGCAGGGCTGGGTGCGAAACCGCCGTGACGGCAATGTTGAAGCCGTATTCGCCGGGGATGAGCGCATTGTCGCCGATATGATTTCGGCCTGCCGGAATGGGCCGCCGTCGTCGCGGGTTGACGAGGTTGAGGAAGAAACTGCACACGAAGATGCACTGGGATTGCGGCGTCCGGGCGAGGCGTTCTCGGTGCTGCCGACGATTTAAGAAGCAACGTTCGAGGGAGACATCAATGACAAGAAAATTCGGATGGGCAGGGTCCAGGGTCGCCGCGGGACGACGGTTGGCATGCTTTGGCGCTCTCGTTGCCCTCGCGCTTCTCGGCGGCAGCTTCGAGGCGTCGGCGCAAACGCCGTCGGCGTCATTGCCGGGCGTTGATCCGGCCTTGCTTGAGGATATTGCGGTCGGCAGCCGCATCCTGGCCGATTTCGGCGTCGTCGACGGTTTTGGTCACGTCAGCGCGCGGCATCCGACCAATCCGAACCATTTCCTGATGTCGCGTTCGCTGGCGCCGGCGCTCGTCACCGCCGACGACATCATGGAATTCGATCTCGACGGCAACGCGGTCGACGCGCGCGGCCGAAACGTCTTTCTCGAGCGCTTCATCCACGCCGAGATCTACCGGGCGCGGCCGGATGTGATGTCGGTCGTTCATACCCATTCGCCGGGCGTGATTCCGTTTTCGGTGAGCAATGTGCCGCTGCGCGCGATGTACCATAACCCGTCGTTCCTCGCGGTCGGCGTGCCGGTCTGGGATATCCGGAAAGATTTCGGCGACACCAGCATGCTGGTCAACAATGCCGCGGTCGGCAAATCGCTGGCTGCCGCGCTCGGCGACAAGCCGGTCGTGTTGATGCGCGGCCACGGTGACGTCACGGTCGGGCCGACGGTGAAGATGGCGGTGTTCCGCGCCTATTACACCGACGTCAACGCCAAGCTCCAGGCGCAGGCGCTCGCGCTTGGCGGCGAACCGAATTACCTGACGCCCGGCGAGGGCGTGAAGGCCGACCAAACCAATTTCGCCGTGATGGACCGCATCTGGGACCTGTGGCGCATGAAGATATTGCCGTCCCTCGCCAAATAATTTCGCCCTTGAGGGAACGCGCGATTGAATGTTTCGCGCGTTCTTGTCTTTCCGGAACTTCGCTCACCGCCTGCTCATGAAGAGGTGAGGGAACGCCGGTCGAGCGTCGTCGGGTTATCCCCGCTGCAACCATGCAAGGGAAACGACCCATGAAATTTGCGACAATGATTTTCGCCGGCGCGCTCGCGCTCACAAGTTCGATCTCGCTGGCACAAGCCGCCGGGGCAGGTGGTGGCTCAGGCGGCGCGGCTGGAACAGCCGGCGCATCGTCAACTGGCAGCGCGAGCAGTTCCTCGACCGGTGTGCCGCCGGCAGGAAGCCCTCCTGGCGCGACGACGGGCCAGGCGAAGCCGGGCGCGATGGGCGATCCGAGCGGTGGCGCGGCCAACCCCTCAGGCAATTCACTGATGAATACCTCGCCGAGCGGATCGACGCTCGACCAGACCGGAACGGGATCGAACACCCACCGCTAGTCAACGTGCATCGGATCTGATGAAAGCCCCGCCTCGAGCGGGGCTTTCCCTTTGATTCACGCCGCCACACTCCGAAACGCCGCCGCAAGCGTGCGAAGGGCCGACAGCTTGAGCGGATCGGCCACCTTGGAATGAAGCATCACTTTGGATTTGGGCATCGGCGGCAATCCGCACTCGGGCCCGATGTCGACCATGCCCGGTGGAGCGATGCGCCGGGCGAGCGGCGCGACGCCGAGACCGGCGAGCGCCGCGGCGACCGTTGCGGAAACACCGCCACCGACAAAGGCTTCGTTCCATTCGACGCCGGCTTTGTCGAGCGCGCGCACCGCGATGGCGCGCACACCGCAGGGCGGCGCCAATGTCGCGAGGCGCAGGCTTTCGCCGCGTTGCCATTTGAACCGGGGCGCCGCGAACCAGCCAAAGGAATCCTCCGTCAGCTTTTCGCCACCGCGCCGGCCGGATTCCTGACGCACGATCACCGCATCGAGCGCACCCGCGTCATAGGCGTCGAGCAGGTCGCGCGAAAAGCCGATGGTGACGGCAAATGACAGTTGCGATGAGACCGCGTTAAGCCGCTCGAGCAGGGGGACCAGTTCAGGACCCGCGGCATGGTCGCTGATGCCGAGCGACAATTGCTGCCGCGAGGCCTGCTCTCCCAACAGCGCGCGGTCGTGCGCTTCTATCAGGGCGCGTGCGTTCGCAAGAAACGCGCTGCCGTCGTCCGTCAGGCGGACCGCGCGCGGCGAGCGTTCGACCAGCCGCTTGCCCAGCACGCTCTCCAGCCGCTGCAGTTTCATACTGACGGCGGCCTGCGTGGTCCCGAGCGCCTCGGCGGTGCGGGTGAAGCTTTGTAGTTCGGCCACCAGCAGGAAGGCCTGAACGGTTGGGATATCCAGTGTTCCAGTCATCAATAAATCTTATCTTTGAAATGCATATAGATAAGATACCAAAATGATGACGCGGCGTCTAGCTTCTCCCTCACGCAATCGCTTGCGGGAGATTTAAGGAGAACGATCATGCCGCTTATCACTGTCAGCTATTCAAGCACACGCCAGACGCCCTCGCTCAAGGCCGATATCGCCGCCGCCGTCAGCGAGCTCACCGCTGCCATCCTGCGCAAGGATCCCAAGGTCACCGCCATCATCGTCAAGTCGGTCGATCCCGCCGACTGGTTCGCCGGTGGCAAATCGCTGGCCGAGCACCGGCTCGGTAGCTTCTGGCTCGACACCCACGTCAGTCGAAGGGACCAACACCAAGGACGAGAAGGCCGCCTATCTCGCCGCGATGTTCAAGCGCATGGGCGAACTGCTCGGGCCGCTCCATAACGAGAGCTATCTGCACGTCGACGAGGTCAAGGGCGATGCCTACGGCTTCGGCGGCCTGACCCAGGAACGGCGCTACATCGCCGGCAAGCTTCAGGTCGCGCCACAGACCAAGGCGGCCTGAGCCAATTTCTTAAATCGCTTCGGGGAGGTGTTCCTGTTCGAACACCTCCTCGAACGCTTGCCGGAGCGCGATGTCGACATCCGGCATCGAGGGCGTCAGGCCGAGGTCGGCGAGACTTGTGACCCCGTAGCGCGGATCGGTCACGCCGCAGGCGACGATGCCCTGGAAATGGTCGAGCTCGGGCTCGACGTTGATCGCGATGCCGTGGAACGACACCCATCGGCGTAATCGGACGCCGATCGCGGCGATCTTGTCTTCAAAGCCCTGGCCCTTGTCCGGCCGGGCCACCCAGACGCCGACACGGTCCTCGCGCCGTTCCCCGCGAACGTTGAACGCCGCCAATGTCCGGATAATCCATTCCTCAAGGCTCGCGACATAGGCGCGGACATCCGGCCGGCGCCGCTTCAAGTCGAGCATCACATAGGCCACCCGCTGGCCCGGGCCGTGATAGGTGAGCTGGCCGCCACGGCCGCTCTGGAAGGTCGGAAATCTGGGATCGAGCAGGTCGGTTGTCTTGCCGCTGGTGCCTGACGTGTAGAGCGGTGGATGCTCCAGCAGCCAGACCAGCTCCGCGGCACGGCCCGCGGCAATGTCGGCGACGCGCGCTTCCATCGTGGCGATGGCCTCGGGATAGGGAATTGTCTGATCCGAGATCAGCCATTCCACCGCGGAGCCACCGGGGGCGCGCGAGAAGGCCGTTAAATCGAGGCTTTGGCGGTCGTTAACCATCGGCTAACCATAACGTGGTGATCTCGACTTACGCAATTTTGCGTTTGTCTGTGCGGTAGCTTGTCCGGTGCCAACTCTCGATAAAGTCAGCGTTGACCTCATGGTGGTTCTGGGAACCACGACGATGCCGATTTATCAGGTCATGCGCCTCAGCCGGGGCGCCATCATTGAACTCGACGCCACCGAGGCGGACGAAGTCAAGATCCTCGCCAATACCCTGCCGGTGGCATCCGGCGTGGTGCTCGTCGACCGCAACCGGATCGCGGTCGAAGTCAAGCAAATGCTGCCGAAAGCGGTCGGCAGCCGCTGATTTGGGGGCCTGCTCAAAATCGTCAATTCGCGGTCCTGCGGCCTTGTCCCCGTATGGCTGATTTGTTACATCGGCGCCGTCGCCGCAGATCGCGGCCGGCCCTTTTAGCGCTCGTGGCGGAATTGGTAGACGCGCTGCCTTGAGGTGGCAGTGAGTAACATCGTGGGGGTTCGAGTCCCTCCGAGCGCACCATACCCACGCGTAACCAACTGAAACTAAAGCCTCTTTTTTTCAAAGTTACTACGCAAAGTTACTACTTTGTTCGCCCTCGGTGTTCCCGCACTGTTCGCCCCGGACACCGGCAGAAAATCCATCCCCGCATCGCTCCGCCCATTCCGAGCAGACTCTGCGCCTTCGACCGCTTAGCGTCGATCGAACGCGTGAGCATCGACGTGCTCTCGGTCGAGCGTCCGACGACGTCGTCGTCCTGGAGGAACATACGAACGGAAGAAGGGTCGGCGAAGTTCAATAGTCCGATCGTCCAGAGAACCGCCTGACCGAGATGTCCGGGACCGATAAGCCAGAAGTCTGCCGGCAAAGCGTCAGGTCGGGGGCCGTCCGAAGCCGCTGACCGCCCAGTCGGCCGACGCCGCCTAGTCCCACAGCGACAGGCCGATCGCGCGGTGACCGGCGATCAGCTCGTCATTGACATGCGCGAACACTTCCGACACGGCCAAGGCGCCAGCAAAGACGCCCGACGGCGCGAGCTTCGGCGCGATCCGCGGATGACCGCGCCGCAGCGGAGAAGGCCGGCGAGGTCGCGGTCGTATACGAGCACTATCAAAAGCAACTGATCGCCAATAGAGCGGTCGACTACGGCGACCTCATCATGCGTTGATCCCTACGACCTAGAATTAAAGCCAAATCGGCGATGACAGCATCGGTAAGTGGTTTGCGCAAGTGGAGCCAGTTCGACAACTAATAAGGAAATTAGCAAAATGGATTCAGTTCGCGTTTTCTCCCGAATCTCGCGAGCGTACCTAACAAGGTGTAGCGACCTATGAGGTTGACCGTCTGCGTTTGAAAGTTTTGCGACAATTTCAGGCAAGCCGCGGGTGGTCCTGTACGGCCTGAAAATCCTTCAAGAACTGATGCAAACTTGCGTTACTGGTCGATCGCCTGGTTGCCAACAGGAACGCTGATTCATAAGAGAGAGATTGCGATAATATCGGTCGTAGGTGGCCGGTCTTGACCCAGCCGTTGGCGTGATGCACCGGCAAGTAGCCGATGTACATGCCGCTTAGTATGAGCCTGGTTGTGGCTTCCATGTTAACCGTCGTAGCGGTCGCTCGAAATTTAACGTCCATCGGGGGCTGCCAATGGGCGAGATAACCTCGCCGAACGAAGTCGATATTGCTGAGTTCGGAAATATTGATTCTATCCGGCGCTCGCTTGAACAATGGATGTTCGTTACCGCAATAGAGGGTCTGCGTTTCCGTTAGAACGGGTGCATAGACGAGTTCGGGGCGACGTCGTTGCAGCGGTCCGATCACGACGTGGAGCCGGTCTTCGACTAATCCTAGCTCAAGCTCGGTCGCGGAACCGATGTGCAGGTGCAGGGAAACATCTGGAGCTTTTTTCTTGAGGCGAGCAATAGCTGCGTTGAGCCTCAGATCGGGATTGGTCACCGTAGCATCGGCAAAGCCAATATGTAGTTCACCGACAAGACGGCCGCGCACTGCGCCAATTCCGGCTCGAAACGTTTCAAGAGATTGAAAGAGTTTGAGCGAGGCTTCGTAGACCTGCTGTCCCTCGGCCGTCAGCTTGAATCCGCCACGTCCGCGCTCGCACAGTCGCATGCCTAAACGCGTTTCGAGTTCGGAAATCTTCATGCTGATCGTCGGCTGGCTGACGTTGAGCTCGGTGCGCGCAGCCGTAAAACCGCCGCTATGAACCACCGTCATAAAGACCTTCAGCAATTTGAGATCGGGATTTGCGATCTCCTTCCGCGCGACCGACATAGATATACATCCGGTTTTTCTTATCTAAAGTTCTTTACATTGATATTTTAAGATGAAAACGTCGCGCTAGGCTAGTCCGTAGAACCACATCGGGGAGACGGGCATTGGCTACTGGACAGGGCGGACACGGTTACGAGTCCGGGCGGCTAAATTTGCCGTTTGTCGGCCATTGCACATTCGGAAAAAAGCCGCCCTGTCTTGACTGGGAGGCCATTGATGCGGACGTAGCCGTCGTCGGCATTCCCCTCGATATGGGAACGCAGTATCGCGCCGGCGCTCGCTTTGGCCCTCGCGCCATCCGCGAAGCTTCAACGCTTTTTTCGTTCGGCCACAATGGCGTGTATGACCACGAGGACGACGTCGTTTATCTGCCGGGCGACAAGGTGCGCATCGTTGATATCGGTGATGCGGATATTATCCATACCGATACAACTACCAGTCTTGCGAACGCCGAGGCTGCGGTCCGTGCCATCTTGAAAGCCGGTGCTTTGCCGGTTTCGCTCGGCGGAGATCACTCCGTGCATGCGGCATGCATCAAGGCGTTCGACGCCGAGCCGCCGGTTCACATCGTGCATTTTGACGCGCATCTGGATTTCGTGGATCAGCGTCACGGCGTGCGCTATGGGCACGGCAGCCCGCTGCGTCGGGCCTCAGAGATGAACCATGTCCACGGCATCACGCATCTCGGAATTCGCGGGGTCTCGTCTTCGAACAAGAGCGATTACGATGCGACGCGTGCGCTCGGCTCGAAGATCCTTTCCGTCCGACAGATCCGGCGGCTTGGCGCCGAGGCGACGATCAATGAAATTCCCCTGGCGCCTCGCTATTATGTGACGATCGATATCGATGGTTTTGACCCATCGATAGCTCCGGGAACGGGGACGCCGAGCCACGGCGGCTTTACCTATTATGAAGTGACCGAAATCCTGAAAGGATTGGCAAAGCGCGGTGACGTCGTCGGCGTCGATCTTGTCGAAGTCGCGCCGGATTACGACCATACCGGAACGACGGCGTTCCTCGCTGCGCGCGTATTGCTCGACTTTCTCGGTTTCATTTTCTACGAGCGTCTCAAGAGGGCAGCCTGAATGTGTGGAGGCTGTCCCTTCTACGGGGCCTAGTTGGCTTCGGCGCAGAGGAAAAATCGGCGCGTTGAATTTGCGGAAAGCGGAATAGTGGCGGCGGCGTAACATTCGACGAAGATGAGGCCGCCGCGGAGGTCATCGGATGGGCGACAAAGAGCAGATTTTGGCTGCGATCGAACAGGATCGCGACCTGATTATCGAGTTTTATCGGGGATTCATCCGCGCCAAAAGCCCTAACCCGCCCGGTGACACCCGAGTGGCGGCCGGCTACATCAGCAAATTCTTGACAGAGCAAGGGCTGTCGTTTCGCACCATTGCTCCGATGCCGGAATTTCCAAATCTGGTTGCTGCCTTCGAGGGTGGTCAGCCCGGCCGGCATCTCGTGCTCAATGGGCACATAGACGTTTTTCCAGTCGATAACACAGGCTGGACGCAAGACCCGTGGGGCGGCGCACTAGTTGGTGACGCAATCTTTGGGAGAGGGGCGTGCGACATGAAGGCGGGAACGACCGCCTCCATCTTCACCTATCGCTATCTGCATCGCATCCGAAATAAACTGAAGGGCAAGCTCACCCTGACCTGTGTTTCGGACGAGGAGACCTTCGGGCCTTGGGGCGCCCGCTACCTGATCGAACACCATCCGGAAGTGCGCGGAGACTGCCTGCTGAACGGCGAGCCAAGCGGGACCAACGTTCTTCGCTTCGGCGAGAAGGGACCTTTGTGGCTGGCGTTTACGGTCCGAACGTCCGGTGCCCACGGCGCCTTCACCCATATCAGTGCAAGCTCCACAAAGATTGCGGGGCAATTGATCGCCGATCTGGAGCAGGTCACCAAAATCCCTTCGAACGTGCCGCACAATATTGCAGGGGCTCTCCAAGAGGCCAGTTCAGAGATAGATCAGGCTATGGGCGTGGGCGCGGCTGAGATCCTGCCGAAGGTCACTCTGAATATCGGCATGGTAACAGGTGGACTGAAGGTCAACATGATTCCGGGCGAGTGCCGGGTCGAGGCGGATATCCGCTTGCCGCTCGGCGTCGACAAAGAGGCGGTCATGAAGGAAATTGATACCATCATGGCGCGCTATCCGGATGTCGCGCTCGAAGAGATCGGTTTCAACCCTCCGTCTTATTGCGATCCCTACGGGGAAATGGTCGAGATTCTCCAGGGCAATGTCCGCGATCTGAGAGGAATCACACCGGCCCCGATCGTCAGCCTCGGTGGAACCGACGCTCGGCTTTGGCGCTATCGAAACATTCCAGCCTACGTCTATGGTCCGCCGCCCACCGGGATGGGGTCTTTCGACGAGCGGGTGACGGTTTCGGATTTTCTCCATGTTGTAAGAACGCACGTGCTGTCGGCCTATGATTATCTGACGAGATAGCCGCGGTGTGACGCCTTGCTCGATTGACAGCAAGAACTTCGAGTGATGCTGTTTCCGATCTTGGAAATCGTTAGTTGTAGGAGCCTCGACCGACCCGGTGTCAAACTTGATCAGGTGAATCGCATCATCAGTTTCGGAGAATCTCAATGAAGCGTCGATCATTTCTCAAGCTTTCTGCCGTCTCGACGGTTGCTTTTTCCGCTCCAGCCATTCTTCGAGCCCAATCTAAGCGGTTTGACGGCGTCACACTCAACATCAACGGGTATGGCGGCGATTACGACCGTCTTACGAAAGAGTACATTGTAAAGCCGCTGGAGGAACGAACCGGACTGAAGGTCAATATTCAGGCAAGCGAGAGCACCTCCGCAGTCGCGCAGGCGTTGGCCTCTAGGGATAATCCGCCGTTCGACATCTTGCTGACCGACAGTCCGATCATGCCGCAATTGATAAAGGCTGATCTGATTGACCCGATTTCGGCAAACGACCTGCCGAGCCTGGCGAAACTTCTTCCCGGCGTGCGCGAGTTCGACAATTACGGAATTCCGTTCCTGACCAATGCGATCATTCTCACTTACAATTCGAAGCTGGTGAAAGAGCCTATCGCTTCTTACGTCGACCTGAAGCGTCCCGATCTCAGTGGACATGTCGGCATGCTGACTCCCGCGAATACGGGCGGCGTCCTGGCACTCATCGCTCTGGCGGAGTCGAACGGCGGGAGTCTCGACAATATTGAGCCGGGCCTGAAAGCGCTCACTTCAATGCGCGACAGTATCGCGACAATCTCGCCGGCGACGACCACGATCCAGCAGCTTCTCGAGCAGGAAGAAATTTGGGCGGCGCCATTTTTCGATGGCCGGATCTATGCATCGCGCAATCGTGGAAAGCCGTTGGTCTCGGTGGTCCCGAAAGAGGGGATCTACGTCGTCTACAACTACTGGAACCCGGTCAAGGGCACCAAAAAGCGCGAAGCGGTCAACGCCTATATCGAACAGGCGGTATCGGACGACGTGATAGGGCAGATGGTGAACTTTTTCCGCTACGCGCCTTGCACTGATGTCAAGTTGTCACCCGATGTCGCAAAGGATGTCGTGGTTTATGGCGATAACCGCAAGTTTGTGAAGCCGGTCGACTGGAGCAAAGTATCCGAGCACCGGGGTGAATGGATCGAACGTTTCGACAAGGCTATGCGATAGTCTGAAGAATCTGACGTTCAGGCTGATCCTGAGAGGCGGCAAACAAGAGTTTTCTTAGTTGAGCGAGCGAGCAACAAAGAGGCGTTTCGCCGTCGCGCTGCTTCTCGCGCCTGCAGCGATATTCCTGCTGGTATTTCTTGTTATCCCGATGTTCGGCCTTTTGCGGTCGAGCTTCTACCCGGGCAACCAGCCGTTTGGAGGTGCGGGCTTCAGCTTTGTGCACTATGCGAAATTCCTGTCCGACGGATATTATCTCAACGTTCTGGCCGAAACACTTGGCTTTGGTCTCGTGTCGGCCTTCGTAAGCCTGCTGGTCGGGTTTCCGGTTGGTTATTCGCTGGCGAGGTTGTCACCCCATAAGCGACGATGGCGCCTGATCGCGGTTATTCTTCCTTTGACCCTCAGCCTTGTGGTTGTTGTATTCGGCTGGCTCGTTGTTCTCGGAAGAAACGGGCTCCTGAACTCGCTTATGATTGGGTTCGGTCTCATCGAGCGGCCAAATCAGCTCCTGTTCAACCGGACCGCCGTCCTTGTCGTCTTGGTACAGCAATTTCTCCCGTTCATGATCCTGTCGGTGATGAGCGTGGTGATTCAGATCAATCCTGTCCTTGAACAGGCGGCCGCCAACCTGCGTGCAAACCGGTTCGTGACCTTTCGCCGCGTGGTGCTTCCCTTGGCGATGCCGGGAATTCTTTCGGGGCTGACGCTGGTTTTTATTCTCACCGCATCGGCGTTCATTACCCCGCGATTGATCGGAGGGCCGCGGATCCAGATGGTCGGCAGCCTGATCTATCAGCAAGTGCTGACGATCCTGAATTGGCCCTTCGCCGCGGCGATGGCGTTCATATTGCTTGTGATCACTCTTTCGGTAACCTGGTTGGCTCACGCCGTCCTGTCGGTTCGCCTCGACTCGAAAAAGGACGGTCATGCGCATTGACGGGATCGATCTGGGTCTGAAAATCGCCGGCGCGATCGTCAGGCCTCTCGTCTATGTCACGTTATGCTTGCCTGCAGCGATCGTCGTTATCACGTCTTTTACCGCGGGAGATGGCTTGCAGTTTCCTCCGCGAGGATTTTCGCTGAAGTGGTATCAAGCCGCAATTGATAGCGAGCCATTCATGAGCTCGCTGTGGTCCAGCACCAGACTTGCACTCGGCGCGACCGTTTTGTCGCTCTTGATCGGGCTTGCAGCGTCATTCGCGATCGATAGGTTCCATTTCCGCGGACGTGAATTGTTCCAGATCGTGACGTTATCGCCACTCATCATCCCCATGGTTGTGCTGGGGCTCGGTTTGCTGCAATTCCTGTCGTGGCTGCACCTCAACCAGACTTTTACGGGCTTGCTGATCGGTCATGTCTTGATCACGCTACCCTATGTCGTGCGAACACTCACTGCGAGTTTCGTGCTTTTCGATCGGACGCTGGAACAAGCGGCCATGAACCTTCGCGCGCCGCCGCTGCGGGTTCTGCGGAGCATAACGCTTCCGCTGATTGGGCCGGCGCTGGTGTCGGCAAGCGTGTTTGCCTTCGTCACATCGTTCGGCAACATCACGCTATCCATTTTCCTCGGATTTGGCGGAGAAACCACCCTCCCTGTCCAGATCTTTACCTACGTCGAGCACAGCTACGATCCGATCCTCGCCGCAGTGTCGACGATCGTCATTCTTGTAACTCTGCTGGTCATCGCAGTCGTGGAGAAGTTGGTGGGAATGGAGACCGTCGCGTGAGTTCGCTGGACCGGAGTGCTGTCCGTTCTGTCTACAGCCAAGGCGCTCCGCCCCGGGTTGATGGCGGCGATACCGTGCCGGTGGTTTCCCTGCGGGGTATCAGCAAGCGGTATGATGACTTTACGGCGGTCGATAATATATCGCTCGATGTGAGGCGGGGAGAACTGCTCTGCCTTCTCGGCCCGTCCGGGTGCGGGAAAACGACGACTTTGCGTATGGTGGCGGGCTTCGTCGAGCCGACCGCGGGCGCCGTCTATATCTCCGGACAGGATGTAACGGCTCTGCCGCCCTATCGTCGTGACACTGGAATGGTGTTCCAGAGCTACGCCTTGTTTCCGCATATGACGATCGACGCCAATATTGCGTTCGGACTTGAAAATATCGGTATACCGAAAACAGAACGCGCCAGTCGAGTCGAGGAGATGCTGACGCTCGTCGAGTTGAAGGAACTTGCTCACCGGTACCCGCGCGAGCTTTCGGGAGGCCAGCAGCAGCGCGTCGCGTTGGCGCGAGCGCTCGCGTTGCGGCCGGCGGTGCTATTACTCGATGAGCCGTTTTCGAATCTTGACGCCCAATTGCGCGTGAGGTTGCGTGAGGAGCTTCGATCGCTGATCGATCGGGTTGATATTACGACCTTGTTCGTGACGCACGATCAGGAAGAGGCGCTGATGCTTTCGGACCGGATCGCGGTTATCAACCGCGGACGGGTCGAACAGATCGGAACACCCGAGGATATTTACGAGCGCCCGGAAAGCCGCTTCGTCGCCGAATTTATAGGATGGTGCTCGATCCTCGAAGGCGTGACAAGCGGCGGTACATTCATGTCGCGTAACGGCCTGAAACTGTCCGTAACGGGTATCGGAGGCCCAACGACGATTGTCATCCGTCCGGTGAATATCAGGATCGCAAACGCGACCTCTGGAGAAAATCACTTTATAGGCCGCGTCGAGAGTTCGAACTATTATGGGGCAACGTCACGGCTCGTCGTCGTCGTAAGCGGTGAAACGCTTTTGATGGAGCATCACTTCCCGGCCGGTGCGCGACCTCAGGTGGGCGATAATATCCGGATCGAGATCGATCCTGCCGGCATTCGGACGATTCCTGCATCGGCGTGAAATCGGAGATTGATGTCGATGACGGGCGGAAATGCGGCACGACCTATGAGTTTGGTGTTCAAGTCCGACCCCGTTCGTGGCGAAGAATGGCGCAAGATTGTGGCGCGGCGTGTTCCATCTCTCGGCTTTCACATCTGGCCTGAGATGGGCGACCCGGCCGATGTCCGGTATCTGGTGGCCTGGGACATTCCTGACAATGTGAAAGTGCTGTTTCCCGGCCTCGAGGTGATATTTGCCACGGGGGCTGGCATCGATCACATCGATTTTTCCCGGTTGCCAGCCGAAATTCCGGTAGTCCGCATGGTTGAGCCCGGCATTTCGGCGGGAATGGCCGAATATGTAGTAATGTCGGTACTGGGAGCGCATCGGCATCTAATCGATTACATCGCGCAGCAACGCGACGGCAAATGGCAGGAACTTCGTGTGGTGCCCGCCGGCACGCGCACGGTAGGCGTCATGGGAACGGGAGTTCTTGGAACAAAGGTCCTGGAAGCGTTGGCGCCGTTCCAGTTCAAATTACGAGCGTGGAGCAAGACCTCACGCCGGCTCGGTGAGAATGTTACGTCGTTTTCCGGGCCTGCCGCGCTGGACGAGTTCCTTCGCGATTGCGACATCCTCGTTTGCCTTCTGCCGCTGACTGAGCAGACCAGAGGTCTCCTGAACGCTCACTGTTTTGCGGCCCTTCCGCGCAACGCGGTTGTTATCAATGCAAGTAGGGGAGGCAACCTGGTGGAAGCAGATCTAGTCGCCGCGCTCGACCGCGGCCATCTCTCCGGCGCAATTATCGACGTCGCTGAAGTCGAGCCGTTACCAGCCGGTCATCCGTTTTGGACTCATCGTCGGATCTTGCTGACGCCACACATTGCAACGATGACCCAGCCGGAGACCGCTGCAGAAGTCGTGTTGCAAAATGTCGAGCGGCATCTCCAGGGACTACCGTTGTTGAATGTGGTCGATCGGCAGCGCGGCTACTGAGCGATCGAACGAAGGGCAGGCTTGCGATGCGTTCCGAACTACTCAAGCAAATCGAACAGGACCGCGAGTTCATTATCGCTTTCATACGCGGTTTCGTTCAATCTCCTTCGCCCAATCCGCCGGGCGACACGTTGTCGGCCATGCGCCATGTCCGAACGTTGCTCGATAACAAAGACGTCAATTACGACATCCACGAGCGCGATGCGACGATGCCAAATCTTGTCGCGAGTAGCGTCTTTGGCGCTGGTCCGAAGCATCTCGTGCTGAACGGCCACATCGACGTTTTTCCAGTTGAAAACGCGTCACAATGGACTTTCGACCCCTGGGCGGCGGAGATATCGGACGGCTCGATTTACGGTCGGGGTGTTGCCGACATGAAGGTGGGGACGACGGCTTCGTTATTTACCTATCTTTATCTGCGGCAATTCGGAACGGACTTGAAGGGAAGGCTGACTCTGACCGTGGTTTCGGATGAAGAAACCTTCGGCCCAAATGGCGCTCGCCATTTGTTCGACACCTGTCCGGAACGCGTCACAGGCACGGTTTGCTTGAACGGAGAGCCGAGCAGCCCGCATACGATTCGGTTTGGTGAAAAAGGTGCGCTTTGGCTCCGTTTCGTGGTGACGACGCCAGGTGGACACGGTGCCTATGCTCATCTGAGCAAGAATGCGATCGAGTTCGCGTTCGCGCTTGTCCAGGATCTCAAAACGTTCAAAACTTTCGAATTTCAGGAGCCGCCGGAGGTCGTCGCAGCGTTGGAGGCCTCGCAGGCGGCTTTCGACGAGGCCAACGGTCCAGGCGCATCGCGGCTTGCCCGGGCGATCACGATGAATCTCGGGACGATGGTGGCTGGTCCCAAGGTCAACATGATCGCGTCCAGATGCGAGTTCGAGATCGATATCCGCATTCCGAACGGCGTCACAAGAGCCGACGTTATCGATCACGTCGAAAACCTTCGCGATCGTCATGACTTCAGCTACGAGGTCTTGATGTCGAACGATACGAATTGGTGCGAGCCCGAGAGCGAGCTTGCGCAGGATCGTTAGAAAGAACGCGCGAGACATCACCGGGATTGAGCCGGTCAATGTTATTGGACTCGGCAACACGGATGCCCGCCTCTGGCGATACCGCGGAACGCCGGCCGTAGTCTACGGTCCAACGCCTCGCGGCATGGGTTCCGTCAACGAACATGTTCCAATCGAGGAGGCGCTCGACGTAATCAGATGTCACGTTCTGTCGGCGTTCGAATATCTGAATACTTGAGCTTATTTTCGAAAGCCCGCGCGGCCTTCTCTGGAGAACGAAAGAGAAAAGATGTCTGAGGCACATGATAGCGAGCGGACCAAAGCGGAATTAAAGCAGACTTTGCGCGATTTAACGGCTCTTCACGGCATCTCCGGGTTCGAGCAGGCCGTCGTCCGTTATACGAGGGATCGCATCAAGCCGGTCGTCGATGAGGTCGAGATCGACCGATACGGCAATATCACCGGCACCAAGCGCGGCAAGAACGAGCATCCTGTTCTTATGCTCAGCGCGCACATGGACGAGATCGGGTTCATCGTGAAGGGGATCGAGCCGACCGGGTATCTTCGATTTGACCGGGTCGGTGGCGCGGGTGACGCCGTCCTTAGTTGCCGCAAGGTCGAGGTGAATGGACGATTTGGACTCGTCGGCTCCATATCGGGCCATCTCGGTTCAGCCGAGATGCTTGGGCGCGTCACGCCGATTTCCGATCTTTACATCGACGTGGGCGCGTCGACCGCAGCGGAGGTCGCCGCCTTGGGAATTCGGATTGGCGATCCAATCAGCTTCATTGGAGAACTTGCGGAGTTCACCGGCGGCAATCGGGTCTGCGGCAAGGGAATGGATGATCGTGCCGGGCTCGCCATCCTCATTCAGGCGATGGTTGAACTAAACGATGAAACGCCGTTTGGATGTGTGCAGGCGGTTGCTACAGTTCTTGAGCAGGTAGGACATCGTGGGGCCGCCATGACGGCATATCGCAACAAGCCCGATTATGCGATTGCCATTGATGGTCTTCCTGCCGGAGATACTCCCGACTTCAATGCAACGGATGTTTCGGTTGAAATGGGAAAGGGAGCCGTGGTGTTGCTGGCGAATTCTACCGGTGCTCAATATACCCGTGGCAGTTTTGCGCACCCGGCGATGAAGCGCCTGCTGCTGCAGGCGGCAGCCGAGGAACATATCCCCATACAATTGGCAGCCACCGTAAATCGAGGAAGCACCGAGGCGGGCTTGATCCATGTCAGCCGCGGAGGCATTCCTACGATCAGCGTCGGCATTCCAAGGCGATATTCGTATTCTCCCCATGAAATGATTGACCTGAGCGACGCTGTTGCAGCCGTAAATCTCATGAAGAGCTTTGTCAGGCGGATGCAGCATCATCAGGATTTGAGCTTCGTGTAGACGAGCAAAAAGTTGAGAGACGGGTCGAGCTCGGTGGTCAACGACGGTGGCTGAACCGGCTTAGGCTGGCATCGGTGCCGCGGTTTTGTCCGAGACGCGTCGTTGGGCTCGTAACTGACTATGAAATACCAAAAATGACGTCGGTTTTAGGACCAACAAGGATTTCATGCCGCAGCGAAAAGGCGCCGGCTTGCTCGATTTGGGGAAGGCCGTAAGCCGACCCATTCCGTAGCATTTAGTTAACCTGCGGGGTGTCCGCTTTTGAGGGGAAGGCGGATCTTACGCACGCTAGAGAGCAGGCGCCTACATCAGGCGACGGCATATCAGCTTGCAGATTGGGTCAGTGCGCTGGGGACCTATTACGAGCGACCAAATATCCGCTTGATTGCCGCCGTGACCGCGAGCCAGAGAAAATTGCCGACTCGGAGAGAATTGTTCGAAGGCTTGGGCCGGTGAGGGTGCCACTAAGCAGAGCGCTGCAATTCGCTGCGAATCGGCCCACGAGCTGCCGTGCAAATTCCTGCGCCAGGCTCGAGCGCGAGAATTGCGCAAGCGATCCCTGCAGATTGTAGTCGACGGAAATATCGACGCGCGTTGCCTCGTCCTGATCGAGGGGCTCGAGCCTGTAGGCTATTTCGCCTCTCGTACGCGAGCCGGAGCCGCCATCGCTGCCAGCCCCGACAATGGTGCCACGCCAGTTTTCCGGGTCGCGCGTGATCATGGCCGTCCCGGCAAAGCTTGCCGAGATCGGGCCGAGCTTCGTGGTCATGCGTCCCTTCACGGACGTGTCGTCGCACGAGGTGACTTCGACGCCGGGCAGGCAGGAGGCCACGCGCCTGACGTCGTTGAACAGTTCCCAGACGACGGCGCGCGGTTTTTGAATGACAAACGTCTCGTTGAAGCGGGTCCAGCCGGGTCGATCGGCGGCGTCCGCTGTTTCGTGAGCTACAGGGCTCGGCGTGCGTTCGTCGGTGATCGGAGCGGGAGTAGCGGGCTCGAAGGTCGTGAACGCTCCAGCCGGTTCGCGAATAGCTTCAGCAGGCGCCGAGGCCCGTTCCCTGCGCTTTTCGATCACGGAGGCGATCGCGTTTACGATACCGACATAGCCGGTGCAGCGGCACAGGTTGCCGGAAAGCTCCTTGCGTATCGTTCGCTCGTCGGCGTTGGGCAAGCGAAGCACGATGTCGCGCGCGGAGATCAGCATGCCCGGTGTACAGAAGCCGCACTGTAGCCCGTGATGCGCCGTAAACGCCTCGCGCAGATCCGCCATCACGGGGTCCCGATCAAAGCCCTCGATGGTGGTGACTTCCGCGCCACCGCAGCCGACTGCGAGCGTGAGGCAGGAGCGCGCTGGAGCACCGTTGATCTGTACCGTGCAAGCGCCGCAAACACCGTGCTCGCATCCGAGATGGGTTCCCGACAAACGCTGGCCGTCGCGCAAGAAATCGCCGAGGTGCGTGCGCGGCTGAACATCCGATGAAATCGGCGTGCCGTTAACGGTAAAAGAAACGGTCGTCACGACGCGAAAATCTCCTTCAACGCGCGCGCCACCACGGCACGGCGCATCCTGCGTTCGGCGGCATCGCCTTGGCTGGCTTCGTCCACGGCGGTGGCGATGGCGACATCCGTCGCGGCCGATGCGCCGTTACGAGCGATGTTTGCGGCGAGGACGTGCAGGGGGCGCGGGGCCCCGGCGAGCGCGCCGAGATAAAGCCGTGCGGTCCTGGAAACCGGATCGAACAGCGCAGCAGCACTTGCTTCGGGAAATTCACCTGGCTTGCGGCAAAATTTGTAATAACCGAAGCGGGCCTTCGGCGAGAGTTTGGGCACGTCGACGGCGACAAGGATCTCGTCGTCGGCAACGCGGGTCTGAAAGGCGCCAAGCATGAAACTATCGGCGGGCAGTTGGCGAGATCCGGCTCGTCCTTCGACGTGCACGATGGCGCCGGCGGCCGCCATCGCCAGCGGCCAGTCGGCGGCGGGGTCGGCATGGGCCATGCTGCCCCCGACCGTGCCGCGGTTGCGGATGGCACGATACGCGATTCCGCCGGCTACTCTCTGCAGCAGGGCGCAGTCCGAAATCGCGCGATTTTCCAATTCGGCGTGCGTAACCATCGCGCCGACGCGGACATGCGTCTTGCGATCTTCGATCTTGCGCAAGGCGTCGACGCCAGCGATGTCGATCAGAAGGTGCGGCCGCGCCAACCGGAGATTGAGCATCGGCACCAGCGATTGGCCGCCCGCGATCAGCTTCGCGCCCGGGTTCTTTTGCATGGCATCGAGGACGCCCGTGACGTCCGTTGGACGCAAATATTCGAATGCGGCGGCCTTCATGAGCCAGCCCCGGCGGCGACGGTTCGCGCGGCGGCTTGCTCGAGCGCGGTCAGCAGGCGGCGTGGCGTCAGCGGCGTTTCGGATAGCTCGACATTGATTCCGCGTAGCGCATCGTTGACCGCGTTGAACAACACCGCCGGAGGCGCGATGGCGCCGCCTTCACCCATGCCCTTGATGCCGAACTTGGTGTGGGGGGAAAGCGTTTCGGTGTGGTAGAGGCGGAATTTCGGCACCTCGGTGGGCCCGGGCAATAGATAGTCCATGAAGGTCGATGCGAGTGGCTGGCCGTTTGCGTCGTAAGGACTTTCCTCAAACAGCGCGGTGCCGATTCCTTGCGCGGCGCCGCCCATGGTCTGGCCATCGACCACCATCGGATTGACCATCCTGCCGCAATCCTCGGCAATCACGTAGTCGAGGATTTCGATGCTTCCGACCTCGATATCAACGGCCACCGCCACCGCGTGAGAGGCGTAGCTGAACACGCCCGTGTCGACTTCCGGCTTGTAGCCGATCGTCGCCTCCAGCCCGTTGACGTCGACATCCGGCGGCAGCAATTGCGGGCGCCGGTACCAGGCTTCCGCGATTTCCTTCACCGAAACGGAGGATTGCGGTCCAACCACGCGGCCGGGCATGTAATGCACGGTATTGGTTGCGCACTGCATGAGGTGAGCCCCGATCGCCAGCAGCCGCGGCAACAAGGCCTCGCAGCTTTTGGCGACAGCGCCGCCGGTCATGACAATGCTGCGCGAAGCATATGTGCCGGTCGAGAAGGGGGTGGCACCGGTGTCGCCGAGAATGACCCGGATCCTAGCGATGTCGATGCCGACCACCTCATGGGCGATCTGCGCCAGCGTTGTCTCCATGCCCTGACCGTGCGAATGGACACCCGCGCGGATCTCGAGACTGCCATCGACCAGAAGTCTGGCGGTTGCCTGGTCGTAACCCGGAACGAGCGGCAGGCCCCAGGCAGCGAACACGCTGGTGCCGTGCGCCGACTGCTCGCAATAACTGGCGAAGCCGACGCCAATGCGGCGTCCGTCCGGCTCGCCGCGGCTTTGCCGGGCTCGCCACTTGTCGAGATCGATCTCGTGTCGCACCGTGTCGAGGCTTTGTGGATAGTCGCCAGTGTCGTAGCGCTTGCGCGCGATGTTGGTGTAGGGCATCGCCTGCGGGGTTACCAGATTTTCGCGGCGCACTTCCCACGGCTCGCGCCCGACCTTTCGGGCAATGGCGTCGATGAGAAGCTCGATCGCGAAGCACACGCTGGTGCGAGCAACCCCGCGATAGGGCAGGAAGCCCGGCTTGTTGGTGGCGACGCAGTAGGTCTTGCAGCGATAGCCTTTGATATCATAAGGGCCGGGCAGGTTACCGGTTGCCTGTCCCGGCTCGAGCGCCACGGTGAACGGCCAATTCGAATACGCGCCGCCGTCAATGGTGATTTCGGCATCGAGTGCGAGCAGGCGGCCGCGGTCGTCGGCGTAGGCCTTCAGCAAATAATGGTGCTGCCGGCTGTTGGCTCCCGAGATCAGGTGCTCGCGGCGATCCTCGATGTAGCGGAACGGACGCTTGAAGGTCAGCGCGAGCCAGGCAACGCAAATCTCTTCCGGCTGCAAGACGCATTTGTAACCGAAACCGCCTCCGACGTCGGGCGCGATGACGCGGATAATTCCTTCCTCGATACCGAGGCATTGCGCCAATCCGATGCGGATGACATGTGGCACCTGTGTCGAGGTGTAGACCACGAGCTGTTCGGCCTGGAAGTCCCAGTCCGCGACAATCGCTTTGCCTTCGAGCGGCACCATCGCCTGACGGGCCATCGTGACCTCGCGCTCGACAACGACGGTGGCATTGCGGATATGCTCGTCAAAACCGCTGTTGTAGTCGAGCGTGAGGAAAAGATTGTCTTGCCAATCCTCGTGCACCCGCGTGTCCGTCGTCACGCGTGCCGCATGGGCGTCGACCAGCGGGGGCAACTCGTCGAGGTCAAGCTCGATCTGTTCGGCAATGTCTTCGGCTTCGGCGCGCGTGGGCGCCACCGTCATGGCCACCAGTTCGCCGGCGTATCGAACCTTGCCGCGAGCCAATGGGTATTGCACGGATATCTTGTAGCTCGGAACCGTGCAGGGAGCGGCGATCGGCTGAACCCCGGTGAGGTCGTCGCTCGTGAATACCACAGAGCTCAACCCCTGTGGCTTGGTAATGCCGCGCAGGGTCGCATGCGCGGCCGGACTTCGCAGGAAGGCGACCTCACTCTGGCCGGGGAGAATGATATCGGAAACGTAACGTCCCCGGCCGTGCAGCAGACGGCCGTCTTCCTTGCGGGGCACCCGGGCGCCGATACCCTGGTCCTTTGTCATTCGCCGTCCTTCCGCATCAAGCGAACCGGTGTCTTCCCTGAACTACGGTTCGAGCGGGTTCACCACGGGGCCGCGCCGTAACGGAAGGCATCAAGGCGGAATTCGGCCACGCGGAACCAGCTGTTTGATTGGTTCATGAATGTCTTCCAGTGTTCGTAGACCTTCTTGAAGTCGCTGCTCTTGGTGGCGAAATCGTCAAATGTCTCGACCGATGCTTTATAGCACGCCTCGAGGACCGGCTGCGGAAATGCGCGTAGCTGAGTGCCGCCTCCGATCAGCCGCCGCAGCGCCTCCGGATTGACCGCATCGTATTTGGCTTGCATGAGAATGTTCTGCTCGTTGGCGGCGACCTCGAACGCTGCCTTGAACGGCGCCGGAAGCGCTTCCCAGGCTTTTGCATTGACGAGGGTGGTGATCATCGCCGAGCCCTCCCACCAGCCGGGCGTGTAATAGTATTTGGCGACCTTGGCGAAACCAAGCTTCTCGTCGTCGTAGGGGCCGATCCACTCCGCCGCATCGATCGTGCCGCGTTCCAGCGAGGGATAGATTTCGCCGGTTGGAATTTGCGTGGGCGTGACACCGAGGCGCGACAGCACGTTGCCGCCCATCCCGCCGATCCGCATGCGGAGACCCTTCAGATCCTCGACGGTGTTGATTTCCTTTCGGAACCAGCCGCCCATTTGCACGCCGGTATTGCCGCAGGGGAAGTTGAGCACGTTCGCAGGCCGGAAGACCTCACGCAGGATCTCAAGCCCGCCACCGTAGTAAAGCCAGGCGGCTTGTTGACGCGAGTTGGCGCCGAAGGCGACACCGGAATCGAAGGCATAGGCCGGATTCTTCCCGACGTAGAACGCCGATAGGGTATGTCCGCACTCTACCGTGCTGTTCGACACCGCATCGAAAGCCTGTGTGCCCGGCACAAGCTCGCCGCCGGGGAACACGCTGATCTGGAATTTGCCGTCAGTGAGTTGCGAAATTCGCTGGCTCATCAGGTCGGCTGAACCATGGATGGTATCGAGTGTCTTCGGCCAACTCGTCGTCATGCGCCAGCGTACTTGTCCGGATTGCGCGATGGCTGGGCTAGCAACCGCAACGGCGGCGACGCCGGCCGCCTGAGACAGGAAAGTCCGCCTTTTCATCGTGATGCTCCATGGGTTCGTCGCCGCACGGGCGACTGAAGACATTGCCAGACTTGGTAGGGAAGATGAGCGTCAATCGAGGACGACAGGGACGAACAACGTTCCGAGCGGAACGAGTTCGTTCCGGCTGCGGCAACATCTTCGTTACGGAGAGCCATCATCGCACTTCTCCCCAGCCCGGCGTCCAAAGGACAACTTCATAAGAATATGCGGTATACTGATGAATGTTCGAAACGCTGTCAAATAGGAAGAGCGTTCGGCCATTTGCGGAATGAGGAGAGATTGCGCGGGTGTGCTCGCCGTTATGGCACTGCACGCGCAAGCAAATGGCAAACGCTGCCAGTTCTGCGTTTTGCGAGGTCTAATGCGCGGGCTGGCCTGCGCTATGATGCCACGGCAGCGCCAGTCGTTCAGCGAGGCTGACCATCTCGATCAGGATGACGCCAAGCACGGCAAGGATCGTGATTGCGGCAAAGACGCGCGGGGTGTCGAACATCCCTTGTGCGCTCAAGATGACGTAGCCGAGACCTCGCTGGGAGGAGACGAACTCGCCGACGATGGCGCCGACCAGCGCCAGCGACATTGCGACCTTGAGACCGGCAAACATATGGGGAAGGGCGCAGAACAGCTTGATGCGCGTCAGGACCTTCCAGCGCGAACCCCGCAAGGTGCGCGCGAGGTCAAGTGTATCCGGCGGCACCGACCGCAGGCCCAGGATGGTATCGATGACCACCGCAAAGACGGCGATCAGAAATGCGATGGCGATCTTCGGTTCGGCCCCGGTGCCGAACCAGATGATGCAAAGCGGCGCGATTGCGACCTTGGGCACGCTGTTGAGCCCGACGAAGAGTGGAAACAGCAGTTGATCGAGCCATTTCCATTCGGTGACGAGGACGGCGAACAGCACGCCGAGTATCGCCGCTACCGCAAATCCCGCGAGTGTAACCCCGAACGTATAGGCGGTTTGTTCCGCAAACCACAATGGTGACTGCGCAAGCTCCGCAAGCACGAGGGATGGCGACGGCAGGAGCACCGGGCGAACGTGATCCAGGCGACAGAACAGCTCCCAGAGCAGCACAAATCCGATTGCACCAAGGAAGGGCATCGCCTTGCGCCGGAGCATGGCCGTGCGGGTGCTCTTAGTCATGCAGCAGTCCCATGTTTTCGAACAAGCCGCGGACATGGCGCGCGTAGCGCCCGAACGAATCGGTTTCACGAACGGAAAGCTTGCGTTCGTCCGGCAACTCGACGCGGATGTCTTCGATCACCTTGCCGGGCCTGGGGCTGAACACCACGATGCGGCTGGACAGGAAGATCGCTTCCGAGATGCTGTGCGTGACAAAGACCACCGTCATGCGCTGCCGCTGCCACAACCGATAGAGATCGATGTTGAGCTGGTCGCGCGTCAGCGCATCGAGAGCGCCGAACGGTTCGTCCATCAGCAGCAGCCGGGGTTCAAGCAGCAGCGAGCGGCACATCGCAACCCGCTGGCGCATGCCGCCGGACAGCGTGCGTGGATAGGCTTGCACGAATGCGGAAAGGCCCGCCATCTTGAGCAACTCGCGAGCGCGGGTCTCAAAGTCGCTCTTGCGCGCGCCGACGAAGTCTGCCGGCAGCAGCACGTTGTCGAGGACGTTCATCCAGTCCAGCAGCGCGTCGCGCTGGAAAGCCATACCCAACCGCTCCGGCGGCCCGTCGACCCGCTTGTCGTTGATCAGCAGAATGCCGCCAGTGGTCTGCTCGAGGCCGGCAAGACAACGCAGGAACGTGCTCTTGCCGCAGCCGCTCGGCCCGAGCAGGCTGACGAATTCGCCCTCTGCAATATCGATCGAGATTTTCTCGATCGCCGTAACACCATCGTCGGAATCGCCAAATCGCTTGCTGACGTCCTTTGCAGCGATCATTTCAGCGTGGCGCCGACTTCGGCGATGATTTTCGGATCGATGAGATCGTTGGTGAAGACGTCTTTTGCCTCGACGGGCGCACCGAGCAGTCCGCCTTCCGACAGGATCGTCAGAGCCTGCTGCCAATCCGACTGCGCCATTGTCCCGGTCGGAAGCGAGCGAACGGCATCCGTCACCGCATAATCCTTCAGCGTGTCGATCTGCTCGCGCAGCACCTTGGGATCGAGCTTCGACTGCGGCCGCGCGGCGATGATGGCCTTGACGCCTTCGTCCTCATGCCCGTGGAAAATATAGGCCCAGCAGCCGGCAGCGACACTGACGAACCGCTTGAGGGCCTCGTGCTTGGTGGCAATGGTCTTCTCGGTTGCGAACAGCCCGAAGCTCGGAAACTGCAAGCCGGCGTCGGAGAAACGCACCGCGGTCGACGGCCGCTTGGAATTCACCACAGCCAGAAAGAACGGCACCGAGGAGAACGCGGCATCGGTACGCTCCGTCATGTACAGGCCGGCCTTGCCTGCGGCGTCGACGTTGATCAATTCGACATCGTCGCGCTTGAGCTTGCCGGAGGCCAGGAAGCGGTCGATGAACGGCGCCTCGAGCGAGCCTGCGGTAAAGGCGATTTTCTTGCCCTTCAGGTCGGCCGCACTCTTGATGCCGGCATCCTTCGGCACCAGCAATCCGATGTCGTTCTGCTGGATGAAGCCGGCAATCGCCTTGACCGGCAGCCCCTTCGACCGAGCAATCGCCATCGGCGCCAGCGAGGCGTGCCCGACGTCGTATTCGCCATTGCCGACGATCTGGACGGTTGCGACGGAGCCGTTGCCGTCGTCGATGCTGACGTCAAGGTCGTACTTCTTGAACAAGCCGCTTTGCTGGCAGAGGTGGAAAGGGGCCTGGTCGCCCCAAGGTGTCCAATCCAGCCGTACCCGGATCGTATCGGCGGCGACGGCTTGAGTAACCAGTAGCTGAAGCGCAAAAACCGGGAGGAGTGCGCAGGACCAACGTGGGAGATGCAGCATGGGAGGCCTCGGATGTTCTTGACCGGCGCTTCAGAGGCTAGCAGGTTTGCGGGCGGGCGCAAGATAGGAGGATGTACTGACTAATTTGTCTTTCGACCAAGCCTCTTCCTGCGAGCGCGGGCACGCAACCCTGAGATTGGAACAAATCTTCTGTACTTTCGGGTTGAATTGCCGGACACCTAGCCCGCCGCCGAAACGATGCTGACTTCTGAACCGCAACACGCGAGCATTGGCGGCGCCCGCCGACGCGATATGAGACTGGATTCCAAAAAGAAAATGGCAAGCCGCAACGCAGCAACGAAGTCGAAGGTCGCCGCAGCCCCGTCGAAGAAAAAGCGCGACTTTTCAACCTTGGATCAGATCCGCAAGGCGAGATCGCCGGATATGCCGCTCTGGGTGCGGCCGGGCTATCTGCTGCGGCGGTTGCACCAGATTCACTATGCTCTTTTTTTCGAGGAGTGCGCTGCCTTCGACATCACGCCGGTGCAGTACGGTCTTTTAACGACGCTGTCGCTCAATCCCGATCTCGATCAGAACTCGATCGGCCGCGAGCTCGGCATCGATCGCACCAACGTCGCCGACGTCCTGGCGCGGCTCGCTCGGCGTGGATTGCTGGAGCGTCATCGCAGCAAGCAGGACAAACGCATGGTGCTGGCGCGACTGACGCCGGCTGGCCAGCGCGTCACCGACGAGATGTACGCCGCGATGCTGAAGGCGCAGAACCGACTGTTGGCTCCGCTTGTCCCCGACGAGCGCAAAGCGTTTATCGATACCCTGCTGCGGCTGATCGAAGGCAATAATCACCTCGGCCGCACGATCTACAGCCCGAGCTAGACCGAGCCTGTCCGGAGAGCTTGTCTAGAAGGCGTCGGGTTGCGTGTTCGGCTGCGTGGTGAGGACAGCCGGGAGCTGCATGCAGTTCTCGAAAATCCGCTTGATCACCGGATAGGCGTCGACCGAACAGTCAAACCGGGCGGCGTTGAAGACCTGCGGGACCAGGCATATGTCGGCCATAGTGAAGCTGTCGCCGAGGCAATAGGTGCCGTGTCGCTTGGTATCGTTGAAATAGCCCTCCAGGCCGCGGAAGCCTTCGGTGATCCAGTGGGCGTACCAGGTCTTTGTCGCGGCTTCATCGGCGCCGAATTGTGTCTTCAGATGCTTCAGCACCCGCACATTGTTCAGCGGATGCATTTCGCAGCCGATGATCTGTGATACGGCGCGCACGTAAGCGCGCTCGTTGATGTCGCGAGGCATCAGCGGCGGCTCGGGATATGCCTCGTCGAGATATTCGATGGTGGCCATCGACTGGATGTAGCGACGGCCGCCATCGATCACGAGCGGCAGCAGTTGCTGCGGATTGAGATCGCGATAATCGGCAGCATGGTGTTCCATCTTCGGCAGGCTGACGTAATGAGGCTCGAAGTCGAGCCCCTTGTACGCCAGCGCGATGCGCAACCGAAATGACGTCGAGGAACGAAAGAACGTATAAAGCTGCCGCTGCACAGGTTCAGCCCGCCGCTTTCTGAAGAATCTCATCCGGTGTCGAGGAAACGACTTCGACGTATTTCGGCACGAACTTGCCGCCCTCGATGTACTTGATGAATTCCGGCTTGATCTCGTTGGCGAGGATCTTGCGGATCTTGGCGTGTTCCTCAATGTCGGCCCACTCCGCGATCAGGAAGAAGCGCTGCGGATCCTCGGTGTCGCGGCACAGCACGCCGTCTTTTACCTGCGCCGATGATTTGTGCATCGGGTTGTCGTCGGAATAATCGAATGCCTCGAACGACTTGATGAATTCGGCTTCGTGACCCGCCTTCACGCGAAAATCGTAGATGTGAAGGAAGTTTCCCTTGGTGGCGATGGGCTCCTGAGCCATGTCGCATCCTTTCCTATTGGGGCTAACTCGAACCGGTCCAAAAGCCATATTGTGCGTGGACCAAATATGAGGTTATACTGACGATCTCCCTTAGGCAAGACGGATCGCGTTTTGCGGTCGCGAGCATGAGGTCGAGACACAGTCGAGAGTCGACGCCGATGGCATGGCAGCGCGTAGCTTCGCTTAATTCGATCCCGCAAGGCGGCGTGATCGGCGTGAAGCTCGACGGGTTTCCGCTTGCGCTCTATCGCCTTGAGGACAACGTCTATGCAACGCATGGCGTTTGCACCCATGCGCTGGCGCTGCTTGCCGAAGGCTTCGTCGAAGACGGCAAGATCGAATGCCCGCTACACCAGGGTGTGTTCGATATCCGCACCGGCAAGGCGCTGTGCGCGCCGCTGACAAAAGACATTCAGACGTTTGCGGCCAAAGTCGAGGGCGACGACGTTTTCGTCGATCCCGATCTGCCGGGATATGGGGTCGCGCAGGGGCATCGGCCGGAGACCTTGTCGACGGCGGCGCAATTCGGAAACGTGGTCGTCGTCGGTGCAGGCCAGGCTGCGGCCGCCGCCATCATCGCGATGCGAGAAGCCGGCTTCAACGGCACGATCGACCTGGTCGGCGACGAATTGCATCTTCCCTATGAGCGTCCGCCGCTGTCCAAGGACATGCTGTCGGGCAAGGACGCCCTTCCCCAATACCGGCTGACCGAAGCCGATGCCGAGCGCCACGGGGTTCGGCTTCATCTTGGCTGTCGCGCGATGGCCGTCGACGCGGCAGCGCAAACGGTCCGGCTTGATGACGGAACCTCGCTGGCTTACGAGTTGCTCTTGCTCGCGACCGGTGGCCGCGCCCGCCGTCTTGGGGTTCCCGGCAACGATCTTCCCAATGTGTTTCATCTGCGGACGATCGAGGATGCGGCGGCGATCGAGCAGGCATTCGGCCAGGGCACGCATGTCGGAATCATCGGCGGTGGTTTCATAGGCCTTGAACTCGCCTCCGCGGCCGGGGCGCGCGGGCTCGCGGTAACCCTGCTCGAACGCGAACCCGAGATCATGTCGCGGCTTTTGCCGAAAGCCCTCGGCCGAGTGTTCAGGAATTTGGCGCAACAGCATCATGTCGATGTACGGCTCAATGCCGACGTACGAGCCGTCGTGCCACGCGGCGGCCGGCTTGGCATCGAGACCGCTGACGAGATCATCGAAGTTGATCTTGTGCTGGTCGGCATTGGGCTTGAGCCGGAACTGGAGCTGGCGCGTGCGGCAGGTTGCCACGTCGCCAACGGCATCGTCGTGGATGGCGATGGCCGTAGCACGGTGCCAAACGTCTGGGCGGCCGGCGATTGCGCGTTGTACGTTGCACCCGGCAGCGATCGCCTGCTTCGGCTCGAAAGCTGGCACAATGCCGAAGAGCAGGGCGCCGCGGCCGGTCTCTCGATCGCGCATGGTGCCTCCCGCGCCCGGAAGCACCCATGGTTCTGGACCGATCAGTTCGGTCGCAACGTTCAGATGGCCGGCCTCGTCGGACCGAACGATCGGGTCGCACATTCCGGCGCGCCGGGTTCTGCTGTGGGCGCGGTATATTATGCTCTGGATCCGGACAGCGGGCGTCTAACCGGTGTCGTCGCGTTTTCCGATGCCAAGGCCATTCGCGACGCGCGCGCCGCGCTCGAGCAGGACGGTCCCTTCGATTTTGCAGCCGCCGGTGCTGAGCTATTGTCGGCGGAGCCGGAACAGCAAGATACCAACCTGGAGGTCAGCGAGATGAATGCCAACGCGCCGCTCTCGATCACCACGCGCTATGCCTGGCCGAAGGAAGGCCTGCGCCGCATCCCCGACTGGGTCTATACCGATCAGACCATCTACGAGCGCGAGATCGAGCGCATCTTCCAGGGGCGTACCTGGAACTACGTCGCGCTGGAGTGCGAAGTCCCCAATCCCGGTGATTTCATCCGCTCCAATGTCGGGCCGACGCCGGTCGTCGTATCTCGGGCGGAAGACGGCAACATCCATGTGTTCGAGAATCGTTGCGCGCATCGGGCCGCGGAGTTTTGCCGCGACCTGAGCGGCAACGCCAAGGAGTTCGTCTGCCCGTACCATCAATGGACCTACGACTTGAAGGGCAACCTCGCGGGCGTTCCGTTTCGCCGCGGCGTCGATGGCAAGGGCGGCATGCCGAAGGATTTCCGTAACGCCGATCACGGCCTGCGCCAGCTCAACGTCACCACGCATCGAGGCGTTGTCTTCGCGTCCTATCGATCCGACATGGAGAGCTTCCAGGACTATCTCGGTCCGGAAATCCTCAGCGAGTTCGAGGCGACGTTCGATGGCCGCAAGCCGCGCCTGCTCGGTTATTACCGCCACAGCTTGCCCGGCAACTGGAAGCTCTACCACGAGAACTTGAAAGATCCGTATCACGCGACGCTGCTGCACACTTTCCTCGTCACTTTCGGGTTGCTGGTTGCAGGCAATAAATCGCTGATGCTGGCCGACTCGACGGGGCGCCACGGCGTGATGGCGTCCGCAAAATCCGACGGCAAATCGGTCAGCAGCGACACGAAAAAGGAAATGCGGGCCTATCGCGAGGGCATGGAACTCGCCGAGCCCCGGTTCATGGACTTCATCGACGAATTCAACAGCCCGTGGTCGGTGACGATGTCGACGATCTGGCCAAACCTCATCATTCAGCGCGAAATGAATACACTCGGCGTGCGCCAGATCGTGCCGACCGGACCGCATGAATTCATCATGAAGTGGACGATGTTCGGTTTCGAGGGCGACGATGACGAGATGACGCGCCACCGGCTGCGTCAGGGCAATCTCATGGGACCGGCCGGCTTCCTCGGGCTCGAGGACAACGAGGCGATCAAGTTCGTGCAGGACGGCATGCAGCGCGTGCCGAACGGCAAGCATCTGGTCGAACTCGATCCGCAGGTTGAGGCCGGAACGTCGGACACGCTGATTTCGGAAGCCGCGATCCGCGCCATGTACCGGCACTGGCGCCAGGAAATGGGGCTCTAGCCATGGGCGAGAATGTCATGACACGTCCACTTTCGGCGGCGTCCGTCGTTGATCCGAGGCTTGAGGCGGTGCTGCTGCGGCACGAGATCGAGACCTTCAATACCCTCTATGCCACGGCCCTCGACGAGCAACGGCTGATGGATTGGGTCGAACTGTTCGACGACAACGGGCTTTACGTGGTGCTGTCGCGCGAGAACTTCGATCGGAATTTGCCGGTCGGACTGATCTATTGCGAAAACAAGGGCATGATCCGCGACCGGGCCTTTGCGCTGAAGGAGACCGCGATGTTTGCGCCGCGCTATATGCGGCACCTGATCGCGAATCTGAGCGTGGATGCCGAAGCCGCCGACGGCACCATTGTCGCGCGGGCCAATTACGTGGTGCTGCAGGTTCTTTTCGACCGGCCCGACGCAACGCTGCATCAGGTCGGAACTTATTACGATCGTTTCTGTCGCACCGCGAAGGGCCTCAAGCTGGTCGAGCGCCGTTGCGTCTACGACAATCTGCTGGTTCCGAACGCGTTGTGCCTGCCGGTCTGATCCGTTCGATGCCGGACTGTTGCACGTTGCCGCCTCAACGCGGCTGACGGCGCCCCGCTGCATTTCTTCAATTTCTCAAGGTTGAATTCGTGGCCAAGGATGACCTTCTCTTCCGTTCGGCGCTGGAATTGCGGGAGCGGATTCGCGCTCGCCAGCTTTCCTCCGCCGAAGTCACTGAAGCGGTGCTCGAACGTATCGACTGCACCCAGCCCACGCTCAACGCCTTCATCACGGTCGATCGCGATGGCGCGATGAAGACCGCGCACGCGGCCGACGAGGCAGTCAAACGCGGTGACGCGACCGGCGCGCTGCACGGCGTTCCGATTTCGATCAAGGACATCATCAATACAGCGGGCTTGCGTACCACCTGGGGTTCGCGTCTGATGGCGGACAACGTGCCCGACGCCGATGCCGTGGCAGTCGCGCGCTTGCGGCGTGCCGGCGCCATCATTGTCGGCAAGACCGCGACGTCGGAATTCGCGCACAAACTTCTCACCGATACCCCGCTGTTCGGAACCACCCGGAATCCATGGAATGTCGCGCTCACGCCCGGAGGCTCGAGCGGTGGGTCCGCGGTCGCGGTGGCTTCGGGGATGGCGCCGCTCTCGCTTTCCACCGATGCCGGCGCCAGCACGCGCCTGCCGGCAGCTTTGACCGGAATCGTCGGGCTGAAGCCGACATTGGGTGTCATTGCGCACAACCAGGTGCCCGACGCGTTCAACAATTTCATTCACCTTGGGCTGATGGGACGTACAGTGTCCGATGTGGCCCTGATGCTTGACGCGGTGTCCGGCGAGCATCGTGCCGATCCGTATTCGCTGGGGCGTAAGCCAACGAACACACTGCCGGCGTTGCTGCACCCGGCGGAAGCGATCGGTCGCCTGAAGATCGCCTGGCGACCGTTGGCCGGCAACACGCTGCTCGACGCGGAAGTCCGCCAGTGTTGCGAGGCGGCCCTTGTTGCATTTCGAGATCTTGGTTGTGAGGTCGAACAACAGGACGATCCGATCGCCAATGCCGAACCGGCCTGGCGGGTCTTGCAGCAATCCAACTGGGCCGCGCGGTTTTTCGCCCGATTGAAGGATGTTGCCGATCAGCTCGATCCGAGCTTCGTCGAAGGCATTCGCGCCGGAGGCGAGTATTCAGGACAAGAGTTACTGCAGGCTACCTACAAGCGGACCCAGCATTTTCGGGCCGTGCAAGACTGGTTCGAACGGTATGACCTCGTGCTGACGCCGACCTGTAGCCGTCCGCCGCTTGCCGCCGGTGCACAGGCACTCGATCCGATCACGATCAACGGCGAGGATGCGGGCGACATGCGCCAGAGCTGGGTGCCGTATCTCAATCTGTTTGATCTCACCGGCCATCCGGCGGTCAGCATTCCCTGTGGTTTTACCCGGGACGGTCTGCCGGTCGGACTTCAGATCGTGGGACGCTGGCACGATGAAGCTGGGGTATTGAAGTTGGCCGCCGCGTTCGAGGCTGTGCGTCCGTGGGTAGATCGAGTGCCGCCCATTGCTACAACGGCGGCTCCTGCAAAGCGTTAGAATTTCTTTCGGCTGTGCGAAGTAGTCCGCCCCCTCGGCCCGTTTCTCCGCCAATTCACATCAGGATAGCTTAGCGACCGGTAAGCTCTTACGTCAAACTGGGTCAGTTCGCACACTGATAAGGTTTTGTGTATTTCCTTATCAGTTGCCGGCTCTAGCTAGCGTCCTCGCGAAACCAAGTCAGTCGGAGGTGCTCACGTACACGTCGGTCTTGTAACAAACACCCAGGCCGGCGCTTCTGATCAGATCGAGTAGATCTCTTCGAGGCCTCGAAGGTATCCGATCGGAGTAATCGATGACGCCGGGTCGGGCGGCTGCGGGGTATCAATAAAGTTTCAGCTTACCGGCGTTTCCGTCGTATCCAAAACCACAAAGCGCTCGGATGAGGCAGCACTCCCACTATGGAGCTTCGTCAATCCCGGCAAAGCTTCGCGCCAACCGTGATGCGGATGCGTTTCGATGATGATGCGAGGGGCGCGTGCAGACGTTGTCGCGGACTCTCGCACGGAAAAAACATGGCGGCGCGCTCGTGCGTTTACCTTGTTAACAAGCCAGCGTATCAATTTTTCAAATGTGGTGTACGCTGATCGGCATGCAAGTCGATGTTCGAATTGCATTGAACCAATTGTGGGACAACGGAGGGAAACATGGCCAAGAAAGCAAAGAAGGCGAAAGCAAAGAAGAAAAAGACCGCCAAGAAGAAGTAGGTCTTCGGCAACACTGCGAAGCCTACCGAAAGCTGATACACATCAAGGCGCGTGCGCTTTGCGACTCGCGAGGCTGGTTTTGCCGCGGTTTGACGAGATTCAGCGACCTGAGACGTATCTCAGCCGGATCAGCTAGCGCGCAAGCGCTGACTGATCCGGTTTTTTTCGTTGAAGGTGCTCAGCCTGTCTCGCGCGAACGAGCGCTCTCTCACGAGCAGTAGTGAAGCGAGATCGGTTCGACACGAGGGCTCTTTCTGATCTGAACGCTTGCCGGCTCAACGTTAACGCATTGGTTATTTCTTTACGGTCATTTTCGCACTTCCATTTACTAGGGAGGCTCCATGTCTGATGTCACCATTCCCGGCGGCAAAATTCGCGCGTTTGTCGAAAGGATCGAAAATATAGACAACGAGTTGCAGGAATTGAACGAACAAAAGAACGAGGTGTTCGCGGAGGCCAAAGGCGAAGGGTTTGACGTGAAGATCCTTAAGGAGATCATCAAACTTCGAAAGCAAGATCAAGAAGAGCGCGACGAGCGCGAAAGTCTACTCGATCTCTATATGCGCGCCATGGAGCAGGCCGAGCCGGAAAAGGTCGCCAAGGCCGCATAAGAAGGCATGGCGGGTTGCGCTACCGCGAACTCGCCATTTCTCTACGGGCGGTCGTCGAATTGATCGCTAATCCTGACAAGAGAGAAACTTGTCGCGGCGAAACGCCTGCCGCGTTTGCCACTCGATCAGCCAAACGCCTGGCTAATGGAGGGCCACGGAACGAAGCCGCTCGGGCATGATTCTCGCATTCAGTCGCGTAGGCCTCGGCGACTTGCGCATCCCGAGGCGACAGCAGGGGTCGTCGCCCGCCCCGACCGCGCGCTTGCCTCGTCTTCCCTCCATTGCAGTATTGATGCGCAAGTGGTCGAGTGGTCGCAGGCAATCCAGCGTCATGTTTGTCAGGGGGCACAACAACGCGGGATCGATCGGCAGAGAGCGGATTCGGGGGCGCGTCATAGATGCGCAATCGAAGCAATCTCGACCAGGAAGCCCGGTTTGACCAGATCAGCCCGGATGCAGTAACGCGCCGGCGGATTCGATGGGAAATACTCGCGATAAACGTCGTTCATTGCGGCATAGTCCTTCATGTCCGCGAGGAAGATGTGGTTGAACGCGATGTCGCTGAGCGAGCCGCCGGCGGCAGCGAGCACCGACTTGATGCTCTCAAGGATATGGCGGGTCTGCGCCCGCGCGTCGTCCTGGCCTACCAGCTTGCCTTCGCCGTCCAGCGCTAGAGTTCCGGAAACATAGACGATGTTGCCCGCTTTTGCTCCCGGCGAATAGGGCGCGAGCGGCGGCGGTGAGCCTGGAGGAATGATCACTTCAAATGGCATTGGTAGTCTCCTCGCTTTCCGATTGGTCAGGATCTCGTGGCGTGTTTTCGACTTACCAACTTTGGATGACGTCGAGCTGCCCCGCCTTCCATTGCGCGTAGCCGAAGGCTTTTGGACCGCCGTGCTCGCTGGCGCTCCAGTCGACGGGCGGAAGCACGCCAGTTTCGAAATGACCGAGTCCCTCCAGCGCGCTGATGAGCTTCGCGCGCGTGAGATCTTCGCCGGCACGCTTTATGGCTTCGATCATGATGATGCCGCCAGCCATGCCGAGATAGGGGTAATAGCCGGGTTTGGTGTTGGGGTAATATTTGCCCAGCAGCGCGTTGGCGCTCTTCACCGCCGGCTTGTCCATCGTCGATACCGCCGTCATGAGGTTGACGTAGATTCCTTCGAGTGCTTCCGGCCCGGCGAGATCAAGCACGACCGGATCGGCGACCGTGTTGTGTCCAACCATTTTCGGCTTCCAACCGAGGCGCTGCGCTTCTTTGGCGAACAGCGCGCCGTGCTTGGGAATGACAGCAAGAATGACGACGTCAGGATCCGACTGCTTGAGGGCTACAGCTTGAGCGCTGATGTCGACGTCGGCTGGTACGTAACTCGCCTCGGCCGCTGGTTGCAGACTCAATTGCTTGAGCTTCTCGACCGCGCCGTCTCGCTGGTCTTTTCCGAAAGCATCATTTTGAAAGAAGATCGCAATCTTCTTGCCCGCGAGCTTGTTGACCGAAAATTCGGCCATCGACTCGCCGATCTCTGAACTCAGCGGCAGGATGCCGAACACGTTTTTGTCGGTGGGCCAATTCAAGAGTTTGTGACCACCCGCCGGGTTCACGACCGGTACGCCGCGTTGGGCGAGAAAAGGCAGTACAGCAACTGCGGTGACGGTGCCGAGCGTCGACACCAACGCGAAGACCTCGTCTCGGTCGACCAGTTTTTTCACGACGGCCGTGGTCTGCTGCGGATTGTAGGAGTCATTTTCTACGATCCACTCAATCTTGCGACCATTAATTCCGCCCGTCTCGTTGATGGAGCGGAAGTAGGCGTCGCAGCCTTCCTTCATCTGGGTCGCGCCGGCGGCGAGCCCGCTTTGCAGCGGCAGAAACGACCCGAGCAGTATCTTGTCTTTGCTGACGCCAGGCTCACCCGCAAGAGCGGTGCGGGGCAGGGCGGCCGCGACGGCGCCAACGCCCAGCGACCTCAACATCGTTCTACGGGTGTGTCGCATTTCCTTCCTCCTCTGATGACGGACCGCCGAGATAGGCGGCGATCACGTCGTCCTTCTGCATCAGCTGCGCGGCGGGTCCGGACAGCGTAACGCGCCCTTTCTCGAGAACATAGGCCTGCGATGCGATCCTCAACGCTTGGTGTGCGTTCTGTTCGACCAACAGCACCGTGATACCCTCGCGGTTTATCTCGCCGATCAAACGGAAGATATCGCGCACCAGCAGCGGTGCGAGGCCGAGCGATGGCTCGTCGAGCAGCATGATTTTTGGCCTGGCCATCAAGGCCCGGCCGATCGCGACCATCTGTTGCTCGCCGCCGGACATGGTCGCCGCGACCTGCCGTCGGCGCTCGATTAGTCGCGGAAACAGGGCATAGACGCGTTCGATGTCGACGCGCCATTTCCGGCCGCGGTCGAAGCCATACGCCCCCATGCGCAGATTTTCTTCGACCGTCAGTCCGGCAAAGAGCTGCCTTCCTTCCGGCACAAGGACTAGACCGCGGGCGATGATCGCATCCGTCGGCAGCTCCGCGATGTCCTCGCCGGCGAGACGGATTGCGCCGGTCTTGCGTGCAGGCACGCTGTTGGTTACGCAGCCAAGCAAAGTCGACTTGCCAGCGCCGTTCGAGCCGAGCAGCGACACGATCGCGCCCTGAGGTACCGACAGCGTGACCCGGCTGAGGGCCGTGACGGCGCCATAGTGAGCAGAGAGGTCGGCGATCTCAAGCATCGGCCGCTCCGTCGCCAAGATAGGCCTTGATCACCGTCGGCGATCGGCGAATGTCCGCAGGCGTGCCTTCGGCGATCTTCTCGCCGTGGTCGAGCACGACGATATGGTCGCACGTCGACATAATGACACGCATGTCGTGCTCGACCAATAGAACCGAGATTCCCGTATCGTCACGCAGACGACGCACGCGGTCGGCGACCGCGCGGCTCTCCTCGGGGTTCATCCCGGCGGCCGGCTCGTCGAGCAGCAGTAGTGTCGGACGCCCGGCCAGCGCACGCGCCATCTCGACGGTTTTCTGCAGGCCATAGGGAAGATCGCCAACCTGCAGATCAGCCTCGGCCGAAAGCCCAGTGGCGGCGAGAGCCGCAGTTGTGGCCGCCTCCGCGGCGCGACGCCTGGCGCGTTCGGCCGGAAGGCCCAACAGCTCGCCGACGAGGGTTGAGCGGTGACGATAAGCGAGCCCGAGCGTGACGTTTTCGCGAACGCTGGCTTGGCGGAACAATTCGAGATTTTGGAAGGTTCGGCGAATGCCGATGGCCGCCACCTGGTGTGACTTCAACTCGGTCAGGTCGTGCCCGTTGAAATGCATACTGCCGCAATCGGGCCGGTAAAGGCGCGAGATGCAGTTGATGAGCGTCGACTTGCCGGCGCCGTTCGGTCCAATCAGACCAACGATCTGGTTCCGTTCGACCGCGAAACCGACGTTCTGCAGCGCGTGTAGTCCCGCAAAGGAAAGCGATACGCCGCTCAGCTCAAGGAGCGCCATAAGGCTTTCTCCTGAAAAGTGAACGGGCGTGATCGGGCAAGCTGATCAGGCCTCCGGGCAAGAATTGCACGCAAACGACCAGCAGCATGCCGTAGATCACCATCTGCGCATCCTTGAACTCGCGCAGCAATTCGGGTGCGAGTGCGAGATAGATGCCGCCGAGCAACGCGCCGGCCCGCGAATGAAGCCCGCCGATTACGGCCATGGACAGGAAGGACAGCGAGGCGGCGAGCGAGAAAGTTTCGGTGCTGAGATGACCGAGTAAGTGTCCATATAGCGCGCCGGATACGCCGCAGAATACCGCGCTGACGATGAAGGCGATGATAATGTGGCGCGGTCGAGAAATGCCGCAACATTCGGCGCCAACCGGACTCATCTGCAGGGCTATCAGCGAGCGGCCGGTGAGAGAGCTGCGGAAATTGCCCGCGATCCAGGCGAGCAGCAAGAAGATCGCGAACAGTACGTAGTAATAGCCGAAATCGCTGACGATCTCGAAGCCGAACAAGACCGGACGTGGCACGAACAGGCCCTGGCGACCGCCCGTAAGCCACTCCCATTCGAACAGAACCTGTTGCACGAACAGGGCGAAGCCAAGGGTCGCGATGGCGAGATAGTGGCCCTGCACGCGTAAAGCAGGCAGCGCGACGAGGGCGCCGAACGCGCCCGCCACCGCGCCGCCGACGACCAAGCCGGCGAGAAATGGCAGGCCAAGCTTGGTCACAGCTAGCGCCGATCCATAAGCGCCGAGTGCCCAGAACCCGGCATGGCCAATCGAAATCTGCCCGCCCATGCCGATCAGGATGTTAAGGCTGAGCGCGACGATGGCGTAGATCATCACGCTCGCCATGATGTAGCAGCCGTAATTGCCGAGGCCGAAAGGGATAGCGGCAAGCGCCGAAATACCGGCAACGGCAAGGAAGACGCGCGCGGTCATCGTCACACCTTCCGAGCGATGCGGCGTGTGAACAGACCCTGAGGCCTGATCATCAGCACGGCGATGATGATGCCAAAGGCGAAAGTGTCCCTGAACGCCGATGAGACGTAGGCCGCAAACAGGTTTTCGAGCACCCCGATCAGGAGGCAGCCGATCACGGCGCCGGGCAGGCTGTTGAACCCGCCGAGGATGGCGCCGGCAAAAGCCTTGAGCAGCACCGACACCATCATCTCGAAGTCGAGGAAGGTGAGCGGTGCGACCAGCAGTCCCGAGACGACGCTGATTGCGCCCGCCAGCGCCCAAGCCGTCAGCGAGACCCGGCCGACATTGACCCCCATCAGCTTCGCCGCATGGCGGTTCATGCTGGCGGCGCGCATGGCGATGCCTCCGCGCGTGTAATCGAAGAAGACGTAGAGCAGGATCATCACCACGATACCGACGCCGACGATGCCGAGGCTGTTCTGCGCGACGCGTGCACCGAGAATGTTGACTGGCTCCGGCGGGAACAGTGATGGAAAACGTAGCGGGTCGTAACCCCAAATCCAGCCGGCGCCGTGGTGGAAGATCATCCAGAGGCCGATCGTCGCGATTAGCCCGTTGACGGGCGGAGCGGAGCGCAGTGGCGGCATCGTGAGCCGCTCGGTCACTGCGCCGATCGCGGCACCCAGCGGAAGCGCAAGCGCGAGCACTACCGGGAGCGGCAGGCCGGTACGGCCGAGCAGCGTAAAGCAGATAAAGGTACCTACCATAGCCATCTCGCCCTGAGCGAAATTGACGACGTCGGTCGCCTTGTTGATGAGAACGAGCGCGAGTGCAAGAAGGGCATAGATGCTGCCGAGGGCGAGCCCGGACGCAACCAGTTGCGCGATCATCTCACCCTCTCGCGGTGTCCGGGGCTATTCAAGGCGTTGCAATCCGGGGCGTGGCTCCGCATCGGCTCAAGAATGGGTGCGGATGAAGTCAAGAACGGCCGCGTCGAAAGCGGTGGTGTTGCTCTCGGAGGCGCAATGACCGCCGCGATCAAGCTCGATGAGCTTTGCGCCGGGGATCGCTCTTGCAAGCGCGCGGCTGAAATAGGGCGGCGTCAAAATGTCGTCCTTCGCACAGATCACCAGCGCCGGCACAGTGATCGAGCCGAGGCCGGCGGTGCGGTCGAAGGCGACGATTGCGTCGATGCGGCTTGCCGCGATCTCGGCAGGAGGAAAGGCGGGTATGGCCGTTTTCTCGCGCGATTCGATTAGATCGATGTTGTCGTTGATCCACCAGTCCGGGTACAGGAACACGGGTGTGGAACGCACATAGGCAGACGTTCCGCCTTGCATCAGCAAGGTCCGGCGTGCCTCGAAAACGCGGCGGAAGAACGGGTCGGATTTGGTCCAGCTGGCATAGATCGTAAGGCTGAGTAGACGCTCGGGCCGAGTGATCGCGAGCGTCTGCCCTATTGCGCCACCAGTCGAGTGTCCGACGAGATGGGCTTTTTCTATGCCGAGATGATCCATAACGGCGACAAGGTCTTCGGTCATTTGGTCGACCGAGTAGCGGATCAGCGAGCGGCTGCTCCGTCCCAACCCGCGGTGATCGTGGATAATGACTTGGTGCGACGCAGAAAAGGCCGGAATGTTCGGGCCCCAGTAGCTGCCTAGACCGCCCAGTCCCGGCACGAGAAGAACGGGTGGGCCCTCGCCATGACTCTCATAGTAGATCTCGCCCTCGTTGACGGTGACGGTCGGCATGAGTGTGTTCCCCGCTGGTATTTCGCGCTTTTCTTCTTCGGTCCTTTTACTGGCAGCTTTTACTTATGGCTGTTGCGTTCAAAGCAATGCTCTTTCGTTAACCTGCGTGTGCGCTTCAATCAACAGGTGACTTGCTCCGAGGGTTGCCGCGCAAATTGGATCTGCTGGACGTCCGGCAAAGCTTCCGCTCTGAATTGAAGAGCGGACTCAAGTTCTAGTCGCAGTCCGCTTCGGCTAATGAGCCAAGCCAGACATTCCGCGCCTTCACCGAGCTTTTCTGGCTTGAAGAAACTTCTGCGAGCTTGACAGCCATTTGCCTGTTTGGTTCAATTTCGATAACCGAAATTCGGATTTCTATAATAGAAAAATGGCAAAAGCGCCCGCTTACTCGCTTCTGACCTTGGAAAAGGGGCTCCGCGTTCTCGAGCTGATCGCGGACAATGCAGGCGATATCGGTGTCACGCAGCTGAGCGCGCAGCTCGAAGAATCCGTCACGGTGATCTTCAGAATACTGCGCACGCTCGCCGCACTGGGCTACGTCAATCAGGATCCGCGCACCAAGCGTTACAGCCTCGGCCTTCGCGTCTGGGAGCTCAGCGAAAAAGCCATGGCGCGTCTGGATATCGTCGCGACGATCCAACCGATCCTGACCAGACTGACGCATCTCACCGGCGAGACGTCTTCCTTCGCAATCAACCAGGGCAAGAGCTTCCTTTACGTGGCGACGGTCAACGGCCTTCAGCCGTTGCGCGCCTATGTCGAGCCCGGTGCGCGCATCCCGCTTTCGATGCCGACCGCTTCGGGTCGCGCCATTCTGGCCTTCAGCCCACAAGAGGTGGTCGACGAGGTGTTGGGCGGCAAGCTGCAACGGTTCACACCCAAGACCGTGGTCGACCCGGTGAAGCTTCGTGCCGAGCTCGGCGCGATAGAACGCCGCGGCGTATCCATCGTGCATGGTGAAAATCAGCAACAGCTTTCCGCTGTCGCCGCCCCGGTCATGGACTCGGTTGGCCGCTGCATCGGCGCGCTTGCGATGTCGGGTGTGACGCAGGAACGCTTCGAGGGCAAAGCGCTGGACAGGATTGTCCAACTCGCCAAGAGCGAAGCCGAGAAAATCAACGATCTGATCAGAAGCGCAAATCCGCGCCCAACCGTCTCGAAAATGAGGGTTGGAAAAAAATAGGCGCGGCGTCGTTGGGAGTAAGAGAATGGAAACTGCTGATGGCAGCGGGGGATTTCTGATCGGTGTCGACATCGGGGGCACCTGCACCGATGTCGCCATGATCGACTCCAAGACCAAGCAACAGTTCTTCTTTAAAACCGAGACGACGCCGCGTGACGTCGAGCAGGGCGTGGTCAACGGCGTCGCCGGAATCTTGAAGCAACAGAACCGCCGGTCAGACGAGTGCCAGGCGTTCATTCACGGCACGACGCTGGCACTGAACGCCGTGCTGACGCGTAACGGCGCGAATGTCGGTTTGATCGTTACCCGCGGTTTTGGCGACGTGCTTGAGGTCGGGCGGCTGCAAATGCCGGACCCGTTCAATTTCTACACGCAAAAGCCGCGGCCGCTGGTGCGCAAGAATTTTGTGCGTGAAGTAGACGAGCGCATACTTGGCAATGGCCGGGTCGATACGCCGCTTGATGCAGCAAGCGTAGAGAAGGCCGCCGACGAATTGGTGGAAAAGGGCGCCGAATTGCTGGCCATCTGTTTCATCAACGGATTTCGGAATCCGGCTCACGAACAGGAGGCGGCGCGGTTAATTCGTGTACGGCATCCCTCTATGGCGTTGTCGCTGTCGAGCGAGATATGGCCGGAAATTCGCGAATATGAGCGAACGATGGTTACTGTCATGAATGCGTTCGTGGCGCCGAAGGTCTCGACCTATCTTGACAGGCTGCAAGGGCGCTTAAGAGAGTTTGGCCTGACTGGTCCGGTCAATATCACGACATCCAACGGCGGAATGCTTCCTGCGCGGATCGTCAGGGATCGCCCGGGTACAACGCTGATGTCGGGCCCGGCATCAGGTATCATCGCATCGACGCAGCTTGCGGCTAGCTGCAAGCTGGACAACCTGATCGCTTTCGACATGGGCGGCACGAGTAGCGACTTTGCCGTCATTTCCAACGCTGAAATTCCTTATTCCAACGAGACGCGCATCGGCGACCTGCCGGTTATCTTCCCGTGCGTCGACGTCGTTTCCGTCGGGGCCGGCGGAGGATCCATTGCCCGGCTCGATAACCTCGGCGTGTTGAAGATGGGGCCGGAGAGTGCAGGCGCCGATCCCGGGCCGGTTTGCTATGGCCGAGGCGGCACCGCGCCAACCACGACCGATGCCTATTTGGCCGCGGGTATACTGGACGGCAATAATTTCCTGGGCGGGCGGGTGAAGCTCGACGAGAAGCGCGCCAGCCAGGCGATTGCCGATCTCGCCAAACTGACGAAATACACGCCCGATGAATTCGCCGAAGGCATGTTACGCGTCGCGACCTCAAATCTCATTGCCGGCATTGGCAAGATTGAGGGACGTATCGGCATAGACATCCGCGACTTTGCGATCCTCGCCTATGGCGGCGCCGGACCGACTCACGCGTGTCTGCTCGCCGACGAACTCGGAATACGGCGGGTGGTCGTGCCGCTCTCGCCCGGCACGTTCTGCGCGTTGGGTTCGCTGTCGGCGGACTTCCGCATGGATTTTGTCCAGACTGTGAATGCACATCTCGACGCGCCGAACTGGAAGCAGATCGGTGAATGGTTCGCCGATCGAGAGGCGCAGGCCCGAAAGCAGCTCGATCAGGAAATGGACCTGATCGATTCCGTGGTCGCGGTTCGTTCGGGCGATGTCCGCTTTGAAGGGCAGGGCTTTAACACCGAAGTCGCCATGTCGGGCGACATCCTGAAGAAAGCCGATAGCGCTGGGTATGAAGCGGCGTTCCGCAAGCGCTACGAGCAACTCTATGGCGTGGTGCAGCCGCACGTTCCCGGCGAGCTAGTCAATATTCGCCTCACCATCATCGGTCGGCGCAAGCAAAATCCGCCTGTCCTTTTGGATGCCATGAAGGGGAAGCCGTCGCCGGTCGGCCAACGCCAGGTTTATTTTGACGGCAAGCGTCAGAGCATTCCTGTCTACCGCCGCATCGATCTCGGCGCGGGAGCCAAATTCGCCGGCCCGTGCGTCGTCGACCAGGACGATACAACCACATTCGTCAAGCCGGACTGGAATGCTGAAGTTGATGCCTACGGCGTCCTGCACCTGGTCCGGAAGTAGGAAACGATGATGCAAAAATTGAACGCTCAGTTGCCGTCCATCACGGACATCGATGCGGATCCCGATCGCGCCCGCATCCGGACGGATTTCATTGAACTCGAAATTTTTGCCAAGATATTCTCGGCGATCGCCGAGCAGATGGCCGTCACGGTGGCGAAGACGTCGCACACCACATTCATCCGCGAGACGCAGGACTTTGCGACCGCACTTGCGACGGTGGGCGGCTATTTCTATGCCTATCCGCGTTCGCTGGGCTCCAGCACGCTTCTCGGTCTGCCGTTCTCGGACTGCATCAATGCGGTCAAGGATTACGAGGAAGGCGATTTCGCCGTGACCAACGATCCGTTCCTGAGCAAGGCGGGCTGCACCCACGTTCCCGATATTACGGTGTGGTCGCCGGTGTTCGTCGGAAAGGAACTGCTCTGCTTCACCTGGGGCTTTATTCATTCGTCCGATATGGGCGGTTCGGTACCGGGAAGCATCGCGCCGGGTCTCACCGACACATTTCAGGAGGGATTTCGTGTCCCGCCGATGAAGCTCTATCGCCGTGGTGAGGTAAACGAAGACATCCGCGCCATCATGGTCAACAACGTCCGGATTCCGCAGCAGATGTGGGGCGACGTTCAGGCCCTCAGAGCCGGGCACCATGTGGCGATCGCCAAACTCAAGGCGTTGGCCGAGCGCCACGGCGTCGAAAAGATGCGCACGGTGATGGAAGACCTCCTCACCTATTCCGAGTTGAAGGCGCGGAAGGTTTTCAAGAGCTTCAAGCCGGGAACCTATTCGTTCTCGGACTATCTTGAAGACGACACGATTTCCGACGTGCCCGTTCGCATCCACGTAGCGATGACGGTGAACGAACAGGGAGACATCCATCTCGACTATACCGGGACGGATCCGCAGGTCGATTCATCCTACAATGTGCCGACCTCCGGCAAGGTGCATCCGTGGGTCATCGCCGGCCTGATGTATTTTATCGTTAGCCAGGATCCGGACATTCCGACCAACGCCGGTTTCTTTCGCGCGATAACGGTCAATCTGCCGCTGGGCTGTCTGGTCAATGCAATCTTCCCGGCGGCCATCGGATTGCGCTCGCTGACCGGCGTGAAGATTCTGGAAACACTGATTGGGGTGATCGGCCAGGCTGCGCCTGACCGGATGCCGGCTGCGGGGTCGGGCGTTTCAACGGTCGTGCTGCTCTCGGTGCCGGACTATGAGCGCAGCAACCGGCGCAATCACGTCATCAATCCCTGTGTCGGCGGCTCGGGTGGCCGCCCGGTAGGCGACGGCTTCGACGGGGTCGATTTTACGCTTGGCTTCATGCGCAACACGCCGGCGGAAATCCTGGAGTCGGAGACGTTCATCGTCATTCGCAAATACGGTTTCGTTCCGGACAGCGCCGGCCCCGGTAAATATCGCGGCGGACTGGGTATCCAGCTCGAGTTCCAGGTCTTTGCGCCGGACGCAACGGTGATTGCGCGCGGCATGGACCGCACGCGCTTCCACCCGTGGGGCGCTCAGGGCGGCGGCACGGGAGCACGGATGCTTCCCGCCATAATCAATTCCAACACGGATCGCGAGCAGTCGATACGCAAAATCAATTTTCTCAAATTGGTTCCCGGCGATCGTGTATGCATCACCACGTCGGGAGGAGGCGGCTACGGTGATCCGCTCGAGCGCGATCCGGAAAATGTCCGCCTCGATGTCGAGCTCGGATTCGTGACCCGGGAAAAGGCGTGCGACGCCTACGGCGTGATCGTCGACGGAGCCGGAAAGCTCGACGAAAAGGCAACGCTGAAACAGCGAAGCGAATTGCTTGCCGCACGGAAGGGCGAGAAGCTCGGCATGTTTTGCCTCGGCCCCGATCGTGAAAAATATGATGCATCGTGGGGTGAAGGCTCCCGCGAAGCCGTTGCCGACATATTGTCGCGGCTACCGATCCTCGTTCGCTATCGGATCAAGAATGAGATCCACGGGCTTTTGTTCAAGTCCGAGCGCAAGTCGCCGATCACAAGAGACGAAGTCGACCGTTGCTGGGCGCAGTTGCGACCGACGTTCTATCCCGAGCGCTATCTTGCCGACCAGTTCTTGCCGAAGGAACACGTCGCCAAGGCATAGGAAATCGCAATCAATCGCAAAAGGAGTGTCGAAGATGGGTGTGCTGGACAATGTAACGAACACCAAGACGATGCCGGAAGAGAAGCTCACGGACGACATGAGCCGGCGTATGATCGTCGGCACCAATCAGATGCTCACGATCTGGCGCATGAAAAAGGACGGCCATTCTTCCGCGCACAAGCACCCCGAGGAGCAGATTTTCTGGATCCTGTCCGGTGTCCTCGAAATGGAAATCGATGGCAAGCGCAGGCGCCTGGTGGCGGGCGATAGCGCGGTCATCCCCGGCAACGTCACGCATGAGGCATGGGTCATCGAAGACGTCGAGATGGCAAACCTCTTCTCGCCGGTGCGCCAGGACTATCTGCAGCAAGGCGCTCTCGATTACATGAAAAAATAGGAGCCGCGAGCCGGATTGCCGGGAGATGTATCTTTCCAAGTAGAGGAGGTGGGTATGACGAAGGCTATGAATAGGTTGTTCGGGGCGATGGCCGTTGCCTTGTCTCTCGCTGTTTCGGGGGCGTGGGCGGAAGACGGCATTACGAACGATACGATCCTGCTCGGCGGCTACGGTCCGGTTACCGGCCCCTCGGCATTTCTCGGACTTGGCGGACGCGACGGCGCCTCGATTGCGATCGAGGAGATCAATGCCGCCGGTGGCATCAATGGGCGCAAGCTCAAGATGATCCACGAGGATGACGCCTTCTCTCCCGCCAAGGCCCTGACCTCCGTCAAGAAACTCGTCGAGCAGGACAAGGTCTTCATGGTCGTCGGCCTGTCGGGCAGCAATCCGACGATCGGCACGCTTGAGTATCTTCGTGAAGCAAAAATCCCGCACTATATCGCCATCGCATCGGCGCCTCAGGTCACGCATCCGTTCAGCCGCTACCAGTTTCGCGGTGCTTCGACCGAATCCGCGCGATTCGGCGAACTTTATGCCGAATTCCTCACCCAGTTTTTGCAGGTCAAGCGTATCGCTATTTTGAGTGGCGCGGACGAAAACGCAAAGAACGAGGCCGACAACACCGAGCGCATGCTGGACAAGTGGTACGGCGTGAAAGTCGAAGGTCGTGCCGAGTTCAAGGTGGGCGACAAGGACTTTACGCCGCAGATCCTCAAGATGAAGCTGATCAATCCGGATATCGTCGTGGCTATCGGCCAGACGCCGGAAGTGTCGATCATCATCCGCCAGATGCGCGAACTCGGCCTGCGCACACCAATCTACGGAGGTGCTGCTGCGGTGGATCAGTCGATCATCATCAACGCAGGCCTTGCGGCCGAGGGCTACATGGGCGGCTGGCTGACGCCGGTCTATTTGGACTCCAGCCATCCCGACATGCTGAAATATATGACGCTGTTCAACAAGTTCATGCCCAACGCCCCGAAAGGGCGCCCAAATCTCTACGACATCATGGGTTACACCGAAATCAACGTCATTGCAGAAGCCATGCGGCGGGCCGGCCCGGACCTGACACGCGAAAAGCTCGTCGATGCGCTGGAGACGATCAGCGACTATCGCGTCAGTGAAATCGCTTCCCCGCGCACCTTCACCAAGTGGCACCACATCGGAAATCTGCGTCAACAGATCATGGTGGTGTTGGCGCAGCATTGGGTGCCCCTGAAGTGGGAGCCGCAGCACGAAAGCGAGATCTTGAAGGAATTCAAGAAGTAGCCGTGCATAGAGGAGGGCAGGAACGTCCTGCCCTCTATTTCCGGACAGGGCGATGACCGTTTCGATCATTATCCAGCTTCTGGTCGCGGGGCTGAGCACGGGCAGCATTTACGGGCTGGTGGCGCTCGGCCTGGTCCTCGCGTTCAAGGGAACCGGCATCCTCAATTTCGCGCATGGCGAGCTGGTCGCGCTCGGCGCTTATGTCGCTCTTTTTCTTACCGCGTACTTCCATCTGCCCTACTGGCAGGTGCTGCTGCTCAGCCTTTTCATCATGGCCCTGATCGGCGCGGCGTTTGAACGCGTGCTGATCAAACCGCTGATGCGCGCCCCGTCTTTCACCATCGTCGTCGCGACCATGGCGATAAGCCTGATGATCAAGAACGCGTTGAGGTTATCCTGGCAGGAGATGATCGCCACGCTTCCGTCGCCGCTGGACGATATGAGCTTTCGCATCGGCGATGTGAACATCAACCCGCAATATCTCTGGATCATCTGCTGCTCCATCATCATTACAGCTTTGCTGGCGCTGTTCTTTCGCAAGAACCTCACCGGAAAGGCGCTTCAGGCCGTTGCGCAAAATCAGGAGGCCGCCCGGCTCATGGGCATCCGCGTCAGTGTTGTGTTTCCGCTCACTTTCGCGATCAGCAGCGTCCTGGCGGCGTTGGCCGGCATACTCTATGGCCCCTTGGTCGGCATCCAGCCGGAATTCGGCTCCATCATCATGAAGGGGTTCGTTGCCGCCATTCTCGGTGGTTTCAATAGCCTGCTCGGCGTTGTCGTCGGCGGGTTGATACTCGGTGTTCTTGAGACCTTCGGCGGCGCATTCATTGGAGGGACTTTCAAGGACATCACCGCGTTCGTCATCCTGATGACGGTGCTGCTGTTGCGGCCGAACGGTCTTTTCGGAAAGGCGGAAGCGCGGCGTGTTTGACCGATCCAAAATGCTTTCAGCTGCCGGCCTTTGCTGTTTCGCCGTCGTCGCGCTGGCATTTGTACTGCCGCCACTGTTTGGGTCCTACTATCATTTCGTGGCTTGTCTGGCCTTGATCAATGTGATCATAGCGGTCGGGCTTAATATCCTGACCGGCAATGCCGGCCAGATATCCATGTGCCAGGCATCGTTCATGGCGATCGGTGCTTATGCAACGACCTATTTCTGTACCAGGCTCGGCCTCAGTTACTGGCTTGCGTTACCGCTCGCCGGCCTGTTCAGCGCGGCCTGCGGCGTCCTGGTCGGCTTCCCTGCGCTGCGGCTGAAGGGATTTTATCTCGCCGTTGCAACGCTCGGCTTTCTCGAATTTTCGCAAATTCTGATCGAGAACCTGCCGTCGATCACGGGAGGCGTGCGTGGACTTTCATCGCCGCGACCGTTCGTTTTCGGGCAGCGGCTTGTCGAGTGATCTGTACTTCTATTATGTGATCCTCATCATTACCCTTGTCAGTGTATGGCTGGCGTATTCTCTGCTGAGATCGCCGACCGGCCGCGCGTTCAACGCGATCCGAAATAGCGAGGCGGCCGCCCAGACGCTGGGCGTCCCGCTGGCAGGCACGAAGCTCATTGCCTTTGTCATCGCATCTTTCTATGCGGGAATTGGCGGCGGACTGTATGCCTCTCTGGTCGGCTTTATCGACCCCCTCGAATTCAATCTGCTGACGTCGGTCCGCCACATCATTTTTATCACCGTAGGTGGGCTGGGCTCGGTCGCCGGTTCAGTCATCGGCGCGATCGCGTTTACGGTGTTGCCCGAATTGCTGCGGAGCATGAAAGAATACAACGAATTTGTATTCGGCGCCGTACTGCTGCTGACGCTGATCTTCATGCCAACCGGCATCGTCGGTCTTCTGCCGACGTTGCGGCGCTATTGGGTCAGGCCGAAAGCCGATCTGGCATCAGGTGCGGGGACCCCGCAATGATCAATGCGCTTCGGATCGAAGAAGTAACGGTACGGTTCTTCGGCCTTTGCGCGGTCTCAAAGGTTTCGATCGCGATCGGAAGCGGTGAAATCCACGGCCTGATCGGGCCGAACGGAGCGGGGAAGACGTCGCTCATCAACGCGATCTCCGGCCTCATCCCGCTGGCCGGCGGCCGCGTGCAGCTCGATGGCAAGGAAATACAGGATCTGTCGCCTTCGCGGATCGCAGGTGAAGGTATTGGCCGCACGTTTCAACACGCCGAAATGTTTAGCGATCAGACCGTTCTTGCGAATGTTGCAACAGGTGCATTCAAACGACGCGCGACGAACTGGCTGCAGGATTTTGTCGGCACTCCTGCCAAGGAGCGCGCCGAGCAGGAGGTTCGCCAGGAGGCGGAAAAGCTTCTAAGCGCCTTTAAGCTGTCGCACCTTGGCCCGGTGTGCGCGGCGGAGCTTCCGTTTGGCGTTCTCAAGAAAGTTGATTTGATCCGGGCGCTGATGAGCAGGCCTCGCGTTCTCATGCTCGACGAGCCGACGTCGGGAATGGACGAAGCCGAAGCGCAGGAGTTGATCGGTACGTGCAGGCGCATCGCGGGAGAATTGGGCGTAACGATGCTGGTGATCGAACACAACATGCGTGTCATCATGCAGCTTGCCAAGACGATCCACGTGCTCGATCACGGCGAAAAAATAGCCGAAGGGGAGCCTGAGCAGATTCAGCGGGATCCTCGGGTTATCGAGGCCTATCTTGGGCGGGCGGCGAGCCATGCTTGAGCTCGTCGATCTCAAGGCCGGTTATAATCGCATCGATGTGCTGCGATCGGTTTCGATTGTTGTGCCGGATGGCGCCTTTGTCGGCCTCCTCGGTCCGAACGGCGCAGGCAAGACCACGGTGATGCGCAGCATTTCGGGATTCACGCGTATCCACGGCGGCGACATTCGTTTTGACGGCCGTTCCCTTCGAGGTTTGACGCCCGAGGCGATCGTCGATCTTGGCATCATTCATGTGCCGCAGGGGCGAATGCTGTTCCCCGAATTGACCATCGAGGAAAATTTGCAGCTTGGCGCCTACCGGCATTCCGCCCGCGCAGCGCTATAGCGAAAACCTGAAGCAAGTTGAGAGCTATTTCCCGATCCTGCGTCAGCGCGTACACCAGCTCGCAGGCGTTCTCTCGGGGGGAGAACAGCAGATGCTTGCGATCGGTCGGGCGCTGATGGCGCAGCCGCGGCTTCTCATTCTTGACGAGCCGTCGCTCGGACTCGCGCCGAAGATTATCGACGACATCTTTTTGGTCATGAAGCGCATCAACGATAACGGCGTGACAATCCTTGTCGCCGAGCAAAATGCGATGAAGGTGCTTCAGTCAGTCGAGCGCGCTTATGTATTGGAAACTGGTACGGATCGCGCATAGTGGGGCCGCTTCAGATTTGATGAATGACGAACAGATAAAGAAAAGCTATCTCGGGGTGGTGTAGCCTAGTGCTGACTGTCATCCTCGATTCAATGAGGCAGCTTCTGGGCTTCCTCTCGCGGGAGCTTTCAGATGAAACGCGGGATCGGACCGTTGTGCGGCGTTTGGCTCGGAAGGTCGATTTCAATATCATCGACATAGCACCAACCCCACCCCTCAGGAGGGTCGTAGCCCTCGATGATGGGGTGACCCGTGGCTTCGAAGTGTTTTCGAGCGTGACGATGGGGGGACTGATCGCAGCATCCGACGTGCCCACAATTGCGACAGAGCCGCAGATGCACCCAACGCGATCCAATCCGGAGGCATTCCTCGCAACCAAGCGCGCTGGGGGTGACGATCTTGATTTGATGCATGTGTGAACAGGGCACTCCCAAACTCCTTTCTTTGATGAGCGGATTTCGAACGTTGTGCCTTAACGAGCGTGGCGGAAAAACGTCGTAACCGACTGGCGGAGCGGAGCCGTTGCCTGATGCGATACAAGCCGGTCCGCTCTGCTCGAGTGGTGATTACGGCGCGCTCAAATGCTTTCCGCGCAAGAACTCTCGATCCTCTTCGAAAATGCTCCGGAGGAACCGGGTCACGGCCTTAATTCGTGGTTGGTAGCGCTGTTCGCTGCGCACGGATACCCATACGTCACGCAGCACCGAGACTTCGGGCAGAACGCGCTGCAGGCTGGAGACGTGCGCGCCGACGAAGGTTGGCAGCAGCACGATACCGAGCCCGCCGGCCGCGGCATTGCTTTGCGCTAAAATGCTGTTTGAGGTGAAGCTCATCTTTGGCGCGGTAACCAGTTCATCGAGCCAGCGCACCGCATGGATGGAGAGCAGGTCCTCGATATAGCCGACGAAAACGTGGTTTACGAGGTCGTCGCGACTTTTCGGCGCGCTGTGCGCGTGCAGATAGTCCGTCGAGGCGTAGAGGTGCAGCGCAAATTCCGCGTATAGCGTGCTGGTCAACCCCGGCGCCTTCGGGTTGAAGAAGCTCAGGAAGACGTCGGCCTCCTTGCGCGAGAGATCGACCGTCTGAGGAATGCTGACGAGTTCGATATTTACATTGGAAGTGAAGCGCGACAGCGCCGGCAGCCGCCGCGCCAGATATTGGCTGGCGATGCCTTCCATGGTGGCGATGCGGACGCTCTGAACAGCGTCGTTGCCCGCGCGCACCACGGCGTCCTGCAGTGAACTCGCATAGAATTCCATCTTCTCGACGTGCTTCAGCAGGTCGTGCGCCTCGCTGCGGATCGCGATGCCCTTGCGCGTACGATCGAACAGCTTCACCGAGAGCAGGGACTCGAGTTTGCCGATCCGGCGACACACGGTCGAATGATCGAGACGCAGCCGCTTGGCCGCCGCATGCAAGCTCCCTTGCCGCGCCACCTCGAGGAACACGCGAAGGTCATCCCATTTCGTCGCATCCGGCGTCATCACGGCGTTGCTCCCGGGTCCTCGTCAAATACAAGCTAGCGCAAAGTGGCACAGGGTGGTGCAAAAATACACAATGCGCTTCACGTCGGCGCATGTTGAGTTAGGGGTCAGCAACAGAGTCCCGGGCCTAGATCTTTGGTAGGTCAAAGGGATTTGGCTTCTGGACGGTGAGCTGGAAGCCTGCATTTTTGCAAAGCGGGGACGGCCGCATGCGCATCGAGACGACTGACGTGGCCGTCATCGGCGGAGGGGCCGCTGGCTGCTATGCCGCGCTCAACCTGCAAAAGCTCGGGATCAGGCCGCTCATCATCTGCAAGGGGCTCACCGGCAAGAGCGGTGCCTCGCTGTTTGCCGGCAATCTGGTGATCTCCGGCCGCGCGCTCGGCAACACCGAAGACAACGCGCGCAACACCGCCGAATTCCTCATCAAGTACCACAATCAGTTTCTCATCGATCAGCACTGGGCGCGGCGCTGCGGCGAGTGGCTGGAGAAGATCTATTATCCGGAGCTTGAGGAAGCCGGTCTGTATTTCCGCCGCGACGATGCCGGTCAGATGGTGACGAGCCCGGGCAAGATTCGCTCCATTGCCGCCAATATGCAGGGCAATTCCGGCGTGCCGTTCATGGATCTTCGGCGCAAGCAGGTGATCAAGGCCGGGATCCCGCGGCTGGAAGAGACCGCGGCAACGGCGTTGCTGCACCGACCCGACGGTTCAGTCGGCGGCGTCTTCTGCCTCGATACGATCAGCGGCGAATACATCGTGGTACTGGCGCGGGCGGTGATCCTCGCAACCGGCTATTCCGACCGCCTGCATGTCCGCTCGACCGGTACACGCGAAATGTCCGCCGACGGGATCGCGCTCGGCTGGCGTGCCGGCGCCACGCTCGTCAATCTCGAAATGCAGTGGTGGCACACCAACGACATTGCTGATCCGCCGACATGGCAACGCATGCAGGTCTACCCCAATCCGATGCTCGGTTCGGAGAAGTCGGCGCGGATGGTCAACTCGGCCGGCGAGGAATTCTTCAATCAGCAACAGGACGATCCGCTCGCGTTTGGCCCGTATACGGTGCAGCTCAAGGCGCTGGCCAAACAGGTGCGTGCCGGCAAGGCGCGCTATGAAGGCGGCTACTATGCCGGCTTCGACCACTGCGACCCGGCAGAGGTCGATAGCTACACGACCTATGGCAAAGCCTATCGCCAACTCGGCCTCGACTTTCCGCGTGAGTTGGTGGAGACCGCGGTCACGGCGCACTACCGTCAAGGTGGCATCGACGTCGACACCGCCAGCATGTGCTCGTCGGTACCCGGGCTCTATGTCGCCGGCGGACTCGGAGGACACAGCAACGGCCTGATTGGCCTCGCCACTTATGATGGCAAGGTCGTCGCTGACGGCGTCGCCGCAGATCTGCCGCGGCTGGCCCCGTGCGACCTGCCCGAACAGCAGGTCGCTTGCGAAGGGCAGCGCCTGGATATACTGCGTGACGGTTCCGGCGACGGTCTCGTTCCCGTCAAAATCAAGGAGCGGCTCCGTCAGGTGATGTGGGACAAGGCGGGCGTCGAGAAGGATGCCGCGAGCCTGCGGTCCGGACTCGATGACATCGAGGAAATTCGCCTCGATCTTATCCCTCGCATGAGGCTCGCCTCGCACGCGCGGACAGCGAATTACGAGTGGCTGGATGCCATCGACCTCGTGAACATGACGGAAGCGTGCGAACTAATCCTCCAGTCCTCGCTGGAACGAAAGGAGAGTCGCGGGCCGTTCTTCCGCCGGGATTTCCCCGAGACCGACAATGCGAACTGGCTCACGGCAAACGTCTTGAAGAAGACCGATAATGGCTTTCGCTTCGAGCAGCGGCCATACGAGTTGCCATTCTTCGCGCCCGGTTTCGTCACCAGAGACAATCTCGAGGTGCCTTGGTGAGCGGCGCAGATACCACAACACAAGAGTCGCCGCGCGCCTTCCGTTGCGGCCAGGTTGAGCGGCAGGATTCGTTGCGCGCGCGCAACTCGCACCTCGCAGAAGGTGAACCTTTGAAAGTGCGGGTGCGGCGTGCCGCCGACGCCCAGGCGAGGGGGGAGTACCAGGACTTTGAGGTGCCTTACCGCAAGTGGATGCGTGTACTCGACGCGCTGAACTGGATCGCCGAGAACGCGGCAACCGATCTCGCTTATCGCTGGTTCTGCGGCTCGAAGATGTGCGGTACGTGCGCGCTGCGCATGAACGGTCGCGAAGTGCTTGCCTGCTGGGAAGCGGTCGAGCCTGTCATGACCATCGAACCGCTGCGCAATCTACCGGTCGTGCGCGATCTCGTTGTCGACCGCACACCCTACGAACGCAAAGTTGCGAGCCTGGAGCCCTGGCTCGAGCGTGCCGAGCCTTACCCGCAGTTCCCCGAACCTCTCACCCATACCGACATGAAGGGTGCCTCGAAGGCTCTCGATTGCATCAGCTGCATGTGTTGCTACTCGGCCTGTCCGGTGGTCGGCCTGGGCGACCTCACCGATTTCGCGGGTCCGGCGCCGCTGGTGCAACTCGGCCAGACCGCACTCGATCCGCGCAACGCTGGCGACAAGGTGGCGCGCTCGCTGGCGCAGACCGGCATCTTCAATTGTGTGTCCTGCTACAAGTGCGAGGAGGTCTGCCCCGCCGGGATACCCATCGTCAGCATGGTTATCGAGCCGCTGAAAGCGCAGGCCGCCGCTCGTCTTCCGGCGATGGCGAAGCACTCGCTGGCGCTGCGCGCCATAGTTGCAGCGCGCGGCCGCGTCGACCCCGGCGCGCTGGTCCTGCGTGTACAGGGTCTGCGCGCACTAATGCGGTTTCCGCGCATCGTTCGCCTCTGGCTGCGCGGCAAGGTGAGCCCATTGCGTACGCTGATTGGGGCGAAGACCGTAGCCGCCGATGCCGCGCGGCGTCTCCTGGCGAGGAAAATCGGATGAAGTTCGCTTATTACCCCGGTTGTTCCGCGCGCTCGACCTGCGCCGAGCTCAACGAAGCGACGCACCTGGTGGCGGCGCGGCTCGGGCTGACGCTGATCCCGCTGGAATCGGCAACCTGCACCGGCGCGCGCGAACTACGCGCCATTGATCCCGCCGGCTTCTATGCCCTGAACGTGCGGATTCTTGCGCTCGCCGAGCGCGAGGATCTGCCGCTCATGACCATCTGCAATACTTGCACACTCAATCTGCTTGATGCGCATGCTGCGTTCGTCAGCGACAGCAAGCTCGCCAAGGACGTCAATGCGCGGCTGGCGGAGGAGGGGCTCCATTACAGCGGCCACACCAAGATCAGCCACTTCCTCTGGGTGCTGCACGAGGATATTGGCGAGGCACGGCTGCGCGCGATGGTAGTGCAACCGCTCACCGGTCTTACCGTTGCGGCCTTCTATGGTTGCCATATCACCCGGCCTCCCGGCCGTTACGGGTTTGTCGATTCGCGCAACAACGCCGCGCTGGAGCGGCTTGCCGAAATCTTCGGCTGCCAGCCGATCGACTATTCGGGGCGCACAGAGTGCTGCGGCTTCCACACGGCCGCGCACGACGAGCGTATTGCCATCAAACTCACGGGCCAGCACCTTCGATCGGCCAAAGCCAATGGCGCCAAGACTATCGTGACACCTTGCCCGCTCTGCCACACCGTGCTCGACGGCTTTCAGCGCGAAATCGAACAAGATATGGGCGAGACGCTCGATATGCCGGTCCTGCACCTGCCGCAACTCGTCGGCCTGGCGCTGGGATTGACGCCTGCCGAATTGCGTATGGACCGTCACATGGTGCCGGCTGCGTTGTTCAATTCAATCGCAACGGGACAAGGGGTGGCCTAGCGGTCGGTCGTGTGTGCACGAAACTTGCATAAACACTCTGCCGCATATCGGGACTTTTGCGAAAAGACTTATGAGGCGTCGTGTCCACTTGCGCCGGGGAGGGGATGGTTGGAAAGTGATGAGGTCCGCGTGACAGGTCGCGTCGCATGATGCACACGCTGCTCTTGCTGGGGTTGAACGGGCTCATCTGGGGCCTGATCATCGCGTTGATCGCGCTTGGCTTGAGCGTGATCTTCGGCCTTCTCGACGTTATCAATATCGCGCATGGTGACTTCTTCATGGTCGGCACCGTGCTCGCCTGGTTCACGCTGCAGGCGACCGGCAGCTTCTGGCTCGGTTTCATCACCGCTCCGCTGATCGGCTTCCTGCTCGGCGCGCTGATCCAGCGTGTCGTGATCCAGCCGATCGGTAACGTAGCCGGGTTGTCCATCGTCGCGACGTTCGGCCTCTCGCTCATCTTGCAGGAAAGCGTGCGTATCAGCTTTGGGCCGACGCCGCGCCGTATCCTGCCGCCGATCCAGACCACGATCCCGCTATTCGGCATCGAATACGAAGTCTACCGCCTCTTCGCCGCCGCGGTGGCGGTCGTCGCGCTCCTTGGCTTCTTCGTCTTTCTCAATCACACCAAGCTCGGCACCTGGATGCGCGCGGTGCGTCACGATCGCGATACGGCCATCGCGATGGGAATCCCGGCGCAGCGCATCTACATCCTCACGTTTGGGATCGGATTCGCGCTCGCTGCCTTCGGCGGCGCCGTTGCCGCGCCGATCACCACTGTCGATTTCAGAGGCGGCGTCGACATCCTTCCGTTCTGCTTCATGGCGGTGATCATCGGCGGGCTCGGCAACCTGCCCGGGACCGCAGCTGCCGCGGTCTTGCTGGCATTTCTCGAGGGCGTGATCCAGAGCTTTGCCGATCCGACAGTGGCGCGCATCGCCTCGCTGGTACTCATGAGCGCCGTCTTGCTGCTGCGTCCGCAGGGCCTGTTCAAGGGGCTTACGCGATGACGAGCCGCACGATCATCGAACGTACGCTGCTCGGCGCTTTCGCGGCTTTCATGCTTGCGGTGCCCTGGCTCATTCCCTCGCTGGTCAACAGCTTCTGGGTCAGCCTGATCGCCGAAATCCTGATCTGGTCGTTGTTCGCCGCCAGCGTGAATCTGCTTTACGGCTATATCGGTCTGCTCTCGTTCGGCCAGGCGCTCTATTTCGGCTTCGGCATGTACGGCGTGGCGGTTGGCATCGACCAGCTCGGCCTCGGTTTCTGGCCGGCTTTCGGGCTTGGCGTCGCTGCGGCAACGGCAATGGCCTTCGTCACCGGCATCTTTGCGGTGCGGCTTACCTGGCATTATTTCGCGATCATCACCGTCGTGTTCTCGCTGATCTTCTATTTCCTTGCGGTGACGCAGAAATGGCTGACGGGCGGCGACGATGGCGTTAATTTTTCGCTACCGCCCACGTTCTCCTTTGGAGGCACGCAGGTCTCCTTCGCCAGTGATACCTTCCAGTATTTCTTCATACTGGCCACCGTGACGCTCTGCCTGTGGCTGATGCGGTGCGTGACGCATAGTCCACTCGGCAAGGCCTTTCTCGCCGTGCGCGACAACGACGTGCGTGCCTCGCTGATCGGCCTCAATATCTACGGGCTTCGGCTCACGGCTTTCGTGATGGCGGGGTTTCTCGCCGGCGTCGCCGGCGCGCTGTTTGCTTTTTTCGGCCGCTACGCCTCGGCTTCCTACATGTTCTACAACGTGTCCGGTGAAGCAGTCGTGTGGGCCATTGTCGGCGGCGCCGGCACACTGTTCGGCCCCTTCATCGGTACCGCGCTGTTCATCGTCATTCGCGAACTCGTCTCCACACATTGGGAACATCACTCGCTGATCGTCGGCGTCATGGCGATCCTCGTCGTCATCCTGGCCCCGCGCGGCATTGTCGGGCTCTGGCGCGACTTTCTTTCGCGCTTCAGCGGCTCTGGAGACGCCAGCGCGGTCGGAGCCGCGGCCAAATTGAGGACCGATCCATGAGCGAACCGGTCCTTCGCATCGACAATCTCGTCAAGCGTTTCGGCGGGCTAACTGCGGTCGATCATCTCAACCTCTCCCTGCCCGGAGGTCGCCTCCACGCGATTATCGGTCCTAACGGCGCCGGTAAGACGACCTTCTTCAACCTCGTCTCGGGCATGCTGAGGCCCGACGCGGGCCGAGTCTTCTTTCTCGGCCGGGATATCACCGGATTGAAGCCGCACGAGATCAGCAGGCTCGGGATCAAGCGCACATTGCAGATCAAGAGCGTGTTTCCGCAAATGAGCGTCGCGGACAACCTGTGGATCACCGCACAGGCGGGCAGCCGCTTCCTGCATCCGTTCCGCCCGGCCGCGCGTGACCGAGACACCGCCGAGCGCGTCGAGCGCATTCTCGAGCAGATCGGCCTCACCTCGCTCGCCTCCCGCGCCGCCGGCACGCTGTCTTATGGCGACGTGGCATTGCTCGAGATCGGCATGGCGCTGATCGCCCAGCCGCGGCTTCTTCTTGCTCGACGAGCCGACCTGCGGCATGAGTCCGGCGGAGACCGAGCGCGCTGTCGAGAAAATCCAGGAGCTGGCGCGATCGATCGATATTGTCATCATCGAGCACGACATGGAGGTCGTGTTCGAAATTGCCGACGATATCACCGTGATGGCGCAAGGCAGCGTGCTTGCATCCGGTGGCCCCGAAGAAATCTCGGCCGACGAACGCGTGCGCGAAGCCTATCTTGGCCGTCCCGAGGACGAGGACTATGTCGAGGAGGCCGCCCATGCTTAGTCTCCGCGATCTGCATGTTCATATCGGCAAGCTGCATATCCTGCAGGGGGTCAACCTCGAGGTGAAGCCCGGTGAAGCCGCGGCGCTGCTCGGACGCAATGGCGTTGGCAAGACAACGACGCTCCGGGCCATCATGGGACTTGTCCGGCGCTCATTCGGTTCGGTGGAATTCGACGGCACTGAGCTCGGCAGCATTGCGGCGCACCAGGTGCCGCGGCAGGGAGTCGGCTATGTGCCGCAGGGCCGTGGCATCTTTCCCGGCCTGTCGGTCGAGGAAAATCTCTACATCGGAATTTCCGGCAAACCTGATTCAGCGCGGCAGGACTACGTGTTCGATTGCTTCCCGCGGCTCAAGGAACGGCTCAAGCAATCCGGAAATACGCTGTCCGGCGGTGAGCAGCAGATGCTCGCCATCGCCCGCTGCCTGATGATGGGTCCGAAGCTCATCATTCTCGACGAGCCGACTGAAGGCATCATGCCCCGGCTTGTGTCCCAGATCAGGCGCGAGATCCATCGCATCAATCAAGGCGGGGTTTCCATCTTGCTGGTCGAGCAGAATGTGGAGACGGCGCTGAAGCTCTGCCAGCGTGTATTCCTGATGGAAAAGGGCACTATCGTCCATTCCGGAACGTCGCATGATCTCAAGTCCCGGCCCGAGATCGTGCATCGCTACCTCGGGCTGTCGAAGCATTGATGTCATTCATAGAGGAGATCGAGCAATGGCAAGAAAACTATCCCGCCGCAGCTTTCTCGAATGTGCACTTGCAGCCGGCGCCGCCGGAACCGCTAACCTCACGATCATGCGGGACGCGTTCGCCCAGGCCTCGGGGCCAATCGTCATCGGCCATCACTGCGACCTCACAGGCGTGATCTCGTCCTGGGGCTACTGGCACGACAAGGCGGCAAAGGCCGCGGTAGAAATCATCAACAAGGGCGGCGGCATCGCCGGCCGGAAGGTCGAACTCGTCACCGAAGATACCGAATCGAATCCGGCGAGTGGCGCCCGCAAGCTGCGTAACCTGATCCAGCGTTCCAATGCCGAATTTGTCGTCGGTTCGGTGCATTCCGGCGTGATGCTTTCGGCTATCCCGATCGCGTCCGAGCTCAAGACCATCTACTTCTCCACCGGCGAGGCGACGGAGGCGACCGGCTCCAAGGGAACGCGTTATTCCTTCCGCACCGGCACGGACACCTATTCGATCGCGGCGGCGAGCCTGCCGTGGTGCGTCGAGAATTTCGGCAAGGTATGGAGCGTGATCTATGCCGACTACGCCTGGGGCCAGAGCACCAATCAGGAATCCAAGCACTATATCGAGAAGTCCGGCGGCAAGGTGCTGACCTCGATTCCGGTGCCGCTCGATACCAAGGACTTCGTGCCTTATCTGGCGCAGATTCCGGCCGACACCGAGGTGTTGCTGCCCGCCTTCATCGGTTCGCTGTCGGTTGCCTTCTACACGCAGGCAAAGGCGATGGGGCTGGACAAAAAGATGAAAATGTTTTCGTCGTCGGCGAGCATCGAAGCGATCGCACCGGCCGATGTCCAGGGAGCTGCCGAAGGGCTCTATTTCTTCGAGAACTTCCCGCGGCAGCTTGCCGCCAAAAATGACGAGTACCACAAGGAGTTCATCAAGCTCATGGGCATGGACGAGGTCGATGCCCGCGAGATCGGCGGCCAGCGCGTCATGGACAAGAGCCACGGTTGGCAGGCTTGGGAGGATCTCTTCGCCATCAAGCAGGCGGTGGAAGCGTCTGGCTACAAGACGCGCAAGGACGTCGAAGGCGTCATCCAGGCGCTCGAAGGCATGCAGATGAAGAACTCGCTCGCGCACCCCCAAGGCGACAAGATGATCCGAAAGGAAGATCATGTCGGCATTATCGATTGCTACATCAGTCGGGTGGAGGACGGGAAGCTTGCGGTCAAGAAGCGCATCCCGAAGGAGGAGTTGGCCAAGAACATGCCAATCCGCCACGACCTGTCGAAGATGGCCGTGTAAGCAAACCCGCGGCGCACCGTGAACGGTGCGCCGCACCTCTCTCTAACCCAGGCCGGGCAGATGGTTGTCTATCCAAAAGTGAAGGTTTGCGCCGCGCATTTGGCGCCAGTCTATCTCGACGCACAGGCGACCGTCGAAAAGGCCGTGAGCCTGATCGCTGAGGCCGCCGGCGCCGGTGCGCAACTGATCGCCTTTCCGGAGTCCTTTGTCCCCGGATTCCCGGTGTGGGCTGCGGTGCAGGCGCCGATCAAGAGCCACGACTCGTTCAAGAAGCTGGCCGCGAACTCGATCGCCGTGCCCGGCCCCGAAGTCGAGCAGCTTTGCGCGGCTGCGCGTGAGCACGGCATCGTGGTCTCGATCGGGATCAGCGAAAGCTCAAAGGCGTCGGTCGGCTGCCTCTGGAATTCCAACCTGCTGATCGGCGCCGACGGCGCGCTGCTCAATCACCACCGCAAGCTTGTACCGACCTTTTACGAGAAGCTGATCTGGGCCAATGGCGACGGCGCCGGGCTCAAGGTTTGCGAGACGGAAATCGGCAAGTTGGGTATGCTGATCTGCGGCGAGAACACCAATCCGCTGGCGCGCTACGCGCTGATTGCGCAAGGCGAGCAGATCCACGTGTCGTCGTATCCCCCGGTCTGGCCAACGCGGCCGCCCAATCAGGCAGGACGATACGATCTCGCATCCGCCATCCGCATCCGCGCTGGCGCGCACTCCTTCGAAGGCAAGGTCTTCAATATCGTCGCCTCCGCCTTTCTTGACGCTGCCACCCTTCACGAACTGCGCGGGCTCGATGCAGAGGCGCGCGAGACGCTGGAGCAGTCTCCGCGCGGCGTTTCGATGGTGCTGGGGCCATCGGGCGAGGTCATTAGCAGCACGCTTTGCGCGGACGAGGGGTTGCTTTACCACACGATTGATCTCTCAGACTGCGTCGAACCCAAGCAGTTCCACGACGTGGCCGGTTACTACAACCGCTTCGACGTCTTTGATCTCACGGTAAATCGCAAACGACTCGCGCCGATCAGCTTGACAGAGGACAACGAACCCCAAGCCGCTGCCGGGTAGAGAGGCGTCAATTGCTCCTCTGGGCCTCGGCGGCAAGACCAGGCAAGCGCACGGTCTCCGCTTGCGGATATCCAGGCCGATCGGGCCGGCGACGACCGAGCTGCGTTGGGCCGTTGTCCCTCCATTGCAGGATTGGTGGGCAAGTGGCCGAGTGCGTCGCTGGCAATCCAGCCCTAGCGTCATCGTTTGTCAGGGGGTATGAAGTGGCACAAGGCTGTCGGCTGTTTCGCAAAGGCACCTTTGGGTCAGAGCGGCACCCTTTCATTCGGTCACTCGGATAAGCTATTGAAATCGCAGCAAGTGCGACCGCCCTCCGAGCGCACCAACCTCAAAAATCCATAGTTGAAATTGTTGGACTTTTTCTCCGGTCCTTGCACCTCGTGGTCAGGTGCGGGAATGAACGTCTATGCTCCGACGGGCGAGCATTCGATCTGCAGATCCGGTGAACGATCCGGCGATGACAGCGGAGAAGGGGGCGGCATGGACGCGGTCAACTCAAGAGTGATCAAGGCGATTGGGGCCGGGTTGCAAGACGGGCCCGTGAGCGACGCGCGAGCAGCCGAGCTGGCGGCGGAGGTTAGCCGGCTCAACGCGGCCGTGCTGCGCGAGAGGGCAGTGCTGCGGTTCGAGGATGAGCCGGCCCATTTCGCCCGCGCGCTCGATGGTGTCACTTCATGAGCGATCCGGCACTCCTCGACCTGTCGGAAATAGCCGACGCAATTGCCACCCGGCGCATCAGTTCGGTGGAGGCGACGCAGGCCTGCCTCAAGCGGATCAAGGCCTGGCAGCCGGAGGTGAATGCTTTCATCCGTCTCGACGAGGATGAGGCGCTCAGCACGGCCGCCGAACGCGACGCGGAGCTTGCAGCCGGAAAGTCCCGAGGCCGGCTTCACGGCGTGCCGCTCGCGCACAAGGACCTGCTGTACCGGAAGGGCAAGGTCACGACCGGCGGCAGCAAGATCCTCCGCGACGTCAAGGCCGAACAGACTTCCACGCTGCTGATGCGGCTGGATGCGGCCGGCGCCGTCGATCTCGGCACCCTCAACATGTCGGAATTCGCGGCCGGACCGACGGGGCACAACGTGCATTACGGTCCCGCCCGCAATCCGTACGACCGCACCCGCATCACCGGAGGATCCTCCAGCGGTTCGGGTGCAGCGGTCGCCGCGCGTTTGGCGTTCGGCTCGCTGGGATCGGACACGGGCGGCTCGATCCGACTCCCGGCCGCGGCCTGCAACGTTGTCGGCCTGAAGGCGACTTATGGCCGGATCAGCCGTCATGGCGCCATCGCGCGTTCCTGGAGCCTCGATCATGTCGGTCCGCTCGCGCGCACCGCGCGCGATTGCGCCATCATCTTCGCGGCGATTGCGGGCCACGATCCAGACGATGCGACCACCAGCACGCGTCCGCTTCCGGACTTGTCGCAGTTGGAGAACATCTCCCTTGCTGGCGTCAAAATCGGCGTGCCGGGTGATGCCGTCCTCAAGACGATCGACCCAGCCATCGCTGGCCTGCTTCAGGCGAGCCATCGCGCCTTGCAGGCGCGGGGTGCGACGCTGCGCGAGGTTCCGTTTCCTGATCTCGTCAGGTTCGCCGATATCGGTGAGACCATCATCAAGTCGGAAGCCGCGACGATGCATCGCGACTGGATTCGAACGCGGCCGCAGGATTACGCCACTCAGGTGCGGGTTCGCATCGAAGCCGGCTTCTACATACCCGCCACGCAATATCTCGACGCACTGCGGCTGCGGCGCACGCTGCTCGAGAAGTTTCTCGCCGAGACCATGGCCGAGATCGATCTGCTGCACGCGCCGGTTATCCCGTTCCCGGTCCCGACGATCCGTGAAACCGATGTCGAGGCAGAAGGGGGCGAGGCGGTGCTGCGCGTCGTCCGCAGCATGACGACCTTTACCCGGCCCTTCAATTTCCTCGGCGTGCCGGCGATCAGCGTTCCCTGCGGCTTCGATGCGGCCGGTGTACCGGTGGCTTTCCAACTCGTCGGGCGGCCATTCGATGAAGCGCTATGCCTGCGCGCAGCGGGCGCTTATCAGGCGGCGACCGACTTCCATCGCGTGCGCCGCGCTTGTGACGGTATCCGCACTTTGCCGGATCGAAGCGCGGCGCACCGTTTGGCGATGATATTGCTAGCGAGCGGTATTGCCGGTCGCAGGTTTCGTTGACGAGCCAAAGCGTCAGCGTGGAGACGGCGTGCAGGAAGTCGTCGATCTCCATCGCCTCCGCCGGGTTGTGGCTGCCATTCTCGTTTCGCACGAACAGCATGGCCATCGGGACGCCGGCCTTCGCGAATGCGGCGGCGTCGTGTGAGGCCGGGCTTCCGAGACGCATCGTGGAGATGCCAAGCGCGGTTGCTGCAGTTTCCAGGCCGCTGAGGATGCCGGGGGCGACCTCGCCAACCGCTGCCTCGGCGCGGGGACCGAGTTCGAAGGTCACCTTGCGGCGTTGTTCGATGTCCTTGATGGCGGCGTGAAACTGCGCCTCGACGTCGGACAGGATTTCGGGCGCGTAGGCGCGCACGTCGAGGCTGAAGCAAAACTCGCCGGGGACGGTGGTCATTCCGTGGACACTGGTATCGGTGTGGAAGCGTCCGAAGGTGACGGCCATTTGCCGTCCCGCGTTTTCATTGTCCTGCCAAATGCGGTCGAGCGTCATGGCGATGTCTGCCGCGGCCATCATCGCGTCATGCCGGAATTTTCGGGGCGTGCCGACGTGATCATGGCGTCCGAGTATTCTCGCATTCGGATATCGGAAGTTGCCTGGAATCGCGGTGCAGAGCCCAAGCGGGATATTCGCCTCGACGAGGCTCGGCGCCTGTTCGATATGCACCTCGAGAAAAGCATGGATTCTGGCGGGGTCGAGGTGACGCTCGCCACGGCGCAACGCGTTCGGGTCGCCGCCGCACTCGGCGATATGATCGGCAAGGCTGCGGCCGGTATCCACGCGCATGACATCGACCGCCCCGCGCGGAAGCGTACCAAGGGCGCCGCGGCTACCAATGTACGATACCTGGAACCAGACGCTCTCTTCGGCGCGTACGGCCATGACGGTGATGTCGCGCGCGGGCGTCAAACCCATTCTTTTGATTGCCGCAATGGCGGTCAGTCCAGCCACCACGCCTGCTGCGCCATCAAAATTGCCGCCATGAGGCACGCTATCGAGATGCGAGCCGGTGATCACAGGCGGCAGCGTGCGGTCGCGCCCCGGCAACGTCATGTAAGTGTTGGCTGCGGCATCGGTGCGAATCTCGAGTCCGAGATCCCTGGCGCGAGCTGACATCACGCCGTGAGCGAAGGTCTCGTCGGGACCGTAAGACGCGCGCGTGATTCCGGGCTCGTCGCGGCTGGCCTGAGCGATCCGCTCGAACAGTTGTTCGACCTGGGCGCGCTCTTGATTGACGCTCTCGGATGCCGACGCGATCAACGCCTTTTCCATTTTGATGTCTCCAGACAGTGCGCGCAGGACGTCGCCTTCACGCGGCAACGGTCGGCTGACGCGCAGCGTTAGGCCGCCGCTGAGGTCTACTCCAGATTGCCTCAAGCTGAACGACCTCGGGCAAATCCAGCAAGCGGATCGATTTTCGAAGCGAAGCGCGCGTTGACGACAAAACTCAATTCGCATACGAATCTATGCACTGAGCGTGTAACGGCTGCAAGTCGCCGGCTGCGCGCCTGCACCAAGCGAAACAGTTTAATCATAACAGCTTGGGAGGGAGGACGATGATGCGGTCTCGAATATTGAGAGCCGTTCCGCTCGCTATTGCGCTGGCGGTTTGCGCGTTGGCGCCGGCGGTCGCTCAGGAGGAACTCAAAATCGGCGGCATCGGCCCGCTCTCCGGCGGTGGTACCGCGTGGGGCCTGGCTGTGCAGCGCGGCGTTGAAATGGCCGTCGACGAGGTCAACAAGGCCGGTGGCCTGAAGGTCGGCGAGAAGACCTTTCAGCCCAAACTCATCATGTACGACGACCAGTATACGGCAGCCGGTGGACGCACCGCGGCAGAACGGCTCATCAATCTGGACGGCGTGAAGTTCATCATTGGGCCGATCGGTTCGCCTTCTGCGTTGGCCGTGGTGCCGATCACGAACCAGGCGAAGGTGATCGTGCTGTCGAATGGCTACGCTCGGGAGATTCTCAAGAACGATAGTGGCTCGCCGTACAATTTCCGCGCGATGAACAGCAACATCGAGTTCGGGCCGGCGATGGTGAAGTGGCTGCGCGAGCATCACCCGGAACTCAAGAAAGTCGCGATCATCGTTCCGAACGATGCGACCGGGCAGGCGATCCTGCCGACGCTTGGCGGGACCTACAAGGAGAACGGGTATGAGGTCTGGTCAGAGACCTACGAGCGCGGCACCAAGGAATTCATGCCGCTTCTTACCCGAATGCTGGCGCAGAACGTCGATCTGCTCGATCTCAACAGCAATGCGCCGGGTGAAGCAGGCCTGCTGCTGAAGCAGGCGCGCCAGGTCGGCTACAAGAAGATGATCTGGCAGGTCGGAGGTCCGTCGGTCGATGAGATCGTGTCCATCGCGGGTCCGCTCGCGAACGGCTTTCTGTCGTACGACGTCTTTGATTTCAACGACCCGAGCGCCAAAGCCTTCGTGGAAGCTTATCGGGCGAGGTGGTCGGGCGTGATCAACGCGCAAACGCCGGGCTGGTACAATGCCACGAAGATTCTGTTCAAGGCGATGCAGGACGCGGGCTCGCTCGATACCGACAAGGTCCGCGATTCACTGGTGAAGATTGAAGGATACGACGCCGGAATCTACGGCCCGGTCTCCTGGGGCGGCAAGAGCGACTACGGGGTTGCGCATCAGATTCTGAACAAGTTCTGGATTACCGAGGTCAAGGACGGCGCTCCGCACGCGCTCACCGTACTCAAGCCGGAAAAGAAATGATCGTGCGTTCGGGCAATTCGCATCGCGCGCATTAGGATCATTGCGACAGGTTAGGGACCGCTGATGTTTTCGACGACGGTCCTGGGTCAGGTTTTTCTCAACGGCATCAGCCTCAGCGCGATCTATGTCTTGATTGCGCTGGGGTTCACGCTGCTGTTCGGCATCATGAAGGTCGTGAATTTCGCGCACGGCGCTTTTGCGATGCTGGGCGGCTATGCGCTCTATTATCTCTATGGCGTGCTGGGGCTGCCCTATCTTCCGGCAATTCTGCTGTCGGCTTTGGGGGTAGCGACCGCCGGCCTCGTGCTCGAGGTTCTCGTCTTCCAGTGGTTTTACCAGAAGATGTTCCAGAGCATGATCGGACTGCTTGGGCTCAATATCGCGATCGTCTTTTCGTGCGTTGTGCTGTTCGATGTTTATGAGCGCTCGATCCCACCCGCCGTCGATGGCGTGCTGGTGTTCGGCGACCTCATCATTCCGACCGACAGGCTTCTCGTCGTGGCGATCGCCGCCGTGGTCCTGCTCGCGTTCTGGGCTTTCATGAGCCTCAGCCGTTACGGACTGGCGATGCGGGCCGCCGCACAGGATGTCGAGATCGCCGAGACGCAAGGCATCCGGACGGCGCTGATCTACAAACTGGCCTTCTTCGTTGCGATCTTCATGGCCGCATTGGCCGGAGGCATCTACGCCCAGATCTACGCTTTGTCTCCGTTCATGGGTGACCGGCCATTGATGGTGGCCTTCATCGTCGTGATCCTGGGCGGCATGGGCAGCATCCCCGGTGCCGCACTCGGCGGAATCATCTTCGGCTTCGGCGAGAGTTTTCTTTCTACTTTCTACGGCTCCGCGGTGTCCTCCTTCGTATCTTTTGGGGCCGTGATCGCTCTGCTGATCCTGCGCCCCTGGGGGCTGCTCGGAGTGCCGGAGTGACACGATGAGCGCGTCGAACACCGCTATCGTTGACGAAAGCCCAACCGTTCGTCGTGTCCCGAAACGTTTTCTGGCCCGGTGTCGCGCTCGTTCTCGCATTTCTGTGCGGCTGGCCGCTGTTTGTGCCAAATCCTTTCCTGTTCACGATCGGCACCTTTATCGTCCTGAATGCGATCGGGGCGACGAGCCTCCACTTGATCATCCGGACCGGGCACTTCTCGCTCGGCCATGCGGCCTTTATGGGCGTGGGCGCCTATTGCTGTGTGCTCTCGGTCACAAGGTTCGGCGTGCCTCCGGCGCTCGGGCTCTTGATCGGCATGGCCGGACCGGCCTTGCTCGCACTGCTCATCGGCCCGGTCGTGTTGCGCCTTACGGGCAAATACTTCGTGCTCGTGACATTCCTGCTCGGCGAGATCATTCGCATGGTCTTTGTCGAGTGGACCTCCGTGACGGGCGGTTCGAACGGCATCTCGGGCGTGCCGCCACTACATCCTTCGCTCGCGAGTCCGATTGCGACCTATTATGTCTGCCTGGCTGCGTCGGTCGCCTGTGTCGCGCTTTGCGCGCGCATCCTCTCCTCGGAGATCGGGCGGACCATCAATTCCGTCCGCGAGGCCGAAAGGGTCGCGGAATGTTCAGGCGTGCCGGTGATCCGGCTCAAGGTGATCATCTTCGTCCTCGCCTGCGGCCTCGTGGGGCTGCAGGGCGGGCTGCTCGCTTTCTTCCTTCATTATATCGATCCGACATCGTTCAGCATGGTCGAGTCGTTGAATCTCGTGGTCATGAATGTGGTCGGTGGCATGTACAGCCTCGGCGGCCCGCTGATCGGCACGGTGTTCATTGTCGCGCTGCCCGAACTGCTGCGCGGCTATGTCGAACTGCAGCGCGTTTTCTTCGGGATTATCCTGATCGTGGTGATGGCCGCGCTTCCGGGCGGCATGGTCGAGATCTTCGGCCGGGCCCGGAGGTTGGTGATGTCTGGCATGAACAGGACCGCGCGGTGACGAACCTCCTCGACGTCAGCGGCCTCGGCCGCACTTTCGGCGGCCTCAAGGCGGTACGCGACCTGAGCTTCTCGGTTCAATCCGACCAGATCCTGGGCTTGATCGGGCCGAACGGGGCCGGGAAGACCACGATCGTGAACTTGCTGAGTGGCGTCATCAAACCGAGCGCGGGCAAGGTGATGCTTTCGGGTGAAGACGTGACGGGGCTCGCGCCGCACGAACTGGCCCGCAAAGGTCTGGTGCGGACGTTCCAGTCGACGACGGTGTATGGCAGCTGCACCGTTCGCGAGAACGCGTTGCGTGGGGCCTATTTCAAGCGATACGCCGGCTTTGTGCCGTCGCTGCTCGGCAACGGCCGGGCCAGGGCCATGAGGGCTGAGGCGGACAGGTTGACGGATCAGCTTCTTGGCTGGTTCGGCCTCGACAAGGTGGCCGAGAGCATCGCTGGAAGTCTTCCTTACGGATTCCAGAAGACGCTCGGTATCGTCATCGCCCTGGCCGCCGAGCCGCGTCTGATCCTGCTGGACGAGCCGGTCGCCGGCCTCAGCGCCGAGGAGACGGATCACGTGCGCGACGCCATCTTGCAGGTCCGCAAGCGCGGCATCAGCGTGCTCGTGATCGACCACAACATGCGTTTCATCTCTGGGCTTTGCGACCAGATTATTGTGGTGGCTGCCGGGCAGGAGCTCGCGCAGGGGAAGCCGCAGGACGTGCTGCGTCAGCCTGCCGTCATCGAAGCTTACCTGGGGAAGAGCAATGTCGTTGCTGGCCATTGATGACCTGCAGGTGCGCTACGGCCAGGTGACCGGCACCAACGGGCTCTCGCTTGAGGTCAATGAGGGCGAAACCGTTGCCCTCGTTGGCTCGAACGGAGCCGGCAAGAGCAGCACGATGAAGGCGATCATGGGGTTGGTTCCGCTTGCGGGCGGGGACATCAGGTGGCGCGGCGAAAGCCTGAAAGGCAAGAAGTCCTCGGACATCGTTCGCCTGGGTATCGGCTACTCGCCGGAGGGACGGCGTGTCTTTCCCCAATTGAGCGTTTACGAGAATCTGAAGGTCGGGGCTTTCAGCCGGCGCGACGGCAGCTTCGAATCTCGGCTTGAACAGATCCACGGCTACTTTCCGCGACTCAAGGAGCGCTCCCGCCAGCGCGCGAGTTCGCTGTCCGGCGGCGAGCAGCAGATGCTCGCCATCGGCCGGGCGTTGATGAGCTTTCCGAAACTGTTCCTGCTCGATGAGCCCTCGCTTGGACTAGCTCCAATCATTGTCGAGCGCATCGGCGAGATTCTGCTGGAGGTGCAAAAACGCGAGGGGATTTCGATCATCCTCGCCGAGCAAAATGCCAACTGGGCCATGCAAATCGCCAGCCGCGCCGTCATCCTGGAGCTCGGCATCAAGACGGCCGAGGGCGCCTCGGCCGAGCTGATGCGCGATCCGAAGGTGCAGAGCGCATATCTCGGTATCTGACTTCACGACCAAACCCTCAACAGAAAGGAAAGTCATGCGTCTCCCTTATCACAACCGATATCCCTATTCCGCGATCAAGAGCCGCCCGACTTACACCTGGCCGAACGGCAAAAAGCTTGCCGTCTACATCGGTCTCAATATCGAGCATTTCGCCTTCGGCACCGGCCTGGGCCATGCCATGACGGTCGAGGGGCCGCCGCCGGACGCGCGCTCCTTCGCCTGGCGCGATTACGGCAATCGCGTCGGCGTGTGGCGCATGTTTGATCTGCTCGATCAACTCGGTTTGCCGGCGGCTCACCTCGCCAACACCACCATTTTCGATTACGCGCCGGATATTCTTGGTCCCATCAAGGCGCGCGGTGACGAACTCATCGGCCACGGCCGCACCAATGCCGAGCGCCAGGGCCAACTCTGGGAGGAAGACGAGGCCCGTCTCATCGGTTATGTCCGCGAACAGATCGAGCGTCATAGTGGCCAGCGGGCGCGTGGCTGGATGGGGCCGTGGATGTCGCAGAGCCACCACACACCCGATCTGCTCAAGGAGGCGGGTTTCGAGTATCTGATGGACTGGCCGGCGGACGATCAGCCGATCTGGATGAAAACCCGTTCGGGCCCGCTGATGTCCGTGCCTTACCCGCTCGAGATCAATGATTCACCGCAGATCCTCGTGCGCCGTCACACCGCGGTGCAGTTCGAGGAAATGATCATCGAGCAGTTCGAGGAAATGCTGGACCTGAGCGAGCAGCAACCGCTCGTCTGCGGCATTGCGCTTCACACCATGGTGGTGGGGCAGCCCTATCGCCTGCGGTCGCTGCGTCGCGCGCTGAAGCACATCGTCGATCATCCGAAGCGGGACAAGGTCTGGTTTACGCGGCCCGGCGAGATCTACGATCATTGCGCCGCTCTTCCGGCGAGCACCATGCCGCGCCCGGAATAGTTCAACGGCGTTGCGCGACGGAGGCGGTTCAATAGAACCGGCTCCGAGCGCACTCTAACAAACAGATTATCTGGGAATGCCGGGTCGCCCGACGAAGGGCAGTGCGCGGAGTACGAGTGGGCACTCGCCCATGTTCGCGCGGTGCCGCCGCTGATCCCGGATGCAATTGTCGAGCGTATCCGTTGCTGCGCAATCACGACGCTGGCGTATGCTATGCGCCGGAGCACGGCCGTGGCTTGCGATTCGACCGTGAAGTTCCTGAGGACGCCGATTCAGGCCGCCTTGCTTGCACAGGATGGATGACCCGCATGCAGTTTCTAAGCTACGCCTACCGGTTCGCTTCCAACTTCCTCTTCCTTGCACTCGTCTATTACAGCCTCAATTTCCTGGACAAGTACAACCAGCGTGCCGTCGTGGCGATCATGGTGCTGATCTACGCCGCGATGCGCGCGGCTTCCGCGCTGCGCTCGTTCTACTTCTTTCAGCGTATCGAGCGGCTCGAGGTGGAAGCGCGGCGTCTTGCGGTTGCGGCGGGCGAGGGGCATTCGGCGTCGTCCCAGCGCAAGCTCGTGGTCAACGAGGTCGCAATCCTGCGTCACGCCGGCGAGATGAAGTCGTATATCGACTTGCTGTTTCTCGCGTTGATCGTGCTGTTATGCGTGTCGAAGATCGTGACGAACTAAATCCTCACACGCGCTTTTTCCGAACCTGAACCATCCGCTTGGCCGGCCCGTGGTGTGCCGTCGCCACCGCTTGCCCTTTTTGTCTTGAGGGTTTCGCCGCGCCGTGCGCGGCTTGCCGGCCGGTCGCATGGGCAGTCCGCGCATGCCGGCTGGTCGCCTGGGCCAGGCGCCGCGCCTCGCGCCGGGACAGCCGTTTGGTGCTGACCGGTCCCGATGCCGCGGGTGCAGCGGACGCCGTCCTGTGGCCACGACGCGACAAGGCGGCCCCATGAAGGGCAGCATCGAGGCCGCCCTCGATCTCGAACAAGGTCGATGCGGGGGCGGCCAGCGTGATGGTCGCGTTTCCCGGCGCGGCGTCAGACGGCTCGGGCCAGGACGGGTGCGACAGGACGACCTGGCGCAGCATCGACGCCTCCGCTGTCGCATCGAAGTCCGCGCGCGCCGGCGCGGGAAGGCCGCCATGATTGGCAAACACGAAGTTCGGGACCTCAGGCCATTGCGCGATCGCGTCGGGCGTCGGGTGCAGCAGCCATTGCTGCGGCTCGGTCGGCGTTGCCGGCCGCTCGGGAGTAGCCGGCACCACGTGGACGATGCGGTAGCCGCGGGCTTTCATCGCTTCGAGGATTCGCGGCAGTGCGGCCACGGTGCGCGCCTGGATGTCATGAAGCAGCAGAATGCCTTTGCCCTTGGCCTCGAGCCGGCTGATCGCGAGATCGTAGACGCGTTGCGAGGAAATATGCCGCCAGTCATCGGCGAGATAGTCGGCACTCCAGACCTGGATGCCTTGTTGAGCCGCGTAGTCCTCGACGGCGTCGGCGCGCAACAAACCTGGAATCCGGAAGAACGGCGCCAGCGCGTCGGCATTGTCGCCGAGCGCGGCCTTGGTCGAGGCGATGCCGTCATCGATCTCCTGCCTGGCGCGTTCGATCGGCATGCGATTCATGCTCAAGGGATGGGTTTGGGTGTGCGTGCCGATCGTGTGGCCCGCAGCGAGCAACTTGCGCACGCCCTCGGGCGAATTTCGCGCCTGGCCACCAATGGTGAAGAAGGTCGCCTTCACACACTCGGCGGCGAGAATCTCCAGGACCTTGTTGCTGTTCTTCGGCAACGGCCCGTCGTCGAACGTCAGCACCACCTCGTGATCGGCGAGCGGCAGCGTTTCCGGATACTGCATGGTGCCGATGCGCGGATGCTCGCGCGGGTCGACGACAATCGTGCGCGACGTTCCGAGTGCATTCGGATGCCCCGGGCAATCGGCGGCTGAAGCTGCGTTGGCGGCCAAGTCAGCGAGGAGCAAGCCTGCGAGGAGCCCAACGGCCATGGTCGCCTGTCGCCAGAATCCAACGCCACGCCACGCGCCACTCATCCAGGAACTTCCATCACCCATCTAAAGCCGAACCCATCATGCCACGCCGCAACCTGCATGCGGCCTCAATTGTCGAACGTCCACATATGTTTCTGCATGTTAGTGGTGGCCGGCGGCTGCAGGTTCAGCCGGTCTGACTTGGACCACGTGATAGCCGTTGTCGCGAAGGTACCGCAAGAAGGCCGGCAGCATCGCAGCCGTCTGCGCCTTGGTGTCGTGGAAAAGGATGATTCCCCTGCCGGCGGCGCTCAGGCGGTCGGTGATCAACTTCAATTCCTGCTTCGGCGTCATCCTGTTCCAGTCGCTAGCCCAAAGATCGGCGCCGAACACGACAATTCCGCGCGATTGCAGGAGGTCGAGCGTCGCCGTTGTCGATTCGAAGCCGGGAAACCGGAAAAACGGCGCGACATGGCCCGTTGTCGGCGTCCCCTTCAGCGCGGTTTCCACCGCCGAAATGCCATGGTCGATCTCACCGATTGCAGCCTCCGGCTTGATCCGCTTCAGGCTCGGATGTGACCAACTGTGGGTGCCGATCGTGTGGCCCTCCGCTGCGATCCGGCGCACGAGTTCCGGATGTTCGGACGCAGGCCTGCCGATCAAAAAGAAGGTTGCGCGAACGCACTCCTGGGCAAGCGCTGCGAGCACGCGCGACGTGGTCGCGGGCCAGGGGCCGTCGTCGAAGGTCAGTACCACTTCGTGATCGGCCAGCGGCAGCGTTTGCGGAAAGCTCTTTCGTCCCACCCGTGGCGTCGCGGCGGCGTCGACCGCGAGAATCCGCGAGGTCCCTAAAGTCGCCGGACGCGGGCAGGGAGCTTGCGGGGGCGCAGCCAAAGCGGGATCGATCGTGCCGGACCAGATCATGACCAGACAGGTCAGGAAGCCGGCGAGCCACGCCTTCGCCTGCTGGCATCGATCAAGCCGGTTCGAACTGTAGCTCCGCATGAGAAAAAGCCTCGATAGCCTTGGAATGGCTTCCGAACCGGTTGAGAAAAAGTATCGTTAATCGAACTCTTAACGCGTATCGTTGAATATCTAATCCACGGGGCCAGTGCTTTGACGGCCCGCAATGCACGCAAGATGAGGCGAGAATGCAACGTCTTCGGCTGAAAGCGGACGGACGGATCGTCGAATTGAGGGACGGGCAGGAATTTCCGCTCGCGCCCGTGATGGCCGATTCACGGCCTGCGGGCGCTTCCGATGCGCCGCTTTCCATCGCAACGGCCGAGGCGGAAAACTACCCTGCGGTGCGCGATCTTCGCCGCCGGGTTCATCTGACACAGTTGGAATTCGCAAGCCGGCTCGGCGTTCCCGTTGAGACCATCCGCAATTGGGAGCAGGGCAAGCGCATGCCGCGCGGCCCGGCTCGTGCGCTGCTTGCGGTGATTGCGCATGCGCCGGATACGGTGTTTTCAGCGCTCGCCAAGCCCTGAGCGGTTTTCAGCTTCCCATCGCCCGCCAGGCGTTGGAGGCAAATTGCCGGCGCCAGGTCACGATCACGACCGCTGCCGTTGAAACGAACAAGACCCACGGGCTGACGAACCATCCGAGATAGCCGAGCGCGAAAAAGAATCCGCGCTGTCCGCGGTTGAAGTGACGTCCGGCCGTCTCGAACATTCGCGTCGTGCGTATGACGTGCGCCTCGGCTTGCGGCGTGTCGCGTTGCGAGGCCGGCGGCATCGAGCCGAGCAGAATGGCGACGTAGTTGAACAGCCGGTACGCCCAGGCAAATTTGAAAAAGGCGTAGATAAAAATCAGGATCAGCCCGACGCATTTGATTTCCCACAATGCGGGCGAGGGGCTCATATCGAAGGGAAGCATTTTCAGCGCCGCGAGCGCGTCGTTGGTCGAACGCAGAAGCGCCAGCGCGCCGCCGACCGCAATCAGGCTGGAAGACGCAAAAAAGGCCGTGCCGTTCTGCAAGGAGGCCATGATCTGCATGTCGACCATGCGGGCTTCGCGGTCGAGCATGCGGCGAACCCACACTTCGCGATAGATATGCATGCGGGCCGAAAGGCTGTCGCGTCCATAAGCGCTGTGCTCGAGCGTATACGCATACACCACCCACTCGATGACGAAAAAGCCGACCGCCAGGATATCGATGAGATAAGCGCGCATGCGTGGTCCCAGTTGAAGCTTCGCGGATGCTGCCATGCTAGTGACCCGATTCCAACCTGGCGGCGGCAACGGGCTGGCGATTTCTGCGCGATCTTGAACCCGTGCCCGCCGACATGGCAAAGTGCTGCTCACGTCTCTGAGGATGGATTGAAATGACCCTGAAGCTTGTGATCGGCAACAAGAACTACTCGTCGTGGTCGATGCGGCCGTGGCTCGCGCTCCGCGCCAACAACATCGCCTTTGAGGAGGTTTTCATCTCGCTCTATACGGGGGCGGCCGACAAGCAACGCATTCTCGACGTCTCGCGTGCGGGTAAAGTGCCGATCCTGGTCGATGGCGAGGTCACGGTGTGGGATTCGCTTGCGATCATCGAATATGTCGCCGAGCGGTTTCCGGAAAAGCGGCTTTGGCCTGAAAATGCCGCCCATCGCGCGCACGCCCGCGCCGTTTCAGCGGAGATGCATTCGGGTTTTGCGGCGCTTCGCAACGAGTGCGGCATGAACTTGCATCGGCCAGTGCGCGCGATCGATCTGTCGGGTGAAGCGCGCGCCAACATCGCGCGTGTTGAGGAGATCTGGGCGGAATGCCGCGAGCGCTACGGCCAATCCGGGCCGTTTCTGTTCGGCGCCTTTGGCGCGGCGGATGCGATGTTCGCGCCCGTGGTTCATCGCTTCCGCACCTACGCCGTTGCCGTGAGCAAACAGTCGCAAGGCTACATGGACACGATGATGGCCCAGCCTGCTTTCGCAGAATGGACGAAGGCGGCGCTTGCCGAGACCATCGTTATCGAGAAATTCGAAACGGCCTGATTTTTCCGAATCGTTTCTGTTCGGAAAAGAACGCCGCGTTCTGCTGTTTTTTCCCGGTTCCGCGGGAACCCGCTTCGTTCACTTTTGCACTTTTCAGGAAACCGATTGCGCTTGCGAACGTTAGCAGCGCGAGACGGTTTGTTGGGGGTGCCAGAATTATGGTCGGTAGGGCGTATCTGTCGCGTCAGATGATGGCGCTTATGAATTTTGCTCGCGAGACGAATAATCCCGAACTTTCGGCACTGTTGGTGCAAAAGGCCGCGCGTCTCAAATCGCAAGCCGATGAGATCGTCCCCTCCGAAGACATTGGCCCGAACGCGCCCGACGTGGAACCGGCTCCGTCTTCCCGCCGGGATTGATCCGCGGTTTTCAGCTTCGTCGCGATGTGATGGATTTGTGATGCCGGCCGGAGCGAGCCGGCGAGCCGCCGCGATGTCTGAACGGCTGCCAGGGCCGAACTGGCGGCTTGACCTCGTGGGGCAAAACCAGTCTGAATTTGGAACCGACGTCGCTCAGCTCACCCAAAGGGGTTCGGCCATGGGAATTCTCGATTCATTGCAAAATTCGCCGGCTTTCAAGAACGCGCTTGGACAACTCGAGGGTGCGGTCCTGCCGGCTGTGCTCGGCGAGGTATTGGGCGGCGGAGGCGGCCAGGGCGGACTATCGGCCATCGTGGCCAAGCTCCAGCAGGCCGGTCTTGGCGACCAGGTGAAATCCTGGCTTGGCAACGGCCAGAACCTGCCGATCACGGCAGAGCAGTTGCAGCAGGTGCTGGGCAGCGACACCGTCAGGCAGCTCGCGGCCCGGTACAACATCCCGGTGGACCAGATCACGCAGGTTCTGGCGCATCAGCTCCCCAATGCGGTCGACAAGGCGAGCCCCAACGGCACGCTGCCGCACACCGCATAACCCCAAAAAGCAGCTTTTGACGGCCGCCGGGACACAACGCCCGGCGGTATTATTTGCTCGATAGAACCTCTGGTTCCCGAGCCGGTTTTTGCGCCCGTAAAGACGGCCATTTAGACCCGCCGAAACGCCCAATACCGGCGATTTATCTAACTGATAATCCTGCAAAATCGTCGTGTTTGCCATGTCCCCATCGCGCTGGCCAAAAAGTGATGGGGCGTGCTATAACGACGCAGTTTTCAGTCAGCCAAAGCAGCGGGGACCGACGGCGGAAGCTGACCTATTGCGTAATGGAGATGGGCGTTGAAGCACAAATACAGGGTCGGAGAGACCGTCTATTTTACGGCGAGCAATGTCGCGCGTCCGGCCGCGACCGGAACCTATGAAGTGATCCGGCTGCTTCCGACTGATGGAGACGACTGCCAGTACCGGATCAAGAGCTCCACCGAAGCGTTCGAGCGTGTCGCCAAGGAAAGCCAGCTCGCGGTTTCCTGATGGGATGCATCGGCGGTGAAGCGGCTTTGCTGTTCATCTGCCGTCAAAAGGCCCGGTTCGCAGAAGTAGGTTATCGGCTTAGCGTGGCGGTTCAGAAATCCGCATCATTTGTGCCGCCGAGCGGCGCGCATGCGTTTCTGAAAAGATGTCGCGCAGGATGTCTGTCTTGCGAGAGGGGTGGCCTTCGCAAGCTCGCACATGTCGAATGCGCGTTCGCCATCTAGTGGTCCGGTTCTAACATTTGCATCCCCACGAGGCAGGCACTTCTGCAAATGTTCGAATCAAAGGACGCCACTAAGGGATATCGCGCATGAACTGGGCCTGGGCCAACACGCTCGATCAGATGTGGCGTTCGCCCACGTTTCCAGTGTGGCTTACATTGGCGGCGGCGGGCTTTTTCGCAGTCATCGTGCTTATCACCTTGCTGCGGGCCGAGAAGTCGGTCGCGAACGGAGCGCTGACGGTCATCACGCTGTTGGCGGTCGGCATCGCTCTGGCTGCCACGATCCGCGGCTTCGGCTTGAGCGGCGCAAGCGTGGCGGAAGACGGCGCACCGTCAACAAGCGCGGCCAGCCTGCCGGCGCTCGCCTGCATTGACGATCTGGCCGGAGAGACAGTTCTGACCGCTTGCGAGAGGGCTGTGTTCGGTTCTCCGGAGGCGACCGCTGCGGCGTTGTCTTACGCCGGCCGCCAAATCACCCGCCTGACCAGCTTTGGCGACGTGCTCACGGCCAACAAGAGCATGACGCCCAGCCTCCAGGCGTTACGCCGCGCGGTTGAGCGCGACCGGTATGGGCTGATGGCCGAGGTGCTGGTGGCTCGCGATCACTGCACGCCTTCCGATTGCGCCGTATTCAGATCTCTGACCGACCGCAGCCGCATTGCCTCGAATATCGAGGAACGGACGTATGACGGAATGATTGCGCGCTATTCGGCGATCTGGAACGCGCCGACCGCAGTGGCTTCCGGCGTGGCGCCGGTCGCGCCCCTGATCCCGGGCGTGCCGACGGGCAAGCCGACCAATGCGGAGTTTCCAAGTGCATCGTCGACACCGGCGGTGAGCATCATGACGGCGGAACCGCCGACGGCATCAACGCCGCGTCAGCCGGCAGCGGCGCCTGCGACAGTCCCAGCGCCCAGCGGCGGCTCCGGCCGTGGCAGCGGCCAAGAAACCGCCGGCAGCGCCCAAGGCCACCCATACGCCGCCGTCCGCTGCGGCCACGTCACTGGCGCCGACAGCGCCGGCCGCCGCTTCGTCCGAATGATCCCCGCTATTATCTGCGGCTCTGACATTCGCTTGACGAACCCGCGGGCCGGGCCGATAGCGAGTGTAAAACCCACAGCACCGTAGTTGTTTCGATATCAGCAACATGCCGCTTCATCTGATCAAGCTTTGCGTCGGCTGCGATTCCGTAAAGGACCTGAAGGGATGGGTCGCCGAACGGATGAAGACCGCCAGGAAGAAGGGCCAGCCGGCCCACCATGTCCACGTTACGCGAATGACGCCCAAACGTGTCGAGGAGATCCTCGAAGGGGGATCGCTTTTTTGGGTCATTCGCGGCGAGATAGCCGCGCGCGAAAAGCTGATCGGGATCGAGCCGTTTCGCGACAAGGACGGCATCGGACGATGTCGCCTGGTGATGCAGCCGAAGATCATTCCGGTTTCGCCCCGGCCGATGCGGCCGTTCCAGGGATGGCGATACTTCGACGCCGACAGCGCGCCGCCCGACCTCACCAAATCGGCAGCATCGGGTGTTGCCGCCATGCCCGAGCCGATGCGCCGGGAATTGCGCGACCTCGGCTTGCTCTAGCCGTTGTCGTTCACACAGCGATGTTGTCGATCAGCCGGGTGGTTCCGATCTTGGCGGCGACCAGAATCCGCAACGGCCCGTCCTTGATCGAGGCGACCGGAGCCAGCGTCTCGGCGTGCCGGGTCTCGAAATAGTCCACGGCAAATCCAACTGCGGCGATCGCTTCGACAGCATCGGCTTGGGCGATCTTGACGTCGTCGCCGGCACGCAAGCGGCGCGCGGTTTCCTTCATGGCCTGGAAAAGCACAGGCGCTACCCGCCGTTGTTCCGGTGACAGGTAGACGTTGCGCGACGACATCGCGAGGCCGTCGCGCTCGCGTACCGTTTTGGAACCGATCACCTTGACGCCGAGGTCGAGGTCGGCGGCCATGCGCGCCACGACTCGCAGCTGCTGAAAGTCCTTTTCGCCGAAGATCGCAACGTCCGGCCGGCATTGCGTGAACAGCTTGCCGACGACGGTGGCGACGCCGCCAAAGAAATGCGGGCGGAACCGGTCCTCGAGATCGGCCGTCGCCGGGCCTTCGGTGAGGATGCGGCTCGCGAAGCCGTCCGGGTACATGATCTTGACGTCGGGATTCCAGACGAGATCGACGCCCTCAGCCGTCAGCTTGGCGATGTCGTCCTTCCAGGTTCGCGGGTAGGACCCGTAGTCTTCCGTGGGTGCAAACTGGGTGGGATTGACGAAGATGGACACCACCACCTTGCGGGCGCGTTGCTTCGCCAGCCGGACCAGCGACACATGGCCGTCATGGAGTGCACCCATGGTCGGCACCAATGCAATCGTGGCTTTTCTGACACGAAGACCATCGAGCGCGCGGCGCAGCGCTGGGATGGTGCGGGCGATCATGGGGCGTGGCGGCATCGGATCTCGATCTTCGAAAGGCGGGAGGAGGTCGGCAGGCGTCGGGTGCAGTGGCCAGGCAGCGGGACACGGCTCGACTCTACCAAGCTCTGCGGCCGGTCGCCAAGCTCGGCGACAGCCGGGCGACGTTTTCGATGCCGACTCACTTCGTTCGCGTCGTGCATCGGAACGCGGCGCACGATTCATCATAACGGCAGGCTCGATAGCGATTTGCGATAGCGTTTGCGCATTTTACTTGACCGCGCTCGCGCGGAAATTGAAGATGAAGAACGGGGAGTCGAACGGCATGTTGCTGCAGACAAGTCAGGGTCAATCAGGCTCGGCTCATGTCGTTGTGCTGGGCAACGAAAAAGGTGGCTCGGGCAAGTCCACCACGGCCCTTCATATTGCAGTCGCTCTTCTGAAGGCGGGCCAGCGAGTCGCCACCATCGACCTCGATTGCCGCCAGCAAAGCTTCACCCGCTACATCAGCAACCGCCGCGCCTGGGCGAATCGAACCGGCATTGACCTCGAGCTCCCGGTGCATCGCTGCATCAAGCTCGGCCAGACGATGCAAATCGCCGAAAACGAGATGACCGAGTTCGAGCAATTCGAAGAATCGGTGAGGCAGGTCGAGCACAGCTTCGACTTCATCGTGATCGACACGCCCGGTTCCGACAGCTACCTGATGCGGCTTGCGCACTCGATGGCCGATACGCTGGTCACGCCGATCAACGACAGCTTCCTCGATTTCGACGTCCTTGGAACCGTCGACCCCGAGACCTATTCGGTCACCGGTGAAAGCCATTACGCCGAGATGGTCCGCGACACCCGCCGCAAGCGCCGCCAGATCGATGGTGTCTCTACCGACTGGATCGTCGTCCGTAACCGTTTGTCGATGCTGGGATCTCGAAACAAGCAGCTCGTCGCCGACGGGCTGAACGAGTTGTCGTTACGGCTCGGCTTTCGTTCGGTGGACGGGTTCGCCGAGCGTGTCGTCTATCGCGAATTCTTTCCGCGCGGTTTGACCGCGCTCGACGATCTTGACGAGGAAACGCTCGGCACCCGCCCGAATCTCGGCCATGTGACGGCGCGCGAGGAAGTCACGAGCCTGTTGCGCCAACTCAAACTGCCGCTGGACGAGCGGGGCCGCCGCCGCGCCGCCAACCGCGCCGAGTGGTTCAGCCAGGTCGACAAACCGCTCGAACTCCACGACATCATCGGCGCCTGAGAGTTTTTGGCTTGGCGTCGCAAACGCCGCGCCGGCGGCTTCGGGCAAACTCCAAATTCCCTAAAATTGTTGGGGTTACGCCGACGGCCCGTTCACTAACGCCCTGTTTTACAGCGGATTTTACCCAAAATCTGAACCCGTTCTTGACCGTGGAGCGGCCATGTCCGCGGCCGTTCGGCCGGTTTTTCCCGAGGCATTCCGTGTTCGGGAAATACTGCGCCGCACAATGATCGAGCGGTGAAGTGCCAATATTTGGTCTTTCTGGCACGGCGGCGTGAATTATATAATGAGCGTGAGGCGCAACGTCTGGACGTGAAAATTCAGACGGTTTAAGCGGTCCCGCAGAGGACGAACATGAAACGTGGAATTGCCGTTCTGCTTTCTCTTTCGGCTGTGGCGGCGGTCGGCTACCTGACCGTCAGCAAATGGGCGATCCGTCATGAGACGCTGATGTTTCATGACGAGACGCGCAGCAATCGGCCGGTCGAAATCGACATTGCTGTTCGTCGTGACCGCGAGCTGCAGGCCGAAGCGGGCATGATCAAGCTGCCCGTGGCGATCCTCAATCACGGCAACACCGTGAAGTTCACCGAATACTCCTTCCTGGCAAATGTCTTTGCCGCACGCGGCTACATGGTCGCGAGTATCCAGCACGACCTCGCGACGGATGCGCCGCTCGTGACCAAGGTCGGCGAGCTCTATGTTGGACGCCTCCCGCAATATCACCGTGGCGTCGCCAATATCCGTTTCGCGATCGACGAGCTGAAAAAGGTTCAGCCCAACGCTGATTACGATCACCTGACCATGATCGGGCATTCCAACGGCGGCGATATCTCGATGTATTTCGCCAAGCTGTATCCCGACCAGATCAAGAAAGTCGTCACGCTGGATAACCTGCGCGTGCCGTTCATGACCGATGGCCGGTTCAAGATCATTTCGTTCCGTTCAAAGGATCCGGTCTTCAAGCCCGATCCGGGCGTCATTCCGAATGACGACATCTGCGAGAAGGCCGGCATCACGGTGGTGCGCACCTCGTTCCAGCACAACGACATGCGCGACACCGGCCCTGACGAGGCCAAGGCTTCGATCCAGGAAATGCTGGACAAGATGCTGGATGACGACAGTCCGCTTCGGCCGGTCGAAACCACGGCGCCGACAATGACGGATGCGGGCCCGGTCGCGCCCTACAAGCCGGTCGCGCATAACTGATCGACGCCTGACTTTGGCTTTCGTCAGTCATCAGCCGCTCATTGACCGGCTGATGACCGCAACCCACATTGGGCTTGCGGGAGAAATTGATGTCCGGCGAGCCAAGCAATTCAAAACCTCCTGACCGCAAAGTGACGCGCGACCGCGACGGCAATTCGCTGCCGGAGCGGGAGCCGTCGACTTCAGCGGACATTGCCGCCTTCGTTGCCAGGGCGAAGGCGATGTCGCCTTTTGCGCCGGGCAGCAAGGGGCGGCTTGTCTTTGCACTGGACGCGACGATGAGCCGGCAGCCGACCTGGGATATGGCGTGCGCGTTGCAGGCCGACATGTTTCGCGAAGCGGCCTCGCTCGGCAGCCTCGACATCCGTCTGATCTATTACCGCGGCCTCAACGAATGCCGGGCGTCGAACTGGATTTCCGATAGCGCGACGTTGGCGAAGCTGATGGGCAAGATCGATTGCCGCGGTGGCAACACCCAGATCGGCAAGGTCTTGTCCGAAGCGCGACGCGAGGCCGCCGCGTCCGGTGTCAGGGCCGTGGTGTTTGTCGGCGACGCCATGGAAGAGAATGTCGACGATCTCTGCGTGAAAGCCGGTGAACTCGGTCTGCTCAAGGTGCCGGTCTTCATGTTTCAGGAGGGACGCGACGCCGCGGTCGAGCAGGCATTCCGTGAAATAGCGCGACTCACGGGAGGCGCGTGGTCGCGATTTGATCCGGGCGCCGCTGCGCAGTTGCGCGAGCTCCTGCGCGCGGCGGCGGCTTATGCCGCCGGTGGGCGCGAGGCGCTGGTGCGGCTTTCACGTCGTGACGCGGGCGCCGCCAATCTGCTCGGCCAGATGAAGTGACGGTGCTTAAGCCGCCGTCGCCGTTTTCGCGACGTCGGCGAGCAGTGCGGACAACTTGCCGGTCACAGCTTCCGCACTCAGGTCATGCCGGGCCGCGAGCCATGACGGGTCGTTCCAGGACAGCCAAGTTTCGCCTGAGGCGTCCTGCCAGGCCAGCGCCTTGAGCGGAAGGTCGATCCCGATCGTCTGCGCGGCTTCCATCAGCGGCGTGCCGCCTTTGGCGTTTCCGAAGATCAAAAGCTCTGTCGGCCGCAACGACAGGCCAACCGCGGCTGCGCCTTCGGCGTGATCGATTCGGGCGAATACCGTCAGACCTTTGGCTTTCACCGCGGCTGCCAGCCGGTCCATGGTCTCGCGCGCCGGATGGCCGCTCTTGATGGTCGTCAAACCCGGTACCGCCATGTTGGCTCCTGTCGCGTTGCACCGCCGTGCGAATGATAGGAGCATGGCAACGCGCAATTTTGACAGTGCAGCGGCGAGGGGCCGCTATGTTTTTTTCGCACGCTCCAACTATATTCCGGGCATGCCCACCCTGATTGCAGGCGCCGTCGCCGTCATCGTTCTGTATCTGCTGCTGCAAATGTTTCGCGCGGCCAATCCGGCTGTGCTGGCGCGCGCCGTCAAGATCGGCGGCGGTGTGTTGGCGCTTGCGGTCGCCGCGTTCACCGGAATCAAGGGCGAACTCGCGGTCGCGATCCCGCTCGGGATCTTCGGTGCGGGGCTATTGGGGTGGGCGCCGTTCGGGACGCCGGGCTTCAACCCGATCGGCAGTATCTTCGGCGGGGCCGGTGGCGCGCGCTCGAGCGGCCAGGCCTCGCGCGTGCGCTCGCGGTTTTTCGATATGACGCTCGACCACGACACCGGCGGACTGACGGGGAATATTATTTCGGGGGCAAATGCCGGGCGCTCGCTGGAGGATTTCGATCTTCCAGCGCTGCTTGGGATGTTCGGCGAACTGGACGCCGAGAGCGTGCCGTTACTTGAAAGCTATCTGGACCGCCGGTTTCCCGCTTGGCGTCAGAACGCGCAAGGAGACGGGGCAGGGCGGCAACGCCGCGCGGCGCCGGGCACCAAAATGACGAACGAGGAGGCCTATCAGATCCTTGGCCTGAAGCCGGGCGCGGGGCGCGACGAAATCAGCCGGGCCCATCGTGCCCTGATGAAGAAACTGCATCCCGACCAGGGGGGCTCGACGTACCTGGCTGCCCGGGTAAACGAGGCCAAGGAGGTTTTGCTTCGCACGCATCACAACTAACTCCGGAACGCCAACAAACGCAGAAAGCCGCGAACAGCTTCTTTCCAACCGTCTGACGCCCTTACTGCCCGCCGTTATCCGGCGCGGCTCATTCCCTAAGCCTTAACCGTAAAATCTTGACGAGAAGTTGCGAAACAAAAGGGCGGCCGCGAAAGACGGCCGCCCTTTGTGAGACTTTATCGGCTGAAGAAGGGCCTTGTGGGCCCAATTCGCCCTAGTTGCGAACCGTCATGCAGGAAATCTCGGTGCGTTTGAGGGTCTTGCAGACCGCTTCGGCCTGATCGCGGTCGAGGCCGGCGAAACGGGCCCGGAACAGCTTTCGGTCGCCCTTGGCCACCGGCTCGGTGAAGGGTTCGGCCTTGTTCAACAGACCATGCGCCTGATTGCGGGCGGCCTCGATGCGCTGGCGGGCTTCGCTCTCGCTTTCGAGAGCGCCGACCTGGACGATCCACCCGCTATGGGTAACGGCAGGCGCCTCCGGCTTGTCGCTGGCGGCGGCCGTGCTTTGCGGCTGCGGCGCGCGGGGCTGCGGATCGGCATAGGCCATCGCCTGTGACGAGCCGGAAAGGCTGGAGGCGGGGAGAACGCCGAGGACGCCATTGCCGGTGCCATGGCCTGCCGGCTGGGGCGGCATCTCACCGCGCACAGTATCGATCTTGTTGGGGTCGGCTTTGGCAACCGCCGAGCTCGAATAGTCCGGTGCGTCGGCGCGCGGGGCGGCCGAAATCGCATTGGTCACGGCCGGTGCGGGCGTCGTCGTTCCTGCCGAGGCCAGCTTGACCTGGCCGGCCTTGATCTGAACGGTTCTTACCTTGACCGGCTTCATCGGCTCCGTGTTGCCGGGGATGGCCGCGATCGCCTGGGCCTGGAGCACACCATTCGTCAACGGCGCTGGTTCGGTCCGGGCTTGATCCGGCCTGATCTGCTCCGTGGTCTTGGCCTCCGCCTTTGCCGCCGATGCGTCGGCGCGCGCTTGCGCCATCAGGGAAGCGGCAGCCGCCGGCCGCGGCGCGGCGGGTGCGATCGAGACTGGCGCGGAAGAAGCCTGAACCGGGGTCGGCTGCGTCGGTGCATCATCCTCGGCATCGGCGACTTCCACCTCGGGCGCGGCGCCGTGTTCGGTGATCGCAGCGACCGTGCGCTTGGTCGATGCCTTGTCGAGGTTTTCGGCCAAAAGATTGCGCATGATGGCATCGCGGGAACTGCCGCTATGCCCGCCCATGACGACGCCGACCAGATGGCGATTGCCACGGCGCATCGATGTCACGAGGTTGAAGCCGGACGAGCGCGTGTAGCCGGTCTTGATGCCGTCGACGCCCTCGACCGTGCCCAACAGGTGATTGTGGTTGGCGATCGAATGGCCGCGGAACGTGAACGAGGCGGTCGAGAAATAGCGATAGTAACGCGGGAAGCGGTCCTGGATCGCGCGGCCGAGGGTCGCCTGGTCGCGCGCGGTCGTCACCTGTTCGTCGTCGGGCAGGCCGGACGCGTTGCGATAGGTCGTCTTGCTCATCCCAAGCATGTGCGCCTTGCGGGTCATCATCTTGGCGAAGTCGTCTTCGTCGCCGCCCAGCGCTTCGGCGATCACGACGGCGGCGTCGTTGGCCGAACGGGTCACCAGCCCCTTGATCGCGTCTTCAACGCGGATGGTCTGGCCGGGCAGCAATCCAAGCTTGGTCGGGTCCTGTTCGGAGGCATGCCTGGAGACGGACATTTCGCTGTCGAGCTTGATCTTGCCGGAGTCGAGACGCTCGAACAGCAGATAAAGCGTCATGATCTTGGTCAGCGAGGCCGGATGACGGCTGGCATCCGGGCTGCTCGACGTCAGCGTCGCACCGGAATTGGCGTCGACAATGATCTGGGAGAAGGCAGGGCTGTAGCTGTCGCGGTCTTCGGAATGCGACCGGGCATGGCGTGCGGAGTGATGCGCATGCCGGTACCGGCGCGCCTCAGCGATATCGGTGGTGAAAGTGATTGCGGCTGTGACCGCGACAAACCCGAAAGTGCAAGCTCGCAAACGACGCGAGGTAACCAAGCTGGTTCGAAGCATGAACTTTCCCGTCCCAATTTCTGTCTTGATCACCGGTTCGTGAGGCCAAATTATGCCCGACGATCCCGTGAGGTTCCCTGTTCAGAAACCGACTAAGGGGCTTATTCCGCTCGCCGGCCGACAGTCCGCTATTCTAGCTAAGACGCTGTTCACAAACAGATTTCCGAGCCCGATCCTCGCGGGACGGACCCGAGGAATCAGGTTAGGAGGCCGCGGTTTCCAAATGATTAAGAAAGGTTTGCGGAAAAGCACGGGATTCGACGTTTTTACTCTACCAGCCCGACCCCCTTGTGCAACGCACAATCCTCATTGCAGGGCGCCCGATACCGGCCGGCGGCTCGGGCGGCTTCAAGGGCGGGTCTGTTGGCGCGTTGGCCGGCGGCTCAAGGGCTGACGGGCTTCGTAGTCGGCGATATGTCACGCCAGGCGCTCGGCCCGCGCCCGTTACCCGGCAAAATGGCGAGGGGCGGAAAGCCGCTGCCGAACATATCTGACGGATCAGTTGAATGACCGTCGAATGCAAAATCCCAATAACCTTGCGAAGCTAACGCTCGCCGCTTTGTCAAAGCGGGGCGAATTGACTAAGCTCGTTGGGGACGCCGCGCTGGGAATCGGGCGTGCCGCGAGCCAGGCGATCGTGATGCTCGCGTCGTGCCAAGCTTGCGGCCGGACGACGCTGAACACATATTCTGGTTCGCGCGGCAAGCCGCAAAAAGGCCCCGCACGGGGCGTACGGTCAGGAGGAGTTTTTGGAGTTGGCCGACGGCTTCGAATTTGAAGTTCCTATGATGAGCTTGCAGCATGTCTGATAGGAACTTCAAATTCGCTGCACCCGCCGTTTCCGGCTTTCCCAAGAGAACTTCAAACGCACCTGCCATGCTATGCTTGATTACCAGCCCCGATCCGCAACCATCGTCGTTCGCCGCATTCTCTCCCCGAATGTCCAACGATGAAAATCGCACTGGCGGAACCAGCGGTCCGGCGACTTCTGTCATCACCAAGGTCAAGCCGAAGGCGAAGCGGCCCAATCTCTATCGCGTCCTGATCCTGAACGACGACTACACGCCGATGGAATTCGTCGTCCATGTATTGGAAAAATTTTTCCAGAAGGACGCCGAAGCCGCCACCAAGATCATGCTGCATGTTCATCATCACGGTATCGGCGAGTGCGGTATTTTCACCTACGAGATCGCCGAGACGAAAGTAACGCAGGTGATGGATTTCGCGCGCAAGCACCAGCATCCTCTGCAATGCGTGATGGAAAAGAAGTGATGTCGCATCCCGGCCGCGTCCGGATTTGACGAATTCCAGCACTTCGTCCGTTAAGATCGGAATGGGTCTTGCATCGTTAACGGGGGAAATACGGGCAAACCCGTCTGTTTCACTTTAGCGTGCAGGTAGAACTGCGCGAGCCGGTCTTTTGCTTCGGCCCGACGCAACTATATTATATGGCAAAGGTTGTTGTTGCCTGAGCGGTCAACGACGATCATGATGGCAGGGGGCCACAGAGGACGCGAATGCCGACTTTTTCCCAAAGCCTAGAACAATCGCTGCATCGTGCGCTGGCGATTGCAAACGAGCGTCATCATCAATATGCGACGCTCGAACATCTGTTGTTGTCGCTGATCGATGACGGCGATGCCGCCGCTGTCATGCGTGCATGCAGCGTCGATCTCGACAAGCTGCGCACCAGCCTCGTCAACTACCTCGAAACCGAATTCGAAAACCTGGTGACGGACGGCGCCGACGACGCCAAGCCGACCGCCGGCTTCCAGCGCGTGATCCAGCGCGCGGTAATTCACGTGCAATCGTCGGGGCGCGAGGAAGTCACCGGCGCCAATGTGCTGATCGCGATCTTTGCCGAGCGCGAGAGCCACGCCGCCTATTTCCTGCAAGAACAGGACATGACGCGCTACGACGCGGTCAACTATATCAGCCACGGGATCGCCAAGCGGCCCGGGGTTTCGGAAGCGCGCCCGGTTCGCGGTGTCGACGAAGAGACCGAGACCAAGGGCAACGAGGACGCCAAGAAGAAGGGCGAGGCGCTCGATACCTATTGCGTCAACCTCAACAAGAAGGCGCGTGACGGCAAGATCGATCCGGTGATCGGACGCAACGCCGAGATCAACCGCGCCATTCAGGTGCTCTGCCGCCGGCAGAAGAACAATCCGCTGTTCGTCGGTGAAGCCGGCGTCGGCAAGACCGCGATCGCCGAAGGGCTCGCCAAGCGCATCGTCGACAGCGAGGTGCCGGAGGTATTATCTGCCGCGACGGTGTTCTCGCTCGACATGGGGACGCTGCTCGCCGGCACCCGTTACCGCGGCGACTTCGAGGAGCGCCTCAAGCAGGTGCTCAAGGAACTCGAGGCGCATCCGAACGCGATTCTGTTCATCGACGAGATCCACACCGTGATCGGCGCCGGCGCGACGTCGGGCGGCGCAATGGATGCCTCCAACCTGCTGAAGCCGGCTTTGGCTTCGGGCACCATCCGCTGCATGGGTTCGACGACGTACAAGGAATATCGCCAGCACTTCGAGAAGGACCGCGCGCTGGTGCGGCGCTTCCAGAAGATCGACGTCAACGAGCCGACGGTGGACGACGCGATTGCGATCCTCAAGGGCCTGAAGCCTTACTTCGAGGACTATCATCGCCTGAAGTACACCAACGAGGCGATCGAAGCCGCGGTGCAACTGTCGTCGCGCTACATCCATGACCGCAAGCTGCCGGACAAGGCGATCGACGTGATCGACGAGTCCGGTGCGGCGCAGATGCTGGTCGCCGAGAGCAAGCGCAAGAAGACGATCGGCATCAAGGAAATCGAAACCACCATCGCCACGATGGCGCGGATTCCGCCCAAGAGCGTCTCCAAGGACGACGCCGAGGTGCTCAAGCATCTCGAGCAGACCTTGAAGCGGGTGGTGTTCGGCCAGGACAAGGCGATCGAGTCGCTTTCGGCGTCGATCAAGCTCGCCCGCGCGGGCCTTCGCGAACCGGAGAAGCCGATCGGCAGCTACCTGTTCTCGGGCCCGACCGGCGTCGGCAAGACCGAAGTGGCGAAGCAGTTGGCGTCCAGTCTCGGCGTCGAGCTCTTGCGCTTCGACATGTCCGAATACATGGAGCGGCATACGGTGTCGCGCCTGATCGGCGCGCCTCCCGGCTATGTCGGCTTCGATCAGGGCGGCTTGCTCACCGATGGCGTCGACCAGCATCCGCATTGCGTGGTGCTGCTGGACGAAATCGAGAAGGCGCATCCCGATCTCTACAACGTGCTGCTCCAGATCATGGATCACGGCCGGCTCACCGACCATAACGGCAAGCAGGTCAATTTCCGCAACGTGATCCTGATCATGACCACGAATGCGGGCGCGGCCGATCTCGCGCGCCAGGCGTTCGGCTTCACCCGCTCGAAGCGGGAAGGCGACGACCACGAGGCGATCAACCGGCAGTTCGCGCCGGAGTTCCGCAACCGCCTCGATGCCATCGTCTCGTTCGCGCATCTCAATGCGGACGTGATCGGCATGGTGGTCGAGAAGTTCGTGCTTCAGCTCGAGGCGCAGCTTGCCGATCGCGACGTCACGATCGAACTGTCGGAGCCGGCGAAGGCCTGGCTGGTGCAGCACGGCTATGATGAGCAGATGGGTGCGCGGCCGATGGCGCGTATCATCCAGGAGCACATCAAGAAGCCGCTGGCCGACGAAGTGCTGTTCGGCAAGCTCAAGGGCGGTGGCCATGTTCGCGTCGTCCTGGTCAAGGACGAGGCGACGGCCCAGGACAAGATCGGCTTCGATTTTGTCGAGGGGCCGGTGACGCCGAAGCCCGAAAAGCTGCCGGGCGCCCGCAAGCGCACCGCGCCACGCAAGCCGAAGCCGAACGGCCCCGGCGGTGGCGGCGGGCCGAAGGGCCCGGCCTCCCGAGGCCCGCTGGTCAAGGCCTAGGAGCCAGTCAAACAAACGATAAGATAAAGCCGGCGTGTCGCGAGACCGCCGGCTTTTCATTTGGAAACAGGCGCGGGGAAACGGCCATGATCATCGAAAATCAGGCTGACGTGACGCAGGCGGTGGAAGAAGCCTTTTCGCGCGTCGAAGACCCGCGGTTGCGCGAGATCCTGCTGGCGCTGGTGCGGCACCTGCACGGTTTTGTGCGGGAGGTGCGCCTGACCGAGCGCGAATTCGGCGACGCCGTGCGTATCATCGCAGCCCTCGGCCACAAGACGACCGCCTCCCACAACGAAGTCATGTTGATGGCGGGCTCGCTCGGCGTGTCGCCGCTCATCTGCCTGCTCAACAATGGCAACAACGGCCAGACCGAAACCCAGGCCAATATGCTCGGGCCGTTCTGGCGCGACGACCAGCCGATGTGCGCGAACGGCGCCTCGCTGGTGCGCTCGCCGACGCCGGGAGCCCAATTGCGGGTTTCGGTTTCACTTGAAGATACCGCAGGCCGTCCGGTCGCCGGCGCCGAGGTCGACGTCTGGCATTCGTCGCCGGAGGGACTTTATGAAAACCAGGATGCGAAGCAGGCCGAAATGAACTTGCGTGGACGCTTCGTCTCGGATGACGACGGGAAATTCCAGTTCCGCAGCGTCAAGCCGGCAGGTTATCCGATTCCGGTCGATGGCCCCGTCGGCGATCTGGTCCGCGCCACGCGCCGCCATCACTTCCGCCCGGCGCATCTGCACTTCATGGTGTTCAAGCCCGGCTTCAAGACGCTGGTCTCGCAAGTGTACTCACCGGATGACCCGAATATCGATTCCGATGTGCAGTTCGGCGTCACGCGCGCGCTGATCGGCAACTATGTTCGCCACGACCAACCGTCGGACGAGCTTGGATTCCCGGCGCCGTGGTTTTCGCTGGACCAGCGCTTTGTGCTGGAGGCGGGCGAGGCACGGCGACCGATGGCGCCGATCCGCGCCAAGGTCGGATAAGGATTTGATGCCTACCGGATCAGCCCGGCGAGCCTCGGCAATGTCAGGCTGATCCCGGGGATGCAGATGATCAGGAGAAGCCCGGCGAACAGGGCGAGCATGTAGGGCACGTACGTCCGGAAGTGCTCGCCGACGTTCAACTTTGCAAACCGCAGCGCCATCAGAAGCCCGACGCCCATCGGCGGCAGGAAAAGCCCGATTCCGACCGCGGCGGTCTGGACGATGTTGAAATGGATGGGATCGATGCCCATCGATTCCGAAATCGGAAACACCACCGGGATCAGCACGACCGCGGCGGGCAGGCCTTCGAGCACCATGCCGAACAGGCAGCTCACGATCGCGGTGACCGTGAGGAACAGCCACGGATGCCCCTTCAGCGGCGACAACAGTTCGCCGAGAAGCTGCGGCACGCCGCTGACGCCCATCAGATACTGATAGACCGATGCGACCGCGAGCAGGAACACCACCGCCGCGGTGAGGATCGCGCTGTCATAGGCGATCCTGACCATCTCTCCCCAGGACACGTTGCGGTAATAGAGCTTCGCGGCGAGGAAAGCGTAGCCTGCGACCACCGCGCCGGCCTCGGTGGCGGTGATGATGCCGAGAATGAAGCCCGCGAGGATGACGAACGGCACCACCATCGGCACGGCGGCGTGCAATGCGGCTTCGCCGACGCGCTTGAGGCTTGGCCTGCTGTCGACCGGCCAGTTCTTTTGCCGCGCGCGGATGTAAACCACCGCCATCAGGCAGAACATGATGACCATGGCCGGGACGAAGCCGGCGACGAACAGGGCCACCGCCGAGGTGTTCGTCACCTGCGCGATCACGATCATGAAGATCGCGGGCGGCACCAGCATGCCCATCGCGGTGCCGGCCGCGATCAGGGACGCGGAGTCGCGCCGGTCGTAGCCAGCTTTGGTGAGAGGCGGCATCAGGGCCGACCCCAAAGCGGAAACCTCCGCCATTTTCGATCCGCAGATGTCGGAGAAGAAATAGGCGACCACGATCACCGACATGCCGAGGCCGCCCTTGACCCAGCCGATCAGGGCGCGCGCCAGTTCGACCAGCGCGTGGCTCATGCCGCAGCGCTCCATCAGATTGCCGGCAAAGACGAAGGCGGGAATCGCGAGCAGAACCCAGCTTTGCGAGCCCGAGACCAGCGCCGAAGAAAGCTGCTGCATCGGATAGCCGCCGAACCACAGGCCGGCGATGCCGGCGACGGCAAGCGCGAATACGATCGGCATCGATAGCAGGATCAGGACGACGAAGATGGCGGCGACGATCGCTAGCAACATGAACGGCGCGCCTTAATGTGCAGAGTCAGGTTGGGGCGACGGGGATAACATCTCGGCGATGCCGTAGACCGCAATCAGGATGCCACCGACCACGGCGGAGGCGTAAAGCCACGCCAGGCTGATCTCGAGGCCGGGTGTCTTCAGGGCGCGGTTCAGCACGCAAAGCTTCCAGCCGTACCAGGCGACCAGCAGGCCGACGCCGACGATCAGGGCATGATTGAAGCGGTGGATCCAAAGCTGCGCGGCTTCCGGCAGATGATGCACGAACACCGATAGCGCGAAATGTGAGCGCGATTGGATGCCGATCGCGGCGCCAATCAGCGTCAGCCAGGCGAGGGACAATTCGCCGACTTCCTCCACCCACGTGAACGGTACGGGATCGACATCGAGCCAGTCCGTGATGGCGCCGACGAAATAACGCAGGAAGACGCCGAGCAATAAGTTGACGATCGCGAGCACGATCAATGCCGTGACCGCGAATTTCGGGGCGGTTTTGAGAATGCGTAGCATGCGCTTCAAAAGTCCGGCGAGAGGCGGCTTAGGCCTTGAAGCTCTCGATCTCGTCCCATAGCGCGCCGTATTGCGACTTGTAAGCCGGCCAGATCTTCTGTTGCGCGACTTTGCGGAAATCATCGACCTTGGCTTCGACCACGGTCATGCCGACCGGCTCCAGCAAGGCTTTGGCTTCGGCAAAGTGATCGACCGACTCGGTCTGCTGGCGGATTTTTTCCTGCGCGGCGCGCGAGAGCTCCAGAACCAGCTTTTGCTGATCGCCCGTCAGGCCATTCCAGATGTCGAGGTTCATCACCGCGTTGGTCGGGCCGTAGTTGTGATAGGTGAGGGAAGCGTATTTCGAGACTTCGTAGATCTTGAGCGCTTTCATGTTGACGATCGGCAGGTCGCCGCCGTCGATCACGCCCTGCTTGGCCGCTGTGACGACTTCGCCATAGGCCATCGGTACGGCGTTGCCGCCCAGCCCATTGATGGTGTCGCCGAAAATCTTTGACTGCTGCACGCGGATTTTCATGCCGCGAATGTCTCTCGGCTCGACGATCGGCTTCTTCGAGGTCCAGAAATGCCGAAAGCCGTAGTCGAAATAGCAGAGCACCTTGAGCTTGTAGTTGTCCTCGATCTGCTTGCTGAGCTTGTCGCCGATCTTGCCGTTGAACATGGCGTAAGCGCTTGTGTAATCCTTGACGAGATAGGGCACCAGGAACACGCCCATCTCCGGAAATATCGTCGCGGCGGCGCCTGCCGGGCTGCCCATCGCGATGCTGCCGGACTTCACCGCGTTCATGATTTCGAGTTCTTGCGGGATCAGCGTCTTGCCGAAGAACTGCATCTCCAGCGCGCCGTTGGAGCGGGTGGTCAACTCCTTTGCCATCCAGTCGAAGGCGACCGCGGCCGATTCCGGCACCGCGTTGATGTGGGCGAACACCAGCTTCTTGGGCTGGGCCTGTGCAAAGACGGGCGCGCGTCCGGTGGCGAGAATGCCTGCCAGGCCTCCGCCAGCTCGAAGAATCGTGCGGCGATTGACGATGAGGCGGCGCTCAGAATTGGCGGGCATCGAGTTTCCTCCGGCTGTTCTTTTGCTTGTTTATTGTCGTTGTCGGCACCGGCGGGCATTAACCCCCGCCTGGCGCGGCGTAAGCTGACAGAAGTGCCGTCACGTTGAAAGTGAGATATTCGTCGCAACCTTCGCAGCCGCGAAGAAAGGCGTCGCGCCCTCTATGGCGCCTTGGCGTTGAGGTGGCGCACTTCCCACGGCAGGATGATCTTTTTGAAGATCACCGGGTCCGGCCAGGTGTCGGCCGTGCGCCCCATGTGGCCGCCGGCCGGATTGATCCAGGCTTCGCGCGGGTCGGAGCCGCTGTTGATCAGCAATTCGAGGTCTTCAATCGGTACCTGCGTATCGCGCGAGCCACCCACGACCAGGATCGGCGCGGTCGGTTTCCCGAGCAAGCCCTGGGCCTGGAGCGACATCTTCGGCAGGAACGCAATCAGGTCATCGGCCGATTTCATGCCGTAGACGAACAGGCTCGCCGGAACGTAATCGAACAGGTATTCGCGCGTGTACATCCGTGCGCGAAAGAAGTCGGGCTGGAAGGTGCGGTGGATCGGCGGCGATTGGGCGATGGCGCCGACCAGCCGCTTGGCCTCGGTGTGGGCGAGTTTGGCCGCCCAGTAGGCGCCAAAACTCTGGCCGTGCACAAGGATGCGATTTTTGTCGATCTCCGGCCGGGTGGCGAGATAGTCGAGCACGCGGGAATAGATCTGGTCGGCGCTGTCGTCGGCCTTGCGGGGCGACTGGCCGGTGCCGGGACTGTCGACGGCGAAGAATGCAATTCCTTCGGGGATCGCGGCCGCATACGTCTCGGAGACCGTTTCCTTGCGGCTGTCCAAGCCGGAAATGGCGAGCACCAGCGGCACCGGACGCGGCGCACTGGCCGGCAATCTGAGATAGCCGACGATTTCCTTGTCGCCATAGGGGATGTGCACGACTTCAAGCGGCGGATCGAAATGGCGGGCGTGCTGCAAATAGGCGTCGACCGCCTTCTGGTAGGCGGCCTGCTTGCCGGCCGACGTCGGCGCGGGCCATTGGCCGAAATAATAGAGACGCCACGCGCGCACGAAGTTGACGTCGGCTTCCTTGGGGTCGGAAGCGGCCTTCGCTTTCGCCATGTAGGTGTCGGCAACCGCGCTCCAGGCGGCGGCCCATTCGTCCGCGTCGCGGCTCTTGATGCGTCCGAGCGCGTCAGTGGCATCGCCGGGCTGAATGCCGAGCGCTGGATATGCGCCGGTCTGCGCCCGCGCCAGCGTCTCGGTCTTGATTTCGTCGATGGTGCGGTCGGTGGTTTGGGCCGAGGCGGGTTCGCAGGCGAAGCCGATCAGGGCGGCGGCAAGCACGGTTGAGAGAGTGCGCATTGTTTTTGTGTTTCCCCCATTTTTCCCGCGATTATGGGCGGGCGAGGGAGGGGACACAAGAGAGTCGCGGAAGATCCGTGGTCAGCCTTCGCCGATCAGTTCCTTGATCCGGCGCTGCAACTGACGCTTCTTCTTCTCGCTTTTTCGCAGCCGCTCGGCGAGGTCGGAGCCGGGGAGTTCGTAGGAATGATCCGGGCTGAACGCCACGCCGACGAAGTTGTCGCGCCACCAGATGATCTTGGCCATGACGGAGCGGCCCTTGCGGGCGATGGTCAGCCGCAAGGAGTCCTTCGGCAGGCCGACCGGGCTGTTGAATTCGAGATGAGCGCCGCTTTCCGAAATGTTGCGCACCACGCAATCCCTGGACGCGCCACCTTCGGCAATCTCGGCGGTCCCGCCGTAAATCACCTTGTCGCGTGGGCTGTGGCGTCGTTCCGGCATCGAAAAGCTCCCAATCTTAAGCCTGATCTTTTACGCGAGCCGGGGACGCATAAAAGGGCAGCGCACCCAAAATGCCGCGTTAACGTAAATTGATTTTGGCAAGATCGGGGCGCAAGCGACAGGAATATGGACGATTTTACGCGTTTAGGCGGCACTGTCCCGCAAAGTCCGCGCGACTTCCTTTTGGGCATCGAATTCGCGCCGACGACGCGCCAGCTCTTCCGCGCTCAGCGCCGCGACATTGTTGTAATCGCGCTTCCAGGACGGATCGGCGCTCCATCGCAGCGGGGACTGGACGGTGGTTTGCGCTGCCGGAGCCGTTTCCAGCACGCGCAAGGCAAGCTCGAGCGTGAAGGCCTGTGAAGCCGCGTCGTGCGGCTTGCCGGCGGAATTGCCGAGCGGGAAATCCGAGAACAGGAAGCGGGGGACCGCGGCATGTTCGACGATATCCTTGGCGCATCCCATCACGACGGTTGGAATGCCGTTGGCCTCGAGATGCCGCGCCACGAGGCTCACCGTCTGATGGCAGACCGGGCAGTTCGGCACCAGCACCGCGGCATCGACGCGATCGGCCTGGCAGCGGGCGAGAATTTCCGGCGCGTCGGTCTCGATCGTCACGCGATGGCTGCGATTGGTTGGCGCGCCGAAGAAGCGGGGAGCGACTTCGCCGATGCGCTTTTCCGCGGCGAGGCGTAGCAGTTGCGGCAGCGGAAACCAGGTGCCGCTGTCCTCGGCCGAGCTGTGCACACGGTCGTAGGCGATGTGCGAAATCCGCAAATCGTGGGTCTTGGCGGTGTCGCCATCATAGACAGAATAGAACTTCGCCCCGCCGTTGTATTTGGCGCCGGGGCCCTGGTCGCCTTTGGCCGGATCGAACGGCGATGCCGTCGTGATAATGGTGATGCGGGACTGCGCCAGCGGCTTTCGCAGCGGCTGAAACGGCGCCTCGACATAGTGCGCCCAGCGATAGGGCGTGGTGTAGCCGATCGCGGCGTAATATTCGCGCGTGCGCGCCATATAGGGGATCGGCGCATCGTCGTCGGGCGAGAAACCCAGGCGGTCGTCGGAAGTTACCATCGAGCCCTCAAACGCTTCATAGACCTGCCGTCATCGATCTTTAGCTAAACTGCCGGCTCCCGGTGTCAAGCATGGTGGCCAGAGACCAGACCGCGATGGACCTGCGAAACGCCCTCAATGCCGTCCTCTGCGCCATGCTCCTGCTTCTGGGGGGATCGGCGGCGGTTGCCGAGGACGCGCCGAGCCGCCAGCCGGGGGCTTCGGGAAAGCGGTACCGAGCGTCGAAGAACTCGCCATTCCGCAGGACAGACCGGAGAATCCGGTCAGTCAGGATACGCGAGAGTCCGTGTGCCTGATGATCGAGGCAGCGGCGCGGGCCAACAATCTGCCGCTGGAGTTTTTCGCCCGCGTCATCTGGCAGGAAAGCCGCTTTCAGTCGGACGCCGTCGGGCCGATGACCCGCAGCGGCCAGCGCGCGCAAGGCATCGCGCAGTTCATGCCGGGCACCGCGAACGAGCGCCGTCTGCTCGATCCCTTCGACCCCGTTCAGGCGTTGCCGAAGTCGGCCGAATTCCTCGCCGAACTCCGAAGCCAGTTCGGCAATCTCGGCCTTGCGGCTGCGGCCTACAATGCCGGGCCCCGGCGGGTGCAGGAATGGCTCGCGGGCACTGGATCGATGCCACAGGAGACGCGCCACTACGTCTCGGTCATCACAGGCGCGACGGTCGAGGAATGGCAGAGGACGGGGAGAGGCGGCCAGATACCGGATCGTGCCGCCGCACATACGACGTGCCAGGAATTGATGGCGCTGCTCAAGCGTGCGCCGAACTACTTCGTCAGCCGGCTCGAGCAGAGCGTGCAGCTCGGCGCCGCCCAGCCGTGGGGCGTGCAACTCGCCGGCGGCTTCAATCGCGATCTCGCCATGGCGATGTATTCGCGCGCGATGGCGAAACTGCGCGGCGCGATCGGCGACCAGACGCCGACCTTGCTGAGCTCGCAGAACCGTAACCGCGGCATGCGCGCATTCTATCAGGTGCGTATCGGGGCCGACACGCGGCAGGCGGCGGACGACCTCTGCAACCGCATTCGCCGCGCCGGTGGCGCCTGCTTTGTGCTGCGGAACATGCGGGGCTGAGCTTCGGCATTGGTCACGGCTCTCAGCGCATGCCAGCCGTGACGCGGCTTCGCTTGACGCGCCTCCAAATCGAAAGTTTATCCGGGCCTTAACCGGTCGCCCATTTTCCATGTCTTTTCCGCCGCTCGATTCACCCCAATGGCACCGGCCGCTGCGCGCGTTCGGCTATGGGCTGGCGGCGGTTCGATTGACGATTTTCTCGGCTGTCCTGTTTGTCACTTATATCGGCATCGGTGCGCTGGCCCATGACACCCATTTCTCGCTGGCGTGGGCGTTGCTGTCGACGCTTCTGGTGTGGGCGGGACCGGCGCAAATCATCCTGATCTCGACGCTCGCTTCCGGAGCCTCGATCATACAATCGGCAATCGCGGTGACCGTGAGCGCGATCCGGCTGTTTCCGATGGTGATCTCGGTGCTGCCGATGATGCGCTCACCCGAAACCAAGAAGCGGCAGCTTGTGCTGGTCGCGCACTTGACTGCCGTGACGCTCTGGGTCGAGTGCTACCGCTTCCTGCCGCATGTGCCGCGCGAACGACGCATCGCGTTCATCCACGGTCTCGGCAGCGGGCTGGTGTTGATCGGCCTCGTCGCGACCACGGTCGGCTACGAGTTGGCCGCGAACCTCACGCAGACATTCGCTTCGGCGATCCTGCTGTTGACGCCGCTGTCGTTTCTGTTTTCCACCGCCCGCAACTCCAGGGAGCTTGCCGACGTGCTGGCGCTCGGTCTCGGGCTTGCGTTCTATCCGTTGGCCTCGCTGCTCGGCAGCGGCTTTGACATCCTGATCAGTGGCGTTGCCGCCGGCACCGTCGCCTTTCTCGTCCATAAATGGAGGGAGGGGCCATGAGCGGCTTCCTCGGCGATTGGCATGCGCTTGTCGTGCTGGTGCTGGCGGGCGTGATCCCGAACCAGATCTGGCGCATGCTCGGCCTGTGGCTCGGCAGCGGGATCGATGAGGGTTCCGACCTCCTGATGTGGGTCAAGGCGGTGGCTACCGCGATCCTCGCCGGCGTGATTGCGGAGATCCTGGTGCGGCCGCCGGGCGCACTGGCGAGCGTGCCGGACGTCCTGCGTTACGGTGCGCTGGTTGTCGGTTTCATCGTCTTCATGCTGACGCGGCGTTCGATCTTTGCGGGCGTGGTTTCCGGCGAAGTTGTGATGCTCGTCGGAAAATGGTGGCTTGGCTGATCCGTCCCATTGCTGGTTTGATCGACTTCACCGATGGTAAGTCGCTAGCGGAGGAAACGCAATGGGCGGACGTCTCAAGTCAGCCTTGATCGCCGGGCTCTTTGGGCTCGCGGCCCTTTTCGCTGCGACGGCAAGTCAGGCTGCCGAGTTTCCGATGCGCCCGCTACGTCTGGTGGTTCCTTATTCCGCGGGTGGTCCGACCGACGTCGTCGGGCGGATTGTCGCGGATTATCTCGCGCGGGACCTCAAACAAGCGACGTTCGTCGAGAACAAGCCGGGCGCGCAAGGCGCGATCGGTTCCGAGGCCGTCGCGCGCAGCGATGCCGATGGCTACACGCTGCTGGTCGTGTCCGGCTCGATGTTCGTGCTCAATCCGATCCTCTACAAGAAGCTGGCCTACGATCCCGACCGGGACTTTCGGACGCTTGCGATTGTCACCGAAGACCCGTTGGTGATGGAGGTTCATCCCTCCGTGCCGGCCAAGACCGTTGCGGAGTTCGTTGCTTACGCCAGGCAAAATCCCGGCAAGCTCTCTTTCAGTTCGGCAGGCACCGGCGGCGTCATCCATCTCGCCGGCGAGATGTTCAAGCAGATGGCCGGCATCGAGATGACGCACGTGCCCTATAAGGGGGCGGGGCCGGCAATGGTCGATCTTCTCGCCGGCAACGTCCAGCTGATGTTCGATTCCTTCGGCACCGCGCTGCCGCCGGTGACGGCCGGATCGCTGCGCGCGCTTGGCGTGAGCTCGGCCGAACGGCGCGCTGAAATGCCAGGCGTGCCCACCATTGTCGAGAGCGGCTTCCCTGATTATCTGGTCAGCGTCTGGTTCGGCGTTGCCGTGCCCGCGAAGGTGCCCGACAATGTTGCGGCCATTCTGAAAGCAAGCCTCGACCGTGCCATGGCCGACGAGACGTTCCGTGCATCGCTGCAGAAAATCGGCTACACGGTGAAGCGTCCGCAAAGCGCGGCCGAGATCACGAAGTACATCGAGGATGATCGTGCCCGATGGTCGGCGGTGGTCAAGGCGCGAAATATCTCATTGGATTGAGATTGGACATGAAGCGATGATCTCAGAGACGCAAATACGCGAGGGCGAGATCGCCGTCGACTTGCCCGATGGCCCACGATGCCGGTCTCGTCTTCATCGGCCGCATCCGCACGCCCTGGAAATCGCGCGAGGAGACGCCGCGGCAGGGCAGCTACAACGGCCCGATCTGCCGGATCGAGATTTTCGAGCCGTGGGTGCCGGCGCTCCAGGGCGTCGACTTTCTACGAACATCTCGAGGTGATCTACTGGCTGCACCGGTCGCCGCGCAATCTCGTGCTGCAAAGCCCGAAGAAAAACGGAAAGACCCGCGGCACGTTTTCGCTGCGCTCGCCGGTCAGGCCGAATCCGATCGGCACTTCCATCGTCAAGTTCGTGGGCATCGAAGGCTCGAGCGTGCTGGTGCGGGGGCTCGATTGCCTCGACGAAACGCCGCTGATCGACCTCAAGCCCGACCGTTGCGAATTCTCGCCGCTGGCGGCGCAGCAGGGACGGGACGGCACGAGGCTCGAGTAGCCGCTACTCCCTTCAACGCCGCGACGAGCTTGGCGGCATTCGCTTCCAGTACTTTGCCATCTTCCTTGCGGCTTGCGGGCGGCAACAGCGCCACGCCCTCGTGGCGCGGCATCACGTGCATGTGCAGGTGAAACACCACCTGTCCGCCGGCGGGCTCGGAAAATTGCTGCACGGTAATTCCGTCGGCATCGAATGCCGTCATCGCCGCACGCGCGATCTTTTGCCCGACGCGCGCGACATGGGCGAGATCGTCCGGCGTGATGTCGAGGATGTTGCGCGCAGGCGCCTTGGGGATCACCAGCGTATGACCGGGGCAGCGCGGCATGATGTCGAGGAAGGCCAGCGTGTGGTCGTCTTCATAAACTTTATAGCAGGGGAATTCGCCGCGAAGGATCTTGGCAAAGGGGTTTTGCGGGTCATAGGCGGGCATGAAAAACTCCTGGTTTAGACTAGAGCGTTTTCAAGCGAAGTGGGTACCGGTTCGCGTGAAGAAAACGCGTCAAAACAAAAATCTAGAGCCATATTTTGATTCAAACAAAACCGGCTCTATTCGTCCGAGGCGCTGTCGTCTTTTCGAAACGGTCCGGCCTCGGTGAGTTCGCGTCCCATCTCGGCGACATAAGCGCGTTCGCGCTTGAGATAATCCTTGATGGCGTGGCGCAGGCCGGGATCGGCGATGAAATGCGCCGAGTAGGTGGTTTGCGGCAGGTATCCGCGAGCGATCTTGTGCTCGCCTTGCGCGCCGGCTTCAACCGTCTTCAGGCCGTGCGTAATGGCATACTCGATCGCCTGATAATAACACACCTCGAAATGCAGGAAGGGGTGATGCTCGATCGCGCCCCAGTTGCGGCCGAACAGCGTGTCCGAGCCGATGAAGTTGATGGCGCCGGCAATCCAGCGGCCGTTGCGCCTCGCCATGATCAACAGCACGTCCTTGGCCATGGTCTCGCCGATCAGCGAGAAGAACGGCCGGGTCAGGTACGGCCGTCCCCACTTGCGCGAGCCGGTCTCCATGTAGAACGCAAAGAACGCATCCCAGGCTTCCTCGGTGATGTCGCTGCCGTTGAGCGCATGGATGGTGATGCCGTTTGCGACCGCCTCGCGCCGTTCGCGCTTGATCGCCTTGCGGTGGCGCGAATTCAGCGTCGCGAGAAAATCATCGAAGCTGCGGTAATCCTGATTGCGCCAATGGAATTGCTGGTCGGTCCGTTGCAGGAAGCCGTGACGGGCGAGGACTTTCCACTCGTCTTCGGGCGCGAAGGTCACATGGACCGAAGAAGCCTCGGTGGCCTCGCATAACCCCATGAGCCCCTGCGCCAGCACGCTTCGGATCTCGTTCTGGTCGACGTCATGGCGAACCAGCAGGCGTGGGCCGGTGGCAGGCGTAAAGGGAACGGAGGCCTGGAGTTTCGGGTAGTACTTTCCGCCCGCGCGGTCGTAGGCATCCGCCCAGCCGCGGTCGAACACGTATTCGCCTTGCGAATGCGATTTCAGGTAGCAGGGCACGATGCCCGCGATGATGTCGTCGCGGCGGGCGATCAAATGCCGGGGGCCCCAGCCGGTGCGCGGCGTGGCCGATCCCGACGCTTCGACGGCCGAGAAAAAGGCATGCGAAACGAATGGGTTATAGGCGTTTTTGATGTCGCCAAGAGAGCCGCCGGGGCTAACAGGCGGATTGGCGCAGGCATTCCATTCGTCGGCCGGGATCTGGCTGACTGAAGAAACCGCTTCGAGGATGATTTCAGATGAGTCCATGCAGCGTAGAGGCGGCCTGAGGCGTTCCGATCAGCCATTCGCCCACATGGTGACCACCCCTAAGATCGTGCAAGGCGGCACGGACTTCAAGGTGCGGTTACTAGGGGCGGAACCCTTCAAAGATCATTTGATCGGCATAACGGCCGGCGCGAGCGCGTTGTTCGGGGGTACGTACCGTCCATGTCAGCAGCGGCAGGCCGAAAATATGCCGCGCGACCCACGGGGCCGGGGCGGGCAGATCATTGACCCAATAGGCGACAAATTGCGGACGCGTGTGAAGTGCGTGCCTGAGATGCAGCATGCCGTCGCGCTGGCTTGATGTGGCCTCTGGCCAGTCGGTTGCCGTGTATTCGCGCTGCGCGACGATGCCGCGCGGCAGTTCAGGGATCAGCTCGCGGAGCGCGATCACCTGGTCGGGATCGAACGACATGCCGGCGACGGGTCCCGAATACGATCTAACGACTTCCGCCATCCGCTTCACGAGCCGGCGGTCGCCGTCAAAGTGGCTCTTGACCTCGACGATGATGGGCACGCGTCCTCTGACCAGAATGCAGAGGTCGGCGAGCGACATCATCCGTTCAGACGTGTCCTTGAAGCGAACTTCCTTCAACGCGCTCGAACTCAAGCCGAGCAGGGCGCCTGAACCTTCGGTGAGACGGCCAAGCGCATCGTCGTGATGCACCATGGCTTCGCCGTCGGCGGTAAGCTGGATATCGCATTCAATCGCGAAGTTGCCTTCGATGGCGGCAAGTGCCGCACCCGGCATGTTCTCGATGATGCCGCGCGCACGATCGTGCAGCCCGCGATGGGCCACCGGCCGCGCCGTCAACCAATCGGGCGCGCGCATCAGAGCCTCGCTCAGGAGATTTCGAACACCCCTTCGACCTCGACCGAGGCGTCGGACGGCAAAGCAGCGACGCCGACCGTGGTGCGGGCATGGCGGCCTTTGTCGCCGAAGGCTGCGACCATCAGGTCGGACGCGCCGTTGAGCACTTTCGGCCCATCCAGAAAATCAGGCGCCGAATTGACGAAACCGCCGAGGCGAACGACACGCGTCACCTTGTCGAGGTCGCCGATCGCGGCCTTGACCTGCGCCAGAAGATTGATGGCGCAGCCGCGTGCAGCGGTCGCGCCTTGCTCGATCGTGACGCCGGCGCCAAGCTTGCCCTTGGCGATCAGCTTGCCGTCCGCACCCAGACACACCTGGCCCGAAACAAACAGCAGATTTCCGCTGCGCACGAAGGGCACGTAATTCGCCACCGGATTCGGCGGCTCGTGCAGGGTGATACCCTGTGACGCCAGTTTCTGTTCGACCGTACCCGCCATGTGTCGTCCCCGCTTGATGTTGCCGGCATCCGGCCAGATCGTTGGCCGGGACGCTTTGTTTCGCGCATCATACGGCTACTTGCAAGCGAGGGGCTGATAGCGCCCAGATGACGAAAACATCGCAAAGCGGGCATAAATCGCGTTTTTCCGCCTTTTGGCCGCAGTTGCGGCGCAATGCGGCAGTGAATAATCTAGCGAACCCTTCTGGCTGAGTCCGGTCCGACGAAAGTGATTTGACGTTCGCCGCCGAAGAAGGCCGACGTCCCTGGCCGAACACGATTTTGAGAAGCCGCTACCTCCGAAGGAAGAACCTATGGCCCGCCGATTTCGGATTTTGTCTCCCAACGTCAAGTCGCTGCCATTGGCCCTGGCAGTGACGGCGATGACGGTAGGGTTGGCCGGAAGCACCGAGGCCACGGCAAGCAGCACCTTTCTGTCCCACCAGGCGCTTTATGAACTCAGCCTGTTGAAGTCGCGCGCGAACTCGATCAGCAGCGCGCGTGGCCGCATCCTCTACAGTTTCACCGGAAGCGCGTGCGAGGGCTACACTTCCGAATTCCGCCAGGTGTCGGAGATGGACAACGGCGAGAACAAGATGACGTTGTCGGACTTGCGCTCGACGTCCTGGGAAGATGCTGCGGGCAAGACTTATCGCTTCAAGATCAATTCCCGAATGAACGACGTCGACACCGGCCCGATCGACGGGATCGCGGAACGGGTCGGTGATCATATCACTGTGAAGCTGAAGCAGCCGCAGACCAAAACCTTCAATCTCGACGGCGGAATCGTTTTTCCGACCGAACAGATCCAGCACATCATTGCGGCGGCCAGGGACGGCAAGAGCATTCTGGAGCAGACCGTCTATGACGGGTCTGACAATGGCGAAAAGGTCTTCAACACGCTTGCGGTGATCGGCCAGCCGATCCACGGCGACAAGACCATCGCTTCGCCCGATCCTTCGACCGAAAATGACGTGATGAAGACGACTACGCGCTGGCCCGTAACTGTGAGCTATTACGATCACGACGCCAAGCGTGAGGAGGGCGAGCAGACACCGCTTTATGCGATGTCGTTCGAGTTGTTCGAAAACGGCGTGTCGCGAGCGCTGGTGCTCGATTACAACGACTTCGTGATTTCCGGCTCGCTCGGAAAATTCAACGTCAAGGATGCCAAGCCGTGCAAGTGATTGGCGGAAGCCAGTCATTCCCCGATGCGCAATTGCGCATCTGAGGTCTGGTCGAGCCTGTCATCGGGCGCGCATTCGCGCGACCCGTTGGGACCATCCCGGAATGACGGTGTTGAGGGGGCGCTTAATCTTCCTCGTCTTCTGCCTTTTCCGGCCCTTCATAGGCAATTCCCCGGATCACGGCCGCGTTGCCGAATTTCTTGCGCAGGCCGTCGATCGCGCGTTCGGCGTCTGCCGAGCGCCGGTCCAGCATGTCGGTGTCGTGGGCCTGCGAGCCCGGGCGAAGCGCGCTGACGCCGGTGCCGATCAGGCGGAACGGCGTTCCGTCGATTTCCTTGGCCAGCATTTCGCGCGATATCGCAAAGATCTTGGCTGCAAGCTGGGTCGGGGCGTGAATGGATTGTGAGCGGGTGCGTTGCTTGAAGTCGGCGGTCTTGAGCTTCAGCGTGATGGTCGAGCCGGCGAGTTCGCTGCTCTTGAGCCGGCTCGATACCTTCTCCGACAGCCGCCACAGTATCCTTTCGAGCGTGGCGAAATCCCGGATGTCGGTTTCGAACGTGGTCTCATTCGAGATCGTCTTGGCGCCGCGATCGGCGACCACCCGCCGGTCGTCGATGCCGCGCGCCAGCCGCCACAGCCGCTGTCCCTCGGCGCCGAATTGTCTCATCAGCTCGGTCTCGTCGGCGCGCTGCAAGTCGGCGACGAGGCGAAAGCCGCGCTGGACCAGCCGTTCCTGGGTTGCGGGTCCCACGCCAAAGATGAAGTTGACCGGTTTGTCCGCCAGCAACGTGCGCGCGTCCTCTTGATCGAGCGTCGCAAAGCCGCGTGGCTTGTCGAGATCGGAGGCAATCTTGGCGAGAAACTTGTTGCATGACAGGCCGACCGAAACGGTGACGCCGATCTCACGTTCGATCGTTTGCGCAAACCGCGCCAGCACCTTGGCGGGGATCATGCCGTGTACGCGTTGCGTGCCGCTGAGGTCGAGGAAGGCTTCATCGATCGACAACGGCTCGACCAGCGGGGTGAGGGCCTGCATCGCGCGACGCACGTCGCGGCCGACGCGGACATATTTGGCCATGTCGGGCCGGATCACGACCGCCGACGGACAAAGCTCCAACGCCTTGAACATCGGCATCGCGGAACGAACGCCATAGGTGCGCGAGATGTAGCAGGCGGCCGAGACTACGCCGCGTTTGCCGCCGCCGATGATGACCGGCTTGTCTGCGATCTCCGGATTGTCGCGCTTCTCGACGGTGGCATAGAAGGCGTCGCAATCGATGTGGGCGAAGTTTAGCGAGGCAAGGGCGTGGTGACGCACCAGCCGCGGCGAGCCGCAAGCGCGGCATCGTTTCGCGGTGACGTCCAGATCGTTGAAGCAGTCCCTGCAAAAGCAGGCCGGGCCATCTATGCGACTGGCGCTGGGATGTCACGGCACGCCGCAATCAGGGTCGTTCAACGCCTGATGGGCCGCAGCAACGTTGGTCGGATGAAGCTGTGAGGCTTCGGCGAATGCCTTCACCGTCGCGTCATCGCGCATCACGAAATCAAGCACGCTCGCGAGAAATCGGGGGTCGGCCGCGGCGCTGCGCAAGGTCTCCGGTCCGATGCCGCTCTCGGCCAGGAACGCGCCCAGCCTTTCGGGATCGCTCGCGACAAAGGAAAGCGCCTGAATCGCAACGATTTCAGCTACTTCTCGGGGGTTCCGGTCAGGTTTTCTCAAGACGAAAATTTGCCTTTCGGTAACTTATGGTCTCTAGTTTCCTAACGATAATGCCCGAGTCTGCGGAAGTTGTTCAAGCAACTGGCAACCACATTCAGGAAGTGGGGCCCCCGCTTAACGGGTTGGAGCGAATCGAGCGCTAGTGTCCCTTTATTGGGGTGAACGGCGCCGGGGGTTGCCCTCGACGCTTACAACGTAGTGGAGGGGCGGGATGGCAAAGACCGTCCTGATCGTGGAGGACAACGAGCTCAATATGAAGCTCTTTCGCGATCTGCTTGAAGCACACGGCTATCAGACCTCCGGCACCAGCAACGGTTTCGAAGCGCTCGACCTCGTGCGCAAGCTTCGCCCCGATCTCATTTTGATGGATATCCAGCTTCCGCAGGTATCCGGCCTCGAAGTCACGCGATGGATCAAGGACGATCCGGAACTGCGTGCCATTCCGGTCGTCGCGGTCACCGCTTTTGCGATGAAGGGCGACGAGGAGCGGATCCGCGAAGGCGGGTGCGAGGCGTATTTGTCCAAGCCGATCTCGGTCGGCAAATTTATCGAGACCGTCCGACGGTTCATCGGATAGAGGGTTTTCAAGATGTCCGCGCGTGTTCTTGTCGTCGACGATGTTCCAGCCAACGTCAAACTGCTGGAAGCGCGGCTGTCGGCGGAATACTTCGACGTGCTGACTGCCGCCAACGGCGCCGAGGCGCTGGAAATCTGCGCGCGCGCCGAATGCGACATCATCCTGCTCGACGTCATGATGCCGGATATGGACGGCTTCGAGGTCTGCCGCCGGCTGAAGTCGAATCCGGCGACGCACTACATTCCTGTCGTCATGGTGACGGCGCTCGATAGTCCTTCCGACCGCGTTCGTGGTCTGGAAGCCGGCGCCGATGATTTCCTGACCAAGCCGGTCTCGGACGTGGTCCTGATCGCACGTGTGCGGTCGCTGACCCGGCTCAAGATGATGACCGACGAGTTGCGGATGCGCGCCATCACCTCGCTGGAAATCGGTGTGCAGGCGCCGGAACGCAGCGCGGTGGCCGACACCGGTAAGGGCGGCCGTGTGCTTTTGGTCGATGATCGTCCGTCATCCTATGAACGGCTGGTGCCGGTGCTGACCGGCGAGCACGTCGTCGACCTCGAGACCAATCCCGCCGAAGCGCTGTTTCATGCCGCCGACGGCGACTATGACCTCCTGATCGTGTCGCTGGGCCTCGACAACTTCGACGGCTTGCGGCTGTGCAGCCAGGCGCGCTCGCTGGAGCGAACCCGGCACGTGCCAATTCTCGCGATCGCGGATGCCGATCACAATACGCGGCTGCTTCGCGGGCTTGAGATCGGCGTCAACGATTATCTGCTGCGCCCCGTCGACAAGAACGAACTTCTGGCGCGGGCCCGCACCCAGATCCGCAAGCGCCGCTATACCGACCATCTGCGCGACAATGTGCAGAACTCGATCGAGGCTGCGATTACCGACGCTCTGACCGGCCTGCACAATCGCCGCTACATGGAAAGCCATCTGGCGACGCTCGCCGAGCAGGCCTCGAGCCGCGGCAAGCCGCTCGCGGTCATGATGCTCGACATCGACTTCTTCAAGTCGATCAACGACAACTACGGCCACGACGCCGGCGACGACGTGCTGCGCGAATTCGCGGTGCGTGTGCGCAAATCGATCCGCGGCATCGATCTCGCCTGCCGCTATGGCGGCGAGGAGTTCGTGATCGTGATGCCGGAAACCGACCTGCATGTCGCCGGCATGGTGGCAGAACGGCTGCGGCGCTCGATCGCGGGCGAGCCCTTCGTCGTCAACAAGGGCGAGAAGCGCATCGAGGTGACGATCTCCATCGGGCTCTCGACCCTGGAGCGGAAAGGCGAGGCGGTCGCTGACGTGCTCAAGCGCGCCGACGTCGCGCTCTATCGCGCCAAGCATGATGGCCGCAACCGCGTGGTCGCCGCCAACGCGGCGTAGCTAGCCTTCTCTCCGGTCTTTTTGGTGCAACGGGGCAGCCGGATCGTCGAATCTGACGCCGGCGCCCGACAACAGCACTTTTGCGGCTTCCTTTGCCGCGCGCGCCATCTTCGGGTCGTCGCGCACCAGGTCCTGCGCGATCGAGCCGTCGACGAGCAGCACAAGCTGGGTCGCGAGGCCTTCCGGATCGTCAACGCCGATTTGCTTCAATAGATCGCGAAACCAGAGGCGGCGGCTCTCCTTGAAGGCGACCGCGATTTTCCGTACCGACTTGCTCTCGGTCCCCACCTCGGCCACCGCGTTGACGAACGGGCAGCCGCGGAAATCCTTCGCCGAAAAACGCCGCTCCAGCGAATCGAAAGTGCCGAGAATCTGCTCGACCGGGGACTTGTCCGACGGGCGGGGCTGCACGAAGCGGCGCTCCAGATAGGCCGATATCAGCGCGTCCTTTGACGGAAAATGGTTGTACAGCGTGCGCTTGCTGATGCCGATTTCGGCGGCGATCGTATCGACGCCGATCGCTCGAATACCCTTGAGGTAGAACAGCTTGTCGGCGGTTTCGAGAATCCGCTCCTTCATGGTCAGACTGGCGGGCGGGCTTGCCATGCGAACGCGCAATATCCTCATGCCTTGGCGACAACGCTTTCACTATAGCCGAGGTAAACAGGTCTGTGTACTCTATATTGAATGAATAGCCGCACCTTCAGCCGCGGCCGGTCAAGGGAGAAAAAGGAACGATGCCGCTGCTGCAGGTCTTGCGTCCGACGCTTCCGATCCTGATCGGCGCCTCGATCATGCTCACCTTGAGCATGGGGCTGCGCCAGTCGCTCGGCATCTTCATGCAGCCGCTGACGCACGACATCGGCATATCCGTCTCTGATTTCACGCTCGCGATTGCCGTGCAAAATCTCGCCTGGGGCTTCTTGCAGCCGTTGGCTGGCGCGATGACGGTTCGCTTCGGCTTCCGCTCGATCATGGTGGCGGGCTCAACCGCCTATATCGCCGGTCTCGTGCTGATGGCGACCGCGCATAGCCTCGTGAGCGTCATGATCGGCGGCGGGTTGCTCATCGGCATATCGCTCGCCTGTACGGCGGCGGCGATCGCGATGTCGGTGGCGGCGCGCTCGGTCCCGGCGACGGTCCGCTCGACGGTGCTCGGCCTTGTTTCCGGCGCTGGCTCGCTTGGCGCGCTTCTATCCGCGCCGATCGGCCAGATGCTCAATGCCGACTATGGCTGGCGGGCAGGGCTTGCCGGTTTTGTCGTGCTTGCGATCGGCATGATACCCGCCGCCTGGTTTGCCGGCCGCGTGGACGCCATTCCGCTGCCAAAACCCTCCGGTGACGACATCGGCGACAATTCGGCCGGTGCGGCGGTCAAGCTCGCATTCGGCAATGCCTCGTTCGTGGTGATGACCTGCGCCTATTTCGTTTGCGGCATGCAGCTCGTGTTCCTGACGACGCATCTGCCGTCATATCTCGCGATCTGCGGCCTCGACCCGATGCTGAGCGCGCAGACGCTCGGCATGATCGGCGGCTTCAACGTGCTCGGCAGCATTTTCTTCGGCTGGGCCGGGCAACGCTGGAGCAAGCTCGCGCTGCTGGGCGGCATCTACATTCTCCGCTCGATCGCACTTGCCTGGTACTTCACGTTGCCGCCGACGCCCGCCACGACGCTGTTGTTCGGCGCGATCATGGGGTTCCTGTGGATGGGTGTCGGTCCGCTGGTTGCCGGTGCGGTCGCCGAAATGTTCGGCCTGAAGTGGCAGGCGATGATCCAGGGGCTGGCCTTCATGAGCCATCAGCTCGGCAGCTTCCTCGGCGCCTTCGGCGGGGGGCTGCTCTATGACGCGCTCGGCTCCTACACGATGGCCTGGCGGATCGGCGTCGCGCTGGGATTAGCCGGCGGTATCGTTCAGGTCGCGTTCGCGTTGATCAGGCCGTCCGCACCGCCGATGCTGAAGACGGCCTAAAGCCGGAATTGAAAACACCGGAATCAAAAACGGGGCCTTGCGGGCCCCGTTTCAATTTCGTCGCGAAGTTCGCGATCTTACTTGATCTTGGATTCCTTGAACTCGACGTGCTTGCGCGCGACCGGGTCGTACTTCTTCTTCACGAGCTTGTCGGTCATGGTGCGCGAGTTCTTCTTGGCGACGTAATAGAAACCGGTGTCTGCCGAAGAGACGAGCTTGACCTTGATGGTGACCGCCTTGGCCATGTTCGAAAACCTCAGATGTCTGGAATAGGGCGCGGGCCCGGAGGCCTCTGCGTTCGGGCGCAACCTAGCCGCAAACCGCCCAAAGTCAAGGTTTTGACGGTCAAAACCTCTAGAAATCGGGTCTAAATCCTTGGTTTTGCGCGAATTCTGCCCGCAAAACGGTCTGCAGTTTTGCGGAATGCGCGCTAACCCTCAAAGAAGCGGTTTTTGGGCCGGGGCAGGCCCAAATTCTCGCGCAAGGTCGGCCCTTCATATTCCTTCCGGAAGATCCCGCGCTTCTGGAGTTCCGGGACCACCTTGTCGACGAAGTCGTCAAGGCCGCCGGGCAAATACGGGAACATGATGTTGAAGCCGTCGCTGCCGTAACTCGTCAGCCATTCTTCCATCTGGTCGGCGATCGACTTGGGCGTGCCGACGAACGACAACCCGCCGTAGCCGCCGACGCGCTGGGCAAGCTGGCGCACCGTGAGCTTGTCGCGCGCGGCGAGGTCGACGATGCGCTGGCGTCCGCTCTTGCTCGCATTGGTCTCGGGGATCGGCGGCAACTGGCCGTCGGGATCGAAGCCGGAAGCGTCGGTGCCGAGGATCACCGAGAGCGAGGCAATCGCGCTGTCGTAATGCACGCGGCTGTCGAGCAGAGCGCGCTTTTCCTTGGCCTCGTCGATGCTGTCGCCAATCACGACGAACGCGCCGGGGAGGATTTTCAGATGATCGGGATTGCGGCCGATCTTTTCCATTCGACCCTTGATGTCGGCATAGAGCTTTTGTGCGTCGGCGAGGCTGCCGCCGCCGGTGAAGACGGCCTCTGCCGTTTCCGCCGCGAGCTGCCGGCCGTCGTCGGATGCGCCGGCCTGAACGATCACCGGCCAGCCCTGCACGGGACGGCTGATATTGAGCGGGCCGCGCACCGAGAGATATTTTCCCTTGTGGTCGAGCACGTGCATCTTGGCGGGATCGAAATAAAGCCCGCTCTCGACATCTCTGACAAAGGCGTCGTCGGCGAACGAATCCCACAGGCCCGTGACGACGTCGTAGAATTCGCGCGCTCGCTTGTAGCGCTCGGCGTGCTCCATGTGCTCGTCGAGCCCGAAATTGAGCGCCGCATCCGGATTAGAGGTCGTGACGATGTTCCAGCCGGCGCGGCCGCCGCTCAGATGGTCCAGCGAGGCGAAGCGGCGGGCGATGTGATAGGGCTCGTCGAACGTCGTCGAGCCCGTCGCGATCAGGCCGATGCGCTCGGTGACGGCCGACAAGGCTGACAGCAGCGTGAACGGTTCGAACGAAGTCACGGTGTGGCTGCGTTTGAGCGCATTGACCGGCATGTTGAGCACGGCCAGATGGTCGGCCATGAAGAAAGCATCGAACTTGCCGGCTTCCAGTTTCTGGATGAGCTGCTTGATGTGGGCGAAATTGAAATTGGCGTCAGGCCAGGCACCGGGAAAGCGCCACGCGCCGGTATGAATGCTGATCGGCCGCATGAAGGCACCGAGCTTGAGCTGCCGTTGTGTCATCGCCCCATATCCACTTTGGTTATTGCTGGGAAAACAGATAGGCACCGCCGGCCGCGACGCCATCACGAGCAAGCAGAAGATTATTTTGTTTTTGCGCAGGCAAACGATGAAGCTGTTATTCGCGACGGCTCACACCGGCGTGATGAGATCACGATGCACGGCTTTTACGAGGCGCCCAACACGTCCCTGCGCATCCGCACGCCGCCGCCTTCCGCACGGAAGAACGGCACCTCGGCGTCATGCCGCAATGGGCCGGTCGCAAGCCGTTGCGCGAGTTCGTCGAGCACTTTTGTGGTCATCCGGTGCAGGTCGGCCAGCGGCTTTGATCCGAGTTCGACCCAGACCAGCTCGACGAGCTCCGCATCGGCATGGACCACGCCGTCGACGCGATGGGCGATCGCGGAGGCATCCGCCGTGAAGAAGCGCGTGTCGTAGCGCCTGACACGGCCGGGTGGGGTGATTGCGCGCGCAATCAGGAACAGGCCCGACGGGTCGGGCAGGAGGCCTGCATCGGCAAACGGTTGCCACGGACCGGATAGTGCCGGTGTCGCGCCGTCTGCCTTGCGTCCGAGGCAAAGGCCGGTTTCCTCGCAGGCTTCGCGGATGGCAGCGACCGCGAGCGCGCGGGCGCGCGAAGCGGTAATCTTCGGGCTGCCTTTGATCAGGTTCGCTTCAAGCGCTGCTGGAATCGGGCCCGCCAGCGGCACCCGGCTATCGGCGGTATCGACGCGGCCGCCCGGAAAGACGATCTTGCCGGGTTGAAACACCACCTTGTCGTGTCGGCGGCCGACCAGAACCTTCGGCGTTGCACTGGTGCGATCGACGAGGATCAGCGTGGCGGCATCGAGGGGCCGGCGATAAGGAAAGTGGTCGGCTTCCCTATCCTCGTTTTTGGGCTCGCGCTCGCTCATTTCCCCGTGGCCTCTCGTTCTTCTGCGAGAGGTCTAGGGCTCCGGATTCGCTTCGTCAAATCCGTGCATCCGCAGCGCCCACTGCATTCCGACCACGGCGCCTTTGACCGGTTGCAATAGCGCCAGTGAAGCGATGAAGGTTATCGGCAGATAGGTCGCCAATTGAAGCGCGACGGGCGGGGAGTAGTTGGTCTCGACCCACAGCGCCAAGGGTACCACGATGTGGCCGACGATGATGATGACGAGGTAGGCGGGCAGGTCGTCGGCGCGGTGCGGCGTAAAATCCTGTCCACAGTTCGAACAATGGTCGGCGGTTTTCAGGAAGGCGCGAAACAGCTTGCCTTCGCCACAGCGCGGACAGCGGCCGCGAAAGCCGCGCTTCATGGCCTGCCAGACGTCGCGCTTTTCTCCGAGCGCAGTTTCCTGGCTCCAGACGGTTGGACGGGGGCTCATCGTTTCCATGACTTGCCTTTCTTCGCTTTCTTGCCGGCCTTCGCCTTGTCCGGCTTGCGGCGTTTGTCACGCGGGCTGCGACCGGGCAAACCTTTCGGTCGTCGCTGGGCCCCGCGCTTGTGGCCGCGGGTCGGCGCATGACCTTCCGAGATCAACTCGAACCGCAACGCACCGGCTACTGGTGCAGCTTCTACCAGACGAACGTCGACGATGTCCCCGAGTTTGTGCATGGCACCGCTGCGCGAGCCGATCAGGGCATGGCGCGTCTCGTCATAGTTGAAATATTCCTCACCTAGCGTGCGGATAGGTATCAGCCCATCGGCGCCGGTATCCGCAAGTTTTACGAACAATCCTGAGCGCGTGACGCCGGAAATCCGTCCCTGGAAGGTTGCGCCGACACGGTCGGCGAGGAAATGCGCAATCAGGCGGTCGGCGGTTTCGCGCTCGGCCTTCATCGCGCGGCGTTCGGTGACGGAGATCTGGGCGGCGACTTCGCTCAAGGATTCAACGGTTTCGGAGTCCGGCAACGCGCCTTCGCCGAGCCCGAGCGCGCGGATCAAGGCGCGATGCACGATAAGGTCGGCATATCGCCTGATTGGCGAAGTGAAATGCGCGTAACGGCGAAGGTTGAGGCCGAAGTGGCCGTAATTCTCGGACGAGTATTCGGCCTGCGCCTGCGAGCGAAGTACCACCTCGTTCACCAGCGACTCGGCATCGTGTCCCTTGACCTGCGCGAGTACGCGATTGAACACCGCCGGCTGCAACGCGCCGGCCTTGGCAAAGGGCAAATCGAGCGTCTTGAGGAATTCCTGGAGCGCGTGGATCTTCTCCAGTGTCGGTTCGTCATGCACGCGATAGATCAGCGGCAACGATTTCTTCTCGAGCATTTCGGCCGCGGCGACGTTGGCCAGGATCATGAACTCTTCGATCAGCTTGTGCGCGTCCAACCGTTCCGGCACGACCACGCGATCGACGGTGCCGTCGGCCTTCAGGAGAATCTTTCGCTCGGGCAGGTCGAGGTCGAGCGGGTCGCGTTCGGCGCGCGCCCGCTTCACGGTCGCGTACGCAGCGTAAAGCGGCTTCAGGATCGGATCGAGCAGGGGGCCTGTCGTGTCGTCGGGACGGCCGTCGATCGCGGCTTGCGCCTGCGCGTAATGCAGTTTGGCGGCGGATCGCATCAACACGCGATGGAACGTGTGTGAACGCTTGCGTCCGTCCGCGCCGATCACCATGCGCACCGCGAGTGCGCCGCGCGGCTCGCCCGGCACCAGCGAGCACAGGTTGTTGGAGATGCGCTCGGGCAGCATCGGGACGACGCGGTCCGGGAAATAAACGGAGTTGCCTCGCAACAGCGCGTCGCGGTCGAGCGCCGAACCCGGCCGGACATAGAACGCAACATCGGCGATGGCGACATGGACGATGAAGCCGCCCTTGTTGTTGGGGTCGGTATCCGCCTCGGCATGAACCGCGTCGTCGTGATCCTTGGCATCCGGCGGATCGATGGTGACGAGCGGCACGTCGCGCCAATCCTCACGGCCTTTCAATATCGCGGGCTGGGCTTCCTCGGACTCGCGCAGCGCGTCTTTCGAGAAAGCCTGCGGGATATCGTGGGTGTGGATCGCAATCAGGCTGATCGCTTTTTCGGATGCGATCGACCCCAGTTTCTCCTTCACCTTGCCGGAGGCAAGGCCGTAGCCGCGCGTGCGCACGAGATCGACGCTGATCAGGTCGCCATCCTCGGCACCGAGCGTGTCCGGCTTGGCGATGTTCAACTCGCGGCCGGCCTGCTTCTTGTCGACCGGGATCAGGCGTCCGCTTCCGTCGGGATTCTTGCGGAAGATGCCGAGCACGCGCGTCTTGCCCTGATCGAGCACCTTGAGAATGCGGCCGCGATAGGCAACGCCGTCACGGACCCGCTCATCGAGCTTCTCGACGCGGATCAGGACGCGGTCGCCGACGCCGGCCGCCGTGCCGGGCTGAGCCCGTCGCGGCATATGGATGCGGATTTTCGGAGTTTCGCCTCGCTCGACTTCGTCCCATTCGGCGGGGACCGCGAGAAGCTCGCCGTCGCTGTCGCGGCGCGTGATGTCGGCCAGCAGCGTCGCGGGAAGGGTTTCCGGTTCGCTGACTTCGTTGCCGCGCTTCTTGATGATGCCTTCGTTGGCGAGCTCGCGCAGCAATTGCTTCAGGGCGACGCGGTCGGCATTCTTGAGGCCGAACTCGCGCGCGATCTCGCGAGTTCCGATCTTGCCCGGATAGGCGCGAATGAAGGCGACGATGGCGTCCGTCGAGGGAAAGCCGCTGTCGCGTTGTCTTGCCACTCTAGTGCCCACTTTCCGAAGTTCGTGCGCCTTCTCCACACCCACCTTTCACGAACTTCGGAAAGTCATGGGCACTAGCAAACTTATCGATTCAAGTGCCGCTTTTCTATTTGAAGTTCCTGAACGAAATTCGCCGCTTGCGGTGCAGGAACTTCAAATAGGCGGCACTTATCCGCTTGCCTTGCTCTTCTTGGCGGCCGGTTTGGCGGCCTTCTTGGCCGAAGTCTTGGCGGTCACGGGCGCGCGCGCTTTCGACGTCGCTTCGGATTTCGGCTTGGCGGCCGCTTTCTTCGCCGCGGTCTTTTTCGCAGGCTTCGCGACGTCCGCTGCCGGTTTCCGATTTGGCGGCGGCCGACTTTGCCGCCTTGGCCGGTTTGGCGGCCTTCTTGCCACGCTTGGCGCCACCGCCCTTGGCCGCGCGCTCGTCGATCAGTGCGATCGCTTCGGCCAGCGTGATCGTGTCCTTGTCCTTGTCGCCTGGGATGGTCGCGTTGACACCGCCGGCGGTGACGTAGGCGCCGTAGCGGCCGTTCTTCATGGCCACCGCACCGAGCGAGGGATGATCGCCGAGCGGCTCTGCCGGGGTCGGCGCCGAAACGCCGGCCGCTCGGGCCCTTGGCGATTTTTTCGGCGATCAGCGTCACCGCGCGGTTGAGCCCGATGTCGAAGACTTCGTCGCCGGCCTCGAGGCTGGCATAGGTCTTCTCGTGCTTCACGAACGGCCCGAAACGGCCGAGACCCGCCGTGATCGGCTCGCCGGTTTCGGGATGCAGGCCGATCTCGCGCGGCAGCGACAATAACTTCAGCGCCAGATCGAGTTCGACATCGGCGGGCGAAGTGTTCTTCGGGATGCCGGCGCGCTTGGGCTTTTCGCCTTCCGCGTAGTCCTTGGCCTCACCGAGCTGGATGTAGGGGCCGAAGCGTCCGGCTTTCACGATCACGTCGCGGCCGGTTTCGGGATCCTGACCCAGCACGCGATCGGCGCTGGCTTCGCTGTCGGCGGCGAGCGGACGCGTGTAGCGGCATTCCGGATAGTTGGTACATCCGACAAAGGCGCCGAACTTGCCGGCTTTCAGGTTGAGCTTGCCGGTGCCGCACGTCGGACATTGCCTGACGTCGCCGCCATCGGTGCGCGGCGGATAGATGTGCGGACCCAGCATCTCGTCGAGGACATCGAGCACCTCGGCGACGCGCAGATCCTTGATGTCGTTGACCGCACCGGCAAAGCCGCGCCAGAAGTCCTTCAGCACGTCCTGCCAGGAAATCTCGTTGTTCGAGATCCGGTCGAGCTGCTCTTCGAGACCTGCGGTGAAATCATATTCGACGTAGCGGGCGAAGAAGCTTTCGAGGAACGCGACCACGACGCGGCCCTTGTCCTCGCCATGCAGGCGCTTCTTCTCAAGCCGCACATAGCCGCGGTCTTTCAGCACCTGGAGGATCGAGGCATAGGTCGAGGGACGACCGATGCCGAGTTCTTCCATGCGCTTCACCAGCGACGCTTCGGAGAAGCGCGGCGGCGGCTCGGTGAAGTGTTGCGCGATCGCGAGGTCCTGGCGCTTGACCGTTTCGCCCTGGCTCATCGCGGGCAGGCGGCGGCTTTCATCGTCTTCCGGATCGTCGTCGCGGCCTTCCTGATAGAGCGCGAGGAAGCCGTCGAACTTGATCACCTGGCCGGAGGCGCGAAGTTCAAGCATGCGCGCGCCGGCTTTCGCGGTGATGTCGACCGTGGTGCGCTCGAGTTCGGCGGACTCCATCTGGCTCGCGATGGTGCGGGTCCAGATCAGTTCATAAAGCTTGGCTTGCTCGGGATCGAGCCGGCGGCGCATCTCGCTCGGCCGCCGCGAAAGGTCCGTGGGGCGGATCGCTTCGTGCGCTTCCTGTGCGTTCTTGGCCTTGGCCTGATACTGGCGCGGCGCTTCCGGCACGTAGGCGTTGCCGTAATCCTCGCCGATCACCTTGCGGGCCTGCGTGATCGCGGAGCCGTCGATCTGCACGCCGTCGGTTCGCATATAGGTAATGAGGCCGGTGGTCTCGCCGCCGATATCGATGCCTTCATAAAGGCGCTGCGCGATCCGCATGGTGTGTGCGGGCGCAAAGCCGAGCTTGCGGCTGGCTTCCTGTTGCAGCGTCGAGGTCGTGAAGGGGGCTTGCGGATTACGCCGCGCCGGTCTGGCTTCGACCGAGGTCACGGTGAAGGCGGCGGCCTCCAGCGCTTTCTTGAAATCCTCGGCTTCAGCGCCGGTACCGATGTCGAGGCGCTGGATCTTCTTGCCGTCGGCGCCGACGAGCCGCGCCTCGAAAGTATCGCCGCGCGGGGTCGCCAACGTTGCGACCAGCGACCAGTATTCGCGGGCGACGAATTTTTCGATCTCGAGTTCGCGGTCGCAGACGAGCCGCAGCGCCACCGATTGCACGCGGCCGGCCGAGCGAGCGCCGGGCAGCTTGCGCCACAGCACCGGAGAGAGCGTGAAGCCGACGAGGTAGTCCAGCGCGCGGCGCGCCATGTAGGCATCGACCAGCGCACCATCGATCTGGCGCGGATTCTTCATCGCGTCGGTGATCGCCTGCTTGGTGATGGCGTTGAACACCACGCGCTCGATCGCATGATCCTTGAGCGCGCGTTTTTCCTTCAGCACCTCCAGGACGTGCCAGGAAATCGCTTCGCCCTCGCGATCAGGGTCGGTCGCCAGAATGAGCTTGTCGGCGCCCTTCAAAGCCTTGGCGATGTCGTTCAGTCGGCTGGCGGCCTTGGGGTCGACCTCCCAGATCATCTGGAAGTTGGCTTCCGGATCGACCGATCCATTCTTGGCGGGGAGGTCCCGGACGTGGCCAAACGACGCCAGCACTTCATAGGAAGAGCCGAGATACTTGTTGATCGTCTTGGCCTTGGCCGGCAACTCCACGATGACGATATTCATGCCATTCCAATAGCTTAGGGAAAAAAGAAAGGCCGGTTCCGCGAGAACTCGCGCCAGCCGTTTCGACCCGAACATGGGTGGTGGGGCCGCCCCTGTCAAATCGACTACCGTTGAAAGCAGCCGAAACAGGGTAATTTCCACCTCACACAGGTTGTAAAATAAATATCAAAAGTTGTATTTCAAGCCGATTTTGAGACCGGCGGATCAGGCCGTGGCCCGGCGCTTCGGCTTGGCCGGCGGCCGCGGCTTCAAGGTGGTGTCGGCAGGATTGAGCAGGCGACCGTCCTTAGAATAGAGAGCGAGCCGTTCGACCGGGCAGCCCTTTTCGCGATCGACCAACAGGGTTCCGATCTGCTCGGGATGCGCGTCGAAGGCTTCGGTCCATTGCCGCAGTGCCACGATCACCGGAAACAGCCCGCGGCCTTTCTCGGTGAGCACATATTCCTGGTAGGCGCTGCCGTCGGAGGCGGGCGCGGTCGAAAGAATCCCTTCATCGACCAGCAAGCGTAGCCGCGTCGTGAGGATGTTCTTGGCAAGCCCCAGACTCTTCTGAAACTCGCCGAAGCGCCGCCGGCCGAGCAGGGCGTCGCGGATGATCAGGAGCGACCACCAGTCGCCGATCACGTCGAGCGCACGCGCGATCGGGCAGGGGTCGCTCTCGAAACTCTTCCGTTTCATCGTCGTCTCCGTCTTCCCGATCCGTTCGGAGGAAGTTGGGATCATCACGGGCTTGTGTGGTTGCAATATTAAACCAGATGCCCTACGTAGGCAACATAGTTTAATAATGCAACCATATTGGAGTGACGGCCATGGCTAACAGGCTCGCAAACAAGACGGCGTTGATCACCGGCGGCAACAGCGGCATCGGGCTTGCGACCGCGAAACTGTTCGTGGCCGAAGGCGCCAAGGTGACGATCACCGGCCGCAACAAGGAAACCCTCGACGCCGCCGCAAAGGAATTGGGGCCGAATGCGCTCGCCATCGTTGCCGACGCCAACGACGTCGCGGCGACGGAAGCAGCCGTGAAGCAGGCGGCCGAAAAATTCGGCAAGCTCGATATTGTCTTTGCCAATGCCGGCATTCCCGGCAACACGCCGGTCGGCAAGACCACGCTCGAGGCGTTCGAGCAGGTGATCCGAACCAATCTCACCTCTGTCTTCTTTACCGTGCAGGCGGCGCTGCCTTACCTGAACGACAACGCCTCCATCGTCCTCAACGGCTCGGTGATCTCCGTGCTCGGCAATCCCGGCTATTCGGCTTATGCGGCCACCAAGGCCGGCGTGACAGCGATGGCGCGGGTGATGGTGTCGGAATTGTCGCCGCGCGGAATCCGCATCAACGTCGTGGCGCCCGGTGCTGCGCGCACGCCGATCTGGAACGGTGCGGCGCCGACGGCGGAAGCCTTCGCTGCACTCGAAAAGCGCATCGCGGGCGTGACGCCGCTTGGGCGGATCGCCGAACCCGATCACATCGCCAAGACCGTGTTGTTTCTGGCGTCCGACGACGCGGCCCATGTTCAGGGCCAGGAAATCTTTGTCGATGGCGGCGCGACCAGTTCGCCCGCCGGCGCGCCCGTCTTCCGCGGCTAAGTGCGTTCAACCGGCCGGTGCAATGGCGCCGGCCGGCTTTCTTCAGATCAGCGAGATCAAGCCGCCGCCGTGCCGCTCCAGCCGTCCGGCGAGCTCAAGCTCAAGCAACACGGTTCGCACCACCGCGGGCGAAGCGCCCGACAAGCGGATCAGGTCGTCGAGCAAGACTGGAGTTGGACCGAGCAGGCCGACGATATGTTCGCGCGCGGCGACATCCGGATCGGGCGCAAACGGCTCGGCATCGTCCTCGCGAAGTTCGATCGGCCGGCCCATGATGGGCTCGACCGCCTGGATCACGTCTGAAGCTTCGGTGATCAATGTCGCGCCTTGTTTGATCAGGCCGTTGGTCCCGGCGGCGCGCGGATCGAGCGGCGAACCCGGCACGGCAAAGACCTCGCGGCCTTGTTCGTTGGCCAAGCGTGCTGTGATCAGCGAACCCGACCTTAAGGCTGCTTCCACCACGACGACGCCAAGCGAAGCGCCCGCGACCAGCCGGTTGCGCCGGGGAAAATCATGGGCGCGGGCCACGTATCCCGGCGGCATTTCCGAGATCGCGGCGCCGGATGCGAGAAGGCTTTGAAGCAGATCGACATGTTCGGGCGGGTAGATCCTGTCGTGACCGCCGGCAAGCACCGCGACCGTGCCGCCTTCGATCGAGGCGCGATGCGCGGCCTGGTCGATGCCTCGCGCGAGACCGGAGGTCACCACGAAGCCGGCGTCGGCGAGATCGCGCGCCAGCACCTGTGCGAACTTCAGGCCGGCCGCGGAAGCATTGCGCGAGCCGACGATCGCGATCATCGGCCGCATCAAGGTCTCGATCGCTCCGCGCACGCCGAGGATCGGCGGTGCGTCGTCCAGTTCGGCCAATCGCGGCGGATAGCCGTTTTCGCCGGGCGCGACCAGCCGGACGCCGAGTTTGGCGCTCGCTTCCAGCTCCGCGCGCGCATCGGCTTCGCTCGGAATGCGTTGCGATTTCGACGCGCCACCGCGACGGGCGAGCTCCGGCAGCCGCTCCAGTGCTGCCCGCGCGCTGCCGCAATGACGCAACAGCGACCGAAAGGTTCTCGGCCCGATATTGTCAGCACGTATCAGCCGCAGGCGATCGATGCGCTCGGCGTCGGTGAGTTCTGTTGTGGCAGGCGTTCGCGTGTCCATTTCACGCCTAGAATGGATCAACGAGAGCGTGTGGGGAAGGGGGCAGCCCCTCGCAACCCAGCCATCGTCCAGGTCCGGGCTTGTCGCTGATATCCCTGCCTTGCTACGCATACGTCCAACAAGAAGGGCTGCCCGCGATCCACGCCGGGCGCGACAAGGGGAGACATCCATGATCTCGCTCGCCGACCAGAAGCGCCGCATCGCACAGGGCACGCTCACGCCCGACGCCGCGCTTGCAGAGTCGCTTGCCGCCATCGACAAGCACGAAGGCGAGATCAAGGCCTTTGTCTGCCGCAGCAAGAATCCGAAGGCGCAAACGGAAGGCCCGCTCGCCGGCATCGCCGTCGGCATCAAGGACATCATCGATACGGCGGATCTACCGACCGAGATGGGCGCCGCGATCTATAAAGGCCATCAGCCGCGCGGCGATGCGCCAATCGTGATGCAGCTCAAGCAGGCTGGCGCCACGGTCGTCGGCAAGACCACGACCACGGCTTTTGCCGCCAACGATCCCACCCCGACGCGCAATCCGCGCAATCTCGGGCACACGCCGGGCGGATCGTCGTCCGGCTCGGCCGCGGCGGTCGCTGCCGGCATGATCCCGCTCGCGGTCGGCACGCAGACCGGCGGCTCGGTGATCCGGCCCGCGTCGTTCTGCGGCGTTGCGGCGATCAAGCCGTCTTATCGGTTGCTGCCGCCGGTCGGCGTCAAATGCTTTTCCTGGACGCTCGACACCGTCGGCCTGTTCGCGGCCGGCGTCGAGGACGTCGCGATTGCGCTGGCGGCGATCACCGGGCGCAACGAGTTGAACGCGCCCGAGATGAAAACGCCACGCATCGGCGTGGTGGTGCAGGACTTTGCCGGTCCGACCGAGGCGGGCGGGGCGGAAGCCTTGCAACACGCGGTGCGCGCGGCATCGAAAGCAGGCGCGTCGGTGCGCGAGTTGAAAATGCCCGACATCGTCCAGGAAGCCTGGCGCATTCACCTCATCGTGCAGCAGTTCGAGGCGCATCAGGCGTTCGCCTGGGAGTACCGCGAGAATTACGACATCATGCCGCCGCTGCTGCGCAAGCGGCTTGACGATAGCCGTCACTTCACACGCGGCCGATTACGACGCGGCACGTAACGTGACGCTGAAAGCGCGTGCCGCGCTGAGCGAAATCTTGAGAGACGTCGATGTGTTGCTGGCGCTGTCGGCGCCGGGCGTTGCGCCGAAGGGTTTGGATTCGACGGGAGATGCCCGTTACAACCAGCTCTGGACGCTGATGGGCTCGCCCTGCGTCAACGTGCCGGCCTATGTGGCCGAGGGCAATTTGCCGGTGGGCGTGCAGACGATTGCGGATTTCGGCGACGATGCGAAGGCGATCGCCGCGGCGCGCTTCATGGAGCGGGCGCTCAAGTCGTAATTTCTATTTTTGAGCATGATCTCCGCGCAAACGCTCCGCGTTTGTCGCGAGGGAAAACCGGTTCCCACTTTTCCGGATTATGCTCTATTTCTGCCCGATCTTGCCTTCGGTGCCGGCCATCAGCCGGCTGATATTGGCGCGGTGCATGTAGAACAGCAGCACCGTCAGCAGCGCAAACAATGCGCCGAGTGCCGGGTGGCCGAACCACCACAGGAAGATCGGCGTGATGAGGCTTGCGACCAGCGCCGACAGCGACGAGTAGCGCGAGATCACGGCGGTGACGAGCCAGAGCGCGCAGAACAGCAATGCTGCGGGCCAGAACAGGCCGATCAGGATGCCGATATAGACCGCGACGCCCTTGCCGCCCTTGAACTTCAGCCACACCGGAAAGAGGTGGCCGATGAACGCGCCGAGGCCGGCGAGCATCGCGGCTTCCGCGCCGGCGAAATAGCCGGCGATGATCACGGCGACCGTGCCCTTGAGCGCATCGAGCAACAGCGTCGCGGCCGCGAGGCCCTTGCGGCCGGTGCGCAGCACGTTGGTGGCGCCGATATTGCCCGAACCGATCGAGCGCAGGTCTTCCGTGCCGGCCAGTCTGGTCAGGACGAGGCCGAACGGGATCGAGCCGAGCAGATAGCCAATGACGAAAGCGAGTGGCAGCCACGCATTCGCGGACATCACGGCCTCTCCGTTGTCGGGCTAAGCGCCATACTAAACGTGTTCATAGACAGTCCGTCCGCCGACGATGGTGCGCACGACGCGACCCGAGAAGCGAGCCTCGTCGAACGGCGTGTTCTTGCACTGCGATTTCAGGTCGTCGGGATCGAGCACCCACGGCGTGTCGGTGTCGATCACGATCACATCCGCCGGCGATCCCGGCCGCAATGTGCCGCCCGGCAGGCCCAACAATTCGGCGGGCCGCGTCGACATCGCCCGGATCATCGTCTTGAAGTCCATCTCGCCCTGATGGATCAGCCGCAGCGCCGCCGGCAGCATGGTTTCCAGGCCGATGGCGCCAGCGGCGGCTTCGGCGAAGGGCAGCCGCTTGACCTCGACGTCCTGCGGATTGTGGTCGGACATGATGATGTCGATCAGGCCGGAGGCGACCGCATCGACCAGCGCGCGGCGGTCGTCCTCGGTGCGCAGCGGCGGCGACAGTTTCAGGAAGGTGCGGTAGGGGCCGATGTCGTTCTCGTTCAGCGTCACGTGATTGATCGAGACCGAGGCCGAAACGTCAAGTCCGGCGTCACGCGCGCGCTTGAGGATCTCGAGCGAGTCCTTGCAGCTCAGCGAGCGCCGCATGATAGCGGCCGCCGGTGAGTGCGACGAGGCGCATGTCGCGCTCCAGCATCACGGCTTCGGCGGCGTTGGGGATGCCCATCAACCCCAGGCGCGTGGCGAATTCGCCCTCGTTCATGACGCCTTCGCCGACGAGGTGCGGGTCTTCGGCGTGATGAACGATCAGCGCGTCGAAATCGCGCGCGTAAGTCAGCGCCCGCCGCATCACTTGCGCATTGGTGACGCTTTTATCGCCGTCGGTAAAGGCGACGGCGCCGGCCGCCTTCAACAGGCCGATCTCGGTCATCTCGTCGCCGGCAAGACCCTTGGTCAGCGCCGCCATCGGGTGGATGTTGACGATGGCGGTATCGCGGGCGCGGCGCAGCACGAAGTCGACGGTCGCGGAGTTGTCGATGACGGGTGAGGTCGAAGGCTGGCAGACAATGGTGGTGATGCCGCCGGTCGCGGCGGCCTGGCTGGCGGAAGCAAACGTCTCGCGGTGGCTGGCGCCGGGTTCGCCGACGAACGCGCGCATGTCGACCAGGCCGGGCGCGACTACCTTGCCGGCGCAGTTGACGACGTCGGTGCCTTCGGGAACGCCGGCGGCGCTGATCCCGCGCTTGATGTCGCGGATCACGCCATCGGCGATCAGTACGTCGCCGGGGCCGTCGAAATCGCGCGAGGGGTCGATCACGCGGGCGTTCGCAAGCAGGATGGGGCGGCGATCTTTCAGCATCTAGTGTCCCGGTTCAAACGTTCGCAAATTCCCCGCGGCAGACGCTCGTGCGAACGTTTGAACCAAAGGGACACTAGCAAATCTAGTCTGGCGTGGTGCGCTTTCGAATGCGAAGTTCCTTCGCGCACTCGCGGAGCCACTGGAGGAACTTTGCATTCGGCGCACACGCGCTTCACGCGTTCGGCAGGTTGCGGGCGAGCGCTTCCAGCACCGCCATGCGCACTGCCACTCCCATTTCAACCTGTTCGCGGATCAGCGACTGGGCGCCGTCGGCGACGATCGAGTCGATTTCCACGCCACGGTTCATCGGGCCCGGATGCATCACGAGCGCGTCGGGCTTGGCGTAAGCGAGCTTCTTCTGATCGAGCCCGAAGTAGTGGAAATACTCACCGCTCGACGGCACGAACGAGCCGTTCATGCGCTCGCGTTGCAGCCGCAGCATCATCACGATGTCAGCGCCTTCGAGCCCCTCGCGCATGTCGCGGGCGACCTCGACCCCCATGCGCTCGATGCCTTGTGGCAACAGCGTGGAGGGCGCCACGACGCGCACGCGCGCGCCCATGGTGTTGAGCAGGATGATGTTGGAGCGGGCGACGCGCGAATGCATGACGTCGCCGCAGATCGCGACGGTCAGTCCCTCGATGCGTCCCTTGTTGCGGCGGATGGTCAGCGCGTCGAGCAGCGCCTGCGTCGGATGTTCGTGGGCGCCGTCACCGGCATTGATCACGGAACCGTCGACTTTGCGCGCCAGAAGTTCCACCGCGCCCGAGGCGTGGTGCCGGACCACCAGAATATCCGGATGCATCGCGTTCAGCGTCACCGCGGTATCCATCAGCGTCTCGCCCTTGCGGATCGAGGACGAGGAAACCGACATGTTCATCACGTCGGCGCCCAGCCGTTTGCCCGCAAGCTCAAACGAGGATTGCGTGCGCGTCGAGGCCTCGAAGAACAGGTTGACCTGGGTGCGGCCGCGCAACGAGGTGCGCTTCTTGTCGACCTGGCGGTTCAGCTCGACATACTCCTCGGAGAGGTCGAGCAGACCGGTGATGTCGGCAGCGGAAAGGCCCTCTATGCCCAGCAAATGCCGGTGACCGAGGACGAAGGTCGATTTCGATACTGATGTCATTAAAGCGAGAGCTATAGGCGCGGTCGGAGCAGGGGGCAAGGGCCAAGAGGGAACTTAAGAGTTATCCCCCGGTCTGTCGGATCCGCGGGGTCGGCGTTCCCGGCAAGCTTTTGTCCACCATGCCGGTCGAGAGCCTCATATTTGGCTGCGGCACGTGTCGCGCCCGCGTATGATTAGTCTTAACGACAACCTCCCCGGGAGGGAGTTTCGATGAGTCTCACCCACGAAGTGCTCAACCAGTCGCCGCCCTTCGTCGACGTCGACCTGTTCGCGCTGGATACGGCGCTGACTGAGGCGGTTGCCGCGAACGGGGCGGCGGCCGCCGTCAAGGAACTCTCCCAATTTGGCCGGCACTGGGGTTCGGCCGCGATGGCCGAGCGCGGACGGGTGGCGAACGAAAATACGCCGAAACTGCGAACGTTCGATTCCCGCGGCAACCGGCGGGACGTGGTCGAGTTTCATCCGGCCTATCACGAGTTGATGGCGCACAGCGCGCATGCCGGCTTGCACAATTCCACCTGGAGCGCGGACGGCCGTCCCGCGGGCGCTCCGGCCGAGGTGGTGCGTGCCGCGAAGTTCTACATGGCTTCCGGCGTCGAGACCGGACATTTGTGTCCGATCACCATGACCCGCGCTTCGGTGGCGGCGCTCGCCGTGCAGCCGGATATCCTGAAAAAGACCATGCCGGTGATCGGCACACGCGCTTACGACCCCAGCTTTGCGCCGTGGTCATCCAAGCGCGGCATGACGCTCGGCATGGGCATGACCGAGAAACAAGGCGGCACCGACGTCCGCAGCAACATGACGCGCGCCGAGCGCGAGGGCGACGCCTATCGCATCACCGGCCACAAGTGGTTCATGTCGGCGCCGATGTGCGACGCGTTTCTGGTGCTGGCGCAGGCGGACCAAGGTTTGAGCTGCTTCTTCATGCCGCGCTTTCGCAGCGACGGATCGGTCAATGCGATCCAGTTTCAACGGCTGAAGGACAAACTGGGCAATCGCTCCAACGCGTCCTCGGAGGTCGAGTTTTTCGGCGCCTACGGCGAGCTTGTCGGCGAGGAAGGCAAGGGCATCCGCACCATCATCCAGATGGTGCAGTTGACGCGGCAGGACTGCGCGATTGCTTCCGTCGGCCTGATGCGCTCGGGGCTCGCGTATGCGCTGCATCACGTCAGGTATCGCAGCGTGTTCCAGAAACGTCTCGCCGATCAGCCCTTGATGCGTGCGGTGCTGTCCGACATGGCGCTGCATGTCGAAGCGTCGATTGCGCTGGTGATGCGGCTCTGTCGGGCCTTTGACCACGCACCCGCAAACACCAACGAGGCCGCCTATATGCGGCTTCTGACGCCTGCGATCAAATACTGGACCTGCAAGAGCGCACCCGGCTTCCTCTATGAGGCGATGGAGTGCCTCGGCGGCAATGGTTATGTCGAGGAAGGCATTTTGGCGCGCCACTACCGGGAGTCGCCGGTCAACGCGATCTGGGAAGGCTCAGGCAACGTGATGTGCCTCGATGTATTGCGCGCGCTGTCGCGCGAGGCGGAAGCGGCCGCCGGTATTTTGAACGGTCTGGCCCAGGAGACCAGGGGCTTGCCGGGAGCAGGCGAGGCGGTCGCCCAAATCGAAACGGCCTTCCGCCGCGGCGATGCGGAGAGCGTGGCTCGGCTCGCGGTCGAAAAGCTGGCGCTGCTCGCGGCGACCGCGGCGCTGAACGTGATTTCGCCGCGCCATGCCGAACTATTCGCTTCCACCCGCCTTGCCGGGAATCACGGCGGCATGTACGGCGCTGTGGACCTCGCGCCCGATGACATCGGCCGGTTGCTTGACCGCGCCCTACCTGCATGAAGGTTGTTTGATGGATTCTCTCGATCCCGCAAGTCCGGCAGCCATCGCGATCGACCCGGCGAACCGGTCAGCCCCCCGCGTCTGGAAATTCTGGGGTACGGCGTTCTGGGGCTTTTTTGTCTTCCTGGGGATGGTCGTCGGCCAGTTCGCCGTGGTCGCCTGGTTCCTGTTGCATCGGGACGGACCGATCGACTGGAACACCTTTGCTGATGCCGTTACCGCCGTCGTCAGCAACGGGCTGACGATGTCGCTATCGGTCATCACGGGATTGCCGGCGGTGCTCGCGGCGCTCTGGATCGCGATCCGGATCAAGCGCGCAGGCTTTGCCGATTATCTGGCGTTGCGATCTTTCTCATGGGCGAGCCTCGGGATCGGCGTGGTCGCGCTGTTCGTGCTGGTCATGGCGTGGGACGCGCTGTCGCGGGCGACCGGGCGCGAAGTCGAGCCCGGTTTCATGGGCGACGTCTTGAAGACCGCGCGCGCCGACGGTGCGCTGTGGATTCTGGTAGTCGCGTTCTGCGTCGCCGCGCCGATCACGGAAGAACTCTTCGCCCGCGGCTTTCTCTATCGCGGCTGGTCGGAATCGTTTTTGCGGGTGCCGGGCGCGATCGTGCTGTCGTCGCTGGTCTGGACGAGCCTGCACCTGCAATACAACTGGTATTTTCTCGGCGAGGTGTTTTCGATCGGCCTCCTGCTCGGCTACTTGCGCTATCGCTACAAGTCGACCTGGCTGACGATCATCCTGCACGGTCTCAATAACTTTGCGGCCGTGGTCCAGACGATCCTGCTCACAAGCTCATAACTGTTTTGAAAGCCGGTCGAGCGCGCCCTGAAGAATGAAGATCGCGGCATGCTCGTCGATCACCTCGGCGCGGCGGGCGCGGCTCATGTCCATGCCGATCAGTTCGCGCTCGACGGCCACGGTCGACAGCCGTTCGTCCCAGAGCGCGATCGCAAGTTCGGTCAGTTGCGAGAAATTGCGCGCAAAGGCGCGTGTCGACTGCGCGCGTGGTCCCTCGCTGCCGTCCATGTTGATCGGTAGCCCCAGCACGAACCCGACCACGCTGCGTTCGGTGGCGATCTTGAGCAGGGATGCTGCGTCGGCCTTGAAGGCCTTGCGCTGAATGGTCGTAACCCCCGTCGCGAGCCGGCGGTCGGGATCGGATACGGCAACGCCGATGGTCTTGGTGCCGAGGTCAAGCCCGATCAGCGCGCCGCGTGGCGGCCAATGCGCGGCGGCTTCGATCAAGGGCAGAATGGGTGCAGGCATGGCTTCGGCTTAACACTCAAGTCGCCGGGGCGCAAAATATCGCTCATGCGGCGATCACGCGGTCTTCGCCGCTCACGCACGATATGAATCCGCTCAACGCGCTGTATTGATGGACGCTGCGGCGCTGGATGAACAACGTGTCGACTTGCGCCCACGCCATGTCGAGCGCGTGGATGCTGACGTCCTCGCGCTGCTCGCTGCGCTCGACCACGGCGCGGGGCAGCAGCGAGACTCCCATGCCGGCGGCGACACAGCCGATCATGCCGTCGAGGGTGCCGAGTTCGAAGCGGACAGCCGACGGCCAGCCGAAATCCGTAAACAGTTGCTCGAGCCGCTGGCGATAGGTGCAGCCGGTGCGAAACACCAGCGCGGTCGGACCGGACTCAGGCGTTCCGGCGCGTAAAGCGCCGAGGCTGGTGAAGCGCCGCGGCGTGACGAGCACCAGTTCCTCATGGAAGGCGACGGTCGAGATCAGATCGTCGTGTTCGATCGGGGCGGCGACGAAGGCGCCATCGAGCGTGGCATTCAACACACCCGCGACCAGATCTGCGGTCGTCGCCGTCGTCAGCGTCAACCGCACGGCCGGGAAACGGCGGTGAAACTCCGCAAACAGGGTCGGCAGACGAACCGCGGCGGTCGTTTCCATCGATCCGATCGAGAGCGGACCTTTCGGCTCGCCATCGTCGCGTGCGGCAAGCAGCGCTTCGCGTGACAAGGCCGCCATCCGCTGGGCGTAAGGGAACAGGCGGCGGCCGGCGCCGGTCAAGGTCATGCCGCGGCTATGCCGTTCAAACAAAGCGACGCCGATTTCAGCTTCGAGCGCCTTCACGCGCTGGGTGACATTGGATTGCACGGTGTTGAGTTCTTCGGCTGCGCGGGTGATGCCGCCGTTGCGCGCCACGGCCGAAAAGGTCACGAGGTCCGTCAGTTCCATCGGCCACGTCCGTTTTCATTTTAAGATGGCTAGCTTCTCTAATATTCGCTTTTGAAGAATGGTAAGCCGGGCTACCATGACTGTCCATAGCGGGATCGGCGCTCATGCCCCTCGGTACGCCTCTGACGTCTCTTCTCGGCATTCGGCATCCGGTTCTTTCGGCGCCAATGGCGATCATTGCCGGCTCGCGGCTGGTTGCAGCAGTGGGCCAGGCCGGCGGCTTTGGCATTCTCGGCGGCGGTTACGGCGACAAGGAATGGCTCGAGCGTGAAACTGCGAAGCTGGAAAAATGCCCCGCACCGTTTGGCATCGGCTTCATCACCTGGAGCCTCGCGCGGCAACCTGAACTGCTGGATATCGCGCTGAAGGCAAAGCCGCGTGCGATCATGTCGTCGTTCGGCGATCCCAGGCCGTTCGCGCCGCGCATCAAGTCGGCGGGCAGTCTTCTGATCTGCCAGGTCCAGACCGAGGACATGGCGAAACAGGCGCTCGATGCCGGCGCCGATATTCTGATCGCGCAGGGCACCGAAGCCGGCGGCCATGGCGCTTCCCGAACGACCCTCGACATCGTGCCGGCGATTGTCGATCTCGCGGCCGGCCGCGTGCCCGTCGTTGCGGCCGGCGGCATCGCCGATGGGCGAGGGTTGGCTGCCATGATGGTGATGGGCGCAAGCGGTGTTCTGCTCGGCACGCGATTTTACGCCAGCGTCGAATGCGATGGCACCGACGAAGCCAAGAAGCGGATTTGCGCAGCGAGCAGCGATGACACGGTGCGAGGCGTCATCTTCGACGTTTCGCGCAAGATCTGGTGGCCGGCGCCTTTCACCGCCCGCACCTTGATCAACGACCATGCGCGCCGATGGATGGGACGGGAGGCTGAACTGGTCCACAATCTGGAGGTTGTCGCGGCTGAGTACGAGACCGAGCGTGCGGCCGGAAATTTTGATGTTTCAGCGGTCTTTGCTGGCCAGGCCGCAGGGCTCATCCATGACATCCCGCCGGCGGCCGAAATCGTCGATCGGATCGTTCGCGAGGCCGACCAGATTCTGGCAGGAAAGCGAAACTTCCAGTCGGCATAGCCGCCGGCAATTGCGTTCCAACTTCAAAACGGGAAACGACCATGTGGCCTGATCACCGATTGATCGACCTTTTCAAAACCGAGTTTCCGATCGTGCTGGCGCCGATGGCGGGCGTGATGGACGCCGAGCTCGTGATTGCGGCCGCCCAAGGTGGCGCGTTGGGTTCGCTGCCGTGTGCGATGCTCTCGGCCGAGAAGGCCCGCGAGCAGATTCAGGTCATCCGCCAGCGGGTGTCGGCGCCGGTGAATATGAATTTCTTCTGCCACACGCCAGTTCCGGCCGATCCGTCGCGTGAAGCCGCCTGGAAGGAGCACCTTGCGCCTTATTACAAGGAGCTTGGTCTCGACCCCGCAGCGCCGGTCACTGCCGCCAATCGCGCGCCGTTTGACGCGGCGATGTGCGAGGTCGTCGAAGAACTCAAGCCTGAGATCGTCAGCTTTCATTTCGGCCTGCCGGAAAAGGACCTGCTGACGCGGGTCCGGAACGCCGGCTGCAAGGTGATCTCGTCGGCCACCACGGTGAAGGAAGCGATCTGGCTGGAAGAGAACGGCGTCGATGCGATCATCGCGCAAGGCGCGGAGGCGGGCGGTCATCGCGGCATGTTCCTGACCGACAATATTGCCGAGCAGCCGGGGACGTTCGCGCTGGTGCCGCAGGTCGTCGATGCCGTGCATGTGCCGGTGATTGCGGCCGGCGGGATTGCCGACGGGCGCGGGATCGCGGCGGCTTTTGCGCTGGGCGCGGCCGGGGTGCAGATCGGGACCGCGTATCTGCGTTGTCCGGAATCGAGGGTTTCCGCGCCGGCATCGTAGTCGCGCTGGCGCAGGGACGGGACAATTCCACCGTGATCACCAATGTCATGACCGGACGTCCGGCGCGCGGGCTCGCGAACCGGGTCATCCGCGAGGTCGGCCCGATTTCGCCGGTAGCGCCGGAATTTCCCCATGCCGCGACCGCTTTGGGGCCATTGAAGGCGGCGGCCGAAAAACAGGGCAGGCTCGACTTCACCAACCTCTGGGCTGGACAGGCCGTGCGGCTGGGGAAGGACATGCCGGCGGCCGAGCTGACCCGGGCCTTGGCCGGTAGCGCCTTGGCGCGGTTGAGCAAAATGGCGGGTTGATCTGCCCACCAGCGGCGGTTGCGGCGCAAAACCGGCCTCTGCTATACGCTAGTTCCGCCTATTTGAAGTCGTGAGAGTGGCCGCCGAGGCGGTGCAGGAACTTCGAAAAGTGGGCGCTATCCTGAAATCCGCATTCGAGGCCATATATAATGTCGGTCGATGCTGACACCGTTCGCCGTATCGCGCACCTGGCGCGGATCGGGGTGAAGGATTCCGAGATTTCCCACCTTCAGGGCGAACTGAACGCGATGCTCAAGTTCGTCGAGCAGCTCGAGGAGGTCAACGTCGAGGGCGTCGAGCCCATGACCTCGGTGACGCCAATGGCGATGAAGAAGCGGGCCGATGTGGTCAACGATGGCGACATCGCCGACGACATCGTGAAGAATGCGCCGGAGACCCAGGATCACTTCTTCCTGGTCCCGAAAGTCGTTGAGTAGATAATCAGTAGGCGAGATGTCCGATGTGCATGCTCTGCGACGATGAACAGGCCTACCGCGCCTACATGGAATATCTCGACGCCATGGAGCGACAGGGCAAGCAAGCCGATCCCGACAAGGCGATGGACGCGGTGCTCGACGCGCTCGAGGCTTCGCAAGCCAGGCGCGCGGCGAAGTGAAGCGCGACGATCCCGCCAACGACAAGACGCTCTCTCCGTTTTTCTGTAGCCCCGTGCCGCAAGCCAATAAATGACCGACATCACATCGCTGACGCTCAGCGAGGCCCGCGATGGCCTCGCGAAGAAGTCTTTCACCGCGCTTGAACTGACCGACGCCCACTTGAAGGCGATGGAGGCCGCGCGCGTCCTCAATGCCTTTGTGCTGGAGACGCCGGATCAGGCGCGCGCCATGGCACAAGAGGCAGACGCCGATATTGCCAAGGGCAGGGCGGACCGCTCGCGGGCATTCCGCTCGGCATCAAGGATCTCTTTGCGACCAAGGACGTCCGAACCACCGCGTGCTCGAAAATCCTCGGCAACTTCGTGCCGACGTATGAATTGACGATCACCTCGCAGCTCTGGCGCGATGGCGCGGTGCTGCTCGGCAAACTCAACAACGACGAGTTCGCGATGGGCTCGTCGAACGAGACCTCGTGCTTCGGGCCGGTCGTCAATCCGTGGCGGCGCGAGGGCTCCAACACCTCGCTGGTGCCGGGCGGCTCATCCGGCGGATCGGCCTCGGCGGTCGCCGCACTGCTGTGCATGGGCGCCACCGCAACCGACACCGGCGGATCGATCCGCCAGCCGGCGGCGTTTACCGCGACCGTCGGCATGAAGCCGACCTATGGCCGTTGCTCGCGCTGGGGCATCGTCGCCTTTGCGTCCTCGCTCGATCAGGCCGGACCGATCGGCCGCACCGTGCGCGACACGTCGATCCTGATGCGCTCGATGGCGGGGCATGATCCGAAGGACACGACCTCGGTCGATCGTCCCGGTCCCGGATTATGAGAAGGCGATCGGAAAGTCCGTGAAGGGCATGAAGATCGGCATTCCCAAAGAGTATCGCCTCGACGGGATGCCGCCCGAGATCGAAAAGCTCTGGAGCGAGGGCGCGGCATGGCTGAAGGCGGCGGGTGCTGAACTCGTCGAGGTGTCGCTGCCGCACACCAAATATGCGCTGCCGGCCTATTACATCGTGGCGCCGGCGGAGGCGTCTTCCAACCTCGCGCGCTATGACGGCGTTCGCTACGGCCTGCGGGTGCCTGGCCGCGCCATCTCCGATTTGTACGAGAACACCCGCGCCGAGGGTTTTGGCCCTGAAGTGCGCCGCCGCGTGATGATCGGCACCTATGTGCTCTCGGCCGGTTACTACGATGCCTATTACCTGCGCGCGCAAAAAGTGCGCACGCTGATCAAGAAGGACTTCGAGGATTGCTTCGCCAAGGGCGTGAACGCGATCCTCACCCCGGCAACGCCGTCGGCGGCCTTCGGCATCGGCGAGAAGGGCGGCGCCGATCCGGTCGAGATGTATCTGAACGACATCTTCACGGTGACCGTGAACATGGCGGGCCTGCCGGGCATCGGAATTCCCGCGGGCAAGGACAGTCAGGGTTTGCCGCTCGGCCTGCAATTGATCGGCCGTCCCTTCGACGAAGAGACGCTGTTCTCGCTCGGCGAAGTGATCGAGCAGGCGGCGGGCCGCTTCACGCCGGCGAAATGGTGGTGACCATGGCTCACCTGAAGTCCACGCTTGCCAACGTCGCGCCCGAAGGCGGCCTCGCGCCGCCGCTCGCGGCGCTGTGGTGGGCGGCCAAGGGCAACTGGGACGCCGCGCACAAGATCGTGCAGGACGAAAGCGACGCCAACTCCGCCTGGGTGCATGCGTACCTGCACCGCGTCGAGGGCGATCTGTCCAACGCCGGTTACTGGTATCGCCAGGCCGGCCAGCCGGTGGCGAAGGATTCACTCGAAAGCGAGTGGGAGCGCATCGCCTCCACGCTCGAAGGTTAAAGCGCATGACGGCAACCGGCGGCAAATTGATCAAGGGCGCAACCGGCGACTGGGAAGTCGTGATCGGCATGGAGGTCCATGCCCAGGTCACTTCGAACGCCAAGCTCTTCTCCGGCGCCTCGACGGAATTCGGCGGCGAGCCCAATTCCCATGTCTCGCTGGTCGATGCGGCGATGCCGGGCATGTTGCCGGTCATCAACGAACAGTGCGTCAAGCAGGCGATCCGCACCGGCCTTGGGCTGAACGCCCAGATCAATCTGCGCTCGGTGTTCGACCGCAAGAACTATTTCTATCCGGATTTGCCGCAGGGCTATCAGATCAGCCAGTACAAGTCGCCGATCGTCGGCGAGGGCGAGGTGACCGTCGAACTCGAGGGCGGCAGGACCGCCACGATCGGCATCGAGCGTCTGCATCTGGAACAGGACGCCGGCAAGTCGCTGCACGATCAGTCGCCGACCATGTCGTTCGTCGATCTCAACCGTTCCGGCGTCGCGCTGATGGAGATTGTTTCAAAACCGGACATCCGCGATGCCGAGCAGGCCAAGGCCTATGTGACCAAGGTGCGCTCGATCCTGCGTTACCTCGGCACCTGCGACGGTGACATGGAGAAGGGAAGCCTGCGCGCCGACGTCAACGTGTCGGTTCGCAAGCCCGGCGGGCCGCTCGGCACCCGCTGCGAGATCAAGAACATGAACTCGATCAATTTCATCGGCCAGGCGATCGAGTATGAAGCGCGCCGGCAGATCGAAATCATCGAGGAGGGCGGCGCAATCGACCAGGAAACGCGGCTGTTCGACCCCAACAAGGGCGAAACGCGTTCGATGCGGTCCAAGGAAGAGGCGCACGACTACCGATACTTCCCGGATCCTGATCTTTTGCCGCTCGAATTTACCGACGCCTACGTCGCGGAGTTGAAGGCGGACCTGCCGGAGCTGCCGGACCAGAAGAAGACGCGCTTCACCGCCGAATTTTCGCTTTCGCCCTATGACGCAAGCGTGCTGGTTGCCGAACGCGAGAGCGCCGAATTCTTCGAAACGGTGCTGGCGAAACTCGCCAACCAGGCTCGCGACGGCAAACTCGCCGCCAACTGGGTGATCAATGAGCTGTTCGGGCGGTTGAACAAGGAAGGCGTTGCGATCGGCGCCTCGCCGGTGTCGGCCGCGCAGCTCGGCGGCATCGTCGACCTGATCGGCGAGGGTACGATCTCCGGCAAAATCGCCAAGGACCTGTTCGAAATCGTCTGGCAGGAGGGCGGCGAGCCCCGCGCGATCGTCGAAACACGCGGGATGAAGCAGGTCACCGACCTTTCCGCGATCGAAAAGGTGGTCGATGAAATCATCGCCGCCAATCCGGACAAGGTCGCGCAGGCCAAAGCCAAGCCGCAAGCGCTCGGCTGGTTCGTCGGTCAGGTGATGAAGTCCTCCGGCGGCAAGGCCAATCCGCAGGCCGTCAACGATCTCCTGAAATCCAAACTCGGCATTTGAGTTTGTTGTGCGTGGCCGCGCGTGCGGCTCACGCGTCGTCACCGATCGTTCACGACGGTGCTGGTGTGGTGTTCCGGTGAGGTGAGATCGCCGCGAATCGGTTCCAGTCAATTCGAGCCAAAGTTGGCACTTGGCGAGCGGCGATGAGCCGTAAACACCTTTCCTGTGAAAAATTTTTTTGTTGCCAAAATCCCGATTCGGAGTCCGTGCGACTGGCCCGGAAGCGGACTTTCCGATGGTTCGCTCCATTGCTCGCGGCGACGGCGCCGATATGCCGAGTAACGGAAAATGCTTCAGCGAAAGCGTTTGCTGCATTCTTGCAAACAAAACGTCGATCGTTCTTCGGGATTTTTTCGATCGATGCGCGGACCTCTGATTGTCTCTTCGATCGTCGCGCAACGCTCGCACTCGGCGTGGGCCGTCAATACTTCCTTAAGCGGGAAGCTGTTTTTTTCAGTGCGTTGGTGTATTCGGGATGTAGTGCATCTCAATTCCCGAGTGCACGCAGCGATTAAGCCATCTCACATTGGAGGGCAACATGGCCAAGAAAGCGAAGAAAGCGAAGAAGGCGAAGAGCGCAGTGAAGAAGACTGCGAAGAAGACCCGCAAGGTCGCGAAGAAGAAGAAGTAAGCTTCGCCTTACGAAGATGCCGGCGGTTTGATGCCGGCACGTCACACGAGCCTTCCCGGTTTGCTTCCCTCTAGAAGCTGATTTGAAGAGTGGCTCTTGTCGACGAAAGAGGGTGTCGGCGAGACATCAGGTCAAACGGCTGGATCGTCATTCCAGGGGAGCTTGCTCCCGTCGAAGGCCGGTCCGGCAGAAGAAACAGGTTTTCTTCGTTCGGTGCGAATCCTGCAAGTGGTTCGCAATTTCATCGGTCTACCGGCGCAAATGCCGGAAGACCTCTGAGATCTGGTCCTGACGTGTTCGCCGACGCCCTCGTTCCAGGCTGGTGTGCTTGAAGCCCGGCCGACTTTTCCCAACATCCTTTCAAGTTCTGATCCGCCGGCATTTTGGCCGCCCCGCTTGGCGCCGGCGCCGGCTGTCCCGTTCGCCGCGGTACGCGGCCTGTTGCGGCAATGGTTATCGGTTGGCGAAGCGCCAGGGTGAATCGATTTCCAAGATGATTGGGAAACCCGCGTAAAACGGGCACTTCTTGCGGTTTGCCGCGCCAGCGGCCGACGGGTCGTTTACGACCGATTCATCCCGACCTTTAAACTGTCCTTCAAATTTGAGCGGTCATGATCAGCCCAACAGCCGGTCAACGGCTAAGCGCGTCAAGCGCAACGGGGAAATCGACGTTCTTACAAACTGGACAGGGGCCGCGCGCGGCAACAAGCGCGGTACTCAACAAAAAAACGGGGAGACTAAAATGTTTCAGGGTTCTTTCGATCTGGATTCGGCCATCCCGGTGACCGCGACCGCCATTCCGGACGTGCTGTTCGAGCGCGGACTTTATTGGGCGAGCGGACGTTCCGGCGTCGTCAACCTGATCGCTGCGCACAAATGGTTCAACCTGGCTGCCCTCAAGGGCCGCAGCGACGCCATTCTGATGCGCCGCGAGGTTGCCGAGCTGATGTCGGATATCGAAATCGCTGCCGCCCAGCGCGAAGCCCGCGACTGGATCAAGACGCACTAACTGTCTGACGGCCTCGGGCGCAGTGGCTGGTCTATCCGCTGGTCGAAGGGCGCGAGAGCTGATGGCCGCTATCGGTGGTTGCCATGCTCGTGCTGTCGCCGACCGCGTTGCTTGCCTTTATCGGATTCGAACGGCGGGTGACTGTGCGAGGCGGATCGCGCTCGTTGATATTTCGTTGTTCCGGCAACCCGGCTTTTCGATCGGCGTCGCGATGGCGCTGGTCTTCTACATGCTGTCGTCCTTCTACCTGACCTTTTCGGTCTATCTCCAGGGCGGTCTGCATTTGACGCCGTTGGATGCCGGTCTGCGTACGTTGCCGTTCGGCATCGGATATTTTGCCGCTTCGTTTGCGGCGGCGCGCGTCATGCAGCGGCTCGGTCCTCGCGCGCTCACGCTCGGCTTCATCGTTCAGGTGCTCGGTTTCGGCGCGGTGATCCTTGCGATCATGGGGCCATTGGACGGGTACCTTGCGACCGGGCTCGTTGTCGCCGGCGCGGGTTTTGGCATCGCGATGCCATCGGTGATCAAGGCGGTGATTGGCGGTATCGATCAGCGACACGCCGGGCTTGCGTCGGGAATCGTGATCTCGACATTCCAGATCGGTGCGGCGCTCGGCGTCGCCATTATCGGCGGCGTTTTCTTCAGCGTGCTCGAGAGCGGGCAGGGGCTCGCTGCTTACTCGCGCGCCTTCAGCGTCGCGCTGGGCTGCAATGTTGCGCGGTCGACAGCAGGCGGTGTGATTTCGCTCTGGCTGCCGGGCAAGACGCGGGCATAAAGAGTGAGGCGTCACCAGCGATGTTGCCGGGGCCGTGCCTTGATCGAAATCCCATTCCGGTCCGGCGTCCCGCCTGAGGGTTTCTTGGCGCGGCCGGAACCAGGCGCATCCCGAATTGCCGTCTCGTTGGCTGCGGCGTGGCTTGACATGTCCTGGTCAGTGAAATATCACACTAATATCTGATTAACTTCAGGATGAAGCCGTGACGGTCATGCGCGCCGCATTCGGAGATTTCGCAAGCCGATCCATGCGCTTCCGGCGCGGGCCGGTGTGCCGATGACGGTTCGAAGCGTGAAGCGCAAGCGATCGGCGCCAGAGCAGGGGGGCACGTCCTCACTGCTCGATACGGCCTACGAGAAGATCAAACAGCACATCACGGCCTGCGAGTTTCGTCCCGGCGATTATCTCAATGAAGCCGATCTCTCCGTGCGGCTCGGGATCGGGCGGACGCCGGTGCATCAGGCGATCGACCGGCTGATGATGGAAGGGCTGGTGCAGGTGATGCCGCGCAAGGGCATCATCGTCACTCCCGTCAGTCTCGACGACGTGGCGCAGACCATCGAGGTGCGGCTGCTCAACGAGTGCCGCTGCGCGCGGCTCGCTGCCGAGCGTGCAGGCGAGGAGGATATCCGCATCCTGGACGAAATCCTTGCGCGTGCGGAGGAGGAACTCCCGCGCCGCAATGCTGAGCGGCTGATGCGGCTCGATCGCGAGTTCCACGGTGCGATTGCGCAGTCGTCCCGCAACGCCGTGCTGGCCGACATCCTCGGGCGGCTGCACGACAGGTCGCTTCGGTTCTGGATACTGTCGCTGAATACGCCGGGTCATCATGCGCGCGTCCACAGCCAGCATCTTGCCATTCTCGATGCGATCCGCGCGCACGATCCGGTTGCCGCCGAACAGGCGATGCGCGACCACATCGAAGATTTCCGACGTAACCTTCTCACCAGCCTCTAGTGGAGTAGGACAACCCGATGAAGCTCGCTGTTCCGGACCTGATCTCGAATTCGTATTTTCCAGCCGCGGCCGCGGTCGAGCTTGGCATGTTCAAGCGCTTCGGTCTCGATGTCTCGCTTGAGTTGATCTTTCCGGTCGACAAATCCTATGCTGCGTTGCGCGACGGCGAGATCGACTTCGTGGGCGGCTCGGCGCATTCGGCCTTGGCGGCGTTTCCGGAGTGGGATGGCTGCAAGCTGCTCTGTGCGCAAGGCCAGGGCATGTACTGGTTTCTGGTGATGCGCAGCGATCTCAATCCGCAACGCGGCGATCTCTCCATCGTCAAGGGCCGCCGGATCGGAGCGGCACCATGGGTCGAGATGGGCCTGCGACGACTTCTTGGCGAGGCCGGGATCGACATCGCCAAGGAAGGCGTGACCATCGCGCCGGTTCCCGGTGCCACCGGCTCGAGTGTGAACTTCGGCCTGACCGCCGCCAAGGCTCTTGAAGAGGGCAAGATCGACGGCTTTTGGGCGAACGGCATGGGCACCGAGGTCGCGGTGCGCCGCGGCGCCGGAAAGGTGGTGCTGGACGTGCGGCGCGGCGACGGCCCGAAGGCGTGCTTCAACTACACGATGGCGTCGATTGCGACGAGCGACCGCCTCATCAAGGACCATCCCGAGGTTGCCGCGAACGCGGTGCGCGCGATCGTCGCCACGCAGGCGGCGCTGCGGGCCGAGCCCGAGCTGGCCGCCAAGGTCGGCGCAAAATTGTTCCCACCGGAAGAAGCCACACTCATCACCGACCTGATCCGTCGCGACCTGCCGTACTACGACGCCGCGATCTCGCCGGCCTTCGTCGAGGGAATGAACGGTTTCGCGCGCGATGTCGGCATCCTCAAAGGGCGTCCGGCCTACGAGCAGGTCGTGGCAACCCAATTCGCCGACCTCTGGAAACAATAAACACGCCAACACCGTGAGGGGAGAGCCTCGATGGCCATCAACAAGCTGCACGACGAATTCCATACGCTCGACATGAACGCCGGCTGGGAAGTGCCCGCAGGATATCCCAGTGGCATCCAGCAGAAGATTCTCTCAGGTGCGCTCGACGAGAAGAACAAGCGTGGAAGCCGGACGCGCCTCCTGCACTTCGATCCCGGCACCTACACCACGACGCCCTTCGTCCACGAATACTGGGAAGAAGTGTTTCTGGTTCAGGGCGACCTGACCGTCGGCAACGACGCAAACGGGCAGGGCGGCGAGGCGTTCAAGCCGTTTACCTATGCGTGCCGTCCGCCGGGCGCCTACCATGGCCCCTTCCTTTCAAAGGGCGGATGCCTTCTTATGGAGATCCACTACTTCGATCCGGCATAACCAATCAGGGACGCTCGCAGGAGGGGCCGCGATGAGTTTTACAGATCGGGAGTTCCGCGATGCGCTCGGGCAGTTCGCGACCGGCGTCTGCGTGATCACGGCCGAGGTCGACGGCATTCTGCTCGGTTCGACGGTGAGTTCGTTCAACTCGGTCTCGCTGGCGCCGCCGCTGGTGCTGTTCAGCCTGGCGAAGTCGGCGCAGACCTTGCCGTTGTGGCTCAAGGCGACGCATTTCGGCGTGAGCGTGCTGGCCGAAAGCCAGAGAGATCTCTCCAACCGTTTCGCCCGCGGGGGTGCCGACAAGTGGACCGGACTTGCGCCGCTCCGCGGCAACAGCGGCGTGCCACTGCTGCGCGGTAGTCTGGTGACCTTCGAGTGCGAGACCTACGCCACCTATGAAGGCGGCGACCACGAGATCATCCTGGGCAAGGTGCTGGAATTCAGCCGGACGACGACGACGCCTTTGCTTTTCCACGGCGGCCGGTACCAGCGGCTTCATTCCGAGGAGGCGCTCGAGACTCCGCCGGATATTGACGTTTGGCTCCATGGCTGGTGACGGCGGTCCGGTTCGCGGCCGTCGGTCCATCCTTGCGCTGGAGATGATGCTTCCGGATCTCGGCGAGCGCGCTCTCTGAATTCAGGATCAACTGGCGGGCGACGTGCTGCGCGGTTTTGAGGGCGTCAGGGTCGATATCCTGGAACAGCACATCGTTGATGAGGCGGATGAAGGGCGCGATCCGCGCGACTTCCTGCTCGCCGCGCGGCTGAAGAAAAACCCGCACACTGCGCTTGTCGACCGGGCTCGGCCGTTTCACCAAAAGGCCGGCTTCCTCTAGCCGCCGGACCTCGGTCGTGACGTGGGTCGAGGCGAGCGCGACGTGATCGGCCAGGCCGCGGATCGTGATCCCGCCGGAGCCTTGCGCATGGGCCACGCCCATCAGCACGACGAACTGGCTGGGCGTGAGGTTGAGTTCCCTGCCGAACGCGTCGCGGCAGGCCAGCAGGCGTCCGACGCTTTGCACCATCGCGTAGATGCTGCGACGAAATTCCGCATCCGAGCCCTGAACCAGGAACTCTTTCCGGGAGATGGTCACGGGAGCCTTGTAACTATTGGGTTTTGGCATTTGGCGTCCTGAGAATCGCCGACGATTTGCGCAGCTACTGGTGAAATATCACGCTCCCATCAGTATTGACAACGTCCGGCATATAGCTACAGTTCGTAGCTGTTATCTGTAGCATAATGACGGCCTCGACGATAGGCCATCCGGCCTAAAGCGGCTGTCTCATCAGGGGAGATGGAAATGACCGTGACGGCATCCAAAGAGGTGGAAGTTGGCGCTGCGACGTCGCTGCGTACTGGCGCGTCGTTTCTCGATGACCTGCGGACCGGTGGGCGGACGGTATTCGTCGACGGCGAGTTGGTGAAGGACCCGACCAAGCACCGCGCTTTTGCGAACGGCGCGCGGACCTTTGCGAGACTATTCGACTATGCGGCCGCGCCCGAGAACCGGGAACGGATGACCTTCACTTCGCCCGATACCGGCGGTCCGGTGTGGCGCTGCTTCCAGATTCCGCGCAGCCATGCCGACTTGCGCGCCAAGCGTCTTGCCGCCGAGGGCTGGGCCGAGCAGACCTTCGGGCTGATGGGGCGCACCCCGGACCACGTGGCGAACTTCTTCGCCGGTTATGCCGCCAAGCCCGAATTCTTCGCGCGCGGCGGCGCCGGCTACGCCGACAACGTCGTCAATTTCTACAAATACATCCGCGACAACCATAAATACGTCGTCTACGCGATCGTCCCGCCGCAGATCGACCGCAGCAAGCCCGGCCATCAGCAGAGCGATCCGACGCTTTATGCCGGCGTCGTCAAGGAGACCGATGCGGGCATCGTCGTCCATGGCGGCCAGCAGCTCGCGACCGGCGCGGTGTTTGCGGACTATGTGCAGGTGAGCTGCATCCATCCGTTGCGGCCGGGCGACGAGAACTATGCGATCAGCGTCGCGATCCCGCTGAACGCGCCGGGCGTCAAGCTCTACTCGCGGCGTGCCTTCGCCATGCAGGCGACGAGCGCGGAAGACTATCCGTTGACCAGCCGCTTCGACGAGACCGACTGCTTCGTGGTTCTCGACAACGTGCTGGTGCCCTGGGAGCGCGTGTTCATCTACCGCAACACCGAGCTGTGCTTCCAGCAGTGGTGGCAGACGCCGTCCCACTCCTACGGCAATCACCAGGCCCAGGCCCGCTACGCGACCAAGCTTCGTTTCCTGCTCGGTCTTGCCAAGCGCATGAACGAGGCGACCGGCAACGATGCCGCGCCGCCGGTGCAGGTCGAAATGGGCGAGCTCGCGGCCTATGCCTCGATCGTCGAGAACATGCTGCACTCGCATGAGACGGTCGCGCCGATCGATGCGGAGGGCATCCTCTGGCCGTCGAAGACGGCGCTCTATGCGGTCATGGCGTTGCAGGGCCAGATCAATCCTCACATGATCGACATCGTGCGTGAGCTGACCGGCGCCGGCATGATCACGCTGCCTTCCTCGATGAAGGACTTCGACAATCCGGAATCCGCTCCCGACATCGAGCGCTACTTCGTCTCCGGCAAGATGGGTGCCCGCGAACGCGTGCGCCTGATGCGGCTCGCCTGGGACTTCATCGGCACCGAGTTCGGCAACCGCCACCAGCAATACGAGAAGTTCTATGGTGGCGCGTCGTACCTCGTGAAGACTAACATGTACCGTGCTTACGACTTCGCGCGGGCCGGGGGCCTCGTCGATGCCGCCCTCAACCTGCCGCCGATCGTCTCCTGATGCTGCTTGAAAGCGAGGCGGTGCAGAGGATGCGCCGCCTCGTTCGCCAATCTGCGCAAACGCATGCCGCTAGATAAGCGGCCATCACAAGGGAAGGGGATCACATGACAACGGACGTGGGAATAAGCAGCGCCGCGGCATCGCCGGCCGGCGCCTCTGCACCAGCCGAGGGCACGGCGTCGCCGCTTCGCTGGATCATCGCACTCATTCTGTTCCTCGCGGTGCTGTCGGCGTTTTTCGATCGCATCAGCGTTGCGGTGCTGTTCACCAACAAGGAATTCCAGGACGCCATGGGCACGGGGTTCAACCCGACGCTGCTCGGCTTGCTGATGACGGCCTTCGTGTTCGCCTATGGCGTCTCGGGGGTGTTGCTGTCGTTCGTCGGCGACCTGTTCGGGCTCCGGCGCTCGCTGGCGATCGGCACTGCGTTCTGGGGCGTCTTCATGACGCTGATGGCGGGCGCCGGATCGTTCACCCAGATGCTGTCGATGCGGATTCTGCTCGGCGTCGCCGAGGGGCCGCAGTTTTCGATCACCAACTCGTTGATCAAGCGCTGGTTTCCGCGCCGGGAGCAGGCGCGCGCCAACTCGATCTGGATGATCGGCAGTCCGCTCGGATCGGCGCTGGGCTTTCCGCTGATGATCTTCCTCGAGACCAACTATGGCTGGCGCTCGGCCTTTCTGTTTCTCGCGCTGCTCAACATCGTGATCATCCTGCCGCTGGTCATCTTCTTTCTGCGCGACAACCCGCCGGGAGTGGCTACGCAGCCGGCCGCAGCCCCGATCGCGCAGTCGTCCTACCTGTCCCAGGTCGGTCTCTATTGCCGCGACTGGCGTTTCTGGATGCTGGTCATCTTCAACTCCGCGGCGCTGATCTATCTGTGGGGTCTCAACAGCTGGCTGCCGACCTATCTCATCAAGGTGCGCGGCTTCGATCCGCGGCAGACGAGCTTCTTCTCGTTCCTGCCGTTCTTCCTGATGTTCCTCGGTGAGGTCGGTGCCGCGACGCTGTCGGACAAGATCGGCCGACGCGCCATCGTTTGCCTCATCGGACTGTTCGGCGCCGGCGCGACCATGTACGTGGTCTCGATCGTGCCCGATGCGCAGACCGCGGCAATCCTGATTGCGGTGAGCGCCTTCTTCTGGGGTTCGGCGCTGCCGCCCTTGTTCGCGCTGTCGCTCCAGATCCTGCCGCCGCGCGCGGTGGCTTCGGGCGTGGGCGTGTTCAACGGCATCGGCAACATCGTCGGCGCGTTGTCGCCGGTGGCGATAGGCGCGCTGATCGCAGAGACCGGCTCGTTCCATGCCGGCCTGATGGTGCTGGTGGGTTCAACCATCATCGGATCAATGGCAATGGTTCCGCTGTTGCGGCGCTTCTGATCCCTCAAGATTGTCGGCGGTCGTTACGCGGCCGCCGCAAAATCCCGCTGAGGATCGAAGCCGGGCTTGGCGAACAAACTCGCGCCACCGCTCGCGGTCATTTCGGGGCGTAAAGTTGGGATCGCTGTTCTGTATTGGATTGGCCGAGAGGGAGTCCGACGAACTATTGATGCTTGACGTTCGCCATAGACCGCAGTCGATTTGAAAGCTCGTATAATAAAAGCGTGCTCTTTTACCACTGCTCGCCCTTGTCCGTTTCAATCCGCCTCAAGCCGTGCTAAATCTGGGGACCGACGAGAGCGAGGCAATGGAGCAAGCTGGGGTCAGCAATCGCCAGTGAAACAAGGCCTGATGTATTCTCCAGCAGTTTTGACAAGCATACTCTTCTTTATATCCGGCTTCGCCGCCCTCCTTTATCAAATCGCGTGGCAGCGGTTCTTTTTGGCTGGTTCGGCGTCGATCTGTGAACTCCGTCAGCGCTCGTTTCGATCGTGTCATGCTAGGGCTGGGGCTCGGTGCCATTATCTGGCGGCTGGCTTTCTGATCAGTTTCAACGGCATCGCGTTTTACTTTTTTCAACGATCGAGTTCACAATCGCAATATTCGGAGTAGTTAGCCTCAAGATAATTGACGTTACTGGTACTTTCTTTGCGACTAGCTCGCTGTTGGCTGATCGTAATTTTGACTTTCAGTTGTCGTCGTAATCCCTACGTGTGCGATGGGAGCGACCCTTCCGATACGGTCGTAACGGAGGCTTATCGGACGAACGCAAAGTCGTCGAGATCGTTCCACTGGCACCCTGTATTTCGTCAACACTCTTGGCGCGGCCGCCGGTTCCTTTGCGGCAGGGTTCATCTTGCTACCGCGCGTCGGGCTCGATGGACTCGTGACCATCGCAGCATTGCTGAATTTTATGGTGAGTGCGGCCGCCTTTGTCGCATTTCGAAGAGTGCATGAACGTTTCGATGGATTTCGCCGTAGCCAAATCGGTATCCTTCGCTACTGGCATTCTTTCGCTTGGAGCCGAGACTATGCGCCAGACTCTTTCGTTTCTTGGACGCTGCAACACCGCTTGCGCTTTCGACCATTCTTGGAACCTACCTGCTTGGCATCGCCGTGCAATGTTAGGTCCCGGCTTTGCCGAACCCAAAATAAAAACGAACTGATCGATAGCCTAATATCTGCTCCTTGTTTGCAGCCTCAACCATCAGTCTTGACCTCGCCACTCCTGCTTGTTGCAGTGAGAATGAGCGTGTCTGGCCACGTTAAGATCGCTTATGTCGCAGGTCCATTGCCGCTCTTAGCCTGGCAGTTTCTACCGGCGTTCATCTTTTCGATATGCTTCGCGATCTGCCATCATCTTGGAACAGCAAAGTCGCCCGCGGGCAAAACTGGAAAAGGGATGTCGAGGGTTTATAGCAGCAAACATCGCCGGGAGCGTGATCGGACCTCTGCTTGTCAACTTCGTCATTTTGCAATTTGTGACAACGGAACGAGCTTTTGCGATACTAGGGCTCCTTGGGGTTGGTGTCGGGTCTTATTTGCTGGGATTCGGAGCGCTTCGGGAATGCGAGTTTGCCGCGGCGATGTGTTTCGTAATCGGAATTGCGAACGTTACTGCCTTGGCACGCTGCGGACAACTGGCTAGTAAGGAGCCTCGCAAGCGACGAGTACAAGCTCGACGTTTCGCGCGTTGTCGAAACCCGACAAGGCATCGTCGCATCCTACAAGGACGAAAAACTAGTGACGCATAATACTGGGGGCAATACGTTACGACGGACAGAGCCAATGTGGACGCGTCATGTTAATTCGAATGCACTAACCGCGTAGTTGTTCTTGCTGCACTTCGACCGAACCCAAAGAGAGCTTCTAGACAATAGGCTTGTGCAATAGGAACCTGGAAGCTTACCTCGTCAGTGGTTTCCCGGGCGTGGAGCGCATTGACGTCGTCGAGATCAACCCAGGTTATCTAAAACTTATGGACGACTATCCTAAGCAAAAAGAGGCGATGAACGACCCTCGCACTACAATCTACATTGGGGACGGGCGAGCGTTTGAGAAATATTCGCCGAGGGCACTTACGATTTGGTGATAATGAACACCTCGCATGCACTGGCGAGCTTATATGTCACTGCTTTTGAGCAAAGAGTTTCTGACGCTAGTTCGCTCGCGCATGGCACCTGGAGGCCTTCTTGCATTCAACGACGACGGGCTCAGGTGATGCCATCTACGACCGCGACTTCCGTTTTTGCGCATGCTTATCTTTACGGCAGCTTTGCAATATGCGCTGATTTTGACTGGCGTGCTGCGTTGGATAAGCAGGAGCTCGGTTCGCGAGTTGATCAAGTTGAGTCCTGCAAAGAAGCCACTTTTCACAGAGGATGCATTGCTTGAAGGCTTACTTATGTCGCCTGTCTACAGCACCGATACTGTCGATGACGCTGTCGACTAGAATCGGTCGCGCCTGCTTCGAGATAATCACCGATAGAAATTTGATCACAGGAATTTAAATATGGCCGCGAGATAAAGATACGCGAGATTGATTGAACTCGTGCGACCGCGCCGACGTGCAGGATGGCGACTTCGAGGGGCTGGTTGTGCAAGCACCGTGACCTTGGCTACCGGGCCGGCTCATGCCGGCACTGGACCGCATGAAGGCAGGCCGCGAGCATCGCGTACCCCTTTCGAAGCCGCGAATTCTCGACAGCCGACGAGTCCTGGACAACCGAAATGCCTTGTCAGGGGATTGCGGAGAGGGAGACAACCTAAGAGCACTGTTTTTTGGACAAATCGGAAGATTTCGAAACTAGCCCACGTGCTATCCACGACCAGAAAGGGCGATTACTTCCGCATCCATGCCTTGAGAATGTCGGCCAACTTTTCGCCGTTCACAACTGAGGCCGTGACCAAAACCCCCAGTGAGACCGGAACGCCCAGTTTTCCGAGCACGACTAGGTCGAAAGCGACACAGCTGCGAGTTTACCGAAAATGCTGACGAGTTCAGGGTGACTGTCGTTAAAAGCTACAAGGCCGTCCTTGAGGGAAACCACAACGGCGGCGGCGGCATCATAGGCTTTTACGCCGATGTGCTCAGCAATCTCCGCAAAGCTCTGCTGTAATTTGACCAACTCGCCTTTAATGACGAGGTCCGAATTACCTTGGCCTTGGTATTTCGCAATCTCTCGCGTCAACTCGGCCGATACGAACTCTGACAGTCTGCGATAGAACTCCGGATCTGGGCAATGCGCTCCGCAATGGCCGGCGGGACTGAACGGCGCCCTGGTGACCACCATTTCGGCGTTACCCACGCCAACCGTATCGCCTACGCCAGCGGCGTTACCCACGCCAGCGGCAATACCGGAATCCGCCACGACCGGGGTCTCTGCGGCGGCCTCTCGCAGTGGCAGTGGTGTGTCAGTAACAGTTCCCTGATGATCGAAAGTGCCCTGGTCACAAACCAAACGCCAGCGGTGGCGGGGCGCCGAGTTGGCCAATCGGCTTGTCCTGGGACGGGGGTCGGGTCCGGCCGGCAGTGGTCGACCCCGGCCAAACCAAAAGAGGCTGCCTGCGAACGCGCCTGAAGCTCTAGCCCGTTGCGGCGCCGGTTTTGACAATTCGATCGGCTATCGCCTTAGCGCTGTGCCCGCGGACTTCCAGCGGTAGCGGAGGCTGTTGTTCGTCGGTTGCCGTTGGACGTCCCCTAGATCGAACCATCGCGCGGCAGAGATAAGAATTAACGGCTACAAATCCAAGCTGTCACCCCACGCTAGGGGCTTGCCCCAAAGAAATCGCGCGTGCCCATCTCGCGTTCGGCTCAAAAATCGATGCATGACATGATCGTTCTAGTGCCTCGCTGCTTCCTGGTCGCGTCGTAAGGGGAATCCGCCGTTCGTTCTTGACACCGAGATGCAGCAGCCGCGCGAGCGCATCTAGTAGCTCGCTGTTACCGGGATCGTTCCGGTCGTAATGGCGGCCGAATTGATCGTGTGTCGACGTGTGTAGAGACTGATGGATTAGCAGGTGGCGGAGAGGGATTCGAACCCTCGATACAGCTTGAGACCGTATGGCGCTTTAGCAAAGCGCTGCCTTCAGCCACTCGGCCACCTCTCCAACGCGGCGTTTATGCCTTGGTCGCTGCGTAGCGTCAAAGGCAAAATAAGCCCCGGCGGCATCGCCCCTGCGGCCAATTTCTCCTGAACGAGGTCAGTTTGAATCGCTGGAGGCCGGATCGCCGCAAGACCCTATTTTTATAGGGTTTGCGGATGCAAGCTCAGGAATGATGATCGCATCAGCAGTCCGTCGGCTTCAGCCAACCCGGCTACGGCTGGGCGGGGCGGATATGATGTCGAGCAAGCCGTCGATTGGCGGACGGTCTCGGGTTGGGACATCGTTGGCGAGCGCCATTAGGTGTGCGTGCCTTTTGTGCAACATCTTCCAGAAACATAGCCTCCGAAGCTTCTCGACGGGCGTCTTTATGTTGCGTGTGCATGAAGCTTCAGTAATCCTTCAGCCACGACGGAGGGGGGCACCCGAGGTCGTTCGTTCTCGGGGGTTCGCAGGAATTCCCGCTTTTCAAGCGGGAGAGGCGAGGGCGCTAAGTAGCTGAGCAGTGTTCCCGGGGGACATATCCTGGGGGGTATGGGGGAACCTGCTCAGCGCTTGCGGCCTTTATGACCGGACCAGCCGCCAAAAATCTTCACAGCCAGAAATCTTGCAGCCCAAAATCGTCATTACGTGCGTCGATGCGATCGTGCGTCGGCTGGCCGTCCCGTTTGCGGACGTCACTTCAACTGAAGCACCTCGGCGACCGCCGCCGTCGAATTCGATGAAGCCCGGCGGGCATTGGTCGGCGGCGAGCTTGAGCAGGCGCTGCGCCTCCTTCTTGTTCTTTTTCGCAAGCGCCAACTCGCCGCTGTAAAAGTTGGCCTCGCAGGTCTGCGCCGTCTTTGTTTTCGGGTCAGTGTCGAAGGCGGCGCCATAGGTTTGTTCGATATTGAGCTGGTCGAGGAAATGGCGGACCACCGGCGCCGGCCACACCGTCATGTCGAGCTGCTTGGCGGTCTCGGCAAGATGGTTTGGCGAACTGTTGCGCCGCTCGGCGAGATCGAGCCACAGCGCGGCATAGGCGTCCTTGGGATTGAGCTCGAGGGTCTTCTTGAAGTCGGCGATCGCGTCCGGATTGCGGCCTCCGATGACGAAATAAGCGACGCCGCGGTTGAAATAGGTCGATGGTTCATCGGCGTCGAGCCTGATCGCCTTGGTGAAATCTTCCAGCGCCGCCGGCGCATTGCCGAGCAGGTAGGAGATCTGGCCGCGGACGAAGTACGCCACGGCATAGTTGGGATCGAGCCGCAGGGTGTCGTTCATGTCGGACATGCCACGGGCGAGGTCGCCCTTGTCCTTGTAAAGCTCGCCGCGCGAGAAAAAGGCGAGTGCATAGCCCGGGTCGAGCTGGATCGCTTCGTTGAGATCCGTCAACGCGCGGTCGAAGTCGCCTTTGCCCTTGTAGAGATTGCCGCGCGTAGCGAGGCCCCAGGCATTCTTCGGATCGAGCCGGAGCGCTTCGTTGAAGTCGGTGAGGGCATGCTCGACATCCGACTTGCTGAGATAGACGTTGCCGCGATTGAGGTAGGCGGCGGCGAGATTGCGATAGGTGCGGATGGCCTCGTTGCAATCGGTCAAAGCCCGATCGGAATCCCGCTTCGCCCACCACCATCCGCAACGGCTGCTGAGCGCGCTGGCGCGATCTTGCGCCGCCAACTTGGAGTCGCTGACGACGCGGTCGCAGGCCGCAATTCCATCATCCGCCTTGCTGAGGTCGCCGGCGAATTTGCAGCGATCGATATCCGCTTGATCAGCCGCCGAGGCGGCACCGAGAAGCATCGAAAACGCAGCCAATGCAGGCACAATCACCGAGAAACGCAATCTTCCCTCCCGCAGCTTTGCCCGCAGCCGCCGTCGTGGCAAGCGACTTCGTTAGGATGGATGACTAGTTGGCCGACACGGGTACTGCAACCTCGGTGATGCGGAATCAGGTGTGCGCGCTCGCTGAACGTGGCTGCCGCGAAGAAGGGCGGCCTCGAATCTGACGTTGAAACGCGAGTACGTGCACAACGTTACGTCGAAAATTTCATGTCAAGGAATTTTAAATCTCGTATTTACCGTCGGTGTCGGTGCAAATTATACTCATAAAATCAATATCTTATCGGTTGGTCTGTCGAAGACTTGTGTGTGCATATTTTGCAACACCCATCGGAAAACGGCTGTGACAAAGAGTCATCGGCCAAGTTTAAATTGCCTTTTGGCCCTTTCGAAGCAACTCTCGGAACAAGAAATAGGCACGTCGGATTCGTCGCGTTCGGATCAGATCCGATGGCGAACAGACAAGTAAAAAGTCGGCGGCCTAGGGGTGGTTTTGCGTTTTACATGACGAGGGGACACATGAAATCGAACATCAAGGCACTTTTGGCGGCAGCGGGCGTGACCGCTTTCGCATTCTCGCCGGCAAGCGCCTATGAAGGCGGCGTCCAGTGGCAGCAGAAGCCGGGCGTCTTCATCGGAGCCAGCGCCGGCGTTCCGCCGCCGGGCATCTACATGTTCGACCAGATCTTCACCTATCAGACCAACCTGGCAGGACCGGTTACCGGAGTGGTCGGCAACAAGCAGGGCGTGCAAGCCGCCGTTGACGTGCAAGGCTTCCTGTTCGTTCCCGGCTGGACGTTCCTTGGCGCGACTTACGACGCCGTTATCGCCCAGCCGTTCGGCATGGTGAGCGTCGGCAAGCCGTTGTCGCTGGAGGCCGAACCAGATCGACATGTTCTCGGGCGTCCACAACACCTACTTCGCTCCGGTGGAATTGAGCTGGAAGCTCGGCACCAGCGGCGTCGTCGTCAAGGCGGGCCTGGGTATCTTCGCGCCGACCGGAACCATTCAGGGCGGACAAGGTCCCAACACAGTAAACCTGGGCTGCACAACTCAGGTTGGCTGTAACGGTTTTGCCAACTTCGGTAACAAGTACTGGACCTTCCAGCCCGAGTTGATCCTGTCGTACCTGAAGGACGGCTGGAACCTGAGCGCCGCGCTTGTACGGCGAATTCAATACGGCCAACCAGGTCGACCACTACACCAACGGCAACCTCTTCCACGTCGACTTCACGGCCACCAAGACGATCGGCAAGTGGACCTTCGGTCCGGTCGGCTACTACGTGGCTCAGGTCTCGGATGACAAGTGCTCCGACTCCGTCTGCTTGGCGACCCATCCGGGTATCCAAGTCGGGCCCGGTGCCTTCATCCCGGGTACGGGAGGTATCTTCGGTAACACCCAGCGTTACCAGTTGCTCGCACTCGGTGGCCTGCTCGAATACAACTTCGGTCCGGCGAGCTTGAGCGTGTGGGCGACGCAGGAAGTCTTCGCCAAGGCTTCGGGCGCGTCATTGGCTCCCGTTTCCGCGACCGACCTCTCCGCGACCACGAAGGGCATGACGGTCTTCGCGACGCTGAGCTATCGCCTCTGGGCGCCTGAGGAGCCGGCCAAGGCGCCGATGTTCCACAAGTAACAGAACGCCCATAGCGTCCTGATCTGACAAATCCCCCTTTCGGCTGATGCCGGAAGGGGGATTTTTCTTTTGGTCAGGTTCGCCCGACGCATCGATGTTCGACGCGCGCTTGCGCTGGCTTCTTCAGCTTTTTCGGAAGAGCAGGAAATCCGGATTGGATTGGCGAGGTGCTATTCGCCGTTGCCGCGGTGCAGGTCGGCCTCGATTTGCAGCCGCGTCCCGCCGCCGAAGCGGGTGCGATAGACCTGCAGGTTCTCCATGATCCGCTGCACGTAGTTGCGCGTTTCGGAGAAGGGGATGAGCTCGACCCAGTCGACAGCGTCGACCTTGGGATCGCGGGGATCGCCGTAACGGTCGATCCATTTTTTGACGCTGCCGCGACCGGCATTGTAGGCCGCAAACGTCATGATGTAGGAGCCGCGGTAGTCGTCGATCAGGCCGCCGAGTTCGGCCGCGCCGAGCGTCGCGTTATAGACGGGATCGGTCTTGAGACGGTTGAGATCGAAATTGGCGCCGTATTTCTTGCAGACATATTTGCCGGCGTCCGGCGTCACCTGCATCAGGCCGTAGGCTTGCGCCGGCGAAACCACGGCCGGATTGAATGCGCTTTCCTGCCGCGCGATGGCGTAGATGATGCTCGGCTCGACCTCGGGGCCGATCGACTTGAATGCGGGAATGCCATTCACCGGATAGGCGTAGTGGTCGAACGGCAGCCCGCGGTTGAGCGCGGCTTTGCCCATCAGCAGCATGCCGCGGGCGTCGTTGTAGCGGGCGGCCAGTTCGCCCAGTCCGACCAGCGCGTCGGGATCGCCGTTTTCGCCCATATCGCCAAAAATCGGCACGGCGATTTCGCCTTCGCCGAGTTCGTAAAGCAATTGCACCGCGCGCACGATCTCCAGCCGTTCGACCGCGCGGCCGCGCCCGCTCGGCGCCCCGTTCAGCTCGATCTGGGGCAGGCCAAGCTTGGCGCGCGCCAGTTGGCCGTAATAGCTGGTCGATTGTTCTGCCGCCGACGCATACGCGTTGCGGGCTTCCTGCGAGCGTCCGGCCGCCTCCGCCGCGCGGCCCTGCCAATAGCCGGCGCGCGCCAGTGTCGTCGGATTGACGCTGCCGACGCCGATGCGCGCAAAATGCTGGGCGGCGGTTGCGGGGTCGTTGAGAAAGCGCAGCGCGATCCAGCCCGCGGTGAATTCCTGCTCGGTCTTGTAGATGTCGCGCGAGGGAAGCGCCGCATCACGCGCGATCAGGTAGGCGGTGCGGTGCTCGCCGACGTCGATCATCTTGCGCGCCAGCAACCGCCGCTCGATCCACCATTCGTCCAGATTGTGGAGCCGGCCGGGATCCTTGGGCGCGCCCAGCATCAACTGCGCGGCCTCGGCGAATTTTTCTTCGCGGCGCAGGAGCTGGATCCGGGTGAAGATATAGCCGGGGTCGTTGCGCAGCTCGCCCGGCACCGCTTCGAGCAGCGCGCGGACATTTCCGGCCTTCTGGAATCCGGCGATCCGGGCCTTTGCCAGGGCCATGTGCCCGCCGCCGAGCCGCTTTGCGGCGCGTAGCGCGATGCTGTGCTCGTTGCCGTAGAGGAAGAAGTCCATCCGCGCCTTGTGATCGCCGGGCGTGATCAAGGCTCCGAAAAGATCGAGCGCGGCATTCTCGGTGTCTTCCGACATCGGATCGTTGCGCCAGGCGTCGCGCACCAATCGCTCGGCGTTGGCCCGGTCGCCGCGCCCGATCATCACGCGCGCCAGCGAGAATTTGCCCTTGGCCGAGATCGGCGATTCGTTCTCGAACCACGACCAGACCACGCCGTCCTCGCGGTGGTCGTCCCACAACGCCGCCTCGATCCGCCGCCGCAGGAAGGTTTGCGAGGGCCAGCTCGGATTGGCCGATATGAAAGCGCGATAGCGCTCGACGGTCGCGCCGTTGTCGTCGCTGCGCAGAACGATCCACTCGGCAAGCTTTCTTGCCACCGGATCGGAGATCGCCGACTTCGGCCTGGGTCGCGTCGGCCGCCTTGTGCTTGCGCACGAGGTCGATGACGCTTTCCAGCGCTTCCTTGTCGGAAGTCGACGTCGAGGACGTCGCGGCCACGGCTGCGGGCACGGCAGGTTTGCGAGCGGAGACGGGCGGCAGTGCCGCATGCTGGCGCGTCGCGGGCGCCATCGCCGTATTCGGCGCCGGAGTGGCAGGAGGCGCGATCGCGGTTGCGGATTTTGGCGGCGTCTTGGCCGAGGGCTTGTCTGCCGTCTTCTCGGCCTTCTCCGTCTTGGGGACGACGCTGCGGGCGATCGGGCGGGCCTTGGGCATCGGCACGGTGTGCTTGGCCGCTTGCTTGGTGGTCGCTTGCTTGGACGTTGCTGGCTTGGTCGTCGCTTGCTTGGCTGGCGTCTCTTTCTTGGTCTCGTTCTCTTTCGCGATAGCCTGCGCGCCGATGATCAACGCAAGCGTCGTCGCCAGGGTGGTTACCATGGCTGTCGAACGCAAAGCGGCGGCGCGAGCAGAGCGGTTCACGGCATTCCCATGCAGCAAGTTATGAAAGACCTCGGCAACAAGTCCTGACGATCCGATCCCAACATTCTAAAATCCCGGTTCAGCGGCCACTTCTGCGAATGTCAGAATCAAGGGACCGTCGGCAGGATATAAGATTCTTGTGGGGTTTAGGATTTGACCTTCGCTTCACAACCGCGCGGCCAGCCGGGCCGCGAGCGTCAAAATAGACGGAAAAACACCCGGTACGCGGGGCGGGTGTTGTTTGCGTCATCACCACGGCAAAATCGCGGCCGGGTGCTGAGCCGGAAGCCGGACTTACGGCCTTTCGCGCTATGGGGTGGGTTTGACATTCGCAGCCACCTAGCCGCGAGTTCGTAAGGCGAATGTCAAACCTAAACCCCACTAGAAACTTATATTTGCTGGTGGTCCTTCAATTCTAACATTCGCAAAAGTGGCAGCTGAGAAGGGGGGCGAATGTTAGAATTGGACCATCAGCGCCATACCCGGTATGAATGGTCAAATTCAGTGCTGACGGGGAAACGGCCGGGCCGTTCCCCGAAGTTGGGAGAAATCCATGGCAGCGAAGACGAAATTCCGCGGGTCCTTCACCGCCCTGGTCACGCCGTTCAAGAACGGCTCCGTCGACGAAGCGGCTTTTCGCGGCCTTGTGAACTGGCAGATATCGGAGGGAACCAATGGCCTGGTGCCGGTGGGAACCACCGGTGAAAGTCCGACCCTGAGCCATGACGAACACAAGCGCGTCGTCGAGTGGTGCATCAGCGAGGCGGATGGCCGCGTTCCCGTGATCGCCGGCGCCGGTTCGAACTCCACCAAGGAAGCGGTCGAACTGGCCGAGCATGCCGAGAAGGCGGGCGCGGACGCGGTGCTGGTGGTGACGCCCTATTACAACAAGCCGACCCAGGAAGGGCTGTACCAGCACTTCAAGGCGATCAACGATGCGATCGGCATTCCGGTCATCATCTACAACATCCCGCCGCGCTCGGTGATCGACATGAGCGTGGACACCATGGCGCGGCTGTTCCAGCTCAAGAACATCGCCGGCGTCAAGGATGCGACCGCGAGCATGGTGCGGGTTTCGCAGCAGCGCGCGCAACTCGGCGAGGATTTCAACCAGCTCTCGGGCGAGGACGCGACCATCATCGGCTACATGGCCCATGGCGGTCACGGCTGCATTTCGGTGACCTCGAACGTCGCGCCGCGTCTTTGCGCGGAGTTTCATCAGGCCTGGCAGAAGGGCGATCACGCGACCGCGCTCAAGGTGCATGACAAGCTGATGCCGCTGCACACCAACCTTTTCATCGAAAGCAATCCGGCGCCCGTCAAGTACGCGCTGTCGCTGCTCGGCAAGATGGAAGAGAAGCTGCGCTTGCCGATGGTGCCGGTGTCCGAGCCGACGCGCATCGCGGTTCGCAATGCGATGGTGCATGCGGGATTGATCAACTGACTTTCCGGACCGGCATTCGGCCGGCCGAAGCGAGGGGGCCTGCAAATGCTGAAGGAATTTCGTGACTTTGCCATGAAGGGCAACGTCGTCGACCTCGCGGTCGCGCGTGATCATCGGCGCGGCCTTCGGCGCAATCGTAACTTCGCTGGTCGCCGACGTCATCATGCCGATCATCGGTGCGATCACGGGCGGTCTCGACTTTTCCAACTATTTCGTGGCGCTGTCGAAAAACGTCACCGAGCACGAACCTCGCCGATGCCAAGAAGCAGGGTGCGGTGCTGGCCTATGGAAGCTTTCTCACGATTGACGGTGAATTTCGCTATCGTCGCCTTCGTGCTGTTCATGGTGATCCGCCTGATGAACCAGCTCAAGCGCAAGGAGGCGGCCGCTCCCGCCGAGCCGCCGAAACCCTCCGCGGAAGTCGTACTCCTGACCGAAATTCGCGACCTTCTGAAGAAGGCGTGAGCGGAAGAAATCGAGATTAAGGCGTGGCCGAGAAGACAGAGCGTCCCATCAAGGTGATTGCGGAGAACCGCAAGGCCCGCTTCAACTATGCCGTCGACGACACGGTCGAAGCCGGAATTGCGTTGACGGGCACCGAAGTCAAATCGCTGCGCAGCGGCAAGTCGACGATCGCGGAATCCTACGCCAATTCCAAGAACGGCGAGATCTGGCTGATCAACGCCAACATTCCCGAATATTTGCAGGCCAACCGCTTCAATCACGAGCCGAAGCGGCCGCGCAAACTGCTGTTGCATCGCAAGCAGATCCACCGCCTGATGGGCGCGGTCGATCGCGACGGCATGACGTTGATTCCGCTCAAGCTCTATTTCAACGAGCGCGGCCGCGCCAAGTTGCTACTCGCGGTGGCAAAGGGCAAGAAGCTGCACGACAAACGCGAGACCGCCAAGAAGCGCGATTGGGGCAGGGAGAAGGGCCGTTTGATGCGCGCCCGCGGATGAGGCTTGGTTGATTCGATTGCCTGGGAAACGAAGATGAATCAGAAAAATCTGCTTGAAGTCGACTGGAGCCAGATCCCGGCGCCGAAGGATGACGGCGCGGCCGCTCACCTCACGGGTGTGAAGATTCCGCCGATCAGCCTGGTGGCCACCGACGATACGTCGGTCACGCTTTCGGCGCTGAAAGGCCGCAGCGTGGTCTTCGCCTATCCACGCACCGGCGAACCCGGCAAGATTTCGCTGGTCGATGATTGGGACATGATCCCGGGCGCGCGGGGTTGCACGCCGCAAACCTGCGCATTCCGCGATCTGTTTGCGGAACTGAAAGCAGCCGGTGCGCAATACGTGTTCGGCCTTTCCACGCAGAGCAATGCCTATCAGACCGAGATGGCCTCACGGCTGCATTTGCCGTTTCCGGTTCTCTCCGACGAAAAGCTCGAACTGACGACGGCCTTGAAGCTGCCGACCATGGAGGTCGCCGGTCTGACCCTGATCAAGCGGCTCGCGCTGATCATTGACGATGCGCGCATCACGCACGTGTTCTATCCGGTGTTCCCGCCGGACCGGAATGCGCCTGACGTGCTGGAATGGCTAAAGGAAAATCGCCGCTAAAGCGTTTTCGAGCGAAGCGGAAACCGATTCGCGCAAAACCGGAGGCGTTAGCCGAGGTCTGCCCGTACGCGGGCGAACACGCTGCGGAACATCTCGGGCGTCAGTACGCGGGTGTTCGTGTTGTAACGCGAGCAATGATAGCTGTCATAAAGCCGCAGTCGGCCGGCCTCGTGAACGGCGCCGTGTGAAAACGGCGCGGTCACGGCGCGAATGCCCAATGTCTTGACGGTCGTTTCGTGCGCGATGCGGCCGAGCAAGACGAGCGCCTTCAGCTTCGGCATGCTCTCGATGGTTGCAATCAGAAAAGGTCTGCAATTGGCGATCTCTGCCGGCAGCGGCTTGTTCTGCGGCGGCACGCACCGCACGCCGTTGACGATGCGGCAGTCGACCAGCGTCATGCCGTCGTCGGGGCGAGCCTGGTAGACGCCTTTGGCAAAGCCATATTCGAGCAAGGTGGCGTAGAGCAGGTCACCCGCATAGTCGCCGGTGAACGGGCGGCCGGTGCGGTTGGCGCCCTGCAAGCCCGGCGCAAGGCCGACAATCGCAAGCCTTGCGTTCTGGTCGCCGAAAGAGGGAACCGGAGCGTTGAACCACTCCGGTTTTTGCGCGCGATTGGTCGCGCGGAAAGCCGCAAGCCGCGGGCACAACGGACAGTCGTGCTCGGGCTCAGCTTCGAGCGGGCGGGGAAGGGTATTTGCCGAGCGACGTTTAGTCGTCGAAGTCGTCGCCATCGGCCCTCGCGGCCAGCGTGGTCGCCCGCTGCAAGAATTGCGGGGCGTGCGTGGCATGATGGCGGGGTTCACGGGGTGCCGGACGTTCCGACGGGTCGCGTCCCAGCTTGGACTGCAACTCGACCAGGTCGGTGAAGACGTCGGCCTGACGGCGCAATTCGTCGGCGATCATCGGGGGCTGGCTCGAAATCGTCGAGATCACGGTCACCCGCACGCCCCGCCGCTGAACCGCCTCAACCAGCGAACGGAAGTCGCCGTCGCCCGAGAAAAGCACGATCTGGTCGACATGCTCGGCGAGCTCCATCGCGTCGACGGCAAGCTCGATGTCCATGTTGCCCTTCACCTTGCGGCGGCCGCTGGCGTCGATGAATTCCTTGGTCGCCTTGGTGACGACCGTGTAGCCGTTGTAGTCGAGCCAATCGATCAGCGGGCGGATCGAGGAATACTCCTGATCTTCGATGATGGCGGTGTAGTAGAAGGCCCGAACCAGTGTTCCCCGGCTTTGGAACTCCTTCAGAAGGCGCTTGTAGTCGATATCGAAACCAAGGGTCTTGGCGGTTGCATAGAGATTGGCGCCATCGATAAAGAGCGCGATCTTATTGGAAGCGGGTGACATTCAGAGTTCTCGCAAGGTTGTTTCCGGCAAGCTTTTTGGCGCGACTATGGCGCTCAGCGCATTGGTGAGAATGCTGCTAGAGCCCTACGGATGTCCAGACGCCGCCGGAAGATAGAAAGTCGAAACAACCGGAAGTGGATTTTGTCAACGCAATGAAGCGTTTTCTTGTCCGTGCCGATCTATGACAGCTCGAAAACGCCGCGCTGCCGGGGTCCCGAATGTGGGTTATCAGAGCAATTTAGGTAGGCCAAATCACAAATTATTCTTGCGAAACGGCCTTGGGAGCTATAACTACCCGAACTTAATCAACATTTCTTCCCCCATTTAACGGAGCGACTGTCGATGGCTCGCGTCACCGTAGAAGACTGCATTGATAAGGTCGACAACCGGTTCGACCTGGTCCTGTTGGCCGCACATCGCGCCCGTATGATTTCGTCCGGTTCTCAACTTACGGTGGACCGCGATAACGACAAAAATCCGGTCGTCTCGTTGCGTGAAATCGCTGATTCGACGATTTCGCCGGAAGACCTGCGCGAGGAACTGGTTCATTCCCTGCAGAAATTCGTCGAAGTCGACGAGCCGGAACCGGATACGGTTCCGTTGATCGGCTCGGCCGGCGCCAGCGTGGACGCCGACGACACCGAGGTCGCGGTCGAGCGCATGACCGAGGAAGAGCTCCTGAAGGGCCTCGAAGGGCTCGCACCGCCGGAAGAGCAGCCGGAAGAAGACGAGTAATCGTCTGGATTTCGCCTGACGGGGTTAACGCCGTCGGACCTCATCAATTCTTCAATTCGAAAGGCCCGGATCACTTCCGGGCCTTTTGTGTTTTGATTGGCTAATTTTTGTTTACCATCCACCCCCGGCGGTGACCGCAGCCCAGCAGAAGTTGCCTTCTATTTGAATTGCCAACGGCTGATTTCTCATTAGACTGCTGTCCTGTTCCCCGAGCGCTGGCGGGTGAGAAGCGGACCGTATCCCACGGGCTGCATGTGGAGGTGTTGACGATGGCGCAGCGGCGCCAGAGCTCGGAGCAGATGCAGGCCGCGAGCCCGGTCTCGGTGGCCCCGTCTTCGGCTGCGCCGACGGTCGGGGCGAGACCGGTGAAGTCGCGCGCGCGCATGATGCGCCAGTACGATCTGGTTGAGCGCGTACGATCCTACAACCCCGATACCAACGAAGATCTTCTGAACCGCGCCTACGTCTATGCGATGAAGGCGCACGGTTCGCAAACCCGCGCGTCCGGCGATCCCTATTTCTCCCATCCGCTGGAGGTCGCCGCGATCCTGACCGACCTCAAGCTCGACGACGCCACCATCGTCGCCGCGCTGCTGCACGACACCATCGAGGATACCGAGGCGACGCGCGCGGAAATCGACCTGGTATTCGGGCAGGAGATCGGGGCGCTGGTCGAAGGCCTCACCAAACTGAAGCGGCTCGAACTGGTCTCGCGGGAAGCCAAGCAGGCGGAAAACCTGCGCAAACTCCTGCTCGCGATCTCCGACGACGTGCGGGTGCTCCTGATCAAGCTTGCCGATCGCCTGCACAACATGCGCACGCTCGAATTCGTCGCCCCGGCGTCGCGCCAGCGTATCGCCGAGGAGACGCTCGACATCTACGCGCCACTCGCCGGCCGCATGGGCATGCAGGAGATGCGCGAGGAGCTTGAGGATTTGTCGTTCCGCACCCTCGATCCGGAAGCCTATGCGGTGGTGCGCCAGCGGCTCGATTCACTCGCTGAACGCAATCGCAACCTGATCGGCGAGATCGAAAGCCAGCTCGCCAAGGATTTCCAGAAGAACGGCCTGAAGGCGCATGTCTATGGCCGCCGCAAGCAGCCATTCTCGATCTGGACCAAGATGCAGCGCAAGTCGGTCGGCTTCGAGCAACTGTCCGACATCTTCGGATTTCGCGTCGTGCTCCGGGATGTCGAAAGCTGCTACCGTGCGCTCGGCATCGTTCACACCACGTGGCCGGTGGTGCCTGGCCGCTTCAAGGACTACATCTCGACGCCGAAGCAGAACGACTATCGTTCGATCCACACCACCGTGATCGGTCCGGGAAAGCAGCGCGTCGAACTGCAAATCCGCACCGAGGCGATGGACCAGATCGCAGAGCTCGGCATCGCCGCGCACGTCTTCTACAAGGAAGCGGCGGGATCTCCGACCGAGCGGCTGAAGCGCGAATCCTCGGCCTTCGCCTGGCTCCGCCACACCATTGCGATCCTGTCCGAGAGCGCCAATCCGGAAGAGTTTCTCGAACACACCAAGCTCGAGCTGTTCCACGACCAGGTGTTCTGCTTCACCCCGAAGGGCAAGCTGATCGCGCTGCCGCGGCAGGCCAACGTGATCGACTTCGCTTATGCCGTGCATACCGATGTCGGCAACAGTGCGGTAGGTTGCAAGATCAACGGCAAATTTGCGCCGCTGTCGTCGGAATTGCAGAACGGCGATGAAGTCGAGGTCCTGACCTCGGACGCACAGTCGTCGCCGCCGTCGGCGTGGGAATCGCTTGCCGTCACCGGCAAGGCGCGCGCGGCGATCCGCAGGGCGACGCGCACGGCGGTGCGCGACCAGTATGCGGGTCTCGGGCGTCGGCTCGTCGAACGGTTGTTCGCCCGCGCCAAGATCGAATATGCCGACGACAAGCTGAAGGGCGCGCTGCCTCGGCTTGCGCGCGCCTCGATCGACGACGTGATGGCGGCCGTGGGCCGCGGTGAAATGAAGGCCTCCGACGTCGCACGCGCGATGTATCCCGACTACAAGGAGGAGAGGGTCGCGCGCTACGGCGCCAAGAAGAATCTTGACGAGAAACTCAAGCTGACCGCGCCGGTCGGGACCGGGCGAAATCTCTCGGCCATTCCGATCCGCGGCATCAATTCGGACCTGCCGATCAAGTTCGCCCCCAATGGTGGCGCGGTGCCGGGCGATCGCATTGTCGGCATCGTCTCGCCCGGCGAAGGCATCACGATCTATCCGATCCAGTCGCCGGCCCTGAAGGATTTCGAGGAACAGCCCGAGCGCTGGCTCGACGTGCGCTGGGACGTGGACGAAACGACGCCGCAGCGCTTTCCCGCACGAATCGTGCTCGATAACGTCAACGAGCCCGGAAGCCTCGCCCAGATCGCCACCGTGATCGCCGAGCATGACGGCAATATCGACAACATCAATATGTCCCGCCGCTCGTCCGATTTTACAGAGCTCACCATCGATCTTGAGGTCTATGACCTCAAGCATCTCAGCGCTATTATCGCCCAGTTGCGCGCCAAGGCCGTGGTTGCACGGGTGGAGCGCGTCAATGGGTAAGAATTTCAACCATCGTCCTCTCCAGGTGCGGCGTGGCGCCGCTTCTTGATGGATGAAGGTTCATCTTGAGAGTTTGAGATGGCTACCAGTCCACCGCTACGTCTCGGAGTGAACGTCGACCACGTTGCCACGCTGCGCAATGCGCGCGGCGGCGCGCGGCCCGATCCGGTGCGCGCGGCATTGCTCGCGATCGAAGCCGGCGCCGACGGCATCACCGCGCATCTGCGCGAGGATCGCCGCCACATTCGCGATGCGGACATGGCGCGGCTGAAGGCCGAAATCTCAAAGCCGCTGAATTTCGAAATGGCGGCCACTTCCGACATGCTGCGGATTTCGCTTGCGACCAAGCCTCACGCGGTATGCCTGGTGCCGGAGCGGCGGGAAGAACTCACCACCGAAGGCGGCCTCGACGTGGTCGGGCAGCACAACGTATTGGCGCCCTTCATCGCACGATTGAACGATGCCGGCATTCGGGTGTCGTTGTTCATTGCGGCCGATCCGGCGCAGATCGAAATGGCTGCCAAACTGAAGGCGCCGGTCATTGAAATCCACACCGGCGCCTGGTGCGACGCGGTGGTCGATGGTCACCCTGACAAAGCGGAGGCCGAATGGAAGCGCATCGCCGCTGGAGCCACGCTGGCGCGCACCGCAGGCCTCGAGGTGCATGCCGGCCACGGTCTCGACTATGCGACGGCCGAGACGATCGCAGCTTTGCCCGAGATCGCCGAGCTCAACATCGGCTATTTCATGATGGGCGAAGCCCTGTTCGTAGGCCTGGCTGACACGGTCAGGGCGATGCGGGCCGCGATGGATCGGGGCCGGAAGGCAGCCAAGGCATGATCATCGGCATCGGCTCCGACCTTATCGATATCAGGCGGGTCGCCAAGGTCATCGAGCGCCACGGCGACCGCTTTCTGGATCGGATCTTCACCGATGCCGAGCGTGCCAAGGCCGCGCGGCGCGCCAAGAACGAGAACATGGTGGTGGCGACCTACGCCAAGCGTTTTGCCGCCAAGGAAGCCTGTTCCAAGGCCCTGGGGACCGGGATCCGGCAGGGGGTCTGGTGGCGCGACATGGGCGTGATCAACCTGCCGGGCGGCCGGCCGAGCATGCAGTTGACGGGCGGGGCGCTGGCGCGGCTGGAGGCGCTGACGCCGGTCGGGTTTGACGCCAAAATCGACCTCAGCATCACCGACGATTGGCCGCTCGCGCAGGCCTTTGTCATCATTTCGGCGTACGATGCGCGCAAGGCATAGCGGCGTTGCGGGCGGGTGCGGTCTAAACAAAAATACAATAACTATCAATGGCTTGTGAAATTTTGACAACGCCGTTGATTGCGCGACTCCCAACAACCGTCTAAAACGCAGGGCGCGTTCGGACCGAGTCCCGCATTACCAAAATCAGGTCCGACATTCGCATCCCTCCCGAGCGGCCATTTTTGCGAATGTTAAAGGACCTCTGGCACCATAAATTCTGGGGAGTTGGGATTTGACATTCGCTTTATCGGCGGCGAGGCGGGGAGCGAATGTCAACCCCCCGGTCAGATTTCGACGCGAAGCGAGTGGCTGGTCGCGCGAGGATGATTTACTGCCGCGCTCGGCGCGGCGGCAATGAAAGCAGGAAGTTAGGGAATACATGAGCGTGACATCCAGCACAAAAACCGAAGGCGGCTTGGGCGAGACCATCCGCGTTGTCATTCACGCTCTGCTGATTGCGCTCGTCATCCGCACCTTCCTTTTTCAACCGTTCAACATCCCGTCGGGATCGATGAAGGCGACGTTGCTGGTCGGCGACTATCTTTTCGTCTCGAAATACTCCTACGGTTACAGCCACTATTCATTCCCGCTATCTCCGCCGCTGTTTTCGGGCCGCGTCTTCGGCTCGGAGCCCGCGCGTGGCGACATCGTGGTGTTTCGTTTGCCGAGGGAAGACTCCACCGACTACATCAAGCGCGTGATCGGGTTGCCCGGCGATCGCATTCAGATGAAGGAAGGCCTGCTCCATATCAACGACAAGCCGGTCAAACGTGAACGTCTGAGCGATTTCGTCGGCGAGGATCCCTGCGGCTCGGGCGCGACGGCGCGCGTGAAGCGCTGGAAGGAGACGCTGCCCAATGACGTCTCCTATGAGACGCTCGACTGCATCGACAACAATTCGCTCGACGATACTCCGGTCTACACGGTGCCGCCCGGCCACTTTTTCATGATGGGCGACAACCGCGACAACTCCACCGATAGCCGCGTGCTTTCGGCGGTCGGCTATGTGCCGTTCGAGAACATCGTTGGGCGGGCCCAGATGATCTTTTTCTCGATCGCCGAGGGTGAACATGCCTGGATGATCTGGCGCTGGCCCACCGCGGTGCGCTGGGATCGCATTTTCAAAATCGTGCGATGAACGAAGACGCATCCGATATCATCACTTCATTGGCGCCCGGCGACGCAGGTCCGCAAATCGACGCCGGGCAAGCGGCTGCGGCGGCAAAAAAGAAGAGACGGCCGCGGTCCGGTTCCAAGGCAGCCACTGCCGCGCTTGAAACGCGTATCGGGCACAAGTTCGCCGATTCCGGCCTGCTCGCGACGGCGCTGACTCACGTCTCCGCGCTAAAGCCCACGCGCAAGCGTGGTGACAGTTATCAGCGTCTGGAATTCCTTGGCGATCACGTGCTCGGGCTGATCGTATCCGACATGCTCTATCGCGCCTTTCCGAACGCCGACGAAGGCGAGCTCTCCAAACGTCTGGCGGATCTCGTGCGCAAGGAAAGTTGCGCCGACGTCGCCAAAACGCTCGGGCTTGTCGACGACATCAAGCTGGGCGCGGTTGGCGCCGGCGTCGGCGCGCGGTTGCGCAAGTCCGTGCTTGGCGACATCTGCGAAGCGGTGATCGGGGCGGTGTTCCTCGATGGCGGCTATCAGGCTGCGGCGCAATTCGTCGAGCGGAACTGGACCGAGCGCATGCACAAGCTGCGCCGGCCGCTGCGCGATCCCAAGACCACGTTGCAGGAGTGGGCGCAAGGCAAGGGCCTCCCAACCCCGGTCTATCGCGAGGTCGAACGCACCGGGCCGCATCACGATCCGCAGTTCCGGATCGCGGTCGAACTGCCCGGACTTGAATTGGCCGAGGGCACCGGCGGCAGCAAGCGCGCCGCCGAAAAAGCCGCGGCTTCGGCGATGATCGCACGCGAAGGCGTTGGCGGCGGTGGCAATGACTGAAGCGTCGCAGGATGACACCGCGCCGCGCGCAACCGCCTGCGGTTTTGTCGCGCTGATCGGCGCGCCCAACGTCGGCAAATCCACGCTGGTCAATGCGCTGGTCGGTTCGAAAGTCACGATCGTCTCCCGCAAGGTGCAGACGACGCGCGCATTGATCCGCGGCATTGTGGTCGAGAACAATGCCCAGATTATTCTGGTCGATACGCCCGGCATCTTCGCGCCGAAGCGAAGGCTCGACCGCGCCATGGTGTCGACCGCCTGGAGCGGGGCGCATGATGCAGATGTCGTCTGTGTGCTGCTCGACGCCAGCGAGGGGCTGAACGGGGAAGCGGAGGCGATCTTCGAGAAGCTCGCTACCGTTGCGCATCCGAAGATTCTCGTCATCAACAAGGTTGATCTCGTGCAGCGCGAAAAGCTGCTGGCGCTTGCGAAAACCGCGAACGATCGGATCGTTTTCGGGCAGACGTTCATGATCGCGGCTCGGTCGGGCGATGGCGTTGACGATCTACGCAGCGCGTTGGCGAGCATGGTGCCGCCGGGACCGTTCCATTATCCCGAAGACCAGATGTCGGATGCGCCGATCCGGCACCTCGCCGCTGAAATCACGCGGGAGAAGATCTTTCAGAAATTGCACCAGGAGTTGCCGTATCGCTCAACGGTCGAGACCGAAAGCTGGACCGAGCGCAACGACAAGTCCGTCCGCATCGAGCAGACGATCTATGTCGAGCGCGAGAGCCAGCGCAAGATCGTGCTCGGCAAGGCGGGCGCGACCATCAAGTCGATCGGCGCGGATGCACGTAAGGAAATTGCCGAAATCATCGAACAGCCCGTTCATTTGTTTCTGTTCGTGAAGGTGCGAGAGAACTGGGGCGAAGATCCCGACCGTTACCGCGAGATGGGACTTGATTTCCCTACCGAGTGATCGCGGTAATGGTTTGAGAAAACGAAGAGACCGTTGGCGTCATCGATGAAAGTTCCAAACAACGTCGTCTGGTTCGAAGTGATGTTGTACATGTCGCTGACGCTGGATGCGTTGTCGGTCGCGTTTGGGGATCGCGGCGTGGGCGATATTCTGGGGCCGATGATCCTGGAAGCTGGCCTGATCCTGCTGCTGGTCTATTTCGTCCACCTCGCAGCCCAAAAGCGCAAGAACTGGCCGCGTTGGGTGCTGACCGCGCTGCTGGTGCTTTCGGTGTTTTCGCTGCTCCCGGAACTGGCTGAAAACGGCCTTGGGCTCGGCAGTGGCATCGAAATCCTGTCCTGCATCCTGACGGCTGTTGGGCTCTATAGTTCCTATACCGGCGATGCCCAGGGCTGGTTCAACGCTTGAGCTTTTCGTCGTCATTCCGGACGACGCGGAGCGGCGATCCGGAATCTCGAGATTCCCCGATGCGCAATTGCGCATCTGAGGTGTGGTGCCAGCGCACCATCCCGGAATGACCCTTGATGAGGCTGCGTCTTTAATCGGAATCCGGTAAACTCGCTTCATGGAATGGGCTGACGAAGGCATCGTGCTCGGGGTGCGGCGGCATGGCAAATCTTCCGCCATCGTCGAACTGCTGACGCGCAGCCACGGCCGTCACCTCGGTCTCGTGCGCGGCGGAGCCAGCAAGCGGATGCGGCCCTTGCTGCAACCGGGCAACAGCGTCACGGCGGTGTGGCGGGCGCGGCTCGACGAACACCTCGGCTATTACCTGATCGAGGGTACGCGGCTGCGTGCGGCCAACATGTTCGCCTCGTCGCATGCGGTCTACGGCGTCACGCATCTGGCGTCGTTGGTGCGGCTTTTGCCGGAGCGTGATCCGCACGAGGACATCTACGAGATGTTCGAGCACATGCTCGACGACTTTGACGATGCGAGCGGGGCGGCTGCGTATCTGATCCGCTTTGAACTCGCGATGCTCGCCGAGCTCGGCTTTGGCCTCGATCTCGAGACCTGTGCGGCGACGGGATCGACCACCGATCTCGTCTACGTCTCGCCGAAATCCGGAGGCGCGGTTTCCCGAACCGCCGGCGCGCCGTTCCACGACCGCATGCTGCGGTTGCCCGCGTTCCTGCGCCAGAGCGAAGAGGGGGCGGCCGCCTGGACCGAGCAGGACCTGCGCGATGGCTTTGCTTTGACGGGGCTCTTTCTTCTCCGCCATGTGCTGGAGCCGCGCGGGCAGGGCCATTCCGACGCCCGCGACGGCTTTATCAACGCGGTGACGCGCCCGCGCGCCAAGCTGGCGGTTTCGTAATGCCACTAGTGAAGTGGATTTGACATTCGCAACCAGCCTGACCGCGAGTTCCGGACGCGAATGTCAAATCCAAAACTCCACTAGAAGCCTATATTTTGCTAGTGGTCCTTTGATCCTAGCAGCCTAAATTGCCTGCTGATTTGCCAAACCACCGATCTACCTGTCTGTACTGGATAACTATTTCTCATGGGAAAACGAACACCTCCGCCCGAGCCGGCCGAAATTCACGAGGTCATGCTGCGCGACGCGCTCGAGGAGCGCTATCTCGCTTATGCGCTCTCGACGATCACCGGCCGCGCGTTGCCGGATGCCCGCGACGGCTTGAAGCCGGTGCATCGGCGCATCCTCTACGGGATGCGTTCGCTGAACCTCAATCCCACCGGTGTTCCCAAGAAGTCGGCCAAGATCGTCGGCGAGGTGATGGGCTCGTACCATCCCCACGGCGACCAGGCGATCTATGACGCCATGGTGCGTCTCGCGCAGGATTTTTCCTCGCGCTATCCGCTGGTCGACGGCCAGGGCAATTTCGGCAACATCGACGGCGATAACCCGGCGGCGATCCGTTACACCGAGGCGCGGCTCACCGATGTCGCGCGGCTGTTGCTTGAAGGCATCGACGAAGACGCGGTCGAGTTCAAGCCGACCTACGACAACAGCGGCAAGGAGCCGTCCGTTCTCCCCGGTGGCTTCCCGAATTTGCTCGCGAACGGCTCGCAGGGCATTGCGGTCGGCATGGCGACCTCGATCCCGCCGCACAATGCCGCCGAACTTTGCGAAGCGGCGCTGCATCTGATCGACAAGCCGGATGCGAAATCGAAGTCGCTTCTGAAGTGGGTCAAGGGCCCGGATTTCCCGACGGGCGGCATCGTCGTCGATTCCAAGGAAGCCATCACCGAAGCCTACGTCACCGGCCGCGGCTCCTTCCGCGTCCGCGCCAAGTGGAAGCAGGAAGAGGGCGCGCGCGGCACCTGGGTGATCGTGATCACCGAGATTCCGTGGCTGGTGCAGAAGTCGCGGCTGGTCGAGAAGATCGCCGAGCTTCTCAACGAAAAGAAGCTGCCGCTGGTCGGCGATGTCCGTGATGAATCCGCCGAGGACATCCGGCTCGTCATCGAGCCGAAGTCGCGCGCGGTCGACCCCGAACTTCATGATGGAGTTGCTGTTCCGGTTGAGCGAGCTCGAAAGCCGGATCCCGCTGAACCTCAACGTGCTGATCAAGGGCCGCATTCCGAAGGTCGTCGGCCTCGCCGAATGCCTGAGGGAATGGCTCGATCACCTGCGCGATGTGCTGATCCGCCGCTCCAATTACCGCAAGGACCAGATCGAGCATCGCCTTGAAGTGCTCGGCGGCTACCTGATCGCCTTTCTCAACCTCGACAAGGTGATCAAGATCATCCGCACCGAGGACGAACCGAAGCCGGCCTTGATCAAGGCGTTCAAGCTCACGGAAGTCCAGGCCGAGGCCATCCTCAACATGCGTCTGCGCAACTTGCGCAAGCTGGAAGAGATGGAAATCCGCGGCGAAGACAAGGAACTTCGAGCCGAACTGAAGGGCATCAAAGGGATTCTCGGCCTCGGAGACCGAGCAATGGGCGAAGGTCGGCGAACAGGTGCGCAAAGTCCGTGACATGTTCGGCCCGAAGACGCCGCTTGGCAAGCGCCGCACGCAATTCGCCGACGCGCCCGAGCACGATCTTGCCGCGATCGAGGAAGCCTTTGTCGAGCGCGAGCCGGTGACGGTCGTGATTTCCGAGAAGGGTTGGGTGCGTACGCTCAAGGGGCACGTCGCCGATCTCTCGAGCCTCGCCTTCAAGACCGACGACAAGCTCGAACATGCCTTCTTTGCCGAGACGACGTCGAAGCTGCTGGCCTTCGGCACCAACGGCAAGTTCTATTCGCTCGACGTTGCAAAGCTGCCGGGCGGCCGCGGTCATGGCGAGCCGATCCGCATGTTCATCGATCTCGACCAGGACGCGGCGATCGTGTCGACGTTCATCAACAAGGGCGGTCGCAAGTTCCTGATTGCGAGCGGGGAGGGGCAAGGCTTCATCGTCAACGAGGACGATTGCGTCGGCAACACCCGCAAGGGCAAGCAGGTCCTCAATGTCGAAATGCCGAACGAGGCGCGCGCGATCACGGTTGTGGCCGGCGACCGCGTGGCTGTCATCGGCACCAACCACAAGATGGTGATTTTCCCGATCGATCAGGTGCCGGAGATGGCGCGTGGGCGTGGCGTGCGTTTGCAGAAGTACACCAGCGCCACCTTGTCGGACGTCACGACCTTCGATTCCAAGGCGGGCCTCACCTGGAAGGATGGCGCCGGCCGCGATCAAAGCATGACGCCGAAGGAGCTGTCGGACTGGAACGGTAACCGCGCCGACGCCGGCCGTCTCGCCCACGGCCTGCCGAAGTCGAACAGGTTCGGCAAAATGGTGGAATAGCCGCCAGTCCCCGGCGCTATCTGCCGGCGCTGCGCACCCTTGTTTGCGCGGCGCCCGTCACGATAAGGTAGTCTGCAAGGCCGAAGGGCTACAGAAAAACCGGGGAGAAACACCATGAACAAGGCAGCGGGTCTGGCGGTATTTTTGAGCCTTGCCGCGATCGGTCTGGCCCAGCCTGCCAACGCCGGAGTCGAGAAGCTCTACATCCTCAACTGTGGCGAGGGTGTTGCCGGCGACATCTCGCGGTGGTCGCCCGGTGTCAACGAAGGCAAGTCGATGGATTTCGTCGACAATTGCTACCTGATCAAGCACAGCCAGGGCTGGTTCCTGTGGGACACCGGCATTCAGGATGCGGTGGCCGACATGCCCAATGGTCTGGCGCCGGCGGACCCCAGATCCGTCACCTGGCACCGGCCGAAGAAGCTCGCCGCCCAGCTCGAGCAGCTCGGCGTGAAGCCGTCGGACATCAAGGCGATGGCGATCTCGCACACCCATCCCGACCATATCGGCAATGTCGAGATGTTCCCGAACACGATGCTGTATGTGCAGAAGGCGGAGTATGAATGGCCGGGCGCCAACAATGCGCCGCGCTTCAAGCCGGAACATCCCGTCACCAAGCTCGAAGGCGATCGCGATGTCTTCGGCGATGGCAGCCTCGTCATTCTCGCCACGCCCGGCCACACGCCGGGGCATCAATCGCTGCTGGTGAAGTTGCCGAAGACCGGCGAAGTCATCCTCTCCGGCGATGCTGTTCACTTCAAGAGCAACTGGGAGAACCGCGGCGTGCCTGCCAACAACGTCAGCAAGGAACAGACGCTGGCGTCGATGCAGAAGATCGCGGACCGGCTGACCCAGGACAAGGGGACGCTCTGGATCAATCACGACAAGGCGCAGCGCGACACGCTGAAAATGTCGCCAGAATCCTATGAGTGAGCCGGTCGCCACTCACCGCACGCAGCGCCGCTTGAGGCGCTTTATTGCAACGGCGCTCGTCGTTGCATCGACGATGATCGTCACGATTTCCGCGCGGGCCGAGCCTGAGTGGAAAATCGCGTTTTATGACGACGTCCGTATCGAACTCATGGCGGAGGGCAAAGGGCCGCTCGTCGTCATGTTGCCCTCGCGCGGCCGCGGCGCGGAGGATTTCGACGGCGTCGCGGACGAACTGGTCAAGGCCGGTTTTCGCGTGCTGAGGCCGCAGCCGCGCGGTGCTGCGTTAAGCCGTGGGCCGATGCAGGGGCTCACGCTTCACGATCTGGCTCACGATGTCGCCGCCGTCATCCGTAACGCAGGCGATGGCGGTCCCGCCATTCTCGTGGGGCATGCGTTCGGCAGTTGGGTCGCGCGCATGACGGCCATCGACCATCCCGAACTCGTGCGTGGCGTTGCGATGGTGGCTGCCGCAGCCAAGGCTTATCCGACCGGTTTCCCCGGCGCGGCGGAATTGTCGGATGCGGTGCGAAAATCGAGCGATTTCGCGTTGCCGCAGAACGAGCGGCTGAAATATCTGCGGCTGGCATTCTTCGCCCCGAACAGCGACCCGAGAATCTGGCTTCAGGGTTGGCATCCCGCCGCGGACGAAGTGCAACTGGCGGCCGGCCACGCCACCAAGCAATCCGAATGGTGGTCGGGCGGCACGGTGCCGTTGCTCGATCTTCAGGGCGAACTCGATCCCTTCAAGCCGCGCGCGATGTCCAACGAGATGCGCGACGAATTCGGCGAGCGCGCATCCGTGGTAGTGATCCCGAATGCCAGCCACGCACTGCTTCCGGAGCAGCCGGCTGCGGCGGCCGATGCCATCCTCGCCTGGATCAAGAAGATTCCGGAATCAAGGACCCGGTAAGCGCATAGTGCCGTTGGCACTGTTGCCATCTGCTGCCCCGTGCTGACACTTGCTGCCATCTTTTCTTGATCGTGTGGAGCGAGACCCACGATCGATCATCGCGCCTTGCCTGTCCTCGCGTTCTGTCCATCAATGGCTCCATCGTCGATACGAGAAGGAGCGGCAGCGTGGGCGAATGGGTCGGTGTCGCGATTGCGCTGCTGTCGAGTTCGCTCGGCGGTACGGCCGCCGCCATCACCCGCTATCTCGTTTTCGGCGCAGATCCGGTCGCGCTCGCCATTTTGCGCTGGGGAATAGGTTTTCTCTGCGTGCTGCCGGCAGCCTTGTTGATGCGGGTGCGCTGGCCGGAGCGGCGCGACGTGTTGCCGGTCGCAGCGCTCGGCGTGAGTTTCTTCGGCCTGTTTTTCATCCTCTACAATATCGCCGTCGGCTACACGACGGCGGCGCGCGCGAGCCTCGCACTGGCGACGCTGCCGTTGCACACCATGATGGTTGCGGCACTTCTCGGTGTGGAGCGGCTTAGCCTCCGCAAGACGGCGGGAGTGTTGATCGCCGTGCTCGGGGCAGGCGCGGCGCTTGCCGCCGGGCTCGCATCAGCGCCTGCCGGCGCATGGCGCGGCGAGTTGATCATGACGGCTGCGGTATTTTGCATGGCGTTCTACAACGTGTTGTCGCGCCCGTTCATTCGGCGTTCGAGCGCGCTCGGCTTTCTTGCCGTCGGCATGGGCAGTGGCGCGCTCGTGTTGATCGTTGTGGGCGTATTTGCGGGAAGCTTCGGCGCGTTGCGAAGTTTCGGAGCACCGCAATGGCTCGCCGGCATTTACCTCGGGGTCGGGGGCGGGGCGGCAGCCTTTATCCTGTGGGTGATGGCGCTCGAACGCGCGACGCCGACGCGGGTCGCCAACACCATGACGGTCAATCCGATTGCGGCAGCATTGCTCGCGGCGCTGCTGATCGGTGAGCCCATCACGCTCGATCTGCTGTTCGGCCTGGTCGCAGTTTTTGCCGGGATTTGGCTCGCCACGTCGGACGTCCAAAAAGCCTGACGTTGCGTCGTGGCTAGGTCGTCGTCTTGCCGGAATCGGGCCGCAACAGGCAGAGCGCCAGCAAGGCTGAAAGGCTGAGCGCGGACGAGACGATCAAGACCTTGATGCCGATCAGGTCGATCAGGAGCCCGAACGCCAAAGGAGCCGCCGCCTGTGCCATTCGCGCCGGCGCGCCGATCAGGCCGAGACGATAGCCGTAATCCTTCGGACCGAAGATCGCGAGCGGCAGCGTGCCGCGGGCAATCGTCAGGATGCCATTGCCCATGCCGAAGAAGATCGCGAATGCGCCGGCTGCCCCGCCACCGGCCACGGCGAGGATCGCTGCGCCAATCGGATGGGTGAGGCAGGCGAGCCGCGTCGACATCAGCGGGTGATAGCGCTTGAGCAGCGTCGCCTCGAGAATGCGCGCGAACACCTGCGCCGGGCCGAACAGCGCGCCGGCGGCGATGGCCTGCACGGTGGTCGCCCCGCCGGCCTCGAGAATGCGCGGCATGTGCGCCGCCATCGCGCCGGTCACGGTCCAGCCGGCAGCAAAGGTGAAGGCGAGCAGGATCATGGTGCGATCGATCGGGATGTGCGGCTTGACCGCGTTCACCGCAGCCGCTTTTGCGCCCGCGACTTTCGGCAGCATGAAGAAATTGAGCGGCAGGCCGATCAACAAATGCGCCGCCGCCCATGCGAAACACGTGTCGCGCCAGCCGATATGGTCGAGCCCGAGCGCCGTCAGCGGCCAGCCGACGGTGGAAGCAAAACCGGCCATCAGCGTGATGCCGGTGATCGGCCCCCGCGCCGTGTCGCCATAGATGCGCCCGAGCGCGGCGAAGGCCGCATCGTAGAGACCAAATCCCATGCCGATGCCGAGCAGCAGCCAGGCGAGCAGCAGCACGGGAATGGAGGTGGTGACGCCGAGCAGAATGAGGCCGGCCGCGATGGTGAGGTTGGAGGTGCACAGCACCGGCCTTCCGCCGAACAGGTCGATCTGTCGGCCGACGCGGGGACCGAGCAGCGCCGAAATCACCAGCGCCGCCGAGAACGCAGCGAAGATCCAGTTGGCGGACATGCCGAGATCGTGCCCGATCGGATCGGCGAGGATCGCGGGCAGGTAATAGCTCGACGCCCACGCCAGCGTCTGTGTGGTGCCGAGCGACAGGATGATTGGAAGTCGGCCGGTGGAGTCAGACGCCATCGAGAGTCCCAAAAGGCGTCACTTGCATCCGCATCCCGCCTTACCTTCCTGTTTGGCAACCGCATCGTCGACGCAGCAGGCGTCGACATCCGGCTTGGCTGGTCCGCCACAGCAACCGCCATCAGGCAAAGCAATAGAGCGGTTACACACGCCGGTCTCCGGCAGCACCAATTCTACGCGCCGCGCCGCCTCGTGGTCGCCGGCGATATCCGCCACGATCGAGCGAACTTGTTCGTATCCCGTAATCATCAGGAAAGTTGGCGCGCGTCCATAGGATTTCATCCCCGCGAAATAAAACCCGGGCTCGGGCTGCGCGAGCTCGTGCGCTCCATGGGGCCGAACGGTGCCGCAGCTATGCTCGTTCGGATCAATCAACGGCGCCAGCGCCACCGGGCACTCGATGGCCGGATCGAGCTGAATGCGGAGTTCGCTTACGAAGTCCAGGTCAGGACGGAAACCGGTGGCAACAATGAGTTCGTCGACGACAACATCGCGACCGCAACATGCCCCGCCGGCACGGACCGACAGGCGCGAATCGACAGCGGTGATATGCGAAACGCGAAATTCTGTTTCGACCTTGATCCGGCCGGCCGCGACCAGTGCCGCAAACGCAGTGCCAAGCTCACCTCGGGCCGCCAGCTTGTCATTTGCGCCGCCGCCGAAGGCCTTTGCGGGGTTGTTGCCGCGCAGCAGCCATATCGGCGCGGTGTTCGGCACCTGCGTTGCAAGTTGCGCCAGATCGGTGAGGGTACCGATCGCCGAGTGACCCGCGCCAAGCACGGCAACGGTCTTACCGGCATAGCGAGCGCGATCCTTCCCGAGCACGTCGGGCATGCCATAAGCGATACGCAACGATGATTCAGTCTCGCCAACGGCGGGGAGACCGTTGGCTCCCGCCGGATTGGGGGATTGCCAGGTGCCGGAAGCGTCGATGATCGCATCCGCCCGCACCGCCCGAGGGCCTTGCCCGTTTTGATATTGGATTTCGAACTGCGCCGCTTCGCGGCCTCGCGTGGTTACTTTATCGAATCCAACCCGGCTAATGGCAGTAACCCGGCTTGATGTGCGGATATGGCTCGCCAACGCAGTCTGGTGAGCAAGCGGTTCGAGATAACGTTCCACCAGTTCCGAGCCGGTTGGATACTGACCTGGGTCGGGAGAATTCCAGCCGACCTGCTTCAATAAGCGTTCGGCTGCGCGGTCGACGTTGTACTCCCAGGGAGAGAATAATTGCACGTGGCCCCATTGACGAACCGAGTGCGCAACGTCGATGCCGGCTTCCAATATGATCGGCCGGAGGCCTTTCTCCAGAGCATGAGCTGCCGCAGCAAGCCCGACCGGGCCGGCACCGATGACTGCCACTGACTTGGTTTCGGTCATGCCATATTCCTGAAATTCCAGGATGATCGAAATTGCGTATCCGAGAAACTAGGCCGCCTTGCTGTCGCTGTCGTCTGCTGCGTCGGCGCAACATTCCGCGACCAGGAATCCGACCAGCGCCCGCATCACATCGTAGTTTGCGTGACACACCAGCGTTGTCGAATCCCGCACTTGATTGATGAGGCCAACCACCATCAGTCCCTTGATGTGGTGCGAAAGCGTCGAGGGAGCGATTTTCAGTTTATCTTGCAGGCGGCCGACGGCTAGCCCCGCGTCGCCTGCGCGAACAAGCATGCGATAGATTTTGAGCCGGGTGGGATTGCCCAAGGCTTCCAAATGTGCGGCGGCATCGTCCAGTTTCATGGCGACATCCTGCGCAGCCGCATGACGGCTGTCAACCGTATTTCTAGTTATATCGAAATAGCGGGTTGAGGAGGTCTGCTGAGATCCGGTCCCGGTCGATCATTTTTGCTTCGAGCGCTCGCTGATAATGAAGCCGACCACCATCATCGCGATCGCGCCGATCACGGCACCGGTCAGCGCTTGGGATGCAAATATCTGAACCTGGGTCGGTTCATTCAGACTGCCGCTCGCCGTCACGACGGTGGAGGCGTATTGCTGCAATGTCAGTCCACCAAGAGCGCCGCTCGCCAAGCCGACCAGAGCGTGACGCCAAAAGCCAAATCGGTGTTCGTGGGCTGCGGCGGCCGCCAGGCTTGCTCCAATCAAGCCCGCGACCGTCTGGATGATCAGGTTCGTAAAGGTCCATTCCATTCTGCTGATTCTCCTCCCGACCGGCGGGCCACCTGATTAATTGGGTTTTGGCTGGTCAAAACAATCGTCTTGACGATATCAGTTATATCGATAAATCTGGATATATGGAATCTGAAGAAACCGTCCTGGCGCTGGCCGCCTTGGCTCAACCGACCCGGCTTGAGGTCTTTCGCCTCCTCGTCCACCACGAGCCGGAGGGGCTGGCTGCGGGAGAGATCGCGAAAAGTCTGGCCGTGCCGCAGAACACCATGTCGTCGCATCTGGCGGTGCTGTCGCGCGCCGGCCTGATTTCGGCAAAGCGCTTCAGCCGCTCGATCGTCTATCGGGCCGAGCTTTCGCAGTTTCGCGCGGTGATGCTGTTCATGCTCAAGGATTGCTGCGACGGTCGCCCTGAAATCTGCGCGCCGCTGATCGAAGACCTGACCCCGTGCTGCGCGCCGAAACCAAAGAGGAAGCAAGTGTCAGAGAAGAAGCATGTCTGAGCGGGTCTATAACGTCCTGTTCCTGTGTACCGGCAACAGCGCACGCTCGATCCTGGCGGAAGCTATTTTGCGGAAGGACGGCGACGGCCGTTTTCGTGCCTTTTCCGCCGGTAGCCTGCCGAAGGGAGCTATCAATCCCTTTGCGCTACGTCTGCTCCGCAAGCTCGATTATCCGACCGACGACCTGAGATCGAAAAGCTGGGAAGAGTTTGCGGTCGCGGATGCCCCGGTGATGGATTTCGTATTCACCGTTTGCGACAACGCCGCCGGTGAGGCTTGTCCCGTCTGGCCTGGTCAGCCGATGTCGGCGCATTGGGGAATCGAAGATCCTGCCGAGGTCGTCGGTACTGACATCGAAAAAGAAGCGGCGTTTGTAACGGCATTCCGCTATCTCAAGAACCGGATTGCCGCTTTCAACAGCCTGCCGCTGAAGAGCATCGATAAGCTCTCGCTCGGCACCAAGCTCCGCGACATCGGTCGCAGCGACGGCGCGACATCCGGGCGGGACAAGGCAAGCTGATGGCCGAGTTTGATCTGTCCCGCCGGCTCGCCGCGGAGGCGCTCGGCACCGCGTTTCTGGTTGCGACCGTCGTTGGCTCCGGCATCATGGCCGAAACCCTGACGAAAGACGTCGCGCTTGCGCTGCTTGGCAACACGCTGCCGACCGGCGCGATCCTGATCGTGCTGATCACGATTCTCGGCCCCGTATCGGGGGCGCATTTCAATCCGGCGGTCACGATGGTGTTTGCGCTCAAGCGCGAACTTAACGCAGCCGATGCGCTCGGCTATGTGCTGGCGCAGATCGCAGGCGGCATCATCGGCACGTTGCTGGCGCATGCGATGTTCGCGTTGCCGCTGTGGGATGCATCGCTCAAGGTCAGGACCGGCGGCCCGCAATGGCTGGCGGAAGGCATTGCCGCCTTCGGTCTCGTTGTGACCATCCTGGCGGGACTGAAGTTCAACCGGCCGGGGGTCCCGTGGCTGGTTGGCCTCTATATCACCGCAGCCTACTGGTTTACATCTTCGACGTCGTTTGCAAATCCGGCCGTCGCCATCGCAAGGTCGCTGACGAATACGTTTTCCGGCATCCGGCCGACCGATCTTCCCGGCTTCATTGCGGCCGAGTTGGCCGGTGCGTTCGCGGCGCTCTGGCTGACGAACTGGCTGTTGCGATCAAAGAGCGGGGAGAGCGTTGTGCCAACAGAGGTCCATCCATGAGCGTCACGATCTATCACAACCCGTCCTGCGGCACCTCGCGCAACACGCTCGCCATGATCCGCGAGAGCGGCGAGGAACCGCAGGTAATCGAATATCTGAAGACGCCGCCGGATCGCGCCCGACTCCTCGAGTTGGTGCGGGCAATGAGGATTTCGGTTCGCGACTTGTTGCGCGAAAAAGGCACGCCCTATGCCGAACTCGGGCTCGCCGATCCAAAATGGAGCGACGACGAGTTGCTTGATTTCATGATGGCGCACCCGATCCTGATCAACCGGCCGATTGTCGTGAGCCCGAAAGGCACCAGGCTGTGCCGGCCGTCGGAGCAGGTGCTGGATCTGCTCGAAAATCCCGTGACGTCCTTTGTCAAGGAAGACTAGTGTCCCGGGTCTGACATTCGTATCATGTTGCGGCGGGTTCGTTTACGAATGTCAGAACCAAAGGGACACTAGCAAATATCGGTTTCGAGTGTGGTTTTGGATTTGACATTCGCCGCCAGGAGCCGCGGCTACCACTTGGCGAATGTCAAATCCACCACACTCGCGAGAAGGTCAGCCGGCCGTAAGCCAACACGCCGGGCTTTCGCGCGTCGTGTTCGCGCGGCATAATCCGGCCCATGGAAATCGCCACCCGCGTCGGATTGATGAACTGGCTGGTCAGCCAGGGCCTCACCGGACTGCCCGAAAACGATCTGATCCGCGGCTTCTGCGAGCGCTGCTGCGCCGCGGGCCTCGATCTGTCGCGCAGCCTTGTCTTCATCGACACGCTGCACCCGATCTTCGAGGGCCGCGGATTTCGCTGGAACGACACCGAGACCAACGAGGCCGACTCCTTCGAATACGGGCCGACCGGCGACAATGACGACGGTTGGCGCCGTTCGGTGTTTTATCACATGCTCGAAGGCGGGCATGACGAGTTGCAGCTCGATCTCGCCGATCCCGACGTGCATCGTTTTTCGCGCGTCACCGAGCTGGTCGAAAAGGGCCATCGGCACATGCTCGGCTTCGTCCACCGGTTCGGCGAAACCGGCGCGCTCGGCCAAATGGATTGCTTTTATTCGTACTGGCTGACCCGGCGCGACACGGGATTCCACGACCGCGAGCTCGAGGCGTTGCGCGACCTGATTCCGGTGTTGGGCATGGTGGTCAAGTCGGCCCAGCAGGTCGACATCGTGCGAACGCTCGGGCGGGTCTATCTCGGACGCGATGCATCCGAGCGGGTGCTGCACGGGAAAATCTCGCGCGGCGTCACCGAGCGGATCAACGCGGTGTTGTGGTTTTCCGATCTGCGCGGGTCGACCTCGATCACCGAGAGCATTGCGCCCGACGAGATCATCCCGTTCCTCAACGATTATGCGCAGGCCGCGATCGACGCCATCCATGATTCCGGCGGCGACGTCTTGAAGCTGATCGGCGACGGCGTGCTTGCGATGTTCACCAGCGAACATCTGAGCCACGCCAAGCGGGCGGCGCTGCGCGCCGAACATCGGTTTCGCCTCAACATGATCGGGCTCAACGCGAACCGCGGCGCCGAGGGCAGGGCGGTGACGTCAGCCTATGTCGGCCTGCATGTCGGCGAGGTGTTTTACGGCAACATCGGCCATGACGACCGGCTGGATTTCACGGTCGTGGGACCCGCGGTGAACGAAGTCAGCCGCATCGCCTCGATGTGCCGGTCGGTCGATCGCGAGCTTCTGGTGTCGGTGGCGTTTCGCGATGGCCTCGATGCGACCGGCCAGTGCCATCTGGTGTCCACCGGGCGCTTTGCCCTGCGCGGCATCGGGCGCGCGCAGGACCTCTATACGTTGGACCCGGCGATCGCGACCGACGAAGTGCTCGCCGGCCGCTACGAGCGCTATCTGAAGAGCTAGCGGCCGGATCGAACGTCTTCCCGGCGGTCACGTCTTTTACGCGCCACGAGCGGTGTAGCTTTCAGGTAGAGCGTTGGGTTTGGCACTCGCTCTGGAAGCTTGCGGCCGGGCCGGTTACGAATGTCAAATCCGTTCCCTTATTGGCAAGGGAGCAAACACGATGTCGAGGCTAAAAATCGTATTGATGGCGGCGGCCGGTTTTGGGCTGGCCGGGTTGGCACACGGCGCCGAGTATCTTGGAAAGAGCGACTTTCAGCAGATGCGGGCGTACTCACCGGCGGTTCTGACGCGCGGCGGTACGATCATTTGGGTGGCGGGACAGACCAGCTCCGTCAATCCGAAGGGCGTGCCCGTTGATGCCGATGGAAAGGACATCACCGGAAATTTCGAAGCGCAGACGCGCCGGACATTTGCCCTGATCGATCAGACGTTGAAACAGCAGGGCGCGAGCCTCTCCAACCTCGTGACCATGACGGTGTTCATCAAGGAGTTGCGGTACGGAGATGAGTTCGTAAAGCTCAGGAAAGAGATATTTCCCGGCAACAACTATCCCGCCAGCGCCTTGATCACCGTCAATTCGTTCGCGCAGCCCGGCCTGGAGATCGAGATCCAGGGCGTCGCGGTGGTCAACGACGAATGCTCCGACGCCAAGCCCTGCGGCAAGCATTGATCAGTCCGGGTTTGACATTCGTCCTGCGTTCTGGCGTTGCGACGAATGCCAAACCCGCTTGCGGTTCAAGCGCACTCTCCGACCATGTCCGGCTGCCGGTCCAGCGCGACCGCCGGCGACATCAGGATCACCAGCGCCTGCACGGCGAAGATCGCCGTCGCGACATAGAGGCAGGCTTCCGCACCCGAGAGCCAGCCGATGAGGGCGCCGAGCGCTGAGCCCAGCGGCCGTGCGCCATAGCTCAGGATGTTGATCGCCGAGACGCGCCCCAGAAGCTTTGGCGGCGTCACCGATTGCCGCAGCGTCGTGGTAGAGATCACCCACAGAATGGGACCAACGCCGAGCAGGAAGAAGCTGAGACCCGCGAGCGCGGCCGACGGGATCACCGTGGTCAGGGCCATGGTTGCAGCCGCGACCAAACCGGTGACCGGGCCGAGCCCAATCACGGTGCCGAACGAAATACGGCGCATCACGCGGGTCGCCAATAGCGCGCCAACCACCATGCCGACACCGTACATTCCAAGCGTGATGCCGACGCCGGTCGCTGACAACGCCAGGCGATGTACCGCATAGGGCACGAAGACCGCGAGCAGCAGGAACATGCCCGTGTTGAAGATGAACTGCGTGGCGAAGACCGGCCGCAGCAGCGGATGGTTCAGCACGAATGCCGCGCCTTCCTTGATCTCGTGCAACGGATGCCGCCGGGGCGCCGCCGTGCGCTGGGGTTCATAAAGACCGGACAGGAACACCACCGCGATCACGGAGAGCACGGCCGCACACGCAAAGGCAGGCGCCGCGCCGAGCCAGCCGACGAGAAAGCCGCCGAGCGCAGGTCCGCTGGCAAAGGCGATGGTGCGGGCGAGTTCGATCCGGGCGTTCGCCGCCGGCAATTGTTGCGACGACACCAGCGAAGGAACGAGTGCCGGCGCGGCCACGCTGTAGACCACCGTCCCGCACACCGCGATGAAGCCGGTGAGCGCGAGCAGGGGCATGGTCAGTTGATGCAGGCCGATCAACAGCAGGATCGCGAGCAAGGCGACCGCGCGCAACGCTTCGGCGCCCGCCATCAGCCGCCGCCGCGAGATGCGGTCGGCCAGGAGACCAGCCGGGATCGCAAACAGGATGAACGGCAACGTCAGTGCGGTTTGCAGCAGGCCGGTCTCGCCTTCGCCGACGCCGAGCAACAGCACGGCCACGATGGGGGCTGCCGCAAGCGCGATCTGCTCGGCCGACTGGGCGGCAAGATTGGACCAGGCAAGGCGGTTGAAGGTCGAGGGCAGGGACGTGGTTTCGGGGGCGGACATAGATAGACAAGCTCCTTGATCTCTCTGGCTGCGATAATCGGGGTTTGGGCGCCTCAAACCCACCCGAATTCAGATCAGTGGCATCGAAGCCCACTAGATGCAGTTGCAAATCAGTTGCAATAAGGCGGGAGTTTGGGCATTCTCGGGGAATGGACGCGCAAACCCCTGATTTTCGCGCCGAGGGCGCGGGGAAAGCTGCACCGGGCGCGGCCGCAAAAACGTCGGCCTGGCGTCAGGCGCGCGGCACGCCGTCGCTGGCGGACATGTTCGCGTCCGTCGGGACCGCGAGAGGCGGTTCGTTCTGGCGCAGGCTGCTGGCGTTTCTCGGGCCCGGCTATCTCGTCGCCGTCGGCTACATGGACCCCGGCAACTGGGCGACTTCGCTCGCCGGTGGCTCCAAGTTCGGCTACGCGCTGCTGACCGTTGCGCTGCTGTCCAACCTGATGGCGATCGTGTTGCAATCGCTGTGCACACGGCTTGGGGTCGGCACCGGTCGTGATCTTGCGCAGGCCTGCCGTGATTCATTCCCGCGCTGGATATCGCTGCCGCTCTGGCTGTCGGCGGAAATCGCGATCACGGCGACTGATCTGGCCGAAGTCATCGGCACTGCGATCGGCCTCAATCTGTTGTTTCACATTCCGCTTTCGATCGGCGTCATCATCACCGCCGCTGACGTGTTCCTGATCCTGGCGTTGCAAGCCTTTGGCTTTCGCTGGATCGAAGCGTTCGTGGTGGCGTTGCTGGGCGTGATCACGGCGTGTTTCGCGATCCAGATCGCGCTGGCCCATCCCGACTGGGGCGCGGTGCTCCGCGGCTTTGTGCCGACCGCCGATATCATCGAAAACCGCGAGATGCTTTACCTCGCGCTCGGCATTCTCGGCGCAACCGTCATGCCGCATAATCTCTATTTGCATTCCGGGCTGGTGCAGACCCGCTATATCGGCGACAGCGGGCAGGACAAGCGCGATGCGATCAAGTTTGCGACCATCGACTCCACGATCGCACTCTGCCTTGCGTTCACCATCAACGCTTCGATCCTGATCCTGGCGGCGGCGACGTTCAATCGGACGGGAAAGACCGACGTCGCCGAGCTTGACCAGGCCCACGCCTTTCTTGCTCCTCTGCTCGGTTCGGCGCTTGCGCCGACGCTGTTTGCGATCGCCCTGATATGCTGCGGCTTGAACTCGACCATCACCGCGACCCTGTCGGGCCAGATCGTGATGGAGGGCTTCCTGAACTGGCGCATCACGCCGTGGCTGCGGCGGCTGCTGACGCGGATGGTCGCGATCCTCCCGGCGATCGTGGTGACGCTGTGGGCCGGTGAAAAGGCGACCGGCCAGCTTTTGATCCTGAGCCAGGTCGTGCTCAGCCTGCAATTGCCGCTGGCCGTCGTCCCGCTCGTGATGTTTACCGCGAGCCGCCGCAAGATGGGGGTGTTCGTCGCGCCGCGCTGGCTGAGCGCGCTCGCGATCGCAACGGCGACCTTGATCATTGCGCTCAACGCCAAGCTGGTGTGGGATTTCTTTGCCGGTGGGTTTTAGGCCTCGGCTGGCCCATGAGCCTTTTCATTTCATGAAAACCGCTCTTTGGCGGTGCGCACCAACTTCAAATGGACCGCACTAATCCCTATGCTGCGAACCGCCATCTCAATCCGGAGGTTCGTGCTTTGAAGAAACTCGTGATCTTGTTCATCGCATTGGTGTGGGCGCATCCGATGACGGCCGCAGAACCATTGCCGTTGTCGCCTTCGGGCGTGAAGACGCTGGCGCCGGAAGGCGCGATCAAGCCGACTGGCACCTGGAGCGTTGGCACCCGCGCCGGTGATTTTGTCTATGTCGCGGGCATGCGCGGCATCGACCCGAAAACCAATCAACTGGTCCAGGGCGCCGAGCCGCGCATCCGCCAGGCGTTTGCCAACATGAAGCTGATTGCCGAATCCGAAGGCGCGACCCTGCGCGATGCGGCCCGCATCGTCGTCTACGTCTCGGACATGTATCGTTACCGCCCGATCGTGAACAAGATCCAGGAAGAGTTCTGGGGGCAGGGACCGTATCCGCCGCGCACCATCATCGAGGTGCATCGCCTCAATGACGATGACATCTGCGAGGTGGAAGGTACCTTCTACGCGCCGGTGAAGAAGTAACGAGTCGTTTTCGAGCGAAGTGGAAAGCCGGTTCGCATGAAGAAAACGCGTCAAAACAAGAAGCAGGGTTGATCGAACAATCCTGTTGCTTACTCCTGCGGCTCGGCGAGCATTTCGCCCGAGGCGTCGATCCGCACCCAGCCCGACGGCGCCAGGCGCTGCTGCGGCAGGAAGCGGCCCTTGTAGTCCATCTTCTTCGAGCCCTCGATCCAGTAGCCGAGATAGACGTAAGGCAGGCCCTGCCGTCGCGCGCGGTTGATGTGGTCGAGGATCATGAAGGTGCCGAGCGAGCGGCTTTCCTCGGAAGGTTCGAAGAAGGAGTAGACCATCGACAGCCCGTCGGAGAGTACGTCGGTCAGCGCGACAGCGACGAGGTCGTTGCCACGGCCGGTGACGGCGGTGTCGACGCCGCGGCGGCGATACTCGATGATGCGGGTTTCGACGTGGCTGTCTTCGACCATCATGGCGTAGTCGAGCACCGTCATGTCGGCCATGCCGCCGTGGCGGTGACGGTGGTCGAGATAGGCGCGGAAGATCGAATATTGCTCCGACGTCGGCACGGCGCTGCGCTGTTCGCCGACGATGTCGGCGTTGCGGGCCATGATCTTGCGGAAATTGCGCGAGGGCCGGAATTCGTTGGCGACCACGCGGACGGAAACGCAGGCGCGGCACTGGTCGCAGGCCGGCCGGTAGGCGATCGACTGGCTGCGCCGGAACCCGCCATGGGTCAGGAGGTCGTTGAGATCGCCGGCCTTGTCACCGACCAGATGCGTGAAGACCTTGCGCTCGTGCCGCCCCGGCAGATAGGGGCACGGCGAGGGCGCCGTCAGGTAGAATTGCGGGGTATCACGCGAATGCTGGGTCACGGACTGTCCTGAGGCGAAGCCTGGACAGCATCGCGCCGCCAAGCCTAACGGTCAATTGGTTTGCAAACCGTGTCCAGCGAACCTGTTGCCGCAGAAATCGGCACGGCCGGCTAGTATGTCCGTGCCGGTTGCCCCACGGGAGCACGCACCGAGGTGTTTATAATTACCGTTCCGAGCACGAAATCGTGCAACAGCCGTCTCCGGCCGTTGAAAAGCCCGACCAGCACGACGAACGGCGACAGAAACGTGATGGAAACCCAGAACAGCACGGCGTGCATGGCACCCAGCACGAAATAGCCGGGTGCGCCGTACCAGGTGCGCAACTCGAGATCCATCACCCGCATGCCCAGCGTCGCCGAATGCGGGCCGCCGAGCGAAGCGCCGTAGTAGACGATGGCCCAAATCACCGAGGCCGGCCATGCCAGCCAGAACAGCATCCAGCCGAGACCGAGCGTCAGCAGTCCAAACACCGCGATGAAAACGTAACCGAACACGACCGGTATCGAGAGCACGATCAGGTCGATCAGAAATGCGAAGACACGCCGCGTCAACACGCCGCGAAACAACTCCGGTTCGAAGCCGGGATCGAACGCATGCGGCGGGACGCCGCCGTCGGCGCCGCTGGCCCGATAAGCGCCACCAGTATTCCCAGAGCCGCTATATGACATGGTCCGTCCTCCCGCAAAGATCGGGTAGGACATGGGAACGAGATGGACCGTTGCAAGACCCGGTGACTGGTGGTCGCACGTAAATATTCCGGGATTTTCGTCAATTAAATCCCTTGGCAAGTCCAATCCGCAGTTCCACAACGCAGGCCACATGCTGGAGCGACTGAGGGACAGATGAACGCACGGGCGGAATTTCGTTGCCGTTGTGGAGAAGTGCGCGGCTTCGTTGCGGACGCTTCCCCGCGGACGGTCAATCGCGTGGTCTGCTATTGCGGCGACTGCCAGGCGTTCGTGCACCGCCTCGGCCGTGCCGACATGCTCGATGCCCGCGGCGGGTCCGACATCGTCCAGATCGCGCCGGCCTCGTTTACCTTTGTGCAGGGGCAGGATCGCATCAAGGGTTTGCGGCTGAAACCAAACGGGCTTTATCGATGGTATGCAAGCTGTTGCAACACGCCCGTCGGCAACACGCTGACGCCGACGGTTCCTTTCGTCGGCATCATCGCCACGGTGTTCAATCAGGGGACGCAACGGGCCGACGATGTGTTCGGGCCGCCGGTCGGCGCCATTCAGGGAAAACACGCCGTCGGCGGGCCACCGCCAGGTTCGACCGGAATGAAACTGTCGCTGTTCATTGGCGCTCTAGCCAAGTTCTTCGGCTGGCGCTTTGGCGGCAAGGTGTGGCCGCATCCCTTCTTCACACGCGGCAATGACACGCCGGTCTATCCGGTCAACGTGCTCTCGCGCGAGGAGCGCGAGGCGCTGCGTGCCTATTGCGGGCCGCATCCGACGGCGGCTTAACGCGCGCGCCGCTGCTTGCTGCGTGATTTCGGCGGAACGGCGCCGTCGATATCAGTCGGTTGCGCGGCGGCCTCTGCAACGATCCAGCTCCGAAAAGCCTTGACCGCGGGGTCGCGCAGCCGGTCCTGCGGGATCACGAGCTGGTAGTCGTCGGCGCGATATTCGGGCGATCCAATCGGACAAACGAGCCGTCCGGCCGCGAGATCGCTTTCGACCAGCGGCAGCGAGCCCAGAGCCACTCCCAATCCATCGACCGCCGCCTGAAGCTGAAGGTAGACGTGATCGAGCTCGAGATGTCGCACCGGCACGAGGCCCGCGACGCCGGCGGCCGCGAACCATTGCGGCCACGCCGATCGGGTGGTGGAGGAATGCAGCAACACATGCCGCCGCAGGTCCTGCGCGGTCTCGATCGGGCGGTCGCGCAAGATGCTGGGACTGCACACGGGAAGGCGCCGGTCCGGCATCAAGGTTTCGCATTGAATCCCTGCGCCGTGCTCGACGCCGGCGCGGATGCCGATATCGAAGGCGGTGCCGACATAGCGCAGCTTGCGCGAGGTCGTCGAAACCTTGACCTCGATGCTTGGGAAATTTTCCTGGAATTTCGAAAGCCGCGGCAGCAGCCAGCGCAAGGCGACGCTGGACAACACGCTGACACGCACGACGCCGGATACGCGGCGCGCCGGGTCAGGTCCCCTCAGTCGCCCCGCCGCCGACGTCAGGCGGGAAAGCGCGGCGCTGACGTCGGTCAGGAGGTCGGCGCCATGATCGGTCAAGGCAACGCCACGGGTGCGGCGCTCGAACAGGGGAACGCCGAGCCAATCTTCCAGCAGCCTGACCTGCTTGCCGATCGCCCAATGCGTCACGTGCAGGTCTTTTGCGGCCTCGACAAAGCTGCCGCGTCTCGCCGCCGCCTCGAAGGCCTTGATCGCATTCAGCGGTAACTCGTGATCGCTCGCCACGTCAGCCAATCTCCGGAGTGACTTTTTCTCCCATCAGGTGAGAAAATAGCTCAGTTGAGGCCGCAGGGCTATCGATCTATTGCAGTGGGAATGGAGCGAGGAATCGCCGGAACGGACGCCCATTGGGAGGAATCCTCCCAATGGGCGTATCAACCGCTTGGCTCGCGAAAACACGAAATGGCCGATGACGACGCTCAGCACCAACAATGAAACCGCAGCGACAGCTCCCGTGTCGCGCGCCCGCACGCTGTGGACCGCCTGCGCCGCGCATGCGCTGCACGACGGCTACACCGACCTGATCTACCTCTTGCTGCCGATCTGGCAGGCCGAGTTCGCGATCGGCTATGGCGCATTGGCGTTTCTGCGCGCGTTGGCCGCTGCTTCCATGGCGGGACTACAGGTGCCGGCGGGGCGGATCGCCGAACATATCGGCGGACGCACCACGCTGGCGGCGGGCACCGCGCTTGCCGCCGTCGGCTACGTGGTCGCCGGCTATTCGACCGGGCTCGCCGGATTGTGCGTGGCGCTGGTCGTGATCGGCTGCGGCTTGAGCACGCAGCATCCGATCGCATCGGCCGCGGTCTCGCGCGCCTATCAGGGCGATGCGCGCGGTCCGCTCGGCACCTACAATTTTGCCGGCGATATCGGCAAGGCCGCGATCCCGAGCGGCGCGTCACTGTTGCTGGCATTCATGACCTGGCACCACATGCTGTGGGCGCTTGCCGCACTCGGCGCGGTCGTGGCGGTGGCGGTCGCGATCTTCCTGCCGGCCAATCTGCGCGCGATGGAGAAGACCGCCAAGGCCGACCATCACGGCACCGGCGCGCGTGGCGGTTTTGCGCTCCTGCTATCGATCGGCATCCTCAACTCCAGCGTGCGCATGGGATTTTTGACCTTCCTGCCGTTCTTGCTGACAGAGCAGGGCGCGTCGCTGTCGCTGGTCGGTCAGGCGCTGGCGCTGGTGTTCATTGGCGGGGCGGCCGGAAAATTCGCCTGTGGCTGGCTCGGTGCGCGGTTCGGTCTGCTCGGAACGGTGCTGTTGACCGAAGCGGGTACGGCGATCGCGATCCTGGCCGTTCTGATGCTGCCCCTGACGCCGACGCTGATGGTGCTGCCCGTTCTCGGCGTGATGCTCAACGGAACGTCCTCGGTGCTCTACGGCACCGTGCCGGACCTCGCGCCCGCCGGCCGCACCGAGCAGGCGTTTGCGATCTTCTATACGGGCACGATCGGTGCGGGTGCGACGGCGCCAATTCTGTTTGGCCTGTTGGGCGATGTGGTCGGCGCGCACGGCGCATTGCTGGCGACCGCGATCACGGCCGCTGTGATCCTGCCGCTTGCACTTGCGCTAGTGAAGCGGATTTGACATTCGCTACACACGTAACCGCGAATCCGGAAAGCGAATGTCAAATCCCAAGCTTCACTAGAAACTTATATTTGCAGTGGTCCTTTGATTCTAACATTCGCAAGGATGCTCGCTGAGACGGGATGCGAATGTTAGAATCGGACCACTGGTCGCCACGGCTTCGGACGGCGCGCGCGAGCTGACACAATGGTCAGGGATCAGCACATCTGCAGGACGACCTTGCCTTTGGCATGGCCGGTTTCGAGATAGGCCATCGCTTCCCTGGCTTCCGCGAACGGAAAGACGCGGTCGATGACCACTTCGAGCTTCCCGGCGTCAATGAGGGACGCCAGATGGGCCAAGTCGCCACCGCTCGGATGCATGAACAGGTAGCGATAGCTGGCGCCGTGCCGTGCGGCGCGACGGCGGATGGCGAGGCTGGCGATCCAGAACAGAGCGGTAAGGTGGAGGCTGCCGCCAAGATCTTTTTTGGCCGTCATTGGTTCGGGCATGCCGGCGATCGAGACAACGCGTCCACCAGGTTTAAGGACCGGCCATAGCCGCGCCAGCGTCTCGCCGCCGATAAGGTCGAAGGCGCAGTCGTAATCCGACAGTTTGTCCTCGAAGCGCTCGCGCGTGTAGTCGATCACGAGGTCTGCGCCAAGACGCCTGACGAGAGCTTCACCGCGCGGTGACGCAGTAGTCGCGACATAGGCACCGAGATGCTTGGCGATCTGGATGGCGAACGTGCCGACGCCGCCAGCACCGCCCGGAATGAATATGCGCTGCCCCGCGCTCAGGCCCAACTCGTCGCGCAGCGCCTGCAACGCGGTAAGTCCCGCGAGCGGCACCGCGGCTGCGGACGGGAAGTCGAGCGATGCCGGCATTTGCGCGGCATGGTCCTCATGGACCAGCGCGTAGTCGGCGAAAGCGCCCATGGCTCCCTTGGCCACGCGCGCGAACACACGGTCGCCCTTGGCGAAGCGAGACACGCCGCTGCCGCTCGCTTCAACGACCCCGGAAAATTCGTTGCCCATCGTGATCGGCAACGAATAGCGCTGGACAATCTTGAGCGCGCCCTCGCGCGTCTTGTAGTCGACCGGATTTAGTCCGGCGGCATGGACGCGAACCAGGAGTTCGCCGGCCCGCGGCACCGGCGCAGGCACGTCGGCTAATGCGCTGCATTCGGGTCCGCCATAGGCCGAGAGGACGAATGCGCGCATGCGAGAGGCTCGGTCGGTTAGCGGCCCTTCTTCAGCCGTTCGGCGGCCAGCGGCGCGAAATAGGTCAGGATGCCGTCGGCGCCGGCGCGCTTGAACGCGGTGAGGCTTTCCATGATCGTGCGCTCGCCGTCGAGCCAGCCGTTGTTGATCGCCGCCATCAGCATCGCGTATTCGCCGGACACCTGATAGACGAAGGTCGGCATCGCGAACGTGTCTTTGACCCGGCGGAGAATGTCGAGATAGGGCATGCCGGGCTTCACCATCACCATGTCGGCGCCCTCGGCGATGTCGAGTTCGACCTCGCGCAACGCTTCATCCGAATTGGCGCTGTCCATCTGATAGGTGCGCTTGTCGCCGGTGAGCGTCTTTGCCGAGCCGACCGCATCGCGGAACGGGCCGTAGAAGGCGGAGGCATACTTCGCCGCATAGGACATGATCTGAACGTCGAGGAAACCGGCGGCATCAAGACCTGCGCGGATGGCGCCGACGCGGCCGTCCATCATGTCGGATGGCGCGATGACGTCGCATCCGGCTTCCGCCTGCACCAGCGCCTGCTGCACCAGAACGGCGACGGTGGCGTCGTTGAGGATCTTGCCATCCTCCATCAAGCCGTCATGGCCGTGGCTGGTATAGGGATCGAGCGCGACGTCACAGAGCACGCCGAGGTCGGGGAATTCCTTCTTGATCGCCCGCACCGACTGGCACACGAGGTTGTCGCCGTTGATCGCTTCCGTGCCATGATCGTCGCGCAGGCCGGGATCGGTATAGGGAAACAACGCGATGCAGGGGATGTCGAGTTTTACCGCGCGCTCGGCCTCGCGCACCACCTGATCGACGCTGAGACGCTCGACGCCGGGCATCGAGGCGACGGCGCTGCGCTTGTTCTGGCCTTCGGACACGAACAACGGCCAGATCAGGTCATCGGTCGTCAGTACGTTTTCGCGCACCATACGGCGCGCCCATTCCGCTTTGCGGTTGCGGCGGGGCCGGATGCTGAGATCAAGGCCGGGGGCGGAGAGGGAGGCCTCTCGGCGCGCGGTGTCGCGCATTTCGATCGGGCGCCCGAATTTGATCGCCATTTGGTGTTCTTTCTCTGGTGATGGATGGCGGCGGTGGTGGCGTGAATATAGCACCCGGTGGGGGTTCCGTCACGACGATGGCGCCGATTGATTTTATCCCCCCGAGAGGCCATGACTGGCGTCGAGCCTCCACGATTGGTGACGAATCCACGCCTCCGATGTCAGACAGTTCAGCACGCGATTCCTCCAGAGACCATGCGATATCGGTCGAAGCGATATCGTCGGAACGCATCGAGTCCGGCGATAACGTCTGGACGCGCCGGCTGGTCCTGTTCCTGCGGATCATGGCCGTCGTCTCCGTCGCCAAGGGACTTTATCACTGGGCGCAGGTCACGGGTTTTGTCGGCGGCGAAGAAGAAGCCTTCGAAAACCAGTCGCTCGCCTGGCAATCCTCGACGATCTATTTCGCCGTGATCGAGCTTGTCGCGGCCGTCGGCCTTTGGCTCGCGACGCCGTGGGGCGCGGTGGTGTGGCTGATCACGGTCGTTTCGATGACGGTGATCGAGCTGATGTTTCCAGCGATTTACGGCGGCAGCCTTGTTGTGGTCGCCGTCGAAGCCGTGATGCTCACCGCTTACCTTGTGCTGGCATGGATGGCAGCGCGTGAACGGCCGCCATAATAAGACGAAATCAGCGGTAAGGATTTGGTCATCCTGAGGCGGACGGCCACACCTGTTACGCAAGCCTTTCCGACTTGGCCCACGCTGTTTCCATATGTGACAGTCTCCAAGACGAAGCGTGAACACCGGCTCTGCAGCGTCAATGAAAGGTTGCGAAAAGCCCTTATATTGCAGGCTTAATGAGCGATTCACTCTCTTAAATTCATGATCTCTTTATTCTCTTATTTAAGCTGATCTTCAAACGCTCCCCTTAAGTTGCACCTATCAGGCGGGACAAAAGTTTCGTCGAATAAGTCGATAAAAACGACAAACAGGGGAAGTGTCATGATGAAAGCCGCAGCAACCGCGGTGGAAACCGTTGAGCGCGTGTCGGGCCAACAGGCTCCCGTTCAGCCGCTCTATCTCGAAGCTTTGACTCTGGTGGAGCGGCTGCATCGCCGCCTGCTCGACGTCATCAAGGACGAATTCGATCGTCGCGGTCGCGCCGATATCAATTCGGTGCAGGCGCTCTTGCTCTATAACATCGGCGACAAGGAACTGACCGCCGGTGAACTGCGTACGCGCGGTTATTATCTCGGCTCCAACGTCTCCTATAACCTGAAGAAGCTGGTCGAACTCGGCTTCCTCGACCATCAGCGTTCGCGCGTCGATCGCCGTTCGGTTCGCATTCGCTTGACCCAGCAGGGCCAGGAGATCCGCAAGGTCGTCGATGCGCTTTATCAGAAGCACGTCAAGACGGTTGAGCAGGTCGGCGGCATCTCGAACGAGGAATTCGCGACGCTCAACAAGTCGCTGCATCGCCTCGAGCGCTTCTGGACCGACCAGATCCTCTATCGGCTCTGATAGCGGCCTCATATTCTGCTTCGGCCAAGCCGGCTAAATAAAAAAGACCGGCGGCCGGAACGACCGCAAAGACTTCCCCATAACGCACCGGGTTCGGATTTTTCCGAAGCCGGTGCGTTTTGTCGTTTTGTAACGCTTTGAACCAGCTCCCCCTTTTCCGGGTGCTCGCCGAAATTGGAACTTTCGCGCGCTGGAAGGCTTATCGCTGCGTATCGGAGAATGACGATGCTCGTCGAGCGTGGATTACGGGTCATGAATGTGGGGGTCGGTCAGCGACGCTTATGCGATCGCCGCCAACTACCTGTGCAGGACCGGCGTCATTTCCGACAGTTTTGCGACCGACGAGCAGTTGCTTGCGATCATCATCAAGTTGTTCGAGCGCGGTGAGTTCAACAAGCTCAGGCTCGCCAACAAGGCGATCGCTCAATACGAAGCTTTGGAAGTCGTTTGACTCAGGCCGGGATATCAAAACGCGAGGGGATTTATGGAAGCCGCCATCGATCGCATCATGATGACCTATGATCTTCTGCTGAATCGTTCGGCCGCCGCGAGCGCCGAGGCGCGCGAGAAGGTGACCGAATATGTCACGACCCTGTTCGAGGCCGGCGAAAAAGACATGCACCGGCTGACGGTGTGCGGCCTGACATATCTTCGCGAGCTCGATGGTACGAGCGATCCGGTCAAGGCCGGCTACACCGGCCTCTAAGACTTAGGCTACGAGGCTCAAGCTTCTTCTTTCCCGAAAGCTCTGCTAAATCACCTCTCGCCCCGGCAATTGTCCGGGCGAGATGCTTGATTATGCCCTCAAAATTGCTCAATCCGGCACTATCGCGCTGATCCCGGTGGCCAGTTCGGGCTTCAGGGCGCGATTGCGGCGTGTGGTCGTGCGCAAGGGCTTAGGGAGTATTTGGTGGATCACGGGTTTGGGCAGTTGACAGAGGGGGGCCGCGTCGGCCGGTTTGCACCGTAATGCAGACGCCGCGCCTCCATCATCTGCGCCTTCTCGGCCTGCTGTCGCTCCTTGCGGTGGCCGCCTGTACGCAACCGAGCTTTCTGTCCTCGTTCGCCGAGAAGAACACCGCCGCGCCGGCCGAGCGGTTGAACCCCGGAACGGCGCCACCCGACAAGTGGTCACCGGCGCCCGATCCGATCGACGACGAGGATTTGCCGAACACCGAGCGCATTTCCAAAATGCCGCGCAAAGTTGGCGAATGTTTCGAGACCACGATCACATCGATCACCGATCGATATGGCGAAGACATACCTGCGCGCGCCAAGAAGGGGCCCGATCCCGGCACCATTGTCCGCTTCTCGAATTCCGGCGTGCAGGTTTCGCTGCGCCGGGAGAACGCCATCGTCAAGTCGCAGGTGTTCGACAAGGTCAATCTGTGCCTGGTCGAGGTGCCGAAGGAATGTCCGGGCGACCTTCGCGGCCGCGTCTATCGCACCACCAACCTCCGTACCAAGGAGAGCTGGAGCCTGGCGAACGACATCAAGAATTGCGGCGGCCCTGCGGGCTAGCGCGGCCCGCGCGGGATCAGGCATAAAGCCCGCCAAACCGTCACAAAGACGCATTGCCGAAAGTCACGACAGCCGCTAACGAAATCCAGGGTCGATTATCGATCCGGCTTGGGCAAAGGCTCCGCAAGAGAGCTGTCCGGTCATCCTAGGGAGGGATTTCATGGCTATCGCTTTTGCGCGGCGCTCAGCCGCGCTACTTGCCTTTGCATTTGGAGCAGGCGCCGTCACCTCGGCGCTGGCCGACGACAAGAACGTCAAGATCGGCGTCCTGAACGGACATGGCGAGCCTTTACGCCGACATCAACGGCCCCAACACCGTGATGGCGGTCAAGATGGCGGTGGAGGATTCCGGTCTCGCTGCCAAGGGCTGGAAGATCGACGTGATCAGCGGCGATCACCAGAACAAGCCCGATGTCGGCGTCAATATCGCGCGTCAATGGATCGATACCGAGAAGGTGGATCTGATCGAAGACATGCCGAATTCCGGCGTGGCGCTCGCCGTCAGCAATGTCGTCAAGGAAAAGAACTCGATCCTGCTCAACAAGGGCGCGGCGAGCGCGGATCTCACCGGCAAGGCCTGTAACGCCAATACGATCTCCTACAGTTACGATACCTACATGCTCGCCAACGGCACCGGCAAGGCGCTGACGAAAGCCGGCGGCAACACCTGGTTCTTCGTCACGGCGGACTACGCGTTCGGCGCGGCGCTGGAGCGCGATACCAGTGCGGTAGTGAGCGCCAATGGCGGCAAGGTCGTCGGCGGCGTCAAGCATCCGATCAACTCTTCCGACTTCTCGTCCTTTCTGTTGCAGGCGCAGTCTTCCAAGGCCAAGGTCATTGGCCTCGCCAATGCCGGCGGCGATACTACGAATACCATCAAGCAGGCGTCCGAATTCGGAATCATCGCGGGCGGCCAGAAGCTCGCCGCGCTCCTGCTCTTCATCAACGACGTGCATTCGCTCGGGTTGAAGACCGCGCAAGGCCTGACCTTCACCGAGTCCTTCTACTGGGACCTGAATGACAACACGCGCGCGTTCTCGAAGCGGTTCTCGGAAAAGGTGAACAATCACGCCATGCCGTCGATGACGCAGGCCGGCAATTATGCGGTCGTCCTGCATTATCTGAAGGCGCTGGAAGCGCTCGGCGGCAATCCGCATGACGGCGCCAAAGTCGTCGCCAAGATGAAAGAGATCCCGACGGACGATCCCTTGTTCGGCAAGGGACCGCTTCGCGCCGACGGCCGCCGTCTCATTCCGGCCTACCTGTTCGAGGTGAAGAAGCCTGAGGAGTCCAAATATCCCTGGGACTACTACAAGCTCGTGGCCACGATCGCACCGGAAGATGCGGCCAAGCCGCTGTCGCAAAGCGATTGCCCGCTGGTGAAGAAATAGCGGCGGGTTATCGCATTAAGCCGTGCCGGCTTGCCCGCGCGGGCCTGATTGCAAGAAGAGCTTCCGCCTCTGGCGCGCTGCCGCTTTCGTTGGCAGCGCGTCAGATTTATGGGCCGATCAAAAATATGGATATGGCCGCGACATTTAGTCTGGGTAGGATTAGCGATGGTATTCAACTTGTCGTAGCCATAGCAGCTTGCGGCACCTAACGTTGTTATGGCTGGAAAACAAAACGATTGCTTTAGGTCCGCTTCGGAGGAAGCCTCCTGATGTACCGGCGACAGCACGTCAATATTCCCATTGAGATCGTCCGTACCGTCGTCGCCATTTCCGAAACAGGGAGCCTCTCGAAAGCGGGGGAGCGGCTTGGCTTGAGCCAGCCGGCCATCAGTTCGCAGGTCAAGCGGCTGCAAAATCTGGTCGGCGGCGCGTTGTTCGTGAAAACCGCCAATGGCACCACGACGACCGAACTCGGCAAGCTCGCGCTTCAGCAGGCCCGCATCATCCTGGAAGCCAACGATCAGCTGTTGCGGCTCGGCGGCAGCAATGTCGGTCCGCAACCGTTGCGGCTCGGACTAAGCACCTTGTTTGTCGATGAGTTCATCAAGCGCCAGACACCGGAGACCCTTCTCGACGTTTTCGTGCATACGGACGATTCCACGTCGATCGGCCGGGGCCTTATCGAAGGATATATCGATGTCGCCTGCATCTATCGAAATCAGCGGCTGGATGCCGACATCGATCAGATGGTCGTCAATGAATGCGACGAGCCGCTGGTTTGGGTGCGCGCAAAGAATTTCGCACTGAGCCCCGGCTCGCCGTTGCCGATCCTGACCTATCCCGGCGACGACTGGATGATTCCAACGCTGACCAAGCTCGGACTTTCCTACAAGATCGTCTTCAATAGTCTGGACTATCATGCGCGAATTAGCGCGGTCGAGGCGGGCGTAGGTCTTACGTCGTTCCTGCCAGCAGGATGCCGCCAACGCTCATTCGGGCCGAGGAAAGCTATCTTCCCGCGTTGCCGCCGGTGAAAGCGATACTTTGTGTGCGACTGGGGTTCGACACGCCGAAGGCTTCCGAACTCATGCGTGGGCTCTCGGCGCAGTTTTTCAAGCGCGGCCGTGGTTGATTTAGCCGGACGAAGGAGAGCACTCGGTGTTTTTACGGGAAAGTCCGCGCGCCGCGGTCCGGCAAGCATGACTGGTATCTCGCCCGCAAGAGTCCGGATATCGCGACCTGTGGTTGCTGGATAAGCATCGGGTATGGCCAAATCCACGAACAGACCCAGCTGTCCGAACTGCGGGATGAGCATGATCGCGACGTCGCCGATCCGCGACAGCAAGCAGGCGTTTGAATGCTTGCGCTGCGACCATGCCGAGAAGCGAAGGATCGAAGAGTCTGCTTCCTCGCGGCAGTGACCGCTTTTCTTCCCAACACCCATTGACAGCTTTTTGCGCGGCCCACCTGATTTGCCCGTCGTGCCAATCTGCCGCGGGCAGTTTCGCTTGTGACGTCGGGCAAATCAGAGGCAATTTTCGCGTGTCCGCGCCCCCAGAGAGGGCGCTTCGCGATCGTCACGAACGTCGGGCGCGGGATGCGATGGACGCTTTCGCATCGACTGACGAGCGATGGGTAGGCGGACGGCGAAGTCGTGTGGTTCTGATCTCCCGATGCTGGGATCAACCTGGCGATGATGTGGCGATTGTCGGCCCTCGGGCCCGACACGCCGGCATCACGCCGGGGACGGAGACAAAAAGCCGGTCTCCGGGGAGAGCACGAAGGAAACCGTAACACCATCGCGCAGGGAATGCCGGATTGCCCGGCGAACCTGTGGTGACTAACTCGTGTGCTTTTTTCCATTGCACGCGAGGCTGCGGGTACCGCCGTGTACCCGGCATTCCCTGCGTCCTCTGAAATGGGGACTTTTTGGACCCAACCCGGGGCATCGCCTGCCGCGGGACCGCCCTGCCATGACCGGGGTATGGGGGAGGGGCCAGAACTGGCAAAATGGCCTGTCCCCACCATATCTTGCATAAATATCAGGCTTCTACCGCAAGCGCTTGGCCGTGACCGGGCGATATGGTATTTGCCCAAGGGACCCTTTCGACCGCCATCAACGCAACCGACCGCGACGCCTCTGGCTCGCAGCGGTGGAGATATTTTACCCATGAGCTCTTCGTCCGGCGCCAAGACGGCTTCCACACCCAACTCGTTCTTTTCCGCGACGCTCGCGGAAGCCGATCCCGATATCGCCAACGCCATTTCCGGCGAACTCGGCCGCCAGCGCCACGAGATCGAACTGATCGCGTCGGAAAACATCGTCAGCCGCGCGGTGCTGGAAGCGCAGGGTTCGGTGATGACCAACAAGTACGCCGAGGGCTATCCGGGCGCCCGTTACTATGGCGGTTGCGAATGGGTCGACGTGGCCGAAACGCTGGCGATCGAGCGGGCCAAGAAACTGTTCGGCGCCCAGTTCGCCAACGTGCAGCCGAACTCCGGCAGCCAGATGAATCAGGCCGTGTTCCTGGCGCTGTTGCAGCCCGGCGATACTTTCATGGGTCTCGACCTTTCCGCCGGCGGCCATCTCACGCACGGTTCGCCCGTCAACATGTCCGGCAAGTGGTTCAAGGCCGTGCACTACACCGTGCGCCGCGAAGATCAATTGCTCGACATGGATGCGATTGCCAAGCAAGCCGAGCAGGTGCGCCCGAAGCTGATTATCGCGGGCGGATCGGCCTATTCGCGCGCCTGGGATTTCAAGCGGTTTCGCGAGATCGCCGACAGCGTCGGCGCTTATCTGTTGGTCGACATGGCGCACTTCGCGGGCCTCGTGGCCGGCGGCGTTCACGCCTCGCCGGTGCCGCATGCCCATGTCACGACCACCACGACGCACAAGTCGCTGCGCGGTCCGCGCGGCGGCCTGATCCTCTGCAACGACGAGGCGCTGGCCAAGAAGTTCAACTCGGCGATTTTCCCCGGCCTCCAGGGCGGTCCCTTGATGCACGTGATCGCGGCGAAGGCGGTCGCTTTTGCCGAGGCGCTGCGGCCGGACTTCAAGATCTACGCGAAGAACGTGGTCGAGAACGCCAAGGCGCTCGCCGAGTCCTTGCGTGCGGAAGGTTTCGATATCGTCTCCGGCGGCACCGACAATCACCTGATGCTGGTCGACCTGCGGCCCAAGGGATTGAAGGGCAACGTCTCGGAGAAGGCGCTGGTTCGCGCCGCGATCACCTGCAACAAGAACGGCATTCCGTACGATCCCGAAAAGCCGTTCGTGACCTCGGGTCTTCGTCTGGGCACACCGGCAGCCACGACGCGCGGCTTCGGCGTTGCCGAATTCAAGCAGGTCGGCGGCATGATCGCCGAAGTGCTGAATGCGATCGCGCAGTCCACGGACGGCTCGGCGCCGCTCGTGGAGCAGGCGATGAAGGAACGGGTCAAGGCGCTCACCGATCGTTTCCCGATCTATTAACGAGGGTTCAGCCACATGCGTTGCCCAAGCTGCAACAGTCTCGATACGCAGGTGAAGGATTCCCGTCCGACGGAAGATTCCGCCGTGATCCGGCGCAGGCGCGTCTGTGTCGCCTGCAATTTCCGTTTCACCACGTTCGAGCGCGTGCAGCTTCGCGAATTGACGGTCATCAAGCGTAACGGCCGCAGGGTGCCGTTCGACCGCGACAAGCTGGTGCGCTCGCTGCAAATCTCGCTGCGCAAGCGGCCGGTCGAGGCGGAGCGGGTGGAGAAAATGGTCTCCGCCATCGTCCGCGAGCTCGAGAGCGGCGGGGAGGCGGAGATTTCGTCGGAGGCGATCGGCGAGATCGTGATGGAGCACCTGCGCCAGCTCGACGACGTCGCCTATGTGCGCTTCGCGTCGGTCTATCGCAATTTCCGCGAGGCCAAGGATTTCGAGACGGTGCTTGGCGAATTGTCCGGCGAGGATGAGGCGCGGATCACGCTGTTGCGAAAATGATCGCCCTCGGCGCGGACGGGCAGTCGGCACCTGGCGCTGCGACATCAGGGTCGGCGGATCGCCGCTTTATGGACTTGGCGCTGACGCTCGGCCGGCGCGGCCTCGGACGCACCTGGCCTAACCCTGCTGTCGGCGCGGTCGTCGTCAAGGACGGCGTCATTGTCGGGCGCGGCTGGACCCAACCGGGTGGCCGTCCGCATGCGGAGCCGGTCGCGCTCGCACAAGCCGGAGCGGCGGCGCGCGGCGCCACGCTTTATGTGACGCTCGAGCCCTGTTCGCATGTCGGGAAGTCGCCGCCTTGCGCCGATGCCGTGATTGCCGCGGGCATCAAGCGCGTGGTGTCGGCGATCGAGGATCCGAATCCGGAAGTCGCGGGGCAGGGCCACGCGAAATTGCGCAACGCCGGTATCGAGGTCGATGTCGGGCTCATGGCGGCGGAAGCCGCACGCGCGCATGCCGGTCATTTCCGGCGCATCCGCGAGCATCGCCCCCATGTGATCGTGAAGCTGGCGGTCTCAACCGACGACAAGATCGCTGGTCCCGGCCACAAGACGGTAGCGATTACCGGCGATGCGGCCAACGCCCGCGTCCATTTGTTGCGTGCGCAGTGCGACGCCATCCTGGTCGGGATCGGGACTGTGCTGGCCGACGATCCGCTTTTGACATGCCGGTTGCCCGGCATGGAGGCGCGTTCGCCGGTCCGCGTCGTGCTCGACCGGAGTTTGCGGATTCCGGCCAGAAGCCGCCTGGTGCATTCGGCGCGAAACACGCCGCTATGGGTTGTGACGTCGGAACTCGCGCGAGGCGCCGGCGGTGGCGATGCTCGGAGCCAATGGCGCGCAGGTGATCCGTCTCGGTTCCCGGCCGCAAGGCGGTCTCGACCTGCCGGAAGTCGTGCGCGCGCTGGCGGAGCGGGGCGTCACCCGGCTTCTGGTCGAGGGCGGGTCACGCGTGGTCTCGTCGTTCGTCGCGGCGGGCCTCGCCGACGAGTTCTGGCTGCTTCGCGGCCCCAGCGCGATCGGTGCCGATGGCGTGGCGGCGCTGGATGCATTGCCATTGAGCGCAATCACCCAGTCGCCGGTCTTCCGCGTTCGTGCTAGCGAGAGCCTGGGTGCCGACACCCTTACCGTCTACGAGAGAGCGTAATGTTTACCGGAATCGTCACCGATATCGGCGAAATCGAAAGCCTCAAGCCTGTCGCGCAGGGGCAGTTGCACCGGCTGCGGATCGGCTGCGGCTACGATCAGGCTGGCATCGCGGACGGCGCCTCGATTGCGTGCAACGGGGTGTGCCTGACGGTGGTTGCATCCGGGGTCGAAAAGGGCAGGACCTGGTTCGATGTCGACACGGCCGCGGAGACGCTTGCCTTGACCACGGCGAAGCATTGGGCCAAAGGCACCCGGCTCAATCTGGAGCGTGCGCTGAAAATTGGCGATGAACTCGGTGGCCATATCGTCGCCGGACATGCGGACGGCATCGCCACCATCCTCAACCGGGAGGATCTTCCGGAGATGGCGCGGTTCGAGCTCAACACCACGCGCGAGCTCGCGCGCTTCATCGCGCCCAAGGGATCGATCACGCTGGATGGCGTCTCGCTGACGGTTAACACGGTCAACGATACGGCGTTTTCCGTGCTGATTATCCCGCACACGCTCAATGTCACGACCCTGTCGTCCTGGCGTGCGGGCAGTGAGGTTAATATCGAGGTCGATCTGATGGCGCGCTACGCGGCGAGATTGACGGAAATGAAGTGAGCGTTCGATAATCATAGGCGAAGCCTGACACGCGGCGTTTACAGACCTGTCGTTGAGTCGACAACGTGACCAGATGGATTGAAGAATGGCTGACGCGCGACGCGCACCGTTAAAGGACCAGACCGACATTGCCGGCGCGCGGGCGCTGATTGTCGAGGCGCGCTTCTATGACGACATTCAGGACGCGCTGCTGGAAGGTGCGGTCACTGAGCTGAAAGCGGCGGGCATGAGCCACGACGTCCTGACGGTGCCGGGCGCGCTGGAAATTCCGGCTGCGATCGCGATTGCGATCGAGGCCGCGGAAAAGGCCGGCAAGCCCTACGATGCCGCGATCGCGCTTGGCTGCGTCATTCGCGGCGACACCATTCATTTCGAGATCGTCTCGAACGAATCCTCACGTGGTTTGATGGATCTGGCGGTGTCGAAGCGGTTTCCGCTCGGCAACGGCATCTTGACCGTCAATACCGAAGCGCAGGCATGGGCGCGGGCGCGCGCCTCCGAACTCAACAAAGGCGGCGACGCCGCGCGCGCAGCGATCGCGATGCTGCGGATCAAGCGCCGGCTGGCAAAAAACGGATGATGGTCGAGAGCAAAAAGAAGCCCGTAAAGGGCGCGGACAAGAAAGCCAACCGGCGCGGCGCGGCACGGCTCGCCGCGGTGCAGGCGCTGTACCAGATGGACATCGCAGGCGCCGGCATCAACGATATTTTCGCGGAGTTCGAAAGCCATTGGCTCGGCAACGAGGTCGAGGGCGATACGTACCTTCCGGCGGAAGCCGCGTTTTTCCGCGACGTGGTGTCGGGCGTGGTGCGCGATCAGGCAAAGCTCGATCCCCTGATCGACGAGGCCCTGTCGAAGGGGTGGCCGCTGAAGCGCATCGATGCAATCCTGCGGGCGGTGATGCGCGCCGGCGCCTATGAGCTGGAGCACCGCATGGACATTCCCGGCCGCGTCGTGGTGTCGGAATATGTCGACGTCGCGCACGCCTTTGTCGAGGCGGAGGAGACCGGCATGGTCAATGCGGTTCTCGATCAGATCGCACGCCAGTTCCGCGCTGGCGAATTCGTGCGGGCCGGTGGTTGAGATGGCGGCGCCAGGTGCACCCGCATCCGGCGAGGACTCCCTGATCGCGCGCTATTTCAAGCCGCTGGCGACGGACGCAGGCGCGTTCGGACTTAACGACGATGCTGCCGCTCCTGAAGGCGCTCGGGGACGATATCGTCGTCACCACGGATGCGCTGGTCGAAGGCGTCCATTTCCTCGCCGACGATCCCGCCGGACACCATCGCGCGGAAGGCGTTGCGGGTGAATCTGTCCGACCTCGCGGCAAAGGGGGCGACGCCTGCGGGCTTCGTGCTGTCGCTGGCGCTGCGCAAAGCCGATGAGGCCTGGCTGGCGGCGTTCGCCCGCGGGCTCGGCGCAGATGCGGCGGATTTCGGTTGTCCGCTTCTCGGCGGCGACACGGTGTCGACGCCGGGGCCACTGATGCTCTCGATCACCGCGTTCGGTCGCGTCGCGGCGGACAAGATGGTTCACCGAAGCGGCGCGAAGCCCGGCGATCATGTGGTGGTGACCGGGACGATCGGTGATGCCGCGCTTGGTCTGGACGTATTGAAACAGGGCAGGGTCGCGACGGCGCTTGCCGGCGATGCAGCATCACGGGATGCGCTGGTCGGCCGTTATCGCGTGCCGCAGCCCCGCAACGCGCTCGCGTCCGTGGTGCGTGCACATGCGCATGCCGCCATGGACGTTTCCGACGGCCTGGCCGGCGATCTCGCCAAGCTCTGCGCGGCGTCCGCCGTGTCGGCGGTGATCGATCTGAAATCGGTCCCGCTGTCGAAGGCGGCTTCCGCGGCACTTGCGGCCGGTGCGACAGGGATGGCCGAGATCATTTCGGGTGGCGACGATTACGAAATTCTCTGCGCCATTCCCCAAGATGCACTTGAGGAGTTTGTCCGGGAGGCCAATGCCACCGGGGTGCCTGTCACGCCCGATCGGGACGATTATCGCGGGCGAATTCTCCCCCGAAATGGCTGGATGCGGAGGGCAAAGAACTGCCGCTAACGCGCACCTCGTACAGCCATTTCTAGGAATTTCATGAAAATGGGCCGTTCCAGCGCAAATACCTTTCGATATCGCCCATTTTTGCGTCCCGTAGCGTTGCGCCGGACATGCGATTTTGGCATGGTCCCGGCCGATTTCAGGCCGCCCTTTGGGCAGGGCGGGCCTGCTTTTTGAGCGCCCGCCGCGATCGCGGCCGTGGCGTGGGGCCATCTCAAGAGATCTGAGGCAAGTTCAATGACAGCATTATGGTTGATCGTGCTCTGCGGCGCGTTGTCCATCGTCTACGCGATCTGGGCGACGATGTCGGTTATGAAATCCGACGCCGGCAATCCGCGCATGCAGGAAATTGCGGCGGCGGTGCGTGAAGGCGCTCAGGCCTATCTGCGGCGGCAATACACCACGATCGGCATCGTCGGTGTCGTGATCTTTGCGCTGCTGGCTTATTTGCTTGGCATGAAGGTCGCGATCGGCTTCCTGATCGGCGCTGTCCTGTCGGGCGCGGCTGGCTTCATCGGCATGAACGTTTCGGTTCGCGCCAACGTCCGCACCGCGCAGGCGGCGACGACCTCGCTGGCCGGCGGTCTCGAACTCGCCTTCAAGGCCGGCGCGATCACCGGCCTGTCTGGTGGCGGGTCTCGCGCTGCTCGGCGTGACCATCTACTTCGCCTATCTCACCCAGGTGCTGGGCCTGACGGCCAATGACCGCGTCGTCGTTGACGCGATGGTCGCGCTGGGCTTTGGCGCTTCGCTGATCTCGATCTTCGCCCGTCTCGGCGGCGGCATCTTCACCAAGGGTGCGGACGTCGGCGGCGACCTCGTCGGCAAGGTCGAGGCCGGTATTCCCGAGGACGATCCGCGCAACCCGGCCACGATCGCCGACAACGTCGGCGACAACGTCGGCGACTGCGCCGGCATGGCTGCCGACCTGTTCGAAACCTATGCGGTGACGGCGGTTGCGACCATGGTGCTGGCCGCGATCTTCTTCGCCAAGACCCCGATCCTCGCCAACATGATGACGTTGCCGCTCGCGATCGGCGGCGTCTGCATCTCACCTCGATCGCCGGCACGTTCTTCGTCAAGCTGGGTGCGAGCCAATCGATCATGGGCGCGCTCTACAAGGGCCTGATTGCCACCGGCGTTCTGTCGCTGGTCGGCGTCGCCTTCGTGATTCATCAACTGATCGGCTTCGGCAAGCTCGACGGCGTCGACATACACCGGCATGGCGCTGTTCGAGTGCGGCGTGGTCGGTCTTGTCGTGACGGGTCTGATCATCTGGATCACCGAATACTATACCGGCACCGACTATCGCCCCGTGAAGTCGATCGCGGCGGCTTCGGTCACAGGCCACGGCACCAACGTGATCCAGGGCCTCGCGATCTCGATGGAATCAACCGCGTTGCCCGCTATCGTCATCATCGCCGGCATCCTGGTGACCTATAGCCTCGCTGGCCTGTTCGGCATCGCGATCGCAACCGCGACGATGCTCGCGCTGGCCGGCATGATCGTTGCGCTCGACGCCTTCGGTCCGGTCACCGACAACGCCGGCGGCATCGCCGAAATGGCTGGCCTGCCGAAGGAAGTGCGCAAGTCGACCGACGCGCTGGACGCGGTTGGCAACACGACCAAGGCGGTCACCAAGGGCTATGCGATCGGTTCGGCCGGTCTCGGCGCGCTGGTGCTGTTCGCGGCCTATAACCAGGACCTTCAGTTCTTCATCAAGGACTCCGCCAATCACGCCTACTTCAAGGGCGTCACGCCGGACTTCTCGCTGACCAATCCTTACGTGGTTGTCGGCCTGCTTGTTCGGCGGCTTGCTGCCATACCTGTTCGGTGCGATGGGCATGACCGCGGTCGGCCGTGCGGCTAGCGCGATCGTCGAAGAGGTGCGTCGCCAGTTCCGTGAAAAGCCCGGCATCATGCAGGGCACGGACAAGCCGGACTATGGCAAGGCCGTCGACCTCCTGACCAAGGCGGCGATCAAGGAAATGATCATTCCGTCGCTGTTGCCGGTTCTGTCGCCGATCGTCGTCTACTTCCTGATCTATGCGATCGCGGGCGGCGGTGCGGCCGGCAAGTCGGCTGCGTTCTCCGCGGTCGGCGCGATGCTGCTCGGCGTGATCGTCACCGGCCTGTTCGTCGCGATCTCGATGACCTCGGGCGGCGGCGCGTGGGACAACGCCAAGAAGTACATCGAAGATGGTCACTACGGCGGCAAGGGCTCGGACGCCCATAAGTCAGCCGTGACCGGCGACACCGTCGGCGATCCCTACAAGGATACGGCCGGCCCCGCAGTGAACCCGATGATCAAGATCACGAACATCGTGGCGCTGTTGCTGCTCGCCATCCTCGCTCACTAAGCGCTGTTCGAGAAAACGAAAACCCCGCGGGTCAATGCGACCCGCGGGGTTTTTGATTCCTGAAATGACAAAGAGCGGGTTTGCGTCGACCGCCAGCCGATCGGTCTAGTTGCCGCCCTGACCGACATTGAGCGCCTTGAACAGCGGCGCAACGTAATTGATTTCCTGGCCCGAGGTCGGCGTGGTGCGGCCGATGAAGTCGAAGATCTTGCCGTCCTTCAGCCCGTAGTTGGCAAGGCGCCGTACCTGGCGGTTCTTGTCGAAATAGATCGCGATCACACGCTGATCGACAATGTTGTCGTTCATGAAGGCGACCCTGCGCTCGGTGCGCTGGGAGATGTAGTAGAAGACTTCACCGTTGAGCGTGGCGACCGTGGAGGGGGTTCCCATCACGATCAGCACCTGATCCTGGCTTGCGCCGATCGGAATTTGTTCAAGCGCGCCCGGCGGAAGGATGTAGCCCTTCTGGAACTGTTCGCCGCAGCCGCTGACGGCGGCGCACAACAGGGCCGCTGCGGCCGCGTTTCGGAGACCGCGCCAGCCGAAGCTGCGCGCAAAACCTGGCAAATTGGACTTGATCATCTGGGAAAGCGTCCCATCCCCTTGCATCACGCGAGGCCTTGACGTACCCGGCAGGACGCTTGATTGCAACAAATAGCCTGCGGGTCGAACCCACAATGCTTTGGCCATTCAATCACTTCAGTAAGCCCCCGGCGTCCCCGCGCGGCACCATCGAAGCCATCTATGGCATGATCGTGACGCAGGCGCGAGAACCGGCATTCTACCGGGACCTGGGCGTATCGGATACGGTTAATGGCCGTTTCGACCTCCTGGTTCTGCATTTGTGGCTGATGTTGCGGCGGTTTCGGTCCATGACGGGAGCGCGGAACGTCTCGCAGGCGCTTTTTGATCGATTCTGCGCGGATATGGACGCCAATCTGCGGGAGATGGGCGTCGGCGATCTCACGGTTCCGAAACGCATGCAGGCATTTGGCGAAGCATTTTATGGCCGCGCAGCCGCTTACGATGCCGCCTTTGCGGCTGGCGGCGACGCGCCGGCCAACGCGCTGTGCAAGAACATCCTCAACGGGCAGGGCGTGGAAGATGCGCACCGGCTTGCTGCCTATGCCCAAGCCGTGATGGCCCGCCTTGATGGCCTCGACGATGCTGCCTTCCTGGCCGTCGGTTGGAAGTTTCCCGCTCTTGCCGACACCGGCGTCGCGGCTTCGGAGAAAGGCGATCGCCGATGAACCCCGCTGATCCCTGGCGCGTGCCGGTCGTCGTAGCCCAAATCCCTGATACGGGATTGCACCGAGCGTTTGAGGCCAGCGATGCCGTCCGCGCGGCCATGGCCGATATCGCAGGGCTGCGCGAAATCACGTCGGCAAGCGCCTCGTTCGATCTGAAACCCAAGAGCGGCGGACGTGTGCATGTCACGGGCGAGGTGCACGGACGGGTCGGTCAAACCTGCGTCGTGACGCTCGACCCGATCGAGTGTGCGATCGACGAAGTCATCGACCTGATGTTCGCGCCGCCGGAGCAAATTCGAAGTCTCGCCGCCCTCGTCGATGAAGCTGCCCAGAGCGAAGATGAAGAGGTGCCAGACCCGGCCGAGCCGATTGTCGACGGCGTGATCGATCTGGGCCGTCTGGCCACAGACGCCCTGTTCCTTGCAATCGACCCTTATCCGCGCAAGCCGGACGCCGTGTTTGAGCCGCTTGCGGAGATCAAGGATCCCGCCAATCACCCGTTTGCGGCGCTAAAGGGGTTGCAATCGGATCGGCAACCGACGGTCGACAAGAGGGCGCCCAAGCGTTCCGGGGATGATGAGGACCGTTGAGCCGTGTCGCGGAATCCCCGTGCTGTGTCGGGTTCTCGGAATCTGCTTTTAAGATATTGAAATAACTGATATTATTTTCGTGTGTCGATTCTGCTACGAGATGACTTGAACCGTAAAAGACAACGGTCAAGAGGTTGTGTCGGTACGGGGAAACGCTATTGTCGCGGCCCAGTTTGGCGCGGTGTTGTGCTTCGCTGATCACCGCAGCCGGCGCAGTTGCCGCTGGCATTCTAGTGCTAATGGGTTGCTAGAGCTCCTTCAATTCCGAAGTTCGCATCAGATATTGCCGCGATGTCATGCGAACGTCGGAATCGGAGCTCTAGTCCGATGAGAGGTCGGGTTTCCGGAACGTTCATGCCTCAAAAGGTTCGAATAGCGCTTGACGCCATGGGGGGTGACGTCGGTGCGTCAGTCGTTATTCCCGGCGCTGCGATCTCATTGACCAGACATCCCGACACGGAATTTCTTTTGGTCGGAGATCGCGGAGCAATCGAGGCGCAGCTCGCGAAACATCCGGCTTTGAAAGCGGTCTCTTCGATCGTCCATACCGACGTTGCCGTCAGCATGCACGACAAGCCAAGCCAGGCTTTGCGGCGTGGACGCAAGACGTCGTCGATGTGGCTTGCAATCGAGGCGGTGAAGAAAGGGCGAAGCCGACGTTGCGGTTTCCGCCGGCAATACGGGAGCGCTGATGGCGATGGCGCGCTTTTGCCTGCGTACGCTGCCCGGCGTCGACAGTCCGGCGATCGCGGCCGTCTGGCCGACGGTGCGAGGCGATTCCGTCGTGCTCGACCTTGGGGCGACGATCGGCGGCGATGCACAGCACCTGGTGACGCTGGCCGTCCTCGGCAGTGCCATGGCGAGCGTGCTGTTCGACCTGCCGAGGCCGACCGTCGGTCTGCTCAATATCGGGGTCGAGGAGATCAAGGGCCGCGAGGAGGTTCGCGAGGCCGCGGAACTCCTGCGCGCAATGAACCTGCCGCAGCTCGAATATACCGGCTTTGTCGAGGGCGACGGCATCGGACGAGGGGCGGCCGACGTGATCGTTGCGGAAGGTTTCAGCGGCAACATTGCCCTGAAGGCCGCCGAGGGCACGGCACGCCAGATCAGCGAGTTCCTGCGCGAGGCGCTGTCGCGCAGCTGGCTTTCCAAGCTCGGCTATCTGCTGGCGAGGCCGGCGTTCCGGGCGTTGCGCGACAAGCTCGACCCCAGCAAGTCCAATGGCGGGGTCCTGCTCGGCCTCAACGGCATCGTGGTCAAAAGCCACGGTGGAACCGACGCCGACGGCTTTGCCTATGCCGTCGATGTTGGCTATGAAATGGGCAAATACGATCTCCTCAACAAGATCAATCAAATGCTTAAACGCGACGGTGGCACGTTGGTCCAGGCGTCTGCCACGCAGGAGGCTGTTTCGTGACTGCACTACGCTCGGTCGTGCTCGGCTGCGGCTCTTATCTGCCGGAGCGGATCCTGACTAACGCCGAATTGGCGACGCAGATCGACACCTCCGACGAATGGATCGTGCAGCGCACCGGCATCCGTCAGCGTCATGTTGCAGCCGAGGGCGAGTTCACTTCGCATCTGGCGATCAAGGCCGCCCAGGCGGCGCTCGCCCATGCCGGCGTCGATGCTCAATCGATCGACCTGATCGTGCTGGCCACCTCGACGCCCGACAACACATTCCCGGCGACGGCGGTCGCGGTACAGAACGGGCTCGGCATCCATCATGGCGCAGCCTTCGACTTGCAGGCGGTGTGTTCGGGCTTCGTGTTTGCCCTTACGACTGCCGACAATTTCTTGCGTAGCGGTGCATTCAAACGCGCGCTCGTGATCGGCGCGGAAACCTTCTCGCGAATTCTCGACTGGAACGACCGCGGCACCTGCGTGCTGTTCGGCGATGGCGCCGGCGCCGTGGTGCTCGACGCGCAGCAGCAGCCGGGACTTTCCTCCGATCGGGGGATTTTGACGGCCCATCTGAGATCGGACGGACAGCATAAGTCGAAGCTTTATGTCGACGGCGGTCCATCCTCGACCAAGACGGTAGGCTACCTGAGAATGGAAGGGCGCGAAGTCTTCAAGCACGCGGTCGGCATGATCACCGACGTGATTGTGGCTGCGTTCGAAGCGACCGGCCTGACCGCGGACGACATCAACTGGTTCGTTCCACACCAGGCCAACAAGCGAATCATCGATGCGTCGGCGCACAAGCTGCATATTGCGCCGCAGAAAGTGGTGTTGACGGTCGATAAGCACGGCAATACGTCGGCAGCCTCAATTCCATTGGCGCTGTCGGTGGCCGTTGCGGACGGCCGCATCAAGCAGGGCGATCTGGTGCTGCTGGAAGCCATGGGTGGCGGCTTCACCTGGGGATCGGTGCTGATCCGTTGGTGAGCAATGGGTAAATTAATCCCGATGCTTTGCCCATTTCTTTCATGCTAGGAAGGCGGGACGGCTGTTGACCGTCAGTACTTAAGCTCATAATTTCAGAAGCGAAATGTAGTTCGCCGAGAGTGGGGCAGGCGATGACCGGAACCGGAAAAACTGTCACGCGTGTTGATCTGTGCGAGGCCGTCTACCAAAAGGTGGGACTGTCGCGCACCGAGTCATCCGCGTTTGTTGAGCTCGTGTTGAAAGAAATCACCGACTGCCTCGAAAAGGGCGAGACGGTGAAGCTCTCTTCTTTCGGCTCATTCATGGTGCGCAAGAAGGGTCAGCGGATCGGACGTAATCCGAAGACCGGGACCGAGGTGCCGATTTCGCCTCGCCGTGTCATGGTGTTCAAGCCGTCGGCGATCTTGAAGCAGCGCATCAACGGCCACAGCGCCGGGACCAACGGCACCAAGCCCGCATAAGGCCGCGTTTTCCGGCCGCACGAGGGATAGAGGAGCGAGCATTTGGACAAAGCGCCGGATGCCTTCCGAACCATCAGCGAGGTCGCTGAAGACCTCGATATTCCGCAGCACGTCTTGAGGTTCTGGGAAACGCGGTTCTCCCAGATCAAGCCGATGAAGCGAAGCGGAGGCCGCAGGTACTACCGGCCTGACGACGTCGACTTGCTTCGGGGAATCCGTCGTCTGCTCTACGGCGAAGGTTATACGATCCGCGGCGTCCAGCGCATCTTGAAGGAACACGGCATCGCGTCGGTGCAGCGGCTCGCCGACGCGTCGGCCGTCGCCTCCTTTGGCGCGATCGAGGAGGTGGTGGGCCAAAGCCTTCTCGAGGACGATGACGGCGCGCCGCCGATGGACCTCGACGATGACGATTACGACAGCTCGGGGGAAAGCGGCATTCCCCGGATGGCCCAGCGCCGCAGCCGGCGGGACGTCGAAAGCTTTGACGACGAGGACGCGATCGCGGGCGTGGCGGAACTGTCCCCGATACTCGACGTGGCGCGCCTGAAGGGCGTGCTGGAAGACCTGATTGCCTGCCGCAAGATGCTCGACGCCGCGCTAAAGGACGGTTGACGGTTCTTACGGCCAAGGCCGAAGTGGCCGGCCAACTGGCTGATCCGACGGCAAACAGGACGCCTGACCGATCGGCCGCCTTGCGCGGCCGCCTGATCAAAGCTAAGGGAACGGCATCGGAGCGTGGCGCAGCCCGGTTAGCGCACTAGTCTGGGAGACTAGGGGTCGGAGGTTCAAATCCTCTCGCTCCGACCATTTTACCCCAACCAAGTCAGCCATTTGTCCGGGCGGCCCCTTTGCTGTGGCGGCCGCCTCCTGGCCGCTCGGTGCGGTCAGGGGAGCGCAAAAGCGAAGGTTCGGGCTGGATGAGTTCAGGACCGGCCGCGGACCACTTAGTGAACCAGCTCACCAAACCAAATCGGAACCGGCGCTACCAATAGTAAGCAGTGGAGAAAAACTCTCACGCTTGCTGAGAAATTCTTCTTGTTGTTGGAAACGCTCATCAGCCGCGCCACCGCGCGGCCGTCGATCTACCCCGATGGCGGCCGAAGGTGATCAGCCGATCGCAGTTTGTGCCGATCGAATTGCCGGCCGCGCGCGGCCAGCGTTAGCGTTTCCATCGCGATGAGATCGCCGATCCGGCTTTCGGATGGCGAGGGCGGCGTGAGGCTCGACGGCTGCGTCCGTGAGCGAGAAAAAGATTGGCCTCGTCGCGAGGTTCGCCAAATCCGCCTGATCCACCGCGGATAGACACTGCACGGCGCCGCCAGTGCCAAATGTTTGGCGTTGTAAGGTACACGTAAGTGACGTTACTTACATTTCCCTAGGTCTGCTGCCAGATTTTCCTGATCGGCGGATGGCCCTATCTCGTTCTCGGCGCGGCAGGGTTTCTTATGGAGACGACGGTGCACGGGGAATATTCGCTCAAAGAGGTATTGCACTGGATCGGCGGCGCATTGGTCGCCGCGGTGATCTCCGCTTTTGCCGTGACCTATCTGATCGATAACGTCGTCATGCGCGACGAGAATGAAGGTGGTCTCAACGCCGATCGGGGCTTTCGGAAACAATAGCGGGATGATCCCAGCGCAGCCGGCTGTTTCGCTGGCGCGTCGAACGATGAGAAGGCGGGAGCTACCCCAGCGTGACTGACACCCTGTTCGCCATCACCACGCACAAGTTTGACCGTGCGATATGCCGGAATATCGACCGGGTCTGTAATCAGCTCGGCCGCGACTACAAGGTCATTGTCTATCACGACGCGACTTCGGCGCCGGACGCCAGGATTCCTCCCCTCGATTGCCCGGTCGTTTCATTTGACTTCAAGAAAATCAGAACGAAATTTCCACACCTCTCCCACGCCAACATAATACCCGGCAACAAACATGCAGCCTTTATCGATCTTCTGCCGGTCTTTCCCGCGATCGAATATTTTTGGTTTGTCGAATATGACGTCAGATTTTCGGGCAACTGGCGCACGCTCGTCGATACCTGCCGTCGCAGCGATGCGGACATGCTCGGCTGCCATATCCGTACGCGCGAAGAGATTCCCGATTGGTATTGGTGGCCGAGCATCAAGAATGCGAACGATCCGAAAAGGCAGCTTCCCGGCGTTCGCGCGTTCGCCTGGGCTAGCCGCTTCTCGAGGCGAGCGCTGGATATTGTTGCCCGGCGATGTATCGAGGAAGGATGGACCGGTCACATGGAGGGGCTTGTGCCCTCTTTGTTGCAGGACGCCGGTATGCGCCTCGAGGAGATTGGCGGGCAAAGTCCGTTCACGCCGCAGGACCGCAGCGGCCTTTTTTATTCATCTGAGTACGGAAGCTCCGTGCCTTCACCCAGCGGAGATTACGGCCTTGGCAGCAACCGTTACGCCCCACCCCTCCTGTTTTGGGGGACGAAGAAGGACCGCATCTATCATCCGGTGAAAACCGACCGCGGGCTGATTGCGATCAAGCGCGACCTTCGATCCCTCGTTGCCCACAAATGGCATTCAAGCTCGGATCTGTTCAGGAGAGTGGGCTTTGGGCACGAGTTTTTTCAAAGGTGTTACAAGACTGTAGGTGATCCCCGGACAGACTGGCGGCTGGTGGGATACAGCACGGGATGTATCCGATCGCTGGTAAATCGCGCACAACCCGTGCGTTGGGTCGACCATGTTCGGCTCTGGCGTTCCATGAATTCTCGGCGGCGCATGAGCGCGTGCGGGCGACGTCACCAAGCTCAAACGCCCCCAGGCGCCACGTAGCAATAAACGTAATCACCGCGGCTCAAGAAATATGACACCGTGCCCGGTTGGATTGGACTGGTCATACTTCAGCTTGTGGTTTGGAACGATGATCTTGGTTCCGACCTCGACATGCTTGCGGCGCAATGGCGCGTCGGGCCGGGAGTCTGTGACGACGGCGACATATTTGTCGCCATCGACTTCAAACGAATCTGCCCAATATGCATCCGCCTCGCCGCAACATGAGACAGCGGGATTATCCGGCTGCATCAGTGCCTGGTACCACTGACGGATTTCCGGGTCCGTTCCTTCCCATTGCCCGTAATCACGGGCGCTCGCCATGCTCATCAAGAAACCGAACGCTGTACAAAGGACGAGGCGTTTCATGCCACACTCCTGAGTCTTTCCAGCCAGTTCGTTCGAAGCAATGTTCGTGCCGCGAATCAGCGGTCGCGATGGTCTATGTTAAGATTTTGAGACGCGCCAGCGACTGTTTATTTACGGCTGTTCGTGTTGGTTGGTAAGCGTGACTTTCCTGCATCGATTTCAGGCGAGCACCGTTATTTTACGGGCATGTCCGTCACGCTCAGTCGTGATGATGATCGCATTGCCGCGGTTTGATATCATCGTTGCAAAGACGCAACACGATTCCTTCGTGTCGGGGTTGGGTTCTCGCATATGACTGCTTTGAAGCCGGGCGATCTCGTTGTTCTGAAATCCGGCGGCCCGGTGATGACGGTCGATACGGTCAACACCGACATCTTCGATGACGAAAAGGTCACGGGCCTGTTGTGTGCGTGGTTCGTCGGCAACAGGCTGGAGCGGGCGCGGTTCGATCCGGGTGCGATTGTTCCGGCGCCGTCGCCGGACGAAGCGCCCGAGAAGGCGGAGGCTGGCCCAAGCGAGACCGCGGGCGCCTACAAGGCCATTCTCGACGAGATGGTCGCGGCCATGAACGACGCTGTCGAGGCGCCGGACGAAGTATCGAAAACGCCCGTCGAGCGGCCAAAGCGGGCATCTGCAAGGAAACATTCCGTCGATGCCGCGCCGGAGACGAGTGGCACGCACTGACCGTGCGCCGCGTCAGTTCGCCGTGCTGGCCTCGCAAGGCAAGCGGGGATATCCCGTATCCAACGCCGCGCAGCGGCCGTAGCAATTTCGTCGGCGCAGCCTGACGTCAGGCCGCGCGAACGCTGTCGAGAAACCTTTCGACCTCGTTCCGGAGATGAACGCTCACCTCGGAAAGCGCCTTGGCGGATTGCAGCATCTGGCCTGAAGTCGTTTCGGTCTCGTTGGCGCCGTGCGCGACGCGCTCGATATTGTCGGCGACATCGAGGGTGCCGCCGGCCGCGGCCTGGACGCCATGGGCGATACTTTGGGTGGCGGCCCCTTGTTCCTCGACGGCGGCCGAAATTGCCCCGGTGATCTCGCTGATGCGCTCGATGGTCTGTCCGATCGCCTTGATGGCTTCCACGGATTCTCCGGTCGCGCGCTGCATGTTGACGATGTGCGAGCTGATCTCGTCGGTAGCCTTGGCGGTCTGGCCCGCCAGGGTCTTCACCTCTTGAGCGACCACCGCAAATCCCCGGCCTGCGTCACCGGCGCGGGCAGCTTCGATCGTCGCATTGAGGGCGAGCAGGTTGGTTTGCTCCGCAATTGAGGTGATCAGCTTGACGACGTCGCCGATCCGGTCGCCCGCGGCCGATAGTTCGGCCATCCGCTCGTCGGTGGCGCTGGCCTGTTTGACGGCTTCCGAAGCGACGGTGTTGGAATCCTGGACGCGCCGGCTGATTTCGACAATCGACTGCGACAGCTCATTGGACGCGGTTGCCGCACTGCGGACGTGCTCGGATGCCTGTCGCGAAGCATCGGCAGATTGGCCTGACATTTCGGCAGTGGAATGCGCCGTCAAGGAAAGCTGCTGGGCGTCCTTTTCGAAGCGGTCGGACGAACTGGTCACCTGTTCGATGATGCCGCCGATCCTGGTGCGGAAATCCTCGACGAACTGATTGCGTTCTGCCTTGCGCCGCTCGCGGGCCGCGTTCTCGGCATTCACACGGTCGGCGTCGAGCTGACGGCGTTCGATTCTGTTAGACTTGAAGACGTCGATGGTTCGCGCGATCACGCCGATCTCGTCGTGGCGATCGGCGTACTGCACCTCGACGTCAGTCCTGCCTTCGGCGAGCACCCTGAGGGTTTCGGCGACCGCCTTGAGTGGTTTGGTGACACGGCGGACCAGGAGTGCGGTGGCGACAAGCGCGAGCAGGGCGGCGATGCCGGCGGCGATCGCCATGGCATAGATCGCCTGCCACAGCATGCCGTCGAGCTCATCCATCGAGATGCCGACGTAGATGATGCCGACGACCTTTCCGGCAGGATTGAAGACCGGGTGATAGGCGGTGTAGAAGCGGCGGCCAAACAACATGGCAGGCCCCTTATAGGCCTCACCACGGCGAAGCACGGCCTGTCCGGGGTGATCGGCCGCGAGCTGGGTTCCGACCGCGCGGTCACCGTTTTCTTTCTTCACATTGGTGGTTCGCCGGACGAATTGGCTCGTCGCGTCGTCATAGACGAACAGCGTGGCGTTGCCGCCGACGTAGGAGATCGCCCGGTCGACGATCCGATGATCGGTGAATTCGGGCATGCGTGGCACTTCGACGCGCTCGACGACGCCGTCGCGAATGCTGATCTTGGTGTCCGGATAGGCTTCGCCAAACGCCAGCGTGAGCGTGCGAAGGCTGAGATCGATATCGCGCACGGCGCGGGTGTTGAAACCGCGGGTGAGCGACCAATATCCGGCGCCAACCAAAAGCGCGGCGTTGATCGTGATCAACAAGGTCGCGCAAAGCGCGGCTTTCGGGCCAAGATTCAAACGCGAAAGGCGGAACAGGCCCCCAAACCTGATCGTCATGCAAATCACTCCATAAAATATGGGAGTGACGCTATAGACCTATGTTTAAGATAATATTTGCCACGAACGGTCCTGAGTGGTTACGCTGCAGCGAAATACCATAATACCATCAATCCTTTGGCTTGCGACTGCGCAGCTGGGGATTTGCGAGCGGCCGAATCGGCCGAGGCTTTTGTCGCGGTGTCATCCAAAAATTGCCAGAGATTTTGGCCAAGCGTGTGCTTGGCGAGGTTTCATGCGCAGTGATATGAAGGAATCAAAAGGGAGCTTCTACGGATGAGAGTTCTTCGAGCCGCCGCAGTGTTGACGTTGTTGCTCACCGGGCCTGTTCTCGCGCAAAAGGCGGCGCCGCCTCCGCCGCAGGACCCGCCGAAGTCGCCGTCGCAGATCGAGGCCGAAAAGTCCCAGGATCGGGCTTACAAGAACTCGCTTGGCAACATTCCCGACAAGCCCGCCGCCGATCCGTGGGGCGGAGCGCGCGCCGTCGACGGCTCGAGCACGACCACGACGACGCCAACCAAGCGCACCAAGGCCAATTAGCAAGGCCAACTAACTGGTTTGAACGTTCGGGCGACCGAAGCGCGAGCTTCGTGTCGCCCATTTGATTCGCTCAACCGCTCACAGCGTCTTCAGGTACTCGATCAGGTCGTAACGCTCGTCGTCCGTCAGGCGACGGCCGATCACGCCGGGTTTGCCGGGGCCGGGCGTTCCCTCCAGCGAATGGCCAAGATTGCTGTTGCCGGGGATCTGGCGATCCGTCCGTGTTGGCGGCGGAGAACAGCGTTTCGCCGTGTCGGCAGGCCGGTTTCTCCCCAGCCTCGACGCGGAAGCCGACTTGCTGCGGATCGAAATCGCGCGTGCCCATGCAGAACTGTGTCGGTCGCTCGGATGCCGGTTTGAGCATCCAGTAGAGCGAAGGCACCGAACCGTTGTGGAGGTAGGGCGCTGTGGCCCATACGCCGTTCAAGGGGCGGGCGCGATAGTGGGTTTCCCTCGCATCTCCGGGATTGGGACAGTTCTTTCGAGAACCCCATATCGCCTGCTTCTGCTGATCCGACAGGTTCCTGTCCTCCATCCATTTCCGGGCGGTCTTGTCGACGACGTCCATCAAGGCGAGCGCATATGGCACGGCGGAGTTGGGTGAAGCCGGGATGCCGGTGCATCCCCAGGACTTCCCGAGATCCCGGGCCGGGTCGACATCCAGGAAACCCGGCACCGCAACCGTTCGCAGCATCAGGACATGGGCCTGTGCCGGGTCCGTGCCCATTCCGCCGACACCCTTCTGAACCTCGTCCAGAACCGGACCATCGCCGTCCTTTTTCCAGTGCGACTCCTTTGCCGACCAGAAGCTCTTGTCCGGAAATTGCGTGTCGAACACGGGATCGTTGACCGGTCCGAGATGGCATTCCGCGCAAATCTCCGCATAAATCTTGCGGCCCCGGTCGACCCTTGCAGTGTCGATCTTCCAGGCGGGATCATCGGCGAAGACTTGCGACGGCCATTTTGGCGAGTGCAGTCCGCCGAAAACCCTTTGGCGTTTGTTCAAACGGATTCGGCCCGCGCAACAACTTCTCGATCTCCGCGAGATTTTCGACGTCGACGGAGGAGCGGAACAGCGTGCTCGGTGCGGTATCGGGCGAAAGATTGATGAGTGCGGAGACGCCCAGCGCTTCACCGGCATTGCGAATGAGCGGCTGTCCGATCGAGGCGTCATATTGCGCCCAGGCGAACCACGGTACGGTCCAGATCGGCGGGAAGCTGACCGGCGCATCGCGTATGTGCAGATTCGTGTCAGGCACCTCCACCCCGTTGAGGGTCATGTCGGTATAGAAAACCTGATTGCCGATCCGGTTCAGCGCATCGAGCCGCCCGTAACCTTCCTCGGTGTCTTGCTGATGCACGCGCTGGTAAAGATTCGTGAGTGTATCCGCCTGTGTTTTCACGAAGAGCCCGGCTTCGGTCAGACCTTTTTTCAGCGCGGCGCGCTCCGCTTCACCGGCGTCAGCCCCGAGCACACGAGTGGCAAAGCGATCGAAGCGGAATGGCACCAAGAGCGTGTAGGCAATAGAAAGGCCTGTCGCTTGCTCGAGGTTGAACAAGTTCACCATCGCCGGACCGCCGTCGTAGCGGATGCTGGTGCCCTTGTAGCGAATGCTGCCGGTGTGGCAGGCCGCGCAGGTCAATCCGATCAGATCGGGCTGGGCGACGCCGGTCGCGGGGTCGGTGGCTTTAGCCAGACGCGCAAAGCCAACCGGAAGACCCCGGAGTTCTCGGCCGGCCACTTGTTCGACAGTGACGGCTGAGATGCCGGCGCGTCGGCGGTTTCAGAATAGCCGTGGCCGAGCAGAGCAGCTTTATCGGTGTGGATGGTTTTCGCATCCGGGATGAAGCCGAAGCGCTCGAGATAGTCGGTGTCGCTCAACAGGCCCGGGTTGGAAAAAACATGAATCCGCGGCTGCTCCAGCGCCATGAACCAGGCGTAAGGCACGGGGAACGTCTTGGTGCCCTGGCTTACATGGTGAAACCAGTGACGGTCCTCGGTCGACCAGTTCTGGTCGAGCCAGCGCGCGTTCTTGATGGCCGGCATATCCGGTAGAGGCGGCGGCAGCAATTGCGCGGGCGCGGACAATGGCCCGGGCAAGGCCATCAGAGATGACCGGAGCAAGTCCGGAAACTGGGTGATCGCGACAATCGCCAGCACAAGCAACGCGATCAGCCAGCGGACGATCCGCAAGAACCTGCTCGGCTGTAGCGGTCCTTCGGCGAGCCGCGCGTTGATGCGCGAGGGAAATTTCCGTTCCACGAACAGTGTCCGGACTTCCGCGACGCTGAGGTAACGGCCGTCGCCTTTGCCCTTGCCCATGATGTTGAGCAGGACCGGAAATTCGGCGTTCATCATCGCGCGATACCAAGGGAGCCGGTGTCCTTTGCCGCGTGCGAAATTCGCGTCCATGTAGGTCGTGATTTGCCTGGCGTTCAGCCCGCGTTCGGTGCCGCCGCTCGGGTCGGTGTAGTCCGAACCGAAGGTTGCGAGGCGCTCGATCTCGAACTCATCGACCTGACCGTCGACGCCGAGAATACGTGATCCGACGCCATGCTTGTCGAGTGGGCCGTTGCGCAGCTCGTCGAGGTTTGCCCCCGACCACCAGCTCTTGAACACCCGTAGCGGGTTAAGCCCGTTGGCGATCAGGGCGACGAGATAGACCTTTCCTCCCGCGATCCGCTCATTGAGGCCTGTTTCGCCGCTCGCAGCTTCGATGGTGCCGGTCAGTTTTCGCAGCGTGACGTCATGCCCATCGACATAGCCGTTGGCGACGAGCCCGCGCAAAAACGGACAGGGATTGTCGGGTGAGACCGGAATTGGCTGGTTGGCGCCGGGAGATGAATTGGTGTTGGTGTCTGACATGGCCCTCAACCCTCAAAAATGCGGCAGCGTCCAAACGGCATCGACAAGCCCGGCAAAAATCAAAGCCGGCTCATTCTACCATCGGTTGCAAGTTTTGGAATCGGATAGAGTGCCAATTCTATGCACGCAAATCGCGGGGCGCAATTTGCCGGATCACACAACGTGTGTCCTCTCCCCCGAACAGGCGAGCCTAATCTAGTTCAAGGGGACGCCGGCCTTCAAAAGCCCTTCCCGATAGTGGGCAATGTCAGCGGGGTTTTTCCAGCGGAAATTCCGTAAGTGTCGTTCGACCGTCATGGAAGGAAAGCCGTTCAAAAGAACGGCCGCCGCTTTCGCGGCCTCCTCGCTTCGGCCGGATTGCGCGAGCGCTGCGGCACGGACCGAAAGCACCTGGAGATGATTGGGATTGAGATAGAGAGCCTCCCGCGACCAAGACAATGACGCGTCGTATTGCTTCAACAGATAATGGCCGAACGCGAGCAGCGCGGTCCATTTGTATCGGGGATCGCTGTTGCCGCGTTGTACGGCTGTGGAAAACAGCTCGATCGCCAGCTCGTGCTCTCCTTGCGAGAAATGACAGAGCCCGAGGATGCCACGCGCGCCCATGTCATATGGGTTCAGGCTCACCGATCGCTTGGCCGCGTCCATGGCGATGTCGTGATTTCCTTCCATCGCATGCATGTAGGACAGAAGCCCGAATGCGAAGGAGGAACGGGGATCGAGCCGGACACTGCTTTCGGCGAGGCTCATCGCCTCGGTCCATAGCTCCGTGGTGCTCTTGATCCACCCGTATTGCACACCTTGCACCATGATGGTGGCGAGATAGGCGCGTGCGATCGCAAGTGAGGGGTCGATGATGGTCGCCTGTCTGAACAGGTCAATCGAGGTTTCGAAATCCGCTTTGGTTTGCCTGTAATAATGCGACAGACCCTTCAGGAATCGATCCCAGGCGGTCGGATCGGCAGACGGGCGGGTCGGCGCCGAAGCCTCGGCGCGGAAAATCTCGGGGGCAATCGCGGCCGACAGATTTGTCGTAAGTTCGTCCTGCATCGCAAACAGGTCGCCGATATCGCTGTCATACCGGTTGGCCCAGAGCTGTTCGCCGGTCTCGGGTGCGATCAGTTCGGCCGTCACGCGGATCTTGTTGCCGGCGCGCCGCACCGAGCCCTGGATCAGATAGGTCGCGTCGATTTCGCGCGCGATGAGGCGTGTCGGGAGGTCCTTGTCTTTAAACGAGAAGGTCGCGTTTCGGCTGAGTACGCGGAAGAAGGACTGCAACGACAGCGCGTGGATGAGATCCTCGGTCAGGCCGTCGGAAAAATATTCTTCCGCGCGGTCGCTCAGATTGACAAAGGGCAGCACGCCGACGATGGCGGTCCGGTACTGCGCCGGCAAATTCGATTTGTTGTGGAGGTCGCGGCCCTCGGTTTCCGATCCGGCCGGATCCCAGGTCCACACGCTGACTGCATCCTCGATGTTCTTGAAACGGCGGGCGCCGGCATCGATCAGCGGAACGTGGAGATGCTTGCTCGCCTCCTGATAGGCTTTGCCGGAAACGGCGACCCCGCCGGGGGTGGCGACGGATTCCAGGCGAACGGCGATGTTCACGCCATCGCCGAAAACCTCGTCCTCGTCGGCCATCACATCGCCCATGTGGACGCCAAGGCGAAACTGCATGAGCCGGTCGGCTGGCAACTGGCCGTTGCGTTCGGCCATCAGGGTCTGGATTTCGATCGACGACTGGAGCGCACCGACGACGCTTGGATATTCCAGGAGAAACCCGTCGCCGGTATTCTTCACCAGACGGCCGCCGTGATTGAGGATGATCGGATAAATGGCGCTGCGGTGAGCCTTGAATGTCGCGTGCGTGCCTTCCTCGTCAGCGCCCATCATGCGGGAGTAGCCGGCGACATCAGCGCAGACGATGGCGGCCAGGCGTCTCTCCATCCTCGGCATTCTCCTGATAATCGCAGTTCGGCGTACATCAAAGTACCCGGTCGCGGAAGTCAACCAATGGCTTAAAGCCAAGACCGCTTAGCACTTGCGCGGGTATTCACCCGTGAACGATCGTCTTGGCGATCATGCAATGGATACCCTTGGAACCATTGACGGTCTGCGTCACCCGCAGGTCGGCCGCCAGGCTGCATAACGTGTAGGCATCCTCGCGCGACAGGTTTCGCTTTTCACCGAGCAGCACGATCATGTCGCGCAACGCTCTGACGACACACTGATCGAGATCGGGATCCATGGCCATCGTCATATAATGGGTCGCCGTCTCCGCGCGCGGGTAATTGAACCGCAGATCCTTGCGCAGGGTCAGTTTGAAGCGGCCCTGCAACGCCGTCTCGATGGCCGTTACGCAGACCTCGCCATCGCCCTGAACGCCGTGGCCGTCGCCGCAAGAAAACAAGCCGCCTGGCACGAATACCGGCAAATAGAGCTTGGCGCCGGGCGTCAGCTCCTTGTTGTCGAGATTACCGCCCATGGCACGTGGAATCAGCGAGGTGATGCGGCCCCAGGCCGGTGGCGGCGCCACGCCCATGACACCGAAGAACGGCGCCAGCGGCAGTTCAAGTCCCCACGGCATTCGTCCGATCATCCGCGTTCTGTCCAGCGGAATGTTCAGCAATCGAGTTTCGTGGAAATCGTCGGGCAGCGTGCCGGCAAGCGGCCGGATGAGATTGTAGCCCCAGTCCTGACGTAGCTGGATATCAAGGATGTCGACTTCGAGCACGTCGCCGGGCTCGGCGCCTGTGACCGCGACCGGTCCGGTCAGGATGTGACCCGGCACCATCCGTTCGTTTTTGGCGTGAACTTCGTCGAGTTCAGGCGGAACGTGAAAACGGCTGCGGTCCGGCACCACATCGGGGCCGCCCGTAATGGTGTCGATGGTGATCTCGTCACCGCTCTCGATCGTGAGAACAGGCCGCAATTTGGCTTCGAAGAAGCCCCAATGGCAGGTTTCGGGGCTGGCGTGCAGGTGGTGATGCTTCATGACGGTGCTTTCGGACTAAACGTGACGCCATACCACTAGCAAATAATGCGAAGTTGGGATTTGACATTCGCTCTAGTGAGCTTGCGGCTGGCAGGGGTCCCTCGTGTTCTTTGTGCTCTCGAAAACCATAGGCACCATGCTGATGCCGGTAAACTTCCTTATCGGCATCGGGGTGCTTGGTGCCATTCTTCTGGTAACCAGATTCGCCGATCTCGGCCGCCGGCTGCTGGTGATTTCGGCCGTGCTGTTGGCGGTTTGTGGCTTTTCTCCGCTCGGAAGACTGTTGATCCTGCCGCTCGAGCAGCGGTTTCCGCCATGGGATCCCGCGCGCGGCGCGCCCGATGGCATCGTCGTGCTTGGCGGCTCGATCGACCCGGATCTGTCCGCCACGCTCGGCAAACCGGTCCTTGGCCGTTCGGGTGACCGTATCGCTGCGGCGGCGGAGCTTGCCCGGCGATACCCGAATGCCCGTATCGTTTTTTCCGGCGGCAACGGCAATCTGGTCGGAGATATCTCCGCCAAGGAAGCCGACTATGCGCTCCCCATGCTCGAAGCCCTCGGCGTAGCCAAAGAGCGCCTGACCGCCGAGCGGCTCTCGCGCAATACGGTCGAGAACGCTGAATTCACCAAAGCGATCGCCAAGCCCAAACCGGGGGAGCACTGGCTGCTCGTGACATCGGCCTTCCATATGCCGCGCTCGATCGGCTTGTTCCGCAAGGCGGGATTTGAGGTCGAGGCCTATCCCGTCGATTGGCGCACCAGCAAGCCCGAAGTCTTGTGGTTTTCGTCGGTTTCGACCAATGGCCTGGAACGCACGGACGTCGCGATGCGCGAATGGATCGGTCTCCTCGCATACCGCCTGACAGGCAAGATCGACGATTTCCTGCCCGGGCCGGTGCAGAAGTAGCGCAGTGCCGGCGGTCGCGCGGTCGCGATAATCAGTTTAGGATTGTGTACAAATCCAGGAACGCCGGAGCAAACGCCGTGCAACAGCAAACTTCATCGGAGACTTTCGATCTGGCCGCCATGGTGGCCGATCTCAACAACCTGCTTCGCCTCAAGACGACGGTGATCGGGTTGAAGATGTTTGCAACGGTCGACGAGATGACCGCGATCCCGAAGATTCGCCGCCCGACCGCGATCCATACCACCGACCAGATCGTCAGCATGGCCTCGCGGCTCGGCTGGACGGTCGGCATAACAGGCGAAGATCTGGTCGGGGCGCAGTGCCGCGCGGTGATCGGACTGGGTCCGCAGGACGAGAAATGGCGCGCGGGCGCAAATTACGTCGGGGTGTGGCACGGTACGGCCGAGGATGCACGCAAGCGCCAGGAGGCGCTCGACGTCGTTCCCTTCGGCCAGTATCAGGCCATGGCGGTCAGCCCGCTCGCCAGTGGACGGCTCAACCCGCCGGATATCTGCCTCGTTTACGCGACGCCCGGGCAGATGATCATCCTGATCAACGGCCTGCAATACACCGGCTACAAGAAGTTCGAATGGGGTGTGGTCGGCGAGACCGCGTGCGCCGATTCCTGGGGGCGGGCGATCAAAACCGGCGAACCGTCGCTGTCGTTGCCATGCTTTGCGGAACGGCGCTATGGCGGTGTGCCGGACGAGGAGATGCTGATGGCGCTGAAGCCCGCCGATCTCGCCAAGGCCATCATCGGCATGCAGCAGCTTGCCAAGAACGGCTTGCGCTATCCGATCGCGCCCTATGGTATCCAGAGCGACGTTCGTGCCGGCATGGGCGTCTCCTACGGCAAGAAGTAAGACGCGTAATCAGGTTCAAGGGATTCAAATGACATCTTCGCCGAAGTTCGACATCGTGGTGTATGGCGCAACCGGATTCACCGGCCAACTCGTCGCCGAATACCTGGCCGCACATTACAAGAACGATGCCCAACTGAAATGGGCGATGGCCGGGCGGAGCCAGGACAAGCTCGCCAAGGTGCGCGATGCCATCGGCGCGCCGGCCGATACGCCGTTGATCGTGGCCGATGCCAGCGATCCCGGTTCGATCAAGGCGATGGTCGATCAGACCAGGTCGGTCATAACCACGGTCGGTCCGTATTTGCTCTACGGCAATGAATTGATTGCGGCCTGTGCGGCTTCCGGCACCGACTATTTCGATCTCTGCGGCGAGGTGCCGTGGATGCGGCGGATGATCGACGCCCATCACGCGGCCGCGAAACAAAGCGGCGCGCGGATCATGTTTTCGTGCGGGTACGATTCCCTGCCGTTTGAACTCGGGGTTTTCACCTGCCAGGAGGAAGCGAAGAAGACGTTCGGTGCGCCGGTCGCGCGCGTCAAGGGACGCGTGCGTGCCATGAAGGGCACCTTCTCCGGCGGCACGGCCGCCAGCGGCAAGGCGATCTTTGACGCGGCGGCGAAGGATCCGAGCCTGCTGTCGCTGGTGCGCGATCCCTTCGCCTTGACGCCGGGATTTGCCGGGCCGAAGCAGCCACCCGGCAACAGGCCCGTCTACGATGAGGATTTGCAGACCTGGCTGACGCCTTTCTTCATGGCCAACATCAATACGCGCAATGTGCATCGCTCCAACGCGCTGTTGGGTTTTCCGTACGGGCAGGATTTCGTCTATGACGAGATGCAAATTGCCGGGCCCGGCGAGGAAGGTGAAGCCAGGGCCAAGCGCATCATGGCGGCCAACAACAATCTCGCCTCGGGTGCCGCGGTGCCGAAGCCGGGAGAGGGGCCTTCAAAGGAAGAACGGGAAAGCGGGTACTACGATTTGCTTTTTGTCGGAGTGTCGCCGGACGGCCGTCAGGTCCGCACCTCGGTCAAGGGCGACCTCGATCCAGGCTATGGATCGACGTCCAGGATGATTTCGGAATGCGCGGTTTGCCTGCTGCGTGACGCGCCCGACGTTCCCGCCGGGATTTGGACGCCGGGCGTCGCCATGCAGCACAAGCTCATCAAGCGGCTTGTCGATCAGGCGGGCCTGACATTTCAGGTCGAGGCGTGATGTTGCGCGCGGCGCTGACGGCGCGATGTGGGCCTGGCCTTATAGGCCTGTGCAGCGGCGAACATGCCCCACATGGTGCCGAGCATCATCCAGAAGTGACGCCAGTGGTCGGTGTCGATCACAAAGGCTTCGCCGGCGGTGCCGAGAAATGCGGCGAAGATCGCAAGATACATGCGTTGCCAGGGCACGGGCGTCAGGACGTGCCGGAATCCCATGACGACCGTCACGGCGATCAACGCCGGATAGCAGATGCCCGAGAGCCAGCCGCCGGACATGAACGCATTCAGATAGGAATTGTGGGTGTCTTCCGGGAAGTAATTGTGGAATTGCAGCGGCCCGATGCCGAACGGCAGGTCGAGCGCCATGTCGGCGCCGAGAATGTGACGGCCGAACCGGCCGAACCGGCCTTCGTCGTAGCTTTGGTCGAAGCTTGCGCGCTCCTTGAACATGTCGGCGATGGAATCGAACGACAGCAACACGGCGATCAGGAGTACGAGCAGGACGACGGCCGCAACCGAAATCAGCACGATGCGCGAGCGTTGCGCCTGGCTGCGGCTGGTCAGGACCATCATCGCGAGCATGAAAGCTGCCGTGATCGCAAGCCCACCCCAGGCGGCGCGCGAAAACGCAAACAGGATCGCGAGCGCCATGATGCCGAAGGCGACGCCGTTCCGGGCCGCCTTTGCAAAATGGTCCGAGACGATGCTCTGCAAGGCAAACAAGGCCGGCAGAAATAAGAACGCACCGAGCACGTTCGGATCCTTGAATGTGCCTCGGCCGCGCCCGTATAGCGTGAGCAAGTCGTGTCCGCCCGGAACAAGGTTGAGGTAGCCCGCGATGGCCGAGAGGGACGCGATCATCGCGCCCACGATCAGCCCGCTGCGGAGCATGTCGAGACGCGCGAGCGTGTCTTCCGATATGACCATGGCAAAAAACATCACGGTAATCGCCATGTACCAGGACGTCGCGATCCAGTTCGCGACCTCCGGCTTTTCGTAGAATGGAATGGCGCCAATGCTGTAGCCGATGTTGATCAGCACAAGCAGCAGAAGCAGCGGCACCAGCACGAGCCGCATCCGCGCACCCGTAGCGCAGAACAGCACCGCCGCGCCAAGCGTCGTGATCTCGTAGGGGCTGGGTTCGATGAACACGATGGCTATGCTAGCTGCAACCAGCCACACCAGCAGACGCTGGAATGCCAGAAGACGCGGCGATGCCGTTAGTGCCGGAATCGGGCCCGGCGATCGCCGTGTACGCCATCGACATGTTCAAATACTCAAACTCACGCTACTTGCGCCCGAACTCAGGGCGCATCATCAATAGGCGTTCTCGTTCTTCGTCAGCAGAGCCAGCGGCGTCCTGAGCAGAATGAAGAGGTCGAACAGCACCGACCAGTTCTCGATGTAATAGAGATCGAACTCGACCCGCTTCTGGATCTTTTCTTCGTTGTCGATTTCGCCGCGCCAGCCATTGATCTGCGCCCAGCCGGTGATGCCGGGCTTGACGCGGTGGCGCGCGAAGTAGCCGTCGACGGCTTCATCGAACAGTTGGTTCTGCAACTTGCCTTGCACGGCGTGCGGACGCGGACCGACCAGCGAAAGATTGCTCTTGAACACCACGTTGAAGAGCTGCGGCAATTCGTCGAGGCTGGTCTTGCGAATGAAGCGGCCGACGCGCGTGACACGGCTGTCGTTCTTGGTCACGACCTTTGAGGCCAGCGGATCGGCCTGATCGTGATAGAGCGAGCGGAATTTGAAGACGTCGATACGCTCATTGTTGAAACCGAAGCGCTTCTGGCGAAACAGCACGGGGCCGGGACTGTCGAGTTTGACCGCCAGCGCAACCAGCGCCATCACGGGCGCGGCGAGCAGCAGCACGATCGCGCCGACAAGGTGATCGAACATCCACTTCATCACCAGATCCCAGTCGGTGATGGGCGCTTCGAACATGTCGAGCGTCGGCACCTTGCCGATATAGGAGTAGGAGCGGGGGCGAAAGCGGAGCTTGTTGGTATGGGCTGACAGGCGGATGTCGACCGGAAGCACCCACAGCTTTTTCAGCATTTCGAGAATGCGCGTTTCCGCTGAAATCGGCAGCGCGAACAGCACGAGGTCGATGCGGGTGCGTCGCGCGAATTCGACGATGTCGTCGATCTTGCCGAGCTTCGACTTGCCCGAACAGGTGTCGAGCGCGCGGTTGTCGTTGCGGTCGTCGAACACGCCGAGAACTTCGATGTCGGAATCGGTCTGTGCGTCCAGCGCCTTGATCAGGATTTCGCCGTCTTCGTCGGAGCCGACGACGATCGTGCGCCGGTCGAGACGGCCTTGGCGGGCCCAGTAGCGAACCAGCGAGCGCAGCATCAGACGCGACGAGATCAAGGTCGCCAGGCCGACGAAGAAGAACGCCGAGAGCCACAGGCGGGATATCGCGCCGCCCAGCTTGGCGAAAAAAGACACGCCGATGAATAGCAAGAATACGAACGCCCATGACGAGATCATTCGCGTCATCTGTCGAAGCTGGCCGCGGAAAACCTGGACGTCGTAGATATCGGCCGCCTGGAAGCAGATCACGGCCGCGAGTGTCATCAGCAGAATGGCCGCGATGTATTCCCAGTGAAATCCCGATAGCGGCGCCACATAGCCGAGGTAGAGGGAAATTCCGATAAAGCTCAGCAAGACGAAATCGGCAAGGCGCACGACGCCGGCGATCACGATCGGCGAGTAAGCGCGGCGCACTTTCTGGCTGGCGACGACGAGGGCTGCTTGCGAAAGCCTGCGGCGCCGTTCGGCCGGTCGAACTCCCGCGATGGCGGTCGCCGAGGCGACTGTTGCGGCGTCTAACATTGAGCGAGCGTTAAGCGGTTCCACTGTTGTCCAATCCGTCCCGGTCGCAATGCATATAAATAGCAGGCGCGTAACGCACCTTAATCCCAGGCTTTCGGATTAGATGAGAAATCGGAAGAAACGGTTATCGGCGTAAGGAATGGTTAACGTCTGGCAAAGGCTTCGCCGTAGCTCGCAAGAACGCCTTCGACCATGGCTTTTTGCGAGAAGTGCATGAAGATTCTCTCGCGAAGCGCTTTGGCGCGAGCGGCGGTCGCTGCCGGGTCATCGAGAGCGTGCTCGATCGCGTCGGCCATGGCGCCGGCCGAGTTCGGCGCAAACAGCGCATCCTGGTGCTGGTCGAAGATTTCGGGGATGCCGCCGACTTTGGCCGCGATCATGGGAATGCCGGCGGCGGCCGCTTCGATCACGACATAGGGCATCGAATCGCCGCGCGAGGGAACGACCAGAAGCTTGCCCTTCGAGAAGCCGAAGCGCGCCTTGACATGGCCGATGAAGCGCACCGCCTCGGTCAGGCCGAATTTCGCGACCTGGGCTTTCAGCGCGTTGAGTTCTTCGCCGTCGCCGCCAAGCGTCAGCGTCACGGGCCGGCCGTCAGCACGCAGCCGTGCCACGGCGTCGATCAGAAGGTCTGCTCCCTTGATGTGTCTGAACTCACCGACATAGGCGACGTCGGTGGCGTCGGTAGCAGGCGTTACCGCATCGAACTCCTCGGCGGTGACGCCGTTGAAAACGCAACGTACCAGTCCCGCTGTAGGTATGCCGATCGTGCGCTGGTAGGTGTCGCGGGCGAAGGCGCTCTCAAACAAGAACAGCTCGGTGTTGTCCATGAGCGCACGTTCGAGATGGCTATAGAAGGCGCCCCGCCACGTGTTGAGCGGATAATGCAGCGAACCGCCATGCGGTGTGTACACGCGAATGAAATGCTTCGACCGGCCTCGCATGCGGACGAAAGCGCCTGCCTTGGCGCCGTGTCCGTGCACGACGTCGGGCTTCAGCCGCGCCATCAGGTACATGAATCGCGCCCAGACCAGGGCGTCGGTGAGGTGGGGTTCGCGGTGGATCGCGATGCGCCGGACACCGAGTTTCAGGCGCGGTGCGATCTCGGCGAGTGCGGCATTCGCGCGTTCGCCGCCGGTCAGGCTGTCGGCGATAATGCCGACGTGGTGACCTGCGTTGATCTGTCCATTGGCGAGGTCGAGGATGTGGCGAATGATGCCGCCGACCGGCGCACGTACCGCGTGAAGGATGCGAAGAGGCCGGTTGGCGGTCTCGGACATCGCGTCAGAACCAGCGTTCGCCGACGAGGATGGTGTCGCCGGGGCTGATGGAGGTGCCGAGCGGGACGATGCCGCGGCTGGCATTGTGGGTCAGGGTCACGCTGTCGCGCTTGGCGCGGGGCGAGAAGCCGCCGGCGATCGCAACCGCGCTCTCGACGCTCATGTTCGGCACGTAAGGATACTGGCCGGGGGCGGCGACCTCGCCGAGGATGAAGAAGGGACGGTAGGTTTCGACCTCGACGGCGACCGAAGGCTCGCGGATATAGCCGTTGCGAAGCCGGGCCGAAATGTCGGCGGCGAGCCCCGCCGGGGTCTTGCCGCGCGCGGCGACCGCGCCGATCAGCGGCATGGTGATCGAGCCGCCGGCATCGATCGCATAGGTGTTGGTGAGGCCTTCCTGGCCATAGACGACGACGCGCAGCTTGTCGCCGGCATCGAGGTGATAGGGCGCATCATGGGTGGCAACGGGGGCTGCGGCATAAGCGTTGGCGACTTGCGCCGGAGTGCTTGCGATCGGCGTGGCCGCATACGTCGTGCGGGGCGAGGCGGCGAGGTTTGCGCGAAGCGCGCTGATCGCGCCGCCGGAATCGGCCGATGCAACGGGGTAGGCGGCAGGCTGGCCGTAGGCCATCGCGTCGAGGTCGCTGCCCGGCGCCATCGCGACCTCGCTGCCGGTTTGCATGCAGCCCGCAAGCGCAAGCGCGACCATCAAGCAGGCTATTGGGGCACGAACGCCTCGCATCGGAAATCCACTGTCAAAATACTTGATTCCGATTAAGGGCTTTCATGGTTAACAAAACATGACGGCGCAGATCGATGGGGCGCATCGAGATTGCGAAGTCCCACGAATTAACCCCGCGGCAACCTTAATTGAGTGTAATCGCGCACATTCCGTGGAGTTGGGGCGTCCCGTGGGGAGTGAGCGATGCGTTTAGCGTTCTGGCGTTCCGGAGAGGCTGATGCAGAGCCGGTCTACGCGGCCGACACCGCTACGCCACCGGCCGATCCGCCAGTGGCTGCCCCGATGGGCGATCTGGATTTTCGTGCGATCGGCCAGGCGATCGCGCGCAAGCGGAAATGGATTATCCTGCCGACGCTGATCGCGGCCGCGTTGTCGATCACGGCGGTGAACATGATCACGCCGCGTTACAAGTCCGAGGTGCGGATTCTCATCGACGGGCGGGAAAACGTCTTCCTGCGGCCCAATGGCGAGCGGAACGACGATCGCAACTCGCTCGACGCGGAGGCCGTCACCAGCCAGGTGCAGCTCTTGTTGTCGCGCGATCTTGCTCGCGACATCATCAAGAAGAACAAGCTGGCCGAACTGCCGGAATTCGATCCGGTGTTGCGGGGCTTTTCTCCATTGAAATCCTTGCTCGCGCTGATCGGGATCGGCCGCGATCCCATCTCGCTGACCCCGGAAGAGCGCGTGCTGGACGCCTACTATGAGCGCTTCGCCGCCTATGCGGTCGATAAATCGCGGGTCGTTGTCGTGGAATTCCAGTCGCGCGATCCCGATCTCGCGGCACGGGTCGCCAATTCCATCGCCGACGGCTATCTGGTGCTTCAACAGAGCGCGCGGCGCGAGCAGGCGAGGTCGGCGGGGCAGTGGCTCGCCGGCGAGATCGAAAGCCTGCGCAAGAAGGTGGCGGATGCCGAATCCCGCGTCGAGGAATTTCGCTCCAAATCGAGCCTCTTCGTCGGCACCAACAACACCACGTTGTCCAATCAGCAAATGGGTGAGTTGAGCACGCAGGTGAACAACGCCCGTGCGCTGAAATCCGACGCCGAATCCAAGGCGCGCATGATCCGCGAAATGCTACAGAGCGGGAAGCCGATCGAGGCCTCCGAGGTCTTGAATTCCGAGTTGGTCCGCCGGCTGAGCGAACAGCGCGTGACGTTGCGCGCGCAATTGGCGGAGCAATCGTCGACGCTGCTCGACAACCACCCGCGGATCAAGGAACTCAAAGCCCAGCTCGCCGATCTCGATCGGCAGATTCGCGATGAAGCGAGCAAGATCTCACGTTCTCTGGACAATGATGCGCGGATTGCCGGCGGCAGGGTCGATAATCTGAGCGTCAACCTCGATCAGGTGAAGAAGCAGGCGAGTTCGGCCAACGGTCAGGACGTCCAGCTTCGAGCCCTTGAGCGCGAGGCCAAGGCCCAGCGCGATCTCCTTGAAATCCTATCTGGCGAAATACCGCGAGGCGACCGCCCGCGAGAATATCGATGCGGCGCCCACGGACGGCCGCATCATTTCCCGCGCCAGCATATCCAACACGCCGGCCTATCCGAAGAAATTGCCGATCGTGCTGATCGCGACGCTGGCGACGCTGCTGCTGTCAACGGGATTGATCGTCACCGGCGAGCTGCTTCGCATGACGATCCCGCGCGCGACGGCCGCTTTTGTCTCTGCCTCGGCGCCGGTGCACGAACCACCGATGACAAACGTCGTTGCGGCTCCGGTCGAGCCTGCGTTTTTTGCTGCCGAAGAGCCTCCGGTGCAGCCGGTGGCGGTGCCGCTCGCGCCGGCCGAACCCGAACCCGAACCCGAACTCGCCGAGGTCGATCAGCTCGCCGAAGATCTGCTTGCCGCGGGCCCCGCCGCACGCAAGGTCACGATCCTCGGCACCGCCTCGAGCGAGAGCATTACCCTGACGGCGCTGGCCATTGCCCGCCTGATCGCGAGCAGGGCAAGGGTAATAGTGGTTGATCTGGCGGCGGCTTCGCCGGTCCTTTCGGCCGCTTCGGTCGACCCGAACGCGCCAGGATTGGCGGAATTGATGCAAGGGGCGGCTTCGTTCACCCAGGTCATCACCAAGGACCGGCTGTCGCGGGTGCATCTTGTGAGTGCCGGACGGCCGGGGTCGGATCGGGCGCTCTTGCAGTCGCCGCGGCTTGGCCTCGCGATCGACGCGCTGCTGAAGGTCTATGACCATGTCCTGCTGGATGCAGGCGGCGCCTCGGACCTGCCGGCGGAACTCCTGACGTCTCAGGCGCGTGCCGTGGTGGTGCCGGATGTCTCCATGGCGCTGGATGCGCGCGAGGTGATGTGTGACGAGCTCAAGGCGGTTGGCTTCAGCGAGGTGACGATGCTGAGCCAGCCGGCGCCGCCGTCGGATGCGGTCGAGCCGGCGCCGCGGGTCGTCGCGGCGTAATTCTTTCTCGATGGGTTAGTGAAGCGCGTAGCGTAGCCGTTGCGCGAGGCGCGACAGCGCTGGACTGCGCTTGACGAACCGCTTGGCTCGATTGGCGACCGACAGGATCGGGGTTGCGGCGGAGCCGCGCGGGCTAAGCGGGATAAAGCAATCGAAGATCGGCTCGTTCGCTTTGCAAAACATTTTCTTGTAGTCGTCCGACCCGATTCCGAGATCGAGCGTATGGTAGCCGCGCTCGGCATAATAATCGACGATGTCGCGGATCAAGATGAGGCCGGGGCTGTAGCGCGAGCTCGCCGACAAGGTGTACGTGTTGAACATCATCGAGAACCGATAGCCGTCGGCGACGCCTGCGAACAAGGCGATGACATCGCCGTCGCTTTCGAGGGCATGTATCTCGATTGCGTGGCCGCCGTCGGCCCTGGGCGCCAGGCACGCGTTGCGAATGAAATCCTCGACACCGGGGTCTGCGAACACGTTCGGTAGTTTTTGCTCCGCCATTCGCAACGGCTTGATCCGGAAGAATGCATCGAGCAGGCGCTTGATGTCGGGTTCGTCCGCCGCGACCTGATAGCGATAGCCGGGCAGGTTCTTCAATTTTCGCTCTTTTGTCTTCAGGCGGCGGCGTAGCGAGTGGCTGATGCGCGCGGTATCGGGCGCACCCGGCGCGAACGTCATCGTGGGGCAGTCGTTGGCCGAGGTCTGATGCGGCAACAAGGCGAACGGGTTCGGCAGATCCTGCCACGAGAGCGGCTGCTGCTCGAATGCCAGCAGATCGACGCCGGCGCGCTCGCGGAGTTCCGCAAAGACAACGTTCAGATCGGCGCGCGATGCGACCGCTGCGAAATCCCGATTCCAGAGCGCCATGTTGAAGGTGGCGTGCTTGCCGCCCATGAATTGCGCGATGCGGATGCCCCGGCTTTGCTTGATGACCAAAGGGAGCAGTAACAATGGCACACGGTCGCGGTCGTAGGCGACGGCGATGAGAGGGCTCAGCTCTTCATTTGCGCCGACCAGAGTCTGCCAGGGACGAAGAAAATCGAATCTCTGATACGGCGTGAGGAGGTGGCGCTGGTTTTCGAGGCTTCGCCAGATCGAGCCGGCCGCGTCAATGTCGGTGAATATATCGACTGCGGCGACGCGGCTTGATTTCGACCATGCCGGCGCACCTGCCTTGCGGCCTTCAATCGCGGCAGCCATGGTCATCGCAATACCTGTCCGCAAATATCCGTGTAAGGCAAAACTTAACTTTTTGCGTCGGCCGACCTTTGCAAAGAAATGTCAACAAACAGTAATGACATCGCGTTGGGGCAAGGGCAAACTCGGCTCACGCGTGCGCCTTCGAAGTCCGCGGTCCCTGCCTGAAACACGCGCCGAAAGACCAGACGTTGCCATCTGCTGACGGACTTCTGACAAGCCTCAAACTGGAACTCGCTTATTTCAGCGGTCAAGTGTGGTTGAAGCGGCAAGGGGCGGGCGTCATTCTGCGATTTGTGCGCATTCGCCCCCGCCGGGCAGCGCGGTTTCAGCCGCTGTTGCAAGATGAGATCACACCCGGTTTTCTCGATCGAACGATCCGCGCGTTGAAGCGATGGAAGTACGACATCGTCTCGATCGACGAGGTCTGCCGCAGGGCGGTCACGCTCGCCTCACGACGGCGGTTCGTTTGCCTCACATTCGACGGCACCTACAAGGACGTTGCCTCATCGGCTTATCCGGTGTTGGCGCAACACCGGGTTCCTTTCACGGTCTATGTCCCGACGGCTTTTCCCGACGGGATAGGCGAAGCCTGGTGGCTGGCGCTCGAGCGGGTGATTGCTCAAGAGCAACGCATCAGCCTGATGATGGGGCGCAGCGAGAAGCACTTCAACATTTCGAACATCGCCGACAAATATCAGCTCTACGACCTGCTGTCGGGCTGGTTGCGCTCGCTTGAGCCGGCGGATCTATCGGCCGCGATCAAGGATCTCTGCACGCGTTATGCCGTCGACCTGGCGGCGTTGTCACGGGAGGCATCGCTCGACTGGGGAGACATCGCGACGCTTGCAGCCGATCCGCTGGTGACGATTGGCGGTGCCACCGTCAACTTCCCGGTCCTGTCGAATATGAAAGACGCATCCTCAATTCGCGAAATGACGATGGGCAAGGCCGTCATGGAGGCTGCGCTCCGGCGTAACGTCAAACACTTCGCTTATCCCTTTGGCGAGCGGAAAACCTGGCAACGCAAGCATATGGCGATGGTGGAAGGCGCAGGCTTCATCAGCGCTGTCTCGGCCGTTCCCGGTGTCATTGAGCCGGCGGGACACACGCCGCTGCTCGCGCTTCCCCGAGTTGCCTGGGACGGGAGGTTGCGTTCGATGCGCGCGATGCGCGTGATCCTCGCCGGGGCGGCCTCTCCTTAGGGGACCGGATCCGGCCGCAACATCCAGCTCACGATGGGCATTGCGGGCAACACCCAGCCGAGGCCGGCGACGACATAGAAGACGGCTTGCAAGAGGCCGGAGTTCGCAAGCCACGGCGCTTGTGCAACGACCATTCCCATCAGTGACCACGCCGCCGCCAGCAGCAGCAGGGCCACGGTTCCAAGTAATTTGCGGGTGCGTATTTTCATGACGGAACGGATAGCTCGGCTTCGATTTAGGCGCTTTGCGCTCGGGAGTTGGCGGACTATAAGCACCAAAGTTCGTTCAAGTGTAGCGCCATGGCCGGTATTTCTGCCTCTCAAACCTTGCATATTCGCCCCGTTCGCGTCTGGCTGATCGTGGTCGCCGCGATGATCGCCGCGATGGTTCTGGTCGGCGGTGCGACGCGGCTGACGGAGTCCGGACTATCGATCGTGGAATGGAAGCCCGTGACCGGCGCCTTGCCGCCGCTCAACGACGGCGAATGGACGCAAGCCTTCGAGGCCTACAAGACGATTCCGCAATATCGTCAAATGAACGCCGGCATGTCGCTCGGTGAGTTCAAGACCATTTTCTGGTGGGAGTGGAGCCATCGGCTGCTGGGACGGGTGATCGGCGTGGCCTATTTGCTGCCGTTCCTCTGGTTCCTGTGGCGCGGGGGGCTGGGCTCGGAGTTGAAACGGCGGCTGTGGGGAATCTTCGGCCTCGGAGCGCTGCAAGGCGCGGTCGGGTGGTGGATGGTCGCCTCCGGGCTCTCGGGGCGGGTCGAGGTGTCGCAATATCGTCTCGCGACCCATCTCGTGCTCGCGCTTCTGATTTTCGCAGGCATCGTCTGGACGCTGCGCCGGCTCGGCGAGGGGGCGTCGTCGGCCGCGCCGCCGCGCTTGAGGATCGGCGCCGTCGTTTTGCTGGCGCTGACGTTTGTGCAGCTTTATCTCGGCGCACTGGTGGCAGGGCTCCGCGCCGGCAAGATCTACAACACCTGGCCGGACATCGACGGCGGTTTCATTCCATCTGCCGCACGGCTGTTCTTCGATACGCCGTGGTGGCGCAACCTGTTCGAAAACACGCTCACGGTGCAGTTCGAACATCGCATGGTGGCCTACACGCTGTTTGCGCTGGCGGCTTTGCATGCCATCGACGCGGTTCGCGTGCGCGCCGATCGTGCGGTGATTGGCGGTGCGCTGTGGCTCCTGGGCGCTGTCACCTTGCAGGCGACGCTCGGCATCCTCACGCTCCTCAATCAGGCGCCGATGGACCTCGCACTCACCCATCAGGCGGTTGCGATCGTGGTGCTGACGCTGGCAGTGTTTCAGGCTGAGCGGCTGACGCGGGTTCGATCCGAGCGGGCCGAACAAGGCATCGGCCAGCCGGTCACGCTAACTCGCTAGCAGTAGCTGAGCACACCGCAGGCGTAGGGAAGCCGATAGCGGTAGTTGAGATTCGGGCCACCGTAATACGGTCCCTGGTAATCATACGAATGATCAGAGCCGTAATAGCCGGGTAGCGTGGACGATCCCAACAGTATCGGCGTATGCGGCGGCAGTCTGATGTCGGGGAACGCCTCCGAGGCGTGAAAAGGAGATCGGAATCCTCCTTGACCTCGCCATGGTGAGCCTGCGCCTTGCCATAGACCGGCACACGCGTGGCCGGCATGTCGGCAGCAAGCGCCGGGCTGAAAACAAACATCCCGGCTGCCAGCAACAACATCCCGCGCAACATGGTTCCGCTCCGAATCATCAACGATGATTCAATCACCTTTGAGCAGACCGAGTGTTAACGAGCGCCGAATTCTAACTCTCGGCCCGCAGCGCCTGGTCGAGGTCGGCAATCAGGTCTTCTTTGTCCTCGATGCCGATCGACAGCCGCACCACGTCGGGAGCCGCGCCCGATTTGACCTTGGCGGCATCGTCGAGCTGGCTGTGGGTGGTCGAGGCCGGATGGATGACCAGCGAGCGGGTGTCACCGACATTGGCCAAGTGCGAGAACAGTTTCAGACGTGACACCAGGTCGACGCCGGCGTCGTAGCCGCCCTTGAGACTGAACGTGAACACGGCGCCCGCGCCCTTCGGCGCGTATTTGCGCGCGAGGTTGTGGTACTTGTCGCCGTTCAATCCGGCGTAGTTGACGCCCGCAACGGCGGGGTGCGCGGCAAGCCATTCGGCGATCGCCTTGGCGTTCTCGCAATGCTTTTGCATTCGCAGCGGCAGCGTCTCGATGCCGGTCAGGATCAGGAATGAGTTGAACGGCGAGATCGCCGGGCCCAGATCGCGCAAGCCGAGCACGCGGCAGGCAATCGCAAACGCGAAGTTGCCGAACGTCTCCTGAATCTTGATGCCGTGATACTCCGGCCGCGGTTCGCTCAGCATCGGATATTTGTTGCCCTTCGACCAATCGAAAGTGCCGGCGTCGACGATGATGCCGCCGATCGAGTTGCCGTGACCGCCAAGGAACTTGGTCAGGGAGTGCACGACGATGTCGGCGCCGTGGTCGATCGGCCGGATCAGGTAGGGTGTCGCCAGCGTGTTGTCGACGATCAGGGGAACGCCGGCCTTGCGGGCGACGGCCGCGATCGCTTCGATGTCGGTGATCGTGCCGCCGGGATTGGCGATCAACTCGATGAAGATCGCTTTTGTGTGCGGCGTCACCGCGCGCTCAAAACTTTCGATATCGTCGGGATCGGCCCACGCCACGTTCCAGCCAAAGCTCTTGAAGGCGTGGGTGAACTGGTTGATCGAGCCGCCATAGAGCTTGCGCGCCGCGATGAATTCGTCGCCGGGCTTGAGCAGCATCTGGAACACCACGACCTGCGCGGCGTGACCCGACGCGGTCGCGAGCGCTGCGGTGCCTCCCTCAAGCGCGGCCACGCGCTCTTCCAGCACGGCCTGCGTCGGATTCCCGATCCGGGTGTAGATGTTGCCGAACGCCTGCAAGCCGAACAACGAAGCCGCATGATCGGCGTCGTTGAACACAAAGGATGTGGTTTGATAGATCGGCGTTGCGCGCGCACCGGTCGTTGGATCAGGTTGCGCGCCCGCGTGCACGGCAAGGGTGGAAAAGCCGGGGTTACGGTCGGTCATACTGGCTCCTTTGTGTCGATCTCGTGGCGCTGACGGGCACAGCCCGTCGCGTGGCAAATCAGAAGGAAAATCTATTTCAGAGAGCCGCCCGTTGCGCGTCACCTCTTCGGCGGACAATCGCGTTAGTGGCACCTGCCGTCAAGGCAGCAACGCAAATCATGCATCATTCGCGATAGGAGTGCTCCATGGCACGGCGTCGCAGTAAAAATGTTTCGCCTTGGCGTCAGGTCAGGTCGGTTCTGTTTTTTGCCGCGAGGTCGGATGCCGCGGTCGTTCCGCCGCCAACGCTGGTGCGCCCAAGCGAAAGCCGCATGCCTTGCGTTGGCATCGGGGCGCGCTTCGAGCTCAACGTGCGCGAATTCACGCCCATCCAGGATATTTCCGAAGACAGCCGACCGTATTCGATCTTCGGACATCGATTCATCACGACCTTCATCCCGGCGGCTTCCGCTTTTTCTGCCGCAACGTCGTCACGCGCGCCAAGCTGCATCCAGATCACCTTCGGCAGCGGCGACATCTTCAGCGCTTCATCGACTGCTGGCATGATGTTGCTCGAGTTGCGAAAGATATCGACCATGTCGACCGGGCGGTCGATATCGAGCAGTGAGGCGACAAACGGCTTTCCAAGGAGTGTCTTGCCGACATGGCCGGGATTGACCGGGATCATGTCGTAGCCGCGTTGGGCCAGATATTTAAAGGCGAAATAACTCGGCCGCACGTTGACCGGCGAAGCACCAACCATGGCGATGGATTTCACGCCATTGAGAATCGCGCGGATATAGTTGTCGTCGTAGCTGTCGTGATTCATTTATCCTGCCATTTCGGCTCGCGCTTCTCGATGAAGGCGCCAATTCCTTCCTCGGCGTCGAGCGCCATCATGTTCTCCGTCATCACTTCCGCCGCGTAAGCGTAGGCATCGGCGAGACTCATTCCCGCCTGACGGTAGAACGCTGCCTTGCCGATCTTGACCGTATAGGCGGATCTGCGCGCGATCTTCTCGGCGAGCGCAATGGCCGCATCCCGTTCGTTGCCCTCAGCTACGACCCGGTTGATGAGGCCGATGTCGCGTGCGGTCGTTGCCGAAATGGGCTCGCCGGTCAACAGCATTTCCATCGCTTGTTTGCGCGGGATATTGCGTGAGAGCGCCACCATCGGCGTCGAGCAGAACAGGCCGATGTCGACACCGGGGGTCGCAAAGCCAGCTGCTTTCGAAGCGACGGCGAGGTCGCAGGTGGCGACCAGTTGGCACCCGGCAGCGGTCGCAATCCCCTGGACGGCGGCGACGACGGGCTTCGGCAAATCGATGATCGCCTGCATCATCGTGCTGCATTTGGTCATCATCTCGGCGAAATAAGCGCGACCACGATCGGCATCGCTGCGCCGGGCCGTCAGCTCCTTCATGTCGTGGCCAGCCGAAAACGCCTTGCCGGTCGCGGCAATCACTACGGCGCGCACCGTGCTGTCATCGCCGATTTCGCGCAACGCCGCGTCGAGCGCCGCGATCAAGCCTTCCGAAAGGCTGTTGCGGGACTCCGGCCGGTTAAGCGTCAGGACGGCTATGTTGCCGACTTTCTCGCGCAACAGGATTTGTGGTTGCGAAACGGGGGCGCGTGCGGTTTGGCTCGTCATCGAAATATCGCTGGCTGGCAGGGTGACGGACTGCCAACCTAATGTAAGAACCGTGGAGAGGCGAGGGCAGGTAGCGGAACATGGCGATTGCAAAAATGACGGTACCAGCGCTGGAGCAGTTCCTGCGCAAGGAGTTTCCGCAAGCTTTCGCCGCCGGCGATATCGCGATCGAAGCCGCTGATGGTGCTTCGTGCCAGCTCAGGCAGCGCTACAGCGATCAAATGCTGCGGCCGGGCGGCACGGTTTCTGGACCGACGCTGATGGCGCTCGCCGATTTCGCGATGTACGTCGTATTGCTCTCGGCGATCGGCCCGGTGGGGCTGGCGGTCACTACGAATCTTAACATCAACTTCCTGCGTAAAGGCGCGCCTGGGCAGGACGTGCTGGCGCAAGCGCGGCTTCTGAAGCTCGGCAAGCGTTTGGCGGTCGGGGAAGTGAGCCTGTTGTCGGCCGGATCTTCTGACCCGATCGCCCATGTGACGGCGACCTATTCCATTCCCGTTGCTAAGGGAATTTAGAGGTAATATAAAACCATATTTATAAGCCATTGTTTTTGCTTGTGTAATTCATTCGATTTGTCGTTGACGTCGCGACGAGAGCCCTCTAGAAACCGGCGCAGTCTGGCGCACCCGATGTGCGCCTTTCTCTTTTTCACGGATAGCTCACATGAAAACATTTTCGGCAAAGCCCGCCGAGGTGACGAAGAAGTGGGTGCTGATCGACGCCAAGGGTCTGGTCGTCGGTCGCCTCGCTACGCTGGTCGCCATGCGCCTTCGCGGCAAACACCTTCCGACCTACACGCCCCATGTCGATTGCGGCGATCACGTCGTCATCATCAACGCGGCCCACGCCGTGCTGACCGGACGCAAGCGTGAGAACAAGGTCTACTACAACCACACCGGCTACATCGGCGGCATCAAGGAACGTACCGCCAAGTCGATCCTCGAGGGGCGTTTCCCCGAGCGCGTGGTTGAAAAGGCCATCGAGCGCATGATCCCGCGCGGGCCGCTTGGCCGCATGCAGCTGGGCAATCTGCGCGTTTATCCGGGCGCCGAGCATCCGCACGAAGCGCAGCAGCCGGAAAAGCTCGACATCGCCAAGCTCAATCGCAAGAACATGAGGGCCGCATAAGATGGCTGATACCGTGCAGTCGCTCGACCAATTGTCGCAGCTCAAGCCGGCCGCTCCCGAAGCGCCGAAATACGTCAAGAAGGTCGACAAGTTCGGCCGCGCCTATGCCACCGGCAAGCGCAAGGACGCGGTCGCCCGCGTCTGGGTCAAGCCCGGCTCCGGCAAGGTGACCGTCAACACCCGCGAGGTCGAGGTTTACTTCGCCCGTCCGGTGCTGCGGATGATGATTCAGCAGCCGCTGGTCGCCGCAGCCCGCGCCGGCCAGTATGACGTGATCTGCACCGTGACCGGCGGTGGCCTCTCGGGCCAGGCTGGTGCGGTTCGCCACGGCATTTCCAAGGCGCTCACCAATTTCGAGCCGGAACTGCGAAGCGTGCTCAAGAAGGGCGGCTTCCTGACCCGCGACTCCCGCGTCGTCGAGCGCAAGAAGTACGGCCGCGCCAAGGCTCGCCGTTCGTTCCAGTTCTCGAAGCGCTAAGCGGCGACATTTATCCAACGGTTGCAAAAAGGGCTGCATCACTTGCAGCCCTTTTTCTTTTTTGGCTCAGGCGTGCCGGCGGCCAAACAACAAGAGACCGCCCATCGTGGCGAATAGCCCGCCTGTCACCTTGTTGATCCAGCGCATGTGCCAGCTTGACCGCAGCACGGGTGCAATGGCGGAGACCCCGGTGGCACATGCAGCCAGCACGCTGAATTCGAATGTAACGAAGGTGAAAGCGAGGATCGCATACTGGGGTGCGAACGGCGCGATCGGGTTCAGGAATTGCGGGAAAAATGCAGTGAAAAACAGGATGGCCTTGGGGTTGCTGGATCCGACCAGGAAGCCTCTCGCATAGGGTGAGCGCAGGCGTTTGCCGGAATCCGCGGAGGTTTTCTTGATATCGGAGACGCCGGGTTCGCTGCGGAACGTCTTGATGCCAAGCCAGATAAGATAGATGGCCCCGATCACCTTCACCGTCGTGAAGGCGAGTTCTGATGCGGCCAGCAACGCGCCGAGGCCCAAGGCCGAAAGCGTCATGACGCCAAGGACCGCGCTGATACTGCCGGCCGCCGCCGCGAGGGCGCTTGATCTTGCCCTCGTTGAGGGCCGTCGTCATGCAGGTGAGCATCGTCGGACCGGGCGATAGTACCAATACGGCCACGGCTGCCAAATATAGTGAATAGGTCGTAAGGCTCATTTTCCCGGTCCAGATGGCGCAGTTGATCGACAAATATCGGCGAACGGCATCGATAGCGAAGCACTAAGCTCTTCGTTACAATTTGCCGCGAACGCGGCCAATACCGAAAATCAGGCCCGCCCCATGCGGGCGTCTTTGTTGCTCTTTTGTTGATGAGTTGAGGCAATTTTTTTCGGAAAACTTGCGGCCCGAAGCAAACGGATTGCCAAGACCGGGGGTTTAGGTTGTGAAATGCGTTGGTCTCGGCCGCGCGTCTATGCCTGTGCATCACAACCTTCCGGTGACACCATGTCGCTCGATACTTCTACGCTCTACACCGTCGCAGCGATGATCGCGGCGCTGCTCGGCATGATGCTCCTGTTCTTCAGTTTTCAGGAGAAAGTCGCCGCACTGAAGTGGTGGGGAGCGGCATATCTCGTGGGCGCAGCCTCGGTGGCGTTGTGGACGTTCGGAGCCGCGCGGTTCGGCGACATGTTCGCGCTGGTGATCAATGCCATCGGCTTTTTGACCTGCGGCATGGTCTGGAATGCATCGCGGCTGTTCCACGGCCGCAAGCCGAGCTATCCCGGCATCGCTTTCGGGGCGCTTGTCTGGGTCGCCGCAGTCATGACGCTCCCGCCGGGAGCCACCGCAGTACGGATGACCGTCGGCGCCGCAATCGTTGCGGTCTATGCCGCGTTCACCGCCAAGGAACTGTGGAGCGAACGCCGCCGGACCTTCCGCTCGCGCTGGCCGTCGGTTGCCGTCCCTGTGCTGCACGGCTTTGTCCTGATGCTGCCGATCCTGCTTGGCGATCTCCTGCATCCGCATGATCGCGCCTTTGACGACAGCATCTGGGTGACGGTCTTCGCCGTTGAGCTGTTTTTGTATGCTGTCGGCACCGTCTTCCTGATCTTCATGCTGGTGTCCGAACGCGCCGTAACCGCGCACAAGAACGCCGCCTCGGCCGACCCGCTGACCGGCATGTTCAACCGCCGCGGTTTCTCCGAGGCGTGTTCGCGCGTCATCGAGCGCGAGTCTCATGCGGGACGTCCGGTGACGGCGCTGATCTTCGACCTCGACCACTTCAAGTCGATCAACGATCGCTTCGGCCATGCCGCGGGCGACGAGATCCTGAAGCTGTTCTCGGCCGTCGTTGTGAACAATCTGCGTCTCAGCGATCTCTCGGGACGTATCGGCGGCGAGGAGTTTGCCGCGCTGCTGCCGTGTCCGCTCGAGGAAGGCGTGGTCGTGGCCGAGCGGGTACGCGAGGCCTTCGAGGCCTCCGGCATCGTCTGCGAGGAAGGCCCGGTCGACACCACGGTCAGCATCGGCGTGGCCGGCGGCCCGGCGGGCACCGAGCTCGAAGTGCTGCTGGCGGCCGCCGACACCGCGCTCTACCAGGCCAAGCGCAGCGGCCGTAACCGCGTCGAAGCGGCCGAAGAGTTGCCGCTGTCGCTGGAGCACTGGCGTCGCAAGACCGCCGGCTCCGCGCGCCCCGTGACGGCGGTGCCGCGCCTGGCGTGACGAAGGAGGCGCGGCTGGTAACCCGCTGTTTACCATCCGCTCCGTACCCTTATGCCTATGGATTCGATCCGCAGGCGCAATCCGCAAGCCGTTTTGAACTCGCTCGAAGCAGCGGCCGCGTCGGCGCGTGGCGGCTTCGCCTGCATGTTCTCTACCGCTGAGGAATATGAGGCGGCGCTGATCTCCGAGCGCCGCGCCAGCGGCCGCTACGCCAGCCGTTGGCCCATCGTGATGTTCGTCGGTTGCGCGATGATGATCGTCGGTACGGTCCTGCTCTTCGGCTAAACGCAAAGGCCTCCTTCGCGGGCGCCTCTTTTCTTTTCTGCAGGCTCGGCTAGAGACAAGCCTCCCCAACGGAGAGGCTGAAAAATGGTCACCGAAATCGCCCAGATCGAAGTCAAGCCCGGCACTGAGAAGGATTTTGAAGCCGGTGTCGCCAAGGCCAAGCCGCTGTTTTTGCGCGCCAAGGGTTGCAGCGGCATGGAGCTGCAAAAGTCGGTCGAAAAGCCGACGCGCTACCGGCTCTTCGTGAAATGGGCGACGCTGGAAAACCACACCGTCGACTTCCGCGGCTCCGAGGATTTCCAGACCTGGCGCGGACTGGTCGGGCAATATTTCGCCGCCCCGCCGGACGTCGAGCACACCGAAACCGTGGTGAGCTGAGATCAAGCGGCCGCTGGGTCAGCCTTGAAGTGATCGATCAGCACCTTGACGATCGCCATCAACGGCAGCGCCAGCGCAAGACCCCAGATCCCGAAGACGATGCCGAGCAGGATCTGAAAGGCGAACAGCGTGGCAGGCGGAATATCCAGCGCCTGCCGCTGCAAGATCGGCGTGAGAATGTAGCTCTCGAGCGCGTGCACGCCGAGGAAGAGGCCGAACGCACTCGCCGTCGCGATCCATCCCGAGGCGAGACTGGCGAGCACGACGATGACGCCCGCGACGATCGCGCCGACCGTCGGAATGAAGGCGAGCAGGCCGGCCTGGATGCCCAGAATGAACGAGCCGGGAATGCCGATGATGGCGAGACCGAGCCAGGTCACGGCGCCCACCGCGGCCATGGTGAGCATCTGCGCGATCAGCCAGCGCTCCAGCGTCTCGCTGATCCGGTCGATGATGAGGGTTGCCCGGGCGCGATGCCTTGCCGGCGCGAGGTATAAAAGCCCGTTGCGATAAAGGCTCGGCTGGGCGGCAAAGGCGAGGCCGAGAAAGATGACGATGAAGAAGTTGCCGACCGCGCTCACGCGTGCCGAGCAGGAGCTTCCAGGTCTGGCTCACGATGGCGCCGCCGCTCGAGGCAAGCGTGCCGGCGCTCGGAAGGTTGTGCGGAGGTTGGCCGGGCGTCGCGCCGGGCTGACCCTGGGCAGGATTGGCGAGATCGAGGTAGCTGGTATCGATCCCGTTGCGGTCGAGAAAGCTCTTCACGTTGACGAGCTGCGATTTGATGGTGCCGCTCAGCGCGGTCGCCTCCTGCGCAATCGTGGCCCCGCCGAGGAATATGACGCCCGTCAGCGACCCGGCGAGCGCGAGGCACACGATCGCCAACCGAAGCGGCTGCGGCCCGCCGGCCACGCGGCCGAGCTGGTGGGTGAGGGCGTTGAGCGTCACGCCGAGCAATACGCCGGCAAAGATCAGAAACAGCGCGGTCGCAAACGACCAGGCGAACAGCAACAGGCTCGCGAAAGCCACGGTCGCAATGCCGCCGACGGCAATTGCCCAGGCGAGGTCGGCTCTGTTCTGGTGGTGGTCATCCGATGGCTGCGGCACGCTTCACTTTTCCCATTTCAAGCCCACTCTTTCGACAAAAACGGCCCGCGATCAAGCCAGCCGGTGTCGCGATTCGACGTTCGTCGCCCCTTCGGGAGCCATGTTTCGAGCTTCTGAACCGCCACATGGCCGTTTGCCGCAGCCGGTTGAGGCAGAAGCCAGACCGGCCGGCGAGGAATGAATCCATTGCAGATCAGCACAGCCGTGGAAAGCGGTTCCGGAATGTTGATCCGGCGCAGGCCGGAGTGCATTATCACCGCTTCGAACGCTTCGTGAGATGGAGAGGTATGAGGAAGCCCGTTGTCGGTGTGATTGGGAACGCCCACCGCATCGAAGGTCGCTTTGACGTCCAGGCAGTTGGGGTGCGAAATCTTCGCGCCATCGCCCAGGTGGCTGGCGCCTTGCCTCTGGTGTTTGCCGGTTGCCCGGAAATCACCGACGTTCCAGCCCTGCTGGACGTGGTCGACGGCATCGTGCTGACCGGCGCCCGCGCCAATGTCCATCCGACCCGCTTCAAGACCGAACCGCACACCAGGCACGAGCCCTACGACATCCCGCGCGACGAGGTCGCGTTGACCTTGTCCGAGGCCTGCGTGGCCCGCGGCATTCCGCTGTTCGGCATCTGCCGGGGCCTTCAGGAGATGAACGTCGCCTTTGGCGGCTCGCTTCACCCCGAGATCAGGGAATTGCCGGGCCGCATGAACCACCGGATGCCGCGGCTGGAGAATGGCGAGATTCATCCCGACCCCAAGGTGATCTTTGCCGACCGGCATGACGTCAAGCTGCTCGCGGGCGGCGCCTTCGCCGAACTGTTCGGCTGTGACACGATCCGCGTCAACTCGCTGCATGGTCAGGGCATCCTCGATCCCGGCGAGCGGGTGGTGGTGGAGGGGATTGCGGAAGACGGCACCATCGAGGCGATCCGTATTGCCGATGCGCCGTCCTTTGCGCTCGGTGTGCAATGGCACGCCGAGTACGATCCACAGCGCAATCCGATCAACCGCGCGCTGTTCGAAGCCTTCGGCAAGGCGCTTCGCGATTCCGTCGCGGCGTAAGCTTTCCCATAGGCAGTAGACACACCTCATCGCTCTCGCGGCATTGAATGCCCGAGCTTTGAATGAACGTGCCCTCAAACAGAGGGCGCAGGGAATGCCGGGTGCTCGACACACCCGCAGCCTTGCGATCCTTGGCCTGAGCCGTCAAAATTTGTCCGTGCGGCATGATAGTTCGTTTGGTCATCATGGACTGCTGCAAGAGTTGGACTCCACGTTCAGAGGCGACGTGCATGGGACGACTTCTTCTATCGATTGCGTTGCTGGCGAGTTTGTTTGACGTCGCATTCGGACAGACGTCGCCCGCCTCTGAAATCGCACCTGGCGGAAAACTGCGCGTTGGAATGATTGCCATCACAGTGCTCGGGGGCGTGGCCGAGCCGGTCGCGGGGTTCATTGGACAGAAGCTGGGCGCGACCGTTGAGCCGGTCATGTATCCGAACCCGGACGCCTATCTGCAAAGTTTCGGGAAGGGGGAATGGGACGTCGCCATTGGTCCGCGCGTCCTTGCTCCTGCCGACAAGGCGGATTCCACGACGGACCTTTGGGCCGTCAGTCTCGTCTACGTAGCCGCGCCGGGACTAGAATTTCCCGACATTGCCTCGGTCGATAAAGCGGGTGTGAAGATTGGCACGATCCGTGGTGCTCCCTCCGACCGGGTGCTCACGCGGGAGATCAAGACGGCCGAGATCGTCCGTATTCCCCTGAGCCCGACCATCGCGGCGGATGCGGCTGACCTGCTGCGCTCCGGCAAGGCCAGCGTCTTTGGCGCGGACTTTGGCGTTGGATATCCCGCCGCTGAGGCCCTGCAGGGCGCCAAAATCGTGCCCGGGGCCTTTGGGACCGTTCTCGTGGCCGCCGCGCTGCCAAAAGGTCGCTCTTTCGCAGCGCAAGCTCTCCTCGCAAAGCTCGTCGACGAAGCCAAAGATACCGGGGCGGTGCAAGGAGCGATCAACGCGAAGGGCCTCAAGGGTGTGAGCGTCGCCAAGTAGTGAGCAAGCGGCTCGCCGCTCTCGGCCCCTTGTGCAAGCGTCGCGCCTGCTGCATGCAACGCGGCGGGGGAAGCCCATTCGCCCAAAGCGCTAGTGCCCCGCCGCGCAATGTTGGCTAACATGGCACCCCATAACCAACAAAAACAGCGGCCAGCTCAAAGACAACAGCTAGGCCCGCGGGGAGAGAAGCTCATGGACAATCGGAAATGGTCGCGGCGCGAGGTGATGGGAGCCTCCGCGGGAGCGGCGGCGGGGATGCTGTTCGCCGAGCCGGCCAAGGCCGCCGTGTCTGCCTCGGCCGTGACGCCGGAATTGATCGAGGCCGCGAAGAAGGAAGGCAAGGTTTCCTATTACGCGGCGATCGAGCTCAACGTGGCCGAGCGGCTCGGCAAGATGTTCGAGGCCAAATATCCGGGCATTTCGGTGCGCGTCGAGCGCTCCGGCGCCGAGCGGATTTTCCAGCGCATCGCGCAGGAGAACGACAGCGGCATTCATGCGGTCGACGTCGCCAACTCGACCGACGTTTCGCACTACCTCGACTGGAAGAAGAAAGGCTGGCTCGCGCCATTCCTGCCCGAGGAGGTCGTGAAGAATTTTCCGGCCGATCAGTTCGATCCCGAAGGCATGTACGCCACCTCCTGCGCGTGGCTGGAGGTGATCGGGTACAACACCAATCTGGTGAAGGCGGAGGAGGCGCCGAAGAGCTACGCCGACCTGCTTGATCCGAAATGGCAGGGCAAGCTGGTCAAGGGCCATCCGAGCTACTCAGGCGCCATCCTGACGACGACGTTCGTGCTCTCGCGCGACCTCGGCTGGTCGTATCTGGAAAAGCTCGCTCAACAAAAGGTGATGCAGGTGCAATCTGCGGGCGATCCGCCGAAAAAGATCATGCTCGGCGAGCGCGCGGTCATGGCCGATGGCAACGACTACAACCTCATCGTGTTCAAGGATCAGGGCAAGCCGGTCGAAGCCGTCTATCCGGCCGAAGGCTCGCCGCTCATCATCGTGCCGTCAGGCGTGTTCAAGGACGCGCCCAATCCGAATGCGGCGCGGCTGTTCCAGAGCTTCTTCTTCAGCGCTGAAGCGCAGCAAATGCTGGTGAACGAGTTCGCGCATCGCTCTTTCCACGCCCAGGTGAAGCCGAGGGCAGGGCAGAAGCCGATGTCGGAAGTGAAGATGCTCAAATCCGATCCGGTCGCCGTGCAGGCGCAAAGCGAGGACATCAAGGCGCGTTACGCCAAGTTGTTTCGCGTGTGAGCATTTGACGGTCATGTAATTTCTCGCACGTAATGTTTTGTGCGACGCGGCACCAAACCGCCAACATATTTGTGCGACGCGGCACTGCGCGCTCGCTTCATGCGAGCCCCTTGAACTCGGCGAAGTCCAATTCTAAAGGGAACCGGCAAGCCGCTAGCGCCCACTTTCCGAAGTTTCTGCTCCATCGCGGCACCCACCTTCACGAACTTCGGAAAGTCATGGGCACCAGCAAACTTGTTAATTCTAGTACCGCTTTATCGATCTGAAGTCCCTGATCGAATTCGCCGCTTGTGGTGCAGGGACTTCAGATCGGCGGTACTAGTGCCGACTTTCAGGCACGTCGCGCCGATGGGCGTGTGCCGGCAACGGGACAACGCAAAAGGAAAAATAAAATGCCCGCCTACAACATTCTCCTCCTCGGCGCATCATATGGATCGCTGCTCGCATCCAAGCTGCTGTTCGGCGGCCATTCAATTCACCTCGTGTGTTTGCCGGCCGAAGCCGATTTGATCAATGCGGAAGGCTTCAAGGTCACCCTGCCGGTGCGTGGCCGCAAGGATCCGGTTCTGCTCGAGTTCCGCAAGCTGCCGGGCAAGGTGACGGCAGGCCCCGCGACCGGTGTCGATCCGTCGAAGTATGATCTGGTCGGATTGTGCATGCAGGAGCCGCAATATCGCTCCGACGGCGTGCGTCAGTTGCTGGACGCGGTCGGCAAATCCGGCGTGCCCTGCATGTCGATCATGAACATGCCGCCGCTCCCTTACATCAAGCGGATTCCCGGTCTCGACTACAAGGCGCTGGAGGCGGCCTATACCGATCCGCGCGTTTGGGATTCGGTCAATCCGCACAAGATCACGCTGAACAGCCCGGACCCGCAGGCGATCCGTCCGCCGGACGGCAAGGCCAACGAGCTTCTGGTCACGCTGCCGACCAACTTCAAATGCGCGAAGTTCGAGGACGACAAGGACACGCAGATCATTCGCAACCTGGAAAAGGACGTGGATGGCGCGCGCTTCAAGATCGCCGGAGACGAGATTGAACTGCCGGTGAAACTGAAGGCCTACGATTCGATCTGGGTGCCGCTGGCGAAATGGTCGATGCTGCTGGCCGGCAACTACCGCTGCGTCACCAAGGACGGCATGCGGACGGCGCAGGAAGCCGTGCATTCGAACATCGAGGAATCGCGCTCGGTCTACAATTTCGTGTTCGATCTCTGCGTGAAGCTCGGCGCCAATCCGTCCGATCTCGTGCCGTTTGAAAAATACGCCGCCGCTGCCCAAAGCCTGTCTCGACCGGCGTCCGCCGCGCGCGCATTGCAGAACGGTGCGCCGAACATCGAACGCGCCGACAAGCTGGTGCAGCTGATTGCCCTTCAGAAGGGCTTGAGGCATCCGGCGCTTGACGCGCAGGTTGCCCTGGTCGATGAGCGGCTTGCTGCAAACCGGAAAGCGGCAAAGGCGTAACGAACCACGCGCAAGCGCGATCCGGGGCGATCTTTCTCGGGGAACCAACGTCACCGAGCCAAGTTGGATGTCTTTCCGTCACGGAGGACATCCATGCGCACGATGACGATTGTTTTTGGTTTGGCGGTCTTGCTCGGTGCTGACGGCATCGCGCAGGCCCAGCATATGGGCACCAAGCAGGAGCAGGCCGCGTGCTCGCGCGACGCCCAGCGCTTCTGCCGCAAGGATCTCGGCGATGATAACGCCGTGCAGCAATGTCTTCAGATGAAGCGCGCCAGCCTGAGTTCATCCTGCAAGAAGGTGTTCGAAAGCCACGGGATGTAGGCGACAACCATCAGATCAAATAAAAAGGGGCGCTTTCGCGCCCCTTTTGCTTTTTGAATTCGCGCAGAACTTACTGCGAGTAATACATCTCGAACTCGACCGGATGCGGCGTCATTTCGAAACGCTCGACTTCCTGCATCTTCAGATCGATGTAGGCGTCGATGAAGTCGTCGTCGAACACGCCGCCGTTCTTGAGGAACGCGCGGTCCTTGTCGAGGCTCTCCAGCGCTTCGCGAAGCGAACCGCACACCGTCGGGATCGCCTTCAACTCTTCCTTCGGCAGATCGTAGAGGTCCTTGTCCATCGCCGGACCCGGATCGATCTTGTTCTTGATGCCGTCGAGGCCGGCCATCAGCATCGCGGCGAAGCCGAGATATGGATTGGCCATCGGGTCGGGGAAACGCACCTCGACGCGCTTGGCCTTCGGGTTCGACGTGTAGGGGATGCGGCAGGAGGCCGAGCGGTTGCGCGCGGAATAAGCGAGCAGCACGGGGGCTTCATAGCCCGGCACCAGGCGCTTGTAGGAGTTGGTCGACGGGTTGGTGAAAGCGTTGATCGCCTTCGCATGCTTGATGATGCCGCCGATGTAGTGGAGGCAGGTTTCCGAGAGGTCGGCATACTTGTTGCCGGCGAATACCGGCTTGCCGCCCTTCCAGATCGACTGGTGAACGTGCATGCCCGAGCCGTTGTCGCCGTAGATCGGCTTCGGCATGAAGGTGGCGGTCTTGCCGTAGATATGGGCGACCTGATGGATGCAGTACTTGTAGATCTGCATGTGGTCGGCCATCAGCGTCAGCGTGTCGAACTTCATGCCGAGTTCGTGCTGGGCGGAAGCGACTTCGTGATGGTGCTTCTCGACCTTGACGCCCATCTTGGCCATGGCGCCGAGCATTTCCGAGCGCATGTCCTGCACGGAGTCCTGCGGCGGCACCGGGAAGTAGCCGGCCTTGGTGCGGATACGGTGGCCGAGATTGCCGCCTTCATATTCGGTGTCGGAGTTGGTCGGGAATTCCGCGGAGTCGAGCTTGAAGCCGGTGTTGTACGGCAGCGCCGAGAAGCGCACGTCGTCGAACACGAAGAACTCGGCTTCGGGGCCGACGAATACGGTGTCGCCAACGCCCATCGACTTGACCATGGCCTCGGCCTTCTTGGCCATGCCGCGGGGGTCGCGGTTGTAGGGCTCGCCCGTGGTCGGCTCGAGAATGTCGCAGGTGATGACCATGGTGGTCTCGGCGAAGAACGGATCGATCGTCGCGGTGACGGGGTCGGGCATCAGGCACATGTCGGATTCGTTGATCGCTTTCCAGCCGGCGATCGACGAGCCGTCAAACATTGTCCCCTCGGTGAAAATATCTTCATCGATCATGCTGACGTCGAAAGTGACGTGCTGCCACTTGCCGCGCGGATCGGTAAAGCGCAGGTCGACATACTTGACGTCATTGTCCTTGATCGACTTGAGGACGTCCTTGGCGGTCTTCATGCTTCCCCCTGTGAAGGTTGTTTTGGGTGGGTATCTGGGATGGATATCTCGGGCTGGACCGCACGGGCGACGGTCGGATAGTCGTCAATACAATCGGGAAATCCTCAACACAATATCGGAGTAAGTCTGCAAATGCCGCGAAAAGCGGCACTTCGGCCACCGGTGGCGCCAGCCTTCTCCCGACGTGGTCAAATCCCGGTGTTGGCTAGATCGCGTCGAGACCGGATTCACCGGTCCGGATGCGGATTGCTTCCTCGATATTGGAGACGAATATCTTGCCGTCGCCGATCCGGCCGGTCTGGGCGGCGCGGCGGATTGCATCGATGGCGCGTTCGACGAGTTCGTCCGAAATGACGATTTCGATCTTCACCTTGGGCAGGAAGTCCACGATGTATTCCGCGCCCCGGTAGAGCTCGGCATGGCCTTTTTGACGCCCGAAACCCTTGGCTTCCGTGACCGTGATGCCTTGAAGTCCGACCTCCTGAAGCGCTTCCTTAACCTCGTCCAGCTTGAACGGCTTGATGATGGCTTCAATTTTCTTCACTAGAGGCTCCGATTCCAAAGTTCGCCTTATATCGCCGCAACCTCTGATGCGAACTTCGGAATCAAGGAGCTCTAGTAAGTTATTGATTCTAGTGCAGCCTTGAATTTGGAGTTCCTATGACGAACCTGCGGCTACACTGATAGGAACTTCAAATTCGCCGCACTAGCTTGCCTCCCGGCAATTCATGGTCTCTAGGACGTTCAAGTTTGTTGTCGCGGACTGCGTGAATGGTATAGGCCCGGCGGCCACACGAGGTTTCATGTGACTTTCGTGTGCCGTTCCGAATGGCTCCTCGAAAGCAGGGTCTATGCCAAACCGTTAGGACGTTAGATTTTGGAATAATATCAATATTTTAGTTGGCTCCGAAAGACCTTCATCGGCATCGGCCAATCATAGTGCAGCACTAAAATTAGGCAAATAGGTCAATCGTTGTGCAGTCATTCCGGCTTTGCCGGTCGCTGAATTGCAAAAACTGCCTTCGGAAAAGGCGCTTCTGTCAGGGGATTAGGCATGGAAGTTCTGACGACCGCTGAGATGGAGCGTGCCGACCGGCTCGCGATCGCGGCCGGAACGCCGGGCTTCTCGCTGATGCTGAGCGCCGGACAGGCGGTCGCGGCAGCGGCGATGGACCTTGTCGAGGACGGGCCGATCCTGGTGATCGCCGGTCCCGGCAATAACGGGGGCGACGGCTTCGTGGCGGCGGCCGAACTCGCCGCGCGCGGCCGCGACGTCTCCGTCATTCTCCTGTGCGAGCGCGACAGCCTGCAAGGCGATGCCGCCTCGGCGGCGCGGGGCTGGAAATATCCGGTGCTGCCGTTCAACCCGCAGGCCATCGGCAGGCCGGCGCTCATCGTCGACGCGCTGTTCGGGGCGGGCCTCGACCGCCCGGTCAAGGGCGAGCCGTTCGACATGATCGAGGCGATCAACGCCAACGGTGCGCCTGTGCTGGCTGTCGATCTGCCAAGCGGCATCAATGGCACCACGGGGGCCGTGATGGGAACGGCCGTACGCGCGGTAGAGACCGTCACGTTCTTCCGCCGCAAGCCCGCGCATCTGTTGTTGCCGGGACGGCTGCATTGCGGTCACGTGCGCGTCGCCGACATCGGAATCGCCGCGGCGGTGCTGGGTGAGATCGCGCCCAAAACCTTCGAGAACGTGCCCTCGTCGTGGAAGCACGCCTATCCGGTCCCGACCGTCGAAGGCCACAAATATAGCCGCGGCCATGTCGTCGCCGTCTCGGGCGGAATGGCCGCAACGGGCGCGGCGCGTCTGTCGGCGCGGGGCGCGCTTGCGCGCAGGCGCCGGCCTCGTGACGCTGGCGTCGCCGCGCGATGCACTTGCGGTCAATGCCTCGGCGCTGACCGCCGTGATGGTTCGCCCTGTCGATACGGTGGTCGAGTTCGCCGAATTGCTCAACGAAAAACGTCTCGATACCTACGTGATCGGACCGGGCGCCGGCGTCGGCGAACGTACCCGCGATTTCGTGCTCACCACGCTATCGGCGAACCGCGCGGTGGTGCTGGATGCGGATGCGCTGACAAGTTTTGCCGGCAACCCGGCGCAATTGTTCGAGGCGATCAAGCGCGCGCAGGATACGCAGGTCGTCCTGACGCCGCATGAGGGCGAGTTTCCGCGGCTGTTCAGCGATATCAGCAACAAGAATCCGTTGCGCTCGAAACTCGAGCGGGTGAGGGATGCCGCCGAACGCTCCGGTGCGGTGGTGCTGTTGAAGGGACCGGATACGACGGTCGCTTCTCCCGACGGGCGCGCCACGATTGCCGCCAATGCGCCGCCATGGCTGGCGACCGCCGGCGCGGGCGACGTGCTGGCGGGCATGATCGCGGGATTGTTGGCCCAGGGGGTGACGGCATACGAGGCCGCGTCGATCGCCGTGTGGATGCATGGCGAAGCCGCGCGCGAGGCCGGACCGGGATTGATCGCCGAAGATCTTCCCGAGACGTTGCCGGCGGTGACACGCCGTCTCTATGACGAGTTCGGCATCGAGTACTAAAGCGTTTTCGAGCGAAGTGGGCACCGGTTCGCGTCAAGAAAACGCGTCAGGGAAAGAGTCTAGCGCGGCGGAAATCTAGTCGACGCTGAACCAGCGCACGAGCTTCGGCGCGCTCCAGCGCGTCTCGATGGCTTCAAGCAGCCAGCGTCCGGCAAATTCGGCAGCGAAGGCGATGCGCTGCGTTTGCCCGGCGTCGATCGCAATCGTATCGAGCCAGAACGGTTTCCAGCCATCGTCGAGACGGTCGAGATGCCGGAAGTGATGGCCGTGCAAATGAAACACCGATGTCGTTGACGCGCGGTTGATCAGCGACAGCACCACCGTGCGGCCGGTCCTGGCGCGAAAGGCCGGCGAAGTGGTCGCCGCAAACGCCGCAGGCGGCAGCCAGTCCTTTGCATCGCCACTGAGCGGAAGATCGACGCGCAACGCGCCTTTCAGGTCGAGCTTCGCGGGAAGACCGTTTGACGGCAATGCCGTTGGCGCGGGAAGCGTTGCATCGCGCAACGGTGCTTCGTTCGAGACGACCAGTTGGGCGATCGGGCGCGCCGCCTCGCCGTCGTGCATCAGGATCGGCGTGCTGCGGGCGTCGGGTGCGACATCGACAAAGACATCGGCACGGCCGCCGGGAGCCAATGCAAAGGCGCCGTTGCGCGCCAGGAACGGCTCGGCCGGCTGGCCGTCGAGCGCCATGACCGTCACGTCGTGGTGCTCGATCTTCAAGGCAATCACCTGGCGCTGAAGCCCGTTGATGAAACGAAGCCGCAGCCGTTCACGGCCGCGCGCGGAGATCTCCAGCGTTCGTTGTCCGTTGACGGTGTAGATGGCGGTCGTGCCGCCGGGATCGAGGCCCGGCGCCAGCGCCGTGCCGTCCGCCTTCAGCCGCCAGCCCTCGATCAGGAGCACCTCGTCGCGATCGACCGCCACCGGTTCGGTTTCGGCCACGATCAGCGGAAGCGCCCGTGCCGGTCGCGCCGCGCCGTCGCCGAGCAGTGCGAGGTCGCAGAGACAGGTTCCGGCGTGGCGTAACGGAAGCTGAAATGCATCGCTGCCGGCGGGTTTCAGGGAAGGGCGGCTCAGTATGGGTTCAGCGGCGGCAACGCCGTCGACGCCACGCCAGTTGAGCACCGCCGGTGCCGGCAGTTCGTTGGCGAGCGCAATATCCGGACGATCGCCGCGGTTGAAACGAAGCGCCTGATCGCCAAGCGACCAGATCGGCGTGGCTTGCTGCCCTTCTCTCAATTCAAGCAGGTCCGCGCGGGCGCGAAGTGAAAGCGGCTGCGCCGCCAGCGCCGAGTCATTGGTTCGCAGCAAGGTGGCGGCCGCCAATCCCGCTACTACCGCACGCCGGTTCGGCCAAAGAATATGATCTGACATGTATCCTGATGCGACCGCTTGGTGCGGACCCATTCCGCACAATATCCCCGGCTAGCGCATGTTCGATGGCCGCTGGCACATAAAGTTTTGCTGCGGCCTGACGGCTCATGTTATACGCCGCCCGCCGCATCGCGGCCCAACATCATGCTTTTCCTTGCGGGCGTGGCGGAATTGGTAGACGCGCTGGATTTAGGTTCCAGTGACGAAAGTTGTGGGGGTTCGAGTCCCTCCGCCCGCACCAAATGCTCCCGTCGCGTCCACGCGCTCCGCCCGTCGCTGCTTCGATCAGATATCTTGCCGGCTGCTGGCTCGGGCGGTGTCTCGGAACCGCGCGGTCCGCCTGACCCATGATCGACGTCAGGTCGGATTTCGCCGGTTTTGGCTCGCATTCGCCTTCGGAACTGTTGATCTCGTTCCATCATTGGGTTACGAGCGTCAGCCTGTTGCCTAAGGGCCGCCGGTTGCCCGGCGCTCTCAAGACCCCGACTGCCGGGTCACTGGAATAAGGCAAGAATTTCAAAGGGTTTTGGAGACTGCCGAAACCAGCAGCGCAAGGCGTGAGGCCGTGCGCCATCAACAACAAGCCGTCCGGTTGGTGCCGGACCTCAATTTGAGAAGATTGAAAGCCATGCAGGTCAAGGAAACGGTCGCCGAAGGATTGAAGCACGAGTTTCAGATCAGCGTTCCCGCGGCTGATCTCGATGCCAAGGCCGATGCGCGTCTGGTGGAGCTCAAGGACAAGGTTCGCCTCAACGGCTTCCGTCCCGGCAAGGTGCCGGTTGCGCATCTGAAGAAGGTCTATGGCCGCTCGGTGATGGCGGAAACCATCGACCAGACCATCCGCGACACCAATTCGCAGCTCTTCACCGAGCGCGGCTTCCGCCTGGCGACCGAGCCCAAGATCACGATGCCGACCGAAGAGAAAGCGGTCGAGGAACTGCTCGCGGGCAAAACCGATCTCACCTACACGGTTGCGATCGAGGTCGTGCCGCCGATTTCGCTTGCCGACTTCAAGACTTTCAAGGTCGAGAAGCCGGTCGCCGAGGTGACCGACACCGAGGTCGACGACGCCGTCAAGCGTATCGCCGACCAGAACCGCGCTTTCGCGCCGAAGGCCGACGGCGCCAAGGCCGCCAGCGGCGACCGCGTCACGGTCTCGTTCAAGGGAACGGTCGATGGCGTCGCGTTCGAAGGCGGCAGCGCCGAGAACATTCCGGTTGCGATCGGCTCCAACACCTTCATTCCGGGCTTCGAGGACCAGCTGGTCGGGATTGGCGCCGGCGAAACGCGGACCCTGAAGGTCACGTTCCCCGAAGCGTATGGAAACAAGGATCTCGCCGGCAAGGCGGCCGAATTCGAAACGTCGGCTTCGTTGATCGAAGCGCCGCAGGATGTCGCGATCGACGACGAATTCGCCAAGACGCTGGGCCTGGAATCGCTCGACAAGCTCAAGGAAGCCGCGCGCGACCGGATCGCCGCCGAATTCGCCGGCGCCACGCGTCAGCGCGTCAAGCGCGTCCTGCTCGACCGCCTCGACGAAGCGCATCGTTTCGACGCGCCGCCGTCGCTCATCGACCAGGAATTCGAGTTGATGTGGAACTCGGTCAAGTCCGAGATGGAAGCCTCCGGCAAGACCTTCGCCGATGAGGACACGACCGAAGAGGCCGCGAAGGAAGAATACCGCAAGATCGCCGACCGCCGCGTCCGGCTGGGGCTCGTGCTCTCCGAGATCGGCGAAAAGAACAAGATCACGGTCACCGACGACGAGGTCGGCCGTGCGGTGATCGAGCGTGCGCGTCAGATGCCGGGCCGCGAGAAGGAAGTCTGGGACTTCTATCGCAACAACGCCAATGCGCTCGCCCAGCTGCGTGCACCGATCTACGAAGACAAGGTCGTCGACTTCATCCTTGAACTTGCCACCGTGACCGAAAAGAAGGTTTCGCGTGAAGAGCTTTACAAGGACGATGAAGCTGAGAAGAGCGCCGCCTAACCATTTGTAAGTTCAGCATTAAGGTTGAGACGTAAAAGGGTACCGCGCCGCCGCCTGGCGTCTGTTCCTGTGCGCCAGAATCAGCTTCAACTGCCCCAGCCAAGCTTCTCGTTACCAGCCGATCGGCCGGGATTTCTGCTCTTGTGGCAGGAAAATCCCGAGCCTATCTGTGAACCCGCTAGCACGTCCTGCATCACGGAACGCCCTTCCAGCCTGCGATAGAATTCGTGTCGTCTGTTCGAAGGATGTCCGTTCCAGCCAACCTTTGGGTGATTAATGCGCGATCCCGTTGAAACCTACATGAACCTCGTGCCGATGGTGGTCGAGCAGACCAATCGCGGCGAGCGGGCCTATGACATCTTTTCGCGCCTGCTCAAGGAACGGATCATCTTCGTCACCGGTCCGGTAGAGGACGGCATGTCGACGCTGACGGTGGCTCAGCTTCTGTTCCTCGAGGCCGAGAATCCGAAGAAGGAAATCTCGATGTACATCAACTCGCCGGGCGGCGTGGTGACGTCGGGGCTCGCGATCTACGATACGATGCAGTTCATTCGTCCGCCGGTGTCAACGCTGTGCACGGGACAGGCCGCCTCGATGGGCTCGCTGCTTCTTGCAGCCGGCGAAAAGGACATGCGTTTCACGCTGCCGAATTCGCGCATCATGGTGCACCAGCCCTCCGGCGGTTTTCAGGGCCAGGCCACCGACATCATGCTGCACGCTCAGGAAATCCTGAATCTTAAAAAGCGGCTCAACGAGATCTACGTCAAGCACACCGGTCAGACCTACAAGGCGATCGAGGACGCGCTGGAGCGCGACAAGTTCCTTACCGCCGACGACGCCAAGGCATTCGGTCTGGTCGACAAGGTGCTCGAAAAGCGCGCCGAAGAACCCGCGCCGCTCAAAGCCACCTGAAACTTTTAGGCAACCTGATCGGGGCTCGTTCGTTCAGTTTGCGTTAACGGTTGCTTGCCCGAAAATGGGTCCCGAAGCGGGACCTTTTTGACCCCGGTTGGGACGAAAGTTCCACTTTCGTCCCGGCATTCTGGCGTGGCAATCGCGCAACGTTTCGCCGATTTCGGCCGAGAATTCACCGATGGGTGCTCAAATCACGGTATTGTCACGAATATCCGGCGGGCGGCCGATTAGCGAATTCTTGATAGTCGGGTGCGAGCATGGTTGGCTAGGTCGCTCAGGGTATGCTTGCATGGGAATCAATTCGGCTGCGATTCTTGCAGCGTGTTGGGAATAGGGTCTTTTTTGGTACGAATTTTGCTCTATCTACGGTTTTTGGACTTTCAAAAATCGAGGCCGGTAACTTCCGGGATTGGAGCGAGCGTGCTGGATCGAACTGCGGACGGAGATATGAATGAGTAAGGTTGGCGCCAGCGACTCGAAGAACACGCTGTATTGCTCGTTCTGCGGCAAGAGCCAGCACGAAGTCCGCAAGCTGATCGCAGGTCCCACCGTCTTCATCTGCGACGAGTGCGTTGAGCTTTGCATGGACATCATTCGCGAGGAAAACAAATCCTCGCTGGTGAAGTCGCGCGACGGGATTCCGACGCCGAAGGAAATCTGCAAGGTCCTCGACGACTACGTGATCGGCCAGAGCCACGCCAAGAAGGTGCTCTCGGTCGCCGTCCACAATCACTACAAGCGGCTCAATCACCAGACCAAGCACAACGATGTTGAGCTTGCGAAGTCGAACATCCTGCTGATCGGTCCGACCGGTTCGGGCAAGACGCTGCTGGCGCAAACGCTGGCGCGCATTCTCGACGTGCCGTTCACGATGGCGGATGCCACGACGTTGACCGAAGCCGGTTATGTCGGTGAGGACGTCGAGAACATCATCCTGAAGCTGTTGCAGTCCGCCGACTACAACGTCGAGCGCGCCCAGCGCGGCATCGTCTACATCGACGAAATCGACAAGATCAGCCGCAAGTCGGACAACCCCTCGATCACCCGCGACGTGTCGGGCGAGGGCGTGCAGCAGGCGCTGCTGAAAATAATGGAAGGAACCGTGGCTTCGGTTCCGCCGCAGGGCGGCCGCAAGCATCCGCAGCAGGAGTTCCTGCAGGTGGACACCACCAACATCCTGTTCATCTGCGGCGGCGCCTTCTCGGGTCTCGAAAAAATCATCTCCGCACGCGGCCGTTCGACGTCGATCGGCTTCGCTGCGCAGGTTCTGGCGCCCGAAGATCGCCGCACCGGCGAAATCTTCCGTCACGTCGAGCCGGAAGATCTGCTGAAGTACGGCCTGATCCCCGAATTCGTCGGCCGTCTGCCGGTCGTCGCCACGCTCGAGGACCTGGATGAGGCTTCGCTGAAGAAGATCCTCACCGATCCGAAGAACGCGCTGGTGAAGCAGTATCAGCGGCTGTTCGAGATGGAGAATATCGAGCTGACCTTCGCCGACGAGGCGCTTGGCGCGGTTGCCCGCAAGGCGATCGAGCGCAAGACCGGCGCGCGAGGCCTGCGTTCCATTCTCGAAAGCATCCTGCTCGAGACCATGTTCGACCTTCCGGGCCTTGAGGGTGTGGAAGAAGTCGTGATCTCGCGCGAAGTTGTGGAAGGAACGGCGCGTCCGCTCTACATCTACGCCGATCGTTCCGACCGCGCGGTCGAGACCAGCGCCAGCGCCTGAGGCCCCCAAGGGCTTGTAATGGCGTACTTGATGCGGCTGCCGAGCCTTTCGGCGGCCGTTTCGGCTTAGTCCAAAGCCGTATTTTGCCTTGTCCCACAGGCATTTTCAGTGACTTGACACCCCTGCCGCCGATAGCCACCTAATATCACCGGCGGGGTGAATTCAGCTCAAAGATTCGCTCCGGCAGGAACCGAAAGCGGCGGCTTTTTCAGGCCTCAGTTTCGGAATATCTGGCACCTTGTGGCCGTTGCGCATGATGCGGATGGCGTCCAAGGGGGCACAACAAAAGGAAAAGGCCATGACCACCCCAAAACCCCGGCCATCAATCGTTCACGGCGAAAGCCACGCTTATCCCGTGCTGCCGTTGCGCGACATCGTCGTTTTCCCGCACATGATCGTGCCGCTGTTCGTTGGCCGCGAGAAGTCGATCCGTGCGCTCGAAGAGGTCATGAAGAACGATGCGCTGATCATGTTGGCGACGCAGAAGAATGCGTCCGACGACGATCCAGCGCCCGACTCGATTTACGAGACCGGCACGCTTGCGAGCGTTTTGCAGCTCCTGAAATTGCCTGACGGCACCGTCAAGGTGCTGGTCGAGGGCCTCGAGCGCGCGCGCGTCGAAAAATACACCGAGCGAACCGAATACTACGAAGCGACCGCGGTGGCGCTCGCCGATACCGATGCGACGTCCGTCGAGGCGGAAGCGCTGGCGCGTTCGGTCGTGTCGGATTTCGAGAGCTATGTGAAGCTCAACAAGAAGATCTCCGCCGAGGTCGTCGGCGTCGTGCAGGCGATCACCGATTTCGCCAAGCTCGGCGATACCGTGGCTTCGCATCTGGCCGTGAAGATCGCCGATCGTCAGGCGATCCTGGAGACGCTGTCGGTCACGGCGCGGCTCGAGAAGGTGCTCGGCCTGATGGAGAGCGAGATTTCGGTGCTCCAGGTCGAGAAGCGCATCCGTTCGCGCGTCAAGCGCCAGATGGAGAAGACCCAGCGCGAGTACTATCTCAACGAGCAGATGAAGGCGATCCAGAAGGAACTCGGCGACGACGAGGGCCGGGACGAACTCGCCGATCTCGAAGAGAAGATCAACAAGACCAAGCTTTCCAAGGAAGCGCGCGAGAAGGCCCAGCACGAGTTGAAGAAGCTGCGCCAGATGTCGCCGATGTCCGCGGAAGCGACCGTCGTGCGCAACTATCTCGACTGGCTGCTGTCCATACCGTGGAACAAGAAGTCCAAGGTCAAGAAGGACCTCGTGGCTGCGCAGGAAGTGCTGGACAGCGATCACTATGGCCTCGAGAAGGTCAAGGACCGCATCGTCGAGTATCTCGCGGTGCAGTCGCGCGCCAACAAGTTGACCGGGCCGATCCTGTGCCTCGTCGGGCCTCCCGGCGTCGGCAAGACCTCGCTCGGCAAGTCGATCGCGAAGGCGACGGGACGCGAGTTCGTTCGCGTGTCGCTCGGCGGCGTGCGGGATGAGGCCGAAATCCGCGGCCACCGGCGGACCTATATCGGTTCGATGCCGGGCAAGATCATCCAGTCGATGCGCAAGGCGAAGACCTCGAACCCGCTGTTCCTGCTCGACGAGATCGACAAGATGGGCGCCGACTTCCGCGGCGATCCGTCCTCGGCCTTGCTCGAGGTGCTCGATCCCGAGCAGAACTCGACGTTCAACGACCACTACCTGGAGGTCGACTACGACCTCTCCAACGTGATGTTCATCACGACCGCGAATACGCTGAATATTCCCGGGCCCTTGATGGACCGCATGGAGATCATCCGGATCGCCGGCTACACCGAGAACGAGAAGGTCGAGATCGCGCGCAAGCACCTGATCCCGACCGCGATCTCCAAGCACGGTCTGGACACCAAGGAATGGTCGATCGACGACGACGCGTTGCTCTTGATGATCCGCCGCTACACCCGCGAAGCGGGCGTGCGTAACCTCGAGCGTGAGCTTTCGACACTCGCCCGCAAGGCGGTGAAGGAGCTGATGATCTCGAAGAAGAAGTCGGTCAAGGTCACCGAGAAGACCCTGGAAGATTTCCTCGGCGTGCCGAAGTATCGTTACGGCGAGATCGAGAGCGACGACCAGGTCGGTATCGTGACAGGCCTTGCCTGGACCGATGTCGGCGGCGAGTTGCTGACGATCGAAGGCGTGATGATGCCCGGCAAGGGCAAGATGACGGTCACGGGCAATCTGCGCGACGTGATGAAGGAGTCGATTTCGGCGGCGGCATCGTTTGTCCGCTCGCGCGCCGTCGGCTTCGGCATCGAGCCGCCATTGTTCGACCGGCGCGACATCCACGTCCACGTTCCGGAGGGGGCGACCCCGAAGGACGGTCCGTCGGCGGGTGTCGCGATGGCGACCGCCATCATCTCCGTCATGACCGGCATCCCGGTCCGGCATGAGGTCGCCATGACCGGCGAAATCACGCTGCGCGGCAGGGTGCTGCCGATTGGCGGCTTGAAGGAGAAGCTGTTGGCGGCCGCGCGTGGCGGCATCAAGACGGTCTTGATTCCGGAAGACAATGCCAAGGATCTCACGGAGATTTCCGATGCGATCAAGGGCGGGATGAACATCATCCCGGTCGCCCGGCTCGACGAAGTGGTCTCCAGGGCCCTGGTGCGGACCCCCGTGCCGATCGTCTGGGAGGAAGACAACGCCAAGGTGCCGGTGACGCCGGAATCCGGCGACGAAGCCCCCGGCGGCCTGACCGCTCACTAGTCCCAGTGGACCGGTAATATTAGAACGGCGCCTTCGGGCGCCGTTTTTATGCGCGCTATCCAACGCTATGCGACCGTATCGGACCTTGCGCGGACGGGCCCCGCGAGGCTAAACAGCGCGGTGATGGGCGGCTAGCTCAGCTGGTTAGAGCATCTCGTTTACACCGAGAGGGTCTGCGGTTCGAATCCGTAGCCGCCCACCATTCTCTGAATTCACGACCGATTGCCCCGACGCCGCAGTATTCGCCGACGCCGCTGGCCGGAAAGGCTTTCCACAACAGCCACAAGATCGCTGTGTGTCGCAGGACATCGGTTTCTCAGTCGACAACCAACTGCCAGACGCCGTTTCACGCGATTGTCTCAACTTCCAGGCGGACGTGTCGTCCAATCGTTCGCGCTCTGACTCCATTTTGTTCTCAAAGAACGAATCGGAATCAGGCAAATCAGCGCGGCGCATTTCCTAACAAATCGTAGTCGACCGGTTCGCTGCGTTTCGTTCGGAGCCAATTTGCAAGTCTAGCTCCGCTCGTCGTGCTTGTTCAGCCACTTCGTCGTCAGATCGCGCCGACGATCTTCCTCATCTTCTTTGCGCGTGCGGCCTGCAAGTCCGGTCGGGCGCAAGAACCCGAAGTAGGCGCATATGGCCAGCACGACGATGGTCACCAGCACGTTAGTGATGCTCATGTTTCACCCCTGATCATTGCATCGTTCGGAGGCTTGGTCGTCGTTTGCTTTCCCGCAGCAACGTCAGGGCTGCAATTATTCCCGCACATAAACTCACGGCTAAGACCATAAGGCCGGCTTTCTTTGAATGCCCAAAGATCAGCAGCAGGCAGAACCACCCATAAGGATCGCAGACACCCATCAGCACAATATGTGCAGCTCCAATGTGAGTCGAGCCGTCGCGATCCAGGTTCGTAGTTCGAGCGAGCGGTCACGTGGGCTTGATTTGTGAAAGGCGTTTGCCAACGAGGCGATGTCGTCCAATCGTTCGCGCTCTGACTCCATTTTGTTCTCAAAGAACGAATCGGAATCGGGCAAATCAGCGCGGTGCAATTCCTAACAAATCGTAGTCGATCGTTTTCGTTGCGCGCCGATCTGCGCGTCGACGTTCTCGACGCGCCGACATGCGAACATCCCTCACGGCAAGATCGCAAACGCCCGCGCAGGAAAGCCGAGGCCGTCGCGCACCTTCGGCCAGGTGACGACGATCAGCGCGCCACTCGCCGGTACCTTGTCGAGATTGGCCATCACCTCGATCTGATAGTGACCGTGCGTGAGGATCTAGGTTTCCGAATCCATCTTGTCTGACGTGTCGGTATCCATCGCCTCGTGACCGCTCGCGACCACGCCACGCTGTTCGTAGAGGAACTTGATGGTCTCGAATGCCCAGGCCGGGAAGGGCGCGCGCTTGAAGCGCTCGGGATCCTTGTCCCAGTCCTTGTACATGTCGGTGCGAAGCGCGACGAACGATCCTTTCGGCACTTTGCCGTGCTTGCTCTCCCAAGCCTTGAGATCGGCGACCGAGAACGCGTGGTTCTCGTCGCTCTTTTGATACGGCGTGTTGTCGAGCACGATCAGCGGCAGGATCATCTGCTTGAGCGGGATCTTGTCCATGGTGATGCCGTCTTCCGCGAAATGCGCCGGCGGATCGACATGCGTGCCGTACTGCCCGACCATGTCGTAGGTGGTCGTGCGGAAGCCGTCTTCCTTGATGGTGTAGGGCCGTTTGGTTTTCGGATCGAAGGCCGGTGTGAATTTCGCCTGGCCAAATCCGGACCACACCGGTGTTGATGGTCCGAAGCTGTGTGTGAGATCGACGAACTCCTTGCGCGGCGATGGTGCGATAGGCAGACGCGAGATCGCCGCCGGCGCTGGCCGGCGTGCTGGACAACACGGCAAGCGCCAGCACGATAGTTGAAGCCCTGGAAAACAAGTGCCCCTCCTCGACGGATTGATGGACGCAGAGCGGATAGCGGGCCGATTATATCCGTATCCGGTAGTTGACGCTGAAATCTCTGACCCAAGGCGCGGATGAGCTGGAGGAACTCTACTTTCCGCGGATCACCCGGCTCGGCTACGGTCTTCGTCTCAGCGAGGCATGGCAGCGAGTTCAGGAAAATGGACGCACCCGTAGGGCACGATCAAAACGCGGACCAGATTGCTTACTGGAACGGCGCCGGCGGCCAGCGTTGGGCTCAACGCCAGCCGGTGCAGGACATCCTGCTTCAGCCGATCGCCGACCTCGTGATCGATCGGGCGAAGATCAGAGGCGGCGAGCGCGTGCTCGATGTCGGTTGCGGCAGCGGATCCACCACCTTTTCCTTCGCGAAGGCCGTCGGTCCGAGCGGACACGTCACGGGGATCGATATCTCCGCGCCGATGCTGGCGGTGGCACGCGAAGTGACACCGCCCGGCGCTCCGGTTGAATTCAAGCTTGCCGACGCGACGATCCATCCGTTTGCGCCCGAGAGTTTCGATCTGCTCGCCTCGCGCTTTGGCGTGATGTTCTTTGCCGATCCCGTGCTGTCGTTCACCAATTTGCGCCGGGCGATGAAGCGGACGGGACGATTGGCCTTCGCTTGCTGGCGGGAGGCGCGCTCAAATCCGTTTTTCATGGTGCCGTTGCAGGCCGCCTATAAGCACGTTCCGAAGATGCCGCAGGTGGGCCCGGAAGAGCCCGGTCCGTTCGCGTTCGCCTCGGAGGAGCGCGTGCAGCGTATTCTCAAGGGCGCGGGCTTTTCAGATATCGCGATGGAGCCGGTCGATCTCGCGCTCGACGTGGCGATCGGGGGCGGGCTCGATGCCGCGGTCAAAAGTTCGCTGGAAATCGGACCGGCGGCGCGCGCCCTGACGGATCATCCGCCGGAAACCGTGGCTGCCGCCGCCCAGTCGATCCGCGAAGCGTTGACGCCGCTCGCAAAGGGACAGACGGTTCTGCTCGACGCCGCCATCTGGATCGTGACGGCAAAAGTCTGAGATAGAACCTACGCCCGTTCTTCCCAGACCATCGCGAGATGGACGATGGTCTGCACGGCCTTTTCCATGTCCTGACGGCTGACCCATTCAAGCCGCGAGTGGAAAGCGTGTTCGCCGGCAAAGATGTTGGGGCAGGGCAGTCCCATGAACGACAGGCGCGAACCGTCGGTGCCGCCGCGGATCGACGTCTTCACTGGCGTCAATCCGGCGCGCCGGACCGCCTCGACGGCGTATTCGACGATCTCGGGGTGACGGTCGATCACCTGCTTCATGTTGCGGTATTGCGGCTTGATATCCAGCCGATAGGTCGAGCGTGGATAGTTCTTCATCACGCCCTGGATGATCGTTTCCAGCAGCGCTTCCTTTTCGCGCAGGCCCTGTTCGGTGAAGTCGCGCACGATCAGTCCAAGCGTCGCCGTCTCCAGCGTGCCGCCGATGGCGATCGGATGCAGGAAGCCCTCGCGGCCCTCGGTGGTCTCCGGCGACTGGTTCTTCGGCAGGCGCTCGACGATGGTGGCCGCGATCTTGATCGCGTGCTCCATCTTGCCCTTGGCGAAGCCGGGATGGGCGGACACGCCCTCGATGACGATGGTGGCGGCGTCGGCCGAGAATGTCTCATCCTCGATCTGGCCCGCGCTTTCGCCGTCGATCGTATAGGCGAAATCGGCGCCGAGCTTTTTCAGGTCGGCCTTGTCGACGCCGCGGCCGATCTCCTCGTCCGGCGTGAACAGCACCTTGATCGTGCCGTGTTTGATCTGCGGATTATTTTTCAGGAAATAGACCGCGTCCATGATCTCGGCGACGCCGGCCTTGTTGTCGGCCCCAAGGAGGGTGGTGCCGTCGGTCGTGATGATGTCGTGGCCGATCTGGTGGGCGAGCGCCGGGTGTTCCTTGAAGCGGATCACCTGGGAGGGATCGGCGGTCAGTACGATGTCGCCACCCTCGTAGTTCCGGACGATCTGCGGCTTCACGTGGGTGCCGGAGCAGTCCGGCGAGGTGTCCATGTGCGAGCAGAAGCAAATCACGGGCACGGGCTTGTCGGTCGTCGCCGGCAGCGTGGCGTAGACGTAGCCGTTCTCGTCGAGATGGGCGTCGGCGAGGCCAATCTCGCGAAGCTCGGCCGCGAGCAGCCGGCCCAGGTCCTTCTGCTTTTCGGTCGAGGGGCAGGTCGGTGAGGCCGGGTCGGACTGGGTGTCGATCACGACATAGCGCAGGAAGCGCTCGGTCACGGTGTGGGCGAAGCTGAGGGGCTGGCTTTCCGTCATGCACGCGCGAGTAACAGAAAACGCCGCCTTTCGGTAGCGTCACCCCGGATGGCTATTCGATTGCATCCGGAATGACATCATTTGTTTGAAAAACCAGCAGCTTACGTCGATTTTATCAGACGGCTTCCTTGAGTTCCTTGGAGGCGCGGAAAGCGACCTTCTTGCTGGCCTTGATCTCGATTTGCTCGCCGGTGGCAGGGTTGCGGCCCGTGCGCGCGGCGCGCTTGCGGACCTGGAGGATGCCGAGACCGACGATGCGGATGCGCTCACCCTGCTTCAGGTGCTTGGTAATCCGGTCCACCAGGTCGGTCAGGATGGCCTCGGCCTGCTTCTTCGACAGTTCCTGCGCCTCGGCGATATCAGCCGCGAGATGCTTCAGCGTGATGGTGGCAGGGGTCGCTGCTTTGGTCGCCATGTTTGGCCCTCCTCGTTATCTATGATTTCAACAAACCCAAGCGTAGCAGGCCTTAAATGATTCGAATTTAGGCCGCTTACGCTGTTTGACCTAGAAATAGGCCATTTTTTGCATCGACGTCGCAAAAAGCCCTGCGAGACAGGGGGATCCGCAACATCCTTGACTAACGAGAGGCACCCCTTTAATTCGTGCCCCGTGCGGACCAATCTTTCGACAGATTGCAGCATCCGCGGGAGTAGCTCAGTTGGTTAGAGCGCCGCCCTGTCACGGCGGAGGCCGCGGGTTCGAGTCCCGTCTCTCGCGCCATTTTTGATGGCACCGCCTTTTATCCTCACTCGTATCCTCCTCAGTTGACCCTTCTCAGTCGGCAGCGCCCGCCTGCCTGCAGGCGCGAATGGCTATGGCCGAAAAAGCAAAAGGGCCGCTGGGGGAAGCGGCCCTTTCACACTCCTCGTTGGGGGACGAGGTTCCTCGGGGGGACGAGGATTAACGCACGACTGATGTATCCGAACTGGTCAGGACGACCGGCTTGCCGGCCTTCAGGACACGGGCGGTCTGGGTGTAATCGGACCCCGACCGGGCCGCGAGGGCGACGCCAGCGACTGCAATTCCGGCCACAAGCGCCATCACCACGATCTTGAGGTGGGTCGCACGGTCTGCGGAATGGATCGAGTGGTTCATGAAAGCCTCCGGGCGTCTTGGGCGCCGTCTGTTGGTTCCCGGTGTACCCCCCAATTGTTTCCGGCTGGTTTCATCAACTCCGCAAAATGGTTTCATTCCTCATTTTGATGCGCTGAAACCGCCGCCCGGCTGGATCGCCGGCCCCGCGGGATTTTGGACCGCGAAATTCGTGCACGCGGACGGCGAGGGCGTGGGCCAGTTTTCCACGCGTCGGAAGCCTGAGAAGGGCGTCAAGATAGCTTGTCTTGCGCCCCTTGGTGCGCTGCGCTAAGCCTCGGAACAATTCTAATGAACGAATTTGCGGACCCCGACGACCGCAGCAAAATAAGGCCCCGCCGATGACCGGCATCTTGCAGAATTACCTTCCCCTCGTGGTGTTTATCGCCGTCGCCGGCCTGATTGGCCTGGTGCTCCTGATCGCGCCCTTCGTGGTGGCCTTCCAGCAGCCCGATCCGGAAAAGCTGTCGGCCTATGAGTGCGGCTTCAACGCCTTCGATGACGCGCGCATGAAGTTCGACGTCCGCTTCTACCTGGTCGCCATCCTCTTCATCATCTTCGACCTCGAAGTGGCCTTCCTGTTTCCGTGGGCGGTGGCGTTCGGAAAGCTGGGCGCGACCGGGTTCTGGTCGATGTTCGTATTCCTGGCCGTGCTCACGGTCGGCTTTGCCTATGAATGGAAGAAAGGCGCACTCGAATGGGATTGAGCCCCGCTCCCGCCAAGCCAGGGTTCGCGCCGGCGGTTGCCCGGGCCGCGACCGGCATCATCGATCCCTCCACCGGGAAGCCGGTCGGCGCCAACGACCCGTATTTTCTCGAGATCAACCACGAGCTTTCCGACAAGGGCTTCTTCGTCGCCGCGACCGATGACCTGATCACCTGGGCGCGCACGGGTTCGCTGATGTGGATGACGTTTGGACTGGCGTGCTGCGCGGTCGAAATGATGCAGGTGTCGATGCCGCGCTATGACGTCGAGCGCTTCGGCTTTCGCCCCGCGCGCTTCGCCGCGGCAGTCCGACGTGATGATCGTCGCGGGCACGCTGACCAACAAGATGGCCCCGGCGCTGCGCAAGGTTTACGACCAGATGCCGGAACCGCGCTACGTGATCTCGATGGGATCATGCGCCAACGGCGGCGGTTACTATCACTACTCCTACTCGGTGGTGCGCGGCTGCGACCGCATCGTGCCCATCGACATCTACGTGCCCGGTTGTCCGCCCACGGCGGAAGCGCTGCTTTACGGCGTTCTGCTCCTGCAGAAGAAGATCCGGCGCACTGGAACCATCGAACGCTAGGGTTTTTAGGTCATGGACGACGGCAGGCTTGACGCTCTGGGGCAGACGATCGTTGGCGCGCTGGCCGGCGCGGCGACGGGCCACTCGATCGCCTTCAATCAGCTCACGGTGGATGTGCAGGTCGGACGCATCGTCGATGTCGTTCGCCATCTGAAGGACGATCCGGCCTGCCGCTTCGTCAATCTGACGGACGTCACGGCGGTCGACTATCCCGGCCGCGAGAAGCGGTTCGATGTCGTCTATCACCTGCTGTCGCCGACGCTGAACGCGCGCATCCGCCTGCGCGCCGAAGCCGACGAGACCACGCAGGTGCCGTCGATCATCGACGTGTTTCCCGGCGCCGACTGGTTCGAGCGCGAGACCTACGATCTCTACGGCGTGATCTTCGTCGGTCATCCCGACATGCGGCGGCTCTTGACCGATTACGGTTTCGACGGCCATCCCCTGCGCAAGGATTTCCCGCTCACCGGCTTCGTCGAGGTGCGTTACGACGACCAGGAAAAGCGGGTGCTGTACGAGCCGGTCCGGCTCAACCAGGAATTCCGGAAGTTCGACTTCATGTCGCCCTGGGAAGGCGCCGATTACCCGCTGCCGGGCGATGAGAAAGCGAAAGCGGAGCCGAAGCCATGAACGAGCAGCCGCAAAACCTTCGCAACTTCACCATCAACTTCGGTCCGCAGCATCCGGCCGCGCACGGCGTGCTGCGTCTGGTGCTGGAGCTTGACGGCGAGGTCGTCGCCCGCGTCGATCCGCATATCGGACTGCTTCATCGCGGCACCGAAAAGCTGATCGAGCACAAGACCTACTTGCAGGCGATCCCGTATTTCGACCGGCTCGACTATGTCGCGCCGATGAATCAGGAACACGCGTTCTGCTGGCGGCCGAAAAGCTGCTCGGCATCGAGGTGCCGCGCCGCGGCCAGTTGATCCGCGTGCTCTACTGCGAAATCGGACGCATTCTCTCGCATCTTCTCAACGTCACCACGCAGGCGATGGACGTCGGCGCGCTCACCCCGCCGCTGTGGGGATTTGAGGAGCGCGAGAAGCTGATGGTGTTCTACGAGCGCGCCTCGGGCTCGCGCATGCATGCGGCCTACTTCCGCATCGGCGGCGTGCACCAGGACCTGCCGCCGAAGCTGATCGACGACATCGACACCTGGTGCGATGCCTTCCCGACCGTGGTCGACGATCTCGAAACGCTGCTGACCGGAAACCGCATCTTCAAGCAGCGCAACGTCGATATCGGCGTGGTGACGCTGGAGCAGGCGTGGGAGTGGGGCTTCTCCGGCGTGATGGTGCGCGGCTCCGGCGCCGCCTGGGACCTGCGCAAGTCGCAGCCGTATGAATGTTACGCCGAGATGGATTTCGACATTCCGATCGGCAAGAACGGCGACTGCTACGACCGCTACTGCATCCGCATGGAAGAGATGCGGCAGTCGGTCAAGATCATGAAGCAGTGCATCGCCAAGCTGCGCGCGGCCGACGGGCAGGGGCCGGTCGCGGTTCAGGACAGCAAGATCTTCCCGCCGCGCCGTGGCGAGATGAAGCGCTCGATGGAAGCGCTGATCCATCACTTCAAGCTCTACACCGAAGGCTTCCATGTGCCGGCCGGCGAAGTCTATGCGGCGGTCGAAGCGCCCAAGGGCGAGTTCGGCGTCTATCTCGTCGCCGACGGCTCCAACAAGCCGTACAAGTGCAAGATCCGCGCGCCGGGCTTTGCGCATTTGCAGGCGATGGATTTCATCTGCCGCGGCCATCTGCTCGCCGACGTCTCGGCCATTCTCGGCTCGCTCGACATCGTGTTCGGAGAGGTCGACCGGTGATCTGCGCCGCCGCCCATCCAGTTCGACCGCGCCTCGGGGGCCCTGGAAGGGGCCAACCTGTGGGAGCGGACGGCTGCGCTGGCGCTGGCGACGGGATCGAAAATATCGTCGCATTTCTCGCATCGCGGCTACATCGGTTGCGCCAATCTGCTGCGCAAGACGCTGCCCGCGCGCAACATCGCGATCAAGCTGAACGAGGATGCGACGTTCGAGTTTCCCTATGGCGACGGCTACTGGAGCAAGTTGCTCAACCGCTCGTACAGTTACGAAGACGAGCTCGAACTGCTGTTTCGCCATTCGAGCGATGTCGACTACACGCTGCTCGATTGCGGCGCCAATTACGGCTACTGGTCGGTACTGGTGACGAGCAAGCCGTTCGGCGCGCACAAGGCCATCGCGATCGAGCCGTCGTCGGACAATTTCGCCAAGCTCGCCAACAACGCCAGCGTCAACGGCAATCGTTTCGAGACGATGAAATGCGCGATCGGCGCGACCAAGGGCACCGCGCACTTGTCCGGGACCAAGCACGAGGCGTTCAGCATCGCCGGCGGCACCGATACGGCGGCGAGGAAGTGCCGGTCATCGCGCTCGATGATCTCCTCAACGACGGCAAGATTGCCGCCGGCGGCAAGTACCTCATCAAGCTCGATGTCGAGGGCGTCGAGATCGACGCCATCAAGGGCGGCGCGAAACTGCTCGCGGGCGACAGCGTGATCATGTGCGAGGAGCACGGCAACGATCCCGATCACACCGTGTCGCGTTACATCCTCGAGCAGACGCCGCTGAAGCTGATCGTCTACGACCCGCGTTCGAATCGTCTTGAAACCGTGACCGAGCTTTCGATCCTCGATCGCATCAAGGTTTCAACCAACGTCGGCTACAACGTCTTCGGCACATCAAGTGCGTTCTGGCTGGAGCGGATCGCCGCTCTCAACGCCAGCGCCGCGCGCCGCATGCAATGAGAGACTGAGCACCATGTCCGTTCGCCGCCTTGCGCCCAAGGAAGTTCAGCCTGCGAGCTTCACGTTCACTCCGGAAAATCTGGAGTGGGCGAAGAAGCAGATCGCCAAATATCCCGAAGGCCGTCAGGCCTCGGCGGTGATTGCGATCCTGTGGCGGGTTCAGGAGCAGCATGAGGGCTGGGTTTCGGAAGCCGCGATCCGCGCGGTCGCCGATCTGCTGGATATGGCCTACATCCGCGTGCTCGAAGTTGCGACCTTCTACACGATGTTCCAGCTCCAGCCCGTCGGCAAGAAAGCCCACGTCCAGGTTTGCGGCACGACGCCGTGCCGTTTGCGCGGTGCGGGCGACCTCATCGAAGTCTGCCAGAGCCGGATCCATCACGACCCCTTCGAGCTGTCGAAGGACGGCAATTTCAGCTGGGAAGAGGTCGAGTGTCTCGGCGCCTGCGTGAACGCGCCGATGGTGCTGATCTGGAAAGACACCTACGAGGATCTGACCAAGGAAAGCTTCGGCAAGGTGCTCGATGGCTTTGCCTCCGGCAATGCGCCGAAGCCGGGCCCGCAGATTAACCGCCAATTTTCCGCGCCCGTCGGCGGACCGACTACGCTGAAGGAAACCACCTGATGCTCGAGGACAAGGATCGCATCTTCAAAAACCTCTACGGCCTGCATGATTGGGGCCTTGAGGGTGCGCGCCGCCGTGGCGCGTGGGATGGCACCAAAGCGATCATCGACAAGGGCCGCGACTGGATCATCAACGAGATGAAAGCCTCCGGCCTGCGCGGCCGTGGCGGCGCGGGATTTCCCGACCGGCATGAAGTGGTCCTTCATGCCGAAGGAATCCAAGGACGGGCGTCCGAGCTATCTCGTCGTCAACGCCGACGAATCCGAGCCCGGCACCTGCAAGGACCGCGAGATCATGCGGCACGACCCGCATCTCTTGGTCGAAGGCTGTTTGATCGCGAGCTTCGCGATGGGCGCGCATGCCTGCTACATCTATGTGCGCGGCGAGTTCATCCGCGAGCGCGAGCATCTGCAAGCGGCGGTCGATCAGGCCTACGAGGCCAAGCTGATCGGCAAGGACAACGTCAACGGCTGGCCGTTCGACCTCTACGTCGCCCATGGCGCCGGCGCTTATATCTGCGGCGAAGAGACCGCGCTTCTCGAAAGCCTCGAAGGCAAGAAGGGCCAGCCGCGGCTGAAGCCGCCGTTCCCGGCCAATGTCGGCCTGTACGGCTGTCCGACGACCGTCAACAACGTGGAATCGATTGCGGTCGCGCCCGACATCCTGCGGCGCGGCGCGTCCTGGTTTGCCGGCATCGGCCGGCCCAACAATGTCGGCACCAAGCTGTTTTGCGTGTCGGGTCACGTCGAGCGCCCCTGCAACGTCGAAGAGGCGATGGGCATCCCGTTCCGCGAACTGATCGAGAAGCATTGCGGCGGCATTCGCGGCGGCTGGGACAATCTGAAGGCGGTGATCCCCGGCGGTTCGTCGGTGCGCATGGTGCCGGCCGAACAGATCATCGACACGCCGATGGATTTCGACAGCCTCGGCAAGCTGCGCTCGGGCCTCGGCACCGCGGCCGTGATCGTGATGGACAAGTCGACCGACCTGATCCGCGCGATCGCCCGCATCTCTTATTTCTACAAGCATGAAAGCTGCGGCCAGTGCACGCCGTGCCGCGAGGGCACCGGCTGGATGTGGCGGGTGCTGACGCGCATGGCCGACGGCCGCGCCCACAAGCGCGAGATCGACATGCTGCTGGAAGTCACCAAGCAGGTCGAAGGGCACACGATCTGCGCGCTCGGCGATGCCGCCGCGTGGCCGATCCAGGGCCTGATTGCGCATTTCCGTCACGAGATCGAGGAACGGATCGATCAATATTCGCACAAGGCCGATCTCGACGATCAGGGTGTGCTCGATCCCGCTCACATGGTCGCGGCGGAGTAGGACCAATGGCATTGCCCGCTACATTCTGGCAGAAATTCGGAACGCTCGCGCAGATGGCGCAGGCGGCCGTGGCGCTGCTCGGCTTTGTGGCGATCCTGTTCCAGGTCAGCGAGATCCGCTCCAACAACCGCGCCGTTGCCGCGCGACAGGCGTTCCTCGGCTACACGGATCTGGCGTTCAAGAACCCGAAGTTTTCATCGCCCGATTACGCGGCGATCAAGGCCGGTAGCCATGACGTTCTGGTCCAGTATGAAAGCTTCGTTTCGTATTTCCTCTATGCCTGCGAGGAAGCGTTCAACGCCTTTTCCGACCAGCGCGAGTGGCTGGCCTCCTGTAATTACGACCTGAAGCCGCATCTGGCGTTTCTCTGCGAGAAAAGCCAGGCCGAACCCGCCTATCTCACGACTTACGCCACCGTGACGCAGGAATGGGTAAAGACGTCCCTGAAAACCGCCAGCGTCACGCCGCCTGACTGCAAGCTGGGAAAGACCTGAGACAGCAATGACCAAACTCATTGTCGACGACAAAGAAATCGATGTGCCCGCGGAATACACGCTGTTGCAGGCGTGCGAGGCGGCTGGCGCCGAAATTCCGCGCTTCTGCTACCACGAGCGGCTTTCGATCGCCGGCAATTGCCGGATGTGCCTCGTTGAGGTGAAGGGTGGCCCGAAGCCGGTGGCGAGCTGCGCCTGGGGCGTTCGCGATTGTCGCCCGGGTCCCAACGGCGAACCGCCGGTCATCTCGACGCGTTCGCCGATGGTGAAGAAGGCGCGCGAAGGCGTGATGGAATTCCTGCTGATCAACCATCCGCTGGATTGCCCGATCTGCGACCAGGGCGGGGAATGCGATTTGCAGGACCAGGCGATGGGCTACGGCGTCGACACGTCGCGCTTCGCCGAGAACAAGCGCGCGGTCGAGGACAAATATCTCGGCGCGCTGGTCAAGACGTCGATGAACCGTTGCATCCAGTGCACGCGCTGCGTTCGTTTCTCCGCCGAAGTCTGCGGCGCGCCGGAAATGGGCGCGACCGGCCGCGGCGAGGACATGGAGATCACGACCTATCTCGAGAGCGCGCTGACCTCGGAGTTGCAGGGCAACCTCGTCGATATCTGCCCGGTGGGCGCGCTGACCTCGAAGCCGTATGCGTTCGCGGCGCGGCCGTGGGAACTTGGGCAAGACCCAGTCCGTCGACGTGATGGACGGTGTCGGCTCGGCGATCCGCGTCGACACGCGCGGGCGCGAAGTGATGCGGATCCTGCCGCGCGTCAACGAGGCGGTGAACGAGGAATGGATTTCCGACAAGACCCGCCACGTCGTCGACGGCCTTCGCACCCAGCGGCTCGACCGTCCCTACATCCGTGAAAACGGCCAGCTTCGTGCCGCATCGTGGCAGCAGGCCTTCGCGGCCATTGCCGCAAAGATGTCGCGCACCGACGGCAAGCGGATCGGCGCCGTTGCGGGCGATCTCGCCGCCGTCGAAGAGATGTTTGCGCTGAAGGAGCTTCTGGCAAAGTTCGGCTCGGTCAATCTCGCCGTTCAGGGCGGCGATGCTTTCGATCCCAAGGCTGGCCGCGCGTCCTACATCTTCAACCCGACCATAGCCGGCATCGATCAGGCGGATGCGCTTTTGATCGTGGGCTCGAACCCGCGCAGGGAAGCGGCCGTTCTGAACGCGCGTATCCGCAAGCGGTGGCGCACCGGTCAGCTCAAGGTCGGCGTCATCGGCGCCAAGGCCGACCTGATCTACGCGCATGATTATATCGGTGCAGGCGCGGACTCGCTTGCGGATCTCGCCGCCGGCAAGCATTCCTTCGCCGATGTCCTGAAGAACGCGAAGAACCCGATCGTGCTGGTTGGTCCGGACGTTTTCACGCGACGCGACGGGGCGGCGATGCTGGCGCGGGCCGCAAAGCTGGCGCTCGACGTTGGCGCGGTGAAGGACGGCTGGAACGGCTTTGCGGTGTTGCAGAATACCGCCTCGCGCGTCGGCGCGCTCGATATCGGTTTTGCGGCGAGCGCAAACGGTCTCAACCTGGCGCAGATGACGGCCTTCGGCACGCTCGATGTCTTGTTCCTGCTTGGCGCCGACGAAGTGAAAGCGCCGGATGGCACGTTTGTTGTTTACATCGGCACCCACGGCGATGCCGGCGCCCACCGCGCCGACGTGATCCTGCCGGGCGCGGCCTACACCGAAAAGTCCGGCATTTTCGTCAATACCGAGGGCAGGGCGCAGATGGCCAACCGTGCCGGCTTCCCGCCGGGCGAGGCCCGCGAGGACTGGGCGATCATCCGCGCGCTCTCGGAAGTGCTGGGCAAGAAGCTGCCTTACGACTCGCTCGCGAGCGTTGCGCCAGGCGGTGTTCAAGACGGCGCCACACCTGATGCGGATCGATCAGATCGAGGCCGGGAATCCTGCCGATCTCAAGACGCTGGCTGGCCGCGGCGGCGACGTCGAGAAGGTGCCGTTCAAGGCCGTCGTCGACGATTTCTACCTGACCAACCCGATCGCGCGGGCATCCGCGGTGATGGCGGAATGCTCGCGGCTTGCCCACGGGCACATGCTGACGGCAGCGGAGTGACGTGATGGCCGAATTCTGGACCAGTACCCTTTGGCCTCTGATCATCATGGTCGCCGAGAGCCTGTTGGTGCTCGTCGTGTTGCTGATTGCGATCGCCTATATCCTGCTTGCCGACCGCAAGATCTGGGCGGCGGTGCAGATCCGGCGCGGCCCGAACGTGGTCGGGCCCTGGGGCCTCTTTCAATCCTTTGCGGACCTGCTGAAGTTCGTGCTGAAAGAGCCGATCATCCCCGCAGGCGCCAACAAGGGCGTGTTTTTGTTGGCGCCGCTGGTTTCCTGCGTGCTCGCGCTCGCCGCCTGGGCCGTGATCCCGACCAATCTCGGCTGGGTGATCTCCGACATCAATGTCGGCGTTCTCTTCATTTTCGCGATTTCGTCGCTGTCGATCTACGGCATCATCATGGCCGGCTGGTCGTCGAACTCGAAATATCCGTTCCTTGCCGCGCTTCGCTCGGCGGCGCAGATGGTGAGCTATGAAGTCTCGATCGGCTTCGTGATCATCACCGTCTTGCTCTGCGCCGGCACGCTCAATCTCTCCGGCGTCGTGGAAGCACAGAAGCTGCACGGGCTGGCATCGCTGATCGGTCTGCCGCGGCTCACCATCCTCAACTGGTATGTGTGGCCGCTGTTTCCGATGTTCGTCGTGTTCTATGTTTCGGCGTTGGCGGAAACCAACCGCCCGCCGTTCGACCTGGTCGAGGCGGAATCGGAGCTCGTTGCCGGTTTCATGGTCGAATACGGCTCGACGCCGTACCTGCTGTTCATGCTCGGCGAGTATGTCGCGATCACCACGATGTGCGCGCTGGCTACGATCCTGTTCCTGGGCGGCTGGACGTCGCCGATCGACGTGTGGCCGCTCAACTGGGCTCCGTTCGGGATCATCTGGTTCGCGCTGAAACTGTTTTTCATGTTCTTCCTGATCGCGATGGCGAAGGCCATCGTGCCGCGCTACCGCTACGACCAGTTGATGCGGCTTGGCTGGAAGGTGTTCCTGCCGCTGTCGCTCGCCATGGTCGTCATCGTTGCGGGCGTGCTGCAACTTGCGGGGATCGCGCCGAAATGAGGTCGCTATGAGTGTCAACATCAACGCAACCGCCCGCTCGCTTCTTTTGTCGGAATTCGTATCGGCGTTCTTTCTCGCCATGCGCTATTTCTTCAAGCCGAAGCCGACGTTGAATTACCCCTTTGAAAAGGGGCCGATCTCGCCCCGCTTCCGTGGCGAGCACGCGCTGCGCCGCTATCCGAACGGCGAAGAGCGCTGCATTGCCTGCAAGCTTTGCGAGGCGATCTGTCCGGCGCAGGCGATCACGATCGAGGCTGGTCCGCGGCGCAACGACGGCACGCGCCGCACCGTTCGCTACGACATCGACATGGTGAAGTGCATCTATTGCGGGCTGTGCCAGGAGGCATGCCCGGTCGATGCGATCGTCGAGGGGCCGAATTTCGAATTCGCGACCGAGACGCGCGAGGAACTCTACTACGACAAGGCAAAGCTGCTCGCCAATGGCGACCGTTGGGAGCGCGAGATTGCCAAGTCGATCGAACTCGACGCGCCGTACCGGTGAGGTGAGAGAATGATCCTTCCGGCCCTGTTCTTTTATCTCTTTGCGGGCGTCTGCGTCGCATCCGCGGTCATGGTGATTGTCTCGCGCAATCCCGTGCATTCGGTGCTGTACCTGATCCTCGCCTTCGTCAACGCCTCCGGCCTGTTCGTGCTGATGGGGGCGGAGTTCCTGGCGATGATCCTGGTCGTCGTCTATGTCGGCGCGGTCGCGGTGCTGTTCCTGTTCGTGATCATGATGCTCGACGTCGATTTTACCGAGCTGCGCGAGGGCTTCATCCAGTACCTGCCGGTCGGGCTCGTGATCGGCGGCATCTTCCTCGTCGAACTGCTGCTGGTTGGCGGCGGCTGGGTCATCAACCCCAATGTCGCCAAGTCGATCACGGCCGGCGATCCCGACCAATGTCAGCAATACCGAAGCCTTGGGCCTCGTGCTCTACACGAAGTACATCCATTACTTCCAGATTGCCGGCATGGTGCTTCTGGTCGCGATGATCGGTGCGATCGTGCTGACGCTGCGGCACAAGGCGAGCGTCAAGCGCCAGGACATCAACGTGCAGAACGCGCGGTCGCCCGAAACGGCGATGAGCGTACGCAAGGTGGCCTCAGGCCAGGGCTTGCAGGATGCGGACGCGGCGGAGTGGGTGCGATGACGATCGGTCTTGGGCATTATCTCGCGGTCGGCGCCATCCTGTTCACGCTCGGGATTCTCGGCATCTTCCTCAACCGGAAGAACATCATCGTCATCTTGATGTCGATCGAGCTGATCCTGCTCGCCGTCAACATCAACCTGGTCGCGTTCTCGACCTTCATCGGCGACATCGTCGGTCAGGTCTATGCGCTGCTGGTGCTGACGGTGGCGGCCGCGGAAGCCGCGATCGGTCTTGCCGTTCTCGTGGTCTATTTCCGCAACCGTGGCTCGATCGCGGTTGAAGACGTCAATCTGATGAAGGGCTAGGCGCGCGACATGATCCAGGCAATCGTTTTTCTGCCGTTGATTGGCGCCCTCATCGCGGGCGTGATCGCCATTACCGGCGCGCATGCACGAAATCCCAGCGGTGACGAGGTCGACCACCACGACGACGCGCACGCTCACGCGTCGGATGCGCATGATGACCACGGCCATGACGATCACGGTCACGACGACCATCATGTGACGGAACCGGCCGCGGCCGGGTCGCGCGCCGCCGAAATCATCACCACCGGCCTGTTGCTGGTGGCTGCCGCGCTGTCCTGGTTCACGCTGTTCGAGGTCGGCTTCGGCCATCACGACGTGCGGATCGACCTGTTCCCGTGGATCAACTCCGGCGATCTTCAGGTGTCCTGGGCTCTCCGCGTCGACACGCTGACGGCTGTGATGCTGGTCGTGGTCAACTCGGTGTCGTCGCTCGTTCACCTCTATTCGATCGGTTACATGGACGAGGATCCGAACCGCCCGCGGTTCTTCGGCTATCTCTCGCTGTTCACCTTCGCGATGCTGATGCTGGTGACGTCGGACAACCTCGTGCAGCTGTTCTTCGGCTGGGAAGGCGTGGGTCTGGCGAGCTACCTGCTGATCGGCTTCTGGTACCAGAAGCCGTCGGCCAATGCGGCCGCGATCAAGGCCTTTGTGGTCAATCGTGTCGGCGACTTCGGCTTTGCGCTCGGCATTTTCGCCGTGTTCATGCTGATCGGCTCGACCGATTTCGAGACCATCTTTCATGCCGCGCCCGGACTGACCGGCAAGACCATCAACTTCTTCGGCTGGCATCCGGATGCGCTGACCCTGACCTGCCTCTTGCTGTTCATGGGCGCGATGGGCAAGTCCGCGCAGTTCCTGCTGCACACGTGGTTGCCGGACGCGATGGAAGGCCCGACGCCGGTCTCCGCGCTGATCCACGCCGCAACCATGGTCACCGCCGGCGTCTTCATGGTGGCGCGGCTGTCGCCGCTGTTTGAACTGGCCCCGACGGCGCAGGCCTTTGTGATGCTGGTCGGCGCGACCACCGCGTTCTTCGCGGCGACCGTCGGCCTCGTCCAGAACGACATCAAGCGCATCGTCGCTTATTCGACCTGTTCGCAGCTCGGCTACATGTTCGTGGCGATGGGAGCGGGCGCCTATTCGGTCGGCATGTTCCACCTGTTCACCCACGCCTTCTTCAAGGCGTTGTTGTTCTTGGGTTCAGGCTCGGTGATCTACGCGATGCATCACGAGCAGGACATCCGCAACATGGGCGGCTTGTGGAGGAAGATTCCCTATACCTTTGCGGTGATGACCATCGGGACGCTGGCGTTGACGGGCTTCCCGCTGTTCGCCGGCTATTTCTCCAAGGATGCGATCATCGAGTCGGCCTATGCGTCGCATAATCCGTTCGCAGGCTACGCCTATCTGTCGACGGTCGTGGCGGCGGGCCTGACCTCGTTCTACTCGTGGCGTCTGATCTTCAAGACCTTCTTCGGCGAACCGCACGATCAGGAACACTACGAAGCGGCGCACGAAGCTCCGCTGACGATGCTGGTTCCGATCGGCTTGCTGGCGATCGGCTCGATCGCGGCCGGTTTCCCCTTCAAGGAGATGTTCACCGGGCCGCACGGCGTCGAGGAGTTCTTCCGCGAGTCGCTGAAGATGAATCCGCATATCCTCGAAGACATGGAGCATATGCCGCACTCTGCTGGGACAATCTGCCGACCGTGATGATGCTGCGTCGGTCTGGCCGTGGCCTATCTCTTCTACATCCGCCGTCCGTACCTGCCGGTGGACTTGGCGAACCAGCAGCCGCTGCTCTACAAGTTCCTGCTCAACAAGTGGTACTTCGACGAGCTGTACGACCTCATCTTCGTGCGGCCGGCAAAGTGGATCGGCCGGGTCCTCTGGAAGGTCGGCGACGGCTACATCATCGACGGCTTCGGGCCGGACGGCGTCTCGGCGCGGGTGCTCGACGTCACGCGAAATGCGGTCAAGCTTCAGACCGGCTATCTCTACCATTACGCCTTCGCCATGCTGATCGGAGTCGCCGGCTTCATCACCTGGTTCATTTTCGGCGCGGGAGGCTAATCGATGACGACCTGGCCCATTCTTTCGGTCGTTACCTTCCTGCCGGCGGTAGGCGCGCTGCTGATCTATCTGGTCAGGGGCGATGACGAGGCTGCGCAGCGCAATGCGCGCTGGATCGCGCTCTGGACGACGCTCGTGACTTTTGCGGTGTCGCTGATCCTGGTCGCGCGTTTCGATGCGGCGATCGCGGACTTTCAGTTCGTCGAGAAGGCGCCGTGGCTTGCGAGCGCCATCACCTACCACATGGGTGTTGACGGCATCTCGCTGCCCTTCGTGATCCTGACCACTGCCTTGATGCCGTTCTGCATCGTGGCGAGCTGGAAATCGGTCAAGCAGCGTGTGCGCGAATACATGATGGCGTTCCTGGTTCTGGAAACGCTGATGGTCGGCACCTTCTCGGCGCTCGACCTCGTGCTGTTCTACCTGTTCTTCGAGGGCGGCCTGATCCCGATGTTCCTGATCATCGGCGTGTGGGGCGGACCGCGCCGGGTCTACGCATCCTTCAAGTTCTTCCTCTACACGCTGCTCGGCTCGGTGCTGATGCTGCTCGCGATCATGGCGCTGTACTGGAACGCCGGCACCACCGACATTCCGACCCTGATGCACACGGCCGTGCCGCGCTCGTTGCAGATGTGGGCATGGTTTGCCTTCTTCGCGTCGTTTGCCGTGAAGATGCCGATGTGGCCGGTGCACACCTGGCTGCCGGATGCGCACGTCGAGGCGCCGACCGCGGGCTCGGTGATCCTAGCCGCCATTTTGCTGAAGATGGGGGGCTACGGCTTCCTGCGTTTCTCGCTGCCGATGTTCCCCCTGGCCTCGCACGAATTCGCGCCGCTGATCTTCACGCTGTCGGTGATCGCCATCATCTACACCTCGCTGGTCGCGATGATGCAGGAAGACATCAAGAAGCTGATCGCCTACTCGTCGGTGGCCCATATGGGCTTCGTCACGATGGGAATTTTCGCCGGCACCATGCAGGGCGTGGCGGGCGGCGTGTTCCAGATGATCTCGCACGGCATCGTGTCCGGCGCGCTGTTCCTCTGCGTCGGCATCGTCTACGACCGCATGCACACCCGCGAGATCGCCGCCTATGGCGGGCTGGTCAACCGGATGCCGCTTTACGCGCTGGTGTTCATGGTCTTCACCATGGCCAATGTCGGTCTGCCGGGGACCTCCGGTTTCGTCGGCGAGTTCATGACGCTGCTCGGCACCTTCAAGACCTCGCTGCCGACCGCCGTCTTCGCGACGACCGGCGTGATCCTTTCGGCGGCCTACGCGCTCTGGCTCTACCGCAAGGTGGTGTTCGGCGCGCTGGTCAAGCCATCGCTTGCCTCGATCAAGGATCTTACGTTCCGCGAGGGCCTGACGCTGGCGCCGCTCGTCATCCTGACCATCCTGTTCGGTTTCTACCCGAAGCCGATCCTCGACATGTCGGCAGCGTCGGTGCAGCAACTGGTCAACAACTACAATACCGCAGTGACGGCCGTTAAGGCGGCCGCGTTGATCCACTAAAACTGGACGAAAACGCCCATGAGCTTTGAGAGCGCAGGTTATCAATTGCAGCCCGTACTGCCGGAACTCGTTCTGGCGGTCGGCGCCATGGCGCTGCTGATGGTCGGGGCCTTTCGGGGCGTCCGCACCACCGGGCTGATATCAGCCCTCTCGCTCGTCCTGCTGGTGATTGTGGGCGTGCTTGAGCTGACGTTGCCGGCCGGCAAGCTAACCACGTTTGGCGGCAGCTTCATCGTCGACGACTTTGCCCGCTTCCTGAAGATTCTGGCGCTGATCGGCTCGGGCGCGGCGCTCGTTCTCTCGACGGAATTCCTGGCCGATCCGTCCCGGCGCATCTTTGAATATTCCATTCTGGTGCTGCTCTCGACGCTCGGCATGATGATCCTGATCTCGGCGGGCGATCTGATCGTGCTCTATCTCGGGCTCGAACTGATGAGCCTTGCGCTCTACGTGGTGGCCGCCTCCAACCGCGACGACATCAAATCGACCGAAGCCGGCTTGAAGTATTTCGTGCTGGGCGCGCTTTCTTCCGGCATGCTGCTCTATGGCGCCTCGCTGATCTATGGCTTCACCGGCACCGTCAGCTTTGCCGGCATCGCGGCCGCTGCGACGACCAGCAGCATCGGTATCGTGTTCGGCATCGTGTTCTTGCTGGCCGGACTTTGCTTCAAGGTGTCGGCCGTGCCGTTCCACATGTGGACGCCCGACGTCTATGAGGGCGCGCCGACCCCCGTGACAGCTTTCTTTGCTTCGGCCCCGAAGGTCGCGGCGCTCGCGGTCTTCACGCGCGTGGCGCTCACGGCGTTTCCCGGCATCACGCTGCAATGGCAGCAGATCGTGGTGTTCGTCTCGATCGCGTCGATGGCGCTGGGCTCGTTCGCGGCGATCGGCCAGAAGAACATCAAGCGGCTGATGGCCTATTCCTCGATCGGCCATATGGGTTTTGCGCTTGTCGGGCTCGCTGCCGGAACGGCGGAGGGTGCGCAGGGCGTGCTCGTCTATATCGCGATCTATGTCGCGATGACGCTCGGCAGCTTCTCGGTCATCCTGGCCATGAAGCGTAACGGCCAGCATGTCGAAAACATCAGCGACTTCTCGGGTCTTTCCCGCACCAATCCGCTGCTCGCGTTCTTCTTTGCAATGCTGCTGTTCTCGTTGGCGGGCGTGCCGCCGCTCGCGGGCTTCTTCGCCAAATGGTACGTCTTCAGCGCGGCCATCAAGGCCAACCTGTTTGCACTGGCTGTCATTGGCGTGCTGACCAGCGTGGTGGGCGCGTTCTATTATCTCTCCATCGTCAAGGTGATGTATTTTGACGAGCCGTTGAGCCAGCTTGATCCGATGCGCGTCGAATTGCGTGCGGTGCTGGCAATCTCCGGGCTCTTCACCATCTTTTTCTTTGCCTATCCCGGACCGCTGGTGAGCATGGCATCAGCCGCCGCCAAGTCTCTCTTTTAAATGGCTTTCGCGCTCGGTCCACGAGCCATATCGGCCGGTTACCGGCTCGCAAGCTTCGATCAGATCGGCTCGACGAATTCGGAAGCCATGGCGCGCGCCGGCGCGGGGGAGCGTGGCCCGATGTGGTTTGTCACATCAGAGCAGACCGCAGGCCGTGGGCGGCGGCACCGGCCGTGGATCGCTCCGCGCGGCAATCTGGCCGCCAGCGTGCTTGAAACCTTCGATGTTGCACCCGCGACCGCGGCAACGCTCGGCTTTGCTGCCGGCCTCGCACTGGCGGGCGCGCTCCAGGCCGTGGCCGGCCGGGCTTCATCAGGCTTTTCCCTCAAATGGCCGAACGACGTCATGGCGGGCCAGTCCAAGCTGACCGGCATCCTGCTGGAGGCCGAGGCGGCACCAGGCGAGGGGCTCGCGGTGGTGGTCGGCATGGGCACCAATGTCGTTGCGGCGCCGGAGGGCACGCCTGTGCCCGCTACGTCGCTGCGTGCGCTAGGCCTTGAGATCACCGCCGAGCAGCTCTTCACGGCCCTGTCTGACAGTTGGGCCGAGTGCCGCGGCATCTGGGACGGGGGCAGGGGCTTTGGCGAAATCCGGCGGCGCTGGCTGGCGCTGGCGGCGGGACTCGGACAGCCTGTCGCGGTCGACACCGGCCAGGCAACGGTAACGGGCATTTTCGACACCATCGATGACACGGGCTGCATGATCGTACGAACTTCCACCGGTGACAGCGTGCCGATCTCGGCCGGCGATGTGCATTTCGGCTTGGCCGCTTCTGTGAGGGCAAGTTAATGGCGGGCGGTGACGAATTCACCTTTGCGCCGCTCGGTGGCGTCGGCGAAATCGGCATGAACCTGTCGATCTACGGATTCGGCAGCCGCCAAAAGCGGGCCTGGCTGGCGGTCGACCTCGGCGTTTCCTTCGGCGACGAAGAACATCTTCCGGGCATCGACACCATCATGCCCGACATCAGTTTTCTGGTGAAAGAGCGCAAGAACCTGGTCGGGCTTGTGCTGACGCACGCCCACGAAGATCATTTCGGCGCCATCATCGATCTCTGGCCGAAGCTGAAATGCCCGATCTATGCGACCAAATTCAGCGCGGCGCTGTTCGAGGCCAAATGCGCGGCCGAGCGCAATCCGCCGAAGATTCCGGTCACCGTCGTGCCCTCGGGCGGGCGGATTGAACTCGGGCCGTTCGGCGTCGAATTCATTCCGGTGGCGCATTCGATCCCTGAATCGCATGCGATCGCCATCCACACCGCGGTGGGTACCACGCTGCATACCGGTGACTGGAAACTCGATCCGACGCCGGTGACGGGTCCACCGACGGATGAACGCCGTTTGCGCGAATTAGGTGACGCCGGCGTGTTGGCTCTGGTTGGCGATTCCACCAACGCCGTGCGGGACGGCCGCTCGCCGTCGGAAACCGAAGTCGCCAGGACCATCGCCGAACTGGTGAAGGCAGCCAAGGGCCGGGTCGCGGTAACGACCTTTGCTTCCAATGTCGCCCGGGTGCGTGCGGTCGCGGATGCGGCGCGGCTGTCGGGGCGCGAAGTCGTGGTGGTCGGACGCGCCATGGAGCGCGTCGTCCAGGTCGCGCGGGAGACCGGCTATCTCGACGGCGTGCAGAATTTTCGCGGTCCCGATCTCTACGGCCATTTTCCGCCGGACAAGGTGCTGGCGCTTTGCACGGGCAGCCAGGGCGAACCGCGGGCGGCGCTCGCACGCATCGCCAATGACGATCATCCGCAGGTGACCCTCAACAAGGGCGACAGCGTGATTTTTTCGTCGCGCACGATTCCCGGCAACGAGAAGGCGGTGGGATCGATCATCAACGGCCTGATCGCGCAAGGCGTCGAAGTCATCACCGATCGCACCCATCTCGTGCATGTATCGGGGCATCCTCGCCGCGACGAGTTGCGCGACATGATCGGCTGGGTGCGTCCGCAATTGCTCATTCCCGTTCACGGCGAGGCGTTGCACTTGTTCGAGCATGCGAAGCTTGCGCGGGCCGCCGGCGTTCCGAAGGTGCTGACCTGCCGCAACGGCGACCTCGTCAAACTGGGGCCGGGCGAACCCGGTATGATCGAGGAGCTGCCGTCCGGACGGATCTACAAGGATGGCAACATTCTCGAGGATTCCAAGTCGCGCGCCGTGGTCGAGCGGCGGCGGATGGCGTTTGCCGGCTGTGCCTTTGTTGCGCTGGCGATGGATCAAAAGGGCGAACTCGCCGACGATCCCGAGATCGAACTGATCGGGGTCCCCGAAAAGAACGTCGCCGGTGAGGAGATCGATGAAATCGTGTTCGACGTCGTGGTTTCCACCGTCGAAGGTCTGCCGAAGGCGCGGCGGCGTGACCCGGATGCGCTGGCGGAATCCGTGCGCCGCGCGGTTCGCGCGTCCGTGAACGAGCATTGGGGCAAGAAACCGCTGTGCTTTGTCCACGTGCTCACGGTCTAGTGGTTCGAGTTCAAACCCACTCCACTGGAACCGGCCGTATGCCCGAGCTATAAACGAAGCGGGAGAAGCAGCTATGCTCGGCCGGCTCAATCACGTCGCAATCGCAGTCAGGGACGCCGAGAAGGCGGCCAGGATTTATGGCGCGCTCGGCGCGGAAGTATCGGCCGCGGTGCCGCTGCCCGAACACGGCGTCATCACCGTTTTCGTCACCTTGCCGAACACCAAAATCGAATTCCTTCAGCCGCTGGGCGAAGCGTCGCCAATCGCCAAATTCCTGGAGCGCAATGCCGACGGCGGTATTCACCACATCTGCTATGACGTCGCCGATATCATCGCGGCGCGCGATCGCTTGGTGAAAGAGGGCGCACGCGTGCTCGGTGACGGCACGCCCAAGATCGGCGCCCATGGCAAGCCGGTGCTATTTCTGCACCCGAAAGATTTTTCCGGGGCGCTCGTTGAAATAGAGCAGGCCTGATGCGGCGAACTTCGGAATCGGAGCTCTAGTCCCATGGCCTATACGATCTCAACGGGGTTTGCGATTTACTTCGTCCTCTGGTGGGTCACGCTGTTCGTGACGTTGCCGTTCGGCGTGCGTAGCCAGCACGAGGACGGCAGCGGTAGTCCCGGCACCGATCCCGGCGCGCCGGTCGCGAGCCGGATGGGCCGCAAGCTGATCGGGACGACGTTGCTGTCGGCTGTGATCTACGCCGCCGGCATGGCTGCCTACTACGAAGGTTTTCTGAACGTCGAGCGATTGTCGAAGATGATGGGCATGCCGTTCTGAAATTCAGAACGCCGGGTTTTCGGGGGGAGAAGATGTGGTTTCAGCGAATTACGGCCGGGCTGTTGTTGCTCGCCATCGTGGCTCTTGTGGCCGTCTCGTATCTTGGTTTCAGGGCCAATACCCAACTTCAGACGCTGAAATCATTTGTCGAGGGCTATGTGTTTGCGGACGCCGTCGCTGCCTGTGAGAAGACCACAAGCACCACACCGTTCAAATGGAATGGCGGCACCAGCACCCGTGTGATTGGTCTGAATTCGGTGAAGCTCGACAAGTACAACATTGTCTCGAGCTACACGCTGTTTGCCGACGGCGTCTTTTGCGATTTCGATCCGATCAAGAAGAAAGCCAGTATCGGGTCGAACTTTCTCGAGCGCGAATGATCGACGCGCGCCGATTTCCTGCGGCTAGAGAATAGAAGCCGCCCGGACAATAAAAAGCCGGACAATAAAAAGCCGGGCAATAAAAAAGGAGCAGGACTTGCGAAGTCCTGCTCCTAAAATTGTGTCGTCCCTGTTTTCCCCGTATCCGTGATTTGATCTTGGTTGACGGGTCGACGCTGCTTTTGCGCGTCAGGGCTCCTCCCGAGACTTGGACCACCAGACGTTCGACCTTGCGGCCGGTCTGAGGCCGGGAGTTCGTAGACTAAAATCAGTGGCCTGTCACCCGTTTCGGTAACGAATGTTCAAATTTAGATCATTTCGCGAAATGATTGGAATTTCAGCATTTAAAACCGAAATGGCGGTATTTCAGTAGTTAATCGACCCGCCCCACGCGGCGCGGTTCGATCGCCCGTCAGTGCATGTGGACGGCCGCCTCACTCGCGGGTGGCATAATGCCGATCTAGGCCGACGATGCAGATGATCGCGAGCCCCAACGCTATTTCGATCAGCGCGCTTTGAACGAGCCTCCGGACGGTGGCATCGGCCTGATCTGTCCCACGAAACGCGAAGAGGCGTGGCAGGAGATAACGCCGGTTAATGCTCGCAAAGCACACCATGACGCCGAACAGCGCGATCTTGAGAAGCAGCAGGCGCCCGTAGTCCGTGTCGGTCAGGCCACGTGTTCCGCTCACCAGAAACGCGGCGTTGATGGTTCCACTGAACAGCAGGAGGCCGACGGCGACGATGCCGACAATCGAAAAGCGAACGCCGATCCGGGCTGCTGCCGATATCCAACCCTCCTCACGGAAGCGCAACAGGCAGACAAGTATCAGCACAAAGGGAACGAGGCCACCAAGCCACAGGCCGGCTCCGATCAGGTGCAGAAAATCCGCGCCAAGATGAATTCCCTGCTCCCATCCCACCCCCTCCGTGCCATGGCCGGCAAACGCAAGGGACCCCAGATAGGCGGTCGCGAACAAGGCGGCGAGGATGGTCAAGCCGTTGGCGAAATGACCGCCAGGTGACCGTCGTAGCGACAGGCACGCCACAAGCGAACCGCCAAACAGCAACCGCATTTGCCAAACGAATCCGAATTGGGTTTGCGACAACACGAGCCAGACGGTGCCGTCGGCGATGACGTCACTGAAACCTTTCGCTCCAATTCGCATCGACAACAGGCACAGCCATAAGAGTGCCGATGCCAGTGACAACGTCAGACAGGTCCAGAGAAGCCTCCTGCTGGAAGATTCAAAGGACGCGAGTGCCGTCGCGGGTTGGCTTTTGGATCGCCAAAGCGGAAAGACAATGAAGAGGTCAAAAAATGCGACGCCGGCGAGGGTTACCGTCGTCGTCAGATGAAAATCCCTCACGATAATCAGCGGATCGATCAACGTGCTCTTTCTTGCGTGCAGATATCAGAATGAACGCGCGCCGGCGTCCCCCGGAACGGGAGAGGCCCGCGAGCGCAAATGACACAAATCACCGGCCTCGACCTAGTGGCCAACCTGGAAACTGAAATTGCCCTCGGTCGTGTGAGTATCTACCGACAATACGTGCCAATGCACGTGATAGGTTCCGGGTGGCAGCTGCTTGAGACCAACGCGCATGGTTGTCGTGCTGACCTTGGTCTTGCCTTGATCGACGCGCGCACCGCTGCCGTCGCTCACCTCGATCGCGCTGAACGCCGGCTCCAGATTTTGGGTGAAGAAAAGCACGACTTCCCTGGGGGCGGCCGAAACCGAACTTCCGACCCGTGGTTCGGCCCGATCAAGCATTGCGTGCGCCTGGGCAGTGGTAGAGGCCAAGAGAGTGAGAAAGCTTGTCGTCGCAAGTGTGAGAATACGCATGGTGCCGCCTTAGAATGTCGTTTTGCGTGTGGAGGAGCTTCCTCCGAACAACGGTTGGCCGATGGTCGTTGGGAACATGTCGTCGAGGTAAAGGTGCAACTGGCCCAGAACTCCGACGTTCGTTCCACTGGCGCGGTTGATCGGGATCATGGCTTCGAGTCCAACCTGGAAATAACTTCCTACCCAGATGACGCCGGGATTGACGGTACCCGTGGTGGTGTAAGGATTGCCGTAGTTATTGGCGACGGGCGTCGTGAGACTGACCTCGACGACCGGAATCAGATGATTGATGAAGTCAGGAAGTCCGTAATCGGTAATCTCCGATTTTAGATACGGCATGCTGTACTGGAGAGACCCGCCATAGACGAGTTGCTGGGGATTGAACGCATTCTGGACAAAGTCGAACGACGTGGTCGGAATCGAGTAGCCGACCTGTCCGGTTACGGCAAAGGCGCGGAACCAGCCAAAGCCGGCGGCAGATCGCCAAAACCTTTCCCGAAATATAGCGTCGGCGTTACGGTGCTAAACGTGTCGGCCAACCCGGATCCAGTCGATCCGGTGTGTCCCCAATCGACGGAGAGGCCGGCGAGGATCGCCAACTCGTGCTCGGGATTCTTCAACACCTGGTACTGAAATGCGGTTTCGAGGTTTTGAAATCCCTGCGTCAGGGTGCCGTCGGCCTGACGAATTGACGTCCAGGTCTGTCCGATGGACACACCAAAATTCTCGGTGATGCGCTTGGAGATTTCGCCGGAGAAATCCCACTGGGTCGCGGGCGGGACGTCGCCGGTCTTGGACCAGGCAACGGTGGGGAACGACATCTCGTCGGCGACGCAGGGGTCGTCGGTTGCGAGCGTGGCGGGAAGGAAGCGGGCGCCGACGAAGCAATGCGCGAAAGCGCTCGAGGTGCAGGTCAGCGCCATCAAACTCTGCAAATGCGAGCGTATGCAGTAAGGGTCTGGACATCGGAATTTCCCCGGTCAAACACGTGAAACGCTACTTGAACAGCCGAAAATGCTGTTTTGCATCACGCGCGGAGCGGCGGGCCTCTTGGATGGGCGATCGAGTAAGGAGAGGCCGACGGCAGACGCACTGTGTAAGTGGATTGCCGTGAAGTACTGAAATTCCGATCAGTCGACGTTATGGTTGCGGCTGGCGAGGCGCCAATAAGAACGAAGGCCCCGGCAAAGCATTGCAGGCAATGTTCATGAGAGGAGGGCTGTTGCTGGTCGGCGGGGGTAACCGGCGACCCATCCGCATCATGCAGGCAAATCTGGGTGAATGTCGCTTCGTCAGGGGAGGACGCCTGGGCGAACTGGCTTCCCATCAGTAGCAGCGGCTGCATGACCAGGGTGCAGATCACAAGCGCGCCGACCAGCCTTCGCCAGAACAAGCGCAGCTTGGTACATCCCTGATTCAGTCCGCTTGGCATACCCATAGCCTTTAGATGCCCGACGACTAGCTTATCGGCAACGAGCAGGAAGTGCCAGATTTTTGGCAGCAACCGTAGATCGTATAGCGCCGATATCTCCAACACCGGCGGCGGCAGATAATTCCTCTGCTTCGGTTGTTGGCTTGCCCAGCGTAAAGCCAATCGGCCGCAGCGGTGGCCTCGACAGTTCGGACATTGCTGCCTATGGTGTTTTGAGGTTGGGCTGGAATGCGGCAGAAAATAAAGCGATACGTTCCGATCTTCGTGATCGCGCTGATGGTGCAAATCCTTGCGCCCATCGGGGCGAGCTGGGCGTTTGCATCAGCCGTTTCCGATCCGCTCGCCGCTGCTGAAATTTGCTCTGAGCCATTCGCCTGCAACGGGCGACGAGGGCGGCCAGCAACAGACCCACGATGCAAGTTGCCTGATCTGTTGCGCCTTCAATACGGGCGCAGCGTCATTCAGCACGCCGGCACCGGCCGCCTGGGCCACCCCGTATCGCCAGGCCAGCAGCGTGGTCTGGCGGGACAGCGTTCCGCAATTGGCGGATTCCGCGACCGGCTCCAACGCCAAAGCGCGCGCGCCACCTTCCATTTCCTGAGTGCGATCCTCGAACGGCGACGCAGTCGTTTGCGTCGTCATGTGAATTGTCCAAGCTGGCCGCAAAGCGCCGGCATCAGGAAAGCAAGATGTCAAGGTTTAGTGCCCTTTGCGGTGCGAGCGCGGTGGCCATGGAAGTCGCGTTGTTGGCGCCATTCGATGTGGCGTTCGCTCAGAACCAGCAACCGCGCTGCCGCCGGTGACGGTGCAGGCGCCGCCGCAGGCTGCCAAACGCGCAGCCAAGCCCGGCGAGAATGTCGCTGCGGTTCGGCGGCGTACGCCGAAGCAGGCCGCTGCAGCACCCCCGCCGAAACCGCCCATCTCGGTCACGATCGAAACTGGCGGGGTCAACGAGTTCCTCAGTACGCCGCCGGTTGTGGCGCGCTTCCAGTTGCCGCAGCGGTCCTACAGCATCACGTCGAAGCAGATCGATGAGACGATCAACCTCAAGGACCCTGAGGATGCCGTCAAATATATGCCGGACCTTTTCGTCCGGAAGCGCAACGATGGCGACAACCAGGCGGTGCTCGCGACACGCACCTGGGGTCTCAACTCCAGCGCGCGGACGCTGATTGGAGGGGATAACGGGCAATACGGCGTCGAGGGTGGAGCTTCGGCTATCTCAATAACTACATGACCTCGGCAAAAGGTCGGCAACGTCGAGGCCTCGCTGTTCGCAAGCGACACACGCGGTGATGGTTTCATCCAGAACAGCAGTTCAACACCCAGACCGTGAATTTCCTCGCCACCGTTAAAGCAACGCCCGACGATCGGTTCACCTTCAAGCTGATCAACGACGATTCTGGACGCGGCGCGCTGATCGGTTGTCGCTCAACCAGTTCAACCAGAATCCATTCCAGTTTGGATGCGAACAGCGCCGCATCGCGGTTGCGGAAGGTGTCGCTGTTCAAAAACGGCTTCAGTTCCGCTGGCGGCGTGGACCCGGAACGGCCCAACAGGCAGGCCTAGGCCGCGAGGATAGACGAACCATCGTCGGCGGCGCTGGGAGCACGATTCGACAACCTACGACTGGCGCAATCAGTTCGGTCTTCGACGATCGCAATAACAACACCAACGGTTCGCCGCACTGGAACCGATTTCGCCCGAAGCGATCCAGCGGGTCGTCTCGACGGGCCGTTCGCGGCCGCCTATCCCGGCAACTCGATCGGCGGCGTGCTGCTGATTACCTTAAGATGCCGGACAAGCCGTTCGCGGTCGCCAAGGAAACGGTCTCGGTGATGCCGTGGAACCAGTACGGCACCAAGGACACCTATGTGACCAGCCAGACCAGCGCGGCGGCAGGCAACCGCAGTGGCGCACTATCCTGGCTGGTCTCGGCGAATTATATCGATAGCTACCAGCAGCCGCTGACCTACACGACCAATCGCCAGCCCCAGCCAACACGCACCGGAGTTCATCGCGCTCAACAAGCGGGACTGCCGGCGTGGACGGCGCGTCGCCACTGGCAACGCACGCGCAGTTCGCAACAGTTCGGGTGTCCGGCTCGCCTATGACCTCAACGCGATGGTTCAGGCCACATATTCATTCGGCGTCTGGAACAACCATCAGGTTTCCAACCCGCAGACCTATCTGACGTCGACGATCACGGGACAACCGACATTCGGAGGCGTGACCGGTTTTGCCAGCAACAGATACGTCTGGGACCAGACGCACATGAGCAACGCGGTTTCGCTGAGGAGCGACAGCAAGGGCGTGTTCGACTTCGACCTGTCGGCATCGACCTAATAACTATCTCCAGGACATCATGCTGACTATTTCCGTTCACGGTCGCGCAGACCGGCGTCGGCTACTCGCTGAACGGCAAGATCACGCGGAACGACGGCACCAACTGGCAGAACGCCGACGCCAAGGGCATCTGGCGCCCTTATGGCTACGATGGCCCCGATGAAGTTTCGTTCGCCATCCACGTCGACGTTGAGCTGCAAAACCCGGTGTTCGCTTCTGCGAGCACTTTCCGACATCGTCGACCGGGACCGACGCTTTCGGACGGCGAGGGCGAAACCCGCACTGGCGCATCTGGGTCCAGGACGCCGGAAGTTCCAGCCGAACCTGAAGCTCACGCTGGGCGGACGGTTTGAAGCGTGGGAGGCCCTAAATGGCGTTCACACCGGTGAAGGCACGCACGGCAAACGAATTCGACTGGGGGGATCACGTCGACGACCACGATCAATCGCAAGGGCGGCATCGCCGTCGCTTTCTCGACCTTCCGCGACGAGGCGTTCAACGGCGAGGTTTTCTACAGCCGGTCGGCCGATGGTGGCAGATCTTTCGCGCCGCCAAAGCCGATCACCGGCAGCACCGAAAGCCAGCGTTTTGAGGCGCTCGGGCTGAACGCCGACGGCACGCTTTTCGCGGCATGGCTCGACAAGCGCAATCGCGTTCCTGCAAAGCAGGCCGGCAAGAAATACGACGGCGCGGCGCTGTTCTTCGCAATGTCAAAGGATGGCGGTGCGACTTACTCGCAAGCCGAGTGGTGGCCGACAACACTTGCGAATGCTGCCGTCTCGGTCAGGCGTTCGATCCGGCCGGACACCCGGTCGTGCTGTTCAGGAACATCATCGCTGCCGGCGTCAGGGACCAGCCGTCGTGACCTTCAACGACTCGCGACCAGGCGCACCCGGCGAACTGCACCGCGTCAGCGTGGATGATTGGCAAATCTCCGCCTGTCCCCATCACGGTCCAAGCCTGTCGGTCGCGCCAGACGGAACGTATCACGTCGCTTGGTACACGAACGGCAAGCGCGCAAGCGATTATTCTACGCGCGGTCGCAGGATGCGGAAGACCTTCTCGGAGCCGATGCGATGGTCAGGTCAGTAAGGGGCCGTCGCGGCCCAACGTCGATGCGGTCCGGGGAACGGTGGTCGTCGAAGGATCGTGCCGACAAGACCACCGTGGTCGTCATGACCTGCGGATGCCGGCAAGACCTGGTCGCAGCCTACGTGGTCGCTTCGACGCTCGATGCATCCGATCATCCGCTCTGGTTTCGGACGGGCAGGAAACCGATCTACCCGGTTGACCAAAGCCGACGGTTATCATCGGCAACCTTCGGGGGTGAACCATGAAGCGAATGATCTTGCGGGACGTTGCTGCTGGCGGGCCTCTGCGTCTCCGCTTCCGAGCCTGATGATAAGCCCTTTGAGCGGGGCAGCTGGCAGCGGTTTGCGCGCTCATGCCGGCCACGCGACGATCGTGCATTTCTGGGGCGTGACGTGCGGGCCGTGCAAGGTCGAACTGCCCGAACTCGGTGCGTTCAAGAAAAGTCACCCTTCCGTGGATGTCGTCACGATTGACGCCGACCTCGTTCCGAATACGGTGCGCGTACGGCGATGCTACAGCGCGCAGGCAGTTCTCGGCGTCTCGAGCAACACGGATATCGGAACGGCTTCGCTACGTGTTTGGCGCGTTCGACTATTTCACCGTGGTCGACATGAAGGTTCACTACAAGGCGACGCAGAACTTCTCGTTCGACTTCGGGATCGATAATCTGCTCAATCAGCAGTATTTTCTGTTTCATCCATTCCCGGGCAGGACCTACGTCGTGTGCCGCGAAATATACGTTTCTAAAATGACCGGACCCAGCAAGGAGATTCTCATGAGAAGAATGATCGCAATGTCTTTTGGTCTGGTTTTGATGGCGGGTATCGCCGGCGCGCCGGCGCGCGCCGAAGACGTCAAGGCCGGTGACCTCGTGATCTCGCAAGCCTGGAGCCGCGCGACGCCGAACGGCGCCAAGATCGGTGCGGGCTATCTCACCATCGAGAACAAGGGGAAGACGGCCGACAAGCTCGTGAGCGTTACCGGCGATGTTTCCCCACGGATTGAAGTCCACGAGATGTCGATGAACGGCGGTGTCATGAAGATGCGGCCGGTCGAAGGAGGTGTGGCCATCGATCCCGGCAAGACCGTCAAGCTCGCGCCGAGCGGCTATCACCTGATGATCATGGATCTGAAAAGCCCGTTGAAGCAGGGTGACAAGCTGCCGCTCACGCTCCAGTTCGAGAAAGCCGGAAAGGTCTCCATCACGCTCGATGTCCAGGGCGTCGGCGCGCAGGGGCCGGGCGGTGGCGACGGCATGATGAAGATGTCGCCCGGCATGAAGATGTGAGGCGATGATGAAGCTGAAATCATGGGCGCTGGCGACGACAGCGTTTGTGCTGGCAACGCCGGCCTTCGCTCACGTCACGCTCGAGGGCAAGCAGGCCGCGGTCGGGTCGGTCTACAAGGCCGTTTTTGTGGTGCCTCACGGCTGCGCGGGCTCCGCGACCGTCAAGCTGCGGGTGCAGATCCCGCCCGGCGTGATCGTCACTGACGCTAAACCCACTTCGGGCTGGCAGCTCTCGACGGTCACCGGAAAATACGCAGGCGAATATGATTTCCAGGGCAAGAAGGTTGCCGAGGGAGTTACGGAAGTCGACTGGAGCGGCGGAAAATTGCCGGACAAGACCCGCGAGACATTTGCGGTCGAGGCGTTTTTGACCGGTGGCCTGAAGCCGAACACCACGCTCTATTTCCCGGTCGTTCAGGAATGCGAGCAGGGTGTAAACCGCTGGATCGAGATTCCGGCCGATGCCGATCATGCGCACGACAAGAAGTGGCCTGCGCCGGGCGTGAAGCTTTTACCGGCGCCGTGACGCGGCTTGTCGCAGCGATTGTCGTTCTGCTTGGCGCCTGTTGTTTTGCGATCGAGGCGTCGGCGCATGCTTCGCTGGTTTCAGCCGACCCGCGCGACGGCAGTGTCCTTGCGTCGCCGCCCAAGCGCGTGGAATTGCGCTTTAGCGAGAGCGTCGTCGCAGGCGCGGTCACCCTGATCGATGCCGACGGCAAATTACGCCGCGACGCGGCAGTCGATACGAGAGACGAAGTGATCACCGTAACGGTGCCGGCTGATCTGTCGCGTGGCACCGCGATCGTCAGCTATCGCGTGATTTCCCAGGATGGACATCCCGTCGGCGGATCGGTGGCGTTCTCGATCGGCGAACCCAGCGCGACGAAAGCGCCGGCAGCGCCGCTGGCCGCCGTCGACAGCTTGATCTGGCTGGCGCGGATCGGGCTCTATCTGGGGCTCTTTGGCGGGATCGGTGGCGCATTTTTCGTGAACTGGATCGCGCAGCGGCGGGTGAGCGTGGGTACGACATCCGGCTTGCTCGCGCTCGGAATCGTCAGCGCCGCGGGCTCGCTTGGTTTGCAGGGGCTGGACGCGCTCGGCCTGTCATTGGCCGGACTGTTTGCGCTTGCGCCGTGGAAGATCGCGCTCGGAACCAGCCTTGGGCCTTCACTCCTCGTGGCGATTGTCGCGATGGCCGCGGCATGGCTCTCGCTGCACGGTGATCGCCTCGCCATGTCGCGTGCGCTGTCCGCCCTTGCATTCGTCGGCACCGGACTGGCGCTCGCCTTGAGCGGACATGCGGCGACCGCGTCCCCGCAAATCGTGACGCGGCCGGTGATGTTTCTTCATACGCTCGGCGTGGCGTTTTGGCTTGGTGCACTATTGCCGTTATCGCTCATCGTTTGGCAGGAGCGGCGTGCGGCGCTTCCGATCGTGCGGCGCTTTTCGGCGCTCGCAGTGCCTGTGGTGGGACTGCTGGCGTTGACGGGGCTTCCGCTTGCCGCGATTCAGCTCGAAAGCGTGAGCGCGCTGTTTGACACCAGATACGGCCTGATCCTGCTCGCCAAGCTTGGACTTGTCGCCGTGTTGCTGCTGTTTGCTGCACGCCATCGTTTTCGGCTCACGCCCGAACTCGCGCGCGACGCGGATGCATCCCGGTCTCTGTCTCGCTCAATCATTTTTGAATTTGCCGCGGCGGTGGTCTTGCTGGCGGTGGTTGCCGGTTGGCGCTTCACGCCGCCGCCGCGCGCATTGATTGCCGAAGGGCCGGTGGTGGTGCACATCCACACCGACAAGGCGATGTTCGTGGTGCAGGTTTCGCCGGCGCGCACGGGCCTCGACGATTTCGTTCTGCAATTGATGAACGAAGATGGGAGCCCGCTGTCAGCGAAAGAGGCAAGGCTGACGCTCAGCATGCCGTCGCGCGGCATCGAGGCGATCGAGCGAAAGGCCGCTCTCGGCGGCGATGGCTCGTGGCACGTCACAGGCGTTCCCTTGAGCGCGCCGGGGCGCTGGCACATGCAGATCGACGCGCTGGTCTCGGATTTCCAGGAAATCAGCCTGGAAGATGACTTTGACGTGGCTTCGCGATGAAATCGCTGATAGTTGGGGCGCTTAGCGGGTTTTTCTAACGCTTTCTCTTGTGTTTTGGCGCCCGATCCGGTTTCACTGCCGAGAATTTCCTTACGTTCGGACTGATTCCTCCAAGGTTAAGCCCATGCGACTGTCGCGTTTCTTTCTTCCCATCCTCAAGGAGAATCCGAAGGAGGCGGAGATCGTGTCGCATCGGTTGATGCTGCGCGCAGGCATGATCCGCCAGGAAGCGGCAGGGATTTATGCCTGGTTGCCACTCGGCTTGCGGGTCTTGAAGAAGATCGAGCAGATCGTCCGCGAAGAGCAGAACCGCGCCGGCGCGCTCGAGCTGTTGATGCCGACGCTGCAACTCGCCGATCTCTGGCGCGAGAGCGGCCGTTACGACGCCTACGGTCCCGAGATGCTGCGCATCGCCGACCGGCACAAGCGCGAACTGCTTTACGGGCCGACCAACGAGGAAATGATCACCGAGATCTTCCGCGCCTATATCAAGTCGTATCGCAACCTGCCGCTCAACCTCTATCACATCCAGTGGAAATTCCGCGACGAGCAGCGGCCGCGTTTCGGCGTGATGCGCGGGCGTGAATTCCTGATGAAGGACGCTTATTCGTTCGACCTCGATGAGGCCGGCGCGCGGCGCGCCTATAACCGGATGTTCGTGGCTTACTTGCGCACCTTCGCGCGGATGGGATTGAAGGCGATCCCGATGCGGGCCGAGACCGGCCCGATCGGCGGCGATCTCAGCCATGAATTCATCGTGCTGGCGGAAACCGGTGAGTTCGGCGTGTATTGCGACCGCGACGTGCTCGACCTTCCGGTGCCCGACGAGAGCGTCGACTATGAGGGCGACCTCACGCCGATCATCAAGCAATGGACCTCGGTCTATGCGGCGACCGAGGACGTTCACGACGCCGCGCGCTTCGAGCGCGAGGTGCCGGCGGAGAAGCGGGTGCACACCCGCGGCATCGAAGTCGGCCAGATCTTTTATTTCGGCACCAAATATTCCGAACCGATGAAGGCAATGGTCGCCGGTCCCGATGGCGCCGAGGTCGCCATTCACGGTGGCTCCTACGGCGTCGGCGTGTCGCGGCTTCTGGGCGCCATTATCGAGGCGTGCCATGACGATGCCGGCATCAAATGGCCGGAATCGGTCGCGCCGTTCAAGGCCGCGATCCTGAACTTGAAGCAAGGCTCCGAAGACACTGACGGGGCGTGCGAACAGCTTTACCGCGAGCTCACCGCCAAGGGCGTCGAAGTGCTTTACGACGATACCGATCAACGGGCGGGCGCGAAGTTTGCCGCGGCCGATCTCATCGGCGTTCCCTGGCAAATCCTCGTGGGTCCCAAGGGACTTGCCGAGGGCAAGTTCGAACTCAAGCGCCGAAGCGACGGCACGCGCGAGAATTTGAGCGCGGCGGAAGTGGTGGCCCGGTTAGTCTGAATTATCCACCGTGGGGCAGGCGGGAAGCGTGGTCATCTTGGCCACAATTAGCCCGAATCGTGTGAAAATCGGACATGGACCAAGCCATGAGCGAGCCCGTTCAAACCAAACCTTTCGCGCCCTTCGAGTGGCTGCTGTCCGGGCGCTATTTGCGGGCGCGCCGCAAGGAAGGATTCATTTCCGTCATTGCCGGGTTTTCGTTCCTCGGCATCATGCTTGGCGTGGCCACGCTGATCATCGTGATGGCCGTGATGAACGGCTTTCGCAAGGAACTCCTCGACAAGATCCTCGGCCTCAACGGTCATCTTCTGGTGCAGCCGCTGGAGTCACCGCTGACGGACTGGAAGGACGTCGCCGATCGCATCAACCAGGTTCAGGGCATCCGCCTGGCCGCGCCGGTGGTGGATGGGCAGGCACTGGCGTCGTCGCCGTTCAACGCCTCGGGCGTCTTCGTTCGCGGCATCCGCGCTGACGATCTGAACAACCTCACCTCGATCGCCTCGAACATCAAACAAGGCTCGCTCGAGGGATTTGACGAAGGGCAGGGCGTCGCCATCGGCCGCCGCCTCGCCGACACGCTGTCGCTGCATGCCGGCGACAATGTCACGCTGGTTGCGCCGCGGGGCGCCGTGACCCCGATGGGCACGACGCCGCGCATCAAGCCTTACAAGATCGTGGCCGTATTCGAGATCGGCATGTCGGAATACGACGCAAGTTTCGTGTTCATGCCGTTGCCCGAAGCTCAGGCCTACTTCAATCGCAACAATGACGTCTCGGCGATCGAGGTGTTCACGACCAATCCGGACAAGATCGACGCCTTCCGCAAGAGCGTGACGGAGGCGGCGGGGCGGCCGATATTCCTGGTCGACTGGCGACAGCGCAACTCGACCTTCTTCAATGCGCTTCAGGTTGAGCGCAACGTGATGTTCCTGATCCTGACCATGATCGTGCTGGTCGCGGCTTTGAACATCATTTCCGGCCTGATCATGCTGGTGAAGGACAAGGGCAGCGATATTGCGATCCTGCGCACCATGGGCGCTTCGCAAGGCGCGATCATGCGGATATTCCTGATAACGGGGGCCGCGATCGGCGTCGTCGGCACGCTCACCGGACTATTCGTCGGGGTATTGATTTGCGTGAATATCGAATCGATCCGGCAGTTTTTGTCCTGGCTGACCAATACGGATCTGTTTCCACGCGAGCTCTACTTCCTCTCCAAATTGCCGGCCGAGATCGATTTCGGCGAAACCAGCGCGGTCGTGATCATGGCGCTGACGCTGTCGTTCCTCGCCACGCTCTATCCGTCCTGGCGCGCCGCCCGCCTCGATCCCGTCGAAGCGCTGCGGTACGAGTGAGGACCAGATGAGCGAGGGGACGGAGGAGGTACCGGTCGTCTATCTCCACGAGATCAAGCGGCAATACGTGCAGGGCGAAACGCCCCTGGTGATCCTCAACGGCGCCAAGCTGGCGCTGTGGGCCGGGCAATCGGTCGCTCTCGTTGCGCCGTCCGGCACGGGCAAATCGACCTTGCTGCATATCGCCGGCCTTCTCGAAAGTCCGGACGAGGGTGAGGTCTATGTCGGAGGCACGCCGACGACCGGGCTGTCGGACGTCGATCGGACGCAGATCCGCCGTACCGAGATCGGCTTCGTTTACCAGTCGCATCGTCTGCTGCCGGAGTTTTCGGCGCTGGAGAACGTGATGCTGCCGCAAATGATCCGCGGCTTGAAACGCGCCGAAACCGTCAAGCGCGCAACCGAGATTCTCGCGTATCTCGGACTTGGCGATCGGATCAAGCACAGGCCCGCGGAACTGTCCGGCGGCGAACAGCAGCGGGTCGCGATCGCACGCGCGGTTGCCAATGCGCCACGTGCGCTCTTCGCCGACGAGCCCACCGGCAATCTCGATCCGAAGACGGCCGACCACGTCTTTCAGGCGCTGATGCAGCTCGTGAAGGCGACGCGGGTCGCGATGCTGATCGCCACGCACAATATGGATCTGGCGGGTCGCATGGATCGGCGCGTGTCGCTGGTCAACGGCGAGGTCGTCGAACTCGACTAACCGTGGCCAATTCCGTGGAAGTTTCTGCTTCCGCGCCCACCCTCTCAAATATGAATGCTGCGCGAAGAAAATGTGATCCGGACCGGACTGGAAAGATAAGCGCCGGCGCGGCATAACGTCGGCATGAAGAAGTCCGATCTGATCTGCCCCACCTGCAATGCGGGCTATCGTCGCATCGAACTGACGTCGCTACCGGGCGTCAAAGGCGAATATCGCTGCCAGTTCTGCGACGAGCTTCTCGAAATATTCGACGGTTCCACCGATGTCGCCATTCGCTTGACGGTGCAGCCGGAAAAAACCTTCGAAGCCGATATCGGATCGGCCTGATTTATCTCAACGGCAATGATACGACAGCGGCCGCGCATCGCGCGGTGCGCTGACGTTTTCGTGAACGCTGGCCGTTTCGAAATATTTCACGTGCACAGAATCGCCATCGATCGATTTGGTTCCCTTGGAACCAACCGGCGATGGAACTTTTTTGTGAACGGATGTTGCAAGAAAGGCTTATTTTGCAGGGGTTTTTTAAAATTTTTTAATACGACGTTTCTCGTTGGATGTTGCGTCCATGTGACAGCAATCTCATTCGAACGTGCTAGTACGTTCGCGGGGCACTTGGGCTAACAACAACAGATTCGAAAGCAGGATTAGATATGAATAGACTCACTCTCATTGCAGCGGCAGCGATTGCGGTGGGCGCAGCTGCACCGGCCGTCGCGGCGGACCTCGCCGCTCGACCGGCACCTGCTTACACGAAGGCGCCGATCATGCAGGCCGCCTACGACTGGAGCGGCTTCTACATCGGTATCAACGGCGGCTGGGGGACCAGCGACGTCAACTGGAACGCTGATCCCTCCACCGGATTTCCCGGCGACGAAGGCAGCCATCACGCATCGGGCGGCACGATCGGTGGCCAGGTCGGCTATCGCTGGCAGATGTCGTCGTGGGTGTTCGGCCTCGAAGCGCAGGGCAACTGGGCTGACTTCAAGGGCAGCAACGTCAGCGCCATTTTCACCGACACGACCAACCAGACCAAAATCGATTCCTTCGGCCTGTTCACCGGCCAGATCGGCTACTCCTGGGACCGCGCCTTGCTCTACGTGAAGGGCGGCGCTGCGGTCACCGACAACAAGTACACCTCGATCACGACGGGCGTGGGCTTTGATACTGCCAACGAAACGCGTTGGGGTGCTGTCGTCGGCGCCGGCATCGAATACGCCTTCGTTCCCGGCTGGTCGCTCGGCTTCGAGTACGATCACCTCTTCATGGGCAACAACGACGTGGTCTCCAATGCCGGCTTCATCGCCGACCACATCAAGCAGGACGTCGATCTCTTCACGGCTCGCGTGAACTACAAGTTCGGCGGCCCGGTGGTCGCGCGCTACTGAGTTAGGCTCTCCCTGACCCTCAAACCCCGGCCCGGTTGGCCGGGGTTTTTGTTTGCGTGGGGGCGAAGGGCCGTCCGCTCGTTAACCACTGACCCCGGTTTCCTGACCCAACCCACCATCCGTCGCTTGCGTGAGAACAAAAACAGAACTATGTTCCCTGTACGTTCTTGAACAGGAGGCATTGATGTTGCGGGTTTTTGTTGAGGAAGCAGCGGCGTTGGCGTCGATAGGTCTTTTCGTCGGAATGGTTGCGATTTGGGCGCAACTGATCCCCCAATTCTGAGTTTTTGAGCCATTTCCCGGTACCAGGTCCTGGTATCAGGCGCGCGATGCCGGCCCCCCTGGGGAAAAGCGTGACAGCGCGAGGTGAAGGCGAACAGGTACGTGGACTCGGGTTTTCGGAAGCCTCACGATGATGGCAAGCGAGTCGCTTGATGCGGCTCGGTTTCCCTCCATATCCGGTGAGTTACCGATAACGACATGTCAAAGCCTGTGGCGCCGTCTTCCAATCCCGGATTCGTCCATCTCCACGCCCATTCGGCCTATTCGCTGCTGAAGGGCTCGATCAAGATCGCAAAGCTGGGCGAGTTGGCGAAGGCCGACCGTCAGCCGGCCCTGGCGTTGACCGATACCGACAACATGTTCGGGGCGCTGGAATTCTCCGACAAGATGGCGGGTTATGGCATCCAGCCGATCGTCGGATGCGAGATCGCGGTCGATTTCGGCGACCAGGACCCGAATGCCCGTAACGCCCTGGCAGCCGCACCGTCCAGGATCGTGCTCCTCGCTGCGCGTGAGCGCGGCTATCGCAGCCTGATGCATCTCAATTCCCGCGCGTTCCTTGAGACGCCGGTTCACCAGACCCCGCATATCAAGCTCGAGTGGCTTGACGGGTTCGCCGAAGACCTGATCGTCCTGACCGGCGGTCCCGACGGTCCGATTTCGCTGGCGCTTTCCGCCGATCAATCGGTGCTGGCGACCGCGCGCTGCGAGCGGCTGGCAAGTCTGTTCGGCGACCGGCTGTATGTCGAATTGCAACGCCACGGCATCGAGAAGGAACGGCGCATCGAGGCAGGTCTGATCGATCTTGCCTACGCCAAGGGTCTGCCGCTGGTCGCGACCAACGAGCCGTATTTTGCGACGTCGGATGACTACGAAGCGCATGATGCGTTGCTCTGCATAGCCGGCGGTCGCCTGATTGCCGAAACCGAGCGCGAGCAGTTGACGCCGGATCATCGCTTCAAGACGCGCGCGGAGATGGCGGTCTTGTTTGCCGACATTCCGGAAGCGTTGAGTTCGACGATCGAGATCGCCGAGCGCTGCGCGTTTCGGCCGAAGACGCGCAAGCCGATTCTGCCGAGGTTCACGGTTGGCGCCGGCACCAACGCCGAGGACGCCGAGAAAGAAGAGGCGGCCGAGTTGCGCCGCCAGGCCGAGGAGGGGCTGGCAGGCCGGCTCGCCGTTCACGGGCTCTCGCAGGGAACGTCCGACGAAGACTATCGGGCGCGGCTGGCGTTCGAACTCGATGTCATCAGCCGCATGAATTATGCCGGCTATTTCTTGATCGTTGCCGACTTCATCAAGTGGGCCAAGTCGCACGGCATTCCCGTCGGTCCCGGCCGCGGTTCGGGCGCCGGTTCGCTGGTCGCCTATGCGCTCACCATCACCGATCTCGATCCGATCCGCTTTGGCCTGCTGTTCGAGCGCTTCCTCAATCCGGAACGCGTGTCGATGCCCGACTTCGACATCGACTTCTGCCAGGATCGCCGCGGCGAGGTGATCAGTTACGTTCAGCAGCGTTATGGCCGCGATCAGGTCGCCCAGATCATCACCTTCGGAACGCTTCAGGCGCGCGGCGTGCTGCGCGACGTCGGGCGCGTGCTGCAAATGCCTTACGGGCAGGTCGACAAGCTCACCAAGCTGGTCCCGCAAAATCCGGCGGCCCCGGTGACGCTAGCGGCCGCGATCGAGAGCGAACCAAAACTTCAGGCGTTTCGCGATGAAGATCCGGTTGTGGCGCGTGCGTTCGACATCGCGCAGCGTCTGGAGGGCTTGACCCGTCACGCTTCGACGCACGCCGCCGGCATCGTGATCGGTGACCGGCCGCTGAGCGAGATCGTGCCGCTCTACCGCGATCCGAAGTCCGATATGCCGGTCACCCAGTTCAACATGAAGTGGGTCGAACCGGCCGGCCTCGTCAAATTCGACTTCCTCGGCCTGAAAACGCTCACCGTGCTCGACGTTGCCGTGAAGCTGCTCAAGCAGCGGAACGTCGAGGTCGATCTGCCGACGCTGCCGCTCGATGACGCCCCGAGTTACCAGATGCTGGCGCGCGGCGATGTGGTCGGCGTGTTCCAGGTGGAAAGTCAGGGCATGCGGCGGGCGCTGGTCGACATGCGGCCCGACCGCTTCGAGGATATCATCGCGCTGGTGGCGCTGTATCGCCCGGGTCCGATGGCGAACATTCCGACCTATTGTGCGCGCAAGCACGGCGATGAAGAGCCGGAATATCTGCACCCGCTGCTCGAGCCGATCCTGAAGGAAACCTTCGGCGTCATCATCTACCAGGAACAGGTGATGCAGATCGCGCAGGTGATGGCGGGCTATTCGCTCGGCGACGCCGACCTGTTGCGGCGCGCGATGGGCAAGAAGATCCGTGCTGAAATGGAAAAGCAGCGCGCGGTGTTCGTCGCCGGCGCGGTCAAGAACAACGTCCCCAAGGGGCAGGCCGATACCATCTTCGAGCTGCTCGCGAAATTCGCCGACTACGGCTTCAACAAGAGCCACGCGGCAGCCTACGCGCTCGTGTCCTATCACACCGCCTACATGAAGGCGCATTACCCGGTCGAATTCCTGGCCGCGTCGATGACGCTGGAACTGAACAACACCGACAAGCTGTCGGAATTTCGCGCCGAGGCACAGCGGCTCGGCATCAAGGTCGAAGCGCCGAACGTCAATCGTTCGGGCACCGTGTTCGAGGTCGGCGAGGGGACGATCTATTATGCCCTCGCCGCGTTGAAGGGGGTCGGCCAGCAAGCCGTCGAACTGATCATCGATGCGCGCCGCGGCGGACAGTTCACCTCGCTCGCCGATTTTGCCTCGCGCGTGAATCCGCGCGCGATCAACAAGCGGATCGTCGAGAGTCTGGCGGCCGCCGGCGCCTTCGATACGCTGGATCCGAACCGGGCGCGGGTTTTTGCCGGTGCGGACGCGATCCTTGCCGCCTGTCAGCGCAGCCACGAGGCCGCAACCTCGGGCCAGAACGATATGTTCGGCGGCGCGGCGGACGCGCCGACCATCATGCTGCCGCAGGTCGAGCCATGGCTGCCGGCCGAGCGGCTCCGGCGCGAATATGATGCGATCGGATTCTTCCTGTCGGGTCATCCGCTCGACGACTATACGACCGTGCTGAAGCGGCTTCGCGTGCAGTCCTGGGCGGAGTTCTCGCGCGCGGTGAAAACCGGCGCGACCGCCGGCAAGGTGGCGGCGACGGTGGTCTCGCGCATGGAGCGGCGCACCAAGACCGGCAACAAGATGGGCATCATCGGATTGTCGGACCCGACCGGTCACTTCGAGGCGGTGCTGTTTTCCGAAGGCCTCGCTCAGTATCGCGAAATCCTGGAGCCGGGCGCGGCAGTGCTTATGCAACTGGGTGCCGAGCTCCAGGGCGAAGATGTGCGCGCGCGTGTCCTGCATGCCGAGGCGCTCGACGATGCCGCCGCCAAGACCCAGAAAGGCCTGCGTATCTTCTTGCGCGACACCAAGCCGCTGGAGTCGATCGCGCGTCGGCTTTCGCCGCCGGCCGGGCAGGCGGGCAGCGGCGACATAGCGCTGGTGTTGCGCCTCGATATGCAGACCGAGATCGAATTCAAGCTGGAGGGCCGCTTCCAGGTGTCGCCGCAGATCGCCGGCGCCATCAAGGCGGTGGCAGGCGTCGAGATGGTCGAGACTCTCTGAGCGAGCCGAACGTTTTCGTCGTTTGCCGTTGGGTAATAGTGGTAGGTTATTGCAACCTCAGGGAGTACCTGCTTATCTGCGCCCGGGGCTGTTTTTCGGGGGGCGAGATGTTGCGGTGGGTGGTGCTGTTCGCGATTTCGGCAGTTTTGTCGGGCTGTGTGAGCGACGGGGTCGGTACTGATTTTGCGTCCGTCGCGCAGAAGGTGGGGTCTCCGAAGGCAGGCCAATCGCGCGTCGTCGTTTTTCAGGAGAAGCGCCAGGGTCTGAGCATAGCGCTTTGTGCTTGCCAAATCGCCATCGACGGAAATCCGGCCGGCAAAGTGACCGCCGGAACCTACGTCTACGCTGATCGCCCCGCGGGCCGGCATCAGCTGGTGGTGACGGAGTCCCTGTTTCCAGGGGAGACAAGACGAGAGTTCACGACGGTCCCGGGCCGCACCTACTACTTCCTTGTACGGACGAGCGAGCGGCACGATACGATGACGGGTGGCGCTGTCGTCGGAGGTTTGGCGGGGATGCTGGTGACGGCTGTAGCGACCTCCGACAAGGAAGATCAGGGGCCTGCCAAGCTCATTCCGCTTGGATGAGCCCAACGCCAAGACCGCGCTTGCCGAACTCGAATTGGCTCAATAGGGACCTGCCTGCCGGCGCCATCACGGCCGTGGATGGCGTTGAGATGGTTGAAACGTTGTAGAAATCGGGGAGAATAAAAGCGGCTTCCGTGCGTGAAAATCGGGGGCAGGGCAGGCAAACAACGGAGCTTTTCGATGTGCGAAATGTGCCGAAAGGATTCTCATCACGCTTTTGTACCGACACGACGGAATATGCTGTTTGGCGTCGCGGCCACGAGTTTGTTCTGGACGAGCGCGAGCCACGCCAAGGGACCAAAGGCGCCGCCGAAGCCTGAAAACGTGATATCGCCGGATGCGTCGTTGAAGCGCCTGATGGAGGGCAATCGGCGTTACGTCGAGGGCGTGGCGCGACGGCACGACTTCAAGAATCAGCGCGAAGCGCTCGCCGGCGGTCAGAATCCCTTTGCTTCGATCCTGAGCTGCGCCGACTCGCGCATCGCCCCCGAATACGCCTTTGACAGCGCGCGAGGCGATCTCTTCGTTTGTCGTGTCGCCGGCAATTTCGCGACCGAGGAAACTGTGGCGAGCCTCGAATATTCGGTCGCTGTGCTGGGTGCGCCATTGATCCTGGTGCTTGGGCACGAGGCCTGTGGTGCGGTCGATGCGACCATCAAATCCCTGAAAGATGACAAGCCGCTTCCGGGCCACATGCCCTCGCTGGTCACGGGCCTCGCGCCTGCGGTCAAAGCGGTAGCCGGCCAGCCGGGGGATACGCTGGACAACGCGACCCGCCGGAACGTGGTCGATACCGTCGCCAAGTTGAAAGCCATGGCCCCCATTCTCGGCCCCGCGGTCGGACAGGGCAAACTGAAGGTGGTTGGCGGCATTTACCGGCTAAAGGACGGCGCGGTCGAAATGCTGGCCTGAACGGCCGAAAAAGGTCCGGTTTTGCGCTAAATGGCCCGCAAAACCGGCCTTATTTCCTTGCTTCTGGCGAAAATCCGGCTATATACCGCGCCATCTCACACGGAAACATGGCTCACAAGGCCGTCCGGTGGCAGCCGGGCCATTAGGCTCGTTTGCTCACACGTTTCCGGAGGAACCAACCGGAGAACTCAGACCATGGCACTACCCGATTTTTCTATGCGTCAGCTGCTCGAGGCTGGCGTCCACTTTGGCCACCAGTCGCACCGCTGGAATCCGAAAATGGCCGACTACATTTTCGGTGCGCGCAACAACATCCACATCATCGACCTCGCGCAGACCGTGCCGCTGATGCATCGTGCGCTTCAGGCCGTCAGCGATACCGTCGCCAAGGGCGGCCGTATCCTGTTCGTCGGCACCAAGCGCCAAGCCCAGGACGGCGTTGCCGAGGCGGCGAAGCGTTCGGCGCAGTATTTCGTCAACTCGCGTTGGCTCGGCGGCACGCTCACCAACTGGAAGACGATTTCAGGCTCGATCAAGCGGCTGCGGCACCTCGATGAGGTGCTCAATTCGGGCGACGCCAGCGCCTACACCAAGAAGGAGCGGCTGACGTTGCAGCGCGAGCGCGACAAGCTCGACCGCTCGCTCGGTGGCATCAGGGACATGGGCGGCTTGCCGGACATGATCTTCGTGATCGACACCAACAAGGAAGACATCGCGATCCAGGAAGCCCAGCGGCTGAATATTCCGGTGGCTGCGATTGTCGATACCAATTCGGATCCCAAGGGCATCACCTATGTCGTGCCCGGCAACGACGACGCCGGCCGAGCGATCTCGCTTTATTGCGATCTGGTGGCGCGTGCCGCGATTGACGGCATTTCCCGCGCCCAGGGCGACGCCGGCATCGACGTCGGTGCTTCGGCCCATCCGGCCCGCGAAGAAGTTGCGCCCGCGCCGCAGGCTTCCGGCTTCCAGGGCCTGGCTGGTCCGCGTGGCGCGCCAGACAACCTCAAGAAGCTCACCGGCGTGTCCGGCACCATCGAGAAGAAGCTCAACGACCTCGGCATCTTCCACTACTGGCAGCTGGCCGAGCTCGATCACGACAAGGCTCACAAGATCGGCGAAGAGGTCGGTCTTCCGGCCCGCGCGGACGCCTGGGTTGCCCAGGCCAAGACCCTTACCGCTGAGGCGGAATAGTCATATGCCGGCCGGAAATCCCGGCCGGCACCAAGCACATTCAAGTATGGAATGGGTGACGGTGGGGAACGGCGGCGGGCGAACCGCATGCCACCGCCGTCACAGGCAAAGGACATAGCGACATGGCGACAATTTCGGCGGCGATGGTCAAGGACCTGCGCGACTCCACTGGCGCGGGCATGATGGATTGCAAGCAGGCGCTCTCCGAAAACGACGGCAACATGGAAGCTGCCGTTGACTGGCTGCGCAAGAAGGGCTTGTCGAAGGCCGCCAAGAAATCGGGCCGCGTCGCCGCGGAAGGCCTGATCGCCGCGCTGACCAAGGGCACCAAGGGTGTCGTCGTCGAGGTCAACTCCGAGACCGATTTCGTCGCGCGCAACGAACACTTCCAGGGCTTGGTGAAGATGATCGCGCAGGTCGCGCTCGACGTCGGCACCGATGTTGAAAAGATCAAGGCCGCCAAGGTCGGCGACATCACCGTTGAAGCCGCCATTTCGGACGCGATCGCCACCATCGGCGAAAACATGTCGCTGCGCCGCGCCGCCTCGCTCGAGGTCGGCAAGGGCGTGGTATCGAGCTATGTCCATAATGCGGTGGTCGAAGGCGCCGGCAAGATGGGCGTGATCGTGGCGCTGGAATCGGCTGGCAAGGCCGACGAATTGGCCGTGCTCGGCAGGCAGCTTGCGATGCATGTCGCCGCTGCCAACCCGCTGGCTGTCGATCCGTCCGGGCTCGATCCGGCCACCGTGAAGCGCGAGAAAGACGTGCTAGCCGACAAATACCGCCAGCAGGGCAAGCCGGACAATGTGATCGAAAAGATCGTCGAGTCCGGCCTGAAGACCTACTACAAGGAAGTCTGCCTTCTCGAGCAGGCCTTCATTCACGACAGCGGCAAGTCGGTCGCTCAGGCCCTGAAGGAAGCTGAGGGTAAGGTCGGCGGACCGATCAAGATTGCCGGCTTTTTGCGCTATGCTCTCGGCGAGGGAATCGAGAAGCAGGAAAGCGACTTCGCCGCCGAAGTCGCGGCTGCAAGCGGCCAGAAGAAGGCTTGAGACGGTGTGACTGCCGCCCGGGCCGCTTCGGTCCTAAGGAGAGCGGTTAGCAAATGACAGGGCCGGTTTATCGTCGTGTTGTGATCAAGCTGTCTGGCGAATATTTCGCCGGTCCGAACGCTTCAGGCTTCGATCAACCGACGATCGACCGCGTTGCCGGCGATCTGATTGCAGCGAGAGAATTGGGCGTTGAGGTCGCCGTCGTCGTCGGCGGCGGCAATCTGGTTCGCGGCGTCGAGGTTTCCTCGCGCGGTGTGTCGCGGCCGACCGGCGACACCATGGGCATGCTCGCAACCGTCATGAACTGCCTCGCGCTTGAAGCGGCGATCGAGCGCAGGGGCGCACCGGCACGAACCCTGACGGCGCATGTCATGCCGCAGATTTCCGAGCTTTTCACCCGAAGTGCAGCGCACAAATATCTCGCCGAGGGACGCATCGTTCTTCTCGGCGGCGGAACCGGCAATCCGTTTTTCACCACCGACACCACAGCCGTGCTGCGGGCGGCCGAAATCGGGGCGCAGGCGGTGCTGAAAGCGACCAATGTCGACGGTGTCTACAGCGCCGATCCGAAAAAAGACCCGTCCGCCAAGCGATTTGATCGTTTGACCCATTCCGAAGCCATCGGAGGCGGTTACAAGGTCATGGACGCCACCGCATTTGCGCTTGCCCGCGACACGTCGCTGCCTATCATCGTGTTTTCGATCGCCGAGCCGGGTTCGATCGGCGCCATTCTGAGCGGCACCGGTCGGGGCACGATCGTTGCCGGCTAACGCGCGTTACGAGCGCTAGACAAGCGACCAAGCACCGCGCCGGCTGAATTCAGGAGGAAAGAGCGTCATGTCCACGGGTAATTTCGACATCAACGAGTTGAAGCGCCGGATGCAGGGTGCGACGCAATCCCTCAAGCACGAACTCGGCGGTTTGCGAACGGGGCGTGCGGCAGCATCGATGCTGGAGCCCGTTCAGGTCGAAGCTTACGGCTCGCACATGCCGCTCAATCAGGTTGCGACCATCAGCGTTCCCGAACCGCGTCTGTTGTCGGTGCAGGTGTGGGACAAGTCGATGGTCAAGGCGGTCGAGAAAGCGATCGTCGATTCCAATCTGGGACTAAGCCCCGCAACCGAAGGGCAGGTTCTTCGGTTGCGGATTCCCGAACTAAACGAGGATCGCCGCAAGGAACTGGTCAAGGTCGCGCATAAATACGCGGAAGCCGCCAAGGTTGCGGTCAGGCACGTACGGCGCGATGGCCTCGACGTGCTCAAGAAGCTTGAGAAGAATCACGAAATTTCCGAAGACGATCAGGAACGTCAGGCCAATGACGTTCAAAAGGCAACCGACGGCACGATTTCGGAAATCGATCAGCTGCTGGCGGCGAAGGAAAAGGAAATCCTAACCGTTTAGTGGTCCTAACTAGCCTTTTGTTGGGGCACGATCCCCCGGACGGATGGTTTAGAGATCGTGCCCTGAGGAATTGATTGATGTCGAATGCCGCAGCGCCTGCGACTGAAGGACCGGATCGGGGGAGCGGTCCGTTGCATGTGGCGATCATTATGGACGGGAACGGACGCTGGGCGGCGGCTCGTGGCCTACCGCGCGTAGAAGGTCATCGCCGCGGCGTCGAGGCCTTGCGCCATGTCGTGCGCGCCGCCGGCGAACTCGGTATTCGCTATCTGACGATTTTTTCCTTCAGTTCCGAAAACTGGTCGCGGCCAGCTTCCGAAATCGGCGACCTGTTCGGATTGTTGCGCCGGTTTATTCGCAACGACCTCGCTACTCTGCATCGCGACGGCGTCCGTGTTCGCGTGATCGGCGAGCGCGAAGGACTGGAGCCCGATATTTGCGCGCTTCTCCAGGAGGCCGAAGATCTGACGCGCGGCAACGATCGGATGCATCTCATCGTCGCGTTCAATTACGGATCACGGCAGGAGATCGCGCGCGCGGCGCAGGTGCTGGCGACTGAGGTGGCGGAAGGCAAGCGTGATCCGTCGTCGATCGATGCCGATACGCTCGGCCGTTACCTCGACGCACCCGAGATTCCCGATCCCGATTTGATCATCCGCACCAGCGGAGAACAGCGGCTGTCGAACTTCCTGATGTGGCAGGCGGCCTATAGCGAACTGGTCTTTGTCCCCGTTCACTGGCCCGATTTCGACAAGGCTGCACTCGAAGAAGCCATTGCCGAATACGCCAGGCGCGAGCGCCGGTTCGGCGGGCTGGCAGTGAAAACCGGATCGTGACCGAAGGTCAGGCATCGATCGAGGCGAGCGGGCAGGCGGTGCGTAACCTTCTGCTGCGGATCATCGCCGCGCTTGTGATGGCGCCGCTCGCTATTGCGGTCGCCTATGCCGGCGGATGGCTTTGGGTCGGCCTGGTCACGCTGGCCGCAATCGGGATTTACATCGAGTGGCTCACGATCATCGGCACCCGCAACACGCCGCTGGTGCTGTTGGGCCTGCTTGTCCTGCTCGGTGCAGGATGGGTTGAGGCCGCGTATTTCAATGTTGCCAGCATTTCGGTTGTTGCGGTGCTGGGCGTCGTTGTCGCCGCGATCTTTTCCGGGGATCGGCGCGGTTGGGCCGTGCTCGGAATTGGCTATGCGTTGGCGGCCTCGATTGCTTCCGGCATCATCCGGCGTGATCCATCCTCGGGATTTTCTGCGCTGATGCTGGTGCTGCTGGTGGTGTGGGCGAGTGACATCGGCGGTTATTTTGCCGGGCGGCTGATCGGCGGTCCAAAGCTCTGGCCGCAAGTGAGCCCCAAGAAGACCTGGGCGGGCGCCATTGGCGGCTTTGTCGCGAGCCTTGCGGTTGCTGCCGGCTTCGCCACATTCCACCTGGGAAAGATGCTCCCGCTGCTGTTGTTGGCCGCCGTTCTGTCGATTGCCGCGCAGCTCGGCGATCTCTTTGAATCTGCCGTCAAACGCAGGTTCGGCGTCAAGGATTCCGGCAACATCATTCCCGGACATGGCGGGTTGATGGACCGCCTGGACGGCTTCGTGGCTGCTGCGGTTGTAGCGGCTGTTTTCGGTTTTTTGCGTGGCGGCGTGGATGGCGTCGGCCACGGTCTTATGGTTTGGTGAAGCATGAGCGCTGTTCCCCTGCGTAACAACAAGACGGCTTCCGCCGTTCGTTCGGTCACCGTCCTGGGTGCCACCGGTTCGATCGGCGACAGCACGATGGACCTGCTGCGGGCGTCGAAAGACCGCTATCGCGTCGAGGCATTGACGGCGAATACCAATGTTGAAGCTCTTGCCAAGCTCGCGAAGGAATTCGACGCGCGCTTTGTCGCCGTCGCAGATGGCTCCCGATTGAATGAATTGAAGGACGCACTTGCCGGCACCCGCACGGAATGCGGCGCCGGCGAAAGCGCTGTGGTTGAGGCGGCGGCGCGACCGGCGGATTGGGTGATGGCGGCGGTGAGCGGCGCTGCGGGTTTGAAGCCGGCGCTCGCGGCGGTGGATCGCGGTGCGACGGTGGCGCTCGCCAACAAGGAATGTCTGGTGTGCGCCGGGGATTTCTTCATGGACCGCGCGACCAAGGCCGGTGCGTGCATCTTGCCGGCGGACTCCGAGCACAACGCGCTGTTTCAGGCGCTGGCTTCGGGCAATCGCGAAGAACTGGTCCGCGTCATCATCACGGCGTCGGGTGGCCCGTTCCGCACCTGGGCCAGCGCTGACATCGAGCAGGCCACGCTCGCGCAGGCGCTGAAGCATCCGAACTGGAGCATGGGCCAGAAGATCACCATCGATTCGGCCTCGATGATGAACAAGGGCCTCGAGGTGATCGAGGCGGCGTGCCTGTTTGGGCTGACGGCGGACGAAATCGACGTTCTGGTTCATCCGCAATCGATCATTCACGGAATGGTCGAGTTTTCCGACCGCTCGGTGGTGGCGCAACTCGGTTCGCCCGATATGCGCACGCCGATTGCCCATTGCTTGGGGTGGCCGGACCGAATCGTAGGGCCGGCCGCGAAGCTCGATCTCGCCAAGATCGGCCAATTGACCTTTGACGCTCCCGATTTCGATCGGTTTCCGGGGCTGCGGCTGGCCTATGAGGCGTTGCGGACCGGCCGCGGCGCCACGACCGTCTACAACGCGGCGAACGAGGTCGCGGTGGCAGCGTTCATCGCCGGCAAGATCCGGTTTGGCGCCATCGCGCGGCTGGTCGAGGCCACATTAGAGGCTTGGATTCGGGCCGGGAATCTGGCTCCTCTGACATCAGCCGACGATGCAATAACTGTTGACCATACCGCGCGAAATAAGGCGGTCACCCTATTGCCTCAAATTGCCTTAAAGGCATCCTAGAGCGTTAGGGGCGGGGCCTTTTGGCTCCGGGTGAGGGGAATTGGATGTCTGAGTTTTTCCAGCATATTTTCAATGTGTTAGGTCATGGAGTGATCGGATACATTGTTCCCTTCCTGTTTGTGCTGACGATCGTCGTTTTCTTCCATGAGCTTGGTCATTTCCTGATCGCCCGCTGGGCGGGCGTGAAGGTGTTAACTTTCTCGCTTGGATTTGGCCCGGAATTGGCTGGCTTCAACGACCGGCACGGGACCCGCTGGAAGATCTCCGCCGTTCCGCTCGGCGGCTACGTCAAGTTCTTTGGTGACGACAGCGAGGCCTCCACGCCGGACCTTGAAACACTCGGCAACATGTCGGCCGAGGACCAGGCGGGCAGCTTCCACCACAAGAAGGTCGGTCCCCGAGCGGCGATCGTCGCAGCCGGTCCGATCGCGAATTTCCTGCTCGCAATTGTGATCTTCGCCGGGATGTCGCTCTATTTCGGCAAGCCCAGTTCGACCCCGCGCGTCGACGTGATTCAGCCCGACAGCGTCGCGGCTTCGTCCGGATTCAAGGTCGGCGACATCGTGGCCTCTATCGACGGGACCGCGATCGAGAGTTTCGCCGACATGCAGCGGATCGTTTCCACCAGCGCCGGCTCGAAGCTGACATTCCAGGTCAAGCGCGACGGCGCAATGATCCCGCTTTCAGCGACCCCGGCGCTGAAGGAAGTGAAGGACATCTTCGGCAACAGCCATCGAATCGGCGTGCTGGGCATCCAGTACAACGCGCAGCCGAGCGACCCGAAGACGACCCCGGTCGGCTACGCGGAATCACTCAAGATCGGCGTCGAGCAGGTCTGGTACATCGTCGACGGCACCTTCAAGTTCGTGGGCTCGCTGTTTGTTGGCGCCGGCAATACCGGTGACCTCGGCGGACCGCTGCGGATTGCCCAGCTCTCCGGCCAGGCCGCGAGCCTCGGCTTCCAGTTCCTGCTCCAGCTTTGCGCGGCGCTTTCGGTGTCGATCGGGCTGCTAAACCTGTTCCCGGTACCGCTGCTCGATGGCGGTCATCTTTTGTTCTATGCCGTGGAAGCCGTGCGGGGGCGTCCGTTGTCGCCGAGAGCCCAGGAAATGGGAGCCCGGATTGGGTTGGGGTTGGTGCTGATGCTGATGGTGTTCGTCACCTACAACGACATCCTGCACTTCGCCGCATCGTGAAGCGGCTTTTTTATGACGTGGCCGATGGGCAACGTCTTGGAATGAAAATGAAATCGCTCTGCTACATAAGGTTTGCCGACATGGCAAAATTGGCTACAAGCAGGGCGGATATGGTGATTTGCCGATCTGTTGGGGTACGGGTCGGCAGCAGGATTGTAAGGGCGCTCGCCGCATGAAGGTTGGAATGGGGGTACGGGGAGGCTTGTTGGCCGCCCTGATCATGTCGACGACGCCGTTTGCCGCCACCTTGGCGGTTGGGCTCGCGTCGTCGCCGGCTGCCGCGCAGGCCGTGGATTCGATCCAGGTCGAGGGAAATCGCCGCGTCGAGGCCGCGACCATTCGCTCCTATTTCAAGCCCGGTACGGGCGGAAAGCTGGACCAGGGGCGCATCGACGATGGCTTGAAGAGCCTGATCGAGACCGGCCTGTTCCAGGACGTGAAAATCAACCAGGCGGGCGGGCGGATCATCGTGACGGTGGTCGAAAACCCGGTCATCGGCCGCGTGATTTTCGAAGGCAACAAGAAGGTCAAGGACGAACAGCTTACCGGCGAGGTTCAGTCGAAGCCGCGCGGAACGTTGTCGCGTCCGGTGGTTCAGTCCGACGCACAGCGGATCGCCGACATTTATCGTCACTCCGGCCGCTACGACGTGGCTGTGATTCCCGAAATCATCGAGCAGCCGAACAACCGCGTCGACCTGATCTTCACGGTCAAGGAAGGCGGCAAGACCGGCATCAACTCGATCGAGTTCGTCGGCAACAAGGCTTATTCGTCCTACCGGCTGAAGGACATCATCAAGACGCGCGAGACGAATCTCCTGAGCTTCCTCGGCGGCAACGACGTCTACGATCCGGATCGTATCGAGGCCGATCGTGACCTTATTCGACGCTATTATCTGAAGCACGGTTTCGCCGACGTGCAGGTCGTCGCCGCACTGACGGAATACGATCCGTCGCGGAAGGGCTTCCTGGTCACCTTCAAGATCGAAGAAGGCCAGCAATACCGCGTCGGTTCCGTCACCTATCAATCCAGCATTCCCGCGCTGGATGGCAACGTGTTGGCGCGATTCTCGCGCGTGAATGTCGGATCGCTCTATAACGCCGAAGCGTTGGAGAAGTCGGTCGAGGAAATGCAGATCGAAGCCTCGCGGCGTGGATTTGCGTTCGCGGTCGTCAAGCCACGCGGTGACCGCGATTTCGAATCGCATACCGTCTCGATCGTGTTTGGCATCGACGAGGGTCCGCGAACCTATGTCGAGCGCATCAACGTGCGCGGAAACTCGCGTACGCGAGATTACGTCATCCGCCGCGAATTCGACCTTTCCGAAGGCGATGCCTACAACCGCGCACTCGTCGATCGCGCCGAGCGGCGCTTGAGGAACCTCGACTTCTTCAAGACCGTGAAGATCACGTCCGAGCCGGGTTCATCGAGCGATCGCGTGATTCTCAATGTCGATCTCGAAGAAAAGTCGACGGGCGACTTCTCTGTGTCGGGCGGTTACTCGACGACAGACGGTCCGCTCGCCGAAGTCAGCGTTTCGGAACGCAACCTGTTGGGCCGCGGCTTGTACGGCAAGGTGTCGGTGACCTACGGTCAGTACGCGCGCGGCGTTACGCTGTCGTTCGTCGAGCCCTACTTGCTCGACTACCGCGTCGCGCTCGGCCTCGACACCTATTACCGCGAGCAGCTGCCGAACCAGTACATCTCCTACGAAACCAGGACGATCGGTTTCAGCCCGAGAATCGGCCTGCAACTGCGTGAAGATATGAGCATGCAGCTGCGCTATTCGATCTATCAGCAGCAGGTGTCGCTGCCGAGCTACCTCGACAACTGTAACAACATCCCTGGACCGTCGTTCAATCCGTCGCCGGCGTTCAACGCGGCGAATCGGGCCCTTCGTCGATCCGTCGGGAACCGGCTTGTTCTGTTACTCCGACGGCGAAGCCTCGCTGCCGGTGCGCAAGGAGCTTGCTGCGGGTTCGACGATCACTTCGGCGGTTGGTTACACGTTCGACTACAACACGCTGGACAACAACAAGAACCCCACGGACGGTCTCTTGATCGACTGGAAGCAGGACTTCGCGGGCGTCGGTGGCGACGTGACGTATCTGAAGTCGGCGGTCGATGCGAAGTACTACACGCCGCTGGTGGCCGATATCGTCGGCATCGTTCACCTCCAGGGCGGTGTGATGACCCAGGTTGGCAACAACGCGATCCGCATGCTGGATCAGTTCCAGATGGGTCCGAACCTCGTGCGTGGTTTTGCGCCGAACGGAATTGGTCCGCGCGATATCAACCCCTATGGTACCCAGGACGCGCTGGGCGGCACGCAGTATTGGGGCGCCTCGCTCGAATTCCAGATGCCGTTCTGGTTCCTGCCGAAGGAAGTTGGCCTGAAGGGCGCGGTCTATGCCGACGCCGGCTGGCTGGGCAACTACAAGGGACCGACCGATTGGGCTGCTACCGGCGAAGTCAATATTCCCGGCTGTATTCCGCCCACCAACAATGGCCCGGCATTTGCCGCAGCGCCTGGAACCTGCTTGGGATTGCAGTATGCCGCGCAGAATGTGGTGCGCAGTGCGGTCGGCGTGGGCCTGATCTGGCAGTCACCGTTCGGTCCGCTTCGCTTCGACTACGCGGTCCCGATCACCAAGGGCAAATACGACATCGTGCAGCAATTCAAGTTCGGCGGCGGCACCAGCTTCTGAGTCGCTAGCGCGAGCCTGATTTCGCCGGTAACGGCGCGGGAGCCAGACCAAAGGCTGACCCGCGCCGCCTCACGATCCGGTGCGTGAGGATTGCCAAGGATCACCAACAAACGCAAAGTCGTCTGGTGGGCTTTTGGGCCAAGGGCTTGCCCTGGCTTTCGGCTCGCGCGATGGTTGTATGGATGGCGCGGAAGCAAAGAGCGCTTGAAGGGGAGACCTTGAAAAATGACGGAGGCGTCGGTCAGGTTTGCGCTCGTGGATATCAACGATATCCTGAAGACGCTTCCGCACCGTTACCCCATGCTGTTGATCGACCGGGTGATCAACATCACAACCGATTACAGCGGAATCGGCATCAAGAACGTGACCTACAACGAGCCGCCGTTTCTCGGTCATTTCCCCGAGCGGCCGGTCTATCCGGGCGTCATGATGATCGAGGCGATGGCGCAGACCGCGGGCGTGATTGGAATCAAATCGGTCGAAGGCACTGAAAAGCCGCGGGCGGTTTATTTTCTGACGATCGACAAATGCAAGTTTCGTAAACCCGTGCTGCCGGGCGATACGATCGAGTACCACATGCGAAGCATCGGCCGGCGGAAAGCGATGTGGTGGTTTCACGGCGATGCCAAGGTAAACGGCACAACCGTTGCCGAGGCTGACGTCGGCGCCATGCTGACGGATTGACGTCCTCGCAACGGTTCGTCGTCATGTTGCCTGTCAGTCGACCTTCAATCGACAGCCCCGGTTTTCTGTGTTCTAGTTCCATATCGGGCGCGGATGGGGCAGATGCGAAACTTCGCGATATTGGTGATGGCGGCAGCGTTGCTGGTTGCCTTCAATGGTCGCGCTGACGCCGGCAAGACCTGCATCGCGTCAGCGACCGAGGCGTTGCCGAAAATGACCGGCCTTGTCGTGAAGCGATCCCGAACCCGTCCGGTCGCGCAGGCCATTTTGGCTACGTGGAAAGGCCAGTCCAAACCGGTCATGATCGACGTTGACGTCGAGACCGAAGGTGATGCGCAGACGTTCTCGTATATGTGCGTGATTACGCAGGGCTCGGCCTTCGTCCAGCGCACCATGAATTGACGCGCAAAACCCGCCCAGAACCGCGCCTGGCGGTCACTGGACAGCCCCGGCGGCCCGCGCTAACCACTGAAAAACCGGACAATTTACACGAAGCTTTGCCAGAGAGACGGGCTGCTTGATGACCATGATCGATCCGACCGCGCGGGTTGAAGACGGCGCTGTGATCGGCGAGGGGACAACCATCGGTCCGTTCTGCGTGATCGGCCGCGACGTCAGGATCGGCGCGAACTGCAAGCTGATTTCCCACGTCCATGTGATGGCGCAGACCACCATTGGCGCCGGCTGCACCATCTATCCGTTTGCTTCGCTCGGAGGAGCACCGCAGTCTCTCGCCTATCGCGGTGAACCGACGAAGCTTCAGATCGGCGAGAACTGCACGATCCGGGAGTTGGTGACGATGAATGTCGGAACCGTTGGGGGCGGCGGCGTCACGCGTGTCGGCGACCGTGGCTACTTCATGAATTGCAGCCACGTCGGACACGATTGCCAGGTCGGCAACGACGTCATCTTTGCGACCTCGGCGACCCTTGGCGGTCATTGCGAGATCGGCGATTTCGTATTCATCGGCGGCTTGTCGGCAGTGCATCAGTTTACGCGTATCGGTCCGCAATCCATGATCGGTGGCGTTTGCGGGGTTCGCGGCGATGTCATTCCGTATGGCCTCGTGAACGGCCAATATGCGCGGCTCGAAGGTCTCAATATTGTCGGCATGAAACGGCGGAAATTTACCCGCGAGCGGCTCGCAGTCGTCAGGTCGTTCTATCAAAAGCTGTTCGAATCCCCCGGGGTTTTTTCCGAACGGCTGGACGCGGCGCGGTCCTTTTCGTCGGCCGATCCCGCGGTCGCTCAAATTCTCGACTTCATCGATACCGGCAAACATCGTCCTCTCTGCCTTCCGTCCGGTCGGAACGCTGAAGACTGACGACGGAGTGGTCATAGACCCATGACAGCCGCGGCCTCAGATATTTCGTCGCCGGTTGGCGTGATCGCGGGAGGCGGGGCGATGCCGTTTGCCGTCGCCGATTCCCTGAAGGCGCGCGGCCTCGATCCGGTTCTGTTTGCCCTCAAAGGGGTTTGCGACCCCGCGGCCGCCGAACGTTTCCGTCATCATTGGATCGCGGTTGGGCAGTACGGACGGGCGAAGAAATTGTTTCGCAACGAAAACTGCAACAACCTGGTGTTCATCGGGACCTTGGTGCGGCCCTCGCTTTCCGAAATACGGCTCGATTGGGGGACGCTTGGCATCATGGGAAGGGTATGGTCGGCCTATCGTGGCGGCGACGATCATTTGCTGTCAGGCGTCGGCCGGATCTTCGAGCAGGACGGCTTTCGTCTTCTCGGATTGAAGGATGTAGCGCCGGATCTGCTCATGCCTGAGGGATGCGTCACGCGAAAGATGCCGGATCAGAGTGCAATGGCTGATATCGCCAAGGGACGTGACGTGCTGCGGGCGCTCGGTCCTTTCGACGTTGGTCAGGCAGCGGTCGTGATCGACGGCCATGTCGTCGGTGTCGAGGGCATCGAAGGTACGGACGAACTGCTGAAGCGTGTCGCCGATCTCCGGGCGCGGGGCCGAATTCGTGCGCCGGGCGCGCGCGGAGTGCTGGTGAAGACGCCAAAGAGCGGACAAGACCTGCGCTTCGACTTGCCGACCGTGGGATCGCGAACCGTCGAGGAGGCGGCCGCAGCGGGTCTTGCCGGTCTCGCCGTCATTGCCGGCAATACGGTCGTCGCCGATCCGCAGCCCATGATCGAGGCCGCGGACTCGTCCGGCCTCTTCATCACCGGTTTGCCTTCCTGATGCCGGGTCCCGCAAATGGCGGCGTGGCGCGCAAGATCTTTCTGATCGCCACGGAGGAATCCGGCGATCGACTCGGCGCGCATCTGATGAAAGTGCTCCGCCAGCGGCTTGGCGGCGCCGTTATGTTTGAGGGCGTCGGCGGTCGCGGGATGACACGCGAGGGATTGAAGTCCCTGTTTCCGATCGAGGAGCTTTCCATCATCGGCTTTTCGGCCGTCGCCAAGCAGCTTCCGAAGCTGCTGCGCTTGATCCGTCAAACAACCGCTGCGGTTCTGCAAGCAGGTCCCGACATTCTCATCATCATCGACAGTCCCGATTTTACCCATCGGGTGGCTCGGCGGGTGCGGGCCCGTGATCGGACGATACCGATCGTGGACTATGTTTCGCCGTCGGTCTGGGCCTGGCGGCCGAGCCGGGCGCGTGCAATGCGAACCTATGTAGATCACGTGCTGGCGCTGCTGCCATTCGAGCCGGAGGCATATCGCCGCTTGCACGGACCTCCATGCACTTATGTGGGACACCCGCTGATCGAACAGCTCGCCTCGCTCAGGCCCAACGGCGAGGAGCAGGCGCGGCGCGACGGAGCGCCGCCGGTTCTCCTGGTCTTGCCGGGAAGCCGCCGCGGCGAGATCAAGCACCATATGAAGATCTTCGGAGAGGCGCTGGACAGGCTACAAGCCCAGGGCAAGACGTTTGAGCTGATCCTGCCAACCATGCCGCATCTGCTCGAGCTCGTGACGGAAGGCGTCAAATCGTGGAGCGTGACGCCGCAAATCGTGGTCGGTGAGCAGGAAAAACGGGCGGCCTTCCGGATTGCGACCGCCGCGTTCGCCAAATCGGGAACGGTCACGCTGGAATTGGCGCTTTCCCGCATACCCATGGTGGCCGCCTACAAAGCGGGCGCGATCGAAGCCTGGCTCGTGTTGCGCTTTCTCACCGTACAGTCGGTGATCCTTGCAAATCTGGTCGTCGGCGAAAATGTCGTTCCTGAATTCCTTCAGGATGACTGCACGGCCGACAGGCTCGCAAACGCACTTGGGTGAGGTCTTGTCGGACTCGCCGATGCGAAGGCGCCAACTGGATGCATTTGCACGGATTGACGACATCATGTCGACGGGCAGCCAGTCGCCCAGCGTCCGCGCCGCTGACATTGTGCTTGGGATGCTCAGAAAGTCCCGACGAGCAAGCTAGGCAGAGAGCTCCGAAGCCGGACCCTTGGGGATCCGGCTTCGAAGTTTCAACACTATTTCCGCTTGTCGATGGCCACGTAGTCGCGGCGTGTCTTGCCGGTATAAAGCTGCCGCGGCCGGCCGATCTTCTGCTGCGGATCCTCGATCATCTCGCTCCACTGGCTGATCCAGCCGACGGTGCGGGCAACCGCGAACAGAACGGTAAACATCGAGGTCGGGAATCCCATCGCCTTCAGCGTGATGCCCGAATAGAAATCGACGTTCGGATAGAGCTTGCGCTGGATGAAATACTCGTCGCTAAGCGCGATCTTCTCCAGTTCCAGCGCGACCTTCAGCATCGGATCGTCGCCATGGCCGGTTTCCTTCAACACGGCGTGACACATCTTCTGCATGATCTTGGCGCGGGGATCGTAGTTCTTGTAGACGCGATGGCCGAAGCCCATCAGGCGCACTTCGCTGTTCTTGTCCTTCACCTTCTTGATGAAGTCCGGAATCTTGTCGACCGTGCCGATGTCGGCAAGCATCGCAAGCGCCGCCTCGTTGGCGCCGCCATGCGCCGGGCCCCACAGGCAGGCGATACCGGCCGCGATACAGGCAAACGGATTGGCGCCGGAAGAACCTGCGATGCGGACCGTCGAGGTCGAGGCGTTCTGCTCGTGGTCGGCGTGGAGAATGAAGATCTTGTCCAGCGCGTCGGCAAGCACGGGGTTGATCTTGTATTCCTCGCAAGGCACCGCGAAGCACATGCGCAGGAAGTTCTCTGCGAATTTCAGCGAGTTCTTCGGATAGATGAAGGGCTGGCCGAGGTTGTACTTGAATGCCATGGCGGCGAGCGTCGGAATCTTGGCGATCATGCGCATCGAGGCGATCATGCGCTGCTGCGGATCGTTGATGTCGGTCGAGTCATGATAGAACGCGGCGAGTGCGCCGACGGAAGCCACCATGACGGCCATCGGATGGGCGTCGCGGCGAAAACCCTGGAAAAAGCGGGCCATCTGTTCGTGAACCATCGTGTGATGGATCACGCGCTGGTCGAAATCATGCTTTTGTGCGGGGGTCGGCAGCTCGCCGTAAAGCAGCAGATAGCAGGTTTCGAGAAAGTCGCCGTGCTCGGCGAGTTGCTCGATCGGGTAACCGCGGTACTCCAGAACGCCGGCATCGCCGTCGATGTAGGTGATCTTCGACTCGCAGCTTGCGGTGGAGGTAAAGCCCGGATCGTAAGTGAACATCCCGGACTGGCCGTAGAGCTTGCCGATGTCGATGACGTCGGGTCCGATGCTGCCGCTCGAGATCGGAAGATCGAAGGTCTTGTTGCCTACCGTTAACGTTGCGGTCTTGCCTTGAGATGCGGCCATCGTGTGGTCCCCGATGTTGCGAAAGCCCGCACTTTTATGCCTTTCCGCAAGGGCGGGCAGGTCAGCGGGGCGCCTGAAATGAAGCAACGAAATGGGTAGCTTATTGCCGTGTGCGCTGCAAGGTGGCGCCCGGTGGCCGCTCCTGCGGCCGACTATTGGCGAATTTCAAAACCTGCTCGCCCGCAGCCTCAGCCTGGTCCCTGATCGTCGAGCCGGGCCAGGCTTTCTTCCCGGCCGAGGACGGCAAGGACGTCGAATATTCCGGGCGACGTGGTGCGCCCCGTCAACGCCGCGCGCAGCGGTTGGGCCACGGCGCCGAATTTGAGGCCGTTCTGATCGGCAAAGGCGCGCATCGCCGTTTCCGTCTCTTCGGCGGTCCAGTCTTTTACCGCCCACAAGGCCACGCGAAGCCGGCCGATCAGCAAGCGGTTTTCCGGTGTCAGCAAGGCACCCGCCTTGGCGTCGATTTCCAGCGGCCGGTCGGCGAAAATGTAGTAGGCGCTGTCGATCAGCTCGATCAGCGTCTTGGCGCGCTCCTTCAGGCTCGGCATGGCCTGTAACAGTTGCTTGCGCGTGATGTCGTTGAGCTTGGCCGCAAGGCCGGCCCCGTTGGGCACGTAAGGGAGCACCTGCTCGAACATGCTCACGAGGGATTGATCGTCAGTATGGCGGATATAGTGCCCATTGAGATTTTCGAGCTTGGCGAAATCGAACCTTGCGGCTGATCTGCCGATGCCTGAAAGCTCGAACGCGGCGATCATTTCCTCGGTCGAGAAAATCTCCTGGTCGCCATGGCTCCATCCGAGCCGGACAAGGTAATTCCGCAAGGCCGCCGGCAGATATCCCATGGCGCGGTACGCATCGACGCCCAGCGCACCATGACGCTTGGAAAGCTTCGAGCCGTCCGGACCGTGAATCAAGGGTATGTGCGACATGCTGGGGATGTCCCAGCCGAGCGCGTCATAGATTTGCTTCTGGCGCGCGGCGTTGATCAGGTGATCGTCGCCACGGATGATGTGAGTGACGGCCATGTCGTGATCGTCGACCACGACGGCCAGCATGTAAGTCGGGGTTCCATCACCGCGGAGCAGAACAAGGTCGTCGAGATTTTCATTCTGCCAGACGACGCGGCCCTGCACCTGGTCCTCGATCACGGTCTCGCCGGTCAGGGGCGCACGCAGGCGGATCGTCGGCTTTATTCCGGCTGGCGCCTCGGACGGATCGCGGTCTCGCCACAGGCCGTTGTACAGCCGGGTGCGGCCTTCGGCGCGGGCCGTCTCGCGCATGGCGGTCAGTTCTTCCGGCGTGGCATAGCAGCGATAGGCCTTGCCGGCCGCCAGCAGGCTTTCGGCGACCTCGCGGTGGCGCGCCGCTCGGCTGAACTGGTAGATGACCTCGCCGTCCCAGCCGAGTTCGAGCCATTTAAGGCCGTCCAGGATGGCCGCAATCGCCGCCTCTGTCGATCGCTCCCGGTCGGTATCCTCGATCCGGAGCAGCATCTTGCCGCCATGCTTGCTGCGCATACAGCCAGTTGAACAGGGCCGTCCGGGCGCCTCCGATATGGAGAAAGCCGGTCGGGGAAGGGGCAAAGCGTGTAACGACGGGTGCGGTCATTGACGTCAACAGGGCGGGTGCGGGATCTGGCTGGGCAGGCTGCGGGTGTATAGCAGGAACCCGATATAACTAAAGTCTTCCGTGGCGCTATTGGATTTGGCAGATAGACCCTTGATTTCGGAACAGGAAGTTAAAATGACCGCAGAACCGACGACGGCAGAGGCCGGCCGCGACTTCATCCGCGACATCGTCCAGGCCGACCTCGATGCCGGAAACGGCATGACGTGATCGTGACGCGGTTTCCGCCGGAGCCGAATGGCTACCTGCATATCGGACATGCCAAGTCGATCGGGCTCAACTTCGGCATCGCGCAGGAGTTTGGCGGACGTTGTCATCTTCGGTTCGACGACACCAATCCGACCAGGGAAGAGCAGGAGTTCATCGACTCGATTCAGGCCGACGTGAAGTGGCTGGGATACGACTGGGGCAAGAACCTCTTCTTCGCGTCGGATTACTTTGAAAAACTCTACCAGTGGGCTGAAGGTCTGATCAGTTCCGGACTGGCCTATGTCGACGATCAGTCGCAGGAGGAAATCAGGCTGGCGCGCGGCACGCTTACCGAGCCCGGGAAAAACAGCCCGTTCCGCGACCGCTCGGTCGAGGAAAACCTCGATCTGTTCCGCCGCATGAAGGCCGGTGAATTTCCCAACGGCGCCCGCGTGCTTCGCGCCAGGATCGATATGACCTCGGGCAATATCAATCTGCGCGATCCCGTCCTTTATCGCATTCTGCACGCGCACCATCCGCGCACGGGCGAAAAGTGGTCGATCTATCCGAGCTACGACTACGCCCACGGGCAGTCGGATGCGATCGAGGGCATCACGCATTCGATCTGCACGCTGGAGTTCGAGGACCACCGGCCGCTCTATGAATGGCTGCTCGACAAGCTGCCGGTGCCGTCAAAACCGCATCAGTATGAATTCGCCCGGCTGAACCTGACCTACACGCTGCTGTCCAAACGCGTGCTAACGGAGCTCGTGCGCGGCGGCCACGTGGCGGGCTGGGACGACCCGCGCATGCCCACCATTGCAGGCCTGAAACGCCGTGGCGTTCCGCCGGCGGCCGTCCGTGAGTTCATCAAGCGCATCGGCGTTGCCAAAGGCCAACAGCATCGTCGATGTCGGCATGCTGGAATTCTGCATTCGCGAGGAATTGAACCGGACCGCGCAGCGCCGGATGGCGGTGCTGCGGCCGCTCAAGGTCGTGATCGAGAATTACCCGGAAGGGCAGATCGAGGAAATCGAAGCGGTCAATCACCCCGACGATCCCGGCGCCGGTACGCGCCGCGTCGCGTTTGGCCGGGAGCTCTATATCGAGCACGACGATTTCATGGAAAATCCGCCGAAGAAGTTTTTCCGGTTGTCGCCCGGCAAGGAGGTTCGGCTGCGCTATGCTTACTTCGTCACCTGCCGCGAGGCGGTGAAGAACGCCGCCGGCGAGGTCGTGGAATTGCGTTGCACCTATGACCCCGCGACGCGCGGCGGCAATGCGCCCGACGGCCGCAAGGTCAAGGCGACGATGCACTGGTTGTCGGCGGCCCAGTCGAAGCCGGCCGAAATCCGTCTCTACAATCCGCTGTTCAGCAATCCCAGCCCGGATGCGGCGAATTTCACTTCCGATCTCAATCCGCAGTCACTGGAAGTTTTGAAGGATGCGCGGATCGAGCCCGAGGTCGCCACGTCCAATTCGACTGACGTCATGCAGTTCGAACGGCAGGGCTATTTCGTGCGCGATAAGGACTCGACTGCCGACCGGCCGGTGTTCAACCGCACCATCGGGTTGCGCGATACGTTCGCGAAAGAGGTGGCCAAGGGCTAACGCGCGTGCGGCGTCGGCACTCCCATCCCCGTTAGCCGGGTCCGAAGCTGGTATTGGGCGAGCCGGTCCTTGGCTTTCTCTTCGATCAGGAGATTGATGAGCGCCAAACGCTTTGGCTCGTCGTCGGCCTCTGCAATCAATTTGCGATAACGATCGAAATCGTACGCATCGTCTGCGCTACTCATTGCCACTACCCCCGAAGCAAATCTTACGCGCCAAAATTGTTTCGCAACCGGCGATGCCGCGCAAGCAGATGGGCGGGCAAAGCGGGATCAGGCGCTATTGCGTTGTGGATAAGGCCGCGGAAACGGCAAGACCGATGGACGATCAGGCCGACGCGAGGCGTTGCCGGATCTCGTTGCACATTCTTTCGCGGAACGCGGCCTTGCGGGCGGGGCGCTCTTTCTCGTTGACGTCCCAGCGATCGAAAATGTTGAAATTGTCCAGGATCGGATAGCGATCGCTGGCCATCGCGAGGATGCCCAGGAGCTTGTCGGCTGGTCCGCTTGGCCCGGTCACCTCCCAGCGACGCATCGTGTCGGCGCCTTCCTTCGGCTCCAGCCCGCACAGCTTTGCCATGTCGGCCGCCGACAACGGCCGGCCAATGGCCTCACCAAGATCCTGACGCAGTTGCTTCAATTCCGGGCCTGTCACGGCAGCTTCCCTCGGTCGCGTATCGCCGAAGCAGCGACGATGCGGGCTCTCTACGATAATTGCGGCTTTCTGGCGAATTCCGCATCCGTTCGCCTTTTACGGGATCACTGCCCTAGGTAGCATCGCGCCCGCAGAGTAACGCTCCGGGGGAATGAATGGCTGAGCGGGGCAGGACGCCCGGCCGAGCGCAGGGGATCGCGGAAACCTGGCCACAACAAAGCGGGGTCCGGAGCGGCGGCTTTGCAACCGGCTCCGGGGCCTGGTCGGGCGCATTCGAAAAACTGCGCGAGTGGGTGCGCGCCGAGGCGGGTGCCGGACGGCTGTTACCCTGGGTTCCCATTGCCTTCGGAACCGGCATTGCCTTCTACTTCGCAGCCGACCACGAGCCGGTATTGGTGGTCACGATCGCCACGGCCCTCGTATTGGGCGTCGCCGCGTTTCTGCTTCGCCGCGCCCGGCTGTTTCCCGTTGCCGTCATGGTCGCGAGCGCGGCGGCCGGCTTTGCTACCGCGACCTGGCGAACCGCGCACGTCGCACATGAGGTACTGGCGAGGCCGGCCTATTCGGTGTCGTTGTCGGGCTTTGTCGAGGCACGTGACATCCGCGAACGCACCGATCGATTTGTTTTGCGGGTCACTCAGATCGATGGCCCGCGTCTCCAAACAAAACTGCAGCGAGTTCGCCTCTCCGTGCGCAAAGGCATGGCGCCCGCGGTTGGGAGTTTCGTCGAGTTGAAAGCGCGGCTGCAGCCGCCGCTCGCGCCGTTGCGACCCGGCAGCTACGATTTCAGCCGCGATTTGTTTTTCCAGGGCATCGGCGCCTCGGGCTTTGTTACCGGCGGTGTCACGACGCGCGAACCGCCCGTTGCGGGTGGGTTATCGCTGCGTTACGCGGCCTTCATGCAGGATCTGCGCGACGCCGTCGACGCGCGGATTCGCACCACGCTCGAAGGTGACAAGCGGGCGATCGCCACCGCGCTTCTGACCGGCCGCCGTGACGCGATCACGACGCCGGTCAACGATGCGATGTTCATTTCCGGCCTGGGCCACGTGCTCTCGATTTCCGGCTACCACATGGCGGTCGTGGCCGGCGTCGTGTTCTTTGCCGTTCGCGCCCTGCTGGCGCTTGTCCCGGCGCTGACGGTGGCGTTCCCGATCAAGAAATGGGCGGCTGCCGCGGCGCTTGCCGCCGCCCTCTTTTACCTGCTGCTGTCAGGCGCGGAAGTCGCTACCCAAAGATCGTTTTACATGACGGCCGTGGTGCTGATCGCGGTGATGGTCGATCGCCGCGCCATCACGTTCCGCACACTGGCGCTGGCCGCGATCGTCGTGCTTGTACTGGTGCCTGAAGCGCTTGTGCATCCAAGTTTCCAGATGTCCTTTGCGGCAACGCTGGGCCTCGTCGCCCTGGTTCAGATCGGCATGCCCCGCTTGTTTGCGACGCCGGAGAATTCAACCGCCGCCAAGGTCGCGCTCTGGGGCGGGCGCGAGTTGATGACGCTCGCGCTCGCCTCGCTGGTCGCAGGCCTCGCCACCACGCCCTATGCCGCTTTCCATTTTCACCGGGTGACCCCGTACGGCTTGCTCGCCAATCTGGCGGCCATGCCGGTGGTCTCGGCGATCGTGATGCCCGCGGGCATGCTGGGCCTTCTGGCGATGCCGTTCGGCTTCGACAGTTTCTTCTGGTGGCTGATGGGCGTCGGTATCGACTGGATGATCGTGGTGACCGAATGGGTCGCGGCACTCCCCGGAGCGATCGGCAGGATTACGGCGTTCGGGACCGGACCTCTGATCGTATCCAGCCTCGGAATTGTATTGCTCGGCTTGTTGCGGACGCCGCTGCGCTGGATCGGTGCGGGCCTGGTGGTGCTGTCGGTGGTCTGGGTGTTCGCCACCCCGATGCCCGACGTGCTGATCTCGGGTGACGGCCGCAACGTCGCCGTCCGAGGCCGCGACGGGCGGCTGCATCTGATGAAAGTCTCGAAGGACGCATTCCTCGTCAAGGAGTGGCTGGCTGCGGATGCCGACGGCCGGGACGCAACCGATGCTTCGCTCGGCGAAACCGTCTCCTGTGACCGGGACGGCTGCCTGACGCCGATGGCCGATGGCCGCTTCGTCGCGCTGTCCTTGAGGCCGGCCGGACTGGCGGACGACTGTACGAGGGCGGCGCTGATAGTAACCGCGAGCCCTGCGCCGCCCGGCTGCCAGGCGACCGTGATCGACTTGAAGCGTTTGCGTGCGCAAGGCGCGACGGCGCTTCGCTGGACAAAGCGCGGGCTCGTCACCGACACGGTCAGGCCGAGAGGAGTAAGCCGGCCCTGGTCGCCCGCCGCAGGCGATGCCGAGGCAGAAAATGAACCCGCCGGGAAAACGTCAACGGGAACGCCGGCAGGGAAGTCGGCGCGTCCGGCCGACGCGACACCTCCGGCCGAGCTTCAGGACGAGGACTGACGCTCAACCAGTTCTTGCAGTCCTTGGGCGCATGTCAGGCGGCTGCGTTCCGCTCGGAGAAATCGTCGTTGGTGTGCAGCTCAAATGCGCCAAGGTGGAATTCGTCGGTTTCGGCGGCGGGCGTCTCGCCTGTCTCGGTTTCCTCGCGCGAAGTCGCCCCAGGTGAGCGTCTGGACAAGGGTAAAGGTAGCGTTTGGAAACTGCGTCCAGATCGCGAGATCGTCGGACGCGATTGTCAGCCATCCGAAGCGGAACATGTAGCGGCCAGGCTCGGTGACGTGTCCGGCCTGTTGCCATGTGACCTTATTGACCGGCAAATGTACCTCCTTTCTGGGATCCATAGCCCTTCTGGAATCCATGACCCCGCAGGCTGTCATCGCTCAATGGTCCGATTGTGCGCAGCAAGCCGTGCGTTCGTTCCTCGAACGCATCGAGTTGCAAGGCGAACGTCGCCAAAGCGAGTTTCAAGCGGTTCAATTCCCGGGCTCGCAGGTCGTTCGAAGAACTCATGACGCACCACATAAACTGGTTCGAGTGACCTGCGCTTTGCGCTTCAGCCCGTGATCAGCGGCCTGGCTTGAGGCGCGCCGACAAGGACCGGGCGTGGGACTGCGTGCCTCACGGCCGGCAACTGTAGCACGGTCGCGCATTGTCCTTCCCGAAGCAAGGTCACCAGCACGCGGCTGCCGTCGGGAAATTCGATCGTGTCGTGATGGCGATCGGGAAGGTGCCGATCGATCTCGCCGAGCTTGCCGACCCGGAAAGCCGACCGCCGTGTCCAGAACCACCGGCTGTCGTATTTGACGTTGTCGGCGAAGGCGAGCTCCGTTCCCGGCAACAGACAGACCGCGACTTCGGGCTCGGATTCGGACGCAAAGCCTTTGGTGGAAGTGCCGCGGAAGGTTGTCGTGATCAGCGTCTCGCCCGCTTTGGCGGGGCGCGTGGCGACAGCGTGCAGACTATAGTCACACATCGGATGGCTCCTCAGTTGAGATAGCCGGCCGCGCCGCTCCATCGAAAAGAGGCGCAAGCCTCCATCTAGGTGAACACTAGCGTATGATTGTGTTGCCGCTTGGCGGCAATTCTGCGGCTCGCTGGCCGGCCTCGCATCACAAATTTGTTTTGCAAATGCAACGCGTTCCGAGGAACCTTTTGGTTCCTCGGAAATTTGGGCGTGCAGACAGAGAGAGGCGGCTCGGGTCAGTATTTCCGATAGAGGCCGATCAGCTTGCCCTAAATCTTGACCCGGTTCGGCGGCAGGATGCGCACTTCGTAGGAGGCGTTGGCCGGCTCCAGCGCGATCGATGCGCCGCGGCGGCGGAAGCGCTTCAGCGTGGCTTCCTCGTCGTCGATCAAGGCGACGACAATGTCTCCGGTGTCGGCGGTTTCGTTGCGCTGGATCAGCGCCATGTCGCCGTCGAGGATTCCGGCTTCGACCATCGAGTTCACCGCGTACCTCGAGGGCGTAGTGTTCGCCCGCGCCGAGCATATCCGGCGGAACGCTGATGGTATGGCTACGCGTCTGCAACGCTTCGATCGGCGTACCTGCCGCGATGCGGCCCATGACGGGCACCGCGACGGGATGGTTGCCATCATCATCCGCAGACACGCTGCTGCCGCTGCGAACCTTTCCGAGCGTGCCCTCGATGACGCTCGGCGTGAAGCCGCGCCGGCTGCCGCCGCCGGCGGTTGCGAGTTCGGGCAGCTTGATCACTTCGATTGCGCGGGCGCGGTTGGGGAGGCGGCGAATGAAGCCGCGTTCTTCCAGCGCGGTAATGAGGCGGTGAATGCCGGACTTCGAGCGCAGGTCGAGGGCGTCCTTCATCTCATCGAAGGAGGGCGGTACGCCCAACTCCTTCAGCCGTTCACTGATGAACCGCAGAAGTTCGTATTGTTTGCGCGTCAGCATCTCGACAAGTCCCCAGTTTGCTGTCCTTCAGTTTCCGAGACGTCCGGCTCTGAGGCTCGAGGGGAGTACCCGGCTCCCGACAATCATCACCAAAGTTCAGAAACAAATCATGAACGGACACTATCTGTTCCATATGTGTTCCGCAACCACTTAATTTTCCGTCAACGACGTGCGTGCTGCGTTAAGCGCCGGGACGGGCTCAGACGGGAAGCCGGAGGATGTCGCAAGCCGTGCCTGCATCGGCCGCGGGCGCAAACGGCGGACGTATCAAAAGTGCCTGTGCCGCAGCGAGATTCCCAAGCAGTGAGCTGTCCTGTTGGTTGACCGGCGTTACGATCACGGCACCGTCCTCGCGCGTCGTGAGATGTGCGCGCAAGTAATCCTCGCGCTGGTCGTTGGCGGCAACAGCGCGTCCGAGAAGCGCGGATTCAGTCGCGTGATGCACCGTGAGTCGGCCGCAGAGTTTCCGAATCAACGGCACGAGAAACAGGTAGGCGCACACGTAGGAAGATACGGGGTTGCCCGGCAGGCCGATGACCCGCATGCCGCCGAGGCGGCCGTGCATCAAAGGTTTGCCCGGCCGCATGGCGATCCGCCAGAAGGCCATCGCCACGCCTTCGGCGTCGAGCGCCTTCTTGACGAGGTCGTGGTCGCCGACCGAGGCCCCACCGGTCGTGATCAGGACGTCGGCGCCGAGGTCATGTGCCCGACGGACGCCGCTCGTCGTTGCCTCGAGCGTATCTGCTGCAATGCCGAGGTCGATGATTTCGGCGCCTTCGGCCCGGGCGAGCGCCCGCAGCGCGTAGCCATTGGAATAGACGATCTGGCCCGGCCCAGGCGTCTGGCCTGGCATTACCAGTTCGTCGCCGGTGGCGAGCAGGGCAACCTTTGGCCGGCGGCGGACGGGGAGAAGCGGATAGTTCATGGAGGCCGCGAGCGATAGATCGCGGTCGGAGAGCTCCTTGCCGGACCTGAGCAGTACGTCGCCCTCGCGGAAGTCGACACCGGCCCGGCGGATATGCCGGCCCAGGACGGCGGCTTCGGTGATGTCGATGCTGTCGCCGTCGGCGATCGTGTCTTCCTGAATGATGACGGCGTCGGCACCCTCGGGAATGACACCACCGGTAAAGATACGCACGGCTTCGCCGGGGCCCACGGCCCGATCGAAAGGCCGTCCGGCTGCGACCTCGCCGGTAACCCTGAGCCGGGCTCCGGCGCGGGCCGCGTCCGCGGTGCGCACCGCGTAGCCGTCCATCGCCGACATTGCCTGCGGTGGCTGGGTGCGAAGCGCCGCCAGATCGCGGGCGAGGATTCGCTTGTAAGCCAAATCCAGCGCGGTCATCTCCTCCGGCATCGCTTCTGCGCCCGCAAGGACCGCAGCCAGCGCGTCGGCTACCGGCATCAATGCCACGACACGACTCCGAGAATGAACGCGTTCAAACTGCTTTCCTAAATTCCGAGCGACTCAATAGCGGAACGGATCGATGTCGAGAAGCGGGAAGGCGCTGAAGACGCTCGGCAGGTTCGTCGGCATCGCCTGATGGACGTACGATTTGTCGAGCTCGGCAAACTTGGTGACGCCCAACAAACCAAGCGTTCGGACCACTTCGTCTTCCAGCAATTCGAGCATCCGCACGATGCCCGCTTCACCGCCGGCCGCGAGCGCCCAGCACTGCAACCGGCCGATCCCGACGAGATCGGCGCCCAGGATCATCGCCTTGACGATATCGGTGCCGCGGCAGAACGAGCCGTCGACCATGATCTTCGCGCGGCCGGCGGCTGCGGCGGCGATCTCCGGCAACACATGCATCGACCCGCGGCCCTGATCGAGCTGACGCCCGCCGTGGTTCGAAACATAGATCCACTCCACGCCGTGATCGATCGCGATCGCCGTATCTTCGGCGGTGGCGATGCCCTTGATCACCAGAGGGATCTTGTACTTGTCCTTGATGAGCTTGACGGTGCGCCAGTCGAGGCCCTTCTGGAAGTCGCCACCGGTCGCACGCAGGCGGCTTTCACGAACGTAGCGTTTCGCAATGTCGCGTTCGCGACGGCTGTAATGCGCGGTGTCGACGGTGAGGCAAAAAGCGGTGTAGCCGCTCGCGATCGCGCGGCTGACGCGATCCTCGACAAAGGCATCGTCGCCGCGGACATAAAGCTGGTAAATGCGCAACGCGTCTGGCGCGGCCTCGGCGACCTTCTCAAGCCCCGGCTCCGAAACCGAGCTCAGCATATGGGCAGCGCCAAACCGGCCGACACCGCGCGCTACGCTGGCGGCTGAACCTTCGGGATCGAAGATTTCAAGCGCGCCAACGGGCGCCATCATGACGGGCAGGCGCAATTTGCGGCCGAACACCTCTTTCGTGGCATCGATGCGCGCGACGTTGCGCAGCACCCGTGGCCTGAACGCGATCTCGTCGAGCGCCATGCGGTTGCGGCGCATCGTGGTCTCGGTCTCCGAGGCGCCGATGATGTAGTCCCAGGCATTCTGGTTGAGGTTGGCACGCGCCTTTTTCACGAACTCATGAAGGTTCTGGAACGGCTCGGTGCTGGCGCCCAGTTCGGTGCTTGTCGGGATACGGGTGACTTCGTTCATTTTTTTCTTCTCCTGGTATTTCCGACGACGATGGCCTCAAACGATCTTCGAGAGGCGTCCGGCTCGACCGGACGCCCTGGTTTGTCAGTTCACTTGTTGCCGCTTCACTTGGCGTTCGCTGCAATAACCGACATCTGCCGGGCATCGCGCTTGGCGACCATCTTGGCGGTCGCGGCCGCGTACTTCTTGAAATGATCGGTCTCGCGGTGCGCCTTGAAGGCGGCCTCGTTGTCATAGACCTCGTAAAGGAAGAAATGGTTCGGATCGCTGCCGAGGTTGAGAATGTCGAAACGCTTGCAACCGGGCTCCTTGGCGGCGGCAGCGCCGTTCTCCTTGATCGCGGCCAGATAGTTGTCGCGCTCCGCCGGTACGATATCGAGATCGACGGCATTGACGAACATTCCGGCCGATTGCGCCTCGACGCGCTGGCCAAACGGCAGCAGGACGAAGCAGGTTGCGGCGATCGTAAGCGTAGCGGCGGCCATAGAGATCGACTTGAGCATGGTGATGATCCTCCCCGAACGTTGCCCCGGATTTTTCCGGTTAAGGCGCAGTCGGTTGCCATCTCGCAAAACCGTCTTGCGCCACGGGAGTACCCATAACCTATTGCGCGGGAGTGAGTAAGCCTTGCCGGCGTCCCGAACCTCATACCGGGCCTACCTGATATGCCGTTGACCGGCTTGTGCCGGCACTGCCATCCTCTCGGGCTGCGCTGACGTGAGATCAGCCGCTATTGCCGGGAGGAAGGTCTATGACGTTTCGCACGATCCAATTGTTGGCTTTGGTCGCACTCTTGGCGGGCCCGGTTGCCCACGCTTCCGACATCCGCCGCGTCGTCGTCGGTCTCGATGCCGACAACAAATCAGTCGTGATGTTCGACAACCGGATGCCGTTGCAGGCAGGCCCGTATGGTCTGCAATCGACCAACCTGTGGGTCACCAATTCCTATCCGCTCGGTTTCTCCTTCAAGGACGATACCGCGTCCATTCCGGTCGGCGTATCTCCGCTCGACAACGGCACCAAATTCCGGGTGGTCGAGTTTCCGCCGCTCGATGCAGCAACCCAGGCCAAGATGGAACCGGGCTTCCTGATGAAGGCTGTCGGCCCCGTGGCGCCGGCCAAAGGCAAGCCGGTCACGCATCCGCTGATGCATCGGACGCGAAGCGTCGACTATGCCGTGGTTTTGTCGGGGGAGATCGACATGATGCTCGACGATTCCACGGTTCATCTGAAACCCGGCGACACGATCGTGCAGCAGGCCACCAATCATGCATGGGTCAATCACGGAACCGAGACTTGCCGGATCTTGTTCGTGCTGATGGACTCCAGGCAACCGTGAGCAGGGGGCGTTCTCTCGACGATCCCGCCCATTCTTTCGGCAATTACAAATTGGACATGTACGGGATTTCCGGTTCTTCGGCGTGTGCGAAGCGCCTATAGTTCCCGCTCACTGTGACCAAAGAGACACTGACCCGGACGCGCCGATGAGGCGGCAATGGGGCCGGGCTTGCGTTCCGGTGCTCTCAAAGCGGCCTTAATGCTACCGGAAAAGCGTCGCGAACCGGTTTGACCGGACAACAAACGCCGGTCTTGACCGGACAACAACGCCGGTCTTGACCGGACAACAAACAAGGTCGCGAGCTGGCCCGAATTGAGGCTGGCCGGATCAACCATAAGGCTCGCCACATGCGAAAGAATTCCCTGTTTCTCCTCGGCACGGTGACAGGCATCTGCCTTACCCTTGCGTTCAGCGGGCCGAACGGCTCGCATCTGGTTGCTGTGGCCAAGGCGAAGGTGGGAGGCGACATCTATTCGCAACTCAATTTGTTTGGTGACGTGTTCGAGCGCGTCAGAAGCGACTACGTCGAGAAGCCAGACGACGCCCAGATGATCGAAGGCGCGATCAACGGCATGATCACGTCGCTTGATCCGCATTCGCGCTACATGAACGACGTCTCCTGGCACGAAATGCAGGAGACCACGCGCGGCGAATTCGGCGGGCTCGGCATCGAAGTGACGATGGAAGACGGCCTCGTCAAGGTCGTCGCACCGATGGATGAGACGCCGGCCTCGAAGGCCGGAATCTTGTCGGGCGATTTCATTTCCCAGATCGACGATGAGAACGTGCAGGGGCTCACGCTGGAGCAAGCCGTCAACAAGATGAAAGGGCCGGTCGACACAAAGACCAAGCTCACCATTTTGCGCAAGGGGACCGACAACCCGATCTTCGTAACGTTGACGCGCGAAGTCATTCACGTGAAGCCGGTCAGCTTCCGCACCAACGGCGGCGACATCGGCTATATCCGGATCAGCTCCTTCAGCGAACAGACCGGCGACGAGCTGAAGAAGGCGATTGCCGACATCGCAAAGCAGATTCCGTCGCAGAGCCTGGCAGGCTACGTGCTCGACTTGCGCAATAACCCCGGTGGCTTGCTCGATCAGGCCGTCTCGGTCTCGAGCACGTTCCTGCCGCGCGGCGAGGTGGTGTCGACCCGAGGACGGCGGCCCGAGGAAACCCAGCGCTTCTCCGCGCACGGCGGCGATCTCACCAAGGGCAAACCACTCGTTGTTCTCGTCAACGGCGGTTCGGCCTCGGCCTCGGAAATCGTTGCGGGCGCTCTCCATGATCACAAGCGGGCAACCCTGATCGGCACGCGCTCATTCGGCAAGGGCTCGGTACAGACCATCATCCCGCTGGGTGGCGGTCATGGCGCGCTGGCGCTCACGACGGCGCGGTACTTCACGCCATCCGGGCGATCGATCCAGGCGCAGGGTATCCTGCCTGACATCGAGATCCTGCAAGACGTTCCGGACGACCTGAAAGGGCGGCCGGAAATGAAGGGTGAGGCTTCGATGCGGGGACATCTCTCCGCCGAGGGCACCGAACAAACGGGATCGCAGTCCTACGTTCCGCCGGCAGAGAAGGACGACAAGGCACTTGCCGCCGCCTACAACGTGCTGCGTGGCGTTACCGTCAATGCGGGCGGCGCGACGTCGGCGTCGTCGAAGTCGTCAGTGCCGAACTAAGGCTGCCAGACACCAAGGCTAAAGGGGGCGGTCGCACTCAGGCGACCGCTGCCGACCTGCTGGAACTGAGCAGGATTTCTCTCACCGCTGCCGCCGGCTTCGGCGGGCTGAAAAGGTAGCCCTGCATTTCGGTGCATCCGAGCCCGCGCAGCATCTGTTGCTGCCGTTCCGTTTCCACGCCTTCTGCCGTCGTCGTCATGTGACGCGCGGCTGCGATATTGACGACCGCCTGCACGATCGAGGCTCCGCCGGCTTCGGCGAGGCCAGTGACGAAGCAGCGGTCGATCTTGATCTTGTCGAAGGGGAAGCGGTGCAGGTAGCTGAGCGACGAATAGCCGGTGCCGAAGTCGTCAAGCGCGATCCGAACACCGATACCGCGAAGCTGATGCAGGATGTCGAGCGCGGCCTCGTCGTCGCGGATCAGGACGGCTTCCGTGATTTCGAGTTCCAGGCGATGGGCGGGCAGGCCGGAAGCGGAAAGCGCTGCAACGATCTTTAACGCAAGCGTTCCGCTCTTGAACTGGATCGGGGAGACGTTGACGGCGAGGTTGATCTCTTCGGGCCAGGTCATGGCTTCCAGGCAAGCCTTGGCCAGAACCCATTCGCCGAGTTCGTTGATCAGGCCGGTCTCCTCGGCAATCGGAATGAACTCAGCGGGCGAAATCATGCCGCGTTCGGGATGGCGCCAGCGGACCAATGCCTCGCAACCGGTGATCCTGTCGTTCTGAAGGCTGAGGCAGGGCTGGTAGTAGATTTCAAGCGCCTCGTCGGCGATGGCCTTGCGCAGGTCGATTTCGAGCTGCCGGCGCGCACGGACATGCGCGTCCATCGAAGGTTCGAAGAACCGCCAGGTGCGGCGACCCGCCGCCTTGGCGGCATACATCGCAAGGTCGGCGTTCTTGAGGATCTGGTCGAGGTCGACGCCGTGCTGGGGCGCCAAGTGCGATGCCGATGCTGGCATCGGAGGTGAGTTGATGACCCAGGCAGTCATAGGGCGCGCGGATCGTCTCCAAGAGCGCGCGCGGCGAGGTAGGCAACCTCATCCGGATCTTTTACGCCGGTCTTGACGATGGCGAATTCATCGCCACCGAGCCGCGCGACGAAATCGGCGCTGGTGATGCAGGAGCCGAGGCGCTTGGCGACCGACTTCAGCAACTCGTCGCCGATCATGTGGCCGAGCGAGTTGTTGACGCTCTTGAATTCGTCGATGTCGATATACAGCACGGCCAATTGACGCGTGGCATCGGTTTGGGCGAGCTCCTGTCGCAGGCGCTCGTGGAACAGCGCGCGATTGGGGAGGTCGGTCAGCGCGTCGTAGTGCGCCAGATGCCGGATCTGCTCCTCGGCGCGCATGCGCTCGGTGATGTCTTCGTGCGTGGCAAGCCAGCCGTTTTTCAGGGGCTGATTGACGATCTGGATCAGGTGCCCGTCGCCTGTCTCCCACGTGGTGCGGGTCGTCTTTCCGATCGCGACGTTGCGCCGGACGCCGGCGATGAAAGCCTCGACGTCACCTTTGAACGAACCGATCTTCTTCCGGTAGAGCAGGAGGTCGCGAAAGCTGAGGCCCGGCTTCACCACGTCGGCCGACAGTCCGTACATCGCGATATAGCGCTGGTTGCAAACAACGAGCCGTTCGGAGGAGTCGTAGAGCAGGAGGCCCTGCGTCATGTTGTTGATGGCGGTGTCGAGCCGCTGCTTTTCGGTCCGGTGTTGCTGAAGCAGCTTCCGAACGAAAAGAAACAGCATCGCCGTGATGATGATCGCCGAGAAGACGGCGACCAGGATCAGGAACCGGGTCTGTGCCTGCCAATCGGCCAGCGCCGCATCGACCGTCATGCTTGCGACGATCGAAATCGGGAAGTGTTGCAGCGAATTGACCGAGGCTAACCGCTCCTGCCCGTCGATCGGGCTGGTCAGCCGGAGCGTGCCGCCGTTCGAGAGCGACATGTAGGCGTAGACGTTCGAGGAGCGGATGTTCGAGCCGATCATGTGCTCGATATGCGGATAGCGCGCCAGCAGAATGCCGTCGCGGCGGTACATCGAAATCGCCGCGCCGTCGCGCAGGACGACGGAGGCAAAATATTTCTCGAACGTCGCCGGGACGACCGTTCGCGTGATGATCCCGACGAACTCGCCGTCTCGCCCCGTCAGCCGGTGGGAAATAATGGTTGCCCATCCACCGGTGATGCGGCCGCGCACCAGCTCGATCTGGATCGGCGTGGACTCGCTGCCGGATTTGAGTGTCTTGAAATAGCTGCGATCGGAAATCTTGACGTCCGGAACGGGCCAGACTTCGGAGGAGTTGATCAGCATGCCGTTGGCGTCGAACACGCTGATGCCGGCCGCATCCGAATAGGCACTGACCTTGGTACGGAGTTCTTCGTGCCATTCGAGCGTGGAGAGCTGCCCGCTCAGCATTTCAGGACTCATGCCGCTCGCGTGGATGCGGGTTGAGATGTCCTTCAGGACGAGGGTGAAGTCTTCGATCTGCTGGTCGTAGTGCCGGCTGATGAGCTGGACGGTATTTTCAAGTTCGCGCTCGTGGCTACTCAACGCGCGTTCGCGAAAGTTGTCGACCATGGTGACGGTGCCGATCGCGATCGCCGCGATCAGGAATACGCCGCCGCCGATGAGCCAACGGATCGGGCCGCTGGACAGAAATGCCTTCATGTCGAAGGAGCTGCTACGGTCTACTGTCATCGCGATCGCCACCAATGCGAAAGCCGGCCAGTTCCCCCAGGCCGACCCAACACTGTTACAGCAGCGATATGGAATTGAGGTTAGCAATTGGAGTTAACCGTCGGTGAATTCGACCGATCGGATTTTCGGTAAAGGCAGCAATTGCCGGCGCTGCGATCAACACGTCGCTGAAATACGGCGCTGTTCAGCCTTTGGCGCGGTAGTGTCCGGACTTTCCGCCGGACTTCTCGACGCAGGTGGATTCCCTCGATGCGCACGCCGCGCTCAGCCGCCTTGATCATGTCGTAGATGGTCAGGCAGGCGACGGAGACGGCCGTCAACGCCTCCATCTCGACCCCGGTCGGCCCGGTCACCTTCACCGTGGCCTGGACCCGGCAGCCGGGCAGCTTCGCGTCGGTCGAAATGTCGAGCGTCACTTTCGACAGAGCGAGCGGATGGCACAGCGGAATGAGCTCGGCAGTACGCTTGGCCGCCATGATGCCGGCGATCCGCGCGGTCGCCAGCACGTCGCCCTTCTTGGCGTTGCCCGAGGTGATCAGCTCGAGGGTTGCCTTGCTCATGACGACGCGCCCTTCGGCTACCGCAGTCCGCTCGGTTGCGGGCTTGGCGGAGACGTCGACCATCCGCGCTTCGCCTTTGGCGTCGATATGGGTGAGGGCGGATTTGGAGGGCCGTCGCATGTCCTAGCTGGCCTTGGCCGCGTTGACGCTATCGTCACGTGCGAGCAGCGCACGGGTGGCTGCGGCGACATCGCTCTGCCGCATCAGGCTTTCGCCGACGAGGAAGGTGGACATGCCAACGCGCGCCAATCGCGCCAGATCGGCCGGCGTAAAGATGCCGCTCTCGCCCACCATCAGGCGATCTTTCGGGATCAACGGCGCCAGCGCCTCGCTGGTCTCGAGCCTGGTTTCGAACGTGCGCAGATTGCGATTGTTGACGCCGATCATCGGTGAGCGAAGCTTGAGCGCCCGCTCCAGCTCGGCCTGGTCGTGGACTTCGATGAGGACATCCATGCCGCAAGCCAGCGCCGCGGCCTCGATCTCCAGTGCGGCGCTGTCCTCGAGTGCCGCCATGATGATCAGGATGCAATCGGCGCCATGGGCGCGCGCCTCCGCCACCTGGTAGGTGTCGTACATGAAATCCTTGCGCAGCACGGGTAGCTTGGTGGCGCTACGGGCCGCGACCATGAAGTCGAGGTGTCCCTGGAAGGAGGGTGCATCGGTCAGCACGGAGAGGCAGGCGGCGCCGCCGGCCTCATAGGCCCTCGCCAGCGCCGGAGGATCGAAGTCTGCCCGAATGAGCCCCCTCGAAGGTGACGCCTTCTTGACCTCGGCAATCAGCGCATAGTCGCCGCGCGAAAGCTTGTCGCGGATGGCGGCAACAAAGCCGCGGGGCGCGGGTGCTGCCTTGGCGCGCGCTTCGAGGCTTGCCAGCGGCTGGGCGCGTTTGGCGGCCGCGATTTCCTCGCGCTTGTAAATTTCGATCCGCTTCAGGATGTCGGACATCGGATCATACGCCTAGCTGTTGGAGACATCGATCAGGCGCTTCAGCCGTCCCGCTGCAGCGCCACCATCGATCGATTGAATACCGAGCGCGAGGCCGTCTTTCAAATTCCTGGCGCGGCCGGCGACGACCAGCGCCGCAGCTGCGTTGAACAGCGCGACGTCCCGATAAGGGCTCGGCAAGCCAGCCAGGACGTTGCGCAGCGCCGATGCATTGGCGTCCGCATCGCCGCCCTTCAACGCTTCGCCCGCGACACGTTTGAGGCCGACATCTTCCGGCGATACCTCGAAGGAACGGATCGTGCCGTTCTCGAGCGCGGCGACGAAGGTCGGGCCGGTCAAGGTGATCTCGTCGAGACCATCGGAGCCGTGCACTACCCAAACCGAATCCGAGCCGAGATTTTTCAGAACTTGCGCCAGCGGCTGCACCCATTGCCGGGAGAAGACGCCAACCATCTGCCGCGTTACGCCGGCGGGATTGGAGAGCGGGCCCAGCAAATTGAAGATCGTCCGGGTTGCGAGTTCGACGCGGGTCGGATTGACGTTCTTCATCGCGGGATGATGCGCCGGCGCGAACATGAAGCCGATGCCGGCCGCGGTCACGCAGTGGCTGACCTGTTCCGGCGAAAGGTCGATCTTCACGCCGAGCGCCGCCAATACGTCGGCCGCGCCCGAACGCGACGACAGCGCACGATTGCCATGCTTGGCGACCGGCACGCCCGCGCCGGCGACGATGAAGGCCGCGCATGTCGACACGTTCACCGAGCCCGAGCCGTCGCCGCCGGTGCCAACGACATCGATGGCGTCGGGCGGGGCCTTGACCTTCAGCATCTTGGCGCGCATCGCCGAGACCGCGCCGGTGATCTCGTCGATGGTCTCGCCTCTGACGCGAAGCGCCATCAACAGCCCGCCCAATTGCGACGGCGTGGCTTCGCCCGACATCATCCGGTCAAACGCGGAAGCAGCTTCGTCACGCGAAAGCGTGGCTCCGGTCGCTACCTTGGCGATGATTGATTTGAGATCGTCCATCACATGCTTTCGGCCGAATGCGACTGCGGCTCAAGAATACGGACTCAGTTGTTGTTCGCTCCGGTCACCTGCGCAAAGGCGGTTTCGTTGACGCTGGTGCCGATCGTCGATTCCAGCTTGGTGACGTACTGGGCGATTTGCTCGTCGGTCTGGGCGCGCTGGAGGCTGTCCTTCAGCTTCTTCATCTCATCGGAGGCCATATCGACCGGCGGCACGGTGACGTCGGTGACGCGGAATACGATCCAACCGTTCGCCGCTGGCATCGGGCGTTTGTCCCGCCGAATCCTTGGCGGTGCCGAACACGGCTGCGACGACGCCGGCGTTCAGACCGGGCAGGGTGGCGCCGCGGTTGAAGCCGCTCGCGGTCTCGACAGCCAGGCTCGCCTGCGCGGCCTCGTCAGCGAGCTTTCCGCCCTGATTGAGCTTCTGAACCATGTCGAGCGCCTTCGTGCGCAACCGGCTCGAGATCTGCTCGGTCTTCCATCGCGCCTCGACCTGGTCCTTGACTTCATCCAGATTGCGTTCGCGCGACGGCGTGATGCCGAGCACGTCGTACCAGACGTAACCGCCGTTGAACGAGATCGGGTCGTTGTCGACGCCGATGTCGCTGTTGAAGGCTTGCGAAACCACGTCGAGCCCGCGGGGAATGTTCGCGGCCGGCTGGCCGTTCGCCATGCGGCCCGAGCGGTCCACCGCATCGACGGTCACGGCGGCAAGCCCCAGCTTCTGCGCAGCCTCGACGACGCTTGAGCCGCCGCCGCGCTCGTCTTCCATCTTGTCCCTGAGCTCGCCGACCTTGGTGCGGGCGCGCTCATTGGCAATGTCGCGCTTGATCTGTTGTCCGGCGCTCTCGTAGGTCGCGGTCACGCCCGGTTCGATCTTGCCGACCTTGACGAGGGCCACGCCGAATCTTCCCTGCGCCGGCTGGCTGATTTCGCCTGACGGCAGCGAGAAAGCGGCATCGGCAATCGCGGGGTCGGCAATCGCCGATTTGGCGATCAGGCCGAGGTCGATGTCAGCCTGACCGAGTCCGCGATCCTTGGCGATGTCTTCAAACGACGTGCCCGATGCAATGCGGTTGCGTGCCGCCGTGGCTTCGTCCGCGTTCGGGAAAGTGATTTGCTGGATTTCCCGGCGCTCGGGCGTACCGAGCTGGTTGCGGCGCTGTTCGAAAACCTTCTTGGCGTCTTCGTCGGAAACCTCGGTCCACTTGCCGATTTCCTCCGGCGTAATCGCGACAAAGGAAATCTTGCGATACTCCGGCGCGCGGAAGAGGGCCTTGTGGTCCTCGAAATAGGCCGCCAGCGCCTCGGGCGATGGCTGGTCGATCGTTCCGGCCTGGGCCGCGCCAAGCTTGACGTATTCGATCGAGCGCTGCTCGTTCTGGAACCGGGCCAGCGTTTCGAGCTGCACCTTCGATGGTTCCAGTCCGGCTGCAATCGTGCCGGCAATCTGACGGCGCAGCGAGACGCGCTTCTGCTCGGCGATGAAGCGTTGCTCGCTGTAGCCCATCTGCCGGATCAGGCCCTGGAAGCGTTGCGCATCGAACGAGCCGTTGACGCCCTTGAAGTTCGGGTCGTTGTAGATCGTCTTCAACGTTTCTTCCGTCGATTGTCCGAGCCGAAGCCGTCGGGCTTCTTCGTCGAGCGCTGCTTCCGCGATGGTCTGCTGGAGCACCTGCCGATCAAACCCGAACGCGCGCGCCTGGTCCGACGTCAGCGGACGGCCGAACTGACGGCCAATCTGTTGCAGCCGGTCCATGTAGATCTGGCGGAACTGCTCGGTCGAAATCTCGGTGCGCCCGATCTTGGCAAGGCTTGACTGTCCAAAGCCCCTGAAAATGTCGGCGATCCCCCAGATGCCGAAACTGACGATCAGGACGCCCATCACCGTGGCCATGATAATTTTGCCGAGCCAGTTTGATGAGGCTTTGCGCATTCCTCGAAGCATAGGGTCCAACTTGTTGGCAGGAGGGAACCGGCGCCTGCCCACGGGCATTCGTTCTCGAATACCGCAAACGGGCGTAACCGGATTGATAACGCATCATAAAGTGGCGGCCTTTTACCCGCAACAAGCGCGGCACGCCAAATGAAAGAGTTAACGGGTCAATAGTCTCCGGTTTGTGACGATCTGGCCGAGTTTGCCGGGCTCTGCTAGTGGTCCAATTCCAACATTCGCATCCCTTCTCAGCGGCCACTTTTGCGAATGTTAGAATTGCAGGACCACTAGCAAATATATGTTTCTAGTGGAGTTTAGGATTTGGCATTCGCCTCAGGAGTTCGCGGCTAGGTGGATGGCGAATGTCAAATCCACTCCACTAGTAGCGATTGGTCCGCCTTTCGTCCTTTCAAGGAACCTTTTGGACATGAGCTCGAGCATTCGGCCGCTGATCGCCGGCAACTGGAAAATGAACGGCTTACGCGCCTCGATGGCCGAGTTCGAGGCCATGGTCGCGGGGGCCTCCAAGGTCGCCGGGAAGGCCGATCTGCTGGTTTGTCCGCCCGCGACGCTGATCGCGGCCTTTGTGGCCAGATTGTCCGGCTCGAAGGGCCTGTCCATCGGGGGGCAGGATTGTCATCCCAAGCCCTCAGGCGCCCATACCGGCGATATCTCGGCTGAAATGCTGGCGGACGCCGGTGCAACCGCCGTCATTGTCGGCCACTCGGAACGACGTGCCGACCACGGCGAAACTGACAGCCTGGTTCGGCAGAAGGCGGAGGCCGCCTGGCGCGCTGGCCTTACCGCGATCGTCTGCATTGGCGAAACCCAGAGCCAGCGCGATGCGGGCCAGACGCTGGATATCTGCCGCGGGCAGCTTCAGGGATCGCTTCCTGACGGTGCGCGGGCAGACAACCTGGTCGTGGCTTACGAGCCGATCTGGGCCATCGGCACCGGCCTGACCCCCACCGCCAAAGATGTCGAGCAAATTCATCAGTCTTATCCGGGAAACCCTCAGCGCCCGGTTCAAGGACCAGGGCGCGCGCATGCGCATCCTCTATGGCGGCTCGGTCAAGCCGTCGAATGCGCGGGAGCTGATGGGGGTCGCCAACGTCAACGGCGCGCTGATCGGTGGGGCCAGCCTCAAGGCCTCCGATTTCCTTGCGATTGCAGCCGACTGTCCCTAACTGACTGGGCAGCGCGGAATCGGGACGCGAGAGGCCAGCGTTGTGTTTTCGATTTGAAGTTCCTGGGTCTAATTTGCGGCCAGGAATGCAGGAACTTCAAATAGACGGCACCAATGCAATCGTGTAACACCCGGCCCAAATTCAAATCCCGCAAAACCGAAATGCGCTGCCGGCCAGCCTTGGTTTGCGACGAAAGGTCGAAATGCAGACTGTCATTATCGTAATCCATTTGATGATCGTCGCGACGTTGATCGCAACGGTGCTGCTGCAGAAATCCGAAGGCGGTGGTCTCGGCATGGGTGGCGGCGCCGGCTTCATGTCGAGCCGCGGCACGGCCAATCTGTTGAGCCGCACGACCGCGATCCTCGCAGCCGGCTTCTTCCTGACCAGCCTGTTTCTGTCGTGGCTCGCCAGCTACGACCGCAAGCCGAGCTCGATCATCCTGCCGACCTCGCAGTCGCAGCCGGCAGGTGGAGCGCCCGCGGCGCCGGCAAGCGGCGGCGGCGTTCTGGATTCGCTGAAGAAGTCCGATCAGCAGAGCCCGCCGGCGCCTTCGGGCCCCGAAGCGCCTCGGTCGCAATAAAGCAGGATGGCCATGCAGCGTGGCCGTCTACCGCGCTGCATCAAGGCTCACTATCAAGACACTGATATCTCTTTAATTTTGGCGTCACCCACAGGCCCCGAAAAATTCGCGGCAATGAGTCGATTCGTTTTGGCGAATCGAGCCTGTGGCCTTAAAGGTTGAGTCCCATGGCGCGGTACATCTTCATCACCGGCGGCGTGGTTTCCTCGCTCGGAAAAGGTCTGGCATCGGCGGCTCTTGGCGCGCTGTTGCAGGCACGTGGCTACAAGGTTCGGCTGCGAAAGCTCGATCCCTATCTCAATCTCGATCCCGGAACGATGTCGCCATATCAGCATGGCGAAGTGTTCGTGACCGACGACGGCGCAGAGACCGATCTCGATCTCGGCCATTACGAGCGCTTCACCGGACGTCCGGCCACCAAGGCGGACAGCATCACCACAGGGCGCATCTACCAGGACATCATCACCAAGGAGCGGCGCGGCGACTATCTCGGCGCGACCATCCAGGTGATCCCGCACGTCACCAATGCGATCAAGGATTTCATTCTCGACAGCAACGACGAGTTCGACTTCGTGCTGTGCGAGATCGGCGGCACCGTCGGTGACATCGAGGGTTTGCCGTTCTTCGAGGCCATTCGTCAGGTCAAGAACGATCTGCCGCGCGACCACTCGATCTACATTCATCTGACGCTGCTGCCGTTCATTCCGAGTGCGGGTGAGTTGAAGACCAAGCCGACGCAGCACTCGGTCAAGGAATTGCGTTCGATCGGCATTCAGCCGGACATCCTGCTTTGCCGCACCGATCGTCCGATTCCGAAGGAGGAGCGCCGCAAGCTCGGCCTGTTCTGCAACGTTCGCGAAAGTGCGGTCATCGAGGCGCGCGACGTCGACAACATCTACGCGGTGCCGGAAGCCTACCATGCAGCAGGCCTCGACGACGAAGTGCTGGCGGCGTTCGGCATCACCTCGAAGATTCCGCCGGAGCTGCAAAGCTGGAACGTCATCAACGAGCGGGTCCGCAATCCCGAAGGCCAGGTGACGATTGCCATCGTCGGCAAATACACCGGCATGAAGGACGCGTATAAGTCGCTGATCGAAGCCTTGTCGCACGGCGGCATCGCCAACAAGGTGAAGGTCAACCTCGACTGGATCGAGAGCGAAGTCTTCGAGAATGAAGACCCGGCGCCGTTCCTCGAGCACGTCAATGGCATTCTGGTTCCGGGCGGCTTCGGCCAGCGCGGCGCGGAAGGCAAAATTCGCGCGGCCCAGTTCGCGCGTGAGCGCGATGTGCCGTATTTCGGCATCTGTTTCGGCATGCAGATGGCGGTGATCGAGGCCGCTCGCAATCTCGTCGGCATAGCGGACGCCAATTCCACCGAGTTTGGACCGACGCGAGAGCCGGTGGTCGGCCTGATGACCGAGTGGCTGCGTGGCAACGAGCTGGAGCGCCGATCGAAGAGTGGCGATCTCGGCGGCACGATGCGGCTCGGCGCATACCCTGCCGCGCTTAATCGCGGCAGCCGCGTTTCGAAAGTCTACGGCGGCGCGACCGAAATTTCGGAACGCCATCGTCATCGATATGAAGTCAATACCGCCTACAAGGACCGGCTTGAACAGCATGGCTTGCGGTTCTCCGGGCTTTCACCGGACGGCATCTTGCCGGAGATCGTCGAATACGAAGACCATCCGTGGTTCATCGGCGTGCAGTTTCACCCCGAACTGAAATCGCGTCCGTTCGAGCCGCACCCGCTATTCGCCTCGTTCATCGAGGCTGCCATGGCGCGGTCACGGTTGGTTTAGCCCCTTTGACGGGCAGGCCGATTGTTGCGAAAAGACGCTCCCCGCTACGACAACAACAAAGTTAAAGGGAGTTCTCGATGATCTACGAAACCCGCGTCTATCGCTGTCTGCCGGGCCGGCTGCCTGCACTGTTGAAGCGCTTCGACACCATCACGCTGAAGCTTTGGGAAAAACACGGTATTCGCCAGGCCGGCTTTTTCACCACGCTCGTCGGTGAATCCAATCAGGAATTGACCTATCTGCTCGCCTGGGAGTCGCTGGCTGAGCGCGAGAAGAAGTGGACGGCTTTCCAGAGCGATCCGGAATGGATTGAGGCCCGCGCCAAGACCGAGGCAGACGGACAGATCGTCGGCAACATCGTCAATCAGTTGCTGGTGCCGACCTCGTTCTCGTCGGTGAAGTAAAGCAAGAGTCTGCGATGCCCCAAGGCTTCGACCATATCGTGCATACGGTCCGCGACCTGGACGCGGCGGCGGACGTCTATGTCCGCGCCGGGTTCATGGTGAGCGGACGTAATCGTCACCCTTGGGGCACGCACAATCGCATCATGCAGTTCAAGAACTGCTACATCGAGATCCTGGAGGTCGCCGAGCCCGAGAAGATCGTGCCGCATGGGCCGCGTTTTTTCTCGTTCGGCGCCTTCAACCGGGATTTCCTCGCCCGCCGCGAGGGCCTTTCGATGCTGTTGCTCAACAGCCGCGACGCGGCGGCGGATGCGCGTTCGTTCGAGGCGAATGGGATCGGCGCGTTTGACGTGTTCGATTTCGCCCGTGAAGGGACGCGGCCCGACGGCAGCACGGTCAAGCTTGCCTTTTCGCTTGCCTATACGGGCACAGCAAATCCTGCGGACACGTGCTTTGCCGCTTGCCAGCATCATTATCCGGAGAATTTCTGGAACCCGGCATTCCAGACGCACGCCAACGGGGCGCAACGCGTCGCCGCTGCGACGATGGTCGCCAATCATCCCGCTCATCACGGGGAGTTCCTCAAGGCCTATACCGGGACCGAGGTAACTTCGATCCCGGTTGGCGTATCGGTGCACACGCAGAGTGGCGATATCGAAATATTCGAGCCGTCGGCGGTGCGCGATCTCTACGGGATTCCGGCCAAGGCCGATGGCGACGGCATCGCCTTCGAAGCCATGCGCTTTGCCGTTGCCGATCTGGCAGCGACAGAAGCGCTGCATCGGCAAAATGGGTTGGCCATGCGGCGCCAGGGAGAACGGCTGGTCGTGCCGCCGGATGAGGCTTTTGGCGCAACCCTGATATTCGAAGCTGCGAAAGTGGGTTGATCGCACTGCTCGCGACCGGCATGGTCGCGCCGAACAGGATCAGACAATTGAGCGCCGCCACATCTGCCGCAGGGATCGTTGACGTCGGCCCGGTTAAATTCGGCAACGACTTGCCGATTTCGATCATCGCCGGACCTTGCCAGCTCGAGAGCCGCGCGCATGGTCTTGAGGTCGCCTCCGCGTTGAAGGAAATCGCGATCCGCCTGAACATCGGTCTCGTCTACAAGACGTCCTTCGACAAGGCCAACCGCACCAGTGCATCTGCCGCGCGGGGGATTGGCCTGGCGCAGGCATTGCCGATCTTTGCGGAGATCCGCTCGTCGGTGGGATTGCCTGTGCTCACCGATGTGCACGAGGCCACGCAATGCGCGGAAGTCGCGCAAGCGGTCGATGTCTTGCAGATTCCCGCGTTTCTCTGCCGGCAGACCGACCTGCTGCTGGCGGCGGCTGCGACCGGCAAGGTCGTCAACGTCAAGAAGGGGCAGTTCCTGGCGCCGTGGGACATGACCAACGTCGTCGCCAAGATCGCGGGCGCCGGCAACGCGAAGGTGCTCGTCACCGAGCGCGGCGCTTCGTTCGGCTACAACACGCTGGTGTCCGACATGCGGGCGCTGCCGATCCTCGCGCGCACCACCGGCGCGCCTGTGATCTTCGACGCGACTCATTCGGTGCAGCAACCGGGCGGCAAGGGGACGTCCTCGGGCGGCGAGCGCGAATTCGTTCCGGTTCTGGCGCGGGCCGCAGTCGCGGTCGGCGTCGCCGGCGTCTTCATCGAAACCCATCCCGATCCCGATCATGCGCCGTCCGACGGTCCCAACATGGTGCCGTTGCGCGACTTCGAAGGCTTGCTGAAAACGCTGATGGCTTTCGACAAGGTTGCCAAGAATGGCTGAGAACGTGGCGCGCTGATGCCCGAGAGCCCGCCGCGGCCGCATGATCGCATGCCGCCCGCGATCAACATCATCGCGATCGCGACGTTTGCGGCAAGCCTCTCGGCTCGCGCGCTCGATCCGGTCCTGCCGCATGTCGCCGAGGAATTCAGCATCAGCATTGCGACCGCTGCGAGCTTTGCCGCGGTGTTTGCGTTCACTTTCGCGGTGGTTCAGCCGGTGCTGGGAGCGGCGGCCGATCTGTTCGGGAAGGTTCGGCTGATGATTGCGTGTCTGGTCATCCTGGGGGTGGCCAACATGCTGGGCTCGATCGCCACCTCCTTTCCGCTATTGTTTGCGACACGAATTCTCGCCGGCGTCGGCTCCGGCGGCGTGTTCCCGGTCGCGCTCAGCCTCACCAGCGATCTGGTCGGGCCGGAGAAACGCCAGGTCGCGATCGGGCGCACGCTGGCGGGCTCGATGACCGGCAATCTTCTCGGCGCATCGTTCTCCGGCGTGATCGGCGATTTCCTCGGCTGGCGCGGGGTGCTTGCGATCCTCGGTGCGCTCGTGGTTGCCGCTTCCGTGGCCGTCGCGGCAGGTTTTCGCGGCAAGGCGATAAACCACCCGCCAAAAACCAACCTGAAGATGCTTCGTCACGGCTATCGCACCATCTTCAGCAATCCGAACGCGCTGTGTTACGCGGCGGTGTTCATCGAAGGTTGCTGCGTGCTCGGGCTGTTTCCCTATCTCGCGTCGTTCCTGTTCGACCTCGGCGAAACCAGCCTGTCGATCGCCGGCATCGTCATCGCCGGCTTTGCGGTCGGCGGCCTGTTCTACACGATGACGATTTCCCGCTTCCTGCCGCGGCTCGGCGTCAACGGCATGATGATCACGGGTGCTTCGCTCGTCGGGTTGCAATTGGCCGCGACCGCTTTTGGGCCCGGCTGGAAAGTTCAGATGGGGTGCCTGCTCCTGATGGGGTGGGGCTTCTACATGATCCACGGCTGCTTGCAGGTCTATGCCAGCGAGTTGTCGGTGGAAGCCCGCGCCACGGCGCTGGCGTTGCACTCGTTCTTCTTTTTCATGGGCCAGACCGTCGGCCCGATCGCCTACGGCTTCGGTATTCAACACGCCGGCAAGACGGCGACCTTGGTGACCAGCGCTGTCATCATCACCGCGCTCGGCTTTGCTTGCGCACGGCTATTACGCCAGCGGCCGCCGGCGGATGCAGCGGCAACCACCTGAGATCTAGCGGAGCGATTTGAGCAAGGCGTCTTCGGCACGGCTGACGTGCCGCTCGCTGTGGCGCAGAATGTAGAAGGACCGGCGCGGCAGGTCGTATCGGACGCGGAATAACGTCCTTGCCGCGATGGATGGCGCTGCGACCAGATCGGAAATGAAAGTGGCGCCGCCGCCGGCCTCGACAGCGGAGCGAACCGCCTCGTTGGACGGAAGCTCGAGCGCAATCCGAAGATCGGACAATTTGAGCCCACTCTCGCGAAGTGCCGCCTCGAACATCGATCGTGTGCCGGAACCTCGTTCCCGCAATATCCATGCTGTCGTCGGCAAATCCTTCGCGGTGACCCTGGTTCGGCTGGCCCATGGGTGTTTGGCGCCAACGGCCAGGATCAGGCTGTCGCCGTCGATCTTCCTGGCGCTCAGAAGGTCCTGGTCGACTTCGCCTTCGACAAATCCGAGATCGGCGCTGCCTTGGAACACCATTCGCGCCACCTGCTCGGTATTGGCGATGGAAAGCCGCAGCTCGATGCCGGGATAGGCGGAATGAAAGGCCTGGATTCGCCGCGGCAGCCAGTAGTTTCCGACCGTCTGGCTCGCGGCGATGGAAAGCGAGCCGCGCTTGAGGCCTGCAAGGTCATCGAGAACCTGCGTAGCGTCCTTGGCGCGGGCGAGCACGGCGCGGGCTTCGACGAGGAAGTCGCTGCCGGTCCGGGTGAGCACAATGCCGCGGCCGACGCGGTCGAAAAGCTTGATGCCGTAACGCGCTTCGAGCGCCGCGATCGCAGCGCTCGTTGCCGATTGGGTGAGATTGAGTTCGTGGGCTGCTCGCGTCACGTGCTGCTTCTCGGCGACGGCAACAAAAATGCGAAGCTGCTCGAGGGTCATCTTCTATCCCCAAAGTTTGATGAGCGTGAGACTGAATCCGGCAATGAAGAGGAAGGCGAGGGCGCCCAGCAGCGCCGGCCGAAATCCTCGGGCGGCAAGCTTTCGAATGTCGGTTTCCAATCCCATCGCCGCGAGCGCAATGGAAAGCAGGAACGTCGTGACGGCCGCGATCTCGGCTCGTCCATCCGCCGGAATGGTAATCAGGCTGTTCAGTCCGACCACGGCCACGAAGCCGAGCAGGAACCAGGGCATTGGCGGCCGTGCGGAAGACGTCCGGGCGCGAGATGTCACGTTGCGCGAGGCCATCCAGCCGAGCACGATGACGACCGGCGCGAGTAACATCACGCGGGACAGCTTTGCGATGGTGCCGAAGTCTCCGGCGGTCTTGCCATACTGGAAAGATGCGGCGACGACTTGTGCGATCTCGTGGATTGATGCTCCGCTCCACAATCCGTAAGCGTGCGGGTCGAGATGCAGAAGCGTTGGTAGGAGCGGGTAGGCGAACATCGCGACCGATCCGAAGATCGTGACACAGGCGACCGCATAGGCGACGTCTTCGTCGTCGCCGTTCGTGACCGTGTTGGTCGCGATGACGGCCGAGGCGCCGCAGATCGATGTTCCGGCCGCGATCAATTGCGCCAGCTTCCGCTCGACGCCAAGCAGCCTCCCCATCCAGACGGTGAAAAGGAAAGTGGCAGTGAGCGTTGCGGCGATGATGAGGAAGCCGCGGTGCCCGACCTCGATGATCTGGCTGACTGTCAGTTGAAATCCGAGCAGGATGATGCCGAAGCGCAAGACGCGCCGCATGCTGAAGGCGACGCCCGCCTTGGCGATCGCGGGTGTGCCGACGAGGTTATGGAAGGCGGTACCGATCAGGATGGCGAGGATCAACGGGCTGAACGCCGTCATGCCCGGCAATCCGCGCAATCCATAGGCTGCGGTCGCGACGATCGCCGACATCAGCAACCCCGGAAGAAGGGAGACGGTGCGTCTGATCTGGAGCGTGATGGCATCGGCATTGGAAACGAGCGTGGAAGCGGGGTGGGCCATGGGTTGGGCTCCTTGCGTTGCCCAACGACTATCGGCATCTTCGATCGTTCAATCCAACAGATAATAATCGTTAAATCAATCGAATTTATTGATGGATTGCGCTGGTCCCGCCCGGCTGCGACAGCGCGCCGATTGAGCCGTCGATTGCAAAATGGCACCATGGAACCGGGCCCCCCGAATAGCTGCGGTCGACATCGACGGGCGAAGCCTTAGCCAAGGAGTCTTCAGACATGTCTGGGATTATTCCGGCTCGCATGACCGCCCAGCTCGACGGCGATTTCGTCGTTTTCCTGATCGGCATGCGCATCAACAAGTGGTGGAAGTTCTGGAAATGGATACCCGTGGCGACGGCAATGCCGCGGATGCTGATCGAACTCGCCAAGCGGCCCGAACTCGGGCTCCTGCACGCGCGTAACGTGTTCGGCCTCCGCAATGTGATGGTGATCCAGTATTGGCGAAGCTTCGAGCAACTCGAGGCCTATGCCACGGCACGATCGCTGGAGCACTTGCCGGCCTGGCGCGATTTCAACCGCAGGGTCGCTTCCAATGGCGATGTCGGAATCTGGCACGAGACTTTTCTCGTGAAAGACGGCGCCCATGAGAGCGTCTACAACAACATGCCGCGCTGGGGGCTTGCCAATGCCGGGGACTCGGTGCCCGCCGAGGGTTCACGCAAGAGCGCCAAGGGTCGTCTTCGCCTGAGCGACGGTTCCGATCTCGCTGGTGAACTGAGCTAGCAGTCCAATTCCAGCTGGCTCAGCCTCGGCCGCGATAGGGCGCAACGCCCTGATCGGGAATCCACATCCCCTTCGGCAATTTGCCGGTTTGCCAGAACACGTCGATCGGAATGCCGCCGCGCGGGTACCAGTAGCCGCCGATGCGAAGCCATTTCGGTTTGATCTCGGCCGCAATCCGTTTGCCGATCATGACGGTGCAATCCTCGTGAAAGGCGCCGTGATTGCGGAAGCTTGCAACATAGAGCTTGAGTGATTTTGACTCGAGCAGCCACGGACCCGGGACGTAGTCGATCACGAGATGCGCAAAATCCGGCTGACCCGTGACCGGGCACAGCGAGGTGAATTCCGGCGCCGTAAAGCGCACCACGTAGTTGGTGCCTTTCTGCGGATTAGGCACGCGGTCGAGCTTGGCGTCCTCCGGCGTTGTCGGCCATTCGACGGCATGGCCGAGCTGAAGGCCGGACAGCGACGCGTCGGATTTTGGTGCCTTTCGAGGCTTCGTGGGCATAGGGGGTCTCCGTTGGCGCGTTATTAGCCAATTCATTCCCTGAGCGGCAACCTTTTCCGCATCAGTGGCTTGCTGTAGAAGCACCCCATCCCGTCAAACCACCCCTTCCCGAAGAGGCCCTCATGACCGCCATCGTCGATATCATCGGCCGCGAAATTCTCGATAGCCGCGGCAATCCCACCGTCGAAGTGGATGTCATGCTGGAAGACGGTTCCGTGGGTCGCGCGGCGGTCCCGTCCGGGGCCTCGACCGGCGCGCATGAAGCGGTCGAACTGCGCGATGGCGACAAGTCGCGCTATCTCGGCAAGGGCGTGCAAAAGGCCGTCGAGGCCGTCAATGGCGAAATCTTCGACGCGCTCGCCGACGTCTCGGTCGAGCAGCAGGCCCAGATCGACCAGATCATGATCGATCTCGACGGCACGCCGAACAAGAGCCGATTCGGCGCGAATGCCATCCTCGGCGTTTCGCTCGCCTGCGCCAAGGCGGCTGCGGCGTCCTTCGACATGCCGCTGTATCGTTATGTCGGCGGCACCTCGGCGCGGACCTTGCCGGTGCCGATGATGAATATCGTCAACGGCGGCATGCACGCCGACAACCCGATCGATTTCCAGGAATTCATGGTCATGCCGGTGGGGGCGCCGACCTTTGCCGAGGCGCTGCGTTGCGGGTCCGAAATCTTTCACACGCTCCGGGCGGAGCTGAAGAAAGCCGGCCACAACACCAATGTCGGCGACGAGGGCGGCTTTGCGCCGAACCTGCCGTCGGCGGATGCGGCGCTTGAATTCGTGATGGGGGCGATCGGCAAGGCCGGCTACAAGGCAGGCGGTGACGTCATGCTGGCGCTCGATTGCGCGGCGACCGAATTTTTCAAGGACGGCGCCTACGTCTACGGCGGCGAGAAGAAAACCCGCTCGCGCTCCGAACAGGCGAAATACCTCGCCGACCTTGCCGCGCGCTATCCGATCGTCTCGATCGAGGACGGCATGTCGGAAGACGACATGGATGGCTGGAAAGAGTTGACCGACCTGATCGGCGACAAGTGCCAGCTCGTCGGCGACGACCTGTTCGTCACCAATGTGACGCGGCTTGCTGACGGCATCAAGAAAGGCCGCGCCAATTCCATCCTGGTCAAGGTCAACCAGATCGGCACGCTGACGGAAACGCTCGCCGCCGTCGAAATGGCGTTCAAGGCAGGCTACACCGCCGTGATGTCGCACCGTTCCGGCGAAACGGAAGACTCCACGATCGCCGATCTCGCCGTCGCCACCAATTGCGGGCAGATCAAGACCGGCTCGCTGGCGCGTGCGGACCGCACCGCCAAGTACAATCAGTTGCTGCGGATCGAGCAGGAATTGGGCGGTCAGGCGAAATATGCGGGACGGGCGGCATTGAAGGCGCTAGCTTAGGCTTCGTCAGAAAACGACTTAGCCGGGAGAGACGTCATGGGTGCCGATGGCAAGAGCGGCCTGCAACTGCGTTCGTTGATCAAGAAGAGCGGCGAACTCGAAATTTCGTTGGCTGAGGTGCCGACGCCTGAGCCTTCGGCCGAGGAGGTCGTGGTTCGCATCGAGGCGACACCGATCAATCCGTCCGACCTCGGTCTTTTGGTCGGCGCCGCCGACATGAGCACCGCAAAGGCAAGCGGCACCAAGGAACGCCCCGTGATCACCGCGCAGGTGCCGGAAAGGGCCATGCGCGCGATGGGCGGGCGGCTTGATGAATCCATGCCGGTCGGTAACGAGGGCGCGGGCGTCGTCATCCGGACCGGATCGTCCGACGCAGCCAAGGCGCTGATGGGAAAGACCGTCGCCATCATCGGCGGCGCGATGTACGCCCAATACCGGACGATCAGGGCGAGCGACTGTCTGGTGCTGCCGGAAGGCGCAACGCCGGCCGACGGCGCTTCCTGTTTCGTCAACCCGCTGACCTCGCTCGGCATGGTCGAAACCATGCGGCGTGAAGGCCACAAGGCGCTGGTGCACACGGCAGCCGCTTCAAACCTTGGCCAGATGCTCAACAAGATTTGTCTCAAGGACGGCATCGCGCTGGTCAACATTGTCCGCAACGCCGAGCAGTCGGAAATCCTGCGCAAGATCGGCGCGAAGCACGTCGTCGATTCCTCATCGCCAGGTTTCACGGAAGAGCTGTTGGCGGCGCTGATCGAAACCGGTGCGACGATCGCATTCGATGCGATCGGCGGCGGCAAGCTCGCCGGGCAAATCCTCGGCGGCATGGAAGTGGCGGCCAACAAGACCGCCAAGGTCTACAGCCGCTACGGCTCCAGCGTTCACAAGCAGGTCTATATCTACGGCATGCTCGATCCGGGCCCGACCGAATTGAATCGCACCTTCGGCATGGCCTGGGGCATTGGCGGTTGGCTGTTGTTCCCGTTCCTGATGAAGATCGGCCCGGCCGACGGAGCGAAGCTTCGCGCGCGTGTCGTCGCCGAGCTCAAGACCACCTTCGCGAGTCACTACACGCAGGTGGTTTCGTTGCAGGAGGCGCTACAGCTTCCGCACCTGGCGGTCTACGGCAAGCGTGCGACCGGTGAAAAGTACCTGATCAATCCGAACAAGATTTGATAGCTGTCGCCGTCGCCGGAATAGGCTACTGGCGGCGGGTGTTTAATCTAAAGTTAGGGACGTGGAAAAGGAAAGCGTCTTGCCTTTGTCGGGCGGGAAGTGAACATTCGCGCCCCGTAATCAATGCCGAAATCACGAAACCAAAAGGGTGAGAACCATCATGAGTGATCTGAACCGTCGTGACCTGTTGGCCGGAGCGGCTGCGATCGGCGCCGCGTCGGCTCTTCCGTTTGCTTCGCAACAAGCAAATGCCGCGGCACCGGCTGCCGCCGCGCAGGCGCCTGGTTTCTACCGTTACAAGGTCGGTAGCATCGAATGCACCTCGGTCAATGACGGTGCGCGGACGTTCCCGTTGCCGGACAAATGGGTGACCAACGTCAGCAAGGACACGGCCATTGCCGCGGCGGAAGCCGCCTATATGCCAAAGGGCATGGTGACGGTGCCGTTCAATCCGCAACTGATCAACACCGGCGGCAAGCTCGCTTTGATCGACTGCGGTAACGGAATCTCGGCCTATGATGCGACCAAGGGTCAGGCCGGCCGCATGATGCAAAATCTCGCCGCCGCAGGCGTCGATCCCAAGAACATCGACATGGTCATCATGTCCCATCTGCATCCGGACCACACCAATGGCATCCGCCTCGCCGATGGCTCGATGGCGTTCCCGAATGCGGAAATCATGGTCCCGGCGAAGGATTGGGATTTCTGGATGAGCGAGGAAAACGCCAGCAAGGCCCAGTCGAACGAGATGATGAAGAACTACTTCGCCAACGTGAAGAAGGTCTACGCCGGCATCGAGTCCAAGGTGAAGAAATACGACTGGGACAAGGAAGTCGCGCCCGGCGTCACCGCGATCGGCACCCCCGGTCATACGCCCGGACACACGTCGTTTGCCGTGGCTTCAGGCGGCGCGAAGATCCTCATCGCCGCCGACGTCACCAACATTCCCGAGTTCTTCCTGCGCAACCCCGATTGGCATGTTGCATACGACGCCGATGCCGAGCTCGCGCAAAAGACCCGGCACAAGTTCTACGACATGGCGGCTGCGGAGAAGGCGACGGTGGTCGGCTTCCACTTCCCGTTCCCGGCCGTCGGCCACGTCGAGAAGGACGGCAACAACTATCGGCTCATTCCGGTCGCCTTCAACCCGGTCCTCTGAGCAACGGATCTTTGGAATGCCGAACAGGCCGCCCGAAAGGCGGCCTGTTTTCGTTCGGGGAAACGATTTTTTGACGGGGAAGCGTGCGCCGCCTATTTCATGCACTTGCATCTTTTACGAAGCCCGCTAGGGTGGCGCCGAAATCCCGCGCCCGGCGCGGCCCGCGCCATCCCAAAGGAAAACCAATGTCCAACCCGCACCACATCGTCGTCATCGCCGGCAGCCTCCGCAAGGAAAGCTTCACCCTGAAGATCGCCAATGCGCTGGCCAAGCTCGCGCCGCCGACGCTCAAGCTCGATGTCATCACCCCGCACGGCATTTCGTTTTTCAATCAGGATCTGGAGGCCAATCCGCCCGCGGACTGGCTGTCGTTCCGCGAGCAGATTCAGAAATCGGCGGGCGTCATCTTCGTCACGCCGGAGTACAACCGCGCCATTCCCGGCGTTTTGAAGAATGCCATCGACGTTGCCTCGCGCCCCTATGGCAAGAGCTCGTTTCTCGGCAAGCCGACGGGAATCATCAGCAATTCCCCGGGACCGCTTGGCGGCGTCAACGCAGCCAAGAGCTTGCAGAACGTCCTGCCGGGCATCACCGGCCCGATCATGGGGCAGCCGGAGACCTACTTGAACGCGGTGGGGGACGCCTTTGACGAAAAGGGCAATCTCACCAAGGAATCCCTGCAAAAGGTGCTTCAGCAATATATCGACGCGTTCGCGGCTTTCGTCGAAAAGCAGCACAGGTAAGCGACGCGCAAATCGGGTCCGGCGCGGGTTTTAAGGGTGTGTTTAGCATTCCCTTAACCCGGCCAGCGCATCTTGGCGCCATGGTTTCCCGCCGACGCCTCAAATCGTTCCTGACCGGCCTTGCCCTCTATACGATGGCGGCGGGCATGGTCGGCTATTTCGGTGTCAACGCCTATACCGGAAAATATGGCCTGAATGCGCGGCAGGAACTCGATCAGGAAATCATCGCGCTGACATCCGAACTGGCGCGTCTCAAAAAAGAGCGCGGTGAGAGCGAGCAGCGTGTCTCGCTGCTGCGGTCCGACCGTCTGGACCCGGATATGCTGGACGAGCGGGCGCGGTTTCAGCTCGACTACACCAACCCCCACGACCTCGTTCGGATGACCAACCCGAACTAGCGGCCAATATTCGCATCGCGAATACGCAGGCCTGGCATAGCGAATGCCAAATCCACGCATCGAGTGCCCGGTTCTAACATTCGCGTCAGAGTCCGCCGCACTCGTCTTCAAATTACAAATTTGTTCCGAATAGATTTCAAAAATGTCGCGCCGCATTGCAGTGCGGCATGACTCGGCTTGTGGTGACTTGCGCAAATCCTTTCAAGGCGGTTTGAGTTGAGCTACAGACAACAAATTCGCTCTCTCATACGGAAACGCCATGGCCACATCCAAGAAAAGCGCCGCCAACGAAACCGTTCAGGAGCAGGGAGCCCCGCCTCCGTTCACCAGAGAACAGGAGCTGAAGGCGCTTCGGGACATGCTGCTGATCCGCCGGTTCGAGGAAAAGGCCGGCCAGCTCTACGGCATGGGCGCGATCGGCGGTTTCTGCCACCTCTATATCGGCCAGGAAGCTGTCGTCGTCGGGATGCAGATGGCCCTGAAAAAGGGCGACCAGGTCATAACTGGATACCGGGACCACGGGCACATGCTGGCCTGCGGAATGGATGCCAAGGGCGTGATGGCCGAGCTGACCGGACGCCGAGGTGGCTATTCCAAGGGCAAGGGCGGCTCGATGCACATGTTCAGCAAGGCCGAGAATTTTTACGGCGGCCACGGCATCGTCGGCGCGCAGGTCTCGCTCGGCACCGGGCTCGCTTTCGCCAACCACTATCGCGGCAACGACAATGTCAGCCTGGCTTATTTTGGCGACGGCGCCTCGAACCAGGGGCAGGTCTATGAGAGCTTCAACATGGCGGAGCTCTGGAAACTTCCGGTGATCTACGTCATCGAGAACAACCGTTACGCCATGGGCACCTCGGTGACGCGCTCATCGGCCCAGACCGATTTCTCCAAGCGCGGCGTCTCCTTCAACATTCCGGGTGATCAGGTCGACGGCATGGACGTGCGCGCGGTGAAAGCGGCCGCCGACAAGGCCGTCGCATGGTGTCGCGCCGGCAAGGGGCCCTACATCCTGGAAATGCAGACCTATCGCTATCGCGGGCATTCGATGTCCGACCCTGCGAAATATCGCACGCGCGAGGAGGTGGAAAAGGTCCGGCACGATCAGGACCCGATCGAGCAGGTCCGCAACCGTTTGCTTGCCGCGAAAATGAGCGAAGACGAGTTGAAGAAAATCGACGCCGGGGTTCGCGAGATCGTCAATGCTTCGGCTGATTTTGCGCAGCATGATCCTGAGCCGGATGTGTCTGAACTCTACACCGATATCTATCGATAAGCGTTCGTAGCGCTGGATGTGCGCGCTCTAAAACTGACTTTGTGGAGTTGATATGCCCATTCAAGTTCTCATGCCTGCGCTCTCGCCGACGATGGAGAAAGGCAACCTCGCCAAGTGGCTGAAAAAGGAAGGCGAGACGATCAAGTCCGGCGACGTCATCGCCGAGATTGAAACCGACAAGGCGACGATGGAAGTCGAGGCGACCGACGAAGGTACGCTCGGCAAGATCCTGATTCCGGAAGGCACGGCAGACGTTGCGGTCAACACACCGATCGCGACAATCCTGGCCGACGGTGAAAGTGCTGCCGATTTGGCCAAAGCGCCTGCGCCGAAGGCGCAACCGGTTGCACCCGATGTCGCGCAGGAAGTGGCCGAGTCTCGTTCACCGGTCGGCGAAGGCAAGCCGGCGATTCATGCGCCGCAGGTGCCCGCAGCCCCCAAGGCCGCTGCCGAGCCCGATCCCGAAGTGCCCGCCGGCACCGAAATGGTGACGATGACCATCCGCGACGCGCTGCGCGATGCGATGGCGGAAGAGATGCGCCGCGACCCCGACGTGTTCCTGATGGGTGAAGAGGTCGCCGAATATCAGGGCGCCTATAAAGTCAGCCAGGGGCTGTTGCAGGAATTCGGCGCCAGGCGCGTCATCGATACGCCGATCACCGAGCACGGCTTTGCCGGCATCGGCGTCGGCGCCGCGATGACCGGGCTCAAGCCGATCGTCGAATTCATGACTTTCAACTTCGCCATGCAGGCGATCGACCAGATCATCAATTCGGCCGCGAAGACCCTCTACATGTCCGGTGGGCAGATGGGTTGCTCGATCGTGTTCCGCGGCCCGAATGGCGCCGCCGCCCGCGTCGCTGCCCAGCACAGCCAGGATTACTCGGCGTGGTATTCGCAAGTACCGGGTCTGAAGGTGATCGCGCCGTACTCGGCCGCCGACTACAAAGGCTTGCTCAAGGCTGCGATCCGCGATCCCAATCCGGTCATCTTCCTCGAGAATGAAATGCTCTACGGTCACACCGGCGAGATACCGAAGCTCGATGACTTTGTGGTGCCGATCGGCAAGGCGCGCATCGTGCGCAGCGGCAACCACGTCTCGATCATCTCCTGGTCGAACGGCATGAGCTACGCGCTGAAGGCGGCGGATGAACTCGCCAAGGAAGGCATCGAGGCCGAAATCATCGACCTGCGCACGTTGCGTCCGCTCGATACCGACACCATCATCAACTCGGTGATGAAGACGGGGCGCGCGGTCACGGTCGAGGAGGGCTGGCAGCAGAGCGGCGTCGGCGCGGAAATCGCGGCGCGCATCATGGAGCACGCTTTCGATTATCTCGATGCGCCGGTTGCGCGCGTGTCGGGCAAGGATGTGCCGATGCCTTACGCGGCCAATCTCGAAAAGCTTGCACTGCCTTCGGCGGCCGAGGTGGTCGCCGCCGCCAAAGCTGTTTGTTATCGCTGACAGAGCGGGGCCTTACACATGCCAATCAATATTCTGATGCCCGCTTTGTCGCCGACGATGGAGAAGGGCAACCTCGCCAAGTGGCTCAAGAAGGAAGGCGACAAGGTCAAGTCCGGCGACGTCATCGCCGAGATCGAGACCGACAAGGCGACGATGGAGGTCGAGGCGGTCGACGAAGGTACGATCGCCAAGATCATCGTTCCCGAGGGTACGCAGGACGTCCCGGTCAACGATGTCATCGCTGTACTCGCCGGTGACGGCGAGGATGTGAAATCCGCCGGCGCTTCAGCGGGCGCCAAGCCGGCACCCGCGCCGGCAAAGGCAGAGGCTGCGCCACCGGCCGCCGCGCCTGCACCGGCTGCCAAACCTGCGGCGGCTCCGGCTCCCCAGGCCGCCGCGCCCGCACCGCAAGCGGCTTCACCTGCGCCGCAGGCGAATGGTCATGCGCGCACGTTCTCGTCACCGCTTGCCAGACGCCTGGCGAAAGAAGCCGGCATCGACGTTGCCCGCATCACCGGCACCGGGCCGCACGGTCGCGTGGTCGCGCGCGACGTGGCGGAAGCCAAGTCCGGCAAGGGTCTCAAGGCTCCGGCGGCAGCACCCGGCGCGGGACCCGCGCTGGCGGCATCGATGTCGGACAAGCAGATCCTGGCGCTGTTCGAGCCCGGCAGCTACGAGATCGTGCCGCACGACGGCATGCGCCGCACGATCGCGCAGCGGCTTACGGCCGCCGTGCAGACCGTTCCGACGTTTTATCTCACGATGGATTGCGACATCGGCAAGCTCCTGGCCGCGCGCGAGGAGATCAACGCATCGGCGCCGAAGGACAAGGAAAAGAAGCCGCTCTACAAGCTGTCGGTCAACGACTTCGTCATCAAGGCGATGGCCGTCGCATTGCAGAAGATTCCGAACTGCAACGTGAGCTGGACCGAAGGCGGCATGGTCAAGCACAAGCATTCGGACATCGGCGTTGCCGTGGCGATGCCGGGCGGGCTGATCACGCCGATCATCCGCAAGGCGGAAACCAAAACATTGTCGGCGATCTCGAACGAGATGAAGGATTTTGCGGCCCGCGCCCGCGCGCGCAAGCTGAAGCCGGACGAGTACCAGGGCGGCACCACGGCGGTGTCCAATCTCGGCATGTACGGCATCAGCCACTTCACGGCTGTCATCAACCCGCCGCATGCCACGATCCTGGCGGTCGGCACCAGCGAGGAGCGTCCCGTCGTGCGCGGCGGCAAGATCGAAATCGCGCAGATGATGAGCGTGACGTTGTCGTGCGATCACCGCGCGATTGACGGCGCGCTCGGCGCCGAGCTGATCGGCGCCTTCAAGACGCTGATCGAAAATCCCGTGATGATGATGGTGTGACGTATGGCCGATACATCCTTTGACGTCATCATCATCGGTTCGGGTCCTGGCGGCTATGTCACGGCCATTCGTGCGGCGCAGCTCGGCTTCAAGACCGCGATCATCGAGAAGTCCTATCTCGGCGGCATCTGCCTGAACTGGGGTTGCATCCCGACCAAGGCGCTGCTGCGCTCGGCCGAGATCTACCACTACATGCAGCACGCCAAGGATTACGGCCTGTCGGCCGAGAAGGTCACCTACGACCCGAAGGCGGTCGTGCAGCGCTCGCGTGGCGTCTCCAAGCGCCTGAACGACGGCGTCGGCTTCCTGATGAAGAAGAACAAGGTGACGATCATCTGGGGCGACGCCTCGATCGACGCGCCCGGCAAGATCACGGTGAAGAAGTCCGCCGTCGAAGGGCCGAAGGGTTCGCTCGGCGAGGGCGCCTACCAGGCCAAGCACATCATCATCGCGACCGGCGCGCGGCCGCGCGTGCTGCCGGGACTGGAGCCGGACAAGAAGCTGATCTGGACCTACTTCGAGGCCATGGTGCCGGAGAAGATGCCGAAGTCGCTGCTCGTCGTCGGCTCCGGCGCGATCGGCATCGAATTCGCCTCGTTCTTTCACACCATGGGATCGGACGTCACCGTGGTCGAAGTGTTGCCGCAAATCCTCCCGGTCGAAGACGCGGAGATCGCGGGCCTTGCCCGCAAGCGTTTCGAGAAGCAGGGGATCAAGATCCTCACCAACACCAAGGTGGCGAAGCTCGAGAAGAAGAGCGACAGCGTGGTTGCGACCATCGACGACGGCAAGGCGCCAAAGACGGTCGAATTTGATCGCGTGATCTCAGCCGTCGGCGTCGTCGGCAATATCGAAAATCTCGGGCTGGAAAAGCTTGGTGTCAAAACCGATCGCGGCTGTGTTGTGGTCGACGGCTACGGCAAGACCAACGTGCCCGGCATCTACGCCATCGGCGACGTCGCAGGTCCGCCGATGCTGGCGCACAAGGCCGAGCATGAAGGCGTGATTTGCGTCGAAGCCATCAAGGGCCTGCATCCGCATGCGCTGGACAAGCTCCTGATTCCCGGCTGCACCTACTGCAATCCGCAGGTCGCGTCCGTTGGTCTCACGGAGGCAAAGGCGAAAGAGGGCGGACGCGAGATTCGCGTCGGCCGTTTCCCGTTCGTCGGCAACGGCAAGGCGATCGCGCTCGGCGAAGATCAGGGCCTCGTCAAAGTCGTCTTTGACAAGAAGACGGGACAGCTGCTCGGCGCGCACATGATCGGGGCGGAAGTCACCGAATTGATCCAGGGCTACGTGGTGGCGATGAATCTCGAAACCACGGAAGAAGAACTGATGCACACCGTCTTCCCGCATCCGACGCTGTCGGAGATGATGAAGGAAGCCGTGCTGGATGCGTATGGGCGCGTGCTGAATATTTAGCCGAAGAAATTTCGGACCAGAAAATTTGCTCGCCGCATCGTGATTCCCCGCGCGCTAACAATAGCGACGACGGCGACTACCTCCTGAGAACAGCAGCGCTGCATGACTACGCGCGCGCTGCTGATCAAGGGAGAACAGCAATGAAAAAGACCATTTTCGCGATCGCTGGATCGGCGCTGATTGTCTTGTCGACCTCGCAATTCGCGGCGGCCAACGAGCATCGCGACAGGGCGCGTCGCCACGTCGCAGTGAACCGCGCGACAGCAACGCATCCTTGCGCCCGCCTATGAGTCGGCGCCGGAAACCTACCGTTACAGCGGCGGCTGGTCGGCCCCGGCCGGCCGCTGAAGCACAAAAAGCGGTGTTGCAAGGCAGAGACCGGCCTCGTCAGGGGCCAGTCTTATCGTTTTTACCGCCAGCAGGGTGACTTTACCGCAACGATCGTGTCGCCGCGGCAACACATTCTGAAGATTTAGTGCTCATCCCGCCTCCAGCACACCTGCGCCGCTTTTTAGCCACACCCCTGCATGAGATCATAACAATCGAGATCAAAGGCCTCGGTATTCGCAACTGAGATCGCAACCATCGGGTTGTTATTTTGAGCGGGAAAGGCCGAGAAGCAGGTTCGCGGATGGACGCCAAGACCAACCTGAAAAAGAGGCTGCCTAGCCGTCACGTTACGGAGGGCCCGGAGAGGGCGCCGCACCGTTCGTACCTCTATGCGATGGGACTGACGACCGAGCAGATCCACCAGCCGTTCGTCGGCGTGGCCTCCTGCTGGAATGAAGCCGCACCCTGCAACATCGCGCTGATGCGCCAGGCACAGGCCGTCAAGAAGGGCGTCGCCTCCGCCGGCGGCACACCGCGCGAATTCTGCACCATCACCGTCACCGACGGTATCGCGATGGGGCACGACGGAATGCGCTCGTCGTTGCCGTCGCGCGAATGCATCGCGGACTCGGTCGAACTGACCATCCGCGGCCACGCCTATGACGCGCTGGTCGGTCTGGCCGGCTGCGACAAGTCGCTGCCCGCGATGATGATGGCGATGGTGCGGCTCAACGTGCCGTCGATCTTCATCTATGGCGGCTCGATCCTGCCCGGCAATTTCCGTGGCCAGCAGGTCACCGTGCAGGACATGTTCGAGGCGGTCGGCAAGCACTCGGTTGGTGAGATGTCGGACGAAGACCTCGACGAAATCGAGCGGGTTGCCTGCCCCTCGGCCGGCGCCTGCGGCGCGCAGTTTACCGCCAACACCATGGCGACCGTTTCAGAGGCCATTGGGCTCGCGTTGCCCTATTCGGCCGGCGCGCCAGCGCCTTACGAAATCCGCGATGCCTTCTGCATGGCCGCGGGCGAAAAGGTGATGGAGCTGATCGCCAAGAACATCCGGCCGCGCGACATCGTGACGCGCAAGTCGCTGGAGAATGCGGCCGCCGTCGTGGCCGCTTCCGGTGGCTCGACCAACGCGGCGCTGCACCTGCCGGCGATCGCCAACGAATGCGGCATCAAGTTCGACCTGTTCGACGTCGCCGAGATTTTCAAGAAAACGCCATATGTCGCAGATTTGAAGCCGGGCGGCCGCTATGTCGCCAAAGACATGTTCGAGGCTGGCGGCATACCAATTCTGATGAAAACGCTGCTCGACAATGGCTTCCTGCACGGTGACTGCCTGACAGTCACAGGACGGACCATTGCCGAAAACCTCAAGAGCGTGAAATGGAACCCGCACCAGGACGTGGTGCGGCCCGCCGACAAGCCGATCACCGTCACTGGCGGCGTGGTCGGCCTGAAGGGGAACCTGGCGCCGGAGGGGGCGATCGTGAAGGTCGCGGGCATGTCGAACTTGAAGTTTTCCGGCCCCGCGCGCTGCTTCGACCGCGAGGAGGACGCTTTCGAGGCGGTCCAGAAGAAGACCTACAAGGAAGGCGAGGTCATCGTCATCCGTTACGAGGGGCCGCGCGGCGGTCCCGGAATGCGTGAAATGCTTTCGACGACGGCAGCGCTGACGGGCCAGGGGATGGGCGGCAAGATCGCCCTGATCACCGACGGCCGCTTTTCGGGGGCAACGCGCGGCTTCTGCATCGGCCATGTGGGGCCGGAAGCGGCCATTGGCGGCCCGATCGCACTGTTGCGGGATGGTGACATCATCGAGATCGATGCCGTCGCCGGGACTCTTAACGTAAAATTGACTGACGTGGAACTCGCCCAGCGCAAGACCGAATGGAGGCCTCGCGCGACTAACCATACGTCAGGTGCCCTGTGGAAATACGCCCAGCAGGTGGGACCGGCGGTGACCGGGGCGGTCACCCACCCTGGCGGGACGCATGAGAAGCACTGTTATGCGGACATTTGAGCGCATCATTTTTGCTTTGCTTTTGGGGGCCGCACCCGTGGCCACCTCCGGATTCGCCTTTGACGGCGCGCCGGTGAATCAGGATTCGACCATTCCGGTGGTCGCGGGCCAGCCGGGCACAGCATCGAACCTGAAGAAGGTCGTAACGCCGGCGCCGGATACCTCGCTCTCCATCGCTGCAATATGCCGCCGAGGGCGGACATCCGATCGCCCAGTGGAAGTTGGGCCGGATGTATGCCGATGGCGACGGCGTGGCGCAGGACGATCTGCGGGCGTTCGAATATTTCAGCCGCATCGCCAACCAGCACGCCGAGGACAGCCCGTCGGCCCCGCAGGCCGCGATCGTCGCGAACGCGTTCGTCGCGCTTGGCCGCTACTACCTCAACGGCATTCCGAATTCGAAGATCAAGGCAGACTCCGAGCGCGCCCGCGAGATGTTCTCCTACGCCGCGTCCTATTTCGGCAATGCCGACGCGCAATACGATCTGGCGCGGCTCTATCTGCGTGGCGTCGGCTCTTCCCGCGACGATTTCCGTTACGGCGCACGCTGGCTCGGTCTTGCCGCCCAGAAGGGACAGCATCAGGCCCAGGCGCTGCTCGGTCAGATGCTGTTCAACGGCGATCAACTGCCGCGGCAGGCCGCGCGTGGCTTGATGTGGCTGACGCTCGCGCGCGACAGCGCGACGCCCGACGAACTCTGGATCCGCGACAGCTACAACAAGGCGATCGCGAAGGCCTCCGAGGAAGATCGCGCGATGGCGCTCCAGATGCTCGAGCACTGGGTGCAGGGCCGCAGGGACTAACCGGGGATCGCCAGGCGTTTCCCCAATCGGTGGGGAAACGTGATGATCATCCGGGATGCGACAGCGACCGACGCAGCCAGTGCCTGCGAGGCGATCCGAGCTTCGATCACCGAACTCTGCACCGCCGACCATCACCAAAATCCTGAAATTCTGGGCACGCTGGCTTGCCAGCAAGACGCCGGAGAATGTCGCGGCATGGGCGGCGGCCGCCGCCGCGTCGCTACTGATCGCCGTGGAGAGCGATGCCGTTCTCGCGGTCGGCGGCGTCAAGGACGATGGTGAGATCACGCTGAACTACGTCGCGCCGAAAGCGCGGTTTCGTGGCGTCAGCTCAGCACTTCTGAATGCACTTGAGGTGAGGGCGGTCGACCGTGGCGCCCGAGAGTTCACGCTGCTCAGCACCGAGACGGCGCACCGCTTTTATCTGTCGCGCGGCTATCGGGATACTGCGCCATCGCTTGGAAAGTTCGGGATGGCCGTCTCGTATCCGATGATCAAGCTGCTCGGCTCGGCCGCGAGGTGAGGGACGCGGCGGCTCTAAGCCGCTTCCAGATCGAGATCGATCCAGACCGGCACGTGATCGGACGGTTTTTCCCAGGCGCGGACGTAGCTGTCGATGCCGACATCGACGAGGCGGTCGCTGGCCTGTGGCGACAGCAACAGGTGATCGATGCGAAGCCCCTGGTTCTTTTGCCAGGCGCCGGCCTGATAATCCCAGAACGTATATTGGCCGGGCGCGTCGGTAACCGCGCGTAGCGCGTCCGTCAGCCCAAGGCCCAGCAGCGACTGATAGCTTTCGCGCGTCTCGGTGCGAAACAGCGCGTCGTCGACCCAGGCGGCGGGATTGGAAACGTCCGCGGCCTTCGGGATCACGTTGAAGTCGCCCGCCAGCACCAGCGGTTCTTCTGCTTTAAGTCGCTGCTTCGAATACTCAAGAAGCCGAGACATCCACTTGAGTTTATACGGGTATTTGTCGGTGTTGGATGGGTTGCCATTGGGCAGGTAAAGGCAGGCGATCCGGACCACGCCTTGCTTGAGGGTGCACAACGCCTTCGACAAAGCGCGCATGCGCGTCTTCGTCATCGCCGGCAAGTCCGGACTTCGTCTCGTCGAATGGAAGCTTCGAAAGCAGCGCGACGCCGTTGAAGGTCTTCTGCCCGTGGGTGACGACATTGTAGCCGAGGCTCTCGATCTCAAGCCGCGGAAACGCATCGTCCGTGCATTTGATTTCCTGAAGGCAAACGATGTCGGGCGAGCATTCCTTCAGCCAGCTCATCAGATTCTCGATTCTTTGCCGAACCGAGTTGACGTTCCAGGTGGCGATGCGCATCGGACGACGATTTCCGCTAGATCGAGAAGCTGGTGCCGCAGCCGCAGGAAGCGGTGGCGTTGGGATTGTTGACGCGGAACGACGCACCGATCAGGTCATCGACGAAATCGACTTCCGATCCCGCGAGGAACGGCACAGACGCCGGATCGACCAGCACCACGGCGCTGTCGCGGGAAATCACCAGGTCGTCGTCGGCGCGCGCACGGTCGACATCGAACTTGTACTGGAAGCCGGAGCAGCCGCCGCCCTCGACGCTGATCCGCAGCATGGCGCCGTCGCCCTCGGTCTTGAGAATCTCTCCAATGCGGCGGGCGGCCCGCTCGCTGATGGTGACTTCGGTGGTCATCGTGAAGCTCCGATCACTGCTTCCGGCGCAAATCTATGGTATCCGGCGTGTATCATAGTTAGGTGCGGCGGGCACCGGAATCAAACCCGTTCTGGAGAGACTATCCCGTGTCAGTTGGAATGGCTGCCCCTCGCTCGGTCTATGCCTGCGACCCCGATCGCAGCCGGGGCCGGCAATTCCTGGAGCCGCCGAGCCGGACCCGCAGCCCGTTCCGGCGCGACTGCGACCGGGTGATTCATTCTGCCGCCTTCCGCCGCTTGAAGCACAAGACGCAGGTCTTTGTGTTCCACGAAGGCGATCATTACCGCACGCGCCTGACCCACTCTCTCGAGGTGGCCCAGATCGCCCGCGCCTTGGCCCGCCAGTTGGGGCTCGACGAGGACCTGACCGAGACGCTGGCGCTTGCTCATGATCTCGGTCATCCGCCGTTCGGGCACGCCGGCGAGCGAGCGCTCGATGCATGTCTGCGCGCCCATGGCGGCTTCGACCACAACGCGCAGACCTTGCGGGTCGTCACATCGCTCGAGCACCGCTATCCCGAATTCGACGGGCTCAACCTGACCTGGGAATCGCTGGAAGGCATCGTCAAGCACAACGGTCCATTGACATCGCGCGGTGGCGAACCCGTCGGCCGCTATCGCGATCACGGCATCCCCGTTGGCATTTCGCAATTTGTCGCTGATTACGATCTTGAGCTTTGGAGCTTTGCCTCGCTGGAGGCGCAGGTCGCGGCGATCGCCGACGATATCGCTTATGACGCGCACGACATCGACGATGGTTTGCGCGCTGGCCTGTTTCACGTCGACGATCTCAAGGAGATCCCGCTGATCGAGGCGATCATCGCCGACATCGATGACGAGTATCCCGGCCTCGACGAAAGCCGCCGCGGCGCCGAACTGGTGCGGGAGCTGATTTCGCACTTGATCGGCGCCGTCATTCAGGAAGCGCAACGCCGGCTGGCGCGGACCCAGCCGGCTTCCGCCGAGGACGTCCGCAACCAGGATGAGGCACTGGTCGTTTTTCCGGACGAGACACGCCAGGCGGAAGCGGCCATCAAGGCATTTCTGAAGGCGCGAATGTACCGGCACGAATGGGTGATGCGGGTGATGCGGGACGCCGAACGGCTCGTGTCCGACCTGTTTGCGCGCTATCAGAGCGATCCGGCCGCGCTGCCTGCCGAGTGGCTGCCGCCCGAAAACCGGTCCGAAGGTGAGGCGGAGCGGGCGCGGCGGATCGGCAACTTCATCGCCGGAATGACCGACCGTTTTGCCCTGACCGAACATCAGCGGCTTTTTGACTCGACCCCGGAATTACGTTAGGCGGCGGCCATGGCCGATACATCCTCGACACAGCATCTTTTCGCCCAGGTCCTCGCGCGCGTGCATGCCGTTTGCGCAGCGGAACTAGGGGCCGGCGCAGACCTGTCGCGCGTCGTGGTCGAGCCGCCGAAAGACCCGACCCATGGCGACATGGCGACGAACGCCGCCATGGTGCTCGCCAAGGAGGCGAAAGCCAAACCTCGCGACCTCGCAGACAAGATTGCGGAACGGCTGCGCAACGAAGACATCGTGGTTTCGGTCGATGTTGCCGGACCCGGCTTCATCAATCTCACTTTGAAAGCGACGGCCTGGACCGACACGCTGCGCGTCGATATTGCGGGCGGGGAACGCCTTCGGAAAGAGCGCCGTTGGCGCCGGCGAGAAGGTCAATGTCGAATATGTCTCGGCCAACCCGACCGGGCCGATGCATGTCGGCCATTGCCGAGGCGCGGTTTTCGGCGATGCTCTGGCGAGCCTGCTTCAGCTCTCCGGTTTCGACGTGGCCCGAGAATATTACATCAACGATGCCGGCGCGCAGGTCGACGTGCTCGCGCGTTCGGCGTTTCTGCGCTACCGCGAGGCGCTCGGCGAAAACATCGGCGAAATCCCTGACGGACTTTACCCCGGCGATTATCTGAAACCGGTCGGGCAGGTCCTGGCCGCCGAACACGGCAAGGCGTTGCTCGCGATGTCCGAGGCCGAGTGGCTGCCGCTCGTTCGGTCAAAGGCGATCGCCATGATGATGGAAGAGATCAAGGGCGATCTTGCCGCGCTCAACATCGCGCACGATGTGTTCTTTTCAGAACGATCGCTGATTGCGAGCGGCAACAATCGCGTCGCGGAGACGATCGATTTCCTGCGTGCCAAGGGCGACGTCTACGAAGGCCGTTTGCCGCCGCCGAAGGGCGCGCCGGTCGATGACTACGAAGACCGCGAGCAGACGTTGTTTCGCGCGACAAATTTCGGCGATGACGTCGATCGGCCGCTGCTGAAGTCCGACGGCGGCTACACTTATTTCGCTTCCGACATCGCTTATCACAAGAACAAGTTCGACCGCGGGTTTCACAACCTGGTCGATGTCTGGGGCGCCGATCACGGCGGCTACATCAAGCGCGTCGAGGCCGCGATCAAGGCGGTGACCGACGGCAAGGCGACGCTCGACGTCAAGATCGTTCAACTGGTCAGGCTGCTGCGCAACGGCGAACCGGTGAAGATGTCGAAGCGGGCCGGCGACTTCGTCACCTTGCGCGAGGTGGTCGACGAGGTCGGCAAGGATGCCGTGCGCTTCATGATGCTCTACCGCAAGAACGATGCGGTACTCGATTTCGATCTCGCCAAGGTCATCGAGCAGTCGCGCGACAACCCGGTTTTCTACGTGCAGTACGGCCATGCCCGCGGGCATTCGATCTTCCGCACGGCACGCGAGGAAGTGCTGCATGACCTGCCCGAGGATGAGGCCGCGCGGCTTTCGTACCTTGCCTCGGCGGCGACGGAGCGGCTGGCCGACCCGGCCGAACTGAGCCTGTTGCGGAAGCTGGCAGTGTACCCCCGAACAGTGGAGGCTGCGGCCGCCGCACATGAGCCTCACCGAATCGCTTTTTACCTGTATGATTTGGCCAGTGAATTTCACGCGTTGTGGACGAAGGGCCGGGATTTGCCCTATTTACGCTTTATTATCAAAGATGATGCCGAGATGACGAAGGCCCGGCTAGCGATGGTACAGGGCGTTGTCACGGTTCTGGCATCCGGCCTCGGGGTTCTCGGGGTCGGTGCGCCGAACGAGATGCGCTGACCTTAAGTGCCACTCCCGGGGGGAATGTAATGAGTGGCGGCCGGTGGGGACCGGTTGGGTATTCGCAAGCGGGTTGGCGACTTTCCCTTGAGGGGGCACATCATCGCGATGGCTGATCGATATCAGGACAGGGCTTATTCTGCCGGCAGCGACTACGATCGCGACGGACGGGCACAATCGCCTGCCGACGACGAAAGCGATCCGCTAGCCGAGCTCGCGCGCCTGATTGGCCAGACCGATCCTTTCGGCGCCAAGCCGATGAGCCGTGCCAATCTCCAGGCGCAGCCGCCGGCAATGCCGGCCGATCCCGAGCCGACCTACGACAACTATGACGATCCGGAGCCCTACGAGGCACCCGCTCCGGCGTTGCCGTCCTGGATGCAACGCGCGGCCGTCAGGCACGAGCCTCCGCCGCCACCGGCGCAGGATGACTATCAAAGCCACGACGACTATCCGAGCGACGTGCACCCGTTGCACCGCTACGCGGCGCCGCAACCACCGGCCGAGACGGACTATCAGTCAGAACACCTGTTTGAGGACGCGCCTCACCAGCAGCAGGATCCGTCGCGATACGACGAAGCGCTCTATGGCAGCCTCGGTTCGGATCCGCAGCATGCCCAGCACGATCAAGCCTATGCCGACGATGGCTATGGCTACGATGAGGATCAGCAGTTCGAAGCTGCTGAAGAGCCACGCAAGCGCGGAGGCATGATCACGGTTGCTGCCGTGTTGGCACTGGCTGTGTTCGGCGTGGGCGGTGCCTACGCATACCGGACGTTCACGGGCTCGGCGCGAAGCGGCGAGCCGCCGATCATTCGCGCGGATGCCGGGCCGACCAAGGTCATTCCCGCACCAGCGGACGGCGGAACGAAGGTGCCGGACCGGATGGCGACCGGCGACGGTACCGAGAAGATGGTCTCCCGTGAGGAGACGCCGATCGACCCAAGCACGCGGTCGGGTCCTCGCGTGGTGTTCCCGCCGCTGACGCCGAGCGGCACGGCGCCGATGCCGACGAGTGTGGTGCCCCCAAGCATTGCGCCGGCGGCGACCGGTGCGGCGAACGGCACGTTCTCGAACAACGATCCGCGCAAGATCAAAACCTTGTCGGTCCGGGGTGACCAGGGTGATGGTGGTGCTCCCGCAGGCGCCGCGGCTGCCGCTCCGGCCAAGCCTTCGGCTGCTGCACGCGCGGCCGCGCCGAGCGCCCGGACGGCGGCGTCCAATCCCAGTGCCGCGAATGCCAACGCGCCTTTGTCGCTCGCGCCGCAGGCCGATAGCCCGGCCGCGGCAGAGGCTCCGGTTCGGGTGGCGACGACCAATCCTGCGCAGGTCGCGCCGGCCGCTCCCGCGGCTGGCGGCGGCAATTTCCTCGTGCAGATATCCTCGCAGCGAAGCGAAGCCGACGCACAGGCGTCGTTCAAGGCGTTGCAGGGCAAGTTCCCGTCCGTGCTGGGCTCCCGTGCGCCCGTGATCAAGCGCGCCGATCTCGGCGACAAGGGCGTCTATTACCGGGCGATGGTCGGTCCGTTTGGCTCACCGGATGAGGCCTCGCAGTTCTGCGTCAGCCTCAAATCCGCCGGCGGCCAGTGCGTCGTCCAAAGGAATTAGCGGCTGACCTTGTTGACCCCCATGGCGTTGGGGGGCTAATCGGCACGGTGGAGTGGATCTGGCATTCGCTACCACGCTAGCCGCGAGTTCGCATGGCGAATGCCAAATCCAAAACTCCACCGAAAACATATGTTGGCTAGTGTCCCGTTGGTTCTGACATTCGTGATTGAACCCGCCGCGACAGGACACGAATGTCAGAACCGGGACACTAGATGCAATCCAAGGCATTCATCAGCGGGATCTCCGGAACGACGCTGAACCCCGACGAGCGCGCGTTCATCGCGGCTGAGCGGCCCTGGGGTTTCATCCTCTTCAAACGGAACGTCGAAACGCCCGAGCAGGTCGCCTCGCTGGTTGAGGACCTGAAGAAGTGCGCTGGCTGGGAGACGCCGGTCCTGATCGACCAGGAGGGCGGCCGGGTCCAGCGTCTGGGACCGCCGCACTGGCCTGCCTATCCGGCGGGGTCGCTGTTCGGAAGACTGTACGACCTCGATCCCGCGTTGGGACTGAAGGCGGCGCGTCTCGGCTCACGGCTGATTGCGGCCGATCTGCATGATCTCGGCATTACGGTCGACTGCCTGCCGCTGGCGGACGTGCCGGTCGCCGGCGCCGACGCCGTGATTGGCGATCGCGCCTATGGAACCGAACCGGGAAAGGTGGCCGCGATTGCGCGTGCGGTCACTGAGGGTCTGGAGCAGGGTGGTATTTTACCGGTCCTCAAGCACATTCCCGGTCACGGAAGGGCGACCGCGGACAGCCATTTGCGGCTTCCAACCGTCGATACATCGGCTAAAGAGCTCGAAACAATCGATTTTGCGGCCTTTGCGCCGCTCGCCGACTTGCCGATGGCCATGACCGCACATGTTGTGTTTAGCGCGCTCGACCCGGTCCATCCGGCCACGACTTCTGCGACAATCGTCGAACAAGTGATTCGCGGCGTGATCGGGTTCCAAGGTTTGTTGATGAGTGATGACGTGTCGATGAATGCACTCTCCGGATCGATTGCGGAGAGGACGAGAGCGATCTTCTCGGCTGGCTGCGACATGGTCCTGCACTGCAACGGCAAGCTGGATGAAATGCGCGAGGTCGCCGCCGAGACGCCGGAATTGGCTGGGACAGCACTGGCGCGGGCTGAACGAGCACTGGCATCGCGAGGGACGCCGCAACCGATCGACAGGGTCGCGGCGCGGGCCGAATTGAACGCGATGATGAGCAGAGCAGGGACGTCAGGCGCATGACTGCGGAAATTCTCTCGTTCGAAACCGGCCGTCCGGCCGAGATCGCCGATGGCGAACCTTCGCTCGTCGTCGACGTCGAGGGCTATGAAGGCCCGCTCGATCTGCTGCTGGCGCTGGCGCGGCAGCAAAAGGTCGACCTCGCCAAGATTTCGATCCTGGCGCTTGCCGATCAGTATCTGAAATTCATCGAAGCCGCGCGAAAGATCAGGCTGGAGCTTGCCGCCGACTATCTGGTGATGGCGGCGTGGCTCGCCTTTCTGAAATCGCGGTTGCTGTTGCCCGAGCCGCCGACCGCCGAAGGGCCGAGCGCCGAAGAGATGGCGACGGCGCTTGCCAATCGGCTGCGTCGCCTGGAAGCCATTCGCGAAGCGTCGAACCGGCTGATGAATCGCCCGCAATTGCAGCGTGATATTTTCCCGCGCGGTTTTCCTGAAGCCATTGCGGAAATCCGCCATCCCAAATACACCGCGACCTTGTACGACCTGCTCGCGGCCTATGCCGTGCAACGTCAGCAGACCGTGCTGGCCTCGGTGCATCTGGCGAGGCGTACCGTGTGGTCGCTCGCCGAGGCGAGGGCTTCGCTGGAGCGCATGGTTGGTCTGGCCGAAGACTGGAGCCGGCTCGACGAATATCTCCTCAATTACGTCGTCGATCCCTCGCAAAAGGCGACGGTGTTTGCATCGAGCTTTGCCGCCGCCCTGGAACTCGTCAGGGAAGGCGAGGTCGAACTGCATCAGCAGGAGGCATTCGCTCCGCTGTTTTTCAGAAAGCGTCCGCCACAACCGGCGCCCGACGCGATGTCCGCCCCGGACACTGCGGGCTAAGTGAGTAAGTGCAAGAGCTGAGTGAGTAAGTGGAAGAAGGAGATTGTGCCATGGCAAGCCTGGCGGAGAAGCGCATCGCCGACGCCGACGAGCAGGCCGACAACAATCCGCAGACGCGGCCCGAAGAGCTGCGCCTGCTAGAGGCACTGCTGTTTGCCTCCACTGAGCCGCTCGATCAGGCGACGCTGGCGAAGCGGATGCCTGATGGTGTCGACATCAAGGTCGCGCTTGCGCAGTTGCAGGCGGACTATGCCTCGCGCGGCGTCAATCTGGTTCGTATCGCCAACAAGTGGACATTCCGTACCGCCGGCGACCTGTCGTGGTTGATGACACGCGAGAGCACCGAGACGCGGCGGCTGTCGCGCGCTGCAATCGAGATGCTCGCCATCATCGCGTACCATCAGCCGGTCACCCGTGCCGAGATCGAGGAGATCCGCGGCGTCGTGACTTCGAAGGGAACGCTGGATGTGCTGCTCGAGACCGGCTGGATCAAGCCGCGCGGCCGCCGCAAGACGCCCGGACGTCCGTTGACCTTCGGAACCACGGAAGCCTTTTTGTCGCAGTTCAGCCTTGAGGCGCTCGGCGACTTGCCGGGCCTGGAGGAACTGAAGGGAACGGGCCTGTTGGATACGCGATTGCCTACGGGCTTCACCGTTCCGACGCCTTCCGACGATCCTGCGTTGCGCGAGGACGAAGATCCGCTGGAAGATGGCGATCTGGAACTGGCTTTGGCGCCGCGGGTCGAGCCCGAAACCGGCTCGGGAAGCGAATAAACGCAGATTTCCGAGCAATCGCGTGGCTCGCTACACAGCCACGCGGCGCGTTAACGGTGCGCCGCGTCACGCGCATTTTACGCGGCCCAAGTCCTTGTTTTTGGCCCCCCTTAAGCCTACGTTCCGCTGATGATAGGCGGGGGCCAAGGCGTCCCCGATGACGCGTTTTTGGAGGGTTGCAGGATGGGTTCGTTGAGCATTTGGCACTGGATCGTCGTGATCGCAGTCGTCCTCCTGCTGTTCGGTCGTGGCAAGATTTCCGACCTGATGGGTGACGTCGCACAAGGCATCAAGGCCTTCAAGAAGGGCATGCAGGACGACGACAAGGTCGCTGAGAAGACCGATCCGGTGAAGTCGATTGACCACAACGCTTCGCCGCAAGCGGCGCGAACGGACGTCGGCAGCAAGGCCGTTTGATCCGCTGGACGCATCACAAGCCAGCGCTGATGATTGCAATCATCCGGGCGGCAAGACCGGCGGAATAAAGACGCGAACGGCCAAGTCTCGTTGACAGAAGATCTCGTTGACAGAAGACCTTGGCCTCGCGTGAGCGGAAGCTTTCATGTTCGATATTGGTTGGAGTGAATTCGCCGTCATTGCCGTGGTCGCGCTGATTGCCATCGGCCCCAAGGAATTGCCGGGCGTGCTGCGCATGGTCGGGCAATGGATCGGCAAGGCGCGCAAGATGGCGTCCGAATTCCAGGGCCAGTTCCAGGAAGCGATGCGCGAGGCCGAAATGGCCGATCTCAAGAAGAGCTTTGACGAGGTCAAGGAAGCGGCGAGCGGCTTTGCAAGCGGCAACGTCATGACCTCGCTCGAGAAGGACGTCAACGCGGCGCTCGCGATCGACGACAAGCCATCGTCAACGACGGAGGCGGCCGCATCGCCGGAAGCAAGCACCGGCACTGCGGCCGAAGCGGTGGCTTCGGAGCCGCTCGCAATCACGCCGCCGGTTGAAGCTGCTGCCGCCACCGCCACGGCTGAGGCCCATCCGGTGATCGTCGAGACCGAAGCCGCACGGGACGCAAAAGCGTCATGAGCACCGACGAGATCGAGGCCAGCAAAGCGCCCTTGATGGATCACCTGATCGAGCTGCGCTCGCGGCTGATCAAGGCGCTGCTCGGCTTTGGCGTTGCTTTCATTTTCTGCTTCTTCTTCGCCAAGCAGATCTACAACGTGCTGGTGTGGCCGTTCGTCTGGGTCGCAGGCCCGGAAAATTCGAAATTCATCTACACGGCGCTGCTGGAATATTTCATCACCCAATTGAAGCTTGCTTTGTTTGGCGCAGGCTTCATCTCGTTTCCGATCGTGGCCGCGCAGATCTATGCCTTCGTCGCGCCCGGCCTCTACAAGCACGAGCGCAAGGCCTTTGTGCCCTATCTGATCGCGACGCCGTTCTTCTTCGTGCTGGGCGCGGCGTTGGTTTATTTCGTCGTGCTGCCGATGCTGGTGCGTTTCTCGCTCGGCATGCAGCAACTGAGCGGACCCGAGACGGCGCAGATCCAGCTTTTGCCCAAGGTCGGCGAATTCCTGTCGCTGACGATGTCGCTGATCTTTGCCTTCGGCATCGCGTTCCAGCTTCCGGTGATCCTGACCCTGCTTGGGCGGATCGGTATCATCACGTCCCAGCAATTGCGCGACAAGCGGCGCTATTTCATCGTGGTCGCGTTCATCATCGCAGCCGTGCTGACGCCGCCCGACGTGTTGAGCCAGGCCTCGCTCGCGATCCCCTTGCTCGCGCTTTACGAGGGCTCGATCTGGGCGGTGCGGATGGTGGAAAAGAGGGCTGCCGCGACAAGGCCTCGACCGGGACAACGCCACCGGCGCCCACCAGTCCGACACCGGCCGAGTAGGTCTCATTCCCTGAAAAGATGGATCATCCGCTTTCGCGGGTGACGATGGCCGTGCTAGTTGAGGCGAACCGTTATGTTGACAGTCAACGTTATGTTGAATGTCAACATGAGCGATTGAGGCCGCAGAGAGTCCCGCCATGCACGACATCAAATCGATCCGCGAGAACGCAGCTCATTTCGACGCTGGCCTGAAGCGGCGCGGCCTGGAGCCACTCTCTGCGTCATTGCTCGCGATCGACGAAAAGCGTCGCGCGGCGATCCTCAAGTCCGAGCAGGCGCAGGCCCGGCGAAACGCGGCCTCCAAGGAAATTGGCGAGGCCAAGAAGGCCAAGGACGAGACGCGCGCGGCAAGCCTGATGGCGGAAGTCGCCGAACTCAAGACCACGATGCCGGAGATGGAAGCGGCCGCCAAGGCGGCGGACGCCGAGTTGTCGACTGCACTTGCCGCGATTCCGAATTTGCCGCTCGACGAGGTGCCCGATGGCGTCGACGAGCACGGCAATGTGCAGCATCACGTGTTCGGTGCGGCGCGCAGCTATGCCTTCACGCCCAAAGCGCACGACGATATCGGCAGCGCGCTCGGCCTGATGGATTTTGAAGCCGCGGCAAAGCTGTCGGGCGCACGGTTTGTCGTGTTGAAGAAAGGTCTCGCGCGACTGGAGCGCGCGATCGGACAATTCATGCTCGATCTGCACACCAACGAGCACGGCTACACCGAAATCAATCCGCCGCTGCTGGTGCGTGACGACGTCATGTTCGGCACCGGACAATTGCCGAAATTCGAGGACGATCAGTTCTGGGCCATTAAAGGCGAACTGCTCGCCGCCGCGACTCGATCGGTGCTGGATTGGAGAAATCTGCGAAGCGGTGCGGCTTGGCCTCATCCCGACTGCTGAAGTCTCGCTCACCAACCTCGTCCGCGAGTCCATCCTCGACGAGAAGGAGTTGCCGATGCGGCTGACGGCGCTCACGCCGTGCTTCCGCGCCGAAGCGGGCGCCGCGGGGCGCGACACCCGCGGCATGATCCGCCAGCATCAGTTCACCAAGGTCGAACTGGTCTCGATCGCAACGCCGGAGACAAGCCGCGACGAGCACGAGCGCATGCTGTCTTGCGCAGAAGCCGTGCTGCAAAAGCTTGACCTGCATTACCGCGTGATGACGCTGTGTGCCGGCGACATGGGCTTCTCTTCGCAGAAGACCTACGACATCGAAGTCTGGATGCCCGGACAGGGCGAGGGCGGCGCGTTCCGCGAAATCTCAAGCTGCTCGGTCTGCGGCGACTTCCAGGCACGACGAATGGATGCGCGCTATCGTGGCAGCGACGGCAAGCCGCGCTTTGTGCACACCTTGAACGGTTCAGGGACGGCCGTCGGCCGTGCGCTGATCGCGATCATGGAAACCTACCAGCAGGCCGACGGCTCGATCGCCGTGCCCGATGTGTTGCAGCCCTATATGGGTGGCGCCAAGGTCGTCACGCCTGACCGGTAGTGTTTTGCCTCCTTCGTTCGTATGACGAGGGCAAGCGGAGATGATAGAGCCTTCCAAACTACAACACCGGCGCGAATTGTTTTGACGCGCGGGCTGATCCCTTTGCGAAGGGCGGGCCCGCTTGTATCTTTGTTTCGGATTGTTCCAGCCAATTTCGGAAACCAAGACGCCCATGGCGCTACATCGCGACATCTATTGGGTGGGCAAACAATGGGCGGTTACGGGCCATGGCGTCCAGGCCTGCAATCAGAAGCAAAAGAGCCAGTTCGATATTGCCGGTTCCCGCCTTTGGGAGGACGGCGTGCAGGAGGCCGTTCGCGCCGAGACTTGGGTCAATGCCGACGACTTTGAGAAGGCCATCGATGTTGCTCGCAAATACTATCCCGAGCCGCCGCGGAAAGCGCCGCCGCCGGTCGAAGTAGCGTCGCCGCCCCCGGAACCATTTCTCGTTCTGGAACCGCAGCCAGATCCTTGCCCCCTGATGTTTGACTTGCAGGTCGAAGGGCACGGCAAACTCATGCCGGTCTGGCGCATTCGCACCCCTGTTGCGGTTCGGCCGGACAATCGGCCAGCGGAATAGATCCGGCTCTCGGCCGAGCGGATCGCATCGACAAAACTCGCAATAAAAACAACGAGTTTGCTTCGAGCCCGATAGCCGGATAAGACGGCAGCGAACTCTGGGAATCGACCGGAAAGGGCCGATCGAGCGATGCGGATTTTATGCACCAATGACGACGGCATCCACGCGCCGGGGCTGAAGGTCATCGAGCAGATCGCGCGGGAACTGTCCGACGACGTCTGGGTGGTCGCGCCGGAGCTCGATCAATCCGGCGTCTCGCATTCGCTCTCGCTCAATGACCCACTTCGTTTGCGCGAAGTCGGTCCCCGCCATTTCGCGGTGAGGGGAACGCCGACGGACTGCGTCATCATGGGCGCCCGCCATATCCTCGGTGAAAAGCGGCCCGATCTCGTGCTCTCGGGCGTCAACAAGGGCCGCAACGTGGCCGAGGACGTCGTCTATTCCGGAACGATCGCCGGCGCGCTGGAAGGTACGATCCTGGGCCTGCCGTCTTTCGCACTGTCGCAGGAGTTCTCGGTCGAGACGCGCGAGAAGCCGCTGTGGGACACCGCGCTGAAATTCGGTCCATCGATCCTGCGCAAGGTGATCGAGGCCGGCGTGCCGAAAGACACGGTCATCAACGTCAACTTCCCGGCCTGCACGCCGGATGAGGTGGCCGGTGTGCGCGTCACCAAGCAGGGCAAGCGCAATCTGGGATTTCTGAAAGTCGATCAGCGGCGCGATGGCCGCGGCAATCCCTATTTCTGGATCGGGTTCGAGCGGCTGGCCAAGGTGGACGTCCCCGCGGAGGGCACTGACCTCTGGGCGCTGGCGTCGCGCTTCGTGTCGGTGACGCCGTTGCGGCTCGATCGCACGGACGAAGCCTTCTCGGCGGCGCTCACGGCAACGTTGAAGTAGAGTTCTGTCAGGCCGCGGTGGGGTTCAGCGCCTGCTCGATTGCGCGCGCCAGCGTTTCGATCTGAAACGGCTTTTGCAGCGCCGGCCGGTCGCGATACTCCGCGGGCAATCCCGACGATCCATAACCGGTCGCGAAGATGAAGGGCCGGTTGCGCGCCGCGATGAGGTCGGCCACCGGCGAAATTACCTTCCCGTTGACGTTGACGTCGAGGATGGCGAGATCGAATTCGACCGATTGCGCAAGGCGAAGGGCATCGCCGACTTCGCCGGCCTCGGCAGCGACGGTGTAGCCGAGCTCTTCCAGCATATCGGCAACCATCATCCTGATCATGACCTCGTCTTCAACGAGGAAGATCGATCCGCCTGACGTCCTTGCCGCGCCCATCCATGGAATCCCTGAAAATCCGGGAAAAAGGATCGCAAATATCGACACCCGGCGCAATCGCGACCTGCGCGGCCAAGCGTCAGATGGAACACGAATTCGAAATGTATGATTCCGGGAATCGGGGCGTCTGTGGCATGACAGTGGACGGCGGCCGACAAGCCGATGCGGCGAAATGTGACGGACCCCGATGCCTGACGCCCAAGATCCGCCCCGGAAGATGATGTTCCAGCTCAGCCTGCGGCGGCGCGGGATCAGCGATCAGGCGGTGCTGCGCGTCATGGAAGGCGTCCCGCGCGAACGGTTCGTCGAGCCGGGGGACCGCGGCGATGCCTACCTCGACACGGCGCTTGGGATCGCGTGCGGCCAGACGATCAGCCAGCCCTTCGTGGTCGCCTATATGACCGAACAGCTCGCCCTGCAGAAATCCCACCGGGTGCTCGAGATTGGAACCGGCTCCGGCTATCAGGCCGCGATCCTGTCCAGGCTCAGTGGGCATGTGCTGACCATCGAGCGCTACCGGACGCTTGCCGACCGCGCGCGGATACGGCTGGAGGAACTCGGCTACGACAACGTCGAGGTGATGGTGGGTGACGGTTTCGATATTCCCGCCGGCGCGGGCAATTTCGACCGCATCGTCGTGACCGCTGCGATGGAGCAAATCCCCGACGCGCTCGCGGGACGGCTCGAACCGGAAGGCGTGCTGATTGCCCCGGTCGGCCCGCAGCACGGCGTCCAGACCCTGATCCGTTTGGTCAGGACTGAAAACGGCTTCGATCGCAAGGAGCTGGTCGACGTGCGCTTCGTGCCGGCGCTGCCGGGTATCGCGCGCGAGCTGTAAAGTCCCGGATCAGCTTTACCGCCAACATCTTATTCGCAGGCTTAAGCGGTTATTTACTCCGCGCATGTTAACTCAAATCAGTATTTTGTTGCGTACGAGTGAGTAACCATGTCCCGAGCCGTCGCGTTGCTGTGCGCGCGCCGTGCCCCGCAAGTTGCGGTGCTGGCGCTGATGTCGATCGGATTTGCCGGCTGTAGCGCCGATATGCAGTCCCGGCTTTCGGAAAGCCCGTTTGCATCCAATGAGCAGACGGCGTCGGTGCCTCCGGCTGCGGTCCAGCGCCATGAGCTGCCGCAATATTCGCGGCCGCAATCCCAGGTCCAGTCGCAAAGCCTTCCGCCGATTTCGGCGCCGCAATCCTATCCGTCGGCGAACTCCGGCGTGTCCGGTGGCGGTCGCGGTCTCTCGTCCTATGCGCCTCCGTCTCGTCCGATCGAGACGACCGGCAGCGTACCGCGTTCGGTCGCGGCGGTGCATCCGGCCCAGGGGACGAAGATCATCGTCGGCACCAGCGACACGCTGGAAATACTGGCTCGCCGCTATAACACGACACCGGCCGCGATCCTTCAGGCCAATGGCTACAAGGGACCGCGCGTCCTGTCGCCGGGACAGCAGTTGATCATTCCGCGCGCGAGTGCGGTTGCCGCAGCTCCCGTGATGTCGGCGCCCGCCAGCAAGCCTGTCATGGCTTCCATGCCTGCGGCGTCATCCGTTCACATCGTCAATCACGGCGATACGTTGATGGGCATTGCCCGTCGCAACCACATTTCGGTGGCCGAACTCGCCAGGGCCAATGGTCTCGAAGCGGGTGCGCAATTGCGGATCGGCATGAAACTCAACGTGCCGGTGAAGGCTTCCGCCGCGGCTGCGCCGATGGCCCAGCCGGTGGTCGCGCAGGCCGCTCCGATTTCCGCTCCGCCCGTGACCAGGATGGCGGCCGTCGCAACCGATCCCCAGCAAAAGGCACGACTGGCGCAGACGACAAGCGTCGAAGAGGCGCCCGCCGCCGACGCGCCGGTGAAAGCTGCCGAAGCCACCGGCGCGTTGCCGACCTTCCGTTGGCCGGTTCGGGGCAAGGTGATCACGAGCTATGGCGCCAAGACCAACGGCAAGTCCAATGACGGCATCAACCTCGCTGTGCCGGAAGGCACGCCGGTGAAGGCCGCCGAGGATGGCGTCGTCGCTTACTCCGGAAATGAGCTGAAGGGTTACGGCAATCTCGTGCTCGTGCGTCATTCCAACGGCTACGTGACCGCCTACGCCCATGCCAGCGAGATTCTGGTCAAGCGCGGAGACACCATCAAGCGCGGTCAGATCATCGCCAAGTCGGGCCAATCAGGCGAGGTGAGTTCGCCGCAGCTTCACTTCGAAATCCGCAAGGGTTCGAGCCCGGTCGATCCGCTCCAGTTCCTCAACGGAGCTTGATCCGGACCCCAAGCCGGCCTGCCAGTTCCTGCGTGAACTGCCAGGCGACGCGGCCTGAACGGGAGCCGCGGGTGGTCGACCATTCCAGTGCCTCGCGTTCAAGCTCCTCCTCGGGGAGCTTGATGCCGAAATGGCCGCAATAGCCTTTCACCATCGCAAGGTATTCGTCCTGGCTGCAGCGGTGGAAGCCGAGCCACAGGCCGAAACGATCCGACAGCGAAACTTTCTCTTCGACGGCTTCGCCCGGATTGATCGCGGTCGAGCGTTCGTTCTCGATCATCTCCCGCGCCAGCAGATGACGGCGGTTGGAGGTCGCATAGAGGATGACGTTGTCGGGGCGGCCTTCGATGCCGCCCTCGAGCACGGCCTTCAGCGACTTGTAGGACGCGTCATTGCCATCGAACGAGAGGTCGTCGCAGAACACGATGGCGTTGAAGGGCGCATGGCGAAGGATGTCCATCAGCGCCGGCAGGCTCTCGATGTCCTCGCGGTGGATCTCGATCAGCTTTAGCCGGTCGGCCGGCTTGCGGTCGCGATTGATGCTCGCATGCGCGGCCTTCACCAGCGAAGATTTCCCCATGCCACGCGCGCCCCACAGCAGCGCGTTGTTGGCGGGGAGGCCGTTCGCAAAACGTTCGGTGTTCTCGATCAGGATGTCGCGCATCCGCTCGATGCCCTTGAGCAGGCCGATGTCGACGCGGCTGACATGGGGAACGGGCGCGAGCCGTCCATCGGGGTGCCAGATGAAAGCATCGGCTTGATGCAGGGCTTTCTGCCCGTCGGAGGCCGGAGCCGAGGCCGCGAGATGGGCGGCGATGGTCTCCAGCGCCGAGGCAATGCGCTCTGCGGTCTGTTGCCCCGACGCCTGAGCGACGGCCTTCGCGGCCTGTCGGGGGGCGGCTTGACGCTTGAGCTTTTGCGCAGGACGCGCAGCACGTTTTCCGGGCTTTTTGGACATCTTTGGCCTTTCTGACGCCGAACCCTTAACGGGCCTTGCAGGGGGCTGCAAGCAGCCCAAATGAGGGGCCTGTGCGGGTATTGGCAGCGTTGCAATTGGGGCGCTGGCCGCTATAGTCCGCGCGAAATTCGCCCCTGATTGGCCCGGCGCCGGATATCGCGCGCCTCCCGGCCCCTACCGTTCCGCGAGGATTGAACGAATGCTGATTACCCCTGCGTTTGCCCAGGCCGCCGCAGCCGGCGGCGACGCCAACAGCATGTTGATGTCGCTGGCGCCGTTCGCGCTGATCTTCGTCATCATGTATTTCCTGATTCTGCGCCCGCAGCAGAAGAAGGTGCGCGATCACGCCGACCTCGTGAAGAACATCCGCCGTGGCGACACCGTCGTCACCACTGGCGGCCTGGTCGGCAAGGTGACCAAGGTCGTGGACGATGACCAGATCGAGTTCGAGATTTCGGACGGCGTTCGCGTTCGCCAGATGCGACAGATGATTTCCGGCGTCCGTGCCAAGGGAGAGCCTGCCAAGGAACTCGGCAAGGACGAGGCCGCCGCGAGCTAGAATTCGGGCGCCGCTTTCTCTGGATCTGACGAGTTACTTCAATGCTTTATTTCACGCGGTGGAAAGCACTCGCGATCATCTTGACGGCGCTGGTGGTGTGTCTGTGCGCCGTGCCGAACTTCTTCCCCGAAGCGCGGGTCAAGACCTGGCCGCTATGGGCGCAACGTCATCTGGTGCTCGGTCTCGACCTGCAAGGCGGCTCCTATCTGCTGCTGGAAGTCGATTCCAACTACATCAAGAAAGAGAAGCTCGACCAGATTCGCGATGACGTGCGCCGCGTGCTGCGTGAGAACAAGATCGTCTACACCGGTCTTAGCGTACGCAACGACGCGGTCGAGGTGCGCATCAGCAAGGACACCGAGCAGCCAACAGCCCTAAGCAAGTTGCGAGATCTGTCGCAACCGCTCGGCGGCCTGCTTGGCTCCAACGGCCAGCGCAGCCTCGAAGTGGCCGATGCGGGCAACGGTACGATCCGCCTGACGGTGCCGCCGGCTGCCGTCACGGATCGCATCCGCCAGACCATCGAGCAATCGATCCAGATCGTCGAAAAGCGCGTCAACGAACTCGGCACCGTTGAACCGGTGATCCAGCGTCAGGGAACCGATCGTATCCTGGTGCAGGTGCCGGGCTTGCAGGATCCCACGCGGTTGAAGGAGCTGCTTGGCAAGACCGCCAAGATGGAATTCCGCATGGTCGATGAGTCCGTGTTGCCGGATGCAGCCACGCAAGGAAAGATACCGGCGGACGATGAACTCCTGTCCGAAGTTACCGGGCAGAAAATCGTCGTCAGGAAACAGGTGCTTCGTCTCCGGTGGCGATTTGAGCGACGCGCAGACGTCGTTCGACCAGCGCAGCGGCGAGCCCGTCGTCAGCTTCAAATTCAATTCGTCCGGCGCGCGTAAGTTCGCGACAGCCACGACCGACGGCGTCGGACAGCGTTTTGCCATCGTGCTCGATAACCAGGTGATCTCGGCGCCCGTGATCCGTGAGCCGATCATTGGCGGGCAGGGCCAGATCTCCGGCAGCTTCACGGTTCAGTCCGCGAACGATCTGGCGATCCTGCTGCGCGCCGGCGCGCTGCCGGCGCCGCTCACCGTGATCGAGGAGCGCACCGTGGGTCCGGGTCTTGGTCAGGACTCGATCGAAAAGGGCGAGTTGGCCGCTTACGTCGGCTCGATCCTGGTGATCGTCTTCATGCTCGTGACCTATCGGCTGTTCGGTCTGTTCGCCAACATTGCCGTCACCATCAACGTGGCGATGATTTTCGGCGTGCTGTCGCTGCTCAACGCGACGCTGACGCTGCCCGGTATCGCTGGTATCGTGTTGACCGTCGGCATCGCGGTCGACTCCAACGTGCTGATTTACGAGCGTATCCGTGAAGAAATTCGCGGCGGCCGCAACGCGATTTCGGCGATCGATGCCGGCTTCAAGCGCGCGCTCGCTACCATTCTCGATTCCAACATCACGACCTTCATCGCCGCAGCCGTGCTGTTCTATATCGGCACCGGGCCGGTGCGCGGTTTCGCCGTGACCCTTGGAATCGGTATTCTCACCACGGTTTTCACAGCTTTCACGCTCACCCGGCTGATTGTCGCCGGATGGGTACGCTGGAAGCGGCCGCAAAGCGTGCCAATCTGAGGGGTATGCGGCCGTGACTCACACCGTTCTGATTGGACTGGGTATTCTCATCGTTGTGCTGACGGTCGTCAGCATTTTCGGGCTGGCTGCCGCCGTTGCGCATCGTCCCCGACAACACGCACTTTGATTTCACGCGCTTTCGCCGCATCAGCTTCCCGATCTCGGCGCTGCTTTCGATTGTCGCGATCACGCTGTTCTTCACCCACGGTTTGAATTTCGGCATCGACTTCAAGGGCGGAACGCTGCTGGAAGTTCAGGCCAAGTCCGGCACCGCCGATATCGCTTCGATGCGTACGGCTTTGAACGGCCTTGGGCTTGGCGACGTTCAGCTTCAGCAGTTCGGCGACGCGTCCAATGTGCTGATCCGCGTTGCGGAGCAGCCGGGCGGCGACAAGGCGCAGCAAGACGCGGTTCAAAAGGTGCGCGGCGCGCTTGGCGATGCCGTCGAGTATCGGCGCGTCGAGGTCGTGGGCCCCCGCGTCTCCGGCGAGCTGTTGGCCTACGGCATGCTCGGCCTGATGCTCGCGATCGTCGGCATCCTGATTTATCTCTGGTTCCGCTTCGAGTGGCAGTTCGCGCTGGGCGCCATGATCGCGAACGTCCACGATATCGTGCTGACCATCGGCTTCATGTCGATCTCCCAGGTCGACTTCGACCTGACCAGTATCGCCGCGCTTTTGACCATTCTCGGCTATTCGCTGAATGACACCGTCGTCATTTACGACCGCATCCGTGAAATGCTGCGGCGCTACAAGAAAATGCCGATGCCGGAGCTGCTCAACGAGTCCATCAATTCGACATTGTCGCGCTCCATCATCACCCACGTCACCGTGACGCTGGCGTTGCTCGCGCTGTTGCTGTTCGGCGGCAATGCGATCCACAGCTTCACAGCCGTGATGATGTTCGGCGTCGTGCTGGTCGGCACCTATACGTCGATCTTCATCGCCGCACCGATCCTGATCTATCTTGGTGTCGGCACGAACCGCGCCGACGCGCCGGATACGCCCGCAAAGAAGTAGAAACCAACGATGGCAGACCGCTCGGATGCGCCACATCTTCCGAGGTCGGCCCCGATTGACGCGTATGGCAAGGGCGGCTTCGCCTTTGCCGATATGTCGCATCGGGGCTCGCTGCTGTGCTTGCCGGACGCCATATGGACCTGGCCGGTGACAAAGACGGCCGAAATTGACGAATACACGCTGTCCCGCGTATTCGCCGCGGCGAACAAGATCGATGCGCTGATCATCGGGACTGGAACAGAGGTCTGGGTGGCGCCGAACCGATTGCGCGAAGCGTTTCGTAACGTGCATGTCAGTCTTGATTCCATGCAGACGGGTCCGGCCATCCGGACCTACAACATCATGATCGGCGAACGGCGGCGCGTGGCGGCAGCGCTGATCGCCGTGCCATGAAGGCGGCTGACGACAACAAGGCCGCTGATCATTGCGCTGATCTGGTGCGAGCACACGATTTCGCCCGCTATGCCTCGACATTGTTTGTGCCGGCGGAGCAACGGCGGGCGCTATTGGCGCTCTACGCATTCAATATCGAGATTTGCCGTGTTCCGGCTCAGGTGAGCCAGCCACTGCCCGGCGAGATGAGGTTGCAATGGTGGCGCGACGTGCTGTCAGGCCAGGGCCACGGCGGCGTTGAGGGAAATCCCGTCGCGGCCGAGCTGTTGCAGGTGATCGGCGGTTACCAATTGCCGGTCGAACGGCTTTCGCGGCTGATCGAGGAACACCAGTTCGACCTCTATAATGATCCGATGCCGACGATGGCTGCGCTCGAGGGCTATCTCAACGACACTACGTCGGTATTGTTTTCGCTGGCCGCGGCGACGATGGGGCCGCCATCCAGCGAGGTCGAACATCTGGCGCGCCACGCCGGTCTGGCCCAGGGGATTGTACAGATCATGATGTCGCTGCCGCTGGATGCGTCGCAGCGTCGATTGTTCGTGCCGCAACAGGTGCTGGCGAAGCATGGATGTGACCTTGAAGGCATCTTTGCGGGCAAGCAAACGCCCACGCTGCGCGCATCGCTGAACGATGTCCTGGGCGAAGCGCGCAAGCATCTCGACACGGCCTCTGAGTTGCTCGATTCAGTTGCCTGGGAGGTGCGGCCGGCGTTTCTTCCCCTGGCTCAGGTCGGGCGCGACCTTGCCACGCTGATGCGGGCCGACAACGATCCTTTTGTGGTGCGGCCATCGTCCCGATTTGCCACGCTGTGGACGTTGTGGCGTGCGTCCCGATCGCGACTGTTTTCGAACTAGCGTCCCGACTGAGCGGACTTCTGAACCGCCACACTCGCGATCAGTTCATATCGGCCGCTTCGAAATTGAAACGGTCGCGCAGGTTTTTCCGTGATTCCAGAATGGTTTTCAGAAAGGCGCGGTCGGGCTCGCTTGTGATCATCGTTTCGATCAGGTCGAGCTGATTGGTCGCGACGAGTTGCAGGAGTTCAGTGCGCGGCCTGCCGCTGGCATCGCGCGGCAGCGCCTTGACGACCTGGATATGCTCGGGCGGTTTCGGGCCTCCGGCGGCAGCGAGCTGACCTTCCAATTCGGTTTCAAGTGCCGTCTGATCGGACTCGACGAACGCATAGAGCCCGACGCCTGCGCGGCGATCGGCGAACGCGACAATGGCGGCATCGCGCACAGCCGGGTTCTTCCTGATTTCCTCGATGAGGACCGGCGCGTCATTAACGAGACGTCTTCCGCCACCTTCGCGGTCGGTGAAATTGAACAGGCCGCGGGTGATGGCGCGATAGACTTTCTTGCCGGTCATCAGCCACAGCCTCGCAACCATCGACTTGCGGGCGAGGATCTGGTGTTCCTTCGCCGTCAGGGCTGCGGGTGCGTAGCTGCGCTTGTGCTTCAACAAATGCCTGAGGTCTTCGTAGGCGGCGATACGAAATAGCCGGCCGCGGCGCTTGAAGCATGCGGCCAGCTGGAAGTCCGTGAGATAAGCGCAGCCGTCGCGTCCAACCAGCCAGTTCTGCTCCTTCGCAAGGTCGTTGTGACAAATACCAGCGCGATGCAGCCGCCGCAGCGCTTGTTTGGCGGAGCGGAAGTAGGCGACGTCGCCGGCCGGCTTCACCAAATGCAGCGCGACGCCGTCGATGAAGCCGCGCACCAGTGCTTGGCGGCCACCCCATAGCAAGGGCGGCCCAACCTTGAGGTCGTGCGCCACCGCCAGTGCATGCCGTTCGCGCCGGAACAAATGCCGCGCTAGCAAATACGACCACCACGGCACCTGATCGATCCGGCGCAGGATCGCATCGCCTTCTTCGCCGTCAGGCGTACGGAAGCGCCCTCGTTCCACGGACGAAAACACGTCGCGTTTGAGAAGAACGCCTTCGGTCCATTGCGCCGAGAGGATTTCGGCGTCGTCTTTCGGCAAGCTCATGAGGTTCACGCTGCCGCGGCAAGCCGTAGATAGTTCGGCGAATCCAATGATCGATATCGGTCAAGGCGCGGGCGCTTAGCGCCTGGCGCTTCGCGATCGCCTTTTCGTTGCCGCGCAGTCGCGTCCCGTCCGGCTTTTTGGTCGGCGGGTTGGCGAGCGGCGGAAACAATCCGAAATTGACGTTCATGGGCTGGAACGAACGCGGGCCGTTGTCGATCGTCTCGATATGACCGCCGGTGATATGGCCAAGCAAGGATCCCAATGCAGTTGTCGACGGCGGTGACGGCAGTTCGCGGCCGCGCGCATCGGCCGCCGCGTAAAGGCCCGCAATCAATCCGATTGCCGCGGATTCCACATAACCTTCACAGCCGGTCATCTGACCCGCAAAACGCATGCGCGGCGCCGCCTTCAGGCGCAATTGCGGATCGAGCAGCTTCGGCGAATTCAGGAAGGTATTGCGATGAAGGCCGCCGAGGCGGGCGAACTCGGCATTCTCGAGCCCGGGGATCGTCCGGAAGATGCGTTGTTGCGCGCCGTACTTCAGCTTGGTTTGAAAGCCGACCATGTTGTACAGCGTGCCGAGCTTGTTGTCCTGGCGCAGCTGGACGATGCCGTAGGCCTTCACGGTCGGATTGTGCGGGTTGGTCAGCCCGACAGGCTTCATCGGGCCATGCCGCAGCGTCTCGGGACCGCGCTCGGCCATCACCTCGATCGGAAGGCACCCGTCGAAATAGGGCGTGTTGGCTTCCCAGTCCTTGAAATCAGTCTTTTCGCCGGCGATCAGCTCGGCGACGAAGTTGTCGTACTGTTCTTTCGTCATCGGGCAGTTGATGTAGTCGGCGCCGGTGCCGCCGGGGCCGACCTTGTCGTAGCGCGACTGAAACCATGCCTTCGACATGTCGATGCTGTCGCGATGCACGATCGGCGCGATCGCGTCGAAAAATGCCAGCGCGTTTTCGTCGGTCAGCGCGCGGATCGCGTCGGCCAATGGCGCCGAGGTGAGGGGGCCGGTGGCGACAATGACATTGTGCCAATCCGCCGGCGGCAGCCCTTCGACCTCGCCACGCCTGAATTCGACCAGGGGGTGATCTTCGAGTGCGTTCGTAACCGCTGCCGAAAAACCGTCGCGGTCAACCGCGAGCGCACCGCCAGCCGGGACCTGGTTGGCGTCGGCGGCTCGCATGATCAGTGACCCAAGCCGGCGCATTTCGGCGTGAAGCAGTCCGACGGCGTTGTTGGCGGCGTCGTCGGAGCGAAATGAATTCGAACAGACGAGTTCGGCAAGGCCTTCCGTTCGATGCGCCTCTGTCATTCGATGCGGGCGCATCTCGTGGAGGACGACGCGAACGCCGGCATTGGCGACCTGCCAGGCCGCTTCAGAGCCGGCGAGTCCGCCGCCGATGATATGGATGGGTTCCGATGAAAGGGTGCCTGTCATGCGGCACAGGTAGCGCGTTTCGCCCGAGAGTGGAATGCGCGCGTCTTACCTAGATACGACAACGCCCGCCGTTGGGCGGGCGCTATCGGCATTGACGTCGGAAGCTTCGATTAGCCGTTGAAGTTGCCGGCCGCAACGCGCGGAATGTCCGAGCGATCGAGGCCGATATCGGCCAGTTCCCGATCGGTGAGCTGGGACAGCTCGGTGACATTGCGCTGATAGTCGCGGAACGCCTGGATCATTCGAATGAGCGAGAGCAGCATGGTAGTCTCCTTGAATTCTGGATTCAGCTTTTAAGTTCCTGCTAAATCGTCACGGCAAATATAGAGCTCCAATGCCGCAGTGCAGAAGTCAAAATGGTGCGATGCAGCTAATCTCTCTTCTGCATGGCTTGATAAGGATTGATTAACCGTTCGGTCGATCCTCGCCGTCCGCCAGCTCGCCGACATACGAGAAATCCGAGCCTGCACCAGGCGAATAGGGGCTTTTGAGCCAAGTTTGGTTCTGGACTTGGCGTCTTAGGCTAACCGAAGGTCATACGTATGCATGACTTGTGTGCATATCAATAAGTGAACTATTAATCACTTTATAAGCCGCCGCTAAGGCGCATGGGCAAGCTGGGTAGCGAAGTACGCCACCGTCTTGGCGTAGACCTCGCTCTTGTTCCATTGCTGGAGGACCGGGAAGTTCGGGCTTCCCGGCTGCCAGTCCTTGCCCTTTTGCCAGCCGTAGCTCTGGAGGAAGTTGGCGGTGGAGGCCAGAACGTCGGCAGGGCTCTTGAGCAGGTCACGCTTGCCGTTGGAATCAAAATCGACGGCGAACTTGATGTAGTTCGATGGCATGAACTGGGTTTGGCCGATTTCGCCGGCCCATGCGCCGCGCATTTCAGCGGGCGCGAGGTCACCGCGGTCGATGATGCGGAGCGCATCCAGCAATTCGCCCCGGAACATCTCGGCGCGACGGCAGTCATAGGCGAGTGTCGCCAGCGAACGCAGGGTGGGAAATTTTCCGATATTGACGCCGAAATCGGTCTCGAGTCCCCAGATCGCCACCAGCACCTCGCCGGGCACGCCATAGGTCTGCTCGATCCGCGACAGCACCGATCCATACTGCTTCAGCATGTTGGCGCCGCGCGTCAGGCGTGGCGGCACCATTCGGCCTGAAAACTCCTCAAAGCTTTGGCTGAAGACTTTCTGCGAGTGGTCGCGCGAAATGACACTCTGATCGAGGGTCACGCCGTTCAGACCCGCCGTGATGGTCGGCTGCGAAATTCCTTTCGACGCAGCCTCGGTCTTGAACTCGTCGAGCCAACCTTGGAAGTTACCGGCGCCGCACGGCACTGCCGCGCTCGCAACCGTCGCCGTCAAGCCAAATACCAACGCCGTGGCGCAACCGAAAAACCGCTGATATCGCAACTGAAGCGCCTTCCACGCTGGAGATGAGGATCGGCGATATGTCAGGCGCAACCGCGGCCAAAACAAGGCTTGCGCTGTATCGCAATCGAACGAAGTGACGGACTGCCGATGGACCGTCAACCGGCAGCCCGATCACTTTTCATCAAGCGCCGTCCTTGCGCCGCCAGGGAAACAGGTTGGCCGGGAAATCCGCAGCCGGACGCTTTTCACGCGGCGGACGAGGCTGGACCGGGCGCAGGTTCGGATCCGGCGCGATCACCTTGCGGTAGAGATGCCAGGTCGCATGACCGAGCAGCGGGATAACGATGGCGAGCCCAAGGAACAGCGGGATCGATCCCGCCAGCAGCAGCGCCGCCACGATCAAGCCCCAGGCGGCCATCATGACCGGATTGGCGGCAACGACACGAAGCGATGTCACCATGGCTTCGCCGGCGCTGGCGTGCCGATCCAGCATCAGCGGGAAGGAAACCACGCTCACACACAACGCCACGAGCGCGAACAGGAAACCGACCCCGCATCCGACCACGATCAGCCACCAGCCCTGCGGGGTCGTCAGGACCCGCCGGACAAAGTCGGGGATCTCGGAAGCGGATGCATAACCGAAGGCCGCCACGTAGATGCCCTGGGCGACCGCGATCCAGGTCACGAACAACGCCAGCAGCAGCGTCCCGACACCGAGCATGGCGCCGAACGACGGCGAGGAGAAAACGTCGAGCGCATCAGAGGCCGAGGCTTTCAGGCCGAGCTCGCGCCGGCGGCTGAGTTCATAAAGGCCAAGCGCGGCAAACGGGCCGAGCAGGGCAAAGCCCGCGGCCAACGGAAACAGCAGCGGCAAGACCGAGTAACCGAGCACGGCACGCGCAAGGCCGAGGCCGAGTACCGGATAGATCACGCAAAGGATGATCGCGTGACTTGGGACTTCCTTGAAATCCTCCCAGCCCAGGCGGAGCGCGTCGTGAAGATCGGAAAAACCGATCCGGCGGATGATGGGACCTGCGGCGTTGTCTTGCGCTGGCTCAGCCAGCGAAGGGGCATTGCCTTGATATGGAGTGGCCATGGTCGCTATCTCCCGTGACGCGGCAGGCCGCTTCCAGCGTCAAAACGGGACGCTCGGGACCGTCCGCAAAAAACGATCACGATCAGGCCAGACGCGCAGGAAACCAGAACTGGCCGTGTCGCGAACTGATGGAGCTATGGTACTCCGATTTGCGGGTATTGTCTCTCACGCTTGGGTGACGCCGCTTGGCAACGTTAGCTGATAAGTATTCGCGCTAATTGGAACGGTTATGCCGCGGCTTTCGGCGGCGCAGGAGGAATTTGTCACGTGGTTACTGCCAAGCGGGCCGTGAAGGCGGCATCGATCGCGGCGTTCTTTTGCGTTGCACTAACGGGAACGGCCGTGGCGGCGCTGACCCATCCGCAACCGCTGTTTCCCTATCATGCTGCCCACGGGCGTCTGACGCTCTACTCGGATCGTCCGTTTGACCGTGCGCGCGCCGACGAAGTCCTGGCCGATGTCGAAAGACGACTGTCTCGCTCGTCTCTGAATGACAATAACGCGCATCGGATTTTTATTTCCAATTCGGAATGGCGTCGTCGGTTGCTGTTTCTTTGGAACGCCGGCGCTGCCGGCGTGAACTACTACCCGCTGACGCGGAACGTCTTTGTTGCCAGGGGAGATATCGACCGCGATGTCGTGACGACATCATCGGGCGCTCCAAAGCCGTCGCCGCGAACGCTTGGCTATTATGCCGCGCATGAAATCGCCCACACCTTGATCAGGGAGCAACTGCCCCTGTTGCAGCAATTGAAGACTTCCGCGGTGGGTCAATGAGGGACTTGCCGATGACATTGCCTTTGCCGACGAGGCTGACATCGGCGGTCTGATGGCGCGTCTGCAATCCGGTGATCCCGATCTCGACCCGGCGCGATCCGGCCATTACGACCGCTACCGGCTTCTCGTGCGGTACACGATGAGACAGAAAGGCTGGACCGCCGCCGAGCTTATCGCATCGGCCCTACCGCAGAGCGAAGCGGAGCGGATGCTGAAGTCCGATATCGAGCTGCCGCGGTAAGCGGGCTCGGTGCACGCCCTTTATTGTCATTCCGCCGTCATTGCGCCGTAGTTCAGTCAAACGGTCGCGGGTGGCCTGCATTGGCAAGGTTTGGCAGGCGGACTAAGCTTTGCGCCGTCCGGCGAAGTTACCGGAATTGAGGATAGCCTTCACGCCTTCATACGAGTCTTTTGGATTCATCAGGGAGCGAGCGATGAGCATTTTCGGAAAAATCATGAGCGCGATCTTCGGCAGCTCGGCCAGTGCGACCCCGGCCGGCGGTGGTTCGGCCGCGCCCGCTTCGGGTGGTGCTGCGTCATCGGGCGGCGGTTCCGCTGCGGCACCTGCGCAAAGCGTCGACGTCGCCCCGATCCTGGACAAGGCGGTCGCCGCCAAGCACGAGAAGCTCGAATGGCGCACCTCGATCGTCGACCTGATGAAGGCGCTCGATATCGATTCAAGCCTCTCGGCGCGCAAGGATCTCGCCCACGAGCTCGGCTATACCGGCGACACCAACGACTCCGCGAGCATGAACATCTGGCTGCACAAGCAGGTGATGGCCAAGCTTGCGGCGAACGGCGGCAAGCTGCCGTCCGACGTCAAGTGGTAAGCTGATTTTCATATCGTGGCAAAAAGGCCCGCATCCTCGCGGGCCTTTTTCATGTCTTGGTCTTTGTTGTGGCTTGCCGGGCCCGAGCGTTGAGCGGTAGATAGCTCCACAATATCAAGAACAAATCGGAGCACGCGAATGAATACCGTCGACCGCAGGACCTTGTTGGCAACCGGCGCGCTGGCGCTGGCGGGAACCACCGCCGCCAGCCGTTCGGCCGATGCCCAATCCGGCGCCAAGCCGATCTTCGACGTGCCCGCGGTGACGATCCCGATTGCGGGCGAGAAAGAGGTGTTTCCGGTTCGCCGCATCTATTGCATCGGCCGCAACTACGCGGCGCATGCGATCGAGCGCGGCTCCGATCCGACCCGCGAACCGCCGTTCTTCTTCCAGAAGCCGACCGACGCGATCCAGTTCGTTTCGCCGGGCACGGTCGCCGATCACTCGTATCCCTCGCTCACCAAGAACTATCACCACGAGGTTGAACTCGTGGCTGCGCTGAAATCCGGCGGCAGCAACATCCCGCCGGACAAGGCGCTCGATCACGTCTACGGCTACGCACTCGGCCTCGACATGACCCGCCGCGATCTTCAGAACGGCATGGCGGCCGAGAAGAAGCCGTGGGAGATCGGCAAGAGCTTCGACCACGCGGCGGTGATCGGTCCGATCCATCCGGCCGCCAAGACCGGGCATTTCACCAAGGGCGCGATCTCGCTCGCGATCAACGGCACCGTTCGCCAGTCTTCCGATCTCGACAAGATGATCTGGAGCGTCGCCGAACAGATCGCGAAGCTCTCGGAAGCGTTCGAGCTCAAGGCCGGCGACATCATCTATTCCGGTACGCCGGAGAATGTCGGCCCCGTCGTGAAGGGCGATGTGCTGCTTTGCAAGCTCGATGGCCTGCCGGACATGTCGATCAAGATCATCTGACATCTGTCATTCCGGGGCAGCCCGCAGGGCTGAGCCCGGAATCCATTTCTCCGAGCTTTCGATTGGCGAGATGGATTCCGGGTTCGCGCTTTTGCGCGCCCCGGAATGACGAAAACACTAGCCGACCATGTCTGCGTATTCCGGGTGCTTGCTCAGGTAATCGACGACGAAGCCGCATCCGGCGATCACCTTGTGGCCGTCGGTGCGGATCAGACCGAGCGCACCTTCCACCAGTTCCGACGCGATGCCGCGTCCGCGCAAGGCGCGCGGCGTTTCCGTGTGCGTGATGATGACGCTTGACGGCGAGAGGCGGTAGTTGGCGAAGGCCACGCCGCCCTCGACATCAAGCTCGAACCGGCTCAGCGCCTTGTTGTCGCGAACGGTCGCCATGCACGCTCAACCTTTCAGAAGATCGGCATATTCCGGATGTTTGCCGATATAGGCTTTGACGAAGGGACATTGCGGAATGACCTTCAATCCGGCGGCGCGCACCTGATCCAGCGCACCTTTCACCAGAGTCGAGCCGACGCCCTTGCCGCCGAGTTCGGGTGGAACCTCGGTATGGATGAAGGTGATGACGCCGTCGGCCAGCGAGTAGTACGTCGCGGCGAGGTGGCCCTCGACGGTGAGTTCGTAACGATGCTCTGTCTTGTTGTTGACAACGTCTGTCATGGACTTTTCTTTTCCCTCGGACTTTGCGCCCGGCATTAACAAACCGATCGAAATCTGGTTCAAGCTCGCGTTGCGCAGGCGAACTTAGCTCAAAGGACCAACTCATGAAACTCATTCTCTCGCTGATCGGCGTCGTGCTCCTGATCGTTGCCGCGGTTTATTTTCTGATGCCGGCCGATCAACTGCCGAGTTTCATGCCGGGCCATGAGGCGGGCGTGGCGCGCGTGCACACCAAGCACGGCATTGTGACGGGCGCGGCCGGCATCGTGCTGCTGATCGCCGGCTGGTGGTTCGGCCGCAGGTGAGGGCGGACGTTTCGATGTGAAAGCCAGCGGACCATGCGCCTCGTCATTCCGGGGCGCGAGTGTAACGAGCGAACTATGATGTGCAATCGCACATCGGAGAATCGATCGCGCCGCGCCAATGTCGGAGAAATGGATTCCGGGTTCGACGCTTTGCATCGCCCCGGAATGACGGTGTCATTTGTGGCGCACCTCCGCATTCTCGCGCAGCAAAAATGCCACCGAGGTATCGAAAACGGCAACGCCCAAAGAGGGCGCAGGGAATGCCGGGCGATCAGCTCGCCCGCAGCCTCGTATGCAAAATAAAAAGCATACGAGTGTAGTCACCACAGGTCCGCCGAATGCGATCCGGCACTCCCTGCGCGATTGGTTTTAACGGCTGCTTCGTGCTCTCCCTGGTGAATCGGGCTTTCTTGCCACCGTCCCCGGCGTAATGCGTAAGCATTATCGCCGCGTTGAACGCCAGCATCGAGATATCAGGACCACACGACTTCACCGTCCGCAGCGCCATCACTCGTCAGTTGATGAGGCCGCGTCCATCGCATCCCGCGCGCAACGTTCGTGACGATCGCGATACGCCCCTTTCACAGGCGCGGGACGCGCGAAGAAGTGCCGCTGATTTGCCCGACGTCACAACCGGAAACGACTGCGGCACAATGGCACGACGGGCAAATCACCCGTCACGCTTGCACGCGTTGTCAACACACGTTCGGCGGAGTCTCTTCACGCCTGCGGCGTTTTTGCGACGCCTCAACCGTTTCCTCTTTTTGACTCAATTTCGCCCGCCAACTCAAATCCAGTCCGCTCCATCAAACGAGTGCGAACTGGGGCGATTCGCACGCGACTGCCTGACGTGCCCCGCCAGTTTTGTTGTGGGAGGCGAGCCAGTCATCATGGAAGCAGTTGCGCGATCCAGGGCCAGGCCCATTCGCTTGCGAGGGCGATCGTATGTCGCCTTTGTGTTCTTCCCCGTCGTTCCCGTCATCGAGTGGCTTGAAGAGATCGACGCGACGCTGCGCCAGTCGCCCGGCTTCTTCGCCGGCAAGCCCGTGGTGCTCGATCTCTCGGCCGTCGATCTCAGCCAGAACGCGATCACGCAGCTGATCTCGAACCTCGAACAGCGCGGCCTCCGTGTTCTCGGCATCGAGGGGGTCGACGCCGAGCGTCTCTCGGTGAACCTGCCGCCTTTGCTGACGGGCGGACGCCAATGCTCGATGACGCAAGAACGCGCGAAGAAACCCGAGGCGAAGCCGAAGCCGTCATCATTGCTGCTCGATACGCAAGTGCGCTCCGGCCAGTCGATCGTGTTTCCCGATGGCGACATCACGATCGTCGGATCGGTTTCGTCGGGCGCTGAAATTGTCGCCGGCGGCTCCATTCACGTCTACGGAACGCTCCGCGGCCGTGCGATGGCCGGCATCAACGGAAATCTGACGGCGCGAATCTACTGCCAGAAAATCGAAGCCGAGCTTTTGGCGATCGACGGCTATTACCGAACCGCGGAAGAGATCGATGCCGCCTCCTACGTTGGACCGACGCAGGTCTGGCTTGAACGCGACATCGTACGAATCACCCCTTTGAATTAGTGGCTTGGGAGATCAAAACAAATGGCCAAAGTACTGGTCGTGACGTCAGGTAAAGGCGGCGTAGGCAAGACAACGACGACGGCGGCCCTCGGGGCGACGCTCGCGCAGATGGGCGAGAAAGTCGTCGTCATCGATTTTGACGTCGGCCTGCGTAATCTCGATCTCATCCTTGGCGCCGAGCGGCGGGTGGTGTTCGACTTCATCAACGTCGTGCAAGGCATCGCAAATCTTTCGCAGGCGCTCATTCGCGACAAGCGGCTGGAGAATTTGTGGTTGCTGCCGGCTTCGCAAACCCGGGACAAGGACGCGCTGACCGACGAGGGCGTCGGCAGGATCATCGAGGAGCTGCGGACCAAATTCGACTGGATCATTTGCGACAGTCCGGCCGGCATCGAGCGCGGCGCGCTGCTTGCGATGCGTTACGCGGACGAGGCTGTCATTGTCACCAATCCGGAAGTGTCGTCGGTGCGGGATTCCGATCGCATCATCGGCATGCTCGATTCCAAGACGGTGCGGGCCGAGAAGGGCGAGCAGGTGCAGAAGCATCTGTTGGTCACGCGGTTCGACAGCGCGCGCGCCGCGCGGGGTGAAATGCTTTCGATCGAGGACGTGCTGGATATTCTGGCGACGCCTTTGCTGGGCATCATTCCGGAAAGCCAGGACGTCCTGCGCGCGTCCAACGTCGGCTCGCCGGTGACGCTGAACGACGCCTCCAGCGCGCCGGCCCGCGCCTATATCGATGCGGCGCGCCGGCTGAAAGGCGAAACCGTGCCGATGGTGGTGCCGGAGCCGCGCAAGGGCCTGATGGACCGGCTGCTTGGACGGAGGGCGGCATGATGGGTTTTGCGCGGCTGTTTGGGAGCCGCACCGTAACCGCGCCGGCGACCGCTCCGGTCGCGCGGGAGCGTTTGCAGATTCTGCTGGCGCATGAGCGCGGCTTGCGCGGCCAGCCCGATTTGCTGGAGCTGCTTCGCGCCGAGATCCTGGCGGTGGTCTCGCGCCACGTGACCTTCGATCCGGAAAAGCTCCAGATCAAGATGGAGCGAAGCCACCTCGTGTCGACGCTCGAAATCGACATCGAGGTGCCGAATACCGCAGAGGGATGGGCAGTCGCTTCCTGACTTGCCCGCCTAACCGGCGCGGACGGACGGCGAGTTCAGATTGGTCGCCATCCGCCTTGGTCGAACGCGTTATTCTCGGGTTAAGCGCTGTCGCACCGGTAAGCGCTGACGCTTGCCCGGCGTGCGTCGCCGTTGATAAGCTCGCCCCTTCAGCGTGGAGGGACGGACCATGTTCGATGTCTCGCGTCGCGACCTGATACTCGGCGCAGCCGGCGCTTATGCCGCGTTCGGGCTTGATAGGCCGATCGCGTTTGTCGATGCGGCCCGTGCGCAAACATCGGCCACGCCACCTTTCCGGAGATATCAAGTCGGCGACATTGAGGTGTTCTCCCTGATCGATGGCATGCGTGACGTTCCATTGCGAGAGGGTATGGTCCGGAATGCCAGCGTCGACCAAGTCAAGGCCGCTTTGCGTGCGGCGGGTTTTGCCGACAATCAGGCCCCCTCGCGGTTCATCGTCATGGCGCTCAAGCGGCGCGATCAAGTGGTGCTGATCAACTCAGGCACGGGCGGCCATTCGATTTATGGTCGGGGCACCGGGCGGCTGTTCGAGAGCATGGCGGCGGCAGGCCTCGACCCGAAGGCCGTGAAGACGATCCTCATCTCTCATCTTCACGGTGACCACATTTACGGTCTCATGAACAATGAGAGCGATGCGCAGGTTTTCCCGGAAGCCGATATCGTCGTGCCCTCCGCCGAATTGAAGTGGTGGACCCGTCCGGGCGTCGAGTCGCTCGACCTCGGACCGACGCGCAAAGGGCTCGCCAAGCGAATTCAGGCGACGATTGCGAACTGGAAAAACGTCAGGACCTTCGAGGGAGAACCAGAACTTCTGCCGGGCGTGCAGGCAATCCAAGTGCCCGGCCACAGCCCGGGAATGGTCGCGCATCTCGTCGCCTCAGGCGGCAAGCAGTTCCTGATCAGCGCCGATGTGGTCAATCTTTCACCCCACATTGCCGCAATTCCCGAATGGCAGCTATCGATCGACCAGGATCCGGAATTGGCTGCCGAAACGCGAAAGAAGATCTTTGATCGCGTCGTCGCCGACAAACTCACCGTGTCGGGCACGCACTGGTTGATGCCTAATGCCGGCAAGCTGGCAAAAGACGGCAACAGCTATGTGTTCGTGGCCGAGAGCTAAGCGGACGCTGAACGAGCGACAGGGTGCCTGATCTATCGGTCAGGCTCCGACCCGGCAGATCGAATTCCCGAGGCTGATCCGGCGCATGGATGAGAGCCGTCATTGCCAGGTGATCATGGCAACGCACGCGCCAATGCTGATGGCGTATCCCGACGCGACGCTGTTGCGCTTTACGAGGGACGGGCTGGAGCCAACAACGGTCGAACAGACCGATCACTACAAGGCGATGCGCGAGTTCTTCGACGATCCGCGCGGATTTGTGGAAGCGGCGATTGAGGAGTAACGGCAGATGGAATGGCGTCGCTCGTCTGCTCCCAAGATCACTTGACGGCGTACCGCCATTTACCATCGTAGTCGCGATCTACGGTTTGCTGAGATTCGAATGCAAAGCCAACATCGGTGATCGCGTTCGACGGGTAGCCTACGGCTGCGAGCGCACGCCGAAAGTCGGATATCAACTCTGGCTTCGCACGCATTTGATCGCGATCTTCGTCAGTTGGCGTAGTGATCCAAATCGCCAGATTGGCGTGGGTGTATGTGAACAGCCCCAAAGCTAAACACCTTCGCGTGACGGCAACATCGACGGGTCAATTCGCCGAATTTCGCGCTTTGCCTGCCAGATGCGCAGCAATAGAAATAAAGGTTCCATCGCGCGACAGACATACGTGTGCACTACTCCGCCGCCTCGCTCGTCCCGCCGCTCTTGCGCACCTTGCCGGCCTTCTCCAGCACCGGCTTCAGGAATTTGCCGGTGTAGCTGCGCGGCGCTTTCACGATGTCTTCCGGCGGACCCCAGGCGACGATTTCGCCGCCGCCGTCGCCGCCTTCGGGACCGAGATCGATCACCCAGTCTGCGGTCTTGATGACTTCGAGATTGTGCTCGATCACCACCACCGTATTGCCCTGCGCCACCAGCTCGTGCAGCACTTCGAGAAGCTTCTTCACGTCGTGGAAGTGCAAGCCCGTGGTCGGCTCGTCCAGGATGTAGAGCGTGCGGCCGGTCGCGCGCTTTGACAGCTCCTTGGCGAGCTTGACGCGCTGGGCTTCGCCGCCCGACAGCGTCGTCGCCTGCTGGCCGACATGGATGTAGTCGAGGCCGACGCGATGCAGCGTCTTGAAGGTCTCGCGCACGCGCGGCACCGCCTTGAAGAAGTCGGCGGCTTCCTCGACCGTCATGTCGAGCACGTCGGCGATCGACTTGCCCTTGAACAGCACTTCGAGCGTCTCGCGGTTGTAGCGCTTGCCCTTGCAGACGTCGCAGGTGACGTAGACGTCGGGCAGGAAGTGCATCTCGATCTTGATGACGCCGTCGCCTTCGCAGGCCTCGCAGCGGCCGCCCTTGACGTTGAACGAAAAACGTCCGGGCTCGTAGCCGCGCGCCTTCGCCTCGGGCAGGCCGGCGAACCATTCGCGGATCGGCGTGAACGCGCCGGTATAGGTCGCGGGGTTCGAGCGCGGGGTGCGGCCGATCGGCGACTGGTCGATGTCGATGATCTTGTCGATATGCTCCAGCCCCTCGATGCGGTCGTGGGGGGCGGCGCCTTCGCTCGCGTTGTTGAGCTTGCGCGCGATCGCCTTGTAGAGCGTATCGATCAGCAGCGTCGACTTGCCGCCGCCGGACACGCCGGTGACGCAGGTGAACAGCCCGAGCGGAATTTCCGCCGAGACGTTCTTCAGGTTGTTGCCGCGCGCGTTGATGACCTTGATGGTGCGGCGATGGTTCGGCGGCCGCCGCTCCGGCACGTCCACCGACAATTCGCCGGTGAGGTATTTGCCGGTCAGCGATTTCGGATTGTGCATGATCTCGGCGGGCGTGCCCTGCGCGATGATCTCGCCGCCATGCATGCCGGCGCCGGGGCCGATGTCGAGCACGTGGTCCGCCAGGCGGATCGCGTCCTCGTCGTGCTCGACCACGATCACGGTATTGCCGAGGTCGCGGAGCCGCTTCAGCGTGTCGAGCAGCCGCGCGTTGTCGCGCTGGTGCAGGCCGATCGAGGGTTCGTCGAGCACGTAGAGCACGCCGGTGAGGCCGGAGCCGATCTGCGAGGCCAGCCGGATGCGCTGGCTCTCGCCGCCGGACAGCGTGCCGGACGAACGCGCCAGCGTGAGATAGTTGAGGCCGACGTCGAGCAGGAACGACAGCCGGTCGCGGATTTCCTTCAGCACGCGCGCGGCGATCTCGTTCTGCTGCGCGTTGAGCGACTTCGGTACGGTCTCGAACCATTCGCCGGCGCGGCGCACCGACATTTCCGAGATGTCGCCGATGTGCTTGCCGCCGATCTTGACGCAAAGCGCTTCCGGCTTGAGGCGATGGCCGTGACAGGCCTCGCACGGCACGTCGGAGAAATACTTCGCCAGTTCCTCGCGCGCCCACTCGCTCTCGGTCTCGCGGTAGCGGCGGTTGATGTTGGTGATGACGCCCTCGAACGGCTTCTTGGTGTCGTAGGACCGCACGCCGTCTTCGTAGGAGAACTTGATCTCGTCCTCGCCGGAGCCGTGCAGGATCGCGGCTTGCGTCTTCTTCGGCAGATCCTTCCACTTGGTGTCGAGCGTGAACTTGTAGAACTTGCCGAGCGCGGTCAGCGTCTGGATGTAATAGGGCGACGACGACTTCGCCCAGGGCGCGATCGCGCCCTTGCGCAAGGTGGCGTCCTTGTCGGGAATGACGAGGTCCTCGTCGATGTGCTGCTCGATGCCGAGGCCGCCGCAGGCAGGACACGCGCCATAGGGATTGTTGAACGAGAACAGCCGCGGCTCGATTTCCGGAATCGTGAAGCCGGAGACCGGGCAGGCGAACTTCTCCGAAAACAGAATCCGCTCGGGGCCGCTCTTGTCGTGAATCTTGGCGGTCTTCTTCTTGTCGTCAGGCGCGGGCGCGCCCGCCGGCGCATCGGCGTATTCGATCACCGCGAGACCTTCGGCGATCTTCAGCGCGGTCTCGAAGCTTTCGGCGAGGCGCTGGCCGATGTCCGGCCGCACCACGATGCGGTCGACCACGACGTCGATGTCGTGCGGGAATTTCTTGTCGAGAACAGGCGCTTCCGCAAGCTCATGGAACTTGCCGTCGATCTTGACGCGCTGAAAGCCTTTCTTGAGATATTCGGCGAGCTCTTTCTTGTATTCGCCCTTGCGGCCGCGCACGACCGGCGCGAGCAGATAGAGCCGGGTGCCTTCGGGCAGCGCCAGCACGCGATCGACCATCTGCGAGACGATCTGGCTTTCGATCGGCAGGCCGGTGGCGGGCGAGTAGGGCACGCCGACGCGCGCCCACAACAGGCGCATGTAGTCGTAGATTTCGGTGACGGTGCCCACCGTCGAGCGCGGATTTTTCGAAGTGGTTTTCTGTTCGATCGAGATCGCCGGCGACAGCCCGTCGATCTGATCGACATCGGGCTTCTGCATCATCTCCAGAAACTGGCGCGCATAGGCCGAGAGCGACTCGACGTAACGGCGCTGGCCTTCGGCGTAAATCGTGTCGAAAGCGAGCGAGGATTTTCCCGAACCCGACAGTCCCGTGAACACCACGAGCTTGTCTCTGGGAATTTCGACGTCGACGTTCTTGAGATTGTGTTCGCGCGCACCACGAATGGTGATCGCGCGCAGGCTCGACGGGCCCGCCTGGTGACGCTGCTTGGCCTTGATCACTTCGTCCATATCCGTATTTCCAGGCGCTCGAAAACGCCACGATAAGGGCGCGTCGCGGGAAAGCGATCAGACGCCATCAGGGGATGCTCGGAACATAGGAAGAACGGGAATCAATTTCCAGTGCCGTGTGAAAGCCATCAACGGAATTGCGGCGCGCACCGCGTTTTCAGACGGGTTCACGCGAGGGAACATGCCTCGGATGGGCGAACTGGCAGCATGCGTCAGCAGGTGGTCCGCGCCAAACGAAAAAGGCCGGCGCAACGGCCGGCCTTTCAAACCCCAGAGCGTTTAGTGGCGATCAGTACTTGGCGATGACTGGACCGCCCCAACGATAGTTCACGCGCACCGAGACCAGATCGGCATCGCCGTGGATACGGTCGCTGCTGACGAGGGTTCCCGCGGGCGTGGTGAAGTTCGTGTTGTTGTTGGCGATGAAGAGGTGGTTGTATTCGATGGCGGCCGACCAGTTCGGCGCGAACGAGAATTCGATGCCGGCGCCGACGGTGCCGCCCCAGCGGTTGTCGCCCGAGGCGGTCGCGATGACGACGCCGTTGTTCAGGATCTCGTTGCGATCGGCAACGACCGCCGCACCGCCCTTGAAGTACAGCAGTGCGGTGTTCCAGGCGTAGCCGACCTGGCCGGTGAACATTCCGAACGCATCGATATGGGAGCGGTTGGTGTTGCCCGAGATCAGGCTGACGTTGCTGCCGCGCAGATCGGCCCAGTCGCCCTGAAGGTCGAAGCCGAATACCCACGAAGACATCTGCCAGCGATAGCCGATCTGGCCGCCGGCAAAGCCGCCTTCGGTGTTGTGACAGCCCTCGGGACCGACCACGGTCGGACCCGTCATGTCGAAGCAACGGTTCGCCGTGCCCCAGCCGCCGTTGATACCAACGTAAACACCGCTCCAATCGTAGATGGCCGGCATGAACGCTTCAGGTGCTTTGGTGTAGGTATGCGCGGGCAGGTCGGCCGCCACGGCAGGCGCGATCGCGCCCAACGAGATCAGTGCGATTGCACCCAGCAGGAAGTTCTTCTTCATCGTCCCAAATTTCTTTACGTCGCTTCGTGTCTCGCGAAGCGTAGTCCTCGCCCAGGTGGCGCCCATCCACCCCAATTTCGACAGGGAGGATAGGGCATTCGGGGGGCCAACGCCGTCTCCCAAAAGCCACACCGGCCGACGAACTATGTCTCCCGGGAAGCCGATGAATTGTCAGGCGTTTTGTGACGCGCCACGCGATGGAAGGCGAGAACCCGCGGGAAATTCCCCGTCAGGAGCGTCTGAAACCTGGTTTTCCCGCCCTTTTGTGGGAACAAAACTGGAACATTTCGGTTCGAGATGCTATATGTGGATAACCGACGGGATGGGCGGGCGCGGCCGGCCAGCGAGCGTATAGGGTCGGCGCGATAGTGCGGACGTAGTGGAGAGCGGCAATGGCAGGAAGTGTGAACAAGGTGATTCTGGTCGGCAATCTCGGCAAGGATCCCGAAATCCGGCGGACCCAGGACGGGCGGCCGATTGCCAATCTCTCGATCGCCACGTCGGAAACCTGGCGCGACAAGGGGACCGGCGAGCGCAAGGAAAAGACCGAGTGGCATCGCGTGGTGATCTTCTCCGAGCCGCTGTGCAAGATCGTCGAGCAGTATCTGAAGAAGGGCGCCAAGGTTTACATCGAAGGCGCGCTGCAGACCCGCAAATGGACCGACCAGGCCGGCGTCGAGAAGTACTCGACCGAGGTGGTGCTGCAGGGCTTCAACTCGACGCTGACGATGCTCGACGGGCGCAGTGGCGGCGCCGGCGGCGGCAGCTTCGGCTCCGACGACCAGGGCGGCGACTTCGGCGGCGGCGGTCCTTCGTCGAGCAGCGCACCGCGCCGGGCCGTGGCGGCAGGCAGCCGCAACAGCGACATGGACGACGACATTCCGTTCTAAGTTTTCGCCGTTCTGAGCTTGTCCGACGCGTCGCTTTGCGACGCCACGACAAGCCAAGGCGAATGAGCCAACGCGAATAAGCGTGGCGCGGCATTGGCCCGGTCCTTTGGGATCGGCGAGGTGAGAGGAGACAGTTCGTGAGTCTCGCACCGTTGCTCGACGCCGCGCCCGCCATTCCCGTCCATGCTTTCGCGGCGATGACGGCCTTCGTGCTCGGCGTGATCCAGTTCGCCGCGCCAAAGGGAACGCTGCCTCATCGCACGCTCGGCTGGATTTGGGCGGTGCTGATGCTGGCGGTGGCCGCAAGTTCGTTCGACATCCACGGATCAGGCTCTGGGGTCCCTGGAGCCCGATCCATCTCTTGTCGATCTTTACGCTGATCATGGTGCCGCTCGGCGTATGGTTCGCGCACCGCCATCGCGTCGCCAGTCATCGCCGCGTCATGATCGGGGTTTTTTCGGGCGCGCTGGTCATTGCCGGCCTGTTCACGCTGCTGCCGGGGCGCATCATGCATGCGGTCATTTTCGGCCCCTGAAGCGGGCCCCGGAGCGCCATTCGGAACCGATCCCGGACATCCCGTCTAAGTGACTGGAAAAACTAAGGGAAAAACCCCCGGTCTTGGCGAGTTAGAGGTGGTTTTACGGCCCCCGATGCGCTATATGAACGTGATTCTGAAATGACCGGATTTTCCCTTGTCTGAGCCTGAAGATACCAAGCCCGGCGAACCGCCGGCGCCGTCCGACATTCGTCCCGTTTCCATCCTCGACGAGATGAAGCGCTCCTACCTCGATTACGCCATGAGCGTGATCGTGTCGCGGGCGCTGCCGGACGCGCGCGACGGTCTCAAGCCCGTCCATCGCCGCATCCTGTACGCGATGCATGAGAACGGCTTCGACTGGAACAAGTCGCACAACAAATCGGCGCGCACCGTCGGCGACGTGATCGGTAAGTACCATCCGCACGGCGACCAGTCGGTCTACGACGCGCTGGTCCGTCTGGCGCAGGACTTCTCCATGCGCGTGCCCCTGATCGACGGGCAGGGCAATTTCGGCTCGGTGGACGGCGATGCGGCCGCCGCGATGCGATACACGGAATCCCGCCTCACCAAGATTGCGCATTCGCTGCTGGATGACCTCGACAAGGATACCGTCGATTTCCAGGCCAACTACGACAACAAGGACCGCGAGCCGACGGTCCTTCCGGCCAAATTCCCCAATCTTCTCGTCAACGGCGCCGGCGGCATCGCCGTCGGCATGGCGACCAACATCCCGCCGCACAATCTCGGCGAAGTCATCGACGCCTGCACGGCGCTGATCGACAATCCCGGCCTGACGATCGATCAGTTGATCGAGATCATCCCGGGCCCGGACTTCCCGACCGGCGGCATCATTCTCGGGCGGCAGGGCATTCGCTCGGCCTATCACCTCGGCCGCGGCTCGATCATGATGCGCGGCAAGGTTTCGATCGACACCATCCGCAAGGATCGCGAAGCGATCGTCGTCACCGAAATCCCCTATCAGGTGAACAAAGCCACCATGGTGGAGCGCATCGCCGAACTGGTGCGCGACAAGAAGATCGAGGGCATCGCGGACCTGCGCGACGAGTCCGACCGCGAGGGCTATCGCGTGGTCGTGGAGTTGAAGCGCGACGCCGTGCCGGACGTGGTGCTGAACCAGCTCTACAAATTCACGCCGCTGCAGACCAGTTTCGGCGCCAACATGGTCGCGCTCGATGCCGGCCGGCCGCAGCTGATGAATCTGAAGGACCTGCTGACCATCTTCGTCGCCTTCCGCGAGCAGGTGGTGACGCGGCGGACCAAGTTCCTCCTCAACAAGGCGCGCGACCGCGCGCATATTTTGGTTGGCCTTGCCATTGCGGTCGCCAATATCGACGAAATCATTCGCGTCATCCGCACCTCGCCCGATCCGACCACCGCGCGCGATTCGTTGATGTCGCGCGACTGGCCCGCGCAGGACGTGGCCGCCATGATCACGCTGATCGACGATCCGCGGCATCGGCTGGCGCCGGACGGCACCGCGCGGCTCTCGTTTGAACAGGCAAAGGCCATTCTCGACCTGCGTTTGCAGCGGCTCACAGCGCTCGGACGCGAGGAAATCTCCGAAGAACTCGACAAGCTCGCGGTCGAAATTGCCGACTATCTCGACATCCTGCGCTCGCGCGCCCGCGTTCAGTCCATCGTCAAGACCGAACTGGCCGAGGTGAAGTCGGAATTCGCGACCCCGCGCAGGACCGTCATCATCGAGCAGGAAGGCGAGGTCGAGGACGAAGACCTGATCCAGCGCGAGGACATGGTCGTTACCGTTTCGCACGCCGGCTACGTCAAGCGCGTGCCGCTGTCGACCTATCGGGCGCAGCGCCGCGGCGGCAAGGGCCGCTCGGGCATGCAGACGCGCGACGAGGATTTCGTCAGCCGTCTGTTCGTTGCCTCGACGCATACGCCGGTGCTGTTCTTCTCCTCGCGCGGCCAGGTCTACAAGGAAAAGGTCTGGCGGTTGCCGGTGGCGGCGCCCAATGCGCGCGGCAAGGCCCTGATCAATATCCTGCCGCTCGAGCAGGGCGAGCGCATCACGACCATCATGCCGTTGCCGGAGGACGAATCCTCCTGGGGCAATCTCGACGTGATGTTCGCCACCACGGGCGGCAACGTTCGCCGCAACAAGCTGTCGGATTTCGTCGATGTGCGGCGTTCCGGCATCATTGCGATGAAGCTCGACGAGAACGAGGCGATCGTCGACGTCCAGATCTGTACCGAACATGACGACGTGCTGCTCACCGCCGCCGGCGGCCAGTGCATCCGCTTCGCCGTCACCGACGTGCGGGTATTCTCGGGCAGGACTTCCATGGGTGTGCGCGGTATCGCGTTGCCCGAAGGCGACCGGCTGATCTCGCTTGCGATCCTGCGCCATGTCGAAACGACGTCGGACGAGCGCTCGGCCTATCTGAAAATGCGCCGCGCCGTGGCCGGCGAGGCCGTCACCGAAGAGGCGGCGGCGGACAGCGAGGCCGAAGAGACATCGAGCGCGATCCAGCTCTCGTCGGAACGCTACGTCGAGATGTCGGCGCAAGAGCAGGTGGTGCTGACGGTTTCGGCCAACGGCTTCGGCAAGCGCACCACGTCCTACGAGTACCGGACGACGGGGCGCGGCGGCAAAGGCATCGTTGCGATGTCGGTCAACGAGCGCAACGGCAAGCTCGTCGCCTCCTTCCCGGTGGAGGAGGCCGATCAGATCATGCTGGTGACCGACAAGGGCCAGTTGATCCGTTGCCCGGTGGAGGACATCCGCATCGCCGGCCGTTCGACGCAAGGCGTGATCGTGTTCGATACCGCCGACGACGAGCACGTCGTGTCGGTCGAGCATATCGGCGAGGAAGCCGAGAACGGCAACGGTGATGGCAATGGGAACGGCGGCTCGGCCTAGAACCGCGAGCCGCCGCTACTCAACCCATCCGCGCCTTAACCCATCCGCACTGACAGTTCGACATCCTCCGCAAAGGGCGTCGACATGTAACCGTTGGCCGGCGAGCGGACGCACGCCAGGTACTCGGGACTGAAGTCGGCATTGTCGGCGACGATCAATCGCGCCGGGCTTGAGGCGGCTTTCCACGAGACCGAGGATGTCCGGATAGAGCGACTTGGCGCCGTCGAGCAGCACGAGATCGATCGTCTCCGGCAAGTCGGCGCTGAGCGTTTCCAGCGCATCGCCCTCGCGGATCTCGACGAGATCGCTGAGGCCGCCGGCTGCCAGATGGTCGCGCGCCTTGGCCACCTTCGACGGCTCGAATTCGCTGGTGATGAGACAGCCGCCGCCATTGTCGCGCAGTGCGGCCGCAAGATGCAGCGTCGAGATGCCGAACGACGTTCCGAATTCGACGATCGTGCGCGCCCTGGAGCTTCGCGCCAGCATGTAGAGCAACGCGCCGGTTTGTCGCGAGACCGCGAGCGGCGCGTCCTTCAGCCGTCCGTAGAGCTCGCGGTAGTTGGTCTTGCTCCGCATCAGGCGCGTACGTTCGCCTTCGGGGAGCGCGGCGATGGCGGCCTCGACTTGCGCTGCCGACGCGTCGGCTTCGTCGAACAGGCGATCAAGAAGCGGCGCCAGGGGCGTGGTCGTCAGGATGGTCATGAGAGGTCTCCGATCAGCTCAGGGAGTTGCAATTGGGCTCGATCAGAAATACGACTAATTCGTCGTATTCGCTATTCGCGTTCCCTGTGAGCTTCCATGGTCAGCCGCCGAAGTACTTCAATCTCCTTGCGAAAACAGCCTCAGCAGGCGCGCTCGGAAGGCCTTGTCGCGACCATTCTGGAGGCGGCGGTTCAGGTTTTGGCGAAGCAAGGCGCGCAACGTTTCACGGCCGCGCGCGTGGCCGAGAAGGCCGGCGTCAGCGTCGGCTCGCTCTATCAATATTTCCCCAACAAGGCGGCGATCCTGTTCCGCCTGCAAAGCGACGAATGGCGGCAAACCTCCGAACTGCTGCGCGGCATCCTCGAAGATGCCGGCAAGCCGCCGCTTGAACGATTGCGCACGCTGGTCCGCGCATTCATCCAGTCGGAATGCGATGAGGCGGCGATGCGGGTGGCGCTCAGCGACGCCGTCCCGCTTTATCGCGATGCGCCGGAAGCTAAGGAGGCGAGGGCTTCGGGAAGCCGCACGGTCGAGATCTTCATGCAGGAAGCGCTGCCTGCGGCATCCAGCGATGTGCGAACCAAAGCCGGCGACCTGATCGCGCGAACGCTGAGCTCGGTGGGGAAGCATTTTTCGGAAACACCGCGCACGCCCCTTGAGATCGACGCCTATGCGGATGCAATGGCGGATATGTTCTGTGCTTATCTGAGGGCAATCCAGAGCGGTGAGACGCGGCTGTGAAATGGCTTGGCATTCTCGTGGTCTTGTTCGGCGGTTCAACGGCAGCCGCTTGCGAACTGTCGCTGGTCGCGCCGGCGACATCCGTGCTCAAAAATCCCGTCCAGGTGCGCACGTCATTGGCTGACGATGCCTTGATCGCGAGCTTTTCGGTCACCTCGCCGTCGATCAATGCCAAGAAGGTGCTCGGTCCCGGAGAACACCCGTATCAGTTCGACGTCGTCGAGATATTCGTGACGTTTTCCGATGATGGCTTTCCCTACTTCGAATTCGAAGTGTCGCCGTACAATCAGACGTTTCAGGTCAGGATCGTCAGCGCACGAGAGCATCACGAAGGCGTCGATCTTGGGCTGACCTCGACCGCGGCCATCGTGACAGGCGGCTGGAGCGCGGAGCTGAAAATCCCGCTCAAATCGCTCGGCTGGGACGGCGATCCCGGCAAGATCCGCGGCAATCTCTATTCCATTCTGGGGCCCGCGAAAAAACGCAGCTACTGGAGCGCCTTTCTGCCGAAGGCAGCCAAGGCGAATTTTCATCAACCGGAATATTTCAAGCCGCTCCTGCAATGTAGTCAGTAATATCATCTCAGCTTTGTCGTGGGACGACATTGGGGGAGTAGGCAGATGAAGCGGCGCGAATTCCTGCAAGGCTCCGGCCTTTTCGCCGCAAATGTACTCGTCGGCACTTCGCTGCTTTCGATCGGCAAAGCAGAGGCCGATACCGGCCTGCCGATCGCCGCGCTCAAGGCCGAACTCGATCCCAAAAAGGATATGGTTCTGATCGCCGGCAGCGGCGTGCCACCCAAGTTCGATTACAATGCCTCCTTCAGCAAGCGGAAGCAGCTCACGCCCCAGGTGCGTGTGGTTGCCTCGAGCCCGCAAGCCGTCGGCAACACCGTCCGCTGGGCGGTCAACAACGGCGTCAGCTTTGCGATCCGCTCCGGCGGCCATTCCTACGAAGGTCTTTCCCAAAGCGCCGATCTCGTCGTCGACGTACGCGGCATGTCCGCGCTTCAACTCTCGGCGGACAAGAAGACGGTTGCGGTCGGGGCGGGCGCGTCGCTGGGCGCCGTCTACGCGGCGCTCGAACCGTCCGGGCGGGCCATCCCCGCCGGCACCTGCTTTCCGGTCGGGGTCGCCGGCCATTCGCTCGGCGGCGGCTTTGGCCTGTTGGGACGTCCTTTTGGGCTCGCCTGCGACGGTGTGCTGTCGATGGAGGTCGTCGACGCCTCCGGCAACGTCGTGAACGTCAGCGCACAGGAGAATCCCGATCTGTTCTGGGCGTTGCGTGGTGGCGGCAACGGCAGCTTTGGTGTCGTGACCAGGTTCAACTTCCGCACCAGCGCCGTCAGCATGGTCGCCAAGTTCGCCATCACCTGGACCAGGCCAACCGCGCAGGCGGCCAAAATCATGCTGGCCTGGCAGGATTGGCTCGACAGCCTGCCGCCCGCGATCACTTGCACGCTCCATCTGACGAAAGAGGCGGGCGGAGCGATCAAGGTGCACATCGCGGGCCTGTCGGTCGATTCCGAAACCAGGCTGGCGGCCGAATTGAAGCGCCTGCAAAAACTGGCTGGCGCGGCCGACACGGCGCGTACGAGCACGCTGAGCTTTGCGAGAGCCGCTACCATTTTCAACGGCGGCGGTCCTGCTTACGAGTTCGTCCTGATGAAAGCCAAGTCCGACTACATCAACGAGCCGATGACGGAGCAGGGGATTTCCGTGCTGCTCGATGGCTTGCAGAAAGCGCCGGGTCAGATTGCCGTGCTGTTCGACAGCTACGGCGGCGCCATCAGCAAGGTCGCGTCGGACGCGACCGCCTTCGTTCACCGAGGCAAGACAAGATACCTCATCCAATATTTCTTGCAGTGGGAAAGTCCTGGCGCGACCGAGACCAACCTGGCGATGATACGCACACTTTACGCGTCGATGCGGCCGTATGTGTCCGGCGCATGTTACGTCAATTACTGCGACCTCGATCTCGGCGAGGGTTATGCCAAGGCCTATTGGGGCGATAACCTCGCACGGCTGATGAAGATCAAGGCCGCGTTCGATCCCAAAAACATCTTTCGGCACGCCCAGAGCGTGCCGTTGGCAGAGACCTAAAAGCCAAACCGGAGGCGAGGGTATCAGCCCGCCTCCGGTTCGAAGCTTATGGAAAGTTGTGCGTGTCTGACCCGGCTACGGCGTGCGGTCCGCGGTAACCAGACGGGCCTGACGAACGGTGGTCTTGGTTCCGGCGGTACGCAGGCAGGAGGCCTCGAAACGCGGCCAGTTCTGCTGCGAGCAATCGGCGCCGATGGGGCGGATATCCAGACGGTCGGCCTTGGCAAGCGGGCGCGGCACGCTGGCTTCGACGGCTGGGGCAAAGCCCGGCAGGACGGCCAGGGCAGCGGCTACGCATGCGGCAATCGCGATGGCTGAAAGAGTTTTGATCATGACGGTCCCCGGTCACGGGCCTTTTTGGCCCTCGTTATCTGCGCCTTTGATACAAACCGGAGGTTTCCGGAGTTCTTCGCCAAGTCGTCCAATGGCCTGAAAATGGTTTCGTTGCCCCGCCATATTGTTTCGTCGGGCTGCCCGGGACGAAACAAAGGCGGTATTTCCAGCAGACGCGGCGAGCCGGGAGCAGGTTCAATGGCCGAGAAAGATTTCCGGCGCGGCTGGGGGATGTGCCCGAAAATGGCGTCCGGCTTGCGGGGCGGAACGGGGCAGGGTAGGACGGTTTCATGCCCCGTATCGCGCTCTATCCCGGCTCCTTCGATCCCGTCACCAATGGCCATCTGGACGTCGTCCGGCATGCCGTAGGCCTCTGCGACCGCCTGGTCGTGGCGATCGGGGTCCACCCGGGGAAGGCGCCGCTGTTCACGGTCGAAGAACGGCTGGCGATGCTCCGCGAGGTGTTCGAACCCGTGGCAAAGAGCGGTGGCTGCGAATTCGACTGCGTCACCTTCGACGACCTCACGGTCACCGCCGCCAAGCGGGCCAAGGCCACGATCCTGATCCGGGGCCTCCGCGACGGCACTGATCTTGACTACGAAATGCAGATCGCCGGCATGAACGAGACCATGGCGCCCGACGTCCACACGGTCTTCCTGCCGGCCTCACCGACGGTCCGCCCGATCACCGCCACACTGGTGCGACAGATCGCCAGTATGGGTGGGGACGTCTCTAACTTCGTGCCCAAGGCAGTCGCCAAGCGCCTCAAGGCCAAGTTCGGCCGCTAACACTTTCCTCTCTCACTCAGGAAACTTCCATGATCCGAATCCTCGCCGTTTTCGTCGCGCTGATCATTGCCGCGCCCGCCATCGCCCAGCCGTTGCCTGCCGGGACCGACAAGCAGAACACCATTGTCATCGACACCACCAAGGGAAGGATCGTCATCAAGCTGCGCACCGACATCGCGCCGCAGCACGCCGAGCGCCTCAAGCAGCTTGCCCGCGAAGGCTTTTACAACAACGTGCCGTTCCACCGCGTGATGGATGGCTTCATGGCGCAGACCGGCGACGGCCAGAATTTCAACGGCACCGGCGGTTCGAAGTATCCGAACCTGAAGCAGGAGTTTTCCAGCGTCCACTTCAAGCGCGGCATCGTCGGTATGGCGCGCAAGGGCGACAGCGTGGACTCCGCCAACTCGCAGTTCTTCATCATGTTCGCCGACGGCGCACCGCTCGACAACAAATACACCGTGATCGGCGAAGTGGTGCAGGGCATGGATGTCGTCGACAAACTGAAGAAGGCCGACGCAGGCTCCGCGGGCGGCGCCGTCACCGACCCCGACAAGATGACGAAGGTTCAGGTCGCCGCCGACATGAAGTGATCGGTGGCAAGACAGCTTCGCCGTTGTCTGCTGATATGCGTTGCCGGGCTTTGGCTCGCCGGCTCGATCGCCGCGCCCGCGCAGCCGGGACCGGTCAACACGATCGCCGACATCTTTGCGAGGCTGAGAACCTGCTGGCGTCCTCCGGACGCCAGTCTCGTCCATCCCAACATCGACATTACCGTGATCGTCAGTTTCACCCGCAGGGGCGAGATTTTGGGACGGCCCCGTGTCACCTATGAATCGGAACAGGCAGACGACAACGACCGTTTATTGTACCGGATTGCGGCGATGGAGGCGTTGCAGCGCTGCGTCCCGATGCCATTTACAGAGGGAATGGCCGGCGCCGTAGCTGGCCGCCCCTTTGCGATCAGATTTCACAACCGTAAGCCTCCACTAGCGCGGCCAGTTTGAAGTTCCTATCAATGTCGCTGCGGGTCCGTTATAGGAACTTCAAACTCGAAAGCCGCCCTAGAATTAATAATTTGCTAGAGCTCCTTTGATTCCGAAGTTCGCATCAAAGGTTGCCGCGACATCATGCGAACTTCGGAATCGGAGCTCTAGGAGAAAAGAGAGCATGGCTGATACAGAAAATACTTTGATCCTCGAAACTTCCCAGGGCCCCGTCACCATTGAAATGCGTCCCGATCTTGCGCCCGGACACGTCGCGCGGATCAAGGAACTGGTGCGTGAAGGATTCTACGACGGCATCGTGTTCCACCGCGTGATCGAGGGCTTCATGGCGCAAACCGGCTGCCCGCAGGGCACCGGCACCGGCGGTTCCGGTCAGAAGCTCAAGGCCGAATTCAATGCCGAGCCGCATGTGCGCGGTACCACGTCGATGGCGCGCGCCGCCAGTCCCGATTCCGGCGACAGCCAGTTCTTCATCTGCTTCGACGATGCGCCGTTCCTCAACAAGCAATACACGGTGTGGGGGAAGGTCACCTCCGGCATGGAGAACGTCGACAAGATCAAGCGCGGCGAGCCGGTCAAGGATCCCGACAAGATCGTCAAGGCACATATGGCAAAGGATGCGGGTTGAGCCGTCCTTTCCTCATGCTGAGGAGCGCGACAGCGCGTCTCGAAGGATGAGGCCGAGCTATCGTCACAGCCTCATGGTTCGAGACGCCCGCTTGTGCGGGCTCCTCACCATGAGGAGCTAGCTAATCATGCGCACCGATCTCTTCGACTTCGAACTTCCCGCCGAGCGGATCGCGTTGCGGCCGGCGCAACCGCGCGACGCCGCGCGGCTGCTGGTCGTGGAGCCCGGCGGCTCGCTGCATGACCGCGTCGTCTCCGAGTTGCCGCAATGGCTGAAGCCGGGCGACCAGATCGTCGTCAACGATACCAAGGTGATTTCCGCGCAACTCAAAGGCCGGCGGATCGGCCGGGAGACCGAACCTAAAATCGAGGCGACGCTGATCAAGCGGCTCGATGGCTCGCGCTGGCAGGCGCTGGTCAAGCCGGCCAAGAAGCTTGCCCGTGGCGACGTCGTTCGTTTCGGCAATGAAGGCAAGGTCTGTCTGCTCGGCCATCTCGATGCCGAAGTCGAGGAGAAAGGCGAAGAGGGCGCGGTGACGCTGTCGTTTTCGTTTCACGGGCCGACGCTGGACTCCGCGATTGCCGATCTCGGCAGTCCGCCATTGCCGCCCTACATCGCCTCCAAGCGGACGCCGGACGAGCAGGACGCGGCCGACTACCAGACGATGTTTGCCACCAACGAAGGCGCGGTCGCCGCGCCCACGGCCGGGCTGCATTTCACGCCGGCACTGGAGGCGGCGTTGCGCGAACGCGGCGTCGGCCTGCATCGCATTACCTTGCATGTCGGTGCGGGGACCTTCCTGCCGGTCAAGGTCGACGACACCACCGAGCACAAGATGCATTCCGAGTGGGGCACGATCTCGCCTGAGGTGGCCGACGCCCTCAACGCGGCACGCGCCAAAGGTGGCCGCATCGTCGCGGTCGGCACCACGTCAATGCGGGTGCTGGAGAGCGCTGCGACTGAAGACGGCATTGTCAGGCCGTTCGCCGACGAGACCGCGATCTTCATCACGCCCGGCTATCGCTTTCGCGCGGTCGATATTCTCCTGACCAATTTCCATTTGCCGCGCTCGACGTTGTTCATGCTGGTCTCGGCGTTCTCGGGACTGGAGACCATGAAGCGCGCCTACGCACACGCCATTGAAAGCGGCTATCGCTTTTATTCCTATGGCGATGCCTGCCTGTTGTTTCGAGCCGGGAATTAGCGCGTACTCATAATCGGACAGCGATATGGGCGCAGCCGTCGCCTCGTTAACTAAATCCGCAGAGACAAAGTGGCGATTGGCGATTCAGACTTGTGGGTAACAACCTATTAGGGTTGATTGAGCGGGTGAGCCGGAACGAATTCGGACCTGAGACTGACTAGCGCAGTCTTCCTCCGAGGAAGCACGAAGACGTCATCTTCATCGTGCCCTGCGCAACCGAAGTGCCGCACTAAAGAACCGACGAACCGATTGGGGCGCGACATGCAGTGGTATGTCTACCTGATAATGATTCCTGCCGCGTTCTTTCTCGGTCAGATCGCCATCGAACTGCTCGGCCAACCGATCCAGGCTATCCTTCAGCTTCGACAGCAAGCCCTCGAGCGGCTGCTCGCCTTCCGTGACGTCACGTTGCCAATGCCGCGGGAGACGGCGGTCAGTTCCCAGCAGATTCGCGAGCACGATTGGGCTGCGCAAAACGTTCGACAGGCCCAACTCACTTTTGGCGATCTTGGCGCTCGACTCTTGGCCTTGAGCGAAACGGAACGTGCCGTCTGCGCCCTGATGACCCTCTGTGGCCTCGACATCGCGCTGTGCCGGCCATGAACTGATCAACCTCTCGCAAACCTATGCGGCGACGAAATGCGCCAGCGAAGAGGCGCATCGGGCCATCGACGACGCACATCACGCGGCCAGTTGGGCGCTCACCGTTTCTCGCCGGCGTTCAGGTGGCGACCGGCTGACGAAAATTCGGCTCGAGCCGATGTATCTGCGCGATATGCCTTCACGCCGACGGCAACAGCCGCTCGGGCGGCCTCGCGCGGCTGCTCGTCGCGCCCAAAGCGCAATTCAGGCCTGGGTCGAGGCCTTCGGCACAATTCGGCAGATAGAAGTTTGCTTCAAATTCCGCTTCATTCCAAAGAGTGCGCGCATTTGCTAGCCGGAACGCGCTCCGGCAGCAATTCGGCGATCTGGATCGCGTTCAGCGCCGCACCCTTGAGCAGTTGATCGGCGGAGACGAACAGCGAGATCGACCGGCCGCTTGGATCGCTGAGATCGCGGCGGATGCGCCCGACCAGCACGTCGTCCTGCCCTGATGCTTCGATCGGCATCGGGAAGTAGTTGCGGACGCGGTCGTCGACGACCTTCACGCCGGGTGCGTTGGCGAGGAGCTTGCGAACTTCGCTTTCCGTGATCGGCCTTTCGCATTCGAAGGTGATCGCCTGGCTGTGGGCGCGCAGCACCGGCACGCGGACGCAGGTGATGCCGATGGCGATCTGGTCGTCCTCGAAGATCTTGCGCGTCTCGTGGATGACCTTGGTCTCTTCCTCGTTGTAGCCGGTCTCGGGATCGATCGCCGTGTCGTGGTTGAAGACGTTGAAGGCGTAGGGATGTGGCAGCACGGTCGGCGTGAAGCTTTCGCCGGCGAGGCTCGCGCGGGTCGAGGTGACCAGTTCGTCCATGGCGGCGGCGCCCGCGCCGGATGCCGCCTGGTAGGTCGAGATGATCATGCGCTTGATACGGTTCTGCCGGTGGATCGGCCACAGCGGCATCAGCGCGGTGATCGCCGAGCAGTTGGGGACGGCGATAATGCCCTTGTGCTCGGCAATCCGCCGGCCGTTGATCTCGGGCACCGCGAGCGGCACGTTGGGGTCCATGCGGAAGGCCGACGAGTTATCGATCACGACGGCGCCGGCCTTCACGGCGATAGGCGAGAACTTTCGCGACACGCTGCTGCCAGCCGAAAACAACGCGATGTCGACGCCGGCGAAGGAATCCTCGCGCAGTTCTTCGATGGTGATGGTCTCGCCGCGAAAGCCGATGGTCTGGCCCGCCGAGCGGCTGCTCGCCAGTGCCTTGAGCTTCCTGACCGGAAAGCCGCGCCTGTCGAGCGTGGCGATGAATTCTCTGCCGACCGCGCCGGTCACGCCGGCAATGGCAACAACGGGATCTCTGTTCATGTTGGTCTCCTCGGGATTTGGACAATAAAAAAGCCCCGGACCGGACGGTGCGGGGCTTCGGATCAAGATGATGCGGTTGTTTGACTACGCGCGCACGCCTCCCGAGCCCCCGGAGGGCTTGGTTTTGGTCGTGGTTTTGGTGGTCGCGAACATCATGGGGCCGGACTTATGGGCAAGACTTCGGAGCATCGTCAACCGATTTTGGCCGAAAATCCCTTAATCGCCGGTTGAACAGGGCGCCGTTGTTGCGCCATAAGCCGCTCCCATGAGCCTTCCCAATCACTTCGAACTGCTTGCGACCGACGGACAGGCGCGGACCGGCCGGCTGACGACGCCGCATGGCGTGGTGCGGACGCCGGCCTTCATGCCGGTCGGCACTGCGGGGGCCATGAAGGGCATGCACTGGCGCGAGGTGCGTGACGCCGGCGCCGATATCGTGCTCGGCAACACCTATCATTTGATGCTGCGGCCCGGCGCGGAGCGGATCGCGGCGCTTGGCGGCTTGCAGGCCTTCACGGGCTGGAACGGTCCGATGCTGACCGACTCCGGCGGTTTCCAGGTGATGTCGCTGTCCGAACTTCGCAAGGTCAAGGAAGCGGCCGTGACCTTCCGTTCGCACATCGACGGCGCCATCGTCGAGCTGTCGCCGGAGCGCTCGATCGAGGTGCAGCGGCTGCTCGGTTCCGACATCGCGATGCAGATGGACGAATGCGTCCGCCTGCCTGCCGAGCGCAGCGACATCGACCGCGCCATGCAGCTCTCGCTGCGCTGGGCCGAGCGCAGCAAACGGGCGTTCGAGACGGCACCTTCCGGCTACATGTTGTTCGGCATCGTGCAGGGCGGCGATGTGCCGCAGCTTCGGCAGGCGAGCGCGAGCGGGCTCGTCGATATCGGCTTTCATGGCTACGCGATCGGCGGACTTGCGGTGGGCGAACCGCAGGAAGTCATGCTCGCGATGATTGAAGAAACCGCGCCCGTGCTTCCACAAGATCGTCCGCGCTATCTGATGGGGGTCGGGACTCCGGATGACCTCGTGGAGGCGGTTGCACGGGGCGTCGACATGTTCGACTGCGTGATGCCGACCCGTAACGGCCGCCACGGCATGGCCTTCACCCGGTTCGGCCAGATCAATTTGCGCAACGCCCGCCATGCCGACGATCCGAGGCCGCTCGACGAGGCGAGCCCGTGGCCGGCGGCTCGAAATTATTCGCGCGCCTATCTGCATCATCTCGTCCGGTCGGGCGAGACGCTCGGCGCGATGCTGCTGTCGGAAATCAATATCGCCTACTACCAGCACCTGATGGATGGGATCAGGCAGGCCGTCGCGCAGGGAAACTTCGCTGATTTTCGCGCACGGACGCGAAGCGAATGGGAAAAGGGCGACATTGCGCCGCGTTAGAGCGGTCGCCGATCAGCAATTACCTGGCGCAAAAGCAGTCGCGAACCGGCGAGCGCTCCAGGCATGCCAGCGAACTCCCCCAGAAACTGTGATGGAACTCAGTTGCAGACTATGCGCTTGAGCGAATGCTTCGTCACGAAGCCGTAGCCGCACGTGTCGCAGGTCCACAAATAGCTGACGATGTTTTCGGCCAGGTAGGCTGACGCTTCCGCGGCCACCATCGAGTCCGCGCAGACAGGGCACGTCGGCAGATCACTCCCACGAGGACTATGCGTAACGGTGGACAGGACTTCAGCAACTGCTGACATCGTGGCCTCCCCTGCGAGCTGAAGCTGTGGAGCAACATACAACTATTTGTTTGAAGATATCGCAACACAATTGCGTTGGTTTTACGTTCTTTGGCACACGATGCGTTTTTGCGCCGCAGCGAATTATGGCGCGCGGATGCTTGCGTTGCGGCGCAGCTCGTCACTATTTGAACAGCAATTGAAACAAGACTTCGCAATTCGAAGCGCGTTGTGCGGGGGATACCATGGATGAATCATCGACGACGCGAGCCGCGCAAGTTCATGGCCGCGGCAGGATTTTCGACAGCATCGTGGATGCGATCGGGGACACGCCGATCGTGCGCTTGCAGCGATTGCCGCGAGAGCGCGGCGCCAACGCGACCATTCTGGCCAAGCTTGAATATTTCAATCCCGCCGCGAGCGTGAAGGACCGCATCGGCGTCGCCATGATCGTGGCGATGGAGAAGGCCGGTCTGATCGATGCCGATACCGTGCTGATCGAGCCGACGTCCGGCAACACCGGGATTGCGCTCGCTTTTGCCGCCGCTTCTCGCGGCTATCGGCTCAAGCTGGTGATGCCGGAATCGATGTCGATCGAGCGGCGCAAGATGCTGGCCTTCCTCGGCGCCGAGATCGTCCTGACGCCGGCCGGGCAGGGCATGAAGGCCGCGATTGCAACCGCCGAAGAGCTGGTCCGCACGACGCCGAAGGCCGTGATGCCGCAGCAGTTCAAGAACCTCGCCAATCCGGAGATTTATCGCCGCACCACCGCCGAGGAGATCTGGAACGATACCGGCGGCAAGATCGACATCTTTGTCGCGGGCGTCGGCACCGGCGGCACGATCACCGGCGTCGGGCAGGTGCTGAAGGCAAGGAAGCCGGCGGTCAGGATCGTCGCCGTCGAGCCGGAGGAAAGCCCGGTATTGTCGGGTGGTCAGCATTCTTCGCATAAGATCCAGGGCATCGGCGCGGGATTCATCCCGGAGGTGCTCGATCGCTCGGTCATCGACGAGATCGTCACGGTCAACAGCGCCGACGCGCTGGAGACCTCGCGCGCCATGGCCCGCAATGAGGGCATTGCCGGCGGCATTTCCTCCGGCGCTGCGATTGCAGCCGCGATCAAGCTCGGGCAACGTCCGGAAAACGCCGGCAAGACCATCCTGGCCATTGTGCCGTCGTTCTCCGAGCGATACCTCTCAACTGTCCTGTTTGAAGGAATTTAACCTACCGGAGCTCTGATGTCTGACCAGCCGCGGCGACCGCGAACCCTGAACGATGCTCGTAGCGAAGCGGAGGCGGCGTTCAAGAAAGTAACGAAGAAGGAGCCCGAAGGCCCACCGAAGACGAATGCGATTCCTGGCGTGAAGGAAACGGTGTCGCTGCGGATCGACAAGGACGTGCTCGAATACTTCCAGCAGGGTGGCGCCGGCTGGCAGGATCGAATCAACGAAGCCTTGCGGAAGGCCGCGGGGAAATAGGTGTCTCAGGCTTCGGCTTCCGCGACCTTCGGCGCCGGAGACTTCAGGTTCAAGAGATTGCCGGCCAGGATGAGAGCTGCGCCCAGGACGGTGAACGCGTCCATCCGCTCGGCATAGAACAGCCAGCCCGCGATGGCGGTCAAGGGGCACTCGCAGGAAATCCATCGGCATCACGATCGTGGCGTCCGCATAGAGCATCGCACGCGCCATGCAGAAGTGCGAGAAGGTGCCGCTGATGGCGACCGCGATCGCGCACGCCCAGACATAGGGCGACGGCCAGACCCAGACGTAGAGGGTCGGAAGCGCACCCGCCACGGCCTGGACCACCATCATCCAGAATACGATCGCGACCGATGCCTCGGTGCGGGTCAGCGACTTCATCATCGCCACCGACGTGCCGAAGCTGACCGCGGCGGCGAGCGCGATCAATTGACCGGGATTGATCTCGCCAGTCGCGGGGCGGACAATGACGAAGACGCCGATCAGGCCGAGCACAATCGCCAGAATTTTCCAGATCGTCATGCGCTCGCCGAGAAAGCTCGCGGCCAGGATCGCCGTCCAGATCGGCATGGTGAATTCGAGCGACACGACCTGTCCGAGCGGAATGAGCGTCAGCGCATAGAACCAGCCGAGCTGCCCGGCATAGTGCAGGAGGCCGCGGCTCGCATGCATGCGCAACCGCGATGTGCGCAGCACGGCAATGCCGCCGGCGAAGATGGATGAGGGGAGCAAGCATCACGAGGCCAAGCACCGAGCGGATTTCCATGATCTGGAAAACGTTGAGCTCGCGGGTCGCCTCGCGGCCGCCGACGGCGACCACCAGCATCAGGCTGAGCCAGCCGGCCATCCACAGCGCAGCCCTGGATTTGGAAGGCGTTCGATTCATTGGAACAGGCAAGACCGATCGATACCGATGCGGGAGGCAAAACGTCAGTGCAGGCCGGGTATCCCTGAGCAAGGCGCGGTTTGCAACGGGCAAATATGCCGACGCTATGATGCGCGGCGAGATGGACTTGCGCTGGAGGACTGTCGACGCTGCTCTACATCGGCGGACGTGTGGATGCGCGCCAAGGTGCAAGATCAAGCGTCAAGATCAAGGGTCGCGACGGCGGCTTTCGTTGCGGCCATCAAAACAAAAGGCCGGCGGCGCCGCGATGGCGATCCGCCGGCCTTTGTCTGGTTTCGAAATCAGCCGCGCGTCAGCGAAATCGACGCGCCCTTGAACTGGCTCTCGGCCCGGATCACGACCGACTGCTTATTACCGCGCGTTGTCAGCGAAATGTTCGCGTTGAAACCAGGCGCGCTGGCAACCACCTGAATCACGCCGCCACCCGCACGTCCTTCGATATTGCCGTTGATGTTGCGGCTGGTCTCGCTCCATGTGCCGGCAACAGCCGAACCCTGCGCCGTCACGTTGCTGGTCAAGTTGAACTTGTAGCTGTCGCTCGCGCAGGTCAGCGTCTGTTGCATGCCGGCGCCTCCGGCACCAACCGCGTAAGTCGCGCGGCAACGGATGCGTTCGTTTGAACCGTCTTCCAGCGTCACCGTGCCGCCGCCGCTCCAGACGCCGGCCATGCCTGCGAAGGGACCGCCAGCCTGCGCGTGACCGCTGCTGCTCCAGGTTGACGCCGCGAGTACGGTTGCGATCGCGAAGATCAGGCGCCGGGTGAGACCCGAAAATTTGTTGCTGTTATTGATGTGAAGCTGCCCATTGGCGGCTGCACGATACTTCCGCAGATGCTCCATTCCTCTTCCCCCATGCGGCATTGTCATTACGCTGGCCGCTCGCATATGCACATTGATCGGTACGAGCACAAGTCCCTCGCGGGCCGATCGCCGCAGCGCCTGCCTTAGCTCGGAGAACAAATCTTGTCCCCCGGTCAACACGGGCGCCGGACGTCTCAGCCGGTACCGCCGATAAAGCACATCTAAAACAAAGATTTATGTCAGGAACTCTGCCTCGCAAATCAATCGATCGACGGAGAACTTCAGCCGCAGGCCTCCGGGACGCTAGCTTGCAAGTGCCGGCGCGCTGGTTGCGTATTGTTCGTCCTGTGGCTTTGCCGGCAACGCATCGTGCGCCTTGGCATAATCGATGACCTGGGCGAGCAGCTTCTGGCCCATCGGCGCCAGTGCGCGCTCCCACAATTGTCGCGCCGTTTCCTCTTTCCCGACAAAGCACCAATCCTGCGCGGCGATCGCGCCGGCATCCATCCGATCGGCCAGATGGTACACGGTGCCCCCGGCAATCGGGTCTTTCTCGCGGATGGTCCATTCGACCGCTGCACGTCCCCGGTGCCGCGGCAACAGCGACGGATGATAACCGATGCCGCCGAACCGGGAAGCGGCCAGCGCTTCCTTGGCGATGCGCGCATGGCTGTGGGCGGTGACGATCAAGTCCGTGCCACCTGCGATTTCGGACGCCACCACCAGCTTCGGATTGGCTTGAACGACCACCTCGATATTGGCTGCGCGGGCGGCAGCGGCCAGCCGGTCGTCGGCGTCCGCGACGACGACCCTGACGATATCGACGCCATGCTCGCGCAGCATTTGCAGGGTCGTCACGCCGAAATGGCGAGAGCCGACGAGGGTAATCCGCATGATATGTTTTCCGTCAGGTGTAGGCCAAAAACGTCGATAACATGCCGAGGGGCCCGGCGATCAGGCCGGAAGCGGCGAGGGCAGGCTTATCAACAGACTGGGTGGCGCGGGAACCGGAGCCCACTTCTCCAAATAAGCGGTCTCGACGGACCGCTAGCGCGAGGAGAATTTCGGGATCTTCTCCGCAAAGCCGTTGAAGCACTTCAGCCGCTCGTCCTGTTCCTTGACGTATCGGCAATCCATGACGCCGTTGGCGTTTCCTGCCTTTGACTTTGGCGGCTTGGGTGGAACGGCCGCGTCGTAGCAGTCGAGCCGATCCTTGGTTTCGTCGTCGATCTCGAGGCAGGCCAACAGCTTCTCGGCGAGGGATTTGTTGGTGGGAGCGCTCTTTGGAGCTTTTGACTTGGCGTGCGCGGCCGGTTTTGCGGCCGGCGGCGGCGCGTCGTCGTCCTGCTGCGCCCAGGCAGCCGTGGCGTAGAGCGCGACGATCAAGGCAATCAATGTTCTCATGTCCAGTCCTCTTTGGCCTCGAACCCCCTGATGTTCCGATCCGGACGAAGATATCCGAAAGCGCCTGGCGGCGGGGTGGGCTGCGAATGTCAAATCTGCGAAGTAAGGTCTATAAAGCGGCGGCGGGCCTTGCAACACGTAGAAATGACGGCGCGGTGCAAAACCCTCGCAACCCGGTTTGGCCGGGTTCGCCCGAGGTTTGTGGCAGGACGGCGGCATATCGTTTGCGTGCGTTTCAAGCGGTCCCGACAACGTAGATTTCGAGGCACGGCTGATCCATAATGCTGCCTCTCGTGGCAGTGGAGAAAACAGTAACATGCGCGCCTTCAAACGCTCGCGGATCGCCATTCCGTTGATATCGATCGTGGCTGCTCTCGCGCTTCCGGCACAGGCCCAGGAGCACGAACACAAGCCGCCGCCGCAAGGCGGGCAGGCAAGGCCGGCCACTCCCGCCGTGCGTCAGGCAGCGCCGCGCGCCGGGCAGGCGCAGGTTGGCGGGCAACAAGGCGGCGGCCAAGTCCAGATGCGCAGATCGGCAGGACAGGTACAAGGACAGGGACCGCAGGGGCAACGCGTCGTGCGCGGCAATTTCCCGACCCGAAATTTTGCCGGCCGTCCCTACCGGGGCCGGGTGGCATGGCAGGGCGGACGGTGGCGTCACGAGATGCATAATGGCCGTCTTGGCTGGTGGTGGGACGTCGGTGGCGTCTGGTACTTCTATCCGCAGCAGATGGACGGCCCTCCGGCCTATGTCTCGGACGTCGAAGCGGTGGATGACGTCGCCGATGTGGATGACGGTGGGCCGGTTGGCTATCCGCCGCCCGCGGCAGTCTACGCACCGCCGCCTGCACCTGATCCGGCGGCGAGCGCCGTCGGCGGCGCGATCGTTGGCGGCGTTCTCGGCGGCCTGATCAGCGGCCGGCCGGTCGGCGCGGCTGTCGGCGCCATCACGGGCGGGACGATCGGAGCGATCGCTGGCGCCCAAGCCGCCGCTCGCCCCGGTTATTATCTCGCTCAAGGCGCTTGCTATTACCGGTATCCGTCTGGACAGTACGTTCAGGTCGATCCGCGTAGCTGCTATTGAAGCAGATCGGCTGGGTTCAGGAAGTGACGACACCGGCGAGATCAGTCTCGCCGGTTTGAAACGATCAGGCGGAGCATGCGCAAGTCACCGGCAACGTCGTTGCCTTCGCTCAGTGTTCGGATCGATCTGGACCCGGAAGGACGGATCGGCCCGGGCAAGATCCTTCTGCTCGAGAATATCAATAGCTGCGGCTCGATCTCGGCTGCCGGGCGGGCCATGAACATGTCCTACAAGCGGGCGTGGGACCTGGTCGATGAGATCAACCGGATCTGCCAGCGTGCCGCGGTCGAACGGCAAACCGGTGGCAAGAACGGCGGTGGCGCCATGCTGACGCCGTTCGGCCTTTCGCTGGTGGAGCGTTATCGGAAGATCGAGCGCTCGGCCGAGACCGCCGCGCGCAAGGAGCTCCAGGCGCTGCGCGCCGATATCGGTCACCGCGGCAAGAGCTGATCGACAGCCGACCGCGAATTGGGCTTTCGACGTCCTTCGCTTCGCCCATTGCCAGCTCGGGCGCGATGCGCATCGCCGGATCGCGAGCCGTGCGCATCGCAGGTAATCGAGTGCGGGCGCTTGGCACAGTCCAGATCGCAAATCCAGCAATAAGCAACTCAGATCGATTTTAGCCTTGCAGTGTTGCTCCGCTGCACTTGTGAGCCTCGTTGTGTTCCTCTGTATATACCGCTCGCTATGTTCGGCCAGACATAGCGAATGGTGGGTTGGGACGGGCGTTCTAGCCACCGGGGATGGCCAACTTGGGGGTTTCAAAATGAAGAAAGCGCTTGCGATTGCGCTCGCAATGACTGGCCTGGCGGGCACCGCCTACGCCGCCGACTGGACGCCGCCGAAAGTCGCGGATCCGATTCCAGACAATCTGAGCTGGTACGGCATCACGCCAATCGGCGCGCTCGATCTCGGTTATGCCTATCAGACCAACGGCCGGCCGCTTGGCAGCATCGTCTCGGGCCTCGAATTCTCGCCGTTCACGACCACCCGCAACTACACGGGGCAGGCGATTTCGACGATCGCCCATAGCGGTCTGCAACAGTCGTTCATCGGCATGAAGGTCGAAGAACAGCTCGGCGCCGGCTGGCTGGCGATTGCGCGCGCCGACACCGGCATCGACCCGTTGCAGGGCAAGCTTTCCGACGGTTGTAGTTCGTTCATCCAGAACGCCGGCGTCGACTTACAACTCGCAGACGTCGAACGCGGACAGCGGCCGCTGCGGCCAGGCTTTCAACGGCCAGCTCTGGGGCGGTATCAGCAACAAGCAATACGGCACGCTGACGATCGGCCGGCAGAACTCGTTCGAGCTCGACAACATCGCGCAGGTACGACCCGATGGAGCTCTCCTATGCCTTCTCGCTGCTCGGTTACTCCGGCACCAACGGCGGCATGGGCAGCACCGAGGCGGCGCGCTGGGATAACTCGGCGAAGTACGTCTACGACTTCGGTCCGGCCCACCTCGGCGCGATGTATTCCAACGGCGGTTCGGCCACCGGCATCTTCGGAAGCTCCTACAGCTTCACTGGTCGGTGCTGCGTATGGTGGCTTTGCGATCGACGCCGTCTACACCAAAGAGCATGGAGCGGTGAATCTCCAGACCTCGGTCAACGATCTCGTGAATCAGACGACGCTGGCGGCCAATATCTCGGACAACGAGGCATGGTCGGTGATGGGTAAATACACGTTCGTCCTTGGCGGCAGCAGCATTGGTTCTGCCCCGTATCCGACCAAGGCGGCCGTCAAGGCCGAGCCCCAGCATGACAAGCTGATCCTCTTTGCTGGTTACACCAACATCAAGCAGTCCAATCCGAACCAGCCGATCTTCTTCGGCCAGGCAGCCGGCGGTTATCAGATCACTGTGAGCCCCACCAATCCGAACTCGCCGGACAACGACGCCTTCACCACTCCCAAGATACTTGATTTCTACTGGGCGGGTGTGAAGTACGAGTTTGCCTGGGGTCTGCAACTCACCGGCGCGTACTACCACGTGAATCAGAACTCGTACGAGGCCGACGGCGCAGGTTGTCCGCTGGGCGGCGCGAGCAAGAATCAGTGCTCGGGCGCCTACGACCAGGTCTCGTTCCTGACGGACTACTGGCTGAACAAGCACCTCGACGTCTATGCCGGCGCCACCTGGGCCCAGGTGACCAATGGTCTCGCCTCGAGCTTCCCGGGCAACCCCGGCGCCAAGTTCGGCCAGGCGGGAACCGGCACGAGCGTCAGCACGGCAACGGTCATGACGGGCTTCCGCATCAAGCTCTAAGCTAACTGACCATTCTCACTTTGACCGCCGCGGACTCATCGGTTCCGCGGCGGTTTTATTTTTGTCCGTACGCCATTGGCCTTGCTTTCATGGAATATGTTACCGGCACCGCGGTTCCTGCTGTGGCAGATGAAGACGAAATTTTAAATCATTGATGATGTTATCAAAAGGCCGCACCGCCGCGCGGCCGAGTAGCCGGGCGCCGCCCTTTTTTCACCTACCCCAGAGAGCGTAAGCGCTCGGCTACTTCGCAAGGTCCTCAAGATGAGCGGCTTGCATGACGCCTCCATGACCGGAACTTTGTTCTCGGCAGGAGAACTACGGGACAACCAGCTCGCGAAACCAGTTTGCCAAACGTGGTTTGCGCTATGACGCGGACGGACTGCTTCGCATCGACGTCAGCAGTGAGCTTGTTCCCATCACCACCAGCGGCACCACCAGCGCTACGTAGGCGTTGTCGATGCCGAAGGGGTTGCCCAGCAGAAACCAGCCGATGGTGGCGACCAGCGAGCCGATGATACTCAACAGCGCACCGCCTCGCGTGCCAAACCAGGGCGCGTAGAAGACGAGCAGCACCAGAACCGACAGTGACGCACGGATTGCCTTTGCCAGGAAGGTGACTTGCAAGACGTTCGGCGTGTAGATCGCAAGCACGATCGGGAGCAGGCCGACGACGACCGTTGTCGCGCGTACGAAGGTGAGCGAGCGGCGCTCGTCGTGATCCGCTTTCACGTAGCGGACATAGAAGTCCTTGTAGAGCAGGGTCGCCGTCGAAACGCTGATCGCGGAAATAGTGCCGAACAGCGAAGCGGCCAGGCCGGCGGCGACCACGCCCGCCATCGGGCCATTCATGTCGGCGATCAACGCGGAGAAGGCGTTGATCGATTTGATGCCGGGATGGAGAACGAGCGAGCACATTCCGATCAGTGCCGTCGCGATCCCGAACGGCACCAGCAGCAACGCTGCGCTGAGACTGGCGACTTGCGCCTTCTGCCGGGTCTCGACCGTATTGATCGCCTGAATCACATATTGGGTCGAGAAGGTGGCGCCAATGCCTGCGATGAACCAGGCGAAGATCTGGCTGATGCCCACGTTGGTCCACGAAAACATCGCAGGCGGCAAATGAGCCTGCAATTCGTGGAAGCCGCCAACCCTGGTCAGCCCGAAATAAAGCGCGACGCCGATGCCGGCATACTTCATCAGCGAATGAATGACGTTGGTGTAGACCACCGACCTCATGCCGCCGACGAAAACGTAGAGAACGGCAACCACGCCGCAAATGACAGTCGCCAGCGTCCGGTCCACCGCAAGCAGCACGCTGAGGATCGCGCCGCCGCCCGCGTAGAGCGCCACGGCCACGATCTGAAGCGCAAAGATCATGACGAGCGAAGTCGCGACCTTGGTCGAGGGGCCGTAGACCTCGGCGAATACGGCCGAGATCGTATTATGCCCGGACTCCTTGTATTTGCCGGCGAGAAACCAGGCGTAGAACAGGAAGCCCGCGCCGAGCGCGATGATGTTCCAGGATGCCGAGATTCCGGCAACATAGGCTTCCTGCGCGGTGCCAACGCTTGCCGATGTGCCGATGAATTCGGACATCAGCATCAGCCCGACGAGAATGGCAGGGACGCCGGATCCAGTGGTGCCCGAAGTGAAGGTGGTCGCGGTCGTCACCGACCGCTGCACGACGCTCGTCAGCAGGCCGAGACCGGCCATGTAGGCGACGACAATGGCGAGCGCCACATAGTTGGTTTGCATGCAAGGTTAGTATCAAGGCGCTGGCGATCCCGCCATGCGCCGGATTGACTACCTTGCCGCGTACTTTAGTAGGACCCGCGCCCGTTGCACTCGGACGGTACGAAGTTCGGGTTCATCAGGCAGGCATTGTCCAGCGAGGCATCCCAGCCGCCGCGGCGCCGCCAGCCGCTCCAGGCCATGTAGTCGCAAAGCCTGCTGTGTGGGTTTCCGGCTTCGCGGGTCGCGCAGTAAATGCTCTGGCTGTACGACGCGGCGGGGGTGACGGGCCGCGCCAGCGCGGGCGCCGCCATTACCACGGTGGCCGTTGCCAGAAGAATGATCGTTTTCATACCTGACGTCCTTATAATGCTTTCCGCTACTGAGTTAGACACTGTCCGCCAGGATTTCATCCGTTTGCGGGTGATTCACAAAATTGTAACCGGAAACCGGCTCGAAGCACACTGTACCAAATCACGCGGCGCCCAGACCGAATAAGCCTTGGGAATCAACGGATCGAAGCTCAATCCGGCCCTTGAATGCCATATCGATAATTTTAATTTAGGGTCCGCTTCCGAGCTCTGCACCCTCCAATCGCATGACGTCGACATGGAACTTCCGGCCGTGAAAGCCCCGGCGTGCGGGGCTCCCATTGGTGACGGATGGAGCGCGACAGGTTCAATCCCAGCTCAGCGCGCCGCCATTCTGATATTCGATGACGCGCGTCTCGAAGAAGTTCTTCTCCTTCTTCAGGTCCATCGCTTCCGACATCCACGGGAATGGATTTTCGGTTTCCGCAAATACCGGCGAAAGGCCGATCTGCGCACAGCGGCGATTGGCGATGAAGTGCATGTACTGCTCGCAAAGGGCCGCATTGAGCCCAAGAAAGCCGCGCGGCATCGTATCCCGCCCATAGGACGCCTCCAGTTCGGCCGCTTCCCGGATCATGGTGCGCACTTCCTCCTGGAATTCCGCCGTCCATAGATGCGGGTTCTCGATCTTGATCTGGTTGATCACGTCGATTCCGAAGTTCAGGTGGATGCTCTCGTCGCGCAGGATGTACTGATACTGCTCGGCGATGCCGACCATCTTGTTGCGGCGGCCGAGCGAGAGGATCTGCGCAAAGCCGGTGTAGAACCACATGCCCTCGAACACGACGTAGAACGCGATCAGATCGCGCAGGAACGCCCGATCGGTATCCGGCGTCCCGGTCGCGAACGCGGGATCTTCGAGATGCTTCGTCTGTTTGAGTGCCCACGCCGCCTTGTCGGTAATCGACGGCACCTCGCGGTACATGTTGAACAGCTCGCCCTCGTTCAGGCCGAGGCTCTCGACGACGTACTGGAAGGTATGGGTGTGGACCGCTTCCTCGAAGGCCTGGCGAAGCAGGTATTGCCGGCATTCCGGATTGGTGAGGTGCCGATAGATCGCAAGCACGATGTTGTTGGCAACGAGGGATTCGGAGGCAGCAAAGAAGCCGAGATTGCGCTTGATGGCGCGGCGTTCGTCCTCGGTGAGGCCGTCGCGCGATTTCCATAGCGCGATATCGGCTTGCATCGATACTTCGGTCGGCATCCAGTGATTGTTGCAGCCGGCGAGGTACTTTTCCCACGCCCATTTGTACTTGAGCGGAAGCAGCTGATTGACGTCGGCGCGGCAGTTGATCATCCGCTTTTCGTCGACCGACACGCGGCCTCCGCTGCGGTCGATCAGGCCTGCATTGGCGTGATCGGCCGAACCGGATTTCGGTTCCGCCGCCGATCGCAACGCGTGAATGGCGGGGATTTGCGCAGCCGCGGTGGGCTCGGTATCTGACCAGTCGAGCATTTTTTCTCTCCTTACTGGCAGGCTTCGCATTCGGGATCGTCGATCCGGCAGGCCTTGACGCCTTCCAGATCGGGCGCTGCCGGCACGATGATCGGTGCATGGGAGATCGCCGAATTAACCGACACTGCGTTGAGCTTGCCGTCCGTGCCTTTCAGCGTCGATTTCTCGACATGGGTGGCTGAGCGTGATCGCAGGTAATAGGTGGTCTTGAGCCCGCGATTCCAGGCGAGACGATAAAGCGCATCGAGCTTCTTGCCGGAGGGATTGGCGATATAAAGATTGAGCGACTGCGACTGGTCGATCCATTTCTGCCGGCGCGCGGCAGCTTCGATCAGCCAGGCGCTATCGATCTCGAACGCGGTGGCATAGAGGGCCTTGAGATCGTCCGGAATCCGGTCGATCTGTCCGATGCTGCCGTCAAAATATTTCAGATCCGACACCATGACTTCATCCCAGAGACCGCGGGCCTTGAGGTCGCGCACGAGGAAGTCATTCACGACCGTGAAGTCGCCCGACATGTTCGATTTGACGAACAGGTTTTGATAGTTGGGCTCGATCGACTGCGACACGCCGCAGATATTGGAGATCGTCGCCGTCGGCGCGATCGCCATCACGTTCGAATTCCGCATCCCGGCCGATTTGACCTTGGTGCGCAGACGGTCCCAGCCAAGCGTCGACGAGCGATCCAGATCGAGCCCGCCGCGCGCCTCCGCCAAAAGCTCGACGGAGTTGATCGGCAGAATCCCCTTCGACCACAGCGATCCTGCAAAGCTTGGATATTGGCCGCGCTCCAGCGCCAGATCGCTGGAGGCCTCGATCGCATGGAAGGAAATCGCCTCCATGCTCAGATCGGCGAAGGTGACGGCTTCGTTGGATGCAATCGGGATGCGCTGGCGCTGCAGCGCCTCCTGAAAGCCCATCAGGCCAAGCCCGACGGGGCGGTGGCGCAGGTTGGACCGGCGGGCTTCCGGGATGGTGTAGAAGTTGATGTCGATGACGTTATCGAGCATCCGCACAGCCGTCGTGACCGTGCGCTTCAGCTTGGCGTGATCGAGGCCATCGCTTCCGACGTGATTGAGCAGATTGACGGAGCCGAGGTTGCAGACCGCGACCTCGTCGCCGGACGTATTAAGCGTGATCTCGGTGCAGAGGTTCGACGAGTGAACCACGCCGACATGCCGTTGCGGGGACCGCAGATTGCAGGGGTCCTTGAAGGTGATCCAGGGATGACCGGTTTCGAACAGCATGGTCAGCATGCGCCGCCAGAGATCGCTTGCCCGCACCGTCTTGGAGACGCGCATGCCGCCGCCCTTCGCCCTGGCTTCGTAAGCCTCATAGGCGGCCTTGAATTCAGCACCGTAGAGATTGTGCAGATCGGGCGTTTCGTCGGGCGAGAACAGCGTCCATTCACCGTCGGTCTGGACCCGTTGCATGAACAGGTCTGGCACCCAGTTGGCGGTGTTCATGTCGTGGGTGCGGCGGCGGTCGTCGCCGGTGTTCTTGCGCAGGTCGAGAAACTCTTCGATGTCGACATGCCAGGTCTCGAGGTAGGCGCAGACCGCGCCCTTGCGCTTGCCGCCCTGATTGACCGCGATCGCGGTGTCGTTCGCCACCTTCAGGAAGGGGATGATGCCCTGGCTTTCGCCGTTGGTGCCCTTGATATGCGCGCCGAGCCCGCGCACCGGTGTCCAGTCGTTGCCGAGACCGCCGGAGTACTTGGCGAGCAGGGCGTTGTCCTTGATCGACTTGAAGATGCCGTCGAGATCGTCCGACACCGTCGTAAGGAAGCAGGACGAAAGCTGCGGGCGCAGCGTGCCGGCATTGAACAGCGTCGGCGTCGAGGCCATGAAGTCGAACGACGACAGCAGATTGTAGAATTCGATCGCTTTCGCCTCGCGGTCGATCTCGCGCAGCGACAGCCCCATGGCGACGCGCATGAAGAATGCCTGCGGCAGCTCGATCCGCTTGCCGCGGACGTGCAGGAAATAGCGATCGTAGAGTGTTTGCAGGCCGAGGAACTGGAATTGCAGATCGCGCTCCGGCTTCAGCGCGGCCGAGATCCGGCCGAGGTCGAAGCGGGTGAGTTCGGGATCGAGCAATTCGGCCGCAATGCCGGTCTTGACGTATTCCGGAAAATATTCGGCATATCGCTTGGCCATATCGGCCTGAGACGCGCTCGTGGGCGTTTGGTGCACATATGACAGCACCTCGCCGCGAAGCTTGTCCAGCAACAATCGCGCGCTGACATAGGCGTAGTTCGGCTCCTGCTCGACCAGTGTTCGTGCGGCCATGATCGAGGCCAGCGCCAATTCGTCCTGGCTGATGCCGTCGTAGAGATTTCGCTGAGTCTCGGCGAGCACCGGGGCAGGGGACACGCCATCGAGACCGGCGCAGGCCTCATTGATGATGAGCTCCAGCCGACGGTTGTCGAGGCGGATGCGCGAGCCGTCCGCCAACGCGACGTGAATTGTCGCCTGGACCGCTTCCGTTGTTTCTGCCGCGATCTCTTCGGCGCGCTTGCGGGCGCGATCCTCGCGATAGAGCACATAAGCGCGGGCGACCTTGTGATTCTCGCTCCGCATCAGCGCCAGTTCGACCTGATCCTGCACGTCCTCGATGTGGAAGGTGCGGCCTTCGCCGGCCCGGCGCATCAATGCGGCCATGACGTCAGCGGTCAATTGCTCGACGCTCTCGTGCACGCGCCGCGACGCGCCTGCGGTGTTTCCCTCCACGGCGAGGAACGCCCTCGTCATCGCGACCGCGATCTTCGCCGAGTCGAACGGGGTCACCTTGCCGTTACGGCGGATGATCTGCATCGCCGGCTCGCTGGGAACGGTTGCGAGAGACTCCGGGCGTAACTGGATGAGGGGAGTGGAGGCGGTTTCGGCGTGCAGGTTTAAAGTCATCAGATGGCCCCGTAGTGCGCGTTTCAGGTCTGACGGGGCGAGAGAGGACGCTGCTGGAATGTCCGGCAGCGACCAGCCGGACAAGCGCATGCAAGCGGCCGCCGGACACCCCGTCCGTGGACGTTTTTGGTGTCGCGGCAGGTCTCCTGACTTGCAGGTCGCTGTCGTTCACGCGTCTTCCCGATGCGATGCCGCATCAGTGACGTGTTGGCGCGAACAACTCACTGCTTACAGTTGCGGGGGCAGTGCTGGATTTTCGCGTCGTCGACGCGATTCACCGGCTTCCCTCTTAGCCACCAAATCTTGCGATATGGCGGACCGTGACACCCACATGTGGTGTTATTCGCGATGAGGTGTCAACGATCGATTTAGGAATAGTTGGGAGTTGCCTGTGGAATGCGGGAATTCGACCCCGCCTGTCGGCGTTCAATCCGACGCTGCCCGGCATCGAATCGAATTCGAAGAATACACGAACCAGCCGACCGCGCCCTGAGCCAGTTCGATAAGCCGCATGCAATCCACGTTTTCCAAGGCTTGCGTTCGCCTCACGGTTGGATTGCCGGAATCAGGACAGCTGAAGCGTAGCGGATCCGGCCGAACTATCGCGTGGAGGCGGCATAGGGCGCAAAGAGAGATTGCCTGTCGTCGACCGCGAGAGGGCGTCCGAGGGGAGGGAAGGCGCGCTGTGGGCAGTTGACGCGGTCGCACACCTTGCAGCCGATCCCGATGGGTGTCGCGAAAGCAGGATTGTGAACGTCCAATCCGCGCGAATAAACGAGTTGATCTGCGTACCGGATATCGCAACCCAACGCGACGGCGAACGTCTTGCTCAGCGATTCATAACCTCCGCTCCGGTGCGACACCGTTCGGGCGATCCAGAGATAGCTGCGCTCGTCCGGCATTCGGGCCAACTGCGTCAAAATGCGGCCCGGACTTGCAAACGCCTCGTAAACATTCCAGAGCGGGCAGGTGCCGCCGATCCGGGAGAAATGGAAGTCTGTCGCGGATTGACGTTTCGAAATGTTGCCTGCGCGATCGACGCGGATGAAGAAGAACGGCACGCCGCGCTCGGCTTGCCGCTGCAAGGTGCTCAAACGGTGGCAGATCGTCTCGAAGCCGACGCCGAATTCCTGCCCCAGCAAATCGATGTCATAGCGCAGCTCATTGGCCGCGCCTAGAAACTTCCCGTACGGCATGATGAGCGCGCCGGCAAAATAATTAGCAAGGCCAATGCGGGCGAGGCCGCGGGTTTCTGCATTTGCAAAACGAGCGCCGTCAACCAGCGCCGCCAAATCCTTGTCGAAGCCAAGCATTGCGATTTGCGTCGCAAGCTGGAACGCCTGCTGTCCAGGTTCCAAGGCTCGCGAAAGGTGCAGCGTTCTGCCTTCGGGATCGAACCGCCGATGCGCGCCCGGTGAGGCACTGTCGACGATGACGCTAACGCCGAACTCGGTGCGCAAATACTGTTGGAGGACGGCGGGCGTCGGAAGCCTGGATGAATCCAGCTTTTCGGCGAGTCGCTCGGCCGTTTCGTCCAGTTCGGCAATGTAGTTGTGCCGCGCGTAGAAAAAGTCGCGAACCTCTTCATAGGATGTTGAGGGCAGGATCGCAGTTTCGGCCTGACGATCCTCTCCCAGCCGGGCGGCAAGCGATGCGCTTTGTTCCGCCGCTTGTCGATACCGGCGATTAAGGCCGACCAGTGCTCGTCCCACCGCCGGCATGTTGACAGCAAGTTCGCGAAGTTCGGCGGTGGAAATCGATTCGCCAATATGTGGATCGGACAGCGCCTCGCGAAGGTCGGCGATGAGGCGAGCTTCGTCGTCTTCGGAAAACAGTTGGACGTCGATGCCGAACGCCGCATTGAGTCTGAGCAGCACAGCAATCGTGAGCGGGCGCTGATTGTTCTCCAACTGATTCAAATAGCTCAGCGAGATTCCAATAGCCGACGCCAGCGCCTGCTGCGTGAGTTGCCGCTCTTCACGCAAACGCTTCAGCCGCACGCCCATAAAGGCCTTCTTCATGGCCGATCCTCTCGCTTCGCAAACTTTGCAAATTTGCAGCATCGTCTTCGCAAACACATACATCTTCAGCCATTTACTCGGCCTGGCTATTGCGAATATTGCGAATGTGCAGCGAAGCCGCAAGGGCACCCGGACCCGGTCGATGCGATCTCCCTCAGAAGGGTTAACCACGTGGTTGAACCAACTCGTTTCGTCGAAATGGTCTTTCCAGAACAAGCCAACCATTACGGCACGCTGTTCGGCGGCGCTGGCCTCAGCCTGATGGGAAAGGCAGCGTTCGTGGCCGCCACACGTCGCGCCCGGCGGGCCGTCGTGATGGCGACATCGGACAAGGTGCAATTCCACGAACCGGTATGCGTGGGAGAACTCGTCGAACTCACCGCGTCGGTCGAGCGAGTCGGCCGCTCTTCAATGACTGTGGCGGTTGAAGTGATTGCGGAGACGCTGGTCACGGGCCGGCGACGGGTAGCGATGCGCGGCTCCTTCGAAATGGTCGCAGTCGATGAGGCCGGCAGGCCGACGCCTGTGGTGTCCTTTCCCTGAACAAAATCGAAAGGCAATGCGGTCGTGAAATCGCACGTCGTCCGAACTTACAAGTCCTCCGAAAAACTGGCGCGAGCCGACCAGTTGGCATGGAAGATTGCGGAAGTTGCATCCGATCCGGTCGCGGTCGAACCGGCCGTCATCGAGATGCTCGGCAATCGCATCATCGACAACGCGGCCGTGGCGGCAGCCTCGCTCCGGCGGCGGCCGGTCGCCAGTGCGCGCGCCCAATCGGTGACGCACCCGCTCGCACCCGGCGCGACCATCTTCGGCCTGCCTCATCGCCAACGCGTCTCACCGGAGTGGGCGGCATGGTCCAATGGCGTCGCCGTGCGTGAACTGGATTTTCACGACACCTTTCTTGCCGCGGATTATTCGCACCCCGGCGACAACATTCCGCCGATCCTCGCGGTTGCACAACATTGCGGGCTGGATGGCCCGGCGCTGATCCGCGGCCTTGCGACCGGCTACGAAATCCAGGTCGATCTCGTCAAAGGGATCTGCCTTCACGAGCACAAGATTGATCACATCGCCCATCTCGGTCCATCGGCGGCGGCGGGCATTGGCACGCTTCTCAAGCTTCCAACCGAAACGATCTACCAAGCGGTGCAGCAGGCCCTGCATGTTACGACCACGACGCGGCAGTCGCGCAAGGGCGAGATATCGAGCTGGAAGGCCTATGCGCCGGCCTTTGCGGGCAAGATGGCGATCGAAGCCGTCGACCGCGTCATGCGCGGCGAGGGTGCCCCGTCGCCCGCCTGGGAAGGCGAGGACGGCTTCATCGCCTATCTGTTGTCCGGGCCGAAGGCGGATTATGCCGTGCCACTGCCTGAGCCTGGCGAGCCGAAGCGCGCGATCCTTGACACCTACACCAAGGAGCATTCGGCCGAATATCAGAGCCAGGCGTTGATCGATCTTGCGCGCCGCTTGAGATCAAAGATCGGCGATCTCTCGAAGGTCGCCAACATCGTGATCCATACCAGCCATCACACGCATTATGTGATCGGTACCGGTGCCAACGATCCGCAAAAAATGGACCCCACGGCAAGCCGCGAAACGCTCGACCACTCCATCATGTACATCTTCGCGGTGGCCCTGGAAGACGGCGGTTGGCACCACGAGCGCTCATACGCATCAGAGCGCGCCGGGCGCGCGCAAACGGTCGCGCTGTGGCACAAGATTTCTACGGTCGAAGATCCAACGTGGACGGAGCGCTATCACAGTCGTGATCCCAAATGGAAAGCCTTTGGTGGGCGTGTCGTCGTCACGCTGGAGGGTGGCTCGGTCATCACTGACGAAATCGCCGTAGCCGACGCGCATCCGCTCGGTGCGCGTCCGTTCGCCCGGGCGCAATATGTCGCCAAATTCCAGCAACTCGCCGACGGCGTCATCTATCCCGCCGAGCAGACGCGCTTCCTTTCCCTGGTTGGGCGTCTGCCGGAGCTTTCGGCACAGGAAGTTGTTGCACTCACCTTTATGGCTGATCCGGAAAAGCTGGGCGACACGAAAGCCCGCGGCATCTTCGATTGGTCGCCCAGACAGACCTAGATAAGTCCTCGAGGAGGATCGACATGGCTGAGAACAACCCGCAAACCGGCTCAGTGCCGAAAAAATCGGTTGCGCTTTCCGGCATCATCGCCGGCAACACTGCGCTTTGCACCGTCGGCCGCTCCGGCAATGACCTGCATTATCGCGGCTATGACATTCTCGATGTCGCCGAGACCTGCGAGTTCGAAGAGATCGCGCATCTTCTGGTGCACGGTAGCTTGCCGTCGGCCGCGGAACTTGCAGCCTACAAGACCAAGCTAAAAAGCCTGCGTGGCTTGCCAAGCGCGGTGCGGAGCGCGCTTGAAGTGTTGCCAGCGGCGGCTCACCCGATGGACGTGATGCGGAGCGGCGTCTCGACACTCGGCTGCGTTCTGCCCGAGGCGCACGACCACAATCATCCCGGCGCGCGCGACATTGCCGATCGCTTGATGGCTTCGCTCGGTTCGATGCTGCTGTATTGGCACCATTTCTCTCAGAACGGCCGCCGCATCGAGGTCGAAACTGAAGACGAGACGATCGGCGGCCATTTCCTGCACCTGCTGCACGGCCATAAGCCGCCCGAGGCACACGTACGCGCGATGCACACCTCGCTCAATCTCTATGCCGAGCACGAATTCAACGCCTCGACCTTCACGGCACGATCGATTGCCGGCACGGGCGCCGACATCTATTCGGCGATCACGGGAGGCATCGGCGCCCTGAGAGGACCGAAGCACGGTGGCGCCAACGAGGTCGCGTTTGAAATCCAGAAGCGCTACGCCAGCGTCGATGAGGCAGAGGCCGACATTCGCCGGCGGGTCGTCGGGAAGGAAGTCGTGATCGGCTTCGGTCATCCGGTCTATACGATTGCCGATCCCCGCAACAAGATAATCAAGGAGGTGGCGCGTCGGCTGTCGCGCGAAGCAGGGTCGACGAAAATGTTCGACATCGCCGATCGAATCGAAATCGTCATGGCCGAGACGAAGAAGATGTTCGCCAATCTCGACTGGTTCAGCGCGGTATCCTATCACTCGATGGGAGTGCCCACGGCGATGTTCACTCCACTCTTCGTGATCTCGCGGACCTCCGGCTGGGCCGCTCACATTATCGAGCAGCGCATCGACAACAAGATAATCCGTCCGGCGGCAAATTATGTCGGGCCGGAAAATCAGGCGTTCGTCCCGCTCTCACAGCGAGGAAACGAATCTTCGCCGGCGCGCGCGGCGTAGGGAATGCCAATGGTCTATTTGGTCGCCTCCGATCTTCCGTTGCAATCTGCCGGTAACCGTTTTCGAGAGCTGCTGAGGCGGCCGGGAATCCTGAAGCTTCCCGGCGCACACAACGGCATGGCCGCTTTGCAGGCGAAGGCCGCCGGCTTTGAAGGACTGTATCTGTCGGGTGCGGCCATGACGGCTTCGATGGGGTTACCGGACCTCGGTATCATCACGGTCGACGACGTCGGCTCCTTCATCCGCCAGATTGTTCGAGCCTCCGGTCTGCCGTTGCTCGTCGACGCCGACACCGGCTATGGCGAAGCGCTCAACGTCATGCACGCGGTTCGTATTTTTGAGGAAGCCGGCGCCGGCGCTCTTCATCTCGAAGATCAGGTGTTGCCGAAGAAGTGCGGGCATCTGAACGACAAGAAGTTGATCGATGCCCACGACATGGCCGCAAAGATCGCCGCCGCTGCGAAAGCCCGTCGCGATCTCGTCATTATCGCGCGTACGGATGCGGCCGCGAGCGAGGGAATGGATGGCGCGGTCGCCCGCGCCAGACTTTATGTGGACGCTGGTGCTGATGCCATATTCCCGGAGGCACTCGATACCGAGGAGATGTTTCGCGCCTTCGCCAGTCATCTGCACGGCGTGCCGTTGCTTGCCAATATGACGGAGTTCGGCAGGACGCCGTTCTTCACGGCAGCCGAATTCGAAAGCATGGGGTATGCGATGGTCATCTGGCCGGTCTCGTCCCTGAGAGTAGCCAACAAGGCTCAACAGGAGCTTTACGCAGCCATTCGGCGCGATGGGGGCACTCACAAGATGGTGGAGCACATGCAAACCCGCGCCGAACTCTACGCCACGATCGGGCTTCATGACTACGAAGCGCTGGATGCTTCGATCGTTCAAACCATCGTTCCCTTGGGAATGCCGCAGAGATAGATCAGGAGGTCGATGAAGCAGTCCCGTTGCAGCTAATCGGAAACATCGAGGTTCTCCGTATCCTGTTTGATCCGGAGCTAAGAGGGAAGCCGGTGCAATGCCGGCGCTGCTCCCGCAACTGTAAACGGCGAGCTGCTGTCCAACTGACGTCACTGAAGCCAAGCGGCTTCGGGAAGGCCGGACAGCAGCAACGACCCGTGAGCCAGGAGACCTGCCCCGACAATATTGTTCGTCCACGGGCGGGGTGTCCCGGTGGTGCGCCAGGCAGATATGTCGTTCACGCGACTTCCTCTGCACGCATCCGCCATGGCCGTTTGCCTCCAAAAGATATGAGGTTGAAGCTATGTCTCTTCAGAAACTTCCTGTTGCTACACTCGGTACGCCGCGCATCGGTCCTCGGCGTGAACTGAAACTCGCGCTTGAGAGTTACTGGGCCGGAAAATCCACCGAAGCCCAGTTGCTCGAGGTCGCCGCCGGATTGCGCGCGGCCAACTGGGCGCGGCAGAAATCGCTCGGGGTGACGGTCATTCCCTCGAACGATTTCTCACTCTACGACCATGTGCTCGATACCAGCGTGATGGTCGGCGCCGTCCCGGACGTCTACGGCTGGAAAGGCGGCGCGGTCGGGCTCGCGACCTATTTCGCGATGGCGCGCGGCGCGCACGCCGACAATGACGGCGCGGATTGCGGCCATGCCCATCATGCCCATGGCGCCGCCGCGCAGGAGATGACGAAGTGGTTTGACACCAACTACCATTACATGGTGCCCGAGTTTCGAAAGGATCAGACCTTCGCGCTCACCTCGCGCAAGCCGATCGAGGAATATGAGGAAGCGAAAAGCCTCGGCTATCAGACACGTCCGGTACTGCTTGGTCCCGTGACATTTCTAAAGCTCGGCAAGAGCGCCGGCGCGGCGTTCGATCCGTTGTCGCTGCTCGATCGCTTGATGCCGGTCTACGTCGAGGTTCTCCAGGAACTTGCCAAACGCGGCGCCGATTGGGTGCAGCTCGACGAGCCGTGCCTGGTTCTGGACCTCGACGAAGCCTCCCGCAACGCGTTGCGCAAGGCCTATGGACGTTTGGCGCTCGAACTGCCCGGCATGAAGATCATGCTCGCCAGCTATTTCGGGGCGCTGGGCGACAATCTTGAAACGGCGTTGGCGCTGCCGGTCGCAGGGCTACACGTTGACCTGGTTCGCGCACCGGAGCAACTGGAACAGATCACGGCTCGCGCCCGCAACGATCTCGTCGTGTCGCTTGGCGTGATCGACGGCCGCAATGTCTGGCGTTCCAACTTGGCCGCCTTGCTCGACCGGCTGGAGCCCGCCATTGCGCGGCTCGGCAAAGATCGGGTCCAGATCGCGCCCTCGTGCTCGATGCTGCATGTTCCGATCGATATCGAGCTCGAGACCGAACTCGATGCGGAAGTGAAAACCTGGCTGGCCTTCTCGGTCCAGAAGATGAAAGAGCTTGCCACGCTCGGCGAGGCGCTGGCGGACGGTCGCGCGAGCGTTCTGGAAACGCTTGCCGCATCCGAAAAAGCGGCGGCGAGCCGCAAGGCATCGCCCAAGATCCACAATGCGGATGTCGCCCGGCAAATGTCGGCGATCAATGAGTCCATGCGCCGCCGGAGGAGCGTATTTCCTCACCGTGCCAAGGTTCAACGCGCCCGCTTTGGGCTTCCGAAGTTCCCGACCACGACGATCGGGTCGTTCCCGCAGACAACAGCCGTCCGCAACGCGCGCGCTGCCCATATGCGGGGAGAGCTGAACCCGGCGCAGTACGTGACGTTTCTCAGGGAGGAGACGGCCCGAGCCGTGCGCTGGCAGGAAGAGATCGGCCTCGACGTTCTCGTGCATGGCGAATTCGAACGCAATGACATGGTTCAGTATTTTGGAGAACAGCTTTCCGGATTTGTCTTCACCAAGCATGCCTGGGTCCAATCCTATGGATCGCGCTATGTCAGGCCACCCATTATTTTCGGCGACGTCTCCCGGCCGACGCCGATGACGGTCGATTGGTGGCGGTACTCGCAGTCGCTGACCCAAAAGCCGATGAAGGCGATGCTGACGGGGCCCGTGACCATTCTGAATTGGTCGTTCGTTCGCGACGACATTCCCCGAAGCGACACCTGCCGGCAGATCGCGCTTGCGATCCGCGAGGAGGTCATCGACCTCGAAAAGGCCGGTGCGACCATGATCCAGATCGACGAAGCAGCGCTTCGCGAAGGTCTTCCGTTGCGAAAATCGGAATGGAAAACCTATCTCGACTGGGCTGTCGACAGTTTCCGTGTCTCCTCGTCAGGCGTCGCCGACGAGACGCAGATTCATACCCACATGTGCTATTCCGAGTTCAACGACATCATCGATGCCATCGCGGCCATGGACGCGGACGTGATTTCGATCGAGACGTCCAGATCGAAAATGGAATTGCTGGAAGCCTTCAAGGGATACAAATATCCCAACGAGATCGGGCCGGGCGTCTACGATATCCATTCGCCGCGTGTGCCTGATATAGCCGAGATGAAGTCGCTGATTTCGCTGGCCAGGGAGCGGTTGTCGGATTCGCAACTCTGGATCAATCCCGATTGCGGCCTGAAAACGCGGCGATGGGAAGAGGTGCGGCCGGCGCTCGTCAACATGGTTGCTGCTGCGCGTGAGTTGCGGGCGGCCTCTTGATGTAGGCCGTTATCTCTCGTTTCTCTTATCTGTGGAGTTGCCGATGCGCTTTTGGATCAAATGCAGCCGGTTTGGCACGGACGACGCCTATCACGTGAACATTTCGCTTGTTGGCGGCATGCGGCGTGACGGTAACAAGACGGTCCTTGAGTTCGTCGGCAGCAACGCCCAGACCATCGATGTCAATGAAACGCCCGAGGAGATCCTGGCGATCCACCTCGGGGCGACGTCGCAGTGATCACTCGACGTTCTGTCCCGGATCGGATCAGGCGAGCCCGGTCAGGAGGTTCTGATCACCGTAGAGCTGCAGAAAATGCAGCAGGTCGGAAAGGCCGTCGCCGAGCAGCGTGACGTGCGAGCGCATCACCTGGCTCGCCTGCACGGCATCGCCGCGGAAGATCGCCTGCATGACCAGTTCATGTTCGGGGATCGAGGATTCCATGCGTCCCGGCTGGAAAGTGATGGTTCTGCGGTACGGTGAAATCTTGACTGTCAGCCGGCGCAACTCTTCGCGCAGGACACGGTTGTGGCTGGCGGCAGCGATCGTTTCATGGAATTCGAGGTTGGCTTCGTAGAAGCCGTCGACATCGCGCACGCCGGCTGCCGCCGCGCAAGCCTGGTGCGCTGCTTCGAGCCGCTCGCGCTGGTCGGGGCGGATGCGGCGCGAGGCCTGAGCTGACGCCAGTGCCTCCATCTCCGCTGCCACGCTGAAGGCATCGAGGAGATCGGCAAGCGATAGTTGCGCAACCTGCAATCCCTGACGGCCGCGCGAGACCACGAGGCCGCTCGCAGCCAACCGCTGCAACGCCTCGCGGACGGGAGTACGGGAAACGCCGAAATGATCGGCCAGTTGCCGCTCGTCGAGCCGATCGCCGGGCTTGCGCTGGCCCTTGAGGATTTCGAGTTCGAGGCGATGAACGACGTTGGCCGACAGCGACTCCGGCTCATCGGCCAAGACGGCCATCTCGATCGACCGTGATGTGTCCTGGATGACCTTCATGGGTTTTCCGCCGAGTAAAACCGGTTCGCGATCAATTCAGCGAGCGCCACCATTCCGTAAAGCAACAAACCGCAAATGCACAGGACCACGATTGCGGCCATCGATATCTCGGTGTCAGCCCGCGCGGTCGCAAAAATGATGAGATAACCGAGACCAGCCTGGGCGGTGATGAATTCGCCGATGATGACGCCGATGATCGCGAGTGTGATGGCGATCTTCATGCCGCTGAAGATGTACGGCAGCGCGGCTGGAAAACGCACGCTGGAAAATATTTGCCACTCATTGGCGGTGAGCGCCCGGCAAAGCCGCAGCATGCTTTTGTCGACACTCGCGAAGCCCGCGGCCGTCGATATCACGATCGGAAAAAACGCGATGAACACTGCAAACGCGATCCGCGACTGCGATCCGATTCCGAGCCAGATGATGAAGAGCGGCGCGAGCGCGATCTTCGGGATCAGTTGGAAGAAGACGAGATTGGGATAAAGCGCCTCGCGGGCCATTTCGGAATAGGTGATGATGATCGCGAGCCCAATTCCGAGCAGGGTTGCGATCGCAAATCCAGCGGCTGATTCCAGCGTCGTCGGAACGGCATGCATCAAGAGGATGTCGTAGCGCTCGTAAATATATTTCGCGATCGAGATCGGCGAGGGCAGGATGACCGGCGGGATATGACCCAGGGTGACCGCGAGTTGCCAGGCGATGAGCACAATGGCGGCCAATCCGAGCGGCAATCCCGCACTCCTCAGCCGGCTTAGCCCAGCATCCCTCGTGGCCGGACTGGCGATGATCGCTCCTGTTTCAGTGCCCATGCCTGTCGACGGAATTCCGCTCGAATCCATGCGCGCCCTCACTCGATCATCGCGCTGCGCGCTTGTGCGGGCGGGGTAATTGCGGGCGAACCGCCGTGCGCTTGCTCAATGGTGAGCCTCAGCTTGCGGCAAACGGAAACAAATTCCGGCGTTTCCTCAAGCTCGAAACGCCGCGGCCGTTCGAACGGCATCTTCATGTCGAGCATGATGGTCGACGGCCGGCCGCCCATCACGACGACCCGGTCGGAGAGGAATGCCGCTTCGCGAATGGAATGGGTGACGAAAATGACGGTCTTCTTGTAGGTCTCCAGAATTTCAGAGAGCGCGACGTTCATCTGGTCACGGGTAATCGCGTCGAGTGCGCTGAAGGGCTCGTCCATCAGGAGAATTTCCGGATCGTGGATCAGCGCCCGGCAGATCGCCACGCGTTGCCGCATGCCGCCGGAGAGCTGTGACGGCTTCTTGTTTTCGAATTCCGACAGGCCAACCATGGCCAACAGCTCGTGCGCGCGGCGGCGATAGGGTTCGATCGGAAGTTTGAGGATGCGGACTGGAAACAGCACGTTGTCGAGCGCGCTTTTCCACGGCAACAGCGTTGCGTCCTGGAAAATGACGCCGATTTCCCGGCGCGGCTCCCTGACTTCAGTGCCGCCGAGCAGGATCGATCCGCCGGTCGGCTGCTCCAGTCCCGCAATCATCATCAGCAGCGTACTCTTGCCGCATCCGCTGGGACCGAGCAGGGAGACGAATTCGCCTCGCGCCACATTGACGGACGCCGAGGCCACGGCCTGCACCGGGGCCTGCCGCGTAAAATAGGTCTTCTGCACGTTGCTGACCGACACCAGCGGCTTCGGGGGCAGCGTCACGTCGAGGGCGGTTTCAGCGGCAAGCATCGATTTCCGATTCCCGGTCGCGAACTAGTGTCAGCTCACGTATTTGCGGAAGGCGGCTGCGTTCTTTTCGGCGGCGGTGAGTTCGTCGCCGCTCAGGGTAACCTTGCCGACGAACTTGTTCGTGAACAGCGTTTCGACGTCGGGCCGGGTCGCACCGTCGCCAGCCGCATACTTCACGACCAGATCGGCCATCGTGGCGACCTTCTTTGGGTCGGCATAGCCGAAACCGTGCTCCTTCACTTCCGGCACGAGATTGGTCAGGTTGGTCAGGCCAAGACCGATCCGGGCATATTCCTTGCCAGTCGAGGACATCGCGACTTCACTGTTGGCCTTCAGGAAGATTTCCACCGCCTCGTCGAAATTCGTCATGGTGAAGCGAATGGCCTCCATCGCGCCTTCGACGAGCGCGGCGCAGAGGTTCGGGTCTTTTTCCAGCCGTTGCGGCTGTGTGGTCAGCGACTGGCCGTAGAACTCGATGCCGGCATCGCGGAACAACATGAAACGAACGTCGGTGCCGAGCGGCGCCAGCGAGGGAATCGTGCTGGTGGCAAAGGCGGAGGCGGCATCGACCTGTTTCTCCATCAGAGAACGCTCGCGCACCTTGCCGTCGAGCTGCACCATCTGGACTTTCGCAAGATCGAAGCCGGCCTTTTCCGCGTAGAGCGGCAAGAACGGATATTCGCCTGACGTGACACTGGCGCCGAGTTTCTTGCCTTCGAGATCCTTCGGCTGTCTGATCGGCGAACCCGCCAACAGGCCGATACCCATCAGCGCGTCGTAGTTGATCTGGCCGATGCAGGTGATCGGCAGTTTCTTGGCGGCCTGAACGATCACGGTCGGGGTGGCGGCCATGCCGAAATCAAACGTACCGGCGCTGACGGCCTGCGCCGCGGCTCCCGATCCCGATCCGCGCGCGACGCTCACATCAAGACCGGCCTTTTTCCAGAACCCCTTGTCGCGGGCGACATAAGCAAACAGGTTGGGGCCTTCCGGAATCCATGAGGTAGTGAAGGTTGCTTTCGTTGCGCCTTGCGAAAGGGCGGGCGTGGCCAGGGAAAGACTCGCTGCGCCGATTCCGCTGCCGGCGATGACCTTCAATACGTCCCGACGTGAAACCATCGACCTTCTCCCGAGATTCCCGGCGATCGCCGCTTGCGTTGATGAGCAGCATCATCTCGAACGCAGGGAGAGGCAAGTCTGATTATGCCAGAATTGCAATCCTGCATAACAATTGGCCACTATGCCCGCTGCATTGTATGCCAGAGTATCATGTGCGTTGAAGAAGCGGGGCAACCCGGCCGGTATCGTCGAAGAGAGGGGCTGACGATCATGGATTTGGGATTGAAGGGCAAAACGGTGCTGGTCACCGGCGCTTCTCAAGGCATCGGCGAGGGCGTTGCGCGTGGCTTCGCCGCCGAAGGCTGCCATCTCCATCTTGTCGCCCGCTCCGAGGACCGCCTGAAAGCGCTCAAGTCGGAACTCGAGAAGTCATGCGGGGTGAGGGTCGCGATCCATCCACTCGATCTCACGGCTCCCGGAGAGATCGATCCTCTGGTCGACGCGGTCGGCAATATCGACATCCTTGTCAACAATGCCGGCGTGATTCCGAGCGGCAGCCTCTGGGATGTCGACGAAGCGAAATGGCGCGCCGGCTGGGAGCTGAAGGTGTTCGGCTACATCAATCTGACGCGTGCCATCTATCCGAAACTTAAGGCGCGCGGCGGCGGAGTGATCATCAACAACATCGGCAACGGCGGTGAGGTGTTCGATCCCCGATATGTGGCGGGGACGACCGGCAACGCCAGCCTGATGGCCTTCACCCGCGCGATGGGCGGACATTCGCTGGACGACAATATTCGTGTCGTCGGCGTCAATCCCGGACCTGTCGACACCGACCGCATCTACAACATGCTGAAGAAGCGTTCCAAGGACATGTTTGGCACCGAGGACCGTTACAAGGAGTTACAGGACCGCTATCCGCTCAAGCGGCCGGCTCACGTCCACGAAGTGACCGATCTCATCGTGTTCCTGGCGTCCTATCGCTCCGGTTACACGTCAGGCACGATCTTCACCGTGGACGGCGGCATCGCGTCCCGTCGCTCCGTGATCTGAGGACTGAACGATGAGCTTTGCCAAGACGAGCGACGGTATCAATCTGTTCTACGAACGCGCAGGTTCAGGCACGCCGATCATCTTCGTCCACGAATTCGGCGGCAGCCATTGGAGCTGGGAACCCCAACTCAACTTTTTCGCCCGTCGTCACCAGTGCCTCACTTTCGCTGCACGCGGATATCCGCCGTCCGATATCCCCGCGCCGGTCGATGCTTATTCGCAGGCGCGCGCAGCCGACGACATTATCGACATATTGAATGCCGCCGGAATCGAGAAGGCGCACGTCGTCGGCCTGTCGATGGGAGGTTTTGCGAGCCTTCATGCCGCGCTTCGCCATCCGGAGCGGGTGCTGTCGGTGGTTGCCGCCGGTGCGGGCTATGGCGCCGAGAAAGTCCATGAGGACTATTTCAAGGGCGTCTCGGCCCAGGTTGCCGAAAACTTCGAAAAGCGAGGCGCCAAGGACTTCGCGCCGGTCTATGCGGAGGGTGCCTCGCGCGTTCAATTCCAGGAAAAGGACCCGCGCGGCTGGCGGCTGTTTGCGGACCGTCTGGCGCAACACGATGCGCGCGGAGCCGCCAACACCATGCGTGGCGTGCAGATGCGGCGGCCTTCACTGTACGACCTTGAAGCCGAGTTTCGCGCGATGCAGACACCGGTTCTGGTGATGGTTGGAGATGAGGACGACCATTGCCTCCAGCCCGGGCTGTTTCTCAAGCGCACGATTTCCCGATCGGGTCTCGTCGTGTTTCCGAAGACGGGCCACACGTTGAACCTCGAAGAACCCGAGCTGTTCAACCGCCATGTCGCCGAATTCATTGCGCAGGTGGAAGCTGGCCGTTGGGCGCCGCGCGATCCACGCGCCGACCCCGCGCAAGTGATGCGCACGACCTGAAGCGCCTGATCATCGTGCGGCTCGGGAAAGGCGGCGATCTCCAAGATTGTCCCATGCTCACGATCGCTTGAGGCGCTATTTGCGCAGAAGAAGATTTCCGTCGCGCCTTTCGTTCCGCGGAAGGATTTACTCCCGCGCTGCCGGAAAGGGGTGGTGCATTGCTATTTGGCGTGCCTGCTTGCGTCCTTGCGCGCCTCGCGCCAATTCTTGAAGCACATGCATTAATCCCGGGAGTTGCGCATGAGCCTGATCGAGAGAAAAATCGAATCCTTACCGTTCGTCCGTGCAGAATTGAATTACCTCGCGCCGACGGCAGGCAAGCCGCGGACTTACGCTTTCGATCCGCCGGCCGGCCAGCCGAAATCAACGGCGTTGCCCGAGGCGCATCAGGTCCCGATCTTCGACGGCCGTCCGGTTGCTGGGAGCTTCTCACTCGATCGCGAGGGCTTTGCGCTGGTTCGCCATCCAACGGCGGTGCGAGATTTCTACAACGATAAGGAAGTCCGCGAGGTCTATTACCCGGCCGTGGAAGCATTCCTCAGGGCCACGTTGCGCGCGGATCGCGTTTTCATTTTCGATCACACCGTCCGCAGGCGGGTTGAGGGCGCGGATGATGTCCGTGGGGCAGGGCCGAGGCAACCGGCGACCCGTGTCCACGTCGATCAGACCGAGGCATCCGGCGCCAACCGCGTGCGCGAGCACCTGCCGGCGGAGGCGGACGAGCTGTTGAAGGGCCGCGTGCAGGTGATCAACCTCTGGCGTCCGATCCGCGGGCCGGTGCGCGATACGCCGCTGGCGCTGTGCGACGCGACCAGCGTTGCCGCAGGCGATCTCGTTGCCTCCGATTTGATTTATCCGAACCGAAGCGGCGAAACCTATTCGGTGAAATTCAACCAGCAGCACCGCTGGTTCTATTTTCCGGAGATGACAGCCGACGAAGCGCTGCTGTTGAAGTGTTACGACTCGGCGATCGACGGCCGGTCACGGTTTGCGCCACATACGGCGTTCGTCGATCCGACGACGCCGGCGAATGCACCGCCACGCGAAAGCATCGAGTTGCGGACGCTCGTATTTCATCGGCCATGAAGCCACGCAACCGGCGCGATCGCCAGGGTTCCCGAACGATCGCGCGTTGCATCAAGCTGTTCATATTAACCTTTGCCAGGTTGCAGGTACCCGTTGGAATCACTTAGCGTTTCACCGGGGTAGGCAAATGAGAGCAACACCATGCCTTCATCTGCCTTGGAAAACGCCCTCGCTGCCACGTGTATCGTTATAGCGATCGCGGTGGTCTGGTGGGGTATCAAGATTCTTGCAGCATAAGGGAGCAGTCGCTCCCTTATTTGCTGTCGGGGGATCGCAAAGTAGCCGCCGGCTTGCAGTCGAACTTCGCCGGCGATGAGGACAGGCCGCGACCGGATCGTCCCACGATAATTTCGAGCGGGCCCGCCTGATTCCGCCTGACGATCGGATATCACCGCAACAGTAGCCCGCACTATTGACCCGAACCCGGCTGGCCCCTACACAGCGCCTCGAGCGAGCGCGTAGCTCAGATGGTAGAGCACGTGACTTTTAATCACGGGGTCCTGGGTTCGATCCCCAGCGCGCTCACCAAGCAAAATCAATGGCTTACGACAGTCCGCGAACGAATTTTCTTCCCAGAAAGTTGCTGCCGGGAGCAATTGGGAAGTGAAGCCGGCGGAGGCTGGCGCTCCATCCACAGGCGTCATCACGCAGTCACCTCGAAGGCCCTCGGTAGCTAGGCCCAAGCCGTAGCGGCTCGGCTCTCCACCGTTGCATCGCTTCGACGAGGGGATGCGCCACCAGCAAAAGATCAGGCTTGGTGAGATGCGCAAGAACGGTACGCGCACATCTCACGTACTACACAGACTAAAGCGCTGGCCTTATGGCCTGGTGATCACCTCTGCGCCGCTGTTCGGTTGCTTCCGAACAGCTTTCCCCCTGCTTTGCTTTTGATCGGTCCATGCACTTCGTGGCGGCTGATAACCATTCTGCTGCCAGGTGCTATTGGGTGGCCGGTAGCCGTTTTGCTGCCACGCGCTCTGTGGAGTCTGCGCTTGGCATTGCATCGAAAACGCAGAAGCGATCGCGATCGCGAGTAACATCCTGACTGGCATGTAACGTCCTTTCGTAGCAAGCATTGCAGAACGAACTCGCGCGCAGATCGTTGCTTTGAACCGTGAGAACAGCTCAGGACATCCAGGGAGAAAAGCAGGATGCCTGAGCCGCCCGCTGCGCCATCGAGCAAGCGCGCATCGAGAGGGTTCCCGGTATTTCCCATTCCCTCCAGCGACCGCAGTGTCGCACCGTTATATCGGGTCATTTATAGGCCGCGCCAATCTGCCACCCAGAATCCCTTGATCTAGATCAAACAGAAAGAGCGGGTCGCATAATCGTCATTCAACGCACTGTCGCAGAGGGGGAGCATCGCATGAACGATGCTTTGCTATATCGCCTTTCCATCATCGGGATCGCCCTTTTGGTCGTGAGCGTCACATGACTTTGGGCGATGGAGTAAAACTGTAGCGGCAGGTGGCCATACTTGGCCGATTGCGGAAGCCAGGCCACCATCGCCCGCCCTCACACGCCGCAGCGACAACCCTCACCAAGTGACGTGGCAGGGATGCTCGCGCTTTCCTCCGGGACATGCGAGAGCTCTTCGGAGGATTTGAGCATGTTGTGGAACGCTGCTCTTTGGATACTTCTCTACTGGCTGGCTATGGGCGCCGTGATCTTCCTTGCCAATCGTGTGGGCATGAAGTTCCCGACCGGCTCGGGTTACCGAAAATGGGCGGACGCCATTTTGGTCTGCGCCATTGTGTTGATGCCGGTCGTCCCCCTGGTTGTGTTGGCTGCCTGGCTCCTCGATCGCTGAGGCTGGCGAAGAACGGCTGGGGCAAATCGTTTGAGGACCCGATCCTACTGCCTGACGACCGCGACGGCGGTCGCCCGGCGTCCGGAAGGGCCTCGGCAACGAGCCCGGGAGCATGAACCTGTTTCTCTCCCCGGAGACATACAACGAAGGGGCAGGCATGCGAGCGGTCGGCGAAGTTCAAAACGATAGTGCCGACCGATACTTGATAAGGTTTTTTGCTATGCACCCGGTTGTGTGGCTAGCGTTTGGAGGCCTGCTTAGCGTCGCGTGGGTCTGCGCTCTCGCCTTGTGGTCGTACAACATGATCTGCTGGATCGTCGGATAGCGCCCAACTGGCAGCGGCTCGAAGCTCCATACGGACCCGGCTTCGATGAGGCATGAGCCCGCTCTGGCTCTGGAGCCGACAGGAACCAGCGAATACCGTAGTTCTACTGATCCTCCGCATAAACGAATGAGAATGGTTTGCCGTCATGCTTCGAGGTTATTTCGAGGCAGGATGGCTTTTCATCATGTGCTTGTTTGAACGCTGCTGCGTGGCATCGGTCGTGGCCGGGTTCCTGGTGCTCGGCGCGATGGTCTGGATGATTTGATCCCGGCGCTACCGCATCGCAAAAACCGGGTGGTTGGCTGCGGCGGATTGAGCAACCGCGCAGAACATGATTGCCAGTATTTACCGATTGGAGCAGTCTCTTGGCCGCAATCTCTGACCAGGGAGAGCACAATGGGATTGTTTGACCGCTTATTTGGAAGCACCAGCGGATCCGCTCACAAACTCTTTGCGCGCTTCAAAAAGAAATCACAGGCGCCGACTGATCCTGATCTTTTGAAGATAGCCAAAGACCGCAAAGGGCATATTTCGCGCAAGGCGGTTCACGCGGAGTACAACCGGCTGGTCATCGAGAAGTACGCCCACGACAAGGCGTGATCTCCAGGCCCGTCACTCACCATCTCGCGAAAAAGGCCGCCTCGGTGGGCGGCCTTCTTGTTTGTCGTGGATTGTTTGTCGCAGGACTTCAGAAGCCACGCGACCAATCTTCAGCCTTCCGGACTTTGCATCGTGCCCGAAACCTGCGCAGGCGCTGTCGTTGCAGGCGCGGAGGTAAGAGGGGCGCCTCCAACCGAAACCGGTCCCATCGGCTTTGACTGCCGAGCCAGTCTTTTGCGGCTCAGTGCCGAGAGCCGATTGCGGGCGCGTCCCTTGCCAATGGACGAGGTTATCTCCGGCGCTATTGCGTTTTGCAGCGCGTCGACCTTCACCATCAGCGTTGAAATCTGCGACGATATCTTTTTGATGTCGGACTGCTCCTCCGACACGCTCTGTCTCAATCCGAGAAGAGTCGTTAAATCGTGCTGAAGCTGAGCGGTGTGTTGCTGCAATGCCGAGTTGTTCTCGAGCAGCGACGCGGCGTGTTGCTGTTGGGCCGACTGGATGTCCTTCAGCGCGACGACCACCGGATCTGGTTGGGCCGGTTCAGCAGCCCTCTGGTGCGGAAGCAGTTCGGCCAAACTGCTGAGGTTCGGCATGGGGATATTGACGTTCGGCAAGGCGAAATCGGAGGGTGAATTGGTATAGACGGCCGCCGCCGCATTCAGGCCCAAGGCGAATACCGAAAGTGCCAGGATCGACTTCCGGTTGGACTGCTTGCTCGATGCTATGGGCTCAACTTCTTGTTCGGTGGTGTGGCTCTGCACTTCCGTTGAATTGGACACTGCGCTGACCTCAAAAACAAAAAGAACCGCCGCTGGATCGTCCTTGCGACGGCTCCTTACGCGTTACACTACTAGGACCGGTTGTGATTATGCCCTGATGAGATTAATCGGCGGTTAGCGCTGGAACCGATGCGCGCGAGAGCGGCCGGCGATCTCTATCTTGATGGTTCGTTGCTTGATCGAGACCTCGGCGGATCGAGATCGGGCCACTGACCTACCAGGTCAAAATTCCTGCGACGATCGCAAGGCCGACGCCGGTAACGACCGGGACGGCTGCCAGCGTGCTCAGCGCGAGCACCATGATCTCATGCTTCGTTCCCTGATCCATCTGTCTCGAGCTCCATCTGTTCGGCGATACAACGCTCGGCCTGGCCGCCGGGTTTCGCTGGAACCGGAAACTAAAAACCCCGCCGATGTCCGGCGGGGTTACAAGGATGGTTGCTTTCAATCGCCCAAAGGCCCGCGGCCTAACTGGCCTCGGAGCGGATTTCGTTGGCGACCGGCTGCGGAGGTGCTGCAACCGTCGGCAACGCGACCGGCCGCAGGCCGATCAGTTCGGCGGTGCGCACGCCGGCGTCGTGCCAGAACTTGAACGAGTTGATCCTCGAGCTCTCGAGGATCGCGATCGCGACCGCCGACAGGAACGGCAGGCTTTCGAGCACCAGCACGCCGGCGAAAATGTAGATTTCGCGGATCTGTTTCGAATTGTTGGTGACGACGAGCACGGCAGCGCCAATCAGCAGCAGCACGCCGATCACGGCTTCCCAAAATGCCTGGAACTCGATCGACATCCGCGACAGGCCGCCCTTGGACGTCCGCGCGAACGGCAGGTGTTCGGTAATCAGACCCTGCGCGACCGCCCGCGACACCGTCCACTGCACGCTCATCGCGGCGATCATGGCGCCCAGCATCTGCCCCCATTTCACCGGCACGCGCAGGCGATAAAGGATGAGGAAGTGCGCCAGCGAAACGACGAAGGCTGCGATGATCGGCAAGGTCAGGATTCGATCGGGAATGGCGATGTCGGCAAACGCCACGATCGGCACCCAGATCAGATTGAGGATCGCGACCACGACGCCCAGCGTTTCCGCGCCCAGCCAGTTCAACCAGCCGAGCGAGAATTCGCGCTTTTGATCGCGCGTCAGCCGGCTCGCGCCGGGCAGGAAACGCCGCCAGTGCTTTTTGACAATCTGGAAACCGCCATAGGCCCAGCGATGGCGCTGCTTCTTGAACGCCTCGTAGGTGTCGGGCAGCAGGCCGTGGCCATAGCGATAGTTGGTGTAATGCGTGAGCCAGCCGTGCTCGATGATGTTCAGGCCGAGATCGGTATCTTCGCAGATGGTGTCGCCGGCCCATCCGCCAGCCATGTCCATCGCCGAGCGGCGGATCAGGCACATCGTACCGTGCACGATGATGGCGTTTTCCTCGTTGCGCTGGACCATGCCGATATCGAAGAAGCCGGCATATTCGCCGTTCATGATGTAGTGCATCAATGAGCGATCGCCGTCGCGGTGCTCCTGCGGCGCCTGCACCAGGCCGACGCGCGGATCGGCGAACACCGGCACCAGGTCCTTCAGCCAGTCCGGTCCCACGACATAATCGGCATCGATGACGCCGATGATCTCGGCGTCCGCAGCGGTCCGCTCCATGGCGATACGCAGGGCGCCGGCCTTGAAGCCCTGGACCTTCTCGGCGTTGATGAACTTGAAGCGTTCGCCGAGCGCGCGGCAGTGATCCTGGATCGGTTGCCAGAACGCCGGATCGGGCGTGTTGTTGATGATCACGACGCATTCGAAATTCGGATAGTCAAGCCGTGCCACCGCGTCGAGCGTTGCCTTGAGCATTTCGACCGGCTCGAAATAGGCCGGGATATGGATCGAGACTTTCGGGAAGCTCACGCTGTCGCCGATGGTCGCGGGTACGGTCGGCGCGCCCTTGACGATGAGACGCCGCGGCTTGCGGCCAAAGGCGATGGCTGCGATTTCCTCGACGCGCGCCATTGCAATCAGCACCAATGGCACCAGCAGGGTCAGGCCGAGGGAGAGAGCAAAGGCCGAACCGAACACGAAATAATGCCCGGCCCAGTAGGCGAATACGGTCGCAGCCCAGGCGCCGACGCCATTGGCCGCGGCCGAGAGTGTGAAAGCCTGCAGCACGGTCGGCTGCGCCAGCCGCAGGATCGGCAGCGACATCAGGATGCCAACGAGCACGGCGATCGTCGCGAGCTTCCAGTAGTCCGGATTGACGATCGGGCCGGTCCAGCTGAATTTCGCCTCGCGCGAGGCGTTCAGGATTCCCCAATAGGGGCCGACGCCGCCTTCAAAGAATTTCCAGGGCTGATCGATCGCCTCGACGATGTTGTAGTCCATGCCGATGGCTTCGGCCCGCGAGACGAAATTGCGCAGCACGACGGCCTGTTCGAACGAACCCGGAATTGCGCCGCGCAAATTGTAGCCCGCGCTCGGCCAGCCGAACTCGGCGATCATGACGCGCTTGCCCGGGAACTGATCCCGCAGCAGCTGATAACGATCGACCGCCTGATCGACGGCTTGGGCGTCGGTGAAATATTCCCAGTAAGGCAGCACGTGCGCGGCGATGAAATCGACGGAATAGGCGAGCTCCGGATAGTCGCGCCAGATGTTCCAGATTTCGCCCGTGGTGACGGGAACGCTGACCGACTTCTTCACGCGCTTGATCAGCTCGATCAGGTCCTCAGGCTTTTGTTCACCGCGGTAGATCGTTTCGTTGCCGACGACGACGCCGATGACGTTGCTGTTGCGGCGCGCGAGATTGATCGCAGAATCGATTTCGCGCTCGTTGCGTTCCGCGTTCTTGTCGATCCAGGCGCCGACCGTGACCTTGATGCCGAACTCGGCGGCAATCGGCGGAACCAGTTCGACGCCACCGGTCGACGAATAGAGGCGGATTGCGCGGGTGATCGTCGACAGCTTCCTCAGGTCGTCGCGAATTTTCTCGACGGTCGGGATGTTGTCGACATCCGGATGCGCAGGTTCCTTCGAACGGCGCATAGGAGACACTAGGCAGCACGCCGCGGAAATCGGGAGCCTGCTTTTTTTCCTGAAAAAAGCCCCATAGCGCGGCGTGAGCGGCGGCAACCAACAACAAGACGGCGACGACGGCGCGCATCGCTACTAACCATAAGGGGCATCTAGTGGGACAAAGCGAACCCGTCCCCAAGGTTCGGCCGGCATGGGAGTTTCTCTAAGAATAATCCTGCCACGCGATTTAACAACTGGTGTGGCGGGATGGCGATTTAAGGGCATGGGCCGTGGGCCGCCTGCTGTTTCCCGTCTATTTGGCGGCGGGAGCGGGGGAGGCCGGTGCCGCGGCGGCAGCCGGGGCGGCGTTGCCTGACGTCGCCGAAGGGGCGGCGGGCTGAGCGGCTGCCGCGGCCTGCGGTTGGGCGCCTGGATTGACCCAGCAGGCGTGGACCCGGTCGTCGAGGCTCTTTTGCACCTTGTCGTCGATCTGGGCGCCAAAACGGGTCAGGCAGCGGAACGCCGCCTGTACGTGACCGCCCGGGCAGCCAAAACGGTCGTAAAGGTCGAGGTGGCGGAAGGCCGTGTCCAGGTCGTCGCGCCACATCAGCCGAACGACGCGCCGTCCGAGCCAGACACATTCGGGATTGCCGGCCGGGCCGTTGATGGCCTGGGCGGCCTCGGCAAATTCGTCGGTTTTGCGCTGGTTGTCCTTGGCCACGTCGGCCGCGCCAGCGGCGGGCTTGCCGGACTGGTCGGGGTTCGCCGGCGCCCCGCTCTGGGCGAGGGCCCCGCCCACGCTGAGCATCAAGGCCAGTCCCGGAACAATGAAATGACGTGACACCGCAAACCGACCCTGCAACACCCGTTGACGCATAAATTCCCCGATTTGGTTCCGGCCCAACTCTTTGCAAGTCCTTGCCTTACTCCGGTCCGGCAAGTCCTGTCGGATACGATACCGCCCGTTACGCTTGCCCACCAATTAGGACTCCAATGCGGCAGTCAGGCGCGATGGAATCCCATGACGGAGATTTTGGATTTTGGCAAGCAAACCCACAACTTTATCGAACTTTGGTAAAGTCGGCCGACGGTAGGGATCACCTCCGGCCTTTCCCGCTCTTGGCAGACAGCCGTTGACCGGTTAATCGACGGTCCCTGCCCGGAGGATGGAACCGATTTCTTTTCGCACGCCGCTGGCGCTTCTCATACTATCCTTAGGTTCGATAGCCGCGGTGTGGTGGTGGCTCGCCACGCCGATTTCGCTGGCGCGCGCGCCCATCGATCCCAACGCCAAGCTCCAGTGCGTGTCCTACGCGCCGTTCCGCGGCGACCAGTCGCCGTTGGCGGCTGCGACCCACATCCCGGCCGAACAGATTTCCGAAGATCTCGCCCAGCTCGTCAAAGTATCCGACTGCGTGCGCACCTATTCGATTGAAAACGGCCTTGATCAGGTGCCGGAATTGGCAGCCAAGGTCGGGTTGAAAGTCATGCAGGGAATTTGGCTCAGCAGCAATCGGCAGAAGAACGCAGTTCAGAGTCGCAACCGGCATCAGGCTCGCGAAGGAATTTCCTTCAACCATCACGGCGCTCGTGGTTGGCAACGAAGTGCTGTTGCGCGGCGAAATGACCCAGTCCGATCTGGCGGCCACGATCCGTCTGGTCAAGGCGCAGGTGCCCGTTCCCGTGACCTATGCCGACGTCTGGGAATTCTGGCTGCGCTATCGCGAAATTTACGACGCGGTCGATTTCGTCACGATTCACATCCTTCCTTATTGGGAGGATTTTCCGATCCGCGCGAAGTACGCCGCGAGCCATGTCGAGTCGATCCGGCGGCGGATGGAAGTGGCATTTCCAGGCAAGGAAATCCTGATCGGCGAGACCGGCTGGCCGAGTGCGGGAAGGATGCGCGATGCGGCGCTACCTTCACGCACCAATCAGGCGCGTGTGGTTTCGGAGATTCTCGATCTCGCCAAGCGTGAAAAGTTTCGGGTCAACCTGATCGAAGCCTACGACCAGCCGTGGAAGCGCCAGCTCGAGGGCACCATGGGCGGTTATTGGGGATTGTTCGACTCCGCCCATCGGGCATTGAAGTATCCGCCGGGGTTGGCCATCAGCAACTATCCCAACTGGAAACTGCAAATGACCGCCGGCATGGTCTTGGCGGCGCTGGTTTTCGCGGTGGCCTGGCTCACGCTGCGGCGGAAGCCCTGGACGCCGCGTTTCACCTCCTGGATTGCCGTCGGCATTTCCGCCACGGCGGCTGGCGCGCTGCTCGGGGTGGCCAGCGACAAGATGTACTATGAAAGCTACGGCGTTGGCGGCTGGCTGTTGTGGGGCTTTCTGCTGGCGGCCGGTGTCGCTTCGCCGTTGTTTGCCTCGCATGCGCTGATGGCCGGCAAATCGCTACCGACCTTCCTCGAACTGTTCGGGCCGTCGAACTATCGCAACCGGCGGTGGGCGGTTGGAATTACAGGCCTGGTTTTGGCGGTGACCACGGTGATCGGCGCCGATACGGCGGTCGGGCTTGCCTTCGATCCGCGCTACAAGGATTTTCCGTTTGCGGCACTGACCATGGCCGTGGTGCCGTTCGCGCTGTTGAGCCTGCTCAACCGCCCGAAAGACGGCGCCCGTCCCATCGCCGAGGCATCCTTTGCCGGGCTGCTCGTCTTGGCCGCAATCTACACGGGCTTCAACGAAGGCAAGGACAATTGGCAGTCGCTATGGACCTGCGCGATCTATGTCCTGCTGGGTGCTACGCTGTGGCGGGCGCGGGCCGCGCAAATCCCAGGATAAGCAGGCCGATAGCGAGGCCGGACAGCACGACATTGTACAGCACGATGCCGAAACCGGCGGCGATCAGGCCGAGCGTAAGCAGGACGATCGATGGCCGGAGCAGGTGAAGTACCGCGATCACGACGGCCGTGATCCCGAAGACCGAATTGCGAAACAGGCTGGTCGCCAACGCCCGCGACTTGCAAAGCAGGGTTTGCAGACCGGCGTCACAGGCGAGCGATGTGCTGGACAGTTCGATCGCCATGTAGCGCACGTAGATCGCGTAGCCGACAGTGATGAAGCCGACGATGAGCAGCCATTGCACCTGGTAGGGGGTGAGGCGGAACGGGGTCTTCTTCACGGTGGACGTCCTCTGGGATGCAGGCGCGGTTTGACGTGTTTGGTTCACCGGCGCAAGGCCATTCTCGAAAGCGATCTTGAAACAAGTTCAAGAGGGCGCAGTAACCTCCCGCAACAGCGTACTTTTTGAAAGGTGAGTGGACGGCAGCGTCGATCGGCTATTCGCGTCTGCTGAAAAGCCGGGACAGTGTTGATGGTTCCGGCTTCGGGGCCGGAGCCTCTTCAGCCACCTTAGGTCGCCTCGCCGGATAATAATGCCGGCGCGATCCCGATCGGGAACCGTTCGACGCCGCCTTGTCGTCGGGCTCGGGCTTGGTGGCTGCGGGCTTGGTCGTTTCGGCTTTGTCGATCTCGTCGGCGCCCAAGCGCCAGCCGCTGTCCCTCGAACACGGCGGTGGTGCAACCGCGATCGCTCACCGTCAGCGATGCGCAGATCTTTGCTGCCGCCGCAGCGTCGTTGATCGGTCCGGCCACCAGGCGGAGCTGCATGCCGAGCCCGGTGTTGTTTTCCTTGATGACGATGATCGGGCGCAGTTTTGCCAGCGCCGCGTTGGAGTGCGACTTCTGGAGGCCGCGCCAAAGTGCCCGCAAACCGGCAATCGAATTGGCGCTGCCGACATCGACGCCAAATTCGGTGCGCGAGGCCACGAGTTCGGGAGCTGGCGCCGATGATGCAGAGGCGGGAGCGTCGGCTTCCTCAGGAGCCTTCGGCGTCACCGCGGCGACTTCAGGCAACGGTGGCGGGCTCACAATCTTTGGCAGCGCTGCGGATTCGATCAGCTTTCCTGCCGCGGGATCGGGCGGTCCCATCATCGACTTCGAGGCGACCAGCGAACCCGGCGGATGGGCTGTACCGCCCTGTTGTGCAGTGGCCGATCTTGTACCCGGCTCGGACGAGGCGGCCGGGGAGACTGGCTTGTCCTGCTTTTCAGCAACAGCCTTTTCAAGGGAGCGGCCTTTTCCGTCGTGGCAGGCACTGTGGCCGACACAGCCGCCACCACGGGGGCGGCGAAACGGGAGCGGCGATGGCTTCGCGGCCGATGCCTGCGGCTCAACCGCGGCCGTCGTTGCCGGAGTGTTCGAGGCTGCCGACGCCGCTGGCGGCGCCGATGTAGCGGCGGCCGGCGACGAAGGGCCAGTTGAGCCGGTCGCCGTCGCAGTGCCCGGACTGACGCTCGCTTGGCTTACGTTAGGCTGGTTCGAGCTGGTCGGCGAGCTGGTGGGGTTGGCACTACTCTGAGCGGCATTGGATTGATTGGCGCTGGCTTGACCGGAATTGCCTTGACTGGAATTGCCTTGAGCGGAATTGCCCTGGCCCGCATTGCCTTGACCAGGTTGGCTTGTGCTTGGCTGCGAAGGCGATGACGCCGGGCCCCGCGCGATCGCGCCGGTCACCGAATCCAACCCCTGCTCGAGAACCGCCACGCGGGAGTAAAGCCGGTCCCGGTCACCGTTGAGGGTGTCGATCGCGGATGCCAGTCGCCGCGTCTCGTTCTGGCTGTCCTTGGCGCTGAGCTGAAGCTGTTGCGCTTGCTTCAAGATATCAACCGACGCCGACTGGTCACGCCGGATGCCGATCGAAGATTGGGTGGCGAGGAGGGCTACAATGACTGCGCCGACGGACGCCGCTCCCCAGGTTCCGAGCCGCCAGAGCGCATGACGGTCGAGTTCTTCGTCTTCGGCAAGCAAGCCTGAAAGCGCGCCGCCGGTCTCGCCGACGTCGAAGCCGCCGCGCAGCTTGTCGGTATTCCTAGCCATGAGATGTCTTCGGCCCCCCGAGGCCCCACCGAATCACTCAGTAAACCTTAACAGGAATTGGGCGGTTCCAACCGCTAGGCGTGCAAATCGCGATTTCCATCCAAGGTGAAATCGCTCTATGAGGGCAGGCAGCTACGGAAAGAGTCGGCGCAAGAAAGTCCCAGGGAATTCTGATGAGCGGCAGGACCAGCCTGACCATCGTGCTTGCGGCCGGCGAGGGGACGCGAATGCGGTCGTCCCTGCCAAAGGTCCTGCATCCGGTTGCCGGCCAGTCATTGCTGGCGCACGTGCTGTCCGCGTCGCCCAAGGGCAATGGAACGTCGCTTGCGGTCGTGGTCGGGCCGGATCATCAGGCGGTCGGCGATGAAGCCAGACGAAGCCGGCCTGACGCCGAGACTTTCGTTCAGCGCGATCGCAAGGGAACCGCACATGCCGTGCTCGCGGCGCGCGATGCGCTGGCGCGGGGAGCCGACGATCTGCTGATCGCTTTTGGCGACACACCATTGATTTCGGCGGCAACGTTTGAGCGGCTTCGCGTGGCCTTGCAACAAGGCGCAACGCTTGCCGTCCTCGGCTTCGAGGCCGCCGATCCGACCGGCTACGGACGCCTTCTCGTCAAGGACGGGCGTTTGGTGGCAATCCGCGAACAGGCCGATGCAAGTCCGGCCGAACGCGACGTCACGCTCTGCAATGCCGGCATCATGGCGTTTGACGGGCGCAAGGCGCTTTCGATCATCGAGAAGATCGGTAATGCCAACAGCAAAAGCGAGTACTATCTCACGGACGCGGTGACCATCGTTCGGGACCTGGGATTGGAGGCTGTCGTGATCAAGACCAGCGAGGATGAAGTGCGCGGCATCAACACCAAGGCGCAGCTCGCCGAAGCCGAGCGCGTCATGCAGGATCGCCTGCGGAAGGCTGCGCTCGATGCGGGCGTGACCTTGATCGCGCCGGAAACGACTTACCTCGCCGCGGACACGGCCTTCGGCAAGGACGTCACGATCGAGCCGTTCGTCGTGATCGGGCCGGGTGTTTCGATTGCCGACGGCGCCGTCATCCACTCTTTCTGCCATATCGTGCAGACGTCGATCGGAAAGAACGCATCCGTCGGACCCTATGCGCGGTTGCGTCCCGGGACATCGCTTGGCGACGGCGCGAAAATCGGCAACTTCGTCGAGACCAAGGCCGCAACACTCGAGGCCGGCGTCAAGGTCAACCATCTGAGCTACGTCGGCGACGCGCATGTCGGCGCCAACGCCAATATCGGCGCAGGCACCATCACGTGTAACTATGACGGTTTCGGCAAGCACAAGACCGAGATCGGCACGGGGGCTTTCGTCGGCACCAACTCGTCGCTGGTAGCGCCGGTCAAGATCGGCAACGGCGCCTATATCGGCTCGGGCTCGGTGATCACGCGCGATGTGCCTGACGATGCCATGGCGGTGGAGCGCAGCCAGCAGACCAATCGTGAGGGCGGCGCCAAGCGGTATCGCGAGCTCAAGACCCGCAACAAGGCGCCGAAGGGGAAGCTGACGGCGACTTCGAAGGGTTTCACGTAGCATACGTCACCGGCTTCGGGCGATTCTTTCGGTCAGGCCCGCATCGCGACCATGACCTGAAGCTCGTCGCGCACACGGGCCAGAACGCCGTCCCAGTCTCGCGCCTTGCTCTGCCGGAATAACCGCGCTGTCGGATACCAGGGACTGTCTTCTCGATCGAGCAGCCAACGATAATCGGGCGAATAAGGCAGCAGGATCCAGACCGGGCAACCCATTCCGCCGGCGAGATGCGCGACGCTCGTATCAACCGAAATCACCAGGTCGAGGCAGGAAATTAGGGCGGCCGTCTCAGCGAAATCGTTAAGGTGTTCGCTCAGATCGCGAACGCGGTCCTCGGCAAGGAGGATGTCGCGATCGTCAACGCGCATATCTTTCTGTAGACTGATCAAGTCGGCATCTATGCCAAAAATCCGCGTAAACGTTCGCAGCGGTATCGAGCGGTTATGGTCATTGAGGTGTTTTTGGTTGCCCGACCAGACGACTCCGACCCGAAGCCGGTCGTGGGCGCCGAGGCGGTCTTGCCACGTCTTTCGACGTATTTCTTCAGGTTGCGGCAAGTAGGGTTTCGAAGGAATAGTCTCGAGCCGCGTCGCGAAGGCCAGCGGTAAGCTCGACGTGGCGCAGTGAAAATCGACCGCCATAGGGCTGTCGATCTTCGATTTCACAAGGCATTCCGAGACCCCTGCAAGCCCAGTGCATAAGGCGTGGATCGGATCGTCAACAGCCAGGATGACACGCGCGCCGCGTTCCGCCAACAATGGAACGTAGCGAACAAACTGAAGCAAATCTCCGAGACCCTCGTCGGTGTGGACGAGGATGGTTTTACCATCGATCGATTCTTCCCCGAACCACATGGGCTTTGAAAATTCGGCCAACTCCGTCTTGATTGACTTCATTTTCCAACGCGATTCACGTCCGGTCCAACCGGCTTCGAAGTCTCCGGTCAGCATCTGGACGTAAGCTAAATTCCAATCATTCTCGGCGTCGTCGGGATTAATGGTCTTCAAGCGGTCGTAGACCGTCATGGCGTCGTCGACGCGGAGCAATTGCATCAGCGAAAACGCTTTTTTCGAAAGAGTCTTCGTCAAATCCGGCTGGACTTCGAGGGCTCGTTCGAACCATGAAAGCGCATCTTCGTGCCGATCGAGGCCTTGCAGCGCCTCGCCGATCGTATGGCATGTCTCTGCGTTGATCGGATCAAGCTTGTGGGCCCGTTCACCGTCAGCGAACGCTTCCTTGAACCGTTTCAGACCGCTCAAAGCCACAGCGCGCAAACGCAATGTCAGATGCGTGATTCGGCTTCAGCGAATCGCAAGCGTTGAGAGCCGGCAACAGCTTCGTCGTGCCGTCCCAGCGATTGAAGAAGAACGCCGTTCCTGTAAGCCACATCCCAGAGGCTAGGATCGAGCTTGAGCGCGTGCTGGTAAGCCAGCACGGCATCCGAATGACGCTCAAGCTGTATCAGAACGTTGCCTCGATTTCTCCAGAGCTCGGCGCGCTCGGGTTGGAGTTGCACCGCTTTATCGAAAGCCTTGAGGGCCTCTTCGAAGCGTTCCAACAATTGGAGGGCCACGCCAAGCGTTGTGAGATATTCAATCTTCGGCTCTTGCCTGATTGCATGCGCGACCCAATCGACGGCCCAGGTCATATTGCCGAGAATGGATGCAAATTTGCGCCATCAGGTGCAAGGAAGTCCGCGTGATCGGCTTTGAGCTTCAAAGCCTGTCGGCAGCACCTTTCAGCTTCGTCGCGCTGGTTCGCCAGCAAGTGATGACGGCCAGACTCGTAAAGCGCGTCAGGCGTGGACGCACTGCCGCCGCTGAAGACTTGTCCAGAGTTCCTGGCGGCCGCGCGACGTTGCTGGCGATTCATCGACCCAATATCTACCTGAGCGGGAGAAGAGCTTTAGACGATTCGGCTCCGCCGGACGATTCAGAGCTCCATGATCCCCCTGCGGTACTCGTTTGTTTGAGGAATCAGGAAATGGATCGAGGAGCCGAAAATGCCAAAAGAAAATGCCAAAAAGGGGAGCTTCTGAGCCGCCACGGTTAAAATAGAGGCCGGAAACCGGTTATCTTGCTGGCCTGTAGGCAATCGCAATAATTATTGAGTATCTTGGCCCGGCCGGATTTCGTTAAGAACGGCCGGGCATTTCTCGATCAGGGGCTGGTAAACCGCATGTGCGGCATCATCGGCATTCTCGGGCGCGCACCGGTCGCCGAGCAATTGGTGGATTCACTCAGAGCGCCTCGAATATCGCGGCTATGATTCCGCGGGCGTCGCAACGCTGGAAGGCGATCAGCTTGATCGCCGCCGCGCTGAAGGCAAGCTGAAAAATCTTGAAGCGCGGTTGCGAGAGGCTCCGCTCAATGGCGTGACCGGAATCGGGCACACGCGCTGGGCGACGCACGGCAAGCCGACCGAGGGCAATGCCCATCCTCATGCCACCGAGAATGTCGCCGTTGTCCATAACGGCATCATCGAGAATTTCCGCGAATTGCGGCAAAGCCTCGAGAAGAGCGGCGCGAAATTTACCAGCGAGACCGACACCGAGGTTATCGCGCATCTCGTCAACGCCTACCTCGTCACCGGCGCCTCACCGCAGGAAGCGGTAAAGGCTACACTGCCGCAGTTGCGCGGAGCGTTCGCGCTGGCGTTTGTTTTCCGTGGGCATGGCGATCTGCTGATCGGCGCGCGGCGCGGCTCGCCGCTTGCGATCGGCTACGGCAAAGGCGAGATGTATCTGGGTTCGGACGCAATCGCGCTGGCGCCGTTCACCGACACGATCAGCTATCTCGATGATGGCGACTGGGCCGTGCTCACACGGGATGCCGCCACGATCTACGACGTCCTTGAACGAGCGCGTCCACCGCGAGGTTCTGAAGTCCGGCGCGTCGTCGTTTTTGGTCGACAAGGCCAACTATCGCCACTTCATGGCCAAGGAAATCCACGAACAGCCGGAAGTCGTCGGCCATACCCTTGCCCGTTACGTCGACATGGCGACCGAGCGGGTGTCATTGCCGCAGAAGCTGCCGTTCGACTTCAAGAATATCAAGCGAATTTCGATCACGGCCTGCGGCACCGCAAGCTATGCCGGTTACATCGCCAAATACTGGTTCGAGCGGCTGGCGCGCATCCCGGTCGAACTCGATGTCGCGTCCGAATTCCGCTACCGCGAACCGCCGCTGCACAAGAACGATCTCGCCATCTTCATTTCGCAATCTGGCGAGACGGCCGACACGCTGGCCGCGTTGCGTTACGCCAAGTCGCATGGCCTGCACACGCTCTCGGTCGTCAACGTTCCGACCTCGACCATTGCGCGCGAAAGCGAAACGGTGCTGCCGACGCTCGCAGGGCCGGAGATTGGCGTCGCCTCGACCAAGGCATTCACCTGTCAGTTGATGGTGCTGGCCGCGCTCAGCGGTGGCCGCCGGCAAGGCGTGCGGCGCATTGTCCGATGCGGATGAGACCAAGCTCGTTCATGGTCTCGTCGAAATTCCACGGCTGATGGCGGCCGCGCTCGCGACCGAGCCGCAGGTCGAGAAGCTGGCCCGCGACCTCTCGAAGTGCACCGACGTACTGTATCTCGGCCGCGGCACCAGCTATCCGCTCGCGCTCGAGGGCGCGTTGAAGCTGAAGGAAATTTCCTACATCCATGCGGAAGGCTATGCGGCCGGCGAACTCAAGCACGGGCCGATCGCGCTGATCGACGAGAAGATGCCGGTCGTGGTGATCGCGCCCTACGATCAGGTGTTCGAGAAAACCGTCTCCAACATGCAGGAAGTGGCGGCCCGAGGCGGGCAGATCATTTTGATGACCGATGCCAAGGGCGCGGCGGAAGCGACCATCCAGTCGCTGGTGACCATCGTGCTGCCGGATATGGGCGCGATTTTCGCCCCGATGGTTTACGCCATCCCGGTCCAGCTTTTGGCCTATCACACCGCCGTGGTAATGGGCACGGACGTCGATCAGCCGCGAAACCTCGCCAAATCGGTAACTGTCGAATAGGGCTAACTTTGTGACCCCGCTCAGTGCGGCTCCATGGGGTCTTCAAAAGTCTGCTAGGATGGCTTAGCTGGCATACGAGCGAACCTGCTTTGACCGACCTGGAACCCCGATGACCCCCGACAATGCGCCTCCGCCCGGCCGCCCGGCCGAACCCTCGCCGGAGGTCCACAGTGGTTTTGTGGCGCGCTTTCGCAACTATTTCCTCACCGGCCTTATCGTCGCCGGTCCGATCGCGATCACATTTTATCTGACCTGGTGGTTCGTCACCTGGGTCGACGGCTTGGTGCGGCCGTTCGTTCCGATAGCGTACCGTCCCGAAACCTATCTGCCGTTTGGCTTGCCGGGCTCCGGGCTGGTTGTCGCGGTGTTTGCGCTGACGCTGCTTGGCTTTCTCACCGCCAACCTGATCGGCCGTTCGCTCGTTGATCTGAGCGAAAGATTCGTTGGCCGCATCCCGGCGGTGCGCGCGATCTATCGCGCGATGAAGCAGGTCTTCGAGACGTTGTTCTCCGGCAAGGGGTCGAGCTTTCGCCGTGTCGGCCTTGTCGAGTTTCCGTCGCCCGGGCATGTGGTCGATCGTATTGATCTCGCAGCCGCCGAGCGAGGAAGTTGCGGCGAGCATCCCCGGCCAGGAGGAACATGTCTCGGTGTTCCTGCCATGTGCGCCGAACCCGACCACCGGGTTCTTTTTCTACGTGCCGAAGAGCAAGATCGTCGAAGTCGAGATGAGTGCGGAGGATGCCGCAACGCTCATCATGTCCTGCGGCGTGGTGCAGCCAGGTTCAGACTCGCAGAAGAAGGTCGCTGCGCTTGCGGACATGGCGAACGCGGCGCGCGTGGCGAATACCGCGGCGCTAACGCCGGCGCCGGCCAAGGTCGACTGATCCAGTGGAGTGTGGACTAGCCCGCGCCCATCAGCGGCAGGGCCTCGCCGCGCTCATATAGATAGAGCAGGCAACGCAAGGCTTCGCCGCGTGGTCCCTTGAGCTTCGGGTCTTCCTTCAGGATTCGCAGTGCTTCGTCGCGCGCCTGCGCAATGAGTTGGCCGTGGACCTCGGGCCGAGCGATGCGATAGCCGGGCAATCCGCTCTGCCTGATTCCGAGCACGTCGCCTTCACCACGCAATTTCAGGTCTTCCTCGGCGATCTTGAAGCCGTCGGTCGTCTCCCGGATCACGGTCAGCCGCGCCTTTGACATTTCGCTGAGCGGTTCCCGGTAGAGCAGGAGGCAGGTCGAGGCTTCCGAACCGCGGCCGATGCGGCCGCGGAGCTGGTGCAACTGTGCGAGCCCGAAACGCTCGGCATTTTCGATGACCATGATGGACGCTTCGGGCACGTCGACGCCGACTTCGACCACGGTGGTCGCCACCAGAAGGCTGATTTCGCCGGAGGCGAACTGCGCCATGGTGCGATCCTTGTCGGTCCCGCGCATTTTTCCATGCACGAGCCCGACCTTGTCGCCGAAACGCTCTGTCAGGCTCGCAAAGCGCTGCTCGGCGTCGGTGAGAGTCACTTCCATGAGTTCGGATTCTTCGACCAGCGGCACGATCCAGTAGACGCGCTTGCCTTTGTCGATGGCGCGTCCGACCGCCTCCATCACCTCGGCCAGACGGCTCATCGGAACGGCACGGGTATCGATCGGCTGGCGTCCGGCGGGCTTCTCGCGCAGTTCCGAAACGTCCATGTCGCCGAAATAAGTCAGCACCAGCGTGCGGGGAATCGGCGTCGCGCTGAGAACGAGGACATCGACGGCTTGGCCCTTGTCGGTGAGCGCGAGGCGCTCGCGCACCCCGAACCGGTGCTGTTCGTCGACCACCGCCAGGGCCAGCGATTTGAAAATCACGTCGTCCTGGATCAACGCGTGGGTGCCGACCAGAAAATCGATTTCGCCGGCTTCGAGCCGCGCCAGAATGTCCCGCCGCTCCTTGCCCTTTTCGCGGCCGGTGAGAATGGCAACCCGCATGCCGGCGCGTTCGGCGAGCGGGGTGATGGTCTTGATGTGCTGGCGGGCGAGAATTTCCGTCGGCGCCATCAGCGCAGCTTGCCGGCGCACCTCGGCAACCGCGGCGCCCGCCAATAGTGCAACTACGGTCTTGCCGGAGCCGACGTCGCCTTGCAGCAACCGAAGCATGCGCAGGGGCTGTTGCAGGTCGCCGGCAATCGCGGCCGCGGCCTCGCGTTGCGACGCGGTGAGCGCGTAAGGCAACGCGTCGATGATTTTCCGGCGCAGGTGGCCGTCGCCGGCATGGCGGTTGCCGGCGGGCCGCCGCAACTGCGATCGCACCAAAGCCAGCGCTAACTGCCCGGCAAGGAGTTCATCGAAGGCAAGCCGGGACCAGAACGGGCCATCGGGGAGGATGTCGGTCAATTCAACGGGAATATGAACGCGGTTGAGCGCCTCTCTGATGGGCGGGAAATTGCAGCGGCGGATGACTTCGGGGCTGATCCATTCGGGGAGTTCGGGCAGTTTCTGGAGCGCCTGCGCCATCGCCCGCCGCAGCGAGCCGAGCGCCAATCCTTCCGTGAGGGGATAGACTGGATCGATCCCGGTTAGTTTTGCAAAGCCGGCTTCATCGACGATGCGGTCGGGGTGCACCATCTGCGGCACGCCATCGAACATCTGCAACGTGCCCGAAACGTAGCGCTTCGTGCCGACCGGAAGCAGCTTCTCGATATAATCGGCCTTGGCGCGGAAGAAGGTCAGAATCACGTCGCCGGTATCGTCGCTGGCATAGACCAGATATGGCGCGCGGGCGTTGCGGGGAGGCGACGGCCGATGGCGATCAACCGTCACTTCCAGCGTGACGACGGTTCCGGGCACGGCATCGCGAACTTTCGGTCGCGCGCGCCGATCGATCACGCTTGAGGGTAGATGCAGCAGCAGGTCGATCAGCCGCGGCGTCTCCTCTCGCCCGAGCAGGTAGCGGAACAGCTTGTCCTGCTTCGGACCGACGCCGGAAAGGCTCGTGACCGGCGCAAACAGGGGATTGAGCAGAGCAGGGCGCATGCACGTCATCTTCAACGGAGGATGGATTGCCGGGTCAAGCCCGCCGATCACCGAACAGTTGATAATTCTCGTCCAAGAAAGGGCTGACTTTCGGCGGCGCGGCCGTTATATCAGCGCCGCCCGGCACGTCCGGGCTTTTGGCGTTCGATGGGATTCGAGAAATGACGGGTACGACACGGTCGAGCGGCGGCCTCGACGAACGGCGCAAGCGGCTTCTGTTTCGCTGCTGGCACCGCGGCACGCGCGAGATGGATCTCATCCTCGGCCGGTTCGCGGACGCTACGATCGCCGACCTCTCGGACGGTGAACTCGCGGAGTTGGAGCAACTGATCGAGTTTCCCGATCCGGATCTCTATGCGGCACTGTCTGGCGACGCGGTCCTGGCCTCGCAATATACCGGTCCGCTGTTCGAGCGGATCAAGGCGTTCCGCCCGGGAGAGCAGGGCGAATGAAGCAGCCAAGCCAATCCCCCGCGCAATTGCTCGTTCCCGGCCGCGCGCTGACCTTCGCTAACGTTGCTGAAGGCGCCGAGGGTCTTGTCATTTCCGATCTGGCCCGCTCGGTCGCGGCGCGGCCGAAGCCGCCTGCCGTGAGTTTGACGGTCGTCTGCCGCGACGGGCCGCGGCTGCAACAACTCGCCCGCGCGCTGTCTTTCTTTGCCCCGGATCTCCCCGTGCTGCATTTCCCGGCTTGGGACTGCCAGCCTTACGACCGCGTCTCGCCCCATGGTGGGATCCTTGCCCAGCGAATGACCACGCTGGCGCAGTTGTCCCGGCTTGTCGGCAGCGAGAAGCCGCTGATCGTGCTGACGACCGTGAATGCCATCGTGCAGCGGGTGCCGGCCCGTGAGATCGTCGCGGCGCAGGCTTTGTCGGTAGCACCCGGTCATGTGGTGCCGATGGATTCGATCATCGCCTGGCTGGAACACAACGGCTACAGCCGCTCGTCGACGGTCCGCGAACCCGGTGAATACGCCGTGCGCGGCGGCATCCTCGACCTGTTCCCGGCTGGGCTCGATCAGCCGGTACGCCTGGATTTCTTCGGCGACAGCCTCGAATCGATCCGTACTTTCGACGCCGAGACCCAACGTACGCTGCTCGACATGCGTTCGCTCGACCTGGTGCCGATCTCGGAATTCCAGCTGACCACGGAAACCATCCGGCGCTTCCGCATGGGCTATGTCGCGACCTTCGGCGCGCCTGAACGTGACGATCAGCTCTATGAAGCCGTCAGCGAGGGCCGCCGTCATCCCGGCATGGAACACTGGCTGCCGTTGTTCCATGATCGCATGGATACACTGTTCGATTATCTCGGCGATGCGCCGATCGCGATCGAACCGCAAAGCGAGGACGCGGCACGCGAACGCTTCAAGCAGATCGCCGACTACTACGAGGCGCGGCGCGAAGCGCTCGACCATCCTGGGGGCGGCGCGATTTACAAGCCGTTGCCGACGGATCGGCTTTATTTGACCGACGAAGAGTGGGGCAAGCGTCTGCAGGAAGCCGCGCTGGCACGGTTGACGCCGTTTGCCGTGCCAGAAGGCAGCGCCGACGTGGTCGATGCCGGGGCCCGGCAGGGACGCAGTTTCGCGCCCGAACGCAACGACGGCAGCGTCAATGTGTTCGAGGCGGTGGTTGGTCACGTCAACGCGCTGCACGCTCAGCGCAAGAAGGTCGTGATCACGCTGTGGAGCGAAGGCTCGCGCGACCGCATGGCGAGCATGTTGGGCGACCACAAGCTGCTTAACGTCACCAGCGTGAACACTTGGCGGGTGGTGCAGGCCACGCCGCGCAACGAGACCATGCTGGCGGTCGTCGGCATGGAAACCGGCTTTGAGACCGACCAGGTCGCCGTCATCACCGAACAGGACGTCCTGGGCGATCGCCTGGTGCGGCCGCGAAAGGCGAGCCGCAAGCTCGACAACTTCATCTCGGAAGTGACCAGCCTTGCGACCGGCGACATCGTCGTACACGTCGAGCACGGCATCGGCCGCTTCGTGGGATTGCAAACGCTCGACGTCGGCGGCGCGCCGCACGACTGCCTCGAACTGCACTACGCCGCCGACACCAAGCTGTTTCTCCCGGTCGAAAATATCGAACTGCTGTCGCGTTATGGTTCCGACAGCGCCAATGTCGAGCTCGACCGGCTCGGTGGCAGCGGGTGGCAGGCCCGCAAGGCCAAGCTGAAGAGCCGTATTCGTGAGATCGCCGGCGAATTGATCAAGATTGCGGCCGAGCGGCATTTGCGCGAAGCGCCGAAGCTTCCGGTCCAGCCGCATGTCTATGATGAGTTCTGCGCGCGTTTCCCTTACGAGGAGACCGAAGACCAGCTTACGGCGATTGCCGCGACCTTGAAGGACCTCGATCTCGGACGGCCGATGGACCGGCTGATCTGCGGCGACGTCGGCTTCGGCAAGACTGAGGTTGCCCTGCGCGCGGCGTTTGCGACCGCGCTCGATGGCAAGCAGGTTGCCGTCGTCGTGCCGACCACGCTATTGGCCCGCCAACACGCCAAGACCTTCACCGAGCGGTTTCGCGGCTTTCCGGTGCAGGTGGCGCAGGCCTCACGTTTGATCGCCGCCAAGGAACTCACGCAAGTCAAGAAGGGGCTGACCGACGGCTCGGTAGATATCGTGGTCGGCACCCACGCGCTGCTCGGCAAGGCGATCAAGTTCCGCGATCTTGGTCTGCTGATCGTCGACGAGGAGCAGCATTTCGGCGTCAGTCACAAGGAGCGGCTGAAGCAACTTCGCGCCGAGGTGCATGTGTTGACGCTGAGCGCGACGCCGATCCCGCGAACACTGCAATTGGCGCTGACGGGGGTGCGCGAACTCTCGATCATCGCCTCGCCGCCGGTCGACCGGCTGGCGGTGCGTACTTTCGTCGCGCCGCACGATCCCCTGATGATCCGTGAAGCGCTGCTGCGCGAGCGTTACCGCGGCGGCCAGGCGTTCTATGTGGTGCCGCGGATCGAAGATCTCGCCGGCGTCAAGGACTTCCTCGACAAGAACGTGCCGGAGATGAAGGTCGCGGTCGCGCACGGCCAGATGCCGCCGACCGTGATCGAAGACATCATGTCGGCTTTCTATGACGGCAAGTACGACATCCTGCTGTCGACCACGATCGTCGAATCCGGCCTTGATATCCCGAACGCCAACACGCTGATCGTGCATCGCGCCGACATGTTCGGCCTTGCGCAGCTTTATCAGTTGCGTGGCCGGGTAGGCCGCTCGAAGCTGCGCGCCTATGCGCTGTTCACGCTGCCGGCCCAGCAGAAGATCACCGCACAGGCCGAGCGGCGGTTGAAGGTACTGCAGTCGCTGGATACGCTTGGCGCCGGCTTCCAGCTCGCCTCGCACGATCTCGATATCCGCGGCGCCGGCAATCTGCTCGGCGAAGAACAGTCCGGCCACATCAAGGAAGTCGGTTTCGAGCTTTACCAGTCGATGCTGGAGGAGGCGATCGTCAACCTCAAGGCCGGCGTGGTCGAGCCCGCGGCGGATCGCTGGTCGCCGCAGATCACCATCGGCATGCCCGTCTTGATTCCGGAAGACTATGTCGCGGATCTCTCGGTGCGGCTGTCGCTGTACCGCCGCCTCGCCGATCTCGAAACCGACGAAGAGATCGACAATTTTGCCGCCGAGCTGCGCGACCGCTTCGGCGTGTTGCCGGACGAAGTCCGCTATCTCTTCAAGGTCGCCGCGATCAAGAATTACTGCCGCAGGGCCAATGTCGAGAAGGTCGATGCGGGGCCGAAGGGCGCGGTGATCACGTTCCGCGACAACAAATTCGCCCAACCCGACCGGCTGGTATTCTTCATCCGCCAGCACGGCCAGGCCGCGCGCGTTCGGCCCGACATGAAGGTGGTATTCTTCCAGGAATGGAAAACGGCCGAGGAGCGGCTTGCGGGCACGACTGAAATCATGCGCCAGCTCGCCAACCTCGCCGAGGACCGAAAGGCAGCATGATGACCGCCGGCTTTGCTGCCGGCGGCCGATCGCGCGTCAAACCTGACGACTACTTCGGGTATTTGAACTCCGGCGCATCCTTCAGCGCTTCCTTGGTGGTGTTCATCGACGCCAGCCATTTGTTGTTCTTGGCATCGAAGCGCACGTTGACCGAAGACGGTGACACCGCAACGTAACGCTCGCCCACGCCGAGGAATCCGCCGACCGAGAGGATCAACGCATCGACCTCGTGGTTCTTGAGCGCGATGTCGGTGATTTCGCCGACCGTCTCGTCCTTTTGATTGGTGACGTTCAAGCCTTTGAGCTTGGAGCTGAACATCTCGTCCTTGGACACGGTCGAGAATTTGGCGTCGGCTGTTGCCTTGCCAGTGGTTTTGCTGTCCTGGGCAAGGGCCGGCGCTGCGGCAATCGCCAGTGACGCCGCGATAAGTGCAATCTTGTTCACAGTATCCTCCTTCATTGTAGAATGTGCTCTACAATGCGGGGGCCTGATCAAACGTTCCGTAATGTCTGGAACTTTAGGAAGCCGCGCGCCGGCCTTCGTCATCGAGGCGCGCGAGCAGCGACTGGACCGTGTCCTGCGGCATGAGCGTCGCGACGGATACGACCGGCTCGTTTCGCCGTAAATCCTTGTTGTCGTAGGTGGTATGCCGGATGACGCTGAACAGGCGGCGCGCGATGACATGCGCGGTGCGCAAATCGGTTTCCGCGAACACCACCAGCGCCGAGCCGTCGTCCCGCAACGTGCCGAAATCCATCTGCCGCATCAGCCGGCTGAGAAGCCGTGCGCCGTCGTGCCGCGCGCGTGAATTGGCCGGGTCGAAGGCAAAGCGCGCAACGGACAAACCGCCGCCGCCGGCAAGCGCCTGATGAACGGTAGTCGCAAGGTCGCGATCGAAAGCGCTGGTCGTCAGCAGTCCGGTGCGCGGGTCGAGCAGGCCGCCGGCGTCGATCGATCGTAACGAGCGGCTCAAATGGGCTTCGAAGGCGTGCTGCCGGATCAGCGGCAGGGCATTTGCCGCGACATCGGCGGGATCGCCGGTGACGATCTCCAGGTTCGCCAAGTCATAGGCCGGCACCAGACCCGCAACCGTCGCGACCACCGGCAGATGACGAAAACGCGGATCCTCGCTGAGCACGGTGAGGAAGGCTTCGACCACCCGGTCCGTGAAACCCTTCGCCGATCACGATGCCATCGATATCGCGCGTATTGAGGTGTTTGGCCGCCGCTTCAATGCTCAGCGCGCCGACAACGCCCATGCGCTCGCCAAGCGCGACGGAGAGAGCGGGGTAGGCGCCGCCGCGTCCAACCAGAAGCACGGTCGCATCGCGCACGGGATCGATCTCGCCGATCGCTGCATTGGTTGCTCGATCGCTTTGACGGCGCAACACCGTTGTATGGAGCGTTCGAACCCGAAGTGCGGCCCGCAGGCGCGGCAGCAGGCGATCCCATTTTCCGTTGGCAGGCGAAAACGGAATGGCGTTTTCCGGCAAGCGTCCCTTTAGCGCTCCCTTGGGGTCGATCACGAGCAACGGAAGGTAAGGCTTGAGCTCACCGACTTGCCTGGCAAGCGCCTCGAGTTTGGCGCCAGCCGATTCCGGCGCCGCGGCAAGAACGATCGCCGGATGTAGTTGCGCGACAGCAAGCGGCGCTTCGGCCCACGTTGTCTCGACGATTGGAAACGCGGCGTCCTGGCCAAGTGCGGCCATGAACGCCGGTTGCTTGTCGTCACAGACGACGATGATGGGACCTGGTTGCTGAGACATCCGTGGATCAACGCGCTCATTTTCTCGGCGCGATCCTAGTTCGGCGGTCTTAATGCCCTGTCAACAAAGTCGCCAATCGGAGCCGTCAACCGACGATGGTGCGATCCCGAAAAGCTTCTGTCATCAGTGGGTTAAGCCCAAGTTCGCTCAAGGCTTCACGGCCGCGCGCATTGTCTTGGGCGCGCCCGGCCAAACGATATCCGCAGAGACGATCGGGCAAGGCCGTCAGCAGGGCGCCCTGTCCGAGCCGTTTCGCCCATTCCTGAAGATCCTGCGACAGGAACCGATAGCCACCCACGGCCACAATGCCCGATGGAGGCGATGTAATGCAGATCGCGCCGGAGGAACGATCAAGCCGCGCGGCGTAGCCGGTGTCGGCGTAATCGGGGGCTGCGGGTTGTGAGATCAAGGAATCTAGACGCAGGAGACGGAGGCGCGTAGGCTGCGACCGTCACCATCGGGCCTCGCAAAGCCAACGTACCTTTCGGCGTCAGCACGGTCTCGCCGGCGATCGAGGTGCCCGGAACGTCGCGCGGCGCGCCGTGGGGGCCCGGCATGATCGCAGCCGGCGCACCGTCGGCCGCACGGCGCGCGCCAAACAGGCCGACTTCGCCGAAGAGATATACGTCCGTGAACCTTGCCTGTTCGGCCGTCCATTGGCCGCTGGAGGCAACCTGTTCCGGCATGCGCCAGAGGCCGATCACGTTAGCGCAATGCCGGCAGGCGCGAGCCGATGTCGGCGTCGGTCAGCCGGAGCGCCATCGCCGCCGGCGCCACCAGCGTATCGCAGGCACATTCGTTGATCTGCCGTTCCAATACGTCGCCGTCATAGGGATGGTGTAGGGCGAGCGTTCCGCCCGACAACAACCAGGGCAGGAGCGAGGAGGAGATCCCGGCAAAGGAGGACGGCGCGAATGCCGACATCAACCGCGCGCCCGGGAGCATGCGGCTTTCCAGGAAAATGGCGAGACCACCGGCAATCAAGTTGAGATGGGTCCGCGGCACGGCGCGCATCCCGTCGGCGGTGACATCGAAGGAGACCAGCGCCGCCTTGCGTCCATCCTGCACGATGGGACGCTCGGTCAACGATTCACTCTTCATAGGCGAGGTCGAGCGAGGCCATCCCTTCGGGCAAATCCTCGCCAAAGCCGCAGACATGACGGATTGAAAATGCCTCCGCCGCCGCGTTCATGGCGAGATCGGCGTGGCTGACGCCATCGATCTTTGATGTCGTCACGATCGCCCGCGCGCTGGTGCGGTTGAGAGCTGCCGTCAATTCCGCCTGCCGCCAGAGCTGCGGTAACAGCGCTACGATCAATCCGGCGCGATGCGCGGCAAGCACCGTGAGCATGAACTCGACGGTGTTCGGCAATTGCACGCCGATCACCGAATTGACGGGCAGGCCGGCTTCGATGAAATGAGCCGCCAGTGCGGAAATGGCCCGATCGGCCTGGGCAAAGGTCATGCGCCGCGGCAGCTGACCGGTGACGCGGACCTTGTTCAGGGGTCAATCAACGCCGGCGCGTCCGGCTGGCGCGCCAGGATTCGCTGGAACAAGCCGTCGATCGTGGGCGATACGTTGGTTTGAATCACGGAAGTCTTCGGGTGCGAATCGGTCTCTACGAGCCTACTTCGATTGCTGCGGCCGATACCACCAGGTTTCCGGAAGATAACCCGTTAAAGCTGTGGTTTGCGGACGTTCAATCCGATTCCACCGCGCGATCCATTGCTCCCGGATATTGAAAACCGGGATGGCGTAGAAGCCCGAGATCAGGACCCGGTCGAGCGCGCGCACCGCGGAAATGAAGGCGCCCCGGTCGCGGGCCGCCAGCATGGCGTTGATCATCGCGTCGATCGCCGGATCCCTGGCGCCCATGTAATTTCGTGTGCCTGGATTGTCGGCCGCTTCGCTGCCCCAATAAAAGAACTGCTCGTTGCCGGGCGACAGCGATTGGTCCCAGCGGTTCTGGATCATGTCGAAATCAAAACCGAGACGACGCTGATCGAACTGCACGGTATCGACCGCGCGCACCTTTGCTTCAATTCCTGCGCGCTTCACGTCGCGCGAAAAGGCCAGCGCGATGCGTTCCTGGTCGCGCGTGGTCACCAGAATCTCAAAAGTCAGCGGCGTTCGCGTCGCGCGGTCCCGCAGCACCGTGCCGTCGAGTTCGTAACCGGCTTGCGAAAGCAGGTTAAGGGCGTCGCGCAGGGCTGTGCGATCGCGTCCCGAGCCGTCGGTCACGGGCAGGCGGTAGCTGCCGTCGAGAATGTCGGCCGGGATATGCGAGGCAAACGGCTTGAGGATTTCGAGCTCGCGGTCGTCGGCCGCGCGTCCGTTGGCCGAAAGCTCGGAACCGGGAAAGAAGCCCGCCGAGCGGCCATAGAGTCCAAAGAAATAGTTGCGGTTGACCCACTCAAAGTCGAACAGGAGCGTGAGCGCCTGACGGACACGAATGTCCGCGAAGACGGGGCGGCGCGTGTTGAAGACCAGATATTCGGACGGCTGCGGCACCTCGGGTTTGACGGTATCGCGGATCACCTCTCCCTTGCGTGCGGCCGGAAAGTCATATCCGTCGTGCCAGCGAAGCGGCTCTCGCTCGACGCGAAAATCGTACAGGCTTCGTTTGAAGGCCTCGAAGTACCCGTTGGCCTCGCGATAGAAGTCGAGCCTGATCTCGTCGAAATTCCACAAGCCGCGATTGATCGGCAAATCACGCCCCCAATAATCGGGGTTGCGGGTCAACGTCACGCTTGTGCCGGGCTTCACCGCGCTCACGCGGTAGGGCCCCGAACCGAGCGGCGCGGCCATCGAGGTTTCCTCGAACGTGGCGGGATTGACGGCGTGACGGGGCAGGATCGGCATCAGGCCGAGGATCAGCGGTAGTTCGCGATCCTGTGTCCCGCCGAAATCGAACCGCACCGTGAGCGGATCTGGCGCATCGGCCTTGGCGACTTTCGAATAATACGACCGGTAGTTCGGGCGTCCCTTGTCACGCAGCAAAGCCCACGAGAACAACACGTCGTCGGCGGTGACGGGTTTACCGTCGGAAAAGCGCGCTCTCGGATCGAGGCGAAAGGTGACGTAGCTTCGGGCGTCATCGGTCTCGACGCTTCGGGCGAGAAGTCCATAGAGCGTGAAGGCTTCGTCATTGCCGCGCGCCATCAGGCTCTCGATCACAAAGCCGCGAACCTGCGGGACGGCCAATCCCCGAACGATGAGCGGATTGAGGCTATCGAAGGTACCGACCAGGCCCTGCACCAGCCGTCCGCCCTTCGGCGCGTCGGGATTGACATAGGGCATATGGGCAAAGGTGGCCGACTGGGCCGGCGCGCCGTGCATGGCGATCGCGTAACTTTCGCCGGCAATGGCTCCGTCGTGGCCGGCCAGATCCGCGAGGTTGAAAGCCACAAGGCTGCATAGCAAGCCGCCGATGCACCGATGCGCCGAAATCCACCTTTTGGTGCGCCGATTTGATTGGGTCTGGCTCACGCTTTCCTGTACCACCGTGGCGTGTCTCCGAGCGACCTCGGCATTGATCTTTTCGTTGGCCTCTGTATGAAAGCGTCCAATTGACCAATCGGGCAGGGGCTTGTCACGCATCCGCCTCAATTGGCAAGGAGATAGCCGCCAAAATGGCCGGGTTTCGGTGCCTGCAGCGGTTTTCGGCGCTTCCGTTCAGAAAGGGTTTTCCGCAATGAATTTCCGTATGTTGGCCGCGCCAGCCCGGCCGCGTGGGCGCGTTTTCGCCATGATGGCGGTCACCGCCATGGGCGCCACGTTCCTTGCGACCGACGTCTCGGCCCAAGCGCCTGCCCGGCTCCGGCGCCAGCGGCCCCCAAGGCTGCACCGAAGGCTGCTCCGAAGGCCGCACCGAAGGGAGCACCCGCGCCGGCCCAGCAACAGGCCGCGCCGCCGGCTGCCCCGGGTGGGGCCGCCCCGCCCGCGGAACAGCAGGTTCAACTGATTTACGCGCCCTGGACCAAGTTCTGTCTCAAGGGCCAGGACGCCGGCGCCAAGCAGGTCTGCTTCACCGGCAAGGACGGCCGGATCGAGTCCGGCCAGCCGGTCGTCGCAGCCGTCATCATCGAGCCGGAAGGCGAGCCGAAGAAGATCCTTCGCGTCACGCTGCCGCTCGGCATGCTGCTCGTGCATGGCACCCGCATCATCATCGACAACAACGCGCCGGCGCAGAGCCCCTACGTGATCTGCTTCCAGAACGGCTGTATGTCTGACTACGAAGTCACTGCCGATATGCTCGGCAACATGAAGAAGGGGCAGAACCTCGTCGTTCAGGCGATCAGCTCCAACGGCCAGCCGGTGACGCTCGCACTGCCGCTGTCGGATTTCGCCAAGGCCTATGATGGTCCTCCGACCGACCCGAAGGTGTTCGAGGAGAACCAGAAGAAGCTGCAAGAGGAATTGCAGAAGCGCGCCGAAGAAGCCCGCAAGAAGCTTGAGGCCGGTGGCCAGGCTGGCGGCGCTCCGAATCCGGCCGCGAAGTAAGCGATCCGCATCACAAACAAAAAGGCGCTCGATCCGAGCGCCTTTTTCTTTTGCGAACCGTCGGTTCTTTTGCGAAGCTTCCTGCGCTAGTTGAGCGAGGGATTGCGCGGGCGATAGCCGCCCGATTTATCCTTTATGAATATCTCGGAGACCTGCGAGTGCCGGATCGGCTGGCCCGAATCGTCAGGCAGAAGATTTTGCTCTGACACATACGCGACGTATTCGGATTCCGAATTTTCCGCGAGCAGGTGATAGAACGGCTGATCCTTGTGGGGGCGGACCTCTTCAGGGATCGACAGCCACCATTCCTCGGTGTTGTTGAATTCCGGATCGATATCGAAAATCACGCCGCGGAACGAAAATATCCGGTGGCGGACGATCTGCCCGATCTGGAACTTGGCGGTACGCGTTTTGATCATACCTCGTCGATAGACCATGACAGGACCCGATGCTAGTGGTCTGATTGCAACATTCGCCTGCTGTCGCGGGTAACCCCTGAGCGAATTTTGCAATCGAAAGACCACTAGTAAATGAAATTTAGGGGGATTTACGATTTGACATTCGCTTTGCGAATTCGCGGCAGAGGGTAGCGAATGTCAAATCATTCCACACAGGCTAGCCTCGAATTAACGTTAGCCGCTGACCGAACGCATACCGCCAGATCGGGGCCGACAAGGACGAAAAGACCCCGTTTTAATGGCCGACGTTGTCAATCTCGCGCTTCCCTATTTCAGTCTGATCTTCATCGGCTTCGCCTGTGGCAGGCTCCGACAGTTGCCGGAGCAGGGCCTCGCCTGGATGAATTTCTTCTTGTTGTACGTTTCCCTGCCGGCGCTGCTGTTCGGAATCACTTCAAGAACGCCTTTTGAAGAACTCAACAACCCGCCATTCCTGATCGCCACCACGTGCGGGACGGCGCTCGCCTTCTTTCTCGCGATGGGCGCAGGACGGCTGGTCGGAAAAATCTCGTTCCGCGATGCCACGCTGGCGGGACTTGCCGGCGGCTATGGCAATATCGGTTACATGGGGCCGGGACTGGCGTTAGCAGTGCTCGGCGCCAAGGCGTCCGCGCCGACGGCGCTGATTTTCTGCTGCGACAGCATCTTCCTGTTTTCGGTGGTGCCGTTCCTGATTGCTCTGACCGATCACAGCGAGCATCACTGGCTGCATGCGCTCGGTCTTCTGATCAAGCAGATCGTCCTTAATCCGTTGATCATGTCGGCCTGCGCGGGCGCACTTGCCGCGGCGTTTCATTTTCATCCGCCTGTGGCGATCGACAATACACTATCATTCCTGCAAAACGCCGCGGCTCCAATGGCGCTGTTCGTGCTGGGAGTGACGGTCGCGCTGCGTCCGTTCGGCCGCGTGCCCTGGGAAGTGCCTGCGGTTATCGCGGTCAAGCTTCTCATTCATCCGCTGATCGTGTTCGCGTTGATGATGTTGCTCGGCCCGTTCCCGAATTCATGGGCGCTCACAGCCATACTGATGGCGTCGCTGCCGCCGGCACTGAATGTGTTCGTGATTGCGCGGCAGAATGAAGCCTGGGTTGAGCCGGCATCCGTTGCGGTGATGATCGGAACGTTCGCTTCCGTCGTCACCCTGACAACCGCGATGTGGATTATTCAGACCGGGCGGCTCGCGTTTCCGTAGTGTTGGCATACGGCGCGCGCCAGGACGGAGCCAATCCCTCGCGCATGGCCAATCGTCGAAGCGGCCCGAACGAGCCGATCAGATGCAAGCCCGCCGCGCGAAGCGACTGCATCGGCAGGAATGCGCTCAACAGCGATCGGTTCGCCATATCGACGACGAAGGTACGGCTCATGACGTCGATGCGCCGGGCCGCAGAGTAACGGCCGAGCACGGCTGGCGAACCGGGGTCGTCACCGGCAGCCAAAGCTTCCCGCACGGTCTGGGCGATGTCGGCGGCATCGCGGAGTCCCATATTGAGGCCTTGCGCGCCGATCGGCGGCAGGACGTGCGCAGCCTCGCCGACCAGCGCAATCCGCGACTTGGCGAACTTCGCCGGCTGTTCGATCGCGAGCGGAAACCTGGTTCGGCCAGGCTCGACCTGCATCTTGCCAAGGACCGAATGCGAACGCGATTTCCGCGGCCGCCGATAGCTCGTCGTCGCTGAGCGCCATCAAACGATCGGCCTCTTTGGGCTCGGATACCCAGACGATGCTGGAACGGTTGCCGGGCAGTGGTACGAAAACGCACGGTCCCTGCGACGTATGAAACTCGGTCGAAATGTTCCGGTGAGGACGAGAATGACTGACGTTGAATGCCAGCGCCGCCTGAGGAAGCTCGCGGCGCTTGAGCGCAATGCCGGCGGCTTCGCGGCAAAGCGAATGCCGGCCGTCGGCGCCGACGACGAGGCGCGCCGATTCCGATCCACTGCCCGACAGCTCAATCGCGACGAGATCGTCGCCGGGGCTGACGGCAATGGCGTCATCGTCCAGCCGCGTGAGGTTGGGGATCGCAGCGGCGCGTTGCTCCAGCGCCGACACCAGAACGTGGTTCGCAATATTATATCCAAACGAATCGAGACCGATTTCGTCGCAGGAAAACTTGACCTCCGGCGCACGGATCAAGCGCCCGGTGTCATCGACCAGCCGCATGGTCAAAAGTTCGGCCGCCTTGTCCTGACAGTGCGGCCATACGTCCAGCGTTCGCAAGAAATCGACCGAGGCGCCGAGCAGGGCGGTCGTCCGGTTGTCGGGATAGGGCGAGCGCCGGGCAATCAATATTGTGCGCGCGCCCGATTGCGCGATCGCAATCGCGGCGGACAACCCGGCCGGTCCCGCACCCACCACGGCAACGTCATAAATCGAGGAATTCTCGTTCATGCAGGACATTTGACATCCCCTGCGACATTTTCAAGGCCTTTGGGCCGGGCGTGGTCGTTCGCAAGTCGAACTTCGGATTCGGCACACCAGATGTGCAAATCGAACAATTCCTGATAGCAGTGTGCGCGAACGGGACGCATCTCTCGCCAATGGATCAAGAGATCAAACCACAGCAGACGGACGCCTCAGCAGCCCGGCGCGCGGCGGCGTTTTCCGTGCATGTCTTCACGGCGTTAGGGGCGGGCGTGGCACTTGTCGCGCTGCTCGAAGCGGTTCGCGAACACTGGACGGCGATGTTCTGGTGGCTCGGCGTTGCGCTCGTTATCGACGGCGTCGACGGCCCCTTGGCGCGCCGCCTTGATGTCGTCCGTCTTCAGCCGAACTGGTCGGGCGAGGTGCTCGATCTCGTGGTCGATTTCGTTACTTACGTCTTCGTGCCCGCCTACGCCATCACCGCCAGTGGACTGCTGTGGCCGATCGCCGCGCCGCTGCTTGGGGCGGGTATTGCGGTCTCGGGCGCACTATATTTTGCCGACCGGCGCATGAAATCGGACGACAATCACTTCCGCGGCTTCCCCGGTCTGTGGAACATTGCCGCCTTCTATCTGTTTCTCTTGCACTGGCCGCCGGCTGCATCCAGCCTTTCCGTCGCCGCCTTGATTGTCCTCACCTTCATGCCCTTCTACGTCGTTCATCCCGTCCGTGTGGTTCGCCTTCGCTGGCTGACGTTGTCACTCATTGGCGCAGGTACCGCGCTCGCCGTCGTCACACTGATCGACGATTTCAAACCCGGCGCCACTGTTACGGCCGCGCTTTGCGCGATCGGCCTTTATGTCGTCGGCAGCGATAGCGCGATCCGGCTGGTCAGGTCACTCAACACATGATCGAGTTGCTGACGAGCCCGGAAGCCTGGGCGGCACTATTGACCTTGACGGCGCTCGAGATCGTGCTCGGCATCGACAACGTCATCTTTATCTCCGTTGTCGTCTCCGTCATTCCGGAAGAACAAGCAAAGCGCGCGCGCCAGATCGGTCTGGCCTTGGCGCTGCTGTTTCGCATCCTGTTGCTCAGCCTTCTCGTCTGGCTGATCGGACTCACCAGCGACGTCTTCACGGCGTATCATGTTTCGTTTTCGTGGCGCGACATCATCCTGATCGGCGGCGGCCTGTTTCTGATCGCCAAGGCCACTCACGAAATCCATCGCGAGGTGGAAGCGAACCAAGAGGCACCCTCGGCTTCTGCCGGCAAAGGGCTCTTCTTCCGCGTCATTCTCGAGATCACCATCATCGACATCGTGTTCTCGCTGGATTCGATCATCACCGCGATCGGCATGGCGCAGGATCTTCCGATCATGATCGCGGCGGTCGTGATCGCATGCGGGGTGATGTACGCAGCCTCAAGCCCGGTGGCGCGATTTGTCGCAGAACATCCGACCACGAAAATGCTGGCGCTGGCATTTCTGGTCTTGATCGGCGTCGCGCTGGTCGCCGACGGTTTCAAATTCCACATTCCGCGCGGCTATATCTACTTTGCGATTGTGTTCTCGGCGCTGGTGGAATTGTTCAACGTCATGGCCAAGCGCAATCGCAAGAAGGTTAAGATGCCCTAGATCGAGGCCTGTCGAGTTGACAACGGGGCCTTGATGTCATTCGCTCGCGAAAACGGAAATGCTTGAGGAGATGCGGCAATGACCAAAGCCGTGCGGGTGCACAAGGTTGGAGGCCCGGAGGCCCTGGTCTACGAGGATGCCGAACTCGCGCCGCCTGGACCTGGCGAGGTGCGCATCCGCCAACATGCAGTCGGCCTCAATTTCATCGACACCTACTATCGCACCGGCCTCTACAAGGCCCCAGGTCTTCCGTTCATCGTTGGCAACGAGGCCGCCGGCGAGGTGACGGCCGTTGGGCCGGGCGTGACCAATTTTCATCCCGGCGACCGCGTCGCCTATTACGTCAACCTCGGCGCCTATGCTGCCGAGCGCAACATTTCCTGGGAAAGGCTGGTCAAGCTCCCCGATCACATCACCTACGAACAGGGTGCGGTGTTGATGTTGAAGGGGCTGACCGTCTGGTACCTGCTGCACAAGACGTTCAAGGTCGAACCACATCACCGCGTCTTGATTCATGCGGCCGCCGGCGGCATCGGTTTGATGGCCTGCCAGTGGGCGAGGGCGCTCGGTGCGCATGTGATCGGCACCGTCGGTTCGAAGGCCAAGGCGGATCTCGCGCTCGCCAACGGCTGCGATCACGTCATTCTCTACAACGAAGAGGACTTCGTCGCGCGGGTCAAACAGATCAGCCGCAACGAACTCTGCGACGTCGTGTATGACGGCGTCGGCAAGACGACGTTTCCGGGCTCGCTGTCGTGCTTGAAGCCACGCGGCTTGTTCGTGAGCTTCGGCAATGCGTCGGGACCGGTGCCGCCGTTTGCCATTGCCGAACTCAACAACCATGGCTCGCTGTTTGCAACCCGGCCGAAGCTTAACGACTACATCGGCAAGCGGTCCGAACTGCTCGAAGGCGCCGACACGCTGTTTGCCGCTGTCATCAACGGCAAATTGCACGTGCCGATCAATCATGCCTACGCGCTGAAGGATGCCGCCAAGGCCCACACCGACCTGGAGAGCCGGGCGACCACCGGCGCCTCCATCCTCAAGCCATAACTAGGCGACCCGGCGCGCCGCGCCTGCTTTGGTCAGCAAGCCGTCGAGAGAATCGATCATCAGATCGATCTCCTGACGCCTGATATTCAAAGCCGGCATGAAGCGTATGGCGTCGGGCCGCGGGGCGTTCAGCAGTAAGCCGTCTTCCAGCGCCGCGGCCACGATCGAGGGCGCGATCGGAACGCGCAGATCGAGCGCGAGCAGCAAGCCCCGGCCGCGAACCTCACCAAGGCCGTGACGCGCCGAAAGCCGTTGAAGCTCGCTTTCCAGATAAAGTCCGCTCTCTGCGACCGACTTCAGGAATTCAGGCGCCGCCACCTGTTCGAGCACCGCGAGCCCGGCCGCACATGTCAGCGCGTTGCCGCTGAACGTTCCGCCCTGATCGCCATGTTCGAAGCAGGACACGGCTTCGGTAGCGAGCAGTGCAGCGAGCGGCACGCCGCCGCCGATGCCCTTGCCGAGCGTCATGATGTCGGGCGTGATGCCGGTGTGCTCGTAATGGAAGAGCTTGCCGGTGCGGCCCATGCCGGTCTGGATCTCGTCAAAGATCAGCAGCAGGCCGTGCGCCGATGTCAGCGCGCGTAATTCGCGCAAGAACGCGTCGCTCGCCGGCCAGACGCCGGCCTCGCCCTGGATCGGCTCCAGCATCACCGCAACCGTGTTGGCGTTGATCAGCTCTTCGACAGAAGCCAGATCATTCCATCGCGCCTTGCGAAATCCCGCCACCTTTGGCTCGAACATCGGCTCAAAGGCCTTTTTGCCGGAGGCCGACATCATCGCGAGCGTCCGGCCGTGAAAGCCTCCCTCGAAGGTGATGATCTCGTGTGCGCCGCCTTTGTGAAGCTTGCCGTATTTGCGCGCGAGCTTGAGGGCGCCCTCGTTGGCTTCAGCGCCGGAGCTGGCGAAGAAGACCCGGTCGAAGCAGCTGAGATCGGTCAGTGCTTTCGCGAGCTTGACGCTCGTGTCGTTGTAGAAAGCCGGGCTCGCCGTGATCAGGCGCTTGGCCTGTTCAGAGATCGCCTGCGACAGCGCAGGCGGCGAGTGGCCAAGGCAATTCACCGCCCAGCCCTGGATGAAATCAAGGTAGCGCTTGCCGGCATCATCCCAGAGATACGAACCCTTGCCGCGCACGAAGGCGATCGGCGGGCGGGCGGTGATTTCCATCAGCGCGTCGAACGAATGCGTGGCGTCGGTCATTTCGAACATCTCCTTGCGGTGGGTAGAGGGCGGGCCAAAAAGCAAGAAGGCCGCACCTTTCGGGTGCGGCCTTCTCGAAAACGTTGCTGATTTGGTTAGTTCAGCTTGGTCGTCGGACATGGCGCACCCCATCGTCGTCACGGCGGTGACGGCGGCAGGCGGCGCGGGCGATGGTCCGGTTCGAATTCATGGGGCGCGCTGATACAGCCGAATGGCGCGGGCTGTCAAGAGGCTCTTAAAAGCCGGCCACCGATCCGTGCAGATCGTATTCGTCCGATCGCTCGATCTTCGCGGTGACGATTTCGCCGACTTTCAGCGGCCTGCGGCTCGTGACGTAGACCGAACCGTCGATCTCCGGCGCGTCGGCCTTTGAACGACCTTTGGAGACCGTCGGGCCAACCTCGTCGATCATTACCTGCAGGCGGGTGCCGACCTTGCGCTTCAGGCGCCGCGCCGAAATCTTCTGTTGCCGCGCCATCAGCGCGTTCCAGCGCTCCTGCTTGACCTCGTCGGGTACGACGGCACCGAGCGCGTTGGCCGGTGCGCCTGCGACCGGCTCGTATTTGAAACAGCCGAGGCGGTCGATCTCCGCTTCCTCGAGCCAGTCGAGCAATTCAGCAAAATCCGAATCCGTCTCGCCGGGAAAGCCGACAATGAAGGTCGAACGCAGCGCGAGCTCGGGACATTGCACGCGCCAGCTCTTGATCCGCGCCAGTGTCTTCTCCTGCGCGGCCGGCCGCTTCATGGCCTTGAGAACTTCGGGGCTTGCATGCTGGAAGGGGATATCGAGATAGGGGAGGACCTTGCCCTCGTTCATCAGGCCGATGACTTCGTCGACATGCGGGTAGGGGTAAACGTATTGAAGCCGCACCCACGCGCCCAGTTCGCCGAGCGCTTGCGCCAGATCGAAGAATTTTGCGCGGACTTCACGGTCCTTCCACGGGCTGGCGGCATACTTGATGTCGACGCCATAGGCTGAGGTGTCCTGCGAAATCACCAGCAGTTCCTTGACGCCGGCGGCGACCAGCCGCTCGGCCTCGCGAAGCACGTCGTTGGCTGGCCGCGACACCAGATCGCCGCGCAATTTCGGGATGATGCAGAACGAGCAGCGGTTGTTGCAGCCCTCGGAAATCTTCAAATACGCGTAGTGCCGCGGCGTCAGCTTGACGCCCTGTGGCGGCACCAGATCGAGGTGTGGGTTGTGCGCCGGCGGCAGCGCGCGGTGCACGGCATCGAGCACGCTTTCATATTGCTGCGGGCCGGTGATCGAGAGCACGCCCGGATAGGCCTTCTCGATCTGTTCGGGCTCGGCGCCCATACAGCCGGTGACGATGACCTTGCCGTTCTCGGCCATCGCGTCGCCAATCGCGGAGAGCGACTCCTGCTTGGCGCTGTCGAGGAACCCGCATGTGTTGACGATGACGATATCGGCGCCGTCGTGCTTGCGCGCGAGCTCGTAGCCTTCGGCGCGGAGCCGCGTGATGATGCGCTCGGAATCCACCAACGCCTTGGGGCATCCGAGCGAAACGAAGCTGACTTTAGGCGCCGTGGCCTGCGACATGTTTGAACTGTCCAGATAATTCGACAGGAGCTAATCCCAATCGTGCACAAATACAAGGCTTTGAGCCTTGTCCTCCCGACGTGCTATCTATGCCTTGCTTGAAAGCGGGTACACGATGGGCTCGGAGTCCTCCCCCAAGATCGCAATTGTCGACGAAAGCCCGATCCGCGCCGCGATTCTCGAAGAGGGGCTGCGGGAGGCGGGCTATACCGATGTCGTGCGCATCGATGAAATGCAGAGCTTGCTGAGCCGCATCTACGCGCTCGATCCCGACGTCATCGTCATCGATCTCGAAAACCCCAGCCGCGATATTCTGGAGCAGATGTTCCAGGTCAGCCGCGCCGTGCGGCGTCCGATCGCGATGTTCGTCGATCAAAGCGATGCTGCTTCGATCCAGGCTTCCGTCGATGCGGGGGTCTCGGCCTATATCGTCGACGGGCTGAAGAAAGAGCGCCTCAAGTCGATACTCGACCTCTGCATCTCCCGTTTCAATGCCTTCTCCAGGCTCCAGGATGAGCTCGACCGCGCCAAATCGGCACTGGAAGACCGCAAGATCATCGAGCGTGCCAAGGGCATCCTGATGAAACTGAAAGGCCTGACCGAAGACGAGGCCTACGTGCTGCTGCGGTCGACGGCGATGCGTGAGAAGAAAAAGATCGGGGAGATCGCGCAGTCGATTTTGACGGCATCGGAGCTGCTGAAATGACCACGCCGCTCCAGATCGGCTTCATCCCGTTGATCGATGCCGTGGCGCTGATCACAGCGGTCGAAAAGGGCTTTACGGCAGCCGAAGGGCTTGATGTGAAGCTCGTTCGCGAAGTGTCATGGTCGAACGTCCGCGACAAGCTCAACATCGGTCTGTTCGACGCCGCCCATATTCTGGCGCCGGTGCCCATCGCCTCCAGTCTCGGACTTGGTCATATCAAGGTGCCGATCGTCGTGCCGATGACCTTAAGCCTCAACGGCAACGCCATTACCGTGTCTGCGGCGCTGCATGCGGCGATCATGGCCGAGATCGACGGCGATCCGCTGGATCCGATGGCAACCGCGAGCGCGCTCTCGCGGGTCGTCGCCAAACGACGGCGCAGCGGCGGCGAACTTCTCACCTTCGGCATGACGTTTCCGTTTTCCACCCACAACTACCAACTGCGCTTCTGGATGGCCGCAGGTAACGTCGATCCGGACGAGGATGTCCGGCTGGTCGTGCTGCCGCCGCCTTTCATGGTCGACAGTATCGCCAGTGGCCAGATCGACGGGTTCTGCGTCGGCGCGCCCTGGAACTCGATTGCGGTCGACCGGGGCGTCGGCCGCACGCTGCATTTCGGCTCCGACATCCTGCAGCGCGCGGCTGAAAAGGTGTTGGCGGTCCGTCGGCAATGGGCGGAGAAAAATCCGCAGACGCTGTCGTCGCTGGTCCGGGCGGTGTCCCGCGCCGCGGAGTTCGCCGAGGCAGCCGCAAACCGGAGTGAGGTCGCGGAGATTCTGGCGAAAGGCGAATATCTCGGGGTCGATGCCGGCGTGATCCTGCAAACGCTGGAGGGCCGGTTGAAGGTCGCCGCTGACGGCACCATGCGCGAAGACGGCCGGTACATGCTGTTCGCGGGCGATGACGTCTCCATACCGGATCCGCTCCAGGCGGCCTGGCTCTATGCCGAGATGGTGCGCTGGCGTCAGACGCCGCTGAGCCCGGAGGGGCTCAAGGCCGCCCAGGATGTGTTCCGGCCCGACCTTTACGCGGCCTCCTTGGGACGCGCCGGGAAGCCTCAAACGCCTTCCAAGGCCGTTGGCGCATTCGTGGGCCCATCCTTCGACCCGAAGGACATCGAGGGCTACCTCGCGGCCTTACGCGCCAGGCGGGGAAATCGCTGAAGCATTTTGTCTATAAAATAGGCATCAAATAGATCGGCTATTTTTTAGGCGTCTTGCTCAAAATTCGTAAGAGCCGCTCGGCGAATGGAACTTCATTCCTTTCCCGTAACCTATTGAAATAACGAGCATCCACTCGGCGAATCCTCGTGGCACGCAACTTGAATATTGCAGTGCAGCCGCCGCCGATGATGGCGATTGGCATCCGTCCTGGATGGGGTTCCGCCGCAACGAGGCTGGTCGGGTCGTCTGGGTGAAGTTCGATGCGACGTGCCGGTCAGCATCGAATTTCCGCGCGATCACGAAATTTTTGCCCTCGTAACCCACGCAGGCGCGTGGAGGCTGGAGCCTCGATATGGACTACGTAAGACCCGCCGACGTTGTTAATTCGATGATCGATGCCAGCTCGAAAAAGCTGGCGCTTTCGCCTCGCGACCTTCTCATTCGTGGCGTTCTCTCGGGCGCTCTGTTGGGCGCGGCAACGACACTTGCCATAACCGGTGCGGCAACCACCGGCCAGCCGCTGGTGGGCGCGCTGATCTTTCCTGCGGCCCTGGTCATCATCGTTCTCTTGGGTCTTGAGCTCGTGACCGGCAGCTTCGCCATCGTGCCGCTTGCACGCCTTGAGGGGCGTGCAAGCTGGGCCGCCGTTCTGACCAACTGGTCGTGGGTCTATCTGGCGAACCTGATCGGTTCGATCGCGTTCGGGCTACTGATTGCGATCTCACTCACCAACATGGGAACGGCGGAAGTAACCGGTGTCGCCGCACGCATCGTCGCGATCGCCGAGAGCAAGACGATCGCCAATGAAGCGCTCGGCACGGCCGGCATGGTCACCCTGTTTGTCAAAGGCATCCTCTGCAACTGGCTGGTGAGCCTGGGCGTCATCCTGGCCATGACCTCGAACTCGACGATTGGAAAGATTGTCGCGACCTGGTGGGCCATCTTCCTGTTCTTCGCGCTCGGCTTCGAACATGCGGTGGTCAACATGTTCCTGATCCCGACCGGAATGCTGCTCGGGGCGAAGATCGGAATGTATGACTGGTGGGTCTGGAATCAGATCCCGGTCACCCTCGGCAACCTCGTCGGCGGCTTCCTGTGCACAGGTCTTGCGCTTTACGCGACCTACAAGCCCGGCGCCGCGTCCGCGACTGCGCAGGCCGTCGCAGCGCCGGCGCAAGTCGATACGAAGGTGCTCGCATCATGATGATGGATACTCTGGCCGTCGATTTTACCGACGAGCAGAAGCGCTATCTCGAAGGTTTCACGACTGGCTTGCAGATCAGCAGGGTCGGGCAGGGCCTTGGTGGCGCGGCGAAGACCAATCGCAATGCGAGTGCTAGTGCGGAGCCGAGCGGACCGGACGCTGCGCACGTCAAGGCGCAGGATCAGTTGCTCGCCTCCGGCAAGAAGCTTGCCGATCAGGAGAAATTCAAACGCGAAGAGCATCCCTTCGATGCGTATCCGCGGCTGAAGCAACAGGCGCTCGCCGACGCGCCGCCGTCGCCCGCGGACAATTTTCGCTGGCGCTATTACGGCCTGTTCTACGTCGCGCCGGCGCAGGACTCCTATATGTCGCGCTTGAGAATTCCCAACGGGATTCTCAAGCACTGGCAGTTGGCGGGCTTTGCCGATCTGACAGAGCAGCTTTGCGGCCCTTACAGCCATGTGACGACGCGAGCCAACCTGCAGGTGCGCGAAATTCCGCCAAAAAATGCCGTCGCGCTGATCGAGGGCATCCAGGACCTCGGCCTTTGCTCACGCGGTTCCGGCGCCGACAACATCCGCAACGTCACGGGTACGCCGACCGCCGGCATCGATCCGCAAGAACTGATCGACACCCGCGAATATGCGCGCGAATGGCACTTTCACATTCTCAACGACCGTTCGCTCTACGGCCTGCCGCGCAAGTTCAACGTCGCTTTCGATGGCGCGGGCCGGATCGCGGTGCTGGAAGACACCAACGACATCGCCTTCGCCGCGGTTGAAATCAAAGACGGGTTTGGCGTCGAACCCGGCGTGTGGTTTCGCCTGGGGATCGGCGGCATTACCGGCCACAAGGATTTTGCGAAGGAAACCGGGATCATCGTCAAGCCGGCGGATGCAACGAAAGTGGCGGACGCGATCGTGCGTGCGTTCATCGATACGGGCGACCGCACCAATCGTCTGAAGGCGCGCCTGAAATACGTCATCGACAAACTGGGCATGGCGAAATTCCTCGAACTTGTCGAGGCGAAGCTTGGCCACGCTTTTACGCGCGTGCCTCCGGAAGCCCAGCTGCCTCGCCCCGCCTTCGACCGGATGGCCCACATCGGCGCACACAAGCAAAAGCAGGATGGCCGCAACTGGATCGGGGTCGCGCTGCCGCTCGGCAAGATGACCTGCGAGCAGATGCGGGGGCTCGCGAAGATCGCGGCCGATCTTGGCGACGGCGATATCCGCCTGACCGTATGGCAGAACCTGCTGATTTCCGGCGTGCGAGATGCCAATGTCGAACTGGCGGCCAAGGCGATCGAGGCAATCGGGCTCTCGATCAAGGTCTCGAACGTTCGCGCCGGTCTCATTGCCTGCACCGGCAATGCCGGCTGCAAATTCGCCGCTTCCGACACCAAGGCCCACGCCGCCGCGATCGGTGATTGGTGCGATGGCCGCGTCGAGCTCGATACGCCGCTCAACATCCATCTGACCGGCTGCCACCATTCCTGCGCGCAGCATTACATCAGCGATATCGGGCTGATCGCCGCCAAGGTGCCGCTCGGCGACACCGACGAGACGGTCGAAGGCTATCACCTGTTTGCGGGCGGCGGCTTCGGCCCCGAAGCCGACATCGGCCAGGAGGTCTTTCACGACCTCAAGGCCGAGGACGCACCGCAGACGGTCGAGAAGCTGCTGAAGGCTTATCTGGCGCACCGTGCCGGCCCAGCCGAAACCTTTCTCACATTCGCACGCCGTCACGACGGCGAGGCCTTGCGCAAATTGGCGGAAGCGGAAACCTCAGCATGAACCAGATCACGCCTCCGCCCAGAATCGAGATCATCCCCTCGAGCGCACCGTTCTCCGAGGCGCAGCGCTCCTGGCTCAACGGCTTCTTTGTGGGGTTGCTGAGCGACGCGCCGACGCCGCTTTCGGCCGAGCAGGGCGCTGCGGTGCTGAGCGCTGCCGGCGACGTCGACGATGGTGAAGCGCCCTGGCATGACCAGACGCTGCCGATCGCCGAGCGCATGAAGCTCGCGGACGGACGCCCGTTGCGGCGGCGGATGATGGCAGCCATGGCGCAACAGGATTGCGGCCAATGCGGCTACAATTGTCACGACTATTCCGAAGCAATCGCCAGCAAGACAGAAGGGCGGCTGAATCTGTGCGTCCCCGGCGGCAAGGAAACCGCCCGGATGCTGAAGTCGCTCTACGAAGATATCGACAAGGCTCCGGCCGCAGCGTCAGTGCCGGCGGCGACACCCGCCGCACCCGCAGCGCCCCCCACCGTTGAACCCGGCCGTTCCCGGGACAATCCGATACCCGCGACGTTTGTTTCGCGTCGTCTGCTCAACAAGGCCGGCTCCGAAAAGGAGACCTGGCACGTCGAGTTCGACCTGACGGAAAGCAACCTCGATTACGAAGTCGGCGAACTCCTTCGGGATCTTCGCCAGGAACGAGCTTGGGCATGTCGATCAAATCATCGCGCTGCTTGGAGCCTCCCACACCACGCAAGTTCGTGGCCGGACGCTTCGCGAAGTCCTGAGCGATGAGGTCTCGCTGGCGCCCGCGCCGGATTCTCTTTTCGAACTGATCTCCTTCATCACCGGCGGCGCCCAGCGCGAGAAGGCACGCGCGTTGGCGCAAGGAGATGACCCCGACGGCGATGCCGCAACGCTCGATGTCATGGCGGTATTACAGAAGTTTTCCGGCGTGCGGCCGCATCCGGAGGCGTTCGTCGAGGCGCTTGAGCCCCTGCAGCCGCGGCTCTATTCGATTTCGTCATCGCACAACGCAACGCCGGGCAAATTATCCCTGACCGTCGACTGCGTGCGCTACGTGATCGGCAAGCGTAAACGGCTGGGGCTCGCCTCGACCTTCCTCGCCGAACGGGTGCAAGCCGGCGATCCCGTGAACATCTACGTGCAGAAGGCGCACGGTTTCGGCCTTCCCGAGGATACGAAGGTCCCGATCATCATGATCGGACCCGGCACCGGTATTGCGCCGTTTCGCGCTTTCCTGCTGGACCGCAGGGCTACCGGCTCTGTGGGACGCAACTGGCTGTTCTTCGGCCACCAGCGGTCGAGCTGCGACTTCTTCTATTCTGACGAACTCAACGCCATGAAGACTTCGGGTCTTTTGACGCGGTTGTCGCTCGCCTGGTCACGCGACGGCGACAAGAAGTTCTACGTCCAGGACCGCATGCGCGAGGTCGGGCGCGAATTGTGGTCGTGGCTCGCAGAAGGCGCACACGTCTATGTCTGCGGCGACGCCAAACGGATGGCCAAGGACGTCGAGCGCGCCTTGGTCGATATCGTGGCGCAGCATGGCGCGCGTTCGACCGACGAGGCCGTCAGCTTCGTCGGAGAACTCAAGAAGAAAGGCCGCTATCAGCAGGACGTTTACTAAACGAAGACCTGGAACGCTCGACGCCGGTTCCGGTTATGGAAAAATTGAACGAATAAAATTCCCAAGGGAATCCCTTGCGAAGAATTTTAATCTGAGGTTGCGCCCCTCCCAGCAACGGTATCGCTATTTTGAAGGCCGTCTTGTTTCCGCCGCCAATCGATACTCCACTCATGTGCATGTCAGGTTGGAGATCGGCCATGCGCGAACTATCGGCGGAAGCTCGTTTGCATCTGTATGCGCGTTCGCTGTCCCGCAAAACCGGAAACGGCTTTCATGCAGCGGCGCTGTATGGCGCTTTGCCTTGATCGCAAGCGTCGTATTCGGAACGCTTTCGGTTCATCCGTTCTAGGCTGGCGTTCGCGTTCCGCCGGCGGCCGAGGCCGCGGCTAGACGAACTGCACACGCATCCCGCACATTCCCAACATGATCGCGGTCGCAACCAGCGCACCAGCGATCGCCCCGCCGATCATCACGCGGTCTGCGAGTCGGCTTCGATGCGCCGTGCGCGAGTAGCACGATGCGCAATCCGCAAAACAGATGGGCGATCACGAAGAACACGCCGAGCCCATAATGCGGCACGCAGGCGAATGTTGCGAGCCCCCTTGATCAGGCCTACCGGCGCGCCGGTCGCGAAGTCCCAGCCGGTTTCAATTCCCAGGAAGGTTCTTCCGAGGATGAAGACGAAGTCCATGTGCCCGATCACATAGAAGACGAGATACATGCCCGACGCGACCTGGAAGGCACGGAAGGCATCCATCGGCTTCGCCATGTAGCGAAATGCGAAATAAAGACCCGTTCCGACCTGGAAGAACAGCAAGACCACCAGCACCGGTTCAACCAGCTTGGCACGGTAGACGGCACGTACCGCCTTCATGAACTGGGCGTGCGTCTCCGGCCCGATAAGGCCTGTGAGGTGGTTGGTCAGATGCAGTCCGAGAAAAATGGCGATGATCGCGAGCGCGGAAAATCCGTGCGCGACGCGAATAGCAGGCGCAACGGGTTTGACGTCTGAGGGGGGCAAGCCGCTCGTTGTCGCCGAGCAAGACAAACAGCAGTGCGGCGATCCAAAAGATCGTCCAGATCGCGACGTCGGGGACCGGATTGCCGGCCATGAACACCAGCACGCCCAGGAAGACCAGAATGGTCGGTGCCGCGACGGCCAATAACGCGACGCGTCTCGCTCGCAACTGCGCAAGGGTCGGATTTTCGATCGCCCCCAGCCGCAATGCCATGACGACTGCGGCCGCGGGCACCGCGAACGACAGCAGCAGAGAAATGACCGCCCCAAGTATCGGAAGATAGGAGCCGCTTCCCGCCAGGAAGGAGGTGACGGCGTCATTGAACGATTTCAGGGTGAGCGGGTAGAGGAGGGCGGCGGCGGGTGCGATCGCCATGCCCATGCGGTCGCCGATGGTGCGTGGCCGCGGCATCGTTCCGGAAATCGTCACGTGAGGCCTCAGTTCTGATCCCGGCCCGCGCGGTTGCGCGATTCCCGGTCGGTTGACAGGCCTGTCCTAGCTCCCGAAAGTGGTTTCCGGGAGGTCCAATTTAATGTCCATTTCACCAACCACTTTGAAGCGGCGCCAGACGCTGCTCGACCTTCCGTTGCGGCTCGATCCGGCGCGCGGCAGCCAGCCGCTCCAGGTACATGCCAGCCTGCGCAGTGCCATCCTCGAGGGCCGGTTGAGGGTAGGGCTTCGCCTGCCATCGAGCCGCGACCTTGCAAGGCAGCTCCGGGTACGGCGCAACGTCGTGGTAGCGGCCTATGAGCACCTGTTGAGCGATGGCCTCGTCGAAGCGCGCACCGGTGCGGGCACCTACGTCGCCGCTGAATTGCCGGCACGCGCCCGTCCGGCAAAGGCCGTCTCGTTGTCGGCGGCAGGCGGCCCGGGACCGAGAGGACCGTTCGCGCTCGGACGTACCCATGCGGCACCCGACCTGCTGCGGCGGCTTGGTATCGCTGTTCGCCGGCAGATTTCGGCTGGCACTGGCATCGATCGAGGCTATGGCGACCCGAGGGGAAGCGAGGCGCTGCGCGACCAGATTGCGATCTATCTGGCGGAGACCCGCGGCATTCAATGCGATCCTGCCTGTATCGTTATCCTCGGCAGCACGCAGCAGGCGCTACGGCTGTGTGCGGAAGCCTTGCTGAAGCGCGGCGATGCCGTCTGGTTCGAAGACCCCGGCTATCCTGCCTCACGGCGCGCCCTGGAAGCTGCGGGCGTGAAGCTGGTCTCCGTACCGGTCGATGAGCACGGCCTGGATGTTCCGCGTGCTGTGAGACAGCACCCGGCCGCCAAAGCGGTCTACATCACGCCGTCGCACCAGTTTCCGCTGGGTGTGACCATGAGCATGCCCCGCAGGGTCGCGCTGCTCGAGTGGGCCCGTGCATCGCAGGGATGGATTTTCGAAGACGATTACGACAGCGAATTCCGCTACGCAGGCCCGCCGCTGACCGCGCTTGCGGGAGTCGACCGCAATGACCGCGTGATCTATCTCGGCACCTTCTCGAAAATGATGTTCTCGTCCTTGCGGCTGTCTTTTGCCGTGCTGCCGCCTCGGATCGTGGCGGACGTGACCAAAGCCAGGCTCGCCTACGACCGGTTTCCCCCGAGCTTCATCGAGGCCGCCGTGGCTGACCTGATGTCCGACGGCTTTCTATCCGCGCATGCACGCCGAATGCGAGCGCGCTACCGCGCCGCGCGCGATGTGGTCACGCAGACCATTGCTGACGCATCGCAGGGAGTGCTGAGGGTCCAGTCGCCGGAGCAAGGCATGCACATGGTCGCGCATCTTCCCGAGCATATGACAACGGAGACTGCCGCCAGCATACGCGTGGCAGCCGACGTGGAATCGCGGCTGCTGTCGGAAATGCGCCTTACCAGGCGAAAGGGCGACGGGTTCGTTCTCGGATTCGCAGGTCACGAGATAGGTGCGCTGGAAGCGGCCGCACGCCGTCTCGGCCGCGCGGCCCATGACCATCTCAAATGAGCACTCCAAAGCCTAGCCGCGCTTGAACGGCGCCACGTCGATGCCGGCATCCTTGAGCGCCTGGCGAACGCCTCGGGCGATATCGACCGCGCCGGGTGTGTCGCCATGAATGCAAATGGTGTCGGTCCGCATCTTGATGACCTTGCCGGTCACAGACACCACGGCGCCATCCTGCACCATGCGGACGACACGTTCGGCGACCTGCTTGGGGTCATGCAGGACCGAGCCCGGCTTCTTGCGCGACACCAGATTGCCGTCGTCTTCATAGGCGCGGTCGGCGAAGATTTCATGCGCCATCGGCAGGTTGGCGGCTTCGCCGGCCTGAACCAGTTTCGAGTTGGCGAGCACGACGAACACCAGGTTCGGATCGACCGCCTTGATCCCGGCCGCAATGGCGCGCGCCGTGCTGTCTTCTTCGCAGGCAACGTTCGATAGGGCCCCGTGCGCCTTGACGTGGGTGACCTTATGGCCGACGAGCGCTGCAACGCCCTGGAGCGCGCCGATCTGGTAGGCGACCAGGTTTTCGATTTCACGAGCGGGCATGCCGTAGAACGGACGGCGACCGAAGCCGTGAATGTCGCGATACCCGGGATGGGCGCCGACACTCACGCCGCGCGCCTTCGCCATTTCCACCGTCTTGCGCATGACATCGTAGTCGCCGCCGTGAAAGCCGCAGGCGACGTTCACGGACGTTGCGACGTCGATCATCGCGGCGTCATTGCCCATCTGCCACATCCCGAAGGACTCGCCGAGATCACTGTTCAGGTCGACCGTTTTCATGTTGTTGTCCATTTCTCTGGTTGGTCTTTGGCAATTATTCCTGCGCAACTTGCCAGGTACGGGCGTCCATCGCGCTGACGGCGACACCGGCGACGTTGGCATCTTGCAGCGCTTCGACATTGAGATCAAAGCTCTCGATCGATCCAAGCCGGTCGGGCAGGGTGCGCAGCAGCTCTGCGAATTTGCGCGCCTCCAGCTGCGCCTCGTCCATGCTGACGGCTTTGAAGCGGAAAGCCGTCCCCGCGGGGATCTGGGCAAATCGTCCGAAATCGGCGGTGATCACGGTTGCGATCTTGGGATAGCCACCGCTGGTTCCACGATCGGACATCAGCACGATGGGCTGTCCGTTGCCCGGCACCTGGATGCTGCCGTTGACGGTTCCGTCGGAAACGATGTTGTGGCCATGCAGGTGCTTGATGACGGGGCCTTCAAGGCGATAGCCCATGCGGTCGCTGGTCGCCGATATCTTCCACTCACTGTCCAGAAACAGGTTGAGTGCGTCGTCGCTGAACTCGTCGTTCTGCGGTCCAAGCGCCGAGGCGGATTGGACCTGTCGCCGGCGATGGCAAGTCGATGCGACGTTCCGGTCCTGAGCTTGCCGTCGCGACCTCGAGTGTATCGCCGGCCTGCAACGCACGGGGATAGGGACTGCCGAGCCCCACGCGCGCATTCACCGAAAAACTGCCGAACATCGGTTCGCCCTGAAACCCGCCCTCGATGGCGAGGTAGCTGAAAGATCCTTTCTGGGCCATTCCGAGCTTCAGCGTTTCGCCGTCGGCGATCGTGACGGAGGTGTCCCAGGCGATGGAGCGTCCGGCGAGCTCCGCACTGCGCGGCGCCCCTGACATGGCCACGCGAACCGCACCACCGAGCGCCTTGAAGGTTGCGCCATACGGACCGATTTCGACGGCAGGGGAAAAGCTTCGGTTGCCAACGAGACAGTTGGCCGCCGCCAATCCCAATCGGTCCATCGCGCCGCTTGGCGTCAGGCCGTAGCGCTGGGCGCCGAAACGTCCGCCGTCCTGCACCGAGCTTGCCGGGCCAATCGATGAGATCGCGAGCTTGGTCATGCGGCAATCAACTCGGCGACGATCTCGCCACGCTCAACCGCGCGTTCCTGCTCGGCGTAGGTCTTGGCGTCGATCTGATAGAATTTCACGCGATCGCCAGGCTCGAGCAGGAAGGTCGGCTCGCGATGCAGTTGATAGGTCCGCACCGGCGTGCATCCCAGTAGATGCCAACCGCTCGGGCCGGCGATGCATTGAACGCCTGCCTGCACGCCGCCGATCGAGATCGTACCGGCCGGCGTGAGCAGACGCGGATCTTTCCGTCGCGACATATGCAGGGACTCATGCAGCCCGCTGAGATAGGACCAGCCCGGCGTGAAGCCGAGCATGGCGACGCGATATTCGCCGGCGATATGCCGGGCGACGATGTCGTCGGGTGTCGTTTTCAGTGTCTTGGCGACGTCCTCAAGATCGACGCCGTACTCACCGCCATAGGCAACCGGAATTCGCCATAGCCGGGCCTTGTCCGAAGCCGGCACCGGCCGCAGCGCCAGTTCAACCAGTTTTTCGCCGAGGGCGGCAAAGTCGATTTGCGCCGGATCGTAGTGAACCAGAAGCGAGCGGTAGGTCGGAATGGTTTCGCTCACGCCCGCAATCGGTTCCTTCGCCATCAGCCGGTCGAGCGCCAGCACGCGACGGTTGGCTTCGTCGTCGATCTTGCGGCTGAACTCCACCGTGATTGCGCTGTCGCCACTCGGCAGGAGGCGGGGAGGAGAAAGGGGCGCAGCCATCGTCTGACAACTCGGCGTCTGATTGCTCAGCCTCGAAATTCGCTGATCGAGGCATTCTTTCCAGGGCGGGATTTCGCAAACTGTATCATTGGCGAAACGGGAGTGCGACCCCTCAGCGCAGAAAATACCAGCGACTTCAATAAATTAATGCAACAATCTCCGATAAGATGTGATGATCGGACCGCTGCGCCGCCGAGCGTACGAACGGCAGCAATGTCGAGGAGCCCCTGGATTTGACATTCGCTTGACGAACTCGCAGCTAGGTGGGTAGCGAATGTCAAATCCGCCCCAGCAGCGCCTCGCAAGATGCGCGCCTTCCACCTTACCGGAGAATGTTTTTCGATGTCCCTGAGCCCCGAAGCTGTCAAAACGCTGTCGAACGTCACGACCGCCACCATCACCACCGTCCTCCTCAAGAAAGGCCTGCGCAATGTCTGGCTGCGCGGGACGAAGCCGCTGCGGCCGGGGCAGAAGCGGCTGGTCGGACCGGCCTTCACGCTGCGTTTCGTGCCTGCTCGTGAAGACCTGGCGACGCCGGAATCCTGGTCAAAGCCGATCTCGACCAGAGGCGCCATCGAAGCGATGCCGGAAGGCTGCATCGCCGTGGTGGATGCCATGGGCGTCACGGATGCCGGCATTTTCGGTGACATTTTGTGCGCGCGCATGATGAAACGCGGCGTCGCAGCGTTGATCACCGATGGCGTGGTTCGCGACGTCGAAGGCGTGCTCGGCACCGGCATGCCGGTGTGGTGCGACGGCTACGCGGCGCCGCCCTCGGTCGCCGGACTGACCTTCGTCGGCTGGGGTGAACCGATCGGCTGCGGCGGCGTTGCCATCTTCCCGGATGACGTGATCGTTGCCGACCAGGACGGTGCGGTGGTGATCCCCCAGGCATTCCTCGATCTTGTCCTGGCTGAAGGGCCCGAGCAGGAGCGCATGGAGGCCTGGATCGTCAACGAGGTCAACAACGGCGCGGTGCTGCCCGGCCTCTATCCGATGAATGCCGAGACCAAGGCGCGCTACGCGGCCTCCAAAAAGTAAGCCGCCAGAAGAAAAGCCCGATCAAAGGAGGAGAGCTATGGATCTACATTTGGCCGGATCGCGGCCGACCCGTCGCGCGCCGAAAGAGAGCTTTACCGGGACGGTCTGGCAGGACCCGATCGTCGACGCACCTGCGCCGGCGCGGATCCGCGCCAGCCGCGTGTCTTTCGAGCCCGGCGCCAGAACCAATTGGCACACGCATCCACTCGGGCAAACGTTGTACGTCCTCTACGGCGTCGGACGCTACCAGAGCAAAGGCGGTCCGGTACGGGAGCTTCGTCCGGGAGACGTGGTCTGGATTCCGCCGGGCGAAAAGCATTGGCATGGTGCGTCACCGAACAATGCGATGACTCATGTCGCCATGCAGGAATCGCTCGACGGCAATCACATCACCTGGATGGAGCCGGTCACCGACGAGGAATATTCGGTAAAGGTCGGCGGGTAAGGTCAGGTCGGAGGCGCGACGCGCAGGTCGCGCCTTCAGCCCTCGCCACGGGCTTTACGAAGCACGTCGGCCGCCGCGGCGCGTCCCGCCATTTCGTTGCGCAGCGCCTCAAAGCGCTGCCGCGCCTCGCTGGCCTGATCGTCGACGAACCGGATGGCCGCATCGGCCGACATCGGTCCGCTGGTGATGGAGCGGGAGTTATCTCCGATGGTTTCGTCAACGAAGTATCGGTCGCCGGCCTCGCGGCGGACCGTCCATCTAAAGCGGATCGCCTCCATCGGCCCAGGCCCGGATTTTGAATAACCGTCGATGCGACCATCCGTCGGCGGCACCGGGTCTTCTTGGGTCTCGCTGACAACCGGTTTCGCAGCCTCACGCGGCGATGCCGGCTGATCGAGAATGCTAGCAATCGTCGCGAGCGCATGATCGGTCGGGTCACCTTCGGTCAATCGACTATCTCCTGAAACACAAATGCAGCGGGCGTGTCCGCGAAACTCGAAGCCACATTCCCGTTGGAATGAGGCTGAGTTTTGTCAGGCAAAGCCGGGAAAATGCGGATAAATTGTATCTTCTTCCGGGAAACCCATCAGCCGAGCACGTCCTGATTGATCACGTTCTCCCGGATCGGCGCTCCGTCCAATGCGCTCAGAAGATTGCGCGCGGTCTGTTCGCTCATCCGATCCACCGCCTCCCAGGTTACGCCGGCCACATGGGGGGCGATGATCACGTTTGGCAACTCAAACAATGGATTTGGGACAACCGGCGGCTCCTGCGCGAACACGTCGAGGCCGGCGCCCGCGAGCTTGCCCGACGTCAGCGCGTCATAGAGTGCGGGCTCATCGATGATGCCGCCGCGCGCGGTGTTGACGAGATAGGCTGACGGCTTCATGCGCTTCAGCCTCGCCGCATTAAACAGACCAATCGTCTCCGGCGTCTTCGGGCAGTGAATGCTGACGAAATCGGCTCGCGCCAGCGTCGCATCAAGATCGCCAACCGGTTCGTAACCGGCATTCTTGATTTCAGCGGCAGGCTTGTACGGGTCATGGACCAGCACGTTCATTTCCATGGCGTGGCAGCGCTTGGCAGTGCGCGTGCCGATCCGGCCGAAGCCAATGATCAAGACGGTCTTGCCGAAGAGGTCATAGGGCAACTTACCGAGCCGCGTGCTCCATTGACCATCCTTCACCAGCGCGTGCAATTCGTTGGCGCGCTTGGCGAGCATCAGCATCATGAACAAAGCCTGTTCCGCCACCGACGGCGAATTGGCGATTCCGACCACCATCAGCGGGACCTTGCGGCGGCTGAGTGCGGGCACGTCGACGGCATCGAAGCCGACGCCGATCCTGGTGACGACCTTCATGTCCCGCGCGGCTTCGAGTTCGGTTTCGCCGAACCGGGTGGCGCCCAGCGCCACGCCATGGACCGGCGCGTGCTGTTTCAACAGCGTCTCGAAATCGGGCGCCGAGATCAGATTGGGGAATTCGATGAGTTCGATGTCGTCCCGCTCGGTAAGGAGCGCGCGTCCGCATGCCGCCATCGTCTGGGTGATGAATATTTTCTTCTTGTTGGTCGTCATTTCGCTGGTGCCCACCGTTTGCCGGCGGTGCAACGATCAAATGACGGCGCCGGTGGCCTCGTTTAGCAGATGCATATTGTTGAGGTCCACCGCCAAGCGGAGCGCTTCGCCGTCCCGGGCGCAAGCGTTGGGATTGACCCTGCCGCAGACCTGCTTGCCGGCCAAGGGGAAGTAGATCAGCGTCTCGACGCCCATCGGCTCGGTGACATCCAGCATCGCATCGAACGTCTCGACGCCCGGCTCGGCGTGGGCTTTCGCCTCCGTGACGTGCTCGGGCCGCAACCCCAGCAGCAGCTTCTGGTCGGGCTTGATATCTCGATAACGCGCCGCCCGGGCGGGGGGCAGCGGAAACGCGATTTGATCCGTCAGCCGGACATGCAGCCGCCCGGCATTGTCTTCGAGCTGGCACGGCAGAAAATTCATCGCGGGCGAGCCGATGAAGCCTGCCACAAAACGCGTGGCCGGCTTGTGGTACAGATCCTGAGGCGTTCCGATTTGCTCAATGCGGCCCTTGTTCATGACCACGACCCGGTCGGCAAGCGTCATCGCCTCAACCTGGTCGTGGGTGACGTAGACGGTGGTGGTCCGGACCTTCTGGTGAACTTTCTTGATCTCGATCCGCATCTGCACCCGCAGCTTGGCATCGAGGTTGGAAAGCGGTTCGTCAAACAGGAACACTTTTGGATTGCGGACAATCGCGCGCCCCATCGCCACACGCTGGCGCTGGCCGCCCGATAGTTGCTTCGGCTTCCGGTCGATCAATTCCTCGATGTCCAGCATGCGCGCTGCTTCATCGATCCGGGACTTGATCTCGGCTTTCGGATAATGCTTCAGCCGCAAACCGAACGACATGTTCTCTGCGACCGTCATGTGCGGATACAGCGCGTAGTTCTGGAACACCATCGCAATGTCGCGATCCTTTGGCGGCACGTCGTTGACGACATCGCCTCCGATCATGATGTCGCCGTCGGAAATGTCCTCCAGCCCTGCAATCATTCGCAGCGTCGTCGACTTGCCGCAGCCCGAGGGTCCCACCAGCACGACGAATTCGTGGTCGGCGATATCGAGGTCGATGCCACGTACGGCCTCTACATCGTCATAGCGCTTGACGACCTTACGCAAGTTCACTTCGGCCATAGGCTTTAACCCTTCGTGGCGCCGGCGGTGAGGCCGGCAATGTAGTAGTCCATCAGGAAGGCATAGATGATGAGCGGCGGCGCGGCGCCGAGCAGCGCGCCGGTCATGATCTGGCCCCAGTTGAACACGTCGCCCTTGATCAGCGTGGTGGTGATGCCGACCGGCAGCACGAGCTGGTCCACGGAAGTGGTGAGCACCAGCGGATAGAGAAACTGCGCCCAGGAAACGGTGAAGGCAAAAATGGTGGCGGCGATAATTCCGGGGAGAGCGACCGGAATGAAAATCCGGGTCAGCGTCTGTAGCCAGGACGCACCGTCGATGATCGCGGCTTCGTCAAGCTCCTTCGGAATCGAAGCGAAATACCCGATCATGATCCAGGTGCAGAACGGCACGGTCAGCGTCGGATAGATGAACAGCAGCACATACCATCTGTTGAGTAGCGTGATGCCCGTCAGGTCCTGGAACACCGCCAGCATCTTGAACAATGGAATGAAAAGGAGGCTGTCGGGAATGAGATAAGTGAGGAATACCCCGGTCGCGAGCGTCGCCGAGCCCCAGAACTTCATCCGCGCCAGCGCGAATGCCGCCGGCACGCTGATCAGCATGGTAACGATCACGACCACGATGGAAACGACCGAAGAATTCCAGAAGAAGCGCAAGAACTGGTCTGAGGTCAGGAGCTCGACATAGTTCGACAAGGTGGGATGAAAGACCCACCACGGGTTGGTTGCCGCTCCGATTTCGGCGCTGCTCTTCAGCGACGTAATCAGCATGTAGACCGGCGGGGTCAGCGAGACGATCGCAAACAGGACCAGGAAGAAGTACGACCAGCGCAACGCCCAGGTGCGGTCGCGGCTCATGCTGCCATATTTGACCGCGCGACGAGGGCCAGCCTTGTCGATTGCAAGCGTACTCATCAGGCTTCGTTTCCGCGTTTGTTGACGTCGCGCAGGATGAATATCGCCGCGACGGCCAGGATCGGCACCATGAAAAGCGAAACGCTGGCGCCAAGCGGAATGTCGCTGCTCTGGATGCCCACCTGGAAAGCCCACGTGGCGAACAGGTGCGTGGTGTCGAGGGGGCCGCCTGATGTCAGGATGCGCACGATGTCGAAATTGGCAAACGTCACGATGAGAGAGAACAGCGTGGTAATGGCGATGATGTTGCGCATCATCGGCAATGTGACGTACCAGATCCGCTGCCACCAATTGGCGCCATCGATCGCGGCCGCTTCATAGAGCTGCTCCGGCACTGATTTCAGCGACGCCAGGTACATGATCATGAAGAACGGCGCGCCGTACCAGACATTGACCAGAATGACCGAAAAGCGCGCCCATCCGGTTTCGCCAAGCCAGGGAATGGGACCGATGCCGAAGAACGAAAGCGTGTAGTTGAAGGCGCTATAGGAGGGATCGAACAGCCACAGCCACGCAAGGGTGCTCATGGCAGGCGGTATCACCCAGGGCACCAGCAGCATGCCGCGCCATTTTCGCTGTCCCTTCGCAGGCGTGTTGTGCACGAGGTGCGCAACGATAAAGCCGATCAGTGCCTTGAAGATCACCGCCGTGACGGCAAAAATGCAGGATTGCTCCACCACCATCCAGAACGTTTCACGCTTGAACAGGAAGGTGAAATTGCCGAATCCGACGAACCTCTGCATCGACTTGTTGAGCGTCGCGAGATGAACGGAATAGAGCGCCGGATAAAGTACGAGAAGCGCGATCAGGATGATCAAGGGCGACGTAAGAAGGAACGCAACGGTCGATTTTCGCTTCAGCATGCGCTGCAGGCTCGTCCGCTTGCGTGTGCTGGAAGCGCGCGCGACGCGACCTTGCTCTACGACGACATCGGCCATGACATTAACTTCCTTGCAGAATGTCCACGTACGAATCTCCGACGCGCCTGGAGATTTTCTTCGATCATGCAAAGCAAATGACGGATTGCCCGGGCGGTTCACGCGCAACGCTTGAATCTGCACCGGGCATATCCGGCTCAGCTTCGCATGAAGCCTTCACACTCGCTCTCGGCCCAGGCGAGCGTGGTTTCCAGTTTCTCGCCCCGCGCGTAGCGGAGCGCCATCTTGGTCAGCGTGGCCTGGAAGTAGATCTGCTGCGCAATCTTGGGCGGCGCCGGCGACGCAGCAATCGACAGCTTCTGGCGATTGTACGGGTCGGGGTAGTGGTAGAGCGTGCCCTTCGGCGGCCCTTCCTCGGCCCAGGTCTTGAACTTGGTCATGTTCGCATAGGAGGGGAGATCGTAGCCGCCGCTGGCCGCAACGAATTTTTCGATCGACGACGGCTGCGACAGGTGCGTGAGGAGGCTCTTGGCGGCCTCCTTGTTCTTGCTGAAGCTCCAAAGGCCCCAGAAGTAAGGCAGGAAGGGTGCGAACCGGCCCTTTGGACCGGCCGGGAAGCCATGGGTCCAGCACTGCTCGGCGACCTGCGGTGCGTCCCGCTTGGCGACCGCCCAGGCACTCGGCGGGTTCAAGATCATCGCGCCTTTGCCGGAAATCAGCCACTTGTTGTTGGACGCATCGTCCCAGGACGGCGCATCCGGTGGCAGGAAGGCAATCAGCTGCTTGTAGTATTCGAGCGCTTGCCGCACCGCATCGGTCTTCACGGTCGAGATCGCCTTTGGCGTTGACGAGTTCCGCACCAAACGACTGGAAGATCGCCCCGGCCGTATCGACGCTGTCAGTGGTCTCGCCAAGACCGATCCCGAAGGACGAGCCGGCTTTGTGAGCAGGCTTCCGCTGCTTTCAGGAATGTGTCCAGGGTCCAGTTATCGTCTTTCGGAGGTGCGCCGGCCGGGTACATCTCCTGCACGTCGATGTTGGCAAGCTTCTTCATCAGGTCGATGCGGGAGCAGGGACCCTTGATCTGGCTGCCGGGCGTCGCGGGCACGGCGAGCCATTTGCCGCCGGATTGACCGAGATATGTGATCGTGCCGTTGACTTCGCCATTCTGCTTGATCAGCGGTTCCATCACGTCGTTGAGCGGCTCGAGCTGCTCGGCATAGGCTTGCGGCCACCAGGACGGCATCTGAAGAATGTCGTGACCGGATTTCGCCTGCGCCTCGGCGGCCGCGGTCAATTCGATCTTCTTGTTGTTGCTGGTGATGTAGTCGATCGAAACTTCGACTTTTTCCTTGGCCGCCCACTCATTGACCAGATCGGTCGATGCCTTGTTGGCGCCGGGAACCCAGTGGTCCCAGAAGCCGATCGAGACCTTGCCGGCCGCGTGGGCTGTTCTGATGTAGGGCGCCGAAATGAGCGCCGCGGATGACAACGCAGTGGCGGCTACGAACTGCCGCCGAGAAAGCCTTCTCCTGGACATCGCATTCCCTCCAATGTTGCTTTTTTTGATTTTTTTTGACTTCGTCTGTCCGATGCCACTGGCGGGCCCTGCATTTTCAGGTCGGCGCGAAGATTTAAGACACGGATCAGAACAGAATTGGCAGCCGGTGTCGAGAAATCAGGCCGCGAACGCCTCTAGAACTATGGTTGCGTTTCGTCGCACCCCTCCTGAACCGGCCGTTGGCAATTCCGCCGGACAAAGCTGCTCTATTGCGCCGCAAAACCGAGAACGAGCGCGTACCGAACCGCATCACGTAATGTCGTGATCATTCTGTCTCACCCGGCCATCTTAGCTTCTGGGAGCAGGGACGACCGTGGACTCGTCCGAGGCGGTCAAGATAATGTCGGCTCCGGTGGGTGATTCAAAGTCCGTCATCCCCGCGACTAGCCTTTATCAATGGAGCCCGAAATGATCCGCCCAACTCCGGCCGCGTGCAGGCAACCCAAATTGTTCATTGGGGCAACACTTGCATTGCTCCTGGGCTTGTCTCAGGGGGCTTTTGCGCAGGGTCTGGTCAAGGGAATGCAGGATGGCGCTGAGGCCGGCAACAAGGCGGCCGGTCCGGTTGGGGGCGTATTGGGTGGCGCGATCGGCGGCGTTGTCGGCGTTTTCAGCGGCGCATTGGGCGTCAACGACAAGCCGCAGGGGCAACCGCAACAGCAGCAGCAGCAACCCGCCGCGAACGCAGCCGCTCCAGCCAAGCCAGCTGCGCCCAAACAAAAGGCGGCCACCAAAACGGCGAAAGCGTCCGTGACACCTGTCACCGCCACGCCGGCCACCGCCGCGGCCACTGCCACGGCCAAGCCGATCGAGGTTTTGACGCAGCCCGGCGAACCCGTACTGACCGCCGAACAGATTGTGGCGAACAGCAATTCCTACATCGACCGGATCAAGTCCGAATTGAACCTGACACCCGCCCAGGAAAAGAACTGGTCGGCGTTCAACAGCGCCATGCACTATCTTGGCCACAATGGCGCCGAGCGCCTTAATCTTCGAATTGCGCGCGCCAAACGCGATCCGCCCGACGATATCGTCGAGCAAATGCGCAATGAAGCTCAGTTCCTTGTCGATCGCGCCGCCGACCAGCGTGCGGTGGCTGACGCCGCCGAGCCGCTGTTCGTCAGCCTCAACGACAAGCAAAGGACGACATTCATTGAGGAAATGGTGCGGCTAAGCCACGAACGCGGCCTGGATTAAGTCGCGGTAGTCTTATTGCGATTGCGGCGGCGGAACTTTCCGCCGCCGTTTTCATTTCAGCCGCCCGCGAATAGCCGGGTACTCAGGCCCTGGGGTAGGTGGAAGGCTAGGCACCCGGCTATCCTGCCGCAGCGGCGGCGAAGCCCAAATCGTCATGCAAAATTGAGGAAAAGCTGACCGCTTCGCGCCCGAGATATGGCCGCCATATGACGTTGTCTGGATTCGTGGAACGATCCCGGAAACGCGCGGCGGGACAAGCCGTCAGTTCTTCGGGAAATTCAGTTCAACCCCGACGCCGTCGGGATCGTAGAGGAAGAACTGCGTGTCTCCGGTGCGCGGCACGATGCTCTCGCGGAACGTGACGTTTCTCGTCTGCAAACGTTTGCGCATGCCATCGACGTCGGTTGCAGCAAACGCAATGTGATCGAGACGCCCGGTGTCGTCGTATTTCTTCTCGGTTCCGCGAACGACAATGCCCTCGCGCGGCTTGCGGGTGCCCATCAGGTGAACGGTCGCAACGCCACCGGAGTAGAGCCAGTAGCCGGGGAAATCGAGCGGTGGGCGATCGCCATTCTCAAGTCCCAGCACATCGCAGTAGAAGTCCTTGGTGCGTTCAAGATCCGCAGGTTCGATCGTGTAGTGCTGTAGTCCGCCGAGCGGCATGGTTGTTCTCCTTCGATCAAGGCGTCTTTTTGGCTCGCGTCCGGCGAGCATGGGTTAGGCCGTCGCCACCAGTTCTCTATCGATCTCCTCGATCGACTTGCCACGGGTTCCGATGCCAAAGAAATAGTACACCGCGCCCGCTATCAAGAACCAGCATCCGAGGTAAAGGAAAGCGAGAGAAATCCGGGGTAAAGGCGCGTCAGGCTTGAGATAATTGCCGCTGCCGACGATCAAGGCGAGGCCGACGGGACCGAGGATCTTGCCGGTTCCAACAAAGCCGTATGCGGGCCCATTGGCAGTAGAATCACTGCCACCAATTTCTTTAGGTTTTGGCGCTAGCGTTCCAGACTATGGGCATTCCAGCACGATTGACGGAAGAGAAGCGGAAACATCAGCGAACCGAGACTCAATGAACCGGCCTACGTTTCGGCGGGCGGATCGGTCATGCGTTGTATGGTGCGGAATATCTCACCCGACGGGGCAGCGATCGACGTCGACAATCCATCGTTCGTTCCCGCCCAGTTTCGCCTGGTGATCGCGCGCGACTCCTCGACCCATGATTGCCGGATGATCTGGATTCGAGAAAAGCGGATTGGCGTCGCCTTCGTGAAACCGGCGGACGCGCAATAGCCGAGCCGCGGAAACATCTGCATCCACGACATTTCTAACAAACGAAACAAGCCGCCGACGGGCGGCGGCTTGTTTGTGTGCTTTAAGCTTACACGCCGGTCTGCGTGATGAATTTGGTGCTGAGATAGGCGTCGATCCCCTCGATGCCGCCTTCGGAACCATAACCGGAATCCCTGACGCCGCCGAAGGGCGTCTCGGGCAGCGCCAGCGCGAAATGGTTGATCGACATCATGCCGGCGTCGACCGCCGCGCCGATCGCGGTCGCTGTCTTGGCGGATTTGGTGAAGGCATAGGAGGCCAGACCGAACGGCAGCCGGTTGGCTTCTTCCGCGGCATCATCGAACTTTGAGAACGGCGAGATGAGTGCCAACGGTGAGAACGGTTCCTCGTTCATCGCACGCGCCGATTTCGGCACATCGGTGACGACGGTGGGTTCGAAGAAGTAGCCCTTGTTGCCGACCCGGTTGCCGCCGGTTGCAACCTTGGCGCCCTTGCCGACGGCGTCCTGCACCATGGTTTCGATCGCGGTCACGCGACGGTCGTTGGCGAGTGCGCCCATCGTCGATCCAGCGTCGAGGCCGTTGCCGACCTTGAGCGACTTGGCGCCATCGACGAACTGCTTGACGAATTTGTCGTAGACGCCTTCCTGCACCAGGAACCGCGTCGGCGAGATGCAGACCTGACCGGCGTTGCGATATTTCGCGGCAACCATGATCTTCGCCGCTGACTCCACGTCTGCATCGTCAAACACGATGACCGGCGCATGACCTCCGAGCTCCATCGTCACGCGCTTCATGTGCAGACCGGCCATGGCCGCAAGGTGCTTGCCGACGGTGGTCGAGCCCGTGAAGGAGATCTTGCGGATGGTCGGGTGCGGAATGAGATATTCCGAGATTTCGGACGGCACGCCGAAGACCAGATTGATAACGCCTGCCGGCACACCGGCATCGGCGAAGGCCCGGATCAACTCGGCGGGCGAAGCCGGTGTTTCCTCCGGCGCTTTGACGATGATCGAGCAGCCGGCCGCCAGCGCGGCGCTCATCTTCTTGACCACTTGATTGATCGGGAAATTCCAGGGGCTGAAGGCGGCAACCGGACCCACGGGGTCCTTGATCGCCATCTGATAGACGCCGGGCACGCGCGCCGGGATCAAGCGGCCATAGGTCCGGCGACCTTCTTCGGCGAACCATTCGATGGTGTCGGCGGCCGACATCGTCTCGATCTTGGACTCAGCCAGGATCTTGCCTTGCTCCATCGTCATGATGGTTGCGATCTTTTCTGCACGCTCGCGGATCAACTCCGCTGCCTTGCGCATCACCTTCGAGCGCTCAAGGGAAGATATCGCGCGCCAGACCTTGAAGCCTTTCTCGGCTGCCGCCAGCGCCTCGTCGAGATCGGCCTTTCCGGCATGGGCAACGGTGCCCACCGGCTCTTCCGTGGCCGGGTTGAGGACGGGGATGGTCTTTCCCGAAGCGGCGGGACGCCATTTGCCATCGATATACAACTGCACGTTCGGGTAGGTCATTCTGCTGTCTCCGGTTTCTTGGGGCTCTCCCGCGCGGACAACAACACGTTCAGCGGCCCCATTTCAAGGGCCGGAACCGCCTTCGTGCGATCGTCTCAAAATGGAGCCGTCCCGCGCGGCAAGCCTCATTGTCCGCGGGAGAAGCGGACAAATCCATCACGGTTGGGCATCCGCACCGCCGGCAACGTCTTGGCGTCGATCGTGTCGTTCTCTCCGATCACGCCATTCTGCCACAGCAGGTAGGCGACCACGGCGTACACCTCGTCATCCCTCAGCGACTTCGGCTCGTTCAGCGGCATCGCGCGACGGATGTAATCGAAGACGGTCGTGGCATAGGGCCAGAAGTTGCCGACCGTCTTCACCGGCGCCTGTCCGGGGGCGAGCAATTCCTGTCCGCCGACCAACCGATCGTTCGGTTTGCCGGCGCCTTTCTCGCCATGGCAGGCAAGGCATTTGGCAACAAAGACCTGCTCACCCTGCTGTGGCGTCCCGTTGCCCGGCGGCAGGCCTGCGCCATCGGGACCAATGCTGATGTCCCAAGAGGCCATTTCCTCGGGGCTTACGACTTTTCCAAGATTAGGGCTCTCCGCCAACGCAGCGCCGTGCCAGGCAACGACCAGCGAACAGATCGCGAGCAGTGTGTTACGCGTAAACATGTTTGACCTCGCCACCTTGTGCGACGCTCCAACTGGTGATCCCGTTGAAATGGTAGGCGCCCCTGGCGCCGCGGTCGGCGAGCAGCCTGGAACGCGAGGGCTGCACGTATCCGGATTCGTCAGTCGCGCGGCTCTGAAGAACCGCCGGCCCACCATCCCAACGCCACGGCGCGCGGAAACGCGTGACCGCCTTCGGGAGGACCGGCTCCTGAAGTGCCGCTAGCGCCCAGCTTGCGCCGCCGTCGGCAGAAACTTCGACCTTGGCGATCCGCCCATAACCTGACCAGGCGAGCCCCGTGATCTCGTAGAGGCCCGGCGCCCCCATTGTCAGGCCCGGGGAGGGGCGCGTGATCATCGACTTAGCTTCTTGCGCAAAGCAGAATTGCAGACGATTTTCCGTCGTTCAGAAGGATCGTGTATTTCGAGGTCTCGTCCTTTGTCATGGTCGGGCCCTCGGTCAACTTCAGCCGCCGAAGCCATTTGACGTTCATGTTGCCCTCATATCCCGGCAACAGCAGCCGCATCGGATAACCGTTCGACGGCCGTACCGGTTCGCCGTTCTGGTAGATTGCGATCAGGGCATCATCCATCGCCTTCGCAAGCGGCACGCTGCGGCTCATGCCGGAAGCGTCGGCGCCTTCGGCCAGGAGCCACTGTGCGTTCGGCTCGACGCCCGCTTCCTCCAAAAGTGTGGAGAGCCTCACGCCGGTCCATTCGGCGCAAGACACAAGGCCATGGATCGGCTGGATTCCAACCGGTGCCGGATCCTTCTGGTACAGCACGGAGCTGTTGCCGGCGCATTCGATGAACGCAACTCGCGACTCCATCGGATAGCGCATCAACGCCTCGAGCGTGAAGACCAGCGGACGTTTGACAAGACCGTGGATCAAAAGCCGATGCGCTTCCGGATTGATGTCGGGAACGCCGGCGTGATGGCGCTCGAAATGAAGCCCGTTCGGCGTGATCGTTCCGTCGAGCAGATGATGCGGCGTGCGAGAGGTGCCGGTGCCGGTCGTGCCCGGCACGCTTGCAAGAGCTACGCACGACCTTGTTGGCATACTTCGAAGGTTGTCCGTATGGCGTAAAGGGCGAACCGGGCGTCTTCATCCACGGTTCGACCGCCAGGGCTTCGGCCGCGCTTGTCTTGTCTGGCAGCACCGCACTTCCGATTGCTCCCGCACCGGCGGTCAGGAAGAGGCGGCGATCAAGAATTCCGTTTCCGGCGGCTTGTTCCGCTTCGTTCGGCCGCTTGTTCTTGCGCATCGTCGTCTCCGAATTGGCAAAAAGAATGAGTGACGTTATTCTGGCTGAAGCCGCGTGCGGATCGCGTCGGCAATTTCATCCGGCGCAACACCGGGCGGCAGGAAGCCGAGATAACGCCCATCCTTGCCGACGAGATAGATAAATCCGGTGTGATCGACCGAGTATTCGCCAGATGCAGTCGCGCCATTTTTCACAAAGAACGTTCGGTACTCGATCGCCGTCTTTCGGATGTCGGCGACAGAACCAGTCAAGCCGATCAGGCGCGGATGGAACGACGAGACGAATTCGGCAAGTCGCGCCGGCGTATCGCGCTCGGGATCGACGGTGATGAACAAGGGCTGCACAGCTTCCGCGGCCGCGCCAAGCTTTTCGAGCGCGAGCGAGATCGATTGAAGCTCGGTCGGACACACGTCGGGGCAATAGGTGTACCCGAAATAGAGGACGACGAGCTTGCCGCGAAAATCCGCATCGGTACGGCGATGCCCGGTTTGATCCGTGAGTTCGAACGGACCGCCTACCGGCGCGCGGCCTGACACCAGACCTTCGATCAATTCGGTGGGTGAGGGCTCGGCGGCTTCGTTCGCCGCCATGGGCCGGGCGAAAAGAACGCAGGCCAATCCAAGCCAAACACTCGCCGCCACAGTCTTGCGCGCCATCTTGATTGCGGATTGCGCGCGCTCGTCAAACCAAACCACTCAATGAACTCCCGCGGAGCAAGAAACGCCTTCCCGCGAGAGCCGCGAGAAGGCGTGTTTGTCGTATTCAGATCCTGCGTCGATCACTCGACGATCACCTGGCCATACATCCACGGATGCGGCGAGCAGATGTAGTAGTAGATGCCGGGCTTATCGAATTTTACCGTTTTCGTTTCGCCCTTGGCCAGCGCGCCCGTACTCCAGCCGCTGTCCTTTTCCTGCACCAGCGAAGTCGAGTCGTGCGGGATGTCACCCACGTTGGAGAACGTCACCGCGGTGCCCTTCTTGATCCGGGTACGCGCCGGAGAAAAGCTGTACTCGGTGTTGTTGGCGCCAATCTTGATCGTATCGACACCTGATGCGATCGCGCCAGTTGGACCGGCGATTGTCGGCGGAGCGGGTGGCGGCCACAACGGTCCAAGTTGACCCTTAAGCGAGAAGGTCCAGACGGCGTCGCCGGAAGCGCTTCCCTGCATCGAATTTCCACCTGTCGCGATGGTGATGAACTCTTCGCCGTCGACCTCATAGACGACAGGCGGAGCGTCCGCGCCGAATCCGGTCTGGAAGCGAAGCAGTTCCTGGCCGGTCTTGGCATCGAGCGCGAGGAAGTTGCCGTCGGGGTCGCCGCGAAGGACCAACCCGCCGGCCGTCACCGTCGAACCGCCGCCACCACCGACGCGGTAAGGCGTCTTGTGCTGCCAGGCGATTTTGTTGGTCTTGGCGTCAATGGCGGTGAATGTGCCACTCATCGGCGAACCAATCGGGGCCGATTGTCCGCCACCGGTGTAACGGACACCGTTGGTGTAAGTCGTGGGATTGCGCGTATAGGCGCTGGTCCGCACCGTGCCTGGCACATAGAGATAACCAGTGTCGGGGCTATACGGCATCGGTGACCAGTTGGTGCCTCCGATACCGGAAGGCTGAACCAGAACCGGGGTTTCCCAGAACGGGGCATAGAGACAGCCTGCCTCGTCGTAGCCGGGCATCTTCTCGGCGCACTGCGGCACGGTCGGATCTCCGACCGGGATCGGCTGCGTTGCCGCCGTCTTCTGCCGCGGCTCCTGAGGCACCGGTTTCTCGTCGATGCCGATCAGCGGTTTCCCATCGGTCCGATCGAGGATGTAGACCCAGCCGGTGCGGCCAGCCTGGGCGATTCCCTTGCGGGGTTGTCCGTTGACGGTGGTATCGAACAGGACCACCGGGCTGGCGGCGTCGAAGTCCCAGATGTCGTGGTGCACCTCCTGGAAGTGCCAGGCGTATTCGCCGGTCTTGATCTTCAATGCGACCACGGAGGTGCAGTATAGATTGTCACCCGCACGCATCGAACCATCGTAATCGGGGCCGCAATTACCGACCGCGAAATAAAGAAGACCTAGTTCGGGATCGACGGCCGGCGTGTTCCAGATCGCAGCACCGCCGCGCATTGCGTGATCGGTGCCGGCGGGCCAGGTCTCGCTGCCCTTCTCGCCGGGAGCGGGCAGGGTGAACCAGCGCCACTTGATTTCGCCGGTCTTGGCATCGAGTGCCGTCAGGCGGCCGCGAACACCAAACTCTCCACCGGTGATCCCGCTATAGATCATGCCGTCATAATAGAGCGGCGCGCTTGTGACGCCGTAGCCGTTCTGCCATTTCTCGATCGGTGTCTTCCAGGCGACCTTGCCGGTCTTCATGTCCAGCGCGACGACGTTCGCATCGAGCTGACCGAGGTAGATCTGTCCTTCGCCCATTGCGAGGCCGCGATTAACCCAGCCGCAGCAAACGGTGGAAATGTTCTGCTCGATGCCGGACCAGTACTCCCAGATCGTCTCGCCGGTCTTGGCGTTGAGCGCGAAGACGTCGTCATTGCCGGTAACGACATACATGATGCCGTCCTTCACCAGCGGTGTCGCCTCGAACGAATATTTGCCGCCGACGCCCGATCCCTTCAGGCGGGTCATCCAGGCGCCCTTGAGCTTGCCGACATTGGTGGTGTCGATCTGCTTCAACGTCGAATAGCGATTATTGGTGAGGTTGCCGCCGTTGGTAACCCAATCCTTGCCGACCGGCCCCCGGAGCAGTTTGTCCATCTCCGGATCGGCGGCGCGTGCCGGCGCGATGCTCAGCAGCCCGAAAACAATAAGCGCCGTGACCGCCCGCCATGCCTGACGATGCATTCGTTGCCTCCCCATTTTTTTATGCTGGCATTCGGCCAGTTGGGGTCAGCGTATCTTCGGCTCTTCGACTTTAGTTATGCTCATTGAAAGAGTTCTGAGCTGCAAAGATTTCTGTTTTTGACTCAGAGGATCTCGTGTGTTGGCCCCACTGTTCAACGTGGTGTACCAAACGCCAGCGCACACGATTCGGCGCGAATCCAGATATCTGCATCACGCTCGCCGATCGGAACGAGCGCAACTTCAAGAGTGACGTTCGCGTGTTCAAACGCAACGGGAGATGCGTGGCGAGCAGGGCGTCCGGCTTGAACTAAGCCTGATTTTTTGGCGTGTACTTGCCCAGCACGCATTTATAGCTTTCGACTCGCCAGGTCCGGTAAGGACCATTCTGAAGCCATTCGGCGATCCCCATCTGCGCATGAACCGAGCAATCCATCATCGACATGCTGGACTGCTCGCTGTTGGTAATGACCTTTTCCAGGCAGACTTGGCCGCTGCACAAAAGCGCCACGAGCGTAACGAGCATAGAATCTCCATCCAGAGAAATACCCCGGCTGGTTTTACCATGCAGCGTTCGTGCCAATTGGCGAATCCACAGCAATCGCGCTCCGTACAAGCACGGAGCGGCACTGATTTCGCAAAAGGCGGCCTCGCTGCAAGGTGCGAGCGAGGCCTCTAGTAGCGGGTCCGGGAGGAGGCTTGAGTCAAGACCCGGTTTGCCGGTTGGGAGTTGACCGGCTTTCTTGGATTGATCGAGGTCGTGCCGGACATCTCATTTGGAGACGTCCGGCGAAGGTCTTGCCTCGTAACTAGGCCGCTTTGGATTTCGCCACGTGGGTGGCGATCGCATCCATCAGTGCCGGAGACAGGCAATCGTAGGGCTCGAGCCCGAGTTCTTTCAGCCGAGCCCGGATACCGTCCATCTGCTCCGGCTTGACGCCGGATTCGATGATCGAGGAGACGAATGCCGCAAAGCCCGGCGCCGCCGATCCGGATTCCTGGAATAACTCGGGGTGGATGAAATCCAGCCCATAGAATGGATGTCCCTTGTTTTCGATGCGGCCATACATATGCGTGCCGCATGCCTTGCAGGCGTGTCGCTGGATCGTCTTCGAGGCATCGACAATGTGAAGCTTGTCGCCGTTCTCGAGCACGGTCACGTTCTGGCGCGGCACGACGGCAACGACCGAGAAGACCGCGCCATCCGGTTTCCAGCACTGGGTGCAGCCGCAGGCGTGGTTGTGCGCGACGTCGCCCTTGACGCCGACCTTGACCGGCTTGTCCTTGCATTTGCAGACCAGTACTCCGCCAGCAAAGCTGCCAGAGCCTTTCTTCACACCATTGTCGACCGAGGGATGGATATGAACGTTCATGGGCCTATCCTCCTTGCGTTTGTAATTAGTTCAGTCAGTACACGACGACCGAGCGGATCGATTTGCCTTCATGCATCAGATCGAATCCCTTGTTGATGTCCTCAAGCTTGAGCGTGTGAGTGATCATCGGATCGATCTGAATTTTTCCATCCATGTACCAGTCGACGATCTTCGGTACATCGGTGCGGCCACGCGCGCCGCCGAACGCCGTGCCCTTCCAGACGCGGCCGGTGACGAGCTGGAACGGACGCGTGGCGATCTCCTTGCCGGACTCTGCCACGCCGATGATGACGGACACGCCCCAACCGCGATGGCAGGCTTCGAGCGCCTGGCGCATCACGGTGGTGTTGCCGGTGCAGTCGAAGGTAAAATCCGCGCCGCCGTCGGTGAGGGTGACCAGGTGCTGGACAATGTCGCCGCTGATTGACTTCGGGTTGACGAAGTCGGTCATGCCGAACCGGCGGCCCCAATCCGCCTTGGAGTCGTTGATGTCGACGCCGACGATCTTGTTGGCGCCGACCATCTTGGCGCCCTGAATGACGTTCAGTCCGATTCCGCCAAGGCCGAAGACGACGACGTTCGAGCCCGGCGTGACCTTGGCCGTATTGGTCACCGCGCCGACGCCGGTCGTGACGCCGCAGCCGATATAGCAGCTCTTGTCGAAGGGAGCGTCCTCGCGAATCTTCGCGACCGCGATTTCCGGCAGTACCGTGAAATTCGAGAAGGTCGAGCATCCCATGTAATGATAGATCGTCTTTCCCTTGTAGCTGAACCGTGAGGTGCCATCGGGCATCACGCCTTTGCCCTGGGTGGCGCGGATCGCCGTGCACAGATTGGTCTTCTGGCTGAGACAGCTTTTGCACTGGCGGCATTCCGGCGTGTACAGCGGAATGACGTGATCGCCGGCCTTCACCGAAGTGACGCCGGCGCCGACCTCGCGCACAATGCCCGCGCCTTCGTGGCCGAGGACGGATGGAAAGAGGCCTTCGCTGTCGAAGCCGTCGAGCGTGTAGGCGTCCGTGTGGCAGATGCCGGTGGCCTTGATCTCGACAAGGACCTCGCCAGCCTTCGGCCCTTCCAGATCGAGTTCAACAATTTCCAGCGGCTTCTTGGCTTCGAATGCGACGGCAGCGCGTGTCTTCATGGTCAGATCCTGTTTTGCTCAGCTTCAGTGCTTGGTGCCCATACAGGAATTCTCGGCCTGGGTGTAGGCTGGCGTTTTATCCTCGTGCTTGGCGGGGCGCGCACGGGCGACCGCGTCGTTGGCCCGGGCCCTCAGGTAGACGAAGATGTCGTCCAGGTAGCAGGTCACATTCGGATTATCGCCAAACGCCGGCATCACGTTTTCCTGCGCCGTATTCACGTTCTTGCGGCCGCCGGCGACGATAGAGAGGAATTCGCCGTAGCTCATCGTCTTCAGCGAGTCCTTCAGCGCCGGTGCGTAGCTTGACCCCATGCCGTCAGGTCCATGGCAGACGTGGCATTCGGAGTGATAGCGACGATATCCCGAGTAGGTGTACCAATCGACCGTACCGTCGGACTGGACCTTGTAGGTCGGGGTGCCGTCCTTATCGAGATACTTGCCGTTGTCTGATTTCACCGAGGCAGGGTCGCCCGAACCATCGGCGAAGGCTATCCCGCCTGCAGCGAACAGCATGGCCGCTGCGGTTACCAGTGCCGCCCAATTGAAGTTCCTGCGCTGCGAGCGGCAACTTCCGTTCAGGAACTTCAATTGGAAAAGCGGCACTAGAAACCTAAATTTGCTGGAGCCCGTAACTTTCCGAAGTTCGTGAAAGGTGGGCGCGGAGATGGGGCACGAACTTCGGAAAGCGGGCGCCAGGTAGACAATACGCAAAAGCTTATCCTCGGCTGTCGATGTCGCGTAATCCGGCGCGTGAGAGAACCCACGCGCCGGAACGAGAGCCTTCAGCTCACTGCGGCAGTGCGAACACGGTGAGTGCTCCGCCGAGCGCCGTGTAGTTGCTCAGCGCTGCGTAGCCGCCGACTGCGCCCAGACCTGCGGTCGGGTCGGTCAGGCCGGCCGCGAGGCCGATGCCTGCCCAGCCACCGACACCGGAGAGCACGGCGACGTACTGCTTGCCATTGTGCTCATAGGTCGTGACGTTGCCGATGATGCCGGACGGGGTCTTGAACTTGTAGAGTTCCTTGCCCGTCTTGGCGTCGACCGCCTTCAGGTAGCCTTCCAGCGTGCCGTAGAACACGACGCCACCGGCAGTCGCGAGCGCGCCCGACCAGACCGAGAACTGCTCCTTGTTCGACCAGACGATCTTGCCCGTCTTGCCGTCCCAGGCGATGAAGTTGCCCATGTGGGTTTCACCGGGAGGCGGATACATCGACAGCGTCGCACCCACATAGGGCTGACCGGCGGTGTAGCTCACCTTGAACGGTTCGTAGTCCATGCAGACGTGGTTGGTCGGCACGTAGAACAGTTGCGTATCCGGCGAGTAAGCGGCCGGTTGTTCGTCCTTCGAGCCGAGCGCGGCCGGGCAGATACCCTTGTTGTTGTGGTCCTCGCCCTGCTTGTCGGTCGAATATTCGTCGAGCACCTTCGGCCGGCCGTAGGTCGGCGAGCTCTTGTTCATGTCGACGCCGGAGGTCCAGTTGACCTTCGGGTCGAACTTCTGCGCAACCAGCAGTTCGCCGTTGGCGCGGTCGAGCGTGTAGCCGAGGCCGTTACGATCGAAATGGGTCAGCAGCTTGCGCGCCTTTCCATCGATCGACTGATCGGTGAGGATCATCTCGTTGACGCCGTCATAGTCCCACTCGTCGTGGGGCGTCATCTGATAGACCCACTTCGCCATGCCGTTGTCCGGATTGCGGGCGAAGATGGTCATCGACCACTTGTTGTCGCCGGGTCGCTGCTTCGGATTCCAGGTCGAGGGATTGCCCGATCCGTAATAGACGAGGTCAAGCGATGCGTCATAGGCGAGCCAGCCCCACGTGCAGCCGCCGCCGATTTTCCACTGATCGCCTTCCCAGGTCTTCAGGCTCGAATCCTTGCCGACCGGTTTGCCGAGCGAGGTGGTCTTGTCGTCGAACAGGATCTGATCATCCGGGCCTTCGGAGTAGGCTTTCCAGACCTGCTTGCCGTCCTTCATGTTGTAGGCGGTCATGCTGCATTGGACGCCGAACTCGCCACCGGATGTACCGACGAGAACCTTGTCCTTGACGACCATCGGTGCCGAGGTGCCGGTCTGTCCTTTGGACGGATCGCCGTTGGCAATGCTCCACTCGACGTTGCCGTTCTTGGCGTTGAGCGCCACCAGCTTGTCGTCGGCCTGGTGCAGGAAGATCTTGCCGTCGCCATAAGCGACGCCGCGATTGACCGTATCGCAGCACATCACCGGAATGACGTTCGGATCCTGCTTCGGCTCATAGCTCCAGACGATCTTGTTGTCGTTGGAGAGGTCAAGCGCATAGACCTTGTTCGGGAAGGGCGTGTGGACGTACATCATGTTGTCGATGATGAGCGGTCCGCCTTCGTGACCACGCAGCACGCCGGTCGAGAAGGTCCATGCGACCTGCAATTTGCCGACGTTGCGAGCTGTTGATCTGCTTGAGCTTCGAGTAGCGCGTGTTGGCGTAATCGCCTGTCGGCATCGCCCACTGGGCCGGATTCTGCGACATCCGGTTCAGTGTGTCGTTGGCTCCGGCGCTTCCTGCGGCGATCGCCGCCATCGCACCAAGACCAGTCGCGAGTAACACTTTTCGCATCGTGGTTCCTCCCAGTTTTGAGCTCTGGGTTCCGCAGGCGCGGCCCAGTTTTCGGATTATCGTTGGCCTGTATTGGTATCCGCTTCGAAAGGCGGAAACTTGCCCGAGAGAGAATTCGGGTTGCTTGAAAGGGAAGCGCCGCTAACTATTTCGCCTTGCTCGTGGCGATTGTGGAGGTCCAAAGCCCGATATGCGAGACGGCGTCGGCTGCCAGCGTCGCTTGGCCGCCGGAGGTTTGTCTTGACGGCGCCAAAACTTAGACGGAGGATCAGGCCAACGATCGTGAGAGGGACGCTCGGCGATTCCAGACCAGGCTGCCTCAACTTGGCCTTGGAAATTGCCTATCCGTGATCGTCTGGGAGAGATCGCGGTGAATCTTCAACCGGTGGCAGGAAATGCCTGACACAGTTCATTCGCTCAGCACTGCGGGATTAGGGCCGAAGAGGCAGATCCAGTATTGGTCAGATGCCCTGACCGATCTTTGCGGTCAATTTGCTGTCGATCCGCTCGAGGCTTCGACGCTCGAAGCCACGGATCAATTTCACCACCGTTTCGAAATTGAAGCTGTGCCAAATCGAAGCAAGCCAGCACCGGATCGCACACGCCAAATCGCAGAGCCACACCAGCGAACATCCCTACGTCAAGATTTTGTTCCAGACATATGGCATTTCGTATTTCGAACAGAACGGTTGCCAGATTCAGATCGGGCCGGGCGATTGTCTCGCCTATGATGTTTCCTCTCCGCATACGATCATCAGCCCGGCCTTGACGCGGCATGAAGTGGTCATCGTGCCGAAGGAACTGCTGCGCGAACGCGGCTTCAACTTCGACAAGATGTTGGCCTGCAAGCTGTCCGCGCTGACCGGCACGGGCCGCATCGCCCATGACTTCGTCCATGCGGCGTTCGGAGAAGCCGCCAAGCTGTCGGCAAATAGTGCGGCGGGTGTCGCAGAATCGCTGATCGATCTGTTGCTGCTGCCGCTGCGCGAAGCGGATACGGCGTTCGATCGCTCCGGCCCGGAAGCGATGTATGTGCGGGCCCAAGCCTTCATTCGCGAGCATTTGCGCGATCCCGATCTGTGCATTGACCAGATCTCGGCCTCGCTCGGTTGCACCAAGCGCTATCTGCACATGCTGTTCAGCGAGCGTGGAATGACGGTAAGCGACTACATCTGGCGCGCAAGGTTGCAGCATTGCCGTCAGGAACTCGAAGCTTACGGCGGGAAGACGATCACCGACGTCGCGTTCTCCTGGGGGTTCTCGAGTTCGTCGCACTTCAGCCGGGTATTCCGGAAATGCTTCGGAGTTTCGCCGTCCGCCATTCACAAGGGGCAGGGCGGCAGTATTGTTCCGGACGCCAGCTGAACGTACCTCGATCAGCTTGAGGGCGTATTCGGACAATCATCCGGGCGGAGCTTGTTGCCGCGCTTGTCGACCGGAACACGGCAGTTATCGATCCTTTGCTCGTCAGTCCATTTTGGCCCGAGGCGTTCCTTGCCCGTTAGTACCGGCCGGGGCGATTTCGCCGTGATGCTGTTTACCGAATTACCTTTTCCATCCTGGGCCGAAGCGCATGGCGCCAGCCCAATGAGCACCAAGCCGCAAAGCGAGGCCCGCACTAGCAAGTCCATGGAGGACTCCCGAAAATGACCTGCCGATATCTAACGGATATGGGATCTCCGCGACCACCCGAAAGCCGAGAAGCCGAGATCCATTTCAACCGATTGCAGGAAGGTCCTTACCCGGGAGATCAACAATGATATCGCGCCGATCCATGCTTCTGATACCGGCGGTTTTTGTAGCCGGGGCCTCATCGTCCGCCCTGGCGGCATCTGCCGCTGATCCCATCAAGGCGTTCGACCTCGATGCTGACGGAACGCTCGACCTTGGTGAAGTCAAGAAAGCCGCCGCTGCGCTGTTTGCGCGGCTCGATCCGGATCACGATGGAACGCTCGACAGGCGCGAACTGGCGGGCCGATTGAGCGCACGTGAATTGGCTGCCGCCGACCCTGATCATGACGGCACCCTGTCTCTGGACGAATACCTTGCCGTCGTCGAAAAGCGCTTCAACGCCGCCAATCGGGACAATGACGGGACACTGGATGCGAGAGAATTGCGAACACCTGCCGGGCGAGCGCTGTTACGATTGCTGAGATAGCGACATAGCAACCCTTCACGAAGTGCGACTGTACAACTCTTGCGCCAAACGTCTGACGGTTTTACGTTCGCCGCCGGTGCAAGTGTTTGCACCAATACTCAGGAGACCCAAATGTCTTGGAAAACTCCGAAGATCGTTGAAGTGCCGGTTGGCATGGAGATCAACATGTACGCTTGCGCCGCGCGCAAGTAGTTACACGGCGTTCTGCCCGGCCTCGACAGTTACATGTCGGGAGCCGTGGCAGGCGCTGCGGCTGTTCCGAGCGTTTCGACGTCGGCTCCTGGAAGCCACCTTCCGCAATCCTTTATCGTTCTCGCGACGTTTTCCGACGAATCCGGCGATTTCCGTTGGCGGCCCGTGATAGGCTTGTGTCGATCGACCACCTGATAGATTCGGATCGATGACGTTTGGTATGCGAACAAGCATTCCTGCAATAGCGTACCGGGCCGCGGCGCTGTGTTTGCTGCTGCAACCGGCCTATAGCTTTGCCGAGGGCATCGATACCGAACACATCTTCGGATTCATGATCGGCTCGGACGTCGGCGAAGCCGGCGAACGCGAATTCCAGACCACTTCCACGGGACGATTTTCCAAATCGGCTGGCAACTACAGCGCAGTCAACCAGCAGCTGGAAATGGAATTTGTGCCTTACAAGAATTTCCGCGTCGAGGTCGGAACGACATTCGCAGCCTATGACATGGCGGCCGTTCCTGGCTTGGTGAACCGGACCGACGCCGGCTGGCAGGGAGCCTCGCTGGATCTACGTTACCGATTTCTCGATCGGGAGACGGCTCCCTTTGGATTGACGCTTGCCCTCGAGAGCCACGGAAACAGGTTCGACGAGATATCCGGATCAGTTGCGAAAAACTATGGAACCGAGCTGACGCTTGCGATCGAGCGAGATGTGATCCCCGGAATAGCGGTCGCAACCCTTAATCTGGGCTATCAGCCGGAATGGACACGCCTGGCAGGCGCTTCGGCAGAAGAACAGGAATCCACGCTTGCCGTCGCGTTCGGGGTCATGGCGCAAGTGCGCCCCGATTTGATGCTCGGCGGTGAGGCACGCTATTTCCGAAAATATGACGGGATTGGCCTGACGGAGCTGGCGGGGGAGGCTTTCTTCGTTGGCCCCACTGCCTATTTCAAGCTTTCCGATCGCGCCCGCCTGACGGCGACCTGGAGCTTCCAGGCGTGGGGCCGTCCCGCCGGATCGAACGCCTCGCTTGACCTCGTGAATTTCGAACGCCAGCAGGCACGATTGGTGTTTGGATTGAATTTCTAGCTGGGGTCAAACGAGTTTCTGACCGATGAAACCCAGGATCGGACCTTGACGTAGCTCGTTATGCTGTCGATAGCCAAATTGCACTGGAGGGGATCGCATGAATGCGATCGAGCTGATCATTACCGTATGTGCCATTCTCTCGCCGAACACATGCGAGGAACGGCATCTGTCGTTCTCGTCCGATTTCTCCCTGCAACAATGCACCATGAGGGCACCGCCCTATATTGCGCAATGGATCGGCGAGCATCCGAAATGGACCGCGATCAAATGGCGCTGCGAATATCCGCATAGCCGCGAAAAGGCTGATCGTGGCGAGATATCGGCCGGCTGAGATCAGCTGCCGCCGTTACTTGTTGCAGTCCTTCAGGTCCTTGTCGGCGATCGAAAAGACGGCGTCGGCCCTGATCTCGATGTCGTGAACCACGCATTCCCTGTTGTCGCGATAACCAACCTTGGCATCGTAACGGCCGGCTTCAACGCCCGTAATGCGCAGACGCTCGTCGTGGTCGACTTCCTTGTCCTTGTCGTTCAGGGTCTGGTTTGGACCCCATTCCTTCTTGCCGGCCGGCGACAGCTGGAAATTCGAGATCGTTGCCGTTGTCAGGTTCCAGAACCGGATGCCCTTGCCTTTGGCCTGGGCCATTGCCGAGCCCGGCAAGGCAATTACGCAGAGAAATACAGCGATCAGCGCGCGCGGCATTGGACCTCCCAACATATTCTTCTCGTGCCGACGGCTTCGTAACCGCTTTTGCGAATGTCGGCTTTTTGGTCTATCAGCGATAGCATAGCTTTTGCTCGCGAGAGAAATGCCATGGCATTCGTTCGACACATACGAGTAGTTGTTACTGCCTTGGCTGGCTGCGCGTTGGTGGCCGTGACCGCAGCTGCAGACGAGACCAACGACTATCCGACGTCGGCGCGTTCCGAATATGTCTTCGGCTGCATGAAGGCCAATAGCGAAACGCGACAATCGATCGAGCAGTGCTCGTGCTCGATCGACATCATTGCCTCGCTATTGCCGTATGACCGCTACGTCACTGCCGAGACGGTGCTGAGCATGTCGCAGGTCCGAGGGAATCTCGGCACGCAGTTCCGATCGTCCGAGCAGGCCAAGGGTGCCCTTGACGATCTCAGGCGTGCGCAGGCCGAAGCCGAAGTCAGGTGCTTCTAGAGTAAACGCCGAAAGATCGCTGGACGCCGAGTGGGCTCAGCTCCCGGAATTGTCGACCTTCCATTCCTTCTGAAAGACGTGGCCCGACGTGTCCTTGGCTTCAGCGCGGAGCATCTTGGCTCCGTTCGAGACATAGGTGAACCGGATATTCGGATCTTCCGAGATCGAAATGCCGCCTTCCATCGACAGTATCGGGCTGTTGTCCTGCCAGAGATGCAGTTGGTCGACAAAGAAGGCCGGAATGTAGAGATGCGTGATCTGGTCCATCTGCAATCCGGAGTTATTGGGATGGCCGATCATGATCTGGGCTTCGCGGGGACCGCTACTAGGACCCTGGTCGGCGCGCGCGAACTCCCGGTATTTCATCTGGCCGAGACGATTGCGGGCTTCTTCCACATTCTTGCCTGCAGGGGCCGAGCAGCCGCCGGACGCCTTGACGAAAGTCTTGACCATGTAGAGCTGGCCATCGCTGAGCTCGGCGACGGCATGAACGTTCGTGTAGTTGTTGACGCGAACGCGTGTTGAAATTTCCGATACCCTGGCATCCGCACCAAGTTCGAACTTGGCGGCCATCGGCGCCGGATTTTGATCGATGACCAGCGTGATCGACTTGACGCGTCGGGCATCGCCAGGCGCGAGCTTCGACCGCAACGTCACCGGCACGATCGCCGCGTCTTCGGCGCGGTAAGGCATCTCGATGGCAAGCACGTCGTTGCCGTCGTTGATCGCACGGTTGTTGAAAATGTCCTGGACCAGACCGGGCCACGGATCAGCCGGTTCGGCAGCGCCCGAAGGGGCGATGCGCATTCCCAGAGCGAGGCCACAAAGCGTCAGCAGGCAGAGCAGGCGAAGCCGAAACATGTCGCGCTCCTTGCGGGTTCGAAGCAGCAACGGGATCTCACGGCATAGTACCCCGCGCGCTACTCCCACTCAATCTCAGAAAATGCTGCAGTTGCGTTGCGGGCGTTATAATCGTCGAACAACTGCCATCTCGGGCGTTCCGAGGCTGCCGCCGTGTCCGCGGCCGCTTTGATCGTGGTTCCCTTGGTCACCATCGTCTTGATATCGGCCGCCAGCGTTTCGAGGTAGCGCCGTTCATCCGTCAGCGCCGCAGGCCATTCACTCACGGGACCGTGACCGGGAACCACACGCTTGGCCGGTACCCGACCAAGATCATCCATGACGCGCAGCCAGCCGCGAATGCTGCCGTCGACCACGGGTATATGGTCCAGGAAGACGAGATCGCCGGCAAACAGGGTTTGCGACGTCTCATCGAGCACCGTCAGATCGTTGTCGCTGTGTGCGGCCGGCCACGCCCGCAAAAGCAGCGAGCGACCGCCGAGATCAAGCGTCAGCGTTTCATCAACGAGCAATGTCGGCGACACGATCCGGACTTCATTGATCAGATCGTCACCCATGATCTTGCGAAACGCATCGAGATAGAACGGTCCCCGTGTGCGGAGGGCCTCCGGCAAGTTCTTGTGCCCGACGAAAGCAGGTCCTTCGCTGGAAAAAGCAGCGTTACCGAACACGTGATCGGGATGACCATGCGTATTGATGACGTAACGGATCGGCTTGTCGGTCCGCGCGCGGATCGCAGCGAGCAGCTTTCTTCCTTCCCGAACGCTGCCGCCCGTATCGATGACGGCGACCGCATCGTTGCCGATCACAAAACCGACATTGGCGATCGCGCCCTCGTTTTCATGCGTCATCAGCGCAATGGCACCGGTGTGGGCGAACACCCCCGGCGCAATCTCGGTAACGTCCAAACCGGACTGTTGTGCCTGCGCGAAGGGTGACATCGTGAACGCGGCAAGCAGAGCGACGAGCGTGAGGCGGAAAACCATCTTGTTACGTCTGGCAATGACACGCATGGCTAGGTTTGCGTCGCAGCAGATGCACCCGATTTGTCTTGCGGATTATCCTGTTGCGCACCCGGATTGAGCAGCATAGCATTTTGGTGGGAGAGTGGCGCAAGCTGAGGACAGCAATCGATGAATCACGCCCCGCTCAAACCATACCTGCTCATTCCATTTCTGGCGCTCGTGGCACTTTCTGCCAGCTCGAACTGGGCACGAGCGCAGACCGACAGCGAGGGGGGACTCGATCTCTCGATTGAGCTTGTCGATCCCAAGGTGCTCAGGGTCTGTGCCGACCCACGCAACCTGCCGTTCTCCAACGAAAAGGGTGAGGGTTTCGAGAACAAGCTGGCCGAATTATTTGCCGCGAAGCTTCAGAAGAAGATCGACTACATGTACTTCCCGCAAGCGACCGGCTTCGTGCGCATGACGCTGGGTGCGCATCGCTGTGACGTCATCATGGGGTTTCCGCAAGGCGACGACCTCGTTCAAGGAACCAACCCGTATTACCGAACGGCCTATGCGCTGGTCGCAAAGCAGGGGTCGGGCCTTGAGGATGTCACGGCGCTCAACGACGCGCGCCTCAAGGGCAAGCACATCGGCATCGTCGCCGGCACGCCACCCGCCACCAATATGGCGGTCAACGGTTTGATGACCAGCGCGAAGCCGTATCCGCTGATGATCGATACCCGCGTCGATTCCTCTGCCGAGGCGATGGTCAACGATCTGAACAAGGGCGACATCGACGCCGCCATCCTGTGGGGACCGATGGCTGGATTCTACGCCAAGAAGTCCAACCCGCCACTTCACGTGACGCCGCTGGTGCATGAGACGTCGGGCCCTCAACTCGTTTACCGCATCGGCATGGGCGTGCGGCGTGCAGATCAGAACTGGAAGCGCCTGCTCAACCGGTTGATCCAGGAGAACCAAAGCGAGATAAACAAGGTCCTGTCCGAGTACGGTGTCCCGCTGCTTGACGAAAACAACAAGCCAATCACAGCGGAGACGGCGACCAAGTCGCCATGACCGGTTACGCGCTGCGGCTGATCCTTGCGGCTGTCGTGCTGACGGTCGCAGCACGCGCGGAGGAACTGGTGCCGGAGCCTACCGGTTACCGCACCGAAGATTATCGCGCGCCGGTCCCGGACACACTTGCGGGTGCTCGTGTTCTTTCGACCCGGGAGGCAGAGACGATCTGGCGCGCCAAGTCCGGCGTGTTCATCGATGTGCTGCCGCGGCCGCCAAAGCCGCCCAATCTCCCGGCAGGGACGGTCTGGCGCGACAAGCCCCGCTTTGACATTCCCGGCAGCATCTGGCTCCCCGACACCGGTTACGGCGAGCTGGCAGCCGCAACGGAGGAATATCTGCGGCAGGGAACACAGCGTGCGACCGGCGGTAACCGCGCGTCCCTGATCGTCGTCTATTGCCAGGCCGATTGCTGGATGTCGTGGAACGCCGCCAAGCGCATCATGTCCTACGGCTATTCGAACGTTGCCTGGTATCCCGATGGCACAGACGGATGGGAGCGCGCCAATCTGCCGACATCAGAAGCGCGGCCGGAGCCGGGGCGGGCAGAGCCAAACACAAGGTAACCGTACCGTGCTCGGGACCTATTCGATGTCCTGCTGAATGGTGCGGCCCAATGCAAACAACCGCTGATCGATCGTGGTCGGCACTTCGCACACGAATTTAACGACACGACGGCGGTCTTCGAATATCCGGGTTTCCCACACGAGTGTGTTGCCGAGTTCGTCGATCTTGGCTTGATCGCGAGGGGTGGCGTCCTGAAGCGCCTGCAACGCGATCGTATCGGTGCGGACCTTGTCTGCGGCCTGGCGCTGCTTGCGCGTCACGCGCTCGAGCCCGCCCATCACCGAAGCGCGCTCGGCGTTGAGTTGTTCGAACAGGCCGGCAAACAGGAGCTTTCCTGTCGCCATCTTGTCGACGCCAGGCGTCGCCAGGAATTCCGAGATTGCCTTCTGCGCTTCTTCAAGCGGAAGCCTTCTCGCCGCGGCCTTTTCGACCATCGCACTGACCTTGGGATCGTTCTTCCACTTCTGGTCGGCATCGTCGAGCGGTGGCCCGGCCCAAACCGCGGCCAACGAGATTTCCGGAACCTTGGCTTGTGCGCAGGGCCAATCCGGATAGCGCGGATCGGCGGCTGCGCAAATCTGCGTCGAAGCGGCGACGGCAAGCAGCGCGAGTCCAATTCTTGAGATCATGTCTCACCTCCCGCCGGTCCGCGCCGGGCCAGTCCACGCGAGGGATCATAGGCGAAAATGGCGCCGATCATGAAGGCCACCGTGCATCCGCCGACCACCGCGAGCGATATCCAGTTCATCTGGCCGTAGAGCGCAAAGCGAACCAGTTCGACGGCATGAGTGAACGGGTTGAGCTGGCATACATAGTAAAGCATCGGGCTGCCTTCCTGGACCCGCCAGAGCGGATAAAGGGCGGATGAGGCAAAGAACATCGGAAAGATCACGAAGTTCATGACGCCCGCGAAATTCTCGAGCTGCTTGATCCCTGACGAAATCAGCATGCCGAGCGAGCCAAGCATCAGGCCCGACAGGATCAAGGCCGGCAGCACGGTAAGATAGCCGCTGGGTGGCGGCGTGATGTCCCAGAACCAGGCGATGAGAACGAATGCGTAGACCTGGAGCAGCGAAACGGCAGTGCCTGCGAGCAATTTGCAGAACAGCAGATACCAGCGCGGTAACGGGCTGACCAGCAGGGTGCGCATGTTGCCCATTTCGCGGTCATAGACCATCGACAGCGACGATTGCATGCCATTGAAGAGCTGGATCATCACCATCAATCCCGGCGCGATATAGACCTCGTAGAGAATGTAGGTCTCGTAAGGCGGGATGATCGAGATGCCCAACACCTGGCGAAATCCGGCCGCGAAGATAAAAAGCCAAACAAGCGGCCGAACCAGTGCCGAGACGAACCGTTCGCGCTGATGCAGGAAACGGAGCGCTTCGCGCCATACGATGCCGTTCAGGCAGGTGATGTATTCTCCGAAGGAGAAACCGCGACGAGCGTGATCGAGGACCGTGGAGCTCATGGGGTGAGGCTCCCGGATTGAACGCCGGTCACGCGCATGAAGGCTGAATTGACATCCTTTGTGTCGGACTCCTTCAGTACCTCCGCGACTTCACCGCTGGCGAGGACGCGGCCCTGATGAAGGATGACGAGATTGTCGCTCGGGACGATTTCATCGAACAAATGGGTTGCCCACAAGACGCCGATACCTTGTTCGGCGACGAGCTGACGGACATGGCTGAGGATATCGGCGCGCGCCTTGACGTCGAGACCGACGGTCGCCTCATCGAGCAAAAGCAATCGCGGCCGATGCAGCAGGGCGCGCGCGATTTCAAGCCGGCGCATTTGCCCGCCCGAGAGATCGCGAACTTTGCTGCCCGCACGGTCGGCCAGGCCAATTCGAGCCAGCACCTCGTCGCCCCTCGATCGCGCATCCCGCCGGCCGATGCCATGCAGGGCGGCGTGATAAAGCAGGTTCTGCATCACTGAGAGATCGAGATCGAGCGTGCGTGGCTGAAACACGACGCCCATCAGCCGCAGAGCCTCGCTTGGGGCTTGCCCGATATCGTGCCCGAAAATGCCGATGCTGCCACGCTGGATGCCGAAGAGGCGCGTCACCAGCGAGAACAGTGTGCTCTTTCCGGCGCCGTTGAGGCCAAGCAGAGCCGTGAAGCTCGCCGGCGGCACGTTGAACGTCACATCGACCAACGCGCGCCTTGGGCCGTAGGAATGACTGACGTCACGGATCGCCAGCGCTGGCGTTGTCGCAGCATCGCGGCCGGCCGGATCGTTCCATGGCCGAGCAGAACCTCCGCTGTAGGTATCGGCGGCTGTCATGGCGATATCGTCACGCCCCAGGGGAGTTCGCCGACCTGAATGGTCTTGATGACTTTCAGCGCCGCAACGTCGATCACCGAGACATCGTTGGACACGCCGTTGGTGACGAGCAGATATTTCTCATCGGGCGTGAAAGCCATGTGCCACACCCGCTGTCCCACCAAAAGATATTTGGTCACCGCGTGGGTTGTGGCGTCGACGACGGCGACCCGATTGGCGGGACCAAGCGCAACAAACGCCGTCTTGTCATCTTTCGTCATGCCGATCCCGACCGCCTGAATGGCCTCGCTCCGCAAGCCCGGAATGTTGAAGGTGACCTTGCCGGTGACCGTATGTTTCACGGGATCGATGATCGAAACGGTGCCGCCGATCTCCGAGGACACCCAGAGTTCGGAACCGTCGTGCTTGAATTCGGCAAAGCGCGGCCGGGAGTCGACCAGAACATTGGCAACCACCTGGCGCGTCGTGGTGTCGATAAAATGCGCCATGTTGGTCGTCTCGGACGTGTTGATCAGGATTTTCCCGTCGGGACTGATCGTCATGCCTTCAGGCTCGACTCCCACCTGGATGTCGCCAAGCCGGGTCCGCTTCTGAAGATCAATCACGGTGACGGTATTGTCGTTCTCATTGGCGACGTAGAGGATTTTCCCGGTGGCATCCTGGGTGAATAGCTCGGGATCCGGACCCGAGGGCAGGGTATCCACGACCTTCTGCGTCTTGGTGTCGATCATCTGGATCGTGTCGTCGTCGCCAACGGCGACCATCACGAATTTGCCGTCGCGGGTAAATTCAATTCCTCTCGGCCGTTGGCCCACCTTGATCGTCGCCGTGACGGCCCACTTCTCGGTGTCAATGACAGAGACCGTGTTGCTCTTCTCGTTCGAGACATAGGCAGTGTAGGCGCACGCTGGTCCTGCGGCCATGAAACACGCCAGCACCGGGGAAAGCAGGCAATAACGCCACATGCGCAAACTCTCTACTTTCATTGGAATCTGCATTTGCTCTCCGGCCGATCGACGCCGAGCGTATCGAGCTCAGAAACCTGATGCAGAAAGCCCTCCTGTGGCGATACCGACACCACCATACGGCCGTCAGCGAGCAGGATGGGCTGCCGGAGCTGCAAATTCCAGTCCCGCAAGGTCAGCTTCGTCCCCTTGAAGGCTGCGACGGAAAAATCCTTCCCCTTGATGAAGCCGAACACGGTCTTGGGATCGCCGGAATTGGTGCGCGAGATCGCTTCGCCGATCATGCGCGCGGCCGTCCATGCCTGCATGTCGAGGGCGGTCATGCGCCGCGAATTGAGCTTTCAAGAACCGGTTCTGAATCTGGATCGCGCCCCACTGGTCGTGCGAGCCATCCCAACTGGTCGGCACCAGCCCGGCCGAACCTGCCACGGGCCGCGGGTCCCAGGTCCGATACGGCAGATAACCCGCAAACACTTCACTCTCATCGGCGGCGACAAGCACGTCATAAGCCGGTGCCGACTGCGTAAACACCGGCATCTGGCGCTGGATCAGCGTGACGCCGCTATCGGTGCGGCGGGCGCCGCCGGTGTCTTCGAATGTCCTCTCCTGCACGATTTTCGCACCAAACCGCGAGGCCGTTCGGCGCAGCGCGTCGGCGTAGAGCTTGTCGTTATCGTGCGAACCAACCACCAGCAGCCAGCGCTTCCATTGCTTCCACACGAGATATTGCCCAAGCGCGTCCGCCAGCATCGAGCGGGTCGGCGCTACATGGACGACGTTGGCGCGGCAGTCCTGCTCCCGCAAGCGATCGTCGATCGAACCGGCGTCAAACAAGACCGTACCGCGGTCGCGCAGCGCATCCGCGACCTTCAACAGTTGATCGGCCGGCAAATCCAGGATGATATAGTTGTCGTGCTCCGCGAGGGTGTTCGCCGCCGCGGCAACATCATCACCTTCCTTGAGGTGGACTTCGGTCAGCGTAAAATGCTGGTTGAGGAACTTGCCGGTGGTGTTGTTGTCCTCGATTGCAAGCGAAGCGCCGGCGACGCCGTCGTTTTCGGCGGGTTGTGCGAGCAGCGACAATGTCGATTTGACGCCGGCATGACGCAGATAGCCGATACCGACCTCGAGTGGATCGGCGGCCAGCACCTGAGTTGCCAAGAGGCTTAGCCAGATTGCGCCAATCCATCTCAGGATCATCGCGTCTCCCTTGCGATTCTCCTCGAACGGAGAATTCTTGATTTCGAAAACAAGACCAGTTTGTGCTGGCTTGCAAGCCTGCGCGCGCTCGCTATCTCATTCGTGAAAGATTGCTTGCTCTCAATTTCGGCGCGTCGCAAGCGAGACAATAGGCAACCATCAGGCTCCCAGCCGCTGCGCGTGCCAGCGCAGATGATCGCCCATGAAGGTCGATATGAAGTAGTAGCTGTGATCGTAGCCGCTCTGGCGACGCAGGGTGAGCGGAATTCCCGCCTTCTCGCAGGCGGCCTGTAGCAATTCGGGACGAAGCTGCTCGGTCAGGAACTGATCGGCGTCACCGTAGTCGACGAGGAGTTCACGAAACCTGGCGCCATCTTCGATCAAGGCGACGGCATCGTGCTTGCGCCATTTGCTCTTGTCCTCGCCGAGATAGCCGCCGAGTGCTTTGATCCCCCAGGGAACACGCGATGGCGCCACGATCGGTGAAAACGCGCTCGCGGCGCGGTAGCGGCCGGGATGACGCAAGGCGACCGTCAACGCGCCGTGACCGCCCATGGAATGGCCCATGATCGATTGCCGGCCTGTATCGGCGGGAAAATGCTCCGCAACGAGCTTCGGCAATTCCTCCGTCACATAGCTCCACATCCGGTAATTGCGGGAGAAGGGCGCTTCCGTCGCATCGACGTAGAAGCCTGCCCCCAGACCGAAATCATAGGAATTGGCGGGGTCGCCGGGCACATCCTGGCCACGAGGGCTCGTGTCAGGCGCCACGAAGATCAGGCCGTGTTCGGCACAGGCGCTACGAAACTCACCTTTCTCCGTCACGTTGGCATGTGTGCAGGTCAAGCCAGACAAATACCAGACCACGGCGAGTTTGGTTCCGTCCCGGTGAGGGGGGACGTAAACGGAAAAGGTCATGTCGGTCTGGGTCTGTTGGCTCGCGTGCCTGTACACGCCCTGGGTGCCGCCATAAGACCTGTTGAGAGAAATCGTTTTCAGCGCCATCGCGCACCTCCGCTTTGCTGTCCTCTAGCTCACGCCACTTTCGATGGCAAAGCGCACCAACTCAGCGGAGGTCCGCATGCCAAGCTTCTGGCGAATGATGGCCGAGGTATTTGCGACTGTTTTGTAAGGTGAATGAACAAGCCAGGCGATTTCCGACAGACTTTTGCCTGCGCTGAGCAGCCTCAGGATTTCCATTTCACGTGCATTGAGTCTGGACAATGGGTTTTTGGCGGCGGTCGGACCGGCAAAGGCCATGCTTCGCGCGATCGCGGACGGCAGATAGACGCCGCCTTTCGCGACCTCGCGGAGCGCTTCGACCAGGTCCTGAGGATCACCGGTCTTGGAGACAAAGCCCTTTGGCGCCGACTTCGATCGCCCGTGTCACATAGACCGGATCATCGTTCATGCTGAATATGATGATCCGCGCTTGGGGATCCTTTGCCAGAATACGGCGCGCCAGTTCGAAGCCCGACACCGTCGGCAGGTTGATGTCGATCAGGCAGATGTCGGGACGCTCGGCGAGGAACACCTGCTCCGCGCTTTCGGCGTCGGATGCTTCCAGCAAGGCGATGTCGGGCTCGTCGGCGAGCACGGTACGGCAGCCGGACGCAACGATCGGATGATCATCTGCGATCAGAATGCGCATTCATTTCGTCCCGCGTATCTCGCTCTCGTTGTTGCACCGCATCGCGCGATGCTTCGCGGCGAATAGTTCAATCAGCCATGCAACTTCGGCGACAATGCGGTAGGCTTTGATTAGACAGATGCGTGTTCTGGCTGTCAACGGCTCGAGACGGAACTGAAGTCAGCGCAATGAGGATTGCTATGTGGCAGAGGTTATCGTTGCGTGCCCGGATCAATGTGCTGCTGGCGCTGGTGCTGACACTGGGACTGGCGATCAATGTAGCGCGGCTGGTGCTGGAAGCCGGTCCCCGCGTTCAGGCCGAAGATCAGAGCGTCACCCGCCTGGCGCGCGAGTTCGTCGAAACCAGCGTCGCAAGCTTGAACGAAGCAGCTGACCCGCAAGCTCGGCTGGATCAGATCATCGGAGACCTCAAACGGCTTCGCCATGTCAGCATCACCCGGCAGAGCGAGAACATTGCGGCTGCTCCGGCCGACAGCCGCGACGAAGACGATGACGCACGCTCCGTGCCCGCGTGGTTCGCCGCGCTCATACATCCCGAAAGTACATCCGTCAGTGTTCCCGTTTCAATTCACGGCAAGGCGACAGCGCTCGTCATCACCTCGATCCCGAACGACGAGATAGCCGAAATCTGGGACGGCATCGTCACACAGATCGAAGTTGGGTCGGCGGTTGCGCTCGTTTTGTTTCTGGTCACGATGATCGTCGTCGGCCGGGCATTGAGACCGCTCGACGCTCTCTCACGGGCCATGCAGAGGATCGAATCCGGGTCGTATGACGTTCACATCGAGCCGAGTGGGGCTCCGGAACTCGCTGCGATCTGCACCAGGCTCAATCATCTGGCGACGACGCTGGGTGTCTGCGGTTGAGGAGAAGCGGCAACTCGCCGAGCGCGCGGTATCGCTTCAAGACCTCGAACGAGAAGGACATCGCGCGCGAACTGCACGACGAATTTGGACCATACTTGTTTGCGTTGCGCGTCCACGCCGGGGCCTTGATGCGGCTAGCGAAGTCAGCGGCACCGGACCCCGGCAGCGTGCAAAAACACGGTGGCGCTATTTTGGACCAGGTACACGAACTTCAGCAATTTACGCGCAGGATCCTGGAGCGGCTGCGACCGGTGGGGCTCGCGGAACTCGGGCTTCGCGAAGCGTTGAATGCGTTGCAGCGGCTGTGGAACGAGTTCCCATCCCGACGTCGCGATCGAAACGAAGATTGCACGCTCGCTCGGTGAGACCGGTGAGACCGCGGACCTGACGATCTATCGCGTAGTGCAGGAGGCGCTGACCAACGTGTTCCGCCATGCCCGGGCGACCGCCGTGAATGTGAGCATCGAGCCCGCAGAACCACCGGCCGGGACGCAAGGCGGCCGTGAATACGCGCTGGTTCGCGTGCACGACAATGGCCGCGGGTTGAAGCCGGATCAGAAGTTCGGCCGCGGCCTGACCGGCATGCGCGAACGCATCATGGCGCTCGGCGGAACCCTGACGGTGGCTACGGGTGAGGGCGGGGTCACGATCGAGGCGATGGTGCCCACGCAGGCGCTGTAGCGGTTTCGGGAATTTTCCCGAACGCTTCGGGACCTTTTGCGGCTGGCATGACATGGCCTCGGCACTAGTATCCAAAGTCCGAACCGGTGGGGGAAAGGCCGGAACGGATTGGGGACCGACCAGATGAGGGTTCGCGTATTCGTTCTTGCCTCGCTGTCGGTGGCATTGGCAGCGGAAAGCGATCTCGTCCTCGCGGCTCCCGACAACGGAAGTTACACCTCGGAACTGCCGCCCGTCGAAGTCAATCCGCCCGAAAATCCGACCAAGCCGGCGCCCCGGCGGCGTCCCACAGCATCTGCAAGCCCGACGGCAGCCACAGGCGCGCGCTCAACGGGGGGCGGGCGTTCAACGGCGATAACGAGGGTTCGGGTTTTTCCGACCACGCCGGGCAGCACCCCCGGTACGGCTCTGTCCGTCGACAAAGTTCCCTCAAGCATAAACTTCGTGGATACGCGCGATATCCAGCGCACCAACTCGCTGAACGTGATGGACGCCCTGGAGCAGAACGTGGCAGGGATCAACATCAGTGACGTCGCCGGCAATCCCTTTCAGGCGAATGTCGAGTTCCGCGGCTTCGTCGGATCGCCGGTTGCAGGCACGCCGCAGGGATTGGCGGTCTATCAGAACGGCGTCCGCGTCAACGAGGCATTCGGCGACACCATCAACTGGGACCTGATCCCAACCTCTGCGATCAAGTCGATTGCTGTCGTGACAAACAATCCAGCCTTCGGACTCAACGCGCTCGGCGGCGCTGTCACGGTCCAGATGAAGGATGGCTTCAACTATCACGGCGCTGAGGTCGACATCATGGGCGGCTCGTTCGGCCGTATCCAGGGCTCGGCGCAATGGGGCAAGCAGATCGACAACTGGGCCGTCTATGGCGCGATCGAAGGCGCGCATGACGACGGCTTTCGCAATTTTTCCCCAGTCGAACATACGCCGTTTCTACGGCGACATCGGCTACCGCTACGATGGCAACGAGATTCACCTCAACCTGGGCGCCGCCAGCAACAATTTTGGCGCCACCGCGACGGTACCGGCCGAATTGCTGCAGCAATATTGGGGCGCGACCTACACTACGCCGCAGACCACAGCCAACCAGGTCGGCTATGCGAATCTGACCGGAAAGTTCGAGGTCTCGCCGTCTTGGACTATCGACGCGATCGGGCATTTCCGCGCCTTCACTCAGCGGACGCAGGACGGCAATCCGACGTCGGTACAGCCCTGCGAAGCTGACTCAACGCTGCTTTGCTTCGTCCCCAACGACAACTCGAATCCGGCTGTACCGGCGAACGGGCTCAACGGGCAGCAGCTCGCCAATCCGTTCCCGGCGGGATCGATCTTGGGAGAGATCGATCGCACGACCACGAATTCGAACACCGGCGGCTTCTCGCTTCAGGCAACGAACACCGATCAGCTATTCGGCCACGACAATCGGTTTGTCGTCGGAACCAGCTTCGATGCGAGCGTGACGCATTTCGGGGCGAGCGCCGAGCTTGGGACCATCGGGACCAACTACGTCGTCACGGGAGGCGGCATATTTCTTGGGCAATCCGGCGATCCGATCTCGATCGGACCAGTCTCGTTGCGCACGACGAACCAATATACCGGCCTCTACGCGCTCGACACGTTCGATGTCACCAAGGCCTTCTCCGTTACCGCTGGCGGGCGCTTCAACGACGCGCGGATCTCGCTGCAGGATCAGATCGGCACGTCCCTCAACGGCAACGAAACGTTCGACCGCTTCAACCCGATCATCGGGGGTACTTACAAGATCACATCCGGGCTAACGGCCTATGCCAGCTATTCGGAAGCCAATCGCGCGCCCACGCCCCTTGAGCTCGGCTGCGCCAATCCTGCGCAGCCCTGCATCATCGCGACCTTCCTGGTTTCCGACCCGCCGCTCAAGCAGGTGGTGTCGCGCACCTACGAAGCGGGCTTCCGGGGCAGCCAGGATTTCAACTTCGGAACGCTCGAATGGAAATTCGGCGGATTCCGCACGACCAACACCGATGACATCCTCGCAATTCCGGACCCGGTGCTGCAAGGCTTCGGATATTTCCAGAATGTCGGTTCAACACGGCGGCAGGGGATCGAGGCAGCAGTCAACCTGAAAGCGGCGCGATGGCAGTTCCGCGCCAGTTACGCCTTCATCGATGCGCGCTTTCTCGATTCATTGCTGGTCGGCTCGAACAGCCCATTCGCCGACGATAACGGAAACGTCCAGATCTCGCCGGGAAATCAAATTCCGGCAATCCCTCGCCATCGCATCAAGGCCGGCTTCGATTATTCGATCACCGATGCGTTCAAGGTCGGCGGCGACGCGCTATTCGTGAGTAGCCAATATCTGGTCGGCGATGATTCCAACCAGGCGCCGAAATTACCGTCCTATGCCGTGTTCAACGTCCACGCTTCCTACCAGCTCGACAAGACGTACCAGGTCTACGGGCGCGTCGATAATCTCTTCGACAATCGCTATGCGACGTATGGCACCTTCTTCGACACGACAGCGGTGCCGAATTTCGCGAACGGCGGTGCTCCGTTTACCGACCCGCGCTCTCTCAGCCCGGCGCGGCCGCGCGCGTTCTATGCCGGCCTGAAGGCGATTTTCTAGCGAGCGAGCAGGAGGGATGCAGATCTACGAAGGAATACCGGTTTACGCGCCGATGCCCGCGATGAGGATAAGATTGTTGATCACTGGCGTTGATAGGAATGCGACGACGAGGGCAACGTTGAAAACGTTCTTGCTGCGGGAGAGCAGCCCCACGATGACGAGCGTCAGCCCCAGCTTTGGGATCAGCCACCAGGCGCCGAGCCATTCCTGAGCGAGCCGCATGAACGGATTTGCCTCACCCATGCCGTGATTGAGAATCACGTTCGTGGTCATGAGATCGAGGCACCCCAGCGAGAAGGCCGAGAACAGCAAAATCGCCTTAATCCGATTCATTTCAAATACCCCAAGTGCCGCAATCTTATTGGCTGGAACGGGCAAACAATTCTTTCTCCATTAGCCTCAAAACCTTAATTATTCTCAACCCGGATAGTCTTGCGCGGTTCCGGACAAAAGGCCTTTGGACACGCGCACGGGCCTCAGGTAGGCGCAATACGCTGGCGAAACCGCCTTCCACAGCGCTTTGGGAGGTAGATGAGTAAGGGGGCATGTGAAAGACGTGTGCGGGCAGCGTGGATCGCGTTAGCCCTTGGATTAAATCGCCGGTGCTTCTCCGAAATTCCAGAAGCCTGAGCGAAGTAGCCCGTTGAACGGTGATAGCGCACAAGGCGAGCGCGCGCGAATGACCTTCGGCGACGTGATATTTGGGGTCTTGATAGCGGCGATCTTAACCGTTGCCTGCTATTAGGCCCCGGTTTGTTTCTACAGGAAGTCATGACCCATGTGGGCTCTTATCGCCCTAACCGCGGCCGTTGACGCTATCTGGCTCTGGCTGAGTGGCATGAAGGTGGTTTTCGGTTCCGGCTTCATCATCGGCATGCTGGTCCTGATCGCCCTCAATCAGGTCTATACCCGGTTGCGGCCCAGGGAGCGCATCGCGCAAGCGACGCTGATATTTGCGCAGCTCATCGCCCTGACATGCGCCTCCATGATCCTCAGCTTCCTTGCCGCCTCAGCCAACTTCCCGCTGATCGACCGCTACCTAGCTGATGCTGACAAGACGACCGGATTCCACTGGATGGCCTTGTTCGGCTGGATGAAGTCGCACCCTACAGCCGATGCCATTTTCGACATAATCTACGCCAGTTCGATTCCGCAGATCGCGCTTCTGGTGCTTGTGTTTTGCGCGACGAGGAAATTTGAACGCGCCCGCGAGTTCGCGCTTCTTTACTCGTTGACGCTCATGGTGATTGTCGCGTTGTCGCTGGTACTGCCCGCCGCCGGCGCGTGGGATCACTACGGCGTCACCCAACTCACCAGCAACTATTACCTGCCGGACTTCTACGCGCTGCGCGATGGCACTATACGAACAATCGACATTTCAAAGGCCAACGGCATCGTGCAGTTTCCGTCGTTCCATGCCGCGCTTGGCTTGATCCTAATGATCAGTAGCCGGCACACCATGTTGTTTTGGGTCTACCTTCCGCTCAACGTGGTGATGATCGTTTCGTCTTTGACCTCGGGCGGCCATCATCTAGCCGACGTCATAGCTGGTCTAGCTCTCGTTCCCGCTGCCTTTGCGGCGATACTTCGATCAGAGGAGGCATTCGGTTTGAGCCGGACACAGTCGCATATCCAGTGCCAGGCGCCGCAATAACCGTCTCATCGTTATTCTGCAACACTGGACCGTTTGGTTGTCCCCCGTTGACGCTAGCTGCAATTCGTTTCCAATGCTTATGATCAAGTCGACCCAACAGCCTTGAGCAATCATTGGGTTAGGCCCGGCGGACTGGGGCTCTCTGGCCATCTCTGCACATAAATGCGTCAGCCTGCCTTACCCTCTACAGTCCACGGATTCGCCCAGCCGTAGTCTTACGGAAACCCACGGTAGGGTTAAAAAACGATTACCCAGTGACAGCAATATGGCCGCAGATTATAAACGGTCTGGTTGTCGGGGGTTTTCCGCCAACGGAATCTCTATATTCATCGAGTAAAAGGATATTTTCCCATGTTGAAGTTTTATATTCAGACTACGGAAGCCCTCAAGAATCTTCGCAACAACAAGGACGGCGTTGTGTCGTTCGAATACGTGATCGTTGCTGCCTGCATCGTCGGCGCGGTGTCTCTTGCGTTCGGCATCGGCGCTTCCGGCGCTATCAAAACGGCGTTGAGCGATGCGATCACTGCAATCGTTGCCAAGGTCACTGCTGCGACAAGCTAAGGCCATCTGATTGGCTGGGCATTGGGCTTTTCCCAATGCCCGCTTTTTCAAGCTTCATATTTTAATCGTTCGATTAGTTCGACGGAACTCGCATTTAATGCCGCCCCTTCTGATCAAGAAGGATCACTATTATGTCGAAGTGTTTTTTTGGTGAGACGAGCACATTGAAGCAAGTGCTTCTCGACCGCCACGGTGTTGCGTCGTTCGAATATATAGTCGTCGCCGCCTGCATCATTGGAATTACATCGGTCGTGTTCAACGCCAGCACAAGGAGTGTTCTTACGAACGCACTTACTACCGCGATGAACTCGGTTCTTGCTGCTCTTGCTGCGGCCGCCACCGGTTAAGTTCGCTTCTCCGATTTCAGGCCGCGACGTTTTTGTATCTGCCTTTTTGCTAAGTATATTTTGAGGCGCGTATTGGATGAGTTGGATTGCCCCGATAGCCTCGATTATTGAAGTCCTATTGTTGGTCTATGTTGCGACGATTGATGTCGCGACGCGAACAATCAGCAATGGAATTTGCCTGGCACTGGCATTGCTTGGGATCGTCGCTCAATTGGCGAGCCCGATGGCGGTTGCGGAGTCGCTTTTATCGGCCGCGATCTTGTTTGTATTGCTTTTGATCGTTTACTCGCGAGGCTGGATGGGTGGTGGTGACGTCAAGTTGCTGACGGCCCTGGCCGTCGGCCTGCCATTAACAGGCGTGATCCAGCTGTTGACCATCACGGCGCTGGCCGGCGGCGTTCTTGCCGTCGTGCACCTGATGATGCGTCAGTTGCCAAACCCGAGGTTGGCGCCTGTCGGATCGTCTCTCGTACGCCGCGTCTACGCCGTAGAGCGTTGGCGCCATTTGCGGCAAGCGCCGCTCCCTTACGGGGTCGCCATCGCCTGCGGTGGCATCTGGACTGTTTTCAGTAGAGGTATTTGACATGTCATCCGCGTTGCGCGTCTCGATCATCCTGGTGCTGTTGCTCGCAACCACGGCGTTTGGGCTCATTGCCTACAACATGAACCAGCCGAAATCGATGCCGGTGGCCGTCGCCGAGGCGGGGCCGGCTCCGGCGACAGTCGGATACTTTGTCGCCGCTCATCCGCTGCCGCGAGGCACTTTGGCCCGCGACGAGGATTTCACGGTGCGCTCGGTGCCGCCGGATCGCGTTCCTTCGGGGGCGATCCTCGAAACGGCGGATTCAAAGCTCGCACTGCCGGGTTCTCTGGTTCGGAAGTTCGTCGAGGCGGGGAGTGCCATCACGCCGCAAGACATCCTGCGCCCACGGGATCGCGGATTTCTTGCCACAGTCCTGGCGCCCGACAGCCGCGCCATCAGCATCAAGGTCGACGAAGAGTCCGGTGTTTCCGGCTTGATCCGGCCGGGCGATCACGTCGATGTCGTCTTGACCCAGGTATTCGAGAAGGCCGATCCCGCGCGCCGTGCCCTGAGCGAAACCGTTCTTCAGAACGCGCGCGTGATTGCGATCGATCAGGAAATCGTACAGGGCGGTAAGACCATCGGCACCGCAATGGGCAAGCAGGCACAGACCGTATCGCTGGAGTTGACGCCGGAGCAGGTCAAGAAGATTACCGTCGCAAAGCAACTCGGAACGCTCTCACTTTCAGTGAGGGCCGCAATCGATCAATGGGAAACCTCTGACAACACCGCCATGTCGAGCTGTGATGTCTCGCCGGAGTTGGCCCGCCAAAGCGCGCTTGCCGGTCAGAGAACTGCTGTAGCGGTCCATATGGGCGGTGAAGTCAAGCAATACACCGTCCGAAGGCAGCAAGATCTCGACGAAGGCGAGGCTACCGCCAATTGCGACGCGCCGTCTACCTTGGCGCACCAGGCAACGGCGGCTGGGTATGCCGGGAAAGCGCCGGAGAAGCACTGATGAACATGGCAGTTGTCGGTCCGCCTGACGAAATGACCTCCGTTGTCACCCGCAACCGCGTCATCTGCTTTGTCAATGATGAGGATAGCGCTGCAGCTCTCCGCAAGGGGCTCGAAGGCAGCAATCTGGTGATCCGGCGTGGCACAATCCACCACGCCATACGAATGCTGGAAACCGATTCCGAGCTGTTCGCCCTGGTCGCGGATATCAGTGGTCTCGATAATCCCTTCACCGAACTGGAGCGGTTGGCCGGCGTGTGCCCACCCGACGTCCGCGTCGCTCTGATCGGCGATAGCCGGGAAATCACTTTCTACCGCGAGCTCATGGAACTCGGCCTGACCGAGTATCTTCCAAAGCCGATCACGCGAGACATGGTGCTGGATCAGCTCCGCCCGAAATTGCTCGGCGACGCCGCAACCGCTCCGGCCGATCGTGGCGGCCACGTGGTCTCGATCTGCGGTGCGCAAGGTGGTGCCGGAGCTACGAGTATTGCGATCAATCTCGCACTTCAACTCGCTGAGACCACAAAAGCAAAAGTCGCGCTGCTCGACCTTCATCTGCAAGGCGGGGAGACGGCCGTCATGCTGGGTGTTCGGCCGGGACCGGGCCTACGGATCGCTTTGGAAAATCCGATGCGCGCCGATACGCTGTTCATCGAGCGTGCGGCGATCGAGATCAATGAGCGCGTTTCCCTTGTTTCGGCCGACGAAGAGCTCGACGCACAATTGAATATTACCGAAGCGGGCGTAAGGCATGTCCTCGGCCTGCTCCGCCAGCGATTCAACTACATCGTTGTCGACATTCCCGTCCCGTTTCCGCCATCCATCCATCCGGTGATCACGCTTTCGCGTCATGTGCTGGTGTTACTGGAGGCGGAAGTGACTGGGCTTCGCAACGCGCATGCGCTCCGCGCTGCCGTCACCAACATCGCCGGCAAGGACCGCGTCTTTACACTGCTGAACCGCGCCAATCGTGCAGGAGGACTTCCCCGGGCGTCGGTCGTCAAGGCCTTGGGCGCTGAGCCGGACATGGTGATTCCGGACCTCGGCAAGGGAATGACCCAGGCGGTCAATCTCGGAATTCCGGCTCTGAAGCACGTATCGGGATTGCGGCGTCACCTGGCGCCGATTGTGCGGGAGATCACAGGTGTTGGCGACGAGCGGAAGGGATGGCTGCGGAGGTTGCTGGGGCGATGAAAAAATTCGGGAGACGCGACGACGACGCACCGACTCGCTTGCCCGCATTGAATACGGGGACGCAGGCAAGCGCGCCAGCTTCAACACCTACCGGCGTTGCTGCAACTCCAGTCGTAACGCCGGTGCACGCGCCAAAGCGCGAGGAGCCTTCAAGTCATCATCACCCCTTGATGTCGGCCTCGCTGCGTGAGCGGGTTATCGAGCAGATCGAGCCGTCGGTCGCAGCAACCGTGCCGCGCGACGTACTTCGGCGGCAAATCGAGGAAATCATCCACGGCATCGCCAACGACGAGCGACTCGAACTGTCGGGCCGCGAGCAGTATATGCTCGCGGACGAAATTGCCGACGACATGACTGGATATGGTCCGCTTCGTCCGCTTCTGCTGGATGAGACGATCAACGATATCATGATCAACGGACCGAATAGCGTCTACGTCGAGCGAAGCGGCAGGCTTGAGCGGATCGCCGTGCGATTCCGCGACAATAATCATATCGCTTCTGTCGCTCAGAAAATCGCCGCCCAGGTTGGACGGCGCGTTGATGAATCCAGCCCGATGGTGGATTGTCGCCTGCCGGACGGGAGCCGCGTCAACATCATTCTTCCGCCGTTGGCAATCCATAGCCCGTGCATCTCCATCCGAAAGTTTCCGAGTCGTCGCCTGGACATGGCCGGAATGATCGAAAACGGCACAATGACCCCGGCGATTGGACAATTGCTGGAGATCGCGTCGCGGGCCCGACTCAACGTCCTCGTTTCCGGCGGTACCGGCTCCGGCAAGACAACGTTGCTGAACGCCATGAGCCAATTCATCGATCATAGCGAACGTGTCGTCACCATCGAGGATGCGGCCGAATTGCAGCTTCAGCAGCCGCACGTCATCAGCCTGGAAACCCGGCCTCCAAGCCTTGAAGGCACAGGGCAGGTGACACAGCGCGATCTCTTGTGGAACGCGCTTCGCATGCGGCCTGATCGGATTGTCGTCGGCGAAGTCCGCGGCGCCGAGGCGTTTGACATGCTTCAGGCGATGAACACCGGCCACGACGGATCGATCTCGACTGTGCACGCCAACAGCACCCGCGACGCCCTGACACGCGTCGAGAACATGGTGCAGATGGGGCAGGTCAATCTGCCGTCCCGCTCCATTCGGTCCCAGATCGTGGCAGCGCTGGATATCATCGTGCAGGTCGAGCGCATGCGCGATGGACAGCGTCGCATCGTTCAGGTCAGCGAGGTGACTGGTCAGGAAGGCGAAGTGGTTACCATCAACGACATCGCAGCGTTCGAATACAAGGAAGAAGACATAAACGGACGACTCTCGGGTGCGTATAAGTCGAATTTCGCTGTCCCGAAATTCAAAAGCCGCCTGGTGTATTACGGGCTCGACCGAGCCTGGGCTGATGCCATGAGGCAGATATGATCCCGCAATCCGTAATCATCGTTGTACTGCTGCTCCTGGTTTGCGCAGCCTGTGTGACGTTGTGGCTGGACGCCCGGCAACGCCGCATGGATCAACAGCTCAAAACGACTTTGGCGACATCACCTTCGGTCCGTCTGCCGTCAATTCGGCGGGCCGAGACAGCGTCCGGTTGGGAGTTTTTCCACCGCTTGGCCAACTACAGGCCCGGGATCGTCTACGTCTGGCGTCCGGTCTATGTGCTGCTGGGCGGCGCGGCTGCGGCAGGCGCTGTCCTTTATTCCAATCGCTTGTTCGGGCTTTCTACGTTCACCATCTCGATCGCAGCAGCGATCGTAGCGCTCATCGTGGTGCGCGGTGTTTTCGGATGGCAGCGAAGTCGCTTCGCCGATCAGCTTTTCAAGCAACTCCCGGACACGATCCAACTCGTAACCAGCACTGTCCGGGCGGGGCTACCGGTGAATGAAGCGTTTCGCACCATTGCGCGCGAAATGCCGCAACCGACAGCGGGGCAATTCGCGATCGTAAGCAGCGAGCTCAACCTGGGGAGGCCGACTGGATGAAGCCGTAGAGGGCATATACCAGCGAACGCAGGTCGTGGAGTACGGGATCTTTGCGGTGACGCTCGCCGTCCAGCTGAAGTCCGGAGGAAGCCTGGCCGAGACGTTGCAGACACTCGGAGAGACCGTGAGGCAGCGTGTCGCGATGGCTGCTCGCGCGAAAGCCCTGGCGGGCGAGGTGATCTTTTCGTCGCGCGCCCTTTCGTGTGCGCCCCTTATCGTCGGCGGGCTGCTGTACTGGATCAGCCCACAGTCGGTCGACTTGCTATTCTCTGATCCCACCGGAAACAAGCTTCTGGCTTACGCGATCGCGTCCGTTATTTGTGGGCATTTTGTCATACGGTGGTTGATCAGACGGGAGACCACCCTATGACAGTCGGTCTCAGCCTGGTTGCACTCACGATAGCGGCGGCGGTCGCGACATCGCTGCTGATCATCCGCGAAATGCATCTCCGCGCTTTGAACACCCGCGTGTCGAATGCTGTGCTGGGTATTCCAGACCACTCAACGCGATCCCGCGATCTGATCGGCTGGTTTTCATCGATCGGCACTCGCTATCGTGGCTTTTACGCCGCCGAAGATCTGGACGAATTGCGGACGATCCTTCAAGCGTCGGGCTTCAATCATCACCGTACCTTGCCGATCTGGATTGGCGTCAAGGTCGTCAGCATGGTCCTGTGTCCGATCATGGCCTTCACTTTGGCCGAGCTTTCGGGTGCGACGCTGACCAACGTCCTGACCTTCACGCTGATCGGTGTGGCATTTGGAGTCATGGGACCGCGATTGATTTTGTCGCGACTCAAGAAACGTTTCGATGCGGCCATTCGACTCGGCACGCCGGATGCCATCGATTTGCTCGTGGTATGCAGCGAAGCCGGCATGGGTCTGGAGAGCGCGCTTGAACGCGTCGCGGAAGAGATGAACCAGACCAACCCGGCCATGGCCAGTGTCCTGTACGGCCTTCTTGACGATCTCCGGATATTGCCCAATCGTGCCGACGCGTTCGAGAAACTTGGAGCGAAATCGGAGGGACTTCGCCGCTTCGGCACCATGATCAGCCAAAGCATGCAATTCGGCACCCCGCTGGGCCAGGCTTTGCGCAATATCGCTGCCGATATCCGGCGGGAACGGATCACCAAGCTGGAGGAGCGCGCGCACAAGCTGGGCGCGAAGCTGACCATTCCGATGGTCGTTGTTTCTGCTTCCGGCGATGTTCATTATCTTGGGAGCAAGTCCATTTTTGCACCTCATTCGCACCTTTAGCGCGCTCAAGTGAGAGGGGCATGATCACGGACCGCGCAAGCCGAGCAACGCCTTCGAACCGCACATCCCGTTTCATCCGGGATCAACGCGGCGCCGTCGCATTTGAGATGCTCTTCGTCTACTCCTTCCTCCTGTTCAGTCTGCTTCTGCCGCTTGCGGACGTTGCGATGGCCGGTTTCAAGTTCATATCTGCATGGCAATCGTTGCGCGGGTTCGGACAATCCATCCAGTACAATCCGCCGGCTGACGTCACGAGTGCGTCGAGCTGGGTCACGACCGCGACCGGCAAAGCCGATTCCCGTTATCCGATTTCGACCATTAATCTCATATGTGGTGACGCAATGCCGCGTGCTCCGCAGCCAATACCGCATTCACCCAAGTATTACTCGTATTCGACGACGCGTTACTTTGGCGCCGATGGTGTTGAAGTCGGTGTTGTGCACGAGCAAGGGTCCAATGCGTGTACTTTCACGTTGCCTTATTCCGAGCGGTTTCAATAGGAAATTTCCATGCGCAGCATTATCCAGAACCGTCGAGGTTCTGTTGCGTTCGCAACGGTGGTCGCCCTGATACCGGTGATTGGGGTGGTCGCACTCGGGGCCGAGGCGGGATCGTGGTATGTCACCCAGCACGCACGCCCAAAATGCAGCCGATGCGGCTGCCTATTCAGGAGGCCTTGACAGGTAGCTTGCACGCTTATCTCCGATCCACATGCACCGACACGCAAACGACTGGACTATCGCGGCAAGGAATTTGCCGCGCAGAACTGCTTTCTGCAATGGAGGCGACATTACCGCTTATCCGGGTTCTAAATGTTGCTAGCCTTCCGGAGTGGCACGTCGCAGATCCGTTCAGATCGCCTCGCTCGCGACGTGGAATGGCGCCAACGGAAACTACGTTCAGGCCACCGTCAGGCAGCAACAGCCGACTTACCTGGCGTCAGTGCTTGGCATGACGACGGTCACTATCGGCGCAACAGCCATTGCCCAGTAAGGGCTTGGCCGAAGCCGCCATGTGCCTTGGTCTTGACCGGATCCCTCAGTTTCCAGGGTAGCCCAACTATCAATGCGCCGCACTGCGGCTGTCGGCTCGAACAATACCACGGCCGACGCGCTCAACTTCACCGGCAGCGGGATGACCAATGATGTCAGCTCGCTATCGGCTGCGGGCGGTCTGCAAACCGGAGCAACATCGCCTGCAGCAAGGCCATTCACCTATACGCCGCCGTCGCAACCCGTATCTGCTGGCGCTCGAACTCGTGTAATCGCGTCATTGACGCAACGCCAGTCTCACCGGAGTACATGCGGTCCGACGATCAAAGCTGCAGGGACCGGCCACGTGCTTACTACGGCTCGCACTGCCATGACGCGAAATGAAACGCTCACGTAACGGGCAATCTACGATCTTGAGCGGCGTCTACTTCTTTCTGACCGGTACAATTCTGAGCAATCCGACGGGAACGGCTTCTCGATACTCTTGGCGCGAAGTGTCACGGGACGGCAAGAGTGACTCTTTCGGGCCCAGCCTCGGTCGATCACAAGGCGAATCCCACTGATCAACAGCGGCAGCCTGTCGAGCGTTCCGCCGCCGCGTCCGTCGGCTTGCTTCCCTTGCAATCTGAGTTTGCTGATCAGGATGGTAATCTACGATGCCTCAGACACGCCAACGCCAATACGATGGCAGTCAGCATCAGCGGCAGCGGCACGATCTACTTTGGGCGGCACGACTGTACTTTCCGAACGCGAACGTTTCTATCAGGCGGAACGCGCAGAATACAGGCCAGTTGTAGCGAAGTGATTGCCAACGCGATCACCTTCAACGGCAATGCGACTTTGACACGCAGGGTTGTTCTCCTAACGACGATTGCATACACCCAGGTCGTCGCATTTGGTGCAATGATGAGAAAACTCGATCAGCGAGGCGTCGCGGCGTTTGAGTTTTGCATTGTTGCCGTGCCATTTTTCACTTTGATCTTCGCCATCTTCGATCTGGGCCGATACGCTATCACCATGCAGTCGTTGCGGGCGCTCGCGAATGCCGGCGCCCGGGCAGTCATGGTCCCGTGCGAACTACCACGGCTTGCTACACGGATGCCGAATTGCCAAGACAACCCCGCCAGCTGCAGCGGAGATCCCTTGCCGTCAGATACGGCCAAACAGGCGGTGGCGCCGTTTCTGTTATTACGGCGGTCTGACGCCCACACTGAGCGTGTCGACGGGCGGCCTCGTCGGTAACCGTCACGGCGTCTCAACCGAGCTTTAAGATGATGATGCCAATATGGGGCACGACGCTAAATGGTCCGAGCACAACGACGCTCATTCCCTTTTAGCGGTAAGTGCTGCGGTTAGATGATACCGGGAGGCCATTTCGACAGGGGGGCGCTAGGTACCGAGTATCCAACCTCGATTTCGCTAGGAAAGTGCTGTTCGATCGCAACATGTGGTGCGCTGGGGCAACAGTAGGGGATTATCTTGAGCCGTCGACAAGCCTTTACCGGTCTCGCCTTGCAAAACAGCCACACGGCAGATGATGATCGCTTGGTGACGTATCCGTGGCTGGTTAGGGACCGGAAAACGTCGATGGCGGGACGGCGAATTACGCTTCGTCCGGCGAGAGGGAACGGGAAGATATTTAGGTAACGATTTCTATTCTGACGGTTTCGTCAGGCCGACGGCGAAGTACACGAAGGGGAATATTCGAACGCCGAGGGATTTTTTGGGGTGAGCTGCAGAAGGCAGCGAAGGGGATTTGTATGGGTGGCGGTCACGTTTTGAGTGACGCGAGGCGAACATTTCTCGCCTTGAGTATGATGACAAGCACGGCGGTTGCCCTGCTTTGTTCTGCTGATTGCGCGCGGGCAGCCGATAAGCGAGCTTCCTCCGGTAGCGTCTTCGTCACCGACGTGACTGAAGTGCAGCGGGTCAAGGTCATCGTCAACAAGTCGCGCACCTTCAAGGTCGACACCGCATTCTCGACCATCGTCGCAGGCTCGCCCGAAATCATCGACGTGAAGTCGCTGAGCGATCATCTGATCTACATCCAGGGCAAGCAGACCGGCACGACCAACGTCATTCTGTTCGACTCCGGCATGAACCAGATCGGCATTCTCGATGTCGACGTCGCGCTGGATACAGCCAGCATTCAGCAGAATATCCGCGCCGGCGGCGCAGGCACGCAAGGCATCAAGGTGTCGTCCTCGGAAGGCCAGGTGGTGTTGAGCGGCATGGCAACCGATGCTGTCGCCGCCGAGCGGGCCATGTCGATCGCGACCGGCACCGTTCCCAAGGGAGGTGTCGTCGTCAACGCCATGAACGTTGCGGCGCCACAGCAGGTGATGCTCGAGGTCCGTTTCCTCGAAGTGTTCAGGAGCGCGGGGCGTAATCTCGGCGTCAACCTCTATGCGGCGAATGCCAACGGCACCAACATCGCGAATACAGGTCTCGGCCAAGTGGCGACCGCGAACCAACCTATCGGTAACGGCAATCCTCCCGCTGGACTTCCCTTACTCGGAACGGTGAATACGCTGGTTGGCGGCGTCGCCGGTGTGGCGCCTACGCCGTTTGCCAATTTGTTGACGAGCCTCGTTCGCACCAGCAATGGCAGTTCGGTGGACTTGCTGATTTCCGCCCTGGAAACGAAGGGCTTGGTTCGTCGTCTGGCCGAGCCAAACCTCGTCGCTCTCTCCGGAGACGCCGCTCGCTTCCTCGCCGGCGGCGAATTTCCGGTGCCAGTACCATCCAGTACTGCGGGGAGCAATTTTCCCACCATTTCGATCGAATACAAGAAATTCGGCGTTGAGCTGGTTTTTGTGCCCACTGTTCTCTCGCGTGGCGTAATCAATCTGCGGGTTGAACCTTCTGTCAGCGAGCTTGATTTCGCCAATGCGATCTCAATTCAAGGCACCACGGTGCCTTCGCTCACACGCCGCGACGCGCGGACCACGGTCGAATTGCGCGACGGCCAGAGCTTCGCCATCGCCGGGCTCCTGCAGACCCGCAGCCAGGAGGACGTTTCGCAAGTCCCGTGGCTCGGCTCGGTACCGGTGCTGGGATCGCTGTTCCGGTCGTCGGCCTATCAGAAGCAGGAAACAGACCTCGTCATCATCGTGACGCCGCGTCTTGTTGCGCCGGCGGCGCCCGGCCAACAAGTGGCGTCGCCGCTGGATTCTCGCCTGCCGCCGAACGACGTCGACTTCTTCCTCAACGGCCAGATGGAAGTCCGCAAGCGCTACGACGACTACGTCAATTCCGGCGGCGAGGTGAAAGGTCCTTACGGACACATCATCGCTCCGGATGTCATTCCTCCTGCTCCGCGACCGGTCGCAAATCAGCCGGTCGTGAGGACCCTCAATTAAAGGAAGCGAGAGATGACCATGACGGTATCTGGCTCTGTTCGCACCCTTGCTACTCGGTGGCTGTTACGGGCTTGCCGGCAATGACGAGATGGACCGCTACGTGCAGCGTTCGGACAGCATCACGATGAGCGCCGGCGATGCCAAGCAGGTCAATGCCGTCACCCATACGATCAATCCCTGGCCGGCCTATGTCGGTGACCGCCGTATTGCGACCGACGCGCGCCGTACCGGCGCTGCGGTCGGGCGTTACAGTACGACGACGCGGCCGGTCGACCAGGCTCCCGATGTCGGTAACGCGGGCGAGGCGATGGGCCAGCCGCCGCCAAGAAACCAGAACATCAACATCACCGGGTCGGGCGCGGGATCGCAGGCGATCGCGGTGCCGGTCGGGGCGGGGAGCAGGTAAGGGATCGATGCAGCGTTTTGCTGCGAGTGCTTGATAGAGTTTATATTTTTAGAAATATTTCGAACGGTGCAGTGGGTCCGCGGGCGCCGGGAGTAGGGGACAAGGGGTATGCGGCGTCTTATTCTAGTGCTGGCATATAGCTGGTTGGCGATCGGTCTTGCGGGATGCGATTTCGTCTCGATCCGAGACGCGGCCATCGTGACGCCCGTGGATCCGCCGGGGATTGATCCCGTGCAGGAGCCGACCGACGTCAAGTATTATCCGTCGGACGAGCCCGTACGCATGGGCCTAGAGCAGTACAATCGCGGCAACTACGGAATCGCCCAGCGCTATTTCAAGGACGCCGTCGAGAAGGCGCCGAAGGACGTCACAGCCTGGATCGGGCTCGCGTCGAGCTATGACCGGACCCGCCGGTTCGACCTTGCCGATCAGGCTTACGCGCAAGCGATCCGGCTGGGTGGCGAGACCGTTCAGGTCCTCAACGACCAGGGCTACTCCCTGATGCTGCGGGGCGACCTGCACGGGGCCCGCAGAAAGTTCATGAAGGCTCGGGCAATCGACCCCGGCAATCCGGTAGTTGCCAACAATTTGCAATTGCTGGATGGCAGCACGCAGGTTCATCCAAAGACCACCGGAAAATCAGCCTTAAGCATTTCCAGAAGCTGATCGTCTCAGCACGCTTTCGCCTGAGCCAGCGCTCCCGCGCGGCGAGAGGCGCTGCGTAGCGCTATGCAGCAACTCAACGTACAAGCCAAGCTCTCAATTCGCTCCGACCACGGCGTCTGCCTGGCGGCTGTCGCGTTTGAGAATGACGATCGTGCCGTTGCGGATCGTAAATCGGGCGCCGAGCAGTCTTGGCACCTTGTCGATGAGCTGCGCGGGCAGGGGGATGGTCCCGATCGTCACGGGATCGCCGACCCTGATCGGCGGCGCCGCCGGCCCGTTCGACGGGGCAGGTTTTATATACTCACGGACGAGGCGCACCTCGTCCGGCGACAGGACAAGCGGCGACGGCATCGTTGGCGGCGGCGCACGATTTTCCGCTGGGGGCCGGGTCTTGTCCGCTGTCGCGGCGACAGGCTGTTCGGCTTGATTTGGACTGCTCGCTTTTTCTGGCTGCTGCGAACTCGCGGTTTGGCTTTTGAGCGGAAGGAGTTTTTTCTCCAGAGTAGCAATCTCCGCCGTCAACGACTTGATCTGGGTGACTGCGATCACCGTTCCAGCGCAGATGATGATCACCAGCAGCGCGAGAATCGCGACGATCAGGCCGCTGACACCGTTCCCCCGCGCGTCGGGTTTGACGTTCGGCACTTCGTGCTCAATGTGGCCTCGCAAAATTCCGCCAAATCGCTTCAAATTCGAAGCCCTCGGCGAAGGCCGGATGGGCGGAGCAAGCACTGCCCGGACGGAGGTCTCCAGCGTTCCGACGTCTCGCGCATGAAATGAGGGTGTGTCGGCAACGGAAATCCGCTCGTGTGGCGTTTTCGTACTCTCCGGAATCTGTCAGTTCATCCGCAATCGAAGCGCGCTCGGGTTCATCCTCCCAATGCAGTTCAGGCTCCGCTTGAAGCTGGACGGGTTCAATGTCCGTCGTCGCCTTTGGTGGTTCGCGTTTCGGGGCCTCGCTCGGGGCACGTAGCTCGAGATCGAAAATCTTCTCGCGCATGTTCGCGCCGATCAAATCATCGATCAGCTTGAGAGACTGCGGTTGCTCCGCACCGGGTTCTCCTGCCGGCAGATCGGCGAGCGCCCGCAGCACCGAACGGCCCGCTTCCGTTATCCTCAATCCGTCGTTTTCCTCAACGACGAGACCGGCGTGAAGTACGTCGAGGCCGTCGAACTGGCGGAACCGCTCTGACGTCGCTTCTATGGCCTCCATTTCCGGGAGCAACTCGTCGAGCGTAGCGCGCCCCTCCGGCCGGCTGGCCAGCAACTCCAACATTGCGAAGGGGACCTGCACCGCTGCTCCTCGCTCGGGAGGAGCTATTATGGACGCAATTCTACGGCGGTAAAGCCAGTCGGCAAGCGAAGGCCGGGCGACAACAAACGACCGCCCGAAGTGGGTCCGGGCTTGTCGCCGCTATGGATCGTCGTTGCGCTCGATGTTGTCGATGTTAACGAACGCCAGAACGCCAAGCAGCAGGGTCGCCTGGACTATCGGCCAGAGCCTCGGAATCCGGTGGAAAAGCCAACGCTGACACTGTACGCGCGAATACATGGTCATCGAGCGCCTCCAAATCAGTGTCGCTGCGGAGACATGATAGCGGCGCGTTCATCCGTTTTGCAGGGGTAACCGTACGACATTTGCAAAACCTTACGCGACCAGGACTTGAGTGGGCCTGTGCGCATCGGTGCCCTAGCTCTCAGACGAACCTACACCGCCAAAGCCGGGCATCACTCAGTGCGTGAGCTCGTACTTTCGCATTTCGTGCAAGCGAGCCAGACAATAGTCGCGATACAGTCCTTCAATGAACGCCCACATGGCTGAACCCCATCGTTAGCCGTGGATCGACGCTAAGCCCAATTCTGTTTCGGAATTATTTCGCGACTTTGGGAAAACGGTTTCCGCTCGGTGTCAACGGAACGGGGTCCTGCCGACTTTGGGGCGGGCGGGCAGCTTCGAACGGCTGCCTCGATGCAATACAGATCTTGCCGTTCGATTTCGCGGAGCGTTAGCTACGAGGAGACGGCGATTGAAATCGTTATCGCCGAAGCCATTCTCCAGGGATCCCATTTCGCGGGCTTGCTGATAACGCTTTGTCGCGACCGCCGCCATGCGGCTGGGCCTGCCGCTACAAGCAGCTGGAGGACGGCCGCCGCCAGGTGGTGTCGTTCTTCCTGCCGGGCGATATGTGCGATCTCAACGTCTTCATCCTGAAGGAGATGGATCACTCGATCGGCACCATCACTCCGGTTACGATCGCCGATCTGTCGCGCGGGTTTTTCGACGAGGTCAGTACCGGCTATCCGCGGATCGCTACGGCATTGTGGTGGGAGACACTGGTGAATGTGGCAATCCAGCGTGAGTGGACGATGAATCTCGGACAGCGCACAGCATTGGAGCGGATGGCGCATCTGCTTTGCGAGATTTTCTTTCGCCTGCGCCTGGCTGGCCTCACCGAAGGGGGCAGTTGCGAGTTTCCGTTGACGCAGGCGGATATCGCGGAGGCGACCGGACTTTCCAAGGTTCACGTCAACCGAACGCTCCAGGAATTGCGTGCCGCGGAGTTGTTGATCTTGAGGGGCAAGACGCTGACAATCCCAAGCCTGGAACGATTGATGGATGCCGGGCTCTTCAACGCCAATTACCTGCACATGGACCGCGAGGGCCGGCAGCTCGACGCGAATGGATAGAATGATCGATCTACAATCTCGTCTTTTGCAGCCACTCGTCGAGATGTGACGCTGCAGTGTCGGCCTGACGGGCCTTCCTGAGCAGCGCATCCTTGTCGCTGCCTGGCGGCAGCTCCGCAGCTTTTTTGCTGATCTCGCTCGCGTACAAGGCAAACCGGTCTCTGAGCGACAGGAACCGTTTGGGCCGGCGGTGTGGCTCGGTGACTTTGGCCAAGTTAACGTCCGGCGCCGGAAAGGATCTGCACCCGGCGGCCGCCCTCCCAGATCTCGATCGGGAACTCGCCAATGATGCTTTGGCCGTGCGCCAGCGCCTCGGAATCGTCGCGGCATTTCAGGATGGCAGGCGGAGTAGAAACTTTGCCGCGCTTGTCGAGCCAATAGAACCTGTAGTCTGTCATCGCGATACCCCACGCCCAGCAACTAACCACCTCAAGCTAGCGTGTCTCGACCTCGCGTCTCTCACATAGGTGAATCGCGGCCGGACAAATTTAGGCTGAGCAGCGGCAAGGCGGTCAGATCGCGGGGCGATGAGTTGCGTCAGGGCCCACAGCGAACAATGACGATGAACAACATGGTGCTGGCGGAAGGGGTGGGATTCGAACCCACGGTACCCTTGCGGGCACGCCGGTTTTCAAGACCGGTGCCTTAAACCACTCGGCCACCCTTCCAGAGTTGCGACTTCAATCATTTGACGGTTGAAAGTTCAAGAACCAGGGCGGGGTTACGCGCAATTTTGGGAGCCGCCTTTCGGCGATGTTCCCATCCCGTTCCGGAAATCGGCCATCGTGCGCGTGCGATGGCCGCCGGGCGCTGCCCGTTCCGTGGCCTTGGATCGGTCGGTCTCGTGGTCGTGAACAATCGCGGCGCGCATGCAACCTGTGGAAGATCCGACGAAATCCGAAAAGCGATGCAGATGACAATCTCACTTCGATCTTCATCGAAGTGAGATGACGGGACGAATGCTATGCAGGTCGCGTTGGTGGGCTGACGCAACGATCAACCAACCACAGGAGACATGCATGGAGTTTTTGCCGACGGAGCCAAAGCCCGCATTCACCCGGAGGGCGGCGGTAGGGACATTCCTGGCCGTGCTGACGGCCGGCAGTTTTACGCCGTGGACAATTTCGACATCTCAATCACAGGAGCAAGGAGCCAAAGCCATGAACAAATACGCCGTGGATCAGAAAACGATCGGGGACGCCGTCGCCAAGGGTGGGCTCCTCGTCGTCGCCCAATGGGAAGCGAAGGAAGGACAGGCCGACACTGTCGCCGGCATTCTCGATCGCTTTTTGCCGGAAGCTCAGCGCGATCCCGGCTCCCAACTCTTCTTGATTGGACGTAACAAGGAAAATCCGGCGCAGTTCCTGTTCTACGAGCTGTTCAGCGACGAGGCTGCGTTGAAGGCGCATCAGGAAAGCGCGTACTTCAAAACCTACATCGCAGGCCAGGCACTTCCTCTGCTCGCAAAGCGCGAGCGAGCCCAGTACGTCCTGATCTAAGGCGAATCTGAACTGATGAGAGGCGGCGGATCATCTCCGCCGCCTTCGCGTCCGGGAAAAGCGCAGCGCAGCCTCCGGCAACAGTCAGGCACACCAAAGCTCGCTTAGAGCGCAGCCGCCACCAGTCGTGCCACCGCGGCATGGGTTGCGTTACGGTGGTCGGCGTCCGGTGAGCTCCCGGTAAGATAGACCGAGATGAATAGCGGCGGCCGGTTTGCCGCCGGCCAGACGACGGCGACATCATTCGCTGTTTCACGTTCTCCCGAACCGGTTTTGTCGCCGACCCTCCACTCGCGAGGAAAGCCAGCTCGCAACCGCGCATCGCCCGTCTTGTTGCCGACGAGCCAGCCGATCAGGTGTTCTTTCGAAGTGGTGGTCAACGCGTTTCCGGTTACCAATGCGCGAAGATTGGACAGCATGGCGGAAGGGGATGTCGTGTCGCGCGGATCGCCGGGCACGGCCTCGTTGAGAGTTGGTTCGTTGCGGTCAAGGCGAGTTACGGTATCGCCAAGCGACCGGCAATAGGCGGTCAAACCTTCGGGCCCACCCAAGTTGGCCAGCAAAAGGTTACCCGCGGTGTTGTCGCTTACCGTGATGGCGGCTTCGCAGATCTCCGTAAGCGACATGCCATCGCCACCTGCGTGGTTCTTGCTGATCGGCGAATAGGTCACAACGTCCTTCGCTTCGAAGTGAACACGGCGATCGAGTTGCTCCTTGCCGGCATCGACACGGGACAACAGCGCCGCGGCGGCAAGCACCTTGAACGTACTGCACATCGGAAAGCGTTCATCGCCGCGATAGGCTGCGCTCTTTCCATCGAGCGTATCAACCACCGCAACGCCAAGACGTCCGCCGCGATCCTTCTCAAGGGCCGCGAAACTGCGTGCGAGCTTTTCGGACCAGCCGTCATCCGCCCAAGCAGGCCAGCCCGGACCAGGCAGAACACTTCCGCCGATCGCTATACCCAGCCGATACAAGAACTCACGACGCCTCATCATTTCATTCTCTCCGTGCGGTTACGCAGGCGTCAATGCCCGCAAAGCGGCCATGTTGACAAGCGATGAAAACTTGGGGGAGACATTAGAAAAATTTGGATCACGACCCATGATCAGATCGCATTTGCCGCTCAACGCACTGCTCGCGTTTGAAGCTTCCGCCAGGCATCTCAGCTTCACGTCGGCGGGCGCCGAGTTGCGGGTCACTCAGGCCGCGGTCAGCCATCAGGTCAAAGCTCTCGAAGAGTTGCTCGGCATCAAGCTGTTTCGCAGGCTGCCGCGCGGATTGGCTCTCACCGACGAGGGCCTGGCACTGCTTCCGGTGCTGACAGAGGCGTTCGATCGCATCCAGGCAACGCTCGACCAGTTCACCGGCGGCAAATTCCGCGAAGCCGTCACGGTCGGTTCTGTCGGAACATTCGCAACGCGTTGGCTGTTGCCACGGCTGCCGTCGTTTCGCAAAGCGCACCCCAATATCGATCTGCGCATCTACACGAACAATAATCGCGTCGATCTCGCCGGAGAAGGGCTCGACTTCGCCATCCGGTTCGGCGACGGCTCCTGGCACGGGACGGATGCGGTAGCACTTCTGTCGGCGTCTCATTCGCCGGCGTGTGCGCCCGAAATCGCAAAGCGCTTGCGAGGACCGGAGGATCTCGTTGGGGAAGTGCTTCTTCGATCCTACCGGATCGATGAATGGGAGCGATGGTTTGCATCGATCGGGATTGTTTCCGCCCCGCCACGCGGGCCCGTGTTCGATTCCTCCACCAGTCTCGCCGAGGTCGCGATTGAAGGGCAGGGGGTCGCGTTACTGCCGATCAGGATGTTTGCGCGCGAACTGGAGCAGGGACAACTCATCCAGCCGTTCAAGGATGAGGTCGCGCTGGGCCGTTATTGGCTCACGAGCCTCAAGTCAAAACCCCAGAGCGCCGGAATGAAGGCCTTTCAGGGTTGGCTGCTCGAGGAATGCCGGGCGATGGAGAAGGACACAGCCAAATCAGCCATCTGATTTTTGCGCGACGACCCTGTGCAAGGATTGATTTACCAACCTTTTGGCTCTCCGTTGTTCTCCCCATTTCCGCCGTGTTCCCACTGCGGTATATTGACCTGGTGATGCGGGGCCTCGGCGGCTCTGCGTCGGGGATAAGGGCCGCCAGACACGCGGAAAACGCAGTCGGCGGAGGGTACTTGGGGCGAATGCGGGACAGACGGTCAGCACCGGATTTGGGCGCGTGGCGAGCAATTGCCGCGGTTTCGGCGTGCCTTCTGCTCGCCAATTGTGCCTCGTCCGGCCTGTCGAGCCGAATCGATCCCAAATATGGCGTTTCCTCCAGTCCACGCGTCGTCGCCATGGGCGATCCCGTGCCGAAGGGCGGGGGAACCTACCGAGTCGGCAAGCCCTATACCGTCGCCGGTCAGCTTTACGTGCCGGAAGAGAACGTCAATTATCGCCAGGAAGGCCTCGCCTCCTGGTATGGCGACGATTTCCATGGCCGGCAGACCGCCAACGGCGAGGTCTTCGACATGACCTCACTCTCGGCTGCTCATCCAACGCTGCCGATGCCGTGTTACGCCCGCGTGACCAATCTCGCCAACGGCAAGTCGCTGATCGTTCGCGTCAATGACCGCGGCCCCTATCACGCCAATCGCGTGATGGACGTATCGAGCCGGGCGGCGGATCTTCTCGAATTCAAGAACAACGGCGTGGCGCGTGTAAGGGTCGAATATGTCGGCCGCGCGCCGCTCGAAGGTTCCGATGACGGTCTGCTGATGGCGACGTTGCGTACCGGCGTGCCGGCGCCTGCGCCCTCGCTGGTACAGGTCGCCTCAGCCAGACCCTTCGTCCCCCAATTGTCGTCTTCGGCGCGGCCGATTCGGGGCGAGGTGCCGCTCCCCGAGGGTCGCCCCTATAACCTCGGCAGTACGCAGCCGGACCAGACCGCGTATGCGGAGCCGCAGACGCGCACTGCGTCTATGCGCTCGCGTTCCAACGATCAGTTCCAGGACCAAGCACGTACCGCAGCCTATGAAGATCGTTATGCGACGCGGCCTGTCTCGGCCTATGCGCCGGTCGATCCGGAAAGCCCGAACGAGATCCTCGGCATCCGCGGGCTTTACTGATCCCACTTCCGTCAAGCTAGATCGAACACGGACGCTCGGACTGCCGGCGAGGTAGGCTGCCGCATTGCGTTTCCGCCTTGTTCGCAACATCTTAGGGCGTCAGGCGAAGGCGAAACCTCATCCGCTTGAGGGGGCCGAAAGCCGTGTTGTTCGAGCGGTTTCCAACTGTTAGAACGCGAACCTTCAGGGACAATTTCGATGGCGCTTTCGACGTCACGGTTTCACCGGCCTTCAGTAGCGACCGGCCGCGCGTTGCGCGGCCTGATTGCGGCTGCGGTGATCGTGGCGATCGGATGGAGCGGCATGCTCTCGGCGGCCAACAACAGCGTGCAGGGCGCCAAGAAGGAAGAGGCGGGGTTCGATGGCGATGCGCCGACCGCGATCCTGACCGAAGCTTCGAGCGGCGCGGTGCTCTTCGAGAAGAACGCCGACGAGCTACGCGCGCCCTCCAGCATGATGAAGCTGGTGACCGCCGAGGTGGTCTTTCACGCCATCAAGCAAGGCGACATCAAGCTGACCGACGAATACCGCGTCAGTGAAAACGCCTGGCGCAGGGGCGGCGCGCCGGCTGGCGGCTCGACGATGTTTGCCGCCCTCAACAGCAAGATTTCGGTCGACGATCTCCTGCACGGTGCGATCATCCAGAGCGGCAACGACGCCTGCATCGTGCTGGCGGAGGCCATGGCCGGCAATGAACGCGCCTTCGCCGAGGTCATGACCAAACGCGCCCGCGAACTCGGCCTGACCCGATCGACCTTTGGCAATTCCAATGGCCTTCCGGACCCCGGCAACAAGATGACGGTCCGCGAATTGGCAACGCTGGCGCGTTACATCATCCAGACCTATCCGGAATTCTACAAGCTGTTCGGCGAGAAGGAGTTCACCTGGAACAAGATCCGGCAGCCGAACCGCAATCCCTTGCTCAATTCGCTCGAAGGCGCCGATGGCCTCAAGACCGGATTCACCAAGGAAGGCGGCTACGGCATGGTCGGTTCGGCCGTACAGAACGGCACGCGCCTGATCGTGGCGATCAACGGGCTCGAAGACCCGGAAGACCGCGCCACGGAAGCCAAGAAGATGCTGGAATGGGGATTCCGTAATTTCGAAGTACGGACCGTGTTCGCGGAGAATCAGACGATCGGCTATGCGAAGGTGTTCGGTGGTGACAGCCGCTCGGTCGCGTTGGCCAGCCACGAGCCGGTCAAGGTCATGGTGCAAAAGAACGGTTCCGACAAGTTGATCGCCCGCGTCGTCTACAGCGGTCCGGTGCGTGCGCCGTTCGAGGCCGGCCAAAGGGTCGGTGTGGTCAAGGTCTGGCGGGGCGCCAATGTCGCGGTCGAGACGCCGGTCTATGCGACACAATCAATTGGTCGTGGCTCAACGATGCGGCGCGCTGTCGACGGCGTCGCAGAACTGGCGATCGGGCTGTTTCGTGTGGGTGCCGAGAAGTTGTAATGGCGGTTCAGACAGCGCGCAAAGCCACGGTGGGGCGAGGACGTTTCATCTCCTTTGAAGGCGGAGAGGGATCTGGCAAATCCACCCAGATCAAGATCCTCGCCGAGCGGCTTGCCGGCGTGAAGCTGCACACTCTCGTGACCCGTGAGCCCGGCGGGTCGCCGGGCGCCGAGGTTATCCGTCACCTCGTCCTTTCCGGAATGGGAAAGCTGCTTGGTCCGGAAGCCGAGACACTGCTGTTTGCCGCCGCGCGCGACGACCATGCCCGTACCGTGATCGAGCCGGCACTCAAACAGGGCACCTGGGTGCTCAGCGACCGCTTTTCGGATTCGACGCGGGTCTATCAGGGCACGCTCGGGCATGTCGCGCCTGAACTGCTCAACGCGATGCAGCGGGTCACGATCGGTGACTTGAAGCCGGACCTCACTGTCATCCTCGACGTTCCCGTGGAAATAGGTCTCAAACGGGCAGCCGCCCGGCGCGGCAACGCCGCGGCCGATCGCTTCGAATCGGAGGACGTCAGCTTCCACCAGCAACTGCGCGACGCTTACCGGAAGATCGCCAGGGACGAGCCGGAGCGCTGCGTGCTGATCGACGCCACCGACGAGCCGGCGAGGGTGGCCGCGAGTATCTGGTCGGCCTTGCGTGACCGCTTCTTCGCAGCGAGCACCGGAAACGCGGCAGCGCCTGCATGAGCAAGGCCGACAGCCAGTTCCCGGTTCCTCCGCCGCGCGAAACCACCAATCTCTTCGGTCACCGCGAGGCCGAAATGGCCTTGCTGAATGCCTATCGCAGTGGACGCATTCCGCATGCCTGGCTGATCGGCGGCGCACAGGGCATCGGCAAGGCCACGCTCGCCTACAGGATGGCCCGCTTCGTTCTTGCCCATCATGATCCCTTGTCAGCAACCGTGCAGCGCGCCGACAGCCTGAACGTCGATCCCTCGGACCCTACGGCCCGCCGCATTGCGGCCGAGGCGCATGGCGGGCTTCTGGTGCTTCAGCGAACCGCAAACGACAAGGGCGTGATGCGGACCGTGATTACGGTCGACGAGACCCGCGAGACCATCGGCTTTTTCGGTTCGACCGCGGCGGCCGAAGGGTGGAGGGTTTGCATCGTCGACACCGTCGACGAGCTCAATCCGAACGCGGCGAATGCGCTCCTCAAGACGCTCGAGGAGCCGCCGCGCCAATCGTTGTTTCTGCTTGTAAGTCATGCGCCGGGCAGGGTGCTGCCGACCATCCTCTCACGCTGCCGGCGGCTGCCGTTGCGGCCGCTTGCGACGGAGGACGTGATCCAGGCCGCGAGCCGGGCAGCCGGATTGGCAGGCAACGACCCGGCGCTGCTCGACGCGGCCGAGGCCGCGGAGGGGAGTGTCGCGCGGGCACTCACATTGCTCGGCGGCGACGCCGTCAAACTTCATCAAAAGACCGCGGCGCTGCTGGCGACGCTGCCGCGGCTCGATCCCCGCGAGTTGCATGCGCTTGGCGATGCGCTCGGCGGCAGCGACAAGGTCGCGCTCGCAACCTTCATCGACAGTATCGACCGCTGGGTGGGCACGCGCATGCGCGCCGGGGACCCCAATGCCGACCTGCCGCGCCTTGCACGGCTGGCGGAGGTATGGGAAAAGATCAGCCGCGCCGCGCGCGATACCGCTGAATATAACCTCGAGCGAAAACCGCTTGTGTTCTCGGTATTTGGGATGCTTGCGGAAGCCACCCGATAATCGCTGTCCCCAGAAATCCCGACAGTTTTGTTTGACCTGACATAAGGAATTCGCCGTGGCGAAGGCTACGAAAAAAACCGTCAAGAAACGCAAGGCGAAAAAGGCCCGTAAAGCATCGCGCGCCGGTGCGAAACGCGCTGTAGCCAAAAAGACAAGAAAAGCCGCCAAGCAGACCGTCAAAAAGGCAGGCAAAAAGGCGGCGAAGAAAGCTGTCAAAAAGCCCGCAAAGAAGGTGGCAACAAAGGCCGCCAAGAAGTCGGTTGGCAAGGCACCTGCAAAGAAGGCGCCTGTAAAGAAAGCACCCGTAAAGAAGACGACGGCTCAAGCTGCGCCATCGAAAAAGGCGAAGGCCGACGCCAAACCCAAAGCATCAAAGCCGAGCGTCAAGACATCACAGGCCAGCGTCGCGGCTAGCGCTCCAGCGCCGAAAGCACCAGCGGCGCGGTCCAAAAACTCCTTCTACATCACGACCGCGATCGCCTACCCGAATGGCGCTCCGCATATCGGCCACGCCTATGAGGCAATCGCAACCGATGCGTTGGCGCGCTTTCAGCGGCTCGACGGCAAGGACGTGTTCTTCCTGACCGGCACGGACGAGCATGGCCTGAAGATGATCCAGACCGCGGAAGCCGAGAAGCTGACGCCGATGGAAGTGGCGACGCGCAATGCGCAGCGCTTCAAGGAAATGGATCAGCGGCTGAATATCTCCTTCGACCGGTTCATCCGAACCACCGAGGAACAGCATCATCGCTCCAGCCAGGAAATCTGGAATCGAATGGTCGCGAATGGTGACATCTACCTCGACAGCTATTCCGGCTGGTATTCGGTGCGCGACGAAGCCTATTACGCCGAGGAGGAGACCACCCTTGGCGAAGACAATGTACGCCGCGGGCCACAGGGCTCGCCGGTGGAGTGGGTGGAGGAGAAGAGCTATTTCTTCCGTCTCTCGGCCTATCAGGACAGGCTGCTTGGGCTTTACGAGTCTCAGCCGGATTTCATCGGGCCGGATTCTCGCAAGAACGAAGTGGTCAGCTTTGTCAGAGGCGGATTGCGCGACCTTTCAATCTCCCGCACCACCTTTGACTGGGGTGTCAAAGTGCCTGATGATCCCGAGCACGTGATGTATGTCTGGGTCGATGCGCTCACCAACTATATCACCGGCGTCGGCTTTCCCGATGAGGGCGACAACAACTGGCACTATTGGCCGGCCGACGTGCATATCATCGGCAAGGACATCATCCGCTTCCATGCTGTTTATTGGCCTGCCTTCCTGATGTCGGCGGGAATCCCCGTGCAGAAGCGCGTCTACGCCCACGGCTTCCTGTTCAACCGGGGAGAGAAGATGTCGAAGTCGGTCGGCAACGTCGTCGATCCCTTCAACCTCGCCGATCAGTACGGCGTCGACCAGACACGCTATTTCTTCCTGCGCGAGGTGCCGTTCGGCCAGGACGGCAGCTACAACCATGAAGCTATCGTAGCGCGGATCAACGCCGATCTCGCCAATGACCTCGGCAACCTGGCGCAGCGCTCGCTATCGATGCTGGCGAAGCAATATCAGGGCGTGCTGCCGGAGCCCGGCGACTTCAGCGACAACGACAAGGCCATTCTGGCTCAGGCCGACGGCATGATTGCGCTGGCGCGAAGCGCAATGGCTACCCAGCAGATTCATCAGGCGCTGAACGCGATCTGGGCGGTCGTCGCCGAGGCCAACCGGTATTTCGCCGGCGAGGCGCCGTGGGCGCTCGCCAAGACCGACCCCAGGCGTCAAGGTACGGTCTTGTATGTGACGGCCGAAGTCGTGCGGCAGATCGCCATTCTGGCGCAGCCGGCGATGCCGCAAGCCTCAGGAAAGCTGCTGGATATTCTCGGCATTCCCGATGACGCCAGTTCGCGCAGCTTCGCGGCACTCGGTCAGCGGATCAAGCCGGGCTCGGTGCTTCCACCGCCGGCCCCGGTATTTCCGCGCTACATCGAACCGACATCGACCTGAGCGGTTCTATTGCCATGATTGTCGACAGCCATTGCCATCTCGACTTTCCGGACTTTGCCGACGACCTTGACGGCATTGTCGGGCGGGCCGAGGCGGCCGGAGTTGGGCGTATCGTCACGATCTCGACGCGGGTGAGGCGGCACGACGCGCTGCGTGCGATTGCCGAAAAGTACCCGCAAGTCTATTGCTCGGTCGGGACGCATCCACATCAGGCCGACGAGGAGGACGGAATCCCTGCCGACGAGTTGATCGCGCTGGCCAGGCATCCGAAGGTCGTGGCGCTCGGCGAAGCCGGGCTCGACTATTTCTACGAACACGGTTCGCGCGAGGCACAGGAACGTGGGTTTCGTACTCACATTGCGGCCGCACGCGCCACCGGCCTTCCGCTCGTCATCCACACCCGTGAGGCGGATGAGGATTGCGAGCGCATCCTGATCGACGAGATGGCGAAGGGATCGTTTCGCGCGGTGTTGCACTGCTACACCGGCGGGCGAAAGCTCGCGATGAAGGCAATCGAACTCGGACTGTCGATCTCGTTCACCGGCATTCTGACATTCAAGAAATCGGATGAGCTGCGAGCGCTCGCCGCAGAACTGCCCGCCGATCGCATCATGGTCGAGACCGACGCACCGTATCTTGCGCCCGGAAAGTTCCGCGGCAAGCGCAACGAACCGGCTTACGTCGTCGAGGTCGCCAAGGTGCTTGCTGAAGCGCGCGGCGTTTCGCTGGAGGAGATTTCTCGCCAGACGACCGAAAACTTCTTCCGTTTGTTCTCCAAGGTACCGGCGCCACAAGCTTAACCGAGGCACAGGTATGACGCTCACGCTCACCATTCTCGGCTGCGGATCGTCGGCCGGCGTGCCACGGCCTGCACTGGGCTGGGGCGCCTGCGATCCGACAAATCCCGAAAAACCGTCGGCGCCGCTGTTCGCTGTTGATCGAACAGACTGCCAATGCCGGCACGACGCGGATCGTAATCGATACCTCGCCGGATCTGCGCGAGCAGTTGATCGACGCCGAGGTCGATCACATCGATGCGGTATTCCTGACCCACGAGCATGCCGACCAGACCCACGGGATCGACGATCTTCGTTCCGTCGTGCTGCATCAGCGACGCCGCGTTCCGACCTATTTCAATATGTCGACGGCCAAGGACATCATGGCGCGGTTCTCGTACTGCTTCGTGACGCCCGAAGGCAGCGAGTATCCGCCGATCCTCGAGCGCCATGCGATCGAAGGGGGCGAAAGCCGTACCATCGAAGGGAAGGGCGGCGCGGTGACGTTGTCGGCCTTCAACGTGACGCACGGCAATATTCCCGCACTCGGCTACAAGGTTGGCGCGGCCGCCTATACGCCAGATGTCAGCGATATTCCCGAAGCGAGCTGGCCGTTCCTCGAAGACCTCGATCTCTGGATCATCGACGGCCTGCGCTATGCCGGCCACCCCAGCCATTTCAGCGTCAGCGACGCGCTGTCCTGGATCGAGCGCTTCAAGCCGAAGCGTGCTGTCATCACCAACATGCATTCCGACCTGGATTACGAGGTGCTGCGTCAAAAGCTGCCCGATGGCGTCGTGCCCGCTTACGACGGCATGCGGCTAGGCGTGCTCTAGATCTTGTGCAGCTCCAGCGCGGACGGGTGAAACAGCTCTTCCGGCGAAACCAGCCGGGACGACAGTCCCTCGGCGTGATGGCGCTCCAGAAAGCGCCGAAGCACCTCGCGGTTTGGCTCCAGCCCATACGACCAGAAGTCCTCACCCATCAGGCGTCGCGCCGCGCCCAGCTGCTCCTCGACGAACGGCATCGTCACCTTGGTGGCGGAAGTGTCCGAGAGCTTGGTCAGCGCGATCGCCTTGGAACGCTCGAACGCCTTGGTGACGGCAACCGGCAGCCACGGATGTTTCTCGACCAGCGCGCGGCGAATGCCGAGCGTATGCATGATCGGGAAGAGGCGGGTCCGCCGGTACCACTCGGTCGCGGTCGCCTGCGGGTCCGCAAAGAGATAGCCGACATTTGGATGCCCGCGATCGAAGCAGGACGGCGCGCGAGGACCTATCACGGCGTCGACCTCACCGCTCGCGAGAAGATCGGAGATGGTCGCGTCCGGCCGCGCATTCTCGACGCGAACATCTGACGGCAGATTGAGGCTGATCTTCTCGATTCGTCCGGGATGCTCATAGCCGCCCCGCACCCAGGTGACGTCGGAGGGGCGAATGCCGTAATCCTCTTCAAGGAAGAGGCGGACCCAGATGTTGGCGGTGAGCTGATATTCGGGCACGCCGACGCGGCGTCCCTTCAGATCGGCGGGCGATTTAATCCGGTCGGTGCGGACATAGACCGACGTGTGCCGGAAGGCCCGGGACGGAAACACCGGCACCGCAATGTAGGGGCTGGTGCCGGCCGCGGTCTTGACCGAATAGCTCGATAGCGACAATTCGCAGACGTCAAAATCGGCGTGCCGGAAGGCGCGGAAAAAAATCTCCTCGGGGTCGAGCAGCATGAACTGCGCATCGACGCTGTCGATCTGGACCAGACCGTCGACCAGGGGGCGCATCCGGTCGTAGTCGCCGATCGCGACGGAAAGCTGCAATTTGCTCATCAGAGGACGCTCCCTTAAGATAGTTAGGAACCTTACTATTTCATCCAGGCACAAGAAAACAACAGGGAAATCCCGCTATGTCCAATGCCGCATCCGAAGCCGTCCAAACGGCGATCCGCGAACTGGTCGACGCCAACCATATTTTGTTCGACCAGGGCGTCGTAGACGGGTTCGGTCACGTCAGTGTGCGGCACCCGGAAAGGCCCGATCGCTTCCTGCTGGCCCGCAGCATGGCGCCGGCGCTCGTCACCGAAAAGGACATCCTGGAATTCGACCTCGACGGCAATCCCGGTGGTGCCAAACGGACCCGCGCCTTACCTGGAGCGCTTCATTCACGGGGAGATCTACCGAAAGCGGAACGACGTGAATTCGGTGGTGCATAGCCATTCGCCGTCCGTCGTTCCCTTCAGCGTGGTCCCGAGCGTCAAGCTGCGGCCGGTCTGCCATATGTGCGGATTCCTGAGCGAGAAGGGGACGCCGATTTTCGAGATCCGCGACTTCGCAGGCCTCGGCAGCGACATTCTGATCACGAGCGGCAAGCTGGGTGCCGCGCTCGCGGACAGCCTTGGCAATGAGCCCGCCGTCCTGATGCGCGGCCACGGCTCGACGGTGGTCGCAGGCACGATCCGACAGGCGGTGTTCCGCGCGGTCTACACCGAGATCGGCGCGCGGCTGCAAATGGAAGCGATGAAGCTTGGGCCCGTTACTTATCTCACCGAAGAGGAAACCGTCGGGACGACCAGGACGATCAGCACGCAGTACGACCGCTCATGGTTCCTGTGGCTGAAGGCGGCCCGCAATAGCCCGATGTCGCAGTAAGGCGCCGACGCGCGCCTTACGACTGGATCGCCTTGGCGGAGTGCACCCGGTCGCGGAGTATGAATTTCTGGATCTTGCCGGTCGAGGTTTTCGGGATCGTCCCGAACACCACGGCTTTCGGCGTCTTGAAGCCCGGCATCTGCCCGCGACAGAAGGCGATGATGTCGGCTTCGGTCGCTTGCGCATTTTCCTTCAGCTCAATGAAGGCGCAGGGCACCTCGCCCCATTTCGCGTCCGGTTTGGCAACGACGGCGGCGAACAGCACGGCAGGATGCTTGTAGAGGACGTCCTCGACTTCGACGGAGGAGACGTTTTCGCCGCCGGAAATGATGATGTCCTTGGAGCGGTCCTTGATGATGACGTAGCCGTGCTCATCGAGCACGCCGAGATCGCCGGTATGAAACCAGCCGCCGGCAAAAGCTTCGCGGGTAGCTGCTTCGTTCTTGAGATAGCCCTTCATGACGATATTGCCGCGGAACATCACTTCCCCAATGGTCTCGCCATCGCGCGGCACCTCGCGCATGGTTTCGGGATCGAGGACCGTGACCGCTTCCTCAAGCGGGTACGACACGCCCTGCCGGCGCTTGAGCTGAGCCCGCTGGTCGGGGCTAAGATCGTCCCAACCGGGTTGCTCGGCACAGAAGGCAGCCGGACCATAGGTCTCGGTCAACCCGTAGACATGCGTGAGCCTGACGCCGATACGCTCCGCGCCCTCGAGAACGGCGACCGGAGGCGCGGCGCCTGCGATCAGCCCGACCACGGGATGGGCGTCTGACTTGCTCGGCGCGCCGGAGGCATTGATCAGCGTGTTGTAGACGATCGGCGCGCCGCACATATGCGTCACGCCGTGTTTCGGAATCAATTCGAAGATCTTCGCCGGGTCGACCTTGCGCAGGCAGACATTGACCCCGGCCAGCGCCGCAATGGTCCATGGAAAACACCAGCCGTTGCAATGAAACATCGGCAGCGTCCAGAGATAGACCGGGTGGGATCCAAGGTTTGCCGCGAGGATATTGCTGACCGCGTTCAGGTACGCACCGCGATGGTGCGTCACCACGCCCTTTGGGTTTCCGGTCGTTCCGGACGTGTAGCTCAGCGCGATCGCATCCCATTCGTCCGTTGGCGCGCGGGAGACGAACTTCTCGTCGCCCTGCGCCAGTGCCGCCTCATACTCGATTTCGCCGATCCGCTTGATCCCGAAGACCGCGTCGTCAACGTCGATCACGAACGGCTTCGCGCCTTTCATCAGTTTCAACGCGTCCGAAATCACACCGGCAAATTCCGGATCGACCAGGATGATCCTGGCGCTGCCATGGTCGAGCTGGAAGGCGATTGCAGCCGCATCGAGGCGAATGTTGAGCGTGTTGAGCACGGCGCCCGTCATTGGCACGGCAAAATGCACTTCATTCATCGCCGGGATATTCGGCAGCATTGCCGCGACCGTGTCGCCGGGGCCGATGCCTCGACCCGCAAGATATGACGCCAGGCGCCGGCAGCGCGCGTACGTCTCCGACCATGTGAACCGGCGGCCCTCATAGACCGCGCTGGTATGGTCGGGATAGATCGCGGCCGTGCGCGCCAGGAAGCTGAGCGGCGTCAGCGCGACAAAATTAGCCGGCGTCTTCTCAAGACCGATTTCGTATTGGTTCTGTGCCATCGGTCACCCCTCAGGCCCGTTCAAAATTCAAAGGAATCCAATCGATATCCAGGGAAAGATAGCAACGATTATCAAGCCTGCCATCAGCGCCAGCAAGTAGCCCCAGATCGGGCGGATGCCCTCGGCGGGGTCGACACGTCCAATAGCGCAGGCAGCATAGTAGCCGACCCCAAAGGGTGGCGCGAATAACCCGATGCCCATCGCGAGAATGATGATCATCGCGTAGTGCACCTCGTGGACGCCGACCGCGCGCGCGATCGGGAACAGCAGCGGGCCGAACAGCACGATTGCGGGTATTCCTTCGAGCACGCTGCCCAGGATCGTGAAGGCGACGATCGAGACCGCGATGAAGGAAGCGGAACCGCCGGGCAGGCCGGTCATCGCCGTCGCCAGCGCCCGGGAAAAGCCGGACTGGGTCAGACCCCAGGCCATGCCGGTCGCGGTTCCGATGATCATCAGGATCGCGCCGGAGAGGCAGGCGGTTTCGACCAGCATTGGCATCAGCCGCCGCCAGTCGAACTGGCGGTAGATCACAAGACCAATGATGAAACTATAGACGATGCCGATGGTGGACACTTCGGTGGCGGTCGCAACGCCCTCGACCACGGCGTAGCGGATGACGAAGGGCAGGGCCAGCGCGGGCAGGGCGACGACGAAGGTGCGCAAGACTTCCGAACGCGTCGCCCGCCGGACGTGGCTCAAGTCTTCACCGCGATAGCGCCACCACACCAGGGCGGACAGCGTGATCGCACAGACAACGCCGGGCAGGAGGCCACCGGTGAACAGCGCCGAAATCGAAACGCCGGTCACCGATCCGATGGTGATCAGCACAAGGCTCGGCGGAATGGTTTCGGTCTGCGCGCCGGTCGAAGCGAGCAGGGCGACGAGATCGCCGGGGCGGGCGCCGCGCTGCTTCATTTCGGGGAACAATACCGGCGCGACCGCGGCCATATCGGCGGCCTTGGAGCCGGAGATGCCCGAGACGAGGTACATCGCGCCGACCAGCACGTAGTGCAGGCCGCCGCGCACGTGGCCAAGCAGGCTCGCCAGGAACGCCACCATCGCGCGCGCCATCCCGGCCATCTCGATCAACAGCCCGAGGAAAACGAACAGGGGGACCGCGAGCAGGATCAGATGGCTCATGCCTTCGTCCATCCGCCCGACCAGCACCATCAGCGGCGTGCGTGTCGTCAGCGCCAGATACCCGAAAATCGCCAGCCCGAACGCGAACGCGATCGGCACCCCGGCAAAGACGCAGAAGCCGACCACGCCGACGAAGAAAATCACGAGATTGAGGTTGCCGAGCGGCCGCAGGTAAGGCGAGGCCAGCCAAAAAAGCGCCACCACGACGGCGACCGACAGCACCGCCTTGATGACAAGCCTGGTGTCGCCAACCCGTAGCAATCGCAACAAGGCAAACAGCACCATCAGACAGATGCCGAACGGCAAGGCGGCCGCCCGCCAGCTATTGGATATCTGCAGCGCCGGCGTCGTGATGAAGCTTTCCTCGTAGGCGTATTGATAGCTCGGGACGACGACCAGAAGCAGGAATGCCAGCGCCGCGCAGGTCGCGACCACGTCGAGATAGGCTCTCAGGGTTGGTCCGGCGCTCGAAACCACCGCCGTCATCCGCATGTGCTCGGAACGGCGAAACGCAACCACCGAGCCCAGCATCGCGAGCCACAGGAACAGGATCGAGGCCAGTTCGTCCGACCAGATCAGCGGCTGCTGCACGACGTAGCGCGCCACGACACCGGCAAACAGCGTCACAATCTCGGCGACGACAAGAAGTGCAGCCGGGATCTCGACCAGCCGTCCGAGGAGCGACTCAAATGCCGCAACGGCGGAGCGGCGGCGAGGGGACTCCACCTCGCCGGCCACCGGCTGCGTTGCCTCGGCATTGATCATATCCAGCCCACCTTCGCCTTGGGGCAGATACTACGACAATTTGCCGACGGATTTCTCCAGGATCGCCCAGGCCTCTTCGCCGTATTTCGTCTTCCATTCGGAATAGAAACCGGCCGCGCGAAGCTTGTCGCGGAACGGCGCCAGATCAGGCTGATTGAAAGTCAGCCCCTTGGTCGCGAGCTCCTCGCGGACGGTCGCGTTAAGCTTCTCAGTGTCGACGCGGGCCTTCAGGGCCGCCGCATTGACGTTCTTCTCGACAATTGTACGGATATCCGGCGGCAACGCTTCCAGAGCGCGGCGATTGGCCAGGAACCAATAGCCGTCCCACATGTGGTTGGTCAGCGAGCAGAACTTCTGGACTTCGTAGAGCTTGGCGGTCGCGATCAACGCCAGCGGATTTTCCTGACCTTCGACGATCTTGGTCTGAAGCGCCGAATAGACTTCGTTAAAATTGATCGAGGCGGGCGCTGCATCGAACGCCTTGAACATCGAGGTCCACAGCGGCGACACCGGAACGCGGATCTTGAAGCCCTTGTAGTCACCCGGCCCCGTGATCGGCTTGGTCGAGGACGTGGTCTGGCGGAAGCCGTTATCCCAGATCTTCTCAAACGCGACGATATTGGCCTTGGCGACTTCCTTGCGGACGTACGCGCCGAGATCGCCGTCCATGGCCTTCCAGACCGTCGGATAGTCCGGGAACGCAAAGCCCATACCGTTGATCGACGCCGCCGGCACCAAAGTCGCCAGGATCAGGCCCGACATCGTGAAAAACTCGACGCCGCCGGACCGGAGCTGGCTCAGCACGTCCGTATCGGCGCCAAGCTGGTTGTTCGGAAAGATCTGCAGATCGAACTTGCCGTTGGTCTCGGTCTTGATCGCGGCCGCCATTTCGCGGGCCCGGATATTGAGCGGATGCGTGTCCGGCAGGTTATTGGCAAACTTGTAGCTGAATTCGGCTTGCTGGGCTCGCGCAACCCATGGCGCGCCCAGGCCGCCGAGCACCGCAGACGCGGCCGTCGTCTTCAATAGCGAACGTCGTGAAAAGCCCATCGTTTTGTCTCCCAAATTTCTTTTCTTATTCGGCTTCCCACACGAAGCACGCTGATTGGCTTTTTGCCTGCTTTCTCGGGAAATACCAAGCGGCGATCGTTGGTCTTTCGCCGAGGGCTACGATGGCATCTGGGCGGACGCCGCTGGCGGCGTCCGCTGGCTCAGGATCGATCTTCCAATCCGCTAGAACCTGAGAACTTGTATACAAATGTATGGAATCCCTATGGAATAAAATATTCCATAATATACCTTATGCGAATCGTGGATGTGCGGGCCAAGGTCGCCATTTGCCTAGCCTGCCGATCCCACATGCTGCCGCTGCGCCAAGCGTGCGCCTGAGTCCGGGTCATGCGTCGGCAGATAGATCGTCGGTTGGCTTTGCGTGAAACGCTTGATGGCGCCAAGGGTCGCCTTTGCGACGTTGGCGTCGGGGCTTACGCCGTCGACTGTGCCTGAAAGCATCAGCGCCTGATTATAGGACGTATCGCCGGCAAGAAAGATCGCGGTGTCGCCATCCTGAACCACGACCGATATGTGGTCTGGCGTATGGCCGGGCGTTGCCACGGCGATAATGGCGCCCTCCTTCGTCAGACGCTGACTGCGCGTGAACGGTCCGAACGGCTCCGTCGGGAGCTCGATCGGCGTCGGGTCGAACCAGGCGGGCCAGCGATGCGGAAGATAGCCTCGCACCCGGCCGAGCAGCCCCCGCGCCATGGCCAGCTCGCCAGCAGGAACCAGGATTTCGGTGTCTGGGAAATGCGCAAGGCCTCCATCGTGGTCCATATGCAAATGGGTCAGGAGGACCTTTTTGACGTCGCGTGGACCGATGCCTAGCGCCCGGAGTTGCGGTCCGATCTCCTGCTCGCGCTCAATTTGGAAGGCGACCTCCCATCTCACATAGGGGTTGAGCTCATGCGAGTGCTCGAGGAGATGGGCCCCCTGGCCGCTGTCCACGACGATGACGCCATCGGGATGCTCGATGGCCCAGGCGTATGTCGGGACCCAGTCGGTCCAGTTGGGATCAAGGAACACGCCAATCAGGCCGCGGCCCTGGCGTTCGACCTGGGCGGTCTTGATTTTCACAGAGCCGGTCTGGATCGCGTGGACGCGCATTTTGATACTCTCCGTTAGCGGCCCCTGAAGCGAGGCTTGCGCCGCTCCAGAAACGCCGCCACGCCCTCCTTGTGGTCTTCGGTCAGGCTCGCGAGCGCAAACTGATCGACGTCCATATGGCTCGTGAGATCGTCAAGCGCGTGCGTCAGGCGATTGATGGTTAGCTTCGTCATCGCAGCCGAGATCGGCGGCTGGCTCGCGAACTTCGCCGCCAGGTCCATGGCCGTCTCGAGCGCCTTGCCCGGATCGGCAACCTCCTCGATCAGCCGCCACGCATGGGCTTCTTCGGCCGAGATGCGCTGGTCGGCCAGGATCACGGCCTGCTTGGTTCGCGCCGGTCCCATCAGGTGCAACAGGCGCGGAACGCTTTGCCAGCTCATGTTCATGCCGAGGCCGATCTCGGGGATCCGGATATGGGCCGCACGGCTCATGACGCGGAAGTCGAGCGCGACCGCGAGCGCAATGCCGCCGCCGATGCAGAAGCCTTCGATCGCGGCGATGGTGATCTGGTCCATCTCTTGCCAGGCGCGGGCGAGCCGGGGGCCGAGCTTCAGATGCCGGCGCAGCGAGCCGACGTCCATGGACTTGCGCGAGCGGCCCTCGGGATCCTTCAGATCGAAGCCGGCGCTGAACGCCTTCGGCCCGCCCGTTAGCACCACCACCGAAGTGTCGCCGTCGTCCTCGAAGCTGCGCGCCGCTTGCGTTAACTGACGCATCGCTTCCGGCGACAGCGCGTTGAGGCCGTCGCCGCGGTCGAACCTCACCACAGCGATGCGCCCGTCCGGACCGAGGCCCTTTTCGATGGTCACAAAGCTGGTCATGGCTGCCCTCCTCGTTCCATCCTGCTGACCGTCTAGGCTGAGCCCAACCCTAGCGCATCGCGGACCGCGCGGGCGACCTCGACGGCGTTCGGCGTGTCGGAATGCACACAGATGGAATCCGCACGTACCGCGACGTCGCTGCCGTTAATGCTTTCAGCCTTGCCCTCGGCAATCGCCCGCCGGCAACGCACCGCGGTGCGCGCGGGGTCCACCGCATGGTGTTCACGGGTGATGATCAGGCTGCCGTTATCGTTGTATTCGAGATCGGCGTAGAATTCGGCGATCAACGTATGTCCACGCGCGCCGTAGACAGTCTCCTGGCAGGTGCCGATCATGCCCATGACCGGCACCTTGAACACGTCGGCGGCATCCGCGATGGCATGCGCGACCGCCTCCTCCCGCGCCGCCATCCCATAGAGCGAGCCGTGCGGCTTGATGTGGCTAAGCGCCATGCCCTCGGCTTCGAGAAACCCCTTGAGCGCACCGATCTGGTAGATGAGGCAGTTGGCGAGTTCTTCGCGCGGCATCTTCATTTCGCGGCGGCCGAAGCCTTGCAGGTCCGGCAAAGACGGATGCGCGCCGACCTTGACGCCATGGCTCTTGGCGAGTTGCACCGTCTTGCGCATGTGGTTGAAGTCGGAGGCGTGAAAACCGCAGGCGACGTTGGCCACTGAGATCAGTGGCATCAACGCCTCGTCATCACCCATCCGGTAGAGGCCAAAGGCCTCCCCCATATCGCAATTGATCGTCGCCATGCCCTGCTCCCGGGCTGATGTTGTTGTGACCTTATTTCTTCCGAAGCGCGTAGTTGCCCGGACCGAACGCCCAGATCATCGCAAACAGGCCGATCAGCCCGAGGTTCTTGCAGAAATTGATGGTCTGGCCCACGACCGCTGCCGGCGGCGAGGCCCAGAAGTTGTGGAACATCACGGTGGCCAGGATCGTGAACACGATGAACGCGATCGCCACGCACCGCGTATAGACGCCCAGAATGAGCGCGAGCGAACCGCCGAGCTCGATCAAGATCGCGCAGGCCGCCAGCACGCTGCCAAAGCCGCCTGCTCCGCCCGGCAAACGCCCGGCGGTTGCCTCGAAGGCCATGATTTTCCCGATCCCACTGTAGATGAAAAGCGGTGTGACCAGCAGCCGCGCCGCCAGCAACACCTTGTCCTGTAGAGCCGTAGTATCAGACATTCTCAGTCCCCCTTTTTAAACTATTCCGCTGGCGCGACGCGTGCCTCGGTAGCCTTGTCCTGCACCGAGAGCGAACCAATCACGAGACCCGCAACGATCGCAGCACCCCCGATCGCCCAAAATACCGCTTCCTGTCCGCCGGTCATCTGTTGCAGAAGCCCGATGACGGACGGCCCGAGGATTCCACCAACGCGCCCTACCCCCAGCTCCATGCCGACGCCGCTGGCGCGAAAGCCGGTCTCGTAGGAGTTGGCGGTGAAGTTGTTGAGGACGTGCTGGGCACCGATCACACAGAAGCCGGCGATCGCCACGACCGCGAAGTTGAACGCGTGACTGTTGATGAAAACGAGTGTGCCGACGGCGATGCCGCCGATGATCCACCAGATGCCGAGCAGACGCGGCGTTGGTGAAAATTTGCGATCGGCGAGGACCGCGAGCGTCAGGCCGCCGATAAAGGACGTGCCTTGCATCAAGGCGCCGTAACTGAATCCCGAGGCAAAGCTCTCGCCGCGCTGGATCATGACGGTTGGAATCCAACCGACCAGCCCGAAAATCGCAAACAACGTCAGGAACGCCGTGACCCAAATCGTCAGCGAAACGCGGCGATAGCGCGGCGCGAGGAGCGCCCCGATCGTATTTGTCGTGGTCCGGTCGGACGTGCGGAACGTCGCATTCGCGTAAACCCCGCTTCGTTCCGGCCGCAGCCGCACCATCAGCGCGCGCAATTCCTCCAGGCGGCCGCGGGCCGCCAGAAACTTCGGGCTCTCGGGCAGCACCGCATGCACCAGAAGCGTCAACGGGATCGACAACGCGCCGACATAGTAGAGCACTTGCCAGCCGTGGGTCGGCGTCAAGAAAACCCCGATCAGTCCCGCAAAGACGCCACCCAGCGACCAGCCGAACGTCACGCCCCACAGCGAGAACGCGTTACTGACGCGCGGCGGCGCGAGCTCGTTGATATAGGTGGTGCCAAGCGGCAGAAGCACGCCAAGGCCAAGACCGGTGAGGAAGCGCAAGGTGCAGAAGCTTGTAAAACTGGTCGCAAAGATCGCGGTGAGGAGCGTCATGACGTTGACGATCCACAAACCCGCGAGCAGCGTTTTACGGCGGCCGACACGGTCGGCAATCATGCCGTGGCCGAGTGCGCCGAACAGAAAGCCGATCAGGCCGGAACTGACCAGAAATCCCGCCTGGCTCGGCAACAGACCCCACGGCTGTCTCACATACTGGATCACATAGGCCGGATTGAACGTGTCATAACCGTCGAACAGCGTGATCAGCGTAATCACAATGCCTAGCGTCTTGTGGAGCGGCGTGATGGGCGCCCCGGCCAGTTCGTCATGGATATCGATTTCGGTTCCCGAACTCATGCATCCTCCCCGTATTTCTCGTTCTCAAATCGTCCCTGCTCTTCCGGCAGGTTTGCGACGGCAAATTATTTCAGTTTGAACAGAGCCCTCGTGTTGTCGCGGCCGATCTTCTGACGGTCGATCTCCGAAATCGGCGCCGCGTCGAACCAGTCCGAGGCGTGGTCGATATTCTCAAACGGCCAGTCGGTCGAAAACAGGATTCGATCCGATCCGATTTCGAGCATGGCATCGATCAGCGTCTGGGTCCGGAAATTCCCCGACGTCGTAATGTAGAAATTCTCACGGAAATATTCGCCGATCTGGCGCTTGGCCGGATAGGTGTTCTGGACGCGCATCCACTTGTTGTGGTTATCGATCCGCCACATCGAATACGGCAGCCCCTCGCCCATGTGGCCGATGACGATATTGAGCCGCGGATGCGCGTCGAACAGTCCCGAGCCCATCAGCCTCAGCGCATGAACGGCGGTTTCCTGGCCGAAGGCCCAGGACGGTCCCAACAGCCAGCGGTGGCCTTCGTAGATCGCGGCGTCCTTCGGCAGCGGATTACGCGGGTGCAGGTAGAACGGCACGTCAAGCCGCTCGACTTCGGCCCAAAACGGCCAATAGGCCTTGATGTCGTAATAGATGCCGGACGGATTGCCGGTCACCTGGCTGAAACCGTTGACCAGCGCGCCGCAAAAGCCGAGCTCTTTCACGCAACGCGTCAGCTCGCGCGTCGCAAGTTCCGGGGTCTGCATCGGCAAGGCGGCGAGACCCGCGAAACGCGTAGGCTGGCGGGCGATCTGTTCGGCCATGAAGTCGTTCGACCGGCGTGCGATTTCGTTGGCCTTTTCGGGATCAGGTATCGCCTGAACGGCCGGCGCGTTGAGCGACAACAGCATCATCTCGATGCCGTGCGCGTCCATTTCGCGCACGCGACGGTCCTGAATATCCAGAAGCCGCCCTTTCAGTTCCGGCCAATCGGCCTCGGGGGCAAAACCGGCGCTGTCCTGGAGGGTCTCGGGAATCGCGAAATGCTCTTCGAGCGCTACTTTTCCCTGCATCGCAGCACGCCTCCCCACTCTGTTGTTCGTTTCTACCGAACAATTAGACAGTACACTGTCCAATTTGGCAAGTTCAAATCTGCTTGTTTCCACCTGCTTGACCGGCCACGGCCGGAGGCCGACAATGACGGCGGTATTCCCCTCACCGCATTTCATAGTTGCCCATGACCGATCACGATCACGATCATCATCACGACCACGATCATTCGGAACTCTCCGAGACTGAATTGCGCGTCCGCGCGCTGGAGACCATTCTGACTGAAAAGGGATATGTCGAGCCGGCCGCGCTGGACGCCATCGTTCAGGCCTATGAAACGAAAATTGGCCCACACAACGGTGCGCGGGTCGTCGCCAAGGCGTGGACAGACCCCGCCTTCAGGAAAGCCTTGCTGGAGGATGCGAGCAAAGCGGTCAGCACGCTCGGTCATGTCGGCCGGACCGGCGATCACCTGGTTGCGGTCGAGAACACCGAGCAGCGGCACAACATGGTCGTGTGCACGCTCTGCTCCTGTTACCCCTGGGAAATGCTCGGCCTTCCACCCGTCTGGTACAAGGCCTCGCCCTACCGCTCGCGCGCGGTGAAGGACCCGCGCGGCGTGCTCGCTGATTTCGGCGTCAGTTTGCCGAAGGAGACCGAGATCAGGGTGTGGGATTCGACCGCGGAGACCCGCTTTCTGGTGCTGCCGATGCGGCCCAAAGGCACGGACGGCTGGAGCGAGGAGCAACTCGCTGACCTCGTGACGCGGAACTCGATGATCGGTACCGGATTTCCGAAGACGCCGGGAGCCCCTTCATGAACGGCGTCCACGACATGGGCGGCATGGACGGCTTCGGCAAGGTCGAGCCGGAGCCGAACGAGCCGACCTTTCACCAGAAATGGGAAGGCCGCGTGATGGCCATGGTGCGCGCGATGGGCGCGGCCGGCGCGTTCAACATCGATGTGTCCCGCTTCTATCGGGAATCACTCCCGCCGCAGATTTACCTGACCAGTTCCTACTATCGGAAATGGCTACTGGGGCTTCAAGACAATCTGGTTGCGAAGGGATTCGTGACCGCCAGCGAACTTTCGGCCGGACACGCCGAAAAGGCCGCCAAGCCGCTGAAGCGCGGTAAATTCCAGATGGCGGATGTCGAGCGGGTGATGACGCGCGGCTCGTTTGAGCGCAAGACCCAGACGGTGGCTCGCTTCAAACCCGGCGATCGCGTGCGCGCCAAGAACATGCATCCAACGACCCATACGCGTCTTCCTCGCTACACACGCGGTCATGTCGGCGTCGTCGAGCGCATTCTCGGTTGCCAGGTTTTTCCAGATTCCGCGTCGATGGAATTGGGCGAGAATCCACAGTGGCTTTACAACGTCGTGTTCGACAGCACCGAATTGTGGGGACCCGACGCCGATCCCACCGTCAAGGTCTCGATCGACGCGTTCGAACCCTATCTGGAGTTAGCATGACTAACGCGGCCATAGCCCAAGCGACCCGCGCGCTTCCCGACCTGCCGCGAGACGACGACGGCCCGGTATTTCGCGAGCCCTGGGAAGCCCAGGCATTTGCGATGGCGCTCTCGCTCTATGATCGCGGCGTCTTCACCTGGACGGAATGGGCCGCGGCGCTAGCCGACGAGATCAAAATCGCACAAGCCGACGGCGACCCCGACACGGGGACGACCTACTACCGGCACTGGCTCGCCACCCTGGAAAAACTCGTTGCCGCCAAGGGCGTCACAACGGCCGAGACCCTGCATCGCTACCGTCACGCCTGGGATCATGCTGCCGACCGCACGCCTCATGGCAAACCGATCGAGTTGAGGCCGGAGGATTTCACGGCTTCGTGACGAGCAGGCCGATCAGCTCCAAAACGCACGCATTGCGTATCCAGACGACAACATGTCTCGATTCCCGCACGACGTAGTGCTCATTGATGCCACAGATGAGCCATAGACCGACTATCGACTCCCGTGGGAATCGCCGCCGGAATAGCAGAGGTTTCAATCCATGAAGCACGTATTTGCCACAGCCCTCGCCTTGCTCGGGTTCACGGGCGTGGCTGGAGCGCAGGGACCGGTCGCCGTCGTCGAAGAGGTGCAAGGCAAGGTGACCGGCGTCGAGTTCATGGACTATCTGGCCCCCGGTAAAGTCATCAAGCTCGGACCCGATAGCACAGTGGTGATCGGCTACATGAAATCATGCTGGCGCGAAACGATTACGGGCATCGGCACCGTTATCATCGGCCAAGAGCAGAGCATGGTCCATCTCGGCGATATCAAGTCCACCAAAGTCGATTGCGATACCCACGCACAAGTGGTCGACCAGTCTATCGGCGAAAGCGCTGCGACGATCGTGCGAAGCCTGACGCCGGCTCGCCCGGCTTCGTCGTCGCGCCTTACCCTGCATGGGCGCTCGCCGATTGTGGAAACCCGCGGCCGCGGACGGCTGATCGTTGAAAGGCTGGACATACAGGGCGAACGGTACGAGGTGGACCTCTCGGCGGCTTCCGTCGTGCACGGCAGGTTCTATGATTTCGCAAGGAACGGCACGGCATTGCAACCGGGCGGCACCTACGCGGTGAGCCATGGTTCGCAACGAACCGTATTCGTAGTCGATGGCGCGGCAGAGGCTGGCTCTGCACCCGTCATCAGTCGTCTCGTGCGTCTGGACTAATCAGGCGAGCCCGTGTAGCGCGGACACCAACATGGGCCACGCAAGACGAGACGCCATCGCGATCATCTTCGCGTCGTTGGCCTGCGGGCTGCTTTCCGCATTTCCTCCCGTCAGCCATTTTCATGGCTGGTCGATCGACGTCCTGACGGCGCTGCGGTGGGAAGTCTTCGGCACCGCTCGCGATCCCGCGTCCAAGCCCGTCGCAGTGGTCGCGATCGACGAGGAAACCTACCAGACGCCCCCCTTCAAGGGATCCCCAACCCTGACCTGGACGACGGAGGTCGGCAAGGTTCTGACAGCGGTCATCGACGGCGGCGCAGCTGTTGTCGGCTTCGATATCGTGTTTCCGACCTCGATCGAACAATCCGAAATTCCGTTCGGCGATGACCCGCTGGGAGTACGAATGCGCGGCTTCGACCGGGCCTTCCTGCGTGCTCTCGCAACCGCCTCCTCCGCCGGCAAGCTCGTGCTGGGCGAGACGTTGCGCGGCGATCGCCCCTCCCCGGGCCAGCGGATCGCGGTCGGGCAGCAAAAGAACATCCGGGCGCTCAACGTGATTACCGACCCCGACGAGGTCGTGCGCAAGGTGCCGCTGACATTCGACAGTGACGGGAAGAAAACGCCTTCGATGGCGCTCGAACTTGCCGCGCGCGCGCTCAAGACCGACCCGGTCGTCGAAGCGAATGGCGATGTAACGCTTGCGGGCTATCTCGTTCCAAGTGTCATGCCAAACACCATGACGCTGAACTTTGAGGGCGGCGCCAACGACGTTCAGACTTATTCGTTTGCCGACTTGCATACCTGCGTCGAACGCGACAATGCCGACTTCTTCCGTCGCGAATTCGCCGGCAAAGTCGTCATTTTCGGTACACTGCTCGAGTCCCAGGATCGAAAAGTCGACTTCCAAACGCTTCGCGACCGGCCTCGACGGTTCGCGAGCGCCCCGATGCGCTCTCGCGCCCCCGCCCCCGGCGCCAGGGCAGTTCAAGCGCAGCTCGATTGCCGGCGTTTATGTTCACGCGACCGCTGTCCACAATCTGCTGGCACGGAACGCGATGGTGGAGCTTGGCCAGCCGTGGACGACCATCATCGCCATCGTCTTTGCGGCGGTTGCAGCGTTAGCGGCATGGATGTTCGCGCCGAGCGGCGCGGCGATCGTGTATGGCGGCTTGGTCGCGATCTGGACCGCCTTCGCAACGTGGGCATTTGCACGGTCGCTCGCATTGCCTTTGAGCGAACCGTTTGCCGCCGGGCTCCTGGCGATGGCCACCATTGTCGCCTACCGTCTGGTCGTGACCGACAAAGGCCAGCGATTGCTCCGAAAGAGCTTCGCGCTTTATCTCGCGCCGCAAGTGATCGAGAAAATGGTCACGTCCAATAAATTGCCGGTGTTGGGCGGCGAAACGCGCGAGGTCACGGTATTCTTCTCGGATCTGGTCGGCTTTGCGTCGATTTCCGAAAAAATGACGCCGGGTGAACTGGTTCGTTTCATGAACGAGTACCTTTCCGAGATGACCGAAATCATCGAAAGCAACGGCGGCTATATCGACAAATATATCGGCAACTCGATTGTTGCCGTGTTCGGCGCTCCGACCGATGATCCCGACCACGCCGCCAACGCAGCCCGCGCCGCGCTCGGTTGCCGTTCCCGTCTCGAAGAACTCAATCTCAGCTCGGCTGTATTTCAAGGCTACGAGGTCGCGCACCGCATGGGCCTCAATTCGGGCGAAGCACTGGTCGGCAATATCGGCTCGAGACGGCGCTTCAACTATTCGGTCATGAGTGACGCGGTGAACGTCGCCTCGCGCCTCGAGGGGGCCAACAAGTTTTACGGCACGACCATTATTGCTTCGGACACGACGGTCTCGATGACGGGTTCAAGCTTCACATGGCGTGAACTCGACGCCGTCCGCGTCAAGGGACGCACCACACCGATCAAGATCTATGAGCTGGTGGCAGAGGCAGGCCAGGAGCGCGAGCAACAGGTGGCAGCCGCGGCAGCCTATGCCGAGGGCCTGGCAAATTGGCGCCGCCGCGAGTTTGGCCGGGCCGCAAATTGCTTCGAGCGTGTCGCCACTTTCGACAAACCGTCCGCGCTGTTCTTGACCGCGCCACTGCCCTTGCGGAGACGCCTCCAAATCCGGATTGGGAGGCCGTCAATACACTCGACGCAAAATAAGGACCTAAAATGTCAAATCCACGCCACTAGAGCATTCGGTGGAAAGGACAGCGCTCTCGCCCGGTTCTGCTGGGAGCGCCAAGCGTCCTACGGCATACAGAACCACAGGATTACTGCTTCCGGTGCGCCATGACCCCTTCCCGTGATGTTTCCCGCCTGATCGAGATCATGGCGCAGCTACGAACGCCGGTGACCGGCTGTCCGTGGGACCTCCTGCAAAACTTCGAAACGATTGCGCCCTACACGATCGAGGAGGCGTATGAGGTTGCCGACGCGATCGCACGAAACGATCTCGAAGACCTCAAGGACGAGCTCGGCGATCTCTTGCTTCAGGTCGTCTATCACGCGCGCATGGCCGAGGAGCAGAACGCTTTCAGTTTCGGCGATGTCGTCGAAGTCATTTGTCGCAAGATGATCCGAAGGCATCCGCATATCTTCGCCGATAGAGACGGCAATATCGCGCCTGCCGGGGTCAAGAGCGCATGGGAACGCATCAAGGCCGAGGAAAAAGCTGAGCGCGCGGCGCGGCGCCCCGGCAATGTCGAGACATCCAGTTCGCTGTTGTCGGACGTCAAGGCCGGTCAACCCGCACTGACCCGCGCGATGGCCTTGCAACGCAAGGCGTCGACGGTTGGCTTCGACTGGAACGATCCGCGCGCCGTCCTGCATAAAATTCGCGAGGAAGCCGACGAGATCGAGGCCGCGCTCGATCAGGGCGACAAGGCGGAGCTTGCGGCCGAGACCGGCGATCTCTTGTTCGCGCTGGTCAATCTCGCCCGCCACGTCGACGCAGATCCTGAGACCGCGCTGCGCAGCACCAACGCCAAGTTCGAGCGCCGATTTGCCTACATCGAACGCGCGTTGGCCGCGCAGGGCCGCACGCTCGAGGCTGCGTCGCTCGCCGAAATGGATGCACTGTGGAACGAGGCGAAGGCTACTGAATAAATTCAGACCGGCACGGCATCAAAACGATTGATGACGAGATCGCGTTTGGTCTCGTCGACGCGAACGGTCATCTGATAGCGCCCGTCCTGCAAGTCCTTGCCGAGGACCTCCGAGTTGCGGTGAAGCCAGCTGATGCCGGCGCCGTCGGCCGCGTCGATGGAGAGATGCAGCGTGGTGCGCGTCGCGGCGAGCCTGTCCTCGATTGCTGACAGGAGGCCGTCGAGCCCCTCCCCGGTTTCGGCCGAAACCAGAAAACAGGGCTGCTCGGGCGTACGGCGCGCGGCGATGTTGACGACGTTCTCACGCTCTTCCGGTGAAAGCCGATCGATCTTGTTCCAGACTTCGAGAATGCGCTGGCCGCCATCGGTATCGATGCCAAGCTGACGCAGCACGGCCTCGACATCCTGCTCCTGCGCTTCACTGTCTTCGTGCGAGATATCCCTGACATGGAGAATGACGTCGGCCTCGAGCACCTCTTCGAGCGTGGCGCGAAATGCGGCTACCAGTTGCGTCGGCAGGTTGGAGATAAAGCCGACCGTGTCCGACAGCATCGCCTTGCCGCCATGCGGCAGATTGAGCGCGCGCAAGGTTGGATCGAGCGTCGCGAACAGCATGTCCGCGGCCTGAACCTCGGCACGGGTCAGACGATTGAACAAGTGTCGACTTGCCGGCATTGGTGTAGCCGACGAGCGCAACGACACGATAAGGGACACGCTGGCGTCCAGCCCGATGCAGCCGCCGCGTCGCTTGAACCTTCTTCAGTTCCTGCTCAAGCCGCGTGATGCGATCGCCGATCAGGCGCCGGTCGGCCTCGATCTGCGTTTCGCCAGGGCCGCCCATGAAGCCGAAGCCGCCGCGCTGGCGCTCAAGATGGGTCCACGACCGCACCAATCGGCTGCGCTGATAATTCAGATGCGCGAGCTCAACTTGAAGTGTGCCTTCTTTGGTTTTGGCGCGACGTCCAAAAATCTCCAGAATGAGCCCGGTACGATCGAGGACCTTGGTGCGCCAGGCCTTCTCGAGATTGCGCTGCTGGATCGGCGACAACGCGCAATCCATGATCACGAGCTCGGCCTCCTGGCTGGCGGCCAAACCCGCGATCTCCTCAACTTTGCCTTTGCCCAGATAGGTCGCAGGCCTGATCTGGCTAACCGGCGCGATCAGCGCATCAGCAACGGTGAGATCGATGGCACGCGCGAGCCCGGTCGCCTCTTCGAGGCGCGCGTCAGATCCGCGGATGGCATACGATTCCTCTCGCGCTTCGGGATCGCCCCGGCGCGTTCGCAAATAAGGGCCGATGACAATCACCCGCCCGGTTTGCTTCCCCACCGCCGACCGCGGACGGTCAGCTGCCCCGTCAGATTTTCGGGGTTCCAATCAGCTCACTCTCAAGCCGGTGCATCCTCGCCGCCTTCGAACAACTGGATCGGAGCTCCGGGCATGATGGTCGAAATCGCATGCTTGTAGACAAGTTGCGAATGACCGTCGCGCCGCAGCAGCAGACAAAAATTGTCGAACCAGGTGACAATTCCTTGCAGCTTCACCCCGTTGACCAGAAATATCGTCAGAGGCGTTTTGGTTTTTCTAACGTGATTGAGGAAGGTGTCTTGTAGATTTTGTGCGCGGTCTGCCGCCATTGTTTTTATCCCGCAAGTCTCGTTGCTTCTTTTTATTGAACCGTCGGCTGCTTTCTATCGAAGCGGTCCGCCGGCCATCGGCCCTCTTGAGATCCCCCTCCAGAGCGCACGATCGTAGGATTAGAAGGCAGGCTTGGTTATTAGGCAAGCAGCTTCACGCCGCAGCGGTACTAAAGAGGGAGCATTTCTCCATAAAACCGTGAAAAGAGGCCGAAATTTTCCGACCACCGTTACTCCGCCCGCCTCGAAGGCGTTCAGCCGACGCCCAGCGCCTTCAGCTTCCTGTGCAAGGCCGATCGCTCCATGCCGACGAATTCCGCGGTACGGGAGATATTGCCCGAGAAGCGGCTGATCTGGGCCATCAGATAATCGCGCTCAAAGACTTCCCGCGCCTCGCGCAGCGGCAGACCCATAATGTGTTCGCCGTTGTTGCTGGTCGGCATCGCCGGCACCATCGAGCCAACGTCTTGCGGTAACATATCGGCCGTGATGATGACCTCCGGGCCCCCACCCGCGAGGATCATGACCCGCTCGACGTTGTTGCGAAGCTGGCGGACATTTCCCGGCCAAACATGCGACTGCAAGACCGCCATGGCGTCCTGGCCGATCTGACGCTTCGGCAGACCGGTCGCCGCCGATATCTGGTCCATGAAGTAGTCGATCAATTCCGGGATATCCTCGCGTCGCTCCGACAATGGCGGGACGCGGATCGGAACCACCGAAAGGCGGTGGTAGAGGTCCTCCCGGAAGCGCCCGGCGGCGATCTCTTCCTCGAGATTACGTGCGGTCGAGGAAATGATGCGAACATCGACGCTGACCTTGGCGGTGCCGCCTTGCCGCTGGAAGGTCTGCTCGACCAGCACGCGCAGGATCTTGTTCTGGGTCTCACGCGGCATGTCACCGATTTCATCGACGAAGAGCGTGCCACCGTGGGCCTCTTCCAACGCGCCGGTCTTGCGTGCGTGCTCACCATTGGGCTCGACGCCGAACAGTTCGATTTCCATGCGCTCCGGCGTAATCGCCGCCGCGTTGATCACGATGAACGGTCCGTCGGCGCGGCTGGACGCGTTGTGGAGTGTCCGCGCGGCCAATTCCTTGCCCGCACCCGACGGCCCCACGATCAAAATTCTGCTGTTGGCTTTGGCGGCGCGGTCGATGGTCTGTCGCAATTGATTCATGCAGGCCGAACGGCCCGTCATGATGCTGGCGGTCGGCGCCAATTGCTTGAGTTCCTTGACTTCGCGCTTCAGGCGCGAGGTTTCCAGCGCCCGCGTCGCGACCAGAATCAGCCGATCGGACTTGAAGGGCTTTTCGATAAAGTCATAAGCGCCACGTTTGATGGCCGCGACGGCGGTTTCGATGTTACCATGGCCAGAAATCATCACGACCGGGAGATCGGCGTGGTCGCGCTTGATCTGTTCGAGCAGTTGCAGCCCATCGAGCTTGCTGCCCTGCAACCAGATATCGAGGAACACCAGGTTGGGCCTGCGGTTAGCGATTTCGGCGAGCGCCGAATCGCTGTCACGCGCCGTCCGAGTCGAAAATCCCTCGTCGTCGAGAATTCCGGCGACAAGATCGCGAATGTCGGCTTCGTCATCGACAATCAAAATATCACTTGCCATAGGGTGTGCCCGTATTCTCAGTTGCCTGTCGCGACTTCGATTTTGGTCTGATCATTAGTCGTTTCTTGCTGTCCGCTGGTTTCTTCGCCCGGCGACTTTGTTTCGGCGGCCGCCTGAACGATCTCGGGGGCCGCCGCCTGGCCCGATATTGCAAATCGCAGTCTCATCCATGCCCCCCGCGCACCCGGCCGCATTTCCGATGCGTCGTGGAGTTCGATCCGCCCACCATGGTCCTGCAAGACCCGGCCGACGATGGCGAGGCCAAGCCCGGTGCCCTTCTCACGCGTCGTCACATAGGGTTCAAGCAGGCGGGCGCGGCTCGTCTTCGGCAGGCCGATACCATTGTCGACGACATCGATGACGATGTCGTCGTTTTCGCGCGCCGCGATGACATCAATGCGCCCCCGCGCCAATTCCTCCGGGGGCACGGCCTCAATCGCTTCAGCCGCATTCTTGATGATGTTGGTCAGCGCCTGGGAAATCAGCCGCCGATCGAACTTCGCTTGCAGCGGTTCTTGCTTGATCTCGGCCTCGATATCCACGTCGGGATGCCCGACCCGCATCAGGAACACCGCCTGACGCACGGTGTCGGCGACGTCTTCCCCTTCGATGACCGGCTTTGGCATCCGCGCAAAGCGCGAGAACTCGTCGACCATCCGTCTGATGTCGTCGACTTGCCTCACGATCGTATCTGTACACTGCTCGAACACGGCCTTGTCTTCGACGATTGATTTGCCGAATTTGCGGCGAATGCGTTCGGCCGACAATTGAATTGGGGTCAGCGGATTCTTGATTTCGTGTGCGATTCTGCGGGCAACGTCGGCCCAGGCCGAGGTTCGCTGCGCCGAGACGAGTTCGGTAATGTCGTCAAGCGTAATGATGTAGCTGTCGCGCGTCTGGCTCGTCTGTTCCGCGGTGACGCGCACCGACAGGTTTCGCTCGTGGCCGTCGCGACTGATCGTGATCTGGCCCTGCACGAGCCGCTGCGTGCTCTCCCGCGCCGACTTCATCATGTCGTCGAGTTCCGGCAACACGTCCGAGAGCGGGTGATCCAGGGTCTCGGATTCGGCGTGGCCGATCAGCTTTTCAGCCGAGCGGTTGAGAATGCCGACACTTCCCGACGCATCGACGCCGATGATACCGGCGCTCGCCGACGACAATACCGCCTCGATAAAGCGACGCCGGCTGTCGATCAGGTCGCTTGCATTGACGAGTTCATCGCGCTGGGTGCGCAGTTCCTGCGTCATCTTGTTGAAGGTCTCGCCGAGTTGCGCGAGGTCGCCTTCGGAACGCTTCACCGGTACCTGCACGTGAAGGTCGCCGGTCGAGACCATATGCGCGGCGCCCATCAGGCGGCGGATCGGAGTGACCAGCGAGTTGGCGAAATTCAACCCCAGCAGGATCGAGGCCATCAGGATGGTCAGCGCGATCACGGCAAAGATCAGCGCGAAGTTCACCTGAACGCCGAGCCGGCGCGCTTCGATCTCGGCATATTCGGCGACACTGGCTTCGGTCTGCTTGAGCTGATCGACGACGTGCGGATCGAGCTGCCGCGCGACATAGAGGAACGTATCCTGGAAGGTGCGCAGCCGGATCAGGGCCGCGACATAGTTCTCCTCCGGCAAGACCGCGATTTCCGGCTCGTTTTCGTTGACGTTGCTCAGGAAGTCCGACGGGCGGCGCCGCGAATGCCAGCTGGATTCCGGTTTCGGCGCTTTCGAGGACGTGGCGATCCTTGTCGATCAGCATGGCGCCGGGCAAATTGCGCGATGCGGCGCTGGCCGTCAGAAACTCGCGGAAGGACTAGGCGGTCCTGATCGAAGAGCGGCCGGGCGCGGCCGATATCGGCCGCCATCCCGAGAATGTCGCCGCGAATGAGCTGGGCGTGCTCGTGCATGTAGGCGCGCGCAATGATCAGCGAGTTCTGAATCACGTCGCGCGTCGGACCGGAAAACAGGCGATCGAGGCCGCGCTCGATCGTGACGTTGGCGACGATCGCCACCAGCACGGCCGGGAGTACCGCCATGATCGAGAACAGGCTGACGATCTGAACGTGAAGCCTTGCGGCAGCGCGGCCACGGCGTCGCGCTTGCATCACCTTCCAGACTTCGCTGGCGATAATGCCGACCAGCACCAGGATGGTGGCGCCGTTCATCAGAATGAATGACACCGCCACTTCACGGGTCGGCTCGATGCGGGTCAGGCCGGTCAGGACCACGAAGGTCAGGAACGCCGATACCAGCGCGAGCCCGATCGCAATCGGGGCGAGCAGCCGCAAAACGGACCGCCCCTTCTGCTCAACGAGCGACGGGTCGAATTGGGCGGCCGAGGTGTCCACGCTGGTCATTTTGGCAAACGGTGAGATGAGAGCTTGAGCAGCCGCGGCTTGCGGACTGATGCATTCATACCACAATGTTGCCAAATTGCGACAATTCCGCGGCGTGCATTATCCGCTACCCGGCCAATCCCCTGAGAAATCGGACGGTTACGGCCGCTTCGGCTGCTTAATTGCCGGTCCGGTAGACCTGGATGTCCAGGTCCCGGATTTTCTTTCGCAACGTATTGCGATTCAAACCGAGCAGATCGGCCGCGCGAATCTGGTTTCCGCGGGTTGCCGCCAGCGCCGCGGTAAGCAGCGGGACCTCGATCTCCTTGAGGATCCGGTGGTAGAGGCCCGGCGGCGGTACGCCGTTCGGGAAGCCGGAGAAGTGCGACGACAGATAGGCCTCGACGGCGCCGCCGAGATTGTCGACGCCCTGATGCATCGTACCGCCGGAAGTGATGGCCGGCGGCGCCAGTTCGCCATCGATTACCGACGCCGTGATGACATCCTGCGGATACAGCGCCGCAAGCCGGCGCGCGAGATTTTCAAGTTCGCGGACATTGCCGGGCCAGCGGTGCTGCTTCATCCGCTCCAGCGCCAGCGTGTCGAGCTTTTTCGGAGGCAAGCCGTCCTTCTCGGCGAGCGCAAAGAAATGGCGGATCAAATCAGGCAAATCCTCGATCCGCTCGCGGAGCGGCGGCAGGCGCAGCGGCACCACGTTGAGACGAAAGAACAGGTCCTCACGGAACATTCCCTGTTGAATCAAGATGCGCAGGTCCTTGTTGCTGGCCGCAACAATGCGCACGTCGGTCTTGATCGGGGTGCGGCCGCCGACGGTGGTGTATTCGCCCTGCTGAAGCACGCGCAACAGGCGTGTCTGCGCTTCCATCGGCATGTCGCCGATTTCGTCGAGAAACAGCGTGCCGCCTTCGGCCTGCTCGAACCGGCCGGAAGCGCGCGTATTGGCGCCGGTGAAGGCGCCGCGTTCGTGGCCGAACAATTCAGATTCGATCAGGTCGCGCGGAATCGCCGCCATGTTCACCGCAACGAACGGACCGTTGCGCCGCTTGCCATAGTCATGGAGCGCGCGCGCCACCAATTCCTTGCCGGTGCCGGACTCACCCGAAATCATCACCGTCAGGTCCGTCTGCATCAGGCGCGCCAGCACGCGATAGATTTCCTGCATCGCCGGCGAGCGGCCGACCAGCGGGATCGAGTCGAACTCGGCGTCGTCAGGGGCGCTCGCCACCCGCTCCTTGGGCTCGGCCAAAGCGCGCCCGACAATTCCGATCAGCTCCTTCAGATCGAACGGCTTCGGCAGATATTCATAGGCGCCGCGCTCGGAGGCGCGGATCGCGGTCATGAAGGTGTTCTGCGCGCTCATCACGATCACGGGAAGATTCGGCCGCATCTTCTTGATCCGCGGCAACAGATCGAACGCATTCTCATCGGGCATCACCACGTCGGTGATGACCAGGTCGCCCTCGCCCTGGCTGACCCAACGCCACAGCGTCGCGGCGTTTCCGGTCAGCCTCACCTCATATCCGGCGCGCGACAGCGCCTGATTGAGGACGGTGCGGATGGCGGTATCGTCATCGGCTACGAGAATGCTACCTGCGGGCATCGCTGTTTCTCATCTCGAGTTCGGTGAGGCGTGCAACGGCGCGGAGACGTCGTCGCGATCACCCTGATCAAGCTTCTTGGCGGGATTGAACATCGGCAACAGTACACGGAAGGTGGTTTTTCTTGATTGCGACTCGCACTCGATGATGCCGCCATGATCGCCGACAATCTTGGCCACCAGCGCCAGGCCAAGCCCGCTGCCCGTCGGCTTGGTCGTAACGAACGGGTCGAACAGGTTCGGCATCAGGTCTTCCGGCACGCCGGGGCCATTGTCGCGCACGCAGAATTCGAGCGGCAGCGAGACCCGCGACTTCTTTCCCGGCACCGATAGCCGCACGCCCGGGCGGAATGCGGTGGTGAGCTGGATTTCCGCTTCGTTGCCGAGATCGGCCGTCGCCTCGGCGGCGTTCTTGACCAGGTTGAGGAACACCTGGATCAGCTGATCTTGATTGGCGAGCACCGGCGGCAACGACGGATCGTATTCCTCGACAAAGCGCACATTGCGCGCAAAGCCCGATTGCGCGAGCCGTTTGACGTGATCGAGCACGGAGTGGATGTTGACCGGGCCACGCGCCACCGGACGGTCGTCGCCGAATACTTCCATGCGATCGACCAGCGTGACGATGCGGTCGGCCTCGTCGCAGATCAGGCGGGTCAGCGTTCGATCTTCCGGCGAAGCCGATTGTTCGAGCAGTTGAGCCGCGCCACGAATGCCCGACAGCGGATTCTTGATTTCGTGCGCCAGCATCGCGGCCAGTGCGATCACCGAGCGCGCCGCGCTGCGATGCGTGAGCTGACGATCCATCTTGTCCGCAATGCTGCGTTCCTGGAGCATCACGACGATGTGGCCGGGCCGCTCGCTGACGGGCGCGACGTGGAGATCGACCTGACGATCTCCACCAGTGCGGGGGGTACCGAGATCAACCTTGTACTCGTTGACCGGCGCGCCGCTGGAGCGAACCTGGTCGATCAACGCCAATAGCGGACTGCCGAACGGCACCAGTTCCTTCAGCGCGTGCCTTTGCAGGAACTGCACCGAGATTTCGAAAAAAGATTCGGCCGCGATATTTGCGTCCACGATCCGGCCATCGGGCGCGACCAGCAGCACCGGGTTCGGCAACGCGTTGAGAATGATTTCCGCGCCGTTCGGCAATGGCGGGCGATGTTCTGCGGTGGAGTTCATGCCGCCGCACTCCACGCAAAATCGTCGAACGCTTCATCGAGCGACCGGTGGACCGCACGGGGGTCTTCCGAGGTCAGGATGCGGCCACGCCAGTTCTTCAAAACCTCTGCCGGCGAGCAGCTATAGCCGGCCGCGGCTTCGAGCGCCCAGCCGAGATGCTTGCGTGCATGGCGAAGGCCGATGCGCAGGCCGTAGTGATGGCAAATCTCGTCGTAAAGCGTGCGGATATATCCCAACTGCTCTCTCAGCGGCGGCGGCGCCTCGGCAACGCCGCTGTGAAGCTGGCGGCCGATCTGACCGGGTAACCAGGGCTGACCCTGCGCGCCGCGCCCGACCATGACCGCATCGGCGCCCGATGCGTCGAGTGCGGCGACGGCCTTGTCGAACGAAGTAATGTCGCCATTGACGACCAGCGGAATCCGGATGGCGTCCCTGACCGCGCGCACCGCGCGCCAGTCGGCCTCGCCCTTGTAGAACTGGCAACGGGTTCGGCCATGCACGGAGATCAACTGCACGCCACTGGCTTGCGCGCGGCGCGCCAGCTCCGGCGCATTCAGCGAGCGCTCGTCCCAGCCGAGCCGCATCTTCAGCGTCACCGGCACGCTTACCGCGCCAATGGTCGCATCGATCAGCCGCACCGCGTGATCGAGATCGCGCATCAAGGCGGAGCCGGATTGCCCGCCGGTCACGTGACGCGCCGGGCACCCCATATTGATATCGATAACGTCGGCGCCGGCGGCTTCCGCCATCCGCGCGCCCTCCGCCATCCATCTGGTTTCACAGCCGGCGAGCTGAACGACATGGGGCCCGATGCCGGCCGCCTCACACCGGAGCTGGGACATCGGCTTGCCGTTGACGAGATCATCGCTCGCGGTCATTTCGGACACGACGAGCCCAGCCCCGAGCTCCGCCACCTGACGTCGAAAAGGCGCATCCGTGATGCCCGACATAGGGGCTAGAAAAACCCGGTTCGCGACCTCAATTCCACCTATTTTCAATGAGTTAGGATGCAAAGAGTCGGAACTGCTCACAGATTTCTCGTTCCTTTGACGGGTGCCGTTACCCGCTGGGATCTAATCTTGCGCACAAATGTTGTGCAGTCAAGTTTCATGCCTACACTTTAACCAGCCCGGCAAATCTTGCAAGTGCACTGCAACAAAATATCGATTTTTTCCCAACCCGCAGGAATCGTTCTGTCTTCCGCGCGTGAGCATGATAAGGGCTGGGCCCCATCAACTTCGATCGATCGACAGCCAAAGACCCATGCCGAAATCCGCCGCGGACTGCCGCCATCCTTGTCGCCGCGGGACGCGGCCTTCGCGCAGGTGCAGGCGGACCGAAGCAATATCGTTCGATCGGCGGGCAGCCCGTGATTTATCGGGCGATGCACGCTTTCTCCACTCATCCGCAAGTTTCCGCCGTGCAGCCTGTCGTGAACCCGGACGACGCCGCGGTTTTCGACGATGCAGTGCGCGGCCTGCGCTATGCCTCTCCCGTCAAAGGCGGCGCGACGCGGCAGGCTTCGGTACGTGCGGGCCTCGAAGCGCTTGCAGCGACCAAGCCCGACATCGTGCTCATCCATGACGCCGCGCGGCCTTTCGTTTCGGAAAGCCTGATCTCGCGCGCGATCGACGCAGCATCGATCACCGGCGCGGCCGTTCCTGCAATTCCTGTCGCGGACACGATCAAGCTGGTGGGCAGCGACGGCCGCATCGAAGCCACGCCCGAGCGCGCGCGCCTTCGAATTGCCCAGACACCCCAGTCGTTCCGCTTCGATACGATCCTCGAGGCGCATCGGCGCGCCGCACGGGAAGGACGCGACGATTTCACCGATGACGCCGCGCTCGCCGAATGGGTGGGATTGACGGTCGCGACATTTGAAGGCGATGCTGCGAACATGAAACTCACCACACCGGAAGATTTCGTGCGCGAGGAAGCGCGGCTGGCAAGCCTGCTCGGCGACGTCAGAAGCGGCACCGGCTACGACGTGCACGCTTTCGGTGACGGCGACCATCTGATGATCTGCGGCATCCGCGTGCCTCACAGCAGAGGATTTCTCGCCCATTCCGACGGCGATGTCGGCCTGCATGCGCTGGTGGACGCGATCCTCGGCGCGTTGGCCGATGGTGATATCGGTTCGCACTTTCCGCCCAGCGACATGAAGTGGAAGGGCGCGGCCTCCGACAAGTTCCTGCAATACGCAGTGGAGCGCGTCACCGCGCGCGGCGGCCGTATTGCCAATCTCGAGGTGACCTTGATTTGCGAGCGGCCGAAGATCGGCCCGCTGCGCGATCAGATGCGCGCGCGCATCGCGGAGATCACCGGGCTCGACATCTCGCGCGTGGCCGTGAAAGCGACCACGAGCGAGCGCCTCGGTTTTACCGGCCGTGAGGAAGGCATCGCGGCGACCGCTTGCGCGACCATCCGCCTGCCCTGGGACGACAAGGGCCCTGTTTAGGCTTCGTCCAGGGGATGAGGGAAAATGGCTAGCTCAACAAGTGCTTCAATTCCGACATTCGCACCCGGTTGCGCGTAAGGGAATCGCGGCAAATGGGTAGCGAACGTCAAACCGGCTCCACAAACACCCTCGCCCGCTCGCTGCTTGATCTCTGCCGCAGCCGCAAGCTCACGATCGCGACCGCCGAATCCTGCACCGGCGGTCTTGTGGCCGGCGCGCTGACCGACATCCCCGGCTCCTCCGATGTCATCGATCGCGGCTTTGTCACCTATTCCAACGACGCCAAACACGCGATGCTGGGCGTCGAGACGACGACGCTTGCTGCCTTCGGCGCCGTCAGCAAGGAGACCGCAACCCAAATGGCCGTCGGCGCGCTGGAGCGGGCCGGCGTCGACCTCGCAGTCGCCATCACGGGGATTGCGGGCCCCGGCGGCGCCGTCCCGGGCAAGCCCGTGGGCCTCGTGCATTTTGCCGTCGCCGCGCGCGACGGGCGGATCGCCTCCCACGAATGCCGCTTTGGTGCGATCGGACGCAGCGCCGTGCGACAGCGCTCGGTGATCGAAGCTTTGCGAATGTTGATGGAGATGGCGCGCGGGCCGAAAGCCGCCAAGCCGAAACGCGCCGCTGTCAGCCGGATCCGTCCGCGCGTGACGCGCACCGCCGGCCGCCGCGCAACGAAGGGACGACGACCAAGAGTCTAGAGTTTAAAGGTCGATCAAGACGGCGTCCGCTTCCCGTACACCTGATCCGCGCGCTTCTCGAAGGCGGCCGAAAAGCGCCCGAACGCGGCATCGAACATCGAGCCCATCAGAAGGGCGAGCATTCGGCTCCTGAACTCGTAGGCGATGAAAAAGCCAACGTCGCAGGCGTTGTCGCCCTTGGGCTCGAACGTCCAGCGGTTTTCAAGATTGGAGAACGGCCCGCGCAGATATCGCACGATGATCTTCAGGCTCGGACGATCGAGCGTCACCTCGCTGGTAAAGGTCTCCTTCACCAGCTTGAACGAGACGGTCATGTCGGCGATCACGACTTCGGTACCGTCAGGCTTCGGCGTACGTTGACGCACCTTCAGCTGATGGCAGAGCGGCACGAATTCCGGGTAACGCTCGACATCGGCGACAAGGTCGAACATCTCGGATGCTTTGTGCTGCACCCGGCGTTTGTTGGAAAAGCTCGGCATTGTCCTAACGTGCGAGGTCGGCGCGCGCGGCCTGCAACCTCGCGAAGTCTTCGCCGGCGTGATGCGACGAACGGGTCAACGGGCTCGCCGACACCATCAGGAAGCCCTTGGTGTAGGCGACTTTCTCGTAGCCTGCGAACTCGTCCGGGGTCACATAACGCATGACCGGGTGATGTTTTCGCGTCGGCTGCAGATACTGGCCGACGGTGAGAAAATCCACGTTCGCCGAACGGAGATCGTCCATCACTTGAAGGACCTCGTGACGTTCTTCGCCAAGTCCGACCATGATGCCTGACTTGGTAAAGATTTGCGGGTCGACTTCCTTCACCCGCTGCAACAGGCGGATCGAGTGAAAGTAGCGCGCGCCCGGCCGCACGTTCAGATATCGCGATGGCACCGTTTCCAGGTTGTGGTTGAAGACATCGGGCTTGGCGGCCGCCACGACTTCAAGCGCGCCATCCTTGCGCAAGAAGTCCGGCGTGAGGATTTCAATTGACGTCTCCGGGCAACGTGCGCGGATGGCGCGGATGGTCTGCGCGAAGTGCTCGGCGCCGCCGTCCGCAAGGTCGTCCCGGTCGACGGATGTCACGACGACATGCTTCAGGCCGAGCTTGAAAGTCGCCTCCGCGACATGTTCCGGCTCATTGGCATCCAAGGCAGTCGGCATTCCCGTCTTGACGTTGCAGAACGCGCATGCCCGGGTGCAGGTGTCGCCCATGATCATGAAGGTGGCGTGCTTCTTGTCCCAGCACTCGCCGATGTTCGGGCAACCCGCCTCCTCGCATACCGTGACGAGGCCGTTTTCCTTGACGATGTTACGGGTATCGGCGTAGCCGCGCGTGGTCGGCGCGCGCACGCGGATCCAGTCCGGCTTCGGCGGCGACAGCGCATCCGGCCGGTTCACCTTTTCCGGGTGACGCGGGCGCACCGGCGTGGCGGAGACGGTATCGACGATCACGACCATGGGGAATCCGTAAGCTTTCCTAATAACGTAGCTAATCCGGTGGAGGGCGAACCGCAACCGCTCGCTTTGCCCGGCTCGGGGTCTTATACCCGGCCATGTCAAGAAATTCCGCTAGAACCAGCCCAAAACCGCTCGGCAAGCGGCTCAGGAGGGCTTTCTTCGGCCGCAGCGTCCACGAGGTCGCGCCCGACCTCATCGGTGCAACCCTGCTGGTGGACGGGGTCGGCGGGATCATCGTGGAGGTCGAGGCCTATCATCACACCGATCCCGCGGCGCATTCCTACCGGGGACCGACGCCGCGCAATTCGGTGATGTTTGGGCCGCCCGGATTCATTTACGTCTACCGTTCCTACGGTATCCATTGGTGCGTCAATTTCGTTTGCGAGGAAACAGGTTCGGCAAGCGCGGTGCTGATCCGCGCGATCGAGCCCACTCACGGGATTGCGGCGATGCGCCGCCGCCGGGGCCTCGATGAGGAACGATCGCTGTGTTCGGGCCCGGGCAAGCTGACGGAAGCCCTCGGCATCACCCACGCCTATAACGGCCTCGCGCTGGACGCGCCCCCTCTCTCGCTTCACGCACGACCCAGCACGCCTGATGTCGTCACCGGGATACGGATCGGCCTCACCAAGGCGGTCGACCTGCCCTGGCGCTATGGCCTGAAGGGTTCGAAGTTTCTCTCAAAACCCTTCACATGAGCTCCGCGACGGCACGAATCACACCACGCCGTTTTGCTTGATCACCTCGCGATAGAACGAGGCCGACAGCTTCGGCGTGCGGCGCTGGGTCTGGAAGTCGACATGGTACAGGCCGAAGCGTTTTTCGTAACCGTCCGACCATTCGAAATTATCCATCAGGCTCCACAGGAAATATCCGTTGACCGGCAACCCCTCCGACGTAGCCCGGTGGAGCTGCGTCAGGTAATTGCGCAAGTACATGATGCGGTCGATATCGAAGACCTTGCCGTTCGCCGCCGGCTGGTCCGCCGCTGACGTCCCGTTCTCGGTGACGTAGATCGACTTCGCGTTCCAGAGCTTGGCAACATGGCGCGGCGCCCAATACATCGCTTCGGGCCCAATCCTGAGCCAGTTCGAATCCATATGCGGATACGTTGCCGCGAACGGCAGCAGGGCGAAATCATTGCCATTCTCGCCCGCCACCACGTAGTGGTTCGGCATGTACACGTTGAGACCGGCAAAATCGATCGGCGATGAGATCGCCTTGAGATCGTCAGGCGTGAACGACGGCGCATTGGCGCCTGCATAGGCCAGAAAGCCGTCGGTGTATTTGCCTTCGAAGATCGCGGTCAGATAACCCGCGTTCAGTTCGCGGGTCGCGATTTCCGCGGCGCGAATGTTGGCCGGCGTCTCGATCGCAGGAATGCAAATCTCGATATTCTCGGCTGGACCGACCTTGGTTCCGCTGCGCGCATGCGCACGGACGGCCTGCACCGCCAGACCGTGGCCGAGCGCGACGTGGTGGCGGACCTGGTTGATTTCCTTCTGGGGCAGGCTGAGGCCCGGCGCGTCGATCCCGGTACCAAAGCCGGCTTGAACAAGCCTCGCGCATTCGTTGATCGTGAAGATGTGCTTGACGCGATCGCTGATCCGTTCAGCAACATAGCCCGCGTATTCCGCGAACGCCTTCGATGTGTCGCGCGACCGCCAGCCGCCATAGCGATCTTGCAACGCCTGGGGAAGATCCCAATGATAGAGCGTCGCAAACGGCTCGATGCCGTTGGCCAGCAGTTCGTCCAGCAGGCGTTGATAGAAATCGAGGCCCTTCGGATTCGGCGCGCCGGTGCCTTCCGGAAATACGCGCGGCCAGGCGATCGAAAAACGATAGGCCTTGGCGCCGAGCTCTTTGATGAGCCGAACGTCCTCCTTGTAGCGATGGTAGTGGTCGTTCGCGACATCGGCGGTGCTGTGATCGATGATCTTGCCAGGAAGGCGGGCGAACGGATCCCAGATCGAGGGGCCGCGGCCGTCTTCATTGACGGCACCTTCGATCTGATAGGCTGAGGTGGCTGTCCCCCACACGAAATCCTTGGGGAAAGCTGCGCGATTGCTGCTTCGAAAAGAGGTCGCAGAAATTGCGGTCTTCCTGGCCGCTTCGGCTTGCGTACTCGCAATTCCAAGGGCCGACCACGCGGCCATTTCGGTAAACCGGCGCCGGGAAAATCCTTTGAAGAACATTACGTCACTTGTTGTTGAACGGGACGGTCTTTATTGGTGATGCCAATTTGCTATCACGACCTAGTGCTGCTTTCGGCCGTGGGCGGCTGGACCATAGTCGACAGTGCGGCGAATTTGAAGTTCCTATCGGATTCTCTGCGATTACGTTATAGGAACATCAAATTCAAAGCCGCACTGAAAACGAATGAGTTGCTAGAGCTTCTTCGATTCCGAAGTTCGCGTCGGAGGTTGCTAGCGATTGCTGGCGAACTTCGGAATCGGAGCTCCAGCCTTCCGGAGGATAGAACCAATCGCCGTTCGTATACCGCTGGCGTTACTCCTGATATCGCTGACGATCATTGCGTCGGTGTGGTGGTGGCTGGCCAAGCCGATCAAGCTCGCGCATGCCCCGATCAATTCCACAACCAAACTCGAATGCGTTTCCTACGCGCCGTTCCGCGACGACCAGACGCCGCTCAATCCAAACGTGGAAGTCACCACCGAGCAAATCCGTCAAGACCTGGTCCATCTCGCCAGCATCTCGCGTTGCATCCGAACCTATTCCGTCGACAACGGCCTGAACAAGGTCCCCCAGCTCGCGTCGGAGGTGGGACTCAAGGTTCTCCTGGGAATCTGGATCGGCAACAACCGCGCCAAGAATGCGCAGCTTGTCGACACGGCGGTTGCGCTTGCTGACAAATATCCGGACACCGTTACGGCGGTCGTCGTCGGCAACGAGGTGCTGTTGCACGGCGACATGAGCCCATCCGATCTTCGCGATCTCATTCGTTCGGTCAAGGCACGCGTGAGCGTTCCCGTGACCTATGCCGACACCTGGGAATACTGGCTGCGCTACAAGGAAATCCAGGATGCCGTCGACTTCATAACGGCGCACGTCCTGCCCTATTGGGATAACATTCCGGTCCGTGCGCAGGACGCGGCTGCCGACGTCGCGACCATCCACAAACGGTTGGCGCTCGCCTTCCCTGGCAAGGAAGTGATGATCGGCGAAACCGGCTGGCCAAGCATGGGACGCATGCGTGAAGGAGCGCTGCCGTCACGGATCAATCAGGCGCGCGTGATTTCGGAAATTCTCGACGTTGCCAAGCGCGATAATTTCCGCGTCAACCTGATCGAGGCATTCGACGCTTCCTGGAAGCGCTACTGGGAAGGCACCGTCGGCGGCAACTGGGGCCTGTTCGCCGCCGACCATCAGACCCTGAAATATCCGTCCGGCGTTTCCGTCAGCAACTATCCCCGGTGGAAGCCGCTGATGGGAAGCGGGATGGCACTGGCAACTTTCGTTTTCGCCGCCGCCTGGCTCAGCCAGCGGCGCAAGCCATGGAAGCCCCGCGCTTCGTCGTGGATCGCCGTCGGCGTTTCAGCGACGGTTGCGGGAATCCTTCTGGGAATCGCCATCGACAAGATGACGTATGAAAGCTTCGGATTCGGAGGTTGGCTGCGATGGGGTTCGCTGCTCGCTGCCGCCACGGCGGCGCCGCTGTTGTGCGCCAGCTCCCTGATGTCGGGACGTCCGTTGCCTGCCTTTGTCGAGCTGATCGGACCGCGGGACAGCAGAACCCTCTCGCTCCCTACTTTCGTGCTCGGCCTCGTTTTGATCGTGATTTCTGTGATCACCACCGGTGCGGCCCTGGGCTCGGTATTCGACCCGCGCTGGCAGGATCTTCCCTACGCCGCGATAACGATGGCAGCCGTGCCGATGGCTGCACTGTCGTGGCTAAACCGCCCCAAGGCCGGCGCTCGCCCGATTGCCGAGATGGCATTCGCTGCCATCTTCACGTTCAGCGCGCTCTACATCGTCTTCATCGAGGGCACCCAGAATTGGCAGGCCCTTTGGACCTCGGGGGCCTATGTCCTCCTGGGAATGGCGATGATGGGCGTCCGCAGCAAGGAAGCGATCGTTCAGCCGGAACCTTCGAATCCCTGAGCGAGGCGGGCTGAAATTGGGAACGCCGCGCATTCTTCACATCACCTGGTGACAGACGGCCTCAATCCGATTGCCGTCGGGATCCCTGAGGAAGGCGGCATAATACGAGGTGTGATAGTTGCGAATGCCGGGGGGACCATCGTCCTTGCCGCCTGCCGCGATCCCCGCATCCCAAAACGCGTCGACCTGCGTCCGCCACTTCGCCTTGAAGCACCAATGCCGTCCCGGCGCGTCCTCAGGCTTCGGTCCCTTGCGGATCGAGATGTAGACGCGCTCCGGATAGGCTGGCCGCGACCGTTCGCCGTATCCCAACCAGTCGTCGCGGCGGCCGACCTTCACGACGCCAAGCACTTTCATGATGGCGTCGTAGAACGGCTCGGCAGCGGGGATATCGGAAACGGTGATCGAGATGTGATCCAGCATCGACTGCCCCTCTTCTACGCCTTACGACGCAACGCTTTTGAGCCGCTCCATTGCTTCCACGATCTTCGCCTTTCGGGCGGAGGCCGCCTCGCGCTTCTCTTTTTCCTCTTCGACGACTTCTTCGGGTGCGTTGGCGACGAACTTTTCGTTCGCCAGCTTGCTGTCGACCCGCTTGATGTCAGCGTCGGCCTTCGCCAGCTCCTTGTCGAGCCGCGTCTTTTCGGCGGAAAGGTCGATCACGCCCTTGAGCGGCAGCGAAGCAACTTCGCCGCGGACCAATAGCTGGACCGACCCCTCAGGCGGCTGGCTGGCAAACGAAATGTCAGAAAGACGCGCCATCCGCTTGATGACGTCATTCCAGCGCGGGGCCCGTTCCTTGGTCTCGGCGGACGCACCGGACAACACAAGGGCGGTGAGCGTCGCCGGCGGAATGTTCATTTCGGCGCGCACCGACCGGATCGCCGTAACCAGATCGACCACCCAGCCGATCTCGGCCTCGGCGGCCGGATCGGAGAATTCGGCCGGTATCCGTCATCGGCAAGGCCAGCGCCGGCACCGGCTCGATCGGGCTCGCGGCTGCCATCAAAGCTACCTGCTCCGGCGTCAGTCCCTTTTTTGCCTGACGTGGCCACGACTGCCAACGCCAGCAAGCCCTCACGCTTGGCCGTGACCGCCCACAGCTCTTCTGTGATGAACGGCATGAACGGATGAAGCAGTTTCAGAATTTCATCCCGCGCCCATGCCACCGCCGCACGGGTCTCCGCTTTGGCCGCGCCTTCTTCGCCCATCAGCACGGGCTTTGCGAGTTCGAGATACCAGTCGCAGTAGACGTTCCAGACGAAACGATAGATCGCGCCGGCGGCATCGTTGAAGCGATAGGCCTCGATCGCTTCGGATACTTCGCGGCTCGCACGCGCGGTCTCGTGCGCGATCCAGCGATTGAGCGTCTGGGTCGTCTTGGCCGGATCGAAGTCAGCCGGTGCCACACACGCATTCATCTCGGCAAAGCGGCACGCATTCCACAGCTTGGTCGCGAAATTGCGGTAACCCTCGACGCGACTTGCCGCGAGCTTGATGTCGCGGCCCTGGGCGGCCATCGCAGACAGCGTGAAACGCAGTGCGTCGGCGCCATATTCGTCGATCAGATGCAGGGGATCGATGACGTTGCCTTTCGACTTCGACATCTTCGCGCCCTTCTCGTCACGGACGAGCGCGTGGATGTAGACCGTCGAGAACGGCGCCTCCTTCATGAACTGAATGCCCATCATCATCATGCGGGCGACCCAGAAGAAGATGATGTCAAAGCCTGTGACCAGCACATTCGTCGGGTAGTAGCGCTTCACCTCCGGCGTCTCGTCGGGCCAACCGAGCGTGGAGAACGGCCATAGCGCCGACGAGAACCAGGTATCGAGCACGTCTTCGTCGCGGGTGATGAAGCCTTCGCGCTTGTTGCGGTCGAGCGCCATCTCGCGCCCTTGCTCCTGCGTGATGACCTCCTGCTCGACGTAGTAGCCGAGCGCATTGCCTACCGCTTCTTCTTCGGTTTCGGCGACGAACACTTTGCCGTCCGGACCGTACCAGGCCGGAATCTGATGTCCCCACCAGAGCTGGCGCGAGACGCACCAGGGCTGGATGTTTTCCATCCAGTCGAAGTAGGTCTTTTCCCAATTCTTCGGAACAAAGGTCGTCGTGCCGTTGCGCACCGCAGCCATTGCGGGCTGGGCCAGCGTCTTGGCGTCGACGTACCACTGATCGGTCAGATAGGGTTCGATCACGACGCCGGAGCGGTCGCCATGCGGCACCATGTGCGTGTTCGGCTCGATCCGCTCCAGGAATCCGAAGTCTTCCATGCGCGCGACGATCTGCTTTCGCGCGGCAAAGCGATCGAGGCCGTTCAATTCCGCTGCGAGCTCGGCTGAACCTTCGGGAAGTCCGCGTAGGTAATCCTCGTTGCCGACGAGCGAGAGGCTGGCTTCTCTGTCGAGCACGCTGATCTGCGGCAGGTTGTGCCTACGGCCGACCTCAAAGTCGTTGAAGTCGTGGGCCGGTGTTACCTTGACCGCGCCTGAGCCTTTTTCCGGGTCGGAGTATTCGTCGGCGACAATCGGAATCCGGCGGCCGACCAGCGGCAGGATCACATGCTTTCCGACCACGTCGCGATAGCGGTCGTCGTCGGGATGCACAGCCACCGCGGTATCGCCGAGCATGGTCTCCGGCCGCGTGGTCGCAACGACAATGAAGCTCGTGGGATCGTCCGGGCTGAAGGTCTTGCCCTCGATCGGGTAGCGCAGATACCACAGGCTGCCCTTGACCTCGATTTGCTGCACCTCGAGGTCCGAAATCGCCGTCAGCAGCTTTGGATCCCAGTTCACCAAACGCTTGTCTTTGTAGATCAGGCCCTGGCGGTGCAATTCCACAAAAACCTTCACGACTGCGCGCGAAAGACCTTCATCCATCGTGAAGCGCTCTCGCGACCAGTCGCAGGAGGCGCCAAGCCGCTTCAACTGGTTGACGATGATGCCGCCGCTTTCGGCCTTCCACTGCCAAATGCGTTCCAGGAATTTCGCGCGGCCAAGATCACGGCGGCCTGGCTCCTGACGCTCCATCAACTGCCGTTCGACCACCATCTGGGTCGCAATGCCTGCGTGATCCGTGCCGGGTTGCCACAACACGTCACGGCCTCGCATCCGCTCAAAACGGCAGAGAATGTCCTGCAGCGTGTTGTTGAGCGCGTGGCCCATATGTAGCGAGCCCGTCACGTTGGGCGGCGGGATCACGATGGTGAACGGATTGGCGTCACGCCGCTCCGGCCGCCCTGCTTTGAACGCGCCAGCTTCTTCCCAGAGATGGGACATGCGCTGTTCGATATCGGCGGGCTGGTAATTCTTTTCGATCATGTCGGTGCGATCTGGCAACAGGTATGCGGTTTTCGGGGTGAGTTCGACCTCCGCAAAAGCCTCGTCGGGAGGCGGCAGGCGAACGTCAGAAGCCCTAGAAAGCCGTCCCGGCGCGCCAAGTCAACATGACCACCACGCCGAATGCGACGATAAAGCCTGATCTAGTGGCCGAAACGCGGCCGGCAATGGTCGCTTCGCAGGTCTGGACTAACGGCCGCGCGAAACCCGCTCGATTTCGGCCTTGACGATGCGCTCCACGAGCCCCGGCAGGTTGTCGTCGAGCCAGGACTTCAACATCGGCCGCAACATTTCCTTGACCAAGTCTTCGAGCGTTCGCGCATTGTTGCTCAACACTGTGTGAGCAAGGGTGTTGAACGCCAACTCCACCGCAGACACCGTCGAGCGCGACAGAATAGCGGGTGCATCCATTGGACTTGGCGGTGGCAGGTCGTAAGCCGGCTCGCGCGACGGTGCCCTGGCAGCCGCTTCGGTGAATTCGAGGTCGTCCGGCGGCTCGACTTTCCTGAAAGCGGGCTGAGGCTGCGGATCGGGCAACGCCATCTCGTCAGTAAGTTCCAGCACGTCGGATTCTTCCGGCTCGACAGCCGTCGGGCGGATTTCTTCAGCCGTCGTGGCTTCGTCCAGGCCGTTAAGCAGCGCGTCGATGTCGTCCTGGCTATTGCACTCACCGCTGGTGCGGGCATCGGCGGCGCGACCGGCGCAGCCTTTGCGGGCGCAGGCGGTGGGGGCTCTGGTGCCCGTGCTACCGGAGCTGGTGCCGGTTTCTCCGGCTTGGGCGGCGGCGCGACGGCTGCCGGAGGGCTTGCAGCTGGCGGTGCCTTTTCGGCGGCCGGCGGCTTCGCCTCGTCGTCGGCGATGATGCGCCGGATCGACGCCAGAATCTCCTCCATCGAGGGTTCCTGAACCTTTGCAGGCTGCGTCATTTCCGATCCCACCTCATCAACGCCCTCAACAGCGTTTTACACCAAGCGAAGCAGGTAGTTGCTGGTTCCGGATCGACAGGTTCGGGATTTCACCGCGCCGGGCCGACTTGTCCCCAGACAAACGCCGTCCGACACGTCGCTCGACCACTGCCCTGCCCCGGTGCACCGACGTCCCGCCTCAGAAAACTCGAAGCGGTACGAATCGCTCTGCTGCCCCACAGAACGCTACGTCATGGCGATAAATGATTGCAAGCAACGCCGGACCGTTCAGTGGCACGAAGGCGTTGCAGCGGGAAACAGATGCAGTCGCTAGCGCAACTCAGCCGAACGTCGCAACAGGTCGGCGACGTTCAGTGGCCGTCGGGCGTGCGAACACCAAACCAGCTATCACGCACCTGCTGATAGTGCACGCTGGGGTCGTAGGTCGTGGTGGCCAGACCGAGCACCTGCGGCGCCAGCCGTCCTACCGACGACAACACGCTGTAGGAAGCGACGACGCGATCGTGCTGCGCCGTGACGAGCGCAACCCGGGCGTTGACCAGGGCTTGCTGGGCGTTGAGCACGTCGAGCGTGGTGCGCTGACCGGCCTTGGCTTCCTCGCGCACACCATTGAGCGCGATTTCCGATGCCGTCACCTGCGACTGGGCAGAGGCGACCTGCGCCTTGCCGGCCACAAGCTGTCCCCAGGCCGTCACGGTGTTGGCGCGAGTCTGATCGCGTGTCTGTTCAAGAACCAGACGCTGTTGCGCCAGCGATTCCTTCGACTGGCGAATCAGCGCGTACTCTGCGCCGCCCTGATAGATCGGAACTGAAACCTGCGCGATCGCCGACGCACCGAAGCTGCGATAGACCTGCATGCTTTGTTCGTAGGCCTGCTGCACCGATGCCTGCATCGTCACCGTCGGCAACAGCGCACCTTCGTTCACCTTCACCTGAAGGAAGTTCACGTCGATGCCGTACATCGACGCGGTCACGTTCGGGTTTTCGATCAAGCTGAGCTCGACTGCCGCCGGAAGCGACGCCGGCAGGTAGCGATCGACGGGAGAGCCCGGCGCCAGAGACTGCGGCTCGTTGCCGATAATGCGACGGAAATTGGCTTGCGTCGTCGTCAGCGTCGCCTGAGCGGCCAGAAGCTGAGTCTTGCCGGCCGCCAGTTGGGCTTCCGATTGAGCGACGTCGGTGCGGGTCACTTCGCCGACGTTGAAACGATCCTGGGTCTGTTTCAGCGTCTGATCGAGAACGCGAACGTTGCTCTTGTTCACCTCGACGATCGCGGAATCACGCAAGTCATCCATGTAAACCGAGGCCGCCGACAGCAGCACGCTCTGCTCCAGCACGCGCAATGCCTCACGTGCACCGGAGACCTGGCTCTCGGCCTGACGCGTTCGGTTGGCGGTCTGGTTGCCGTTGTAGAGGGTCTGAGTCACGGTGAGACCGGCAGCGCGCGGCGAATCGGCGCCGTGAACTTCAGAGCGAACGATCTGCGTAGACGTGCCGCCGAACGTCGAGTTGACGTCGGTGTATTGGTAGCCGGCGCTCGCGGTCAGCGCGACCTTCGGCCGATAGCCTGACAAGGCTTGCGGAACGTTTTCGTCGGTGGAGCGAACCTGCGCACGCTGCGCGTTGAGCTGGGGATTGTTCTGGTAGGCGCGCACGAGCGCAGCCTCGATCGTGTCGGCCAAGGCCGGCAAAGGAATCGCCAGCAGCGCTCCGAGGAGCACCGTTGCCGCAGCCCCGGTAACGATCTTCACCCCATCCATCCCAGGTATTCCAATCATTCTGCCCCGGCTCCGCAGGCCCTGAACCGGGTCATCCAGTCATTCCAAACAGATATCCCACGCAACACATTATTCATCGCGCCGCGGAAAGGAACCCCCCGGACGGCGAGGATGGTGGGAAACTCCTGACGTGGGGCATCCGGGCCACACTTGACGGCCCGACTCACCCGACGGAACGGCCTCTGCGCTTAGAAAACGAAGGCGGCCGGTCGCTCAAGGCCCGGCAATACCGGTATCGCGGTGTCGAAAAGGGCTCGATATCCGAAATCACCGTGGGAACTCGTGACCACCATAGCTCGCTGGGGTCCGGCCAAGCCAAAGGCTCCGACCAGCCGGCCTCCTTCCTTAAGCTGACGGTAGAGGCTTGCGGGCGCGATTTCAGCGGCGCCGTTGAGAAGAATCACGTCGAACGGCGCGCTCGCGGAATCACCATCAGCGACCGGCGCGGTTTTGACTGTCACATTCGCCAGCGAGAGCGCCGTCAAATTGGCCGTCGCTTTCGCCGCAAGCGCGGCATCACATTCGGTCGCAGTGACGCGGGCCGCCATGCGAGCGGCCAAAGCCGCCAGATAGCCGGACGCACATCCCACCACCAGCACGTTGTCCGTTTCGCTGATTTCTGCCGCTTGGAGCATTTTGGCGGACACTGCGGGCTTCACGAGAAAACGCTTGGACGATCCGGCGCCGACGTCGATATCCAGGTCCAGGTAGGCGAGCGAGCGTTGCGCGTCCGGAACAAAGGCCTCGCGCGGGGTCGCGAGCATGGCGTCGATGATTCGAATATCGGTGACGTCGCTCGGACGCACCTGGCCGTCGACCATTCTCTGGCGTGCGGTCGCAAAGTCGGACATTGGAAACCCCGATGGCAGGCGGTTGGAGCCGCAAGAGGTAGGAAAAATCGGCGCCATCTTTGATACAAGGCCTGTCAAAACGCAACATGACGGCTGCTGTGGCCGCAGTCGCCTGAGATGACTGCGGCAGCCTGATCTTTTGCGCATTTGCAGGGGGCTCCCCAACACGTGCTGTTGGGGGCTGGAAGAAGCCAAAAAAATCGAGAACTAGCTGATTTTGCTGGCTCCTCGGCCTGGATTCGAACCAGGGACCATTCGATTAACAGTCGAATGCTCTACCGCTGAGCTACCGAGGAATAGGCGAAGCATTTGTTCGCACGGCGGAGCGTATAACAAAGCCTCCAACGCTTGCAAAGGACCAAATAAAGCGATTTTCGCAAGGTCCTCCAATGGAGCGAGGACATCGTCGGGCGTTCAATCTCGCAGCGCCCGGCCTCCGACGCTCAGTACGGCGTCATGACCGGTCGCACTCCTTTCGAAGCAGCGGAATCAAGGCGCATTCAGACGGAATCCGGGCCCGGCGAATCGTAGTCGATTTGCCGCGCGTCGATGCCGTTCACACCTGCTCCGGCGGCGCCCTTTCAGGAGATGACAAGGCGCCTGAGCTACGGCGATTGATTAACGCCGCATCAACCACGTCGGCTTCGATTTCCGGATCGATACAATTTGAAGGATCCCCTCAACCGCAAAAAAGGGGAGTTTTGCGACGATTGGCGCTCGAATGCCGGAGAGAGCCGTGAGCGAAGCAGAGTTCGAGCGATTGCTGGATGCCGTAAACGTGGCGATCGCGCCGGTTCCTCACCAGGATTTCGTGGCCAGCATGATGACGTCCGGTCGCCCGCTGGAAGCCGTCAACGATAACGATGGGGAGTGGCCGCTGATCCCCTTCCCCGACGGCTGGCATGCCACCTGCTGAGTGGCGGCCGTCCTTTGTCCGGCGCCCGGTTCCATCGGTCTGGAATCGAGGCGAGCCCCTAAGCCCTTCCCCAAAACCGTCTGTAAGCCTCTGATTTCATTAATGGAGGCCACGACCAGAATTGAACTGGTGTAAACGGTTTTGCAGACCGCTGCGTAACCACTCCGCCACGTGGCCCCATGGGGGCGCTTGTTAGCGGGCATCGGTCACCTATGCAATGTCGCCAAAGGCGGAGCCCGAACAAAATTCCAAGATGCTGCTCTTGGGCCGCCCATCGGTCTCAGCGCCAACATTCGATCAGGGAAAGACCGACTGCGCGGACTTGATGGTGCCTTCGCGCGAGTTCAGTGACCTCGGATTTCCCGCGCGGCCACAAGCGAACGACACACGCATGCACCTCAAGCAAAGTAGCGTCCCCTGTGGAAACTACCCCAATTCCGGAAAGTTGACCGTGAGATGCGCCTCGCGAAGATTGCCGTGCACCCTCGGCAATCTTAGGTTTTACGAATGACCATCAAATCCGCCCTACGCCGAGCTCTCAGCCCCATCGCCGACCCGGTTGCGCGAACTTGGTTTAGGAGAAGCCTATCTTATTCAGCTGCGGGCGAAGATCGAATCGTCGTTGCGTGGCTTGAGCGTGTTTGCGGCATTGACATTCGGACGGCTCGATATCTCGACATCGGGGCGAACCATCCAGTCCAGCTGAGCAACACATTTCTACTCTATGACCTTGGTGCATCCGGCGTATTGGTCGAACCAGACCCGAAGCCATTTAATCTTTTACAGGCCAGGCGTCCGCGAGATGTTGCCATAAACTGCGGAGCGGCGTTCGATGATAGAAGAACCGCCACGCTAACCCGCATGACTTCCAGCGTGTTCAATACGTTCTCGTCGGAGCACGCTGACCTGGTCGTCACCAGCTCACTCGGCTGGAAAACAAGTCCACGAGAGTCAATCGTCGACAAGATTGAAGTCGAACTACGACCAACAAACGATATTTTGGCCGAGCATTTCTCCGATCGAATCGACTTCATTTCGATCGATGTTGAGGGTGTCGATCATCACGTTTTGCAATCGATCGATTTCAGGCGCTTCAGACCAAAGCTGGTTTGTATCGAAGCATCATCTGACGCTATCGAATTGACCATGCGAACCGCCGGATACGACAGGATTGCCAGAACGCCCGACAATCTCGTTTTCGCTCTTGCTGAAACCCGATAGCCCATCAGTCACGGCCCGGGAATTCCACATCCAGCAGATCGTGCCTCGTCACGCGTCTCGCGAAGCCGAACCAAATGCGATTATGCCGTCCGACGGCGCCGCAGCTTTTCCATGGCCCATCTCGCTCCGGCCAAGGCAAACTTTCGCGGGGCAGCAGGGTTTGCGACAAACGCGGGAAGCGTCGCCAGCAAATCGGCGACGCCTGGTCCTCTGCCAAGCGACCAATAAAAGACCCCGACCGGAAAGAGCATGTGTCTCAATTCCGGTGGCGTATCGGCACGCATCTTCGCAAACAGGCGACGCCTCTGCTTCGCCATATGAGCTTCTGCCTCTACTCATCTGTTCGCCGTGCTGCCGGATCCGGACCAATTTGTCTTCGAGCACGACTACCTCAACGCAATTCACAATCCTGCGCCAAAGGTCCTGATCTTCACAAGCCAGCAACTGCTCGTCGAACCCGCCAACGCGTCTCAGGACATCGGCCCGGACAATGGCCGCCGATCCACCCGAAATCGGGTTTCCAAGGATTGTGGCTTCTGCAAGTGAAAAACCCGGCGGTACGGATCTAAGTCCACTGGACATTTCGCCTTGATCATCAAACCATGCGAAATCACAGCTCACCAATCCCACACAACGTTCCAAGGCAGCCGTCAGTTGTTTTTCAAGCTTCTCGGGTCGCCAAACGTCATCATCATCCAGAAATGCGATCCATTCGCCGGATGCGGCCGCCACCCCCTTGTTTCTCGCTACTGATACATTGGCCGCAGCAACCGAAACCACCTTGACGCCGTGCCGCTTTGCAAGCTCGTTTGCCACCACGGTGGTTTCTTTGTCGGCATCGCTCAACGCAATGATGATCTCGCTTGCAGGTTTGGTTTGACACCTCACGCTATCGACAGCTTCCACAAGCATGGCCGGACGATTGCGCGCAGGTATCACAACGGAAATTTGGGTCTTGGCGACGCGCTCTTTGATCGTTTCCACGGTTTCGCCGGTCTCGCGACTTCGCAATTCCCATGTCGGCTGAATGAGATCCGGCACGGACGATTTATTTTGAAACCACGGGGTGGGCGCGATCGTTTTTCCCTTGGTGCTGTCACTGAGGTAGGCCGACCACCAGCTAAAGGACGAATTCGACAAGATGCGGTGATTGCAGTCGGCGAGCAGCCCTAGATCGATGTGGGCCTGGTTCGGCCCGTATCGCCCGACAACAAGTGTATCCTCGTCTCTAAAGTTTGCACGACACCATTCAACATCGTCGGAGAACACGTAAAACTTGCAGTTCGGAATCTCCGATCGAAGGCGTTCCATCGCGGCTCGATAGTAATCGGCGCTGCATACTCCGTGGTGCGAACGATAGGGTTCGACGAGGTAGTCTCCGCGGCGAACATGAATCCCCACCGACGGTCCTGTCTTGATCTCCTGCCGGAGTGCTCGCGTCGGTTCGTCCAGTTCAATATCGGGAATGTTGATCATCGCACGAAGGTCGGACGTGAGATGAACGAAATAGCGCGAACTTTGCCAATAGCCGCGCAAGTAGACGTTCGTCCCAAGCCTCTCGAATTCGGGATCGTAGTCAAAGCCACTTTCACGAACGACCTCGAGCCCCGGGGGGACGTGCGAGAGGCCATCCACCGTCAAATTTGCCAGCTTCCCGCCGCCGGTGAAGCGTACCCGCGAGGTTGAAAAAGTCCCTTCCAGGGCAAATGAATTTAGAGCCAGTCGACGAGACTCACTTCGGCGACGAAACAACGTAGAGTCCAAAACCAGTTGGGCACCGTGGCGCCGCGCCAGGGCAAGGCCAGCGGCATACTGAAACAACTGATTGGCGAGCCCACCGGAGAGTTCCACGGCGACAATTGACATTCCCGATCCCCAGCAAGATCCGAAGCAAAATCTCTAGCGAGCTTTAGGTGGCCGTTCGCGAACAGGCCAAATCAGAAGGACCGAGCATCCCTCAAGGTGCCTTCTTCGCTATATGTGGCCGATGGGTTAGGCAACCACCCTCGCCTGAACTATCCGTCAACCGTCAAAGCCATTGGGATTTTGGCTCTGCCATCGCCAATGATCCCGGCACATGGTGTCCAGATCTCTGGTCGCCCGCCACCCGCCCAGAACCTTCGCCGCTCGATCCGTCGCCGCGTAGCACGAGGCGATATCGCCGGGACGTCGCGGCTGCATGCCGTAGGGAACCGGCTTGCCGCTGGCTTTCTCGAAGGCCTTGACGACTTCGAGCACGCTATAGCCCCTTCCCGTTCCGAGATTGACCGTCAAGCAGGCTGGTTTGTCGAGCGATGCGAGCGCCGCGACGTGGCCCTGCGCCAGATCGACGACGTGAATGTAATCCCGCACACCGGTGCCGTCGGGCGTGTCGTAATCGCCTCCGAAAACATTCAGCCTGTCGCGCCGTCCAACTGCGACTTGCGCAACGAACGGCAAGAGATTGTTGGGCACTCCTCTCGGGTCCTCACCGATCAGGCCGCTTTCGTGCGCACCGATGGGATTGAAATAGCGGAGTATGCCGATGCTCCAGCTGGGATCGCTGACAAACTGATCACGCAGCATCTCCTCGACGAAAAGCTTCGTTCGACCATACGGATTGACCGGGTTGAGCGGATGATCCTCCGTGTAAGGCAGAAACTTCGGGTCGCCATACACTGTCGCGGATGAAGAGAAGATGATCCGCTTGACGCCGCTTCCCTGCATGGCCCGCAACAGGCGATGCGTGCCGACGACGTTGTTGTCATAGTAGTCGAGCGGCGACGAGACGGAATCGAACACCGATTTCAGGCCGGCAAAATGAACGACCGCCGTGCATCCGTATTCGCGCAAAACCTTTTCGACGACAGCCCTGATCGCGGATATCGCCGTCGACGATCGCCAACGGCTTCCTGCAAATCTGCCGGACGCGTTCGAGCGACGTCCGGCTGCTGTTGGCGAAGTTGTCGAGAATCACGACCTCCTTGCCGGCGTTGAGAAGCTCCACGCAGGTGTGAGATCCGATATATCCGGCACCGCCGGTCACCAAAATCATCGAGGTTTCCTTGCACCCGAGCCAGAAGCCCGCTGGATCCGGCCTGTCGTAACAGGTTAGCCGTTGGCAATTAGACTTCCGATCTCAATAATGACGCCTTAACATGGGCCTTGCTGAATTTTCAGCATCGGCCCCTGGAGGATTTCAAATGCCCCGAATTCTCGCAATCGTAACCGCGCTCGCTCTGGCCGCAACCATGGAAATGGGTTCGGTCGTCGTAGCGAAGGCGCAGATGAGTTCGGCCATGAACCGGTGCGTTGCGGCCTGCCAAAAACACAGTGGCAAGCGATGCGAACATTGGTGCGAAGGAAGGACGGCCGGCCACCAATAGTCCTCTCAGCTTCTTCTGCGGCGGCGAAAATCGCGCTTTGGCCTCGGCTTCGGCGCAAGGGAGGGCTGTTCCTCGATCGCTTCCCGGTATCGCTTCAGCATCTGCATGAAAGTGGAATTCAGGGTCTCGGCGATGTCGGGTCGCCCCTCAAGACGGGAAAGAACGAGCCCGGCTGCCTCGATCGTGGAAAGCCCGTCGCGGCGAGGCTCGCGGCGGAGTTTTCCATAGCGCGACGGATGTGAAGGCCCCAGGATCACCCGCTGGCATTTGAGCATCCAGGGGTTGCGCCACCACAATGCCTTGGCCTGGCTCCAGCTCCCGTCCAAAAGCACCACCCCCTCGATACTGCGCAAGATTGCCCGCTGACTTTCCTCCAGCTCGCCCTTGCGATTGAGCGCAACGACTTCTTCCGTGGTGTCGAGGTCCTCAGCTTTTGCCGACCCGAGATAGAGCACCGCCCATCGGGAGGGATCGTCAACCGGCCGGCCAAGGGCCTTGGAAAGACTTGGCCAGGACAGGCCGATCTTGAGAACCGCGCGTTCAAAGTGGATCGCCGTCAGGCGGGCCGTGCCAAGCGCCCTGTCCTGCTCCTGCGGGTGTTGCAAAATCAGCAGTTCGACGCGGCTTTCGATCGGTTTGACGCCATCGCAGACGCACAACGGTTTCGGCTTGCCGCAACGCGGGCAATCCAGCGCTGCCGCAATCGGGGCAGCACCATCTTCAACCTCGGGTGATCCAGACATGTGCCTGCTATACGCTGCGCTGTCACCGGCTTCAACGGGCGTCACCCCAAGCCTGGCATCGCGCCCCCTTGGCGGCGCCCCCTCACCCGAAACCTTCGCCAAAATGGCCCGTATCTAGGGGGTAGAGGGCGAGGGTTGGAATGCGCATTGCAGTGGTTGGGACGGGAATTGCCGGCAGTGCCGCTGCATGGACCTTGTCGAAACGTTATCCAGTCACCGTCTATGAGCGGGAGATCCGGCCCGGTGGACACAGCCACACCGTCAGCATCGACTATGACGGAGCAAAGATCGCCGTCGATATCGGCTTCATCGTCTACAACGAGCTGAACTATCCCGATCTTACCGCGCTATTCGATCATCTCGGCGTCGAGACGACCGAAAGCTGCATGAGCTTCGCCGTCACCGCCGACAGCGGCCGTTTCGAGTGGAAGGGCGGCGGCAACAATTGGTGGCAAACAGCAACGGGGCTGTTCGCACAGCCGCGAAACCTGCTTTCACCGACCTACTTGTGGATGCTGCGAGACATTCTGACCTTCGGCCGCCAAAGCATCGATGACTACGACGCGGGACGATTGACGGGATTGAGCCTCGGCGACTACTTCCGCCAGCGAAAATTCGCACCGCGGCTGCTGTCCGATTATCTGGCGCCGATGGGTGCCGCGATCTGGTCGGCGCCCGCGCGCGATATGTTGGAATTTCCGGCCGAGAACTTCGTGGCGTTCTTCAGAAATCACCGCCTTCTACAATACGATCGCCCGACCTGGCGAACCGTCAAGGGCGGCAGCCAAAGCTACGTCGAGAAACTCACCAGCGCGCTTCGAAACCATGTTCGTCTGGGCTGCGCCGTCACCTCGATCGAGCGGAAAGCGCGCGGGGTCGTCGTGACCGACAGCCATGGCGGCAACGAAACCTACGACCATGTCGTCATCGCGGCGCACAGCGATCAGGCACTGAAGATGTTGACCGATGCCGACGAACGCGAGCGCTCCGTTCTGGGTGCGATCGGCTATTCGCCAAACACGGTCTACCTTCACCGCGACACCAGATTGATGCCCCGGCGGCGACAGGTATGGGCGTCGTGGAATTTCCTGCGCTGGCCCCGGCAAGGAACGGCCGTCAATGACGTCGCCGTTACCTACTGGATGAACGAGCTTCAAGGGATCGACAAGAGCAAGCCCCTATTCGTGAGCCTCAATCCGCCGTTCGAACCCGCCCCCGCGCTCACCTTCGGCAAATTTACTTGCGAGCACCCGCAGTATGACGCCGCAGCTTTTGCCGCCCAACGACGGCTCGAGGACATTCAGGGCACGCGTCACACCTGGTTTTGCGGTGCCTGGACCGGTTACGGCTTCCACGAAGACGGGTTAAGATCGGGCTTGTCGGTAGCCGAGGCGCTGGGTGCGACCGTGCCCTGGCGTCAAGCCCCGCCCGAACTGGCCGAAGCCGCGGAGTGAGCAATGCGCGACTCCAATCGAGGGCCTGCCGCAATCGAAGGTGACGCCGCCGCGCTCTACATTGGCGACGTCATGCACGCTCGCCTGAAGCCGGTTGGCCATCGTTTCAGTTATCGGGTGATGAGCCTGCTGATCGATCTCGACCGGCTCGATGTAGCCGACCGGCAGTCAATGCTGTTCGGCGTCAACCGGCGGGCACTTTACAGCTTTCACGAGGCCGACCACGGCGACCGTGACGGCTCCTCCTTGCGCTTCTATGCGCAACGCTGTGCGGCCGGGCACGGCATAGACCTCTCGGGCGGCCGAGTGCTGCTGCTCTGCTATCCCCGGCTCATGGGTTACACGTTCAATCCACTGTCGGTTTACTTCTGCTATCGCGCGAATGGAGAGCCCGCGCTCGTCATCTACGAGGTACGAAACACCTTTGGCGACATCCATGCTTACGTGCTGCCGGTCGAGCGCGGCGACATCAGCCCGGCCGGGATCCGCCAGACGCAAGACAAGCAGTTTTACGTCTCGCCCTTTGTCGAGATGGCCATGCGTTACCACTTCCGCGTTACGCCGCCGAAAGATCGCGTCAAACTGCGGATCCTCGAAACCGACAGCGAAGGACCGCTGCTGTCGGCAACGTTCAGCGGGCGCCGGCGCCCCCTGACCGGCAAGGAATTGTTGCGATCATTCATTTCGCTTCCCCTCGTCACCCTGAAGATCGTCGCCGCCATCCATTGGGAGGCGTTACGCCTCTGGCTGAAGGGGGTGCGGTTGGTCCCACGGCCAGATAAGACCGTCGATGGAAGCTTGGCGGCCGGCACGCACAGTGATTATACTGTCCGAGTGATGTCTGCCCACGGCAGACGATGAAGCTTAGGCCGGTCGGTATGCCTGAGGTGATTCCGATCACGTCCGAGACGGTGGATCGCTTGCCAGCGGACCTGCCCCGCATGGTGCGTCTCGCGCTCGGCTATGGCGCGAAGCTGCGTTACGGCTCGCTCGAAGTGACCCTGCCGGACGGCCGCGCCGTGAAACTCGGCGACAACGGACCGGGTCCGGCCGCGGCGATGAAGGTCTACCATTACGGCTTTGCCTCGCGCCTGATCCGGGGCGGCGACATCGGCATCGCCGAGGCCTATCTGAGAGGTGAATGGGATACCCCCGACCTGACCCAGTTTCTCTATCTCTTTTGCGTGAACCAGGACTGGATGCGGTCCATGCTGATCGGCAAGCCGATGGTGCGTGCGGTGCAGGCGGTCCGTCACTGGCTCAATCGCAATACAAGGCGTCAGGCGCGCCGCAACATCTACAGACATTACGACATCGGCAATGCCTTCTATTCAGCGTGGCTTGATCCGAGCATGACCTATTCGTCGGCGCTGTTCGAAGAACACACGACCGATCTGACCGCTGCACAGAACAACAAGTACCGGCGGCTCGCCGAAGCGATCGACCTCAAACCGGGCCAGAAGCTTCTCGAGATCGGCTGTGGATGGGGCGGGTTCGCCGAACATGCGGCGAAAATCGGCGCCAGGGTCGTCGCGCTCACCATCAGCAAGGAGCAGCGTGACTTCGCGCAGGCCCGCATCCAGGCGGCCGGCCTCAATGATCGTGTCGAGATCAGGTTGCAGGACTATCGCGATGAACGCGATCAGTATGACCGCATCGCCTCCATCGAAATGATCGAAGCGGTGGGCGAGGAATTTTGGCCACGCTATTTTTCGCAATTGCGTGATCGGCTGCTGCCGGGCGGCCTTGCCGGCATTCAGGCCATCACGATCCAGGACAATTTGTTCCAGGAATACCGCCGCGACGTCGATTTCATTCAGCGTTACGTTTTTCCCGGCGGCATGCTGCCTTCACCGCTCATCCTTAAATCGCTTGGCGAACGCTTTGGCGTGCCTGTCATTCGCGAACGCATTTTCGGGCAAGATTATGCCAAGACACTCGCGACCTGGCGAAATAATTTCCGTGCCGCCTGGCCGAACCTCACCCCGCTCGGCTTCGACGATCGTTTCCGGCGGTTATGGGAATATTACCTCGCCTACTGCGAAGCGGGATTCCTTTCCGGAAACATCGATGTCCGTCAGGTGGTCTTCGCCAAGAACGGCTAAGCCGCAGCGCACAAATCAGCCCCATGACCGGGCTTCCACTTTCATGGCTCGCGCTCTACTCTCCATCTTCCATAGGTCGATTTCGGGCATATCTAGCACGCATGAAAATCAATAACGACGTCATCGAAGCGATCGGCAACACGCCGCTGATCAAGCTGAAGCGGGCTTCCGAGCTCACCGGCTGCACCATTCTCGGCAAAGCCGAGTTCATGAATCCCGGCCAGTCGGTGAAAGACCGCGCGGGAAAATGGATGATCCTCGAGGCCGAAAAGCGCGGCGAGCTCAAGCCCGGCGGCCTGGTCGTGGAAGCGACCGCCGGCAATACCGGGATCGGCCTTGCCGTGGTCGCCAGCGCGCGCGGATATCGGACACTGATCGTGATTCCGGAAACGCAGAGCCAGGAAAAGAAGGACATGTTGCGGCTTTGCGGCGCCGAACTGGTCGAAGTGCCGGTGCTACCCTACGCCAACCCGAACAACTATCAGCACATCGGGCGACGTCTGGCCGATCAGTTGCGGGCGCATGAGCCAAACGGCGTCTTGTTCGCCGATCAATGGAACAATCTCGACAATCCGAAAGCCCACTATGAATCGACCGGACCGGAAATCTGGGAGCAGACGAGCGGCAAGATCGATGGCTTCATCTGCTCGGTCGGATCAGGCGGCACGCTTGCCGGAACGGGTCGATTTCTGAAGGAAAAGAACAAGGCAATCGTCATCGGCTGCGCCGATCCGCATGGTGCTGCGATGTATGAGCTGTTCAAGCACGGCCAGGCCAAGGCCACGCCGGGCGGCTCGATCACGGAAGGCATCGGTCTCGGCCGGGTCACACCTATCGTCGAGCAAGCCAAGGTTGACGAGGCCTATCTGATACCGGACGAGGAAGCCGTTCGCGTGATCTACGATTTGCTGGAACACGAAGGCCTTTGCCTTGGCGGTTCAACGGGCATCAACGTGGCGGGTGCCATCCGGCTTGCGAAGCAACTCGGTCCCGGCAAGACAATCGTGACGCTCCTTTGCGATTCCGGAAATCGCTACCAATCAAAGCTGTTCAATCCGGATTTCATGCGCTCGAAAAACCTGCCCGTGCCGACGTGGCTGGAAAAGCGCAGCAAGATCGACATTCCCTTTGCGAAGGCGTGAAGACGCATCTAGAGCGCACGAACAAACGCCGGAAGTGACAGCCGCGATCAGCGCAGGATCTGGCTTAGGAACAGCTTGGTCCGCGCGTGCTGCGGATTGGCGAAGAAGTTTTCCGGCGTATTGGTCTCAATGATCTGGCCGGCATCCATGAAGATGATGCGGTTGGCTACTTCCCTGGCAAACCCCATCTCGTGCGTCACGACCAGCATGGTCATGCCTTCCCGGGCGAGGTCGACCATGGTGTCCAGCACTTCCTTGACCATCTCCGGATCGAGCGCCGACGTCGGCTCGTCGAACAGCATCACTTTCGGGTTCATCGTGAGAGCCCGCGCGATTGCCACCCGCTGCTGTTGGCCGCCGGACAACTGGCCGGGGTATTTGTTGGCCTGATGCGGGATTTTCACCCGCTCCAGATATTTCATTGCCGCAGCCTCGGCATCCTTCTTCGGCATGTGGCGGACCCAGATCGGCGCCAACGAGCAGTTCTCGAGCACCGTCAGATGCGGAAACAGGTTGAAGCTCTGAAACACCATCCCCACCTCGCGGCGGACTTCGTCGACGCGCCGTAGCTGAGGGCCAAGCTCGATGCCGTCGACGACAATCCGGCCTTCCTGGAATTCCTCGAGTGCGTTGATGCAGCGAATGAAGGTCGATTTTCCGGAACCGGAAGGACCGCAGATCACGATGCGCTCGCCCTTGCCGACGTCGACGTCGATGTCCCGCAGCACATGAAAGTCGCCGTACCACTTGTTGAGCCCGGCAATACCGACGATCGGATCTGTGGTCATGTGGTCTCTCAGTTAAGTACGATGAGCATTCAACCTGTTCTCGACGAACAGTGAATAGCGGGACATCCCAAAGCAGAAAACGAAGTAGATCATTCCGGCAAAGGCAAAGCCGGTGAACAGGGTCGTCGGCGTTGCCCAGACCGGATCGGCGAAAGAAGCATGCACCTGACCCAGCAAGTCGAACAGCGCCACGATCGACACCAGCGAGGTGTCCTTGAATAGCCCAATGAAACTGTTGACGATGCCAGGAATGACATGACGAAGCGCCTGAGGCATCACAATCAGCGCGGTCGTTTTCCACCAGGAAAGCCCGATGGCAGCTGCGGCCTCGCCCTGCCCGCGCGGGATCGCCTGTAACCCGCCACGGATGACCTCAGCCATGTAAGCGCCCGAAAACAACGCGATACCGATCAGCGCGCGAACCAGGCCGTCGACTTTGAAATTCCCGGGCATGAACAATGGCAGCATATAGGTTGCAAAGAACAGCACCGTGATCAGGGGAACGCCGCGCCAGATTTCGATGAAACCGATAGAAAAAAAGCGGATCAACGGGATTGTCGAGCGCCGGCCCAGCGCCAATACGATACCGATCGGCATACAGCTAACGATACCGGTAACTGAAACGACCAACGTTATCAGAAAGCCGCCCCAGAGGCCGCTATCGACAAGCGGTAACCCACCATGGTCAAGGCCCATCGCTGCGATCACGACGCCAGCGCCGGCAAACGTGACAACGCTGCCAATCAACATACGCCAGCCGGTGCGAAAGCCGCCGCCAAGGAAAAACAGGATCATCGAGACGAGCACCGCGGTGACGGCAAAGTCGCCCCACAGCGGGTATGCGGAATTGTGAATTTGATTGTTGAGCCAGACCAGTGGCCAGATCAGAACGGAAATCGCGGTCCCGAGCAGCCCCACGAGTTTCCCCAGCAATTGCAGCGGCGGTCCGATGACGGCTATGGCTCCAACTGCTCCAGAGAGCTTTTGACCGAGATCGGTGATGCTATCCGCCAGGCCCGATAGAAAACCGACGATCCAACTCAAACCAAAACCGCTCAATCCGCCGCCGCGCAACAAGAAGAACGCAACCAGCGGAAAGGCAACGAAGAACAGACTGGCATTAAGCCCTTTCGCCGGCAGGCGTGGGATCAAAAGCGGCAGCAAGAGAATGGCGGCGAGGAAGAAGGTCAGGTTGACCCGCCAACGCTCGGCAGCGGGGTAGAAGCCATAGATGAATTGGCTGAACTTTGCCTGGATAAATGGCCAGCAGGCGCCGACGGGATGCCCGGCGTTTTCGGCGAGGCAGGCGGTTCGATCCTTGCCGCTCCAGACGGCATCGACCAGAAGAAATTTGAGGGCCGGAACGATCGTGAACCAGAGCAGGAGAATGCTCACGATGGTGAGCAGGATATTGGTCGGCGAATTGAACAAACGCGCGCGCAGGAAACCGACCAAGCCGGTCACCTTGACCGGGGCAGCCCGCTCGGGAACGAGTTCCCGTCGAACGAAGGCAGCCTCGCTCATGCGCCCATGCTCCGCCCGATCCGCCAATTGTAGAAACTCATGACCGCGCTGGTGACCAGCGAGATGAGCAGGTAAACACCCATCGTAATGCCGATGATTTCAATCGCCTGCCCGGTCTGGTTCAGCGACGTGCCCGCAAAAACCGAGACCAGATCGGGATAGCCGATCGCCACCGCAAGCGAGGAGTTCTTGGTGAGGTTGAGATACTGGTTCGTCAACGGCGGCAGGATCACGCGCATCGCCTGCGGCACCACGATCAGCCGCAACGTCGCACCTCGCGACAGCCCGAGCGAAGAGCCGGCTTCCATCTGTCCCTTGTGGACCGCCAGGATGCCCGAGCGCACCACTTCAGCGATGAAGGCGCCGGTATAGGTCGAGAGCGCCAGCGTCAGCGCCACAAGTTCGGGGATGATCCGCGAACCGCCTGCAAAGTTGAACCCCTTGAGCTGGGGGATCTCAAAACTGACGGGCGCGCCGAATATGAGCGAAGCAACCAGCGGAAACCCGATCAGCGATGCCCACGACGTAGGGCCAAATCGTTATCATCTGACCGGATTGGAAGAGCTGCCGGCGCGTATAGAACCGCAATACCAGCGAGATCAGGATCGCGAACAGCAGCGCGACCGCTACCGCTTCCGAATCCTGGATGCGGGACGGGTGTCGGAACGACGAGTCCGCGATTGGAAAGGAAGATGACGCCGAACAGCGAAATGCTCTGTCTCGGCGACGGCAGCGCAGCGAGCACGGCGAGATACCAGAACAGGATCTGGAACAGGAGCGGTATGTTGCGCAGCAATTCGACGTAGCCGCTGGAAATTCGCGCCAGCAGCCAGTTCGGTGACAAACGGCCGAGCGCGACCAGGAATCCGATAAGGGTCGCGAAGAAGATGCCGATGACGGCTACCAGCAGCGTGTTGAGCAGGCCAACGACGAAGACCCGCGCATAGGTGTCGGACTGGTTATATGAAATCAGGCTCTGGTTGACGTCAAACCCTGCATTGTTGGTCAGAAAGCCGAAGCCGGCGGCAATCCGCTGCGTCTCAAGATTGCTTCGGACGTTGACGACGACGGCGTAAACAATCCAGGCAAGCAGGGCCGCGAACACGAGCTGAAGGACGAATCCACCCCAGCCCGCGCCGCCACCGAGCACTCGCCGCAACCTCGCGACAAGCTGCCGCGGCGGTGGTCGTGGGCCAATGCTCATCTTTTTTGCAGCAATCTGGCGTGATCAGCGGATCGGCGGCGCGTACTGAATTCCGCCCTTGTTCCAGAGCTGATTGAGGCCGCGCGCAATATTGAGCGGCGAGCCGGCGCCGACGTTGCGATCGAAGGTTTCGCCGTAGTTGCCGACCGCCTTGAGAATCCTGATGACCCAGTCCTTGGTCAGACCGAGCTGTTCGCCGAAATTGCCGTCCGTCCCGAGGACGCGCTTCAATTCCGGCTTATCCGACTTCGTCATGTCATCGACATTTCGCTGGGTCACGCCAAGCTCTTCGGCGTCGACCATGGCGAACAGCACCCATTTGACGATATCGAACCATTGATCGTCGCCATGGCGGACCATTGGACCGAGCGGCTCCTTCGAGATGATTTCCGGAAGTACGACGTGGTCGGCCGGATTGGTCATCTTGAGGCGATAGGCATAAAGCCCCGAGGCATCGGTCGTGAACGCGTCGCAGCGTCCGGACTCGTAGGCCTTGACGGTCTCGTCTGCGCCGGCAAACGCGACCACCTCGTATTTCATGTTGTTGCTTTTGAAGAAGTCGGCGAGGTTTTGTTCGGTGGTCGTTCCCGTCTGCACGCAAACCGAGGCGCTGTTCAATTCGAGCGCCGAATTCACCTTCAGTGACTTCCTGACCATGAAGCCCTGCCCGTCGTAATAGGTCACTCCGGTAAAGTTGGCGCCAAGCGTGGTGTCGCGTGAAAGCGTCCATGTCGTATTGCGCGACAACAGGTCGACTTCGCCGGATTGAAGGGCGGTGAAACGGTCCTTGGCGGACAGCGGCACGAACTTGACCTTGGTCGGATCGTTAAAGATGGCGGCCGAAACTGCGCGACAGATGTCGACGTCGATTCCAGTCCAGTTGCCCTTGTCGTCGGGCGCCGAAAAGCCCGGCAAGCCCTGGCTCACGCCACAGGTGACCATACCACGGTCCTTGATCGTCTTGAGGGTCTGCGCCGTCGCAGACTGGACCGAAAAACCGGTGGCGAGAACGAGGGCAAGGACAAGAGGAACGCGTTTCATGGCGGGGCCTTTCAAAGGTCGTCCGGGAACGATGACTGTCCTACGCAGGCAAAGTGCGGGCCCACCCGACATCGCCACGTCAAACACCGATCCGGACGAGCAATTAGCCCTTATTCCGGCTCGGAGACGCAGCGATCGTCGCAGCAGGCCCCTCAACTCTGCAGCGAAGTAGTACCTCGTATCTCAGAACGACTGGCGGGCCGGGTCAAGGGGTTGACGTCAGTCTTCCCTGCCCTGCTATTAACCACTGAGCCGTCTTCCCGTTGCTTCGCAAACTTTTGTGTTGCGCAGCAGGGGGATGACCCTGAAGGAGACCGCGAGAAAAATGACCTCCACCGGCGACGAAGGCAGCTTGCCATTGAAAATCGAAACTGCATTGGTGACCGCGGGGCGCGACACGACGGCGCAGAAGGGATTCGTTAATCCGCCCGTCGTCCACGGTTCCACGGTGCTTTATCCAACGGCCGATGACCTGCATGCCCATCGCAGCGAGTTCCAATACGGCCGTCATGGTACCCCGACGACGAGAGCCTTGCAGCAAGCCTTGATGGCGCTTGAAGGACCACAATGTGCCGGTGTCGGCATCGCCCCGTCTGGCCTCGCAGCGATCACCACAACCCTGCTCGCAATTCTCAAGGCCGGCGACCATCTGCTGGTTTGCGACAATGTCTATCGGCCCTCGCGCAATTTCTGCAACGGCTTGCTGACGCGCTATGGCGTCGAAACCACCTATTTCGATCCGATGATCGGCTCGGGGATTGCGAGCCTGTTCAAGCCCAACACCCGGGCGGTGCTGATCGAAGCCCCCGGCTCGCAGTCCTTCGAGATGCCGGATCTTCGCGCGATTGCATCGGCCGCGCATGCCCATGGCGCGATCGTGATCGACGACAACACCTGGGCGACCCCCCTGTTTCATCGCTCCCTGGAGCAAGACGTCGACATCAGCATCCAGGCCGCCACCAAATATATCGGCGGGCACTCAGACATCATGTTCGGCACCATTTCCGCGAACGCCAAAACCTGGCCCGCGATTTCCGAGGCCATCCGGCTGCTTGGCGTCTGCGCCGGTCCCGATGACGTCTTTCTCGCCATCCGCGGATTACGAACGCTCGCGGTGCGGCTCGCCCAGCATCATCGCTCGGGACTGGAAATGGCGCGCTGGCTCGCGACAGCGGCCGGAGGTGTTGCGCGTGCTGCATCCCGGCCTCGAAAGCGATCCGGGTCACGCGCTCTGGAAGCGGGATTTCACCGGCGCATCCGGTCTGTTCGGCATCGTCTTGAAGCCGGTCCCGCAGGCCTCGGTCGATGCCATGCTCGACTCTCTCAAGCTGTTCGGCATGGGTTATTCCTGGGGCGGCTTTGAAAGCCTGGTCATTCCCTTTGATTGCTCGGGATATCGCACCGCGACCAAATGGGCGCCTGGGGGACCGACGCTGAGGCTGCATATCGGCCTCGAGAATGTCGAAGATCTCAAGGCCGACCTTGCGCGCGGCTTCGACGTCTTACGCGCGGCCTAGCGCGATTAAACTCCGAATCGGGACACTAGCGATCCTGCGTCTCCGACGCGGCAGCGCGGCTTTTGAAGATCAGCATCAGGTTACGGACATAGATGATGTTCGAGACCAATTGCCCGATGATGATAACAGGCTCGCGCTTGACCAGGCCGTAGATCAGCGTCAACAGCCCGCCGCAGATCGAGAAGAACCAGAACGCCAGCGGCACCACGCTTTTTCCGGCGCGCTCGCTGGCGATCCACTGCACCAGGAAGCGTGCGGCAAAGGCGAGTTGCGCAATCAGCCCGAAGGCGAGCCAGAAGTCGAACTTGGCGACGAAGATATCGTAGATGTAATTTCCGAGCGCCTGCCCGTATTGGATCAGCATCACTTCACCTCAGTCGCAACGGGCGTCGGCTTCTTGCGCCGGATCAGCCACCACACACCCGCAAGATCCATGATCCCGATCCAAAGCCGGTCGAAAAAGCCGTAGTTTGACACGCCGGAATGCCTCGGACGGTCGATCACGTCGACATAAACGATGTCATATCCTTCGCGGCGCACCAGTGCGGGCAGGAAACGATGCAAGCCCTCAAAGTAAGGCAGCGCCAGAAACACCTCGCGTCGGAATGCTTTGAGACCGCAGCCGGTGTCGCGGGTGCCATCGTGCAGGATTGAGTTACGCACGGTGTTGGCGATACGCGACTGGATCTTCTTGAAGCCCGTGTCCTTGCGGCCAACCCTTTGGCCCGCGGCTAGGCCGGTGCGTTCACCGCCTTGTTCGATCGCCGCAACCAACGCCGGCAAAAAAGCCGGATTGTTCTGACCATCGCCGTCAAGCGTCGCCACGATCGCCCCGCGAGCGGCACGAACGCCGCTGCGAACCGCAGCCGATTGTCCGCCCGATGCCGAGTGACTGATCTGGCGCAGGTTTGGACGGCTTTTCATAATGGAGGCAAGACGCTCGCCGGTTGCGTCCGTCGAGCCGTCGTTCACATAGATGATTTCGTAGTCCCAACGGCCGTCGAGCGCCGCGGTGATCTCGCTGATGACAGGCGCGATATTTTCCGCCTCGTTGCGCACGGGAACAACGATGGATACGGCGATGACGGCTGTGTCGGAAGAAGGCAAATCTCACCCATTGGTGTGGCCCACGGCAGGCCGACGGACCGCTTCTTATGGGGCCGATGCCCGCGCGGCAACCCCCTTAAGAGGCTCATTGGCGGCCGGCGAAATGGCGCCGCCATCGCCCACCTCAAACCCCAGGCGGCGGACGGCGAACCAGTATCGCAGGCATATGGCCCCGATCACGCCGATCGTTGCCCCGGCCACCACGTCGCTTGGGTGATGCGCCAGAAGCACAAGGCGGGTGAACGCGATCGTGAGCGCATAGGCAACCATCAGCCCCCGAAGTCGCGGCCAGACCGCGGCGACCGCAAAGGCCAGTGCGAAGGCCGTGATGGAATGCCCGGAAGGGAAGCTGGCGTGTGCCCCGGTCCCGTCAAAGGGGACGAAGTTAAAGGCGTTCGCATGCCCGCCGACAAAGGGACGGCCGCGGCCGGCGATCCATTTCAGCAATTCGCCAACAGCGAGCGGCACCGAGACCGCAAGCAACAGAAATTGCAGTTGTAGGCCGAGCGCGAGCAGCCGCTGCCGTATCGGGCCGTGAACGGCGGGCGATGCCAGCGTCACTCCAATCAGCAGGATGGCCAGCAATCCCAGCACGTGGGTATCTTTGCCGAAGTCGGTCAAAATGCGAAACGGCCAAAGACTTGCGGTGCCGCGCGGCGGCATCAGCGCGATTTCCTGCGCGTCGAACCCGATCATCAAAACGACAATCAGGATTGTGCCGCCCGCGAAAACCAACGTGACTTGACGCGCCAATCTCCGCGCAGCCTCGGGGCGGTTTGCCTGAGATGGCGAACTCGCGAGCTGCCTCGCCCACGTCGATACAATCGTGAGCAGGCGTGACAAGTAACCGGCGGGTTGTTCGGAGCCGGATTGGATCGACATCTATTCCGTCCCCTCGGAACGGAAGATCGCGATCGAAATGGCCCGCCCTTGCGAAATATTATAGCCCTCGACGCGAGACGCGACGTCGTAGCGAAGGCCGATTGCCTCGGCGCGCTGTGCAAAGCTGCGCTCCGCCTTTTGTTCAATCAAGGCGAAGCGGCAACTGCCCTGGGCAAGGAAGTCAGCGGCGCCCGACCCGTCGGTCAGAAGCGTCGAGGTGCCGGTCATGAAGACCAGGCTCGGTTCGTGAAAACCGGCAGCGGCCGCCTTCGGCCCGACGCAGACGACATTGCGCAGCGCGCGCGCCACCTCGGCGCTGGGAAACAACGGTGTCAGCGCTGGAATCACGACGCCGTAAATCGCGGACGCCAGGAACAAGGCTGCGACCACGGCATTCAGCAACGAGCGCTCGGCGCGGTTGTCGTCATAGAGCCACCACGCAAACAGCCCGAAGATCAGGGCCGCCGCCACGAATGGCCATGCCAGAAACACCGGCTGCCGCGTGACGCTCACCGCTCCAATGACCGCGGCGAGCGACGCGAGCGCCGGAATGATGAACCACCACGCCGTTCCGCTCTTGAGCCAGGACCGCGACAGGACGCGGCGTTCGAGCGCGCCTACCGTCAGGATCGCGATCGCCGGATAGAGCGGCAGCACATAGTGCGGCAGCTTGGTCAGCACCGCTTCGAACACGATCCACGACGGGATTAGCCAGGCGAGAAGGAACTGAGCGCCCGGCTCTCGCCTCGCCCGCCACACGGCAGGTGCCGCCATCGCCGCCAGCGGCGCCCCCGGCCAGAACGTCAGCCAGAACAGCAGGAGATAAACGCCGGGCGGCGCACCGTGCGATTCCTGCGCCGACAGTTTGCTCAGCATGTCGCCGCCGATCGAATCGGTGAAGAATGTATCGCCGGCGCGCCAGAAGATCGCGACAAACCACGGCAAGACCAGAACCAGGAGCCACATCAGGCCCCATACCGGCCGAAGCCGCCAAAGCCACGCGACCGAGCGATCGAAAAAGGCCAGCACCGCGACGGTCAAAGCGACGAACATCAGGATCAACGGGCCCTTGATCAGGATGCCGCCCGCGAGCGCAGTCCAGAAAATAGCCGGCCATGACCAGGGTGGATGAGGATCATCTTCGCCGCGCTGCCACGACAGATAAACCCGCGCCATGGCGCCCATCGCCGCTACGACGGTCAGCAGAAGCATCGCATCGGTCTTGGCGAGCCGCGCTTCGACCCCGAGCAGGATTGAACTCGCCATGATCAGCGCGGCGAGAATCGCTCCTCGCCGGGTGATGAAGGCAAGCGCCGTCCAGTAGGTCAGGAGCATGGCGCCGAACGCGCCTATCAGCGACGGTACGCGATAGATCCAGATACGGACTTGCGCGCGCGGCAGGCCGAGCGCGGAAACGGTCTCGACTGCGGCTGCTTGCATCCAGTAGATGCCAACCGGCTTCTTGTAGCGGACATCATCCTGGAAGCGGATATCGACGAAATCGCCGGTCTCGACCATTTGCTTGGTCGCTTGCGCAAACCGCGGTTCGTCGCGATCGATCGGCGGGATGCTGAAGAAGCCGGGCAGGAATAACAAGAATCCGCACAGCACCAGAAGCGCCACCGCTCGGACGTGGCTTGCGGCGGCAAAATCCAGGAGATCAACCAGACGGCTGCCTCGATCGGCCTTCTTTTGAGGTTCGCGCGGCTGTCCAAACCGGGGACGGGCATAGGTCTCGCTCATCGGTTCCGCATACGCTGAAAACAACGTGGCGACAACCGCTTAGCGCGGCATTATTGAATTCTGACAACAACTGTGTCCGCCGCGCCCTTGGCGTCGATGACGGTCAATCTGGCGAAGCCCGGACCGGGTGAATCCACCAGGCGCTGGCGGCGGCTGCCGAGTTCCCCGACGGAAACTCCGTTGACCAGCATGGTGATCGGAAGCACGCCACCTGCCACTTTTACCGGCATCGCGGCCGAGGACGTTCCCTCGCCGGAGGCGTCGATCCGCGAGCCGTCGAGCGGGAACTGAATGTGCGGCGCCCGTTCGCCATCAGTTCTCACGAGTTCGCCCAATGGCCGATAGCGCCGCAGCGGCAACGGCAACTTGGCGTTGCTCGCCACCAGGGTTCCCTTGGGCGCCTTCGGCAAGGCCGCCGGCAATTTGCCGGTCCGCGCAAAGGCGTCGAACAAGATCGGCGCGGCTGCGGTGCGTCCGAGAATGCCGGGAGCCGGCGCACCGTCGGGACGGCCGACCCAGACACCGATCGTGATCCTTCCGTCGAAGCCAATCGACCAAGCGTCGCGATAGCCGTAGCTCGTCCCGGTCTTGAAGGCGATCCGGTTATGCACGCCGTTCTCCGGCGGCGGCGTCCCCAGCAACACATTGCCGACCTGCCAGGCCGCGACCTGATCAAGCAACCGCTGCGGTTCCCTCGCCCCGTCGCGCAGGCTCTGGATTTCCAGCAGCGATCGCGCACTGCCGAGCCCCGCCAGTCCGGAATAAAGTTGCACGAGATCCTGCAGCGTGATCCCGACTCCACCGAGACCCATCGCCAGGCCCGGCGCTTCGTCCTTTGGCAATTCCAGACGAGCCCCCGCCTGCTTGAGCCGCGACGACAGCCGGCTGGCGCCGACGCGGTCAAGCAACGCGACCGCCGGAACGTTCAACGACATTTGCAACGCCTTGCGCACCGGCACGGTGCCCTGAAACGTCATGTCGAAATTTTCCGGCGCGTAAGAGCCAAAGCGGATCGGCCGATCGTCGATCAGGCTTTCCGGGTGAACAAAACCATCCTCGAACGCCAAACCGTAGATGAACGGCTTGAGCGTCGATCCCGGCGAGCGTACGGCGCGCGTCATATCGACCTGGCCGGCGCGGCGGTCGTCAAAATAGTCGGGTGAGCCGACGCGGGCGAGCACGTCCCCGCTTGCATTGTCGACCACAAGGATCGCAACGGAGATATTCGGGCCAAGCGACGCAGCGCGGTCGCGCGCCAGCGTCTCGAGCGCCTGCTGCAACGGCGCGTCGAGCGTCAACGCGATCACGGGCATGTTCTTGACCGCAGCCATTGCCGCGTCGGCCGAATGCGGCGCCAGGATCGGCATCGGCTTGCGTAACCGCGGCACGGGTACAGTCCTCGCGATCGCGGCATCAGGTTCGGAAACAACGCCGTCTTCGACCATGCGATCGAGCACGCGGTCGCGTGCCGCGCGGGCGGCTTTTGGGTAACGATCGAGCCTGCGATTTTCCGGTGATTGCGGCAATGCCACCAGAAGTGCGGCCTCCGAAAGCGAAAGCCGCTTTGGCTCCTTGCCGAAATAGGCGATCGAGGCAGCGCGAATGCCTTCGAGATTGCCGCCATACGGCGCCATCGCCAGATAGAGATCGAGGATCTGCTCCTTGCTCATCTGCCGTTCGATCTCGATCGCTCGAACGATCTGCCTGAACTTGGCGTAGATCGAGCGCTGCCGCCGCGGCTCCATCAAGCGCGCGAGCTGCATCGTGATGGTCGAACCGCCGGACACGATATGACCACGGGTCGTCAGTTGAAAAGCCGCGCGTCCCAGCGCCAGCAGATCGACGCCGCCGTGCGAATAGAAGCGGCGATCCTCATAGGCGAGCAGCAGCTTTAGATAAGTCGGATCGACCTCCGTTGCGGCATGAACCGGCAAGCGCCAGCGGCCATCTGCCATCGCGTAGGCACGCAACAGCTTGCCGTGTCGATCGACGATCGTTGTCGAAATTTCGCGCGCTTCATGAAGGGGCAGCGGTCCGAGTGAAACCGTCCAGGCTGCAACCATCACCGCCAGAGCCAGTCCGACCACCGACAGCGTCATCAAGGCCGCTCGCCTGAACCGACGAGCCGGCCTCCCTATGCCTGTCTTCTCGATCTCTGCGCTCATTTGGCCGGACGCACCTCGACCGAACCGGTTCCCGTACGGCCATAGCGCGACGGATTGTACATGTCCTCCACATAGGCCTGCGGCAGCACATATTTGCCCGGTGAAACCGCGCGGACGACATAAGCGACCGTAAAGATCGACTTGTCGTCGGCGGCACGATCGATGGCCGCCGTGAAGCGGTCATCGCGGAACTCGGTATTTTCCGGCTCCTCTCCGTCTTCGATCCAGGAGAGTGTCCCGGTGTCTCCGGATGAAACCAGATGCGGGTTATCGATCTCCAGACCAGCCGGCAGATAGTCCGACACCATGATGTGGCCGAACTCCGGCTTGGCCTCGGTGATCTTGAGAACCACCGCAAAACGATCGTTCTGCTTCACCTTCGACACGTCCGCCGGCTTGCCGTCGAGCGTAAAGTAGTTGCGCTCGATCTTGAAGCCGTTGGATGCCGCCGGTTCCGGCGTGACCGGTGAACCGCCCACGGAAACCACCGTCTGGATCGGCGCATCACCCGTGTTGGTGATCTTGATCGGCTTGCCCGAGATCTCGGCTGCCTTGTAGCTGCGATAAAGCGCGGTCTTGACCGGGCTACCATCAACATCGAGCGCCATGGCTTCGCTGCCAAGCGCCCGCGACGCCAGCACGAGCCACGCGTTTTCCTGGGTCGAAGTATACGGCGAAAGCCCGCGCGCGGCTTCGACGCGCGACACTGCCTGCATCAACGTGGCCTTCGGAGCGTTGCCCTCACCGGCAAGCGACACCAATGCCGCCGCATCGCGCAAGGCGCTGCCGTAATCGGCCCGGCCGAATTGAAGCACGGGCTTCGGCGCAAGGCTTTCTGCGGCCGCGGAATAGACCCGCTCTGCCCTCGCTCTGTCGCCGACGAGCGCAAGCGCTGCCGCAAGCTGCGCCTTGGCGATCGGCGTCGCCAGGTTGTTCAGCTTGGTGTCGGCGAGATAGCGCAGGTCGCCAATCGGCGCAGTGCCGTTACGAGCAAGTACATAGAGCCCGTAAGCAAGATTCTTCCCGCCATCTTTCTCGGGCTCCTCCGCGTTCACCACCGAATTGCGGATCCGATCCAGCGCGCTACGAAACAGCACGTCCGGAACGGTAAAGCCCTTTTCACGCGCCCTCGTCAGGAAGTCGGTCACGTAAGCATCGAGCCAGGCGTCATCGCCGCCGGCCGACCACAATCCGAACGAACCGTTCGAACCTTGCCGCGCCAACAGCCGATCTATCGCATCGCGGATGCGCTGATCGACGGCGGTGTCCATCGCCAGATGCGCACCGGCGGCGAGGTCGTTCACATAAAGCAACGGCATCGCCCGGCTCGTGATCTGTTCCGAGCAACCGTAGGGGTAACGGTCAAGCGCTTTCAGAATAGTCGCCGCATCGAGCGCGCTGGAAAGACTTGCGGAAACCGAGACGGTGCCGGTGCCGTCGACCAGGTCGGAGAACATGTCGGGCGTCAGCGTCAGGCTCTCACCTTTCGCCAGAGTCCGGACCGAGCGTCGCGTCAGAACCTGCGTCGCCGGCTTCACGTCCAGCGCGTAGTGCCGCCCCAACGTCAAGCCGTTCGGTCCCTTGATGTCCACGTCGAGCGCAGCCGCCCCCGCGCCACCAGCAACGAGCGCCAACGACATCGACGTTCGCTGCTTGGCCGCGAGTTTCACCGTGGTCGTCGGATTACCGCTGACCTTTACCGGCCCCGAGGTCTTGACGCTGACGGAATAGTCGCCGGCCACGCCCTCGACGTTGTCAAGATCGAAACTCATCGTGCCGTGATCGCCGTTGAGCAAGAAGCGCGGCAGCGTCGCCGTCAGCACCACGGGATCGCGTACGGTGACATCGACCGTGGCACGGCCGAGCTTCGTCGCGGTCCACGCCACCGCCATCACGCGCGCGGTACCGGAAAATTCCGGAATGTCGAAGCTGACTTCAGCGGTGCCGTCGGCCGCAACGGTGACGATGCCGGAATAGAGCGCGAGAGGTTTCTGCGTCGGCGGACTGCCCTGCAATTCCGCGCCGGCACCGTCGCCGCCCGTCTTGAGCTGACCGCGGGTGCCCTGCATGCCGTCGATCAACTGACCATAGAGGTCGCGGATCTCAGCGGTCAGACGGCGCTGGCCGAGATAATAGTCGTCGGGCGCCGGCGGCTTGTAGTTGGTGAGGTTGAGAATGCCGACATCAACTGCGGCCACCACGACCTTGGCGTCTTCACCGGGATTGAGGCCGGTCAACTTCACCGGCAGCTTCATCGTCGAATTCGGGCGCACCAGCGCCGGCGGCGACAGGTTGACCGCCAACGTCCGCGCCTGCTTGTCGATGCCGAACCATTTCAGGCCGATGGCACGGCCGGGCATGCGCAGCGCGGCCGCATCGAGCGGACGGCGCAACGTCGCCACGACATAAGCACCGGTGCCCCAGTCCTTGCCGACGGGAATCCTGACCTGTGCGGTGCCTTCCTTGACGTCGGTGGTCTGCGTCGTCAGCAACCGATCGCCAAGCACATTGATCGTCAGCTTGCCCGCCGTACGCGCATTGACCGAGACCACCAAGGTGTCGCCCGATTGATATTGCGGCTTGTCAATCGAGGTCTCCAGAAGGTCGGGCGTATCGGCGCTGCCGTCGGAATACCAGCCGACGTCGAATTGAACCGAGGTCAATGGGCCGTCCGCATCGGTCGATTTGACATCAAGCCGATAGCGCCCAGGCTCCGGCGACAGCGTCACGCGGGCGGGCTTGTCGGCGGCGACCGTCACGTCACCGTCAGCAACGCGCTTGGTTGATTTGACCGGTTCGAATTCCCAGGAGGAATTCTGGCGATACCATTGATAGCGGGACTCGATCTTCAAAAGCTCGTAGCGCAAGCCATCGCGCGCCAAGGGCTTCCCGTCGGGCGAGACGAACACGACGTCGAATGCGGCTTTGTCGCCCTCGGCGACGTTCTTGTCGCCAAATAGCGGCTTCACGCCAATCATGGCGACGGTCGCGGCGACCGGTAGCACGATCTTGCGCTCGACAGCGCGGCCGCCCGCTTCCGTCATGCGGATGAAAATCTGCGCCTCTTGCGGCCGCGTCGACGTCGGCGGCTTTGCAATGCTCACCGGGAATGTCGCCACGCCGTTGGCATCGGACTCCGGCAGGTTCTCGATTGGCGTGCGTTCGTTGCTCGCGCTCTCCTCATCCGCCACGCCGAACTGATAACCGGGAAAGCCAGTCCGCTCGTCGGCGGGCGCGACCAGCATGTCGCCCTCGACCTGGAGATCGGACGCCGGCGCGCCATAAAGGAAATGCCCGGCGACCTTGAGATCAACCGGAGCATCTACCTTGATCTGCTTGTCTTTGCTGGTGATTTCGAAGTCGATACGCTCGGGGATGTAGTCCTCGACCATGAAGGTCGTCTCGCCGACCGAATTGGCCTTCGGATCGGTGAAGGCGCGTACTCGCCACGTTCCCGTCGGCACGGCCGAATTGAGCGCCAGCGACAGCGTTCGGCCGCCGCCGCCCTGATCCGACAGCACGACACGGCGGAACTCGACGCCGTCAGGACGCTCAACGACCAGCGTCAGCGGACCGCCTGAAATCGCATTGCCCTGACCGTCGCGCAAAAGCGCGGTGAGATAGACCGTCTCGTTGGAACGGTAGACGCCGCGTTCGGCGTAGACAAAGGCGTCCGCTCCGGCGGGAACTGCCCTGCCCGACACGCCGCGATCCGACAAATCGAATGCATTGGATTTCAGGCTGAGGAACGCATAGTCGGCCTTGTCGGTGGAAACCGTCAGCATCGCCGGCGATAACCCGCCCTCGCCGCGCGCGAGACCTGCCTCGAACACCGCGTGACCGGAGTCGTCGGTCTTGCGGGTAGCGAGGATCTCATTGTTGCGTGCCACCAGCCGGACGTCGGCCTTGGCTACCGCCTCCGTCGACGCCAACGAATTCACGAACACATGAATGCCGTCATTGCCGGAAAACGCCGTCAGCCCGAGGTCGGAAACAATGAACCACTGCGTTGCCAGCCCGCCGTCGTCATCGCTCCCCGGTCCCTTGGCCGCCGCTGTCATGACGTAAATGCCCGGCTGCAAGGTGCCGAGTGCTTCGTCCACCGGGAATGCCGTCGTGACGTCCTGGTTGAGCGTCATGGCGGTGGCGAGCTCGCCGGACCAGACCTTGACGCCGCGTTCGTCACCGAGGCTGGTGAGTTCATAGCGGCTCAGAGCGCGTTGAAAGTCGCCCTCGATCACGGTGTTGATCAGGTTGCGGTCCCCGATCCGGAACACGTTGACCGAAACGGCGGGCGTATTGACGCTCACGAGCGGAATGCCGCGCTGGCCGGTGCGCGGCAGCACATAAGCGCGTCCCGTAAAGCGAACGAAAGGTTTGCGGTCGCGCACGTAGATGTTGAACTCGGCCGATTTCGGCAAGCCTTCTTTTACGGTCGACGGCAGGCCCGCGCGCAGATTGATGTTGTAACGCTCGCCGTGCTTCAGGCCGTCGACGCAGAGCTGCCTGCCTTCGGAGGTGAGCGCCGGCTTGTCGGTGCCGGCGAGCGCCAAAAATGGCGCGAAGTCGGTGCGCTTGGCGAGATCTTCGGAGAACTGGAAGCAGGCGCGCGGCGAGGCTGAATCGGAATCAATCGTGTAGTCGAGCAGCCGGAAGCCATGCTCGTCGCGCATCTTTTCATACTGGCCTCGCACATCGGCGACCTCGCGCAAATCGAGCGAGAGCCGCAGGCTATCCAGCGCGGGCCGCCACAGCTTGCGCTCCGACAGCGCCCGGCCGAGCACGGCGAGTGCATCCGCCTCGTCTCCGGGATTGGCGGCACGCTGGTAGCCGATATAGGCCGCCGTCGACGCGCGTTCGAGCAGGAAGGTCTGCTCGCTGGAATTGGCCGGCCGCATCTGGAAGATCGTGCGGGCGAGCCGCACCCAGTTGCCGCTGTCGTCGGGTGTGGTCGTTGCGATTTGACCGAGGATTTGCAGACCGGTCCGGTAATCGTTGCGTTTGAAGGCGACATCGGCATCGGACTTCAACGCCGCACCCGATTTGCTGACGACGCCCGCTTCGGTCTTGATCTGGGCCTCGAGCTTGATTGCGGAATCGGCGAGATCGTCCCGCTTGAAAGCCTTGTCCGCCGCGAGGGCTGACGGGAGAGCGGCTGAAATCAGGCCAAACGACAGCATGGCGCAAAAAATTGCTGCCCGAACCAAACCGTTCATGATGGAGCTCCCGGCGCGGCCAATGGGCCGCCGATTGAAAAGAAGTGCGCTAAAAGGTGACGGACTCGTGGCGGAGGCACTAAAGGGCGAAGAAGTCCGCATACGACATTTGTCGAAAGCCATTTGTCGAGGCCCTGGGTCTTCAACCCGCCGTCCATTAAGATGCGACAGAGCAAAGCCGGCCGACAGGTCATGCCCGGCCCGCCCAGTCCTTTGTCGCCGACCTCTGAAAATCGGTTCGGGTATAACCCGCTTGGAAGGCTGATTTTTTACATTCGGTGGTATAAGCCGGACCCAACGGTCCCATAGCTCAACTGGATAGAGTAACGGATTTCTACTCCGTGGGTTGCAGGTTCGAATCCTGCTGGGATCGCCAATCTTTCAATTTTTTCAATGACTTATGAGAGGATACATATCCTCTCGGAAAAGCTGAGACATTAAGGCCGCGATTTTCCGCCGGTCTTTTGGCATGGCCTTGCGGGATTACTTTCTCTGCGGCGCGATCTGCCGCGAAACACCTGCCGCTGCCGCAATGTAGCTTTGCAGTTCGCCGCGTGAGACCGCGGCAACGATGGTCGACGTTTGCGGCTTTTCATCAAACAAACATCCCCGAAAGATGCTTCGCCCATTCGCTTGGATGCGACCGCCGGGAGCCGCGTCCAGGCGCGTTCGGTTGGCGGTGCGATTTGATGTGGATCAACTAACCCGGCACTGGGAATCGATAGGTTCATCGCGGTTTTATATCCGTGCGGCACTGTTCCTGTGGTCGCCCGCGTGCAAGGTCCCAGATGATCGGCCAACTCACCCGAAATGAGCGACAACTCGCCATTCTCATCAGCCTTGCAGTCGCACTCTGCGGGCGCGTTGCTTGGCCTCGCCGGACGGGACGATCCGGTCGGTCTCCACGGCGCGCTGATCTTCCTCGCCGCCGTCCTGACGATCTTGTTGATCGGCGGCGGCTATTTCACGCCCGAGCCGGCCCACGAGCGGCTCGCGCAGTACTTCGACGACCCAAGCAAAGCCGGCATCGTCTTGTCGATGATCTGGCTCGTCTTCGGCCTTGCGATTGGCGACTGGGTGGCCTGGCAGCTCGTCAATCCAGATCTGACATTTGGCCCGGCGTGGTCCAGCTTCGGCAGACTACGGCCCGTCCATACGACATCCGTGATCTTTGGGTTCGGCGGCAACGGGCTGATCGCGACGTCGTTTTATGTCTTGCAACGGACGACGCGCGCGCGGCTGCCTGATCAACTAAGCCCCTGGTTCGTCGTGGCAGGCTACAATCTGTTTTGCGTGCTTGCCGTCACCGGCTACCTGATCGGTATCACTCAATCGAAGGAGTATGCCGAGCCGGAATGGTATGCCGACATCTGGCTCGTGATCGTGTGGGTCGTCTACTTCCTGATCTACCTGCGAACGCTGGCGCGTCGCAAGGAGCCGCATATCTACGTTTCGAACTGGTACTACATGGCCTTCATCCTGGTTGTGGCGATCCTGCATATCGTCAACAACCTCGCCGTCCCGGTTTCATTCGGACACGCGAAAAGCTACTCGGCGTTTTCAGGTGTCCAGGATGCCATGACTCAGTGGTGGTACGGCCACAACGCGGTGGCGTTCTTCCTGACGTCGGGCTTTCTCGGCATGATGTACTACTTTCTGCCGATGCGAGCAGGCCGGCCCATTTTCTCCTACCGGCTCTCGATCATCAGCTTCTGGGGCATCACCTTCTTCTACCTGTGGGCCGGCTCGCACCACCTGCACTACACGGCGCTGCCGCAGTGGGTCCAGACGCTCGGGATGACCTTTTCCCTGATGCTGCTGGTGCCATCCTGGGCGTCGGCCGGCAATGCGCTGATGACGCTCAACGGCGCCTGGCACAAGGTTCGCGACGACGCCACGTTGCGCTTCATGATGGTCGCAGCGGTGTTCTACGGCCTGACCACGTTCGAAGGGTCGTTCATGGCGATCCGATCGGTCAATTCGCTGTCCCATTACACCGATTGGACCATCGGCCACGTCCATGCCGGCGCGCTGGGCTGGGTTGCGATGATTACGCTCGGCGCGATCTACGCATCCGTGCCCTGGCTCTGGAAACGCGAGGGCATGTATTCGGCAAAGCTCGTGGAGGTGCACTTCTGGTTCGCGCTGGCTGGCACCGTTGTCTACGTCTTCGCGATGTGGAATTCCGGCATCATTCAGGGCTTGATGTGGCGAACCTATAGCGAGAGCGGCACGCTCGCTTATTCCTTCATCGACAGCCTGATCGCGATGCACCCTTACTATGTCGCGCGTGCCATCGGTGGCCTGCTGTTTCTGATCGGAGCGTGTGTCGGCGCTTACAATGTCTGGATGACGATCCAGACCGCCACCGCGACCAGAGAGCAGACCGGCGATCTGCCCGAGCCAAGGCTTGCGGGTGCGGCCGCAGCCCAACCGGCGGAGTAAGGCATCGTGTCCATCTTCGGTTTTCATTACCGGCTTGAGCGCAAAGCGATCGGCCTCGTGCTCGGAATCATCCTGGTTTCGAGCATCGGCGGCCTGGTCGAGATCGCACCATTGTTCACCATCCACCAGACCGTCGAGGACGCGCCCGACATGCGGCTCTACACGCCGCTCGAACTCGCCGGCCGCAATATCTACATCCGCGAAGGCTGCTATGCCTGCCATTCCCAGATGATCCGCACGTTGCGCGACGAGGTCGATCGTTATGGTCCCTACTCGCTCGCCGTCGAATCCAAATACGACCATCCGATGCTGTGGGGATCGAAGCGCACCGGGCCGGATCTGGCACGGATCGGCGAAAAATATTCCGACGAATGGCATGTTGCCCATCTCAACAATCCACGCGACGTGGTGCCGGTCTCGGTCATGCCGGCCTATGGCTGGCTGCTGGAGACAGAACTCAGGACCGGAGACCTTCCGCTTCACTCTAAAGGCACAACGCGCTGTCGGCGTTCCCTACACCGACGAAATGATCGCAAATGCGGCGCTCGACGCTTACGGCCAGGCTAGCCCCGATTCACCGCAAGCCGATGGCGTAGCCAAGCGCTATGGCAAGGCGACGACCGTTCGTGCCTTCGACGGCGAGCCCGGCCGATTGACCGAAATGGATGCGCTGGTTGCCTACTTGCAAATTCTTGGCCGTCTGACCGACGCAGCCCACAAGCCGATGGCAGAGGCGGGAGGAAGCCGATGAACGTAGAGCATGACGCGCTCGTTGCGATCTCCAAATCCTTCGGACTGTTCTATCTGATCGCGCTGTCGGCCGCAGTCCTGGTCTACACGTTCTGGCCCTCGAACAAGAAGCGGTTCGATCACGCTGCCCACTCGATCCTGCGCGATGAGGACAGGCCATGTCGGTAGACCAACCCGATCGCGACAGCCTCACCGGCTATCTGACCACCGGTCATGAATGGAACGGCATCAAGGAACTGAACACGCCCGTGCCACGCGCGGTGTATTTCTTCCTCATCCTGGCTTTCGTGTATTCCGTCGGCTACTGGATTTTGATGCCGGCATGGCCGATCGGCGTAAGCTACACCAAGGGTCTTCTCGGCATTGATCAACGTCAAATCGTCGCCGCTTCGTTGAAAGACGCCTCGGAAGACCGCAGCGCCTGGACCAGGAAAATCGAAACCGAAAGCTATGCAGCGATCCTGGCCGATCCGGTTCTGATGGCGCGCGCAAGAGAGACCGGCCACACATTGTTCGGCGGCAATTGCGCGCCGTGTCACGGGCTCGATGCGAAGGGCGGCCCAGGCTTTCCGAACCTGACGACGTCGTCCTGGCTCTGGGGCGGCAAGCCTGAGGACATCTTCAATACCATTCGGGTCGGCATCAACTCGGCACACAAGGATACACACGTCTCGCAGATGCCGGCATTCGGTCGTGACCAGATGTTACCGGGCTGCGGACGTTCAGAAGGTGGCGCGTTCGTATACTCATTGTCCAACCCCGCGGCGAAGGGGCTTGACGCCAAGGACGTGGAATCCGGCAAGAAAATCTTCGCCGACAATTGCGTCGCGTGTCACGGCGAAAACGCGAAAGGCAACCCGGAGGCCGGCGCGCCCGACCTGACCGACAAGTTCTGGATTTACGGCGGCAATCTCGAAACGATCGACAATACGGTCTGGGGCGGCCGACAAGGCCACATGCCGACATGGGAAAGCCGTCTGTCTGCGCTGGATCGGAAGATCCTGACGCTTTATCTGCTCGACAAGAGGACGGCGGCGCCATGAACGAGACTGCTTCAAATGCGCATCCCGGAGCGCCGGACCCATCTGCGTCTCTGGCTGGTGGTTGCTCTTGCTGCCGCCGCGGTCCTGGCCGCCAACGCGCATCTGATCTATGTCGCGACGATCTCCCAACCCGCCTGCGTCACCCATCTGCGGCAAGGCGAAGGGAGCGTCGGGCGCGGACTGTTCAGTGCGGCCCAGTCGTCCTGCACCCCGCCGCCGTCGGACGCAGGCCATTCCTGAGAGCGAGCGCGCCATGACAACCATTCCGTCCGTGACACCTCCCCTCCCCACCAAGAACCGATGGGCGCGTTCGCTCAGCATGGCCGACCCTTTCAACTGGCTAGCGCTGGGATGGCGCGATTTCCGGATCTCTCCGTCCTTGAGCATTGCTTACGGCGTGATCATCTTCCTGATCTCGGTCGGCTTTGTCGGCGGACTGATTGCGCTCGGCTGGGATTACATTCTGTTTCCGGCGTTTGCCGGTTTCATGGTGGTCGGTCCGATCCTCGCTGTTGGGCTTTATGAGAAAAGCCGCCGAATCGAAGCGGGGCAGGCTTTGACCTGGCGCGCCATCTTCTTTGTTCAACCCCGTTCTGGCGGCCAGATCATATTCACCGGCGTGTTGCTCAGCCTGCTCATGATGGTCTGGATGCGCGCAGCGGTCATCATCTATGCGCTGTTCTTCGGCCTGTTGCCCTTCCCCGGACTGAACCGCATCGCACCGATGCTGTTCACGACCGGCGAGGGTCAGGCAATGCTGGTCATCGGCACCGTGGTCGGCGGATTGTTCGCCGCCTTTTCCTTTGCGATCAGCGTTTTCTCGATTCCCATGCTGCTCGAAGAGCCGGTCGATGCATTGACCGCGATGGGCAGCAGCATGGCGCTGGTCTGGAACAATCTTCGGGTCTTGCTGGTGTGGGCGGTGATCGTCCTCGCACTGTTTCTGTTCAGTCTTGCAACCGGCATGATCGGATTGATCGTGGTCTATCCGTTGCTAGGCCATGCCACATGGCATGCCTATCGGACCGTTCAGGCTGGAGCCAAGTAACGGATTTCGTGTTCCGTTGGCGCGGAGTTGGAGCTGGTTTGATGAGTTGCTGCATACCTGGCGCCGAGATCTGCTTCGATCAGCACACAAGCGCTGACGAGGAGCTCCTTCTTGCGAGCCGGACGGTGCGCGACGGCCACCGCCAGAGCGATCTTTCGGTCCCCGATATTCATTGTGGGGGATGCCTGCAAAAGATCGAGACGGCGTTGCGCAAGCTCGACGGCGTCGTTCATGTACGCGCCAACCTCTCCGGCCGCCGCGTTACCGTGTTGTGGACGGGTGAAACTCCGCCGCCGTTGATGCTCGGCACTGGAAGCGAGTCGGCTATCAGGCGCACATCCATGATGTCGGCGCCGAGGGCACGGACAAAACGCTGTCGCAGCTCCTGCGCGCGCTCGCTGTCGCGGGCTTCGCCACCAGCAACATCATGCTGCTATCGGTGTCGATCTGGTCAGGCGCGGAGACCGAAACACGTGACGTCTTTCACTGGATTTCCGCGGCGATTGCATTGCCGACCCTCGCCTATTCGGGACGGATATTCTTTCGCTCGGCATGGAACAGCCTGCGTCATGGTCAAACCAACATGGACGTCCCGATTTCCATCGGGGTACTGCTGGCTTTCGGTCTCAGTCTTTACGAAACCGATCCATCATGGCCACCACGCCTATTTCGATGCGGCCGTCTCGCTGCTGTTTTTTCTGCTGATCGGACGGACGCTCGATCACGTCATGCGCGATCGGGCACGCCAGGCGGTCCAGGGATTGGCCCGGCTTTCCGCGCGCGGCGCACTGATCCTCAAGCCTGACGGAACCCGAATTTACCTTCCCGTCGACGAGATCGAACCGGGCATGACTCTTTTGCTGGCGGCGGGAGAACGTGTTCCTGTCGACAGCTATATCGCCAAGGGAAACTCCGAACTCGACTGTTCCCTGGTGTCGGGCGAGAGCGCCCCGCGGGCGGCAGCCGAGGGCGCTCAATTGCAAGCGGGCATTCTCAATCTCACCGGCCCAATCGAAATCGTTGCGACGGCAACGGCAAAGGGATCGTTCCTGGCCGAGATGACCAGAATGATGGAAGCCGCCGAAGCCGGTCGCTCGGCCTACCGCCGTATCGCCGACCGCGCCTCGCGGCTGTATGCGCCGGTGGTCCATGCCACCGCCGTTCTGACGTTTGCGGGGTGGATGATCGCAACCGGCGACCTGCACCGCTCGATCACGATCGCGATCGCCGTCCTCATTGTCACTTGCCCCTGCGCGCTCGGCCTCGCCGTGCCGATGGTGCATGTGGTGGCCGCAAAGCGGTTGTTCGAAAAAGGCATCATGATCCGCGACGGCAGCGCGCTTGAACGGCTCGCAAATGTCGACACCGTCGTTTTCGACAAGACCGGTACGCTGACGACGAGCAATCCCCGGCTTGTCGGTACCGGGGACGCAGATGCAAACGCGCTGGCAGCCGCCATCGCCGCGCATTCCAGGCACCCATATTCCATGGCGTTGGCTAAATTGAGCGATGCGCGCGCGACGTTCGTATTCGATAACGTATCCGAATTCCCGGGAATGGGCCTCGAAGCAAGATCAGGCGCCGACCTCTATCGGTTGGGTCGTCCCGATTGGGCAATTTCCGGACCGCAGTCCGCTGCCGTGGGCGACGATGTAGCCGTCGCCCTTTCGATAAATGGCCGGTGCAGAGCCGTGTTTCGCGTTGAAGACAACCTTCGAGTTGGCGCACGCGAGGCAATTTCCGACCTCAGAGCTTCTCACCTCGCTCTGTCAATTCTGTCCGGCGACAATGCTCACCGTGTTCGCGACATCGCGTCACGATGCGGCGTCGCCTATACAGCCGGCGCTCAACCCGCAGCCAAGGTCCGCGCCATCACCTCACTGAAGGAAGCCGGAAGAACGGTGCTGATGGTCGGTGACGGGCTGAACGATGCGCCTGCGCTCACTGAAGCCAATGTTTCGATGGCGCCGGCTTCGGCGGCCGACATCGGCCGCAACGCCGCCGATCTCGTGTTCATGCGCGAGAGCCTTGCCGCCGTTCCGCAAGCGATCGCTGTCGCACGCGAAGCCGGCCAACGTGTCCGGCAAAATTTCGTGCTTGCGATCGGCTACAATCTCATCGCCGTCCCCGTCGCGGTACTGGGTCACGTGACGCCGCTTTTGGCGGCTGTCGCCATGTCGCTATCCTCAATTCTCGTCGTGGGAAATGCGCTGCGACCCGGTCTTGGTGCCCTTGCGGCTCGCGCCGCGAAGCGGTCCGATCGTACGGATGGAGCTACTTCCTCCCCCGCACCCGGAGCGGTCGCATGATCGACTTCTTCTTTCTGATCCCCGTTGCGCTCGGATTGGGACTGGCAGGTCTTGCTTCCTTCATGTGGACGATGAAGCACGGCCAGTATGACGACCTCGAAGGGGCCGCCGAGCGCATCCTTTTTGAAGGTGACGAAGGGCCCCTGGCTCAAAAGCCTGCCGACCTTGCCTGAGGGCGGCTCGCGTCCGTCGCTACGCTGCCATGCTCAGGCGTTCAACAGATCGAAGACCCTGCCCGAGCACCCCTCCTTCGCACCGCGGACCTAAAACGGGCTCTTCTTTGGAAAGGAAGGCGGACGTTTTTCCAAGTGTGAAGCGAGCCCTTCCTTAATCTCGGGGCTGTCGAAGCCCAAAAACTCCATGGCAAGCGAAGCGTCAAATGTGGGCCCCGCCTGCCGCAACCAGTTGTTCATCGCGTATTTGGTCCACTTGATCGCGGCCTGGGCGCCATTCGCCAGCCGGCTTGCGATCTCGATCGCGCGATGATCGAGCGCGTCGTCGTCAAGCGCTTCGGTAATTAATCCAATCCGCTCGGCCTCGGCCCCTAACAGCGTATCGCAGGTCATCAGGTAGTATTTCGCTTTGGCCATGCCGCATAGCAATGGCCAGATCATCGCCGCGTGATCGCCTGCCGCTACGCCGAGCCGCGTATGACCGTCCAGGATGCGGCAATCCTTCGTGGCGAGCGAAACGTCCGCGAGGATTCCGCAGACCAGTCCGGCCCCGACCGCGACACCTCGCATCGCGCTGATGACGGGCTTTGAACAATTGATGCAATTATAGACGAGGTCGCGCGCTTCTCTCCAACCATGGGCACGGGCTTCGAAACTGTTGATCTGGGCTTGAACGAACGAGAAATCGCCTCCGGCCGAAAAATATTTGCCGGCGCCCGTGATGATCACAGCGTTCACTTCCGGATCTGCGTCGACATCGCGCCACACCTCAGCAAGTTCGCGGTGCATCACCGCGTCAGCCGTATTCATCTTGCCGTTGTTCATGGTGATGCGAATGACGCGCGGCGCCGGAGTGTCGAACTGAAGACGCTGATAAGCGGCGTATCGCGGCGCGGCTTGCTGCATGGCGTTGGCTCCCTGCCCGGACTATTCGGACACGTTGTCACGCGTCCCCGCCGGGTATTCACAATACCGAATAGTATGCTACCCTCTGAACATAAATAACAACAGAATTCATTTGGGAGGACGAGATGCGCAGGACGGCGATAGCCCTGCTTGGGGCGGTCTCATTGGTTTGCAGCTCCCATGGTGCGGGGGCGGATCCTGCGGTCAAGATCGGCGTTCTGTCGGACATGTCGTCGGTCTATGCGGACTACGGCGGGCCCGGTTCCGTTTTGGCCGCCAAGATGGCGATCGCGGACAGCGGCATGACGGACAAGGTCGAGGTTCTGTCGGGTGACACCCAGAACAAGGCCGACATCGGACTGGCCATCGCACAGCAATGGTTCGATCAAGGGGTGAGCGCGATCTTCGACGTGCCTAACTCAAGCGTCGCCCTTGCCGTGAACAGCGCGGCCGGTCGCGCCCACAAACTTGTTTTCTTCAGCTACCACGATCAACGATCGGCTCAGCGAGCAGGAATGCAACGGCTACGGTCTTTCTTGGGTCTGGGATACGTATTCGGTCGGGCGCGCGGAAGCCGCAGCCTTGATGCGCGACGGCAAGGACACATGGTTCATCATCACGCCGGATGGCGCGGCGGGTGCTGCGCTTGAGCAAACGGCGCGCGAAGCAGCCGAGGCCAATGGCGCCAAGGTCGTCGGCGCAGTGCACCACCCGACCAACAACGCCGACTTCGCCTCGTTCCTGCTGCAAGCCCGCTCCACCAAGGCAAAGGCCATCCTGTTTGGCTCCGGCGGCGCCGATCTGGTGAACGCCCTGAAGCAAGCGCGAGAATTCGGCCTGCCCCAGGAAGGCATCGCCATCGGCACGATGTACGCGATCAATACCGACGTGCACTCGCTCGGGCTTGAGGCCATGCAGGGCATGACGGTCGTGACGGCCTTCGACTGGAATCGCAACGAACAAACGCGAGCGTTCGGCCAGCGCTTCTTTGCCACCCACAAGAAGATGCCGACGATGTTTCAGGCCGGCATCTATTCAGCGGTGTTGCAATATCTGGCCGCCATCAAGGCCACCAACAGCACCGACGCCGACAAGGTCCGCGCCCATTTGCTGGCGACACCGATGAACGACGTTTTCCTGCAAAACGGCAAGCTCCTGCCCAACGGCAGAATGCTGCACGACATGTTCCTTGCTCGCATCAAGAGCCCGGCCCAATCGAAAGGCGACTGGGACTTCTTCGAAATCGTCGGCGAGGTGCCGGGAGCCGATGCCTTCCGCAAATTGTCACAAAGCAAGTGCCCGCTGACGATGACGAAGTAGCTCGGAAGAATGCCACGCCGTTAAAGCCTCAACTTTGAAGAAGACGGAAGCTCGCATGGCGCAAGAATTCGAAAGTGACGTCTGGCATCCCGACCCGCGCACCATGTCGGAGGCCAGCGCTACACAACTGATGCGCCATTTCGGGCTTGACGATTTCGATGCCCTCTACCGCTTCTCGATCGATGAGCCAGCCAGATATTGGGCCGGCGTCAACGCGTTTTGCGGGGTCGTGTGGTCGAAGCCTTACAACGAGTACATGGACCTGTCGGACGGCGTCGAGTTTCCGAAATGGTTCGTCGGCGGGGAGCTGAATTGGGTCAACTCGATCCTGCATCGAGCGAGCGACAAGCGGCAAGCCGATCGGCCGGCCGTCATCGCCGAAAACGAGGCGGGCGACGTCAGGGCCGTGACCTATGCCGAATTAAAGCGTCAGGTGGAAGCATTCGCGTCCGGCCTGATCAAACTCGGCATCCGCCCCGGCGACCGTGTCGGCCTTCTGATGGAATCCGGGATCGAAGCCGTCGTCTCGCTGTTGGCGATCCCCTATATCGGTGGCCTGGTCGTTCCGCTGTTTTCCGGTTTTGAAGTCGACGCGGTTTGTTCGCGACTATCGGCGGCCGGCGCCCGCGCCATCATCGGCTCGTCCGCCTTCTACCGCCGTGGACGCCCGGTCGAGAGCGGGCGGACACTTCTGGAAGCGGCGAGCCGCCTGCCCTCTGTCGAATTCCTGATCTTGAAGCCCGCCAAGGATCGTCCCGTTATCGGACCGAAGGTCATTAACTGGCGTGAGTTGCTAGCGGAACCACCGGCTGGAACAAACGCGCGCCGGATGACGGCGAATGATCCCTTCATGATCATTTTCACATCGGGCACGACCGGAAAGCCAAAGGGCATCGTCCACACCCATGGCGGCTTTCCCGTAAAGGTCGTGCATGACGCGACCATCTTTTATGACCTTCGCGAGGGCGACCGCTTCCTGTGGCCGGCGGACATGGGCTGGGTCGCGGGACCAATCTTCACCGCCGCAACCCTCATGCGTGGCGCCACCATGGTCTGCTACGATGGTGCGCCGGACGCGCCGGACTGGTCACGCGTGTCGCGGCTTGTGGAGCGCCACAAGGTAACCCATCTCGGCGTCTCGCCCACCCTGATCCGCGGCATGGCCGCGCACGAAGCCGAGGCTTGCGTCGGCGACGTAAGTTCGATCCGGCTCATGATTACGAGCGGTGAAGCGATCGCGCCCGAGCATTTCAACTGGCTTTGCCGCACCTTCGGACATGGCACGGCACCCCTGATCAACTACACCGGGGGCACTGAGGCGTCGGGTGCGTTGCTGGCCAGCGTCAACGTCAAGCCGATCCGGCCTGCGGGTTTCAACACCGTCAGCCCGGGGATCTCGGCATTCGTCGCCTCTGGAGACGGAACGCGTCTTGGCGGCAGCGTCGGCGAGCTTGCGGTCGCCGCGCCATTTCTCGGAATGACACAGGCGTTCTGGGAAGACCGCGAGCGCTATCTCGACACCTATTGGCGTTCGGTGCCTGGCTTGTGGATCCATGGAGACCTGGCTGTCGAGGAAGCGGACGGCCATTTCTTTCTTCTCGGACGCTCCGACGACACCATCAAGGTGGCCGGCAAACGCCTCGGCCCAGCGGAGGTCGAGGACGTCCTGCTTGAAATGCCTGGCGTGAGCGAGGCCGCCGCCATCGGAATCGAGGACGCAGCGAAAGGCCAGCGCCTCGTCGTCTTCATCGTTCCCGCGCCACAACAGCCGCTGCCGAACAACTTTCCCGAACAGGTCTCAGACTATGTCGCCCAAAGGCTCGGCCGGGCATTCCGGCCCTCCGTGGTGCATGCGATCGGCTGCTTGCCGAAGACGCGAAGCTCAAAAGTGATGCGGCGAGTTCTCCGGAACATTTATACGGGATCGCCGCCGGGGGATTTGTCGTCTTTGGACAATCCCGCGGCCATCGATGAAATCGAACGGCTGAGGGCTGGCTGACGCGTTGGCGTCAACACGTCCGTGCTTGGAGAGGCAAAGGTCATTGAAGAAGAAAAAGGAAAATCCGGCGAAGAAAGCCGCGCGCGTACCCAAGGACGTGGGAGCGGTGGTGAATGCGCTGCGGATACTGCGATGTCTTTCCGGCAGTTCCAGGCCGTTGGGCGTCACCGCGGTCACGCGCGCGACTGGAATTAGCGCAAGCACGGTCTTTGGAATCCTCCGCACGCTCGCGCGCCTTCACTATGTCTCGTTCGATGAGACCGACAAAACCTACCGGCTCGGCCTGGCGATGGCCGAAATGGCCGCGAGCCTGCTCGGGACCAGCCACGCCGAGCTCATTCGCCCCGAGCTTGAGCGGCTGGCGCTCAAATATGAGACCTTGATCTTGCTGTGGCGCATTACCGAGGACGGCCGCCTCGTTCTCATCGATCGGGCGCACAGCCAAACTGCGGTCCGGGTCGAAATCAAATTGGGTTATCGGATGCCGCTACTCGCCGGCGCGGTCGGCCGATGTGTCGCCGCGACACTGCAAGTGCCATCAGCGGAATTGCGGCGCCGTTTTGCGGTTCCGCGCTGGCAGACGCCCCTCTCCTTCACGGAATTTGAAAAGCAGGTTCTCGAAGCGCGCGACCGCGGCTGGTCGCTCGACGACGGCTATTTGTTTCGGGGGCTGACGTCCGTTGCCGCGCTCGTGGTCGACGATGAACGGCGGCCGCGGTTCGGTATCAGCGGCGTCTCGATCACCGGACAGCAATCGCCGCAGGCGTTGAAAGCGCTTGGACGGGATCTGGCTGCCCTCGCCGCCGACGTCGGTCACGCACTGTTTCCGGGGCCGGATCTCGTATCATCGGCAAACCAGGCCATCGAAAAATCCCGAGGGGCGCTTCGCTCCGGTGCTGCCCGCGTACCGGAGAAGCCGGCAACCGCTGTCGCCGCGCTTGCGCAGGAATGAACCGGCGGCGCTACGGATTCCCTTGCGACATCCACGAAGGCAACGCCCCGCCGCTGCCGCCCAGGCGAGCCAGCTTCCGGCCGCCTTGCCCGCAGCGGAAACAAGTCCGAGAAATAGCCGCTCGGCTGCCACGAACTTGCCCTGCGACTCGGTGACGCCAGTAAGCGCTGCCCTGGGGAGGATCACAGCGTGAGCGTTTCATGTACAAAGCGTCGAAAAGTTACCTCGCGGCAAGCGTCAGCGCATTGGCTCTCGCAACCTTGCTGATGTTGGTCGTGATCGCGGCCTGGAGCATCGCGCCAGAGGTCGTGGCCGATACCTCGGGCATCAAGCTGGAATTGAAAAAGTCGCTGCCTCCTTGAGACCGCATCGGCGGACCAGGGGTTCTCGCGAGCCGCCGACTGCTTTTTGGCCGGCATTACGTCTTGTGCCGGTGTCGCCGAGGCTGACGCTGCGCCGGATTGATCGGCTCCTGGGCCACACCGTCGTCCGTGCGTCGACCTTCCTGGCGGCCCGCATAGCCCTCGGACGGCGACTTTCGTAGCAACGAATTGCGAAATTCCAGGTCGAGCTGCATCACATCTTGCGCCGACGCGGTCGAGGTGAACGCAGGTCCCAACAAAAGGACAGCCGCGGCAAGCCGCACGGCGGAGGCTAAGCGGAAGGGCATAGACAGCATCTTTCGAAAATCGCTCCAGGGGAAATCGAGCCGCTGACGAGATCGACGGTTTCAGGCTCCCGCCTGTTACGCGGCATCGCGAAATATCTCGCGTGTGCGTCACCCAGCCGCAGGGCCAGTCGAAAGGTTGCCAAAACACGACAGGCCCGCCCTTTCAGGCGAGCCCGCCGACTGTCGATGGCCGGAAAACTACTTCGACATGCTGTCCTTCTTCATCATGCCGTCGTCTTTCTTCATGCCGTCCTTGGACATGGTGTCCTTCTTCATCATGCCATCGTCTTTTTTCATGCCGTCTTTGGACATCGTGTCCTTCTTCATACCGTCGTCCTTCTTCATCGAGTCCTCGGCGAAGGCAGGGGCGAGCGCCAGGCTGAGCGAGAGCGCTGCCGCAGAAAGGCCGAGCGCGAGACGGGTATTGATGGTCATGGTGGGTGTCCTTCTTGGGAGGAAAGCGGTTTCATGGCGGCCTGGGCCGTCCACCGTAACGACGATCCCGTACCGGCCTTCGTTACGCGGTATTGAAAAAAGTTTTGCTGTGTGACACGCATTCAGCCGCTGGCGACGGCTCGATCTTCGTAAAATTCGAAATATCCGGGCGGCTCCAGCAATTTCGCCACAGTTTGCAGCGCACCAATATGCACGTCTGCCGGTCTCATACTTTTCGATAACATTCGTCGGGAAAGAGACGGGTTAGGATGTCCTTCGACTTAACTCCGTCCGAAACAATACGAGAAATTGCCCCAGCATCGCCCAGGGAGGGTTAATATGTACACGCGTCGCCACATCCTTGCATCCACGCTCGCCGCACCGGCCATTTTGCAGTTCGGGCTCGGTACCGCTCAGGCCGCCACCACCCTGAAGATCTCGCATCAGTTCCCGGGCGGCTCCATCGACAGTGGCGATTTCCGTGACCGGCTGTGCCGGATGTTCGGGGCCGAACTGGCCAAGCGCACCGGCGGCGAAATCACCGCCGAAATCTATCCCAACTCCTCCCTGATCAAGACCAACGCGCAATTCTCGGCGATGCGCAAGGGCGCGCTCGACATCAGCCTTTACCCTCTCCCCTACGCCGGCGGCGAAGTGCCGGAAACCAACATCGCGCTGATGCCGGGCCTGGTCTCGACCTACGACCAGGGCATGAACTGGAAGAAGAACGCGGTCGGCAAGGCGCTTTCGGACTTCCTCGCCGACAAGGGCATCATCATCCTGAGCTGGGTCTGGCAAGCCGGCGGCGTCGCCAGCCGCTCCCGGCCGATCGTGGCGCCTGAAGACGCCAAGGGCCTGAAGGTCCGCGGCGGATCGCGCGAAATGGACATGGTGCTCCAGACGGCGGGCGCAGCGGTGCTGTCGGTGCCGTCGAATGAGCTTTACGCGGCGATGCAGACCGGCGCGTGTGACGCCGGCATTACCTCCTCCACCAGCCTGATTTCGTTCCGGCTCGAAGAGGTCGCCAAGGCGCTGACCTCGGGCGCGAAAGCTTCCTACTGGTTCATGCTCGAACCGCTTTTGATGTCGAAGTCGATCTTCGACGGCCTTCCGAAAAACCATCAGGACACGATCCTGGCACTGGGCCAGGAAATGGAAGCTTTCGGCCGCAAGGGCGCGCAGGAAGACGACACAGAAGTGGCGAAGGTCTACGCCAAGGCCGGCGCCAAGGTCAGCGAACTCGACGCGACCATCGTGAACAAGTGGCGCGACATCGCCCGCGATACCGCCTGGAAGGACTACGGCGCAAAGACGGCGACCGCCGCCAAATTGCTGAAGCTCGCCTCCGACGTCTCGGCATGATGCACGGTCCACTGCCGGATCAGGTTGGTTCGTCCGACGCCGCGCCCAGCCCCGTGCTGGTCGCGGCGCTGGAGCGTGCGCTCGCCTGGTGCAACCGCATCATTCTCGTTCTCGCCTCCATTGCGCTGATCTCGGCCTGCGCCATCCTTAGCTACAGCGTGCTCGGTCGCGCGCTGTTTCAGTCTCCGAACTACTGGCAGGATGAAGCCGCCGTTTTCTTGTTGGTCGGCGCCACTTTCATGACCTCGGCCTGGGTCCAGCACCAGCGCGGCCATATCGGCATCGAGGCGTTTGTCGGGCTGCTCTCCCCCTTCGTCAACCGCGTTCGTCTGTGGCTCGTCGACGTCGCGAGCTTCGGATTTTGCGTGTTCTTCTGCTGGAAGTCCTGGACGCTGACGCACGAAGCCTGGTCCGACGGCCAGGTCTCGAATTCAATGTGGTCGCCTCCACTCGCGATCCCCTACGGCCTGATGGCCTTGGGCATGACGCTGTTATGCGTCCAGCTCCTTTTGCAAATCGTCTCTCCTATTGCCAGAGCTTCCCGCCGATGACGGTATTTGGAATTGGCGTGTCCTACGGACTCGCCACGCTGTTTGCCATGTTTTCCGGAATGCCGATCGTGTTTGCACTCGGCGCCGTCGCGGTCGTGTTCATGGGCATTTACATGCCTGCGGCGTCGCTCGATACCGTGACGCAGAACGTCTACGAGGAAATGGCCTCGATCACGCTGCTGTCGATCCCGCTGTTCATCCTCAAGGGCGCGGCAATCGGCAAGTCACGCGCCGGCCAGGATCTCTATTCGGCACTCCATGCCTGGCTACATCGCGTTCCCGGCGGCTTGGGTGTCGCCAATGTGTTCGCCTGCGCGCTGTTCGCAGCGATGGCCGGTTCTTCGCCGGCGACCTGTTCGGCGATCGGCTCGGCAGGCATTCCCGAGATGCGCAAGCGCGGCTATTCCGGTGGCTTCGCGGCCGGAATCATCGCCGCCGGCGGCACGCTCGGCATCCTGCTGCCGCCTTCGATCACCATGATCCTGTTTGCGGTCGCCGCCGAAAAGTCGCTCGGGCGGCTGTTTCTCGCCGGCATCGGGCCTGGCCTGCTGCTGGTGACGCTGTTCGGTACCTACGCGGTAATGCGCTTTCGCAAGGAATACGCTGCCGCCAGCGAGGCCTACAGCAAGAGCGGCGTGGAATCGGCGATCCTCGTTCATGACGAATTCACGATGGCCGAGCGCTTCAGCTCGTTGCCTCGGGTTCTTCCCTTCGTGCTGCTACTCACCGGCGTGATGATAGCGCTCTACGGCGGCTACGCCACACCGTCGGAGACCGCCGGTCTCGGCGGTCTGCTCGCGCTGGTCCTGATCGCGATCATCTATAGCGTCTGGAGGCCTTCCGACCTCGCACCGATCCTGACATCGACGATCCGCGAATCCACCATGCTGATGATGATCATCGGCATGTCACTGCTCTATTCTTATGTGATGAGCTACCTGCACATCTCGCAGTCGGTAGCTGAATCCATCGTCGCGATGCATCTGCCGCGCTGGGAATTGCTGGCGGCGATCCTCGTCATGGTCGTCGTGCTAGGCTTCTTCCTGCCACCGGTGTCGATCATCCTGATGACGGCGCCGATCATCCTGCCGCCGCTTCGGGCCGCGAACTTCGACATCATCTGGTTCGGCGTCATCATGACCATCGTGATGGAGATGGGGCTCATTCACCCACCCGTCGGCTTGAATATTTTCGTCATTCGTAACGTCGCGCCCGACATCCCACTGCGCGATGTCATTTTCGGCACGCTGCCGTTCGTGCTGCTGATGATGGTGGCGGTGCTGATCCTGTGCTTCGTGCCGGAAATCTCGACAGGGCTGCCGAATCTCGTGATGGGTCCGGACGGAAGCAAATAGACTAGCGGTTGGTCGCCAGCCGCTTGGCATTCAACGCAGCCGCCACCCGGCTCACGGGAGGCCGGCCGATCGATTGGCTGATCTCGTTGGTCGCCGCAACCAGCTTCGTCATGTCGACCCCGGTGGCGATCCCCATGCCTTCCAGCATATAGACGACATCCTCGGTCGCGACGTTGCCGGTTGCCCCTGGCGCGTACGGACATCCGCCGAGACCACCGGCCGCAGAATCGATCACCCGCGCGCCTTCTTCCATCCCGGCATAGAGATTGGCGAGCGCCTGGCCGTAGGTGTCATGAAAATGCATCGCGAGATTTGCCATCGGCACATGGCCTGCAACGGCGCGCAACAGCTCGCGTGCCTTCTTCGGCGTCCCGACTCCAATGGTGTCGCCGAGTGAGACCTCGTAGCAGCCGAGATCCCAGAGGACCTTTGCGACGTCGACCACCGCCTGCGGCTTGATCTCGCCATCATAGGGACAGCCGAGAACGCAGGAGATATAGCCGCGCACCTTGATGCCGTCGGCACGAGCTCGCGCGCACGATGACCGGCTTGAAGCGCTCGATGGATTCCGCAACCGAGCAATTGATGTTGGCGCGCGAAAAGCCTTCGGACGCCGAGCCGAACACCGCAATGACCTTGGCGCCGGCGGCACGTGCCGCCTCATAGCCCTTTTCGTTCGGCACCAGAACGTGAAATTCACCGTCGCCGATGACGGCTCACGCGCCGCAGCACTTCGTCCGAACCGACCATCTGCGGAATGGCCTTCGGCGAGACGAATGCGCCAACCTCGACCGTGTGTAGCCCCGCCGCAAGCAACGCCTCGATGAACGTGACCCGCCCGTCAACGCTGACCTGCGCCTTCTCATTCTGAAGGCCGTCACGTGGACCGACCTCAACGATACGAACTTGATCGCTCATGACCGTTCACTCACCCGCCGGTTCGATCTCGGCGAGTTCGACGCCTTCGCCGACGATATCGCCGACCTTGCATTTGATGGCCTTCAAGACACCCGCAAATGGCGCGCGCAACGTCTGCTCCATCTTCATCACTTCCAGCGTCAGGATCGGCGCGCCCTTCTCGAGCTTCGCGCCGACCTCCGCCAGCAGCGCCACTACCGTTCCCGGCAACGGCGCGACGATCCGATCCTCGCCGACCTGCTCTTCGTCGTCGCCGCCAAACGGATCGACCCAGTGCAATTCGAAACGCCCGTTGCGCGTCCGCACGTAGAGTTCGTGGCCCTCTACGATCGCCCCCACACGGGATTTGATCCCATCCAGCGTCAGATCTACGCCTCCGGCAGCGCCGGGCATGGCGCTAAAGGCGATCTCGCTGCCACCAATCGCCAGCGTCGCGGGACCCTTTCCATAGCGCAGCGTGACCTTCTGCTCGCCTCCCTGCCCTTGCCGGAACATAAACACGCGCTGACGCCGGCCAACCGGCATCCAGCCCGCCGTACCCCAGGGCGATTTCGCGACGTCCACAGCCGCTTTGGCTTCTTGTCCGAGTATGGCGGCAACGGCGGCCGCGAATTCCAAATCGCCCGGCGGCTTGGGGCTCGCGGTGAGACGACCAAGTTCACGTTCGATGAAGCCGGTATCGATTGCATTCGCGCGCACCTTGGGATGGCCGACCAGTGCCGCGAGAAAAGGTATATTGGTGACAACGCCGCGGACGTCGGATTCCGACAGCGCGTGAGTGAGGCGGTCGATCGCAAGGTCACGTGTCGGCGCCCACGCGATCACCTTGGCCAGCATGGCGTCATAATGCGGCGAGACCGTATCGCCCTCGCGATAGCCGGCATCGATCCGCAGGCCTGGTTGTTGCCCGGACAAGTTCCAGTTTCGAATCCTGCCAACCGACGGCATGAAATTCTTGTCGGGATTTTCCGCGTAGACCCGCGCTTCGATGGCGTGACCACGAAGCGTGATCTGGTCCTGCGTCATCGGCAGCTTTTCGCCTGAGGCCACCTGCAACTGCCATTCGACCAGATCGATACCCGTGATCAATTCGGTCACGGGGTGTTCGACTTGCAGCCGCGTGTTCATTTCGATGAAGAACACGTCCTTGCCGTCGGAGACGAACTCGATCGTCCCGGCGCCGACATACCCGACAGCGCCTGCCGCTTTCCGCGCCGCCGCACAGACGGCCTCACGCTGTTGGGCGTTCAGCGTCGGGGACGGCGCCTCCTCGATCACCTTCTGGTGGCGGCGCTGGAGCGTACATTCACGCTCAAATAGCGACAGCAGATTGCCATGGCTGTCGCCGATGATCTGCACCTCGATATGGCGCGGGTTTTGAACGAGCTTCTCGATGAGGACGCGATCGTCGCCAAACGCGGCCTTGGCCTCGCGCTTGGCGCTCTCGACAGACGCTGAAAGTTCGTTTGCCTCGCGCACGATGCGCATACCGCGGCCGCCGCCGCCGGCTGACGCCTTCACCAGAACCGGAAAGCCGATTTTTGCAGAAGCCTTGGCAAGCGTCGCGTCGTCCTGCGCCTCGCCATGATAGCCGGGCACCAGCGGCACGCCGGCCTTTTCCATCAGAAGCTTCGAGCCCGATTTCGAGCCCATCGCCTCCATCATTTCGGCGGTAGGCCCAACAAAAACCAGCCCCGCATCGAGGCAGGCTTTGGCGAAATCCGCATTCTCCGACAAAAATCCATAGCCGGGATGGATCGCTTCAGCACCGCTCTTGCGCGCAGCCTCGATCACCCTCTCAATGTTGAGGTAGCTGTCGCGCGCACGTGATGGACCCAGCAGCACGGCATCGTCGGCCATCGCAACATGAAGCGCGCCACGATCGGCTTCCGAATAGACCGCGACCGTGCGCAGCCCCATCGCGCGTGGCGGTTCGGATCACGCGCACGGCGATCTCGCCACGATTGGCGATCAGGAGGCTGTGAAATCGCCGGTAGAGCTTTGACCGGTCCATCGTCACATCCTGAACAGGCCGAACTTCGTCGGCTCGATCGGCGCATTGGTGGCGGCCGAAAGACCGAGCCCCAGCACAAGTCTCGTATCGGCGGGGTCGATGACACCGTCGTCCCATAGGCGCGCGGTCGCGTAATAGGGACTGCCCTGCTTCTCATATTGCGCGCGGATCGGGGCCTGGAATTTCGCTTCTTCTTCCGCCGACCACGTCTCGCCCTTGGCCTCGATGTTGTCGCGCCGGACCTGGCTCAAAACCATCGAGGCCTGTTCGCCACCCATCACCGAAATGCGCGCATTCGGCCACATCCAGAGAAAGCGTGGGCTGTAGGCGCGGCCGCACATGCCGTAATTTCCGGCGCCGTACGAACCGCCGATCACGACGGTGAACTTTGGAACGTTGGCGGTCGCAACCGCGGTCACCAGCTTGGCGCCGTCGCGAGCGATGCCGCCGGCCTCGTATTTCTTGCCGACCATGAAGCCCGTGATGTTTTGCAGGAACACCAGCGGGATGTTTCGCTGGCAACACAGTTCGATGAAATGCGCGCCCTTCAGCGAACTCTCGCTGAACAAGATGCCGTTATTGGCGATGATGCCAACCGGGTAGCCCCAGATATGCGCAAAGCCGCACACCAGCGTCTGGCCATAGAGCTTCTTGAACTCGTCGAATTCCGAGCCATCGACCAGCCGCGCGATGATATCGCGCACGTCGAATGGCTTGCGCCCGTCGGCCGAAACAACGCCGTAAATTTCCTCCGCTGCAAACAGCGGCTCACGCGGTTCTCGCAGGTTCAATTGCGCGCGCGACGGCGGCTTCAGCGTCCCGACGATCCGCCGCGCGATTCCGATCGCATGTGGATCGTTCTGCGCGTAGTGGTCGGTGACCCCCGACTGACGCGAATGAACGTCGGCGCCACCGAGCTCTTCCGCCGTGACGACCTCGCCAGTGGCGGCCTTCACGAGCGGCGGCCCGCCGAGGAAAATCGTGCCCTGGTTACGCACGATGATGCTCTCGTCCGACATCGCCGGAACATAGGCGCCGCCGGCCGTGCAAGAACCCATCACGATCGCGATCTGAGGAATGCCAAGCGCCGACATCTGCGCCTGATTGTAAAAGATGCGGCCGAAATGCCGCTCATCGGGGAAAATCTCGTCCTGCTGAGGCAGGAAAGCGCCGCCGGAATCGACCATGTAGACGCAGGGAAGATTGTTCTGCCGGGCGACATCCTGAGCCCGCAGATGCTTCTTCACGGTCATCGGATAGTAGGTGCCGCCCTTGATCGTGGCGTCGTTGGCGACCACCACGCATTCGCGACCCGCAATCCGTCCAACGCCCGTGACGATGCTCGCCGAATGCACGTCGCCGCCATAGAGATCGTGAGCCGCGAGTGGAGATAGTTCGAGAAAGGCCGTACCGGGATCAATCAGGAGATCGACCCGTTCGCGCGCCAGCATCTTGCCCCGCGCCGTGTGGCGCTTTCGGGAGGTCTCGCCGCCGCCGCCGGCCACTTGATTGAGCTTGTCACGCAGCTCGGCGACCAGCGTCCGCATCACCTCGGCATTGCGAGCAAAGTCGGATGAAGCGGGATCGATGCTGGAATGGAGCGGCATGGCGTCCTGTGGCTTTGGGTGCGCCGCGGTTTGCGCCGGAGCAGCAACGCATCGTGTCATCGCACTGGCGGCTTGTGCAACCGGCAAAACGGCCTATCGACGACAAAATGGAGTAAAATATTGATAATTCAGGCTCTTACAGCCCATTTTTGATGTTATTTTTGACGCCCGTTGGCGGCAAAAAACCGTCCCGTTCGACGCCTCGCAAATCTAACCTTGAGCCTGAGTTCAGTGAGTCCAGGGCTCGCCGCGACGAAACGCGAAATTGTCGGCGTAAGCCACCTGCCGATGCAGCGACTCTTTCGGCTCAAGCACCTGGTACGGGATGCCCTCGCGCTCGCAATAGGCAACCGCCTCTTCCTTGGTTTCAAAGCGAAGCGTGACCTGCTGCTTCATGTCGCCCGAACTGGTCCAGCCCATCAAAGGCTCGACGAAACGCGGCTGCTCGGGCTCATAGTCAAGCTGCCAATCTTTCGTCTTGGCCTTGCCGGATTGCATCGCGTTTTTGGCGGGCTTAAAAATGCGGGCGGTCATTGACGGGCGGACCCTTTCGCGAACTAGATTAGAGCCATTGAACCAGCCGGGAGCACTGATTCTCGGGCCTTTGATATTACTTCTGCCGGAATGGTATATTCATTATGTCGCCCGGTGACAATCTTGCGCGCCAACCGCCTACCCCGCAACGGATGCATCGAAAACCGCACCCATGAAAATCAACGCCACCCTGCCGGAAAAAGGCCGCGACCTTCGCCTCGATCTGTTCCGTGGCGTCGCTAACTGGGCGATTTTCCTGGATCACATTCCGGACAATGTCGTGAACTGGATCACGACCCGGAACTACGGCTTTAGCGATGCGGCCGATCTCTTCGTGTTCATTTCAGGGTACACGGCTTCCTTCGTCTATGCGCGGATGATGCTGGAACGCGGCTTTCTCGTCGGCGCCACGCGTCTGACCAAGCGGGTCTGGCAACTCTACATCGCCCACATCATCCTGTTTGTCATCTACATCGCCGCAATCAGCTATCTGGCGCTGCGGTTCGGCAATTCCGAGATCATCAACGAGTTCAATGTCGCGGGCCTTGTCGACCAGGCGACCGAGACGCTGCGCCAGGGCTTGATGCTCAAATTCAAGCCGGTCAACCTGGACGTATTGCCGCTCTACATCGTTTTGATGGGATTCTTTCCGCCTGTCCTCTGGATGATGCTGAGGCAGCCCAACCTGACGATGATCGCCTCGATCGTGCTGTGGCTGCTCGCCCGCCATTTCGGCTGGAATTTTCAGGCCTATCCCGCCGGGACCTGGTACTTCAATCCCTACTGCTGGCAAGTGCTTTTCGTATTCGGTTCGTGGTGCGCGCTCGGCGGGACCAGGACCAAGCGCGCGCTCTGGCTGATCAATTCCAGCATCGCACTCTATCTGAGTATCGCTTATTTGCTGTTTGCGCTGGTAATGACCATGGCCGGGAAATTTCCGGACTTCGGCGCGTTGTTCCCTGACTGGCTTTATTCCGCCTTCAACCCGAACGACAAAACCAACCTCGCACCCTACCGCTTCGTGCATTTCATCGTCATCGTTGTCCTCGTTATCCGCTTCCTGCCCAAGGATTGGCGCGGACTCGAGTGGAAGGTATTCGATCCCTTGATCGTCTGCGGTCAGCAATCGCTCGCCGTGTTCTGCGTCGGCGTCTTCCTGTCCTTTGTCGGCCATTTCGAGTTGATGATGAGTTCGGGCTCATTTTTCGCGCAGCTCTTCGTCAGCGTGACCGGCATAGCGATCATGACTGTCGTGGCCTACTACATCTCATGGTCGAAGCGGCAGGATAAGCCCGTCAAGGTACCGGCGCCGAAACCCGCCTGACGACACGAGCGAGGTCGACTAGTTTTTCGGCCGCGGCTTCGGCGTGACCATCTGTCCGCGAGATGAGAAGCCTTGCCATTCCGTGCTCCACCCAACCTTGGCGGCGTGCTTGCGCTTGCCCTGAAGGGCAAATGCGGCGCCTTGCGGGTCCGAACAGTGGGCGACCCAGAGTCCGCTGGGCAACTCTTCGTCGTTAAATGAAATCAGGCCTCCTCCGGCGCGCACGCGCTCTGCCGCCACATCGAGATCCTCGACATTGAAGTAGAAGAGCCAGAACGGGTCCGGTTCTTGTGGCCCCTTCCTGAACGCACCCGCGATGACCTGTTCCCCCGCCGACAAAGCGAGATACGCATCGGTGAAATGAAACTTGGTATCGGCTGTCTCCCAACCGAAGAGCTCTTTGTAGAACGCGACCTCTTTCTTCAGATCGGTCGCGAACAGCTCATGCCAACCGACCCTGCCGAGCTCGCCGCCGTCCAAAGGTTGCGGTGGTGTTGCCTCCCGGCGATCGATCACGCCGAACGTTGCGGTGTAGGGATCAGCGACCACCGAAATCCGGCCAATGTTGGTGTCGGTGGGCGGCACATAGACCGTCCCGCCCAACCGTTTGATTTGATCGGCGGCTAGCTGCACGTCCTTCACGCCGATATAGCCCATCCATCTGGGGCTGGCGCCGAGCTTGCGGCCCTCTTCCGGCAATTCCATCAGGCCGGCGGTCGGGACCTCGCCGGCAGTAAATTGTGCGTAGCGAAACCCCGAAGTCGAAGCCTCCGTCGTGCCCCAGCCAACGACATCGCGATAGAACGCTGCAGCTGCTGGTACGTCCGTGGTGATCAACTCGTACCAGGTGAAATATGCGGGATCGGTATTCAAATCCGCGTCTCCATTCGCGCCTGCAAAATCCAACGAGGCAGCCGTAGCGGCCGCTCGGCTCCGACGCAAGAACGGGTTAGCCAACGTCCGATAGTGGACACAACGCGGCTCGGAAACGGTTTGGATGTTGCTCTGCAAACGGCTTCGGATTCCGCAAAAGGGCAAGCCGGTTTTTCAACATCTAGAATGATGAACGGAGCCTGAATAAACGACCGTTCAATCACCATTCATGAATGTGAAATCTTCGTCAGAACAGGGGCTTTGAGGCCTTCGTGAACCTTCCTCAGCTTGCGGGCGACCAACCCATGCAGTAGAGTTATGCTACTCGAACCGCTAGCGAGAAAATGGAGGATTCGAATAATGGCAACGAAGAAGCGTATTAAGGCTGCCTTGCCCGCGCTGGGCGCAGCCGGCTTGACGTTTTCGATGGTGGGCGGTGCGTCGGCAGCAGCCGTGCCGGCGAACGACGCAAACCAAGCAACGAACTATTCTCCCAATCACCAGGTCACGCTCGGCGAAGAAGAAATCGCAGACGTGAGCCTCGCCACTTTCTACGTCTTCGACAAGGAAGGCACCGCTGCGGCAAAGGACGGTAACGTCCAACTCGCCCGCGGTTGCGGTTGCGGCCGTGGTTGCGGTGGCCGTGGTTGCCGTGGTTGCCGTGGTTGCGGCGGCCGTGGTTGCGGTTGCGGCGTCGGTTGTGGAGTTGGCGTCGGTTGCTGCGCGTCCTGGGGTTCGTGCCGCTGGTGCTAAGCGAGGTCTTCAGCCTCGCGTGATCAACGCGAATAATTATGGCCGGGTCCGACTCCGTCGACCCGGCCATTTCATGTGTGCTTCGCATGTGCGCGCCCGCGGTCATCGCAGCTCCGTATTCGCCTGTTCATCGCGATGACGCCGAAGTGCTTCCTCACCAAAAGAAATCCTTCCTCACCAAAAGATGCCTCACGCCGGCTGGATCAAGCAACAATCCGACTTCCGCGACAACCGTTGCAGCCAAGCTCGGGCGCCAGGCCCGAGTGCTAGCGCGATCGACTTGACGTTCGCCTTGATATCGCCGCGAGCCCTCATGGCGAATTAACCCGAGCCCCCCAGTAGAAGACGATATTTGCCAGCGTTCCTTTGGTTCTGACATTCGTAAGAACGCTTGCAGCAACACGATACGAATGTCAGAACCGGAACGCTGGATCATGAAAGCTAAACGTAAGACCACTCCATCGAAGCCCAAGCGCAAGGCCACTCCGGCCCGCCGCGCGGCGAAGGATGTTGCGCAGTTCGCTCCTAATTTCACGGTCTACGTGCTGCCGCCGGACCAGGTCTGTCTTTATTCCGAAGATCGCAAATTCTTCCTGCATGGCGAACTCTACTGCGCGCTGGCAACCGCGATCGGCAAAGGCGGGAAAAGTCTGCAACAGCTCGCCGCCGAACTAACGAAGCGCTTTCCGCCGGAGAAGGTCGAAGAAGCGCTCAAACGATTGATTGAACGCCGCTACATTGTCGAGGCATCGTCGACGTCCAACACCGTTCAGGCCGCCTATTGGGCAAGCCTCGGCATGCCTCCGGGCATGGCCGAGCAAAACCTCGCCAATTGCCGAGTGCGGATTGAGGCTGTCGACGTTCAGGGTGGCAAGGAATTCACCAAGGCGCTTACGGAATTGGGAGTCCGTGTGGTCGCCGGCCGTGGCGCGGCCGACCTGACGATCACGCTCGCCAATGACTATCTCGAGCGGCGCCTCGCCGAGTTGAACAAAAAGCGCGTATCCGAAGGCACGCCCTGGCTTTTGGTGCAGCCCTCCGGCGCTTTTCCGCTCGTCGGGCCGGTATTCAATCCGGGCAAGGGCCCCTGCTGGACATGCTTGTTCGACCGCATGATCCGCAACCGCGAGATCAAGGGATTCCTCGACCGTACCGATGCGCACGCGGTCTCCTCGTCACCGCTGTTGCATAACCCGCTAGGTCAAGGCGCCATTCCATTTGCCGCGCTCGAAGTCGCCAAGGCCATCGCCAGCGGCTTCCGCACCGACCTCAACAACCACATCATCAGCCACGACCTGCTGGGCTCGACGACCGTCAAGCACTACGTGGCCCATCGCCCGCAGTGCCCGACCTGCGGCAGCAAGAAGTTGCGCGATCCGCGCCGTGCACCGACACCGATCGAACTCGGCCCCGGTCTCAAACTGACGATGACGAGCGGCGGATTTCGCTCGGTGTCGCCGCGCGCGACGGTGGCGCGCTTTCGCAAACATGTCAGCCCGTTGACCGGCGTCGTGAAAAAGCTGGAGCGGATCGAGGCCGACCTGCCCCTGAACACGAATTACTTCGCGAACCACAATTTTTCCGGACCTGCATTGAACGTCGACACGCTGAGGCAAGGCTTGACGGGCGGAAGCTTCGGCAAGGGCTCGACCGCCGAGCAGGCCGAAGCCAGCGCGCTGATGGAAGCGATCGAACGCTACTCCGGCATTTTCCAGAGCGATGAAGTCCGGGTCAGCAAGCGCTTTACCGATTTCGAAGCCGGCGAGGCCATCAATCCGCAGGACGTGCTGCTGTTCAGCGAAGCACAATACGACAGCCCTGATGCCGAACCGGACGACAGCCATCCCGTACCGTCACGCTTTGACCCCTCCGCGAAAATGGAATGGTCACCGGTCTGGTCGCTGCGCGATCAACGCTTCCGCTATTTGCCGACAAGCCTGTTGTACTTCTTCTACGGCGGAGAAGACGGGATCTACAATGCCGACTCCAACGGCTGCGCCGCAGGCAACACGGTTCAGGAGGCCATCGTCCAGGGTTTCCTTGAACTTGTGGAGCGCGATGCCTACGCCATCTGGTGGTACAACCGCGTGCAGCGCGAGGGGCTCGACCTCAGCCAGTTCGACGATTCCTATGTGCAGGATCTACGCAGCCAGCTCGGCGACCAGGGCCGCAAGCTTTGGGTGCTCGATATTACGAGCGACCTCGGTATCCCGACCTACGTCGCGATCCTGCACTGGATGCAGAACGGACACGAAAACATCGAGTTCGGATCAGGCGCGCATTTCGATAGTCGCATCGCCTTGCTTCGCACCTTGACCGAACTCAACCAGTTCCTGTCGATCGGGTTGATGAACGGCGGGACCGGCGAGAAGCCAAGCCTCGACAACGAGACGCCGCTGGAATTGAAGAACTACCCGTTCCTGGTGCCGAACGGTCGTCCAGCCGCTCCCGTTGTCAGGGGTTCGAAGTTCGGCCCCCTCGACAATACCCGCAAGCAGGTCGATGCTTGCGTGGAAATCGCGCGGCAGGCAGGTCTCGATTTTCTCGTCCTCGATCAGACGAGGCCGGATGTCGAGACTTCGGTCGTCCGCGTGATCGTGCCCGGTTTGCGGCACTTCTATCGCCGCTTTGGGCCCGGGCGCCTCTACGATATCCCGGTCAAACTTGGCCTGCGCGATGCGCCGATAACGGAAGGCGAACTGACGCAATATCTACCCCACAGCTAGCGAGATCTATTCGGCTTGGCCACTCCCAAAAAAAAGACGAGCGGGCGCAGGACGACGGCGGCAGCCCTCACCGCTCACGTGACCGAACACGTCGCGATCGAGGCGCAGGCAGACGGCAACGTCCTCGCTCGCTTCGAAGGATACGCGCAAGGTTTGGGAAAGTTCGCACCCGCCATTGCCAAGCGCGTTGCCGAGCTTCGCGCGGGATTGCCATTGACCTCAATCGCGAGCGGCCGTGCCGCCGACAAGGAGATCGGTCTCCTGGTGCAGCGATTGGCACGAAGCGGCCTTTTGGAATATCGCCTTGGACCCGCGCGCGGCGGCCGGGCCACGGTCGTGATCGAGCCGCAGATTGCGGACTACTGGCCTCAAGTCCCGAAGCTCGCAAACACCGACACGATTGCGCTGTCGCGATTTGCTTATCTGCGTCGCCGCGGCAAGGAAATGGTTCTGGAATCGCCGCGTGCCGGGGCTCTGTTCAGGATAGCCGACCCCAAGATTGCCGCAGCGCTTGCGACGCTCACGCATCCGCAGAAGATCAGCCAATATCGCAAGGAGCGCGGCTTTCCCGGCATGGAGTTGCTGGGATTGCTGCTGGATTGCCAAATTCTGTTCAGGCTCCGGATCGGCGACACCGACGGCGCGCGCGCTTCGGAAGGCGACGCCAACCTCGCGCTGTGGGATTTTCATGACCTGCTGTTTCACACCCGTAGCACCGAGGGGCGGCAGGCCAACCCGCTCGGCGGCGTTTACTCATATTCCCATCTTATGGCGCCACTCCCCGCGGTCCGGCCACCGTGGCCCGGACAGCCGATCGATCTGAGCTAGTCTGAACGCGCCATCCTCCTTGGCTGTTGCTTCGCTTTTCGATGCACGGCATTCGGTGCGCGACTTCGACGACGAAAATCCCATTACGTTGACCGAACTAGCCAGCCTGTTACAGGCGGCCGCGCGGGTGCGCTCGAAGTGGAACGCCGCTGCAGACATGGAGGATGGGCAAGGTCCGGACGTTGCCTATGCTTCGCGTCCCTTCCCGTCGGCGGGGGCAGCCTATGAGCTCGAGCTCTATCTGGCGGTGAACAACTGCGAAGGTCTTGCGCGTGGATTTTACCACTACGACGCCGAGCGCCACGCTCTTTCGGCAATCGACGTCAAGCCGCAGGATCTCGAGGCGCAGCTTTACGATGCCGAATTCGCCATCGGCGCTTCAAACGCGCCGCAAGTTCTCATCGTCATCGCGGCACGGTTCGGCCGCGTCACCTGGAAGTATAGCTCGGTCGCCTATTCGCTGATCCTCAAGGACGTCGGCGTGCTGACGCAGACGCTTTACCTGACGGTGACGGATATGGGGCTCGGCGGCTGCGCAATCGGTACCAACAATATCGATCGTTTCGCGCGAATGACCGGGCTGGAATTCGCGGTCGAAGGCCCGGTTGGCCAATTCGCGCTCGGCCGCGGCGCCAGAGACGGCGAATCGGGGTCGTCCTAGGCGTTCGCAAAACCTCCTTTGCTGTTCGATGACACTTGCAGTTCCAATTTCGGGTGACGAAGATAGGCAGAACGTAGCGAGCCCCCCGGGGACATCGCAATGCCAAGGCCGCCATAGACGGCCCAGCAGGGAGGCGCACCATGACCAGGATGCGACGAGGCCTGATATTTGGCGCGGCGCTTGCCGCTCTCGCCTTTGCGAGTGACGCCGGCGCAGAGCAGATCGTGGTCAGCAACTACGGTATCGCCGCCAACGGCATGCCGTATGCGGTCGCGATGGAAAAGGGCTTCTTCAAACAAGAAGGCGCAGACGTCAGCGGCATCCTCTCTTCCAACGGCGGTGGTACAACCATCCGAAACCTTCTCGGCGGCAATCTGAATTATGGCGAGGTCGATCTCGCCGGCACTGTGACCGCGATCGAGCAAGGTAACGATCTACATATCATCAGCGACAATGTTCTCACGGTCGGCGAGTTCGTCTGGGCAGTGAAGCCGGACTCTCCGATCAAAAGCCTGGCGGATTTCAAGGGGCGCAAGATCGGATACACCAATCCGCGCTCGACCAGCCAGGCCCTTAACGTGCTGCTCATGCAAACGATCGGTCTCGGCCAGGCGGACGTTGCGCCGACCAAGGTCGGCGGCTTCGGAGAACAGATTGTCGCCCTCGATATCGGCGCCATTGACGTCGCGACACTTGCCGATCCCGTTTGGTCCAAGAACAGCGCCAAGCTGCGCACAGTCGTTCGTGCGACCGACACGCTGCCACCTTTGTGTAACGTGATTGGAGTCGCGACCGGCAAGGCCATCGCCGAGCATGGCGATTTCCTGCGCGCAGTATTGCGGGCGCGACGAAAGGCCGTCGAATTCATGTATGCGCATCCCGACGAGGCCGGCGACATCGTCGCCAAGGTCTACGATCTCGACCCGACCATCGCACGTCAGGCCGTGCATAACCTCACCACCATGGCGCCCGGCGCGACCATTCCATATTGGGGAAACGGTCGTTTCGACATCAAGGGGATGGACGGCATGATCGCGGCCCAGCGCAGTGTTGGGGCTTATTCGGGCACGCCAAACTGGGAAAAGATCATCGACCGCAGTTTTCTCGCTGACGATATCAAGAAAGATTACTAGTGGTCGACCCTCATCCGGTCCACGTCGCGTTGCATGACGTCACCAAGACCTTCCATTCCAAACTCGGTCCGATCGATGCCGTCGGTCCAATCGACCTCGAACTCCGCCAGGGAGAGTTCTTCGCCGTCGTCGGCCCATCTGGCTGCGGCAAGTCGACCCTGCTCGACATCATGGCGGCCCTTTCTCCGCCTTCCAGCGGCACGGTGACATTTGAAGGGCAGCCGGTCGGGGCGAACGTCCCGGATGGTATTGGCGTCGTCTTTCAGGAAAATGCCTGCTTTCCCTGGCTCAACGTCGCCGACAACATCACGTTCGGGCTTCGCCGGCAGCCGATAGACCAGGCGGAGATCGAGCGCCGGCTGCAGTATGCGTTGCAATTGATGGGGCTGGCCGACTTCGCACGCGCGTTTCCTGCTCAATTGTCCGGCGGGATGCGCCAGCGCGTCTGCATCGCGCGTACACTTGTCATGCAGCCGCGGCTGATCCTGCTCGACGAGCCCTTTGGCGCACTGGATCAGCAAACCCGGCTCTTGATGGGGGATGAGCTGCTCCGCATCTGGAGAGCGACCGGCGCCACGGTTCTTTTAATCACGCACGCGCTCGATGAAGCGGCGATGCTCGCCGACCGCGTCGCCGTGATGTCAGCGCGACCCGGCCGTATCATCGAGGTGATCGACACCGGTTGGCCACGCGATCGCGACAGCCAGATCGTGTCCACTCCGGAATTCGGCGGAATCACCTCCCGGCTATGGACCCTGCTGCGCGCACAATCGTTACAGGCGCTGCGGCCCGGTGCGACCTGACATGAGAATTTTCCTCTACAGGCTTCTTGCGATCGTGGTTCCGGTGGCGTCGCTCGAAATCCTGTGCCGAAACCTGATCATCCCGCCCCTGACCTTACCGGCTCCAAGCCTCATCGCATCTGGCCTTATTGGAATTCTGGAGCACGGCACTTTCAACGCGGCGATCCTCAAGACGCTGACCAACGTCGGGATGGCGATTGTGCTTGCGGTGATCGTTGGAACCGTGGTTGGCGCTGGCCTTCACCGCGCTCAAACGCTGCGCACGCTGCTCGAGCCCTTGTTCTCCACCTACTACGCCATCCCGATTTACGCTTTCTACCCGCTCTTCATCGTCGTTTTCGGCCTCGGTGATGCCCCCCAGGTGACCATCGGCTTCATGTTGGCGGTGGTGTCGATGATCGTCAGCACGCTCACCGGACTCGACAGCGTTCCACCCGTGCTTGGAAAGTCAGCGCGCGTATTGCGGCTCGGGCCAGTAGCAACGATGCGCGGCGTCACGCTGCCATACGCGGCCCCGTACCTGTTCACCGGCGTGAAATTGACAGTCGCTTATGCCTTTATCGGCGTCATCGGCGCAGAGTTCATCATGTCAAACACCGGCCTTGGCTACGAGATCCGCTTTGCCTACGACAATCTCGACAACAACGTGATGTACCCGCTGATCCTTCTGATCTTGCTGATCACTGTTACCATCAATATGAGCCTTGATCATTGGGAGCGCGTGCTTCGGACGCGCCGGGAGCGCGCCTGATGCGCCGTGCCGTCGGCAGTTATCCATCCTTGTTTCTGGTCATCGCGCTGCTGATCGTCTGGCAGATCCTGTTTTGGCTGGTCGGCCGCAATGCGTTGTTACCTCCTTTGGAGACCGGCCTTTATCTTGCCCGACTGCTCCAGACCGCTCGCTTCTGGGGCCATATTACGGAAACCGGGATTGCGTTCGCTGATTGCGCTTTCGATAGCTATCGTGGCTGGGCTCGCGATCGGTCTGATGCTCGGGATCAATCGCACGACCGCCGAGGTATTCGAGCCGTTCCTGCTTGCGGGAAATTCCGTTCCCAAGATCGCGCTTTACCCGATCGTGCTGCTGATTTTCGGGATCGGGATGCCGGCAAAAATTGCGTTCGGCGCCATCCACGGTGTTGTGCCGGTGGCGGTCTTCACGCTCACGGCTTGCCGTAACGTGCCGCCTATTTTCATTCGTACCGCCAGCGCAATGCGGCTGACGAGCTGGGATACTATCCGTTCGGTGCTACTACCGGCTGCCTTGCCTGACATTTTCTCCGGCATTCGCATCGGTTTCTCGCTGACCCTGATCGGGACTGTCCTCGGTGAAATGTTCGGCTCGCAACGCGGCCTCGGCTATCTCCTGATGACGGCGATTGGCCTGCAGAATATCGAAGTAATCATGTCCGTCACGTTGCTGCTGGTTCTGGTCGCTGCGACGGTGAATACAGTATTGCTGATACAAGATCGCCGGTTGCGCAATCCGGCTGGCTGACGCCCACAGTTGCGGTTTACACGGGCCGCGAGAGTTCTACGATCGGCCGGAGAAGTCGGGAGGTAACCATGAGCAGCACGACAGCATCTGCCCTCGACGCCAAGAGGTCGCGCGTCAGGTTTTTGATCGTGGCGATGCTCTTCCTCGTGACGACCGTGAACTATGCCGATCGGGCTACGCTTTCGATTGCCGGTTCGGCACTCGCGAAGGAACTAAGCCTCGATCCCGTCGCGATGGGTTACATCTTTTCGGCTTTCGGCTGGTCTTACGTGGCAGCTCAGGTTCCCGGCGGGTGGCTGCTCGATCGTTTTGGCTCGAAATGGGTCTATGCGTTCAGCATCATGATCTGGTCACTGTTCACGGTGCTGCAGGGACTGATCGGCTTCCTCACCGGCGCTGCGGCCGTCACCATGCTGTTTCTGCTGCGGCTCCTGGTGGGACTTGCCGAGGCGCCGTCGTTTCCCGCCAATGCCCGCATCGTGGCGGCCTGGTTTCCCAGCAACGAGCGCGGCACCGCATCGGCCTTCTTCAATTCCGGACAATACTTTGCAACCGTGATCTTCGCGCCCCTGATGGGTTGGATCGCACACGATTTCGGCTGGCGCTACGTCTTCTACGTCATGGGGTTTCTCGGTATTCTCGTTGGTGTCATCTGGATCAAGACGATCTACGGACCGAAAGACCACCCTGGCGTCAACGTAGCCGAATTCGACTACATCAGGGACGGCGGCGCCCTTGTCGAGCTCGATGCCCCGAAAGACGCGCTGGCAAGCGACAGCGGACCGAAATGGAACTACATCGGCCAACTTTTGTCGAACCGGATGATGTTGGGCGTCTATATCGGCCAGTTCTGCATCAACACCCTGACCTATTTCTTCCTGACCTGGTTTCCGGTCTATCTGGTCAAGGAGCGCGGGTTGAATATCTTGCAAGCCGGTTTCGTTGCTACGCTTCCCGCGCTGTGCGGCTTCATCGGCGGCGTGCTTGGCGGTGTCATCTCGGATGCCATCCTCCACAAAACCAAGTCCCTGACGCTGGCGCGCAAGATTCCAATCGTCGGCGGCATGTTGCTTTCGATGTCGATCATCGCCTGCAACTATGTCGATGGACAAGCGCTCGTCATCGGCTTCATGGCGCTCGCCTTCTTCGGCAAGGGCATCGGCGCGCTTGGCTGGGCCGTCGTTTCCGACACCTCGCCGAAAGAGGCCGGCGGCGTTTCGGGCGGACTGTTCAACACCTTCGGCAACCTCTCCAGCATCACGACTCCGATCATCATCGGCTATATTCTGGCCGCGACAGGTTCGTTCGCGGGTGCGCTGGTTTTTGTCGGCGCAAACGCGCTTGTGGCGGCCTTTGCCTACCTTGTGATCGTCGGCAAGATCGAGCGGGTCAGGCTGCGGACGGCCTAGACACGGGCCAAAACGGCGTCCACAAACCACCTATAGCCTCGGCAAGATCGACCCGGCAGGAGTTGACGATGGGCAAGAGAGAACTCGTTACGGAACAGCCCCGTTACATCAAGCTCAACGAGCGCGACAACGTCGCGATCGTCGTCAACGACTTCGGTCTTCCGGCCGGCTCGCGCTTTCCTTGCGGCCTCGAGCTTCGCGTCTTCGTACCCCAAGGCCACAAGACCGCACTTATCGACATCGCCGAAGGCGCGCCGATCCTGCGCTATGGCGAAGTCATCGGCCATGCCGCTTCCGCCATTCTCGCCGGCGAATGGGTCGACGAGGCGCGCATTCGCATGCCCGACGCGCCGGCGCTCGATAAGCTCGAAATTTCGACCGCCGTGCCAAAGCCGCTGCCGCCGCTGGAGGGCTACACGTTCGAGGGCTATCGCAATCCCGACGGATCCGCCGGCACCAAGAATATCCTCGGCATCTCGACCTCGGTCCAGTGCGTCAAGGGAACGCTGGAATATGCGATCAAGCGCATCCGCGCCGAGTTGCTGCCGAAATACCCCAACGTCGACGACGTCATCCCGGTGACGCATGCCTATGGCTGCGGCGTTGCGATTTCGGCGCCGGACGCGGCGGTTCCGATCCGCACGCTGCAAAACATCGCACTCAACCCCAACTTTGGCGGCGAGGTAATGGTCGTAGGCCTCGGTTGCGAAAAGCTCTCGCCGGAGCGCCTGGTCCCCGAAGGATTGGGCGACGCCATCGTGCGCATGCAGGACGAAGCCTTCGACAGCTTCGGCGCCATCATTGAGCGCATCATGACCATGGCCGATGCCCGGCTGGCTGTGCTGAACCAGCGCCGCCGCGAGACCTGCCCAGCGTCTGATCTCGTCATCGGCCTGCAATGCGGCGGCAGCGACGCATTTTCCGGCGTCACGGCCAACCCGGCCGTCGGCTTCGCCGCCGACCTTCTGGTGCGCGCGGGCGCCACCGTGATGTTCTCCGAAGTCACTGAAGTGCGCGACGCCATCCAGCTACTCACCCGCCGCGCGGTGAACGAGGATGTTGGCCGGGCGCTGATCCGCGAGATGGCTTGGTATGACGACTATCTGGCACGCGGCGGCGCCGACCGCAGCGCCAATACCACGCCTGGCAACAAGAAGGGCGGGCTTGCCAACATCGTCGAGAAGTCACTCGGCTCGATCGTCAAGTCAGGCTCAAGCCCGATCGCCGGCGTGCTCGCACCGGGCGAGAAGGCGCGCCAGAAGGGCATGTTGTTCGCAGCGACGCCCGCGTCCGATTTCATTTGTGGCACGCTTCAACTTGCGTCCGGCATGACGTTGCAGGTGTTCACGACCGGCCGCGGCACGCCCTACGGGCTCGCGGCAGCTCCTGTAATCAAGGTCGCGACCCGCAGCGAACTGGCACGGCGCTGGAAAGACCTGATCGACTTTGATGCCGGCCGTATCGCTACAGGCGAAATGACCATCGAGGAAACCGGCTGGGAGTTGTTCCGCATGATCCTCGACGTCGCCAGTGGCCGCACCAAGGTCTGGTCCGACCACTGGGGAATCCACAACGACCTGACGCTGTTCAATCCGGCGCCCGTGACCTGACGCGGCCGATCAAGACGGCCGCGCGCCACCCTTTTCGTTGATCAGCAAGAGCGCCTCATAGGTCATGTAGGCGGCAAGATGCGCCGACATGCCCTGGACATCGTGCGGTGGGCTCACCGTGTTGACGTCGACCGCGACGATGTCGAGGCCTGACAGTCCCCGCAGCAGTTGGAGGCCCTCGCGCGCGGTGAAGCCGCCCCAGGTCGGCGTGCAGACGCCCGGCGCCACCGACGGATCGAAGGAATCGATATCCCACGAAAGATAGACCGGACGCCCCTTCATGGCGGCGTGCAATTCCGCCAGCACGTCCGCCTCCCCGCGCCGGACATAGTCGCGCATGGTGATGACGTTATAGCCGAGGCTCTTGGTGTGAGCCGCGACACCCGCGCGATAGGTCGGGCCGCGGATCCCGACGTGGTAGGAAGCGCCAGCCGATACCCGCTGCTCCAGCGCGACATGACTGAACTGGCTAGCGGCATCATAGGGGTGGTCGGGATTGACCGGGTGGCAATCCGTGTGGCTATCGACATGAAGCACACAGAGATTGGGCCACTTGCGCGAGGCGGCACGCACCAGCGGCACCGAGATCGAGCCATCGCCGCCGAAGCCCACCACCGTCGCACCGTCGGACGCGATGCGCCAAGCCGCCTCCTCGATCCGTTCGAAGGCAACTTCGATGCGACTCGGAGTGACATCCACGTCGCCGCAATCCACCAGCTTCAACGCGGCCCGAATGTCGTAATCGGCGCGTTCGGACTCGAAGGCCCGCACCAAACGCGACTGTTCACGGATCGAGCGCGGTCCGTCCCGCGAGCCGATCCGGAACGCATGCGTGCCGCAATCAAAGGGCACGCCGAGGATCGCTGCCTTGGCGCCCTTGGCCGACGACGCCCAGGGCACGCCCATGAAGCCAACGCCGGTCCGATAAAGATCCGCTATCGAGAGATCCGAAGCTTTCATTGTTTTTCTTTCCGGTTCACGCCTCGCTCAAAAATCCGAATGCCGCGAGCGTGTGGACCTTCGCAACTGCGATCAGCTCCTCGACGAGGATGTGTTCGTCAGGCGCCCCCATGTTGAAGGGCGTGCAACCGAACACGACGCTCGGGACACCAAACATGCGATAAATCCGTGCATCGGATGCGCCTACGCGCATATTGGCGACCGGCGCCTTGCCGAATACGGTCGTGGCGGCCTCAACCGTACGCCTCACGATTTCATGGTCCGGCGGCGTAAAGCTTGGCGGATACGCGCGAATGACGCGCCAGGTCACGCCCTCGCAGGCGTCGAGCTCGCGATGCAAGGCCGCATCGACGGCCTCCTGGCTCACGCCTACAGGCAGCCGGATGTCGGCGGCCGCGCGCGCCTGCGCCGGCACCAGGTTGGGCGATATTCCGCCCTGGATCGTGCCGATATTGACGGTTACCCGCTGAAGCGTCTCGGCCTCGCCCTCGCCCGACAACGGTTCCGAGACCGATTTGGCTGACGCAATGGCCGACGTGACAGCGGCGGGAGCCTCTACCGGGAGGTTCTCCAGCCGCTTCAGACCATCCAGCGCGCGCCGCAGACGATCGATGGCGTTTTCCCCCTTGTGGACATGCGCACCATGGGCCGGACGCCCCTGGGCTTCCAGTTCGACCCAGCACAGCCCCTTTTCGCCGAAACGGACCACCATCGGCGAGCCGACATCGCCGCACAGCATGGCATCGCCCTTGGCCTCCGGCACGTTCTCCAGCAACCACCGCGAGCCGAGCGAACCCATGTTTTCCTCGTCACCGGCGAGCGTCACCACGAGTTCGCCACGCCAGCGGTCGCGCAGGCCGGCCAGAATTCGGACCGCCGTCAACGTCGCCGCGATGCCCGCCTTCATGTCGGAAACACCGCGGCCGTAGATCCGCCCTTCCTTCAACGTTCCGCCAAGTGGCGGGAAGGTCCACTGCCCTTCGCCGACCGGGAACGTATCGAGATGTCCGTTGAAGACGAGCCTGCGCCCGGGACCGGCGCCCGAAATAGCCGCCACCAGATTGACGATGCCAGGCGCGGTCTCATAGCGCGCGATACGAATTCCTTCGATCGCCTGTAAGAGGCTCGTCGCCATTTCGGCGACCGCGGCCACATCGCCGGGTGGGTTCGGCGAAGCCACCGCCACGAGCTTTTGAGTGGTCTCGATCAGAAACCCGCGCTGCGCCTCGATCTCGGCTTCAATCTGTGCAGACATGGACATGGCGTGATCAGCGGCGGGCAAGGCGGGATTCCCAGATACGGATCGCCATCGCGAGCGGCCAACAGATGAAGAAATAGACCACCGCGATGAAGGTGAAGATTTCCAGCGGCCTGAAGGTGGAAGACGACAATTCCATTCCGCGCCGGGTGATCTCGCTGACCGAGATTACCGCGCCAAGCGAAGAGAATTTGATGAGCTGCACGAAGTTCGAAGCCAGTGGCGGCAGCGTCAGACGAATTGCCTGCGGCAGCACGATCCGCATGAAACTTTGCGCCGGCGTGAGCCCAAGCACCTGTGCGGCTTCGCGGTGCCCCTTCGGAACGGCCTGGATACCGGCCCGGTACACCTCCGAGATGAACGCCGCCATGTAAAGCGAGAGACCGATCACGATACCGGCCAACGCCGAGACGCGAATACTGAAAACGATCGGCAGCACGTAATACACCCACAGCAATTGCACCAGGATCGGGGTGTTGCGGATGATTTCGCCGAGTGCGAGGCTGAAGCCTCGCAGTACAACGAATTTGGAGAGATCGAACAACGCCAGGATCAGACCGCCGACGAGGGCAAGCACCAGCGCCGTTGCCGAGATAAAAAGCGTCATCTGAAGCCCCGACATCAGGAAGTCGAGATTGCTCCAGATCACGTCCCATCGGAATGAATAGGTGACCACGACGGCTCACCTAGCTTTCAGGGCGCGACGATCGGGCCGAGCTTGTTCTTCTCGGCAAATTTCTTCAGCCGGCCATCGAGTTTGATGGTGTCGATGAACAGGTTGATGAAGTTGAGCCAGACCTGATCACCCTGTGGCACGGCATAAGCGTAAGGCGTCACTGCGAGCTTCTCCGGCGGCTCGATGCTCTTGGCCCAATCGAATTCATCGGTCACTTTGATCGCGGTCGGGTAGTCCGTCATGATGACGTCGACGCGGCCAGCGACGAGTTCGCCCTCGCGCGTGTTCGGCGGCGCGACCGATATCAACTCGGATTTCTTCAGGTAGCCCTTCATGAAGGGCTCGATGTAGCTGCCAAGCGTCACGGCCGCCTTGACGCCGGGCTTGTCGACGTCCTCCCAGCTCTTGATCGGTCCATCCTTGCGGGTCACGGCGTAGACGTTGGTGATGAGATAAGGCTTTGAGAACTCCACCGCCTGCGCGCGCTGTAGCGACGCGCCGAGCGCGAACATGCCGATGTCGCATTTGTTGGCCTGGAGGTCGGCGATGAAGGTACCAAAGCTGCTCTCCACGATCTCGAGCTGGGCGCCCAGATCCTTGGCAAGCTCTTTGGCCAGGTCGGCATCAATGCCCTCGATCACGCCGGTTTTGGGATTACGGAAGGAGATCGAGTAATACAGCGGGAACTGGCATACCCGCAGTTTCTTGGATTTCGTGATCTCGTTCAGGCGAGATGCCACTTCTGCATTGACCGGCGCGGGCGAAAACAGGGATGCGGCAAAAGCGACGACCGCCGCGTGAAACAAAAATGGGCGCAAATTGCGTTTCATCCTGATGTCCTCTCGCTGGCGTTGACCGTGAAACCTCGAACTAGTTCTGCAGCTGGGAAATAAACCGCTTCGCGCGTTCGCTCGACGGCGCGGTGAAGAATTTATCTGGCGCCGCCTCTTCGACGATTTCACCCGCATCCATGAACACAACACGGGTACCGACCTGGCGCGCAAAGCCCATTTCGTGGGTAACGACGAGCATGGTCATCCCCTCGCCCGCAAGCTGCCGCATCACCAACAGCACTTCCTGCCGCAACTCCGGATCGAGCGCCGATGTCGGCTCGTCGAACAACAGGACCTTGGGCGACATCGCGAGTGCGCGGGCAATCGCAACGCGCTGCTGCTGTCCGCCGGACAGCCGGTTCGGGTAGACATCGCGTTTGTCGGAGAGTCCAACCTTGGCCAGCAGCGTATCGGCCATTTGAACGGCGTCGGAACGCGCCATGCCTTTCACGCGCTGCGGCGCCTCGACCAGATTTCCCAGCACGGTCATGTGCGGCCAAAGATTGAAGTGCTGGAACACCATGCCGATGTCCGGCCGCACCCCGCGTGCCGCGCGGCGTTCTTCCGAACTGCCACGCGCGGATGCGATCGTGACCCCATTCATGGTCACAGCGCCGGCGCTGGGTTGTTCGAGAAGCGCAAGACAGCGCAGCAGGGTGGTTTTGCCCGAGCCGGACGGACCGATGACGCAGACCACGTCTTTGGCTGCAACGGCCAGGCTGACACGCCGAAGCACTTCGATCGAACCGAAGCTCTTGGACACCCCGTCCGCGGCGATCAACGGCACAGCCAGGCTACCTCCGTAGCGGCACGACTACAAAAAACGCTAATGCTGCCTTTTGCGAATTCGTACGATGTCGCTTAAGCTAGAGCAGTTACAGTCAAAATGGCAATAACCAAATTTTATGCAGATCGACCCTCGCCTCCTCGAAGCGTTCCGAAGCGTTCTGGACAGTGGCTCCATCACCCAGGCAGCCGCAACGCTCGGTCTTACCCAACCGGCAGTGAGCGCGCAGATTGCGCGGCTGGAGTCGGATGTCGGCTTTGCTCTTTTCGTTCGATCGGGGAACCGCGTTCGGCCCACTGCGGAGGCAATGGCATTTCGTGAAGAGGTCGAGCAGACGCTGACGAAGATCAGCGATCTCAGCCGTGTCGCCGAACAGATCCGCGTGGGCGAAGTCGGCTCGCTGACCATCGCGAGCCACCCGATGGCGGGCGTTACCTTGCTGCCGCCAGTGGTGGCGGCTTTCTCCAGAGAGCGGCCAAACCTCAAGGTCGAGATGTTCGTTCGCAACTCCGACGTGGTGCGTGGCATGTTTCCGTCGCGCAGCTACGACATCGGTATTGCCGAGCTGCCCATTGACCCGTCCGGGCTGACGATCAGGCGATACCGGATCGGTTGTGTAGCCATCATGCCCAGGAATGATCCGCTGACTGCTTACGATGTCATCACCCCGGAATTGATGTCAGGCCGGCCGTTCGTCAGCATGTCGCGATTGTGGACTGCCTTTCATCTGGTCGAGAAGGTGTTCTCGGACGCCCACGCCCACCTGAACGTCGTCGCGAGCTCGGAGCTCTTTGCGGCCATCTGCGCGATGGTCGCGAGCGGGCTCGGCGTCTCCATCGTTGACCGCGCCTCAGCGCTACAGTTTCAGACGTCAGGGCTTGAAATCCGCCCATTCGCGCCGGCGGTTCTTTACGACATCGCGGTGTTCCACGGCGCCGAACCGACCCCTTCGACCATCGCACGCGGCTTCCTGGATGCGTTCGATGCCCATATGCGCACCTTCGTCGCGCCGACCGGAGACAACTAGATGCGTCTGCCCTCCGACGTGGCCGGGACAATAGCGGCCGATCGCGTGCTTCCCGAGGAATTCGCCGTGATTTGCGATTTCGGGGGCCGCCTCGCCGGCACCGAAAGCGAGCGGCAAGGCGATGGAGTACGTCGCTCAACGCGGCGCGTCTCGCGAGCAGCGTTCCCTGCAAGGCCATTCCAGTCGACTATGGCGGCTGGCGGTCGTCGAAGGCAGAGCTGCGTCTGTCCGACGGTACGGCGGTCGCTTGCCATCCATTGGTTCGCTCGATGCCGACGCCCGCCGAGGGCCTCACGGCCGAAGTGATCGATCTTGGCCGCGGCACACCGGAAGAGTTCGAAGCCCACCGCCGGGAAATCGCCGGTCGCATTGTGCTAGTACGGCATGAATTGATGTTCGTGGCAGGCACGATCCATCGCCGCCGCAAATACAACATGGCGCTCGAAGCAGGCGCCGTCGGCTTCCTTATCGCAGGCCCCCTGGCGGGCGCACTGGTCGCGGGTTCATCCGGCCGAAACGAGGGAGATGCCGGCATTCCGGCGGCCGGCGTTGCTCCGGAAACGGCCGCGCGCCTGGCTCGACGCGCTGAGGGTTGGCCACGCGCGACGCTCGTTGTCGCGGCCGAAGAATATCCGGCGCAAACCTCGACACTGCTGTTCGACTTGCCCGGCCGTACCGATGAGGTGGTCGTTCTTAGCGCCCATGTCGACGGCCACGACGTCAACGAAAGCGCGATGGACAATGCCTCGGGCGTGGCAACGGCGCTCGCGGTGACCCGCGCGGTCGCATCTCACGTGCGGTCGTGGCAGCGCGGTGTCCGGCTGGCCTTCTTCAGCGCGGAAGAATGGGCGCTTACCGGTTCGGCGCGTTATGTGGCGGGACTATCGGAAGACGAACGAAAGCGCATTGCACTCAACGTCAATCTGGACACGGTTGCCGGCGGCCAGCGCCTGACCGCGCTCACCAGCGGATTTTCAGGCATCGAACCTTTCCTGCTGCAAGTGGCGCAAGCAAACGAACAACAACTTCGCTGCGTGCGCCCGCTGCAAACGAATTCGGACCATGCCAACTTTGCGCTCGCCGGCATTCCCGCCTTTCGGTTGGTGGCGGGATACGACGAGCCCGGCGCGAATGTGCGGTTTGTTCTCACGCCCGCCGATCGCAGGGACAAGGTCGACGCGGCCGAACTCGTCGGTGCCGCGCAACTCACGGCGGCGCTTCTGGCCGGAGCCTGCAATGCTCCAGCATCGGAAGTTGCGCAGTGGCGGCGTCAATAGAGGTCAGGCGGCTCGCCTGGTGCCGGATCGTCGTCGTCAGGCAGCCGACCAGCCGCCGTCGATCGGGACGACTGTACCGGTAATGTCGCGGCCGGCCGGACCACAGAGAAAGGCGACCATCGCGCCGACGTCCTCGAGACGGACAAAACGGCCGCTCGGCTGGCGCTCCTTCATATATTCGCGGGTCGCTTCTTCAGACGATATCCCACGCGAAGACGCCATCGCATTGATACGGCTCACGATTGCGGGCGTCGGCAACGTTCCGGGGCTGACTGCGTTGCAGGTAATGCCGGTGCCGACCGTCTCCATCGCCACGGCACGGGTGAGGCCAATGATGCCCGTCTTTGTAGTCACGTAATCGACCCGATCGAGCGCACCGCGTTGTCCATAGTGCGAGGTCAGATTGACGATGCGGCCGAAATCCTTCGCCTGCATCGCAGGCAGCGCCCTTTGGATCAGACGAAACGGCGCGGTCAGGTTAACGGCCAGCGATCGCTGCCAGTTTGCATCTGAAAACTGTTCGATCGGTGCAAAATGCCGGACGACGGCGTTGTTGACGACCACGTCGGGGTCACCGACCGCCTCGCGCGCAAACGCCATCAACCGCTCGACACCGGCGAGTTCGGACAGATCGGCCTGACAATAAAACGCTTGCGCGCTGTGGCGGCCTTCCAATGCGGCTCGCGCCGGCTCGACCGTCTCCGGCCCCTCGATGCCGTGCAGCACGATGTCGTGCCCGGCAGCGGCGAGGCTTTCCGCAATCACCAAGCCCAAGCCGCCGCTGGAACCGGTGACAAGCGCGGCGCGGCGTTGCGATATCGACATCACGTGCTCACTTCCCGGGCGGGAAGGCCGCAATCATATCAAGTTCGATGCGGGCGCCGGGCGTCGAGAGCTGATTGATGCAGATCGTCGTGCTCGCCGGCGTCCACGTGCCGAAATATTCCTTCATCACCGCGACCATGCCGTCCTGGTCGCGAATATCCGTCAGGTATTTCGTCACCTTGACCACGTCGGTCCAGGTCAATCCCTGATGCTCCAGAATCGTCTTGATGGTTTCCATGGCGCGCCGGGTTTGATCCTCGATCCGGTTCGGATGGTCGTGTTCGGCAATGACGTGCGGATGTTTGTGATAGAGCGGCGACGGCGTCGCCCCCGAGATGAACAGCAATCCGCAAGGGCTTTCGACCCGCATCGCCGGCGCATACGGCATATCCACGCGCCGTTCCGGCTCGGTCTGGATTTCCTGGAGGTTCGGATTGCTGGGCGATGCCTGGTAGGCGGGCTTTCTGGTCACGATACGAGCTCCATCACATCAAACGGCTGACGCCGGCGGCACCGCGCCGGATTTCGCGACACGCGGACGCGGACGGCCACCATCCGCCAGCGCCACGATCACCACGATCTCGTCGGGCCGCGGCGCATTGGGAACCATGACACTGAGCGTGTCAATTTGATCGAATGACCAGACGTCGTCCTTGTGACCCAGGGGAATGTCGATCACCGAGCCGACCGCGCCGATCTTCACGTTGGACGGGATGATCGCCTGCCCGCCACCGATCGCTTCCCGCATCGGCTTGCCCATCCGCGGATGCAGGATCGCGGCGGCATGTTCGATATCGCCTGAGGTCCCGACGATCGCGGCCTTGCCATAGGAAATTGCCGGCCCCGGCAACAGCGCCCTTGCCTCCTTGACCAGCAACTCGCCAAGTTCGGCACCGAACCCAACGAGCTCCGAGAGATCGTCCAGTCCCTCGCCGGCCGCCGGGTTGGCAATGAGCGCGCAGGCGGCGACCCGCGTCACCGGCTTCAAGGCCGGCAAGCCGCCTTCGGCAAACACGACGTCCTTGCAGGTCCAAATGCGCCTGACTTCCATCTCAACCTCCTATGAGTCGCTCGAAATTGCTCTCCAGCACGAGTTTCGTCTGCGCGGCCGGTAACGCGTTGCGCACGAACGTTACCGGGTGCGGTTCGCCGAGCGGAAACGGCGCATCGCTCCCCAACATGATCTGTTCGGCCGGGATCACCTCGGTGACGTACCGCAACATCGCCGGCTCGAAACAGATGGAATCGACGTAGAGCTGCCGTAGATAGTCGCCCACCGGCTTGGTCAGCGTGCGCTTGAGCGAAGGATTGGTGTCGACCTCGCGCTGCATCCGCGCACGCAGCGCCGGGCTGAACGCGCCGCCATGGGCGCAGACCAGCTTGAGCGTCGGCCAGCGGTCAAGGAAGCCCGAGCAGATCATTTTCAGGATGTTGATCGTGCTGTCGAACAGATAACCCGCCACGATCGTGAGCTCGTAGTCGCGCGTGCGGTCCTTGCCCAGGGGATCGGCCGGATGCACGAACAAGGGAACGCCAAGCTCGACCGCCGCCTCGACGATCGGGGTGAATTGGGGATCGTTCAGATAAAGGCCGCGGACATTGGAAGCGATGTGGCCGCCGATGAAGCGATGTTCGCGGACGCAGCGGCGCAATTCCCTGGCGGCGGCCTCCGGGTCTTGCATCGGCAGCAGCGCCCAGCCCCCGAAGTGCGTGCGATCCGGCGCAATCGCCGCCGCCAATCCGTCGTTGAAGACGATCGCGGCTTCCGTGGCGAGCACGGCGTCCAGATGATAGTCGATGAAGGGTGTGGCCTGTGACAGCATCGCGCGCTCGACGCCATCGCGCCGCATCCGCTCCAGTTGCTTTTCCATCTGGAAAAAGGTCGTGTTCAGGCCAAAGTGCATGCCGCGAATATCGAGATCGACCGCATCGCCTTCCTGCCGCTTGACCGCGATCGCGAATTCCGGCCGCGAACGTGCGAACTTGAAGAACTGGTCCGGAACATAGTGACAGTGAATATCCGTGATCATGACTAAAGTCCCAAATAGGCTGTTTTGAGCCTGCTGTCGTTGAGGAGTGCGGCGCCCTCGCCTTCCATGACGATCCGCCCGTTTTCGAGCACATAGGCGCGGTCCGCCGTCCGCAGCACGTGGTGGACGTTCTGTTCGACGATCAGGATGGTGAGACCCTTTCGGCGCAGGTCGGCGATCAGGTCGAACAGGAGCTTGACGTAGATCGGCGCGAGTCCCTCGGTCGGCTCATCCAGCAACAGCACCTGAGGCTGCGCCATCAGCGCGCGACCAATCGCAAGCATCTGCTGCTCGCCGCCGCTCATCGAGCCTGCGATCTGGCTTCGTCGCTCGGACAGGGTCGGCAGCAATGCGAAGACTTCATCGAGCGATCGCGAAATCACGGCCCGGGCCGCCGGCGCATAGGCCCCGACTTCGAGGTTTTCGAGCACGGTCATGAACGGAAACAGCCGCCTCCGCTCCGGCACCAGCACCAGACCCTTGGACGGTCGTTCCCAGGGCATCAGCCGCTGGATCGAGACGCCATCAAGCAGCACCTCGCCGCGACATTCGGTGCGCAACCCCGCCAGCGAGAACATCAGCGAGCTTTTGCCGGCGGCGTTGGCGCCGACCAGGCCTACAATCTCGCCTGAACGCACGAGGAGATTGACGCCGTGCAGCACCTGCATGGCCCCATAGAATGCGTCGAGGTTCTTGACCTCAAGCAAGCTGCATCTCCTCGCCAAGGTAGGCTTTGACCACCAGGGGGTCGCGCGCCACGTCTGCCGGCGCCCCTTCTGCGATGACGCTGCCACGGTTGATCACGACCATCCGGGTTGCGGTCTTCATGATCGCGTAGAGCACGTGCTCGACCCAGATCACGGTGATCCCGCGCGCTGGAAGGGACGCAACAATCTCCGTCATGGCGCCGACTTCGGTCGGGGTCAGTCCGGCCATGATCTCGTCGAACAGCACGAGTTTCGGCCGCATCGCGAGCGCACGAGCCACTTCCAGCCGCTTCAGAAGTCCGACGGTCAGTTCGCTGGCGGGCCGGTCGCGATATGTCGCAAGTCCGAGATCGGCAAGCGTGGCATCGGCAATATCTCGCGCCGACGCCACCGATCGCTCGCGCAAGAACGCGCTGATCATCACGTTTTCAATGACGGATAGTTGGCGATACGGCTTTGGAATCTGGAAGGTCCGCGCGACACCGGCCCGCGCCATCTCGTAAGGCTTTCGCGCCCGTCACGTCGGATCCATCCAGCCTGATGCTCCCGCCGGAAGGCGGCATCACGCCCGCGATCAGATTGAACAGTGTGCTTTTCCCCGCGCCATTCGGCCCGATCAGTCCGAGCAACTCGCCGGGCTGCACGTTGAACGTCACCTTGTCGACGGCGCGGGTAGCGCCGAACGTACGGCTGACGCTTTCCACTTCCAGCAGCGCGTTCATCGCTGCGGCTTCCGTGATTTGAGCTTTTCGAGCGCGCCGGCGACGCCCGACGGAAAATACAGCATCACGACAATCAGACCGATGCTGTAGATCACCAGATGCAGACCGGCGGCGGCATTGCCGAGGTTGGAACGCAAAAGTTCGGACAACGGCGTGATCAGGAATGAACCGAGGATCGGCCCAATCGCCGTCCCGAGCCCTCCGACCGCCGGCAGCAGTGCGAACTGGAACGACAGCTCGGGCGAGATCACGTAGGTCGGATCGAGATAGAGGAAATATTGCGCGAAAAGTGTGCCCCCTGCTCCCGTGAGCGCCGCGCTGAGCGCCATGGCGGCAGAACGGACCATCAGCGGATTGATACCGGCCGCGGCGGCAGCATCGTCATTGTCGCGGATCGCAAACAGATAAAAGCCGAAGCGCGATGCTTCCAGCCAACGGGTTATCACGTAGGCCGCCACCAAGTAGACCAGCATCAGGCCCTCGTAGGCAGCCTTGGAGCCCAGGACCATGTTCGCGAGATCGGGCATCGGCGGAATCGAAAGGCCTTCCGGCACCACCCGTGACCGACGACCAGTTCAGCGCAATGATCCGCACCACCTCGGCGAACGCCAGCGACGAGAGAATGAAGAACGGTCCCTTGAGCCGCGCGCAGATCAGCGACAGTACCGCGCCCGCGACGGCAGCCACCGCGGCGCCGACGAAAATCCCGAACCACGGCGTGACGTTGTAGTTCAGAAGCAAAATTGTCGAGGTGTAGGCGCCAATTCCAAAAAACGCCGCGTGCCCGAACGAGATCAACCCGGCACAGCCGCCGGCAATGTTCCAGGCGAGCGCGAGGCCGGCGAACAGGAATGAGAGCACGGCGACATCCTGCAAGGTCGGGGCAATTCCGAAGGCAACCCACGCCACGCAGATCGCGAGCAGGATGATTTCGAACCAGGACATCCGCCCGCGTTGCGGCAATCCGGAAATCCGCTGCAATGGAGATGACTTCGCCAAGAGTGCTGTCATTTAGCGTTACTCGTTCATGCCGAGCGTCGCTGCGCCCTTCTGACCAAACAATCCGTTGGGCCGGAAGATCATCACCAGCAGAAAGAGCAGGAAGAAAAATAACTGTCCGAACGCCGGCGCGACATAATAGGCGCTCACCGATTGCACCACGCCGACGCAGAAGCCACCGAGCAAGGCGCCCTCGATGCTGCCCATGCCACCGAGCACGACGATCACGAAAGCGATCAGCACGAAATTAAGCCCAACTGTCGGAAATACCGAGAACAACGGCACCATCACGCAGGCCGCAAGCCCGACCAGCGCGGAGCCGGCGGCAAAGGTGATCAGGAAAATCCTCGGCACCGCGATTCCCATCAGCTTGGCGGCTTCGCCATCCTGCACCGTGGCACGGATCGCTTTGCCGAGAAACGTGTGCTTGATCACCCATTGCAGGATGACGGTGCAGCAAAGCGTAACGATGAAGCCGAGCAGCAACTCACCCTTGATGTAGACGCCGCCGATCGAAATCGACCGTGCAAAAATCGGCGGCACGTCGCGAAGATCGGCGGTCATGGCCATCAAGGCGACGTTCTGGAGAAAAATCGAGAGGCCCATGGTCGCAAACACCACCACCAGATGAGGTTTCGCCAGCGCGGAGCCGATAACAAGCCGGTAGACCAAGGCGCCGAACAGAAACATCGCCGGGACAACTGCGATCGCCGCGAAATAGGGATTGAGGCCCAACAGCCGGCTGAACGCCCACACGCCGTACATCGCGATCATCAGGAATTCGCCATGCGCGAAATTGACCACCCGCAAGACGCCGAAGATCAGGGTCAGGCCGATGCTCATCAGCGCATAGATGCTGCCGATCAGGAGGCCGGAGATCACGAGCTGGGCAATGGTATTCACGCGCGAATTCCGTCCGCCGGATGAGGTCCGTCAGCCGCCGGGTGTGAAATCAACGCTTGCTCCAGTCCGGCAACGGCACCATCGCCGGCGGCTGGGTGGCGAGTTCCGGCGGGTAGACTTCCTCATTGCCCGTCTTCGTCCATTGCCAGACCCCGATCGAGGCGCGCAAATTCTGCCCGGCATCCTTGGCATCGTCGGGCCAATCGAAGTTGGTGAACTTGATGCCACTTCCGTTGACCAGCGACCCCGCGGGCAGATCGAGCTTAAGGGCGATGTCTCGCAGTTCGTCCGGCTCAAAGGTTTTGGCTTTTGGCAAGACGTCGGTGAACAGCGCCCAGATCGCTGAAAACCCGGCGGCCGCATGTCCAGCCGGCGGCCGTTTCATCTTGGCTTCGTAACGCTTGTAAAACTCTTCGGCGACCTTTTTTGCCTCGGGCGTCAGTACAGCCGCATTCACCTTCGGCGGGAAATCGGCAACGAAGATGCCGTTCACGGAATCGCCGATCGCCTCTCGCAAGTCGGGTGACGAATAGCCGGCGCTGACGCCGATAAAAGCCGCAACGTTGAAATCCAGCTCCTTCGCCTTGCGCTGGAACAACGTCGCGTCATTGGGAAACGAGATCGCGATCACGATGTCCGGCGCCACGTCCTTCAACTTTTGGACGATCGGCGTCATGTCGGTGGCGGTCTGATCGTAACCTTCGTCATAGGCGAGCTTGATGCCCTTGCTTTGGGTGTAGGTGCGAATTCCGTCACCGACCGATTTCCCGAACGCGCGGTTCTCCCATAGAAGTGCAATCTTCAGCCCATCGACCGGCTTGTTCAGCCGCTTGGCCAGATCATTGATGATGAAGTCGACGGCGGCCTGGCCGTATTTGCGTGCCGGGGCGCCTACCTGGAACGTATGTTTGAAGCCGCGGCGGGTGATGATTTCGGCGGCACCCGTCGCCTCCCAATGGAACACGCCGTGGCGCTCCGCCGCCTGGCTCACCGCAATTGCGATCGGTGAAGCGAACGAGCCGGTCGTGATCTTGATGCCGTCCTTGGTGATGAGCCGCTCGGTCTCGCTGATCGCGGCGTTCGGCGTGTTGGCGTCGCCCTGGAGGTATTCGATCTTGCGGCCGTTGATGCCGCCGCGCTCGTTGATCATGTCACGCGCGATCTGCATGGCCTCCCAGTTTTCGAGACCGTTCTTGGCGAGCGGACCGGTCAGCGGCAACAGAACACCGATCCGGATGTTCTCTTGCGCTTTTGCTGGAAGCGGCATCGCCGCCAGCAGCAGAGACGCCAAGACAATGCCGATACGCTCGATGCCCCTCATGACCATCTCCGTTCCGCGCCATCGCGGAGGAAAAGCCTAACAACCACCCCTGCATGCAGCAATCGAATTTTTACGATACGATCTATTCAACATTCGTATAGGCTGTGCGTACGATGGACCAGCGAAAAATCAGATACTTCTTTTCAGTGATCGAGCACGGCAATCTCTCGAGCGCCGCGCAATCGCTCCGCGTCTCCCAGCCGACCCTGAGCCGACAAATCCAGGCCATCGAGCAGGAGTTCCAGACCCCGCTGTTCGTGCGCGGCGGCCGCGGCATGCTCCTGACCGAGGCCGGCAAGCAGCTTCACGAAGGCCTGCAAAGCATCGAACGCCAGCTACGCTTGCTCAAGACCGATGTCACCGCCGTCTCCGTCGAACCGTCCGGCGAAGTCGCCTTCGGCATTCCGCCCTCGCCGCGCGGATTGATCGCGGTGCCGCTCGTCAAACGCTATCATGCGGCGTATCCGCGCATCGCCATCCGTCTCGTCGAAGAGACCAGCGGACAGTTGCGCGATCTCGTCGCAAACGGGATTCTCGACCTCGCCGTGATCAACACGACCGAGCCAACCCATGGCACTTTGTCGCACGTCCTCGGGCGCGAGCGGTTGGTGCTGGTAGGCCCGAGCGGCGCCAAACTGTCGATGCGAAAGGAGACGCCGGTCCGGACGCTCGGCGAATTACCGTTGATCCTCACGATGCGACCCAACAGCTTGCGTCTCATGGTCGAGGACCGGCTTGGTACGCTTGGGCTGACGGCCAACGTTCGTTTTGAGGCAAATACGCTTCCCCTGATGACCGATCTCGTCGCCGCGGGGCTCGGTTACACGGTACTGCCGATGTGTGGCGTCGGCGACTTGTTGAAGCACGGACGCGTTTCCGCGAGCCCGGTCGCGGACCTGTTCGTCACCTGGCTGGTAGCACGGCCGAAGTCCCGGCCGCTGGGCGTTGCCGCGGATCGCTTCCACGACATCCTCTGCGACTTCGGGCGCAAGCTGGTCTCCCGCGGCGTCTGGCAGGAAGCCTAGCCGTCAGAGGTGGGAGAACATCGGCTTGCCCGGCACGTCCAGTTGCGCGGTCAGGATCGAGCCGCTGCCGGATTCCGTGATGAAGAGCGTTTTATTGTCCGCGCCGCCGAACGCCATGTTCGTTGTGTGAGGCTCGGCGCAGGTCCGGATGCGATAGACGGGCTCCCCCAGTGCGTCGACCACCCACACCGCGCCCATGCCGACATGCGCAATGAACAGGCGTCCCTGGGCGTCAAGCGCCAAACCATCCGGCCCGCCCCAGCCGCCGGACAGCTGGATGTAGATGCCGACCTTGGCGACGCCGCCGTCGGGACTGAGCGGCACACGCCAGACACAGTTGCCACGCGTCACTGCGAGATAGACCATGTTCTCGGCAAGATTCATCACCAGCCCATTGGGGCTCGGCACGTTGTCGAGAAGGCATTCCAGCTTGCCGCCTGCGGTCACGCGAAACAGCCGCCCGGTCGGATCGTGCAGACCGGTGAGCCCCTGATCCGTGAAATAGAGATCGCCGTTGGCGGCGAAGAACAGATCGTTGCAGCCTTTGAACGGCGCAAGGTTCGCGCGAAGCAGATACGGCTTCACCTTGCCATTGACGGGATCCATTTCCATGATCCCGTTCTTGTAGTCGGCAATGAAAATGCGACCGTCGCGGTGGAATTTCAGCCCGTTCGGCCAGCCGTCATACTCGGCAGCAACCTGGAACTGACCATCCTGCGTGATCTTGTAGATTCTGCCGTTCGGGAGATCGACGCACCATAGATTGCCGTCGCGGTCGAACGACGGTCCTTCGAGCAGGGAGCGCGCGGGGCCGCCCTTCGGCTGGTAGCGCGCCCACTCATTGTCCGGATCGGCTTTGCGAAACTCATCCGGCAAGCGCGCGAAGACGGTTGTGGCAAGGTCTTTTGGCGGGTGAAAAAACACAATCGTATTCCCTTACAGCGGTACGGACCGACAACGCCGCGTCGCCTTCGCTGGGGCCGATCGGCGTCCGCACCACCAGGAAGACGGTCAGCGCGCCGAGCGCGAGCAGTGCGCCGGCGACGACGAAGGCCATGTTGAAACTGCCGGTCGACTGCACAACATAGCCGGTCACGATCGGCGCCAGAATGCCGAAGATGTTGCCGCCCAGGATCAGAAGACCGGTGGCGCGGCCGGAATCTGCAGGCGTTCGCAGGAGATCACCGATCATCGCGATGTTGAGCGCAACAGCAGAGGCCACGCCGCCGAGTGCAATCGTGATCAGCACCAGGATGAGATAGACGTTGTCGACCAGCGGCGTCGCCAGGATCACCGAACCCATCAGCATCAACAGCGCACCCAGCCGCCTCCGGCCGCCGGTCCGGGCGCTTTCCTCCGTCAGCAGGCTGTCGCTGAGCTTGCCGAGAAACACGGTAAGGACGACCGCCCCGAGGAACGGCAATGACATCAGCGCACCGCTCTTGAGCAACGACATGCCGCGCTCGGTCTGAAGATAATTCGGCAGCCAGGTAAGGAAAAAATATTGCGTGTAGACGGCGCAGCCTTGCGTCACCATCAGGCCCAACATCGACGACGAACTCAACAGGCCGCCCAGCCCGATCGAATGCCCGTCGACTGCCGCGCTTTTCGTACTGCCGTTGCGCTCGCGTAAAATGAAGGCTCGCTCCTCCTCGCTAAGCCAGCTCACCTCTTCCGGCTTGCGGAACCAGGTCACCCATGCCAGCAGCCAGAGGAAGCCAATGGCGGCGCAAATCACAAACGTCGTGCGCCAGCCGACCGCGCTGACAAGCCAGGCCAGCACGAGGCCGCCGATCGCCGGGCCGAAATAGGCGCCGCCATTGAAGATGGCTGCAAACAGCGCGCGCTCCTTCAGCGGAATCCACTCGCGGATGACCCGGCCTGAAGCAGGATACGTGGTGGACTCGCCGACGCCCATCAGCACGCGCGTGCCGATCAGCATGCCGAAGCCGGTTGCCAATCCCGTCAATGCGGTGGCGATCGACCACAAGCCGATCCCCGCCGCGTTGACCGTGCGGGTACCAAACTTGTCGACGATCATGCCCATCGGAACCAGGCAGACGACGTAGAGCCAAAGGAAGGAAGAAAAGAGGTAGCCGAGTTGCACCTTGTCGATGCCGAACTCCTGGGCAATCGGAGTGCTGGAAACCGACAGCACGATCCTGTCGACGTAGTTGATCGTCGCCAGCAGGAACATGAAAACGAAGATCCAGTACCGGCGATGCCCCATATTCTCCCCCTTTTTTTGCGCTCACAGACGGAGCGACCGCTTGTTTGTTGGTCAAGCAGTACGTCACGGCCCGGGGGCAGGCAAGCCGTGCAACAGTAAGAGGATACTTTTCGTTATGATCGAGCCGCAGCGCTGATTTGCAAAGCGCCGCTTTGGGGCGGCTCCAAAGCTCGGGCGGAGGCCCGGAGTTTATGGATGTGGACCTTGTCCGGGGACCTTTGTCCCACAGTGTCCCTGTGAAGATGCCGCGAAGCTTGCGCTCATGTCGGCAGCTTCGCGTCGCATCCGGGGTTGATATCCGTAGTCGCTCAATCAAAAGAAGCCGGGGCTCAAATCGAGGCCGTAGGTCGCGAACAGGAGCGAGACGAACAGGCCCGCGCAACAAAACAGTGTGACCATCTTCAATACGTCGGTCTCGGTTTCGGTATGCGACGCACGATAAAGGGCTTGAACCAAAGCAGTCATGGCGACCTCCAAAATTCCACCTCGATTGAGGTGACTGATACGTATCGCAGCGCTTCGTTTCTCGCGGTTTTCGCGGCGCAGGGAAAATGGTTTCAGGACTGTTTCGCTTGATGTCGGGTGGAACAAAGGCCGAAACGACAAGAAATGCGGGCTTTGTTCCGCGCCTTTTGGCTCGCCAGTGCGTTATGTCCGGGGTGTTCGCGACGGAGGCAGCAATGTCGAGAAACGGAAAGACCAGGTCCTTGGCGGCACTGACGCTGGGCCTCTCGCTTTCAGCCGGAGCGGTTTCTGCGGAAACCTCGACGAGGGTTTATCCGCCGGTGTTTGATCGGCCTCCTGCGAGCGAGAAGCCCGCTTTGACGGTCGACGAACAGTCGAAGCTCAGGGATGCGCTGGCCAAGGCACGCGATCACCAGAACTCTCAAGTGAAAACCAAGGATGCCACACCGGCGCCCAAATCAAAAACGCCAAGGTAAGCCGTAAACCAACTCTTAACCGCGCCTTCCGGAACTCCGCGTTCCCACCCCACCGGTCACAGTTGGCGCGCAATGCTGCCCGAACCAGCAGCACATGCGTTTCGCGTTTTTCGATGGACCGATCTCACATCTGATGCTGGGAGCAGCAATGGCTCTCAGCCTCTCACTCGGTGGCTGCGCTCATTCCAACCCACCCTCGTTGACGGACGCGCGGGCCGAGGCTTGGGCGCCCCCGGACAGAGGTACTTTTCCGGCCATCGGCGATACACCACCACCTCGGGAACAGCCGGCGATGAGCGCGGATGAACAAGCAAAGCTCCGACGCGAACTGACGGCCGCGCGCGGCCGCCAGATCGCCGCCGTCAAAACGAGAGATGCAAGCGGCAAATAACGGCGCGGGCACAGTCACACGCTGCTTTGGTCTCTCACGGGCG
>CAWDES010000002.1:0-53190 GCA_963801325.1 uncultured Alphaproteobacteria bacterium
GCTCGAATACGTCAAGGGTCTCTATGAGAACTTCATTCCGGGCACCGCGTCCTGGAACGACAGCTCCAACAACAAGGCCTTCCTGGCCGGTCAGCTCTATCTGACCGTCAACGGCATCTCGATCTATGTCACGGCGAAAAAGGAAAATCCGCAGATCGCCGCCGACATGAATCACGCTGACCTGCCGGCGGGCGTCGACGGCAAGGTTCGGGAAATGAACCTCGGTTTCCCGATCCTGGTGTTCAACTTCACCAAGTTCCCGCAGGCGTGTAAGGCCTTCACCGCCTTCATGATGGAACCGGAGCAATTCAATCCGTGGGTCGAAGCTGCGCAGGGCTATCTGTCGCCGTTCCTGGCCGGCTTTGCCAAAAATCCGATCTGGACCGCCGATCCGAAGAACACGCCGTACCGTAACGTGGCCGAGGTTTCACTCACTCCGGCCGGGCTCGGCAAGATGGGCGAGAACGCAGCCGCCGCGATCGCTGACTTCGTCGTGGTCGATATGTTCGCGAACTACTGCACCGGTCGCGAGGATGTGAAGACGGCCATGTCGACGGCAGAACGTTCCGCCAAGCGCATCTTCCGCTAGAATATAAAGTGCCGGCGCGGTAACCCGTGCCGGCACTTCCATTTTAAAGACGATCCGGACTTGGTCCGGCACGGAATTGGAACGAGATGACGACCCTTCAAACATCTGCCCCGGTACGGGCGGCTATCGAAACCCCGTCGCTATGGTCGCGGCTGAAGTTCAACCGCAACTTCATGGCGCTGTGGTTCATGCTGCCCGGCGGGCGCGTTCCTGATTCTGTTCCTGGCTTATCCGCTGGGCCTGGGCGTCTGGATGAGTTTTACCGATCTCCGCATCGGCCGGGCCGGGGTGTTTGTCGGCCTCGAGAACTACGAGTGGCTGTGGGACGACGCCATCTTCTGGCTCTCGGTGTTCAACACGCTGCTCTATACGATCGTGGCGAGTGCGATCAAATTCGCGATCGGCCTCTATCTCGCGCTGCTGTTGAACCGCAACATGCCGTTCAAGGCCATCGTCCGCTCGATCGTGCTGATTCCGTTCATCGTGCCGACGGTGCTGTCGGCGATCGCGTTCTGGTGGATCTACGATTCCCAGTTCTCGATCATCTCATGGTCGCTGATCAAACTCGGCCTGATCAGTCACAACATCAACTTCCTCGGCGATACCAGCTGGGCGCGCTTCAGCGTGATCTTCGCCAATATCTGGCGCGGCGTTCCCTTCGTGGCGATCACGCTGCTGGCCGGCCTGCAAACCGTGTCACCCTCGCTCTACGAGGCGGCGACGCTCGACGGCGCCACCAACTGGCAGCGCTTCCGCTTCATCACCTATCCGCTGTTGACCCCGATCATCGCGGTGGTCATGACGTTCTCGGTGCTGTTCACCTTCACCGACTTCCAGTTGATCTGGGCGCTGACCCGCGGCGGGCCAGTCAATGCCACGCACCTGATGGCGACGTTGAGCTATCAGCGCGGTATTCTCTCGGGCCGGTTGGGCGAGGGCGCGGCGATCGCAACCGCCATGATCCCGTTCCTGCTGGCGGCGATCGCGATTTCCTGGTTCGGCATGCAGCGCCGAAAATGGCAGCAAGGATCGAGCAATGACTGATTCCGTGCTTCCGACCAAAGGCCCGGCCGTCGGCGCGACCGACGACACCGAGGGCATGAGCTATCTGGAGTCGCTGCCGCGGCGCGTGGTGACGCTCTATATCCCGCTTGGTCTGATCCTGATCATCCTGCTGTTCCCGTTCTACTGGATGGTGCTGACGTCGATCAAACCCGACGAGCAGCTCATCGACATGAACACCTACAACCCGTTCTGGGTGGTTCATCCGACGCTCAAGCACATCAGCAAGCTGTTGTTCGAGACGCAGTATCCGCGCTGGCTCTGGAACACGATGTATGTCGCGGTCGGCGCCACCGTGCTCTCGATCATTGCGAGCGTGCTAGCGGCCTACGCGATCGTGCGCCTGCGCTTCAAGGGCGCGGACACCGTCGGCGTCCTGATCTTTTTTGCGTATCTCGTGCCGCCGTCGATCCTGTTCATTCCGCTGGCCTCCGTGATCCAGGCCTACGGCCTGTTCGACTCGCCGCTGTCGCTGATCCTGGTCTATCCGACGTTGCTTGATCCCGTTCTCGACCTGGCTGTTGATGGGATATTTCAAGACCATTCCCTTCGAGCTCGAGGAATGCGCGCTGATCGACGGCGCCTCGCGCTGGCAGATCCTGACCCGCATTGTGGTGCCGCTCGCGATTCCCGGCCTGATCTCGGCCTTCATCTTCTCCTTCACGCTGTGCTGGAACGAGTTCATCTACGCGCTGACGTTCCTGCAATCGACGCCGAACAAGACGGTGCCGGTGGCGATCGTGAATGAGTTCGTCGACGGCGATATCTACAAGTGGGGTTCGCTGATGGCGGGCGCCCTGGTCGGCTCGCTGCCGCTCGTGATCCTCTACGCCTTCTTCGTCGAGCATTACGTGTCGGCGATGACCGGCGCCGTCAAAGAGTGACCGTCCGGTAATTGCCTTCTGATCGCTCCATAACACTCTAGAAAAAACGGGAGTGGAATTTGCATATTCTGGTTCTGGGCGCGGCCGGCATGGTCGGCCGCAAATTGGTCGATCGCCTCGTTGCCGACGGCCGGCTTGGCAAGAACGCCATCAGCAGGATGACGTTGCATGACGTGGTGCCGGCGAAGCAGCCCGAAAAGGCGGGTTTCCCGGTCGAGATCCTGTCCGGCGACTTCGCGGTGCCGGGCGTTCCGGAAAAACTGGTCGCGGGCCGCCCCGACGTGGTCTTTCATCTCGCGGCGATCGTCTCGGGCGAAGCCGAGCTGGATTTCGACAAGGGCTATCGCATCAACCTCGATGGCACGCGCATGCTGTTCGATGCTATCCGCCTGGTCGGCGGCGGCTACAAGCCGCGCGTGGTGTTCACCTCGTCGATCGCGGTCTTCGGTGCGCCATTCCCGGAGGCGATCGGCGACGAATTTTTCAACACGCCGCTGTTGAGTTATGGCACCCAGAAGACGATCGGCGAACTTCTGCTCGCCGACTATACAAGGCGCGGCTTCATGGACGGCGTCGGCATTCGCCTGCCGACCATCTGCATCCGCCCGGGTCTTCCGAACAAGGCGGCCTCCGGCTTCTTCTCCGGCATCCTGCGCGAGCCCCTGGCGGGCCAGGAAGCGATCCTGCCGGTAACGGAGGATGTGCGGCACTGGCATGCCTCGCCACGCTCGGCCGTGGGATTCCTGGTTCATGCCGGCAGCATGGATACGGCCAGGATTGGTCCGCGGCGCAATCTGACCATGCCCGGCATTTCCGCGACCGTCGGCGAACAGATCGCAGCGCTAAGGCGCGTTGCCGGCGACAAGGTCGCAAGCCGCATCAAGCGTGATCCGGATCCGTTTATCGTCGGGATTGTCGCCGGTTGGCCGCGCAATTTCGATCCCAAACGGTCGCTCGAACTCGGCTTCACGACGGCCGAAAAGACCTTCGACGACATCATCCGGATTCACATCGACGACGAATTGGGTGGTAAGTTCGCCGCCTGATCTTTGAAGTTCGCGGGAGGACGACCATGACAGCCAGCATCGTCGGATGGGCGCACACGCCGTTTGGCAAGTTTGACGCCGAGACCGTCGAGAGCCTGGTGGTCCGGGTTGCCAACGAGGCGCTGGCGGACGCGGGCATTGCCGCCGCCGATGTCGACGAAATCGTGCTCGGGCATTTCAACGCCGGCTTCTCGCCGCAGGATTTCACCGCGGCCCTGGTGCTCCAGGCCGATCCGAACCTGCGCTTCAAGCCTGCCACCCGCGTCGAAAATGCCTGCGCCACCGGTTCGGCCGCCGTGCATCAGGGTATCCGCGCGATCGCGTCAGGCGCCGCCAGGATTGTGCTTGTCGTCGGCGTCGAACAGATGACGCGCACGCCGGGCCCGGAAATCGGCCGCAACCTGTTGCGCGCGTCCTATCTGGCGGAAGATGGCGATACGCCCGGCGGCTTTGCCGGCGTGTTCGGCAAGATCGCGCAAGGCTATTTCCAGAAATATGGCGACCAGTCGGATGCGCTCGCGATGATCGCGGCCAAGAACCACAAGAACGGCGTCGCCAACCCCTATGCGCAGATGCGCAAGGATTTCGGTTTCGAATTCTGCCGCTCCGAGAGCGAGAAGAATCCCTATGTCGCGGGTCCGCTCAAGCGTACCGATTGCTCGCTGGTGTCGGACGGCGCCGCCGCGCTGGTCCTCACCGATGTCGAGACCGCGAAGAAGATGGGCAAGGCCGTGAATTTCCGCAGCGTCGCGCATGCGCAGGATTTCCTGCCGATGAGCAAGCGCGACATCCTGCAATTCGAGGGATGTTCGGTGGCCTGGGCGCGCGCCCTGACCAAGGCTGGTGTGGTGCTTTCTGATCTATCTTTTGTCGAAACCCATGACTGCTTCACCGTCGCCGAGCTGATCGAATACGAAGCAATGGGCTTGACGCCGCGGGGGCAGGGCGCCCGCGCCATCAAGGAAGGCTGGACGCAGAAGGACGGCAAGCTGCCGGTCAATCCGTCCGGCGGATTGAAGGCCAAGGGCCACCCGATCGGCGCCACCGGCGTCTCCATGCACGTGATGACGGCGATGCAGCTCACAGGCCAGGCGCCGGAGGGCATGCAGCTCAGCAGACGCCAAGCTCGGTGGCATCTTCAACATGGGTGGGGCTGCGGTCGCCAACTATGTTTCGATCCTGGAGCCGGCGAAGTAGAGCGATGAACATCGCCGAATGGCTCGCGACTACCGCCAGGCTTGCGCCCGGAAGCACCGGCCCTTCTGACCGGTTTCGATCTCGATGCGGACTACCAGACCTTTGCGCGCCGTGCTTCCGCCATTGGCGCTGCGCTGGTACGTGACCACGGAATTGCGCCCGGCGATCGGGTCGCGGTCTTTGCCTCCAACTGCACGCAATATCTCGAATGTCTTTACGGCATCTGGTGGATGGGCGCGGCCGCGATCCCCATCAATGCCAAGCTCCACGGCCGCGAGGCGGCCTGGATATGCAGCGACGCCGGCGCAAAATTTATCTTTGTCTCCGACGATACGACGGCCGCGCTGACGGAAGCGAAGAGCGACCTGCCGGCCGTCGATGAAGATGCTGTCGCTCGACAGCGACGCGTACGGGGCGATGCGCGGCGGCGAGGGGACGCCGGCGCCGCACCCGCGCGACATCAACGATCTAGCCTGGGTGTTCTATACCTCCGGCACCACCGGGCGGCCGAAAGGCGTGATGCTCAGTCACGGCAATCTGGTCGCGGCCTCGATGTGCTATCTCACCGATGTCGATCCGGCGACGCCGAAGGACGCCTCACTCTATGCCGCGCCGATCTCGCACGGCGCGGGTCTTTATAATTTCCCGCATACCCGCATGGGCGGGCGGCATGTCGTGCCGGAGTCCGGCGGCTTCGATCCGGACGAAGTGCTCAATCTTGCCCGCAATCTCGAAAACGTCGTGATGTTCGGCGCGCCCACCATGGTTCGCCGCCTGGTCGACGCCGCCAAGCGCCGCGGCGAGAACGGCGAGGGTATCCGCACCATCATCTATGGCGGCGGTCCGATGTATCTTGCCGATATCCGCGAAGCCATTTCAGTCATGGGCCAACGCTTCGTGCAGATTTACGGCCAGGGTGAATCGCCGATGACGATCACGTCGCTGACCCGCGAATGGCATATGAAGACCGATCATCCGCGCTATCTGGAGCGGCTGGCTTCGGTCGGCACCGCGCAGAGCGTGATGTCGGTCCGCATCACGGACAAGGACGGCAAGCCGTTGCCGGCGGGCGAGACCGGCGAGGTCGAGGCCAAGGGCACGGCCGTGATGCTCGGCTACTGGAACAATCCGAAGGCCAATGCCGAGACGCTCAAGGACGGCTGGCTGCGCACCGGCGACGTCGGCCGGCTGGACGAAGACGGCTTCCTCACTTTGTCGGATCGCTCCAAGGACGTGATCATTTCCGGCGGCACCAACATCTATCCGCGTGAGGTCGAGGAGGCCCTGCTGACGCATGCGGATGTGCGCGAGGTTTCCGCAATCGGTGTGGCCGATCCCGACTGGGGCGAGATCGTCGTCGCCTGCGTCGTGCTGGAAGACGGCGCGAGCCGCGATGACGCCAGGCTGGATGCGCATTGCCTGGCCTCGATTGCGCGCTTCAAGCGGCCGAAACGCTACGTCTATCTCGACGCCTTGCCGAAGAACAATTACGGCAAGGTGCTGAAGACCGAATTGCGGCAGATGATGCGTAAATAAATGAAGCCCGGCGATGCGATCGCCGGGCTTCGGATTTACAAGGCCTGGAAGGCTTAGTTGCCTGCCAGAGCCTGGACCTTCGCGTTCAGCAATTGCGCCTTCACGATCAGCTCGAGCGTGGTGGCGTCAAAGCGGACGGGCTTGTTGTTGAAAGCCGCGCCGTTGAGCAGAGCGATCATCTGCCCCGCCAATGCATTGCGTTCGTCGGTGATCGTGCCGATCTTGGTCAGGAACTTGCCGTAGGTCGCATCGTCGCTGGTGATCGCCTGATTGGCAGCGAAGAGGCTGTTGACCCCGAGCGGTCCCTTGGTGGCGTTGATCTCCTTGTAGGCCTCGGCGAGAGCCGTATACGCGAACGAGCTGTCGCGCAGAGAGTCAGGCAACGCATGGGCTTCGAGGTTTTCGACCAGCACGCGGCCGTCGTGCACGTAGGAGTCCTTCAGGCCGAGAATGGCCATGACGGTCGGACGCAGGTCGGTGTGGTCGGAGAAGATGCCGTCAAACCGGCCCTGCTTCGCGACACCGGGACCCACCAGGCCGAACCAGGTCTGGGTGATGTCCTTCTGGAAGTCGCCGTGGTTCCAGGCAAAGCCAGGTCCCTCGGAGGTGCAGGCGGGTGGTTGCGAACAGTCCTTGCCGTGACCGGCTGCGTTGCTCGCCACCGAGATGAAGTAGTTGTCGTTGGCGAACATGGTGAAGGTCGGCACGCGGTTCGCCACGGACGGAACCATGTGCAGAAGCTTCATTTCGGCCCGGTCAGCCAGCACTTCCGACAATTTGTCGTCGTTTCCGGTGATCGGGTTGGGGAGCGGTGAGGGCAGCGACGTCATGCTCCATCGTCCGGACCACAGTATCGGTCGGGTTCGGATTGCCGGGGAGATAGAAAGTCGGCGCGTCATCGGAGTGGACCGAGAACGGCGTCGTGTTGTTCCGCTGTGTCAGCAGCAAACGATCGACCGATGTGTCGATCTCGCCGACATGGGCGTAGGTGCAAGGCACGTGAACGCCATCGCAGTTGGCCGGGGTCGGCGCGCTGCCCACGAAATGATCGTTTTCGTCGGCGGTGATGACGAACAGCGTATTTTCCTTGGTGATGCCGTCCTTCTTGAGGCGATCGAAGAACTTCGCGAACGCCTGGTCGTAGACCTGGAGCTGCTTGACGTAGCCGGCTTCGCCCGGACCGAAGGTGCTTTCGGTGCTGAGTGACTTGCCGAGCTCGTTGTCATGAACGTCGGAGATGTAGAAATAGACGACGGGAACGCCGGCTTCCAGCATCGTCGCGACATAGCCGAGTGATTGGGAGGCCGTCGGATTGAAGCCGGGGAAACCGGGGTTCGGCGGAGTGCTGTTGTCGGCGATCACGTTGCCGTCGATGTCGAGGACCGGGCCGCTCTTGTTGATCGCCGGCTGGACATACTTGTTGCCGAAGAGGGCGTTGAAGCCGGTGTAGCCGCCCGGTTCGTCCGGCAGCAGGTCAGGCTTCGCATTGGCACTGCCGGTGCAAAGCGGGCTGTTTTGCGCGCAGTGGATCGCGATGCCTTCGAAGTCCGCAACCGCCTTGGCTTGCGTGGCTTTGTCGGTGCTATTCGCTTCGATTCCTTCCGGCGAGGTCTTGCCGAACACGGTGTTGACGTCGGCCGGAATGCTTTCGAACTCGATGTTGGCCGTGGAGAAGCCGCCGACGTCGCAGCCGGCGCGGGTGAACGGGACCCACGGGGCCGGAGCGATCTTGCCCTTTTCGTTGATCATTTGCGGCTGACCGTCGGCGCTCAGTCCGGTCCAGTACAGGAACGACGTCTGGAAGCCGACCGAGCCATCGGCGCGGAAGAAGCCGTAGCTGTTGGCGACGGTCCAACCGAAGCGGTCGCCATAGAGGCCGGTGAGGACCGAAACGATGTCCTGCGCGGTGTGTGAAATCAGCGGCGTGAAATGGTTGCCGCTCACCGTGCCGTTGTCTTGCAGGAAGCTCAGCAGATGCGGCATCTGCTCGAGGTCCGATGGCACGTTCGGATTGTCGCGGCGCAAATGGACGTTATCGAACGTCAGAAAGACAACGCGCTTGATTTTGTCACCTGCCGACTGGAAATGGCAGGAAGCCTGAACGGGAGCGTGTTGGTCGGCCTTCGCGGAGCCTGAAGCAAAAGCTGCGGCAGCGGCGGCAATAAGTGTCGTCGCCAGCGGCTTCCTCAGCTGCGGCGCAAATGCGATCGAGGTTCCCCTCAACCAGGCTTTTAGTCTTTCCATTCTTCTCTCCATGCCGGCGTGTGATTGAAGTTTTCCGGCGGCGGAGAATATGTTGCGTCGTGTTTCGGTGGCTTGACGCGACAATGACGTTTGCAAGTCACAAGTATGAATGCCGTCGTGATGCAACTCACGCGCAATTCAATTTTCGAGAAGAGTTTCAACCGCCTGACGATCGCGTTCATTCGAACGATGGAGAAGATCCATTTTTGCTTCTGATGCGTTTCGCAATTTCGAAAACGAGCTGGCGTGCGATGACAACAGTCCACGGGACGCTCTTTTTCCGATCGTTCGGCGTACAACGAATTCGCGGATGGCACGGCGACCGCCCGCCGGTTGCAGGGAACCGGCCTCGCTCGGAAAATCGGGAGGGATTTCAACCTGATTTGCGTCGGCTAACGCATGCGCCCATTCGGCTGCAAGCCTTGATCTTGCGGATCGCCTGTCGTTACTAGGTTGTCATAAACAGGAATTTTCCGGAGGAAATGCGCGTCATGGGGCCGTTGCAGGGCATGAAGGTCATCGACATGACGACCGTGTTGATGGGGCCCTATGCCGCCCAGATGCTCGGCGACTACGGCGCCGACGTCATCAAGGTCGAAAGCCTTGAGGGCGACGTGACCCGTCTGATCGGCCCGACCCGGCATCCCGGCATGGGGCCGGTATTCCTCAATACCAACCGCAGCAAGCGCTCGATCGCGCTCGATTTGAAGAAGCCGAGCGGCCGCGAGGCCGTTCTGCGCCTGCTCAAGACGGCGGACGTTCTGATCTATAACGTGCGGCCGCAGGCCATGGCGCGCCTGCAGCTCGGCTACGAAGTCGTCTCGAAGGTCAATCCGCGGCTCATTTATGCCGGCGTGTTCGGCTTCGGCCAGGACGGCCCTTATGCGACCAAGCCCGCCTATGACGACCTGATCCAGGGCGCGACCGCATTGCCTGCCTTGATGGCGCAAACCGGCGACGGGGTACCGCGCTATGTTCCGAACGCGCTGGTCGATCGCATCGTGGGTCTGACGGCGGTCGGGGCGATTTGCGCGAGCCTCGTGCATCGCGACCGCACCGGCCTTGGCCAGCGGCTCGACATTCCGATGTTCGAGACCATGGCCGGCTTTGTCATGGGTGACCACATGGGCGGCCTGACCTACGAGCCGCCGCTCGACAAGGGCGGCTATGCACGGCATCTGTCGCGCGACCGGCGCCCCTACAAGACCGCCGACGGCCATATCTGCGTGATCGTCTATAATGACAAGCAGTGGATGAGCTTCTTTGACGCAACCGGCCGCGACGACCTGCGCAGCAATCCCGTGTTTTCGACCTTTGCCGGCCGCGCCACCAATATCGACACCGTCTATGGCGAGCTCGCTCGCATCTTCGAGACGCGAACGACGGCTGAATGGACCGAGCTGTTGACGAAGGCCGACGTTCCCGTGATGCCGATGCACGATCTCGAAAGCATCCTGCAGGACCCGCACCTCGTGGCGACCGGCTTCTTTCCCGTGGTCGATCATCCCAGCGAAGGCAAGATCCGCAGCATGAAGGCTTCCGCGCGGTGGTCGGAAACGCCGGTCGAGCCTTCGCGGCTGGCGCCGCGCCTGAACGAGCACGGCCACGAAGTGCTTAAAGAAGCAGGTTTCTCCGACGAGGAAATCGCGACGCTGGTGCGCGAGGGTGCAACACCGGCAACGTCAGGCTCGGTCACGGGGTGAGGCCATGGACTTCGCGCTGACAGCCAATCATGAATCGATCCGCGATGCGGTTGCAAAAATCTGCGCGCGCTTCGACGACGCCTATTGGCTGAAGAAAGACAAGGAAGGCGGGTATCCCGCGGACTTCCATCGTGCGCTGGCGGAAGCCGGCTGGCTCGGCATTTGTATCCCGGAAGAATATGGCGGCTCTGGTCTCGGCATCATGGATGCCGCGATCATGATGCACACGATCGCGAAATCTGGCGCTGGCATGTCCGGCGCGTCGGCCGTGCATATGAACGTGTTCGGTCTCAACCCCGTCGTGGTGTTCGGCAGCAAAGAGCAATGCGAGAGGATGTTGCCGCCGATCGTGGCGGGAACGCATCGGTCGTGTTTTGCCGTTACTGAACCGAATACCGGGCTCAACACGACGCAGTTGAAGACCCGCGCGGTGCGCTCGGGCGACAAATACATCGTCAACGGCCAGAAGGTCTGGATCTCGACCGCGCAGGTCGCCGAGAAAATCCTTCTGCTCGCGCGCACCACGCCGCTTGAGGAGGTGAAAAATCCGACCCATGGATTGAGCCTGTTCTACACGGATTTCGACCGCAGCCGGATTTCGGCGCGCGAGATCGAGAAGATGGGCCGCAAGGCTGTCGATTCCAACGAGCTCTTCATCGAGGATTTTGAAATTCCGCTTTCAGATCGTCTCGGCGAAGAGGGGCGAGGCTTCGAATACATCCTGCACGGCATGAATCCGGAGCGCATCCTGATTGCGGCCGAGGCGGTCGGGCTCGGTCAGCTCGCGCTGTCGCGCGCCGCCGCCTACGCCAAGGAACGCAACGTGTTCAACCGTCCGATCGGGAAGAACCAGGCGATCCAGCATCCGCTGGCAAATAACTGGATGGAGCTGGAAGCGGCCTGGCTGATGACCCTGAAGGCCGCCTGGCAATACGATCAGGGCCAGCCGTGCGGGCCGGCGGCCAATGCCGCGAAATATCTGGCCGGAGAGGCCGGGTTTCACGCCTGCGAACAAGCGGTGATGACCCACGGCGGGTTTGGCTACGCCAAGGAATTCCACGTCGAGCGTTACCTTCGCGAATCCCTGATCCCGCGCATCGCCCCGATCAGCCCGCAGCTCATCCTCAGTTTCATCGCCGAAAAGGTGCTGGGCTTGCCGAAGTCGTATTGAGGCGGCTATCTCCCCGGATAAGAACCGTACACGTTAAGGACAGATCATGACCCGTCTCAAGGCCGCGCTCGACCCGCGTTCCGTCGCCATCATCGGCGCCTCGGAGAACCCCAACAAGGTTGGTGGCCGGCCGGTGCATTACCTCGACAAGTTCGGCTTCAAGGGCAAGATTTTCCCGATCAATCCGTCGCGCGCCGAAGTGCAGGGCCACAAATGCTACAAGAGCCTCGGCGATCTGCCGGAGGCGCCTGAAATGGTGATCGTGGCGGTCGCCGGCGACAACGCCATCGGCACCGTGGAAGATTGTGCCGCGCATGGTGTCAAGATGCGCGGTGGTGATGGCCTCGGGCTTCGGCGAGGTCGATGCGGTCGCCGGCAAGGCGAAAGAACGACGTATGGTGGAGGCCGCGCACAAGGCCGGGATGCGTATCGTCGGTCCGAATTCGCAAGGTCTTGCCAACTTCGGCACCGGAACGATCGCGAGCTTCTCCACCATGTTCATGGAGATGGAGCCGTCCGAGGGGCAGGGACATGTCGCGATGCTGAGCCAGAGCGGCGCGCTCTCGTCGGTTCCGGTCGGCTTCCTGCGCCAGCGCGGCATCGGCGTGCGGCACACGCATGCGACCGGCAACGACGCCGACATCACGGTCGGCGAACTCGCAGTCGCCGTCGCCGAAGACCCCGAAGTCAAGCTGCTGCTGCTCTACCTCGAAAGCATTCCCGATACGAAATACCTGGAAGAACTTGCTTCCGTCGCATTGAAGCGCGATCTGCCGATCATTGCGCTGAAGTCCGGCCGTTCGGAAGCGGGGCGTCAGGCCGCGCAATCGCACACTGGTGCGCTCGCCAACGAAGACCGGGTCGTCGATTCCTTCTTCGAGCAACACGGCATCTGGCGCGCGCCCGACATGCGCGGCCTGGTCGAGGCATCCGAGCTTTACCTGAAGGGCTGGAAGCCGCAGGGCCGGCGGCTGGTCGCCATCTCCAATTCCGGCGCGGTCTGCGTCATGACCGCCGATGCTGCCACGAATGTCGGCATGCCCATGGCCAAGCTCTCGGCCGAGACCGACAAGAAGCTCAAGGGCATTCTGCCGAGCTTCGCCACGACGACAAACCCGATCGATCTAACGGCAGCGTTGTTGTCGAACAGCCGCCTGTTCGGCGACATCCTTCCCGTCATCGCCGAAGACCCCGCCGCCGATGCCTTCCTGATCGGCGTTCCCGTGGCCGGTCCCGGTTACGACGTCGAGGCCTTTGCACGCGATGCGGCCGCATTCGGCAAGCAGACCGGAAAGCCGCTGGTGATTGCCGCGACCCAGAAGAGCGTCGCCGACCAATTCGCTGCCGAAGGCTCGTCGGTGTTCCCGACCGAGACCGAGGCGGTCACGGCGCTACATCAATTCCTGGCGCATCGCGAGCTGATGGCGCACGTCAAGGCGCGCCCGCCGAAGAGCGCCCGCGCACCATGGGTCGCGGCGGCAGCGACCACGATGCTCAATGAGGCCGACAGCCTTGCGCTTCTTGCCGAGCGCGGCGTTCCCGTGGTCGCACATCGCCTCTGCCGCTCCCGCGCGGAGGCGGTTGCGGCTTTCGAGAGCATCGGCGGTCCGGTCGTGGTCAAGGGCTGTTCGGCCGATATCGCGCACAAATCGGAGCTCGGACTCGTCAAGCTCGGGGTTTCGAGCCGCGAGGAGGCGGGCGAGGTCTGGGCGCAGATGGAAGCGATCATCCGCAAGCACGGCGCGCGGTTCGATGGCGTTATCGTAGCGGCGATGGCGGGTGGCCGCCGCGAGATCATGATCGGCGCTCACCGCGATCCCGTCTTCGGTCCCGTGGTGGCAGTCGGCGATGGCGGCAAATATGTCGAGATCTTCCGCGACACGGTACTGTTGCTGCCGCCTTTCTCCAGGGATGACGCGAAGGCGGCACTGCAAAAGCTGAGGATTGCGCCGCTATTCGCCGGCGTGCGCGGCGAGCCGCCGATGGACGTCGATGTGTTGTGCGATGCAGTGATGAGAATCGGTGACTTGATGCTCGACCCCACCGCCAGGGTGGTGAGCCTCGATCTCAACCCGGTGATGCTCGGCAGCGCCGGTAAAGGCTGCGTGGTCGTGGATGCCGTGGTTTTTCAGGGTTAGTGTTCAGGTAGTCGCGAACGCAACGCAGCAATCCCCCAGGCGACGCGGCACTACTGCCCCGGATTGCTTCGTCGCGTTCGCTTAACCCTCGCGCGTTTTGCGGTTAGGTGATCTCACCGCACGTAGAGGACAACGCTGGCGATGACGAGCATGGCCGTCACTGCCATCATTTGCGCGAGCGCCTCCGAGGTCGCCTTTTTAGTGGCGTCCTTCATGCCGTTCTCCCTAGACTCGGGCTTGGGTAACCCGCATACGGGCGCGTTTCATCGTGGCCCGGAAAGGCCCGACAACCGACTGGATTTACTCGGAACACCCCACGACGAGTATTCGCTTTGATTGAGTCCCCACTCAGCGAATATCGACAGGTGTAAAGTCGTTTAGCATTAAGGCGGCAATTTGGCCCGGCTGTAGCGGGTTTATGCGGAAGCTGAGGAATTTTAAAAGCCGGCTTGTTGCCGGCTCCAGTGCGGGTACCATCCGCCGATCCGCTATCAGTTGCCGGCACCCGGACCCCAAAGTCCGCCAATTGCGACAATCAGGCTGCTTAAGGTGAACCATGGCCCGCATCGAATATTGCGATACATCGAAGTCGAACGAACGGACGAAGGAAATCCTCGGCAAGAACCGCAACGCCAACATCTTTCGCATGATGGCGCATTCGCCGAGCTATTTCGAACAGTATTGCCGGCTTGGCGGCGCGATCCGCCATCGCGGCGATCTCGACCCGATCGTGCGCGAGCTTGCGATCACGCGAACCGGTATTCTTTGCGAGGCGCCTTACGAAATCGTGGCGCACAAACGCATCGGCAAGAATATCGGCGTCACTGACGAGCAGAACGAGGCGCTTGAGAACTGGGAAGCCGCGGACTGTTTCGACGAAGTGCAGCGCGCAGCGCTCGCTTTCACCGACGAGATCGTCCGGCTGCGCCGTCCGAGCGATGCGACGTTCAAGGCGATTGCCGAAAAACTTGCTCCGGCAGCGCTTGTTGAATTGCAGCTCGCGGTCGGCTTCTACATCATGACGTCGAAGTTTCTCGAGACGTTCGACATCGATATGCAGCCGGTCGAGCAGGTGGTGTGATCCGCGTTTCGTAGCGTTGATCGTGATGGTTGAGTTCTGACATCGCAGGTTCCATGTTTCGCTGTGCGAACGACCTCCGCGTTTTAAAAAGATCGATGTTGCCTACCTGCAGTTGTCGCCTTCAATTGCCTGCGCTAGCCTGCCTTACAAAGCGGAATTTAGTTCCGCAGTGCGGAATGCGGGAGGGGACGGCATGGGGCGACGCTCGGAGCGGCTGGCCAGGCAGGGAGCGCTTGCGCATGAAGCTACCGGTGAGGGCGATGTCATTCAGGTGGTGTCGCGCGCCTTCGATATTTTACGCTGCTTCGAAGGCCACGAAGCACGCCTTGGCAATCTGGAAATTTCGAGCCGCTGCGGCTTGCCGCGTTCCACCGTTTCTCGCCTGACGCATACGCTGACGCGAATGGGGCAGCTCGTTTATCTGCCGCGCGATCAGAAGTACCGCATCGGTCCAAGCGCGGTGGCGATGAGCACCTCGATGATGCGCGGCTTGCAACTGCGTCATCTCATCCGCATGCGCTTGCAGGAAGTCGCCGAAGAATTGCCGGGCACGGTCGGCTTCGTGATCCCGGACCGCTTCCATCTCGTCTATCTCGAGGTCGGCCGCGCCGCCAACGCGATCGGTCTCTCGTCGACATCGGGTAGCCGCATCGCGATCGGAAGCACGGCCGCGGGCCATGCCTATGCGGCCGCGCTGGCGCCGGAAGCCGCGGATGCCCTGCTTGCGGACATGGAGCGCGAGATTCCCGAAAGCGCCAAGCTGCTGCGGCCGCGCCTTGACGCGGACCGCCACTCCTTGCGTGAGCGAGGGTACGTAACGGTATGCGGGCTGTGGAGCCCCCACATCAACGGGCTCGCCGTTCCCTTGTGGTCTCCGCAGTACCAGACCTTTGTCGTCGTCACGATCGGGCTGCTCTCCAACATCTATGACGAGATGCGGCTGCACAGGGACGTCGCGCCGAAAATTCTGGATCTAGGCGCCTCCGTTCGGGCTATGCTGGAGGGCGGCGAAAGCGCACTGTTTGCGCAGCGCGCCGAGCCGCATTAGCCTGTTGGAGACTTTCTGATGACCTGGAAGCCGGAGCTCGACGAACTGGCCCGGCGCGAAGCCTTCGCTCGCCAGATGGGCGGGGCCGACAAGGTCAAACGCCAGCGCGAGCAGGGCCGGCTGACTGTTCGCGAGCGCATTGATCGCTTGCTTGACCGGGACAGCTTCCACGAAATCGGCGCGGTGTCCGGTACCGCCGAATACGACGAAAAGGGCGAGCTGAAGAAGGTCACGCCGGCCAACTGCGTGTTTGGCCGCGGCAAGGTCGATGGCCGCACCGTGGTCGTGGTCGGCGACGATTTCACCGTGCGTGGCGGCTCGGCCGATGCGTCGATCTCGGCCAAGCCGCTGATGGCCGAGGAAATGGCGCATGATTTTCGCCTGCCGATTATCCGCATCATCGAGGGCTCCGGCGGCGGCGGCTCGGTAAAGACCATCGAGACCAAGGGCGCGGCCAATCTGCCGGGCGGCATCGGCGGCACGCGCTGGTACGCCTACACGACTGCAAACCTGGCGCATGTGCCGGTGGTTGGCCTTGGGCTCGGCTCGGTCGCAGGGCTAGGCGCGGCGCGACTCGCCGCCAGCCATTACTCGGTGATGACCAAGAGCTCCGCGATGTTCGTGGCCGGGCCGCCGGTGGTGAAGCGGTTGGGACAGGACCTCGGCAAGCAGGAACTCGGCGGCGCCGATATCCAGACCCGCGCCGGCAGCATCGATCAGGCGGTGGAAACCGAGGAAGAGGCTTTTGCCTATGCGCGGCGCTTCCTGTCGTACCTGCCGCAGTCGGTCTACGAGCTGCCGCCGACGATCAAGTGTGACGACGATCCGGAACGGCCGGACGAATCCCTTTTGAAAGCCGTGCCGCGTGACCGTCGTCAGGTCTACAAGATGCGGCCGATCATCAACGCCGTCGTCGACAAGGATTCCTTCTTCGAAATGGCGGCGAATTTCGGCCGCCCGGTCATCACCGGGCTGGCGCGGCTCGAGGGGCGAGCGGTGCTGATCCTCGCGAGCGATCCCTTCCATTACGGCGGATCGTGGACGGCCGACGCCTGTCAGAAGATCGTGCGCTGGGTCGATTTCGCCGAGACCTTCCATCTGCCCGTGGTCTATCTGATGGACTGTCCGGGCTTCATGATCGGGCTTGAGGCGGAGCGGGCGGCGACCATCCGTCACGGCGTGCGCGCGATGGCTGCCGTGAACCAGACCACCGTCCCCTGGTGCACCGTGATCGTGCGCAATTCGTTCGGGGTCGCCGGCGTCGTGCATCAGCCGGCCGGGCGCTTCTCGATGCGCTATGCGTGGCCTTCGGCCTATTGGGGTTCGCTGCCGCTGGAAGGCGGAATCGAGGCCGCCTACCGCGCCGATATCGATGCGGCCGACGATCCGCAAGCCAAGCTCGAGGAGATCGAGGATCGGCTCAACCGGCTGCGTTCGCCGTTCCGCACGGCAGAGAAGTTCTGGGTCGAGGAGATCATCGACCCGCGCAAGACCCGCTCGCTGTTGTGCGAGTTCGCGCGCCTCGCCGAGCCCTTGCGTACGCCGGGCCCGGCGACGAACATGGCGATCAGGCCGTAGCGCATGATCCGGAAAAGTGTGAAGCGGTTTTCCGATAAGATCATGCGCGAAACGACAACCGACGATACGGCCGAACGTCGTGCGCCTTACGCTTGAGCAAGGACCGGCTTTGGCGCCCGCGAGATCAAAAGCACGATCACTGAGGCGACCACGCACAGCGCGCCGGCAAAGAAGAATGCCGGCAGGTAGGTTGCGAGCACCGTGCGCGACAGCCCGGCGCCGAATGCGGCAAAAGCCGCGCCCGCCTGGTGGCCGGCAAAGATCCAGCCGAACACGAGATTGGCCCGCTCGGCGCCAAAACGCTGCGCGGTCAGGCGTACCGTCGGCGGCACCGTTGCGATCCAGTCGAGACCGTAGAACATCGCAAACAGCGACAGGCCATAGAAAGAAAAGTCGGTAAACGGCAGCATCAACAACGACAGCCCGCGCAGGCCGTAATACCAGAACAGAAGGTAGCGGTTGTCATAGCGGTCCGACAGCCAGCCGGACATGATGGTGCCGAAGAAATCGAAGATGCCCATGGCGGCGAGCAAGCTCGCGGCCTGGACCTGCGGGATGCCGAAATCGAGGCACATCGGGATCAGATGGACCTGGACCAGGCCGTTGGTCGAGGCGCCGCAGATGAAGAAGGTCGCAAACAGGATCCAGAACGCGCGCGTCTGCGAGGCATCGCGCAGTGTGCCCAGCGCGGCCGCCATGATCGGCGTGTTGTTGGGCGGCGGCGCCGGCAGGGGCTCGGTGCCCTGATCGCCGAACGGACGCAAGCCCAGATCGCTCGGGCGGTCGCGCATCAGCATCAACACGGCGAACGCGGCAACGCCGAGCATCGCGCAGACGATCGACAGCGCGACGCGCCAGCCCATCCGCTCGGTGACGCTGGCGAGCATCGGCAGGAACACCAACTGCCCGGTGGCCACGCTCGCGGTGAGGATTCCGACCGCAAGGCCGCGCCGGGCATTGAACCAGCGTGCGGCGACCGTCGCGCCGAGCACGAGCGCGGTCATGCCGGTGCCGATCCCGATCACGACGCCCCACAGCAGCAGCAAGTGCCAGATCTTCGTCATGGCGAGCGAGGCCATCAGCGCCGACGCCACGATCACGAGCGCCGACAGCGTGACGTTGCGCAGGCCGTAGCGGTTCATCAGCGCGGCCGCGAACGGCGCCATCAGCCCGAACAGGATGAAGCGGATCGACAGTGCCGAGGAAATCTCCGCCGTGCTCCAGCCGAACTCCTGCTGCAGCGGCACGATGAAGACACCGGGCGCGCCGACGGCGCCGGCCGTGACCAGTGCGGTGAAAAAGGTGACGCCGACCATTACCCAGCCGTAGTGAAGGTTATGGCGCGCGAGCGCAGAAGACAGCCAATTGGAAATCAATGTCGTCGTCCTCGGAAGAAGTTAGCTCGATTGATCATGGTGAATATTAACGCGATCGTGTGCGTGACCAAAATGACGAAGTCCCCTCATTTTGGGACATTGCTTTATCAGGATACGATCCTTTCGACCGCAATGGCCGTCGCTTCGCCGCCGCCGATGCACAGCGCGGCTACGCCACGTTTGAGATTGCGCGCTTCGAGCGCGTGCAACAGCGTCACGATCAGCCGCGCGCCCGTTGCGCCGATGGGGTGGCCGAGTGCGCAGGCGCCGCCGTTGACGTTCAGTCTGTCGCGGGGAATTCCAAGGTCGCGTTGCGCGGCCATCGCGACCACGGCAAACGCCTCGTTGATCTCGAACAGGTCGACATCGCCGACGCTCCAGCCGGCCTTGTCGAGCACCTTGCGGATCGCCGGGATCGGCGCGGTCGTGAACCACTGCGGTTCCTGGCTGTGGGTGGCGTGGGCTTTGATCTCGGCGAGTGAAGGCAGGCCGTCCCGGTCGGCAAGCGACCGCCTGGCGAGAACCAGCGCCGCAGCGCCGTCGGCATTGGCCGAGGAGGCCGCCGGCGTAATCGTGCCGTTCTGGCGAAACGCCGCCTTCAATCCGGGAATTTTGGCCGGATCGACCTTCATCGGGATCTCGTCGTTGGCGACGGTGCGAGGTCCGGCTTTTTCCTTCACGGTGAGGGGAACTGATTTCCGCCTTGAATGCGCCGCCTTCGACCGCCTTGCGCGCGCGCGTCAGCGTCTCCATCGCGTAGGCGTCCTGATCACCGCGGGTGAACTGATAGGCCTCAGCGGTCGCTTCGCCGAAGTCGCCCATCGACCGTCCGGCCTCATAAGCGTCCTCGAGACCGTCGAGCAGCATGTGATCGATGATCCGGTCATGCCCGACGCGATATCCGCCGCGTGCTTTCGCCAGCAGGTACGGTGCATTCGACATGCTTTCCATGCCGCCGGACACCACGATGTTTGCCGATCCGGCGTGGATGATGTCGTGGGCCAGCATCGTCGCCTTCATGCCGGAGCCGCAGACCTTGTTGATGGTGGTCGCGCCGGTGGCATCGGGGAGTTTCGCGCCGCGTGCAGCCTGTCTCGCCGGCGCCTGGCCTTGTCCGGCCGGCAACACGCAGCCCATGAATACTTCGTCGATACGGTCAGGTGAAAGCTTGGCGCGTTCGAGCGCGGCGGCGATGACATGGGAGCCAAGCTGGTGACCGCTGAAGGGCGACAGTTCACCCATGAAGCGGCCGAGCGGCGTGCGTGCGGCGGAAACGATGACGACGGGATCGGAGGTCGTGGCCATGACAAGCATCCATCTGATGGGAGCGCTGATTGGATTACAGATATCATATGATGCGTTGCGGAAATTGCAACGGATGACAACTCCGCATCAGTGGTCGATGACAAAATGTCTCGAAGTGCGTTTCGGTCAGCCGGCCGGGCGGGACGCCCGGGCGGTCAGCGCTTCCGGTCGATGAAGGCCTGCATCAGCCGCTTCGGCTCATCGGTGAGGAACGAGCGGCCGAAGGTGCCGACGCTGAGATTGATGGCCTCCGTCAACGGCAGTTCTTCCCATTGCCGCAGCAGGACTTTTTGCGAACGCAGTGCCTCGGGGCCACATTTCAGGAGATCGTCGACCAGGTTTCTCGATCGCCACATCGAGGCCGCCTTCGGGCGCGACGACGTCGACCAGGCCCCAGGCAAGCGCAGTCGCAGCGTCGATGGTCGCGGCTGTCATCACCAGCCAGCGGGTACGGGCAAAACCGATCAGGCGCGGCAGCAATGCGGCGTGAATCACGCTCGGAATACCGACGCGGACCTCGGGCATGGCGAATTTGGCATCGTTTGCCGCGACGCGGAAATCACAGGCCGCGGCGACCTCAAGTCCGCCTCCGAGACACCAGCCGGGAAGGCACGCAATGACGGGAGCCGGGAACATTCGCACGGCCTCACAAAGATCGCGCAAGCCGGTGATGAACTTCTCGGCCGACTTCTGATCGAGGCGCGCCATCTCCTTGATGTCGGCGCCGCCGATCATGCTTTTCGGGCTTTCTCCGGCAAGGATCAGCGCGCGGATTTGCCGATCCGGCGCCAGCGTCTCCAACCCCTCCCGGATTGCCTGGATGGCTTCCGATCCCAGGATATTCAGCGGGCCGGCATTGCAGATCGTCAGGCGAACAACGCCACGGGAATCGCGATCAATGCCGCAATGAGGATTGAGCATCTGCATGAAAGTCTCCGAACCAGGATCAAGGGTTCAGGTTCCCGGGCGGAAGCCGTCCTTGTCAAGTGGCGAAAGGGAGACAAATAAGTTGCAGCAATTCGCCACGGTCAATGATAAAAGAACCGGCGTCATTATATGATTTCAAACATATCATGAGAGCTCCATGCGGTATTCCAAAGAGCACAAGTTTCAGACGCACGCCAAGATAGTAAAGCGGGCTTCGATCAAGCTTCGGGAAAAAGGCGCTCACGGCATCGGCGTCGCCGATCTCATGAAAGAGGCCGGCCTGACGCACGGCGGGTTTTATGCGCATTTCGATTCGCGGGACGCGCTGGTCATCGAAGCCGTCTCGCATGCGATGGACCGCTCCACCGAGCGGTGGCGAAAGCTGTCGGAGCAAACGCCTGCCGACAAGCGCCTGGCGAAGATCGTAAACACCTATCTCGGGACGGATCATCGCGACGATCCCGGCCATGGCTGCGCGGTACCGGCGCTGGCGGCCGAGATGGCGCGGGAGAGCGCCAAGACCCGCCGCGCATTCGCCGGCCGGATGGACCAGATGATCGAGATGCTCACCGACCAGTATCAGGGCATGCCGCGCAAGGCGGCGCGGAAGCAGGCCGTGTCGGCGCTTGCCACCATGATGGGGACGCTGGTGATGGCCCGCGTCGCCGGCAATAGCGAACTTTCCGACGAAATACTGAAGTCCGGCCGCGATGCCGTGCTCGACCGGGCGGAGCAGGTGACGAAAAAGCCCGCCAAGCGGGCGACTGCATCGGCGTGAGCTCCTGGGAGCCGCATTCGACGTTGGTCGTATGAGGTGCGGAAACAGCGTTATGTCGTTGTTTTCGCGCATGCCAGGTCGGACACTCGTGCGCCGAAAACATCTTTCCAAACACCGCAAAGCCTGCAACATGCTAACGAAAATCGGCACGCGGGTCCGCCTCGTCGCCGAGCCCGAAAGCGGGTGCTAAAAGCGGACCAACGTCTAAGGATTTCTGGAGGAACGCATGCGTACGATCGGGCATTTCATCGGCGGCCGCGAGGTCACGGGCAAATCGGGCAGGTCTGCGGATGTCTTTCGAGCCGATGACCGGTGACGTCCAGGCCAAGGTCGCCCTTGGCCTCGAAGGCCGAGATGCGCGCCGCGGTGGAGAATGCGAAGGCAGCTCAACCCGAATGGGCTTCGACCAATCCGCAGCGCCGCGCGCGCGTGATGATGAAGTTCCTCGAACTCGCGCAACGCGATTACGACAAGCTCGCCGACGTCCTGGCGCGCGAACATGGCAAGACCATTCCGCGACGCCAAGGGCGACATCCAGCGCGGCCTTGAGGTCGTGGAATTCGCCTGCGGCATTCCGCACCTGATGAAGGGCGAATACACCGAAGGCGCCGGTCCCAACATCGACATCTATTCGCTCCGTCAGCCGCTCGGCGTGGTCGCCGGCATCACGCCGTTCAATTTCCCGGCCATGATTCCGATGTGGAAATTTGCGCCCGCGATCGCCTGCGGCAACGCGTTCATCCTCAAGCCGTCCGAGCGCGATCCCGGCGTGCCGATGATGCTGGCCCAGTTGATGATCGAAGCGGGCCTGCCGCCGGGCATCCTCAACGTCGTCAACGGCGACAAGGAAGCGGTCGACGCCATCCTGGATGATCCCGACATCAAGGCTGTCGGTTTCGTCGGCTCGTCGCCGATCGCCCAATACATCTACGAGCGCTCGGCTGCGACCGGCAAGCGCTGCCAGTGTTTTGGTGGCGCCAAGAACCACGCCATCGTGATGCCGGACGCGGACATGGATCAGGCGGTCGACGCCCTGATCGGCGCGGGCTACGGCTCGGCCGGTGAGCGCTGCATGGCGGTTTCGGTCGCCGTCCCCGTCGGCAAGACCACCGCCGATCGGCTGATGGAAAAGCTGATCCCGCGGGTGGAGAAGCTTGAAGATCGGTACCTCGATCGATCCGTCGGCCGATTACGGTCCACTGGTGACCAAGGAAGCGCTCGAGCGCGTCAAGAATTACGTCGAGATCGGCATCAAGGAAGGTGCGACGCTCGCGGTCGACGGCCGCGGCTTCAAGATGCAGGGCTACGAGAAGGGCTTCTACATGGGTGGCTGTCTGTTCGACAACGTCACCAAGGACATGCGCATCTACAAGGAAGAGATCTTCGGCCCGGTACTCTCGGTGGTGCGCGCCAAGGATTATGCGGAAGCGCTCGCGCTGCCGTCGGAGCATGACTACGGCAACGGCGTTGCGATCTTCACCCGCGACGGCGATGCCGCGCGCGATTTCGCCGCCAAGGTCAATGTCGGCATGGTCGGCATCAACGTGCCGATCCCGGTGCCGATCGCCTATTACACGTTCGGCGGCTGGAAGAAGTCGGGCTTCGGCGATCTCAATCAGCACGGGCCGGACTCGATCCGCTTCTATACCAAGACCAAGACGGTGACGTCGCGCTGGCCGTCCGGCGTCAAGGACGGCGCGGAGTTCTCGATCCCGACGATGAACTGATCCGCGGAACGACCTCTTCGAGGAGGGCGACGGGAGCCGATGCAATTCGCACTCACCGAGGACCAGATTGCGGTTCGCGATATGGCGCGGGACTTCGCCGCGGAGCAGATCGCGCCGCATGCGATCCGTTGGGATGAGGAGAAGCATTTCCCGGTCGATGTGATGCGCGAGGCCGCCAAGCTCGGCATTGGCGGCATCTATATCCGTGACGATGTCGGCGGCTCGGCGCTGACGCGTTTCGACGCGGCGCTGATTTTTGAGGCGCTGGCGCAGGGCTGCCCGACGGTTGCGGCCTTCATCTCGATCCACAACATGTCGGCCTGGATGATCGATGCCTTCGGCAACGACGTCCAGCGCAGGCGGTGGCTGCCCAAGCTTTGCACGATGGACTATCTGGCAAGCTACTGCCTGACCGAGCCCGGCTCGGGATCGGATGCGGCCGCGTTGCGCACGCGCGCGGTGCGCGACGGCGATCATTATGTCCTCAATGGGCAGAAGCAGTTCATTTCCGGCGCGGGCGGCGGCGACCTCTATGTCGTGATGGTGCGGACGGGCGAGGGCGGACCTGCCGGTATCTCCACGCTGGTTGTCGAAGGCGATACGCCCGGCGTGTCACTCGGCGCCAACGAGCGGAAGATGGGTTGGAACGCGCAGCCGACACGCGCGGTGATTTTCGAAAATGCGCGGGTGCCGGTTGCAAACCGGCTCGGCGATGAAGGCATCGGCTTCAAGATCGCGATGGCGGGTCTTGATGGCGGGCGCATCAACATCGCGGCGTGTTCGCTGGGCGGTGCGCAGAACGCTCTCGACCGTGCGCTGACGTATATGAAAGAGCGCAAGGCCTTCGGAAAACGTCTCGATGAATTTCAGGCCTTGCAATTCCGTCTCGCCGATATGGCGACCGAACTCGAGGCGGCGCGGACCTTCGTGTGGCGCGCGGCTGCGGCGCTCGACCGCAAGGACCCCGACGCCACCATGCTGTGCGCCATGGCCAAGCGCTTCGGCACCGATGTCGGCTTCGAGGTCGCCAACCAGGCGCTGCAACTCCATGGCGGCTACGGCTATCTAAGCGAATACGGGATCGAAAAGATCGTGCGTGATCTGCGCGTGCACCAAATTCTCGAAGGCACCAACGAAATCATGCGCCTGATCGTGGCGCGCAAGTTGATCGAGGGCGCGCGATGACCGCGCCCGCGGCGGTCGCGGAGACCGAGGGCGATCTGATCGTGCGGCGCGAGGGCGCGGCGGGAATCATCCGGCTGAACCGGCCGAAGGCGATCAACGCCATGACGCTGGAAATGTCGGAAGGCATCGATGCCGCATTCGACCGGTTCGAATCCGATCCCGCCGTCGCAGTGGTGATCCTGGAGGGCGCGGGTGAGCGCGGCCTGTGCGCCGGTGGCGACATTCGCGGGCTCTATGAGAGTTCGAAGGCGGGCGGCGATCTCGGCAAGCGGTTCTGGCGTCAGGAATACGTCATGAACGCGCGGATCGCGAAATATCCGAAGCCGTATGTCGCCTTCATGGATGGCCTCGTGATGGGCGGCGGCGTCGGGTTGTCCGGCCACGCGCGTCACCGCGTCGTCACCGAAAAGACCAAGCTCGCGATGCCCGAGGTCGGACTCGGTTTCTTTCCCGATGTCGGCGGCACCTGGCTGTTGTCGCGTTCACCCGGCGAGCTCGGCGCCTTCTTTGGCCTGACCGGGCTCACCATGAACGGGCCGGATGCGGTGTTTTCGCGCTTTGCCGATGCGGTCGTACCGTCGGCGAAATTGCCGTCGCTTCGCGACGCCTTGACCGCCGTCCGGCCTGGCATCAGCGTCAAACGAAGTCGACAAGGTCATTGCGGGCTTTGCGACCGGGGAACGCGCAGGGCCGGTCGCGGCCAGGCAAGCTTCGATCGATGGTTGGTTTGCGCATGATCGCATGGAAGATATTTTCGCGAGCCTCTCGCGCGACGGTTCAGAGTTCGCGCAGTCGACGCTCAAGACGCTAAACGAAAAGTCGCCGCGCGGCATGGTCGTGACGCTGAAGCTGTTGCGGATGGCGCGAAGCGCTTCGTCGCTGGAGGAGTGCCTGGTGCGGGAATATCGCGCCGCGCTCGAAGTGTTCCGCAGCGATGATTTTCGTGAAGGCGTGCGCGCGGCCGTGATCGACAAGGACCGCAATCCGCGCTGGTCGCCGCCGCGGGTGGAAGATGTAACGCCGGAAATGCTGGTGCCGTATTTACAGGAGATCGGCGCCGACGAATTGGTATTTTAGAAGAGATAGCGAAGCGGAGGAGTTCAAATGGCCACTATTGCCTTCATCGGTCTCGGCAACATGGGCGGCCCAATGGCGGCCAATCTCGTCAAGGCTGGCCACAAGGTAGCCGCCTTCGATCTCGTCGCTGCTTCGCGCGATCAGGCCAAGGCGGACGGCGCAAGCATCGCCGAGAGCTCGGTCGCCTCCGTCAAGGGCGCGGAAGTCGTCATCACCATGCTCCCCGCAGGCAAGCACGTGCTCTCGGTCTGGCAGGAGGTGGTGCCGGCGATGGCCAAGGGCGCGCTGATCATTGATTGCTCGACCATCGATGTCGAAAGCGCCAAGCAGGCACATGTGCTGGCTGCCAAGCACGGGATCGGCTCGATCGATGCGCCGGTTTCCGGCGGCACCGGTGGCGCGAAAGGCCGCGACGCTGACCTTCATGTGCGGCGGCGAGGACAAGGCGTTCGCGGCCGGCAAGCCGGTCCTGGAGAAAATGGGAAAGAAGATCGTCCATTGCGGCGGCGGCGGCGCGGGGCAGGCGGCCAAGATCTGCAACAACATGATCCTCGGCATTTCCATGATCGCGGTCAGCGAAGCGTTTGCGCTTGGCGAAAAACTGGGATTATCCCACCAGGCGCTGTTTGACGTCGCCTCGACCTCGTCGGGACAATGCTGGTCGCTGACGTCCTATTGCCCGGTGCCCGGCCCGGTGCCGGCGTCCCCGGCCAACAATGATTACAAGCCCGGCTTTGCGTCGGTCCTGATGGTGAAGGACCTGACCCTGGCGCAGGATGCGGCCAAGGCGGCCGGTGCGGCGACGCCGCTCGGCCAGCACGCGCAGGAAATCTACAAGGCGTTCGATGCCGCCGGTAACGGCGGGGTCGATTTCTCGGGCATCATCCAGCACGTCAGAAAACTGGCGACCAAGTAGAGCTCCCATGACGACTTTTCAGGAAGCACGCGCCTTTCTCCTGAAGCACCGGACGGACTACGACAAGGCTGTCGCCGGTTTCCGCTGGCCCGATGCCATCCCGTTCAACTGGGCGCTCGACTGGTTTGACGCGGGCCTGGCGCGCGATCCGCAAAGCGCCGACCGTCCCGCACTCTGGATCGTCGATGCCGGCAGCAACCGCGAGACCAAATTGTCGTTCGCGGCGCTGTCGCAGCGCTCCAACCAGGTCGCGAATTTCCTGCGCGCGCAGGGCCTGAGGCGCGGCGATCATTTGCTGCTTCTGCTCGGCAATGTCGTGCCGCTTTGGGAAACCATGCTGGCGGCGATCAAGCTTGGCGTGGTCGTGATCCCCGCCACGACCTTGCTGACGCCGGATGAGTTGCGCGATCGGCTCGGCCGCGGCCGCGCGCGCGCCGTGATTTCGACGCAGGACCAGATCGGCAAATTTGCCAGCCTTGGGGCCGAGAAGCTGGTCCGCATTGTCGTCAACGCCACGTCGCCGCAGGAAGGCTGGATCCCGTTCGAGAAGTCCGCCGAGCTTTCCGCGGATTTCACGCCAGACGGGCCGACGCAGGCCGACGACCCGATGCTGCTTTATTTCACGTCCGGCACCACGGCGAAGCCGAAACTGGTGCGGCACAGCCAGCGCAGCTACCCGGTCGGTCATCTCTCGACGATGTACTGGCTCGGGTTACAGCCGGGCGACGTTCACTTGAACATTTCCTCGCCGGGCTGGGCCAAGCACGCCTGGAGCTGTTTCTTCGCGCCGTGGAATGCGGGTGCGACCGTGTTCGTGGTCAATCAGCCGCGTTTCGACGCCAAGGGTTTGCTCGCCACCATCGGTCGCTGCGGCGTCACCACGCTGTGCGCGCCGCCGACCGTGTGGCGGCTGTTCATTCAGGAAAAGCTCGCCGAATTCAAAGTGTCGTTGCGCGAGGTCTGCGGCGCGGGCGAACCGCTCAACCCCGAAGTGATCGGCCAGGTGCGCACCGCGTGGGGGCTGACCATCCGCGACGGTTACGGCCAGACCGAGACCGCGGCGCTCGCCGGCAATTCGCCGGGGCAGGAGGTGAAGATCGGATCGATGGGCCGGCCGCTGCCCGGCTATCGCGTCGAAGTCACCGACGCCGACGGCCACGCCGCGCAGGAAGGCGAAATCACGCTTCGGCTCGGCGCCGATCGCCCGGCAGGTCTCATGCAGGGCTATCAGGGCGACGATGGCAAGCTCTCAGGCGCGGATGGCGATTTCTACCGCAGCGGCGACGTCGTGTTCGTCGACGAGGATGGCTATTTCACCTTCGTCGGCCGTTCCGACGACGTGTTCAAATCGTCAGACTATCGCATCAGCCCGTTCGAGTTGGAAAGCGTGCTGCTGGAGCACGACCTCGTGGCCGAAGCGGCGGTGGTGCCGAGCCCCGATCCGATCCGGCTTGCGATCCCGAAGGCGTATGTGTTGCTGGTCGCCGGCACGGAGCGCTCCGCCGATACCGCGCGCTCGATCTTCCTGCATCTGCACGAACGCCTGGCGCCGTTCAAACGTATCCGGCGGATCGAACTCGTGACGGAATTGCCGAAGACGATTTCGGGCAAGATTCGCCGCGTGCAATTGCGTCGCCTCGAGCATGATAATGTCAGGGACGACTCGTTGCGCGGCGAGGAATTCCGCGAAGAGCAATTTCCGGAATTGCAGAAAGTGCGTTCCGCTGGTGCCGAGAAGATGGAATGAACGAAGTCTGGAAGAAGCCACCGGTCTCGCTCGAGACCTATATGGGCATGGTCGGCCAGGAGATCGGCGTGTCGTCCTGGCATCGGGTCGATCAGGGCCGCATCAACGATTATGCCGACGTGATCGAGGATCACCAGTTCATCCATGTCGATCCCGAACGCGCCAAGCGCGAGACCGCCTTTGGTGCGACGGTCGCCCACGGCTTTTTGACGATGTCGCTGCTCAGCATCATGTCCTATGAGGTGATGCCGGTCATCGCGGGCACCACGATGGGCGTCAACTATGGTTTCGACAAGCTTCGCTTTATCTCCCCGGTGCGCTCGGGGTCGCGCGTGCGCGGGAGGTTCAAGCTGATGGAAGCCAAGTTGCGCAAGCCGAAGGAATTGCAGTCGCACACCAATGTGACTGTCGAAATCGAGGGCGAGGAAAAGCCCGCGCTCGTGGCCGACTGGATCGGCTTGATCTATTTTGCTTGAACTTCAGGAAATGCACGCATGACAATCAGGTTTGACGGACGCGTCGCCATCGTGACTGGCGCGGGCAACGGTCTTGGCCGGGCGCACGCGCTGGGCTTAGCTGCCCGCGGCGCCAAGGTCGTGGTCAACGATTTTGGTGGCGCGCGCGACGGTTCTGGCGGCTCGTTGACGCCGGCGGAATCCGTGGTCGAGGAAATCCGCAAGGCCGGCGGCGTGGCAATGGCCGATGGCGCCGATGTTTCGAATTTCGAACAGGTGCAGGCGATGGTCGATCGCGCCACCAAGGAGTGGGGCAGCGTCGATCTGTTGTGCGCCAATGCCGGCATCCTGCGCGACAAGTCCTTTGCCAAGATGGAAGCGGCCGACTTCGCCAAGGTGATCGACGTGCATCTCAACGGCACGTTCTACTGCTGCAAGGCGGTGTGGAACGGCATGCGCGAGCGCAACTACGGCCGCATCGTCGTCACGACCTCGTCGTCCGGCCTGTTCGGCAACTTCGGCCAGGCCAATTACGGCGCGGCGAAAGCCGGCATCGTCGGCCTCATGAACGTGCTGGCGGAGGAGGGGCGCAAGAACAACATCCGCGTCAACACGATTTCGCCGACCGCAGCAACCCGAATGACGGAAGAACTGTTGCCGCCGCAGGCGCTCGCGCTGATGAGGCCGGAGGCGATCACGCCGGCCGTGCTCTACATGCTCGGCGAGGACGCGCCGACCCGCACCATCATGGGCGCGGGCGCCGGCTCGTTCGCCGTGATCAAGGTCATGGAGACCGAAGGCGTCAATCTTGCCGCCGCCGATTGGACGCCAGAGGCAATCGCCGCGCATTTCGCCGAGATCGGCGACATGTCGACCGCCAAGGCGCTCGAAAACGCGTTCCAGCAGACCAACAAATATGTCGGTCAGGCCGCCAAGCGGGCGGGCGTGAAGCTGTAGTCGAGACCGTCTTCCGGTGAGAGCGCTTCGCTGTCTCGAACCTGAGGCCCCCGATGGCCATCCTCGAGACGGCGCTGCGGCCTCCCGGGATGACGATCTCGCCGTGATCGGATACAGCGATGACAACCGAAATGGGTCGCCATCATCGGCGCAGGTCCCGCCGGGCTGATGGCGGCGGAGGTGCTGGCCCAAGGCGGCGCCAGCGTCACGGTTTTCGACGCGATGCCGTCGGTCGGGCGCAAGTTCCTGATGGCGGGCCGGGGCGGCCTCAACCTTACGCATAGCGAGCCGCTCGATGCGTTTATGCCTCGGTATCGCGAAGCCGCGCCGAAGCTTGCGGCCGCCATCGAAGCCTTTCCGCCGGACCGGTTGCGGGCGTGGTGCGAGGCGCTGGGGCAGCCGACGTTTGTCGGCACCAGCGGTCGCGTATTTCCGAAAGTCCTGAAGGCCTCGCCGTTGCTGCGGGCGTGGCTGCGGCGGCTCGATAGTCAGGGCGTGGCGTTTTCGCTGCGTCACCGCTGGACCGGCTGGGACGATGAAGGGCGATTGTTGTTCCAGACGCCGGAGGGTCAACGCACGGTCGATGTTCGCGCCACCGTGCTGGCGCTGGGCGGCGCGAGCTGGCCACGGCTGGGATCGGACGGCGGCTGGGTCGAGGCGGTGCGTGCGCGGGGCGTCGGCATTTCCTCGCTCAAGGCAGCCAATTGCGGCTTTGCTGTCGGCTGGTCGGATATCTTCCGTGAGCGCTTTGAAGGCCAGCCACTCAAGGGCGTCGCGCTTTCGTTCGACGGGCGCAGCGTCCGTGGCGAGGCGATAGTCACGCGTGGCGGCATTGAAGGCGGCGCCGTCTATGCGCTGTCGGCCGAGTTACGCGAGGCAATTTTGAAAACGGGGCAGGCGACGCTGCATGTCGCGTTGCGGCCGGATATCGCCACCGTCGATCTCGTCAAGCGCCTCTCGGCTCCGCGCGGAAAACAAAGCTTTTCGAACTGGCTGCGCAAGGCCGCAGCATTGTCGCCGGTCGGCGATCGGCCTGTTGCAGGAAGCCGCCGTCAAGTCTTCCATTTCGCTGGCATCGCTACCGGCCGAAAAGCTCGCCGAACTGATCAACGCCGTACCGCTTCAACTCACGGGCATCGCGCCGATCGCCCGCGCGATTTCGAGCGCCGGCGGCATTCCGTTCGATGAGCTCGATGACAATCTGATGCTTCGCCGGTTGCCAGGCGTGTTCGCCGCCGGCGAAATGCTCGATTGGGAAGCCCCGACCGGCGGCTACCTGTTGCAGGCCTGCTTCGCCACCGGCGTTGCCGCGGGGAATGGCGCGTTGAAGTGGGTCGAGTCGCGTCATTCCGGGGAGCGCGAAGCATCGAAACCGGAACTGCGAGATTCCCGATGCGCAATTGCGCATCTGAGGTCTGGTGCTGACGCACCATCCCGGAATGACGTCCGTAGTACCTCAGCGCAGCTTGCCGCGCGCCGCGACCGGCAACGTGCCGAGGATTTCGTCGCCGCGCACCATCACCACTTCGTCCATCATGTTGACGACGACGCAGACGTGGTTGGGCACGATCCGTACGACGTCACCGACCTCCGGCCGCGTGTTGCTGCGAGCGAGGTCGAGGAAGCCGTGTTCTTCGGCGAATTTCGCGATCTTGGCCTCGGGATGTTCGAGGATCAGGCCGTGGCCGTCGAGCCCGCCGGTATCCGACGTCAGCGTCTTCGATCCAGCGTCGAGGATGCCGCGATCGGCGCCTGCGCGGCTCACGACAGTGGAATAGATGTTGAGCGCGCAATCGTCCCAGGTCGCGACGCCCGCGCCGACCTGCATCCGGTCGTTATAGATGTAGGTGCCGGGCCGATGCTCGGTCGCGCCCTTGAGCTTGCCGAGGTTCTTGAGGTTCGGCGAGCCGCCGGTCGAGACCATCGTCGCGTCGAGCCCGTGGGCGCGCACACCGGCGAGCGCCTCATCGTAGAATTTCTGCGCTTCCGCCCAGCCGGTCTCGGTGGGGTAGAGCATGAAGCCGCCAAAGACGAGGCCCTTGGAGTCTGCAATCTTGCGCGCCAGTGCGATCGCTTCCGCCGTCGTTTCGACGCCCGCGCGCTTGCGCCCCGTATCGCATTCGACCACGACCGACAGCGGACGCCCCGAAGCGGCGGCCGCCTGCGTCAGGCTTGCCACCACGGTCGGGTTGTCGGCCGCGACCGTCATATGGGCCTTGGCCTGCAACGCGCCGAGGCGCGCCATCTTCTGTTCGCCGAGCAGGTTGTAGCTGATCAGGATGTTGTCGATGCCGGCGTCCGCCATCACTTCGGCTTCGCCGATCTTCTGGCATGTGATGCCCTTGGCGCCCGCCGCGATCTGCATTTTCGCCAGCACCGGGCTCTTGTGCGTCTTGATGTGCGGACGGTTGGCGACGCCGGCCTCGTCGCAGGCCTTCTGCACGCGCGCGATGTTGCGTTCGACCTTGTCCATGTCGATGACGGCAACGGGCGTGCCGTATTCGCGGGCGATCTTGGCGGCGAGGGGCGTGGTCATGGTGCGTTTCTCTTTTCTTTTGGCGCGCATTCCAAACGCAAAACCGGAATCCACTTTTGCTGAATGGGCTCAGGCTTGTTCTATTTCTTCGCGTAACACTTCAAGTTCCAGCCACTTGTCCTCGGCGACCTGTAGCTCTTCTTGCGCCTTGGTCATGGCGGCGGACGCCTGGTCAAATTTCTTGCGATCTTTGGCGTAGAGATCGGGATCGTCAAGCGCGAGGCGCTGCTTTTCGATCTCGGCCTGAAGCTTGGCCATGGTCTTCGGCAGGGTTTCCAGCGCGTGCTTCTCGTTGAACGAAAGCCGGCGCTTTGGCGAAGCCGACGGCGCGGCGGCTTTGGCTTCCTTCTCGGCCTCTTTCTTGTCGGCGGCGGGCGTCTTCGGGGCCTCGCGCTTCAGGTCCGCGCCACGCTGCGCCAGCATGTCGGTATAGCCGCCGGCATATTCGATCCAGCGGCCGTTGCCTTCGGGCACGATCACGGAAGTCACGACGCGATCGAGGAAGTCGCGGTCATGGCTGATCAGGATCACGGTGCCTTCGTAGTCGCCGAGCATTTCCTCGAGAACGTCGAGTGTTTCCAGGTCGAGGTCGTTGGTCGGCTCGTCCAGCACCAGCAGGTTCGAGGGCTTTGCCAGCGCGCGCGCCAGCATCAGCCGGCCACGCTCGCCGCCGGATAGCGCTTCCAGCGGCGTGCGCCGCTGTTCTTCGGCGAACAGGAAGTCCTTCATGTAGCCGACGACGTGCTTGGGCTTGCCGCCGACGATCACGTGATCGCCGCGGCCGCCCGTCAACGCTTCGGCCAGCGTCGATTTCGGATCGAGGCTTTCGCGATGCTGGTCCAGCGTCGCCATCTCGATATTGGCGCCGAACCGGATGCTGCCGCTATCCGGCGGATTGGCGCCGGTCAGCATTTCGATCAGCGTGGTCTTGCCGGCGCCGTTGGGGCCGACGATGCCGACGCGGTCGCCGCGCTGAACACGGATCGAGAAGTTGTCGACGATCGTGCGGTCGCCGTAAGTGCGGCTGATGCCCTTGGCCTCGATGACCAGCCGGCCGGATTTTTCGGCTTCCGCCGCGGCGAGGCTGGCATTGCCGGTGGCGCCGCGATAGTCGCGGCGCTGTTGACGCAGCGCGTGCAGATTGCCGAGCCGCTTGACGTTGCGCTTGCGGCGGCCGGAGACGCCGTAGCGCAGCCAATGTTCTTCGTCGACGATCTTGCGATCGAGCTTGTGCTGCTCGCGCTCTTCTTCGGCCAGCACTTCGTCGCGCCAGGACTCGAAGCCTGCAAAGCCGCGATCGATCTGCTTGATCTTGCCGCGATCGAGCCAGGCGGTCGAGCGCGACAGGTTGGAGAGGAACCGGCGGTCGTGGCTGATGATGACGAGCGCGCTACGGCGGCCGTCGAGTTCACCCTCCAGCCACTCGATGGTGGAGAGATCCAGATGATTGGTCGGCTCGTCCAGCAGCAGGATGTCGGGCGAAGGGGCCAGCACACGCGCGAGCGCCGCGCGCCGCGCCTCGCCGCCTGAGAGATGCGCGGGGTCTTCGTCGCCGTGCAGTCCGAGTTGTTCCAGCACGTAGCGGGCGGGGTAACGGTCGTCGCCCGGCCCGAGGCCCGCCTCGACATAAGCGAGCGTGGTGGCGTGACCGGCGAAATCCGGCTCTTGCGGCAGGTAACGGACCGTGGCTCCCGGTTGGACAAAGCGGCTGCCCCCGTCAGCTTCGACAAGGCCGGCCGCGATCTTGAGCAGCGTCGACTTGCCGGAGCCGTTGCGGCCGATCAGGCAGACGCGCTCACCGGCCGACACCGACAGTTCGACGCCCGACAGCAACGGCGTGCCACCGAAGGTGAGGTTGATTTCCTTGAGCTGGATGAGCGGTGGCGCCATGGTCTTGGTTCAGCCTTGCGGGGATGCGGGCGCATCGGCCCGGCGGCGCTGGATGCGGCGGATGGTCTGGTCGAGCGCCGACAGGAAAGCCGAACGGTCGCGGGGCGAGAACGATCGCGGCCCGCCGGTGACTTCGCCCGACGAACGCAGGTCCGTCATGAGATTGCGTACCGCCAGCGTCATGCCGATCGATTGTTCGGTGAATGGCTTGCCGCTCGGCGCGATCACCTCGGCGCCCGATTTCACGCAGCGGCTGGCCAACGGAATATCCGACGTGATGACGATGTCGCCAACGCCGGCCCGCTCCGCGATCCAGTCGTCAGCCGCATCCATCGCCGAGCCCGCGGCAATCCGCTCGATCATCGGGTCTTGCGGCACCCGGATGAATTGGCCGGCGACCACGCTCACGGGCAGTCCATGCCGCGCCGCGACCCGGTAGATCTCGTCCTTGACCGGGCAGGCGTCGGCATCGACATAAATGCGGGTGGGGTTCGGGGTCGTCATCGCTGGTGAATAGATAAGAACATGAGGCCCGCGTGGTACCCCATCAGGCCCCAAATTGCGAGGGAAACGCGCCCTTGCCACCGCGTTGCCTTGGCGTACGATTTGCCCGGAAATCGACCAAAGGAATGACGCCATGGCGGGCCTGATCGAAACCTACCGCGTCGAGGCCTACAACACCGCCAAACAGTCCGAAAACAAGATGCACGACGACACCGTCGCGCGCCGTTTCGGCTTCAGCGGCGGCCTCGTGCCGGGTGTCGACGTCATGGCCTACATGATGCATTTGCCGGTCGCGACATGGGGCCGCGCCTTTCTCGAACGCGGCTTGATCGAGGCGCGTTTCGTCAAGCCGGTCTATGACGGCGAAATCGCCGACATCAGGGGCAGTGAAGCAGACGGCGTGATTACGATCGAGGTCGAAAGCCGCGGTGAACTCTGCGCGACCGGAACCGCCTCGCTCCCGTCCGCAACGCCTTCATTCTCGGTCGGCGATTATCCGGCCACCGCGCCGGTCGCCGAGCGCAAGCCCGTGAGCACGGCTTCTTACCAGAACGGCCAATGGCTGGGTTCGATGCCGCGTATCTGGGCTGGCGAAGCGGCGGACGAATATCTCAGTGAAGTGCGCGAGCGTGATCCGATGTTCGCCCGTGAAGATCTCGGGCATCCCGGGCTGTTGCAGCGGGTGATGAACAAGGTGCTGGTCGATAACGCGATTCTGGGCCCCTGGATTCACGTCGGCAGCCGGATGCAGTTGCTGAACGCGGCACGGCGCGGCGATGAGCTGACCGCGCGCGCGAAGGTCACCGACAACTACGAGAAGAAGGGCCATCGCTTCGTCGAGCTCGATGCGCTGGTCGTCGGCAACGGCGTGACGCCGCTGGCCCATTGCCGGCACATCGCGATCTATCAGCCCCGCGAGCAGGCGGCGGCGTAAGCGCATCTACAACGCCGTCATTCCGGGATGGTCCGAGGGACCAGACCTCGATGAATTCGCTCGGACGAATTCCGAGCGTTCGATGCTGGCGCATCGCCCCGGAATGACGATGTACCTTACGCCACCTTGGTCTTGGCTTCCTGGATTGCGCGCCAGACGCGCTCGGGCGTCAGCGGCATGTCGATGCGGGTGATGCCAAGCTCCGACAGCGCATCCAGCACCGCATTGATCAGCGCCGAGAGCGAGCCGGCGCAGCCAGCTTCACCGCAGCCCTTGGTGCCGAGCGGGTTGGATTTGGCCGGCGACGGGTGATCGCCGATCTGCATCAAGGGGATGTCCTCGGCGCGCGGCAGCGCATAGTCCATGAAGGAGCCGGTGATCGGCTGGCCGTTGCTGTCGTAGCTGACGTGTTCCATGAACGCCTGTCCGATGCCCTGCGCGACGCCGCCATGCAGTTGGCCGGCGACCAGCATCGGATTGACGACGACGCCGAAGTCGTTGACGCCGGTGTAGCGCACGATCTCGACCACGCCGGTGTCGGGATCGATCTCGACCTCGGCGACGTGACAGCCATTGGGGAAGGTCGAGGGCACCGGTCCCGTCGTATGATCGACGTCGAGCGAGGAGGGCACGTCTTCCGGCATCTTGCCGTCGCGCACGCGCCGTGAAAGCTCCATGATGTCGATCGAGCGGTCGGTGCCGGCGATCGTGAACTGCCCGTTGGCGAATTCGATGTCGCCCTCGGCCGCTTCCATCAGGTGCGCGGCGGCGCGCTTGCCCTTTTCAACGACAAGTCTCGAAGCTTCGACGATCGCCATGCCGCTGGCCGTGATCGAGCGCGAGCCGCCGGTACCGTTGCCGGTATGAACGAGGTCGCTGTCGCCCTGTTCGAGCGTGATGCGTTCGAAGGGAACACCGAGCTGGTCGGAGAGCACCTGCGCGAACGGCGTGGCGTGGCCCTGGCCGTAGTCGAGCGTGCCGGTGATGATCTTCACCGAACCGTCGTCCTCGAACACGATCTTGCCGAGTTCGACATTCGGCGGCGCGGTGACTTCGAGATAGGAGCCGACGGCGATGCCGCGCAGCTTGCCGCGCTTGCGGCTTTCTTTCTTGCGCTTGGCGAAATTCGCGTGGTCGGAAATATCGAGCGCCTTGTTGAACACGCCCTGGAAATCGCCGCTGTCATAGACCACGCCGGACGAGGCGTTGAACGGAATCTGCGACGGCTTGATGAAGTTGCGCTTGCGCAAAGTGAGCCGGTTGATGCCCATCTCGTCGGCGGCGCGATCGATCAGCCGTTCCATGAAGTAGTTGGCCTCGGGCCGACCGGCGCCGCGATAGGCGCCGAGGTGCGAGGTGTTGGTGACCACGGTCTTGATGTCGACGGTCATCACGGGCGTCTGGTAGACGCTGGAAAGGTTCTTGCCGATGTTCAGCGACAACGGCTGCGGCGCGACGCCGGTGATGTAGGAGCCGAGGTTGCCGTAGCCGGAAACCTTCACGGCCAGGAACTTGCCGTCGGCGTCGAGGGCGAGCTCGCAGTGAATTTTCTGGGCGCGGCCGTGGCTGTCCGACAAGAAGCTCGTCGAGCGTTCGTCGGTCCACTTCACCGGCCGTCCCAGCGCCTTCGCCGCGTGCAGGATGCAGACATATTCGGGATAGCTGGTGTTCTTCATGCCGAACGAGCCGCCGACATTGGCGGTCAACAGATGCACCTTTTCGTTCGGTATCTTGAGGATGTTCTTGGCGAGGTTGACGCGGTTGGCGGCGACGCCCTGCGTCGGCACCTGGATCGTGAATCGCTCGCTCGCCTTGTCGTAGGAGGCGAGCGCCGCGCGCGGCTCCATCGCCACGACCGCGACGCGGTTATTGAGGATGTCGAGCTTGGTGATGTGCGCCGCGTTCTTGAAGGCGGCGTCCACCTTGTCGGCGTCGCCGAAGTGATAATCGAGCGCGACGTTGTTGGGGATGTGGTCGTACAGCTGCGGCGCGCCGGGTTTGGATGCTTCCTCGGGGTCCGTGACCGATGGCAGGGGATCGATATCGACCTCGACGGCCTCGGCGGCATCGCGCGCCTGCACCAGCGTTTCGGCGACGACGAAGGCCACGGGATCGCCGACAAAGCGGACCTTGTCGGTCATCAACGCGGTGCGGTTGGTCTGGTGGAGCGGCGTGCCGTCACGGCTTTTCAGCGGCAGCGCGCAGGTGAAGGGGCCGTAGCCGGCTGCGACCATATCCGCGCCGGTCCAGACCCCGAGCACGCCCGGCATGGCCTTGGCGGCGGAGGCGTCGATGCCCCGGATCACGCCGTGGGCGTGGCTCGACCGCACGATCCAGGCATAGACTTGGCCGGGAAGCTGGAAATCGTCGGTATATTTCCCCTTGCCGCGGACGAGGGTGTCGTCCTCCTTTCGGCGTACGGGCTGCCCAACGCCGAATTTTTGCAGTGCAATAGCGTTTTCAAGGGAGTTGGAAGGGGTGTGATCTTGCATCGAAATTTCCCGAAATCGCCGATTTTCCGGAGGTTTGCCGGTGTATTCCAGATAAACCACGCCCCTTCCGGGGACAATGTCTGATTGGACATGGTCGCAGTAGGTTGCTGCACCGCCCTTGCCAGTCGGCCCGCCACTGCTAGAGTCATCCCTGAAACAGACATTCCCGCTTGGCGGGGAAAGATATTGAATGAAGGACGATACGCGACCTCGCGACGACGCGGCGTCGCGCGAAGGCTCGATGATACCGGTCGCGGCCGATGCCGCGGAGGCGAAATTGGTCCCGGGCTGCCGAGGTCTATGCGGCGCTGGATCTCGGCACCAATAATTGTCGCCTGCTGATCGCCTGCCCCACGGAGGATGGCTTCCGTGTGGTCGATTCGTTTTCGCGGATCGTCCGCCTCGGCGAAGGCATTTCAGCCACTGGTTGCATCAGCGACGCGGCGATCGAGCGCGCCATTTCCGCCCTGAGCGTTTGCCGGGACAAAATCCGGACGCGAAAGGCCAAGCGGCTGCGGCTGATCGCGACCGAAGCCTGTCGCGCGGCCTCGAACGCCGAGGGCTTCCGCAACCGCGTCGCCGCCGAAACCGGCATCCGGCTGGAGGTCATCGACCGCGAGACCGAGGCGGCGCTGGCGGTGATCGGCTGTTCGCCGCTGCTCGACCCTTCCGGCCGTGGCGCCATCCTGTTCGACATCGGCGGCGGATCTACCGAACTGGTCCGGATCGAACGCGATCCGGTCCGCGATGCGCCGCCGCGCATCAAGGCCTGGATGTCGATCCCGCTTGGCGTCGTGACGCTCGCCGAGCATTTCGGCGGCCGTGACGTCACGGCGCAGTCCTATGCCGCGATGATCGCGGAAGTCGCCAAGCACGTCGAACCATTCGCCGCCGAACACAGCCTTGACCTCGCGGGGATGCATCTGCTCGGAACGTCCGGCACGGTGACGACGCTCGCCGGCATCCATCTCAACCTGTATCGCTACGACCGCCGCCGCGTCGACGGCATCTGGATGAATGACGCGGAAATCACCGCGACCATCGATCGCTTGTTGAACATGAGCTATCAGCAGCGCGCCGCCAACCAGTGCATCAGCGTCGAGCGCGCCGATCTGGTGCTGGCGGGTTGCGCCATTCTCGATGCGATCCGCAATGCCTTCCCGTTGCCGCGGCTGCGCGTCGCCGACCGCGGTTTGCGCGAGGGCATGCTGGTGGAAATGATGCGCGAGGACGGCGCGCTGAGCGGGCGCTGAGCGCTAAGCCAATTTTAGAATGTCATTCCGGGATGCGCGAAGCGCAGACCCGGAATCTCGAGATTCTCAGGAGCGCAATTTGCGCTCCATAGTTCGCATCTTCGATGCGCCCCGGAATGACGGTGGAGTGAATGGCGAAAGACACGACCGGGCGGCTGCATGTCACCGTCAAAAGCGGAGGCAAGCGCAAGCTGTCGTCGAAACTCTGGCTCGAGCGCCAGCTCAACGATCCCTATGTCGCGCGCGCCAAACGCGAGGGCTTTCGCTCGCGCGCGGCCTTCAAGCTCACGGAGATCGACGACAAGGCCCGTCTGCTCAAGCCCGGCATGACGGTGGTCGACCTCGGCGCCGCGCCTGGCGGCTGGAGCCAGGTCGCGGCCAAGCGGATCGGGCTTGCGAACGGCAAGGGCAGGGTGGTCGCGATCGATCTTCTGGAAATGCCCGAGATCGCCGGTGTCGCTTTCGCGCAGCTCGATTTCCTTAGCGCCGACGCGCCGCAGCGGCTGATCGCGATGATGGAGGGCCGCGCCGACATCGTGATGTCCGACATGGCGGCCAATACGACGGGCCATCGCAAGACCGACCAGTTGCGCATGGTGGGTCTCGTCGAAACCGCGGCGGCTTTTGCCGCAGAAGTGTTGAAGCCCGGTGGCGCGTTCCTCGCCAAGACCTTCCAGAGCGGCGCGGATGCCGAACTGATGACCCAGTTGAAGCGCGACTATGTCAGCGTGCGCCACGTCAAGCCTGCCGCGAGCCGGCAGGATTCGTCCGAGCGGTATTTGCTGGCGACGGGGTTCAGGGGCGAGCAGAAGCCGCTGGCTTCGCCCGATGCCATTTCACGCTAACTATCAATACCCTTGCCCGAAGTTTCCCGGCTGCTGATCACCGCAAGTGTGGTGATTGACCCAAGCACGACCAGGAAAACCGAAATCGGCCATGTCGTGCCGCCGCTCCAGCCCACCACGGCCGCGGCGACAAGCGGCGTCAGGCCTCCGCCCACGGCCGCGCCAATCTGAAAGCCGAGCGATATTCCGGAGTATCGCACCTTGGTTCCGAACAGCTCCGGCATGAAGCTGGCGTGGAGCGCGAACACGGTGCCTTGGCAGATGCTGATTCCGATCACGATGGCCAGCAGAACCAGTGTCGGGTTGCGTGTTTCGAGCAGCCAGAAAAGCGGAAATGCGAACAAGATTCCAAAGATGGTTCCAAACAAGTAGATGGGCCGGCGCCCGAGGCGGTCCGACAGCCAGCCTGTTAGCGGCATGATGAAGAGTTCGCACAACGTTGCCAGCGTCACCGCGTCGAGAATGAACGCCTGGCTCATTCCAAGTTGCCCGGTGAGATAGGCGACAGCGAATACTGAGAGGATGTTAACCCAGGCAACCTCTGTCACCTTGATGCCGATCGCAATCAATGTTTCACGCCGGTAAGTCGTGAGCACATCAACGAGTGGAATACGCGCCGGCTTCTTGGTCGCGCGCATTCGTTCGAAGGCGGGCGTTTCGTCCAAATTCATGCGGATGAACACCCCGACCATTATCAGGAGCACACTTGCCAGAAACGGCAGCCGCCAGCCCCAACTCAGGAACTCCGATTCCGGCAGGCGCGTGGCGAGCGCGAACACTCCGGTCGCAATCAGCCGGCCAAGCGGGTTGCCCATCTGGACGATGCTGCCGAACAGGCCCCGTCGGTTTGGCGGTGCGGTTTCGGCGACCATCAGCACGGCGCCGCCCCACTCACCTCCCAGTCCGATCGCCTGTATCACCCGCAATATGATGAGGCAGATCGGCGCCATGATGCCGATTTGCTGGTAACTCGGCAAAAGTCCGACAAGGAACGTTCCGCCGCCCATCAGCATGATCGAGATCACGAGCATGGATCGTCGGCCGATACGATCGCCAAAGTGGCCGAATACGATGCCGCCCAGTGGACGGGCAAGATATCCGACGGCGAAGACACTGAATGCGGCGAGTGTACTGACGACCGGATCTTCCGCCGGGAAGAAGGTCTTGCCGAAAACCAGAGCAGCCGCGGTCCCATAAATGAAGAAGTCGTACCACTCGATGATCGTGCCGAACGCGCTTGCCAGCACGACTTTCCTGGCCGGTGGCGCCAGTCCGGCTTGATTGTTGACGACGGCGTTCAACGATCCCTGCACGGCGTCGGCCATCTGACCCTCCATCAGCTGGGACGAGACGAACTTGCCCCAATACGGGGCGCGGGCGGCAGTTCAATCGATTACGTTTTGGTCATGCCGGAGAATTCGACGCGAGTAGTACGCGAAGGTCGCAGCTATCGCGCTGCGCTTCAGCCGGTAATCGTGGGCTTCCTGCGCCAGCGCTGGATCGATTGGAAGAATTGTGCCGGCGGACATCGCCATCAGTTGGAGTTTGGCGGCCCGCTCGATAAACATCGCCAGGATCGCCGCTTCCTCGATTGTTTCGCAGGCCGCCAGCTGGCCATGGTGGGCGAGAAGAATGGCGCGTTTGTCCCCGAGCGCGTCGGAGATTATCCGCCCCTCTTCGTCTCCGATCGGCGTTCCCGGCCATTCACGAAGCCAGGCGCAGTCTTCGTGGAACAGCGTGGTATCCATGTGCGAGACGACGAGCGGCACGCCGATCATGGATAACGCCGAAACGTGTGGCGCGTGCGTATGCACGATGGCTTTGACCTGCGGCCGCGCGCGATAAATCCAGAGATGAAAGCGATTGGACGGATTCGGCATCCCATCGCCTTCGAGCACGTTGAGGTCGTCATCCACCAGCAGAAGATTGTCCGCGCTGATCTCGTCGAAGCCCAGGCCGAAGCGCAGCATGTAATAGGTGCTCGGTGCGTCGCCTCGGGTGGTTGCCTGGCCGGCCAGTCCGGAATCGTGTCCTTCGGCGGCGAGTATACGACAGGTGAGGGCGAGCTTCTGTCGCGCCGACCACTCGGGCAAAACAAAGTGTTGTTTCATCCGCTCGGTCGTCTGACGGTGATATGTATCCTTGTCTCTCGTGATGACGTTCATGATTATCCTCACCGTGCGCGGCGAAGGATACAACAAATCATAAATGACACACGGTGTCACGAAGGAAATATGACAGCAAATCTGACACAAGCCGGGCGGGCGGACCGCCTCTTCGAATGCTAGACCGTAACAACCACCAGGGCTTGGGCAACTTTCCCGTTCAATGAACGAGACCGATGCGGAATATGCGAATTGAAGTAGGCGCAGTCGCCGCTATTCAGCGTGTAATTATGGCTGCCGAAGTCGAGTTCGATCGCGCCGGAGAGAACGAAAATCATCTCCTGCCCGCCATGCTCGAAGCGCCGATCGTCCTGAAATTTGAGGGGCGGCCGCATGATGAACGGCTCCATCGTCTTGAATTGCTTGTTGGGCGCGAGCATTTCATAGTCGTACCCTGACGCACTGCCGCCACGCATGAAGGACGGGCGTTCGTCGCGCCTGACGACCGAGATCGCATCGTCGTATTGGGTTTCGCCGAGCAGTTGTCCGACAGACAGCTCGAAGGTAGTGGCAATTTTCAGCGCGGTTGAAATCGAAGGAATGGACAGGCCGCGCTCGACCTTCGAAATATAGCTCTTTGTGAGCCCCGCCGCGTCGGCGAGCTGATCAAGGGTCATTCCTTGCTGTCGGCGCAAAAATGCTATTCTGCCGGCCAATGTCGCGTGGGATGCTGGCACCAATCGCTTTGGCTCGGACTTCCGTTCTTTGGCGACCTCGGGCCGCCGGTGCGGCGGTCATCGGCTTCGCCGTTGGGCGGCTCTTGTGATTGTGGGCACTTCGGGGAGTTCGGCTCATATCGCTGCATTGACCTTGTTGAGACGAAAACGCTTCAGGCGAGCGTACAACAAATTCTGTGTCTCACCGAACGCGACAACTTGCGCTCTTCGCGGGATGTCCCGTTGCTGCGGTGCAAGGTTTGGAAACCGGCTACCCCAACCTTTGATCCCACGCGCGTCCTGCGTGTATTGTTTTTGGGTTCCGTAAATCTCTCGTAACCCCAGGTCGAGCTCCGTTCCGCGCACCGAACGGCGGCGCTCCCTCGAACTGATTCACGGCCGTGCGGCTCATGAAAAGCAGCCGCTGGCCAGCCTTCCGTTGAGTTCGGTCCGAAGAGTGCTTCTCCGATCGGCCGCTGCACACCAAGGTTGTTGTCGAAATATCACACACGTCGACAACATTTTTCGGAAACACCAGCAACGCCTAAAAAGGCAGCAGTTGATTTTCTTTTGCGCTTCTCCGCGGCTTTGGCGCGGCGCACATTGCCGAATAATAATTTTTTGACGCAGCAAAATAACTTTCTGTTGCTGCGTCGCCAAACTCGAAGCTTGGGGATTGAGGACCGAAATGAAGAAAACTGCTTTGTTCGCAATGGTGTTGGCGTCGGTTTCGGGGTCGGCTTTCGCGGCCGACCTGCCGGTAAAGGCCCTGAAGGCCCCGGTGCCGGCGTTTGATCCCTGGGATGTGGCATTCGGCGGCGCGGTGATGAATGACTACATCTTCCGCGGCGTCACGCAGTCCAACCACCAGCCGTCGGTCGACCGCCTATTTCGAGCCGCGCTACAACGTCAACAAGGACTTGCAGCTCTATATCGGCACGTCGACGGAGAGCATCTCGTTTCGCCAATCGCGCGGCAGCCGAGGTGGATATCTACGGCGGTATCCGCCCGACCTTCGGCTCCTTTGCGCTCGACATCGGCGTCTGGGGCTATCTGTATCCGGGCGGCAGCTGCGTCGACGGCACCAGCAATGTGGGCGGCATCCCCGGCGGCGGTGTTTGTCCGGTCAGCACGAACACCATCTTCCTCGCCAACGGCAACGTCATGAAGAAGGACGTCAGCTTCTACGAAGTCTACGGCAAGGGCAATTACACCATCAACGACAACTGGCAGGTCGGCTTTACCGAATACTATACGCCGAACTTCCTGAACTCCGGCGCCTGGGGCGACTACGCGTCGGTCACGGCCAAATACACCGCGCCCGGCGACTGCTTTCGGCAAGAGCGGGATCGGCATGTACGTATCCGGCGAATTCGGCCGGCAATGGCTCGGTACCTCGGATTCGTTCTACGGCGTCAACAGTGCGCTCGGCAATTTCTCGAACGGCATTCCCTACGCCAGCTACGACACCTGGAATATCGGCATCGGCTTCACCTACAAGGTGTTCACGCTGGATTTCCGCTACTCCGACACCAATCTGTCGAAGGGTAATTGCAACGCGTTCACCAGCGCATTCAACGCCTCCGGGACCACGAGCGTCACGCCGATCAATCCGCTTGGCGCAGGCTCCAACTGGTGCGGCGCGACCGGCATCGTCAAGCTCTCGGCTGACCTGACTGCGATGACCAACCTGAAGTAATTCCTGAGACGATCGAAATGATTGCAGGGACGGCAACGCCGTCCTTGCTTGAGGAGCAGGCTTTCGCATCGAGCTTCCCTGTCGAACGATGCGAAAGGTGACGGCAAGCACAGCCACGATGGCATCGGTGTATCGGCGACGCTGAGCGCGGCGGCGAAGGATGACTTGCGCGTGCTGTTAAGCGGGAACGACAACTCCCTAAGTCGGGGGCTCAATCAGAGGAGTCACAACAGATGAAAGTCGTTAGTGCGATCATAAAGCCATTCAAAGTGGAAGATGTCCGTGACGCCCTCACTGCTATCGGCGTGCATGGTCTCACGGTAACCGAAGTCAAGGGATATGGCCGGCAGAAGGGTCACACCGAAGTCTATCGCGGCGCCGAATACAACGTGAATTTCCTGCCCAAGATCAAGATCGAGGTTGCTGTCGTTTCCGAACAGGTCGACCGAACGATCGAAGCGATCACCTCGGCAGCCAAGACCGGTCAGATTGGTGACGGCAAGATCTTCGTCACGAATCTCGAGCGTGCGGTTCGTATCCGCACCGGTGAGATCGATGACGCTGCCCTCTGATGCCGCGGTCAACCCTTATCATTCAGTCTTTCAGGAGTAATCGAAATGACGTTTAAGAACCCCACCCGCGCGGGGTGGGTAGCCCTCGCGGTCGTAGCGTTCTGCATTGCAGGATTCGTGGACGTTGCGCTTGCCGAAGACGCCGCACCGGCGGCGGCCGCCACGCCCGTTCCCAACAAGGGCGATGTGGCCTGGATGCTCACCTCCAGCGCACTCGTTCTGATGATGTCAATTCCCGGCCTCGCGCTGTTCTACGGCGGCCTGGTTCGTACCAAGAATATGGCTTCGGTACTGACTCAGGTGTTTGCGATCGTCTCCATGATCGGGGTGACCTGGACGATTTACGGGTACTCGCTCGCGTTCGGCGACGGCGGCAGCATGACGTCCTGGATCGGTGGCCTCGGCAAGGCCTTCTTGCACGGTGTCGATGCCAACTCGACTTCGGCAACGTTCTCCAATGGAGTCGTGATTCCCGAATACGCCTATTTCGTATTTCAGATGACCTTCGCGATGATTACGCCTGCCCTGATCGTCGGTGCGTTTGCCGAGCGCATCAAGTTCTCGGCAGTGATGCTCTTCATCCTGTTGTGGTCGACCCTGATTTATTACCCGATCGCGCATTGGGTCTGGTACGTGGCTGCACCCGACGACGTCGCAGCCGCCGCCAAGGCGCTCGCCGCCGCGACGGGTGACACCGCGAAGGCTGCAGCCCAAGCCAAACTTGACGAAGTCACCGGCAATGTCGGCTGGCTCGCCGGTGCAGGTGCGCTCGATTTCGCAGGCGGTACGGTCGTGCACATCAACGCCGGCATCGCTGGCCTGGTCGGCGCTCTCATCATCGGCAAGCGTACCGGTTACGGCAAGGAATTGATGGCGCCGCACTCGTTGACCATGACGATGATCGGAGCCTCGCTGCTCTGGGTCGGCTGGTTCGGTTTCAACGCCGGCTCGAACCTGGAGGCCAACGGCACTACTTCGCTCGCCTTCGTCAACACCATGGTTGCCACCGCGGGTGCTGCGTTCTCCTGGTTGGTTTGCGAATGGATCGTCAAGGGCAAGCCGTCGCTGCTCGGCATCTGCTCCGGCGCGATTGCCGGTCTGGTGGCGGTAACGCCGGCTTCCGGCTTCGCGGGCCCGATTGGCGCGATGGTGCTCGGTCTCTTGGTCTCGCCGGTCTGCTTGTTCTTCGTATCCACGGTGAAGAACACATTTGGCTATGACGACGCGCTCGACGTTTTCGGCGTCCACTGCGTCGGCGGAATCATCGGCGCGCTCGGCACCGGCATACTGGTCAATCCTGCGCTGGGCGGCGTCGGCATTACCGACTATGCCAACATAACCGGCAACAATGCTGGCACCTACGATCTGGTCACGCAGATGATAGCGCAGGGCAAGGCTGTACTGGCGACGCTGATCTGGTCGGGCGTCGGTTCGGCTATCCTTTATAAGGTGGTCGATCTCGTCGTCGGTCTGCGTCCGACGGTCGACGAGGAGCGCGAGGGTCTCGACATCGTCGATCACGGCGAGCGCGCCTACAACATGTGACCTGACGTTCCGGTCTCGGCGTAATTGCCGCAGAATTTCAGTTGAGGGGCCCGGCGCAAGCCGGGCCTTTCAACTTTTGACCGGTTGGTTACCCCGGTCAAAAACTGGAATGCTTTGGACGGCGGGTTCGATGGAAGCCACGCTTTGGCGGACCAGCTCGACTACCCCAACCTTTGATCCCGCGCGTCCTGCGTGCCCTGGCTCGCGGCCTTGATCGCTTCCTTGTCCGCGCCCTTGCGGCTCGAGATCTCGACCGCCTTGCGGCCCGAAATTTCGTGGCCGGCATCGTCCGGCATCCGCCAGAAGAAGAACGCCGACACCATCGATATCGCGCTGACCACGAGGAAGGCCGGCGCGAACACGTCGGCGGTGAGTTCGGTCATGTGGCGCGTCCACAACGTGGTCTCGACGGTAAAAGCGCCGACCGCGACGCCGGCCGAAACCGCCAGCTGCTGGTTGACGCTGACGAGCGTGGTGGCGCGGCTCATCTGTGGCGGCTCGATTTCGGCATAAGCGACGGTGTTGATCGCAGTGAACTCCAGCGAACGGAAAAAACCGCCGACCACAAGCAGGATCAGGATCAGAAGCAGCGGCGTCGTGACCGTGAACAGCGCGCCGACGCCGAGGAAGACCGAGCTGATCACGGCATTGACCGTCATCAGGTTGCGGAAACCGAAGGTGCGGATGATGCGCGCGGCCAGGGTCTTCATGCCCATGGCGCCGACGGCGGTGCCGAAGGTGACAAGGCCGGAGTTGAACGGCGACAGGCCAAACCCGACCTGCATCAACAGCGGCAGCAGGAACGGTTGCGAGCCGATGCCAAGCCGGAACAGGAAGCCGCCAAGCACGGCCGCGCGCATCGTCGGTAGCCGAAGCAATCCGAAATCGAGCACGGGCGAGGCGGTGCGGCGGGCGTGGATGACATAGAGCGTCATCGAGACGGCGCCGATCGCGACCAGCGCGGCGACCACGCTCCATGGCAGCAGGTTGAGGCCCGCGACCGAAAGACCGAAGGCGATGCCGGCGAGCCCGATGCCGGCCAGCACCATGCCGTAGAGATCGAACCGTTCCGGGTTGTCGCTCCGGATCGGGTCGATGTAGCGCTGCGCCATGAAGATGCCGAGCAGGCCGATCGGGATGTTGATCAGGAAAATCCAGTGCCAGGAAAAGTAGGTGGTGATGAAGCCGCCGAGCGGCGGTCCGATCACGGGGCCAATCAGCGCCGGGCACGGTGACCCAGGCCATGGCATTCACCAGCGCGCTCTTGTCGATCGTGCGCAACAGCACGAGACGGCCGACCGGCGTCATCATCGCGCCGCCGATGCCTTGCAGCGTGCGCGCGATCACGAAGTCCGTCACCGATCCCGACAGCGCGCAACCGATCGAACCGGCGATGAAGACCGCGATCGCGCTCGAAAATACCTTTCGTGCGCCGAAGCGATCGGCGGTCCATCCACTCGCCGGAATGAAGACGGCAAGCGAGAGAAGATAAGAGGTGATCGCAAGCTTGAGTGTCAGCGGGCTCGTGCCGATGTCGCCTGCGATCGCCGGCAACGACGTCGCAATCACGGTCGAATCCATGTTCTCCATGAAGAGAGCAGTGGCCACGATGAGCGGAATCAGGCGCTGTTTATCCATTGTGACTTTTTGTGATGACGGGGGGAACTAAAGGGCGAGGGCCACATATGTGGCATGGTGAACACTGCGAGCCTAGAGATTCACCATCGGAGAGCCTTTGTTTTCAAGGGTTTCTAGCACCATGTTGCGAGATGACTGCGGGCTTCATTTGTGGCGATTTTGTGCGGAAACCTTAACGCGCCGGAGGGTGCATAGCTAATCTGCGCGATGGGGGTTGCGTCTGCGCGCGCATTGTGGGAGCTACGGCCCCAGCCGAGCCGTGGTGCTCATTTCCCTGTCAAAATTTTATCGAGAAGGAAAACCCGGATATGGGGCTTCGTCTGCTTTTTGTTGTCGCGATCGTTCTCGGTCTCGCTCCCGTCAGCGCTTCTACAGCTTCTGCCGGTGAAGGCATCTTCCATCGCGCGTCTTGTTCCGTCGTTCGTTATTACGTCGCCAAGTACAGCGCGTCGATGGCGGAAGCCTACGCTCGCAGCAAGGGCGCAACCGAGGCGGAAATCGAAGCGGCCCGCCGTTGTCTCGATGGCGGATCGCGCGTTCGAACGGCGCAGGACAATCACTGAATGAACTGATGTCGCGGTTCTGACGTTCCTTTGCAGGGATCGGGATCGGACACTAGAACGTGATAGCCGCGGGCAGGGTTCAAACCTGCCCGCGGCTTTTTTGTGCCTGTGGCGGCGATGCCTGTGGGGCTGTGGAATTGGCCCCTTTGATTCGTCACGGGGGCGTGCTATCGACCACCGCCAACCCTACTTAATGGGCCTGATTCGACGACGAAGTCCGCTTCGCCGGCGTTTTGGCTCATTTCAATTTTACGCGGCCCTAGAGCCGCCGGATGGAGTTGGTAATGGCGCAGCCGCAGGGAATTCAGGCGATCAGCGAGGCTTTCACGTTCGACGACGTGCTGCTCAAGCCTGGTCTTTCGGACATCCTGCCCTCAGACGCCGATATCCGCTCCCGCGTCACCCGCTCGATCCCGCTCAATATTCCGATCATGGCCTCCGCCATGGACACCGTCACCGAAGCGAACATGGCGATCGCGATGGCGCAGGCCGGCGGCGTTGGCGTCATCCATCGCAATTTCGATCCCGAGGCCCAGGCCGCGCAGGTGCGCCAGGTCAAGAAGTATGAATCCGGAATGGTGGTCAATCCGCTCACCATCGGTCCCGACGCGATGTTGTCTGACGCGATGGCGCTGATGAGCACGCACGGTTTTTCCGGCATCCCCGTCGTTACCGGTAGCGGTGACGGCAAGCCGGGAAAGCTGGTCGGCATTCTCACCAACCGCGACGTGCGCTTCGCGACCGATCCGAGGCAGAAGATCTCCGAACTGATGACGCACGAGAACCTCGTGACCGTGCGCGAGGGTGTCAGCCAGGACGAAGCCAAGCGGATGCTGCACAAGCATCGCATCGAGAAACTTCTCGTCGTTGACGATCAATATCGTTGCGTCGGCCTGATCACCGTCAAGGACATGGAGAAGGCCGTCGCCCATCCGCTCGCCTGCAAGGACGCCCAGGGCCGCTTGCGTGTCGCGGCTGCGACCACCGTCGGCGAGGGCGGTTATGAGCGCACAGAGCGGCTGATCGATGCCGGCGTCGATTTGATCGTGGTGGACACCGCGCATGGCCATTCCGTGCGGGTGCTCGAAGCGGTCAATCGAATCAAGCGGCTGTCGAACGCCGTGCAGGTCATCGCCGGCAATATCGCGACCAAGGAAGGCGCGCAGGCGTTGATCGATGCCGGCGCGGACTCGATCAAGGTCGGCATCGGCCCGGGCTCGATCTGCACCACGCGCATCGTTGCCGGCGTCGGCGTCCCCCAACTCACCGCGATCATGGACGCGGTCGAAGCCGCGAAGAAGGCCGACGTGCCCGTCATCGCCGATGGCGGCATCAAATTCTCTGGCGACCTTGCCAAGGCGCTCGCGGCCGGCGCCGACATCGCCATGGTCGGTTCGCTGTTGGCCGGCACCGACGAGACGCCCGGCGAAGTGTTTCTGTGGCAGGGCCGCTCGTACAAAGCCTATCGCGGCATGGGTTCGGTCGGCGCGATGGCGCGCGGCTCGGCCGACCGCTACTTCCAGCAGGACATCAAGGATACGCTCAAGCTGGTGCCGGAAGGCATCGAGGGGCAGGTTCCCTATAAGGGGCCGGTCGCCAATGTCATGCATCAGCTCGCGGGCGGCCTCCGCGCCGCGATGGGCTATGTCGGCGCACGCAACATCGGCGAATTCCACAAGCGGGCGCAGTTCGTGCGCATCACCGGTGCGGGCCTGCGCGAAAGCCACGTTCATGACGTGACGATTACGCGCGAGGCGCCGAATTATCCGGGCGGGGCGTAAGCGTCGTCATCGCGAGCGAATGCGAAGCGATCCAGTCTCGTGCTGGATGGCTTCGTCGCTATCGCTCCTCGCCGTGACGGGCAACTGCATACGCATCATGCAACATGGCGTATGGGGTGCGCTGACCATCCATAGTACATCGAGCCCGGATGCGGCGCGTTTTCGCCCGCGGTTCACGAGCTCAGCCGGATGTTGGATCGATCGCAAACGAGCGTGTCTTCGCCGCCCACGGGCGACGGCTTGCCGTTCGAACGCCGAATCTGGGCGGTGGTCGCGATCTCCGTTGCGGTCGGCATGGCCTCGCTCGACACCGCAATCGCCAACATCGCGCTGCCGGCAATTGCGACCGATCTGAAAGTGAGCCCGGCCGACGTGGTCTGGGTGGTCAACGTCTACCAGATTGCGCTCGTGGCAACGCTGTTGCCGCTCGGTGCGCTTGGCGAGATCGTCGGCCATCAGCGGATTTATCTCGGCGGTCTTCTGCTGTTCACGATTGCTTCGCTCGGCTGCGCCTTCGCAGGCTCGCTGGAAACACTGTTGCTCGCGCGCGTGCTGCAAGGCTTGGGCGCCAGCGGCCTGATGAGCGTCAACTCGGCGCTGATACGCTTCGTCTATCCAAGCAAGATGCTCGGCCGCGGCTACGGCTACAACGCGATGGTGGTCGGCACGGCCTTCACGTTTGGGCCGACCGTTGCATCCGCCATCCTCGCTTTCGGACCGTGGCCGTGGCTGTTCGCGGTCAATATTCCCTTCGGCCTCGTCGCGATGGCAATCGGGATGCGGACGTTGCCGGCGACGCCGCGCGCCGGCCATGGCTTCGATTTTCTCGGCGCGGCGCTCGCATCGTCGTGTCTCGGTCTTGTCATTCTCGGTATCGGCAGCGCGGCGCACCGGGCGCCGCTTGGCCCGGTCGTCGCCGAACTCGTCGTCGGGCTCATGCTCGGCCTCATCGTGATCCGCCGCCAGGCCGATCATCCGGCGCCGATGCTGCCGGTCGATCTGTTTCGCCGGCCGATGTTCGCGCTGTCGGCCGCGACCGCGGTCTGCTCGTTCGCGGTCCAGGGGATCAGCTTCGTCTCGTTGCCGTTCTACTTCGAGGACATCCTGCACCGGACGCAGGTGGAGACCGGCTTCTTCATGACGCCGTGGCCGCTGGTCGTCGCGATCATGGCGCCGATCGCCGGCCGCCTGAGCGATCGTCACCCGGTGGGACTGCTCGGCGGCGTCGGGCTCGCGATTCTCGGGATCGGCATGACGTTATTGGCGACGCTTCCGGTTGAGCCCAGCATCGTCAACATCGTGTGGCGGATGGCGATCTGTGGCGTCGGCTTCGGCTTCTTCCAGACGCCGAACTTGCGCGCGATCATGTCGAGCGCGCCGCCCGGCCGCAGCGGCGGCGCCAGCGGCATCGTCGCAACCGCGCGCCTGACCGGGCAGACCACCGGCGCGGCGCTCGCCGCGTTATGTTTCGCACTTGCCGACCGCGATGGCGCGACCTACGCGCTCGCGCTGGGCGCGGGATTTGCCGCCGTCGGCGCCGTCATGAGCTTTTTGCGGCTCACGGTTCAGCCGACGAAGTTGTAGGGATTATCCCCGCTGCACGCTGGAGCCGCCGTCGACCGGCAACGTCACGCCGGTGATGAAGCCTGCTTCGTCGGAGGCAAGAAACAGCGCGGCATTGGCGACATCCCACGCGGTGCCCATCTTGTGGCGCAATGGCACCTTGGCATCGCGCGCGGCCGCGACTTCCGCGCGGCTTTTGCCGAAGGCTTTGGCGCGGGTATCGACCGCCATCGGCGTGTCCATCAGCCCCGGCAGGATCACATTGGCGCGGATGCCGTATTCGGCGTTCTGATAGGCGAGTTGTTCGGTGAAGGCGATCATCGCCGCTTTGGTCGCCTTGTAGACGACGTAGGGATAGACGGTGATCGCGGCGATCGAGGAGATGTTGATGATCGCGCCGCTCTTTTGTTGGCGCATGATCGGGATCGCGTACTTCGCGGCCAGAATGCAGCTCTTGAGATTGATGGCGACGCAGTTGTCGATGGCTTCTTCCTTGAGCTGAAGCAATTCGGAATCGCCGCCGGCAAGACTGACGCCGACATTGTTGTGAAGGATGTCGAGGCGGCCCCAGCGTTTCGTCGCGTCCTCCACCATCGCCTTGAGGTCGCTCTCGCGGGTCACATCGGCCTCGAACGCCGCCGCCTTGCCGCCCTTCGCTTCGATCAGGCCGACGGTTTCCTGCGCGGACGCCAAATTGCGGTCGACGCACAGCACGGACGCGCCTTCGCGCGCAAAGGTGATCGCCGTGGCGCGGCCGTTGCCCATGCCTTCGCCGGGGCTCTGGCCCGCACCGACCACAATCGCGATCTCGATCCTTCAGCCGCATG
>CAWDES010000003.1:0-750819 GCA_963801325.1 uncultured Alphaproteobacteria bacterium
CCTGGCGGCAGCCTTGGTGGTGGAAGCCCCGGTGGTGGAAGCCTTGGCGGACTTGGAGGCCTTGGCGGTCTTCTTGGCGGCGTGTTGGCCGGAGGCGCCGCGGGCAGCGTCCTGAGCGGCGGCATTGGCGATCTGCTCAAGCAATTCCAGCAAAACGGCCATGGCGACACCGCCAATTCCTGGGTGAGCCCGGGACCGAACAAGCAGATCGCGCCCGGCGATCTCGCCGGCGCGCTTGGCTCCGACCAGATCAACAGCCTGATGTCGCAAAGCGGCCTGTCGCGCGAGGAGTTGTTGAACGGATTGAGCCAGCACCTACCCGACGTGATCAATCATCTGACGCCGGATGGACGGCTGCCGACCGAAGACGAAGTATCTGGCCGGCTCTAGTGGAGTGGATTTGACATTCGCCAGTCGCCTAGCCGCGAACTCGCGAGCGAATGTCAAATCCGAAACTCCACTAGCAACTTATATTTGCTAGTGGTCTTATGATTCTGACATTCGCAAGTGCCCGCTGAGAAGGGAGGCGAATTTCAAAATCAGACCACTAGACAAAGCCGGTATTTTCCAGTCGGGCTTTTCGAGGAGGACGACAGTCATGAGCGGCATTATCTGGATCATCGTCGTCGGCTTCATCGCCGGCATTATCGCGCGGCTGCTCTCGCCGGGCCCCAACAACCCGAGCGGCTTCATCCTCACCACCGTGCTCGGCATCGTCGGCGCGTTTCTCGCCACCTTCATCGGCCAGGCGATCGGCCATTACAGCCCGGGCCAGGGCGCCGGCTTCATCACCGCGACCATCGGCGCGCTGGTGGTGCTGTTCATCTGGAACAGGCTGGTCGCCAGCGGCGTGGTCAAGGACGTACAGGTAGACAGCATCATTCCGGTTCGCGAAATCGCGAACCGGAAACGGCCGGCGATGCGCAGCTCAGGTGATGAGGTGCGCACCGGCGTCGATGCGGACCGTTTCGCCGGTCATGTTGCCTGACTGGGACGTCGCGAGGAAACAGACCGCGCTGGCGACGTCTTCCGCGGTCGAGGCAACTTTCAACGGTACCTTTGCAACCACGGCATCACGGACCTTCGCCGCGCCGTCCGCGCCGCGGCCCTTGGTGAACCAGGGCGTATCCATATAGCCAGGACAGATCGCGTTGACCCGGATGAGCGGCGCCAGCGCACGCGCAAGCGATATCGTCATGACGTTCAACGCGCCCTTGCTCGCGGCATAGGCCACCGACGAACCGATGCCGCTGATGCCGGCAACCGACGAGACGTTCACGACGGCCGAGGCGCGGCCCGACGCGTTCGCGCCGGCTTCCAGCAGCGGCCGCGCCGCACGCACCATCTGAAACGGCCCGATCGTGTTGACGCCGAACAGGCGCTGGAAATCTTCCGCCGACAATCCGTCGAGATTGCCGTGCGCCATGTGCTTGGTGATGCCGGCATTGTTGATCAGCGTATCGAGCCGCCCCCACGGGGCCGCCGCGGCCACGATCTTCCGGCAATCCTCGTCGCGCGAGACATCGCCCTGAACCACGACAACCTCACCGCCAGCGCTGCGGCAGAGATCGGCGGTCTCTTCGGCTTCTTTCTTGCTGGAGGAATAGTTGATGACGATGCGCGCGCCGCCTTTGGCGAGAATGGCCGCGGTCGCCGCGCCAAGACCCGAGGCCGAACCGGTTATAACTGCGCACAGACCATCCTTCGACATTGCGTTTCCCTCAGCTGGCGTTCGAGTGTTTGGGGCGATCTAGCACACGATGGCCACCAAGAGGAACTCCATTGCGCGGAATAACTCGGGCGGGCCGCGCATCGCTTCATACCGAAGCCGCAGAGGCCCTTGCAGGCATATACGCTTGTCAGGGCTTGGCCTTTTCCCCATCATGCCGCCAAGCAAGAGCCTCCTGAGGAACGCCGTGGTAGACAGCCGAGAACATTGTTGCGCAGACCGCCGAACGGATATTTGCCGACCTGGCAGACGCACAAACCATCAACAACGACAAGAAAGGGAACTGGAAGGCGCCGCTCTGGCAAGCGCTGAGCGAGGCCGGCCTGCCGCTGGCCTGGGTTGCGGAGGAATATGGCGGTTCGGGCGCGACGCTGGCGGAAGGCTTTGGCGTCCTGAGCGCCGCCGGCCGGTTTGCGATTCCCGTTCCGCTCGCCGAAACCATGCTCGCAGGCTGGCTGCTGTCGCTCGCGAAGATCACCTGTCCCGACGGCGAAATGACGCTCGCGCCTGCCGGTCCGAAGGATCGCATCACACTCAATACCGACGGCACGCTATCAGGACGCGCGCGCGGCGTTCCCTTTGCGAAAGAATCCAAGCATATCGCGGTGCTCGCGCACGATGTCGGCGGGAAGCCATCCATTGCGCTTGTGAGCACGGCCAAGTGCCGGATCGGGTCGAGCCTCAACCTCGGCGGCGACAGCAACGATGTCGTGACGTTCGATCGGGTAACACCCGTTGCGATCAGTCCGCGCACCTGACGGCTTCGACCAGACCTCGCTGCTGCTGATGGGCGCGGTCGCCCGCAGCCTTCAGATCGCGGGCAGCCTCGAGACGATGCTCGAGATCAGCGTGCGCTACTCCAACGAGCGCGTCGCATTCGAAAAGAAGATTTCGAAGTTTCAGGCGGTGCAGCACAACCTGGCGAAGCTCGCCGGTAAATCGGCGGCCGCGCTGGCGGCCGCGACCTCGGCGGCGGACGCCTATGCCGACCCCACAACTCCCAAGGACGCCGCCTTTCTCGAAGCGGCATCGGCCAAGATCCGCTGCTCGGAAGCGGCCGAAAAGGCAGCCGCCATCGCCCATCAGGTTCACGGCGCGATCGGCTTCACCGTCGAGCACATCCTGCATCGCTACACGCTGCGGGCGCTGGCATGGCGCGACGATTTCGGCTCCGAGAGCTACTGGGCGGTCGAACTCGGCAAGCGCGTCGCCGCCAACGGCGCCGATGAACTGTGGCCGCTGGTGGCTTCGCGCTAGACCTCGACCGACCTCTTACGGACGTAAAAGAAAATAGATGACCGCAGCCCTTCGTTTCGATCCGATCCGCCTGCCGCCCGAATGCGTCAAACTGCGCAAGGAAGTGCGCGCGTTTCTCGCCGAGGAAATCGCCGCCGGCACATTCGATCCGCACCAGCCGAACCGTGAAGACAGCGACGCCCCGGAATTCTCGCGCCGCGTGGGGCAGCGCGGCTGGCTCGGCATGACCTGGCCGAAGAAATACGGCGGCCACGAACGCACATTTCTCGAACGATACGTCGTGACCGAGGAAATGCGCGTCGCCAACGCACCGACGCGGCGCTTTTTCGTCGCCGACCGCCAGAGCGGGCCGGTGCTGCTGAAATACGCCAACGAGCGCATCAAGATGGACATCCTGCCCCGGATTTGCCGGGGCGAGGTCTGCTTTGCGATCGGCATGAGCGAGCCGAATTCGGGCTCCGACCTGTTTGCGGCCAAGACCAAGGCGACGAAGACCGACGGCGGCTTCCTGATCAACGGCACCAAGATCTGGACTTCATCGGCACACATCGCCGACTACATGATCGCGATCTTCCGCACCTCAGCCGCCGACCAAGGAAAATCGCCGCCACGGCCTGACGCAGTTTTTGGTCGACATGAAGACGCCGGGCATCAAGGTCAACCCGATCGGCCAGATCACCGGACAGTTCGAGTTCAACGAGGTCGTGTTCACCGACGCCTTCGTTCCCGAAGATCATGTGCTCGGCGAAATCGACGGCGCATGGAAGCAGGCGACCTCTGAACTCGCCTATGAGCGCTCGGGGCCCGAGCGCTTTCTCGAAACCTATTACGTGCTGACCGAGCTCGTGCGCGCGGTCGGCCCCTCGCCCGATACACGCGCTGCCGAAGGCATCGGCCGCCTCGTCGCGCAACTCCACACCATGCGGCGGATGTCGGTGTCGGTTGCGGGCATGTTGCAGGCCGGCAAGGAGCCGGTGGTCGAGGCCTCGATCGTCAAGGACATCGGCACGATCTGGGAACAGCAATTGCCGCATCGGGTGCGCGACCTCGCCGCCTTCGTCGATGCCGACGTCACCAATCACGAGACGCTGGAGAACCAGCTTTCGTTTGCAATGAAGACCGCACCGAAACTCACCATTCAGGGCGGCACCACGGAAGTACTGCGCGGCATCATCGCGCGCGGGCTCGGCCTGCGCTAAAGGCGCGGCTAACGGGAGACAGGACCAAATGACCACCTACAAGGATATCGGCGTCGAGAAGATCGGCCATGTCGGGCTGATCGAAATCCGGAAGCCGCCACTGAATTTCTTCGACATCTCGCTGATCAACCAGATCGCCGATGCACTGGATGAATTCGATCGCGACATCGAAATCCGCGCGTCAGTGCTCGCAGCGCAAGGCAAGGCGTTCTGCGCCGGCGCCAACTTCAACGATCCGGCACGGCAGGAGCAGGAAGCGCGCGCCAAGACCGATCCGGCCTCGGGGCTTGGCCCGATTGCCCACCTCTACATCCAGGCCGTGCGCATTTTCCGCGCCCAGAAGCCGATCGTCGCCGCGGTGCATGGCGCGGCGATCGGCGGCGGGCTGGGATTAGCGGTGTCGGCGGATTTCCGCGTCACCTGCCCCGAAGCGCGCTTTGCCGCCAACTTCACGCGGCTCGGCTTTCATCCGGGCTTCGGGCTGACGGTGACGCTCACCGAACTGGTCGGCAAGAACAACGCCGAACTGATTTTCTACACCTCGCGCCGCGTCACCGGCGAGGAGGCCTATCGCATGGGCCTTGCCAATGAATGCGTGCCGCAGGACCAGGTCCGCGACAGGGCATGAAGCCTCGCGCAGGAAATCGCCGAGTGCTCGCCGCTCGGCCTGCTTTCGACCCGCGCCACGATGCGGGCCGGGCTCGCCGATCGCGTGCTCGCCGCCACCCATCACGAACTCGCCGAGCAAACGCGGCTGCGCGCCACCGAGGATTTCAAGGAAGGCGTCAAGGCAACCGAAGAGCGGCGCGTGCCCAACTTCAAGGGACGCTGATCGCAGGCTTCGGCTAGTGGTTCTTGAACGCCGGCTTGCGCTTTTCGACGAAAGCTTTCGCGGCCTCCTTGTGATCGGCCGTCTCGTTCGAACGCGAATGATGGAGGGCTTCGCCATCGAAGCAGGCTTCCAGCGACATCCGCTCGGCATTGTTGATGTTGCGCTTGATGTAGCCGTACGTGATGGTCGGCCCCTGCGCGAGCGACATCGCCAGTTCGCGCGAGGCCGTTTCGACCTCCGCATCAGGAACGACACGCGTGACCATGCCGAGCCCCAGCGCTTCCTGCGCGGTCAATACCGGTGACAGCAGATAGAGCTCGCGTGCTTTCGCGCTGCCGAGCATCTGGGTGAGAAAATACGTCCCGCCATAGTCGCCCGAGAGACCGACCTTGGCGAAGGCGGTCGTGATCTTCGCGGATTCCGACGCCACGCGAAAATCGCAGGCGAGCGCGATCGACAGACCAGCGCCGGCGGCCGCGCCATCGAGCTGCGCCACCACGGGCTTCGCCATCTCGTGGAGGATTCGCGAGACCTCCATCGCGCGCCTCAAATGGACGATTCGGGTCTCGAAGGACATCGGCGCCCGGCTGCCGTCCGCCATCGACTTGACGTCGCCGCCGACACAGAAGGTGCCGCCGGCGCCCTTCAGCAGCACCGCGCGCACGTCCGAATCCTCGGCCGCGCGCTTCGCCGCCGCGACCAGGCCTTGCGTCATGTCGGGATTGAGCGCGTTGCGCCGCTCGGGCCGGTTCATGGTGATGGTCAACAGGCCGGAATCGAGGTTTTGCAGAACGGTTTCGCTACTCATTATTTTTCGCCTTCTTAGTTGTTGTTATTGCCGTCATTCCGGGACACGCCGTCGCGACAAATAATCAAGCGATTTGCGCGGAAGGCGTGGGCCCGGAATCCATTCCCGCCGAACATGTCGACAATAGATTCCGGTCGCTCGCTATCGCTCTCGCCCCGGAATGACGCTCCGTCACTTCTTCACCAGCGGGCAGCGTGACTCCGACAACGGCTGGAAAGCCTCGTTGCCCGGAATGGTCGCCAGCAGATTGTAATCGTCCCAGCGGCCTTTTGATTCCGAGGGCTTCTTGACCTCGAACAGATACATGTCGTGCACCATGCGGCCGTCCTCGCGGATTCGGCCGTTTTTGGCGAACATGTCGTTGATCGGGGTTTCCTTCATGATCTTCATGACGGCGGCGGCATCGGTGGTGCCGGCCGCTTTAACCGCTTTCAGATAATGCGTCACCGACGAGTAGACGCCGGCTTGCGCGCCGCCCGGCACGCGCCCGATCCGCTCCATGAAGCGCTTCGAAAAAGCGCGAGTCTCGTCGTTGAGGTCCCAATAAAACGCTTCCGAAAGCAAGAGGCCCTGCGCGGTTTCAAGCCCGACGCTGTCGATGTCGGTGATGAAGACCAGCAACGGCGAAATTTTCTGGCCGCCCTTCATGATGCCGAATTCGGCCGCCTGCTTGATCGTGTTGATGGTGTCGCCGCCGGCATTGGCAAGCCCGATCACCTTGGCCTTCGATGCCTGTGCTTGCAGCAGGTAGGAAGAGAAATCCGACGAGTTCAGCGGATGCCGGACATCGCCGAGCACCTTGCCGCCTGATTTCAGCACGACGGCCGCGGTGTCCTTTTCGAGGTCATGACCGAAGGCGTAATCGGCGGTGATGAAGAACCAGCTATCGAGGCCCTTCTTGACGGCCGCAAGGCCGGTGACGTTGGCCTGCGAATAGGTGTCGAACACATAATGGACGGTGTAGGGGCCGCAGGCCTCGTTAGAGAGGCGGATCGATCCCGGCCCGGAGAACATCACGATCTTGTTGCGGGCCTTGGCGATCTCGCCGGCCGCGAGCGCCGTTGCGGAAGCCGCGACGTCGTAGATCATCTCGACGCCCTGGTTGTCGAGCATGTCGCGGGCGATGTTGGCGGCAAGGTCGGCCTTGTTGAGGTGGTCGGCCGCGATGATCTCGATCTTGCGGCCGAGCACTTCACCGCCAAAATCCTCCGCCGCCATCTTGGCGGCCATCTCGGCGCCAGGTCCGGTAATGTCGGCGTAGAGGCCGGACATATCGAGGATGCCGCCAAGCTTGAGCGGAGGTTTGCCCTGTGCGAGCGCTGCCGTCGCAACCGACGCAAGCATCAAGCCAAAAAAACCGGAAAAAACCCGCCGCATGGAAACCTCCCTATTCCCCTAACGCATTGCGGTACAGCCGCAATTGCCATTATGGCGATCATGCCGCAAGCATGGTGCAGCGGCAAGTTAGGCCAATGGGTACTTTCCGTCGTATGGAATGATCAGGTGATGTGAGCTCGGCATCGTGCATCTCTCGACCGCGTCAAACAGGTTTCAATTGCTGGTCGCATTCGCCGCCAGCGTGATCGTGAGCATGGCTGCAACCGTCGGTTCGGCATCGGCGACCGCGTGCGCGTTCGAACCGCAGGGCGAAGGGCGCGTGATCGAAGTGATCGATGTCAGAAGCTTTCGCTTGCAAGACGCGCGCGAGATACGTCTGGCCGGGATCGAACCGGCGTTGCCCGAGAAGCCCGGCACGGAGCCTATGCGGGCGCTGACCGCGCTGCTTGCGGGACGTGACGTCCGGCTCAGCGGCGATGACGACACGCCCGATCGTTACGGCCGGCAGACCGCGTTTGCGTGGCGATTGCCCGACGAAGTGCTGGTGCAACGGGAGCTTTTGGCGCGAGGCGAGGCACTGGTTTCGCCTGACATGAGCGACCGGGAATGCAGGGCCGCGCTGCTCGCCGCCGAGGCTACTGCGCGAGAGGGAAAAATAGGCATCTGGGCAGACCCCACGGCCATAAAAAACACCGAAAGTCCGGGCGGTATTTTGGCTGGGATCGGGCGCTTTACGCTGGTCGAGGGCAAGGTTTTGTCCGTTCGACAGGCAGGGGCTACTACCTATCTGAATTTTGGGCGAAACTGGACACGGGACTTTGCTGTGATTATTCCAAGGCGGGCGCTCGCCAGTTTGGCGGCGGCCGGCTTGGAGCCTAAGTCGTTGGAAAATAAACGTATCCGTGTCCGGGGATTTGTTGAGGCGCGTACCGGGCCGCGGATTGAGGTACTTCAAGCGGGACAAATTGAGTTGCTCGGCGACAAGTAACTCGCCGAAATCTTTCAGAGTGGCTGGCGTGGTGGACGTTCTGGGACATCGCAAGGCGGGATTGAGCCGGCTTTGGGCGGCACCCATCATCATGGGCGCCTCGTTCCTGCTCGCCGGTTGTGGTGACTTTACCCGGTTTCAGACCGCAAGCCCGACGCTACCGGCCGCGCCCGCCGTCAAGCCTGGACGCAGCACGTTCGTCCAGAGCCCCGCCGCCGAAAAGGAACACGAGCGCATCCTGTCGTCGTATGGCGGCGCCTACGACGACCCCAAGCTCGAGGGTCTGATCACCAAGACCGTCGACCGGCTGGTGGCGGCGTCGGACCGGCCCGACCAGGCCTACAAGGTGACGATCCTCAATTCAGGCGCGGTGAATGCCTTCGCGCTGCCGACCGGTCAGCTCTATGTGACGCGCGGTTTGATTGCGCTCGCTTGCGATACTTCCGAATTGTCCTCGGTGCTGAGCCACGAGATGGCGCATGTGATTTCCAAGCACGCCGCCAGCCGCGAAGACAAGGTGCGCGAAACGGCCGTCGCCACCCGCGTGCTCACCGACATGGGCAACGATCCAGATATCACGGCGCTGGCGCTCGCCAAGAACAAGCTCACGCTCGCGAGCTTCTCGCGCACCCAGGAGTTCGAGGCCGACGGCATCGGCGTCGGCATCTCGGCGCGTGCGCATTTCGATCCGTATGGCGCGGCGCGATTCCTGACGGCGATGGAACGCAACGCCGCCTTGAAGGCGGGCAAGACGCCGACCGCCGATCCCCGCGCGCAGGATTTTCTCTCGTCGCATCCGGCAACGCCGGAGCGCGTTTCCAATGCGCAAAGCTCGGCCCGGCAATATACCTCGCCGGAATCCGGCGAACGCGACCGCGACAGTTATCTCGCCGCGATCGACAACATCGTCTACGGCGAAGACCCGAGCGAGGGTTTCGTGCGCGGACGCCGCTTCCTGCATCCGAAGCTCGGCTTCACCTTTACCGCGCCGGAAAACTTCACGCTCGACAATACGGCCCAGGCCGTGATCGGCGTACGCGAAGGCGGCGCGCAGGCGATGCGCTTTGACGTCGTGCGGGTGCCGGCCGAGCAAGGCCTCGGCGACTATCTCAATTCCGGCTGGATGGAAAACGTCGACAAGTCATCGACCGAGGACATCACCATCAATGGCCTTCCGGCCGCTTCTGCGGTCGCCGGCGGCGATCAGTGGCAATTCAAGGTCTACGCGCTGCGCTTCGGCAGCGACGTCTACCGCTTCATCTTCGCGGCCAAGCAGAAGTCGACCGAGAGCGAGCGCAATGCGCGGGAGACCGTGAACTCCTTCCGCCGGTTGACGCTGGACGAAATCCAGTCGGCACGGCCGCTGCGCATCAAGGTGATCAACGTGCAGCCCGGCGATACCGTGGAATCGCTGTCGCATCGCATGGCCGGCGTCGACCGCGCGGCGGAGCGCTTCCGCATCATCAACGGTCTTGAGGCCCACGCCCAGATCAAGGCGCGCGACCGCGTCAAGATCGTGGTGGATTGACCCGCGAGGGGATCTTCGCCGCGGTTGAGTTGCCGACCGAGGGTTCGAGCACGGCTCAGCATCGTCAAACAAAAGCCCGATCATACGACCGGGGGCGTAGTGGCAAGCTACAAATCAGACCGGTTCTGACCCGACTACTGCCGAGGCGAGGGCCAAGAGACGGGCGGAACAGGCCAATTTTGTTCCAAACCGCCATGGCGCTGGGGGCTGTCTTGGCCTAAAGCATGCAACCTCACCCAAATCCGCCGGGCGCGTCTCGCCCACAGGGACGGCTTCAGCCTCAAGGGCGCGAGGCCCAGTTCAATATTTCATCGCTAAACACCAATCAGAATCGGCCATTTCGTGACATTCCTGACCAGTAGTTCGCCGCTCGCTCGCGCCTTGGCAGAACGCAATTACGACAAGCTGACCCCTGTGCAGACCGCAGTGCTCGCGGAGAACGCTGTCGGCATCGATCTTCTGGTGTCGGCACAAACCGGCTCAGGCAAAACGGTCGCATACGGGCTGGCGATTGCCGACAATCTTCTGGAAGGTGCCGAGCGATTTGAACGCGCTGCCGCGCCGCTTGCCTTGATTGTCGCGCCGACGCGCGAACTTGCTCTGCAGGTTCATCGAGAATTGTCGTGGCTCTATCAATACGCCGAGGCGCGCATCGTGTCTTGCGTCGGTGGCATGGATCCCCGCCGTGAGCAGCGCGAGTTGGCCGATGGCGCTCATATCGTGGTCGGCACGCCGGGGCGGCTCTGCGATCATCTGCGCCGCGGACGTCTCGACATCTCGGAGCTGAAAGCCGTCGTGCTCGACGAGGCCGACGAAATGCTCGACCTTGGTTTTCGCGAGGATATGGAATTCATTCTTGAGACCACGCCGGACACGCGCCGCACACTACTATTCTCGGCGACATTCCCGCGCGGCATCGTGGCGCTGGCCAAGCAGTATCAGAAGCACGCCTTCCGCGTCGAAGTCGCGGGCGACGAGGGCGGCCACGCCGATATCGAGTATCGTGCGATCAGGATCGCGCCGAGCGACGTCGAGCATGCGGTCGTCAACGTGCTGCGCTATTTTGAATCGCCGAGCGCGCTGGTGTTTTGCAACACCCGAGATGCTGTGCGGCATTTACAGGCGGCGCTGGTCGAGCGTGGCTTCTCCGTGGTCGCGCTCTCCGGCGAATTGACGCAGAACGAACGCACGCACGCGCTGCAGGCGCTGCGGGACGGGCGGGCGCGCGTCTGCGTGGCAACCGACGTCGCCGCACGTGGCATCGATCTACCGAACCTCGATCTTGTCATCCATGCGGACATTCCGAACGATGCCGAAGTCCTGCAACACCGTTCCGGCCGCACCGGCCGCGCGGGCCGCAAGGGCGTCAGCGTTGTGCTGGTGCCGCCCGCACGCCGGCGGCGCGCAGAAATTCTGCTCAATCTGGCGAACATCGATGTCGACTGGAGCATGGCGCCGACCGCCGAGGAAATCCGCGAACTCGATCAGAAGCGCATGATGCAGGACGCGCTGTTCGCGCAGGAGGCGACCCCCGAAGATCTGAATCTCGCGCGCGCATTGCTTGCCGAGCGCTCGCCCGAGGATATCGCCGCCGCACTTGCACGGCTGTATCGGGCGCGGCTGCCGTCGCCCGAGGACATCCTCGATCCCGGCCAAAGCTCCGCCCGGGCTCATGACAGCCGCAGCCGGGACAGAGATGGCCGGCCATCACGCGACGACGGTCACGCTCCGGGACCGCGAACCCGGAAAGGGAAATCAGCGGCCCGTCATGGCATGGCGGAGGGCAGCGTATGGTTTCGCGCGGCGATCGGACGCCAGAAGAAGGCTGAAGCGCGCTGGCTATTGCCGATGATTTGCCGCCGCGGTGGCATCGACAAGCATGATATCGGCAGCATCGTCATCGGCGAGACGAGCACCGAGTTCGAGATCTCCGGGCGGGCGGCCGAGCAGTTCGCCGTGAAAATCCGGCGGCCCGATAAAGAAGACAACATCCGTATCGAGGCATTGGCAGATGCGCCCCGGAACGATGCGCCGTCGGAGAAGCGGCCGCATGAGCCCCGGCGCGACGGCAAGCAGGGCGATCACCGCGATCGTCGGAACGATAAGCCTCGTCATGAGAGAGAACCGAAGCCGTACGGCAAGCCTCACAGCAAGCCTCACAACGACGGCGGCTCGAGATTTGACAAGGAGACGAGCTTCAAAAAGAAGAAGCCGTACCGCGACAAGTCTGACTTCGCTGAGAGGCCGCACCCTGGAAAGGGTTCACCTGCGAAACCCGCATTCGGAAAAAAGCCCAAGAAGAAATACCGCCGCAGCTGATAAATCCCGGCGCGGCGCGCGCTTAGCGCGAACCGGGGATCTTGAGCGGCGCACTCGCTATTTCATGCGAAGTCCCACGCCACCAGGACCTGGCGCACGAGGATCTGAACGGAGATCGCTATCTTCGATTTCCACCGTCAGAACAACCTTCGACGCCGGGCGAGCGACCTTCCGCGGATGCAATACACGCGGGAGATGATCCCCGAAGACACTGTACGCATGAGGGGATACTCGCGAGCAAAATTGGCAAACAAAAAAGCCCGGTCTTGCGACCGGGCTTTTCGTTTAGATCGGTAACTCAGCTCAGGCGGCTTCGTCCGCAACGGCGGTATCGTCGCCGTCGGCATCCGCCTCATCGCCCTCGGCTTCACCGTCAGCCCTCGGCTTCCGCCTTGGCGCCGCGGCGCGGGCTCTTGGCGAGCTGGCTTTCGATTTCCTTCACCGCCTCGGTTTCCGTCACGTGCTGGACGACGGCGATCTCGCGGGACAGCCGATCGAGCGCGGCTTCATAAAGCTGACGTTCGCTGTAGGACTGTTCCGGCTGCGATTCCGAACGATAGAGATCGCGCACGACTTCCGCGATCGCGACGATGTCGCCCGAATTGATCTTGGCTTCGTATTCCTGGGCGCGGCGCGACCACATCGTGCGCTTGACGCGGGCACGGCCTTTCAGGGTCTCGAGCGCCTTCTTCACCAGCGCCGGCTCCGACAGCTTGCGCATGCCGACATTGGCGACCTTCGCCGTCGGCACCCGCAGCGTCATCTTGTCTTTCATGAAATTGATCACGAACAGCTCAAGCTTCGCGCCGGCGATCTCCTGCTCCTCGATGGCGAGGATCTGGCCAACGCCATGGGCCGGATAGACGACGAATTCGTTGGTCTTGAAGCCCTGACGCTGGGTCAACGGCTTCTTTTCTTCAACGCGCGGGGCAGCAGCCACGGGCTTGGTGGCGGCAACCGGCTTGGCGGCGACCGGCGCCTTGCTGACAGGGGTCTTGTTGACGGGCGTCTTGGGCGCCAGCGGCCTTGGGGGCGGGCTTATGGGCGGCAGTCTTCGGGGCGGCGGCTTTCGAAGCAGTAGCCTTCGAACCGGTCGCTTTCGCGGCAGTTTTTGCAGTCTTGTTTGGCATTGAGCTTCTTTTGTTTTTTGAGGACTTGGCAGCCGATGCCTTGGTATTTTTCCGAGAGTTCCTTTGAAGACGCCGGGGCACGGCCCTTGGTTGCGCCCCGGCTAATGGCCGCGGCGGCTTTTTTCGAAGCCTTCGAAGAACTCTTAGTACGCGTTTTTTGTGACACAGCCTGCGCGCGGAACTGCCACGCCCCTGTTGGATGTTTTCACGGGAACCCTTGGGGCCAACGAGCGGGCTGACGGGTTCGACTAATTAATGCACCAATATAGCACATTTCCCGCAAAAATCAATGATTTATGCCCCCTCAGCGCTAGCTGGAGGCCGGTTTGTCATCGAAATCTCAAACAGGGTTAAGCCAAATGGCCATCCACAGGGCCGCTTGGGCCTGTGGATAAGGGCTGGAAACCTATCGTTAGCCGTCAGTCCCCAGAACCGGCGGTCGGAGAAAAATATTTCTCGAATTTGCCTTCTACCCCTTCGAATTCCTTGGCGTCCGCCGGGGAGTCCTTCTTTTGGGTAATATTCGGCCAGGACTTGGCGTATTCGTTGTTCACTTCGAGCCATTTTTCGAGCCCCGGCTCGGTATCCGGCTTGATGGCGTCCGCCGGGCACTCCGGCTCGCACACGCCGCAATCGATGCACTCGTCCGGATGGATGACCAGCATGTTGTCGCCCTCGTAGAAGCAATCGACGGGGCAGACCTCAACGCAGTCGGTATATTTGCATTTGATACAGGCTTCAGTGACGACGTAAGTCATCCAGGGCTCCGGAACGGGTCAATTCTAAGAGGGTTTTCTCAAGCTTTTCACAGGTTGCCTAGCGCAGGAAACCGTGCGCTGCAAGCGAGCCGGCGCCCCGGAGGGCTGACCTGGCAGGGAAGCAGATAGTCACTCCGTGGCCGGTTGGCCAGCGAAACTCAATGCATTCCATTAAGCCTGCAAATCGAGACATAGCAGACGCGCAGACGCGGCATCCCCCCGCCGCTCGGCAAATCCGATCACCTTGAGCACACGCACGGAACGATCGAGCCCGACCGTGACGACGTCACCCACCTTGAGCGCATGACCAGGCGATTTCTCTCGCACGCCGTTGACGCGCACATGGCCCGCCTCCACCAGAGCGGCCGCGCTGGTCCGCGCTTTCACCACGCGCGCGTGCCACAACCATTTGTCGAGACGCTGGCGCTCCAAGAAACACCCAGGCGAAGGAAGTTCGATCTTCTGCGACGCGCCTTCCTGACGCGAACCGGTGTCCACCCCCGGATCAAGTCCGGGGGCATGCTTCGCTCGAAAACGCCTCTCTAAATGACGGGCTACTCCTTGCGAGGAGCCGCCAACTGTTCCTTGAGCGCTGCGAGCTTTGCGAACGGCGAATTGGGATCGATCGGACGATCGCGCTCGCGCGGAGCGGCGCTCGACGCATATTGCCGATGCGACGGACCGCTTTCCCGTCCGCCGCGGTCGCGGTCGCGCCCGCCGCGGTCACGGCCCTTGTCACGCCCGCCGTCCTCACGCGATTTGGACCTGTTGCGCTCGTCGCGCCCCTTGCCGTCGAAACGCGGCCGGCCATTCCGATCCTCTCGCCGATCCTCACGCCGTCCCTCGCGCGCTTCCGGCGCGGGCGCGCCTTCGGCTGTGGGAGCAGCGTTTTGAGCTGGCTGATCCGGGCGCGGGCTTACGGAAATCGCGGTGGCGATCGCGACGCCGGTGATGGTCGCGCTTGGCGCCCTCGCCGGCTTCGCCTGACGCAGCTTCACCCGCTGCCGCCGGCTGCCCGCCTTCGGCCGCACGCTCGGGGCGACGATTCCGATGACGATCGTGACGCTGCGGCCGTCGTTCTTCGGAACGGCCACCGGGACGCCAGACTTCGACCAGTTCAGGCTCCGACGGCGTTGCGGACGCCTCAACCGGCGCCGCGTCGCTCGCGCCAGCCGTTTCGGCAGAAGCTTCCGTTGAGCCCTGCTCTGCCACTGCTTCGGTTGCAACGGATGGAGCCGCGGCTTCAACGGTCTCCGGCGTCGCTTCGCTGGACACGATGGCGCTGTCGGATGCGGCCTCGGTTACGTCGGGCCGTTGGGCAAAGTCGACCTGCGGCAACAGCGTGGTCGAAGAGACCACGGCCTCTTCGACGGCCGGCGCCGACTTCATCGACTTGCTCGGCGGCTGGTACAGTGTTGTCTGCCGATGTCTCTGTATGCGTCTCGCTTGCAGCCGTCTCCACCGCGGGTTCGGCCGTTGCTTCCGAAGGTGTCTCTGATGGTGTGGCTTCGTTCGCGGGCCGCCGCTTCGACCACGGCCGGCTTCGGCGGCAACGGCGGACGGCGGTCCATGCGGTAGCCGAGCGCGCGCAGGATCGAGGCGAAATCCTCGCCCGCCGATCCCGTCAGCGAGGTCATCGCCTGCGTCACCACAAAGCTGCGGCCGTCGAATGCGCCGGCGGGCTTTTCGCCAGGCGAAGCCTCGCGCCAGGCGAGCGCCGGACGGATCAGATCGGCAAGCCGCTCCAGAATATCGACGCGCACGGCGCGCTCGCCGCATTGGCGGTAGCCGAGCACGCGATAGGCATCGCGGGGCAATGTTTTGTCGATCGGGAACGAGGTGCGGCCGCTTGATGCCAGATGCTGGGCGCCCGACAGCGTGGACAGTTCGACATCGGCTTGCTTCAAGGCCCAGAGCAGCGAGGCCAAAGCGCGCGCCGCAGGCTTGAGCAGCGACGGCACATAAATATGGTAGGCGCCAAAGCGCACGCCGTATTTGCGCAAGGATGCCCGCGACGGCTGGTCGAGATCCTTCATCTCGGCAGCGATCCGCGAGCGCTCGAGCACGCCCATCGCCTCGATCAATTGGAACGCAATGCCGCGCGCGATGCCCGTGACATCCTCGGCCTTGCTCAATTCGAACAGCGGCCCCAACAGCTTCTCGATATGGGTCTTCAGCCACAGATCGAGCCGCGTCTGCACGGCCTCGCGCGGCGCCCCGGTCAGCCGTTCGTCGGAGATGATGCGAATGCGCGGATGCAGCGCATCGTCGGCCGACGTCAACCGCGCGACCGCATCCCCGGTCCAGCGGATGGTTCCTTCCGAGGTGAGCACGAACTGATCGTCGGGCGAGGCCGCGAGCTTCTCGGCCCGCGCGTCAATCTCGCCGGCAAGCGCCTTTTGTGCGGTGGCCTGCAAGGCCTTGGCTTCGGAGCCGGCCTCCGCCGCGTCTGGCGCAAAGGTAAAACCGTCCAGACGGCCAATCACATGGCCTTCCACGATCACTTCGCCAGTCTTGCCAATTTCCGTATTCAAAACCACGTTCTCCCGCAGGCGGCGCATCAATACACTGGTACGGCGATCAACGAAACGCTCTGTAAGCCGTTCATGCAGTGCATCGGATAATTTATTTTCGACCTCGCGGGTGATCCCTTGCCAATGTTCGGGGTCAGCGAGCCAGTCCGGGCGATTGGCGACGAAGGTCCATGTGCGGATTTGCGCAATCCGGCCCGATAGGGTGTCGATATCGCCGTCTGCCCGATCCGCCTGATCGACCTGCGCGGCAAACCATGCGTCCGGGATACGCCCCTTTTGCATCAGGAATCCGAACAGGGTCGTGACAAGCTCGGCATGGGCCGCCGGCGCGATCCGGCGGTAGTCCGGGATCTGGCAGGCCTCCCACAACCGCTCGACGGCCTTCGCCCCCTCCGCCGTCTCGCGGATATCGGCATCGCGCGCGACATGGTCGAGCACGCGCAGGTCTTCCGCGATCGGGGCGCGGGTCAAAACCTCGTGGGCGGGCGCGAGCGCGAGCGACACCTGGAGCGCGCCGACGGACGAGAAATCGAGCCTCGAATTGCGCCATTGCAACATCCGCACGCTTTCGAAGGTGTGGTTCTGCAACGCATTGACCAGTTCGGGCTCGAACGGCGCACAGCGGCCCGTCGTACCAAAGGTGCCGTTGCGCGTGGCGCGCCCTGCCCTGCCTGCAATCTGGGCGAATTCGGCCGGGATCAGCCTTCGGAATTGATAGCCGTCATATTTGCGGTCGGAGGCGAAGGCGACGTGATCGACGTCCAGATTGAGACCCATGCCGACCGCATCGGTCGCCACGAGATAGTCGACATCGCCGTTCTGGAACATCTCGACCTGGGCATTGCGCGTGCGCGGCGACAGCGAACCCAGCACCACCGCTGCCCCGCCATGCTGGCGGCGGATCAATTCGGCGATGGCGTAGACCTCGTCGGCCGAGAAGGCGACGATGGCGGTACGCCGCGGCTGGCGGGTGATCTTGCGGTCGCCGGCAAATTCGAGCTGCGAAAGTCTGGGGCGTGTGACGATATTGGCGCCGGGCAGCAGCCGCTCGACGATACCGCGCATCGTGGCCGCACCCAATAACAGGGTTTCGTCGCGGCCACGCCGGTTGAGGATGCGGTCGGTGAACACGTGTCCGCGTTCGAGATCGGCCGCGATCTGGATTTCATCGACGGCAAGAAACGACACGTCGAGATCGCGCGGCATCGCCTCGACGGTCGACACCCAGAACCGCGGCTTCGGCGGCTTGATCTTCTCTTCGCCCGTGACCAGCGCCACCGCCTCGGGGCCGACGCGGTCGACGATCTTGTTGTAGACCTCGCGCGCGAGCAGCCGCAGCGGCAACCCGATCACGCCGGAGGAGTGCGCGAGCATGCGCTCGATCGCGAGAACTCGTCTTGCCGGTGTTGGTCGGCCCAAGCACGGCGGTGACGCCGGCGCCGGGCGCTCTGCCATTGGTGGCAAACAAGGAGGAAGCTGACGAAAGAGCCATGTTTTTAAGGGTTTCTACGGCTTTCGGCGCTGGACGCAAGAGCGCGCGCGTGGATATCGGAGCCCGGAGCGGCGGCAGCCTCTCACAAAAAGTGTTTCACAATGCGACGCTTGTGAGGGCGGGATTTAAGCTTCGGAACGGGTGCGGAACGAAACACGCCCGAATCGCTAACTCCTGGGATTGTCCTGCTTCGTTCACCGCAACATATCGCGCAGATAGCGTCACACAGCACTAGATCAAGTTTGCAACACGCCTGCAAGCGACGGTTTGGCGACAGAATTCTTAAAGCGCGCGCGTTCCCTGAGTCGAATCAAAAGCAGCAAAGAGTCAACTGGGATTCGTTCTTCCCTCGTCCCGACCAAGCGAAAGCGCCGATTGCTGAACGTCATTCCGGGATGGTGCGCCAGCACCAGACCCGGAATCTCGAGATTCCGGGTTCGATGTTTCACATCGCCCCGGAATGACGCCTACGGCGTCAGTTCGTCTTGGCCACGCGGGGCGGCGTCGGCGTCGTGATGAACGAGGTGGCTTCCAGCATCGCGATGCCAAGATAGGTCGGGATCACCATGCGATACGGAACCAGGATGCGGGTTCCCAGCACTGGCGCGAACGCGATCTCGATATTGCGGGCGCTCGCGAGATGCTTGATCACCGGGCGGTCGGGGATGTAGCCCGCGATCGGCGTGAAATAGATCGCGCAGACCACGACGGGGCCCTGATAGCCCTTCTCGGATTTCACGGTTTCCATGCGCTTGAATTCAAGCTTGAGGTCGTAACGCATGCGGCCGTCGAAAACCGCGGCGCTGCCGCGGCAGGCTTCGGGACTGAGCGGGTCGGCGGTGCCGGGCACGCGCAACATCGAACCGGTCATCGGATCGAACACGCCCTTTTTCTGCGCGTCCGTCACGGGGATACGATCGGGATCGACCGGCGGTTCCGGTTCGATCGCGTAATCCTTGATGGTGCCGTTGTTGAGCGCCATGTGGATGGTTTCGGTCTTTTTCGACGTCGTGGTCATCGCGGTGTAGTTGGTCGAGACCAGCGCGCCGTTGACGACACGCCCCTGTGCGCTGCTCGAACCGGTACCGCTGGCAAAGGTTTTCAAAAGCCCCGCCGTGCCGCCGACCGCGGAAGCCGAATACTGGTCGTCAGAGATGTCGATATTCCAGGCGCCTCGGCCGACGGGAATGCCAGCCAGCGTCGCCTCATATTGCGCCTCGAGCTTGCCCTGAGCGAAAGCGGGCCCTGAGGGCGCGACGAGAATGGCTGTCAGCCCGCACAGGACCGCCAACGCCCGGCTCGGCCGGAATGAGATCATGCCAAGCCTGGTCACGGTCACGGAAGCTGCGATCCCCGAACGGAAGCGAATGAGGTATTTCATTAAAGCAAAAAACCCGGCGAACAACGGCTTCGCGTGCTTTAGGTAAACCGGAACGCCGTACATCCTGGCGTTGCGTTTCCATGATGGAGCCCGTCAAGCCGGCATCCTATCATGGAACCCTGATATGGGTGGCGAATACGCCCTTTATGTGATGTCAAAAAGCGGCAAAATGCCTGCCAAAATCGAGCTTTTCCGCATTCCGCGGTCATAAAGCCAATCTTGACGCCACCGCCATCTGCCCCTATACGTCCGCGGTTCCTCCGGAATGGACGAGTTTTTGACCCTTGGCGCTGGCCCATCTGATATGGGCGGAGGCCGGGATGGAAGAGGATTTCTGAAGATGTCGCGGCGCTGTGAACTGACGGCCAAGGGCCCGCTGGTGGGTCACAAGGTGAGCCACTCGAATATCAAGACCAAGCGGCGCTTCCTGCCGAACCTGTGCAACGTGACCTTCATCTCGGATGCACTCGGCCGTAACGTGCGACTGCGCGTCTCGACCAACGCGATCAAGAGCGTTGACCACAACGGGGGCCTCGATGCCTTCCTGTTGAAGGCCCGTGCCGCGAGCCTCTCGCCGCGCGCGCTTGAGCTCAAGCGCCAGATCGAAAAGAAGAAGGCGACTGCGCCGGTCGCCAAGGCGAGCTAAAGACAAAGCAACGGTTTCGTTGAACGGCCGGATCGAAAGATCCGGCCGTTTTGCTTATGCACGGACCACTAGCTGAACGACAGATGAAGCGATTGACCGGTAGCGGCCTTGTGACGCGGCGTGACGTAATCGATCGTTACCGATCGTTCATTGGAACTTCGTTGTAATCGCGCGGCGTCTGCATACGTCTCCTTCCAGAAAGGAAGGACATAATGAAGCAATCCGAGATCTTCCGCGAAAACGCCGACAACTGCGCGCAGCTTGCGGAAAGCGCTATCAGCGAGCCGACCTTCAACCGCTACAAGCGCATGGAGGCCGCCTGGCGGGCGCTCGCCAACGAGCAGGACTGGCTCGACGGAGAGGTCGCCCCCGCCCGCATCGCCGTCGCTAATGGCTATTCGTCGGCCGTCACGGTTCCGGCGTAACGCTTCCGGCACCAACGGCCCAGGAGAGGACCGCGATGAAGATTCTCGAGCATTCCGAGAGCCACATTGTCAAAATGCAGGATGGCTCGGCATGGCAAATCTTTCCCGCCGATATCGATCAAACGCTGACCTGGTTGCCGACGACCGAGTTGCGACTGTTCGAGATCAACGATGAGATCGCGACGCACGCGCTCATCAACGCCGACGACGGGACGCGGGTTCGTGTCCGGGAGCTCGGTGACGGATGGCCGGAGTCCAAGGCAAAGAGAATCCTGAGAGACGAACGCCCGTCACGGCGCAATTCTTCCTGAGCGTTTCCCTCACAGAACATGGCGGCGGCGGGAAGCAGGGTATCGAAAGCCCCGCTTCCGCTGATCGCGAGCCTGTGGTGAGATACGAAAAAAGCCCAGGGAGAAACCAATGTCTCACCACATGCGCACCCTGCCCTCGCGACGGCAATTTCTGAAGGCGGCGAGTTTTGCAGCCGGCGCTGCGGCGGCTCCCGTTTTTAGCGGCGGGCGGGCCTTGGCGGCCGGCTACCCGGAGCGGCCGATCCGGATCATCGTTCCGTTTGCTCCCGCGGGGCCCACCGACATCATGGCGCGAATCGTCGGGGACAGTCTGGGCGCCGCGCTTGGCGGCACCGTCATCGTCGAAAACCGTCCCGGCGCCAGCGGCAATATCGGGATCGGATATGTAGGGCATGCGGAAGCAGACGGTTACACACTGCTCGTGGTGTCCAGCGCCTACGTCGTCAATCCGAGCCTGTTTGCCAAGATTCCTTACGAGCCGTTCAAGGATTTCGCGCCCATCACCGAACTTGGCACCACGCCCAACATGATCGTGGTGTCACCCAAGCTCGGCGTCAATTCGATTGCGGAACTCTTCGCGCGCGCCAGGGCCAAGCCTGACGAACTCAATTACGCAAGTCCGGGCGCCGGCACGACGCCGCATCTTTCCGCCGAACTGCTCAAGATCGTGGGGAACGTTCAGATCACGCATGTGCCATTTTCCGGCGCGGCCCCTGCGATCCAGGCGCTGCTTGCGGGCACCACGCAAATGGCCGTCTCTGCCTTGCCGGCGGCGTTGCCTTTCGTACAGTCCGGCGACGTCAAGGCGCTGGCGCTGACCGGCGAGCGCCGCTGGATCGATCTGCCCAATGTGCCGACCATGATCGAACTGGGCTACAAGGATTTTGTCGCCGAGACAGCTCAGTTCTTCTTTGCGCCCGTGAAAACGCCGCCGGACATCGTGGCGAAGCTGACGGCGAAATCGATGGAGGTGGTCAAGAAGCCCGACGTCATCGCCAAGCTGCGCGACAATGGCTACGAGGTTGCTGCCAACGGGTCGGAAGGCTTGCGCAAATACATCGAGAGCGAAGTGCCGAAATGGCATGACGTCATCGCCAAGGCCGGCATCAAGCCGGTGTAGCTTACTGTCATTCCGGGGCGCGAGCGATAACGAGCGAGCTATGGTGCGCAATTGCGCACCTGAGAATCTCGAGATTCCGGGTCTGGTGCTAACGCACCATCCCGGAATGACGAACTGAAAGAAAGGACCTTTCGTGAAGATCGTCGATCTCAGCCGCGAACTCTATCACCGCGCCCCGAACTATCCGGGCCACTCGGCCATCATCCACGGCATGTGGAAGACGCACGAGGAGTCGTTTGCGGACGGCGGCAAGGTGCACGGGCTCGCTTCGATGTATTTCGCCATGCCCGACCACGGCGGCACGCATATCGATGCGCCGCTGCATTTCGACAAGCGCGGCGAGCCGATCGATCAATATCCGCTTGAGAAGTGCATCGTGCCGGGCATCTGCGTCGACTCTGCGGCATATTGCACCCCGCGCTGAGATCACGCCTTCCGATCTCGAAGCGGCGGTCGAAAAGTCAGGCCACCCCGTGCCAAAAGGCGGCACCGTGCTGCTCTGTACCGGTCACCACGAGCGAACCTTTCCGCGCAAGGAATACGCGACCGAGAATTCCGGCGTGAACGTGAAAGCCACCGAATGGCTCGCGCAAAAGGGCGTGGTGCATTTCGGCATCGATTCGATGCGGCCGGGTCCGGAGGGACCGGAAAACCTGCTCGTCCACAAGGCCTGTTTCGAGCTCGGCATCACCCACATCGAAAGCCTGTGCAACCTCGAAACTTTGCTCGGCGCCGGTCCCTTCACCTTCATCGGCCTGCCGATGAAATGGCGCGGCGGCACGGCGTCCCCGATCCGCGCGGTCGCTGTGTTCGGGATGTGACGTTTAGCGACCGACGAGAACGAGGACGCGCTATGGCGTCACGGGGTGAGCCGCGGGCAGCGCGACACCCTTCTCGCCGGCTGTCTTGCGCAGGAGATCGGGCCGGTCAGAGATGATTCCGTCCACCCCCATCTCGATCAGGCGCACCATGTCGGAGGGCTGATTGGCGGTCCACACCACGACCTTCAGCCCCAGCGCGTGCGACTCGCTGACGAGTTCAGGCGTGAGGTCGCGCAGATAGGGCGACCAGATCGCGCCGCCGGCCGCCTTGATCGTGCGCGGGATGGATCTCTCGTGCTCGGCCGGATTGAAGCCGGCGGTCCAATCGGACGCCCGATCGCGAAACACCGTCGGGTCTCTTCCGGTCTGCAGCGTCAGATAAACGGTCGGGATTTCCGGCGCGAGCTTTTGCACGAGCTGCAGCGTTCGCCAATCGAACGACTGCACCATCACACGGTCTTCGAATTTTTCGGCCCGCAAGAGATCCAGCAACAGCGTGACAAAACGCTCCGGCGGCGGCAACTCCTCCGGATGGTTCGGATCGATCTTGGTTTCGATGTTCAGCCGCACCTCCTTGTCGCCCGATCGGCGCACCAGATCGATCAGCTCCTTCAGCGTCGGGATTTTCGTTCCGGGCACGGCGTGCTGCTCGGGGAATTGCGCGGCATAGGTGCTGCCGGGCCGAAGCTGCCCGACATCGTATTGCTTCACCTCGTCGAGCGAGAGCTGCACGAACGGGATGCCGGGCTCGGCAACGTACTTGCCGTCGGTGCCGCGGGCGAGGTCCGGATTCAGACCGCGCTCATGCGAGACCACGATCACACCATCGCGCGTGACGCCGACATCGAGCTCCAGCGTGTTGACGCCCATCGAGAGCGCGTTGGCGAAAGAGACCAGCGTGTTTTCCGGGAACAATGCGCGGCCGCCGCGATGGGCTTCGATGTCGAACACCGGCATTTTCACATCTTTCCCGCTGACTGGTTCCGCCCCCGCCGCCTGTCCGGCGATCAAGCGCCATGGCCGCAACGGCCACACAGAAACCGAGGACCGGTCGTCGACCTATTCGCACGATCTTACCGTGCGCCGAACGTCGTCTCGCCGAACAGCGTCTTCTGCGAGGAGGGCTGCGAACGCCAATATTGCGGCGGGGCAAAGACCTCGCCGCCGAGTTGGGCTGCGGCATGCCAGGCCCAACGCGGATCGTAAAGCATGCCACGGGCAAGCGCGACCATGTCGGCCTTGCCGGAGGTGACGATTTCCTCGGCGTGGTTCGCTTCCGTGATCAGGCCGACCGCCATCGTGGTGACACCGGTCGCTTCCTTGATCGCCTGCGCAAACGGCAACTGGTAGCCGGGCGCCAGGGGGATTTTCTGCTGCGGCGATACCCCGCCCGAGGAGACGTCGATCCAGTCGACGCCGCGCTTTTTCAATTCCTTGGCGAATTCGATGGTCTGCGCGAGGTCCCAGCCGCCATCCACCCAGTCGGTCGCAGAGACCTTGATGCCGACCGGCTTCTTCGAAGGAAACACGCCACGCACGGCGTCGAACACTTCCAGCGGGTAGCGCATCCGGTTTTGCAGCGACCCGCCGTATTTGTCGGTGCGCTTGTTGGAGATCGGCGAGAGGAACTGGTGCAGCAGGTAGCCGTGCGCGCCGTGCAGTTCGATGGCGTCGATGCCCAGCCGGTTGGCCCGCCGCGCCGACTCGACAAAGGAATCACGAACGCGCTTGAGCCCCATGACATCGAGCTCGAGCGGCTTCAGCTCACCGTCCTTGTGCGCAACCGCCGACGGCCCGACCGTCTGCCATCCACCCTCGGTGACGGGTATCTGCTGGCCGCCGTCCCACGGCTTGTGGCTCGATCCCTTGCGGCCGGCATGGGCGAGCTGAATTGCGATCGCGATCGTCGAGTGCCTGCGTACCGAGGCCAGGACCGGCCGCAGCGCCGATTCCGTGGCGTCGTTCCAAAGGCCGAGGCAGCCCGGCGTGATACGGCCGATGGCCTCCACATGGGTCGCTTCCAGGCAGAACATCGCCGCGCCCGACAGGGCCAGATTGTTGATGTGGGTGAAGTGCCAGTCGTTCGCCTTGCCGCCGTCCGCCGAATACTGGCACATCGGCGCGACCATGATGCGATTGGGCAGCTCAAGGTCACGCAGACGGATGGGAGTAAACAGGGCGCTCATCAAACGGAATCCGGGACCGGGAACAGATCGTCTACACCGATCTATAGTTCACTCCGATGACGGACGTCGAATGTCGATTACGTCGAACGGGCTTCCGGAAACGCAACGGTCTCAAGCTTTAAGGGTTAATGCCGGCCGCCTTTATCAGATCGAGATTCTCGCCTATTTCGCGGGCCACGTATGCATCCATCTCGGCAGGCGTCATCGGAAACGGCTCGATCCCGAGCCGGGTCAGGCTTTCCCGCATCGAGGGCTCGGCCAGAACCTTGGTTCCCGCATTGTGAAATCGCTCGACGACGTCACGCGGCGTTTTTGCAGGCATGAACACGCCGAGCCAGAACAGGCTTTCGGCGTTGGTCAGGCCCGCGTCGGCCGGCGTCGGCACGTCAGGCAGGTCGGCGGCGCGTTTCGGGGTTGAAATCACGAGCGCGTGCACCCGGCCCTCCTTGATCAGCGGAAGGGCGGTCGCCAGCGGACAAAAATAGAAATCGAGCCGGCCGCCAAGGATATCGGCGACCACCTCGGCGCCCCCTCGATAGGGCACATGGGTGGTCTGGATCCCGGCCGCGAGGCGAAATTTTTCGGCGCTGATATGGGTCGCGCTCCCGACGCCGACCGATCCGAAGGAAATCGAGCCTGGCTTCGCCTTGGCGTCCGCGATGAAGTCCTGCACGGTCTTCCACGGGCGCGACACCGGCACGATCATCACATTGGCGCTAACCCCGATCATCAGCGCCGACGACAGGTCCTTCGTGATGTTGAACGGCAGCTTCGGATAGATCGCCGGCGAAATCGACAAAGCCGAGGATTGGGCGAGAATGCTGTAGCCGTCTGCCTCCGCCTTGACGACGGACGCAGTACCGATCGTGCCGCCCGCGCCGGGACGGTTTTCGACGATGATGGTCTGCCCGAGTTCAGCCGAAAGCCGGTCGAAAAACACCCGCGGCACGACGTCGGCGGCACTTCCCGCGCCAAACGGGATTGTCGCCTTGATCAGGTGGGACGGCCAGTTCTCGGCCTGCGCCGCGGTTACCAGCAAAGCGCCAATCGCAAGAACCGTCCACCGCATCACCCTACGCATCAACACTGCCGTCTCCATCGCCATGCATCACGAAACCGCCACGGCATATCACTCCACAAGCGTGAATTGCAGCAGCAAAGTGCGCTGAATCATCGAGAAATTGTCGTCCGATACCATGGTCAGAACAGTCTCGCCCTCTGCCGTGAGGTGAGCGTCGATGCCCTCCATGTTGTCAACCTCGTCGCCGAGATCAGCCTCGAAGATCGAAGGACCGTCGATCACGGCGCCGGGCGCGATCGAGGACAGCGGAATTCGCCGGATGCGGATGCCTATCCCGGACGTCCAGGAAAATTTCCGCTCCAGGATCAGGAGATCGCGGTTCGCCAGCAGCACGGCGTCGCTGACATCGAACTCTTCGGTGCGGCGGACGCTGAACTGACCCGGTGTCGGACCTCCGACCAGAAAGGCGATGAGATTGCCATTTGCGTCAAGGCCACGCTCGGAGATCGCGATCAGCGTTCCCGCCAGCGCCTGGCCTTTGGGAATGAACACCAGCGCTTCCAACCCCTTGTTGTTCGGCAACCGGCTCGCCGCCGCCGGCAATGGCACGACCTCGCCGCGTGCGCGGGTAAATCCCTTGCTGAAATCGAAGCGCAACACCTTGTTGGCCCGCTCAAGCCCGATATAGACGAGCGAGCCATCGAGCGCGATCGACTCCGAATCGTACCAGCCATGGGCGGTGATGGGTTTGCCGTCAGACCCGAGCATCGGCGCCGCCTCGACGTCGGCGAGCCCCGTCATCGCCCTGCCCTCATAGACGATGCGTCCGGTGAACCAGCGCCCTTTGTCGCTGAAGGAAATGAAGCGTTCGCCCTTGGCGTCGAGCCGCAAACCCGACAGTCCGCCGAACCGCGAGTACGGCCGATGTCAGGACCAGTCCGCTGCGATATTCGAGCGCACCAAATCGCACGCGGCCATGGTCGTGGCGATCGAACCAGGGAATGGCGCGGGCTTTGACGTCGATCGAAACGGGAGCATCGCCGGACGTGTCGTCCGGCTGCCCGGGGGCGGCCGGAGGAGGAACGAACTGCGCCTTCGCGATACCGGAAGCGGCCGCCGTTGAAAGGCACGCGGCTCCGAATTGCAGGAAAGCGCGGCGTGATCCGTCAAGGCGCGGTAATGTCTTGCCCCGCCGGATCACGCCGGGATCAGGAATGCAGCCGGCGCCGCGATCCCGTTGCGGCCGGCGCGGGCCCGTGAGTCTCGCTGAACAATTCGGCCAGTTTCTCGGTGATGGCGCCGCCAAGCTCTTCGGCATCCACGATGGTGACGGCACGGCGATAATAGCGCGTGACGTCGTGACCGATGCCGATCGCGATCAGTTCGACCGGCGAGCGCGTCTCGATTTCCTCGATGATGTGGCGCAAATGGCGCTCGAGGTAATTGCCGGGGTTGACCGACAGCGTGGAGTTGTCGACCGGCGCGCCGTCGGAAATCATCATCAGGATCTTGCGCTGCTCGGGGCGGCCGAGCAGGCGCTTATGCGCCCAGTCGAGCGCTTCGCCGTCGATATTTTCCTTCAGCAAGCCTTCGCGCATCATCAGGCCGAGATTCTTGCGCGCGCGCCGCCAGGGTGCATCGGCCGATTTATAGATGATGTGCCTGAGGTCGTTGAGACGGCCGGGATTGGCCGGCTTGCCGGCCGCAAGCCACGCCTCGCGCGACTGGCCGCCCTTCCAGGCGCGGGTCGTAAAGCCGAGGATTTCGACCTTCACGCCGCAACGCTCCAGCGTGCGCGCCAGAATGTCCGCGCAGGTCGCCGCAACCGTGATCGGGCGGCCGCGCATCGAGCCGGAATTGTCGAGCAGGAGCGTCACCACGGTATCGCGGAAGGTCGCTTCCTTTTCATGCATGAAGGAGAGCGGATGATACGGATCGGTCACCACGCGCGACAGCCGCGCCGGATCGAGAATGCCTTCCTCGAGATCGAACTCCCAGGCGCGGTTCTGCTGCGCCATCAACCGGCGCTGCAAGCGGTTGGCGAGCCGCGCCACGATGCCTTGCAGATGCGCGAGCTGCTTGTCGAGATAGCTGCGCAGCCGCTCGAGCTCGTCGTGATCGCAAAGATCCTCGGCCGCGATCACCTCATCGAATTTCGGCGCGAAGGCGTGATATTCCGGACCGCGCGGTTCGTTCTTGCCGTGCGCGTTCGGCCGCGTCGCCTCGCCCGGCGTCTCATCATCGCCGAGTTCGCCGTCGTCGAACGTATCGGACGTCGAGGCCTGCGCGCTCTCCATCGCGCTATCCGACATCTCTTCGGTGGTGGCCTGCGCCTGGTCGGCGCTCATCTCCTGGGCGGCGTCGGATTCCGGCGAGCCGTCGGCGCCGGACTGATCGTTTTCGCCGTCGCGGCTGTCGTCCTGGTTCTCGTCCTCATCGGCTTCCGCGTTGCGGTCGTCGCCGAGTTCAAGCGCCGTGAGGAGATCATGGACCGCGTCGCCGAACTTCGCCTGGTCTTCAGCCAGGCGGTCGAGTTCGTCGAGCCTCGGACCGATCTTGTCTTCCAGGATCGGACGCCAGAGATCGACCATCTTGCGCGCCGCGACCGGCGGCGCGAGCCCGGTCAGCCGCTCGCGCACCAGCATCGCCAGCGCGTCGGACAACGGCGCATCGGCACGATCGGTGATCTCGTCGAATTTGCCGCGGTGGAAATGATCGTCGAGCATCGCGGTCAAGTTCTTGGCAACACCCGACATCCGCCGCGAGCCGAGCGCCTCGACGCGGGCCTGCTCGACGGCTTCGAACACGCCGCGCGCCTGCGGATTGCCGGGCATCAGCTTGCGGTGCACTTTCGGGTCGTGGCAGGCGAGTTTCAACGCGATCGAATCGGCGTGCCCGCGGACGATCGCCGCATCGCGCTTGGTCATCTTGCGCGGGGGTTCCGGCAGTCGCGCCTTGCCCGGCGACAACCCCGGGCGCTCGGCCGCGAACGACACTTCAAGCTCCGGCTTCTTCGCGATCGCGCGCAGGCATGCGGTGACCGAGCGCTTGAACGGCTCGGTCGGCGCTTCCTTCGGTCCGGTGCGGAACTTGCTGTTGGATGATGTGCTCATAGTGCCTTCGTAAGCCAGTGGCGCGTCACGCCGCCAGGATAGCCCTCAATCGAACCGAACGCCTTGTAGCCGCACTTGCGATAGAAACCCGGCGCCTGAACACTCATCGTATCGACGTAAGACCGCACGGCGCCGAAGCGGCGCGCCTCATCCTCGATCTTCTTGATCAACGCCGCTCCGCGGCCTTTGCGGCGGAACCGCTCGTCAATCCAGAAAAGCTGAATGAACAGCACGGTCATCCAGACTTCGCCGACGACCCCGCCGACGATCTTTTTCTTCTCGCGAAGCGAGACGGCGAAGCGGCGGTACCGCTGCTTCCCCATCTTCTCTTCGTTGTAGCCGATGAGGCCGCCGAGAACCGCCCGCTTGGTCTCGCCAATCGTACGCTCGACGGCGATCGCCGGCATGACTTCAGCTCAGCGCTACGTTGACCGAAGATTCGGCGAGCTCGGCATTGAAGCAACGCTGATAGAATTCGGCCACCAGCGGCCGCTCCAGCTCGTCACACTTGTTGAGGAAGGTGACGCGGAAGGCAAAGCCGATATCGCTGAAGATCTCGGCAGTTCTCGGCCCAGGTGATCACGGTACGCGGGCTCATCACCGTCGACAGGTCGCCATTGGCGAACGCGTTACGGGTGAGATCGGCAAGCCGCACCATCTTGTTGACGATGTCACGACCTTCCTTGGTGCGATAGTGATGGGCTTTCGCCAGCACGATCTCCACTTCCTCGTCATGGGCGAGGTAGTTCAGCGTGGTGACGATCGACCAGCGGTCCATCTGGCCCTGGTTGATCTGCTGGGTGCCGTGGTAGAGGCCCGAGGTATCGCCGAGACCGACGGTGTTGGCGGTGGAGAACAGCCGGAAAGCCGGATGCGGCTTGATCACCTTGTTCTGGTCGAGCAGCGTCAGGCGGCCGGAGACTTCCAGCACGCGCTGAATCACGAACATCACGTCCGGGCGTCCGGCATCGTATTCGTCAAACACCAGCGCGACATTGTTCTGAAGCGCCCAGGGCAGGATGCCGTCGCGAAACTCGGTGACCTGCTTGCCGTCCTTGACGACGATCGCGTCCTTGCCGACGAGATCGATACGGCTGATGTGGCTGTCGAGGTTGACGCGCACGCACGGCCAGTTGAGCCGCGCCGCGACCTGCTCGATGTGGGTCGACTTGCCGGTGCCGTGATAGCCGGTGACCATGACGCGGCGATTCTTGGCGAAGCCGGCGAGAATGGCGAGCGTGGTGGCGCGATCGAAACGGTAATCCGAATCGACGTCCGGCACGTGCGGATCGACCTGGGAGTAGGCCGGCACTTCGAGGTCGCTATCGATGCCAAATACCTGCCGCACCGACACTTTCATGTCGGGCATGCCTGTGGGCTCTGGGGCTGTGGTCATGGCGGCGGTCGTCATCAATCCTCCGAGGTCGCGGGGCGCTCCCGAAACCAGATTTATGGATAAGGCTGCGGATGAGTAGCTCGACGAAACCTATCAGAGAGCCGCGATAGGAAGAAGCCCATGCCGCAATCAAAGTTCCGTTGATTTATCATCAAGATAGTAGCTAAGCGCAGTTTTGTAAGGCTGCCCTGCGAATCCCGTCAAGTCCAAGTCACGGGTTGGCGCGACCAATACAATGGCGGAAGCCTGTGCGGCACTTTCCAGCCATCTGGCGAGTTGTGATAGGGCTGCGCGCCAAGCAACCTCCCCCCAAGATATAGGGATTTTCGTGGCTTCTCTGATCGACCCGTTGATAGCCTTTGTCTCCGCCAATGTTTGGCTGGCCTATCTGACGCTGTTTTTGGCGGCACTGCTGGAGGCGGTTCCGATTGTCGGGGCCGTGATTCCCGGCTCGACCATCATCTTTGCGCTCAGTGCGCTGGTTCCGGGGGGCGAACTGCAGCTGGGCTGGGTCCTGCTTGCGGCGATCCTGGGCGCCCTGCTCGGCGACGGAACCGCATTCTGGCTTGGCCACCGCGAAAAGCGCGAAATTCTCAATGTCTGGCCGCTGTCGAACCACCCGAATGTGGTCGCGCAGAGCGAGGCGTTCTTCCACCGCTGGGGGACGCTGGCCGTGTTCTTCGCCCGCTTCGTGCCGCCGATTCGCGCCTTTGTTCCGATCACCGCCGGCGCGCTCGGAATGCCGCCCGCGACGTTCTACGGCGTCAACATCCCGGCGGTTCTGCTCTGGGCTCCGGCCCACATCCTGCCGGGGGTGCTCGCGGTCACGGCGCTACACCGCTACGGCGGCTTTGCCCCGCATTCCGGGATCGCCAAGCACTACTGGATCGTGACGGTGGTTGTCGGCGCCTTGATCGTCGCACTGGCGACCTGGGTGATCCGTCGCAGGCGCGGCGGCGCCGTGATCGAGCCCGCGATTCAATCGGACCGCGGAAAGGTCTAGCACCGCTTCACGGTCTAGGCGCGCACGACCGTCTTCAGGTAATTATACGCCTTGATGATCTCGATCAGGCGGTCCTCGGTGGAGCGGTCACCGCCATTGGCGTCCGGGTGATGCTGCTTCACCAGCGCCTTGTACTTGGCCTTGACGTCGTCGAGCGACGCCTCGGCGGTGAGTCCCATCACCTGTAGCGCCTTGCGCTCGGCGTTCATGACCTTGCGCGTTTCCCGCTTGGCCTCTTGCGCGCCGGGTCCCGGCCGCCAGCGGCCGCGACCGTTGAGTTCGCTGAACATGTGGAACGGGTCGGCCGCGCCCTCGATATCGCCCTCGCCCTTCTTCGCGCCATTGGCGCCCATCTTCCAGGTCGGACGGTGGCCGGTCAGCGCATCCTTCTGGTAGCGGGCGACGTCATCCGGATTCATGCCCTGGAAGAAATTGTACGACTGGTTGTACTCGCGGACATGGTCGAGGCAGAAATGCCAATACTCGCGCGAGTTCTCGCGGCCCTTCGGCGCGCGATGCGCGCCCTTGTTCTTGCAACCCGCCCATTCGCACGCCACGGCTTCGGCGCCCGACTGCGCCTGACGCTTCGCACTCACCTTGGTCGGCTTGATGCGAATGGAGTCGAAGAATTTGGATGAATCAATCGGCATGTTGTCTTTGACTACGCAACGCCTCAGGCTTCAAGTCTTGACATTGCGAAACCATTCACTCCCGGGACGCCATTGACGAAAATCGATGGCAGACGTATTGCCGCCACCATGAGCACCAAGGACAATATCACAAACAAGTTGCGCGAAGCTTTCTCGCCCGAAAGCCTCGACGTATCGGATGAATCACATCTTCATGAAGGCCATGCCGGCCACAAGGCAGGCGGCGAGACACATTTCCGAGTGTATATTGTGTCTGACGCCTTCAAAGGAAAGAGCCGGATCGAGCGCCACCGCATGATAAATGCGACGCTGGCGGCGGAACTGAGCGGCGGCGTGCATGCACTCGCCATCAAGGCGCAGGCGCCGGGCGAAGCAGGCTAATCGAAGCTCTCGTAGTTTTACGGGCATGTTTGACCGCGCAGCGAAAAGACCTGCGGCAAACTTGACTAAAAGGCCTTTTGACTAAAAAGCCTTGCCGGCCCGCCTTGGCTTTTTCTCGGCCCAATCCGCCTCGCGTGGCACGGCCACGATCCGAAGCGCCGTAATACGGTTGCGCTCGCGTCGCAGCACACGGAATCGGAAGCCGTGGAAGGTGAAGCTCTGTCCCCGATCGGGAATCGAACGCGCTTCATGGATGACCAGACCGGCAACTGTGGTCGCCTCCTGATCCGGCAAACGCCAATCCATCGCACGGTTCAGGTCGCGGATCGGCACCGAACCGTCGACGACCACCGAGCCGTCAGGCTGGGCGCGGACGCCGGCCACCACCACATCGTGCTCGTCGGAAATGTCGCCGACGATCTCTTCGAGAATATCTTCCAGCGTCACCATACCTTCGACTTCGCCGTACTCGTCGACCACGAGCGCGAAATGCGTCTTGCGGCGGCGGAAAGCCTTGAGCTGTTCGGAAACCGGACGCATCTCCGGTACGAACCAGGGCGGCAGCATGATGGTGGTGACGTCGATCTTGGAGCTGTCGCCTTCGGCAGCGCGGATGGCGCGCAAAAGATCCTTGGCGTGCAGGACGCCGATGATATTTTCCGGCTTTTCACGCCACAGCGGAATTCGCGTGAACTCGGTCGCCAGCACCTCGCGCACCAATTCTTCCGCCGGCAAATCGACATTGATCATCACCATTTCGGTGCGATGAACCATGACGTCGGAAACCTCGAGCTCGCGCAGATCGAGCAACCCGCCGAGCATGTCGCGGTCCTGCTTCTCGACCTTGCCTTCGTGATGAAGCAGATCGACCGCGCCGCGCAGCCGCTCGAACGGCGACAGGATCGGCTGATGGTGGTTGGCGGTGGCATTGAACAGCCTCAACAACAGCCGCACGATCGCTTCGACCACGGAGACCAGCGGCCCGAGCAGGACCATCATCATCTTGGTCGGGCGCGCCACGGCGAGTGCGACGCGGTCCGGCGCGTTGATGGCGATGGTCTTCGGCAACACCTCGGCAAAGATCACGACCAGCGCCGTCATGACAGCGGTGGCATAGAGCACGCCGACCTCGCCGAACCATGCCGTGAAGATGCCGGTCGCCAGCGCCGAGGCGCCGATATTGGCGATGTTGTTGCCGAGCAAAAGCGAGCCGATCAGCCGCTCGCGCATTTCCGAAAGGCGGGAGACAACCTGCGCATCGGCGTTACCCTGCTTCGACAGCCGAAGCATGCTCGCGCGCGAAGCGCCGGTCAGCGCGGTTTCGCTGGCGGCGAAAAATGCCGACACCAGAAGACAGACGAGGACGATGGAAACCGTGATCCAATCCATGCGCGTCTATTTATTTGTCCCTGTAGGCTAGCTTTGCCTTGAGAAAATCACGAACCAATGACGGCTCGACGTCGGGTGCGATGACAGCGCGCCCGATCGCCTGAAGCAGGATGAAGGTGAGCCGCCCGCGCTTGACCTTCTTGTCCTGCGCCATCAACGCCATCAGCGCATCCGCGTCGGCGAGACCTTCCTGGGCAAAGCCCGCGATCTCCTGCAACGCAGTCGGCAGGCCGACATCGGCCAGATGACGTTTGATGCGAACAGCATCGTCGTCGGCAATCATGCCCAGCTGCGCCGACAACTGCGCGGCCAGCACCATGCCGACGGAAACGCCTTCGCCGTGAAACAGCCGGTCGGAGAAACCTGTCGCGGCCTCGAGCGCATGGCCGAAAGTATGACCGAGATTGAGCAAGGCGCGCTCGCCATTCTCGCGCTCGTCGCGCGCCACGATCGCGGCCTTGGCGCGGCAGGACGTCGCGATCGCATGCTCGCGCGCGCCGCCGCCCGAAAAAATGCCGGCGTGATTGTTTTCCAGCCAGGTGAAGAACGCTTCGTCGCCGAGCAGGCCATATTTGGCGACCTCGGCGTAGCCGGCGCGGAACTGGCGCGGCGACAGCGTATCGAGCACCGCGGTGTCAGCGACCACCAGCACCGGCTGATGGAACGCACCGATCAGATTTTTTCCCTGCGGCGAATTGATGCCGGTCTTGCCGCCGACCGAAGAATCGACCTGCGCCAGCAGCGAAGTCGGCACCTGCACGAAATCGACACCGCGTCGCAGGATCGCGGCAGCAAAGCCGGCGAGATCGCCAACGACGCCGCCGCCAAGCGCAACCACGAGATCGTTGCGTTCGATCTTGGCTCCGATCAAGGCTTCGCTGACGCGTTCCAGCACGCTGTAGCTCTTGGAGGCTTCGCCTTCCTCGACGATGACGTGAGAAGTTGCGATTCCGGCCTCCGTCAGCGAGGCTTCGGTCTTGGCGAGCCAATGGCGTGCGACGGTGCGGTCGGTGACGATGGCGGTGCGCGCTCCTGGCCGCAAAGCGGCGATACGCTTGCCGAGCGAAGCCAGGACGTCGCGACCGATCACGATGTCATAGGCGCGATCGCCGAGCGCAACGTCGACATTGATGAGGTCGGTATGTTTGAGCGGCGCGGTCATGGTGTGGCACCCAGGCTGTCGCCGTTTTGCGTGGCGCGGCCGGCGCAGAGCCTGGCATGCAGCGCCTCGATACATTCATCGACGATCTTGTCGTGCGGAACGTCGCGCGACCAGACCGTCACATCGGCCTGGCTGTAAAGCGGTTCGCGTTCACGGAGCAGCCGCTCAACCGTGGCTTCCGGATCAGCCGTCTGCAACAGCGGACGGTCGGAGCGACGCTTCACACGGCGCATGATCACATCGGTATCGACCTTGAGCCAGATCGAAACGGCCTTTTCGCGAATACGGTCACGGGTCTCCTGCCGCAGGACAGCGCCGCCGCCGGTCGCGATCACCGCCGGCCCGTTGTCGAGCAACCGCGAGATCACCCGAACCTCTCCGTCCCGGAAATAGGGTTCGCCATATTTCTCGAAGATGTCGGGGATCGGCAGGCGATGGGCGGCTTCGATTTCGGTATCGGCATCGAGGAACGGCAGCCCGAGCCGGGCCGACACCCTCCGGCCGATGGTGGATTTGCCGGCCCCCATCATTCCGACCAGCACGACTGAACGCGCGCCCAGGGCGGCCGCGATCTCGGCCTCCTGGGTGGTACTGGCAGCGTTGGGCAGGTCAATATCGGGCATTTCTTCAATCGACAGCGTGAGAATTTAAAGAGCGACCATACTACCGCCGCTCATACCGTTGCTAGAGAGTGGGATAAACCCTTGCAACGAAATGTCGAACATGGTGGTACTCAAATCAGGCCAGTTCCGATGAATCCAGGGTTAATTCGCCTGTTTGAGGCGACTGAAGCACATGCCGAGCCTGTTCCGCTTTTTGACCGTGGTCGCGATCATCGTGGGGGTCGTCTACGGGACGATTTTCGCGCTGGCGAATTTCGTCAATCCGAAGCCGCGCGACATGACGATCAACGTCCCGCCGGACAAGTTCCTCAAGAAATAGCTGCGGCGCCGACGCACCTCGTGTGAGGGTTCGTCAAGGATTTGCCAGTTAGGGTTTGCCAATGGGCGCCAAACCTTCCGATGCCAGTGGTCCAATTCTAACATTCGTATCCCTTCTCAGCCTGCACTTTGCGAATGTTAGAATTAAAGGACCACTGGGAAATTCAGGATTCTAGCGGAGTTAAGGATTTGACCTTCGCTTCCCGAACTCGCGGCCAGGTGGATGGCGAAGGCCAAATCCACTCCGCCAGGCTCATCGACCTGTTCCTCGACATGCTCGCCGCCGAACAAGGTGCGGGCAACAACACGCTCGACGCCTACCGCCGCGACCTGACGGACTTTTCCGCCTTTCTCGCCGGCGAAGGCCAAAATTTCCTCGGCGCCGAGACGCAATCCCTGCGCGACTATCTCGCCGACCTCGACACCAGAGGATTCAAATCATCGAGCGTGGCGCGGCGGCTGTCGGCGATGCGGCACTTGTTTCGCTTCATGCTCAACGAGCGGGTTCGAAGCGACGATCCGGCAGCCATCTTGTCGGGGCCCAAGCGCGGCCGCGGCCTGCCGAAGGTGCTCTCGATAGCAGATGTCGATCGCCTTTTGACGCGCGCCAAGGCGATGATCGAGCAAGCAAGCGCCTCACCGCAGGAGCAGCTTCGCGCGATGCGGCTCTATTGCCTGCTCGAAGTGCTCTACGCCACGGGCCTGCGCGTTTCCGAACTGGTGGCGCTGCCATTGTCGGCTGCGCGCAGCGACGCCCGCATGATCGTGGTCCGCGGCAAGGGCAACAAGGAGCGGCTGGTGCCGCTGAACGAGGCCTCGCGGCGCGCGATGGCCGATTATCTCGCGGCGATGGAGGCGTTGAAGTCGTCGAAAGCGAAAAATGCCGCCGTCTCGAAATGGCTGTTTCCGTCCTTCGGCGAAAGCGGCCACCTGACACGTCAACATTTCGCGCGCGACCTGAAGGAACTCGCGGCTGCCGCGGGACTGGCGCCGCGGCTGGTCTCACCGCACGTGTTGCGCCACGCCTTCGCCAGCCACCTTTTGCACAACGGCGCTGACCTGCGCATCGTGCAGACGCTGCTCGGCCACACCGACATCTCAACCACCCAGATCTATACCCATGTGGTCGAAGAGCGGCTGAAGAGCCTGGTGCGCGACCTGCATCCACTGTCCGAGGGATAGCGAATCACGCTTGAAACCGACGGCCGGGGCGCACCTTTGGGGCGAACTTCTTGACTTCGGCCGCATCTCCCCCGAAAGAACTTTCCGCTCACTCCCTAACGCATGCTTCGCCAAAGGGAGACCCTGCCGACTTTTCGAACGCTCGCTAACTGTCTGAAGATGCCTGCTTTCTTCCCACACCGTTGAAGTCGCTTCGCTCCAGAGTGGCTTCGTCCCTATATTGTCCTGATGCCGGATCACATGCGCAGCTACCTGGATTTCGAAAAGCCCGTCGCCGAACTCGATTCCAAGATCGACGAATTGCGCGTGCTTGCCGCGGGAGGCAGCGACATCGGCGAGGAGATCTCGCGGATCGAGGAAAAGGCTGCGCAGGCGCTGGCCGACCTCTACGCCAATCTGTCGCCGTGGCAGAAGACACTTGTAGCGCGCCATCCGCAGCGGCCGCATTTCACCGATTTCATCGGCGGGCTGATCACGGAATTCACGCCGCTTGCCGGCGACCGCAAGTTCGCCGAGGACGAAGCGCTGGTCGGCGGCTTTGGCCGCTTTCGCGGCGAGAGCATTTGCGTGATGGGCCAGGAAAAGGGCGCCAGCACCGACTCCCGCATCAAGCACAATTTCGGCATGGCGCGGCCCGAGGGCTACCGCAAGGCCGTCCGGCTGATGGAAATGGCCGACCAATTCGGCATTCCCGTGCTGTCGATCGTCGATTCCGCCGGCGCTTATCCCGGCATCGGCGCTGAGGAACGCGGACAGGCCGAGGCAATCGCGCGCTCGACCGATGCCTGCCTTGCGCTCGGCGTGCCGAACATCGCCATCGTCACCGGCGAGGGAATGTCTGGCGGCGCGATTGCCATCACGACGGCCAACCGCGTGCTGATGTTCGAGCACGCGATCTACAGCGTGATCTCGCCGGAGGCCGCCTCCTCGATCCTGTGGCGCGACGGGACCAAAGCCCAGGAGGCCGCCAACAACATGAAGATCACCGCCCAGGACATGCTTCGATTCGGCGTGATCGACCAGATCCTCAAAGAGCCCGTCGGCGGCGCTCACCGTGATCCCACCGCCATGATTGCCAACACGGGCGAGGCGATCGCCCAGGCGCTGGCCGAGTTCAAGCCGATGGACGCGGACGCGATTCGCAAGCAACGGCGGCAGAAATTCCTCGATATCGGCCGCAAGGCGTTCTGACCCGGCCGCTCACGGAAGCCTGACCGTGTTCGGCGGCCTCATTCTCTTCAAATTTCTGCCTCTTTGGCCGCAATTTGGCCCTTGGCGCCCTGTTTAGGAAGGGTTCACCATGCCCACGGGCGCATGGGGTCGCGCAGGCCACCTCGGCTTGCGATAGAAGGCTCTTTAAGGATAATATTTTATTCAATGGCTTCAGGGCATCGACGCTGGTTTGGGGTGCGAGATTTGCCCGTTGGGTGTGGAGCTTTCCATTGATCCGTAGCTCGTTGATTCGCGCGCTCATGACATCTGCCGTGCTGTCGGCAGGTGCGCTTTTGGCCGGCTGCAATAGCGACGAGATCGGCTCGCTCGCCACCAACGCCAAGGCCAACCAGCCCGTGCCGCCCAAGCTGCTTGCGGCGATGCTCGAGAAGAACATGGATCTGCAATCGCCGATCCTGGTCCGGCTGTTCAAGCAGGAAGCCGAGCTCGAGGTCTGGAAGCAGGATCGCACCGGCCGCTTCGCGCTGTTGAAGACCTATCCGATCTGCCGCTGGTCCGGCGATCTCGGACCGAAGGTCCGTGAAGGCGACCGCCAGGCCCCGGAAGGTTTCTATGCGATCACGCCGGGCCAGATGAACCCGACATCGGCGTACTATCTCTCCTTCAACACCGGCTATCCGAATGCCTATGACCGCTCGCTCGGCCATACCGGCTCGGAGCTGATGGTTCACGGCGACTGCTCGTCGCGCGGTTGCTATGCGATGACCGACGAACAGATCGCGGAGATCTACTCGCTCGGCCGCGAGTCCTTCTTCGGCGGCCAGAAATCATTCCAGTTCCAGGCCTATCCGTTCCACATGACGGCGTTCAACATGGCACGCCATCGGAACAGCCCGCACATGGCCTTCTGGAAAATGATCAAGGAAGGCAACGATCATTTCGAGGTGACCAAGCAGGAGCCGAAGGTCGACTTCTGCGAAAAGAAGTATGTCTTCGACGCGGTGAAGGCGCCGGATGCCAAGCGGGATCTGGTATTCGAGGCGTCGGCCAAATGCCCGGCCTATGTGATCCCGGACGAAGTCGCCCAGGCGGTGCGCGAAAAGCAGCAAGCCGACGATGCCGAATTCGCCAAGCTGGTTTCCAAGGGCACGCCGATGGCGCAGCTCAACACCGGCATCGACGGCGGCATGCATCGGGTGTTCGCGGCCAGAGCTTCCGAACGGCAATACCGGACTTTCCGAAGCCGGTTCCGAGCCCGTCGCTGTTCGCGGCGCCCGAGCGTGCGCCCGGCACCATCCCGCTAGACCACGTCAATCCGCCGCGTGGACCGGTGACCTCGCCGGACGAGCCGCTGACGGCCTCGCTCTCGACGGCCTCGTCGTCGACGCGGTCGGCTTCCGCGCAAAGCAGTGAATCGGAAGGCTTCTTCTCGAGCCTGGCGCGCAAGGTCGGCATGGGTGGCACTGCGTCAGCCGACGCGACAGCGACAACGACGCCGCCTCCGATCCCGGCCAAGCCGAAGGTCGCCGATGCCAAGCCGGCACGCACCGAGGCCTCCAAGTCCGCCAAGACGGAAAACAACAAGACGGAAACCAAACAGGCTTCCGCAAAGCCGGCGCCCAAGCCGGCCGCGACCGAAACCGCAGCGGCTGCTCCGGCTGCCGCGCCCGCGGCTCCGCAACAGCCGGCATCCAGTCTCGTCGCAGGCGCCCAGCCGATCGTGTCGACGAATTCGTTCGACAGCCGCTTCTCGGCGTCCAAGTAAGTCCGTTTCCCGATCTAGCCGATCTCGGCGTAGCTGACTTGACGTAGTTGACTTGGGCGTGCCGCCGAGCCGCATGCCTTGGATCAAGCGCGCAATCTGCTCGCGCCAGGACTCTCGCGCCGGGATCTCGCTGCGATGCGCGATCCCGATCGCGCTTCAGGGTTGCCTTGCACGCATGATGTTTCCGGAAAACCGGTTCCCACTTTTTCGGATCATGCGTTAGTCTTTCCCGAACGAACAAGAACGACGGCTATCCTCGACGATGGCCGCCAAAACGGGAGAGAAGCCCATGGCCAAATCGGAATCATCCGGCCTGCATCGCCGCCGGTTTCTGAAAGGAATGGTCGCCGCCGGTGGCGCGACGATGGCCGCACCGAAGACTCCCGTGCGCAGACTTCCCAAGCCGCCAAAGGCAACGCGCCCACACCCACCGCAGCCGATCAGGTCAAGGAGCGCGGGCATCCGCCGGAGGTCGAACGGCTGACGACGGAGAAGACCGGCTCCGATTTCATGGTCGACGTCTGCAAAACATTGAACATCGACTACATGGCCTCCTGCCCCGGCTCGACATTCCGCGCCTTGCAGGAAAGTTTCATCAATTACGGCGCCAACAAGAAACCGGAATGGCTGACCTGCCTGCACGAGGAAGTGTCGGTCGGAATGGCGCATGGCTATGCCAAGGTCGCCGGCAAGCCGATGGCCGCGATCATGCACGGCACTGTCGGCACGCAGCATGCCTCGATGGCGATCTACAACGCCTATTGCGACCGCGTTCCGATGTTGCTCTTCACCGGCAATGCCGGCCCGCTCAACGAGCGGCGGCCCGGCGTCGAATGGTTCCACAGCGTCCAGGACGGCGCGGCGACGGTGCGCGACTTCGTCAAATGGGACGACTATCCGATGTCGTTGCAGCACTTCGCCGAGTCGACGGTGCGCGGCTATGCGCTGAGCTGCGCGCAACCGCCGGGTCCGGTGTTTATCGTCGCCGACAGCAAGCTTCAGGAAGACCCGCTGGAGGAGCGCGAGGCGCGCAAACTCAAGATCCCGCGCCTGACCATGGCCTCGCAGACCGCCGGCGACCCGAACGCATTGCGCGAGGCCGCCAGGATGATGGTCGCGGCCGAGGCTCCCGTGATCATCGCCGATCGCTATGCCCGCTCGCAAGGCGCGATGGAAGACCTCGTGCGGCTGGCCGAATTGTTGCAGGCGCCGGTCATCGACAACCGCGCCCGCATGAACATGCCGAACACGCATTACCTGTGCCAGTCGGAGCGCGCAGGCACGTTGATCGCCCAGGCCGACTGCATCCTGTCGCTGGAGCCGGTCGATCTGTTCGGCCAGCTCAACACCATGCGCGATCAGCTCGAGCGCACGGACTCGCCGCGGATCAAGCCCGGGCGTCAAGGTCATCAGCATCTCCACCCACGACCTGCTGGTGCGCGCGAACTACCAGGATTTCCAGCGTTACGTCGGCGCCGACCTCAACATCACGGCGGATGCGCAAACCACGCTGCCTTTCCTGATCGAAGCCGTGCAGCGCGAGATCACGTCCGGCGGCAAGAACGCCAACGAAATGCGCGGCGAGAAGCTGCGTCAGGCCTATCACGGCGCGATCGAACGCGCGCGCACCGAGGCGACTTTCGCATGGGATGCGAAGCCGATCTCTACCGCGCGGCTCTACATGGAGCTGTGGGCGCAGGTTCAAAAGGAGGACTGGGCGCTGGTTGCCGACGGCGACTTTTCGTCCAAGTGGCCGCATCGGCTATGGCCGCTCGAAAAGCACTATCGCTTCATCGGCGGCTCGGGCGCCTACGGCGTCGGCTACCAGCCGGTCGCGGCGTTAGGCGCGGCGCTGGCCCATCGCGACGCCGGCGGCGGCCGCGTCGTGATCAATGTCTGCGGCGACGGCGAGTTCAACATGGCGCCGCATACGATGTGGACGGCCGCGCATCACGGCATCCCCTACCTGACGATCATCCAGAACAACCGCGCCTATCATCAGGAGATCATGCACGTGCAGCGGATGGCGAACCGGCACAATCGCGGCATCCGCAATACGCCGATCGGCACCACCATCGACAATCCGAACATCGATTACGCAAAGATCGCGATGGGCTATGGCGCGCTCGGCATCGGCCCGATCGAGGATCCGAACGATCTGGCCGACGCCTTCCGCAAGGGCATCGCCGCCGTGAAGGCCGGCCAGCCCGTGCTGATCGACGTCATCACGCAGCCGCGCTGAGGGTCCCATGAAGCAATCCAGCCTCACGAAATTCATCCTCACGCCGCGGCTCTGACGCTGACGATCGGCTCGGCGTCGGCCCAGCAGGCAACGACACCCTCCGGCAACATCGGACACGGCAAGACGCTCTATCAGGAGACCGGGTGTTATCAGTGCCACGGCCTGGCCGGCCAAGGCGCACCGATGACGGGCCCGCGCGTGTCACGCACCGAATTTCCGTTCGACGGGTTCGTCAATCAGCTTCGTCATCCCGCCAACCAGATGCCGCCCTATGAGGCGGCCGTGATCTCCGACCAGGACGCGGCGGACATCTACGCTTATTTGCGGCAAATGCCGGCGCCGCCGGACCCGAACAGCATTCCGCTGCTCAAGATGGCGCGCTGGCGCGAATAGGATCAAGGCAGGTTAAGCGGTGGCGAGCGTGAGGGGCTTTCGCCCTCACGCGTACTTGCCGTGGCAGTGCTTGTACTTCTTGCCGGAACCGCACGGGCAATCCTCGTTGCGGCCGACCTTGCCCCAGGTCGCCTGGTTCTTCGGATCGCGATCGGCGGCCGCCGTCGGCACCAGCGACGCATTGGCAAAAGCCATTTCATCTTCGCCGGTGTTCGGGTCGAACTTGTGCGCTTCCATCGCCGGCAACTCCGGCTGCTGGTTTTCGGGCGGCACGATTTCGACGCGCATCAGTTGCGCCGTCACGGCCTCGCGCAGGTGCGCGATCATCGCCTCGAACAGGCTGAACGCTTCCGACTTGTATTCCTGCAACGGATCGCGCTGGCCGTAACCGCGCAAGCCGATCACCTGGCGCAGATGGTCGAGCATGACCAGATGCTCGCGCCAGAGATGGTCGAGCGTCTGAAGCAGGATGGTCTTCTCGACATAGCGCATGACCTCGGGACCCCACTGGGCGACCTTGGCCGCCATGTGCTGGTCGACGTGGTTCTCGATGCGGGTCAAGCAGCTCTTCGTCGGCAATGCCTTCTTCCTTGGCCCACGCATCGACCGGGAGGTCGACATCGAGCACGCGCTTGAGCTCGTCCTTGAGACCGACGACGTCCCACTGCTCGGCGTAAGCGTGTTCCGGCACATGCTTGGTCACGACGTCTTCCACGAAAGCGTGGCGCATGTCGGTGACGGTCTCGGCGACGCTCTCGTCCTTCATCAGATCGACGCGCTGATCGAAGATCACCTTGCGCTGGTCGTTCTGGACGTTGTCGAACTTCAGAAGGTTCTTGCGGATGTCGAAGTTGCGGGCCTCGACCTTCTGCTGCGCCTTTTCCAGTGCCTTGTTGATCCAGGGGTGGATGATGGCCTCGCCTTCCTTCAGGCCGAGACGCGTCAGCATGCTGTCGAGCCGGTCGGATCCGAAAATCCGCATCAGATCGTCTTCCAGCGACAGGAAGAATTTTGAACGGCCGGGATCGCCCTGACGGCCGGAGCGGCCGCGGAGCTGATTGTCGATGCGGCGGGATTCATGGCGCTCGGAGCCGATGATGTAGAGCCCGCCCGGCTTGGTCACGGTCTTGGCCGGCTTCGAACCCTTGGCCGGTTCGATCTCGACGGTTTCCTCGGCCTTCAGCACGATGTCGCGGAAGCGTCCGATGTCGGCCTTGATCTGCTCGATCTTCGCAGTTCGCTCGGCTTCGTCGGCGATTCCAGCCGTCTCGTGCTGAATACGCATCTCCAGCGAGCCGCCGAGCTTGATGTCGGTGCCGCGGCCGGCCATGTTGGTCGCGATCGTGATCGCGCCGGGAACGCCTGCTTCCGCCACGATGTAGGCTTCCTGTTCGTGGAAGCGCGCATTCAACACCGCAAACAGCTTCGCCGGCTTGCCGGCGCGCGCTGCCGCGTAAAGCTTGTCCATCGCCTTTTCGTTGCCGAAGTCGATCTGCTTGTAGCCGTTCTTCTTGAGATATTCGGCCAGCACTTCGGACTTTTCGATCGAGGCGGTGCCGACCAGCACCGGCTGCAACCGCGCGTTGGCGCGCTCGATCTCGGCGAGGATCGCGGCGTATTTTTCGTTCTGGGTCCGATAGACCTCGTCGTCTTCGTCGAGACGCGCGACCGACAGGTTGGTCGGGATCTCGACCACGTCGAGCTTGTAGATGTCGAACAGTTCGTCGGCTTCGGTGGCCGCGGTGCCGGTCATGCCGGACAGCTTTTCGTACATCCGGAAATAGTTCTGGAAGGTGATCGAGGCCAGCGTCTGGTTTTCCGGCTGAACCGGCTGGTGCTCTTTCGCCTCGAGTGCCTGATGCAGGCCTTCCGAATAACGACGGCCCGGCATCATGCGGCCGGTGAATTCGTCGATGATGACGACCTCACCGTCGCGAACGATGTAGTCCTTGTCGCGGGTGAACAGCGTGTGGGCACGCAGCGCCTGGTTGACGTGGTGGACGACCGAGACGTTCTCGACGTCGTAGAGCGACTCGCCCTTGAGCTGGCCGGCGTCGCGAAGGAGCGTTTCAAGCTTCTCCATGCCGCCTTCGGTGAGCGTCACCGTGCGCTGCTTCTCGTCGACCTCGTAGTCGGCCTTGTCGAGCTTGGGAAAGAAGGTGTCGATGGTGTTGTAGAAATCCGAACGGTCGTCGAGCGGGCCGGAGATGATCAGCGGCGTTCGCGCTTCGTCGATCAGGATCGAGTTCGACTTCGTCGACGATGCCGTAGAAGTGCCCGCGCTGGACCATGTCCTCGAGCCGGTACTTCATGTTGTCGCGCAGATAGTCGAAGCCGTATTCGTTGTTGGTGCCGTAGGTGATGTCGCAGGCGTAGGCTTCCTTGCGCTCGGCGTCATCGAGGCCATGCACGATGACGCCGGTTGTCAGGCCGAGGAAGCTGTAGATCTGTCCCATCCAGGAGGAGTCACGGCGGGCGAGGTAGTCGTTGACGGTAACGACGTGGACGCCCTTGCCGGCGAGCGCGTTGAGATAGACCGCAAGCGTCGCCACCAGCGTCTTGCCTTCGCCGGTTTTCATTTCGGCGATATCGCCCTCGTGCAGCACCATGCCGCCGATCAACTGGACGTCGAAATGCCGCTGGCCGAGCGTGCGCTTGGCCGCCTCCCGCACCGTGGCGAAGGCCGGCACCAGCAGATCATCGAGCGTCTTGCCGTTGGCGAGTTCGTTGCGGAATTCCGCCGTGCGGGCCTTCAGCGCCTCGTCCGAAAGCGCCGCCAGTTCGCCCTCCAGCGCGTTGATGGCATCGACACGACCCTGGTATCCCTTGACCCGGCGATCGTTTGCGGAACCGAAAAACTTGCGGGCGAGCGCGCCGATCATGCCAACTTCCTGTTTTAGTTTCGGCAGAGCTGCCGTGAGGTGGTCCGCCGGAATGGGACTGCCAATTCAACTCATCGTGACGCGCGAAGGTCCGATCTAGACCGGAGTTCGCCCGTCAAATAAGTGGGAGTTCGGCAGTCCGGGGTTCAAAGGCCAAAACGCTGGAAAATTAGCGCTGTAGCCATTGACTCAGGTTTGGCAGAGATATGGCTGGCCCAAAGGCTTGTCAACGCCGCCAAGGGCACGCAATCCGAGGGGCCTTGCGGAGGCCCGATACCCGTTCATCCCGGGGTCGTCAGACCGTCATCCGGCGATCCCGATCGAGGTTTACCGGCGGGACGTGTCGGGGGCGCCTACGAGGCCTGTCATGAGATGATCATGCGCCCTGTAATCGGGCCGGCCTTTCCGCGATTTCATCATTTTGCCAGACTTTTCGCGTTGCCAAGGCCACACGATTGGGCGAGTGTCGCGCGGCTTTAGGGTATGGCCCGGAAAACTGGAAACCGGTTTTCCGAGGAGGTCATGACCCAAACGAAAATGGCCCCGCTGCAACAGCCATAACGGCTTTCGAGATAAGGATTTTCCATGACTGCTACGTCATCAGACGCGAAACGTGGTGCGCACGTCCGCTTTGCCGCCGCCACCGGCGTACTCGCGATTGCCCTGTTCGCGAGCCTGCCGCTGCGCGCTGAAGATGCCAACCCGGTGCTTGCCAAGGTGAACGGCGCTGAAATCCGCCAAAGCGACGTCGCGCTTGCCGAAGAAGAGCTCGGGCCGAGCCTCGCGCAGATGGACCCCGCGACCAAGAAGGAAAACGTTCTGGCGTTCCTGATCGACATGAAGATCGTCGCCAAGGCCGCGGAAGAAAAGAAGATCGAGGATCGCCCGGACTTCAAGGCCCGTCTCGGTTTCGCCCGCAACCGCCTCCTGATGGACAATCTGCTGGCGTCGGAAGGCAAGGCCGCGACCACCACTGAAGCGATGAAGAAGGTTTACGACGAGGCCGCCAAGCAGATCGAAGGCGAGCAGGAGGTGCACGCACGTCACATCCTGGTCGAGACCGAGGACGAGGCCAAGGCGATCAAGGCCGAGCTGGCGAAGGGTGCCGATTTCGCCGAGCTCGCCAAGAAGAAGTCCAAGGATCCGGGCGCTGCCGATGGCGGCGATCTCGGCTTCTTCACCAAGGAGCAGATGGTGCCGGAATTCTCCGCCGTCGCCTTCTCGCTCGAGCCGGGCAAGATCTCCGATCCCGTCAAGTCGCAATTCGGCTGGCACATCATCAAGGTCGAGGAAAAGCGCAACCGCAAGGCGCCCGACTTCGAACAGGTCAAGGCCCAGATCGAGACCTACGTGACTCGCAAGGCGCAGGCCGAATACGTGTCCAAGCTGCGCGAGGCCGCCAAGGTCGAGCGCATGGACCAGGCCGCTGCGACGCCGGCCCCAGACGCCATGAAGCCTTCGGACTCGAAGATGGCGCCGCCTGCCAAGAAGTAAATCGACTTCAGGCGTAAATAGTATCACGTATCTGGATCGTCGATGCCCGGCCCTAGTGCCGGGCATCCACGTCTTGGGACCTTGTTCGAGGCGCTGATGACGTGGATGGCCGGATAGATCCGGCCATGACAATCCGATTTCCATGTCAAGACAAGGCCGCACCGATGTCCTCGACCGTCTCTCCGCTTGCTCCGACCGACGTTCCCGAGATGCCCGTCATTGCGGGCGTCAAGCTCGCGACCGCGGCTGCCGGCATCCGCTACAAGGGCCGCACCGACGTGCTGCTCGCGGTCCTGGACAAGGGGACAACGGTCGCCGGCGTCTTCACCCGCTCGAAATGCCCGTCCGCGCCGGTCGAGTGGTGCCGCGCCAACCTTGGCCGCGGCCAAGCCCGAGCTGTGGTGGTCAATTCCGGCAACGCCAACGCCTTTACCGGCAAGACCGGCCGCCAGGCCACGACGCTGACCGCGTCGATCGCGGCGAAAGCGGTCGGCTGCAAGCCCGGGGAGGTCTTTCTCGCTTCCACCGGCGTGATCGGTGAACCGCTCGACGCCACCAAGTTCGATGGCGTGCTGGGCGATCTCGCCACGCAGACCGCGCCCGAAGGCTGGATGGACGCCGCGCGCGCGATCATGACCACCGACACTTTCCCGAAGGTCGCAACCGCGACCGTCAAGCTCGGCAAGGCCAAGGTGACGATCAACGGCATGGCCAAGGGCGCGGGCATGATCGCGCCCGACATGGCGACCATGCTGTCCTTCATCTTCACCGATGCGCCGATTTCGGCCGCAGCATTGCAGTCGCTGCTGAAGGCAGGCGTCGAAGACACCTTCAACGCCGTCACCATCGATGGCGACACGTCGACGTCGGATACGCTGCTCGCCTTTGCGACCGGAGCCGCGGCCGCCCACGGCGCGCCCAAGATCAGCCGTGCCAGCGACCCGCGCCTGAAGGCCTTCGTGAAGGCCTTTCACGCCGTGCTGGCCGATCTCGCCGAGCAGGTGGCGCGTGACGGCGAAGGCGCCCGCAAACTGGTCGAGATATCGGTCGAAGGCGCGACCTCGAAGGCCTCGGCGCGCAAGATCGCGATGTCGATCGCCAACTCGCCGCTGGTGAAGACGGCGATCGCGGGCGAAGACGCCAATTGGGGACGCGTGGTGATGGCGGTCGGCAAGGCCGGCGAACCCGCCGACCGCGACAAGCTCTCGATCTCGTTCAACGGAATCCGCGTCGCCCATCGCGGCGCGCGCGACCCCTCTTACGACGAGGCGGAAGTTTCGAACGCGATGAAGCAGCCGAAGATCGCCATCAAGGTCGCGCTCGGCCTCGGCAAGGGCCGCGACCGCGTGCTGACCTGCGATCTCACCAAGGAATATGTCGCCATCAACGGCGACTACCGGTCGTAACGCCCCTCGTCCGCTCAACGCGGATGAAGAGATAGGTACAACCGGCGGTCGATACCGGCCCGCACGAGAGTTCGCGTGTTTCCGCGGAGAGTCGCCGGCGGCGCAGGCGCGCCGGGCAATGCCTCGCCGGCCATTCACTCGAATTTTCGTAGGCTATTTAGCCCTTCATTAATGATCCGCTTGATCGGATCGGGCCGATTTTCGCTGCCCTTGCGTTCACGCGATCTGCGTAAGCATTGCTTAACGGCCGTCCCCCAGAGTTCCCCATGCCGAGAGATCGGCGGAGGCTCTTTGATCGTCATGATTACCGAGATCTGAAGAATTTCCTCTGCCAGGAACTTGTGTCGATAAGGATGGACGTCATGCTCCGCGCTTGCCTGCACCACTTCGCGAGAGATCGCCGGGCGAATGTCGCCGTGATCACCGCGCTGACGATGGTTCCGATCATCTTTCTGCTGGGCATGACGCTCGATTTCACCCAGGCGCTGCGCAAGAAGGAGCAGTTGGACGCGGCCGCCGACGCGGCTGCGATCGCCGCCGTCAGGCCGGCCATGCTGATGCAAAGCGACGATGTGGCCAAGGCGGCGGCTCAGGCCATCTTCTTGTCGACCGCGAACAGGTTGACCGGCTTGACCAGCATACCGACGCCCACGATCACCGTCACCGATGTGGGACTTCAGCGAACGGTTCAGGTCACCTACAACGCCGCATCCATCAACAATTTTCCCAAAATACTCCTGAACAACGTGTCGTGGCCGATCAACGGCTCGGCGACGGCGAAGGCGGCGGCCGCGCCCAACATGAACTTCTATTTGTCTGATGGACGACTCGCCGTCCATGGGAATCGGCGCGACCGCTGACCGACATCAACAAGCTCATCACGCCACCGCCCCTTCGAAACAAGCCAGCGTCATCCTCGCAGAATTGCGGCTTCGCCTGTCATGAAACCAATATCGCTCACGACGGCGGGACCAAGGACAACCTCACGATCGCACGCGCCAACAATGTCACCCTGCGTATCGATCTGGTGACGAATGCCGTCAACCAGTTGCTCAATACGTGGACGAACTGCCCGCAGACGGGCGTGTCGGGCGGCGTCATGCAGTGCATGTCGGCCTTGAACAACACCACCTATAAAGCGGCGCTCTATACGTTCGACGTCGGCCTGAACACGCTCGCGACGCTGACCACCCCGACACTCGCCGGAACCAAGGTCGGCAACATCGCGCTGATGCCGGTCGCTGTACCAGAACTGCGTCTACGGGCTGTTCTTCCTCCACTGCAACCGCCACCGACTACGGCACGGATATCGCCGGCGCGCTCACCAAGATCAACAACATCATGCCTGACCCCCGGCCTCGGCAGCAATGTGGCGGGAGATACGCCGCAGGAAGTGGTGTTCCTCGTCACCGACGGCGTCGAGGACAAGATCGTCTCGGGCGCCTCGGCTTGCCCCAACGCGACCCTCGCCGGCAGCAAGCGCTGCCAGCAGCCGCTCGACACGGCGATGTGCACGACGATCAAGAACCGCGGCATCAAGATCGCGATCCTCTACACCGAGTATCTGCAACTCATCAACATGGGCCCCAGCAGAACATTACGGACAGCTGGTACATGAGCTGGGTCGACAAGTACGACGAGCCAACTTCCGCATACCGGCACGATCGCGCAAAACCTGCAAGCGTGCGCCTCGCCGGGCTTCTACTCCAGCGTGACGACCGGCGGCGACATTACGGGGGCGCTGACGCAACTGTTCATCAAGGTCGCCTCCAGCACCGCCAGCCTCACGCAGTAAGAAAAACGCCATGATCAAAGAGAAAATCACAGCAGGAAAAGGTCGCCGCAGTCTTTTCGGCGCCTTTGCCAGGGACAGAAAGGCCGCCACGGCGGTCGAGTTCGCGCTCATTGCCGCGCCGTTTCTCGCCCTGATCATCGCGCTCGTCCAGACGTTTCTGCTTTTCTTTGCGCAGTCGATACTCGAATCCGCGGTGCGGACGTCGGGCCGCACAATCCTGACCGGCCAGGTGCAGACAGCGGATGCCAGCCTGACCCAGGCCCAGGCCCAGAACGCATTTCATCAGACCGTCTGCAATGCCGCCGCCGTCATTTTCACCTGCAATGGCCTGCTGGTCGACGTGCGGGTCGCCAATCAGTGGTCCTCGGCCGATACCGGCATGCTGACACCGACCTACGACGTCAACGGGAACGCCAACAATATGCAATTCGCGCCGGGAACCGCGGGCGATATCGTCGTGGTCCGCGTGATGTATTTTTGGCCCGTCTTCGGAGGGCCGCTCGGCTTCAATCTGGCAAATCAGGCCAACGGCACCCGGCTGATCATGGCGTCCGCCGCATTCCAGAACGAGCCGGCCAATCCCTAGAGGTATCTACCCATGACCAGCCTGCTATTTCGCGTGCGGAAACTGTGGAGGAACGACGAGGCCGTGGCGGCGGTAGAGTTCGCCATCGTGGTGCCGTTCCTGTTGGCGCTTTACATCGGCGGTATCGAGCTCGCGAACGGCATGGCGATCAACGTCAAGGTCAGCGCGACCGCACACTCCGTCGCCGACATGGTCTCGCAGAACACGTCGCTCAGCACCGCCCAGATGCACAACATTCTGACCGGCGCCTCGTCCATCATTGCGCCATATCCCGTCACCGGCGGCAGCGGCTCGCTGATGACGGTCACCGTGTCCGAAATCTCCAGCGACGCCAATGGCAACCTGACCCTTCGATGGAGTCAGTCGTATAACGGGACGAGCTTCGGACCGGGCAGAACCAATCTGACGAACTTGACGATGCCCACATCGCTCAACGGGGCAGCGGCCAATGTAAACAATCCCAACGGTCAGAACGACAATGTTTCGTTCATTCTGGGCGAAGTCACCTACGCCTATACGCCCAATATGGGTTATGCGATCACCGGGACGGTGACGCTTGCGGACAGCGTCTATATTTTCCCGCGCTGTTCGACGAACAGCCCGGCCAACTCCGGCGGTCCTGCTTACTACGACATCAAATACACGACCACGACGACTACGTGTAACTGCATCCAACACTTGCAGCAAAAAACCTGTTAGCGCCGCGCTTTTGTAGCGATACGATGCCCCCGTCTGGCGGACATGATTGAGCCCCGCTTCAGGCGGAGCAAAACATGGCCGGCATCAAACTGACCCTCGTCGTCGCTTGCGCGCTCGTCGACCCCGACAAACGCGTGCTGCTCGCACAGCGGCCGCCGGGAAAAACCCTCGCAGGCCTGTGGGAATTTCCGGGCGGCAAGGTCGAGCCCGGCGAGCGGCCGGAAGCGACCCTCATTCGCGAACTCGACGAGGAAATCGGCATTACCGTGAAGGAGGCCTGTCTCGCGCCGCTGACCTTTGCGAGCCACGCCTATGACGACTTCCACTTGTTGATGCCGCTTTACATCTGCCGGCGCTGGGAAGGCCAGGTGATCGCGCGCGAAGGACAAAACCTCGCCTGGGTCCGCGTCAACAAGTTGCGCGATTACGAGATGCCGCCGGCGGACATCCCGCTGATCCCGCATCTGATCGATCTGTTGATGTGACCCACAGGGTCACGCCCTCCCCTTCTTCACCGCTTGCTCAAGGCTCGTTTTCGCCGATCCCGGCTTGAGCGGCTTCTGCTGGCTTTCATGCGGCGCCCAGCCCGACAGCCACACAATGTCGAAGGTGGCGCGGATGCGCCCATCGGAATCCGCAAAGCGTTCGCGGTAGATTTCCGCCATCCGCAGCATCGTCGCGCGGCGGGTCGGCGTCCGCCGGCGCTCGACCAGGATGTTGGTCGCGGCCATGCGCCGTAGATCGTGCATCAAGCCGAACGCATTGTCGTAGCGCACCACGATGCGATCGACATCGGTAACCGGAAGCGCCAGGCCCGCGCGCTGCAACAGCGCGCCGACATCGCGCAGGTCGACGAACGGCGCCACGCGCGGCGATATCCCACCCTCCAATTCCGCTTCCGCCGCCGCGAACGATTGCCGCAACTCGGTGAGCGTGTCGCCGCCGATCATCGCCGCCATCAGCAACCCGTCGGGACGCAGCGCGCGGCGAATTTGCGCGAGCACGCCCGGCAGATCATTGACGAATTGAAAGGCGAGCACGGAGATCGCGAGATCCAGCGATTGCGCTTCAAGGGCCAGCGGCTCGGATTCCTGGGTGGGCAGGCCGACCCGCGCATAGCGATCGAAGCGCCTCGCAAGCGTATCGCCGAGCAGATCGCTGCGCCCTTGGCCCGGTGATCCGATCTCGGCCACGTTCTTGAACTCGCGCAGCACGGCGTCGAGCCGCTCGGCCATGTCCTCCGTGACGCGATCGAGCAGGAAGGCCGCCGGCGCCAACTTTTGCGCGCGCGACAAGCGGTCGCGCAGCAAAGCGCGATCGAAAAGACGGGGTGCGGCGGCCGGATTCGAAGCCATGCCGGTTGGTACGCGCTTGCTTTTCGACTCGCAATCCGAGCCGTTTTGGGGCTTAATAAACTCTTAATAGATACTTTTAAGTACCTCAGTTAAGGGCTAGCGTTTTTTATGGCCACAGAAAAAGCCGAAACCGACCGAGTTCCAGTCACCTTGGCCCTCTCGACCATCACCTACCTCGAAAAACTGGTCAGGCAGGGGACCCACGGGACAAGCGTGCCAGGCGTTGCGAGGACCCTGATTGAGGAGGGTATTCGTCTCGCCATCAAGGACGGGCTGCTTTCGATCCGCGACAACGGCAAAGCTCCGTAGGCGGCATTCGGGACGGATCGGCAACTGGGAGGCCTTGGGGGAGCCGGCGTGACGGCTCATACTTTTTGGACTTTCAAATGCCCGACAACACCTGGACCACCGAACGCATCGAACTCCTCAAAAGCCATTTCGCGGCCGGGCTCTCATGCCGTCAGATCGCCAACGAAATCGGGGTGAGCCGCAATGCCGTGATCGGCAAGCTTTCCCGCCTCAACCTGACCCGCGACAAGAAACCGGAGATACGGCGGCCCGCACGAAGACCGATCGCTCGCGTTCGGTTCCCAGGGTGCAGTTTCGGTTGCTGCGAAAACTGTTCACGGAGGTACCGCCGGACGAAGCAAGCGATGACGCGATCCTCAGCGAACAGCACTGCTCCCTGCTCGAACTGAGCGAGGAACGATGCCGCTGGCCGATCAATAGCCCGGGCGACGAGGGCTTCTGCTTCTGCGGCAACCAGCCGCTCGGCGGCCTGCCCTATTGCGCCGGCCACAGCCGGCTTGCGTATCAACCCGGCTCACGCCAGCGCGCCGCGAGAGGGTAGTGATCCAATTCTAACATTCGCATCTTTTCTCAGCGGGCACTCTTGCGAATGTTAGAATCAAAGGATCACTACCAAATATAGGTCTGGTGGAGTTTCGGATTGGACATTCGCTTGGCGAGCAAACGGCCAGGTGGGCAGCGAATGTCAAATCCACTCCACTAAATCGACGCCACCCCCCAGCCCAGAATGACGCGGGTGGCCCGCCAGAACCAGATGTCGCCGTCGCGGGCCGCCTGAATACTGAAAATCCGCTTCTTCCAAAGCGGATCGTGGCGGAAGCGGATGTTCTCGATCTTGAACTCAGCTTGCCGCGCTCTCCATTCCGTTACCCAAGCGAGATGCGCCTCGTCGAGTTGCTGACGAAGCCTGGAAACTTCGATCTGATAGGGCTGAGGGAAAAGAACTTGAAGCATGGTGATGCGGCGGCTTCACGGTCAGATCAATGCGACGATAGCATCTAGCTGGCGACCGCTTGCGATCTTGGCAAGACCGCCGCACCTCGCTTCACACCACACTGTTGCCGCTTGAGCACGTTGCCGCTTGAGCAAGGGGAGGCGCGGCGTTAGCTTGATGATCATGGACGCCGACGCCCTCCCGCTCCATCTCCTCGCATCTCCACAGTGCATTCTCCGCATGCCGGAATGCGTGGTCGCACGCGGCCAGGATCGCGCTCGATGTCGCGTTGCCGACCTTGTGCGTGGCCTGCCGCGAGCCGGTCGAGGGCGAAGGCGTCTGCGCCGACTGCTGGGCCAAGCTGTCTTTCATCGCGCCGCCCTTTTGCCCGCGGCTCGGAATCCCCTTCGTCTACGATCCCGGCCCCGACATGCTGTCGATGGAGGCGATCGCCCATCCGCCGGCCTATGCGCGAGCCCGAGCGGCCGTTCGCTATGACGATGTGGCGCGAACGCTGGTGCACGCCTTGAAATACCAGGACCGCACCGACCTCGCCCCGGCGATGGGCCGCTGGATGGCGCGCGCCGGGCGGGAACTCCTCGACGAGGCGGACGTGCTCGTTCCCGTGCCGCTGCATTGGCGGCGCGGCTGGAGCCGCCGGTATAATCAGTCGGGCGCACTCGCGCGCATCATCGCGCAACAGACCGGCGTTACGGTCGCCGTGGAGGCGCTGCGCCGCATTCGTCCCACTGAACAGCAGATCGGCCTCTCGCGGCCACAACGGGCAAGTAACGTGCAGGGGGCATTCAAGGTCGCGTCCGACCGCCAGCATCTCGTCGCCGGCCGCCGTGTCATCCTGATCGATGACGTGCTGACGTCGGGAGCAACGGTAGATGCGTGCGCACGCGCACTTTTGCGTGCAAAGGCGACAACGGTCGATGTGCTGGTCTTCGCCCGGGTTGTCGAGAGCCACCGAACCCCCATATAATCGGTTATTCCGAGCATTATTTCGAATCGGACCACGAGAGCGCGTCATGGCTGCTGCGATCGAAATCTATACCCGCCCGGGCTGCGGCTATTGTACCGCGGCCAAGCAACTGCTGACGCGCAAGAATGCGCGATTTCACCGAGTTGAGCGTCGCGAACGATCCCGCTCTGCGCGACCAGATGTACGATCGCGCGGGCGACGGCTCGACCTTTCCGCAGATTTTCATTGGCCAGACCCATGTCGGCGGCTGCAACGAGCTTTATGCGCTCGACCGCGCAGGCAAGCTGGATGCGTTGCTCGCTGGCGAAGAGGCAAACTCATGAGCGCTGATCGCTCCTTCACTGCCGCCATGGTGCAGATGCGCACCGGCCTGCTGCCTGAGCCGAGCCTTGAACAGGGCACCAGACTGATCCGTCAGGCGGCGGCGCAAGGCGCCGAATACGTGCTCACGCCCGAAGTCAGCAACATGATGCAGCTGAACCGCAAGGCGCTGTTTGAGCATCTCGCCGGCGAGGCGGACGATCTTTCGCTGAAAGCCTACCGGGCGCTCGCGGCCGAACTGAAAATCCATCTGCACATCGGCTCGCTGGCGCTGCGCGCCTCCGCTGAGCGCGCCGTCAACCGCTCATTCCTGATCGGACCCGATGGCCTGATAATCGCGAGCTACGACAAGATCCATATGTTCGACATCGACCTGCCGGGCGGCGAGAGCTACCGCGAATCCGCCAACTATCAACCGGGCGAGACCGCTGTCATTGCCGATCTGCCCTGGGGACGCATCGGGCTTACGATCTGCTACGACGTTCGCTTTCCCGCGCTTTATCGCGCGCTCGCCGAAAGCGGCGCCTCGTTCCTCACCGTGCCCTCCGCCTTCACCCGGAAGACCGGCGAGGCCCATTGGCACACGCTGCTGCGCGCTCGCGCTATCGAAAACGGCTGCTTCGTCTTCGCCGCGGCCCAGGGCGGCATGCACGAAAACAAGCGCGAGACCTTCGGGCATTCGCTGATCATCGCCCCCTGGGGCGAAGTGTTGGCCGAGGGCGGCACCGAGCCCGGCGTCTTCATGGCGAAGATCGATCCCACTCTGGTCGAGACCGCGCGCAAGACGGTGCCATCGCTGCAACATGGCCGGCGGTTTTCGGTTACCGATCCAAAATCGGGCCCGGATCACCTGCATGTGGTACGGGGATCGGCAGGGTCAGCATGATCCATTACAATCTGCGCTGCAAAAAGGGCCATGCGTTCGAAAGCTGGTTCCAGAGCTCGTCCGCTTACGAGCAGCAGGAGCGCCGCAAGCTCGTGAGCTGCCCGATTTGCGGTTCGAGCGATGTCGAACGCGCCATCATGGCTCCGCAGATCGTCAGCAAGAAGGGGCGCGAGGCCACACCATCCGAAGCTTTGCCGGCGCCCGCAACAACCGCTGACGTGACCCCGCCCGCGGCGTCGACGCCTTTGCTGATGGCGCAGGAGCGCGAGCTGCGCGCCAAGCTCAGGGAATTACGCGATCACATCGTCAAGACCGCCGACAATGTCGGCGAGCGCTTTCCGAACGAGGCTCGCAAGATGCATTACGGCGATATCGAACATCGCCCGATCTACGGCGACGCCTCGCCGGATGAAGCCCGCGCGCTGATCGACGAAGGCGTCGAGGTGCTGCCGCTTCCGACCCTGCCGGACGACCGGAACTGACATCCGCGGCGTGTTGATCCGCACCTAGAGCGCGACCAGCAGCCCTACCCCGGCCACGATCAGCACGATGCCGAAAAGCTCGCGCGCCGAAAGCGGCTGCTTGAAGGAATAATACGCCACGCCCTGTGCGAACAGCACTTCGACCAGCGCCAGCGTGCGCACATTGGCGGCGGCGGTCAGCGCAAACGCCAGGAACCAGAACTGCGAGGCGAACGCCCCCATGAAGCCCGCCAGCAGCGACGGCTTCCACAGTTTGAGAATATCCCGAAGCACATCAGGCGCGCGCGCCAGCAGATAGACCGTCAGGATCAGCGTCTGCACGAACAGGCCGAACACCAGCGTGTAGGTCGCCGCCGTCACGAACGAAGCCCCCTCGATCGTGATGATGGCGCCGCGATAGCCGTTGGCCGAAAGCGCGAAAGCCGCCGCTGAAACAAGACCGATCACGGTCGGCCGCCAGTCAGAGAAGCCTTTCTCGCCGCCCGGCCGCAGCGCCGTGATCACGACGCCGATCGTGGCGATCAGGATCGCGATCACCTTCAGGGTTGTCAGATGATCGCCAAGAAAGACAAAGCCGAAAATCGCGGTCTGGATCGCCTCGGTCTTGAGATAGGCCGTTGTGACGACGAAGGAGCGATCGTTCATCGCAACCAGCATCAGCCCGGTCGCGACGATCTGACAGAGCGCACCCAACAAGAGCCACGGCCAGAACGCCGGTGTCGGCGACGGCATCGCGTCACCGGTAAAAGCCAGCACGCCGGCAAAGAACAGGATGGCGAACGGAAAACCGAACAGGAAGCGGATATTGGTGGCGCCCCAGGTGCCGAGCGGCCCGGTCAATTGCCGCTGCATGGCGTTGCGCGCCACCTGACCCGCGGCTGCGGTGACGGTGAAGGGGATCCAGAGCGAAGCGGCGGTGAACATCAGGAAATGAGGGACACGAGAAAACGGAATCAGGCTAGATCATGCCTTCCGCGATCATCATGTAGTTCACATCCATATCGGACGACAAACCCCAGCGATCGGCGAAGGGACTATAGACTACGCCGGTCTGCTCGGCGATCGTTAGCCGGTTATCGAGGAGGTGACGTGCAAGTTCGTCGGGGGTGACGAATTTTTCCCATTGATGGGTGCCGCGCGGCAGCCAGCGCAGGACATATTCCGCGCCGACGATGGCGAGCGCAAAGCTCTTCCAGTTGCGATTGAGCGTGGAAACCACCATCAGCCCGCCGGGCTTGAGCATCGATGCGCAGCGGCCAATGAACATGCCGACGTCGCTGACATGTTCGACCACCTCCATCGCCAGCACGATGTCGAAGCGCTCGCGCACGTCCATCTCCTCGACGGTGGTGCAGCGATAGTCGATCGACAGATGGCCGCGATCGGCATGCAGCTTGGCGGCTGCGATATTGCTGGCTGCCGGATCGACGCCGATCACCTGCGCGCCCAGTCGCGACAACGGCTCGCACAACAGACCGGCGCCGCAACCGATGTCGAGGACACGCAAACCGGAAAGGCAGTTGAGACTCTTGATGTTGCGGTCGAACTTCCGGCACGCGGCGTCGCGAATATAGGTCAGACGCAGCGGATTGATCTTGTGCAGCGGGGCCATCTTGCCCTTGGGGTCCCACCACTGCTCCGACAGCTTCGAGAATTTCGCGATCTCGGCGGGATCGACGGTGGAGGCTGCGGCTGAAGCGGCAGGGGGCGGAGATTGCATGGCCATGGCGCGCTGTTCCTAATGCGCGGTGATGGCGCTGCGAAACGCCAGGGGCGAGGCAATCGTCTTGATGACCTGTGGCGGTACTTCTCCCATCCCCACGATGGAGACGTTGCCATAGTTCAGCAGACGGCCCGGAATGCTCTGGTTCACTTCGACGCTCGCGATCTTGTCGAGCGATATCTCGAAAGTGTGCCGGTTGATAAAGCCGGTCTTGTGCACCACCCGCCGGTCGGTGACATCGGTTTCGGTGGTGAACCGATGGAACCAGCCCTTGACCGTAAAATAGATCGCCACCGCGGCGATCACCGCAGCCGTGGGCAGACCCAGTACGGCCAGCGGGGGAACAGCGACGGACGCAGCCACGAGCACCAGCGCCACGACCCAGGCCACGATGGCCGGCAAATAGTAGATCCAGTGGGCATTGGTCGAATACAGCACCTTTTCGCCGGGCTGCAGGATCTCGTCGATGTAGCGCGCCATACCAACAGCCTCAATTAACTCAATAAGATGGCACGATTCCGAGCCCGGTTGCTTGCCCCCGACCGCGCCGCTATGTATACGCGCGTTTCGAGCACTGCGCGCGAACGTTGCGCCCGGTTACCTTAATAATCCGCAGGAGGAATGATCACCAGCGTCGATCATGGGTCGCCTCGTGATGAAATTCGGCGGCACGTCGGTCGCCAACATCGAACGCATCCGCAACGTCGCGCGTCACGTCAAGCGTGAGGTCGACGCCGGTCATGACGTTGCCGTGGTCGTCTCGGCGATGGCCGGCAAGACCAACGAGCTGGTGGAATGGTGCCGCGAGGCCTCGCCGATGCACGACGCGCGCGAATATGACGCCGTGGTGGCCTCCGGCGAGCAGGTGACCGCGGGCCTGCTGGCCATTGCCTTGCAGGCGATCGGCATCCAGGCCCGGTCCTGGCAGGGCTGGCAGCTTCCGATCAAGACCAGCGACGCCCACGCCTCGGCGCGAATTCTCGACATCGACGGCAGCGAGCTGCTCAACCGCTTCAAGGAACGCAAGGAGGTCGCGGTCATCGCCGGCTTCCAGGGGATCAATCCGCAAACCAACCGGGTCACGACGCTCGGACGCGGCGGCTCGGACACTTCGGCGGTGGCGATTGCGGCGGCCATTCGCGCCGATCGCTGCGATATCTATACCGACGTCGACGGCGTCTACACGACCGACCCGCGGGTGGTTCCAAAAGCCCGCCGGCTCGACCGGATCGCGTTCGAAGACATGCTCGAACTGGCTTCGCTCGGCGCCAAGGTGCTTCAGGTTCGTTCCGTGGAACTCGGCATGGTGCACAACATGCCGATCTTCGTCCGCTCGAGCTTCGACAAGCCGGAAGATATCGACCCCCACGCCAACCAGCCGCCCGGTACGCTGATCTGCAGCGAGGAGCAAATCATGGAAAGCCACGTCGTCACCGGTATCGCCTTTTCCAAGGACGAGGCCCAGATTTCGATCCGCCAGATCGAGGACAAGCCGGGCGTTGCGGCCACGATCTTCGGCCCGCTGGCGGATGCCAACATCAACGTCGACATGATCGTCCAGAATGTCTCGGAAGACGGCAAGACCACCGACCTTACCTTCACGGTGCCGGCCTCCGACTATACGCGCGCCCGCGACACCATCACCTCGGCCAAGACCAAGATCGGCTATGCCCGGCTCGACAGCGCCACCGACGTCGCCAAGGTTTCGGTGATCGGCAGCGGCATGCGCAGCCACGCCGGCGTCGCCGCCAAGGCGTTTGCGGCGCTTGCGGCGCGCAACATCAACATTCGCGCCATCACCACCTCGGAAATCAAGTTTTCGGTGCTCATCGACACCGCCTATACCGAACTCGCCGTGCGCACGCTCCACACGCTCTACGGCCTCGATCAAGTTTAGAAACAATTTCTCTTAGCGGCTGCAACATAGATTGGTGCAGCTACGCCAGATGGTGTGTACGGCTTTGACACGTGTCGCATCACTTCGCTGATGCATGCATCGAGCATCGACAATCGGGACGACTGGCAGGCCTTTTGCTTGGCAAAACAAGGCTCGATTCGGTATACGGCCTGAATGAGCCCGATTGTGATCTGTGCCACTGTTTTGGCGGTGCGATTTGGCCGATAGACTGGATTCGCGGCGCCGCCGAATGAATAAAATTGTAGCGTTCTGAGTTTAACGCCAACTCCCGGCCACCCGGTAGGCTGGCCAGGCGGGAGAGGATTTGAACCAATGCGAAGCGCGTCGGGAGGCCCCCGCGTCCTGTTGAGACGGCTTCGCGAAACCATGGCGGAGCAGGTCAGCGCGCAGGAGCGGCTGGACAAGATCGTGGTGCTGATCGCCGCCAACATGGTGGCGGAGGTGTGCTCGGTCTACGTCCTGCGGGTCGACAACACGCTCGAGCTCTACGCCACCGAAGGCCTCAACCGCGACGCGGTCCATCGCACGGTCTTGAGCGCGCATGAAGGCCTGGTCGGCCTCGTCGCCAGCGAGGCAACCCCGCTCAACCTCAGCGACGCCCAGAGCCACCCGGCCTTCTCGTTCCGCCCCGAGACCGGCGAAGAAATCTATCACTCCTTCCTCGGCGTGCCGATCCTGCGCGCCGGCAACACGCTCGGCGTGCTGGTGGTGCAGAACCGCGCCAAGCGCACCTATGTCGAGGAAGAGGTCGAGGCGCTCCAGACCACCGCGATGGTGCTGGCGGAAATGATCGCCTCCGGCGAACTGGCCGCGCTGGCGCAGCCGGGCGCCGAACCCGCCGCGCGGCATTCGCTGCACAAGGTCGGCGCGATCCTGTCCGACGGCATCGCGCTGGGCCATGTCGTGCTGCACGAGCCGCGCGTCGTCATCACCAATTACATCGCCGAGGACCTGCCGAAGGAGATCAAGCGGCTGGACGCGGCGCTGACCAAATTGCGCGCCGATCTCGACCGCATGCTGGAACGCGGCGATGTTGCCGACGGCGGTGAGCATCGCGACGTGCTGGAAGCCTACCGGATGTTCGCCAACGATCATGGCTGGTCGCACAAGCTGCACGAGGCGGTCGCCACCGGCCTCACCGCGGAAGCCGCGGTCGAACGCGTCCAGTCCGACACCCGCGCGCGCATGCTGCGCTCGACGGATCCTTACTTGCGCGACCGGCTGCACGACCTCGAGGACCTCGGTCATCGCCTGATGCGGCAACTGGTCGGACAGGATCACGCGCCTTCGCGCGAGCAACTGCCCGACAACGCGATCCTGATCGCGCGCGCGATGGGACCCGCGGCGCTGCTCGACTACGACCGCAAGCGCCTGCGCGGCCTGGTGCTGGAGGAAGGCACCGCCAACTCGCACGTTTCGATCGTGGCCCGCGCACTCGGCATTCCGGCGGTCGGCGAAGTGCCGAATGCGCCGGGCATCGCCGATCCCGGTGACGCCATCATCGTCGACGGCACGTCGGGTTCGATCTATGTCCGCCCTTCGACCGAGATCGAACAGGCCTATGCGGAGCGGGTGCGGTTTCGCGCACGGCGGCAGGCGCAATATTCGGCCCTGCGCGACAAGCCCTGCATGACCAGGGACGGCCAGCCCGTCGAACTTCTCATCAATGCAGGCCTGGCGATCGACCTGCCGCATATCGATGACACCGGTTCGGCCGGCATCGGGCTGTTCCGCACCGAGTTGCAGTTCATGGTGGGCCAGAGCCTGCCTCGCACCAGCGACCAGCTCGCTTTGTACCGCACGGTGCTGGACGCGGCCGGCGACAAGCCGGTGACGTTCCGCACGCTCGACATCGGCGGCGACAAGGCGCTGCCCTATATGGAGAGCGTGATCGAGGAAAACCCGGCGCTCGGCTGGCGTGCGATCCGGCTTGGGCTGGATCGTCCCGGCCTGCTGCGCGGACAGATTCGCGCATTGCTGCGCGCCGGCGGCGGGCGCTCCTTGCGCATCATGTTCCCGATGATATCCGAGGTCGCCGAATTCGATGCCGCCAAGAGCATCGTCGAGCGCGAACTGACCTATTTGCGCCAGCACGGGCACGCGCTGCCGGAGCGGATCGATATCGGCACCATGCTGGAAGTGCCGGCTTTGCTCTATCAGCTCGACGAGCTCTTGAAGAAAGTCGATTTCGTCTCGGTGGGGTCGAACGACCTGTTTCAATTCCTGTTCGCGGTCGACCGCGGCAACGCCAAGGTTTCCGAGCGGTTCGACACCTTGTCGGCGCCGATCCTGCGGGTGCTGCGCGAGATCGTTCAAAAAGCCAACCTCGCCAGGAAGTCCGCTTCGCTCTGCGGCGAGATGGCGTCAAAGCCGATCGGCGCGCTGGCGCTGATCGCGCTCGGCTATCGCTCGCTGTCGCTGTCGGCGACCGCACATGGCCCGGTCAAGGCGATGATTCTCGATCTCGACGCCAAAAAGGCCCAGGCCGCCATGACCGCGATGCTCGATGCACCGTCCGGCAGCGTATCGATCCGCCAGAAGCTCACCGAGTTCGCCGAGGCCGAAGGCCTGGCGTTGTAGCGGGCCATCATTTCCTGCTCCGCCACCTGCATTTGCGAAACCGCCTATATTCGAGACTTGATCATGTCGATGCTCCCCGAAGCCAAACTGGACGTTCTGCTGGCGCACCACGCCTCGCTTGAAGCAGAGCTGCTGGGACAGGTCGGCTCGGACCGGTACGTGCAGATCACCCGCGAGCTCGCGGAGCTCAATCCGCTGATCGACGCCGTCAAGACCTATCGCGCCGCGCGCAGCGAACTCACTGATGCCGAAAGCCTGATCGCGGATGCGGCGACCGATCCTGAAATGCGCGGCATGGCGGAGGCCGAGCGCGAAACCTTGCAGGCGCGCATCGGCGACCTCGAGCAGAAAATCCGCGTTGCGCTGTTGCCGAAGGACGCGATGGACGACCGCAACGTGGTGCTGGAAATCCGCGCCGGCACCGGCGGCGACGAAGCCTCGCTGTTCGCCGGCGATCTGTTCCGGATGTACGAGCGCTTCGCGAACTTGCAGGGCTGGAAGGTCGAGGTGATCTCGGCCAGCGAAGGCACGGTCGGCGGCTACAAGGAAATCATCGCCGAGGTGCAGGGCCGCGGCGCGTTCGCCAAGCTGAAATTCGAATCCGGCGTGCACCGGGTGCAACGCGTGCCCGATACGGAAACGCAAGGCCGCATCCATACTTCGGCCGCGACGGTTGCCGTGCTGCCGGAGGTCGAGGATGTCGACGTCGACATCAAGAGCGATGATTTGCGGATCGAAACCATGCGGGCGCAGGGCGCCGGCGGCCAGCACGTCAACAAGACCGAGTCCGCGATCCGCATCACCCATATCCCGACCGGCATCGTGGTGATGATGCAGGACAGCCGTTCGCAACATAAGAACCGTGCGTCCGCCATGAACATCCTGCGCTCGCGCATCTATGACGCCGAACGCCAGCGCATCGATGCGGCGCGCTCCGCCGACCGCAAGGAGAAGGTCGGCTCCGGCGACCGCAGCGAACGCATCCGCACCTATAACTTTCCGCAAGGCCGCGTCACCGACCACCGCATCAACCTGACGCTCTACAAGCTGCCGCAGGTCATCTCCGGCGAATCGATCGGCGAATTGATCGACGCGCTGACGACCGAGCATCAGGCCGCCCAGCTCGCGGCGCAAGGCGCCGCGGCCTGAGCCCGCCGTCACCGCCCGGATGGCGGTCACGGCTCTCGGAGCGACTGGACTGATTTCAGTAGTCTGACCATCGCCGGGCTCGTCGCGCGGCGCAATTCGCCCGACGTTCATTTTGGAGACTGCCTGCAGTTTCTGCTCGCCCTTCGACGTGAGCCTGAGATGCACGCGCCTCGCATCTTCGGGATCGGCAGCGCGCTTGATGCAGCCCACGCTTCTCCATGCGCTTGACGAGCTCGACGGCAGAATGATGCCGGATCAGCAAGAACCGCGCGACGTCGCTGACCGTTGCGGGGCCAGGATCGACAAACGCCTTGATACCAAGAAGCGCCTGATGTTGCTGCGGCGTCAACCCGTGCCGCTCCGGCGGCGTTCTCGCTGAAGGCGAGGAATACGCGCAGCTGATAGCGGAACTGCGCCAGCGCCTTGTAGTCGACCGCACGGGTCTTTGCCGCCGGACCTGTTGGCGACGCCTGCCCGTGTTGACGGAGGACGCTGTCGCTTGGATTGGGCCATGTCGCTGCCCTTGCCCCTTAGCCTGCTGGATCATGCAAGTCGCCCGGCGAGGCTATCAAGCGGCGGTCAACGGAACCACCCTGTTTGCGCCGGCGAGCCTGCAAGATTGAAACCGCGACTTTGAGGCCGCACGATTGAGATTGGCGCAGCCCGTCAAGGCATCGGCGGATCGTAGGTCGAGCTCAGGATCTTCAGAAGAATGATCTGGAAGGCGACCGGAATGCGGGCGCTCTTGCGGCGGATCGACTTCTCCAGCGCTTCGGTGATCTCGCCCCGGGTGAGTTTCCCCGCCGACGCACGCGCCGCCAGGCCTTGCCATACGTCCGACAGCGATTTGCCCGCAAACAGCGGCGAGCTGATGGAGACGCCCCGTCCGCGGGCCCAGTTGATGATCTCGCGCGCCGTCTGCGGCCCGCAATTGCGGGCGGTCGCCAGATGCCGGGCAGTTAACTGCTGAAGCAGATCATCCGGCGGAACCCATGCGCCTTTCGGTGGCTCCAGCCCGATCATTTCGGGGGCCAATTCTTTCAGCACATTGACCGCGCGAACGCTCAGGCCCTCGGGCGGCGAGACAGAGACGCTGTCGCCGCAAGGTTCAGACTGCTCTCGCGAAGCGGCGCTTCGCTTATCGGCCTGCCGGGTTCGGACCATGTTCGCGCATATATTAAGGGGTCGAAGGGTTAATCGAGATATATCGTATACCGATATTCCCGCAACATCCTTCGACCAAAGTGACATTGACAGATTGTCTCAGAGGGCAATGCTAACGGCGACAAGCTGCGCCACGCAGCGACGACGCATGACCCGATCGCCGGTACCCGGCGGCGGGCTTGTTGTGCGCGACAACAACAACGATGGCTGAGGGAGATTGAACGATGGATACCAAGGGATTGCGTCCGGAATTGAGCGCGAGCGTATCGCGCCGCACCCTGCTGCAAGCCGGCGCCGGCCTTGCCGGTGGCGCCCTGTTGCCGGGCTCGTTCGTCATGCCGGCCTTCGCAGAAGATCACGCAGCGATCGGCACCTATCCCGCCGGCTCTTCGGGCTCCTCGGTGTTCATCGGAATCTCGGTCCCGCGCACCGGCACTTACGCTGTGCAGGGCGAGGATGAACTCAAGGGCTACCAGCTCGCGATCGACCACATCAATAGCGGGCACGAACTGATCAAGAAGATCTCGCCGAAGACCACCAAGGGCGTGCTCGGCAAGGAGCTGAAGTTCGGCGTCGCCAATTCCGCGGCCAAGCCGAACGAGGCGGTGCAGGCGCAGCAGCGCTTCATCAGCGAGAACAAGGCGGTGATGATCACCGGCGGCACCTCGAGCGCGGTGGCGGTAGCACTGAACAAGTTGGCGCAGCGCGAGAAGGTGCTGTTCGTCTGCGGCATTTCCGGCTCGAACGACACCACCGGCAAGGATTGCGTGCGCTACGGCTTCCGCCAGAACTTCTTCGGCCAGACGGCCGCGTCCGCCATCGCACCGGTGCTGGTCAAGCAATTCGGAAAAGGCAAGAAGGCCGCGTATCTGACGCCGGACTACACCTATGGCCATACCGTCACGAAATCGATGCAGGACCACCTCGCGGAAGCTGGCTGGACGACGGTCACCAACCAGGTTTCGCCGCTCGGCGCGCCGGATTATTCATCCTACCTTCTCAACGTCGCGAACTCGGGCGCCGACGTTCTGATCAACGTCAACTGGGGACACGACGCCGTCCTCTCGATCCAGCAGGCCAAGCAGTTCGGCGTGCTCGAAAAGATGAAGCTGGTTGTTCCCTATCAAGTTCCGTTCGTCGCTCGCGAAACCGGCGGCCTGATGCAGGGGGTCTACGCGGCAACCGACTATTGGTGGACTGTCGAAGACAAATTCCCACTGGCGAAAATGTTCAACGATGAGTTCAGCAAGAAGTACGGCTACAAGCCCGAATGGGGCGCCGAGAACGCCTATATCAGCTTTGCTCATTGGGCGCGGATGGTCGAGGAGGCCGGCAGCTTCTATCCGCCCGATATCATCAAGACCTACGAAAAGGGCGAAACCCTTCCCTCTTTCGTCGGCGATGTCCACTATCGCGCGCAAGATCACCAGTGCGTCCGCCCCGTGATCATCGTCAAGGGCAAGATGGAAAAGGACATGAAGAACAAGGAAGACTATTACGAGATCGTCGAAATCGTCCCCGGCGACGGCTTGATGCAGAAGCCGGATGCCTTTGGCTGCAATCTCGGCGACTATACTTAGGTTCGTAGTCACATCGGACGCCGTGGGTAGGGAGACACTACCCACGGCGTTCTTTTCGTGTCTAATGATCCGCGAACACGTGGATTTGATATTATGATCAACTGGCCAAATTTCACCTCACAGCTTTTCAACGGGCTGGCGCTCGGCGCGCTGCTCGCGCTCATCAGCTCCGGATTGACCATCATCTACGGCACGCTCGGGGTTCTTAACCTCGCGCATGGCGCGATGTTCATGATCGGCGGCTATGCCGGATACCTCGCCTTCAGTTATACGGGCTCATTCGTCGCCGCCGTCATCGCCGGATCGCTCTTCGTGATGGTGCTTGGCGTGGCGATGGAACGCATCATCATCCGGCACTTCTATCATCGTCCCCACGAGGACCAGTTGCTCGTGACGTTCGGGCTCGGCATCTGCTTTGTCGAGATCGTGCGCTTCCTGTTCGGCAGCCAGTCGCAGATGGTGCCGCCGCCACCCTTGCTGCAAGGCATCACCTCGCTCGGCTTCATGTATTATCCGACCTATCGCCTCGCGGTGGTCGGCATCGTCGCGGTCGCGCTCGGCAGCCTGTTCATCGTGCTCTACCGCACCCGGCTCGGCATGATCGTTCGCGCCGGCATCGAAGATTCGGTGATGGTCGATTCGCTCGGCATCAACGTCTATCGCGTCTTCATGATCGTGTTCGGGATCGGCGCCATGGCCGCCGGCTTTGCCGGCATCGTCAACGCCCCCGTGGTTTCGCTGACGCCGGGCGTCGGCGACGACATTCTGGTCGAGACCTTCGTGGTGGTGGTGATCGGCGGCGTCGGCTCGTTTCCCGGCGCCATCCTCGGCGGCCTGATCGCCGGCGAGATCATCAGTGTCACTTCCATGTTCAACCCGAGCTACGCCTACGTCATGCTGTTTGCGGCAATGACGCTCGTGCTGGTGCTCCGGCCGCACGGCCTGCTTGGTACTCAGGGCCGCGAATGAAAGCGCTTTTGTCATGCTGAAACAGCGACCCTTCCTGATCGAGGCCCTCACGGCGGCCGGCCTGATCGCTGCACCTTTCCTTCTGCCGCTGCTCGGCTTTGCGCCCAACACCGTCAACCGGATCCTGGTCTGGGGCCTGTTCGGCCTCGGCTTCGATATTCTGTTCGGCTTCACCGGCCTGTTGTCGTTCGGCCAGTCCGCCTTCTACGGCACCGGCGGATTCGTGGCGGCGTATCTCCTGACCCGTGCCGGATTTCCCAACGTGCTGCTGGCGCTCGTCATCGGCATGATCGCGGCGGCCGCCGTCGGCTATCTCGTCGGCCTGATCGCGCTTCGGCGGACCGGCATCTATTTCGCGATGATCACGGTGGCCATCGCCGAGGTGTTCTATTTTGTCGAGTTCAATCCGCTGGCGGACTGGACGGGTGGCGAGAACGGCCTGCCCGGCGTGCCGACCCCGAGCTTCAACCTCGGCTTCACGACGCTTAACTTCACGACCGGCTGGTCGCTCTATTGGTTCCTGGCGTTTTGCTACTTCATCGGCGTCATCATCGCCTTGCGCATCGTGCGCTCACCGGTTGGCGCCGTCTTCAACGCCATTCGGGACAATCCGCTGCGTGCGAGTGCGGTCGGCCACAACATACACGGTTACAAACTGACCGCGTTCGTGATCGCCGCGGCCTATGCCGGCTTCGCGGGCGGCCTGCTCGGCGTCTTGCAGGCGTTCATGCCGCCGGATGCGTTTACCTTCGATACCTCGGGACAGCTCGTGATGCAGACCGCGATCGGCGGCCGCGGAACGCTGTTCGGACCGCTGGTCGGCGCCGCCGTCTGGCTTTCCTTGCAGGATTTCCTCCAGGCCGTTCTCGGCCTCGGTGCAGCGTGGAAGCTCGTGCTGGGTGTCGTCTTCGTGTTGCTGGTCTGCTTTCTTCGCAACGGCATCATCGGCGGCATCGCAAGCCTCTATGACCTCGCCACCGGCAAGCGCGCCTGCACCGGAGCCGGCGGAAGAGCCAGCCGCCACAGCCGAACAACAACAACAACTTGCGGCCGAGGCCAGCGTCGCGCGGCAGCCAGCTCCACCGTCCATGCCGGCGAGCCGACGCGAACACGGCAACGCCGCCGGTCCGATCCTGCAGGCACGGGGACTGACGAAAAGATACGGCGGCCTGCTCGCCAACAGCGACATCGATTTCACGGTCAATCGCGGCGAACTGCGCGGCATCATCGGCCCCAACGGCGCCGGCAAGTCGACGTTCTTCAAGATGTTGACCTGCGAGGTTCAGCCAACCTCGGGCACCATCATGTTCGAGGGTCGCAACATCACCGGAATGAACGTCACCGAGGTGTGCCAGCTCGGCCTGACCAAGAGCTATCAAGTCAACCAGTTGTTTGCAGGCCTGACGGTTCGCGAAAATCTGACGATCGCAGCGCTTTCGGCGCTTCGCGGCAAATTCCGCCTCGACCTGTTCCGCAGCATCAACGCCATACCCGGACTATCCGAACGCGTGGAACATACACTCGAGCTGGTCAATCTGACGGGGCGCCTGGATACACCGGTTTCGGAGCTCGCTTATGGAGAAAAGCGCCGGCTGGAAATCGGGCTGGCGCTCGCCACCTCGCCGAGCCTGCTGCTGCTTGACGAACCACTGGCCGGCATGAGCCCGCGCGAACGCGTTGAGACGGTGAAACTGCTCAAATCGATCAGCCAGGGCCGTACGATGATCATCATCGACCACGATATGGACGCGCTGTTCGAGCTCGCCGAACGCGTCACAGTGCTGCAGGAAGGCCGCGTGCTGGTCGAAGGAACGCCGCAGGAAATCAAGAACAACGCCACCGTCCAGGAAGCCTATCTGGGCGGCGTGCATGGAGTCCTCGCCGCATGAGCCTGCTCGAAGTAAATGGCCTGAACAGCTATTACGGGGATTCTCACATCCTCTTCGACGTCTCGATGCGGGTCGAGCGCAACGAGGTGGTGGCGCTGTTGGGCCGCAACGGCGCCGGCAAAAGCACCACGCTTAAAAGCTTGATGGGCGTCGTAACCCCGAAGACCGGGTCGATTGTGTTCGACGGTGTCGACGTGGCCGGCCGGAAGAGCCACAAGATCGCGCAAGTGGGCATGCAGCTTGTTCACGAGGAACGCCGAATCTTCGGCAGCCTGAGCGTCGAAGAGAATCTTGTTCTCGCCGGAATCACCGCCTCGAAACGCTGGCCGCTCGATCGGGTCTACGAGATGTTTCCGCGCTTGAGGGAGCGCCGGGCCAACCGCGGCACCGATCTTTCGGGCGGCGAACAGCAGATGCTTGCGATCGCGCGCGCGCTGATTCGCGATCCGAAAATCATTCTGCTCGACGAACCCTTTGAAGGTCTGGCGCCGGTGATCGTGCGCGACCTCATGACCGCTTGCCGCAATCTTGCCGCGGCCGGCCAGACCATCGTGCTCGTCGAGCAGAATCTGGCCGCCACCCTCGCGCTCGCCCAGCGCATCTACATCATCAACAACGGACACATCGTGCACGAAGGGCCGGCGGAAGAGATCAAGGCCCAGCCTGAGGTTCTGCAGCGATATCTCGGGGTCTAGTGCCCACTTTCCGAAGTTCGTGCTCCATCGCAGCACCCACCGTCACGAACTTCGGAAGCGATCATGGCCGCTTGTGGTGCAGGGACTTCAGATCGGCGGTACTAGAGCGCGGCGATCATGCGCCGCGCGTGCTGTTCGAGCACGGCGGCGTCTGCCTTGTGGGTCTGAGCCGGCAGCAGCTCTATCCCGGCACTTACGGGCATCACATGCATGTGCAGGTGAAAAACCACCTGGCCGCTGGCAGGCTCGCTGAACTGCTGAATGATGACGCCGTCGGCCTTGAAAGCCTTCATCGCCGCCATCGCGATCCGCTTTGCCGACCTTGCGACCTCGGCAAAATCATCCTCGGTGACGTCAAGGATACCGCGCGCCGCGCTTTCGGAATCACCAGCGTATGACCCGGCGATCGCGGCATGATGTCGAGAAAGGCAAAAGTGCGATCTGTCTCGTAAACCTTGAAGCAGGGAATCTCGCCGCGAAGGATCCTGGCGAAGATATTTTGATCGTCGTAGGCCGCCATGGTCATTTTCATTCCCGGATGGAATTTCAGCGTGATTCCACGAAGAGCATTCGCTGCACCTTGACGCAAGCAATATCGACGCTGCATGCGCGATCGGCTAACAAGTGCCGTTCGAGGCAAAACGCAGGATGCACGTGACCGGTCGATTTGATGGCAGGACTGTCGAGGATGCGCGCCGCGCCCTCACATCTTATCTGCAATCCGCCGGCATTACTCCGGGCGAACTCGACGCCCGCTTGCTGGTCGGTCACGTTCTTGGGCTCGATTTCACCGGCATGATCACTGCGGCATCCCGCCGGCTCAAGCCGGAGGAGGCGCATCGCATCGAGGAGTTCGCACGACGGCGCGTTGCAGGCGAGCCTGTTGCGCGGATTCTCGGCGTCAAGGAATTCTGGGGTCTGCCTCTAAAGCTGTCGTCGGCGACGCTGGTGCCGCGCCCGGACACCGAAACCATCGTCGAACTCGCGCTTGAAGTGAGCCGCGACCGCCGTGACCGTGGCCAGCAGCCTCGCATCGCCGACATCGGCACCGGGTCTGGCGCGATCCTTCTTGCACTACTGTCCGAGCTGCCGGAAGCAATCGGCGTCGGCACGGACATCAGCATCGAGGCCCTGCGCACGGCGCGCGATAATGCCGTGCTGCTTGGCATCGCTTCCCGCGCGTCGTTTGTTGCCTGCAACTACACCGCGGCGCTCGCGGGAACGTTCGACCTGATCGTGTCGAACCCGCCTTATATCCGCTCAGCGGACATCGCGGGCCTGGACCGGGAGGTGCGCGAATATGACCCACCCCGCGCCTTGGACGGCGGTGCGGATGGCCTTGAGGCCTATCGCGCGATCACGCCCGAGGCCGCCCGCCTTCTGGCGCCCGGAGGAACGCTCGTCGTCGAGGCGGGTTATGATCAGAGCGGCCCCGTAGCGGAATTGATGTCTGCCTCAGGGTTAACGCCTCACTGGCCGCCAAAGGCCGATCTGGCGGGCATCCCGCGCGCCGTAGCAGGGCGGAAACTGCCCCGATAAAGCCCAGTTGGAATGCAAAAAAGCACTTGGAATATTCCCCCGGAGCGACTACGTTCCGCCCAACATCAGTCCAGGGTTACTGGCCCCGTAGACAGATACGGACCGAGGCCAGAGTTCTCAAAACGAGAGCCTGCCCCGGGTGAAAAGGTTCCAAAACGCAGGTCCTTTTGAGCGCGATGGCTTAGGAAAAGCTGCGCAGCTATCGACCGCAAAGCGAACGAAAGCCTGATATTGCGCTTGCAAAATCACACCCGAGATCTTTGCTTGTTTTGGCAGGCGGAATGACTTGATGCGGCCGGCGATGCGCGCCGGGCTGGTGGGGAACGCGTCTTTGTTGACTGCGACGTGCGGTAAATCTGTGTGGAAATAAGCGGCGGTTTCGAACCTGCATGCGCGAGAAGATCGCGCGGGCTGGATCGAACGGCGCGCGACACTAGACGAAGCGAATAGCGGAATAATCGAACAGCGAACTAAACAGCGAAACTAATCGAAGCAGCGAACGAAGCAAAAGCGGCACTCCGAAAAGCCACCGACATTTAACGGCACGAGGAGTCCGGCAAGGCAATTTCAGGGCTGGATCAAAGGCACGATATGAGAAACGGTCAAAACAACAAACGGATGCGTAACCGGAATAATAATAACAACAATAACAACAACAATAACCGGCGTGGTCAGAACCCGATGACTCGGGTGTTCGAATCTAACGGACCTGACATCAAGATCCGCGGCACTGCGTCTCACGTCGCCGAAAAATATGTACAGCTTGCGCGTGACGCGCGCTCCTCCGGCGACCCCGTCGCTGCGGAAAACTACTATCAGCACGCCGAACATTACTTCCGGCTGATCGCCGCAGCTCAAGAGCAATTCCGCCAGAATCAGCCGCAGCAGCCTCGGTCCGATGCCGATGCCTCTCCGGAGGACGGCGAGGAGGAGGATGGTTTTTCTGCGAGCTTCGGCCAGGAGCCGGGATTCGTCCCGCAGCAACAGCAGCCGTTCCCGCGCGAACGCGACAACCGCGACAACGGTCAGCGCGACCATCAGCAGCCGTATCAATCGCGCGAGCAGCAGCCGCGTGAGCACCGCGAACCGCGCAACCAGCCGCCGCAGCAACCCTCGATGCCGGATAATGGCGGCGTCGATCGCCTGCCTTCCTTCATCACCGGACCGCAGCCGCAGATCAATGGCGGTGGCCACTCTGCCGGCTTCGAAGGCAATGGCGGCGAACGTGAGCGCTTCCCGCGGCGGCGGCGGCGGCCGCACGGACCGCGCCCGGAAGGCGCGGCTGCGGCGCCCGCAACACCCGGCGACGATTTCAATCAGGGAAGCGAGTAGTCAGCTTCCGCGCTTGCCGCGCGGGCCGACAACCTATCTGTCATCGCGCTGAAATGAGGACGGCACCAATACCGGCGGCAACGCCGGTATGAGACGTGTGCGTTCGCGATGGGCGGGAATGGCGCGATAAACCTGTTTGGTGGCTTCCACGATGTGGACGCCGGCAAAGGGCATCGAGATCGAAGCACCAATACGCTCCCAAGCCATCGCCGAACGCAGGAACCAGCCGGCAGCAACCGGCGGCACGAACAATGCTTCCCCCCAGCCGATCGGTGTGAACCAGGTCTGCCGCAGCAACTGCGTGATCTGCGAGCGCGAATACGGCCGGCCGTGACCGAACGGTGTGCTGTCGGTGCGCGTCCATACGCTACGCCGGTTCGGAATGACGGCCATCAAGCGGCCCGACGGCGCCAGCACGCGCCATACCTCGCGCAACAGCGCTTCCGGATCGTCCGACATTTCCAGCGCATGAACCAGCAGGATGCGATCGACCGCCGCATCCGGCAGCGGCAATGACAATTCGTCAACCAGCGACGCCAGCGTCGGCCGCGCCGTCGGCCATTTCAACACGCCTTGCGCCGCCGGCATGAAGGCGATGCAGCGCTCGGAGGCATCGCGAAACAGGCCGAGATAAGGCGTCGGATAGCCGATGCCCAGGACGCGTTGGCCATCGGCCTCGGGCCAGCGCGCGTGAATGCCGCGATTGATCAACCGCCGCGCCACGATGCCGAGGCGCTGCGAATAGAAATCCCTCAGATCGATCACGTCGATGGTCATGGTATCAATCTATCACGGCGAATAGCCGAATTGGGCGGTCAATCCCGCATTGCTCAATCGGCGTTAACGCCCTATTTCATGGTCAAGCCACGCCGGAAACCGCCAGAAAGACACGGAGACATCATGGCCGCCGAAATTCGCCTGTTCCCCTGCCTGTCCGATAATTTCGGCTATCTGATTCACGACCCCGCAACCAAGGCGACCGCTTCGATCGACGCGCCGGAAGCCGCGCCAATCATTGCCGCGCTGGAGCGCGAGGGCTGGACGCTGACCGACATTCTGATCACCCATCACCACCACGATCATGTCGGCGGCGTCGCCGAGCTGAAGCAGAAATATAAATGCCGCGTCGTCGCCCCCCACGACAAGTCGGCCAAGATCGCCGATGTCGATCTTCGCACCAAACAGGGTGACGTGCTGAAGGTCGGAAGCCTCTTGGCGCGCGTGCTCGAGACGCCCGGTCATACGCTCGATCACGTCAGCTATGTCTTCGACAATGAAAAGGCCGTGTTCGCCGCCGACACCCTGTTTTCGATCGGCTGCGGACGCGTGTTCGAGGGCACCTATCCGATGATGTGGGACTCGCTGCTCAAGCTGCGCGCGCTGCCCGACGACTTCAAACTCTATTGCGGCCACGAATACACCGCGTCGAACATCAAGTTCGCGCTGACCATCGAACCGGACAATCCCGTACTGAAAGCCCGCGCCGAAGAAGTGAAGCGGCAGCGCGAGGCGAACAAGCCGACGATCCCGACGCTGCTCGGCGAGGAAAAGAAGGCCAATGTGTTCCTGCGCGCGGACGAGCCTTCGGTGGCTGCCAGCGTTCGGATGAAGGACCGCAGCGCCGCCGAAATCTTCGGCGAGTTGCGCGAACGCAAGAACAAGTCCTGATGCACGAGATACTTTGATGAGTGCGCGGCTTTCGGCTGCCGACATCATCGCCCGGCTCGATCTGAGGCCGCATCCGGAAGGCGGCCACTATCGCGAGACGTTCCGCGATTCGAACCTCGACTCCGACGGCCGTTCTCGCTCGACCTCGATCTTTTTTCTGCTGGCGCGCGGCGAGCGCTCGCACTGGCATCGCGTCGATGCAGTAGAGGTCTGGCACTATTACGCCGGCGACGCCCTCGACCTTGCAGATCGCCGACGATGACGGCACGCGCAGCGTCACGCTCGGGCCGGACCTCGCAGCCGGCGAAGTGCCGCAAGCGATCGTGCCGGCGCATGCCTGGCAGGCGGCGGAGAGCACCGGCGACTGGACGCTGGTTGGATGCACGGTGGCGCCGGGATTCGAGTTCGCGAAATTCGAACTGGCGCCGCAAGGCTGGTCACCGAAATAAGCGCCTCAGCGCCTGCGAAACAAGTCTTTCGCGGCGATCAATCCTCCGCCCGCAATCAGCACGGCGGCAAGTGCGATATTGGCGCTCGCCTTGGCAAAGCCGGCCAGAATCAGAAACCCGGTGGAGAGCAACGGCGTCGCGTAGGACGCCGCACCCAGCACGCGGATGTCGCCACGCTTCATGCCGACGTCCCAGGTGTAGAACGCAGCTCCGACCGGCCCCAGACCGAGCGCGAGGATCGCAAGCCATTGCGACGTCGTCTCGGGCCACACCGTGTCTTCGATCAACGCATGCATCAGCGCGGCGAGCAGTGCGGTGGCAAGACAAAAGCCGGCGACCGCATCGGTCGGCACCGACTTGAGCCGCCGCGACATCACCGAATAGGTCGCCCAGACGAACGCCGCGACGAAAGCGGCGAAAAGTCCGGGCAGTTGCCCCGGGGCAAAGCCGGACAGGCCGCCACCGATCAGAAGCACCGTGCCGACAAGTCCCGCCAGCGCGCCGACGACGTGATGCACCGCAAGTCGCTCACCGGGCAGGAACGACGAGAACAATACGATCAGCAATGGCCAGAGGTAATTCAGAAGTCCGGCTTCCGCGGGTGGCGCGAACCGCAGCGCCAGAAAATACAGCGCGTGATAGCCGAACAATCCGCCGACGCCGACGGCCCATACCAGCGGCGGCTGGCGTAACGCCGATAACGCCTGCGGCCGTCCGATGAAAGTGAGCAGCCCGACCAGCCCGCCGATGGCGAAGGTGAGCGCGGCGAGCTGAAAGGCCGGAATTTTCCCGGTCGCCACGGTCAGGACGGCGAGCAGCGACCACATCAAAATCGCGGAAAGGCCGATCAGGGTCGCGGTGCGGGAGGTCATCGTGACTGTCGTTCTGGAGCGCGAATGAAACGAGCGAATCCGGACCTCGAGATTCCGGGTATGATGCTCGGCGCAAAATTGAAACATCAATTTGTCGCGCGCACCATCCCGGAATGACGTCTTCGGATCAATCACACCATATACTGCCCGCCGTTGATCGACAGCGTCGAGCCGGTGATGGCACCGGCATCGTCGGCGGCGAGAAACACCACCGCGCGGGCAATCTCTTCCGGTTCGCCCAGGCGATTGACCGGGATCAGCGGCAGGATGCTTTTCTCGAGAACATCCTTCGGCACCGCCTGCACCATCTCGGTATTGATATAGCCGGGGCAGATCGCATTCACGGTGATGCCACCCCTGGCATTCTCAAGTGCCAGCGCCTTGGTGAAGCCGATGTCGCCGGCCTTGGCCGCCGAATAATTGACCTGGCCGAACTGGCCTTTCTGGCCGTTGATCGAGGAAATGTTGATGACGCGGCCGAACTTTCTGGCCCGCATGCCCTCGATCACCTGGCGCGTCATGTTGAAGAGCGAGCCGAGATTGGTGTTGATGACGGCATTCCATTGCTCGAGCGTCATCTTGTGGAAGGCGCCGTCCCTCGTGATGCCGGCATTGTTGACGAGCACCTCGACCGGGCCGATCTCCGCCTCGACCTTCTTCACGCCGGCGGCGCAGGCGTCGAATGAGGAGACGTCCCACTTGTAGACAGCAATGCCCGTCTCGGCCTTGAATTTCTCCGCTGCCGCATCATTGCCGGCGTAGCTCGCGGCTACCTTGTAACCGGCGGCCTTCAGCGCCTTGCTGATCGCAGCACCAATACCTCGCGTTCCCCCCGTCACCAATGCAACCCGTGCCATGTTGGAACCTCCCTCGGCTTTTGAGACGTTTTTAATAACGTTGAATTATGCGAGCGGTTTGACGAACATCAAGAACAAAACGTCCAAAACAACAAAACGCCCAGCTCTCGCCGGGCGTTCGTCTTTAAGTGAGTCCTGTGCGTCTGCGAAGGACAAGATATCGGCAGCCGATGAACTTTCTTTAGGCGCGTGCAACGCACACGCCGTTCAGGTTTAGTTGCGCTCCACGCACATCGCGATACCCATGCCGCCGCCGATGCACAGCGTGGCGAGGCCCTTCTTGGCATCGCGCTTCTGCATTTCGTGCAGCAGCGTCACCAGCACGCGCGCGCCGGAGGCGCCCACGGGATGGCCGATCGCGATCGCGCCGCCGTTGACGTTGACCTTGGAGGTATCCCAGCCGAGGTCCTTGTTGACCGCGCAGGCCTGCGCCGCGAAGGCTTCGTTGGCCTCGATCAGGTCGAGATCGGCGATGTTCCAGCCGGCCTTCTTCAGCGCGGCACGCGAGGCCGGGATCGGACCCGTGCCCATGATCTTCGGATCGACGCCGGCATGCGCCCACGACACGATGCGGGCGATCGGCGTCTTGCCTTCCTTGGCGGCCTGCCTGGCGGTCATCAGAACCAGCGCGGCGGCACCGTCATTGATGCCGGAGGCGTTGCCTGCCGTCACCGTGCCGTCCTTCTCGAAGGCCGGGCGCAGCTTGGTCATGGCATCGACGGTGGCGCCGTGACGCGGATATTCATCCATATCGACGACGACGTCGCCCTTGCGGGTCTTGATCGTCACCGGGATGATCTCGTCCTTGAACCGGCCCGCCTTCTGGGCGGCTTCCGCCTTGTTCTGCGAGGAAACCGCGAACTCGTCCTGCTGGGAACGGGTGATCTGGTACTGCTTGGCGACGTTCTCGGCGGTGTTGCCCATGTGGTAGCCGTTGAAGGCATCCCACAGCCCGTCCTTGATCATGGTGTCGACGAACTCGACATTGCCCATCTTGACGCCACCGCGCAGGTACTGCGCGTGCGGGGCCATGCTCATGGATTCCTGGCCGCCGGCGACGACGATCTCAGAGTCGCCGTTGAGCAGCGCCTGGTAACCCAGCGCCACGGTGCGCAGGCCGCTGCCGCAGAGCTGGTTGACGCCCCAGGCCGGGCTCTCGACCGGGATGCCGGCCGCGATCGAAGCCTGACGGGCCGGGTTCTGGCCCTGCGCCGCGGTGAGGATCTGGCCCATGATGACTTCCGAAACCCGGGCGGGTTCGACGCCGGCCCGCTCCAGCGCGGCCTTGATGGCGATGGCGCCGAGATTGTGGGCGGGCAAGGTGGCAAACGCACCGTTGAAGCTTCCGACCGGGGTGCGGGCGGCGCTGACGATGACGACATCGTCTGACATGGACATCTCCTGGGCTAAGGGTCTTTGAAGGGGGCGGGAGCCGGACTGGCAGGCCACTCTCTCAACTCATCCTGTTAACGTAGTTACGGCATGTCAATTGGCCAGAGGCGAGATTCGCGCCGCGCTGCATTCAATTTGGCTGACCTTGGCGCTTTACTGAGCCATCTCCGTGCGTTGGGATTAACCGTGCCGCACAAAACGGTAGCCGAACCGCATTGAAAATGCTTACCTTTGCTGCAATGCATTGACTTCGGCCCTCGGCGGCGCCGCAGGGTTCCCATTTCCCGGCCTTTCTGTGAGAGCCCATGGCGAAATCTGACCAGCCCACCACCATCAAGAAATACGCAAATAGACGGCTCTATAATACCGGCACGAGCACTTACGTGACGCTCGAGGACCTGGCTGCGATGGTGAAGGACGGCGAGGACTTCCTCGTCTACGACGCCAAGTCCGGTGACGACATCACGCGCTCGGTGCTCGCACAGATCATCTTCGAGCAGGAGAACAAGGCCGGGCAAAATCTGTTGCCGACCACCTTCCTGCGGCAACTGATCCGCTTCTACGGCGACAGCATGCAGATGGTGGTGCCGAAATATCTCGAGCAGTCGATCGATACGCTGACCCGCGAGCAGGAAAAATTCCGCAAGCAGATGACCGACACGTTCAGCGGGACGCCGTTTGCGCCGCTGGAAGAACATGTCCGCCGCAACATGGAATTGTTTCAGCAGACATTCTCGATGTTCAAGCCGTTCGTGCCGCAGCGCGCTGGAGCCGAACCTGCCAAAGTCTCCGAGCCCACGCCCGACGACAACGGCAATATCGACGATCTGCGCAAGCAGATGAAAGAAATGCAGGATCGCCTCGAGCGCATGTCGAAAGAGCCGAAGAGCGAGTAGAGTCGGCTTCAGGTCTACTCTTCCGCATCAGATTAGTCGTCATGGCCGGGCGTAGCCGTTCGAAGAACGGCGTCGCTTCCGCTCGCCTATGACCCGGCCATCCTCGTTTTGGGCCATCAAATTCGGATCGTCATTCCGGGATGCGCGGAAGGCGCAGACCCGGAATCCATTTATCCTCACGTTCCGCTGAACCATGGATTCCGGGTTCGCTCGCTTCGCTCGCGCCCCGGAATGACGGCGATATATTTCCACGCACGGCTTTACCTTCCCGCGCCGCGTTTCGCGTCCGAGCTTCTGCAAGATTCTTCCGCTCCCTCAGGCATCGGAGGGCGCAGGGAATGCCGGGCGCCAATGCACCCGCAGCCTCGCGTGCAAGTGAAAAAAGCACACGAGTTAGTCACCACAGGTTCACCGGCCAACACCGGCATTCCCTGCGCAATGGCTTTACGGCTTACTCCGCGCTCTCCCCGGTGATCGGGCTTTCTTGTCACCATCCCCAGTGCGATTTGCGAAAGCAATCGTCACCAGCGTTGACATCAGCGTCGAGATGCCAGGACCACACGGCTTGGCCGTCCGCCCGTCTCTCGCACGCCTTGCGAGGAGATCAGCGGCCACCGCACCTGCCCCGCGTTCGTGGCGATCGCGAGCCGCCCCTCCTGGTTGGGACAGGATAACGCGAAGGCGTAAAGGTGATTTGCCCGTCGGCACAAGGCGGAATTTAGAAGGATCGGCTGGTTCAGCCGCCGCGAGCGGCATCCAGAGCGGCGCGCACAGCCGCGGCAAATTCGGCCGGGAGGAACGGCTTGTGCAAAAGAGAGGCTTTGCCGACCGCTCGTTCGATTGCGGAAGTGTCGGAATAGCCGCTGACAAAAAGAAACCGCAGGTCGTCGATCACCTGCTTCGCCGAGATCGCAACCTCCGCGCCGTTCGAACCGGGCATTCCAAAATCAAGCACCATCAAATCCGGCCGGCCGGTCCTCAGAATATCGAGCGCGGCATCGCCGTTCGCGGCTTCCATGACCTGATAGCCGAGGTCGGAAAGCACAACGGACATGACTTCACGAACGTCGGCATCGTCGTCGACAATCAGAATCGTCTCCGAGCCTCGCGGCACTTCGGGCACGACCGCATTTTCGCGCTCCGGCGCGGCGTGAGCGTTACGCAGCACGATATTGATCTTGGTCCCCTTGCCGGGCGCACTGTCGATCGTGACGTCGCCGCCGAGTTGCCGGACGATGCCGTAGACTTGCGAAAGCCCGAGTCCGGTACCCTTGCCGGCGGGCTTTGTCGTGAAGAACGGATCAAAGGCGCGCGCGGCGACCTCCGGCGGCATGCCCGTCCCGTTGTCGGCCACGCAGACGATGACGCGCTCCACGTCTGAAGGGTCCGATTGCGCGGAAATCGTCAACGTGCCGCCGTTCGGCATGGCGTCGCGCGCGTTGATCGACAGGTTCAGGATCGCAAGCTCCAATTGATTGGCATCCGCCAGTGACGTGCGGCAGTCCGTCCGAGATTTTCGTTTCGACCGCGACCTCCGCACCCAGTGTCTGGTTGACCATCTGGCTCATGCCGGCGAGCAATTGGGTCCAGATCGACCGGCGCAGTCTCGAGCTTCTGGGTGCGTGAAAACGCGAGGAGTTGCGCCGTCAGCTTCGAACCGCGCTCGGCCGCCTTGAACGCGTTCTCGGCCTGGCGGACGACGCGGGGATCGGTCGCGCGCAGGCGGATGAGATCGAGATTGCCGACGACCGCGGTCAGCAGGTTGTTGAAGTCGTGCGCCAGGCCGCCCGTCAGTTGACCGACGGCTTCCATCTTTTGAGACTGCACGAGTGCGGTTTCGGCGAGCTGCCGCTGCTCCATTTCGTGCTTCAATTTCAGATTTGCGGCTTCCAGCTCGGCGACGCGGTCCTTGACGCGCTGCTCCAGCGTCGCGTTCATTGCCCGCATGTCGTCTTCGGCCTTCCTGATCCTCAGCATCGCATTGACGGCGGCGACAAGCTCAAGCGGCTCGGCGGGTTGAACGAGGTAGGAATCCGCGCCGGAATCGAGGCCGCGGGTTCGATGAAATGAGGTCGTGAATGTCGAGGACGTCATCAACACCATGACGTCGGGCCATTTCTGCTTGACGAAGGCGCAGACCTCATAGCCCGTGATGTCCGGCAGTTCGACGTCGAGCAGCACGATCGGCGGCTTTTCGCTCTCGATGAGCCGAAGCGCTTCTGCGCCGGTTCTCGCCTCGACGACGGTGAAGCCGGCCTCCTGAAGGTCGCGCGTCTTGACGTAGCGCGGGGCTTCCTGGTCGTCGACGTTGACAATGACGATGTTGTCGGGCTCCGGTCACGGCGCCCCCATGGTCGCATCGCGAAGGAACAGCGAAACGTTTTCGCGAGAGATCGTATTCTTGGAGATGACGCGGGTGCCGGCGGGAAGGCGCGCCTTGAGCTCGGCATTGATGTTCATGGACGTCGAGACAATGACCGGCGTGACGCTGGTGCGGCTGTCGGCGTTGAGTTCCTGCAAGACCGTAAATCCGTCCATCGTCGGCATTTGCAGGTCCAGGATGATGACATCGGGCTTCTGCTCGCGCGCCGCCGTGAGGCCGACGTCGCCGTCGACGGCCTCGATGAATTCATAGCGCGGCTCGTTGCTGATGATCTGACGCATCACGTAGCGGAAGGTTTCATCGTCGTCGATGAGCAGAACCCGCTTGCGTGCTCCGTCGGCGGAACGCTGGGCGCGCGAGGGATCGCCGCGCTCGGGTGGAATGGACAGCGTAAAAACCGAACCCTGACCGAGCACGCTTTCGATGGTCAGTTCGCCGCCGAGCAGTTCGGCCAGCGACCTGGACAAGCGGCAGGCCCAGACCGGTGCCCTTGAAGCGTTTCTGGATTTTCGTGTCGACCTGGGAGAATTCGTCGAAGATGCGCGCATGGTCCTGCGGCGCAATGCCGATGCCGGTATCGCGAACCGACAGCTTGACGCGTTCCTTGTCGGCGTCGAACGAGGCGCTGACCCTTACTTCGCCTTGCTCGGTGAACTTCAGCGCGTTCGAAATCAGGTTGCGCAGAATCTGCGTGACCTTCCCCTCGTCCGTGAAAAGGTTGGGCACCTGGTCGGGAATTTCGAAAATCAGATCGACCGCCTGACTCGGTCAATAACGGCCGAGCGCGCCGCGGAGGCCGCCGAACAGCTCGCGATGGTAAAAGCGGTCGGACCGGATATCGACCTTGCCCGCCTCGACCTTCGCAAGGTCGAGCAGATCGTTGACCATTTCGAGCAGGCCTTCGGCCGAGCGTCTGATATAACCGACCTGCCGCTCCTGTTCAGCCGTCAGTTCGCCGTCGATGCGGTCGAGCAGAAGCCGCGACAGCGCCAGCACCGAGTTGAGCGGCGTACGGAACTCGTGGCTCATGTTCGAGAGGAATTTCGTCTTGAGTTCGCTGGCGTGCCGAAGCTGTTCGGCGCGCTCGTCGAGCTCGGCATAGAGCGCGACCACACCGCGGTTGGTGTCGCTCAGCTCCTGATCGAGCTGCTTGCTCTCTTCGTCCTTGCGCCGGATCTCTTCCAGGCTCTGCATCAGCTCGCGGTTTTGCTGGCGCAGGGCCTCGAGCGGATCGGCGGAAGCGTCTTTTTGCAGCGTTGGCAGACACCTCGGCGAGCTTCGTTCGCGTGACGGGGGCGGCACGCTCGGGCAGATCATGACCGACCTCGACGATCGTTCCCTTGCCGGCCTTGGACTCGATCGTGAAGTGATCCATCAGGCGGCGGGCGCCGATAATGCCGAGGCCCATGCCGCTCTTGGAGCGATACTGCCCGTCCAGAATGGCCTGGACATCGGCGATGCCCGGTCCCTTGTCGGATATCCTGACGTGAAAGATTTGCGGCGATGGACGCCGGATCGAGAATGAACTCGGCACGTCCTCCCTTCGGCATAGCTGTAGGCGTTCCTCGCCAGTTCCGAAACCGCGGTCGCGATCCGCGTCTGGTCCTGACGTTCAAATCCCAACAGTTCGGCGAGCCGGTGAGCGCGCTGGCGCACGGTCACGACGTCGGCTTCGTTCTCGATCGGGACCGTTACGATGGGCCAATACTTTTGTACTCGCCGCCATGACCGTCACCATTTGGCTACCAGGACGGTAGCATCGTCGCGATGTCGTGTCAGGTCTCGGTACAGCACGGCCGCGATCAGCGTCGGATGCCGCGCCGCGAGATTGGGATACCGCTCCAGCGTCCAGCTGGAGGCGATGCCGTCGGAATGGAGAATGACGAGGCCGGACGTAAACGGATATTCGAAGGCCTGAATCTTGCGCGCGTTATGTCCCGCGGTTCCCGGCATCGAGACCATGCGCCGCAGTTCTCCGTTGGAGGCAAGGACGCCGGCAACATTGCCCACCCCCGAATAGATCATCTTGCCGGAAGCCGGCTGAAATCGAGCGACTGAAACGGCCGCGCCGCGGGTCGCCCGCAGGCCGCCGTGGATATATTCGAGCAGCACCGGCGCGCGATGCCCGTTGAAACGGTGAAACAGGCGCACGGCCTCGACGGCGGCTTCGGCGGCCTCCGGCCCGTGGCCCAGCCCGTCCGCAACCAGCAAGGTCGTTTCTTCGGGCCCGACTCGCGACGCTCCAGGAATCTCCGCAGACGTCCTGCCCGAGCATGGGAACGGAGACAGCGCCAATTCGGCTGGTGTCGGTGCGCGCCTTCCGATGGCTGTCCGCGCTTCAGGCGCGCCAATACGGCGGTGCCGGCTCCGGGCCACGATGCGATATCGACGAAATGGGATTGACGCACGACCGCGCCCAATCCCTTGCCCGCCGTTCCGGCCGTGGAATATCCGTCGGCCATGCTGGCGGCCAGGTTCGAAATTCCGCCGCCCTTATCGAGCGCGATCAGCTCGATGCCGCTGTCCGAGGCCTTCTCCGTAGGTGCCGACCAGGACTTCTCCGCCATTTCCGTGCTTGAGGATGTTGGTCGCGAGTTCGGTCGCGACGAGAGCTACCCGGCCGGTGTCGGTATCGCCAAATCCCTGGCGCCCCGCCATCTCGGTTGCTCTTCGCCGCGTCTCCGCTACCTGGCTTTGGTCCTGCACGGCGAGAGCGATCATTGTCTACTTCCAACGCGCGATGACGATTTTGGTGCCTTCGCCTGGCTTGGAGTGAATGGAGAATTCGTTGGAAAGCCGCTTGGCGCCTCCGAGCCCGAGGCCCATGCCCTTGCCGGTGGTATAGCCATCCTTCAGCGCGGTCTCGATATCGGCGATGCCGGGGCCTTGATCTTCGAATGTCAGCTTGAGACCGCGGCGGCCTGAGACCTCGACCAGTTCAGCCAGCACGGATCCGCCGCCGCCATAGTCGAGCGTGTTGCGGGCCAGTTCGCTCGCGGCGGTGATGATCTTCGTCTGGTCGACGAGACTCAAGCCCGCTGCCAAGCGCCAGCGTCCGCGCCACCTGGCGAACCCGCACCACGTCGTCCGAGGAGCGGATATCGAGCCGCTCACTCTTCTGCGTCGTCATCTTCGGAATCCGACGTCGCGAGCCGCGCGTGGATCAGAGCCATGCCGCGCTCGACGTTCAGGGCGGTTTTGACGCCGGTCAAGAGACAGTCCGAGCTCGACCAGCGTGATCGCCACCGCGGGCCGCATGCCGACGACGACGGTGTCGGCGTCCAGGATGCGCGAGACCGCGGCGATGTTGTCGAGCATCCGGCCGATGAAGCTGTCGACGATTTCCAGCGCCGAGATGTCGATGAGAACGCCCTTGGCGTTGGCGTCGACGATCTTGGTGGTCAAATCCTCTTCCAGCGCGGTCGCCAGTCGGTCGTGCATGTCGACCTGAATGGTCACCAGCAGCGCATTCCCGAATTTCAGGATTGGAATGCGATCCATCGTTACTGGCCCTTCTCGGCGGGCGCCTTGTTCTGATCGGAACGTGGCAGCCGCTTTCTTCCTGGTCACCATGCGTCCGGTGCGATCGAGCGCGATCGCAAGCGCATCCGCCAGCGTCGCCTTCGAGATGACGTTCAGTTCGACGCCGAGGTGCACCATGGTCTGCGCGATCTGCGGCCGGATGCCGCTGATGATGCAATCGGCGCCCATCAGGCGGGCGGCGGCGACCGTCTTGAGGAGATGCTGCGCCGTGAGCGTATCGACCGTCGGAACGCCGGTGATGTCGATGATGGCAATCGACGCTTCGGTATCGACAATGGTCTGGAGCAGGGTTTCCATCACCACCTGCGTGCGCTGGCTGTCGAGCGTGCCGATCATCGGCAATGCGAGGATGCCGTCCCACAGCTTGACGACCGGCGTCGACAATTCGGCGATCTCGCGCTGCTGGCGGACGATGACCTCTTCGCGGCTCTTCTGGAACACTTCGAGCGTGAACAGGCCGAGTTCATCGAGCAGCATGGTGATCGACCAGGTCAGGTCGGCGACCTGGGCCGGCGAAAGCGCGTTGTTGCGGGTGAGCGTATTGAAAAGCGGCTGCTTCAGCGAAAAGACGAAGGTTGCGGTTTCGCTGGGCGAGAAACCCTGGAGCGCGCGCGCGCGCGAGAACGTCCGCCAGCAACTGCTTGGCCGGACCATAGGCCGGATTGGCGGCATCGTTGCCGCCCTTCGCCAGGCCGTCCCGAAGCAGGTGCAGAAATTCCCGCGACTGCGAAACAAGCTCGCTCTCCGTGATCCGCCCGGTTTGCAGGATGCCTGCCTTTTTCTGAAGCTCGACCCATTCGGGAAGGATGGTCTGTTCGTTGCTGCCGACAAGATCGGCTACCGTCCCTACGTTCGCGGCCATTTCGCTTTACTCCTCAACGTTCATTCAAAAGGCTTAGCTGCCGCCGCCGTCCGTGGCAAACAGCTCGGGCGCACGAAGATAGTCGGCTTTGCCGCACAATCTCGGTCGCGTTCCGATTGCGAATGTTCGCCGGTAACACATGGTCGTCTTGGATGGGGATCAATCTGGCTGGCGCGTCGATCAGGCTCGGTAAATCATCTGCGGGATTATTGGATCTCACGTACCAATTCACGTTGCGGGGCAGGCGGCGATAAAATTGGAACCTGCTGACAAACTCATGAAAAGACCAGCGGTTTAATTTTGCGATCGCCGGGAACCAATCGGCTTCACGCCGCGCGGCGACGCTCGACGCGCTTGGCAGAGGTTCTCTTCCGCTTCCGGAAGGCACGCCGTCACACGGGTTCGGTATCGCTCGACGGAACTTATCGACCGACGTGACGTTAGGTGGCCGATGCATCCGACCGCAAAGCTGCGGTCGTGGGATTGTCGAGCCTTTTCGGTTTCGCAACCGGCCGTTTCAACCCTGCGTCACCGATTGGCTGCCGGGAAATGGTGGAGGGCAGATTAATCTTGAACGAACGCCGCATTCTCGTCGTCGAGGACGAACCCATGATCGCCATGCTGATCGAGGATATGCTGAGCGACCTCGGCTGCGTGCCTGTTGGGCCGGCTCACACCGCCGAACGGGCGCTTCATCTCGTCCAATCGGAACGGTTCGACGGTGCCATCCTCGACGTCAACCTTGGCGGTCAGCACACCACCCCCGTCGCCGAGGCGCTTGATCACAAAGGCATCCCGTTTTTCTTCGCGACCGGTTATGGACCTGCCGGCATTGCGGCGCAATTCAGCCAACGCCTCGTGCTGACCAAGCCGTTCCAGCAAAGCGAACTTGAGCGCGCGCTGAAAACCCTGGCGCTCTAGATCGCGCCGCCGCTCCCGACGCCCTACTGCGCCGTAATGCCCAACTGGCGGATGATGCCGCCCCACTTCTCGGCGTCGCGAACCAGCCTCGTCTCCAGTTCTTCCGGCGTGCTGGTGGCGACCTCCACGCCGATGTCCTCCATTTTCGTTTTCACGTCGGCGAGCATGAGGATGCGGTTGATTTCGGCGTTCAGCTTTTTCACGGTCGCCTTTTTCATGCCCGCCGGTCCAAAGGCGCCATACCAGACCGACATTTCGTAGCCGGGCACGGTTTCGCCGACGGTCGGGACATCAGGCAAAAGCCGCGTGCGTTTGCCTTCCGTCACCGCCAGAAGGCGCAGCTTGCCTTCCTTCACATAGGGCAGGCTCTGCGTGCCGGCGGTAAAGAAGATCTGGGTGCGCCCACCGACCGTATCGACGATCGGCCTGCGCGCCGCCGCGATAGGGCACATGCACCATCTCGACGCCGGTCATCTTCTCGAACAAGGCCGCGCAAAGATGATTGGTCGAGCCGGTGCCGGCCGACGCATACGTCACCTTTCCGGGATTGGCTTTGGCATAGGCGATGAACTCGGCGATCGTCTTCGCCGGCACCGAGGGGTGCACGACCACCGTGTTGGTGACATAAGCAAGCATCGCAATCGGCGAAAAGTCCTTCACCCCGTCGAACGGCATCGAGGCGAACAACGCCTGATTCATGGTGTGCACGCTCATGGTGTTGACCAGCAGCGTGTAACCATCCGGCGCAGAGCGCGCGACGACCGCGGTGCCGATATTGCCTGACGCGCCGGAGCGATTTTCGACTACGACCGGTTGGCCAAAGGAATCCTGCAAATGGCCGCCGATGATGCGCACCAGAATGTCGGTCGACCCTCCCGGCGCGAACGGCACGACGAACGTGATGTTGCGCGTGGGATAGGTCTCGGCCGCCTCCTCGGCGAACGCCGGAACCGCGCATGAACCGCAAGCCCGGAAAGGCTCGAAAGCACCTGTCTCCTGCTCGGCACGATTCTCATGATTCTCCGGCTTTGGTTTCGAAGGGCCTCTTGAGCCCTGGTTTGTCATATCTCATGCGTATGCGTAAATTAGCGGTCTCGTCAGGGAAGTATCAATGTCTTCTGTCTTTACAACCCGCCCCGAATTGCGCGGCACCTTCGGCGCGGTCGCGACCACCCACTGGATCGCAAGCACGGTGGCCATGTCGGTGCTGGAACGCGGCGGGAACGCGTTCGATGCCGCCGCCGCGGCTGCCTTCGTGCTGCAGATCGTCGAGCCACATCTGGTGGGTCCCGGCGGCGAGGCGCCGATCATCCTCAAGCGGTTCGATGCGGCCGAGCCTGTCGTGATCTGCGGCCAGGGCCCTTTTCCCGCAGCCGCCACGCTTGAGCGCTTTGCAGCCCTCGGCCTGAAGCAGGTGCCGGGCACCGGACTGTTGCCGGCGGTGGTTCCAGGTGCGTTCGACGCCTGGATGCTGTTGTTGCGCGACTACGGTTCCTGGCATGTCGCCGACATTCTCGAACCCGCGATCCATTACGCCGAAAGCGGCTTTCCGGTGTTGCCGCGCGTCGCTTCATCCATTCTCGCGGCAAAGGATTTTTTCACACGGGAATGGCCGAGTTCGGCGGCGGTCTGGCTGCGGCATGGCGAGGTGCCCCGGCCCAAGACGCTGCATCGAACGCCGGAGATCGCTGCGACCTATCGGAAGATCGTGGCGGAAGCGAAGGCCGCGGGCGGCAATCGCGAGGCGCAAATCGAAAGAGGCGCGCGATGCGTTTTATCGCGGCTTCGTGGCGGAAGCGATCGACCGCTTTTACCGAACATCGGAAATGATGGACTCGACCGGCCGCCGCAACAGCGGCCTGCTTCGCGCCGACGACCTCGCGCGTTACCGCGCCACGACCGAGAAGACGGTATCGCGCCGCTATCGCGATGTGGTGGTCCACAAGACGGGTCCGTGGGGACAGGGACCGGTGTTGCTGCAAATTCTCGCGCTGCTCGAGGGTTTCGATCTCGACGCAATGGAGCCTGCCGGCGAACGCTTCGTACATGTCCTGGTCGAGTGCCTGAAGCTCGGCTACGCGGATCGCGAAGTATTCTACGGCGATCCTGATTTCACCGAGGTGCCGCTCGCAACGTTGTTGTCCGACGAATATGCCGCCGCACGCCGTAAGCTCGTCACCGAGGACGCTTCGCGTGACATGCGCCCCGGCGACCTGCCGGGCGCCAGCGAGCGCATGCGCGACGTTCTGGCGATGGCGGGCCGCGAGACGCCGGCGCATCTCGGACATGGCGAGCCGACATTTCCGGATCTGCCCGTGGAGTGGGGCGATACCGTTCATATCGACGTGGTCGATCGCTTCGGCAACATGGTGGCCGCAACGCCTTCAGGCGGCTGGCTGCAAGGCTCGCCCGCCGTTCCCGGGCTTGGCTTCTCGATCACGACCCGGGGCCAAATGGGATGGCTCGCGCCGGGTCACCCCTCGACCGTCCGTCCCGGCAGCCGCCCGCGCACCACCCTGACGCCGACGCTGGTCACGCGCGACGGCGAAGGCTATCTCGCGATGGGAACGCCGGGCGGCGACCAGCAGGATCAATGGACGCTCGCCGTGCTGTTGCGCCATTTGCATCACGGGCTTGATCTTCAGGCGGCGATCGACATGCCGCTGTTCACCACGCGGCATTTCCCGCAGTCCTTCTACCCGCGCACCATCGAGCCAAACCGGCTGCTGATCGAAGATCGCTTCGGCGAAGACGTGATCGCAGGCCTGCGCCGTCGCGGACACGACATCGCGGTGCAGGGTCCGTGGTCCTTGGGACGCGTCTGCGCGGCCGGCCGCAAGGATGGCATGGTGATGGCGGCGGCGACGCCGCGCCTGATGCAGGCCTACGCGATCGCGCGATGAGGCAGCCACCGATGTCAGAAGCGATCGGCGCGAAATGGCGTGAGGTCGATCGGCGATGGCCGGCCGGAAATGAGATCGGCAATCACAACACCGGTATAGGGCGCCGCGGTCATGCCGATATGCTGGTGTCCAAACGCGTAGACGACATCCGCCGAGCGGGTCGAGCGGCCCATCACCGGCAGCGAATCCGGCAAGCTCGGACGATGGCCCATCCAATAGGTCATCTCGTTCATTGAATAGTCCTTGCCGAGCGCCGGATACAGCGAACCGATCCGCTTGATCAGAATTTCAGCCCGCTTCCAGTTCGGCTCGGCCTTCAACCCCGCCAGTTCGACCGTGCCCGCAAGTCGAACGCCAAGCTGCATCGGCGTGACGACGAACTTGTTCTCGGAATCCGTCGTCGGAACGCGCGGCTTGATCGCCGGCGTTCGGATCATCACGTGGTAGCCGCGCTCGGTTTCCAGAGGGACCCTGTCGCCGGCTAACGCCGCAAGCCGCTTCGAATGTGCGCCGGTCGCGACCACCACCGTGTCGGCCTCGATCCGGCCACTTGTCGTCTCGATCGCAACGAGCCGCTCGCCGTCGAACGCGAAGCCATTGGCTTCCGCCTTGACCAGGCGGCCGCCCGATTTGACGACGTGATCTGTGATCGCCTTCACCAGTTCGCTCGGGTTCACGGTGTGACCGTTGTTCGGAACGAACTTTGCGAATTTTGCATCCGGCGTGAGATTGGGATCGAAATCGCGAAGCTGCGCCTGGTCGAACTCCTCCCAGGCGATGCCCATCTCGCGGCGGAGCGCCCAGCCGCGCGCATCGGCCGCCACGCTTTCGCTGGAGCGGTAGACGATGAGGATGCCCTCGCGCCTCACCAGGTCCTGCGCATTGGCGTCATCGACCAGCGGCATCAGCGCGTCGAAGCACGGCGCGATCAGCGTCTTCAGCGCCTGCGCCTGCTGTTTGATCTTCTCGGGTGTGCCCGCCAGCCCGTAGCGGATGAGCCAGGGGGCAAGCTGGGGCAGATACGACCAGCGGATCGAGAGCGGACCGAGGGGGTCCATCAGATATTTCGGGACTTGCTTGAACGTGTCGGGTCCGGCGATCGGCACCAGCGATGACGGATTGAAACATCCGGCATTGCCGAAGGATGCGCCCTCGCCGGGATCGAGTGGATCGATCATGACGACGTCGTGGCCGTCGCGCTGCAAATAGCGTGCGACACAGGCGCCGACCATGCCGGCGCCGATCACGGCTACTTTTTTCTTCTTCATCGCCATCGGCCGCTCAGTCTCAAACCACCTTGTTGACCAGATCGTTGTCGCCGGCCCAGATCTTGTTCAGGTTCGTTTGCAGGAGTTTTGCGATGCCATCTTCGTAAGAGCAGGTCTCGCCGCCGGTATGCGGCGTGATGAAGACATTCGGCATCGACCACAGCGGAGACGCTTCGGGAAGCGGTTCCTCGACGGTGCAATCCAGCGCCGCGCCCTTGATCTTCCCGTCGCGCAGCGCCTTGATCAGCGCCGGTTCGTCGACGCAGGCGCCGCGCGCCATGTTGATCAGGTAGGCGGTGGGCTTGAATCGCGACAGCGCCTTGTCGCCGACGATGTTGCGCGTCTCGTCGGTCAATGCGCAGGTCAGCGCGACGAAGTCGGCGCGCGGCAGCAATTCGTGAAACTGCGACGAGGCGTGGACTTCGTCGGCATGTCCCTTGTTTGACAGATCGCTCCGGCGAAAGCCGATGACGTTCATGTCGAAGGCCTTTGCCAGCTTCGCCAGGCGGCCGCCGATGCGCCCCATGCCGAAAATCGCAAGCGTCTTTCCGGCCAACTCGTCTTCGCGAAGCGCATGATCGCTTTGCATCGGTCGATAGAATTTCTTCGCCTGGTTGTCCCGCGCCTCCGGCAACCGCCGCGACATCGCGAGGATCAGGCTCATCGCATGGTCGGACACCGCGTTCATGTTGACGCCCTGCGCGCTCGCCAGCCGCACGCCGCCGGCCTTGAGCACATCCAGGTCGTACTGATTGATGCCTGCGCTGATCGATTGAATGAATTTCAGCCGCGGCGCTTTCGCCAACAGATTGTTTTTCCAGAAGCCGGACACCACAACGACGTCCGCCTCCGCGATCCGGCGCTCGAATTCGTCAAACGTCTTGACCTCGAAGCTCTTGATACCGGTGCCGAGCGCGTCGAATGCCGCTTTCACCCGGTAAGCGGGATGCCCGAAACAGACCGTCAAGTTTTCACGGGATGGAAAGCTCACCTGATTTTCTCCTGAACTGCGAGAGGCGCAATGGCGGCGCGCTACCCTTCTTACCCAAGAAAGGCCGCGCAAGCATCGACGATAAAGGGTTGGATTGTCGGACCTGATATGCTGTCCTATCATTACTCTCAAAGGTGGCCACTTCTCAAGAAGCAGGACGGCCTATGATTTCCGTCGAGGCGGTCAGTAAATGGTTCGGGGACCATCAGGTCCTTCGCGACTGCACCCTCTCGGTCGAAAGCGGCGAGACGGTCGTCATCTGCGGCCCGTCAGGATCCGGCAAAAGCACACTCATCAAGTGCATCAATGGGCTGGAGCCCGTCCAGCGCGGCGCGATCCATGTCGACGGCGAGCCGGTGATCCAGTCGTCCGCGGCGCTGCTTCGCCTTCGCCGCAAGGTCTCCATGGTATTTCAGAGCTTCGAGCTCTATCCGCACATGAAGGTCATCGACAACGTCACGCTCGCACCGGTGGTTGCGCTGCGGCAAGACAAAGCCGCCGCCGTTGCGAAGGCGAAGACGTTGCTGGCGAATGTCGGAATGGCCAGTTTTGCAGAACGTTGGCCCGCCAGCCTTTCAGGCGGGCAGCAGCAGCGCGTCGCGATCGCGCGCGCGCTCGCGACCGATCCCCTCGCCGTCCTGTTCGACGAACCGACCTCGGCGCTCGATCCCGAGATGATCAGGGAAGTCCTCGACGTCATCAGGCTGCTGGCGCAGTCGAACATGACGCTGATCATCGTCACCCATGAGATGGGCTTTGCGCGCAACGTCGCCGACAGGATCGTCTTCATGGAGGATGGCGCGATCGTCGAGGATTCGCCGACCGCGCAGTTCTTCGTCAATCCCAGCAGCGAACGAGCAGCGAGATTCCTCGATCGCATCCTGACGCATTAGAGAAAAGGAAACGGGCATGAGCGGAACGACCGATAAAGCGTCATCCACCGACCGCCGCGGCTTTCTGAGCAGGCGCGGCAGGCGCCGCCGCACTTCTTGCGGCATCGCCGGCCAAAGCTGCGGATGCGTCCGAAGACACGCTCGACAAGATCAAGAACTCCGGCGTGATGAATATCGGCATCCGCGAAGCGGCGCCGCCCTACGGCTTCAAGGATGCCAATGGCGAGTATCTCGGCTTCGCAACCGACATCGCCAAGGCGATCTATGCGGCCGTCAACAAGGAACTGGGCGGGGCGATCAAGGCGAATTACGTTGCGGTGACGAGCCAGACCCGGATTCCGCTGCTGCAAAACGGCGCGATCGATCTCGAAGCCGGCGCCACCGTCATGACCATCGCCCGTTCCAAGGTGGTCGATTTCAGCATCCCGCATTTCGTCACGAGCACGAGCGCGCTGGTCCCTGCGGGCAGTTCGATCAAGGAGGTTGCCGACCTCGCCGGCAAACGGGTCGGCATTCCGCAAGGTGGCCTCGAGGCCGCCTTGTTTCGAACGGCCAACGAGAGCGGCGCGTTCGCCAGCGCCGTGAAGACGATCGGCTTTCCGGATCATAGCCAGGGCATCACGGCGCTACAGACCGGCACCGTCGACGCCTACAGTTCGGACGAGCCGATCCTTTACGACGTCGGCCGGGATCGCGTCGCAATTCCGGGTCGTGCCGATGAAGATGAACGCAGCGACCCAGACCTTGCTGATCCGGCCTGGAAGCTCGAAGTTCAAACGCATCGCGGACCAGACCATTGCTCAGCTATGCGGCTCCGGAGAATGGGAAAAGCTTTATCAACGCTATTTCGGCGACGGCGGGTTCAAGATGCCGTTGTCGGAATCCGGAAAATTCCTGATGCAGATGAATTCCTGGCCGGCTTGAGTGCCGCCGCCGCTCGTTCGTGAACCCTCGCGCCGGACCGGAATGCTGACGAGAGATGTGTGTCGGGAATGACTGACTGGTCCATTCTATGGCAACCGCCGAACGGCAGGACCCTGCTTGAAGCGCTCGTTCTGACATTCCAGATTGCCGGCATCTCCTGGGTGCTATCGCTGATATTGGGAATCGGCATCGGATTGATGAGGGCGGCGCCCATCGTCGCCTTGCGGTTCATCGGGACGGTCTATGTCGAGATCTTCAGGAACATTCCGCTGCTGGTGCAGCTCTTCTTCGTCTATTTCATTTTCCCGCGCATTCTGCCCACCTTCGCGAAGCACGCGCTGTTCGAATACGGCTGGGAGATCGCGGCCTCGATCATCACGCTGTCGCTTTACAGCTCGGCCAAGATTGCCGAGCTGATCAAGTCGGGCTTCAACACCATCGGCGCCGGCCTGCAAATGGCGGCGGCGGCGAGCGGCCTCACCTGGTGGCAATCCCAGCGTCACATTTTCCTGAATCTGCTGCTGCGCACGATCACGCCCGGACTGGCGTCGGAATTCGTCACGATCTTCAAGGGCTCGTCGTTGGCGATGGCGGTCGGCGTCGCCGAGACGACCTATGTGACGCGGCAACTCGGGACCGAGACGTTTCAATGGCTACCCGTCAATGTCTACGCCAGCGCGGTCTATCTGCTTTGCGCTTGGGGCATCGCCGCGCTGATGCTGCTGGTCGAGAAGCGCATCGCTGTTCCCGGACGGATCGGCGGGTAGAAGATGCAGGAATATCTGTCGATGCTTTCGGCGCTGCTTCGCTACAACGTGACGCTCACGCTGCTTGCGGTCGCGATCGCGCTTCCCATTTCCTGCGCTTGCGCCTTTGCCAGGCTATCGACCGTCGGCTGGATCGCGCTTTCCATGCGCGTCTATGTCAACACGCTGCGGAGCATGCCGCTGGTGATGGTCATGTTCTGGATCTACATGGTCGTTCCGATGATCAGCGGGCGCTCGCTGTCGGCCTATTGGTCGGCCCTGATCGCGTTGACGTGCTTCGAGGTCGCGTATTTCACCGAGATCGTGCGCGCGGGCGTGCAGTCCATTTCATCCAACCAGTTTGCCGCGGCGGTCGCGACCGGGTTGTCGCGGTTTCAGGCGGCACGCCACGTCATCATTCCCCAGGCATTGCGGCGCATGCTGCCGGCGCTACTGACGCAATCGCTGATCGCTTTTCAGGATTCCACGATCAGCAGCATCATCGGCGTGCCTGAAATGCTGCAAGAGGCCACCGTCATCAACGCGCGCGAGCAGGCGCCCGTCTATTTTTACGCGCTCCTGGCGCTGACCTTTTTGGTGATCTGCTATGGAACGAGCCTGATCGTGCGGCACCTGGAATCGCGGCTGCGCGTCGACATCCGTCCCGGGCCGTCATAGCAAGGTGCGAGCGATCTATCCCGCCGCCGGCATCGCCGCCTCGGCCACTTGCTGCCAGGGCCGCTGCGAGGAGGCGAGCCCGATCAGCCGCCCTTGAATGTAATCGCAGCCCCAGTCGCGCAGCAGCGTGGCGGCTTCTTCATCCTGCACCCACTCGGCGACCGTCTTGATGCCCAGACGCCGCGCCAGATCGATCAGCGTCTGCACAAAGGCGCGATCATCGGCGGAACGCGCGATGTTCTGCACGAAGGCGCCGTCGATCTTCACGATGTCGACGCCGAGTTTGCGCAGGTTGCGGAACGAGGTGTAGCCGGCGCCGAAATCGTCGATCGCGATCCGGCTGCCGAAATTCTTCAACCGCGTGACGAAGCCGCGGACGTCGTCGACGTCCTGGATCGCCACCGTCTCGGTGATCTCGACGATCAGCCGCTCGCCGGCGCCGGGATGCGCGCGCATCAGCGATTCGATTCCGGTCCACCAATCCGCGTCCATCGTGGTGTCCGGCGAGATGTTGAGGCTGAGCTGAACGTCGGGCGATGCCGCGAGTTCCGCCACCACGAGCTCAAGCACGCGGTGATCGACCAGGCGGATCAGGCCGAGCCGTTCCGCGACCGGTACGATGTCGGGCGCCAGCAGCACCTGGCCGTCGTGCTGCTCCATGCGGACCAGGCACTCGTAGAAAGCTGCATCTCGCGCGCGCGCATCGACCACCGGCTCGAAGGCCATGGTGATACGGCGATCGTTGAGCGCGGTGACGATTTCGTCGGTGACGCGAATATTCACCCGGCGCTGGGCGTCGCGCTCGACGTTCGGACGCCACACCGAAAACGAACCGGCGCGGCGGCTCTTGGAAGCGTCGAAGGTTTCCTGGGCGCGATTGATCGCTTCGTCTGCACTGCGGGCGTAACGCGGCACGGCAACGGCGCCGATCGAGGCCGTCACCGAGACGGGCCCCGATCTGGTCGGCACCACGTCGTCGCGAATGGCGGCCAGAAACCGCTCGGCCGCGATGCTCATGTCTTCGACGGTGCAGTTCTTCAGGACCAGACCGAACTTGTTGCCGGAGAAACGGCCGAGCACGTCGCCGCCGCGCAAGCGGGCGCGAATGCGGGCCGCCACTTCGGAGATCACCGCGTCCGCCACGTCGAAGCCGAAGGCGTCGTTGATGCGCGCCAGATGGTCGATGCCGATCAACAGGAACGCGCAGTTGGTTCGGAAGCGAACGGCCTCCTCGATGATCTCGGCCAGCGAAGCGATCAGATGCGTGCGATTGAGCTCGCCGGTCAGGGGATCGTTCTGCGACAGCCGGACGAGTTGTTCGTCGTGGGCGTGGCGCTCGTTGTTGATACGGACAATGCCTTGGGCGCGAACCGGCTTGCCGTCGGGGCCGGCGAACCAGCAGCCGGTCTCCTCGATCCATTGCACCGGCGCCGATGTGGTGGCCCGCACGCCATATTCGATCCGGTACGGCACGCCGTCCGCGCCATGGCCGGTCGACGAAGCAATCAGCGCGTCCGACCGCACCGACCGCTTGGGTTCGATCAGGCTTGAAAATTCGGCACCGCTGGCGAGCCGCTCGGGGGGAATGTCCGGAAAGACGCTCGTGGCGTGCTCACTCCAGAGCAGTTGGTCCGAGGCGATATCCCAGACGAAGGCGGCCTGGCCGAGGGAGGCGAGAATGGCGGAAGCCGGGGGAAGAGCTGGGTTCACGGTCGCCTCGTTTCGGGACAGGCTTCGACGGGTGTTTTGCCCTGAACACGTGGGCGCTTCGTGATTCTCTCGGTGATTCTCGGGCCTGTTCGCGCAAAATCCTATGGATAGTTGATAAATATTCCGAAAATCGCCTGGAGATGCACCGTCGGCATGGGTCATGGTCCGACCGGCACGTCCCTTGCGAGGAGCAGTGTATCACGGGACCACCTGTCCCAAAATGTGACAGTTTTTTGAGAACGGCCGCCGCTTATGTCCAACGACGATCGCGCCAACGAGGTCCAGACCGATCGGCCCGCAAGCACTGCGCTTGTGCCGTTCACGCCCCGCATCGAACGGCGGGCGCGCCGGCGCTGGTACCGTTGGTCACCGGATCCGATCTTCGTTGCGCATTTGATCGCAACCGCCGAGCAGGTTCCGCAGGCCCGCACACTGCGGCGCGGCAGCGTGGCCGATGCACAGGCCGCCTACGGAACGAGCCGTGCCGGCGAACAAGGTGCCGGAAGCCAGCTTCGGCAGGTGATCTAAAAATCGAAAATTAGCGCTGTGTCTGGTGCGGCGGCGAGACGCCGTCGACATGCGGCGGATGCACTTCCGGCGCAGCTGCAACGGCTGCCGCTTCAGTCGGATCGAACGACGACCCGGAAGGCGCAGGGGCGACCGGCTCGTTGATCGGCGTGGGCGCCACCGGATGGAGGTCCGAAGGTTCCTGCCTGACTTCGGCCGGCGAGCGTCGCGACGCGCGACCCGAGACCGCTGTCGCCGGCGAGCCCCGCCGGACACGCAAGGTCACGCCGGAGAGAAAATCCACCATCGCCAATAGCGTCAGCAGGAAAAAGGCGGAGGTCGCAAAGCGCGGCCACAGCAGGAATTCAGCCACCGCGCCGCCAAAGACGATGAACGACAGCAGATGATCGGTGAAATATTTCGCGCCGGGACGCGCGCCCTTGATCACCTCGAACAGCAACATCAGGATGCCGAGCGCCACCAGCACATCGCTCAGCGTCACCGGCCACTGCGCGCCCGAAGTGATGAGCGGCAACGTCACCAGCGGCTCGGCGAGCGAAACGCCGGGCATCAGGAACACGATGATGTTGTAGATCGCGAGCGGGATCAGAAGCAGCGGAAAACCGACCATCGACATCGGCAAGACCTTCTCAATTGGTCCTCAAGGCGAAGCGATCAGGCGCTTCGCCGCACGCAGCTGTCACGTCCCATGCGTCCGCCGGGGTCCATCGGAACCGCCGGCGTCCGGATCAGGAGTCTTTCTTGGCCTTGAGGACCTGGCGGCCCTTGTACATGCCGGTCTTCAGGTCGAGGTGGTGCGGACGGCGAAGCTCGCCCGAATCCTTGTCCTCGGCATAGGTCGGCTTCTTCAGGGCGTCCGCCGAGCGGCGCATGCCACGCCGTGACGGCGACGTTTTCCTTCTGGGAACAGCCATATCGGTGTCCTTTTAAGTCTCGATTCCGAAAGTGGCATCGTCCCGAAACGGGCGGCTCAAGCGCCGGGGCGCAAGCTGAAAATGCCGATGAGGCCGCGCTTATAGAGGATGGCGGGCCTCATTGCTAGGTTCAAAATTGGTAAAAACCGCTCAGAAAGCTCGATTTTCGCTCCAGCAGCGCTGCAATTCGGCGGCCTGCCCCCTCGCCACGTAAATTCCGGCCAGACGGCGCACGCCGGGGCCGGGGGTACGGGCGCTGCGGGCATGCGGATTGGGCAAGATCGCCGCAATCAAAGCCGCCTCCCGCGGGGTCAGCTGAGAGGCCCCATGGCCGAAGGCATAGAGGCTGCCGGCTTGCGCGCCGAACTGACCGCTCGGTCCAAGCTCGGCGATATTGAGATAGATCTCCAGAATCCGGTGCTTGGGCAATACGAGGTCGATCCACATCGCCAGCGGCAATTCGAGCGCCTTGCGGACCACGCTGCGGCCGGGCCAGAGGAACAGGTTTTTCGCGACCTGCTGGGTGATGGTCGACCCGCCGCGGGAGGGTTCGCCATCCTCGGCATCATCGATCACCTCGCGGAGCGCACCCCAGTCGACGCCGCGATGGCTGCAAAATTTGGCGTCTTCAGAAGCGACCACCGAACGCGGCAAGGGCGCGGCCATCGCGGAAAGGTCGACCCACTGCCGCGACACCGGCGCACCCTTGAGGTAGCGCCAGGCCATCAAGGCGGAGGCCGGATGGCCCATGCGGTAGAGCGGCGCCAGCAGATAGGGCAGCAAAAGCACGGCCAGCAGGATCAGGAGCGAAATTCGGACAATGCGCAAAATCGACGGTTTCTGGCTGGAGATAGGGGCAGGATCGCTATCTGACTGATATATCTTATTTTTCCAACGGCCTGAAGACGCGATAGACAAGGGCCGGGCGCAATTGACGCGGGCGGCATCATCAACGATTGTCCGGCCCAATCGGCTGGTACCGCCGATCTGAAGTCCCCCACACGCAAGCGGCGAATTCGATCGGGGACTTCAGATCGATGAAGCGGTACCAGATTTAATATGTTCGCTAGTGCCCATGGCTTTCCGAAGTTCGTGAAGTGGGCGCTGCGATGGCGACGAACTTCGGAAAGTGGGCACTAGGAGCTTTTCAAAAGATGACGACCGCTACGCTACCCCAAGACTTCGCGAAACGACTGGACCAGACCGCGGAGGACACCGAAGCGCTGCTCGCCAAACTGCTCGACGACACGCTGTTGCCGGATGAGATCGCGCGGCCAAAGCGGGTCATGGACGCGATGCGCTATTCGAGCCTCGGTGGCGGCAAGCGCCTGCGGCCGTTTCTGGTGGTCGAGAGCGCGGCGATCTTCGGCGTGCCGCGCAACGCCGCGCTGCTCGCAGGCTCCGCGCTCGAATGCATCCACTGCTATTCGCTGATCCATGACGACCTGCCGGCGATGGACAACAGCGACTTGCGGCGCGGCCGCCCTACCCTGCACAAGAAGACCGACGATGCGACCGCGATCCTCGCCGGTGACGGCCTGTTGACGCTCGCCTTCGACATCATCACCCGCGACGAAATCCACAAGGACCCGACGGTGCGCCTGCTGCTGACGCGCGCATTGGCGCGCTGCTCCGGCATTGGCGGCATGGTCGGCGGCCAGATGCTGGACCTCGCCGGCGAAGGCCGCTTCGGCGATCGCGAACCGGTCGACGTCGCACGCCTGCAACAGATGAAGACCGGCGCGCTGTTGCGCTTCGGCTGTATCGCCGGCGCGATCCTCGGCCAGTCCTCGCGAGACGAATACCAGGCGCTCGACGATTACGGCCGCGCGCTCGGCGAGGCATTCCAGATTGCCGACGACCTGCTCGACGTCGAGGGCGACGCGGCGGCGCTCGGCAAGCAGACCGGGCAGGATGCGGCGCTCGGCAAGACCACCTTCGTCACCCAGCTCGGGATCGACGGCGCCAAGCAGCGCGTGCGCGATCTCCTGGCGCGCGCCGACCAGGCGCTGTCGATCTTCGGCGCCAGAGGCGATGTGCTGCGCGCCGCGGCGCGCTTCGTCGCTGAGCGAAAAAGCTAGAGAAAGCGAAAGGTCAGATGGCCGGCGAGGAATTCGAAGAACGGCTTCTTCGCTTCCGGAAGATGCCGAGGGCCGTCCGCCTCGTTTACGCCCGTCCGCGCACGTCGATCTCGATCGCACTCGGCATTGTCACGTTCTTTTTGCTGCCGTCGTCGCTTCGGCTGGTCACCCGGCTGCTGATCGGCTGGGATACGTTCGTCGCGCTCTACGTCGTACTCGTCTACGCCATGATGATACGCAGCAACCTGAACACGATCCGCCGCATGGCGGCGTTGCAGGACGACGGCCGCTTTCGTGATTCCGCTATTGACCGCGCTCGGCGCGTTCGCGAGCCTGGCTGCGATCGTGTTCGAGCTCGGACAGGGCCAACACAAATCGACCGAGCTGATGTTTGCGGTCCTCACCGTCGCGCTGTCCTGGGCGGCGGTTCATACCGGCTTCGCCCTGCACTACGCGCACGAATTCTACCGCGGCCACAAACCGGGCGGCCTCCAGTTTCCGAGCGGCGACAAGGACGACCACGCCGACTACTGGGACTTCGTCTATTTCTCCTTCGTGATCGGCATGACCGCGCAGGTGTCCGACGTCGGCATCACCGACAAGACGATCCGCCGCATCGCGACCGCTCACGGAATCATCTCATTCGTGTTCAACACTGCGCTGCTTGCGCTGATGGTCAATATCGCGGCCAGCGCCATCTAACGCATGATCCGGAAAAGTGTGCAGCGGTTTTCCGACAAGATCATGCGCAAATGACCAGGGAGGAAACGCCATGAGCTACGATCGTTCGAGCGTCGAAGCCGTCGTCCAGCATTATTTCGACGCGCTCTACGAAGGCGACGCCGACAAGCTTGGCGCCGTCTTTCACCCCACCGCCGATTTGCGCTGGCTGGAAAAGGGCGATTTGCAGATTCTGACCGTGCCGAACTGGCTGGAAGGCGTCAGGAAGCGGCCATCGGCAAAAGCCGAAAACAAGCCGCGCGAGGATTTCATCGTCACCATCGATCGCTCGGACGAGAACACCGCCTTCGTCAAGGTGCGCTGCCAGCTTCCGCCACGCTTTTTCACCGACTATCTCGTGGCGATGAAATTGCCCGACGGCTGGCAAATCGTCTCCAAATCGTTCCGCTACGATCGGAAGGACTGAGCGCTTCGCAGTTCGCCGCGAATCGCCGGCCAGCACAGGCGCCTGCGTAGCGCCGCCGGTTGACCTCGTGCGGCGGTTCAGAAGTCCGCCTCATTGCTGCGGCGGGTTCGTTATGCGGACTTCTGAACCAAAGCCGCACTAGATTGATAAATTTGCTAGTGTCCTTTCGATTCCGACGTTCGAAACGTGGCTCCGAGAACTGCGACGAACTTCGGAATCGGGACACTAGCTTGCCTTCCGGGCAAACTGCCCCGAGGTGAATCGAAATGACCGTCGAAGCCAGTTTCCAATTATTCCTGATCCTGCTTGCCGTGCTCGCCGGAACCGCGCTTCTGGCGCGCCGCGTCGATGTCGCGCCCGCAATCCTGTTGCTGCTTGCCGGCATCGCGCTCGCTTTCGTGCCGGGCATGCCGACACCGGAACTGCCGCCTGAACTGATCCTCCTGCTGGTGCTGCCGCCGCTGATCTACTCGGCGGCCGTTGCCATGAGCTGGCGCGAATTCAAGTTCAACCTGCGGCCGATCGTCCTGCTCTCGGTCGGATGCGTACTCTTTACCGCCTTCGCGGTCGCCGCCGCGACGCATTATCTGATCGGCTTGCCCTGGAATGTCGGCTTCCTGCTCGGCGCCATCGTCGCGCCGCCGGACGTCGTGGCGCCCCTGGCGGTTGCCCGCAAGCTCGCCATCCCGCGCCGTATCATGGTGGTGCTGGAGGGCGAGGGCCTTGCCAACGATGCCACTGCACTGATTGTGTATCGTTTCGCGGTCGCTGCGATCACGACCGGGATGTTCTCGTTTCCGAAGGCGATCGGCGAATTTTCGGCCATCGTCGTCGGGGAAGCGCTGTTCGGGATTGCGGTCGGCTGGTTCTCGCTGCGCGCACGGCGTTGGGCCCGCGATCCGCAGATCGAGATCACGCTGTCGCTGATCACGCCCTATGTGGCCTATTGGCTGCCGGAGCATTTTGGCGGCTCCGGCGTGATCGCGACCGTCGCGTGCGGGCTTTATATGAGCTGGAACGGACCGCTGTTGATCTCCGCCGCGACGCGCCTGCAAGGCATCTTCTTCTGGAACCTGATCATCTATCTGATCGAAGGTCTGCTGTTCCTGCTGACCGGATTCCAGATGCGGCTGCTCTACGAACGCTCGAAGTCGTTCCCGCTCGACGACATCCTGATCGCAATTGCGCTCGTCACCGCGATGATCGTGATTGCGCGTTTCGCCTGGACCTTTCCCGCGGTCTATGTACCGCGAATGATCGAGCGGGTCCGCCGGCGCGATCCGGCGCCGCCATGGCAGTGGGCGTTCGTGCTTTCATTTACAGGCGTCCGCGGCGCGGTTTCGCTGGCCGCGGCGCTGGCGCTGCCCTACGCGCTGCCGGACGGCAGCGTTTTTCCGCACCGCGACCTGATCCTGTTCGTCGCGTTCGGCGTCATCTTTATCACGCTGGTCGGGTTCGGATTGGGCCTGGCGCCGGTGGTGCGCTGGCTCGGTGTCGCGGAGGCCGGCCGCAGCGAACGTTTTGCCGAACTTGAAGCCGAGATCAATGCGCGGCGCGAAGCTCTCGATGCCGCGTTCAAATCGCTCGAGGGCATGACCGAGAGCCGGGATCTGCCGGAAGACGTGCTGCGGCTGCTGCGCGCGCGACACGAAACCCGCACCAACCAGCTGCCCAATTCGGTCGATCCCGATGCGCGGTTGCGTTCCGCGGCAGGAACCGACCTGACGCGCGAATTGATTGCCGCCGAGCGGAAATTCATCCACGTGCTGCTGCGCGACGGCAAGATCAACGACGAAACCCGGCGGCATATCGAGCGCGATCTCGACCTGGAAGAAGCCAGTCTCGCCAACCGTGAATTTCGCGACGACCAGCCTTAAGCGGGCGAGACTTAATTACTGCCGGCCGAGACGGGTCGCCTGATCGACGCGATCAAATCTTTCGAGCGACAGGATCGCGTCCGCAAATTGATCGGCGCGTTTGTCGAGGACGGGGCGCGCCAGCGTCAGGAACTTCTGCGCCATCGCGTTCGCGTCCGGGAATGTCGACGGCTCGCCGGACGGATCGTCATGGATCCGCTCATGAACGCCATCGTCGGTCGTGATGCTGACGCGGGCGCCGAACGGATGCGTGCGGCCTTCGAGGCGATCGTCCCGAACGACAGCGAACTTGTCGGCCAGCGCATCGACGGCGGCGTCGCCGAGCCTGGTGTAGTCATCCCAGCCGAAGCGGCCCTGGTCGAGCGCAACCGCGCCGGTGAAGAACATCGAGAACTGTCCGCCGACGACCGAGGTCGGATGCCGCTTGGTGGCGGGATCGCCCGCGAGCGTGATGCCGTTGCGGTGCAGGCCGATCTCGACACGCTTGATCTGGTCCGGCGTCAAATTGTGCTCGCGCCGTATCGCGATCAGCGCATCGAGCGCGGCATGGGTGTAGCGGCAACTTGGATAGGGCTTTGACGCCGATCTTCATGGTCTCGTAGACCTTGCCGAGATCGGCGACGGCCTTTTCCGGATGCGCGTTGTCGCTATAGCCGACGAGCAGGCCATGCTTGCCCTCGACCAACTCGGTCGCGCCGACGAAATCGTTGCGCGCCAAGGTAGCTGCAATCACGCCGTTCATCGCGGAGGCGCCGACCTGATAGCGCTTGTTCCAGGCGCCATTGACCAGAAATTGCAGCGAACCCGCCGCCTGGCTGCCGGCGACGCCGAAGGCGGCAATGATCTGCTCTTTCGACAGTCCGAACAATTTGGCCGCAGCCGCAGCAGCGCCATAGGTGCCGGCGGTGGCCGTCGGGTGAAAGCCGCGGGCATAATGCGAGGTGGGATCGAGCGCGTTGCCGAGCCGGCAGCAGACCTCGTAACCCGCAACGATCGCGGTCAGCACCTCGCGGCCCGATGCGCCGACGAGTTCGCCGACCGCGAACGCGGCCGGCACCACCGGCGCACTCGGATGCAGGGAAGAATCCGCATGCGTATCGTCGAAATCGAGCGAATGGCCGAGCGCCCCATTGAGCAAAGCGGCGATCGCCGGCGTCCAGGTTCTGGTGTCGCCGAACACGGTCGATTCGCCCTTGTTGTCGAGCGCGAGCGCCTCGAGCGTCTTGAACAGCGAAGCCGTCGATTCCGCATCACGGCGCGCGCGGATGGCGCTGCCGAGAAAATCCAGCGTCAACGCCTTGGCGCGCTCGCGTACTTCTTCGGGAATATCCTCGAAGCGCAAGTTGGCGACGTAGGCGGCAAGCGTTGCGGTTTCCTCTGCCATGGCTGGTCCTTTGGCCTGATTGTTTGACGGACCAAGTCCGCTGATTTACCCGGAGCCTAAGTCCCCGGCAGCGCATCTTCAATGGCCGCCATCGCATAGCCGCGCAGCGCGCGTCATTGCCAAGTGCGACGCCGGGGCCTGCAGACCTGGTTCGAGCAGGGACCGCGTGATCAGGCGGTGAAACGGCATGATGGCCGCGAGATAGGCGCGCCCGAGCAGGTTATGGGTCCGAACCAGCGTGGTGGCGGTCACGTCCTGGTTCCGGCTCCCGTCGACCGGCGCGACATCCACGACAACACGAAAATCGAGGTGATGGTCGTTGAACCCGGCGATCAGTTGCCCCGGCGTCTCGCTGAGCACCGGAAACATCCCGACCATGCCGCCGGCTTTTGCTTCGCCCTCGGCAGAAGTCTTCAGGCCGAACGGCGCAACGATGGCGTTACGCAGGCCGATCAACATTTCGACCCAGCGCGGGCTGCGGGAAAATATCCGCTCGGCCGCGGCTCGTGCATCGAGCTTCGCGTCGGTGACGGTGACCCGGAAGGCATCGGCAAACTGCGCACCGGCGAGCACCTGATCGCGATCGACGTCGGGCTCGACCTCGCGGATCGTCACGACGTCACCTCTCTCGCGCCGGTACGCGTGTGATCCTGGCGCCGAGCGCATTGAGCCGCTCGTCGATCCGCTCATAGCCGCGCTCGATCTGGTCGGCATTGTTGATGGTCGAGACGCCGTCGGCGCAGGCCGCCGCCAGCAGCATCGCCATCCCGGCGCGGATGTCGGGCGACGTCATCGGCGCGCCTTTCAGGCGGCTCGGACCTGCGACGATCGCGCGATGGGGGTCGCACAGCACGATGCGTCCGCCCATCGCGATCAGCTTGTCGACAAAGAACATCCGGGATTCGAACATCTTCTCGAACATCAGGATGACGCCGGCGCATTGCGTCGCGGTGACGATCGCAATCGACATCAGGTCGGCCGGAAAGGCCGGCCAAGGCTGGTCTTCGAGTTTGGGTACGTGGCCGCCGAAATCGTCCTGGATCTTCAGGGTCTGGTGATCCGAGACGATGAGGTCGTCGCCTTCGACCTCGCAGTTGATGCCAAGCCGCTCAAAGCCCATGCGGATCGAGCGCAGATGTTCAATGCCGGCGCGCGCGATGCGAAGTTTGGAGCGCGTCACGGCGGCGAGCCCGATCAGCGAACCGACCTCGATGTGATCGGGACCGATCGCGTACGTCACGCCGCCCAGTTTTGCCGGCCCATGCACAACCATGGTGTTGGTGCCGATGCCGTCGATGCGCGCGCCGAGCGCGACCAGGAAATGCGCGAGGTCCTGCACATGCGGCTCGGACGCGGCGTTGCGCAAATAAGTCGTGCCGTGGGCGGCAACCGCGGCCATCAGCGCATTCTCGGTGGCGGTCACGCTCGGCTCATCGAGGAACACGTCCGCGCCTTTCAGACGCGGACAACGCAATTCCAGGCGGGCCGAGGCGGTCACGGTCGCCCCCAACTGCTCGAACGCCAGGAAGTGCGTGTCGAGCCGGCGACGGCCGATTACATCCCCACCGGGCGGCGGCAGCACCACCTCTCCGCAGCGCGCGAGCAGCGGCCCGGCCAGCAGGATGGACGCGCGAATGCGTGCGCAAAGCTCGGGATCGAGGTCGGCCGCGCGGATTTCCCTGGCGTGAATGACGAGCGTATTCGGCGCCTTTCCAATCGGCCGAGGCGCCGACCGAGCGGATCAATTCCACCAGCGTCTCGGTGTCGCGGATGCGCGGGACGTTGTCGAGCGTGACGGGATGTTCGGTGAGAAGGGCGGCGGCAATGATCGGCAGCGCCGCATTCTTGTTGCCGGATGGCTCGATGGTGCCGGCCAGCCGATGGCCGCCTTCGATGATGTACTGGATCGGCGGCACTTCGAGCGTCCTCCAAACAAAATTGGCGTTTCAGCTATCCCGGATTACACGGCAAAATCAACGGTTCAGCCGAACCTTACATCCGGCGGTCGGATTCCAACATTCGCATCTCTCCTCAGCAGGCACTCTTGCGAATGTTAGAATCGTACGGCCACCGGCAAATATAGATTTCCGGTGGGGCTTTGGATTTGGCATTCGCTTGACGAACTCGCGGCTGGACGAGGAGCGAATGTCAAATCCACCCCACCGGGCGTGACAGGCCGAAATGGGACCGCAGGGTTTCGCCGTCATAGGCGTCGCGAAACAGGCCCCGCTTGCGCAGGAGCGGCACGACTTCCGAGATAAAGAGATCAAGCTGGTGCGGCAGCACCGGCGGCATCAGGTTGAAACCATCGGCCGCACCGGTTTCGAACCAATCCTGCATGATATCGGCGATCATTTCCGGCGATCCCGCGGCGGTGAAATGGCCCCTTGCGCCGGCAAGCTTGGCGAGAAGCTGCCGCAGCGTCGGCTGCTCCTTTTTGACAAGCGCAACGACGGCTTCCATGCGGCTGCGAGACGCCTCGTTCTTGCTCGGATCGGGGAAATCATCCACCGACAGAGGCTTGTCGAGGGCAAGATGCGAGAAATCATGCCCGCCGAAACGCTGCGACAGGCGGGCGCGGCCGACTTCGGGATCGGAAAGCGCGTTGAGCTCGTCGGCATAGCGTTCGGCCTCGGCTTGCGTCGAGGCAATGGTGGGACTGAAGCCCGGCAGGATCACAACATTTCGGGGGTCGCGGCCTTCGGCTGACACCAGCGCCTTGAGATCGGCATAGAACGCGCGCGCCGTAGCCTTCTCCAGATGCGCGGTGAACACCGCTTCGGCATGGCGCGCGGCAAATTTCTTGCCGGTGTCCGACGAGCCGGCCTGCACGAATACCGGACGCCCCTGCGGCGCGCGCGGCATGTTCAGGGGACCGAGCACCGGGAAATGCGGCCCTTTGTGATCGATCGGCCTCACCCGCTTGCGGTCCGCATATCGTCCGCCGGCGCGATCGTCGAGCACGGCATCATCGGCCCAGCTATCCCAGAGACCCTTGACCACCGTCATGAACTCTTCGGCGCGTTCGTAGCGGTCGGCGTGACCGACCTGTCCGATATGGCCGAAATTGGTGGCAGCCTGCGGCGACCAGGTCGTCACGATGTTCCACCCGATGCGGCCGCGGCTGATGTGATCGAGCGAGGCAAACTGGCGGGCAAGGTTGTAGGGCTCGGTATAGGTCGTCGAGCAGGTGGCGATCAGGCCGATGCGCCGGGTCGCCATCGCGACCGCCGCCAGTGCCGTGATCGGCTCCAGCCAGTTGAACGGCGCGCTCTCGACGTCATTCCAGAGACCGAGGACGTCGGCGAGAAAGATCGAGTCGAAGCTGCCCGCCTCGGCCTTTTGCGCCATCTCCACGGTGTAGTCGATGTCGGTCAGCGCAAGGGCGGAAGATTTCGGATGCCGCCACGCTGCTTCGTGATGCCCGCGGCCCTGAATGAAAAGATTGATGTGCATGCGCGGCATCGGACATCCCCCAACCAGAGAGCCTTCGGCCCCCTGGGCCGTTGACGCTGTTGCACCTAACGCAGTTTCAGGGACAATTTACGGCAATCGGGCCGAAGTTTTCAAAGGCCGTCCGCCTCAGACGTCGACGTTTGCGCTCAATGAATTATCCTGGATGAATTCACGGCGCGGCTCGACCAGATCGCCCATCAGCTTGGTGAAGATGTCGTCGGCCTCGTCGACCTCCTTGACCCTCACCTGCAACAGCGACCGCTCGTTGGTATCGAGCGTGGTCTCCCAGAGCTGACCCGGGTTCATCTCGCCGAGACCTTTGTAGCGCTGAAGCTTGACGCCCTCGCGGCCGGCTTCGGTCACCGCCTCGAACAGGCTCACAGGACCGTGGATCGCGGTCTCGTGGTCCTTCCGGCGCAAGGTGCCGGGCCGCGGATAGGCCTCCTGCAATCTTGCGGCATATTCGTCGAGCTTGCGCGCATCGGCAGAACCGAGCAGCGCATCGTCGATGATGGCGACGTCCTTCACGCCGCGCACCGTTCGCTCGAACGTGAAGCCTTGCCCTTCGGCGAAGTGGCCGCTCCAACCGCGCTCGACTTCGTCGGACAGCGCATCGAGGCGCTTTGCGATATAATCCGCGGCGGCCATTGCCTTCGGCAGGTCGCCGAAAACCTTATGGCGCAACACGCCGGCAATCGCCGCCTGCTCGACCACGCTGCGGTTATAGCGGCTGTGCAGGCTATTCAGCGTAGCCCTGATGACGCGGGCGTCTTCGACCAAGGCCTGGAGATCGCGACCCGTGCGGTCCTCGCCGGTCGCGGGCTTGAATACGCAGTCGTCGAGGCCGGTGTTGATGAGATAATCTTCCAGCGCGCGCTCGTCCTTCAGGTACTGCTCGGACTTGCCGCGGTTCACCTTGTAGAGCGGCGGCTGGGCGATATAGAGGTAACCGCCTTCAATCAGCGTCGGCATCTGACGGAAGAAGAACGTCAGGAGCAGCGTGCGGATATGCGCACCGTCGACGTCGGCGTCGGTCATCAGAATGATCTTGTGATAACGCAGTTTGGCGAGATCGAAGTCGTCGCGTCCGATACCGGTGCCGAGCGCGGTGATCAGCGTGCCGATCTGCTCGGAACTCAGCATCTTGTCGAAACGCGCGCGCTCGACGTTGAGGATCTTGCCGCGCAACGGCAGCACCGCCTGGAATTCGCGGTTGCGTCCCTGCTTGGCGCTGCCACCGGCGCTGTCGCCCTCGACGATGAAGAGCTCGGACTTGGCGGGATCGCGCTCCTGGCAGTCGGCGAGCTTGCCGGGGAGCGACGCGATATCGAGCGCGCCCTTGCGCCGCGTCAGTTCGCGCGCCTTGCGGGCGGCTTCGCGGGCAGCGGCGGCTTCCACCACCTTGCCGACGATGATCTTGGCTTCGGTCGGATGCTCCTCGAACCAGGCCGCCATCGCCTCGTTGATGACGTTCTCGACCACGGGGCGCACTTCCGAGGACACCAGCTTGTCCTTGGTCTGCGAAGAAAACTTCGGGTCGGGAACCTTGACCGACAGCACCGCCGTCAAACCTTCGCGGCAATCGTCGCCGGTCAACGCGATCTTCTCGCGCTTGGCCATCGCATCCGCGTAGCCGTTCACCTGGCGCGTCAGCGCGCCACGGAAGCCGGCCAGATGCGTGCCGCCGTCCCGCTGCGGGATGTTGTTGGTGAAGCACAGCACGTTCTCGTGGTAGCTGTCGTTCCACCACAGCGCCGCTTCGACGCTGATGCCGTTGGCCTCCGAATTGACCATGATCGGGGCGGGCACCATCGCCTTCTTGTTGCGGTCGAGATATTTGACGAATTCCTCGACACCGCCCTGATAATGCATCAACTCGCGCTTCTCGACCGCGTGACGCATGTCGGACAGCACGATATTGACGCCGGAATTCAGGAAGGCGAGTTCGCGCAGCCGATGCTCGAGCGTCGCGAAATCGTAGTCGATGTTCGTGAAGGTCTCGGTCGAGGCCAGAAACGTCACCTCGGTGCCGCGCTTGCCCGGCGCATCGCCCACCACCTTGAGCGGGGCGACGGCATCGCCGTGGGCGAACTCGATGGAGTGCTCCTTGTCGTCACGCCAGATCCGGAGCTGCAATTTGCTCGACAGGGCGTTGACGACGGAAACGCCGACGCCATGCAGACCGCCGGAAACCTTGTAGGAGTTCTGGTCGAATTTTCCGCCCGCATGCAGTTGCGTCATGATGACTTCGGCGGCCGAGATGCCCTCACCCTTGTGGATGTCGACGGGAATGCCGCGGCCGTCGTCGCGCACGGTGACGGAACCGTCGGCATTGAGCACGACCTCGACGGCGCTGGCATGGCCGGCGAGCGCTTCGTCGATCGCGTTATCGACGACTTCGTACACCATGTGGTGCAGGCCGGAGCCGTCGTCGGTGTCGCCGATATACATGCCCGGCCGCTTGCGGACGGCATCGAGCCCTTTCAGAACCCGGATCGATTCCGCGCCGTATTCGGCGGGAACAGGACTCTCGTTATCGGCAACGGGTTGCCGCGCAGGTTCTGTCATGTGGGGGCCTTTGGAATACTCTTCGAAGGACGTCTTCGAATCAGCACGCAAAACGAGGCGCGGATTGACGCTATTTCTGCCATGAAAGGCGGGGCTCGCCTAGCCCAAAGTATCGGTCAACAAGCTTCATGAAAAGATAGGATTTTTTAAGGATTTTTCAAGCCGTCGGAAAGCCGATTCAGGGACCCCGAAAAAGCGCGATTCGAAAGCCTGTTCCGCACCCCAAAACGGGGTTGCTATCGCTTGCCGCGCGCCTGCATCGTGTCGCCGCCACTGCCGGCAGCCGAAGGTCAGGCGCGGCGGGCGATCTGGCCGGCCTCGACACCGAACACTTCGCCGACCGAACCGATGTCGGCAAACGCGGCGGGATCAGCGCCGGTCATCCAGACCTGCGCGCCAAGCTTCGACAATTCATCGAACAACGCCGCGCGACGGCCGGGATCGAGATGCGCGACCACTTCGTCGAGCAACAGCAGCGGCGTGATGCCGGTCATTTCCGAGACAAGACCCGCATGCGCAAGCACGAGACCGATCAGGAGCGCCTTCTGTTCGCCGGTCGAGGCATCGCGCGCCGGCATGTTTTTCGGCGCATAGATCACCTGAAGATCGGTCAGATGCGGCCCGTCGAGCGTGCGGCCCGCGATAGCATCGCGCGCACGGTTTTCGCGCAGGATCTCGCGATAACGATCCTCGACAGCCGTGGCCGTTTCCGACATCAACGCATTTTCCATCCAGCCATCGAGCGCGATCGCCGCGGACGGAAATGCGGAAGTCTCGCCCCGCGCGCGCAGCATCGCGGCCAATCGAACCGCGGTCTGGCTGCGCATCGCCGCGACCGCAACGGCCAGCTCAGCCGTTTCGCGTTCGATCGCGCCACACCAGTGATCGTCGTAGTTGCGGACCTCGAGCAAGCGGTTGCGCGAACGCAACGAACGGTCGAGCGCCGACACCCGCGCGGAGTGATCGCTGTCGATCGCAAGCACCAGGCGATCGAAGAAGCGCCGGCGCTCGGCGGCCGGTCCCAAAAACAGTCCGTCCATGGTGGGCGTCAGCCACACCATGCGCAAGTGATCGCCGAACGCGGTAGCCGACGTCACCGGCTCGCGATCGATCCGGCAACGCCGCGCGCTGGAAGAAGCATCGGACGCCGGCGGATCGATGCCGGTACCGAGCGTCGCAAGGCCCAATGCACCTTCGACTTCGGCGGACACTGCCCACGAACCGTCGCCCTGGACGTCGGCGACATCCTCCAGCATCGCGCGGCGCAGACCGCGTCCCGGCGACAGGAACGAGATCGCCTCGATGCAATTGGTCTTGCCGGCGCCGTTCGGCCCCGCGAGCACGACAATGTCACCGCGCGTCTCAAGACCCGCGGAGCGATAGTTGCGAAAATGCGTGAGCGTGAGGCGGCGGATTCGGGAAGCGGTCATACGATCTTTTCTTCCCCCGGCCCTCGCGGGTGAGGGATCACACCCGCATCGGCATCAGCACGTAAAGCGCGCCCTTGGAATCCTTGTCCTGCACCAGCGTCGGCGAACCCGGATCCGCCAGCCGCAGCACGGCGACTTCGCCCTCGATCTGCGCAGCGATATCGAGCAGATAACGCGAGTTGAAGCCGATATCGAGCGGGTCGGACGCGTATTCGACCTCAAGCTCTTCCGTGGCACTGCCGGAGTCCGGATTGGTTACCGACAGCACCAGCCGGCCCGCGGACAATGACAGCTTCACCGCGCGGCCACGCTCGCTCGAAATCGTCGACACACGGTCGACCGCCGCCTCGAAGTCTTTCTTGTCGACCACAAGTTCCTTGTCGTTGTTTTGCGGGATGACGCGGCCGTAGTCCGGAAACGTTCCGTCGATCAGCTTCGAGGTGAGAACCACGTTGCCGATGGTGAGGCGGATCTTGCCTTGCGACAGTTCGATCTTGACTTCGGCCTCGTTGTCCTCGATCAGCCGCTGCACTTCGCCGACCGTCTTGCGCGGCACGATGACGCCCGGCATGCCGGCGGCGCCCTTCGGCTGCACCAGATCGATCTGCGCGAGGCGATGGCCGTCGGTCGCCACCGCGCGCAAGGTTGCGGCCTTGGCGGAGCCGGCGGCGTGCAGATAGATACCGTTGAGATAGTAACGCGTCTCTTCCGTCGAAATCGCAAACTGCGTCCGATCGATCAGCCGCTTCACGTCGGAAGCCGGCAGCGAGAACGAATGCGTCATGTCGCCCGCGGCCAGATCCGGAAAATCATTTTCGGGCAGGGTTTGCAGCGTAAAGCGCGAACGGCCGGCGCGGATCGCCAGCACGGAACGATCGCCGTCACCTTCCAGCACGATCTGCGCGCCATCCGGCAGCTTGCGCACGATGTCATAGAACATGTGCGCGGGAACCGTGGTGGAACCGGCGGTCGCCGTTTCAGCCGCCAGCGTCTCGGTGACTTCGAGGTCGAGGTCGGTGGCTTTCAGCGAGAGTTGCGCGTTTTCGGCCCGCACCAGCACGTTGCCGAGGATCGGGATGGTGTTGCGCCGCTCGACCACGCGGTGCACGTGGCCCAGCGATTTCAAGAGTTGCGCGCGTTCGACGGTAACTTTCATTGCCTTAACCCGCCTGATCCGAAGAGGGAAAAGCCGGGCGGCAATCGAAGGCGCACCGCGGCGTTTGGACCCGAAAAGCGGGTCGAAGCCAGGCTCGACCCACCCATTCCGGGGGGACCCCAAAGTGGCGCGTATGACGCGCCAGTGCAAGGGATGCGGCAGGCCGTTCCCCACTTTTGGGATTTTGACGGCCTGCACTTTTGGCGTCGATTTGTCCCACCCTCCCCGACGCGGGGAGGGCCGCATTTTCGAAGGCTATTCGCTCTGCAATTGGCGCTTCAAGGACTCGACCTCTTCGGAGAGCGAGACGTCCTTGGAGACCAGCGCCTCGATCTTGCGCACGGCATGCAAGACCGTGGTGTGATCCCGTCCGCCGAACCGGCGGCCGATTTCAGGCAAGGATCGCAAGGTGAGCGTCTTTGCCAGATACATCGCCACCTGTCGCGGACGAACCACGTTGGCGGTACGGCGCGACGACAGCAGGTCGGAACGGCTCACATTGTATTGCCGTGCCACCACTCGCTGGATGTCCTCGATCTTGATGCGCTTGGGTTCCTGCGGACGGATCAGGTCGCGCACCTCGCGCTCGGCCATCTCCAGCGTCACCGGCTGATTGTTCAGCTTGGAGTGCGCCAGCAGGCGGTTGACGGCGCCTTCGAGGTCGCGGCCGTTATGGGTGATGGTGCGTGAGAGATATTCCAGCACCTGCTCGGGCACATCGAAGCTCGCGTGATGCGCACGGGCCGCGGCGACGCGCGACTTGAGAATCCCGAGCCGCAATTCTTCGCCGAGCGAACCCATTTCCACGACCAGGCCACCAGCCAGCCGCGAGCGCACGCGATCGTCCAGGCTTTCGAGATCGGACGGCGGACGGTCGGCCGCGATCACGACCTGACGGCCGGCATCGATCAGCGCATTCAGCGTGTGACAGAATTCGGCCTGGGTCGACTTGCCTTGCAGGAACTGCAAGTCATCGATGACAAGCACGTCGATGCCGCGCAACGCTTCCTTGAAGGCGAGCGCCGTCTGCGTCTTCAGTGCGGCGACGAAGCCGTACATGAATTTTTCGGCTGTCAGATACAGCACCTTGCGCTCGACGCCGGAGTTGCCGGCCCAGGTCACGGCCTGCAACAGATGGGTTTTGCCCAAGCCGACGCCGGCATGGATATAGAGCGGGTTGAACATCACGGGATCGCCGCGGCGGCCTTCGGCCACCTGACGCGCCGCCGCATGGGCCAGCGTATTCGAACGTCCGACGACAAAGCTTGCAAAGGTCAGGCGCGGGTCCAGCGGCGAGCCGCCGAGCGCGTCGTGGTTTGCCGAAACCGGCGCGGTCGCGACCGCGCGCAATTCGACTGCCGGCCGGTGATCCGGACGTTCGGCGCGGCGCGTATCGAGCTGGGGCACCGAAACATCCTTCGCCGGCGCGGCCTGCCGCATCGCCGTGCGCACAGACAGATCGATCCGATGCACTTCGGGCATCTCGGCCTGCCAGCAAGAAAGAACGCGCTCGGCATAGTGCGCCTGGATCCAGCTCTTCAGGAAGCGCGTCGGAACCGAAAGGTGCACGGCTTCGTCGTGGACGCTCTCGAGATCCATGCGGGCAAACCAGCTGGAATAGACGTCTTCACCTACGCTCGTGCGCAGCCTTCCTTTGACGCGCGACCAACGATCTTGTTCGACATTCGTCATAGCCGGTTGGATATTTGTCATTGCCGTAAACTTCTCTCTAGGAGTTTTGTTAGATTCTGCTGACGATGGATCCGCCGTGCCTGTGCCGCACGGAGCCGCCTCGCACGAAGCCTGTTTCAGCCATAGCTCGGCCGTTCGGCGAAACGCCGTCGGGCAGGTCTTGGACTTTAAGGGAAGCTTCGTGAGGCTAGCGCGTACTCGACGGAGTGTCCGGAGCTCGCGCACTAGGCCGACTGTCGATGACCCCCGAAACCTTCGATTGCATATTCGAAGATTCGTTCAGGGCCGCGCCGCTTAATGCGGCAATACAAAACACGTTGTGATGCTTGAAATGAACAGAAACAGAAAATCCGATGAATTCGTAAGACATGTTACCTCCCCCTCTCGCCGCGACAAGCACGACAAGTCGTCACTTCCAAATCTTTTCAAATTCGACCGGCGACGCCTGAAACACCAACGAACTGTTCAGCCGTTACGCCACTCGCTCCGCCCGCCTCAACTCAAGTCCCGCTCGCATGCTCCGCTTCCTACCGCTGGTTCGACCATGTCGTTTCTCTTTTTTTTAAGTGACGAAGCACGAATGCTTCACCTTGAGAAATTTCGACACAGAACTTCCGTTCCCATATTGCTATGGGTTCGAACTCAACGATCGCTTGGAAAGCGTCGCCTAACGCGCACACCGCCGCCGATTTGCACGTCCGCCTCGGTCCTTGATCCGCGCTGGTCTCAAGAGCCGTTGGCGCCGCGAGCGATCTAACAGATACAACATGCCTCGTTTCCCGCAACGAAAATGATTCTGCGGATTTGTCCCCAAAAACGACTTGGCGTTTTGTCGAACCGCGCGCGAATTTCTTGCAAAGCTGCAACGTTTTGAATCTGTGCGAAGATTCGAAACACGCTGGCGCTGTCACAATTCGCGCGAGCGCCTAAAATAAATTCATAAATTGTTTAAGTTTGGCCGTAGTCGAATCGAATTTTCAAACAACCCGATATCGCTATGCCGATAAGTGACTACGCAAACGCGTTTTTTTTTGCTCGTCGGGCAAGGGTAACCTTCGATGACACCCGCGGCTGCTATTTTTTCGGGAGGCGTGAGCGTTCAATGCGAAAGACTGAACTTGTCGCGCCCGTAAAACCCCGGCCTGTCGTTTGGTCCCTGTCTCCATAAGAGCGCACAGGGACCTCGGCTGATCAAAGCTATTGCGACCCAAAAAAACAAAAGCCCGGCTTCGAGCCGGGCTTTTGCAATTCGCAGGTTTTGGGTTGGCTTACTTCGCCAGCTTGGCGATCTGATGCGTCAGCCGCGAAACCTTGCGGCTCGCCGTATTCTTGTGAACGATGTTGCGTTGCGCCGCTTTCATCAGTTCGGGCTCTGCGCTCGCCATCGCCTTGATGGCAGCCGCGCGGTCGCCGCGCTTGATCGCCTCTTCGACGGTACGGACCGAGCTGCGCATCTGGGTCCGGCGCGATTTGTTGACGATGGTGCGGCGGGCAATCTTGCGCGTCGCCTTCTTGGCAGAAGTGGTATTGGCCATGTTCTCAAATGTCCTTCGGCAGTGACCGATCGCGGGTGGGCGAAATGACGGCCCACGGTATGCCTGATCGACGCTGATTGTTTTCGGGGTGCCCTGTCGAGACTACCACGCTGCAAGCCGGGGGCTCGATAACAAGCCTTTGGCCATACAAGTCGGCAACGCTCAAAAGAACAGCGGCGGCAGGATTGCGCCCGCCGCCAATTGGGGCGTGTTATAGAGACCGGACGCCGCACCGTCAACGTCTTAACCCGGCCAAATCGGGCTGCCCGGCAGCCACTTATGGGCTGATAAGATGCTGACGAGGTTGAATTTCCCCTGCCACGCCGGTATTGCCTGACAGCGATTTGGACACGCAAGATATTGGGGTGAAGCATGATCCGCGGGTTTTTCCGTTTGGTGGGATTATTGCTGCTGGCGGCCGGATTTATCTTCATGGTCTACGACGGGGCCCGCTTTGTCGCCGACAATACCCTGCGTTTCACCCGGTTCGGCCAATTCTGGAACGATGTCCATCAATCGAGCCAGCTGGCCTTCCGCACCTGGGTCGAAGGCATCTCGCCCTGGCTCTGGAACAACGTGGTCCGTGTCGTCCTCGACCAGCCGGTGTTTGCGGTCATGGCCGTGGTCGGCATCCTCCTGATGCTGTTGTTCCGGCCGAAGAAGCCCCTGATCGGCTATTCCAGAGACTGAAGACATCCGGCGGTGGCGGATTCGATCCCAGCCCTGCGGTTAGCGGGGCTGCCGGGTTTCGCGTATCGAACTATATTATGAGCGACGGTATATCGCGGCCGGGCGCAAACGCGGTCGAAATCGATAGTAACCAGAGCTCCTTTGATTCCGAAGTTCGCATCAGGGGTGCTGCGATTGCTTGCGAACTTCGGAATCCGGAGCTCTAGGAGGTAACCCATGCTTTTCATGCGCAAGTCCACCACGCTGCCTGGCGCCGACGAAGCGCTGCCGGGCCGAGCCGATCCGATGCCGACGGCGACGCGGCACTTCGTCAACGGCAATCCGCTGAAGCCGCCCTATCCTGCGGGGCTTGAGCAGGCGGTGTTCGGACTGGGTTGTTTTTGGGGCGCAGAACGCAAGTTCTGGGAACTCGGCGACGGCGTCTATGTCACCGCCGTGGGCTACGCCGGCGGTCACACCCAAAACCCAACCTATGAGGAAGTCTGCTCCGGCCGTACCGGCCACACCGAAGCGGTGCTGGTCGTGTTCGACCCGGCGAAGATCTCCTACGACCGGCTGTTGAAGACGTTTTGGGAAAACCACAACCCGACGCAGGGCATGCGCCAGGGCAACGACGTCGGCACGCAATATCGTTCAGCGATCTACACGTCGAACGATGCGCAAGCCGCCGCGGCCGTTGCCTCGAAGGCGTCCTATCAGAAAGCACTCAAGGCCAAGGGTCTCGACGCCATTACCACCGAGATCGCCCCGGCCGGCCCGTTCTATTTCGCCGAGGATTATCATCAGCAGTACCTCGCCAAGAATCCGGCGGGCTATTGCGGATTGGGCGGCACCGGCGTGTCGTGCCCGCTGCCGACCGGCGTCACCGCCTGATTGCGTTCCAACCTGAGGGTGGCCGAAGCTTTTCGGCCGCTCTCACTTGGACGGATGCGACCGAAAAAACCGTTTATTAACCATAACTGGTGCAAGACTGAGGCTGTCTCGTAAATTAGGACAACTCAGGTGCGGGTCACGCGCGCGCTCTCTTTGCCGCTCACGGCTGCCATGGTCGCGCTTGCGCTCGCGGGCTGCATGCAAACCGGCAGCGAGGTCGCGATGGCGCCGGGTAGCGACCTCGACGCGATGGCCTACGGCCAGCCTGCCGCCTACCCCACTGCATCGGCCGATTCCGGCGGCGCGATCAGCGCGCTGCGCGCAAACCTCGCCGCCTCGCCCCGCACGACGTATGCGGCAACGCCGATCGCAAGCAACTCCGGCGCAAGTCGCCAACGCTTATGCCGCAGCCCCCGTTGCCACCCATGATGCGCCCTATCACCTCGATGCCGGCGACAAGCTGCGCGTCGTCGTCTATGGCCAGGAAGGCCTCACCAACACCTATGCGATCGATGCCGGCGGCTCGATCACCATGCCGCTGATCGGCGCGGTCGCCGCGCGCGGCAAGACACCGGCGGGGCTCGCCGCCGACATCTCGGCCCGGCTTCGCAACGGCTATATCCGCGAGCCTTCGGTCGCCGTCGAAGTCGAAACCTACCGTCCCTTCTTCATCCTCGGCGAGGTCGCCGCCCCCGGCCAGTATCCTTACGTGCCGAACATGAGCGTCGAGAGCGCGGTTGCGATCGCCGGCGGCTTCTCGCCCCGCGCCAAGCGCGACAGCGTGACCCTGACCCACAATGCCAGCCGCGGCATCGTCCCGCTCGGCACATCCATCAGCCCCGGCGACACCATCCTCGTCGGCGAACGCTGGTTCTGACGCGATGTCATTGCCGGGCATCGACCCGGCAATCCATCTTTGAAAAGCCTTATCGATGGATGCCCGGATCAAGTCCGGGCATGACGAGCATTTCACCTGGTTAGATGCTTCGCGAAGAAATCCATGCTGCGCGGCCACGCGATGTCCGCGCTGTTCTTGTCGTAGCTTGCGCGTTCGTCGCAATTGAAGCCGTGCTGCGCCCCCGGATAGACGTGGATATCGACATCAGGACGCTTGGCGCGGATCGCCTCCACATCGGTGAGCGGAATCCCTGAATCCTTTTCTCCGAAGTGCAGTTGCGTCGGCACCTTCGGCCTGTCGTCGGCGAACCGCACGATGGCGCCGCCATAATAGCCGATCGCGGCCTTCAGGCCGGTGAGTTTGGTCGCGGCCGCGTAGGCGACGCTGCCGCCAAGGCAGAAACCAATGATGCCGACCGGACCGACGTCCTTGACCGCATCGATGGCAGCCTGCGTGTCGCGCAGCATCGCCGCCCAATCGGGACTGGCGACGAACTTGCGCGCCACCGTCACTTCGTCCGGCGAGTAGCCGGATTGGAAGTTCGGCTCGACGCGGTCGAAAATGGATGGAGCAACCGCGACATAACCTTCGCGCGCCAGGCGATCGCACACCGAGCGGATGTGATGGTTGACGCCGAAGATCTCCTGGATCACCACCACCGCCGCTTTCGGCGCACCGGTCGGGTCGGCGCGATAGCCGCCCAGTTGAAATTGATCGGAAGCGGTCAGTTTGATGTCGTGTCCCACGTTCTGTCCTGTCCTTTGCGAAGTACTGGCTGCAATTTATGGCGAAGCCCGCCTGGTGTTCCGGCCCTATCCTATCGTGGCGACCGCGACACGGGTCGTGACGCCGATCCTCGCACGCCAGCCTTGCCACCCGGCCGTTTTACCGGCGCCAAAGCCATTTGTCCGCGCGATATTCCGGGAAGCGGTATGACAGCATGGCTGCCGCAACGCACAACCAAGGTTTGAGATTTGCCGCGGCGGATTTTCGTTGCCTCTGGAATAGATCGCTATCATTCTTCGGATATGGCGTCGGCCCGGTGGACGCCATTCCAACAAGAAAAAAATGAGTTCCGCCGTAAGCGGTTTTCATCACCGGCAGGGAAAGAAACCTATGCCAAGTCTCACCATCAACGGGCGGACTATGTCTGTCGATGCGGCCAACGATACGCCGCTTCTCTGGGTCATCCGCGAACAACTCCAAATGACAGGCACGAAGTTCGGCTGCGGCGCCGGGCTATGCGGCGCCTGCACGGTTCACATCAACGGTGAAGCTGTACGCTCCTGTCAAACGGCAGTCAGCGACGCCGTCGGCAAGAAGATCACCACCATCGAAGGCCTGTCCGCCAAGGGCGATCATCCCTTGCAGAAGGCATGGATCGCCGAGCAAGTGCCGCAATGCGGCTACTGCCAGTCCGGGCAGATCATGCAGGCGGCCTCGCTCCTTTCAAAGAACGCCAATCCGACCAAGGAAGAAGTGGTGGCGCACATGGACGGCAATCTCTGCCGTTGCATGACCTATTCGCGGATCCAGAAGGCGATCATGCGCGCGGCGACCGAGATGCGCACCGCTTCGAACGCCGGTAACGAGCGGAGGCCCACATGAATTCGCACGTGAAAATCACGACAGACAAACCCGCTGGCGAGCCGCTCGACCTGAGCCGCCGCTCGTTCCTCGTTGGCTCCGCGGCCGCAGGTCTCGCGCTCGGTTATTCGGCCGTGCCCGGCCTGCTCGGCGCAGACCAGGCCTTAGCCGCGCCCGCCAATTTCGATCCCAGCGTCTGGTACTCGATCGCGCCGGACGGCATCGTCACGGTCGTGAGCGGCAAGGCCGACATGGGCCAGCATATCGCCTCCACCATGGCGCAGATCGTCTGCGAAGAACTCGGCGCCAACTGGAAGGATATGCGCGTTCAGCTCTCCTCCAACGATCCGAAGTACAACGATCCCGTGCTCGGCGCGCAGGTCACCGGCGGTAGCTGGAGCACCATGATGAACTTCGATGCGATGAGCCGCGCAGGCGCCGCGGGGCGGATCGCATTGACGGAAACCGCCGCAGCAATGATGGGCGGTGTCCCCGCCGGCCAGTTGATCGTGCGGGACGGGACGATCACGGATCCGAAGTCGAAGAAGTCGATGAGCTTCGCCGACGTCGTCAAGAGCGGCAAGATCACCAAGACCTTCACCGCTGACGACCTCAAGGCGATCAAGCTGAAGACGCCGGACCAGTACACCATGATCGGTGTTTCGGTTCCGCAGCTCGACATCCCCTCGAAGACGAACGGGACCGCCAAATACGGCATCGACGTCATGCTGCCGGGCATGGTCTACGGCAAGGTCGTGACCCCGCCGGTGCGCTACGGCGCCACGGTGAAAACGGTCGACGACAGCGAAGCCAAGAAAGTGCCGGGCTTCATCAAGGCGGTCACGCTCGACGACAAGACAGCGTCGACCACCGGATGGGTGGTGGCGGTGGCGAAGGATTTTGCCGCTGCAACCAAGGCCGCCGCGGCGCTCAAGATCACCTATGACAATGGCCCCAACGCCAAGCTGTCGAGTGAATCCCTGCTTGCTGAAGCGAAGCGGCTCCAGGGCCTCGACGACTCCGGCCTGTTCTTCGTCAAGGACGGCGACACGGCGGCGGCGTTAGGAACCGCGGCGAAGGTGCTGGAGGCGGAATACACCACCAGCATCAATATCCATGCGCCGATGGAGCCGATGACGGCAACCGCCGAGCAGAAGGGCGACATCTGGCACGTCTACACCGGCAACCAGTTCAATACACGCTCCGGCGCGATCGCGGCCGGCGCTGCCGGGGTCGATCCCAAGTTCGTCGTGATGCATCAGATGTGGCTCGGCGGCGGCTTCGGCCGGCGTCTCGAGGGCGACATGCTGGTGCCGGCCGTGCAGGCGTCGAAAGCCGTCGGCAAGCCGGTGAAGATCGTCTACACGCGTGAAAACGACATGACGATGGACTTCACGCGTCCGCTGACGTTCCAGAAGATCAAGGCTGGACTCGACGGCGACGGCAAGCTGGTGGCGATGAACCACGACGTGGTGGCGGCCTGGCCGACCAAGCGGTGGGGCATTCCGGCCTTCCTGTCGCCTTCGGTCGACAAGAAGGGCGCGCTCGACGCCTTCACGGTGAACGGTTCGGATTTCTTCTACACCGTTCCCAACCACAACGTCCGCGCCATCATCAACGAGATGGCGCAGAGCGCGACCCCTTCGGGTCAGTTGCGCTCGGTCGCACCCGGCTGGACGTTCTGGGCGGTCGAAAGCATGGTCGACGAACTCGCCCATGCCGCGGGCAAGGATCCGGCGCAATTCCGGATCGACTTGCTCGACGGCAAGGGCGCCAACAATGGCGGCGCGCAACGGCTGCGGAATACGCTGCTCGCAGCCATGGGCCTCGCCGGCTACGGCACCAAGCAGTTGCCGAAGGGTGAAGGCATGGGTGTCGCCTGCGTCTCGTCGCAAGAGCGCGCAACCGCAAGCTGGACCGCCTGCGTGGCCCATGTGGCGGTCGCGCCGAGCGGTGAGGTCAAGGTCAAGAAACTGACGATCGCGACCGACATCGGCACGCAAGTGCATCCCGACAACATCCGTGCCCAGGTCGAAGGCGCGGCGCTGTGGGGACTGTCGCTTGCGATGTACGAAAAGGCGACGCTGAAGGATGGCGGTCTCGAACAGACCAACTTCGACAGCTACACCCCGCTGCGGATGAGCCAGACACCGGAAGTCGCGGTAAGCGTCATCGCCAATGGCGAACCTGCCAGGGGCGTCGGCGAGCCGGCGGTAACCGTGATCGCGCCCGCGCTTGCGAATGCGATCTTCAACGCCTCCGGCGCCCGCGTGCGCTCGCTGCCGATTACCGCCGCCGCGGTCAAGGCCGGGATGAAGGCCTAAGGCCTTCAAAAACTGGCGAAAAACATCAGCCGCCGGAGGACATCCTCCGGCGGCTTTTTCTCGGGTTGGAAAGCCCACTCATTCAAATTTTACCTTGATCGAAAGCGGCTCGTTCACGATCTCTCTTAAGGCCCGGGGAATGACTTCTAGGCTAGGTTGCGCCTCACCATTCGCGCCTGACCGATGAGGGGTTCATGTCAGCCCAAGCTAACTCGACGAAGCGTCGCCTGCTGCTGGCGTCCGACGACTTCGATCAGAGCCGCGAACTCGAACGTATTCTTCAGTCGGTCAGCGAGGTGCACACCTTGTCGACGTCGGAACTTCCCGACGCGCCGGCCGATCAGATTTCAGGCATCGTGGTCGACATCAACCTGCGCTCCGCCGAGAGCGTGCAGCGGGTTCGCAACAAGTTGCGCCATGATTCCTACCGGACCATGCCGCGTTTGTTCGTGCTCGCCGACGCGCTTCATCACGGCTCGATGCAGGCCTGGGCGCTGGGCGCCACCGACACCATCGCGCGGCCGTTCGATGCGGCCGGCATCCTGCGCCGCATCCGCGCGGCCTTCCCCGACAACGACGGCTTTGACTCGACCGACCGCGGCAAGACCTTGAACCGTGGCATAGCCGCCGCCCACGAGGTGATGGTCAAGATCTTCAACAAGCTCCCGGCCGGCGAGCCGCTGAAATTCAGCGATGTCGTGCAGGCTGAGGACAAGATCATCAAGGCGCTCAAGCATTCTTCATTGCGCGAATGGCTGACCACCGTCGGCTGCCATCACGCCGACAGCTACCGTCACTGCCTGTTCGTGACCGGCTTTGCCGTCGCCTTCGCCCAGCATCTCGGCATGCGCGAAGACGACCAGCGCCGGCTGGTGCGCGCCGCGCTCTTGCACGACGTCGGCAAGGCGTTCGTCCCGACCGCGATCCTCGACAAGCCGGGCCTGCTCAGCGAAGAAGAGCAGATCGAGATGCGCAAGCATCCCCGTCTCGGCTATGACGCGCTGGTCGCGCAAGGCGGCTATCCGCCGGAGATGCTGGACGTCGTCCTGCATCATCATGAATTCCTCGACGGCACCGGCTATCCCGACGGCCTCTCCGCCAACGAGCTCAGCGATATCGTTCGGCTTGACGACGATCGTCGACATCTACGCGGCGCTGGTGGAATCGCGGCCCTACCGGATTCCCTTCACCCACGCCAAAGCGTTCGCGATCATGGAGAAGATGGAAGGCAAGCTCGACCAGCATCTGCTCGTCGCCTTCCGTCCGGTCACGCTCGGCGCGTATTGAGGTAAGCGTCAGTACGGCTGATAGGCATCGCGCCGCATCGTTGTGCCTGTCATTCCGGGCTCGATCGTTTCGACCGCGTCGCGGCAATTGCACTATTATTAGGGCTTGGCCCTCTTCCCCGCCTAACATTGTTGATCGCAAAACAAACCAAACCGGGTGTGCGCGTAAGGCCCGCCGATCCCAGAATTCAATTTGCCTCAGCTCTCGTACGACGAGATCTCGATCAGGCTGCCGTCGGGATCCCTGCAATAGACCGAGCGCAGCGCGCCGCGAGCGCCCTGCTTCGTCACCGGCCCTTCCTCGATCGCCACGCCGCATGCCGTCAGATGCGCCACCACCTCGTCCGGCGTGCTGCCGGTGAGAAAACAGAGATCGTCGCTGCCGGGCACTTCATGCGCGGAGGTAAACCATTCGACCTTGTCGGCGCCGCGCGGCCGCACGTTGATTTTCTGGTGACCGAACACCAGCGACGTCCGGACCGGCTTGCCGTGGCCGGGATCGAACACCTTGACCTCCATGCCCAGCACCTTCCGATACCAATCGACGCTGCGCGCCACCTCAGTGACATTGATCACGATGTGATCGAGGGCGTTGACCTTGACTGTCATCTAGAGCTCCGATTCCGAAGTTCGCCAGCAATCGCAGCCACCTCTGAAGCGAACTTCGGAATCAAGGGGCTCTAGCTGCTAATAGTTTCTAGTGGAGTTTAGGATCTGACATTCGCTTTCGGGGATTGCGGCTAGGCCGGCAGCGAATGTCAAATCCACTCCACCAGGCAATCCTTTCGTCGTATTCCGCTGCCTGGGTAGAGCGCTGGCCGCCCCAGATTTTGTTTGTTAGAAAGCAGATCGCTTTCAGTTCAACAAGCTCGAACGCGCAAGAAGTTCGACGCCTCAGGGAGAAACGCATGGCCTCACGTCGCACCACGATATCTCTTTTTGCGCTCGGTCTATGCGCCCTTGCCCTTCCCGCCGGCCCGGCATCCGCCCTGGATTATCCCACGCGTCCGGTCCGCTTCATCGTCGGCTATCCGGCCGGCGGTTCCACCGATATCCTGGCGCGCCTGGTCGGACAAAAGCTGTCCGAGCGGCTCGGCCAGCAATTCGTGATCGAAAACAAGCCGGGCGCCGGCAACAACATCGGCACCGAGGCCGTGGCGCGAGCCGAGCCCGACGGCTACACCGTGCTGCTGATCAATCCCGCCAACTTCATCAACGCGACGCTTTACGTCAACCTCAATTTCAATTTCCTGCGCGACATCGCCCCGGTCGCGAGCTTCAATCGCGTGCCCAACGTGATGACGGTGCCCGCGGATCTGCCCGCGAAGAACGTCGCCGAATTCATCGCCTATGTGAAGGCCAATCCCGGCAAGGTGAACCTGGCATCGTCCGGCAACGGCACGTCGGTGCATCTGTCCGGCGAGATGTTCATGGCGATGACCGGCGCGAAGATGCTGCATGTCGCCTACAAGGGCGCAGCTCCCGCCACCACCGATCTGATCAGCAACCGCGTTCAGGTGATGTTCGATAATATGCCGTCGATCATCGGGCATATCCGCGGCGGCAAGCTGCGTGCGCTGGCGGTGACCACGGAAAAGCGTTCGCCGGAACTGCCGGATGTGCCGACGGTCGGCGAGACCGTTCCCGGTTATGAAGCGAGCGCGCTGTTCGGGATGGGCGCGCCGGCCAAGACGCCGCCGGAGATCATCGCCAAGCTGAACACTGAGATCAATGCGGTGCTGGCCGACCCGGAGGTCAAGAAGCGTCTGACCGAACTCGGCGGCGAGCCGCTGATCACCAAGCCGGACGAGTTCGGCGCGATGATGAAGGCCGAGACCGAGAAGTGGGAAAAGGTCGTCAAGTCCGCCGATATCAAGATCGAATAAGGCGCACGACCGAATAAGGCGAAGCACGCCGGCACCGGATGATCCGATGCCGGCGTTTTTCTGATCAGGTCCCGCCGGGCGTCATCGCCGCGGGCGTCGCGTCCGGCTTCGGCGCTTCCGCGACCGGCGTCTCAGCCGGCTCGGGATCGAAGCCGAACAGCTCGACCAGGAACTTGTAATATTTCGGCATCTTCTCCTTCAGCGCAGCGCGGGTCTTCGGCTCGGAGATGGCTCCTTTGCCGGCCAGGAACACGCTCGCGGTCACCGCAAAGAATTCCTGCGGGTTCGTCATCACGTAGTCTTCCTTGGGGAAGGCGTTCTGGCTCACGGCTTTGGCGTACATCGCCTTGATGCCAAGATTTTCAAACCCGCCTTCCATCAGCTTGTTGTGATAGGCATGCAGCATTTCGTGCAGCATGACCGGGTCCTCGGTATGTTTCAGCATGTTCGGACGGAACTTGATGACGCCGGTGCCGGCATCGGCCGCGAGGTCGACGAAGTTCGGGTTGCTCCAGCTCATGGAATGAGAATCCCAGAACGTGAGGCTGCGGCTACGTACCGACGATTCCGACACTGAAGTATAGCAGGCGATCGGCGGTCCAAAATCAGTGCAGCCCATCTCGCTGGCGACGATCGGAACGGTGTGGAGGAATTGCATCACCTTCGGCGAGAGCCCGGCGTTCTCGACGATATCGAGCTGCTTCTTCAGAAGATCGGCAATCGCCTCCTTGTCCTTGCGATCGACGTTTTCGGACAGGTCGTAGATGTATCCCTTGTAGGTCTCGAAACCGGCCGGCACTTCCGGCCGGCTCGACCTGGATGATGCGAGAGCCCGCGCCGGCGAAGCTCGAAGCGAACGAAAGCATCAAGACAATGGATGAACTCAGAAACAGCCCGCGCATGGTTTTCCCCGACATATTGGTGTTTGCGATCGATGAAAGCGTTTGGCCCATCGTTATTGGCCACACCATACACGGGCGAACTTGCAACGCCGTTTCGCCGGTCGTCTCAAGTTTCAGCGGAACGTTTTGCCGCGGTTAACTATGGGGCGGGCGGAGGCGGCCCCGCCTGACGCAAATTGCCGTTTCAGAAATGACAGGCCCCCGCCTTTCGCGGTGGAGGTGGGGGCGCCTGCACGCGCAAGCGGGGGCCTGTATTCCGGACGCCTCTGAGAACGGCGCGCCAGAAACCTATTTCAGCGACGTGTTGATCGCGGTGAACCTGGCGTTGAGCTTGGAGCCTAACCCGTTCACAGCAGCGATGATCGCAAGCGAAATGCCGGCCGCAATCAGACCATACTCGATGGCTGTCGCAGCCGTTTCGTCTTTCAGGAATTGGGAGATGAGGTTCACGCCGGATCCCTTCCGTTATTCTGTCCAAGCAAACCGTTCTGGATAGATAACGTGCGGGTTCTCTCGCAGCGCAGATGCGAGGCATAACGCATAAGATTTTACGGAAATGCTAAACAACATGGTTAAGGGCGCGTTAAGCCCAACCAGAGGGTCGCGACCTCGCCGCGCCGCGTTTCCAGCTTGGCGCGGTTAGCGCCGATCTCCGAGCCTATTCGCCAATCGTGAAGTGAGCCTCGACCGTCTTGGCCGCCATGCCGTTGACCGGCACGAGGTCCTGCGGGCAGGCCGAGAAGGCGATGACGATATCCATCTCCGCGCGGAGGCGGACATAGCCGCCGGGGACCGGCCGCGGCGGCGCGGCAAATTCCAGCCTTCCGCCGGCATCCCAGGGAATGTTCATGAACAGATTAAGTGGGCTCGGTACCTCGGGCGGGGTGAGGCCAAGCTCGGCCATGCAGGCAAAGAGATTGTCAGTGCAATTGTCGTGATGACCGACGACGCCGAGAAGCGCATAGCGATAGCGGTCGCAGGCGGCGATCAGCGTGTCGTGGACGCCGCCGGAAGTGTCTTCCACCAGCGTGAGGATCGGACGGCGCTGGTTGGTACGCAGCGCGTCACCCGGCCTGGGCACCAGATGCAGGCTATGTGCGCGCGTGTGCTCGTTCGACATGAACTCAGAGAGGTCGGCGCGGTTGAAGGCCCAGGTATCGACCACCTGTTCGCCATGGGTATTGATCACGGTGATGATTTGCCCGGCTGCGACGAAAGCGGCCTTGCCGCGCCGCGCCGGGATTTCGATTGGCTTATGCATCGGATCACTCACGGTCTGAGGCAATTTTGGTCAATCTCGTTCGGTTGTTAATCGAACTGTGAATCCGTGTTTGCGCAGATAAGGCGGAAACGCCGCGCCCTCGGCCTTCGCCGCCTGACGCGCCTTGTCCTCCGACCAGCCATAAAAATCCGCCTCGCCGAATTCGGTGTTCGATCGATGCTGGTCTTTGGGAATCGAATGAATGGCGTCGCGACGGCGATCGTAATCGTCGATCGAAGCCACAAGCGCGCTGTCGTCGTAGCGGTCGGTGTGCGTGGTCACGCGACGGGGAAGGCGCAGGCTGACATGGCCTTCGACCTGACGGATAGCCGAGACAAAGCCCCGCGACCGGAAAGACGAGATCGGGCAGGCCAAGAATTTCGCCGACCTTGTCCGCTTCGTTGCGGATGACGCTGATCGGGCAGACACCGAGCCCACTCGACTCCGCGCACAGGATCATGGTCTGCATCGCCAGCGCCGCATCGATGCTGGCGTTGAAAAATCCTTCCAGCGTGCCGTTCGCAACCGGCTTGCCGCGCAATTCGCCGACGCGATGAAGCCGCCTGGCGTCGCCCAGAAACACGAAAAAGACAGGCGCCTTTGCGATCCACGGCATGGCCGGAAACAACGCACCGATCGCGGCGCGCTTGTCGCCATCTCGCAACCGCAGGATCGAGGCCTGCTGAAAATCCGATTTTGCCGACGCGCTCAGGGCGCAGGCGGTCAGAAGATCGAGCAAGGCCTCGTCCGGCATCCGGTCGCTGTAGCGACGCACCGTCTTGCGCTGGAGAACCCGGCGCATCAACTCGTTGTCTTCCGCGCCCTCTGCCGCGGGGCCGCCATCGCCAAAGCGACGGGCCAAAATCTCGGCGAATCCTGACATCGGTGGTGTCTCCCCTGTCGAAGTCGGTTGTGGTCACGGCGCTTTGAACGGCGACGCCGGGCGACGGCTTTTCAGGCGGCCTGCACAGATTCTGTGCCATCCAGCGATCAGCCTGGTACGGCCACGGTTTCGGTCTCCCTGGCGCGCGCGGCCACGACCTTTTGCATCATCGTGATGAACCGTTTCTGCTCAACCTTGCTGAGACCTTCAAGCGTCTCATGATGCGCCGCACGCGCGGACGCCTCGATCTGCTGCAACAGGCGCTCGCCGGATTTGGTCAGGCGGCACATTTGCGCGCGCCGATCCCTGCTGTGCACCGTGCGCTCGATAAATTTTCGGGATTGCAAGCGCTTAAGCGCGCCGGTTGTCGTGGTGCGGTCGAGCATCACTTCCGCCGCCAGCGTCGTTTGGTCCGCGGTTCCGCACCGGGCCAGCGCGGTCAAGAGACTGTATTGCAGCGGCGTGAGGTCGAAGTCGGCGCACTTCTTCTGAAACAACGCGACATGGATCTGGTGCAGCCGGCGGATCAGGAACCCCGGCCGCTTGTCCAATGGCCAGGCATTTCCGCGCTGCCGCTCGGCCTTCCCCGTCATGCCTGTCATTGCCTTGCCTGCAACCATTTGATGCACCTTGCATTCAAAATACGAAGTATACTTCGCATTCGGCCGCCTCTATAGTCGAGGACAGATCCAGCTCCGCACAGAGGAGATCAGCCATGTCCGTAAATACCAGCTTCGACCTGCTCCTGCGCGGAGGCCGCGTGATCGATCCGGCCGCCGGAATCGACGGCCTGAAAGACGTAGCGATCCGTAACGGCAAGATCGCCGCAGTGCAATCCGATATCCTCCCGGCCAGCGCCAAAGAGATCATCGACGTCACCGGCAAGATCGTCCTGCCCGGCCTGATCGACACCCACGCCCATGTCTATCAATACGTCACCGGGCGCTTCGGCATGAACGCCGATATGGTCGGCGTCCAGTCCGGCGTGACCACGCTGGTCGATCAGGGTGGCCCGTCCTGCATGACGCTTCCCGGTTTCAGGCATTTCATTGCCGAGCCGGCCAAATCGCGCACGCTGGCCTTTCTGTCGACCTATCTGGTCGGCGGCCTGGAAGGACATTACTACCCCAACCTCTATAGCCCCGACTGCGTCGACATCGACGCCACCGTGAAATCCGCGAAGGCCAATCTCGACCTCATTCGCGGCATCAAGGCGCATGCCGAGATCGGCGGCTTTGCCCGCTGGGGCATTCGCGTCATCGAAATGGCGGCCGAGGTCGGGCGCCGCGCCGATCTTCCGGTCTATGTGCATTTCGGCCAGCTCTGGGGCCTGCCGGAGAGCGGCACCAATGGCGAGGACGTCGACACCATTCTGGAGCGCGTGATCCCGCTGTTGCGCATCAGGCGATATTCTTGCCCATCCGTTCACGCGTCATCCCGGCGGCTTCGTCAACCGCGAAGGCGAAGTGCATCCGGTGATTCAGGCGGCCCTCGACAAGGGGCTGAAGGTCGACGTCGGCCATGGCAGCCATTTCTCCTATCGGCTGGCGCGCAAGGCGATCGCGGCCGGTATCATCCCGACCACGCTGGGCGCCGACATTCACGGCTATAACACCCACGTCCCGGCACCGGCGGGAACGCCCGACGAGGCCGCGGACGACGAGAACCATCCGTTCGCCGGACAGGCCAAGTTCAGCCTGGTGCAGGCGATGAGCTCGATGATGGCGCTCGGGCTGAAGCTCGAGCAGGTCGTGCCGATGGTGACATCGAATCCGGCGGAAATGCTCGGGCTTTCCGGGGTGATCGGAACGCTGCGCTCCGGCGTCGAGGCCGACGTCACCGTGCTCAACGAGACGCGCGGCCGCTACGTCCTGCGCGACAACGAAAAGACCGAAGTCGTCGCCGACAGCCTGTTGCAGCCGGCGTTCTGCTTGCGGGCGGGCGTCCGTTATGATGCCATTGCCCCGATCCTGCCGCAGGCGGTGGCTGCTTAGCCTCACACCCGGCTAGTGGAGCGGCATGGGGATGGCAGCCGTCGAACGCGAGTCTCAGTCTGCTTCACCCACTGCCGCGGAAGCCGGTCAGGGTGTCGGCGCCCGGCTCTTGCGCAAGGAAGACGATCGCTTCCTGCGTGGCCGCGGCCAGTTCGTCGCCGACATCCGATTGCCGGGCCTGCAAGACGTCGCCTTCGTGCGCAGCCCGCTGGCGCATGCCCGCATCAAGGCCATCCATATTCCGGAACGCTATCGCGATGTCGTCTTCACGGCGGATGATCTCACCAACGTAAAGCCGATCCGCGCGGTGACGACGCTGGCCGGTTTCAAGATCTCCGAGCAGTCGGTGCTGGCGACCGGGAAAGTGCGCCACGTCGGCGAGATGGTGGCGATGTGCGTCGCGGCCACGCGCGCCGAGGCCGAGGATATCGCAGCCGCCGTCACGCTCGACCTCGAGCCGCTGCCCGCCGTCTACGACATGCGAAAGGCGCGCGAGCCCGGCAGCGCGCTGGTGCACGAGCACTGGGGCGACAACGTTTTCCTCGAAAGCTTTTTCGAAGTCGACATTACCCAGGCATTTGACGCCCCCATCAAGATCACGCACGAAATCTCGACAGCGCGTCAATGCATGTCGCCGATGGAAGGCCGCGGAGCCGTCGCCACCTTCGATCACCGGCTCGACCAGCTCACGGTCTATACCGGCGCGCAGATGCCGCACATTGTGCGCAACGGCCTTTCCGACACGCTCGGCATCGAGCAGGGCCGCATTCGCGTGGTCTCGCCTGACATCGGCGGCGGCTTCGGGCACAAGGGAATCTTGCTCCCCGAGGAAGTCTGCCTTTCCTGGCTCGCGCTCTATAAAGGCCTCACCGTCCGCTGGATCGAGGACCGCCGCGAGCATCTGAGCGCCAGCGCCAATTGCCGCGAACATCATTACAAGATCACCGTCTACGCCGACCGCGACGGCAAGCTGCGCGGCATCGATTGCGAGGCAACCGTCGATTCCGGCGCCTATTCTTCTTATCCGTTCTCGGCATGCCTCGAAGCCGCGCAGGTCGTCAGCATTCTGCCCGGTCCCTATCGCATGCCGGCCTATCGCTGCCGGACCTATTCGGCGGCCACCAATAAATGTCCGATCCTGCCCTATCGCGGCGTGGCGCGAACCGGCGTCTGCTTCGCGCTCGAACTGATGCTGGATGCGGTCGCGGCGGAAGCTGGCCTCGAGCCTTATGAAGTGAGGCTGCGCAACCTGGTTCCCGCGGACCAAATGCCGTTCGAGAACATCACCAAGAAGCATTTCGACAGCGGCGACTATCCGCAAGCGATGCGGCGGATGCTCGAAGCCGTCGACGTTGCGGCGATCCGCAAGCGCCAACAGGCGAAAGAGCCGGACGGACGGCTGATCGGGTTCGGGCTTTCGGTCTATTGCGAGCAGGCCGCGCATGGCACGTCGGTTTACTCCGGCTGGGGCATCCCGATGGTGCCCGGCCACGAGCAGGCGACCGCACGGATGACGCCCGACGGCGGGCTCGAACTGCGGGTCGGCGTGCAGTCGCACGGCCAGAGCATGGAAACGACGCTGGCGCAGGTCGCGCATCAGATTCTCGGCATCGACACCGCGAAAATCCGCGTCATCCACGGCGACACCGCGATGACGCCCTATTCGACCGGGACCTGGGGTTCGCGCTCGGCCGTGATGGCCGGCGGCGCGGTCGGCACCGCCTGCGAGATCGTCGCCGAACGCGCCAAGCGCATCGGCGCCAAGCTGCTGCAACTCGATCCGGCTTCCGTCACGCTGCGTGAAGGTCGCGTCTGCGGCCCGAACAGCAGTGTCGGCCTCGCCGAAATCGCGCACACCTGGTACCGGCGCCCGCAGGATTTGCCGCCCGATGTCGATCCCGCAGGGCTTGAAGCGACCGGCGGTTACAAGCCGCAACGCGACAGCGGCACCTTCAGCTACGCCGTGCATGCCGTGACCGTCGCGGTCGACCCGGATCTCGGCGACATCGAGATACTTGATTACGCGATCGTCGAAGACGGCGGCGTGTTGCTCAATCCGATGGTGGTCGACGGACAGATTTTCGGCGGCCTCGCCCAGGGCATCGGCACTGCGCTCTATGAGGAAATGCCGTTCGACGCCGCAGGCCAGCCCCTCAACACGACGCTTGCGGATTATCTGCTGCCGGGGCCGACCGAAGTGCCCGAGCCGCGCGTCGATCACATGGAGACGCCGTCGCCCTACACGATGTTCGGCGTCAAGGGGATTGGCGAAGGTGGCGCGATCGCACCCCCGGCCGCGATCACCAACGCCGTCAACGATGCGCTGCGGCCGCTCGGCGTCAAACTCCTGCATTCGCCGATCTCGCCGCGCCGGGTTGTCGAAGCGGTACTGGCGGCAGGCACGTCGAAAGGCGAGGCCGCATGAAAGCCGCGCCCTTCGCCTATGAGCGGCCATCCACGGTAAAGGCGGCCACTGCGCTGATGGCCGAGACCCACAGCGACGCCAAGATCATGGCCGGTGGCCAGTCACTCGGCCCGATGCTCAATCTGCGTCTGGTGCAGCCGGAATTGATCATCGACATTACGGGACTGGCCGAACTCAAGCAGGCCGACCGCGATGGCGATGAACTCGTGATCGGCGCCTGTGTCACGCATGGCGACATCGAGGACGGCCGGGTTCCCGACGTGACACGAAAAGCGATGCAGCGGGTCGCTGGCGGCATTGCCTATCGCGCGGTACGCAATCGCGGCACCATCGGCGGCTCGCTTTCCCACGCCGATCCCGCGGCGGATTGGGTTTCGGCCCTTCCGGCTCTCGGCGCCAAGGTTCGGCTGCGCGGCCCAAGCGGACATCGCGACATCGCCGTGGAAGATTTCATGACCGGCGCGCTGGAGACGGCGCTCCAGGCAGGTGAGCTACTGGAATCCGTGCGCGTGCCCGCGATGCGCCCCTCTGCGCGATGGGCTTACGTCAAGGCTTGCCGCAAGCCCGGTGAATTCGCCCACGCCATCGCCGCGGTGCTGATCGATCCCGAAAGCGCCACGGGACGCGTGGTGCTGGGTGCGATCGAAGCGCCGCCAATCGTGTTGCGCGATGCGTCGGTGCTGTTCGGCGGCAGGATCACCGGAAATTTCAAACAGGAATTCGTGGCGAGCGCGGCGGATGCGCTTCTCGTCGAAGGCAGGCGTCGCGAACGCCGCCGACCGGCATATCCACGTCGCCATCCTGCGCCGCGCGATCGCGGAGGCCGCGGCATGACCACGATCGGTCTAACCGTCAACGGCCGCGCGGTCGACAAGCCGGTCGACCCGCGCACGCATCTCGCGGATTTCTTGCGCGATCAGCTCGATCTGACCGGCACGCATCTCGGCTGCGAACACGGCGTTTGCGGCGCCTGCACGCTGCTGGTCGACGGCATGCCGGCGCGCTCGTGCATCACCTTTGCGGCGGCTTGTGACGGCGCGCAGGTCACGACGATCGAGGGCCTCGACAACGACGAGATCGCGACCGAACTCCGCGCTGCCTTCAGCCGCGAGCACGCGCTACAATGCGGCTATTGCACGCCGGGCATGATGATCTCGGCGCGCGATCTGGTGCTTCGCCTCGATACCTCGGACGACCACGCCATTCGCGTCGGCATGAGCGGCAATCTGTGCCGCTGCACCGGCTATGTCGGAATCATCCGCGCGATCCGCTCGGTGATCGAGGCAAGACGCAGCCGCGGCATCGGGCCGATCCCGGGCGCCGGGCGCGAGATACTTGGCCCGGTCGGATCCGGCCACGGCGCATCGACCGCCACGTCGAGCGGCGTTGCGCGGTCGGCCGCTAGCGACGATCGAGGAATCGAAAAGCCGCGCGGCGCTGGCGGTTCCGGATTTCGTGCCCGACAAGAATTTCGATGAACAATTCGCGGTCGCCTTTCCTCCCGAAAAAGTCTTCGAGATGTTCGGCGACGTCAAACGCGTCGCGGCCTGTCTTCCCGGCGCATCGCTGACGGCAATTCCTTCCGCGGATCGCGCCGAAGGCCTGATCGGCGTCAAGCTCGGCCCGATCTCGGCGAATTTCCGCGGCGCGGTGCGGATCGAGCGCGATCCCGAAAATCTCTCAGGACGGATCATCGGCATCGGCAACGACCAGCGCAGCCGCTCGTCCACACAAGGCGACGTTCGCTATCGGCTGCTTGCCGGTTGATGGCGGAACATCGACACCGCGTCGAACTTTCGATCGGCTACAGCCTGACGGGTTTTCTCGCCCAGATCGCGCGCGACGGGCTGGTGCGCGATCTCGCCAAGCGGCTGACGGCGGAATTTGCCCGTAACTTGAGCGCAAGCCTGTCGGGCGCGGCGCTGACCCAGCCGAAGCAGCTCAACGGCTTGATGCTCGCGCTCGACCTCTTGAAGGGGTTGTTCAGATCCCTTCGCGGAAACGGGAACGCCTAAGGCCTACTGGCTTTGCGTCACCTGCGAATTGCCTGATGTGACGCGCCACACGGTATTGCCGACATCGTCGGCGACCAGCAACGCACCGGATTTGTCGAGCGCCAGTCCCACGGGACGTCCGCGCGCATGACCGCTGCTATCAAGGAATCCGGTCACGACATCCTGCGGCATGCCGTTCGGCTTTCCGTCGCTGAACGGCACGAACACGACTTTGTAGCCGTTCAGCGCCTGCCGGTTCCAACTGCCGTGTTCACCAACGAATGCGCCGCCCGCGTAGGATTTCGGCAAGCTCGTGCCGGTGTTGAACACGAGCCCCAGCGGGGCCACGTGCGAACTCAAGGCATAATCCGGCGCAATCGCCTTGGCGACGAGGTCTGCTCGCTGCGGCTTCACGCGGGGATCGACGTGTTGGCCGTAATAGCTGTAGGGCCAGCCGTAGAAGGCCCCATCCTTCACTGATGTCATGTAATCCGGCACGAGGTCCGGCCCCAACTCGTCGCGCTCGTTGACCACGGCCCATAAAGCGTGGCTTTGCGGCTCGAAGGTCAAACCGTTTGGATTACGCAAGCCGCTGGCGAAGATGCGAAAGCGGCCGGAGGCGCGATCGACTTCCAGGATAGCGGCGCGATTATGTTCGGCTTCCATTCCGTTCTCGGTGATGTTGCTGTTGGAGCCGACACCGACATAGAGCAGCTTGCCGTCGGGACTTGCCGTCAGGCTCTTGGTCCAGTGGTGATCGATCGGTCCGCCCGGCAGCGGGGTCAGCGTCGTGCCCGGTTCGGTGATCTTGGTGTCGCCTTCATGGTAGGGATAACGGACGATCGCATCGGTATTGGCGACATAGAGGTCGTTGCCGACCAGCACGACGCCGAACGGCGAGTTCAGGTGATCGAGGAAGACGCTCTGCGTGTCCGGTACGCCGTTGCCTTTGGCGTCGCGCAACAGCGTGATGCGGTTGCTATCGCCGGTCTCGCCGCCGGACGTGGCCCAGGACTCGATCCACTTCATCACGAATTCCTTGGGCCGCTTGACGGTCGCGGCGGTCGGCGCCTTCGACTCGACCACGAGGATGTCGCCGTTCGGAAGCACGTATAGAGCGAGCGCGGATGTTGCAGCCCGGTGGCGAAGGCGCTGATCTTGAGACCTTGCGCGACGGTCGGCGTCTCATCCTTTTTCCAGCCGACGACGCGCGCGATGTGCATCGGCGGCAGCAGATATTCGTGCTGATCCGGCAGGACCGGATTGGATCCAAGCTGCGCCTTCGGATCGCCGCTGCCGTCGTTGCATCCGGCGAGACAAAGCAGGGAACCGCCGATCAAAATCGTGCGAAGCAGGTGCGAATGCGTCCTGGAATGGGTCGATGTCATCAGCTAACTCCCACGCGGTGGCGATAGACCATCGCCCATCCAAGCCAGCCGGTAACCGGCAGGATCAGCACCGTGACGATCGAAAGGATGAGCCCGGTCGGCATGACCGAGGTCCAGCCGTCGCGCGTGTGAATCATGTTGTTGAAGAAGGCGAGGATCAGCACCACAAGGTTGCCGATCAGATGCGGCCATGCCGGTGTCGTCCGGCGTATCAGCCTGTTGCCGAGGAAATCGATCAGGCCCGCGATCGCGGCCAGTACGCCGAAGACGATGCCGACAAGAAGAAACCAGGCAGAGAAATCCGCATACATCATCTCCGCGGTCACGGCGTAGCAGATATCCGTCACCAGGGCTCCGATGAAGCAAACGATCGGAACCGGGACCAGCATCGGATGGATCGGATGATTTGCGATCTGCGCTGTCGAGTGCAGTGAAGGTTCGGTCGTTCGTTTGCCAAGGCGGGCCTCGCACGCTGAAATCGCCCTGCCCGTCGTGCCAACCTCCGGCTGGCGGCCAAAGTTCCTAGTATCGTTCGAAGCGACCTTGCGACGAAAGTCGGCAGAGGCTCGGCGGCCTCTAGCGCTGCATCTGCATGATTTGATCCATCGGCGGCATGTTCTGGTTCAGGTTGGCCATGATCCAGAGCGAACCGGCGACCACCAGGAACACGATCAACAGGCCGAAGGCCAACGCCAGGATGTTGTTGGTGTTGTCGGGATCGGTCGTGATGTGGATGAAGAACACCAGATGCACGCCCATCTGCGCGATCGCGAGCACGACCAGCGCCACGGGAATTGACGGCTGCCAGACCAGGCTGGTGCCGGCAATGAAGAACGATGTCGCGGTCAGGAGGATCGCGAGCCCAAAGCCGACGCAATAACCGAGCAGGCGCGGGCCGACGCGAACTTCTTCTTCATCGCCGGGGGCAAGATCCATCGGGTGATGCAGATGTTGATCGCTCATGCTGCGCTCCCGAGCAGATACACCACGGAGAAGATCGCGACCCAGATGATGTCGAGCGCGTGCCAGAACAGCGCAAAGCACAGCAGGCGCCGCATGATGTCGGCGCGGAATCCCTTGGCGTACACCTGCGCCATCATGGTCAGCAGCCAGAGAATGCCCGCCGATACATGCGCGCCGTGACAACCGACGAGCGTGAAGAACGACGAAAGAAATGCGCTGCGCGTCGGGCCGGCGCCACGTCCGACCAGTTCGGCGAATTCGCGAAACTCAAGCGCCAGGAAGCCGAGCCCGAGCAGGCACGTCACCGCCATGCCGACTTGATACCACAGCGCATTGCGGACGTCGGCCGCGATCATCGCGAGCCCGCAGGTGAAGCTCGACAGCAGCAGAAGTGCTGTTTCCGCCGCGACGCTCTTGAGATCGAACAGTTCCGCGCCTTTTGGGCCGCCCGCGGTCTGGCCCAGCAACACGGCATAGGCCGCGAAGAAGCAGGAGAACATCACGATGTCGCTGAGCAGGAATATCCAGAAGCCGTAGCCGGTCGTGATCCGCTTCGAGGCGGGGCCCTCGTGCGGCCGCCCGCCGAGCAGGTTCGGATCGCCATGTCCGTGAAGCACTGCGTCGGTCACGATCGGCCCCCCGCAAGATTCAGCGCGGCGCGGCGCGCCTCGCGATTGATGCCGTCGATGCGGGCGACCTCCGCGGCTGGAATGACGTACTCGTCATGGTCGCGCCAGGCGAATACGACAAAGGTGGCGAAGGCGCCGATCCCGCCGACGATGACCATCCACCAGATGTGCCAGATCAGCGCAAAGCCCATGACGGTCGCAAAGAACGCGCAGACGACGCCGGTCGGCGAGTTCTTTGGCATCTCGATGTCCCTGTAGTCGGGCTCGCTGGGGCTTAAGAACCTGCTGGCGCGCATGCGCCTTCATCAGCCAATAGGCATCCTCGCCGGTCACGTCAGGCGAGATCGCGAAGTTGAATACCGGCGGCGGCGAGGCGGTCGCCCATTCCAGCGAGCGCCCATCCCAGGGATCGCCGGTGGTGTCGCGCAAGCTCTCGCGATCGCGGATGCTGGTCGCGAGCTGCATGACCTGGCAGATGATCGCGACCAGAATCATCACGGCGCCGAGGCCGGCGACGATCAACCACGGCCGCCACTCCGGCACGTCGTAATGCTGCATGCGCCGCGTCATGCCGAGGAAGCCCGACGGCATAGAGCGGCATGAACGACACATAGAAGCCGATCAGCCACAGCCAGAACGCCGCCTTGCCCCAGCCTTCGTGCAGACGGAAGCCGAACGCCTTCGGGAACCAGTAGGTGTAGCCGGCGAAGGCGCCGAACAGCACGCCGCCAATGATGACGTTGTGGAAATGCGCGACCAGGAACAGGCTGTTGTGCAGCAGGAAGTCCGCCGGCGGAACGGCGACGAGAACGCCGGTGAGACCGCCGATGATGAAGGTCACCATGAAGCCGAGCGACCACATCATCGGCGTCGTGAAGCGGATGCGGCCGCCATACATCGTGAACAGCCAGTTGTAGATCTTCACACCTGTGGGGACCGCGATAATCATGCTGGCGATGCCGAAGATCGCATTCACGTTGGGGCCCGCGCCCATCGTGAAGAAGTGATGCAGCCACACCATGAACGAGATGATGCAGATCGACATGGTCGCGAGCACCATCGAGCGGTAGCCGAACAGCGGCTTTCCGGAAAATGTCGGCACGATTTCCGAATAGATGCCGAAGGCCGGCAAGACCAGGATGTAAACCTCCGGATGCCCCCAGGCCCAGATCAGGTTCATGAACATCATGACGTTGCCGCCGGCTTCGTTGGTGAAGAAATGGAAGCCGAAGTAACGATCGAGGATCAGCATCGCCAGGGTCGCGGTGAGGATCGGAAACGCCGCGATGATCAGAAGATTCGAGGCCAGCGTGGTCCAGCAGAACATCGGCATGCGCAGATACGTCATTCCCTTGGTGCGCAGCTTCAAAACCGTGGTGACGAGATTGATCCCGGCGACCAGGGTGCCGACGCCGGAAATCTCGAGCGACCAGAGATAGTAGTCGACGCCGACGCCGGGCGAATAAGTCAATTCCGACAACGGCGGATATGGCAGCCATCCGGTGCGCGCGAATTCGCCGACCACGAGCGAGATATTGACGAGCAGCGCGCCGGTCGCGGTGAGCCAGAAGCCCACCGAGTTGAGCGTCGGAAACGCGACGTCGCGCACGCCGAGCTGCAACGGCACCACCAGGTTCATCAGCCCGATCACAAACGGCATCGCGACAAAGAAGATCATGATGGTGCCGTGCGCCGAAAAGATCTGGTTGTAATGCTCCGGCGGCAGAAACCCCTGCGAATGGAACGCGACCGCCAGCTGCCCGCGCATCATGATGGCGTCGGCAAAGCCGCGCAGCAGCATCACGCAGGCGAGCAGCGTGTACATCACCCCGATCCGCTTGTGATCGACGCTGGTGATCCATTCGCGCCAGAGATAAGGCAAATGGCCCGCGATCACGATCCAGGCGACCACGGCCAGCATAATGACCAGCACCGCCGCGCCCGTTATCAGCGGAATCGGTTGATCGAAGGGGATGGCGGCCCAGGTCAGTTTACCTAGCACTGGCGGCTCCACTCTCGGGCGCCGGCTTTGCCGGATTGTCGGCGAGCTTCGGTCCGGGGCCAGGTGGAATGCGTTGGCTCGCTATGTCATCGAACAACCGCGGATCCGGCAACCGATAGGTCGGCCGGCCGGTCTCGATGGATTGTTGCGATAATTGTTTGTAGGCGTCGGCGGTGAGCTCGTTGTTGCTCTTTGCGGTCGCGGCTACCCAATTCGGGAAGTCGAGCGGCGAAACCACATGAACGTCGAACATCATCTCGGGAAAGCCGTCACCGGAAAAATGCGCCGAGAGGCCCTTGTAGTCGCCTTCCTGGTCGGCACGCAGGTTGAGATGCGTGACCATGCCGTTCATCGTGTAGATCATGCTTCCGAGCTGCGGGATGAAGAAGGCATTCATCACGCTTGACGATGTCAGCTCAAGTTGCAGCGGCGCGCCGACCGGCACGGTGAGCGCGTTGACGGTCGCGACCCGCTGGTCCGGATAGATGAAGAGCCACTTCCAATCGAGCGAGACCACCTGAACCCGGACCGGGCTTCCGGTGCCCGCAACCGGTGCGGCAGGATCGAGCTGATGCGATCCAATCCAGGCGACGCCGCCGAGCAGGATGATGGTGAGCGTGGGGATAGACCACACCACAAGCTCGAGCCGGCCTGAATGGGCGAAATCAGGAAGATAGAACGCACGGGTGTTCGACTGACGGAAGTAGTAGGCAAACGCGAAGATCGCGATGATCGTCGGCACGACGATCGCCAGCATGATGGCGATGGAATCGATGAGGATGACCTTCTCGGCAGCCGCAATCGGGCCTTGTGGAGCGAGAATATTCATCGGCGGCGGGTGCTGAAGCGCATAACAACTCCATCCAGCGATCACGCCGGCGAGTTAGGTTCCTGCCATGGCCTTATTTGTCTTGCCGAAGAAGTCCGCGGTCAAGTCCCAATTCGTCGGTTCATTCATCTAATGGCCGCAAAGATCAGCCTGCCGGCACGAAAACGGCGGCGCGCCGGTCGCTACCGATGAAACCTACTTCGCCGTTCGGCTTTGATTCCGCGCAACGGAAACATACCGCCGGAGGATTTCGCGATGTCCGATCAAAAGAATGCGACCGTCAAACCTGCGCTCAAACCTAGCTGGCAGATCTATCAAGAAAGCCAGCGATGGCGTCCTCAAGTCGACGATGGACGCCCGCGGCAGTCCGAGGATGACCAGCAACGCGAGCAGTTTGGCCCGAGGGGCGTTCCTGGTCAGCCGGACCCGGCCAGGATGGTTCCGCAACGAAAGAAGAAAACTCCTAGCGATTTCGATCCCGGTCATACCGGCTAGTGGAATCGTGCCGCCCCAGACGAAGCGCCGCCTCGCGCATGCGCCTGGAAGATAATTTGGTCCGCTTTGGCAGGTACCGGGACTTCAATTTGACAGAAGCGGTCCACGCAACCAGCGCAACGGCTCTGGCCGTTCCGGCCAGCGCCGGCTGGCGCCGTCGCGTCGGATCGTGCGGGGCAGCAGTCAGGGAATACTGAGCGCCACGCGGCGGCATCAATATAAGTAATGGATGACAGCGATATAGCTATCGGCATGGTTGCTGCGCGCGGTTGGAAAGGGCGGCACGTTCTGCCATGGTGATGGCAACAGAAGAAAATTCCTGGGAGACTCTGCCAATGGCGACGACCGTCGAAGTGCTTGCCGCCGCGTTCAAGGACGCCGGCACCCCGTTCATCGTCGGGCACCCGGGCGGCGAATCCGTTGAATTGATGGAAGCTGCGCGGCAGCGTCAGATGCGTTTTCTGCTGATGAAGCAGGAAGTCGCCGGCGCGATGTTGGCGGCGACCTGGGGCGATCTCACCGGCAGCCCCGGCATCTGCCTTTCCACACGCGGTCCCGGCGCGGCCAACATGGTCAACGGCGTAGCGCACGCCTTCCTCGATCGCTCGCCGCTGATCGCGATCACCGACACCTACTCGCGGCCGGTGTTCGAGACCGGCTTGCGCCAGCGCATCAACCAGCAGGCGATCTACGAACCGGTGGTGAAGTGGAGCACGGTCGTCGACGCCAAGACCGTGCGCCAGCAGGTACGCCGCGCGATGCGCACGGCGACCGCCGTGCCGCCGGGTCCCGTGCATTTCGAATTTCCGCAAAGCGAGACGACGCGGGAAGCTGGCGAATTGGTGGCCGAGCCGCCCCTGACGCCGAACTGGATCACGCCGGGCCCCGACCGCGCCGATCTCAAGCCCGCTTTGGACATGCTCAGCCGCGCCAAGCGGCCGATCCTGATCGCAGGCATGGGCGTGTACTGGTGCAACGCATCGGCCGAATTCGTGAAATTCGCCGAACACCTCGGCGCGCCTGTCCTCACCACCACGAAATGCAAGGGCATGATCCCTGAGGATCACCCGTTGCGCGCGGGCTGCATCATCGGCGGATTGATCGAACGCAAGCTGGTGCTGGAATCCGATCTCATCATCACCGTCGGTCTCGACGCCGTCGAGCTGCAGCCCAAGCCGTGGCCCTATACGCTGCCGGTGCTTTCACTGTCTTCGGTGCCGAGCACGGACGCGCTGGTGCCGGCCGATCCCGAGATCATCGGCGACCTCAAGGCGCTGCTGGCGGGCCTCGCGCAATGGGCGCCGGAAGGCGGCAATTGGGGCGAGAAATCCGCCAGGACTTTCCGCACCGAAGTGCGCGATGCGCTCAACACGCCCGCCACCGGCCTGTCGCCGCAACGGACCATGGAAGTCGCGCGTGCGATCCTGCCACGCGACACGATTGCGACCTGCGACGCCGGCGCAAGCCGTCTTCTCGTCGTGCAGAAGTGGGAATCCTACGGCCCGCGCGAATTCCTGACCTCCAACGGCCTGGCCTCGATGGGCTATGCGGTGCCGGGCGCGCTCGCCGCACGCATGGCCTATCCGGACCGGCCGGTGGTCGCGTTCACCGGCGACGGCGGCTTCCTGATGACGGTTGCGGAATTGCAGACCGCGCAGATCGAGAACTTGCCGATCATCGTGATCGTGTTCGACGATCGCGAGATCGGCCTGATCCGCGTCAAGCAGGAGATCAAGGGCATTCCGCGCAACGGCGTCGCGCTCGGCGGCATCGACTGGGAAAAGCTCGCGCAATCCTTCGGCGCCGACGGCGTCACGGTGGAAACCGAGCAGGACTTCAGCAATGCGCTCTCCGACCGCGCTGAAGACCAAAAAGACCACGGTGATCGGCGTGCGGATCGACGCGTCAGGCTATGTCGCGCAGTTCAATGCGTTGAGAGAGTGACTGTAGAGCTGCCTCGGAGTCCGAAGGACCAGCCAATCCATGGCTCCGCATGATTGCTGGGAATGACAAGTCCACATCTCTCCCGCCGGATCGCGATGTCCAGGCGGAAGCCGCGGCCGACAGGAAGCCGATATCCGACTGCGTCGTGATGAACTGGCAGCCCTTCTTGATCAGCTCAAGCTGACGCGCGGGATCACGGTTGCCGCCGCAGCCGGCAAAAATGCCGTTGGCGCGGCAGGCGGCAATCACGCGCTCCTGCGCCGCGACCAGTTCCGGATCGTCGAATTTTCCGGGCTTGCCCATATTGGCCAGGAGATCGTTGCTGCCGACATGGAGCACATCCACGCCTTTCACGGCCGCGATGGCTTCGACATTCTTCAGACCTTCGACCGTCTCGATCATGCAGACCAAAAGGCAATTGTCGTTGAGCTGCGGCACGCCGGCTGCGATCGGCACCGAACGATAATCGAAATGCGGATAGCCGCCGCTCACCGAGCGTTTGCCGATGGGCGCGAACTTGCAGGCATCGACGGCGCGTCTCGCTTCTTCCGCCGTGTTGATGTCGGGATAGACGATGCCCATCGCGCCGTTATCGAGCAACAGGGCCACGTCGGGATCGTCGATGCTGCGCACGCGAACCAGCGGCGCGATACCGCACGACATCGCCGTGCTGACGATATGACCGATGGTCTCGAGGTTGAACAGCGAATGCTGGCAATCGATGAACAGGAAGTCATGGCCCGTCGACTTCGCGATCCGCGCGACATCGCCGGAACGGCCGAGCCGCACCGGCATGCCGAGCGCGACGTCGCCGGCTTGCAGACGTTGCTTGATCGGATGCGCGAGCTTTTCTACCGACGGCCATGACGTGCCTCAGGCGACCTGGCCGAGCGGCTGGCCACCGGCCAGCGCCTCCAGCAATTGCGAGGCGGTCAGCATCGAGCTTCGCACCTGGGTCTCGACCGTGCCGGCAGCGGCGTGCGGCGTTCCCACGAACGTCGGCAACGACATCAACGGATGATCTGCGGTCGGCGGCTCGACCTCGAAGACGTCAAAGCCCGCGCCAAACAGCTTCCCTGAAGAGATTGCCTGATGAAGTGCGACCTCGTTGACGATGCCGCCGCGCGAAGTGTTGACCACGATCGCGCTCGGCTTCATCAACGCCAGCCTGGCCGCGTCGATCATGTTGCGGCTTTCCGGAGTCAGCGGCAAATGCAGTGACAGGACGTCAACTTGCGGCAGCATCTCTTCGAGAGACGCGGCGCGCTTGTGCGGCAGCTCGGACCAGCGAGTTGGCGGGCACGTAAGGGTCGTAGCCGATGATCCTGGCGTCGAAGGCGCCGCGCCATTTCCGCGCCACCAACGTGCCGATGTTGCCCATGCCCACAATGCCGACGGTCTTTTGCCAGGATTCGTAACCCAGAAAATCGGCGCGCTGAACCCTGCTGCCGGCTCTGGTCATCCGGTCGAATTCCGTGACGCGCCGGACGACGCTGAGCCCCAGCGACAGCGCCATCTCGGCAACCGCCTCGCTGTTGACGCCCGGCGTTCTGCAAACCGCGATGCCACGCGCCTTCGCGGCCACAAGATCGATGTTGTCGAGCCCGACACCCTGCTTGGAAATGACACGCAGCTTCTTGGCGCGCGCCATGTCGTCGGCGGTGATCTTCTTGCCGCGAACCATCAGTCCGTCGGCGTCTTCATGCCAGTTCTTGGCTCTCGGATCGTCCCACCGAATGACTTCCGCCTGCTTTTCGGCCAATTCGACGCCGCTCAGGTGAAAGGCATCGAGCACGTAGATCTTCATTCCGTCTTCTCCTGGGCGGTTTGTATTGCGCGGGATTTCAACTGCCGGCGAGTTCATGACATTCCGGCATATAGAGGTCTTTCCATGAAGACGGCACGCGCTTCATGGTGCCAACCTTGTGCATGAAACCGGCGAAGGTCATGGTCTGCTGTGGCGTCGTGGTCCAGATATTGTCGGGATCGGAAATGAACTTGGTCATCTCCTCCTGATTGCTGCGCTTCTCGCTGGTGGTCTTGATGTAGATCTGCGCGGCGTCGCCCGGCTTCTTGTTGATGAATTCGTGCGCTTCCGAAAGCGCGGCATAGACGGCCTGCGTCACCTTCGGATTGGCGTCGCGAAATCGCTTGCTCATGAGCATCACGCCGTTGGTGCCGGGGCCACCGAGCGTGTCGTAGGATTTCAGCACGTTGTGCACACCCGAAGTCGCCAGCTCGTAATAGTAATACGGCGCGACCGAGTAATGGCTGTCGATCTCGGTGGTCTTTGCAATGATCGAGACCGCGGCGTCCGGATGCGAGCGGGTGATCGTGAAGGCGTCGAGTTTGGCGTACTGGTCGTCGCCCCATTCCTTCGCCGCCGCCATTTGCAGGCAGATCGCCTGGCTCGACACCTTGATGGCGGGCACCGCGATCTTGTCCTGGCTGGTGAAGTCCTTGATCGTCTTGATCTCCGGCTTGTTGGTCACCAGCATGAACGGCATCGACTGCACCGCGGACAGCGCGCGCACTTCGTTGGCGGTGCCTGCGGTCTTGTCCCACAACGTGGCCAGACTCGGCACCCCGGTGACGCCGAAATCCATCTGCCGGCTCAACAGTGCGTCGATCAGCGACTGGGTGCCGCCGAGGCTCTTATATTCAGTCTTCAACGAAGCGACGCCGAGGCGGGCAGCGTGCTTTTGCACGAGTTGAAGTGAATCCATCACCATCAGCGGCAGATACGGCAGGCCGTGCTGGCTGACGATCACGATGCTTGAGGCTTCGTCAGCAAACGAGAATCGCATCAGCATCGGCGACGCCAGCGCCACGGGCGTAGCCGCCAGCGCCTTGCAGAAGTTACGCCGGTGCAACATCGTCACTTTCCCTGATTTTGCCGATGCCATTACGCCTGCATGCCCCAACGCTGCACCGTCCGGGCTTCGATCAAGCGAAACACCCCGTTCTCGACCGCAAGCCCGATCAGGATGATCGTCAGCAGGCCCGCGAAGACCTCGGGAATGTCGAGTTGATTCTTGCTCTCGAAAATGTACCAGCCGAGCCCGCCCTGCCCTGACGACACGCCGAACACGAGTTCGGCGGCGATCAGCGTGCGCCAGGCGAAGGCCCAGCCGATCTTGAGGCCGGCCAGGATGCTCGGAAACGCCGCCGGGATCAGAATTTGGCCGACGAAGCGCAATCCCTTCAGATTGTAGTTGCGGCCGACCATGCGTGCGGTCGTCGACACGCCGCGAAAGCCGGCGAGCATGTTGAGCGAGACCGCCCACATCACCGAATGCACCAGGACGAAGATCAGGCTGCCATTGCCGAGGCCGAACCAGATCAGCGCCAGCGGCAACAGCGCGATCGCCGGAAGCGGATTGAACATCGCGGTCATGGTGTCGAGAAAATCGGTGCCGATCTTGCTCGAGATGGCGAACACCGTCAGAAGCCCGGCGAGCACCGTGCCGGTGGCAAAGCCGACCAGAAGCACCTGGATCGAGCTCAACGCGCGCTTCGGGATGGTGCCGTTGACGACATCGGTGAACAGCGCATGCACGGCCGCGCTGAACGGCGGCACCAGCAACGGATTGTCGAGCCAGCGGCCATAGAGTTCCCAGGCGACCGCCAACACCACGAGGATCGCGAGCTTGCGCAGCCAGACCTTGTTGTAGATCTGCTCGGCCAACGTCAGCGGCTTCTCGATGATGCCGAACTGATCGGGCCCGAGCGTCTCGCAGAAGATGTTCGGACGTTCACTCGCCTGAAGCATTGGGTGCCTTCTTGATCTCGTCGGCGAACAGCATGTCGTGGATTTCGCGCCCCAAGGCGACGGCTTCGCTGGAACTCTCCTGCCCGCGCGGCACGCTGTTGATCTCGGCCTTCACCTGGCCCGGATGGGGCGACAGCAGCAGGATGCGGTTGCCGAGCTTGATCGCTTCGGGAATGGAGTGGGTGACAAACAGCACCGTGAAGCGGGTTTCGTCCCACAGCGCCAGCAGTTCGTCCTGCATGCGCGAGCGCGTGAGCGCGTCGAGCGCGGCGAACGGCTCGTCCATCAACAGAATATCCGGCTCCATCGCCATCCCGCGCGCGATCGCAACACGCTGCTTCATGCCGCCGGAGAGCGTATGCGGATAGTTGTGCGCGAAATCCGCGAGCTTGACCTTTTCCAGATACTGCATCGCGCGGTCGGTTGCGGCCTTGCTGGTCAGCAAACCGGTCGTCTTGAGCGGAAAGGTGACGTTCTCAAGAACCGTCTTCCACGGCAGCAATTGATCGAACTCCTGGAACACCATCATCCGGTCCGGGCCGGGCCTGGTGATCCGCTCGCCCTTCAGCGTGATCTCGCCTTCGGTCGGCGTCAGATAGCCACCGACCGCCTTCAGCAACGTCGACTTGCCGCAGCCGGACGGGCCGACCACGACAAAGCGGTCGCCTTGCAGCACACTGAAAGAGACACGATAGGTCGCGGTGATGAGATGGGCTTGCGTCTTGTAGCGCATGGTGACGCCACGCACATCGAGCAGCGGTCGCCCGGCCTCGCTGTCAGGCACGGCGCGGCCACGCGGCGCCGGCGTTCCCGCCGCATCCGGGGCTATCTTCGACGCGAGAGCTGGACCTCCCGTCATCCGATCTTTCCTCCCGAGCGTCGCTTGTTTTTCTGCGACTTCGCTACTTCAGTATCCCGGCTCTAACGTACAAAATCGCTAGAGCGGCCCATAACTGTCCAATAACAATTTGGCCGGTTTCCATAACCCTGTCTATTGGTTCGGTTCCGCCGCAATGACCTTTCCGAGATGGCCAATGAATTCGTTCATGATCTTGGATTGCGGTGCGGTCCTGTGCCGGATCATCAAGGTCTTGATGTCAATGCGCGGCTTGAGCGGCCGGATCACGGTGCCGGGCAGTTCCATCGAGGTAACGAGCAGCGGTTCCACGAGCGCAACGCCCGCCCCGTGGCGCGCCAGCATGATGCCCGTGAGCGACAGACTGACCTGGGCTACGATGTTCGGCACGATGCCGGCCGCGCTCAGCGCGCGATCCACATAGATGCGCGACAGCGCTTGCGGCAGATAGGTGATGATCGAATAAGGTTCGAGGTCCTTGACCGCGACTTCCTTGCGGCGGGCCAGCGGATGGTTTGACGCCATCACGCAGGCGATCCCGGTGCGCATCAAGACCTTGGTCTCGACCTCCGAGCTGACCACCGGCTCATAGGCAATCCCCAGTTCGACCTCGCGATGCACGACGCGATCGAGCACCTGCGGCGAGGTCAGCGATTGCAAGGCAACGCGGACATTGGGCCGCTCGGCAACGAAAGTCGCGACCGCCTTGGCGAGATAACCATTGGCGATGGGAAACGACGCCGCGACCGACAGCGTGCCCAATCGGCCGCCGACCAGATCCTGCGTCAGGGCATTGACCGCATCGACCCGGCCGAAGATGGCGTCGACTTCCGGAAAGATCGCCTTTGCCTCGGCCGTCGGCTGCAACCTGCCCGATACGCGCGCGAACAGTTTCATCTTGAGCTGGCTTTCGCAGTGCTTGAGGATGGCACTGACAGCCGGCTGTGTGACATTGAGCGCACGCGCCGCACCGGTCACCGAGCCGGTGCGCATGATGGCGTGGAAGACTTCCATATGCCGCAGGTTCATGGCGCGCGAGCGTCCTTTGGATGGTCTCGACCGGACATAAGCAGAGCTTATGGACTATGCCAAGCTCCTGATTGGACGGACATGCGCGCGATGCCCACACTCAGCCGCAAAAAAATCGATCAAAAAACTATGAGGAGACGCCCGCATGACGTCGAAGGACACAGTGCGTGTCGGCTCCGGCGCGGGAACATCCGACGATCGGATGCTCCCTGCGCTGGAACTCGCTGAACGCGGCGACATCGACTACCTCGTCTTCGAGTGTCTCGCCGAGCGAACGGTCTCGCGGGAAAACCTTTCACGCAGCAAGGATCCCAGCCAGGGCTATGCGCCGTCGCTGCATGCGCGCCTGCGCCTGGTGCTGCCAACCTGCATCAAGAACAACATCCGCATTGTCAGCAATATGGGCGCCGCCAATCCGGTCGGCGGAGCGCGCGCGGCACGAAAGGAAGCCGCCGAACTTGGCCTCGGCGATGTACCGGTCGCGGTCGTGCTCGGCGACGACGTCTCTAGCCTCGTCCAGCACAAGGGCGAATTGCGGCTGATCGAAAACGGCGAGCCACTGGAATCGATCCTGCCGAAGATGATTTCGGCCAACGCCTATCTCGGCGCCGACGTCGTGTGCGAGGCGCTCAACACCGGCGCGCCGATCGTGCTGTCCGGCCGCGTCGCCGATCCCTCGCTATTCCTGGCGCCGATGATGCACGAATTCGGCTGGGCCTATGACGATCTGCCAAAGATCGCGCAAGGCACCGCGGCCGGTCATCTGCTCGAGTGCACTGCATCGGTCACCGGCGGCTGCTTCGGCTGGCCCGGCAAGAAAGACGTGCCTGATCTGGCACGCAACGGCTTTCCGTTCGCGGATGTGAGGGCTGACGGATCGATCGTGATCAGCAAGACGCCGGGAACCGGCGGCCGCCTCGACGTGATGACCTGCACCGAGCAACTAATCTACGAGATCCACGACCCGACCGCCTACATCACGCCGGACTGCGTGCTCGACATCTCCACCATTCAACTGTCGCAGGAAGCGTCCGACCGCGTCCGGCTTGCCAATGCGACGGCCCGTGCCGCGACGCCAACCTACAAAGTGAATGTCGGCTATGCCGACGGCTATATCGGCGAGGGCGAAGTCTCCTATGGCGGCATCGATGCGGTCGCACGCGCCAAATGGGCCGCCGAGATCGTCAAGGAGCGGTTGAAGCTGCAGGGCTTCACCTATGACGATTTCCGCGTCGACCTGATCGGCATGTCGAGCCTGCACGACGATATCGACAGCCGGCCCGAGCCGTATGAGGTGCGCCTGCGGATGGCCGGCCGCACCCATAACCGCAAGGCGGCGCACGCGGTCGGCTTCGAGGTCCGCGCGCTGCATATGCACGGACCCGGCGGCGCCGGCGGCGCGTGTGAGCCACGGGTGCGTGACGTGCTCGCGGTGAAATCGGTGCTGTTGCCGAAGAACACCGTCAATCCGCAGGTGGTCGTGGAGGGCAGCCTATGAGCGTCCGCGTCTACGACCTCGCCCACTCGCGCGCCGGCGACAAGGGCAACACCTCGAACATCTCGGTGATCTGTTACGACGCGGGGCATTGGGAGTTCCTGGAGCGAGAGCTGACCGTCGAGCGCGTCGCGCATGCGTTCCGTCATATCGCCAAGGGGCCGATCCGGCGCTATCCTCTGCGCAATCTCAAGGCATTCAATTTCGTGATCGAGAACGCGCTGGCCGGCGGCGTCACGATTTCACTGGCGCAGGACATTCACGGCAAGAGCTACAGCAATGTGATGCTGGCGATCGAACTGCCGGATCCGAAATAGCAGGGAGTTCACTTGGTGAAGGCAAGCGAAGTCGTCCGCAACATCGTCAGGGAAAAGCTCTCCCGCGACGAGGTCGTGGCGTCGATGACCATTCGGCTGGTGCGCGGGGTCGAGATTGCGCGGATGGCGGCGACCGCCGGCTTCGACATGATCTATGTCGATCTCGAACATTCGACGCTGACGCTGGAAGCAACCGGACAGATTTGTCAGGCGGCGATAAGCGCCGGCGTGACGCCGATGGTGCGCGTTCCCGCCAACACACCGGAATATATCCAGCGCGTGCTCGATGCGGGTGCACTCGGCATCATCGCACCGGGCGTGCGGTCGGCCGAGGAAGCGCGTGCGGTGGTCGCGGCCGCAAAATATGCACCGCTCGGCGAGCGCGGCGCCGGCGGCGCCCTGCCACATCTCGAATTCCGCCCGTTTCCGACTGCGGAAGCCAACGCCGCGATGAACGACGCCACCATGGTGATCGTGCAATTCGAGTGCGCGGAAGCGGTCGAGAAGGCCGAAGAAATCGCCGCGGTCGACGGCGTCGACATGGTCCTGATCGGCGTCAACGACCTGCTCGCCGATCTCGGACTCGCAGGCCAGTTCGAACATCCGAAGGTGCGCGACGCCTATGCGAGGGCGATTGCGGCTTGCCGCAAATACGGCAAACATGTCGGCGTCGGCGGCCTATCGACCAGGCCCAAGCTCGCCGCCGAATTCATCGCGATGGGTGCGCGCCTGCTCTCGACCGGCACCGACATCCAGTTTCTGTTCGCCGCGATGAACGAAAAGGCCAAACAGGTTCGCGAGATCTCCGTAACATGAACGCTTCGCGCAAAGTTCTGAGACTGACCGTCGCGCTCGTTGCCTTGACCATCGCCGGCGAGGCGAAGGCCGAAGTCGGCAACGTGCGGGTGTCGCGCCAATTCGGCCTGCCCTATTTGCCGATGATCGTCATCGAAGACCAGCACCTCGTGGAGAAGCACGCGAAGGCCGCGGGCATCGACGTCACGACGGAATGGACGCAGCGCGCCGGCCCCGCCGCCGATCTCGATGCACTTCTGTCGGGTCAGGCCGATTTTGTCGGACCGGGCATTCCGACGCTCGCCACCGTGTGGGACAAGACATCGGGCACACCGCAGGAAGTGCGCGCGCTGATCGCGATGCAGTCGATGCCCTACGTGCTGGTGACGCGTAATCCAGACGTCAAAACCATCGCCGACTTCACCGACAAGGACAAGATCGCGCTGCCGGCGGTCAAGCTCACCGGTCACGCCATTGCTTTGGAGATGGAAGCCGCAAAGATCTGGGGACAGGACCACTACGACAAGCTCGATTCCATTACGATCACGCGCTCCCATGCCGACGCCGCGGCAGCGTTGATCTCGGGCAAATCGGAAATCAATTCGCATTTCGCCAGCGCGCCGTTTTACTACTACGAACTCGCAACACCTGGCGTCCACCAGGTGCTGAAGTCGTACGACACGCTTGGCGCCAAGCACACCAACGGCGTGCTGATCACAGCCAAGAAATTTCACGACGCCAACCCGAAAATATGCGCGGCTGTCATCGCCGCCTTCGAGGAGGCCGATGCTTTCATCAAGGCCCATCCGCGCGAGGCCGCGGAAACCTATCTGAAGGTGACCAGGGACAAGACCGCGCTCGACGATCTGCAGAAAATGGTGGCGGACCCCGACGTCGATTACACCACGACACCGATCAACCTGATGAAGATCGTCGATTTCATGCACCAGGTCGGCCGGATCAAGAAGAAGCCCACGTCGTGGAAGGACATGTTCTTCCCCGAAGCCTATGGACTTAACGGAAGCTGAGCGAATGGCCATCACCTCTGTACAGGCAACAAGCGCGGATACGGCGACAGGCCCGTTCTACGTTGACCCCGAAGCGGCCGAAGCGTTTGGCCGCCGGCTTCTGGTCGCGCATGACCTGCCGAAGGAAGACGCGACGACCATAGCGCGCTGTCTGGTAAAAGCCGACCTGCGCGGCGTCGATACCCACGGGCTACAGACGCTGCCACACTATCTCGAACGCGTGCGGCGTGGCCTGATCAATCCACGGCCAAACCTCAAGGTCGAACGCGTCACACCGATGGTCGGCTCTCTCGACGGACAGGACGCCTTCGGCTTCGTGGTCGCAACCAAGGGCATGGCGGAAGCGATCGATATGGCGCGCGAATTCGGCGTCGGCATCGTCTCGGCGCGCCGCAGCACGCATTTCGGCGCGGCCTGTAACTATGCATTGCAAGCAATGGATGCCGGTTTCATCGGCATCGTCTTTACCAATGCGTCGCGCGCGATGCCGCCCTGGGGCGGCCGCGAAGGCCTGCTTGGCACCAGCCCCATCGCGGTTGCGGCACCTGCGGGTCACGAGACGCCATTTGACCTTGATATGTCGCCGGCGGTCGCCGCGCGCGGAAAGATCCGTCGCGCTGCGCGGCGCGGCCAGCCAATTCCGCTCGGCTATGCGCTGGATGCCAAGGGCCGGCAGACCACCGACCCCAATGTCGCGCTCGACGGCGGCACCGTGCAGCCGATCGGCGGGCCGAAGGGCTCGGCGCTCGCGATGCTGATGGACGTGATGGGCGGCGTGATCTCGGGCGCGGCCTTCGCCGGCGACGTGCGAAATCATTTCGAGGATTATGAAGCACCGCAGAATGTCGGCCATTTCATCATGGCGATGAAGCCGGATCTTTTCGTGAGCCGCGACGAATACATGAAGCGGATGGATACGCTGGCGAAACGTGTGCACCTCAACCCGACCGCGGAAGGGTTTGACGAGGTGATCATGCCGGGCGAACGCGAACGGCGGCTGGAAGCGCAGCATCGCCGCACCGGCGTTCCCTTCCACGCCAAGGAGGTGGCCGCACTCCAGGACGCCGCCGCCAAGGCCGGCCTGCCGGCGTTGCCGGTCTCGAGCTCACCGTTGGGCTAGACCGATCGGTCCGCAAGCCCGCTTCCGAAGCGGAAGTGTGCAGCCGACGACGAAGTAGGCTGGACACCCGGATAGTGGCCTCCTCCGAAAGGGGGGCGACCGCTGCGCCCACGTGGAGATATCGATCCGCCATGTTCCAGGACCTCTAGCATCAGCGGCTTTTCCGCGCCGCTACGGCCTGGCAGCGCAGGAGCAATCGATGAATTTTACAAAATTGGTTTTCCCGGCCGCGATGGCCGGCGCAATTCTCATGAGCCCTTCCGCGTACGCCCAGGCGCCGACCAATGACGGGCAAGCGCTGATCGACGCCTGGGCGGCCGATATGAAAGGGATCATCGATACCGGCCACGGGGAAGCCCGTCGCAAAGCGCTCAGTGCGCGCACGACGAGGTTGAGCGATGACATCCAAAAATTGCCCTGCGGGATGAACGATATCGGTTTTTACGAGAAACACCTCGACAGGAAGGCGAAAGAACTGTCCGTAATAGTTGCTCGCAAGCTGGATTGCGGCAGCGGGGGCAAATTCGTCGACAGCAACATCGCGCTCTCGGACGTCAACGCCGACCTGCTCGCCGACGATGTCGCTTACAATCTGGCGACGGAAAACAACAACACCATTGTCAACTACCTTTCGGGCTGGGGGCACGACGCGCAGCTGGCGCTCGCCATCAAGGATCCGGCCGCGCGCAACCAAAGGCTCGACCAGATCGAGAACAGCTGGAAAGACAATATCGAAAAACTCACGTGTCATCCGAAGGTCAAGTTTGATTTCAAACAGGCCGCGATGAACGAAAAGGACAAACGAGCGTTGCCGGTGACGCAATTGATCGCCGCTGGCGAATGCCAGGGCGGCAAATGGCGGGTTAGCCTTCGCCTCGGACCGCTCGCGAACAACCCCAGTGACTTCGAGCGCTCGAGTTGGACCCTGGTCTCGAAGGACATGTTCCCGGACGCGAAGAGCTTTACAAGCGATTCTCAGAAGCAGTCCTACGCGGCCAAGTTCGGCTCGGGCGGGGAATACATCAACAAGCTGAACAAGATCGCATGCAGCGACGCTGACCGGACCGCCGATACCGTCAGGAACGAGTTCAAAGCCAAGGCGCAGGCTCTCAAGGCTGTATTCTCTTTCACCGAACCGTCACTGAGCTGCACGAACGGGCACTTGAATGCCGCTGTCCGTGTCGATGTCCTCAAATCCGATGCCAAGGCCAAGCAACCCGATCCCAAGGGCAAAAAATAGCCGAGGCAGCGGGCGCGTGCCCGCGCGCGTCCTTGCTCCAAACGCGGTTCCCGCGAGCTAGGCGGCTTGCGTTGGCGCTACCGATTACCAACGCAACGTGGCCATGCAGAGCGACTACATTGCTCTGTATTGACACAACATGATGGCGCGGTAGAACCGCACCATGCGTGCGGCAAGCCATAAGAAGACTGCGACCGAACTGCTGTTCGAGGGTTCTCGCACCCGGCCGTTGAATTAGACCGGGACGCGCGACCATGGCACGACGCATCCGAGTCATGATCGTGCTGCCGGAGAACAACACCACGATCGAGCCGGAGATTTCCGCGCTGTGCCCGGCCCTCGCCCCGCTTGCGGTCGCCCGCGTCAAGCGCCCGCCGCGCACGCTGCTGCTGGAAGACTTGCCCGCCTATGCCGAGGCCACGATCGAGGCCATCGAGCCGTTTGCGAACGATCCTTTCGCAAACAAGCCCTGGGACCTCGTGATCTATGGCTGCACGGCTGCCGGATTCCTCGGCGGTCCCGAGAGCAATGACCGCATGATCGAGCGACTGCGCGAACGCACGGGCGCGGTCGTCGTCAGCACCGCCGGCGCAATGGTCGAAGCGCTGCGTGCGGATGATGTCACGGAGACAGCGGTGGTGACGCCCTATCTTCAACCGGTCAATGACGGCTTGCGCAAATATCTCGCAGCGTCCGGCGTCGCCGTCGAGACCTTGAACAGCTTCCTCTGCAAGACCACGGCCGAACTCGGCGCCGTCACCGAAGACGAGGTGCTTGAGCTGGCGCGACAAACCGTGACACCATCCAGCAAGAGTCTCTTTGTGGCCTGCTCGCAGTTGCCGACACTGCGCGCCATTCCGCAATTGCGCCGCGACCTGCGCATTCCCGTGTGGTCGTCGATCCAGGCGACGGCCTGGGCCGGCGCACGCGAGATGGCGGCCAAGGGCTTTGCGGCGCAACTCGAACACGCGATGTGAGTAACCATGAATGCTGCGACCGAGCACGATCCAGACGCCGGCTTCGAGCCGGCCTTCGCCGCGCCGCCGAACGCCTGCGATGCACATTTTCATGTGTTCGGTCCGCCCGAGAAATACGCCTATGGCACCGACATCCGCTACAAGCCGCCGCACGAGCCGGTCGAGCGTTACCTGAAGCTGGCGCGGCGCCTGGGGCTCGTGCGTTACGTATTCGTTCAGCCGAGCGCCTACGGCTTCGATAATTCCTGCATGCTGGATGCCATGCGCCAGCTCGATCCGGCCGTCCGGCGCGGCATCATCGACCTCGATGAGACCAGGACAACGGACAAGGAATTGTCCGATCTCCACGCGCTTGGCGTGCGCGGCATCCGCGTCAACATCTCGCCGATCCGCAAACCGGAGGCCGGCCTCGCGGCCTCGATGCGGCCGCGGATCCTTCGGCTCGCAAAGATCTGCGCCGAGTTGGCCTGGCACCTCGATTTCCTGACGCCTGGCTGGCTGATCAGCGAACTGATGCCCACCTTGAACGACTTGCCTGTTGAATTTTCGGTCGCGCATATGGGACTTTACCCGGCCAAGGATGGCCCGGGGCAATCCGGCTTTCAATCGTTCCTCGATCTGGTCGGCGACGGATCGAAACGCTGCTGGGTCAAGATGACGGGCATCTACCGCTTCTCGACCGCGGCCGATTTTGCCGACGTGAAACCGATGGCGCAGGCGCTGATCGAGCGCGTGCCGGGCCAGTTGATCTGGGGCAGCGATTTTCCGCATTTGTCGTTTCACGATCGCGTCGGCACGATCCGGCTCTATAATCTTCTGGCCGAATGGGCGCCGGAGCCCGCGATACGGCGGCGCATTCTCGCCGACAATCCGGCGCGCTTGTTCGGGTTTGGATAAATCATCACGCGGCAACACCGGAGGGCGAAGTGAACCGACGCGAATTCGTCACCGGTCTCGTTGCCCTTCCCGCGCTGGTACGACCGGCATGCGCCGAGGTCTCGGCGATCAAGCTCGGCAAGCAATATGGCCTGCCATTTTTGCCGCAAATGGTGATGGAAGATCGCAGGCTGATCGAGGCGCATGCCGCGCGCCTTGGCATCAACGGTCTTGCGGTGGTCTGGCAGACCATGGGCGGCCCCGGCGCGCTCAACGACGGGCTGTTGAGCGGCAACATTCAGTTCGTCAACGTCGCCTCGCCTTCGCTCGCAACCCTGTGGGACAAGACATTCGGGACGCCATCGGAAGTGCGCGCGATCTGTGCCGTGCAGTCGATGCCTTATGTGCTGACCACGCGGAATCCGGCGGTGAAGACGATTGCCGATTTCACATCCGCGGACCGGATCGCGGTACCGACCGTGAAGATTTCCGGCCAGGCCATGGCGCTGCAAATGGCCGCCGCGAAATTATGGGGCTTTGAGAAATACGACCGCCTCGACGAGTTCACGGTGTCGATGGGCCACCCGGACGCGATGCAGGCGGTCGTCTCCGGCCAGACCGTGAACAGCCACTTCTGCGTGGCGCCGTTCAATTATTATGAGCTGCGCGTCGCCGGCATCCACAAGGTACTGAGCAGCTACGAGACCGACGGCAAGCACACCAACGGCCTTCAGGTGACGACCCGATCGTTCCACGACGCCAATCCCGGGATATGTCAGGCCGTGCGCGCAGCACATGAGGAGGCCAACGCCTTCATCAAGCGCGAGCCGAAGGCATCAGCTGAAATCTACCTGAAGCTCGCCAACGACCGGAAGAACTCCGCCGACGATCTCGTGACGATGATCACCGATCCCGATATCGACTACACCACGACGCCCGCCAATCTGATGAAGCACGTCGAATTCATGCACAAGGTCGGCCGCCTCAAGCGCCTGCCGGCGTCATGGAAAGACCTGTTCTTCGCCGAGGCGCACGGCCTCAACGGAACCTAGCGCGCCAACATCCGCGCATCGACAAACCAATTCAGCCCATTTAGGTTGCCGATAAACGGGTGGAGTAATTGGCCGTGCAAGAAGCGGTCGGCGATAGAATTGTAGCGTGGCTCATCGGCGGCATCGTGCTTTGCTTGGCCATATTTTTCATGTGGCCCGTCTATGAACGCCTTATTGGCGAAGCAACCGTCTACCGGATGTTCTGCGCGTCCGACCGCGACACTCCCTGCGTTCTCAGGGACGAACTGACGTCGGTTCCCGAGACCTACAAGGCGTTTCCCGACCAGCAAAGCGTCATCGTCTGGATCGGCAATGACGCGCCCTCGAAGCTCAGCAATTGCGCGGTGCGCGACGCGCTGAATTGGCGCTGCACGAGAAACGACAAGAAAGTCGGGACCGTCGAGCAGTCGATGGCCGATGGACAGCTCACCGAGACGATCGGCGGAGACGCTTCACCCAGCCTGACGATTTTTTACCAGGCGCCCCGCTGGCGGTGGTGGCTGGTGAAGTTGCTGGAGACGGCGGGCTTGCGGAAGTAGGCGTCAGGCGGGATCGATGCTCCCACAATCGCGCCGCGCTCGGAACGGCGTCATTGCGACATGACCTCGATTGATTGCGAAACGTCTTTGATCAATTGACGTTGTTGCGCGCGGGATCTGCGCGGTTCCGCCATCGAAGCAAGAAACGAATAGCGAAGGCCACGAGAGCCAGCCATGTCCCGAGGCCGACAAGCCGCTTCAGCGAGCTCTTCTTCGACATCCGATGCGCCTTTCGGCGAGGCCGCCGCATTGGGGGGTAGCGGCGGCCTCTTGTCGCGGGAAAGTGTGGGGCAATGTTCGCGCGACGGACCGCATCCTGAGTATCCGCGGAATTCGTAGCAACTAAAACGATCGATTATGCTTGAACGGTAAGCTTAACGCAGCTGAACAATTGGCTTCGACGGTGTTGGGCAATACCAAGGGCGAAACCAATGGGAAGACCAATGCGTCGATACTTCTTTATTTTTGGACTGACAGCAGCCCTGATCGCGTCATCCGCCCCGGCCCACAGCCGCGGCTTCGCGTGGTTCTTCGCACATTCCAAGCCTCACGGCGCCTGCGCGGGACAGCATGTGGTCGCAACCTACTATACGTCGGGGCGACGAACCGCGAGCGGCCAAGCCTTCAACAGTAGTGGGTATACGGCGGCGCACCGCACGCTGCCTTTCGGCTCGCAGGTGACCGTCACCAACCCCGAGAACGGGAGATCTATCACCGTGGTGATCAACGACCGCGGTCCATTTACCCACGGGGTTACGATCGATCTTGCCCGCGGCGCAGCTCATGCGATTGGCATGACCCGCACCCAATGGGTTTGCATGAATTGAGCGCTGCGCAGCTAAGGAAGTGTTCCGAACGCGTGGCGTCCGAAGCGAACCTGCGCTCGAAGCTCCGTCGTCTCAATGGAAGATGCGTCCGGAGTCGATGACGACGGTCTGACCGGTCATGGTCTCGGTGCGGCACATCGCGACCACCATGTCGGCACAGTCGTCCTTGTCGGCCGGCTTCTTCAGGAGCGAGGCGGCTGCGGAGCGTTCGATCTGCTCGGACCGAAGATTGGCTGTTGCGCGCGTGCCGTCCAGCAAACCGGGCGCTACGCAATTGACGAGCGTCTCGGGCGCCAGCGCCACCGCCATGCAACGCGTCAGATGAATGAGCCCCGCCTTCGACACGGCGTAGGCGATGGAAGAGCCGGTTGGGCTCAGTCCCGCTACCGACGCTATGTTGACGATGCGGCCTCGCCCCTGGGCCTTCATGATGGGCGCGACCGCCTTGGTCAGGCGCATCGGACCGGTCAGGTTGACCGCCATGATCTTGTTCCAGACCTCCAGCGTCAGATTGTCGAGATCGCCGAACGGGATCGCAACGTTGTAGGCGGCGTCGTTGATCAGAATATCAAGGCGACCGAAGGCCTTGGTTACCTCGCCGACCAGCCGAGCCACGGCCGCGTCGTCGGTTACGTCACAGACGAAGGCTTGAGCGTTGATTTGATAGCGCGACGCTAGTTCGCTGGCGACGCTTTCCGCCTGGTCGCGGCTGCTGGCGCACATCACGGCGACATCTGCGCCTTCCTGCGCGAGCGCATGACAGATGCGCTGCCCCAGCCCGCCATTGCCGCCGGTCACCAGCGCAACCATGCCCTTCAAATCCATCGCTTTCCTCCCAAAAAATCTTGGCTTATCAAATCATGCGCCGCGCTGGAGACGCGGCTCGATTGGCTCTCGACAGCAAGCTGTGATGGCGATCTTGGTGCCGGGCTTTTGATCTTGCTGGCGCACCCGACACGATTCGAACGTGTGACCTTTGCCTTCGGAGGGCAACGCTCTATCCAGCTGAGCTACGGGTGCGTAGCGGTCCATTTAGCCGATTGGCCCGGCATCGGCAATGGGGGCGGAGGCCCGCCCTCCAGCTGCGCTGAGCTTCCGGGAACGTCACACCCGCGCGGCTTCCTTCAATCCTGCACCGATCGCGTCCCGAATCTGCCCGATCTGGCTTTCGTCGATCACGAGCGGTGGCGAAAGGATCAGGGTGTCGCCAAGCGCGCGGACGAAAACGCCGCGCTCAAAGCAGACATCGGCGCATTTGCGCGCCCGCTGCCCCGGCGCATCCGCGGCCGCCTCGATTTCAACGGCACCGAGCAGGCCGAGATTGCGGACATCCCTCACATGCGGCGCACCGCGAAGGCTGTGCAACGCGTCTTCCCACACCGGCGCGAGTTTAGCCGCCCGCTCGAACAGGCCCTCCTCGGCATAAACTTCGAGCGCGGCGAGCGCCGCGGCGCATGCCAACGGATGACCCGAATAAGTATAGCCATGGGCAAGCTCAACGGTCGCCTCGGGCCCTTGCGTCATCGCCTCGTAAACGCGGTCGCGCACCAGGACCCCGCCCATTGGCACGGCGCCATTTGTCATTCCCTTGGCGCAGGTGATGAGATCGGGCGTGACGCCGAGCGCCTGCGCGGCAAAGGGCGCGCCGAGCCGGCCGAAGCCGGTCACGACTTCATCGAAAATCAGGAGAATGCCGTGGCGATCGCAGATCTCGCGCAAGCGCTGCAGATAACCGCGCGGCGGCGGCAGCACCCCTCCGGCGCCGGCGACCGGCTCGACGATCACGGCAGCGACGGTCGAGGGATCGCAAGCGGCGAGAATGGGCTCGAGCGCGTCGGCGAAATCAACTCCATGCGCCGGCTGACCGCGGCTGAAGGCGTTTCGCGTCATATCGTGGGTGTGCGGAAGATGCTCGACGCCGGGCAAAAGCACGCCGAACTGCGCGCGATGCCAGCCGATGCCCGAAACCGACAGCCCGCCAAAGCCCATGCCGTGATAAGCGCGCTGGCGGCCGATCAGGCGCTGACGATGGCCCTGCCCTCGTGCGCGTTGATAAGCGAGCGCGATCTTCAGCGCGGTATCGACGGCCTCCGAGCCGGAGCCCGCCAGGAAGACGTGGCCGAATTCGTCCGGCGCGATTTCGATCAGCCGATTGGTGTAGTGAAACACCAGCGGGTGACCGAGGCCAAAGCTCGATGAATAATCGAGCTTGGCCGCCTGGCTCTGGATCGCCTCGATGATCTTGGGATGGCAGTGGCCGGCATTGACGCACCAGAGGCCCGGCGATGGCGTCGAGCAAGCGGCCGGCCCTCCGGCGTGGTGTAATACATGCCCTTTGCGGCGGAAAAGAAAGTCGGCGCCTTCTTGAACTTCCGGTTCGGCGTCATCGGCATCCAGTCAGGATTCGACATCGTTTGGCGGCATATCGGCAAGCATCTTGGACATGGCGGGCTCCCGCTCGTTTGGATTCGTGATGAGGTCTAAAAGCTATTTCGTCAGGGCCGCTTCGACGGCTTGTAGATCGAGCTGATCGTTGATCGGGCCGATCAATTCATTCGTAACGATGTCCTGCGCGCCGAGGCGCTCTTTCAGAACGCCGGCTTTGACGAGCCAGTCGAGATAGCGCTGATAGGTCTCGAGATTGCTTTCGCCCCACTTCGCGCCGGCATCTTCCAGCGACATCTTCGGCGTGATGGTCTTGAGCAGCACGGTCGCCTGCTCCAGCGCCTGGGCGCGGTCCATGCCGGTCGGCACGACCTGCGGATAGACCGCCTGGAAAATCTCGCTGGCCGCGCGAGGATTGCGCACGGCAAAGAGGGTCCCCATCGCGTAGCCGCGGGCGAGCCGTATCAGCAGATCGCGTTTGGTCTTGATCGTCTCCGGCAACGCGACAAAGCTGTTGGCCGGAAATGCGTCCAGCTCCGGATCGCCGATCGCGCGCATGGGCACGCCTGCAAGTCCCATCAGGGTGTACTGCACATCCCATTGCGATACGGCGTCGATGTCTTTGCGCCGAAGCAGAACAGCGCTTTGCGCGGGCTGGCCCGATACGACGATCTCGAACGTCCCGATCCGGATCAAGGCCGGCGGACGCGGCCACCGAGCGCGCCACCACGACACCGGCGGAAGCCATGGAGGTCACGCCGATCTTCTTGCCCTTGAGGTCCGAATAGGCCTTGATCGCGCTGTCGGCCGGCACCGCAAGGCCAAAGATGTTGCGGCGAAACGCGGTGTAGAACACCTGTGTTTTCACGCCGGTGAGGCGCAGGATCGCGACCGGTTCGACGGTCGGCACCGCCGCCAGCACCTCGCCGGTCGCAACGTTGCGCACGCAATCGGACGAACCCGCGAAGTTGACGAGCTCCAAATCAATGCCGAGCGCCTTGTACCAGCCGAGCTTGATGGCGACCGCAAACGGCGCGACCCCATAAGTCAGGACGCTCGTGCACCAGCCGACCCGGACCTTCTCCTGGGCCGAAGCGCTGCCGCAAGTGGAGACCGCAGCAACACAAAGCGCGAATGCAGCAACAACGAAACGGAACGCCGAACGCCAGATCATGATGTTCTCCCGCACGCCAATTCAGGCTCGAACCTTTGCCTCGTCAAATTCCGGATCCCTGCGCGGAATCCACGTCGGCGGATCTCGTCGACGACGTTCGCCCGAGCCTTCCCAGAACAGCACGCGGCGCCGAACCGCGAGCAATGTCTGGTTCAGCACGAGCCCGACGATAGCGAGCACGATCAGGACCGAGAACGAGCCCGCCACGTCCATTACGAAATTCATGCTCTGCATCAGCATGCCGAGCCCCTGCTCGGCGCCGAGAAATTCCGCCACCACCGTGCCGATCAGCGACAGCGTGATCGCGATCTCAAGGCCGGCAATGATCATCGGAAGCGCCGTCGGCAGCCGCAACATCAGGAAGATCTGACGGCCGGTGCCGCCCAGCGAACGGATGAGATCGATCCGGTCGGCATCCGCTGCATTGAGCCCGGCGATGGTATTGATCATCACTGGAAAGAACGAGACGAGGGCTGCGGTCACGACCTTCGAGGTCATGCCGAGCCCGAACCAGAGAACGATCAGGGGCGCCAACGCCACCTTCGGCATCGAGAGGAACATGACGATGTAGGGATAGAGAAAATAGGCGACGTGGCGGTTGAGCGCGATGGCGACGCCAAGCGCAAAGCCGAGGCCGCAGCCGAACGCAAATCCGAGCAGCACCTCCGACAGGGTGACGGCGATGTGCTGAAAATAGAGACCGGTTGAAAATCCTCGCCACAGGCCGAGCGCCACGGCCGACGGCGCCGGAAGGACGAAGGACGGAATTTCGAACAACCGGACCAGAGCTTCCCAGAGAAGAAGCGTGGTTGCCAACAGCGCGACGCTGAGCAAGCGGTTGCGCGGCGTATCCATGGACGAGAGGTCGTACATCAGTCGGTCACTCCCGAAACGCCGAAATGAGCGCGGATGCGGCTGACATATTGACCGAATGGCGCCGTGCTCATCATGTCGAGGTTACGCGGGCGCGGCATGGCGATATCGAGCACCTCTGCAACGCGCCCGGGGCGCGGCGTCATGACGACGACGCGGTCGGCGAGAAAGACCGCCTCGGCAATCGAGTGGGTGATGAAGAACACGGTCTTCGGCTTTGCGCGCCAGAGCCGCTGAAGCTCGACGTTCATGTGTTCGCGAGTCATCGCGTCGAGCGCGCCGAACGGCTCGTCCATCAAGAGCATCGCCGGCTCATGCACCAACGCGCGCGCAATCCCGACGCGCTGCTGCATGCCGCCCGACAATTCGGCCGGGTAGCGCTGCTCGAATTCGCTCAAGCCGACGAGGCGAAGAAGTTCGCGCGCCTTGCCGATATTCGCCGCCCGGCCAAGCTTCTGCACGTCGATCGGAACGAGGACATTCTCGAGCACCGTGCGCCAGGGGAACAACACGGGCGACTGAAACACGACGCCGATGTCGCGCCGCGGTCCACGGACCTGGCTGTCGCCGATCCAGATGCCGCCTGAACTCGCAGGAATCAGGCCTGCGACCACACGCAACAGGGTCGACTTGCCGCAACCGGAGGGGCCAACCACGGCAACGAAGGAACCGGCTTCGATTTCAAGACTGATGTCTTGCAGCGCGAGCAGGCCGGATTTGCCGTCGCCATAGGTCTTGCTGATGCCCGACAAACGGATCGCCGCGGGAGCCGCGCCGGAGGGCTGCGGCGCTCCGTCGAGAAGCAGCGTGTCTGGTTCGCCTGGCGAAGACATCCCGTTACTCCTTGATCCCGGCAGGCCCTAAAGCCCGAGCGCCATACCGTCCTTGCGATGATCCGACGCGCCGATCAGGACGCCGCGCGCCTCATCGATCCAGACCGCCTGTGCGCCACCGATCGCGAAATCCGACCATTCGACGACGTGACCGCGTCGCGCCAGATCGTCCTTGATGTCAGGCGCAATCGTGGATTCCAGCGACAGCTTGCCATCGAAGGCGAACGATCGCGGCGCGTCGGCGGCGGCCTGAATGCCGCGGCCACGATCGAGAATCTGGGAAATGAAATGCGCGTGCCCGGTCGCCTGATAATGGCCGCCCATCACGCCAAAGGGCATGACAGGGCGCCCGTCGCGGTAGAGCATCGCGGGAATGATGGTGTGCATCGGACGCTTGCGAGGCGCGATCGCACTCGGATGGGCGGGATCGGTGCGAAATCCGGTGCCGCGGTTATGCAGGAGGACGCCGGTTTGGGGTTCGAAAATGCCGCTGCCGAACGGCGCAAACAATGAGTTGATCAGCGAGACCGCGTTGCGATCGCGATCGACCACGCAGACCGACACCGTGTCACGGTGCTCGGCACCATCCCACAACGATGGCGCGGTAGTCCGCTCGCACGAAATGAGAGACCTTGTTCGCGCAGCCCAGTCATCGGACAGAAACGCGCGCGTTGCCGTCGAACCATGAGCCGGATCACAGAAATAGGCGTCGCGGGCGCGGTACGCGGCCTTGGTGGCTTCGGCCAGCAGATGGATGCGATCGGCCTCGGTATGCCGCGCCTCGCCAAAATTCATGCCCTCGATGGTGCGCAGGATCATGAGCGCGGCGAGACCCTGGCCTGCCGGCGGGCACTCGTAGACGACATGATCGCGGTATGGCGCACTGATCGGTTCGACATAATCGCTATGCTCGCGCGCGAAATCCTCCGCCGTGTGCAAGCCACCGAGGCGCTGCAGCTTTTGCGTCAACGCATGCGCGATCTCGCCGTCGTAAAACGCCGACGCACCGTGGCGCGCGACTTTGCGCAGCGTGGCGGCGAGCGCGGGATTGCGGAACTTGTCTCCAACGCCGGGCGGTTTGCCGTTTGGCAGAAACGCTGCACGGGTGTCGGGATCGCGCGACAGCTTTCCGGTTTGGCGTCCCCAATCCCAGGCGACGCGCGGCGTCACGCGCATGCCCTCCTCGGCCAACCGGATCGCGGGCGCAAGCACTTCGGACAACGGCAAGGCGCCGTGATCCCCGTTGAGCTTGCACCAGGCGGCCATTGCGCCGGGGATCGTAACTGCATGGGGTGATTCCGCCGGAATCGCTTCGAACCCATGCTCGACATACCAGCCGGCGGTCGCGGCGGAAGGCGCACGGCCCGAGCCGTCAAGCGCAATCGGCAGGCCACCCGCAGAAGAGAACAACGCGAAGCAATCGCCGCCGACCCCGGTCATATGTGGCTCGACAACACCCTGAACCGCGACGGCAGCAATCGCAGCGTCGAGCGCATTGCCGCCGGAACGGAGAATATCGAGCCCGGCAAGCGACGACGCCGGATGCGAGGTGCAGACCATCCCCTCTTCGCTGACGGCCTCCGAGCGACCCGGTTTGGCGAAGTCCCGCATGATCAGGTCTGCTCCGCCGAGATTTGACGCGCCACCCGCGCAAGCCGCGGGCCGATTTCGTTCTCAAGGCGCTCCGCACTGACCTCCGACGGCATGCCGCCGCAGTTGACGGCAAGAACATTGCCTTCGGGCGTCACGAGCGGAGCCCCGACCGCAAACACATCGGGACGCCGGTCACCGAGGGAGATGCAGAAGCCGCGCGTCGCGAGCGATTCAAACGCTCGGTCGATGCCGCCGCGCACGCCCCGCCATTCCTCGCGGGTCCATCGGAGCCGAAGACGCTTGAGAAGCTTTTCGCGCTCGGGCGCGGCAAGACCAAAGAGGAAAGCGCGCCCCATCGACGTCGTCTCGATCGGCAGGCGAGCGCCGAGGTCAAAACGGGCAGCCCGCATATGGGGATGATGCGCGGTCTCGATCGTCAGCATGTCGAGCTGATCGCGCATGCCGAGCGAGGCCGGAAGGCGCGCGAGATCGGCGATCTCCTGAAGCAGCGGCCGCGCGGCAATTCGATGCGGCATGCCGGCGAGCAGCGAATGGCAGAGCGCGACCACGCCCGCGCCGAGCTGATAGCGGCCAAGACGAGGCGAGTAGGAAAGATATCCGAGACCGGTCAGCGATTGCGTCAAGCGCGAGATCGTGGCCTTCGCGAGTCCCGTCCGCTCCGCAAGCTCGCTGTTGCTGAGCGAGGTTTCGCCCGGCCGAAAGGCGCGCAGCACGGCAAATCCACGCGCCAGCCCCTGCGCGACCGGCGTTTCGTCACCACGGCCATCGAAATCGTCGGTATCCGTTTTCCGCTGAACTGCGGTCAGCCGCGCCACGGTTTCCATCCTGCTATTTCTTTTTGGAATTCAATTCCACTATATGGAATTGTTGTTGTCAAGCGTTTACTCCCTCCCGCCACCCGCCTGCGCCACGCCAACATCCAATTTCGGAGAAAAATTCACGCAAAAAAATGCCGCCCGGAGGCGGCAGGATTGGGAGTGCTTGCTTCGAGAGCGGCCTACGCGGCCAAGGCCTCGAGCGGCGGCTGGTAGGGAAGCTGGAGACTGTTCGCTACCGGCTCGCAGGTGACCTTGCCGCGGTGGATATTCAGCCCGTCACGCAAATGCGGATCGCGCCGAATTCCAGCCAGTCCTTCGGACGCAATCGTTAGTCCAAATCGCAAGGTGGCGTTGTTGAGCGCATGGCTCGACGTCACCGGAACGGCGCCGGGCATATTGGCCACGCAGTAGTGGATGACGCCGTCGACCTCAAAGGTCGGATGGTCATGGGTTGTCGCGTGCGACGTTTCGAAACAGCCGCCCTGATCGATCGCCACATCGACGATGACCGCACCCTGCTTCATCGATTTCAGCATCGCGCGCGTCACAAGTCTTGGCGCGCTGGCGCCGGGAATCAAGACTGCGCCGATCACGACATCGGCGGCGGCGATTTCCTGATCGAGCGCTTCGATGGTCGAGAACCGCGTACGCACGCGGCCGGCAAAGATCTCGTCGAGCTCCCGCAAGCGCGGCAGCGAGCGATCGAGGATGCTGACTTCCGCGCCGAGGCCGACAGCCATGCGCGCCGCATGCGTGCCGACGATGCCGCCGCCGATGATCACGATCCGCGCCGGCTCAACGCCCGGAACGCCACCGATCAAGAGACCACGCCCGCCCGCCGGCCTTTTCAAGGCGCTGCCCGCGGCTTCGATCGACAAACGCCCGGCGACCTCGCTCATCGGCGCAAGCAGCGGAAGCCCATTATGGTCATCCGTCACGGTTTCATACGCCACCGCCGTACAGCCCGACCGAAGCAAGCCTTCGGCTTGCTCGCGATCGGGCGCGAGGTGCAGATAGGTGAAAAGGATCTGGCCTTCACGAAGCTGCCGCCATTCCTGAGGCTGCGGCTCCTTGACCTTGACGATCATTTCGGCGCGCTGAAACACTTCCTCCGCGCTTGCCGCGATCGACGCGCCGGCCCGCTCGTAGATCTTCGTCGGACGCACCGATTCCGCCGCCGGCGCCGCGCTCGACCAGGACGCGGTGTCCAGCCGCCACATATTCGCGCACCGAGGACGGCGTCAGTCCGACGCGGTATTCCTGCGCCTTGATTTCCTTGGGCACGCCCACCAGCATCGTTGTCCTCCGTTTAGGCTTGTTGCGGCTTCTGTCTATCAACTAAGCCCAAGCCGTTTCCGGCAAAGATTGCGCCGCCGCGGCGTGTTTGCGCTGTATTCCGGCGCGAGAGGCGGATACGGTGCAGGAATCATGCACAAGCTGGATCGATCCGATATCGCGCTGCTTCGGGAAGTCACGTCGAACGCCCGCAGCTCCCATGTCGAACTGGCCGAGCGCGTCGGGTTGTCGAGCACGGCCTGCGCCCGCCGCCTCGCCGCGCTCGAGCAAGACGGATTGATCGAAGGCTATCAGGCCGTGCTTGGCCTGAAGGCGCTCGGTCTCGGCACCACGGTGATGGTGCGCATCACCCTCGACAGCCAGAGCGAAGACGCGCTGGAAACGTTCGAGCGCGCGATCATCAAATGCCCGTCGGTGGTGCGGTGTCTGCTGATGTCCGGCAGCGACGACTATCTGGTCATCGTGATCGCACGCGACATCGAGGATTTCGAACACATTCACAAATCGCAATTGTCGCGCCTGCCGCGGGTCTCGCGCATCCAGTCGAGCTTTGCGATACGAAACGTCGTCAACCGCTCTTTTCCGCCGGCAGCACTCTTGCCGCCAGACAAAGGCCGCTGATCATAAAGGAGATCGCACCATGGCGGATCATTCCCGATCTTCCGGCGGCGGCGCGGCATGGCCCGTTTTTCGTTCGCTGTCCGGTTACCGCCTGTCCGATGTCAGCCGGGACCTGTTCGCCGGGCTGACGCTCGCCGCCATTGTCATACCGGAACAGATGGCGACGGCGCGCCTCGGCGGCTTCGCCCCGCAGTTCGGCTTTTTCGCCTTCCTGGCGGGCTCGATTGCTTTTGCGGTGTTCGGCGGCAACCGCTTCCTCTCGTCCGGCGCGGATTCGACGATCACGCCGATCTTTGCCGGCGGGCTCGCCGCGCTCGCGGCCGCCGGCTCGCCGGATTACGCAACACTTGCCGCAGCGCTCGCACTCATGACCGGGCTGATGCTGACGGCATCCGGCATTTTTCGTCTGGGCTGGATCGCCGACCTGCTGTCGATCCCCGTCACGATCGGGTTTCTCGCCGGCATCTCGGCACACATTCTTATTTCGCAACTTCCGGCGATCCTCGGACTGCCCTCGCCCGAAGGCCCGATGCTCCAGCGCCTGGCGACGCTCGTCGAGCATCTCGGTGACGCCAATGCTTTTACGCTCGTCATCGGCCTTGGCGTACTTGCAATCATTACGCTATCCGAACAGATCGACGCGCGGATTCCCGGCGCCTTGATCGGTCTTGCGCTCGCCGCCTCGGCCGTGGTGCTGCTGCGGCTCGAAAGCCGGGGGGTGAGCGTGCTCGGCGGGATTTCGGCGCAGATGCCGGCGCTTTCCGTTCCCATCGTGTCGGTCAGCCGCCTCACAAGCCTGCTGTCGCTTGGCCTGATCATTTCGGTGGTCGTGATGGTGCAGACCGCGGCCACGACGCGATCTTTTCCGACCGATCCCAACGAACCGCCCGACGTCAACCGCGACTTCATCGGGGTTGGAATCGGCAGCATCTTTTCCGGGCTGATCGGCGCCTTTCCCGTCAATGCGAGCCCGCCGCGCACGGCCGTGGTTTGCGAAACCGGCGGCCGCTCCCAGATCGCCGGGCTGACCGCCGTCGGCATCGTGGTTCTCCTGCTCGCCTTCGGCACTGCGTTGCTGCAACGAATTCCCAACGCCGCGCTCGCGGGGGTGCTGTTGTTCGTCGCGCTGCGGATCATTCGCTTTCGCCAGATCGTCGCTGTCTGCCGGCAATCGCCCGGCGAATTCCTCCTGATCCTGGCAACCGCCACAGGGATCATCCTGCTGCCGATCGAACAAGGCGTCGGCATCGGCATTGCGCTGTCGCTGCTGCACGGCATCTGGAGCACGACGCGCGCCCGCGTGCAGCCATTCGAGCGCGTGCCCGGCACGTCGATCTGGTGGCCGGTAAGTTCAAAGCTTCCGGGCGAACAGGAACCGGGCGTGATCGTCGTCGGCTTCCAGGCCCCGCTCTCGTTTCTCAATGCCTATGACTTCCGGCGCGATATTCTCGCGACCGCAACGTCTCCGTCGCAAAAAATTCGACTGCTCGTGCTGGAGGCGACCGGCATCGTCGAGATCGACTTCACCGCCGCCCAGGTCCTGACCGAGATCATCCGCCAATGTCACGACGACGGCATCGACTTTGCCCTCGCGCGGGTTGAATCGACGCGCGCGCAGGACGCGCTGGTGCGCTTCGGCGTCGCTGCCCTGCTTGGCCCCGACCGCCAGTTTCACAGCGTCGAAGAAGCAATTCGCGCCCGCGCCGGAAAAGATCTCACCGGCTGATTACGCCGGCACGATCGTCCGGCCGATCGGCCACAGCGCGATGCCGGCAAGCTTCAGATGGGCCCAGGCGAACGGGATCCCGATGATCGTCAAGGCAAGAAGGAATGCCGTCACAAGATGACCGAGTGCGAGCCACCACCCGGCAAGCACCAGCCAGATCAGGTTGCCGAGGAAACCTAATAGCCCGGTTCCGAGATCGGATTGGCCCGTCAGCATGTCACGGCGCACGGCGCGCTGACCGAACGGTAGCAGCGTATAGATCGCGATGTTGAATGCGGCCCGCGCCCAGGGCAGGCCGATAATGGTGATCGCCATGATGACCGCGGCAACGACCCAGCCCGCCGCCATCCACACGCCGCCGATCAAGAGCCATAGAATATTCAGCAATATCGAAACGGGTTGCATGGTGTTTCCTCCGCGATCGGCCGTATCCGGAAGATAGCAACGAACGGGCGCGGCCGGAATGACCCAGCTGGGCAGGATTTGACATTCGCTGGCCGCAAGTTCGCAACGCGAATTTCAGCGGCGATGATCGGGCCGTGATGGGCTCGCGGTCATGCCTTGGGTACACGGCATTGCATGGTGCAATGGACCCCGCTCTTGAGGAAACTGATCTCGGTCTTGCCGTCGAATGGCCGGAGCGCCAATTCCAGCAGCTTGGTGCCAAAGCCGGGCGATCCGACCGCGGCGATCGCCGGCCCCTCGGTCTCGTCCCAGGCGATGTTCAACCGGTCCTCGGTCATCGACCACGACACCTGCAACATGCCGCGCTCGGCGGAGAACGCGCCATATTTCCCGGCATTGGTCGCGAGCTCATGAAAAATCAGCGCGAGGCTGACGGCGAGCTTGGCAGGAAGAAACAGCCGGTCGCCATTCAGGTTGAAGCGGACATGGCCATAGGGCCCAAGCTCCGAAAGCAAGAGGTCCTTGATGTCACAACCGCCGCCGTCGACCTTGGTGATCAGTTCGTCGGTCGCAGCGAGCGCCCGCAGACGATGATCGACATTGGCCCAGATCTGCGGCTGGTTCTGCAACACCTGATGCAGCACGGCGTGGACCGTCGACAGCTTGTTCTTCAGCCGGTGCTGGAGCTCGTCGACGAGCAGCTTGCGATATTCCTCCTCGCGGATCAGCCGCTTCGAAATTTCCCGCTGCCTTGATGCCACCGAGCGATAGTGCTCGACGCCCCAGATCGTCAACCCACATACGATCGCATAGATGACCGCCAAAATCGCACGTGGATAGAAATTGCTCGGCGCATCGCCGAAATTCATCGCAACGGCGAGTCCGCCGCCGACCACAGCCGTTGCGATACCGGTGCGGTAACCGCCGAGCGCGGTGGCAAAGAAAACGGCAGGAAAGTATGGCGTGAAGTAGACGTCCGGCCGCAGCATTGCGAGAAGCCATCGCGCCGTCGTCGACAACGCAAGGCAACCGGCGGAAAAGCCTATGCTGAACGGCAAAGACGGCCGCGAGATTCCATGCCAGCCCTGTCGGAATTCATCGATCCATCCTGTCACAGGCCGCATTGGAGGGCATTCCAAATCCGAAAGCTGGGTCAGCATAGCCGAATTTTGCCGCTCCGCACCGGCGGACGGCGAACTATTCCCTTCAACACCATCGGTGCGCAAGGCATTCCGCGACCTGGAATCCGCGTGAGGGAACCCGCGATCGGCCGCTGTGGCGATGGCGGCACTCGGGTTCTCTTGTGGCAGCCGTTTTTCGGATGTCGGGATCATAGAACCGGCGGGCGATTGTGATGCCGCAACGCGCGACTTGCGCTGCAGGGGCTGGCCGGGGATAGTTTTACCCGACCGTGGCAAAAGGAGGACGACCAGCATGGGACGGCTAGATGGCAAAGTCGCGGTAATCACCGGTGCGACGAGCGGCATCGGATTGCGCACCGCCGAAATATTCGTGGCCGAAGGCGCAAAGGTCGTCGTGGCCGGCCGGCGCGCGGCTGAAGGCGAAGAACTGGCCAGGAGGCTCGGCGCTTCGTGCCTGTTCCGTCGCACAGACGTCACGATCGACGACGACATTCGCAGTCTGATCAATGCTGCCGTCGACAAGTTCGGCCGCATCGACTGCCTTTTCAACAATGCGGGCGGCCCCGCCCAGACCGGCGGAATCGAAGGGCTTGAAGCCGAGCGCTTCGATGTCGCGATGGCGACCCTTGTGCGCAGCGTGATGCTCGGCATGAAGTACGCCGCGCCGCATATGCGCCGTCAGGGCTCCGGCAGCATCATCAACAATGGCAGCATCGCAGGGAGACTGGCCGGGTTCTCGTCGTCGGTCGTCTATGGCGCGGCCAAAGCCGCGGTCATCCACCTGACCAAATGCGTTGCGATGGAGCTTGGCGAAGCCGGCATTCGCGTCAACAGCATCTCGCCGGGCGCGATCGCAACCGGCATTTTCGGCAAGGCGCTCGGACTGTCGGTGGAGGCGGCGGAGAAGACCCCCGATGTCATGCGCGAGGTCTACAAAAGCGCGCAGCCGATTCCGCGCGCAGGCTTGCCTGAGGATATCGCGCATGCGGCGGTGTTTCTTGCCAGCGACGAATCCAGCTTCATCAACGGGCATGATCTTGTGATCGACGGCGCGATCACCGGCGGCCGCAACTGGACCGCGCAGCAACAGGGCTACGTGGCCTTGCGCAAGGCATTCGACCAGGCCCAGAAGTAGCAGGCGGACGAAAGAGCTGAAACGCCAGGCGTCAAGCGCCCCGATCAGCTCTTTTGCCGTTTCGCGGCTTCCTTCTGCAAATCCGGCGCATTGATCGGCGGAATAGCGACACGGCCGGGGCCGGTGAGCGACAGCGCGGCGGCGGCCTTGTCGTTCTCCATGATCTTTGCCATCACAGCTTGGCCAGCGCGGTCGAACACGGCGCGATTTTCGATCAGGAATTTCTGCAACTCGCGAAGCTTGGCGACATGGCCGTTGATCTCGGGGATCACATAGCGCGCCACCATGTCCCAGCTTCGCCTGGTATTTTCCGGGTTGGCCCAGTCATGAACGAAGCCGATGATCGTGCCGACGCCGCCGGACACCTCCATCAGCGTCCTGATCGTCGTGATCAGATCATCCGGGGTGCCGATGGTGGATGCCGAGATACCGACCCCGCCGGCGGTCTTCTCCAGCGCCTCGTCGATTGATTTGAACGGCTCCAGGCCCGGCCGCTGGAGCGTCTGCACATTGTATTCGTTGTGCCATCGCATCAGCCCGGCGCCGGCCTCGGCTCTCGCCTGCTCGCGGCTTTCGGCGATGTGCCAGGACAACAGCACGCGCCAGTTGGAGCGGCTGACCGTCGTGCCGTATTTCTTCGCGGCGTCTTCCGCAAACCCCCATTGCGTCGGCAGCGCCATCAGACCTTGCGTCGACATCGAGCCCAGCGAGATGATGCCGATGCCGTATTTGCCGGCCAGCGTCATTCCCGACGGCGAGATTTGCGAGGCAACCACGAACGGCATCTCTTCCTGAAGCGGAAGGATCTGCAACGCGGCGTCGTTCATCGTGAACCAGTCGCTTTTCGCCGTCACCCGCTCACCATGGAACAGCCGGCGAATAATCGCAATCGCCTCGTCCTGACGGTCGCGTTGCGTCATCGGATCGATGCCGAGCGTATGCGCGTCGGAAGCAAGCGCCCCGGGACCGGACCCGAACAGGGCGCGGCCGCCGGTCATGTGATCGAGTTGCACCATGCGCTGTGCAACGTTGAAAGGATGGTGGTAGGGCAGCGAGACCACGCCGGTCCCGAGCTTGATGCGCTTGGTGCGCTCGCCGGCTGCCGCCAGGAACATTTCCGGCGATGCGATCATTTCCCAGCCGGAGGAATGGTGCTCGCCGCACCAGAACTCGTCATAGCCGAGCCCATCGAGCTGCTCGACCAGGTCGAGATCACGGCGGAATTGCAGCATCGGGTGCTCGCCGATCGGGTGATGCGGGGCGAGGAAGGCCCCAAATTTGAGACGAGCCATTTTAGGAGGAGTCATGGCGTTTTCTCCGACCGGTTTTCTTGATTGCGTCCTCTCAAATTATGGGGCGAGAAAGGCCAAGGCAATCGCCTATTCGCCACCCTGCTACGACGGCACCGGCAACGATCAAATCGGCGGCCTTGTGGCCATGTCGGCGAATTTACACCTCCCGACCCATCGGCTAAGACGACCCTTCGTTTTCCCCGCCGAGGTCAAGATGTATTTGAGGCCGTCCGACGCCGCCGCTTCCCTTGCGCTGCCCACGCAGCGGAAGCGCGATCTTGTCGACCATTTCGAGAGCAATGTCGACGAGCTCGAGCGCTGGCGTGAATTCAACGCCGCCTACCACGAAGACGACTTCAAGTTCATGCGGTTCCTGATTCCGCCGGGCAAACGCGTCCTGGAATTGGGATGCGGCCGCGGCGATTTGCTGGCGGCGCTGGAGCCGTCTTACGGCGTCGGCGTCGACTTCGGCGCCAGGACCATCGCCAAGGCCAACGAGCTGCATCCAAATCTTTATTTCGTGCTGGGCGACGTCGAAGATCCGGCAACGCTCGCCTCAATCGAAGGACCGTTCGATTACATCGTGATCGCCGACACCATCGGCATGTTCGAGGATATCGATGCGACGTTGCGGCTGGTGCATCATCTGTGCGCGCCGTCGACGCGGATCATCATCTCCTACTACTCGCATTTGTGGGAGCCGATCCTCAGCATCGCGGAGGCGCTGCGCCTGCGCGCCAAACAGCCGACCATCAACTACATCGCGACCGCCGACTTCCTCAATCTCATGGACCTTGCCGATTTCGAAGTGATCGGCCAGGAGCAGCGCCAGCTTCTGCCGCGGCACTGGCTCGGGCTCGGCCCGTTCATCAATCGCTTCATCGCGCCGCTGCCCGGCGTCCGCAATATGTGCCTGCGCACCTATCTGGTCGGCCGCCCTGTCCGCTCGTTCCCGGAACGAAAATTCTCTGCCAGCATTCTCATTCCCTGCCGGAACGAGAGCGGCAATATCGAGAATGCGGTGCGGCGGATGCCGCGATTTGGTTCTTCGCAGGAGATCCTGTTCGTCGAAGGAAATTCCAGCGACGGCACCTTTGCCGAATGCGAGCGCGTGCGCGACGCCTACAAGGACACGTGGGACATCAAGGTCCTCAAGCAGGACGGCCGGGGCAAGGGCGATGCGGTGCGCAAGGGCTTTGCGGCCGCCACCGGCGACGTCTTGATGATTCTCGATGCCGATCTGACGATGCCGCCGGAGGCGCTGCCTAAATTTCACGCGGTGATCGAGACCGGCAAGGCCGAATTCGTCAACGGCACTCGCCTAATCTACCCGATGGAAAACGAGGCGATGCGACCGCTCAACTTCATCGCCAACCGCTTCTTTGCCTATCTCTTCAGCTATCTCGTCAACACCCGCCTCACCGATACGCTGTGCGGCACCAAAGTTCTTCTGCGGAAGGATTACGAGGTGTTGGCGCGCGAGCGCAGCTATTTCGGGAACTTCGACCCGTTCGGCGACTTTGATCTGATCTTCGGCGCGGCAAAACAGAATCTCAAAATTATCGAGACACCGATCCACTACAAGGCCCGCACGTTCGGCGAGACCCAGATTTCACGTTTCCGCGATGGCTGGCTGTTGCTGAAAATGGTGTGGTTTGCCTATCGCAAGCTGAAAGCGATCTGAATTCGAGCGCTTTCGTGCACGTCCCTGCCGCATTTTGGTCAGGGACATGTCATGCGGCCTTCTCCATCGACACAGTGCAAATATTTCTGAGGACTGACAGCACACGGTCTTTTTATTTCGCACTGCAGCAATTATCTGCTGTTAGGTGTGTCCCGATTTTCCGGGTCAAGGAGCAGCCGTGTCGCTTGCGAGAAATATCGAATTCCTGCGCCGGCTTCCCGGATTGAATGGCTGGGACGGCCTCGGCCAGCTCATGCCCGGCGGGACCGGCAGTCCGCTGGTTGAAACCCGTCAGTTCGGCACCAATCCGGGCGCTTTGCGGATGTTGTCCTATGTGCCGCCGGAGTTGCGGCCGTCGCCGGCGCTGGTCGTCGTGCTGCACGGCTGCGGACAGACCGCGGCGGGCTACGATGTCGGCACCGGCTGGTCGACGCTTGCAAAGCACTACGGCTTTGCGTTGTTGATGCCCGAGCAACAGGCGTCCAACAACGCCCATGGTTGCTTCAACTGGTTCAACCCGGAAGACACGACGCGCGGCCATGGCGAGGCCTGTTCCATCCGGCAAATGATTGCGCGCGTGGTGAGCCAGCATCGGATCGACAAGCATCGTGTTTACATCACGGGTCTTTCCGCCGGCGGCGCCATGACGTCAACGATGCTCGCGGCCTATCCGGAAGTATTTGCCGCCGGCGCGATCATTGCGGGCCTGCCCTATGGCATAGCTGCCAATGTGCGCGAAGCCATGGGCGGCATGTTGCGTCCGCCGGCGCGCCCGGCCGCGGAGCTCGGCAATCTCGTGCGCAACGCCTCGAAGCATCGCGCGCCCTGGCCCAAGGTTTCGGTGTGGCACGGCACCGCCGATCGCACCGTCAATCCCGCCAATGCCGACGAGATCGTCAAGCAATGGCTCGACGTGCATCACCTGCCATCAACTCCGATGGCCGAGGGCACGGTCGACGGCTATCCGCATCAAGTCTGGTGGAACACGGACGGCGAGACGGTGGTCGAGTCCTACACCATCACCGACATGGCCCACGGCACGCCGCTCGGGAAGGCCGAGAACGATCAGCGCTATGGCAAGCAAGGCGCATTTCTGATCGAGGCCGGCATTTCCTCTTCGCATCACATTGCAAATTTCTTCGGGTTGACCGACGGCATCCCGAAGCTCGCCAGGGCTCCATCGCGCGCGGACGAATCTCCCAGCGCGAAGCTGATTCCGCTGGCCTCTCCGCTCTCCGCTCCCATTGCCGATCTCGGGAAGGTTCTGCAGCCCCTGATCGCCGCCACGCAGGCGCCGAGCACTCCGGCAAAGCCCAAAGCGAACGGCGCGGCCAAGCCAAAAGCCAGTCCGCAGAAGGCCAGTCCGCAGAAGGCAAGTCAGCCGAAAACAAAGCGGCGCGCGATCGATGTCGGCGCGGTCATCACCCGCGCATTGACCGCTGCGGGCCTGATGAAATAGCTGCCGCTTGCGGCATCGTGAGAGGCGACGCCCGTTTACATCGCGCCGGTCAGGAAGGGATTGGTCATTCGCTCGTGACCGATCCTGGAGCCGGCACCATGGCCACAGATGAAGCCGACATCGTCGCCGAGCGGCAACAACTTCTCCTTGATCGACCGGATCAGGGTGGCGTGATCGCCGCCCGGCAAATCGGTGCGCCCGACCGAGCCGTTGAACAGCACGTCGCCGACATGGGCGAAGCGCATCTCCTTGTGGAAGAACACCACGCTGCCCGGGGAGTGGCCGGGGCAATGCAGGATGTCGAACGTCAACTCACCGACTGAAACCTGCTCGCCTTCTTCCAACCACCGGTCCGGCGTGAAGTTGCGGACGCCGGTGATGCCGAAGCGTTCCCCGCTTGCCACCACATTGTCGAGCAGGAACTTGTCGGCGAGGTGCGGGCCCACGATCTCCACCTTGAGCGCGTCGCGCAGATCGGCCGCGCCACCGACGTGATCGATATGACCGTGCGTGAGCCAGATCTTCTCAACCGTGACATTGGCCTGCTTGATGGCAGCCTGGATTTTCGGAAGATCCCCACCGGGATCGATCACCGCAGCCTTTTGGGTGGCCGTACACCAGATCAGGGTGCAGTTCTGCTCAAAGGGCGTCACCGGAACGATCAACGCACCGGCTTTCGCCTGGGTCTCGGATGCTTCTGTCATAGGTCGCACATTGCCGATTTTTGAGGTCCCGCCAAGGAAAAGTTGGCCGACGGAACAAGCGGCCCACCCCTGGTCGAAGGCAAAACCGTTTCCACCTGTCACGGCGAAGCCCTATGCTGGACGTGATGGAATTGCTCGCAAAGCTCAATGTTGTGCCGGCGCCTGACCGCCGCCAGTCGGAGACCGCGCTTGCGATCGCACGCGGCACCGCGCGGCTGTTGCGCTCGCTGGGCTTTGCCTGCGTCAGCGAATTGCCGCTACCGTCCGGCCGCCGCGCCGATCTCGTCGCCATCAACGAACGCAACGAAATCTGGATCATCGAGATCAAATCCTCGATCGAGGATCTGCGGGCCGACCAGAAATGGCCGGAATATCGCGCGCATTGCGACCGGCTGTTCTTTGCCTTTTTGCAGGACCTGCCCCGCGAGATTTTCCCTGATGAAACCGGGCTGATCATCGCCGACGCCTATGGCGCGCATCTCGAGCGTGACGCGCCCGAACATCGCCTGCCGGCGCCGACGCGAAAGTCGATGACGGTGCGGTTTGCGATGGCGGCTGCACAGCGGATCAACCGCCTGATCGACCCGCAGGGCCACGCGGAATTCTGAACGAGGATTTTCGAATAGCGGAAGAGCCTAGCGCGGCGCGCGCTTGGCCAGGATTCGCTGCAACGTGCGGCGGTGCATGTTCAGCCGACGCGCGGTTTCCGAAACGTTGCGATTGCACATCTCGTAGATCCTCTGGATGTGTTCCCATCGCACGCGATCTGCCGACATCGGATTGCTCGGCAGCTCGGATTTCTGGTTGCCGAGGGCCAGCAGTGCCGACACCACGTCATCGGCGTCCGCAGGCTTGGAAAGATAATCGACTGCGCCAAGTTTCACGGCGGTGACGGCGGTTGCGATGTTGCCGTAGCCGGTCAGGATGACGGCGCGCGCGTCCGGCCGCTTGCGCTTGAGCGCCGATACCAGATCGATGCCGTTGCCGTCACCGAGCCGCAAATCCACCACCGCAAACGCCGGTGCAGCCTTGGCGATCTGGCTCAGGCCGTCGGTCACGCTGTCACAGGAAGTCACCGCAAAGCCGCGGCTTTCCATCGCGCGCGCGAGCCGTTCCAGGAAGGGCTTGTCGTCCTCCACGATCAACAGCGAGCGATCGGGGTGAGCGGCTAGTTCAGCAATCGCGTTCAAGATGGCGGCATCCTCGTTGATGGGCCCCATCAACATATGGCCTCGGCCAAGGGCCGCCAAGACCGCCCAAAGTCGATTCCACCCGGTGCGCCTATTTGAAGCTGCCAGGCCTGCAAGCGGCCAATTTCGCTCGGGAACTTCCAATGGGAGAACCCTCGCTGGCATCAACAAGTTCGCTTATGCCCGTAACTTTACGGAGTTCGCGAACCAGCACGCGCTTTGAAAAACGGCTGTTTAGGTTAACTCCGCGGCGGGTTCCTTGACCTCAAAGCGGCCCCGCGGCCACACGATCTGCACCACGGCGCCATGCTCCGGGAAAACCTGGTTGGCAAAAGAGACTTTGGCGCCGGTACGCTCGAGCAGGGTGCGGGCAATGAACACGCCGAGACCAAGACCACTGCGCGCGCCCTCGCTTTCATCGTCATCGCGCCGGCGCGACAGATACGGCTCGCCAATTCGCTTGAGAAGGTCCGGCGGAATGCCGGGTCCATCGTCGGAAATAATCAGCTCGACGGTCTCGGCGTTCCACCAGGCATTCACCTCCACAGAGGTGCGGGCGAAGTCGACGGCATTTTCCAGGATGTTGCCGACGCCGTAGATGATCGCCGGGTTGCGCATCGCGGCGGGCTCGGGCGTACCGGCGACCGCGATACGCACCTTGATCGCAACCCCGAAATCGCGATGCGGCGCCACCGTCTCCTCGATCAGCGCGGATAGCGGCATGCGGTCGAACGGCGCGCCGCTCGAGGACAGTTGCGTGATCTTGGCCAGGATGTCGCGGCATCGCTGCGCCTGCTCGCGCAAAGTTTTGATATCGCCCGTGATCTGCGACTTGTCACCGAGACCTTGTTCGAGCTCGCGCGAAATCAGGAAGATCGTCGACAGCGGCGTCCCCAACTCATGCGCGGCCGCCGCCGCCAGACCGTCAAGCTGGGTCAAATGCTGTTCCCGTGCCAGCACGAGTTCGGTAGCCGCGAGCGCGTCGGAAAGCTTGCGCGCTTCTTCGGCGACCTGAAACGCATAGAGGCTGGTGACCGCAATCGCGACGACGATCGAAAGCCAGACGCCGAACAGATAGATCGGCGGCAGCACCAGCGGATCGTCGCTGTCCCACGGCAGCGGAAAATGAACGAACACCAAGACCGAGGCGCAGCCGACCGCGAGCAGACCGAGCGCGATGGTGAACCTGATCGGCAACGCGGTCGCGGAGATCAGAACCGGCGCCAAAAACAGGAATGAGAACGGATTCTGCAAGCCGCCGGTAAAGAACAGCAGACCTGCAAGTTCGACGATGTTGAGCGCCAGCAGCCCAGCCGCAAACAGCGGATCGAGGCGCTCCATCGGGTTGAACCAGATCTGCAGGACCAGGTTCAGCACCGCGGAAAAGCCGACAATGGCCAGGCACGGGACGACCTCGACATCGAATTCGAGCCCCTGCTCGACGATGAAGATGGCCGCGAGTTGCCCGATCGCGGCGAGCCAGCGCAGCCGCAGGATCGTGTCCAGGCGGACCTGTCGGCGCGGAAGACGAAAATCGGTGGCGGAAATGTCAGACATCGGCATCGGTTCTAGCCGCGCAAGCGCTTCTCGACAAATTTCCTTGATCGGCCTTTCACGCGGCGAAAGGCCACGGGAAACCCGGGGCCGCCGGAAGCCTTGCGTTGTCGGGATGAATGCCTCAATGACAGGCTCAAATGATGAACGACGGAACGACGAGGTCCGAGCCTGCCCTGGCCGACCGGCGCGAAGCCGCGGCGATCGAGGTCGCGCATCTATCGAAGACCTACAAAACGACCCGGGCGGTCGACGACATTTCCTTCTCGATCGCACGCGGCAGCATCACCGGGCTGCTCGGCGGCAACGGCGCCGGCAAGACCACCACGATCGCCATGATCATGGGGCTGGTGTTGCCGACGTCCGGCCGCATCGCCGTGCTGGGCCATCCGATGCCAGGCGAGAGCGCGCTGGTGCTCGGCCGGATGAATTTCGAAAGCCCCTATGTCGACATGCCGGCGCGGCTGACGGTACGGCAGAACCTCACGATCTTCGGCCGTCTCTATTCGGTGCCGCAGCTCAAGGCGCGGATCGAAAGGCTGGCTTCCGAGCTCGACCTCGGTGACTTCATCGATCGCCCCAACGGAAAGCTTTCGGCCGGACAAAAGACCCGCGTCGCGCTGGCGAAGGCGCTGATCAATCAGCCCGAACTGCTGTTGCTCGACGAACCGACCGCCTCGCTCGATCCCGACACCGCCGACTGGATCCGCCAGCACCTTGAAACCTATCGCAAGGAGAACGGCGCGACCATCCTGCTGGCTTCCCACAACATGCTGGAAGTGGAGCGCCTGTGCGACCGCGTCATCATCATGAAGCGCGGCCGCATCGAGGACGACGACAGCCCGGAAGCCATCATGGCCCGCTACAACCGCGCGACGATGGAGGAAGTGTTTCTCGACGTCGCGCGCGGCAGGGTGCAGGAAGCAACGTCATGAGCGAAACTGTTCTCACGGGAGGCTCGGCGCGGCGGATCGCGGCCATGATCATGCGCTACTGGTATCTCTTGATGTCGTCATGGCCGCGGCTACTGGAATTGCTGTATTGGCCGGCGCTCCAGATCGTCACCTGGGGCTTCCTTCAGACCTATATCGCGCAGAACGCCAACTTCTTCGCCCGCGCCGGCGGCACGCTGGTCGGCGCGGTGATCCTGTGGGACATCCTGTTCCGCGGTCAGCTCGGCTTTTCGATCTCCTTTCTCGAGGAGATGTGGGCGCGCAATCTCGGCAACCTCTTGATGAGCCCGCTGCGGCCGATCGAATTTTTGATTGCGCTGATGGTGATGAGTCTGATCCGGCTTGCGATCGGCGTCATTCCGATGACGTTGCTCGCCATGTTCGTCTTCGACTTCAATCTCTACGGCATCGGCTTTCCGCTGATCGCCTTTTTCTGCAACCTGATCTTCACGAGCTGGTCGGTCGGCATCTTCGTCTCCGGGCTCGTCCTCCGTCATGGCCTCGGCGCCGAAAGCATCGTCTGGACGCTGATGTTCGCCATGATGCCGCTCGCCTGCATCTACTATCCGGTAACGGTGCTGCCGCACTGGCTCCAGCTCGCTGCATGGACGCTGCCACCGACCTACGTGTTCGAGGGCATGCGGGCGCTGCTCATGGAGCATGTATTCCGCGCCGACCTGATGGTGGACGCGCTTGCGATCAATGTGGTCCTGTTTGCGGCCTCGTTTGCCCTGTTTCTGGCCCTGCTCCGCAGCGCACGCCGGCACGGATCCCTGATCCAGACCGGGGAATAGCCCGTTAAAACCCGGGGATTTCACGCATTTTTCTTGTGTAGGGGCCCGTAAGGGCCGATCTACCATTGACGCTTTATTTCGGTTTTTGCACTATGTTGCGACGCAAAAGGAACGAGGGCTAGTGCCGCCTATTTGAAACTCCTGGACGACGAGCGGCGAATGCAATCCAGGACCTTCAAATAGCAAAGCGGCACACGAACTTTGGAAAGTGGGCACTAGAATGCCGATTGGGGAGTTTGGCGGTGCGCCGCCGATGGTTGTCGAAGGCAGTCCGGCGCTAACGACGCCGATGTACTGGATGTACGAAATGGCGCAAGCGTCGCTCAATCCGGCGCGCGCCATCACCGACGCCACCAAGATCCTGTTTCAGAATCCACTCAATCCGTGGTCGCACACCGAGGCCGGCAAATCGATTGCGGCGGCGTGCGAACTGTTCGAGCGCACGACGCGCCGCTACGGCAAGCCCGAATGGGGCCTCCACGATACGGACGTCAACGGTATCCGCACCCCCATCGAAATCCGAAGCGTGTGGGAAAAGCCGTTCTGCCGGCTCCTGTACTTCGATCGCAAGCTGACCCGCCCGTTGCGCACCCCCCAGCCGCGCGTGCTGATCGTGGCGCCGATGTCCGGCCACTACGCCACGCTGTTGCGCGGCACGGTCGAGGCCTTCCTGCCGACCCATGAAGTCTACATCACCGATTGGGCCGACGCCCGCATGGTGCCGCTCGCGGATGGCCGCTTCGACCTCGACGACTATGTCGATTACCTGATCGAGATGCTGCACGCGCTGGGCGGCAACATGCACGTCATCGCGGTGTGCCAGCCTTCGGTGCCCGTGGTGGCCGCGGTTTCCGTCATGGAAGCCGAAAACGACCCGTTCGTTCCGCTTTCGATGACCTTGATGGGCGGCCCGATCGACACCCGTCGCAATCCGACCGCGGTGAACGACCTGGCGGCCGAGCGCGGCATCGACTGGTTCCGCAACAACGTCATCACCAAAGTGCCGTTTCCGCATCCCGGCGTCATGCGCGACGTCTATCCGGGCTTCCTGCAGCTCAACGGCTTCATCAGCATGAACCTCGATCGCCACATGGATGCGCACAAGGATCTGTTCCGCAACCTGGTGAAGGGCGACGGCGATCTGGTCGACAAGCATCGCGACTTCTATGACGAGTATCTGGCGGTGATGGACCTGTCGGCAGAGTATTATCTGCAAACGGTCGACACGGTTTTCGTCAAGCACGCGTTGCCCAAGGGTGAGATGACCCATCGCGGCAAGCCGGTTGATCCTTCCAAGGTCCGGCGCGTGGCGCTGATGACGGTGGAAGGCGAGAACGACGACATCTCGGGGCTCGGTCAGACCGAGGCAACGCACGAACTTTGCAGTTCGATTCCGAACCATCGCCGGGTGCATTATGTGCAAAAGGGCGTCGGACATTACGGCGTGTTCAACGGTTCGCGTTTCAAATCGGAAATCGTGCCGCGCATCCATGACTTCATGGTGTCGTCTGCGAACGTGAAGCCTTCGCTCGCATACGCTGCGGAGTAATCGCATCAACGTCGAAGAATTCGCGCGGGACAACGGTTCTTGCGCGAATGACGGCGTTCGCCGCAGCGCAGCTAACCCTCTGAATTAACCACAGGAAACGCGAATCCGGGGGCACCCGAAATAGTGAATCTTAATTCCTTCCTTAACGGCGCTGGAGGGGACTCTTTCGGGCTAAATTTTTGGGTTCCGACCCCATTCTGTAGGGTCGGAGAACGCCCCGACCCCTGTATATTGGGCAAATGATTTGTTTTTGCGCCGAGCGCTTTCCCTGGCGGCGGATATGGCAGAATCCGGGCGAACTTCTAATCCCCGGACTCACAGACATGGCTACTCGCGCGCTCCTTTATCGGCGGCCTTACGAGCCTTCTCGCCTGTTGATCAAACATGGCTCGCAAATCTATTCGGTCAGGCTCCGCCGGCACCGGCGGGCGCGCCGTTACACGTTGAGAATCCATCCGAGCGACCGGGAAGCCATCCTGACCATCCCGCCGCGCGGCACGATTGCCGACGCCAAGGACTTTGCGCAACGTCACGGCGGCTGGATCGCCGCGCGCCTTGGCCGTTTGCCGAAAGCTGCACCGTTTCTTCCCGGCACCGTGGTGCCGCTGCGCGGTGTTGCGCATAAAATCGTGCATCGCGCCGGTCAGCGCGGCACGGTGTGGACCGAAATCCGCGACAGTGGCGAGCGTATTATCTGCGTCGCCGGCGACGTCGAACACACCGAGCGGCGGGTGCAGGATTACCTCAAGCGCGAAGCCCGCAAGGATTTGCAGAAGGCGTCGACCTCCTATGCCGAGAGGCTCGGCGTGCGGGTGAAGCGACTATCCATCCGCGACCAATCGAGCCGCTGGGGTTCGTGCACGTCGGCCGGCTCGCTGTCGTTCTCGTGGCGATTGATCCTCGCACCGCCCTATGTGCTGGATTATCTGGCCGCCCACGAGGTCGCCCACCTCGTCGAGATGAACCATTCGGCTCGGTTCTGGCGGGTGGTTGCGAAAGTCTGCAGCCATGTCGAGCGCGCCAAGACGTGGTTGGACACGCACGGCAACGATCTGCATCGCTACGGCATCGAGGACTGAGCGGGTTCACCCGCCGGTCGCTCGGCCGACCGACCGATGCCGCGCGCGCCTCCTGGGCGGAAAAGACCAGCGAAAAAGTCACAGTGACCGTTTTTCCGCTCACCATCACGCCGGCGTGCGGGTGGAGTGCACAGCTATGCGCTTTTGATCCACTCCTGAATTGCGTATGGCTGTTGTAAGGCCGCGTAAGGCGTTGGATAAGTTGAATATGCTTGGGGGCAGGATTTTTGGCGGGGCTGTTGCGGCCGTCGTTTTCCTTGGTCAAGCGGCGGTCCTTCCCGGTCACGCCGACACCATGGATGCGGCGCTTTTGCGCGCCTATCAGAACAACCCGCAGCTCAACGCGCAGCGCGCCTCGGTGCGCGCGACCGACGAAGCCGTCCCACAAGCGCTTTCAGGCTATCGTCCCAAGGCCGCGATGACGTTCGTCGGCGGCGTTCAGTCCATCAATCAGCTCGCGGAAGGCTCGAGCGGAAAGAAGATCGAAGAGGGAAATCAGGGCCCGCATGGGGCCGCGCTGACGGTGACCCAGACGCTCTACAACGGCAATCAGACCGCCAACAAGACCCGCGCCGCCGAGAGCCAGGTGTTTGGCGCGCGCGAGGGCCTGCGGCTGATGGAGCAGTCGGTGCTGCTCGCGGCGGCGACCGTCTACATGGATTTCCTGCGCAACTCCGCGATCCTCGAAGTTCAGCGCAGCAACGTGAAGGTGCTCGAACTGACCTTGAAGCAGACCCGCGACCGTTACAGCGCGGGCCTGGTCACGCCGACCGATGTGGCGCAGTCGCAGGCGCAGCTTGCCGCCGGCCAAAGCCAGGAACTCGCGGCCGAAGCGACCTTGACGACCACGCGGGCGAATTTCCGCCGTATCATCGGCAATGAGCCGGCGAACCTCCAGGCCGCCTCCCCGGTCGACCGCTATCTGCCGCCAACGGTCCAAGGCGCGACGCAAATCGCGATCCGGGAAAACCCCAATGTGACGGCTGCGACCTATGGCGTCGACGTCAGTTTTCTCACCGTGAAAATCAACGAAGGCGCGCTCTATCCGACGCTCGCCTTGCAGGCGACGGTCTCGAAGGTCTGGCAGCAGACCATCACGCAGATCAATCAATTCACCGCGGCGACCGCTGCCCAGCTGATCGTGCCGATCTACCAGGGCGGGGCTGAATACGCGCTGATCCGGCAATCGAAGGAAACGCTGACGCAGCAGCGCCTCGCGATGGAGCAGATTCGCGATCAGGCCCGGGCCGACCTCGTCACCGCATGGGGCCAGCTCGTCGCGGGCAAAGCGCAGGTCACGGCCGCCCAGTCGCAGGTCTCGGCCTCGGAAATCGCTTATCTCGGCACCAGCAAGGAAGCCCAGGTCGGCCAGCGCACCGTGATCGACATCCTGAATGCGCAGCAGACGCTGGTGAATGCCCGCGTGGCGCTGGTGACCGCCGAGCACGACCGCGTCGTTGCTTCCTATGCGGTCCTGAGCGCGATCGGCCGCCTGTCGCCGCAGGTGCTGCGCCTTTCGGCGCCGGTCTATGACCCGAGCGTCCACTATCAGCAGGTGCGCGACAACTGGGTCGGCACGCAGACGCCCGCCGGGCGCTAAACCTATCCAGGAAAATCTACCGTCCGAACAACCGCTGCATCAGCCAGCCGTCGAGACCGGCGGCGGCCTCGGGGCGCGCTGACGTCCCGGCCGTCCGCACCGGTGCGGGGCGGGGCGGGGCATACGACGGTGATGACGGCACGACGGTGCTGGCCGGTGTTACCGCCTGTGCGATGTTGGTCAGGAATCCGGGCGGCTGCGAGGCCGGCAATGGCGCGGGCGTCACGCCCTGATGCGCGGCCTTCATGAAGCGCGTCCAGATTTCCACCGGCAAGCCGCCGCCGGTGGCCTTCTTGGTCGGCGTGCTGTCGTCGTTGCCGAGCCAGACGCCGGTCACGAGATTGGACGTGTAGCCGATGAACCAGGCGTCGCGGAAATCCTGGCTGGTCCCGGTCTTGCCGGCGGCCTGCCAGCCCGGCAGCTCCGCCTTGTGCGCGGTGCCGCTCAAGAGCGTCTCCTGCATCATCGTGTTCATCATCCCGACGTATTGCGGATCGATCACCTGGCCGAGCTGATCGGAGGAACGCGCATAGAGCACCTTGCCGTCGGCGGTGCGGATCCTGGTCACCACATGCGGCGAAACACCGAGACCGCCATTGGCAAACGGCGCATAGGCGCCGACCAGTTCAACGACCGAGACTTCGGAAGTGCCGAGCGCGATCGAGGCGTTGGCGTCGAGCTTTGACGAAATGCCGAGCCGATGCGCGGTGCGAACGACGTTCTTTGGCCCGACTTCGAGCCCGAGCCGCACCGCGACCGTGTTGAGCGACATCGCCAGCGCCTGCGTCAGCGTGACCGGGCCGAAATATTGATGGCTGTAATTCTCGGGCTTCCAGCCCTTGATATCGAGCGGAGCGTCCTGACGAACTGTTTCGGGCGTCAGGCCGGCTTCGATCGCGGTGAGATAAACGAACGGCTTGAACGCCGAGCCGGGTTGGCGCTTGGCGGTGACCGCGCGGTTATACTGGCTTTCCGAATAGTTGCGGCCGCCGACCAAAGCGCGCACCGCGCCGTCCGGCGTCATCGCCACCAGCGCGCCCTGGCTGACATTGAACTTCACGCTCTTGGCCGCGAGTTCGTCGATGATGGCGGCTTCCGCGACCGCCTGCAGTTTCGGATCGATCGAGGTTTCCACCACGACGCTCTGGTCGATCTGGCCGACAAGATCGTCGAGCACTTCGCCGATCCAGTCGGCGACATAGTTGACCGTGCCGGCGCCGACCGGCTTCACATTGTAGGAGGGATGGCCGATCGAGGCTTGCGCCTGCGCTTCGGTGATGAACTTGGCTTCCGCCATCGCGGTCAGCACGGTCTGCGCACGGCGCTCGGCGCCTTCGGGATTGCGGTTCGGCGCAAGGCGCGACGGCGACTTGACGAGGCCGGCGAGCATTGCTGCTTCCGCGATCGTCACGTGCTTGGCGGACTTGCCGAAGTAGCGCTGGGCGGCGGCTTCCACGCCGTACGCGCCGGAGCCGAAATAGACGCGGTTGAGATAGAGCTCGAGAATCTCGTTCTTGGAATGCTTGCGCTCCAGCCAGAGCGCGAGTTCGACTTCCTGCAATTTGCGCTGGAAGGTGCGCTCCTGGGTCAGGAACAGATTCTTGGCGAGCTGTTGGGTAAGCGTCGAGCCGCCCTGCGACACGCCGCGATGCAGGACATTGGCGACCGCAGCGCGCAGGATGCCCCAGGGATCGATGCCGAAGTGTGAATAGAAACGCCGGTCCTCGATGGCGATGAATGCCTTCGGCAGATAAGGCGGCAGATCCTTCAGCGCGACATTGGCGCCGGGCATCTCGCCGCGAATGGCGATCACGCTGCCGTCGACGCCGGTGATCTGGATCGTCGGCGGCCGCTTCGGGATTTCGAGCGACTGGATCGCCGGCAGATGCGCGCCGACCCAGATGACGACGCCCACCACGGCAATCGCCGCCCAAAGGCCCAGCACCGCGCCCCAATAGAACAGCCGGCCGATCGGAAGACTGCCGCGCGGCTTCGATTTCCGCTTGGCGGCGCTGCGGCTCGCGCGCGGCTTCCGCTCCGGCGCGGGCTCATCGTCTTCCTCGTCGTCGTCTTCGATCTTTCGCTTGCTTGCTTTTTTCGGCTTGGCATCGCCACCGCCGGGAATGCGATCCTCGGGCGACAACCGCAGATCGGAAAGCGCTGCCGCAAGGCCGAATACCGGCTCCTTGCGCCCGCCCTTCTTTTTCCGTCCCCACGCCATACGCCAAACGCCTGCACAAACCCCATGCGCACCGTAGCCGCACGGGTTTAAGGCCGTCTTAAGCGATGGTTAATCGGAAGCGCCTGCGCATCGCGTAACTGGCTGAACCACAAGGGATTCAGACCGGCTTAACCCTAAGGCGCGCGAGCGATCCATCGAAAGTTCACGGACGTTTCGGCGCCAGGCCCGCGAGAAATTCCGCGACCGCGCGAATGCGTGCCGTGCGCGCCAGCTCGCGATGCACGACGAGAAACAATTCAAGCGACAGGACATGCTCCGCGCGCAGCAAGCAGGTGAGTTCAGCGTCGCGGTCCGCCACCTGAGCTGGGCAGGATCGCCACGCCGGCGCCGGCCTTGCACGCCGCCAGATGCACCCGTGCCGAATTCGATGTCAGCGCCACGGTCGCCCCGCGCGCGTGCCGGGCGAACCAGGGACCGCCGCGCAGGTGCGCATGTTGCTCGGTCCAGGTGATGATCGCGAGCCGCGAAAGGTCGAACTTCCCGGGCAGGAGGCCGTGCGCCTCGCAGTAGTCGCGGGATGCATAGAGCCCATATGGCCAAAACCCAGCCGGGCGCACCACGACGTCGCCTGCGGTCGGCCGCACGCCGCGCAGCGCAATGTCGGCCTCGCGGCGGGATAGATTGACCACGTCCATGCGGGTCGTGATTTCGAGCTTTATTCCAGGGTAGAGCCGCCTGAACCGCCCAAGACCAGGTCCGATGATGTGGGCCGCGATATCGTCCGAGGCCGTCACGCGAACGATGCCCGTCGCGCGCAGGTCGCGGCCTGATGCTTCCCGCTCGGCAGAAATGGCGGCTTCTTCCATCGCTTCGGCTTTCGCACGAAGCAGCTCACCGCCTTCGGTGAGCCCGTAGCCGCTCTGCCGGCGCTCAAACAGCTGGGTGCCGAACTTCTTCTCCAGAGCCGCCACCCGACGGCCAACCGTCGCCGGGCTGCTCTTCAACGTCTGCGCGGCAGCGGTGAGGCTCCCGGTCCGGGCAACGGCGAGAAAATGCTTGAAATGATCCCAGTCCATCGTTTTTCAAAAATGAAAAATCAGGCTGCACTAATTGCACTGGCTGCCCCGGTTCTCAAGGTTTAGTTTCCGTTCGTCCCCCTACCGGCAACATCTGGATCGCAGCCTCTTATGAAGCTCTATGTGACATTCAGCTCGCCCTATGCGCGCCTGGCGCGCATCATGGTCATCGAAAAGCAGCTCGAAGAGCGCGTCGAGATCATCGAGGCGAAAACGCGGACTGCGGGCAGTCCCTACTATCAGATCAATCCTTCGGGCCGCGTGCCCTATCTGATCGATGATCGCGGCATCGGCATGGAGGACAGCCAGATCATCTGCGCCTATCTCGACGGCCTTGATGGAAAGCCGCGTTTCCACAAGAAAGCACACGCATCGAACTGGCCGTATCTCAGGCTCGAGTTTGCGGCGCGCAGCCTATGCGACGGCATCTCCGTGTGGGGAAGAGAGATGGCGCGCCCGGCGGGCGAACGTTCGCCGACGACGCTCGCGCATGAATTGGCGCGCGCCGGACGAATGGCGGATTTTTTCGAAGGCAATATCGCTGATCCGGCCATGCAGGGGCCGCCGACCATGGCGCAATTGACCCTCGCCGTCGCCATCGAGATGGCGCGCAAGCGCGGGATGGCCGACCTTCTCGCCGGCCGTCCAGGGCTGTCGAACTGGATGCAGCGGCTTGCCGCCCTTCCTTCGATGCAACGCACCTACCCGCCGTAACGCTGAAAGCGGAAGCCGCGTCGATCGGCGGCGCTGCGCGCTATCGGGACAACTAGCCCGCCGGACCGTTGTCCTCGAGGATCGGGCCGAACATCTCCCAGCGTTCGCCGTTGAAGCGCATCATCTGCAACTGCTTGTTGACGCGATAATCGTTCGGCGTGGAGTTGTTGACGATCCCCGGCAGAGCCAGATCAAGCTGGACGTCCTTCAGGTTGGTCGCCTGCTTCATGACGTTCTCGCGGGTGAGATCGTCGCCGCATTGCTTCAGCACATGCACCATCAACTGCGCTGTGCCGTAGCCATACGAATTGAAACTCGAATTCTTGTCGCCCTCCGGATAGTACTTCGCCATGAATTCGAAATACTTCTTCATGCCCGGATCGTCCTTCCAGGTCGGATCGAGCGGGTCCTTGCCGTAGTTGACGCTGATCACGCCCTTCGAAGCCTCGAGCCCCGCAGGCTGCATCACCGCGCCGACCGAGGTGGCGTTGATGTCGAGAATGTGCACCGGCTTCCAGCCAAGCTCGGCATTCTTCTTGATCGCCTGCGCGGCAAATTTCGGCGTCGATGCGCTGAACAGCACGTCGGCGCCGGCGGCTTTCAGTTTCAGAATCTGGGAATCGATCGTCGGGTCGGAAACTTCGTAAGACGCCTCCGCCACCACCATGGTCGCGGCCTTGTCGCCGAGCCCTGACTTGATGCCGTTGAGATAATCGCGTCCGAGATCGTCGTTCTGATAGAGCACGCCGACCTTGGCATCCGGATAGTTCTTGAGGATGTACTGGCCATAGATGCGGGCCTCGACGAAATAGTTGGGATTGAAGCCGAGCGTCCACGGATAGTTCTTCGGATCGGAGAAGCGCGACGCGCCGGTCGCGGCGAAGAGCTGCGGCACCTTCTTCCCATTCAGATATTTCTGCACCGCCGCGTTGGAGGGTGTGCCGATCATCTGGAACATGAACAGCACTTCGTCGTTCTCGACCAGCTTGCGAACCTGCTCCACCGCCTTCGGCGGGCTATAGCCGTCGTCATACTGGATCAGATTGATCTTGCGGCCGTTCACGCCGCCCTGCTCGTTGATCATGTTGAAATACGCGGCTTGCGTCTTGCCGATCGAGGCATAGGCCGAAGCCGGGCCCGAGAACGGCAAGGTCTGGCCGATCTTGATCTCGGTGTCGGTCGCGCCGGGATCGTATTTCTTTTGCGCGTGAGCCGGCGATGTCGCGAGCGCAATCGCAAGCGCCGTTCCGGTGACGAAATGAAAAAGGTTGTTCCTCATGCCGTTGCCTCACCTGATGTCTTGATTGTGGGCGACGTCCGACGGAGGCCGCCATTTGCTGCCGAGTGTGAATGAACGGCTATGGCAACGCAAGACAACGCAGGCTGGAACAGATCAGGCCAGCCAGACAAGGATCAGCGCCAGCACCGCCGGAGCGGCCTGGACGAACAGAATTTTCCGGGAGACGGAAGCCGCGCCATAGAGGCCGGCGACGATCACGCAGCCCAAGAAAAATACCTTGATCTGAAAGGCAAAGGCCGCATTCGGCTGCAACAAACCCCAGACGAGGCCCGCGGCGAGGAAGCCGTTATAGAGCCCCTGATTGGCGGCGAGCACCGCGGAATCGGCGGCTTTCTCGGGCGTGTTTCCGAAGGTTTTCAGGCCGAGCGGCTTGGTCCAAAAATACATTTCGAGCGTGAGAAAATAAACGTGTAGCGCGGCAACGAGCGCCACTAGGATGTTGGCAATCGCGTGCATGTGGCCCCTCCCCAAAGAGTGACAGTAACGAGGCAATGACGATGACAGGTTACATCGATCCCACCAAGGAAACATTCGCAACGTTTCGCGACAGCGACCGTCCCGGCCCCATTCACATGCTCAACCTGGTGCGCCTGCGCGAACGCGCCGCCTATCCGGATGGGCGCTCAGTCAGCGGCGCCGAAGCCTATGCGGCTTACGGCCGCGAGAGCGGCCCGGTGTTCACGCGCCTCGGCGGCAAGGTCGCCTGGCAGGGCCGCTTCGAGCTGATGCTGATCGGCCCTTCGGAAGAACATTGGGACCATTGCTTCATCGCCGAATATCCAGGCGTCGCCGCCTTTGTCGAGATGATCCGCGATCCGGTCTACCGCGAAGCGGTCAAGCATCGTCAAGCCGCGGTTCTGGACTCACGCCTGATCCGCCTCAAGCCGCTGCCGGCCGGCAAGACCTTTGGTGAAATCCCGGAAGGGCATTGAGCGGCGAGCCAGCTTTCGGGTGGACGCCAGCACGCTCACGGGAAAAGATGCCGAGGTGAAGCGTTCCAACGCAACCCGGGACATGTGATGGCCGCAAAAACCACAACCCGCGCAACGCCGTCAGAAACATTCACCCTCGGAAGGCTGCACACCCCGATCGGCATCGTGCTGCTCGCGACCGACATCGATGGCGTGTTGCGCGCGCTTGAGTGGGAGGACTGTGCGGCGCGGATGAAAGAATTGCTGCGGCGGCAATACGGTTTGGTGACGCTGAATAATGGACGGGCACCCGACAATATCACGCGAGCCCTCACTGGCTATTTCAACGGCAATCTGGATTGCCTGAAAGCCGTCAAATGGTGCGCCGCTGGAACGCCTTTCCAACGCAAGGTCTGGACAGCGCTGACCGCCATTCCGCCGGGAACGACATCGACCTATGGCGAGCTGGCCGCAAAACTCGGCTCTCCAAATGCGATGCGCGCGGTCGGGCATGCCAATGGCGCCAACATCATCAGCGTCGTCGTGCCTTGTCACCGTCTGGTCGGCTCCGACGGTTCGCTGGTGAAATATGGCAGCGGGTTGAAACGCAAGGAATGGCTATTGGCGCATGAAGGCGTCACGCTGATATAGCGTGCCCCACGAATGCGCTACGCCGCCACCTTCTCGCTCGCGAGCAGATGCAACAGCGCGCTGCGGATCGCGGCCTGGCGCGTCGGCGCGGTGATTTGCGCGCCCAGCAGATCCGTGACGTAGAACACGTCGCGGGCACGCTCGCCAAAGGTCGCGACGTGCGCGGAGGCGATATTGAGGTTGAGTTTCGAGATCGCGGTCGTCAGCTCGTACAACAGACCGGGCCGGTCGAGACCGGACACCTCGATCACCGTGTAACGGTCCGACCACTGGTTATTGACCGTCACCTCCGGCTCGACGACGAACGGCCGCGCCTTGCCGCGGCTCGCCGCACGCCGCGCCACCACTTCGGGCAGACGAAGCTTGCCTTCGAGCACGTCCTCAATCATGTCGCCAATGCGCGTGGCGCGCCGGCCTTCATCTTCGTCGAGGTCATATTCGCGGGTGATCGCGATGGTATCGAGCGCGCGGCCGTCGGTCGTGGTGTAAATCTGCGCATCCACGATGTTGGCGCCCGCCGAAGCACAGGCGCCCGCGATGATCGAGAGCAGCCACGGATGGTCCATCGCGAGAATCGTGAGCTCGGTGACGCCGCGCGCCTCGTCGAAGCCGACATTGATCGCAAGCTTGTGGCCGGCCTGTTCGCTGGCTCGCATGAAGCGCGCGTGGCGAATCTTGCGCGGCAATTCGACCTTGAGCCAGTACGCCGGATAGTGCCGCGCGATATAGGCGTTGAGCTCCTGCTCCGGCCATTCGGTGAAGGTCTCTCGAAACTCGGCTTGCGCGATCGCAAGGCGCCGGGCGCGGTCGACTTCCGAGAAGCCACCGGTCAGGACCGGCTCGGTCTCGTAATAAAGCGTGCGGATGAGCTGCGCTTTCCAGCCGTTCCAGACACCGGGGCCGACGCCGCGGATATCCGCGGTGGTCAGGATGGTCAGCAGCTTCATCTGCTCGACCGACTGAACCACGGCGGCGAAATTCTCGATGGTCTTGCGGTCGGTCAGGTCGCGCGATTGCGCGACCGTCGACATCGTCAGGTGTTCCTGGATCAGCCAGGCCACCAGTTCGGTATCGGCCGCGCTGAAGCCAAGCCTCGGACAGAGACGACGCGCGACCTTTGCGCCCGCTATCGAATGATCCTCGGGACGGCCCTTGGCGATGTCGTGCAACAACGTCGCGATGTAGAGAACGGCGCGGTGCTCGGGGCAAATCTTCCGCATCAGGTCGCTGGCGACCACGAATTCGTCGCTGCCGCCGCGCTCGATCTCCTGCAAGAAACCGATACAACGCAGCAGATGCTCGTCCACCGTATAGTGGTGGTACATGTTGAATTGCATCATCGACACGATCTTGCCGAAGGCGCGAATGAAGTGACCGAGCACACCGGTCTCGTTCATCCGCCGCAGCACGACCTCGGCATCGTTCGAGGTCAGGATCTCCATGAACAGCCGGTTGGCCTCGGCATCGGCACGCAGCTCGGTATTGATCAGCTTGAGCGAGCGCGTCACCGTCCGCATCGCGTCGGGATGGAACGCAAGATTGTTCTTTTGCGCGAGATGGAAGATCCGGATCAGGTTGACCGGGTCGTGCTTGAAGACGTCGGGCGCGGCGAGATTGATGCGATTGTTGTCGATGATGAAGTCGTCGCTTTCAGGCACCCGGCGGCGGACCGTGGTCGGCCGGAACCGCGCCATCATGCGGCTCAGCACCGGCACGGGCTTGGCCTGCTCGTCTTCCAGCTTGGCGCACAGGATCGCGGTGAGGTCGCCGACTTCCTTGGCAATCAGGAAGTAGTGCTTCATGAAGCGCTCGACGTCCTGCATGCCGGGATGCGACGTATAGCCAAGCCGAACCGCGATCTCGCGCTGCATGTCGAATGACAGGCGCTCTTCGGCACGGCCGGCAAAGAAATGCAGGTTGCAGCGAACCGACCACAGGAAGTCGGCGCAGCGGCGGAAGGTGCGGTATTCCTGGGCGTCGAACACGCCGCGTTCGAGCAACTCATCGGTGTCGCGGACGCGATAGACATATTTCGCGATCCAGAACAGCGTGTGCAGGTCGCGAAGCCCGCCCTTGCCGTCCTTGACGTTAGGTTCGACCAGATAGCGCGACTGGCCGGCGCGGCGATGCCGCTCCTCGCGCTCGGCAAGCTTGGCGGTGACGAATTCGGTGGCGTTGCCCTCGACGATTTCCTTGTCGAACCGCGTGACCAGTTCGTCGTAGAGCGGCTGGTCGCCGGCCAGAAAACGAGTTTCGAGAATCGCGGTGCGGATCGTCATGTCGCCGCGCGCCTGGCGGATCGATTCATCGACCGATCGCGTCGCGTGACCGACCTTCAGCCCCATGTCCCACAGGCAATAAAGAATGGCTTCGGCGACCTGCTCGCCCCAGGCGGTCTGTTTGTAGGGGAGGATAAAGAGAAGATCGATGTCGGATTCCGGCGCCATCAGCCCGCGGCCATAGCCGCCGGTCGCCACCACCGCCATGCGCTCCGCACCGGATGGGATCGGCGAGTGGTAGAGATGGCGCGTCGCCGCCTCGAACAGAATGCGGATGATCTCGTCCTGGACGAAAGACAGCCGTTCCGCGCAACGCCGCCCATGCCGGTCTTTCAACAGCACGGCTTGCGCGGTCGCACGCGCCTCGATCAGTTCGGCCTTCAGCAGTTTGGCGACGCCGGCGCGGAACACGTCTTCGCGGCCGGCGTGCTCGGCTGCCAGCGCATCGACGGCCGCGGTGATCCGGGCGGTGTCAAAACGATCATCGGCCTCAGGCCGGGTCCCGGTGACGATGTGATCCATCCGTTATCCGATAATGGACGCCGCACGGCCTGTCACGGCCGATCCCGTCCATGCAACCAATCCATCCTCTCGTGGCCCCGATGTGGAGTAGCAGCGTTCTCCTGATCGGGCTTCGAAGATGGATTTCTTCTTATCCATTGACCAATACCCTAACTCATTGAATGAGAATAGAGTTTCTGAAATCGCGCGGACGAAATCCGGCCATCCTCGGTCCCACCTTGGCGGTCTCGTTGCGTTGACGCCCTGCCGCGATGTGCTTTGATCTAGTTACTCCCACGGAGAATTACGACGATGTCCAGAATTTCACGGCGTTCCTTTGCCGCCCTCATCGCCACCCTGGCAATGGCGCCAGTCGGCGCATCTGCCGCCGACGCCTTGAAGGAAATTCGCATCGACTGGGCGACTTACAATCCGGTGTCGCTGATCCTCAAGCAGAAGGGAATGCTGGAGAAGGAATTCGCCAAGGACGGCATCCGCATCGTCTGGGTCCAGTCGGCGGGTTCCAACAAGGCGCTCGAATTCCTCAACGCCGGCTCGATCGACTTCGGCTCAAGCGCGGGTTCCGCGGCGCTGGTCGCCCGCATCAACGGCAACCCGATCAAGTCGATCTATGTCTATTCGCGTCCCGAATGGACCGCGCTGGTGACGGCCAAGGATTCCAAGATCGCAACCGTCGCCGACCTCAAGGGCAAGCGCGTCGCGGTGACGCGCGGCACCGATCCGCACATCTTCCTGGTCCGGGCGCTGCTCGGTGCAGGCTTGACCGAAAAGGACATCACGCCGGTGCTGTTGCAGCACGCCGACGGCAAGACCGCCTTGATCCGTGGCGATGTCGACGCGTGGGCGGGCCTGGATCCGATGATGGCGCAGGCGGAACTCGAGGACGGCGCAAAACTGTTCTTCCGCAAAGCGGATGCCAACACCTGGGGCATCCTCAACGTGCGCGAAGCGTTCCTGAAGGACAATCCGCAGATCGCGCAGCGGGTGCTCGCAACATATGAAGAAGCCCGCAAATATTCGCTCGCCCATTATGACGAGCTGAAACAGGCCCTGGTGACGGCGACGCGGCTGCCGGACGTGGTGGCCGACAAGCAGCTCAAGGAACGCACCGACATTTCGTTTAGCCGGATCGGCGCGCCGCAGCGGGACTCCATTCTCGCCGCGGGCCTCGCTCTGCAGCAGGCGGGCGTGATCGACGCCAAGGTCGACGTCAAGGCGGCGCTGGATCAGTTGATCGACGACGGCGTTCCGCTGCCGACGAATTGATCTCCGCCATAAGCAGCCCCTGCCCTCGGCGGCCACTTGCCCTCTCCCCTTGTGGGAGAGGGTGGCGAGAATGAGCAACGCGAAATTCGAGCCGGGTGAGGGGTAGCGACCTATCGAGGGAGCGGAACCCCTCACCCGGTTTCTCGCTGACGCTCGAAACCACCCTCTCCCGCAAGGGGAGAGGGTAACCGTGCCCGCTGCGCCATCTTGCATTCCATTACTAAAAGCGTTCTTGGTACGCCATGACCAGCGAGATCATCGCGACCGCGAAACCGGACATTTCAGATAACGAAGTACCCGCCGGCCGCCGCAGCTACGCGCGGCCGCTGCTGGGCCTGTTGCTGCCGCTTGGATTTGCGCTCGCCTGGGAGATCATCGTCGCGCTTGGCCTCTCCTCGGGGCGGCTGGTGCCGCCGCCTTCGCGGGTCTTTGCCGAGATCGTCGACCTGGCCAAGTCAGGCGAATTGCTGCGCCATATCGTGGCAACGCTGAGCCGTGTCTTCGTCGGATTTGGCTTCGGGGTCATCGCCGGCACGTTGCTCGGCGCGATCTGCGGCTACTGGGCGCTGGCGCGCCGCCTGCTCGACCCCACCATTCAGGCGCTGCGCGCCATTCCGTCGCTCGCCTGGGTGCCGCTCTTTATCCTGTGGCTCGGCATCTTCGAAACCTCGAAAGTGGTGCTGATCGCGATCGGGGTGTTTTTTCCGGTTTATCTCGGCGTGATGGGCGCGATCCTTTCTGTCGATCGCAAGATCGTCGAGGTCGGGCGCGCTTTTCGCCTGTCGGGGCCGGCGATGATCCGGCGCATTTTGCTGCCGGCGGTGCTGCCCGCCTATGTGGTGGCGCTGCGCGTCGGTCTGGGCCTGGGGTGGATGTTCGTCGTCGCCGCCGAACTGATCGGCGCCTCCGAGGGCCTCGGCTATCTCCTGCTCGACGGCCAGCAACTCGGCAAGCCGGCGCAGATCCTGGCCGCGATCGTGATCTTTGCAATTCTCGGCAAGACGACCGACTGGCTGATCGAGGTCGCCGCCGCGCCGTTATTGCGATGGCAGGACGCGTTTACCCGAAGTGGCGGAGCGGCCTGATGCTGGTGCTCGATACCGTCGACAAGACCTATCCGAACGGCGTTCACGCGCTCGAGAAATTCTCGGCCGCCATCAATGTCGGCGAGATCGTCGCCATCATCGGCGGCTCCGGCTGCGGAAAATCAACATTGCTTCGCGCGGTCTCGGGCCTCGATCCCGCGACCTCCGGCAGCGTCGTGCTCGACGGCGCGACCATCACCGCGCCACATGCCAAGATCGGCATCATCTTTCAGGAGCCGCGGTTGCTGCCGTGGCTTTCCGTCGCCGACAATATCGGTTTCGGGCTTGGCGACGTCTCGCGCGAGGTCAGGCGCGCAAGGATTGCGCATGTGCTGGCGAAGGTCGGCCTTTCCGACAAGGCCAATGCCTGGCCGCGCGAATTGTCCGGCGGACAGGCGCAGCGCGTCGCGATCGCGCGCGCTTTGGTGCCGCAGCCGGAAGTGCTGCTGCTCGACGAACCGTTCTCGGCGCTCGATGCTTTCACCCGGCGCGATTTGCAGGATCATCTGTTGGACCTGTGGGCGGAGACCCGGCCCACGCTCGTGCTCGTCACCCACGACGTCGACGAGGCTGTGGTGCTCGCCGACCGCGTTTTCGTGATGCGGCCGCGGCCGGGCCGGCTGTTCGAGGAAATCCAGATCAGCCTCGGAAGACCGCGCGACCGCAATTCGCCATCGTTCGACAATTTCAAGCGGCGGGTCTTGACCGCGCTTGACCGTTCGCTCGACCGAAACCTGCGCCAGACCGACGCGAAATCGAATACCGGCGAAGCACTGTGGTGGTGACATAAGTGCGTTAACCCGCTACATCCGACCCGAAAACATCCGGGAGAACAATATGGACGCCGCCGAACTCCGCGCCACGCAGGCCCCGATCAAGGAAAAATACAAGACCGATCCGAAGGCCGCCTACATCGTCCTGAAGGCCAAGGGCTCGATCGAGAACGAAGGCATCGCCTGCAAGGTCGAGACCGGCCGCGCGCTCGGCGATCGCGGGCCTGCATCCGGCAACCGGGGGCTCCGGGCTTGAACTCTGCTCCGGCGACATGCTGCTTGAAGCACTCGTTGCCTGCGCCGGCGTGACCCTGAAATCGGTGGCGACCGCCATTGAGATCCCGCTCAAGAGCGGCAATGTCAGCGCCGAGGGCGATCTCGATTTTCGCGGCACGCTCGGCGTCGACAAGGAAGCGCCGGTTGGCTTTGCCGAAATCCGCCTGCGCTTCGATGTCGCGACCGATGCCCCGCAAGACAAGCTCGATCTCCTGCTCAAGCTCACCGAGCGCTATTGCGTGGTCTACCAGACCATCAAGAACGGCCCGAAAGTTTCGGTGACGATGAACCGGGTGTAAGCAATCGCATCCTCCCGACGGGGAGGATGAAGGCCGTCAAAATGTCCGCCGATCTCGCTTTCGTCCTGCTGCTTGCGCTGCGCATGGCGCTGGCCGCCGCCCTCGTGGTGACGGCCTCGATGATCACCGAACGCTCCGGCCCGGTGATCGGCGCGCTGATCGCGACCTTGCCGATTTCGGCCGGCCCGTCTTACGTGTTCCTGGCGCTCGATCACGACGCGACCTTCATCTCCGAAGGCGCGCTCGCGAGCTTTCCGATCAACGCCGTCACCATGTTCTACTGCCTGGCCTACGTGTTTCTGGCCCAGCGCTGGAACGCATTGGTCAGCGTCGGCGGTGCGATGCTCGTGTGGATCGCGCTGGCCGCGCTCGAGCGCCTGTTCACGTGGACGCTTCTCGGCGGATTCGTCGCCAACGCGATCGCCTTCGGCATTTGCATTCCGGCCTTCAGGCGCTTCCAGCATGTGGCGAAGATGCCGCTGATCACGCGGCGCTGGTACGACATCCCGTTGCGCGCCACCATGGTCGCGACGCTGGTCGCGATCGTGGTCTCGCTGTCGCGCTGGGTCGGCCCGTTCGTCAGCGGCACGATCGCGCTGTTCCCCGTGGTGCTGTCCAGCGTGACGCTGATCCTGCACCCGCGCATCGGCGGACCGGCGACGGCGGCGGTGATCGCCAATGGCGGCTGGGGCATGATGGGATTTGGCGTTGCGATCGCAGTCCTTCATCTCGCCGCGGTGCCGCTCGGTTCGGCCGCCGCGCTCAGCCTCGCGCTCGCCACCTGCATCGTCTGGAATCTGACGCTGTGGTGGCATGGACGGAGGAAGGTCACCGCCACAAAATGATCTCGTCATTCCGGGGCGATGCGCAAGCATCGAACTATGGCGCACAATTGTGCGCCTGGAATCTCAGATTCCCGATGCGCATTGCGCATGAGGTCTGGTCCTTCGGACCATCCCGGAATACTAGTCATTTCGGCAATTTCGCCTTCAACGCGTAGAGCGCTTCCAAAGCCTCGCGCGGCGACATCTCGTCGGGATGCAGCGCCTTCACCGCTTCGATCAGCTCTGTCGCCTTCACTCGGCGGCGCGGGCTCGGCGGCCGCGCGCGACGGCACCGCAAACAGCGGCAGATCGTCGGCGAGCGCCCGCGCGGTCTGGCCGCGGTCCTGCGCCTCGAGTTTCGCCAGCACTGATTTCGCGCGCGCGATCACCGGCGGCGGCAGACCCGGCAAGCTTGGCCACCTGAATGCCGTAGGAGCGATCGGCCGAACCCGGCAACACTTCGTGCAGGAACACGACATTGCCCTGCCATTCCTTGACGCGCACGGTGGCGTTGAACAGCCGCGGCAGCTTCGCCGACAACGCCGTGAGCTCATGATAATGCGTCGCGAACAGCGCGCGGCAGCGGTTGGCCTCATGCAGATGCTCGATCGCGGCCCAGGCGATCGACAACCCGTCGAAGGTCGCGGTGCCGCGGCCGATCTCGTCGAGGATCACGAGCGAACGTTCGCTGGCCTGATTGAGGATGACGGCGGTTTCCACCATCTCCACCATGAAAGTGGAGCGGCCGCGCGCCAGATCGTCCGCCGCGCCGACGCGCGAGAACAACCGATCGACGACCCCTATTCGCGCCCGCGCCGCCGGCACGAACGAACCCATTTGCGCCAGCAGCGCGATCAGCGCGTTCTGACGCAGGAAGGTCGATTTACCGGCCATGTTCGGGCCGGTGAGCAGCCATACCTGGCCTGATTGTTGCTGCGGCGCCGGCGACAGATCGCAGGCATTGGCAATGAACGGCTGGCCATCGCGCTTCAGCGCCTGCTCGACCACCGGATGGCGGCCACCCTCGATCGCAAACGACAACGAACCGTCGACCTCGGGCCGGACATAGTTGTCGTCCACGGCGCGCTTGGCGAGCGCGGTCGCGACATCGAGCACGGCGAAGGCGTGCGCCGCCGCACGCAAGTCTTCGCTCGCGGCAACCGCCAGCGCGCAGAGCTTTTCGAAGATTTCCAGCTCCAGCCCGAGCGCGCGGTCGCCGGCATTGGCGATCTTCGCTTCGATCTCGCCGAGCTCGGACGTGGTGAAGCGCACCTGCCCTGCCAGGGTCTGGCGATGGATGAAAGTGGCATTGAGCGGCGGCGACATCAGCTTGTCGCCATGTTGCGCGGTGACCTCGACGAAATAACCGAGCACGTTGTTGTGACGGATCTTCAGACCCTTGACGCCGGTGTCGTCGGCGTAGCGCGCCTGCATCGAGGCCACGACCAGCCGCGAGGCGTCGCGCAGATTACGCGATTCATCGAGCGCGGGCTCATAGCCTTCGCGCACGAAGCCGCCGTCGCGCTTGAGCAACGGCAATTGTTCCGACAGCGCACGTTCGAACTCGCGCGCCAGTTCGCGCGACGGCCGGCGCAGCGCGGCCATCGCTGGCTGCGATTTCCTGCGGCGGCTCGCCCATTCGTGCGAGATGCGCCAGCACCTGATCGGCGGCGAGGACGCCATCGCGCAGGCCCGCAAGATCGCGCGGGCCGCCGCGTCCGACCGACAGCCGCGCCAATGCGCGCGACAGATCGGGCGCCGCATGCAGCGTGGCGCGGAGATCGTCGCGCAGGCCGCTATCGGCCACGAAAGTTGCGATGGCATCCAGCCGCCGCGCGATCGCGCTTGCATCGGTCAACGGCGCGGCCAGCCGCTGTGCCAATAGCCGCGAGCCCGCTGATGTCACCGTGCAATCGATCGCATCGAGCAGCGAGCCGCGGCGTTCGCCGCCGAGCGTGCGCGTCAGTTCGAGATTGGCGCGGGTCGCCGGATCGATCGCCATGGTGGTGCCGGTGGCCTCGCGCGCGGGCGGCGACAGCGGCGGGCGCTTTCCGACCTGGGTGCGGTCGATATAGGTCACGGCAGCAGCCGCGGCGGTCGCCTCGAGCCGCGACATCGCCGACAGACCGTCCATGGTGGCGACCGCGAAGTAATCGCAGAGCCGCCGCTCGGCGGTAGAGCTGTCGAAGACGTCCCGCGTCAACGGCGTCACCGCCGGCCATTCGCGCAAGGTCGGCCCGACATCGGTGTCGCCATAGAGCGCATCGGTGACGATGATCTCGTTGGGATTGATGCGCGACAGCGTCGCCGCGAGTTCGCCTGTCCCGCATTCCGTGACGACAAATTCCGACGTCGAAATATCGATCCAGGAAAGCCCCAGCCGATCCGCGCCGCCCGAGCCACGCATCCGCGCGATCGCGAGCAGGTAATTATTGGCGCGGGCATCGAGCAGCGTGTCTTCGGTCAACGTGCCCGGCGTGACCAGCCGCACCACGTCGCGGCGCACGACGCTTTTGTTGCCGCGGGCCCGCGCGGCCGCCGGATCTTCCATCTGCTCGCAGACCGCGACCCGGAAACCCTGCGCGATCAGGCGGTGCAGGTAATCGTCCGAGCGTTCCACCGGCACGCCGCACATCGGGATGTCGGCGCCCTGATGCTTGCCGCGCTTGGTCAGCATGATGCCGAGCGCGCGGGAGGCAATCTCGGCGTCCTCGAAGAACAGCTCGTAGAAATCGCCCATCCGGTAGAACAGCAACAGGCCGGGGTTGGCCGCCTTGATTTCGAGGTACTGTTCCATCATCGGCGTGACGCGCGCCGCCGGCTCGGCAGGGGCTTGCGCGTCGGTGTCGGCGGATGCTGGAAATGTCGGTTTGATGGTCATGAGCGGCGCAAACTACTTAATTTTCACGGCCAGTCCTATTCAGTTTGCCGCTTCCCGGCGCGTTTTCCACGCTCTCTACCGCCGGCCGGAATATGACCCGGCCTCGCCGCATGGCGGCCTTGTGATAGACGTAAAAAGCCATCAATTGACCTGTTCCATCGCCGCTCCTACAACTCGCGCTAACTCAGGGAACATCAAGGAGACGACCGATGGGCGATGTATTTGTATGTGACGCGATACGGACCCCGATCGGCCGTTTCGGCGGCTCGCTCGCCAAGGTCCGCGCCGACGACCTCGCCGCGACCCCGATCAAGGCGCTGATGGCCAAGCACCCGAACCTCGACTGGAGCGAGGTCGATGAAGTCTATTTCGGCTGCGCCAACCAGGCCGGCGAGGACAACCGCAACGTGGCGCGGATGGCGCTGTTGCTGGCGGGAATTCCGGACAAGGTTCCGGGCCAGACCCTCAACCGGCTCTGCGCGTCGGGACTGGATGCGGTCGGCGCCGGCGCGCGCGCCATTCGTGCGGGCGAGATCGATCTCGCCATTGCCGGCGGCGTGGAATCGATGACGCGGGCCCCGTTCGTGATGGGCAAGGCGGCGGAAGCATTTTCGCGCTCGGCTGACATTTTCGACACCACCATCGGCTGGCGCTTCATCAATCCCTTGATGAAGGCGCAGTATGGCGTCGATGCGATGCCGGAGACCGGCGAGAACGTCGCCGAGGAATTCCAGGTGTCGCGCGCCGATCAGGATGCGTTCGCCATCCGCTCGCAGCAACGCGCCGGCAAGGCCATCGCGGCGGGCTATTTCGCCGAGGAGATCACGCCGGTTACCGTGCCCGGCGGCAAGGCCGGCCCGATCACCGTCGACAAGGACGAGCATCCGCGCCCCGAAACCACGCTGGAAGGCCTCGCCAAGCTGAAGCCGATCGTGCGCAATCCCGGCACCGTGACCGCCGGCAACGCTTCCGGCGTCAATGACGGCGCTGCCGCGATGATCCTGGCATCGGAAGCCGCCGTGAAGAAGCATGGGCTGACGCCACGCGCGCGCATTCTCGGGCTCGCCTCGGCCGGCGTGCCGCCGCGCATCATGGGCATCGGCCCGGTTCCGGCGACGAAGAAGCTGATGGAACGGTTGGGATTGAAAATCACCGATTTCGATTTGATCGAACTCAATGAAGCGTTTGCGAGCCAGGGTATTGCTTGCCTGCGCCAGCTCGGCGTCAAGGACGATGCCGATTTCGTCAATCCGCATGGCGGCGCGATCGCGCTCGGCCATCCGCTCGGCATGAGCGGCGCGCGTCTCGTCGTGACCGCCGTGCATGGTATGGAAAAGCGCGGCGGCAAGCGGGCTCTCGCCACCATGTGCGTCGGTGTCGGCCAGGGCGTCGCGATGGCAATCGAGAAGTTGAACTGACGGACTTAGTCCGTCATTCCGGGAGCGCGAAGGCCGCAGACCCGGAATCTCGAGCCTCATGGTTCGAGCGGCGTCTGCGTCCTCCGGACCATGCCGGAATGACGCGGAGGATAGAAACATGACCCTCATTTATCCCATCAGCAGCAACGCGGCGCATCCGGCGCGGCTGTCGCCGGACTACAAGAGCACGGTGAAGCGTTCGCCGTCGAAGCCGCTGATCATCATGCCGCACACGCTGTCGGAGTTGACCGGGCCCGTGTACGGCCACGAGACCGTGCGGCCGGGAGATGCCGATCTCACCACGCAACACAAGGGCGAACCGATCGGCGAGCGCATCATCGTGCACGGCCACGTGCTCGATGAAGACGGCCGCGGCGTGCCCAATGCGCTGGTCGAACTTTGGCAGGCCAATGCCTGCGGACGTTATATCCACGTGCGCGATCAGCATCCGGCGCCGCTCGATCCGAACTTCACCGGCGCAGGCCGCGCCCAGACCGACAGTGAGGGCCACTACAAGTTCGTCACGATGAAGCCCGGCGCGTACCCCTGGGGCAATCACCACAATGCCTGGCGGCCGGCGCACATCCATTTCTCGGTGTTCGGCCACTCTTTCGTATCGCGGCTGGTGACGCAGATGTATTTCCCGGGCGATCCGTTGTTTCCGTTCGATCCGATCTTCAATTCGGTCACGGACGAAAAGGCACGCGCGCGAATGGTTTCCGACTTTGACCTCGAAAACACCCAGCCTGAATGGGCGTTGTGCTACCGCTTCAACATTGTCCTGCGCGGCCGTAACGCTACGCCGATGGAGACGAAATAGTGGCCGAGAAGAAGCCGGAAGGCATCACGCCGTCACAGACTGTCGGTCCCTTTTTCGCCTATGGGCTGACGCCGGGCGGTCACTACGAGTGGAACGACGCGTTCACGAACAATCTCGTGACGTCGGATGCGACCGGCGAGCGCATCCGGATCGAGGGAGCCGTGTTCGACGGCGACGGCAAGCCCGTGCCCGACTGCATGCTGGAAATCTGGCAGGCCGATGCACAGGGCCGCTTCGTCGACCCCAAGGACACCCGCGCGCTGCCGAATACCAAATTCCGTGGCTTCGGCCGCTGCGGCACCGGCACCAACGGCGAATACGCCTTCGACACGATCAAGCCGGGGGCCGTGCCCGGCCCCGGCGGCCAGCCGCAGGCGCCGCATATTCTGGTCGCGATTTTTGCCCGCGGCATGATCCTGCACAACTACACGCGGATCTATCTCGATGGCGAAGCCGCCAACGCCACTGACCCCGTGCTGGCGCTGGTGCCCGCCGATCGCCGTGCCACGCTGGTTGCGAAGCGCAAGGCCGGCGGCAACGCCGTCTACACCTTCGACATTCACCTGCAGGGCGACAACGAGACCGTGTTCTTCGACGTCTGAGGCGCCGGCGCGGTACCGGTCCATTCGTTCACGGCCCGTTATCCAATTGAAAGATCTGTGTTCTGGCAGCCACACTCGCTGGTTTTATACTTACCGGTTGTGCAACCGGGTTGTAACAGCCTGAAACCTCCCCTAATCGTAGGAAGTGCCTACGTACCGCTGGGGAGAATAATGAAAAGACTTGTTTTGGGACTTTTGCTGACCTCGATCTCAGGCGCAGCTTACGCCGCCGACTTGCCTGCGCCGCCGAGCGCGCCCTACACGAAAGCGCCCATCGTTAGTCCCGTCACCAACTGGAGCGGGTTCTACATTGGTGCGATGGGGGGCTACGGCAACAACAGTGACGACCAGCTCGGCGTCAAAGGCGGCTTCGCCGGCGGCACCGTCGGTTACAACTGGCAATTCAGCCAGTTCGTGTTCGGCATCGAAGCCGATGGCGCGTGGGCCGACCTCACCAGCAGCGCGAGCGCTCTTGGTGTTACCGCGACGGCGAAAGTCGATGCGCTCGCCACGGTCCGTGGCCGCGTTGGCGTCGCATTCGACCAGGTGCTGCTCTATGGCACGGGCGGCTTCGCGCTCGCGGACACAAAGCTTGGCGTGAGCGTCGTCGGCCTTGGTAGCGTCAGCGACAGCCAGACCATGACCGGCTGGACGGCGGGCGCCGGCATCGAGTGGATGTTCATGCCGCGCTGGTCGTTCAAGGCGGAATACCTCTATCGCAGCTTCTCGAGCCAGAACTTCTTTACGCAGGTTGCCGGCGGCATCCCCTCGGGAACCGTCAACATCAACAGCGGACAGGTCGGCATCAACTACCACTTCTGATCGCGGCCGTTCGATCCACGAAGATTTGAGGGAGCGCTGCGGCAAGCAGCGCTCCTTCTTCGTTTGAGCCCGGAATTTTTCGAAATTCTATTCCATCACGGCGTGTTCGGGTCCCGCCGCCTGCTTTCGCAGCGCGACCTTGGTCGAACCGATCATGAGCGCCAGCGGGATCGAACCCAGGATGAAGAACATCACGAGCTGATAATCCTGCGAGAAGGCGATGATCTGCGCCTGAAGCTGCACCAGCACGTCCGCCATGGCGCGCCCCTTGTCGGTGCCGAGATTGATCATGCTGTGCACGTCCGGCATCTGCAGCGCCTGGTTGAACGGATTGATGTGCTCGGACAGGATCGCATAGACCCGCCGACCACCCTCGGTGAGTTGCGCGATCACGATCGAGATGCCGACCGAACTCGCGACATTGCGCATCAAGGTCAGCATCGAGGTGCCGTCGGTGCGCAGATGGTTCGGCAGCGTCATGAACGCCACCGTCGAGAGCGGCACGAAGACGAGCCCGAAGCCAAAGCCCTGAATGATGCTGATGGTCACGATTTCCGGCACGCCGGTCTGGTCGGTCCAGGCCGTCATGAAAAACAGCGACAGCGCGGTGAGGCTCAAGCCCGTGATGATCAGCGTGCGCGCCTCGATGTAGCGCATCAGGCGGCCGACCAGCATCATCGCGACAAAGGTGCCGCAACCGCGGCTTGCGAGCAGCACGCCCGCGGTGATGATGGGATAGCCGATGACGTTTTGCAGGTAGGGCGACGCCAGCGCCATCGTCGAGTACAGCACGAGCCCCATCACCGTCATGAAGATGCAGCCGGTGAGGAAATTGCGATCCCGGAACAGCGCAAACTGGATAAAGGGGCGATCCGTCGTGAAGGAGTGCGCGAAGAAATAATAGAAGCCGACAATGGCGATGACGAACTCGGCGATGATCTCGTTGGATTCGAGCCAGCCGAGTTGTTCGCCGCGGTCGAGCGCCACCTGTAGCGCACCGATCCCGATCGCGAGCGCCGCGAAGCCGAGCCAGTCGAAACGCAGATTGAGGTCCTTCCGCGTCTCGTCCATGAAGACCATCAGGCCGATCGACCGTGACGATACCGAACGGCAGGTTGACGAAGAACACCCAGTGCCAGGAATAGGTCTCGGTCAGCCAGGCGCCGAGCGACGGCCCCATGATCGGGCCCATCATCACGCCCATGCCCCAGATCGACATCGCCTTGGCGCGCTCGTGCAGCGCGTAGGAGTTGAGCATCACCGCCTGTGACAACGGCACCAGCGCGGCGCCGAACACCCCTTGCAGCAGGCGAAACAGCACCATCTGGTTGATATCCTGCGCGAGCCCGCACAGCACCGAGGCCAGCGTGAATCCGGCCGAGCAGATGATGAAGGTGCGCTTGCGGCCATAACGGTTGGCGATCCACCCCACCGGCGCGGTCATGATCGCGGCCGCCACGATGTAGGACGTCAGCACCCAGTTGATCTGGTCCTGCGACGCCGACAGCGTTCCCTGCATGTAGGGCAGCGCGACATTGGCGATGGTGGTGTCGAGCGCCTGCATGATCGTGGCGGTCATGGCGCAGATCGTCACCATGTTCCGCCGCATTCCGGGAACGGCGCTGGGCGTTGGGATCGCCGTCGGCGACATCGACCTTAGTCCTGATCCTGCTTCGCCGTGGCCGAGCGAATGCCGAGCAATCCCGCAAGCGTACGCTTGTGGCCGGTATCGATCGTGGCATAGGCGCTCATGCCGGCTTTCAGCTTCTTGATCATCGGATCGTTCTGGTCGAAGTAGACCCGCACCGGCACGCGCTGGACCACCTTGACGAAGTTGCCGGTGGCGTTTTGCGGCGGCAGGATCGCAAATTGCGCGCCGGTGCCGGGCGACAACGAGCCGACCGTGCCCTTGAACGTATGATCCGGGAACGCATCGACGTCGATTTCGACGGCCTGTCCGACCGCGACATGCGTCAGATCCGATTCCTTCAGGTTGGTATCGACCCAGGGCTTGCCGACATCGATGATCGTAAAGACCGGCGAGCCGGCGACGACGAAGCGGCCAAGCTGGATCTGGTCGACCAGCGTCGCGATGCCGTCGATCGGCGCGCGCATCTCGGTGTGATCGAGGTCGCGCTGGGCCTGCGCAAGCGCGGCCTGCGCCTGATAATAGGGCGGGAAGTCATCGAGCTTGAGGTCGGCGTTGCCGAGCAGTTGCGTCAGCGAACTCGAACGCTGCTGCTGCACGAAGGCGAGCTGGGCGCGCGAGGTGACGAGGGCGGTGGTGGATTTGTCGAGATCGAGCTGCGAGCCATAGCTGCTCTTGGCGAGCGTCGACTTGCGGTCGACGTCGCGCTGCTTGAGATCGATGTCCTGCTGCATCAACTCGGCCATCTGGTCGTAAATCTTGATGTTGGCGACCAGGTTGCTGTAGCTCGTCTTGGCCTGCGCGACGGCGGCCTTGGCACGATCCACGGTGAGGCGGAACGGCACCGGGTCGATCTCGAACAGCGCATCGCCCTTGTGGACGACCTGGCCTTCCTTCACCACGACCTTGTCGATGCGGCCGGAGATGTCGGGCGTGATCAGAACCTTCTGTGCGCCGACATAGGTGTCGTCGGTGCCCACGTAGCGGCCGCCATTGAGATACACCGTGACGCCGCCGATCACGGCGACGAGCGGCAACACCACGAGCAGGAGGAAGCGGCGATAGCGGCGCATCGCGGCCATCAACCGCCGGCGCGGGGTGCCTGCGAGCTTCTCGCGAGGCACTTGGCCCGGCGCGCCCTTTTGCTCGGGCGGGAATTTCAACACGGGATCAGCCATAGCGCTGTTCCTTCCTTGCATCTTCTTCTGCATCTTGAATGGCGTTGCGGAGGTTTTCCTTGATCGACTCGAGCTGGCCGAGAAGCCGGTTCGCGTCGGACGGGCTGATGCCCTCAAGTGCGGTTGTCGTGATTTCGGAGCGTAGACCATTGAGCTTGGCGAGCAGCGGCTTGGCCGCCTTGCGCAAGTACAGCCGGTTGACGCGGCGGTCGGTCTCGTCGCCGCGACGCTCGATCCAGCCATTGTCGCAGAGACGGTCGATCAATCGCGTCAGCGTGATCGGCTGCATCTCCATCTGCTCGGCAAGTTCGGACTGCTTCATGCCTTCGAAACGCTCGATTTTGGCCAGCACCGCCCACTGCGCACGCGTAATGCCGTAGCGCGCGGCCTGTCGATCGGCATGGGCGCGCACCAGCCGCGCCAATTCGCCGAGCGTGAACAGGAAGTTCATGTCAACGGAACTGCGCATTGAAAAGGCCCCTTCTCGTAAGCTTTGGATATAATAAGCTTGCTTATGAATTTTTCACGGCTGTAGCATTGCGCTGCTGCCCTGTCAAAACAACATGGCTAGAGGCGTGCAGCAGCAGCCAGGCCAAGCCGTATTCCACGCAACGGGATTTTGGATCGTCCGACTAGATGATAGACTCAGCAAAATGAGGCTCGCCAAACCAACATTTCCGGCGCCCGGTCATGATCATGGCCGTTGCACCGCCGACGCGTTGCAGCACGCCGAGCGGATATGCGCGAAGCGTTCGCAGAAGTTCACGCCGATCCGACGCCAGGTACTGGAAGCGCTGTTGTCGAACCACCGGCCGCTCGGCGCCTATGAGATCATCGAGGAACTCGCGAAATCAAAGCCGAGGCCGGCGCCGATCACGGTCTACCGTGCGCTCGACTTCCTGATCGAGAACGGTCTCGTGCACCGGATCGAGAGCCGCAACGCCTTTCTCGCCTGCGCCCATGACCACGATGAGGCCGCGATGGTGGCATTCCTGATATGCGAGCGCTGCGGCCTGGTTGGCGAGGTGCCGGCCGCATCGGTCGCGCAGAGTCTCAATGCCTCCGTGCGCTCGACCGGGTTTGCGCCGCGCATGTCGATTGTCGAAGTCACCGGCGTTTGTACGCACTGCCAGAATTAAGAAGAAGCTTCATGAGTTCCGAAACTTTGCCGGTCTCGTCGGCGGCGCGCTCGCTCAGCCCCGGCGCGATCGCCGTGATGCTGATGTTGTGCCTGAGCTGGGGCTTCAACCAGATCGCGGTGAAGCTGGCGCTGCCGGACATGCCGCCGCTCTTGCAAGGCACGATCCGCTCCGTCGGCGCCCTTCCCGTGCTGTTGCTGATCGCGCGCTTTCGCGGCGTGAAGATCTTCACCCGCGACGGAACGCTTTACGCCGGACTGGTCTTCGGGCTGCTGTTCGGCATCGAATTCGTGATGATCTATCGCGGGCTGCTGCTGACATCGGCATCGCGCGCCGTGGTGTTTCTCTATACCGCGCCGTTTTTCGTGGCATTTGGTTCCTACCGGCTGCTTGGCGAGCGGTTGCACGCCGCGCAATGGGCGGGCCTGGGCCTAAGCTTTATCGGCGTGGCGCTCGCGATCGGCGTTCCGCAGGCCGACGTCGATGCCGACGTGCTGTGGGGCGACCTTCTGATCGTCGGCGGCGGCGCGCTCTGGGCGGCAACGACGGTCATGGTGAAGGCGACGCGGCTTCAGCACGCTCCGCCGGAAAAGGCACTTATCTACCAGGTGGCGATTTCGATCCCGATTCTGGGCCTCGCCGCATGGATCTCGGGCGAGACCGTGACCCGGGTTCCCGGGCCGTTAACGATTTTCGTGCTGACCTATCAGGCGGTTTGGGTGGTCGGATTGACCTATTTGCTCTGGTTTGCGCTGGTTAAGACCTATTCGGCCAGCAAATTGTCGGCATTTTCCTTCATCACCCCTTTGTTTGGCGTCGTGGCTAGCTATTTCATCCTGCACGAGGCGCTGACCCCGGTTTTCGGGATTGCAGCCCTGCTTGTAATTGCTGGACTTTTTCTCGTTAACCGCCCGGGCTCAACCAACCTGGTTGCCGCGGGTCCGTTGCTGAACACCACCGAAACCTGATATCTGAACGCCCATGAACAAGCCCGAAAAACTGCCCCAAGACGACATGAACTCCGACATCGCTGGCCCCAAGGCCCGGCACAAAACCACCCAGGTTATGGTGGGCAATGTTGCCGTCGGCGGCGGCGCACCGATCGTCGTGCAGTCGATGACCAACACCGACACCGCCGACATCGACGGCACCATCGCCCAGGTTGCCGCGCTGTCACGCGCCGGCTCCGAAATGGTGCGGATCACGGTCGACCGTGAAGAAGCCGCCGCTGCCGTTCCGCATATCCGCGACGGCCTGCGCAAGCGTGGCATCACCACGCCGCTGATCGGCGACTTCCATTACATCGGCCACAAGCTGCTCGCCGAATATCCGGCCTGCGCCGAAGCGCTCGACAAGTACCGCATCAACCCGGGCAATGTCGGCTTCAAGAACAAGCGCGACACCCAGTTCGCCGACATCATCGAGATCGCCAACAAGAACAACAAGCCGGTGCGCATCGGCGCCAATTGGGGTTCGCTCGATCAGGAACTGCTGACCAAGCTGATGGACGAGAACACGGCTTCGCCGAATCCGCGCGATGCCCGCGCCGTGACCCGCGAGGCCATGGTGCAGTCGGCGCTGTTGTCGGCGGCGCGTGCGCAAGAACTCGGCATGCCCAAGAACAAGATGATCCTGTCGGCGAAGGTCTCCGCCGTGCAGGATCTGATCGCGGTCTATCAGGAACTGGCGCGCCGTTCGGATTACGCCATCCATCTCGGCCTGACTGAGGCCGGCATGGGCTCGAAGGGCATCGTCGCTTCGTCGGCTGCGCTCGGCATCCTGCTGCAAGACGGCATCGGCGACACCATCCGCATTTCGCTGACGCCGGAACCCGGCGGCGACCGCACGCTGGAAGTGCAAGTGGCGCAGGAACTGCTGCAAACCATGGGCTTCCGCACCTTCGTGCCGCTGGTGGCGGCATGCCCGGGCTGCGGCCGCACCACCTCGACCACGTTCCAGGAACTGGCGCGCTCGATCCAGGATTTCATCCGCGTCGAGATGCCGGGCTGGAAGACACAATATCCGGGCGTTGAAGAACTCAACGTTGCCGTCATGGGCTGCATCGTCAACGGCCCCGGCGAATCCAAGCACGCCAATATCGGCATCTCGCTGCCCGGCACCGGCGAAGCGCCGGCCGCGCCGGTGTTTGTCGATGGCAAGAAATTCCGCACCCTGCGCGGACCTGGCATTGCCGCTGACTTCAAGGCGCTGGTGATCGACTATATCGATCAGCGCTACGGCAAGGGCGCCAAGCTGCCGGAAACGACGGCCGCGGAGTAAATCCCCGGCCGCCGCTCACTATTTCTCCGTCGACTTATTTCGCGCCGCCTTATTTCTGCGCCGCCTTGGCTTTGCCTTCGGCCGTGCAGGGATTGTCGTTCGAGCAGGCGTCGCCGACCACGCCAATCGCCTGGATTTCGATCTCGATTCCAGGCCGGGCGAAATTGGTCACGGTGATGAGCGCGCTGCCGGGATAGTTTCCGTTCTTGAAGAAGTCCTTGCGCATTTCGACAAACTTGTCGCCGTAGCGGGATTCCTTGATGAAGACCGTCATGGCTACGACGTTGTCCAGGCTGCCGCCGGCACGCTTCAACACGCCGTCGATCTGAGCCATCACCTGTTTGACCTGGGCCTCGAAGTTGTTCGCGATATTGCGGCCTTCGCCGTCTTCCGTCGCAGTCTGTCCGGCGACCCAGACCGTCATTCCACCTGAGGTGACGACTCCCGGCGAAAACGCGCGCGACAACTGAAACGGCGTCTTCTGCATGTACTCGGCCGCCTGTGCCGAAGTCGCGAGCAACGTAGCGAGTAGCGCTGAGACAATGCGATTCATCTGAAGACTCCTGATCAGAGCACCATGGCAGCAGGCGACAATCGTGCGCGACGTCCGGGACTGCGTCAACCGCCGGTCACTTGCCGTGATGTAACTTCCAGCTACGCCTTCGGCGCGGGCTTCGTATACATCAGGAACGTCACCGCTCCGGCGGCGAGCGACGCCGCCACGAACATCATCACGCTCGGCAACCCATACACCGCAGCCACGACGCCGGTTGCCGACTGCAATAGCGCGGTCCCCAGGAACAGCGACAGGTTGGTGGCGGCGAGCGCGCGACCGGCTCTCGCCGGCCCCATGAGTTGCGTGGTCATCCCGAACAGCAGCGACTGGGTCGAGACCACAAATCCCATCACGACCAGCAGCACGGAATCGAACTGCGACGGCATGACCTCGACGTGAAACAGCCGCGAGAGCAAGCCGTCCCGCGCGCCGAGCGCCATCAGCGCGATGCACAGCGCGCCCAACAGATGACCGCCTGCCAAAATCATCCGGCGATGGCCGAACTTTCGATCGATGATGCCCGAACACACCGGCGCGATGATGAGCGACAGTGTGAAAAGGCCGAGTTGATTGCCCGCCTGGATTCGGCTGAGGCCTTTGATATCCATCAGCCATGGGGCGCCCCACACGCCGCGGATCACGAGCGTGGACGCGAGCGACACCAGCGCCAGCGCAATGATGCCGCGCATCGGACGCGATAACCCTAAGCGAAACACCTCGGCCATTTGCGACAGAGGCGACGACTGGTCCTTGTGTTCGGGCGGCTGGTTCGGCACCAGCGCGAACACGGCAGCCGCAATGACGACGCCGACCGCCGCCGCAATGAAGAAGCTCGAACGCCAGCCGTAATGTTCGACGACGTAAGCCAGCGGGCTTGCCGACAGCAGCATGCCGGTATTGCCGAGGGAGAGAATGGCGCCGGACCACAGGCCGAACCGCTCTGGCGAAAGCTGCTTGGCGGCGAGCGTCATCGGGCACATCAGCATGCCCGAGGTCGAAACGCCGATCAGGAATTGCGCGAAAACAAAGCTCGCCGTCCCGCTCGCAAAGCCGCTCGCCAATGCGCCCACGATCGTTCCCGCGAACAAGCACAGCGAAACCGGCCGCACGCCGAACCGGTCCATGGCGGTGCCGACCGGGATCTGAAACGCCGCGAACGAAAAATGATAGACCGCGATCAGGCTCGCGAGCCTCTGCGGCGGCGTCGCAAAATCGTTCGCCATCAGATCGAGGCTGATGCCCGGCACGGTCCGCAGCAAGGTGGACAGCGTGTGCCCGCAGGCGAGCGCCAGCAAAGCGAGGAAAAGCGTGCGGGTGCTGGATGGATTGGTGGGAGCCACGCTGCTTGTTTTTTCGTTACGTTTGCGTTTGCGAGCGAAGCTCGCCGTGCCGAAACAGGACTGTTCAGCTTCTAGATTGAAAAGCTGACGCGAGGCAAACGAAATGCGGCCGTGCGCTGCAACGCAGGGCTGACCCGCACCGAGCGGTAATCGCTCGCAGGCAGACGCGGGTCGCGGTGTAATTCAACCACGGGCCCGGCTCGCCTTGCGGACGATGTTCGCCGGTGCCAGACTATCAATCGCGTTCGACGACAAGGACCGAACCACGCGCTCGTGCGGGACAGGGAAAACGATGAGGCTCGCTTCGAACCTGTTCGCTGGCTTGTTCGCCGTCTTGTTCATCGGCCTGGCCGTGCTGGTCGCGGCGCCGACGGTTTCGGCGCAATCGGCCTATCCGAACCGGCCGGTGAAAATTCTGGTCGGCTTCACGCCTGGCACCGCGCCCGACCTTGCGGCGCGGATTCTCGCCGATCGTTTCGCCGAAGTCTGGGGTTCGCCCTTTGTGGTCGAGAATGTTCCCGGCGCCGGCAGCAACATTGCGACGGCCCAGGTCGCCAAAGCCACAGCCGACGGCTACACGCTGCTGATGGGCGGCAACTCGTCGCTCGTGATCAATCCGAGCCTGTATGAAACGCTGCCATTCGACCCGGTGAAGGATTTCGCTCCGATCTCGCAGGTATTCGTCGCGGCGAACGTGCTCGCGGTTCCCTCAGAATTGCCGATCAAGTCGGTGGAGGACCTCGTGGCGCTCGCCAAAGCCAGCCCCGGCAAGCTTTCCTATGGCCATGCCGGCGTGGGCACGTCGCAACATCTCGCCGCCGAATTGTTCAAACACATGGCGCATGTCGAGATTGCATCGGTGCCCTATCGCGGCACCACCGCGCTGATGCCGGACCTGCTTGCGGGCCGCATCACGATGTCATTCGCCAATATCGTGAACGTCGTGCCGCTCGCCCGCCAGGGCAAACTGCGCGCGCTCGCGATCACCTCGATCAAGCGCTCGCCGCTCGCGCCGGAATTGCCGACCATGGCGGAATCCGGATATCCGGGCTTCGAGGCCGTGCCGTGGTTCGGTCTGGTCGCCCCGGTTGGCACGCCCAAGGATATCGTCGACAAACTATACGCCGAGACCGCCAGGACGCTGGCGACGCCTGAGGTGCGCAAGAAATTCGATGAACTCGGCATCGAACCGGTCGGCAACACACCGGCCGAATTCGCCGCCATCATCCGCAAGGAAATCCCGGAATGGGCGAAGGTGGTCAAGGATGCCGGCATCAAGCTTGGCAACTAGCTCGGCCATTTGAACGGTTGAAGGTCATTGCGCGACGAACAGTCGTCGACGTCATTGATTGGGCCCCGAATGATTTTCCGTTTTGCTTCCGTGTTGCTGTTGTTGGCGCTGCACCGCCATGCCCGCGCGGGCCGAACCCGAGACCGTCTATTTCAAGAGCGCCGACGGCCAGACCGACCTGGTCGGCTATCTCTTCAAGCCCAAGACGCCGGGCCCGCATCCGGCGATCGTCCTGCTGCACGGCCGCGCGGGGCCCTATTCGGCTAATTTCAACAAGGACTGCGCGCAGGTCTCGCGCGGGATCAATTCGCCGTGCAACGCTGCGACGTTGTCGAAGCGTCATGCGATGTGGGGCGAGTTCTGGGCCGGGCGCGGCGTGATTGCAATATTGCCCGACAGCTTTGGGCCGCGCGGCAAGGCGCATGGCTTCGGCCGCTTCACGCATGACGACCCGGATCGCGACGAAGTCAACGAGAAGACGGTGCGTCCGCTCGATGCCGAAGCCGCGCTTGCTCTATCTGCGCGGCCGTTCTGACGTCGCGGCCAATCGCATTTTCCTGCAAGGCTGGTCGAACGGCGGATCGACGGCGCTGAATGTGATGATCCGCCAGAAAGCAAACGATGGCTTCCGCGCCGCGCTGGTTTTCTATCCGGGCTGCGGCCGCGAGGCATTGCTCGAGAACACGGTGACGGCCACCGCGCCGCTTTCGATGTTTCTCGGAGCTGACGATGAGGAGGTCTCGCCGGTCATCTGCCAGCACGTCGCCGAGCGTTCGCTCAGCGCCGGCACGAATATCGCCGTGATGCTCTATCCGGGCGCGACGCACGACTTTGACGATCCCGGAGAAAGACGCCAGGCGGTGCCGGGCAATCAGGCCGCGAAGGCGGATGCCATGGCGCGCGCGGCGGCTGTGATCGACGCCACCGGCAAACCTTAACAACCGTGCGACAACCAATCACGAATGGCGGCGTGACGTGTGAGAGCGGCTCACGCCCGTTTGAATCCATCTTGCGCAACGTGTTTCGCCAGCCGGCAGGCACGATGTTAGGAGAGATCAGGAAACATCCTTAGGAGGGGTTCACCACGTCAAGATGGAAACCCTTATGATGATCAAAACTCTCAGCGCCGTCGCGATCGTGACTGCCGCACTCGCAAGCCCGGTCCTCGCCCAGGAACAGCCCGCCCCGCACAAGCCGACGCATGCTCTGCGGCACTACCGCGGCAGTTATAATCAGGTTCAGGAACCGACCATCGTCGTCCCGCGCGCGCCAGTGAATAGCGGGTCTTACGATCCGAGCTTCGACCGCTCGCGGATCGGCGACCACGATCCTGACTTCAATCCGCCGAGCTGATCTCGCGACAACGCGTCCGGGAACAGACGTATGAGCCCCACCGCAACGGCGGTCCGGTCGATTCCGGGCCGCCGTTGCGGTTCTCGTTGGTATCCGAACCGGGCTCCGTTCAGAAGGTTGCCGTCGGACCCGGCTTCAAGGCCATCGCTTGATAGCCCGCGATCGCACGTTCGAGGTCGGCGACCTCAGCGCATGGAACGAGGCAGATCTCCCGCAACGTTGCGAGCTGCTCTGCGGCTTTGATCGGCTCGCCGAGCGCAAGATAGAGCTCGCCGAGATGTTCGTGGGCGCCGCGGTGGCGAGGGTTGAACATCAGCGCCTGCTGGTAATGGCCCATGGCCGGTCCCATGTCGCGCAGCCGCCGGTAGGCGTAGCCGATGTAGTTCTGGATGTCTGCGTTGCGCGGATCGCGCAACACGGCGAGCTTGAGTGCTGCGATTGCGCCGTTCCAGTCCTCAGCGACAAGCGCCCTCTTGCCGGCGGCGAAATCGGGATCGAGCTGCGCCCAGTCCGCTTCCGTCCCCATGGCCGTCATCGCCGTACAGATCGGCCAATCCTCTGGAAGCGCGGCCTCTGCAACGGCACCCGGCCGACCTTTGCCGTCATTTTGCCGGGCCAAATCGCGCCCGGCGAAACTGACGCCAGCCGCGATCAGCGCGCCGAGGATCGCAGCCGATGCGACCGCACGGATCACTGGAGGCTCGCTTTCTTGCTGGCGATGAACGCCTTGGCTTCGCGTGTCTCGGCGCGGTCGCTGTCGGCATTCTTCGTGAGCTCGACGAGCTTGGCGTAATATTCGATGGCCTTCTGACGGTCGCCCGAGGCGCTGGCGGCGCGCGCCACGCCGAGGAATGCACGATAGCGCTTCGGCGTTTGCCGCAGCGCGGTTTCGAATTCCTTCGAAGCCGCAACCGGCTCGCCGAGCTCGAGCAGCAGTTCGCCCAGAAGTTCGCGGAACGGATAAAGCCGATTTTCCATCGCGACATTCTTGATGCTGCCATCCTCGCCGTCGGCGGCCGCCCGCATCAGCTTGATGGCCTGGTCACGTGACCCATCCTTGAGCCCGATCCAGGCCGAAATCGCGAGGATCTGTTCTTCCGACCGGTCGGCCCAGTAGGACTGATTGGCTTTCTCAAGCGCGGCGCGCAGTGTCTTGATCGCCTCGATCTCTTCCCTGGCGCCGGCGAGATCCCCGCTCCGCGCCATTCCGAGACCGCGCGTGAATCGAATGAGCGAATCGGCCTGCGGATATTGGCTTGGTTTGAAAGCGAGCGACGCGGCTCCGCTCCAATCGGCGCGCTCGAGGACATAACGCGCCGGCATGGCGTTCTTGGCGGTGAAGTTCGCAGAGACGATCGGGCCGATCGCCGCGATCCGCAGTGGCAAGCGACCTCTCGACCTGCGCCTTGGCCTTGTCGTCCTGCGCGAGCTGCAGGTACGCGTAAACGGCGAAATCCGCCGCGTGGTAGTAATCGGGCTGGATCGAAATCGCCGACGCATTGGAGGCGATCGAGTCCTCCCACATGCCAACCATCGAGTAGATGTGCGACGGCATGTGCCTGGCATGCGGCACGGCCGGCGCAATTTCGGCATAGCGGCGCGCAGCCGGAATGCCTTGCTCGGCCAGCGGCGCGAAATCGTAAGCGTGGATCGTAAAATGCGTCACGCCCGGATGACGCGGGTTCTGTTCGTACAGCTTTTGCAGGATGGCGGCCGACTTGAGCTGGTTGGCGTAGGTCGTATCCGCAGGCGAGGCGGACGCCTGCAAGGTGAGGGCATAGAAGACTTGCGCCTCGTAGTCGTCGGGGTAGCGCTGCGTCAGTTGCTCCATCGCCTTGTTGTAGGCGGCAAGGCGGACGTTGACGGGCGTCTTGTCGTGATCGCGGAAGTAGGCGCTCAAAGCCTCGATCCAGTCGCGCTCGCGCGGAGACTTCGCGCCGATTTCGCGCGCTTTTTCCAGCGCCGCCCAGGCGGCATCCGCGTCCGCGCGCGACGGCGGGGCGACGAACATGTTGTTCAGCAGGTCAACCGCGATACCCCAATAGGCGATCGCGCAGGTGGGATCCTGCTGCGCGACGCCTTCGAAGGTGCGGCGCGCGATCAGGAACCAGTAGGAATGGATCATCGCAACGCCGCGCTCGAACTCGGCCTGCACGGCGGGATCGCAGGAGGTCGGGAAGCTCAATTTTCCGAGCCGCTCGTCCTGTTGCGCGGAAGCGCCGCCGGCAAGAGCTGAAGCGACCAGGCCCACCGCGAAGCTTCGCCACCATCGCATCGTCATGGCAGTCTCCCGTGCTTGCGAACCGTCTCCCGCACCTCTGGCGCCGTCGTTCGGAGCAGGCGGTCTCGATCGCGTCGATACGTGGTGCTGGGTTTCCCGAGAAGCGTAACGGCCGTCTGCTCTTGCGTCTAACTCATTTATTGCAATAAAATTGATGCAAATATTGGATGAATCCATTGAACCTGCGCGCGCTGAGGACCTTCGTTACGACCGCCGAATCCGGGCGGCTCGGAAGCGCGTCGTCCAAGCTGAACGTGAGCCAGCCGGCAGCCTCGCGGCAAATTCAAACACTGGAAGCCGAGCTCGGGGTTCGCCTGTTCCATCGCGTTGGGCGCACGCTCCAGCTGACGGCGGAAGGTGAAGATATTCTCCAGCAGAGCCGTCGCCTGCTGGCGGATGCGGACCTGCTGGCCGAACGGGCGCAGGCGCTCAAGGGCGGACAGACCGGCACGTTGCGCGTGGCGGCTACCCCGCACGTCATCGCGACATTGCTGGCGCAATTCCTCCCGACATTATCGCCGCCGCCATCCCGACGTCGAAGTGCTGCTCATGGAGGGCGGCGCGGCGCGCCAGCCGAGCCGCCTCGATCGGGGCGAGGTGCATCTTGCCATCATGCCGGCCGGCCTCGAGCGGTTCGCGGGTCGCCTGCTGTATCCGGTCCACGCCGTCGCCGTCTTTGCCGAAAGCCATCCGCTGCGGCGGCAGCGCATGGTCGAAGTCGGCGCCCTTGCGAACGAAGCGCTGCTGCTGCTCCGGCATGAATTCGGATCGCGCGTCTGGTTCGATGCCGCATGCCAGACCGCGCATATGCAGGCCGCGTGTGCTGCTGGAAAGCGGCGCGCCCGACACGCTCGTTGACCTGGCGGCGGCCGAATATGGTGTGGCCGTCCTCCCTTCGACGGTCGCCATTCGCACCGATAACGTCCGTGTCGCGCCGCTGGTGCAACGCGGCGCTTCGATCGGGCGATGGTCCATGATCGGATGGGATCCGCAGCGCGCGCTTCCGATCTATGCAGAACACTTCGTCGAGGAACTGATCGCGCATTCGCAGCGCGCCTACCCCGGCCGACAATTCCTCCGCCATGCACCCGTTCTGCCTCGGCCGAAAGCGGCAAGGAGTGACGGCTGGATAGCGGTCTGACGACGCCGTTGAGTCCACTTCTGACGACATGGAAATGCTGCGGTGCACGACGTGCGGCTGTGGCCGATGATCGCGTCATTCGATAGCCGAATTGAACAAGTTCGCCACCAAGGGCATGTTGCGGCGATGACTTTGACCTTGATGCTGGTGGCGGCGATCGCACTCGTTGTGTTGGTGGAACGCAGCGTTGACCACCTGCCGTTTGCGATCGCAGCGCTTGTCTTCAACGCAGCCCTCCTGCTGCTTTTCGTTGGTGATTTCGAGCGAGCGATCCTGCTGTCCGGCCTGCTGGCGGTCGCCATTGCCGGCATATCGATCGTGAAATTCGATCACAGCGCGCTCAAGCTGACCGTTTCCGATGTGCCGCTGATGTTTGCGGGCACCGTTCCGTTTTTCGTATCGCAATACCCGCGCATGATGCTGGGTGTTCTGATCGGCAGCCTCGCTTTCGCGTTTGCCGCGATCGCGATTCTGCTCTACGCCGCCGGCTCTCCGATTCCCTTCACATATCGCATCGTCTTGCTGGGCTTTGCCTCGACGGCCTTTGCGATAGCGGCCACAGTGAACGGCGCCGCATCCTTGCGGCTGTCGCTGACGCAACGGCGATGCTTCTACTCCACCTTCATGGCCTCGCTGATCGATCCGGCGTCCTGGCGGTTCGGCAGGCTGGTTCTGAGCGACATCGCAAATGAACCGCTGCCCCTGAAGAAGGCGACGCCGGCGCGCACCACCGAGCTGCCGGATATTATCGTCATTCAGCACGAGTCGGTCTTCGACCCGCGCATCTTCGGGCTGCCCGTCGATCCGACCGTTGAAGCACTGCTGTCCCCGGCGGACGGTGAATATGGCAGCCTTCACGTCGACATCTACGGCGGCGGCTCGTGGCAGTCGGAATTCAGCCTGCTCACCGGGCTTTCAAGCGCGAGCTTCGGTTCGAGCGCTTATTACCTCTTCAAGCGAGGCGTCGGCCGCTTCCACAGCAGCCTGCCGCGTTCGCTGGCCACGCTCGGCTACAAGACGACGCTCACATCGAGCTGTCGCCGCGACTTTCTCCATTACGACGACTTCTACGGCTCGATCGGCATTGGCGAACGCGTCTTCATTGAAGACTTGCCGCCGCCCTTCGATGCCGGGCGTTTCGAGGAGACGAATTCAGACGCGATGTTTCTGGAAGCCGTGGTCGATGCCCACATCAGGCGGATTGCCGACGATCCATCGCCGAGATTTCTTTATGCGCTCACCAACTTCAACCACGGCCCGCATCGTCGGCGTCTCGTGCCTCCGGGGCAATTCGAGAACGAGCGCGCTTTTGCGATCGGCGCGCTCCCCGATGCCGAATACGCCGAATATTACGCGCGGCTGGCGGAGACCGCCTCGACCTGGCAACGGCTCAAGGCCAGGCTCGCCAATAGTTTGCCGGACCGGCCCACGCTGATCGTCCATTATGGAGACCATCAGCCGGTGTTGACGCGGCGGATCGATCGGCCGCTGAAAAGTCCGCCAGTGAAAAGCCCGGCAGACGAACGGCGCGCGTTTCGCACATTCTATGCGATGGAGGCATTGAATATCCCGAGCTTTGAGGCGAGACGCGGCGCGGACCTCGACATCGCCTTTCTCGGAACCGTCGCCTTGCAGCGCGCGGGCCTCCCGCTCGATCCCGTATTCGCCACGCGCGCGAGCCTGCTGGAGGATTGCGGTGCAACCTACTTTGCTTGCGCCTGCGAGCGGAAGCGCCGGTTTCATCGCACCCTCGTGGATTCGGGCTTGATAGACCTCATGCCCCGTGCGCAGCAGGCACGCTGACCTGCAATTTCCTGGCATTGCAGAGAACCCATGGAGAAGGCAGACTGAATGAGGGCGCGTCCCGACAAGGGCGCGCGTCGCCACTTGCTGGTCACAAGCAAGGGTGAGGGAGGGAAACGATGATCATATCTCGTAGAGCCGTTCTTGCGGGCCTTGGCGGTGCTGGCCTGGCGATGCCTTATGTTTCTCGCGCGGCGGCCGCCGACTATTCCTGGAAGTTCGGCCACGGTTTCTCGCCGACCCATCCCGTTCATACCTTCGCGCTGGAAGCGGCGGCGAAGATCAAGCAGGACACCGGCGGCAAGGTCGACATCGGCGTTTTCCCGAACAGCCAGCTCGGCGGCGACAGCGACCTGCTGTCTCAGGTTCGCTCGGGCGCGATCGATTTCTTCTCGACCGGCGGGTTGATCTTCGCAACCCTGGTGCCGATTGCAGCCATCAACGGAGCGGGCTTCGCCTTCAAGAATTCCGATGCGGTGTGGCCCGCGATGGACGGCGAGCTCGGCGCGCTGATCCGCAAGGGTTTTGACAAGGCCGAGCTCTATGCGTTCGAGAAGATCTGGAACAACGGCTTCCGGCAGATCACCACCAGCCGGAAACCGATCAAGGACCCGTCGGATCTCGAGGGTTTCAAGATTCGCGTGCCGGTCAGCCAGGTCTATGTTTCGCTGTTCAAGGCGCTCGGCGCCGCGCCAACCAGCATCAATCTTTCCGATGTCTACACCGCGCTGCAAACCGGCGTCGTCGACGGACAGGAAAATCCGCTGGTCGTGGCCGAGACGTCGAAATTCTACGAAGTCCAGAAATTCTGTTCGCGAACCAACCATGTCTGGGACGGCTCCTGGATCGTGACCAGCAATCGCACCTGGCGCGGCGTGCCCGACGATATCAAGACCAAGGTGGCAGCAGGATTCAACGAGAGCGCATTGAGAGCAGCGCGATGCCGTGACCAAGCTCAACGCCGACCTCGGCGTCGCGTTGAGCCAGAGGGGCATCACCTTCAATGACACGGACCCGGCGCCGTTCCGCGAGGTCCTGAAGAAGGCCGGCTTCTACGCCGAATGGAAAACAAAGTACGGCGAGCAAGCCTGGGGCCTGCTGGAAAGGGCCGTCGGGCAGTTGGGCTGACAGGCCAGAATCTCGCGACGGGGGCACCAAATGAAGTCCGGCTCGACCTGGCAGCGCCTGCGCTATTCCGTCACCAACTCGGCCGGCACGATTGTTTTCGGCATGGAAGACGGCACCGTTTCCATCTTCGGCCTGATCTTCGGCGTTGCCGCCACGACCACCGACACAAAAACCGTCCTGATCGCGGGAGCCTCGGGCGCCGCGGCGGCGGCCGTCTCGATGATGGCGGGCGCCTATCTCGACGCGGAGACGACGCAAGACCGGACCGATGCAACCCGATTGGCCGCGGGTAAATCCGACGTCTCGCTTTCGAACCGTCTCGCCGATGCCGGCCTCACACCGCAACAATCGGGCGCGCTGTCCGCCGCCGTGCAAAACGACCGTAACGCGGCCGACGGCTTGCTGCTTGCGCTGAGCGGCGGCGCCAAGGAACGGCTCAATCCCGTCGAGCAAGCGCTGTGGATGCTGTTTGCGGACTTCTTCGCGGCCGCCGTCCCGATCCTGCCTTTCGTGTTCCTGCCCATCGATCGGGCGCGGATCGTTTCCGGGATCGTCACGGTCGCCTTGCTCGTGGCGCTTGGCGTTGGGCGAGCGCAACTTGGAAAGCGCAACGTCATTCGCACCGTGGCCGAGACCGTTTCATTGGGCATCGGCGCCGCCATCGCGGGCGTCGGCATCGGCGTGCTGGTCAATCACTCGCTCTCCTGAGGCTCAACGACGCGGCGCGGCCGCCGCGACGGGTCGAAATCAGGCGAATGATTTATCGACTTCCGAAATGATCCGATCGGGACTTCCTATCGACTTGTAAACTTGTCGAAGTTTGCAAGTCATAAATTGACAAAATGCCATTTTCTCATCCTCTGCCGCGGGTTGTTTGACGACGCCGACGTGTAAAAACGTCGCTCCCGACGTTTGTGTGAGAGCGTCACGACAAGCTGCAAGAGGAAGCAACATGGCCCGCAATATTCTGATTCTCGGAGCGTCCTACGGATCCCTGCTCGGGACCAAGCTGCTCATGGCCGGCCATAACGTAACGCTGGTTTGCCGCAGGAAAACCGCCGACCTCATCAATCGCGAAGGCACCGAAGTTCGCATCAAGCTGCGCGACGAGCCTGCGCACCGATCCATCTTGTCGCGCGATCTGCCCGGCAAGCTGGACGCCGTCACGCCCCAGGACGTCGACGTTTCCCGTTACGACCTCGTGGGCCTTGCGATGCAGGAGCCGCAATACACCAATCACACCATCCGGGTTCTGATGATCAAGATCGCCGAGGCGATGCTGCCTTGTCTTTCGATCATGAACATGCCGCCGCTGCCCTATCTGAAGCGGATTCCGTCGCTCGCCGGCATGGACCTGGAGGAAGCCTACACCAACGCGCAGGTCTGGGAGCGGTTCAAGCCCGGACTGGTGTCGCTCTGCTCGCCGGACCCACAGGCGTTCCGGCCGCCGGAAGAAGCGGCGAATGTCCTGCACGTCGGCCTTGCGACAAATTTCAAGGCCGCCGCTTTCGCAGATGAGGCGCACACCAAGATCCTTCGCGAATTGGAAGCCGACATCGATGCGGTCAAGCTCGACGGGCAGGATGTTCCGGTGAAACTGAAGGTGTTCAATTCGCCGTTCGTGCCCTTGGCAAAATGGTCGATGCTGCTCACCGGCAACTATCGCTGCATCACGCTGCAGGAACCTCGCTCGATCAAGGACGCGGTGCACAGCGACATCAAGCTTTCGCAATCGATCTATGAGCATGTCGACGCCGTCGCCCGGCGCCTGGGCGCCGATCCGAAAGATCAGGTGCCCTTCGAGAAATATGCCAAGGCGGCCGAAAGTCTCCTCAAGCCTTCGTCCGCGGCGCGCGCGGTCGCTGCCGGCGCACCTTTCATCGAACGGGTCGATTTGCTCGTGAAGCTGATCTCGCATCAGCTTGGCGCGCCCAATACGGACATCGATCGAACGGTTCAGACCGTCGATCAAAAGCTCAACGAGAAAATCGTCGAAGGCGGATCGGCCGGGCAGTGAGACACCCGTCGCGGATCGAAAGTATCCGCGGCGTCGGCTTTATCCTGCGCAGAAGCAGCTAGTCCGGCCTTGGTTCACAAGTCCGCGTGACGAACCCGCGGCTGCGCCAATGCGAACCTCTGCGCAGTCGCATGCCGGGCGGCGCAGACATGCTCGATGCCAATGCCTTGCGATGATGTCGGCCACTTCTTTTGGATGCGTGCTGATCATGAAGTGCGCCGCATCCTCAACGGCCACGAAAGAAGCGTCGGGCAGATAAATGCTGAGAAGCTCCTTGCTCGTCGCCAGCGAGTGCGGGTGACTGCGACCGCCGCTGTGCGAGCGGCACGATGCATGTCGCGACATCGAGCGCCCGAAGAGCGGACGATGGCAACCTGAACCCATAGGCGCTTGTCCAGTCCAGGATATTGACAGGCGCACTGGCCACCACGAATTCGCGCGCCCGCACCGGCCACGACGCGAACGTGCCGGGGCCGCTGTAGAAATCGATCATGGCGCCGATCGCTTCGGGCCGGCCCTGCTGAAAGGCCGCAAAGTAGCGATCGGTCAATTCGCGAAAGGCGCGAGTGCTCGATCTCGTCGCTGGCCCGTAGCTGCGACAGGTCCAGTGCCGTCGCCTCCGCGACGACCAGGCCGGCCAGCGGCACTTGCCGGCGCATAGCCACGGCAAGCGCGACCAGCCCGCCGAATGAACGGAAAGTGAAATACGTATCGTCTCGCACGGCCATCGCGGCAAATCCGGCGGGGCCATCTGTTTCAGTCGCGCTATGGCGCGCGATCGTGACGGCGGATTGGGAGCTGATCGAAGGCTCGCTCTACGGCTATCCGACCGGCAAGCCGAAGCGCGACATCGTAGCCACCGACGGCATGAAGATCACGTTGGGCGACCGCACCGTGACGCTCTATGCAACGCCCGGGCATACGCCCGGAACGATCTCCGGCATTTTCCAGGTGCACGATCAAGGCAAGCCGCTGACAGTGGTCTATTCCGGCGGCACGGAATTCAACTTCCCCAACGACGTCGCGCATTTCGATCAATATCTGGCGTCGGAGCGCAAGCTCGCCTCGCTGGCGGCGAGCGCGGCGCGACCATCATCATCAACAATCAGTCGCAGTTCAACGGCGCCGCCGACAAGCTGCGGATGTTGGCCGATCGGCAACCCGGCGAGCGCCACCCGCTGGAGTCGGCAGTGCCCGACCAGATGCACGGGATCGTTATCCGGACCGGCGGCGCGGCGTATCACCGCCTCTACAATCTCGACCTGCACGGGATCGTCGGCGGATCGACGGAGCGCGGCGTATCGACCGTTCCTCAACAATCTCGACCTCGCGCGTCATCGGCGGATCGATCGGAGTGGCGATCGGCCGTTCCGCCATAGCCCGGCAAACTTGTAGTCACGCATCGAAACCGGCCGGCGAGCTCTGCAACGACCGGCCGCCACGCCGCGGCCGTGCTGCACGAGCCGGGAACGAACACGATGGCCGGCCCTCGTCCGGTCTCTTCAAAGTCTATCGCGCCAAGGGGATCGTGAATCATTCCCGGTTCGCTCCACTCTGCGAGTTGCGATCTATCGCCGCGTCACCACGACTTCGAGGTATTCGGCGGGAACGACCATCGATTCGTCGCCGGACCGGTTGAAGCGCCCGATCAGCTCGATGATGTCGTGCGCAAGCGCGTCGCGGCCGGCTGCATCGAGCGCTTCGAACGCCTTGAGCACCGGTCCGTAATATTCGCGGAACAAGCCGAGGAAGTGCCGCGGCGAGCGATAGCGGAAGGAAAACTGCTGTGACACCGAAGCGACCGCCGATGCTTGCGCGCCGAATGTCGCGTTCAGCCAGCTCTGCGTACCCCAGATCGCGGGAGACTTGACGCCGGCCGGCGGCGGCAGGTGCTTGCCGATGGTCTTGAACAGTTGGCCGATGAAGCCGTCGGGCGTCCAGTTCGCAAGCCCGATCCGGCCGCCGGGCCTGACGACGCGCAAGAGTTCGGCCGCGGCGCGGTCCTGATCGGCGCAGAACATGACGCCGAAGGTCGAGACCACCGCATCGAACGACGCATCCGCAAACGGCAGGTTCTCGGCATCGGCAATCTCGAACTGAACATGGAGGCCGTCCGCATCGGCGCGCCGGCGCGCGCCGGCCAAAAGCGCTTCGACGTAATCGGTGCTGGTGACTTCACACCAGCGCCGCGCGGCGGCCAGCGTCACATTGCCATTGCCGGCGGCGACGTCGAGCACCGTCTGGCCGGCGCGCAAATCCATGCTCTCGACGAGGCGTTCACCGACGATCTGCAAGGTCGTGCCGATGACGGCGTAGTCGCCCGATGACCAGGCGGCGTGCTGCTTGGCCTTGAGGGTCTTCAGGTCCGGCTTGGTGTCTCGGTCGCAAGCGGAGCGCGTTCAATAACAGCGGTCATGGTGATCCTTTCTACGTTACGGCACATGGCGGGAGGCGATGTACCGAGACACATCGATTTGCATTCTGGAGGAATTGTTAGCTGAGCAACCGGCATCGCTGAATGATCAGGATGCCGGACTTCATGTCCGAATATCCTGATTGCGTGACCGGCTTTGCGGATCGTCCTGCGGACTTGTTCTTGCGTCCGACAGGCCTGCGGAGCGCTCGACCGCTGCAAGCGGTGGTTGCGCCGGTCGTATTCCCTGCCGCCAGGCCGAGGGCGGCACGCCCATTGTTCGCTTGAATGAGCGACTGAAGGCGGCTTCCAACTCGTAGCCGATTTCGGACGCGATCGCTGCCATGTTCATGTTGCCGCGATCCAGCATTTCGGAAGCAACCTGCATTCGCCACTGGGCGAGATACTGCATCGGCGGCACGCCGAGAAGCTGCACAAATCGTTCCGCGAACACGCTTCGCGATCCTCCGCATTGCCGCGCAAGGCCTTCGATTGTCCAACTGAAGGATGGCCGCGCATGGATCAGCGCCAGCGCCTTGCTCACCATCGGATCGCGCAAGCCGGCGAGCCAGCCGGTCTTTTGCGGCGGCAGGGATTCGATGTATCGCCGCACCACGTCGATGAACATCAATTCGCTGAGCTTCGTCAGCACGCTTTCGCTGCCGGCGCGCTTGTCGGCGACTTCGGCCACCGCGTAGTGGATGAACTGGCCGAGCCAGCCGGTTTCGTTACGGCGCGGATCGCCGGCCTTCAGCATCGGCGGCAACGCCTCGATCAACGGATTGAACGGGCGGGCATCGCACGCGAGATAGCCGCAAACCAGCTTGGCGGAAGGGTTGCCGTCATTCGCGAGGTTGACATGAAACGGGAGGCGGCCGGCAGCGGCCATGTCGAAAAAATCGGCGGTCGGCGGCTCCGCCTGCATGCCCGTATTGCTCGACATGATGTGCGGGTCGGCATTGGTGAAGAGCACGACCTCTCCCGCCTCAAGCGGAATGGCTTCGCCGCCGACGAGGCTGGCGTAACAGCGGCCCTCCGTCACCACGTGATAGGCGATCAGGTGATCGGCGCCCGGCAGCACCCTCGGCAGGATCAAGTCCCGCGCCGGCGAGTGCACCGACCAGGGCGCCTGCGCGACCACATCGAAATAGGTGGCGCCGGTGAGCCTCACGGTCTTCAACACATCGGACAGGGCGTCTTCGGCCATCGTTGGATTTCCCGGGCAATCGGTAAGTGTGGGCGTCACTATATGTCGTGAACATGTCGCGATTGGTTCGGTCGCGATCGGTTCGAATGGGTGCGGCCCAAAGGCGCACGGTGCAAATCGGGACGCCCGATCAAGCAATCCGGACGGCGGATCAAAAACGTCGTCCTCGGTCGGTCCTGGAGTTCAATCAGCAATTGAAACGGAACGAACCAAAACCCGGAAGCTCGATCAAGAGATACGAACGCGCGATCATTCTGATCGACGGGAAAAGCAGGCAAGAGGAGGGACATGAGCACGTCGTCGACGTGAAGAAAATGGAGACTGAGAAATGATCACTCACAAGGGCAATTGCTTTTGCGGCGCCGTGGAACTCCAGGTGCAGGGCGAACCGGAAGCCATGGGCTACTGCCACTGTTCGTCTTGCCGCTCGTGGTCGTCTGCGCCTGTGAACGCCTTCACGCTGTGGAAGCCGCAGAACGTCCGCGTCACGAAGGGGGCGGAGTACCTCGGCAAGTTCACGAAGAACCCCACCAGTCATCGGCAATATTGCAAGCGATGCGGCGGTCACCTGATGACCGATCATCCGCAGCTCGGTCTGGTGGACGTTTATGCCGCAACCATCCCGACCTTGAAGTTCGCACCCGGCGTGCACGTCAACTATTCGGAGACGGTGCTGCCGATGAAAGACGGGCTGCCGAAGTTGAAGGACTTTCCGGCGGAAATGGGAGGATCTGGCGATGTCGTTCCTGAATGACACCGTCACTGGCCGGCGGCTTGTCTTCGTCGGCGCGAGGCTTTTCGTTCAGTCGGTGATGGCATGCGCGACTCCCCAGATCGGCATGGACGATTGGAAGTCGTTTCACGCGCCGCACCGCGTGACGAACGAACTGCTCGCTCGTCACGAACAGGAGTTGGCCATCCCAGAGTTCGGCAATGGCGTGGCCGCACTTAGGCAAAGCGAACAGCGGCGTCGGCCCGGCTAGCAAAGTCCGGGCGGCCAGCTCGCCGCGCGGCGTGGCTTACCGCCGAATTCAACTGCAACGATCTCTAACAACAGGGAGCATCGAGATGTCGGAATCGAATCGCTTAATGGCGTTGCGCATCGCATTGATTGCGACCGGGGCGATCTTCATCTTTGGAATCTATCCGCTCGGCATCGTCTGGCCTTCCGGCTGGACATGGGGACACGGACATTCGCACTATCTCCTGATGATCATCGGGGTGTACGCAACGCTCGGCGTATTCCTTTTGCTTGCGTCGCGCGACCCCGAAGCAAATCGCAGCATCATCTGGTTCACTGTGTGGTCGAGCGTGGTCCACGCCGCGATCATGGCCATGCAGTCATTCGGTGACGCGGCCGAGCACGGTCACCTCATCGGTGACGTACCGGCGCTTCTTCTGGTGGCGGTGGCACTTGGAATTCTGGCGCCGCGCAAGAGAGCGAGCGCCTGAGCATCGCCAGACTGCAACGGCAGGGGTAATTTTCCCGACGGGAGATTTCACCCCGCCGGGGTCGTCCCGCAAGCGGCCCTCGCTACCCTCGTCGGATTCGGCAGTCCGCCGGTCGACGGCGCACGCGCCTCCCGCTCGTTTACGGCACGGAAACCATATCAAACTGTCTTAAAATTCTCAGTGAAACATTCGGACGCCTTCCTAGTCATTCTACGGGAGGGCCCGACATGACCATTCACAGTCATTTCAGACAGGAACAGATTCGGATCGCGCGCTATCGCGACCTGGAACGCGCAGTGACCGATCCGCTCGCGCTCTGTCTTCTCCACATGATCGTGGAGGAGCTGGAGGCTGATTTGCAGAACACGCACGCCGTTCGGCGCCGGATCGGCACGGCAGCGTAACTCGCCCGGACTAACCGGCGAAAGCGCTACGGCACAAGTGGATTGCTGCCCTGCCGGATCCGCGGCCTCAGCCACGATTGCCGCGCCCGACGACCTGACCTGTGGTACATAGCGGTCAAAAGGTCGCACGGACCGCGTGCGCGACAGGGGAGGAGCCGATGATCGATTCGAGCCGACGCACCGTTCTTGCAAGCGGTGCCGCCGCCGCGGCGGCAAGCGCCGTGCCGCAAGTGTTCGCCCAAACACAAGGACAGGCACAACCGGCGGGAGACGGTTACGGGATTGCCCGATGGCGCCAAGGTCGGCTTCTACGAGAAGGGCAATGTCCGCATTCGCTACGCCGAGATCGGCTCGGGCTTTCCGCTGCTGGCGACGCCCGGTGGCGGGCTGAACTCGTGCATGGCCGTGTGGGCGCGGGCGGTGATCAACATTCCCGAGGAGTTCAAGAACGACTTCCGGGTGATCACCATGGACCAGCGCAACGCCACCGGCGGTGAGTCCACCGGACCGGTGCCATCAGAAGATCCGTGGGAAGCCTTCGCCGACGACCAGCTCGGCGTGATGGACCATCTCGGCATCAACAAGTTCCTCTTCTTCGGCAACTGCATCGGCGGCCCGTTCGCGATGAAGTTGATGGAGAAGGCGCCACAGCGCATTGCCGCCGCGGTATTGAGCCAGCCGGTCGGGCATAACCCGGCAAAGCCGGACTACATGTACGACGCCGGCAAGACGGTCTGGGCCAAGGAGCTGCGCGAGCGCAAGGGCGACGTCTCGATGGAGACGATCGAGAAATACCTGCACAACCTTTACCGCGTGCGGCCCGATTTCGTGTACAGCGTCTCGCGCGATTTCGCGAAGTCATGCCAGACGTCGATGCTGGTGCTGCCTGACAACGTCGACGCGCATCCGCTGGTGGCCTCGATCGATGTCGCCTCGCTCTGCCCGAATGCCGAGATCACGGTATTTCCCTGGAAGGACGAGCCGGGGCTGAAGGCGCGCACGATCAATCGCGCACGCACCTTCCTGAAACGCTACCAGACGGCCTAGCAAAAGCTGGAATAGCCGGACCAGCCGCGCTATCCCTCTTGGCGGGCCCCTGGCCCGTCGAGCTTTGTCTCTTAAATCCACGTTTTGGCCGGTATCGAGGACGATTGTATGAAAGTCGAGATGGGATCTGTTGCGCTTGAGCCCGGCTACGATGTGCCGGCCCTTCCGGGCATGCGGGTTGATGATATTCAGACACCTTGCCTGATTCTCGATCTCGATGCGCTCGAGCGCAATCTGCGAAAAATGGGCGCGTACGCCAAAGCGCACAACATTCGCCTTCGTGCGCATGCGAAGATGCACAAATCGGTCGACGTGTTTCGTCTCCAGGAAAAGATCGGAGGCGCCAACGGCGTTTGCTGTCAGAAAGTGTCGGAAGCCGAGGTGTTCGCGCGCGCCGGAATTTCCGACATCCTGATCTCCAACCAGGTCCGCGACGCCAGGAAGATCGACCGGCTGGCCAAGCTTCCGAAGTTGGGAGCGCGCATCCTCGTCTGCGTCGATGATCTTGCGAATGTCGCCGAGCTATCCGAGGCGGCGACCCGCAACGGGACCACGATCGAATGTCTGATCGAGATCGACTGTGGCGCCGGACGTTGCGGCGTCACCACGAGCGCTGCCGTTGTCGAGATTGCCCAGGCGATCAGCCGGGCAAAGGGGCTGAAGTATTCAGGCATCCAGGCCTATCAGGGCGCGATGCAGCATCTGCCCGCCTACGAAGAGCGAAGCAAGAAATTCGAAGTCGCCGTCGCCTTCGTTCGCGAGGCGATCGACGCGCTCAAGAAAGTGGGCTTGCAGACCGAAATCGTCAGCGGAGGCGGCACCGGAAGTTACGGCTTCGAAGCCACGTCCGGTGTCTACAACGAACTTCAGTGCGGCAGTTACGCCTTCATGGACGCCGACTATGGGCGCATCCAGGACAAGAGCGGCAAGCGCCTCGATCAAGCCGAATGGGAAAACGCGCTGTTCATCCTGACAAGCGTGATGAGCCACGCCAAGCCCGACAAGGCCGTCTGCGACGCCGGACTCAAGGTGCAGTCGGTGGACTCAGGTCTCCCGGTTATTTTCGGACGGACAGACGTGAAATACGTCCGCTGCTCGGACGAACATGGCTCGATCGACGACCCCGACGGCGTCCTCAAGATCAACGAAAAGCTCAGACTGATACCCGGTCACTGCGATCCGACGTGCAACATCCACGATTGGTATGTCGGCGTCCGCGGCGACAGAGTGGAGACGCTGTGGCCGGTCTCCGCGCGCGGGAAGGCCTATTGAGCGCGGAAGCCGGCAAGGCATCGGTGATGGGAGGCGAACAATATGAAGGCTGTCTTCTTTGTTTTGCTGACGGTGCTTGTTTGTAGCGGCGCAGCCCGTTCGGAGCCGCTGGTCACCACGCGAACCACGCCCGATGAATTCAAATGGGTGCAAACCCCGTCCGGCAGTCAACGTGCGATACTTGTGGGAGACGAGCAAAAGCCCGGCATGTACATGTACCGCTGCGCGCTTCCCGGCGGGCTACAAGGTTCAACCCCATTTTCATCCGGATGAGCGGGTGGTCACCGTGATTTCCGGCACTCTATACATGGGGTACGGAGAACAATTCGACGAGCGCGCCATGAAGGTGCTCCCGCCAGGAAGCATTTGGACCGAACCTGCCAAACAGCCGCATTTCGTGTGGGCGAAGGAGGGCGAGGTCGTCATCCAGGTCGTGGGCAGCAACGGGCCTTCCGGCGTAACGCGCATCGAGCCGAAATAATTCGAAAGAGCGGACAGGGATTTGCCCGTCGGGAGATCCAACCGATAGATCCACGGCCGCGTCAAGGCGCGGGATGCGCTGGACCGCTCTCGATGCTCTCTCCGGTCATGCATAGGGATCGGTCGGGTATCCAGAGTAGATAAGGACGTCGGTGAGAAGAAGCCCTTCCATTTCACTGACAGTTTTGGCGACCACACTCGCAGGCTCGCCGGTCGAAAGTTGCTGCTTGAGTTGAATAAGGGCGTGGTTGGCGCCATTGAGCCGCCGGGCCAACATCGCCGCAATGTAGAGCACCGCGACCGGATTTTTCGTCAGAAAGGTGCTCGCATCGGCGACGTGAAACTCCGAAGTTTCCAGGGCACGCACGTCTGCACCGTGCGGCTGGTCGAGCAAAGCGGACAATTCACCAAAGACGGCGCCGGATTCCGACACCCGCGCAATTTCCGTGCCCCCCTTTACGATGGCAACGGTCCCCTGCTTCAGGATAAGCAATCGGCCGGTCCTCGAACCGTCGGTGATGACGGTCTCGCCAGCGCGGTAAGTCGAGAGCGGGAGCGCAGCGAAACTGTTCTGAACGGCAGCCTTGTCAGGAAGAATAGACATGTCGCCTCCTCAATCGTTCAAGCGTTGCTGTTAGCTAGCTGACCTGTATGCGGCGGACGTGCTCCAGTTCTTACAACAAATACCCCTACCGGTCATAAGGGCACCTCAATCCACGGAAGCCCGCTCCATCCGCGAGGAGCACGGCTGCGCGCACCCCCCTGACAATTCCATCAGGGCATTACGATTGCCAACGAGACCGCAATCGCGACCGCCTCGGCGCGCGTTGAAACCTTCAATTTCATTTTGGCGTTCTCGGCGTGCTCGTGAGCTGTCGAACGAGAGATCCCGAGTTCACGAGCGACGTCGCCGTCTGTTCCTCCACGCGCGATCAGTCGCAAGGACTGAATTTCACGTTGGCTCAATCCCAACGGCGGGATCGCAAACCCATACGTCGGCGCAAGATTGCGCAGTCGTTCGTGGAAGCAGTAAGACATCATCGCCAACAATGATTTCTCGCCGGGACCAAACGGAGCACGGCGGGACATCAGGCTGACCAAGCCAAAGCGCTGATTGCCGCGGGGGATCGGCACCACAAGCCCGCTTGTCCAGCCATGCTCGGCAACGACCTGCAGCGCCTTGGTTCCTGCTGCCGGCCATTTGCCGTCCCGTTGCACTTCGGACCATGTGAATGGACGTTGATGGCGTCTGAGGGCGTCCAGCAGAGGGTCGCGGCGCGACAGCCCTGAATCAAAGTAGTACTTCAGGTAGCTTTCAGGCCAGCTGATTGCATAAAAAACGGACCGTGCGGGTGCTCGTAGATCAACCTCGCCGCATGCAAACGTATCGATCCCGAACTTCGCGGTCTCCTTTTCAAAGACGAGTGAGCATTCGGCTGGATCGCGCGCAAGCGAAATGGCGGAGACACCATTGGCGATATCGCAAAAGGATCGGGCAATCACAACAACGCCTTTTGATCTGTTGAACGAAGACCATCGCACTTAGGCTGGCAATCTTACGCTCAGCCACCTGCTCACTGACGGTTTGAAAACAACGATCACATAACCCTCCATTTGGGGGGTTAAGTGAGACCGTCAGCGTGGCTACCAACCAGCTTCACCGTGAATCGGGAAGCGGCTGTACAGGCCGTCAGGTGGCAGCAAGGTATTTCTTCCGAATGAAGCTCGCAGACGCCACGCTTGCCGTATTCACTTTTTTCAACGGACTGCGCTTTTTGGCTTACCTACCTCAAATCGCAACGGCGCTCAAGGATCGCAGTGGAGCGGAAGCGATTTCGATCGGCACGTGGTCTCTCTTCCTTGCTTCCCATGCGTCGGCCATGGCCTACGCCCTGGAGAACCAGGGAGACTGGACCATGGCCTCCTTTTTCCTATGCAACGCCTTGGGTTGCACCGTGATCTTGCTGATCGCGGGATGGAAGCGCGCGCGCTATCGCAATGCAGGCTCAGCAAAGCCGGACTGTGTTCACTCATCGGAGGATCTTGGACGTGATAACAAATGCATTTGACCAAGCAAGCCGGCGGACAGGCCTCGTGCTGTTCGTGACTGTCACGACGCTCGGTACCGCGACGGCGCAAACGCCGCAGCCGCAACCTTTTGCTCTGACGCCCCCTGAAATGAAATGGAGTTCACGGGACGCGTTGGCCGCGCCGGGAATGGAGCAGACCAACCTGGTAGGCGATCCCTCGAAATCGGGGCCATATACGTTGCGTCTCAAATTTCCAAAGGGACTCAGAATCGGTCCGCACACGCATCCGGATTCTCGCGAGGTAACAATCTTGTCGGGCGTGTTTGCGACTGGCTATGGAGAGACATTTGATCGCACCAAGCTGAAAGTTCTGCCCGCCGGCAGTTTCTATACCGAACCGGCCAATGTTCCGCATTTCATCGAGATCAGGGAAGATGCGGTCTTGCAAGTGAGCGGCGCCGGCCCCAGCGGCCGCAGGTCCGCGGATCCAACCAGTGATCCGAAATAGCGGAAGGATCGGAGGAGCCGGCGGAATTATCGAACAGGCCAGGCTCGGCTTCGGGCACGACAAGCTCTGGATGCCCGACCTGTTCTGCGCCTGATGTTGGTGATGGTCGAAACGTACACGGCCGCGCGCAGCCGTGATTTGCCCGACGGGCAATTTGGCCGGCTACGCTGTCCAGACCTTCCACCCAAAAAGATTTCGCTTTCGCCGTCGGGCAAATCACCTTTAGAAGCCCGCCCGTCTCGCGCCCGCAAAGAGGGGCGTATCGCGATCGTCACGGACGTTGGCGCGGGATGCGGTGGACGCTCATCGATGCGCTAGACGAGCGCAGCGATAGGCGGACGGCGAAGTCGTGTGGTCCTGATCTCTCGACGCTGAGATCAACCCGGTAGCGATGCTGACGCATCACAGCGGGGACGGTGACAAGAAAGCCCGTTCACCGGGGAGAGCACGAAGGAACCCGTTAAAACCAGCCGCGTGCGGGAATGCCGGGTGATCCCGGCGCGACCGTGGTGACTAACTCGTGTGCTTCACTTCTTTACACACGAGGCTGCGGATGCGCTGGCATCCGGCATTCCCGCGCGCCCTCGATCAGGGAGCGCACCTTCCCCGCATAACTCGGGCGCGCCGGCGCCGCGGGAACGTGATGTCCATGCTTGAAAGATGTCACGCAATTGCTGCTATGATGGCCGCCAACGAAGAAACGGAGGACCTCATGAGCTGGCAGCCTTCTCACGATCCAATCCTGGGCGATCCCACCTCCTGCGACGCGCTGGAACTCGATATCGTGCCGCGCACCCGCGACCTCGGCGACGGATTTGAGGTCCGTCGCGCGCTGCCGCACGGCAAGCGGCAGATGGTCGGCCCCTTCATCTTCTTCGATCATTTCGGCCCGGTGCAGTTCGTGTCCGGCAAGGGCATGGACGTGCGCCCGCATCCGCATATCGGGCTTGCCACCGTCACCTATCTGTTCGACGGCAGCATCATGCACCGCGACAGCGAGGGCAACATCCGCGAAATCCAGCCCGGCGCCATGAACCTGATGACCGCCGGCCGCGGCATCGCCCATTCCGAGCGCACCCCTGACGTTCAGCGCCAGACCGGCCAGAAGATGCTGGGCCTGCAAAGCTGGATCGCACTGCCGGCGGGCAAGGAAGAGATCGATCCGACCTTCCAGCATTATGCGGCGACCGATCTGCCCGTTGTCACCGACGGCGGCCTCTCCGCGCGCATCATCGCCGGCAGTTCGTTCGGCGCGACGTCGCCGGTCGCGATGGTCTCGCCCTGGTTCTACGTCGAGGTCACGGCGCGGCGAAGGCATGAGCGTGCCGCTGGATGCCGATCATGAGGAGCGCGCCATCTATCTGGTCGACGGCGAGGTCGAAATCGCCAATCAGCGTTACGAAGGCCCTCGCCTGCTGATTTTCCGTCCCGGCGACCGCATCACCGTGAAAACGCTCAAAGCCACGCGGATGATGTTTCTCGGTGGAGATGCCCTCGAAGGGCCGCGGCACATCTGGTGGAACTTCGTCTCCTCCAGTAAAGAGCGGATCGAGCAAGCCAAGCAGGACTGGAAGTCCGGCCGCTTTGCGCACGTTCCCAACGAGCACGAGTTCATTCCGCTGCCGGAGTGATTTTTCTCCACCCCTGCTCTGTCGATGCATCTTGTTCGAAAGAAAAATACATGACCACCATGCTTGCGAGCGACCTGCCTCTCCCACGGATCGGGCGCGGCAAGGTTCGCGACATCTATGCCGTCGGCGACGATCGCGTGCTGCTGCTGACCACCGACCGCATCTCGGCCTTCGACATCGTGATGACCGAGACCATTCCGATGAAAGGCGCGGTGCTGACGCAGATCAGCGCCTGGTGGTTCAAGCAACTCGAAGGCGTGGTGCCGCATCACATGATCAGCGCCGATGCCGACGCCATCATCCGCGAGGTGCCGGCATTGAAGGATCACCGCGCATCGCTGGTCGGGCGCGCGATGTTGTGCAAGCGCACCACAGTGTTCCCAATCGAATGCGTGATCCGCGGTTATCTCTCCGGCTCGGCCTGGAAGGAATATGCGACCCACGGCACGCTGGCCGGCGAGAAGCTTGCCTCAGGTCTTCTGGAAAGCGGCAGGCTGGAGCCCGCGATCTTCAGCCCGGCCACCAAGGCCGAAACCGGCCACGACGAAAACATCACCGTTGGCCGGATGCGCGAGGTCGTGGGCGCGGAGGTGACCGATACGCTCGAGCGCATGACGCGCGCGATCTACGCGCGAGGTGAAAAGACCAGCCGCGAGCACGGCATCATCATCGCCGACACCAAGTTCGAGTTCGGCCGCGGCGCCGACGGGTCGATCATCCTGATCGACGAGGTCATGACCCCCGACAGCTCGCGGTTCTGGGCGGTCGATGCCTACAAACCGGGCCAGCCGCAACCGAGTTTCGACAAGCAGCCGCTGCGCGACTATCTCGACGTCGAGCGCCGCGCCGGCCGCTGGAACGGCGAAGCGCCGCCGCCGCCCTTGCCGGCGAGCGTGGTCGACGCCACCAGCAAGCGTTACCTCGAAGCCTATCGCCGCGTCACCGGCGCCGACCTTCGGATATGAATTTACGGGGCAACGGGTGGCGGGGAATATCCCAAAAATGAGCTTGTCCCGACGCGGCGGCCTCGTCTACCGTTTCGGTCTGTGTTTACGGGGATGAACGCGTGAGCCTTCAGTCGACCGGTGCCCGCTGAAATGGAATACCAAGTTCCGAAAGCGAGCACCCGACTGCCACTGAGCGTGATCCTCAAGGATGTTCTCGGCGGCAGCGCGGCCAGCGTTCTCACCGTCACCTTCGGCCTCTCTTATTCCCTTCTTATCTTCGGCGGCCCGCTTTCGCCCTACCTGTCCTATGGCGTCGCCGCGACCTTCATCGCATCCGCCATTCTCGCCGCCGTGATCGCGGTCGGAAGTTCGCTACCGTTCGCGATTTCGGGACCCGATAGTTCGACCGCCGCCATGACCGGCATTCTCGCCACGTCCGTGGTCGAGCGCATGCTGGTGGTCGATCCGACCGCGCCGTTGCTTCCCGCCGTCCTGATCACGCTGGCGGTGACGACGATCCTGACCGGCATCGTGCTGTGCTGTTTCGGCATGACGCGGATGGGCCGCGCGATCCGTTATGTGCCGTATCCGGTGGTCGGCGGCTTTCTGGCGGCCACCGGTTGTCTCATTCTGCTCGGCGCGGTACGCGTCATCACCGGCCAGACGCTGCAACTCGCGACAATCACGGATCCCCAGAACCTGTCGAAGCTTGGTGCGGCCTGCATCATGGCGCTCGTCCTCTACATGACGTGGCACCGCTCCCGTTCGGCGTTCGGTTTGCCGATGGTTCTGATCGGCGGCATCGTTGCCGCGCATATCCTGTTCTGGCTGGCGGGCTTGTCGCCGGCAGACGCCCAGGCGGCGGGGTGGACCTTCCAGCCGCCACCGAGCGTAACGTTCATGCTGCCGTGGAGTGTCGAGGGCCTCTCGCGTTACCCGTGGAAAATTCTCGCCGAGCTCTCCGGCAACCTTGTTGCGGTCATCTTCGTCACGGCCTCCTCCACGTTGTTCAACACCACCGGCGTCGAGGTTGCGACCAACCGCGAGGCCAATCTGGAGCGCGAGCTCAACGTCACCGGCATTGCCAACATGCTGACGGGCGCTTTCGGCGGCTATGCCGGGTGCATCTCGATCAGCCGGTCGGTTCTCAGCTTCAACGTCGGCGGCACCGGACCGCTGGCGGGCCTGACCGTCGCCGCGGTTTCGCTGCTGATGCTGTTCTTTGCGCCGACGCTGCTCGGCTACATGCCGAAATTCGTGCTTGGCGGCCTCTTGATCTATCTCGGCGCCGACGCACTTCACAAATGGATCGTCCAGTCGCGGCGGCGGCTCTCGCTGACGGATTACCTGTCGCTGCTCGCCATCGTCGTGATCATCGTCGGATGGGGCTTCATTGCCGGCATCCTGATCGGCGTCGTGATCGGCTGCGCGACATTTGCCTTGAGCGCCTCGCGCATCGATTCCATCAAATTCTCCTTCGACGGCTCCGAATACCGAAGCTCGCTCGATCGCTCCCGCGAGCAGCTTGCGGTGCTTGCCGCACATGGCGGCGCGATCCAGGGCCTGAACCTGCAAAGCTATCTCTTCTTCGGTTCCGCCAACCGCCTCTACCAGCACGTCAAGGCGCTGCTGGCGCGCCACCCGGAATGCCGGTTTCTGGTGTTCGACTTCAAGCTCGTGACCGGAATCAACTCGTCGGCCGCCTACAGCTTCGCCCAGATCAAGCGCACCGCCCATGACCGCGGCATCCGCCTGGTGCTGGTCCACTCTGCAGGCGGCAACGGAAAAAGCGCTGCGGTCGAGCGAATTCGTCTCGCAAGACGTCAGCATCATGCCCGAACTCGACCATGCCCTGGAGTGGTGTGAAAACGAGATCATCACCCAGCACGAAGGCCGCGGCAGCGAGGAAGCTTCGTTGCGCGACTGGTTCGTGCGCATTCTCGGCACCGAGGAAGATGCCGCGGAACTGATTCATCGCTGCGAACGCATCGAGGTCGTCGCCGGCGACACCATCGTGCGCGCCGGTGACGCCGCGGATTCCATGCATTTCATTCTCGACGGGCGTGTCGGTGTCATGATCCCGACCGGCGACGGCGAGTTGACGCGGGTGCGAAGCCTCGGCCGCTATACGACCGTCGGGGAGATGGGCCTTGTGGCGGGAGCGCCGCGCAACGCCACCATCCAGGCCGAAATCGCCAGCGTTCTCTATGTCCTGAGTGGGCATCAGTTCGAGGCGATCAAGACCGAGAACCCCTTCCTCAGCCAGAAGCTGCTGACGTTTTTCGTGCTGGTCATGGCCGAGCGGCTGACGTTTGCCAACCGGCTGATCGGCGTGCTCCGACGATAGTAGCGAGGATTTGTGACCGGAACGGCCCAAGGAGTGCGTTGAGAAGCTCGCCGTTGCGGCCTATGATTGCGGCATCCGGCTTCAATTCTTCGGTTGAAGGGGTACCCCATGCGCACATTTCTAATTGTTGCGGCCCTGGCAGCTATTGGCGGCTCGTCGGCCATGGCACAGGACGAGGCGGACCAGAAGCTCGGCAAGGTTCACTTTGCAACCACCTGCAACGAAGTCGCTCAGCGGCGGTTCGACCGCGCGATGCGCTACCAGCATTCGTTCTGGTACGCCGAATCGAAGGAGATTTACGAAGAGGCCATCAAGGCCGACGGCGGATGCGCCATCGCCTATTGGGGCATCGCGCTGTCGCTGCTAAGCAATCCGCACAGCGCGATCCCCGCGCCCAACCTGCCGCTTGGACTGGCCGCGATTGAAAAGGCCAAGGCGGCCGGCGCGAAGAGCGAACGCGAGCGCGACTACATCGACGCGCTGTCGGTGATGTATGTCGACTACGACAAGATTCCGCAGCAGGCGCGCGTGCAGTCCTATCTGAAGAAGATGGAAGCGCTCGCCGCCAAATATCCCGACGACGATGAAGCCCAGATTTTCTACGCCATTACATTGAACGTGGCGGCCTCGCCTGCCGACAAGACCTATGCCAACCAGCTCAAGGGCGCCGCCATTCTGGAACCGATCTGGCAGCGGCAGCCGCAGCATCCGGGCATCGCCCACTATCTGATTCATCTTTATGACTATCCGGCGATCGCGGCCAAGGGCCTGCCGGCGGCGCTGCGCTACGCCAAGATTGCGCCGAACGCGCCGCATGCTCAGCACATGCCCTCGCACATCTTCACCCGCGTCGGCTACTGGAAGGAATCGATCACGGCAAACCTTGCCTCGGAGGAAGCTGCCAAGGCCCACGAAAGCGAACGTGGCGAGCAACTCCATGCCGAGGACTACATGGTCTACGCCTATCTGCAACTGGCTCAGGACGACAATGCGCGCAAGGTGATCCAATCCATCGCGGCCACGACGCCTGATCCCGATTCCTTCGGCGGCGCCTTTTCGCGCGCGGCCGCGCCCGCGCGCTACGTGTTCGAGCGCGACGACTGGAAAGGCGCGGCCAAACTCGACGTCATCCCAAACAAGTTTCCGCAGGTGATGGCGATTTCGCATTTTGCGCGCGCGATCGGCGCGGCGCGCTCCGGCGATGTCGGCCGCCGCGCGCATTGATGCTGCCAAGCTCGTCGAACTTCGCGACCGCCTGCGCGAGACCGAAGAGCGATTATTGGGCGGGACAGGTCGACGTTCAGGTCCAGGAAGCGAATGCCTGGATCCTTTACGCCGACGGCAAGTATGACGACGCGCTGAAGGCGATGGCCGATGCGGTCGCCGCCGAAGACAAGACCGAGAAGGCGCCGGTGACGCCCGGACCGATCGTACCGGCACGCGAGCTCTACGGGTTTATGTTGCTCGATCGCAGCCATGCCAAGGAGGCGCTTGCCGCGTTTGAAGCCACCCAGGCAAAGGAGCCGAACCGCTTCAACGGCTATGCGGGCGCGGCACAGGCGGCGCAGGCGATCGGTGATAAAGCGATCGGCAAAAGCGAATTATGAAAAGCTGCTCGCCCTCACCGCCGGCTCCAGTTCGGATCGGCCAGTGCTGGCAACGGCGCGAACCTTCGTGGCGAGCAACTAGATGATGCGATGAAGCCGAAGCGCCATCGTCGCGATGATGCTGGGCCTTGCGCTCGGCGCACTCGCGGGCCTGTCGGCGTTCTTTGCCTGGCCGATGCTGGTGACGAGCCAGGCGCTGACGCCGCCGAGCCATCCGAAATTCGCCGAGGTGCGATGGCCGTTTCCGACCGACGAATGGGGAGAAGGCAAGGCATATCGCTGCGAACCCGGCGGATTGCGGCGTCGAAGTCAACGTCTACATCCGCGCCAAGATCGGCTTTTGCAATTGCCTGACCGGCGTCTCCGACGACGCCGAGCTTGACCGCCTCAGCGATTTCAATCTGATGGGCGGCAAGCCTTCGGTGCTCGGCGCGGGCCACGAGATCAAGATCGCATGGATGAAAGGCCGTAGCCGGGCCTATACGGTAGCCGAGCCGTATCGCGACGCCCGGCTCGGTGCTGGCGATCGCGTTCAACGATCGCTGCGATGCGATCGTCGCAACGGCGACCGTGGCGCATGATGGGCCGAAAGCAATCGAGCCCAGCGTGATCGCCTTCCTCAACAGCGAGACGGTCGTGCACTGGGCCGAAGTGACGCTGGGGCTATAGAGCGTTTTCGAGCGAAGTGGGTACCGGTTCGCGTGAAGAAAACGCGTCACAACAAAAACCGGAGCGCGGCTATGACTCCATCAAAGCCGGGCCTTGGAGTCCGGACGACTCAGGTACAGACGCGCGATGGAAGCGTCAGACGCCCGCCATCATCACGTATTTGATCTCGAGATATTCTTCCATGCCGTGGCGCGAGCCTTCGCGGCCGAGGCCGGATTCCTTGACGCCGCCGAATGGCGCAACTTCGGTGGTAATGATACCGCTATTGACGCCGACCATGCCCAACTCCAGCGCTTCCGCAACACGCCAGACCCGGCCGAGATCGCGGGCGTAGAAATACGACGCCAGGCCGAATGGCGACTTGTTGCACATCGCGATCACATCGGCCTCCTCCTTGAAGCGGATGACAGGCGCGATCGGCCCGAAGGTTTCTTCGCGCGACACCAACGCGTCGGCTTTCACATCGGCGAGCACGGTCGGCTCAAAGAAGGTGCGGCCGAGCGAGTGCCGCTTGCCGCCGGTCACGACCTTGGCGCCGCCCTTCACTGCGTCAGCGATATGCCGCTCGACCTTGTCGATCGCTTCCATGTTGATCAGCGGTCCCTGCACGACGCCCGCTTCCGTGCCGTCGCCGATCTTCATCGCCGCAACTTTCTTCGAAAGCTTCTCGACGAACTGATCGTAGATCTTGTCCTGGGCGTAGATGCGGTTGGCGCAGACGCAGGTCTGGCCCATGTTGCGATATTTCGAGACGATGGCGCCTTCGACCGCCGCATCGATATCGGCGTCGTCGAACACGACGAACGGCGCGTTGCCGCCGAGCTCGAGCCCGAGCTTCTTCACGCCGACCGACGCCTGCTTGTAGAGGATCTTGCCGACTTCGGTCGATCCGGTGAAACCGACGAAGCGCACGGCGGGATGCTCGCACAGCACAAGCCCGATCGGCGGCGCATCGCCGGTAATCACGTTGAAGACGCCCTTCGGCACGCCCGCCTTTTCGGCCAGCGCCACCAGCGCCAGCGCCGAGAGCGGCGTTTCATTGGCGGGCTTGAGCACCACGGTGCAGCCCGCCGCGAGCGCCGGCGAAACCTTTCGGGTGATCATCGAGTTCGGGAAATTCCAGGGTGTGATCGCGCCGCAAACGCCGATCGGCTGCTTGATCGCGATCAAGCGGGCATCGCCCCGTTGCGACGGAATGGTTTCGCCATAGACGCGGCGCGCTTCCTCGGCAAAGAACTCGACATAGGCTCCACCGATATCGACCTCGCCAAGCGCTTCGGAGAGCGGCTTGCCCTGTTCCGAGGTGAGGATCAGCGCGAGATCCTCGCGGTTGGCGATGATCAATTCAAACCATTTGCGCAAGATGTTCGAGCGCTGCTTGGCAGTGAGTTTGGCCCAGGCCGGAAAAGCGCGCTCGGCGGCCTCGACGGCGCGGGTCGCGTCCGCCGCGCCCAGTTGAGCCACCTTGGCGATCTCGACCCCGGTTGCGGGATTGTTGACCGGGAACTCCGGCTGCCCGACCCAGGTGCCATCGATGTAGCACTGCTCGCGCAGCAACGACGGGTCCTTCAGGCGGTCACGCAGATTAGGCGTGGAGGCTTGCGAAGCGCGAGCGGCGGCGGTCGGGGTCATGGCGTTACTCCATCTATTTTCGGCTGTTACGACAGATATAAGCTGGAACCGGCCATGATGCACCGCCCCGACACGCGCAGGGCGTCCAACAGATTTGCAGATTTCAGAGAACCCAATGCGCCGGCGGGCGGCCTGCGATCAGGCCGCGCCACTCAGATAGGTTTCGCGCCGTCCGATCATGCGGTCTGCGACGGCCTTGGCGTCGGCCTTCGAAGAAGTCGCGCAGGTGCGGTATTCGAGATCGGGAGTTTCGGTCGACGCGCGACGGCTAAACCAGGATTTGGACGCCGCGGGCAGAAGTGCGAGCGCCTGGGCGACGTTGTCGACCGCGCTGAACGAGTGCAGCGCACCGGTGGCGGCGAAGCGAACTTCGTAAATCCCGGGAGATATTGGCGCTTCAAGATTTTCGCCGCGCCCGGCCCGTGGATACCGCTTCCATTCGCTCCAAGTCGAAATCATCTAACGTCCCCTTACGGCTTGCGCCACAATTCATTTGGTCCAATGGCGCACCAAATGCAACGCGAACTGCAACGCGTCGCGCGCATTTTAGCTTTGATCTGAACGCATTACTGAAAATGCGGCTGAAAATCCGACCGAAGATGGTCCTCGCCGCCAATCTGATGCGGCCAACAATGCGATCAGATTGTTCGAAAATTGTGGCATTCGTGACGGCGCAACGCGACATCCCCAGCTTGGTTCCGATCGTTCACGAGATCGCGACCGCGATGCGCCGCGCTTGCCGGAAAAAAAGGCGGGGAGGAAGATCACCCGCTTCAAAAAACCATCCGGAGGGTACCCCATGCAAAGCAAAGCCCAGATCGACCAGGTACTGCGCCAGAAAAGCGATGCCGTGGAAATTCCCGGCGTTGTCGCCGTGGCCGCCAGCGGTAGCGAGGTGATCTACCAGGGCGCGTTCGGCAAGCGCGACCTGTCGAAGCCAGACGCCATGACGACGGACAGCGTGTTCTGGATCGCCTCGATGACCAAGGCGTCACGACGGCAGCCGCGATGCAGCTCGTCGAACAAGGCAAGCTCGCGCTCGACGCGCCGATCGGCAAATTGTTGCCCGACCTCGCCGCACCGCAAGTGCTGGAAGGATTCGATGCCAAGGGCGAGCCGAAGCTACGGCCCGCCAAAGAGTCCGATCACGCTGCGTCAGCTCATGACCCACACCGCCGGCTTCTGTTACGATTTGTGGAACGGCGATATGGCAACCTTTCTGGCCAAGACCGGGACCCCGGGCGTCATCACCTGCCAGAATGCCGCGCTGAAAACGCCGATTGCCTCGGACCCCGGCACGCGCTGGGAATACGGCACCAATATCGATTTCGTCGGCAAGGCCGTGGAAGCCGCGAGCGGCAAGAAGCTCGACGCCTATTTGCGCGATCATCTGTTTGCGCCGCTCGGCATGAACGACACCGCTTTCAAGATCACGGACGCCATGCGCAAGCGGCTTGTGGCGGCGCACGCGCGCGGAGCGAATGGCAAGCTCGAAACCTTCCCGTTCGAACTTGAGCAAAACCCCGAATTTCACATGGGCGGCGGCGGCCTCTACGGCACGGCCGGCGACTACATCAAGTTCACCCAGATGATCCTGAACAAGGGCCGCGGTAACGGCAATCAGGTGCTCAAGCGCTGAAACCGTCGCCACCATGGGCCAGAACCAGATCGGCGATCTCGTGGTGACCAAACTGACCTCGGCAGCGCCGCCTTATACCAACGACGTCGATCTCTATCCGGGCATGGTCAAGAAATGGGGGCTTTCGTTCCTGATCAACACCGCCAAGACGCCCGAAGGCCGTAGCCCGAACAGCCTCGCCTGGGCCGGCCTTGCCAATACCTATTACTGGATCGATCCGGTCCGCGACGTGACCGGCGTGATCCTGATGCAGGTGTTTCCATTTGCCGATGGAAAATGTCTCGAAGCCTTCGCCGGCTTCGAACGCGGCGTCTATGCCGGGCTCGATGCTTCGGGGACAGAGAGCGGCCTGATTTGCGAGAGCCTCTCCCCGCGACAACGGGGAGAGGCTTCGGCTTGAACTAGACCGGCAAGCCGTTTTTCTGTGCCAGTTCCTTGAGCGAGACTTTGGGCCGAGCACCAATGTGCTGGATGACTTCAGCCGCCGCGAGCGCACCCAACCTTCCGGCGTTCTCGTGGCCGACGCCGCGCGAAACGCCGAACAGGAAGCCCGCGGCGAACAGATCGCCCGCACCTGTGGTGTCGACCAGTTTCCCGATCGGATAGGCCGGCACCGCCTTGACCTCGTCCTTTGAAGCGACGACGCAACCCTTCTCGCTTCGCGTCACGGCCGCGAGCGGAACGTCGCTGCGCAGTTGCTTCAGCGCGGTGTCGAAATCGGACGTCTGATAAAGCGAATGCAGTTCGGCTTCGTTGGCGAAGACCAGATCGACGGTGCCGTTGCGCATCAGTTCGAGAAACTCGTCGCGATAGCGGTCGACGCAGAAAGCATCCGACAAGGTCAGCGCGACCTGACGTTTCGCCTGATGCGCGATCGTCGCCGCCTTGACGAAGGCTTCCTTGGCGCTCTTGGGATCCCAAAGATAGCCTTCGAGGTACACGATCGCCGAAGCCGCAATCTGGTCGGCATCGATATCGGCCGGCGTCAGATCCTGCGCCGCACCGAGATAGGTGTTCATGGTGCGCTCGCCGTCGCCCGTCACGAGAATGTACGAGCAGCCGGTCGCGGGTCCGTCCGCGGCGGGCTTCGTCTCGAACGCCACGCCGGCGGTGCGGATATCGTGCGTGTACAGACGGCCGACCTCGTCATCCCGGACCTTGCCGACATAGGCAGCACGGGCGCCGAGGCTTGCGATACCGACAATGGTGTTGGCTGCCGATCCGCCCGACATCTTGGTCGCAGGTCCCATGTCGCGATAGATCGCGGCAGCCCGCCCCTCATCGATCAAGGACATGCTGCCCTTGGCCATGTTGTGACGGCTTAGAAAGCCCTCGTCGGTCTGCACCAGCACGTCGAAAATGGCATTGCCAATTCCGAGCACATCGTATTTCGCTGCGGTCATGTATTTGTCCTGACGAGGCGCCCAAGGCGGTTGACGGGTGACAGCCGCCTATCACGATCCCCGCGGCCGAAGCAACGCCTCTGCTATAAAAGCAGTCATGATTCGCTCGTTTCTGACGGTTTCGACGGGAACGCTGGCCTCGCGCCTGCTCGGCTTTGCGCGCGATGCGATGGTCGCGGGCCTGCTCGGTGCAGGACCTGTGGCCGACGCCTTTCTGGTGGCGTTTCAGCTGGTCAACGTGGTGCGCCGGTTGCTGACGGAAGGCGCATTGAACAATGCGCTGGTGCCGGCCTGGCTCTCTGTGAAGGAAACCAAAGGTCCTCTCGCCGCCAGCGCCTTTGCCGGCCGGGTGCTAGGAACGATCAGCGCCGCATTGATCGCAGCAACCGCGATAGCCGGCGTTCTGATGCCCTGGATCATTACGGCGCTGGCGCCGGGCTTCGCCGGCGAAGCGACGCTGCATCTTGCTACGGAAGACGCGCGCCTGATGCTGCCTTATCTTGCGTTCGCGGGACCCGCGACCGTGACGATGGCGCTATTGAACGCGCAGGGCCGCTTTGCGCTCACGGCTTTCGCTCCGTTGATGTTCAACATCACGCTGATCGTCGTGATGATCTTCCTCGTCGTCGGACGATGGGACGCCGCGTATGCCGCTTTTGCGATCGCCACCACGGTCGGCATCGCCGGTCTCTTGCAATTACTGATCCTGGTCCTGCGATCGCGCGGCGGCAGCTTCGCAACGCCGTTGCGCGTGACCTTCGATTCCGAAATGCGCGGCTTCCTGGCCAAGGCCATCCCCGGAATGGTGGCCGGCGCCGGACCACAATTGCTGATCGTGGCCGCCGCCATTGTCGCATCGAGTTCGCCATCCGCGGTGTCGTGGCTCTATTTCGCCAACCGCCTGATCGAATTGCCGCTCGGCATCGTCGGCGTTGCCGTTGGCGCGGTGCTCGTGCCTGAACTCGCCCGCGCCGCTCGCACCGAGGATTTCGAGCGCGACCACGCACGCCCAATCGCGCGGCCTGGAATTGGCGGTTGGGCTCGCGCTGCCGGCAACGCTTGGCCTGATGGCGCTGAGTACGCCTGTGGTCGAGTTGCTGTTCCAGCACGGCGCGTTTACCGCACCCGATACGGCCGGCACGTCGCAAGCGCTGGTATGGCTTAGCCCTCGGCCTGCCGGCGCAAGTGTTGATCAAGGCGCTGTCGCCGGCCTACTTCGCGCGCGGCGATACGGCCACGCCGCTGTGGGCCACCTTGAAAGGCCTTGCGGTGACGATCGCGCTCGCCGTCGTGCTTGGCCGGTTGTTCGACGTCCGCGGTATCGCGGCGGCCATCGCGCTTGGCGGCTGGAGCAGCGCGCTGGGCTTGATGCGGCACGGCCGCGCCACCTTTGGCTTCTCGATCGACGCTGCCGCACGCCGACGGTTGGTGCGCATCGTCGCCGCCGCCCTCACGATGGGAGGCTTGCTATGGCTGTCGGCCCCGTTCGTGCTGATCATGGGCGGAAACGAGTCGGGAACGGCGCATTTCTTCCTGGTGGCGGTGCTGATATCAGCCGGAATGGCGGTTTATGGCCTGTGTCTCGCTTTGTTCGGCGTGCTGCGCTGGCGCGAGGCGATCCGTGCGCTGCGCCAAAGCGGGGCCTGAAAGCTTGCGCGGCTGAGGCTTGCGTGGCAATGGACGGCCCGAGGCACCCATCGGCCAGCGGTGGCGCCAACGTAGACAACTTTCGGAACGCTGATCATGGCGATTGTTGAACGGGTTTTTTCGGGCGTGCAGCCGACCGGTAATTTGCATCTCGGCAATTACCTCGGCGCGATCGTCAACTTCGTGAAACTGCAGGAGACGCATAACTGTCTCTATTGCGTCGTCGACCTGCACGCGATCACGCAGGGGATCGACGTCTGGGGTGGTCCGGCCGAGCTTGCGCGCAACACGCGCGAAGTGACGGCAGCCTTCATCGCCTCGGGCATCGATCCGAAGAAGCACATCGTGTTCAACCAGAGCCAGGTGACCGGCCACGCCGAGCTTGCCTGGATCTTCAATTGCGTCGCTCGCGTCGGCTGGCTCAACCGTATGACCCAGTTCAAGGAGAAGGCCGGCAAGGATCGCGAAAACGCGTCCGTGGGACTTTACGATTATCCCGGTGCTGATGGCGGCCGACATTCTTCTGTACCGCGCCACCCACGTGCCGGTCGGCGAAGACCAGAAGCAGCATCTCGAACTGGCGCGCGACATTGCGCAAAAATTCAACAACGACTTCGGCGATTCCGTTCGCGGCCACGGTTTCGACGATGGCGTGTTCTTCCCGCAGCCCGAACCGTTGATCACGGGGCCGGCGACGCGGGTGATGAGCTTGCGCGACGGCACCAAGAAGATGTCGAAGTCCGATCCGTCGGACTATTCGCGGATCAATCTCACCGACGATGCCGACACCATCGCGCAGAAGGTTCGCAAGGCGAAGACCGACCCCGAGCCGCTGCCCTCGGAAGAAAATGGTCTGGAGAGCCGGCCCGAAGCCGACAACCTGGTTGGAATTTTTGCAGCCCTGTCGGGCCGCAGCAAAGCCGATGTGCTCCGCGAGTTTGGCGGCGGACAATTTTCCGGCTTCAAGAACTCGCTGGTCGAGCTTTGCGTGGCGAAACTTGCGCCGATCGCCTCCGAGATGAAGAAACTGGTCGCCGATCCCGGCCATGTCGACGCCATCCTGGTCGACGGCTCCGACCGCGCACGCGCCATTGCGGACGAGACCATGAAGCTCACGCGGGACATCGTCGGCTTCATTCGAAAGCACTAGTTCCAGCCGCGCAAAGGGAATGCCGCGACGCGGCATTCAAAAAGCAATCGCGATTTTATCCAAAGCACGCCGCCCTGCCGCTTGTCGCCGGTAGCTGCGCCATGGCAGCATATACTCTGCTTGTTGCAGCTTCGGGACATGCATGACCACCCAGCGACGTAGCTATGAGACGGGTCACAAGCCAAAATGTCTGGTCATTGTTGACGACACCGCGGAATGGGATCGCGCGGTCCATTACGCAAGCCGCTGGGCGATACGGGCCGGCGGCGGCGTGGTGATGCTTCGTATCATCGAGATCGAGGATCAGAATCAGCAGTGGCTCGGTGTTGCCGACATCATGCGCGCCGAGGCCATGGAAGACGCCAACGCGGCGCTCGACCGCGCCTCCGGCCGCGCCAACGGCATTGCCGCGATCACGCCCGAGCGGGTGATCCGGGAGGGCAAGCCGACCGAGCAGGTGATCGACGTGATCGAAAAGGATGTCGACATCGCGCTGTTGGTTTTGGCCGCCAATCCGGGCCCCGAGGGCCCGGGACCCATCATCACCGCGATGGCCAATGCGGTCGGGACCTTCCCGATCCCGATCGTGATCGTACCCGGCGGCCTCACCGACACGGAAATCGACGCGCTTTCTTAAGCACTTAGACGGGTTTCGGGCCGTTTTTCGCCCTTGACCGTGCGTTCCCCATCGCCATTTGATAGAGAGACCCACGCACTGGCCTTTAACCAGTGATGCCGGAGATTTCCATGTTCATCCAGACCGAAGCCACGCCCAATCCAGCCACACTTGAAATTCATTCCCGGCCGTACCGTGCTCGACGGCGGTACCATGGAATTTTCCAGCCGCGAGGCCGCGAGCCGTTCGCCGCTCGCCGAAAAACTATTTGGTGTGCCCGGCGTGACCAGCGTGTTTTACGGCTCCGACTTCGTCACCGTCACCAAGGACGACAGCGACTGGCAGCATCTGAAGCCCGCGATCCTCGGCGCCATCATGGAGCACTATATGTCGGGCGCGCCTCTGCTCGCCGACGGCAGCGCAGGCAGCGACGAAGCGCTCGACGAGGCAGACGAATTCTTCAATGAAGCCGACGCCGAGACGGTCGACATGATCAAGGACCTGCTCGAAACGCGGGTGCGGCCGGCCGTCGCCAATGACGGCGGCGACATTACGTTCCGCGGCTTCAAGGACGGCATCGTCTATCTCAACATGAAGGGCTCGTGCGCCGGCTGTCCTTCTTCCACCGCGACCTTGCAGCACGGCATTCAGAACCTGCTGCGGCACTTCGTGCCCGAAGTGGTCGAAGTGCGACCGATGTGAGCGAGGCGGATGGCGGATAGGAAATCGCGCATCGGGTTTTGTTCTCCGTCGGCCTGCGGCGCTTCACGATTCGCCATCCCATGCTGATCCTTGCCATCGATACGGCGCTTGATGCCTGCGCTGCCGCGGTGCTCGACACCGAGGCGGGCAAATTGGTCGCGCAGGAATCGCAAATCATGAAACGCGGCCACGCCGAGGCGCTGATGCCGCTGATCGGACGGGTGATTGCCGCGTCCGGAACACCGTTCGCAAGCCTCGGCCGCATCGCCGTCACCACAGGTCCCGGCAGTTTCACCGGGCTTCGCGTGGGTCTGTCGGCAGCCCGCGGCATTGGTCTCGCCGCCAATATTCCTGTCGTCGGCGTCACCACGCTCGCGGCCTATGCCGCGCCCATCGTCAGCCAGAATGCGGAGTATCCGGTCGTTTCCGCCATCGATGCGCGGCACGACCACGTCTACCTTCAGGTCGTCAGCGGCAATGGAAGCGCATTGGTGAGGCCGTGCGTCGCGCCGATGTCCGAGGCGCTCAACACCTGGCGCTTCGGTGCGCCGCATGTCGTCGGCAACGCCGCCAATATCCTCGCCGAACGTTGGCCCTGCGCACGCGGTTGCGCCGTTCAAGGTCGACCCGCAAGGAGCACCTGACATCACGTGGGTCGGATGGCTCGGAGCTGCGGTCAGTCCGGAGACGGCACCGGCACGTCCCTTCTATTTGCGCGCTCCCGATGCCAAGCCAGCCAAGGAACTCGCAGGCGCGGCGCCGGCGGCCTCGCCATGATGGCGTGGTTCGCCGACTTATGGGGCAATCAGCAGGCTGTGGTCGAACCCGCGACCTTGCGCGATGCGCCGGCGCTCTCCCAGATCCACGACGCGTCCTTTCATCGCGGCTGGGGCGAGAGCGAATTCGAAAGCATGCTCGGCGAACGCAACACGCTGGTCCATCGCTTGAGAATGGGACGGAAGACCGTCGGCTTTTCGGTATCGCGGATGGGCGCCGACGAAGCCGAAATCCTGTCGATCGCGGTGGCTGAATCCCATCGCGGCCGCGGACTTTCCAATAGCCTGTTGTTGACGCATCTGGGCCACCTCGCCGGACGGGGCATTCGGACTGTGTTCCTTGAGGTGGAGGAAAACAATCAACCGGCCCGCCGTCTTTACGAAAGGGCCGGATTTAGCGTCGTCGGCCGCCGCGAACGCTATTACCGGCAAACTGGCGGGGAAGCGCTGGATGCGCTCCTGATGCGGCGTGACTTGTCGTGACATCCGCGCCGATGGCAGAACGTGATATGATGATCGACGAAAACGACGAATATCCGCTGGTAGCGTCCGGAAAATGACCACGTTCAAACCCAACCCGCGGTGACTGCGACCAGGCATCGAGGCACGTTGTGCCGCCACCGGCATGCGCATGACCGAGCAGCGCCGCGTCATCGCGCGCGTGCTGGCGGAGGCCGTGGATCATCCCGATGTCGAGGAGTTGTACCGCCGCTGTGTCGCCGTCGATGACAAGATCTCGATCTCGACCGTCTATCGCACCGTCAAGCTGTTCGAGGATGCCGGCATCATCGAGCGGCACGATTTTCGCGAGGGACGCGCCCGTTACGAGCAGATGCGCGACAGCCACCACGATCATCTGATCAACCTGCGCGACGGCAAGGTGATCGAGTTCACCTCCGAGGAGATCGAGAAGTTGCAGGCCGAGATCGCCCGCAAGCTCGGCTTCCGCCTGGTCGATCACCGGCTGGAACTCTACTGCGTTCCGCTGGACGACGATAAGTCCTGAAGCGCAACGCTTTTCAATTTTCAACCGTTCGGTTTCATGAAACCACGCAAACTGCACATCAAGTCATACGGCTGTCAGATGAATGTCTACGATGCGCAACGCATGGTGGACACGCTGGCAGGTGAAGGCTTTGTCGAAACCGCAACTGTTGACGATGCCGATCTCGTCATCCTCAACACTTGTCACATCCGCGAGAAGGCTTCCGAGAAGGTGTATTCGGAACTCGGCCGATTGCGCGCGGCGAAAGACGAGGCGGCGCGCCAGGGCCGGCGGATGAACATCGCGGTCGCAGGCTGCGTCGCGCAGGCCGAGGGCAACGAGATCATCGCGCGCGCGCCCGTGGTCGACGTCGTGGTGGGGCCGCAGAGCTATCATCATCTGCCGCAGTTGCTGGCGCGCGCCGAACAAGACGGCCGCGCGCTGGAGACGGAGTTTCCAGCGGAAGACAAGTTCGCATTTCTGCCGCCGCCAAAGCCGGACATCATCCGCGCGCGCGGCATTTCGTCTTTCGTCACCATTCAGGAAGGCTGCGACAAGTTCTGCACGTTCTGCGTGGTGCCGTATACGCGCGGCGCGGAGATTTCGCGTCCCGTCGCCAGGATCATCGACGACGTGAAGCGGCTCGCCGATCACGGCGTTCGCGAAATCACCCTGATCGGCCAGAACGTCAACGCCTATCACGGCGAGGGACCGGACGGCCGGACCTGGCCGCTGGGTACGTTACTGCGTCACCTCTCCGAGATTCCCGGCATCGTTCGTCTGCGCTACTCGACCAGTCATCCCCGCGACGTCGACGAGACGCTGATCGAGGCCCATCGCGACATCCCGGCGGTGATGCCGTTCGTGCATCTGCCGGTGCAATCCGGCTCGGACCGAATCCTTGCCTCATGAATCGCAAACATACCGCCGACGATTACCGCCGGGCGGTGGACCGATTCCGCGCCGTGAGCCAAGATATTGCATTTTCATCGGATTTCATCGTCGGTTTCCCCGGAGAAACCGAGGAAGATTTTCAGGCCACCCTCGCTCTGGTCACACAAATCGGTTACGCTGGCGCCTATTCGTTCAAGTATTCGCCGCGGCCCGGCACGCCGGCGGCGGACATGCAGGAGATGGTGTCAGCGGACGACATGGACGAGCGATTGGCGCGGCTTCAGGAATTGATCGACAGCCAGCAATCGGCCTTCAACAAGGCCGCGATTGGGACCACCGTCGATGTGTTGTTCGAGCGCGCGGCGCGCAATCCCGGCCAGATCGTCGGCCGAACCGCCTATCTCCAGCCGGCGCATGTGATGGCGCCGGATTCGATCATCGGACAGGTGCTGCCGGTTCGTATCGAAAGTCTCGAGCGCTACAGCCTGATGGGCGAACTCGCGAGCCCACTGCCCGCCACGCACCCCGTTATGAATTCCTCCGAAACGAGAATGGGAGCCTGAACCCTTGCCCAAGAGCGCATCGGATTCACCTTCACTCGCTCCTACCCGCAGACCTGACCGCGACATGCAAGCTCCGCCCGAGACCCAATTCGTCATCGACTTCGACGACAACCGCGCCGCTTCCGCGCTGGTCGGCCCTTATGGTCAAAACCTCGCGCTGATCGAGCGGCGGCTCGGCGTTGTCGTGGATTCGCGCGGCAACCACATCACGGTGTCGGGGTCGCGCGACGGCTGCGACGCCGCGCGGCGCGTGCTCGAAACGCTGTATGCGCAAGCGGTGAAGGGACAGGATGTCGACCAGGGCGAAGTCGAGGGCGCGATCCGCGCCGTGATTTCCCAGGGTTCGCTGTTCGAGTTCGATCCGAAGACGGCCAAGTCGGCGTTCGACACCATCAACCTGCGCAAGCGCCCGGTGCGGGCGCGCACCGCCGCGCAGGACTCGTATATTCGCGCGCTGAAGCGCCACGAACTGGTGTTCGGCGTCGGTCCGGCCGGCACCGGCAAGACCTGGCTTGCGGTCGCACACGCCGCCCAACTGTTCGAGCGCAAGGAAGTCGACCGCATCATCCTGTCACGTCCCGCGGTGGAAGCCGGCGAGCGGCTCGGCTTCCTGCCCGGTGACTTGCGCGAGAAGGTCGATCCTTACTTGAGGCCAATCTACGACGCGCTGTACGACCTGATGGATTCACGCATCGTCGAACGCGCGTTGCAGACCGGCGAAATCGAAATCGCGCCACTCGCCTTCATGCGCGGCCGCACGCTGACCAACGCCGTCATCATTCTGGACGAGGCACAGAACACCACGTCCATGCAAATGAAGATGTTCCTGACGCGACTTGGCGAAAACAGCCGCATGATCATCACGGGCGACCCTTCCCAGGTCGACCTGCCGCACGGCCAGACGTCCGGCCTCGCGGAAGCCGTCAAGCTGCTTGACGGAGTGGCCGGCATTGCCCAGGTCCGTTTCACCGCCGAAGACGTGATCCGCCATGAGCTGGTGGCGCGGATCGTGGCGGCCTACGAAGGATTGCCGCAGCGGCCGGCGCCCAACAAGGCGTGATTGTGGGAATCGCCACACGCGCAAATCAAGATCCAACTATTAGAACTCAGATGGCCTCGTCTGCCCTTCCGACTACCGAGATTCTCATTGTCGCCGATTGCTGGCAGGCCGAGCCTGAGGCAGAGGCGGTGATCGAGCGCGCGATTGCGGCCGCAGCCGAATTTGTCACGGCTGACGTCGACGACAGCGAACTCGCGATCATGCTGACCGACGACGACGGCATCCGCACGCTCAATCGCAACTGGCGCGGCCTCGACAAGCCAACCAACGTATTGTCGTTTCCGGCGTTGCAGCCGACCGGCCCGCGAAAGGCGGACGATCCGCCACGCATGCTTGGCGACATCGCGATCGCCTATCAAACGACACGCCGCGAAGCCGACGAGGAACAGAAGCCGTTCGACCACCATCTCAGCCATCTTGCGGTTCATGGTTTCCTGCATTTGATCGGACATGATCACGAGCAGGACCAGGACGCCGAGACGATGGAATCGCTCGAACGTGAGATCCTGTCGCAGCTCGGCATCCCCGATCCCTACGCGGAGCGGGGTAATCGATAAGATGCCGGACTCCGATCCCATCCACGACAATCCACGCATCACGCGCAACCTGCCTGCGGTCGTGCAGGAAGGCGAGGTGATGCGCCCGACTGCGGACAACTGGCTGACACGGGCGATCCGCACGCTGTTCGGCTGGAAGCCGGGATCGGTCCGCGACGACCTCCAGGTCGTGCTCGACACCTCGACGCCCGACGAGGTCGGCTTTTCCGCCGTCGAGCGCACGATGCTGCGAAACATCCTTTCGCTGCACGAACGGCGAATTGCCGACGTCATGATCCATCGCGCCGACATCGTCGCGGTCAAGCATGACATCCAGCTCGGCGAACTGATGAGCCTGTTCGAGAGCGCCGCGCATTCACGGCTCGTGGTCTACAACGAAACCCTCGACGATCCCGAAGGCATGGTCCACATCCGCGACCTGCTGGCGTTCATGACATCGCAGGCTGCGAAACCAAGACCCAAGACTAAATCGAAAAAGCCGCCGCCGGCCGGGCTCGATCTGCGCGCCGTCGACCTGGCGATGCCGCTCTCGCAGGCCAACATCATCCGCAAATTGCTGTTCGTGCCGCCTTCGATGCGCGCGATCGATTTGCTGGCGCAGATGCAGGCGTCGCGCATTCACCTGGCGCTGGTCGTCGACGAATATGGCGGGACCGACGGGCTGGTCTCGATCGAGGACATCGTCGAACAGATCGTCGGCGAGATCGACGACGAACATGACAGCGACGAGCCCCCGGCGGTGGTCCGGCAGGCCGATAATTCCTTCATTGCAGATGCGCGCGCGAGCCTCGATGATGTCCGCTCGGTGATCGGGGACGAATTCGTGACTGGAGAGGCCGGCGAAGAAGTCGAGACGTTGGGTGGCTTTCTGGTCACCCATGTCGGCCGCCTGCCGGTGCGCGGCGAGGTCATTTCCGGTCCCGGCAATTTCGAAATCGAGGTGCTCGACGCCGACCCGCGCCGCGTCAAACGGCTGCGCATTGCGACGCGAAAAGGAACGCATGCCGCCGCGCGCCCAGCGCGAAGGCCGCCGCCGCGAGACGCCGTCCGATACGGCGCAGCCGGGCGACCAGCCGAATCCGCCCGGTGACGGAGGCGCCTCATCGTGACGGCGTCCAGCAAACTTCGCTCCATCGGTCTTGCGATCATTCTGACCTGGGGTTGGAAGCGTGCGGCTCTGGCACTGCTCGCCGGCGCGCTTTCCTCCTTTGCCATGGCGCCATTCAATGCCTGGCCCATCCTGTTCCTGACCCTTCCCGTCGCGGTCTGGCAGATCGACGGCGCGGCCGCGGGCCGCTGGCGCGGCGTGCCGGCCGCCGCCTTGACCGGCTGGTGGTTCGGCCTCGGCTATTTCGTGCCCGGGCTCTACTGGATCGGCTACGCCTTTCTGGTCGACGCGCCGACTTTCGCCTGGCTGATGCCATTCGCCATTTTGGGATTGCCGGCCTATCTCGCATTGTTCATGGCCATGGGCTTCGCGCTCGCGCGGCTGTTCTGGACTCGGGATGCTTCGCGCCTGATCGCGCTGGCTGCGAGCTTGACGATGAGCGAGTGGCTGCGCGGCCAGGCGCTCACGGGCTTTCCGTGGAATACGCTCGGCTACGCCTTGAGCGAACCGCTGGCGCTCGCGCAGACCGCCTCGCTGATCGGGTTATGGGGCCTGACTTTTCTGGCGGTTGCGATTTTCGCGAGCCCCGCCGTGTTGATCGACGGCACGTCCCGCGGCCGCAAGCCATGGATCGCTCCGACGCTGGCGCTGACCGTGCTGCTCGCCATGGCCGTATTTGGCGTGACCCGCCTGAGCCGGCAGCCAACCACCATGGTCGCGAACACGAAGCTGCGGATCATGCAGCCTGATCTGCAGCAGGACGCGCGATTCAATTACTCCGCGAAGGCGGAGGTGATGAAAAAATACCTCACGCTGTCCGATCGCGCGTCCGGCCCGCAATCGACCGGCGTACGCGACGTCAACATCCTGATCTGGCCGGAGTCGGCGTTTCCGTTTTTCCTCACTCGCGAAGCCGACGTGATGGCGCAGATCGCCGATCTGTTGCCGAAGGGAACGGTGCTGATCACAGGTTCGGTGCGCGCGCCCGACGTGCCGCCGGGGACCCGGATCACGCGCGCCTACAATTCGATCTACGTCATCGACCACGAAGCCAACGTGCTTTCGGTCTACGACAAGCTGCATCTGGTGCCGTTCGGCGAATTCCTGCCGTTCCAGGACCTCATGGAAAAAATGGGGTTCGAGCAATTGACCAAGGTGCAGGGCGGATTCATTCCGGGCACCCGCCGGCGCAGCATGGATGTGCCGAACGCCCCGCGGATGCTACCTCTGATATGCTATGAAGCCATTTTTCCCGGTCATGTTGTCGAACGCGGCGACCGGCCGGGCTGGATCGTCAATCTCACCAATGACGGCTGGTTCGGAATTTCCACAGGTCCCTACCAGCACCTTCAGCAGGCGCGCCTGCGCGCGATCGAACAGGGGCTACCGCTGGTTCGCGCTGCAAATACGGGCATCTCCGCGGTGATCGACCCGGTGGGGCGGATGGTGGCGCGGCTTGGACTTGGGCTTGAAGGCGTTCTGGATTCCGGCCTGCCGGCAGCGATACCGCCGACGATTTATGCCCGCGCCGGTGACTTCCCGATCATGATCATCCTTGCCGCCGGATGGCTGTTTGTGATCCGCCGTCGCACCGCAAAATAAACGGGCAGCGTCATTTTGGAGCAAGCGCCGACCCCCGACTTTGCTTTGACGGCATCGGCACCTGAGGCATAATCCGTCCACTGCGTCGGTTGAGGCAGCACCCGCAGTGTCCCGATTCCGAAGTTCATCGCATTTTGCGGAGCCACGTTTTGAACTTCGGAATCGATAGGACACTGGCAGACCTATTGATCTGGTGTGGCCTGGTTCAGAAGTCCGCTTGACGAACTCGCGGCACAAATGATGCGGACTTCCAAACCGCCACACCAGTCTGGAGGAGCGTTGGCGATGTCGACCAAAGCACCCGACCCTGTTGACAAATATGTCGGCAGCCGGGTGCGCATGCGCCGCATTATGCTCGGCATGAGCCAGGAAAAACTTGGCGAAGCGCTCGGCCTCACCTTCCAGCAGGTGCAGAAGTACGAGAAGGGAACCAATCGCGTCAGCGCGAGCCGCATTCAGCAGATCACGGAAATCCTTCAGGTGCCGGTATCGTTTCTGTTCGAGGGCGGGCCAACCAACGCGTCGAGAACGGACGGCGGCGCCGAGGCCGCGTCGCCTTCCTATGTCTCCGATTTCCTCGCCACCTCCGAAGGACTGGCGCTGACCCGCGCCTTCACCCGCATCGGCGATTCCAAGCTCCGGCGCAGCATCGTCGATCTCGTCGAGCAGATCGCCGCCAACGAGATCCCCGACAAGCGCTGAGCGCCACATCTTGGGTTGCGCGCGACGCCGCCCGTTGCCTCAGTGGAGTGGATTTGACATTCACTTCCCCGCCAGCCACGCATTCGTCAAGCGAATGTCAAATCCAAAACTCCACTGGAAAGCTATATTTGCGAGTGGTCCTTTTGATTCTTACATTCGCAAGAGCAGCCGCCGCAACGGGATGCGAATGTAAGAATCGGACCACTTGCCCGAACAATGATGCTATTGAACCGGCCACGGCTTCGAGCCGAACTTTGCTAATTTGAAGAAAAAGCAGCCCATGCCGACGGCGTCCGCCCGCTCATTCGATACCGCTCTCATCCTCGACGGCATCCGCCGCTGGGTCGAGATCGAAACGCCGACCGACGCACCTGAGGAGGTCAACAGGCTCGCCACCGTCGTCGCGGACGGCTATCGCGATTTGCCGGCAACGATCGAGCGCATCGCCGGGCATTCCGGCTGCGGCGATCACATCGTGGCGCGGTCGGCGTGGGGTCAAGAGCAACCGGGCATTCTCGTCCTGAGCCACCTCGACACGGTGCACCCGATTGGATTCATCAAGCGGCTGCCGTTTCATGTCGAGGGCGACATCGCGTTCGGTCCCGGCATCTACGACATGAAGGGCGGCGCCTACCTCGCCTTTCATGCCTTCCGCGAACTCTGCGCCAGCGGTGAGCGTTCGCCGCTCGGCATTACCCATCTCTACGTCTCCGACGAGGAGATCGGCAGCCCGACCTCGCGCGCGCTGATCGAGGCCGAGGGCCGCAAGGCCAAATATGTGCTGGTGACGGAGCCGGCGCGCGACGGCGGCAAGATCGTGACCAGACGCAAGGGCGTCGCGCGCTTTGAAGTGTTCATCAAGGGCGTACCGTCTCACGCCGGCACGCGGCCCCAGGATGGCCGAAGCGCGATCCGTGAACTCGGCAACGTCATTCAGACCCTCGAGGCCATGAACGATCTGGCCCGTGGCGTGACCGTGAATGTCGGCGTCGTCAGAGGCGGCACCAAGCCAAACGTCATTCCCGAAGAGGCCTATGCGGAAGTCGACATGCGCGTCACCTCCATCGCCGACGCCGACGAGTTGGTGCCGAAGATCCTGAACCTGACGTCGAAGACCGAAGGCGTCAGCGTCAAGGTGACCGGCGAACTCAATCGTCCGCCGTTCGAGAAGACCAATGCCGGCGCTTCATTGTTCGAGCACGCCAAGGAACTGGCGAGCGAGATCGGCTTTGAGCTTCGCGACAGCTATTCCGGCGGCGGCTCCGACGGCAATTTCACTGCGCCCTTCACCGCAACGCTCGACGGCCTCGGCGTCGACGGACAGGGCGCGCATACCCATTACGAGCAGATGTACGTCTCATCGATCGAGCCGCGGACGAGACTGCTGCATCGGCTTTATCAGACGCTGCGATGAACCAGCCAAACGGCGACAATGATACCGCGATCGAGGCGCAGCGCGCCTTCTTCGGCCGTCGCAAGGGTCACAAGCTGCGGACGCACCAGGCCGACCTGGTCGCGCATTTGCTGCCAAAACTCGCGCTGGATATTTCCGGCCCGCCACCGGCGCGCCTGGCCGAGCTGTTCGGTGCGCCGATCGACGCGGTGCGCCTCGAGATCGGATTCGGCGGCGGCGAACATCTGGTCGCGGAGGCGCGCGCGTTTCCGAATATCGCTTTCATCGGCTGCGAACCTTACGTCAACGGCATGGCGAAGATCCTGTCGTTGATCGAAGCCAACGACATCAGGAATATTCGCCTGTTCGCCGGCGACGCGGCGGAGTTGCTGGCCTGGCTGCCGGAAAATTCGCTTGTCAGGATCGACCTGATCCATCCCGACCCCTGGCCGAAACGCCGGCACTGGAAGCGGCGCTTCGTGCAGGACACGACGATTGCGGCGATGGCGCGCGCGTTGAAGCCGGATGGCGAGTTTCGCTTCGTCAGCGACATCGCGGATTACTGCGCCTGGACGCTTTCGCATTTCATGCGCGCATCGACCTTTGCCTGGACCGCCGAGCGCGCATCCGACTGGCGCGCGCCGTGGGCCGACTACACGATGACGCGCTATGGCCGCAAAGCCGAGCGCGAAGGGCGCACCGCGGCGTACCTGATTTTCAAAAAGGCGAAGTAGAGCCGCGATTACGCCAATTCGCGCGTGCGCCAAAAACTGACCACCCGCTCCGCGGTCGACGGCGACAGGCGCATGAAATTTGAGCGCACACTGTCGATATCCGCCGAACCAGGAATTCGCGCTGGTCCAAGCCGCAGCAGCACCAGCGCGCGCACGGTCGCCCATTCAAGCCCGATCGCTTTGGCAATGATCAGCATCGGGTCGTGACGGTCGCCGGCCATCAGCCGATCGACCGCCGCGATCGGCACGCCCGACATCGCCGATAGCGCGGCGACCGATTCGGTATATCGATAAGCCTTGGCGAAACCGAGCAGCACCGCCTCGTCGAGATCGCCGGCACGGTAGAGCTGGAGGACGGTGCGCTGCGCCGGCGCAAAATCCCGCCGCTTTTGAGGCTGTTCTATTTTGCCGGAAATCTCGCCCATCGCCTTGGCGACAGCGGCCTGCCGGCCGGGTTCGGCCATGTCGAACAGGCGGCGGCGCACGACGTCGACCGATCCGGCGAGCAGTTCCTTCAGCAAGCGGTCCGGCAGATCGTTGCGCTGGCCGACGGTGAGCGTCAGCACGCCGTCTTTCGCGGCTCGCTTGACCAGCGCCGAATAGCCGATCGGCGAAAAAGCCGCGCCCGCATTGGCCGCCGCACGACGGATGACATCGCGTTCGCCGCGTTGAACCATCACGTCGGTCAGGCCCGCCGAAAGTCTCGTGCGCTCTGTCATCGCGAGCAGATGGTCCTGGCCCTTCATGCGCGCGATCTCGACCAGCGCCTGCTCGTCGAGCACGGGCGATCGGCGCAGCAGCGGCCCGGCGATCGCGATGTTGTCCTCGCGCGCGAGTTGCCCGATCAAGGTCGGCGGCCCGTTGGCGATGGCGGCGATACGTTCGGCAATTTCGGCGCGGGCCGCAAACTCGGTCTGCGGCACGATTCCGATCAGCAAATGATCGAACAATTCGACGTGACGGGCCTGAAAGCCGGCGGCCCCCTGCACGAACAAATCGGCAATGCCGCGGCTCACCTCAGCAAGGCGCTTCGGATCGCCCCGCCTGACGATTTCATCAAGCCCGGGAATAAGCGGCGTGGCGATGGTCATGAAACTCTACTGGGACGCGCGGATCGTGCGGTAATCTAGGAAGGCATGGTGAAGGAAGGGTTAGATTTCGCCTCGGCCGGAACCGGCAAAATCGGCATCTCCGGCATCTTGCGGGCCTTGTCGGACTTAGGAAAAACCGCTATATCCGCCTCAACTTACATTTCTCATACGATCTCGTAGGAGAGTGGGCCCCCCGGGACCCGCTCTTTTTTATTACCTGAGGGGAGCTGGGCCGGGTAAGGCCGGGAACCCCGAATGGATACGCGGCAGAAACCACCGCTAGACCGCCCTGAAGGCCAAATTGACCCTGGATATGACCGACCCGACGCCTGGTTCCTTTGAGAACGAGAACGACCTGCTCGACGAGCCGCGGCTCGTTGTCGAGCCGGGCGCGGCGGCGCGGGTGTCGGCGGTCGCCGCGCCGGTGTTGCACGGCATGGGCTATCGGCTGGTTCGGATCAAGATTTCCGGCGAAGCCGGCTGCACCGTTCAGATCATGGCCGAACGGCCGGACGGATCGATGCAAATCGAGGATTGCGAGGCGATCTCGCGCGCGCTCTCGCCGGTGCTCGATATTGCCGACCCGATCGACCGCGCCTACCGGCTGGAGATTTCCTCGCCCGGCATCGATCGTCCCCTGGTTCGCCGCTCGGACTTTGAGCGTTTCACCGGCCATCTGGTGAAAGTCGAGATGGCGGTCGCCCACGATGGACGAAAGCGCTTCCGCGGTACGATCTCCGGCGTCGAGGGCGACGCCGTGCGGCTGCGTCGCGATGACGTCAAGGCCAGTGACGAGGTAAATGTGTCGCTTACGATGGAGGACATCGCTGAAGCCCGGCTTGTCCTCACCGACGAACTGGTTGCGGAATCGATGCGTCGCGGCAAGAAAGCCGAGCGCGAATTGAAGCGCAGCCTCGGCCTCGAACCGCCGGCGGCACCGCATGCCGACCGTCATACGCCGAGCCAAACCAAGAAGCCGGCTCCGAAGAACACCAAAGAACACCGCCTGGCCGCCGAAAGAGCGCGCCGCGGCGACACCGATCCCGTAAGAGGAGACTAAGCCATGGCCGTCAGTGCCAACAAGCTTGAACTGCTGCAAATCGCGGACGCCGTTGCGCGCGAAAAGTCGATCGACCGCGGCATCGTGATCGCAGCGATGGAAGACGCCATCGCCAAGGCGGCTCGCGCCCGATATGGCAGCGAGACCGACGTTCACGCCGAAATCGACGCCAAGAAGGGCGAGTTGCGGCTGTCCCGCCACATGCTGGTGGTCGAAACCGTCGAGAACTCCGCCAACCAGATTTCGCTGATCGATGCGCAGCGCGCCAATCCCGGCGCCCAGGTTGGCGACACCATCGCCGACACGCTGCCGCCGCTGGAATATGGCCGTATCGCCGCCCAGTCGGCCAAGCAGGTGATCGTGCAGAAGGTGCGCGAAGCCGAGCGTGACCGGCAATACCAGGAATTCAAGGATCGCATCGGCGACATCGTCAACGGCATCGTCAAGCGCGTCGAATATGGCAGCGTCATCGTCGACCTCGGCCGCGGCGAAGCCATCGTGCGCCGCGACGAGATGCTGCCGCGCGAAGTGTTCCGCAACGGCGACCGCGTTCGCGCCTATATTTTCGACGTGCGCCGCGAAACGCGCGGACCGCAGATTTTCCTGTCGCGCACCCATCCGCAGTTCATGGCGAAACTGTTCGCGCAGGAAGTGCCGGAAATCTATGACGGCATCGTCGAGATCAAGGCGGTCGCCCGCGATCCCGGTTCGCGCGCCAAGATCGGCGTGATTTCGCGGGATTCCTCGGTCGATCCGGTTGGCGCCTGCGTCGGCATGCGTGGATCGCGCGTGCAGGCCGTGGTCAATGAATTGCAGGGCGAAAAGATCGACATCATTCCGTGGTCGCCCGATATCGCGACCTTCGTCGTCAACGCGCTGGCGCCGGCGGAAGTTTCCAAGGTGGTGATCGACGAGGACCGCGAGCGCATCGAGGTCGTGGTGCCCGACACCAACAACCAGCTCTCGCTCGCGATCGGCCGGCGCGGCCAGAATGTGCGGCTTGCCTCGCAACTGACCGGCTGGGACATCGATATTCTCACCGAACAGGAAGAATCCGAGCGCCGTCAGGCCGACTTCGAAAATTCCACGCGCGTGTTCATGGAAGCCCTCAATGTCGACGAAGTCGTCGGTCAATTGCTGGCTTCCGAAGGCTTCACCTCGGTGGAAGAACTCGCAATGGTCGATGTCCGGGAACTGGCCGGCATCGAAGGATTTGACGACGAGACCGCCAACGAGTTGCAGAATCGCGCCAAGGAATATCTGGAGCAACTCGAGACCGAACTCGAAAACAAGCGGAAGGAGCTCGGCGTGTCCGACGATCTGAAGAAGGTTCCCGGCGTCACCTCAAAGATGCTGGTGAAGTTCGGCGAGAACGACATCAAGTCCGTCGAGGACCTCGCCGGTTGCGCCACCGACGATCTCGTCGGCTGGATCGAACGCAAGGATGGCGGCGAGCAGACCAAGCATGCCGGTATCCTCGACAGCAACGAGATCTCGCGTGACGATGCCGAAGCCATGATCATGCAGGCGCGCGTGCTTGCCGGCTGGATCACCCAGGCCGACCTCGACAAGCAGACCGAAGCGGCCGCGGCGGCAAGCGCCGAAGACCAGCCTGCCTGACGTTGGGAGCCATGCCGACGCCATGCTCGCCATCGCTGACCCCGAACTCGACCATGGACCGCGGGCCGACAGGTCCGCGACCATGCGGATGTGCGCGGTCAGCCGGGAAGTACGGCCGATCGACGAGCTGATCCGCTTCGTCGTCGCCCCTTCCGGGGAGGTGGTGCCGGACTTGAAGCGCAAGCTTCCCGGGCGCGGCCTGTGGGTGTCAGCTTCCGGCAAGATGGTTGCGGAAGCCGCCCGGCGTCACCAATTCAGCAGGGGTTTCAAACGCGAGGTCCGCGTGGCGGCAACGCTTGCCGCGGACACCGAGGCGTTGCTGGAACGCTTTGCGGTCGATGCGCTGGCCATGGCCGCCAAAGCGGGCCAGGTCATCTCCGGGTTTACCAAGGTTGCCGATGCCCTGACGCGACAGGGTCCGGGCGCTGTCCGGGCGCTGATCCATGCAACCGACGGGGCGGCGGACGGAATCCGGAAATTGGACGCCATCGTCCGGCAAATGGGCGGGAATAATGGCCCTTCGGCCGAGGTTCGTATCGTTAATGTGCTGACTTCCGAGCAATTGGATTTGGCACTTGGGCGGTCAAATGTGATACATGCTGCCCTGCTCGCGGGCCCGGCGAGCGATACGTTCCTGTCACGTAGCCAAATGCTGGTCCGATACCGGATGGCGGACGAGGACAGAACCGCGGCCGTGGACAAGAATTCGCCGATTTAAGGCCCGTGCGGACACGCACGGCAAGAACAGGATTAGGACTGCTGAATGGTTGATACCAAAACGCCTGGCGACAAGACGCTCAGTGTGCCGACCAAGACCCTGTCGCTCAAGCCGCGGGTCGAGACCGGAACCGTGCGCCAGAGCTTCAGCCACGGACGGACCAAGCAGGTCGTGGTGGAAAAGCGCGGCAAGCGCCGCGTCGGCGGCGATGCCCCTGTCCCCGAGACCCACGCGCCCGAACCGGTAATCGCCAAGCCGGCCGCCCCGCCGCCCGCCGCCCGCACCGCGCCGCCGCCGGCCGCACCGCGCAGCAATTCCGGCGTGGTCCTGCGCACCCTCACCGAGGACGAGCGAAGCGCCCGCGCCAGCGCCCTTGCGGATGCAAAAGTCCGCGACGTCGAAGAACGCAGGGTCGCGGAAGAAGAAGCCAAGCGCCGCGCCAGCCGCGAAGGCATCGAGCAGGCCGAACGCGAGGCGGCGGAAGCCCGTCGCAAGGCCGAAGAAGAGCGTCACCGTCACGACGAGGAAGCCAAGCGGAAGGCCGAGCTCGAAGCCAAAAAGCGCTTTGGCGAGGCCGAAGCACGGCCGGGAACGACGACAACCCCCGCCCGGCCGGCGACGACAACCCCGGCCCGCCCGGCAATCCCCGTCGCACGTGCGCCCGGCGTTGCGGCCGACGCTTCCGACGAAGACGAAGGTCCGCGCCAGATTCGCCGTGGCGGACCGGGCCGCCCCGTCGTTGCCCCCAAGCCGACCGCGAAGCCGGCGCCGCAGAAACAACGCGGCCGGCTGACGCTGGTCACGGCGTTGAATGCCGACGACGTGCGCGAGCGTTCGATCGCCTCGTTCCGCCGCCGTACCCAGCGCCTCAAGGGACACCAGTCCAACGAGCCCAAGGAAAAGCTGATTCGCGAGGTGGTCATTCCGGAGGCCATCAACATCCAGGAACTCGCCAACCGCATGTCGGAGCGCGCCGTCGACGTCATCCGCCTGCTGATGAAGCAGGGCGCGATGCACAAGATCACCGACGTGATCGATGCCGACACCGCGCAACTGATCGCCGAGGAACTGGGCCATACGGTCAAGCGCGTTGCCGCTTCCGACGTTGAAGAAGGCCTGTTCGACGCCGTCGACGATTCCACCGACACCGAGCAGCGCTCGCCTGTTGTGACCGTGATGGGCCACGTCGATCACGGCAAGACCTCGCTGCTCGATGCGCTACGCCATGCCAATGTGGTTTCCGGCGAAGCCGGCGGCATCACCCAGCATATCGGCGCCTATCAGGTGACCTCGCCCGAAAGCGGCAAGAAGATCACCTTCATCGATACGCCCGGCCACGCCGCGTTCACCGCGATGCGCGCCCGCGGCGCCAAGGTGACCGACATCGTGGTGCTGGTGGTGGCTGCCGACGACGGCGTGATGCCGCAGACGGTGGAAGCGATCAACCACGCCAAGGCGGCGAAGGTGCCGATGATCGTCGCCATCAACAAGATCGACAAGCCCGACGCCAAGCCCGAACGCGTGCGCACCGAACTGCTGCAATACGAGGTTCAGGTCGAATTGCTCGGTGGCGAGGTGGTCGACGTCGAAGTCTCCGCCAAGAACAAGACCAATCTCGACCGGCTGCTCGAAATGATCGCGTTGCAGGCCGATATTCTCGACCTCAAGACCAATTCGGCACGCCCGGCCGAGGGCACCGTGATCGAAGCCAAGCTCGATCGCGGCCGCGGTCCGGTGGCAACCGTGCTGGTCCAGCGCGGCACCCTGCGGATCGGCGACATCATCGTCGCCGGCGCTGAGATGGGCCGTGTGCGTGCGCTGATTTCCGATCAGGGCGACACCGTCGAGGAAGCAGGTCCGTCCGTGCCGGTCGAGGTGCTCGGCTTCAACGGTCCGCCGGAAGCCGGCGACCGCCTCGCGGTCGTTGAGAACGAAGCGCGCGCCCGCCAGATCACGAGCTACCGTGCTCACCGCAAGCGCGAGAATGCGGCTGCCTCGATTTCCGGCATGCGCGGCTCGCTCGAGCAGATGATGTCGCAGCTCAAGACGTCCGGCCGCAAGGAATTCCCGCTTATCATCAAGGCCGACGTGCAGGGTTCGCTGGAAGCGATCCTCGGATCGCTCGAGAAGCTCGGCACCGACGAAGTCGCCGCCCGCATCCTGCATGCCGGTGTCGGCGGCATCTCGGAATCGGACGTGACGCTGGCGGAAGGCTTCAACGCCGCCATCATCGGCTTCTCCGTCCGCGCCAACAAGGAAGCGGCAGCAGCAGCCAAGCGCAACGGCATCGAGATCCGCTACTACAACATCATCTACGACCTCGTGGATGACGTGAAAAAGGCGATGAGCGGCCTGCTTGCGCCGACGCTGCGCGAAACCATGCTCGGCAATGCGCAGATCCTGGAAGTGTTCAACATTTCCAAGGTCGGCAAGGTCGCGGGTTGCCGCATCACCGACGGCACCGTGGAACGTGGCGCCAATGTCCGCCTGATCCGCGACAACGTCGTGGTGCACGAAGGCAAGCTGTCGACACTGAAGCGCTTCAAGGACGAAGTGAAGGAAGTGCAAGCCGGCCAGGAATGCGGCATGGCGTTCGAGAACTACGGCGACATGCGGGTCGGCGACGTCATCGAGTGTTATCGTGTGGAGACAATTCAGCGCAGCCTGTAAGTCTGAACCTTACGGCTTCGTTGAAAGTCTAAATCAAGGGTCATGCCCCGCGGAGGCGGGGCATCCAGCAGTCACCGGAATAACTTCAGGCACGGCGTACTGGATCACCCGCATTGGCGGGTGATGACGATCATCGGGATTTTTACAATGCCCCGTCATCATCAAAAGAGTTCCGCCGCGGGCGGTTCGCAGCGCCAGTTGCGCGTCGGCGAGACCGTGCGCCATGCCCTCGCCGAAATCCTCGCGGAGGGCAACGTCCACGATCCCGACCTCGAGGGCCACATCATCACCGTTCCCGAGGTGAAGATGTCGCCCGATCTCAAAGTTGCGACCATCTATGTGATGCCGCTCGGCGGGCGCGACATCGAGGTCGTTGTCGCTGCGCTTAATCGCAACAAGAAGTTCCTGCGCGGCGAGATCTCACATCGCGTTAACCTGAAATTTGCTCCTGACATTCGATTCCGCGTCGACGACCAATTCGACGAAGCGGAACGTATCGAGAAATTACTGCGAACACCTGAGGTGCAGCGTGATCTCGCACCCGATTCGGACGAAGAATGATGACTGTGACGACGGCGAACCCGGAAATCGAATCGCAAAACGCCGATTCGACTGCGGCTGATAAAAATATTTTTTCTCCCGCGCATGACGACGCGCGGCGCTCCAACAACGATCCCCGTCAGCAACCACGACAGAACAAGCAGCCGCGCCGCGACAAGCGCGATGTCCATGGCTGGGTCGTGCTCGACAAGCCGATCGGCATGACGTCGACCCACGCGGTTGCCGTGGTGAAGCGGCTGTTTTCCGCCAAGCGGGCGGGACACGCCGGCACGCTCGATCCGCTCGCTTCGGGCGGATTGCCGATCGCGATCGGCGAGGCCACCAAGACGGTTCCCTTCGTGATGGACGGCCGCAAGCGCTACCGCTTCACCGTTACCTGGGGCGAAGAGCGCGACACCGACGACACCGAAGGCCGCGCGGTCAAATCGAGCGAGCAACGGCCGACCCCGGAGGCGATCCGGGCGTTGCTGCCCCAGTTTACCGGCCTGATCGAGCAGATCCCGCCGCAATATTCGGCCATCAAGGTCCAGGGGGAGCGGGCCTATGACCTGGCGCGGGACGGCGAAACGGTCGAATTAAAGCCCCGCCCGGTCGAGATTCACGAATTAACCCTTACAGAACAACTAGATGACAGCCATTCCGTGTTCGAGGCGGAGTGCGGCAAAGGTACCTATGTGCGGGCTTTGGCCCGGGATTTGGGCCGGCTTCTCGGCTGTTTCGGCCATATCAGCGCGCTGCGGCGGACGCTGGTCGGCCCGTTCGACGAAAACGACATGATTCCTCTGGAACAGCTGGAGGCTTTATGCGATAGAGCCGCGTCCGGCGAGGGAAGCCTCGCCGACGCGCTTTTGCCCGTTGAGACCGCGCTGGACGACATCCCGGCACTGGCCGTCACACGGGCGGATGCGGCAAGGCTCCACAGGGGCCAAGCCGTTTTGTTGCGCGGACGGGATGCGCCCAATTGTAGCGGCACAGTCTATGTCACGGTCGCAGGCCGTCTTTTGGCGCTTGCTGAAATTGGCAATGGCGAACTCATCCCCAAGCGCGTGTTCAACCTGAACGGACTGACTGCCAGTCCGGCTCGCAACAACGAAAGTGTCTGACGATGTCGATTACCGCAGAACGCAAAGCGGAAGTCATCAAGAAGAGTGCCAACAAGGCCGGGGATACCGGCTCGCCCGAGGTGCAGGTTGCGGTCCTGTCGGAACGCATCAACAACCTCACCGACCATTTCAAGAGCCACGTGAAGGATAACCATTCGCGTCGCGGCTTGCTGAAGATGGTCGCCACGCGCCGCTCGCTTCTCGACTACCTGAAGCGGAAAGACGAGGCGCGCTATCAGGCGCTGCTCGAAAAGCACAACATTCGTCGTTGAGCTTTCGGTGAAGTACGCGCGCGTCGTTTGGCGCGCGTTTTTGCATGATCGATCGGGAGCCGGCTTTCGGCTTGTCGAACCGGTGATGCGCAAGGGCACGCGGCAGAAGCCGTGGTGTCGCCGGAGCAAGATCTAGAGAACGGGAAATGGTTTCCCAAAGATCGCGCTCAAACACGAACGTCCAGCAGCAATCCGGCTCGCTGGGCAAAACGGGCAAGGTGCCCGTGACTTGACCGAAAGGATGGACGCCATCCTAAAACCAGAAACCATGGCAGGATCGCCGGATGCTGACGCCGCGAGGCGCGCAGCATCCCGCCATCTTGGCATGGTTTTTTGTTTTGGGGCGTCTCTTCTTCCGTAAACATGAAAGAAGATCACTATGTTTAAGAATCATTCAGTCGAGATCGACTGGGGTGGACGTCCGCTCAAGCTTGAAACCGGAAAAGTCGCCCGTCAGGCCGATGGCGCCGTTGTCGCCACCTATGGCGAGACGATCGTGCTCGCCACCGTCGTCGCCGCGAAATCGCCGCGCGAGGGCGTCGACTTCCTGCCGCTCACGGTCGACTATCAGGAAAAGACTTACGCCGCAGGCCGCATTCCCGGCGGCTACTTCAAGCGCGAAGGCCGTCCGACCGAAAAGGAGACGCTGGTCTCCCGCCTGATCGACCGCCCGATCCGCCCGCTGTTCGTCGACGGCTGGCGCAACGAAACCCAGGTGATCGTCACCGTGCTGTCGCACGATATGGAGAACGATCCCGATATCGTGGCGCTGGTGGCATCATCCGCCGCGCTGACGCTGTCCGGCGCACCCTTCAAGGGTCCGATTGGCGCCGCGCGCGTCGGCTTCGCCAACGACGAATTCATTCTCAACCCGACGCTCGACGAAATGGCTGAGACCCAGCTCGATCTCGTCGTCGCGGGCACGGCGGATGCCGTGCTGATGGTGGAATCGGAAGCCAAGGAACTCAACGAAGACGTCATGCTCGGCGCGGTGATGTTCGGCCATCGCCACTTCCAGCCGGTGATCAACGCGATCATCGAGTTGGCCGAAAAGGCCGCGAAAGAGCCGCGCGAAGTCACCGCGATCGACAACTCCGCGATCGAAAAGGAAATGCTCGGCCTGGTCGAGCAGGACCTGCGCAAGGCCTACGCCATTGCGGTGAAGCAGGAGCGTTATGCCGCGGTCGGCGCCGTCAAGGAAAGGGCGCTCGCGCACTTCTTCCCGGAAGGCCAGGAGCCGAAATACGACAAGCTTCGCGTCGCCGGCGTGTTCAAGGAACTCGAAGCCAAGATCGTTCGCTGGAACATCCTCGACACCGGCAAGCGCATCGACGGCCGCGACGTCAAGACCGTCCGCAACATCGTTGCCGAAGTCGGCGTGCTGCCGCGCGCTCACGGATCGGCGCTGTTCACCCGCGGCGAGACCCAGGCGATGGTCGTGACCACGCTCGGCACCGGCGAAGATGAGCAGTACATCGACGCGCTGTCGGGAACCTACAAAGAGACGTTCCTGCTGCACTACAACTTCCCGCCCTACTCGGTCGGCGAGACCGGACGTCTCGGTGGCACCAAGCGGCGCGAGATCGGCCACGGCAAGCTCGCCTGGCGCGCGATCCACCCCGTTCTGCCGCCGCACCACGAATTCCCCTACACGGTGCGCGTGGTCTCCGAGATCACCGAATCCAACGGATCGTCGTCGATGGCTTCGGTCTGCGGCGCTTCGCTGGCGCTGATGGATGCGGGCGTGCCGTTGAAGCGGCCGACCGCGGGCATCGCGATGGGCTTGATCCTCGAAGACAAGCGCTTTGCAGTGCTCTCGGACATCCTCGGCGACGAGGATCATCTCGGCGACATGGACTTCAAGGTCGCCGGTACCGACCAGGGCATCACCTCGCTTCAGATGGACATCAAGATCGAGGGCATCACCGAAGAGATCATGAAGGTCGCGCTCGGCCAGGCCAAGGACGGCCGCATCCATATCCTGGGTGAGATGTCCAAGGCGCTGACGGCGGCGCGCGCCGAACTCGGCGAATACGCTCCGCGCATCGAAACCTTCAAGATCGCCACCGACAAGATCCGCGAAGTGATCGGCACCGGCGGCAAGGTGATCCGCGAAATCGTCGAGAAGACCGGCGCCAAGGTCAACATCGAGGACGACGGCACCGTAAAGGTCGCCTCCAACGATGGCGAGGCGATGAAGGCCGCGATCAAGTGGATCAAGTCGATCGCTTCCGATCCGGAGATCGGCCAGATCTACGACGGCACCGTCGTCAAGGTGATGGAGTTCGGCGCTTTCGTGAATTTCTTCGGCGCCAAGGACGGTCTCGTTCACATCAGCCAGCTTGCGTCCAACCGCGTGCAGAAGAGCTCGGACGTCGTCAAGGAAGGCGACAAGGTCAAGGTCAAGCTGCTCGGCTTCGACGATCGCGGCAAGACGCGGCTGTCGATGAAGGTTGTCGACCAGACCACCGGCGAAGACCTCGAGGCCAAGCAAAAGGCCGAAGGCGCCCCGGCGCAGGCCGCCGGCGAGTAATCCGCAAACCTCATAACGAAAAGAAAAAGGGCGGCTCATCGAGCCGCCCTTTTGTTTTTGGTATCCGCTCGACGTTAGGCGGCGAGATCGAAGCGATCCGCGTTCATGACCTTGGTCCAGGCCGCCGCGAAATCCCTGGCGAACTTCTCCTTGGAGTCCGCGCAGGCATAGACTTCGGCAAAGGCCCGGAGCTGCGAGTGCGATCCGAAGATCAGGTCGACACGGGTGCCGGTCCACTTGGCCGCCTTGGTCTTGCGATCATGGCCGTATAGGTGCCGTCCGCGGCCGGCTGCCAGACCGTGCCCATGTCGAGCAGGTTGACGAAGAAGTCGTTCGAGAGCGTGCCCGGCTTTTGCGTGAGGACGCCGTGCTTCGAACCATTGGCGTTGGCGCCGAGGACGCGCAGGCCACCGACCAGCGCCGTCATCTCCGGTCCCGTCAACCGCAGCAATTGCGCACGGTCCACCAGCGCTTCTTCCGGCGCCATGAACTGATGCTTCTTGCTGGTGTAGTTGCGGAAACCATCGGACCGCGGCTCGAGCGGCGCAAAAGATTCCACGTCGGTCTGATCCTGCGACGCATCCGCGCGGCCCGGTGTGAACGGCACCTTGACGTCGACGCCGGCATCCTTGGCGGCCTTTTCGACTGCCGCACAGCCGCCGAGAACGATCAGGTCAGCCAGCGAGATCTTGCCGGACTCCTTCTGGATGGCTTCAAGTTTGCCGAGCACCGTCTTGAGGTCGGCCGGCTGATTGACTTCCCAGTCCTTCTGCGGAGCCAGGCGAACCCGCGCGCCGTTGGCGCCGCCGCGCTTGTCGGAACCACGGAACGTCGAGGCCGACGCCCATGCCGCCGAGACGAGTTGCGACACCGTGAGGCCCGACGCGAGGATCTTCGTCTTCAGCGCAGCAATGTCGGCGTCGCTGACCGTCGGATGCTTCGCCGCCGGAATCGGATCCTGCCAGATCAGCGTTTCCTTCGGCACGAGCGGGCCGAGGTAGCGCACGCGAGGCCCCATGTCGCGATGGGTCAGCTTGAACCAGGCGCGGGCGAACGCGTCGGCGAACTGATCCGGATTGGCGAGGAAGCGCCGCGAGATTTTCTCGTAGGCCGGATCGAAACGCAGCGACAGGTCGGTGGTGAGCATGGTCGGCACATGCTTCTTCGACTTGTCGTAACGCATCGGGAATCGTGGCTTCCGCGCCCTTCGCCTTCCATTGCTTGGCGCCCGCGGGGCTCTTCGTCAGCTCCCATTCGTATTTGAACAGGTTCTCGAAGAACGCATTGCTCCATTTCGTCGGCGTCTGGGTCCAGGTGACTTCCGGACCGCCCGTGATGGTGTCGGCACCGATACCCGTGCCATGGGTGCTCTTCCAGCCCAGGCCCTGGTCTTCGATCGCGCCGCCTTCCGGATCGGCGCCGATCAGCGACGGATCGCCCGCGCCGTGGGCCTTGCCGAAGGAGTGACCGCCGGCAATCAGCGCCACGGTTTCTTCGTCGTTCATCGCCATGCGGAAGAAGGTTTCGCGAATATCCTTTGCCGCCGCGATCGGGTCGGGATTGCCGTTCGGTCCTTCCGGGTTGACATAGATCAGGCCCATCTGCACCGCGCCGAGCGGTTCGGCGAGCTGGCGTTCGCCGGAGTAGCGCTCGTCGCCAAGCCAGGAGCCTTCGGGGCCCCAGTAGAGTTCTTCCGGCTCCCAGACGTCGACGCGGCCGCCGGCGAAGCCGAACGTTTTGAAGCCCATCAATTCCAGCGCGACGTTGCCGGCGAGAATCATCAGATCGGCCCACGAGATCTTGCGGCCGTACTTCTGCTTGATCGGCCACAACAGACGGCGCGCCTTGTCGAGGTTGGCGTTGTCAGGCCAGCTGTTCAGCGGGGCAAAGCGCTGCTGTCCGGCGCCCGCGCCGCCACGGCCGTCCGTGGTGCGGTAGGTGCCCGCGCTGTGCCAGGCCATGCGGATCATCAACCCGCCATAGTGACCGAAGTCGGCCGGCCACCATTCCTGCGAGGTCGTCATCAGCGCGGTCAGGTCCTTGACCACGGCGTTGAGATCGAGGGACTTGAACTCCTTGGCGTAGTCGAACGTCCCACCCATTGGATCGGACAAGGTTGAATTGCGGTGAAGGACCGAGACATCCAGCGTCTCCGGCCACCAGTCGCGGTTGGAATGCCCGCGCGAGCCGCCCGTAAACGGGCACTTGGTCTTGTCGTCCATGATCGTCTCCTCTTGTGGTCCTGGGAGTTGCGCCCGAAGGCTGGCCGCGCGCAACCTACGCCCTCCTTTTCATCAGGTAAAATAGAGTTTAATGATGGATACGATAGGATAAACTGATGGCAAATATCACCCTGCGGCAGCTACGGTATTTCGACGCATTGGTGCGTCATGGCCATTTCGGGCGTGCGGCGGAGGCCTGTTCGATCTCGCAACCGGCGCTGTCGATGCAGATCAAGGAAATGGAGCAAGCGCTCGGCGGCGTGCTTCTGGACCGGAATGCACGCCAGATCGCGCTCACGACCTTCGGCGAAGAACTGCTGCAGCGGATCCGCGATATCCTGCGCTCGATCGACGAGCTCGGCGATTTCGCCCGCGCCTCGCGCGACCGCCTCGCCGGTCGGTTGCGTGTCGGCATGATCCCGACGATTGCGCCCTATCTCTTGCCCAAGGTCATCGAAAATCTCGCGCGCCTGCACCCCGAGCTCGATATCCACGTCCGCGAGACGTTGACGCCAAAACTGATCAAGGAAGTCGCAGAGGGGCGGCTCGACACCGCGATCGTGGCGCTGCCGGTATCCGAGCCATCGCTGACCGAGATCGCCTTGTTCAAGGAGAATTTCCTGCTGGTGCGGCCCGGCCAACAGAAGGACCTGCCGGCGCCGAGCCGTGAAAGCTTGCGCGAAATGAAGCTGTTGTTGCTCGAAGAAGGGACATTGCTTCCGCGATCAGGCGCTGTCGTTCTGCAACATGCAGGCTCGCGCCGCGCGAAGTGCTGGACGCCAGTTCGCTGTCGACGCTGGTGCAGATGGTCGGCGCGGGGATCGGCGTGACACTGATCCCGGAGATGGCCGTCGAAGTGGAGACCCGTTCGGCGCACCGTTTCGCTCACCCGTTTCAAGAATCCGCAACCGTCGCGCACCATCGGCATGGTCTGGCGCAAGAGCAGCCCGCTGGCCCGACAGCTCCAGCAAATCTCCGAAGCCGTGTGTCTGTCCGCGGGCAAGGCGCGCCTGCGGTCGGCTAGCGAGCCGACTCTGCGTCGCGTGAGGTTCAAGTTTCATGACCATGCCAAATCCGCTTATCCGTCCGGCGCGCAGGGACGAATATGACGAGGTCGCGCGCGTCTGGATGGAAAGCTGGGTCTCGACCGGCCTCGACACGGCAAGCGACGCGCTGCTGACAAAGCTTCGCGACCGCGTTTATCTGGAAGTCGAAAACGGCTGGAGCCTGTTTGTCGCGGATGATGGCGGCAAGCTGGCAGCCATGCTCGCAATCCACGTCCCGCAAAACTACCTGGATATGCTGTTCGTGGCGCCTGAATATCAGGGCCGCTCGATCGGCCGGCAGCTCCTCGCCTTTACGCGAACACTTTTGCCCGACGAAATCTGGCTGCGCTGTGTGCGCGAGAATGAAAAGGCCTGGCGCTGGTATGAGCGCGAGGGCTTTGTGTTCGAGCGCGAAGCGGTGGAGCCCGCGATGGGGCGGATGATGAAATATTATCGATGGAAGGAAAGCGACGTCATGATGAAACTCTATTGGTCGCCGCGATCGCGATCATTCTCCGCGCTTTGGCTGCTGGAAGAAACGGGCCAGCCCTATGAGCGCGTGCTGACCGACATCAGCAAGGGCGCGCAGAAGACACCGGAATATCTGGCCATCAATCCGATGGGCAAGGTGCCGGCGATCCAGGACGGCGATACGACGCTCGCGGAATCGGCTGCGATCTGCGCCTATGTCGCCGAATGCTACCCGCAGGCGAAGCTGGCACCGCCGGTCGGCGATCCCTTGCGCGCGAAATATCTCTACTGGCTGTTCTACGGGCCCGGCTGCATGGAACCGGCGATGGTGCAGGTCGCAACCAAGATGGAGATGAACCCGGTGGCCGCCGGTTGGGGCGATGCACAGCGCGTCTACGACGTGGTCGATGTCGCCCTTCAAAAAGGACCCTGGATTCTCGGCGAGAATTTTTCGGCGGCCGATATCGTGATCGGATCAGGGCTGAACTTCGCAGTGCGGCTGTTCAAGATGGTGCCGACACGTCCGTCTTTCGATCGCTATCTCGATGCCTGCTCGGCGCGTCCGGCTTTCCAGCGCGCCGGCGCATTGGTCATGGGATAACGAGGAGCTACTGAAGCGAAACCAGAATCCAGTTTTGTTTGACGCGTTTTCTTCACGCGAACCGGTACCCACTTCGCTTGAAAACGCTCTAGCCCGGGACGACGCGCGGGTCCACGTCCTGCGTGTAGTCGACGCCCTCGATGCCAAATCCAAACAGCCGTAGGAATTGGCTCTTGTATTCCGCAAGGTCGGCCAGCTCGCCGAGCGTTTCGGTGGTGAGCAAAGGCCAGCGCCGGAGCACTTCGGCCTGGACTTCCGGCGAGAGCTCCCAGTCGTCGACCCTGACGCGCTGCGCCTCGTCGAGTTCGACACCCGCGCCGAGACGCGTCCGGAACAGGCGATCGATCTGCTCGATGCAGCCTTCGTGAAGGCCGAGTTGCTTCATCACCTTGAACAGCACCGTGCCGTAGAGCGGCACCACCGGAATGGCTGAACTCGCCTGGGTGACTACGGCCTTGAGTGCGACCACGCGGGCCGCATCCGCACCCAGCTGGCCACGGATCGCTTCTGCCTTGCGATCAAGATCGACCTTGGCGCGACCCAGTGTGCCGTTCCAGTAGATCGGCCAAGTCAGCTCGCTGCCGATATAGGTGTAGTTGAGCGTGCGGAAGCCGGGAGCCAGGACGCCGGCGTCCGCAAGCTGGTCGATCCAGCGCTTCCAATCTTCGCCGCCCATCACTGCGACCGTCGCAGCCGCTTCATCTTCGCTCGCCGGCGTAATGGTCGTCTCGTAAACTTCGCCGGTTTCAGTGTTGAGGGTTTTGATTTCAACGGGCGCGCCGAGCGGCTTGATCGCCGAGCGATAGGTCTTGCCGGTCTGCGGATCGGTCCGGACCGGAGCGGCCATGCTGTAGACCAGCATGTCGAGCTGGCCGAATTTTTCGCGGACGCGGTCGATAAAGGCGGTCTTCAGCTCGTCGGAGAACGCGTCGCCCTCCAGGGTGAGTGGAGATCGTCCGATCTTCTTCGCTTCGTTCTCAAACGCGCGGTTGTTGTACCAACCCGCGCTGCCCGTCTTGCTCGCTGACGGCTCTCGCTCCAGCGACACGCCGATGGTGTCCGCGCCTCCGGCGAAGGTCGCAACGATGCGGCTCGCAAGGCCGTATCCGGTCGAGCAGCCCAGCACTGCGACACGCTTGGGACAGTTCCGTCAGTGGCACCCTGGCGGAGGACATAGGCAATTTGCTCGTGCACATTCTGTGCACAGCCGACAGGATGCGCGGTCGTGCAGATGAAGCCTCGCACGCGCGGTTCGATGATCATGCCCACCCCGTCTTAAATTTGAGAACTACGCATCCAGCCGCTTGAACACCAGCGTCGCGTTGGTGCCGCCGAAGCCGAAGGAGTTCGACAGGACCGTACCGAGCTTGGCGTTGTCGATGCGCTTGCGCACGATCGGCATGTCGGCGAACACCGGATCGAGCTCGGTGATATGAGCGCTCTCGCAGATGAAACCGTTGTTCATCATCAGAAGCGAATAGATCGCTTCCTGCACGCCGGTGGCACCAAGCGAGTGGCCGGTGAGTGCCTTGGTGGCGGAAATCGGCGGACACTTGTCGCCGCGTGCCGAATACTTTTCGAATCGCCTCGATCTCCGGCGGGTCGCCGGCCGGCGTCGACGTGGCGTGGGGATTGATGTAGTCGACCTTGGTATTCACCGTCGACATCGCCATCCGCATGCAGCGTTCGGCGCCTTCGCCCGACGGCGCGACCATGTCATAGCCATCCGACGTCGCGCCGTAACCGACGACTTCGCCGTAGATCTTCGCACCGCGCGCCTTGGCGTGCTCGAGTTCTTCCAGCACCACGACGCCAGCGCCGCCCGCAATGACGAAGCCGTCGCGGCTGACGTCGTAGGGACGCGAGGCGGTTGCCGGCGTATCGTTGTACTTCGACGACATCGCACCCATCGCGTCGAACAGCACCGACAGGCTCCAGTCGAGTTCTTCGCAGCCGCCGGCGAAAACCACGTCCTGCTTGCCGATCTGAATGGTCTCGTAGGCATTGCCGATGCAGTGATTGGAGGTCGCGCAGGCCGACGAGATCGAATAGTTCACGCCCTTGATCTTGAACCAGGTCGCAAGCGTCGCGGATGCGGTCGATGACATCGCCTTCGGCACCGCGAACGGACCGACCCGCTTCGGACCCTTGGTACGGGCGATCTCGGCCGCCTCGACGATCGTACGGGCCGACGGGCCGCCTGATCCCATGATGATGCCGGTTCGCTCGTTGGAGACTTCCGATGGCTCAAGGCCGGAGTCGCGGATCGCCTGCTCCATCGCGACATGATTCCAGGCCGCGCCCTCGGCAAGAAAACGCATCGCACGCCGATCGATGACCGTCGACGGATCGAGCGTCGGCGCGCCCTGCACCTGCGAGCGGAAGCCCATCTCGGCGTACTTGTCGGCGCGCGAGATGCCGGAGCGTGCCTCGTGCAGGCTCGACAGCACTTCCTGGGTGTTGTTTCCGATCGACGAGACGATGCCCATCCCCGTGACCACAACCCGCTTCATGACCGCCTCACCCTGTCTCTGTCTTTTTTGATGTTTCTGACCAAACTAAAAGTCGCTTCTGCCAAGTGAAAAGTTCAAACCGCTTGCTGCACGGGGGCATCCTGCTTGAACAGGCCAACCCTCAAGTCCTTTGCGCGGTAGATAATCTCGTCGTCCATGGAAAGCCAGCCGTCGGCAATCCCCAGCACGAGCTTTCCCCGCATCACGCGCTTGATGTCGATATTGTAGGTAACCTTGCGAGCATTCGGCAGCACCTGTCCGGAAAACTTCAGTTCGCCAAGACCGAGTGCCCGGCCGCGACCTGCCCCACCGACCCAACCGAGATAGAAGCCGACCATCTGCCACATCGCATCCAGGCCGAGACAGCCGGGCATGACGGGATCGTTCTTGAAATGGCAGCCGAAAAACCAGAGATCCGGTTTGACGTCGAGCTCGGCGCGGATCAGGCCCTTGCCGTACTCGCCACCGGTTTCGCTGATCTCCGTGATGCGGTCGAACATCAGCATCGGCGGCAGCGGCAACTGGGCATTGCCCGGGCCAAACAGCTCGCCACGGCCGCATGCCAGCAGATCCTCGTATTCATAACCGCTGCGCCGATCCAGCATGGTGCAAGCCTTGTCCAAAATCCCGATGAGGCATCCGGGGCGAACCATCCGCCTTGGCGGAAATCAACGCCCGTAATGCCCAATTCGGCCCTCAGCTCCGTAGGTCGGGAAACCTGCGGCAGCGGGCACTTTCCTATAACTAACTGACCTCGGCCAGAGTTCGCGCTCTCTATCACAGGGGATAGAGGTGGCAAAGCACGCTACCGAGGCAAATAGCCGCTTGCTGCCCTGCACCCGCCTTAACCCTTGGGGGTTCATTTGGGGCGTTCTAGTTGCGAAAAACTTGCATCTACGGGCAATCCTCCCTATATTCCGTGGGATATTGAGGGTGTTTTCAGAGTTTGGCGTGGAAATGAGCGACAACGGTACTGCTTTGAACGACGAAACACTTGGTTCTGAACACACACCGGCTCCGAGCCCGGGGTGCCCGGCCGCGAGCCGACGCTGACCGGCTGCCCCTGGCACGACGTCAATGAAATGCTGCAGGCAGCGGGACTACGTCCCACCCGCCAGCGCATGGCGCTGGGCTGGCTTCTGTTCGGAAAAGGCGCGCGCCACCTCACCGCGGAAATGCTCTACGAAGAGGCGACGCTGGCGAAGGTCCCGGTGTCGCTGGCTACCGTCTACAACACGCTGAACCAGTTGACCGATGCCGGCCTGCTGCGCCAGGTCAGCGTCGACGGCACCAAGACCTATTTCGACACCAACGTGTCGGCGCATCATCATTTCTATCTCGAAAACAACCACGAGCTGGTCGATATCGAAGACCCGCATCTGGTGTTGCAGAAGATGCCCGAAGTGCCCGAGGGCTACGAAATCGCGCGGATCGACATGGTCGTCCGCCTGCGCAAGAAGCGCTGAAGATCAAATCCGACTGCCGTACGTCATGGCCGGGCATAGCCGTTCGAAGAACGGCGTCGCTTGCGCTCTCCTATGTCCCGGCCATCTGCGTTTGAAGCGCCTCAGTCCACCTTCTCGTCGGCGTAGACGCCCCACAGCCGCTGCTGCTCGATCCAGCCATCAAAGCCGTCGCCGAAAACACGGCACCAGCCAGCCGCGCAATGCTTGACCTGTGCGACGACGCCGGCCTGCAAGCGCGCACTGATTGCGCTTGACGCATCGGCCCGCTCGTAAAGCGAGGCGAGGTCGTCCTTTTTCTTCATGGTGATGACGGCCGTGCGGCGGCCAGAGAGCATCGAGTGAAAAACCCAGCCCTCAGCGCCCTCGGAATCGCGAACCCGGCGCCAGTTCTCGAATTCGGCTGTTATCTCCACCGGCAGGCCGGAGCGCGTATAGACCCAGGCGACGTCGTTGTCCGTGGTCGGGCCGGCTCGAACGTTCACATGGTCCTTTTTGAGGCTCACATAACGCGGCACCGGCAAGCCGCTGGTCGTCATTGCGGAATCCTTGGCCGCGGCTACCGCCACGAACGGTGCACCTGATAGCCAGGCCGCAAGCACCGCCAAACCGAAACGCCCCCACGCCATCAACGCGTCTCCTGCCGAGATCAGCTCAAATTCCTCGAGCCGATAACGCCTGTACCTGTAAGACCCCAAAGTCCCTGCCGCCCGATTGCCCTCGGCTTGAACCCGGTTCCCTCCCGGGTTCTTGTTTTGGCCCGTCCTTCTGCTAGAGAGGACGGAAAGCCAGAACGAACCCGAAAAGTCCCGCGAAAGCTCCGACGGTGACGTCGGGCCATCAGCGGAAACGCCCGGACCACGCGGCAGCGCAGTGTCGAACACCCGGGTTAATGAGGTCTGAACGGCCTCATGAGGGCAGCACATGTCGGTTAAGAGAAAGCCTCTCGTTGTCGTCACCCGCAAGCTACCGGACTCGATCGAGACCCGGATGCGCGAACTGTTCGACGCCAGACTCAATCTCGACGACACCCCGCTGACGCAAGAGCAACTCGCCGAGGCGGTCCGGTCAGCCGATATCCTGGTGCCGACCGTCACCGACCAGATCAACGAGGAAGTGCTCAAGCACGCTGACAGCAAGCTGAAACTGATCGCCAATTTCGGTAACGGCGTCGACAATATCGACGTCACGGCGGCGCATGCGCGCGGCATCACGGTCACCAACACGCCAAAGGTTTTGACCGAAGACACCGCCGACATGACCATGGCGCTGATCCTGGCGGTGCCGCGCCGCTTGATCCAGGGCGCCTCGGTCCTGACCGACGGCAAGAATTGGGCGGGCTGGTCGCCGACCTGGATGCTCGGCCATCGCCTTGGCGGCAAGCGGCTTGGCATCGTCGGCATGGGCCGGATCGGCCAGGCCGTGGCACGCCGCGCCAACGCATTCGGCTTGCAGATCCACTATCACAACCGCCGCCCGGTCGCCCCGCAGATCGCCGAAGAACTCGGCGCGACGTATTGGGAAAGCCTCGACCAGATGCTGGCGCGGATGGACATCATCTCGGTGAATTGTCCGCACACGCCGGCGACTTTCCACCTCTTGTCGGCGCGACGGCTGAAGCTGATCCGCAAGGACGCCTATATCGTCAACACCGCGCGTGGCGAGGTGATCGACGAGGAAACCCTCACCAAGCTGATCGAAAGCGGCGAGATCGCAGGCGCGGGCCTCGACGTGTTCGAGCACGAACCCGCGGTCAGCCCGAAACTCGTGCGGCTCGCCAAGGCCGGCAAGGTGACGCTGCTGCCGCACATGGGCTCGGCCACCATCGAGGGCCGCGTCGAGATGGGCGAGAAGGTGATCATCAACATCCGCACCTTCCTCGACAACCACAAGCCGCCGGATCGCGTGCTGCCGAGCATGCTGTAGGATTGCGCGGCTATTTGGCCGCCTTGCGCTCCCGCTTCCGCCATTCGCTTACAAAGCCAATGAAGGCGGCAAGCGCCGGCGGCATCTGGCGGCGGCTCGGATAGTACAGAAACGGTCCCGGGAATGGCGCGCACCAGTCTTCGAGCACGCTGACGAGCGCGCCGGATTTGACGGACTCGCGCACATAACCTTCGAAGGTCAGCCAGAAACCGAACCCGTCATGGGCGGCGCGGTACGCAGCGCCGGGGTAATTGACGATCAATTTGGCCGGCGGCGACACCTTCACCGGCCGGCCGGCTTTCTCGAACTCCCAGTCCAGCATCGTACCCCTGCCGAAGCGGATACGGATGCAGCGGTGATCGAGCATATCCTTCGGATGCTTCGGCCTGCCGTGTTTGGCGACATGGTCGGGCGAGGCCACGACCGCGTAGCGTTGCGGCGGACCGAGCGCGACCGCGATCATGTCCTGCGCCAGATGCTCGCCATACCGCACCCCGGCGTCATAGCCCTGCGCGACGATGTCGACGAAGGAACTGTCGCCGATGATCTCCAGATCGATTTGCGGGATAGGCGGCAAGAAACGGCGCCACCATCGGCGCCAGCACGAGGTCGATCGCGGGCGGCGGCGCGTTGATGCGCAGGCGCCCTGACGGGACGCCGCGCAGACCCCGCACCTCGTCCAGCGCACCGTTGACGTCGTGCATTGCGGGCTCGACCCGCAACAGCAGCAGTTCACCGGCCTCGGTCAGCGCCACGCTGCGGGTGGTGCGATTCAACAGCCTGACGCCCAGCCGTTCCTCGAGCCCGCGCAGCCGCTGGCTCAGGCTGGAAACCGAGACGTGTTGATCCAACGCCGCGCGGCGAAAGTTTTTGGTGCGCGCAATCGCCACGAACGCGGTGAGATCGCGCAGATCGAGGTCGGTCATTGTTCGGTATAATGAACAATCTATTCAAGATTGTCTATCTTATCGTTCCAATGGGAACGGCTCATATCGAGGACACTTCAACGGGCAGATTTCCGCGCCCCACCCTCGGGAGAACCACCATGGAACACCGCAAGCTCGGCAAATCCGGCCCCGCGACCTCCGCCATCGGCCTCGGCTGCATGGGCATGTCCGACTTTTACGGCCCGGCCGACCGCAGCGAGAGCATTGCCACCATCCATGCGGCGCTCGACGCCGGCATCACGCTGCTCGACACCGGCGACTTCTACGGCATGGGCCACAACGAACTGCTGATCCGCGACGCACTGGCCTCGCGCAACCACGACAATGTGCAGATCTCGGTCAAATTCGGCGCGCTACGCGACGTCGAACGCAACTGGCTTGGCTATGACAGCCGGCCGGCGGCGGTGAAGAATTTCCTGGCCTATTCGCTGCAACGGCTCGGCGTCGAGGCGATCGACATCTACCGGCCGGCGCGGCTCGATCCGGGCGTGCCGATCGAGGAGACCATCGGCGCGATGGCCGAGATGGTGAAGAAGGGCTACGTCAAGCACATCGGGCTGTCGGAAGTCGGCTCCGACACCATCCGCCGCGCGCATGCGGTGCATCCGATCGCGGATTTGCAGATCGAATATTCGCTGGTTTCACGCGGCATCGAGACCGACATCCTGAAGACCTGCCGCGAACTCGGCATCGGCATCACCGCGTACGGCGTGCTGTCGCGCGGCCTGATCAGCGGTCACTGGTCGAAGGACCGCTCGGGCGCGCAGGATTTCCGCCGCAACAGCCCGCGCTTCCAGGGCGAAAACCTCGACCGCAATCTGGCGCTCGTTGAGTCCTTGCGTGCGATCGCCGCCGAGATCGGTGCTACGCCGGCGCAAGTGGCGATCGCATGGGTCACCGCGCCAAGGCGACGACATCGTGCCTCTGGTCGGCGCACGGCGGCGCGAGCGGCTCACCGAAGCGTTCGGCGCGCTCGAGGTGAAGCTGACAGATGCGCATCTCGCGAGCCTGGAAAAAGCCTTCCCGCCGGGAGTTGCGGCCGGCAACCGTTATGCGGACGCGCAGCTTGCGCATATGGACAGCGAGAAGCGCGCCACGGCGTGACAAGCGCCTGCGTTCTCATCTCCCCGCGGAGAGCGGGAGATGAGGACGCCTAGCGATGCGCGCTCAAATCGGTGATCACAAGCGCATCGCCGTTGAGCGGATTGAGCGGATCGCGCTGGTAGCGCAGCGTCTCGAAGCGCATCGAACGCGCATCGACCATCAACAACCGCCCCACCAGTCCTTCGCCGAAACCGACGATTTCACGGATCGCTTCCAGCGCCATCATCGAACCGAGCATGCCGGCGAGCGCGCCCATCACGCCGGCTTCCGCGCAGGCCGGCACGGTGCCGGGCGGCGGTGGCTTCCGGAAACAGGCAGCGATAGGTCGGGTTGAACGCGCCCTCGGCGTTCTTCTCGTGCGCGCGGATCGTGGTCAGCGAACCGTCGAACGTGCCGAGCGCTGCCGTGATCAGAGGCTTGGCGGCGAGAAAGCACGCATCCGACACGAGATAGCGCGTCTCGAAATTATCGGAGCCGTCGAGCACGAGATCATAGCCGCCGATCAGTTCCAACGCATTGTCGGCATTCAGCCGGGTGGCGTGCGAGGCAAATTTCACATGCGGGTTGAGGCGGCCGATGCGCTCGGCCGCGCTGTCGACTTTCGGCTTTCCGATGTCGAACGTGTCGTGAATGATCTGCCGTTGCAGATTGGAGAGCGACACATCGTCGTCATCGACCACGCCCAAAGTGCCGACGCCTGCGGCCGCCAGATACATCAGCGCCGGCGCGCCGAGACCGCCCGCGCCAATCACCAGCACGGACGCCTCCTTCAAGGCGGTCTGGCCGGGGCCGCCGACTTCGCGCAGCACGATGTGGCGGGCATAGCGTTCGAGCTCTTCAGAACTCAACATCTCGCAAACTTACCTCTTTCTACGGCGACGGACTGAACCGCCTGGCCGTTGGTGCCGACCCAAGAGATGTGCTTAATTGGGCTCACGTCAATGGACGGAAGAATTGTCATGAGATCGATGCTCACTGCAACATTGATATTCATGGCTGCCATTGCCGCCGCCGAGGCGCAGACCACGACGCCCCCCGGCATCAAGCCGAAACAGGTCGCGACCGTCCCGATCCGCCCCGGACTGCAAACGCCCGCCGATACCGCGAATGCGATGGGCCAGAGCGATCGCATGGCAATACAAGCCGACCTCGCCTGGGTCGGCCAATATAACGGTGCGATTACTGGCGACGTCAGCGAGCGGATGGTCGAGGCGATCAAGGAATATCAGAAGACGAGCGGCGGCAAGCCGACCGGCGTGCTCAATCCGAAGGAGCGCATGGTGCTGGCCGAGACCGGGCGGCGGCGGCGTGAAAATGCCGGATGGAAGATCGTGACCGACGCGCCGACCGGCGTTCAGCTCGGCATCCCGACCAAGCTGGTGCCGCAGCAGACGTCCGACGCCAATGGCACGAAGTGGAGTTCGCCGACCGGCACCATCCAGGTCTTGCTGACGCGGCGCAAGGAAGCGAACCCGGTGACGGCGAAGCTCGCCGACCGCGAAAAGAAAGAACCCACCGGCCGTACCGTCGACTACACCGTGGTCAAGCCGGATTTCTTTGTGCTGTCGGGTTTGCAGGGCCTGAAGAAATTTTACGTGCGCGGCACCTTCAAGGGCGACGAAGTCCGCATCCTCACCATCCTCTACGATCAGGCGACCGAGAACACGGTCGAGCCGGTGGTGATCGCGATGTCGAGCGCGTTCAACCCGTTCCCGGCCCTCGCGGCGCCGCTGCCGCGCAAGACCGTCGAATATGGCACCGGCGTCGTGGTGAGCGAGGACGGCGCGATCGTGACCGACCGGCAGATCACCGACGAATGCCTCGCGATCACGATCCCACCATACGGCAACGCCGACCGCGTCGCCGAAGACAAGGAGCATGATCTGGCGCTGTTGCGCGTCTATGGCGCGCGCGGATTGAAGCCGCTCAGTCTTGCGTCTGACGCGGCCGACAAGACCGGCATCGAATTGACCGGGATTTCGGACCCGCAAAATCAGGCGGGCGGCCGTGCGGCCACCACCGTCAAGGCGGCAGCGACGCCGGTCGGAAACAGCAACGACCTCGCGCTTTCGCCGACACCTGCAATCGGCTTTTCCGGCGCCGCCGCGCGCGACAGCGGCGGAAAATTTGCAGGCCTCGCTTTGTTGAGGCCTGCCTCCGTCACCAATGCTTCCGCACAATCCCTGCTGGTATCGGCCGGCACCGTGCGCGACTTCCTCAAGGCGAACGGCGTGATGGAGGCGCAGGGATCAAATGATGCGGCAGCCGCCGTTGTCCGTATCATCTGCGTGCGCAAATAGCCGCTACGGCGAAAATGCCGGCGCGCCGTACGGATAGAACTTTGTCAGGTCTACATTCTCGTAAGCCAGCGCATCGAGATGCACCGTACCGAGGAACGGCTCGGCCGGCTCGACCAGCAGGATCGTTTTCGCAAATCCGTTGTCGTGGAAGCCGCGCCGGAAATGCACGCGCGACTTGATCGCAAAGATATCGAAGGCATCAGCGTCGAGCCCAAGCGGCGTCAGCTCGACCAGCTCCATGATCTGCACGAGAAAGGTCGAGAGCACGAGCACGTTGCCGCGGCCGAAGGAGACCGTGACCCAGAATTGGCTTTTGTCCTCGAATGCCCTGAGGACCGTGCCCTTGATACGAACCGGCGCCCCCGCCGATTCATCGACGCGCCCGCCGATCTCCATGTCGAAGGCATCTCCGGCTTTGACGTCGCTCGCCTTCAGCTTCATCGTCGTGTCCTGATCGGCAACGGTCACGATCAGCGTCTTGGCGAGATCCTGCGCGATGATTTCCTTCAGCAGAAAGGTCGCCGAACCAGACCGATCGCTGTAGTCGGCCAGAACCACAGGCGCCGCTCTATCAGCCACGGCCTGCTTTGCGAGACGCACACCATCGGAGATGCCGACCACCTTGGCCGAGGTCAGAAGCGCCTCGCGCTGGCGCCACGCGGCTTCCGCCATGTCGCGCGCGATTTTTTCGGCGAGCTCCGGCTTGCCATTGGTCAACACCTGAATGGTCATGCCAACGTCAACCACGTCGGCGAAGGGAAAGCCGAAGAACACGTTCACATAGACGTCGACCTCGCGCGCTTCCCAGGTGAGCGCGCGCTGCACCAGGTCCATCCATGGCGAGGCGCCGGTCCATTGCAGCACCGTCGGTGAGATAATCGGCACCTTGCGGGTGACGTGGGTCGGCCGGTAATCGCCGCGGATCGCCCGCACCAGCATGCGCGCCGCGCGCTCGCCTTGCAGATAGCCGTCGTAATGCGGAAAATATTTTACGCAGAAGGCCATATCGGCCGACTTCAGAAATGCCTCATCCTCGTTGCCGTGCAGGTCAAAGGTCCCGGCGATAAATGCCTTCGGTCCGATCACCTCGCGTACCCGCCGCGCCAGCTCGGCTTCCGGTCGCGCCACGCCGCGCACCGCCATCGCACCATGCAGGCAGAGATAGACGCCGTCGAACGGACCTTCGGCCACGAGCTCCGCGATCATCCTGCCGACAAAGGTTTCAAAAGCTTGCTCGGTCACCCAGCCCGATCCCATGTAGGTCTTGGGCCATAGCGGCGATTCGATGCCGACGAGTTCGACAGCCTCGAACTCGCGCGCCATCTTGACGAAACCGCCCATGAAATAGGTCGGATCGAATTTGAGCAGTTCTTCGCCCTTCGCGGGCGACCCCGGATAGATGAAATCTTCAAGCGTCGTGTCGTTCTTGAGAAACGTCACGGTCTCATGGGAGAAATGCAGCACCGCAATGCGGATCGGCCGAACCATGGATTACCTCAAGCTGAAGCCCACACCGTCGCGCGACAGTTCGCGAGACTATTTCTGACATTTCGGACACCAGAAGGTCGACCGGCCGTTCTGGGTGAAGCGGCGAACGATCCCGCCGCAACCTTTGGTGTGGCACTTTTCGCCCTCGCGGTCGTAGACCTGAAACGAGTGCTGGAAATAGCCGAGTTCGCCTGTCGTCTGACGATGATCGCGCAGCGACGAGCCGCCGGCCTTGATGGCTTGATTGAGCACGGCGTGGATCGATTCCACCAGACGTCGCGCGTGATCGGTGGTCTCGCCCTTTTTGGTCGAAAGCGTCGCCGCCAGACGTCGCGGCGACAGACGCGCACGAAACAGCGCCTCGCAGACGTAGATATTGCCAAGCCCCGCGACCACGCGCTGGTCGAGCAACGCCGCTTTGAGGCTGGTTTTCTTGTTGGCGCAGGATCGCGCCAGCATGTCCGCATCGAATTCGTTGCCGAGCGGCTCCGGCCCCAGACCATTGAGCAACGGCTCGTCCTCGATCGCCTCGCGCGCGATGATTTTCATGTAACCGAACCGGCGCGGATCGTTGAACACGATCAAGGCGCCGGACGACATGTGAAACAGCACGTGGTCGTGGGCGCGGTCTTCGCTGCGGGGATGATGAAACTGGCCGGGCACATTTCCGTGACCGTCCGAAATCACGCGAAACGAGCCGGACATGCCCAAATGCATCAGCAGCACGTCGCCGGACGCGAGATCCGCCATCAGATATTTGGCGCGCCGGCCGAGCCCGGTCACGACCTGACCTTCCAGCCGATTGACAAAATCCTTCTGGAAGGCGAACCGCAGGTCCTTGCGGCGGACTTCGGCCCTCACGATTTTGGCACTTTCCATGGCCGGTTGCAGGCCACGGCGGACGGTCTCGACTTCGGGTAATTCGGGCATAGATCGCATTCACCTTGAGATATGGACGTGATAGCCCCATTGCGGCGGGGACGCTATGGTCGCTCCCTGCGGAGCAGATGTGATGAACCAACCGGACGAAACCACGCATTTCGGCTTCAGGGACGTCCCCCTGGGCGACAAGCAGACGCTGGTGAATGACGTTTTTCACAGCGTGGCGCGGCGCTATGACCTGATGAACGACATGATGTCGGGGGGGCTGCACCGGGTCTGGAAAGACCTGATGATCAATGCGCTCAACCCGCCGCGCTCCGACACCCCATTTGCCCTGCTCGACGTCGCCGGCGGCACCGGTGACATCGCTTTCCGCGCCGCGGCCGCCGCGGGTAACGGCTTCAAGGCGACCGTGTGCGACATCAATTCCGACATGCTGGGCGTGGGCCGCGAACGCGCCGCAGCGCGACACCTCGAGGATCGCGTATCGTTCGTCGAGGGCAATGCCGAAGAACTCGCTTTCGCCAACTCCGCTTTTGACGCCTACACGATTGCGTTCGGCATTCGCAATGTGCCGCGGATCGATCAAGCGCTGCGCGAGGCCTTCCGCGTGTTGCGGCCGGGCAGCCGCTTCCTGTGTCTGGAATTCTCGACCGTCGACGTGCCGGGCCTCGATCGCCTCTACGATCTGTTCTCGTTCAAGGTGATCCCGCCGCTCGGACGCGCAGTCACGGGCGACGCCGAATCCTATCAATACCTGGTCGAGTTCGATCCGCAAGTTTCCAAAGCCCGGCGCCTTTGCCGAGATGATCGGCCAGGCCGGCTTTTCGCGCGTGACCTGGCAGAGTTTCTCCGGCGGCATCGTGGCATTGCATTCGGGCTGGCGTCTGTGATCTCGGCTTTGTTTCACATCGCGCGGCTCGCCCGCGCCGCGTTCGTGTTTGCGCGTGAGGGCGTCTTCGGATCCGTTGATCCTTCGCTGGTGCCGCCGCCCGGGCAGTTGGCGCTTCGGCTCGCCCGCATTCTCGAACGATCCGGCACCAAGTCGGGGCCGCGCCTGTCACGCGCGCTGACGCGACTGGGACCTGCCTATCTCAAGCTCGGACAATTCCTCGCCACGCGGCCCGACGTGGTCGGCGTGGTGCTGGCGCGAGACCTCGAAAGCCTGCAAGACCGCCTGCCGCCGTTCCCGCAAGCCGAGGCGGAGACCGTGATCGCGGCCTCGCTCGAACGCTCTATTCCACAAGCGTTTGTGAGCCTTGGACCAGCGGTTGCCGCGGCCTCGATCGCGCAAGTGCATCGCGGGGAAACCGAACATGACGGCGTTCGCCGCACGGTGGCGGTGAAGGTGCTGCGGCCCGACGTCGCCGGACGCTTCCGCCGCGACCTCACCGACTTCTTCTTTGTCGCGCAACAGGCAGAACTCTACTCGGCCGAAGCGCGGCGGCTGCGTCTGATTGAAGTCATCAACACGATGTCGCGCTCGGTCGCGATGGAGATGGACCTGCGCCTTGAAGCCGCGGCGATGTCGGAGATGGCGGAGAACACCAGCGAACGATCCCGATTTCCGCGTGCCGACCGTCGACTGGGATCGCACGACCCATAACGTCCTGACCATGGAGTGGATCGACGGCATCGCGCTGTCCGACCACGCGCGGCTGGAGCAATCGCAAGTTGATCTGCCGGATCTCGGACGCAAGGTGATCCAGAGCTTCCTGCGCCATGCGCTGCGCGACGGCTTCTTCCACGCTGACATGCATCCGGGCAATCTGTTCCTCGACAATGAGGGCCGGCTCGTCGCCGTTGACTTCGGCATCATGGGGCGCCTCGGCATGAAGGAGCGCCGCTTCCTCGCCGAAATCCTTCTCGGTTTCATCACCCGTAATTATCGACGCGTCGCCGAGGTGCATTTCGAAGCCGGCTACGTGCCGTCGCATCATTCGGTCGACAATTTCGCGCAAGCCATCCGGGCGATCGGCGAACCGATCCACAACCGAACGGCTGAAGAAATTTCGATGGCGAAGCTGTTGACCCTGCTGCTCGAGGTCACCGGCCTGTTCGACATGCGGACCCGGCCCGAACTGATCCTGCTGCAAAAGACCATGGTGGTGGTCGAAGGGGTTGCGCGCGGCTTTGATCCCCGGCTCGACATCTGGAAGGTTGCCGATCCGGTGGTGCGCGAATGGATCGAACGCAACCTCGGCCCGATCGGTCGCATCGAGGGCGCGATGGCGGGCGCCGGCGAGCTTGGCCGCGTGGCTGCGAGCCTGCCTTCGCTGGCAAGCCGTGCGGTCACCGTGCTCGAGCAGTGGGAGACCATGACGCGGGAGGGGCTGACGCTGTCCGACGAGACCATCGCGGCCATGGGCCGGACCGAGGGCCGCAAGAACCGTTGGCGCACGGTCGCGCTCTGGATCATCGCGATCACCTTCATCGGAATTCTGTTCGCTATCCGACAGCTTTGATTGCATTGCTATCAAATCGATGCTAGCATCGCTATCGACCTGCCGCGGAGTTGGCCATGGCGAGCCTGACCATTCGAAAACTCGACGACGCGATCCGCGATGCCTTGCGGCTCCGGGCCGCCCGCAGCGGCCGTTCGGTCGAGGACGAGGTTCGGGTCATCCTGCGTGAGGCCTCGCAGGAGGGACCGCCGCCGGCCGCAATGACCGCCTTGCGGGTCCCGTCGCCGGATCGCCCACCATCGCCCCGCGCCGACGCAAGCCTTGCGCGCGTCACCCTGATCATTGGCGGCGGGATCGCAGCCTATAAGGCGCTCGACCTGATCCGGCGGCTGAAGGAGCGGCACATCGACGTCCGCTGCGTGCTGACCAAGGCCGCGCAGCACTTCGTCACGCCGCTCGCCGCCAGCGCGCTTTCTCACGAACGTTGCTACACGGATTTGTTCGATCCAGGGAGCGAGTTCGACGCCGGCCATATCCGCCTGGCGCGCGATTGCGACCTGATCGTGGTGGCGCCGGCCACCGCCGACCTGATGGCCAAGATGGCGCATGGCGCGGCCGACGATCTCGCCAGCGCCATCCTGCTTGCGGCCGATGTCCCGATCCTGCTGGCGCCCGCGATGAATCCACTGATGTGGAACAACGCTGCGACGCGACGCAACGTTACGACGCTTCAGCGCGACGGCATCGCCATGATTGGCCCCAATGCCGGCGAAATGGCCGAAGCGGGCGAAGCGGGCGTGGGGCGGATGGCGGAGCCTTTGGAAATTGCCACTGCCACCGAACGGCTGTTGCGACCGCCGCAGCCAAAGCCGCTCGCCGGCAAGCGCATGCTGATCACGGCGGGACCCACGCACGAGCCGATCGACCCCGTGCGCTACATCGCCAATCGCTCGTCCGGCAAACAAGGCTTTGCGATCGCAGCCGCAGCACGCGCGGCGGGCGCCGACGTCACCCTGGTTTCGGGTCCGGTCGAGCTCGGCGACCCGCCCGGCGTGACGACGATCCACGTGGAATCCGCGCGCGACATGTTACGGCAGGTCGAAGCCGCCCTGCCCGTGGATATCGCGATCTTTGCGGCGGCCGTCGCCGACTGGCGCGTTGCCAGCGAAGGCGAACAAAAATTGAAAAAGACCGCGGCCGGCATGCCGCCGCTCCAGCTCGTGGAAAATCCGGATATTCTGGCGACGATCTCGCACCGCAAGGACGGCCGCCCACCGCTGGTGATCGGGTTCGCCGCCGAAACCGAGCATCTGATCGAGAACGCCAAGAGCAAAATCGCCCGCAAAGGCTGCGACTGGATCGTCGCCAACGATGTGTCGCCGGCCACCGGCGTCATGGGTGGCGACCGCAACACCGTGCATTTGCTGACCCGCCATGGCGAGAACATCGAGGTCGATTCCTGGCCCGTGATGACCAAGGAACAGGTCGCCACCGAATTGATCGCGCATGTCGCCAAAACCGTGAGCCAATCTTCATGAGCACCGTCAAAATCGAAGTGCGGCAACTGCCGAACGGCGAGGGTCTTGCCTTGCCGGCCTATCAGAGCGCGCTGGCCGCTGGCCTCGATCTGCTCGCCGCGGTCCCGGAAGATGCGCCGATCATCCTCGCACCCGGAAAGTACACGCTCGTTCCGACCGGACTTTCGATCGCGTTGCCGGCGGGCTACGAGGCGCAGGTTCGTCCGCGCTCGGGCCTCGCGGCGAAACACGGGATTACCGTGCTGAACGCGCCCGGCACGGTGGATGCGGACTATCGCGGTGAAATCGGCGTGCCGCTGATCAATCACAGCGACGTGCCGTTCACGATCCGGCGCGGCGAGCGCATCGCCCAGATGGTCATTGCATCCGTGGTTCAGGCGGAATTCGTCCCGGTGACGACGTTGTCGCCAACCGAACGGGGGAGCGGCGGTTTCGGCTCGACCGGCCGCTAGTGCCCACTTTCCGAAGTTCGTGCTCCATCGCAGCACCCACATTCACGAACTTCGGAAAGTCATGGGCACTAGCAAACTTGTTGATTCTAGTACCGCTTTATCGATCTGAAGTCCCTGATCGAACTCGCCGCTTGTGGTGCAGGGACTTCAGATCGGCGGTACTAGCGATGGCCTTATGACGCGCGTAATCGGTCACAACTGCCATCAATCGGTAAAACACCGGCCGCATTTTCTTTAAAAAGTTGCTTCGGCGGTGACGTAATCCCGCATTTTTTGGTGGCACGATTCACGTTCACGATCTGGACTCTGTACCCGTGGAGTCTCCTTGGCGATATTGTCAGTGATTCGCGCACGGCGGGGGGATTTGCCGAGCCTAAGGTCGTGCGGAATGGGGTGTACCATGTCGGGCGTGATGGCGGCGTTGCGCCGGGCTTTGCTGTCGTGCACCTCACTCGCACGCGGCGGACGGGCAACCCAGGGAACTGTTGTTGGCGCTGCCGGGGTCGGGCTCTCCCACCCGGCGCAGGCGGCCGACCTTTCGTGGCTGAACTTCATCGGCATGAACCACCAGGAATTTGCAGCGCTCACGACCGCCCTGTCGCTGCTCGGCTTTTCGGTCGTCGCCGCGATCCTGTTGATGCGGACGCGGTTGCGCGCTGCCCGTAACGAAACCGGGCTGCGCGGCGAAATCCAGCGGCTTCAGAGCGAGGCCGACCGCTACCGCGCGCTGCTGTTTGCCGAGCCCCAGATCCTGATCGCATGGCCGGCCGGCGAGGACCGCCCCGAGATCAGCGGCGACGTCTCGTCGCTCACCTCGCAGGAATTGTCCCAGCGCATCCTGGCATTCGGAACCTGGCTGCCGGCCGCGCCGGCGCTGCAAATGGACCGTGCGATCGATCGGTTGCGCGAGAGCGGCGAAGGATTCCTGCTTAATCTGACCGCATCGAACGGAATCCCCGTCGAAATCAGCGGCCGCGCCATTGCCGGCCAGGCGATTGTACGAATTCGCGAGCTTTCCGGCGTGCGGCGGGAACTGGCCGAGACCCAACAGCGACACGGCGCGCTGCTGCAAGAGACCGAGATGCTGCGCGGCTTCGCGCAAGCCGCCCCCTGGCCGATCTGGGCCAAGCAGGTCGACGGTCGCCTGCAATATGCCAACAACGCCTACGCCAAGGCAGCGGACGCCGCCAATAGTCACGATGCGATCGAGCGCAATGTGCAATTGCTCGACAGCGGCGATCGCAACGACATGGACCGCGCATTGCAGCAGGCAGCGTCGTTCGGTGCGCGGCTGCCGATCGTGGTCGGCGGCGAGCGACGCTTCTACGACGTACAGGCGCTCAGCGTCAGCGGCGGCAGCGTGGGCATGGCGATCGACGCCTCGGAAGCCAACGCGCTGAGCGAGGCGCTGGTGCGGATGGCGGATGCCCACCGTCGGACGCTGGATCAGCTCTCGTCAGGCGTCGCGGTATTCGACGGTCGCCACCGGCTCGCATTCTATAACGACAGCTATCGCCGGCTGTGGGACCTCGATCGCACCTTCCTCGACAGCAACCCCGACGATTCAAGCGTGCTCGACCGGTTGCGCGCCGCCCGCAAACTGCCGGAGCAGCCGGATTTCCGCGCATGGAAAATCAGGCTCCACGAGGCCTATCGCGCCGTCGAGCCCGAAAAAGACACCTGGTATTTGCCCGATGGCCGCGCGCTCAGCGTTGTCACCACGCCCAATCCGGAGGGCGGCGTCACCTATTTGTTCGACGACGTCACCGAAGGCCTGGACCTGGCGCGGCGCTATGACGGGCTGATCCGCGTCCAGCGCGAAACGCTCGACAATCTCGGCGAGGCGCTGGCCGTGTTCGGCAGCAACGGCCGCGCGCAATTGTTCAACCCGGCTTTCACCAACATGTGGAAGCTTTCCGCCGAGGCGCTCGGGGAACAGCCGCATATCGACACGGTCGAGACCTGGTGCAGACCGCTGTTCGACGATGCCGCGACCTGGCGGATTATCCGCGAGGCGATCACCCGGATCGATAACCGCGTCGCGGTGCCGCTCAAGCTGGAACGCAAGGACGGCAGCGTGCTTGACTGCATGACCATGCCCCTGCCCGACGGCGCCACCATGCTGACGTTCCAGGACATCACCGATACCGAAAACGTCGAGCGGGCGCTGCGCGAGCGCAACGAGGCGCTGGAGACCGCCGACCAGATGAAGGTCGACTTCGTCCATCACGTCTCCTACGAATTGCGCTCCCCGTTGACCACGATCATCGGATTTGCGCACCTTCTGAACGATCCGACGACGGGCCCATTGGTGGCGAAGCAGGCCGAGTACCTGAACTACATCACCGCCTCGACCAATTCGCTGTTCGCCCTGATCAACAACATTCTCGATCTGGCCAGCATCGACGCCGGCGCGATGACGCTCGAAATCGGCCCGGTCGACATCCGCAAGGCCATCGACAACGCCGCCGAAGGAATCCAGGACCGGTTGGCGCGCGACCATATCGAACTCAAGATCGACGTCGACCCCAACATCGGAAGCTTCGTCGCCGATGCCGGGCGCGTCGTGCAGGTGCTGTACAATCTGCTCGCCAATGCCGTCGGCTTCTCGCCGCAGGATTCAACAATCACATTGAGCGCCGGACGCACCGAGCATCATGTGACCTTCGCCGTCACCGATCGCGGCCCGGGCATTCCGTCCGAGGTCAAGGACAAGGTATTCGACTGGTTCGAGAGCCACTCCAACGGATCGCGTCACCGCGGCGCCGGGCTCGGCCTGCCGCTGGTGAAATCCTTCGTCGAGTTGCACGGGGGCCGGGTGCGCGTCGATTCGATCATCGGCGGGGGAACGACCGTCACCTGCGATTTCCCCATCGACCAGGCGGCACACCGTAACGCCGCAGAATGACCAGCCCCTCGACATTCTCGCTGGCACTGGCGAACGAGGCCGCAACCGCAAATCTCATGGCCGACCTGGCGCTGCTGATCGGCGCAGGCGACGTCATCACCTTGTCGGGCGATCTCGGCGCCGGCAAGACCGCAGCCGCCCGCGCCCTGATCCGTTACCTCGCCGGCGATCCTGAAATCGAAGTCCCGAGCCCGACCTTCACGCTGGCGCAGAGTTACGACCTCGGCCCGCTGCCGCTGATTCACGCCGACCTCTACCGCATCAACGACCCCCTGGAATTGGAGGAGATCGGTCTGTCGCCATTGCCGGAAGGCGTGGTCGCGTTGATCGAGTGGCCGGAACGTGCGCCTGACGCACTGCCGCCGGACCGGATCGACATCGCCTTCAGCCATCGACCGGCGCTGGGATCGACGGCGCGCGCCGCCGAGATCACCGGCCATGGCAAGGCCGCCGCGCAGGTCGCGCGTCTCCAGGCGCTGCGGCAATTCCTCGATGGCGCCGGCTATATCGATGCGAGGCGTCAGCGGATGCCTGGCGATGCGTCGACGCGCTCTTATGCGCGGCTGTTTCGCGACAAGGACGCTGTCATTCTGATGAACTCGCCGCGACGGCCGGACGGGCCGGCAATCTATGACGGGAAATCCTACAGCGCCGCGGTGCATCTCGCCGAAGACGTCAAACCCTTTGTCGCCATCGCCAACGGCTTGCGCGAGCGCGGCCTTTCCGCGCCTGCAATTCACCATGCCGACCTCGACGGCGGATTTCTGATCACCGAGGATTTCGGCCGCGAGGGTTTTGTCGACGGCGAACCGCTGCAGCCGATCGCCCAGCGCTATGAGGCGGCCACCGACATGCTCGCGGAATTGCATCGCGTGCTCTTGCCAGAAATCTTGCCGCTGACGCCGCAAATCAACTACCCGATTCCATTCTTCGACGTCGATGCGATGATGGTCGAGATCGGCCTGATGCTCGAATGGTACCTGCCGGATCGCGACGCCGTGCCGCCAAGCGCCGCACGCGACGAATTCGTCACGCAGTGGCGCGATCTCCTGGGCAAGACAGCGGCGCTTCCGAAAACCTGGATGCTGCGGGATTTTCATTCGCCCAACCTGATCTGGCTCGATGCACGCGAAGGCATCTTGAAGGTCGGCGTGATCGATTTTCAGGATGCGGTGCTGGGGCCCGCCGCCTACGACCTCGTCTCGCTGTTGCAGGATGCGCGGATCGACGTTCCCGAACAGCTCGAACTCGCGCTGCTGACCCGCTACATCAAGGCACGCCATGCCGCCGACAACAGCTTCGACCCGGCCGGCTTCGCCGAGAGCTACGCGATCATGTCGGCACAGCGAAACACGCGGCTGCTCGGTACCTTCGCCCGGCTTAACCGGCGCGACGGCAAGCCGCAATATTTGCGCCACCAACCCCGAATCTGGACCTATTTGACGCGTTCGCTGGCGCATCCGGCCCTTGCCGGCATCCGTGGATGGTACGAGACCCACGTTCCGCCGCCCCAGGCGTAATCTCGGATTTACCTAATATTAGCCGTCCCCCGCCTATTCTGCGGGGTATCCCTGTTCGCAAACACCAACTGGTTTCCGGGGGGAGTTGCGCAAGGACGGAGTACGATGGTGACAGAACGACGCAGAGGTGAACGCGTCACGTTCGAGCGAGGAATTTCCGCGCACATGATGGGCATCGACGGCACGTGGCGCCGCGATTGCATCATGGAAGACGTTTCTGAAACCGGCGCCAAGCTGACCATCGAAGGCTCGGTCGAAGGATTGCACCTGAAGGAATTCTTTTTGCTGTTGTCGTCGACAGGCCTCGCCTATCGCCGGTGCGAGCTCGCATGGGTGAATGGCGACCAGATCGGCGTTAATTTTCTCAAGATGGGCGACAAGAAGAAGAAGGCTCGCCGCGCCGCCGAAGCCTGAGCCGGTCGTCCGAACCTCGTCTTACCACCGTCATATCGGGCGACTATGGCGGTCGACTAACCACTGCGCCGCCCGAATCGCCGTGATATGATTAGAGGGCTTGTTCCTTCACGTACGGGACAAGCAGGATTGATCCCCCCGCTATTGGGAACTTCGTGCGCCGTCGAGTGGAGGGGTCGCCGCGAAGGAACGCAAATGTAGAATCGGACCACTAGAATGCCCGTCAAGCCTGAAAAAGCCATGGTCCTCGCCGCCGGTCTCGGCGTGCGGATGCGTCCGTTGACGGACCGGATGCCGAAGCCGCTGGTGCCGGTGGCCGGCCGCGCGCTGCTCGATCACGTGCTCGATAAGCTTGCCGATGCCGGCGTCGTTGAGGCGATCGTCAACGTTCATTATCTGCCGGATCAGATCATCGAGCATGTCGCGTCGCGCAAGCGCCCGCACGTGACCATTTCGGACGAACGCAACCAGGTGCTCGGCACCGGTGGCGGCGTCGTCAAGGCATTGCCGCTGCTCGGTGACGCCGCTTTCTTTCATCTCAATGCCGATACGCTCTGGATCGACGGCGTGCGGCCGAACCTGACGCGGCTTGCGGAAGCGTTCGATCCGGCGCGGATGGATATCCTGCTGCTGATGGCGCCGACCGCCGGCAGCACCGGATATGACGGCAATGGCGACTATGCGATGCTGCCCGACGGGGCCCTGCGCAAGCGCAAGGAACATCAGGTCGTTCCTTTCGTCTATGCGGGCGTGGCCATCATCTCCCCGTCGATATTCGCGGGCGCGCCGAGCGGCGAATTTTCGCTGACCCGAATGTTCGATGCGGCCAACGAGCAGGAACGCCTGTTCGGGCTGCGGCTCGACGGCAGCTGGATGCATGTCGGAACGCCGGACGCGGTCAGCGCCGCAGAAGAGGCGTTTCTCGAAAGCGTGGCTTAAATAGCCGCCGCCTCGCGCGACCCTTCGCGCTCCACATCGACCCGTGCCATGATAGAGCCTGCTTCTCATTCGAATCAGGCTGTCCATGCGCGTCCTCAGCGTTCCCTCCTCCGTGCCGTTCCTGCGCACCGTCGTCGCGGCGCTGGTCGACGGCCGCCTGGTCGAAGGTTTCGAGGCGCGGACCCAGCCGGAACGGCTGACACAGGCCACGCTCTACCTGCCGACGCGGCGCTCGGGCCGGCTGGTGCGGGAAATCTTTCTGGAAGTGCTCGGCACAGAGGCCGTCCTGCTGCCCCGCATCGTCGCGCTCGGCGACATCGACGAAGACGAGCTGGCTTTCGCCGGGGAAGATGACGCTTATGGCGGCGCGGCCACGCTGGAGCTTCCTCCCAGCCTCGGCGAACTGGAACGCAAGCTGACGCTGGCAAGACTGGTGGCCGCCTGGGCGAAGAGCTCGGCCACCGCGCCGCTGGTGGTCGGCAGCCCGGCTTCGACACTCGCTCTCGCCAGCGACCTCGCGCGGCTGATCGACGACATGGTGACGCGGCGGGTGGATTGGAAAAACCTCGACGGCATCGTGCCGGACGCACTCGACAAATACTGGCAACTCACGCTCGAGTTCTTGCGGATCGCGCGAGAGGTCTGGCCGGCCCATCTGGCGGAAATCGGCAAGATCGAGGCGGCGACACGGCGCGACCATCTGATCGACGCGGAGGCCACGCGGCTGGCCGCACACCATGCCGGACCGGTGATCGCGGCGGGTTCAACCGGATCGATGCCGACGACGGCAAAATTCCTGCACGTGATTGCCCAACTACAGCAAGGCGCGGTCGTTCTGCCGGGACTGGATACCGATCTCGATGAAGCGTCCTGGCAAAGCATCGGCGGTGAACGCAACGACGAGGGCCGGTTCATCGAACATCCCGCCTCCAGCCATCCGCAATTTGCGATGCATGCGCTGCTCGAGCGTTTCGGCATCGGCCGCCGCGACGTTGAAATTCTGGGGACACCAGCATCCTTCGGACGTGAGGTGCTGCTGTCGGAAGCGATGCGCCCGTCCAACGCCACGGCGCAATGGCATGATCGCCTGGCGAGACCGGAAATCGCCGGCCACATTGCGAGCGGCATGACCAACCTTGCGGTGATCGAGGCGCCCAATCCGGAAATGGAAGCACTCTCGATCGCGATTGCGATGCGCGAAGCCGCCCACGTGCAGAAGTCCGCCGCACTGGTGACGCCGGACCGCGCGCTGGCGCGGCGGGTGATGGCGGCGCTGGCGCGCTGGAACCTCGACTTCGACGATTCCGGCGGCGATGTGCTGATCGAAACCTCTGCCGGCATCTTCGCGCGCCTCGCCGCGGAAGCGGCCACAAAGGGGCTGGAACCGCCGACACTGCTCGCGCTGCTCAAACATCCGCTGTGCCGGCTCGGTGCGGCGGCGGGCGCACATAACCTCGCGATCGAAACGCTTGAACTGGCCTTGCTACGCGGCACGCGCCCGCAGGCCGGTACAAAGGGCCTGGCGCAGGATTTTGTCCGCTTTCGCGGCGAACTCGCAAAACTCCGCAGCAACGACGTGTCGTCGCTTCACAAAGCGGAGAAGCGGGCGCGGCTGAACGATCCCGAACTCGATCGCGCGCAGGCGCTGATCGCGCGCTTGCAGGTGGCGCTCGCGCCAATGGAAGGTTTGTCGCCGACGCGGCCCTATGATCTGGCCGAGATCGCCGCGCGCCATCGCGAAGTGCTGGTCGCGCTGTCGGAAGATGCCGATGGCGTCGCAGTGGCGTTCGAAGCGCAGGAGGGCCTTGCGCTCGCATCCGCCTTCGACGATCTGCTCGCCGGCGAAAGACAGAGCGGCCTCTCGATTGCACTCGCCGATTACGCAGAGGTGTTCCAGACCGCGTTCGCCGATCGCGCGGTGCGGCGGCCGGAAAAGCCGGGCGCGACGCTGCACATCTATGGCCCCCTGGAATCGCGGCTGATGCAGACCGATCGCGTCATTGCCGGCGGATTGATCGAAGGCGTGTGGCCACCGGCGCCGCGCACCGATCCGTGGTTGAGCCGGCCGATGCGGCACGAACTCGGTCTCGATCTCCCCGAGCGGCGCATCGGATTGTCGGCGCATGACTTCGCACAACTGCTTGGCACCGAGGACGTCATCCTCAGCCATTCGACGAAGGCCGGCGGCGCGCCTGCGGTCGCCTCGCGCTTTCTGCACCGGCTTGAAGCGGTCGCCGGTGAAGCGCGCTGGGAAGCGGCGAAACACGCCGGCAAGCGATATGTCGACTTCGCGCTCGCGCTCGATGCTCCCGCCGAAGTGAGGCCCGTCGCGCAGCCCGCGCCGAAGCCGCCCCGCGCCACGCGGCCGCTGAAATTGTCCGTCACGGCCATCGAAGACTGGTTACGCGATCCCTATACCATCTATGCGCGGCACATTCTCAAGCTCGAGGCGCTCGACCCCGTCGACATGCCGTTGTCCGCCGCCGATCGTGGCTCGGCGATCCACAACGCGATCGGTGAATTCACCAAGACCTTCGCGAAAGAATTGCCTGCCGATCCTGTCCAGGTGCTGCGCGAGATCGGCCTGAAGCACTTTGCGCCGCTGATGGAGCGGCCGGAGGCGCGCGCCTTGTGGTGGCCGCGCTTCCAGCGCGTCGTCAGGTGGTTTTCGGAATGGGAAGCGGGACGGCGCGGAAATATTGCCGCGATCCACGCGGAAATCCGCGGCGAGATTCCGATTCCCCTCGACGACGGGCGCACGTTCTTTCTCTCCGCACGCGCCGACCGGATCGAACGCCGCGCCGATGGCCGCTTTGTCGTGCTCGACTTCAAGACAGGGACGCCGCCGACCGGAAAGCAGGTTCGCATGGGGTTGTCACCGCAGCTCACGCTGGAGACGGCGATCCTGCGCGGAGGCGGCTTCGACGGCATCGATGCTCACGCGTCGGTCAGCGAACTCGCTTACGTCAAGATCAGCGGCAACAATCCACCGGGCGAACACAAGTCGCTTGAACTGAAGCTCGGAAAAGAGACGCCGCAGCCGCCCGACGAAGCCGCCGATTACGCGCTCGAGCAGCTTGAAGCGCTGATCCGCAAATTCGAGAATGAAACCGAGCCATACCGTTCGCTGAACCTGCCGATGTGGACCAACCGCTACGGCGCCTATGACGATCTCGCGCGGATCAAGGAATGGTCGGCGGCCGGCGGACTGGGGCTTCCCGAATGGTGAAGGCAGCGCGCATCATCCCCGGCGCGGTCCGCGACAAGCAGGCCAGCGCCTCGAATCCGGGCCTGTCGTCGTTCGTCTCGGCGAACGCAGGCTCCGGAAAAACGCACGTGCTGGTGCAGCGCGTGGTTCGCCTGCTGCTTTCCGGCGTGCCGCCGGAGAAGATCCTGTGCATCACCTTCACCAAGGCCGCCGCCGCCAACATGGCCGAGCGCGTGTTCACGACGCTTGGTCACTGGGTGACGCTCGACGATGCCGCGCTGGACGAAGCGATCCGCGGCGCCGGGCTCCCTCATTCCACGGCCAAGCTGCGCAAGGTCGCGCGTGAACTGTTTGCGCGGGCGCTGGAAACCCCGGGTGGGTTGAAAGTGCAGACCATCCACGCGCTTTGCACGCGGCTGTTGCAGCAATTCCCGTTCGAAGCCAACGTGCCGGCGCGCTTTGCCGTGCTCGACGATCGCGACCAGACCGACATGATGGAGCGCGCCAACCTCAAGGTATTTCTTGAAGCCGCGCGCGTCCCCGACAGCGTCCTCGGCCGCGCGCTCCAAACCGCAATGGCAAATGCAGCCGACGTCACCTTCAAGGACGTCGTGCGCGAGGCCTGCCTGAGCCGGGATCGTTTCCTGGCCTGGACCGATTCGGCGGGCAGCGCCGAGGCCGCGGCAGCACAGATGTCGGCCGCACTTGGCGTGGACGCGAATGAGAGCATCGACGACGTCGAGCGCGAGATCGTCGACGGCCCCTATCTGCCGCGCAGGCGTTGGCTGGAAATCGCCGGCGACACTCGATGGCGGCAGCAAGCAGGACCAGAACCAAGCCGAACAATTGCGGGCTACACTGCCGGTCATTGGCACGGCACAGGTCGACGAATATCTCAGCGTCTTTCTCACCGACAAGAAGGAGCCGCGGGCAAATGTGCTTACCAAGGCTTTCGCTCGCGAGAATCCCTCGGTTGCTCGCCTGTTCGACAACGAAATCGCGCGTCTTGCGTCCTTGATCGAAAAGCGCCGCGCCGTGATCACGCGCGATCGTACCGCGGCGCTGCTGCATATCGCCATTGCGGCGGCGGCGAATTATCGGCGCGAGAAGGAAGAGCGCGGGCTGCTCGACTATGACGACCTGATCGACAAGACGCTCGCCCTGCTGGACAATGTTTCGGCCGGCTGGGTGCATTACAAGCTCGATCGTGGCGTCGATCACGTCCTGATCGACGAGGCGCAGGATACCAGCCCGCGGCAGTGGGACATTGTCGAGCACATCATTTCCGAATTCGCCGCCGGTCACGGCGCGCGCGATGGCGTCAAGCGCACGGTGTTTGCGGTCGGCGACGAGAAGCAGTCGATCTTTTCATTCCAGGGCGCGGCCCCGCGCGAATTCGCCGAACGGCGCGCGCGCTTCAGTTCGCAATTCAAGGCCGCCGGCCTCGACTTCGAATTCGATCTCGTTTACCTATTCTTTCCGATCCGGCGCGGGCGTGCTGCGGGCCGTGGAAAGCGCCTTCCAGTCACCCGAGGTCTACAAGAGCATCACCACCGACCTCGACGGCATGCCGCCGCATCTCGCACTCGATGACGCCGGTCCGAGCGTGATCGAGTTATGGCCGCTCGCCGAAGCCGACGATCGCAAGGAAATCGAGGGCTGGCGCGCGCCGTTCGACGGCGTTTCGGTGACGAGCCCCGAGGTAAAACTCTCGACGCGCATTCAAGCCGAAATCAAGCGGCTGGTCGCAAGCGGCACCATGACCGGCCCCAAAGGCGCCCGCCGCGCGCTGAGCTATGGCGACGTGCTGATACTGGTGCGCCGCCGCGGCAATCTTTTCGACGCAGTGATTCAGGCGCTGAAGCACGCGAGCATCCCGGTCGCCGGCGCCGACCGGTTGAAATTGACCGAGCATATCGCGATCATCGACCTGATGAACCTGGCGGACGCGCTACTGTTGCCGCAGGACGACCTGGCGCTGGCGGTCGCTCTGAAAAGCCCGCTGTTCGGGCTCGATGACGATGACCTGTTTGCGCTGGCCTGGGATCGCAAGGGCTCGTTGCGCACGGCGCTGTCGCAACAAGCCGCCGCGAATCCGAAATTCGAAAATGCATTGAAGCGTCTGGAAGAAAGCGAGCGCCGCTCCGCCCGTGAAACGCCCTTCGCATTCTACGCCTGGCTGTTGGGCGGCGATGGCGGCAGGCAGCGCATGCTCCGGCGGCTTGGCCACGAAGCGAACGATGCGCTCGATGAGTTTCTCGAACTCGCATTGAATTACGAGCGCAAGGCGCCCGCGTCGCTGCAAGGCTTCATGGCCTGGCTGCGCTCGGCCGATACTGAAGTGAAGCGCGACATGGAAATTTCGCGCGACGAGGTCCGTGTCATGACCGTGCATGGCGCCAAGGGCCTCGAGGCTTCCGTCGTCATCATGGTCGACACCACGTCGTCGCCCGCGGATACCCAGCGATTGCGGCTGATCCAGCTTCCGCGTGACAACGGCGGCAAGGTCATGGTCTGGGCCGGCAAGAAGGCCGACGATCCCTCAGCCGTCGCAACCGCGAGAGAGGCGATGCTCGCCGATACCGAGGACGAGTACCGCCGGCTGCTTTATGTGGCGATGACGCGCGCCGCCGACCGATTGATCGTCGCGGGCATCAAGCCTGGCAACGCTAAAAACTTGCGCGCGTTCTGCTGGTACGATCTGGCCGACAAGGGTCTTGCTGCGTCCGGACTTCAGGAAGAGACCATCGAAACCGACGACGGCGCTCTCAGGCGCTATACGCGGGCGGAAGACGGCGCGCACGTTGGCGGTGCTGTCGCCAACATCACCACGCGCGCCACTCGCATTGCCGGATTGGCTACGGACGGCGCTGCCGCGCAAAACGACAGCTACGGACCTGCTGCGCCCCTCTGATGCGGGTGGTGACAAAGTGGGTGGCGACACAACGCGGCGCGTCAAATCCGGCGAAGCCGTCGAACAGCGAACGCGCGCTCTGGAACGCGGAACGCTGGCACACCGGCTGTTACAATCGCTGCCCGACATCGCGGCCGAGCGGCGGCGCGACGCCGCGCTTGGTTTTCTCCGCCGCAATGCCGGCGACTGGACTGCGAGCGAGCATGACGCGCTCGCCGCCAACCTGCTTGGCCTGATCGGCGACCCCAGGTTCGCGGCCGTTTTCGCGGGCGGCAGCCGCGCCGAGGTGCCGATCGTCGGACGGCTCGATCGGCCGGGCGGCATATCCGTCCTGGTTTCCGGACAGGTCGACCGCCTGGTGGTCACTGAAAACGAGATTTTGATCGTCGATTTCAAGACCAACCGGACCCCGCCGGGCTCGGTGGCGGAGGCGCCGGCCGCCTACATCCGGCAACTCGCGCTCTATCGCGCGCTGCTGCAGAAACTTTATCCCCAGAAGGCGATCCGGACAGCATTACTTTGGACCGAAACCCCTGAATTGATGGAGATTTCGGCTCCCACGCTGGACGCCGAACTGGCATCCCTCGCTGCGGGGACGCCGCCGCTTGACCCGGCAAGGGTGCGTTCATAGTTTGGGCTACATGATCCCCCGCGGCGATTCTCGGGCGATTCTTGGAAGACGCCGCATCTCCTGAACTGAACGAGGTATTACAATGGCCGTTGGCAAGGTTTCCGACACCGATTTCGAAGCCGAAGTGCTCAAGGCACAGGGCCCGGTCGTGGTCGATTTCTGGGCTGAATGGTGCGGCCCCTGCCGCATGATTGCTCCGGCGCTCGACGAGATTGCCGGCGCGATGGGCGACAAGGTGAAGATCGTCAAGCTGAACGTCGATGAGAGCCCGAAGACCGCTTCGAAATACGGCGTGATGTCGATCCCGACGCTGATGATCTTCAAGGGCGGCGAGATGGCTTCCCGCCAGGTCGGCGCTGCGCCGAAGGCGAAGCTTCAGCAGTGGATCACCGCTGCGGTCTAATCGCTTTCGCAAGAGAAAAGATTTCTGACGGCCGGCGAAAGCCGGCCGTTTTGTTTTGTGTAGCGCTTTCAAACGAGGCATGCCCTCGGACTTGATCCGGGGGTTGGCACCGCCTTGCCGGTGGTGATGGAGCGACACTGGAGTAGATAGAGCGCTCCATTCTGGATTGCCCATTCAATGTCGCGCCGCGGGCCGTAGACTTTCTCGCATCGGAGCGCGAGCTCACCCAAGGCCGCGAGTTGAGTTTCATCGAGACAGAGCTGATTGACCTGTGCGGGGGCCACTTGCTGCTCGAAGGTGCCTCCATTGGGGAGTGGACGTACCGCGATCCTCTTGCGCCCGGCCTTGCGCTCCAGCACCTGACCTGAGCGATCGAGGCGGAAATGGTCAGGCACGACGAGGCCGGCCACGACAGCTTCACCAAGTCCCCAACTCGCTTCGATCAAGCGCTCGTCTGCGCCGGTGACCGGGTGCTCGGTGAACAACACCCCGGCGACATCAGGATTGAGGAGCGTCTGGACGACAACACCAACGCTCGGCCGGGTAAAAAGGCCGACGCGCTGGCGATAGGTGATGGCAGAGTTCGAATTCGCAGACCACCAGACTTCGCGACATCAAACGGGCTTCGCCGAGCAATTCGTCAAACTCGTCCTGGTATGCCGTGGGCACCATCGCGCGAATCTCGGCAGTGCGGGCATCGACATCGGAGGCAGCCTCAGCGTCTCCAGAAAGCGAGATGCGGATGGCTCGCAGCAATGCGTCCGGCAATTCCATTGCCGAGGGTTCGGCGATATCGAATCCGTCGATGAGACGGTTGCCCACAAGATCGAGATAGCCGGATATGGCGGCACCCGCGTCGCCGCCTAGCGAACGCAGCTTAGCAAGCAGCTGGGCGGGATCGCCGTCAGATTCGAGAATCTTGCGGGCAGAGGGGTCTGCTGCGAAGGCCTTCTTCAGGCGCTCCATCTCGTCGGAGCCACCAGCCGACACGACCGCCGAACCACGCATTAACCCGATCAACTCCGATGGCGGTAGCCCCGTCCAGTCGCCAGCATGGGCGAGGAAGTCTCCGGTCGGCAGCACAGCGCCGGCAGTGAAACGCATGTGCTGGGCGACCATTGCCGCATGATGATCGCGACACCGCGTCAGATAGGCGACCAGTTCCGTATCCGACAGGGAATCCGGATCGACGGCCTGAATCTCCCTGTGCGTGGCAATGGCAGCAGGTTTGCGATTGTTGTCCCAGTCGAGCAACTGCTCGCGCCACAACTTCTGTGCGAAGACCTGTTCGGCTCGCTGAAAACGCTGTGGGATTTCCGCCTCCGGAGCCGGCAGCACCTGATTGTAGCCGAAGCCCTTCACGTAGCCGATCTGCAGGCCATCGATGAGCATCCCGTAGAAGCGGGCGAAGTCGTTTGTCCCCTTCTTGAAGGCAGCGGGGTGAGTCTCCTGGAAGTAGCGCGTCATAGGACGCGGGAAGTGCACCGGATCCTGCGCCCACGGCCCCGGTCCCGGCGGGTCAAATTGGAGCTTGGTCGAAGTGTTGTCCGACGTGGTCATCGCAGCTCCTGTATAGGACAGCCAGCAGATCTCGGGACGCCGCTGACAACTATTCCAGTTTGAGAGGCGCTCGACAACCAATTCGCTATCGCCACCGCATTTGATTTGCCAAATGAAGGGCCAAGCCGGCGAGCGCCTGTTCGCGCCGTCTCATCGGTTTCATTCAGAATTTTACAACTATCTCTCGCGATAAGCAGATTCTTGTCGCTAGGGGCATGTCAACTCCCACAGATTGAGGGCTGCTTAGTTTCGGTCGGATGTCAGTTATCGACCCATCTCGGACATGGCTCAACTGTCTCCACATGTCTGCTATCGGGGGATAGCGGACTCTGGCAAGTCGTCCGCCTCGCAGATTTATGAGTTCACGGCCTAGTTCGCGTGAAGGAACACGCGTCAAAAAATCCAGAGCTAGGCCGGCGGCGTCCCGTTCGCGGCAAGCACGTGACCGGCGAGATAAAGCGATCCCGTGATCAGGATTCGTGGCGGCACCTCGTAGGCGAGCTGCGCGACGGTTCGCAAAGCCGCTTCGACACTCACAGCACTTTCCACGCGCATGCCCAGCGTGCGGGCGGCGTCCATCAACGGATCGAGCGGCATCGCGCCTTCGCGATGAGGTATCGTGACGGCGATGATGTGGCGGGTCAGCCCGGCGAAATTGGCGAGGAAGCCACCGGCGTCCTTGTTCGCCATCATGCCGACGATGACGACCAGCGGCCGCGACACGCGCTCCTCAAGATCGCCCAGCGCGGCGGCGGCGACACGGCCGCCTTCCGCATTGTGACCGCCATCGAGCCAGATTTCGCCGCCCGACCGGCCCTTGATCCACCAATGCGCCCGAACTCAAGCGCTGCATCCGCGCCGGCCATTCGGCGTTCACGACGCCGGCCTCGAAGGCGGCGGGTTCGATCTTGAAGGTATCGCTGGCGCGCAGCGTCGCGATCGCGAGCCCCGCATTGTCGAACTGATGGCGGCCGAACAACCGTGGAGCCTTGAGATCCAGCAAGCCACGTTCGTCCTGATAGACCAGGCGGCCGCGTTCGATGCCGACATGCCACTCCTCGCCTGCACGATGAAGCGGCGCACGCTGGCGCTTCGCGCTGCTCTCGATTTCGGCAAGCGCATCACGTTCCTGATGCGCGCAAATCACGGGAACGGCGCGCTTGATGATGCCGGCTTTCTCGGCCGCGATTGATCGCAGCGTGAGCCCAAGAAATTCCGTATGATCGATGCCAACCGGCGTAATCACGCACGCGACCGGCGCCTCGATCACATTGGTGGCGTCGAGCCGTCCGCCGAGACCGACCTCGAGCAGCACCGCATCGGCCGGATGTCGCGCGAACAGATCGAAAGCTGCCGCCGTTTCGATTTCAAAGAGCGTGATCGGCTCGCCTGCATTGGCGCGCTCGCAGCGTTCGAGCGCAGCCGACAACTCGGCATCATCGACTAGAACACCGCCGCCGGCGCGACCAAGCCGGTAGCATTCATTGAGCCGCACCAGGTAGGGCGAGGTGAAAGCGTGAACGCGATAGCCCGCGGCTTCCAGGATCGCGCGCAGGTAGGCGACCGTCGATCCCTTGCCATTGGTGCCGGCGACATGAATGACGGGCGGCAGTTTGCGCTCGGGATGGTCGAGCCGCTGCAACAGCCGTTGCATCCGCTCGAGACCCAGGTCGATGCGCTGGGGATGCAGTTGCGACAGCCGGGCGATCAGATCGTCGTGCAGCACCGAACGAAATCACTCACGCGGATGGCGCGGCCGGCGCCAACTCCGCAGCCGACGGGATGGTGGCGGGCGTCATCACCGGCGTTGCCGGTTTCGACGCGCTTTCGAGCGCCGGCGACCTGGTGAGAAGACGACAGAGCCGCGCCAGCGTCGGACGCAGTTCATGGCGATGCACGACCATGTCGACCATGCCGTGGTCCTTCAGATATTCGGCGCGCTGGAATCCGTCCGGCAATTTCTCCCTGATGGTCTGCTCGATCACGCGCGCGCCGGCAAAGCCGATCAAAGCGCCGGGCTCGGCGATCTGCACGTCGCCCAGCATCGCGTACGACGCCGTGACACCGCCGGTGGTCGGATTGGTCAGTACGACGATGTAGGGAAGTTTTGCCTCGCGAAGCATTTGCACCGCGACCGTGGTGCGCGGCATCTGCATCAGCGACAGAATGCCTTCCTGCATGCGAGCGCCGCCGGAAGCCGCGAACACGATGAAGGGAGACTTCTTCTCGACCGCGAGTTCGAGCCCGCGCACGATCGCCTCGCCCGCCGCCATGCCAAGCGAGCCACCCATGAAGTCGAAATCCTGCACTGCGATGACAACTGCGGCGCCTTCGAGCTTGCCGTAACCGACCTTGACCGCATCGTTCAATCCGGTTCGCGCACGCGCATCCCTGACGCGATCGACATATTTGCGCTCGTCACGGAACTTCAACGGATCGACCGGCACTTCGGGCAGCGCGACGTCGAACCAGGTCTCGTTGTCGAAGATCGACTTGAGGCGCGCGACCGCGCCCATGCGCATGTGATAGTCCGAGCCGGGAATGACGAATTGATTGGCCTCGACGTCCTTGTAGAACACGAGCTGCCCCGAATCCGGGCACTTGATCCACAAATTCTCGGGCGTCTCGCGGCGGAGAATGTTGCAAATCTTCGGCCGGACGACGTTGGTGAGCCAATTCATGGTTTGCTCCGAACTGCTAGTGTCCCGGTACTGACATATATGGCCTTACCGGGATGGTCCGGCAAGGCGACGGGTCGAGCTATACGCCCCGAAAAATTACGGACTATTTCGCGGCACGAACGCCCGCCGCCAGCGCGGTTGCGAGGTCGACCACGGCTGACACGGTCTTGCCGGTGGCCTTGCCGTTCGCATCAAGGCTCCCGCGCAAGGCATCCACAAGCGCTGAGCCGACCACGGCGCCATCGGCGGTGGCTGCGATCGCGCCCGCCGCCTCCGGCGTGCGGATTCCAAATCCGACGCAGACCGGCAGTGCCGTGTGCCGCTTGATGCGGGTCACGGCCTCGCTCACCGCGCGTGAGTCGGCGCTGGCGCTGCCGGTGATGCCGGTGACCGAGACGTAGTAGACAAAGCCCGACGTATTGGCGAGCACGGCCGGCAGCCGTTTGTCATCGGTGGTGGGCGTTGCGAGCCGGATGAAGTTCAGTCCGGCCTTCATCGCCGGCACGCAGAGCTCCGAATCCTCTTCCGGCGGGAGGTCGACCACGATCAGGCCGTCGACACCTGCGGACTTTGCATCGCTCAGGAATTTATCGACGCCGTAAATATAGATCGGGTTGTAGTAACCCATCAGCACCAGCGGCGTTGCATCGTCGCCCTTGCGAAACTCGGCGACCAGCGCCAGCGTTTTCTTCAAGGTCATGCCGGCCTTGAGCGCGCGCAATCCGGCGGCCTGGATCGAGGGGCCATCCGCCATCGGATCGGTGAAGGGCATGCCGATTTCGATCACGTCGGCGCCCGCCTTCGGCAGCGCCTTGATGATTGCGAGCGAGCTTTCAGGATCGGGATCGCCCGCCATCAGGAAGGTGACGAAGGCCGAACGGTTTTCTTTTTTCAGTTGCGCAAATCGCGCATCGATACGGGTGGTCACTTTTTCTTTCCCCGCAGGATATCGCCGACTTGCGGCACGTCCTTGTCGCCGCGCCCGGAGAGATTGACCACCATCAAATGATCTTTCGGCCGCTTGGGCGCGAGCTCCATCACCTTGGCGATGGCGTGCGCGGGTTCGAGCGCCGGAATGATGCCCTCGAGCCGCGACAACAACTGGAATGCGGCGAGCGCTTCGTCGTCGGTCGCCGACAGGTATTTGACCCGGCCGATCTCGTGCAGCCAGGAATGCTCCGGCCCGATCCCGGGATAATCGAGCCCCGCCGAGATCGAATGCGCGTCCTGGATCTGTCCGTCATCGTCCATCAGGAGATAGGTGCGGTTGCCGTGCAGCACGCCGGGACGGCCGCCGGCAATCGAGGCCGCGTGCAATTGCGTCAGACCGTGACCGGCCGCTTCGACGCCAAAGATTTCGACCGAGGGATCGTCGAGGAACGGATGGAAAAGACCCATCGCGTTGGAGCCGCCGCCGATGCAGGCGACCAGCGAATCCGGCAGGCGGCCTTCGGCTTCCTGCATCTGCTTGCGGGTCTCGTCGCCGATCACCGACTGGAAGTCGCGCACCATCGCCGGATAGGGATGCGGACCCGCGACCGTGCCGATGCAGTAGAACGTGTTGTGCACGTTGGTGACCCAATCGCGCAGCGCCTCGTTCATCGCGTCCTTGAGCGTGCGCGTGCCCGACTGCACCGGAATCACCTTGGCGCCCAGCATCTCCATGCGGATCACGTTCGGCTGCTGACGCTCGACGTCGACCGCGCCCATGTAGACGAAGCATTCGAGTCCGAAACGCGCGCACAGCGTGGCGGTGGCGACCCCGTGCTGGCCGGCGCCGGTCTCGGCGATGATGCGCTTCTTGCCCATGCGCCGCGCCACCATGATCTGGCCGAGCACATTGTTGACCTTGTGGGAGCCGGTGTGATTGAGCTCCTCGCGCTTGAAATAGATTTTGGCGCCGCCAAGGTGCTCGGTGAGCCGCTCGGCGAAATACAGCGGCGACGGCCGGCCGACATAATCGCGCAGATGCCCGTTCATTTCGGAATGAAATGCCGGATCGACTTTCGCCTCGGCATAGGCCTTCTCGAGATCGAGGATCAGCGGCATCAGCGTTTCGGCGACGAACCGGCCGCCGAAAATACCGAAATGCCCGCGCTCGTCGGGGCCGCTTCGAAAAGAATTGGGAGGTGGCTTGTTGTTCATCGAACCATCAGTTCTTCAGTTGCGCGCGCCGCACGAATGAAGGCGCGGATCATCTCGGGGTCCTTGATGCCCGCGGCGCGCTCGACGCCCGAGGACACGTCGACGCCACCGGCCCGCGTCACGCGGACGGCCTCTGCGACGTTGCCGGCATGCAGCCCGCCCGACACCATGAATGGCAACGCCAGATCCAGATTCTCCAGCACATGCCAATCGAATACCGCGCCCAGCCCGCCGGGACGCGTGGCATCTTTCGGCGCGCGGGCATCGAACAAAATTCGATCGGCAACGTCGCGATATCCGGACAACACCGCGAGATCGGCCGACGTCTCGACCGGCAGCGCCTTCATGACGGGCAAGCCGAATTTCTGCTTGATCTCGGTCAATCGCGCCGGCGTCTCGCGGCCGTGCAATTGCAACAGGTCCGGCTGCAAGGCCTCCACGACACCGGCGAGCGTCGCATCGTCGGCATCGACCGTAAGCGCCACCTTGGCCGCGCGGCCCTTGACGGCCTGGCCGAGATCGCGCCCCACGTCGAGCGCGAGATGCCGCGGCGAGGGCGGAAAGAACACAAAGCCCACCATATCCGCGCCAGCATCCAGCGCGACGTCGAGCGTCTCGCGCGTGGACAGGCCGCAAATCTTGACGATCAAGGACATGGCTCAGGGCAATGGTTAAAGGAACCGCGAGGCCCTCTGATCAAGGGCAGTTGGCGCGGGTTCTACAACGTCGCGCCCTGCTTGTCTCGCCGATATACATCCGGCGGCAGTGCGCCATGGGGAGCCAGATCCCGCCGCTGCGAGGCCGCGACGCTGGCCCGCAAATCGGCCAGTTGGGTGCGCAGGTCGCGGGCGTCCGCCTCATGCTGCCGAGCGGCGCGCCGCCAGCGGCGCTGGCCAAACCAGGTTGCCAGGCCTCCCGCGACGACCCCGAGAATGGCGACCGCAATGATGATCGCAAAGAGCGGCATGGAAATTCCGAGCGCGGGGTCGCTCGAATTGAATGGATCAAAGGACACCGTGACCATGTGACGATTGGCCACCGCAAAGATCACGAAGATCACGCCGATGGGGATCAAGATGATTGCGTTGAGAAACTTGCGCATGGCCTTCTCTCGTCGAGTTCAAAGAGAACGCGATCAGCTCTCGTGTCCCGATTCCGAAGTTCGATGCGGGCTTTTGAAGCGCCACACTAGCCGGCGTCGGTTCCCCCGCCTTCGCGGTTCAGCCGTTCGCGCATTTCCTTGCCGGTCTTGAAGAACGGCACGCTCTTCTGGTCGACAGGCACATGCTCGCCGGTGCGTGGATTGCGCCCGGCTCGCGCGGGGCGATGCTTGACCGAGAATGCGCCGAAACCGCGCAACTCAACCCGGTCGCCACGCGCTAAGGCTGCGACGATCTCGTCGAGAATCGCGTTTACGATGTTCTCGACATCCCGCTGGTAGAGGTGCGGGTTGTGCTCGGCGATGCGCTGGACGAGTTCGGATTTGATCATCGAGACGTGGACCCGGGAACATCAGGACCTGCATTTCCGTGAAAATGCGTTGAACTGTCAAGACGCTAAATGAAATTTGGGGCCAGTGAAATCACGTGACAACCGGCCTGATGCCGGATTGTGACAGCGCGCGCACCCCACAACCGCAGTGCGGTAATTCCACCTGATGGAGTGGATTTGACGTTCGCGCGCTGCCCGGCCCCCGGTTGGCTCAATTTGTTCCGGCCGGCTGCCAGAGGGCGAGCATGCCCTCAAGGCCGAGACGGTCGGCGGCCTGCGCCATCCCGGTTTGCTCGATCTGCCGCGCGATCGAACTCAAGCCGAACGCATCGAACGTCACGGCGGCGGCCGTCCGCAGGAAGGTGAGATCGCCGAAACGAGGGCTAAGCTTGTAGTCGCGCACCGGCAGGTCGGCCTTGACGCCTTTTTGCGCAACCAGCCAGGCCACAGCAGTTTTCTCGTCGCCCAACTGATCGACCAGCTTCAGGTCGATCGCCTGACGTCCGGTGAAGACGCGCCCGTCGGAAACTTTTTCGAGCAGCGCATCGTCCATGGCCCGCCTCTCCTTCACCAGGCCACGAAACCAGGCGTAGGAATCCTTCACCAGGGAATTCAGCGCCTCACGCGCTTCCGGGCTGGTCGGCTCGTAGCCGTTTGGAGCGGCTTTCAGCGGCGAGGATTTCACTTCCTCGACCTTGACGCCGACCGTCTTCAGCAATTCGGCGAAGTTCGGAAACTGAAACAGCACGCCGATCGAACCGACCAGCGAACTCTGCTGGGCGATGATGTGGTCGGCCGCAATCGCTGTGATGTACCCGCCCGAAGCCGCCAGGCCCTCGACCACGACGACCAGCGGCTTCTTGGCCTTCAGCCGCGTCAGCGCGTCGTAAAGCTGCTCGGAGCCGGCCGTGGTGCCGCCCGGCGAATTGATGTGCACGATGACGGCGGCGGCTTGCGACTTCTCCAGCCGCTCCAGCGCCTCGACCCTTTCATGGTTGCTGCGGATCAGACCTTCGATGTTGATCCGGGCAATCGATCCCGCCGACGTCAATCCGGTTTTTCCGGGCACGGCGATCGTCGCCACCGCGATGATGGCAGCAATGGCAATCAAGGCTGCGGCGACGCGCCAGAACGTCAGCTTGCGCCGTATGCGGCGGCGATCGACGATGACATCGGAGTCAAGCGACATCGAAATCTCTCCCGAGGGCATGCATTGAGCGGGGCAGGCCGTATTCGCTCCTTACCCCTAAGAATCCCGTGTCCTGATTACATCAATTCCGGCGCGATTTGAAGAAAACAAGACGTAACCTGTATTCGTTGCGGGAGCCGGAAAACAAAAAGGCCCCGGTCGAAACCGGGGCCTTGGTTCGTAAATGCCAAGAAGCGTGACGCTTACTTGTCGGTCCGCTGCTTGAGCGCGGTGCCGAGAATGTCGCCGAGCGTCGCACCCGAATCGGAGGAGCCATACTGAGCGATGGCTTCCTTTTCTTCGGCGACTTCGAGCGCCTTGATCGAGACCTGCACCTTGCGGGCCTTCTTGTCGAACTGGATCACCCGTGCATCGACCTTCTCACCGACGGCAAAGCGTTCGGCGCGCTGATCGTTGCGGTCACGGGCGAGTTCAGAGCGCTTGATGAAGGTAGCGAAGTCGGTGCCGACGATCTTCACGTCGATGCCGCCTTCCTTCACATCGAGCACTTCGCAAGTGACGACCGCGCCCTTCTTGACGTCGCCCGGCTCGGCGAAGGGATCGCCTTCGAGCTGCTTGACGCCAAGCGAGATGCGTTCCTTTTCGACATCGACGTCGAGCACCACGGCCTTGACCATGTCGCCCTTCTTGAAGTTGTCGATCACCTGCTCGCCCGGCTGCTTCCAGTCGAGGTCGGAGAGATGGACCATGCCATCGACGTCGCCTTCGAGGCCGAGGAACAGACCGAACTCGGTCTTGTTCTTGACTTCGCCTTCGACGGTCGAACCGACCGGGAATTTCTCGACGAAAACTTCCCAGGGGTTGCGCATGGTCTGCTTGAGGCCGAGCGAAATACGACGCTTGACCGAATCGACTTCGAGCACCTGCACTTCGACTTCCTGCGAGGTCGAGACGATCTTGCCGGGGTGCATGTTCTTCTTGGTCCACGACATCTCGGAGACGTGGATCAGGCCTTCGATGCCCGGCTCGAGTTCGACGAACGCACCGTAGTCGGTGATGTTGGTGACGCGGCCGGTGAAGCGCGCATTGAGCGGATACTTCGCCTCGATGCCCTGCCACGGATCGTCCAGCAGTTGCTTCATGCCGAGCGAGATGCGGTGGGTCTCGTGGTTGATCTTGATGATCTTGACCTTCACCGTCTGGCCGATGCTGAGCACCTCGGTCGGATGGTTGACGCGGCGCCACGCGATGTCGGTGACGTGCAGCAGGCCGTCGATGCCGCCGAGGTCAACGAACGCACCGTAATCGGTGATGTTCTTGACGACGCCGTCGATCACCTGACCCTCTTCGAGGTTCTGCACCAGTTCCTGGCGCTGTTCGGCGCGGGTCTCTTCCAGAACCGTGCGGCGCGACACCACGATGTTGCCGCGGCGGCGATCCATCTTGAGGATCTGGAACGGCTGCGAGTTGTTCATCAGCGGCGCGACGTCGCGGATCGGACGAATATCGACCTGCGAGCGCGGCAGGAAGGCAACGGCGCCGTCGAGGTCGACGGTGAAGCCGCCCTTGACCTGGTTGAAGATAACGCCGTGGACCTTCTCGTTGTTGTTGAAGGCCTTCTCGAGCTTGCCCCAGCTTTCCTCGCGGCGCGCCTTGTCGCGCGACAGCACGGCTTCGCCGAGCGCATTCTCGATCCGGTCGAGGAACACCTCGACCTCGTCGCCGACCTTGAGTTCGCTATCGCGGCCAGGCCCGGCGAATTCACGCAGCGCCACGCGGCCTTCGGTCTTCAGGCCGACGTCGATGACGGCCATGTCCTTCTCGATCGCAACAACCTTGCCCTTGATGACGGAGCTTTCCTGAAGGTTTCCGCCGGCGAAGGATTCATCGAGCATCGCGGCGAAATCGTCGCGGGTCGGATTATAAGAGGTAGCAGTCGAAGCCATTTGCTCTCCAGATGCGGAAGATTGCCGGCAGTACGGGTTAATGGGCGCGTCGGACGTGTAGGGTCGGAGTTCCGCAAACTCTGACGACCGCCTCGCAAAAACTGCGACAGCGGGCCGGCTGCTGGCCTGGCACGTTCAATGCGTTGATTTACGTCCGGAGACGGATGGTCTCGAAAATTCTGTTCGAGCTATCGACTTCCAGATAGCGACTTCCAAGGTCACGGTCCAAGCTCACGGAGCGGGCTTTCCTCCAATGACGGCAGAGGTTCAAACCTCACGCCGGCCCGCTCGGACGGCCTCGACAATGTCGATGGCGGCCCGGACGCCGCCTTCTATATCCAAATGGGAGTTATCGAGCAAGTGAGCATCTTTGGCCTGTTTTAGAGGCGCAACGGCCCGATTCTGGTCCCGTTCGTCGCGCGCCAGGATGTCTGCGAGGATGGAGGCCTCATCGGCCGCCTCGCCACGGGCCACGGCCTCAAGGGTCCGCCGATGGGCCCGGATCCTGGGGTCAGCGACCACGAAGATCTTTACCTCGGCGTTCGGGCAAATCACGGTGCCGATATCCCGGCCATCGAGGACCGCGCCGGGTGGTTTGACGGCGAATTGCCGCTGGAACTCGACCAGCGCCGCCCGGACCTTCGGGATGGCCGAGACGATCGAGGCCGCCGAGCCGACCTGGTGCGACTTGAGCGCCGGATTGTCGAAGGTTTCGGGGTCGAGGCCCTGCGCGGCGCGAACCGCGGCGGCCTCGTCCTGAAGGTCGAGCTGGCCGCTGATCAAGGCATGCGCGACCGCACGATAGATCACACCGGTATCGAGATGACGGTAGCCATAATGCGCGGCCAGGCGCTTGGCGAGCGTGCCTTTGCCAGAAGCCGCCGGTCCGTCGATGGCGATAATCATGAGAAGTCCGCCCCGAGACCGCGCATCATCGGAATGAAGTCCGGGAAGCTGGTGGCAATGAAGGCGGTATCGTCGACCTTGACCGGCGTATCGGATGCAAGCCCCATCACCAGCGCCGACATCGCGATCCGGTGATCCATGTGGGTGGCGACCACGCCGCCGCCGGGCACATGACCTCTGCCTTCGACGATGAGATCGTCGCCCACGATCTCGACCTTGACGCCGTTGACGCGGAGCATGTCGGCGGTGGCAGCCAGCCGATCGGATTCCTTGACCCGCAATTCGCTCAAGCCCGCGCATGATGGTGGTGCCCTCGGCGAAGCTCGCCGCCACCGCCAGCACCAGATATTCGTCGATCATCGAGGGCGCGCGCTCGGGCGGAACTTCGACGCCCTTCAGCTTGGAGCCACGCACACGCAGTTGCGCCATCGGCTCGCCGGCGTCGCCGCGCGCTTCGCTTTCCTCGATCACATCCGCCCATCTCACGCAGCGTCGTGAACAGCCCGGTGCGCAATGGATTGGTCATGACATCGGACAAAATCAGATCCGAGCCTTCGACAACCAGCGCCGCGACGATCGGAAAGGCTGCCGAGGACGGGTCGGCGGGCACGACGACCTTTTGCGCCGCGCAGCTCCGGCTGGCCTGACAGCACGATCTTGCGGCCATGCCGGCCTTCCGGCGTCGAGACGATCTCCGCGCCGAAATGCTTCATCATCAATTCTGTGTGGTCACGGCTGGCTTCGTTTTCGATCACGGTCGTCACGCCGGGAGCCGCGAGCCCAGCCAGCAGCACCGCGGACTTGATCTGGGCGGAGGGCACCGGGGTGCGGTAGAGCAGCGGCAGCGGGTCGCGGGCGCCGGTCATGGTCAATGGCAGCCTGCCGCCCTCGCCCCCTGCAGTAACCCTCGCGCCCATTTGTTCGAGCGGATCGAGCACCCGGCGCATCGGCCGCGAGCGCAGCGAGGCGTCGCCATCGAACACGGCCGTGATCGGACAGCCGGCGACCGCCCCCATCACCAGGCGGCAGCCGGTGCCGGAATTGCCGAAATCAAGCGGCGCGTCCGGCTGGGCGAACCCCGCGACACCTACCCCCTCGACCTTCCAGGCAAAATCGCCGGTCCGCTCGACCTTGGCGCCCAGCGCCCGCATCGATTTGGCGGTATTGAGGACGTCTTCGCTCTCCAGCAGGCCGGAAATGCGGGTTTCCCCGACGGCGAGCGCGCCCAGGATCAGGGCCCGATGCGAGATCGACTTGTCGCCGGGAATACGAACGCGCCCGGTCAGGGGGCCACTGCTACGGGCTTGAAGAGGGGTTTTTTGATCGGCGGGGCGATCGGAATGGGTCAAGATTGTGTCCTTTGGCGGCGTCGGTTGGGCTATCTGCCGGCGGAATGGGGTTAGGGTCCGGCTTGGTCTCCTGCAAAGCACTATTGACAGCAGCGTGCCAACTAGCCAAGTGAAGCACCGCTTTTCAAAGATTCCCAGGATACAGACGTGGCCAAATCCGATCTCGGAACCAAACGCATTTGCCCCACGACGGGTAAGAAATTTTACGACCTCAACAAGAGCCCGGTGATCTCGCCGTATACCGGGGAGGTGGTGCCGATCGCGCCCGTGGCCCCGGCCCGGGCGACACGGAGTGAGGCGCGCGCCACCGCCGCGGCCGCCGCTGAGGCTGTGCCGGAGCCCGCGGAGACCGAAGAGTTGGTCTCGCTCGAGGAGGCCGATGCCGAGGAGAACACCGGCAAGGTCAAGGCCGTGGTGCCTGAATCGGAAGACGACATCGAAGTCGACGAGACCATCGAAGGCGATGACGACGACGACTCCACCTTTATCGCCGACGACGAAGAAGGCGATGAGGACGTCACCGACATCATCGGCGACGTCGGCGGCGACGAGGAGACTTGAGATCGGCCCTGATCTGTGATCAGGGTCGTGTGACGCGCGTCCCCCACGACGTGCGATTCTGAAGGGGCCATAGCTCAGCTGGGAGAGCGCTTGCATGGCATGCAAGAGGTCGGCGGTTCGATCCCGCCTGGCTCCACCAGCCTTCGCTCGCTTCGCGAGCTACGGCTCGCGCGATCAGACGCTGCGCTTTCTAGATCCTCCACCATCGCATTGAGCCGGTCGCGCAGCGCGACGATTTCATCCTTCACGGCTGACAGCTCGGCAACCGAGCATTGCGAAGCCGCGAGGATCGATGGCGGCACGGCGCGGGCCTTGTCTTTCAGCATCTCGCCCGACGAGGTGAGATCGATCAGCACCTGCCGCTCGTCTTCAGTCGAACGGGTGCGTTTGATCAGCCCTGCCTGTTCCAGGCGTTTGAGCAGTGGCGTCAGCGTGCCGGAATCCAGATGCAACCGTTCGCCGATTTCCTTGACCGCAACCCCGTCGCGTTCCCACAGCACCAGCATCACCAGATATTGCGGATAGGTCAGGCCGAGGCGGTCGAGCAGCGGCTTGTAGACGCGATTGAACGCGTGGGCGGCGGAATAGACCGCAAAGCAGATCTGGTTGTCGAGCCGAAGCATTTGGTCGGCGACCGGCGGCTTGCGAGCCATTTTCATCATCCTCGTCACAATCAAGAGCCATTGTGGAGCCGGGCGAGCCCATATTCAATTGCGAACAATTAAATGTGAGGCTTCGCTTTTTATATTGTGCACAATCAAATTGTTTGCAATACATATGGCACTTCCAGCCAACCAGAGGAGAAACCCATGTCCGTGAACGTGCTCTACAAGACCCAGGCCAAGGCGACCGGCGGCCGCGACGGCCACGCCGCGACCCTCGATGGCGCGCTCGACGTCAAGCTCACCACGCCGAAGGAACTCGGAGGCGGAGGCGGCGCCGGCAACAACCCCGAACAGCTTTTTGCCGCGGGCTATGCGGCCTGCTTCATCGGCGCGATGAAGTTCGTGTCCTCGCAGGGCGGCCCGAAGGTGCCCGCGGACGCATCCGTGACCTCGACGGTCGGCATCGGCCCACGTTCGGAAGGCGGGTTTGGCCTCGATATCGCGCTCGAAGTCTCGTTGCCGGGATTGGCGCGCGCCGACGCCGAAGCGCTGGTCGCCAAGGCCCACCAGGTTTGCCCCTACTCCAACGCCACGCGCAACAACGTCGACGTGCGCCTGACCGTGGTCTGATCGAATTTCCGCTGGGCGGCCCACCGAATTGGCGGAGGGGCCGCCTGCCCGAAAAATCGTTGATGCCGGTAACGAAGACCGCTAGCTCTGAAATCCTGATTTTTCGAGCGAAGGTTTTCGATGACTGAAACCAATTCGAGCGCGATGGCGGGTTTGCGCGTGATCGATCTCACGCGCGTGCTCGGCGGCCCCTTCTGCACGCAAATTCTCGCCGATCACGGCGCCAACGTGATCAAGGTCGAACCGCCGGCGGGTGACGAGGTCCGCGACTGGGGCCCTCCCTTTCACGATGACGACGCGGCCTACTTCGTCGGCATCAACCGCAACAAGCGCTCGATCGGATTGGACCTCGCTTCCGAAGGCGGCCGCGCCGTGCTGATGAAGCTGCTCGCCGGCGCGGACGTGCTGATCGAGAACTTCAAGCCCGGCACGCTCGACAAATGGGGCATCGGCAACGATGTCCTGCGCGCCAGATTTCCGAAACTCGTCCACTGCCGCATTTCCGGTTTCGGCGGCGACGGACCGCGCGGCGGCAATCCCGGTTACGACGCGATCATTCAGGCGATGACCGGAATGATCATGGCGACCGGCTCGCCGCAGTCCGGCCCGATGCGCATCGGCGTTCCCGTCGTCGACATCACCACCGGACTTTATGCCGCGATCGGCATCCTGATGGCGTTGTCGGAACGAGAACGCTCCGGACAAGGCCAGTTTCTCGAAACCACGCTGTTCGAAACCGGACTGGCGGTCATGCATCCGCACAACGCGAATTATTTCATGCATGGCAAGCCGCCCTCGCTGACCGGCAACGAGCATCCGAACCTCGTGCCTTACGCGATCTTTCCGACCCGCACCGACAACATCTTTATCGGCGTCGGCAATGACGGCACCTTTCGCAAGCTGGCCAAGGAAATCGGCAAGCCGGATCTGGCTTCCGACCCGCGCTTCGCCCGCAATCGGGATCGCGTCGCCAACCGCGACGCCTTGCGCGCCGAACTTGCCGCGGTCTTCAGCCAGCACGATGCCGAGCCGCTCTGCGATCGCCTGCTGGCCGCGGGCTTGCCCGCAGGGCCGGTCCAGTCGATCGACAAGGCGCTGACCAGCGCCCACGCCGCCCACCGCGGCGATGTCATCGAAAAGGATTGGTACAAGGGCGTGGCGTCGCCGGTCCGCATGGAACGCAGCAAACCGAGCCTGCGCCACTTGCCGCCCAAGTTCGGTCAGCATACCGCCGAGGTACTCGCCGAGTTCGGCTACGACACTTCCGAGATCGAGGCCTTGAAGGCCCAAGGCGTGATCGCTACCCAGCGCCGCCGCTAGGGAGGCGGCCTCGGTAAGGCTTCGGAAGGACTATTCGAGGCTTGTTGGGGAAGGCTTCGGGCCTGGCAATGGAGGCGCTTGAAAGGCCTCGATTTATGCCCATATTGGCTGGTGACCGGAGGGTGAATCCACCTTCAGGTCATGTGGGAGCGCCGCAAGGGCTCCGAAACTTCAAAGTCGCTTCGAGAGGACTTTGCAAAGATGTCTCGTGTTCCCTCGTTATCGAGTCCGTTTCTGCTGGGATTTGACGAAATCGAGCGTGCGCTCGATCGGGTCGTCAAGGGTGCCGACGGCTATCCTCCCTACAACATCGAGCGATGCGATCGTGCCAATGGGCAGCCGGAACGGCTGCGCATCACACTCGCGGTCGCAGGCTTTACCCGCGATCAACTCGATGTAACGACTGAGGAAAACCAGCTCGTCATCCGCGGCCGTCAGCAGGAGGACAAGGCCCGGCAATACATCCATCGCGGCATCGCCGCGCGCCACTTCCAGCGCACCTTCGTGCTGGCGGAGGGGATGCTCGTGCTGGGCGCGGACTTGAAAAACGGGTTGTTGTCGATCGATCTCGCCCGGCCGGAACCGGAAAGGGTCGTTAAGACAATTGCCATCAATGAACACGAATAATGGAACGAGTAGCGGACTCGACCGCTTGGACTGAGAAGGAGTCGAGACCATGACTGAAGTAAACGTTGCTTTGGAACCTCGCGTCTCCCTGGAGACGTTGGCCAGCCTGGGCGAAGGCCATATCGCCTATGTGAAGCAGATCCGCTCTGAAGACGTGCCGGGCCTGTTTCCGGAGGCGCCCGAAATTGCGCCCGGACTGAAATTGTTCGCACTCCATGCCGCCGACGGCACCCCGATCATGCTGACCGACAGCCGGGAAGCCGCCATCGCGAATGCCTGGAGCAACGAACTGCAAGCGGTGAGCGTGCACTGAACCGCCGGCTGGTTTGACGCGCTTTAACAGGCGCGCCGCGAGCACGAGTTTTCAATGCGCGGATGGTGTCCTTTTGGACGGCATCCGCGCATTTTATTTTGCCGCTCGTGTTGATTATGGTCGCGATGATGAACCTGACCGCTTCCCTCCCGATCATCGCACCAGAATTGACGCGGGCTTCGGCTTTGGCCGACACCCTGCTCGCGCTCAACAACGCGAATGCGCAGGAACTCTCCTGGCTCACACCCGAACGCCTGTCACATATCGTCGGCGAATCTTTCAGGGCGCAGCGTATCGGCGACGTCGACGCGTTCCTGCTCGCCCTCGATCAGGACGCCAACTACGACAGTCCGAACTTCATCTGGTTTCGCGAATACTATCCGCGCTTCGTCTATGTCGATCGGATCGTGGTCGCGTCCTCGGCCCGCGGCCACGGCCTGGCGCGCCGCCTCTACGAAGACGTTTTCACGCAGGCCGTTGACGCCGGGCACGATCGGGTTTTCTGCGAAGTCAATCTGATCCCGCCTAACCCCGGATCGGACGCGTTTCATGCATCGATGGGGTTTGCCGAGGTCGGCAGGGCTGACGTCAAAGACAGGACCGTGCGCTATCTCGCCCGCGCGCTGATCGATGGACCACGCCGGTGACGGAAGGTGCCGCTCGCTAAGCCGCGCTGGCCGGCGGCAACGCCAGCACCGAGTAGATCGCCTGGGCCTCGCGCGAGGCGCGCAGCTTCTTCGCGACATCCTGGTCACGCAACAACCGCGCAATCCGCGCCAGCGCCTTCAGGTGATCGGCGCCCGCGCCTTCCGGCGCCAGCAGCAGGAACACGAGGTCGACCGGCTGGCCGTCCATCGCCTCGAAATCGATCGGACGATCCAGACGTGCGAACAGGCCAAAGATTTTTTCGAGCTTGGGAAGTTTGCCGTGCGGGATCGCGACGCCGTATCCGACCGCGGTCGTGCCGAGCTTCTCACGCTGCAACAGCACTTCGAAGACCGAACGTTCGTTCTGTCCGGTCAGTTCAGCGGCGCGCGCCGCCAGTTCCTGGAGCGCCTGCTTCTTGCTGTTGACTTTCAATGCGGGGAGAATCGCCTCGGGTGCGACCAGATCGGTAATCGTCATGGAGCGTTCCGAGGTAATTTGCGCGGTAAATCGATCGTCAGGTTGCGAACAGACTTCGACCGGTGAATGAGGTGGAAAGGCGGCTGCCCGCCACGTTGATCCTAGGTGGGTGGGCTTCTACTCCAACACAAGAGCGGTGCCAACACCTACAGGGTTTCCCCTGCCCGGTATCCTTAAGGGCGCGGACCATAGGGAGGGTCAATGGTAGCCGTCAATGCCGATTTACACCCTTCCTGGCGATAATTTTGATCGCGCCGGCCCCACGCCTAGCACCTTGTTTTTACATAGGCTTTTCGGCGGAAACCGGTTCCACCACAACTAGCCTGCCGCCTTGACCGAAGGCGGGTCGACCCACCCGACATTACCATCGGCGCGGCGATAGATGATGTTCACCCGGCCGCTCGATCCGTGATGAAACACCAGACAGACGGCGCCGGTCAGATCCAGCTCCATGACCGCTTCCGACACCGAAAGACGCTTCAGCGATGTCGTCGCCTCGGCGATGATGACGGGATTATAGCCGGGCACTTCATCGTCGCTCTCCGGCGCCTCGATGACGTAGCTCGGCGCGTCGAGCGTCGGCGCCTCCATTCCCCTGAGCGCCTGCGCCTCCGCATGGGCCTTGCGGGCCGAGCGATCCTTCAACCGGCTCTTGTAGCGGCGCAGCCGCTTCTCGATCATCAGCAGCGCCTGGTCGGCGCTGGCATAGGCATCGGACGCGCTGCAATCCGCTTCCAGCGTGATGCCGGAATCGAGATGCAACGCGCAATCGGTCCGGAAGCCCGAACCGTCCTTGCTCAGCGTGATGTGGCCGGAATAATTGCCGTCGAAATATTTGCGCAGCACTTCGTCGGTGCGCTCGCTCACCCGTCCGCGCAAGGCGTCGCCGACACTGATGCTTTTTCCAGAGATCCGGAGAGTCATGGGGTGCCTCGATCGGTTTGTATCGTGGCGCGCACCGAGACTATTCCGATTTCAGCAGGACGCAAATCAAGCGGGCTGAGCGTCCTTCGATCGATCGGAGGGTGATGCCGACAGGGCATTGCCAAGCATGCTTTGTTTGTCACGGCGACGCTGGACAGACGAAGGGATTCGCATCGCCTCGCGGTACTTGGCGACGGTGCGGCGGGCAATATCAATGCCGGTCGTGCGCAATCGTTCCACGATCGTGTCGTCGGAGAGAATGGATGCGGGATCCTCCGCATCGATCAGTTGCTTGATGTGGTGACGCACCGCTTCCGCCGAATGGGCCTCGCCGCCATCGGCCGAGGCGATCGAGGCGGTAAAGAAATATTTCAATTCGAAGATACCGCGATTGGTCGCCATGTACTTGTTGGCGGTGACGCGGGAGACCGTCGATTCGTGCATCTGGATCGCGTCTGCCACCGCCTTCAGGTTGAGCGGCCGCAGATGCGCCACGCCGCGGGTGAAAAATCCGTCCTGCTGGCGGACGATTTCGGTCGCGACCTTCAAAATCGTGCGTGCGCGCTGATCGAGCGCACGAACCAGCCAGGTCGCATTTTGCAGGCAATCGCTGAAGTAGGATTTGTCGCCGTCCTTGCGGATCGTCTTCGACAGGTCGGAGTAGTAGCTCTGATTGACCAGCACGCGCGGCAAGGTCTCGCTGTTGAGCTCGACATGCCATCCGCCGTCAGGACCGGGACGCACATAGACATCGGGCACCACGGTCTGCGCGCGCGATGAGCCGAACTTCAGCCCCGGCTTCGGATCGAGCCGGCGAATCTCGCCGATCATGTCGGTGATGTCGTCGTCGTCGACGCCGCACAGTTTGCGCAAGCTCGCGATATCGCGCTTGGCCAGCAGTTCGAGATTCTCGACGAGCGCCTGCATCGCGGGATCGTAACGGTCGAGATCGCGCAACTGGATCGCCAGGCACTCGCTGAGCGAGCGAGCGCACACGCCGGGCGGATCGAATTTCTGCAACACCGACAGCACGGCTTCGACCTCGTCCGTCGAAGCGCCGAGCCGTTCGGCAGCCTGCCCGAGATCGGCCGGCAGATAGCCGGCTTCATCGACGAGATCGATCAGGTACTGGCCGATCATGCGCCGCGAGGGGGCCGCGAAGGCCACCGCCAATTGTTCGGCCAGATGGCCGGCCAGCGTCACTTCGGCCGCCGCAAAGGCTTCGAGATTGTAGCCGTCATCGTTGGAGGCGCCGCCGCCCCATTCGGTATAGGTCGTGGGCGCCGCATCCTGCGCGTTCCGTGCGGCAGCTTCCGCCGGCTCTTCCGAAAACACGTTGTCGAGCGGCGTATCGAGGGTCTGTTCGATCTCGGTGCGGCTGCCGAGGTCGCGGTTCAGCCACTCTTCCTGGGAAGGCTCGAAGCCGTCAGAGCCGGAATCGGCAGATTCGCCGGAGAACTCGTCGCCGAATCCCCCTTCCGAGCCCTCCGCCTGGCCGACGGACGGCTCACCCGCAACTGGCGTCTCCGGGCCGTCGCTTTCGCGCTCCAGCAGCGGATTTCGCTCCAATTCCTCTTCAACGAAGGCCGAAAGGTCGAGATTGGAGAGCTGAAGCAGCTTGATCGCCTGCATCAACTGCGGCGTCATCACCAGCGACTGAGACTGGCGGAACTCTAATCTCTGCGTCAGCGCCATGGCGGCTAAAGCCAATTCCCGAAAACTTGGTCCGATTCTTGCTTATCCTAGTCGTCAGCCGATGTACACGGCTTGACTCCCTCGAAAAAGAAATCGGATCGGGCTGGGTTAAAAGCCGGTCAATGCCGCAAACAGGCGGCACTAGAGGCGGAATTCCTCCCCGAGATAGAGCCTGCGCACGTCGGGGTCGGCGACGATCTCGTCCGGACTGCCTTCGGTCAGGATTTCACCGGCATAGACGATGTAGGCGCGGTCGGTCAGGCCAAGCGTTTCGCGGACATTGTGGTCGGTGATCAAGACGCCGATGCCGCGATTGGTGAGGTGGCGGACGAGGTCCTGAATGTCGCCGACCGCGATCGGGTCGATGCCGGCGAAGGGTTCGTCGAGCAGCATGTAGTTGGGGCGGGTGGCGAGCGCGCGCGCGATCTCGACGCGCCGCCGCTCACCGCCGGACAGAGCGATCGACGGCGATTTTCTCAAGCGTGTGATGTTGAATTCGTCGAGCAGCGAATCCAGTTCGGCCTCGCGCTTCTTGCGCGACGGCTCGACGACCTCGAGCACGGCACGGATGTTCTGCTCGACGGTGAGGCCGCGAAAGATCGAGGCTTCCTGCGGCAGGTAACCGATGCCAAGGCGCGCGCGCTGATACATCGGCAACTTGGTGACGTCGTGGCCATCGAGTTCGATGGCGCCGCGGTCGGCCTTGATCAGGCCGGTGATCATGTAGAACACCGTCGTCTTGCCGGCACCGTTCGGACCCAACAGGCCGACGGCCTCGCCGCGCCGGACATAGATGCTGACGCCCCGCACGACCCTGCGGGTTCCGAAACTCTTTTCCACGCTATGCACAGCCAGGTATCCGGCTCGCGGCGCCTGACGGGGGGCCATTGCGCTGGTGGCTTTCGGTGTGGGCTTGGCAGCCGTCGGACGGGGCGCGGCCTTTTCGGCGCGGGGCAGTTCCAGGGTTGGCGAGGGCACGCCGCGGGCAAGCGGCGGCGCATCGCGCACCGCGCTCGACAGCATCTCACCCATGCTGTCGCCAAGCGCCGTGATGTCCTCGCGCGAGCGCGCGAAGCCCTTGCCGCGGTTTGCGGGGCGCCGCCGGAACATGCCGAGTAGATCCATCATCCCCGCTTTGTCCGAGCCTTCGAAAGGAATTCCGCAGCTACCGGTCGCGGCGACTGATTCGCCTCTCCAGCATGAATATCCCTTGGCCTTCAGACCAGTCTTGAGTTTCTCGAAGTGCGCGCGCCCCGTGGCTAGATAGAGGTTTGCGCGCCAACCTTCAACCGCGCCCCGGCCGGCGTTCCATCAATGTATTGAAATTACTTCTGTTTGGCCGCAGCGCGGGCGGACCCGCCTGGCGCCTGGCCGTTGCAGCCGGTGCCCGACGACTGGTTGATGAACAGCCCCTGCACCTTGCCGCTATCGGATTCCACGCGCGACACGCCGGTGGTCATGTCCACGAGCAACCGGTCACCCTTCAGCACGTTCTTGCACTGGGTCAGCACCACCCCGCCCGACATGGTGATCAGGTTGGTCTTGGTGTCGAACACAGCCGTGTCGCCGGTGACCACCTGGTCCTTTTGCGTCACGACCACATTGCCCTTGGCCTCGAGCCGCTTGATCGACGACGACCCGCCAGGACCGGGCGTCGCCGATTGCATGGCGGCTGACTTCGCCGCCTTGCCGGTGGCGGCAGGCGCTGGCGCGGCGTTCGAATCCTTGGACTCATAGAATACGACAAGCGTCTTCGAGGTCATGGTGGTGTCGCCCTGCACCACCTTCACGTTGCCGGAAAAGGTCGCTTCCTTTTTCTTGTCGCGCATTTCAAGCGAGGCCGCCTCGATCTGAATCGGTTGATCGCGGTTTTGCGAGAAGCCCTGCATCGCATTCGGCACGCCGCTCATCGTGCTCTGGGCTGACGCCTCGCCTGAAAGCAACATCGCAGCGGCAAAAGCCGCGCGCACGACGAAGCGACGATTGGAAATGTGCTGGTACAACGACTTCATCGGATCATTTCGCATTTGAGGATTTGGCGACCGGCCGCGCTTTCGCAGCCTTCGACGACGAGGCAGGCTCGGATGCCGCATCGGCGGCCTGCGGCATCTTGTCGATATTCATCACGACGTTGCCGTCGAAACGCACGATCTCACCGCCTCCCGAGATCTTCATCTTGTCGGCGGATATTTTTCCGTCGGCCCATTTGACATCGACATGCTCGTCCGACGTCACCGTTCCCTTGCCCATGTCGACAAAGGCCTGGTTGAGCCACGCTTCATAGCCTTGCGTCGTTTGCAGATAGATATCCTTGCGCAGTTCGAGCAACTGCTGCTTGGTATCCATCAATCCGTTCACCGCCTCCAGTGTGACGGTCGACTGATCTTGCATCAGCACCTTGCCCCGCAGCGTTTGCAGTTCGACGTGATCCGGCGCGGTTACGTCCTGGGTGGCGGTTTTGGCCCAAACCTCATATGGCCGCCGATCCTGCGAATAGCCTGACAAATGCGGCGATTCCATCGTGATCTTGGTGCCGGAGACGACAAGGTTGCTCATGTCGATCGGGAGTTTGGGCAGCAGCATGCGGAACGGATTGAACACCGACACCAGAATGATGGCGGCGAGCGATAGCGCCACGGCGCCGGGAACCGCTACCCGCAAAATGCGCACGATGCGGCTGTGGCGCTCTGCCATCGCAAAGCGCGCCTCCATGCCGGTCTGATAGGCAGGGTTCTGGACTGAGTTCACCAGAGCTCCAAGCAGCAGATATTTCCGGCTATTTTACCCGGATAGCACGGATCGCCCACACTCCTTTTCACCTAGTGTGTCCGAAAAGGGGCGAACGACCAATGGATAGGTCCGCCCAGCCACAACTTGTCCGCAGGGCTTCAGCAAATCTCAGGAAGTGCTACTACTGACAAAGGGGCTGTCAACTCAGCGGCGGCCGGAACGGAGCTGGCCCCGCGATCACGAATGAGCAAAAATATCCTCAGCTTCCCATCCTTGCAGATCGAGTCTGGCCCGTGTCGGCAGGAAGGTGAAGCAGGCCTGCGCCAGTTCGGTGCGGCCTTCGCGCGCAAGCATCCCATCGAGGCGCTCGCGCAAGGCATGCAGGTGCAGAACGTCGGAGGCCGCGTAAGCGAGTTGCGCTTCAGTCAAAGCGGGCGCGCCCCAATCGCTCGATTGCTGCTGCTTCGACAGTTCGATGTTGAGCACCTCGCGCGCCAGATCCTTCAGGCCATGCCGGTCGGTGTAGGTGCGGGAAAGCCGCGAGGCGATCTTGGTGCAATAGACCGGCGACGGCATCACGCCGAGAGCGTGATAGAGCGCGGCAAGATCGAAGCGGGCAAAATGAAAGATCTTCGTGATCTTGGGATTGGCAAGCAGCGCCTTGAGATTCGGCGCATCGGCCGCGCCTCCGCCGTGATCGCGCGGAATCTGGACGACGTCGGCGCTGCCGTCGCCATTCGATAGCTGCACGACGCACAGCCGGTCGCGGTGCGGGTTGAGCCCCATGGTCTCGGTATCGATCGCAACCGCGTCGGTGTAGCGGGAGAGGTCGGGCAGGTCGCCGCGATGCTGGCGTACGGTCATGGATTGAGGGCCTCTGATCGATTCGTAAGGTGAAACGAACCTAACGCCCAATGGCGCGAGAGGCGAGCGGACGGAGCCGGCTTTCGTCAGCAAAATGCCGCGGAGAGGACTGGTCGAAGTGAGGCGCTTTGTCCGCGTCTTCACGGGCAAGATCACGTGGACTCGTTGCTACCGGCAACCGCGGCGGCTGAAGCTCCGCTGCTGTTGGCCCAGCGATCCAGGTTCTCGATGATTTTCTGATGGCTCGGGCGAAGCGGCTTTGGCGGATTGGGCTCTTCGGAAAGCGCGCGGGGCAGCTTGAGCTGGTCGGTCATGGGAAATCCTTCCTTAACCAATCCTGACTCCGCCGCGCCCCAAAATCAACTCTAAACTATTGATTATATTAGTATATTTGTCTAAAATTACATATTGAGTGGAACATTTGCCGCCTCAGTGAATTGAGTATATTACTCAATGATCTAAATTTGGGTGATCTACATGAATGACACACGTGGCGAGCGATTGCAGGTCATGCTCTCCCCGGAAGAGCTGGCCGCTTTGGACGATTTTCGATTCAAGCACCGGATGCCGACCCGTGCGGCGGCCGTGCGCGAGATACTGAAGCTTGGGTTGACGGTCGCGGCGACCAATGCAGTCCCAGGCGTGAAATCGAGCAATTACGGGATCTTCAGCCGCGGCCCCGACAGCCACCGGCAGGACGACCCCGAGCCGGGAGCTTCCGCCTAGCTTGCGGAGCCTCGGCGACGGCAAGGTTAATGTTTTCTGATTCTTTACATTTTTTGCGGGGCTTTTGAGCCATTCCGCTGACCGGTTGTGTACCGGTTTTGCAAGCTCCGAAAGCGCGAACGTCCGGAGGTGCTAGGGTCGGTGCCCTGTCACCTCCGAAACAACACGTTAGATGCCGCGCCATGATCAAGGTCTATGCCCAACCCGCCATCGAACCCCACCGCAAGAGCGGTTGGGAGCTTGTCCTGTGGACAGGCAATGCGTTCGATCGTTCGACGCCGTTTCGGGAGATGCTGACCGATATCGCGGCCGTGCTGAACCGGGACGCGCCGACGTCGGTCGAATTGCCCAGTTATGAGGCTGCGGAAGACGAAGTCGAAGGCGTGATGCTGTTCGGCGAGGAACCCATCGGCATTTATTACGAGCACTCGCTGAGCTATCTCTCGCTGATGAGCGACAGCGCGAACACGCTGAACAAGATCTGCCGCCGGCTTCAGCCGATCGTGGCGCTGGCCGCCTGAGCGGCGGGCGCGGTCGCGCCCGGCGGGGCACCCCGCGCAATCCGATATTTGCGGATGAAGAAAAGTGGTGCCCAGGAAAGGACTCGAACCTTCACGACTGTTAGGTCACTGGCACCTGAAGCCAGCGCGTCTACCAATTCCGCCACCTGGGCATGGGGCCGCTAGTTACGGTTCGGTCGCGCGCTTGTCAAATTGAAGCGCGCCCGTTGAATTGGGCTATACAGAAATCGGGCGATGGCGTATCCGCAAAAGCGCCGAAATATCCGTCTGATCGACCGATTCTCACCGCAAGGAATGGCACCGAACATGGCATCGAACCTGGAAACCCTGGTGACGGTTTTTGGCGGGTCCGGTTTTCTGGGCCGCGCGGTGGTGCGGGCGCTGTGCAAACGCGATTACCGCATCCGCGTGGCGGTGCGCCGGCCCGAGCTCGCCGGTCACCTCCAGCCGCTCGGCAAGGTCGGGCAGATCCACGCGGTCCAGGCCAACCTGCGTTACCCGGCCTCGGTCGAGGCCGCGATGCGCGGGACGGATGTCGCCGTCAATCTCGTCGGCATCCTGGCGCAGTCCGGCGCGCAGACCTTCGACGCCGTCCAGGCGGAAGGCGCGGATACCGTGGCGAAGGCGGCGGCCGCAGTAGGCGCGCGGATGATCCATGTTTCGGCGATCGGCGCCGATGCCAATTCACCCTCGCGCTATGCGCGCTCCAAGGCCGCAGGCGAACAGGCCGTGCTGTCGGCGGTTCCCTCCGCCACCATCCTGCGGCCGTCGGTGGTGTTCGGCCCCGAGGACGAGTTCACCAACCGCTTCGCCGCGCTGGCGCGGATGTCGCCGGCTTTGCCGCTGATCGGCGGCGGCGTCACCAAATTGCAGCCTGTCTATGTCGGCGATGTCGCTACCGCCGTCGCCGAGGCCGTGGACGGCAAGGCCAAGGCTGGCGCGACCTACGAGCTCGGTGGCCCCGAAGTGCTTTCCATGCGCGAGATCATGGAAGCGATCCTGGAAATCACCTGCCGCGATCGCATGCTGATGCCGCTGCCGTTCGGGCTCGCGAAATTGCAGGCGCTGTTCCTGCAATTTGCGCCGGGCGCGTTCAAGCTGACGCCCGATCAGGTCGAGCTGCTGCGCGGCGACAACGTGGTGTCGGAGACGGCGAAGGCGGCCGGCCTGACGCTGGAGGGGCTCGGCATTGCGCCGGATTCGCTCGAGGGCGTCGCGCCGCAATATCTCTGGCGCTTCCGTAAAGCCGGCCAGTTCACGCACAAGAGCGCGTAAGCTTATCCCGCAGGCGTTCCCCGGATGCTGCGCAGCGTGCGACGATGCGCTGCTGATCCGGAGGATCATATTCTCGAAAGTTGGTCCCGGCTCTGCGGAGCAGCGCAAAGGCGCCGCACCGCGTCCGGGACACGAGCCCGAGCCACTACCTTCCCAGCGCGAGCGCGATCAGGCCGAGCGTGCCGACGATGACCCGCCACCACGCAAACAGCGTGAAGCCGTGGCGGGTGACATAGTTCAGGAACGTCTTGACCACGATCAGCGCGACGACGAACGAGACCACGAAGCCGATCGCGATGATGCTGAGGTGATCGGACGTCATCTCGGCGCGGTTCTTGTAAAAATCATAGGCGAAGGCACCGATCATGGTCGGGATCGCCAGGAAGAACGAGAATTCCGCCGCCGCGCGCTTGTCGGCGCCAAGCAGCATCGCCGCGACGATGCTGGCGCCCGAGCGTGAAACGCCGGGGATCATCGCCAGGCACTGCGCGATGCCGATCCACAGATAGGTCAGCAAGGGAAATTTCGTCGCGTCATGTTCGGTCGGATTGTGGTCGAGCTGATCGACCCAGAGCAGGACCGCGCCGCCCACGATCAGCGAGAAGCAGACGACCCACGGATTGAACAGCACTTCCTTGATGTATTTGCCGGCGATCAAACCGATGACCACGGCCGGCAGAAACGCCACCAGGATGCCGATGACGAAGCGGCGATCATCGGCATTGGAGAACATGCCGAGCGCGACCTTCCACAACCTGGCAAAGTAGATTCCGACGATTGCGAGAATTGCGCCGAGTTGAATCAGCACGACGAAACTGTCCCAGAAGGCGCCCTCGCCCAATCCGAAGAAGCGTTTCACGAGCAGCATGTGACCGGTCGATGAAACCGGCAGGAATTCCGTGATGCCCTCGACAATGCCGAGAATTACCGCCCGCAGCGAATCAGACAGCATGACCTAAGCGTCCTCTTTCCAGGATTGGTGATTGATGCGACGGCATCGAATTGAAGACCGCCACGTGCATAGCGGCCGAAAATGGCCTAAATCTTCTCGCTTATTCGGCACTCTACCGCAACGGCAAAAACGCCAGAGCCCAGGTGAACCGGATTTGACAATCGCTACCCACCTAGCCACAAGCTCCGGTAGCTTCGCGGCGCAACCAGTAACGTTCTAAAGCTTCATGTTCACGCTGTTTCATCATCCGTTCTGTCCGCAGTCGCGCTTCATTCGCCTCGTGTTCGGCGAACTGGGGCTCGATCTCAATCTGGTGGAAGAACGGAGCTGGGAACGGCGCGAAACGTTTCTCGCGTTGAACCCGGCCGGCGCGACGCCGGTTCTGGTGGTCGAAGGACAGCCCGCGATTCCGGGCGCTGCGATCATCGCCGAATATGTCGACGAATCCCTGGGCGCGGAAGCTGCCGATCGCAGGCTGATGCCGCAAACGATCGCCGAGCGCGTCGAAGTGCGGCGGCTGATGGCGTGGTTCAACGAGAAGTTTTTCGAAGAAGCTTCCAATCCGCTGGTGACGGAACGCATCTACAAGCGTTTCATGAGCGAGGAGGACGGCGGCGGTCCGCCATCCGCCGACGTGATGCGCGCGGCGAAAGCCAATGTGCGCTATCATCTGGCCTATATCGGCTGGCTGGCGAAAACACGGAACTATCTCGCCGGTGACCGGCTCACCTTTGCGGATCTCGCCGCCGCAGCGCATCTGTCGGCGATCGACTATCTGGGCGACGTGCCATGGAGCGAGGACGACGCAGCCAAGGCCTGGTATGCGCGGGTCAAATCCCGGCCGTCGTTCCGCCCGCTGCTGAGCGAATGGCTCGCAGGTGTGCCGGCGTCGCGCACTTACGTGGACCTCGACTTCTGATTTTCGGCGGTATCGTGCCCCGGACGCAGGGCAGCGTGCAACGTTGGCCTGCTGATCCGGGGCCCACGCTTCTACACGACGCCTCTATGGGTCCCGGCTCTGCGGCGCAACGTGCTGGACGACGCCTCGCGTCGCCAGGAGAACGTTGCACCGCGTCCGGGACACGATCAACCGCTTCCGCTCCAAGATTCTTTCCATGACGACGCTCTCGAAAGAATCTCTTTTATTGCAGGCGCGCACGCTCGGCTTCGATTGCACGGGCGTGACCGACCCCGGCGCCATCGCGCAGGCCGGAAAATATTTTATCGAGTTCCTCGACGCAGGCGGCCATGGCGACATGGATTGGCTTGCGGCGAACCCGCAACGCCGCAGCGACCCGCGAAATCTATGGCCCGGCGTGCGTTCGGTCATCATGCTCGGCGTCAACTATGGACCCAATGAGGATCCGCTCGTCATCCTGCAACAGCGTTCGCGCGGTGCGATCTCGGTTTATGCGCAAGGCGACGACTATCACGACGTGATCAAGAAGCGGCTCAAGGCGCTGGCGCGATGGCTGGCCGCGACTGCCGACTGCGAGGTCAAGGTCTTTGTCGACACCGCGGCCGTGATGGAAAAGCCGCTCGCGCAGGCGGCGGGCCTCGGCTGGCAAGGCAAGCATACCAATCTCGTTTCGCAGGAATTCGGCTCCTGGCTTTTCCTCGGCGCGATCTTCACCGATGCGGATCTGCCGCGCGACGAGGCCGATACCGGCCATTGCGGCTCATGCCGGGCGTGCCTCGACATCTGTCCGACATCGGCTTTTCCCGCGCCCTACAAGCTCGATGCACGCCGCTGCATTTCCTATCTCACGATCGAGAACAAGGGACCGATCCCGCGCGAATTCCGCAAAGCCATCGGCAACCGCATCTATGGCTGTGACGATTGCCTCGCGGTGTGCCCGTGGAACAAATTCGCCAAAGCCGGTCATGAGGCCAAACTCTCAGCCCGCGAGGAATTGCGTGCGCCCCCGCTTTCGGCGCTGGCGCGGCTCGACGATGCCGCGTTTCGCACGCTGTTTTCCAAATCGCCGGTCAAGCGCATCGGGCGCGACCGCTTCATTCGCAATGTGCTGATTGCGATCGGCAACTCGAACGATCCCTCGCTGGTGACCGAAGCCGAGCGTCTGCTGGAAGATCCAAGCCCGATCGTGCGCGGTGCGGCGGTGTGGGCGCTGTCGCAATTGCTGGAGCCCGCTGCCTTCGCGCGGCTGGCATCGCCCGCCACGATCGCCGAGGCCGACCCGGCCGTGCGCGCCGAGTGGGAAGACGCAACGGCCTCGCCGTAGAGGTGCGTCAGGCAAGGTGCCGTTGCATCTCCGGCCGCGCCTTTAGCGCTGCGCCCTGTTTGGCGAAAATCCTGGCGATCCGTTCCGGCGCGAAGTTCATGTCGACGAAAGCCGGCGCGGTGTTGGCGACCTCGTGATAGGAGACGATCTTGCCGTCCCGAAGCTCCATCATCGCAACGCCTTCGAACATTACGCGCGCGCCGTTGGCTTCCGGCAGCGTCGAGCGATAGCTGAACGTGTAGCGTGCGTAGAGCTGCCGTCCGTCGCTGAGCGGCGCGTGCATGTCCCAGCGGAAATCCGTCAGCAGTACGGTAAAATACCTCGTCGATCATGTCGGCGATTTTGGCCCGGCCTTCGAAGGCGCCGTAGAAACACGTCGTGGTAGACGCCGTCCTCGACAAACAGATCGGCAAACGCCTTGCCGTTGCGCTGTTCGACGGCGTCGCAAAAGCTACGCAAGAGTTCCAGCGTCGTCATGGCGCTCTCCAAGGCGATTTCGAGCGAAGCGGGTACCGGTTCGCGTGAAGAAAACGCGTCGAACAAAAAACCTAACCGAACTCCGCGACCGCAGCCAGAATCCGCGCGATGTCCTGCGGCCGCGACAGGCGGTGATCGCCGTCCTGGATCATGGTCAGCACGACATCTTCGGCCGGCAAGCGGTGAACAAGCGCGAAGGCGTGCTTCCACGGCACGTCGGGGTCCTGCGCGCCTTGTAGAATATGCACGGGACAGCCGGCCTCGATGGAACCGCCGAGCAGGAGGTGCTTGCGGCCTTCCTCGATCAGGTTGCTTGGTGATCGGATAGGGGTCGCCGTATTCCGACGGACGCAGCCAAACGCCTGTGGTCTCGATCTGCTGACGGATTTCGGGCGAGAAGCCCTTCCACATCAGTTCCTCGGTAAAGTCAGGCGCCGGTGCGATCAGCACAAGCGCCTTCAGCGAGGCGCGGGAGGCAGGACGCCTGGCGAGTTCGCGCGCCAGGAGCAGCGCCATCCACCCGCCCATCGAGGAACCGATCACCACCTGCGGGCCGGCGCAAAACTGCTCGAAGACCGCAACACTTTCTTCCAGCCACTGGCCGATGGTGCCGTTGGCGAAATCCCCGCTGGATTCACCATGGCCGGAATAGTCGAACCGAACGCAGGCACGGTTGTGTTCCGCAGCCCATCCGTCCAGCGCCAGGGCCTTGGTGCCCTGCATGTCCGACTTGAAGCCGCCGAGCCAGAAAAGCCCGGGGGCCGCCCCCTCCCGGACACGGACAGCGATACGGCGGGTCGCGGCCGCCTGGCCGATTTCGACAAAAAGCGGGTTTTGCGGGCTTGTCGCGGGGCTGGTCATGGGATCGTCATTGCGCGACCGGATCGGGCCCGTCAACCAAAACGAGGCCAGTGCCGCCCATTTGAGGTTCCTGCACTGCAAGCGGCAAATTCCTTTCAGGAACTTCAAATGGAAAGCGGCATGGAATCATTAGTTGCTGAAGCGGGGACGAACTTCGGAAAGTAGGCGCTAGCCTGCGTTATGGTGCTTGCGGAAGGTATCGCTTCGCCCTATGTCGCCGGCTGGTGTGGCGACGCTGACGTTTCTTTCGCGTGGCCGAAAAGCCTCGCATTTGATGCTTTTTGGCGGCGCAGGAGCAAGTTGGCTTGCCCGCAACGGCTTATTCCTTCACACTACGACCTTCGTTCACAATTTTGGAGAACTACCCATTCGCCGTCCTAATAGAGCCCCGCCCGCAGTTGCCAAAGACGGGCCGCGCACCAACGATGAGATCCGCAACGCAACGGTTCAGCTAATCGACCAGAGCGGTACGAACCTGGGCACCGTCGAAACGATCGCTGCCATCAAGATGGCCGTCGACGCCGGAATGGATCTCGTGGAGATTTCGCCGAACGCCGCTCCTCCCGTCTGCAAGATCATGGACTACGGGAAGTACAAGTATTCGGCGCAGAAGAAAGCGGCAGAAGCCCGCAAGAAACAGAAGACCGTCGAGATCAAGGAGATCAAGCTCCGGCCGATGATCGACGATCACGACTACGACGTGAAGATGCGCGCCATGCAGCGTTTCTTCGAGGAAGGTGACAAGGTGAAGATCACCTTGCGCTACCGTGGCCGTGAAATGGCGCACCAGGAAATCGGCACCAAGCTGCTCGACAAGATCAAGACCGACGTCGCGGAGTTTGCCAAGGTCGAGCAGGACGCCCGCTTTGAAGGCCGCCAGGTCGTGATGGTTCTGGCGCCGCGCTAGCCAACGATCCGCAAAACGCCGCTCGTTTCAAAATCCCCGCGCCAAACGCGGGGATTTTTGCTGCCAAGGATTTGCGGCCAAGGCAGGTTTTCGCGAAGGCTCAGGTCCGGGTCGCTTGCCAGGTGCCGCTGCACTTGTCACCGGAGATGACGCCGCTCCAGCGGCCGGTGCCGGAACTTCTGGCCAGCCGTCCCTTCCCGCTCGCATGCGACAGGCCGACCGAGATATTGACGGCCACAGCACCATCACGGCGAATGCCGCCGGTCACCTTGCCGCCGCCCGCCGACGAAACCCGGGTGCCGGATACGTTGAAGGGGGCGCTGTTGGTCGAACTGCAATTGCCGGCCCTGGTGGTGAACGTCACGTTCCAGTTGCCGTCATAGGCGCCCCGACGGGAGCCGGCCGCCGCCGGGCTCGCGATGCCGGCGGTGAAAGCGAGGGCAAGAGCACCCAGCGCGGCGGTCCGTCCAGGTTTCGAAAAAGGCGTAATCGATTGGGCTGAAATGCGCATTTTGCGGCTGCCCTGCTGGTGATTTCATGATGCCGACATCCGGCATCCTCTCATCAGTCTGCGAAGCCGATTTGACGGTTCATCGTTGCCAAAATGAACTTGTTCTGCGATAAGCGCGGCCTTCATCGCCCGGCTGAAAAGGGCTGCCGTGGCGATGGACCGTGCGGGTTTCGTCGATCGACATAGAAACCTGAGCACTTTCAACGCTCTAACGAGCATTTTAGCCGCCAGGACGCCGTTTAGGCGGGATTTTCCTGTGGCGATTAGGAGAGCCAAATGCCCAAGCTGAAGACCAAGTCGGGCGCCAAAAAGCGCTTCAAGGTGACTGCCACAGGCAAAGTGCTGCACGCCCAGCGCGGCAAGCGCCATGGCATGATCAAGCGGACGAAGAAGCAGATCAGGCAGCTTCGCGGTACGCGCGTGCTGTTCAAGACCGACGGCGACAACGTCAAGAAATACTTCCTGCCGAACGCCTGATCGCGCTTAATCCGAGCCGCGTTCGCGCGGCGATCCCGTCACCTTTTTCCTGATTTCAAGGAGCTCCGTCATGGCTCGCGTCAAACGCGGTGTGACCGCCCACGCCAAGCACAAGAAAGTCTACAAGGCCGCCAAGGGTTTCTACGGCCGCCGCAAGAATACGATCCGCGCCGCCAAGCCGGCCGTCGAAAAGGCCGGCCAGTACGCCTTCCGCGACCGCAAGCGCAAGAAGCGCACCTTCCGCGCATTGTGGATCCAGCGTCTCAACGCCGCCGTTCGCCCGTTCGGCATGACCTACAGCGTGTTCATCAACGGCCTGTCGAAGTCCGGCATCACCGTCGACCGCAAGGTGCTCTCCGATCTCGCGATCCATGAGCCCGCCGCGTTCCAGGCGATCGCCGAGAAGGCCAAGGCAGCGCTCGCGGCCTGATCCGCGCGCTGGCGTAACGTCCCGCAAATACCGGTGCTCCGCGAAACGCGGAGCATCCAGTAACCGCCATCCCAAATTCTGACCCACGGGGGTTACTGGATCGTCCGCTTTTTCGCGGAAGATTCCGGCCCACTGTTGGATTGCGCGCGCAATCCGAAGAAGGTCATCGTCGCCATGTCCGACCTCGCCACACTCGAACAGCAAATTCTCTCAGAGATCGCCGCGGCCGGCGATGAGGCCGCGATCGAGGCGGTACGCGTCGCAGCGCTCGGCAAGAAGGGCTCGATCTCGGCCCTGCTCGCAACGCTGGGCAAGATGTCGCCCGACGAGCGCAAGACCCAAGGCGCCGCGATCAATCTTGCGAAAGACAAGGTAACCCAGGCGCTCACCGAACGGCGCGATGTCCTGAAATCCGCGGCGCTCGATGCGCGGCTTGCTTCCGAGACCGTCGACGTCACGCTTCCCTTGCGCGAGGCGCCGGCGGAAGCCGGCCGCATCCACCCCTTGAGCCAGGTGTGGGACGAACTCACGGCGATCTTCGCCGACATGGGATTTTCCGTCGCCGAAGGGCCGGACATCGAGACCGACGACTACAACTTCACCAAGCTGAATTTCCCGGAAGGCCATCCGGCGCGCGAAATGCACGACACGTTTTTCTTCAACCCGAAGGAAGACGGCTCGCGCATGCTGTTGCGCACCCACACCTCGCCGGTGCAGGTGCGCACGATGCTGAGCCAGAAGCCGCCGATCCGCGTGATCTGCCCCGGACGCACCTACCGTATCGATTCGGACGCGACCCACACGCCGCAGTTCCATCAGGTCGAGGGCCTCGTCATCGACAAGGGTTCGCATCTCGGTCACCTCAAATGGATCCTGCACGAATTCTGCAAGGCCTTCTTCGAGGTCGACCACATCAACATGCGGTTTCGGCCTTCGTTCTTTCCGTTCACCGAGCCGTCGCTCGAAGTCGACATTCAGTGCCGGCGCGGTAACGGCGAAATCCGCTTTGGCGAAGGCGAGGATTGGCTGGAGATTCTCGGCTGCGGCATGGTGCATTCAAATGTGCTGCGCGCCTGCGGCATCGATCCTGACATCTATCAGGGCTTCGCCTGGGGCATGGGCATCGACCGCATCGCGATGCTCAAATACGGCATGAGCGATCTGCGGCAGTTGTTCGAGAGCGACGTGCGCTGGCTTTCGCATTACGGCTTCAAGCCGCTCGACATTCCGACTCTCGCCGGAGGGCTGAGCACGTGAGCCTGCGCGCCGTCCCGGAAAATATCAAGGTTTGCGATCCTTCGCCTTCGGCGATGGTCCGGCGCTGGCCGACGAATTGCTCGACCTCGTGATGAAGGGAATCAAGACCGCCACCTGCAGCACCGAAGACGAGCCTAACACCTCGAAACCAGGCGAGCGCTGGATCGTGCTCGACGGCCGCGGCGAACCGCGCTGCGTGATCGAATTGACCGAGGTCAGCTATCGCCGTTTCGATCAGGTCGATGCGGCTTTCGCGCGGGATGAAGGCGAAGGCGACCGCAGCCTCGCTCACTGGCGCGACGCGCACCGCCGATATTTCGGACGACTTGGCAAGTTCCGCGACGACATGATGCTGATGTGCGAGCGTTTTCGTCTGGTCGAAGTTTTCGAAGACAGCACGGTGGCATCATGAAATTCACTCTCTCCTGGCTGAAAGAACATCTCGACACCGACGAGACGGTCGAGAAGCTCGCCGAAAAGCTCACCATGATCGGGCTCGAGGTCGAGGGTCTCGAGGACAAGGCCAAGCAGCTTGCGCCGTTCACCATCGCGCGCGTGATTTCGGCCGAACAGCATCCCAATGCCGATCGCCTGCGCGTCTGCATGGTCGACACCGGTAATGGTGCAGCACCCGTGCAGGTGGTCTGCGGTGCGCCGAATGCGCGCGCCGGCCTCATCAGCGTGTTCTCAGCCCCCGGCACCTATATTCCGGGCAAGGACATCACGCTCGGCATCGGCACGATCCGGGGCGTCGAAAGCCGCGGCATGCTGTGCTCGGCGGCCGAGCTGAAGATTTCCGAAGACCACGACGGCATCATGGAATTGCCGGCCGACGCGCCGATCGGCACGCCTTACGCCGGATGGGCCGGGCTCGGCGATCCCATGTTCGAAATCAACCTGACGCCGAACCGGCAGGACTGCACCGGCGTGCACGGCATCGCGCGCGACCTCGCCGCCGCCGACATGGGCAAATTCAACGATCCCGGCATCAAGCCGATCAAGGGCGAATTCCCCTGTCCGGTAAAAGTGAAGGTCGAGGATCAGGGCCTCTGTCCGGGCTTTGCGCTGCGGCTGGTGCGCGGCGTCAAGAACGGACCATCACCCGACTGGCTGCAAAAGCGCCTGACGTCGATCGGCCTGCGTCCGATCAATGCGCTGGTCGATATCACCAACTTCATGACTTACGACCGGGCACGGCCGCTGCATGTGTTCGATGCCGCCAAGGTGAAGGGCGACCTCGTGGTGCGCCGTGGCCGCGACGGCGAGACGCTGCTGGCGCTCGACGGCCGCACCTACACGCTCGACAGCTCCGTTTGCGTGATTGCCGACGAGCATGGCGTCGAATTGCTTGCCGGCATCATGGGCGGCGAAGCCTCCGGTTGCTCGGAAGCAACCACCGACGTGCTGATCGAATTGGCGCTGTGGAACGAGATCAATATCGCCCAGACCGGCCGCAAGCTCGGCATCAATTCGGATGCGCGCTATCGGTTCGAGCGTGGCGTCGATCCGGCCTTCATGGTGCCGGGGCTGGAAATGGCCACCAAACTCGTGATGGAAATCTGCGGCGGCACGCCGTCGGAAAACATCGTGGTCGGCAACGCCTTCGGCGACGACCGCATCATCGAATTCCCGATTGCCGAGGTGAAGCGCCTCGCCGGCATCGAGGTCGCGTTTCCCGAAATCAAGCGCATCCTCGGCCATCTCGGTTTCATGGTGGCAGGTAGCGGTCCGGTGGTGAAGGTCGCGATCCCGTCCTGGCGATCGGACGTGCACGGCAAGGCGGACCTCGTCGAGGAAGTGGTGCGCATCATCGGCGTCGATCACGTGCCGATGACGCCGTTCGACCGTGGCGACGCCCCGCGCAAGCCGGTGCTCAAGCCGATGCAACTGCGCACCCGTCGCGCCAAACGCGCGCTCGCGGCGCGCGGCATGGTGGAAGCGGTGACGTGGTCGTTCATCTCCAAGCCGCACGCCGAGTTGTTTGGCGGCGGCAAGGCGGAACTCTCGCTCGCCAACCCGATCGCGGCCGATCTCTCCGACATGCGGCCGAGCCTGCTGCCGGGCCTGATCGCAGCGGCCCAGGCCAATTCAGATCGTGGCTTTGCCGACGTGGCGCTGTTCGAAGTCGGCCAGGTATTCAAGGGCGACAAGCCCGAAGACCAGATGACTTCCGCCGCCGGCGTTCGTCACGGCTTTGCGACTTCGTCCGGAATCGGGCGCACCTGGTCCGGCGCGGCCGCCGCCAACGTGTTCGATGCCAAGGCCGATGCGTTCGCCGTGCTTTCGGCCGCGGGCGCGCCGGTAGCCGCGTTGCAAGTGGTGCAGGGCGGCGCGAGCTGGCTGCATCCCGGCCGTTCGGGCACGATCCAGATCGGTCCGCAAAACATCCTCGGCCATTTCGGCGAGTTGCACCCGCGCGTGCTTGAAAAGCTCGGCGCCGACGGCCCGTTGATCGCCTTCGAGGTCATTCTCGATCGTATTCCCGAAGCCAAGCAGCGCCCGACCCGCGCCAAGTCCGCGATCGAACTGTCGGCATTCCAGCCGGTGTCACGCGACTTCGCCTTCATCGTCGACCGTGCCGTGAAAGCCGGCGACATCCTGCGCGCCGCACAGGGCGTCGACAGGAAGCTGATCACCGGCGTCACGGTGTTCGACGTCTACGAGGGCAAGGGCATCGACGAGAGCCAAGAAGTCCGTTGCGATTGCCGTGACCATCCAGCCGCGCGAAAAGACCATGACCGATCAGGAGATCGATGCGGTCGCGGCGAAGATCGTGGCGGAGGTCAACAAGAAGACCGGCGGGACCTTGCGCTAAGGTTTTCACCGTCATTCCGGGGCGCGAAATCGAGCGAACATGGTGCGCAATTGCGCACCTGAAATCCATCTATCGATACGACAGGTGGCAGAATGGATTCCGGGTTCGCGCTACGCGCGCCCCGGAATGACGGCTCTTTCTGACAATCACTTTCGCTTTATTTCAACACCAGGTCACAGTAGCCATAGCCGTCGCGCTCGACGCGCTCGCCAGGTGTCACGGCGAGCGGGTGCGAAACATCGGCCCCGCCACCACACAGGTGTGGAATTCGCCGTTCTCGCCGCAGGGGTCGACGCCCTCGGGCAGATCGGCAAGAAGTTTTTCGTCGAACTTTCGGCCGGCGAATTCGCCAGGCAGTTTTTTCAGATCGACGGTTGCGAGATAGGCCTCAAGCCCGCTTTCGATCATCGCTTGCGCCAAGGGCCGCGTCGGCCGGTCCCACAGCGGAAACACCGGCGTGATGCCGGTGCCCGCCAGCTTCTGTTCGCGATAGGCGCGGATTTCACTGAGGAAGAGATCGCCGAAGATCATGTGGGTGATGCCGTCGTTCACCGCACGCGCCACGGCCTCACCCATTCGCGCTTCGTAGATTTCGTTCGGGCAGGGATAAGGGATCGGCACGATGCGCGGCGGCAGGCCGGCCGCCTCGAGCTGCGCCCGCAGAATATCCTGCCGCACGCCGTGAATGGAGACGCGGCCGAATGTTTCGGTAACCGTCGTCACTGCGCCGACGACGTCGAATTCATCCGCTTTCCGGATTTCATGAAGCGCGAACGCGCTGTCCTTGCCGCTCGACCACGATATCAGCGCCTTGGGCGGGTCGCGTTTTGGGCCGCGATGTCATCTGCGTCATCAGTTGAACGATGCCCCGCGGGTGCGGCGGCGTTGCGGCTTTTTTTCCGGCGCGGCGACGAAGTCCTTGAGAGGGCGCCGATCTTGCGCAGCGCGGCTTCCGCCGCCCGTTCGCCGCTCTCCCAGGCGCCGTCGACCGTCCCCCACAGGGTCTCATGGGTGGCTTCACCGGCAAGAAACAGATTGCCGAGCGGCTCGGTGAGAATTTTTCGCGAGGGCTCGCCGCCCGGCATCGCCACCGACATGGCCCCGAGCGTCAAGGGCGAAGCGTTCCAGCGCGTCACGCTCGACTGCTTGACGGTCGCCACGACGTCGCTGCCGAACAGTTTGTTCAACCACTCGATGGCGAAGGCGACCATCGCCTTCTCGCCCTGGCCGGTGAGATCGCGGCCGAACGAGCCGCCGACATCGATCAGGCACAACGATGACCCCGCGACGTTGGCCGAGAGCAATGCCGTGCGGGTGGATTTGCTTTGTTCGATCAGCGCCTCGTCGCGCGCGAGGCCGAACGGGTTGCCGGACAGTTGCAAGGCGATGCGATCATAGCTGCCGAGCGACAGCTTTGCCGCGGCATCGAGCTGACGCTTCGGCAGTTCGGGCGTGAACTTGATATTGCCGGCCGCCAGCACGTTGCTTGAAACCGTGACGATCGCCGCACGCGCCGCAATCCGCCCCGAAGGGGTTTCGACGGCGACTTCGCGGTTGTTCCAGATGATCTGGTTTACCGGCGTCGACAGCGCGGCCGGCACCCCTTCGCCGAGTTTGGCGACAAGCGCGCCGACGCCCTGGCGGCAACCGATCGCGGCATTGCGATCCTGCGCGCGCGACTTGTCGATGACAGATACGTCCTTCAAATCCTTGCCGGTGCCGTTGGCGCCGAGCACGAACTCCGCAGTATCCGCCCAGACGCCGAGATCTTTCGGCAGCACGGAAGCGCAGGCCACGTCCGGCTTGTTGCCGCGCGTGGCCTCATCGATGGCGCGGTTGGTGCGAACCAGCGCGGCCAGAAATTCCTCGGTCTCGCCGGCGCGCGCGTAACGTTGCCCGACGCGGATTTTCTGACCGAGCGGAGCCGCCGAAATGTCGAGCCCGGCACTGCGCGCCAGCTTGACCATCGGGTTGGTCTCGGGATTGTGCAGCCAGCGCGCGCCACGATCGAACGGCACGTCGAAGGTCTTGCTGTCGGTCCAGCAGCGCCCGCCGAGACGGGCATCGGCTTCGACCACGATTACCTTGCGATTGGCCGCCTGTATTCGCCGCGCCGCAGCGATACCGGCCGCGCCCGCCCCGATCACGACAATGTCAGCCTCGCGCGGCAACGGCGCCGCCCACGCGCGGCGTGCAAGCGTTGGCGAAGCCGCAATGACGGCGGAGGCCGCAAGGAGATCGCGCCGCGTGATCGCCATGTCAGGTTTCCGGAATTCTTGAGAACAAAGTGAACAACTAGTGATCTGATTTCTGGTTCGCGGCGGGCACCTTTTCAGAGTAGCCGCATCCAAGCATCAGCAGCAAGCATCATGGTAAATCAATCATGATTGACCGGCCATCGCCATGAACTAAATTGCAACCGCTTTCGACCAATATAAGAGTCCAAAAAAGCGGATATAGAGGCAATCCGCTTGGGGGAAAAATGGGCGTAATGCTCGACACTGTCGGCAAGTGGATCGCTTCCTATCTTCAGAAGGAAGTGCATGGCTATGAGCCGTTCACCCCCAGCGAGCCCGATCATCTGCGCGGCGTCGTCGAGCCCGGCGACGTGCTGCTGGTCGAGGGCAACAACCGCATCTCCGGCATCATCAAATACCTGACCCAGTCGACCTGGTCACATGCCGCGCTCTATGTCGGCCCGGTCGATGGCGCGGCGGAGCCCGATGGCGAGCCGCATGTCCTGATCGAGGCCAATGTCGGCGAGGGCGTGACGACCGCGCCGCTGTCGAAGTATTTCACCTACCACACGCGGCTGTGCCGGCCGGTCGGCCTGACCTATGAGGACCGCTACACGGTCTGCCGCTACGCCATCAACCGCATCGGTTTCGGTTACGACACCAAGAATATTCTCGACCTGATGCGCTTCCTGATCCCGCTGCCGATCCCGCAGCGCTTTCGGCGGCGCATGATCGCATTCGGCTCCGGTGATCCCACCAAGATCATCTGCTCGGCCCTGATCGCGCAGGCATTCGATGCCGTGCGTTACCCGATCCTGCCGAAGATCACGCGCGCCGGGTCACGCCAGGCCCGCCGCGAAATCCTGCACATTCGCGACTCCTCGCTCTATATGCCGCGCGACTTCGACATCTCGCCGTATTTCGAGATCGTCAAGCCGACCATCATCACCGGGTTCGACTACACCGCGCTGCACTGGGCCGACAAACAGAAGCCGCTCCAGGAGGTAGCGGGCCAGTTCGGTGTGTTTCCAGAAACATCGCCGCCGCTTGTTCCTGAAGCGGCTGACGAAGAAGCGCCGGTTCCAGCTTCGTAAATAGCGCACGCGCTCCGCCATTCGCGCGCTCACGTTTCCGCCCTCATTCCACCAGACGTTCATCCCGGTCCAAGGCAACAGCCAAGGCCTTGCCGAAGCTCGCCGCCATGGCTACCTGTCGCGAGTGTTCCGCGGCGGCAATACCGCGGACTTCTGAACGACCACACTCTGAACCACCACATCCGGGCTTCCACAACAGGTCAAATCCACGATGCTTGATGCCGCGATCAAGGCGCTGTCGCAAATCCTGTCGCCGCCGATGCGTTCGATCCTCTGGCGCTCGATCGGCCTGGCGCTCGCACTGATCGTCGTGCTGGCGATCGGCTTGCAGCGTCTGTTGAGCTGGCTTGCGACTTCGGGCGAGGTCTGGCTTGAAGCGCTTTTGGGTCCTTCCTTCCAGACCACGCTCAACGTGCTCGCCTGGATCGTCTCGATCGCGGCAAGCCTCGGCGTCGTGTTCGGCGCGGTGATGCTGATGCCGGCCATCACGTCGCTGGTGGCGAGCTTCTTCGTCGACGATGTCGCCGACCATGTCGAGCGCGAGCATTATCCGGCGGAGCGTCCCGGCACCGCGCTCCCGCTTCCCGTTGCGGTCACCGAAGGCGTCAAGACCGCGCTGCTCACGATTCTCGTCTACCTGATCGCGCTGCCGTTCGTGTTGTTCGCCGGCGCGGGCTTCATCATTTTCTTCATCGCGACCGCGTGGCTTTTGGGGCGGGAATATTTCGAACTGGCGGCGATGCGCTTCCGCAGCCCGCAGGAAGCCAAGGCGATGCGCAAGGACAATGCCGCGACCGTGTTCACGGCGGGGCTTTTCATTGCGGCCTTTGTCTCGATTCCGATCGTGAACCTGGCAACGCCGGTGTTCGGCATGGCCTTCATGGTTCATATGCACAAGCGCCTCAGCGGGCCGCGACCCGAATTGATCGAGCCATCGCGAAAAACGCGACTGCCGGCGGCGTGATCGCTTAACTGTCGTCCGGATCGGCGACGTAGCCCGGCGGAAGGCTGACAATCCGGCCCGCCCGCGTGAGCGTGACGAGATCCGGAAAATCCTGCTCATAGCTCACGCCGAGATCATCGAGCCGGCGAAGCAGCTCTGGCAGGCGCCTCACGCAGCCGCCTTCGATGTCATGCAGCACCACCACGCTCCAGGCCTGGGCCGACACTTGCGTCACGCAGCTTTCGACCCATCCGTCCGGATCCTTCCAATCGCCGGGCACATTGTTCCAGATCACCGTCCGGTAATTTTGCGCGACGAGATAATCGAGCGCCGCCCGGCTCAGAAGATGGGGCCCGAGATGGCCGGAGTTTCCGTAAGGCCGAAACAGCTTCTCGGGATGCGAGAAACGCCCGATGCGCTGCTGTGCCCCTTCGATCTCGTTTATCGCGTAGCTGCGTTCCGGCCGGTCGCCGAGTGCGACCGTGTGCGAAAGTGTGTGGTTGCCGATCCAATGCCCCGCCGCGTGCGCCTGTTGCATCAGGCTGGCGCGATCGGGCTCCACAAGCTTGTTGCCGATGACGAAGAAGGTCGTGAGAATCCGCCGCTCCGCCAGAATGTCGAGCACGCGCTCGGTCACATCAGGGGTCGGACCATTGTCAAAGGTAAGCGTGACGCGTCTGGCAGCCATTCGGGTCCGGGATTGCGGATCGGCACAATGTACATCCAGCGCAGCTAATAGAACGGCATAGCGGCCGAAAGCAATTGCCGTGACGGCGCCGGTAAACCGCGATGGCGGATTTCAATCGGCTGCGGAGCCGGCTGGTGAACGGATCAATATCCGGCGGCTAGCTCGCCTGCGGCTTTGATTTTTCCGAAAGCCATTTCTCGACTTCGGAGGGCCGGATGACCCGCTTTGGCGTCACGGGATTGAGCGTTCCGGCGCTGATTTCGGTGCCGATCGCCATTTTGCTGGCGGCAAACAACTTGGCCTCGGCCTCGCTCGAAAAGGTCTCCGAGCGGCGGGAATAGTGTCCCGTCTTCTGCTCCTCAGGGAGATGGACCGATACGTACCAGGTATTACTCTTCTTGGTCACGACCGACCGATGCCCCCACCGACTACTTCTCTCTGAAGTAGTCTTAGCAAGGCGCGAATGGTTCAAGGGAGGACGTTGGTACCATCAGCCCCACTCAGGCCGAAACGGCCGTCTGCGGGAGCGCATACCTGCCCTCAGCGTGCCACCAGCGGGCATCCCCCGTCCGCCAGCGACCGGAAGGCCTGATCGCCCGGAATCGTGGCGAGGATCTTGTAGTAGTCCCAAGGGCCCTTGGATTCCTGGGGCGTCTTGACCTGCGCCAGGTACATGTCGTGCACCAGGCGGCCGTCTTCGCGCAGCTTGCCGCCTTTGACATAGAAATCGTTGACCGGCCGCTCGCGCATTTTCGCCATCACGGCCTTGGCTTCGTCGGTGCCGGCGGCGGCAATCGAGCCGAGATAGTGGGTGATCGCCGAATAGACGGCGGCCTGCGGCATGGTCGGCATCCGGTTGAAGCGTTCAAAGAAGCGCTTCGACCAGGCGCGGGTCTCCTCGTTGCGGTCCCAGTAGAACGCGGTGACGAACTTCAGCCCCTGGGCAGCCTGAAGCTGCATGCTGTGCACGTCGGAGATGAATACCAACAGCGAGACGATCGCCTGATTTTTCGTCAGGCCGAACTCATTGGCCTGCTTGGTGGCATTGACCATGTCGCCGCCGCCGTTGGCGAACGCCACGACCTTGGCGCCGGAAGCCTGCGCCTGCAAAAGGTAAGAGCTGAAATCGGCCGTGTTGAGCGGATGCCGGACGCTGCCCAGCACCTTGCCGCCGGCTGCTTTCACCGCAGCCGTTGCGTCGGCCTCGAGCGAATGCCCGAAAGTATAGTCGACCGTGAGGAAGAACCAGCTATCGCGCCCCTCCGCGACCACGGCTTTCGCGAGACTGGTAGTCAACGCGTAGGAATCGTAGATCCAGGAGGCTGCGGTCGGCGTGCAGGATTTCCCGGTGAAGGCCGTCGAGCCGATCGCGCCGCCGATCACGATCCGGTTTTTCTCCGCACCAAGCGCGGAGACCGCGAGCGCCACCGCCGAATGGTCGAACCCGATCGCCATGTCGACCTTGCCGACGTCGAACCATTCACGCGCAATCGCGGCACCGACATCGGACTTGTTCTGATGGTCACCGGAAATGACCTCGATCGGCTTGCCGAGCACCTTGCCGCCGAAATCCTCGACCGCCATCTTGGCAGCGACCACCGAACCGGGACCGCCGAGATCCGCATAAAGGCCGGTTTGATCGTTGAGCACGCCGATCTTGACGACGTCGTCGGAGACTTGCGCGCGCGCACCCTGCGCAGCCAATCCCGTGACCAACAGCGCTGAAACCAGCGCAAGCCGCAGCCGCATGGCGTTCTCCCCTATGTCGCGCAGCCCTTTTTGAGATGGGCTTTGGCGCGTTTGGAGAGAGCGTAGGCTGCGTGCTCCGGCCCGACAAGGGCCAATCGCCGCGGCGAAGTGGCCATTGACGGGGCAAATACTAGATCGTCTTTTCCGGCCAGCGGCAGAGATCGTTGATCAGGCACACCGCGCAGCGCGGCTGGCGCGCAAGGCACGTGTAGCGGCCGTGCAGGATCAACCAGTGATGCGCGTGCAGCATGAATTCCGAAGGGATGACGCGCTCGAGCCCGAGCTCCACTTCCAGCGGCGTCTTGCCGGGCGCGAGCCCGGTGCGGTTGCCGATGCGAAAGACATGCGTATCGACCGCCATGGTGTGCTCGCCGAAGGCCATGTTGAGTACGACGTTGGCGGTCTTTCGCCCCGCGCCGGGCAGCGATTCAATTTCGGCACGGGTGCGCGGCACTTCGCCGCCGAATTCGCGGATCAGTTTTTCCGACAGCGCGATGACGTTCTTTGCCTTGGTGCGATAGAGACCGACGGTCTTGATGTAATCGCGCAGCTTCTCTTCACCGAGCGCAAGCATCTTTTCCGGCGTATCGGCGATCGGGAACAAGGCGCGTGTCGCACGGTTGACACCGGCGTCCGTCGCCTGCGCCGACAGCACGACCGCGACCAATAGCGTGAAGGAGTTGAGATGCTCGAGCTCGCCCTTCGGCTCCGGATTGGCCTTGCGAAAGCGCACGAACGCCTCGCGCACCTCGGCAGCCGTCCAGGGCTTTGGCTTTTTGGAGCCGCCCTTGCCCGGCGGTTTAGCGGCCTTGGCGTTGCGGGATTTTGCCACCTTCGCAGTTGCCGGTTGCGACTTCGGCTTCGACCTGGATCTGGCGGCAGACTTGGCGGTAGACTTGGCGGCGGTGCGGCGTGTGATTTTCGACATTGTCCGGGTATACTGACACGCCATGACCGCAGGCAATGATTTTGATCCGAACGGCGAGACGGAGTTGTTTTCGGCACGGCTGACGCCGCACCGCTCGCTCAACCGCACCGGTTTTCTGGTCGTGATGGCGCTTGTCAGCGTGGTGAGCTTCGCCGCCGGCCTTGTCTTCCTGTTGATCGGCGCGTGGCCGGTGTTCGGCTTTTTCGGCCTCGACGTGCTCGTGATCTATTGGGCCTTTCGCGTCAGCTTTCGCCGCGCCAAGGCGAGCGAGGACATTCGGGTCACGCCGTCAGAACTTTACGTGCGAAGGACCAGCCATCGCGGCCATGTGGTGGAGTTCAGCTTCAATCCGCTGTGGGTGCAGCTCGACCGCAAGACGCATGCGGAATTCGGCATCGAACGGCTTTATCTGGTCTCGAAGGGCCGCCGGGTCGCCATCGCCAGTTTTCTGGGGCCTGAGGAAAAAGAAAGTTTTTCCAACGCCTTAATGGCCGCACTCCAGGCCGCCAAGCGCGGTCCAACCTACAATCCGATTCATTAGGCCTCGTCAGAAACCGGGTGGTTTGGACGATAGCCGTGGCCTACATCCGTGGCATGATCAAACGAGCCATGAATGACGCCATGATATCAGCCACGAACGATATCCGCCTGGTCAAGCCGGGCACCCAGAACGCCGCGCTGCGCGACTACGATTCCGTGCGCCGCGCCATCGCCTTCATCTCCGAGCGCTGGCGGACGCAGCCGACCATCGAAGCGATGGCAGAGGCGGCAAGCCTCACTCCGGATGAATTGCACCATCTGTTTCGCCGCTGGGCAGGCCTGACCCCAAAAGGCTTCATGCAGGCGCTAACGCTCGACCACGCCAAGAACCTCTTGCGCGACTCCGCGAGCGTGCTCGACGCCGCGCTTGATTCAGGCCTTTCCGGTCCTGGCCGGCTGCACGATCTGTTCGTGACCCATGAGGCGATGTCGCCGGGTGAATGGAAGGCCGGTGCCGCCGGCATGATCTTGCGCTACGGCTTCCATCCCTCGCCGTTCGGCACAGCCTTGGTGATGGCGAGCGACCGGGGCCTTGCGGGCCTCGCTTTTGCCGATGCGGGCGAAGAGAACAGCCGCGCTCGCCGACATGCGGGCACGCTGGCCGCGCGCAACCTATATCGAGGATTATCTCGGTACTGCTCCTTTGGCGCAGCGCATCTTCGACAAGAAGCTGTGGCGGCCGGACCAGCCGCTGCGCGTCACCTTGATCGGTACCGATTTCGAGGTGCGGGTCTGGGAGACGCTGTTGAAGATCCCGATGGGCCACGCCGTCTGCTATTCGGACATCGCCAAGAAGATCGAAAGCCCCAAAGCTTCGCGCGCGGTCGGAGCCGCGGTCGGCAAGAACCCGATCTCCTTCGTGGTGCCGTGCCATCGCGCACTCGGCAAGAGCGGCGCGCTGACCGGCTATCACTGGGGCATCACCCGCAAGCAGGCGATGATGGGCTGGGAAGCCGGCCAGGTTGGCGCATAATAGGGCGGCGAACTACTTCAGCCGCTTCCACATGATCGCGGTGTCGCAGAGGCGGCCATCGGGAAACAGCGCGTAGTCCGGCACGGTGCCGCTCTGCTGCCAGCCCGCACGAAGATAAAGCCGGTGCCCGCTTTCGCCGGGCACGGTGTCGAGCACCAGCAACCAGCGCCCGCGACGTCGCGCTTCGTCTTCGACGGCCGCCATCAAGGCCGCACCGACGCCGCGGCCGCGTGCGGAACGATGCACCAGCATTTTCTTGATGTCGGCGCGATGGGGCTGGTTGGGCGGCGTGTCGAGCCCGAGTTGCACCGTGCCGACGATCCTGCCGCCGAGACGGGCCACCAGACAGCACGACATCGCCAGATGCAACTGCGTCTGCGACCTTGTCGAAGAAAGCGCGCGCCTCGCTTCGTGAAAACGACGCCATGAAATTGACGCTGGCGCCGCCGGCAACGCAATCGCTCAGCACGTCGGCAAGTTCGTCCAGTTCGCGATCGCCGACGGGCGCGGCGAGAGAAGTGATTTCTACATCAGAGCCGCTGGCGCTCACGACGCCAGGTCGAGCTTCGAGGCGACGGTGGCGTCGGCATTGAGGCGATAGATGATGGGAACGCCGGTCGCGAGTTCGCGCTTCAAGATGCCCTCCGGCGAAAGCTTCTCCAGCACCATGATCAGCGCGCGCAGCGAATTGCCGTGGGCGGCGACCAGCGTGCGCTCGCCGCGCAGCACGCACGGAAGAATCTCCTGCACGAAATACGGCAGCGTGCGCGCCAGCGTGTCCTTCAGGCTTTCACCGCCGGGCGGCGGCACGTCGTAGGAGCGGCGCCAGATCAGCACCTGATCCTCGCCCCATTTCTTGCGCGCGTCATCCTTGTTGAGGCCTGAGAGATCGCCGTAGTCGCGCTCGTTGAGCGCCAGGTGCTTGTGAACGGGAATCTTGGTCTGGCCGAGCTCATTCAGCATCAGGTCGAGCGTGTGCTGGGCGCGCGTCAGCGCCGAGGTGAAAGCGAGGTCGAACACCAGGCCTTGCGCCTTCAGCTTGCGGCCGGCGTCTTTCGCCTCCGCAACGCCCTGCGCGGTGAGATCAGGATCCTTCCAGCCGGTGAAGAGATTTTTCAAATTCCATTCGCTTTGGCCGTGACGTACCAGCACGAGAAGACGATCGCTCATATCTAAAAGTTTCCGTTTGAAATGACTGATCAGAAGTCGTTGAGCCCGAGCACGTCGGCCATGGTGTAGAGCCCCGGCTTCTTGTCGCGCGCCCACAACGCCGCCTTTACCGCACCTTGCGCAAACATCGTGCGATCCTCGGCGCGGTGGATGAGCTCGATGCGTTCCATGGCGCCGGCAAAGATCACGCTGTGATCACCGGTGACGGAGCCGCCGCGCAACGACGCAAAGCCGATGTCGCCGGTTCGCCGCGCGCCGGTCTCGCCGTCGCGTCCGCGCGCCGAATTGGTGCCGAGCGGAATGCCGCGCCCGCGCTGCGGCCGCCTCGCCGAGCATGAGCGCAGTACCCGAGGGCGCATCGATCTTGGCGCGATGGTGCATTTCGACGATCTCGATATCGAAACTGTCGTCGAGCGATTTGGCCACGCGCTTGACGAGCGCCGCGAGCAGATTGACGCCGAGGCTCATATTGCCCGACTGCACGACGATGGCGCGCGAGGTGACGCTCTTGATCACGGCATCGTCCGACGGCGAAAGCCCGGTGGTGCCGATGACATGGACGAGCCCGCGCTGGGCCGCGATCGCGACATTGGCGATGGTGGCGCCCGGTATCGTGAAATCGAGAATGCCGTCGGCATTCGCCGACATCGACCAGAGGTCGGCGGACAGCTCCACACCATTGGCGGGCAGGCCCGCGAGCACGCCGGCATCCTTGCCGAGCAGCTCCGAGCCCGGCGCTTCCAGCGCGCCGGCCAGTACCGCGCCGTTGGTTTCGGAAATGACGCGCGTCAACGCCCGGCCCATCCGGCCGCCGGCTCCCGCAACGATCAAACGCATCTCGGACATGGCAATACCTCTCTTCGCCCTATACCGGCTGGGGGAAGTTCCGGCAACTGACCAGGCGCCTTCCAGCGGCTTTCAGGCTCCCGGTTGCGGGCCGTCATAGCCTTCGATGATCACGAGATCGCCTTCCGAATGGGGCGTTCGAAGCGCAACCAGCCGCACATATTCCGGCGAATTGTAACAGGAGAGCGCGGTTTCGTAGTCCTTGAACTCGATCACCACGTTGCGGGTTCGCGCGGAGCCTTCCTTGGAAACATGCCGGCCGGCACGTACCAGAAACTTGCCGCCGTATTTCGCGAACACGGGCCGTTCTGCGCGACGTAGTCCTTGTAGCCGTCGGGATTGTGCACGTCGATGCGCGCGATCCAGTAGCCTTTTGCCATAACAGCCTCCTCGGTCTTGTTTGGACGCGTTTTCTTGACGCGAACCGGTACCCACCCGTCTCCGCCACGGCTTCGCCGGGTTACTAGCTCACTCGGCCGCCGAAGCTTTAGCGAAGGCGGCTTCGCTTGAAAACGCTACGCCAGCGCCTGCGCGATCTCGGCCTGGATCGCGTCCGCGGCCGCCTTCGGATCGGCCGCTTCCATGATCGGCCGACCGATCACGAGGTAGTCCGCACCGGCCTTGATCGCACGCGCGGGCGTCATGATCCGCTTCTGATCACCGACCGCGCTGCCGGCGGGGCGAATGCCCGGTGTCACCAAACTCATCTGATCGCCGACGATCGCACGCAAGCGTCGCCACCTCTTCCGGCGAGCACACCAGACCCGTCGACGCCGAGCGCCTTGGCCTGGCGCGCGCGCAGCGCCACCATGTCGGCAATGGTGTGCCGATAGCCCGCTTCCTGCAAATCCGTTTCGTTGTAGGAGGTGAGCACGGTGACGGCGAGAATCTGCAAGCCGGAACTCCCGCGGCCCTCGACCGCCGCCTGCATGGTCTGCGGATAGGCATGCACGGTCATGAAGGTTGCGCCATGCGTCGACAGGCTTTCGACGCCGCGCGTCACCGTGTTGCCGATGTCGTGCAATTTGACGTCGATGAATACCTTCTTGCCGGCGGCAGAGAGCTTGCGGGCCAGCGACAGGCCGCCGGCATATACGAGCTGATAGCCGATCTTGTAGAAGGTCACGCTGTCGCCCAACCGCGCGATCATCGCCTCCGCCGGCTCGAGCGCCGGCACGTCGAGCGACAGGATCAGGCGGTCTTTCGGGGCGATGGATCGTGGCATTCTACCTCACATCAAGCGTTGGGAGACATCGATCAGCTGCCGCGCCATGGCGCCGAGCGCCTCGATATCGGATGAATTTTTCAGACCGCTCCATATCGTCATAAGCCTCGTCGGCGAAGGCAAGCGCGAGCTGGTTCGGGATCACGAGGGCATGGCAGGCCGACAGGATCAGCCGCAGTGCGCTGAGCGCACGCGCACCGCCGAGCCGGTTGCCCGAGGCGCTCGCGATCGCAAAGGCGCGGCCGCGAAACACCTGTCCCCTCGCCTCATGCGCATCGTGCACGCGGCTGACCCAGTCGATCGCGTTCTTCAACAGCGGAGGCACCGACGAATTGTATTCCGGCGTCACGATCAGGACGCCGTGATGGGCTCCCATCATTCGCTTGAGATCGACGGCGTTCTTCGGCACGCCGGACTTTGTTTGCAGATCGCCGTCATAAATCGGAAGCGGGAAGTCGGCGAGCGACAGCCGCGTCACCTCGGCGCCGGCTTGCGCGAAATGATGGGCGGCGACCGCAGCCAGCTTCGCATTCAGCGAGCCGGTCCGCAGTGAGCCGGGGATCACCAGGATTTTCAACGCCGTCATGATTTAGATAGGTCCCGCAAACCCCGCGACCCACGCGGGACCGCGGCACTAACCCTTGCGATACACCCAGACGCGGGCGGGCGGAAGGTTCATCCAGACGCGCTCGGAGGCCTCGGTGGAAACCCCGGGCAGCGATTTGGGGATCGGCGGCGCGACCGAGTACGTGAATTGCACGAACGGCGCGCCCGGCGCGAGCGCCACAAAAGCGTCCCGGATCAGCTTGAGGCGGATCGGCATCGGCTTGGTCACCAGCGGCAGGCCGGAGACGACGGCGGCGGCCCGCGTCTTGAGCGCCTCACGAAGCGAATCCCGCAACCGGTAGGCATCGCCCTGAACGACCTTGGCGTGCGGGTAGCGATCGCGCAGCAGCGCGCAGAAGCCGGGATTGTACTCGACGAGCACGAGGCGCTTCTGGTCGACACCGCGCTCGATCAACGCATTGGTGATCGCACCGGTGCCGGGGCCGAGCTCGACGACGGGCGCATCGGACTGGACGTCGACATATTGGGCCATGGTGCGGGCGAGCATCCGGCCCGATGGCATGACCGCTCCCATGTGAAGCGGCTTTTCGATCCAGGAACGGAGAAAACGGACTTCGTCATCGAGACGAAGCGGTTTCTTCAACGCACGCGCGGACGATTGCAATGGCATGTCGCTTCTAGACCGGCGGGACCACTTTCGCGGCAAATGTCAGAAAACAGTCATAAAGACGTATAGGCAGCCAGCGATCTGGTCAAGCAAAACGCGTTTTGTGGCGCGCCGGTGGTCGGCATACCAGCTTCGCGATAACACGCTGTGCTCAATGGGATATTGCTCGCGCGCAGAAACCGCACCGACGCACTTCAAGTGCTGGCGCGGTTACCGAAGAAGTCCTTGACCTTGGCAAAGAAACCCGCAGCCTCGGGTTGGGTTGCACCGGACGACAATTTTTCGAACTCTGACAGCAATTCCTGCTGCTTCTTGGTCAGATTCTGCGGCGTCTCGACCATCACCTGGACATACATGTCGCCGGTCTGGCGCGATCGCAGCACCGGCATGCCCTTTGACGCAATGCGGAAGCGGCGGCCGGACTGGGTCCCGGAGGGTATTTTCACCTTGGTCTTGCCCTTCTCGATGGTCGGCACCTCGAACTCGCCCCCGAGCGCGGCCGTCACCATGGAGATCGGCACCCGGCAATGCAGGTCGGCGCCGTCGCGCTGAAAGAATTCATGCGCGGTCAGCGACAGGAAGATGTAGAGGTCCCCGGGAGGCCCGCCGCGAAGACCGGCCTCGCCCTCACCGGCCAGGCGAATGCGCGTGCCGTCCTCGACGCCCTGGGGGATGTTGACCGAGAGCGTCCGCTCGCGGGTCACCCGGCCCGAGCCCACGCAGGAGGGACACGGCTCTTCGATCATCTGGCCACGGCCCTGGCAGCCCGGACAGGTGCGCTCCAGCGTAAAGAAACCTTGCGCCTGCCGCACCCGGCCGGCGCCGCCGCACATGCTGCAGGTCTTCGGCTTGGTGCCAGCCTTGGCGCCGATGCCCGAGCAGGATTCGCAGGTCACCGAGACCGGGATTTCGATCTGCGCGGTCTTGCCCTGGAAAGCTTCCTCGAGCGAGATTTCCATGTTGTAGCGCAGGTCGGCGCCACGCTCGCGGCCGCCACGGCCGCCGCGCTGGCTCGCCATGCCGAACAGGTCTTCGAAAATATCGGAGAAGGAGGAGGCGAAGCCGGCGCCGAAGCCGGGCCCGCCGCCGCCTTGCTCGAAGGCGGCATGGCCGAAACGATCATAGGCGGCGCGCTTGTCGCCGTCCTTCAGGACCTCGTAGGCTTCGTTGATTTCCTTGAACCTGACTTCGCTCGAGGCGTCGCCGGGATTCTTGTCCGGATGCCACTTCATGGCGAGCTTGCGAAACGCTGCCTTGAGCTTGGGCTCGTCCGCGCTCCGCTCGACTTCAAGGGTTTCGTAGTAACAGCGCTTGGTGGACATCCGTCAAACCCGCCCGAAGTTCATATCCCGGAATGCGGCTCATCAATGCCGCTTTCGACTTAACGAAAAAACAACCCCCACTCTTTCGAGACGCCGTTTGCGTGCTCGCAAGAATGGGGGTCATTGTTCGTCACTCTCAAGCAGATTTCTTGTTGTTCTTGTCGTCGTCGACTTCGGTGAATTCCGCGTCGACCACGTCATCCTTCGCAGCGTCCTTGGCCGCATCGGCCTCGGCCTGCTGCTTGTACATGGCCTCGCCGAGCTTCATCGAGGCCTGCGCCAGCGTATTGGTCTTGGCCTTGATCGCTTCGGCGTCATCGCCCTTCAGCGCTTCCTTGAGGTCGCTGACGGCGTCTTCGATCGAGCGGCGCTCGGTCTCCGCAATCTTCGAACCATGCTCGGCAAGCGCCTTCTCGGTGGAATGCACCAGCGAGTCGGCGTGGTTCTTGGCGTCGACACCCTCGCGGCGCTTCTTGTCGTCGGCCGCGTTGGCTTCGGCATCCTTGACCATCTTGTCGATGTCGGCCTCAGAGAGACCGCCCGAGGCCTGGATGCGGATCTGCTGTTCCTTGCCCGTCGCCTTGTCCTTGGCGGACACGTTGACGATGCCGTTGGCGTCGATGTCGAACGTCACTTCGATCTGCGGCATGCCGCGCGGCGCCGGCGGAATGCCCATCAGGTCGAACTGGCCGAGGACCTTGTTGTCGGCCGCCATTTCACGCTCGCCCTGGAAGACGCGGATGGTGACCGCGTTCTGGCTATCCTCGGCGGTCGAGAACACCTGGCTCTTCTTGGTCGGGATCGTGGTGTTGCGGTCGATGATGCGGGTGAACACGCCACCCAGCGTCTCGATGCCGAGCGACAGCGGCGTGACGTCGAGCAGCAGCACGTCCTTGACGTCGCCCTGGAGCACGCCGGCCTGAATCGCCGCACCAATCGCCACGACTTCGTCCGGGTTGACGCCCTTGTGCGGCTCCTTGCCGAACAACTGCTTCACGACTTCCTGCACCTTCGGCATGCGGGTCATGCCGCCGACCAGCACCACTTCGCCGATCTCGCCGGCGGTGAGGCCGGCATCCTTCAGCGCCTTGCGGCAGGGCTCGATGGTCTTCTGCACGAGGTCATCGACCAGCGCCTCGAACTTGGCGCGCGTCAGCTTCATGGTCAGATGCTTCGGACCGGTCTGATCGGCCGTGATGAAGGGCAGATTGATTTCGGTCTGCGTCGTCGACGACAATTCGATCTTGGCCTTTTCCGCCGCCTCTTTCAGGCGCTGCAAGGCAAGCTTGTCGTTGCGCAGGTTGATGCCCTGCTCCTTCTGGAATTCATCGGCGAGATAGCCGACCAGCCGCATGTCGAAGTCTTCGCCGCCGAGGAAGGTGTCGCCGTTGGTCGACTTCACCTCGAACACGCCGTCGCCGATTTCGAGAATTGAAATATCGAACGTGCCGCCGCCGAGGTCGTACACCGCAATGGTGCCGGTCTTGGTCTTGTCGAGGCCGTAAGCGAGCGCGGCCGCGGTCGGCTCGTTGATGATACGCAGCACTTCGAGGCCCGCGATCTTGCCGGCATCCTTGGTGGCCTGGCGCTGGGCGTCGTTGAAGTAGGCGGGAACCGTGATGACGGCCTGCTCGACCTTCTGGCCAAGATGGGCTTCAGCGGTCTCCTTCATCTTTTGCAGGATGAAGGCGGAAATCTGTGAGGGCGAATAGGTCTTGCCGTCGGCCTCGACCCAGGCGTCGCCGTTCGACGCTTTCACGATCTTGTAGGGGACGAGCTTCTTGTCCTTTTCCACCATCGGATCGTCGTACCGCGGCCGACGAGGCGCTTCACCGCAAAGAAGGTCCGCTCGGGATTGGTCACTGCCTGGCGCTTGGCCGGCTGGCCGACAAGGCGTTCGCCATCATCGCTAAAGGCGACGATCGACGGCGTCGTCCGCATGCCCTCGGCGTTCTCGATTACTTTGGCGTTTTTGCCATCCATCACGGCGACGCACGAGTTCGTGGTGCCGAGATCGATCCCAATGACCTTTCCCATGGTCCTCATATCCTTCTTTTTGCGGCAGGTCGGCTGGGCCCTGACGGCGCCCTGAACCGGACCCCCAACGATCAAATACTCGCGATATTGCGACGGTGTGCCTCATATAGGAGGGGGTGTATGGCCTGCAAGGACCGATATCCGCCTTCGGCATGAATCACCCCCGCAATCCTAACACGAAGGGGCCCGCCGGAGGCCCGCGCGCGGCCTAAACCCCTCCGCCACGCGGTCCGGGTGGCCAGCCCGGCGGATTGCCGGCCCCGTCCGAAATCGCCTGTTAACCGGCCGCCCCTAGCTTGCCGCCGGCAATATTCGCACCGCCTTCGCAGGGTCGGCCATGACGATCGAGGCAGAAGCCGGCCTTCCAAGCCGCGCGCAGGACTGGAACACCGTCCGAAAGGCCGCGCCATGGCTGGCCGGCATGGCGGTTCTTGCGGGCGCGATCCTGCTTCGCTGCGAGCTCCCGTTCAATGTCGATGTGAGCTGGTTGCTCACCCTCAGCGAGCGGCTGTTCGACGGCCAGCGCCTTTATGTCGATATTCCCGAGATCAATCCGCCGGTGGCGGGACTGATCTATTTTGCGGCCGTCGCGCTATCGCGCGCCATTCCGGTCCGGCCGGAGATCATCACCGACGGCCTGACCTTCGGTTTGGTCGCGGCTTCGCTGGCGCTCACCTGGGTGGTGTTGCGCCATTCGACCTTGCGCGGACGCATCGCGGACGGCGCGCTTGCCGTCTGGACGATCGTCCTGCTGACCATCCTTCCCATGTATGACTTCGGGCAGCGCGAACACCTGGCGGCGATCGCGATCCTGCCGGCGCTCGCGGCCTACATCCTGCGCGGCAATCGGGAACCCGTCTCGCCGGCTGCCGTCGTCATTGCCGGCGTGAGCGCAGGGCTTACCATGACGTTCAAGCCGTATTTCGCCTTTGCCTGCGGCTTCTGCATCCTGACCGCAGCTGCCCAGGCACGGGACTGGCGCATCCTGTTCGCGCCGGAAAACTGGATCGCGGGCGCGCTGGTCGTGATCAACGCCGCCTGCATCTACCTCTGTTTTCCGGAATATTTCACGGTCATCTATCCGATGGCGCGCGATGTCTACCTGCTCTTGAGAGTGCCGCTCATTGCGATGGCCTTCTCCGGCGCGTTCGCGATGTGGCTTGCGGCGACGATCGTCGTGCTGGCGCTGCAAAGCCGTGAACGGAAGTTCGATGTGGCATCGCTGATGATGCTGGTCGCTTCCTTCGGCTTCATGATTTCCTTCTTCGTACAACGCAAGGCGTGGAGCTATCACGCCTATCCGATGGTCGCATTCGCGCTGCTGGCGATCGGGCTCGCGATCTCGACAATCGAGGCGAAAGGAGCGATGCCGCGTCGGCGGATCGCCGCCCTCCTCGCCACGGTGGCGATCTTGGGCAAGGCCTGCATCTGGTTCGGTGGCAGCATCGATGTGCGGCCGATCGAGGCGGAAGTCGCCCGGCTCGGCGCGCATCCGAAACTTTTGGTTCTCAGTTCGGCCGCCGTCATCGGCCACCCCATGGTGCGAACGCTGGAGGGGACCTGGATTTCGCGCGAGGAAGCGTTCTGGATCCGTGACACCGTCCGCCGGGCCCGGGCCGACGGAGCCATCGACCCGGACACGGCCGCCCGCTTGCAGCTCTATGTCGACCGTGAACGCGATGGGATCGTCGCCGACTTCCGCAGGATGCCGCCCGACGTGGTGTTGATCGACAACAAAAACAGCGACTGGGGCGACTGGGCGCATGCCGATCCGGAACTCTCGGCGCTGCTCAAATCCTACGTTCCGGTACGCACGATCGACGGCATCGAGATTCTGCGCCGGGGTTAGCGCGGGTCACGAACCCCGCCATCGGACTTCAAAACCAAGGCACCGGCCTGTTGCACGCCACCACAAACCGGCTAAAAGGCAGCCGCCTGGCCTAGTGGCCCGGGATCGTGGCCTTTCGACCATCGAATGGCCCCATTGGAATTCGAATAGGCAGCCGATGAAACACCTGCGTCCTTTCTTTGCCCTGGTCGTCCTCGTGCTGATTCAGGGCCCGGCGCTCGCCGCCGACCCGGTTTTTCCCGCAGGCTCCCGGGTTGGGCTGACGCCGCTGGTCGGCCTCGTGCCGGCGAAGGGCTTCACCGGCTTCATGACAGAAGATTCAACCGTCAAGGTGCTGGTCGCGGAGTTGCCGGCGGCCGCTTTTGGCGAGGTCTCGAAGACCAACCCGGCCACCTCTCGGCCCCAAGCCGGAGAGCATCGAGACCGGCGCAGGGACCGCCTATTACACCATCGAAACCGCCAAGAACGGCGCTGGCGTTTTCCGCCACTATTCGATGATTCTCTCGGGCGGCACCTTCTCCGGCTATGTCGACGTCCTGGTGCCGGAGAACGCCACCAAGATTTACAGCGACGATGCGGTTCGGCAGATGTTTGCGTCCGCCGTTATCCGCAAGGAAGTTCCGGTCGACGAACAACTCGCTCTGATGCCGTTCAAGGCCAGCGCGCTCGGCGACTTCAAGAATGTTCGCGCGCTCGGCGCGACCGGCGCTCTGCTGCTGGCCGATGGCGACGAGGCCACCGGTTTCGAGGCCGCGCCCTTCATGGTGATCGGCCTGATGGCGGCGACCCCGGCGCAGCCGGAAGATCGCGCCCGCTTCGCCGAGCAGGCCGCACGCGCCATTCCCGGAATGCACACCGGGCGGATCACCATGTCCGAGCCGGTCCGCATCGATGGCGCGGCCGGCTACGAGACGCGGATCGACGCCACCAGCGGCCGGGACGATACGCCGGTCACGCTGGTGCAGTGGCTGCGCTTCGGCAACGGGGGCTCGATGCGGATCATCGGCAGCGCGCCGCGCGATCAATGGGAGAAGGCATTTCCACGCTTCCGCGCCGTCCGCGACGGAATCGAGCCGCGCTAGCCGCTTCTTTGGTCTTCCGCCGATAACCGGATTTGCTAACCTCGCTCTCAGCAGAGGAGGTGCCGCATGATCAACCGAAGGCAAACACTCGCATTAGTTGGCAGCCTGGCTGCGATCGCGTCGCGGCCGGCGTGGGCAGCGGCCTCGATCAAGATCGACGATGCGTCGGCCTTGCTCGTCATCGACGTGCAAAACTGCTTCCTGCCGGGCGGTAGCCTCGCGGTGAAGGACGGCGACCAGGTCGTGCCGGTCATCAACCGGCTCGCGAAGGGATTTACCAATGTCGTGATGACGCAGGACTGGCACACCGCCGGGCACGTGTCGTTCGCTTCATCCCACAGCGGCAAGAAGCCGTTCGAGACCGTCGACCTTGCTTACGGCAAGCAGGTGCTGTGGCCCGATCACTGCGTCCAGGGCACCGACGGCGCGGCGCTTTCGAAGGATCTTTCGATCCCGCAGGCCCAACTGATCATCCGCAAGGGCCATCACAAGGATGTCGACAGCTACTCGGCCTTCACCGAGGCCGACGGCAAGACGACGACGGGGCTCGCCGCCTGGCTCATGGCGCGCAGGCTGCAACGTCTGTTCATCGCGGGGCTGGCCACGGATTTCTGCGTGGCATGGACGGCGATGGATGCGCGAAAGGCCGGCTTCGAGGCCTATGTCATCGAGGATGCCTGCCGCGGCATCGACACCCAGGGTTCGCTCGCCAAGGCCTGGGCCGACATGGAAAAGGGCGGCGTATCGCGTGAACGCGGTAGAATGCGCATGTCCGAGCTGAGCCTTCATCGCGCGTCTTAGCGATCAGTTCTGCTGTTCGGGCGCGGCCTTCGCGCCACCCTTGGAAACGCCGACCAGCGCCGGGCGCAGGATCCGTTCGCCGATCATGTAGCCGGCCTGGACGACCTGAACCACCGTGCCCGAAGGTACGGAAGGATCCGGAACCTCGTACATCGCCTGCTGGAAATTCGGATTGAACTTCTCGCCCGACGGATCGAATTTCTTGACGCCGTTTTTCTCGAGCGCGTTGAGCAGCGACCGCTCGGTGAGCTCGACGCCTTCGATCAGCGTCTTCATCATGGGATCGGCGAGTTCCCGCGTTTCCGCCGGCAGCGCATCGAGCGCACGCTGAAGATTGTCGGCGATGTCGAGCACGTCACGCGCAAAGCCGGTGATGCCGTAAATCTTGGAATCGGCAACCTCGCGCCGGGTGCGCTGGCGAAGATTCTCCATTTCGGCCAACGTGCGCAGCGTCTTGTCGCGCGCCTCGGCCAGCTCCTTGGCGAGCGCCTCCACAGACCCTTCTTCCGGATCGTCCGGCATGATGTAGGGCTTGGAAACCACGGGCTCCGCTCCTTGCTCAGGGCTCGCCGAATTGTCGTTCTGCCCCTTGGGATCGGTCATGCGACTACCTTTTCGAAATTGTCATCTGGGTCGTTAGGTGATTGGGCCGGATATCGTGCTTTAGCGGCCGAAAATCAAGCGCTCTGATGTGGGATCAGCCACCCAGCATGCGGCTGACGATCCGCGCGGCATAGTCCACCGTCGGGATGACACGCGCATAATTGAGCCGGGTCGGCCCGATCACGCCGAGCACGCCGACGATCTTGCCGGCGCCATCGCGATAGGGCGCGATGATCGTCGACGAGCCGGACAGCGAAAACAGCTTGTTCTCCGATCCGATGAAAATCCGAACCCCTTCGGCGCTTTCGGCGCGGCCGAGCAGATCGACAACGCCGCGCTTGGTCTCGAGATCGTCGAACAGCAGGCGGATGCGCTCGAGATCCTCGAGTGCGTGGAGATTTTCGAGCAGGTTGGCATGACCGCGCACGATGAGCTGCCGGTCTTCGCTTTCGCCGCCGGACCAGCTTGCAAGTCCCGCGGCGATCACCTTCTGCGTCAATTGATCGAGTTCGGCGCGGCCTTGCGCCAGCGCGGTTTCGAGCTCGAGCCGCGCTTCGGCCAGCGTTCGTCCCCGGATTCGCGCGTTGAGGAAGTTCGTCGCTTCGATCAGCGCCGACGACGGAACGCCCGGCGGCAATTCCAGCACGCGGTTTTCGACCTGGCCATCCTCGCTGACCAGCACGACCAGCGCCCGCTCCGGTTCCAGCCGCACGAATTCGATGTGCTTCAGCCGTGAATTGGATTTGCCGGTCAACACGACAGAGGCGGCGCGCGTCAGCCCGGAGAGACGGGTCAATGCCTCGCCGAGCGCGGCCTCGACCGATTGCGCGCGGCCGACGGCGGCAAGCTGGGTCTGGATCGATTGCCGCTCCGCTTCGGTGAGATCGCCGACCTGCATCAGGGCATCGACAAAGAATCGCAGGCCGATTTCGGTCGGCAGACGGCCGGCCGAGGTGTGCGGGGCGTAAATCAGCCCGAGCGCTTCGAGATCGGCCATCACGTTGCGAACCGAGGCCGGCGACAGCGGAACCGCGATCAGGCGCGAGATGTTGCGCGAGCCGACGGGCTCGCCGGTGGCCAGGTAACTCTCGACGATCTGCCGGAAAATATCGCGCGAGCGCTCGTTGAGCTGGGCAAGCCCCGCATGCGACGAAATCAGGCCAATCGGTTCGTGGTGGGCCAAGATCGAAACTCCGTAAAACCCGTCTGATCTTGGCTATCTAGGTGCGCCCTGACAAGCGTGCATACCGAAAAGCCTTGCCGGGTCCGACACGCCCTCCTACAAGCACGCCGAGCCCTTGTTATGTCTTGGTTAATTTCGGGAGATTTTCATGCGTCCAAGCCGCCGTGCGCCGGATGAACTACGCGCCGTGTCGCTGGAACGCGGCGTGGTCAAGTACGCGGAAGGGTCGTGCCTCGTTAAGTTCGGCGACACCCACGTTCTCGTGACCGCCACGCTGGAAGAGCGCCTGCCGCCCTGGCTCAAGGGCCAGGGCCGCGGCTGGGTGACGGCCGAATACGGCATGCTGCCGCGGGCGACGCTGGAACGGACCCGGCGGGAAGCTTCCAGCGGCAAGCAAAGCGGCCGCACCGTCGAGATCCAACGCCTGATCGGACGGTCGTTGCGGACCGCGCTCGACTTCGAGGCGCTCGGCGAACGCCAGATCACGGTCGATTGCGACGTGCTCCAGGCCGACGGCGGCACGCGGACAGCCTCCATCACCGGCGCCTGGGTCGCACTCGCCGACTGCATCGGCTGGATGAAGTCGCGCAACATGATCAAGACCAACGTCTTGCGCGACAATGTCGCCGCGATCTCTTGCGGCATCTACAACGGCACGCCGGTGCTCGATCTCGATTATGCCGAGGATTCCTCCGCCGAGACCGACGCCAATTTCGTCATGACCGGCGACGGCCGCATCATCGAAGTGCAGGGCACGGCGGAGAAGACGCCGTTCTCGCAGGATGAGTTCCTGGCGCTGATGGCGCTGGCGCGGAAGGGCGTCGGCCGGCTTGTGGATTTGCAGAAGATGGCGGTCGCATAAGGACGGATTTGAGGATCGAAGAATGCCCCGTCGCATAACCGGCCAGCTTGTGATCGCGACCCACAATCCCGGCAAGCTTGCCGAGATGCGCGAGTTGCTGTCGCCGCACGGTGTCACGGCGATCTCGGCAACCGATCTCAATCTCGCCGAGCCCGAAGAGACCGGCGACAGCTTTGCCGCCAACGCCAGGATCAAGGCGGTCGCGGCTGCGACGGCCGCAAACCTCCCGGCCTTCGCCGATGATTCCGGCCTTGTGGTCGAGGCGCTCGATGGCGCGCCCGGGATCTATTCAGCGCGCTGGGCCGGACCGTCCAAGGATTTCAATGCCGCGATGACCCGGATCGAGCGGCTGCTGGCCGAGCGCGGCGCGACAGAGCCGGCCAAGCGGAAGGCGCACTTCGTATCCGCGCTGTGCGTGGCCTGGCCCGATGGCCACTCGAGGAAGTCGAGGCGCGCGTCGACGGCACGCTGGTCTGGCCGCCGCGCGGCACGGCTGGCTTCGGCTACGATCCGATGTTCCTCCCCGACGGTCATGAGCGCACCTTCGGCGAGATGACCTCGATCGAAAAGCACGGCCTGCCGCCGCTCGGCATGGGCCTGTCTCATCGCGCACGCGCCTTCGTCAAACTGGCGGAGCGCTGCCTTGACTAGCGCCGAGGCCAACAAGGAAGCTTTCGGCGTCTACGTGCACTGGCCGTTCTGTCTGTCGAAATGCCCCTATTGCGATTTCAACAGCCATGTCCGTCACGCCGCCATCGACGAGGATCGCTTTGCGCTAGCCTTTGCGCGCGAAATCGAAACCACGGCGAGCCGCGCGCCGGGCCGCGAGGTCTCCTCGATTTTTCTCGGCGGCGGCACGCCATCGCTGATGCGGCCGCAGACGGTTGCCGCGATCCTCGATGCCATCGCCAAACATTGGCGCGTGGCGCCGGACGCCGAAGTGACCCTGGAGGCCAATCCGACCAGCGTGGAAGCGACGCGATTTGCGGGCTATCGCGCAGCCGGCGTCAACCGCGTGTCGCTTGGCGTGCAGGCGCTCGACGATGCGTCGTTGAAAATGCTCGGACGCTTGCACAGCGCGCGTGAGGCATTGGATGCGGTCGCGATCGCGCGCCGTTCGTTCGAGCGTTATTCGTTCGACCTGATCTATGCCCGCCCCGATCAGACCGCCGAGGCCTGGACCAGCGAGTTGAAGCTGGCGATCGCGGAAGCGGCCGAGCATCTGTCGCTCTATCAACTGACGATCGAGGAAGGCACGCCGTTCTTCGGCCTGCATGCGGCCGGCAAGCTCAAGACACCGGAAGAAGGGCTCGCGCGCACGCTCTACGACGTGACGCAGGAAGTGTGCGACCGCCACGGCCTGAACGCGTATGAAATCTCCAACCACGCCCGCGCGGGCGCTGAGTGCCGGCACAATCTCGTCTACTGGCGCGGTCAGGAATATGCCGGCATCGGTCCCGGCGCGCATGGGCGGCTCGACATCGACGGCGTCAGGCATGCGACCTCGACCGAGAAGCGCCCCGAAGCCTGGTTGATGCGGGTGGAAACCAATGGCCACGGCGTGGTGGTCGATGATCTCCTCAACAGCGAGGAACGCGCCGACGAATTCCTGCTGATGGGGCTGCGACTCGCGGAAGGCATCGACCCTCGCCGCTATCTGGCGCTATCCGGCCGGCCGCTCGATCCGAACCGCATCGCGCTGCTGCGCGAGCAAGGCGCCATCGCCGTCGACGAAGGTGGCCGCCTGCGCGTCACGCAAGAAGGTTTTCCGGTGCTCGACGCGGTGGTTGCGGATCTGGCGGCCTAAGCGCCGAAGCTCTTAAGCCCCAAAGCTTTTGGGCGAGCCCGCGACGGCCGTCGGTCCATTGGACGTCACGCGCATGACCGCAAGGCCGCGCTCGTTGGTGCCATCGGCACGGAAGCGAAACAGGCCGTCGATGCCGGCAAAGCCGGACGAATTGAGCAACACGTCGGACTGGAAGCGCTTGCCGCCTTGCGTGCGTGACAGCGCCGCGACCAGCGCCACGGCATCGTAGGCAAGCGTGGCGGTTCGTACCGGCTCGCCGCCGAATTTGTTGCGATAGCGGGTGGCGAAACTGCGGAAGCCGGCCGGATCCGGCGCCGCATACAGTCCGCCTTGCAGCCTCGCACTGGCGAGCACGCGCGGATTGTCCCACAGGCCGGTGCCGATCAGCTGCACGTTCGCCAGATTGGCGCCGGCCGCCACCAGCGCATCCGCCGTCTGCACCACCGCCTCGCCATCATCGGCCAACAGCAGCGTATCGGCGTTTTGCAAAGACTGCACCACGGTGCGCGCGGCGCCGGCGCGATCGGCGCCGTATTTCTCGAAGATCACGACGCGGCCGCCGCGTTTCGGCACCGCCTGCTTGAACGCGGCCTCGACCACGTTGCCATAGGCGTTTTCCGGCAGCATCGCCGCGAACGAGCGCTTGCCGGTGGCGGCGACATATTCGACGATCCGGTTGACGTCGGACTCCGGCAGGAAGCTCAACAGATAGACGCCGCGCGTCGCCACGCTCGAATCGGTCGAGAACGCGATCACCGAAATGCCGCGTCCGCGCGCCACCTGCGCCACCGCCGGCACCGACGAAGCAAACAGCGGCCCGAGAATGATTTCCGCGCCCTCATCGACCGCCTGCTGGGCGGCTTGCTGCGCGCCTTGCGCGCTGCCGGCGTCGTCCTTGATCAGAAGTTTGAGATTGGGATTGAGAAATTCGGCCAGCGCCATTTCGGACGCATTCTTCATCGAGGTCGCGGCGACACCTGCGTTGCCGCCGGCCGAGAGCGGCAGGATCAGCGCAACCTTGACCTGGCCATTACCGACCGCGAGCGATTGCTGCGGCGGGCCGCCCGGAGTTGCGGCCGGTTCCGACGAACTGAACGGGTTTGGAACCGAGAACTGGCTGATGCTTTGCTGAACGCCTGCGCACGCGCCAAGCAGACGGCGCACCCAGCAAGAGCGAAAGCGCGCTACGCCGGCTGGCGGTCGAACCCAGAATCCCGGACTTGCTCTCGGACGCACCGGTCCCGACGGCTCGGTCCCGGACGTGTCGGTTCCGGACTTGCCGGATGGAATGTCGGGATCGAACTGACCCACTCTCATATCTCTTTCCCTGTCCGGCCTGCTTGAGGCCAGGACTTCGCCTTGTTGGAGGCATCAGGAGGGGTGGATTCAGGCATAATGTCGGCGAAATAGTTAATCAAAACAAAAGGATTTTGGCCTCACGGCCGTAACATGGTCGCAGGTTCTCGCTTCCCTCGCCGCGCCAAGAGGCCCGCTTGTCCTGATTTGCCATATCCTGATCAGATACGCGCGAACCCCTCGCCGCGGTTCGCAGTCTCCCTCTGATACTCTAGACTGCAGTATGCGCCCAAAAGCCGTTTCCACCAACCCAAACAATGTCTCAGTCCCGCCGGAGAAGCGGAACTACGCCGTCAGCGGCGAGATCCTGACCGCGCCCAAGCCGGCGGGCGGCCTCTATCTGGTGGCGACGCCGATCGGCAATCTCGGCGACATCACGCTGCGCGCGCTGGAGACGCTCGCCGGCGTCGACGTCATCGCCTGCGAAGACACCAGGATCACGCGTCGCCTCACCGAGCGTTACGCCATTTCGGCGCAACTCACGCCGTATCACGAGCACAATGCAGCCGTGGCGCGGCCGAAGCTTCTCGCGCAACTCGCGCAGGGCGCGTCGATCGCGCTGGTCTCCGACGCCGGAACGCCCTTGATTTCGGACCCCGGCTTCAAGCTGGTGCGCGAGGTCTGCGCGGCCGGACATCGCGTCGTCGCGCTGCCCGGGGCATCGTCGGTCTTGACGGCGTTGTCGGTGGCCGCATTGCCGACCGACCGTTTCTTCTTCGAAGGATTTTTGCCGCCGAAACAGACCGCGCGCCGCGCCCGCCTGACCGAACTGTCGCGGCTCGATGCAACGCTGGTGCTGTTTGAATCCGGCAGCCGCGTCCAGGAAACGCTGGCCGATCTCGCCGCGATCATGGGCGCGCGCGACGCCGCGATCTGCCGCGAGATGACGAAGCTGCACGAGGAGATCAGCCGCGGGCCGATTTCCCAACTCGCGCAAGCTGCCGCTTCGCTCGAGACCCGCGGCGAATTCGTGCTGGTGATCGGCCCACAGGCCGACGGCAGCCAGGTCATGTCCATGGCGGAGGTCGACGATCTCCTGCGCGACCGGCTGGCGCAGGACAGCGTCAAGGATGCGGTCGCGCACGCCGTGGAAGTTTCGGGACGGCCACGCCGCGAACTCTATGCCCGCGCGCTCGAACTTGCCCGGCAAGGAAAAGGAAAGCATGGCGAGAGCTGACAAACCCGGCGTCAAGGCGGCCTCGCCCGCGCGTGTCGAGGCATTCCGCACCGGCATTTCGGCGGAGACGCGGGCGGCGGCTTTTCTGATCGCGAAAGGCTATCGCATCCTCGCCAGGCGCTTCCGCACACCACACGGTGAAATCGACATCGTGGCGCGGCGGCGCAATCTCCTGACCTTTGTCGAGGTCAAGGCGCGCGCGAGCCTCGATGACGCCGCCTATGCGGTAACGCCGCGCCAGCAGGCGCGCATCATCGCTGCCGCGCAAATCTGGCTGATGGCGCATCCCGAACACGCCGAGTATGATCTGCGCTTCGACGCCATGCTGATTGCGCCGCGTCGCTTGCCGCACCATATGGTGGCGGCCTTCGACGCGAGCGCCTAGATAAAATCGACAAGAGAGCTCGACCGGAACCCCGCCCATGAAATTGAACGTCGCCGTCCAGATGGACCCGATCGCGCGAATCAACATCCGCGGCGATTCCACCTTTGCGCTGCTTCTGGAAGCGCAGAAGCGCGGGCACGGCCTGTCGTACTACACGCCCGACAAGCTCTCACAACGAGGCAACGAGATCGTGGCGCCGGTGCAGGTGCTGACGGTGCGCGACGAGGTCGGCAATCATTTCACGCTCGGCGAGCCGCGCCGCGAGCAGCTTTCCGCTTTCGACGTCATCCTGCTGCGGCAGGACCCGCCCTTCGATCTCGCTTACATCACCTCGACCCATCTGCTCGAGCGGCTGCATCCGAAGACGCTGGTGGTGAACGATCCCGCGTCCGTGCGCAACGCGCCGGAAAAACTGTTCGTGATGAATTTTCCGCAGCTGATGCCGCCGACCTTGATCTCGCGCGACCTCGACGAGATCAACGCGTTTCGCGACGAGCATGGCGCGGTGGTGATGAAGCCGCTGCACGGCCATGGCGGCGCTGCGGTGTTTCGCATCATGCCGCAGGACATGAACTTCGGCTCGCTGTTCGACATGTTCTCCGTCACCTTCAAGGAGCAATGGGTGATCCAGCGCTTCCTTCCCAACGTGAAGCACGGCGACAAGCGCATCATCCTGGTCGACGGCGAGTTCGCCGGCGCCGTCAACCGCGTGCCGGCCGCCGATGACTTGCGCTCGAACATGGTGCGCGGCGGCGCGGCCGCGGCCACCGAACTGTCGGACCGCGAGCGCGAAATCTGCGCCACGCTCGCCCCCGAACTGCGCAAACGGGGACTGCTGTTTGTCGGCATCGACGTGATCGACGGCAACCTGACCGAGATCAACGTGACCTCGCCGACCGGCATCCGCGCGATCGCCGGGCTCGGCGGGCCTGATGTCGCCGGAAAGATCTGGGACGTCATCGAGAGCAAGCGCAGCTAGACGTCTTTCCGGGCATCATTTTCCGGGTCGCGGTATTTTGCCGCCGCGTGCACCGCGCCATCGACGAAGAGTTGGCGGCGGCAAGTTGCTTTAGCGCGCGCACTCGTCCCACCGCCTTCCAAATGTCAAAAAGCGGTCGCAGCTTTCGCGATACCATTCGGCTACCCTTTAGCCGGGGCAACGACGACAATCAGAAAGCAGCGGAGGAAGACGCATGACATTAGATGTTTCGCGAAGGTCCCTGTTTGCGTTGGGGGCAGGTCTTGGTCTCTCAAGTCTTGGCGCCTCAGCCATGTTGGGCGACGTGGCGCAGGCAAAAGCGCCGAAGCTCGGGCCGGCGCCGCAACACTTCTATCGTTTCACGGTGGGCGATGCCGAAGTGACGGTCGTGTCCGACGGCGGGCTGGACCTCGGCAATCCCAAGGGCACCTTCACCGGCGTGTCCGACGAAGAAATGAGCAAGATGCTCACCGACAATTTCCTGAATCCGGCCGACATCCTGCTGGAGCAGAATTCACCGATCGTGAACATGGGCGACAAGCTCGTGCTGTTCGACACCGGCATGGGCACGTCGAAGATGTTCGGCAACACCACCGGCCGCCAGCAGAAGAGCATGAAGGAAGCCGGCATCAAGGCGGAAGACATCGACGCCGTGGTGTTTTCGCACGGCCACATCGATCACATCGGCGGCGTGGTCGGCGAGGACGGCAAGTCGCTATTCCCCAACGCGCAGTTCTACATCGCCGAGAGCGATTTCATTTACTGGATGGACTACGACAAGGCCGGCCCGAAGATGAAGGACTTCGTCGACCACGCCAGGAAGAACCTGACGCCGGTGCGCGACCGCCTCGTGTTCTACAAGGACGACCAGGAATTCCTGCCCGGCATTGATCGCGCTGGCGGCGCCGGGTCACACCGTCGGCCACACCATCTTCGTCATCTCATCGGGCGGCAAATCGTTCTGCTACACCGCCGACCTCACCCATCATCCGGTTCTGTTGATGGAAAAGCCGCGGATGCAATTCGCCTTCGATACCGATCCGACGCAGGCGGCGGACAGCCGCGTGAAGATGCTGGACATGCTGGCGGCGAACAAGATTCCGATCCTCGCCTATCACTACGCCTGGCCCGGCATCGGCCATGTCGCCAAGACCGGCGACGGCTTCCATTACGTTCCGGAGGCCATGCAGCTTTAAGAGAGTGAGCTGCTTAAGGAAAACGTGTTGGGGCGGCATTCGCGCCGCCCCGCACACTCGCGCGGACGCTGGATACCTATCGCGCGCGAACCTGAACGTGATTCTCGGTACAGTCTTTCTCTTTCTTGCAGTTGACGGCGATGCCGTTCGCGATGTCCATGCAGCTATAGGCGCCCGTGGTCTCCACGGTGAACTGCCAGGCGCTGTTCTTGGCGCAGATCGCCTTCAGCTCGGACTTGCTCACGTCGCCGGTGCCGGCCAGCGATTTCGCCGGCGTGGCCGCGGCGCGGCCTTGGGCGCGGGGGTTGCGGAGCGCTGCTGCCGCCTTAGGGGCGCTGTTTCGGTCGTGGTGCATTTGCCGCTCGATGCGACGCAGTGATCGACCTTGTGCTCGCTGGCGTAGGTGCAGGTGTATTTGTCTGACGTGATGAGGCCGTCGATCTCGAACTTGCCGTGCTTCTCCTCGCAGTTCTTTTTCCCAGATCCATCCGCGATATGAACACCTGGGCGTGCGTCGGCAACAGCGACTGGCTGGCGGCATCGAGCGCGAGCGCGACGGCAAGGGCCGTGAGGAGGATCGACTTGAGGGCTGACATGACGGTCTCCGGTTGCAGGCAAAGGAAGGATCTTCGCCGGGTTGGGTCGTCTGTCCCGAAGCGATTCGTCTGATTTAGTGCAGTGCGAAGCGCCCGCCATCGTCCGATCGGAGGATGCGGCGCCGAATGGTTAAATGCAGGCCGCGCTGCGCGTCAGGTCTTCGCGGAATCAGACCGCCAGCCGATCCGCCAATTCCTTGTCTAACTCCGGCAACAGCACGATGCCGTCCTGGTCGCTGCCGGAGGAATGCACGACAATCCAGGTGCAGGGTTTGCCGCTTTCGTTGCGCGGCGCGTGCGGAATGTTGGCGTCGCAGAAGCACTGTTCGCCCTGCTTCACCAGCACGCGCTTCTCGAGGTGATCGCCGTAATAGACCGCGCATTCGCCCTCGAGCATGTAGGCGATGGTCTCGATGTCCTTATGATAGTGCGCTTTCGCCACCGCGCCCGCCGGCATCGGCATCACGTTCATGCAGATGTCTTTCGCGCCGACGGTTTCCTTGGACGCGCCCGCGCCATACACGATGCCTTGTTTGCCGAGATAGGTCTGGCCCGGTTTGATCAGAGCGAAGCCGTCGGTTGGTGATGCAGACATTTGCCCTCCGCTCGGATTTGATAAACGGCGTGTGCTGACACGCCCTAAGCTTGCTTGCCCAAGCGGCCAATTATCCTGTCGAGAAGCCAGACCTCAATGCCATAGTCGTGGCCGTCCAGAAGCGGCTTGGCAGCCTCCAGCGCCCCTTCATCACTATCGGCCTCGACAGGTTTGTAGGAGTCCACTCTGTCATTTTTATCAATCAGATACGCGCGATAGATCGGCATGCTGCCCTCCACAGGGGATAACGCCCGGGAGGGGAGGCGAAAGCGCATGGCGCTATCTGAAATCCGGTGGAACCCGAATCGGCAGCGCCGGTGCCGCGGGCGGAAGTGATTGAAACGAAAGGGTATTGGATTTTTCAGGGGAAATGGCCGCGATGGCTCAAACCCGCGCACTCTCCATTCTTCAGCCGCTCATCGCCCCGGCAACGAACAGAGTGTTCGCTAAATGTTCTTGATCGTTCAACCTGCCCTCCGCTACCCTGAGATTGTGGAAGGGGCGTCCATGGTCCAACGGGTTTCAACCGTCGCGTTTGAGGGAATCGAGGCCCGTGCCGTCGACGTGCAGGTGCAGGTCGCGCCGGGATTGCCGGCCTTCACCATCGTCGGCCTGCCGGACAAGGCGGTGTCGGAAGCGCGGGAAAGAGTGCGTTCGGCGCTGATCGCCTCGGGCCTGGCGCTGCCGGCGCGCCGCATCACCGTCAATCTCGCGCCCGCCGATCTGCCGAAGGAAGGCAGTCATTACGATCTGCCGATTGCGCTCGGGCTGATGGCGGCAATCGGGGCGATTCCCACCGATGCGTTGTCCGGCTTCACGGTGTTGGGCGAACTCGGCCTCGACGGTTCGATTGCGCCAGTCGCAGGCGTGTTGCCGGCGGCGATCGGCGCGAACACGCGCGAGGAAGGTTTGATCTGCCCGGCCGCCTGCGGCGCCGAAGCCGCCTGGGCCAGCCCGGACATTCAAATTGTTGCCGCGAACTCGCTGATCCAGATCGCCAATCATTTTCGCGGCAGCCAAGTTTTGTCGCGGCCCTCGCCGAAAGTACACGACGCCACCGCAAGCCTCTTGGACCTGCGCGACATCAAGGGCCAGGAGAGCGCCAAGCGCGCTCTCGAGATCGCGGCCGCTGGCGGGCATCATCTTCTCATGATGGGTTCGCCGGGCGCGGGCAAGTCGATGCTTGCCGCACGCCTGCCTTCTATCCTGCCGCCGTTGTCGCCGTCTGAATTGCTGGAAGTCTCGATGATTGCGTCTGTCGCTGGAGAAATCCGCGACGGCGCGTTGACCGCGCAACGCCCGTTCCGTTCGCCGCATCATTCCGCGAGCATGGCCGCTCTGACGGGAGGAGGCCTGCGCGCCAAGCCCGGCGAGATTTCGCTCTCGCACCATGGCGTGCTGTTTCTCGACGAATTGCCGGAGTTCGATCCGCGCGTGCTCGATTCGCTGCGCCAGCCGCTCGAAAACGGCGTGGTCTCGGTGTCGCGCGCCAATCATCGCGTGACGTATCCGGCGCGTTTCATGCTGATCGCCGCCATGAACCCGTGCCGCTGCGGACATGCGTTCGAGCCGGGCTTCTCGTGCAAGCGAAATCGGATCGAGCGCTGCACGGCGGATTATCAATCGCGCATTTCGGGCCCACTGATGGACCGCATCGATCTGCGCATCGAGGTGCCCGCGGTCAGCGCCGCCGACCTGATCCTACCGCCGCCGGCGGAAGGCTCGAAAGAAGTCGCCGCGCGCGTGGCCGCGGCACGCGATGTGCAGGCCGCGCGCTATGCGGCGCTGGGGCTAACAAACATTCGCACCAATTCGGAAGCGCCAGCTTCGATCCTCGAGAAGATCGCGCAACCGGATGCCGCCGGGACCAAATTGCTGCACGAGGCGTCGGAGTCCATGCGGCTCTCGGCGCGCGCGTATCATCGCGTGCTGCGCGTGGCGCGGACACTCGCCGATCTCGACGGCAGTGATTCGATCACGCGGTTGTATCTGGCCGAAGCGCTGTCCTACCGCGCGCTCGCCGACGACGTCGCCCGCGCGGCGTGATGTTTGCCGTCATGGCGAGGCCGGTCGTGTTGACGCCGGGCCGAGCCCGCGAGCGCTACCATTCATTAAACAACACGGTGCAAAGGCTGCGCGCAACGGTGGTATGCGATTGCCGCGTCGCCAGAGCCTGCGATACATCGCACGCGCGGGCGATCGCTCGCCCAAACCTGTGAAGCCGCCGGCTTCCATTTCTTCCAAAGGAGAAGATACTTGCGGAGAGGTTTATTGGCCGTGGCCATCATGGCCTGCGGGAGCAGCGTTGCCATGAGTGCGCCCTTCAATGTCGAGGAAGCTTCGATCGCAAGCATTCACAAGGCGATCCTTGCCAAGCAAACGACTTGCGCGGCCATCGTCGATGCGTATCTCGCGCGCATCGAGGCCTACAACAAGAACGGCCCGGCGCTGAACGCCGTCATCACCATCAATCCGCAGGCCCGTGAGATCGCGGCCAAGCAGGACGCCGAGATCGCCAAGACCGGCAAGATCACCAAGCCGCTTCAGTGCATCCCGGTGGCCGCAAAGGACAACTACAACACCACGGACATGCCGACGAGCGGCGGCAACCTGGTGCTGAAGAGCGTCACGCCGCTGAAAGAGAGCACGGTGACCCAGCGGCTGCGCGATGCCGGCGCGATCATCCTGATGAAGACGAACATGCACGAGTTCGCGCTGTCGGGAACGACGGTGAGTTCGCTCGGCGGGCAGACCAAAAATCCCTACGACCTGACCCGCACCCCCGGCGGATCGAGCGGCGGCACCGGCGTAGCACTGGCCGCGAACTTCGCGACCGTTGGGCTTGGCACCGACACCGTCAATTCGATTCGCTCGCCGGCGTCCGCCAATAACCTGGTCGGCTTCCGCTCCACCAAAGGCCTCGTCAGCCGCGCCAACGTCTTGCCGGTCTCGAAGACCCAGGACGTGGTCGGTCCGATCACGCGGTCGGTGGCGGATGCCGCCGTCATGCTCGACGTGATCGCGGGCTATGATGCGGCCGATCCGGTGACCGCAAGGTCGATCGGGCAGGTGCCGAAATCGTTCAGCGATTCGCTCAACGCCAACGGGCTGAAGGGCGCACGGATCGGCGTGCTGAAGAGCTTCATCGGCACCCAACCGATCCACGCCGAGGTCACGGCCGCCTTCAACAAAGCCGTCGATGCCTACAAGGCCGCGGGCGCGACCATCATCGAGATCGACGATCCCTCCTTCGATGCCGGCGCCATCAACCGCGACTACGACGTCCAGAAGTGGGAATTCAAGCCGGCCTTCAACGGCTACCTCGCTTCGCTCGGCGATCGTGCGCCGGTCAAGGACCTCGCCGCGCTGATTGCAACCGGCCAGTTCGACAAGACCACGCTGGAGAAATTCCTGACATCGAGCGAAGCCATCGCCGATCCGTCGCAGGACAAGGACTACCTGACGCGGCTTTCGAAACTCGACGATTTGCGCGACCGGCTTCTCAACCACATGGCCGCACAAAAACTCGACGCCGTGATCTATCCGGAGCAGATGCGGCTAGTGGTGCCGATCACCGAGACCAACCAGGCCGACCGCACCGGCATCCTCGCCAGCATGACCGGCCTGCCGGCGATCACGGTTCCGATGGGCTTCTCCAAGCCGGACCAGAACGCCCCGATCGGCGTTCCCATGGGCATCGACATGATCGGCCGTCCGTTCAGCGAGGCGACGCTGTTCAAGTTCGCCTATTCGTTCGAACAGGCAACCAAGCTGCGCAAGCCGCCGCAGAGCACGCCGTCTCTCAAGAAGTAAGCTCGGATCAAGAAGTAGGCTCCAATCTTCGCGGCGAGGGAAACTCTCTCGCCGCGACCAGACTTGCGGCTATTTGTAGTGACGCGCTGTCATTCCGGGGCGGCCCGCAGGGCTGAGCCCGGAATCCATCACACCGCAAGAATGCCGGGAGAAATGGATTCCGGGTTCGCTCGTTGCACTCGCGCCCCGGAATGACGGCTGATAGTGTTGTGCCCGTCGCCTAGAACTTTCAAACGCAGGTCGTAACATGCTCCGCATTCTCGGCCGCGCTTCCTCGATCAATGTGCGCAAGGTGCTCTGGACCTGCCGCGAGATCGGCATCGAATTCCAGCGCGAGGATTTCGGCAGCGGCTTCGCACCGACCAACACGCCGCAATTCCTCGCAATGAATCCGAACGGCCAGGTGCCTGTGATCGAGGATGAGGCCGGCATTCTCTGGGAATCGAACACGATCTGCCGCTACCTCGCCGCCAAGCATGGCCGGACTGACTTGCTTCCCGCAAGCCCGCGCGAGCGCGCACGCGTCGAGCAATGGATGGATTGGGGCGCGACCGACCTCAACACATCCTGGCGGTACGCCTTTATCGCGCTGATCTGGCGCGACCCGTCGTTTCAGGACGCCGGACAGATTGCCGCCGGCATCGTCAAATGGAATGCGGCGATGGGCATCCTCGAACGGCATCTCGCCTCGACCGGCGCCTTCGCGACCGGCGAAGCTTTCACGCTGGCCGATGTCGTGCTGGGACTAGCGGTCAATCGCTGGCTGATGACGCCGATCGAGCGGCCCGATTATCCGGCGGTCGCGGCCTATTATGAGCGCCTCAAACAACGGCCAGGATTCATCGAGCACGGCTGCAACGGGCTGCCGTGATTTCACTCGCTGTCATTCCGGACGTCGCGTAGCGGCTATCCGGAATGACGGTGAGGCCTTGACACTCTTTCACGTGACGAATTCTCGCCTTGGCTGATTTGCCCGTCGTGCCAATTCGTCGCGGCGTGTTTAGCTTGTGACGACGGGCAAATCACTGGCAGTTGTTCGCACGTCTTCCGCCCGCAAAGAGGGGCGTTTCGCGATCGTCACTAAACGTTGGACGGAAGATGCGGTGGACGCGGCGGCGCAAACGACGAATGCGCCTGTCGCGGACGGCGAAGTCGTGACGTCCTGATACCTCGACGCTGGTATCAACCTGGCGACGATACAAGCGTATCGCGCCGGGGATGGTGGCAAGAAAGCCCGATCACCAGGGAGACCACGAAGTAAGCCGTTAAAACCATTCGCGCGGGGAATGCCGGAACGCTCCGGCGAGCCTGCGGTGACTTGCTTGCGTGCTTTCTTCATTTGCACGCAAGGCTGCGGGTGCGTCGTCGCGCCCGGCATTCCCTGCGCCCTCGGTTGGGCGGATGGCGTTTCAATGACTCGGAGGCAGTTTGCTGCGCGAGAACGACGGTGCGACGCCGTTGAGGGGTGATACGTCGTATCCGCAGTCATCACCGGGCTTGTCCCGGAGTGATCCGACGTCTTGCTTCACGCTCGCAGAAGACGTGGATGGCCGGGTCAGAGCCCGGCCATGACGGAAGAGAACCCGCCCGCCGTCAACCCGGCGGTAACCTGTTTTATTTACGCTTGGAAAACCATGAGCCCCCGTTGTTCGGGGGGCGGGCATGTTCAGGCGGTATCGATGTTGCGTATCAAGTTCCTGGCCTCGGCTATTCCCCTCATTGCGGTCGCGCTGTTTGCGCGCGGCGGGATATGGCCCGGTTCGCATCCCTGCATCGCCGTCGCCAATACGTCGATCGAAATCGCCAGCCTGCCCTGGCGCGCCGATCTCCATGTGGCTTTCACCGAAGATCCCAAGGCCGCAACCGTGCGGGTGCAGATCACCGAGGACGCCGAAACCGCCGACTTCGCCTTTGTCGATGGCGCCGAGCCCGCAGAAGCCAACGCCTGCGAAGCCAATCCGGCCACGAAAGCCATCTCGATTTCGGAAACGATCGCGAGCGGAACGCCGGTCATCTTGCTGTCGAACGATGGCCCGGCCGACTATCGCATCTTCGTGCGCTCGAACACGTTCTCCGAGCGGGAGGCTGCCGCGCTCGTCGTCGGCGCCGGCATCGCCACGCATCCGCTGGCGCGGCGAATTGACCTTCCTATCACCGTTGCCGCGCGTTCGTCCTAGGAACTTCGATAGCTCCTCTGACCGGCGCGACGCCGCTGCGCCTTCGCCCATTTTAACTTCCGATTAACCATGTTCGAAGCGCAGCCGGAACCACAACCGGGCCTCAAGCACTTCGCAAGGTGGGGCACGGCATCCTAGTAGTCCGGTTCTAGCATTCGCATTCCTTCTCACGCGTAACGGCAAGTCATTGGGTGATCGATGAAGGGGCGGCTGGTCCGGATCAAATTGAACCTGCGCCGCTTTTCCCGGCGGCATCCCTGGATAACCTTCTCGGTTCGCTCGTTCTGCATCCTCTCCGCCACCTTTGGCGGCGCCTATGGCTTCATCACCGGCAGCCGTTCGCAAAACTCCGGCTACGACCCTAACAATTTCGCGATCGGCGTCAGCTTCCTGTTCGCGATTTCCTGCCTCGCGCTCGCGACCGTCAGCATGCGTCTGCGTTTCCTGCGCCAGAAGATGCGCAAGATCGCGCTGCATAACGAAGTGCTGGCGGACCGCAACTGGGAGCTTCAGGAAGCCGAAGAACGGGCGCGCAGCCTGTTTGAATCGCAGAGCGACCTCATCGTGCTGCGCGACGGCGACGGCAACATCACCTTCGTCAACGACGCCTATTGCGATCTCGCCCGCAAGCAACGCAGTGAGCTGATCGGCAGCCGCTTCCAGTTCACCGTGCTCGAACAGGGTGAAAGCGCGATCGAGCCGAACGGCACGAAAATCCACGACCAGAGAATCGAAACCGCGCTCGGCCCACGCTGGATCGCCTGGCGCGAGGCGCTGGTTCGCTTCGATGCCGGCGCACCGGCCGAGATGCAGTGCGTCGGCCGCGACGTGACCGACCGCACCGAAACCGAACGCGCGCTTTCCGAGGCCCGCGACCAGGCCGACGCCGCCAACCGGGCGAAGTCGCGCTTCCTTGCGATGGCGAGCCACGAGATCCGCACGCCGCTCAACGGCATCCTCGGCATGAGCGGCCTGCTGCTCGATACCGCACTGACGCCGGAGCAGATGACCTACGCCAAGGCCGTGAAGACTTCCGGCGACGCGCTGCTCGCGCTGATCGAGGAACTGCTCGACTATTCCAAGATCGAGGCCGGCAAGATCGATCTGGAATCGCGGCCGTTTGCGCTTTCGCACCTGATCGAGGAAATCACCGAGCTGCTGGCGCCGCGGGCGCAGGCGCGAAAGCTCGAAATTGCAGCTTACGTCGACGACCGCCTGCCGGCGCAGGTGATCGGCGACGCCGGGCGATTGCGGCAGGTGCTGCTCAATCTCGCCGGCAACGCGATCAAGTTCACCACGACCGGCGGCGTCGCGCTGATCGTCGAGCCCGGCATCTGGCCGAACGAAGTCTCTTTCCTGGTTCGCGACACCGGCATCGGGATCGCGCCCGAGGCGCAGGCACGCATCTTCCGCGAATTCGAGCAGGCCGATGACGGCATTGCCCGGAGCTATGGCGGTACCGGCCTTGGCCTCTCCATTTCGGAACGCATCGTCAAGCGCATGGGCGGCCGCATTGCGCTCGAGAGCACGCCGGGCGAAGGCTCGACCTTCGAAGTCAGTGTACCGCTCGCCGCAAGCGGGGACGCGCCCCACCCTTTCGCCATCCCGGATCTTGCCGGCCGCTCGGTAATGCTGGTGGCGCCGCAGAGCATCGAAGCCTCGCTGATCGCCCGGCGGCTGGAGCGCTGGGGCGGACAGACCTGCGTCGTGTCCGATCCCGGCATCGCAGAGGTGTTGTTGCCGGAACGCACCTGGCACGCGGTCCTGCTCGACCACGCCCTCGGCATCAAGAAGGTCGAGACGCTGGCGACGGCGGCGCGGACATTCGCCACCCAGCGGATCGTGATGTTCACGCCGGCTTCGCGGCACGAGCTGGAATTCTCGGCGGCGTCCGCCTTGACCGGATATCTGGTGAAGCCGCTGCGCGCGGCGTCTCTCGCTGCCCGCCTCGCCGGCCCGCCGGAGATTTCCGCGCCCGGCCTGATCGACGAAGCGCTGGCCGAGCCGGCAAAGGTTCCCGTGACCGCCGCCGGCGGAGAACGCGGCCTTTCGGTGCTGGTTGCCGAAGACAACGAAATCAATGCGCTGTTGATGCGTTCGCTGTTGACCCGGCTCGGGCATCAGGTGGTGATCACCACCAATGGCGAGGAAGCCGTCGAATCCTGGCTCGCGGCGAAATCCGCAAGCGCGCCTTACGACCTGGTGCTGATGGATATCCAGATGCCCGCCCTCGACGGCATCGAGGCCACCAAGCGCATCCGCGCCAACGAAGCCGCGCCCGGCCGCCGCACGCCCATTCTCGCGCTGACGGCCAATACGCTGGCCGAAGACCGCCATGCCTGCTTCGAGGCGGGCATGGACGGATTCCTGGTCAAGCCGCTCGACCGCGAAAAGCTCGCCGAGGCGCTCACCGGCCTTCGCGCGTCTTCCCCTATCGTGGCCTGAGCCCGGTAGTGGAAGCACAGCACGGCTGCTCCTGCTCGTCTTGACAGGCGCCGTCGATTCCATCGAGCATCGGCCTCCAACAAAAAACGTTCACGGGAGGCATTCGATGCGCGCCAGGCTTTTGCGGCTTTCTTCTCTGTTTCTGACCGGCCTTCTTTCAGCAAGCCTGTCCGCCTCTTTGCCGGCGAACGCCAAGGAACCGAAGATCGAGTCCTCCGACACGATGATCCCGTCGGGCGATCAAGGCATCCAGCTCTTCGTTCGCAACAAGCATCTGGCGGGACGCGAAAGCGCGTCTGACAAGATCCTGATCTTCGTGCATGGCGCGACCTATCCGGCGGAAACCGCCTTCGACCTGCCGATCGAGGGCCTGTCGATGATGGATCTGATCGCCACGCGCGGCTACGACGTCTACCTCGTCGACGTCAGGGGTTATGGCCACTCGACCCGTCCGCCGGAAATGAGCCAGCCGCCGGAAGCCAACAAGCCGATCGTCTCGACGAAGGTCGCCGCTCACGATCTGGGCGCGGCCGTCGACTACATCCTGAAGAAGCGCAAGGTTTCGAAGATCAACGTGATGGGCTGGTCGTGGGGCACCTCGATCGCGGGCTCCTACACGACGGAGCATAACGACAAGGTCAGCCAAGCTGGTGCTGTACGCGCCGCAATGGATTCGCAACGAGCCGGCCACGCCGCCGGCAACGCCGCTCGGCGCCTACCGGCTGGTGTCGAAGGATTCCGCGAAAGCGCGCTGGCTGAAGGGCGTCGCGGCAGACAAGCAGGCTGATCTTATTCCGCCCGGCGTGTTCGAGGCCTGGGCGACGGCGACATGGGCGACCGATCCCGAAGCCTCCAAGCAAAATCCGCCGATGCTGCGCGCGCCCAACGGCGTGATGGAAGACAGCGCCAACAGCTATGGCGCCGGCAAGGCGCTCTACGATCCCGGCAAGATCACGGTGCCGACGTTGCTGCTGCATGCCGAATGGGATGCGGACCTGCCGTCTTACCAGGCGCAGGGCTATTTCGCGCAGCTCAAGAACGCGCCGTACAAGCGGCTGATCGAGCTTTCGGAAGGCACGCATACGGTGATGATGGAAAAGAACCGCATGCAGTTCTTCCACGAGCTGATGGGATTCCTCGACGAGGAGCGCCCGCTGGCGCTGAAGTAACTGATATCAGAGACGCCGCAGCGCCACCGTCTCGACCACGTGGTCGGCGCCTTTCTTGAGGATCAGCGTCGCACGCGGGCGCGTGGGGAGAATGTTGTCCTCGAGATTGGCGAGGTTGGTGCGCTCCCAGATCGCGATCGCGGTCGCGGTGGCTTCGTCGTCCGAGAGCAGCGCGTAGCGGTGGAAATACGACCGCGGATCGTGGAACGCGGTGTCGCGAAGGGTGAGGAAACGGCGCACATACCAGTCGCGGAGCACCGGCTCTTCGGCGTCGATATAGACCGAGAAGTCGAAGAAGTCGGAAACCACCGGCACCGCCTGGCCGTCACGCGGCAAGCGCCCGGTCTGGAGCACGTTGACGCCCTCGACGATCAGGATGTCGGGCCGGTCGACTTCGTTCCACTCGTTCGGAATGATGTCGTAGGTCAGATGCGAATAGACCGGCGCCCGCACCGTTGCGCGTCCGGACTTGATGTCGCTCAGGAACGACAGCAGCCGCGGCAGGTCGTAGCTTTCGGGAAAGCCCTTTTTCTGCATCAGGCCCTGCCGCTCGAGCACGGCATTCGGAAACAGAAATCCGTCGGTCGTCACCATGTCGACCTTCGGCCGCGGCGACCAGCGGGCCAGCATCGCTTGCAGCACGCGCGCGGTGGTGGATTTGCCGACCGCGACCGAGCCCGCGACGCCGATGATGTACGGCATCTTGCGGTCCTGGATGCCGAGAAAGCGGCGTTGGGCAACGTAAAGCCGCTGCATGGCGTCGACATAGATCGACAGCAATCGCGACAGCGGCAGGTAGATCTCCTCGACCTCCCTGAGATCGAGCCGGTCATGCATCGAACGGAGGTTTGCGATCTCGCTCGCCTCCAGCGTCATCGGCGTGTCGTTGCGCAGATGCGCCCACTGCTCCCGGGTGAATATCCGGTACGGGTTATATTGCTGATCCGGTGTCCTGATATCCATCACGGCGCCTTTGGTCAGTCACGCTTGCGTGCGGCCTTCTCTTCAAGCCCGGACATGCCGGTGCGGCTTTCCAGCACGGCCTCGACTTCTTCAAGTCTGACGCCACGCGACTTCAACAACACAAGAAGATGGAACAGCACGTCCGCGCTCTCGGCGACGAGATGGTCGCGGTCATCGCCGATCGCGGCGATCACGGCTTCCACGGCTTCCTCGCCGAATTTCTTGGCGCAATGCTCCGATCCCTTGTTGAGGAGCTTAAGGGTATACGAAGCCTCGCCGCCGGATGCCGCGCGGGCGTCGATAATTTCCTGGAGATCATGGAGCGAAAAACGCGACATCACTTCAAACTCAACTTCAAAAACTCGGCTTCAAAACACGCGAACGCAGGGACGTCAAAACCGCCGACTACTAGTAGCACTTCTGTCATAAAGAGTCGTCAGGGATCGAGCCGCATGGCCAGGCCTGCGCGGGCCATGTGGTCCTTGGCTGCGCGTATGGTAAATTCGCCAAAGTGGAAGATCGAGGCCGCCAGCACCGCATTCGCGTGCCCCTCGCGGACGCCGTCGACCAGGTGGTCGAGATTGCCGACCCCGCCGGAAGCAATGACAGGCACGGAAACGCTGTCGGCGATCGCCCGCGTCAACGGCAGGTCGAAGCCCTGCTTGGTGCCGTCCCTGTCCATCGAGGTCAAAAGGATTTCACCGGCGCCGAGCGAAACCACTTCCTGCGCATATTCGATGGCGTCGATGCCGGTTTCCTTGCGACCGCCGTGGGTAAAGATTTCCCAACGGTCCCTGGCGCCCCGCTTCACCCGCTTGGCGTCGATCGCGACCACGATGCACTGGTCGCCGAATTTCTCGGCGGCTTCCTTGACGAATTCGCGGCGGCTGACGGCAGCCGAATTGATCGAGGCCTTGTCGGCGCCTGACCGCAACAGCGTGTTGATGTCGTCGACCGTGCGCACGCCGCCGCCGACCGTGAGCGGCATGAAGCAGGCCTCTGCCGTGCGCCGGACCACATCGAGGATGATCCCGCGGTTTTCGTGGGTCGCCGTGATGTCGAGAAAGCAAAGCTCGTCGGCGCCCGCGGCGTCATAGGCGATCGCCGCTTCGACGGGATCGCCGGCATCGCGCAGATCGACGAAGTTGACGCCCTTGACCACGCGTCCGTCTTTTACGTCGAGACAGGGGATCACGCGAACCTTGAACATCGCAACTCCTGAATTTTACGCATGATCTTCTTCGGAAAACCGGTACCCACTTTTCCGGATCATGCGTTAGGCAGCCGCTCGTGCGCTGCGGATCAGCGCGAGCGCAGCAGCGGGATCAAGCCGGCCGTCATAAAGCGCACGGCCGACGATGGCCCCGGCAAGCTTCTTCGCACGCGGATCGAGCAACGCCTTCACGTCGTCGATGGATGCAAATCCGCCGGAGGCAATAACGGGAATGGAAATACGATCGGCGAGCGCAATCGTAGCGTCGAGGTTGAGACCCTTCAACAGGCCGTCGCGCGCGATGTCGGTGAAGATGATCGCGGCGACGCCGGCATCCTCAAACCGTTTTGCGATATCGAGCGCGGTCACCTCGGACGTTTCCGCCCACCCTTCGACCGCAACCTTGCCGTCACGGGCATCGAGACCCACCGCGACGCGGCCCGGAAACTTCCTGGCCGCAGCCTTGACGAGCTCGGGATCGCGCACCGCCGCGGTACCGATAATTACCCGCGTGATGCCCTTGTCGAGCCATGCTTCCACGGTCCGCAGATCGCGGATGCCGCCGCCGAGTTGCACCGGCATGGTGACCTTGGCCAGCATCGCCTCGACGGCGTGCGCGTTGACCGGCTTGCCGGCAAAGGCGCCATCGAGGTCGACGACGTGGAGATATTCAAATCCTTGCGACGCAAAGCTCGCCGCCTGCGCCGCCGGGTCGAGATTGAACACGGTGGCGCGCGCCATATCGCCTTGCTCGAGGCGCACGCACTGGCCGTTCTTCAGATCGATGGCGGGAAAAAGAATCACGGCTTCCACTTCAAGAAGTTCGATATCAAGGCCAGCCCGAAGCGCTGGCTTTTTTCGGGGTGAAATTGCGTGCCGATCGCGGTGTCGCGGCCAACGATCGCCGTTACCGGCCCGCCGTAATCGGCGCGCGCCAGCACCTCGGCCTCATTGGCGGCATTGAGGTGATAGGAGTGCACGAAGTAAGCGTGGCGGCCTTTCGGCCCCAACGGCAACCGCTCGAGCACGGGGTGCTCGCGCAGCACATCGAGCGTGTTCCAGCCCATATGCGGAATTTTCAGGCTTTCGTCGCGCGGCGCAATTTTTTCGACGTCGCCGGAAATCCAGTTCAAGCCGTCGGTCGTGACGTATTCCTTGCCGCGGGTCGCCATCAACTGCATGCCGACGCAAATGCCGAGGAACGGCCGCGCCTTGTGCCGCACGGCTTCGTTCAGCGCATCGACCATGCCGCTCACAGCATCGAGGCCGTGACGGCAATCCGCAAAGGCGCCGACGCCGGGCAGCACGATGCGGTCAGCGCGATAAACCGCATCGGGATCGCGGGTGACGAGAATCTTCTCGCCTGTCTCCATGCTGCGGCTCGCGCGCTCGAACGCTTTCGCCGCCGAGTGCAGGTTGCCCGAGCCGTAGTCGATAATTGCAACCGTCATCGTGGCGCTCCCGGCTCAGGGAACAAGCCGATGATGCCATCGCTCGGTGGCGATGGCGGCCGCGAAAAACCCTGGCCAGGCACATCCCGTGTCGGCGGCGGACCGCCGCGATCAACCGCCGGCTGATCGTTACCTGAGAGCCGTTGCCTGGCAGTCCAGCGATCGAAAAAGCGGCGCTCGGCTGCCTCCTCGTCATCGGCGACCACAATATCGAGCTGACGCCATTTGCGCCGTGACAACGTCCAGCGCTCAAGGCTTGCGGCTTCAAAGCCCAACAGCAGCGCGAGCAGTGTATCGACCAGAAAAACCGTCGCGGCGCTCACGCCGAATTTGACCATCACTACGTCGATGACGGTCATCAGCACGATCCAGCCGAGCAGCGCGAGCCAAAGGCGATGCCAGGCCAGCCACAGCACCCCGAAGACGGCGGCCCACAGATGAAAACCGTCGCGCACGAACGCAAAGCGATCGGTCGCACGGAAATCCATGTTGTTCGCCACAGGGGCATGAACGGTATAGACCGGCATTCTACTCTCCGCCGAGAAAGCGGGGATCAGCCGCCGAGCTGACCCTTGGTCGATGGCACCTCGCCCGCCGCGCGCGGATCGATGGCAATTGCCGTCCGCAACGCGCGCGCCAGGCCCTTGAAACAGGACTCGGCGATATGATGGCTATTCTCGCCATATAGGGTCTCGACGTGCAAAGTCACACCGGTATTCATGGCGAAAGCGTTGAACCACTCGCGCACCAGTTCGGTGTCGAACTGGCCGACCTTGTCGCGCGGAAATTCCACCTTGAACACCAGCACCGGGCGGCCGGAAATGTCGATGACGACCCGCGACAACGTCTCGTCCATCGGCATGTGGATGCTGGCATAGCGGGTGATGCCGGCCATGGTTCCGAGCGCCTGTTTTACCGCCTGCCCGAGCGCAATGCCGACATCCTCCGTGGTGTGGTGATGGTCGACATGGAGATCGCCAGTGGCCTTCACGGTGATGTCGATGCGCGAATGGCGCGCCAGCAGATCAAGCATATGGTCGAAGAAGCCGATCCCGGTCGCGACGTTGGACACGCCCGACCCATCAAGGTTGACGGTTACCTCGATGTCGGTCTCTTTCGTCTTGCGCTTGATGGTGGCGCTGCGCATGAACATCTTTCCTGGTGTGGCGGCAAGCCATTGGCCGAAAACGCGGTTCTTTTAACAGGCCGTTCCCGGCTTCGCTACTGCGGGACATCGTTTTGGAAGGCCGAATTCGGCCTATGGTGACCGGATTCCAGCCCTTTGGCACGGCCAAAGGCTACTTGGCCCCGGGGCCGAGTTGTAACGGCGCGAACCCGCGCCTAAATCTGGCGGGGTAAGAAGGAAATACCATGCATTCATCAGCTTCCGAGACGCCGGTTTGGCACGGCACCACCATTTTGACGGTCCGTAAGGGCGGTAAGGTCGTGGTGGGCGGGGACGGCCAGGTTTCGATCGGCCAGACCGTGATCAAGTCCAATGCCAAAAAGGTGCGCAAACTCGGCAAGGGCGACGTGATCGGCGGTTTTGCCGGTGCGACCGCCGACGCCTTTACGCTGTTCGAGCGGCTCGAAGGCAAGCTTGAGCAGTACCCCGGCCAATTGACCCGCGCGGCGGTCGAGCTTGCCAAGGACTGGCGGACCGATCGCTATCTGCGGCGCCTGGAGGCGATGATGATCGTCGCCGACAAGGACGTATCCCTGGTGCTGACGGGCACCGGCGACGTGCTCGAGCCGGAACAGGGCGTGATGGCGATTGGGTCCGGCGGCAACTACGCGCTTGCGGCCGCGCGCGCGCTTGTCGATACCGACAAGGACGCCGAGACGATCGTGCGGCGGGCGCTCGATATCGCGGCAGATATTTGCGTCTACACCAACCGCAACGTCACCATCGAGACGCTGCAAGTCGGGTAGTGGAGAGGACCACCAGACATGACGGCCTACGCGTTCCGCTCGCTGTCGGCGAGCGATCTACTGACGATCAAGCGCTGGCTCGAAACGCCGCACGTCCGCGAATGGTGGCATGACCCGGCCGAGCAATTCGAGCTGGTCAGCGGCGACCTCGATCACCCTGACATGGCGCAGTTCATCGTCGCTGCGGACGGACAGGAGTTTGCCTACCTGCAATGCTACAATGTGAGCGGCTGGAATACCGGCTTCGGCCAACAGCCTGATGGCACGCGCGGGCTCGATCTGTTCATCGGCGACACCGCGATGCTCGGCTACGGGCATGGCTCGGCCTTCGTTCGCGCCTTTGCCGAACGTTTGCTGGCAGACGGCACGCCGCGTGTCGTGACCGATCCCGATCCCGCCAACGTCAGGGCTATCAGGTCTTATGAAAAAGCCGGACTTCGGCGCGATCGCCTTATCGACACGCCGGACGGAGAGGCGCTGCTGATGGTGCGGGATTCCTGATGATCCCGGCGCAAAACACCGCTTGTTTCCGGCGGCATTTTGGACCTAGCTGGGTTCATGACCGCGACCCGCGATAGCGCATCAATTCCGCTTTCGGCCCGACGCTGGGTATTGATCGCGGCCGGCTTACTTTGCTTGCAGGCCTCGCTTCTGCTGGCGATGGGCCGCGTACCGATGTGCACGTGCGGCTACATCAAGCTTTGGCACGGCGTCGTGCAAAGCTCCGAGAACTCCCAGCACATCGCCGATTGGTATTCGTTCTCCCACGTCATTCACGGCTTTCTGTTCTATGCCGCGACCTGGATGGTGTTTTCTCGATTACCCTGGCCGGCACGACTGACCATGGCAATGGTGGTGGAAATCGGCTGGGAGCTTGTCGAAAACTCGAACTGGATCATCGAACGTTATCGCAGCGCCACCGTCTCGCTCGACTATTTCGGGGACAGCGTCGTCAACTCGGTCTCCGACACGCTGTTCATGACGACCGGCTTCCTGCTGGCGAGGCAGCTTCCGGTGTGGCTGACCATCCTGCTTGCGATGGCCTTCGAGATTCTGGTTGGTCTTCACATTCGCGACAATCTGACGCTGAATATCATCATGCTGATCCACCCCTTCGACGCGATCCGGCAATGGCAGGCCGGTCCTCCCATCATCTGAAACAAAAAACCGGCTTGCTCCGCAAGATTCCGACCTAGTGGAGCGGATTTGGCTGCATCCGTTGGCCGCGGTTCGACAAGCGAATGTCAAATCCCAAGCTCCGCTAGAAACCGATATTTGCAGTGGTCTGATTCAACATTTGTAAAAGTGCCTGCCGAAAGGGTCAAATGGGACCACTAGCTAGAGGCCATGACCGACTTTTCTCCCCGTGAAATCGTCTCCGAACTGGATCGCTTCATCGTTGGCCAGGCCGACGCCAAGCGCGCCGTTTCCATCGCGCTCCGCAACCGCTGGCGTCGCCAGCAACTGGCGGAAGGCCTGCGCGAGGAAGTGCTTCCGAAAAATATCCTGATGATCGGGCCGACCGGCGTCGGCAAGACCGAGATTGCGCGACGGCTGGCGAAACTCGCGGGCGCGCCGTTCATCAAGGTCGAGGCCACGAAGTTCACCGAGGTCGGCTATGTCGGCCGGGATGTCGAGCAGATCGTCCGTGATCTCGTCGAAGTCGCGATCGCCCAGACCCGCGAGCGCAAACGCAAGGATGTTCAGGCGCGCGCGCAGCTTGCCGCCGAGGAACGCGTGCTCGATGCGCTGGTCGGCGCCAACTCGAGCGCGGCGACGCGCGATTCGTTCCGCAGGAAGCTCCGTGCCGGCGAACTCAACGACAAGGAAATCGAGATCGAGACCCAGGCGTCCGGCGGCACACCGATGTTCGAAATTCCGGGCATGCCCGGGGCGCAGATGGGCGCGATCTCGATCGGCGACATCTTCGGCAAACTCGGCGGCCGCACCAAGACGCGGCGGCTGACGGTTGCCGGCTCGCATGAAACTCTCGTCAATGAAGAAGCAGACAAGCTGCTCGACACCGACCAGCTCGTGCTCGAGGCGATCTCCGCGGTCGAGAACAACGGCATCGTGTTCCTCGATGAGATCGACAAGATCTGCGTGCGCGACGGCCGTGTCGGCGGCGAGGTTTCACGCGAGGGCGTGCAGCGCGACCTGCTGCCCTTGATCGAGGGCACGACGGTCTCGACCAAGCACGGCGCGGTGAAGACCGACCACATCCTGTTCATTGCTTCGGGCGCGTTCCATATCGCAAAGCCCTCGGACCTGTTGCCGGAATTGCAGGGCCGTCTGCCGATTCGTGTCGAACTCGCAGCGTTGACGCGCGACGACATGCGGCGGATCCTGACCGAGCCGGAGGCGTCGCTGATCAAGCAGTATCTGGCGCTGATGCAGACCGAGGGCGTCACGCTCGACATCACCGACGACGCAATCGATGCGCTGGCCGACATCGCGGTTGCCGTGAATTCGACCGTGGAGAATATCGGTGCCCGACGCCTGCAAACGGTGATGGAGCGCGTGCTGGACGAGATTTCCTTCGCCGCACCGGATCGCCACGGCGAAACCATCCGGATCGACGCCGAATATGTTCAGAAGCACGTCGGCGACCTCGCCAGGAATGCCGATTTGAGCCGGTTCATCCTGTAGCGCCGCGGATGAGTTGGCTCACCCGGCAAAATCCCTGGCGCTTGATGCTAGCCGTCAACGCCGCCGTGATGGCCGGGGTGTTGATCCACAAGATCACGCTGCCGCCTTACGTCCCCTACATCCACCTTCTCGTCGATTACCATTTCGGGTTCGTCAAACGCGCTTTGATCGGCGCCATCGTTTCACTCTTCACCCAGAAGGTGCCGGTGTGGCTGGTGTTTGCCCTCGGCGGTGCGATCTGGGCATTGACCGCGTTGCTGTTCGTCAAGCTGTTCCGGCGCACCTTCGGCTTCGACAACGCCCAACTACCGCTCTTCGTCTTTACCGCTGGCTCACCGTTCTTCCTGAAGAACTTCATGCACACGCTCGGGCATTTCGACATCTACGGCTGCCTGTTTGCGATCATCCTGCTGCTCGTCCCCGCGCAATCGATCGGCTTCGTATTGCTGGCGGCGTTGTTCTCGATCGTCCTGATCCTGATCCACCACATCCATCTCCTGATGTACGTGCCGGCCATCGTCGTGATCGTGACACTGCGGCACTACCTGACCGTCGGCATCAACCGGACCAACCTCGCGGTGGGCGCGATCGCAATTCTGACACTCGGCGTGCTGTTTCTGGCGCTACAGTTCTGGGGGACGATGCCGCTTCCCGAGGCTGACTTCGTCGCCTATCTCAAGACGCGACTGGCCGACCCTGCCCGCACCGACCTCCTGGGCTTCAGCTTCATCTGGTATCAGCCGCTTTCAAAGGAAATCAGCGACACCTGGGCCCGCCTGCCCTCGAACATCCTCGGCATGCCGGTGTTCGCGCTTCTGATCTGGCTGCATGCGCCACTCTGGCGATATTTTGCGGATCTGGTCCGGGCGCTGGCCGACGATTTTCATCGGCGCGTCGTCGTCCTGGGCATCACGGGCGTGACCGCGGCCGCTCTCATCATGTTCGCGATCGTGTTCGATTACTCGCGATGGATTTCGAACTGGGCGGTATGTCTGTTCCTGATCATGCATGCCGTCAAATCGCTGCCATCCTCGAAAGCAGTCACGCCGATCGTGAGTAACGATCGCAAGACCGGCATCTTCGGCTGGGTCGTGACGTTGATCCCGCGCGTCGGCGTGATCCGGCCGTTCTGAAGAGGTTAGATCCGCGATCGCCGGATGCGCACATAGAGCGCGCCCGTGCCGCCGTGGCCGATATGGGCTTCCTCAAAACCGACCACCAGGGTTCGGAATTCCGGCTGGCTCAGCCATTGCGGCACCTGGCGGCGAAGCACGCCACGTTCGGATTCCGCGCCGACCTTGCCCTTGCCGGTGATGACGAGCACGAAGGTCAGGCCGTCGCCGTGCGCGCGGTGCAAGAAGCCCGACAGCGCACGGTGCGCCCGCGCCTGCGTCATGCCGTGAAGATCGAGGCGGGCCTCGATCTCTTTCCTTCCCTTCGACAATTGCGAGCGCTCGCGGCGGCCAATTGGCGCCAGTGGTGGCGTCACCGGCTTCTTTGGTGGCGGAGGCGCAATCGGAATTGCTGACTTCGGGCGAAGCATGACGGCGGTGGCATCAGGCGCTTCCATTTTTGACGAAGCCGCCTGCGGCGTGGGAACACGATGCTTCTTTCGCAGCGGCTTGATTTGCTTGGCGACGCTCTCCCACAGCGCATGCTCTTCCTCGCTGAGGGTTCGCTTGCGGCGGGGCGGGTCAAGAATGAGAGGCGGTCGCTTCATGATCTCTATGGCTGGTCGCGATGACGCCGACGCTGACGGGGCGCTGCGCGCTCGGGCTCGATCACCGGCCGGGCCGCCGGCAACGGAATCTTATCGGCAGCCTGCGCAACCGGGGCTGAGACCGGCTTTACAATATCCGCCGGCTCTTTCGGCTTGTCTTTCGACGGATCGGTCGGCGGAAACAGCTTGGCGATTTTCTCCGACGGGCGCGGGTCCGGCAGCGGCATCTTGCGGCCCCGGGCGACGGGATCAAGGCTCCTCGGCACCAGCATGACAAAGCGCATGCTATGGCGGAAACGCCCGGATATGCGGCCTGCCTCGCTGCCGGCGCCATAATAGATGTCAGCGCGCGCGGGGCCGGTGATCGCCGAGCCCGTATCCTGCGCGACCATCAACCGTCGAAACGGTGTTTTCGAGAGCGCGGATTCGATCGGCAGCTCGCCCTCGATGAAAAACAGCGTGCCATAGACGTGAAGTGAATTGTCGACCGCGATCGATCGCCCCGGCGTCAGCGGCACACCTTGCGCGCCCACTGCCTCGTCCTTGTCGGAGAGTTGCACCTCGCGAAAGAACACATAGGCGCGGTTCTGCCGCCGCACTTCTTTCGCGCCGTCGGGATTCTGGTCCATCCACTCCCTGATCTTCTGCATCGACATCTGTTCTCGTGGAATGATGCCACGCTCGATCAGGACACGGCCAACGGCCGTATAGGGATAGCCGTTATGGGCATCATAATTGATGCGAACGGTCGAGCCGTCCTGGAGACGAACCCGCGCCGATCCCTGGATTTGCGCAAATAGCAGATCGGTCGAATCCTTCAGCCAGCAGATTTCGAGGCCGCGGCCGGCGATCTTGCCGTCTTCGATTTCGCCCCGATCGTAATAAGGCACCAGCTTGCGGCGGCCGATCTTGCGGAACACCTGGCCCTTGTTGGGCAGGCTCGGCGCATCCTGCTTGAAACCACGGACAAACAGATTGGAAGGCCGGCGATAGATCGGCACGTTGTAAACGTCGGTCTGGGTTCGCGACCCCTCAAGAATCGGCTCGTAATAGCCGGTTACGAAGCCTGCATCTTCGCCAAGCCGCGAGATCTGCAAGGGCAGGAAGTTTTCCTCGAAAAAACTGCGCGCCTTGGCGTCCTCGGTAATCTCTCGCGCCTTGGCGGCACGGCAGGGTTCACGCAGCGACGCGCCGAGCGCCTTGGAATCTTCCGGCGGACTTCGCTGCGCGGCAATCGAAGCACAGCTGACGCGGAAGGCCTTGTAAGCCTGCACATGATCGTCCGTGGCCCAGCCGGCGATGTCGGCCCAAACCAACGGCCGGTACTGGGCGCCACTGACCACGATCGGCCATTCGAGACTTGGATAGGGAATGACGCGGGGAGCGGGAGGCTGCGAATGCGTGGCGTGCGAGGCAACCGACATGCGCGACTTGCGCGCAGCCGTCGCCGCAAGCGGAAGGAGGAGTAGCGCCAGAACCATCACACCGAGCGTTGCGGCGATGCGCCGCCTCCGCTCCGTGAGTTTAGTGAGCGCTACCAGTGCCAACCAGCTTCCAGTTCGGATCGCGCGAGGTCGGGTCGCGGGCGAATGTCCAGACATCGGTGATATCGGCGACCTTGTCCGGGTTGCCGTCGACAATGGCGCCGGTCTTGTCACGGGTGACCGAGATCATTTGCGAGACAAAGCGAATCGTGAGCTGCGCGCTGCGATCGCGCGCTTCCGCGCCCACGATCTCGGCCTTGTCGATTGAAACGAATCGCGTTTCGGTCTTGCGCTCCTGGCGTTCCCGATCCTTGATCGCGCCATCGAAGCTGTCATAGACCTCGGTCGACAGCAGGTCCTTGAGCGCTCGCCGGTCGCCGTTGGCAAAAGCCAGCACGATCATTTCATAGGCGCCGCGCGCGCCACTGACAAAATGACGCGGATCGAACGACGAATCCTGGCCGGCAATCCCGTCGAGACCCTGGGCCAGCGGCGTTCCGCTTTCCGCAAATCCCTTCCAGCGATCGGTGGGCGGCGCAACGTCGGCGGTCGGCGCCAGCGGCGTCTGGTCGATCACGGTTCCCGGGATCGGAACGACATTGCTGTCCGGCGCGCCCTGCACGACATTGCGCGCGGCGCGGTCATAGGGCGGCCGTTCGCTTCCCGTGCGCTGTCCCAGGACATTGCGCAGCCGGAGGAAGATGAACACGGCCAACGCAAGGAAGATGATTGTATAAATATCCACGTCGAATTCGCTTTCCGATTTCAGGCGCCGGCGATGGACCTAGCCGCATGTAAGCACGAAACCTTGGCCGGCCAATGGCATTTGCCAGCAAGAATGCCGGTCGATGCGCGCACGGGCCAACCCTTCAAACCTCACCGGCTTGCCTTCAATCTAATTCTATCGCGTTTCGGGCCCGAGGGGAAACCCCGTTGTGGCCAGAAATCGCGCATATTCAATCGTTTAGAGGCGCTACTCGTTCCCGGCTGGCACGCAATCGAGCAAATTCAGCCGCTTCCGCGATCGGCTTCGACGGTCATCCTTGTGGAAAGAGGCGGGCCTATGATAGCCACTCGCCCCGACAACGCTTTTTCGCATCTCGCAAGGCTAGACCGGACGCGCCAAACGGCTCCGTTCGCCAGACCGTTCCAGGAGAAATTCAAATGACCAATGGCAATGGCACGCCGCCCGAGGCGGCCGCTCCGCAGCTGAACGTGTTGGCGCAGTACACCAAGGACCTGTCATTCGAAAATCCGAATGCGCCGGCCTCGCTGGCCCCGCAAGCGCAGCCGCCTGCGATCAACATCCAGATCAACGTCAACGCCAACAACGTTGGCCAGGACGATTACGAAGTCGCGCTGTCGGTCGAGGGCAAGGCTGAAAACGCCGGCAAGGTGATGTTCAGCTTCGAGCTCGTCTATGCCGGCGTGTTCCGGATTCTCAACGTGCCGAAGGAAAACCTGCATCCGCTGATCATGATCGAATGCCCGCGTCTGCTGTTTCCGTTCGCGCGCGAGATTATCGCGACCGCCGTTCGCGACGGCGGCTTCCCGCCTTTGATGCTCGATCCCGTCGATTTCGTCGGCCTGTACCGGCAGAATATGGAACGGCAAGCCGCAGAAATGCAGGCTTCGCAGATCAAGCCGAGCTAAGCTTGAATTAGACCGCCGTCGGCAAGAACTCGTTCCAGATCGGCTTGTCGCCGAGGGTCTGAACGAACTCGCGATGCGCGATGCGATCGGCTTCGCTGATCCGCGGGGCGAGCGGCGTTTCACGCTGCCGCCGCGGCATGTCGCCGACGCCGGGGACCCGGATTTCGCGGGATTCCGATGCCAGGATCAAGCTGGGACTGCCGCGCCCCGATCAGATCGATGTAAACTTCGGCGAGCAGCTCGGCGTCGAGCAGCGCGCCGTGCTTGGTGCGCCTCGAATTGTCGATCGAATAGCGCGAGCAGAGGTCATCGAGACGATTGGACACGCCCGGATGTTTGCGCCGCGCGAGCAGCAAGGTGTCGACCAGCCGATCCCGCAAGATCGGAGGCCGCTTCAGCCGGTCAAGCTCGGCATTGATGAAGCCGATATCGAATGAAGCGTTGTGGATGACGAGCGGCGCATCGCCGATGAACTCCAGGAAATCGTCGACCTCTTCCCCAAACAGCGGCTTGCTCGAGAGAAATTCGCTCGAGAGCCCATGCACGGCAAAGGCTTCCGCCGGCATGTCCCGTTCGGGATTGAAATAGCGATGGAAGCTCTGGCCGGTCGGCATGCGGTTGAAGATCTCGACGCAGCCGACTTCAACCAGCCGGTCGCCGCGCAGCGGATCAAGGCCGGTGGTTTCGGTGTCGAGAACGATTTCGCGCATGGGTAAATGGAACCGCCAATACGACCAGGGACATCAGACGAATCAGGATCGTCGCGGCGTCATTTTAGCAGCCTCGGCCAGAATGTCGCGAATTCGCGCCCGCACCGGATCGAGGCCGTGCGAAGTATCCACGACGAAATGCGCGCGTTGTCTTTTTTCGGCGTCGGGCATCTGCCGCGCCAGAATGGCATCGAGCTTCTCTTCGGTCATGTTGGCGCGGGCGAGAATCCGCTCGCGTTGAACTTCCGGGGTTGTCGTCACCACGACCACCGCATCGACGCGCTTCTCGCCTCCGGTTTCAAACAACAAGGGGATGTCGACCACAACGACCGCCGCACCGGACTGTTCGGCGTCTTGAAAAAACTTCTGCCTGGAAGCACCGAGCATCGGATGCACGATTTCCTCGAGCCGCTTGATCGCGGCCGGATCGTGCACCACGCGGGCCGACAGCCTGTTGCGATCAACCTTGCCGTTATCAGTGGTTCCGGGGAATGCCGCCTCGATGGCGCTGACCGCCTCGCCTTCGTACAGCCGATGCACAGCGGCGTCCGCGTCATAGACGGGCACGCCGGCTTCCGCGAACAAGGTTGCGGTTGTCGACTTCCCCATTCCGATCGAGCCGGTCAATCCAAGGACGATCATTTTAGACAGCCAGTAGGTGTTCGCTGCGGAAATATGCAAGTAGCGCCAATAAAGGCAAACCGAGAATGGTGAAGTGATCGCCCTCGATCCGCTCAAACAGATGAACGCCGAGCCCTTCGAGCTGGTAAGCGCCGACACTGGAAGTCACGGCAGCGCCAGCCGCATCGAGATAATTCTCGATGTCGGGTTCGCCGAGCGGCCGCATCGTCATGCGCGCGATCGCAACATGCTCAAACAGCAGTTTGCCGTCCCGCATCACCGCGACCGCCGCGTGAAGTTCGTGGCAATGGCCTGCCAGGCTACGCAACTGATCGGCCGCTTGCGCCCTGCCCGCGGGCTTGTTGAAAATGCGCGCGCCTAGCGCCAGGGTCTGATCGGCACCGATCACATAGCGGCTCGGCCGACGGATTGAAACCGATCGGGCTTTTTCCCGCGCCAGGAGACCAGCGATATCTCCCGGTGCTGAAAGGCCAGATGATGCCTGGATGGCGCGTTCGTCGACGTCGGCCGGATCGCTCTCGAACCCGATGCCGGCGTTGGCAAGCAAAGTCTGCCGCGCCTTGCTTTGCGAGGCCAGCACCAACGGCTCTTTTCCCAACCAGAGGCTCATTCGTCGGACAGCCTATGCCGTTGCCGGTCGGCGAAGAGCTTCAGGATCGCCGCGGCGGTTTCCTCGATCGAACGGCGGGTGACATCAAGCTGCGCCCAATTGAACTTGGCGCTGAGCCGTCGTGCATAGGCGACCTCGTCCGCCACCGATTGCCGATCGATATAGGTGTCGTTGTCGCGGTCGCCCATGCTGAGCAGCCGGTTCTGCCTGACCTGAATCAGGCGCTCAGGCGTCGCGTGCAGGCTGACGACCAGCGGCTTGGTCAGTGTTTCCAACTGATGTGGAATCGGAATCCCGGGCACCAGAGGCACGTTGGCGGTGCGGATGCCGCGATTCGCCAGATAGATGGACGTCGGTGTTTTTGATGTGCGGGAAACGCCGACCAGAATCACATCGGCCTCGTCGAGCCCTTCGACGTGCTGACCGTCGTCATGGATCATGGTGTAGTTCAGCGCATCGATCCGTTTGAAGTACTCGGCATTCAGCGTGTGCTGGGCCCCTACCCGCCCCGTCGTCGGCGCGCCGAGATAGGCCTGGAACAATTGCATCACCGGCCCGATGATCGACAGGCTCGGAATGTTGATTTCCTGGCATTTCGACTGAAGCTTCGAGACCAGATCCTTCTCCAGCAGCGTGAACAGCACGATGCCCGGCGCTTCCTCGATCTCGGTCAGTACCCGATCGAGCTGCTTCTGGCTGCGAACCAGCGGATAGACGTGCTCGACGGGTGTCACGTTGGCGTATTGCGCGGCCACGGCGCGCGCCACGGTGATCAGTGTCTCGCCGGTCGAGTCGGAGACCAGATGCAGATGGAAATAGTTGCTGGTCGGGGACACGGAAAACCCTGTGTAATCTGTGAATCATTGTGGAGCCAATCCAACGGATCGGCCGCCGACTTGTTCGGTCGTGGATATCAGGCTTTTTTCTTCACAACGCTCTCAATGAGGATAAGTCCATTCGGCTTGGCCGACGTTAGTGAGGTTTTGTGGATTTGTCTCTTTATAACCTGCCTGGACCGACGGCCAAGCGATTGAAACCCCAGCCGTTACGGCAACAAGCAACAAGCACGCTGGAATTGTCGAAAGCTGTGCGCAAGTCCTGAAGAATGGTCGTACGCTTTTGTGTGAGTCCAATCCACGGTCACTCAGACTCAAACCTTAAGATTCTAAAATTATTAGATTAGATAAGAGCGCTCGCGGATATCTCTCGCTCAACCTCGGGAAAAATATTGTTCGCAGCAAGATGATTCGCTCTTCGCAGTGAAACCCGTCATGCTTGGTGAGTTGCTGGGGGAGTGAGTCGTGTACGAGTGGATCAAGGCGCTGCACATCATTGCGGTCATCTCCTGGATGGCCGGCATGCTCTATTTGCCGCGGCTATTCGTCTATCACTGCGAGGCAGAGACTGGTTCGAAGCAATCCGAGACGTTCAAGGTGATGGAACGCCGGCTGCTGAAAGCGATCATCAATCCGGCGATGATCGTGACGTGGCTCGCGGGAATTTACCTGGCCTGGAGCGGTCACTGGCTGTCGGCCGGCTGGTTGCACGGAAAATTGCTGCTGGTGGTGCTGCTGTCGGGCGTCCACGGTTTTTTTGCTCGATGCGTGAAGGATTTTGCGGCCGACCGAAATCAACGATCACAGAAATTTTATCGATTTATCAACGAGGTACCGACCCTCCTGATGATCGGTATCGTCATCCTGGTAGTGGTCAAGCCGTCTTAGAAGGCGTCGTCAGACGACAATGCGCGGTGACGCCATCTTGCGGAAACTTCGTCGATTTTCTATATTGGAGAAATCCCACCCTACGCAGGCGGATGTGAACGCGTTCCGGTTTCCTCATTTGGACCGGCCGCCGCATCAGGTTTGAAGCCTCCCGGCGCTTTCCTCGCTTAGACCTGCGGACCTTCTGACTTTGGTTCGCATTTCCTCAAAGCCTCCTAGCACCCTCCTCTCTTAAGTACCCCACAGGACCACCCCAATGCGGGAAATCAAACTCCAAGACCTCAAAGCCCAGACGCCGGCAGAACTCGTGGCATTCGCCGAAGAAAAGGGGGTCGAAAACGCCAGCACGATGCGCAAGCAGGAGCTGATGTTTGCCATTCTCAAGCAACTCGCGATCCAGGAAATCGACATTATCGGCGAAGGCGTCGTCGAGGTTCTCTCCGACGGCTTCGGCTTTCTGCGTTCACCTGACGCCAACTACCTGCCCGGCCCTGACGACATCTACGTCTCGCCGTCGCAAATTCGCCGCTTCGGACTTCGCACCGGCGATACCATCGAGGGCCACATTCGCAGCCCGAAAGAAGGCGAACGCTATTTCGCGCTGTTGAAAGTCAACACGCTGAATTTCGAAGACCCGGAAAAGTCCAAGCACAAGGTCAACTTCGACAACCTGACGCCGCTGTTTCCGGACGAGCGTTTCCGCCTCGAGCTTGAAGATCCCACGAGAAAAGACCTTTCGGCCCGCGTGATCGATATCGTCGCGCCGATCGGCAAAGGTCAGCGCGCTTTGATCGTGGCGCCGCCGCGCACGGGTAAAACCGTGCTGATGCAGAACATCGCGCACTCGATCACCGCCAATCATCCCGAATGCTATTTGATCGTGCTTCTGATCGACGAACGTCCGGAAGAAGTCACCGACATGCAGCGCTCTGTGAAGGGCGAAGTGGTGTCGTCGACCTTCGACGAACCGGCCGTGCGCCACGTTCAGGTTGCCGAGATGGTGATCGAGAAAGCCAAGCGGCTGGTCGAACACGGCCGCGACGTCGTGATCCTGCTCAATTCGATCACGCGCCTCGGACGCGCCTACAACACGGTGGTGCCGTCATCGGGCAAAGTGCTCACCGGCGGTGTTGACGCCAACGCGTTGCAACGGCCGAAGCAATTCTTCGGCGCCGCGCGTAACATCGAGGAGGGCGGATCGCTGACCATCATCGCGACCGCACTGGTCGATACCGGCAGCCGCATGGACGAAGTGATCTTCGAAGAATTCAAGGGCACCGGTAACTCGGAACTGATTCTCGACCGCAAGGTCTCCGACAAGCGCACCTTCCCGGCGATCGACATCTCACGCTCCGGCACCCGTAAGGAAGAGCTGATCACCGATCCGCAAGTCCTGAAGAAGATGTATGTGCTGCGGCGAATCCTGAACCCGATGGGCACGATGGACGCGATCGACTTCCTGCTCGACAAGCTGCGCAACACCAAGAACAACTCGGAATTCTTCGAGTTCGATGAATACGTGAAAGAACTGGGCCATTGGCCCAGAGCTCGATCAAAGAGAACGGGCGTCCCTGTGAGAGCGGGGACGCCTTTTTCTTTGTGCGGGTTCTTTGAAGTCGGGCGCCTGGTATCGCTCGATTTTGCTGCGGGGCTCGTTGCAGCAAAAGCCGCAGCATTTTAGCCGGCTTTGCCGGCCAGGTCGTAATTTCATTGCCTTTTCAAGGGGTCGCGACCTAATAGGGCATGCATCCACGCGAGCAGACCATTTTTGCGTTGTCGTCGGGCCGGCCGCCCAGTGCGATTGCGATCGTTCGCGTGTCGGGTCCGCGAGCGCGAGCCGCGGCCGAGGCGCTGGCGGGCAGGGTGCCTGACCCTCGAATCGCAACGCGGGTTCTGCTGCGAGACGGCGAGGGGCAGGGGATCGACGATGCGCTTCTGCTCTGGTTTCCGGGACCGGCGAGCGCGACTGGCGAAGACGTCGTCGAGTTTCACATCCACGGCAGTCGTGCGGTGCAAGCCGCGTTGTTTTCGGCGCTCTCGAGGCTCGAGAATGTTCGGGCGGCGGAGCCCGGCGAATTCACCCGCCGCGCATTTGAAAACGGCAAGCTCGATCTGACGGAAGCCGAAGCGCTCGACGATCTGATTCACGCCGACACCGACCGGCAGCGCCGCCAGGCGCTGCGTCAGCTCCAGGGATTGCTCGGCGACAAGGCCCGTGATTGGCGGGCGCGGATCATCGAGGCGTCGGCGTTGATCGAGGCCGGCATTGATTTCTCCGATGAAGGCGATGTGCCGTCCGAATTGATCGCGCCGGCGCTGGAGCGCGTGAAAACGCTGCTGGCCGAAATCGAGGAAACGCTTGCAGGGCAGGGGCGCAGCGAACGCTTGCGCGACGGACTGATGGTTGCGATCGCGGGTCCGCCCAATGTCGGCAAATCGACGTTGATCAATCTGCTGGCGCGTCGCGACGTGGCGATCGTCTCGCCGTATGCCGGGACGACGCGCGACGTCATCGAGGTCCAGCTCGATCTCGATGGCTATCCCGTGACCTTGATCGACACCGCCGGCATTCGCGACACGGAAGATCCGATCGAGCAGGAAGGCGTGCGCCGGGCGCGATTGCGTGCGTCGGAGGCCGATCTCGTTCTGTGGGTGGGCGACACCGAGCACGAATCGGGCGAGGGCAAGATTCGCGCGAGCTCCGCGGCGCGTTGGATCGTCCGCAACAAGATTGATCTCGGCTCGGCCAGTGGACCAGCGCGTCCAGAAGAAAGTCAGCCCGGGCAGGGCGCGGATACGATCTTCAGAATTTCCGCACGGCGCGGCGATGGCGTTTCGGAATTGGTTGGAGCACTCGCGGCATTCGCGCGGGATTACTTCGGATCGGGCGAGGACAGTTTGATTGGCCGCGAGCGGCAGAGGCAATTGCTGCGCGCGACTGCCGATGGACTGCGGCGCGCATTGGCTGTCGCTGGCGAGGGTGAAGAATTGGTGGCTGAAGATTTGAGAGCCGCGTCGCACTCCCTCGGCCGATTGCTCGGTCGGGTCGACGTTGAGGACATTCTCGACAAGATTTTCCGGGAATTCTGTATCGGTAAATAGTGAACTATGGTTCATTTGTTAATTTTGCCGCACCGGCTGTTTCACGTGAAACAGGTTTCCCATTGTCACTTCCGGGTTTGACGATCGCGGTATAGAACGTGCCGCATGACCCTCAACCCCAATTCTTTTGACGTCATCGTCATCGGCGGCGGCCACGCCGGCTGCGAAGCCGCGAGTGCGGCGGCGCGAATGGGCGCGAGGACCGCGCTGGTGACGCATCGTTTTTCGACCATCGGCGCAATGTCCTGCAACCCGGCTATTGGCGGTCTGGGCAAGGGTCATCTCGTCCGTGAGGTCGATGCGCTCGACGGGCTCATGGGCCGCGTCGCCGATGCAGGCGGCATCCAGTTTCGGGTTCTCAATCGGCGCAAGGGGCCGGCCGTCCGCGGTCCGCGGACCCAGGCCGACCGCAAGCTTTACGCGGCTGCGATGCAGGCCGCGATCCGCCAGACCGCCAACCTGGTCGTGGTCGAAGGCGAGGCGGATGAGCTTCGGATGGCCGAAGGCAGACTGCGCGGCGTCAAGCTCGCCGATGGGCGTGAGCTGTCGGCCGCGGCAGTGGTCGTTACCACCGGGACTTTCCTGCGAGGTTTGATCCATCTCGGCGAGAAGAACTGGCCGGCCGGTCGTGTCGACGAGGCGCCGGCGCTCGGGCTTTCGTCGTCGTTCGAGCGGATCGGCTTTACGTTGGGCCGGCTGAAAACCGGCACGCCGCCTCGCCTCGACGGCAACACGATCGATTGGTCCGCTGTTGAAATGCAGCCCGGCGATGATCCGCCCGAGCCGTTTTCGGTGATGACCGATCGGATCACGACGCCGCAGATCCAGTGCGGGATCACGCGGACGACGGCGGCGACCCATGAGGTGATCCGGGCCAACGTGCACCGCTCGCCGATGTATTCCGGTCAGATCAAGAGCAGCGGCCCGCGCTATTGTCCTTCCATCGAGGACAAGATCGTTCGCTTTGGAGATCGCGACGGGCACCAGATCTTCCTGGAGCCGGAGGGGCTCGATGATCCCACGGTTTATCCGAACGGCATCTCGACTTCGCTGCCGGAGGAGGTCCAGCTCGCTATCCTGGCTTCTATTCCGGGGCTCGAGCGGGTGCGGATGGTCCGTCCGGGCTATGCCATCGAATACGATCACGTGGACCCCCGCGAACTCGACCCAACGCTTCAAGCCAAGCGACTTGCCGGGACTCTTCCTGGCCGGACAGATCAACGGGACTACAGGATATGAAGAAGCCGCCGCCCAGGGACTGGTCGCCGGGCTCAACGCGGCACTTTCGGCTGGCGGGTCTGCGCCGATCGTCTTTGATCGTGCCGAGGGCTATCTCGGCGTCATGATCGACGATCTCGTCACGCGGGGGATCACCGAGCCTTATCGGATGTTCACCTCGCGCGCCGAGTATCGCCTGACGTTGCGGGCCGACAATGCCGACCAGCGCCTGACCGACAAGGGGATTGCGCTCGGATGCGTCGGATCCGAACGCTCGGAGCGGCATCGGGCGAAGATGGCGGCTTTGAATGCCGCAAAGGCGACGGCCCGATCGCTCTCGCTGACCCCGAACGAAGCCGCTCGATACGGTCTTTCGCTCAATCGGGACGGCCAGCGCCGGACCGCATTCGAGCTGATGGCCTATCCGGATGTCGGCTGGGAGCAGGTCCGTGCCATCTGGCCGGAGCTCTCAGCCATTGACCCAGGGATCGCGGTCCATCTGGAGATCGATGCGAAATACGACGTCTATCTGAAGCGCCAGGTCGCGGATGTCGAAGCCTTCCGGCGTGACGAGGCGCTGGTTCTTTCCGGCCTCGACTTCGATACCGTTTCGGGTCTCTCCAACGAGGCGCGGGCCAAACTCAAGGCGGCGCAGCCGCTCACCGTCGGGCAGGCCGGCCGCCTGGATGGGGTCACGCCCGCGGCGCTGGGGATCTTGGCCGCCCATCTGAAGCGCGAGGCCCGACGGAAACCCCAACCTACCGCAGGGGCCTCGGCCTAGCGGCTTGTGGATTTTGTTTGACGCGTTTTCGCCCCGCGAACCGGTATCCACCTCGCTCGAAAACGCTACCCTGTTTCACGTGAAACAAAGCGATTCGCCATGAACGCCGCGACCCCGCACCCCGAACCGAGCGCAGGAATCCCGTCCCGGGAGGCCCTGGCCGCCGACCGCGCGGCGGCATTGTCCTTGACGCCTGTTTCACGTGAAACAGAGGCAAGGCTCGACCGCTACGTCGACCTCCTCTGGACGTGGCAAGCCAAGACCAATCTGGTTTCACCTGCGACTTTGCCGAAGCTGTGGAGCCGGCACATCTCCGATTCGCTCCAGCTTCTGGACCTCGTTCCTGCCGCCAAGACCTGGATGGATCTCGGAAGCGGTGGCGGTTTTCCCGGGATGGTGCTGGCTTGCGCGCTCGCGGATACGCCAGGCGCGTTGATTCATCTGGTCGAGCGCAACGGCAAGAAGGCGGGCTTCCTCCGGGAGGCGCTGCGGGTGACCGGAGCGCCCGGCACCGTCCATCTCGCTGATATCGAGGATACTGTGGATAGCGTTGCGGGGCCGATCGATTGCGTCACCGCGCGTGCGGTGGCTCCGCTACATCAACTCATCGGCTACGCCGCACCCTTGGTGAAAAGAGGTGCAAAGGCGCTACTTCTCAAAGGACAAGATGTAGAAGTAGAATTGACCGAAGCCACTAAATACTGGAAAATTGAGCCTCGTTTACACCCCAGCCGCACCGGCGGACACGGCTGGATCGTCGAGATCGACAAGATCGAACGACGCAACCCCACCGCCGATGGCAGTCCGCGATGACCGAAATAGATCAAGAATTTCAAGAAGATAACCAGAAAACGGTGTCCGGCCATCCGCGCATCCTGGCGCTGGCCAATCAAAAAGGCGGTGTGGGCAAGACCACGACCGCGATCAATCTCGGCACGGCGCTGGCCGCGATCGGCGAGCGGGTGTTGATCGTCGACCTCGATCCGCAGGGCAACGCCTCCACGGGTCTTGGCATCGATCGCCGCAATCGCAACTGTTCGACCTATGACGTGCTGATCGGCGAAGCCGCGCTGCGCGAATCAGTGGTGGCGACGGCGGTGCCGCGCCTGCATATCGCACCGTCGACGATGGACCTGTCGGGCCTCGAGCTCGAATTGGGGACGACGCCGGGGCGCGCTTTCCGCCTGCGCGATGCGATCGCAGCGCTCAATCACAACGTCGCGCCGGATACCGATTACACTTACGTCCTGATCGACTGTCCGCCGTCGCTCAATCTGATCACGGTCAACGCGATGGCGGCATCGGATGCGATCCTGGTGCCGTTGCAATGTGAGTTCTTCGCGCTCGAAGGTCTGTCGCAGCTTCTGCAAACCGTCGAGCAGGTGCGCTCCACGCTCAATCCCAATCTCTCGATCCACGGCATCGTGCTGACGATGTTCGACTCGCGCAACAACCTGTCGAACCAGGTCGTCGCCGACGTGCGCCAGTTCATGGGCAGCAAGGTCTACAACACCATGATCCCGCGCAACGTGCGCATTTCCGAAGCGCCGTCCTACGGCAAGCCGGTGCTGGTCTACGATCTCAAATGCGTTGGCAGCGAGGCGTACCTCAAGCTTGCGACCGAAGTGATTCAGCGCGAGCGCGAACTGCGCACGCATTGAACAAGATCATCGTCAGAGTTGAATACGAAGTTGAATACCAGGCGGGAGCGGTTGCGTTGAATCCAAGGGAGCTGGCAATGGCGGACGAAGCGCGTTCGCGACTGGGGCGCGGTCTTGCAAGTCTGATCGGGGATGTCGGCGGTGAAGCCGCGCATGTCGAGCGGCCGCGCGCGCAGCGCAAGGTGCCGATCGAGTTCCTCAAGCCCAACCCGCGCAATCCGCGCCGGGAGTTTGCCGAGGCCGAGTTGAAAGAACTCGCCGATTCGATTCGCCAGCACGGCGTCATTCAGCCGATCGTGGTGCGGCCGGTGCGCGGTTCGCAGGACCGTTTTGAGATCATCGCCGGCGAGCGCCGCTGGCGGGCTTCGCAGGCCGCGGGCCTGCATGAAGTGCCGATCGTGCCGGTCGACGTCAGCGACTCCGACGCGCTCGAGATCGCGATCGTCGAAAACGTGCAGCGCGAAGATCTCAATCCGATGGAAGAGGCGCAGGGCTATCATGCGCTCGCCAACGATTTCAAACGAAGCCAGGAAGACATCGCCAAGATCGTCGGCAAGAGCCGAAGCCACGTCGCCAACATGATGCGGCTGACGAAACTGCCGGCGGAAGTTCAGAACTATATCGCGCTCGGCCAGCTATCGGCCGGTCACGCCCGCGCGCTGATCGGCGTGCCCGATCCCGTCGCCGCCGCCAAGCGCATCGTCGAGGAAGGTCTCAACGTGCGCCAGACCGAGGCGCTCGCGCATGAAGAGGGTGTGCCGGAGCGCAAGCCGCAAAAGGCGAGGGGTGGCGGCAAGGTCAAGGATCCCAACACCGTGTCGCTGGAGAAAACCGTCAGCGACGCACTTGGGCTCACCGTCAGCATCTCTCATAGCGATCCCGGCGGCGTCGTCCACATCCGCTATCGCGATCTCGATCAGCTCGACGAAGTTGTGAGAAGGCTGAGCTCGAAGGGCTAGAAACGCTGGAATTTTTATTTGACGCGTTGCGAGCCGGTATCCACTTCGCTTGAAAACGCTTTAGCCCCGCCGCCTGGCGTTCGCCGCGATCGAAAGCAGCGCGCGCTGGGCGATGGCGGCCGCGAGCGTTGCCTGCTTGCGCATATCGAGCGCGGCTGTCGCGAGCTGATCGATCACCAGCATGAGGCGCGCGGCGTCGAAGTTGCGCAGCGCCGCCTCGACATTGGCTTTTCGTGAAAAGTGCAGCCGTGGAAATCCGCCGTCGAGCACGGCGGATGTCGGCGTTCCCTCTGATATCGCGACCGCCGATTTGTGCAGCCAGGCCGCCTGCCGCTGCGCGGCCGAGATGATCACGCCGGGATAGGTGCCGGCCAGCATGGCCTTGGCGAATTCAGTTTCGACGGCGGCAGGGTTGCCGGCGAAGGCGCCGTCGACAATCGGGTCGATCTTCATCTCGGAGGCATCGGCCACGACCGCCATCACGTCATCGAGCGTCACCTCGCCCTTGCCGTGCGCGTAAAGCGTGAGCTTGCGCAGCTCGTTGCGCGATGCCTGACGGTCACCGCCGAGCAAGCCCATCAGCACCGCGCGGGCATCGGAGGCAATGCGCAAGCTCGAGAGCCTGAGCTCGTCGTCGATCAGTTTGGCAAGGTCGCGTTCGGTGTCCGGATAGCATGCGATCGCCACCGCCGTCTTGGCGCGCTCGCAGGCTTTTCGTAACGGCGACTCCGGCCGCAACTCGCCGGCCTCGATCACGATGCGGCAATCCTTCAGCGGTGTATCGGCCAGCGCGTCGATGCCGCTGGCAAAACTCCGCGAGCCGGCGCGAACGCGAATCGCACGGCGGCCACCGAACAAGGGAATGGTCAGCGCTTCGTCGACCAGCCGGGACGGCTCGGCTGAAAGTTCATCGCCATCCAATCTGACCAGAGAGAACGGATCGCTGGGGTCGTCGACGGCCGACGCCAACAACGCTTCGGCCCGCTCACGCACCAGGCCGGCATCCGGACCGTAAAGCAGAATGATCGGACGGCCGGCATCGGGCCGGGCCAGGAAGGCATCGATCTCTTTTCCGCGGAGCGCCACCATGGACGAACACTATCAGTCGTTTTCGGATTGGCTAAGCCGCCGCAATCCGAATGGCAGAGATGACGATGGAAACTTGCGGCTTGCGTCCCGGGAAGTGGCGGAGGCCGAATTTTCAGGCGCCGGAAAAGAAATAGGAAGCCAGGCGCGTCTTGATGTTCTCGGCGATCTCCTGAGAGGCGCGATCTTCGGCGTCACGCAAGGCACGCTCACGCGAAAACCGCTGATAGCTGCCGGGGATGTCGTAGGAGACATGCGAGAACGTGGTTCCGGTCATCACCGACTTGTTGGTGGCGTTGTCGATCAAGTTGTACTGGGCGTCGATGCCGGTGTTTTCGCTGGTCGGCAGTCCCGTGTTCGCATCGGTCATGAGATCGTAACGCGAGGTGGTGAATTTGATCACCAGCCGATGGGTCGGCGGACCCCCGGTCGCGGTGCCGTAGAGCTTGAACGCCAGGGCATTGCGGATCAAGACGCCGAGGCGGGCTTCGCGCGATGCGTTGGGCTTGTCGACCGGCGGGAGTTCCACGCCCATCAACTTGTCGCGCAGGCCCGGCGTGCCGTCGGCATGCTCGGCATACATCGGCTGAAAGCAGCCCGCCGTCAGGGCCGCCAGCGCGGCCACGACGAGAAACCGACTGAGGATCCGCATCCTAGCCAACGACATTCACGATCCTCATCGGAACAACAATCACTTTGCGCACCGGCTTGTCCCCCAGGGATTGTTTTACCGCATCAAGGGCCAAAACGGCAGCCTCAATTTCCGGATTCTGGGCAGTGCGCGCGACTGTGACTTCGCCCCGCTTCTTGCCATTGACCTGGACCACCAATGTGACGGTGTCTTCAACCAGCAAATCTCGTTCGATTTGGGGCCAGTTTGCCTCGGAAACCAGACCCGGCTGCTTCAGGACCGTCCAGCAGGTCTCCGCCAAATGGGGCATCATCGGCGCAACCAGTTGAACCAGGGTGACGCCGGCCTCGCGGACCGCCCAGGTCAGGTCCGGGGCAGGCTGCGCGGGACGGGCGAGGATTTCGCCGAGCGCGTTGGAAAATTCCCGGATATGGGCCAGGCAGACATTGAAATGCAGCCGTTCGATCCCGTTCGACACCTTGTCGAGCGCGCTGTGGGTCGCCTTGCGCAAGCCGAGCGCATCGGCGCCGAACGTCGCGGGACGCGCTGCCGGGGCGGCAGCGCCGATCTCGGCGGATTCATTGATCAGCCGCCAGAGCCGCTGCACGAAACGTGAAGCGCCCTGCACGCGCTCGTCGCTCCAGATCACGTCGCGGTCGGGCGGTGAGTCCGACAGCATGAACCAGCGCGCGACGTCGGCGCCGTAGGTCGCGATGATGTCGTCAGGGTCGACCGTGTTCTTTTTCGACTTCGACATCTTCTCGATGGCGCCGATCGTCACCTGCTCGCCGCCATAAATCATGGTGGCGTGGCGCTCGCTGCCGATCGTCTCGACCTTCACTTCCGCCGGGGTGACGTAGGTGCCGTCGGCCTTCTGATAGGTCTCGTGCACCACCATGCCCTGGGTGAACATGCCGGCGAACGGTTCCTTCATGTCGATGTGGCCGGTTGCCATCATCGCGCGGGTGAAGAAGCGGCTGTAGAGCAGATGCAGGATCGCGTGCTCGACGCCGCCGATATACTGGTCGACCGGCATCATCCGGTTCGCCACGGCAGGCGTGGTCGGCGCGGTCTCGTTCCAGGGATCGGTGAAACGCGCGAAGTACCAGGACGAATTGACGAAGGTGTCCATGGTGTCGGTTTCGCGCACGGCTTTGCCGCCGCATTGCGGGCAATTGACGTGCTTCCAGGTCGGGTGATGGTCGAGCGCGTTGCCCGGTTTGTCGAAGGTCACGTCTTCGGGCAACACCACCGGCAGGTCCTTGTCGGGAACCGGCACCACGTCGCATTTCGGGCAATGAATGACCGGAATCGGACAGCCCCAGTAGCGCTGGCGCGAGATGCCCCAATCGCGCAGGCGGAAATTCACCTGCCGCTCACCGACCGGTGCATTGCCGCGGAGCTCCGCCTCAAGTCGTTTCGCGACCTCTTGCTTGGCCTGCTCGATTGTCATGCCGTCGAGGAAACGCGAATTGATCATGCGGCCGTCGCCGTCATAGGCGGTGTCGGTGATGACGAAGGCTTTCGGATCCTGGCCCTCGGGACAAACCACCGGCGTATTGCCGAGATCGTATTTGTTCACGAAATCGAGGTCGCGCTGGTCGTGCGCCGGGCAGCCGAAGATCGCGCCGGTGCCGTATTCCATCAGCACGAAGTTGGCGACATACACCGGCAGCTTCCAGTTCGGGTCGAACGGGTGAACCGCGCGGATGCCGGTGTCGAAGCCCTGCTTCTCGGCGGTGTCGATGGCTTCCTGCGCGGTGCCGATGCGTTTGATCTCGGCGATGAACTCGGCGAGTTTCGGGTTCTTCGCCGCCGCTGCCTGCGCCAGCGGATGGTCGGCGGAAATCGCCATGAACTTGGCGCCGAACAAGGTGTCGGGCCGCGTGGTGAAAATCTTCAGCTCGGTCTCGCCGGCCGGCGTCGTCGCCTTGTCGAGCGCAAAGCGGACCAAGAGGCCCTCGCTGCGTCCGATCCAGTTGCGCTGCATCAGCCGGACCTTGTCGGGCCAGCGGTCGAGCGTATCGAGCGCGTCGAGCAGTTCCTGCGAGTACTTCGTGATCTTGAAGACCCACTGATTCATTTCGCGCTGTTCGACGACGGCGCCCGAGCGCCAGCCGCGCCCGTCGATCACCTGCTCGTTGGCGAGCACGGTCATGTCGACCGGGTCCCAGTTGACCTTGCGCTTCTCGCGTTCGGCGAGGCCGGCACGCAGGAAGTCGTTGAACATTTTCTGCTGGTGCCGGTAGTAGGACGGATCGCAGGTGGCGAACTCTCTGGACCAGTCGAGCGACAGGCCGATCGAGCGCAACTGCTTCTTCATCGCGGCGATGTTGTCGTAGGTCCACGCCTTCGGCGCGACCTTGCGCTCGATCGCAGCGTTTTCCGCCGGCAGCCCGAAGGCATCCCAGCCCATCGGATGCAGCACGTTGAATCCCCTGGCGCGCATGAAGCGGGCCAGCACGTCGCCGAGCGTGTAGTTCCGGACGTGACCGATATGGATGCGCCCCGATGGGTAGGGGAACATCTCCAGCACATAGTATTTCGGCCGCGGATCGTCGTTCTTGGCGGCAAAAATCGCCTTTTCGTCCCACTGGCGCTGCCAATAGGGTTCGGATTCGCGGGCGTTGTAGCGTTCGGAGCTCATGGAATCGCTTGGTTTTTGGTGGATTCGGGTCATCCGTAAATGACGGCGGACTAGGCCACAAAAGCGGCTTTCCGGTCAACGGGTCGAGGGTGCAGAGGCTGCCGCAGCGTCTGCAATGGCAGCAGGCTAGTGGAGTGGATTTGACATTCGCTATCCGCCTGGCCACGAGTTCGAGAAGCGAATGTCAAATCCAAAACTCCACTAGAAACCCATATTTGCTAGTGGTCCTTTGATTCTAACATTTGTAAAAGTGCCCGCTGCGACGGGGTGCAAATGTTAGAATCGGACCACTAGCCCGCCAGGGCGACGGAGCTGCCGTTTTCGCCCACGCGCGCGAGGCTGTGCTCGGCGACGGCGTTACGCCCCTGGCGCTTTGCGACATAGAGGCTCGCGTCCGCGGCTTCGAGGAGATCGCCGGGGGTGAGCGCCTCGCACGGCTTCACGCCGGCCACGCCCACACTGACGGTCACCGCCAGATGGCTGGAAGTGATGTGCGGGATCGCGAGGCCCTGCACCGCCGTCCGTACCATTTCGCCGATCTCGCGCGCACGGCCGATCGTGGTGTTCGGCAGCAACAGGCTGAACTCCTCGCCGCCATAACGGGCGGCAAAACCCGACGTCGCAGCAGCAAGGCCCGCGAGCGTCTCGCCGATCCGCGAGAGACAGACATCGCCTTCGGGGTGGCCGTAGGTGTCGTTGAACAGCTTGAAATGATCGACGTCGATCATCAGCAGCGACAGCTCGTTGCCGAATTGCTGGGCCTTCATCCATTCGAAATCGAGCCGGCTCTGGAACCCGCGGCGATTGGCCAGGCCGGACAGCATGTCGATCGAGGCCATCACGGTCAGGCGATCGTTGGAGGCGATCAGTTCGCGCTCGCGTTCGGAGAGTTGGCTCGCCATCGCGTCGAACGCGCGCGCCAGTGGCGCGAACTCTGATGGCAGCGGACTGTTGGCCGCGCGCACCGACAAATCGCCTTCGCCGAAGCGTCTTGCGATGGCGACGAGCTTGTGGATCGGCTGGATGATGATCTTTTCAGCCGCGACCAGTGCGCCCACCAGCACGAACACGCAGACCAGGAAGAGTTGCAAATAGGCGTTGCGGATGTCGCGGTTGATGCCGGCCGCCACCTTGGCTTCATCGACGATCAGGATCAGGCGGGATTCCGTGCCGGGAATTCGCGAAAAACTGAGCGTGCGCTTGACGCCATCCGTGGAGGGAAACGAAAACAGTCCGGTCTCCTGATCCGAATTGATCGCGCGCGTGACGGCGCCGGCGAGCGCCGGAACGCCGGCGAGCGAACGGCCAACCATGCGGGCCATGTCCGCCGGACCCGCCAGCACGGTTCCGGTGCTGTCGACGAGGATCGCCAGGATGCCGCGCCGGCCACTCAGATCGCTCATGATCTTCGACATCCAGTCGAGATTGACGCCGGCTACAATGACGAGATCGGATTCGGGATTGACCGCGGCGACCGGGTAGGCCGACATCACGATCGGTTCGTTGTCATATTTGGAATTCAGGAAATCGCTGAATACGATATCGTGCGCCATGCGTGCGCGCTTGAGATAATCGCGGTCGTTCAGGTCGATGCCGACCAGCGTGTCGAGCGTCGCGCATTTGATGCGGCCGTCGTTGCCGACGATCGTCAGACTGCGAATCCAGGGCAGCTTGACCGGAAGACTTGCCGACAGCGTGTTGCAGCTCGGATTGGTAGCGCTGCTCGCGGCCTGGATATGGGCGGCCGACTTCAACACGGTCTCGACCGATGCAATGGCTTCGCGCTGGCTGTCGGCGCTGTGCTGGGCGAGACGGGCGAACTCGGAATAGGCGAGTGCAATCTGCTTGTTGCGCGCTTCTTCGAGCGAGCGGGCGCGTTCGAGCATCAGCGGCGCCACCAGGATCAGCGCCAGCAAAGCAAGCCGCGCGCGGATTCCGAATAGCTTGTTCAGTCCTGCTCTTTTGCGCTTGATGTCAAAGCCTGACATGCTGGTTTCCCGCCCCAAGCGCAACCTACAGGGAAGCTTTCAAGAAGCTCTGCCTGGATTATATAAAAATGGAACGAACGATGGGATTACCAACTGGCGGCGTCCATGACCTCTGAGAAAACCTCGCAGCTAACCGGACATTTACCAACCGGGCTCGCTTCCGTCGAAGAGGCGGTGGCACGGGCTTGCAAGGAAGCGCGTCGCGACCGTGCCTCGGTGACGCTGGTTGCCGTCTCCAAGACATTCGATGCGCCTGCGATCGAGCCGATCATCAAGGCAGGGCAAAGTGTGTTCGGAGAGAATCGCGTTCAGGAAGCCAAGGCCAAGTGGCCAGGGTTAATGTCGGCTTACTCCGGCCTCGCCCTCCATCTGATCGGTCCGCTGCAATCCAACAAGACCAAGGAAGCGGTGGCGCTGTTCGATGCAATCCACTCGGTCGATCGTCCGAGCCTCTGTGAGGCGCTGGCCAAGGAATTGCGCGCCCAATCCCGGCGGCCGCAATTGTTCGTTCAACTCAACACCGGTGAGGAACCGCAGAAGGCCGGCATCGCGCCGGCGGATGCCGATAGCTTCATCGCAAGCTGTCGCGAGAAGTACGGCCTGGAGATCTCGGGCCTGATGTGCATTCCGCCGGTCGACGACGCACCGGCGCCGCACTTCGCGTTGACCGCCAAGATCGCCGCGCGTAACGGCCTCACTGGTCTGTCGATGGGAATGAGCGCGGATTTCGCGATCGCCATTGCGATGGGCGCCACCCACATTCGCGTGGGTTCGGCGATCTTCGGCCATCGCGGGTAAGGATTTGTTCGCTGAGTGATGGTTCGTTCAACCGCGCAATCGATAATGGAAGCGGCACAGAATGAATCTATTCCGGTGGCGGCATCTTCCACCGTAACCATGTTCGGCGTTGTTGCGTCGATTGTGGGCTTCTATTGGCTGGTCAACAAGCGAGCAAGACTTAAGCATTTGACGGAGTTGAGACGGAAACTCGATGAACTCAGTCCGAGCGATCCGGAATATGGCGCCGTCAGAGCGCTTTACACGTCGATGACGATAGATGCCGAGCGCTGGGGTTTTTTCATTCGTTCACGGGATCAGACGGTCATGTGGCGGCGGTGGAGACTCACTAGAGATACGGCCCGGCCGAGAACTCACGCGACGTTTAGCCGAATCCCACCGACACCTTGCCGAGCACGCCGAAGTCGGCCGCGAACACGTCGCTGGCCTGGATCGGCAACGGCGTGCAGCACGTTCCTGTCGTGATGACCTCGCCTTCCCGCAAGGCGATCCCGAGCGCGCGCAATTCGTTGACGCACCAGGCGAGCGCCACGCGCGGGTCGCCGAGCACGTTCTTGCCGTGGCCGACATGTTTCTCGCCGCGCAGCGTCACGACGGGCCGCTCGTTGACCAGGTCGAGATTGCGCCAGTCCGCGCCCGTGGCGTCGCCGAGCACAAAGAGATGTGCGCAGGCATTGTCGGCGATGAGTTGTGCTTCACCCGCTTGGACGAAATCAGCGAAGCGCGAATCCGGAATTTCGATCGCCGGGTGCAGCGTGCCGACCGCCCCTAACACTTCCTGCACCGAATAGGGATTGGTTCGCGGCGACACGTCGCGTGCAAAGCGGAAAGCGAACTCGGCCTCGCCGACGCGCATCTCGTTGCCTTTCATCGACGCCGTGCCGCCGTCGGCAATCACGGTCTCGGTGAAGATGCGTCCTGCCAGCGGCCCGCTGACATTGATGTGCTTTTGACCGGCCTCGCTGGTTGCTGCGATCTTCCAGCCGAACAATCGGCCGCTGGAATGTTTTGCGAGCGCAGCCTGCACCGCATAACCCTCGGCGCGATCAAGCGGCCGGATGGAAGCATCGAGGTTCTCGAGCTTGGTGCCGGCGCGCCAGTGGTCGCTCAGGGTCCTGGCGGCCGCCGCGATCTTGTCGTTGTCCAGCATCGTGATCTTTCCAATCTCGTGTCGGGGCCTGACGTTCCACTAGCCAATGATGATCTTTGTATCCGTGCCGATCCGGCGCAAGAGTTGCAGCATCGCCGGCTTGGTCATCGAGACGCATCCGGCGGTCGGCGAAAAATTCGGCCGCGCCAGGTGCAGGAACACGGCGCTGCCGCGGCCGGCGATCGTGGGCCGCATATTGTGGTCGATCTCGATGATGAAGTCGTAGAGATGATCGTCGCGCGTCAACCGGTCACCGCCGGCCGGCCGGCCGAGCTTGACCGCTCGATTGTAGTGGCGGCTCGCCGGGTCTTCGCACCAGGCATCCTCAAGCTGGATGGCGCGCACCGGCAGGAAGGTCTGCGGTCGTCCTCGCGCGGTCGGCGCGCCACCACAATTGCCGAGGCCGGAAGGTCCCTTTTGGGGTCCCGCCGTCGCCCTCGCGCTTGTTGGCAATGATTCCACCACGGCCCAGGGCGACCGGAATCGTATGGTGCCCGGCCACGAGCCAACCGCGGCAAGGGTCACCCGCCGCTCGCTGGACCCGAATCGCCGCCAGCGGCCCGGTCCGACCGATTTTTAAGTAAGTGTCTGAAAACCGGGAATTATCCATAAGCCCCGGGAGTCTACTGGTTGCCGACATGGGACAATTCGACCCCGCCGCATTACAGGACATTCATCTAAATACTCGCGAATCCTAAGGTAGATTGCGTTTCGGCTTGTGAATTCGTAACAGCCGCATAGCTCATGACGAAAGTCATGAAGACCCCCGTTTGACCAATACGACCCGGCTCAACACCCCTTGGGCCCGCGCCGATGCCTTTATAAGGACTGTACCATGGCCAATGCCCGCAAGATCCTGATCGTGGATGACGATACCGATCTGCGCGATACGCTGGTGGAGCAACTCTCGCTACACGACGAATTCGAAGCTTCCGCGGTCGACACTGGCGCCAAGGGCGCGACCGCAGCCAAGACCGATGCCCCCGATCTGGTGCTGATGGATGTCGGGCTGCCCGATACCGATGGCCGCGAAGTCGTGCGCTCCTTGCGCAAGGGCGGCTTCAAGGCCCCGATCATCATGCTGACCGGCCACGACACTGATTCGGATACGATTTTGGGACTCGAATCCGGTGCCAATGACTACGTCGCCAAGCCATTCCGTTTCGCCGTTTTGCTCGCGCGCATCCGCGCGCAGCTTCGCCAGCATGAGGCCAGCGAAGACGCCGTGTTCTCGGTCGGCCCCTACAGCTTCCGGCCCGGCTCAAAAATGTTGACCGGCGCCAATGCCCGAAAGGTGCGGCTGACGGAAAAGGAAACCGCGATTCTCCGCTTCCTTTACCGCGCCGGTCAGGCGCCGGTGTCGCGCGAAACGTTGCTCCAGGAGGTCTGGGGTTACAATTCCGGCGTCACCACCCACACGCTCGAAACGCACATCTATCGCCTGCGCCAGAAGATCGAGAAGGACGCAGCCAATCCGGAAATCCTGGTAACGGAAGCCGGTGGCTACAAGCTGGTGCCGTGATACAATTCGGCTCACAATTCTTCGTCACGCAACTGGTTTCTGATGTCGATCGATGATGACGTTGCCCTGCTGGAGCGTGTCCCGACGCTGCGCGTGCTTGGGACCGCTTCGTTGCGCATGCTGGCGATCGGCTCCGAACAACGCAACCTCGCGCGCGATTCCGTGCTGTTCCACGCCGGCGACGAGGCTGACGGCGGCTTCATTGTTCAGCGTGGACAATTTCGTATCGAGGACGGCGGTGCGACGGTCGTCGCCGGTCCCGGCGACCTGATCGGCGAACTCGCTTTGATCAACGCAACGCGGCGGCCTTCGACGGCCACCGCCATCGAGGACTTCATCGGTGATTCGCGTCGCCCGCAGCCTGTTCCAGCGGGTGCTGGAAAGCGATCCGGCTGCGGCACGGCGGCTGCGCGACGAATTTGCGAAAGCGCACAAGCCAGATCGCCAGCGACATTCTCATGGCGAGCGGCAAGCTCTCGACCTGAGGCATCAGGCCGGTCTCGGCAAGAGCTAAAGGTCGAGCGTGACCGTCACGGGAACGTGGTCGGACGGCCGCTCCCAGCCTCTCGCATCGCGGGTGATCCGGTAATCGTTCACGCGATCTTTCAAGGCGCGTGAGACCCAGATGTGGTCGAGCCTGCGGCCACGGTTGCCCACCGTCCAGTCGGCTGCGCGATAGCTCCACCAGGTATAGACCTTCTCGGACATCGGGATGCGATCACGCGCGACGTCGATCCACTCGCCGTGGCTCTGCGCCGCCAGCAGCTTCTCGCATTCGATCGGTGTGTGCGAAACGATCTTCAATAGCTGCTTGTGCGACCAGACGTCGTTTTCATGCGGCGCCACGTTGAGGTCGCCAACCAGAATGTGCCGATCATCGCCCCGCGGATGCAGCGGCTCGCAGGATTTCATTTCATCGAGAAAGCGGAGCTTGTGCTCGAATTTCGGATTGAGCGCGGGATCCGGGATGTCTCCGCCGGCCGGCACGTAGAAATTATGCAAGACCAGCGGTTTGGAAAGCCGGGCGCCTTCGCCGAACTCCACCGAGATATGACGCGAATCGAGCTTGTCGCAGAAGGTCCGGATGTCGGTCTTCTCGAACGGCAACCGCGAAACGATGGCGACGCCGTGGTAGCCCTTTTGCCCGTTCAGCGCGATGTGCTCGTAGCCTAGCCGCTTGAAGCGCTTGAGCGGAAATGCATCGTCGATGCATTTGGTTTCCTGCAAGCACAGGACATCGGGCCGCACCGACTTGATGAATTTAGCGACGATGTTGATGCGCAAGCGCACCGAATTGATATTCCAGGTCGTCAGGGAAAAGCGCATGCCCAGCGAACACGCATGTCTGCGCCTCGCGATCAAGGATGATTTTGCGATTCCGTCAGGGAATAGTGGATTGTCGCGACAATCCTAGCCCGGCGGAAAGATGCGATCGTTCATGTCGATCTTGAACATGCCAGGATCGATCTTGCGCGACGTATCGAGGTTATAGACCGCAACGGTGGTGTCGTAGCCTTGCGGATCCGTCACCGTCCATTGCTTGAGCTGGCCGTCCTTGGCGCCGACCATCAGCATCAACCGGCTCGTCCCCGTCAGCAATTGGCGTTCTTCGATGGTGATGCTGACGAAGAGATCGTCGGCGGTCACGCTGACGACGTTGGTGTCCTTCATCAGGTCGATGCGGTCCGACAGCAGATATCGCAGCGGCGTTTGCGACAGCGGGTAGAGGTCCTGGGTCGAAAGGTTGCGGTCGCGAATCGCGACCATCGATCCATCCGCGACGATGGCGATCGGATTCGGCGAGTCATATTCGAAGCGAACCTTGCCGGGCTTCTGGATGTAGAACTGGCCTTTGGTCTTGGAGCCGTCGGGGCCGACCTGAACGAAGCTGCCGATCAGCGTCTGAACCGATGACAGGTAGCTGCTGACTTTCGCGGCCTGCGCCTTCTGCTTGTCGTCGAAGGTCGCAAAAAGACTCAAGGGCACGTTGCGGTGCGGGTCGGGAATGAACGGCGTCGGTGGCGCCTGCATCACGCCGGTGGTCGTTGGGCCCTTTTGTCCGTCCGCCGGGTTATCTCGGGATTTCGGCGCAGCCTTGGGTGAGGGAACGCCTTGCGGCGGAATCGGAGCCTGAGCAACCGCTGCGGTCGAGACCGCGGCGAAATATGTTGAGACAGCAAACGCCGCCCCGGCTCGCCTGAACGCAGCACGTTGGAAGGAAAGCGAGAATCGTGTGGGCATTCGATTTTTCAGGTTTTCAGTCAACGCATCGTCCGATCGGTCGGGTGCTCTTTTTATCGCGCTTCGCCCCAAAGGGGCTATCGATTTTCCGTGAAAAAGAGCCGCAGTTGGTGGGGTTATGGAGGCCGCGAAGCGTGATCAAAAGCCGCCTTCTTCTTCCGGAACGAGGATTTCGCGCTTACCAGCGTGATTCGCCTGTCCCACGATGCCCTCAAGTTCCATCCGCTCCATCAGCGATGCCGCACGATTGTAGCCAATTTGTAGCCGCCGCTGAATATAGCTGGTCGAGGCCTTGCGATCGCGTTTGACGATGGCCACCGCCTGCGAGAACAGGTCGCCGCCGCCGTCGCTGCCCATGCTCGTGCCATCGAAGACCGCTCCGTCCTCTTCGGACGGCTCCTCGGCCGTGACCGCCTCGAGGTACTCCGGTGACCCCTGCGTCTTGAGGTGACGCACCACCTTCTCGACTTCTTCGTCGGAGGCGAAGGGACCGTGCACGCGGCTGATGCGACCTCCGCCCGCCATGTAGAGCATGTCGCCCTGGCCGAGCAGTTGTTCGGCGCCCATTTCGCCCAAAATCGTCCGGCTGTCGATCTTCGAGGTGACCTGAAAGGCGACGCGGGTCGGGAAGTTCGCCTTGATCGTGCCGGTGATCACGTCGACCGAGGGACGTTGCGTGGCGAGGATCACGTGCAGGCCGGCGGCGCGCGCCATCTGTGCAAGACGCTGCACCGCGCCTTCGATGTCCTTGCCGGCGACCATCATCAGGTCGGCCATTTCGTCGACGATGATGACGATAAAGGGCAACGGATCGAGGTCGAGCTTTTCTTCTTCGTAGATCGCCTTGCCGGTTTCCTTGTCGAAGCCGGTGTGCACGGTGCGCGTGAGCTCTTCGCCCTTGGCCCTGGCTTCGACGAGGCGTGCGTTATAGCCATCGATGTTGCGCACGCCGAGCTTGGCCATGCGCTTGTAGCGCTCTTCCATCTCGCGCACCGCCCATTTCAACGCGACGACGGCCTTCTTGGGATCGGTCACGACGGGCGTCAGCAAATGCGGAATGCCGTCATAGACCGAGAGTTCGAGCATTTTTGGATCGACCATGATCAGCCGGCATTGGTCGGGTCGCAGCCGGTAGACGAGGCTCAGGATCATGGTGTTGATCGCGACCGATTTACCGGAGCCGGTGGTGCCGGCGATCAGCATGTGCGGCGTGCGGGCGAGGTCGATGATGACGGGATCGCCGCCGATGGTTTTGCCGAGGCAGAGCGGAAGCTTTGCGACGGAATCGTTGAGTTCTTTTGCGGTGAGCAGTTCGCGCAGGTAGACCTTCTCGCGGTGCGCGTTAGGCAATTCGATGCCGATGGCGTTGCGGCCGGGCACGACGGCGACGCGCGCGGAAAGTGCGCTCATCGAGCGTGCGATATCGTCAGCGAAGTCCGATCACGCGCGACGACTTGATTCCGGGTGCGGGCTCGAGCTCGTACAGCGTGACGACCGGACCGGGATTGGCCTTGCCGATTTCGCCGCGGACGCCGAAATCCTGCAATACGGCTTCGAGCCGGCGTGAATTGGTGTCCAGTTCGGCTTTGGACAGGGGCTTACGATCGGTAGCCTTGGGTGCAGCGAGCAACGACATTTCCGGGAAATCCCATTTGTCGTTCTTCCGGGTAGGCGATTTCGGAGCAGCCTTCTTGCGCGGCGTTCGCGCGGCCGGCTCTTCGTCTTCCTCGTCCTCTTCTTCCTCTTCTTCCTCGTACTCCTCGTCGCCACCTTCCGGCGCGATGCTCGGCGCCGCGCGGCTGCCAAGGTTCGGCTCGTGACGATCGAAGGATGTTGTCGCGCGTTGGCCGGATGATCCGCTTGCAACCAGCGAGCGATAGGCCGCGCCGAACAGCCAGGCCAGCCGCGCCTTGGTGCTCATCAAGGCGTGGACAACCCAGCCGAGCGAGATCGAGCCGCCATCTCCGTCTTCGGAAAGCGGTTCATCGTCTTCGTCGATCGTGGCCAGATCTTCGTCGCGGGGCTGCGAGCCGATGCCGCTCGCAAACACGAAGGTTGCGATCGTGGCTGCGCCAAGGATGATTCCGAGCACGAGGCAGTAGATGAATCCGGGGGGGCCGAATACGACGGCCGGAGCGCGCACCAGCGCGTCGCCGACGACCCCGCCGAGCCCGGTCGGCAGTGGCCAGGCGCCACCATGCGGCCAGCAGCTCGCAAATCCCGCGGCCACCACCGTGCACAAGATCCAGCAGCCGAGCCGCAGCGCTTCGCGGTCGAAGGCCCGGTGGGTCAGCATGCGCCAACCCCACACCGCGACCGGCAGGATCAGCATGATCGCGCCCAGGCCGAGAATCTGCATCAGCAGGTCGGCGCTGATGGCGCCGGTATAGCCTGCAAGATTGTGAATCGGACGCGACGTTGCGTGGCTGAAGCTCGGGTCCTGCACCGACCAGGTCGCGAGCGACGCGGCCGCGCCGCCGGCCAATGTCAGCAAGCCGAGGCCGGTGAGTTCGCGCAAGCGGCGGAACAGCGCCTCGCGGATCGCGGCCGGTAACTGGCTCACCAGGGGAATGACGCGTTCGATTGTCGCCATGCTCTCTAACCCAGAATTTGAACCAGCCGGTGCAGCGCCTCGGCCGTCGTTTCGCTGTCTGCGACAAGCGCGAGACGGATGAAGCCTGCGCCGGGATTGCTGCCGTCCGGCTGCTGTCTTGCGAGGTAGCTGCCAGGGATCACCCGGACACCCGCATCACGATAGAGCGTAACGGTTGCCGCTTCGTCGCCGCCCTTTGCCGAGACGTCGAGCCAGACGCAAAAGCCTCCGGCCGGACGCCGGTAGCCGTAGCGGTTGCCGAGAATCTGGTCGGCAAGATCGAATTTGATCCGGTAGAGCCGCCGATTTTCCTCGACATGGGCTTCGTCATTGTAGGCGGCAGCCGCCACATGCTGCACCGGCACCGGCACCTGGGGTGCGGCTACGTTGCGCAGTTCATGGAAGGCGCTGAGGAAGCGCTTGTCGCCGGCAGCAAAGCCGATGCGCATGCCCGGCAGGTTCGACCGCTTCGACAGCGATTGAAACGCAACCACATTGGCGAAATCGTCGCCGGCGCATTCGAGCATGCTGCCGGGTGCTTGTTGCGTGTAGATTTCCGAATAGCACTCGTCGCTGAAAATCACGAAGCCGTGGCGATCGGCGAGTCTTTTTCAGACGAGCGAAATAATCCCGGGAGGCGACGGAGCCTTGCGGATTGGCGGGAGAGGCGATGTACATCGCCACGGTTCGCGCCAAAGTCGCTTCGTCGAGCGTGTCGAGGTCCGGCAAAAATCCGTTGGCGACGGTGGCCGGAAGATAGATCGGTTCGCAGCCGGCGGCGCGGGCGCCCGCGCCATAGGCCGGATAGAAGGGATTGGGCATCAGAATGGCCGGTTTGCCCTTGCGGTCTCCGGCCAAGCGAACAGCGGTCTGCGCCGCGAGGAAAAGTCCTTCGCGGCTGCCGCTGAGCACCAACAATTCGGTCTCGGGGTCGATGGGCCGGGGCAGGTTGAAACGCCGGGACAGCCAGCCGGATGCGGCACGCCGGAAGGGCTCGATGCCCTTGGCGATCGGGTAGCGGCCGAAGTCGGCAATGTGTTCGGCCAGCACCGGGCCGACGAACGCCGGCACGGGGTGCTGCGGCTCGCCTAAAGATAATGTTATCAATGGCTTGGATGGCTGATAGGGGGCCAGCAATTCGGTCACCCGCAAGAACGGTGAACGTTCGCCCTGCTGGGTTTCACCGCCCTGGGGCGCGCGGGATGATGCGGTCATGGCCATACGTGTCGCGCCAGCACTCTTTTGGGCCGCCGATCCCTGTCGGGACCGGCGGGAGAGGGATCAAACCACCATAGATACGGCGAGGTTAAGACGCGATTAACCATCGGCCTAGTACCGCCGATCTGAAGTCCCTGCACCACAAGCGGCGAGTTCGATCAGGGACTCAGATCGTTAAGCGGTACTAGCTTCAATAGTTTACCAGTGCCCATGACTTTCCGAAGTTCGTGACGGTGGGGCTGCAATGGAGCACGAACTTCGGAAAGGGGCCTGGGCGATGAAATCCGGCTTGCCGGAAGCGGCAAAAAAGAAGGGGCTCCAGCTTGCGCTGAAGCCCCTCAACGGTCGGAGCATTGCCGGGTATGTGCTCAAACCGTAGTTCTGGGCGCGCCTTCCGAAAAAGGAGCGCCCTCGGGAGAACTCACATGTTGTAGGCGCGCTCGGTGTGGTCGGTGAGGTCGAGGCCTTCACGTTCGCTGTCGATGTTGGCGCGCAGGCCTACGATGACATCGACGACCTTGTAGAGCACCGCCGAGCCGACACCCGACCACACCAGCGTGGTGCTGACGCCCCAGATCTGGGAAACCATCTGCGCGCCGAATTCGTAATCGGCGATTTTGCCGGTGGTGTAGTCCATGATTCCGGTGCCGCCGAGCGCCGGATTGACCAGAATTCCGGTGCCGAGCGCGCCGATGATTCCGCCGATGCAGTGCACGCCGAAGACGTCGAGCGAGTCGTCGTAGCCCAATGCGTTCTTTATCGTGGTGACGAAGAACAAGCAGACCACGCCGACGATAAGGCCGAGCACGATCGCGCCCATGGGGCCTGCATAGCCGGCCGCGGGCGTCACCGCGACGAGGCCTGCGACGGCGCCGGAAATGATTCCGAGCACGGAGGGATGACCCTTGATCATCCACTCGCAGAACGTCCATGACAACGCTGCCGCCGCGGTTGCGACAAACGAGTTGGTCATGGCAAGCGCTGCGCCGCCGGTGGCTTCAAGATTGGAGCCGGCGTTGAAACCGAACCAGCCGACCCAAAGCAGCGATGCGCCGATCATCGACATCGTCAGCGAATGCGGCGCCATCAGGTCCTTGCCGTAACCGACGCGCTTGCCGACAATCAAAGCGCCGACCAGACCTGCGATCCCGGCGTTGATGTGCACGACGGTGCCGCCGGCGAAGTCGATCGCGCCCTTCTTGAAGATCCAGCCGGCGTCGGCATTGACTTCGGCGAGCTTGGCTTCCGCGGCGGCCTTTGCCGCCGCATCGCTGCCGGCGGCCGCAATCGCCTTCACCGCATCCGAGATCGCATCCGGACCGGCCCAGTACCAGACCATGTGCGCGATCGGGAAATAGATCAGCGTGACCCAAAGCGGAATGAACAGCGCGACTGCCGCGAACTTCATGCGTTCGGCGAAAGCGCCGACGATCAGCGCCGGCGTGATGGCCGCAAAGGTCATCTGGAAGCAGACGTAGACGAGCTCGGAGATATTGGCGTCGACGCTGAAGGTGGCCGCCTTGGAATCCGGCGTCACGCCCGACAGGAAGGCTTTCGAGAAACCACCCAGGAAATCGCTGCCGCCGGTGAAGGCGAGGCTGTAGCCGTAAAGCGCCCAAAGGACGGTGACGATGCAGACCGTGTAAAACACCTGCATCAAGACCGAGAGCATGTTCTTGGAACGAACGAGGCCGCCATAGAACAGCGCAAGGCCCGGGATCGTCATCAACAGCACGAGCACTGTCGAGGTGAGCATCCAGGCATTGTCGCCCTTGTTGACGACAGGCTCGGCATGGGCAGCGCTCGCGGCAAGCAGACCGACGGCGAGGGCCGCCAATCCCGTGCTGGTGGGACGCTTGAACGTCATTTCGTCTTACTCCTGATTGGAAAAAAGGTGATGGCGCTGGCCGATCCGACCACTAGAGCGCGGCGGCATCCGCCTCGCCGGTCCGGATCCGGACTGCATTTTCGAGATTGATGACGAAGATCTTGCCGTCGCCGATCTGGCCCGTCTTGGCGGCCGACGTGATGGCTTCGATGGTCTTGTCGACCTGGTCCGAGGCGATCGCGACTTCGATCTTGATTTTGGGCAGGAAGCTCACCGCATATTCGGCGCCGCGATAGATTTCGGTATGACCCTTCTGCCGGCCATATCCCTTGACCTCGGTGACCGTCAGGCCGTGAACGCCGATGGCGGTCAGGGCATCGCGAACTTCTTCGAGCTTGAATGGCTTGATGACCGCCATAACGATTTTCATGAGCCTTGTTCCCCGCTTGGACTCGGTTTGGGAATACCGAGCGATCTCGACTGAAATTCCACGCAGAGAAGATCACGACGCGGGGCCAGCCAAAGGCGGTAGAATCAAATGCCGTGCCAGTTCTGGCCGCCGCGGAAACGGTCACTTGCGCTGCACTTTTTGCTGCTCGCGACCCAGATGCGCCGCACTGCCGCAAGGCACCGCCTAAACGATGGGCATGTCAGCTCACATATCGGGCAGGCATGGGTCCGCGCGCCCGCAATGCCCAGCGGGCAAGCAGGAAAACGGTATCCGGATAAAGCTCGCTATTGCAGCGCTTCGCCGTGCTGAGAGATGTCGAGGCCCTCGAGCTCCTGCTGCAACGACACCCGCAAGGGTACGAACAGGCTCACGAGCTTGAGGAGCAGGTAGGTGGCAACCGCCGTCCACCCCAGCGTCACGGCCACGCCGTAGAGCTGGACCAGCAGCAAGTGCGGTTCACCCTCGAGAAGGCCCGAACTTCCGCCGATCGAAGCGGTGGCGAATACCCCGGTCAGCATGATGCCGGTCATGCCGCCGATTCCGTGCACGCCAAAGACGTCGAGCGAATCGTCGTAGCGCAGTCGGCGCTTGAGCCAGGTACAGGCCCAGAAGCAAACCAGGCCCGCAATGATGCCGATCACGATGCCTTGCCACGGCGAGACGAATCCGGACGCGGGCGTAATCGTTCCCAAGCCGGCAACGGCGCCCGAAATCATGCCGAGCACCGACGGCTTGCGCTGGATCGACCATTCAAGCGCGCCCCAGGTCAGCGCGCCCGCACACGCCGCAAGATGGGTCGACGTGATCGCCATCACCGCGCGCGAGTTGGCCGCCAGCGCCGATCCGCCGTTGAAGCCAAACCAGCCGACCCACAGCAGCCCGGTGCCCACCACCGCAAGCGAAAGGTCGAACGGCGACAGGTTCTCATTGCCGTAGCCGTGGCGCTGCCCGAGCACCTTCGCGGCGACGAGGCCGCCGGTGCCGGCACTGAGGTGAACCACCAGCCCGCCGGCAAAATCGAGAACGCCCGCGCTGCCGAGAAAGCCGCCGCCCCATACCCAATGGGCCAGCGGAATATAGACCAGCATGAACCAGCCGATCGAAAACAAGAGATAGGCCGAGAACCGCATCCGGTCGGCGACCGAACCCGCAACCAGCGCCACCGTGATGATCGCGAACGTCATCTGGTAGAGCATGAAAAGACATTCCGGGATCGTCTTGGCCGCGGTGTTGACGCTGTCCATGGTCATGCCGGCGAGAAAGGCGCGTTGCAGCGTGCCGAGCCAGGGACCGTCGCCGACGAATACCAGCGAGTAGCCGAAGGCCACCCAGAGAATCGAGATGAGAGCGACGGCCGCAAGGCTCTGCGCCATTGTGGCGAGTACGTTCTTCTTGCGCACCATGCCGGAATAAAACAGCGCGAGCGCCGGGATCGTCATCATCAGCACGAGTGCGGTCGCGACGATCATCCAGGCGGTGTCAGCCGCATTGATCTCGGACGTCGCCGCGAACGATGGCGTTGCAAGCAGCGCAACGGAAACAAGAGTAATTGGCGCAGCCAGCTTCGCTGCACGACACGAATGCGCGCTCATCAGGAATTTCCCCACCCCGATCAAATTAGTAGTTGCCCCGGCGCCGTTGCCGGGTGTGATGCAGTTTCGCGAGCGCCTTAAAGCGCGTCGCTGTCGGTCTCGCCGGTTCGAATACGCAACGCGTGATCGATTGGCGTCACGAAGATCTTGCCGTCGCCGATCTGTCCGGTACGGGCGCTCGCGGTAATTACCTCGACCGCTTTTTCGGCAATATCGGACGAGACCGCGATCTCGATCCGCAGCTTCGGCAGAAAGTTCACGACATATTCAGCGCCGCGATAGATTTCGGTATGGCCCTTCTGACGGCCGTAACCCTTGACCTCGGTGACGGTCATGCCGTGCACGCCGATGGCGGTCAGCGCCTGCCGGACCTCGTCCAGCTTGAAGGGTTTGATAATGGCGACAACGAGCTTCATGTTCAGCCCTTCATTTCCCGGATTGCGAAGGTCAGTCAAGGTGTGAGCGGGAGCGGCATCCCTCTACCCCCGGCCCACAATAGATGGCGGCATGACCGAAAAACAATTGCGAAATTGCCACTTCGGTCGATAGTTCCACTAACGGCACCGGCCTCATTTGCCAAGGTCGGGTCCGACGGTCGCATGAGGGGGAAACATGTCAAACCGACTCTGGTTCTATGCCGATCGCGGCCAGCAGCAGGGACCTTTTCCGGAGGCCCAATTGCGCGACCTCGTTGCCAGGGGCGCTGTTCGCGCCGAAACGCTGGTGTGGACCGAGGGTATGAGCGGTTGGCAAAAGGCCGGCGATATTCCGGGCCTGTTTTCTGCCGCGGCGCAAGCGCCCTCCATGCCCGGCAGAATGCCGGCAATGGCAGGCGGCGGCAGCGGATCGTTGTCGGTCGATTTCGAGATCCTCGACTTTGTCGTCCGGTTCTTGCTGTTCGTTGTCGGGGCGATTTTCATCGTCCCGTTGCCGTGGGTGCTGGTCAGCAATTTGAAATGGCTCGCCGCGCGCACGCGCGTGCCGGGGCGGGCTGAGCTCAGCTTCACGGGCGAGCCGATGACGGTCCTTTGGTATTATCTCGGCGCGGTCGTGTTGATCATCATTCTCAACGTCATCGGCGGCAAGATCGCCAGCGTCGCCTCGTTCCTGATCGAGATTGCGCTCGGCTGGGCCGCGCTGCGCTGGTTTTTTGCCAATCTGTCGTCGGGTGGACAGCCGCTGGGACTCAGCTTCTCCGGCCCGTACTGGACTTATTTGGGCTGGAGCTTGCTGGGCGCGCTGTCCATGATCACCATCATCGGCTGGGCGTGGGTGTACAGCGCGCAGACGCGCTGGATCTGTCGCAACATCGAGGGCACGCGGCGCGAGGTCGTCTTCAAGGCCTCGGGCCTTGAATATCTCTGGCGCACTGTCGTCTGTATTGTTGCCTGCGCCTTTATCATCCCGATTCCCTGGGTGGCGCGCTGGATGATGGGCTGGCTTGCCTCTCAGACCGTGCTGATCGAGCGAGACGCCGAAGCTTAGGGAGAGGTCGGCTTTCGTTCACGCAACGAGCCTTCCTGGGCCACCGACGCCACCAGCGTGCCGTCCTGCGTGAAGATCGTGCCGCGGGTCAGGCCGCGTCCGCCGAGCGCGCTCGGCGAATCCTGGGCGTAGAGCAGCCATTCGTCCGCGCGAAATGGACGGTGGAACCACATCGCGTGATCCAGGCTTGCCGCCATCATGCGCTTGTCGAACAGCGTGCGGCCGTAGCGCGCCATCGCCGCGTCAAGCAGCGAGAAATCCGAAGCATAAGCGAGCGCGCACATGTGAAGCGCCGGGTCGTCCGGCAGCTTCGCTGCCGTGCGAATCCAGACGTGGATGCGTCCATCCTCGATCTTCTGACCGAAATAGCGCCCAAGTTCGACCGGGCGCAGTTCGATTGGCCGGTCGGATTCGTAGTAGCGGCGGATGAACTCCGGCATGTCGCGGAACATCGGCTGCTTGGCCATCTCCTCGGCGGTGAGCTTTTCCGGCGGCGGCACGTCCGGCATCTTTTCCTGATGATCGAAGGCGCTCGGTTCCTCGACGTGGAACGAGACCATGATCGAAAAGATCGCATGGCCGTGCTGGATCGCAGTGACCCGGCGCGTCGAATAGCTCTTGCCGTCACGCAGCCTCTCGACCTCATAGATGATCGGGATCTGCGGATCGCCCGGCAGAATGAAATAGCAATGCAGCGAGTGCGGCAGCCGGCCTTCGACCGTGCGGCACGCCGCCACCATGGCTTGCCCGATCACCTGTCCGCCGAAAACCCGCTGCCAGCTGGTTTTCGGGCTTTTGCCACGGAACAGGTTCACCTCGATCGGTTCGAGATCGAGGATGGAAATCAGGTCGATCAGGCTTTTAGACATCGGAAAGCTCTTTAGTGCGCGAATTTGAAGTTCCTATCAGTTTTGCCACGAGTCCTCATAGGAACTTCAAATTCAAAGCCGCACCAGCATCAATAAGTTGCTAGTGCTCCTATGATCCCGAAGTTCGTAAACGTGGGGCCGCAATACGGTACGAACTTCGGAATTGGAGCACTCGTCGTTCCGCAAGCGGCCCCTTGTTTATAGGCCCTGTTTTGCCCAGCTATAATAGGGTAGCAAGCTGAGTTTCGAAGGTTCGAGTAGGACGGTCCAACATGTCCGTACAGCGAGGCATTGTCATCGGCGGCGGGGCGTTTGCCGGACTGGCGCTGGCGCTCGCGTTGCGCCAGGGCCTTGGGCCGGAGCTGCCGATTATCGTCGCCGATCCCGCGCTTGATACCAGGCCAAGCCGCGATCCGCGCGCCACGGCCATCGTCGCGGCCTGTCGGCGGCTTTTCGAGACAATCGGCGTCTGGGACGACGTCGCCGGCGGCGCTCAGCCGATTCTGGACATGGTCGTCACGGATTCGAAACTGGACGACGCCACGCGGCCGACCTTCCTGACCTTTTCCGGACATGTCGAGCCGGGCGAGCCCTTTGCCCATATGATCGAAAACCGCTTCTTGATCGATGCGCTGGTCGAGCGCGCGGTCGCGGAGAAGATCGACCTTCGCGGTCTTGCGGTTTCTGATTTTGCCACCCGCAGCGACGGTGTCGCGGTGACGCTGTCAGACGGCAGCATCATCGAAGCGAGCCTGTTGGTAGCCGCGGATGGCGCGCGATCGAAGCTGCGCGAGCGCGCCGGCATTGCTACCCACGGCTGGGATTACGATCAATCCGGAATTGTGGTCACGGTCGCCCATGAGCGCGATCATCAGGGCCGTGCGGAAGAGCATTTCCTCCCCGCAGGTCCCTTCGCCATCCTGCCGCTTTCCGGAAAGCGATCCTCGCTGGTCTGGACCGAGAAGCGTGCCGAGGCGGCGCGTATCATGGCACTCGGAGAAGAAGAGTTTCACGGCGAGCTCGAGCGACGGTTTGGCTTGCATCTCGGCGACGTCAAGGCGCTCGATAGGCCTCGTGCGTTTCCACTCGGCTACTTCGTGGCGCGCTCCTTCATCGGCGAACGCCTGGCCTTGGTGGGTGATGCCGCGCATGTCATTCATCCAATCGCGGGCCAGGGCCTCAACATGGGATTGAAGGACGTTGCAGCACTTGCCGAAGTGGTCGTGGATGCGGCGAGGCTCGGTATCGATCCCGGCCAGGCCGATGTGCTGGAGCGTTATCAGCGCTGGCGGCGGTTCGACACCATGGCGATGGGGTTTGCGACCAACTCGCTGAACTTCCTGTTCTCCAATGAATCGACGCTGTTGCGCACGGTGCGCGATATCGGTTTGGGACTAGTCGATCGGGCGCCGCCGCTAAAGGGCCTGTTCATTCGCCAGGCCGCCGGCCTTGCCGGCGAGGTTCCCCGGCTTCTGAAGGGCGAAGCGCTCTAACAAAGAGCGTTCCAGCAAGGCGATCGTCAGCGTTTGTTGTCGGACTGAATGAAGGCCGCAACCGCATCGATCATCGAGGTGTCGAGCGCGCGATCCGTCTGGGTATAGGCGGCCATATTGTCGGCATCGTCGGTGACGTCGACCAGGACATGGTTCATATCGGGCACCCACAGCGTTTTCGCGAGCGACGCGGCCGCTGAAAGCGCCGAAAAATCCAATCGCGCGACTTGCAAATCACGGCCGCCGCCGACGATCAGGATCGGCTTGTCGATCGATTTCAAGGGATCGATCGGATCAACGGTGAAGGCGGAGGCGAGGCTCGGCTGCATCGAAGGCGCGATGGAAAGACCACGCGGCGGCGGATCGACGATCTGTCCGGCCATGATGCTGTCGATGGCCTTGAGTATGGGATCGAGAACGTCAGGCGGAATTTGCCGCCGCTCGAGCTGTGCCTTCAACAGATCGCCCTGACGGCGCGCCGCGGTGACGAGCAGCACCAGGCGATCGATCTGCACCTGTCGCGCGGCCAGGATCGTCACGAGGCCGCCTTCGCTGTGGCCCATCACGACCACGCGGGAGAATTTGCCGCTCGTGCGCAGATAATTCACCAGCGATACCGCGTCATCGACATAATCTTTGAACCGGAAATCCTCCGGCTTGCCGAATTCCGGCTTCCATCCGCCGGCGCCCCGCTTGTCGTAGCGAAGCGTCGCGATCTTTCGTTCTGCCAACTGTTCGGCGAGTTTCTTCAGGGTTGCCGGCTTGGCTTGCGGTCCATTGCCATCGTGGTCGGTCGATCCGGAACCCGCGATCAACAATGCGACCGGCGGGCGTTCGACATCCGCGGGCGTGGTCAGGACCGCGTCGAGATTGCCGACACGAACCTGGGTCTCACCGGCGGATGCGTCCGCGATAGCTCCGCAGAGGCTGATGAAAGCGAGCGCGGCGATCAGCTTGCGATTGCGCATAGCGGGCTCGTCTTCCTAATCGATCTTCCTTGCCTCTTCGGGCAACATGATCGGAATGCCGTCGCGGATCGGATAAGCGAGCTTTGCCCCGCGCGAAATCAGCTCCTGCCGCGTTGCGTCGTATTCGAGCGGGCCCTTGGTCATCGGGCAGACGAGAATTTCCAGCAGCTTCGGATCGACGGTGCCTTCGGGGCGTTCGGGCAAGACGTTCATGCTGCGGACTCCGGCGCGTTGAGGGTGCGGGCGGGAATCGAATTCCCCGCGATTTGCAGTTCCCTGTACCACACCGGGACGAAACCTGTCGCGGTGTGGCGGTTGGAAAAGGCTCCATTTGGGGTCGGTCGGAGCGGTAAAGGAAATTCGAAGAGAACCGATCAATTGCAACGAGAACTGCTAGGCGAATTCCAATGTTTCTTGAGTAAAACCGCCGGAGTGCCAGTGATCTGTAATTCGGGTGGGGTAAGGACTGAAATGTTTGCAAATCGACGTTCGAGCGAACGACGTGTGTGCCGGAGTTTCGCGAAAATCCAGTTTGGAACGGGTACGTTGCCGCGCGACTGTACCATCACCGATATTTCATCGGGTGGCGCGAAGGTCATTGCCGAGCATCTCGAGGTGCCCAGCGAATTCACGCTCATCATGTCGGAAGGCCGGCCCCGCCAATGCCGGCTGGCCTGGCGGATCGGCTACGAATTCGGCGCTCAATTCCTCGATTGAGGGACCGGCGCTGTTTCTCGCCGGCGTTGAGTTCCGGTTTAACCGGAACTTAGGGTTAAGCCGAATACACTTCTGAAACGAGTACCGCTTGTTCGGCGCGTCTCGGTCCCGGCTGCAAATCCGGAACCGAGAGCCTCGAACAAAGGACGTCAGGTTTCAGAGCTTTTCCTTATGTATCCGTCGCTGCCCCGGCCGCTTCGGCCTTGCGAGACTTTGCGCCGTTACTGCGGCCTCGGCCGTTCTGCTTTTGGGGCTTTGTAGCTGTCAGACCGACGGGTTGTCCGACATCACGGGATCGCTCGGCGAAAAGACCGAAAAATCGTCTCCCGCGAAAAGCCTCGAATTCTATCGGGACCGTCATCGTGCCAATCCGAACGATACGGAAGCGGCGCTGAATTATGGAAAGGCGCTACGCGCCTCCGGGCAGCGTGCCCAGGCCGTCGCTGTGCTGGAGCAAGCGACGATCGCGCATCCCGGCGACAAGGCCCTGATGGCCGGCTTTGGCCGGGCGCTCGCGGACAACGGCAACTTCCAGCAGGCCTTCGACGTTCTCAGCCGCGCCCATTCGCCTGATAATCCGGATTGGCGAATCCTGTCTGCGCAGGGTGCAGTGCTCGACCAGCTCGGACGTGGCGAAGAGGCGAGGCAATATTATGCAAGCGCGCTCCGCATCGTACCGGATGAGCCGTCGGTGCTGTCCAACCTCGCGCTCTCCTACGTTCTTTCCAAGGATCTCGCGAAGGCGGAAGAAACGCTACGCCGCGCCAACAGCCGCCCGGACGCCGATCCGCGCGTCAAGCTCAACCTCGCTCTGGTGGTCGGATTGCGCGGACACATGGCTGAGGCCGAAAGCATCGCGAGGGAAGGCCGGCCTCCGGAAGAGGCGGCCGCAAATGTCGCATACCTGAAGCGAATGCTGGCCAAGCAGGCCGCCGCGAAAAGCTCGCACGGCGGCGCTGCCCAATCGGACTAAACGCCGGTCTTTCGACCCGCCGCGGCTTTAGGCCGGCCCTCTGTTTAGCCTCTGGCGCGCAGCTTGCTGATCAGCGGAGAAAGCAACGAGCCCTTCGGCTTCTTCGGTTCGCCGCGGCCAGTGAGCTGATTTGCGACCTGCAAGAACGTCTTGCTGATGCGATGACCGGAAGAGATCTCCGCGATCATCTGGCCGTTATTGGCGGCGGTGCCGAACATCTTCGGATCGAACGGAATCGAAGCGAGCGGCGGGCCTTCGATCGCCTTGGCGAATTCGCGCGGGCTGATTTCCGGCCGCTTCGACATGCCGACCTGGTTGAGACAATAAAGCGGAGGCCGGTCGTTGGGCCGCGCCGTCGTGAGCATGCTCAGCATGTTCTTGGCGTTGCGCAGGTTGGCGAGGTCGGGCTCGGCGACGATCAGGATATCGTCCGCCCCAACCAGCGCGCGGCGCGTCCATCCCGACCATTGGTGCGGGATATCGAGCACGATCACCGGCGTCGTCAGGCGCAAGGTGTCGAAAATCGCATCGAAGGCGTCAGCGCCGAAATCATAGACGCGGTCGAGCGCCGCCGGTGCCGCAAGCAGGCTGAGATGGTCGTTGCATTTCGACAGCAGGCGCTCGATGAAGGCGCTGTCGGGACGTTCGTTCGCGAACACCGCGTTGGCGATGCCCTGCAACGGATCCTTGTTATAGTCGAGGCTGGCGGTGCCGAACGCCATGTCGAGATCGATGACCACCGAATCCAGCGCCAGGTCGCGGGCGATCGCCCACGCCACGTTATGCGCGACGGTAGAGGCGCCGACGCCGCCCTTGGCGCCGACGACAGCAATGATGCGCCCCACCGGGGTGTCTTCAGAAGCCGAGAACAGACCGCAGATGGCGCGGACGACGTCGAGCGTCTCGACCGGCCCAACCACGTAATCGCTGACGCCGCGGCGTACCAGCTCGCGATAGGGTGCAACGTCGGCGTCGCTGCCGATCACGACCACGCGCGTTCCCGCATCGCACACCGTGGCGAGTTCGTCGAGGCCGATCAGAATGTCTTCGCCGTCCTTGGTCTCGAGAATGATGACGTTCGGGGTCGGGACGGTGTTGTAGGTTTCGATCGCGGCCGCCATGCCGCCCATCTTGACCGTGAGATGGGCCTTGCCGAGACGGCGGTCGAGGCCGGCCGACTGCACCGCATCTGATGTCGCCGAGTTTTCGCAGAATGCCTGCACCGACACCCGCGGCGCCGACGCGATGTAATCATCGCTCAGCGGGGGCAGAGCATCGGGATCGGCTGAATCGTCACGCGAATTGATCATTTGCCTGTATCGCTGAGTTTGGCCTTGTCGGCCTTCGGGGTAATCCGTCGCGGTGGTCGTGCCCTTGCGGTATTTGTCAAAGCCTTCGGTGCGCCGCGCGGTGTAGCTCGGGGTTTCGGCGCGCGGCTGCACGAGGTCCGACGGATTCGCCACCATCGCCGCCATGTTGCGCTGATAGGCACAGCCGAAGTTGTAGTAGGACTTGTTCTCGAAATAGGTCGGATCCTTGATCGAAGGGCCGACGTCCTCGGGCCACACGCCGCAGGGACCCGCCACCGCCGTCATCCTCGGATAGGTCAGGCGAACGGTCGCCAGTGTCCGCGAATCGTAAGGGGTGTAGTGACGCAGCTTGATTCCGTCGCGCGGCACGCCGCCGGCTTCGAGCATCGCCCTCGCTTCACGAGCGGCGCTTTCCGCGGCCCGCGCGTTGGACGTGTTGACCGGAACATCCACGATGATCGCGCCGGTGCCTTCGCCGACCCAGCTCTGGGCCAGCCCTGCGATGTCGGTGCGCTGGGCCGCCGACAGTCCGCCGCGCGCATGGCCGACGAACAGGACAACGGAGCGATCGGCTTCCTGGACCGCGATCGGATGCCGCAACCGATAATCGTCCGGAACGTGAGCGGTCGTTACGACGGGGTCGGCGATTTCGGAGCATGCTCCCAAGGCGAGGGAAAGGCCGCACATCGCGCCGATGAGCCGCAAGGCCCGGTAGCGATCGAGTGAATTCTTGTTCGTCATCGTTCTGTCCCCCGACACGCCGTCTCAGTCGATGATGAAGCCGAAATTGGCCTGATGGCTTCCGATCGGATCGACCCGCGCCGGAACGCCGTAAATGCGGTTGATCTGCGCGAACAGGGCCGACTGGGCGTCCGACGCCGGCGCGAAACCATCATCCGGCCGCGACAGCTCCTTCTGCGCCACCGCGCGCACCACATAGGGCGTGACGATGACCATCAGCTCGGTCTGGTTGTTGACGAAGTCCTGGCTGCGGAAAAGCTGTCCGAGACACCGGAATCTGATCGACCCCGGGCATGCCGTTGACGGCCTGCTTGGTCTCGTCCTGAATCAGTCCGGCCATCGCCAGCGAACCGCCGGAAGGAATTTCCAGCGTCGTTTCGGCGCGGCGAGTTTTGACCGAGGGAACGTTGACCCCGCTGATGTTGACCGAGTTGTCGCTCGACGGCTCGGAGACTTCCGTCATCACCCGCAGGCTGATTTTGCCTTCGGTCAGCACCACCGGCGTGAAGTTCAGCGAGATGCCGAATTTCTTGAAGGCGATCGACGGCGCGCACTGGCCGACGGAGCCCGACGGATTGGTTTGGCAGGTTACGCCGGTCGGGAATGGAAATTCGCCGCCGACAATAAAGGTCGCGGACTCACCGGAAATGGCGGTCAGATTGGGTTCGGCAAGCGTGCGGATGACGCCGGCGCTTTCCATGGCGCGCAAGGTTGCCGTAACGGTGGGAACGCCGGCCTTGTTCAAGGCCGAGGTGGTCAGGCGCGTTGCTTGAAAGCGGGCCGCTGTTTGCGGTGAACGGGTTGGCGTTGTTGAAATTCACCACGGCGGTGCCGTAGTTCATGTTGGCGGAAAGATCGATGCCGAGCTGCTTGATGATGTTGCGCTGAACTTCCGCAACCGACACCTTCAGCATCACCTGGTCGCGGCCCTTCACCACGATCGAATTGACGACCTTGTCGGGGCCGCCCACCAGCGCGCGACGACCTCGCCGGCCTGCTGCGCCTCGATCGGGCTGGATACCGATCCGGTCAGCATCACGCCTTCGCCAACGCCCTCGGCCTGGATGGAGGCGCCCGGCAGCAACTGCTTCAGCGCGGCGCGAACGCCGTTGAGATCGCGCTTGATCGCAATGTCATAGGCGGCGATCTGCTGACCGTCCGCATCGAAGAAAACGACGTTGGTCTGACCGACGGCGGCGCCGATGATGTAGGCGCGCTGCGAAGAGCGGATGACGGCGTTTGCGATCTTCGGGTCGGCCACCAGCACGTCCTTGGCGTCGCGGGGCAGGTCGATGACCGCCGATTTGCCGATACCAAGCGAAAGGAAGCGGACTTTGGCCGGAGTGCTCGGAATGCTGGAGGTCGTGGCCGGCGCCGCTTCGCTCTCGGCCGCGGCGGCAGGGGCGAGGCTGGAAGTCGGTGCAAGCGTTACTGCCGAAAACGACACGGCGCTGATGAGTAAGGTGCGGATAGAGGCCCGGCTTCCCCTGCTAGCCATATTCTTCTTCCTTCTGGTCATGAGCGTCCTTCTGGTCACTTCGCAGGGACGTTTGATTGGGTGACGCCGTAGCGGACGACGTTGAGGCCGGTGCGCCGGACTTGTTCGTTGGCGCTGACGGCGACCTGATTGGCATCGGCAATGCTGCGCAGTGCCAGAGACAACGTTCCCGCTTGCCGGGCCGCGGCCAGCGTTTCCGCCTGCCCCGACTTGAGTTCGAGGGTGGCCGTGCGGCCGACGACAGTGTTGGTGCCGTCTTTTTCCTTTGGCGCCTGATCGATCGCGAGGACGCGAATATTGGCCAGGATGATCTCGGAATGGACGACCTCGGGCGCTTTGTCGTTCGTCGGGTCCTTGATGCGGCGGGTCATCAGCACGTCGACGCGGTCGTTCGGCAGGATGAAGCCGCCGGCGCCCGTTTCTGCGGAGATTTCAGTCGAGACAGCGCGCGAGCCGCTCGGCAGGATCGCGGCCATGAAGCCGGAGCCATCCGGCTTCACCAGCTTCGTTTCCCGGATCGGCTCGCCGGCAACGAAGGGCGCGCGCGCGAGCCAGCCTGCGATCTGGTTGGTGGCATCCGCGCGATCGCTGCGGCGAATGAAACTGCCGCTCGCCGTTGATGCCGGCCAGGTCTGCCAGATCATGTCATTGGCCGTGAGCATCTGGCCAAGGCTGATGTCGGCTTTCGCCACCAGGACGTCGACCGTCTTGAGCTGGACGACGGCTTCGGTTGGAGCGGGTGGCTTGTTATCGATTCCGCTGGCGAGATAGGCGGCGACGCCGCCGGCGCCGAGAGCGATGGTCAGAACGACAATGCGGGCGATGTTCATACGCGGGGTTACTCTACGCAAAACGATACTGGGGTGGTCTTCGCGGAAGCCTCACCTTCAGCGATGACTAAGCGGTAAAGGTATAAGCGATCTTGAAACCCGGAACCTTTGCGCGGGACCGCGGTCCGATTTGTCCCGCATGGTGAATGCAAGGTTATTGTCCGCCGCGTCGCGCGGTTGCGGCGTCGGTGCACGGCTGCGATGGCCGTTTCAATCGTGTGCTTTATGGATGGCGGCGCACGGTCGAGCCGTCGTGCGGCCGTTAACAAGTTGGCGCGGTGACGGCGATTACGTTTCAGTCACCATGCGGACAAAAGTTGTGAGCCGATCCTTCGGCAACCAGCCCTACGGCGATGCGAGGCGCAGCATTTCGGCCATCACCGCGCGCTGCTCGGCCTGGGGCAATGGCCGGTCCGAGAGGGCAAAGCCGAGATAGGCCCAATAGAGAATGCGCGCCCGTGCGCGCGCGACATCCCGTGAAATCCCGGAATCAAGCAGCAGGCGTTCGACATAGGCCAGCCGCCGTTTGTCGATCGCCCGCACGGCGGCCCCTGCCGCCGGATCGACCAGTGCCCAGCGGCGAACCGCGTTTTCAAGCGCCCGCCTCTCGCCGAACGCCCGATGCAGCAGAAGTTGCAATGCGTCGCCCGTGCGGGATGCGGACTCGACATCGTCGATAATTCGTTCGGCGGCAATCTCGCGCCAATATTTGAGGATTTCGGCGTGGAAGGCTTCGACGTCGGCGAAGTGCCAGTAAAAACTGCCGCGTGACACGCCCATGGCTTTTGCCAGCGGCTCGGCCTTGAGCGCCGTGAAGCCGTCCTGGGCCAGCGTCTTGATGCCCTGGTGCAACCAGTCCTGGGCGGAGAGTTGATCTGCCATTTGCCGTTCCTGCGACGATCAACCATACACTACTGTATTGACAACGCCAGCGGACCGGCTCATGCTCGCCATACACTGGTGTATGGAACAGTACCGGGAGACGTCCGATGCATGACATGTTTCTCTTGGCCGCGGGGATTGCTGCGATCGCGGTGGCCGTGATTCACGGCGTTCTCGGTGAAACCAGGGTGTTTTCCCGCGCAACCATCGAACCGCCGCGGCTCCGCGCCCTGATCCGGATCTGCTGGCAGATCGGCACCGTCGGATGGGTCTGCGGCGGCGTCCTTTTGCTGGCCGCACCCTCCATCGCCTCGGTTTCCGCCCGTCACTGGATCGTCGCCACGGTGTGCGCCATGTACGGATTCGGAATGATCGGCAATTTCTGGGTGTTCCGTGGCCGTCATTTCGGCTGGGCGGCGCTTGGCGCGGTCATCGCGATGGCGGCTGTCGGCTATTAGCCGTTCACCGCGCCGTGAAAGCGGCGATCCCTCGATCCTGACCTTCGCAAAGGTGCCCGCCGAGAACGGGTGCGAATGCCGGAATCGGACCGTCAGTTTAAAATCGCTCTAAGGTCAATGTGTTTCAAGCTGATCAGCTTGACCTCCGCGTCGGCGGTTGAAAATACACACCATGACCGTCATCGACCAAACCGCCACCGATCAAAACAATGCATCGCCCAAGATGCGGCTTGGCCTGGCCAAGCGCGGCTATTCCGGCGTGATCCATCATCTTGATGCCGCCGAAGTGAACTCCGCGCTTCCCGCGCTCGAACTGGAAAGCCGCCTGATCGAACTCGGATTTGTCGAGGGTGCCCGGGTCGAGGTACTCCACGAGGGCATTATCGGGCGCGATCCGATTGCGGTTCGTGTCGAGAACATCACGATTGCGGTGCGCCGGCGCGAGGCGATGGCCATCGTGGTCGTCTAAAGGCTGTACGGCGTCATGGAAGCTCCGTTAATGCATCTCGCTCTGGTGGGCACGCCGAACAGCGGCAAGACCTCGCTGTTCAACGCGCTTACCGGCAGCCGGCAAAAGGTCGCGAACTATCCCGGCGTCACCGTCGAGCGCAAGGAAGGCTTCTTTGTCACCCCGCTCGGGCGACAGGCGTCGCTGGTCGATCTGCCCGGCACTTACTCGCTGCGCGGCCGCAGCCCCGACGAGGAAATCACGCGCGATTTCGTTCTTGGCCGCGCCGCAGGCGAAACGCCACCCGACCTCGTGCTGTGCGTGGCGGATTCCACCAATCTGCGGCTGACCATCCGCCTGCTGCTCGAACTCAAGCAGACCGGCCGGCCGTTGATGCTGGTGCTCAACATGTTCGATATCGCGACCCGGCGCGGCGTCACCGTCGATGCCGCACGCATGTCCGAGATGCTGGGTGTTCCGGTGGTGACCTCGATTGCGGTGCGCAAGAGCGGCATCGCCGACTTGTTGCGCAAGACCGACGAACTTGCGTTGCAAGCAGAGGCGCCGCCGCGCGAAAATCTCTGGAAGCCGCTTTCGGTCCCGGAATTGCGTGCAACGCAGCGCGAGGCCGATCGGATCATCGGCGCGACCGTCTCGCTCCCGGCCAAACCCGATACCTGGTCGGGCCGGATCGATGCCGTGGTGCTGCATCCGGTCGCCGGTCTCTTGATCCTTGGTCTGGTGCTGTTCGTGATGTTCCAGGCGGTGTTCGCCTGGGCCCAGCCGCTGATGGAGCTGTTGTCGGACGCGTTTGCGGCGCTCGGTCAACTGGTCCACGAGACCCTGCCGCAGGGCCTGTTGCAGAGCTTCCTGCAGAATGGCGCGATCTCCGGCGTCGGCAGCGTTATCGTGTTCCTGCCGCAGATCATCATCATCTTCCTGTTCATCCTGCTGCTGGAAGACTTCGGCTACATGGCGCGCGCGGCCTTCCTGATGGACCGCATCATGGGCGGCGCCGGTCTGCACGGCCGCGCCTTCATTCCCCTGCTCTCGAGCTTCGCCTGCGCCATCCCCGGCATCATGGCGACGCGCGTCATCGACAATCGTCGCGACCGGCTGACGACGATCCTGATCGCGCCGTTGATGACCTGCTCCGCGCGGATTCCCGTCTACACCCTGATCATCTCGGCCTTCATTCCTGACCAGCAGGTGTGGGGCTGGATCAATCTCAGGGGTCTTGTGATGTTCGGCCTCTATGCGGCCGGCATCGGCAGCGCATTGCTGGTATCTTTCCTGATCAAGTTTTTCATGCTGCGCGATTATGCGCCCGCGCCGTTCATGCTGGAATTGCCGGACTACAAACTCCCGCGCCTGAAGAGCATCGCGATCGGGATCTACACGCGCGCAAAGATGTTTTTGGCACGCGCCGGCACCACGATTTTCTCGATGATGGTGCTGATCTGGTTCCTGGCGTCGTTCCCCCAGCCGCCGGTGGGCGCCGAAGGTCCTGCGATCAACTACAGCCTCGCCGCGATGATCGGCCACGCGCTGGCGCCTTTGTTTGCGCCGTTGGGCTTCAACTGGCAGATCGTGGTCGCCTTGATACCGGGCATGGCCGCACGTGAGGTCGCGGTGGCGGCGCTCGGAACGGTTTACGCCATCGAAGGCGGCAAGGAAGCCGCCGATCAGATCGGCCAGGTGCTAGCCACCAAGTGGAGCCTCGCCACGGCGCTGTCGCTGCTCGCCTGGTATATTTTCGCTCCGCAATGCGCTTCGACGCTGGCGGTGATCCGGCGTGAAACCGGCGGCTACGAAATGGATGGTGGTGACGTTCCTTTATATGTTCGTGCTGGCCTACGCGGCGAGCCTTGTCACCTACAACGTCGCCGTTGCGCTCGGCGCCGGCTGATGACGCGGACATTTGCCGTCGTCCAACTGTCATTCAGGGCGGGTCGCGCCATTTAGTTTTGTTCTAATTCTAAAGTAGAGCGATTCCAGTCAGCACGCTCCATTTTCGAATCCCAGAAATAGGCAGCAATGATTACTAAGTTACCGCGAAATCGCGGAGCTTCTGATCTCCGCGGATTGGGGGCTTCATGTCGCGGTGTCATTCTCTGCATTTCTCTTCATCCATTTCTCCCTGGTTTGGCCGTTCGAGGCGTCGGATGCTGCTTGCAGCGACCGCAATATCCCTCGTCGGCTGTAGCAGCGGCTGGGCCGCCGACGGCGAGGTCAGCGACGCCGTCTTGAAAAAAATGGAGGCGATGGAGAAACGCATTCAATCGCTCGAAGCGGAGCTCAAGCAAAAGCGGACGGCCGACGTCACCGGATCGGTTTCGTCAGCGGAAAAGAAGCGAACTTCCACGTCCGAGAAGACCCAGGATAAGACGCAGGACAAGACGCTGGCCCCCGAGGCCGACAAAGGCGCCAAAGTTGCCACCGCCGCGCCGGAGACGCCGCAAGCTCCGAAGAGCAAGTCTTCGTCAAAGCCCAAGACGCTCGACCTTTCCACCCCGCCGTCCGACCTGCCAATTCTGGGCCTCGCGCCGTCACCCGTGGCCGGTCTCAGCATCGGGGCTTACGGCGAGGTCAAGTTCGGGTCGACGCAAAATCCCGCCGCCAACGGCCAGTGGCAGAACGGCTTCGACACCGCGCGCATGGTGCTGTTGCCGACCTATGCGATCACCGACAACATCATCTTCAACGCCGAAATCGAATTCGAGCATGCCGGCGCGGGCTTCGACAACGACGACAAGCTGCACGGCACCGCCGAAATCGAGCAGCTCTGGATCGATTTCAAGATCATCGACCAGTTCAACTGGCGCGCGCCGGGCATCGATCTGGTGCCGATCGGTTACATCAATCAGCATCACGAGCCGACGCAATTCTACATGGTCAACCGGCCGGAGCTCTACAACAGCATCATCCCGTCGACCTGGAAAGTGCCCGGCACCAGCGTGTACGGCACGATCAACGAAAACCTGAAGTATCAGGTCATGCTCAGCGCCACCAACGAGGACTTTGGCGATTCCTTCGACAATCGCACGGAGGCCAAGACCGTGCCCTTGCCCGGCACACCTTATTTCCCGGGCATTGACGGGGCCAATGCGCTCGCATTCTCGAACCCGCCGCTCGGCGATTTCCAGCAGCTCTCCAATACGCTGGCAGTGTCAGGGCGCCTGGACGTCACGCCGACCTTCCTTCCGGGCTTTGGTGGCAGCGTCAGCGCTTATTTTTCGCCGAATACGACACCGCGTGGCGCCCATGACGATTTTGGCAACTTCCTGGGCAAGTCGAGCCTTGCCATGTTCGATGCCGAATTCCGCTACCGTGTGCCGAACACCGGCCTTGAACTGCGCGGCGAATACGTCCGCGTCGACTTCGGCAATCCTTCGAACCTGCGCGCCAATAACGACAGCGATCCGACCAACAACGTCGGAAAGTCGATGTTCGGCTATTCGGGCGAGATCGCCTATCACGTCCCGCTCGGCACGATCCTGAAGAGCGATTGGGAAGCGGTGCCGTTCTATAACTACACCTACGAGAACCTCCAGACCGGCGGCTTTGCTGGAACCGATGCCAACACACCGACCGGTGCCGGCCAGCGCCAGTTCCACACCGCGGGCGTTGCGGTGTTCCCGTCGCCCAAGGTGGTGCTGAAAGCGACCTATCAAAGGGTGATCGACAAGAGCCTCGTCGGGGCGCTCTCGGATTCGTTTCTTGGCGGCGTGGGCTTCTTCTTCTAAAGCCCACCGCGGAAATGCGTTTATGAACAAGGCCGCCTTGCCCGAGCCGAGGGGCTGGGCGGTGGCTGAAATTGAAATGATGGGAATTGAGTGATGACGGAGTGGGTTCGATACGTATTGCCGGCGGTTGCTGTCGCGTCCGTCGCGTCACCTGCCTACACGATGGAATATCTCTCGATCGAGGAAGCGCAGAAGCAGGCTTTTCCGTCGGCCACCCAATTCACCCCGGTTCAGGCAGGGAGGATCTGGAAGGCCGAAGCGGGGGGCCGTGTTGCCGGTTATTTCATTTTCGACCGGGTCGTCGGCAAGCATCTCTACATCGACTACGGCGTAGCGCTGACGACCGCGGGCGCCGTGCAGAAGGTTGAGATCCTGCAATATCGTGAATCCTACGGTGGCGAGATCAGGAACCCGAGCTGGCTCGCCCAGTTTGTCGGAAAGAACAATACCAACGCGCTCAAGATCAACGGCGATATCAGGAATATTGCAGGCGCGACGCTGTCTTCGACGCATGTCACCGAAGGCGTGAAGCGGATATTGGCGACCTATGGCAGCCGTCTCAAATAGCGTTCGCCGCGCCAGGCCCTTGCTCGGCACGTTCGTCGAGATCGAGGCGTGCGGGCCTGTGCAAGCCGAGGTCATCGGCGCAATCGACGATGCGTTCGAGGCGGTCTCGACGGTGCATCGGCTGATGAGTTTCCACGAGCCGGATAGCGACGTCAGCCGTCTCAATCGGGAAGCGTTCGATCGGCCGGTCAGGGTTCATCAATGGACCTTCGACGTTCTCAAGACCAGCGTCGAGCTGCATCGCCGGTCAGCCGGTCTGTTCAATGTTGCCGTCGCCCCCGCCTTGCAGGCGATGGGGTTATTGCCGCAACAATACGCTGATGAGGTCGCGGAAGCGCGGCGGCCGGCGCCTGAGGCGATTGAACTGTGCGAAGGCAATAGTGATCCGCTTTCGGCATCGCCACGCGAAGATCGATCTCGGTGGGATCGCAAAAGGATTTGCCGTCGACCGCGCACTCGATGCACTTCGCCAGTCGGGCTCGATTACCTGGTGCCTCGTCAATGCCGGTGGCGATCTCGCAGCTTTCGGATCAGAGATGCAATCGGCGCATATTCGCCATCCGCGCGATCCTGCCCGCGTGATTTGCCAGGTCGATATCACCAATGAAGCCCTGGCATCGACCGCGCGGCGGTTCGATCCCTTCCGGTCAACAGAGACGTCGGGATCGGCGATCGTCGATATCAGCGGACAAGCGCCGGCAAATGCAATCGACGGCGTGACGGTGCGGGCTCCCTCCTGCATGATCGCCGACGCGCTGACCAAAGCCGTCATGATTTCCGGCGCGGGCGCAGCCGGCTTGCTTGAGCTCTACAATGCAAGTGCGCTACTGATCACCTCGGACGGCGAAATCCAGATCTCCCCCGATTGGCAAAGCGCAGTGCACCTTGCGGCTTAGTTTTTCATTCCGATACGCAATCTATGCGGCCTTCGCGGTCCTGCTGATTACCGGGGCCGGCTGGCTCGTGGCCGATTGGCAAAAGGACATTTCGAGCGACGAGATCTGGCAGCAAAGCATCGCCTATCTTCTGATGGTGCACGGCGGCACCGCAATGCTGGCGTTGCTCCTGCTCGGAGCGCTCATTCCAATTCACCTGCTGCGCGCGTGGCGCGCCCGGAAAAATCGTATTTCCGGCTCGACGATGGCGACGTTCAACGCGATCCTGATCGGGACAGCTTTCGGGCTGTATTATCTCGGCTCGGAAACGCTTCGGCCGTGGATGAGCTGGATACACATCGCGGCCGGATTTTCGCTGGCCCTGTTGTTCCCGCTGCATATCTATTGGGGCCGGCGCAATCGGTCCTGACCGCGACCGCTATTGCAGCCCGGCGTCGTTGCTGGTGCGCTTTTTGGCAAGATCCATCTCGGTCACCGCGATCAGGATTTCCGCGCGCGTCTTCAGGTCGGGCGCTTCCAGCATCGCCTGCTTTTCCGGCGGTCCGTAGGGCGACATCATCGCAAGCGCGTTGACCAGCGCTTCGTTGGGCGCGTTTTCGATGCCCTCCCAATCGACCTTGAGATTGTTGGCATCCAGAAAATCCGTCAGCGCCTTCAGGAGGGCTTCCCGGTCGACGGCTTCCTCACCCTTGCGCGCGGTGAAGTCGTCGAGATAGGGAGAGTAATCGACCTTGCATTGCCTGTACTGCGTCAGCGCCTTTTGCTCTTCGACCACCTTGAAGCGCGCGATGCCGGTGAGTTCGAGGACGTAGCGTCCGTCGCCGGACTCGGCCAGCTGGGTGATGCGACCGACGCAGCCGACATGAAACAGTGTCGGATGCGCCTCATCCGGTGAATGCGTGACGTCGGGCTGGATCATTCCGATCAGGCGATGGCCGTCACGGAACGCATCGTCGACCATGGCGAGATAGCGCGGCTCGAAAATGTTGAGCGGCATCTGCCCACGCGGCAACAACAGTGCGCCGGGCAGCGGGAATACCGGAATGATTCCGGGAAGGTCTGAAGGTCCGCGATATTCGGCATTGATCGGCATTACGGTCACCAGCCCATATCGTGCCTAGTGCGACGCTATCAGCGCTGAATCACAACTACGAAAACAGGATCGTTGACAGCCGCTTTCTTCCTTCAACGGTTGCTTCGTCGGTGGCGCCCCACGCGTCGAAGAACTGCACCAGCTGCTTGCGCGCACCGTCCTCGTTCCACTTGCGGTCACGCTTGACGATTTCGAGCAACTGCTGGGTTGCCTCAACCCGATTGCCGGCGGCGTTGAGTGCGGTCGCCAAATCAAACCGCGCCTGATGATCGAGCGGGTTTGCGGCGACTTTCTGTTCGAGTTCGGCGACCGGGCCAAGCGACTGTGCCTGTTCGGTCAGATCGATCGCGGCCTGGACAGCCTTCACGGCCGCATCGCCGCGCTTGGATTCCGGAACCATCGCCAGCGTCTTCTTGGCCTGATCGATCGCGCCTGTCGTGGCGTAGCATTTGGCCAATCCCGCCATGGCTGCGATGTTGGTGGCATCCACCGAAAGCACTTCGGCATAGACCGAGGCTGCGTTGGCGGCGTCGCCCTCGGCCAGCAGGGTTTCGGCCTCTTTGAGGATTTCGGCAATGTTCGGCTCGCCGGGCATTCCGGCTGTCAGCTTGTTGATGAAAGCGGTCACCTGGCTTTCCGCCACCGCGCCCATGAAGCCGTCGGCCGGCTGGCCGTTGACGAAGGCAATCACGGCCGGAATGGACTGGATACCCATCTGGCCCGGGATTTGCGGATGCTCGTCGATGTTCATCTTGACGAGCTTGACCTTGCCGTTGGCAGCGCGGACGGCCTTTTCAAGTGTCGGCGTCAACTGACGGCACGGTCCGCACCAAGGTGCCCAGAAGTCGATCAGCACCGGCTGTCGCTTGGACTCCTCGATGACGTCCTTGACGAAGCTCTGGGTGGTCGTCTCTTTGATCAGGTCGGACGCTGCCTGCGGCGCGGCTCCATTGCCCTCTAATATCGTCACGGCCATCCTCGTTCGGTGTTCGCCAGATCTCACGCCGGCCGCGCCTGTCTAGCACGGCCCCGCGTCCCGGTTCAGCTGTTCCCAGCACCAGATGGCGGCTGGACGCGAAATTTCAATCGGTTTTTCGCGGATTTGGCCCGGCCAGGCCGGTGCAATTTGCCCGTTCCAGAGGCGGTCGGAGATCGGGTGGATAGAGGGTCGCGCTGCCTCGATAACCTCGACGATCCGGTTTTGTCAGGAGGCTTGCGATGGCAAGGGCCTATTACAGCACGGTGTTCGAGCAGTCCGCCCGGGACATTTGGCAAATCATCCGCGATTTCAATAGCTATCCGGTCTGGGTCGGCGGCGCGGGCGAAAGCCGGATCGAGGACGGAAAGTCCGGAGATGCGGTCGGTGCCGTCAGAAATGTGCTCTATCAGGGAAGACAGATCCGGCAACGGCTGTTGGCGCAATCCGATGTCGAGCGGTCGCAGACCTATGAATTTTGCGAGGCGCCGACGCTGCCGATGACGGGTTTCCGGGCGACATTGCGGATCACCCCTGTCACGGACGGCGATCGCGCTTTTGTCGAGTGGTGGGCCGATTTCGATTGCGAGGCGGCCCGTCGCGGCGAACTGACCGAGACCTTGCGGGGCTGGTTCGGAAAATGGCTCGAATCCCTCCGCCAATCGATGGGGGCTCGCCCGGCCAGGTTCCCCGCTGAGGCGGGTTCAGATGCGCGTTGAGGGCGATTTCGGGCCGATTCCGTCAAATTGGCTGGAAGTTCGAACCCTTTAGGCCTTTTTCGATTGGCCGTGTGCGCGCTGTTGCATTCGCAGTCGGCATTTGGCATAGGTCTGCGGTCGCTGGTGACAACCAAGCGACATTCCCTAAGGATGCGGGTGTAGCTCAGGGGTAGAGCACGACCTTGCCAAGGTCGGGGTCGAGGGTTCGAATCCCTTCGCCCGCTCCAGTTTATCGGCGAGAACATGACAGAGATCAGGAATGGCCCATCCGGGCCAATTCCTCGTTGCGTTGCCGCCGCTTTGCGTAAAGCGCCGCGAAATTAGCCCGTCGTCCGAGACCGGACAACTTGTCTCCCATCCGATCTCGCGGCGTTGGACGGTCGATGTTCCTTCGCCGCAACGACAGCCCGGCGTGACTCCGAAAACGAGGAGCCGATCGAATTGGGATCACGACGATCGGCCGACAGAGATGGGTGCGCGGTATCTGAAGAGACGACTGCGCGGTGTGTTTCGGGAAAACTCTTTTCGTATCTGCCAAGAGCGAACGGTGATGCGACCGGCAAACGCCGCGGGCTCGATCCCGTCGGACGCGCGCGCGCGGGGGACGCGTGCATCTCTGACCTGCGAGCGCTTTCCGCATTTTGGCTACTTTTGGGCAGAGCGCCGGAAATATTTTCGATTACACGCCTGAAGCGAACATGCCGCTCGCTTCTCTCCCTCTGACGATGTGGTAGGATTTTTGGCCTCGCGAAGAATTCGCCACGGAGGTCCATCAAAAAACAACATCGCAGCCGCTTGGCTGCTTAGGGAGAGACGCGATGAAATCGACGCTCAATCGATCCGTTCTTGCGCTCGCAACAATCCTTGCCGTCGGCGCGGCTGGTCCGGTCGCCGCGCAGGACAAGGGCCTGAAGAAATACGAATCCGGCAACAAGGAATTCTGGACCCATCCGCCGGACGACTGGTTCCTCGGCGATGAGACCGAAGCGCAGAAGGGCCTGGCGCCGCCTTCGGGACCGCCGACCGGCGCTTCCGACGCCGAGCTCGCCGCGCTGATCAAGAAGATCAAGCTGCCGGAAGGCTTCAAGATCGATGTCTACGCTTCGGGCGTGCTCGCCGCGCGGCAAATGGCTTGGGGCGACAAGGGCACGCTGTTCGTCGGCTCGTTCGGCCTCGGCAATGTCTATGCGATCAAGGACGTCGGCGGAAAGAAAGAGGTCAAGACCATCCTTAAAGGTCTGAACATGCCAACCGGTCTCGCGTTCAGGGATGGCGCGCTTTACGTCATCGCCGTCAACAAGCTGATCCGCTACGACAACGCCGAGGACAATCTCGACAAGCTCGGCGATGGCAAGGTCGTCTATGACGACATGCCGTCTTATGCCGCGCACGGCTGGAAGTACCTCGCTCCGGACAAGGACGGCTGGTTCTACATTCCGTTCGGACCGCCCTTCAATATCGGCATTCCGCCGACCAGCGTGTCGCAGGTCCGCCGCGTCGATCCCAAGACCGGCAATGCCGAGATCGTAGCCCTCGGTGTTCGCAACAGCGTCGGCGGTGACGTCGATCCGCGCACCGGGAAATATTTTTTCACGGAAAACGCGCGCGACTGGATGAGCGATGATATCCCGAGCGACAAGCTCAACATGGTCTCACGGCTTGGCGAGCATTTCGGCTATCCGCACTGCCATCAGGGCGATCTTCCGGATCCGAAATTCGCCATGGGTCACCAGTGTTCGGAATTCACGCCGCCGGTGCTCAATCTCGGCGCGCATGTCGCCCCGCTCGGCATGAAGTTCTACACCGGGGATCAATTCCCGGCGGAATACAAGAACTCGATCCTGATCGCCGAGCATGGCTCGTGGAATCGGCACAAGTACCAGGGCGCGCGCATCGTGCGCGTCACGGTCGACCCGGATGGCAAGAACGCCAAGCAGACGGTGTTCGCCGAGGGCTGGATCGAAGGCGACCAGGGCTATCTCGGCCGCCCCGATGACATCATCCTCGACAAGGATGGATCGATCCTCGTCGCCGACGATTGGGCCGGTGCGATCTATCGCATCAGCTACAAGAAGTAAGGCCTGAACCGAACGAGCCGCGGCCGCCACGCGAACGGCGGTCGCGGCAACTTTCGTCCACGGACCGAAGCATGCGAAAGTCGATCATGCGCCGCCAATCCCTTCGATCCGCACTCTGCGCGACGGTGTTCGCAGCCGCGATGACCGCCACGTCGTTCGCCGCCGATCTCGAGGCCGGCAAGAAGAAAGCCGAACTCTGCGCCGGCTGTCACGGCGACGTTGGCATCTCGCAAACCGAAAATATTCCGTCTCTGGCAGGGCAGCCCGACCAGTTCATTCAGTGGCAGCTGGTGTTCTTCCGCAGCGGCACGCGCAAGAACGAGCAGATGCAGCCGATCGTCGACCAGATCGACAACGAGGACATCCGCAATCTCGGCGCCTATTTTGCTTCGCTCACGCCCCCGAAGGCGCCGCCGGACGACAATCCCGATCTATCGCAGAAAGGCGCACAGGCGGCCGTCGGCCGGCGCTGCGCTTCCTGCCATACCGATACGTTCGCGGGCACCAAGGCGGTGGCGCGCATCGCCGGCCAGCGCGAGGAATATCTCCTCAAGGCGCTGCACGACTACAAGTCGGGTGCGCGATCCGGCGGCGGCATGGCGGCGATGGCCGACGTCGCCTATCCCTTAAGCGAAGAAGAGATCACGGCGCTTGCGCATTACCTTGCGCATCTCTGAAGCAATCTAGCCGCGCTGGTTCTCGTACGCCTTCAAGTGCGTGTAGGCGATCTTGAGTTTTGGCACGGGCACCTTCGCCGCATCGCCGCGGGCGATCATGTCGCCGACCACGTGATCGGCTTCGACCTTGGCGCCCGCCTTGATGTCGCGGAACATGGAGGCGGTGAGCGGAGAGCCTTCCGTCGTCAGCATTCCGTTGACGCGGGTCAAGAAAGCCTCGCGCGGCGCATGACCTGCAGCCGTTGCGACCGCGCTGCATTCGTCACGAATGCCGAGGATGAAGTCCCGGCCGCCCGGCGCAGCCAGAATGTGGCCGACCGGTGCCCGCATCAGGGATGTCGAGCTCGCAAGCGTGGTGAGCAGTACCCACTTCTCCCACATCTCCTGCATGATGTTCTCGCTCGCTTGCGAGCCGATGTTGCCCGGGGCAAAATTCGCCGCGATGGCCTGCACGCGATCCGACGTGGCGCGACCGCGCTCGCCAAAAGTCAGCGACTGGAACACCGGCGCGAGCTGCACGACATGACGACGTTCATCAAGCGTCGCGGCGATGCCGCACTGGCCGCCGAGCACACGCTCCTTGCCGAAGCGGCTATCGAGAACGTCAAGGTGACGCATCCCGTTAAGCAGCGGGATGATTGCCGTCTGTGATCCAACCGCCGGCGCAAACGACTTGATCGCGTCTTCGAGGTCGAACGCCTTGCAGCTCAGCAACACGACGTCGAATTTCTCATCGAGCCTGTCGGCCTGCACCGTCGCCGGATTTTGTCAGCGTGACGTCGCCGTTCGGGCTCTTGATAACCAGACCGTCTGCCGCCAGTTCGCTGGCGCGCTTGGGGCGAACCAGAAAGGTCACGTCCCGGCCGGCCTGCAATAGTCTGCCGCCGAAAAATCCGCCGATCGCGCCGGCACCGACCACCAGGATACGCATGAGTTCAATTCCTCTTGTTGTTGGGTGCGGCTGCGGGTGCAACGGCGCCTGATACGGTTAGCTGCTTACCACTTTTCGCCGAACGGGCGTATCTCAAGTTCAAACGTCCAGGCGCTGCGCGGCTGCTGATAGAGTTGCCAGTAGGAAGCGGCGACGGACGCCGGCGGCATCAGCAAATCCGGATTATTGAGGGCTTCCTTGCCCCAGAGCTGCTCCCGCCGTTCGCGCACCCAGGCGGTGTCGACGCCGGAATCGATGATCAGATGCGCAACGTGGATGTTCTTCGGCCCGAGTTCGCGCGCCATCGATTGCGCCACGGCGCGCAGTCCGAACTTGGCGCTGGCAAAGGCCGCAAAGCCCGAGCCGCCGCGCAACGAAGCCGTAGCACCCGTGAAGAAGATATTGCCCTGACCACGCGGCACCATCAGCCGGGCGGACTCCCGGCCGGCCAGGAAGCCGGCCCAGCAGGCCATTTCCCATACTTTGCGAAACACGCGGTCTGTCGTTTCCAGAATCGGGAAATTGACGTTGGCGCCGACGTTGAAAATGGTCACCTCGAGCGGCGCGTGGGCATCGGCATCGTTCAGGAAGGCCGCAACTTCGTCTTCCTTCCGCGCATCGAGTGCGCGCGCCACGATCGATCCGCCGGCGGCTTCGATCTCATGCACCAGCGGTTCGAGCTTGGCGCCGTCACGCCGGCCCGCGAAGACGGTAAATCCCTCCGCGGCGAATTTCTTGGCGATTTCGGCTCCGATATAGTCGCCGGCGCCGATCACGGCGACCGTGGCATTGCGCTTTTCTGCATGGGCGGCCCACTCCGATGCGGCTATTTCCCCAGCACCATTTCCTCGACGTCGCGCAACTGCTCCTTGCCGAAGAACATCTCGTTGCCGACGAAAAATGTCGGCGAACCGAACGTGCCGCGATCGACGGCGGCCTGCGTATTTTCGATCAGCTTCGCCTTCACGTCGGCCTCGCCGGCGCGCGCAAAGAGCCGCTGCGCGTCAAGCCCCGAGGCCGTCAGCGCGGCCAGCGCAACCTCCGGGTCGTCCATTTTCTTCGGCTCGACCCACATGTGATGAAAGGCCGCGTCGACATATTTCGCGAATACGCCCTCCATCTGGGCCGCGACCGCCGCACGCATCAGGTTGAGCGTATTGACGGGAAAGAATGGATTCCAGGTGTAGGGCTTGACCTGAAAGCGTTTCACGAAGCGCTTGGTCTCGACCGCGTGGAATTCGCGCTTGTTCTTGATGCCGGCCAGCGTCTCGGCCGGCGATTTGTTGTTGGTGGCCTTGAAAACGCCGCCGAGCAGGATCGGCACGTAGTCGAATTTCACGCCGATCCGCTTTTCGATCGCCGGAATAGCCTCATGGCTGAGGAACGCATTGGGGCTGCCGAAATCGAACATGAATTGCGGTGCGGTAACGCTCATGACGGTCTCCGGGGCGATCTCATTATTCGGTCATTGTGGCGCAACGGGCGCGTTGCGTCCACAATGTTTAATGATGATCGTCATACTGTGATGGCCGGTGCGGCGGTCAGGCCTGCTCGCGGTCGCCGAAGGCGAGATTGACGATATGGTCACGGACGTCATTCGGCCAGGCCGCGATCAGTTCGCCGAAGCGTCGGCGATCATTGGCGAACAGCGCGCGGGAAGCTTCTTCGAAGCCTTTGAAATTACCGGCCATCGCTGACATGAAATGGTAGGCCGCGTCCCGCGCCGACCGATGACGGTCGCGGTCCCCGCTCGCTCGGCGCGCCTCCTCGACCAGTTTCCGTAGGGCCACCGAAGCCCCGCCGGGCTGGCCGGCCAGCCAATCCCAGTGCCGCGGCAACAGCGTGACCTCGCGTGCGACGACGCCGAGCTTCGGCCGGCCCCGGCCGCGCGGCTCCGATGGCGGCGGTTCGCCCGTGGGTGCGGCTGACAGGGTGGCGGAAACCGGCAAACGCGCCAGGATTTCCTGGTCGGTCCCGCGAAGATCAATATCGACGGATCTTCCGCTTCCGTCATCGAAAATCAGGATCGGCGCTTGGCCCGCAGGCTTCGTCGCCTTCTTGATCGCCAGCGCGACATCGGCGAGCGGGCCGGAAGCAAGGCGGCGGTGCCCGACGAAGGCGGTGAAGTGTCCTGGAGAGGTCATTGGTGTCATCCGTTTGAACGCGCCTATTTATACCCGGGTAAATAGAGGTGTCAATATTGTCCGGGTAAAAATATCGCCAAACGAGGCAAATCGCCATTTCGGCCCGTCGGCTGCTTCGAAAATGCTACGACCCTCGGAATCTGGACACGAGATCGGGACGCGCGCGATGCTGATTGTTCATCACCTCAATAATTCCCGTTCGCAGCGTGTGTTGTGGCTGCTGGAGGAGCTGGGCGTTCCCTACGACATCGTGCGCTATCAGCGTCAGCCGGATATGCGTGCGCCGGCCACGTTGCGGGCCATCCATCCGCTCGGCAAATCTCCTGTCGTCACCGACAACGGCAACACCATCGCCGAATCCGGAGCCATCGCCGAATACCTCGTCGCGACCTACGGCAATGGCCGGTTGATCCCGCCGCCGAATTCGCCGGAGCGGCTGCGCTACACTTACTGGCTGCACTACGCCGAAGGCTCGGCGATGCCGCCGCTGCTGATGAAACTTCTGTTCACGCTGATGCCGAAGCGGGCGCCGGCATTGCTGCGCCCGTTGGTGCGCAAGGTTTCCAATCAAGCGCTGCTCGGCCTCGTCAATCCGCAGCTCAAGCTGCATATGGGATTTTGGGAAAGCGAACTTTCCAAAAGCGAGTGGTTCGCCGGCGATACGTTCTCTGCCGCCGACATCCAGATGAGCTTTCCGGTTGAGGCGGCGGCCGCACGCGGTGGCCTCGAGCAAGGCCACCCGAAAGCGATGGCGTTTCTCGAACGCATCCACGCGCGGCCGGCTTATCAGCGCGCGCTGGAAAAAGGCGGGCCTTACACGATCGGACGTTGAATTTTATTCGCCGGCGGCCTCCGCGCCGCGGGTTCGCGGATCGGGTGCACCGAGTAATCCAGTCGCCGTTACCGCGATCGAATTCGCCGACGTCTGTCCCATCGGCTCGACGATCTTGTGGCCTTTGGCCTTGAGCGCCTCAAGCGTCTCCTCCGCGAAGCCGCGCTCGATCCGTACCTCGTCAGGAAGCCACTGATGATGCAACCGCGGGGCAGCCACCGCAGCAGCGACGTCCATGTGGTAGTCGAGCACGTTCACGATCACCTGCAGCACGGTGGAGATAATGCGGCTGCCGCCAGGAGAGCCCGTCACCAGTACCGGCTTGCCGTCCTTCAGCACGATGGTGGGCGACATCGAAGACAATGGCCGTTTGCCGGGGCCGGGCAGATTGGCGTCGAAGCCGACGAGGCCGTAGGCATTCGCCGCACCTGGCGCCGCCGTGAAATCGTCGAGTTCGTTGTTGAGGAGGACGCCGGTGCCTTCGGCGACGAGACCAACGCCATAACTGAAATTCAGCGTGTAGGTGTTGCTCACGGCGTTACCGAGACCGTCGACCACGGAAAAGTGCGTGGTGTTGCTGCCCTCGCGCAACGGCGCGCCAGCCACGGCGTCGGCCCATGGCGTCGCGCGGTCGAGATCGATGCTCGCGCGCTGCTTGGCGGCATACTCCTTCGTGACGAGGGTGGCGACCGGCGCGCTGACGAAGGCCGGATCGCCAAGATAATGCGCGCGATCGGCGTAAGCGCGCTTCATGGCCTCGATCAGGACGTGCAGCGAAGCCGGTGAGCCCTGCTTCATCTCGGAAAGCGGAAATCCCTCGAGAATATTCAGCGTCTCGACCAGCCCCACACCGCCGGAAGACGGCAGCGGCATCGAAACCAGATCGTAACCGCGATAGCTGCCGCGCACCGGCGTCCGGATCACCGGCTGATACGCCTTGAGGTCGTCGGCGGTCATGATGCCGCCCGCGTCCTGAATAGCCTTTGCCAGCTTCTCGGCGACGACTCCTTCGTAGAAGCCGCGCGGCCCTTGAGCGGCGATCGCCGATAATGTGGCGGCAAGGTCGGTCTGCACCAGCGTGTCGCCCTCACGCAGCGACGTACCGTCGGGGCGAGAGAATATCTTCGCCGACGAAGGCCAGCGCGCGAGCCGCCGATGCCAGTCCGGCAGCGTGTCGGCGCCGTCGTCGGCGAGGACCACGCCGTTGCGCGCCAGCTCGATGGCCGGTTCGATCAATTGGGCCAGCGTGAATTTTCCGGAGCCGTATTTTTCGAGCGCCAGCGCGAGTCCCGCCGGCGTGCCGGGAATGCCGATCCCGAGGGCGGAATCGCGCGATTTGGCATTGTCGGGCTTGCCGTCGGGCCCGAGGAACATGGTCGGCGTGGCCGCCGCCGGCGCCGTCTCGCGATAGTCGATCGCGATGTCCTCATGCTTGTCGATCGAATGAATGACCATGAAGCCGCCGCCGCCGATGTTGCCGGCGCGTGGATAGGTCACTGCCATGGCAAAACCGGTCGCAACCGCCGCATCTACTGCGTTGCCGCCACGCTTCAGGATGTCGGTGCCGATGCGCGCCGCGACTTTTTCCTGCGCCACCACCATGCCGTGCTCGGCCGCGACGGAATGAACCGCGCGGCGGCGGGCGGAGTGTAGAAGCCGCGGCGCTGCTCTTGCGCGTCGGCGTGACCGTAAAACGAGAGCAACAGCAGGCTCGCGGCAAGGATCTCTCGCCGCGTCGTCTTGAACGGTCTCATCAATATTTCTCCACCGAACTGACAGAACCTTAAGGCCCAACCGTGCCACGAATGCTATATGGCGTCTGACGGTGCGGACGCGCTAGTGGTCCGATTCTAACATTCGCACCTCATCTCGGGGCCACTTTTCGCGAATGTTGGAATTAAAAGGACCGCTGCCAAATGTAGGCTTGTAGTGGAGTCTTTCGATTTGACATTCGCTTGGCGAAATCGCGATCGTGGGCGCGAATTTCAACTCCAATTCACCGGCTGGGGACAGAGATTTTTGAGCATGAACGTGATCGCTAAAGAGCCTGCTGGCACGGAAGTCACACAAACATACCCACGCCGCGCGGCTGTCATCAGCTGGATTTTTTTCGACTGGGCGGCACAGCCCTATTTTACGTTGATCACCACCTTTATCTTTGCGCCCTATTTCGCAAGCTTCGTGGCGCCGGATCCGGCCAGCGGGCAAGCGCTGTGGGGATTTGCGACTGCCGCGGCCGGATTGGCGATCGCGCTGATGTCGCCGGTGCTGGGTGCAATTGCCGATGCCAGCGGCCGCCGCAAGCCCTGGATTGCCGGATTTGGCGCGCTGCTGGTGATCGGCTCCTGCCTGATGTGGATCGGCAAGCCGGGAGACCCCAGCGTCATTCCGCCGTTGTTGTTGGCGTACGCGATTGCAAGCGTCGGTGTCGAATTTGCCACCGTCTTCAACAACGCGATGATGCCGACGCTCGTACCGCCGGACAGGATCGGGCGGTTGTCCGGTACTGGCTGGGCCACCGGCTACGTCGGCGGCATCCTCAGTCTCATCCTGGTGCTCGGCTTTCTTGCCGCCAATCCCGGGACCGGGCGTACGCTGTTTGGCCTGACGCCGCTGTTCGGCCTCGATCCGGTCACGCATCAGGGCGATCGCATCACAGGCCCCCTGACAGGAATCTGGTTCGTCATCTTCGTGCTCCCGATGTTCTTGCTGACGCCGGACTATCCGGCGCGGCTTCCGCTGCGCGCGGCGTTGCGCAAAGGATTGAGCGGGCTGAAGCGGACGCTCGGCGAGTTACCAAATCAGAAGTCGATCGCGGCCTTTCTGCTCGCTAACATGATTTATACCGACGGGCTGGTGTCGCTGTTTGCGTTCGGCGGAATCTATGCCGTCGGCACGTTCGGCTGGAACACGATCCAGATCGGTACCTTTGGCATCATCCTGGCCGTTGCCGGCACGTTCGGCGCGTGGCTCGGCGGCAAGCTCGACGATTCTCTCGGGCCAAAGCCCGTCATCGTCGGCAGCATGTTGATCCTGCTACTGGCGGTTTGTGCAATCCTGCTGGTCGACAAGGACAGGATTTTGTTCGTGACGGTGGCGCCGCCGGTGCCGGGCGGCGGCTTGTTCGCCGCGCCCGCGGAGCGCGCCTATCTCGTGCTGGGCTGCTTGATCGGAGCTGCCGGTGGTCCACTGCAAGCAGCGTCGCGCACGCTGCTGATTCATCTCGCGCCAAAAGACCGTATCGCGCAGTATTTTGGTCTGTTTGCCCTGACCGGAAAGGTAACGTCGTTCGTCGGGCCATTGCTGATCGGTGTCGTGACGGCCGCCACCCAAAGTCAGAAGGCCGGCATGGCGATTTTGGTCTTGTTCTTTGTCACGGGACTCGCGCTGTTGGCGCGAGTCAGGGACTAGCCAATCGTCGTCACGCCCGGCAATGAGCTCACTCAGTGCCGGAAATGCCGCACGCCGGTGAACACCATCGCGATGCCATGGGCGTCGGCCGCTTCGATGACCTCGTTGTCGCGCACTGAACCGCCGGGCTGGATGACCGCGGTAGCGCCGGCTTCGATACAGGCGAGCATGCCGTCGGCGAACGGGAAAAACGCATCCGACGCCACGACCGAGCCTTTGGTGAGCGGCTGCGCCAGCTTCAATTCGCGTGCCGCGTCCTCTGCTTTACGTGCAGCAATGCGCGCAGAATCGACCCGGCTCATCTGGCCGGCGCCGACGCCGACGGTCGCCAGATCCTTTGCGTAGATGATCGTGTTCGACTTGACATGCTTGGCGACGCGGAACGCGAACATCAAATCGCGCATCTCGGCTTCCGTCGGCGCACGCTTGGTCGCAACCTTCAATTCCATGTCGTCAACCACGGCGTTGTCACGGCTCTGCACGAGCAGTCCGCCCGCAACCGTTTTTGCAGTGAGGCCGGGGCTGCGTGGATCGGGCAGGCCGCCGGCCAGCAACAGCCGCAGATTCTTCTTTGTGGCGACAATCGCGATCGCCTCCTGCGTCGCGTTGGGCGCGATGATCACCTCGGTGAAGATTTCAGTGATCGCGCGCGCAGCCTCCGCATCCAGCGTCCGGTTCAGCGCAACGATGCCGCCGAAAGCCGAGGTGGAATCGCAGGCCAGTGCCTTACGGTAGGCACTGACGAGATCGGCGCCTTCGGCGACGCCGCACGGATTGGCATGCTTGACGATCACGCAAGCGGCGGTGCGCTTGGCATCGAATTCGCCGATGCATTCGTACGCCGCGTCGGTATCGTTGATGTTGTTGTAGGAGAGCTCCTTGCCCTGAATCTGCCGCGCGGACGCGACGCCGGGACGCCAGTCGGGCGTGCGATAAAAGGCGGCGGTCTGGTGCGGATTCTCGCCGTAGCGCAGCGACTGGATCAGGCGTCCGCCAAAGGCGCGGAACGCCGGCGCCTCGGTCTTGAGTTCGCCTGCGAACCAGTTCGAGATCGCCGCATCGTAGGCTGCGGTGCGCGCGTAGGCCTTGGCAGCCAGACGGCGGCGCAGGTGCAGCGTGGTCGCGCCCTGATTGGCCTTGAGCTCATCGAGAATGGCTTGATAGTCGCTGGCTTCGACCACGACGGCGACATCGTCATGGTTCTTGGCCGCGGCGCGGATCATCGCGGGGCCGCCGATGTCGATGTTCTCGATGCAGGTTTCGAAATCGGCGCCTTTGTCGACGGTCGCCTCGAACGGGTAGAGATTGACGACCAGCAGGTCGATCTGCGCGATATCGTGCGTCTTCATCGCACTGACGTGATCGGTCTTGCCGCGAATGGCGAGCAATCCGCCATGCACCTTCGGGATGCAGCGTCTTGACCCGCCCGTCCATCATCTCGGGAAATCCGGTCAGCTCCGAAACATCTTTGACCTTCAGCCCGGCTTCCGCGATTGCCTTGGCCGTGCCGCCGGTCGAGACGAGTTCGACGCCGTGAAGCGCAAGCGCGCGGGCAAATTCGAGCAATCCTGACTTGTCGGAAACCGACAGCAGCGCGCGGGTGACGTGACGAAGTTGATCAGTCATGGGCAAGATCCTCCTGTTCTAAGGGGTGCTTTTGCCCAGGCGCGCGGCAGAGAAACTCGCGCTTCCCGATGGTGCTCCATCCAAGGTCGCCAGTCGCGCGAGCGATGCGGTGATTAGCAGTTTTCGCGCAAACTCACAACGGCAAGCCCCGGGTTGCCCGTAACTTCCGCGGCATCATCTTACAGCGGGAGTTCCGGCTCGCGGCGGGCGCTGCGCCGGGCCGCCGTAGCCGCGGGCGAAGACGTCGAGCGGACGAAACTCCAGCGCACCGACGGGGCATGATGCGAATCCTGCCGGATCACGATCTGGGAGGTGCGGCGCGGTCCATCGCTGCCGGCGAGAAATACGCTGTCTTCGAGCTCGACCCGGTCGTCGAGCGCTTCGAAAGTCCAGACGTCGCGGTTGGGCAATACCAGCATGACGCCCCTGGCGTCGCTGAGACGATTAGCCTTCACCGCGGGGTGCAGATGAAACCGCAGCGCGTAGTCGGTCTCGCGGCCCTTGCTCCGTCCCTCGGACGCCAGCGCGACGGTGTCTTCACCGTCGAGCCGCGTGCCATCCGGCGACAGCATCAGGACCCGGCGATGAATCACGCCAAACCGGTCGACATAGCCGTCATGCGAGGTGCTCAGCAGCATGCCGTTGGCGACGGCCTCGCGGTGGCTTTCAACCGCCGCCGGCCCGCTGACGATGGGCGAGCCTTGCAACAGTCGCTTCATCGCGGAAAATTCCACGAACTGACAGGACGAGGTCTCGCGATAGGTCAACGTCGAATGCGCCGGCGTGCCGCGCGCAAAGCTGCGCCAGTTGTCGCGGCCGGTCGATGGCATGCCGCAATTGACGACAATCCGGCTCGTTCCCGAAGACAGTTCGAAGGAGAGGCAGCCGGCATGAGCGTCCTGGCTGACGCTCGGCGCCGGCGCCGGCCCGGCGTCCATGATCACGACGGTGCTGCCCGCATCAAGCCGTTGGAAGCCAGTGTGCGACATGTTGGCCATCGGCGTGCCGTGCGTGTCGTCATAGGCGAGCAGGGTGGCGAGCACGTCGGAGGGGGTGCCGCTCATGCCGTTGAACAATGCGAAGCTGCCATCGCCATGCCGGAAGAAGCGCAACATCGGCATCATGCGATCGATGGCATTCAATAGCGCCGGCGGAGGCGCGATGTTGCGCGCTGCAAACGTCTGTCTCAAGGGCAACAGATCCGTGAGGAGTTCGATCAACGCGCCGGGGTTACGCGAGATATGACCGCCATCGGGCAGGATCTGGCGCTGCAATTCTTCCGAAAGCTTGCGCGCCGTGTTGCGGATGTGCTTCGCCTGGTTGGCAAGACAGAGCGAGGCGTAGCAGAGCGCGATCTGCACCTGAAGCCGCGGCACGCCGTCGGCGATATCGATCATCGCCGAACGCAGATGACGGATTTCGCGGGCCAGTCCGCGCAAGTAGCGGCGATAGAATTTGCCGTCGGTATCGCCGAGCACCAGCGGGGCTTGCGACAACAAGGAGATGACGCGGCGTGCGAGCACGTCGGCGCGGCGCGCCATCGGCCGCTTGTAATTCGGATTTGAAAGCCAGTCCTCGACAAGGGCTCGCGCATTGGCGCGGGTCAGCGCGGTGTCGGCAGCGCGCAAGTGCCGAAGCCAGCCGAAACCGAGAAGGGCCGCTTCCCAATCGTCGGATGGCGGTTCGAGTTCGAAGATCGAACGGCCGTGGCAGGTCACGATCTTGCCGGCGAAAACGAACCGGCCCGCATAGATCTCGGCGGCGCGGGTGGCGTCTGCGGTGCGCAAATCGTGCGGCGCGATGATGAGGCGGTCGGTACGGCCGGGCCACAGCGACGTCAAGGCAACCGAGCCGCTGCTTGCCCGCGCCATCAGGTTGCGTGCAACGCGGCCCAGGATCAGCGTCGAGATACGTCTGCGTTGCGCGACCGACACGCCCTGCCTTGGTTGGGAAAGATTCTTTCCGAATCCTTTTAATCCGGAAACGCCGCCAAGACACCACCTTGAAAGGGTGCGAATCAGCGCAGACGCACCGAAAAGTGGTGCAAAATCAGGATTTAGGGGTGCCGGCGATCAATTCCGCCGCCCTCGAACTTGCCGCGACACGGACAGGGACTTCAAGTTCGCCGCACCAGCCGCGCGGCGTAGAAGCCATCAAGACCCGCAAGGCGCGGGTCGGGATGGGCGAGGTGAGAGGGCAGGGTCCGCAAATCACCGTCGCTATTAAGAATTTCGCTCAGGCCCGCGACCTCGCTCGCTTCAATCGGAAGCCGCTGGATCGACGTTTCCGATTTCAGGAGCTCCGCAATCACCTGCTCGCCTTCTTCGGGCTCCAGTGAACAGGTGCAGAAGACGAGCATTCCACCCGGCTTCAGCATCGGGATGGCCCGTTGCAGCAGCCGCTTCTGGGTGGCTGCGAGCGGGGCGATATCGGATTCCTGCCGCAGCCAGCCGATGTCGGGATGACGACGGATCGTTCCGGTCGAGGTGCAGGGCGCATCGATCAGGATGCCGTCGAAACCGTCACCACTGCCCTGACCGAGCCACTCGGCGCCGTCGGCAACCACGCACTTCGCATCCAGCGACAGCCGCGCGAGATTGTCGCGCAGCCGCGCCATACGGTTTGGCGATCGATCAACCGCGGTCACATGCGCGCCGGCGTGGATCAATTGCGCCGTCTTGCCGCCCGGCGCAGCACAGAGATCGAGGATGTTCTTGTCCCTGACATCGCCGAACAAGCGCGCCGGCAACGCGGCCGCCGCATCCTGCACCCACCACTGCCCTTCGGAAAAACCCGGCAGCATCGTCACCGACCCCTGCAGCAACGTGCGGACCGATCCGGTGACCAGCGTCTCGCCGTGCAAGCGCGTCGCCCACTGGGCGGCGTCGGATTTTACCGTGATGTCGAACGAGGGCTCCTGTCCGATCGCGTTCGCAATGTCGCTCGCGGTCGCTGCGCCATAATGGGCGGACCAGCGCGCCAGCAGCCAGGGCGCGACGTCGAGATTTTTCGATTTCACTTCATCGATCAGCGGCTGTCCTTCGCGCGCGCAGCGGCGAAGCACGGCATTGACCAGGCCGGCATATTTCGCGGCGCGTCGGTCCGACTGCACGAGCCGCACCGAAAGATCCACCGCGGCGTGATCGGGCACGTCCATCCAGAGAATTTGCGCAGCCCCGATCAAAAGAGCGCTTTGAGCGCGGGGCGCGTCGGTTGGAATGCCGCGGTCAAGAAGACGTGAAAGAATATGGCCGAGCGTGCCCAAACGCCGCAGGATCGTTGCGACCAGCCGGCGCATCAGCGCGCGGTCGCGATCGGAAAGACTTTTCAGTCCGGGATGAGCAGACGCGCCGTCGAGCTGTTCGTCGAGGTTACGGTGCTTGTGCAGAACGCCGTCAAGAATGTCGGCCGCGATCCGTCGCGCCGCGAGACCTGGCACTTCAGACGGCAGAGCGAAACGTTGCGGAGGCATGGGGCTGGCACATCTTGAATTTTGGCGCAGCCATTTGCATTTCAGCTGAGCGGAATCGATTTGGCATGAGAATATGCCAATTGTAAGAATCCGGCGTATGACTTTGATTTCATAGCCGAGGCGAACAGCGATGACGGACGATCCATCAAAGTCTGATCTGGTTGCTCACCAGCCCGAACGCAAGCCGCTCTCGCCTACGGCGCAGCGCGCGCTGGCGGAGGCCGAAGCACGACGCAAGGAGGCGGCAAAGGAAGCGGCAGCGGCCAAGTCATTGCCGAAAGAGCTTCAGGGCCCGAAGGGTCCCGAGCCGACGCGCTATGGCGATTGGGAGAACAAGGGAATCGCCTCGGATTTCTAGTGCCCGCTTCCGGCGTTCGCGCTCCGCCCTCAGCCAACGCCGGGCGTCTCCCGGGCGATCAGCGCGTGACCACCACCGAAGTACCGACCGAAACGCGCCGATAGAGGTCGGTGATGTCGGGGTTGAGCATCCGGATGCAGCCATAGGACACGAAGCCGCCGACCGAGCCCGGCACGTTGGTCCCGTGGATGGCGTATTCGCCGCCGGCCAGCGTCATGGCCGCAACGCCCATCGGGTTGCGCGGCGAGCCGCCTGGAATGACGTCGGGAATGTTCGGCTTGTCGCGCTTCACTTCGGCGGGAGGCGACCAGGCGGGATGGAGGTATTTGCCGCTGATCTGCGTGGTGCCGGCCCACTGCTTGCCGTACTTGCCGACGCCGACGGGGTAGCGGACCGCGTGGCCGGAATCGAGGATGAGATAGAGGCGGCGTTCGCCGGTCTTCACCACGATCGTTCCCGGCGAGTAGTCGCCGCTTACACCGACGATCTCCGGGCTGGCTTGCGCGGTATTGGCCGCCAGAAGGCCCATGCCGATGGTGGCCGCCGCCACCGCCATCCTCAAAGACATTGATCTCTCCAGTACGTCCAAAAAGGCTACGTCGAAAAAATTCAAGGTCGCCTTGATCCGGCGGTGAAATCCGGGCCCGTCCGGTCGTGGCCGGCTGTTTCCCATCAAATATTAACCGCGTCCGTTAAACTGGCGTTGTGTACGCGCGGGCGGAACGAGTCTTTTCTCGAAGGAGAGAAGGAAATGTTCGAAACAAAGTAAATGACTTGAAAACCACAGTGCCGGCGGAAACACCGCACGACGTGCGCCGCGCGATGACAATGGCGTGAGAAGCGCGCCGGGATCCCTTCATTTCCCGCGCCAGAGCGCTGCCTGCGCGGATGCGCGTCGTCGCTCGCGCATCGCCATCAAATACCGCGACGTTTGATCGCGCGCCGACAATGACGGTGAGTCTAGCGGCCGGTCAATCGCGCACGCGGCGCGAACGGCGCACAGCGTGTCGCAACGAAGATGTCGCGGCCGGCGCCGCTTACTTCGGCGCGTCCTTCCGGTTCCGACGGTGCTGCACCAGGTCGTCGACGACGGCGGGATCGGCGAGCGTCGACGTATCGCCGAGGCTTGCCGGATCGTCCTCGGCGATCTTGCGCAGGATGCGCCGCATGATCTTGCCGGAGCGGGTTTTCGGCAGGCCCGGCGCGAACTGGATCTGATCGGGCGAGGCGATCGGACCGATGTCCTTGCGCACCCACGCCACCAGTTCCTTGCGCAGGTCGTCGGTCGGCTCGGTGCCGGCCATCAAGGTCACGTAGGCATAGATACCCTGGCCCTTGATGTCGTGCGGATAGCCGACCACGGCGGCTTCCGACACTTTCTCATGCGCGACGAGCGAGCTTTCGACTTCCGCCGTTCCCATGCGGTGACCGGAGACGTTGATGACGTCGTCGACGCGGCCGGTGATCCAGTAATAGCCGTCGGCGTCGCGGCGGCAGCCGTCACCCGTGAAGTACTTGCCCTTGTAGGTCGCGAAGTAAGTCTGTTCGAAGCGGGCGTGATCGCCATACACCGTGCGCATCTGTCCAGGCCACGACCGCGTGATGCAGAGATTGCCGGTGCACTCGCCTTCCAGCACCTTGCCGTCGGCGTCGACGATCTGCGGCACCACGCCGAAGAACGGCCGCGTCGCCGAACCCGGCTTGAGCTTGGTGGCGCCCGGCAGCGGCGTGATCAGAATGCCGCCGGTTTCGGTCTGCCACCAGGTATCGACGATCGGGCAGCGATGATCGCCGACCACGCGGTGATACCACTCCCACGCTTCCGGATTGATCGGCTCGCCGACGCTGCCGAGCAGCCGCAGCGAGGCGCGCGAGGTCTTCTTCACGGGGTCGTCGCCGGCCTGCATCAATGCGCGGATCGCGGTCGGCGCGGTGTAGAACGTATTGACCTTGTGCTTGTCGATTACCTGCCAAAACCGCGAATTATCCGGGTAATTCGGCACGCCTTCGAACATCAGCGTGGTCGCGCCGTTGGCGAGCGGCCCGTAGAGAATGTAGCTGTGACCGGTGACCCAGCCGACGTCGGCCGTACACCAGTAGATGTCGCCGTCGTGATAATCGAACACATATTGGTGCGTCATCGACGCGAAGAGGAGATAGCCGGCCGAGGTGTGCATCACGCCCTTCGGCTGGCCGGTCGAGCCCGACGTATAGAGAATGAACAGCGGGTCTTCGGCGTGCATGTGCTCGCACGGGCACTCCGTCGTCACCATCTCGGCGGCTTCGTGATACCAGAAGTCGCGTGACGGGTTCATGTCGACCTTGGCGCCGGTGCGCTTGACGACGACGACCCAGTCGACGCCGGTGGTCTTGGCCACCGCCGCATCGACATTGGCCTTCAGCGCCACCTTCTTGCCGCCGCGCAAGCCTTCGTCGGCGGTGATGATGACCTTGGACTGGCAGTCGTTGATGCGCTGCGCGAGGCTGTCGGGCGAGAATCCCGCAAACACCACCGAGTGAATGGCGCCGATCCGTGCGCAGGCGAGCATCGCATAGGCCGCTTCCGGGATCATCGGCAGGTAGATGGTGACGCGGTCGCCCTTCTTCACATTGCGGGTGCGCAGGATGTTGGCGAACTTGCAGACCTCGTCATGGAGCTGCTTGTAGGTGATGTGCCTGGACTCGGAGGGGTCATCGCCTTCCCAGATGATGGCGGTCTGGTTGGCGCGCTTTTCCAGGTGGCGGTCGATGCAGTTCCAGGCGACGTTGAGCACGCCGTCCTCGAACCATTTGATCGAGATGTTGCCGGGCTCGAAGGACGTATTCTCGACCTTGGTGAAGGGTTTCATCCAGCCGATGCGCTTGGCCTGCTCGGTCCAGAAGCCGTTGGGATCCTTGATCGACTGCGCGTACATCTCGCGATACTTGGCGTCGTTCACCCAGGCGCGCGTGGCCCACTCGGCCGGAACGTCATAAATTTTCTCGGACATTTAAACTCTCCTCCCGGCGCGCGGCCAACGAACGCAACGGCGACCGTCTTCGTTCTTTAAATCGATTATGCGCTCGCGCTCCAGTCGCCGACAAGCGCAACGACTACGACCTTCGGCGAGCTTTTTGGTTGCGCCCGATCAACGCGAAGACCGATCGTCGCAGACATTCGAAACGAACCGGTTTGAGTCCTGCTTTCTGGCCAGATGCGGAGCCGGGCTGAAGCCGGACCGGGTCGGTTCGAGCCGGAGTTGCGCCCGCAGGGCAGGGCTGCGTCGCGCCCAAACGGTAATTAGAAACCGTTCTTGCAACTATCGGGGGGTGGTGCGTTAAGCCGTTCGCCCCTAAATGGCCCTCTCGGCGGGACAACACCGCCCCGGAACAAAGCCAGTCAACTGGCATTAGCAGGGTAAGAGTTGGAGCTAGGCGTCTAAAGCTATGATGGATCAGCAGAATCTCGTGTCGCCGCCGGAGGGCGGGGTCGATCCGGGCGTAGCTTTGGCCAAGGCCCTGGGACAGTGGCCCAAGCCTGAGCCCGTCCGGCGACGTGGCCTGAGACGCAAGGTCGCTTCCCCGACCGCCCCTCCGGTCGAAGTTTTGGCCAAGGATCTGGGCCTGACGCTCGGCGAACAGCGCCAGCTCACCATCCGCCGCATCAAGCGCGGAAAAAGCTATTCCTTCGTTCGCGCCAACGGCTCGCACATCCGCGACGCCAAAGTCATCCGCCGCCTGCACAAGATGGCGGTGCCGCCGGCCTATGCCGAAGTGCGCTATTCGCCGGATCCGAGTTCGCATTTGCAAGCCGTGGGCCGCGATGCCGCCGGCCGGTTGCAATATCGCTATCACGCCGATTGGGAGAAGGTCCGCGAGCACCGCAAGGCGCATCGCCTGGCCAAGCTCGTCGGCGCGCTGCCGAAGATTCGCCGTCACGTCTCGGCGCATCTGGCGGGCAATGAGCCGACGCGTGAATTCGCGCTCTCCGCCGTGATCGAACTGATCGCGCGCACGGCGATCCGGCCAGGCAATGAGACCTATGCGCGGATGAACGGCACGCGCGGCGCCACCACGATGCTCAAGTCCAACGTGACGCTCGAGGACGACGCGTTCGTGCTGTCCTTCAAGGCGAAGGGCGGCAAGGCCGTGCGCAAGGAATGCGATGCGGCCAAGCTGGTGCGCGCGATTCCGATCTTGCGCACCGTGCCGGGCAGGCGGCTGTTCCAGTATCGCGATGCCTCCGGCATCGTGCGTGCGGTTTCGACGACGGCCGTGAACTCGTTCCTGCGCGAGATCGCCGGCATCAAGATTTCGCTGAAGGATTTCCGCACCCTGATGGCCTCTGCCGTGGTGCTGGAATCGCTGTCGCGGGTTTCGCCGGCGTCGAGTGAGCGCGGCCGCAAGCGCCAGGTTAACGACGCGATCCGCGCCGCCGCCGATCGGCTTTCCAATACGCCGGCGATCTGCCGCAAGAGTTACGTGCACGACACCATCGTCACGGCCTTCGAGGACGGCATTCTCGAGCGCTTCGCCGCGACCATGAAAGGCCGCCGCACCCAGAAGAAGCGCGAGCAGTTGCTGGCGCAGGTCGTGGTCGCGGCGGCGGCGTAGGCCGGTTCCCTTCTCCCCTTGCTCCGGGCGTACGAGACCGGCGTCTCCAGCGGTTGCCGGAGCCGCCCGTTTTGTTTCGCTAACTTGATCTATCGCAAGGCGGCGTGGCTGCGCCTGCGCCGGCATAGGCTCGCCCGAACGGGCGATCGTCCTGAAGGACGGCTTTCTTCTGTCATTTTTACGATGGAGGTCTCCATGCCGGTATTTATTACGCAGGGGCGCTATACGCAGAATGCTGTGAAGGGGATGCTGGAAAAACCCGAGGACCGCACCGAGAGCGTCGCCCAATTGTTCGCCAAAGCGGGCGGCAAGCTGATCGCTCACTACATGACCTTCGGCGAGTACGACTTCCTGGTCGTTTCCGAAGGTCCATCGCTTGACGGTGCGGCAGCGGCCTCCATCGTCGCTGCCGCCGGTGGTGGCGTCACGCACCTGAAAACAACTGTCGCCATGACTTCCGCCGATATGAAGAACGCCTTCGCCAAGGCCGGCGGCATTGCCGCAGGTTTCAGGTCCGCTGGCGCGAAGTCGTAGGACGACGCTGCGGCGCGACGGCAAGCGCTCCATCTGACATCCTCGCTCTTCGTCATTCCGGAATGCCGCGCAGCGGCTATCCGGAATCCATCGCGCCGCGCGAATGCTGGGAGGAATGGATTCCGGTGCCGCTGCTGACGGCGCATCCCGGAATGACGACCATCCATTGGTCGCAGCTACCCGTTCTCGCGGCTTTATTTCACCCGAGTTCTGCAAAAACTTCCTTCCCCCTGATTACAGAGGGCGCAGGGAATGCCGGGCGCGCCAACGCACCCGCAGCCTTGCGTGCAAATGAAAAAAGCACGCAAGCAAGTCACCGCAGGTCGCCGGACACGTTCCGGCATTCCCCGCGCGGCTGGTTTTAACGGTTTCCTTCGTGCTCTCCCCGGTGAGTCGGGCTTGTTGTCACCGTCACCTGCGAGATGCGTCAGCATCTCGCCAGGCTTGACGTCAGCGTCGGGACATCAGGACCACACGACTTCGCCGTCCGCTTGATCCCGCATTCGTCTCATGCGCGACAAGCGTCCACCGCATCTTCCGTCCAACGTTCGTGACGATCGCGAAACGCCCCTCGTGCGGGCGGAAGACGCGCGAAGAGGTGCCAGTGATTTGCCCGACGTCACAAGCGAAGATTTCCGCGGCAGATTGGCACGACGGGCAAATCAGTTGTCCCGCTTCAGCACGACACTAGTCGTACAACGACATCGTCTTCTCTCCCTGCGCCGGTGTTGCGTCACTCTGAGTCCGGCCCTGCAAGATCACGCTGGCGAGAACGTGAAGCGCGAAGAATATGGCGAGCAGGATCGCCATCACCGTCTTCTCGCTCGGCCAGGAAAGCTGAAACGACGATCGGGAAACGGAAGGCTCGTTAGCGGCCGGCATCTTCGCGAACTCCAGTTTGAGAAAGCGGGCCACGGCCAAGTTGCACCGCGCGATCGACGACGATCCATGTCGCTTGCGCCACGGCCAGCAATGTTCCGTCTTCTCGACAGGCCACGGCCTCGGCGATGCGCTTGCGGCCATCACGGCCGGTCACCCACGCGGTGATGACGCAGCGTTCGCCCGCGCGTGGCCGCTGCTCGATCCGCGCCGACATTCGGCCGAGCAGCATGGGAATCCGCTCGAAGCTGCCGCTGTCCCGATCGTACGAGCAAGCATAGCCGGTGGGACAATCCAGCGCGGCCCAAAGAAAATCGGACGCGACGAAGCCGTCCTCCGCCGCAAGATCCGAAGCAGGTGTCCATGTCGCCGCGAGCACCGCCGCGTCGTCGCTCGGCTGATGCGCGAGCGGTCCCGGAAAAATCCGCAAGCCGTCTCCCTCGCGCCGTGCCGGACCGCACACGAAGCAGGTCGGCAGCGGATGCTCGTTCGGATCGACCTGCGGCGCCCGCGCGGCTTCCCAGGCGTCCTCGAAGCTTGCCGTCTTGAGGTTCGCAAGCCTGACGTTCGCCTGTCGTCCGCTGGCGACGACGCCGGCGCCGTCGCGAAGCTCCCAAAGGCCGTCGTCAACAGCGACGACGTCGAGCGCTTTATCAAGCGGCGGAGGCGCGCGCAGCGTGATCTCCGCGCCGCCGGGAATATATCGGGCCAACCGGCCGCAGACATATCCGCCATTGCCGGAGTTCGGCGGGCCGCAGTAGCGCCTGTCGATGGTGAGGGATGTCATCGGTTTCCTCCATTGGAGCCGTGCGTCTGCCTTGGCTGAAGGACGATTCGCCCGCGAACCTTCCGGTCAGCCACGGCGCGCATTGCTTCCTTGAACTGCTCCAGCGGAACGACGCGATCGACGTGGGGGCGAAGTTTTCCGTCGGCCAACAATTGGCCGAGCTCGTCATTGGCGCGCGCAGCCTGTTGCGGAAATTTCTCGCCCCAGATCGCGGCGAAGACGCCGACAATGGAATAATTCTTCAACAGCGGAAGGTTCATCGGCAGCGACGGAATCTGGCCGCTGGTAAAGCCGATCGGCATCAGCCGTCCGCCCCATTTCATCAGCCGCGCCATCTGTTCGAAAATCGATCCGCCGACATTGTCGAAGCAGATATCGACGCCTTCGCCTCCGGTGATCGACTTGATCCGCTCGCGAAGGTCTTCGCTCCGATAGTTGATGACGTCGTGGACGTCGTAACGACGCACCAGGTCTGCCTTGTCGTCGGAGCCGACGCCGGCAATGACGCGCAGGCCCAAATGACCGGCGAGGTCGACCGCGGCGAGGCCGACGCCGCCCGCGGCGCCGGTGATGAAGACCGTTTCACCGCGCTGCGCGCGCGCGTTCTCGACCAGGGCGCAATAGGCGGTGCCGTAGCTGTGCCATGTCGCGGCCGCCGTCTCGAAGGCGATGCCCGGCGGCAGACGCACGCTCTTCCATTCCTTGGCGGTCATCCGTTCGGCATAGCCGCCCGTCCAGCCCACGCATGCCACGCGATCGCCCGGCTGAAATCGCGTGACGTTTTCGCCAATGGCGATGACGACGCCCGCGGCTTCCGTGCCGGGCACGAAAGGCGTCGGCGGCCGCATCTGGTAGAGCCCGGCGACCAGCAGGTGGTCCATGAAGCTGACCGAGGCTGCATGCACCTCGACCAGGATTTCATCGCCCGCCGGTTTCGGCTCCTCGATGTCGCCGACAGAGAGATCCTCGAGCCCGGTGAATGTCCGGCAAAGCACGGCTCTCATTGTTGCGCCCCCAGTCGACGACGGCTGAAAATGCGCGGCAGCAACATGGGCACGCTCCGGCAATAATGCTGGTAGGTCGCGCCGAACTTGGCGATGAGGTCTCGCTCTTCAAGTTGAAGCGCTGCCAGGATGTAGGCGGTCATCGTGGTCGCAAACAACAGATGCCCGGCGGTCATCTCCGGCGTGGCCCAGAACGCGAGCAGAAAGCCGAGCATCAGCGGATGCCGCACGATTTTGTAGAGCAGCGGTGTCTTGAACGACGGATCGGAAATGGTCGACCCGCGCCACGCGGAAAAAACCTGGCGCAGACCGAACAGGTCGAAATGATCGATCATGAAGGTCGAGGCATTGACGATCAGCCAGCCGAGCCAAAAAGTACCGGTCAGCAGGTGGGCGGCGATGCCTTGCGTGTGCCAGATCTGCATCGGGATCGGCCGCCACTGCCAGAACAGGAGCACGAGAACGAGGCTCGAGAGCAATACGTAGGTTGAGCGTTCGCAGGGTTCGGGAATGATTTTTGTCCACCATTGCTTGAAGGCGGGCCGCGCCATCACGCTGTGCTGGATCGCAAACGCGCCGAGCAACAACAGATCGGCGACGACGGCTTCGCCCGGACCCGCCGGGCCGCCGACATCGATCGACTTTGGCACCCAATAATTGCCCACGAAGCCGACCAGATAGAGACACGAAACCAGGAAAGCGCCATAGCTGACGATGGCGTAGAACAGCATCAGAAGACGTGCGGGCATGACTATTTTCCCTTATTGTTCCGGCGCCGGAGGAGATGAATGCAGGCGCACGGGCCGCCCTCGACTGGCGGGTTCGATCTGGCGCGACTGCTATCGCCGGACCGTCCCCTGCGCGTCCCCCGGGGCACGGTAAGGGCAAGGGGTAATTTGATTTCATGACCGGGTTTTCGCTTCAGACGCTGGGATTTCCGCAAGTCCGCGCCGAGGCTCGCCCGATCAAATTGAATCTGCGCAAAGGTCTCGCGCTTTTGATCTATCTTGCGGAAGCGCGAGGCGCCGTCGCACGCGACGTCGTTGCCACGCTGCTGTGGCCCGACGGGTCCCGCGAGGCCACGCTGGCACGATTGCGCCGGACGCTTCACCGCATCGAGCTTGCGCTCGGCGCGCCAGGTTTTCGAGACCGATCGCACCAGTGTGCGGCTGTCTGCCGCAGTCAAACTCGAGGTCGATTCACATCTGTTCGAAAGCGCCTGCGAGCGCGGCGCCTTCGAGGAGGCTTGCCTGATCTATCAGGGCGACTTTCTCGCAGGTTTTTCGCTGGGCGATTGTCCCGAGTTCGACGACTGGGCGTTCTTTCGCCGCGAGGCGCTCAGGGGACGCTTGATGAATGCACTGGAGCGCCTGGTGCAGGACAAGAATGCAGCCGGCGAACACTTTGCCGCGACGGCTCACGCGGGGCGCCTCGTCGAACTCGATCCGTTGAGCGAGGTCTATGGCCGGCATTTGATCCGCAGCCTCCTGCTTGCCGGGGATCGAAATTCGGCGGAACGGCATTACGCGGCACTGAAGCAGCGGTTGCGCGACGAGCTTGGGGTCGCGCCTGAAGCTGCGACCGAGGCGCTGATGCAATCCGGCACGGCGAAGGCCGACGCGGCCCCGACACCTCTTTATGTGAAGGGTGACGGTGCGCATCTGGCTTACCAAATCCATGGCAGCGGCGAGTTCGACTTCCTGATCATGCCGGGATTCGTGTCGCACGTGGAGCGCGTCTGGGAGCATCCCGCGTGCCGCGCATTTCTATCTTCATTGATGACGCTGGGACGCCTCATCACGTTCGACCGCCGCGGCATCGGGCTTTCGGATCGGGGTGGATCGGCCCCAGGCGTCGCGGCGACGGCCGCGGATATCGGCACCGTGCTGCGGGCGGCGAAAACACGCCGCGTCGTCTTGTTCGGGGCGTCGGAATCCGGACCGGCCTGCATCAAGTTTGCGGTCGATCAATCCTCCCATGTGGCCGGCCTCATTCTGTTCGGATCGCTGGCAAAGGGCTGTTGGGCGCCGGACTATCCGCATGCGCTACGTGCAGCCCAATACGATGCCTGGCGCCGTCAACTCATCGCGGATTGGGGCGGTCCGGCCGGCATCGAAACCTTCGGGCCAAGCCTTTCCCGCGATCCCCAGGCGAGGGCGTGGTGGGCCGGGTTGCTGCGCGCGGCCTCAAGTCCCGGAAGTATTTCGGCGGTGCTCGAAGCCTTGCGCGACACCGACGTGAGAGATCTCCTGCCTCGGGTTGCCGTGCCCACGCTGGTGATGCACCGTCGCGATGACCGCGCCGTGCGCGTCGCCGCCGGCCGCGACATCGCCGACCGAATCCGCGGTGCGGAGTTCGTCGAACTCGACGGCAACGACCATTGGTTCTTCTCGGGCGATCAGCAGCCGGTGCTTGAGGCCATCAAGCGGTTCGTCGCCGGCCTGCCGCGCGAGAAAAGACGAGCGCGGCCGTGACGGGTGACGTGGTCTTCATTCCGGCGAAGCGAGCGCGGCTTCGTGTGAACTGCGCCGTCGTCCCAAACCACCAATAGAGCGCAGCGGTCACGAGCCCCGCGACCGGGAAGAACAGCCATGGACGGATCGATCCAGCGGGCAAAGAACGTCAGGAAGCTTTCGACCGGAGGGCCAGAGTCCGGGCCGCTGCTTTTCCACGCCAGCCGCGGTCACCGGGACGATCGACCGCGAGGCCGAGCACGAAGCCGAGCGCGCTGACCATCCAGCCGGTCATCGGCCTCAACCGGGAAAGCACGAACAGCGCGGGCAGGAACAGAAAGACCGTCGTGCCGTAGGAAATCACGCAAGCCGGAAACAGCAGAATGCAAGAACGGCAGCACGACGGGGCTCGTCGCCCTTCATCAGCGGCGCCGATCACGGCACTCGCAATCAGCGGCACCGGCAAAGGCGCCAGCCAAGAAGCCGTTCCAACTGAAGTGCATGGCGTCGCTCCGCGATTTCCCTCATGGTGAGGAGCGCATCTTTGCGCGTCTCGAACCATGAGGCGTCATCCTTCGAGACGCCGCTCGCGGGCTCCTCAGGATGAGCATGGCGAGGAGCACATCTTTGCGCGTCTCGAACCATGAGGCGTCATCCTTCGAGACGCCGCTCGAACGGCTCCTCAGGATGAGGATCACACCCCGCCCATCTTGCAGACGTACTTCCACTCTTCTGACGGTCACCGGCTGCACCGAGAGCCTGGAATATTTCACCAGCGCCATGGCGGCGAGCTTCTTGTCCGCCTTGATCGCGGCCATCGTCACCGGTGTCTTCAGCGGCTTGTCGGCCTTGATGTCGACGCAGACGAACTTGGCGGTCTTGTCGGTGGGATCGGGATAGGCTTCCTTCACGATTTCGGCGATGCCGACGATCTCTTTTCCTTCGTTGGAATGATAGAAGAACGCCTTGTCGCCTTTCTTCATGTTCACGAGATTCTGCCGCGCGGTGAAATTGCGCACGCCGGTCCAGGCTTCGCCCTTCGCACCCTTGGCGACCTGCTGGTCCCATGACCAGACCGAAGGTTCGGATTTCACCAGCCAGTAATTCATGAAGCGTTTTCTCCGTTGATCATTTCGCTCTTGTAACATTCCATCGCGCCATAACGAAGCTATAAGGGCCGCCAAGAGGCCGCCGCGTTTCGCCAACAGGGATGCCCATATGCTCGTCAATCGCCGGAAGTTCGTCACGCTCGCCGCTGCCACGCTGGTCGTGCCGACAGCGCGGGCGGCCACGCGCCCGATCAAGGCGATCGCCTTTGACGGCTTTCCGATCACCGACCCGCGTCCGGTCTTCGCGAAGGTCATTGAAATCTTTCCGGAGAAGGGCCGCGCCTTGGGCGATGCCTGGCGCACGCGGCTGTTCGAATACACCTGGCTGCGCACGCTGGGCGGTCACTATGCGGACTTCTGGCATGTGATCGGGGATTCGCTCGACTTCGCCGCCAGGTCCACCGGCGTCGACCTCACTGCCGAGCAGCGCGACACCCTGATGCAGACGTGGCTTGGCTTGAAGGCGTGGCCTGATGTCGCCCCGGCGCTCACGCAGTTGAAAGCCGCCGGCATCCGCATGGCGTTTCTCGCCAACCTCACCGAGAAGATGATGGATGCGGTGGTGAAGAATTCCGGCCTCGAGGGTTTTTTCGAGCCGCATCTGTCGACCGACAAGGTGCAGGCCTTCAAGCCCGATCCGCGCGCCTACCAGATGGGAATCGACGCGTTCAAGCTCGCGAAGGAAGAGATCGCATTTGCGGCGTTTGCGGGCTGGGACGCGGCCGGCGCCAAGTGGTTCGGCTACCCGACCTTCTGGGTCAACCGCATGAACACGCCGGTCGAGCAGTTGGGCGTCACGCCGGATGGCACCGGCGCGGGAATGGCTGAACTCGTGAAGTTCGTGCTGGGCTGAAGGCGCCGCCTCGTTAGCCTTCCGCCTTGAACGGACGGGTCAACAGGCCCTCGACCGCCTCGTCGATCGTGACCGCGCCGCGCAGGATGTCGGCGACCGCCGTCGAAACCGGCATGTCGACGCCCTCGGCGGAAGCGAGCTCCACCAGCACCGGCGCGGTGAATGCGCCCTCGGCAAGTTTGCCGCTCGGCGGCGTCAGCCCGCGCCCGAGCGCCTGTCCGAGTGCGAAATTGCGCGATTGCGGCGTCGAGCAGGTCAGGATCAGGTCGCCAAGACCGGAAAGGCCGACCAGCGTCTCCGAGCGCGCGCCGAATGCGCGGCCGAAACGGGCGAGCTCGGAAAAGCCGCGCGTGGTCAGCGCGGCCTGCGCCGAGGCGCCGAGGCTCTTGCCGACCGCAATGCCGGCCGCGATCGCGAGCACATTCTTGGCCGCGCCGCCGATCTCGACGCCACGCACATCCGTGGTGTGATAGGGGCGGAACGTCGCCGAGCCCAGCGCCTGCACCAAGCTTCTTGCCAGTTCTTCGTCGTCGGCGGCCAATGTCACCGCGGTCGGAAGTCCGCGCGCCACGTCATCGGCAAAACCGGGTCCCGACAAAATCGTCGCGCGCGCGCCGGGCGCGGCCTGGGCGATCACCTCGGTCATGAATTTGTGCGTGCCGCGCTCGATGCCCTTGGCGCAGGCGACCAGTGGCGCACCGTCTTTCAAATGCGGCGCGAGCGCCGACACCGCCTCGCGAAGATTCTGCGCCGGCGTTGCGATCAGGAATCGCGTCGGCCGATGCTGCGTGCTTCAGATCGTCCGTCACCTCGATGGCGGCATGCAGCGTGACGCCCGGCAGTTTCGGATTGCTGCGCTTGGCGGCGATGGCCTTGGCCGTCTCCGTGTTGCGTGCGCAGAGAATGACACTACGTCCGGCGCGGGCCGCAACGCCCGCGAGCGCGGTACCCCAGGCACCGGCGCCGATGACGGCGATCGAATTGAATGCGGTCATCGACGGCCCCTCAAAATCCGGCGCGGCTGTTGGCATGACCTGCCGGTGCGGTGGCGCCGGCGTCGAGCAGCCAACGCGCGCGCGGTGCGGCATCCATCGTGTCGGTCAGGCCGAGCGCGAGCCGTTCGGCGCCGGCCCAGGCAATCATCGCACCGTTGTCGGTGCAGAGCGCGGGCGGCGGGATGATCAGCGTGGTCTGGGCCTTCGCCGCGACATCTTGCAGCGCGCCGCGAATGGCCTGATTGGCCGCGACGCCGCCGGCCGCGACCAACGCACGCGGCGGACCGAACTGCTGGTGAAACAGCCTGAGACCGACGCTGAGCCGGTCGGCCGTGGATTCCAGCACCGCGGCCTGAAAGCTCGCGCAGAGATCGCTGATATCCTGCGGCTCCGGCGTCGACAGCCGCGCGGCTTCGTTGCGCACGGCCGTCTTCAAGCCCGACAGTGAAAAATTCGCATTGTCGCGTCCGAGCATCGGCCGCGGCAAAGCAAAACGTGTGGCATCGCCGCCGCGCGCCGCGCGCTCGACCTCCGGTCCGCCGGGATAGGGCAGCCCCAGCATCTTTGCCACCTTGTCGAAGGCCTCGCCGATCGCGTCGTCCACGGTGGTGCCGAGCCGAACATACTGGCCGACGCCGATGACGGCGACGATCTGGGTGTGACCGCCGGAAGCGAGGAAGAGACAATAGGGAAACGCCAGCGGGCAGGTGAGGCGCGGCGTCAGCGCGTGCGCCTCGAGATGGTTCACCGCGATCAGCGGCGTGTCGTGCACCATCGCGATCGCTTTCGCCGTCGTTAAGCCGACGATGACGCCGCCGATCAGGCCGGGGCCGGCGGCGGCCGCCACCGCCGACAACTGTGCAAAGCCGACGCCGGCTTCTTTCATGGCGGCGTCGACGATGCCGTCGAGCAGATCGACATGGGCGCGCGCCGCGATCTCCGGCACCACGCCGCCATAGGCCGCATGCTCTTCGGTTTGCGAGTGCACGACGTTGGACAGGATTCGCGCCGTGCCGTCGCCAAGGCGTTCCACCACGGCGGCTGCGGTTTCATCGCAGGTGGTTTCGATCCCCAGCACCAATGTTCTGTCGTCGTTAGCCAATATGCGCTCTTGTACTCTTGCGATAGAAGGCGTTTCCCTGTTGAGGTAGCATTAAAGCGTTCGACCTGGGAAGTTCGATCTGGTGTGGCGACACGGATCGTTCCTTCCAGTTTTGCGGCGGACGCGAATGTCAGAACCGGGACACTAGATGGCCATTCTCGTCACGCGCCCGCTGCCGGATGGCGAGACCACCGCCGGCGCCTTGCGGGCCAGGGGATTTGAGGTCCTGCTGGCGCCGATGTTGCGGTTCGAGCCGGTCGCTTTCCATGACGATGGCGATACGTCGTATGGCGCGGTCGTCGTCACCAGCGCCAACGCGCTGCGTGCGATCGTTCCCAGGCTTTCCGGCAGTCCTTTGCTGAAGCTGCCGCTGTTTGCGGTCGGCGAACACACCGCCGAGGCGGCGCGCGCCGCCGGTTTTGCCAATGTCATCTCGGCCGACAGCGATGCCGCCGGTTTGCGCGAGCGCATTCTGGCGAGCGTGAAGGCGAAGGCACTGAAGAAGACAAGTCCGCTGCTTTATCTTGCCGGCGCCGACCTCGCGCGCGACCTGCCGGGCGAACTCGGCGAGCGTGGCTTCACGGTTGTCACCCAGACGACCTACCGGATGGCCGCGGTGCCGGATCTGCCGGACGAAACTTGCCGCGCGTTCGCGGCCAACGGGGTCGAGGCCGTGTTGCATTATTCAAGGCGCAGCGCACGGGCCTTCATCGAGGCGGCTCGCGCCGCCGGGGTCGAGATTTCGGCGCTTTCGCTGCCGCAGGGCTGCCTTTCGGCAGGGATTGCCACGGTCTTGCGCGACGCCGGGGCCGCGCGCCTCTTTGTCGCGACATCCCCTGACGAGGGCGCCTTATTTCTGGCGCTGGAATCCCTGTAGCGCTGGCGGAGCGGACTTGATATTCGCTCGCATCTGGCCGCAAGCTCAAAAGAGAAGGTCAAATCCAAAGCCGCTAAATACTTATATTTGCTAATGGTCCTTTGATACCCACATCCGCAAACATGCCTGCCGAGACCGGATGCGAGTGTTAGGATCGGACTTCGTATCGGCAACTTGCTAACGATCAACCGGAAATCGACCGCCAGGGAACCGCATGGACGACAACAGGCCCGATGATCACGCAGCCGCCCCTGACGCGGGCCGGCCGCGGCGTGCGCCGCCGACCATCGACCTCGAGGCTACCGAGGTGAAGACGTCATCCGAGAGTGTTGGCGCCGATAACAACGCCGGCGACAACGCCGAGGCCGAAACCAAGCCCAGGATTTCTTCCTGGCCTTCGTTTGCGGCCCTGCATCCGTTTCTGGTCGCGGCCGTCATCGGCGCGGTGACCGCGGCGGTCGTGATCGCCGGCGTACAACTGGTGGGCTGGCCCACCGAGGCGCCGCGCCCGATTGCCGAGATCAACACCGGCGCCATCGAGGCGCTTTCCTCGCGCCTCAACGATCTCGAAGGACGGGAATCGAAGCCTGCCGCGCCGGACCCGGCGCAGGCTGCGCGGTTCGATGCGCTGGAGAAATCGCTGGCTGGATTGCGCACCGACCTCGCGAGCGCGCGTTCGCGTTCGGACAAGCTTTCAAGCGAACTCGATGCCGTGAAGGCGGCGCCGCCTGCCGCAGCTGCAGTCGCCGCGCCGCCCGATCTCTCGGCGATTGAAGGGCGCTTGTCGGAGATCGAGCGCGCGGTCCGCGCCGAGAGCGAGAACGTCGCGCAGGCCGCAAACAAGCCGGTGGATGACACCGCGTTGCGGCGTCTGGTGGTCGCTTCGATGCTCGATCTTTCGGTGCGCCAGAACGAACCGTTTGCGGCAGCGCTGAAAGCGGCGAAGACGCTCACCGCCGATCCGCAGACATTGCAACCGCTGGAGGGGTTTGCCGCATCGGGCGTGCCGAACGCCGCAAACCTTTGCCGCGAACTGCTGACGCTGGTGCCGAAACTCGAGCCGCCCCGGCCGGAAAATACGACGACCGGCGCCGGCATCGTCGACCGCCTGCAAGCGGGGGCCGCGAAACTCGTGCGCATCGAGCGCACCGATGCTGACCGGCACTGACCGCAGCGCCATTGTCGCGCGCATCACCTCGGCGGCGGTGCGCAACGATCTTGCGGAAACGCGACGGGAATTGAATTCACTGGCGGCCGCCGATCGCGCGCCCGCACAAGCGTGGCTCGACAAGGTAAGCGAGCGTGACGCCGCGCTTGGGGCTGCACGGCATTTCGCGACTGATGCCATGACCGCGCTTGCCAAACCCGCGCCGTAGCAAAATCATGTACCGGATCATTCTCTTTCTTCTGCTGGTCGCGCTCACGGCGAGCGGTGCGGCGTGGATCGCCGATCAGCCGGGCGAGGTTGCGTTCCCGTGGAACGGCGGACTGGCGCATGTCACGCTGCTGGAATTCGCGGTGGGATTTGGCACGGCGGTCGTCGCCGCAATGATCGCCTGGAGCGCCGTACGTGGGCTGTGGCGGCTGCCGGAAAAAATCCGCAAGGCCAACCGCGAGCGGCGTCATGCGCGAGGCCGGCACGCGATCACGCAAGGTCTGCTGGCGATCGGTCACGGCGATTCGGCCGCCGCGCGTGCCCATGCCGAGGTCGCACGCCGCCATGCCGGCGCCGATCCGCTGACGCTGTTGCTGCATGCCCAATCGGCGCAGCTCGAAGGCAATCGCGACGCCGCGCGCGCGGCGTTCGAGACCATGGCGACGCGCGAGGATACGCGGCTGTTGGGCTTGCGTGGCCTGTTCATCGAGGCGCAACGCGCCGACGACGTCGGTGCAGCGGTTGCGATCGCCGAAGAGGCGATGAAGACCTCGCCGTCGTCGACCTGGGCTTCGCAGGCGGTGCTCGGCTTCCGCTGCGCCAAAGGCGACTGGATGGGCGCGCTTGCGATTCTCGAGAACAATCTTTCCTCCGGCCTGATCGACAAGGAGACCTACCGGCGCCAGCGCGGCGTGTTGCTGACGGCGCGCGCGCTGGAGCTCGAGACGACGGACCGCGATCAGGCGCGCGACGTGGTGATGGAGGCGGTGAAACTGGCGCCGACGCTGGTGCCTGCCGCGGTGCTGTCCGCCAAGTTCCAGAGCGAGGCGCATCAGATCCGTCGCGCGATGCGAATCGTCGAGACGGCGTGGCTCGCGCAACCGCATCCCGATCTCGCCGATGCCTACGCCCATGTGAAGCTCGGCGATTCCGCGCGGCAGCGCCTGGTGCGGATCGAGACGCTTGCTGGAAAGATGCCCGGTCATCTGGAAAGCGCGCTGGCGGTGGCGCGCGCCGCGATCGATGCCAGCGAGTTTGCCAAAGCGCGCGCGGCGCTTGCGGCGTTTGTCGAGACGCCGACGCAACGCGTGGCGATGCTGATGGCCGAGATTGAGCGCACCGAACATGGCGACACCGGCAAGGCGCGGGCCTGGACCATGCGCGCGGTGCGCGCGCTACACGATCCGGTCTGGACTGCCGATGGTTACGTCTCCGACCGCTGGCGCCCGGTCTCGCCGGTGTCCGGGCGGCTCGATGCGTTTCAGTGGCAGATGCCGCTCTCGGCGCTGCCGTCTGGCAACGGCGCGGTCGAGGCGTCGCCATTCGAGCAGGCGATGCTGGCCGCAAGCCCGGAGCGTATCGATCAAGTTGATCCATCCCCCGAGACGCCGGCGCCGCTGACACACGACGAGTTGCCCCAGGACAACGCACCCGTCCAACAACCTTCCGTGGTCGAGGCCGCGCCGCCACTGGCGGTCGAGCCGGCCGCGCCTGCTCCGGCTCCCAAATTGTCTCCTGCGGCGGCGCCGCCGCTGTTCCGCGCGCGGACCGATATTCCCGCCGCGACCGCAAAACCGGCTCCCGCGATCATCCCGATCATCCGCGCGCCGGACGATCCCGGCGTTGATGACGGAACCGAGCCGGACGAATTCAGGGAGGCGTCCGTGAACGGCCAGGCCGGGGGCTGGCGCGGGTTTCTGTCCCGCATGCGGGGCTGATTCGCCGCTTGCGCCGGGCCCGCGGGTTGCGGTCGCCGCGCTGGGTCCGGTTACGGCGATTTTTCGGAAAAGATCGCGCCCGAACAAGGAGATGAGATCGGCCCGGGCCGCCGCCCGCCGGGGAACGGGCCAGGGCTTGCGTTTTCCTTGCCAAGCGAAGCGCTGCCCGATATCAGGTGCGGGCGTTTTCACCCGCCGGCAATAATATGTCGCTATGCCGGAAAGCGCCTTGGATAAAAGTGCCTTGGATCTCTGACGGTCCGCCGCAATAGCTCAGTTGGTAGAGCACGTCATTCGTAATGACGGGGTCGGGGGTTCGAATCCCTCTTGCGGCACCATCCGGCTTTTCGGCCCTTCAAGCCCGCACTGGAAGTTCGATTTTGAACGCGGCTCCGCGCGGCTGCACGGGCAACACCGACAGCCGCCCGTTGTGGCGTTCGACGATCACCTTGCAGATCGCCAGTCCCAAACCTCTTCCGTGAGATTTGGTGGTCACGAAAGCATCGAAGATAGCGTTGGCCTTTTCGGAGTTGATGCCCGGTCCGGTGTCTTGCACGAAAATGAGCAGAGTTTCCTGGGCCTCCAACCCGGTCTGGACCTCCAGAACGCGCCGTTCGTCGACAGCAGCCATGGCTTCGATGGCGTTTTGGACGAGGTTGGTAACGAGTTCTTGCAACTGCCCCCGATGACCGAGGACCGGTGGCAGTTCTGGAGAGAGTTTCAGGATCGACTCGATGCCGTGCCGGTCGCGATCTGGTTTGGAGGCCTTGAGCACATCGGCAATGAGTTGATTGACGTCGATCAAATCTCTGGCCTCGTCCGCTGTACCAAACAATGCGCGCAAATTATCGAATATTTCGCTGGCACGGTGACTCTCCGAAACCATGTCCATGACAACGAGGGTTGCCTCCGCGAGGTCCGGTGATGGTCCCGCGAGCAGATGAACCGTGGTTTCTCCACTAAGTACAATGGAGCCCAACGGCCCGCGCACCTCATGGGCAATGGACCCAACCATCGCTTCGAAGTTCATGAGTTTGTTCGCTCGTTCGCGCCGAAGCATCGCATTGGCGGCCGCAAGCTGTGCGTAGAGCCATGTCGTCTCGGCCAGTACCACGATCAGGACGACGCTCGATGTAACGACGGAGAGGATGCGCCCAGCGTAGAATCCAAGGCTGAACCGGACGCTGGGGATGATGCCGCTGAATACCAGCTCGAGAACAGCCGCCAGGGTGACCACCATGAGCCACTGGTCGAGCACCGATCGTCGGCCATAGGCCAGCACGGCGTTGGCAATCGCCGAGACCAGGATCGCGAATGCAATCGGATAGATCACGATCCTGCTGATGCGCGTTTGGTCCACGATGATCTGCGGCAAGAGGCCTTGGCCGGTCGTGGACAACCATGTCAGTCCAAGCACCAGTGCCGCCACACCCGCCGTGCCCAGAACCAAGGCTAGCAAAGGCGATACGGCTGAAACAGGCCGCGCGCTCTTTCTCAAGATGGCATAGGCGAGCAGCGCCAGTGCGAAACCGACATGCCAGAAAATGAAGAGGTATGACCCGGTTTGAGCGCCGGCATTGAGGAGTCCGTGGGTTGCGAATGCGCCGGTAAAGGTGAGCGCGTGCGGGATGACGACCAGCGCCGTGAACAGATATCCGATTGCCAGCGCCAGCAATGCGCGGGAACGCGTGATAGAAAATTGAACGTACAACAAGGCGGACGTAATCAGGCTGGTCACAAGCACGATTGCATCGAGCGTTGGAAAGAGCGAATTCAGCCTCGCCATCGGCGTGGTTGCAAAGGGTGCTGCTAGGGCGAACCCGATCAGCACAGTCGCGGCGACCGCGAGGGCAGCCCGATTTTGCCGGCTGCTTGGCGCCAGATCCACAAGCCAGAAGCTGGGCTCGTTCTCTTCGCGGTGCCCCATGTTCGGTCGGCTCCACAGCCGTCAATTCGCCGCGCCAATCGGGTCGGTCAGATGCCGGCCGAATATTATCGAAAAATCGTGGGCCGAAAAGCGTCGGGATCGCCGCTGTTGCAGTCGGCCATCAATCCCAGCGGCCCACGCCCCTTGCGGCTGCGTCAATTCCGATTAGTTTCGGCCGTCCATGTGTCCGAATAAGTTATCAAGTCTGTTGATTTGGGTTCTCGCGGCGTGCGCGCTTGCTGTCGCGGCGTCTGCCTCGGCCGCTCCGGCCGACATTCTGCTTGCTCAATGGCAAGATCGTCACGCTCGACGCGGCTGCGTCGGTGAAGGAGGCGCTTGCGGTCGAAGCGGATCACATCACCGCGACGGGCCGTTCGGAAGACCTTCGCAAGCTCGCGGGGCCCGCCACGCGAAATCATCGACCTCGGCGGGCGCACGGTGATTCCCGGCCTGATCGATTCCCACATTCATGCCATTCGCGCCGGCTTCCGTTATGCGACCGAAGTGAGCTGGGAGGGCGCTGCCAGTCTCGACGAGGCGCTCGGTCGTTTGAAATCGGCTGCGATGCGCGCTGGGCCGGATGCGTGGCTGATCGTCGCCGGCGGATGGACACCGCGTCAGTTCGCCGAGAACCGTCGGCCGACGGAAGCTGAGATCGAAAGCGTCTCCTCCGGCCATCCCGTCTACGTTCAGCTCTTCTACGGATACGTGTTCATCAACGCGGAAGGGCGCGGCAGGCTCAACATCAAGCCTGAAGCCGATCTGCCTGCTGGCGCGAAGTTCGAGCGGAACAAGGAAAACGAGCTCACCGGCTGGATCACAGGTCCCGGCCCCGCGATCACGGCGCTCTATTCGCGTTTGCCGAAACCGCAAATGCAGGAAGCGCTCGAAGGCACGCGTCAGTTTCTGCGCGAGTTGAGTTCGTTCGGCCTGACGGGCGTGATCGATCCCGGTGGACATAACCTCGCGCCGGATGATTACACCGCGCTGTTTCAGCTGTGGCGCGCGCATGAGCTCCCGCTTCGCGTGGTCTACAGCATCTTCGCGCCGCGCCCCGGAAAAGAGCTCGAGGATTTCCAGGCCTACACGCAGTTCATGCCGATGGGGGCCGGCGACGGCGCGTTGCGCTTCAACGGTATCGGTGAATGCATCACCTGGGGCATGTACAACAACGACGCGCCCACCGAGGCCGACAAGGAAGCCTTTTATCGCGTGGCGCGCTGGGCGGCGGATCGCGGCCTGACATTGACGGTGCACTGGAACAACGAGCGCTCCGTGCATCACCTGCTCGACGTGCTCGAGCACGTCAATCGTGAGATTCCGATTGCGCCGTTGCGCTGGTCGATTGCGCATCTCAACGATGCGTCGGACGCGTCATTGCAACGCATGAAGGCGCTCGGCGTCGGCTGGCTGATACAGGACGGACTTTACTTCGCCGCGACCTCCTACATTGTGGAGCGGGGAGAGGCGCAAATGCAGCGATCGCCGCCAATCGTCTCAGCTCTCAAGCTCGGCCTTCCCGTCGGCGGCGGCACGGATGCCAACCGCGTGATGATCGAAAATCCCTTCGTGTCGTTGCGCTGGATGCTCGATGGTCTCACGGTCGACGGCGTCGAAACGCGAGGGCCGACGGAAATCCCGAGCCGCGAAGAGGCGCTTCGCATCTACACGGAAGGCAGCGCCTGGTTTGCACATGATGAAAATCAGAGAGGCCGTCTCATGCCGGGCATGCTGGCGGATCTCGCGGTGCTCAGTGATGATTACTTTTCGGCGCCCGTTTCCGACATTGCGAAAATCAGGTCGCTTCTGACGATGGTGGGCGGGCAGATCGTCTATGGGGCGGGTCCGTTTTCGGCGCTTGAGTCAAAACACCGTTAGCGCGTTGCTTTTTTGAGTGACGACGTGTCGATCTCCAGGCGAAATTCGAATTAGAACAAAACTAAGCCGTCGCGGCGTTCCATCGCGCCATGATCGCGTTTAGTGTTGCAGCACCAAGAGGCCTCGATAGCAGAGGCCCGGGCCGTGACGTGTCATCGTAAGCGCGCACGGCGCATGAAGGGGGGAAGATGGCGACGTTTCTGGTCATCCTGCACGGTCTTCTGGCCGTTGCGCTGCTCGGCAGCATCACACATCAGGCGATCGCGGTGGTCTGGCCGGCGCGAAGCAAGTCAGGATTCGTCAACGCGTACCGTTCGGTCTCGAGTCGGGCTTATGTCAACGCCAACATCGTGTTGTTTCTCATCGTCGCGTTTCTTGGCGCCTACATCTACCCGATCTACCGCGTCTGGGTGCGAACCTATCTCGAAAACGCGCGGCTGTTTCCGGCCGTGGGCTCGTTCGAGATCAAGGAGCAATTCATCGCCATCGGTCTTGGGTTGTTGCCGCTCTATTGGCTGGTGTGGCGGCGTCCGGAGCCCGCGAGCAGTTCCGCGCGCACCGCCGTTACGCTGATGCTTTGCTTCTACGTCTGGTTCGGTTTTCTCGTCGGCCACATCCTCAACAACATCCGCGGATTCTTCGGGCTATGAACAACAATCAAATCGAAAAGATCATTCCGGTTTTCTCGGCGGCATTCGCGCTGATCTACATCGTCTCGGTCGAGCTGAACTGGGCGGTGCTCACCTATCATCCGAAGATCGGACAGTGGGGCTGGCTCGTCGAGCCGTCCCGAGACGGTCCGCCGATGTATTGGTATGGCTGGCTTGTGACCTCGACGCTTGGTGCGGCAGCAGTCAGCGTGATATCGTTGCCGCTGTTGAAGAACAGGCCGACGCAGTACTGGCTGGGGTGGACGGTTCCGCTTCTGGTTACGGTCAGCGTCTTCTATCTTTTCCGCGAATGGTTTCTGCGCTGAAGTCCGCGAAAACCAGAAGTACTGAGAGCGCAAGGTCAAGACGTGCGAATAAAACCGCGACATCGCTTCATCGCGCAATTCTCGAGGACGCTGCTCGCCGGCATCGCCGCTTGTGCGGTGCTCGTGTCCTGGTGTCAGCCGTCGCACTCGGGAGAACTTGATTCCGAGCGGGACGAAGATGTCGATCTGGCGTTCGTCGGTTCGGCGCGCGAAACCGGAACGCTGAAACCGATTGCCGGCGTCCAGATCAGGGCTGAGGTCGGCGGCCGCAGAATCCTGGTTCGCACCAACAGCGAGGGCGTCTACCGGCTGATTCCGAATTTCGGCGACGGCGTGACGGCAAGCCAGGTCACGATTAGCTGCGCCAAGGACGGGTATGAGCCCGTGGACGTGTCGCGGCGGCAGTCTTCGGACAAGAAGGTGAAGGAGCTTGTGGTGGCGGAGTGCCTGCTGGCGCCCAAGCCCTAAGCGGCGGTTCAGAGATCCGCGTCATTCCGCCGCGACTTCTTGACCCGGCAATATTCGCGAGATCTGTGACGTCCTTCACAGAGCAATTCTTCCGCCACGCCTAGAAGGGGGCACGAACCTCTTGCGGGAGGAAGCCATGTCCTCGTCAACCGATCACTGCCCGCCCGCCGTCAGGCCGCGCTATCCCGTGGAAGCGAGCGTCGCCAGCGGAAATTCTGGCCCTCGATCATTCGGATTGTCATCATCGAGGTCGTAGCGCTGGCTGCGCTTGCCGGCGTATTCGTCGCCTATCTGAACTGGTCTTCAGAGGCGAGCTTTGCGGAGTTTCTGGCCGCAAGCCAAACGCAGGTAGCGCCGTTGCCGGTGAGCGAGGTTCGCGCGCCCTGCTTGCAAGGCGCGTAACCTCTCTGCGTTCTCTATTGCGAGACGGTCTGGACCACACTGCTGATCGGACGCGCGCTTGCCGTCGGCACTTTCATGTCCTTGAGCAGCGCGTCGTCATATTCGGCAAGCGTCTGCATCGGCGCCTTGGGCTTCATGAACACGATCTTGTAGCCGCCCGCCTTCAGCCGGCGCAGCAATTCGGGCATCGCTTGCGCCGTGTGCTTCTGGAAGTCGTGCATCAGGATGATGCCCTTGCCCTGCTTCTCGAGCTTGGTCATCACGGTGTTGATGACCTGCTCCGGATTCTTCGACCGGAAGTCGAAAGAATCGAGGTCGGCCGAAAACATCGCGATGTTGCGCGTGCCCAGATAGGCCATCGCGGCCGGGTTGTGCTGCAACTCCGGGAAACGGAAGAACGGCGCGGGCGCGGTGCCGAGCGCGAGCTTGACGGCGCTGTTGCCTTTTTCGATCTCGTCCTTGACGGCCTGCTCGTTCAGCTTCTTCGAGTTCAGGTTGGCATGCGACCAGGTGTGCGTGCCGACGGTGTGACCGGCCGCCGCAACTTGCCTGAGAATTTCCGGATGAAAGCTTGCGTGCTTGCCGATCGAGAAGAACACCGCCTTGGTGCATTCGTCGGCGAGCGCCTTCAGCACGGCCGGCGTGTTGACCGGCCACGGACTGTCGTCGAACGTCAGGACGACTTCCTTGTCGTTCAGGAAATCGATCTGCTTGAAATGCTCGAAGCCGAAGCCGGGTCCACCCGTGGTATCGATTTCGACGACGCGGGAAACGCCGAGTGCATCCGGATTGGCGCAAGTCTGCTTCGGCTGCGGGGCGGGCGCGGGCGGGACTTTTTCGGTGATGCTGCCGGTGACCTCGATCGGCTCGCGGCTGGCGGCGGGCTTGATCGGCGCGGGGGCAGGTGCGGGTGCCGGGGCAATGCGCGCGGCGACGGTCTGCGGGGCGGCGGCGCTTCGGCTTGGAGAGGTCCAGAACCAGCCGCCGGCGGCAATCAACGTGGCGGCGACCACACTCATCAGCATCAAACCCAACGCGTTACGCATGGTTACTCTTCCGTTACTGCGACAACTAAAATTCGCCCCAGCTTCTTTATGGGAAAGAGTAGTTAACGCTCCCCCAACGCCGCCTGTTTCCAGGTGTCGCACGGGGGCTTAAGTGACCGAGGTCACAGTGAGGCCGCGAGGCGTCGTTGAGGCAAGGCGTCGTTGCGCGACGAGGTGCGCCAATCCCTGGCGAGCCAAGACGTGGCCTCGCATGATCGCATCTTTGGCGGTGGCATCGCGCCGATCCCGGTTCGCCTTGTCGCGCAGTGTCGGCGATATGATCGGGAAATCGAACACGGTCGCGCATTGACATCATGGACCAGCCGGACTTTTATCCCGCGCTTCGCAGGGATGAAGGCGGCTATCCAAGATGTTCAGGATTTCATTTTTGTTTTTGTCAGCGCTGATGGCGGCGCAAATCTTCGCGGTGTCGCCTGTTTCGGCGCAGCAGGGTCATGATGCCTGCGCACGCGATGTCTCGCGTTTCTGCCGTGCATTGATGGCCGACGGCGATCAGATGGCCGTGCTGGCTTGCCTCAAGCAGCATCGCAGCCGCCTCAGCAGAGGCTGCAACCAGGTCCTCACCGATAACGGGCAGTAATCCCTAGTGGTCCGATTCTAACATTCGCTGTCCTTCTCAGCGGGCACTTTTGCGAATGTTAGAATCATAGGACCACTAGCAAATATAGGTTTTCAGTGGAGTTTCGGATTTGACATTCGCTTGCGAACCCGCGGCTAGGTGGGAGCGAATGTCAAATCCACTCCACTACGTACTGCTGCCTGCCGCGGCCGACGCCACCGGCAGCACCTCGTGCGCCGCGCGGTCGGGTGTTTCTTCCTTCCAGCGCACCGATCCGAACGGCCGCTCCAGCATGCGGCGGATGCGGACCGGATCGGGGCCGAGATGGAAATCCATCGCGCTCTGGTGCAATTCGCGTTCGGACTGCGTCGAGCGGTTGCGCTGGCGCAGGTAATCCAGCCAGGTCGGACAATGATAGCGCTCGGTCCAAAGCTCGGGATCGGCGATGTCGCGCGCGATCGACCAGCCATAGGCGCCGTTGCGTTGCCTCGAGAGCTGGACTTCCTGCATGACATTGTGGAAGGCACGGGCATTGTCCTGCGCGACGCGATATTCGATTTCGACCACCAGGGGCCCGCTGCGCGCGGTCAGCGACAGCTGCACTTCCGGATCGGCCAGCACTTCGGCGTCTTCGTTGCGCGCGCCGACCCGCGGCATGCGCAACCAGAAGCCAAGCAGCGGCGAAAGCAGCATCAAGGCGGCCGAAACCAGTAGCGCAGTCTCGACGCCGGCGGCGTCCGTCAGCCGTCCCCAGCCCCAGCTTCCGATCGCGATCCCGCCCGATATCGAGGCCTGGAAGATCGCGAGCGAACGTCCCGCGACCCAGCGCGGCGCCGACAGCTGCACGCCGATATTGAACAAGGCGACCGCGAGCATCCACGCGGCACCTGCGACCACAAGTGCGGCAGCCGTGAGGACCGGCTCATGGCTCAGCGCCACCGCCGCGATGGCGCCGCCCATCGATATGGCGCAGGCGCGGACGGCGGCCTCGCCGTTCATCCGCTTGCGCACCTCGCTGATGTTCAGCGCGCCGATCACCGCGCCCATGCCGAAGGCGCCCAACATGATGCCGTAGGTCTGGGCGCCGCCATGCAGGAGATCGCGCACCACGAGCGGCATCAAGGCCGAGATCGACCCGCCGATCAGGCCGGTGACGAGGGTGCGTATCAGCACGATCTTGATCGAAGGAGAATTGGCGATGTAGCGCACGCCCGAGACGATCGCGCGGTTGAGGCGCTCGCGCGGCAGCCGCGAGGGTTCGATGCTCGCGGCGCCAGAAAAACAAGGCGACCACCAGCGGCAAATAAAGGATCGTGTTGGCGGCGAAGGCCGCGACCGCGCCGGCGGTGGCGACGACGATGCCGCCGATCGCGGGCCCGAAGCTGCGCGCGATGTTGTAACTGATGCCGTTCAGCGCGACGGCGGAAGGCAGCATGTCGGCGGGCACCTGCTCGCTGACCGAGGATTGCCAGGCCGGGCCGAACAGCGCCATGCCGCTGCCGACGACAAAGCAGAACACCAGCAGGATCGTGGGCGTGACCATGCCGAGCCAGGCCAGCACGGTCAGTGCCGTGGCGCCGGTCAACGCGACCGACAGCGAAAGCAGCGAGACGATGCGGCGGTCGTACATGTCGGCGATGGCGCCGGCCGGCATCGCGATCAGCATGACCGGCAACATCAAGGCGGTCTGCACCAGTGCCACCTTGTCGGCCGACGACGTCATCTGGGTCATGGCCCAGGCCGCGCCCACCGCCTGGATCAGAAGGCCAAGATTGGACAACAGGCTGGCCGACCAGATCCGCCGGAATGCCAGATACCGCAGCGGCGCTGCGATGCCGTCGGTGGGGAAAATGCTGCGCGCTGGCTCGGTCATGACGTCTTTCATTCCGGGCTGGCCCCTGGGCGCGCAGATGCGCGCTAAAGCCCTGCTTGTGCGGTGGGTGGCGGGATCCACCCGATTCACCAACGCAAAATACCCACGATCACGCGGCCGTCACAATGTGCAGATTGCCCGCATCCCCAAGGCGCCTTCGTGGCGCCCGGATTCCATAGCTGATATGATCCGAAAGGCGGATGGAGTTCCTCCCCTCCGAGGGTTGCAAGGACGATCTACGTGAGCATAGCCGAAGCCTGGGATACACCTGCCACACGCCAGCGACTGGTTCCCCCCAGACCGCCACGCGCGCCCGAGAACATGACGGCGCTGCAACGGCTCGCCGCGATGCGCGTGAGCGCGATCGGGACCTGGGGCCAGCGCGCCTATGAGGAAGACGTCATTCGCGGCCGCTTCCTGTTCAATTCGAGTTTCATCATCAATACGCCGGATGCGATCCGCCACGTGCTGGTCGACAATTACGAGAATTATTCGCGTACGCCGGCCGGCTATCGGGTGCTCCGCCCGATGTTGGGCCAGGGCCTGCTGATTGCCGAGGGGCGGGCATGGAAACATCAGCGGCGCACGCTGGCGCCGGCCTTCACGCCGCGCGCGGTCTCGACCCTCATTCCGCACATGGTCGAGGCGACGGACGAGACGGTTGAAAATCTGAAGCGCATCAGCAACGGCCCCGTCGATTTGCGCGAGGTCATGCAGCGCATGACGCTCGAGATCGCCGGCCGCACGATGTTTTCGTTCGGAATGGATCGTCACGGCGCGGCCTTGCGCGATTTCGTGATGGACTATGGCGATCGCCTGGCGCGGCCGCATTTTCTCGACCTGGTGCTGCCGCGCGATTGGCCGGCGCCGCGGGATTTCGCGCGGGCGCGCTTCCGCAAGCGATGGACGGCCTTCGTCAGCATGCTGATGGCGGAACGTCGCGCCGCCGGAAAGCTTGAGGGCGCGCCGGCGCGCGATCTGTTCGACCTGCTGGACGCGGCGCGCGATCCGGAAACCGGCGAGGCCTTCAGCGAGGCGCAGCTCGGTGACGAGGTCGCGACCATGATTCTCGCCGGCCACGAGACCACCGCCACCGCGCTGTTCTGGGCGCTGTATCTGCTCGCGCTCGATCCGGTCGCGCAGGAGCAACTGGCCGACGAAGCGCGGCAGGTGTCGGACGTCGGCGAGGCCGATCTCGGTCGGCTGAAATTCACCCGCGCCGTGGTCGACGAAACCATGCGGCTCTATCCGCCGGCCTTCCTGATCGCGCGTTCCGCGTCGGGCCCGGACCAGGTCGCGGGCATGCCGGTCGCAAAGGGTGACGTGATCCTGATCGCGCCGTGGCTGTTGCACCGTCATGAAAAGCTCTGGCGCGATCCGAATGCGTTTGTGCCCGAGCGCTTCCTGGCGCCAGCGCCGCCGCCCGATCGTTTCGCCTATTTGCCGTTCGGCGTCGGCCCGCGGATCTGCATCGGTGCGCATTTCGCGCTGGTCGAGGCGACGCTGGCACTGGCGCGGATCATCTCGGCATTTCGTGTGACGCTTCTGGACAAGGAGCCGGTCATGCCGATGGGAGTGGTCACGACGCAGCCGGACCGTTCGCCGATGTTCCAGATTACGCCGCGTTGACGCCGTCACCTTGTTGAAGACGTAGCGACCAATGTCCCGATTCCGAAGTTCGTAGGATTTTTCGGAGCCACGTTTCGAACTTCTGAACCGCGCCACAGGGCAGGAGCGCGCCATGAGCGAATTGGATGCCCAGTTTGCAACCTTGAAGAAGATCGCCGATCCGTCGGTCGCGGAGAAAATCGCGCATCTCATCGAGAATGGCGAAGACTACCAACTCAACCGCATCAACGTTCTGGATTTCTCCAGGCAAAACGGTCTGGACGAGGAACAGGCGATCTCCGGCTTCCTGCATGCCTCGCGTCTGGGCCTGTTCGATCTCACCTGGAATGTGCTCTGCCCCGGATGCAGCGGCGTGCTCGACACCCACGACACGCTGAAATCGCTGCGTGGCGACGATTATCATTGCGGCCTGTGCGCCTGCGGCTATGAGCCCTCGGTCGATGAGCAGGTCGAAGTTGCGTTTACGGTCAGCCCCAAGGTGCGGCGGATCGGCGCGCACGATCCGAACAGCTTGCCACTGTGGGAATACTACAAGCAGGTGTTCTGGAGTTCGGGCATCGATCTCGACCGGCAGTCGTTCCCGTCGCTGGTCGACGAGGTGTCGCTCGATGCGCTCGAGCTGCCGGCAGGCGAGCGGGCAGTGCTGTCGCTGCAACTGCCGCCGCAATTCATCATCGTATTCGAGCCGGTGACGCATTCGGCGCATTTCATCGACGTGCAGGGCGAACCCACCAAGGAGCGCCAGCAATTGTCGCTGATCTTCAACAAGTCGCACCCGCCGACCGGCACCATCACGATGCATCCCGGTCCGCTGCGCCTTGCCCTCGATAATCAGGCCGGCGTTCGCACGCTGCCGACCGTGTTCATCGCCGGCGACGGGTTGCATACCATGCTCGGCAAGCGCCGGCCGTTTCTCACCGCCAAGCGGATGCTGTCGAACCAGACCTTCCGCGACGTGTTCAAGGCAGACAACCTTCACATCGATCAGCGATTGAAGATCACTTCGCTGACCTTCCTGTTCACCGACCTGAAAGGCTCCACTGCGCTGTACGAGCGCGTCGGCGATCTTGCCGCCTTCGATCTGGTGCGGGCGCATTTCCGCGCGCTGCTCGACATCATCGCCTCGGAAAAGGGTGCGGTGGTGAAGACCATCGGCGACGCCGTGATGGCAACCTTCGTCAAGCCCGAACATGCGATTGCCGCGGGCTTGCGGATGCGTGCGGCGATGGACGAACTCAATACCGAACGCGGCACCGACGATCTCGTGGTCAAGATCGGCATTCACGAAGGCCCGTGTCTCGCGGTGATGCTCAACGAGCGGCAGGATTATTTCGGCCAGACGGTCAACATTGCGGCAAGGGTTCAGGGGCTCGCCACGTCAAGGTCGATTCACGCCACCGGCGGCGTGGTCGAGGTGCCCGCGGTGTCCGCCATCTTGCAGCAACAGGCCATCAAGCCGATCCAGAAGCAGGCGGCGCTGCGCGGGATCGCGGACAAGGTGCTGGTCTACGAAATACCGTAAGCGAAATGCCAGGCAACATTGCTGAAAGGTAATCAGTGCCGGAGCCGGCGTCGATTGCGCGTGTTCGTGTTCCACGCCATATAGATCTCAAAGGAAGCCCATCTCGAGATCTCAGATGCTTGACGGACTGCGCCAATTCATTGCTGACGTTGTTTCTCCCTCCCATGAACCCGGCAACCTTGATGATACCGGCTATCGTCTGGCCGCGACGGCGTTGCTGGTCCATGTCGTTTCGCTCGACGGCGAACCGTCGGAGAAAGAAAAGCGCAAGCTTCACAGCCTGATCGAAAGCAGCTTCGGGCTCGACCGCGGTGCAGCCGACAAGCTGATTGCGTCGGCAACCCTGGTCGAGGGCGAGGCCGTCGATCTCTATCATTTCACCAGCGTCATCATGCGTTCGGTGGACGAAGCCGGCCGCCTGCGCATCGTCGAGATGATGTGGGAGCTGGTATATGCCGACGGTCAGGTGAGCGAGTTCGAGGACAATGTGGTCTGGCGCGCCGCCGATCTGCTCGGCATATCCTCGCGCGATCGGATCGACCTCAAGCATCGCGTCGGCGCCCGGCAGTCCGCGCCGGCTTCCGGCAGCTGACCGCCGTTGCCGTTACTTCCCGATAGATGAAAAAATTTTAATGTAAGCGGGCACCGCAGCGAATTGCCGTGCCCTGCGCTCCCTGCACGCGCCTCTACCCGGATTGCCGCGTGCGAAAGTTCCGAAACCCTTGCAGACGGGCCCTATCCCGCCTAAGGCGTGTTCCCGTTGGTATTAATCCACGGACGGGAAGATTGTGACTGAGCGGGTGACGCTGATTACGGGTGCCTCGGCGGGCATTGGCACCGAACTGGTACGCGTCTTTGCCTCCAACGGCCACCGTGTGGCGATGGTGGCGCGGCGGGCCGACCGGCTGCAAGCGCTGGCTGCGGAAATCGCCGGCAAGGGCGGCGGTGCGCCGATCGTGATTCCCTGCGATCTCGAGCAAGTGGATGCCTGCGATACGATCGCCGCTGCACTGAGCGCCGCTGGCGTCGAGGTCGAATACGTCGTCAACAATGCCGGCTTCGGATTGTTCGGGCTGGCCGCCGAACTCGACCGTAACGAACAGCTTGGAATGGTCGCGGTCAATGTCCGCGCACTCACCGATCTGTCGCTGCGCTTTGCCGATCAATTGATCCGAAATCGCGGCGGGCTTCTCAACGTCGCGTCGATTGCGGGCTTCCTGCCAGGACCGGGCATGGCGGTGTATTACGCGTCGAAAGCGTATGTGCTGTCGTTCACGGAGGCCTTGCGCGCGGAGTTGGCCCCGAAAGGCGTTCGCGTCACGGCGTTATGTCCGGGGCCGGTGCCGTCGGAATTTCAGACCCGTGCCGGTTTCACCCCCGGTTTCGACTCTGCCGTTCTCAACGTGTCGGCGCCGGATGTCGCCGCGGCCGCCTATCGCGGCCTGATGGCCGACAAGCGCGCGGTGCTGCCGGGTCTAGGTATCAAGATCCTGCCGCTGGTGTTGAGGCTGGTGCCGCGCGACTTCCTGCTTTCCGCCGTGGCCCGCTTTCAGACGCGCGCGCGCTAACTCATTAGAAATTAACGATCGGTTGGCTACGATTGTGGGCTTGGTCGTGGTCTTGAAGGGTGATGTCGCTTCCCGCCAAATTCGGTCCTGTGCCTGATGCCGCGTCAAGGGCGGCCGGATCGTCGACGGCTCTGCTTCCGGTCCTGATCGTCCTGCACCAGGAAACCTCGACGCCGGGCCGTATCGGCAACGCGCTTCGGGCACTGGGTTACCCTCTCGACATCCGCCGTCCGCGCTTTGGCGATGTGCTGCCGGATACGCTTGGCTCGCACGCCGGCGCCGTGATCTTCGGCGGTCCGATGAGCGCCAACGATCCCGATGATTATGTTCGCCGCGAGATCGACTGGATCGCGGTGCCGCTGTCGGAGCAGCGGCCGCTTCTCGGCATTTGCCTCGGGGCCCAGATGCTCGCGAAGCAACTCGGCGCTCGCGTGACGCCGCATGCGCTGGGCCGTGTCGAGATGGGCTATTATCCGATCCGCCCGACGCGCGCCGGATTGAAGCTGTGCGCGCACTGGCCCGATCAGGTCTACCACTGGCACCGCGAAGGCTTTGGGCTTCCCGCAGGTTGCGAACTGCTGGTGGAAGGCGATGACTTCCCCGTGCAGGCCATTCGCTACGGCAATGCCTTCGGCCTGCAATTTCATCCTGACGTGACTTACGCGATGATGTGCCGCTGGACGACGTGCGGCGCCGACCACCTCGATCTGCCCGGCGCCCATCCGCGCCATCAGCATTTTGCCGGCCGCGCCTGCCATGACGTCGCCGAGCGCGCCTGGCTGAAGCACTTTCTCGATGGCTGGCTCAGCCGGGCGCCGGACGTGATGGTGGCGGAAGCGGCGGAGTAGGGTGGGGCTTTCGGACAGCTTTTGCGCCCGTCTTCGCCCTTCGGGCTACGACGAGGCAGCTTTCGCTCACTTCGCTGCTGGATACGTTCCGGGTTTACCCAGCCGAAGCTCGCGAAGCGAGCGAAGGCTGGTGGAGCCAGGCGGGATCGAACCGCCGACCTCGTCATTGCGAACGACGCGCTCTCCCAGCTGAGCTATGGCCCCATATCGCCGCGGCAAAAGCCAAGAAAACCGCCAGCAATCCGCGCCATTTACAATCCGCGGCAAGGCCAAGTCAAGAACGGCGAAGCCGTTGTTTTTCCGGCTCTTTGCCGGGAACTTCCCTTGTTTGGGCGGTACGGAACCGATATTTAGCAAGGTGATCAATCCTGCCGACCACCACTTGCGAGCAGTCCCGCCATGCGCGCCGTCCTCGACATCATTCTCATCGTTCTGGATCTCTACGTCTGGCTGCTGATCGCAGCCGCGATTCTGTCCTGGCTGATCGCCTTCAATGTCGTGAACACGCGCAACCAGCTCGTGTCGGCGGTCGCGGAATTTCTCTACCGGATCACCGAGCCCGTGCTGGCACCGATCCGCTCTGTCTGCCCAATCTAGGCGGTCTCGACATTTCACCGATCATCCTGATCCTGATCATCTTCTTCATTCAGCGCGTGATCCAGTATTACATCTATCCCAACGTCTTCTGATTCCTGGCGGCGTGGAGATGGCCGATCCCTGGCGCTACTCCGCTCAAGGGATCAGCATCGCGCTGCGCGTCACGCCACGCGGCGGCCGCGACGAAATTGACGGTGTCGAGGCGCTGGCCAACGGCCGCTCCGTGATCAAGGTGCGGGTCCGCGCGATTGCCGAAGGCGGCGAGGCCAACCGTGCGGTGATGGAGCTTTTGGCAAAAGCGCTCGGCGTGCCGAAAGCGAAGGTAAGAATTCTGTCCGGGATCACCTCGCGCCTCAAGCAGGTTGCAGTCGAGGGCGATCCCAAAAAGCTTGGCGAGACATTACGTAGCCTGACAGCAACGAAATAAGGACTTGGGATCGGTATGACCGCGCAGATCATCGACGGCAAACGCATCGCGTCCGAGCTTCGCGCCCGTGTCGCCGCCGAGGTCGCGCGCGTAAAGCGCGACCACGAGATAACGCCGGGGCTTGCGGTGGTGCTGGTGGGGCAGGATCCCGCGAGCCAGGTCTATGTCCGCTCCAAGCACAAGCAATCGCAGGAGGCCGGCATGGCTTCCTTCGAACATGTGTTGCCGGAGAATGTCGCCGAGGCCGAGCTGCTGGCGCTGATCGCGCGGCTCAACCGCGATCCGCTGGTGCACGGAATCCTCGTGCAATTGCCGCTGCCGAAAACCCTGAACACCGAGGCCGTCATCAATGCGATCGATCCGGCCAAGGATGTCGACGGCCTGCATCCGAGCAATGCCGGACGTCTGGCCGGCGGATTTGCGGCGCTTTCGCCCTGCACGCCGCTCGGCTGCATCATTCTCAGCAAGAGCGTGCATGCTTCGCTCGAGGGCATGAATGCCATCGTGATCGGCCGCTCGAATCTGGTCGGCCGGCCGCTGGTGCAATTGCTGCTCAACGAAAACGCCACGGTGACGATCGCGCATTCGCGCTCGCGCGACCTCAAATCCTTATGTGCCCGCGCCGATCTGGTTTACGCCGCCGTCGGCAAGCCCGAAATGGTGCGCGGCGACTGGATCAAGCCGGGCGCAACCGTGATCGATGTCGGTATCAACCGGCTGTCGGACGCCAGCGGCAAGACGCGCCTTGTGGGCGATGTCGCGTTTGCCGAAGTGTCGGAAGTCGCCGGCGCCATCACGCCGGTGCCGGGCGGCGTCGGCCAGATGACGGTGGCGTGTCTGTTGGTCAACACCTTGCGCGCGGCCTGCGCGATCGCGGGTCTGCCGAAGCCGGCGGTGTAGACCGCCGTCCCGGACAAGCGAGCGACAGCAAGCGCGATCCGGGACCTCGAGATTTCCGGGTCTCGATGCTTTGCATCGCCCCGGAATGACGACTTCGTCGTCACTTCTGCTTCGCCCGCGCGATGCCTTCCGCGATCAGTTGATGGGCGTCGTCGGCGCCGCCCCAACGCAGCACCTTCACCCACTTCTTCGGCTCGAGATCCTTGTAGTGTTCGAAGAAGTGCTGGATCTGCTGCAGGGTGATATCGGGCAGGTCGCTATAGGTTTTCACCTTGTCGTAGCGCTGCGTCAGCTTCGATGACGGCACTGCGATGATCTTCTCGTCGCCGCCCGCTTCGTCCTCCATCAACAGCACGCCGACGGGACGCACGCTCATGACCGCGCCCGGTATGATCGCGCGGGTATTGGCGATCAGCACGTCGCAAGGATCGCCATCATTGGAAAGCGTGTGCGGGATGAAGCCGTAATTGCCGGGATAGCGCATCGCCGTATAGAGGAACCGGTCCACCACCAGCGTGCCGGCTTCCTTGTCGAGCTCGTACTTGATCGGCTCGCCGCCGACCGGCACTTCGATGACGACGTTGACCTCGCGTGGCGGATCGACACCGATCGAGATGGCTTCAACACGCATGATGGACTCCGGATGGTTTGAGCACAGCCTTAACGCACAAGACTCAAGCCTGTTCGGCCGTCCGGCGTTGCGACAGAAACAAAATTCAATGACGCGTGATTAATTGGTCCAGGCGAAGGCGACCTTGTCGAGGGACTTCGCCCCGAACTTTTCCGAGGATCGCGCCACCATGCGGCCGCCCAGCGCGCGATAGAATTCGGTCGCCGCGTCATTGTCGGAAAGCGCCCAGATCACCATGCTCTTCAGGCCGCTCTGACCGAGGTCGCGGCGCGCGGCCGAGAACAGGCGACGGCCAAAGCCGAGGCCCTGAAATTCCGGCCGCAGGTAGAGCTCGTAGATCTCGCCTTCGAAATGCAGGCTGCGCGCCCGGTTACGTCCGTAGTTGGCGTAGCCGGCGACCTTGTCGCCGAATACCAGCACGCTGACACGGCTGCCTTTGCGGATCGCCGAGTCCCACCACTGCGGACCACGACGGTTGATAAGCTTCTCGAGTTCAGCCCCCGGAATGATGCCCTGGTAGGCCGCTCGCCAAGCTTCGTCGTGGGTAGAAGCCACCGCCGCCGCGTCAGCAGCCTTGGCCGGTCGGACTTCGATCAGGGTTGTGCTCATGACCCGATCAAAGCAAGTCGGCGGGCTGGCATCAAGGTCTATCCTTAATTATCAGTTAACCTGTGGATTTTCTGCATCAGTTGACGCGGCTACTGTGCCGAAAGCGAACATCCGTTGGCGTCTGAGACCAGATTTTGTGGAATGGACGGGTCCAGCCGCGGTTCTTAACCTTGGTAACCATCAGGGCGAGGCGCGCGACTTGATTCGATGTGAGCAAATCTCGAAATCGGTATCCGGTCGCCGGAGGATGATGCCCCTGTTTCGGGCGTTTTTTGTCATAGTCCTGCTGGCAGTTTTGCCCGGCCACGCGGTCATTGCGCAAAGTCCGTTTGGTCCCAGGGGCGTGGAAGCAGAACCCAACCGGGCGCAAGCCTGGCTCGTGCCGTCGCCCGATCCGCAGACGGCCTCTCACGCAGTGTTGTTTCGCCCGCCGGGCGAAGGCCCGTTTCGGCTGGCGGTCATTGCGCACGCTTCCACCCAGAACGTGATCTACCGGGCGCAAATGCAGCAGCCGGAATACCGCGCTTTGGCCGCGTTTCTGGTGGCGCGCGGATTTGCCGTGCTGGTGCCGGAACGCTTGGGCCACGGCGCAACCGGTGGCGACTACCTGGAGGACCAGCGCGGCTGCGACGAAGCCGACTATTCCCGCTCGGGGCATGTGACGGCGGAAGCCATTTCCACGGCATTCAATTACCTGCGCGAGCAACCTTTCATCCGGCGCGACGGCGCGCTGATTGTCGGGCACTCCGCGGGTGGCTGGGGCGCGCTGGCGATGGCCACTGCCAATCCGGCCGAAATCTCGTCCATCATCGTCTTTGCGCCGGGCCGCGGCGGCCAGGCCAACGGCTTGCCCAACCAGATCTGCGCGCCGCACACGCTGTTATCAGCGGCAAATGAATTCGGCCATGGCGCACGCATTCCCGTGGCCTGGCTGGTCGCCGCCAACGACACCTACTTCGCGCCTGATTTTTCGCGAAAGCTGGCAGACGCCTTTCGCGCCGGCGGCGGCAAGGTCGATTTCCGCGCGCTGCCTGCCTATGACGGCGAAGGCCACTGGATGGCGGAGACCGAGAACGGCATCAAACTGGCCGCGCCCGAGCTCGACCGCCTGTTGAAGGGTCAGCTTTCCGCGGCTTCGAAAAAGCCATGACGCTCTATTTCCTCGTCAAATACCTGCATGTCGCGGGCGCCATCGTGATCCTCGGCACCGGCACCGGCATCGCCTTCTTCATGCTGATGGCGCATCGAAGCGGCGAGGCGTCCTTCATCGCGCGCACGGCCGCGGTGGTCGTGATCGCCGATATGGTGTTCACGCTTAGCGCGGTGATCCTGCAGCCGGTCAGCGGCGGGCTGTTGATGATGCTGTCTCAGACGAGCTTCACGGAACGATGGCTGATGATTTCGCTTGCGCTGTATGTGCTGGCGGGCGCGTTCTGGATCCCCGTCGTCTTCATGCAGATCGAAATGCGCGATCTGGCGCGGTCCGCGGCGGAGAAGCACGAGCCGCTGCCGCCGCGTTACTTTGCGTTGTTTCGCCGCTGGTTCCTGTTCGGCATTCCCGGCTTCGGCTCCGTCATGATCATTCTCTGGCTGATGATCGCAAAACCGGTTTAGCTCTCGCATGAATGTGGCTCGCAAAATCCTCGTTCTCGGCGCTTCCGGCCTGATCGGCCGCTTCATCACCGATGATTTGCGCATCCGGGGTTTCGAGGTCATCGGCGTCGCGCGAAAATTCTCGGCAGGGCAGGCGACGAGTTCTCACGATATCGAAATGCCGCTGATGGCGATGGATGTGGCGGCACTCGCGCGCCTGTTGCGCGATCAGGCCGTTGATGTCGTCGTCAATTGTCTCGGCGTGCTCCAGGATGGTCCCGGCAGCGACAGCCGCGCGGTGCACCGCGATTTTGTCGAGCGCCTGTTGCAGGCGGTCAAGCAAAGCGGGCGGACCATCCGCCTGATCCATATTTCGATCCCGGGCGCGATCAAGGACGATCGCACGGCCTTCAGCCTCACCAAGCGCGAGGCCGAGCGGATGATCGAGGATTCGGGCATTCCTCATGCGATTCTGCGGCCCGGCTTTGTGATCGCGCCGGCCGCCTTCGGCGGCAGCGCCATGGTTCGCGCGCTTGCCGCGCTGCCAATTCGGCTTTCGGCGGCGGACTCATTGGTCGCGTTTCAGCCGGTCGCGGCCGAAGACGTCTCGGCGACGATCGCGTGGCTCGCCTCGCGCGAGATCGAAGAAGCGCATTCCGTAACCTGGGATCTGATGCAGGTGAGGCCTGTGACCCTCGGCGAGGTGATCGACGCGTTTCGCCGTCCGCTCGGCACCAGTGGTTCACCGCGTATTCCTGTGCCGGCGTTCTTGCTCGACCTCGGCGTGTTGCTGGCCGATCTCGTCAGTTGGCTCGGGTGGAAGCCGCCGATGCGCAGCACAGCGATCGCCGAACTCCGCCGCGGCGTCAGCGGCGACCCGTCCGTATGGATGGCTGCGACGGGGCTGGTCCCGAAGAACGTGACGGAGATGCTCCGGCAGCATCCCGCCACGATCCAGGACAAATGGTTTGCCCGACTTTACCTGATCAAGGCGCTGGTGATTGCCAGCCTCGTGGCGTTCTGGTGTGTCTCCGGCTTCATCGCGCTGTTCGTGTCCTATGAAGCTGCGGCAGGCATCCTGCGCACGCACGCCTTTCCGCCCGCACTGGTCGCGCCGGTGACGATTCTGACCAGCCTGATGGACATGACGATCGGCGTCCTGATCGCGTTTCGCCGAACTTCCGCTTTCGGGCTGATCTGGGGAATCCTGGCCTCGCTCGGCTACATGGCCGGCGCGGCCATCCTGACGCCGGATCTCTGGATCGAGCCGCTCGGCGCACTGGTCAAGACTGGACCCGCCATCGTGCTGATGCTGGTGGCGCTCGTGATTTTGGACGAGCGATGACGCCCGATAGCGTTTTCAAGCGAAGTGGGGAGCGGTTCGCGTGAAGAAAACGCGTCAAACATGGAAGCGAACGCTGTGAGCTGGCCCGACGACGACGTGATCCTCTATGACGGCGTCTGTGTGTTTTGCTCGCGCTGGATTCGTTTCATCGCGACGCGCGATCGCGACCAGCGCTTTCGGTTCACCGCGATCCAGTCGGCTTACGGCACGCGGCTGGCGCAAGCTTTTGGAATCGATCCCGACGATCCCGACACCAATGCGGTCATTCACGGCGGCATCGCGTATTTCAAATCGGATGCTGCCTTGACCGTGCTTTCAACGCTGCCGGGCTGGAAATGGACGCGCGCGCTGTTCGCCGTGCCGAAGCCGCTGCGAAACGCGGTCTACAATCTCGTCGCGAAAAACCGCTACCGGATCTTTGGAAAGTACGAGGCGTGCTTCGTGCCGGATGCGGATATGCAAGCGAGGGTGATGGAGTAGCTACCGGTTCGTGATAGCCGTCACCACTTCCCTCGCCGCCCGCTCTCCGGAATCGTGCGCGCCATGGGCGGTGGAGAAGAAATTCGCAGAGGTGGCTTCGCCGGCAAAAAACAGCCGGCCATCGACGGGCGCGGCAAGCACCGCGCGTTTGCCGGCGTGACCGGGCCGCGCATGCGAATAGGAGCCGCGGGCGAAGCGATCATGCGCCCAGCGCGATTCCTTCAGCGGCTTCAGCTTGCGGCGAAAGTCACTGCCGAGGAACGACACGATCTCGTCGATCGCCTGTGTGGCGATGGCGCCGTCACCGGCGTCTTCGAGCGCTTGCGCAAACCGTCCGCCGAAGAAGCCTTCGACGCAGGGCTGGCCGAACGGCCGCAGATGATACGTGCCCATTTCGGCGCGCATGGTCATGCCGCGCAGGTTGCCTTCGACCGGCAGTTCTTCCGCACCTTCGAGCGCCAGCACCACCTTGTCGGCGAGGCCGAGCGGCAGGTTGGTGGCGGCATCGACCTTCTCCGGCAGCGCCGGGTGAAAGCGAATCGCGCCCTCGGCGATCAGGTTGGTCGGCACGGTGATGATGGCCTTGTCGGCGGAGAGCGTGCCTTGCGAAGTCTCGATGCGCAGCCGCTTGGCGGAGTGATCTATCAGCGTCACTTCGCAATTGAACGCGAGCGGCAGCGGTGCGCCATAGGCCGCCATCAGCGCGCCGTAGCCGCGACGTACGCGCCAGTTGATGCCGCTGTCCTCGTAGGCGTCGTAATCCAGGATCGAAAGCCGGTCGGTCTCGCAGCCATTGATGTAGCTCGAGATCGCATCGATCATCGGGTTCCAGCGATTGCCCGCCTCGAGATAAAGATTGGCTGGATGATCGACGCCGCCTTTTGCAGCCTGCTCCAGCCGGTCGAAAAATTCATCGAGCGAGCGGATGAAGTCGGCGCGCTCCTCCGCCGGAAAGGCCTTGCCGACCGCGATGCGGTCGCGCCATGGCGGCAGCGTCTTGTCGATTTCGAACTTCAGTTGTTCGGCAATCCCGACGAATGCATTCTCGTCGGCCGAGTGCAGCCAGCCGCAGCCGAGGTCGAAGGTCACGCCGGGGGCAGCCGTGATGGTGTGGCCGCGGCCGCCGACGCGGTCGCGCGCTTCCAGCACGACGAATGAGATGCCGGCGCGCTTCAGCGCATGCGCGGCGCCGAGGCCCGCGGCGCCCGCACCAATCACAACGACATCGACCGACGAGGGAAGGGACATGGATTATCTCGAATCGTCATTCCGGGATGCGCGCAGCGCAGACCCGGAATCCATATTTCCGATCGCAATTATCCCAGTCATGGATTCCGGGCTCGCGTCTTTGACGCGCCCCGGAATGACAATCAATATCGAAGCACCAAGGTAAAGCCGAAAAGGCCTACCTTATGCCACCGCCTGCTTGGCCTTTTCCGCGCGCTTGCGATCGTTCGGATCGAGGAACTTCTTGCGCAGGCGGATCGACTTCGGCGTCACCTCGACCAGCTCGTCGTCCTCGATGTAGGCGAGCGCCTTTTCCAGCGTCATCTTGATCGGCGGGGTCAGGCGCACCGCTTCGTCCTTGGACGTGGTGCGGATGTTGGTGAGCTGCTTGCCCTTGAGCACGTTGATTTCGAGATCGTTGTCGCGGGTGTGCTCGCCGACGATCATGCCCTTGTAGACCTTCCAGCCGGGCTCGATCATCATCGGGCCGCGATCTTCCAGCTTGAACATCGCGTAGGCCACCGCTTCGCCCTGATCGTTGGAGATCAAGACGCCGTTGCGACGGCCCTGGATTTCGCCCTTGTAGGCGGCATAGCCGTGGAACAGGCGGTTCATGATCGCCGTGCCGCGGGTGTCGGTGAGCAGTTCGCCCTGATAGCCGATCAGGCCGCGGGTCGGCGCGTAGAACACCAGCCGCAGGCGATTGCCGCCGGAGGGGCGCATCTCCATCATCTCGGCCTTGCGCTCGCTCATCTTCTGCACGACGACGCCGGAGTGTTCTTCGTCGACGTCGATCACGACTTCCTCGATCGGCTCCTGCCAATCGCCTGACGCATCGTCCTTCTTCAAGACGACGCGCGGGCGCGACACCGAAACCTCGAAGCCTTCGCGGCGCATGGTCTCGATCAGGATCGCGAGCTGCAATTCGCCGCGGCCCGAAACCTCCATGGAGTCCTTGTCGTCGGCTTCCGTCACGCGCAGCGCGACATTGCCTTCGGCCTCGCGCAGCAAGCGGTCGCGGATCATGCGGCTCGTGACCTTGTCGCCTTCGGTGCCCGCCAGCGGCGAGTTGTTGACGATGAACGACATCGACACCGTCGGCGGATCGATCGGCTGCGCCGTCAATGGTGTTTCGACCGTGGGATCGCAGAAGGTGTCGGCGACCGTGCCCTTGGTCAGGCCCGCAATGGCGACGATGTCGCCGGCTTCGGCTTCCTCCAGCGGGGTACGCTCGATGCCACGGAAGGCGAGGATTTTTGAGATGCGGCCGGTCTCGATCAGCTTGCCGTCACCGCTCAGAACCTTCACCGCCTGGTTCGGCTTGATCGAGCCCGAGGAGATGCGGCCGGTGATGATGCGGCCGAGATAGGGGTTGGCCTCGAGAATGGTGCCGATCATGCGGAACGGCCCGTCTTCGACCTGCGGGGGTGCGACGTGGCGCAGGATCAGGTCGAACAGCGGCTGCATGCCGGCCTCGTGCGAGCCGTCCGGCTTGTCTGCCATCCAGCCCTGCTTGGCCGATCCGTAGAGAATCGGAAAATCGAGCTGCTCTTCGCTGGCGTCGAGGGCGGCGAACAGATCGAACACTTCGTTGATGACTTCGGTCGGCCGCGCGTCCGGCCGGTCGACCTTGTTGATGACGACGATCGGCTTCAGCCCGACCTTGAGCGCCTTGGAGACCACGAACTTGGTCTGCGGCAGCGGGCCTTCGGCGGCGTCGACCAGCACCAGCGCGCCGTCGACCATGTTGAGGATGCGTTCAACCTCGCCGCCGAAATCGGCGTGGCCGGGGGTGTCGACGATGTTGATGCGGGTGTCTTTCCACTGCACCGAGGCGGCCTTCGCCAGGATCGTGATGCCGCGCTCGCGCTCCAGGTCGTTGGAGTCCATGGCGCGCTCGGCGACCTTCTGGTTCTCGCGGAAGGTACCGGACTGTTGCAGCAAGCGATCCACCAGCGTGGTCTTGCCGTGGTCGACGTGGGCGATGATGGCGACGTTGCGAAGGTTCATGTTGGCTCGATCTGCGTCAGGCAATGAGAAAGGCGCGATCTCGCCGGAAAACCGGGACCTGCCGTTCGGATCACATTTAAAACCCTGGATGTCGGCGGGATGCTTGAAGCACCCCAAAAAGGAAGCCCGGCCGTCTCGGACCGGGCACGCCTTACTGCGGCGCAATATAGTCAGGAATCGCCGGAAAACAACGGGTTATTTGTGAATTGGTTAGCCGATTCGCCCGAAAAACACCGGGGAGCGGGGGCTATTGGGCAGCTTCGCTCGGATAGACCCCCCGGAGCACCTCCTCAAAGTGGTTTTTGACGGATTCGTTACACAGGCAGGCCCGCATTTTCAGGCGATCCGGGTCACGCACCACGATCGAGCCGCGGCGGGTCTCGACGATGCCTTCGGCCTTGAAGGTCTGGATTACCCGGCTCGCATAGCTGCGGCCGACGCCCAGCAGTGTCGAAAGCTGCTCGTGGGTCAGCGGCACGATGTTGTCGCCGTCGGTGCGCTCCATCGCCGAAATGATCCATTTCGCGGTCCGCTGCTCGATCGAATGGATCGCGTTGCAGGCGGTCGACTGAAACATCTGTGCGAGCAGGCAGTCGGCGTAGCGCGCGAACACGTTGCGCAACGAAACCGAGGCCAACTTGGCCGCATCGAGTTTGGAGATCGGCAGCCGCACGAACGGCCCGCCGAACTTCACGGTGATCCGCGTATAGGCCGGCAGGTAGCCGAGACTGACGATGCCACCGACCGCGCCCTCACGTCCGACCAGCACGGTCTCGACGTCGCGGCCGTCCTCGTTGGAAACGAGGTAGGAGGCCAGACTCGCATCGCACGGAAAGTGGACGACGTCGACGTCATCGCCTGGATTGTAGAGCAGGTCGTCGTTGATGGCCTCCTCTGCCGCCAAATGCGCTGCGATGAGCGCGAAGTCGCTCTCGCTGAGGCGCTTCAGCAGATTGTTGTTCGGCCGATCGCTGCCGCGCGCAGGGTGTCCCTGTGAGATCATTCGTGCCGCCCTTTGCCTTTCCACTTTTTCCCTCGTGCGGTCTCACAATAGCCGCGGGGGTTCCGAAGTTCCGTCCACTAGTGCACAGACAACGGCTAAGCGATGTGGTGGTTTCATGCCGCCGACGGGAACCAGGCTCACCAATGCGCGTCCGGCAGAACTGCTCTGCCGTAACTCATGCCTTTTTCTGGAACCTTCATTGTTTGCGATGATCAAAGCGTCGAGTAACGGGCTGCCCGGCGATGTCCTCATTGTCGAGGACGATCCGATCATCGCGCTGGATTTCGAAGACACCGTTCTTCGTTTTGGTGTGAGCGCCGTTCGCACCGCGGGCAGCGTGGCTCGCGCGCTTCAACTCATCGAGGAACGCGCGCCGGATTTTGCGCTGCTGGATATCTCACTTGGTGCGCGAGAAAAGCTTCGCTGTCGCCGAGCGGCTCGAGACGCTCGGGATTCCCTTTGCGTTCATCAGCGGATATGGCGCCGATGCGGCGCTTCCCGCCGGGCTCGCGCAAACGCCGCGCCTGCCCAAACCCTGCACGGCCGACGCGATGCACGCCATGCTGAGAGGTGCTGCGGTTACGCGTGTGCTGAAGTGACGCTTTATTTTGGATCCAGCGTGGTCGACCACAGCGCGACATCGTTGCGGTCACGCAAGGTCACGGTCATCTGCCCGGTTGGGCCTTCGATTTTGACATGGCCGAAGAATTGCAGGCCGTCGGAGGGCGACAGGATCGCGCCCGGTGGAGCGGCCTTTGCAAATTTCACCTCGGGTCCGAAGGTGTTGTCGAGCTCGTTCTGCGAGCCGGTTCCGGCATGCAGGGGACCGGCGACGAATTCCCAGAACGGCGTGAATTCCTGAAACTGCGCCTTGTCCGGGCTGTAGAAGTGCGCGGCCGCGTAATGCACATCCGCCGTCAGCCACACGGTGTTGGCAATGTTTGAATCCCTGATGAAGCGCAGGAGATCGGCAATCTCGAGCTCGCGGCCGCGCGGCGGGCCATCGCCCTGCGCAAACGCTTCCGAGCCGCGTCTGCCGGCGTAATCGTCACGGACGATGAGGCTCAGCGGCATGTCGGACGCAATCACCTTCCAGGTCGCGCGCGAGTTCTTCAGGCTGCGCTTGAGCCAGGCGATCTGATCCGGCCCGAGGAAATAAGCGTCGGGGCCATAGATCTCCTGCAGGTTCGGGCCATTGGGGCCGCGATAGCTCCGCTCGTCGAGCATGAAGACATCGAGATGCGGACCGTAATTGATGGTGCGGTAGACGCGCCCCGGTTCGACGATGCTTTCGCGCAAGGGGTACATCTCGTGGAAGGCGCGCGATGCGCGCGCCGCCAGCAAATTGATGTCACGCACCTTGTAGGCGGCAGGAAGCTGCTTGGAGGCCGACCAGTTGTTGGTGACCTCGTGATCGTCCCATTGCACGAAGACGGGGACTTCGGCGTTGAAGGCGCGCACGTTGTCGTCGAGGAAATTGTATTTATGCGCCGCACGAAACTCGTCCGTGGTCTCGGCGACCTTGGTCTTTTCCGGAATCATCAGGTTCTTCCAGATCCTGCCGTCGGCAAGCTTCACCTCGGCCGAGAAAACGCCGTCGGCGTAAATGGTATCGCCGGAATGGATCAGGAAATCCGGGCGGTGCTTGCGCATGGCCGCAAAACTCACCATGCCGCCGTCGTCGGGATTGATGCCCCAGCCCTGGCCCGCGACGTCGCCGCCCCAGACAAAGGTAACGTCGCGCCGGTCGGCCGGCGCGGTGCGGAAGCGCCCGGTCACGGCTTCGCCAGATATGTCGGGATGCGACAGATCACGGAATTTGATGCGATAGAAGATGTCCTGCCCGGCAGGGAGGTTTTCGATCAGCATCTTGGCGGTGAAATCGCTTTCCGGGAGAGCCGCGATCGGCGGCAGCGCACGGGCGTTCGAAAACGACTCGGTGGTCGCGACTTCGACCAGCATCTGCGAGGGACGATCGGCGCGCGCCCATACCACGCCGCCGTCGGCGTTGACGTCGCCGGATTGCACGCCGTGGCTGACGGCCGGCCGGTCGGCGGCGCGGGACAGATACGGCATGGCGACGATCGCCGCCGCGCTACCCGCGTGTTGGATGAAATGCCGGCGGGAGATCCCGCGAGAAAGGCGAAGCTTCATGCGCGCTCTCGGATCGATCGGACACCTTAACGCGCCGGAACCTACGTAGACAATGTGACGGCGAGATTGCCGCTAAAGCCGCGTCACGCGCCAGGACAACAAAAAGCGGCAGGCCGCAACTGGCCTGCCGCTGCAACAGATTGATCCGACGAGTGCTTAGTTCGACGGGCGAATATTCGGGTCGATGCCGCCGGTTCTCGAATGATCGAAAATCGGCTCCGGGACCCAGCCGTCGCCGTAGAACAGCGGCCCGATGACGGGCCCGGAGGCGTAGGCTCCACGGAAAACCCGGGTTCGATGAGCCGGCCCGTCGTGGCTCGGTCCATGGTAGCCCGGGCCGTATACGCGAGCCGTATTGAGCGGAGGCCGGAGCGGCCAGCGTGGTGGCAAAAATCGCCAAAGCCGGGATCACAAACTTCATTCGCATGGTGGTCTCCTCACTTGATCTGAGGAACAACCTTGGGCCACGGGGGCGTGTTCCGCACGGCCAGCACACCTTAGCGTGAAGGATAGAGGCGTCGGGTACCGTCAGGTCCCGGTTACCCGCAGCGCCGAGCCCGCGCGTTGCAGGTTGTGTGCGATATTCATCAACAGCGACCTCCGGTCGGCAACCGCCTGATGCAATTGTCCGAGCGCGATGTTGAAGGAGGTCAGCGCGCCTTCCGCGATGGCGCCGCGCTCGAAGGCGTGCAGCGTATCGCGAAGGATGCCGTCGGCCTCCGCTTGCAGTTGATCGAGTTCGTCGGGTGAATCGCAGTGTCGCGCGGTGGCGATCATGTCGAGCAACCGATCGCGCAAGCCGGCGTTGTTGCCGCGGTTGTCTTTCTTCAAATAGCCGGCAAACCACGCGCCGATCGAGCCCGTCGCGGATAGCGCCATCAAACTCCACCAGATGATGTCGCTGTAGCGATCGAGGAAGGTTTTTTCCTCGCCGTCGACGAAGGCCGCCGCTCCCGGATGCACGGGAATGAACGCATCCTTGTCGGTATCCGGCGTTTCGATCTTCGCCGCGAGCGGAAACTCGTTCATTACCGCCTGGCGGATGGCAAAGAGCTGGCGCGTGAAAGCGGCGACGGTGGCGTCGGACAGATCCTTTCGCGCCACGATGTGGTGCGAGAAGCTGATCGTCTTGACTTCTTCCTCGGGGCGATCGGGTGAGCCGCCAAACGCGCCGGCGGGAATTTCCGACGCCTCGTACATCGGATAATTCTGCGCGATCGCCTCGGCCGAATCGATCTTCAGGAACGTTGGCGCCTTGCCGTCGCGGGTCGAAGCCGCAATCGCCTCAGACGTGATCTTGCTGTTGACCGGCCCCGCGGCGAGATAAGCGTCCGCCTTCTGGGCGCGGATCGCATCGACCGCTTCAGCGATCGGAAACTGCACGATCTCGACCTTGTTCGGGTCCACCCCGTATTGGCGCAGGATCACCTTGAGCAGATCGATATTGGCGGGCGTGCGGCCGACGACGCCGATGCGGCGTCCGGCAAGCTGCGACACCTTGGTGATTTTGGCGCTCGCCTTCTTGTCTTTGACAGGCGCCGGTACCCACAGCACCGCGACGTTCTTGCGCAAGGTCGCGACCGCCTGCGCATTTTTCGGCACGCTCAGATCGCCGCGCACGATAGCGAGATCGGCCTTGCCGTCCGCGATCATCTGCGCGCTCGCGGTGGCGCCTTCGGTCTGGATCGGGCGCAGGCGAATCTGGCTGTGGGCCGCCGAGAAGGCGTGGCTCAAACCCTGGACGACCTTGAGGTCGTCGCTGTTGGCGGGGCCGACCGCGATCCGTAACGGGATCGGACGTACCGCGTAGTAGTAGCCGGCGGTGAGCGCGCCAATCACGGCGAGGATTGCCGCCAAAACGACAAGCGCCGCGCCGCGCCGCGCCGGCGAGTGGGGGGATGGTGCTAGCGATGACTCCGCGGCGTGGGGGCAGCCGCGTCTAGACCGCTTGCCATCGATCTGGAAAAATTCAGGTCCAAAGGGGGGCTGCCAATCCGGTTCGGCCAAAAGTCTAGCAAATCTGACGCAGTTCCTTCAGTTACAACGCCGTTACATCGGCATCATGGTTACGGCGTTACCAACCGGCCTGGCCCCCCAAATGGGGACAAGATCGACCGCCGCCCGGTTATGTCTTTGATTTAACATCGTCTTTTTAAGGGCAGGCGGGCGGTTTTTCCGGATCGGGTGGGCCCGTCCGGTGTTAGATAATCAGGGGTGTGAGCCCAAGGAGGCGGTTGTGGCGGAGCGATTGTCAGCAGATTTGCGGAAATCGGCGTTGAAGGAGTTGCCGGGCTGGAAAGACGTCGCCGGGCGGGACGCGATCGAACGCACCTTTGTGTTCAAGGATTTCAACGAGGCGTTCGGCTTCATGAGCCGTGCGGCGCTGGTCGCCGAAAAGGCCGACCATCATCCGGAATGGCGCAACGTCTACAAGACGGTCGAAGTGGTTCTTTCGACCCACGACGCCGGCGGCGTGACCAAACGCGATGTCGAACTCGCCAAGGCCATGAACGCGATTGCCGCTCAACTCGGTGTTGGATGACGCAGCCGTTACGCAAGCCTTGCAGGCGCGGTGCGACATCCCCAGCTAAGCGCCACCCCGCAGGGGAGGGCGACGGTCATGATTTCGGAGCATTCGGTAGGGTTTGAACCGGCCGATCGGCTGGCGAAGGACCGTGAGGGCGTTCGCAAACGCTTCTGGGGCAAGTTCAAGCGCGTCGCAGCCAGGCTGCCTTTCGCCGAGGAATTGCTCAGCGCCTATTACTGCGCCTTTGATCGCCAGACGCCACGCCATGTTCAGGCGGCCTTGCTTGGCGCCATCGCCTATTTCATCCTGCCGTTCGATTTCATCCCCGACATGCTGCCGGTGCTCGGGTTCACCGACGATGCCGCGGTGCTGGCCACCGCGATCCGTCTGGTGGCCGCGCACATCACGCCGGAGCATCGCGATGCCGCGCGCGCCAGGTTGAAGCGGATCACCGAGACCGAGGGCTGATCGAAAACAGGGCTGAACCCTGACCGACGCTGTTGCTGTCAGCCCGCCAAGAGCCGACGAAACCGGTACTTCAAATTACAAGGGCCTGACGCGATTTTCGCGTCAGGCCCTTGGCCGCTCTCCCAGTTTTTCTTGTTATCGCGGTTTGGACGCAGGCGCTTGAGCGCGGGCGTTGCTTTGTTCGGCCTCCCAGGCCTTGTATTGCTTGAACAGCGTTTCCTTGTCGGTATCGGCCGGCAACTTTCCGCCAGCCGCGCTGTGCTTCAGGAAATCGTCGAAGCGGTTGCGGGCGACCGGTTCGATGCCGTGCGTATCGAGCCATTGCTGGGCGGCCGGCAGCCGCGTCCATCCGGCAAGCGGCGCAGAGAGCGAAACCTCTTTCCACTTCGGGTGGAAGGGCGGGTTCTGGAATTGCGGGAATTTCGTGAAGAACGCATCGACGAAATTCGCAATCTTGCGGTAGCGATCGGTGTTGGGCGCCCAGTTATAGGCGGCGAGCAGCGCCGGCACCGCAATGGTGTCGACCGACTCGCCCTCGGCGATCAGGTTGGGATAGTCCTTTGCCGTCAGCGTCGCCGGCAGATAGTCGCCTTGCAGCGGCCTATCGTAGTCGACCTTCACGAGGTGGAAGCGGCCGTCGTTGTTGAAGTTCGAAACCGACTTGTAGGGCTTGCCGCCGACCACGATTACGGCGTCGACTTCGCCCTTCTTCAGCTTCTCCATCGCGATGCGCTGTTCGATGTAGACCCAGTTCGCCTTCATTCCGAGCCGGTCGGCGACCGTCAGCACGGTGACGAAGGTTGAGCCGTTCGGCAGGTCGACGCTGACCGTCTTGCCTTCGAGGTCCCGCAGGCTGTTGATCGACTTCGAGGCGATGATCTGCATTTCCTCGTTGTAGAGCTTGGTCACGTAGGTGAACTGCTTCTTGATGTCCTTGGCGAAGCCCTTGCGCTCGAGATAGTCGAGCGTGTCGGCGCGCACGATGCCGATGTCGACGCCTTGCAGGAACAGGATGTCGGCGACGCTTTGCACGGAGCCGCGCCCGACGATCGGAAGTACGCGCAACTTGTTTCCGTCGTCGAGCACGGAGGCGAGGTCGGCACCAAACTGCACGTAGGTGCCGCCGATCGTTCCGGTGATCAGTGTCACCGTGTTCTGGTTCAGCGCCTGCTTGGTTTGCGCAGAGCCGAATTGGAAAATCGCCTTGAGGCTGTCGGAGACCTTGGCCGGGTCGACTACGGATTCTTCGGCGCGCGCCGCGAAGCCGAACGCCAGCATCGTGGCAACGAGTGCCATTCCAATCAAACGTCGCATTTTTCCTACCCCTGAATGTAAGACGACTATTGCAGTTGGCTGAGACGCCGCTGCGCGTCAGTCGAGCCGAGTTGAACGGCGCGCTGGTACCAGGTGCGCGCCATGGCCGGATCCGGCGTGATGTTGCGGATGTCCTGCGTTCCCAACACCGTGGGGTCGTAGGTTTGCGCCAGCATCAAGGCCGCGCTTGCTTCGTTCGCTTGGGCGGCCCGCTCGAGCAGGAGGCGGGCAGGCGAGATGTCGCCCGAGGCCAGGAAGGCTTTCGCGCGCGTCATCAGGCTGGCAAGTTCTTCGCTGTCCATCCGGCGTGCGGCCGGCGCCGCCGGCGCTGCCGGTGCGGCAGGTGCCATGGCAACAGGTGCCGCGGCGGCGGCCGCCGCCGTGGCAGGGGGCGGGACATCTGCCGGCTGGCTCTGATGCGCGGTCCTGAGCGCGACCGCAATTTCATCGCGCGAGGGCAATGGAGCCGCCGCCGTCGCAAGCGCGGGGCCCGCAACCATCGCGGGTGTGCTGGCTACCGCAGATGGTGCGGCTTGACGCGGCGGCGCGGGCGGAGCCTGCGCGGTCCGGGCATCGTAATTTCCGATCAGCGAGGCGGTCGCGTTGGCGAAGACGGTGAAAGGATTTTTGACGGCGACGAACGTCGCGATCAGAGCCGCAAGCGCAAATGCACTAATCTTCAAAACACGCGAGCCGGTCTTCCGCTGCCGGCCAAATTTCGACGAACGAACTTCTTCATCCGAGCCCGACAAAAACAGGGGAACGGAATCGTCTGGAAGGAATTCTTCCCGGGTCGCAACCGACCGATTTTGTGAACGAAGTTGTGAACCGAAAGCGTCGAGATCGACTGGTTCAGCATATCGATTGTCGTATGAAGCGTAGTCCGAATCATACGGAGCTTGGTACGAACGGTTGTAGCGCGGATCCTGCGCCATGATTGATGCCTCCCGTTACAACGCAACATCGGGCATGCCGGCATCAGTTAATCGGCCCCTGCCCGCTACTTAAAGTGTTGCTAAAACGCATTTTGAATCCGTCCAAAAAGCGACATTCCCAATCTCGATTTGGGAGATATCTTGATTTCATTTAGGCATTTGCGTGCAATGATCATGAGCCGCGCGCAGCTCATTCGTGGCACAAATAAGGACGCCCGGTGACGCACTGTGGCGGGTGACACAAGATCAAGCGCCCAACGGGTGCTGACGCCCATTTTAACCATAGGCGCGTCACCTCAGCGTCACGATTATTCGCGGCCGCGAAGAAGGCGACCTTCAATCGTGGCCGACCTTCAGATCGTGGCCGTTCTCAGGGATGAAGGATCACCTTGCCCATCGCCTGGCGACCGGCGAGCACCTTGAGCGCGTCGGCGGTTTGCGCCAACGGGAAGGTGCGATCGACGTGGGAGGAGATCTTGCCTTCCGCCGCCCATTGCACGAGCCGCCCAAGATTGGCGCGGTTCTTGTCCGGGTTGATGCGGGCCCAGGCGCCCCAGAACACGCCCCTGATGTCGCAGCCCTTCAGCAGAGCAAGGTTGAGCGGCATTTTCGGAATCTCGCCGGCCGCAAAGCCGATCACCAGGAAGCGGCCTTCCCAGGCGATCGAACGCAGCGCGGCTTCCGCATAGCCGCTGCCCACGGGATCAAAGATGATGTCGACACCCTTGCCCCCGGTAAGCCGGCGCAAGCCTTCCTTGAGGTCTTCGCTGGCGTAGTTCAAACCGAGCTCGGCGCCGTGCGCCTTGGCGAATTCCAGCTTCTCGTCGGACGATGCGCAGGCGATCACCTTCAGGCCGAGCAGCTTGCCGAGTTCACAAGCCGCAAGGCCGGTGCCGCCGGCCGCACCCAGCACCGCAAGCGTTTCACCGGGTTTTGGGCTGGCGCGATCCTCCAGCGCATGCAGCGCCGTGCCGTAGGTAATAATGACGCCGGCCGCGCGATCGAAATCGAGCCCGTCCGGAATCTTCACAATCGAGGCCGCCGGCAGTGCGATCTTTTCGCGCGCCCCGTTGTGACCGCAAGAGGCAATCACGCGGTCGCCAGGTTTCAGGTCGCTCACGCCGCTGCCGACGCTCTCGATCACGCCCGCCACCTCGGCGGCCGGTGAAAACGGAAATGGCGGCTTGATCTGGTACTTGCCCTGGATCATCAGCAGATCGAAGAAATTCAGCGCCGCGGCTTTGATCGCAATCACCGCTTCGCCGGGGCCAGCCACGGGATCCGGCACTTCCGTCAGGACGAGATCGTCGGGGCCGCAATATTGCGAGCAGAGCATGGCTTTCATGGGAGGTCCTGAGCTGGCGAGGCGCTTATCCCGCATTCGTAGCCAATGTTGGTCCGCGGCACTAGCGGTCTGATTCTAACATTTGCATCCGGTGTGGCTGGCACTTTTGCAAATGTTGGAATCAAAGGACCGCCAGCAAATAAAGGTTTCTAGTGGAGTTTCGGATTTGACATTCGCATGACGCATTCCGGGCGACGGGTAGCCGAATGTCAAATCCGCTCCACTAGGTCGAACCGCTCCACCGGCAGGGCACATGGAGCGGGGATGGTTCAACTGCCTTCCGAATCACGCCTTTGCCCGCTATCCATCGCTTCCGTGACTATGCGGTCGGGCCATCTTCCAGTCACAATGATAGGGGACCAGATCACGCGATGTCCGTGCGGGGAATCCTGACAGTTTCGGTCTCGGCGGCGCTTCTGTGCGCCACCGCCAGCCATGCGCTGGCGCAGGCAAAGGGTGCCAAGCCGGCACCGGCCAAGCCCGACGCGGCGGCTGCCGCAGCGGCGGCGGGCGGCAGTGAGCCGACCCTGATCGGCCAGTTCGGCACCTGGGGCGCCTACATGGCGACGCCGAATGGCAAGAAGGTGTGTTTTGCGCTGGCGAAACCTTCGTCGTCGAAAACCAACCCGCCGAACCGGCCGCGCGATCCGGCCTATGCCTTCATCTCGACGCGGCCGGCCGAAAAGGTCGCCAACGAAGTTTCGATCATGATCGGCTATGCCCTCAAGCCGGGGTCGGAGTCGACGCTGGAAGTGGGCGGTGCCGCCTACGCGATGTATACGCAAGGCGATGGTCTCTGGATCAAGAATGCGGCTGAGGAGGAGCGGATGGTCGATGCCATGCGCAAGGCCGCCGACATCACCATCAAGGGCGTCTCGTCCAAGGGCACCGAGACCATCGACGTGTTCTCGCTGAAGGGTCTGTCCCAGGCGCTCGACCGCGTCGCCCAGGACTGCCGGCGTTAATTCCTCGCGATGGAACTGCACGTATCAACGAATATCCGCGCCGAGACCAAGGATGTTTGGGCGATTCTGGTCGACGTCGAGCGTTGGCCGGAATGGACGCGCTCCGTCGAGCGTATCGAACGTCTGGACGCCGGCACGTTCGGAATCGGCAGCCGCCTTCGCATTCGTCAGCCGCGCGTCCCGGCCGCGATCTACACGGTAACCGACTTCCAGCCGGGAAGATCATTTGCATGGGTCGGCGAGTCCTTTGGGATCAGGAGCACGGCCGGGCACGCGGTTGAGCCAGATCGCGATGGAACGGTTTCGGTGACCCTGTCTTTCGCGCAAACCGGCTGGCTCGCCCGGCTGGTCCGCTCGAGGGCCGAAAAGATCGCGACGGAGTACCTCGCGATGGAAGCGCAGGGGCTGAAACGGCGCTGCGAGGGATAGCCGGGCTTCGCCGCGATGTTATATAAGGGCGCAGCGCCGGGCGGCCCCCTCAAGGAAGTCACCCGCGCCTGAAATCCAGCGAGATACCGAGTGACGCAGACGACCACCGAAACGCCCGGCATGAGCGCGCCTTTGGAGAAGGTGCCGCTGGAATCCTATGTGCCGCCGGCAAAGCCGTCGCTGATCGGGATGTCGCGCGAGGAACTCGCCGAAAAGCTCGGCGAAATCGGCGTGGCGGCCGGCCAGCGCAAGATGCGCGTTCAGCAGCTCTGGCACTGGATGTATGTCCGTGGCGCGCAGAGCTTCGAAGCCATGACGTCCATCTCCAAGGAGATGCGCAAGGAGCTCGAGCAGCACTTTCACCGTCGATCGGCCGGAAGTGGTGGCGGAGCAGATTTCCAACGACGGCACCCGCAAGTGGCTGTTGCGCCTGCCGAGCGGCGACAAGGTCGAGCGGGCGCATGAAGTCGAGTGTGTCTATATCCCGGAGACCGATCGCGGCACGCTGTGCGTCTCCTCGCAGGTCGGCTGCACGCTAAATTGCTCCTTCTGCCATACCGGGACGCAACGGCTGGTGCGAAACCTCACGGCGGGCGAGATCGTCGGCCAGATCATGGTGGCGCGCGATCGTCTCAACGACTGGGTCGATCGCGAAACGCCGAATGGCAATCGCCTTGTCACCAATATCGTGATGATGGGGATGGGCGAGCCGCTCTACAATTTCGAGGCGGTGCGCGACGCGCTGCTGATCGTGGCCGATAACGAAGGCATCGGCATTTCCCGCCGCCGCATCACGCTCTCGACTTCCGGTGTGGTGCCGAACATCAAGCGGACCGGCGAGGAAATCGGCGTGATGCTCGCGATCTCGCTGCACGCGGTGCGTGACGAATTGCGCAACGAGCTCGTGCCGCTCAACCGCAAATATCCGATCGCCGAGCTGTTGCAGGCCTGCCGTGATTATCCCGGCGCGTCGAATGCGCGGCGCATCACTTTCGAATATGTCATGCTCAAGGGCGTCAACGATTCGCTCGACGACGCCAAGCTTCTGGTCAAGCTGCTGAAGGGCATTCCGGCCAAGATCAATCTCATTCCGTTCAATCCGTGGCCGGGCACGGCTTACGAATGTTCGGACTGGCAGCAGATCGAGAAGTTCTCCGAATACGTTTTCAACGCCGGTTATTCGTCGCCGGTGCGCACGCCGCGCGGCCGCGATATCCTTGCCGCTTGCGGTCAGTTGAAATCCGAGACCGAAAAGCTGTCGGTACGCGAGCGGCAGGCGCTGCGCGCGATGGCCATGACGGATTGAAGGCGGTGGCAAATTGGCTGTCATGGCCGGGCTCGTCCCGGCCATCCACGTCTTTGCGACATCGGATTAGATAAGACGTGGATGCCCGGCATGAAGCCGGGCATGACGACGGTGGGTTCGTGACAATATTGGTGGTTCGAGGATGGCGCTGATCGGCCGGTTGTTTGTCATCTTCTTTGCATTCCTCGCTGCCTGTCTGGTGGCGGGCGCGGTCGTCATCGGCGCGATCATGTTTCCGGAATTCTCCGATCTCGGAGCCGGGCCGGTCGACCCGGGCGTGCTGAACATCATCCTCGGCTTCGGCTTTATCTTCGTCAGCGGATTTGCGCTGGTGCCGGCGATGATCGTGGTCTTGATCACGGAGGCCTTCTCGATCCGCAGTGCGCTGACCTATGCCGTCGGCGGCGGCCTGGTCGGGCTGGCCTGTTATCTCGGCCTGGTTCCGTTCGACACCCAGCAGCTTCAGTTCGAAGGTGTGGTGCGGCGTCACCTGGAAATCATGACCGGCGCCGGGATCCTCGCCGGCGTCGTCTACTGGATCATCGCTGGCCGCAATGCCGGGGTCTGGCGCGTGCCGGCGCCCCCGCTGCGGCGTCCGCCCCCCATGCCGTCGCAATCGCCTGCGCCGCCGCGGTAGGGTGGCGTTCAGAAGTCCGCATCACTTCGGAATCGGACACCAGGGGTATCTTTTCATCGTTTGCCGTCTCGGCTAAACCCCGCGTCATGAACCGGACCGGACTGATCATCGCGCTCATCCTCGCGCTCGTCGTCGGGCTGCTGTTCGGGATTTATCCCGAACTCGATCTGAAGCTCACTTCGCTGTTCTACGACGAGGCCTCGCGGTCGTTTCCGGCGAAGTTCAACGCGTTCGCGGGCGTCGCCCGCGACGGCGCGATGGTCATCGCTTGGGCTCTCGCCTTGCCCGCAATCATTGCGCTCGCCGTGAAGCTGATGCGGCCGGACCGGCCGCTGATGATGTCCGGCCGGACGATGGTCTTTCTGCTGGTCACGCTGTTTCTTTCCGCCGGCGTGTTCACCAATTTCACTTTCAAGAGCTATTGGGGCCGGCCGCGCCCGGTGGCGGTGACCCAGTTCAACGGCGACAAGGGCTTCGTGCCGTGGTGGGATCCGCGCGGGGCTTGCGCGCGCAATTGCTCGTTCTTCTCCGGCGAAGGCGCGACAGCCTTCTGGGCCTTTGCGCCGGCAGCCTTGGCGCCGCCCGCCTGGCGTCCGCTCGCTTATGGTGCAGCGGCCGTGTTCGGCGTGACGACGAGCGTGCTGCGGATGGCGTTCGGCGGTCACTTCTTTACGGACGTGGCGATCGCAGGCTTGGTGACGTTTCTCGTGATCTGGCTTGCCTACGGCTATATCTACCGATGGCCCCGCACGCGTCTGACCGACGAGCGGGTCGATGCGGCGCTGACGCGGTTCGCCTGGCCCGGCTATCGGCTCCGGCAGCGCTGGCTGGGGCACGACGTCGGCCCGGCCCCGTCGGTGTAGCCTTAACCACGATTAAGCGTGCTGTGGTTGGCGAAATTTGATATTCGCGCATTTAGCCATTTCGACCGATTGGAAACTTGATGAGTACGATCCTGAAAAGCCTGCCCAAGGGCGAGAAAGTCGGCATCGCTTTCTCGGGCGGTCTCGACACCAGCGCGGCGCTGCTCTGGATGAAGCAAAAGGGTGCGCGCACCTTTGCCTATACGGCCAATCTCGGCCAGCCCGACGAGGCCGACTACGACGAAATCCCGCGAAAGGCGCTGGAGTTCGGCGCGGAAAAAGCGCGGCTTGTCGATTGCCGTACGCAACTGGTGCACGAGGGTATCGCCGCCATCCAGGCCGGCGCTTTCCACATCTCGACCGGCGGTGCGACCTATTTCAACACCACGCCGCTCGGACGCGCGGTGACCGGCACCATGCTGGTCTCGGCGATGAAGGAAGACGGCGTCAACATCTGGGGCGATGGCTCGACCTACAAAGGCAACGATATCGAGCGGTTCTACCGCTACGGTCTGATGACCAATCCGAGCCTGAAGATCTACAAGCCCTGGCTCGACCAGCAATTCATCGATGAGTTGGGTGGCCGCGCCGAGATGTCGGCGTTCATGACCGCCAGCGGCTTCGCCTACAAGATGAGCGCGGAAAAGGCCTACTCGACCGACAGCAATCTGCTCGGCGCGACGCATGAGGCCAAGGATCTCGAGAGCCTCGACAGCGGCATCAAGATCGTCAATCCGATCATGGGCGTGCCGTTCTGGCGCGACGACTGCGCCGTCAAGGCGGAGAAGGTCGTCGTGCGCTTCGAGGAAGGACAGCCGGTCGCGCTGAACGGAAAGACGTTCACCGACCCGGTCGCGCTGTTCCTCGAAGCCAACGCCATCGGCGGCCGCCACGGCCTTGGCATGAGCGACCAGATCGAGAACCGCATCATCGAGGCGAAGAGCCGCGGCATCTACGAGGCGCCGGGCATGGCGCTGCTGCACATCGTCTATGAGCGCCTGATCACCGGCATCCATAACCAGGACACCATCGAGGAGTATCGCATCGGCGGGTTGCGCCTCGGCCGCTTGCTCTATCAGGGACGCTGGTTCGACTCCCAGGCGTTGATGCTGCGCGAGACCGCGCAGCGCTGGGTGGCGCGCGCCATCACCGGCGAGGTGACGCTCGAACTGCGCCGCGGCAACGACTATTCGATCCTCAACACCGAGAGTCCGAACCTGACCTATCAGCCGGAGCGGCTGAGCATGGAGAAGGTCGAGGACGCCGCGTTCACGCCGGCCGACCGCATCGGTCAGTTGACCATGCGCAACCTCGACATCGCCGATACCCGTCACAAGCTCGATATCTACGCCAAGGCGGGTTTGATCTCGATCGGCGAGGGTTCGCCGATCCTGCGGCTCGAAAGCGACAAGGACTGAGCAGCCCGCGCGAGCGTTCTTCGTCCGTGATGAGCTGAAGTCGGGATTGTCAAAAGCCGAAAGCCAGGAGCTTGTCGATGTCTGACGAAGTGCGGATAGGTTCTTTACGGCTGAAGTTTCTCATCGACGACGCCGACAATGGCGGCAAGTTGACCATGTTCGACATGACGGTGCCGGAGCAGGCCAAAGTGCCGGTGGCTCACTATCACCGTGATTTCGAAGAGGTTTGGTACGGTCTTGGCGGGACGCTGACCGTCACACTCGACGGCGTGGCGCATAAGCTGAAATCGGGCGACGCCTTGTTCGTGCCGCGCGGCGTCGTACACCGGTTCGACAACCTCGATGCCGGAGAGGCTCGGGCGCTCATAACATTGACGCCGGGGGTCGCGGGGAAGCGATATTTCGAAGAGATCGCCGACGTCGTGAATGCGGGTGCTCCGCCGGACATGGCGAAGCTTAAAGCGGTCATGGAGAAATATGGCCTGATCGTTGCCTGAAGCGGGCGACGGTCATCGAGTCGGCCTGAAGCCGAGAGCTTCAGATCCGAAGACAGTGGAACTCCAATTGAGAATGGCCGGGATTGCTCCCGGCCATTTTCGTTTTCAGGTCGTTGGCGTTACCGCGGCGGCGCGGTGCCGGGGGGCGGAGGCGGCAGCGACGCCACGCCGCCATTGAGCAGCGGCGTGATGCGGCGGACGGTGACGCGCCGGTTGATCCGGCTCGGTCCGCTGGTCTGTTCCTTCAGGTACTGCGAGCCGTAACCCTGCGACGTCAGGTTTTCGGCCGGCACGCCGAATTGCTGGGTCAGCAGTTCGGCCGCCAATTCGGCGCGGCGATCGGACAGCGACAGGTTGTCGGTGTCGTTGCCGGTCGCATCGGTATGGCCCTCGATCAGGAACACCTCGCGCGGATTGCGCTGGATGGCACGGTTGAGGCCGTCGGCGATCGACTGCAGCTTCGCGGCCTGGTCGGGCGGAATCTCCCACGAGCCGAGATCGAAGTTGATGCTGTTGACGTCGATGCTCGGCATCAGCATGCGCACGTTCGGGCTGTAGCGGATTTCATCCAGCGTGTAGCGGCGCTCGATGCGATCGACCGGCGGTGCCTCCATGGTCTGGTAGATCAGGTCGGGCGGCGCATCCACGGCATCGACGATGTAGCGATCGTAGGGGATGCGGATGACCGGCGGCGGCAGGTCGACATAGAAGCCGCCGACCGCGCGCGGGTCGCGATAGGAGTTGTCGATGATGACAAACTCTTCGCCGCGCGCGTCGCGACGCATCCGCCGCAACAGCGAGCCGTCGGCCGCAAGCACGGTGATGATCTGCGAACCGTCGGGCCGCACGATGATGGTGCGGTTCTCGTTGCCGACACGCTGGGTCTGGATGTCGCGCGCGCCGAAGCGGAAACGCTGCATCTCGTCGTGGCGGACAAAGGACTCGCCCGAGGGGTCGCGGATGATGACGCGGCCGGGCTCGGTGATGACGGTACGGCCACCTTCCTGAACTTCGCGCCGTTGGCCGCGGAAGTCATCGAGCCGCCGCGGACCTTGTTGCGCGGCCGCCGGATTTGCCGGGAGCGGCGTCAGGGCCTGCGGCGCGGGCGGCGGCGGCAACGGTGCGGTCACCGTGGGTGGCGCACGGCGAACCATCGGCGCGGCATTGGCGGCGCGCCGGGCGGTGGTGCCGACGTCTGGTTTCCGGGCGCGGCATTCGGTGCGCCACCGGGCGCAGTGCCTGGTGGCGTGCGCGGTGTGCCGGGTCCGCCCGCTGGCGGAGCTCCGGCAGGCGGCGCGCCTGCGGGCGGCGTAGCTGTCGACGGAGCAGGTGGCGCAGGTGGTTGACCCGCGCGCGGGGCCTGCTGCGGCGTCTGGGTCTGCGGGGCCGCTGCGGGCGGCGGAGTGTGAGGCGCGGCTCGCGGGCGGCGCGGGAGGCTGCTGCGTCGGCGGTGCCATCTTTTGCTGGCGCTCGCGCTCCATTTCTCGCCCACGTTCCTGCTGCTGCGTGGCGGCCGGAGGAGGCGTCGGTGCGGGTGGCGTGGCCGAATGCGGCGCTGCCGGTGGGGGCGGCGGTGCAGCCGGATGCGGAGGCGGCGGGGGCGGAGGTGCAGCCGGGTGTGGAGGCGGCGGAGGCGGAGGTGCAGCCGGGTGCGGTGGCGGTGGGGGCGGTGGCGCAGCCGGGCGCTGCGGCGGCGGAGGCGGAGCCTGGTGCTGCGGCGCTCCGGCCGGCGGAGCCCCCTTTGGAGCTTCCTTCGGTGCCTGTCTGGGTTTCCCGTCCGGGCCCACTTCCTCTCGTTGCGCCACCACGGTCGGCGCCGACTGCGCGTGCGACGGAGTGGACATCAGTTGCATGGCCGTCAATGCGGTCGTGGCAAGCAACGCGATTCTCAGGTTTGTCATGTGCTTTGGATCCTGGGGAAAAATCTCAAGTGAGGGTCGTGGCGCGGATGAGGGTGGAAGTCGTTTCAACGAACGCCGACCACGAACGCCAACGATGAACAAACAAGCGTTGGGCCGGATTGTGGCGGGTTTCTAACGGGAACTCGGATTTATTTCCAGCGCTGCGCCGTTTCGACGCGCGGTCGTTCACCGGGCATTCAGAGCCCGGTTTTCAAATCACAGCAATGTCGGTGACGGAGGCGAGGTTGGACCGGGAGGACCGGGCACCGGCAATTCATCCGGTGTATGGCCCGGCAACTCATCGGGTCTCGGCGGCTCGCCCGGCTCGTGGACGGGCGGCGGGATTTCGGGATTGGGGCTTCCAGGCGGATCCTCCGGCGGCGGTTCGGCCGGTGTTCCCGGCTTGATCGGCGGATCTTCTGACGGTTCGATCGGCATCGCATCGTCACTCTTCAGTATGCACCGAAGAAACAACGACGCCGGCTAAGCGATGTTCCGAAAGGGACGGCCGCGCGGCCTAGTACCGCCGATCTGAAGTCCCTGCACTACAAGCGGCGAGTTCGATCAGGGACTTCAGATCGATAAAGCGGTACTAGCAGTCAACAAGTTTTCCAGTGCGGCGAATTTGAAGTTCCTATCAGGATCGCTGCAAGCTCGTCATAGGAACTTCAAATTCAGAGCCGCACTAGAAATCAATAAGTTACTAGAGCTCCTTGATTCCGAAGTTCGCATCAGAGGTTTCCGCGATCCTTTGCGAACTTCGGAAAGTGGGCACTAGTTGCGAACGAGCAGCGTATTGCTGCGAGTCCGCCCCTGTTGCACATAGCCGCGCGACAGCATGTCTGCGATGCAGTCGTCCTGCCACTCATCGTGTGACAGATGCTCGATCACGACCGCGCGCGGCCACAGGCTTTCCGGCGCTTGCGCGAAAAACGCGATGAGGATGCGATCCTCAAAGCCCTCGACATCGATCTTGAAGCTATCGACATGGCCGACGCCGGCTTCGTCGAGAATGCGTTGCAGCCTCAGGGCAGCCACCTTGAAGATGTGACTTCCTGCATCGCCTGCGACGACATGGCTTGCGCCGATGTTGTCGCTATCGGTCGTCATCATCAGCTCGCCATCGGCGCCCGATGCGGCGGCCGCCACCAGACGAAGCTGCGTAAATGCGGAGGCGGCGCCGTTGAAGGTGAGCCGGCCAAACGGCACCGGGTGCGGTTCGATGGCGATCACCTTGCCGGTCGTACCGACATGGCGGGCAAGCACCATCGCGTAGGTGCCGACATTCGCGCCGATGTCGACGAACACACCGCCTGACGGCGTGTGTGCCCGCAGGAAATTCAGCTCCTCGATATTGTATTCGGGATTGAACAGCGCGCCGCGCTCGGTTGCGCTGGCCAGGTGGTGGAAGCGGAATGCCGCGCCCTGGTAGGTCGTATCGATCGGCCCGCTGCGGATCAGGTCAATCAGGCGCGAGAGCCACGGACGAAACATGCCGCGCTTCAAACCCGATCGGTGCGCGAGCGAGATGATGGCGGCTTGCGCAGGCGTCGGCGCAAACGCGCCGAAAGGCGGCGGGGTCTGGTCGTTGACGGGAGCAGCGCCGGGAGGAGGTGTCGAGGTCACGGATGATTAGCCTGGAGAAGTCTCGTCTGTATCATGTTGGGCGGAACGGGAATGCGTTTTCAAGTCTCGCCGGCTCCGGCCCGAGCCGGCTCAGAGACTTCGCCCGCAAGCGCTTCTGGCAGAAATTTCCGCTTCTGAAAACGCCATTCGGGCTTCCCGTGCCGTTCGATTCTTCGGTGTTTGCCTGGGTAATGACGCCAGCGGAAGAGGCGACCACGTTGATCCTGCAAAAAGGTGCGAAACCCTCCGAAACGTAACCTGGGCTGCCTCCGTCGCCATAGAGACCGCCCGCGCCAGCCGGGGGCGGGGCCTCGGCCGGCGTTTCGATCTGCCACATGTAAGAGACCTGATCGTTATCCAGCGGCTGGCTTCGCGTAGGCTGCCCCAGTTGCGCAACCAAGGTGTCCAGCTTCTTTCCGACGAGCTGATCGGCAGGACGTGCGGCCGACACGCCGGCTTCCGGCGCGCGGGGCAAGGAGAGCGAGCAGCCACCCAGGGCAACGCACAGAAGTGCGGTTTGAGCCATTCGCATTGGATGTTCCGCCCCGATTGCCAGTTTTTCCCGGGCGGATCATTTCCGAACTGACGCGAACGGGCAAGCGGATTCCAGACCGCGGAACTTTGGCTGGCCGGGAGAGAGCGCTTGGCGCTTCTTAGATCTGCCGTTCGACCATCTTGAGCTTGAGCTCGGCGATCGCCTCGGAAGGGTTGAGACCCTTCGGGCAGGCCTTGGCGCAGTTCATGATGGTGTGGCAACGATAGAGACGGAACGGATCTTCGAGATTGTCGAGCCGTTCGCCGGTCGCCTCATCGCGCGAGTCGGTGACCCAGCGGGTGGCCTGTAGCAATGCCGCCGGACCCAGGAAGCGCTCGCTGTTCCACCAGTAGCTCGGGCACGAGGTCGAGCAGCAGGCGCACAGAATGCACTCGTAAAGCCCGTCGAGCTTTTCGCGATCCTCATGGCTTTGCCGCCATTCCCGCTGCGGGGTCGGCGTGGTCGTCTTCAACCACGGCTCGATGGAAGCGTATTGCGCATAGAAATTGGTGAGGTCGGGCACCAGGTCCTTGACCACGGGCTGGTGCGGCAGCGGATTGACCTTCACCGCGCCGTCTTTCACGTCGTGCATCGAGCGGGTGCAGGCGAGCGTGTTCTGGCCGTCGATGTTCATCGCGCAGGAACCGCAGACGCCCTCGCGGCAAGAGCGGCGGAAGGTCAGCGTCGGGTCGATGTGGTTCTTGATCCAGATCAGGCCGTCGAGCACCATCGGGCCGCAATCGTGGGTATCGACATGGTAAGTGTCGATGCTCGGATTTTTGCCGTCGTCCGGGTTCCAGCGATAGACCTTGAATTCGCGCGTCTCGGTGGCGCCTGCCGGCTTCGGCCAGATCTTGCCGCCGGAAATTCTCGAATTCTTCGGGAGTGCGAATTCAACCATCTGTGCTCGCCTGATTAATACACCCGCGCCTTCGGCGGGATGTATTGAACGTCATTGGTCATGGTGTAGTTGTGCACCGGCCGGTAATCGATCGCGGTGCTGCCCTTGTCGTCGATCCAGGCCAGCGTGTGCTTCATCCAGTTCTGGTCGTCGCGCGCCGAAAAATCCTCGCGCGCATGCGCGCCACGGCTTTCGGTGCGGTTCGCCGCCGAATCCATCGTCACCACGGCCTGCACGATCAGATTGTCGAACTCCAGCGTTTCGATCAGGTCGGAATTCCAGACCAGCGAGCGGTCCGAGACCGAGATGTCGCCGATTCCGCCATGCACCTTGTGAATCAGGTTCTGGCCTTCGTTCAGCACCTCGCCGGTGCGGAACACGGCGCAGTTGTTCTGCATCACGTGCTGCATGCTCTCGCGCAGCTTGGCGGTCGGCGTGCCGCCGGACGAATGGCGATAGTGATCGAGCCGGCCGAGCGCCTTGTCGGCGGAGTCTTTCGGCAGGTCCGGCTGCTTGGCGTTGACGGTGAGCTTGTCGGCCAGCCGCAGTGCGGCGGCGCGGCCGAACACCACGAGGTCGATCAGCGAGTTGGAGCCGAGACGGTTGGCGCCGTGCACCGAGACGCAGGCCGCTTCGCCGATCGCCATCAGGCCCGGCACGATGGAGTTTTCGTCGCCGTCCTTCTTGGTCAGCACTTCGGCGTGGAAGTTGGTCGGGATGCCGCCCATGTTGTAGTGCACGGTCGGCAGGATCGGGATCGGTTCGCGCGTCACGTCGACATTGGCGAAGATCTTTGCGGATTCCGAGATGCCGGGCAGGCGTTCGTGCAGCACCTTCGGATCGAGATGATCGAGGTGCAGGTAGATGTGGTCTTTCTTCTTGCCGACGCCGCGGCCTTCGCGGATTTCGATGGTCATTGCGCGCGAGACGACGTCGCGCGAGGCAAGGTCCTTGGCGGAAGGCGCATAGCGCTCCATGAAGCGCTCGCCTTCGGAATTGACGAGATAGCCGCCTTCGCCGCGCGCACCTTCGGTGACGAGGCAGCCCGAACCGTAAATGCCGGTCGGGTGGAATTGCACGAATTCCATGTCCTGTAGCGGCAGACCGGCACGCAGCGTCATGCCGCCGCCGTCGCCGGTGCAGGTGTGCGCCGAGGTGCAGGACGCATAGGCGCGGCCATAGCCGCCGGTTGCGAGGATGACCGTCTGCGCACGGAAGCGATGCAGCGTGCCGTCATCGAGCTTCAGCGCGATCACGCCACGGCACGTACCCTGGTCGTCCATGATCAGGTCGATGGCGAAAAACTCGATGTAGAATTCGGCCGAATGGCGCAGCGCCTGGCCGTACATCGTGTGCAACATGGCGTGGCCGGTGCGGTCGGCTGCGGCGCAGGTGCGCTGCGCCTGTCCCTTGCCGTAGTCCAGCGTCATGCCGCCGAACGGGCGCTGGTAGATCTTGCCGTCTTCGGTGCGCGAGAACGGCACGCCCCAATGCTCGAGTTCGTAGACCGCTTCGGGTGCGTTGCGCACCATGTATTCGATCGCATCCTGGTCGCCGAGCCAGTCCGAACCCTTGACGGTGTCGTACATATGCCAGCGCCAGTCGTCCGGATGCATGTTGCCGAGCGAGGCCGAGATGCCGCCCTGGGCGGCGACCGTGTGCGAGCGGGTCGGAAAGACCTTGGTGATGCAGGCGGTGCGAAGCCCCGCTTCGCTGCAACCGACGACGGCGCGCAAGCCGGCGCCGCCAGCGCCCACCACGACAACGTCGTAGGTGTGGTCTTCGATCGGATAGGCCTTGCCGTTGGTGGCGGGGCCGCCTTTGCCGCTCGCCGAGCCGTTGCCAACTTCGGCCATCGTTACACTCCGGATGACAATTTCAGGATGGCGTAGATCGAGGCCAGCGCCACCGCAAAGGAGAAGAAGTTATTGGCCATGATCGCGGCGAGCTTGATCTGCTCGTTGTGCACGTAGTCCTCGATGACCACCTGCATCCCGATCTTCATGTGCCAGCAGCTTGCGATGATGAACAACAGAAGGATGATGGCGACCAGCGGCGAGCCGAGCATCTGCGCGGCGCCGGCGTGGTTGCTGCCGAGCATCATCATCACCACCACGATGACCGGCACGATCAAGAGCACCATCGCGACCGCGGTGATACGCTGGCGCCAGAAATCCCTGGTTCCGGAATGCGAGGCGCCGAGATTGCGAACACGGCCGAGCGGGGTACGCATCGATTTCGCCGCCCCATCGTTGGGCCCGCTCATCGGCCGCCTCCGATCGCATAGGCGACGATCCAGAGCAGGAAGGTTGCTGAAATGCCGGCAATCAACGCTCCCCAGGTCATGGTTTCGCGCTCATTGGGCTTGAAGCCGTAGCCGAGATCCCAGACGAAATGCCGGATCCCGCTGAACAGGTGATGCAGCAGCGCCCAGGTGTAGCCGAACACGATCAGGCGGCCGAAAATGCTGCTGATAAAGCCGTGGACGTGAGCATAGGCCGTAGGCCCGGAGGCGGCCGCGATCAGCCACCAGGCGAGCAGCAGCGTGCCGAAATAAAGTGCCAGGCCGGTGGCGCGGTGGACGATGGAAAGCGCCATCGTCAGGGTCCAGCGATAGGTTTGCAGGTGTGGAGAAAGCGGTCTTTCGATCCTGGCAGTCATCGGTGGCTTTGACGGGTTAGCGGGCCGTCGCACGGCCCTTCGTGGATCGCGGTAGACGATTCCTATTTACGAAGTCGAAACAGCCAGTGCAATGGCGAATCCTTCTGCCAGCGAACCTCGGTTCACAGCTTCAGATGAGCCTTGCATTATTGGGGGATTGATCCCCGCGACAGCGTGTTATGGCTGGTATACCTGAAGCACGATTCATGAACATGGCGGCGGAATAGTCGATGGCCCTCGCGGGACTGAATGTCTCGGAAATTCTCGAACTGGCGGTTTTGCTTGTGGCGGTCGGTGCGCTGTCCGGATTTCTCGCCGGGCTGTTCGGCATTGGCGGCGGCGCCATCCTGGTGCCGGTGTTCTACGAGTGCTTTCGCCTCGCCGGCGTCCCGCTCGAGGTGCGGATGCCGCTGTGCGTCGGAACCTCGCTCGCCATCATCATCCCGACTTCGATCAGGTCCTATCGGGCCCATCAGGCGCGCGGCGCCATCGATCTGGAAATCCTGCGTGCCTGGTGGCTGCCGGTCCTGATCGGGGTCATTTCCGGCAGCGTGATCGCGCGTTACGCGCCCGAGCGGCTGTTCAAGATCGTCTTTGTCATGGTGGCTTACTTCGCGGCCGCGCGGCTGTTGTCGGCCAATGCGAACTGGAAGCTCGGCGACGACCTGCCCAAAGGGCCATTGATGCGCTTCTTCGGGCTCTGCGTCGGGTTGCTGGCGACGTTGATGGGGGTCGGCGGCGGATTGTTCGCCAATCTGCTGATGACCTTCTACGGCCGGCCGATCCATCAGGGCGTGGCGACCTCGTCCGCCGTTGCGGTTCTCGTCTCCATCCCGGGGGCGCTTGGCTACGTCTATGCCGGCTGGCCGGTGGCCGCGCATTATCCCGAGGTGGCCGCGCTGCAAGTTCCCCTCGCGCTGGGTTATGTTTCACTGATCGGCGCGCTGCTGGTGATGCCGACGAGCCTTTTGACCGCGCCGCTCGGCGTGCGGGTCGCGCATGCGATGTCGAAGAAGGCGCTGGAACGCAGCTACGGCGCGTATCTGTTGATCGTCGGCACGCGCTTTGCGATCAGCCTGTGGAACGGGCAGTAATGGTGGCGGTGACTGCCCTTCGCGCGGACTATTTGGCGTAAATATTCTTGTACGTCTCGCGCAGGATGTTCTTCTGCACCTTGCCCATGGTGTTGCGCGGCAACTCGTCGACCACGAACACGCGTTTCGGCATCTTGAACTTGGCCAGACGTCCGTCGAGCGCCTGCAGCACCGAGCTCTCGTCGATCCTGGCGTTCTTGTCGCACACCACGACCGCGGTGACGCCTTCGCCGAAATCGGCATGCGGCACGCCGATCACGGCGGACTCGATCACGCCCGGCATGGCGTCGATCTCGCTCTCGATTTCCTTCGGGTAGACGTTGAAGCCGCCGGAGATCACGAGATCCTTGCCGCGGCCGAGAATGTGGACGTAATCTTTGGCGTCGATCTTGCCGAGGTCGCCGGTGATGAAGAAACCGTCATCGCGGAATTCGGACTTGGTCTTTTCCGGCATCCGCCAGTAGCCCTTGAAGACGTTCGGACCCTTGACCTCGATCATGCCGATCTCGTCGCGCGGCATTTCCTTGCCGGTTTCGGGATCGGTGACGCGCACCGAGACGCCAGGCAGTGCGTGGCCGACCGCGCCGGCGACGCGTTCGCCGTCGTAGGGATTGGATGTGTTCATGTTGGTCTCGGTCATGCCGTAGCGCTCGAGCACGGCATGTCCGGTGCGGGCGGACCATTCGCGATGGGTTTCGGCCAGCAGCGGCGCCGAGCCCGACACGAACAGCCGCATGTGCTTCGTGGTGTCCTTGTTCAGCGCCGGGCTTTGCAGCAGCCGTGTGTAGAACGTCGGCACGCCCATCATCACGGTCGCGCGTGACATCAGCTTGATGATCGCTTCCGGATCGAACTTCGGCAGGAAGATCATCGCGGCCCGCGCGAACAGCGTCACGTTGCTCGCCACGAACAGGCCGTGGGTGTGATAGATCGGCAGTGCGTGGATCAGGATATCCTTGTCGCTGAAGCCCCAGTAACCGACAAGCGTCAGCGAATTCGACGCAAGGTTGTCGTGCGTCAGCATCGCGCCCTTGGAACGTCCGGTGGTTCCGGACGTGTAAAGAATCGCGGCGAGGTCGTCGTTTTCGCGCGGCACGGTCGTAAAGGCAGACGGCGCCTTGTCGGCCGCTTCACTCAGCGAGCCCTTGCCGTCCGGTCCGAGCGTTTCGACCTTGGCGCCGACCTTGGCGGCAATGGTGCCGATGCCGGACGCCTTCGACGGATCGCACACCACCAGCGACGGCTCGGCGTCGGTGATGAAATATTCGAGTTCGTTGAGCGTGTAGGCGGTGTTGAGCGGCAGATAGACCGCGCCGGCGCGGACGGTCGCAAGATAGAGCACGAGCCCGGTCACGGATTTTTCGGTTTGCGCAGCGACCCGGTCGCCCGGTTTCACGCCACGTTCGACCAGCACGTTGGCGATCTGTCCGGCGCGCGCGATCAAGTCGCCATAGCTGATGTGCTTGCCGTCGACGGTTTCGATTGCAAGGCGTTTGGGGTCATCGACGCCGTCGAACAGGCGGGAAAACAGATTGGCGTTCTTGTTGGTCGTTTGCTGCGCGTTCATGCATCATTCCGATCGGCGGGGTACGGCGCTCATCGTCCAATTGGCGGCCGCATCTTCATATATTGTCAGGGTTTCACTAGCAAAGAGGCCCTTAACAAGGCAACGGAGACAGTTGGCATGTCAAATGGCGCAAAACGCGTGGCTTGGGTGACCGGCGGCGGCACGGGGATCGGCGAAGCCGGCGCGGAAGCGCTCGCCGCCGATGGCTGGACGGTGGTGGTGTCGGGACGGCGACAGGACGCGCTCGATGCCGTGGCCGCGAAGATCAATGGTCGCGGCGGCGTGGCGATGGCGATCCCGCTCGACGTCAGCATCGCCGCCGATGTCGAAAATGTCGCAGGCCGGATTCTGGCCGAGTACGGCCGCATCGACCTCCTGGTGAACAGCGCCGGCATCAATGTTCCGAAACGGCGGTGGGCCGACTTGGAGCTCGACGGCTGGAACAGACTGGTCGAGATCAACCTCAACGGGGTTCTCTACTGCATGCGCGCGGTGCTGCCGGCGATGCGCGCGCAAAAGGACGGTTGCATCATCAACGTCGCCTCATGGGCAGGCCGTCACGTCTCGAAGATGCCGGGGCCGGCCTACACCACGACCAAGCATGCCGTGCTGGCGCTGACGCACTCCTTCAACATGGACGAATGCGTCAACGGCCTGCGCGCCTGCTGCCTGTCGCCGGGCGAGGTGGCGACGCCGATTTTGCAACAGCGCCCGGTGGTGCCTTCTCAGGAAGAACAGGCGAAGATGCTGCAACCGGAAGATCTCGGCCGCACCATCGCCTTTGTCGCAAGTCTGCCGCCGCGTGTGTGCGTCAATGAAATCCTGATCAGTCCGACCTGGAACAGGGGATTCATCCAGACGCCGGCCAATCGGGATTAGGCGATCGATCCGTATTTCCAGGAGCGTGGCACGTCCGGTTGCGGGAAAAGTTTCAAACCCGCTCCAAATTTATTCTTTGAAACGCGCGCCCGAACCCTCCCGTAGCTCGGCCAACGACGACGCAGTCAACCCCAAGGTTAATTGCCCCAAGGCTATTTGCCCAAGAACTCCTGTCGCCGTTGCCCTCTTCATCGGCCGCGGATGTCCGCGCGCCATTACCCAATCGGGAGACGTTTCCATGTCCAAGCGTATTGCTCTTCTCTCCGCCGTTGCGTTCAGCGCCTTTGCCTTGACCGCGACCGTCGTTGCACCGGTGAGCGCTCAGGAAAAGACCGTGATGGTCGGCGGCGCTGCGATGTTCCCGTCCAAGAACATCATCCAGAACGCCGTCAACTCGAAGGATCACACCACGCTGGTGGCCGCGGTGAAGGCCGCCGGTCTGGTCCAGACGCTGGAAGGCAAGGGCCCGTTCACGGTTTTCGCGCCGACCAACGCCGCCTTCGGCAAATTGCCGGCCGGCACCGTCGATACCCTCGTGAAGCCGGAGAACAAGCCCACGTTGACCAAGATCCTCACCTACCACGTGGTCGCCGGCAAGCTCGAAGCCTCCGATCTGACCGACGGCAAGATGCTGAAGACGGTCGAAGGCGAGCAGCTCACCGTGAAGAAGTCCGACGGCAAGACCTGGATCGTGGACGCCAAGGGCGACACCGCCGCGATCACCATCACGAACGTCAACCAGTCGAACGGCGTCATCCACGTGATCGACACCGTCCTGATGCCGGCGTCGTAACGCCACACCCGCGAGCGCGAGCCGGGTAAGCCCGGCTCGCATTCTTGTGACCGCTAAAAAGCCCTTGAAGCGAGATGATATTTTGTCGCGTTAACGTTTTAGCTGTAACGAAACTCCGATTTTCGCCGTATATGGAACATCGGCACTCAGCGACGGGAACATCATGTCGAGCCTTACATCAGGTCTTGCAGCCACCGAGGAAAAGACCTCACCCGCGACGGTTGCAACCGCCTCGAAGGTCATTCAGCCGGCCTGGGTGCGGGTGATGCACTGGACCAATGCGGTCGCGATCATCCTCATGATCATGTCCGGCTTGCAGATCTACAACGCCTCGCCGCTGTTCAAATCCTTGACCTTCTCGCATTCGATCACGCTCGGCGGTTGGCTGGGCGGCGCGCTGCTCTGGCACTTCGCGGCGATGTGGCTGCTGATGATCAACGGCCTCGCTTATCTCGTCACTGGTTTTGCGACCGGGCGCTTCACGAAGAAGCTGCTGCCGATTTCACCCCGTGGCGTGATCTCCGACGCCATCGCGGCGATGACGTTCAAGCTCTCGCACGATGACCTGAGCAAATATAACCAGGTTCAGAAGCTGCTTTACACCGGCATCATCATCGTCGGAATCGTCATCGTGCTCTCGGGATTCTTCGATTTGGAAGCCGGTGCAGCTTCAATATCTGACGGCGCTGTTCGGCGGTTACGACATCGCGCGCTATGTGCATTTCTTCTGCATGGTCTCGATCGTCGCCTTTCTGGCGATCCATGTTCTTCTGGCCCTTCTGGTGCCGAAGAGCCTGCGGGCCATGATCACCGGGCGTTAAGGAGTTTCGTCATGGGCCGGCTTCGCAAGCTTCTGATCCCGGGCGTCGACAAGCAGTTGCTGGTCAAGGACGCGACCAAGATGATGCCGGATCTGGTTCGCCGGCGCTTCATCACGGGCGGCGCCAGCTTCGGCGCGCTGACGCTGCTGACCGGTTGCGACGTGCTCGAATTCCTCCTCCGCCGAGGAGATGCTCAAGAAGGTCTCGAAATTCAACGACGCCTTTCAGGCCTTCATTTTCAATCCCGATGCGATGGCGCCGACCTTCCCGGAGAGCGCCATCACCAAGCCGTTCCCGTTCAACGCTTATTATGAGCTCGACGATGCGCCGGAGGTCGACGGCAAGGACTGGAAATTCGAGGTCAGCGGGCTCGTCGAGAACAAGAAGCCATGGACGCTGGACGAGCTTTACAAGTTGCCGCAGGTCAAGCAGGTGACGCGCCACATCTGTGTGGAAGGCTGGAGCGCGATCGGAAGCTGGACCGGAACGCCCCTGCGCGATTTCCTGAAACTGGTCGGTGCGGATACCAGCGCCAAATATTGCTGGTTCCAATGCGCCGACCGCGAGGGTTACAACTCGCCGCTCGACATGCGCACCGCGCTGCATCCGCAAACCATCATGGCGTTCAAGTTCGGTGACGAGGTCCTGCCGCGCGCCTATGGCTATCCCATGAAGATCCGCGTGCCCACCAAGCTCGGTTTCAAGAATCCGAAATACGTGATCTCGATGGAAGTCACCAACGACTACAAGGGCGGCTACTGGGAAGACCAGGGCTACAATTCGTTCAGCGGAAGCTGACGTCTCCTCGCCGAGCGCCGCAACGTCAGGCGCTCGTTGCAAGCCTTGCTCTGGAACGCCGAGAGAAGCGCGCCCAGCGCCAGCAGCAACGCCGAAGCGTTCAGCGCATAGGAAAGATTTCCGAAGGCGTCGGTGATGGCGCCGACCACGGTCGGTCCCACCGTCTGGCCGATGCCGAACGCAATCGTCATCACGGCAATTCCGTTGGACCAGGCCGACGGCGGCGAATTGAAGCGGACGAAAACCGTCGTCGATGCGACAATCGCAAAGAATGATACACCGAAGATCAGCGCCGAGATCGTCAGAAGCAGCACCGAATGGCCCAGCAACGGCAGCGCCGCGCCGAGCGTGTTGACGCCGAGGATGATCGCGGTGGAGAGCCCGCCATTGTTGCGCGCCAGCAGGTGTTGCCACGCCCATGGCGTGACGAACGAGCTGAGGCCGAGCAGACACCAGAAGGCGCTCTGGGCCGCGGCGCCGCCGCCGCCATCGCGGACATAGGCGATCATGAAGGTCATGTAGGCGATATAGCCGGCGCCGAACAGGAAATAGCCGGCGAGGTAAACAGCGTGGGGCGGATCGGAAAACGCGCCGGCTTGTTGTCGTCGAATCCGTTGCCGGCATCGATCGGCGTCGTCAGCAACGGGATCACGAGAACTGCGGTCAGCAGCGTCATCGCCCACCACACGATCCACCACGATCCCGGACCGAAGGCTTGCAGCACGAACGGTGCGATCAGGCCGGAGAACAGGATGCCGAAGCCCGGGCCGATATAGAACAGACTGAGGAGGAAGCTCGTGCGCGCGGGGTGGGATTGTGCAATCCGCGCAGCCAGCGCCGCGCCGGCGACGAAAGCGACCGCCGCGCCGAAGCCGATCAGCAGGCGGGCAAGGCTCAGGACGACAAGGTTGCCCGAGATTGCGCTCAGCGCCAGGGCCAGGACGCAGGCCAGCGTGCCCCCTCGGATCGATGCGGAAAGCCCGAACCGGCGGATCAACCGGGCGGCGACCAGCGCGCCGACGAGATACCCGGCCGCATTGACCGTGTTCAAGAAGCCCGCGACCGAATACGACCAGCCCAGCGTGTCGCGCATGTCCGGCAGCACCAGCGAATAGGCGAAGCGGCCGATGCCGAGCCCGATCGTCGGCGCCAGCGAAAGGATCAGGATCAGCCTCGCTGGGGACGTGGACTGTTTCGGTGTGCTGGAAGTGGTCAAGGAGGTCTCCGGTGCGCGCTGATATGGCGCGTGGCGATCAGGTTGCACAGCGGCGCAGACGGCAATGGTGTCTTGCCATCGGCGCAATGCCGCATTAGCACTCCGCGCATGTTCCTCAAGAAGGTTCTCGATCATGGCGACCCATAAACTGCTGCTTCTTCCAGGCGACGGTATCGGCCCCGAGGTGATGGGCGAGGTCAAGCGTCTGATCGGCTGGATCAACGCGCAAGGGATCGCGCGTTTCGAAACCGAGGACGGGCTTGTGGGCGGTGCCGCCTATGACGCCAGCAAGCAGAGCATCACGGACGCGACCATGGCGCAGGCGAGCGCCGCCGATGCCGTGATCTTCGGCGCTGTCGGCGGGCCGAAGTGGGACAGCGTGGCTTACGAGGCGCGGCCCGAGGCCGGGCTTCTGCGGCTGCGCAAGGACCTTGGCCTGTTCGCCAACCTGCGGCCTGCGGTGTGCTATCCGGCGCTGGCGGAAGCCTCGAGCCTGAAGCGCGAGGTGGTCGAGGGGCTCGACATCATGATCGTGCGCGAACTCACCGGCGGCGTCTATTTCGGCGAGCCGAAGACCATCACCGATCTCGGCAACGGTCAGAAGCGCGCGGTCGACACCCAGGTTTACGACACCTACGAGATCGAGCGCATCGCGCGCGTCGCCTTCGACCTGGCGAAGAAGCGCCGCAACAAGGTGACCTCGATGGAAAAGCGCAACGTGATGAAATCAGGTGTGCTCTGGAACGAGGTCGTTACCCAGGTTCACGCGCGCGAATACAAGGACGTTCAGCTCGAGCACCAGCTCGCCGATTCCGGCGGCATGAATCTGGTGAAAGCGCCGAAGCAGTTCGACGTCATCGTCACGGATAACCTGTTCGGCGACATGCTGTCGGATATCGCGGCGATGCTGACGGGTTCGCTCGGCATGCTGCCGTCGGCCTCGCTCGGAGAAGTCGACGCCAAGACCAGGAAGCGCAGGTCGCTGTTCGAGCCGGTGCACGGTTCCGCGCCCGATATCGCCGGCAAAGGGCTCGCCAATCCGATCGCGATGATCTCTTCGTTTGGAATGGCGCTGCGCTATTCATTCGATCTCGGCGCGCTGGCCGACAAGATCGACGCCGCGATCGCGGCCGTGCTCGCCAAGGGAATGCGCACCGCCGACATCAAGTCCGAAGGCACCACCGCGGTATCGACCTCGCAAATGGGCGAGGCGATCCTGAAGGAGTTGCAGGCCCAGCACGGCTAGTGCGGCGACTGAGCCTCGTGCCCGCTTCCTGAACGCAAATCGCGCCCGTTTTTGACGGGCGCGATTCAAATCAGGCCGAAGCTCTGAAAGTCCAGTACGGGAGCGGGATCCGCGACGGATAGCCGCCCATGTCCGACGGCGGGTTGAGCGGCTGGCGGTCGATCGGGCGGTTGTTGTTCTCGCGCGCGAATGACGGATAGCCGAGCTCCGGCGGGAACGCATAGTCGGTGAACTTGCGGTCGCCCGGCAGGACTTCCGTGCCGGCATCGAGCCACGAGCGCTTGGTGATGAAGACGCGGGTATGCGGTCCTTCCTGGTAGGACACGTTCGGGCCGCTCGTCCCATAGTAAGGGCGGCCGCGGTTGTCGTACTGTCGCTTGGCTTCCTTCTTCTGCGCCTGGGTAGGCGTCTGCGCGCCAGCGGGCGAGGCGGTAAAGCCGACCGCGCCGATGGCGACAGCGGCAAACAGCACCGCAACCTTGTTCGCGGCTGGAATTCTTCGGGTCATCGGGTCCTCTTTTGCACGGCTAGTTCGGGGTACCAGCCGCCATCCTTCGTTTCGCCCGCCATTGTAACGGCGGGACCCGGCCTCACAAGGTCAATCCGGCCACACTCGCCAGAATAAGGCGTCAAACCAGTGCCTTGGGAGAGCCACAATCAGAGCGGGCCACGAAGGCGCGGATTTTCCGCACCCGTCACCCAATCGGCCGAGACGGATACCGGCACGCCGCATCCGCCGCGCCTCAGCTCGGCGTGGGCGAACAGCTCGGCCAGTCTGGGCTCGTTTCCGGAGGCCAGCATCGTCAACCGGTCGAGCATGCAACCGATGGCGGCTCGCCGCGCCGGCAGCGTGGTTCCCTGACAAGACCAGCCGGAAATTTGCAGCAGGGGATCGCCGAAGCGCTTGGTAAAGCCGAGGCACGAGTTGGCCGGGTCGACGCGGCCCGGACGCCGAAACAACGCCACGTTGCCGAACTTGCTGCCGATCACGCCGGCCGCCTCAAGGCCCTCGCGCGGTCCTTCCGCCATCCGGCGCGCGAGATCGTCGGTCGGGGGCTCCGATGCATCGAACTCGCCGCCGGGCCGATAGATTTCAAGCTCGGCCACGGGCTTTTCGTCTGCCGGACCCCAATGGAAGGTGTCCTTGCGGCCGCCCGCCGGGTGCCGGAATATTTCGTAACTCTCTGATTTTTCGGGGGGATCAAGCGAGCTGACAGCAAAGGCGGGGTGCGAACGCTGGGCGAGCGCGAAACCGGGCTGATCGATCGGGACGGCCGACGTGTCGAGCTGCAACTGGTCCCAGGAATGCACGCCGACAATGACAAAAAGGCCGAGCGTTGCCACATAGGCCAAGAGGCGTGCCAGCGTTGCGGAACATTCGTCGGCGAAGCTGGTCAGCGCCGGATGACTCAGGTGATTTTTGGGGTGCGATTGCATCGGGGACCCGGCGCCGAGGCGCGCGCAATGGCCCCGTCTAACGTTGTCTTGAGGGCGTTTCTCGCATAGAAGCGCTGGCTCTTCCCTTTCCGCAGCAGGCGGGAGGAAGGCTTTTTTCTTCGGAGAGTGAACGATGGGTTACAAAGTCGCAGTGGTCGGCGCGACCGGCAATGTGGGGCGGGAAATGCTCAACATTCTGGACGAGCGCAAATTCCCTGCCGACGAGGTCGTGGCGTTGGCGTCACGCCGTAGCGTCGGCGTCGAAGTTTCCTATGGCGACCGTACCCTGAAGTGCAAGGCGCTCGAGCACTACGACTTCTCCGACATCGACATCTGCCTGATGTCGGCCGGCGGTTCAGTGTCGAAGGAATGGTCGCCGAAGATCGGCGCCGCCGGCGCGGTCGTGATCGACAACTCGTCGGCCTGGCGCATGGATCCGGACGTGCCGCTGATCGTGCCCGAGGTCAACGCGGACGCGACCGCCGGTTTCCGGAAGAAGAACATTATCGCCAACCCGAACTGCTCGACCGCGCAACTCGTCGTGGCCCTGAAGCCGCTGCACGACAAGGCCGTCATCAAGCGCGTGGTGGTTTCGACCTATCAGTCGGTGTCCGGCGCCGGCAAGGACGCGATGGACGAATTGTTCTCGCAGACCAAGGCCGTCTACACCAACAGCGAATTGGTCAACAAGAAATTCCCGAAGCGTATCGCCTTCAACGTCATCCCCGAGATCGACGTGTTCATGGAGGATGGTTACACCAAGGAAGAGTGGAAGATGATGATGGAGACCAAGAAGATTCTTGATCCCAAGATCAAGCTCTCCGCCACCTGCGTGCGCGTGCCCGTGTTCGTCGGCCACTCCGAAGCCGTCAATATTGAGTTCGAAAATCCGATCACGGCGGACGAGGCGCGTGACATCCTGCGTCGCTCGCCTGGATGTCTTGTCATCGACAAGCGGGAGCCCGGTGGCTACGTCACCCCGTACGAGGCAGCCGGCGAGGACGCGACCTATATCAGCCGCATCCGCGAGGATGCGACCGTCGAGAACGGTCTTGTGCTGTGGTGTGTGTCCGACAACCTGCGCAAGGGCGCGGCGCTGAACGCGATCCAGATTGCCGAAGTCCTGATCAACCGCAAACTGATCAGCGCCAAGCAGAAGGCGGCATAAGCGAGGCGAGCGTCACCCGGAAAATCGTGAAGCGGTTTTCTGATGAGGTTATGCTCCAGAAATCGGATCGCGATGACCGAACAACCCGCTCCCTATCGGCCCAACCCAACGCTGAAGCGCGTCGAAAACGGTTTCGAACGCGTCCTGTTCAACAGCCGCTGGCTGATGGCGCCGTTCTATCTCGGGCTTGTCATCTGCCTCGCGGTGATGTTGTTCAAATTCTTCACGAAGCTGTGGGAATTCATCATCCGTGCGCCGGTCGCCACCGAAGCCGATATTATCCTCGGCGCGCTCAGCCTGATCGACGTCTCGCTGGTCGGCAACCTGATCCTGATCGTGGTGTTTTCGGGTTACGAGAATTTCGTATCCCGGATTGATCCCGGCAACCACCCGGACTGGCCGGAGTGGATGACCAAGGTCGACTTCGCAGGGCTGAAGCAAAAGATGCTCGCTTCGATCGTGGCGATTTCGGCGATCCAGGTATTGAAGGCGTTCATGAGCATCGACACCGTCTTCGAACCCCAGAAACTGGCCTGGCTGGTCGGGGTGCATCTGGTGTTTGTGGTTTCGGCCGTGATGCTCGCTCTGTCCGACCGCTGGGGCAGCGATCACTGAGGCGAAAGGGCCTCAGCGATCGCGATCGTCGATCACAAGTCGGCTCTGTCAGGCGAGATTCAATCGCTGCCCAGCAAAGCTGCCGGGATCCGCCGCCGGGGAGACGCAATCCCCGTGACCTTTTCGTAGGCGCCAAGCACAATGACTCCGGGAATTCGCCCGTTCGGATAGTCGAGGGTGACCTGACCGGCGGAGGTCGGGCCAATGTCGCCAGGGCCGTGCATCCAGCCGGGCATGATCAGGCTCACATGCATGTCGGCGTGTTCGGCTGCGAAGCCCAGAATCTCGGCGTTGGCGATCTTGCTGCGATAGTCGTCGTCGGCGTCGTCGCGGCCGCGCAGGCGCGTCTCGTCGAGGGTTTCGCCGGGCTTGCTGTCCAGCAGCGCGATCGAACTGGTATGGATCATGCGCCGGATGCCGGCAGCATAGGCGGCCCGGATCAGGTTGCGGCCGCCTTCCACGTTGACGGTTTGAAGGGCGTCGGCGTGTTTGCCACCGGTGTAGCTGTCCCGGAAATAGGCGGCCGTATGAAACAGCAGGTCGCAACCCTTTAGCTCGGCCGCAAAGCCCGCGACGTCCTGCATACCCTTGAATCACTGTCACATTTGGCAGGCCGGCGAGTTGCTTCGCGGCCTTCCCGCGAGAGCGCGCCAGGGCCTTCACCTTGACGCCGCGGGCCGTGAGCGCCCGTACCAGATTGTTGCCTGGACGGCCTGATCGGCCTGTCCGCGCGCCTCTAACTTTTCGGCCCGTTGACGCTGCGGAATTCCTTGGTCGTCTTGTCCAGGACGAACAACGATCCTTCAGCGACGCCGAAATAAGCGCCGTGCAACTGCATATCGCCGCGCTCGACCCGCGAGCGCACGAACGGAAATGTCGTCAGGTTCTCGAGGCTGCGGAATACCGCGGCCTTTTCGATCCGCTCCACGAAATGCTGCATCGTCTCGTGACTGCGCTGCTCGACGACCTCGCCCGGCTTGATGAACATCGCCATCCATTTGCCGATGAAATCGCCCGGCGACAGCGGCTCGATCTTGTCGACGAAGGCGCGAATGCCGCCGCACTGGGCATGGCCGAGCACAACGATATGTTTCACCCGCAACACGTTGACCGCATATTCGAGCGCGGCCGAAACGCCGTGGGCGTTCTCGTCGGGTTGATAGACCGGTACGAGGTTGGCGATGTTGCGCATCACGAACAACTCGCCGGGACCGGCGTCGAAGATCGCTTCCGGCGATACCCGCGAGTCGCAGCACCCGATCACCATGACTTCCGGCGACTGGCCGCGTTCGGACAGCTCGCGATAGCGCGATTGCTCGGTCGGGAGCCGCTGCGAGGCGAAGGTGCGATAACCGTCGATGAGCTTTTGCGGGAAGGTGAACATGCAATAGTGGTCCGATTCTAACGTTCGCATCCCTTCTCAGCGGTCACTTTTGCGAACGTTAGAATCAAAAGGACCACTATCAAATATATTTCTCTAGTGGAGTTTAGGATTTGGCATTCGCGCTCCGAATTTGCGGCTAGGTGGGTAGCGAATGTCAAATCCACTCCACTAGCTGCTAACCACATGCGGCGGGCGGGAACAAGGCTTTCGGAACCAGACTTGAGATGTTAAGCCGTCGCCCGAAAAGTCCGATGCCCAAACAACAGGCTATCGGCCAGTAGGTTACGCTCGCGCATCCAAATCGCGCCAAATCCAGTTTCCGTTGGCCTGAACTCGAAAGAGATGAAACCATGACCCATCCGCGCCGCAGCCTTCTGTTCATGCCCGGCTCGAATTCGCGCGCCTTGGAAAAGGCGCGCATCCTTGCCGCCGATTGCATCATCCTCGACATCGAAGATTCAGTCGCGCCGGAAGCCAAGGGGCTGGCCCGCGAGCAGATCGCCAAGGCGATCGCCGCCGGCGGATTTGGCAGGCGCGAGATCTGGATTCGCACCAACGCGCTGGATACACCGTTCTGGGCCGATGACGTCAAGATGGCCGCCAAGGCCAAGCCTCATGCGATCCTGGTTCCGAAAGTGTCCAGCGTCGAAGACATCCGCACCATCAAGAATGCGCTGACTGAGGCCAACGCCGATCCATCGATCCGTGTCTGGGCGATGATCGAGACCGCGCGCGCCGTGCTGCACGCCGAGGAATTGGCGGCGGCGTCGCGCGACGTCGAGCCGCGGCTTTCAGGCTTCGTGTTCGGACCCAATGACATCTCGCGCGAAACGCGGATCCGGATGCAGCCGGGGCGGGCGATCATGCTGCCGATGATCACGCATTGTATCCTCGCGACCCGCGCCTATGGATTGGAAATCCTCGACGGGCCCTATAGCGACTTCAGCAACATCGACGGCTTCAATCAGGAATGCGTGCAGGCGCGCGATCTCGGCTTCGACGGCAAGACGCTGATCCATCCGGGCCAGATCGAAGCCTGCAATGTCATCTTCACGCCGCCGGCTGAAGAAGTGCAGCGGGCCCGCAAGATCATCGCCGCCTTCGAATTGCCGGAGAACGCCGCGCGTGGCGCCATTTCGCTCGATGGCCAGATGGTCGAGCGGCTGCATGCCGATATGGCGCGCCGCACGATCGCGATTGCGGATTCGATCGCGGCGATGGGGCACTGAACGCTCGCGCGGCGAGAGTTACATCGCTCCGAATTTCTCCGCTGCCCAGCCATGCAGACTGCCAGGCACCGCCTGCTGGTTGCCGCGGCCCTTCGGCGAGATGTGAAATCCGACAATGTCGGGGTCGCGGATCAGGCCTGAGAAATCCTGCGGCTCGAAAAACAGCTTGGGTTCGGCGTGCACGGCATAGAACGATTTCTTCGGCAGCGCGTACTGCAATTCGTCCGCGCGGCGGGCGAGCGCGGTGAGCGCGGGTGGACCATAGATCGCCATCCGCACCTCCGAGATGCGCGTCGTGCCACGCAGCCGGTGCATCAGAAACGCGAAGCGATGGTGGAGCGACAACCAGTCCGGTGTCAGATCGTCTTGCGCCATCAGCGCCTCGAAGGCGGAGACGATCGGATCGTTTGGCGGCAGGTATAGAACCGAGTTGCCAAGCTGCCGCGGCCGCTCCCAGGCGAAATACGGTTTCGCCGGATCGATCTCGATCGCCTTCAGCAAGAGAACGTCGGCATCGAGCCACAAGCCCGCGCTTCTCGCCATCAGCCGCATCCGGAAAAAATCCGAAAATTGCAGCATGGTCCGGTCGATCCAGACGCCGTCGGGTCGCGCGGGACGCAAGCGTTCGGCGAAAGTGTGCGGCAGCACCGCTTCGGCTTCGGCATTGCCGACGCCGTCAGGCAATTGCGCGATCGGCTCGAAACTATAGACGGTGACCTTGTGACCGGCCGCGACCTGCGAACGCAGGCATAGCCGCCGCAGGCCATCGAGCGGGCCGTGCCAGAAGGTGACGATCTCGGGCAACACGCGTTGCGGCATGGTCATTCAGATAACACACGTCCACTCCACCGCGAACGGATCTGCGGGACGCGAAACAACGCGCTTCAAGCGAAGGCACGCTCTTTCAGCCGGCCTCGAAGGCGTCGATCGACGCCTTCTTCTCCATGGTCAGGCCGATGTCGTCGAGCCCGTTGATCAGGCAGTGCTTGCGGAATGCGTCGATCTCGAACTTCACCGTGCCGCCATCGGGACCACGGATTTCCTGGTTGGGAAGGTCGATGGTCAGGGTCGCATTGGCGCCGCGATCGGCGTCCTCGAACAGCTTGTCGAGATCTTCCTGAGTAACGCGGATCGGCAGAATGCCGTTCTTGAAGCAGTTGTTGTAGAAGATGTCGCCGAACGAGGTCGAGATCACGCAACGGATGCCGAAGTCGAGCAGCGCCCACGGCGCATGCTCGCGGCTCGAGCCGCAGCCGAAATTGTCGCCGGCGACCAGCACCTGGGCGTTGCGATAGGCCGGCTTGTTCAGGATGAAATCCGGGTTCTCGCTGCCGTCGTCCTTGTAGCGCCGATCCGAGAACAGGCCCTTGCCAAGCCCGGTGCGCTTGATGGTCTTGAGGTACTGCTTGGGAATGATCATGTCGGTGTCGACATTGATCATTTTCAGCGGCGCCGCGACGCCTTCCAGCGTAGTGAACTTTTCCATCGGTGCACTTCTTGGTTGGGTTGGACAAATGGCAATTTGGTGCGGTGGTTTATCCCGGATGCGACCCCCGTAAAAGGGCAAAAACCTCCGGCTCAACCCGCCTTGGCCTCGATAGCAGCCATGTCCTCGTCGGAGAGGCCGAAGTGATGTCCGATCTCGTGGACCAGCACATGGCGCACGATCCCTCCCAGCGCCTCGTCATGCTCGGCCCAGTAGTCCAGGATCGGCCGCCGGTAGAGCCAGACCAGATTGGGTAACCTCGCGACGTCGCCGCCGCTCTGGAAGGGCAGTCCGGTTCCCTGAAACAGGCCAAGCAGGTCGAACTCGCTTTCCGCGCCCATTTCATCGAGGATCTCATCCGTCGGGAAATCCTCCACCCGTACGATGACCCCTTCGCACAGATCACGGAACGTCTTGGGCAGTCCCGACAGGACGTCGTGCGCCATGGCCTCCATCTCGGCGAGCGACGGCGCTTTGGCTGATGTCCACATGGAGCCGTGTTAGATCAGGTTTGTGACAGCACGGGAACCGCGTTCGGCGGAAATTCGAAGGGCCGGCGTTGCACAGCCTTGCTGGTTGACGTTGCCGCGGCAATCGGAGACCGTAGGGCAAGAACGAAATCTGGGGCGTGCGTCAAATGGGTTACAGGAAATTCGCAATTTCACTCGGTATGTCGGTCGCCTTGGCGGGGGCGTTTTCGCTGCTCGCAGCCGACGTCGATGCCCAGACGACCCAACAGGGCGCGCGGACCGCGCAGTCTGCTGCCGACGAGCCGTTCGTGCAGCCGGCGCGTCCGCCGAAGCGGCTTCGGATTTACCCGCGCTATCAGGCCGAGCCCGACGATGTGTATCCGCGCTACGATCCCGGTCCCAACGCGGTTCGGGTGTGTAACGCGACCTACGTGCAGGAATTCCGCCCGAGCGGCACGGTGATCGTGCCGCGCACCACCTGCGTCTGGCGCCGCGGCTGAACACGTCTTTCTCCGTCTTAAAATCTGAGCTTGAGTGTTTTACGGGCCCGCTTTGGCGGGCTCGTTTTTTGCTGAGCGCGATTTCCCGTTCTCTCAATTTTCTTACGGTCACGCGCCTCGCAGCCGGCCGCGGGCGTTCCTCATCATCGGAATCGATGACCTCAACATTCATGGCGCGTTCAGATAGCGAGCTTTAATTTCACCTTCAAGAATACCACTCAGCGAAATCATGATTGACGAGCTGACGCGTTGAAAACGCCAAGGCGAAGCTGTGTTTCCAGCTAACCGAGCCAAAGGATCGCATCGATGAAGAGCAGTTTAGTTCACTTGACGCTGTCACCTCGCGCGCTGGGCGCAGCAGCGCTTCTGATGGCGTCGATCTTCAGCCCAAACGCTGACGCGATGTCGCCGGTCAATCCGGGCAGCGCAGTCGCCAAGCCAATCGCGAGCGTACCGACGATCGAGGTTCGCGGCGGCGGACATGGCGGAGGCGGTGGTGGCGGACACGGCGGCGGTGGTTTGGCGGTGGCCGCAGCTTCGGCGGTGGCGGCATGAGCGGCGCGCTTGTTCGCGGCGGCGCGGTCGGAGCCGGGTCGGCAGCTTTCGTTGCCGCGCCAGGGGGTGTTGCAGGGTTCAACCGACATGCCGGCCATGGCGTCATGGGACACGGCTTCCATCGGCATCACAGGGTCTTTGTCGGTGGCGTCTATTACGACGACTACTCCGTATGACGATGCCTCCTATTACGACTATCCCGATTATCCTGTCGCCAATCCCGCTCCGGTCCTGGTCGGCGGCGCAGGCTGCTACCGCGTATTGACCGCGGATGGCCCGCGCGTCGTCTGCCAGCATCGCGCCTATCGCCACTACCACCGCGTTCACCGGCGCCACCATCATCGCAGGCATCATCACGCCTAACGTTGAGGTTCGAGACACGTGAGGTGAGGTGAGTCAGGCGCCCTTAACGGGCGCCTGATCCTTATGTGACGGCGATGTCTGCTTGAAAGGGTAAACTACGCCTGACGGCCGACGGCCGTGGCCGGTTCAGAACCAGTCCTTCAGCTTCCAGGGCTTGATCTTCCAGGGCGTTATATTTTCCAGCCGCCACTGTTCCATCCGCACCGGCGGCCAGTTGCTCACCCGCGGCGCTTCCTTGACGACGACAGGTTCCTTGACGGGCGGCATCACGCGCCGATAGCGCTGCTTGGTCGCGTCCTTGATGGGATCGACGAATTCAGGCTTGTCGGTCTTGTCGGCCATGCGCTTTCTCTCGCGGCCCACGCGAATGGGCTGTCTTGGCCGAGCCAGTCTGCGCCTCATCCGGTTAACGGCGTCCTTCCTTGAGGACGCCGTTTTGAAGCAAGGCCGTTGTTTAGCGCCAATCCCGGATATCGACGAAGTGACCGGCGATTGCCGCGGCCGCCGCCATGGCCGGCGAGACCAGGTGCGAGCGGCCCTTGAAGCCCTGACGGCCCTCGAAATTGCGGTTCGACGTCGAGGCGCAGCGCTCTTCAGGCTTGAGCTTGTCCGGGTTCATGGCGAGGCACATCGAACAACCGGGCTCGCGCCAGTCGAAGCCGGCCTTGATGAAGATCTTGTCGAGGCCTTCGGCTTCCGCCTGCTCCTTCACGATCCCTGAGCCCGGCACGATCATCGCATAGACGTTGGCGTTCACGGTCTTGCCCGCGGCGATCTTGGCGGCGGCGCGCAAATCCTCGATGCGGCCATTGGTGCAGGAGCCGATGAAAGCGCGGTCGATCTTGATGTCGGTGATTTTCGTCCCCGCCTTCAGGCCCATATAGGCCAGCGCGCGGTGCTTGGAGATGCGCTTGGCCTCGTCCTCGATCTTGTCGGGATCGGGCACGAAGCCTGCGATCGAAGCCACGTCCTCCGGCGAAGTGCCCCAGGTCACGATCGGCGGCAGTTTCGCGGCATCGAGCTTGATCTGATGATCGAAATGGGCGCCGTCGTCGCTGCGCAGGCTTTCCCAGTAACGCACGGCCGCGTCCCACGCTGCACCTTTCGGCGATTTCGGCCGGCCCTTGAGAAATTCGTACGCCTTCTCGTCCGGCGCGACGAGGCCGGCGCGTGCGCCGCCTTCGATCGACATGTTGCAGACGGTCATGCGGCCTTCCATCGACAGCGAGCGGATGGCGTCGCCGGCGTATTCCAGCACATAGCCGGTGCCGCCGGCGGTGCCGATCTCGCCGATGATGGACAGAATGACGTCCTTGCCGGAGACGCCGTCCGGCAATTTGCCGTCGACGACCACGCGCATGTTTTTCGCTTTCTTCTGGATCAAGGTTTGCGTCGCCAGCACGTGCTCGACCTCGGAGGTGCCGATGCCGTGCGCCAGCGCACCAAAGGCGCCGTGCGTCGAGGTGTGGCTGTCGCCGCAGACGACCGTGGTGCCCGGCAGCGTGAAGCCCTGCTCGGGCCCGATGACGTGAACGATGCCCTGACGCCGGTCGAACTCGTTGAAATACTCGATGCCGAAATGCTTGGCGTTCTCGGCGAGCACCGCGATCTGCTCGGCGCTTTCCGGATCGGGATTGGGCTTGGTGCGATCGGAGGTCGGCACGTTGTGGTCGACGACAGCGAGCGTCTTTTCCGGCGCGCGGACCTTTCGGCCGGAGGTGCGCAGGCCTTCGAACGCCTGCGGCGAAGTCACTTCATGCACCAGGTGGCGATCGATGTAGAGCAGGCAGGTGCCGTCATCGGCTTCGTGAACCAGATGATCGTTCCAGATCTTGTCGTACAGGGTTGTCGGTTTGGACATGAGCTTAAGCTCCAAGATAGAAATCATGAGAAGCGAAATCGCGCTGAACAAACAGCGCCTAGTGGAGCGGATTTGACATTCGCTACCCCTTAGCCGGGAATGTGCAAAGCGAATGTCAAATCCAAAGCTCCACTAGAAATCCATATTTGCTAGTGGTCCTTTGATTCTAACATTTGCAGACGTGCCAGCCACGCCGGGGTGCAAATGTTAGAATCGGACCACTAACGCGGCATCAAAGTGTGCGCGTAAGTTCCGACGTCGCAGACGTCGCAAACCGCCCGAAGAAACGGCCGGGCAGGCGGGCGTGATCGTCGATGACGATCCGTCGATTGGCGGTGCTGGCGCGATTTAGAACCATTTGACGTCAATATATAGCACGCGCGGGCGTCTGCGCGAGATGCCTTCGCGGCGGATCGCTCTGCGAAAGGCGAGCCGCGGCCAAACAAAGCGGGCAACAAAAAAGCGCGGGGCGAGCCCCGCGCTTGATCAAACCCGAAGAGGTTCGAATTACTCGCCGACGGCGGTCTGGCGCTCGGTCTTCTCGACGATGCGCGCCGACTTGCCGCGCAGGCTGCGCAGGTAATAGAGCTTGGCGCGACGTACCTTGCCGCGGCGCACCACCTTGATCGAATCGATCATCGGCGACATCACCGGGAAGACGCGCTCGACGCCTTCGCCGTAAGAAATCTTGCGCACGGTGAAGCTCTCATTGAGCCCGCCGCCGGAACGGCCGATGCAAACGCCTTCATAGGCCTGCACGCGGGTGCGATCACCTTCGACCACCTTGACGTTGACGATCACGGTATCGCCGGGCGCGAATTCCGGAATCTCCTTGGTCGCGGACAACTTTTCGAATTGCTCTTTTTCGAGCTGCTGAATGAGGTTCATTGTAATCTCCATCGGCGGCGCGCGCCCTGCCAAGCCGGGGGCTCGCGATCCATGCTGCCGTCACTTGCGGAATTGGCGCTCGTATAAGGCAAAGGTCGGGCTTTGTCACTCCTTTGTCGTGCCTTTTGATGCCTTTTCGCTGAGGGCCCATAAATCCGGCCGCCGCGCCCGCGTCAGGGCCTCCGCCTCGGCCCGTCGCCAGGCCGCGACCCGGGCATGATCGCCCGAAGTCAGGATTTCCGGGATCGGACGTCCCTCGAACGCCTGAGGGCGGGTAAATTGGGGGTATTCCAGTAGGGATTCCGAAAAGCTCTCCTCCGAGGCCGATTCCGCCTTGCCCATCACCCCCGGCAGTAGCCGGACGCAGGCGTCGATCAGGGCCATGGCGGCGATCTCGCCGCCCGAGAGCACGTAGTCTCCGATCGAAACTTCCTCGAGCTGGCGGGCCTCGATCACCCGCTGGTCGACCCCCTCGAACCGGCCGCAGATGATCAGCGGACCGGGCCCCGCGGCGAGTTCCCGTACCCGCGACTGGGTCAGTGGCCGACCGCGCGGGCTCATCAGCAGTCTTGGTCCCTGCTTCGGCCGGTCCGGCATGGCGTCGGCGGCATCGATCGCGGCGGCCAGTACATCCGCACGCAGCACCATGCCGGGGCCGCCGCCGGCGGGCGTGTCGTCAACGCTGCGGTGCCGGTCGGTCGCGGAATCCCTGATGTCGCGCGCCTCGAGCGCCCAGACGCCCGACGCCAACGCCTTGCCCGCGAGGCTCACGCCAAGCGGGCCGGGAAACATGTCCGGAAACAGGGTGAGGACGGTGGTGCGCCAAGCGAGGTCATGGCTTTGCATCGCGCGTCGACGGGGGGAAATCAATATGCCGCGGTGGCGGCCGACGATTCGAACGACGTGGACCCGACTCGATCTCGTCGACGCCCTGGTCGATTTGCGTGCGTCGCCGAAACAAGGTTCGTTTGACGATCCGCTACGCGATCGAGCTAGACGCTTCGCTGAGCACGTTCTTCGGCAACCGACGTTCATGGCGGATCGATTGGCAACGATCAGTTTCGCTGGGCTACCTGGAGTCGGAGCCCTCACTGGATCGTCGCTTGCCCCAAGTTGGATGACGAGGTCGGGCACGTAATTACAGGGGAGAGTTTCGATGCGATACCAACCCTGTACGATGACCCGGTCGCCAATATGCACCTGAAGGTTTGTGGGCACGAAAAAGAAGTAAGAGGCTCCGATCTGTCGGCGCGCGCTCTAACCCGCTGCTGGTCGATATAGGTCGTGATCGATCTGCCCACCCGATCGGGCTTGTAATCATCTTGATCTGGCGCCTGAGGTCGCAGGGTCTACGAAGGAAACCACCGTGCCGCGGTAAGGCGGGTTGGGCACTGTCGGCAGGGCAAGCCGACAGACCTCTGGCTGATTGTCCAGCCTGAGGAGGCGCGCCCGCCTTGGGTTGCGCCGGATCGCCTCGGGCAGCGACCAAGGAAGCACGATCGCACGATGCCGGTCAGCATCACCGCGGCGATGGCCAGGTTGCGCCAGCCAGGGGCTTGGTGCCAGACGCGCCTGGAACTTCTCGCCGACTGCGGCTGTGGCGAAACCAGCCTGTCTGGCTCAGACGACGGGCCTATCCCTTCTCGGCTATGCGGTAACTAGCAGAAGCGATTTCGGCCCGCGCGTCGTATTTCACCATGCACGAGCGAGATCGCCGTCGCTCCCCTCTCATCGGCGGCGACCGAAGAATAGGCGATCGATTCGCATTCGATCGCGCGTGCTAGATCGCGCGATGACCCGGCCGCGCCGATTCTCTTCATGCGGTTCATCAGATCGAATAATAGTCCGGGGTCGTGCCGCCCTGAGGCACTGTCAAACCATATCCCGCAATCATTCGCTCAATCTCGAGCGCGGCGATGTGCGATGTAAACCTGACAGGGGTTCGAATACGAAGATGCGGTCGATACGGTTGAGCACCTCAGGCGCGAAACCGGCGGTCCGTAAAGTATCGACTGCGGCGCGGCGGAGTGCGTCGGGATCATGGGCATATTGTCGGCCCAGGTCCGACAACGCATCGACGGCCGCATTAGCGGTGAGCACAAAAATAGACTGGGTTGTGGAAATCAGTTTCCCAGTCCGATTTTTCGGTGATGAAGCCATCGTTCCAGGCGGTGAGGAAGTTCTTGTGGACGTCGCCGTGGGCCTTGCATCGATCGTCATCCAGCAACACGACAGCGTCAGGCACTTCGCGAAGTCCCGCCCGTTAGTCTTGCCGTTCTCCTGAGATCCGATATATCCCTTCGCTCGCGCCGAACAAGCTGAGGATAGCAGCCGAAACCGCCAGCTGAAAATTGATGTCGTGTCGAAATGCAGCGACTTCACGGCCCAGCGCATCGGCTAACGACTTTTCCGAATGCCAGGTCTTGCCCGCGCTCGGCGGCCCTGCGAACAGGAACACTCCGACCGGTTTGCCTCGGTGCTTCAACGCCAGACGTCGGCGTATCTGGGCCGCCAGATCGTCGCAGATGTGATCTTCGCCTACGACTTTGGCTTTGAGCGTCGCCGCCAGTTCCGCGGCGTCAATGAAGACCAACTCCACTCACTCGATATGCGGCGCTCGAGTTCAGAGCGATTGGTCAGACGGTCCAAAATATCCATCAACCATCTCCTTTTAGTCAAAGGGGCTGGCAGCCGGTTGCTCCGGCGCAGCATGCCAAAAAGACAAAAAACCAGGCCAATAGCAGCCCAGCCAGATCAGTGCAGGTCCAGCGATGACGGCTTAGCGATGCTATCAGGCATGTTTCTCAGCGGCATTCCCTAGCAAGTCGCAGCTGAACGACCGCGAGAATTCCGGTAGCGAATCAGGTATGGGAAATTCGGTTCAAATAGCCTGGAAACATGGCGCCGGCGCATGACGATCGGAGGTTTGATAACCGGTGCTGGACGTGCCGATCTTGGTGGTTCGGAGGCCGACTTCTGAAGCCGGCAGGTGGTCACGGTGTTCGTGAGGGTCGATTTGATGTCGCCGCTGACGGCGCGGCCAGCACATGGCGGCGAAACATTCATGATCTCCGGGAATTCAAAGGTCGCTTGGGCAGGAAATGCAACCCAAACGTGAATGAGCCGGGAACAAAAGGCAAGAGGCTTCCCGCCCGATCACAGCCCTGTCATTCGGCCGCGCTCTCCGGCTCGTCGCCGTCGACTTCAGCAGGGAGTTCGATCACGACGCGGCCGCCGGCAATGTCGACGGTCGGCACCACGGCGTTGGAAAACGGCAGCAGGATCGTCGTGCCGCTCGGCGGCGCGATCTCGATGATGTCGCCGGCGCCGAAATTATGGATCGCAAGCACACGGCCGAGCGGTTCATTGGCCGTCGTCACCGCATCAAGCCCGATCAGGTCGGCGTGATAATATTCGTCGTCCTCGACCGCCGGCAGTTTTTCGCGCGGCACGTAGAGTTCGATGCCGTTGAGGCGTTCGGCGTCGTCGCGCGTTGCGACGCCCTTGAACGTGACCACCAGATGGTCCTTGGCCTCGCGCGCGCTCGCCACTTCAAAATGCCGGGCGCCGTCCTTGGTCGAGAGCGGGCCGTAGTCCTTCACCGCGAACGGATCCTCGGTGAAGGTCCATAGCTTCACGGCGCCGCGCACGCCATGCGCAGCGCCAATTCTGGCGACGCAGATCTTGACGCTCATTGCGGGCCTCATCCTTCGAGACGCGGCGCAAGCCGTGCGTCTCGAAGTGCGAGGTCGTTTCGCTCTTCAAGCTTACGACTTCGCGGCGGCTTCGGCCTGCGCCTTGCGCTCCTTGCGCGGCACGGCCTTTTCCGGGTTGTTGCGCTTTTCGCGCTTCTTGACGCCGGCGGCGTCGAGGAAGCGCATCACGCGGTCCGACGGCTGCGCGCCCTTGGCGAGCCAGGCCTTGAGCTTGTCCATGTCGAGCTTGAGCCGCTCGGTGTTGTCCTTGGGGAGCAGCGGATTGAAGTGGCCGAGGCGCTCGATGAAGCGGCCATCGCGCGGAAAGCGCGAGTCGGCGACGACGACGTGATAGACCGGGCGCTTCTTGGTGCCTGCGCGAGCGAGGCGGATAACGACTGACATTTGGTTCTCCTTGGATCGTGTGTCTGTTCGAATGAGGGTGAATGGATCGTGCAGTTATTTCTTCTTGCCGAGGCCCGGAAAGCCGCCGAGGCCGGGTAGCGTCGGCTTGTTGGGCAGGCCCGTAAGCCCCGGCACATTCGGCAAGCCGGTGCGAAGCCCCGCGGGAAGTTCTTTCGGCAGACCGGGCATGCCTTCCGGCAACCCGCCGCCTTTCATTTTCTCGGCCATCGCCTTCATCTGGTCGGGTGACGGCATGGCGCCGCCGCCAAAGCCCATGGCCTGCGCGATGCCGGCGAGCGGTCCGCGTTTGCCCGAACCCATCGCCTTCATCATGTCGGCCATGTTCCGGTGCATCTTGAGCAGCTTGTTGAGGTCTTCGACCTTGCCGCCGGCGCCGGCCGCGATCCGCTTCTTGCGGCTCGCCTTGAGAAGGTCGGGGCTTTTGCGCTCCTGCCGCGTCATCGAATCGATCAGCGCCACCTGGCGCTTGATGATCTTGTCGTCGATGCCGGCATTGGCGATCTGGTTCTTCATTTTCGCGATGCCCGGCATCATGCCCATCAGGCCGGAAATGCCGCCCATGTTGGCCATCTGCATCAACTGCTCGCGCATGTCGGAAAGATCGAACTGGCCCTTGCGCATCCGCTCGGCGGTGCGCGCGGCCTTTTCGGCATCGATGCTGGAGGCGGCTTTCTCGACCAGCGACACCACGTCGCCCATGCCGAGAATGCGTCCGGCAATGCGGGAGGGGTGAAAATCTTCCAGCGCATCGGTCTTTTCGCCGGTGCCCATCAGCTTGATCGGCTTGCCGGTGACCGCGCGCATCGACAGCGCCGCACCGCCGCGGCCGTCGCCGTCGACGCGTGTCAGCGCGATGCCGGTCAGTCCCACGCGCTGATCGAACGCGCGCGCGAGGTTGACCGCGTCCTGGCCGGTCAGCGAATCCGCCACCAGCAGCACCTCGTGCGGATTGGCGGTCGCTTTGATCTCGGCTGCTTCCGACATCATCTCTTCGTCGAGCGTGGTGCGGCCGGCGGTGTCGAGCAGCACGACGTCGTAGCCACCGAGCTTGCCGGCCTCTAACGCGCGCTTGGCGATCTGCGCGGGCTTCTGCCCGGCAACGATCGGCAGCGTCGGAATATCGAGGTCGCGCCCGAGCACGGCGAGCTGTTCCATCGCCGCCGGGCGGTAGATGTCGAGCGAGGCCATCAGCACCTTGCGCTTGTCGCGCTGGACCATGCGGCGGGCGAGCTTGGCGGTCGTCGTGGTTTTGCCGGAGCCTTGCAGACCGACCATCATGATCGCGACCGGCGGCACCGCGTTGAGGTCGATGCTCTGACCGTCGGAGCCGAGCGTGGCGACGAGTTCGTCATGGACGATCTTCACCACCATCTGGCCGGGGGTGACCGACTTGACCACGGTGGCGCCGATCGCCTGCTCGCGGACCCGGTCGGTGAAGCTGCGGACCACGTCGAGCGAGACGTCCGCCTCGAGCAGCGCGCGCCGTACCTCGCGCATGGCGGCATCGACATCGGCTTCGGTCAGCGCACCGCGCCGCGTCAGCCGATCGAGAATGCCACCCAGCTTTTCCGACAGATTGTCGAACAAGTGCGTCGTCCTGTTGTTGCCTCACCCTGAGGAGCAGGCGAAGCCTGCGTCTCAAGGGTGCTATTGTCGGCCTCATCCTTCGAGACGCCGCTGACGCGGCTCCTCAGGATGAGGATCGTCCAAACACGTTTGCGCCCGAGGGCGCACAGCGCTGTCGGGCGTTGGCCTCCGGCCTCACAGGACCGGTCGGCGGGTCGAAAAGATCAATCTTTCCGATGAATTGCGCCGGTTTAAACCCCCCTGGGGGCCGAAAGTCAAGGAAAGTCCTCGTGCGGATGGCGCCTTCGTGACCCGCGGCCTCTGCCTTCCCCCTTGCGCAACCGGGCCTTTTTGCCGCCAATCCCTCCCATGCACGGTTCCAGCAACAGGCCCATCTCCGACCATTTCGACGGCCGGGTCTTCTTCGATCCCGACGGCGTCCCGCCAAAGAAGCTTCGGGAGGTTCTGCGCTGGCAGCTCGGCCGCGATAGAAAGCGGGCGCCCTGGCCGGAATGGGCCCCCAGTCCCTATGCCGACACCCCGCCCGCGCGGGTCGAAGGCGACAAGGCGCGGCTCTCCTATGTCGGCCATGCAAGCTGGCTGATCCAGACCGCGGGGCTGAACATCCTGGTCGATCCCGTCTGGTCGGAGCGGGCCTCGCCGTTTGCCTTTGCCGGACCAAAACGACACAACGATCCCGGCATCGCCTTCGACGCCTTGCCAAAGATTGACGTCGTGCTGGTGTCGCATGGCCATTACGATCATCTCGACGTCGCCACGCTGTCGCGGCTCGCAAAAAAATTCTCGCCGCGCGTGATCACGCCGCTCGGCAACGACCTGACGATGACGCGCGTTGATCGCGATATTCGTGTCGAAGCGTTTGACTGGCAGCAGCGCACCGAACTCGGCAACGGCGTCGCCGTGACCCTGGTGCCGACGCGGCACTGGTCGGCGCGCGGGCTGTTCGATCGCAATCAATCGCTGTGGGCAAGTTTCGTGCTGGAGACGCCGGCCGGCAAAATCTACGCCGTCGGCGATTCCGGATACGGCCAGGGCAAGCATTTCCGCGACGTCGGACGGGCGCACGGTCCGTTGCGGCTGGCGCTGTTGCCGATCGGCGCCTATGAGCCGCGCTGGTTCATGAAGGACCAGCACATGAATCCGTCCGACGCCGTGATGGCGCTCGCCGATTGCGGCGCGACGCAGGCGCTGGCCCATCACAACGGCACGTTCCAGCTCACGGACGAAGCGATCGATGCGCCCGTGATTGCGCTCGGTGAGGCGCTGGACGAAGCGAAGATTCCGCGCGAGCGCTTTGTCGCGCTCAAGCCGGGTCAGGTGTTCGAGATTTAGATCTGATCGCTGACCAGCCCTCATGCTGAGGAGGCGCTCTTGCGCCGTCTCGAAGCACGAGGGCGTGCGGCCATCCTTCGAGACGCGGCGAAGGCGCCGCTCCTCAGGATGAGGCCTGAACTGATGGCTACTGTTCTTTCTTGATCGCCCAGGTCATGCCGACCGTGATCGACAATGTCTCTTCGCCTTGTGCGACCGGCGTGGCGACGGCGGCCATGGGCGCGGCAATCCGGGCGCGGAACAGCGGTTGCGCCGCGCCTTCTTCCGCGATGCTCAAGGGCGCGCCGAGCGTGACGCCCGCGGCCTTCGCATAGATTTCCGCCTTGCGACGGGCGTCGGCGACCGCCTGTCCGCGCGCGTCGTCGAGCAGCTTCGAGGCCTGCGACACCATGAAATTGATGCCGCCGATTTCGTTGGCGCCGGCCGTGACCAGCGTGTCGATGACGTTGGCAATCTTGGTGACGTCGCGCAGGCGGATCGTCACGCGGTTGCTGGCGCGGTAGCCGACAACGGTGGCCGGCGAACTCGGCTTGGCCGCCGAGTATTGCGGCTGCAATGACAGCCGCGAGGTCTGGTAGTCCTTCTCGTCGATGCCGGTACCCTTCAGCGCCAACAGCACCTTGCCCATCGCGGCGTTGTTGGCGTCCGACGCCTCCCGCGCGGTCTTGGCGTCCGACGTCACACCGGCATCGATCTGCGCGAGGTCCGGCGCCGCCGAAATCCGCGCTTCGCCGGTGACCGAGATGAAGGACGGGAGTTCCTCGGCAAAAGCGGGTGCGGCGAATGCCGTTGCGACACCGGCAAGGAGGAAAGCGCGAAGGATAATCCGCGTCCGCATGAGGGACCTCACTTCAACGGCACATAGACGTTGATCACCAGCTTGTCCTCCTGTGTCTTGAGAGGATCGGTGATGTATTCCTCGATGAAAGTGTCCTTGGCCTCGAGCTTCTTGTCGTCGAGGTGGTTGGTGATCGCCTCGTAGGTGTTGTCCATATTATCGTAACTGCCGCGATGGACGAATTTGAGCGCCTTGCCCTCGGGCGATTTGGCGACGGTGATGGTCTTCGGCAGGTCCTTCGGCTCCTGCTCGACCGGGATTTCCGCAAGATAGCTGAAGCCGGTGTCATCGGTGGACGTGTAGACGATCATCGAATTGCCGGCGGCCTTGCCGCCATGCTTCTCGAGCTCGGTCGTCAGTGTCTTCAACGAGGCAATCAGCGTCTCGAACGCGGTGTCCCAGTTTGCGGTGCCCTTGGTGGCGATCACGGTTTTCGAGGTCAGCGCGATCTGCTCGCCAAAGGGGTCGGCGGTCTGGACCGGCGCGGGGGCAGGGGCCGGCGGCTTGGTCGACGGCAAATCTGCGGGCGATTTGGTTTCGGCGGGCGGCGGCGCGGGTGTTGCCGAGGGGGCGGGCGTAGCGGGAGAGGGCGTGGGAGCCTGGGCGCGGGCGGCCGGGAGTGCCGCGGTGATCGTTGGGATCAGGACGACGGCAATGCGGAAATAGCTGGCGTAGTTCATCAGGTCTTCTCCAGGGCCTCTCGGGTCTCTCGCGCGAACGCCGAATCTCTAACATGCAAGCGCGGCGTTCGTCCCCTAGCAGATGTCTCATGGGCCTCCCCGCAGGGGAGAGACCGGTGACACAGATAAGCCACCATCTAGCGTCCCGCTTCCGAAGTTCGTCCAGACGCGCGGCCCCTCATTTACGAACTTCGGAAGCGACAGGACGCTAGAAAAACTTATTGATCTAGCGTGGCTTTGGTTCATGCGCCCGCATGGCGAGCTCGCTGCGGCGTTGATGCGGGCGTCTGAACCGCCACCCTAGCTAAATTCGCCCCGTTGGCCATATAAGATAGCTTGATGGAAGGATCGATGAGCGCGCTCGCCAACCACAGCTATGCCAAGATGAACGGGGCCGGCAACGAGATCGTCGTGGTCGATCTGCGCGATCGGCCGGGTCCGGTCACGGCCGACGATGCGCGCGCGGTTGCTTCGCCGAAGGGGGTTCACTACGACCAGCTCATGGTGCTGCAACCGCCCCGGCTGTCCGGCACGGAAGCATTCATCCGTATCTACAACAATGACGGTTCCGAAGCCGGCGCCTGCGGCAACGGCATGCGCTGCGTGGCGCGGCGGGTATTCGAGGCCTCCGGCCAGAGCGCCGTCACCTTCGAGACTCGCGCTGGTCTCCTGAACTGCTGGCAGGGCCCGTCGCCCGAACTCTATACGGTCGACATGGGCGCGCCGAAGTTCGGCTGGCAGGACATTCCACTGGCCGAGGCGTTTCGCGACACACGAGGGATCGAGCTGCAAATCGGTCCGATCGATGCGCCGATCCTGCACACGCCTTCCGTCGTGAGCATGGGCAACCCGCATGCGATCTTCTGGGTCGATGATGTCGCTGCCTATGATCTCGGCCGCTTCGGCCCGCTGCTGGAGAACCATCCGATTTTTCCCGAGCGCGCCAACATCACGCTCGCTCATATCGTCGATCGCGATCACATCACGATTCGCACCTGGGAGCGCGGCGCCGGACTGACCAAGGCCTGCGGCTCGGCGGCCTGCGCGACCGCGGTTGCGGCGGCACGATTGAAGCGCACCAACCGGACCGTGCAGATCACGTTACCCGGTGGCGAGCTTGCGATCGAATGGCGCGACCGGGACGATCATGTCCTGATGACGGGACCTGCGGTTTTCGAATTCGAAGGCCAGTTCGATCCTGCGTTGTTTGTTCCCGTCACATGAGCGTCGACGTCGTCACGTTCGGCTGCCGCCTCAACGCCTTCGAATCCGATGTGATGCGCGTCGAAGCCGAGCGCGCCGGTCTCACCGACACCATCGTCATCAATAGTTGTGCCGTGACCAACGAGGCGGTGGCGCAGGCGCGCCAGTCGATCCGCCGGTTGAAGCGCGAGCGGCCGTCGGCACGCATCGTCGTCACCGGCTGCGCGGCGCAGACCCAGGCCGAGATGTTTGCCGGCATGGCGGAGGTCGACCGGGTCATTGGCAACGACGACAAGATGCGAAGCGAGGCGTGGCGACGCGCGCGCGCCTCGTTTGAGGAAGGTGGCGCAAGCGACAAGATCGCGGTCACCGACATCATGTCGGTTCGCCGGATGACGCCACCACGGCTGGATGGATTGCAATCAGGGCTGCCGCGCGCCTTCGTGCAGGTGCAGAACGGATGCGATCACCGCTGCACCTTCTGCATCATCCCCTTCGGCCGTGGCAACTCGCGTTCGGTGCCGATGGAAGCCGCGATCGCGCAGGTTCGTACGCAGGTCGAGCGAGGTCATCCCGAAATCGTCCTGACCGGCGTCGATCTGACCAGCTATGGCGCCGATCTGCCAGACGCGCCGAAGCTCGGTCAGCTGGTCAGGCAGATCCTGCGCGAAGTGCCGGAACTGAAACGCCTGCGGATTTCTTCGGTCAATTCGATCGAGGTCGACCGCGATCTGTTGGACGTGATTGCGAGTGACGTGCGGCTGATGCCGCATCTGCATTTATCGCTGCAATCGGGCGACGACATCATCTTGAAGCGGATGAAGCGGCGTCATTCGCGGCAACAGGCAGTGGATTTCTGCGCGCAGGTGCGGCGTCTGCGGCCCGATATCACCTTCGGCGCCGACATCATTGCGGGCTTTCCGACCGAGACGGACGCGATGTTCGCCCGTTCACTCGATCTTGTCGAGGAATGCGACCTGACTTTCCTGCACGTCTTTCCCTACTCGCCGCGGCCGGGCACGCCGGCCTCGCGCATGCCGCAGGTCGAAAGCGGATGCGTCAAGGAGCGCGCCGGCCGGTTGCGCGCCGCGGGTGAAGTTGCGTTGCGGCGGCGGCTTGAAATGGAAATCGGCAAGACGCGTGACGTTCTGATCGAAAGCACGACACAAGGCCGCACCGAGCATTTCCTGCCCGTGGCAATCCGCGGCGAAACGCCGGGAGCGGTGCGGCGGCTCACGATCTCGGGCCATGACGGCGCGCGCCTCGCCGTCTGACGCCTTCAACTTAAATTGGCAATTGTGTTATCGCGACCTCGCGGTATGGTTTCGTCAGGGAGCGAAGACTCCTGAGAATTTGACCGTCGCTTCCAGCGATGACCCCGGGGGAAACTCAATGACGTCAGGCGATAGCCCGCAGGTTCTGCGCCAATCGAAAATTGCGGCGGCCAGCGGCTGGATCGGATCCGCGCTCGAATACTACGACTTCTTCATCTATGCGACCGCGGCGTCCCTCGTCTTTCCGCAAATCTTCTTTCCGTCGCAGAACCCGACCGTGGCGATTGTCGCCTCGCTGGCAACCTATGGCGTCGGTTATGTCGCACGTCCCATCGGCGCGTTCGTGCTCGGCCATTACGGCGATACGCACGGGCGCCGAAGCGTTCTGGTGCTGTGCCTGTTGCTGATGGGATGCTCGACCGTGCTCGTCGGTCTGCTGCCGACCTATCAGCAGGTCGGCATCTGGGCGCCGGTGCTGCTGGTCGCGCTGCGGCTGATGCAGGGCTTCGCGGTGGCCGGAGAAATTTCCGGCGCGAGTTCGATGGTGCTCGAGCATGCGCCGTTCGGACGGCGTGGGTTCTTTGCGAGCTTCACGTTGCAGGGTGTGCAGGCTGGCCAAATTCTCGCGGCTGCCGTCTTTCTCCCCATCGCCACCTACATGCCGAAGGAAGACTTTCAGGCCTGGGGATGGCGCATCCCGTTTCTCCTGAGCTTCCTTGTTCTGATTGTCGCCTATCTCATCCGGCGCGAGGTCGAGGAGTCGCCCGCTTTCGCCAAAGAGAGCGAACAGGGCGCGGTGCCGAGGGCGCCGGTGGTTCAGGCTTTCAAGGCAAGCTGGCCTGACATGGCTGCGCGTGATCCTGATGGCGCTGATGAACGTCATTCCCGTCGTGGCGACGATTTTCGGCGCGGCCTTTGCCGTGCAGCCGGCCTACGGGATCGGATTCAAGCCGGACGTCTATCTCTGGATTCCCGTGCTCGGTAACATTGCCGCCGTTCTGGTGATCCCGCTGGTCGGCAATCTCTCCGACAGGATCGGCAGAAGACCGCCGATGATCGTCGGCGCGCTGGGCTCCGGCCTGCTCGCGTTCGCCTATCTCTATGCGATCAGCATCAAGAATGTGCCGATGGCGATCGCGCTGTCGATTCTGATGTGGGGGCTGGTCTATCAGGGCTACAACGCGGTGTTCCCGAGCTTCTATCCAGAGCTCTTCCAGACCAGGTATCGTGTGTCGGCGATGGCGATCGCGCAGAACATCGGCACCACGATCACGGCGCTGCTGCCGGCACTGTTCGCAACCGTCGCCCCTCCGGGGTCGGCCAATGTGCCTTTCACGATCGGCGCGATCGCGTTTGCGGTCACCGTTATCTCGGCGGCTGCGGCGTTCTCGGCGCGCGAGACCTATCGTGTTGCCGCGAACGATCTCGGCAATCCGAACGCCTCTCCGATCGAAAAGCAGGACTATGACCGGAAGCGTGCGGCTTCTCTTACCGGCGCCGCACCCGCGTGAGCAAACGAGTCTTGCTGAAATGATCGACGGCAGAACGAAGCTCATCGCGCACATCGGCTACCCGACGGAGCCGTTCAAATCGCCGATGATCTATAATCCATTCTTCGCGGCGCGGAAGATCAACGCCGTCGTGGTGCCGATGGGCTGCAAGCGCGAGGACTACGCAACGTTTCTGAAACTGGTCTTCAAGTTGAGTAATGTGTGCGGCGCGCTCATCACCATGCCGCACAAGGTGGTCACGCTCGATCTCGTCGATGAAGCCTCCGTGGCTGCGAAGATCGCAGGCGCCTGCAATGCCGTGAAGATGGACGAGCGCGGTCAGCTGATCGGCGACATGTTCGATGGCGAGGGGTTCGTGCGCGGCGTGCAGCGACGGGGCCGACGGATCGCCGGAGCCAGTTTGTTGATCGCCGGTTGTGGCGGGGTCGGCAGTGCGATTGCGGCGTCGATGGCCAAGGCTGGCGTCGTGAGACTCGGAATCTTCGACGTGTCGGCGCAAGCCATGAGCGAATTGTCGAAGCGCCTCCTTCGACATTATCCAAATCTCGAGGTGATCGCGGGCTCTGCTGATCCTGCCGGCTACGACATCGTCGTCAATGCGACGCCGCTAGGCATGAAAAAAGACGATCCGCTGCCAATTGACGTGGAGGGCATTTCTCCTTCGACGCTCGTCGGCGAAGTCGTCCTTCAGGAAGAAATCACACCGTTTCTGGCGGCGGCGCGCTCGAAAGGCTGCGAGATCCAGGCCGGCATCGACATGCTGTTCGAACAGATTCCGGCCTATCTGGAATTCCTGGGCTTCGGCACGGCGACGCCAGACGAATTGCGCAAGCTCGCACAAATTCATTATTGAGCGACGTCAGTTACGTTACTGGCCGTTCCAGCCGCAGGCGCGCAGCCGTTCGTGCATATGTTCCGGCGCCGGGGCCACGACATGCACGGGCTCCTTGTTTCTCGAAATGGGAATGCCGATCTCGCGCGAATGCAGGTGCAGGCGCGGTTCGCCGAAACGCGGGCCGTTGCCATAGATATTGTCGCCGACGATCGGCCAGCCCTGCGCGGAGGTGTGCACGCGCAATTGATGGGTGCGGCCGGTGACGGGCTCCAGCGCCAGCCAGGTCAGGCCGTCGCCCCGCCCCATCACTTTCCAGTTAGTCGTCGCCGGCTGTCCTGCCGGATCGACCTTCTGCCACCACCCGCGCTCGGCGTTGAGCCGGCCGAGCGCCATGTCGATCGTGCCTTCGTCCTCGGCCGGGCCACCTTCGACGAGCGCCCAATAGGTTTTTGAAATCTTGCCGTGCTTGAACAAAAGCCCGAGCGAAGCGGTGGCCTTGCGATGCCGTCCGAGCACGAGGCAGCCGGAAGTGTCCTTGTCGAGCCGATGCGCCAGCACGGGCGGTCGCGGCAGGCCGAATCGCAAGGCGTCGAAGGAGGCTTCCAGATTCGGGCCGCCTTTCGGGCCGCGGTGCACGGGCATGCCGGCCGGCTTGTCAATCACAAGCATTAACCCGTCGCGATGAAGCAGGCGGGACTGGATTTGTTCCGCCGTCAACTGGGCAACGTCGATTGGGCGGTCAAGGCTTTCGCTCATGGAATTACAAGACTTTCACTCACGGAATTAAACGGCTAACACACCCCGCCATGACTGAGGAAGCACCTAAACAGAGCTGGTGGCGGCGGCTGTCCAGCGGATTGAAGCGGACCTCGAGTTCGCTGGGTACGGCGGTCGCCGACCTCGTGACCAAGCGCAAGCTCGATCGCGCGATGCTCGACGACATCGAGGATGTGCTGCTCCGCGCCGATCTCGGCACTGAAGTCGCTGCGCGAATTTCCGCAGCCGTCGGCCATGGCCGCTACGACAAGTCGATTTCGGCGGACGAAGTGAAGGCGGTGGTCGCCACCGAGGTCGAAAAGGTGCTGTCGCCGGTGGCGAAGCCGCTTGTCATCGACGAAACGAAGAAGCCGTTCGTCCTTCTCGTCGTCGGCGTCAACGGTTCGGGCAAGACCACGACTATCGGCAAGCTGGCGGCAAAGCTCTCCGCCGAAGGCCGCAAGGTGATGCTGGCCGCAGGCGACACGTTCCGTGCGGCGGCGATCGAGCAGTTGAAGGTCTGGGGCGAGCGGACGAAGGCGCCGGTGATTGCCGGTGCGCAGGGTTCGGATTCCGCAAGCCTCGCCTTCAACGCGCTGTCCGCGGCGCGTGACGACAAGCGCGACGTGCTCCTGATCGACACGGCCGGGCGGTTGCAAAACAAGGCGGAACTCATGAACGAGCTCGAAAAGGTCGTTCGTGTCATTCGAAAGGTTGATGACACCGCGCCGCATGCGGTGCTGCTGGTGCTCGACGCCACGGTGGGACAAAACGCGCTCTCGCAAGTCGAGGCCTTTCATCGTACCGCAGGGGTCACCGGTCTGGTGATGACCAAGCTCGACGGCACGGCGCGAGGCGGAATCCTGGTGGCGCTCGCGGAGAAATATAAGCTGCCGGTGCATTTCATCGGCGTTGGCGAAAGCATCGACGATCTCGCGCCGTTCACGGCCGCGGATTTTGCGAAAGCGATCGCTGGAATTGAGATATAGGCCGCATCAATGGACAAGACCCAGCCGCATCCGCTGTTCAAGCTCGCCACCGAACTTGGGCCGCTGCTCGTGTTCTTTGTCGCGAATGCCAAATTCCAACTGTTCGTCGCGACCGGCGCCTTCATGGTCGCGATCGTCGCGGCGATGGTGGCTTCCTATGTCGTGACACGGCACGTGCCGCTGATGGCGCTCGTCACTGGCGTCGTCGTGCTCGTGTTCGGAACGCTCACGCTCGTCCTGCACGACGAGACCTTCATCAAGGTCAAGCCCACCATCATCTATGGCCTGTTCGCGACCGTTCTCGGCGGCGGGCTTCTGTTCGGCCGCTCTTTCATCGCCATCCTGTTCGATCAGGTGTTCAACCTCACGCCGCAGGGCTGGCGCGTTCTCACGCTGCGCTGGGCGCTGTTCTTCCTGGCGATGGCGATCCTCAACGAATTTATCTGGCGCACGCAAAGCACCGATTTCTGGGTCGGCTTCAAGGCTTTTGGCGTGATCCCGCTCACGATGGCGTTTGCGATCGCCCAGATGCCGCTGGTCAAGCGCTTCGGCCTCGACCCGGTATCGCTGGAAGCCAGCGATGCGGCCGAAGGTGACGTCAGCAAGAACGCGAACTGATCTGTTCGCCCGGTCGTGGAACCCGACCGCCTGACCTGACCCGCGGCGCACGCGGGCCGGCTGATTTCCAAGCCATCTTGCATTTGCCGAAATCATCGGCATGCTTGTTTTTTTGGAATTCAGTTGCCTGCCGCAAGGAGGCGATCAGTGTCTCACGCCGAATTGCTCGGTTACGCCGCTGCTGCGTGCGTTTTCGTAACGTTTTATATGAAGACCATGGTGCCGCTTCGTGTCGCCGGCATCGTGAGCAACTTCCTTTTTATTGCCTACGGATACGAGGTCGGAGCTCATCCGGTGCTGATCCTGCATCTGATTTTGCTGCCACTCAACATCGTGCAGGCTGCATCAGATGCGAAAGCTGATCCGGCAAATCGAGGATGCAACCAGGCAGGACCTGAACCTGAACTGGGTCAAGCCGTTCAGTTCGACAAGGTCCTTCGCCGTCGGGGACGTCGTGTTCCACCGCGGCGATCCCGCGGATGAAATGTTTTTCATTGTTTCAGGACGTTTCCAGGTCAAAGAACGAAACGTCGATCTGCAAACCGGCGAGGTGTTCGGAGAACTCGGGTTGTTGAACGCGGGTCAGGCGCGGACCGCGACCGTCGAATGCATGGTGAGCGGCGAATTGCTTGAAATCAGCTACCAACAGGTCAAGCAACTCTATTTGCAGGATCCCAAGTTCGGCTTCTACTTCCTGCACCTGGTGAGCAAGCGGTTGTTCCACAATTTGCAATTGGGATCGCAACCGCCCGGCCAGCCGGGCTAGCGGTCCGCTTGGCCCAGATCAGGACCCCGCCTTCAGCGCCTTGTCGATCTCGCTTCGCAACACCGTATTGATGTTGTCGGGAGTGACCGGGCCGACCAGTTTGTACACGATGGTGCCTTCGCGTCCGACGATGAAGGTTTCCGGCACACCATAGACGCCCCATTCGATCGAAGCGCGGCCATTGACGTCGACGCCGACGATGCCGAACGGGTTGCCGTAACGGCCGAGAAAGCGCCGCGCATTGTCGGCGGAATCCTTGTAGTTGATCCCGACGATTTGCAGGCGCTTGTCGCGGCCAAGTTCGGTCAGGAGCGGAGCTTCGTCATGACAGGGCACGCACCAGGACGCCCAGACGTTGACGATCGAGACCTTGCCCTTGAACGCCGAGGGATCAAGACCCGGGATGGCACTTCCGTTACTGGCGAGGCCTTCGAGCGCGGGCAGCGGCGTTTGTGGCGCGGGATGCCCGATCAGTGCGGACGGAATACGTGACGGGTCGCCGTTGCCGAGCCGGAACCAGAAAAGGGCCGCGAGTGCCGCAAAGACGATGAGCGGCAGCGCCATCAGCCAGCGTGAACTTCGCGGGGTGTCGTTCGATGTTGCGGGCGTAGTCATGTTTTGTTTGTCGTTTCGCGCCCGGAGCGGCGCGTCACGCCTTCGGACTCCAGTTCGTTCAAGCGCCGCTTCTGGTTGCGATAGTCGATTGCGATCCATCCAATCAGCAGCGCAACGATGATCAGGACCACCAGGTAGGAGGTCACGATAAACGTTGCGTAGGGACCGAGCGACATCGGATTAAACCGCGCGCTGGCCGGCTTGCGCCACGTGAACCATCTGCATCGCGCGCACGCGCCGGCGGAGGATTTCGTTGCGCATCGCAGCCAGATGCAAGGTGAGGAACAACAGCGAGAACGCCAGCGCCATCACCAAAAGCGGAATCAGGAAGGCGCGATCGAGCGACGAGCCGCCCATCCGCATGACGGATGCCGGCTGATGCAGCGTGTTCCACCAGTCCACGGAAAATTTGATGATCGGAAGATTGATGGCGCCGACCAGCGTCAGCACCGCCGCGGCGCGCGCCGCCCGCGAGGGGTCTTCGACCGAGCGCCACAGCGCGATCAGGCCGAGATACATCAGGAACAGGATCAGGACCGACGTCAGCCGCGCATCCCACTCCCAGTAGGTTCCCCACATCGGGCGGCCCCACAGCGAACCGGTAACGAGCGCCAGAAACGTGAAGGCGGCGCCGAGCGGGGCGGCGGCCTTCGCGGCGACGTCGGCGAGCGGGTGCCGCCACACCAGTGTGCCGAGCGCGGCCAGGCTCATCACGCCCCAGACGAACATCGACAGCCAGGCGTTCGGCACGTGAATGAACATGATCTTCACGGTCGCGCCTTGCTGGTAATCGTCGGGCGCCATGGCCGACTGATACAGGCCAACCGCCAGCAGGATGGCGGTCGCGGCCACAAGCCACGGCAACAGCCGCGCCGTGAAGGCGAGGAACCGGGTGGGATTGGCGAGGTCGATCAGCGTCATGGCATCCTGTTAATGGTCTGTCGCGTTGCAGGCAATCGGCATGAACTCACTCAGCGAGAGTTGATAGATTTCAAATAGGCATCAATCCAGCCCTTGCCGGAGGCTTGCGGCGGCGGCAAACGGGCCGACGACCAGGCTGAACAGCGACAGCGCGCAGAGAATCGAAAACGGCGCGCCAAACGACAATGGCTCGGCGATCGCGGCTTCCGACGCGGCCACCCCGAAGATCAGCACGGGAATCGACAGCGGCAATACCAGCACCGCGAGCAAGAGCCCGCCCCGATGCAGCGTCACGGCGAGCGCAGCCCCGATCATGCCAATGAACGTCAGCGCCGGTGTGCCGGCAAGCAGCGTCAGGGCGATCGCCGCGGTGGCGCTGGCGTCGAGATTGAGCAGTAAGCCAAGAACCGGCGTCGCAATGATGAGCGGCAGTCCCGCTGCGAGCCAATGCGCCAGCGCCTTGGCCGCGCAAGCCAGTTCCAGCGGCGTTCGGCTCATCGTGATCAGATCGAGCGAACCGTCTTCGTGATCGGCCGTGAACAGTCGATCGAGCGTCAACAGACTTGCGAGCAGCGCGCCGAGCCAGAGGATCGCCGGTCCGAGCCGCGCCAGCAGCCCAAGGTCCGGCCCGATCGCAAACGGCATCAGCACCACGACGGTGAGAAAGAAAAACACGCCGATCAAGGCGCCGCCGCCGACGCGCAGCGCAATCCGGATGTCACGGCGGATCAAGGCTGAAAGCGCGCTCACGCGGCATCTCCGACGCGCAACGTCCGCGTGGCAATGCCGAGCGGCATGTGGGTCGCGGCAATGATGAGGCCGCCGCGCGACAGGTGTTCCGACATCAGGGCGGAAAACAATTTTTGCCCGTCGGTGTCGAGGGCGTTGGTGGGCTCGTCGAGCAGCCAGACCGGCCGGCGCACGGTCAACAGCCTCGCGATCGAGAGCCTGCGCCGCTGGCCCGCGGACAAATAAGCGGCCGGCAAGCGGGCGGCATGGTCGAGTTCGACGGTGGCGAGGTTTTCAGCCACATCCGACGTCGGCCCACCAAGAAAATCCCGCCAGAATCTGAGGTTTTCCGAGACGCTGAGCGCCGGCTTCAACGCATCGCGATGGCCCAGATAGTGCGATTGCTCGGCCAAAGTCAGCTCAGTCTCGCCGCCTTCGAGCGCGATCGAGCCGCCGGCAGGCGCCAAAAGACCCGCAATCAGCCGCAGCAACGAGGTCTTGCCTGATCCGTTCGGGCCGACCACGGCCAGCGCCTCGCCGGCCTTCGTCTCGAAATCGAGGCGCGAAAAGACCTCGCGGCCGCCCCGTACACACCGCACCTCACGTCCCGAGAGCCGCATTATTTTCCCGATGCCTGCATTGCTTGTAAGCGCTTCTCGGTGTGGCGGTGATTGTTGAAAGATTCTATAAGCCGGAACTTGACTCGCCGCACAATTCGCACGTGGCGGGCCGTTCGGCCAACGCCTCAGTTGGTGTTATAATACCTCAGCCGGGTATGAACCGACAATTTGGGATTGCCTCACATGACCTCTCTCGACAGCTTCAAATGCCAGAAAACCCTCAAGGTTGGCGGCAAAACCTACGTTTATTACAGCCTGCCCGCCGCCGAGAAGAATGGTCTGAAGGGGATATCCAAGCTTCCCTATTCCATGAAGGTCCTGCTGGAGAACCTGCTCCGCAATGAAGACGGCCGCACCGTCAAGAAAGAGGACATTGTCGCGGTCTCCAAATGGCTGAAGAAGCGGACGCTGGAGCACGAGATCGCCTTCCGCCCGGCGCGCGTCTTGATGCAGGATTTCACCGGCGTCCCCGCCGTGGTCGATCTCGCCGCGATGCGCAATGCGATGCAAAATCTCGGCGGCGATGCCGAAAAGATCAATCCGCTGGTGCCGGTCGATCTCGTGATCGATCACTCGGTGATCGTGAACTTCTTCGGTGACAACAAGGCGTTCGGCAAGAACGTGGTCGAGGAATACAAGCAAAATCAGGAACGCTACGAATTCCTGAAATGGGGCCAGAAGGCGTTTTCGAATTTCTCCGTGGTGCCGCCCGGCACCGGCATCTGCCACCAGGTCAACCTCGAATATCTGTCGCAGACGGTGTGGACCAAGAAGGAGAAGATGACGGTCGGCAAGAAGAAGGGCACGTTCGAAGTCGCCTACCCGGACTCGCTCGTCGGCACCGACTCACACACGACCATGGTCAATGGCCTCGCGGTGCTCGGCTGGGGCGTTGGCGGCATCGAGGCGGAAGCCTGCATGCTCGGCCAGCCGCTGTCGATGCTGCTGCCTGACGTCATCGGCTTCAAGCTCAAGGGCCAGCTCAAGGAAGGCGTCACCGCGACCGACCTCGTGCTCACGGTCACGCAGATGCTCCGCAAGCAGGGCGTGGTCGGAAAGTTCGTCGAGTTCTTCGGTCCCGGTCTCGATCATCTCTCGGTCGCCGACAAAGCGACCATCGGCAACATGGCGCCTGAATATGGCGCGACCTGCGGCTTCTTCCCGGTCGATGCCGCCACCATCGACTATCTCAAGACCTCCGGCCGAAAGAACGATCGCGTCGCGCTGGTCAAGTCCTATGCCAAGGCGCAAGGCCTGTTCCGCGACGCCAAGTCCGCCGATCCCGTGTTCACGGCCACGCTCGTCCTCGACCTCAAGGACGTCGTGCCGTCGATGGCTGGTCCGAAGCGTCCCGAGGGCCGCGTGGCGCTGCCCGCCGTGGCCGAAGGCTTCGCCGGTGCGCTCGCCACTGAGTACAAGAAGAGCGCCGACGCCGAGACGCGCTATTCGGTCGAAAACCGCGACTTCAATCTCGGCCATGGCGACGTCGTCATTGCCGCGATCACCTCGTGCACCAACACCTCCAATCCGAGCGTCCTGATCGGCGCAGGTCTGCTCGCCCGCAAGGCCGCCGCCAAGGGCCTGAAGGCAAAGCCGTGGGTGAAAACCTCGCTTGCGCCCGGCAGCCAGGTGGTCGCCGAGTATCTCGCCAATTCCGGATTGCAGGCCGATCTCGACAAGGTCGGTTTCAATCTCGTCGGCTTCGGCTGCACCACCTGCATCGGCAATTCCGGTCCGCTGCCGGAAGAGATTTCGAAATCGATCAACGACAACGGCATCGTTGCCGCCGCGGTGCTGTCGGGCAACCGCAACTTCGAAGGCCGCGTCTCGCCGGACGTGCAGGCGAACTATCTGGCCTCGCCGCCGCTGGTCGTCGCCCATGCGCTCGCCGGCACGGTGAAGAAGGACCTCGCGGTCGAGCCGATCGGTGAAGGCAAGGACGGCAAGCCGGTCTACCTGAGGGACATCTGGCCGACCACGAAGGAAATCAATGCGATGATGAAGAAGTTCGTCACCGCGTCGATCTTCAAGAAGCGTTATGCCAACGTCTTCAAGGGCGACACCAACTGGCGCAAGATCAAGACCACGGAGAGCGAGACCTTCCGCTGGAACATGAGCTCGACCTATGTGCAGAACCCGCCTTACTTCGACGGCATGAAGAAGGAGCCGGAGCCGGTCAAGGACGTCGTCGACGCGCGGATCCTCGCCATGTTCGGCGACAAGATCACCACCGACCACATCTCGCCGGCGGGTTCGATCAAGCTGACGTCGCCGGCCGGAAAATTCCTCAGCGAGCATCAAGTACGCCCGGCCGACTTCAACCAGTACGGAACGCGTCGCGGCAATCATGAAATCATGATGCGCGGCACCTTCGCCAATATCCGCATCAAGAACTTCATGCTGAAGGGCGCCGACGGCAACATTCCGGAAGGCGGAATGACCAAGCACTGGCCCGACGGCGAACAGATGCCGATCTACGACGCGGCGATGAAGTATCAGGAAGAAGGCGTGCCGCTGGTCGTGTTCGCCGGTGCTGAATACGGCAACGGCTCGTCGCGCGACTGGGCTGCAAAGGGCACCCGGCTGCTCGGCGTGCGCGCCGTGATTTGCCAGAGCTTCGAGCGCATCCATCGCTCCAACCTGGTCGGCATGGGTGTGCTGCCGCTTACCTTCGAAGAAGGGGCCTCGTGGCAGTCGATTGGGCTCAAAGGTGATGAGAAAGTAACCATACGCGGATTACAGGGCGACCTGAAGCCGCGCCAAAAGTTGACCGCCGAGATCGTGTCGGGCGACGGTGCACTGCAACGTATCTCGCTGCTTTGTAGGATCGATACGCTCGATGAGCTCGATTACTACCGAAACGGCGGCATTTTGCAGTACGTGCTGCGCAGATTGGCCGCGTAATCGTGATCGGGGGCTCACCGCGAAGTGAGTAGCGACCAGGGGGTGGGCAGCCTACAAAAGACTGCTCTTGCCCGTACGAAAGCCGTTGGCTTTGTGGTCCGTTAGATGCTAGCGGCGATGTTGGAAATAACCATTCCCCGGGTCCAGTATGACCGTAATGATGGCCTGTAACTCTATTTCACGATGGTCGAGCGCCCTGGGTGTTTCCTTGGGCGTTTGCGCGATCGTGGCTATCGTTCGTCCTGCTGCGGCCGCGGAGCCCCGCGCGGTGATTGAACTTTTCACCTCGCAAGGCTGTTCGTCCTGTCCGCCGGCCGACAAGGTGATCGGGGAACTCGCCAAGGATCCCAGCGTCATCGCGCTGAGCATGCCGATCGACTATTGGGATTATCTGGGCTGGAAGGACACGCTGGCCGATTCTCGGTTCTCGGCGCGCCAGAAGGCTTATTCGCTGATGCGCGGCGATCGCGATGTCTACACGCCGCAAGCCGTCGTCAATGGCGAAGCGCATGTCATCGGCAGCGATCGCGGCGAAATTGAACGCGCCATCGAAGTCACCGGCGAAAGCGACGGCGTGATGTCGGTTCCGGTTTCGCTGAAGGTGAACGGGAAACAGATTACGGTCTCGGTCGCCGCCTCGAACAGGCCGCCGGTCGTTTCACACGCCGAGGTGTGGATCGCCTCGATCTCCAAGGCGGTGCCGATCTCGATTGCGCGCGGCGAAAATCGCGGACGTGAGCTGACCTACTACAACGTGGTCCGCAACGTGTTGAAGGTCGGCGATTGGAACGGCAGTCCCGGAAGCTGGACGGTTCCGCTGGAAAATATTTCCCGTGAGGGAATCGATGCCGCGGCCGTCTTCGTTCAGGACGGAAGCCGCGAGCGGCCCGGTCCGATGTTAGGCGCGGCCTACACGTCCCTGCACTAAGCGCAGCTTCTTCTAAATCTCGTTTGCGTTCGGCGACCAGGATTCGCGGCGTTTCCTCGCGGATGGTTCGGTCCATTGTTCGCGCCGAAACGAGAAGTCCTCCCAAAAAGAAAAAGGACCAACTCTCGTTGGCCCAGTCTCGGATCAATACTCTGCGCTAGACCCGGTCCCGACGACCCCGGGGGGCTGGGGGCTGAGGAATCCGGTATCGAAAGGACCGGGCCAACGCAGGTGATTCTTATCGCAATCCAGCACGGCGCACGGTTGGCGGAAGTGGGGCCGTATTATGATTGGGCTAACGATCCCGTGACGGCATCGAAAGCCTGTTTCAATCGAAAGTCAGCGCCTCAAATCCCCATTATCGGCGGGGGTGCGTGGATACGGCCCTTGCGAAGGCGTCCGGTCAGCGCAATCATGGTCAGTGTGGGGGATTTGACATTCGCTCGGGCTTGCCGCGGGTTCGAACAGCGAATGTCAAATCCCAAACCACACTGGAACTGAACGCTTGCTAGTGTCCCTTTGATTCTGACGTTCGCAGGGCGAACCCGCAGCGATGGGATGCGAACGTCAGAATCGGGACACTAGTAGATGACAGGAGACGCGCCATGAGTTTGAACTCGGAGGATACCGATCCAAGCGAGGCACGCGCCGCGGCGCGGCCGGGCGTTGCGGGCGCTATGTCGAACCGGGTGACGTTCAATCGTCTCGAACTCAATCGCATTCTGAATTTGTATGGGCGCATGGTGGCCGACGGCGAGTGGCGCGATTACGCCATCGATTTCCTTCGCGACCGCGCCGTGTTCTCGATCTTCCGTCGCGCTTCGGAAGTTCCACTCTACCGGATCGAGAAAGATCCGCGGCTGGCGCGCAAGCAAGGCATGTACAGCGTGGTCTCCGCCGGTGGCCAGATCCTGCGCCGCGGTCACGAACTGGATCGTGTGCTGCTGGTGATCGACCGCAAGCTGGCGGTCGTCTGATCTTTGGCCTCAGCCGGCGGCAGGCACGGTAGAGGCTCCCTCGCCGAGTTCACGCTGCATCATCACGGTGTCGAGCCAGCGGCCGAATTTGAGGCCGACATTCGGATGGGTCCCGATCATCTGAAAACCGCAAGCCGCGTGGACGCCGATCGAACCGGCATTTGCGGAATCTCCGATCACGGCGATCATCTGCCGGAAACCGCACATCTCGCACTCGGCAATCAGCCGCTCGAGCAATTGCCGGCCTATTCCGCGACGATGAATCGCAGGCCGCAGGTAGACTGAATTCTCCACCGTGAAGCGATAGGCCGGGCGCGGGCGATAGGAACTGGCATAGGCATACCCGACGACGCCGCCGTCGATCACCGCCACGATGTAAGGAAAGCCGCCGTCGATCAGCGCCCGAAAGCGCCGCGTCATCTCGGCAAGGTCGGGCGGGACAAGCTCGAAGGTCGCGGTTCCCTGGCGAACCTCGTGCGCGTAAATTTCGGTGATGGCGGGCAGGTCGGTGGCCGTGGTCGGCCTGATTTCGAGTGATGACATCGGCAAAGATTATTTTCGGAACGCCCAAAAGAAAAGCCCCGGCGGTGAGGCCGGGGCTTGCCTTGTTGATGGTGCTTGGCGTCAGTCGCGCTGGCCGAGCAACTGCAACAGCAGCGTGAACAGGTTGATGAAGTTCAGGTAGAGCGACAGGGCGCCAGTAATGGCCGCGCGCTCCGCCACGTCACCACCGGCCTGGGCGTAGCCGTAGATGTAGTCGTTCTTCAGCCTCTGGGTATCCCAGGCGGTCAGGCCCGCGAACACCAGCACGCCGATCACCGAAACCACGAACTGCAACATCGAACTTGCGAGGAAGATATTGACCAGGCTCGCGATGATGATGCCGAACAGGCCCATCATCAGGAATGATCCCATCCCCGTCAGGTCACGTCGCGTGGTGTAGCCGTAGAGGCTCAGCGCACCGAACGAGGCGGCGGTGATGAAGAACACCCGCACGATCGAGGTGTGCGTGTACACCAGGAAGATCGACGACAGCGAAATACCCATCAGCGCCGAGAACACCCAGAACAGCAACTGGGCGGTCGAAGGCGCGAGACGGTTGATGCCGGCCGAGATCACGAACACCATCGCCAACGGGGCCAGAATGAACAGCCACTTCAGCGGGCTCACGAACATCGCGTAGCCGAACGGTGTCAGGAACGCGCTGCCGATCTTGGCAGCGGCGCCGGACGGGTCGTTGGTTACGGCCGCCATGTAGACGCCGAGCGCGGCCAGGCCGGTGATGGCGAGGCCGATGCTCATGTAATTGTAGATGCGCAGCATGTAGGCGCGCAGACCGGCGTCGACGGTCGCGGCGTCAACGCGCCCGGCGGCCCGGCCGAAGGGGGAGGCATAGTTGCGGTCTAGGTCCGACATGGTCGAATTCCTGTTGGTTGTCTGGCAGGCGTAACTCGCGCCTCGCCAGTTAAAATTAACCCAGCTATCGCCGCTCGCTGACATTAATTTTGCGTCATGAAGCGGTATCTGGTCTTCGATCCGATATCTGGGAAACTAACACATTCGCTGCAAGCGTCCACGCGCGGCTGAATGTCGCGAGCGCATGCGACAAGCCGTCCGCGTCCGACTCCAAATTTATATACAATTTATATATCGGCGGTTTCAGAGGTTCCTCAGCACCGCAGCGGGCTTCTGATTGAGCGCCAGAAGCGTTCCAGCCAGTCCCAACCCGACCGTGACGACGAGTGCGGACGCCACGACGCCGGCCGCGCTCCCCGCCTGCCAGACGAAACTGAGAGTCATGAGCCTGGTTACGATCAGCCATGCAGCAATCGAACCCGCGATCACGCCGAAGACCGCGGTCGCAAAACCGATCAGCAGATATTCGAGGGCATAGGCGCCAAGCAGCCGCGCTCTCGTTGCGCCCAGCGTCTTGAGGATGACGGCATCATAGACCCGATGGCGATGGCCGGCCGCCAGCGCGCCACCGAGCACGAGGATGGCCGAAACCAGCGTGATGGCGCTCGCGCCGCGAATCGCGAGCACGAGATTGGTGACGACCGACCCAATGGTCTCCAGCGCTTCGCGAACCCGAACGCTCGTCACCATCGGGAACGCGTTCGCGACCGACTTGACGAGTGCCGCGTCGCCGGCAGCGCCGGCGTGAGGCTCGGTCAATGTTGCTATATGTGTATGAGGGGCGCCTTTGAACGCGTTCGGCGAGAACACCAGGACGAAGTTGATGCCGAGCCCCTGCCAATCGATCGTGCGCATGTTGCCGATCCTGGCCGAGATGTCGCGGCCCAGGATGTTGACCACGATCTCGTCACCGATCTTGAGGTTGAGGCCGTCGGCGATTTTCTTGTCGATCGAGACCAGCGGCGGTCCGCTGTAATCGGCGCCCCACCACTGGCCCTCGACGACCTTGGAGCCTTTCGGAATTTCGCCGGTCGACGTCAGGCCGCGGTCGCTTTGCAGCACCCACTCCGCGTCGGTCGCGGGTTTGAGGTCTTCTGCCCTCACACCGCGCGCCGCGACGATGCGTCCGCGCAACATCGGCACTTCCTCGACGGTCGACCCCGGCGAGGTCTGTTTCAGGAATGCAGCGAAGCGGTCGGCGTCGGTCGCGGGAATGTCGATGAAATAGAATGACGGCGCGTGCTCGGGCAACGCGGCCATGAATTGCCGCCGCAGGTTGCCGTCGATCTGGGTGATGGTGACGAGCACGGCAAGACCGAGGCCGAGCGACAACACGACGGAGGGCGTCAGCGCGCCCGGCCGGTGGATGTTGGTGATCGCGAGCCGCAGCATCGTCATTTGCGAGCGCGGCAAGCGGCGCGCAATCGCCATCAGCAACGCAGCGATGCCACGCAGCAAGACGAATACCGCAATCGATGACGCCACGAAAATGGTCGCCACGCGCCGGTCGTAGGAAAGACCGACGACGACAGCAACCAGCAAGGCGATCACGCCCGCCATTGCCAGCAGATAGCGCCATCGCGGACGGTGCCATGCGCTCGCGACGGTGTCGCGAAACAATGCCGCGACCGGCACGTCGTGGACGCGGCCGAGCGGCCACAGGCCGAAGGCGAGCGCAGTGAGGAGACCGTAGACCAGCGACAGCGCCAGTTCATAGGGATGCAAGGTTGGCTCGATCGGCAACGGTAACAGTTTGCCGAACAGATTCACGATCGCAAACGGGATCGAGGCGCCCGCGACAAGCCCGATGATCGAGCCGACGATGGCGAGCCCAACCACCTGCGTCAGGTAGATCGCAAACACGTCACGGCCGGTGGCGCCGACCGCCTTGAAGGTCGCGATGACATCGCGCCGGCGGTCGATGTGGCTCTTGACCGCGTTGGCGACGCCGACCCCGCCGACCAAGAGCGCCGCCAATCCAACCAGCGTCAGGAATTGCGTGAAGCGGCTGATCGTGCGTTCGAGTTGGGGAGAGGCGTTATCGCGAGAGCGCACCTCCCATCCGGCGTGAGGCAGCGCCTGCCGCGTCTCGTCGATAAATCGCGTGGTGTTGCGGCTGCCGCTTGCGTCTTCGGGAAGCTTCACCCGATAGATCCAGCGCACCAGGCTGCCGGGCTGGATCAATTGCGTGGCGCGAAGTCCGGCTTCGCTGACCAGAAATCGCGGACCGAAACCGAGGCCGCTCGCGAGCTTGTCGGGTTCCGCATTGACGATACTGCGGATCTGGAACGCCGACTGGCCGACATGGACGCGATCGCCGAGCTTCAGGTCGAGCCTCGCCAGCAGGGTTTGATCGGCCGCCGCGCCAAACGCTCCGTCACGCTCGGCGAGCAGATCGGCGATCGGCATCTCCGGTTCGAGAGAGAGCTGGCCCAGCATCGGATAGGCGTCATCGACGGCCTTGATCTCGACGAGTGCCAGGCGGTCATCAGCGGCGCGGGCCATGCCGCGCAACGTCGCGATCGAAGAGACCTTGCCGCGTGCGCGAAGAAACGCGATTTCCTCAGGCTTTGCTTCACGCTGGAACAGCGAGAACGCGACGTCGCCGCCGAGCAGCGTGCGTCCCTCTCGCGCCAGCCCGTCGCCGAGGCTCGCAGCCACCGATCCAACGCCGGAAATCGTCATGACGCCGAGCGCGATGCAGGCAATGAAAACGTAGAATCCACGCAGGCCGCCGCGCAACTCGCGCAACGCATAGCGCAGCGGGAGCGCGGCCGACGGGTTGCGGGTTGCAGGTTCGGCGACGATCGTCATGAGGCGGCGTCACGTCCGGCGGTCTGGCTATCGATGCGGCCGGAACGCAGCCGCACCACGCGATCGCAGCGATGCGCCAGCGATGCGTCGTGAGTCACCAGCACAAGCGTCATGCCGCGCTCCGCGTGTTTGGTGAACAGGAGATCGACGATCTGCTTGCCGGTGGTCTCGTCGAGATTGCCGGTCGGTTCGTCCGCGACCAGGATGGCGGGGTCGGGCGCAAGCGCACGCGCCAGCGCCACGCGCTGCTGCTCGCCGCCGGAAAGCTGTGTCGGATAATGATGCAGCCGGTCGCCCAGGCCGACGGAAGTCAATTCCTGTGCCGCACGTTGCGCGGCGTCGCGACTGCCGGCGAGCTCGAGCGGGACCGCGACATTTTCCAGCGCCGTCATGGTCGGGATCAGGTGAAACGACTGGAAGACGATGCCGACCTGACGGCCTCGAAAACGCGCCAATGCATCCTCATCGAGGGCATTGAAAGGCGTTCCGCCCACCACCACCTCTCCGCTGTCGGGACGCTCCAGCCCCGCCATCACCATCAGGAGTGTCGACTTTCCCGAACCCGAAGGCCCGATCAGGCCAAGCGCCTCGCCGGAAGCGACACGCAGGCTGATGTCCTTGAGAATGTGGACGCGCGCCGCGCCCGAGCCGAGCGACAGGTTGACGTTGGAGAGGGAGATGCTGTCCGGTGCAAGATCGGACAACGAAGAGGGTTCGATGAGACTGTCCATGGCTATGTTGCCCGCTTTTCCGAAGTTCGTACCCTTGTGTTGCGACCTCGTAAACGAACTTCGGAAAGCAAAGGGCACCATCAGATTTATTAGTTCTAGTGCCGCTTTCCGACCTGAAATTCCTGATACGGGGTTGCAGCGGGAGGTGCAGGAATTTCAGGTCGGCGGCACTAGTGCATATGGTAGTTCTGGTGCCGCGGTCGAGAGGCTGTTGAAGCACATGCTCGTGTGGGTTTTATTGCTCGCGGCCTCGGAACTGGTCGCCGTCCCTGCATTGGCCCAAGCTTCCGCCGCCACCGGCAATGCCCCGCTCAAGATGGTGGTGCTGGGCGATTCCTTGAGCGCCGGCTACGGCCTGGCCGGCCCCGACGCATTCCCGGCCAAGCTGCAAAAGGCTTTGAAGGCTAAGGGGATAGACGTCGACATGACCAATGCCGGCGTGTCCGGCGATACCGCATCGGGCGGCCGCGACCGGCTCGACTGGTCGGTGCCTGCCGGCACGCAGGCCGTCATTGTCGAACTCGGCGCCAACGACGCGCTTCGCGGCACCGATCCGGCCGTGACCCGCGCAGCGCTGACCGACATCGTGACGCAGCTGAAGGCGCGCGGCATCGCGGTGATGTTGTGCGGAATGCTGGCCCCGCCGAATTACGGCGCTGATTTCGCGGCCCGCTTCAACTCGATCTATCCAGATCTCGCGAAATCATCCGGCGTGCCGCTCTATCCATTTTTTCTCGACGGTGTCGCGGCCGACCCCAAAGTGAACCAGGCCGACGGCATGCATCCAACGGCGGAGGGAGTTGACATCATCGTCAAAAATATCTTGCCTGCGGTTGAGGCTTTTCTCGGCCCGGTATCGAGGCGTGCGAGCTGAAAGGAGAACAGCAGGAGCGATGCCGCCGCAAAACGTGGTGAACGATTGCCGTCGGTCAGCGGGTCCTGCTTCGCAGGGTCATATAACTGCGCTAAAAATAGTACCGGTGATTCGTCGCCGGGTCTGTCAGAGAACATGATCTTCAGGGAAAGCTGTTATCCTCCTTTCCGAATCATGTTCCAGCATCGGGAGTGTAGCGATGCCGCGTCTGTTTACCGGACTGGAAATTCCCGCCGAAATCGGCCAGACCCTTTCCTCATTGCGTGGTGGACTGCCCGGAGCACGCTGGATCGACCCGGAAAACTACCACGTCACCTTGCGCTTCATCGGCGATATTGACGGCGTCTCCGCCAACGAAATCGCGTCCATGCTGTTTCGGGTCAACCGCAAGCCGTTCGATGTCGCGGTCCAGGGTCTGTCGAGTTTTGGCGGCAAGAAGCCGCGCGCGGTGGTCGCCAACATCGCCCCGAGCCGGCCGTTGATCGAATTGCAGGCCGAGCTTGAACGAATGATGCAGCGGATCGGGCTTGATCCCGAGGGACGAAAATTCACGCCCCATGTGACGCTGGCGCGGTTGCGCGACGCGGCCGCGCAGGATGTTGCCGACTATCTCTCGGTGCGCGGCTATTTCCCGACCAAGGTGTTCACCGCGTCCCGCTTCGTGTTGTTTTCCTCGCGCGCCTCCACCGGAGGCGGACCCTATGTGGTCGAGGATTCCTATGCGTTGAGTGCGTGAGGCCTCGTCCGCTTCGCACCAATTGACCGCTTGCAATTTCTGCAAGCTTGGGCCGTAACAGGGGCCATGTCGTCTTCCGCCAATTTCCTCGACCAGTACGAGGCGCTCGTCACCTCGGGCGCGATCGAGCCCGACGCTGCGCAGCGCGAAGTCGCGGAAGCCTTGGGCGATCTCGAGCAAAAGCTTTCGAGCTACAAGCCGCAGCGCAAGCAAGGCCTGCTTGGCCGCTTGTTCGGCGACAAGGACAATGGGCCGCCGCGCGGCCTCTACGTTCATGGCGACGTGGGTCGCGGCAAGACCATGCTGATGGATCTGTTCTTCCAGGCGTGTGCGGTCGAGCACAAGCGCCGCGCCCATTTCCACGAATTCATGACCGAGGTGCATGAGCGCATCTACGGTTTCCGCCAGCAGATCGCGCGCGGCGAAATCGCCGACGGCGACGTCATCGCGCTCACGGCGAACGCGATTTTCGAGCAAGCCTGGTTGTTGTGCTTCGACGAATTCCACGTCACCGACATTGCGGATGCGATGATCCTGGGCCGGCTGTTCGCGCGGCTGTTCGATCTCGGCACTGTCGTGGTCGCGACATCCAACGTTGCGCCGGACGATCTCTACAAGGGCGGTCTCAATCGAGCGCTGTTCCTCCCCTTCATCGCGCAGATCTCCGACCACATGAGCGTCGTGCGGCTCGATGCGCGGACCGATTTCCGGCTTGAGAAACTCGCGGGCGTCAAGATGTGGCTGGTGCCGGCCGATGCTGCGGCCGCCACGGCGCTCGAGAAGGCCTGGGCGAAGATGACCGGCAACGCGCCGTGTCGTTCGCGCGATATTTCGATCAAGGGCCGCACGCTGCACGTACCGTGTTCGGCGGACGGCGTGGCGCGCTTCTCCTTTGCCGAACTTTGCGAACAGCCGCTGGCTGCATCGGACTACCTTCGGCTCGCCCGCGACTATCACACCATCATGATCGACCGCATTCCCGTGATGGACTATCCCGAGCGCAATGCCGCCAAGCGGTTCATCACGTTGATCGATACGTTGTACGACAACGGCGTGAAGCTGATGGCCTCCGCTGCGGCCGACCCGCTGTCGCTCTATCTGGCGACCGACGGCGTCGAGGCGAATGAATTCAAGCGGACATCGTCACGGCTGATCGAAATGGGCTCGGAATCCTATCTGGGCCTGCCGCACGGTCACAAGGACTCGACGGCCAGCGGCTCGACCACGGGGCTGGTGGAGACGTGACGGCAGTCATTCCGGAGCGCGCGTTAGCGCGAATCCGGAATCCAGACGTTGTGGCCCGAGATTCCGGGTTCTCGCTGAGCCTATTACCGGGCGCGCATTCGCGCGACCCGTTGGCGAGCCCCGGAATGACGCCCGACAATTGGGCATGCCGCAGCTTGAACGGGCGCAGCGAAAGGGATAACCAGCCTCAAACGGCTTTCATCCACCTCCATCGCTTCAAAGGATACCCCATGGCGCGCAACAAGATTGCTCTGATTGGCTCCGGCCAGATCGGCGGAACGCTGGCTCACCTCATCGGCCTGAAGGAACTCGGCGACGTCGTCATGTTCGACATCGCCGAAGGCGTGCCGCAGGGCAAATCGCTCGATCTCGCGCAGTCTTCGCCGGTTGACGGGTTTGATGCCCATATGACCGGTGCGAATTCCTATGAAGCGCTCGACCGTGCCGACGTGTGCATCGTCACCGCCGGCGTGCCGCGCAAGCCCGGCATGAGCCGCGACGATCTTCTCTCCATCAATCTCAAGGTGATGGAGCAGGTCGGTGCCGGCATCAAGAAATACGCGCCTGACGCCTTCGTCATCTGCATCACCAACCCGCTCGACGCCATGGTCTGGGCGCTGCAGAAGGCCTCGGGCCTGCCGCAGAAGAAGGTGGTCGGCATGGCCGGCGTGCTGGACTCCTCGCGCTTTCGGTATTTCCTCGCCGACGAATTCAACGTCTCGGTCGAGGATGTCACTGCCTTCGTGCTGGGCGGCCACGGCGACACCATGGTGCCGCTGGTGCGCTACTCGACGGTCGCGGGCATTCCGCTGCCTGACCTCGTGAAGATGGGCTGGACCTCGCAGGCGCGACTCGACGAGATCGTCGACCGCACCCGCAACGGCGGCGCCGAGATCGTCAACCTGCTCAAGACCGGTTCGGCTTTCTATGCGCCCGCCGCTTCCGCGATCGCGATGGCCGAGAGCTATCTGAAGGACAAGAAGCGCGTGTTGCCCTGCGCCGCCTACCTCAATGGCGAATACGGCGTGAAGGACATGTATGTCGGCGTGCCCGTCGTGATCGGGTCGAAGGGCGTGGAGCGCATCGTCGAAATCGAGCTCGCCGGCAAGGACCGCGAAGCCTTCGACAAGTCGGTCGGCGCCGTGCAGGGCCTGGTCGACGCCTGCAAGAAGATCGCGCCCGACTTGTTAGGTCGCTGATTTGTAAGGGTTTTGCCGAAGGTTGAGTTTTCGACCTTCGGCATTTCGGTTTTTGAAGCAGTCCGGGTTGCAGTTCTGTTGGTATATGGTATGCCAGACGGAAAGGCCGGTGCGGGTTTTCAAGCGCACCGCAATCCAAGGGTTCGGGGAACGTCCAGATGAATATCCATGAATATCAGGCCAAGGCGCTGCTCGGCGAATTCGGGGTCGCGATCTCCAAGGGCGTAGCCGTGCTCAAGGCCGCCGATTCCGACGCAGCCGCGAAAAGCCTTCCCGGCCCGGTCTGGGTGGTGAAGAGCCAGATCCATGCCGGCGGCCGCGGCAAGGGCACCTTCAAGGAAGCCTCCGCCGGCGGCAAAGGCGGCGTCCGCATCGCCAAGTCCGTCGCCGAGGTCAACGAGTTCGCCAAGCAGATGCTGGGTGCGACGCTCGTGACCGTGCAGACCGGACCGCAGGGCAAGCAGGTCAACCGCCTCTACATCGAAGACGGCTCCGAGATCGAGAAGGAGTTTTATCTCTCGATCCTGGTCGACCGCGAAACCTCCGAAGTGTCGTTCGTGGTTTCGACCGAAGGCGGCGTCAACATCGAGGAAGTCGCGCACAAGACCCCTGAGAAGATCGTCACCTTCTCCGTCGATCCCGCGACCGGCATCATGGGCCATCACGGCCGCACCGTTGCCAAGGCGCTGAATCTCACCGGCGATCTCGCCAAGCAGGCCGAGAAGCTGGCGTCCCAGCTCTATGCGGCGTTCGTCGCCAAGGACATGGCGATGCTGGAAATCAATCCGCTTGTCGTCACCAAGCAGGGCCAGCTCCGCGTGCTCGACGCCAAGGTTTCGTTCGACGACAACGCGCTGTTCCGTCATCCCGAAGTCGCCACGTTGCGCGATGAGACCGAGGAAGACGCCAAGGAAATCGAAGCCTCGAAATACGATCTCAATTACGTCACGCTCGACGGCACCATCGGTTGCATGGTCAACGGCGCCGGCCTTGCGATGGCGACGATGGACATCATCAAGCTCTACGGCATGGCGCCTGCGAACTTCCTCGACGTCGGCGGCAGCGCCAGCAAGGAAAAGGTCGCGGCTGCCTTCAAGATCATCACCGCAGATCCCAACGTGAAGGGCATTCTGGTCAACATCTTCGGCGGCATCATGAAGTGCGACGTCATCGCCGAGGGCGTGGTCGCCGCGGTGAAGGAAGTCGGCCTCAAGGTGCCGCTCGTCGTGCGGCTCGAAGGCACCAATGTCGATGCCGGCAAGAAGATCATCCGCGAATCCGGTCTCAACGTGTTGCCGGCGGACGATCTCGACGACGCCGCGCAGAAGATCGTCAAGGCCGTCAAGGGAGGCTAGTGCGGTGAAGCTATCAGTTCGCTGTAAAACTGTCAGAACATCCGAAGTTCGAGAGGTGCGGCAATCATGCGAACTCGGATCGAGCTCGCATGGCCGACCATCTCGCCGCACAAACGCCGCTCGAAGAACACCGCAAGCTCGCGGCATTCGCGGGCGAATGGGTTGGCGACGAGACGGTTTTTCCCTCGCGCTGGAGCGCCGGCGGGCCCGCGACCTCCAAGGTGAGCGCGCGCATCGATCTCAACGGCTTCTATCTGATCCAGGACACGCGCCAGACCCGCGACGGCCAGGAGAGCTTCGCCACCCACGGCGTGTTCACCTACGACCGCGACGACCGCCTCTACAAATTATTCTGGCATGACTCGCTCGGTTACTATCCGCCGTCGCCGGCGTCCGGCGGCTGGACCGGAAAATCGCTGATCCTGGTGCGCGGCTCGCTGCGCGGCAATGCGCGTCACGTCTACGAAGTCATCGACGACAACAGCTACTCGATGAAGATCCAATACTCGCCCGATGCCGAAGGGTGGTCCGACGTGATCACCGGCGTTTACCGGCGAGTCCACTGACAACGTTTCCGATTACCTCGCGAAGGCAGTCTCATCCATGTCCATTCTGATCGACAAGAATACCAAGGTCATCTGCCAGGGCTTCACCGGCAAGAACGGCACCTTCCATTCCGAAGCCGCGATCGCTTACGGCACCAAGATGGTCGGCGGCACCTCGCCCGGCAAAGGCGGATCGAAGCATCTCGACCTGCCGGTGTTCGACACCGTGCGCGAGGCGCGCGAGAAGACCGGAGCCGATGCGTCCGTGATCTACGTGCCGCCGCCGGGTGCAGCGGACGCGATCTGCGAAGCGATCGACGCGGAAATCCCGCTGATCGTCTGCATCACCGAAGGCATTCCGGTGCTCGACATGGTGCGGGTGAAGCGTTCGCTGTCGGGATCGAAGTCGCGCCTGATCGGGCCCAACTGTCCGGGCGTCATGACCGCCGGCGAATGCAAGATCGGCATCATGCCGGCGAATATCTTCCGTCCCGGCAATGTCGGCATCGTTTCGCGCTCGGGCACGCTGACCTATGAGGCGGTGTTCCAGACCTCGCAGGAGGGCCTCGGCCAGACCACGGCCGTCGGGATCGGCGGCGACCCCGTCAAGGGCACCGAATTCATCGACATGCTGGAGATGTTCCTGGCGGACCCGAAGACCACCTCGATCATCATGATCGGCGAGATCGGCGGTTCGGCCGAAGAGGACGCCGCGCAGTTCCTGAAGGACGAGGCCAAGCGCGGCCGCAAGAAGCCGATGGTCGGCTTTATCGCCGGCGTCACGGCACCTCCCGGCCGCCGCATGGGCCATGCCGGCGCCATCATCTCCGGCGGCAAGGGCGACGCCGGATCCAAGACGGCGGCGATGGAATCGGCCGGAATCAAGGTCTCACCATCTCCGGCACGGCTCGGCAAAACGCTGGTCGGCGTCCTCAAGGGTTAGTCCGCGCTTCTCAAAGCAACTTTGCGGCCTGCTGTGTCTTTTGGACGACAGCGTTCGGGTTCCATGTTGGATAACCTGTGGTTGTGAAGCTCCGCTGCGCGCCGTTATCTGATCCGTGCGCCGGTATTGCCAGCATGGATGGGACGACTGCGGATGAGAAAGATCTTGCTTGGCTCGGTAGCGATTGCCGCGCTGCATTCGGGATGCGCACTGGCTGCGGATTTGCCGGCCAAGGTCTACACCAAGGCGCCGGTCGCAGCGCCCGGCTTTAGCTGGACAGGTTTCTACGTTAGCGGCGGCGGCGGCGAGGGTTTTGTCACCGACGAGACCACTCCGCTGAACAGCGCGACCGGCTCTGCTGTCCTCCCGCGGCGTTGAGAACCACCTCACCAACGCAGCCCATGGCTTGTTTGGGACGGTCAGCGCCGGTTACGACTATCAATTCAGTGACCGGATCGTCGGCGGCGTGCTGGCCAATTTTGATTTTTCCGGCATCAAGGGGACGTACAACTCAGGCGCGGCGACAGGCCAGTTCGACCCGCTGGGCGGCACCAGAAAACTGGAACCGTCCTGGGCCGTCGGTGCGCGTGGCGGCTGGCTACTCGATCCGAAGACGCTGACCTATTTCAATGCTGGCTTCACCCAGGCTCACTTCAACGGGATCGGCGTCGGCGATCTCAATCCACTTAATGCCGCGTCTGTGCCGACAGGGACAGTCAGCGGACACACCTATAACGGCTGGTTCCTCGGCAGCGGCGTCGAAACCAAGCTCGACTTCCTGCCGGGCAATGGGTGGTCTGCGCGCACCGAGTATCGCTACGCGCGCTATGATGCGGCGACGCAGCCTGTCCTGACGGCTGCCGGCACGCTGTACCCTGTGACCGGCGTTCCGTTCGGACTGCAGACGCACCCAACGGTGCAAACCGTGCGCACTGAATTGGTTTACAAATTCAACAGCGGCGGCGGGGCGGTGTCGACCTATCCGGCCATGTCGACCAAGGCGCCGATCATGCCGGTTAGCTGGACCGGATTGTATGTCGGCGGCGGTGGCGGATATGGCGCCGCGGATGTTTTGACCACCCCGCTCAACAGCGCAAACGGAGTTACGCAAAATTCAGGCGCCAACAACGGGGCGCGCGGATTTTTCGGCTCGGTCAGCGGCGGTTACGACTACCAGTTCACCGACAAGATCGTTGGCGGCGTCTTGGCCAATTATGATTTCGCCGATATCCATGGAAACTCCGGTGCTCACACTTACAACTTTTTCTTCCAGCCGCTTGGCGGCGCTGCAAGGTTGAGTTCGTCGTGGGCGGTCGGCAGCCGTATCGGCTGGCTGGTCACCCCGAAAACCCTTACCTACGTCAACGGCGGTTACACGCAGGCGCGTTTTGACGCGGTGACCTTGTTCGATCTGGGAGCGGGCGTTCCCCTCGGCGCAAGCGTCGGCGCACACACCAACGGTGGTTGGTTCCTGGGGAGCGGCGTTGAATCCAAACTGGACTTCCTGCCGGGCAATGGCTGGTTCCTTCGCGCCGAGTATCGCTACGCAGACTATGGCTCGGCTACGACCGCAGCTGTCACGACCGCTGGGACGCCTCTCATCGCCCTCGTTCCGCTCGCGTTGCGAAGCGATGCGGTCGTTCAAACCGTGCGCACCGAGCTGAGCTACAAGTTCAACTGGGGCGGCCCGGTGGTCGCGAAGTATTGACCTCGGCTTGACTGCACCAAAGGCGGAAACCCCGGCTTCGCCCCGGGTTTCTTCGTTCTGGACCTGGTTTGCCGGCTGATTAAAAGAAGTGAATTAAAAGTCACTGCTTGGTTCTTTTCGGGGCGAAGTTTCTTCCTAGATAGGGTAGAGGTTCTGAACCCGCCGGTCTGCTTCTTGCAGGCCGGTTGCCGCGCCGTCTGTCACGCGCGATGAAGAAAATCAGCAGGACGCCCCATGTCTCGCCAGGATGCGAACGCCGCTTTTGCCCTTTCGTCGTTTTTGCAGGGCACAAACGCCACCTACATCGATGAAATCTACGCCCGATACGAAAATGACCCCTCCTCGGTCGACGCCGAGTGGCAGGAGTTCTTCAAGAGCCTGAAAGATGCACCCGCCGACGTCCGCAAGAACGCCGAGGGGCCCTCATGGGGCAAGGCCAACTGGCCGCTCACGCCGCAGGATGACCTGACCTCCGCGCTCGACGGCAACTGGATCGAGGTCGAGAAGACCGTCTCCAAGAAGATCGCCGCGAAGGCGCAGGCCGCGGGCGCCGAACTCGCTCCCGCCGACGTCCATCAGGCCACGCGCGATTCAGTGCGCGCGCTGATGCTGATCCGCGCTTACCGGATGCGCGGACATTTCCACGCCAAGCTCGATCCGCTCGGCATCGAGGCGCCGCGCGACCGCGAAGAACTCGACCCGCGCTCCTACGGCTTCACGGAAGCCGATTTCGATCGGAAAATCTTCCTCGATCACGTGCTCGGCCTCGAATACGGAAGCTTGCGCGAGATCGTCGCGATCTGCGAGCGTACCTACTGCCAGACGCTCGGCGTCGAGTTCATGCATATCTCGAACGCGGCGCAGAAGGCCTGGATCCAGGAGCGCATCGAGGGGCCGGACAAGGAAATCTCGTTCACCCCCGAAGGCCGTCGCGCGATCCTCAACAAGCTCGTCGAGGCCGAAGGTTTCGAGAAATTCTGCGATGTCAAATTCACCGGCACCAAGCGCTTCGGCCTTGATGGCGCTGAGTCGCTGATTCCCGCGCTCGAGCAGATCATCAAGCGCGGCGGCAATCTCGGCGTGAAGGAAATCGTGGTCGGCATGCCGCATCGCGGCCGGCTCAACGTGCTGACCCAGGTGATGGGCAAGCCGCACCGCGCGCTGTTCCACGAGTTCAAGGGCGGCTCGGCCAATCCCGACGTCGTCGAAGGTTCGGGCGACGTCAAATACCATCTCGGCGCCTCGTCCGACCGCGAGTTCGACAACAACAAGATCCATCTGTCGTTGACCGCGAACCCGTCGCACCTCGAAATCGTCGATCCCGTCGTGCTCGGCAAGGTTCGCGCCAAGCAGGATCAGCACGGCGATCCGCCGGACATGCGCATTTCGGTGCTGCCGCTCCTGATGCACGGCGACGCCGCGTTCGCGGGGCAGGGCGTGGTTGCCGAATGCTTCGGCCTGTCCGACCTGAAGGGCTATCGCACCGGCGGTTCGCTGCACTTCATCGTCAACAACCAGATCGGCTTCACCACCTATCCGCGCTACTCGCGCTCCTCGCCCTATCCGTCTGATGTGGCGAAGATGATCGATGCGCCGATCTTCCATGTGAACGGCGACGACCCGGAGGCGGTGGTGTTCGCCGCCAAGGTCGCGATCGAATTCCGGCAGAAGTTTCACAAGCCGGTCGTCATCGACATGTTCTGCTATCGCCGCCACGGCCACAACGAGGGCGACGAGCCGGCATTCACCCAGCCGGTGATGTACAAGAAGATCGCGTCGCACCCGACGACGCTCGAGATTTATGCCAAGCGGCTGGTCGCCGACGGCGTGATGACCGAAGGCGAGGTCGAGAAGACCAAGGCCGACTGGCGCGCGCGGCTTGATGCCGAATTCGAAGCCGGCGTCGGCTACAAGCCCAACAAGGCCGACTGGCTCGATGGCAAATGGGCCGGCTTCAAGATCGCCGACCAGGAAGAGGACGCGCGGCGCGGCGTGACCGGGGTCAGTGCGGCGGTCCTGAAGGAAATCGGCCGCAAGATCACCAACGTGCCGGATGGCTTCCGCGTTCATCGCACCATCCAGCGCTTCCTCGACAACCGCTCGAAGGCGATCGACAGCGGGAACGGCATCGACTGGGCGACCGGCGAAGCACTGGCGTTCTGCACGCTGCTGGAGGAGGGCCATCATGTGCGGCTCTCCGGACAGGACTCCGAGCGCGGCACGTTCTCGCAGCGCCATTCGGTTCTGATCGACCAGGAAGACGAAAGCCGCTACACGCCGTTCAATCATCTCGGCAACGATCAGGGCCACTACGAGGTCATCAACTCGCTGCTGTCGGAAGAAGCCGTGCTCGGCTTCGAATATGGCTACTCGCTCGCCGAGCCGAATGCGCTGGCGATGTGGGAGGCGCAGTTCGGCGACTTCGCCAACGGCGCGCAGGTGCTGTTCGACCAGTTCATCTCGTCGGGCGAACGCAAATGGCTGCGCATGTCGGGCCTCGTCTGCCTGTTGCCGCATGGCTATGAAGGGCAGGGACCGGAGCATTCCTCCGCGCGGCTCGAGCGCTACCTGCAAATGTGCGCCGAAGACAACATGCAGGTGGTCTATCCGACCACGCCGGCGAACTACTTCCATATGCTGCGCCGGCAATTGCATCGCGAGATCCGTAAACCCCTGATCGTGATGACGCCGAAGTCGCTGTTGCGTCACAAGCGGGCAGTCTCGCGGCTCGACGAACTCGGCGAGGGAACGACGTGCCACCGCATCCTGTACGATGACGCGCAGATGCTGCCGGACGAAAAGATCAAGCTCGTGCCGGACGACAAGATCAAGCGCATCGTGCTGTGCTCGGGCAAGGTCTATTACGACCTGTACGAGGAGCGCGAGAAGCGCGGCATCGACGACATCTACCTGATGCGCGTCGAGCAGCTCTATCCGGTGCCGCTGAAGGCGCTGGTTACCGAGCTGACGCGGTTCAAGGGCGCCGAAGTCGTCTGGTGTCAGGAGGAGCCGCGCAACATGGGCGCGTGGCACTTCATCGAACCCTATCTCGAATGGGTGCTGAACCAGGTCAACGCCACCTACAAGCGTCCGCGCTACGCCGGACGCGCGGCAGCCGCGGCGACCGCGACCGGGTTGATGTCGAAACATCTGGCGCAGCTCAAGGCGTTGCTCGACGAGGCGCTGAACTAAAATCCATCTGCGCGTGCGCGCCCCGCGAGAGCGGGGCGCATCCAGTTCAGGCCGCCGCGAAGCATCGAATTTCCTGGCCTTCGCGGACGACGGCTACACAAGGGCATTGAGGAAGCACATCATGACTGAAATTCGCGTGCCGACGCTCGGCGAGTCCGTGACCGAAGCCACCATCGGCCGTTGGTTCAAGAAGGCCGGCGACACCGTCACGGTCGACGAGCCGCTGGTCGAGTTAGAGACCGACAAGGTGACGATCGAAGTCCCGGCGCCTTCGGCCGGTGTGCTCGGCGAGATCAGCGCCAAGGATGGCGAGACCGTCGCCGTCGGCGCGTTGTTGGGCCAGATCACCGAGGGCGCAGCGGGCGCCGCCGCCAAGCCGGCGGCTGCTCCGGCCAAGGCTGCATCTGCGCCGGCCGCACCAGCGGCAAAGGCGCCGGCCGCCGACAAGGCGCCGCCGGTGGATGCGCCGCTCGCGCCGTCGGTGCGCAAGCTCGCGGCCGAAAGCGGCGTCGACGCGGCGACTGTTCCGGGCTCCGGCAAGGACGGCCGCGTCACCAAGGGCGACATGCTGGCTGCGATCGAGAAAGCGGCTTCCGCACCGACGCCGGTCAACCAGCCGGCTGCGGCCGTACAGGTGCGCGCACCCTCGCCTGCCGATGATGCGGCGCGCGAAGAACGCGTGAAGATGACGCGGCTGCGCCAGACCATCGCGCGGCGGCTGAAGGACGTGCAGAACACGGCGGCGATGCTGACGACCTTCAACGAGGTCGACATGACCAATGTCATGGCGTTGCGTGCGCACTACAAGGATGTGTTCGAGAAGAAGCACGGCAGCAAACTTGGATTCATGGGCTTCTTCACCAAGGCTTGCGTGCAGGCGCTAAAGGACATTCCGGCGGTCAACGCCGAGATCGATGGCACCGACCTGATCTACAAGAACTACTACCACGTCGGCGTCGCGGTCGGCACCGACAAGGGCCTTGTCGTTCCTGTCGTGAGGGACTGCGATCAGAAGTCGATTGCGGAAATCGAAAAAAGCATCGCCGATTTTGGCCGCCGCGCCCGCGACGGCCAGCTCAAGATCGACGAGATGCAGGGCGGCACCTTCACCATCACCAATGGCGGCATCTACGGCTCGCTGATGTCGACGCCGATCCTCAACGCGCCGCAGTCGGCCATTCTCGGCATGCACAAGATCCAGGAACGTCCGATGGCGATCGGCGGCAAGGTCGAGATTCGGCCGATGATGTATCTGGCGCTGTCCTACGATCATCGCGTCATCGACGGCAAGGAAGCCGTGACCTTCCTGGTGCGTGTGAAGGAAAGCCTGGAAGATCCGGCGCGTCTCGTGCTGGATCTCTGATCGCTTGGTTGAATGAAGCTTGCGCCGCGCCGCCGGGCGGTTGCGGCGCTTCGGGTAACATAACTGAATCATAGGTGCTCTCTTGACGGACAGAGTTGTTGTAATCACCGGCGGCAGCCGCGGCATCGGCCGCGCCACCGCCCTCGCCGCCGCGGCGCGCGGATTTCGCGTCGTCGTCGGCTACGCCACCAACAAGGAGGCCGCCGACGAGGTCGTCGCCAAGATCGAGGCCAGCAACGGCAAGGCGATCGCGGTGAAATGCGATGTCGGCAGCGAGGCCGACATTCTGGCTATCTTCAAGGCGGCGGATGTCTTCGGCACACTGGGTGCGCTCGTCAACAATGCCGGCATCGTCGGCAAGAGCGTCGTACGGGTCGACGAGATGACGGCCGACCGTATCCAGCGCACGATGTCCGTCAACGTCACCGGCAGCATTCTCTGCGCGCGCGAGGCCGTGAAGCGCCTGTCGACCAGGCACGGCGGCAAGGGCGGCGTCATCGTCAATATCTCGTCGGTCGCCGCCAAGCTCGGCTCGGCCAACACCTATGTCGACTATGCGGCATCCAAGGGCGCGATCGATACCTTCACCGTCGGTCTCGCCCAGGAGGTTGCCGGCGAAGGCATCCGCGTCGCCGGTATCCGGCCCGGTCTGATCGATACCGAAATTCACGCCTCCGGCGGCGAGCCCGACCGCGCCCACAAGCTCGCCCATGTGGTGCCGATGAAGCGCATCGGTATCGCCGAGGAGATCGCCAACGCCATCGTCTGGCTGATGTCGGATGAGGCGTCTTACGTCACCGGCGCCACTCTTGACGTGTCGGGCGGCCGCTAACCCAACATCCTTCAGCTACGGATTCGATCATGGCCACTTACGATCTTGTTGTTATCGGCACCGGTCCGGGCGGCTATGTGTGCGCTATCCGCGCCGCGCAGCTCGGCATGAAGGTCGCCGTGGTCGAGAAGAATGCGACGCTGGGCGGGACCTGCCTCAATGTCGGGTGCATGCCTTCGAAGGCGCTGCTGCACGCTTCCGAAATGTTCGAGGAAGCCGGGCATTCCTTTGCCAAGATGGGCGTCAGCGTTTCGACGCCGAAACTCGACCTCCCTGCGATGATGAATTTCAAGCAGCAGGGCATCGACGGCAACGTCAAGGGCGTCGAGTTCCTGATGAAAAAGAACAAGATCGACGTGATCCCGGGCAAAGCAAAAGTCCTTGGCACCGGAAAGATCGAAGTCACCGGCAGTGACGGCAAGACGCAAGTTGTTGAGACCAAGAATATCATCATCGCCACCGGCTCGGATATCGCGCGTCTCAAGGGCATCGAGATCGACGAGAAGCGGATCGTTTCCTCGACCGGCGCGCTGTCGCTCGGCAAGGTGCCGGGCAAGCTGTTGATCATCGGCGCCGGCGTCATCGGGCTCGAGCTCGGCTCGGTGTGGCATCGCCTCGGCGCGCAGGTCACCGTGGTCGAATTTCTCGATCGCATCCTGCCCGGCATGGATGGCGAGATCGCCAAGCAATTCCAGCGCATCCTCGAGAAGCAGGGATTTGCGTTCAAGCTCGGGGCGAAGGTCACGGGCGTCGACGGTTCGGGCAAGACGCTGGTCGCGCAAGTCGAACCCGCCGCCGGCGGGACGGCCGAGAAGATCGAGGCCGACGTCGTGCTGGTCTGCATCGGCCGCGTTCCCTACACCGATGGTCTTGGCCTGAAGGAAGCGGGCGTTGCTCTCGACAACCGGGGCCGGGTGCAGATCGATGCCCACTTCGCCACCAGCCTGAAGGGCGTCTATGCCATCGGCGACGTGGTGGCTGGTCCGATGCTGGCGCACAAGGCCGAGGACGAGGGTGTCGCGGTTGCCGAAATTCTGGCCGGTCAGGCCGGCCATGTGAACTACGACGTCATTCCTGGCGTTGTGTATACAACGCCCGAGGTTTCCTCCGTCGGAAAGACCGAAGAGGAGCTGAAACAGGCTGGCGTGGCCTATACCAGCGGCAAATTCCCGTTTACGGCCAACGGGCGTTCCAAGGTCAACCAGACCACTGACGGCTTTGTGAAGATTCTCGCAGATGCGAAAACCGACCGCGTGCTCGGCGTCCACATTATTGGCCGTGAAGCGGGCGAAATGATCCACGAAGCCGCTGTTTTGATGGAGTTTGGCGGTTCCGCCGAGGATCTGGCGCGGACCTGCCACGCCCACCCGACTCGCTCGGAAGCGGTGAAAGAAGCCGCGCTTGCGGTTGGCAAACGAGCCATCCATATGTGATCCTTGCCCGGCGAGAGTCGGGCTAGGATACATTTATGCTACGCCGCCTTCTTCAACCGGTCTGGGTTCTGCTCGCGGTCATCTTTTTGATCGAGGCGTGGCTGTGGGATCATCTCGAGCCGATCGTCGCCTGGTTCGTCGCGAAGCTTCCGCTGCAAGCGTTCAAGAACTGGCTCGCCGATCGCGTCGATACGTTGTCGCCGGCGATGACGCTGATCGTCTTCATCGTGCCGGTGATCCCGTTGTTCCCGCTCAAGCTGGTCGGTGTCTGGCTGCTGATGCACGAATACTGGCTCAGCGCCCTCACGACCATCGTCTTCGCGAAACTGCTTGGCGTCGGCGTCACCGCTTTCGTCTTTGATGTGACGCGGCCGAAATTGCTCGAGATGGGATGGTTCGAGCGGCTCTATGAGTTCATCCTGGCGCTACGCGCCAAGGCCAAGGCACTGGTCGAGCCGATCAAGCTTCGCATCCGGGAAATCCTGGCCGGCAATGGCGATCGCTGGTCGTCCCGGATGCTCCGGCTGATCCAGCGTTTCCGCAAGAGCGTGCGCGAAGCACGCTAGTCCTCGCGGCGTCCCCTCATAGCGCCAACCTTATAGCGCCAGGTGCAGCGCATGCGGCGCGAAGATGCCGAGCGCAGCTCATCACGATGCCCGCGAGCGTCAGCAGGCCCGGAAATCCAGGCCAGCGCGATCATGCCGGTGATGATGGTCGCCGACGCCAGCACGATGCCGATCTGGAACGCCGCCGACGCCAGTTCGAAGTGATGGTATTTGGCCGTCGCCAGATTGCGTTCTTCTTCGGCGTGTTTCGCGCGCTCTGCCAGTTGCTCGGTGCCTTCGCCGGTTTCCGGTTCGGAGCGGTAGCGCGCGGCGGTCTTTTTCCAGTCCTCGATCTGCTTTTGCGCCGCCGCCTTTGCAGCCTCGTCGCTCGGGAGGGCGATGCTGGCCTGCTCGGCCGCAGTTTGCACCGTGGTGCGGCGAATGCTCTTGGCCTGGAAGAACGCCCACAGGTTGGATGCCTCGACATTCTTGGCAATCGATTCGGTCTGGGCGCCTTTGCCGAGCGTCTCCGACAGCGCAAGACATAGCGCGATCACTGCGATCAGAAGCGCGATCTTCCTGTTCTCGCCCGAGGCGTGCTCGGCGTGTTCTGCATGCTCCATGCTTTCATGCGCGCTCATGATTCCGTCCCCCTATGCGATGAAGTGACGATGGACGATCAAGAAGGTCGAAGCAAGGGTCCGATCGGGGTCGATGCTACGGGATTGCCTGAAAATTGGCCGAGTTCGTTACGCGCGCGGGTGCGCGCTTTTGTAGACTTCGAGAAGGCGCTCGCTGTCGATCCCGGTGTAGATCTGGGTCGTCGACAGGGAGGCGTGGCCGAGCAATTCCTGGATCGCGCGCAAATCGCCGCCGCGCGACAACAGGTGGGTGGCGAAGGAATGCCGCAACGCGTGCGGCGTCGCGCTGTCCGGCAATCCCAATGCGCCGCGCATCCGCGCCATGGTGAGCTGAATGATGCGGGGCTGCAGCGGCCCACCGCGGGCGCCGACGAAGGTCGGTCCTTCCGGCGGCAAAGGATACGGGCACATGGCCGCGTATTCCGCAATCAGCGTCAGGACGTTTTGCAACACCGGCACCATCCGCGTCTTGTTGCCTTTGCCGGTGACGATCAGGACATCGCCTTCGCCGGGCGCAGGCACGTCGCGGCGTTTCAGTCCCAGCGCTTCGGAAATGCGCAAGCCCGAACCGTAGAGCAGGGCCATCACGGCCGCATCACGTGCCCAGATCCAGGGGTCGCGATCCTCGCCGGCGCGCTCGTCGGCATCGGCAAGGCGCTTGGCTGCGGCGACGGCCAACGGCTTCGGCAGGCTCTTGCCCACTTTGGGGGCGCGGATCGCGGACAGCGCGCCGACCTTGCCGCGGCCCTCGCGCTCGAGGAAGCGTCCGAACGAACGCAGCCCCGCCAGCGCGCGCATCAGCGAGCGGCTGGCAATCTCGTCCGACCGCCGCTTGGCCATGAAGGCGCGGACGTCGCTGGCCTCAAGCGTGGAAAAGTTGGCGACCGTGACGCGGACGCCCCGGTGCTCGGCCAGGAATTCCAGGAACTGGCGCAGGTCGCGGGCGTAAGCCTCCGACGTCTTGGGCGACAGGCGCCGCTCGGCGCGCAAATAGCCGAGCCATCGCGCCATCTCCAGCGCGATCGATTCGTCGGCGCAGTCAAGCTCAATCGGCTGTAGGGCGGCGGCTTGCTTGGCCATATCTGCTTTCGGCACGATGATTCCTTATGATTATATCGCACCTTGCTGGTTTACCCTTCGCTAACTGGCCGGTAACAGGCTCTAGATGGACGACCACTCACCGCGCGCTGCCTCATCGCCCGCATCGTCGACCGGCGTCGTCGACGTGCTGGTGCCGGTCGCGCTCGACCGCGCGTACTCCTACCGTGTGCCGCGCGGGCTCGAGTTGAAGGTCGGCGACGTGGTCTGTGTTCCGCTCGGGCCGCGCGAGGTGGTCGGGGTGGTGTGGGCGGAGAACGCCAGGCCAGACCCACGTCTGCACAACCGGCTGAAGGATGTCAGCGAAAAGCTCGATGTGCCCGCGCTGAAACCCGAACTGCGCGCGCTCGTCGACTGGGTTTCCAATTATACGCTGTCGGCGCGCGGCATGGTGTTGCGGATGTGCCTGCGCATGGGCGAAGACCTCGGACCCGAGCGGGTGCGAATGGGGGTGCGCCTTGTCGGCGCGCCGCCGCAGCGCATGACGCCGGCGCGGCGGCGGCTGATTGAACTGTTGTCCGATGGCCTGCTGCACGGCAAGTCCGAGGCCGCCAAGGAAGCCGGCGTCAGCGCCGGCGTGGTCGATGGCCTGGTCGACGAAGGCACGCTGACCGTGGAAGCGATGCCGCGTCCGCTGGCGCCGCCCGCGCCGGATCCGGCTTACGCGGTGCCGGAGTTCTCCCGCCAGCAGCGCACGGCCGTGGACGCCATGCGCGCGCTCGCGGCCAATGGCACGTTCCACGTCGCGTTGCTCGATGGCGTGACCGGCTCCGGCAAGACCGAGGTCTATTTCGAAGCGATCGCGGAAGCCATCCGCCGTGGCAAGCAATCGCTGATCCTGATGCCGGAGATCGCGCTGACCGGCCAGTTCCTGGACCGCTTCACGCGGCGTTTCGGCGTGCGGCCGCTGGAATGGCATTCCGAATTGACGCCGCGCACCCGGCAACGCAACTGGGCGGCGATTGCAAGCGGCGAGGCGCCGGTCGTGGTCGGCGCGCGCTCGGCGCTGTTCATGCCCTATGCCGATCTTGGCCTCATCGTCGTCGATGAAGAGCACGACCAGGCCTACAAGCAGGACGAGGGCGCGCATTACCACGCGCGCGACATGGCGGTGGTGCGCGCGCACATCGCCAAGATTCCGGTCGTGCTCGCTTCCGCAACGCCGTCGGTCGAAACCGAGGTCAATGCGCGCAAGGGCCGTTATCAGCGCGTCGCGCTGCCGTCGCGGTTCGGCGGTCAGCACATGCCGCATATCGAGGCGATCGATCTAAGGCGCGAAGCCCCGCCGCGCGGCCGGTTCATCTCGCCGAAACTCGCAGAGCAGATTCGGTTTGCAATCGAGCGGCGCGAGCAGGCGCTGCTGTTTCTCAACCGCCGCGGTTACGCGCCGCTGACCTTGTGCCGCGCCTGCGGGCATCGGTTTGCCTGCACCATCTGCGATGCCTGGCTGGTCGATCATCGCTTTCGCCAGCGGCTCGTCTGTCACCACTGCGGCTTCTCGATGGGACGCCCCCATGCTTGTCCGCACTGTGCTGCGGAGGAATCGCTGGTCGCGGTCGGACCGGGCGTGGAGCGTTTGCAGGAGGAGGCGGCAGCACTTTTCCCCGAGGCGCGAACCATGGTGCTGTCGAGCGACCTCATCACCTCGATCGAGACCATGCGCAGCGAGTTGAACGAGATTGCCGAAGGGCGCGTCGACATCATCATCGGCACGCAGCTCGTGGCCAAGGGCCATCATTTCCCGCGGCTCAACCTGGTCGGTGTGGTCGACGCCGACCTTGGCCTGAGCAATGGCGATCCGCGCGCCGCCGAACGCACCTGGCAATTGCTCAACCAGGTGATCGGGCGGGCTGGGCGCGATCAGGGCCGGGGCGTCGGCTATTTGCAGACACATCAGGCGGAGCACCCCGTGATGAAGGCGCTGGTCGCCTGCGACCGCGAGGCGTTCTATGCCAGCGAAATCGAGATGCGCGAGAAAACCGGCTATCCGCCATTCGGACGGCTCGCGGGCCTGATCGTATCGGCCGGGGATCGTCCCACGGCGGAAGGATTTGCGCGCAAGCTTGCCGCCATCGCGCCGATCGATGAACGGATCAAGGTGCTGGGACCTGCCGAAGCGCCGCTTGCCGTGATCAAGGGCCGCTACCGCTTCCGACTTCTGGTGAAGGCGCAGCGTAACGTCGACGTTTCGGAATATCTGCGCGAGTGGCTGGCCGCGGGTCCCAAGACAAAGGGCAATCTCAAGCTCGAGGTCGACGTCGATCCACAAAGCTTCTTGTGACCCGCATCCAAAAGCAAAACCCGCCGTCGATCGCGACGGCGGGCTTTGGTGTCAACGTCAGGACAGCACCTCGCAAGGTGCAAGTCCCGTTGAGCTGGGGGTCTTGAAAGGCTGCGCGTGAAGCCGCGCAGGTTACGAGACGACCTCGGCCGTGACGCGGCCAACGCCGGCGCCCGTCAGACCGATGGCACGGGCAGCCCCCGTGGACAGGTCGAGCACCCGGCCGCGAATGAACGGGCCGCGGTCGTTGATGGTCACGACGACGCTGCGGCCGCCATGGGTAACACGAAGCTTGGTGCCGAACGGCAGGCTGCGGTGAGCCGCGGTCATGGCTTCCTGGTTGAAGCGCTGACCCGAGGCCGTCTTGCGGCCGGATTCGTTGCCGTAGAACGAGGCGATCCCCGAGAAGCTGTGGCCGCCGCCAAAGTTCGAGCCGACCGACGCATTGGCCTCGCGCCAGGCGCTGTTGGCCCGGGCGGCGGATGATGGTGGTGGTGGTGAGCGTAATGGTGGTGATGGTGCCGGGGCCGCGCCGCGGCCTCAGAGGCAGTACCACCGGTGAAAGCAGCTGCGGCGACAAGGATGAGCGCCGTACGCGACTGGGTTATTTTTCCCAATGCCTGCTTGGTAAGTTTCAACATTATATCAGTCCCTCAAACTAGTAATGCCACATCTGTGGCACGTGGAACCCCCGCTCCGTCTGACCGGTTGCCGTTTGATTCCGCAATGAGGCATAAAAACGGCAGTAGAGTTGGTTTATCTCACCCTGCAACATCTTGTGAGGTGGAACAGAACATCGATCGATGTCCCGTAACCCTGAATTTTAACGGTCATGTAGTCGAACATATACTTAAATTATACTTAGAATTACTGATCACCGAAGCTCTCGTCTTGGCTGCCGAGACTTCGACAAGTAATGCGAACTGGGAATGGTCGGACGCTTTCCGCGTTCCTACTGCTCGACGCATGCGGCCATGCAGCAATGCAAGGAACAAACTCGATTGTGGCAAATCGGTTTCCAGATACCGATGTCGGGTGCTCGACTTGCCCCTCCACCTGCCCGGCAAAGTATCGGGTGATGACGTGCGACAAGGCGGCGCCGAGGGGGCGCCGTCATGTTGCACCTGCTGTCTTGCTATGTTAGCAAAGCCGCGATTTTAACGACCCCGGCACTGCCTGTGTCGGTCGAAAATCGAAGTCCCGCTTGAACTCCAAGGGCTTGGATCGCTAGGCGCCGCATTTTTTGGCGACGGTTTTTCCCTTGCGAGTTTGACAGCAAATTAAAGAGCGCGCTTGTGGCTGAGAATCCGTCCGTTTCGGGAGTGTCTGGTCGTTACGCAACGGCCTTGTTTGAACTAGCACGCGATGAACGGTCGATTGATTCGGTGAAGGCCGACCTCGATAAATTCGAGGCGATGCTGGCGGACAGCGCCGATCTGAAGCGGCTCGTTCGCAGCCCGGTTTTTTCGTCGGAAGTGCAGGCGAAGGCGCTGTCGGCGGTGCTCGACAAGGCTGGTATTTCCGGCATTTCGGCCAATTTCCTGAAAGTTCTCACCGCCAACCGGCGGCTGTTCGCGGTTGATCAGGTGATCCGCGCGTTCCGCGCGCTGGTCGCGAAGTTCAAGGGCGAGGCCGTCGCCGAAGTCACGGTGGCCGAAAAGCTCAGCGACAAAAATCTCGATGCCCTCAAGACCGCACTGAAGTCTGTGACGGGCAAAGATGTATCTCTCAACGTGAATGTCGATCCGTCGATCATCGGTGGCCTTGTCGTCAAACTTGGCAGCCGCATGGTCGACAGCTCGCTTCGCACCAAACTCAATTCGATTAAGCACGCGATGAAAGAGGCAGGCTGATGGACATCCGCGCCGCGGAAATTTCCGCGATCCTCAAGGACCAGATCAAGAATTTTGGCCAGGAGGCCGAAGTCTCCGAAGTCGGACAGGTGTTGTCCGTCGGTGACGGTATCGCTCGCGTTTTCGGCCTCGACAACGTCCAGGCCGGCGAAATGGTCGAGTTCGAGAACGGCACGCGCGGCATGGCGCTGAACCTCGAAACCGACAACGTCGGTATCGTTATTTTCGGTGCTGACCGCGAGATCAAGGAAGGCCAGACCGTCAAGCGCACCCGCGCCATCGTCGATACGCCGGTCGGCAAAGGCCTGCTCGGCCGCGTCGTCGACGCGCTCGGCAACCCGATCGACGGCAAAGGCCCGATCAAGGCCGACAAGCGCATGCGCGTGGACGTCAAGGCGCCCGGCATCATTCCGCGCAAATCGGTCAGCGAGCCGATGGCGACCGGCCTCAAGGCGATCGATGCGCTGATTCCGGTCGGCCGCGGCCAGCGCGAGCTCATCATCGGCGACCGCCAGACCGGCAAGACCGCGATCGCGCTCGACACCATTCTCAACCAGAAGCCGCTCAACGCGCAGCCGGACGAGAACATCAAGCTTTATTGCGTCTACGTCGCGATCGGACAGAAGCGTTCGACCGTCGCGCAGTTCGTGAAGGTGCTCGAAGAGCAGGGCGCGCTCGAATACTCGATCATCGTCGCCGCCACCGCGTCCGATCCGGCTCCGATGCAGTACATCGCGCCGTTCACCGGCTGCACCATGGGCGAGTATTTCCGCGACAACGGCATGCACGCGGTCATCATCTATGACGACTTGTCCAAGCAGGCCGTCGCTTACCGCCAGATGTCGCTGCTGCTGCGCCGCCCGCCGGGCCGCGAAGCCTATCCGGGCGACGTGTTCTATCTGCACTCTCGCTTGCTCGAGCGCGCCGCCAAGCTCAACAAGGATCAGGGCTCAGGATCGCTCACCGCGCTGCCGATCATCGAAACCCAGGCCAACGACGTCTCGGCCTACATTCCGACCAACGTCATTTCGATCACCGACGGCCAGATCTTCCTCGAAACCGATCTGTTCTTCCAGGGCATCCGCCCCGCAGTGAACGTCGGTCTGTCGGTGTCGCGCGTCGGATCGTCGGCGCAGACCAAGGCGATGAAGAAGGTCGCCGGCAAGATCAAGGGCGAGCTGGCGCAGTACCGCGAAATGGCGGCGTTCGCGCAGTTCGGCTCCGACCTCGACGCCTCGACCCAGCGCCTGCTCAACCGCGGTTCGCGCCTGACCGAATTGCTCAAGCAGCCGCAGTTCTCGCCGCTGAAGATGGAAGAGCAGGTCTGCGTGATCTGGGCCGGCACCAACGGCTATCTCGATCGTCTTCCGCTCAACAAGGTGCGTGCGTTCGAGGATGGACTGCTCTCGACGCTGCGCGGCAAGAACGTCGACATCCTCAACACCATCCGCGACGCGCGCGATCTCTCCGACGATACCGCGGCCAAGCTGAAGAGCGTGGTCGAAGGTTTCGCGAAGACCTTCGCGTAAGGGCTCGCACGAAAAATAGACGAATGCCCGGCGCCCGGCCGGGCATCGTGATAGGGACAGCGGTCCGACGTTGCGTCGAACCGCCGGGGTGAACGAAGAATGGCGTCACTTAAAGACATGCGGGTCCGCATCGCCTCCACCAAGGCGACGCAGAAGATCACCAAGGCCATGCAGATGGTCGCAGCGTCCAGGCTGCGCCGCGCCCAGCAAGCGGCCGAGGCGGCGCGGCCCTATGCCGACAAGATGAGCGCGGTGATCTCCAATATCGCTGCCGCGGCGGCAGGGTCGCCCGGCGCGCCGGGGCTGCTCGCCGGCACCGGCAAGGACCATGTGCATCTGCTTCTGGTGTGTACCGGCGAACGCGGTCTTTCCGGCGCGTTCAACTCCTCGATCGTGCGGCTCGCGCGTGAACATGCGAACAAGCTGATCGCGCAGGGCAAGGAAGTGAAGTTCTTCTGCGTCGGCCGCAAGGGTCTCGAGCAGCTTCGCCGTCTGTTCGACAAGCAGATCGTCGAGCACCTCGATCTGCGCGGCGTTCGTCAGCTCGGCTTCGTCAACGCCGAGGACATCGCCAAGAAGGTGCTGGCCCGTTTCGAGAACGGCGAATTCGACGTCTGCACGCTGTTCTATTCGCAGTTCAAGTCGGTGATTGCCCAGATCCCGACCGCGCAGCAGATCATTCCGCTGGTCGTGGAAGAAAAGGCGGCGAATGCGCCGTCGACGTCTTACGAATACGAGCCGGAGGAGGACGAACTCCTCTCCGGACTGCTGCCGCGTAATATCGCGGTGCAGATCTTCCGCGCGCTGCTGGAAAACAACGCCTCGTTCTATGGCGCGCAGATGAGCTCGATGGACAACGCCACCCGCAATGCGGGTGAAATGATTCGCAAGCAAACCCAGATCTACAACCGAACCCGTCAAGCCCAGATCACCAAGGAGCTGATCGAGATCATCTCCGGCGCCGAGGCGGTCTGACGCACGAACCAAATGACGGTTGTTCAAGTACAGAATTTCGAAGGAGAGCTTCATGGCTACAGCAGCTAACCAGGTCGGTCGCGTCACCCAGGTCATGGGCGCCGTCGTCGACGTTCAGTTCGAAGGCCACCTGCCGGCCATTCTCAATTCGCTGGAAACCAAGAACGGCAGCATCCGCCTCGTGCTGGAAGTTGCGCAGCATCTCGGTGAATCGACCGTCCGCACGATCGCGATGGACGTGACCGAAGGTCTGGTGCGCGGCCAGGAAGTGACCGACACTGGCCAGCCGATCGCGGTTCCCGTGGGCGCCGGCACGCTCGGGCGCATCATGAACGTCATCGGCGAGCCGATCGACGAAGCCGGCCCGATTCAGTCCGAAGGCAAGCGCGCGATCCACCAGGAAGCGCCGCTTTATACCGATCAGTCCACCGAGGCTGAAATTCTCGTCACCGGCATCAAGGTCGTCGATCTGCTCGCGCCCTACGCCAAGGGCGGCAAGATCGGCCTGTTCGGCGGCGCCGGCGTCGGCAAGACCGTGCTGATTCAGGAACTGATCAACAACGTCGCCAAGGCGCACGGCGGTTACTCGGTGTTCGCCGGCGTCGGCGAGCGTACCCGCGAAGGCAACGACCTCTATCACGAGTTCATCGAATCCAAGGTCAACGCCGATCCGCATAATCCGGATCCGAGCGTGAAGTCGAAGTGTGCGCTGGTGTTCGGCCAGATGAACGAACCGCCGGGCGCGCGCGCCCGCGTCGGTCTGACCGGTCTGACGGTCGCCGAGCACTTCCGCGATCAGGGCCAGGACGTGCTGTTCTTCGTCGACAACATCTTCCGCTTCACGCAAGCGGGCTCCGAAGTGTCGGCGCTGCTCGGCCGTATTCCGAGCGCCGTGGGTTATCAGCCGACGCTCGCGACCGACATGGGCGCGCTGCAGGAGCGCATCACCACCACCCACAAGGGTTCGATCACTTCGGTGCAGGCGATCTACGTGCCGGCCGACGACTTGACCGATCCGGCGCCCGCGACCTCGTTCGCGCATTTGGACGCCACCACCGTGCTGTCGCGCGCGATCTCGGAAAAGGGCATCTATCCGGCGGTCGACCCGCTCGACTCGACCTCGCGCATGCTCTCGCCGCTCGTCGTCGGCGAGGAGCACTACAACACCGCGCGCATGGTGCAGCAGGTGTTGCAGCGCTACAAATCGTTGCAGGACATCATCGCCATTCTGGGCATGGACGAACTGTCCGAAGAGGACAAGCTGACCGTGGCGCGCGCCCGCAAGGTCGAGCGTTTCCTGTCGCAGCCGTTCCACGTCGCCGAAGTCTTCACCGGCTCGCCCGGCAAGTTCGTCGACCTCGCCGACACCATCAAGGGTTTCCGCGACCTCTGCGAAGGCAAGTACGATCACCTGCCGGAAGCCGCCTTCTACATGGTCGGCACGATCGAAGAAGCCGTTGAGAAGGGCAAGAAGCTGGCGGCCGAGGCAGCCTAGGCTTTTGGCGTCGTTGTCGCCGGGCCGGGGCCCGGCGATCCATCGATTAGAAAATGTTTTGACTGATGGGCCTGCGGGTCAAGCCCCGCGGGTGACCGCAGAAAGAACGGAAAGACCATGGCTACCTTTCACTTCGATCTCGTCTCGCCCGAAAAGCTGGCGTTCTCCGGTGAGGTCGATCAGGTCGACGTTCCCGGCGTCGAAGGCGACTTCGGCGTGCTGGCCGGTCATGCGCCGGTCGTTGCCGCAATCCGGCCGGGCATCCTGACCGTGGTTTCGGGCGGCTCGAAGCAGAAGATCATCGTGCTCGGCGGCATTGCCGAGGTTTCGGACAAGGGGCTCACGGTGCTCGCCGACGTCGCGACCTCGATCGACGAACTCGATCGGGCGAGGTTTGCCGATACGATTTCCGAGATGGAAACCAAGCTCGCCGAAAAGGAAGGCTCCGAGCTCGATCGTGAGATCGAACGGCTTGATCACTTCAAGAGCATTCAGCACGAGCTCAACACGACGGCGATGCACTAAGCGCTTCGAGGCGCCGCGAACTTCGCGAATTGCCGTGCGACCGCCAGATAGACATCGCGCCGGAACGGCACCACGAGATCGGCCACGCGATCGAGCCGTTCCCAACGCCATTGATCGAATTCCGGCGGCTGATCGTTGCGCGACGTCAGCGGGTCGATTTCCCGGTCGGAGCCGGTGAAGCGCAACGCAAACCATTTCTGCCGCTGGCCGCGAAACTGCGCCAGCCGATGCGAAGCGGGGCCCGAGTAGGGCGGAAATTCGTAAGTCAGCCAGCCGGTCTCGCTGAGATAGTCGGCGCTCTTCACTCCGGTCTCCTCCCAGAGTTCGCGCATGACCGCCTCGCGCGGATCCTCATGTGGGTCGATCCCGCCTTGCGGCATCTGCCACTCAAGGCCGGGGAGGATGATTTCCGGACCGTCATCCCTGAATCGCCGTCCGATCAGAACCTGGCCCGCCGCATTGAAGAGCGCGATGCCGGCATTGGGGCGGTAGGGCTTTTCCATGAAGCGTTCGGCTGAGGTAGCTGGCGCCGGGCTCAAGCGCCCGCGAGCTTGGCGAATTCCTTCACCACGCGCTCGTAAACCGGACGCTTGAACGGAACGATGAGATCGGGAAGGTTTTTCATCGGCTCCCAACGCCAGCGGACGAACTCGGCCTTGTGCCCGCCGGGGCTGGCGACGTTGATCTCGTCGTCCTTGCCGGTGAAGCGCACCGCGTACCATTTCTGCCGCTGGCCGCGGTAGCGGCCCTTCCAGGCGCGGCCGGCGATGGTGCGCGGAATGTCGTAGACCAGCCAGTCCGCGACCTCGGCAAGCTTCTCGACGGAGCGGACGTTGGTTTCCTCGAACAGTTCGCGCTTGGCGGCTGCCCAGGTGTCCTCACCGGGATCGACGCCGCCTTGCGGCATCTGCCACACATGGGAATCGTCGACATGTTCGATGCCGCCGGCGCGACGACCGATGAAGACGAGCCCAGCTGCGTTGATCAGCATCATGCCGACACAGGTTCGATAGGGCAGGTCTTCGTAACGCGCCATTCCGTCGAGGCCTCTTGCGTGGTGACGAATGTCGGAACCGTCACCCTGGCTTGAACTCAGCTTGATTTTGATTTCAGCATCGCGGTTGTCAATGGCACCAGCAAAACACCATGGCTGTCCAGCGTCCGGGTCCAGGCGCTGATCCGTTCGATCGAGATCGGTAATGCCGAGGCGACGCCCACCGCTATCCCGCGTTCCTTGGCCAATCCCTCCAGTTTGGCCAAAGCGCGATCGATTTCGCTCGATGTCGGAACGGCATCGATAGGTATGTCGGCCTTGGCGAAGGGAACAGACTGGGTTGCCGCCAGCGTGGGCGCAACGCTGCGCGCCGCGCCGTCGTCGAACAGCCCGAGGCCGCGCTTGGCGGCTTCGCGCACGATCGGCGCCATTGCGGTGTCGGTCGCGACAAAGCGGGCGCCCATGAAGTTGGCGATCCCGGCATAGCCCTGGAACCGGCTGAGATGCCAGGACAGCCGATCGACGTTCTGCTCCGGCGCCAACGTCGTCAGCAGGGTCTGCGGACCGGGATCGTTGTCGGGATAGTCATAGGGTTCCATCGGGATCTGGAGCAGAATCTCATGGTGCTGCGCGCGAGCCCGCTCCACGAGCTTGCCCGGGTCCGATCCATACGGCGTGAACGCCAGTGTCACCGCGGCCGGTAATTTAAGGATGGCATCGACGGTCTTGGCCGCGCCGACGCCGAGCCCGCCGACGACGATGGCCACAATCGGCATCTTGGCCGCCTTGGCCCGGTCGACCTCGCCGGCATAGGCGGTAACGGGCTTCAGCCCGTCGGCGACCGTCGGGATCATGCCGTAGCGGCCCTTTTCCAGAAGCCGGGGGTCGATCCCGGACATCACCGCGGGCGCGGCGCCCGGATCCTTCTCGGCCCCCTCGGTGCCACCGATGGCTACGTCGTGGCGTGTGCCGCTGGAGCCATCGATGATGGTGACCGTTCGCTGGTCTGGCGATGTGCCCGTCTTTGCGTGCGGCGCCGGCTCCGTGCCATGCGCCGCGGGTTTCTCGGCCGGCACATCCGCGGCTTTCGCGGCCACCTTGTCTTCGCCGCCGGAAGGTCCGATCGCGATTCGCGTCAGTGGCTCGCCGCCGAGCGGGTCGTCGTGGAAGAGTGCATAGCCCGCAAACGTCAGCAGAAACAGACCGAGGAGGGCGGCCAAGGCCTGCTTTCCGGTGAAAGGCAGCCGAAAACGGCGCTTGCCGCGCGCGCTCTCCCGTCCAAGCGGAGCGCTCAGCTCGTCGGCCGCGTTTGCCATCACACTCCCCGAATCACCCGGTCAAGATACCACGGTCGCGCGCCGCAACGGCAGCGTGGAACCCGTGCCTCGTGGATGGCGGGCTGATTCGCTGGCCGCTCTCGGGGGCTTTCCCGATAGCGGGCCGGTCAAACAAAAAGGGCGGCCGTACCGGCCGCCCTTTGAGAATGGTGTCAGGCGATTTCGATCAGTTGGCTTCCTTGTTGGAAGGCTGCCGCTCGACCGAGGCCTTGTCGGTGGCCTTGTCGTCGCCTGCAGCGGCCGGCGCGCTGGCATTGACCTTGACGCCATGCAGCAGGTCGTCGGCCATCTTCAGCGCCTTGTCGTTCTTGGGATCCGGCGGCACGTAGGACTGCGAGCCGGTCTTCTCGTCGCCGTCGTTCTTCAAGTGACCGCGCAGCGAAGCCTCGCCCTTGGTGTCGGTCCGCGCCTTCAGCTCATCCGGCACGTCCTGCAACACCTCGATGTCAGGCACGATGCCCTTGGCCTGGATCGACTTGCCGGACGGCGTGTAATAGCGCGCCGTGGTCAGCCGCAGCGCGCCGTTGCCGGCGCCGAGCGGAATGATGGTCTGAACCGAGCCCTTGCCGAACGAACGGGTGCCGATCAGCGTCGCACGCTTGTGGTCCTGCAACGCGCCGGCGACGATCTCCGAAGCAGAAGCCGATCCGCCGTTGATCAGAACGATGACCTGCTTGCCCTTGGTGAGATCGCCCGGACGCGCCGAGCGGCGCTGGGTTTCCTCGGCATTGCGTCCGCGGGTCGAGACGATTTCACCGCGCTCGAGGAAGGTATCGGAAACGGTCACGGCTTCTTCGAGAAGACCGCCGGGATTGTTGCGCAGGTCGATGATGTAGCCCTTCAGCTTGTCACCGATCTGGTTTTGCAGGTTAGCGATTTCCTTCTTCAGGCCCTCGGTGGTCTGCTCGTTGAAGGTCGTGATGCGGATATAAGCGATATCGTCGTCCTCGACGCGCGCACGCACCGATTTGACGCGGATATTGTCGCGCACCAGCGTGACGTCGATCGGATTTTCCGCGCCCTTGCGGATGACCTTCAGCCGGATCTTGGTGTTGACCGGACCGCGCATCTTCTCAACCGCCTGGTTGAGCGTGAGGCCCTGGACCTGCTCGTCGTCGAGCATGGTGATGATGTCGTTGGCGAGGATGCCGGCCTTGGAAGCCGGTGTTTCGTCGATCGGCGACACCACCTTGATCAGGCCGTCTTCCATGGTGACTTCGATGCCGAGCCCGCCAAATTCGCCGCGGGTTTGCACCTGCATGTCACGGAAGCTCTTGGCGTCCATGTAGCTTGAATGCGGATCGAGCCCGGTCAGCATGCCGCTGATGGCGGATTCGACGAGCTTGCTGTCGTCGGGCTTCTCAACATAGTCGCTGCGCACCCGCTCGAACACGTCGCCGAACAGGTTGAGCTGGCGGTAGGTGTCCGAGGTCGCGGCGCGTGCCATCGATCCCATCATCACCGCACGCGGCTGGGTCACGAAGAGCGTCAATGCCGCGCCGGTGGCGGCGCTGAGGAGAATGAGAGAAGTCTTGCGCATCATCCGCGAACCTTTTCGCCTTCATTTGCGGCCCACCATGGGCCTGGATCAATGGGAGTGCCGTCCTTACGGAACTCGATATAGAGCACGGGTTGGCTGGCATTGGTTGCCAGTATCGAAGCGACCTGGGAGGTTGTCCCCATGGTCGCGACCGGCTCCCCCGTAAGAACAAACTGTCCGATGTTAACCGAAATGCGCCCCATTCCGGCGATCAGGACATGATACCCGCCCCCGGCATTGAGGATCAAGAGTTGTCCGTAGCTGCGAAATGGACCAGCGTAAACGACCCAGCCGTCACACGGGGTTGTGACCTGCGCACCGGCTCGGGTTGCCAAAGAAATGCCTTTTTCGACGCCGCCCGCGCCATCGGAACCGCCAAAATCACGTATTTTGGTGCCGTTAACCGGTAAAGCGAGCAATCCCTTGGCCGAAGCAAAGGCTACCGCCGGACTCATGCGGGAGGGGTTCTTCAGCCCGCCCAGATTAGGCTTTCCGTCGGCCGTATTGGGTGCTCCCTGCAAGGTGGCCGTGGCAGCGGCCTTCGCCGCGCTCTTGACGTCCTGTTCCATCTTGCTGATCAGGCCCTGAAGGCTGTCGACCTGTTTCGAAAGCGCGATGGCGCGCGCGCCTTCCAGCTCGAGATCCTTCTCGATCCCGCTCTGCTTGCGCTGACGCTCGTCGACGAGCGCGGCAAGGCGGGTCTGGTCGTCTCTCAGGCGATCACGGTCGGCGGCCAGCCGATCGCGTTCCGCGCCGATGGTCTTGCGTAGCGCGACCATCTCGCCAAGGTCCTTGGCGAGAGCCTCGGCGCGGGCACGCAATTCGGGCACAACAGATCCGAGCAGAATTGCGGTTCGCAGCGATTGCAATGCATCTTCCGGTCTGACCAGCAAGGCCGGCGGCGTCCGGCGTCCAGCGCGCTGCAAGGCTGCAAGCACTTCCACGACCTCGGCACGGCGCGAGTCGAGTGAGTTTCTGATCTGCTGTTCGCGCGCATCGAGCGGGCGCAGCCGCGCTTCGGCCTCGCCTATCCTGGTCTCGACGGTCCGGACCTGCGACGCGACATCGATCAATTGTGCATTGAGCTTGCTGCGGTCCTGACCGATCGCAGCGATCTCGGCCTTGAGCTGCTGCTGGAGTTCGGCCGAGCCTTTTTGCTCGGCACGGGTCGCCTGCAATTCCTGCTCGTGTTGCTTGATCGCGTCGGGCGAGGCGGCCACCTGCGGCGCGGGCGCGGCGACCTGAGCCGATACGACGCCGATGGAGACGAGGCTTGCGGAAACGGCGATGGCCAGGCGGGCCATGCCGCGATCTGAAGTCCCTGCGGCCAAGACGTCGCCGCGGACGGCGCCGCAAGGTTGAGGATTGTTCCGTGCCGGTTGCATCAATGCAATTGTGCCCTTGCGCGAGCGCGTTTGCGCTATGCGCGGTGATAGGGGTGGCCCGCCAGAATGGTGGCCGCACGGTAAATCTGTTCGAAAAGCATGACCCGCACCATCTGGTGCGGCCAGGTCGCGGCGCCGAACGCCACCCTCATCTGTGCCATGCGCCGCAATTCGGGCGAAAGTCCGTCCGCGCCACCGATTGTAAAAATAGTATTGGCGACCTGATCGTCGCGCCAGCGGGCGAGATTGCGGGCAAAGGCGCCGCTGTCGACATTGTCGCCGCGCTCGTCGAGCGCGACCAGCACGGATTTGGGCGGGATCGCCGCCGAAATCGCCGCGGCTTCCTCCGCGATGCGGGTATTGGCGTCGCGCGCGCGGCTCTCGGCCAACTCCTGGATATCAAGCCCGCGAAATCCGAGCTTGCGGCCAATGTCGTCAAACCGCTCGCGATAGCGCTCGGCCAGTTCCCGCTCCGGCCCTTGCTTGAGCCGCCCGATGGCGATGACGAGGAGACGCATAGAGCCGGTGTCCACACAGCTAGGCCGTTCTGGTCGGGGTTGCGAGGTTGACGTTCACCGTCTTCCGGGACGAGGCCCCGGGAAGCAGTGCCGGACTCCAAACCCTCACCCGTGCCCTGAAGGCTAGACCGCCTTCGCCGGACCCTGCGTCCACAATCTTTCGAGATTGTAGAACTCGCGGACCTCGGGTCTGAAGATGTGAAGGATCACATCCCCGGAATCGATCAGCACCCAATCGCAATTGGGCAGCCCTTCGACGTGGGGATTCTTGACTCCACTCTCCTTGAGACCTTTGGCGACGTTTTCCGCGATCGCGCCGACGTGCCGGTTCGCACGGCCCGTAGTGACGACCATGTAGTCGGAAAATGCCGATTTGCCGCGAAGGTCGATGGTGACCGTTTCTTCCGCCTTCATGTCGTCGAGGCGGGAGAGGATCATATCCAGGGTCTTGTCGGCGTCTGGTTGCGCCTTCAAGGCCGCAGCTTGGGTCGATGTTTTACGCGCGGGTTTGGATGCCTTGGGTAAAACAGACTTGGACAATACAGACGTGGCCAGGGACCATTCCTTTCACTGTATCGCGAACGCCCGAATCCCTCGGACGCCCGACCTCATTCTATGCATGTGGGGTTAATGGTTTCAATATCCAGTAGCCCACGATACGGCGTTCCCAAAGTTCAAAAACCTCGTTCCGGCTACGCCCGACATGAACTTCGGAAAATGCGGGGCCGCCGGTAATTTGATGCTCGGCACGAGGCCGGTTCACGACCTCAAGCTGTCCTCCAGCTTCCGTCCTGGTTCCGCAGGCCCGTTGAAGACAAATGCAGTTTCAGGCCGGTGAGAAAGACCCACGCCGGCGTTCGCTGTTCGGCAAGGCTTGCTGCCTGATTTTCCGGAAGCCGGTAACGCGCAAGAGCCTGTGCGGTCGGCGAAGCCAGCGCGCGAAAGCTCTGGGGCGGACGATCGATCACAGCGATCGGGACCTCGGATGCGATATGCCGCCAATCATGCCAACGGTGAAATTGCGCAAGATTGTCCGCTCCCATGATCCAGACAAAGTGCAGGCCGGAAGCGCGGCGGCACAAATATCTAATGGTGTCCGCAGTGTAGCGCGTTCCGATGACGGATTCGAGACAGCTCACGTCAATGCGCGGATCGTGCGCAACTTGCCGCGCCGCGTCCATGCGCTCGGCAAGGTCGTGCGGCGCGCGGTCGGTCTTGAGCGGATTGCCCGGTGTTACCAGCCACCACACCCGGTCAAGCTTCAAACGCTTGATCGCAAACAGGCTGATCGCGCGGTGAGCCACGTGCGGCGGATCGAACGAGCCGCCCAAAAGCCCGACACGCATACCGTTGGCATAAGGCGGGAGGGCGGAAGCCACAGATGAGGGCACCGGAGAGACTTTACTCAACGCGTTCCCCGCTTTGGGCAGTGGTGCGCATCACGGCCGCGTCTGCCCCGTGCCGTGAACGCGGTATTTGAAGCTCGTCAGTTGTTCGGCGCCGACCGGGCCGCGGGCATGGAATCTCCCGGTGGCAATTCCGATCTCAGCGCCGAAGCCGAACTCGCCGCCGTCGGCAAATTGCGTCGATGCGTTGTGCAGCACGATCGCCGAATCGACCTCGTTGAGGAATTTGTTCGCCGCAGCCTGGTCCTCGGTCACGATCGCGTCGGTGTGATGCGAGCCGTGGCTGTGAATATGGGCGATCGCGTCATCGAGGCCGTCGACGACCTTGGCGGCGATAATCGCGTCCTCATATTCGGTGTTCCAGTCTTCGTCGGAAGCCGGCTTCACCCGCGCGTCCGTTTTCTGCACAAACTCGTCGCCGCGCACTTCGCAGCCGGCGTCGAGCAGCATCTCTACCAAGGGCTTCAGCGAAGTCGGCGCGCCCTTGCGATCGACCAGCAAGGTTTCGGCGGCACCACAAACACCGGGTCGCCGCATCTTGGCGTTCAGCACGATCGATTTCGCCATTTCCAGATTGGCTGCGTGATCGACATAGACGTGGTTGACGCCTTCGAGATGCGCGAACACCGGCACGCGCGCTTCCGCTTCGACGCGCGCCACCAGGCTCTTGCCGCCGCGCGGCACGATCACGTCGACGGCGCCGTTCAAGCCCGTCAGCATCAGGCCGACCGCGGCGCGGTCGCGCGTCGGAACGAGTGTGATCGCAGCTTCGGGAAGCCCCGCTTCGCGCAAGCCCTGCACCAGGCAGTCGTGGATCGCACGGCAGGAGCGGAAACTGTCGGAGCCGCCGCGCAGGATGACGGCGTTGCCGGATTTCAGACACAGCACGCCGGCATCGGCGGCGACGTTGGGGCGGCTTTCAAAAATCACGCCGACGACGCCAAGCGGCACGCGAACACGTTCGATGGTCATGCCGTTGGGACGCTGCCAGCGCTCGGTCACCGTGCCGACCGGATCCTTGATTGCTCGCACGGTCGCGACGCCATCGGCCATGGCGTCGATACGGCTTTGGGTCAGCGTCAGGCGGTCGATGAAGGCGGAGGTCGCTCCGTTGGCGCGAACCTCCGTGACGTCCTCGGCGTTGGCGGCGAGAATGGCTGCGGCGTTGGTGCGGATCGCGCCCTCGATGGCGTCCAGCGCCTTGTTCTTCTGCTCGGCTGATGCGAGCGCCAGGACGCGAGCGGCTGCGCGCGCCCGCCCGGCGAGAGCGTTCATCAATTCGGCCAGATCGGCATTGCCGTCGATCGCCTTCAGCGGCGCGGTCATGTCGGGTCACATCCTGTATTAAGATCATGCTTTAGCATGGAAATCGGCCGCTTGCGAAGGCCGGAACAGGGATCGCAGGGCAGGGGTCGGCCCGGCGAATAGCCGCATGTGCGACGAATTTGAACCTGCAAGCTTCGGAATCGGAGCTCTAGTCGGCCATTGGCCTATTTGGCCGGCAGCGTCCCGCTCGGGCCGATCACGAGGTCGTCGCGATGGATCATCTCCGCGCGGCCGCTGATGCCCAAAATGCTCATCACATCAGGCGACGAGCGGCCCTTGATCTTCTCGGCATCGTCAGCGTCATAGGCGACAAGGCCACGGCCGATCTCGTGGGTGTCGGGGCCGCGCACCACGACGGCATCGCCGCGGGCGAATTGCCCGTCCACCCGGATCACGCCGGCCGGCAGCAGGCTTTTGCCCGCGCGCAACGCGCTGACGGCGCCGGCATCGATGGTCAGCGTGCCCTTCGGCTCCAGCGAGCCTGCGATCCATCGCTTGCGCGCAGTAACTGGATTGGCCGGGGTCAGGAACCAGGTGCAGCGGCCGCCGTCGGCAATGGCCTGCAACGGATGTTCGATCTTGCCCGAGGCAATCAGCATGTGCGTGCCGGCAGTGGTGGCGATCTTGGCGGCCTCGATCTTGGTGTACATGCCGCCGCGCGACAACTCGGATTCGGCCGCTCCCGCCATCGCCTCGATTTCAGAGGTCACGGATTCCACGATCGGGATCAGCTTGGCGTCGGGATTGGCGCCCGGTGGCGCCGTGTAGAGACCGTCGATATCGGAAAGCAGGATCAACAGGTCGGCGCTCGCCATGGTGGCGACACGCGCGGCGAGACGGTCGTTATCGCCATAGCGGATTTCGTTGGTCGCAACCGTATCGTTTTCGTTGATGATCGGCACCGCGCGCCATTCCAAAAGCTTGGCGATGGTCGAGCGTGCGTTGAGATAGCGGCGACGCTCCTCGGTATCCTGCAAGGTCACCAGAATCTGACCCGAGCCGATGCCGTGTGCGCCCAGCACCTCCGACCAGATACGCGCCAGCGCGATTTGTCCGACGGCCGCGGCCGCCTGGCTTTCTTCAAGTTTCAGCGCGCCGCGCGGCAGCTTCAGGCGTGCGCGTCCCAGCGCAATCGAGCCGGACGAGACCACCAGCACGTCACGTCCCGTCGCGATGCAGTTTGGCAAGGTCGCCCGCGAGTGCCGAAAGCCAGGCCGCGCGCACTTCTCCGGCAGCTGAATCGATCAACAGCGAGGAGCCGACCTTGACGACGATACGGCGGAAATTTTTGAGCGCGGGACGGGCCATGATGAGTTTGCAAGCAGGGCTTCGACGGGACGGTGTTACTGCAGTACAGGCGAGGATTAGCTGGGCGTCGCCCACGGCTCGGCCGTCGCGGGCTCGGCCTGAGCGCCGCCTTTGGCCTTGCTGGAGACCGGAGCTTCACCGATCACCGCGACAAGCGCCCGCAGCGCTGCCTCGACGCCTTCGCCGGTGACGCCTGAGATCAGAAGCGGCGTTTTCCTGGCCGCGCGCTTCAGGCGCTCTTTCTGCTTCTTCAATTCATCGGCCGTCACTGCGTCGATCTTGTTCAAGGCGACGATCTCGATCTTTTCGGCGAGATTGCCCGCATAGGCTTCCAACTCGGCGCGCACCGTCTTGTAGGCCTTGCCCGCGTGTTCGCTGGTTGCGTCGATCAGGTGCAGCAAGACGCGGCAGCGTTCGACATGGCCGAGGAAGCGGTCGCCGAGACCTGCGCCTTCATGCGCGCCCTCGATCAACCCGGGAATGTCGGCGAGCACGAACTCGCGGCCGTCGGCATTCACGACGCCGAGCTGCGGATGCAGCGTCGTGAAGGGATAGTCGGCGATTTTGGGTTTTGCCGCGCTGACCTTGGAGAGGAAGGTCGACTTGCCGGCATTGGGCAAACCGACAAGTCCGGCGTCGGCGATCAATTTCAGCCGCAGCCAGATCCAGCGCTCATCGCCGACTTCGCCGGGATTGGCGTTGCGCGGGGCGCGATTGGTCGATGTTTTGAAATGCGCGTTGCCGAAACCGCCATTGCCGCCTTCGGCGAGCACGAACTTCTCGCCGAGCGTGGTGAAGTCGTGGATCAACGTCGTCCTGTCTTCGTCGAAAATCTGCGTGCCAACCGGAACCTTGAGCACGATCGATTTGCCGTTGGCGCCATGGCGGTCCTTGCCCATGCCATTGGTGCCCTTCGGGGCCTTGAAGTGCTGCTGATAGCGATAGTCGATCAGGGTGTTCAGCCCGTCGACCACTTCGACGATCACGTCACCACCGCGCCCGCCATTACCGCCGGAGGGCCCGCCGAACTCGACATACTTCTCGCGGCGAAAGGCCACGCAGCCGTTTCCACCGTCGCCGGAGCGAATATACACCTTGGCTTCGTCGAGGAATTTCATGGGCTACCATAGCGTTTTTGAGCGAAGTGGGCACCGGTTCGCGTCAAGAAAACGCGTCAAGACACAAGTCTAGAACCTCGGTTCTGCACCGAGGTTCTAAGTAGGGCAGGGGCTCGGCTGCGGCAACCCTGCAAATCACCGATTTTGACGGGAAGCCTTAATTTTCAGGCCTTTCGCTGCGCTGGATTTTCAGGCCTTTCGCCACGCGGGCCAACCTGATAGGTCGGCGGCCATCACCTGCTATGCTGTTCCTTCAATGAGCATTCGCGCCAACATTTCGTCCGCAGCCGACGATCGCTCCACGCGGCTTGCCGGCATTCTTTTGATGCTGGCGGCGGTCGCCATGTTCTCCTGCGGCGATGCGTTGGGGAAATATATCGTGGCGACCTATTCGGTCGGCCAGCTCATGCTGTTGCGCGCCTGCGCGGCGCTCGCGTTGATGAGCCCGTCGATATGGCGGCAGCGTGCCGCGTTCCGGCAGATCGAGCGGCCCTGGCTGCAATTCCTGCGCGTCGTGCTGTCGACACTCGAGATCGCCGCGTTCTTTCTCGCCACCGTCTACCTGCCGCTCGCCGATGTCGTCACCTACTATCAGGCGACGCCGATTTTCGTGACCGCGCTGTCGGGGCTGGTTCTGGGCGAGCACATCGGATGGCGGCGCTGGAGCGCGATCCTGGTCGGGTTTGTCGGCGTGCTGATCGCGCTTCGGCCATCGGCGCAAACGATTACCTGGCCGGCGATGATCGCGCTTGGCGGCAGCCTGGCGTTTTCGATTTTGATGTTGATCACGCGCTCGTTGCGCGGAACGCCCGACATCGTTTTGGCTTCGTCGCAGTTTGTCGGCGGGCTCGTCTTTGGTCTTGCGATCGCGCCCGCCGGCTGGGTCACGCCGACGCCGGCGCAGTCTCGGCCTGTTTTTCGCCGCCGGCGCGATTTCGACCGGCGCATTATTGTGCGTCAACCGTTCGCTGAAGCTCGCGCCCGCAAGCACCGTGGTGCCGTATCAATATACGATGATCGTCTGGGCGGTCGTGTTCGGCTATATCGTGTTCGGCGACGTGCCACAGCTTTCGACCGCGATCGGCGCCGCCGTCATTATCGCCGCCGGGCTTTATATCTTCCTGCGTGAGCGCCAACTCGGGCGAGTTGAAACCGTCGTCAACCCGCCCGCGTGAGCAGAAGTGAGGCCAGACACTATTTTTTACGCGTTTTCTTCACGCGAACCGGAATCCACTTCGCTTGAAAACGCTATGCCCGCGTCGAACTGCCCCAGTTCTTCAGCGAAGCCCACACGCCGCGTGACAGGCGGAAGCAATCGACAGGAGCCGACGATCCGAGCGACTCGAAGCGATGCAGTTCGACGCCGCTCCACTGGAAGCCGCATTTCTCCAGAATGTTGCGTGACGCGGGGTTGGTGACCCGCGCGCCCGAGCGAATGGAGGGAATGTCGAATTCCTCGAACGTGAAATCGATCACGGCGCGCGCGGCCTCGGTGGCAAAACCTTGCCCCCAATGCTCCACGCCGAGCCAGTAGCCGAGTTCCGGCGTGACTTCCTCGCGCCAGTCGGCGCCGACCATTCCGACCGGCGCGTGATTGTGCTCGATCAGGAAAACGACTTCGTTCTTGCTTGCGACGTGGCGCACGAAATCGATCGCGTGGCTCTGCGAATAAGGATGCGGCAGGCGGGTGTTCTGCGCGATGCGGCGATCGCAGGCCAAGCGTGCAATCGCGTTGACGTCGGCGAGCGTCGGCCGGCGCAACGTCAGCCGCTCGGTCTCGAGAACGCAACGTCGGGCCTGCGCGCAATGTCGGCGGCGGGATATCCTGCAACATCTGAAAGGGCTCCTTGAGTGACCACTCTTGGATGGTTGCGGCCTTCGTTCGACAGGCGCGCAAACAGAAAAGGGGAGGCCGGTTTCCCGCCTCCCCTTGGAGCCTCTAACTGCTCCGCCGGTTCAACAGGACCCGGCGGAATCAGAATGTTCCACCGTCTATTCGGCCGCCTCCGCCATCGGAATCACCGATACGAAAGTGCGGCCGTTGGTTTTCGCACGAAACTCGACACGGCCCTCCACCTTCGCAAAGAGAGTATGGTCGGTGCCCATGCCGACATTATGACCGGGGTGCCAGGTGGTGCCGCGCTGACGCGCAATGATGTTGCCGGGAATCACATGTTCGCCGCCATAGGCCTTGATGCCAAGGCGCTTGCCCGCGGAATCGCGGCCGTTACGTGATGAACCGCCTGCTTTTTTGTGAGCCATGGCCCGTCTCCAACTTCTACGTGATCTCTAGATCAATTCGTTGACGAATTCATTTCAATTCATGTCACGCTCTTCTGAAGCGTGTCACTTCTTGTCGGTCTTGCCCTTCTTGGCCGGCGCCTTCTTTGCCGCGGGCTTCGCGGCAGGCTTGGCAGCGGCCTTCTTGGCGACCGGCTTCTTCGGCGCGGCCTTTTTCTTCTCGGCCTTCGGGGCCTCGTCGCCGTCTACGTCCGGCTTCGCGACAACCTTCTCGCGCTTCGGACGCGGGCCGATGGTCGGCTTGTTGTCGTTGGTCAGGATCTCGGTGATGCGAAGCACCGTGATCTCGTCGCGATAGCCGCGCTTGCGGCGCGAATTCTTGCGGCGGCGCTTCTTGAACGCGATGACCTTGGGGCCGCGCTTGTGCTGCAGCACTTCGGCCGCAACGGAAGCGCCGGCAACCACGGGCGTTCCGAGGATCGGGGAATCGCCACCGACCAGGAGCACTTCACCAAGCTGCACGATCGTGCCGACGTCGCCGGCGATCTTGCCAATCTCGAGCACATCATCCGGAACGACGCGGTATTGCCGGCCGCCGGTTTTGATGACTGCGAACATCGTTATATTCCTTCGTGTTCGATTCCAGCCTCGAACATGTCCGGGCCGGCTTTTTCTACAGTCTTTATGGGTTCAATTTCCGCGCGACGGGCCAAAAGCCCCAAAGCAATTCCGCGCAAAAACAAACAGCGCGAGAAACCTCCCGCGCCGGGTGCCGGACTTATAGCGGCTTGAGACCCCAAGTCAAGGCGAAGTGCGCGAAAAACCAGCCATTTCGAAGGCTTTTTGGGCCAAAACGCGGCCACGGGGACCGGCCGGACCGCCGCCTGCTGGCAGGGTGAAACCAACGGGGTTCCCGAAGGTTGTCCCGGGGATTTGAGGCATTGGCAGGGATCACATGGCTGAGGAAGTTCTTGCGACCGGGATCGCCCGGCACGGCGCCGGACGCCTGCCGTCGGTGGAAGTGGACAGCTTCAACGTCGAATTGAAGGACGACGACGGCTTTCTCGGCGACCGCGCCTGCAAGGGCGCGTTCCGCAAGATCCTCGACGGCCTGCGCAAGCCGCTGAAGAAGAACGGCGAGGACCCGCTTGGCGACAAAGCCGCCGAGAAGCTCAGCAAGAGCGAGCTCGACGAGGCCCTCGTGGGCGAGGATATCGCCGCGGCGGCGCTGGTGCATGGCGCGATCGAGGAATTCGCGGGCGAACTGGCGTATGTCACGTCGCGCTTTCTGAAGACCAAGGGCTGGGCCGACACCGAGCGCATCGTGGTCGGCGGCGGCTTTCGCCAGAGCCGGGTCGGCGAGCTTGCGATCGCGCGCAGCGAGCTTCTGTTGAAGGCCGACGGCTTCAAGGTCGACCTGTGCCCGATCCGCTTCGATCCCGACGATGCCGGCCTGATCGGCTGCCTGCATCTGGCGCCGTCGTGGATCTTCGAGGGCTATGACAGCATTCTCGCCATCGACATCGGCGGCACCAATATCCGCTGCGGCGTGGTCGAAACCCGCTGGAAGAAGGCCAAGGACCTGTCGAAAGCCTCGGTCTGGCGCTCGGAGCTCTGGCGTCACGCCGACGACGAGCCGACGCGGGAGGGCGCGATCAAGCGCATGGTCAAGATGCTGAAAGGTCTGATCGAGGAGGCCGACACCGAAGGGCTGAAGCTTGCGCCGTTCATCGGGATTTCCTGCCCCGGCGTGATCAACGAGGATGGGTCGATCGCCAAGGGCGCGCAAAACCTGCCGGGCAACTGGGAAAGCAGCAAATTCAATCTGCCGGCGAGCCTGGTCGAGGCGATTCCCATGATCGGCGATCACGACACCGCCATCCTGATGCACAATGACGGCGTCACGCAGGGGCTCTCCGAGGCTCCGTTCATGCAGGACGTCGAGCACTGGGGCGTCCTGACCATCGGCACCGGGCTCGGCAATGCGCGCTTTTCCAACCGCCGCAACGGCAAGGAAAAGGGAGACAAGGAAAAAGACCGCGGCAGCGACAAGAAAGACAAAAAGAGCGATTGAGAGCCCGTATTTTCCCGGCCTGCTTTCACCTTGATCCGGCCATGCCTTTTAACGCTGCCAGCGCCAGTAACCTTGACTGGTTAGGTTAAGGCAGGGTTCGCGTTGCCGCGCCTGCCGGGATCGTTACGGTTGGTGCCTGTCGCTCAAGCTGACCCGCGAAGCCGCACTTCCGGCCAGCAATTTCAATGAGTGGCACGGGACCGCCGGTTTTTTCCGCGTCTGGCGGTCCCACCCCCCGCGCAAACGCTCTTCGCGTTTGTCGCGCCCGCCCCGCGCGATGAAATCCCGCCACGCTGGATGAAATTTCGCCTCTCCCGCCTTGTCTGGCCGGTCGTCCTCGCCTAGAACTCGCCCCGACCCGGGGGCATTGATGCGCCCCTGATTTGCGCCTGGAGAGGTGGCAGAGTGGTTGATTGTACCGCACTCGAAATGCGGCATAGGTGCAAGCCTATCGGGGGTTCGAATCCCCCCCTCTCCGCGCTTCGCCCTTCCTTCGCAGGCAGGCCAGCCGCACCGAGCATGCGTGCGGTTTGATCCAGATTCACATGTCAAACAGCTCTATCCGTCATTCCGGGGCGATTCGAAGCATCGAACATGGCGCGCAATTGCGCGCCTGAAATCGATCTTGCCGCAGCGAATCCTTGAGAAATGGATTCCGGATAGCGCTGCGCGGCTTCCGGCATGACAGACTGAATTCGTATCGGCATGCCCTATCATCCCCGCGGCACGTTTCGCGCCCGAGTGAGGGCACGGCATGCCGGATGCACGTGCACCCGCAGCCTCGTGTGTAAAAAATAAAACACACGAGTTCGTCACCACAGGTACGCCGCAACAATCCGGCATTCCCTGCGCGATGGTGTGACGGCTTATTCCGCGCTCTCCCTGGTGATCGGGCTTTTTGTCACCATGGTTTCCGGGCTCATGCGCAAACGGGATGCCAGCGTCGAGGCATCAGGACCACGCGGCTTCGCCGGCGCAACGGCATCACTCGTCCGGTGATGCCGCAGCGCCCATCGCATCCCGCGCCCAACGTCCGTGACGATCGCGATACGCCCCTCTATTCGGGCGCGAGACGGGCGGGCTTCTAAAGATGATTTGCCCGTCGGGGCAAGCGGAATTTGGCGCGGCGGATTGGCAAGAGAGAACGAAGTACGATGGCAAGCTGATCGCGTCACTCAACTGGATGACGACGATCGCAACTTCGATGCGCAGTGATACGTCGGTTGTTGTCCGTCGGCGTGTTCGAGATGACCGAAAATTCAGACCTCATTGTGAGGCCGCATCCCGCTGGCTTTTTTTCTAACTTCAATAAGGTGATGAGTTACTTTGTCCTGAATAAAGGCGGCAGAGTGTTTGTTGACTGGACCTTGGAGTCACCGGTACCGCATTTCCCATACGGAACTTCTGGGGATGGTAATGTTTGGAACGCATTCTTCGAGCGGCTTCCGTCCATAGGACCGAATGCTCGTACGGTTCACGAGTACCCTCATGACCAGGGATTGGCGACGGGCATAAACGCCTACATTCTATGGCGATCGTTTCTCTATAAGCGAACGAAGTGGCGATCGGTTTATCACGAGGCGTTTTATCGAAACGTGAAGGTGCGCCCTCATCTGATCAAGAGAGCCGATAATGTCCTGGGTGGTTTAGATCATCACTTTAAAATCGGAGTTCATTACCGTCACGCTGGCCATAACACTCGAAACTCCTTTTCCCGTTGCCCCGGTCAGCGAGGTTATTAGGCGAATTTATCGAATAGCCGGAAAGCGGCCCGAATGGTCCGTTGTGCTCGCTACCGACGTCGCAGGATCATCTGGAGGATTCGCCGCGCCCTGTGAACCGCCAATAAGAGGGTTCGTTCCATCGCTCTGGACGCGATCGTCCAGTCCCTCGCCTTGGGCTTGGCGGAGTTGGCGAAAGAGTTCTGCGCGATGGTGTAACGGCTTACTCCGCGCTCCGGCGACCGCAGCTTATTTCAAACAAGAGTTTGGTGGTCGCTTGCGGTTCAAGACCATGTAGGTCGGTCAATCAGCGACGAGCAGTTTCAGGCGCGGCGGTATCACTCGTCCGGTGATGCCGTAGCGCCCATCGCATCCCGCGCCCAACGTCCGTGACGATCGCGATACGCCCCTCTATTCGGGCGCGAGACGGGCGGGCTTCCAAAAGTGATTTGCCCGACGGGGCAAGCGGAATTGCCTGCGGCCGAAACGGACAAATCGCGCATTGCGGTCATGCGTGACGCGGCTGGTCGTGGCACGCCCTGCGAGGGTGTGATAGCCTTGATGCTCTTCTCGCGGGAGGCGCCGATGGTACGACGATTGGCCTTGCTTCTAATGACCGGCGCGCTGGCGCTGACTGCGGGGCCGATACTGGCGCACCATTCCATTTTCAATGGAGAGGCTATTCTTGTCGATGCACTATTGTTCGTCACTCCGCCACGTTCTTTTGCATGTAACAAGCAGACGTGGCCACAGCCGTTGGCTATCTTAAGTCCAGAGGTGAGGCTGGTCTATTTGGAAACCCTGTGGGAGCGCATATTGGCGACGGCGAGAGGGTATTGCCGCATGCCAGCGGCGAGCCCGCCGCATGGTCTTCGCGCCGATCGGTCAGGTTATTGAGGCCAATCAAGTGAGGGCTTTTCGACCCATTTGATCCGGTAGTCGCGCTTGCGTGACGCTCATCGCTCTTGATCGGTTCGCTCGCGTGCCTCGCTGCTGAAACCGGCAGCAGGACGCACGCCTCACCAACTGTTCAACACCTCTCGGGCGGGCTAATTGTATTGCTGCAATCTCGCGCCAAACGATCCAACATCGGCCGCTCCGGAAGGGCTCGATGGCATGATCGCGCGGGCTTGCCGATACGCAGCGGCGCAGACGTTATCGGTCCCTTTCCATCCTCATTCACCTCGCCACCTTGGCCATATCCGAAAAAGGCAGTCGCATGCTCGCTCGAATGAAAGTCCTGTTGCTCGCCACCTGCGCGCTGGCGCCCGCGGTCTTCACCGGCGGGCGCAGGCCGCCGACCAGCCGCCGGTCCGCATCACCGTGATTCGGATGAGGGCGGGCGGCGCTTCAACGTGCTTGATATCGAGACGCGCTATATGAAGGGTCCGGCCGTCGAGGGCAGTGGCGTCGATGACGACGAAATGGACGGTATAAGGAGGATTTTTCGTGCGGGAAGACCGACGTTCTCCGACGGGATCCCAGACGATCATCGTCACGCGGCCCTGAACGGACGAAAAGTTATCGTCGCGAGCGCAAGCGGTCTGGATTCCCGGAAGCGCCGAGGTTGGCGTACCACGGCAAGGAGGCTTTGATGCGCGGCACGGTCTGTTGATGGCCGTGCAGAAGGCGCCGTCGCGTTTGCGCGATCTCCAAGGCAGCGAAGAACGGAAGGGGGAGACTGGCGATCGTGACGCACCGCTGGTGTGGGCCCGCGGCGCGATCTCACTGCCGCGACGAATGGGCGGTCTTGCCCACGTGCGACATTCCAGCGCCGGGTTCTCATCTTGTCGTCGACGTCTGGCTAGAACCGGAATCAGCGAACGCTTGAGATCGCCGAGCGGCGAGCAGTCGGTAGTGCGCCTCGTACTCGCTCGCCATTTTACTGGCGGTGAAACGTTCCTGAAAGCGGGCGCGAACCTTTGTCCGTCCGACTTGGCAACGCTCGAATAGCGCGGACCGCATCTTCCTCGCTATCGACAATGAAGCCCGTTACGCCGTGTTCGATCACTTCCGGTACGGAGCCGGAGCGATACGCAATCACAGGCGTTCCGCATGCCAGTGCCTCGATCATGACCAGGCCAAACGGCTCCGGCCAGTCGATTCGAAAAGCAGCGCGGAAGCACCGGCGAGGAAGGGCTGTTTCTCGGCGTCGTTGACTTCGCCTACCAGAACCACCTTCTCACCATCGACGTGGGGCTCCAGATGCTTCTTGAAATATGCCGTCTCGGCCCGGGAATCTTCGGGCGATCCGTAGCGGCAACTCGGCCGCTCGCGCAATGCGGATGGCGTCCTGCGGGCCCTTTTCCGCTGTCAGGCGGCCCAGAAATGCCAAATAGGATCCCTGTTCGTAAGAAGGATGAAACAGGTTCGACGGTAGGCCATGTTGTATCGTTGCAATCCAGTGCGCGTCAGGAAGGGGTAGGCGTTGGTTATCGGAAATCGAGACGAATGCTGCGTCGGGGAATGTCTGGATGATGTCCGATAGTCCGGGCAGACCAAGTCGACCGTGCATCGTTGTGACATACGGCACCCCGAGCCGGCTGAGCAGCGGAAGAGGCAGCCAGTCGACATGGGAATGGATTACGTCAAAATCGCCAGCACGACTGCCAATTGACTTCCAACAAGAGCGAATACGCAGCGTCGGGATCCACCTTCTTGTGTCCGAGCCGCAGCGAGCGCGGCCAAACGGGATGAAGTTTTCCTGTCGTTCGAGAATCCCCACTCGCGAACAAGGTGACTTCGTGGCCAAGGCTGACCAGTTCGTCCACCAACCATGCCACCACGCGCTCAGTGCCACCAAAAGCTGGAGGGACGCTTTCGGCGAGCGGAGCAAGCTGGGCAATGCGCAAATGCGGAGACGTCATATTGGCAACTCGGCGTACTTCCCAAAGTTTCCGGTTCTGCCCGTCGACAGGAACTGGCTCGTAGCCCGATGTTACCGATAAGCCCTCGAAGGCCCCGCGCACTGCGTATTGGAGGAATTTATGCGCCCAATCACTACTGCCCTAGCTTCATTAGCCTTAGCCACAATGGTTGGTCAGGCGGAGGCAATGCCGATCGACGATTCGATAGGTGCCGTCTCCTCGAATGTTGAACAGACCCAATTTTTTTACGGCGGACGAAATTACTGTTGGTATGACGATGGGTGGCACGGTCCCGGGTTTTACTGGTGCGGTTACTCATGGCGCCGCGGTTATGGCTGGGGCGGTGGTGCCGGATGGCACGGTTGGGGACGCGGTGGGCGCGGCGGATACGTGGGTCGCCCGGGACGCGGAGGCGAGCGGGGCGTGATCGGACGTCCTGCTGGTCGCGAGGGAATTGGTCGCAGTCCAGGTGGCGGCGGGCGCACGATGGGCGGAAGAAGTGGCCCGAGCGGCGGTAGTGCCGGAAGGTGCGTGGCGGTGGCGGAGGTGGAATGACACGCGGCGGTGGCGGTGGTCACGGCGGTGGTGGTGGACACGGTGGCGGCGGCGGTCAGCGCTAGTCGGCCGCATTCGACAAGAGCCCCGCCCGTTGGAGGCGGGGCTTTTGCTACCCGATTGGATATTGATGCGATTATCGAGCTGGTATTGCGGCGTGGAAGAAGCTTCGGGACAACGCGAACTCGTCTCCGAATTACTTTTTCTTCTTTTTCCGCGCGGCGTAGCGTGCGTCGCGCGCAGCTTTCTGCTCGGCTTCGAGCGCTGCTTGCCGTGCGGCGGCTTCTTCCTGTTCGCGAAGGCGCTGGACCTCGGCGGCGGCGGCGGCTTCTTTCTCGAGGCGGATCCGCTCGGCCTTTGCGGCCTCGCGCACTTCATTGGCTTTGGCACGAGCGGCAGCAACCGCTTCGCGCTCGGCCTGCCGCGCCTTGACCGCGGGATCGTCGGGCCCGGGCTGGCTGCGAAACTTTTGCAGGATGTTCTTCCTGGCTTCCTGCGCCGCCTTTTGCCGGTCCGCGAAGCCAGGTTCCTTGAATCCACTCATCGATCAGGCCTTGTCCTTTATTGTTGCTATGGAGTTTGTTTCGATGACGTCATCGGCTCGATGCCGACCCGCCGCACCGGACAACTGTGCCCGCGTGATTTGGGGCCGTGTATACCCTATCTCCGCGCGCCGGGAAGATGCCGTTGCCTCATGCCAGCTAAAACCCTCAAACACAGATCGTCGTACTGGTTGCCATTCCCGGGCGCGTCATCGTTGGCAGCCCCAAAAGGCCCCCATGGCTGATGAAATGGCTGGCGGAAATGGCTGGTGGAACAAGGCCGCCGTGGGCCGTCATCTGGAAAAAATAGGCGAGGGGCGATTGCAACCAAGGCAACCGCAGCCTAAGGACACGGGCACACGCGCCACTTGCGAGCCGACACGATGCGTTGGGTCCTGGTATGGGTCCACGCCGAAGAAGTCGGAAATTCAGGAGGTAATCACATTGGCTCATTCCTATAAGCTGAATGACAACGTTCATCACCAGTCCCAAGGCCCACAAGGCCGCGCCGAAATTGATCCGCCGATGATCTACACCATCGTTCAGCGCATGCCCATTGAGGCGGATGGACGCCTGAGATACCGCATCAAGAGCAAGTCGACGAACGTCGAGCGGGTCGTTACGGAAGATCAGCTTTCGTACTCTCAGTAATCGAAAGCTGTTGGTTACCGATGCGGAGCAACGCAGCCGTGTTGCATGGTCGAGGAGAAATCCTCACCGCTCTCCGCGAGAGCCTGCGCTACCGTTCCCTCCGAGATCAATGCCCCTTGCCGGCGCGTTCAGATCGATCGTCCGCAGTGAAAGCGCGATCGGAGCCATGAGCGCGCCGATGATCGCCAGCGTCCGGAACAGGTCGATATAGGCGAGCAGGTCGATCTGTTGTCGCAGCATCTGGCCGGCCCACGCCCGGCCTGCGGCGTCGGAAGCGTTCGAGCCCTGTGCATGAAAAAAACCGCTGCCTGAACTGCGCGGCATCGACGTCGTTGCCTGGCGGCGAAAACTCACCGGGGCAGCTTGCGGCAAAACAAAAAAAGAGTGCGGTGACGAGGGGGGTCACCGCACTTGAGGAAAGTCTTTGGGAGGTTCGCTAAAACGCCGTCGCCTGTTACTGCGCGACGTGATGCTTCTTCACGTGAGCGTAGGTGTTGCGGACCTTCGGCTGCTGGACGTCGGCGACGCTCGCCTGGGCATTCAAGGCCTGGACGGAAGAGTCGAGGCGGAGCAGACCGGCGGGAACGCCTTGAGCCGACGCCGGGGCAACCTGGCTGGCAATCGCGATCAGGGCGGCAGAGGCGAAAACAATGCTGGAAATGCGGGTCATGATGCTTCTCTCTCGGTTAGCGCGTCATCCGCTGGGGTAAGTACCTTAATACCGCAATTCCGAATCGAAGGTGACTGGTCAGATTGACTTCGGGGCGGATTAAAGCCGAACTCCATTACGGATACGCAATGTAGCGAATATGACCGGTCAGCTTAAATTGTCAACGCGGATTAAGATCACGTTCACTTTAACAGCGCCTTGAAGGCGGTGTTCAGGAAGTCGTCGATCGGTTCGCGGTCCTGGGTGATCTTGAGCCGGATGGTGGCGCCCTCCCAGGCATTGACCAGGAAACGGGCCAGTTGGCCGGGGTCATGTCGTGGATCGACCTCGCCTTTTTCCTGCGCCTCGCGCAGGACCCGCTCGACGCCGTTGCACCAGGTCTCGAACACCGTCCGCAGCTCCTCGCGCATCCGCGGATACTCGCGGGCCATCTCTGCGGCGAAAAGACCCAGCATGCAGCCGCGCTCGAATCCCTGCGAAAGCAGGCGTTCGGACAGGAAACTGAAATGATTCTTCAGGCGCTGGAGCGGGGCCACGCTCTCGTCGAACAGCATGTCCGGGCGCGAGCCTTCGAGGTAGCGCCGCAACGCATCGATGGCGAGATCTTCCTTGTTCTCGAAGTGATTGAAGAACGAGCCCTTCGGAACACCGGCCGCCTCGGTGATGTCCTGGATCGAACATCCCTTGAAGCCAAGCGTATGCAGCGTGTCTACCGCGCTGCTGGCGAGCTTTTCGCGCAGGCTGGGTCTGGCCATGGACGTCTCTCCCGAGGGTTTTCCCTCCGCGAGGGATGACAAATCCTCTCGCAAGCATGACAAATATGCGACTAAGCGACTTAATACAACGCTGTTAGCCTAAAAACTGACCGGTCAGCTTGATTCGGTGTCTACGTCACTACCTTAATACCCTTAACTGAGGCTTAAATTCCCGTCAGCGGATTTCAAATTCCCTCTCGCGGACTTTGGCCGCCGGCTTGATCGCGAGATGGCCTGGACGAGTGATGTCCGTCCAAGCCGTATCCTACCCGTCGGATTCGATTCGTCGAATCCGATCTGCGACAACGACCGCCACGCGCGGGCGCATGGCCCGCGCGGTTCGTTTCAGCCTCGTTCATTTCAGCTCGACGCCGATGCCGATCGATATTCGGCGGAGATGTCCTTGCCGGTGTAGTCGGTCATCATCGCTGTCGCCACCAGCGAGATCACCGCGCACGCGCCGATGTAGATCGCGATCGCGGTGTCGGTGTGGTAGGTGCCGAACAGCCACGCGGCGATCAGCGGCGCCGGTCCGCCGGCGATGATCGACGCCAGTTGATAGCCGAGCGACGCGCCGCTGTAGCGCAACCGTCCGGTGAAGCTTTCGGCGATCAGCGCGGCCTGCGGGCCATACATCATGTCGTGCGGGATCAGCGACAGGATGATCGCGACAAAGATGATCGGCTCGGAGCCGGTCTTGAGCATCGCGAAATAGATGAAGCCGAAAATCCCGGTCACCGCCGCGCCGATCATGTACATGTTCTTGCGGCCGATACGATCCGAGACATGGCCGAACACCGGGATCGAAACGAACGATACGACCGACGCCGCCAGCACCGCCGTCAGCAGGAAGTCGCGCGAGACGTGCAGCGTGCCGATGCCGTAGGAAAAGACGAAGGCGGTGAAAATATAGAACGGCGCCTGCTCGGCCATGCGCGCGAACGCCGAAAGCAGGATCTCCTTCGGATGCTCCTTGATCACGGTGAGCATCGGCGTGCGGTCGACCTTGCGCTCGGCGAGCAGTTTCGCGAACACCGGCGTCTCCAGAATCCCCAGGCGGATGTAGAGGCCGAGGCCCACCAGCACGATGCTGAGCGCAAACGGAATCCGCCAGCCCCAGGCGAGGAACTGCTCGCCGGACATGCTGCTGAAAGCCAGCACGGCAAGGTTGGCGAGAAACAGTCCGCAGGGAACGCCGAATTGCGGCCACGACGCCACGAGCCCGCGCGAATGATCGTTGCGGGCCCATTCCATCGACATCAGCACCGAGCCGCCCCACTCGCCGCCGACGCCGACGCCCTGGATGAATCGCAGCACCGTGAGGATGACCGCGCCCCAGACGCCGATGCTGGCATAGGTCGGCACCAGCGCGACGGCGAAGGTCGCGAGACCCATCAGCAGCAGCGTTGCGATCAGCGTCGATTTGCGGCCGATGCGGTCGCCGTAGTGGCCGAAGATCGCAGCCCCCACCGGGCGCGCGATAAAGCCGACGGCGTAGATCGCGAAAGCCTCGAGCGTGCCGACCCAGGGATCGGAGTGGGGGAAAAACAGCTTGGCGAAAACGAGCCCGGTCACCGTGCTGTAGAGAAAGAAATCGTACCACTCGATCGCGGTGCCGATCGTTGACGCGATGACCGCGCGCCGAAGCTGGGTTTGATGTTCATCAGGGGTGAGGGTAGGGCCGAGCGGGATAACGTTGGTGTCGAGTGCTGCCATGGGGATGCCTCCGGAAATGCTTCCGCAGGCCCGCGGCGCGGCGGCTAACTCCGCATGCACACCGGATCGGTCGTCGGCGGGCGCTTGTTTTGATGGAAACGTCTGGACGGCCGCGAGTGTTCCGCTTTTTCCCGACTAGACTTTCGGGCAATCAAGACGCAGCGGAGAAATTGCTGCACGGCCGCGAAAGAGCCGGATCGAGCCAGGCTCAGGCGCTGGATTTCGTCGGCCCGCCGAGCATTTCCTTGCAAGCCGCGACGCCGTTGGTGGCGGCGTCACGTCCCTTCCAGGCCCAGTAGGTCAGCTTGCCCGAAAGCGTATCGTGGCGGCGCAGGCGGCGCGATCCCAGGACGTGACCGACATTGTCGGGGAAGCGCCGGATCTCTTCCTCGACGAGTTCCGTGATCGACGCCATCAACGCGTCGAGTCTTTGTCCCCAGTCGGATTCGGCGAGTTGGTCGATACGAACCCGCAGCGCGAACTCCGCGTCATAGATCTCGACCAGAAGCTCCTTGGCGACAAGAATTCGCTCGTTCTTGAGCGCGATGCGCAGCATCGAGCGCTTGTCTTCCATGCGGTCGAGCACCATCGAGACCGCAGCCGCGTAGGGCGCGGTGGCGACGTCGGCCGCATTCTTGGTCGACGCTCCCTTGGTCGCGAGCCGGATCAACTGCCAATGCGTTTTCACGCGCTTGGAGACCAGCATCAGCGCAAACGGCACCTGCTCGGGATTGGCCTTGGCAAAGGCGTCGAGGAGCGGTGTGATCTTGGCAACTTCGGCGTCTTCAAAGCGGGCGAACTTGGCCGGCAACGCCTCGTTCAGCTTGGCGATTTCGTCGCGGGCGCGAAACGCGCTGAGCATTTTGGTGAGATCGTCGAAGACGGCCGGGGACGCCGTATAGAACGCCAGCCTGCTGCGAATCTGGCCGGCGCTGTCGGGCGAGCCGAGGATGTTCCCCATGCTCTTCATGACCTTGGTTTGAAACGTCGTCGCCGCCTGACGCGCCTCGCGCTGCTTGTCCATTCCGACCAGGTCGGTGATTTCCTTGATGTAGTCGCGCGCCATCGTCGGCAGCAGGTCGCGGGTGATCCATTCCCAGATCGCCGACAGCGATCCGCGCTGGATGCCGCCCGTCGTGGCATGCTGGGGAGCGCCGTCTACCAGCAACGGTTCGAGCGGAGCGAAGAAATGGCGCGCCGGAACGCTGTTGCGCTTCTGGCTCTGGCCGTTGTTGCGAAATTCCGCGCGCAACGTCTCCATGACCTCGCCGGTGCAGGCGATTTCCGTGCCCGAAAGCTCGAGCCGCTCGAGTTCATCCAGCAGGTTGCTGCGCGTCGGCGGCGTCAATCGGTGCAAGAATTCCTTGAGACGGGTCTGAATCATTGCGAAATGGTTGTGATTGGCGGCGAGAACCCTTGCTGCCCGTGGCCAGCAAGGCGCTTCCGAACGATCAAAGCAGGGCGTCGTAAATTAAGTCGTAAAAAAAACGGTAAGGGGCTGCCGCCTCCCGGGGAACTGCCGGGTCACTTTTCGGTCAGCGTGGCCGCGGCACCCGCAGACCGCAGCATGTCGCTCAAAACGTGACAGTTTTTTCCACTTGTTCCTGCGCCAAAGCTGCTTAATCGAAACTTAACCCTATGCGCCAAACGGGCCATCCGAGGCGGGCGGTCAGTGCCTTCAGCGGGATTTCTCACCCGTATTTGTCCGGGCGCCGAAATTAACGCGGCGTTGGCCCTGGCCGACTAACGGTTGCAAAGACGCCGGTGTTCGATTTCTGCGGAAAGCCCCGCGTCCAACGTTCAAGTTCTCGCTTCCGCCAGCTGATTGCGACCATGAACGAAGAGAAAAAATTACCGGACCGCGTGACGTTCGGCCGAGGCTATGATGTTTGCATCATGGGGATCGACGGAACCTGGCGGCGTGACTGTCTCCTCAACGCCATCTCCGACAATGATGCGGTGCTGACGGTCGAAGGTTCGATCCAGGGGCTCAATCTCAAGGAGTTCTTTCTGCTGCTGTCCTCGACCGGGCTCGCTTATCGCCGCTGCGAACTCGTCCGCGTCAACGGCACCGAGATGGATATCCAGTTTCTGAAGGCCAAGGCCCGCGCCAAGAAGAAGCCGGCCGCGAGTTCCACCCATTAAGGAGGCCTGTTCTCGCCTCCGCCGCGCGGAACTTTTCGCGCTAGACAAAATCAAGCTGCTACTTGTGCGTTAAGTATTAGTCCCGTAAAAATACGGGGTAGGGCGATTTGCGTCCTCCAAGGCGCAAACCCGCTGGACTACCTCGTTTTTTGCAGTTCAAGGGACGATGGGCACATGAGCGAAAAGCCGTCCTCTCGTGGTGAGATCTTCGTCGTCGACGACGATCCCGCCGTACGCGAAACACTTTCCATCGTCTTGTCGGCGGGCGGCTATGAAGTCATCTGCTTCGCCGACGGCGCCGCGCTTCTGGCGGTCGCGCGAAGCCGCACCCCCGCCTGCATCCTGCTGGACGTCCACATCCCCGGAAAGTCCGGCCTGGATATCCTGAGGGAGCTGCGCGGCGAGGATTATCCGGCGCCCATCTTCATCGTTTCCGGGCAGGGCGATATCGCCATGGCGGTCACCGCGATCAAGAACGGCGCGCTGGACTTCATCGAGAAGCCGTTTCGCGGCAACGAAATCGTGGCGCGGCTGACCGAGGCGATCGAAGCCTATGCGCGCCGCCAGGCCGATCGCTCTGCCTCCAACATCGGCTCCCTGCATTTCCCCGGCCGCGAGCCGCTGACCCGGCGGGAGCGTGAAGTGCTGGAGCAATTCACCGCCGGAGCTTCCAACAAGGAGGCCGGGCGGCATCTGGGAATTAGCCCGCGCACCATCGAAGACCATCGCGCGAACATCATGAAAAAGCTCGGCGCCAAAAATGCCGCCGATCTGGTCCGGATCGTGATGACGGCCGCCCGCGCTTCCTGAAGCGGTGCGGCCATTTAAGCCGCCGGTTCGCGATCAGCTGCGCGTGATGGCCTTCGCGTCATGGCCCTTGCTCGTCATGGACGGCTTGTGACATGACTCGATCGGAAGAGATCGAACGGGTGTCACCATGACTGAAAACAAGAAAAATCCAGATGCACTCCGCAGCGCGCGCTGGTTCGCGCCCGACGATCTCAGGTCCTTTGGCCATCGCTCGCGCGCCATGCAGATGGGCTATGCGCCGGAGGAATGGAAAGGCCGGCCGGTGATCGCGATCCTCAACACCTGGTCCGACGCCCAACCCTGCCACATGCACTTCAAGAGCCGTGTCGACGACGTCAAGCGCGGCATCCTGATGGCCGGCGGCTTTCCGATGGAATTGCCGGCGTTGTCTCTGTCGGAATCCTTCCTGAAGCCGACCACCATGCTCTATCGCAATCTGCTGGCGATGGACGCCGAGGAATTGCTGCGCGGCCATCCCGTCGACGGCGTCGTGCTGATGGGCGGCTGCGACAAGACCACGCCCGCGCTTCTGCTCGGCGCGACCAGCATGAACATTCCCGGCGATCTATCTGCCCGCGGGCCCGATGCTGCGCGGCAACTGGAAGGGCAAGACGCTCGGCTCGGGATCGGACGCCTGGAAATACTGGGACGAACGGCGAGCCGGCAAGATTTCCGAGCGAGACTGGGTCGACGTCGAGGCGGGCATCGCCCGCAGCTACGGCACCTGCATGACCATGGGCACCGCCTCGACGATGACGGCGATCGCGGAATCCATCGGCATGACGCTGCCGGGCGCGTCCTCGATTCCGGCGGCGGATGCGGGCCACATCCGCATGGCCTCGGAATGCGGACGGCGCATCGTCGAGATGGTCTGGGAAGATTTGACGCCGAAGAAGATCCAGACGCGCAAGGCGTTCGAGAACGCCATCACGGTGGCGATGGCGATGGGCTGCTCCACCAACGCCATCATCCATCTGATCGCGCAGGCGCGCCGCGCCGGGCAGGACATCGGTCTCGATGATTTCGAGAAGGCGAGCCGCAAGGTGCCTGTCATCGCCAATGTGCGGCCGAGTGGCGACAAATATCTGATGGAAGATTTTTATTACGCCGGCGGCCTGCCCGGGCTGATGAGCCGCATCAAGCCGCATCTGCATCTCGATGTATTGACGGTCACGGGCCAGACGCTGGGTGAAAATATCGCCCGCGCCGAAGTCCACGACGATGACGTGATCCGCAGCGTCGACAACCCGATCTATGCGGAAGGTGCGCTCGCCGTGCTCAAGGGCAACCTTGCGCCCGATGGCTGCGTGATCAAGCCTTCCGCCTGCGATCCGCGTTTCCTCAAGCATACCGGCACCGCGCTGGTGTTCGACGACTATCCGTCGATGAAGAAGGCGGTTGACGATCCCGATCTCGACGTCACGGCCGATCACGTGCTGATCCTGCGCAATGCCGGTCCGCAAGGCGGCCCGGGCATGCCGGAATGGGGGATGCTGCCGATCCCGACCAAGCTCGTGAAACAAGGCGTGCGCGACATGGTGCGGCTGTCGGATTCGCGCATGAGCGGCACGAGTTACGGCGCCTGCATCCTGCACGTCTCGCCGGAGTCGTATATCGGCGGTCCGCTCGCACTGGTGAAGAACGGCGACAAGATCACGCTGGACGTCGACGCCCGCACCATCAATCTCGACGTTTCCGAGGCCGAGTTGGCGAAGCGCCGCGCCGAATGGAAGCAGCCGGAGACGCGCTTCGAGCGTGGCTATGGCTGGATGTTCACCAAGCACATCAAGCAGGCCAACGAAGGCTGCGATTTCGATTTTCTCGAAACCACGTTCGGCAAGCCGGTCGGCGAGCCCTCGATTTTCTAGTTTCATCGTCATTCCGGGATGGTCCGACGCGACAAAATTGAATTCAATTTTGCGCTGAGGACCAGACCCGGAATCTCGAGGTTCTCTGATGTGCAAGCGCACATCAGAGTTCGCTTCGCGCCCCGGAACGACAGCAGGGATTGAATCATGTCAAAATTGTCCGACGCCACCCGCAACAAACTGAAGACCGTCTCAACCGCGACGGTGGCGACCGCGCTTTTCAAGCGTGGCTTTCGCATCCAGATGATCCAGGACGTGCATCCCCTGGGTGCGGATCAACCTGTGCTGGTCGGCGAGGCCTTCACGCTGCGCTACATGCCGGCGCGCGAGGATCTCAACAAGATCGAGGTGTTTCGCGATCGCGCCCATCCGCAGCGCAAGGCGGTCGAGGATTGTCCGCCGGGTGCGGTGCTGGTGATGGATAGCCGGAAGGATGCGCGCGCCGCGTCGGCCGGCGCGATTCTCGTCACGCGGCTGATGAAGCGCGGCGTCGCCGGCGTCATCACCGACGGCGGCTTTCGCGATTTCGTCGAGATCGGAAAACTCGGTTTCCCGGCCTATCATCACCGCCCGAGCGCACCGACGAACCTGACACTGCATCATGCGATCGAGATCAATGTGCCGATCGGATGCGGCGATGCGCCGGTGTTTCCCGGCGACGTCATTCTCGGCGACAGCGACGGCGTGATCGTGATCCCCGCGCATCTGGCCGACGAGATCGCCAACGAGGCCGTCGAGATGACGGCGTTCGAGGATTTCGTCACCGAACAGGTGCAAAAAGGAAAATCGATCCTCGGGCTTTATCCGGCGACCGACGAACAGACCTCGGTCGACTTCGCCGCGTGGCGGAAGCAGAACGGGCGGTAGCTTCTTCCTGGATTCGCCTCATGGTTCGAGACGCCGCATGCGCGGTCCTCAGCCATGAGGGACGCGCATCCCGAGGAGGCGCGTCAGCGCCGTCTCGAGGGATCGAACTGTCAGCCTCCCGCCTCCGCCAGCCCCGTGGTCCACAGCGCAAAGGCGTAGACAATCGCGACTTCATCGAGCCGGTCGAAGCGTCCGGACGCGCCGCCATGGCCTGCGCCCATGTTGGTGCGCAACAACACCGGGCCGCCGCCGGTCATGGTCGCGCGCAGCCGCGCCACCCATTTCGCCGGCTCCCAATACGTCACGCGCGGATCGGTGAGGCCGCCCATCGCCAGGATCGCCGGATATGGCTTCGCCGCGATGTTGTCGTAAGGCGAGTAGGAAAGAATGGTCTTGAAATCGGTCGCGCTCTCGGTCGGATTACCCCATTCCGGCCACTCCGGCGGCGTCAGCGGCAGCGAGAGATCGAGCATGGTGTTGAGCACATCGACAAAGGGCACCTCGGCGACAATGCCGGCGAACAACTCGCCGGCCTGATTGGCCACCGCACCCATCAACATGCCGCCGGCACTCGCGCCATGGGCGACGATGCGCCCAGTGGAAGTATATTTCTCGGATATCAGCGTGCGGGCGCAGGCGACGAAATCGTCGAAGCTGTTGGTCTTCTTGGCGCGCTTGCCGTCGAGATACCAGCCCCAGCCCTTGTCGGCGCCGCCGCGGATATGCGCGATGGCATAGACAAAGCCACGGTCGACCAGCGACAGCCGGTTGGCGGAAAACGACGCCGGCATCGCCATGCCGTAGGACCCGTAACCATAGAGCAGCAAAGGCGCGGCGCCGTCGCGCTTCAGGTCGCGACGATGCAGGATCGAGACCGGCACCTCGGCGCCGTCATGCGACTTCGCCATGATGCGGGTCGTGACGTATTCGGCGGGGTTATGGCCGCTTGGGATATCCTGGCGCTTGCGCAAAACGCGCGTCCGCTTCGTCATGTCGTAGTCGTAGACTTCGGTCGGCGTCGTCATCGACGAATACGAGAAGCGCAGGTTGGTCGTCTCAAACTCGTAAGTGCCCAGCGTGTCGAGCGAGTAGGCGGCCTCGTCGAAAGCAATCGCGTGTTCCGTGCCGTTGTCGAGATCGCGGATGACGACGGCGGGCAATGCATTGGCGCGTTCGAGCCGCACCATGTGGCCGGAGAATATCTCGACGTCGAGCACATAGATGCCTTCGCGGTAGGGCACCAGGTCACGCCAATTGGCCCGTTCCGTCGCGTTCAGCGGCGTGGTCATGATCTTGAAGTCGATGGCCTTGTCGACGTTGGTGAGGATGAACAGCTGATCGCCGCGATCATTGACCGAGTACTGCACGTCTTTCTCGCGCGCAGCCACCAGCCGCGGCGTGGACGAGGAATCGGAAAGATCGATCAGGCGCTGTTCGGATGTGTCATGGTCGCCGCCGGCAATCACGCAATAGCGGCCGCTGGAGCTTTCGTGGATGTGGGTGAACCAGCCGGCGTCCGGTTCCTCATAGACCAGAAGGTCGTCGGACTGCGTGGTGCCGAGGCGATGGCGCCAGACTTGCAGCGGGCGATGGTTTTCGTCGAGCTTCACATAGAAGAAGGCGGTCGAGTCGCCGTTCCACACCACGCCGCCGTCGGTCTCCTCAACGAGATCGTCGAAATCCTTTTTGGTCGCCCAGTCGCGAACCCGGATCGAGAAATACTCCGAGCCTTTGGTGTCGGCGCTCCAGGCCTGAAGCTTGTGATTTGGCGAATGCCGCGCGCCGCCGAACTTGAAGTATTCGTGGTGTGCGGCAAGCTCGTCGCCATCGAGAATGATCTCGGCTTCGCCGCCATCGCGCGGCGTGCGTCCGAACAACTGATGCTGGCCGCCCTCGCGGAACTTGCTGAGGTAAGCATAGGGACCGTCGGGCGAGGGGACGCTGGAATCGTCTTCCTTGATGCGGCCGCGCATTTCCTTGACCAGGCGCTTCTGCAAGGCCGCGGTCTGGCCGAGCAGGCTCTCGGTGAAGGCGTTCTCGGCCTCGAGATAGGTGCGGATCTCCGGGTCCAGAATCGACGGATCGCGCAGCACGTCCTGCCAGTTTTCATCCTTCAGCCACGCATAATCGTCGACGATCGTGATGCCGTGGGTGGTGACGGAATGCGGGCGGCGCGGCGCGATCGGCGTCTGGGGGCTCTTTTGGTCCATCGTCTTTTCTCGCTTCAGGCGGGGCAGGGATCATATCGGGTCGCGAGGGGCGGATTGCCAGAGATGCGGCATTCGCGCCAGTGCGGTGGATTTGACATTCGCTTCAGTGTCGCCGCGAGTTCTTTAGGCGAATGTCAAATCCAAGCCGCACTGGAACCCAACATTTCCTGGTGTCCCTCGGTTCTGACATTCGTAAACGAAATCGAAGCGACACGGTACGAATGTCAGAACCGGGACACCAGAACTTGTTGATCGCGGACGTATATGTTTAGGCTTCCCTCTCCCAGGGAAACCGATGCTTTTCAACTCCTACCCGTTCATTTTCGTGTTTTTGCCGGTCGCTCTCGCTGGCTATTTCGCGACTAATCGTCTCGGTAGTCGAGCGCCGGTCATCTGGCTCGCGCTGGCGTCGCTGGTTTTCTATTCATTCAGCAACTGGCCGTTCGTGGCGCTGCTGCTCGGATCGATCGCGTTCAATTATCTCATCGGCTGGCTGCTGATCTCGGGTTCCTTGCGCGAGAGGTCGCGCTTTGCGGTGCTGACGACGGGCGTCGCCGGCGATCTGCTGGCGCTTGGCGTCTTCAAATATGCCGGCTTCATCGTTGGCAATTTCAACGCGTTGTTTTCGACGTCCGTGACCGTGAACATTCTGCTCCCGGTCGGCATCTCCTTTTACACCTTCACCCAGATCGCCTTTCTGGTCGACGCCTACCGGGGCAAGGTTGCTCATTACGCGTTGCCGCATTACGCGCTGTTCGTGACCTACTTCCCGCATTTGATCGCGGGGCCGATCCTGCATCACCGCGACATGATCCCGCAGTTCGAATCGGCCAATTCGAAGCGGCCGAATCCGCGGCTGATCCTGTTCGGGCTGATCATCTTCGGCATCGGCCTGTTCAAGAAGACGGTGCTGGCCGACGGCATCCAGCCGCTGGTGGCGCTCGCCTTTCATCAGGCGTCGCCGTCATTCGACCAGGCCTGGATCGGCGCGCTGGCTTACACGTTCCAGCTCTATTTCGACTTCTCCGGCTATTCCGACATGGCGATCGGAATCTCGCTGATGTTCGGCATCTTCCTGCCGCTGAATTTCAACTCGCCTTACAAGGCCACCAGCATCATCGATTTCTGGCGCCGCTGGCACATGACCTTGTCGCAGTTCCTGCGCGACTATCTCTACATTCCGCTCGGCGGCAACCGGCATGGCTCGCTGCTGCGTTACGTGAACCTGATGGTCACGATGTTGCTCGGCGGCCTCTGGCACGGCGCCGCCTGGACATTCGTAATCTGGGGCGCGCTGCACGGCCTTTACCTTTGCATCAATCACGCATGGACGAATTTTGGGCCGGCGATCCCTGAGCCGTTGAAGCGGCCCGCGCGCCTCGTCTCGTTCCTGCTGACCTTTGTTGCGGTCGTCGTCGCCTGGGTTTTCTTCCGGGCTGAAAGTCTCGCTTCGGCGCTCTCCGTGCTGTCGCGGATGGCAGATCCCGGTCAGGTCGTTTTCGGCCACACCGAGATGATCCAGTCCGGCCTGATCGCGATCTATGCCGCGATCGCCTGGCTCGCACCGAACACGCAAGCGATCGTGGGCTACGACCACAAGAACAGGTCCGTCGGCGTCAATCTCGGCACATGGCAGGTGCGGCCGCTGTTGCTATACGGCGGCGCGGCGGCATTTGCGTTCGGTGTTCTCGGCATCCAGCAACACAGCGAATTCATTTATTTCCGGTTCTAGATGGTGGATCAGTCGATCAAAGACATCTTTCGTTTTCTCGCCGCGAGCTTGTCGATCATGCTCGTCGCGGCGGCGCTCAACTTTGCCGTCGATCCGTTGCAGATATTTCGCACCTCGCGGTTGTTCACGCCGATGTATTCGCAAGACAGCCGCTTGCAGAACGCCGGACTGATCAGGAGCCAGGCGTTCGATACGCTCTTGATGGGGACCTCGCTCGCGATCCATTTTCACCAGAGCGACATCGACCGCATTCTCGGCGTGAAGTCATTGAAGCTGTCGATGACCGGTTCGAGCTCGCGCGAACAGGTCTTCGTGCTCGATGCGGCGATGGCGCGGCATCCGAAACGCGTGATCTGGGCAGTCGACGACTGGATCTTTCACGACACGCCCGACATCGACGCCAACACGAATTTGCCGGCCGATCTCTATCGAGGCAACGTGAAGGGTATCGCCTCCTACCTCTTCGATGGCGCGATGGCGAAGGAGTCGCTGTGGGTCGCGGCGCGATCGATCCCGTCGCTGGAGCCGGTCACGGCATCGCTGGCGAACGAAGCCCTGTTCAAGTTCTGGCTTCGCAACGTCGACGACATCAATACGCTGCAGCCGGGCGAAGACGTCGGCGCACTCTATAACGCCAGGCGGGCGATGGCGGCCTACAGCTACATCACCGATCCCGCTCGCAGCAGATACCTGCTTGACGATACCGACTACGACATGAAGGTCCGCGTTTTCGAGCGCGACGCGATCGGCTTGATCCGAAAGCATCCCGACGTGACCTTCGACATCTATCTGCCGCCCTATTCGATCTTGCAATGGGTCGCGCTGCGCGAGACGTCGCCCGCCACGCTTGAAAAGCGTCTACGCGTTTTCAGCCTATTTTTGCCGCCGGCTGATGGAATTACCGAACGTGCGCCTGTTCGATTTTCGCAGCGTCGAGGACGTCACGCACGATCTGAACAATTATTCGGACGTGATCCACCATTCGCCAGCCATCGATCTGAAAATCCTCGACTGGCTCGCGCAGGGGAAATACCGCGTCGATCGCGCGAAGCCCGCACGGCATGCCCTCGACCAGCTCAAGACGCAGGTCGAGGCGTATCGGCTGGCGAATTAGTTCCTCAGCCGCGCGCCGGCATTGCCGCCGAACACCGGAATCCGGTTGACGGCCATCACCACCGCGAACGTGATCAGCAGCATGGCGATGCCGAGGACGGAAATCGCGGCGAGGTCGCCGCTTTCGTTGAGATCGTAGATCAGGACGCTGATCACCTTGGTTTGCGAGGTGAACAGCACGATCGCGGCCGACAGCTCGCGCATCACGCCGATGAAGATGAAGCACCAGGTGGCGATGACGCCGGTGCGCAACAGCGGCGCGGTGATCTGGCGAAGCGCTTGCAGCCGCGTCGCGCCGAGGATGCGGCTCGCTTCCTCGAGCTCGGGATGAACGGTGGCAAACGCGGCCTGCAATTGCTGGTAGGCCGACGGCAGGTTGATGGTCAAAAACGCGATCAGCAAAATCCAGAGCGTGCCGTAGAGCACGAACGGCGGGCGCGTATAGCTCAGGAACAGGCCGACGCCGAGCACGATGCCGGGAACGGCGACCGGCGCGGTGGCGAGGAAGCCGAGCACGCGATGGCCCGCGATCACCTTTCGCGTGGTGACGTAAGCGATCACGAGCGCCAGCAAAGTGCCGACCGTTGCGGTCGAGGTGCCGAGGATCACGGTGTTCTTCAGCGCCAGTTGCGTCGACGACAGTTCGGTGAATACGAACACGATGTTGTGCAAGGTGAAGGTCGAGGGCGTCACCAGCGTGGTGGCGTTCGGCGAGAACGCGGCATTGAACAGCGCGAAGTATGGCAGGAACACCGGGTTGAGCAGCATCAGGAGGCAGAAGCCAAGCGCCACCCAGCGCCACTGCTTCATCTCGACCTTGCGCGGCGCGCCGTATTTGCCGCCGAGCACCGAAAAGCCGCGCCGTCCGAGCAGGAACTTCTGTCCTTGCAGCAGCAGAATGGTCAGGACCAGCAGCGGCACGGCCGCAGCAGCGGCGAGCTCAAGCTTCGGCGGATACTGGAACAGGCTCCAGATCTTCGTGGTCATGGTGTGGAAGCCTGCCGGCAGCGCCAGGATGGCCGGCGAGCCGAACAGCGTCATGGCTTGCAGGAAGGCGATCAGGGCGCCTGCGACGATCGCCGGCAGCGCCAGCGGAATCGTGATGCGCCGCGCCGTCGTCCACGCCCGGCCGCCGAGAATGGCGGAAGCGTCCTCCAGTTCGCCGGGCATGTTATCGAGCGAGTTCGCGACCAGCACGAACACGAAGGGGAACGTGTAGCAGGAGATGACGAAGATGATTCCGGGCAGCGAATAGATGTCGAACAGATGGGCGTCGGATTCGGCCCCGGTGACGAAGCGATAAAGCTGATTGAGCAATCCGCTGTTCGGCGCCGCCAGCAATTCCCAGGCAACCGCACCCAGAAATGGCGGCGTCACGAATGAAGCGGTGACGAGCGCGCGGATGGTTTGCCGGCCCGGCATGTCGGTGCGCGAGACCAGCCACCCCATGGGGGCCGCGACCAGGCAACAGATGATCGCCGAGCTCGTCGCGATGATCGCGGTGGTCAACAACGGATCGAGGAAATCGGGATCGAGAACAGCGTGACGAAGTTTTGCAACGTCACGTGGCCCTTGTCGGTCAGGCTGTAGATCAAGAGCCACGACATCGGCAGCACGATCAAAACGATCATGACGGCCGCGAACAGCCACAGCACCGGCTTGGTCCAGTCGATCCTGGCTCTCGGGGTATCGATCTCGCTGGCGATGGTCATGTCTCGTTACACCCTGAACAGGCGCGCATAGCGCATCTTGATTTCTTCGGTCATCTTTTCGACCCCCGCCGCGTCTTCCTTCATCAGCTTGATGTCGGAGATCTTGCGGCGACCCGGTTTCGGCGTCACCTGCGGGTGGGCCGAATATTGCGCGGTGAAGTCGGTAAAGAATTGCTGGGTCTGCCGCGTATGCAGCCACGCCTGAAACAGCCGCGCGGCATTGGGATGCGGCGCCGTGGCAAAGATCGCGGTAGGACCGGAGATGGTCGGCGTGCCCTCGCTCGGATAGATCGGCTCGACCGGCTGGCCGGCTTCCTTCAACAGCACGACGTTGTATTCGTTGCCGTCGGCCATGATCGCGCGCTCGCCGAGCGAGAGTTTCTTCGGCGGATCGGTCGAGGACTGAACCTGCATCACGCGCTGCTTCGACAGCTTTTCCAGGTAATCCCATCCAAGCTCGCGAACGAGCTGAAACGTCGCGGTCATGATCGTGCCGCTGTAGGCGGGATGGCCCTTCACCATCTTGCCCGCCCACCGGGGATCGAGCAGGTCGGCGTAGCTTGCCGGCGCATCGGCGGGCTTCACCAGGTTGGTGTTGTAGGCAATTGACGAGAGCCAGACGCGCGAGGTCGCAAACATGCCGTCGGCGTCGCGGTACTCGCCGGGAAAATATTTCGCGACATCTTCCGGGACAAAAGGCGCCAGCCAGCCGTTGCGCTTCCACGAGATGACATGAGAGGCATCGGCCGTGGTGATGACGTCGGCGGCGTGGATGTTCGAGGAAAATTCCTGCGCGATCCGCTGAAACAGCCGCTCCGAGCCGGAACGTTCGATCTGCACCTCGACGCCGGGAAATTGCGCCTGGAACGCGTTGCCGAGCTTTTCGCCCACCGGCAGGTCCATGGCGGAATAGAGCACGACCTTGCCTTCGCGCTTGGCGGCGTCGATCAACTGCGGCGTGACGGCGACGGGCTCGGGCGCCGCGGCCTTGAGGGGAGAAGCAAAAAGCGCAAAGCCCAGCGCGGCCGATCCCTTGATCGCCTCGCGTCTGGATAAATTCCGCTGCTTCATCGTGGCCTCGCGTTAGCGAACGTCAAATCCACTCCACTACCGCAGCAGCGCGCGGCAGCGCTCGGGCGGCAATGTCAGCCACACCTCGGTGCCGGCGGCAATGGCGGTCTGCGGTGAGGTGACGGCGCGCAACGTCGTGCCGTCGGAGGTCTCGACCACATAGTCGCGGTTGGCGCCGAGAAACACCTGCCGCGTCACGGTCGCCTTCACGGTGTTGTCGGCGGCGGCCGGCGCGCTGGTCGAAAGCTGGATGTCGTGCTGGCGGATCGCGACCGCTGCGTCCTGATTGGCCGCGAGCTTCGCGCCGATCACGCGGAAGGTCGCGCCGCAAAACGAGATATGGTTCTCGTCGCGCGCTTTGCCCTTGATGACGTTGCTGGAGCCGATGAAACGCGCGACGAATTCCGATTGCGGCCGATCGTAAATGTCTTCCGGCGTGCCGAGCTGGTCGATCTTGCCGCCGCTCATCACCGCGATCAGGTCGGCCGTCGTCATCGCTTCGGACTGGTCATGGGTGACATAAACGGTCGTGTAGCGATATTCGTCGTGCAGCCTGCGGATTTCGAAACGCATCTCCTCGCGCAAATTGGCGTCGAGGTTCGAGAGCGGCTCGTCGAGCAACAGGGTTTCGGGCTCGACGACGAGCGCGCGCGCCAGCGCGACGCGCTGCTGCTGCCCGCCCGAGAGTTCGCCGGGATAGCGCTCGGCCAACGGTTCGAGCTTGGTGGTTTGAAGGATGGCCTTGAGCTTCTTGCCGATGGTGTCGCGGTCCAGCTTTCGCAGGCGAAGCCCATAGACGATGTTTTCGGCAACCGTCATGTGCGGCCAGAGCGCGTAGCTCTGGAAGATCATCGACATCTTGCGCTGTTCGGGCGGCAGCGTGCGCGCCGCGGACGACACCAGGCGGTCGCCGACGCGGATTTCGCCAGCGGTCGGCTCGAGAAAGCCAGCGATCAGCCGCAGCGTCGTGGTCTTGCCGCAGCCGGAAGGGCCGAGAAGGCAGACCAGTTGTCCGTGGTCGATGCGCAACGCGACGTTATCAACGACCGTCACCGATCCGAACCGCTTGGTGAGGTCACGCAATTCAACCGACGCCAATCGCTTCACTCCCTGTTGTTCCCTAGCGCATGCCGCAGCGATCAAAATCCTCGCCTTTGGGCGACGGGACTGATCGTGACAGAAACGGGAATGCGCGTGTGCCGGTGCCGGCGGCTTATTTATCGACAGATCAGTTTATGCACGAATGCGGGGCGGCCGGGAAGCCGCCTTCCGCCTCGATTTCAAGGCATCAGGCGGGAACGTTGTCGCCGAGATAGCCGATCGCCGCCTCGACGCCGCCCTTGCCGTGGGGAATGCCGAGCGCTTGCAGCCCGACTTCGATCACGCCCAGGGTGCCCAGGATCATCGGCGCGTTGACGTGGCCCATATGGGCGATCCGGAACGCCTGACCGGCCAGTTCGCCGATCCCGGTGCCCAGCACCACGCCGCATTTCTCCTTGCAGTAGCGCTGAAGGTCGGCCGGGTTGTGGCTGCCGGCCATCGCGACGGTCGTGACGGTGTTCGAGCGTTCGGCTGCCTCGGCAATATTGAAATTGAGTACCTGGCCCTCGGACCAGACCGCGACGGCGGAACGCACGGCTTCGGCCAACAGGCGGTGGCGGAGGAAGATGTTTTCAAGCCCTTCCTCATGGATCATGTCGATGGCCTGGCGGAGCGCGAACAGCAAATGAACCGGTGCCGTGCCGCCATATACCCGGTAATTTTCGGCCATGTCCCGCTCGGTCCAGTCCCAATAGGGCGTCCGCATGTTCGCGTGCCTGTGCACCTCCTGGGCGCGGTCGTTGACGGCGCAAAAGCCGAGGCCGGGCGGCGTCATCAGGCCCTTCTGCGAACCGGACATCGCGACATCGATGCCCCAGGCATCCATGTCGAACGGCATGCAGCCAAGCGAGGCCACGGTGTCGACCAGATAGAGCGCGGGATGGCCGGTCGCCTTGATGGCCTTGCCGATGGCCTCGATGTCGTTGACGGCGCCGGAAGCCGTGTCGATCTGGACGGCGAGGATCGCCTTGATCTTGTGTTCCTTGTCCTGCCGCAGGCGCGCCTCGACTTCCGCGACGCGAATGGCGCGGCGCCAGTCGCCCTTGAGCACTTCGACGTCGGCGCCCATGGCGGCGGCCGCATTGCCCCAGTTGATGGCAAACCGTCCGCTCTCCAGCACCAGCACCTTGTCGCCGCGCGACAGCACGTTGCTGAGCACCGCTTCCCAGGCGCCATGGCCGTTGGCGATGTAGATGTAGGATTTGCCCTTGGTGACGAACAGGCTGGAGAGGTCGCGCAGCAGCCCCTGGGTCAGATCCACCATCTCTTCGGAATAGATGTCGAGTGCCGGACGGTGCATCGCCCGCAGCACTTCGTCGGGCATGTTGGTAGGTCCGGGGATCGCCAGGAATTCCCGGCCCGCGCGAACGGACATTTTCGTGATTCCTCTTCGAGTTTTCGAGGCAGAAAGGGATGCAGGGGAATGGCGGGAAATTCAAGCCGGGATCGGATGATATTCGAGTGAGGCAGTCATGCAGATTCAATAAAAACCGGATGGCCAGCCGCTATTTCGTGAGCGTATCGGCAACCGCGTGCCAGATCTGATCCTTGATCTCGGTTGCCATCGGGCTTGGAATGATTTCCGCAGGGGCTGTTCTCTTTTGGCACGCCTCGACCAGCCGCAAGATCCACACTTCGCCGTCGGTGAAATAGGGATCGCCGCCGCCGTTTCGCCCGGTAAGCGTGACGCCGACACCCGTCACCTGGTATTTGGCCTCCACCACCTGCGCGGCCTCGAGATCGGACGCGAGCAGGCCGCGATCGGCGTCGACGTCGGGGGCAATATGATGGGTGATCGCTCCGGTGTAATGGCTCACGCCCACGCCGCGATCGAAGGTGGCGGACCCTAACCACACCGGGCGTTTTTCCTGACCCTGATCCAGCACTTTCCAGAACCGCACATGATGGCGGCGGTCGGCGCTGTCGCCGACCGGTTTCTCGAAGGCGAGATCTTCAGGCCTGCCGAGATAGAAGAGGGGACTGACCGGCGCGCGGTCGTAGGGCCGGTCGAGCAGCACACTGCCGGCAATCTCGATTGACGACCGTGCAGTTACCGGATCGGCCGGATACCAGTTCGCTGCGTGCATGGCGCAAAGCACGTCGCGTTTGTCGCCGATCAAACCGACGTTGATCGGATCGCCCGGAATATCCTGCGCCGTGCGCGTCACCATCGGCAGGTTCGCAAGGCCACGCTGATGTTCGTAGTGGCTCCACAATAAAGGCAGCGCCACGTAGGCGAGCACCGTGTACGCCAGGAGAACCGCGAGCGCGAGGAGCAGGAATTGATCCAGCCGGCGATGCGGATGATGCGACGGCGAGGTGCCAGGAATGTTGGTCACGGCGTCTCCGTTGCGCGCGGGCGGCCCGTGGTCAGGAGAGATGCGTGCTACCGTCTCGTCTCGCGGCAGCCTGCGGCTTCAGCCTCCTCGACCGAGCAGAACCAGCGCGTGCCTTTGCTGATCTTCATTTCGATCCGCGCATACCAGCGGCTGGTCGGCCGGTGATAGATGCACTCGCCGGCACTATTGACGTTGCCCTTGATGGTGCAGTCCGGCGACGGCGCGACCGGCCCGGAGGCCGATGCCTGCAGGATCGAGTGTGCATTTTCCGGCGGCTTGGTGGCGCCGAGGATCGTGGTCTTCTTGTTGCGGACCCGCCAGTCCCAGGGCGCGATGAACGCCCCTTGCCACATGCCGGCCTTGTCGTCGCGCGCGGCCTTTTCGTCCGCGTCATAGTCGTGGGAGAACCGCGCATAGGATAGCGCCCAGCCGTTCCGCACCATCCATTTCTGGATGTCTTCGCCATCGACGATGCATCGCGCCACCAGCCGGCCGCGCCGGTCGGGGTTCTGGCCGTGGCAGGTCCAGGTTCTGTTGTCGGCATGCTTGATGAGTTCGTCACGCGCCGCGATTCCGCAGGTCCACCGTTCACCCTTGCTGTTGAGGCAAAGCTGATCGACCGAAGGCGCATCAATGCCACCGAGCCTGATCCGGTTGGTTCCGATCACGACCGTGTCACCCTCGCGGACCTTCGCGGTGCCGGTGATGTCGGCCGCCTGCGCCAACGTCGGCAGCAGCCATGCGATCATCGCGAACAGGAGCTTCTGGGACATGTGACCCGTTCAAAATGGAGAGTCGTGCGCCGAATTGTGATGCGAATTTGGCCCAAGCCGCGACAGCATACGAATGTCAGAACCGGGACACCAGCAGATTCCTGAAGCAGGAAATCGGCTGGCGCAACGCATGCCACTCTAACCGTTTGTTCGCTTCAACGCCGTGCGTGCCAGCGACAAACCCATCAGCACAAAGGCCGATGTAGCTTCCGGACCGCCGACCAGAATGCGGGTCGGGGTCTTCATCTTGTTCCACTCGTACGCTCGGAACGGTCCGTGCCGGCCGCCTTCGCCGAGCTGACTCACGATACAGTGTAAGGCTGGTGTAAGCTTTGAAGCCTCTGCCCCGAGATGGCCAAGCGCGATCAGCGCGAGCGCCGCATCGAACGGGTTCATCTCGTGGACGATCAGTTCATCCTGCACATAGGCCAGCACCCGTTCGCGAATGAATTCAAACGCGCCATCGGGATCGATCGCCGCTTGCGCCTCTGATGGCAGCGCCTTGAAGGCGGCGTAGCAGCGGCCGAAATAGGCGGAATAGAGTTCCGGCAGATAGTAGATGTGAGCGCGCGGCTCGGCGAACGCGCCGCTGGCGGCAAGGTTTTTCTGGAACTTGACGATGCCGCGCAACAGATCGAGCCGCTGTGGCGTCTCCAGGATTTTCCAGCGCGCAAGGTTGCGAAAGCTCGCTTCGAGGACGTCGAGATTGAGTGTCGGGTCGAGGTCGTTGCCGTAGGGGCGATCGCCGTTGATGTTGTCGATCCAGGTGACGATGGCGCCGTCGTAATCGATGTGGTCGTTGATCGCGACGGTCACCTTCGGCGCATTGGCGCCGGCCTTCACCTGGTATCCGGTGTAGAAATCGGGCAGCGGCTGATCGAGGATCGGATCGTTGGAGCCGGCTTGCGTTGCGGCCGAGAACGCGCACGCCGTGGTATCGCAATCGGGCACGTAAAGGCCAAAGCCGAGCGTTTGCTTGATCTGCGCGAAAAACCGCGAGAACTGCGGATGCGGCGCGGGCGCAATCGCGGTGACGACGTCATAGTCGCGACCGTCAGCGCCGCGTACCTTCTCGCGGCTCGCGCCTAAGCAAAAATCGGCCATTGCTGATATGGCGCGTTGCGCGGAGGTCGCTTCCTCCGAGGAGGCCAGCCCGCTCTCGACGTAACTCAACAATGACTCGATATAGAACGCGTCGTAATAAGCCGAGCGGTGGCGGATCTGCATCGGTTGCCACATCGGCTCCGCGATGCCCGTCCACGACGGATTGATCAGCGCGCGTGCCGGCGAGCGCGCGATGAAGATGCGCGCCAGATTGAACAGCAGTGTCGAGTTCTTGTAGCCGCGCGCATCGAGGCCCGTCAGCGCCATCATGAACTCGCGGCTGCGGATGTCGGGATCGCCGATCAGGTTGAAGGCCGCATAGGCCGGGATGAAGCCGTTGCGGCGGAACGACCGCAACAGGTGCGCGCCGCAGGTGCGGATCACATGCTCGATGTCGGAAAGGCTGGGTGGCGGCAGATCCGCAGGCGCAGCGGGCGGCCGGGGATGACGTAGCTCGACGGTATCGAGGAGGTCTGCAACCGGCTGGCCGACCGCCGCCCAGTCCGGCGCCTCCTCGTCGCGCGCCTGGACCAGGGCCTGGCGCAGCGCGGCAAGCCGCGACGGGTCGTTCAGTTCGACGAGGCCGGTCCGGCGGAGCAGGGGCCGCAGGGCCGGGTTGCCGAGCGCGGTCTTATAGAACTTGACGAGGTGCTGGTCGCCGCTGCGCATCCGCGCCATTGGCCAACAGGGGATCGCAGACATCGTAGAGCGACGGACCGTCCTTTCGCGCCATCAGCGCGCGGCCGACGGCGCCGGCCATTTCATGAAACGCCATTCAACTTCTTTCCGCGCGGCTTGTCCGGCGCGCTTTGGTCTTTCCGTGCGAATGCGGGGCTCATTCGCAGGGAATCCCCCCAGGATCTGTCAACAACCGAGCAATGGCATGAAAGATGCAGCAATTTCAAGGAAATGACGGATGATACACAGCCTTGGAGGGGCAATGACTTCTGTGTGATCTACATCACGGAACCCGCCGGCCTCGGGCCGCCGTTAACGGACAATTAGGGTTGCGGGCAGGTTACCCCGCGGGTTAAAGGTTTGTTTGTTGCGACGCCGCAAATTGAGCATAATCGGCCGTCAAACGGCCCCCACCCCAGCCACCGCCGATCGGAAGTCCCCGCGCAATATGCGGCCGATCGCTTTCGGAAAGTGGCATCGGGAAACCAAACGAGTAGCCGGCGCGACCAAGCAAACGCGCGATGGGTAGTGATTGCGAATGAGACCTGTGATGACCGTGTTTAGCCAATTCTTCGGACCTGGCGTATCCCGACGCTCGCTCGCCATCGCGGCGGCGCTGGTCGGCACCGTGTCGCTGGCCATTGGCGCCCATGCCGCACTGAACAAGCGCGAGCTGGATGCCGCCAAGGCGGCCACCGTCGAGCAGGCCAACGACGCCGCCAAGCGGCCATCCCGGATCGCACTCGTCATCGGCAACAGCCGTTACCCCGACGCCAGCGTGCCGCTGACCCAGCCGGTCAATGACGCGCGCGCCCTGACGGGTGCGCTGCGCCACGAAGGTTTCGATGTCGACGTCATCGAAGACGCCACCCATGACGATCTGACCCGGGCCGTCGCCCGCCTGAAGTCGAAGGTGCGGCCGGACTCGGTCGTGATGTTGTTCTTCGGCGGTTACGGCATCCAGGTCGGCCGCGAGAGCTACATGATTCCGGTCGATGCCGTGATCTGGAAAGAATCCGACGTGCGCCGCGAGGGCATCAGCGTCGAACAGGTGCTCGATGCCGCCAAGGAATTCGGCGCTTCCGCCAAGCTCGTGGTGCTCGACGCCTCGCGCCGTAACCCCTACGAGCGGCGTTTCCGCACCTTCTCGCATGGTCTCGCCCCGATCAGCCTGCCCGACAACGCGCTGTTGCTGACCTCGGCTTCGCCGGGCACCGTGGCCGACAATTCCACCGATCAAAATTCCGTGCTGGTGACCGAGCTGCTCACGCATATCAATGACCGGCAGGCCGACAAGGCCAAGGCGGCGGAAGCGATCTTCAACCAGACCCGCGTTGCGATCTCGCGCGCCTCCAGCGGCACGCAGGTGCCGTCGGTCTCGTCGACGCTGATGGAAGACATCAGCTTCAATGCCGAGCGGGCGGCGAGAGACGCCGCTAACTAAGGCTTCGAGCGACGCCCGGCTTTCTCCATCGTCATTCCGGGCGCGAGCGTGAGCGAGCGAACCCGCAATCCATGTGTCCAGAGGTTCAGGTGGCGCGACGGATTCCGGGTCTGTTGCTAACGCAACATCCCGGAATGACAGCGTTGGAGAATGCCTGAAAGAATGAATTCAACCGCAAGGCCAGCGATGACGGCGCGGCTTACCGCGCGTCCGCGGCCTCGGTAATCGGCCGCACCGGGTCGCCCTCGCGCAGCAGGGCGCCGGCCCGCGCCACCACGATGTCGCCTTCGGTCAGCCCCTCGCGGATTTCGACCTGGCCGCCCGACATCAATCCGACCTCGACCCGCTTGGTCTCGATCCGCGCCCGCCGCACCACCTGCACCACCGTGCCGGCGGAGCCATAAAGGATGGCGGTGAGCGGCACCGAGACGCCGCAGCTCTGGCCGGTCTTGATCATGGCGCGGCCGGACGAATTGACGAACAGCTTGCGGTTGGTCGTGATGCTGACGAACACTTGGCCGAGCTGGCTGTTGGGTTCGACGGTCGACGAAATCCGGCGAACCTTGCCGTCCACCTCGCCCGCGCCCACGATCTTGATCCGTGCCGGCTGATTGATGGCGAGCTTCGGCAGGTCCTGCGTCGGCACCATCCCGACCAGGTCGAACTCGCTGCGCGCGATGACGGAAAACAGCGCCTCGCCGCGCGGCGAGGCCAGCGCCCCGATCTGGGCCGTCGTGCTCAGCACCAGGCCCGCCACCGGCGACTGCACCAGCGTCGAGCCGCCTTCGGGCAGCGACAGCCGCGCCAGATTTTGTCCGGCGGTGACGGTCTCGCCGGCATCGGCCAGGATCTCGGCGACCTTCAGGCCCGGCCGGTCCGGCCGCACCATCGTCTCCTCGCGCGGAATGAGGATGCCGGACGCCTCCACCAGATTGGGGAAGCAGAACTTGCTCGCCTTCAAGACCGTGACCGCCGCGCCGCGCGGCGCGTCCGCCGGCGCGGGATCGTCAGCGGCAAGGGCGGGGGAGGCGAGGGCGACGCAGAGCAAGGCCGCCGTGAGCGGGACGAGCAGGTGGCGTGAGGCGGCGTTAGTCATTAGTGGTCCCGTAGGTTTGTCGACACGCTACCGATAGCAGAAGCGAGGTAGCGAGACCAAGCGGCCTTTCGCAGCATCATCAGTCGGATGCAGTGCAAGCTGTCGCCAGGTATCGACAACCAACTCACCGCCCAAACAGCTGCTTCATGATGTCGTTGATCTGGTTGTTCGGCTGGCGCTGTGGATCGTCGGGCGACGCATTGTTCGGCGCGGAATTGGGATTGGCGCGTCGCGCGGCGTTCAGGCCCTGCTGAATCAAGCTGCCGATGGTATCGCTGAGCGAGTTGCCGCCGGTCGTGTTGCCCGCGCTGCTGCCACCTGCAATGCCGGCGACGTCGGGATAAATATTCGGCGACACCCACGGCCCGTCGATGACAACGGGAATGCCGAAGCCGGCCGGGTCGCTCGCGCGTCCCTGGCCTTCGGTTGATATCACGAGCTTCGGTTCGACGCGGAGCGCCATCGTTTTCGCGCCGATGTCGATCAGGCCCGAGCCGGTCATCTTGACCAGTGGCCCGACCAGATTGAGGTCGGTGGTATTGGCCCGGCCGTTGTCGATGCGAAACGAAGCCGAGAGTTGCGTCAGGTCGGTGGTTTTCTCCTGGCTCGCTTGCCAGCCCGAAAGCGTGCCCGATGCGAGCTGCCGGATCATCTGCGCGACATTGAGACCGCGGATCGCGCCGTCCTGGAAATTGGCCGTCACGGTGCCGGTGAGACCAGACATGATCGCCTGCTGGCTCTCGCCGCTGGAGCGGACGTCGATCTTGGCTTGCAGCTTGCCGTCGAGCTTGTCGAAATCCGCAGTGGCGCTCAGCAACGGCAGCGCGCGAACGCCGGTGAGGTCGCTCCGGATCGCGTATGCGGGCTTGTCTGTGGATACGTCGATGTCGATGGTGGCGTTGGCCTGGCCGCCATAGGCTCCGACGTTGGACACGGCGCTCTTGAGAATTCCGCTCGCGAGCGAGGCTTCGAGCGCGACCGGCGCGAAGTGCGCACTTCCGATATTGAGTTCGGCGGTCGACAGACGCACTTGCGCATCGACATAGTTGAGGCCCGCAAGCTCAAGACGATCGTTGCTCCACGCCGGCGGAGCGCCCGCTGGTGCGGCTTGAGAAGTGGCCGTTGCGATGTCCAGCCGCCGGAAGTTGAGGTCGACTTTGACAAGCGGCTTGCTCGCAAGGTCAACCGAAGCCCAGCCATCGAACGGGCCGTCGCCGATCTTGCCGGAAAGACCGTTGATCATGACCGTCGTGCCGTTGATCCGCACCTCGGCCTCGCTTGTCAGCGGCGCTTGCAGGAGGCCGGGCGCATCAAGCGAGAGTTCGACCGGGATCGTCTGTCGCTCCGGCGATGGATCGGGCATCGACGCCTTGACGGTGAAAGCGAGCGGATGAGCACCGGCCGTTGCCTTGCCGTCGAGATTGAGATGGCGGTCGGCGTCGATGGTGGCACGGGCATTGATGGCCTCGATCCGGTCTTCCACGTGGTCACGCGTGTTGAAGAACGTGGCCGTGCCGCCGCTCACCGTGATGCGATGAATCGTCGGCGTGGCTGAACCAGTGTTTGCAGCCGTGCTCGATTGAGAAGGCTTGGCCACGGCCCGGCGCTCGCGATGCAAGGGGATGCGGATGTCCGGCCGATCGATCACAAGCTCGGTGATTTCAGGGCTGCCCGACCACAGACTGGCGAGCGTCATGTCGGCCTGAATGCTGCCGACGCTCAGGTGACTGCCGGTCTCGCGGTCGTTGGGTCCTTCGAGGGTCACCTCACGCATGGTGACGTTGAACGACGGCCACAGCCCGACCTTGGTGGTTCCCGCTGTTGTGAGGTGGTAGCCGGTTTGACGTTCCACCCGGTCCACAATGGCGGAGGTCAGGAAGCCGACCGGCATACCGATCACGAGAAGCAGCAGCGCCACAATGACAATGGCTCCGATGATTCCACCAAAGATTTTCAAAGGCTTCATGTCGGTCTTCCAGATCGGCCGTCAGTCTCTCAACCGGCCCCGGTCCGGTGGTTGCTCAAGGTCGACCGGAGTGTCCCGGGGCTGCAAAGATATGTGACTTATGACACAGTTCCACTCAATTGACCTCGGGCCGGTGAATTACATCGGCTGAGACGAAGGCATTGCGATGAGTAAACAGACCGAATTTGCGGTTATTTTGAAGATGAATCCGATGTTCGCAGACATAGGCGCCGACGAATTGCAGCGGCTCGCCGGGCTCTGCCAAACCCGGCATCTCGATGCGGGGGAGACGTTGTTTCAAAAGGGCGATCCTGGCGATGCGCTGTTCGGCGTGCGTCGCGGCCAGATCCGGATCGAGACCGGCGCGTCCGACGGCCGCCGTCTGACGCTGAATTTCCTCGGGCCCGGCGATCTCTTCGGCGAAGTCGCCGTGCTCGACGGCCAGAGCCGCACAGCGGATGCCGCAGCCGGCGAGGCGACCGAATTGTTCGTGCTGCGGCGGGAAGATTTTCTCGGCTTTCTCGAGCGCGAGCCGCGGGTCGCGGTCAAGCTGATCATGCTGTTGTGCCAGCGCATTCGCTGGATGAGCGAGCGGATGGAAGAATCGGTATTGCAGCCGTTGCCGATCCGCCTGGCGCGGCGGCTCTGTGCGCTGGCATCCGATTTTGGCTCGGAAGTACACATTTCGCAGGAGCAACTCGGCGTTTTCGTCGGCGCTGCGCGGGAGAGCGTCAACCGTCAGTTACAGCTCTGGCGCAAGGACGGCATTCTGGATCTTCAACGCGGACGCATTTTGTTGCACAACATGAAAAAGCTGACGGCGGTGGCGCGCAACGAGTAAACTCCGCGAAGGCCGTTTGGCACGGGGAATTCAGAGTAAGGCGATGACCGGAATCTTCCTGCGCTCCGTCGCACCGACGGCAAGCGCGGCATTGTTGCTCGTAGCTTTACTGCCGCGGCCGGCAATGGCCGACGACAACGAGCCCGTGAATCATGAGCCCATGCATCACGAACAGATGCACCACGAGCACATGGACCAGGGAATGGACCATGGGCACATGGATCATGGGCATATGGGCCATGAACATATGGATCACGCGAACGCGCCGTCCGGAAAGCCCGCAAGACAAGCCGTCAAAACGCGCAAAGAAAAAGCCCGCAGCCGCAGATCCGATGTCGCATGAGCACGCGCCGCAGATGGATCACGCTGGACACGCCGATCACGGGGAGCACACCGGTCATGAGATGAAGGGCTTTCTCGGACCCTATGGCATGGGGCGAGAAGGATCGGGAACGAGCTGGCAGCCCGATACGTCGCCGCATGAAGGCATCCATGCCCAATACGGCGAGTGGATGACGATGTGGCACGCGCTGTTCAACGGCGTGTACGACAATCAAGGTGGCCCGCGCGGCGACAGCAAGACCTTTGTCAGCGGCATGGCGATGGCGATGGCGGAACGGCAGGTCGATGCCGGCACCATCGGGCTTCGCGCGATGCTGTCGCCCGACCCGTTCATGGGCGCCAACGGTTATCCGCTGTTGTTGGGGTCTGGCGAAACCGCCAATGGCCACACGCCGCTGATCGATCGCCAGCATCCGCACGATCTGTTCATGGAACTGGCTGCGAGCTATTCCTATCAGATTGCCAAAACATCCAGCGTGTATCTCTATGCCGGTCTGCCCGGCGATCCCGCGCTCGGACCATCGGCGTTCATGCATCGGGTGAGTGGTCTCGATAATCCGGAAGCGCCGATCACCCATCACTGGCTCGACAGCACGCACATCACCTATGGCGTCATCACCGCCGGCGTCGTTCTGGATACGGTCAAGCTGGAAGCATCCACCTTTCGCGGACGCGAGCCGGATCAATTCCGCTACGATATCGAGACGCCGAAACTCGACAGCTACTCGTTCCGCGCGAGCTGGAATCCGCTTCCCGAACTTTCGATGCAGGTTTCATGGGGACACCTGACGTCGCCCGAACAGCTGGCGCCGAACGTCAACGAAAATCGTCTTACGGCCTCGCTGTCTTATACCAAGCTGTTCAACGGCGGCGACGTGTGGGCGACGACCGTTGCCTGGGGACGAAAATACAATTCGCCCGGCAACGTGCTCGACGGCTATCTCGCCGAAAGCGAGCTGATCTTCAAGAATGGCATTACGTTGTTCACGCGGGCCGAGCGCGTTCAAAACGATGAACTGCTGGAGCGCGATGATTTGGCCATGGCCCCCGTGACGCCGTTGCCGCTGCTGCCCGTCTTCACCGTCGGCAAGATTACCGCAGGCGGGATCTACGATTTTCTCAAGACCGATCACATGAAGGTCGGACTTGGCGCGCTCGCCAGCCGCTACAGCATTCCGGATGCGCTGAAAGCCGAATATGGCGACCCGACGAGCTACATGGTCTTCGCGAGGTTGAAGATCCAGTAAGCCCTCGCGCCGCTCTATTCCGCCGGCGACCGCATGATCGTCGGTGGCTTGTGATCGTCGGTCTCTTCGTCGGCCTTGTTCGAAGTGATGAACCGGCTCGCGAACCGCGAGCTCAGTGTGCCGATATCGTCCATCATCATGAACATCGCGGGCACGAACACCAGCGAAAGGACGGTCGAGAAGAGCAGGCCGCCGATCACGGCCAACGCCATCGGTGAACGGAACTCGCCACCGGCGCCGAACGCCAGCGCCGAAGGCATCATGCCGGCGGCCATCGCGATCGTGGTCATCACGATCGGGCGGGCGCGCTTCATGCCGGCGTCGATGATGGCGTATTCGCGCGTCTTGCCCTCGCGGATGGATTCCACGGCAAACTCCACCAGCATGATGGCGTTCTTGGTGACGATACCCATCAGCATCAGGATGCCGATCCACACCGGCGTCGTGAGCTGCTTGCCGGTCACCAGCAAGGCAACGATGGCGCCGCCGATCGAAAGCGGCAGCGAGAACAGAATCGTGATCGGTTGCAGGAAGGTGCCGAACAACAGCACCAGCACCGCGTAAACCATCATCAAGCCCGCGGTGATGGCGGTGGCAAAGCCTGCGGACAATTCATTGAGGCTTTCGGCGTCGCCCGACGGGCTGACCTTCACGCCTTTCGGCAGGCTCTTCATGACCGGAAGTTCGTAGATCTTCTTGGTCGCATCGCCGAGGGCCGACGAGCCGACGAGGTCGGCCGCGACGGTCGCCTGTCGTTCGCGGTCGTAGCGGTTGATGCTGGTCGGCCCCTGGTCGAGCTTGATGTCGGCAACGACCGACAGCGGCACGCCGCCGCGTCCGCCGCCGAGCGGGACCCGCAACTGTTCGAGGACATTCAAGTCGCCGCGTGCGCGCGTCTTCGAGCTGAACGCGGATCGGCACTTGCCGGTTGCCGGCGTCGAACTTGGCGAGCGCCGGGCCGACGTCGCCGATCGTGGCGACGCGAATGGTCTCCGACAGGCTTTCGGTGGAGACGCCGAGCCGGGCGGCGAGATCGGCGCGCGGCTGAATGCGAAGCTCGGGCCGGTCCAGCGAGGTTTCGGAGATCACGTTTGCGATCAGCGGAATCCGCTTCATCTGGTTGGCGAGTTCGCTGGCGACATTGCTGACGATGTTGCTGTCGGCGCCGGTGACGACGAGCGAGATCGCACGCAATCCGTTCTCGTCGAGGAACCAGAACCGGATATCGGGAACGTTTTCGAGGTCCTGGCTGATCGACAATTCGAGTTCGCGCTGGGTGATCTTGCGGTCAATCTTCGGCGTATAGTTGATGATCAGCGCGGCGCGGCGAACCTCGAGCGTGCCCGGCGGCACACGGCCGCCGTCGACGAAGACGTTTCTCACTTCCGGTCGCTTGCGCAGGCGCGCGACAATCTGCTCGGTGACCTTCTCGGTATAAGCGAGCTGCGAGCCGGGCGGTAACTCCATCGCCAGCAGCGAGCGCGCGGTGTCCTGTGCCGGCAGGAAGCCTTGCGGCAGCAGCGTGATGCTCCAGATCGAGGCGGCAAAGATGCCGAAGCCGATCAAGACCGTGATCAGGTAATGCTTGACGGACCACGTCACGAGCCGCGTGTAGGTGGCAAGCACGGGGCCGGGCGGCGGATCGTCGTGCGGATGATCCTTCAGGAAGTAGGCCGCCAGCACCGGCGTGACAAAGCGCGCGGCGAGCAGCGAGAAGAACACCTGCACCGATACCGTAATGCCGAACTGCTTGAAAAACTGTCCGGCGATGCCCGACATGAAGCTCGCGGGCGCGAAGATCGCGATGATCGTCAGCGAGATCGCGATCACGGCGAGGCCGATTTCATCGGCGGCTTCGAGCGCCGCGCGGTAGGGCGATTTGCCCATCCGCATGTGACGCACGATGTTTTCGATCTCGACGATGGCGTCGTCGACCAGAATACCGGTTGACAGCGTGATGGCGAGGAAGCTGACGAGGTTGAGCGAAAAGCCGAGAATGTCCATCGCCCAGAATGCCGGGAAGATCGACAGCGGCAGCGAGATTGCGGCGATGATCGTCGCCCTCATATCGCGCAGGAACAAAAGCACGATGATGACGGCCAGAATCGCGCCCTCGAACAAGGTCGAGATCGCGGCTTCGTAATTGCCCTTGGTGTATTCGACCGAGGTGTCGATCAGCTTGAGGTCGACTTCGGGGTGCGCAATTTTCAAGGCGTCGATGCGCTTCTGCACGGCGGCGGCGACCACCACGTCGCTCGCGCCCTTTGAGCGCTTGATGCCGAGCGCGACGACCGGCTCGCCGTTGAAGCGCGCAAAGGTGCGGCGGTCGGCGATGGTGTCGGTGACGGTGCCGAGATCGTCGAGCCTGACCTCGCCGCCGGTCGGCAGGCTGATCATGGTTCCGGCGAGTTCATTGAGCGTCTTGGCGCCGGCGAGCGTTCGGATGGCCTGGTCGTTCTTGCCGATTTCGGCGCGGCCGCCGGCAAGATCGACGTTGGTGCCGCGCAGGCGGCGGGAGACGTCGACGGCGGTCAGTCCCGCCGCTTGCAGGCGGTCGGGATCGAGCGAGACGAGAATTTCGCGCTCGACACCGCCGATGCGTTCGACCTGGGCGACGTTCCGCACGCCTTGCAGGGCGCGTTTGACGACGTCGTCGACGAAGTAGGAGAGTTGTTCCGGTGTCTTGCCGGGAGAGATCGCCGCATAGGTGACGATCGGCAAGCCGATGACGTCGACGCGCTGGATCAACGGCTCGTTGACGTTTTGCGGCAGATTGGCGCGCACGCGCGTGACGGCGTCCTTGACGTCGTTCAGGGCGCGGTCGGTGTTGGTTTCCAGCGCGAACTGGATCGTCGTCACCGACAGGCCGTCGGTGATCGAGGATGAAATGTGCCGGACGCCCTCGACGCCCGACACGCCGTCTTCGATGGTCTTGGTGACCTGGGATTCGAGTTCGGCCGGCGCCGCGCCGAATTGCGAGACCGCGACCGAGATCACCGGAATATCGGCGCTCGGCAGCCGCGTCACCGCGAGCTTGGTGAAGCTGATCCAGCCCAGCACCAAAAGGACGATCGAAAAAACGACGGAAGGAAGCGGATGGCGGATCGACCATGCCGAGATATTGAGAGCCATCAGCGCACCCGCGTACGATCGAGTTCTTCAGCAAACGTTGTCTTGATCTGGTCGCCGTCGTGCAGGGAAGAGCCGGCGTCGGCCACGACGATTTCGCCGACGTCGAGGCCTTCCAGGATTTCAGTCGAAGTGTCCGACACGAGCCCGACCTTGACCTTGCGTGTCTCCACGATATTGCCTTTGACCACCTGAACCGTGAGATGGTCGATGGCGGTGCGCGGTACGGCAACGCCGCAGCTGCGCTTGGCGTCGATGCTGGCCTGAGCGAACATGCCGATCCTGATCGCGGGATTGCCGGTCAGCGTGATGCGGACATGGCCGAGCTGGGTGTTGCGATCGATCTGCGGCAGTATCAGTCTCACGCGGCCAACGATATCCGGGCCATTGTCGCGGCTGATCCGCACCGTTGCGCCGGGGTTGAGCTTCATCATGTGGACCGCGGGGACCTCGGCGTCGAGGTCGATTTCGTTATTGACGGCGATACGGAATATCGGACCGGCCTGCGGCGAGGCGGGTGCGCCGGCGATGGTGTTGACTTGCGTGACGAGGCCGGCGGCCGGCGCGCGCAGCGAAATCGGCCCGCGTGCGGCATTCGCGCCCGGAGGCGGCGTCAGCCGTGCGAGTTCCTGGTTTTCGGCGACGTTCTCGCCCTCGCGGATCAGCACATCGACGACCTTTGAGCCTTCCTGATCGGCCGAGACCACCGCCTCGCGCCGTGGCACGGCAAAGCCCGTCACCCGCACCAAATCAGAGAAGCAGGCATTGGTGGACTTGGTGACGACGACGAGCGCATTGCTTGCCGTTGACTTTTCCTCGGGGCGTGAGCGGTGCTCGAACCAGTACCAGCCGGCCCCAAGGAAGAGGAAGAATACGACCGCTACTGCCGGTCTGAGGTATCGGGACAAATTCATTGCCGGACTCGGCGCTCCTGCGTGGGCGGGCTAGTGTCCCGATTCCGAAGCTCGTAGCATATTGCGGAGCCACGTTTCGAGCTTCGGAGCGGCCACAATAGCGTCAGTTTACTTTGAGGCTGTGGTCTTGTTTTCCATGTTGACGACCTGCACGCGGCGGTTCACCTCCGCGAGCGGATGGGCCGGGTCTTTCAGCTTGGCCTTGCCGTAGCCGACGGTGACGAGATCGGCACCAGTAATGCTGGACTTGTCGACCAGGTAACGCTTGATCGAATCCGCCCGGCGCTCCGAAAGGTCCTGGTTGTAGGCGTCGCCGCCCGCGGCGTCGGTGTGGCCCGCAAGAACAAAGGTCGATCCCTTCAGGTCGGGGTTCGCAAGGGCGCGTCCGAGCGCCTGGACCGAGGGCAGCGATTTGGCGCTGATCCGGTCGGAGTTGTAGTCGAAGTTGATCTCGAGATCGATCTTCGGCTTGTCCTGGACGATGGTCGCAAGCTGTTCGCGTTCGCCCGTCGACAAAGAGCGCGAAGGCCGGTTGCGCAGCGACTGAACCAGTTTGCTCTCGAGCTCCGACGCCGGATTCGCCTGCGCCGCCGGCGGCCCCATCGACAGGCCGCGCGTGAGGGCTTGCGGCTTGCTCTCCGGCGTCAGCGCCCGGAGAATCTGGTCTTCGGTGACATCCTCCGCTTTGGCGGCCTGGAGCGACAACGCCGAGCCAAGCGCGAAAAGCGAAAGGATCGCGATCGCGGCACGCTTTGCCGGGTTGCTTGACATTGCCAGTCCTCCATCAGGGGGGTGCATTCGCGTGAGGTCAATTCAATGAGGTCAGTTCAGAACGGCTCCGTCAGCCGGAGCCTTGAGCGGTCGCCGAAGGTTATCTCAGCGCACGCCGTAATCTGCAAATTCCTTGACGATATTCGGGTCCATGGCCTTCGCATTATTGATGTCGACCTCGCCATCCGAAGCGGCGCCGTTGCGCTGGCGGGCCAAGCCACGCCCGTAGAGCGACGATGTCAGCCGCGGATTGATCTTGAGGGCGGCGTCGAAGTCGGCGATGGCGTTCTTGACCTGCCCGTTTTTCAGGTTGACCAATCCGCGGCTGTCGAGCGCGTCGACGAAATTCGGACGCAGCCGAAGCGCCTCGTTGCAGTCCCTGAGCGCTGACTGCAACTCGCCGGTGACGGCACGTACCCAGCACCTGTTGTTGTAGGCTTCGACGTCCTTCGGATTGAGACGGATGGTGTCGCCGAAATCCTTGATCGCAAGGTCGTAGGCGCCCTTGCTGGCATAGACCTGTCCACGCCGGTACAGCGCGCCGGCATCATCGGGATTTTCCACGAGCTTGCCGGTCAGGCTTTTGATGGTCGGATCGTCGGCGAGCGCGGCCGCCGCCGGTGGAGGCGGCTGATCGTTGCTCGGAATATTCGCCACCGCGGGCTTCGCGGGCGGCGGCGCGACCGGTGTCTCGGCCTTGGGTGGCGCGGGCGGTCTGTGGTGCAGGCGTCTGTGTGCAGCGGTGGCGGCGCTGCAGATGGCTGCGATGGAGCGGGCGATGACGGCTTTTGCGCGGGCGGCTGCGATGGAGGTTGAGCCGCCGGCTGCTGCGGAAGCGCGGCGACCGCCGGATGCGCGCCCGGAATGAACGAGAAGTCCTCCGCCAGCGAAGACGAAATCCACGGCACCTGTTCGCTTCGCGAGGCACGGGTCACGCCGACGCGGGTCCGGTTGAGGGTCTCCTCCGCCATCAGGTCGGGAACGCGGATTTCCTTGAGCAGCTCCTGAACGAACAGGCTGTGGTCGCCGCCATTGTCCGACATCACCGAGCTCAGCGCCGCCGAATACATCACCAGCGAGCCGTTCGGCGCGATCACCGGCGCAAGGCCAGCCGAGAAACTGCGAAAGCGGCGCTCGTAGGGATTGCGCCGCGACGCATCGATCAGCGCAATCTTGACGCCGGCGCCACGGTTGTTGAATTCGCCCAGGACCGTTTCGAGGCTGACGCCGTCACGGCGGACATCCGCCTCGGTCCAGATCTGGGCATCGACGGGGATCATGAAGCTCTGGCGGTTGGACTGAATGCCAAAGCCGCTGAAAAAAATCAGGGTCACGGCGCCCGGCTTGATGTGGCCATAAAGCCGATCGAGCGCCTTGCGCATCCCGTCGCCGGTCAGGTTCTCGCCGGTTTCGACGGTGAAGCCGTCCCGCTTGAGCTCGTCGGCGACGCTCCGCGCATCGCTGATCGGCTCCTTCAGCGGTGCATCCGCGTCGGGATATTTTGCGTTGCCGATCACGAGCGCAAACCGGTCCGCGGCGACGGCAGCGGACGGGACAATCGGCGCGAGCAAAAACACCAAAAGAGCCAGCAATGAAAGGCGGATACTCATGTTGCTTCCGTCCAGCCGATTTCCAAGTCGGTTCAAGCGCTAAACGCCCGTCCCGAGCTCACGCGGCGTCAACTTATCTCACGAAAACCGCATTATCAAACCGCGCCCCCAACGGGGTCAACCGGTGACAGCCCGACAAATCGCCGCGCATAACGGCCGACATGATTCCCACGGCCGTGTCGTCGATCCGAAGCGATCCCGGCGCCGATGCGGGCAGCCGGAGCTGCCGTCGACGTCATCGCTGCGACACATTGCCGTTGATCGCCATTTTCGCATGCCGGCTCAATGGGCTTGGCGGTTTGACCTTTTGGCACGGCAGTGGCTTGCTGGGCTTACCGATCTGAAGTCCCTGATCGAATTCGCTACTTGTGGTGTAGGGGCCACAGATCGACGGTAGTAGCCCAACGAAAAAAGAAGCTGAAACAATGGAAACGACCTACGAAATCTTTGCGCTCCGCTACGCGACCATGTCGCCGCGCACCCCCAACATGAATTACATCACGCCCGACCCGCACGAGACGGCGGCGTCCGATCTCGATTATTTCGTGTGGCTGGTCCGGGGCGGCGGCCGCAATATCCTCGTCGATACCGGCTTCAATGCGGAAGAAGCCGCGGTTCGAAGCCGCAAGATCAACCTCAACCCTGCGGAGGCGCTGACGCGTTTCGGCGTCAGTCCGGATTCGATCGGCGACGTGATCGTCACGCACCTGCATTACGACCACGCCGGCAATCTCGACCTGTTCCCGAAAGCGCGCTTTCACCTGCAAGACCGTGAGATGAGCTACGCCACCGGGCGCTGCATGTGCTTCGGCGCGCTCCGTCATCCGTTTTCAGTCGAGCATGTGACGCTGATGGTTCGCCATGTCTACGGCGAGCGCGTGACCTTCTATGCGGGCGACGGCGAGATTGCGCCCGGCGTCACGGTGCATCATGTCGGCGGCCATTCCGACGGCTTGCAGATTGTGCGGGTCGCGACCGCGCGCGGTCCGGTCGTGCTGGCATCGGATGCTTCGCATTTCTACGGCAACATGCATCGCCGCAGCCCGTTCCCGATCGTCTACAATCTCGGCGACATGTGCGCGGGCTGGGAAACCGCCGAGCGGCTGGCCGGTCATCCCGACCGTGTCATTCCCGGTCACGACCCGCTGGTCGCCGAAATCTATCCGCGCGCCAGCGACAAGACCGACGCTTTCGCGTTGCATCAGGCGCCATCCCGTTCCTTTGCCAAGTAGGTTCGCGTCGAGAAGAGGCAAGCTAGAATGATCACCCGCTTCCCAGGTCTCTCGCCGACGCGCAGCCGAGCCGTCGTTCACGACGATCTCGTGCTGACTGTCGCGGTGGCGCCTGACCCCGTCACGCCCTCGATGTACGAGCAAACCCGGAAAGCGCTGGCGCGGATCGACGAGGGCCTGACGCTATGCGGGTCCGACAAGAGCAAGATCCTGTCGGCCATCGTCTATATCCATGGCATGGCTCTGAAGGGCGAGATGAACCGCGCCTGGGACGAATGGGTGGACAGGACCAATCCGCCGATGCGGGCGTGCATCGGCGTCGAACTGGAGCCGCCGCACATTGTCGAGGTCGTCGTGACCGCGGTGAAGTGAAACGGTTGCCGCTTTCCGCTCTCCTCGGCTGTCTGCTACTCTGAGGCGAGCGGTTCCCTCTCACGCAAGCGGGAGCAGATGGCACAGGATAGAGTCCAGCCCGGCGCGCAAGCCAGGACCCGGTTTGGCTATCGCCGGCATGCCGATCAGGATCGCGGCGGTGCGGACATCGCGGCGCATCCTGTCGTCGTGGTGGGCGCCGGGCCGGTTGGGCTCTCGCTCGCCGTCGACCTCGCCCAGCGCGGGCAGGCGGTCGTGTTGCTCGACGACGCCGACCGGATCGGCGAAGGCTCGCGCGCGATTTGTTTCTCGAAGCGCTCGCTCGAATTCTGGGACCGGCTCGGTGTCGGCCAACGGATGGTCGACAAGGGCGTCGTCTGGCAGATCGGCAAGATTTTTCACGGCCCTTCGCTGCTCTACCAGTTCGATCTCCTGCCGGAGCCCGGTCACAAGCGGCCGGCCTTTATCAACCTTCAGCAATTCTATGCCGAGGCCTATCTCGTCGATCGCGTGATGGAGTTGCCCGGTATCTCGTTGCGCTGGAGCAACAAGGTGATCGGGCTCGAGCAACGCAACGATCATGTGATGCTCTCGATCGAGACGCCCGGCGGCTCCTATCGTATCCGCGCCAGTTACGTCGTGGCCTGCGATGGGGCGCGCTCGTCGCTGCGGCAGATGGTCGGCGCGGAGTTCGCCGGACAGGTGTTCGAGGACCAGTTCCTGATCGCCGACGTCAAGATGACCGCAGAATTTCCGACCGAGCGCTGGTTCTGGTTCGATCCGCCGTTTCATGCCGGACGATCGGCCTTGCTCCACAAGCAGCCGGACGATGTCTGGCGCATCGATCTGCAGCTTGATCGCAATGCCGATCCGTTGACCGAGAAACGGCCGGAAAATGTCAGGCCGCGGATCGCGCGCATGCTCGGCCACGACCAGTTCGAGTTCGAGTGGATATCGCTCTACAAATTCCAGTGCCGGCGCATGGCGCGGTTCATCCACGGCCGGGTGATCTTTGCCGGCGATGCGGCGCATCAGGTGTCGCCGTTCGGCGCGCGCGGCGCCAATTCGGGCCTGGAGGACGCCGAGAATCTCGGCTGGAAACTCGACCGCGTGTTGCGGAAGTCGTCGCCCGAAGCGCTGCTCGAAAGCTATCACGTCGAACGCAGCCACGCGGCCGACGAAAACATTCGCGAATCCACCCGGTCGACCGACTTCATGGCGCCGAACTACGCCTTACGAGGCGCGGCTGCGCAAAGCCGTGCTGTCGCTTGCGAGGGTGACCGAGTTCGGCAAGCGCATGGTCAATGGCGGCCGGCTGTCGGTGCCGTCAACCTACGAAACTTCGTTGTCGACCGCAGATGGCGAGCAATGGCGCGGCGGTCCACGGCCGGGCGCCTCGATGCTGGATGCGCCGATGACCGGGCCCGGCGGCGAGGCCGAATATCTCACCGACGCCTTTCTAAAGGGCGGCCGGCGCTTTACGTTGATCGAATTCGCAAACGGTGAGGCGATCGATCCATCTGGCGATATCGGCGTTATCAGGATTGGCGGCCGGCAATATTCCGATTCCGACGGGCTTGCGGCCGCGCGTTACGATGCCGAGCCGGGAACCGCTTATCTGCTCCGGCCGGACGGTTATGTCGCCGCGCGCTTCCGCCGTCCGACCCGTGGTGCGATCGATGCGGCCCTGGCGCGCGCATCGGGTAATAGTTGAGGTGCTCATGGCTTTATCTACCCGCTCGAACTTCGAATAAGCCCGATGATGCCTTTCGTGCGATCGTCGAGGCGCATCGGGGTTTGAGCGATGAGGCGAGCGCCGATCTCGATGCGGCGCTGGTGCTCATTCTCGCCAACCACATCGGTGATCTCGATGTCTTGCGCGAGGCGATTGAGCTCGCGAAACAGCGGATGCTGGAAGCGAGCCAGCAACAGCAGCAACAACAGTAACGAGCAGGATGAAAGTAATGGCCGAGGGAGTTGCAAAGGGCTTTGCGTCCACCACCGACATGGCCGAGAAGAAAATTACCTTCTCCGAAATCGGCGCCGACCTCTACGCATTCACCGCGGAGGGTGATCCGAATTCGGCGGTGATTGTCGGCGACGACGGCTGCCTGGTGTTCGACGCGCAGGCGACGCCGGCGATGGCCAGCAAGGTGATCGAGCGCGTTCGCGCCGTGACCGACAAGCCGATCAAATATGTCGTGCTGTCGCACTATCACGCCGTGCGTGTGCTCGGTGCGTCCGCCTATCATGCACAGGCGATCGTTGCGTCGGAGGAGACGCGGCGGCTCGTGGCGGAACGCGGTCAGCAGGATTGGGACTCTGAATATGGCCGGTTCCCGCGCCTGTTCCAGGATGCGCAAAGCATTCCCGGGCTGACATGGCCGACGCTGACGTTCGAAGGCTCGATGTCGCTCTATCTTGGTCGGCGCGAGGTTCGCTTGTTGCAGGTCGGAATGGGGCACACCTCGGGCGACATCGTTGCCTGGGTGCCGGACGAGGACGTGATGTTCTCCGGCGACCTGATCGAGTATCATTCCGCCTGCTATTGCGGTGACGCGTATTTGCGCGAGTGGCCGTCGACGCTGAATGAAATCCGTGCCTTCAATCCCAAGGCGATCGCGCCGGGCCGTGGCGATGCGCTCAAAGGTCTGTCCACGACGCGCGAGGCCATCGCCATGACGCGCGATTTCGTCACGACGCTTTATGGTGCGGCGGAAAGCATCCGTCGCCAAGGGACGTAACCTCAAGGATACGATGGCCGCCACCCGCGAGGTGATGGACCCGAAATTCTCGAGCTTTGCGATTTACGAGCATTGTTTGCCGTTCAACGTGTCTCGCGCGTTTGACGAGGCTTCGGGGATCGACGATCCCGTGATCTGGACCGACAAGCGCGACCGGGAAATGTGGGCGGCGCTGCAAGGAGAATGACGATGAACATCAATACCTCTCCTGACGTCATCAATCCGGGCTCGGCCAACGTAACGCCGGGTTACATGTCCGGCTTCGGCAATAGCTTCGAGACCGAGGCGCTGCCGGGCGCACTGCCGATCGGGCGCAACTCGCCGCAGCGTTGTGCCTATGGGCTCTATGCCGAGCAACTATCCGGCTCGCCGTTCACCGCGCCGCGCGGCAGCAACGAGCGCTCCTGGCTCTATCGAATTCGTCCCTCGGTCAGGCATTCCGGTCATTTCGAAAAAGCGGACGCTGGGCTCTGGCGCACCGCGCCATGCCACGAGCACGAAATGACGATCGGCCAGTTGCGCTGGGATCCCGCGCCGGTCCCGAAGCAGGAGATGACGTTCCTGCAGGGCGTGCAGACCATGACGACCGCGGGCGATGCCGGCACGCAGGCCGGAATGGCCGCGCATGTCTTCCTCATCACCAAATCGATGGTCGACCAGCATTTCTACAACGCCGATGGTGAAATGCTGTTCGTGCCGCAGCAGGGTAACTTGCGCTTCGTCACCGAATTCGGACGCATCGATGTGGAGCCCGGCGAGATCGCCGTGATCCCGCGCGGGGTGAAGTTCCGCGTCGAAATCACTGCGGGGCCTGCGCGTGGCTATGTCTGCGAAAATTACGGCGGTGGTTTCACGCTGCCGGAGCGCGGGCCAATCGGCGCCAATTGTCTTGCCAATGCGCGCGATTTCCTTACCCCCGTTGCGTCCTATGAAGACAAGGACACGCCGACCGAGCTGTTCGTGAAATGGGGCGGGGCGTTGTTTGTGACCAAGCTGCCGCATTCGCCGATCGATGTGGTGGCATGGCACGGCAACTACGCGCCGTATAAATACGATCTGCGGCGCTTCTCGCCGGTCGGTGCGATCGGCTTCGACCATCCCGATCCGTCGATCTTCACCGTGCTGACCTCGCCGTCGGAAACCGCCGGCACGGCGAACATCGACTTCGTGATTTTCCCCGAACGCTGGGCGGTCGCCGAAAACACCTTCCGGCCTCCCTGGTATCACATGAACATCATGTCGGAATTCATGGGCCTGATTTACGGCGTCTACGACGCCAAGCCGCAAGGCTTCACGCCCGGCGGCATCAGCCTTCACAACATGATGCTGCCGCATGGTCCCGACCGCGAGGCCTTTGATCACGCCAGCAACAGCGAATTGAAGCCGGTGAAGCTGACCGGCACGATGGCCTTCATGTTCGAGACGCGCTTTCCACAACGGGTCACGGCACATGCCGCCAAGTCGCCGACGCTCCAGCGTGACTATGCGGATTGCTGGAAGGGGCTGGAAAAGCGATTTGATCCCAATAAGCCGTAACACTTCTTGCCCTCTCCCCTTGCGGGAGAGGGTGCCCTCACGAAGTGAGGGCGGGTGAGGGGTCTCCTCACGGATCTGCACCCCTCATCCGGCTCAATCTCTCTACGGTCGATTTCGCCACCTTCTCCCGCAAGGGGAGAAGGAAGAAAGGACGAGACAAACGTGACAGCCCACCCCAACGATCCCGCGCTTCGCTCGTTCATTCCGGTCGATGCGGCGTCCGATTTCCCGATCCAGAATCTACCCTATGGGGTGTTCTCGGCCCGCGGTCTCGCGCCACGCATCGGCGTTGCCATCGGCGATTATGTGCTCGACCTCTGGGAGCTCGAGCAGGATGGCAGGCTACAGGTGGAGCCCGGCACTTTTGCTGTTCGCCTCGCTGAACGCGTTCATGCTTCAGGGGCCAAAGGTCTGGGTGCGTACACGTGCGCGGATCAGCGAGCTCCTGCGCCACGACAATGGCGAACTGCGGGACAATGACGAGTTGCGGAAGCTGGCGCTGGTGCCGATGCGCGATGTGAAACTGCATCTGCCGATCGCGGTGTCGGGCTTCACGGATTTCTACTCCTCGAAAGAGCACGCCACCAATGTCGGCGTGATGTTTCGCGGCAAGGACAATGCGCTTCAGCCGAACTGGCTGCATATGCCGATCGGCTATAACGGCCGCGCGTCGACGGTCGTGGCGTCCGGCACCAAAGTGCGCCGGCCGCATGGTCAGCTCAAGCCGCCGGCCGCCGAGCACCCGAGCTTTGGGCCGTGCCAGCGGCTCGATTTCGAACTCGAAATGGGCGCGGTGGTCGGGCAGCCATCGCCGATGGGCGCGATGCTGTCGGAGGCGCAAGCGCAAGCGATGATCTTCGGCTTTGTCTTGCTGAACGACTGGAGCGCGCGCGACATCCAGCAATGGGAGTATGTTCCGCTCGGCCCGTTCCAGGGCAAGGCGTTCGCGACCTCGATCAGCCCGTGGGTGGTGACGTCGGCAGCGCTGGAACCGTTTCGCCGCGAGGGACCTCAACAGGATCCGCAACCATTGCCTTATCTGCGTCAGGCGCAACCCAACAACTACGACCTCGAACTCGAGGTTGGCCTGCGTGCCGCTTCGATGAACAAGCCTGCGCGCATCTGCCGGACCAACTTCAAATACATGTACTGGTCGTCGGTGCAGCAATTGATGCACCATGCTTCGTCCGGCTGCGCCATGAACGTCGGCGATCTCCTGGGCACCGGCACGATCTCCGGTCCCGAAAAGAGTCAGCGCGGCAGCCTGCTCGAGATTTCCTGGAACGGCACTGAACCCGTGGAATTGGCCGACGGTGTTGTCAGGACATTTCTGGAGGACGGAGATTCGCTGGTGATGCGCGGCTGGTGTCAGGGCGACGGCTACCGGGTCGGCTTCGGCGAAGTGGAAGGAACGATCCTGCCCGCCGAGGGATGATCTGCCTCATCGCTGTTCGGGCGTAATGTCCTTGATGCGCTTCGAATGCGCCGCGATGTCCTCGAGGCTGTATTTGAGGTGGACGCGCTTGGCCGAAGCAGGGTGGTGGTCGACTGAAATTCCCGGCCGCCATTCATGCGCCGGCCGGATCGGCCGCGAAACAAAACCGCCGCCGCAGTTCGGACAGACATTGTCGAGTTTTTCAGCCGCGCAGGCCGCACAGAAGGTGCATTCGTAACTGCAAATGCGCGCATCGATCGAGTGCGGCGGCAGATCCTTGTCGCAGTATTCGCAGTTCGGCCTGAGTTGCAGCGCCATGGTCGCTATTCCCGGTTATTTCCTGCCCGCCACGCGGTAATGACGTCGACCATATCATGATTTTGCTGTCTCGCGGATGACGGAGGGCGTTCGCGAAAAGCGCGGGGCGGGCGCCGGCTGAATGGCGCCGTGACGTTCGACGAAGGTGTTTCGCGCCGCCATGTGCGGATGCGCGGGCGCTTCGGACAAACTCAAGACCGGCGCGAAGCAGATGTCGGTGCCTTCCATGACGCTGCACCACTCGTCGCGGGTCTTGCTCTTGAATATCCCGGCCAGTTTTTGTTTGAGCGAGGGCCATGCCTCGCGATCGAGCTGGGCGTCGAACGCAGAATCGGAAAGGCCGGCGTGTTGCCGCAGCAGCGCATAGAATTGCGGTTCGATCGATCCGATCGAGATGAAGTGACCGCAGGCGCACTCATAGACGCCGTAGAAATGCGCGCCGCCGTCGAGGAAGTTGCTCTCTCGGCCTCCGCCCCAGCGGCCGGCGGCGGCAAAATCAAAGAACATCGTCATCAGCGAAGCCGCGCCGTCGCACATGGCGGCGTCGACCACCTGGCCCTTGCCGGATTTCTTCGCCTCCAGCAACGCGGCGAGCACGCCGACCACCAGATACAGCGCGCCACCGCCGAAATCACCGACCAGATTGAGCGGCGGGACCGGCTTTTCGGCGGGGCCGATCGCAGCCAATGCCCCGGTGACCGAGATATAATTGATGTCGTGGCCTGCGGCCTGCGCCAGCGGGCCCTCCTGTCCCCATCCGGTCATGCGGCCGTAAACCAGACGCGGGTTACGCGCGTGTACGTGTTCGGGGCCGAGCCCAAGCCGCTCCATCACGCCCGGACGAAACCCCTCGATCAGGGCATCGGCATGTTCGAGCAGGTCGAGGGTCTCCGCGCACGCCGTGGTGTCCTTGAGGTCGATCTCGACGATCCGGCGTCCGCGCCCGGTCGCCGACTTCCGGTTCTTGTTGGCCCCGAGCCGATCGAGCGTGACGACGTCGGCGCCCATATCGGCCAGCATCATGCAGGCGAATGGGCCCGGCCCAAGGCCCGCAAATTCGACGATGCGGAAGCCCGTCAATGGGCCCGAAGCGGCCGTCGGGTTCTGATGCGCGGGAGCGTCGGGCACTTTGTCTTTCCGTGTACCCGTCATGGGGCGAGGGGATCGGCGGGGTGGCAGCGATAGTTCGTCAAACCGCCAATATCCGTCAACTGGTGACCACTGGCGGACCGGAGCTTTGGCTGACTGTGTCGCATGCCCGGTTTACGGCCTCTTATTCATTCTACTCTAGCCTTCCGGTGACCGGGTCTCCGCAACGAGGCCCGGCTTCGCAATGGCGAACAGGGGGTCCGGGTGCGGTTTTTCAAGGGTTTCAGGCCGAAATCGCTGTCGTTGAAGCTGCCTACCTTGCGATTCCGCGGGAAAATCAGTCTCGGGTTCGCCGTTGTGCTGGCGATTTCCGCCGTCAGCATGGGTGTTGCCTATCTCGGCTTTGGGCGCGTGTCGGATGGCGTCGCGGCCTACCGGGCGAGCGTATCGGAATCCGACTTTGCCCAGAATATCGACCGCGAACTGATCTCGTATCGTGCGCTGGCCCGCTATTACATGGCGACCGGCAAGGAAGACGACGCCAAGGCGGCGTTGGCGGCGGAAGCCGCGCTGAAGGACGCCATCGATCGGTCGATGAAGAGCACGACCAATCCGGCCCGCGTCAACCAGGTGACGCGGCTTGGCCGCGAGTTTCACTCCTTCACCAAGGTCTTTGCCGACGTCGTGAGGATCAAGCGGGAGAGCGAGCTCGTCAGCCAAAACGAGCTGATGCGCAACGGCAATCAACTGCGTTACAAGCTCGACGATCTGCCGAGCGGAGTAGAAGACGAGACGGCGCAGGCCGCCGTCACGATGGCGAGCAAGAAAGCGGCTACGCTGTTCCAGACCGCAACCGCGCTCGTCGGTACCTTCGTCGTCAATTCGGATCAGTCGATCGCCACCGGCGCGCTCGCCCGCCTGAAGTTCGTCGAGGCGGCGCTTCAGGCAATTCCTGCCGACGAACCCAGGGTCGCGCAGTCCATCAAGGATGCCGTCGGGTTACCTCGAGGAGTATCGCAAGTCGGTAGCCAAGCTGGTCGACAACGCAAAGGAACTTGATGAGCTGTCCGTCGAGATGACCGACTCGACTGTCGCGATCCTGAAGGCTTCGAGCGCCATGAAGGCGGATCTGCTTGCCGATCAGCAGCGGCTCGACAGCGAGTCCAGCGCGACCATCAGCGAAACGCAGCGTCTGATCGTGATGCTGGCGATCGGCGGTTTCGTGTTGGGAGCGCTGTTGGCGCTGCTGCTGGGCACGAGAATGTCGCGGCCGATGATTGCGATGTGCAAGGCCATGCGTGAGCTCGCGGGCGGCAAATTCGACGTCGTGCTGCCGGGACTTGGCCGCAAGGACGAACTGGGCGAAATGGCCGCCGCCGTCGAGGAGTTCAAGATCCAGGCGGTTGCCAAGGCGGAACGCGATGCGGCCGCGCTTGATAGCCAGAACAAGGCGGCGGCTGCCGGCCGCCGCGCCGAACTCATCAGCTTTGCCGACGAGTTCGAGGCTGCCGTCGGCGGCATCGTGGCCAGCGTCTCGGCCTCAGCCCACCAGCTCGAAGCATCCGCGGGAACGCTGACGCGCACCGCGGAGTCCACCCAGGATCTCTCCGGCCAGGCTGCCGGAGCATCGGAACACGCTTCCAGCAACATGCAATCGATTGCGTCGGCGACCGAGGAGCTTTCGGCGTCTGTCGACGAAATCGGCAGGCAGGCCCAGGAATCCAACAGGATTGCGGAAGCGGCCGTGCTCCAGGCCGAACAGACCGACGGGCGCATCGGCAAGCTGTCGCGCGCGGCGCAGGAAATTGGCGATGTCGTGAAGCTGATCACGGCGATCGCCGAACAGACCAATCTTCTGGCGCTCAATGCCACGATCGAAGCGGCCCGCGCCGGCGATGCCGGCCGCGGGTTCGCGGTTGTCGCGTCCGAGGTCAAGTCGTTGGCCAGTCAGACCGCCAAGGCGACCGACGAGATTTCGACCCACATCACCGGCATGCAGGGCGCGACACAGGAGTCCGTGGCCGCGATCAAGGAAATCGGCGGCACCATCGGGCAGATCTCGAGCATCGCCTCGACGATCGCAAGTGCGGTCAAGGAGCAAAGCTCGGCCACGCAGGAAATTGCGCGCAGCGTGCAAAATGTCGCCGAAGGAACCAGCGAGGCCGCCGTGAATATCATGGAGGTCAACCGCGGTGCTGCGGAAACCGGCTCGGCTTCGGCCAATGTGCTTGATGCGGCGCGTTCGCTATCTTCCGAAAGCGTGCGGTTGCGCGAAGAACTCGACCGCTTCATGGCCAATATTCGCGCGGCCTGATCCGTTCACCAGCGCTCGGGACGGTGAAGCATCCTTCACCGTCTATTCCCTGCCAAACTGCCGCTTCAGCACCGAGAGCGCCGCTCTTTCGGCAGAAAACCCATGCGGTTCCTCGGCGCGAACATGGAACCCGGACGCCGCGACGGACGTTGACAGTCGAGCCAGTGGTCCTTCTGCGCCCGGCCGTTGAACGGGCCCTTGGCTTCCCCGCAGTTTCCGATTGGTAGCGCTCCATGGGTTTGCAGCGACGGCAGGGCGATCTGGACGCTGCGCGCGAATCCGGCGACATCGCCGGTCATGACGAGGCCAGCGACCGCAACATCGTCGAAACCAGCATTCCCTTCCGTCTCGATGCGTTGCGCTGGAGCGGCTTTCACACCCGCGTCGTACTCGCGCTCGGGATCACCTGGATTCTCGATGGCCTCGAGGTGACGCTGGCGGGCGCGTTGTCGGGCGCCCTCAAGCAAAGCCCGGTGCTTCATTTCTCGAACTTCGAGGTTGGATTTCGCCAACAGCTGTTATCTCGCCGGCGCAGTGCTTGGCGCATTCGGCTTCGGCTGGTTGACCGATCGCATCGGGCGCAAGAAACTGTTCTTCATTACGTTGGCGCTTTATCTCGCCGCGACCGCCGCGACCGCGTTGTCGTGGAGCGTTGCGAGCTATGCGATGTTTCGTTTCCTGACCGGCGCCGGCATCGGCGGCGAATACACCGCCATCAACTCCACGATCCAGGAATTGATACCGTCGCGCTATCGTGGATGGACCGACCTGATCATCAACGGCAGCTTCTGGCTTGGCGCTGCGCTCGGAGCCGCCAGCGCGATCGTGCTGCTCGATCCCAACTGGTTTGACGTCGATTTCGGCTGGCGCCTGGCGTATTTTACAGGCGCCTGTCTCGGCGTGGTCGTATTCGTGATGCGGATCTGGATCCCGGAAAGCCCACGCTGGCTGATCATTCACGGCCATCCCGATCAGGCCAATGCGATCATGCGCGATATCGAGCGCTCCGTCACAGGCCATACCCAGGAGCGACCGGATTCGAGCGGTGAAGATACGCCGGCGCACGAGTGGCCGAAATTGCGGCTGCGGATGCGGGACCACACGCCGCTATCGGAGGTCGCCCACACCTTGTTCAGGGTCTATCGTGACCGTTCGCTGGTCGGGCTGGTGCTGATGACCGCGCAAGCGTTCTTCTACAACGCGATCTTTTTCACGTTCGCGCTCGTGCTGAGCGATTTCTACGGGATACCTGCCGACCAGGTCGGCTGGTACATTCTTCCTTTCGCGGCCGGCAACTTCCTGGGGCCGCTGGTGCTCGGCCGCCTGTTCGATACGTTGGGACGCCGGCCCATGATCGCGTTTACCTATGGCGCTTCCGGCATTCTGCTCGCGCTTTCGGGCTACCTGTTCGAAATCGGCGCATTGAGCGCCAAAACCCAGACGATCGCATGGATGATCATCTTCTTCTGTGCTTCTCCTGCCGCGAGTGCTGCTTATCTTACGGTCAGCGAGAACTTTCCGTTGGAGGTGCGTGCGTTGGCGATTGCCGTGTTCTATTCGATCGGCACTGGCGTTGGCGGTGTCGCCGGTCCGATATTGCTGGGAGCGCTGATCGACACCGGGTCGCGCGGCAGCGTCTTTGCGGGCTACTTGCTCGGTTCTGCACTGATGCTGATCGCCGCAGCCGTCGGCTGGCGGTATGCCGTCGCGGCCGAGCGGCGCTCGCTGGAATCGATCGCGCAGCCGCTGGCCTTCGTGGAGTGATGGGATGATCGAAAGTCTCGCAAATCGTGTGGTCCCGGCGCGCGAAGACGCATGGCCGATGGCTGGCGCGTCGCTGGATCTGATTGCAGAAGGGCTTGCGAAGTGTCTCGACGGTTGCGCCATCCTGCTGGATATCGACGGCACGCTGCTCGATCTTGCGCGGACGCCGCGCGAGGTATGGGTGCCTCCGGGGCTGGCGGCGACATTGCACGCCTTGCACGAGCGAACGAACGGCGCGCTGGCGCTGGTCAGCGGGCGTTCGCTCAACGACATCGACCTGATCTTTGCACCGGAACGGTTTCCGGCGGTCGGCGGGCACGGCGCCGAGATGCGGCTTTCGATCGACAGCGAGGCGGTCGCAACCCACGCCCCGCCGATGGACCAGGAGCTCAAGCGCCGCCTGGCTGCGATTGCACGATTGAGTCCCGGCATTTTGCTGGAAGACAAAGGTTATTCGCTCGCGCTGCACTATCGCCTGGCACCGCACGCCGAGAAGGCGATTTATGAAGCGGTGTCGTTGATCAGGGCGGATTTGCCCAATGCGCCGATCGAAGTCTTGCCCGGAAAATGCGTCTGCGAAATCAAGCAATCGGGTTTTGACAAGGCGACCGGCGTGCACGAGTTGATGTTGCACGAACCGTTCACAGGCCGGCGGCCGATTTTCATCGGCGACGATGTCACCGATGAATTGGTGTTCGCAGCGATGCCCGGTCTTGGCGGGCTAGCCTTTTCGGTCGGACGTCAGGCGCAAGGTGTTGCGGGTCATTTTGATGAGCCAAGCAATGTCCGCGCGTGGCTCTTGCGTCTCGTCAATCATGGCAAAGCTTCGACGGCCTCGTAAATCGACGGAACAATTCGTTCATGCCGATTAATCGCGGGTGAACGAATTTTGACGCAGGCGTGCCGATTCCGGTCGTGGCAGCGCCCGAATTCGGTTTCAATTCAACGGGAAAGTGACCAGGAACCATATTGATGAACAGTTGTTAACACGCGAGCGAAGCATCAGGAGGGGAACCCGGTGAGCCTCGTCGTCGTTTCAAATCGGATCACGCGCGGCAACGCCAATGAGCCCATCACGGGTGGTCTGGCGGCCGCTTTGCTCCCGATCGTGGAAAAATCAGGCGCGATCTGGGTCGGTTCCAGCGGCCGTGTGCGTGACGGCGTGCAGAAGGAGCCGTTTGCCGAAGTCGAGGCGCTGGGCGCGGGCGCGCTTGCGATGCTGGATCTTCCGGCCGCGCATTACGGCGGATATTACGAGGGCTTCGCCAATTCGGCCTTGTGGCCGGCGCTGCATTCGCGCGCGGATTTGATCCGCGTCTCGCAGGGCGATTATGTCTCCTATCGCGAGGTCAACGCCTTCATGGCGCGGGCGCTATTGCGGTTCCGCAAACCCGACACCGCGTTCTGGATTCAGGACTATCATTTTCTGGCACTGGGCGCGGAATTGCGCGATCTCGGCGTCGACCAGCCGATCGGCTTCTTCCTGCATACCCCCTGGGCGCCTCGCGACGTCATCGAGGGCGTTCCTCATCATCGCGAACTCGTCGAGGCCATGCTGGCCTACGACCTGATCGGTTTCCAGACCGAGGACGATTGCCAAAACTTCGCAAACTATCTCTCGTCCACCCTCGGCCTCATCGTCGATGATGGCGTGGTGATCTCGCAACACGGAAGCACGCGCGTTGCCGTGTTCCCGATCGGCATCGATGTTGAAAAATTTGCGCGCCAGGCGATCAAGGCCGTGTCGCATCCTGACGTATCGCGTCTGCGCCGCAGTCTGAACGGCGAGAAGCTCGCCATCGGCGTCGACCGGCTCGACTATTCCAAGGGTCTCGTCAACCGCGTCAAGGCGTTCGACCGGATGTGGACGACGCATCCGCAGCTCGCGCGCGCGGTTTCTCTGTTGCAGATCGCAACGCCCTCGCGCGGCGCGATCGAGGCGTACGGCAATCTGCAAAGCGAGCTCGCGAAACTTGTGAGCGACGTCAACGGCCTGCATGGCGAGGTCGATTGGACCCCGATCCGCTATCTCAACAAGGGTTTCAGCCAGACCGTGCTGGCCGGATTCTACCGGACGGCCCAGGTCGGCGTCGTGACGCCCTTGCATGACGGGATGAATCTGGTGGCGAAAGAATATGTCGCCGCGCAAAATCCTGACGATCCCGGCGTTCTTGTGCTGTCGAAGTTTGCCGGTGCGGCCAACGAGCTGGACACGGCTCTCGTGGTCAATCCCCACGACATCGACGGCATGGCGCGGACCATCGCGATGGCGATCTCGATGCCGCTGCTTGAACGGCGAATGCGCTGGGAAGCGATGATGGCAAAGCTCAAACGCCATTCGATCCAGCAGTGGTTCACGGGCTTTGTCGAAACACTGGAGACGGCGCGCGCGGAGCGGGAAGCCGCGCAACCGGTCGTGACGTCACCGACAGTGTGGCCGCTTCGTTCCGTCAACGCCTGATCGCCGGTCAGCCCGGCCAGTCCCCGAGTGGCTAGTTGCAGTACGGCACTTCGTCGAGGGTGACGCAGCGCGCCTTGCTGGGGTCGTCGAGCGGCACCATGCCCTTGCCCTGGCCGACAAAAACGCCGGGCCCGACCCTCACGGAATCCTTGTTGCCGATAATGACACTCGGGTGCGGCGACGAGCGGGACCGGGTGCCGTCGGCCCAGATGATGGAATTGCCCGACAACACGCCGCGATGCCCGTCGTCGCAGGTGACGTCCATGGCTTCACGGTGACAGCGTTGGGCCTGCACGGGCAGCGCGTAACCCATAGCCAGAAGGATGGCGAGAACCGTTGTCGCCCGGCGAAAAGTCATATCGGCTTCCTCAATCACTCGCTTCGCTCAAGGTAGAAGTCTCACTGCGGCGGCTTTAGGTTCAGCCGGGCGGGAATCAAAATGCCAATCTGACAAATTTATAAGCAATATCAATATGTTGTGGAAATGACACGGAAGGCGGCCGGGGATCACTTGCAAAAGTCCGCGCGCGCCTTCAAGAGAGGGCCTCTTCGGAGAGATGGCCGAGTGGCTTAAGGCGCACGCTTGGAAAGCGTGTGTGCGGGAAACCGTACCGTGGGTTCGAATCCCACTCTCTCCGCCACTAGATCCGGGGTTACGTCCCCGTAGTGAAAGCTCGGGAATTCCGCGGATTTTGCCGACGCTCGTTCCGGAAAATTGCACCGCCCCGTCAGCAACTCTCGACATGGCCCAAGAATGAATTGTTACTCCGTACCGTGGTCCGAAGTTTGACCCTGCAACTAGGATATAGGATGAATCTCGACAACGATCGCGCTCTCGTTCTCTTTTCCGGAGGCCAGGATTCGACGACCTGTCTGGCCTGGGCGTTGACTAAATTCTCATCCGTCGAGACCATTGGATTCGATTATCGCCAACGCCACGTCATCGAATTGTCTTGCCGCGACCAGATCCGCGAAAAACTAAAGGTGCTGTTTCCGGATTGGGCGAGCTGCGTTAGGTGAAGATCACACGGTCGACCTCGGCGTCCTCGGGGCGCTTAGCGAGACAGCCCTGACTCGTACTGTCGAGATCGAGATGCAGGCCAACAACCTGCCGAGCACCTTCGTACCCGGCCGAAATATCCTGTTTCTGACTTTGGCTGCGTGTGTCGCCTACCGTCGGGGCATCAAGCACATTATCGGGGGAATGTGCGAGACCGACTTCTCGGGATATCCCGACTGCCGGGACGACACCATCAAGTCTCTCCAGGCGTCATTGAATCTGGGTATGGATGTGCGCTTCGTGCTCCACACTCCCTTGATGTGGATAGACAAACGGCAGACCTGGAAACTTGCGCAAGATCTCGGAGGGAAGGCCTTCGTTGATCTGATCGTGGAGAGCACACACACGTGCTATCTCGGAGACCGATCCCATCGACAACCGTGGGGCTGGGGCTGCGGTACATGTCCCGCTTGCGAGATCCGCGCGCGAGGGTTCTCTGAATTCCAGGCTGAGGAACGACGTGAGGCGTCTCGATGACGTATTCGGTGAAAGAAATATTCTACACACTCCAGGGTGAAGGAGCTCAAGCCGGCCGCGCAGCTGTTTTCTGCCGTTTCTCTGGATGTAACCTTTGGACCGGACGGGAGATCGATCGGCCGAACGCGGTTTGCCAATTCTGCGATACGGATTTTGTCGGAACCGACGGGGAGGGTGGCGGGAAATTTGAAACCGCCGAGGATCTTGCAGGGGAGATCGACAGGACCTGGAGCGGCGATCGGCCGTTGACCGGCAGGTCGGATCTGAAGTTCGTTGTCATTACCGGGGGTGAACCACTCCTCCAGCTGGACGCAGCCTTGATCAGAGCGATCAAAGCCCGTGACTTCGAAATCGCCATTGAGACAAACGGCACGATTGAGGCTCCAGCCGGAATTGACTGGATTTGTGTGAGTCCCAAGGGCGGGAGCCGACTTGTGCAACTCAGTGGACAAGAGCTGAAGCTTGTCTATCCGCAGGAAAAGGCGCAGCCGGCTTCATTCGAGCACCTGCAATTCGAAAACTTCTTTCTCCAGCCGATGGACGGTTCGGATCGAGATCGAAACACAGAACTTGCCGTCAACTATTGCCTCGAGCATCCACGTTGGCGGATAAGCCTGCAAACCCACAAACTGATGGGAATTCCATGAACAGACGCATCGAGCCTGATAGGCTCGCCTCAAGTCGTCAATCGGCCGACGCAGAAGGTCTTCGTCAAGGCAGAGACGACCACCCGTATCGGGAAGACTTACCGTTTTGAGGCAGCTCATCACTTGCCCAAGGTTCCGGACGGTCACAAATGCAAGAATATGCACGGACACAACTATAGAATTGAAGTTGTGTTCTCAGGCAAGCTCGATGATCGGGGCTTCGTTGCAGACTTTGCGGAACTCGACGCGGAAGTGGTTCCGCTCATCAAGCAGGTGGATCATCGCGTTTTAAACGAAGTCGAGGGACTCGAGAATCCAACCGCTGAAAATATTGCTGCCTGGTTTTTGCAACGGATCAAAGGCTGCGAGTTGGTGCGGGTCTACGAGAACGACGATTGCTGGGCTGAGGTCACAGCCTAGCGCACACTCTGGATACCCGGCTTTGTCGAAGCCGGAGTGGATCTCCGGCGGCCTCCTTTTGTTCGAACGCACGCGTCGACGCGGACGAGTCAAAAGATGACGACCTTCAGGCGCGCTCGACGGGAACAGCGAAGACGTAACCGACACCGCGTTCGGTCCGGATGACACGCGGTGCGCTGGGGTCGCGTTCGAGCTTGCGCCGGAGGCGGAGGATCTGCACATCGATGCTGCGGTCGAAGACATCCTCGTGAACCCGAGTTGCTTGCAATAGCTGTTCACGACTAAGTGGACGCTGCGGCGCTTCGACAAAGGCGATCAGCATCGCGTACTCACCCTTGGTCAACGCTACGGGCGTGCCGGCCGGGTCCGTGAGTTGACGGGTTTTGCGGTCGAGCTGCCATCCGGAAAATCGAAAGCGGCCACGTTCAGGATCGCGGGCAGGCGCGGCGCGACCGACGTCGAACCGCCGCAGAATCGCGCGGACACGCGCCAGCAGTTCGCGCAGATTGAATGGCTTTGTCAGGTAATCATCGGCGCCGAGTTCGAGACCAACCACCCGATCGATGTCGTCACGGCGATGGCCGGTAATGATGATCACCGGCACATCCGAGTTCAGACGGACTTCGCGCAGCAGGTCCAGGCCGTCCTCCGAACCTAGCCGAAGATCGAGGATGACGAGGTGCACCTCGCCATTGCCAAGCTGGCCGACCATCTGCTGACGATTGTTTGCCACCAGGGTGCGGATGTTGTTCTCTGCGAAATAGTTTAGGATCATGCGCTGCAACGCAGGATCATCCTCCACGAGGAGTACGCACACGTGGCGATCAGCGCTTCCTCGAAGGTCTGGATCATTCGATGATGAACCGTTCATGCTACCCGAACCCCCCGGCGCCGCTGGTGGCGGCGGCCATACGCAAGTTCAGCGTTACGCATCTCTTGCTTCTCATAGCATGCCTCAACATGATCTTCGCCGGCGACTGCTCAGTCGCCGGTGCGCGAGGAAGGCCCGCGCCAGGAGCCGATCACGCCGGTTGCCGCCCCGCCGCCCCAGGACCCGCGGCGGCTTTCGCTGGGGGAGCGATTGTTCGGGGATCCTCGCCTGTCTCACGGCAATACACATAGTTGTTTTTCGTGCCACGATATAGGCTCGAACGGCGCCAGTGCCAATGCGAATGACACCCCTGAAGGGCAACCCACGGCGCTCAACACGCCGACGGTCTTCAATGCAAGCCAGAATTTTCGCCTGAATTGGGAAGGGAATATCCGTTCGCTCGAGGAGGGGATCGAGCGCAGCCTTAACAACCCTGCGATCATGGGGTCGAGCCTGGACGAGGTCGTGAACAAGCTGCGTGCCGACCCGCAGATGGTACGTCAATTTCGCGAAGCCTACGGCCAGGAGCCCAACGCTGCCGCCGTCCTGAATGCGATCGCGACATATGAGCGATCCCTGGTTACGCCAGGCAGCCGGTTCGACCGATGGCTGATGGGCGAGGCTGACGCCGTCACGCCGGAAGAGTTGTCCGGCTATCAGATGTTCAAGTCGCTCGGCTGCGTCACCTGCCATCAGGGCATCAATGTCGGTGGCAACATGTTTCAGCAGCATGGCGTATTCCATCCCCTTGGCTCACCGGAGCCGGTGCTGGTGCGCGTTCCCAGCTTGCGAAATGTCGCAACCACGGCGCCCTATTTTCATGACGGCAGCGCGGCGACGCTCGCGGCGGCCGTGAAAAGCATGGGCCTTGCGCAACTCGATCGCGTGCTCACCGATCAGCAAATTTCCTCCATCGTTGCATTCCTCAACACGCTAACCGGCAAATATAGGGGCGAGACGGTGAGGCCGGCTGCCGCCGCGGCGCGTCCAGGCTCGGTACGCCCATGAAGAACCTGCCGTTCGCGTTTGGCGTTTCACTGCTGCTCGCGCTGCTTACCTGGCTTCTGCTGCGGGGGATCGACACCAACGCGCCGGCCTATGCGCTGACGCTCCAGGCGTTCGATGATTACGCGCTCGCCGAAGCCTCGCTCCACCGCGATGTCCTGCAGGCCCGCGCCGGTCTGCTTCGCGACTACGATGCTTTCACGAATGCCTTGGGCGCCATGAAGGACGCGGTCGGCCGGCTACGTTCCCGCGCGCGCGATGAGCGCCTTGACGAGAGGCCCGTTGAGCGGCTTGCGGCAATGGTCGCGCGGCAGGAAGATCTGATGGAGCGCTTCAAGACAAGCAATGCGCTTCTGCAGAATTCGCTTTCCTATGTCGGTCTTCTAAGCACCAGTCCGGCGTTCCTTGCTCACGATGTGCAGCTGGCGCCCGCAACGGGAGCTCTTGCGGCAGCGATCCTCCATCTGGCGCGCGACCCGTCACCGGAGACCCTCAAGGCACTCCAGGAGCGGATCGACGACTTCGCGGCGCAGGCGCCGACGGCCGGACCGGAAGCCGAAGTGGCGCGAGCGATGATGGCGCATGCGCGGTTGCTGCATGACCAACTCCCCGCGGTCGATGCAACGCTAAGGGCATTCATCGCGGTGCCGAGCGCGAAGAGCCCTCGATGACGCCCGCTCGATGTTTTCGCGTCACCGATCGATGGTTGAAGCCACCGAACAACGCTATCGGCTCGTGCTTTATCTGGTTTCGCTGCTCTTGCTCATCGCGCTCGTGATTCTCGGACTGCGGCTGCGTGCCCGCGCCATCACGCTGCGAAGGCGGGCCGCGTTCGAACACGTCATAGCCGAGAATTCGACACGTCTGATCAATTGCTCGCCCGCCGATGCCGAGGCGAGGCTTGAACAAGTGCTGGGCGAGTTCAGCCGGACGATCGGCGCCGGCCGCGCCTACGTGATCATGGATGAGAACCCCATTCGGGTCTTTCGGTGGTCCAGGGATGGAAAGCCGTTCCCGCCGGGTTGGCCCCAGCAGGCGCTCGCGGTGTCCGAGCAGCTTGGCGTGGGCGATGGTGGCCTCACCATTGCCGATGCGGTGGCTTTGCCGCCGGGGCCTTCGAGAGATGCGCTGACGGCCGCAGGGGTGCGTGCCTGGGCTTGTGTGCCGCTAGCCCGGCCGGGGAGGGTTCGAGGCATCATGGCGTTTGATGGCTTCCTGCCGTTACGGGGCAAGCTCCAGCCGATGCCGATCGCTCGGCTGGCCGGGGATGTCGTCGCGAACGCGCTTGAGCGCGAACTCCACGAGCGCGAGCGGGCGAGACTGACGATGCGGCTTGAGCGGGCGCGTCGCATGCAAATGGTCGGATCGCTTGCAAGCGGGATTGCGCATAACTTCAACAACATCATCGGCGCCATTCTCGGCTATTCGGAAATGATCGAGCCGCAGCTCGTCCATGGAACAAAGCCCGCGCAGCACATCGATGAAATACGGCGCGCGGCGGAGCGAGGCCGCGATCTGGTCGACAACATCCTCACATTTGGGCGGCGGTCCGACGCGCGTGTCCGCGCGGTGCAAGTGTGCGCACTGCTGCAGGAGGCAGCCTCGCTTCTTCGGGCTTCCTTGCCACCCGGCATCGAGCTCACTCTGGAAGAAGTCCCCCATGACATCGCCGTCTCGGGCGAACCCGTCCAGCTCCAGCAAGTCATTCTCAATCTATGCACCAACGCCGCGCAGGCGATGGAGGGCGGTGGCCAGATTCGCGTGACTGCGAAGCTGGAGGAGGTGACGGATTTCCTGCAGGTGAGCGATGGCGAACTCTCGCCTGGCCGATACGTCTGTCTTTCGGTCGACGATAGCGGGTGCGGTTTTGATGAGCGCATTGCGCGACGAATGTTCGAGCCATTTTTCACCACCCGCCTGGCCGGGACCGGCCTTGGCCTCGCAACCGTTCGTGAAATCGTTCGCGACCATGATGGAGCCATTGACGCGCAGAGCAGTCCCGGAAAGGGAAGCCGCTTTGACGTGTGGCTGCCCGAGGCGGCGGCGGGCGGCAACGAATCGGCCGGGGAGGAGTCGATTGCCCTTGGGCACGGCGAGACGGTGCTGATCGTCGAAAGTGAACGGGAGCACTTGTTGCCCGACGAGGAAAAATTGGCCGCGCTTGGCTACGAGCCTGTTGGTTTCGAGCAGGGGAGCGACGCACTTGCTGCGTGCCGCGCCGAGCCGGATCGATTCGATGTCATTCTCGTTAGCTACGGTTCGCGAGTCCAGGACGGCCTGGATCTGGCGCGGGCCCTTCATGAGGTGACGCCGTTGAAGCCGGTACTGCTCGCCGCAGCCTCCTCCGTGGAGGTTGACGTCAATGCGCTGGCTGAGGCGGGAATTTCCGAAGTGGTGCGCTGGCCCTTTGCGAACGCCGAGCTCGCAGCAGCCCTGGCGCGCGGCCTGCGTACGCCTTGAATGTTACGATCGTAACACGATTACCGATAGCTGAAATACTTCCGTAGCGCGGGTCCCTCATTTCTCCGAGGGCTCAAGCAGCGTTCATGCGCGCCGAAATAACGGAGGTGATGATGGCTACCGACGCGAGTTTTTTGCCCGGCGCGGGCTTGCTCACAATTACTAGAGGATTTTCCCGCGCGCGCGACACCCAGGGTTGCGATGATCTGCTCAAGGTCGTTGCCGTCTTCAGCGGACTCATCTTCGCGGTTTTGCTGCTTCTCGCGAGCGCCGCCTTGAACTCCGGATTTTTCTGATTCCCTTAGCGATCCCGGCGCGAGTTCGCGCGTCAGGATCATCACGCCCCCAAGCCAACATATCCGTACGAAATTTCAACGAGACCCCCACTCCAAGGCGCGCATCGGCGCCGATCCCCCAGTTCTGAAAGGAAGGCCACAATGGCTACCACTGCGACTTTTGCTCAAGGCGTGCTGACGGCGTTCGGCGACACGCCATAGCACCTCGATCACCGCCAGCCGGGATGCGGCCGGCAACCTTCTCATCAACGGCGGCGCTGTGCCCATTTTCCCTCCTTTCGGCAGCCAACCGACCGTTGCGAACACCCAACTGATCCAGCTTGTCGGCCAGGACGGTAACGACACGCTTTCGCTCGACGAGACCAATGGGGCGCTGCCCAACGCGGAACTGTTTGGTGGCAACGGCAACGACACCCTGACCGGCGGCTCAGGCAACGACACCCTGTTCGGCGGTGCCGGCAACGATATCCTGAACGGCAAGGGCGGCAACGATCAGCTGTTCGGCGGCGACGGCAACGACACGCTGATCGGGGGCGCCGGCAGCGACCAGATGTTTGGTGGGGCCGGCAACGATCTGATGATCTGGAACCCCGGCGACGGCACCGATGTGATGGAAGGTGGCGACGGCATCGACACCGCCGAGGTCAACGGCGGCACCGCCAACGAAACCTTTACGCTCCAGGCCAACGGCAGCCGCGTGCAGTTCGACCGCACCAGCCCGGCGCCATTTTCGCTCGACATCGGCACCACGGAAAACTTCGTCCTTAACATGGGCGATGGCGACGACGTCTTCACCGCGGGAACGGGCTTGGCGTCTCTTATTAACGTCACCGTGGACGGTGGCGCCGGCAACGACAACATCACCGGCGGCGACGGCAACGACAGGCTGATCGGTGGCGCCGGCAACGACATCATCACCGGTGGAAAGGGCAACGACACGCTGCTCGGCGGTGATGGCGACGACACGTTCATCTGGAATCCGGGCGACGGCAGCGACACGGTTGATGGCGGCGCCGGCAACGACACGCTGGTGTTCAACGGGGCGGCCGGCAATGAAAATGTCAACATCACCAACAATCACGGGCATGTAAGTTTCGCTCGTGACGTCGGCAACGTCACGATGGACCTCACCGGCATCGAGAACATCGACTTCAACGCGCTCGGCGGCGCCGATACTGTGAACGTCGGCGACCTCACCGGCACCGGCGTCACCCAGGTCGCGATCGATCTCGCGGGTGTGGCCGGCACCGGCGTCGGCGACGGCGCGGCCGATAGCGTGACCGTCAATGGCACCTACGGCAACGACAACGTGCAGGTAACGGGAACGGGCGGTTCGGTCAGCGTCACCGGCCTGGCGGCGACCGTCACCCTTGCCGGCACCGAGGGCGCCAACGACCAGCTGATCGTCAGCGGCGGTAACGGCAACGACGTCATCAACGCCTCCGGTCTTGTCGCCGGTAATGTGCAATTGACCATCGATGGGGGTGCCGGCAACGACACCATCACCGGCAGCGCCGGCAACGATACGCTGCTCGGCGGCGATGGCAACGACACCGTCATTGGCGGCAAGGGCAGCGACATCGCTCAGCTCGGCAACGGCAACGACACCTTCATCTGGAACAACGGCGACGGCAGCGACACCGTCGACGGCGGTGCGGGCAATGACACGCTGGTCTTCAACGGTGCTGCCGGGAACGAAAATTTCAACATCTCGGCCAATGGCTCCGCAGGTCACCCTGTTCCGCGATGCCGGTAACGTCACGATGAACCTCACTGGCATCGAGCACATCAATCTCGCGACCCTCGGCGGCGTCGACACTGTCAACGTCAACGATCTCAGCGGGACCGATGCGAAGCAGGTCGCGATCGATCTGTCGGCGACGCCGGGCAGCGGGCAGGGCGACGGTCAGCGCCGATACCGTTACTGTCAATGGCGACGGTTGGCGACGACAACATCAAGGTCGTCAGCAGTGGATCGTCGGTCGCCGTCAACGGGCTCGCGGCCCAGGTGACGGTGAGCGGTACCGATCCGAGCCTCGATCGGCTCGTTGTCAATGGTGGCACCGGGAACGACACCATCAATGCTTCCGGTCTCCATTCCGGCCAGATCAACCTCACGATCAACGGTGGCGATGGCAATGACACCATCACCGGCAGCGCCGGCAACGACACCGTCATTGGCGGCAAGGGCAGTGACACAGCATCGATGGGTGCCGGCGACGACACCTTCGTCTGGAACAACGGCGACGGCAGCGACACCGTCGACGGCGGTGCGGGCAATGACACGCTGCTGTTCAATGGCGCCACCGGTAACGAAAACTTCGAGATCTCGGCGAACGGCAAGGGGGCGACCCTCACCCGTGACCTCGGCGGCATCACGATGAACCTCACAAACATCGAGAACATCGATGTCAACCCGTTGGGCGGCGCGGACACGATCACGGTCGACGATCTGTCCAAGACCAGCGTGAAGCAGGTTGCGATCGACCTGTCGACGACGCCGGGAAGCGGCACGGGCGACGGCGTTGCCGACACCGTTGTCATCAACGGAACCGCCGGCAACGACGCGATCACCGTCACCGATGTCAACGGCGTGGTCACGATCACGGGCCTGGCATCCACCGTGACGATCACTGGCTTCGAGGCGACCGATCATCTCGTCATCAACGGCCTCGGTGGCAATGACACCATCAACGCCAATGGGCTCGGGGCCGGTATGCTGCTCACCGCCAATGGCGGCGACGGCAACGACACCCTGATCGGCGGGATCGGTAACGACATCCTGTCGGGCGGAGCGGGAGATGACATCCTGGTCGGCGTCGGTGGAGTGGACGTGCTCGACGGCGGAACCGGCACCAACACTGTTATCCCAGGAGCGGCGAGCCAAGCCCCGGCTGTCGCCGGTGCGGCTCTCCTCGGTCAGTTCATGGCCTCAACGTTCGTTTCGGCGGGCGAAGGCCATGGCCCGGCACCGATGGGCGATCCTTCGGCAAACCAACAGCCGATCCTCGCGACGCCGCACGCCTGACGCAACGTCGTCCTGGAGAGCACCCATGAGCACCGAAACTGAAAGCAAGAGGCCGACCGATCCCGGTCTCGAAGCTCTGGTGACGTTGCTGCATCTTCAGGGCGTTGCCGCCGACGCCGACCAGATCCGGCACCGGCTGGGTACGAACAAGATTGGCGCACCGGAGATGCTTCGGTGCGCCAAGGGCCTCGGGCTCAAGGCGAGGGACTGCCGGACGGACTGGTCGCGGCTTGCCAAAACGCCGTTGCCCGCCATCGCCGCTCTGCGCGACGGTGGGTTTCTGGTGCTCGCGAAAGCTGGCGAGGACAAGGTCCTGGTTCAGTCGCCGACGATGCCACGACCAGCCTTGATGACACGCGACGAATTGGTTTCCGTCTGGGACGGCCAATTGATCCTGATGACGCGTCGCGCCGGGTTGTCGGAGATCACGCGCAGGTTCGACATCTCCTGGTTTCTGGGCGCGATCCACAAATATCGCTACCTCCTGAGCGAAGTCCTGGTCGCCTCGTTCTTTCTGCAATTGCTCGGCCTGGTCTCGCCGCTGTTCTTCCAGGTGGTCATCGACAAGGTGCTGGTGCATCGCTCACTGAGTACCCTCGATGTCCTGGTTCTCGGACTGGTCGCGGTGTCGGCTTTCGAGACTGTGCTCGGGGTCCTCCGGACTTTTCTGTTTTCTCACACCACCAACCGTATCGACGTGGAACTTGGCGCACGTCTCTTTCACCACCTGCTCGCGTTGCCCATGGCCTATTTCCAGGCCCGCCGCGTCGGAGACTCGGTGGCGCGCGTTCGTGAACTGGAGAGCATCCGCAATTTCCTCACCAGTTCGGCGCTGACCCTTCTGGTCGACCTGTTCTTCACTGTCGTCTTTCTTGCCGTGATGTTCTTCTACTCGCCGCAGCTGACGTGGATCGTGCTCGGCTCGTTTCCGTTCTATATCGCGATCTCGGCCGGAGCGACGCCGCTGTTTCGCCGGCTGCTGGATGACAAGTTCCGGCGGGGCGCCGAGAACCAGGCTTTTCTGGTCGAGAGTGTGACCGGCATCGAGACACTCAAGGCCATGGCGGTCGAGCCGCAGATGCAGCGCCGTTGGGAGGAACAACTCGCCGGCTACGTCGCTGCGAGCTTCCGGGTCCTCAGCCTCGGCAACACCGCAAGCCAGACGGTCCAGTTCGTCAGCAAAGTCGTCACCGCCAGCATCCTCTATTTCGGCGCCCGGCTCGTGATCGGCGGCAGTCTGTCGGTCGGAGAACTCGTTGCCTTCAACATCCTGGCCGGCAGGGTGAGCGCGCCGGTGCTGCGTCTTGCGCAAGTTTGGCAGGATTTCCACCAGGCGCGCCTGTCGATCGCACGGCTGGGAGACATCCTCAACACCACTGCCGAGCCGACCTACCTGACAGGCCGCGCGCGGCTGCCGGCGATCCGCGGCGACATCAAGTTCGATCATGTCTCGTTCCGCTACCGCATCGACGGTCAGGAAGTCCTGCATGATGTCAGCTTTGATGTGCCGGCCGGCCAGACCGTCGGCATCGTCGGGCCTTCCGGCTCGGGCAAGAGCACGTTCGCGAAGCTCGTCCAGCGGCTCTACGTCCCGGAGCGCGGGCGCGTGCTGGTGGACGGAATGGATCTTGCGATGGCCGATCCGGCCTGGCTGCGTCGTCAGATCGGCGTGGTCCTGCAAGAGAACATGCTGTTCAACAGGTCGGTGCGTGAAAATATTGCGCTGACCGATCCGGCCATGCCGATGGAACGCGTCGTCGCGGCCGCGCGCCTCGCGGGAGCGCACGAGTTCATCCTCGAACTCGCCGAGGGTTATGACACCCTGGTCGGCGAGCGCGGCTCGACCCTCTCGGGCGGCCAGCGCCAGCGCATCGCCATCGCGCGGGCGCTTGTTACCGACCCGCGCATTTTGATCTTCGACGAGGCGACGAGCGCGCTCGACTATGAGAGCGAGCGCATCATCCAGCAGAACATGAAAGACATCTCCAGGGGCCGGACGGTGCTTGTGATCGCGCATCGGCTCTCGACCGTGCGGACGGCGGATCGCATCGTGACGCTCGATCGCGGTCGTCTGGTTGAGGACGGCAACCACGATACGCTCATCAAGACCGGCGGCCGTTATGCATCATTGCATCGGTTGCAGGCAGGAGGCGTCCATGAAGTCGGCTGAAGCGCGGCTGCCCGCCGCGACCGGGCAACGCGTCATCCCGTTCCGGCGTGCCCAGACGAAGCGTGGCATGGAGCTGGCGTTTCTGCCGGCCGCACTCGAAATCGTGGAAACGCCGCCGTCGCCGATCGGGCGTTCGATCGGGATTGCCATCATCGTGTTTACCTGTACTGCGCTGCTCTGGGCCGCGTTCGGGACGATCGACATCGTCGCGTCGGCGACCGGAAAGATCCTGCCGGGGGGACGCGTCAAGATCGTCCAGCCGTTCGAGACCGGGGTGGTGCGTTCCATACGGGTCCAGGATGGGCAGACCGTCAAGGCCGGCGACGTCCTGGTTGAACTCGATCCGACCGCCAACGAGGCGGAGCGAGATCATCTGCGCAACGATCTCCTCGCCGAACAGCTCAACATCGCGCGTTTGCGCGCCGCGCTCGCCGATGCCGACGAGCCCTTGGCGGATTTTACACCGCCCCCCGGCGCCGACCCGGAATTGATTAGTGCCCAACGTCAGCTCCTGCTCAACCAGGTGACCGAGCATCGCGCCAAGGTGGCCGCGCTGTTCCGCCAGCAGGCGCAGAAGGAGGCCGAGCTGGCGACCACGGCGGCGACGCTCCATAAGCTCGAAACAATCATTCCCGTCATCCAGTCCCGCGTCGACATCCGCAAGACCCTCGTCGAGAAGGAGTTGGGCTCCAAGCTCGCCTATTTTGAAGTTTTGCAGCTCCTCGTCGAGCAGCAAGAGGAGTTCACCGTTCAACAGAGCCATCTGCACGAGACGGAAGCGGCTGTCGCAGCGATTCGCGAGACCCGAGCTCAAGCGGCGGCGGAATATAGACACGGCATCTCCGACGATCTCGCCAAGGCCGGGCAGAAGGCGAACGGGCTGGCCCAGGACCTGATCAAGGCCGAGCAGAGAACCAGGCTTCAGCAGCTTAGCGCCCCGGTTGACGGCGTCGTGCAGCAGCTCGCGATCCACACGGTCGGCGGCGTGGTCTCGCCGGCGCAGCCCCTTCTTGTTGTTGTACCGAGCGACAGTCGGCTGGAGATCGAGGCCTTGGTGTCAAACAGCGACATCGGCTTCATTCACGCCGGGCAAGACGCCGAGATCAAGATCGATACCTTCAATTTCACGCGCTACGGCCTGTTGCACGGCCGGGTGCTTTCGATCTCGCAAGATGCCGTCATTCGCGATCGCCAGCAGGATCGCCCCGGCGAAAGGATGCCGGGAGCCACAAACGATTCGAGCGAGCCGAAAGGCCAGGAGCTGAACTACAGCGCGCGTATCTCGCTGGACCAAACCGCCATGCAGATCGACGAAAAAATGGTCGGCCTGGTGCCTGGCATGGCGGTGACGGTGGAGATCAAGACCGGCTCGCGGAAAATCCTGAGCTATCTCTTGTCGCCGTTGCTCCGCTATCGGCAAGAGGTTTTACGTGAGCGGTAGCCGCATTCGCGGCGCGGAATTGAACCAAGATAAAGTCGAGAGGGACAAATGAACTTCTATTCGAAAACTCTGCTGAACACGGCCTTCTGTGCAACCATATTGATGATCGCTCAGGCGACGGCACAAACGCCGGCAGCGAGTCCTGGCCGCGATGAAAAAGAGCTCGTCGCATTTCACGCAGAGGGCGCCCAGCTCTACGAGTGCAAACCCGATTCCGGAAAGCCCGGTGCGCTGACGTGGCAATTCCGCGAGCCCATTGCCTCGCTCATCCGAGACGGAAAATCGGTCGGGCAACACTACGCCGGCCCCACCTGGGATTATAACGACGGAAGCAGCGCAAAGGGAAAGGTGACATCGAGCACGCCCGGCGCAACGCCGAACGATATCCCCTGGCTCACGCTTGCAATCGTCGATCATCGCAATAGCGGAATTCTCTCCGCTGCGACGGTCGTCCGCCGTATCAACACGAAGGGTGGCGTTGCGCAGGGGTCATGCCAAAGGGCAGGCGATTTCCTGAGCGTTCCCTATTCCGCGGATTACGTGTTTCTGCGCGGGGAATCGTGATGCGTGCCATGTCCCCGGACGCCGGATCAAGAATTTGCGACGCCTAATCATTCATGAATGCGTTAATTCGCGACAAAAATCGGGTCCCCGAATTCGTCTCTCTTGCGAGAGCGTTGATATCTGTCGCGAACAACGGCCTTCTCGTTTCCTCGCCCGCGCTCAACGCGCGCGGCGAGGCAGCGATGCACGTTTTCCACACGTTGGATCGCCGTTCATGGTAGCGGCTCCGCAACTTGAGCATATGAATATGCACGTGCATAGTATGGCCACCGAAGACGCCTTCGCTCTTGCCGACGTGATTGACAGCCTGAGCTTGGGCATCTTCGTGATCGGTATTGGCGGCGCGATCGTGCATGCGAACGTGCAGGCGCGTGAAATTCTTGCGTCTAACGACATGCTATGTGCGGTCAATGGACGGCTCATGGCTACCAATCCTCAAACCAACCCGGTGTTGCGGCATGCGCTTGTCGCCGCCACCGTAGACGGTGCCAGCCTCGCATTGTCGATGACATCGCGGGAGGGCTTGCGCCACGTTGTCCAGGTACAGCCGCTACGTGCGTCTCAGCGTCGCGCAGCGGTGTTCGTTACCAAGGCAATTTTCGAGGCATCATCGTGTCCCGACATCATTCAACGCACCTATCGGCTAACGCCGACCGAGCTGCGCGTGTTGTTCGCGATCGTGGACTTGGGCAGCGTTCCCAATGTCGCAGTAGCCCTCGGCATCGCGAACACCACGGTCAGAACGCATGTTGGCCGGCTGTTCAGGAAGACCGGCACGAGCCGGCAGGCGGATCTGGTCAAGCTTGTTGCAGCATTTTCGCATCGGCTCGTCGCTTGACTCTTGCGGAGTAGGGCGTGGCGCCCGTCCGCAAGACGACCGTCAGCTTGTCTGGCTGTCGGGAAGGCCCGCCGTTCGTTTTCTTTGCCCCCGGCGAGCGGAACGCAAGCGCCGGACGGGAAAGCTCCTCGGGCCTGTGGCTGGTCGGTAGCCTCGCTGACTAGCGATGCCTGATGCCCCGGCAACGGCTGGTAAACAAATCAGCGGGCGATAGTGACGTAATCATTTCCTCATTGGCGGGTGGAATGATGAACGCTTTGATACGGCGTTCGGCGCCTGGCTCGCCAAACAATGTCGATTGAGCGGTGAACTCGGCCTCCACAATTCGAGGAGACCGGCTGGCCTTGACCTTCGTTCGATCGATGCAGATTTCGTCTTCAACGAAACAAAGGCCGGCCCAACCCCGGCTGATGGTCGTCCTGGGCAACGGCTCCTTTTTTGGACAAACAAGCTCCCCCTCGTATCGGGGATGATCCGGGCTGTAGAACGCGGCCGCGAGCGCCAGCCCCTCTTCGCCGCCAGCCATCGGGAGCGGGGCCTCCGATTGTTCATGCCATTGGCGGGTAAGCTCGATTGCCGCCTGCCGATAAAAATTCCGGCCCTCGTTCAAAGGATGCGTATTGCGATAGTAAGCGTGAAGAGGTGCGGCCACGACCACAGCGACCAACGCAATTCCGGCCACGATGACGATCAAGTTGACGGTGTAGAATCGTTCGACCGGATAGCTCGCGCCGCAAACCATCAGAACGCAAAACAGAAAGAGGCCCTGTGCCGCCCAGATCGGGGGCAGGTCGGTACCCAGGACGACCGTGGTGACTGGCGGAAACACGACGGTCCCGATTGCGATGAGAAACAACAAGAATAGTCCCAAATCCATTTCGCGGAAATCGTGAGCAAGCTTTCTCAGGCGCGGTCCCGCGATCGTTGCCCATATCAAGGTCGGAAGTGCCAGCCCCAATGATACGCCCAGCAAGAAGCCGAGCGCGTCGCGCAACGCCGGGACGAACTCCTTTCCTCCATGTTCAACGAGAGCATAGGTGAACGGCGTCGCGCCGGTCGTCGCGAGCCAGTGCATATGTGGTCCCAGCGCGACGACGCCGACGACCGTGGAAATCCAGGGCGCCGGCGATCCAAAATAGGCGCGGCGTTGAGGATGGCAGATCGCGGCGAATACGAAACTGCCGATCAGAAAAACCGAATAGTATTTGCCCAGCATGGCGAGCGCAGCCGTCGCGCCGGCGGCAACGGCCCATTTCGGTTGGCGAGTTTCAAACGACCTGAGAAAACAATATGTCGCGATGGGCCAGGCTGACAAAAGCACTGCGTTGGCGTTGAAACGTTGCGCCAGAAGCTGAAAGACCGGCGGCAGCATCAGAAGCAGAAGTACGATCGCTCTCTTGTCGCCGTTTACGAAGCGGCGTGAAATCAGATCGACTGCCCACAGTGCGATGGCGGAATTGGTCAGCGCCAGCAGCTGAAATGACCAGTTGGTCAGGGGAAAGATTGACGTCCACGCGCGCGCGACCCAGCCCATCAGCGGCGGGTGCTTGATGCTGCCCCACTCGAGGGTGCGCCCCAAAGTCCACGTCTCCAGCACGTCCGAATGCAGGTCGCCGACCAGGTAGGCGACGACGAGAAAGGCCATCCAGATCGCGACAAATCCGATCAGCAGAAGCGGAACAGCCCATCCCGGTTCAATTCCGTCCAGCAGGCGCAGAAAAGGCAGTCGCCAGCGCGCCGGGGAAATATCCGAGCGCGCAGCCGCATTCGACAGGTCAAAAGAAAATCTTTTCATCGCCAGCGGTGACGACCCAATCACATCGCGCTGGCAATCGAGAACGCGGCCGCGATCGCTGCGGTCATTGGCTTATGCATGATATCCCCCGAGACCCACCGCCATCCAAGCGTAGCCTCAGAGCGTGCGCAAGCAGAATTTCACAGCTGCGCCGCGATCGCCGCGGTCGGGGTCTTCCAGCCGTTCGAGCGTATCGCCCGCGCTCTACCTACCCGTAACGAGTTTCTCTCAATACCGATTGACTGGAAGCACCATCAGCTCGGCGATTTGTACATGCGGCGGCTGATTTAGCGCAAACAGGATGCAAGATGCGACATCCGCCGGCTCGAGCGCCATCTTGAACTGATCGAACCATGCCTTTTCCTTGGCTCTGTCGCCACGATAGCGGCTGATAATGATGTTGGTTTTCGTCAATCCTGGCTGGATTTCAGTAACCCGAATGCCTGTCTCGGCGAGTTCGCCACGGATCGTTTCCGTGAACATGTGCACGCCAGCCTTGCTGGTGCTGTAGGCCGCCATATCCGGCAAAATGCGCACGGCATTGACCGACGACACGTTGACGATATGTCCATTGTTTCGCTCGACCATCAACGGAAGAACGGCGCGCGTGACGCGCATGAGGCCGATCAGATTCGTTTCGATGATCGCAGTCCAGTCGTCGGCCGGCCCCTGATCGAAACGCGTGCGGCCGCCGATGTCATGGCCCGCGTTGTTGACGAGAATGTCGATCGGCTTGAAGTCGTCGGGTATGACGTCGAGAAGCCGATCGACCGCGGCGTGATCGGTGATGTCGAGCCTGACGGCGTGTGCTTGCGGACCGAGCTCCTTGGCCCAGGCCGCAAGCGAATCCGTGTCGCGGTCGACCAGAACCACCTTGCGTCCACTGTCGACGAGCGCACGGGAGATCGCGCGGCCGAGCCCGCCCGCTGCCCCCGTCACGATGGCGATCTGACGAGAGTTCTGGGTCATGGTCTCATTCCTTGTTTGGAGCCATCGATCACGCAGCGGCCCATCCGCCGTCGATCGGCAGAGCGGCGCCGGAGATATCAGCGCCCGAGGGACTGCAGAGGAATACGACCAGATCGCCGACCGCACCGAGTTGGACAAAGCGTCCGCTTGGCTGGCGCTGCGAGAGGTACCGGCTCTCCGCCTCTTTCGGCGAGAGCCCCTCTTTCTCGGCGAGGGCGTTGATGCGCATTTCGATCGCTGGCGTTGGCAGCGTCGCTGGAGAAATGGCGTTACACGTGACGCCGGTCCTGATCGTTTCCAGCGACACAGCGCGGGTGAGGCCGAGTATGGCGGTCTTGGTCGTCACGTAGTCGACACGATTTTCGGCGGTACGCGTACCGTAGATCGAGGACATGTTGATGATGCGGCCGAACCCGCGCTGTTTCATGCCGGGAAGCGCCCGCTTGATGATGTGGAAGGGCGCGGAAAGGTTGACGGCTAGCGCGCGATTCCAGTCGGCCGACGCAAAATCCTCGACGGGTGCGAACGAGCGCACGACCGCATTGTTGACGACGATGTCGAGGTGACCGAAACGGCCGAGGATATCCCGCATCATCGTCTCGATTTCGGATTCTCTGCGAAAGATCGGCTCGCAGTGAAGGTTGCCCTGATTCCGAAACGGCCGGCGAGGTTCGCGGCGGCCGCGGTGCCGTCATCAAGTCCGTTCAGGACGATGTCCGAGCCGGCAGCGGCAAGTTTTTCTGCGACTGCCAGCCCAAGCCCGGCTGTCGCGCCCGTCACCAGGGCCGTACGGCCGTGCAGCATCGATTGTGCGGACCCCGTCATGGCGGCTTCCATCAGCCTCGCATCTCGACGCCAGCCCACTCCTCCAGAACCTTCGCAATGGAGGTGAAGTCGGAATCCGCGCCGAATTTTGCGTTGGTGATAGCGAGCATCTGACGGACCGAGGCACCGCAGACCATCGGCACGCCCATCGCTTCTGCCTCATCGATACAGAGCCGAACGTCTTTGTAGGAGAGGCCGGTCGCGAAACCAAAATCAAACGTGCCGGGTAGCACGGCACGCGGAAACTTGTCCTGGCTGGCGCTGTTGCGGCCGCTTGAGGCATTGATGATGTCGATCAGCACCTTGGGATCGAGGCCTGCCTTGGTCCCCATCGCCACAGCCTCCGACGTGATCACGAGCGCAGCCGCCGCCATTAGGTTGTTCGCGAGTTTCGCCGTCTGGGCGAGGCCGGGTTTCTCGCCTGTAAAGAAGATCTTGCCGAACACCTTGAGGATCGGTTCGATTTCCTCGAAAGCGGGCTTTGGACAGGACACCATCACCGCCAGGGTGCCGGCAGCCGCGCCCTTGACGCCGCCGCTCACGGGTGAATCGACCCAGGTGATGTTGCGTTGGGTCAGTTCCCTGGCGACGATGTTCGACACGCCGGGACCCGTTGTCGACAGATCGATCAACGTACGCACCCGGTTTCCTCTCGCCACGCCGTTCTCGCCGAGCGCGACGTTGCGGACGATGTCCGGTGTCGGCAGACTCATCAGAACGATGTCTGCGGCGGACGCAACTTCGGCGGCCGATGACGCCTTCTTCGCTCCCTTCTTGACAAGCGCTTCGACATTCGCGGCAACCGTATCGAAAACGGTTAACGAATGACCCGCTGCCAGCAGGCGCTCCGACATCGGGCCACCCATGCGGCCGACACCGATAAATCCCAGTTCTACTTTGTTAGACATACGTTACTCCCTGACGGCAGTCTTTTGTCGATCGGACTGCCTCTATGTGCTTTCTCGCTGAATGATGTCGAAGCCGAGGTCGACAACTCTGGGAACAGTGGGCTGGCTGTCCACGCGCGCAAGCAACAGTTCTGCACTCTTGCGGCCGATCTCGGCGCGGGGGATCAACAGCGTCGTAATCATCGGGCTGACGTGACGCAGCAGGTCGACATCGTCAAAGCTCGATATTGCAAACTTCGAGGGGACGCCCCAGCCGCGCCGCTGGCACTCTAGGAGCGCGCCGACCGCCATGACGTCCGCCGAAAAGAAAACCGCATCGATCGACGGAGCCGTTTTCGCGATGCGCTTGATGGCATCCGCCCCGCCTTGAAGGCCGGATTCGGCTTCCATCGTCAGGCAGGCATCCTCCGAAAGTCCCAATTCGCGGATGCCGGCGAGAAATCCGTCCCGGCGCTTTCGCGCGCGATCGTTGTTGCTCAAAGCCAGGCTGACAAAAGCGATGCGCCGATAGCCGAGCCGGCCCAGATGAACGGTCATCGCCTTCGCGGCGTCGAAGTTCGAATAGCTGACGCATACGTCGATCGGCCGCCCGACCAGATTTCCAACCTCGACGGTCGGCACGCCGATGTTTGCGATCAGACTTTTCGCCTTTCGGGTATGCTGGGTATTATGCAGGATCAGTCCGCAGACGCGCTGTGCGAGAAACGAGGTGATCGCTTTTTCCTCGTTCTCAAGGCTGAGTCCGCTATCGGCGATCATCAGATGATAGCCGCGTTCGCGCAGCGTGGCGGATACAGCTTCGATCATGCTCGAATACAGCGAATTGTTGATGCCTGGAACGATCACGCCGACGGCTTTTGACCGGCGTGACGACAGGTTACCGGCGAGGTTGTTCGGGACGTAAAGCACCGCATCGACGGCGGCCTGAACGCGCCGGAGCGTTTCTCCGGAAACCTTGTCCGGATGGCTGAGGGCGCGGGAGACGGTCATCACGGAGACGCCGGCGCGCGCGGCGACGTCCTTCATGCGAAGGCCCTGCTTTCCTAGTTTTGCGGTCGTCTCTTGCACGTCAGGTCGCTCTCCGGTCGTTTACCCGCGCAAGGAAATGATTTGTTCGTGGTAGGGCGAGGGGTCGACGACGACATCGACCACGGCAGGTCCGTCTTCCGCAAGTGCTGCGAGGAGGGCGGGCTTCAGTTCTTCAAGGGATTCGACACGGAAGCCTGCGCAGCCATATCCCCTCGCGACGGCGGCGAAGTCGACGTCGGACAGGTTCACGCCGGCGTTGGGCAGTTGACGCCGTCGCTGCTTCGCCTCGATCAGGGTGAGGCAGGAATCGTTGAAGACGACGACGATCAGTTTGCAGTTGTTCTGCGCGGCCGTCGCAAGCTCGGAGGCGCACATCATCAGTCCACCGTCGCCGGTAAAGGCGATCACCGGCCGCTCGGGTTCGGTCAACGCGGAGCCAATCGCCGCCGGCACCGCGAAACCCATAGTAGCCAACCCTCGCGAAACGAGCACGCCGTTCGGATCGGGCGTTTGCCACAAATGCAGCACCGGCAGCATGTGCGCGCCGGCATCCACGGCGATGCGCGCGTCATGCGGCAGGGTCGTCCAGGCGGCGTCGACGACATCTTGCGGCGAGATATTCGGGCCTCCCTTGGCGGCCGCCCGGGCCCTGATTTCGGATTTCATGCGTTCGAGTTGCTTGACCTCGTAAGCAGGCGAGGTTCGGAAACCGGCGAGGTGTTCGGCCGACTGCGCAATGTCACCGACGAGGGATACGTCGGCCTTGAGGAGCGGGTACTCGAATAGATGCTCGGTCAATTCGACGATCGGCTTGTCGAAGCGCCATTTGGTGGCCGGGCCTTCGATCGGATCAAAGCCGAAGAGAATGATGAGGTCGCTGGCTTCGATTATCGGGCGCTCGGCGGCGCCGTCGATGTAGCAACCGACCGCACAGGGGTCGGTATCGGCGATGGCCCCTTTGGCTTTGTACGTGAACAGGACCGGGCACTTCCAGCGGGCGGCGAGGTTGCGCAGCGCCTTGGCCGCCGGCAGCGAGCGTGCCTGAAGGCCTGCGATGATCACGGGACGGGCGGCCTTTGAGAGAAGTTTTCCCGCGGCTTCGATCGACTTCGTATCCGCCGAGGTCAAAGCTGGGCTCGGCGCTGCCGCTGTAGCCTGTGCCGGCGCCTTCGAGCGCACGCGCTCACCGGTGATTTCGAGATAGACGGCGCCGGGCGGCTGCGCTGACGCGACGTCGAGCAGCGCATCGACCTCGGCGACGGGGTCTTCCGACGCGAGACGGCTCTCTGCTTTGAGCACAGGACGCAACAGCGACGCCTGGTCGATCCGTTGATGGCTGACATGATCGAGGCCGACCTCATAATTGTCGGCAATGATAACGAGCGGCGCTCGGTCAAGCGTCGCATAGGCGGCGCCGTTAGCGACGCTTGCGAGGCCGGGGCCGCGCGTCGTCATGGCGACGCCGGGTACGCCGGTAAGTTCGGCGGAAACGCTGGCCATGATCGCGGCCGCGGTTTCGCCGCGGGTCAGCACGAATTCCACACCCCTGCGGGCTCCCGCTTCGATCATGTCGAGATTGCAGTCGCCGCCGGGTACGCCGAACATGCGCTTCACGCCGCGGGCTGCGAGGCGGTCCACAATGGCTTCTGCGATCGTTTGATCTGGCACGGGCGTTTCCTGGTTTTTGCGCGATGGTGAAGTCGCGAGATCTCTGACCGCCTTCGATCCTAAGCTGCGGCTGAACGCCCCACAACCCGGATTTATGTTATCGATATCATGCTGCAGCGCAGCGTTTCGAGGGCGATGCCCCATGTCTCGTCCGGCGGCAAATTCGCTGGAACGCTTTGAAATACGTGAAATTAAACCGATTTGTTCAGCGCAACCCGAACGATAATCATGCGTTGCGAAACTCGCTATCGTAGCAAAATGTTATCGATATCATTTTTTTGTTGCGCCAGCCAGCAGACAGCTAATAGTCTTTGCGAAAATTTAGGGCGTAGGAATTCGCACCGAGGCGCGCCAGAAAAGCGAGTGCGCCACTCAAATAAAACGATTTGGGGAGGCAAGCATGGTTGGACGCAAGCGCTATATCATCTATGCGGCGCTGTTCACGCTGATTTCAATCAACTACATCGATCGCGTCGCTCTATCGGTGGCGGCCGGTCCGATCTCGGCGGAGCTCGGACTGACGCCGGTCAGTCTCGGCTATCTCCTGTCATCGTTCCTCTGGCCTTACGTTCTGCTCTTGCTGCCGATGGGGATCGCGGCAGATCGCTATGGCGCGCGGATGGTTGCAGGCCTCGGCATGGGCGTCTGGTCGCTTGCGACGATCTTTACCGGGCTTGCCAGCGGCGCCAACGCCATTCTCGCAACGCGCATCGCAATGGGCGCTGCTGAAATCCTCCAGCTACCCTGCCGGTGTACGCATCATTCGCGATTGGGTGCCGCGACAGGAGCGCGGACTGGCGACATCGATCATGAACAGCGGTAGCTACGCGGGGCCCGCCATCGGCGCGGCGCTGGTCGGCTGGCTGATCAGCATCTTCGGCTGGCGCGCGAGCTTCATCGTCGTCGGCGCGATCGGCTTTGTTTGGCTGATCGCCTGGTTCGTCTGGTACGCCAAGCCCGAAGACGCGCAGTTTCTCGGCGAGGCCGAGCGCAACAAGATCCTCGGCGAGCGTGAGGCTGACAAGAGTGGAAGTTCAACCCTCGTCGAGGGAGGAGGCATACTGGGTCTGCTTCGCTCGCCGACCATGCTTGGACTTAGCCTCACGCAAGGCTGCGCGGTCTATACCCAGTATTTTTTCCTGACCTGGCTTCCGAGCTATCTCGAGAACGTCAAGCATTTGACCGTGCTCAAGAGCGGCCTGTTTACCGCGATTCCCTACGCGATCGCGGTCGTGTGCTGCATCATGTTCGGCTCGATCAGCGACCGCTGGCTCAAACAATATGGGGTTGCGAGCGGACGGCGGCGCTATGTCGTAGTGATCGCGATGGTTGGCGCGGCGGTCGTTCTGTTCGCGCCCTTTGTCAACAACATCTGGCTTATTCTGGGGCTTGTCACGCTGTCCCTGATTGGCCTGTCGACGGCGATATCGATGAATATCACGTTGACCGGGGATCTGCTGCGATCGCCGAAGGACGCAGCCAAGGCGATGGCCATTCTGACGATAGGCGGCAACATCTTTGGCACCCTGGCCCCGATTGTCACCGGCTACATCATCTCGATGTCCGGTGGTTATGACGGCGCGTTCATGCTGGCGGGTTTCTTGCTGATCTGTGGCGCCATCGTCTGCCTGACGTTGACACGCCGGCCGATCGAGGGCGAGGCGGCGGCCGCGCCGGCTCGATCCTCAACCGGCCAGCCGTCCGTGGCCGGCTAGGAGCGTCTCATCATGCTTTTCGACCCGCCGAAGCTGATCGAGACCCGCGTATTCGCGAGTTATCCGAAGAAGTGGCACAACGCCGATGACAGCAACGACTGGGTCAAGACCCAGCCGCCCGGCGCCCATCATACTTCGCTGCTCGAGGGGCCCGTGTTCGATCGCGAGGGCAATTTCTGGTGCGTCGATATTCCGAACGGCCGGATCCTTCGCGTCTCGAAATCAGGCGAGTTCTCGATCGCAAAAGAGTATGACGGCTGGCCGAATGGCTTGAAGTTCCACAAGGACGGGCGGCTGTTCATCGCCGACGCCAAGCACGGCATCATGGTGATGGATCCCGTGAACGGACGCGTCGAGCCTTATCTGGTCCGCGCCAATCTCGAGCGCTTCAAGGCCCTCAACGACCTCTTCTTTGCTTCCAATGGCGATCTCTACTTTACCGATCAGGGCTTGACCGGTCTGCACGATCCGACCGGGCGGCTGTTCAGGCTACGTCCGGACGGTCGTCTTGACTGCATCGTCGATACCATTCCGAGCCCGAACGGTCTCGTCGCCAATCTGGACGAGACCATCATGTTCGTCGCGGTGACACGAGCCAATGCGATCTGGCGAGTGCCGTTGCTCAAGGACGGCACCACCGCGAAAGTGGGCAATTTCATACAGCTCTCCGGGGGCGGCGGTCCCGACGGTCTCGCCCTCGACTCCAAGGGTCGTCTCGTGATCGCACATGTCGGGCTGGGCTCCGTCTGGGTCTTCGATCACCTCGGTGTGCCGGTGTACCGAATAAAATCCTGTGCCGGCACCCATACCACCAACATGGCGTTTGGCGGTCCGGGCGGCACCACGCTCCATATCATGGAAGCGGGATCGGCCCAGGTTCTGACGGCCGAGCTCGACGTCGCGGGCAAACCGACATTCGGGCAGTCCTGACAAGGACGCGTCCGGTCCAGAGGAGAGGGGCTTGCTGATAGAAGAAAAAAAGCTCAGGCGGTTCGTTACGGATATCTTTCTCGCCGCACGCAGTTCGCCGGAGGAAGCCGATATCGTCGCGGGTCATCTCGTCGAGGCCAATCTCACCGGTCACGATAGCCACGGCGTGAGCCTGATTCCGGACTATCTGGACAACCTCGCCGCCGGAAACGTCAATCCGAACACCGTCGGCAAACTGGCATCGGCCGAAGGGCCGATGCTCGTCTATGACGGACAACGCGGCTACGGACAGGTTGTCGCCCGCAACGCCACCAACATCGCCATCGAGGTGGCGCGCGAGCATGGCGTTGCCGTGCTGGCGCTTCGCAACAGCTACCATGTCGGGCGAATTGGCGCCTATGGCGAGCTGTGCGCGGCGAAAGGCATGGTGTCGGTTCATTTCGTCAACGCGACCGGCCATCAACCGCGGGTGGCCCCGTTCGGCGGCCGCGATGCGCGGCTCCCGACCAATCCGTTTTGCGTGGCGATTCCCGGCTTCCGAACGCCACCCATCGGTCGTGCTCGACATGGCGACGAGCAGGATCGCGCAGGGCAAGGTCCGTGTCGCGCGCAATAGTGGCCTTCAGGTGCCAGAAGGCTGTCTGCTCGACAGCAAGGGCGAGCCGACCACCGAGCCTTCGGTCATGTTCGATTCTCCGCCCGGCGCACTGCTACCATTCGGTGAGCACAAGGGATTTGCTCTCGGCCTCGTTTGCGAACTCCTCGGCGGCGCGCTGGCGGGTGGCTTGACGATCCAGCCGGGCAACGAGCGCGGCAAAGGCGTCGTCAATCATATGCTGATGATTGTGTTCGATCCCACGCGCCTGAACGACATGACGCATACCCGCAGCGAGATGGATGCGCTGATTGACTACGTGCTCGCCTCACCGCCGATCGTACGCGACGAACCAGTCGTGACGCCCGGAACGCCCGAGCGAGCCAACAGAGCAGATCGCCTGAAAAACGGTGTGGACCTCGACGCTGGCACATGGGACCGGCTCGTGGCGGCCGCCGGGAAGATCGGCGTGAGCTGTCAGGATTGACCGGTATGGTCCCGGGGAACGGTGCGCTGCATTTCGGTGAGCGGTATCCAACCGTTGTCACTCGCGCATGGCCGCTTGTCGGCAATAGTGCTTGCGCGAGATATTATAACCTTGTCACAAAGACACGCTCGGCCGCCAGCAATTGCGTCGGCCAACATCGAGCGTGAATTTGTGCGTTGGCTCGCAACGTCCGGGCCAAAGGCCCAGAGAGGTCTATTCTCGATGTTGCCGATGGAGCGTATCCCGTACTCGCCGATCACACGCCGGCCGAAGCTCGCTCTGCCGAACGGCAAGCGCGTGGCGGTCTGGGTGCTCGTCTCCATCGAGGAGTGGGACATCAATTCGCCGATGCCGCGAACGGTGAACACACCGCCGGCCGGCGGGGTGCCGACGCCGGACATTCCGAACTGGACCTGGCACGAATACGGCAACCGCGTCGGCTTTTGGCGTCTTGCCGAGACGCTCGACAAGTTCGGCATCAAGGCCTCGATGGCCATCAACGGCGTTGCCGTCAACACCTACGCGCCGATCGCTGAAGCCGCGCGTGAGCGGGGCTGGGAATTCATCGCGCATGGCTATACCCAGAAAAACCTGCAAAAGGTCGAGGACGAGCGCGCCGACATTCGCAAGACGCGCGATGTCATCGCAGCGTTCACCGGTCAGGCGCCGCGCGGCTGGGTCGGTCCTGGCCTCGCGGAGACGTGGAATACGCCGGATGTCCTGGCAGAAGAGGGATTTTCCTACGTCTGCGACTGGGTGCATGACGATCAACCGACGTGGCTGAAAACCAGGACCCGTCCGTTGTTGAGCATGCCGTTTACCCAGGAGATCAACGACATTCCGATCATCCTGACGCAGCATCACCCGGCCGCCGAATATAAAGCGCGCACGATCGCGCAGTTCGAGGAGCTCTATGCCGAGGGCGAGACCAACGCGCGAGTGATGGCGATGGTTGTGCATCCATTCATTATGGGCGTTCCGCATCGCATCGGATTATTGCGCGACACGCTGGCCTACATGGCGGCAAAAAGCGGCACGGCTTTCATGACGGCGGGCGCCATCCACGATTGGTATCTGGCAGCAACGGGTGGGCCGCCAGCTTCAAATTCATAAAACAACAAAATGATAAAACAGGGGAGCATGAAATGTCTGGGGCAACGAGCGACCGGCGCGACGGGAGGAATCTCGCCGCCGGCATTTTGATGTTTGCGGTGCTGCTGGCGTCCTACGCGATGAACGCAATGGACCGTCAGGTCTTCCCGTTGATCCTGCCGGAGGTCCGCAAGGAATACGGCTTCGATCTCGCGGCCGGCGGCCTGCTATCGACGATCTTTACATTGGGCATGGCGGTTGCGGGTATTCCGACCGGCTGGCTGCTGGCGCGCTTCACGCGCCGGTTTGTGGTCTCGCTCGGCATTTTCATCTTCTCGGTCGGCACCGGTATCACGGTTATCTCGCACGGCTTTGCCGACATGCTGTTCTATCGTGCCGCAACCGGGATCGGCGAAGCGATGCAGATCACGGCGCTGATCGCGATCGCATCGAACTACTTCACGAGCTACCGGTCCTCGGCGGTCGGGGCGCTTAGCTTCACCTATGGCATCGGCGCCATCATCGGTCCGCTTCTGGCCGGCTATCTCCTGACCAACTACCAGACCTGGCGCGCGCCCATGGTCGGCTATGGCGTGCTCGGCGGCGTCGCAATTATCGCGATCTATGCCTTCGTGCGTCCCTGGTTCAGCGAGATGATTTCGCAGACCGCGACCGATAGCGACAGGAATGTCAGTGGGGAGTTGTTCAACCGCAACATTTTCGTGCTGATGGCGCTCTCGATCCTCTGGGGGTTGACGCTGCAATCCTACTTCGGTCTCTATCCGACCTACCTGCGCGAAAGCCTCAAGTTCACACCTGGTGAGGCGGCGACGCTGATGAGCTGTTTCGGCATCGGCGGGCTGACCTCGATCGGCGGCGGCTGGCTCGGCGACCGCTTTTCGGCGAAGGCTCTGCTCAGCGTCGCGTTCTTCGCGGCTTCGATCATCGGCTATTTGCTGTTCCACGCCATCACCGGCTTCATGGCGCTGGCCGCCGCTCAGATCGTGTGGGGCGCCGTCGGCGGCGGCACCTTGTTCGTCAACGTCGCGACCTATTTCACCAAGGCTGTGCAGCTTCCGCTCGCCGGCCGCGCGGCGGGCCTGTTTGTGACCGCGTTTTACGGCGCGGGAGCGGTCTCCGGTTATATTCTCGGCCTTCTCGTCAGCAACCTCGGATGGCAGACGGCTGCCGAAATCCAGATCGTGGGGCTGCCGCTGATCTCCGCGCTGATTTGCTTCCTGTTCAATTCCTCGACGATGTCGGCGCCGCTCGGCTCTGGATCGCGAGGGGAGGCGCCGCGTCCGGTTGCCGTATCACACTGAGGGTTGAGGAATGTCTGACATCAAGGAACTTGCACGCCGTGTTCGAATGGCCGGACGCGCGCTAGCACGGCACGGCATGGTGCATGCCTATGGCCATTGCAGCGCGCGGATCGATGCGGACACCTTCCTGGTTTCGCCGCCGCGACCGCTCGGCATGGTCAGCGTCGGGGAGGAATGCTCGGTGGCTTCGGTCAACGGGCCGCTTCCGGAAGGCGTGCTGGGCGAGGTGCGTATCCATCGCGACATCTATCGTCGCCGGCCCGACGTGCACGGCGTCGTGCGTTCCACGCCGCCCAAGGCCATGACGCTCGGCGCGATGCGCCGGACGCCGAAGGCCCGTTATGGCTATGGGGCGTATTTCGCGCCTCAGCCGCCGCTCTGGGACGACCCCAAGCTGCTGCGATCGGACGAGTTGACCGATCGGCTTGCCGCGACGCTCGGCCATGCAGGCGCGATCTTCATGCGTGGAAACGGTCTTGTCACGGCCGGCTCGAGCATCGAGGAAGCCGTCGTGCTCACCTGGTACGCGGAGGATGCCGCCCGCGTCGAACTCGAGTTTCTCGCCGCCGGAATGGATGACGTCGGAATCATGAGCGAGGACGACATCAAGAGCCGCGCCACCTGGGCCGGCCGCATCCGGGAGCGGATGTGGGACTATCTGACCGATGGGGATCCGGAGGGCGGGTAGAAGCCGGTTTCCGGTTTCGCCGCCCCCCTTGGTTGCTTCGGCCTCAGGCGGCCGTCCGAACCCGCAACCCGTTGCTGGATCCGACCCGCGTTCAGTATTGCGGGTCGTACATCTGGGATTCGATGAAGGCCATCAGGTCGTTCGGCTTCGGCGCCGTCGCAAGGCCGCGCTTGTAGGCGACTTCGGCGACCGCTTCGGCAATATGGGCCGAGACCTCGCGAATTCTCGGCAGCGACGGATAGAGGCTGCCCTGTTCGATGTCCTCAGGCGTGACGAGATAAGCGAGCGTATGGGCGGCTGCCATGAACATCTCGTCGGTCACGAGTTTCGATCCGCTCGCCACCGCGCCAAGTCCGACGCCCGGGAAGATATAAGAGTTGTTGCCCTGGCGCGGCACGAACGTCTTGCCATCGAGTTGCACGGGATCGTAGGGGCTGCCGCAGGCAAACAGCGCCCGGCCGTCCGTGTAACGATAAGCTTCCTCGGCCGAGCATTCGGCCTTCGAGGTCGGGTTGGAGAGAGCGAACACGATCGGCCGCGCGTTGATCTCCGCCATCGCTTTAAGGATCTCCGGGGTGAAGGCGCCGCCGACGGCCGCGACACCGATGATTGCGGTCGGCTTCAGCGTGCGGATCGCAGTCAGGAAATCGTCGAGCTGCGCGTGCTCGTGGGCGTAACGCAACTTGTGTTCGGTGAGGCCGGCGCGGCCCTTGACGACCAGGCCGCGTGAATCGGTCAGCCAGTTGCGCCTGATTGCCTCGGCTTCCGAAAGGCCCTCGGCCATCATCGCCGAGACGATGAGATCGGCGATGCCGGTTGCCGCTTCGCCCGCGCCCAGGAACAGGATTTGCTGCTCGGAAAGCTTGCCGCCGCCGACGCGCAGCGCGGAGAACAGTCCGGCCAGCGCGACGGCAGCCGTCCCCTGGATGTCGTCGTTGAAGACCGGAATATCGTCACGGTATTTGTGGAGCAGGCGGAACGCGGAGTGATTGGCGAAATCCTCAAACTGGATCAGCACGCCCGGGAAGGCGGCGCGGGCAGCGGTAACGAATTCATCGACGAAGTCATCATAGGCCTGACCGCTCAGGCGCTTCTGCCGCAGGCCGATATAGTAGCGGTCGTTGAGCAGGTCCTGATTGTTGGTGCCGACATCCAGGACGACCGGCAGGCAATTTTCCGGATGGATGCCCGCGCAAGCCGAATAAAGCGAAAGCTTGCCGACCGGAATGCCCATGCCATGCGCGCCGAGGTCGCCAAGCCCGAGGATACGCTCGCCGTCCGTGACGACGATGAGCTTGGCCTGGTAGGGCCAGTTGCTGAGGATCTCGCCGATATGGCCGCGGTCGTTCGCGCTGATGAACATGCCGCGCGGCCGCTGGAAAATCAGGCCGAAGCGCTGGCAGGCAAGTCCGACGGTTGGCGTGTAGATGATCGGCTGGATTTCGTCGATGTTGTCGCAGACGACGCGGAAGAACAGGGCCTCGTTGCGGTCGTGCAGGGAATTCAGCGCGATGTATTTTTCGAGATCGTTGGGCAGGCTGCGCAGATTGGTCAGGACGCGCGCCACCTGCTCGTCCATCGAGAGCACATGGGCCGGCAAGAAGCCGCGAAGGCCGAGTTCGTCCCGCTCGCCTTCGGTAAAGGCTGTCCCCTTGTTGAGGAGTGGATCTCGCAACAGCGCCAGGCCACGCGGCGGGTCCATCGTTTTCGAAGTGGCAGTTGCCCGGACTGGCGCGGTCATGGTGTTTCTCCCGTTTCTTTTCAGCTTCTTGTCTCGATTTGGCTTTCGCCGTCCGATCGGAACGGAAGGCGGCCATTTTCCGAAGAAGAGACCAAATGGTCTTCTTCTGCAATCGGGTTGCATTGATCAGAATTTGCTGTCGAAGGCAACACCGGCCATAGGCCCATGACGGGACATAAATGAGTGGATGTTGCCATCAAGTCAGAGCAGCCATGACCGGACAAGTTCGGGCTTCAATCGAATTAACTCCAAACGAAACAATTCTATGACTTGGTGACGCGAATTGCGGTGCAAAAAAGTGCTCGGATTTTGTTCATTGCAGCGCGAAAACTTCGGAATCGGAGCTCCCGCCCGTGCATGTAGTCAATGTTGCCGCTGCCCGGATGGGCCCCCTTCAGCGTTCCGAACGCCGCCAGGCCGTCATCTCGCGCATGATTACGTTGATGGATGAAGCCAAGCGCCGCGTCGAACACTATGGTTTGATTTGCAGCCGGGTCGGCGCCGTGCGGCCGGAAGCGTGATCCCGTCCAATGTCAGGACTTTTGCTCAAGGATTTATCGCGGCAGGATCGTTACAAGCTGCTATGCGCGGTGGTGGTACCACGGCCGATCGCGCTGGTGACGACGCTCGATGTCAACGGCGCCGTCAATGCAGCGCCCTTCAGCTTCTTTAACGTCTTTTCCGAAGATCCCCCGCTGATCGTGCTCGGCCTTCAGCACAAGCCCGATCGCACACCAAAGGACACCACGCGCAACATCGCGCGTGACGGTGAGTTCGTGGTCCAGATGGTGGATGAGGCATTAGCCAAGGCGATGAACGACTGCGCCGTCGATTTTCCCTCCGGCGAAAGCGAGGTAACGGCGCTCGGTCTTGCGACGGCGCCCTCCGTCGACATCAAGGTGCCCCGGCTCGCCGCCGCGCCATTTGCGCTCGAATGCAAGCGTACCGTTTCGCTGGCGTTTGGTCCGGGGCGCGAACTGATGGTAGGCGAAGTGCTCCGCGTCCATGCCCGCGAGGGACTGCTCGACACCGAGAAGATGTATGTCGATTTCGCCGCTTATCGGCCGATCGGCCGTCTGTTCGGCAATCTCTACAGCTATCAGCGCGAGCCGTTCACCATGGTTCGCGAGACCCACGCCGAGTGGGCCGCGCGCCTCCTCGCCGAGAGCGACGAGCCAGCGGAAGGCAATTAGTTGCGCGAAAGCTGCACGGTGCCTAGCGCCATGGCGGCAGCGGCCTGGGTCGGATCGATGACCGGAATCTGGAGCGCATCTTCCAGACCGCGTCGCAAGCGAGCCATGCCGGCGCAGCCCATCACGATCGCGCCGGCGCCGTCCTGTTCTTTCAAGGCCCGTCCAACCTCGATCATCCGCGCAAGGGTGCCCTCGCCGGAGGCCGTTTCTGCCACGCTCATGTTGAGCGGCCGTTCCCCCGCCAACCGATCCATCAGCCCCATTTGCCGCAAGTAGCGGATGTGCCGGCGGATCGAGCGCTGTGCGATCGCGATGACGCCGAAAGTTTCGGCCCGCGTCATCGCGGTCAAAACGCCGCACTCGGCGATGCCGAACACCGGGCGGTCGGTGCCTTCCCGGCATACGTGAAGTCCGGGGTCGCTGTAGCAGGCAATGACAAATGCAGATGCGCTGTTGTCGCTTTCGATCAGCCGCCGCAGCGGCATCGCCACGCTGTCGGCGTCAGCCTGGCTTTCGATGCCGTAAGGTCCTTCGGCAAGCGTGGTGCAGACGATTTCCGGGCCGTCAGCGAAATTGAGCGGCTTCAGCGCGTCCTCCAATCCCCGGGTCACGACAACATTCGAATTGGGATTGATGACGAGGATGCGCGGGCGGGACATGTCTCTTCCTTGCAGCTCAGCTATGAGCTTGCAGCTATTAGCATAGTTTGCAAAGTTCGGGCGCGGCATTTCCGGATGGCCGCACCTGCTTTTCGGAGAGTTTGATGGCCGAACCCGCTTATGACCTCGTGATCCGCGGCGGGCGCGTCGCGACCGTCTCCGACGTCTTTGAGGCGGATGTCGCCATCGTCGGCGAAACCATCGCCGCTATCGGTCGCAATCTGCCGGTCGGCCATCGCGAGATCGATGCGCATGGCAAGCTGGTCCTGCCCGGCGGTGTCGACAGTCATGCCCATATCGAGCAGCTCTCGGCGGCGGGCATCATGAATGCCGATACTTTCGAGAGCGCGACCACCTCGGCGGCTTTCGGCGGCACCACGACCGTGATCTCCTTTGCGGCCCAGCATGTCGGCATGCACCTGCCGCAGGTCGTGAGCGACTACCACGCGCTCGCCCGAAAAGGCGCGGTGATCGATTACGCGTTTCACATGATCATCGCCGATCCGACGGCCGAGACGCTCGCCCACGATATCCCGGCGCTGGTGAAAGAAGGGCATGCGTCGATCAAGATCTTCATGACCTACGATCGGCTGAAGATCGACGACGAGCCGTTACTCGATATTCTCGTGGCGGCGCGTGAGTCCGGCGCGATGCTATGCGCGCATGCCGAAAACCACGGCATCATCGCCTGGATGGTGAAGCGGCTGCTGGCGCGCGGCTACACGCATCCGAAATATCATTCGATCAGCCACGCCCGCTTTTCGGAAGCTGATGCCTTCAATCGCCTGATCGGCATGGCGGCGCTGGTCGACCAGCCGATCATGATCTTTCACGTCTCGACTGCCGAAGGCGCCAAAGTCATCCGTCAGGCGCGCGGCGAGGGGTTGAAAGTATTCGCCGAGACTTGCCCGCAGTATCTTTTTCTCACGGCCGAAGACCTGGACAAGCCCGGCGCGGAAGGCGCCAAGTGGATGTGCAGTCCGCCGCCGCGCACGGCGGCCGATCAGGAAGCGCTGTGGCAGGCCCTGGCGCTCGGCGATCTCCAGACCGTCTCTTCGGATCATGCGCCTTATCGGTTCGACGAAACCGGCAAGCTGCGCGCCGGCCCAAATCCGAATTTCAAGCAGGTGGCCAACGGCCTGCCGGGGCTCGAGGCGCGGCTGCCGCTGTTGTTCGATGCGATGGTGTCGAAGGGACGTCTGGGCCTTGAAAAGTTCGTGGAACTGACCGCGACGCAGCCGGCGAAGATCTACAATCTGCATCCGCGCAAAGGCTCGATCGCCATCGGCGCTGACGCCGATATCGCGATCTGGGACCCCGCGCGCGAAGTCACTCTGTCGGACGCGATGGTGCACGACCTGACCGGCTACACGCCCTTCGCCGGCCGAAAATTACGCGGCTGGCCGGTGACGGTGCTGTCGCGAGGACGCGTCGTCGTTGCCGACGGCAAACGGACGGCCAGTCCGGGGTCTGGAAAGTTCCTCGCGCGTGCCGGTGGCGAGGCTGCGAGGCCCACCGGAAAGCTGGTCGCGGACATGGATCCAAGAACAAATTTCGGCGCGACGCTGCTGTGATACGTTGGCGCCAGAATTCATCGAGGACCAACTGACGTGACCCTTGCGCTCGATCATGTCGTGATCAACACGTTGTTCGATATGGACCGCGCCGCTGAATTGATGGCGCAGCTTGGCTTCACGCTGACGCCGCGGGGCTATCATTCGCTCGGTTCGATCAATCACCTCATGATGTTCGAGCACGACTATCTGGAACTTATCGGGCTGCCCTTGGGCACTGATAAATTGCGCAAGGATGTGCTCGAAAGCCCGATCGGCCTGAACGGGCTGGTATTCAAGGTCAGCGATGCCGATGCGACAGGGCGCGCTCTGAGCGACAGCGGCCTTGCAATGCTTGAGCCTCAAAGTTTTTCGAGGCCGGTGACCATCGACGGCGTCGAGCATCTCGCGCGCTTTCGTACGGTTCGCGCCGCGCCGGAAATGTTCGAGGCCGGCCGTGTCTATTACTGCCAGCATTTTACGCCGGAGCTGGTCTGGCATCGGCCGTGGATGTCGCACGCGAATGCCGTTCGTGGGTTGAGCGAAATGGTGATCGTGACCTCGAACGCCGAAGCCGACGTCCCGCGCTATGCCAAGGCCGCGCAATCGTCGCCGGAGCGACAAGGAGACGATTGGATTGTTGTCTTGCCGGGAGATTTCCGCCTCACCCTGGTATCGCCTGCGCGCTATCGTGAACGCTACGGCGATCTGGCTGTCGGGAACGACGGTCGCGACAGTTTCTTCGGCGCGATCGTACTCGACGCTCCCGATCTGAAGCGCGTGGGTGATTTCGCTTCGGCGATTCCGGATCTGCGCATTGAAGCCGGGCAGGGATCGCTGCGGGTGCAGGTGCCTTTCCTCAATACGCTGCTGGAATTCCGCGGATAGCGCTGGTGTGGCGGTTCAGAAGTCCGCATCATTGCTGCCGCGAATTCGTCATGCGGACTTCTGAACCAGAGCCACACCAGGCAGGTAAGTCTTCCGGCGCCCTTCGATTCTGAAGTTCGTAAAAGGTGAGACCGCAAGACCATACGAACTTCAGAATTGGGGCGCCGGTTCAGGCGGTCGCTGTATCGCCGTCGCCAAGCGTCTGCCAGATCGCGCTGGTATAGGCCGTGAAGGCCGGATCGGTGCGCAGCTGCCGCAAATGGCGTGGCCTCGGTAGCTCGATCCGATGTTCGGCGATGATGCGGGCAGGACGCGGCGAAAACACCAGCACGCGATCGGCCAGCGCGACGGCCTCTTCAATGTCGTGGGTGACGAACAGGATGCTGCGCCGCTCGGTTTCCCAGATGCGCAGCAGTTCGCGCCCCATCGCTGCCTTGGTTTGAAAGTCGAGCGCACCGAACGGCTCGTCCATCAGCATCACGGCGGGTTGATAGGCCAGCATTCTCCCGAGCGAGACGCGATGGCGCATGCCGCCCGATAGCTGCGCTGGATAAGCATCGTCAAACTCGGACAGTCGTAGCAGCGTCAACAACTCGGCGATGCGCGGTGCTCGCTGCGCGTGCGGCACGCCCGCAAGCTCGAGGCCGACCTCGATATTGCCGCGTACGGTCAGCCACGGCAGCAGCGTGTCCCGCTGGAACATGAAGCCGATATGTTCGGGTGGACCGCTAACCGGTTTGCCGTCGACCGAAATGATTCCGCTCTCGGCCGAAATGAGCCCGGCGATGGCGCGAAGAATTGTCGACTTTCCGCTGCCGCTGGGTCCTACGAGAACGACGAATTCGGCGCGATCCACCGCGAGACTGACGCGATCGACGGCGCGCAGGCGTCCGCGCGGCGTCTCGTAGGAGATCGAGACGTTGTCGAGCAGGATGCGCGGTGCTCTGTCCGCGTCCTTCATCTCGTCGCGGGACGCCAATGCAGCACCTGTCGTTCGATGACGAGGATGATCTGGTTGGCGATCATTGCCACCAGCATCAAGATGAGAAGTCCGGTAAAGACGCCGGTCGTATCGAGCTGACCGCCGGCGCGCAGTACATACCAGCCGAGCCCGCGATTGGCGCCGATCAATTCACCCACCACCGCGCCGACGAGCGACAGGCCGACCCCGATCCGGAACGACGCCAACAGCCAGGGGACGATTGAGGGAATGGTGACCTTGCGCAGAATGTAGGATCTTGGCGCACGCATCGTGCGCATCAGGTCGACCATGTCCGGGTCGACGGTGCGAATGCCTTCGGTGACGTTGAGGATGAAAACGAACAAGACCATCGAGAACGACATCATGACCTTGGCGAGCAGGCTGATGCCGAACCACAGGATAAACATCGGGGCGAGCGCGACCCGCGGCAAGCCATAAAGACCCATCACGAAAGGGTCGACGATCTCGGCGGCGCGGCGATATTTCGCGAGCGCAATGCCGATAGGTGTGCCGACGAGCGCGCCGAGCAGCAGGCCGAGCAATGCTTCGGAAACCGTTGCGCCGAGATGACGCCAGAGCTCGCCGCTCGCAAGCAGCGTGAGAAGTCTTGCGCCGATCAGGCTTGGCCGGCTGCTCCAGAATTCGTTGTAGAGATGACCTGCGGAGAATTCCCAGATCAGCAACAGCGCGACGATCAGGCCCGCGCGCCAGAGCCAGATCGAAAGGCTGCTTCCGGAATCTGATTCGCGTTCCGGGCCGCCCGGTGGGTTGATCTCATCGGATGCGGCGGGCTCGCTCATGATGCTCGTCTATCACGGCAGATAGCGGAGGGCGACGACATCCGAATAGGAAAGCGCCTTCACCGAGGGATCGGCGACCCGCAGCATTTCAAGGGCGGTCTTGAATCCGGCCTCCTGCGCACGGCCGTCATGCGAGAGGCTGCGCTCGGCCGCATCGTGCGCAACGACGGTCACAAGCTCGGGCGATAGCGTCGGAAAGCGGTCGTGAACGGCGGCCTCCACGACCTTCGAATCGGTCTGAATGAGCTTTTCGGCCTTGACGATCGCGCGGGCTACGGCGTGGGCCGTCGCGTCATTGGCCTTCAACCAGCTTCCGACGGCGATCAGGTCGAGCGCCATATAGTCGAGGTCGCGAAAGTCCGCGACGAACTTGTATTTGCCGGTCGCCATATAGGCCTGAACGTCGGGGGTGGTGAACATGCCGGCCACGACCGATCCACGCTCGATCGCTGCCCGCATCGAGGCGCCCGTGCCGGCTGCGAGAATTTCGTAGTCGCTGTCCGGATTGAGTCCGAGCTTCCGGATCATGAAGCGCAGTGTGTTGTCGGTGAGGCTGCCGGGTGACGTGATGCCGACAGCCTTGCCGCGCAGGCTTGCGAGATCGGTGACGGACGAATCGCTGGCGAGCGAGCAGCGAATACGGGTGCTTGTCGAGCAGTGCCACCAGCACCGCGCCGCCGAGACCGCGGCTCGCCAGCCGCAGCGCATGATCGCCGGCACAGATGCAGAGATCGATGCCGCCGCCGGCCAGAGCCTGCACAGCCGGGCCGCCGCCGTCGAAATCGATGATTTCTGCGCTGATGCCCTCGGCCTCGAACAGCTTCTGCTCAATCGCAACGACAACCGGGATCGAGGCGATCGAAACCTGGGCCGACCCGATTCGCAGAGCGGTTGCGGCATGGAGGCTTCCAGCCGTCAGGGACAGGGTGCTGAACGCGCCAAGAGCGAGCGCAGCGAAACGAATGCGGAAAGACGTGGTTCGATTCATCTGCATCCTATCTCAATTCGGCAGCTTGGCCGCAAAGGGCGAATTGCGCAGGCAGAGACACCCCTTGGGATCCTGCCATAGCCGCTCCTTTTCGTGCAGAAGACCGATCGCGCGGGCGACCGCGTTGAATTCGTAAGCCGAAAAGCGCTCCGCAACGTCGGTGAAATAAAGCGGCGTCTTTTCCAGCACGGCTGCGATTTCCTCGGCGAGCTTGCCGACGATATCGGGCGAAGCCTTTTCAGCCTCGCGGTCAGCCTTTCCGCCGACGTAGTCGGAGATTTTGGCCGTGTCGGCGTAGGCATAGGTAATGCGCTGGTAGCGCTCTTTCGGAATGCCTTCCGAGATCGTCGCGTCGATGCCGACCTTGGCGGTGGTCGGCACCACGCCATGCGGCGTCGGCGGCAGCGACGGATCGAGCGGCTTGCCGCGGGCGTTGGTGACGATCATGACGTCGCGGTCGCCCTGCACGCGGGTGGCGATCGCCCATTCGACCTCGACCGGATTGAACACGTCGATGTCGTCATCGACCACGACGACATGCTTGATGTCCATGACCGAGAGCGCCGCGAGCAGCGCGTTCTTGCCGTCGCCCGGTTGCTTCTTGATCGAAATCACCGCGTGCCAGAAAGTGACGCCGCCCATCGTCATGTTGATGTCCTTGACGACGACGCCCGCGGTTCGTAGCGCCTGGCGGATCGCGGCGTATCGCGTCGGCGCCATCAGCCAGGTATTTTCCCAGGGCATGTGCAGCGCGTAATAGATGGCGTCGCGGCGCATCGACACCGAGGTGATGCGGACGATCGGGTTCCAGTGCAGTCCACCCATCAGCCAGGTGAATTCGCCGAAGCGGCCCTCGGGATGGGTCCAGCCGGTCGGCAGCACTTCGCCTTCCAGTACGATTTCCGCATCCGCCACATACGGCACATCGACCGTGTCACCGGCCGCGAGTTTCACGGCCTGACCGCGAATGCCGCCGGCGATCGCCATCTCGTCGGTGCCGAGCGGCGCCTTGAATCCGGCGCCGAGCAGTTCAACCGGATGTGTGCCGATGCTGATCGAGATCGGCAGCGGGCGTTTCGCTTCATAGGCGCGCTGCACGAACAGCCGCATGTTGTTCGGCGTCACGATGTCGATGCCGGTCAGGTTCTTTTCCTTGACCATGAAGCGGTAGATGCCGGTGTTGATTCCGAATTCGGGATCGCGGGCGATGACGACGCCGGCGGTAATCATCGGGCCGCCGTCATAGATCGACGACATCGGGATCGGCAATTTGTAGAGGTCGACCTCGTCGCCCTTCATCACCACTTCACGCGCGGGCGAGGTCGTGACGCGCTGCGGTGGGATCGGGTTGGCGATACCGTTCTTCAGTCGTTCCTCGATGTCGAGGTATTTGCTCGCCCCCATCGACATCATCATCCGTTGCTGCGAGCGGATGATGCCGGAGACCACCGGAATGTCGTAGCCAATGACGTTGCGGAACAGAATCGCCTTGTCCGACTGGTCGACGAGGGTTGCGATATGACGGATATCAATCGGCTGATTGAAATCGATCAACTCGCCGGCCTGGCGCAGGCGCTCGAGGAAACTGCGAAAGGTCTCATCCATCGGCTCTAACTCCGTGTCCTGGCCTCGTGGCCGACCGTGGCCGCGGTCGATGCCGTCCGCTGCTGCAAACGTTCGGTCGCCATGTCGCGCAACGCCTTGCGGTCGAGCTTGTTGGTCGAAGCCAGCGGGAGGCTGTCGACAAACCAGATCGAGCGCGGATGCTGGTAGGCGGGGGCGTTCGCGAGTGAAAAAGCCTTGAGAGCCGTCTTCGTCGAGTTCGCTTCCTTCGCGCTTGACCACAAACGCCACCGGCTTGGTGCCCTTGATGTCGTCGTCGACCGGTACGACGCAGGCCTGGATCACGTCCGGATGGCTCTCCAGCATCTTCTCGACTTCACCGGGAAAGATGTTCTCGCCGCCGCTGACGAACATGTCGTCGGTGCGGCCGACGAAGAAATAGAAGCCGTTTTCATCGCGCCGAAACACGTCGCCGGTGACATAAAATCCGTCCGCCGTGATCGGCGAGGGCACGTCAGGGCGGTTGTGATAGCCGTTCATGATCGCCGGGCTCTTCATTTCGAGCATGCCGGCATCCGAAGGTTTGCCGTCTTCGCCGACCAGCCGGACCTGCACTTTCGGATGCGGATAGCCGACCGACATATCCGGTTGCGGCAGACGTTTCGGGTGCGGCCCGAAAACGACCGGGCCGCCTTCGGTCGTGCCGTAGGCATTGGTCACCGCCGCCCTGGGAAGGGCGTGGTGGATCGCGTTCATCAGGCTTTGGCTGACCGGCGCCGACCCCATTCGCAAGAATTCCACACTGGAAAGGTCGGTGGCCGCGAACCTCTCTTTGTCGTTCAGCATCATTGCGATCATCGGCGGCACCGCGGTGAGCCAGGTGCTGTCGTAGTCCTCGATCGCCTTGAGATAGAGTTGCGTCGTGAACTGCGGGAGCAGGATCACGGTTGCGTGGGCCGCATGCGCCAATTGGCTCATGGCCAGCGCATTCATGTGATAGAGCGGCGCCGCGACCAGGAAACGATGGCGGCTCATGTCCTGTGCGGCCATGCGCTGCTCGACCACCCAGATATGGCTTTGGTGCGAAAGCACGACGCCCTTGGGCCGTCCCGTCGAGCCCGATGTATAGAGAAACATCGCCGGCTCATGTTGGGCAGGTGTGACCGGCGTAAACGTGCCGGGCTTCAGAAAGCCGGCAAAGTCGTCAACGCCGCTGCCGCTGTCAAAGCAGATGCGCGGCAGATCCTTCGGCGCGCTGGCGAGGCGCTGTGCGTCACAAAAGACCAGCTTGGCGCCGGAGTCGCGAATGATGTAGTCGATCGTGGCCGGCGGAAACTTGAAATTGACGGGCACGGCGACGAACCCGGCACGCATGATGCCGTGCACGGTCGTGAGAAATCCGAAACGGTTGGCCGAGAGGATCGCGACACGATCGCCGCGCGTCAGGCCGCGCGCGGTGAGCGCTCGCGCGACGGCATCGGCCTGCGCCTCGAAATCGCGGTAGCTGAAGCGACGCTCGTGGCCCGTGCCGAGATCGATGAGCGCGACCTTGTCGAGGTCGGCATCCTTTGACGTCAGGGCGCCAAGGTTGGAGAACGAAGGCTGACCCGCCACCGCTAGTGGTCCAATTCTAACATTTGCATCCCCTCGCAGCGGTCACTTTTGCAAATGTTGGAATTCAAAGGACCACTGGCAAAAATGTAAGTTTCTGGTGGAGTTTTGAATTTGACATTCGCGTTTCGAATTCGCGGTTGGGCCGTCGCGAATGCCAAATTCACTCCACTAGCGTTCCCGTCAGGCCGGCGGCGCGGTCAGGTAAGTCCCGCGGCCACTCGCCAGCAGGCGGCCGTCCTTGTCGAAGATCTTGGCTTCCGCCACCGAGAACTGCTTTCCGAAATGCACGATCTCGCCGCGGGCCGTCAGCATGCCGGGCATGGCGGCGCGGTGATAATCGACGCGCAAATCCACCGTTGGAACCCCGCGGCCGGTTTTGGAGACCATCGCCCAGTCGGCGGTAAGGTCCACGAGCGCGGCCAGGATGCCGCCATGGGTGTAGCCGCGGTCGGGGTTGACGACCCATTCCTCGCGCCAGGTTGCGGTCAACTCGATCAGGCCGTCATCGACTGCCATGACTTTAAGGCCGAGCCATTGGTGGTAGGGCCCGCGGGATATCAGCTTCTGGACGTCTTCGACGCCGGGGACTTCACTCATCGTGCAAAACCTTCTTGTCTTTATCTTTTCAACGCACGCCGTGTGCCTAAGGTACGACGACGACCTTGCCGATAACCTCGCGGTCCCTGATCAGGCGCAAACCTTCGGCCGCCTTTTCGAGCGGCAGCACGGCGTCGATCACGGGCGATATCTTCTTTTCGACGATCATTTTCATCAGATCGGTCAGGTTGTCTTCATAGAAGCTGTTGGAACCGATCACCTTCAGCTCGAAGCTCCAGATATAGCGCAGGTCTTCCTTCGGATCATGTCCGGCGGTCGCGCCGCATACCAGGAGGCTGCCGCCTCGCTTGAGACAACGCAGCGACGGCACCCAGGTGTCGCCGCCGGTGAAATTGATCACGACATCGACGCCGCCTTCATGCGTGCGCCGCTGCGGCTTGCCGTATTTTTCGACCGCCCACTTCGAGAAGTCGACTTCCTTGTAGTTGATGGCCTCGTCAGCGCCCATCGCCTTGAGCTTGTCCATCTTCTCCGCGCTGCTGGCGCAGGCAATGACCTCGGCGCCAAGCAGCTTGCTGAGGATGACGCAGCCGGTGCCGACGCCGCCGCTCGCGCCGAGGATCAGCACGCGGTCGCCCTTCTTGATCGTATTATGGGTGATAAGCATGCGGTGCGCCGTGCCGTAGGCAACCGGCAGCGAGGCCGCCTGCTCGAAGGTGACGCCGTCCGGCATGGCGATCAGCTGATCTGCCTCGACGAGGCAATATTCGGCCATGCCGCCATCGAGCATCTCGCCCATCAGGCCCTTTTTCTTGTTGAGCGGATTGACGAGCACGCGGCTGCCAACCTTCCAGCCCGAAACGCCTTCGCCGATCTCGGTGATTTCGCCGGCCATATCGAGGCCGATCACCACCGGTAGCGGCACCTTGATGCCGGGCATGCCCTTCACCGTGAACACGTCATGGTAATTGAACGACGAGGCGCGCACGCGGATAACGACGCTTCCGGGCTTGGCCTTCGGCTTCGGGTGATCTGTCACCAGCTCCAGGTTTTCCAATCCGCCGTGCTGGCGCAAAAGCAGCGCCTTCATCGTCTCTGACATTTCGTTATCCCGTTTTGGTGCGGTCCTGGCGCGGAGGGCGGCGCAGGAGCTTAAATTAGGGTCGGCAGTTTGCTGAGGGGCACCGCAAGATCAAGCGCCAATCCTCGCAACCCACCCATTCGGGGAAGGGTTTCGCACTTTAGAAGGGGAGCGTGCAATAGCCTTCTCATCCGATCGCGGAGATCAGCATGTCTCCTGGATGGCTGCTTCGGCGATCGCGTTGATCGACGACGTGAGACCGGTGTCGAGCTTGATGCCTCGCTTGTCGGCGAAATGCATGACAACACCGATCAAGACGGCGCGAAGCTGTTCCAGCCCGGTCATCTGTTGCCCTGGCGGGCCCAGCGGCAGGCGCTCGGCCAGCAGGTGGTTTTCGAGCTTTTCCGCCTCCAGTTCGATCGCCTTGATCTTCGAACGAAACGGTTCGGTGATCTCGCTCGGGGCGGGTTGCGGGCCTGTCTTCAATTCCGTTCGGATGGCCCGCAATTTTTGTACGATCTGTTCGCGCCACGGACTGCAAGCCTCATCGAGCGCTTTGATCTCATGCGGTGTCAATAAAATGCGGCGTTTGACAGCGGCAAAGGCCGCCATCAGCAGCAGCATCACATCGACGCCGGCTTTGTGTTGCAGGTCAAGGCACGCTTCGGCGACGCCCGGTTTTGCATAGATCGCAAGAGCGAAAGCCCAGCTTTCCCGCTCGAGCTCAGATAGATCCGGCTTCATTCGGTGTTCTTGATGGAGTTCAACCCGCTCCAGCGGCTTACGGCAGTGTTTTCGATCTCAAAGAGGTCGAGCACCCGTCCGAGCGTATGATCGACCATCTGTTCGAGATTTGCAGGCCGTGCGTAAAATGCCGGCACCGGCGGGTAGACGATCGCGCCTATTTCGGTGACCGCGGTCATCGCGCGCAGATGGCCGAGATGAAGCGGCGCTTCGCGCGCGATCAGCACCAGCCGCCGGCGTTCCTTCAGTACGACGTCGGCTGCGCGCGTCACCAATGAAGACGTCACGCCTGAGGCGATCTCGGCCAGGCTTCGCATCGAGCAGGGCGCGATCACCATGCCCATCGTCCGGAACGATCCGCTGGCAATGGAGGCGCCGATGTTGTCGACCTGATGAACGACGCTGGCAAGCGCCGAGACCTCGGCAACGCCGATGTCCATCTCCTGGGTCAGCGTGATCTTGGCTGATCGGCTCATCACGAGATGAGTTTCGATACCGGCTCCCTGCAACAGGCGGAGCAGCCGGACACCATAGATCGCGCCGGATGCGCCGGTGATGCCAACGATCAATCGCCTCGGATGTGAGTTCATCGAAACCGAACCGCCATAGAACAAGTGGAGTGCTACTCCAGCCGGGAATAGCACAGAGCGCAAGCGGCGTTAAGTTAATGAGAACTATCGCCTCTTTCGGCGCTGGTGGCCATGGGCTAGCTTGCCGCCATGAAGCTTCAACGTCGCCGTTTTCTGCATCTCGCCGCCGGCATTGCGGCACTCCCGGCTCTTCCGGGAGTGGCACGGGCCCAATCCTATCCCACCCGAACCGTTCGGGTGATCGTGCCCTATTCGCCGGGCGGTCCTACGGATGTCTGCGCCCGGCTGATCGCACAAAAGCTCTCCGATCGCCTGGGCAAGCAATTCTACGTCGAAGATATCGTCGGCGCCGGCGGCAATATCGGAACGGGTCAGGCGGCGCGAACAGCGCCAGACGGCTACACAATTCTCATTACGGTTAACAGCTACATCATCAATCCGACGCTGTATGAGAAGGTCCCCTACGACGCCCTGAAGGATTTTGAAGCGGTCACCCAGATCGCGATCTTCCAGTCGGCGATGTTCGTCCATCCGTCGGTGCCGGCCAACACGGTTGCCGAGCTGGTCGCGCTCATCAAGGCGAACCCGAACAAATACAGCTTCGCTTCACCGGGCTTCGGCACGCCGTCGCATCTTCTTGGCGAACAATTTCGTGTCGCCGCCAATGTCGATCTCGTGCACGTGCCCTTTGGCGGTAGCGGCGCGGTTGCCACCGCAGTGCTCGCGGGCAATCCGCTGATCGGCTTTGCGGCGTTGTCGGCGGCGTTGCCGTTCATTCAGGACGGCAAGCTGAAAGCGCTGACGGTGATGAGCAAGCACCGTTCGCCGGCGCTTCCTGACCTGCCGACCATCGCCGAAGCCGGGTATCCCGATCTCGACGGCGACGCCTGGGTCGGTGTCCTGGTTCCGAGCGGAACGCCAAAGGAAGTTTCTGCACGCCTGCATCAGGAGATCGTCAAGATCATCGACGAACCGGATACCAAGGCACGGTTGGCGGCGATTGGCCTTGAGCCCGTCGGCGACAGTCCCGAGCAATTCTCGGCTCAGCTGAAGGTCGAGATGGAGAAGTGGACCAAGATTATTCGTGCCGCGAAGATCAAGGTGGAGTGACGCGCAGCCCGGAGGCCGCGCGGCAATGCAAGCTTACCGGTTGAGATCAAACCGCCTTGGCCGGTTCAGCGATGGGCCCATCGATTTGCGGCACGGGGATGCCGGGATCGACCGGCCGCAAATCGGCGCGCATGTGTTTGTCGGAATTGCCGTTGAACAGAGTGCCGATCACGCCACGATCGAGGTCGCTGGTGCCGAACAGTGCATCGCAGATCGGAAACGTAAGATTGAAGTTGCGGGTCTGCATGAAGCCGAGCACGTGGTGGACGGTGTGCATGCGGCGGACCGTGTTGATGAGCGGAATATATCTCAAATACGGATGGCGCTCATCGTCGAGATGCGAGAGCGTGTGCAGCCCTTCGTACATCAGGTAATAGGCCGCCATCGTGAACACCGCGATGTAGGCGGCATTCGCCGAGATCACGACGCCGAGCACGAGCGCCGGTGGTAAGGCCGCCAACACAAAGCCGAGCGGCGCGAACGGAGGGAACAGCAAAGCACGCCATTCCTTGTGCCCGTGATAGGTAAGATCGTGATGGGTGAAGAACTGGTGATGCACGGTGCAATGGCGCTTGTAGATCATCTCCAGCCCCTTCACCGGGCGGTGCAGGATGTAACGATGTGCGGCCCATTCGATCCAGTTGCCGAACAGCGCAATCGGGATCACCAGAAGCCACAGCCAGCCGGCATCGTGGATCCGGTTCCAGCAAAACCACATCGAGATGCCGGTGACGAGCAACGTGAAGGCGAGATGCATCGCGCCGTGATACCAGGGCGGGGTTTCGGCGATGAACTTGTCGCGGAACTGACGCTGACGTTCTTGTTCCCGGCGGTCACGGGTCGCGTCCTGGAATACCACGTCCATGGCTCTCTCCCTGATGGTGTCCCGCCTTTCGACGGCGCCTTGGAGAACAGCATAGTCCCGGAAGGGCGGCTCGCGCTTTGCTGCGGCGCGCGGGAATTATCATTTCGGATGATTTTTTGCGCCTCGACACATACCGGTCAACAGTAATCCGGGCTATCTTAAGCCTCTGGATTGTCAGACGAACGGAGCTAGTGGAGTGGATTTGACGTTCGCTACCCGCCTAGCCGCGAGTTCGAGAAGCGAACGTCAAATCCAAAACTCCACTAGAGACTTATATTTGCTAGTGGTCCTTATAATTCTAACATTCGCAAAAGCGGCTACTGAGGAGGGATGCGAATGTTAGAATTGGACCACTAGAGACTGCCGGGTTCGGAGAACCAAAAGTTGTGACCAAGGCCTTGAGCATCCTGCGCGGCCGTTTCGGACGCGTCGCTCTTCTCGACATGGACACCTCGCTGGTGGACCATGCGCATCCGCATTTCCATTTGATCTTCAAGGCGAGCGGTCCCGACCAGAACTTCGTCGTCGAAGGCAAGCCTGTGCCTTTGCGTAACGACATGCTGGTCGCGGTCAATTCATGGCAACAGCACGCCTACATGCATCGGGGAGGCGGCGAGCGTACGCTGTTTCTCGCGCTCTATATCGAGCCCGCCTGGCTGGCGCAGGCCGACCGCGCCTTCGCCGGTTGCGCGGCGTCCGGTTTTTTCCAGCAAGCCGGCATCCCGATCACGAACGAGATCGAACGCCTGCGCACCGATCTGGTGCAACGCATGGCCGATCCGTTCGATGCGCACGATGATTTGCCCGAACAGATCCTGAAGCTTTGCCTGACCGTTTCGCATGGATTTTCGGCGTGGCGCGAGCAGTGCACAGGCGTTGCGGCCGACGGCAGCGCCAGGGATTACCGGGTCAGCCGCGCATTGCGGCATATGCGCGACCATGCTTCCGAAGCCGTCGATCTCGACGATGTAGCCCGCGCCGCAGGACTTTCCCGGCCGCACTTCAATCATCTGTTCCGCCACTGTACCGGCGTCAGCCCGCGGCTTTACGCCAACGCCCTTCGCGTCGAATCCGCGGTCGGCCGCCTGCGGTTGCAGCAGGACGAGATCGGCGATATTTCCGACGGCCTCGGCTTTAGCGCCCAGAGCAATTTCACTCGATTCTTTCAGCAACACACGGGGACCTCGCCGAACCAGTACCGGCGGGTGATGGCCGATCTCGGCTGAGCGACATCGTGCGAAAATCGGAATCGGAGCTCTAGTCATGGAAGCAAGGCGTAGCAACACCGATGCAGCGGATCAGGTCGCGCATCCCGATTTGCGCGATTGGCTGCAACGGCTCGTTGCGACCGACCGTCTTGCGGTCGCCCGCAAGGGCGTCTCGCTGATCGACGAACTGGCGGCGATCGCCAAGACACTCGAGAACGAACGCGCAGTGCTGTTTCCCGAGCCGGATCGGCACACGATTCCCGTGGTCGCCAATCTGTTCGCCGACCGCAGCTGGATTGCGGATGCGCTCGGCGTGCCGGTTGGCCAATTGCTTCCGGCCTTCCAGAACGCGGTGCGCCATCCGCTGCCCTGGAGTCGAGGTTAAGACGGCGCCGGTGCAGGAAGTCGTTCACCGAGAAGGTCGACCTGCTGAAGCAGTTGCCGATTCCAAAGCACAATGAACACGACAGCGGACCCTACATCACGGCGGCGCTGCTGATCGCGCGCAATCCGAAGACCGGAATCCAGAACGTCTCGATTCACCGCTGCCAGGTCAGCGGCCCCGACCGCATCGGCGTCCTGCTGCTGCCGCGGCACACAATGCATTATTTCCGGATGGCCGAGGAAGCCGGTGAAGCTCTCGAGATCGCGCTCGTGATCGGCGTGCATCCGGCCTGCATTCTGGCTTCCCAGGCAATTGCCGCACTCGACGAGCGACGAAATGGAAATCGCCGGCGCGCTGCTCGACCGTCCGATCGAGATGGTCAAATGCCGCACCAACCGGGTGCGCGTGCCTGCGCATGCGGAAATCGTCATCGAAGGCCGCATCCTGCCGAAGGTGCGCGAGCCCGAAGGGCCGTTCGGCGAGTTCCCGCAATATTATGGGACGCGCGCCGACCGCGAGGTGATCAAGGTCGATGCGATCACCCATCGCAAGAATGCGATTTTCCACACCATCGTCGGTGGCGGCGTCGAGCATCTCTTGCTCGGCGGAATTCCGCGCGAGGCGACGCTGCTGGAACATCTGCAGCGCAGCTTTCCCTCGGTGCGCGACGTGCGTCTGACGCGCGGCGGCACCTGCCGCTATCATCTCGCGGTCAAGATCGACAAGGCAAGCCAGGGCGAGCCGAAGAACATCATCATGGGCGCGTTCGGCGGCCACTACGACATCAAGCAGGTCGTCGTGGTCGACATGGACGTCGATATCGACGACCGAGACGAAATCGAATGGGCGATCGCGACGCGGTTTCAGGCCGATCGCGATCTCGTCGTCGTCTCCGGCGCGCAGGGTTCGAAGCTCGATCCGTCTTCCGACAACGGCATCAGCGCCAAGATGGGGCTCGACGCCACCAAGCCGCTCTCGACCGACCCGATGGAATTCAAGCGTATCCACGTCAAGGGCATCGAGAACGTCGATCTCGGCAAGGCGCTGCAGGGCGATCCCAAGGCCGCCTTTGCGCGGATTGTCGCAGGTTGACGGCAAGGGCCGACAGTCATCGATATAATGGTCACATAACGGCGCGCTGGGACGCGTTATCGGGAACAGATTTGATGTCGACGGCGCTGCGGATTGCGCACGGAGTTTTTGGCCGGGTCGCACTGCTCGATATGGACTGGTCGCTGGTGCGCCACGCCCATCCGCATTGCCATGTGCTGCTGAAGGTCGAGGGCGCAGACACCCAGTTCGTGGTCGGCGACAAGGTCTATCCGCTTGACCGCCAATACGCGCCGTGCTGGTCAATGGCTGGCAGCCGCATTCCTATGTCCACGACGCCGAGCGGCCGCGCACCGTCATTCTCGCGCTCTATATCGAACCGGAATGGCTGATGGCGTTCCGGCCGGGCTGGGCCGCGAGCGGCGCGCCCGGCTTTTTCAGCCATCCCTCCGGCGAGGTCTCGCCGCGTATCCGCGATCTCGCCATGAATCTGGCGGCCGACATGATGACCCGCCCGGAGGCGCGGGCCGCGCACGAGGCGCTGTTGTCGGATCTGATGATCGCGGTGATCGAGCGCTTCACGCCGTGGCGAAGCTTTCCGGCCTCGATCCGGGAGATGAGCGCGCGCGCCGGCGACTGGCGCATCCGCAAGGCGGCGGCTTCGATGCGGTCGGAAACCGGGCGGGGAGCCGCGCTCGATATCCTTTGCCCACGAGGCCGGACTTTCGCGCGCGCACTTCTTCCGGCTGTTCGAATCCTCGGTCGGCGTGCCGCCAAAGGTCTATCTCAACGTCGTGCGGATGGAGCAGGCGGTCGATGCGGTGCTGAATCAGTCGGCAAGCGTTTCCGACATCAGCGCTCAACTCGGCTTTGCCGAGCCCGCGCATTTCACCCGCTTCTTCCGCAACCATGGCGGCGTCTCGCCCACGCGAGTTCCGGAGCGTTTCACGTCTCGCCAGTTGAGTGGATCGGGCTGCTAGTTGATGTTGCACTGCACCGTCTCCGCGAAATGAGACGGAATGGTAAGTTTCGAGACCTCCCGATATGGCGGGTCCCGAGTACCGCTGACATAGCTTTTCCTGACGCACTCATGATCCGCGCGGGAGAAGCGTTTTCGGATGGCGGAAGCCACCAGCTCAGTCACAGCCCGTCCCTCGTCCGGCCCGCCCTGGGTCGGACAGTCGATTGCGCGCGTCGAGGACTCCGCACTGCTGACCGGGCGCGGTCGCTTCATGGACGATATCGGCGTCCACCCCGGAACGCTGCATGCCGCGTTTCTGCGTTCGCCGCACGCCCATGCCGACATCGTCTCCATCGACGTGTCGCAGGCCGCGCAGGCACGTGGCGTCGTCGCCGTGCTTCATGGCGAAGACATCAAGGCGCTGACGTCGAGCCTCGTCGTCGGCGTCAAGGCGCCGGTCGAATGCTGGCCGATCGCGGTTGGCCGCGTGCGCTATGTCGGCGAGCCCGTCGCGATTGTCGTGGCGACCGATCGCTACTGCGCCGAAGACGCGGTCGATCTCATCGATGTGCGCTACCAGGCGCGGCCCGCCGTGGTCGATCCGCTCGCGACGCTGAAGGCGGACGCGCCGGTTCTTCACGACGGCTTTCGGCGGCAATGTCGCCAGCGACCGATCCTTCCGCTACGGCGATCCGGAAGGCGCGTTTGCGTCCGCGCCGCACCGGATCAGCATCGACGTCAACTATCCCCGAAATTCCTGCACGCCGATCGAGACCTATGGCGTGGTCGCCGACTACGATCCCGGCGAGGACGCCTACGATGTGCTCGCCAATTTCCAGGGGCCGTTCAGCATTCACGCGGTGCTGTCGCGCGCCTTGAAGGTTCCCGGCAATCGCCTGCGCTTGCGGACGCCGCCGGATTCCGGCGGCAGTTTTGGCGTCAAGCAGGGCGTATTTCCCTACATCGTGCTGATCGCCGCGGCCGCGCGGGCATGCGGCCGTCCGGTGAAATGGATCGAGGACCGGCTCGAGCATCTCACCGCCTCGGTCTCCGCGACCAATCGCGCGATTTCGCTCTCTGCCGCTGTCGCACAAGACGGCCGCATCCTCGCGCTCGACTGGGACCAGGTCGAGGATTGTGGCGCGCATCTGCGTGCGCCGGAGCCCGCCACGCTCTATCGCATGCACGGCAATCTCACCGGCGCCTACGACATCCGCCACATGAAGGTGCGCAACCGCGTCGTCGTCACCAACAAGACGCCGACCGGACTAAATCGCGGCTTCGGCGGTCCGCAGGTCTACTTCGCGCTGGAACGCCTCGTTCAGCGGATCGCGCTTGAACTGAAGCTCGATCCGCTCGACGTGATCACGCGCAATCTCGTCCCTGCGGATGCGTTCCCCTACAAGACCGCAAGCGGCGCGCTGCTCGATTCCGGCAATTATCAGGAAGCGGTGCGCCGGGCAGTACAGGAGGGCGGGCTCGCCGAGTTGAAGGCCCGTCGCGACGCCGCGCGCGCAGAGGGACGTCTCTACGGCATCGGCTACACGGCCGTGGTCGAGCCCAGCGTGTCCAACATGGGCTACATCACGACGGTGCTCACGCCGGCCGAGCGACGCAAGGCCGGACCGAAGAACGGCGCGCAGGCTACCGCCACGATCGCGATCGATCCGGTCGGCAGCGTCACGGTTCATGTCGCCTCCGTGCCGCAGGGCCAGGGCCATCGCACCGTGCTGTCGCAGGTCGTCGCCGACGTGTTCGGGCTGAAGCCCTCCGACATCCGGGTCAACACCGAGATCGATACCGCCAAGGATGCCTGGTCGATCGCGTCGGGAAATTACGCCAGCCGCTTCGCGCCGGCGGTTGCCGGTACGGCCAAGCTCGCTGCCGAGCGCATCGCCGGGCGGATGCGGCGCATCGCGGCAAGCCAGTTGAACACCGAGGACGACGATATCGCGTTCGCCGACGGCCATGTCGGATCGAAGCGCAATCCGGACAACAAGATTTCGTTCTCGCGCGTCGCGGCGCTGAGCCACTGGTCGCCGGGCGCGCTGCCCGACGGTGTCGGACACACCATCCGCGAGACCGTGTTCTGGTCGCCGCCGGAACTGACCGCGCCCGACGAAGACGACCACATCAATTCCTCGCTCTGCCACGGCTTCATCTTCGACTTCTGCGGCGTCGAGATCGACCGCACCACGCTGCAAACGCGGATCGATCGCTACGTCACCATGCACGACTGCGGGACGATCCTGCATCCGGCGATGGTCGACGGGCAGGTGCGCGGCGGCTTTGCGCAGGCGGTCGGCGCCGCGCTCTACGAAGAATATGCCTATGCCGAGGACGGCAGCTTTTTGACCGGAACGTTCGCCGACTATCTGCTGCCGACCACGGCCGAAGTCCCGACCCCGATCATTCTCCATATGGAGACGCCTTCGCCGTTCACGCCGCTCGGGTCGAAAGGCGTCGGCGAAGGCAATTGCATGTCGACGCCGGTGTGTCTTGCGAACGCGGTTGCGGACGCGATCGGCGCAAGGGATCATCGTTTTGCCGCTGGTGCCCGCGAAGCTTGCCGAAGCGGTTCGTGGCGCCGAACCGGCGCCGCCGGTGCGTCAGGCTCGCAAACGGCAGAGAAGCGCGGCGGCGATCGAAAGCTGCGCGGCGAGGGCGAGGCCGTCGTCAAGGCCAGCGCACAGCAGGTCTGGGACATGCTGCTCGATCCCAACACGCTTGCCGCCGTCATTCCCGGTTGCCACGGCGTCGAAAAAATTTCCGACACGCATTTCCGCGCCGACGTGACGCTCGGTATCGGCCCGGTGAAAGGACGCTACCGGGCCGAAGTGAAGCTGTCCGATCTCGACCCGCCAAACGCCGTGACACTGGCGGGGACTGCGGAAGGCGGGCTCGGCTTTGGCGGTGGCGAGGGCCGCATCACGCTTCGTGCCATCCCGGATGGCGGCACCGTGATCCACTACGTCTACGAGGCCGGCATCGGCGGCAAGGTCGCCAGCATCGGCGGGCGGCTCCTGGACGGCGCAGCAAAGGTCATCATCGGACAGTTTTTCGCGGCGCTGGCGCGCAAGGCCGGCGGCGGCTCTGCGGCTTCTGAAGGACTCTCATGGTTTGCGCGGCTCCGGCAATGGATCGGAGGGCCGCGATGAAACCCGCCGCGTTCGACTATGTCCGCGCCGAACACCTCGACGAGGTGCTCGACGGGCTCCGTCGCGAAGGCGGCGATGCCCGCATCATCGCCGGCGGGCAGTCGCTGATGCCGATGCTCAACATGCGCCTCGCCAAGCCGAAAATGCTGATCGACATCATGCGCCTTCCCGAGCTTGCGCGCATCGAACACAAGGGCGGCACGGTCACCGTCGGCGCCGGCGTCCGACAGGCCGCGCTGCTGGCGTGGCCCGAGCTTGGAAAGGCGCTGCCGCTGGCCGCACAATCGCTGCCCTGGACCGGTCACGTCCAGACCCGAAGCCGCGGTACGGTATGTGGTTCGATCGCGCATGCCGATCCCAGTGCCGAATTGCCGTTGGTGTTGTGTGCGCTCGGCGGCGCGGTGCATTTGAGAAGCGCCAGGCGGCGACGGCATGTTCCGGCCAAGGACTTCTTTGCCGGCATGATGGCGACGACGCGCGAGGACGATGAGCTGATCGAGGCGGTTTCGTTTCCCGTCAGTCACGGCCGGTGCGCTTTTCGCGAAGTGGCGCGCCGCCACGGCGACTTTGCCATTGTCGCCTGTGCCGCCATTGCAACCGACAAAGGCGTTCGCCTCGCCGTCGGCGGCGTCGCCGACATGCCGGTGACGCGCGAGTTTCCCCGGCTCGAACCGGGCGCGCTCGACGATGCCCTGAATGCGCTCGCCTATGAGCTCGATGCGCGCGACGACGTTCACGCCTCGGCGCGCTACCGGCGCGACCTGGTTCGCCTCATCGGCAGGGATCTGGTGCGAGAGGTTCTGCAATGAGCCACTTGCCCGCCAATCGACGTCACGCCGTTCAATTCACGCTCAATGGCAAGCCGTGCGGCGGCGAGGCCGAGCCCCGGATGCTGCTGACCGACTTTCTGCGTCACGAGATCGGCGCTACCGGCACCCATGTCGGCTGCGAGCACGGTGTTTGCGGCGCCTGCACCGTCGAAATCGACGGCAACCTCGCGCGCGCCTGCCTGACACTGGCAGTGCAGGCCGATGGCTGCGCGGTGCGAACCGTGGAGGGGCTCGCGCCGGCGCCAAACCGCCTCGGCGTGTTGCAAGCGGCGTTCAAGCGCAACCACGCGCTGCAATGCGGGTTCTGTACCGCGGGCATTTTGATGTCGCTCGATCATTTCCTTCGCAACAATCCGGGGCCGAGCGAAGAGGCCGTCCGCGACCTTCTGACCGGTCATCTATGCCGCTGTACCGGCTACACTCCAATCGTGCGCGCGGCCATGGAAGCCGCCTCGGAGCTGGCGGGCGATGTGAACAGAGAGAAGTCCGATGCTTGATCTGGGAACGAGCTTTATCGGCAGCGTCGCGCGCGATCCGCATGTGCTGGCCGTCGTCGATGAAGGGGTCCGGCTGACCTATTCCGAATGGTACCGGAGAATCTCTTCCGCGGTCGCATCCTTCGACCGCATCGGGTTGAAGGCGGGCGATCACATCGTCACGGTCCTGCAGAATTGCGAGGCGGCCGCGACCTTGCACTGGGCCTGCCAGCTCGCGGGTATCGTGATCACGCCGATCAACTGGCGCGCCAAGGATGACGAGCTCGATTTCTGCATCGAAAATTCCGAAGCGCGTGCCGTCGTCTACCAGGATGTCTCCGCGGAAGCCGTCGCCAGCTCGAAGCGCGCGCAAAACCTGCCGCGCATCGCCGTTGGCCGTGACGATGCCGGTGCTATCGCTTTTGCCCGCGTCATTGCGGAATCGGCGCAGGATGCGACGCCGCGCGTGGGCGCGGAAGACTGGTCGATCATGCTGTACACGTCAGGCACGACGTCGCGGCCGAAAGGCGTGCCGCGGCGGCACCGTGCCGAGCGGGCGGCCGGCGTCGCCCATGTCGCGCAAAATCTCTACCGGCGCGGCGAGCGCACGCTCGGCGTCATGCCGCTCTATCACACGATGGGCGTTCGCTCGCTGATCGCGATGTCGGTGATCGGCGGCACCTTCGTCTGTCTGCCCCGTTACGATACCAAAAGAGCGCTGGCGCTGATCGCAGCGGAAAAAGTCACCAATCTCTATCTGGTGCCGACGCTGTACCATGATCTGGTTCACGCGCGTGAATTCTCCTCGACCGAAGTCGCGAGCGTGCGAAAGCTCGGCTTTGCCGGCGCGTCGATGACGGACGGCCTGCTGAAGAAGCTCAACGAATCGTTCCGCCCCGATCTGTTCGTCAATCACTACGGCAGTTCCGAGATCTATACGTTTACGATCGACCAGAACGCGCCGGCCAAACCGGGTTCGGCCGGTAAAGCCGGCATCAACCAGGAAATCAGGGTCGTGAAGCTGAATGCGACTTCGGCAACCGACCTGGCCGCCGCGGACGAGGAAGGCGAGATCGTCGCTCTCCTGGCGGGCGACGAATTCTTCGACGGTTACTGGCGCCGACCCGACGCCGATGCGAAGGCGTTGCGGGATGGCTGGTATTTCACCGGCGACACCGGCTTCGTCGATCGCGACGGGGATCTCTTCGTCACCGGCCGCGTCGACGACATGATCATCACCGGCGGTGAGAACGTCTCGCCGGTCGAGATCGAAAGCTGCCTTTCGCTTCATCCAACCGTGCTGGAAGTCGCCGTGGTCGGTCTCCCCGACGAGAAATGGGGCAAGGTCGTCACCGCCTTTGTGAAACGCAAGGCGCCGGTCAGCGAAGGAGAACTCGATCAGTTCTGCCGCACGTCGGGATTGGCCGACTTCAAACGTCCCCGGCGCTTCGTCTTTGTCGATGCGCTGCCGAAATCCCCGGTCGGAAAATTGCTTCGTCGCCTGCTGGTGGCGGGCGACTATCAGCCCGAACACGCGCGGCCTGAATAAGAGAAAGGAAATTCACCATGGCTTCCGCTTACACATTCGCAGACCCGAGGCTCGCCAAGCTCGACGGCTTCCAGGTCGAGATCGACGAAGCGCGTGAGCGTGCCGATATCATTCTCAACCGGCCGCCGCTCAACGTGGTCTCGATGCCGGAGCGCGAACAGCTCCGCCTGGTGTTCGAGACCCTGGACGAGGACGCGCGGGTGCGCGTCATCGTCATACGCTCCGTCGGCGAGCATTTTTCGAGCGGCGGCAATATCGGCGGCTTCATGGAGGCGACGCCCGAAAAGGTCTCCCAGCTCGCCTGGAACATTGCCTCACCCGCGCGCTGCTCGAAGCCGGTGATCGTCGCCAATCGCGGCTACTGCTTCGGCGTCGGCTTTGAACTTTCGCTGGCTTGCGATTTTCGCATCGTTTCGGAGACCACGCTTTATGCGTTGCCCGAACAGAAGCTCGGGCAGATCCCGGGCTCGGGCGGCTCGGCGCGCTTGCAGAAGATGGTCGGTATCACCCGCACCAAGGACATCGTGATGCGTTCGAAGCGCATCACGGCGAAGCAGGCATTTGACTGGGGCATCGCCACCGAGTGCGTCCCGGACGCCGAGCTCGAAAAGGCAACCGACAAGCTTGTCGACGAGCTTCGCACCTTCTCGCCGCTGGCGCAGCGCACGGCCAAGAAACTCCTCAACGATACCGAGGATTCGACGCTGGCGATTGCGATCGAACTGGAAGGTCATTGCTACAGCCGTCTGCGCCAGTCGGACGACTTCAAGGAGGGGGTCGAGGCATTCAATGCCAAGCGGCCGCCGAAATTCATCGGAAAGTGAGCTCAATCGTATTTTTTCGGGGACAAAAATTGGAGGGATAAATGTCGATTGCTGATTCAAAGACTATCGCGGTGCCGTCCGTTGACGCGCGGCAAAAGCGAAACGCGCTTGTCGCGTCGGTTCTCGGCTGGTCGCTTGACCTGTTCGACTTGTTCATTCTGCTTTACGTGGCGCCCGTCGTCGGAGCACTGTTCTTTCCCTCCAGCGTTCCAACCCTGTCATTGGCAGCGGTCTATGCGTCGTTTGCCGTGACTCTGTTGATGCGTCCGGTCGGCTCCGCGATCTTCGGTCACTATGCCGACGTTCACGGCCGCAAGAACGCGATGTTTTTCGCCATCATCGGCGTCGGTCTTTCGACCGCCGCCTTCGGCCTGCTGCCGACGATCGCACAGGCGGGCGTCCTGGCGCCGATCCTGTTCCTGATCCTGCGGCTCATCCAGGGCGTGTTCGTCGGTGGCGTTGTCGCCTCGACCCACACCATCGGGACCGAGTTCGGCATCGCCCGAACATCGCGGCGCAATGTCCGGGCTCATCGGCGGCGGCGGTGCTGGACTTGGTGCGCTCATCGCCTCGTTCATCTTCCTGATCACGTCGACGATCTTTCCAGGCGATGCATTCGCGGTGTGGGGATGGCGTTGCATGTTCTTCTCCGGCCTGCTCAGCTCGCTGCTGGGCTGGTTCATTTTCAACAGCCTGGAGGAGTCGCCCTTCTTCCAGGAGCGCCAGAAGCAGAAGGCCGCCGGCACTGCTCCCAAGACGGAAGCGCCGGTCAAGACGCTGTTCTCAAGCAACTGGCGCAATGTCCTGTTGCTCAACCTGCTGGTCACGTTCGGCGGCGGCGCGGGCTACTACATCACCTCAGGCTATCTGCCGACGTTCCTGAAGGTGGTGAACGGCATTCCCAACAACGTTTCGTCGCTCATCCTGATCGGCGGGAGCGTCGTCACGATCATCTCGGCGATCAGCATCGGCGCGCTCAGCGATGTCATCGGCCGCAAGAAGACGTTTATCGTTTCCGGTGTCTGCATGCTCGTCCTGATACCGCTTTGTTTTCTCGGCATGGCCGCCACAAAAGATACGACCACGATCACGCTCTATGCCCTTGCGATCTCTTTCCTGGGCAACGCCGGCTATGCGCCGATCCTGATCTTTCTCAATGAGCGTTTCCCGACCGAGATTCGCGCCAGCGGCACCGGCCTGTCGTGGAATATCGGCTTTGCGCTGGGGGGCATGATGCCGACCTTTGTTTCGCTGTCGGCGGGAAGCGTGGCGCATATTCCAATGACGCTTGCGATGTTCGCAGTCGGGATCTTTCTGGTCTATCTGATCGGCGCGTTCCTGGTGCCGGAAACCAAGGGGAATTTCCGCTGACCGCGGATCGTTCCTGATCGAGGTCTACGCGCCGGCGGCGTCAAGCGCGCCGGCGACGGTCTTGATGGCGACGCTGCGCTTGGCGGCGGCGTCGAGCGCGTATCGCAGCAAGGACGGCGTGCAGCCAAACGGACTCGGTTTGGCCGTCACGTCGTGGCCGTAGAAAATCAGCCAGCCGTTCGTGTCGATCAACGCATCGAAAGCCTGGTCGATGCCGCCTTCATCGATATTGCGATTGATGAGCGGGGTTGAGCGCAAATATTGCAGATCCACCACGCCGCTGTTGACGCCCGGAATGATGCCGCGGGAAGATCGGAACGCTCTTGCGAGTTGTCCTTTGCGCCATACCGATCCCAGTCCGTAAGGATAGGCAAAGTTATCGATCCGGATCGAGGGATCGAGCCCGAGCAAATAGCTGCGATTCCGCTCGATTTCCTTGGCGAGGCGCGTCGAATTGAGCTCCGTCGCGGCTTGATGCGAGAATGTGTGGCAGGCGATTTCGTGGCCGCGCCGATGCAATTCCACGATCGCGCCAGCACTGACGCCCTGCCAGTGGTCGCACCATTTGTCCACCAGCGTACCCGACACGTAAAACGTCGCTTTCGCGTGGTATTGGTCGAGAATGGAGACGCCGTCGGTGGCGGCGCTGTCGGGAAAATCGTCGAAGGTGAAGCTGACCATCGGCCGCTCGTTCCGCAGCCTGAACGGCGTTGTGCCGAAGTACCGCGACAGGCGGTTGCTGACGCGCGCTTGCAGCGCCGGCCGGTCGGGTTGCTCAGCCATCTCCATCACGGGTCAGTGACCTAGACCCGGCGAAGTCGCCGGCACGCGTGCGGAGAGAAAGCCGATCCAGTTGCGGAACATGACCGTGGCCGCTGCGCCTATCGCGATATCTTCCCGGAGCGTGCGCTCGGGCAATTCTGCGATCAGCGTCGGCCGGCGCTCGTTCTGCGCGCGCAGCGCAAAGGCGGTAAGCTTCAGTTCGGTCGCAGTATCGAAATAGCCGACGGGAATGCCCGGATAGCGATCGCGTTCGCCGGCAAGAAAGCGGGATATGTCGCGAAGATATTCGCGCTCCAGCGACAGGGCTTCGTATTCGGGGTGTCCCTGGAAGAAGATGAACTCGCTGCCGAAATTCCTGGCGAAGCTGTCGGCGCCGCCGCGCGGCAAGCTCGACAGCAATTGGTAGCCTTTTGCATTCAATTGGCCGGCGTCCAGTTCGTTGAGGCGCGAATGCGCCACCTTGAAGGGCGAGGGCAGGCCGTCGGTCAACCAATGGGGCGCGGTGGCGGCGCAGTCATAAACGCCAGAGCACTTGGTCTCGAGCCGTTGGCGTTCGATGCCATCGAGATGCAGCACCGCAGCATGAGCGGCGAGGCAGGACCAGATCGTCGATTTCGTGTTGGCCTTTGCCCAGTCGATGATCTCGGTGAGATCGCGCCAGTAGATTTCGTCGTTCATGCTTGCGGCGTGAGGTTCGGCGCCGGTCACGATCAGGCCATCGATCGGCATCCGGTCGATTTCGGTGATGTCGGTATACTGCGTCTCGACACGTCCCTTCGCCGATTGCGAGCGTCTCACGGATGGCAGGGAGAAGCAGTGGAAGTCGATGCGAACGTCGCCGGCTGCTTGCCTCAAGAGGCGCATGAACTGCCGTTCGGTGGCCTGAAGCGCCGCGTCCGGCATGTTGTTGATGAGCCCGATCGTAAGGTCGGCATCGACGTTTTTCGGATGGCCGAATTTGTCTTCTCGCCGCTGTTGCGCCGGTACGAGGCCGGGGCTGACTATCAGTCGCCGCTTTTCCAGAAGGACGGTCATGTTGTCCTCGGTCAGTTCATTCTGCCGCTTCGAGCCGGTTGGCCCGCGAACTTGCCTTTGCCAGTGCCTGGTCGATATCCTCGATGATGTCGTCCGCGTGCTCGATCCCGATCGAAAGGCGAATGGTCTCGGGCAGGATGCCGGCCAGGCGCTGTTGCTCGGGGGTCATCTGGCGATGGGTGGTTGAGGCCGGGTGGCAGGCGAGCGACTTCGCATCGCCGATGTTGACCAGCCGCGTGATCAGGTTCAGCGAATCGTAGAAGACCTTGCCCGCTTCCATGCCGCCCTTGATGCCGAAGGTGAAAAGCGACGAAGCGTTGCCATTGAGATATTTCTGGACCAGCGGGTAATACGAGCTGTCGGCGAAGCCGGCATAGTTGACCCACTCGACGCGGGGATCCTTGCGCAGGAATTCGGCGACCTTGCGCGCGTTCTCGACGTGCCGCTCGACGCGGAGCGCCACGGTTTCGATACCTTGCAGCAGCAGGAATGCGTTGAATGGCGACAACACCGATCCCATGGTGCGCTGATAGACGCTGCGGGCGCGTTCGATATAGGCCTTCGCACCGAAGCGTTCGGCATAGACCAGGCCATGATAGGAGACGTCCGGATTGTTGAAGGCCGGGAAGCGTTCCGCGATGATCGGCCCAACGGAATCGGCCGCTGTCCACGATAGCGCCGCCGAGCGTCGTGCCGTGGCCGCCGAGAAATTTGGTGAGCGAGTGAATGGCAATGTCGGCGCCGTAGTCGAACGGCTTGAGCAGGATCGGGGTTGCAACCGTGTTGTCGACCACAAGCGGCACGCCGTGACGATGCGCGACGTTCGCCAGCGCCTCGATGTCGCAGACGTTGCCGGCGGGATTGCCGATCGTTTCGGCAAACACTGCCCGGGTGTTTTCGTCGATCAGCTTCTCGATTGCGTCGGCCTTGTCGCTTTCGGCGAAACGGGTCGTGATGCCCTGGCGCGGCAGGATGTGGCCGAGAAGCGTATGCGTGGTGCCATAGAGCTGGGGCACGGAGACGATGTTGCCGCCGACATCGGCGAGATTAACGATCGAGAAATGCAAAGCGGCCTGGCCGGTCGCGACCGCGAGTGCTCCGACGCCACCTTCGAGTTCGGCGATGCGCTTTTCGAGCACGGACGTGGTCGGATTGGCGATGCGGCTGTAGCGATAGCCTTCGGCTTCGAGATTGAAGAGCGCGGCGCCGTGATCGGCGCTGTCGAACGCGTAAGCGGCCGTCTGGTAGATGGGAACGGCGACCGACTTCGTCGCCGAGTCGGGTTCGTAGCCGGCGTGAATGGCAATCGTTTCGCTGCGCATCGGTCCACCTCTACGTCTTCGCGTAACGCACTTGAACGTGCTTTTTTCCCAAGCGAAATTGTTAGATGTCGACCGTCAAGCCTTCAATAATTCGCCGCAAGATTGACGAAATAACCCTAATGATTGCGCGTGGCTTACTTAAAAGCGGAAGCAGTTTCGTCATGACTTCGTAACCATGTTTCGCCGTGCAATTGCGCGCGGACGGCCCCGGCGCCGAAAATTTGGCCGTGGTTCCGCGCCGCACGCATTCCATGGCAAAGGAAATCCTTAGGAAATTCGGACAATATGGATTCTATTGTCCACGGTAATGCCGCTTACGAGATCGCAAATGGCCATATCGACACCGACCGTAAAGCCGGTCGAGTTTTCCGAGACGCTGACCTTCTTCGACGGCGACTGGCATAGCGGCAACGTGCCGATCATGGGGCCTCGTACCCATGGCGCGTGGCTGGCCTCAACGGTGTTCGACGGCGCGCGAGCGTTTGAGGGCGTAGCGCCCGACCTCGATCGGCATTGCGAGCGCGTCAACCGTTCCGCGGTCAACTTCAAGCTCAAGCCCGTCGTCGATCCCGAAACCTGGCTGGCATTGGCGCGTGAGGGCATCGCGCGCTTCGGCGAAAAGGCGGAGCTCTACATCCGGCCGATGTATTGGGCGCAGACCGGCGCTGGCGGCGGCGTCCTGTTCGATCCGGAAACCACGAACTGGTGCCTGTGCATCTACGTGGCGCCAATGCCGCCGACCACGGGTTCCGCGATCACGCTGTCGCCGTTCCGCCGGCCGACCATGGAGAGCGCGCCGGTCGACTGCAAGGCGGGCTGTCTCTACCCGAACAATTCGCGCGCCTTGATCGAGGCGCAGTCGCGCGGCTTCAACAACTGCCTGCTGCTCGATATGCTCGGCAATGTTGCAGAGTTTGGCAATTCGAACGTGTTCATGGCCAAGGATGGCGTGGTCTACACGCCTGCGCCGAACGGAACGTTCCTCAACGGCATCACGCGACAGCGAACAATCAGCCTGTTGCGCGCCGCTGGCGTCACGGTCGTCGAGACCACGCTCAAATATCAGGATTTTCTCGGCGCCGACGAAATCTTCTCCAGCGGCAATTTCGCCAAGGTCGCGCCGGTGATCCGGATCGACGACCGTTCATTGCAGCCGGGCCCGTTCTTTCAGCGCGCGCGAAAATTGTACTGGGAATTTGCGCATGGCTGACGCCGCAGGGAGCTGCGGCGCCGATCGGCGGTTTCGTTGAATCAGAGGCCCAGCACGTCGCGCACGGATGCCGGCCATTTCGCCAGCTCGGTGCCGTGGGTGTGGAACATCGCCACCGCGAGCCGGTCCATTCCGAAAGCGACACAGCCGGTATGAGCCGGGGCGCCGGCGACATCCTTGATGTCCCAGGTCGTGCCGAAATGCTCGCGATGATAGTTGAAGCTCATGCAGGCGGTCGGCTGTTCTTCCGAGCGCAACGGAATCAGCAGTTCGAATTTCAGCGATTGCTGCTTCTGGCTGACGGCTTTCATCTGGCCGACGCGGCCAAAGAACGGATCGCTCGCATAATCGACGCGGAAGGTCAGGCCGAGATCGCGCGCGATCGCCTGCGCCTTGACCATCCAGCGCTCGCGGAAATCGGACACGTCTTCGGGGCTGCCGATGCAGACATATTCGCGCATCCGGAACGATTGCAGCCGGTCGAGATGGCGCGACGGCTCGCGACGGAAGCAGTCGGCCGCGACGTCAAAGCGCAGGCCGCCTTGCGGCAGCCGGCCTCGGGCGGCCGCGATCGGGTAAACGGGATAGCAGGCCGCCGGCGATAGCACGAGGTCGGCGGGCGAGAGCGAGGTGGTCCATTCGCCGCCGGCATCGAAACGGCTGACGGCGTCGTTGATCTCACGCTCGGTGCCATGCAGCCCGCAGACGCAGCCGAGCAGGTTGGGAAAGCTCTTCAGATAGCCTGATTTCTCGAGCTGCGCGCGGTTCATCACCGGCGGAAAGCGCATCACTTCCGTGCCCGCTTCGCGGTGCCGGGTGATCAAGGTCGTGAGGCGCTCGATAATGTGCTCATAAAGCTCAGTGCGGGCGTAGACGCCGTCGGTGCCCATCGAATGAAACAGTTTGTCGGCCAGATGGTCGAGCGGATCGGCAGGCTGGGCGGTGCTTTCAACCTTGTCGGTGCGGACGACGACGTTCATGTTCGGCCTTCCCTGGTAATAATTATGAAATCGCTGCCGTTCAGTCGCGCAAGCTTGTCGGGACCGCGCTCATGAGGCTCGTGGTGGCGATGTTCGAAAGGATGCGGTCGTTGTTGATCATGATCGGCGATGACAGGACGTCGCGCAGCAAGCGGCCAACGCTGAAATCGCCGTCATTGCGGTAACCCGCAAGCCCGCAGGCGCGCATCGCGCTCATCACGGTCTCGACAGCAAGCTCCGAAGCTTCCACCTTGAGCAGGTTGATCGACGACTGGAAGTCGATCGACGACAGCGCGCGCTCATCATGCTCATGGGCGGCATAGGTATCGAGATTGGCGGTGATGACGGCGCGCAGCTTGGCGAGCGTCATCCGGGCAGCGTTGAAATGAGCTGCTCCAGGCGGCATCTGGCCGCCGGCGCCTCGCGCGGCTTTGCGGATGAAGGCTTGTGCGCGTTCGACCGCCGCGGCTGCAATGCCGGCCCATGCCGACGACCAGCACAAATGTGCCACCGGCGTCATCGTCTGGGCATGGATCTTGTCATAACCTTCGGGGAAAATCTGTTCGCTCGAGCCGTTGAACTTCAGCTCGAAGCCGGCGCTGCACGTTCCGCGCATGCCGAGCGTTTCCCACTCGAGGCTGCGCGTCAGCGAGTAGTCATCCTTGGTGATGGCGAGCAGTACCTGATCGGAGCCGGCAGCATCGTTGTCGCGGCGGGCGATGGTGACGATGCCGTCGGCCTGTGCGCCGTAGGAAATCACCGTCGCATTGCGAACCAGCGAGATTTCGGTGCCGGCGCGTTCGACGGCGGCGGACGAAAAGCGGATGTTGCCGCCGTTCTGGCCTTCGGTGGTCGAAGAGGCGAGCAGCATTTGCTCCGATGCCACACGGCGCATCAGGGCTTCGTGATAGGCGCTGCCGGTGCCGTGCCGGACGAGGCATGCGATCTTGGTCTGATGCATTGCGAAGATCATCGCCGTGGAAGAGCAGGCGCGGCCGAGCGCGTAGCACATGTCGGTGACGTCGAAGATCGACGCGCCGTCACCGCCAAAGGCTTGCGGGATCTGGACGCTCAACAACCGCTCGGTGCGGGCGGCGTCGATGGCTTTTTGCGGGAAGCGAGCGCGGCGATCGACGTCTTCGGCTTCGGCAGCCGCGGCCGCCGCCACTGCGGCTATTCTCTTCGGAAAGGAACTTCGATCGATGAATTGTTCGCAGGTCTTTTCTGCGGTGGAGCGAAAACTGGCTTGCTGAACGTTCATGCCGATATGCCTCAAAGGACAATTTCCGATCGAGGCATACGCATAAGGATTTAATTCAAATGCGTCGATGAAATTCGAGGTAAACGGTTGCCGTTTCGAAGATGAAAGTTAATCGGTCGTATTTTCAATGCTTCGTTTTTTAGCGATCATTGTTAGCGTTAAAAGCGGAACTAAGATTTTGTTCAAACGGGATTCACTGTTCTTAAGAAGTTGGCGGCTTTATAATTTGCGCGGTATCGTGGCTTGCGCATTTTGCAAGCGATGATGAAATCAGCGCGACAGGTGAGAGATCGAAATGCAGGCCGTTAGCGATGTCCAGGGCAGGTTGATTGCTCTCGTTAAATCCATCCTCAAGCAGAATGCGATTGCTGCCGATGTCGAACCGGCAACGCTGCTGGTGGATGTCGGCCTGACCTCGATGGACATGGTCAATCTGATGCTTGGCGTCGAAGCCGAGTTTGACTTCACCATTCCGCAATCGGATATCACGCCGGAAAATTTCCAGTCGGTCGAAACGCTGACCCGGCTGGTCGTGGGCC
>CAWDES010000004.1:0-115894 GCA_963801325.1 uncultured Alphaproteobacteria bacterium
GCGATAGGCAAACCGCGGCCCGCCCTCGTCCGGATTTCAGTTGAGACGTCCAATCATCGAACGACTGAGCGAAGGCTCATCGGGATTCGTTCGTCTGCAAGTTTCGCAACAGCGCCCACGCTCGAAATTCGAAACCTGAAAATCACGCGGGCTCTGCCCATCACTCCTCGTCCCGAAGTCGCAAGAAGCGTCCTGTCAGCAGGCTCACGGGAAGCGACACTGCCAGCCAGATTGCGAGAACGACGACCCATCTCATACGCATCACCACGTGTTGGAACCGAGCGCCATGTCGATGATACGAACATCATACGATTTCGCGTCGAATCATGCAGCGCTTGATGTCACGACATGTTCAACCCAGCGTCACCCGATTGGTGGATTGGCCGGTCACAAATCGATCACGTCTTTTGTGATCGGAACCGGGGACTCCCAACGGGTGCTTCGGAATTGCGGCAGCGCCCGCTACCTCCCGACAGCCTCAATTTCGGTTGCGCACGCCCTTGCGTCGGCTAGGCTTGCCGTCTGCGGCCGGCCAAAGTGCGGCTCGGCCTTGAGCGAAACCGGCAGGAAGCGCCCATGTCCACCGATCTCTCTTTTGAGGCCGCCGTCGAGATGCGCGTCGACGAGATGGTCGATGCCTGCACCCGTTGCGGCAAATGCGTCGAAGCCTGCCCGAGCGTGAAGCCGGCCGGGATTGCGGAGGCCGCCCCTCAAGACGTCATCGGCGGTATCCTCGACATTCTTCGCAATGGCGAGGGAATTGAAGCGTCGCGGAAATGGGCGCAGGCCTGCACGCTGAGCGGCGAATGCATCAAAGCGTGCGACGAAGGCGTCAACCCTCGCTTTCTGCTGACGATGGCGCGCGTCGCGATGGCCAAGGCCGCCCACGACCTCCCGGCCCGGCGCCGTCAGGGCACGGAAAAATACCGCGACCTCGGCCGTGATATTTCGGTGCTCACGCAACTTCAGCTCAACGACGAAGTTCTGGTCCGGCTCGGCCAGAAGTCGGCATCGGCCAGCGTTCCCGCCGAGCCGCCGGACTTCGTGTTCTACACCGGCTGCAACGTGCTCAAGACGCCGCACATCGCCCTGCTCGCGCTCGACATCATGGATGCGCTCGCCATCCGCTACCAGGTGATGGGCGGCCCGAGCCACTGTTGCGGCATCGTGCAGCTTCGCCCGGGCGATCTCGAAATGTCCGGACGCATGGGCACGAACAGCATCGAGAAATTGTCGCACTCGAAATCAGGTCAGGTGATTTCGTGGTGCCCGAGCTGCTACGTTCAGTACACCGAGACCACCCTGCCCGCGCTCGAACGTCAGCGCGGCGCACGCCCCTTCGAGATGACACCGTTCATGCGCTTCCTCAGCGCGCGGATCGACCGGCTGACGCCTCACCTCGTCAAGCCCGTGCCGATGCGCGTTGCCTTGCACCGCCACCCCGGCATCGCCGGCGTGATGGAAGCAGCTGAAACGCTGCTGCGCGCCATTCCCGGCATCACGCTCGTCGACCTCAAACAGCCGGCGCTGGGCTTGCAGGGCGTCAATCTCGGCGTTCTCCCCGAATTCAAGCGCGAGCTGACAAGGAACGAATTCCAGGCGGCGCACGACGCCGGCATCGACGCGCTCGTTACCGTCTATCATTCCGAACATCGCGAACTGTGCGCGCATGAGCGCGACTGGCCGTTCCGCATCGCCAACCTGCTCGAACTGGTCGGCGAAAGCATGGGGCTGAAGCACCACGACCGCTACAAGGAGCTGAAGATGATGCAGGACGCCGACCAGATCGTCGCCGACTGCGCCGACCTGCTTGCCGCCCACGCGCTCGACGCCGCCAAGGCGCGCGACGTCGTCGTCAAGGGCATGCTGGCCGATCAGCCGCTGCCGCTGCGAGGCGGCTGATCGTTCGTAACGTCTTGCCGATTCCGCCGCCTCACTGCTCCGGCTTGTAGCCATCGTTCAGCGTCTTCAGGAACGCGATGATGTCGGTCTCGTCCTGGGCGGTCATCGCCGGCGTCTCGCCGGGATGACGATTGAACGGCGGATCGGCGACATCGACGTTGGCGTGATACTGCGGCGGAATGTCGTTGTACTTCTGCACCTTCCCGTCGGCGCCGACCGGATAGACCTTCTCCGGATTCGTGTCGCGGAAATTGTAGAAGTCCATGACCTCTTGCAGGGTGTGGAATACGCCGTTGTGGAAGAACGCGCGGCGCACCGCGGTGTTGCGCAAGGTCGGCGTCTTGAACATGCCGCAGAATTGCGTCTGGTCAGCGATGTCCTTGCGGGTCGGCCCGCAAACCCCGAGATCGAAGTAGCTGGCATCCTTGGTATCGGAGAGCGCCACGTTACGCGGCGCGGCCAACGCCTCATATTGCGTGTCGGTGAAAACCGGCGGAAACCCGTCGCGGCTCGGCGCCGAGGTATGGCAGCCGGCGCAATTGGCCTTTTCCGGATCGTTGAACAGCTTGAGGCCGCGCATTTCGGCTTCGCTCAGGCGGGCCTTTCCTTCCAGCCAGTAGTCGTACTTGCTGTCGTAGGGATGAAAGCTCGGCTCCTCGAACTGATAGCGGCCGACCGCAAACGTCGCTTCGGCGACCAGAAGCTTCGTATCGCCAAAGATTCGCTCGCCGAACAACGCCGCGAATTTCTTGGCATAAGGCGCGTTGCGCAATTTTTCGGCGACGATTTCGACGCTGCCGCCGTCCATCTCGCGCGGATCGAGCATGGGACCTGCCGCCTGCATCTGAAGGGTATCGGCGCGGCCATCCCAGAACAGCCCGCCTTGCGGCACGATGTTGGCCTTTTGCGCCGTGTCGGTTGCAATCTTCTGGGCGCGGTCTGCGGTCTTTCCAGTCTCGGCCTGCTGCGCCAGATCCACGTTCTCGTTCATCGGATCGTCGGGGCCGATGCTGAACTCCGGCTGCTTGTCGAGATAGGTCAGCGAGGGCACCGCGCGGGCGCCTTGCAGCTTCAGGTCAGGACCACCGAGCATCACGGGGGCGTCGGTCGGTGGACCGTAAGCGTGGTCCGGGCTGTGGCAGGAGGCGCAAGCCAGCTTGCCCGACGACGACAGGCTCGTGTCGAAGAAGACGTCGCGGCCCAGTCTTGCCATCGCTGAAAGCGGCTGGACCGGACGACGGATCAGGCGGATCGGATTCGGATTCTCGCCGGACTGCGTTTGCGGTTCGGCTGCGAAGACGGCGCCGGCCAGAAGGCCGGCGCCGAGGGACCACACGATTGTGCGATGGTGCATCTCGATTAGCTCACTTGGTCTTGCTGTCCACGGTGCCAAAGGTCGGATCGAGGATCAGCTTCCGGGTGGGTGACTGTTTGAAGTCGAACATGTCCATGATCGAACCGGTCGAGGCGTCGAAGGAGCCGCCACCGAGACGCTCACCGTTCAGCCAGTTGTCCTCGATGAATTGCGGGATCGAGGCCTGCGTGGTGAAGGTGTGGCTGACGAAGTTCTTCTTGGCGTAGGGCGAGATCACCATGAACGGCTGGCGCATGCCCGGACCGCAACGTCCCGCCACCGGCAGGCCCAAGAGGCCGTTGGGTTCGGGCGTGACGCCGGGGGTGCCGCAGTTGCCGGCGCCGTTCAGCGCATCGTCGACCGAGAACGAACCATGCGTCGGCGACAGGAAGGCGTGGTCGTACCAGCCGTCCGAGTCGTCATAGGCCAGGATCACCGCGGTCGATTCCCAGTCCGGCTGCTCCTGGAGGAAGTTGATCAGATTGACCAACCCCGTCTGGGCGTCCAGCGGATTGGAATTGCCCGGATGATCGTCCTGGAACGATGCCTGCTTGATGAAGGACACCGCAGGGAAATTGCCGGAGCCGACGGCCGCGAAGAAGTCGTCGAGATCGTAGGCGTGGTTGGCGGGATCGACCTTCTTGGTGCCGGGCACGTTGGTGAAGCCGATCGCCTTGGTGGACGTGGGCCGGGCGTGGGTCGGGTTGGAGGTCGACGCGAAGTACTGGAACCAGATGTGGTGCGGGATGTAGTCGCCGTGCCCACCGCCGGTCACCGCCGAAACGCTCGAGCGCTTGCAACCGGTCGAGCCATTGTTGTTGATGGTTTGCAGGTTGAAGCCACCGACGAACGATCCCCAGGGAACGTTGGCGGCGTTCAGGAGATCGCCGATGTTCTTGCCCGCCAGTTGGGTCGCGATCAGCGTGCTCGAGCAGGTGTCGCCGGCCGGATCGATGTCGGCAATCAGCGTCAAGCCACCCTGCCCGTCCGGCACCGCCGCGCCGGCGGCCGCCAGAAGCGGACCGATCGCTGCGATCGTGTTCGGCGTGCCCGGCGGAAGCAGCGTGGGCGACAGAACCGGGAACGTTGCGCCGTTGGTCTGCCCCGAGAACATGTGAAGCGCGCCGGGGGTCGACGGACCGAACGTGTCGCTCCAGGAATTGTCGCTCATCGCGAAATTCTGCGCGTAGTTCCACAGACCCGTGACCGTGTTGCCGTCGAAGTAGCCCATCACCTGGGCCTTGTTGCCGAACGCGCCGGCGCCGCCTGAGGTGCCCGTGCCCGTGTTGAGCGGAAACAGGTCGAGCTTGCCGCCGTCGAAGGCACTTTGCTCGGCCGTGTAGCCATGGTTCTGGTCCGCGGTGTTGGCCTGCGTGCGATCGAGACGGAACGGGTTGGAAGGCACCGAAGCCGTCTGCGGCTTGCCGGACTGTGCCGCGGCGGTGTTGGCGGGATTCAGGTTGGGATTGTTGTCGAGCAGCGCCGGGCTCGACAGCAGGTTGTTGACGTCCCGCGGCGTGTTCTTGGCGGGCTCGAACAGCGGCTCGCCTTCCGGGTTGATGGCGTTCGGGTACGTGCCGAAATAATGGTCGAACGAACGGTTCTCGTTGAACACGACCACGAGATGCTTGATCGGGGTCTTGGTCTTCAGGTCGATTCGCCGTGCCGGATGACTTCTTGGCATTGGCGGCGACACTGTCGATCAGGCTGATGACCGGCGCGAGCTGGCCGGCGAGGCTGTTGCCGGCAATCGAAACGGTCGACGTGACGGTGGCGGCGACGGCGATCAGCGCAGCCGTCGATAGCAGAACAGGTTTGAGCTTGAGCCTTTTCATTGTTTTCCCTTGTGCCTCTCAAAGCCATTTTGAGCCGTGCGGCAGAGACAGATAGGGAGCCTCAATGACAGGCATGTGTAGGTTTGACTGCAAAAGCGCTCCATCAACGCAAAGATCGGCGCCGGCCAAAAGGCCGGCGCCGGAAGTTGGCACGATTGCGCGACTGAAACTGCGCGCTTGCGCTTAGTTCTTGATCTTGGTGCTGCTTTCCACGGTGCCCAAGGTCGGATCGAGGATCAGCTTCGCCGAATTGGCCTTGTTGAAGTTGAACATGTCGACGATCGAACCGGTCGTGGCATCGAACGAGCCCTTGCCGAGACGCTGGCCGTTCAGCCAGTTGTCCTCGATGAACTGCGGGATCGAGGCCTGCGTGACCAGCACATGGCTGACATAGTTCTTCTTGGCGAGGGGTGAGATCACCAGGAAAGGCAGGCGCGTGCCGGGGCCGCAACGGCCGTGGACCGGCAGATTGTTGACGCCGAAAGATTCGCTCGTGCCGACGACGCCGCACTGGCCGGGAGCCGTCAATCCATCGGAAGACGAAAACGATGGATGCGCGATCGGGGCTGGGGCGTGGTCGTACCAGCCGTCCGAATCATCGTAGGTGATGATCACGGCGGTCGAATCCCAGTCCGGTTGCTGCTGGAGGAAGTTGATCAGATTGACCACTCCCGTTTGCTCGTCCAGCGGGTCCGAGTTGCCGGGGTGAGCGTCCTGGAAGGTCGGCAGCTTGATGAATGAAACCGCCGGATAGTTGCCCTGTCCGACTGCCGCCTCGAACTGATTCAGATCGTAGGCATGGTTGGCCGGATCTTTCGTGTTCTTGCCGGCGGTATTGGTCAGGCCGATCGAAGCGACGGAATCCGGAGCGAGATGGTTCGGATTGGAAGTCGACTGGAAGTACTGGAACCAGATGTGGTGCGGGACATAGTCGGGGATGGCCGCGCCGAGCCCGCCAATGACCTGGCTCGCCGAGGTGCGCCCGAGCGGATTGTCGGTCACGCGCACGCCCTGGCTATTGACGCCGGGGCAACCGGTCGAGCCGTTGTTGTTGACGGTCTGCAGGTTGAAGCCACCGACAAACGAGCCCCACGGAATCTCCGACTCGTTCAAAAGGTCGCCGATGTTCTGGGAGGTCATCTGAACCCGTGACGTCGGGCTGGAACACACGTCAAAGGCGGGATCGGTATCGCTGATCAGCGTGAAGCCGCCCTGGCCGTCCGCGATGCCGGCCTGGCCGAAGCCCGCAGGAGCTACCGCGCCGTTGGTCTGACCCGCGAACATGTTGAGAGCTCCCGGCGTCGACGGGCCGAAATTATCGGTCCAGGCGTTGTCGCTCATCGCGTAGTTCTGGGCGTAGTTCCAGAACGCGGTGACCGTGTTGCCGTCGAAATACCCCATCACCTGGCCCTTGGTGCCGAAGGCGCCGGCGCCGCCAGAGGTGGCCTTGCCCGTATCGAGCGGGAAGAGATCGTTCTTCCCCGCGTCATACGCCTTTTGCTCGTTCGTATAGGAGTGGCTCTGGTCGGCCGTGTTGGCCTGGGTCCGGTCAAGACGGAACGGATTGGAGGCGTTGATGCCGTTGGAAGGCTGGGTGACGGTCTGGCCGTTGGACGGCACGACATTCGGGTTTGCGTTCGGATTGTTGCTGAGCAGCGACGGGCTCGACAGAAGATTGTTGACATCCCGCGGCGTATTCTTGGCCGGCTCGAAAACGGGCTCGCCTTCGGGATTGATCGCGTTCGGATAAGTTCCGAAATAATGGTCGAACGAGCGGTTCTCGTTGAAAATCACGACAAGATGCTTGATCGGCGTCTTTGTCGGCAGCGCGTTGACGAGGTCTGTGACCGTCTTCGGCTTCTTCTTCGCGACGCTGTTGACCAAGTCCTCGACCGGAGCGAGTTGCCCGGAGATCTTGTTGCCGGCAACCGAGCCAGTGGATGTGAAAGCTGCGGCAACTGCGATCAATGCAGCAGACGACAGCAACGCGGATTTCAGTTTCATCGTTTCTTGCTTCCCAAATGCCTCTCAAAACAAATTTTGAGTCGTGCGGGGACATCGATAAAAAAGCTCAATGACACGTGTGTGTAGGTTTGGCTTCAAACCCACAGTTTCACAGAGGTCAGGCGATTTTTCTTCCGGCAAAAAACAGCGCCGGCCAACGTGGCCGGCGCCGATAGCGCGCACGAATGTGCAATTGAGTCGAAGAACTTCGCTCAGTTCTTGATCTTGGTCTTCGTCTCGACGAGACCGGTGAGCGGATCGAGGAAGAGCTTCGCCGAATTCTTCTTGTCGAAGTTGAACATGTCCATGATCGAACCGGTCGTGGCATCGAACGAACCCTGTCCGATACGCTTACCGTTGAGCCAGTTATCCTCGATGAACTGAGTAACAGAGGCCTGGGTGGTCAGGGTGTGGCTGACGAAGTTCTTCTTGGCGTAAGGAGAGATCACCACGAACGGCATACGCGTACCCGGCCCGCAACGGCCCGCGACCGATCCACCATTGACGCCGGTGGGCACCGGGGTCGAGCCCGGGACGCCACAGTTGCCGGTGCCGTTCAACGCATCGGCGGTCGAGAACGAACCATGGGTGGTCGTGGCGAACTGATGATCGTACCAACCATCGGAGTCGTCATAGGCGATGATCACAGCGGTCGAATCCCAGTCCGGCTGTTCCTGAAGGAAGTTGATCAGGTTGACCACACCGGTCTGCTCATCGAGCGGGTTCGAGTAGCCAGCGTGACCGTCCTGGAAGGCTGGCATCTTGATGAACGAGACTGCCGGGAAGTTGCCCGAGCCGACCGCGGCGGTGAAGTCTTCGAGGTCATAACCGTGGTTAGCCGGATCGACCTTGTTCGGGTGACCGGCGACGTTGGTGTAGCCGATCGACGCCAGGTTGGTCGGACGGGCGTGGGTCGGATTCGCCGTCGACTGGTAGTACTGGAACCAAGCGTGATGCTGGATGTAGTCGGCCGTCGACGAACCGGTAACCGAGCTGAATGAGCTACGCGTGCAGCCGGAGGTGCCGTTTTGGGCGATGGTTTGCAGATTGAAACCACCCATGAACGAGCCCCAGGAGATGTCGGCGGCGTTGAGCAGGTCGCCGATGTTCTTGCCCGTGAACGAAACCTGCGACGTCTTGCTCGAGCACACGTCGAAGGTCGGATCGGTATCGTTGATCAGCGTCAGGCCACCTTGGCCGTCCGGAATTGTGCTGGCGGAAAGGCCGGCGGGCACCACGGCGCCGTTGGTCTGGCCGGAAATCAGGTTAACTGCGCCCGGCGTCGAGGGACCGAAGCCGTCGCTGAAGTTATTGTCGCTCATCGCGTAGTTCTGAGCGTAGTTCCAGAAAGCGGTGACTGTGTTGCCGTCGAAATAACCCATCACCTGGGCATTGTTGCCAAAGCCGGCTGCGCCGCCTTTGGTGCCTCTGCCGACGTCGAGCGGGAAGAGATCCATCTTGCCAGCGTCATAGGCCTGCTGCTCAGCCGTATAGGCATGGTTCTGGTCGGCGCTCGCGGCCTGCGTGCGATCAAGACGGAACGGGTTCGAAGCGCTCGAGCCAAGGGTGCTGCTCGTTGGCGGAACATTGTTGACAGGGTTCAGGTTCGGATTGTTATCCAAGAGCGCGGGGGTCGATAGCAGGTTGTTGATATCGCGCTGCGTGTTCTTGGCGGGCTCGAAGATTGGCTCACCTTCGACGTTCGCAGCATTCGGATAAGTACCAAAATAGTGGTCAAAAGAAACATTCTCGCCGAAAATCACAACGAGATGCTTGATCGGCGTCTTGGTCTTCAGCGAATTCGGATTGCCCGCCGACGACTTCTTGGAATTGTTTTCAACTGAATTGACCAGGTCCTGGACCGGGGTGAGCTGGTCGGCGAGTTTGTTGCCGGCGACCGAGCCGGTCGACGTGAAAGCAGCGGCGACCGCGATCAGCGCAGCCGACGACAGCAGAGCGGATTTCAGCTTCATAAATTTCTTTCTCCCCATTGCCTCTCAAAAAAATTTTGAGCCGTGCGGGGAGACGATTTAGAAACGCTCAATGACACGTATGTGTAGGTTTCACGTCAAAACGCCTTCGGCCCCGGCCGACGACTTCGTCGACCAGGGTCTTGAAGGTTGGCGCCGGCGTTGAAGGCGGCGCCTATGACCGCACGATTGTGCGATAGAGTTGAAGAACTTAGGTCAGTTCTTGACCTTGTCCTTGCTCTCCACCGTACCGAAGGTCGGATCGAGGATCAGCTTCACGGATTTTTTCTGTGTGAAGTCGAACATGCCCATGATCGAACCGGTCGTGGCGTCGAACGAGCCACCGCCGAGACGCTCACCGTTCAGCCAGTTGTCCTCGATGAACTGCGGGATCGAGGCCTGCGTGATGAACACGTGGTCGACGTAGTTCTTCTTGGCGAAGGGCGAAATCACCAGGAAGGGCAGACGCGGACCCGGGCCGCAACGGCCCGCAACCGGCAGACCCTTGACGCCGTTGGGCACAGGGGTGGCGCCCGGAGTGCCGCAGTTGCCCGTTCCGTTCAAGGCGTCGGCGGCGGAGAACGAACCCTGCGTCGTCTTGGCGAACGCGTGGTCGTACCAGCCGTCCGAGTCGTCATAGGTGATGATCACGGCGGTGGAATCCCAGTCCGGCTGCTCCTGAAGGAAGTTGAGCAGGTTGACCACTCCGGTCTGCTCATCGAGCGGATCGGAGTTGCCGGGGTGAGAATCCTGGAACGCCGGCATCTTGATCAAGGAGACCGCCGGGAAGTTGCCCGAACCGACCGCCGCGAAGAAGTCTTCGAGGTCGTAGTTGTGGTTCGCCGGATCGACCTTGTTGGTGCCCGGCACCTTCGTGAAGCCGATCGCCTTCGTCGAGGTCGGACGGAGGTGGTTCGGGTTCGCGGTCGAGGCGAAGTACTGGGTCCAGATGTGGTGCGGGATGTAGTCGGGAACCGCGCCGCCAACGACCTGGCTCACGGTCGAACGCGAACAGCCCGTAGTGCCGTTATTGTTCAAGAGTTGCAGGTTGAAGCCACCGTAGAACCCACCCCACGGAACGTCGGCTGTGTTGAGCAGGTCACCGATGTTCTTGGCGGTCGATGAGACGTTGCTGGTCTTGCTCGAGCAGACGTCGAGGGTCGGATCGATGTCGCCGATCAGGGTGACGCCACCCTGCCCGTCCGGCAGTGCGTTTCCGCTGTTGCCGGCGCCGACGACGATGCCGTTGGTGTTGCCGGCAAACATGTTGAGCAGGCCGGGCGTCGACGGACCGTAGGTGTCACCCCACATGTTGTCGCTCATCGCGAAGTTCTGGGCGTAGTTCCAGAAAGCGGTGACGGTGTTGCCGTCGAAGATGCCCATCGTCTGCGCGCCGTTGCCGAAACCGGCGGCGCCGCCGGCGGTGCCCTTGCCGACATCGAGCGGGAAGAGGTCCAGCTTGCCGCCGTCATAGGCCTTCTGCTCGGCGGTGTAGCCGTGGTTCTGCGACGCCGTGTTGGCCTGCGTACGGTCAAGACGGAACGGGTTGGAATGCGTGGAACCCAGGTTGTTTCCGCTCGGGGCAACGTCGTTGGCCGGGTTCAGGTTGGGATTGTTGCTAAGCAGCCCCGGGTTCGCCAGCAGATTGTTGATGTCGCGCGGCGTGTTCTTGGCCGGCTCGAAGATCGGCTCGCCTTCGACGTTCGTGGCGTTCGGATAAGTGCCGAAATAATGGTCGAATGAACGGTTCTCATTGAAGATGACGACGAGGTGCTTGATCGGCGTCTTGGTCTTCAACGAGTTCGGATTGGTGCCGACCGGCTTCTTGGCATTGTCGACAACGCTGTCGATCAGGTTGTTGACCGGCGTGAGCTTGGAAGCGAGGTCGCCCGCGACCGAACCGGTTGAAGTCACAGCCGCGACGGCGAGCAGCGCAGCCGACGACAGCAGAGCAGATTTGAGCTTCAGATTTTTCATCTTTTCCCCAGAGCTAAAAGGAGTGGTTTAGCGCGGGGACAGATAGGCAACATCAATGACGGGCATGTGTAAGTTTCACGTCAAACCAATCCGGTTCGCGTGCTCTCACACCCCGTCGCGCGCCGCTCTCGAATGTCGGCGTAGTGCTCTCCTCGTCGCATGGTCTGCTAAACCGCGAGAGGGAAAGTTATTTTTGCTGCGAAAGCATTTGAATTCGCTCTCAAGCAGCAATCAGTTCATTCGTGGTCGGCTCCAAAAACTTTTTTGTTGGTATCGATGCGATGTTTTACGTCGCATTCCATGTCGACAACCTATGTTGCCAACAATGTTGACGACATAAAACACGCGTCTGCGAAGAAGACATGACAGTCAAATTCGGCCCCGCGCATTTTCGCCCGCAGCTTCGAGCGTCCGCGCCGGACAGCTTCCCCGGTTTGACGGCGCTCGGTCGCCTCGGGTCCCCCCGAGAGGGGTTTCATCCAAAAAAGCGGGGCGGCATCTGCTTGCGGAAGCTTGACTTTATGAGGCCGTCATCGATCCTTCGTGCAGGCTGCACCGTGTGTCTAACGCCGCTCGAGTTTTCATCTGCCGAACCGTCCCCTTTGGATCGGGAGCCTTCGATGAATCCGACCAACCTGCCTTTTGATTCCGAGACGATGCTTGCCGGCCTACGGGCCTGGGTCGAATGCGAAAGCCCGACCTGGAATGCACCTGCCGTCGACCGCATGATCGATCTTGCGGCGCGCGAAATGGCGGTGATGGGCGCATCGATCGAACGAATCGCTGGTCGCCGGGGATTCGGCGGCTGCGTGCGGGCGACATTCCCCCACCCCAGACAAGGCGAGCCCGGCATCCTGATCGCGGGCCACCTCGACACCGTTCATCCCGTCGGCACAATCGAGAAGCTGAAGTGGCGCCGCGAAGGCAACAAGTGTTACGGCCCCGGCATCTTCGACATGAAGGGCGGCAACTACCTCACGCTCGAGGCGATCCGGCACCTGGCGCGCGCCGGCGTCGCGACGCCGCTCCCGATCACCGTCCTGTTCACGCCGGACGAGGAAGTCGGCACCCCCTCGACCCGCGATCTCATCGAAGCCGAAGCCAGGCGCAATAAATATGTGCTGGTGCCGGAACCGGGCCGGCCGAACAACGCCGTCGTCACCGGACGTTATGCGATCGCGCGCTTCAACCTGGAAGCAACGGGCCGACCGAGCCATGCGGGGTCGACGCTATCCTCCGGGCGCTCGGCAATCCGCGAGATGGCGCGCCAGATCCTGGTCATCGACGGCATGACGTCGGATGACTGTACTTTTTCCGTTGGAATCGTGCATGGCGGCCAGTGGGTCAATTGCGTCGCCACCACCTGTACCGGCGAGGCGCTGAGCATGGCCAAGCGCCAGGCCGATCTCGATCGCGGCGTCGACCGCATGCTGGCGCTGTCGGGCACGTCCAACGACGTGACGTTCAAGGTCACGCGTGGCGTCACGCGCCCGGTATGGGAGGCGGATGCCGGCACCCTTGCGCTCTACGAGAAGGCGCGCGGCGTCGCGGCTTCGATGGGGCTCGATCTTCCGCATATGAGCGCCGGCGGCGGCTCCGACGGCAATTTCACCGGCGCCATGGGAATTCCAACCCTCGACGGATTGGGCGTCCGCGGCGCGGATGCGCACACTCTGAACGAACATATCGAAGTCGACAGCCTTGCCGAACGCGGCCGCCTGATGGCGGGACTTCTGGCAACCCTCACCTAGAGAGAAGGGTTCTCATGGCGAAAGCTTCGGCCAGACCGCGCGCGATTCCCTTCAAGCCCATTCGCGCGCGCGCCGAAAAGCGCAAAGGCGGCGCATCCGCGCTCGAGAAATTGCTGCCGGCAAAACCCGGCATGAAGGCGCTGGCGAAAATCGCGGACGACCGCATCCTGGCGGAAATGACCCAACGGGTATTTTCCGCGGGCTTTGCCTGGAGCGTGATCGAAAACAAATGGCCGGACTTCGAGAAGGCCTTCCTTGGCTTCACGCCGGGCAAGCTGATCTTCCAGCCCGATGATTTCTGGGACGCGCTTTTGTCCGACACGCGGATCGTCCGCAACGGCGCCAAGATCGCGTCGGTTCGCGAGAACGCGGCCTTCGTGCAGGAGATCGCCAAGGAACATGGCAGCTTCGGTCAATTCCTGGCGAAGTGGCCCTCGTCCGATCAGATCGGTCTGCTCGATCTGCTGTCCAAGCGCGGCAGCCGCCTTGGCGGCAATACCGGGCAGATGTTCCTGCGCTTTATCGGCTGGGACGGCTTCGTGACCTCGCAAGACGTCGTCGCCTGCCTGCGCGACGCCGGCCTCGATATCGCGGCCGAAGTAAAGTCCAAGGGCGATCTCGCCAAGGTGCAGGCGCAATTCAACGCGTGGGCGACGGAGACCGGGTTGCCGTACCTGCACCTGTCGCGGATTTGCGCGATGTCGATCGGCGACAACCGCATCGAACAGGTTTAGCAGGCGCATCAACGATCTAGCAAGCATGCATAATCAGGGTGCGTCCGCGGCTTGCGGCTCTCGACAGCTTGGGTCTAACGTCAACCAACACAGTCCGAGACCCAACGCATGCCTCGTATCGCCGTCGGCGGCTTTCTGCACGAGACCAATACTTTCGCGCCGACCAGGGCTGCTTACGCCGATTTCGTCCACGGCGGCGGCTGGCCCGCGATGACGACGGGCGCCGACCTGTTGAAGGTGATGCGCAACATTAATGTCGGCCTCGCCGGCTTTATCGGTGACGCGGAAGCGCAAGGCTGGGAGCTGGTCCCGACGCTCTTCGCCGCCGCCAGCCCCTGCGCCCACGTCACCAGGGACGCCTATGAGCGCATCGCGAAAGCGATCGTCGACGGCATCGCGAACGCCGGCCCGCTCGATGCGGTCTATCTCGATCTTCACGGCGCCATGGTGAGCGAGCATTTCGACGACGGCGAAGGCGAAATCCTGCGCCGCGTGCGGCAGGTGATCGGCGACAAGCTGCCGATCGTCGTCAGCCTCGATCTGCACGCCAACGTGACGCCTGGCATGGTGCATCACGCCGACGCCCTGATCGCCTATCGCACCTATCCCCATGTCGACATGGCCGACACCGGCCGCGCCGCCGCGCGCCATCTCGCGCTGCTGTTGCGCGACGGCCGGCGCCTCGAAAAGGCATTCCGGCAATTGCCGTTCTTGATTCCCATCAGTTGGCAGTGCACGACCGATTTCCCGACCAAAGGCATCTACGAAAAGCTTGCCGCCATGGAAAGTGCGACCGTGCCGACGCTTTCGTTCTGTCCTGGATTCCCGGCCGCCGACTTCAGAGATTGCGGACCGAGCGTGTTTGCTTACGGCACCACAAAGGCCGACGCACAAGCGGCGGTCGACCGTCTGGCGGCGATCGTCGAAGGCCACGAGCGCGACTTCGATGGCCGCATCTATACGCCTGACGAAGGTGTGCAGCTCGCGATGCAGCTTTCGAAAAGCGCTCGGAAGCCGATCATCATCGCCGACACCCAGGACAATCCCGGCGCCGGCGGCGATTCCGATACGACCGGCATGTTGCAGGCGCTGGTCCGCAACAAGGCCACGCGGGCGGCGATCGGCGTGATTTACGATCCCTCTTCCGCCAAAGCGGCACACGCCGCAGGCGTCGGTGCCTCCGTCAAACTGGCGCTCGGCGGCAAGTCCGGCATTCCGGGCGATGCGCCGTTCGAGGCGACATTCACCGTCGAAAAACTGTCCGACGGAAAGTTCGTGGCGCCCGGCCCCTATTTCGGCGGCCGCGACATGGATATGGGACCATCCGCCTGTTTGCGCATTGACGGTGTCAACGTGGTTGTCAGTTCGTACAAAGCACAATTGGCGGATCAGGCGATGTTTCGCTATGTCGGGGTTGAGCCCGCCGAACAGGCCATCCTCGTGAACAAGAGCTCGGTGCATTTCCGCGCCGATTTCGAACCGATTGCCGATAGACTTCTGATCTGCGCCGCGCCCGGCGCAATGCCCGCCGATCCCGCGTCACTCCCCTGGACCAAATTGCGTCCGGGCGTCCGCCTCAAACCAAACGGTCCGGCTTTCGCCGCGCCTCGCTCTCCAAAACCTCACTCCACCGCTATCGGATAACAACCAATGCCCACGATCGACCGTATCGACGCCTTTGCCGACGAACTCACCGCCATCAGGCGCGACCTGCATGCCCATCCCGAAATCGGCTTCGAGGAAGTCCGCACTTCCGGCATCGTCGCCGAAAAGCTCGCGCAATGGGGCGTCGAGGTTCATCGCGGCCTCGGCGGCACCGGCGTCGTCGGCGTGCTCAAGGGCAAGGGCCAGAGCGCCCGCCGCATCGGCTTGCGCGCCGACATGGATGCGCTGCCGATGGAAGAGAATACCAACCTGAAATGGCGCTCGACCATTCCCGGCCGCTTCCATGGTTGCGGCCATGACGGCCACACCACGATCTTGCTCGGCACGGCGCGCTATCTGGCCGAGACCCGCAACTTCGACGGCACCGTGCACTTCATCTTTCAGCCGGCCGAAGAAGGATTGGGCGGCGCGCGCGCCATGATCAAGGACGGGCTGTTCCAGAAATTCCCCTGCGACGAGATCTACGGTCTGCATAACGCGCCCGATCTCAATCACGGTGAACTCGCCGTGCTGCCGGGACCTGCGATGGCCGGAGCCGATTTCTTCGACATCACGATATCGGGTTACGGCGCCCATGGCGCGATGCCCGAACGCTCGAAGGACCCGGTCGTGATCGCGATGACGCTGGCCCAGGCGCTGCAAACCATCGTCAGCCGCAACGTCTCGCCAAACGAGCCGGCCGTGCTTTCGATCACCCAGATTCACGCGGGCTCCGCCTATAATGTCATCCCGGGTGAGGCCAAACTCGCCGGCACCGTGCGCGCCTTCTCCGACGAAGTGCGCGCGCTGATCCGCGAGCGGATGCGCAGCCTCTGCGCCGGCATCGCAACAGCATTCGATGTCGAGATCACGGCCGATATCCGCGATATCTTCAGCGTGCTGGTCAACCAGGAAGAATACAGCAAGGTGGTGGCGGACGTCGCCCGTACCGTGGTCGACCCCGCAAACGTCATCACGCGCTCGAAGCCGAAGATGGGCAGCGAGGATTTCGCCGACATGCTGCACGCGGTTCCCGGCGCCTATTTCTGGCTCGGCCACGACGGTTCGGTGCCGGTGCATAATCCCGGCTTCACGCTCGACGACAAGATCTTGCCGGTCGGCGCCAGCGTTTTTGCCCGCATCATCGAAACCCGCCTGCCCGTTTAGTGGTTTGATTTTCCACTAGTGTCCCGATTCCGAAGTTCGTCGCATTTTCGGAGCCACGTTTCGAACTTCGGAATCGAAAGGACACTAGCTAATTTATTGATCTAGTGTGGCTCTGGTTCAAACGTCCGCATGACGAACCCGCGGCATAAATAATGCGGACGTTTGAACCGCCACACTAGCGGTTAGCGTCTAAAAGGAGCGGCCATGAGCGAGGACGATACTTCCGACGCCATCACGGCACTGCACGACCTCAGCGCCGTCGACATGATCGCGGGTTTTCGCGCTCGGCAATTCACTCCGAGCGAAGTGCTCGAGGAGGTGCTTGATCACGTCGCGCGGTGGGAACCTCACATCAAGGCACTTCACGCTCTCGATCCCGATGGCGCGCGTACGGCGGCGAAGGAATCGACCGAGCGCTGGCAAAAGGGTGAATCGAACAAGCCGCTCGACGGCGTGCCCGTTACCATCAAGGACAATATCGCCACCAAGGGTACGCCCGTGCCGCTCGGCACCGCTTCCACCAAACTCGTTCCCGCCGAAGCCGACGCCCCACCGGCGGCGCGACTGCGCGAAGCCGGCGCGATCATCTTCTCCAAGACCACGATGCCGGATTACGGCATGCTGTCGTCAGGCCTTTCCAGTTTTCATCCCCTCACCCGCAATCCCTGGGACCTGCGCCAAAATCCCGGCGGATCGAGCGCGGGCGCGGGCGCTGCCGGCGCAGCGGGTTACGGCCCTCTACATTTGGGAACCGACATTGGCGGTTCGGTGCGGCTGCCCGCCTGCTGGTGCGGCCTCGTCGCGCTGAAGCCCAGTCTTGGCCGCGTGCCGATCGATCCGCCTTATGTGGGCCGCGTCGCCGGCCCCATGACGCGCACGGTCGATGACGCCGCGCTGATGATGAGCGTGCTGACCAAGCCGGATCGCCGCGATGGCATGAGCCTGCCGCCGAACGACATCCACTGGAAAACGCTCGACAAGCCCGCGCGCAAATTGCGCATCGGCCTCCTGCTCGATCTCGGCGTCGGCCAGGCACTTGAGAAAGACGTGCGCGATGTTGCGGTGAAAGCGGCGAAAGCCTTTGAGGGCACGGGCGCTGTGCTCCACGAGGTCAAGGGCATCCTGACGCGCGAGATGCTCGATGGCCTCGACAATTTCTGGCGCGCGCGGCTCTGGGACGATCTTTCCAAACTCGACGCCACCGAACGCAACAAGACATTGCCCTATATTCTCAAATGGGCGGAGGCCGGCGCAAAACTGTCCGGCGTCGACGTCATCAGGGGCTTCAACATGACGATGTCGATACGCGCCGCTGCCGCGACACTGTTCGCCGATATCGACTACCTGATTTCGCCGGTGTCGCCGGTCGTCAAATTTGCCGCCGAACTGGCAGCCCCCCTCAACGACCCCGCCCGGCCGTTCGAACACATTGCCTACACCGTGCCGTGGAACATGGCGGAAAATCCCGCGATCTCGATCAACGGCGGCTATGACGCGGTGGGTTTTCCGATCGGCGTGCAGATCGTCGGCCGCCGCTTCGACGATCTCGGCGTGCTCGCGATGGCGAAATCGTTCGAGACCTTGCGCGGTCCGCAACGGCCCTGGCCCTCTCCGCCGACGAAGTAGCCAGTTGTCATTCCGGGGCGCGAGTGCAGCGAGCGAACTCCGATGTGCAATTGCACATCGGAGAATCTCGAAATTCCGGGTCTGGTCCTTCGGACCATCCCGGAATGACGTCCTCTTATTTCCGCCGCGCCAGCGCGTCACGGATCAGCGGCAGGCGGTCGTTGCCGAAATACATATCGGTTTTGTCGAGAAAGATGGTCGGTGAGCCGAAGCCGCCACGCGCCATCACCTCGTCGGTATTGGCCTTGAGCTGATCCTTGATCGACTGCTCGCCGATACCGGCAAAGAACGCCTTCGCGTCGATGCCGCAGCGCTGGCAAACTTCGCTCAACACCGCATCCTGCGAGATGTCCTTGTCTTCACCCCAATAGATCTGGAACACGGTGCGCGCGAACGGCAGCATGTCCTTGCCGAGCCAGATGCAGCCGCGCATCGCCTTCACGCTGTTCACCGGAAACACCGTCGGCCGCATCTTGATGGTCAAGCCCGCGACCCGTGCCCAGTCCGTTATGTCCTTTTTGTCGTAAGCGACCTTTGCCGGCACGGGATTCTCCCGTTTGGCATAGACGCTCGGATTGATGGTGTTGAAGATGCCGCCGACCAGGATCGGCCGCCAGGAGATTTCCGCATCGAACTCCCGCGCCAACGGCTGGATGTTGTGGAAGGCGAGATAGGTCCAGGGGCTCGAACAGTCGAAGAAGAATTCGATCATGGCGTTTCCTTTTGGTTTTCGTCATTCCGGGATGCGCCGTCGCGAGCAAATAGCGCGCTATTTGCGCGGAAGGCGCAGGCCCGGAATCCATTCATCTACATTTTCTGGCGCTAGATGGATTCTCAATGCGCAATTGCGCATCATAGCTCTCCGCTGCGCGTCGCCCCGGAATGACAGCGCATTTATTTCCTCTCCGTCATCTCCCTGGCGCGCTGGCCGAACATGTTCTTGCGCGCTTCCTCGTCGAACGGCTCCTTGACGAACTTGCCGATCGCAAGCCCCGCCTGCACCTGCGGCCGCGCGCGGATGTCGGCGTACCAGCGCTTGACGTTCGGGTAATCATCGAGCGTGAACCCTTGCGCCTTGTGGGTCATGGTCCACGGGAAACAGGCGATGTCGGCGATGGTGTATTCGTGACCGGCAACATAGGCGCCGGTCTTGCCCAATTGCGTGTCGAGCACGTGATAGAGCCGCGCGGCCTCGTCGCGGTAGCGCTGGATCGCATACGGAATTTTTTCCGGCGCATAGAGCGCGAAGTGTCCGTGCTGGCCGAGCATCGGGCCGAGGCCGCCCATCTGCCACATCACCCACTGGATCACGACCGAGCGCGCGCGCAAGTCCGTCGGCAGGAAGCGGCCGGTCTTGTCGCCGAGATAGATCAGGATCGCGCCGGTCTCGAACACCGGGAACGGCCCGCCGCCATCCGGCGGGCTCGAGGTCGACGATCGCGGGAATCCGGTTGTTCGGACTGATCGCCAGAAACTCCGGCTTGAACTGATCGCCGGCGCGGATGTTCACCGGCTTGACCGTGTAGGGGATGCCGAGTTCTTCGAGCATGATCGAGATTTTCCAGCCGTTCGGCGTCGGCGCGTAATAGAGGTCGATCATGGGAATTCCGCGTAATCGGTAGCCAATTCTACCCCCTGCTTTTGTCGCATTCTATAGCCGGAATACTGATGTACGTCGGCATCAGGACATGGCATTGAGAGGCCCAAGGAATTCAAAATACCAGAGGATGCGCTCCAATGCTGTTCCCGACCACGATCGCCGGCTCCCTGCCCAAGCCCGAATGGCTGGCCGAACCGAACAAGTTGTGGGCTCCGTGGCGGTCGCAGGGCGATGAGCTTGCCCGCGCCAAGCGCGATGCGACCGTGCTCGCGGTGAAACTGCAGGAAGACGCCGGCATCGACATCGTCACCGAGGGCGAGCAGGCGCGCCAGCATTTCGTCCACGGCTTTCTGGAAAAGGTCGACGGCATCGATTTCGCTCACAAGGTCGAGATGGGAATCCGCAACGACCGCTACAAGGCGATGGTGCCGCAGGTGGTGGCCCCGCTGAAGCTCAAGGGCCGCGTCCATGCGGATGAGGCGCGCGCCGCCCGCTCCCACACCACGCACAAGGTGAAATTCACCATGCCTGGTCCGATGACCATCATCGACACCATCGCCGATAAATATTACGGCGATCGCGTCAAGATGGCGTTCGCCTTTGCCGAACTGCTCAATCAGGAAGCCAAGGCGTTGCAGGCCGACGGCATCGACCTCATCCAGTTCGATGAGCCCGCCTTCAACGTCTACATGGACGAAGTCAACGACTGGGGCATCAAGGCGCTGGAGCGCGCCGCGGAAGGGCTCACCTGCGCCACCGCGGTCCACATCTGCTACGGCTACGGCATCAAGGCCAACACCGACTGGAAGCAGACGCTCGGCAACGAGTGGCGGCAATACGAAAAATTCTTCCCGTCGATTGCCAAGAGCCCGATTCAACAGGTCGCGATCGAGTGCCGCAATTCGAAAGTGCCGCTTGAAATTCTTTCGCTCCTGAAGGGCAAGAAGATCCAGGCCGGCGTGATCGACGTCGCAAGCGACCAGATCGAGACCGCCGAGGACGTCGTCGCCACCATCGAGGCGGTCATGAAGGTCGTCCCCAAGAGCGACATCATCCCGACCACCAATTGCGGCATGGCGCCAATGCACCGCGATATCGCCGAAGCCAAGCTGATGGCGCTCGGCGCGGGTGCGAAGCTGGCAAGGCAGAAGTTGGGGTAGTCGCACCAACCTCCCTGTCATTCCGGGATGCGCGAAGCGCAGACCCGGAATCCATTTATCCTCATCGCATGTGGCCCGATGGATTCTCCGATGTGCAATTGCACATCGTAGTTCGCTCTAACGAGCGCCCCGGAATGACGTCTGTCTATAACTTCCCCACACTCTCATGCAGCACCGGCCGATAGCCGGCTGAAAACGCGCGCACGATCGACGGCGGCGTCAGCAGTTTCGCATCCTTGATGTCGCGCTTTACGGGGCGGTAGCCCGACGGCGACCACAGTAGCGGCTTCCCCCCGGCGATCACAAAACTCTCCTCGCCCTCCTGCACCATCGTGCCATCGGGCAGCTTCTCGATCGCCCTCGGCAACGGGTGCAGCTTCCTGGCCGAAGCGAAGCGTTCGCGGTGCAACACCGCATCTATTTCGGGCGCGAGCACGTCGCCGGTCCGGTTGCCCTTCTCCCAGGCGGCACGAAAACGGTTGGCGTCGTCCCGCCGGCAGTAGAAGCAAGGCCGATGGCCGGCCGCAAAGGCGGTGGCCTCATCGAGAAAGAACAGCTCGGTCCAGCTTCGGCGTTCCATCACCTCGCGCCGCCGGCCGCGAAACTCCAGCACACACGTCAGCCAGGCATCGGTCGACCAGCGCTTCCTGAGGAGCGTTTTGGTGGTGGGGTCATGGATGATGCCGCGGTTGCCGGTGAACATCCCGCGCGCGGGGTGAGCTACGATCTCACCCGTCGGCAGCACGCGGTTTTGCAGGGGCATGTCACATCTCTTCTCCCTCTCCCCGCAAGCGGGGCGAGGTGAAAGGGCTACGCCGCGCCGTCGCGGATCGGCGGCTGGAACGACAATGCGGTGTCCCAGGGAAAGAAGATCCAGGTGTCCTGCGACACTTCGGTGATGAAGGTATCGACCAGCGGCCGTCCCTTCGGCTTGGCATAGACCGTCGCGAAATGCGCATCCGGCAACATCTGGCGCACCAAAGCCGCCGTCTTGCCGGTATCGACGAGGTCGTCGACGATCAGAAGTCCCTTGCCGGTGCCGTTGCCGAGCTTGCTGGTGTCAGCCGATACACCCTTGAGCACCTTGAGGTCGCTCTGCCTGGTGTGATCGTAGCTTGCAATGCAGACCGTATCGATCACACGCACGCCGAGTTCGCGCGCCACGATCGCGGCCGGCACGAGGCCGCCGCGGGTGATCGCGATCACGGCGTGAAACGGACCAACCTCGTTGAGCCGCCAGGTCAGCGCCCGGCAATCCCGGTGAAACTGATCCCACGACACCGGAAAGGCCTTGCCTGCCCGCTCCTGCGCGCTCAGTTCCGGATGTTCCGCCATCGCAATTCCTCGTTCGACCTGTATCTGGGCCTGCTCAACGAACCACGTTCAATCCGGCCAGCATTTCCTTCACAGCGCTCATCGCAGCCGCGAGCTTCTCTGCATCGCGCGAGCGCACCACGAGGTTGGTGTTCGGCTTGTTCTCCTCATCGATGAAGGGATAGCTCCCGATGATGGTGCCGGGATGAGCTTGAGCGATTTCGCGCAAGGGGCCGCCAATGTCGCCTTCGCGGGCGTTGGCGCGAACGCTCTCCGACAGCATCCGTACGCCGGATTTCAATTTGGGCGCCACGATGTCCATCATCGCCTGCATGATGGTCGGCACGCCGGCCATCACGATGACATTGCCGATCTTGAAGCCGGGCGCGAGGATGGTCGCGCTCTGGATCAGTTCGGCGCCGTCGGGAATCCGCGCCATGCGCAGGCGCGCTTCGTTCAGGTCGGCCTCGCCCCAGCGCTCGCGAAACCGCGCCACCACTTCCGGGTGATGATCGATGCCGACGCCGAACGCCTTCGCGACGCTGTCCGCGGTGATGTCGTCGTGGGTCGGCCCGATGCCGCCGGTGGTAAAGACGTAGGCGTAGCGATTCCGCAACGCATCCAGCGCCGCGATGATCTCCGGCTCTTCGTCGGCGACGACCCGCACTTCCTTCAGGTCGATGCCAAGGTTGGTAAGGTACTCGGCGATGAAGCCGATGTTCTTGTCCTTGGTCCGGCCGGACAGAATCTCGTCGCCGATGACAAGGATCCCGGCCGTGACGATCTCACTCATAGTCTCTCCTTCGCGAGCTACCCACCCGCGTGCTCTTTGGCCGAAATCCCGTTCCCGGCCAAGACCTTGACGTTGGCGCGGATTTTGCTGCTGAAACGGGCAGCCGCAAGCTGTTTTTTCGGCAGTTTGCCCGGCTGTCCCCCGCAAATGGCCGGGATCAAACGATATCAATCCATATCGCGCTCGCTTCAGCCTTGCTACCATCCTGTGAAGTCATGCACTGTAGCGTGATTGGTCGAACAGATTGCTGAGGGGCGGTCCGCGATTCATGGCAGTGGCCTTCGATGAAATGAACGGCCTGGGGAACGACCTTCGCCCGGCCTATCAGGAACTCTCCCGCTGGCTGAAGGAAACGCCGCCGGACGCTCTCGAGTATCGCCGGCAAGAAGCCGAACTGCTGTTTCGCCGGATCGGCATCACCTTCGCGGTTTATGGCGATGCGGAAGCCCAGGAACGGCTGATACCCTTCGATGTCATCCCTAGAATCATGTCCGCCAGGGAATGGGCGGTCCTTGAAAAAGGGCTGAAACAGCGCGTGAAGGCGCTGAACATGTTCCTGCGCGACATCTATCACGGCCGCGACATCCTGCGCGCCAACATCGTGCCGGAGGATTTGATTTTTCAGAACCCGGTGTTCCGGCCGGAGATGAACGGCCAGGACGTGCCGCACGACATCTACGTCCACATTGCCGGCATCGACATCATCCGCACCGACGCCGAAAACTTCATCGTGCTGGAAGACAATGCGCGCACGCCATCCGGCGTGTCCTACATGCTGGAAAACCGCGAAATCATGATGCGGCTGTTTCCGGACCTGTTCGCCCGCCACCGCATCGCGCCGGTGGAAAAATATCCGGACGAATTGTTGTCGGCGCTGCGTTCGGTGGCGCCATTGAGCTCGTCGGCCGAGCCGACGGTCGCGCTGATGAGCCCCGGCGTCTACAATTCCGCCTACTACGAGCATTCGTTCCTTGCCGACAAGCTCGGCATTGAACTGGTCGAGGGCCGCGACCTCATCGTCAAGGACGATGAAGTCTTTATGCGGACCACCGAAGGCCTCAAGCGCGTCGACGTCATCTACCGCCGCGTCGACGACGACTTCCTCGATCCCCTCACCTTCCGCTCCGACTCCGCGCTCGGCGTTCCCGGACTGATGTCGGCCTATGCCGCCGGCAATATCACGCTGGCCAATGCGGTCGGCACCGGCATCGCCGACGACAAGGCGATGTACTCCTACATGCCCGAGATCGTGAAATTCTATCTCAGCGAAGAGCCGATCCTGAAGAACGTGCAGACCTGGCGCTGCCGCGAGCCGAAGGACCTCGCTTACGTGCTCGACAATCTCGATCAGCTCGTCGTCAAGGAAGTTCACGGCTCCGGCGGCTACGGCATGCTGATCGGGCCGGCGGCGACCAAGGCCACCATCGAGGCGTTTCGCGACAAGCTCAAGCGTGAACCGGAAGGCTTCATCGCCCAGCCGACACTCGCTCTCTCGACCTGTCCGACCTGCACCGAGGCGGGGCTCGCACCGCGCCACGTCGATCTGCGCCCCTTCGTGCTCACCGGCAGCCAGCGCACCACCATCGTGCCGGGCGGGCTGACGCGGGTGGCGCTGAAGGAAGGCTCGCTGGTCGTCAATTCGAGCCAGGGCGGCGGCACCAAGGACACGTGGATATTGGACGAGTAATTCATGCTGTCGCGTACCGCGGAAAATCTTTACTGGCTCGCCCGCTACGTCGAACGGGCCGAATATATCGCGCGCACGATCGACGCGACATTGCGCGTCACGGCACTGCCGGCCACCTATGTCGGCAAGACCAACGAATGGGAATCGGCACTGCTCACCGCCGGTGTCAGCCAGAACTTCTTCAAGGTCTACAAGGAAGCCAACGAACAGAACGTCGTCGACTATCTGTCGTTCGATTCCAACAACCCTTCCTCGATCAAGAACTGCATCGAGGCGGCGCGGCTCAATTCACGCTCGGTGCGCACGGCGCTGACCAGCGAGATGTGGGACACCATCAATTCGGCCTGGATCGAATTGCAGGAGGTCTGGCTCAAAGGCACCAAGACACGTGAGGAACTGGCGCGGTTCCTGCGTTTCGTGCAGGAGACCTCGCTGCGCTTCGATGGCTCAGCCTACCGCACCATGCTGCGCAACGACGCCTACTGGTTCTCGCGCCTTGGCGTGCATCTGGAACGCGCCGACAACACCGCGCGCATCCTCGATGTGAAATACCATGTGCTGCTGCCGGAAGAAGAACACGTCGGCGGTCCGCTCGACTACTATCAGTGGACCTCGATCCTGCGTTCGGTATCGGCGCTGACCGCCTATCACTGGGTCTATCGCGAAACGCTGAAACCGTGGCTGATCGCGGATCTGTTGATCCTCAACGATTCGCTGCCGCGCTCGCTTGCAAGCTGTTACGGCAACCTCGTGCGCAACCTCGACCAGATCGGCGTCGCCTATGGCCGCCAGGGCGCGTCGCAGCGGCATGCACGCGGCGTGCGCAACCGGCTGGAACATAGCAATATGGACGACATCTTCCAGCACGGCGTGCATGAATTCATTCAGGAATTCATCGTCGACAATTCAAGGCTTGGTGAAATCGTCACCAAACAGTATTTGATCTGAGTTCCGAGTCATTCCGGGATGGCGCGCAAGCGCCAGACCCGGAATTCGGGTTCATGATGTGCAATTGCCAGGGTTCGATGCCGAACATCGCCCCGGAATGACCGCCCGAAAACTTTGGATATCGTCATGCGTCTGCGCATCGCCCACTCCACGACCTATCGCTACGAACCCGCGGCGACCGGCGTCACGCAAATCCTGCGGATGACACCCGGCAGCCATGACGGCCAGTACGTCGCCGAGTGGCACGTCGACGTTTCCACCGACTCGCGCCTGCATATGCGTCAGGACGCCTTCGGCAACACCATCCACGTGTTGACCGAAGCCGCGCTCTCCAATCTCACCATCACCGTCGAAGGCCTGATCGAGACCCACGACACCGGTGGCGTGCTGCGCGGCACCGACGAACGCTTTCCGCCGAGCCTGTTCCTGCGCACCACGCCGTTGACGCAGGTCAACACGGCGATGGAGGTCTTCTCGCGCGAATTGCGTTCGGAGTCCGAGAAGGACGTGCTCGGTTTCCTGCATGCGCTGATGCTCCAGATCAACGACCACATGACCTTCGACGAAGACCCGACCCATAGCGGCACGTCGGCGGCGGAAGCCTTCGGGTTGAAGCGCGGTGTGTGCCAGGATTACGCGCACATCTTCATCGCATGCGCGCGATCGGTCGGCGTACCCGCCCGCTTCGTCTCCGGGCATTTTCTTCGCGCCGACGGCACGGTCCACCAGCAAGCAGGCCACGCCTGGGCCGAAGCTTTCGCGCCCGATCTCGGCTGGGTCGCCTTTGACCCCGCCAATGCGATCTGCGCCACCGACGCCCATGCCCGCGTCGCGATCGGTCTCGATTATCTCGGCGCGGCGCCCGTGCGCGGCACCCGCTACGGCGGCGGCATGGAAACGCTCACGGTCGCGGTCAAGGTCGACCAGGCCGGCCGCCAGAGCCAGTGGCAATCACAGTCATAGCAACAAATAGCGGGTGGGGATCCGATGAGGTTCGCGATTGCAGCAATGTTCATGAGCGTTGCCGCGGCGAGTGCATTTGCACAGTCCGCCGGACCGGCAACACCGGGCAGCACCGCCGCCCCCCTTCCGGACTGGGCCTATCCCGCCAACCCGCCGCTTGCCGCGTTTGACGCCACGGAAGAAAAGACCCTGCCCGGCAGCAACCGGAAATACACGCAAGCCGCGGTCGAGAACGATTTCGCACCGCCGGACTGGTTTCCCGAGGATCATCCGCCGATGCCAGCGGTCGTTGCCAACGGACGCCCACCAGCCGTGAAGGCCTGCTCCAAATGCCACGTCACCACCGGCGGCGGTCACCCGGAATCCTCCGACCTCGCCGGCCTGCCGGAGGCCTACATCGTCAGGCAGATGGCCGACTTCAGGGATGGCCACCGCAAGGGCGCGCGCGCAGGCTCGATGTTTCCCATCGCCAAGGCGGTGACCGACGACGAGGTGCGCGAGGCTGCGAAGTATTATGCGGCGCTGCCCCGGCCTTCGTGGAACAAGGTGGTCGAAACCGACACCGTGCCGAAGACGGAGCTACGCACCGGCGGCATGCGGTTTGCGGTCGCCGGCGGCGACAACGAGCCGATCGGCAGCCGTATCATCGAGTTGCCCCAGGCGCCCGAGCGCGCCCACTTGCGCGACTCCCGCTTCGGTTTTGTCGCCAATGTCCCGGTCGGCAGCGTCGCGCGCGGCGAAGCGCTGGTGAAAGGTGGCGATGGCCGCACGGTGCCCTGCGCTTCCTGCCACGGTCCGGACCTGAAAGGCCTCGGCGAGGTGCCGCACCTCACCGGCCGCTCGCCGATGTATGTCTTCCGCCAGCTCAACGACATCAAGATTGGCGCGCGCGCCGGTACCAACGCCGAGCTGATGCAACCCGTTGTCGCCAAGCTCAACCAGGACGATATGTTGGCTGTTGCCGCCTATCTGGCGACGCTGTCGCCCTAAGGCTGGCCGCCCCCGTCCGCTGAACGGCTTAGTGCAGCGCGGGATGTCCACGTGCGCTTCAGCCGTCCCGGTTTGGCCCGCTCTGTGCATCCCGCCCCCATACGATTGGCGCATGTAGCCGGCGTTGCGCCGGGAGCCTACGTGGTACAAAGTATGCCAGTCGGGGGATCAAGCAAAAACGGGGGCATAAGCAATGACTACGGTCGGTGGGGTATCGTCGGCTCAATCTGCGACGTCGACGCGATGGGTCCAGCTCATACTGGGGCTGATCGCGATGATGTCGATCTCCAGTCCGCAATATGGCTGGACGTTCTTCACCAAGTCTCTCCAGGAAAGCCTGGGAGTCCAGCTCTCCACGCTTCAGGTCACCTTCACGATCCTCATCGTGTTGCAGACGTTCCTGTCGCCGATCCAGGGTTATCTGGTCGACAAGTTTGGTGCGCGGATTCTGATCGCCACCGGCTGCCTGCTGTCTGGCCTGGGCTGGATCACCGCCGGCTATGTGACCAGCATTGTCGGCCTCTATTTCACCTACGGCCTGTTTTGCGGCGTCGGCACCGGCATCGTCTATATCGGCGTCGTCGGCCTGATGGTGCGATGGTTTCCGGACCGGCGCGGCTTTGCGACCGGCGTGGTCGCGGCCGGCTACGGCTTTGGCGCGCTGCTGACCAATAACGGCATCTACAACATGATTGCCGAGAAGGGCTATCAGCACACGCTGATCGTGTTCGGCATCATTCTCGGCGTGGTCGGCGCGGTGGCAGCACTCGCGCTGCGTCTGCCGACGACCGATGACGTCCTGCCGCAACCGGCGGTCGAGGTATCGCGCGTGGGAACGCCGCCCGGTGAAATGCTCAGCACCAAGGTGTTCTGGCTGATGTTCGTCATGATGACGATGATGTCGACCGGCGGCCTGATGATCATTTCGCAGTTCTCGGCCTTCTCGCGCGACTTCGGCGTCGCCGCCGTCACCGTCTTCGGCATGGCGGCACTGCCGCTCGCGGCCAACATCGATCGCATCACCAACGGACTGACCCGCCCGTTCTTCGGCTGGCTGTCGGACCGGATCGGTCGCGAGAACACCATGGCGATCGCGTTCCTGCTGGAAGCCGCTTCCGTCACGCTGATGGTTCTGTTCCGCGATAACGCGCTGGTCTTCGTCCTGCTGTCCGGCGTCGTGTTCTTCGGCTGGGGCGAAATCTTCTCGCTGTTCCCCTCGACGCTGACCGATACTTTCGGCGCCAAACACGCCACGACCAATTACGGCCTGCTCTACATCGCCCAGGGCATCGGCTCGATCCTCGGCGGTCCGCTGGCGGCGCTGTTGCGCGAGCAGACCGGAAGCTGGCTGCCGGTGTTTGCGATCATCATCGCGATGGACGCGCTGACCGGCATCCTGGCGCTCACCGTGCTCAAACCGATGCGGCACGCTTACGCGGCAAGGTGACCTCGCCTCGCGGGCCGAGGTCCGGTCCGCCTGACGATCGAGATGCCTGCCTCATCAAAAGAGGCAGGCATCAATATTCGCAGCTGCGATAATCCGAGGCCTCGCAGGCCTCCATCACGGCGCGCGCCCTCGAAAGCTCAGCGGCCGTCATGGACTGCGACATCGCACGCAACTCGGCATTTGCCTGGTGATTGCCGCGTGAAGCAGCGCGGTTGAGCCAGACAAATGCGCGCGTTGGGCTGCGCTTCACGCCCTGCCCGCGACGATACATGCGTCCAACCAGATGCTGCGCCTCTGCATTGCCTTCGCGCGCCATGGCGCGGAAAACCTGCATGGCCGGAACGTAGTCGCCACGGTTATAGGCGGCCATGCCGTCTTCCCAGGGGCTGGCCACCGCACCCGCCGCGCCCCAAATCTGCGCGGCGAAAATCACGCCGACGATCGCTTTTTTCCGTCCCATTGCCCGCTGCCCCCTGCAAGTCCGGCCTATCGTGGTCGAGGCGCGGCTTGTTTGCAAATCGAAGCGCCGTCGCGGCGCGAGGCGGCCTCCCGATTGGGGTTGGACCGGCGCGCGAAATTGGATAGTTTCGCGCCGCAAAAGCTTTCAAGGTGCGGAAATGACCTACTGCTGCGGGATTTTGGTGCGGGACGGGCTCGTCATGATTGCCGACACCCGCACCAATGCCGGGCTCGACAACGTCTCGACGTTCCGCAAGCTGCACGTCTTCTCCAAGCCCGGCGACCGCATCATGGCGGTCGCGAGCGCCGGCAATCTGGCGATCAGCCAGTCCGTGCTCTCCACCCTGACCGAAGGCATGGAGAATCCCGAGACCGGCGAGCTCGAGACGCTGCTTAATGCCCCGACCATGTTCCAGGCGGCGCAACGCATCGGAAAGGCGATCCGCTCGGTTCACGCCACCGAAGGCATCGCGCTGAAAGCGGAAGACATCAGTTTCGACGTGTCGTTCCTGTTCGGCGGCCAGATCAAGGGCTCGCGGATGCGCCTGTTCATGGTCTACCCGGCCGGCAACTTCATCGAATGCACCACCGACACGCCTTACTTGCAGATCGGCGAGCATAAATACGGCAAGCCCGTGCTCGACCGCGCGATGCACTTTGACGTCGAGCTGTACGAGGCGCTGAAGACCGGCCTGATCTCGATGGATTCGACCATGCGCTCCAATCTCGGCGTCGGGCTTCCGATCGACGTGCTGGTGGTCCGCGCGGATGTGTGTGATGCAGACCTCAACCACCGCATCGAGGCGGGCGAACCCTACTTCCATGACTTGCGTTCGCGCTGGTCGGCCGCACTTGCGCGCGGCGCACCAGAATATCCCGCGACCGCCCTACAAGACCGAAACACCGAAAACCTAGTGGAGTGGATTTGACATTCGCTACCCATCTGGCCGCAAACTCGAAAGCGAATGTCAAATCCTAAACTCCACTAGCAATCTCAACCTGCTAGTGGTCCTTTAATTCTAACATTCGCAAAAGTAGAGACTGAGACGGGATGCGAATGTTAGAATTGGACCACTAGAAAAACAAAAGGCAGGAAACAATGACCGACAAGAACAAGATCGCCATCGTCACCGGTGCCGGAACCGGCGTCGGACGCGCGGCTTCGCTGGCGCTGATGCATGCGGGCTTCACGGTCGCGCTCGCCGGACGGCGCAAGGAAAAACTCGACGAAACGGCGAGCCTCGGCCCCGCCGGCAAGGCGCTCGTCGTGCCTTCCGACATGACCGATGCCGGCTCGATCGCCGCTCTGTTCGCCAAGGTGAAGGAAACCTGTGGCCGGCTCGACCTGCTCTTCAACAATGCCGGCATGGGAACGCCGGCGATGCCGTTCGAGGATCTGACCCTGCAGCAGTGGCAGGCGGTGGTCGATACCAATCTCACCGCGGCATTCCTCTGCACCCAGCACGCCTTCCGCATCATGAAGGACCAGACGCCGCGCGGCGGCCGCATCATCAACAACGGCTCGATCTCCGCGCACGCGCCGCGACCGTTCTCCGCGCCCTACACTTCCACCAAGCACGCCATCACCGGCCTGACCAAGGCAACCAATCTCGATGGCCGCGCCTACGATATCGCGGTCGGCCAGATCGACATCGGCAATGCCGCTACCCCCATGACCGATCGTATGGTTGACGGGGTGTTACAGCCGGACGGCCGAAAGATGCCGGAACCACGCATGGACTCGAAAGCAGTCGGCGACGCCGTTGCCTATATGGCCGGCCTGCCGCTCGACGCTAACGTTCTTTTCATGACGGTCATGGCAAGCAAGATGCCGTTCGTCGGACGGGGCTAACCTGGTTACGTGGTCGCTGCCCGGCCGGGCAGCGACCGCGAATCGGCCGGCCGTGCGAACGAGACGGAGACCATGTCTGACCTCAGTTCGACCGCAGCCCACGCACCCGAGAAAGCGCAAGACGGCGCCTATCCGGTAGTCCTGATAACGCTGCTGTTCGCGGCCGCCTCGGTCATGCTCAATTTGCCCGTGATCAAAGGCGGCGTGTTCAACGCGCTGTCGACCGACGATGCCATGCGTCTGGTCGAGGTCCGCGACCTGATCGGCGGGCAAGGCTGGTTCGACCTGTTCCAGCATCGAATGGATCCCCCGGTCGGCACATCGATGCATTGGTCGCGCCTGATCGATGCGCCATTGGCCGCAATGATCCTGTTGCTGAAGCCGCTCGTCGGAATACGCGCTGCGGAAACCGTCACGCTGTATCTTGAGCCGGCGCTGCTGTTTGCCATCGCGCTGGCGCTGGTCGTCGCGATTGCACGGCGGTTGACCGACAGTTTCATCCCGGTGATCGCAGCCGCGGTGCTGGCGGTGCTTTGCCTTCCGGCAATCGGTCATTTCCAGGCCGGCGCCATCGACCACCACAATGCGCAGATCGCGTTGCTGCTCGCACTGGTCCTGATGACGGCGCAGATCGAGCAGAGCGCCGTCAAGGCGGCGATTGGCGGCCTCACCGCATCGCTGTCGCTGGCGATCGGCGTCGAAATGCTGCCGGCCATCGCGGCGACGGGTGTCGCGGTCGTCGGGCTTTTTATCTGGCGCGGTGCGCCCGTCGCGCGCCAGGTTGCCGCCTTTGGCGCGGGACTGGCGGGATCGTCGCTGCTGCTTGCGCCGGCGCTGCTGCGATTGTCGTCGTTGACCAACCAGGTGTGCGACGCATTCGGCGGACCGGTGCTGCTGTTGACCATTGGCGGCGGGACCACCCTCATGGTGATGGTGGCCATCGATCGCTCGTTTCAGACGCTGCGCATGCGCATCGTCAGCGGAGCCGCGTTGGCGATCATTCTAGGCGGCGCGTTCCTCGCACTGTTTCCGGACTGCGCCGCTCCGCCCTACGCGCATCTCGACCCGCTTCTCGTATCGTTGTGGATCAGCAACGTCGCCGAGGCGATGCCCTTTACGAAGATATTGCATCTTCTTCCGGAGAAGGCCTTTCTCGTCTACGGGTTTACGATCATGTCGCTGGGCTTTGCCATCGCCGCACTGATCCGCGCGCCCGCGCCGGAACGATTTCGCTGGATCGCCGGCATTGCACCGTTGGCCGCGCTGATCGGGGTGAGCATCTGGCAGGTGCGAGGCGCCGCCGGCGCAGCGATGGTGGCGGCCCCTCTGCTCGCCGCAAGCCTCGCCGTCTTGTGGCGCGGGCGCACGTCCGCAACGACGTTACTTCTTCTGTCCGTCGCTTTGTCGCCTCTTGGTTTTGCGGTCGCCGCAAATGCCGCGAAGCCGTTGCTGGATGCGATGGTGAAGTCCGGGCCAATGGGCGATCCCTCGCCCTGCATGACGCTCTCGAGCATCGCCTCGCTGAAGCAGCTTCCGAAGGGACGCGTCATGGCGCCCTCCGACCTCGGACCTGCGATTCTCGCCGAAACCAACCACGACGTCTTCGCCGGTCCCTACCACCGCAACAACGACGGCATCGTCGCGCTGATCAGGCTGATGATGGCGCCCCCGCCGGCGGCAAAGCAGATCCTGTCCGATCGTCACGTCGATTATGTCGTCACCTGCCCGCCCGCTCCTGACGTGAATATCATCAAGCTCGCGCCGGACGGACTGGAGGCGCAACTGAGCCGTGGCGAGGTGCCGGACTTCCTCGAGCCGCTCCACCTCGATCCCGCCGACAAGATCGCCGTCTGGCGCGTCCGAAAATAGGCGGCGAGCTACTCCAGCCGCTCGACCTTGCGCAGCGACGGAAACAGCTTCATCCACAACAGCGCAATCGCCACCGTGGCGACGCCACCGAGCACGCCTGACGCCACAGTGCCGAACAACGCCGCCGCCACCCCGCTCTCGAACTGGCCGAGATAGTTCGAGGCGTTGATGAACAGGAAATTCACCGCGCCGACGCGGCCGCGCATTTCGTTCGGCGTCGACAGCTGGACCAGCGAGAAGCGGATCACGACGCTGATCGTATCGGCCGCCCCCAGGATGGCGAGCGCGAGCACCGACAGCCAGATCCAGTGCGACAGTGCGAACACGACGGTCGCGACGCCAAACACGATCACCGCCTGGAACATCCGCATGCCCACGCGGCGATCGATGGCGTGGCGCGCCAGAATGGCGGTCATGAAAAGCGCACCGACCGCCGGTGCCGCGCGCAGGATGCCGAGGCCGAACGGGCCGGCATCGAGGATGTCGCGCGCATAGATCGGCAACAGCGCGGTCACCCCGCCGAACAGCACCGCAAACAGATCGAGCGAGATGGTGCCGAGGATCGCGGGATTGCTTCTGATGAAGCGGACACCGGCGAAGACGTCATCCGCCGAAGCCGCATCCTTGGCCGGCTCCGGCTCCGTGACCCTGATGCCGCCGGTGAGCAACGCGGACAAGAGCCAGAACACCAGCATCATGCCGTACGGCAAACCGGGCGCGAAAGCATAGGCGATTCCACCGAGCGCCGGGCCGGTGATGGTCGCGAGCTGGGCGGCCGCGCTCGACAGCGCGGTCGCACGTTGCAGGGATCCCTGCGGCGCAATCAGCGGCAGCAGCGCGGCGATGGTCGGACTCTCGAACGCGCCTGCCATCCCCAGCACGAAGGTGGCGATGAAGATGTGAACCTCGGAGAGCCAGCCGCCATACGAGCCCCAGCACAGGAACAGTGCGGTTGCGGCTTCGGCGAGCTGACAGAGCTGCACCACCCGCTTGCGCTCGAAGCGGTCGGCGGCGTGGCCGGCGACGAATACCAGAAGCGCAGTGGGAAGGAATTGCACCAGCCCGACCATGCCGAGATCGAAGGCGCTGCCGGTGAGATCGTAGATCTGCCAGCCGATCGCCACCGCGCCGATCTGGCTGGCAAATCGCGTCAAGCTTCGCGACAGCAGAAAGAAAAGGAATGCAGGTTGCCGCAGCAACGTGCCGGCGCTCACCGGCGAGATCGTAGACATGATCGATATCGGTGGCGACTCGCGGCCGCGATGTCAACGCCTGCACGGGGATAAGCCTTGCATGGCATTGCGTATCAAACTGCAAGGCTGCCATAATCGCCCTTGGGGGTTCTGGGGCATGCCTCAACTACAATCGGCGTTCGGCGTCGTGGTGCTGCTCGCGCTCGCCTGGGCATTGGGCGAAAATCGCCGGGCCGTTTCGCTGCGGCAGGCGGCGATCGGACTTGCGGTCACGTTTGCGACGGCCGCCGTGCTGATCAAATTGCCGGGCGCGGCGCGGGTGTTCGGCGCGATCAACGACGCCGTGGGTGCGATCGCTTCCGCCTCGCGCGCGGGCACCTCCTTCGTATTCGGCTATCTCGGCGGCGGTGCACTGCCATTCGAACTGAAATCGCCGGGCGCCGAATTCATTCTGGCGTTCCAGGCGCTGCCGATCGTGCTCGTGATGAGCGTACTGACCACACTCCTTTTCTACTGGCGCATCCTGCCGCCGATCGTGCGTGGCCTGGCCGTCGCGCTCGAACGCACGCTCGGAATCGGCGGCGCGGTCGGGCTCTCCACCGCCGCCAATATTTTCCTCGGCATGGTGGAAGCGCCGCTGTTCATTCGTCCCTACCTGGCGCAACTCACCCGCAGCGAGCTGTTCCTGGTGATGACCGGGGGCATGGCGGGCATCGCCGGCACGGTGCTGGTGCTTTATGCGACACTGCTGGCGCCGCTGATTTCGGACGCCGCGGGGCATTTCGTCATTGCTTCCGTGCTGGGCGCACCCGCCGCGATCCTGATCAGCCTGATCATGGTGCCGGAAACGCGTGACGTGAAAACCAGTGGCACATCCGGCGATCCGCGGTTGACGCAAGACCCCGACCTGCACGCGACCTCCACCATGGATGCGATCGTCAAGGGCACGACGTCGGGGCTTGAACTCTTGCTCAACATCGTCGCGATGCTGCTGGTGCTGGTGGCGCTGGTCCATCTCGCCAACAGCATTTTGGGCCTGCTGCCGGATGCCGGCGGTCCCATCACCTTGCAGCGGCTGCTCGGTTACATCATGGCGCCGGTGTGCTGGCTGATGGGATTGCCGTGGTCGCAGGCGATCACCGCCGGCAGTCTCATGGGCACGAAGACCGTGCTCAACGAACTCATCGCCTATGTCGATTTCTCGAAACTTCCACGCCGATACGCTCGACCCGCGCTCGCGGCTGATCATGCTCTATGCGATGTGCGGCTTCGCCAACTTCGGCAGCCTCGGCATCATGGTCGGCGGGCTCGGCACCATGGCCCCGGAGCGCCGCGCCGAAATCAACTCGCTCGGACTGAAGTCGATCGTCTCCGGCACGCTGACGACCTGCCTGATGGGCGCGATCGTCGGCGTGCTGACGTGAACCACCGGCAGATCGGTGCACGCTCACGGCTGCTTCGGCAACAACGGGACCACCCTGTTCATCACGTAGGCGGAGCCTTCAGCCGTCAGATGCGCGTGATCAAAGGAAAGCGGAACGCCGCTATCGAGGGTGAGCGGACACTGTCGCGCCGGGCACACGGCATCGACGACCGAGACGAACGAAAACAAGGAATTCTGAGGCGGCAATGCCGCCTTCATTCGTTCATCGAACGAAAAAATGTCCGGCAGGATAAAGTCCGCCGACCGCGGTTCGGCGTGACGCCAATGCGCGCGCAACAGCATCGCCGGCAGCCTCGTCCGAAACTGGATCGAGGGTCCGAGCAGCGCTACCGCGATGCCGCGCTCGCCAAGCGCGGCAATGGTCCGCTTGATGTCCGCGATCATGCCGTCGAAGCGCCACGAGCGGCCGTATTCGAGCCAGTCCGCCGACATGATGACGAGCTGCGGCCTCGTTTTGTCGAAATACTCCTGCATGTGGGCGGCAAAGTCGCGGCAAGAGACCTCGCCTTGCGCCGGCGCGTTCAGCGTCGGCATGCAGGCCGGCTGCGTCGCCTGCAAAAGGTTCACCGAGAGCGGAGCCGATGCGTGAAGCAGCCCGTGATAATAATGCGCCGCAAAGCTGTCGCCCCACAGCAACCAGTTGGTCTTGCCGGCCGCAGGCGACATGCAGGTGTCTTCAAAGACGCCGTTCGGCGGCGCGAAACAGATTCCGGGACGGTAGATCGGCGCCGGGTCGTAGGTGTTGTAGGCCTCAAGGCGGATCGCGTCGCGGTCGGCGTCGGAGAGCGTACGGCTAAGGACGGCGCCTCCGATGCCGGCCACCAGCAGACAGGCGCTTGAAAGGCCGGCCATTCGAAACGCCGCGGCCTGCGTCGGCGCAAGCGTCCGATCCCGGAATGGCTGTTCGACATATCGCCACGACAGATATGAAATCGCGACCGTCACCAAAAATAGCGCGGCCTTGTCGGCGGCATCGAGCACCAAACCGTTCTTGGCAAAGCGGGCGAACGTGAACAGCGGCCAATGCCAGAGATAGAGCGAATAGGAAATCCGGCCGAAGAACCTGACAATTTCGAGCGGCGCAAACGTCATCCGCGGCACGGTCGGCACGCCGATGCCGCTCCAGATGAACATCGCAGCGCCAATGCAAGGCGTCAGGGCGTCGAAGCCGGGAAAGCCGGGCCCCTGCCGCAGCCCAAAAATCGGGATCGCGAGCACGACACATGCAACCGCGCGCGCGACCCATTGCGCGAGCGGCGCGCGCAGCACCGGAAATCCCTCCATCGCGACGAGACCGCCGACCAGAAATTCCCAGGCCCGCGGCGGGCTCAGGAAAAAACCGCTGGCGGATCGTCCCGACTTTGTCAGCCAGATGGAGAACGCGAACGAGACCAGCGACAGCGCGACGAGGACGGCCGGCATCGCGAGGCGACGCCCTCGCGCCACCAGCGTCAGCGCCCACAGCGTGATCGGAAGCACCAGATAGAACTGCTCCTCGACCGCCAGCGACCAGGTGTGCAGAAGCGGCTTCTCGACCGCATCGTGATCGAAATAGCCCGCCTGAAACCAGAAGAAGAAGTTCGAGGTGAAGGTCACGACCGAGGTGACGGAACGGAAGAATTCCGCGCGCTCGGAGGTCAACAGGTACTGGAACGATGGAAGCACCGTCAGCGCGATCATCGCATAGAGCGCCGGCAGCAGCCGGCGTACCCGGCGCTCGTAAAACCGCGCAAAGGAGAATGCGCCGCTCTTCAGCTCCGATTGAATGATCCCGGTGATCAGGTAGCCGGAGATGACAAAGAAGATGTCGACGCCGACGAAGCCGCCATAGACCGGCGCCTCGAAGTGGAACGCCACCACCGAGAGCACGGCAATCGCGCGCAGCCAGTCGATGTCTTCGCGGTACCGGAGCTTCATGCAGCGTCATCCCTCCCCGGCGCGGGAGGGTCGTCGCCGGCGCATGCGGATAGCACGGTGCTTCGTCTGGCTACCGACAAGGCCACAGCACGACCTCGTGCGATGCCCGCGCACCAGGCCCGCGGCGGGACGGATGGCAGAGTCGTCCACGCCGTCACGCCGTCAGTTCGACCGTCTTGAAGTCGGCCGGCAGGATCACTTCCAGCAGTTCGACGTCGTCGGAATAGTCCATGATCAGGTGCTTGATGCGCGGCGGCTGGGTCCAGGAACTTCCCTGGCTGAACGTCGTCTCGCCAACGCCATCCATGTAGGTCTTCACCCAACCCTTGAGCACATAGACCATCTGAAAATCGATGTCGTGGAAGTGCAGCTTTGAAACCACGTCCGGATCGCAGGGGCCGATCAGGCGGATGACGTGCGCCCGCGCCGCGCCGCCGCTGGCGTCGGCGACGCCGAGGTCGCGGTACTGCGCATAGGTACGCAGGCCGTCGGCTTTGAAATCCTCGTCGCGATGATGGCTGATGGCGACGCGCTGCTTTGGCCGCGCGCGCTTGGCCGGGGCCGACGCCCTGCCCTTGCTCGCGAGTTTCCGCCGCGCCGTCGGCTTCGCGGCGGCCTTGCGTGACGGCGACTTCTTTCGCGCCGACGTTTTCGCAGATCCGCGCGATTTGGCGGCCGCGCGCGAGGCCGGCTTTTTCGAATTGTTCTTGCCGGCTTTTTTCCTTGGCCATCCCTGCTCTCCCTGTTCGCTCGAACAAGCAAAGCTAACACAGGTGCGCCATGCCGTCATCGCGACGGGCGGATCAGTGCAACCGGAACACGCCGTCGACGGCACGAAGTTCAGCGGGCTTGATCAGCTTGGAGTGCGCGATGCGGACCGAATAAAGCGGTCCCTCGAGCTTTTCCTGCCAGAAGTGCAGAAAATCCGTCAGCGCCGGAAATTTCGGAAACAGATCGTAGTTCTGCCAGACGTAGGTCTGCAGCAGCGAGGGATGATCCGGCATCCGGTAGAGAATTTCCGCCGTCGTCAGCCCGTAACCCAGCACTTGTTTCCGGAAGTCTTCGGAAACACCAACCCGCGAAGCCATGCCAACCCTCCTCCAGGAGCGAGAGTGCATTGGCCGCGGTGGCTTGAGCGGTGGTGGCCCAGGCCACGTTGAGTCGGGATGCACTCACATGAGAGAAATGTGACGCACGCGAACAACCCATCACAAGCCTAAAGGTTTAACGATGTGTTGAAAAAGTCTGCATTAGCAGCCACTTAGGACGGCTGCTAATAGGCTGCCGGGTCGACCGAGCCCTACCCGCGTTAACGATGCGCGCGAAAACTGGCAGGTGCCCTATTTGAGTGCCAATTTTTCTGCTATCGCCTCTTGTCTCCCCCAATGCTCTGGATTATCTCAGTTTTGCCCGCTGGCACTCGTCGGCGGCGATTGCCAATTTTGCAAAATTCGCAAACAGATTCAGAATCTTAGGAGGACTGCATGAAATTCCGTCCGCTTCACGACCGCGTCGTGGTCAAGCGTATCGACGCCGAAGAGAAGACCGCTGGCGGCATCATCATTCCGGATACGGCCAAGGAAAAGCCCTCCCAGGGCGAAGTGACCGCCGTTGGCCCGGGTGGCCGCGACGAGTCCGGCAAGCTGATCCCGATCGACATCAAGGTTGGTGACCGCGTCCTGTTCGGCAAGTGGTCGGGCACCGAGGTCAAGATCGATGGCGAAGATCTCCTCATCATGAAGGAGAGCGACATCATGGGCGTCCTGACCGACGTTCCCGCCAGCAAGAAGAAAGCCGCTTAAGCGCCTCTCTCCACCCCTTCCCTAGATTTCAAGGAAACCATCAATGTCAGCCAAAGAAGTGAAATTCGGCGTCGACGCCCGCGACCGCATGCTGCGCGGCGTCGACATCCTCGCCAACGCGGTCAAGGTGACGCTCGGTCCGAAGGGCCGCAACGTCGTGCTCGACAAGTCGTTCGGCGCGCCCCGCATCACCAAGGACGGCGTCACCGTCGCCAAGGAAATCGAGCTTGAGGACAAGTTCGAAAACATGGGCGCCCAGATGGTGCGCGAAGTCGCCTCCAAGTCGGCCGATGCCGCCGGCGACGGCACCACCACCGCGACCGTGCTCGCGGCTGCGATCGTTCGTGAAGGCGCCAAGTCGGTTGCCGCCGGCATGAACCCGATGGATCTGAAGCGCGGTATCGACCTCGCGGTCGAAGCCGTCGTCGCAGACCTCGTCAAGAACTCCAAGAAGGTCACCTCGAACGAGGAAATCGCCCAGGTCGGTACTATCTCGGCCAACGGCGACGCCGAGATCGGCAAGTTCCTCGCCGACGCCATGAAGAAGGTCGGCAACGAGGGCGTGATCACGGTCGAGGAAGCCAAGTCGCTCGAAACCGAACTCGATGTCGTCGAAGGCATGCAGTTCGACCGCGGCTACATCTCGCCCTACTTCGTCACCAACGCCGACAAGATGCGCGTTGAGATGGACGATGCCTACATCCTGATCAACGAGAAGAAGCTCTCCTCGCTGAACGAACTGCTCCCGCTGCTCGAAGCCGTGGTGCAGACCGGCAAGCCGCTCGTCATCGTCGCGGAAGACGTCGAAGGCGAAGCTCTCGCTACGCTGGTCGTCAACCGTCTGCGTGGCGGCCTGAAGGTCGCGGCCGTCAAGGCTCCGGGCTTCGGCGATCGCCGCAAGGCCATGCTGCAGGACATCGCGATCCTGACCGGCGGCCAGGCGATCTCGGAAGATCTCGGCATCAAGCTGGAGAACGTCACCCTGAACATGCTTGGCCGCGCCAAGAAGGTGATGATCGACAAGGAGAACACCACGATCGTCAACGGCGGCGGCAAGAAGGCCGACATCGAGGCGCGCGTGGCGCAGATCAAGGCGCAGATCGAGGAAACCACCTCGGACTACGACCGTGAGAAGCTCCAGGAGCGTCTTGCCAAGCTCGCAGGCGGCGTCGCGGTGATCCGCGTCGGCGGCGCGACCGAGGTCGAGGTGAAGGAGCGCAAGGATCGCGTGGATGACGCGATGCATGCGACCCGTGCGGCTGTGGAAGAAGGCATCCTGCCGGGCGGCGGCGTCGCCCTGCTCCGTGCTTCCGAGCAGCTCAAGCGCATCAAGACGGCGAACGACGACCAGAAGACCGGCGTCGAGATCGTGCGCAAGGCTCTCTCCGCTCCCGGCTCGCCAGATCGCGATCAACGCAGGCGAAGACGGCTCGGTCATCGTCGGCAAGATCCTCGAGAAGGATCAGTATGCCTACGGCTTCGACAGCCAGACCGGCGAGTACGTCAACCTCGTCAGCAAGGGCATCATCGACCCGACCAAGGTCGTTCGCGCCGCGATCCAGAACGCCGCCTCCGTGGCCGCGCTGCTGATCACGACCGAAGCCATGATCGCCGAGCTGCCGAAGAAGGGCGGTGCCGGACCCGCAATGCCTCCGGGCGGCGGCATGGGCGGCATGGACTTCTGATCCAGCCTTGTCCCGGACGCGGTGCGGCATTCTTCATGCCGCTCCGCAGAAGCCGGGACCTCGCCCAGCAGATCGCGAAATGCAAAACCCCGGCAGCGATGCCGGGGTTTTTGTTTCAAATCTGTACAAGCTTCGCCAGCTATCCGAAGGGATGCGGAAGGGCCGCCCGTGGGCGGCCCTTCTTTTTCCGTTGGCAATCCGATGGCCGAGCGAACCCCTCAATCCTTGAACGGATCAAACTCGTTCGCTCCCGCCATTACCACGGCTAACGGACGCAAGGTGTGCAGCACCTTCACCGAACCCGCATGCGCGGCGAGAACTTCCGGCAAGCGGCGATAGGCCATCGGGCTTTCGTCGAGATCGGCGCCGATCAAGGTGACGCCGCGCGATTGCAACCATCGATCCATCTCGTCGCGGCTGAATCGGCGCTTGGCTTCCTTGCGCCCGAACAGCCGCCCGGCACCGTGAATGGTCGAATAGAGCGAGGCTCTCGCCTCTTCCGACTCGACCCCCTCGATGATCACTGCATCGTCTCCCATCGATCCGCCGACAAAGCCCCTTTGACCGGGGAAAGCTGGCGTCGCGCCTTTGCGAACGACCCACAAATCCCTGCCGCCGTGGTTTTCGCACCAGGCATAGTTGTGGTGGTTATGCACCATATCGGTCACCGTGCCGCCGATGATCTTGCGAACGCGCTCGACCACCCACTCACGGCCAGCATACGAGTAACGTCCGGCCAGTTGCATGGCCGCGATGTAGCGTCGCCCGATCTCGCTGTCCTCATCGATAACAGCAGGCGGCACGTTCATCCCGTCCTTGCCACCCGCCGCCTTGAGATAGCGGGTCGCACTGGTGTGGCCGAGACCACGGCTGCCGAAATGCACGCCGATCCAGACGAAGCCAGCTTCGTCACGCATCAAATCGACATAGTGGTTGCCCGAGCCGACGGTACCGAGCTGCGTAACGGCCTTCTGCCGATAACCGCCCATGTCGGATTCCCGCCACGCATCGGCGTCATCGAACAGCTCGTGCTCCACGCGCTCCCCGTTGGTTCGCCCGACGCCAAAGGAGATCACCTTGTGGATGTCCTTGACGATCGTCCCGACGCGACTTTCTACGTCACTGAAAAGCGTATCGAGTCGCGCAGCCATGTTGCCGCAACCGATGTCGAAGCCAACGCCGGAGATGCTGATCTGCTTCTCGTAAGCGATGACGCCGCCAACCGGCTGCGCGTAGCCAAGATGACCGTCAGCGCAGATCACGCCGGCAACGGCGTTACCGACCGACATGCAGTTGCGCATTTGCGCGATCGTGGCCTGATCATGCTCGCCGAAGACCTTCAGCGGACTGTTCCGGTATTCCGGCGCCTGGGGCGTAATCGCGATGTCAGCCGCAACGGCTTGCGCCTGCCGCGCCAGATGCTCCTTGCGGGCGGCATCGCGGAAAGTGCACCACAGCGGCATCGGGCGCTGGCCGGGCCGTTCGATTTTTGCGTCGGGATCGAGACCAGCCTCGATCGCCAAGGCCCTGGCTCGCTCCTGGTAGGGATCGGATCGCATCGGACCCTCCTCGTCTTCCTTCACTCATCGGACTGGACGCCCACCATGGGCATTCCAGGTATCAGACCCGCGCGATGGACATCGCGTTGGTCGGATCGCGGCGGAGGCAGAGAGGTTTGTCGAGATGCAATAAGTCGGGAAGGACCGATTTGCGAGTTTCTCTCTGCCTGGGCAGAGGGAAAACCCGCTGCCGTTTAGACTGGTCCGAGCCGTTCGGGCTGGATATTGGCTGCCGATCTATTGGCTGCCGATGCCTGCGGCACGCGCGCGAAGCCGCGACCATGCCGATTTAGCGGCAGGCCTGCTTCAATCATCAAGCGTGAATACGAATACGACATCGGTCTCTCACAGGCGGAAAGTCCGCCACTTCGGGTGCGTGGTCATACTACGATTTTTCAGTTTGTAAAGAGCCGGTTGTGTCGATTGCCGTTAACTACCCAACCGGCGAATTCTCATGAGCCCGGAAACGCCCGCAAGGGAATTGCGCGCAAACCTCGATTTACGAAGCGAAATCAACGCCAATTCTACTGTCCACCCTTCCTGCGAAAAATATTTCGCCCTGCCCGTCGGGCAAATCATCTCTACAAGCTCGCCCGTCCCGCGCCCGATGAGAGGGGCGCTTCGCGGTCGTCACGATTTGCCGGCGCGGGCTGCGATGGACGCTCATGGTGCCGCACGACGAACGGCACGATGGCGGACGGTGAAGTCGTGTGGTCCTGATCTCTCGACGCTGAGATCAAGTTCTTAAGAAGCCAATGCTTCTCAGGGATAACGGTGGCAAGAAAGCCCGATCACCGGGGAGAGCACGAGATAGAGCCGTTAAAACCGTCGCGCAGGGAATGCCGGGATGTCCCGGCGCACCTGTGGTGAATAACTCGTACGCTTTCTTCATTTGCGTGCGAGGCTGCGGGTGTGGCGAACACCCGGCATTCCCTGCGCCCTCTTCTGTCAGAGGGTCAATTTTCAACGCCTCGGGCGCGACCGCGCCGCGGGAATGCTGCTTTGTGTTCATCCTTCGAGACGCATCGCTAACGCGATGCTCCTCAGGATGAGGTTGGCGCAAGCGACCGAAAGCCCTCATGGTGAGGAGGCGCAATGCGCCGTCTCGAACCATGAGGCTGACGGGTTGTCGTCGTCTCGCTAGCGACGGCAGGGCTGTTTGACATTCGTAAAGAGAATTTCGAGCGGCGGGCGCGTCTGGGGCCGCGCCGCCGTCACTCCTTTTTGGCTTTTGTTTTCGGCGCCGGCTTGATGGCGTCTTTCAACTCGTCGGCCATCTGGATGCAGGTAACGAGATCGAGATAGCTCGTCGTGCCAAGCGAGCGTCCCTCGCTTTCGCATCGGTTTCGGATCGAAGCCGCGATCGAGGACCACAGCGAATTGAGCTGCTGCCTGGCCGCCTCTTCATCGTGCACGCATTCGTCGATGCTCTGGCCGGTGGTGGACCGCAAAAGCTTGGCGCTGGCGTCTCTCGTCGTGCAGATCGCCCTGACGTTCAGCTCCGGCATCCGGCCGCTGGCCGCGAGCGCGGCCGACACGGGCAGCAACACGAAAACCACCAGCAACGCGCGCTTCATGCCAATCCCTTGGGCCATGAGGTCCGAACAAAGAACGGGTGGTGCGCTGCGCGGTTCCCGGCACCTTGTCGTGCGCTAACGCCAACCGAGGCGAACTACCGGCGCCGCCCGCCCAACGCCTTGCCCTTGTTGTGGCCGCCTTGGTCGAGCTTGAGCCGGTCACGCTCGGCACACAGCGTGTCGATCTTGTCGAGCATCCGTTGCAGCAACGCATCGGCCGCAGCGGTCGAAATGCCGGCGCGTTGAAGCTGGAGGATTTCCTTACGCTGTTTTCCGACCTGGACGCGCATCGTCTCGATTTCGGAGCGAACGTGATCCAGTCCCATGGTCCCTCTCAGCGACAGCGGCGCGTATCTCCCGCAAGGCTGCCAAGGTCGGCTGGCCCTCTTTCTCCAGGGCACGAAGCCGATTCCATAACCTGATGATTTGTCGGTCTTTCCCGGCGTCCAACTCGGCGTCCATGGCTTCGGCTTCCCATGAAGCCGCCAATAGAACAAATCAAGAACTAAAAGTCCAGCCCAACGTCGGGATCAGGAACGGTTTTCAGCCGCCTCGGTTAATCGTCCGAACTTCGAGAGGTTTGCGATGTACGCGCTGTTCCGAGGAAAAACTCAGTTGGCCAGGACATACCCGACCGAACAGGAAGCCTGGCAAGCCGCCTTGCGCGAAGGCCTCGTCGCCGATCTGCCCGTGGCGGATGAGGCCGGCGGTCAGGTCCTTCCTCCGGGCTATCACGTCGAACAAGGTCGACGAGAGTTACGAACCGCAGCCGGACTGGAATCTTCCGCGCGAGATCAGCTGATCGTCATCTCACCAACTGTCCGATCCGCTCGACGCGGACCCGCGCCGGCGAACCGTCTTCGCGCGAGAAGAAGATCAGGCTGGCGCGGCCGATCAAGTTCTCAAACGGAATATAGCCGACGCTCGACAGCACCCGGCTGTCGGTCGAGTTGTCCCGGTTGTCGCCCAGCGTAAAGAAGTGCCCGGCCGGAACAGTAAAGACGCCGGTGTTGTCGAGAAAGCTGTCGACGCAATCGAGCGTCTCGTAGCTCACGCCGTTGGGCAGCGTTTCACGCCAGCGCTTGACGTGACCCTGCACCGCGCTGCCACACGCGTCCTGGCCCGCCCCCTCATCGGCCAGGCGTTCACGCTTGACCGCGACGTCGTTGATGAAGAGCGCACCGTCTTTCATCTGGATGCGGTCGCCCGGCAATCCGACGATGCGCTTCACATAGTCGACCGCTTCCTTTGGAAGACGAAACACGACGACGTCGCCGAGCGCGGGTTCGCGGGCAAATATCCGCCCCGAGGGCAGATGCTGCGAAAGCGGGAAAGAGTAACGGTTGTAGCCATAGGCGAACTTCGAAACAAAAATGTAATCGCCGACCGCGAGCGTCGGCCGCATCGAGGACGACGGGATGTTGAAGGGCTGGTAGAGGAAGCCGCGGACGCAGAACGCAACGGCCAGTCCCAGAATTGTATTGAATATGTAGGTCAGGCTGGTGCGCCAGAAACCGAAACGCTGGACGCGGCCGAGCATCAGCAGGAAGACGACGAACGACCACACCGACGCTGCAAACACCAGCAACGGAACGCTGTCGAGCGCGCCGCCGCGGCCGGCCGTGGCGCCGATCGCGAGAATGATGAGAAAACCGAGGATGGTCGGCAAGGTGCTCCAGGCAAACACCGTGCGCATCTGAAGCGGGCTCGCCTGGCCGCCGAACAGCCTGCCGATCGAGCTCAGCATGAAGCCCGCCAGATAGAGCCAGACGATGCCGGCGAGAGCGCCGAACAGCAGCAAGCTCAGCGCCAACTGCCAGTTCAGGAGATAGCCGGCGCTGTCGATGACGGAAATCTGGCTGTAGATGCTGGCGATCGTGCCGAGGATTGCCAGCGGCCAGACGAAATAGGTCGGCCGGGTTGCGACGAGACGCTCGACGGTCCGGCGCGGACTGAACCACACGGCAAGCCACGGCGATCGAACGGTCTTCTCTTCGGCGGACATCAAAACGTTCCCCTGCGCCCGTGACACTATGCCAGATTCGACGCGATTGCCGCCTGACGCGCAAGGCGCCGCAGCATAACCAAAGTCGATGACATCCACCGGCGGAAATGCCAGCGGTCAGACCGGGCGAGCGCTTCCATCCAGTGCGCCGGCCAGCACCTCATTGAAACGGCCGGCCATCTGCACGTTCCACAGGTGCCCCGCCCCCGGCTCGACGTGCAAGCGCGCACGGGGAAGCGCCTCGGCGATCACGCGCGCAGCCGGCAGGTTGGCGCGATCCTTGTCGCCGCAGAGAACCAGCGCCGGCGCCTTGATCTTCGGCAAGGCATTGTGAAGATCGAGCGCCTTCAGCGAGCGCAACGCGGCCAGCAGCCGCCCCTTGCCCAGCGCGCGGCAGTCCTCCGCGGCGGCTTGCGCGATATCGGGCTCGCTGCTCAGCATGGCCTGCGAAATATTGATGATGGTCTTCTCTGGCATCAACGAGGTGATGGCGATCTGCAGACCAAGCATCAGCCGCGGCGGGCGCACCTGCGGCGCCGAGAGCACGAGGCGTGCGATGCGTGGACGGTCGCAAAGGGCCAGTGCGAGCGCGACGCTGGCGCCGGCCGAGATCCCGCACACGTCGATCTCGTCAAGGCGTTCTTCGGCCAATCGATCGGCCAGGCGTTTGGCGACGGCGGGAATGCTGACATCGCCGTCGCCGCCCGCCGCAAGCCCGGGAAGGTCCGGCGCGATCACAAAATGCGTGTTCTGGAATCGCTCGATCTGCCGCAGCCACAGCCGGTGGCCCGTGCCGATGCCGTGCAACAGAAGAAGCTTCGGATTTTGCCGATTGCCGAAAGTATGCATGGCTTCGTTGAAGCAGACGAAGCGCCAGCCGTCACTTCACGTCAGCGACAGCCGTTTCATGTCAACGACAGCGCGGGGACTCTCAATCCACCCGCGCGAGCACCGCGAGCTTGCGGATGCCCTGGTTGCGATAGGCGTCGAGGAAGGCGTTGTAGTCGCGGAACGAGACGCAGCCGTTGGAATCGCCGTTCGGACCGAGCATGTAGGTGTGCGCCAACAGACCTTCGCGGCCGAAGATCGATTCCTCGCCGCCGACCGGCGTCAGGCGCAACGCCGCAACGCCGTGGAATAGCGCCTCGCGCGGCTTCAGCGTGTAGATATGCGGCGGCGTCACGCCGCGCATGCGGATGCGCGAGGAATGCGGATCGTCGAGGCTCGGGCCAAGGCCGGAATGCGCCTCGAGCTTGGTGCCATCGGGCAGATAGACCGTGTGCGCGGTGATGTCGTAGACGGCGGTGTCGCGATCGTAGGGCGGCGAACCGCCGAGCATCGGATTCTGCTCGCGCGGGGTGACACTGCCGGTCACGCTGCCGGCGTCGGCGGACGCATAGGCCAGGACCGGATTGCGCGGGCCTGATTTGCCCCAGAGCTTTTCGGTCATCGACTGCCGCTCACCCGAGGCGATCGACAGGATCGCATTCTTCGCGCGCCGCGCCATGTCGCCGAACTTCGAACCGCTCTTCGGCTCGTCTTCGGCGGGCGCCGTCGGTGAAGCCGAAGCGAGCTGAATCCTTGCCGCTTCCCGCTCCTTCTTCGCCTCGACGTTCTTCGATGGCTCGGTTCTGATCTTGGGCGCCTCGATCCTGGGCGCTTCCGCAAGCTTCAGCGGCTCGGGCTTCGGCGCGACCGCGATCCTGGTCGGCTCTTCCGGCACCGGCGCGGGCGCGACGCCTTCGGGCGACGCGGCGGCGAAACGTTCGAGGAAGGAAAGCGTGGGTTCGGCCGCGACGGTTTCGGGCGCGGCAATCACCGGCGGCGTGGGCCGGACAACGGGACGAACGCTGACATTGGCAAACCGGCGCGCGACCGGCGAATCGTAATTGGTGCTGCCGAGCTCCGGATACGGGCTCGCCGCAAAGATGTTGGCATAAACCGTCCAGCCGCATCCGGCCACAAGACCGATCACTGCTGTCGCAATGAACAGACTTTGCGGGGTCAGTTTGCGGGCGGGTCGTTTAAAAGAGGGTGCCGCGAATTCGTAACACGCAACTACACTAATACTCATTCGCCTTGCATCCGGACTGGTTCCACCTCGTCTCCCCCAATAACCGCCGTTCGATCTGGTGCGTGGCGTCGGCACCTTCGAACGGCGGCCAGTACGATCGTCCGCCGAACTCATCGGCAGCGTCTCGCAGAGGCGCGGGACCGCATTAAGGCAAGTTTTAGTTAAATGGCGATTAAGTGCAGCGGCAGTTGTGGGGCAGTCCCGAATTGGTACGGATGGCCGCGGAAAAGCCCGTAAGCGGCCGTGATTCTTCGCAATTCCCTGCCCTTGAATTCGCCACATTCGGGCGAGCGTTCGCGCGCTCCGCTATTCCAGTTCGGGCGGCGGCGAATTGTCGAGCACGGGCCGCTTGGCGTCCTCAACCAGATCGAGGCTGTAGGTCTCGATCACGAGCGGGCCGCGCATGCGCTTGAACTCGGCCACCCGCTCGATCTTGGCGAAGGTCTTCGTCACATAGGGCTGGGGCACGGGCCGCACTTCGTCGAGCCACAACAGCTTGCCCGATAATGTCGCCGGATCGGGCTCGGGCATGTTCACCCAGCGAATGCGCTGGGTCGGATGTATCACGCAGGTGCCCTTCGGAAGATAAAAGGCAAGCCAGCTCGTGGTGCCGTAGTCGGGCGCGAGTATGCAGGCCGCGCCGACGCGCACGCGCGTGGCCTCGACCTCGGCGGCGAGCTTTGGCCATTCGATGCCGACGCTGCGCACGGTCGCATCGCGGCGATAGCCGGAGAGCAATCCAGTGTTGGCCTGCACGATCAAGGCCACAAACATCAGGATGCCGGCCGGCGCGGCCCAACGCAGGCAGAAACTCGCAAGCCGTTGCGGAAAGCCTTCCCATCGCGTCACGTCGACCGCAACCGCGGCCGCAATCGCAAAGGCGGGATAAACCGGTGCAAACCAGTTCGCTTCGACGCGGGCATGCAGCGAGTGCCAGACGAAATAGAGCGTAATGACCCAGAACATCGCGCCGATCAGCACGCGCGAGGCCAGCGCCCCACCCTCACGCCGCATCAGCGCATAAAGCCCCATCGCACCGAGGATGAAAACGAGCGGCGTCGCAAACGCCATCTGGGTCGGAATCAATTCAGCAACGAACGAAAGCCTGAATTGATCGATATGCGAACGGCCGAGTTGCTTGATGAAGGAAACCCAGTGGTGATCGGCATTCCAGATGATGACCGGAGAAAACACCGCAAGCGCCACCAGGCCGCCGAGATAAAGCCAGGGCGAGAGAAACCATCGCCGCAGTTTCGGAACGCTGATCAGCCAGACCAGGATCGAGGCTCCGAAAAACATCGCCGTGTATTTTGAAAGCAGCGCGACGCCCACGGCCGCGCCGACCGCGAGCCACCATGCGCCACGACCGCTCTCCAGCACCTTGGCGAGGAAGAACAGCACGAAGCTCGAAGCCACCAGCAACGGCGAATCCGGTGTCACGATCAGCGTGCCGACCGCAGCCATCATGGTGAGGTTGAGAAAAATGGCGGCGTTGGATGCCACGCGCGTCCCGCCGAACAGGATTTCCGCCGTACGATAGACCGCATAGCTCATCGGCAGCGCGAGCAGGATCGACACCAGCCGCACGCCGAGTTCGGTGTCCCCGGCGATCATGGTGCCGAGGCGGATCACGAGCGCCACGGCCGGCGGATGATCGTAATAGCTGAGCGCGAGATTCTTCGCCCAGAGCCAGTAATAGGCTTCGTCGTAAGTGATCGGCGTCCAGGCCGCGGCGACCAGCCGCATCAGCACCAGCGCTACGACGGTGAGCGCGGTGTCACGAGCCAGATGAGTCTCCTTCGGACTCATGCACAGATCATCGCTTGCGCCAGACGAACAGTCCGGACATCGCATAGTTCCAGACCACGCCCATCAACGCGCCGGCCGCGCCCGCCAGCCACCAGATCGGCTCCTGGTCATAGACCGAGAACGCCACGCCGACATTGGCGAGCAGGCCCACACTGCACACGAGGTAGAACAGGACCAGGCCCCGCAGGATCGCAACGCCCTTCAGCCGCTGGTCGCGGTAGGTGAGGAAGTTGTTGAGGATGAAGTTGCTGGTCATGGCGCATAGCGCGCCGCAAGCCTGCGCTTCCGCAAAAGGCAGCCGGAAAATCTTGAGTCCCGCATAGAGCGCGGCGAAGTGGACGACGAGACCGAGCGAGCCGACCATCGCGAACAGCAAGAACCGCAGCGACACCACGTCATGGGTGAGTTTCGCGAGCACGAGCCCGAGGAAATCCAGCGCCACCATGGAATCGAGCTTGCTCTCGCCGTGCAACCGCGAGCCGAACGTGTAAGGGATTTCCTTGGCGCGGAGCGTGCCCTGGGCGGACGCCACCACGTCGAGCAGGATCTTGAAGCCTTGTGTCGACAGTTGCGGCGCAAGTTCCTCGAAGCGATCGCGGCGGATCATGAAGAAGCCGCTCATGGGATCGGCGATCTCGACCTGCAACGCCCGCTTGGCGACGCCGGTGGCGAACGCGCTGGCGCCCGCGCGCTGGCGATTGAAACTGTCCGCACTGCCGCCTTCGATATAGCGGCTGCCGACCACGAGATCGAACTCGCCGCTTTGCAGGAGCGCGAGCATCTTCGGCAATTGCGTTTCGTCGTGCTGCAAGTCGGCATCGATGACCGCCGCGTGCGGCGCGCTCGAAGCCAGAATGCCCTCGATGCAGGCGCCGGAGAGACCGCGCCGCCCAATCCGGCGGATACAGCGCACGCGGCCGTCCTCGCGCGACAGCGCCCGCAACACCTCCCAGGTACCGTCGGGCGAATTGTCGTCGACAAAGATCGCCTCGAACGGAATGCCGGCCAGCGTCTTTTCCAGCCGCCGAAACAGCGTGGTGACGTTGTCCCGCTCGTTGAAGGTCGGGATCACCACAGAAAGCTGAGGTAGTCCAACCGCTTGGGCCAGGTGCCCGGATGTGATTTGCGAAGCGTCGTTCATGACGCCTGCGTATATCCGATCAACCGACGGGATGCCAAGGATACGCTCGGGGGAGGCCCGTTTCCGGGTCAAAACATCCCCAAAAATGCCAACGACCACGAACAGATGGCGCGCGTACATCCGGCGCAGCCTAGCTATTTCGTGGTCGTCCCAGCAATGGAGCTCGGGGGGAAGCATCAACATCGCCGTTAGAAGCTAGATAGGAACGATCTGCCGTTCTGCAAGGGGGCCGCACAACTGGCAAAGGTTAACGTCTTTGAATAGGCTCGCCGCCGAACTTCAAACCGATCAAAAGCAGGAAACGCCGTGAGCAAAGCCCCCGCCTCCAAAACCTCGGCCAAATCCGGCCGGATCTTCATCGGCGTCGGCGGCTGGACCTTTGAGCCGTGGCGAGGGGTATTTTACCCGGAAAAACTCACGCAGGCGAAGGAGCTGCAATATGCGGCCTCCAAGCTCACCTCGATCGAGATCAACGGCACTTATTACGGCTCGCAGAAGCCGGAGAGCTTTCGCAAATGGGCGCGCGAGGTGCCGGACGGCTTTGTGTTTTCGCTGAAGGGCCCGCGCTTCGCCACCAACCGCCGTGTATTGGCAGAGGCCGGCGACTCCGTGAAGCGATTTTACGATTCCGGCGTGCTCGAACTCGGCGATCGCCTCGGTCCCGTGCTCTGGCAATTCGCGCCGACCAAGAAATTCGACGAGGCGGATTTCGGCAAATTCCTCGAACTGTTACCGCGCGAACTGGAAGGAAAGCGCCTGCGGCACGTGGTCGAAGTTCGCCACGACAGCTTCTGTACGCCGTCCTTTGTCGCGCTGATCCGGAAATTCGAGACGCCCGTCGTGTTCGCCGAGCACGGCAAATATCCGGCGATCGCGGACGTCGCCAGCGACTTCGTCTATGCGCGGCTGCAAAAGGGCAATGACGAGATCAAGACCTGCTATCCGCCGAAGCAGCTCGATGCCTGGGCCAAGCGTTTTCAATCGTGGGCGGAAGGCAGCGAACCCGACGATTTGCCGCGCGTTGACGACGCGAAGCCCAAAAAGACGCCGCGCGACGTCTTCGCCTACGTGATCCACGAGGGAAAAATCCGCGCCCCCGAAGGCGCGATGGAACTGATCGCGCGCGTGAGCTGATCAGATGGCGCGCCGAAAGAAGCTCTTCACCATCGGTTACGAGCAGACACCGGCCAAATCCGTGCTCGATGAACTCGAAGAGGCCGGCGTGAAGCTGCTGGTCGACGTCCGTGCGGTCGCCTCCTCGCGCCGTCCGGGCTTTTCAAAGAGCCAGTTGGCGGCCGGCCTCGATGAGCGCGGCATCGCCTATGTGCATCTGCGCGGGCTTGGCACCCCGAAAGAAGGCCGTCTCGCCGCGCGATCGGGTCAATACGACACCTTGCAGAAAATCTATGCAAAGCACCTGAAGACGGCGCAAGCCAAGGAAGAACTCGACGAATTGTCGGCGCTGGTGAAGAAATCAGGCCCGGTCTGCATCCTCTGCTATGAGCGCGACCATACGCATTGTCACCGGCGATGGATCGCCGAGATCATCGAGGAACGCGACGACGTCGCGATCGAAAATCTGGCGGCCCGGCAGGTATAAGGCGCCCTCGCTCCGCCGGCTGTGTCAGTCGAGTGTCCGGCGGAAGCGCAATACCGCAATCGTCATCGCAAGCAACATCAACAGAGCCAGTGCGACGGTGTCGTATTCCACATTCTGAAGTGCGGCCCCCTTCAGCATGATGGCACGGACGATGCGCAAATAATGCGTGAGTGGCAGGCACTCGCCGACATACTGCGCCCACACCGGCATTCCCAGGAACGGGAACATGAAGCCCGACAACAAGATGCTCGGCAGAAAGAACATGAGCGACATCTGCATCGCCTGGAGCTGATTTTGTGCAATGGTCGAGAATGTGTAGCCGATCGCGAGATTGGTCGTGATGAACAGGGTCGAGAGCACCGCCAGCATGGTCAGGCTGCCGTTCACCGGTACGCCAAACAGAAATACGCCGATGCTGATAATGAGGAAGGCCTGGACGAATCCGACCAGCACGTAAGGCACGATCTTGCCCAGCATCACCTCGATCGGCGTGATCGGCATCGACAGCAGGCTTTCCATGGTACCGCGCTCGACCTCGCGCGTCACCGAAAGCGCCGTAAAGATCAGCATGGTCATGGTGAGGATGGTGCCGACCAGTCCCGGCACGATGTTCAGCCGCGAGGAAGCGGCCGGATTGTAGCGGGCATGCGCCCTGATCTCGAACGGAAGCTTCGGCGGGTCACCCGTATAAAGATCGTGCGACAGCGCGGTCTGAACGAGGACGCCGAGCGACGACAGCGCCGAACTAGCCGCCACGGGATCGGTGGCGTCTGCCGCCACCAGGAGTGCGGGATAGTCGCCGCGCCGCACCGCCCGCTCGAAACCGCGCGGGAATTTCCACCCCGAACAGCACTTTGCCTGAGGTCAGAAGATCATCGAATTCGGCGACATCGTGTGCTTCGCGCACGAAATGGAAGTAGGCGGTATTTTCCAGCGCTTTCAGGATCGAACGGCCGAGGTCGCTGTCTTCCTGCAGCAACACTGCGGTCGGCAGGTTATGCGGGGTGTTGTTGATCGCATAACCGAACAGCAAAAGTTGCATCACCGGAAGCATCACGATCATTGCAAAGGAGACGCGGTCGCGCCGGAGTTGAATGAACTCCTTGATCGTCATGGCATAGCAGCGCCGCCAGAAACCGAAGCGGGCCTCGGTAATCTCCGGACGGTCTGGCGCGTCGGTCGCACTCACTGGAAATTATCCTTTGACCGGCTCATCAGCTCGATGAACACATCCTCCAGCGAGGGCTCACTGGCGGTCCAGTGCAACTCCTTGTGCTCGCGCCAGGGCGCGATGCTGGCTTCGAGCGCGGTGCGATCGCGTCCCGACACGTGCAAGCTCGTACCGAACGGCGCAATCATGTCGACACCCGGTTGACCCGTAAGCTGGTCCTGGACGGCGCGAAGGTCGTCTCCGGTCACGGTGTAGGTCGACAAAGCCGACTTCGCGATCACTTCCTCAACCGTGCCGTGGGTGAGCAAATTGCCATAGGCAATGTACGCGATCTCATGGCAGCGCTCGGCCTCGTCCATATAGTGGGTCGAGACCAGCACCGTGAGGCCGTCCGCGGCAAGCGCGTGGATCTCGTTCCAGAAATCGCGCCGCGCCTTGGGATCGACACCGGCGGTCGGCTCGTCCAGCAGCAGCAGTTGCGGGCTGGGCAAGGTGCAGGCGCCGAGCGCGAGGCGTTGTTTCCAGCCGCCGGACAAGTCGCCTGCGAGCTGCCCCTCGCGGCCGCTGAGGCCGAGACGCTTGATCATGTCGCGCGCGGCAGCGGGCGGATTCCGGATGCCATAGAGCCGGGCGACAAATTCGAGGTTTTCCCGGACCGACAGGTCCTGATACAGCGAAAAGCGCTGCGTCATGTAGCCGACGCGGCGCTTGATCTTGTCGGCTTCGCGCCGGATGTCGTAACCGAGGCAGGTGCCCTCGCCGCTGTCAGGCGTCAGCAATCCGCAAAGCATGCGAATGGTCGTGGTCTTGCCGCTGCCGTTGGGTCCGAGGAATCCATAGATCGAGCCCCGCTTGACCTGCATGCTGAGGTCGCGGACCACCGCGCGCCCTTCAAAGGATTTTGAAAGTCCGCGAACGTCGATTGCGATATCGGGAGATACCGTCACGGGATTCACCGCTTGTCCGCGACCGGCGTCTTCGCGCTAAGGAAAACGCTGATCGGCTGACCGACTCTCAGAGTGTCCGGATGCGAAGGCCGGGCCTGCACGAGGTAAACCAGCTTGTTGCGCTCATCGAGGCTGTAGATGACCGGCGGGGTATATTCCGCCGTCGTGGAAAGAAAGTAGATTCGCGCCGTCAGGTCGGCCGAGCAGTTGTCGCAGGTCACGCGCACCTCGTCCCCGATCGCCAGCTTGGGCAAATCAGCCTCCGGGACATAGAAGCGCACCTTCATGTTGCCCGGCGGCATGATCGACAACACCGGACGCTGCGCGGGCACGGTCTCGCCTTCGCGGAAATAGATCTGCTGTACGGTGCCTGCGATCGGCGCGAAGCCGATGCGGCGCGCAAGACGCGTCTCGGACGTAAGCAACCTGGGCTTCGGCCACGCGCAGCGCCGAAACGGACGAGTCCAGGGTGGCCTGCGTCCCCGATCCCGTCTTGCTCAGCGAGGAGGCACGATCAAAGCTCTGCTGGGCGTTGGCGAGCGTCGCCTTGTTCTGGTTGAGATTGGCCTGCTGCAAATCGTCGTCGACCGAGTAAAGGCGATCACCGCTCTTGACCTCGTCGCCCTCGCGCACGTTCAGCCGGGTGACGCGCCCGGGTTCATCGGGGCTGACGAAAATCATGTCGGCTTCCACCCAGCCCTGATAGCCAGGATTACGCGGCGGATTGCAGCCGGCCAGCAGCGTCACCAGCGCGATCGCCGATAGTAATCGCCATCCGGCATTGGATTGCTTCATGGCGCCCTCCGTTCGCCAAAAATCAGATCGAGATGAACACGAAGCATCGCGGCGACATCGAGCGGCGCATGGCGGGCGAACAAGCCCTGCCAGATCACCGCGACCATTACTGGCGCAATCACGATCTGCGGAAAATCCTTCAGGCCGGTCTCGCGGATTTCGCCCCTGGCAATGCCGAGTTCGATCAGCGCCCTCATCCCGGCGAGCCCGCGCGAGACGACTTCGCGATAATAGAAATCGGCGATTGCGGGAAAGCGCGGGCCTTCCGCCATGACAAGCCGCACCAGCGCGCTACGCCGCGTCGTTATGACTTCCTTGACGAAATTGCTCGCAAAGCTTTCGAGCACCGCGCGGACCGAGACGATTTCGCGCGGCGGCGCCGCAAGTCTGGACGCCAGAGGCACGATCGCGCTGCGGACCAGTTCCTCAAACAGCGCCTGCTTGTCCTTGAAGTGAAGGTAGATCGTTCCCTTGGCGACGCCTGCGCGCTTGGCGACGTCATCGAGGCGGGTCGCGGCAAAGCCCTGCCCGATGAAGGTTTCGAACGCGGCCTCGATGATCGCCTGACGCCGGTCGGCGGTGCGTTCGGCACGGCCGGCGGGAGCGCCTGAGGACGCGGCTGCTTTCTTGATCGGACGTTTTTTTGCGGGTGAGCGTGGCATTCACGCACAATGACTGACCAGTCAGTCATTGTCAATGATTCGCTACATATCACTGATTTAACTTAGGTAATTTTGACTACTGGAGACTAGCCGTGGAACTTCAGGCCATCGACGATCTTGTCGATCACCTTGCGGTCGGCGCGCATGGCAATGCCGACCAGGTTGAGATCGGAACGAACGACACCCCTCACCGCCTCGCGGTTGGCGGCATCATGCGTCGTCTTGAACATGTCTTCGGTATAGACGGCAGGCGTCACGTTACGCGCCAGTGCCCGCTCGAGCGCGCGGGACAGGCCAGCGCGATCGGCGCCATAGATCAGGATCGGCTGGCCGATCAATGACAGATAGGGCGTGCCCGAACCATCGGCATAGGGTTCGCCGATGCACTCCGGAAATGCCGCGGCGATTCCTCCCGCCAGAAACGACGCGACGTTGAGTTTTTGCCACGCTTCGAGATCGGTCCGAATGACGACCGCGATCTTGGTGTCGAATTGCATGGATGGCTCCAACGGACGGCGCGCCGGATCCGCAAAGGATCCGAAAACTCCGAACCATTAGAGCAAGAAATCGGCCGGCGATGCTATCGCATCACCCTTTGGCGTCGCACGCCCAGGCGCGGATCACACATTCCTTGCCGCCGTACTTGTAGCACTCGCGCGTGGCCTCGTTGAGCGAACCCGAAATGTGCGGCTTGACCGCATAGCCGTGCGCCCCGCACGGATTGGCCATGTCGACGGAAAGCGCGGCACAGGCACGCTTCATGGTGATCGCCTTGCAGTCGCCGTTACATTGCTTGAGTGCGGCAGCACGCGCGGCAGCTTCGGCCGGATAGTCGAAAGCCTGGCCGTAGGCGCCGCATTTGCCGATCGCAAAGGCGCCGGCAGCGCGGCTTTCGGTGATCAGGCGGGAGGCACAGACGACAAGCGTGAATGCGAGAACGAACAGCGCGCGGCGCCGCGCGACGGCGGTCGAAACGATCAAGAACCCCTCCCCCAACCCCTAGTGGAGTGGATTTGACATTCGCTACCCACCTAGCCGCGGGTCCGCAAAGCGAATGTCAAATCCAAAGCTCCACGACAAACCCATATTTGCTAGTGGTCCTTTGATTCCAACATTCGCAAAAGTGGCCGCTGCGATGGGATGCGAATGTTGGAATCAGACCGCTAGCGGGCGGCAACTTAAGAGGGAGGACGTTTCAACTTGGTGAACTAGAAATCAGTTCAGGCGCTGCGCGCGGCCTCGAGCGCCTGGGGCGTATCGATGTCGAGAAATGCACCGTCGCCCTCGACCGGGACTTCCGCAACCACTTCATTATGCTTCGCTATGAGGTGACGAGCGCCGACATCGCCATCGAGCGTCATCAATTCATTGAAGAAGCGGCGCGACCACAACACGGGATTGCCGCGGCGGCCGTCGCTGACGGGGACCGCGATCAAATTGCCGCGATCCGGCGCGAACGCATCCACCAAACGGTCGATGAGACCGGCCGAGATCATCGGCATGTCGCCGAGACAGATCACGGCACCATCGGCCTGCTTCGGTACCGCCGATACTCCGGCCTTCACCGAACTGGCGAGGCCATGCGCGAAATCCGGATTGCGGACGAATTTCACCTGAAGCCCGGCAAGCGCCTTCTCGACCAGTTCGGCCTGATGGCCGGTGACGACGATGACGTCCTTGGCTTTCGAGGCGAGCGCCTGTTCGGTGACGATGCGGACCAACTTTTGGCCATCGAGCTCGGCCAACAGCTTGTTCGGACCACCCATGCGGGTCGAGCGGCCGGCGGCCAGCACGACCGCGCTGACATGGCGATTGTCGTCGGCCTCGAGGCTCGCGCGCGGCTGCGGCCGGGTCACGATTTCCATCAACAGACCGCCGACGCCCATTCCCATCAACTCGGCGCGGCTAACCTTGAGGCCCGCAAGCAGGCGCATCAGCACCCAGTCAAAGCCGTTTTCCACCGGCGAGCGCGCACAGCCGGGCGCACCGAGCACGGGAACGTTGCCGGCCTTGCCGATCAGCAGGAGATTTCCGGGATCGACCGGCATGCCGAAATGCTCGATGGCGCCTCCGATGCCCGAAAGCGCAGCCGGGATCACGTCGCGCCGGTCGGCGATCGCAGACGCACCGAACACAATCACGAGCTCGGCGCCAAGACCGAGCAATTCCTTCATGGCTGCCTTCAGCACCGCCTCATCATGGGGCACGCGGCGTTCCGCCATGATGGTCGCGCCGGCCGGCGCCAATCGCTCGGCCGTCACCTTCAGCGTCTTGTCGATGACCTTCGGTGAAAGCCCCGGCAACAGGGTCGAGATCACGCCGACACGCTTGATCACATAAGGCGCGACCCGCAACGCGCCGCCTTTGGCGGCCTCGACCGCCGCATCGCGCAGCTTTGCCTCGACCCCGAACGGGATCAGTTTCACCGTCGCGATCATCTCGCCTTCGACCACCGGCTTGAACGCCGACAGCGTGGCAAACGTAATCGCCTCATCAACACCGTTGATGCGATCGACCGCGGCGCGATCGATCACCAGCACGCCGGCCTTGGCCGCGAACAAATTGGCGCGGCCGGTGAAAGCGCGCTCGACATGGATACCGTCGCCGGCAACCGCTTGCGCGATGCTCGCCGCCGCGACGTCCTCGGAGACGTCGCCTTCCTCGAGCCGAACGACCACGACGTCCTTGACGCCGGCCTTGTTCAGCGCCGCGACTTCGGCCGGGCCGATCGTGGTGCCTTTCTTGAGCACCAGCGAACCCTGACGCAGGGTATGAACGGTAACACCGCCGAGCGCTTCGGCTGGACTGGCAGGGCCGAATTTCATGCTGCGGCTTCTTTTTCTTTTGGCATCCGCAGGCTTGCGGTGATCTCGGCCATGATCGAGACCGCGATCTCGGACGGCGAGACCGCACCGATCGCAAGCCCGATCGGGGCGTGAATGCGCGCGATGTCGGCATCGGTGGCGCCCTGCGCCTTCAGCCGTTCGCCACGCTTGGCGTGCGTCTTTCGAGAGCCGAGCGCACCGATATAGAAGCAGTCGCGCGCGAATGCGTGCAACAGCGCCGGATCGTCGATCTTCGGATCGTGCGTAACCGCAACAAACGCCGTGTAGTGATCGACGTTGAGCGGCGGCAACGCCACGTCCGGCCATTCGGCGACCAGCGGCACATCGGGAAAACGCTCCGGGCTCGCGAATGCCGTGCGCGGATCGACCACGGTGACATCGTAGCCGAGCGAACGCGCCAGCGGCGCCAGGGCCTGGCTGATATGGACGGCGCCGACGATCACCATGCGCGCGGTCGGCGCATAGACATTGAGAAACAGCTTCTTGCCGCCGACCTCGATAGTGGCGCTCTTGCCCATGCGAAGTTGCTTGGACAATTCGGCTTGCAGGGGATCACGGGCAAAGTCCGCCGCCTTGACCAGGCGCTGCTCGCCGTTGGAGGTGTCGGTCACGACAACGACCGGCCGCCGCGCGGCGCGCTCGGTGTTCAATTCCTTTAGCGTCGCCAGCTTCAAGATCAGCCTACCTTCTCGACGAACACGCGGATGGTCCCGCCGCAGGACAGGCCGACATTCCAGGCGGTCTCGTCGGCAACGCCGAATTCGAGCATCTTGGGTTCGCCGCTGGCGATCACGTCCAGCGCCTCGGTGACGACCGCGCCTTCGACGCAGCCGCCGGAAACCGACCCCAGGAACGTGCCATCGTCATTGATCACGAGATTGGAGCCGGCCGGCCGCGGCGCCGAGCCCCAGGTTTCGACCACGGTGGCAAGCGCCACGCCGTGACCGGCCTTCTGCCAGTCCTCTGCGGCTTTCAGGATGTCTTCGTCGCGATCGAGCATGGGAGCCTCGCCGATTGTTCTCTGTTCAAGCTGCTGGCCGTATCAGGCTACGGTGATGCGGCTGTGGCATCGCCGATAGTGCCTCGATCAACCCTTCGATAGACTTCAAATTATGCACCGGGCGGAATTCGTCAACGTGCGGCAGCATCATTTTGATGCCCTGGGCCTTCGGTTCAAAGCCGCCATACCGCAATAGCGGGTTTAACCATACCAGGCGGCGGCAGGATCGATGCAGCCGGTCCATCTCAAAGGCGAGCCGCGCATCGGCCTCGCGCTCCAGTCCGTCGGAAATCAACAGCACGATCGCACCCTGGCCGAGTACCCGCCGCCCCCAGAGCTTGTTGAAACTATGAAGCGAGGTCGCGATCCGCGTACCGCCTGCCCAGTCCTCAACCGCCGACGAGCAACTCGCCAACGCCTCGTCCGGATCGCGCGCCCGCAAGGCGCGCGTCACATTGGTCAGGCGCGTGCCGAACAGAAACACCGAGACTCGCTTGCGCGCATCGGTAATCGCATGCAGGAAGTGCAGGAACAGGCGGGTATACTCGCTCATCGAGCCCGAGATATCGAGCAGCGCCACGATCGGCGCCGGCTTCACGATCCGCCCGAGCTTGCGGATATCGACGATATCGCCGCCGGTGCGAAGCGATCCGCGCAGCGTCCGCCGCATGTCGAGCTTGAGTCCGTGCGCGTCCGGCCGATAGCGGCGGGTCCGCAATTCCGCCTGCGGCAGTTTCATGTTGGCGATGGCGCGCGTGACTTCGGCGATTTCCGCCGCCGTCATCTGCGCAAAATCCTTCTTTTGCAGAATTTCCTTGTCGGACACCGAAAGCCGCAATTCCTCGGCCTGCGCCTGCGGCGTTTCCGTCATCTGCGCCTGGGAAAATGCTTCCTGAACGCGACGCGCGGCGGCAGGCGGCTTCTTTTTGGCATGATCGGGCAACGGCACCGAATCCAGCATCTGCTTCCATTCGTCGGCGGCGCGGAAGAACAGATCGAAAGCCTGCGCGAAGATCAGCGCGTGCTCGTGGCGTTTGACGAAGATCGCCTCCAGCCCCGTAAAGACCTCGCTCCGGCTGCCGATATCGATCAACTGCAAGGCATTCATGGCGTCGATGACCGCACCCGGGCCGACCGGCATGCCGGCGACGCGCAGCGCGCGCGCAAAACCGATGACGTTGTCGGCCATCCGTCCTGTCGGTGGAGTTCAGGTGATCGATGGCCATCGGTGACCTCGGCAATCAACGCGCGATCAGTTCTCGCTCGTCGCCTCTTTCAAAGCTTTTTGCAGCGTATCGCCTTGCATCCGCTCGATGTCGTCCTGATACTTGAGCAGCGCGCCAAGGCTGTCGCCGACCACTCCCGGCGTCAGCGCGCGGGCATCGAGTTCGGTAAGCGCGGTGGCCCAATCGAGCGTCTCGGCAACGCCGGGCGACTTGTAGAAATCCTGGTTCCGCAGCGCCTGCACGAAACGCACGACCTGCTGCGACAATTTCGCGGAGATGCCGGGAAGGCGCGACTTGACGATCGCAAGCTCGCGCTCGGCGGAGGGATAATCGACCCAATGATAGAGACAGCGGCGCTTCAGCGCGTCGTGAATTTCGCGGGTGCGATTCGATGTGATGATGACGATCGGCGGCTGCGGCGCCTTCACGGTACCGAATTCGGGAATCGTGATCTGGAAGTCCGACAGGATTTCCAGCAGATATGCCTCGAACGCTTCGTCCGCGCGATCGAGTTCGTCGATCAGCAGCACCGGCGCGCCCGCGACATCCGGCTCCAGCGCCTGCAACAGCGGCCGCTTGATCAGGAAGCGCTCGGCAAAAATGTCGCCCGAAAGCTGCTCGCGATCGGTATCGCCACTGGCTTCCGCCAGGCGGATCGCGATCATCTGCGCAGCGCTGTTCCACTCGTAGACCGCGGAAGCTGCGTCGAGGCCTTCGTAGCATTGCAGGCGGATCAGCTTGCGCCCGAGGCCGGCCGACAACACCTTGGCGATCTCGGTCTTGCCGACGCCCGCTTCGCCTTCGAGAAACAGCGGCCGGCCCATCCGCAGCGAAAGATAAGCAACAGTTGCGAGCGAACGCTCGGCGAGATAGCCGCGCGCTGCCAGCAACTCCAGCATGGCGTCGACGGATTTGGGCGGCGCCGATGCGGTCATGCGTGAAAGAGCCTTGTTACTGCCGAGATCGCCAATTCCTGCGGCTTCAAATCTTATGACTTTGCGGTTGCGGCCTCGACCGCGCGCCGCGCCATCACGGCGATCAGATGCGCACGATATTCGGCGCTGCCGTGAAGGTCGCTGTTCAAGCCTTCCGCCGGCACCGTCAAGCCGTCGAGCGCCTTCGCCGAAAAACGCTTCTTCAGCGCCTCCTCGAAGGCAGTCAGGCGGAATACGCCGTCGGAACCCGCACCGGTGACCGCAACACGTACATCCGAAGGACGCCGGGCGACGAACACCCCGACCAACGCGTAACGCGAGGCTTGGTTGCGGAACTTGACGTAGGCCGCCTTCTTCGGCAGCGGGAACATCACTTTGGTGATGATCTCGTCGCTCTCGAGCGCGGTCGTGAACATTCCCTGGAAGAACTCTTCCGCCTTGAGACGGCGCTTGTTGGTGACGATGGTCGCACCCAGCGCCAGAACGGCGGCCGGATAGTCCGCGGTCGGATCGTTGTTGGCGAGCGAGCCGCCGATGGTGCCGCGATGACGCACCGCCGGGTCGCCGATCATGCCGGCCAGTTCGGCGAGCGAGGGAATCGCCTCACCGACGATGGCCGAGTTTGCCACCGCGAAGTGGGTCGCAGTCGCGCCGATGACGAGCGAACGGCCCTTCATTTCGATGCCGTCGAGCCCCTCGATATGGGAGAGATCGACCAGATGCGGCGGGCTTGCGAGCCGCTGTTTCATGACGGGCAACAGCGTGTGGCCACCGGCGACGACCTTGGCGTCTTCGTTCTTGACCAGCAGGTTCGCCGCCTGTCGCACGGTCCCTGGACGATGATATTTGAATTCGTACATCGGTATTCCCTGGATATCCCGGAACTGACGCGTTTATGCGAGATCGGATTTGGCCATCGCCTTGGCGCCGGCCGCAATGGACTGCACGATGTTCTGGTAGCCGGTGCAACGGCACAGATTGCCTTCGAGTTCTTCGCGGATCGTGTGATCGGAGAGATCGTGACCCTTGCGGTGAACGATATCGATCGCGGTCATGATCATGCCGGGCGTGCAGAAGCCGCACTGCAAGCCGTGATGTTCGCGAAAAGCCTCCTGCATCGGATGCAAGGGGCCGCCATCGGCGGCCAGCCCCTCGATCGTCCTGACCTCGTGGCCGTCGGCCATCACCGCAAGCGTGGTGCAGGATTTGACCGCCTTGCCGTCGAGATGCACGACGCAGGCGCCGCATTGGGAGGTGTCGCAGCCAACATGGGTGCCGGTGAGCCGCAGATTCTCGCGCAGGAGCTGCACGAGAAGGGTGCGGGGATCGACATTCGCGTTGACGGGATTTCCGTTCACGATCAGGGAGATTTTCGCCATTCCGGGCTCTCTGTAGCTGCGCCGACGCTGCCCGGCGACGCAGTCATTTCAGGTGTTTCGGGGTCATAATATGGGCCATACCGGCAATGAGCAACCTCATGGCCGCATGGCTAGATGAGAACAAACGGGCGTCGCGAAGACCTATCATGAGGGGCCACGATCAGCCTTTCAATCAGCCCTGCACTGCCTTGGCGAAATTCGCGAAAAATTCATCGGCCAGCTTCTTGGCCGCACCGTTGACCAGGCGCTGCCCGAGCTGGGCGAGCTTGCCGCCGATCTGCGCCTCGACATCGTAGGTCAGGAGCGTGCCGCCATCCTTGTCCGACAGCGCCACCGTCGCACCGCCCTTGGCGAAGCCGGCAACCCCGCCCTCGCCTTCGCCGGAGATCTTGTAGCCGTTCGGCGGGTCGAGATCGCTCAGCGCGACGCGGCCCTTGAAGCGCGCCGACACCGGACCGACTTTCATTTTCGCGGCCGCGCGAAAGCCGTTGTCCTCGGTCCGTTCCAATTCCTCGCATCCGGGGATGCAGGCCTTGAGCACTTCGGGGTCATTCAGCTTGGCCCAAACCGCCTCGCGCGCGGCGGGAAGCTGGACCTCCCCGTGCATCGTCATGGCCATGTGCGTCTCCGTTCGCTCAACTGATCGTCCGCTATGAACTAATGCACGAACGCGCGAAAAGGAAGAACCCGACGATGGATTCGCGGGCGCAGCAGGGTTGCATTTGCTTTTAGGATTGGCAGCCGACCACAAGGGTGTTTAGGTCCCGCCAATGACCGGCTCTCTCTCACCACTTCTTGCGCCCATGCTCTCCAGCGCCGCCATGCGCGCGGTGTGCGATGACCGGGCTATGCTGCAATTCATGCTCGATTTCGAAGCGGCGCTGGCGCGCGCCGAGAGCGCCGTTGGCATCGTGCCGTCGGGCGCCGCGGAAGCGATTGCCAAAGCCTGCAACGCCGACGCCTTCGATCTCGCCGGCCTGGCCGAGGCTGCCACGCGATCCGGCAATCTGGCGATCCCGCTCGTCAAGGCGCTGACGTCGGAGGTCGCCAAGTCGGACAAGGACGCCGCCCGCTTCGTGCATTGGGGCGCCACCAGCCAGGACGTGATCGATACCGCAACCATGCTGGGCTTGCGCGCCGGCATCGACGCCCTGCTGTCGGATATCGGCCGCGCGGTGACCGGCTTTGCGCGACTGGCACGACAGCACCGCAACACCGCGGTCGTCGCCCGCACCTGGCTGCAACATGCGCTGCCGATGCCGTTCGGATTGAAGCTCGCCGAATATGCGGCAGCACTGCATCGCTCGCGCGGCCGCCTGTTGCGCCTCAAGGATCATACGCTTGCACTTCAGTTCGGCGGCGCAGCCGGCACGCTCGCCGCCCTCGGCGATCACGGCTGGATGGTCGCGGAGAAGCTCTCCGACATTCTCAAGCTGCCGTTACCCGAAGCGCCCTGGCATTCCCACCGCGACCGGATCGCCGAAGCGGCCTCAGTGCTCGCGATCATCGCAGGCACCTGCGGCAAGATCGCGCGCGATGTGCAACTCATGATGCAGACCGATGTCGCCGAGGCCTTTGAGCCGTCGGGTGAAGGCCGCGGCGGCTCGTCCACCATGCCGCACAAGCGCAATCCGGTCGCAGCCGCCAGCGCCATCGCCGCCGCCACCATGGCGCCGAACCTTGCCGCCACGATATTCGCCGCACAAGTCGGCGATCACGAACGTTCCGCCGGCCCCTGGCACGCGGAATGGCCGACGCTGCCGAGCCTTCTGCTCGTAACTTCGGGTGCGCTCGCCGCCATCGTCGACATCGCCGAAGGCCTCGAAGTCGATACCGCACGCATGCGCGCCAATCTCGATACGACCGGCGGCCTCATCATGGCGGAAGCGGTTGCGTTTGCGCTGGCCGAAAAAGTCGGCAAGCAGGAAGCGCATCATCTGGTCGAAGCCGCCAGCAAGAAGGCGGTCGCCGAGAAGAAAAGTTTGCGCGCGGTGCTGGAGACAGGACCTGAGCATCACCGCGCATCTCGACGCGACGACGAATCGCGCAATTGCTGGAGCCGATGGCCTATCAAGGCGTTTCGCAAACCCTGATCGACCGCCTGCTCGCCTCGCTCGAAAATAACGACGCTTAAGCCAACAAAGAAAAGTGGAGAAAAGTCCATGCCGATGATCGACGCCGACGGATGCCTGCTCAACGTTTCCGTCGAAGGCCGCGACGGTGGCCCGACGCTGATGTTGTCGAACTCGCTCGGGACGACGATGGGAATGTGGGAGCCGCAGATGAAGGCGCTCACTCAGGTCTTTCGCGTGATCCGCTATGACCGGCGCGGTCATGGCAAATCAGGCGTGCCGCCCGGCCCCTATTCCATCGAACGCCTCGGCCGCGATGTGATCGCCATCCTGGATGATCTGAACATCCAGAAGACGCACTGGTGCGGGCTTTCGATCGGCGGCATGGTCGGGCAATGGCTCGGAGCCAATGCACCCGAACGATTCAACAGGATCGTTCTCGCCAATACGTCGAGCTATTTTCCCGACCCGACCAACTGGCAGAACCGCATCAAGCTGATCAAGGAAGGCGGCATCGCCGCGATTGCGGACGCGGTGATGTCGGCGTGGCTGACCGCCGATTTCCGCGAACGCGAGCCGCAAGCGACGCAAAATCTGAGAGCGATGCTGCTCGCCACGCCTGTGGCCGGCTACCTCGCCTGCGCCGAGACGCTGTCGACGCTCGACCAGCGCGCGCTGCTGCCGAAGATTACAAGTCCGACGCTCGTCATCGCCGGCCGTCACGACACGTCAACGCCGGTCGCCGCCAACGAATTCATCCGCGGGCAGATTCCCGGCGCTTCGATGACCATCCTGGACGCGGCGCATATCTCCAACCTCGAGCAACCACACGCATTCACGGATGCGGTGATCGGCTTTCTGACCCAGAAGTGAGAATTCTCAATGGATGACCAGAAGCGCAGCGACGACGGCATGGCGCAGCGCCGCAAGGTGCTGGGCGATGCCTGGGTGGATAAATCGATCAAGGGGAAAAACGCGTTCAACGCCGACTTCATCGATCTCATCACCCGCTATGCCTGGGGTGAGATCTGGACGCGGCCGCATTTCGATCACCGCACGCGCCGCGTGCTCGTGATCGGAACCATGGTCGCGCTCGGCCAATGGGATGAGTTTCGCCTGCATGTGCGCGCGGCGCTTGCCGAGGGCGGCTTCACGCCTGACGACATCAAGGAAATCTTGTTGCAGCAGGCGATCTATTGCGGCGTGCCTGCCGCCAATCACGCGGTGAAGGAAGCCTCAGCCATTATAGCTGAGCTTGGCCTCTTGAGCGGGTAGATCGGCCGGCACCTCGACCGTCTGCGTCTGCGCGGGCGTGTCGAACAGCATCACGATCCCGGTACCGATCATCACGAGCAATTCGGAAGCATGCAGCCGCAGCGCTTCGACCTCGCCAACCTTCGAGGCCATCAGCATGCACGCGAAGCTGATCACGCTGCCGATGGTGAGCGCGATCGCGAGCGCCTCGCCTCCTTCGCTGCGCCGGCGAATGATGCCGCGCGCGGCAAGAAGCAGAAACAGTGCGAAGAAGGCAACCACGGTAAGCCGGCCCAGAGCCAGCAGCCACGCAAAGCGTACCGCGGTCATGGTCGGCAGTTGCAGGACATCGGTGGCATAGAGGGCGACGGATACGCTCGGCCGCGCAAACAGGCCTTGCACCGGCGTCACCACGATTTGCCAGGCGATCGTCGCCCAGGTCGGAATGAAATAGACGGCGAGCAGAACGCCGCTGATTGAACTGATACGCCAGTTTTTCGACATGTGGCTTCCCGTTATCCAATGCGCCTTTGAGGTGCGCTTGGTTTGGGAAGTAACGCCGTTAAACTGCGGTCGGCAATTTAAACCGTTTGTTTACCTTAATCCGGCCGCGCCCGAAGCGCGGCCGGATCGGTCCGGAACAAACCGGTTCAGACCGCGCCGTGCGCTTCGACGTAAAGCGCGTATAGCGAGTGGCAGCTCGCCATGAACAGGCGGTTCTTTTTGGGACCGCCGAACGCCAAATTGGGACAGCGCTCGGGCAAGCGGATGAAACCGATCGCCTTGCCTTCCGGGTTGAACACCTTCACGCCGTCGAGCTCTTCGCCCTTGCTGTTGGCGCGCACCGGTAGAACCCCAACCGCACCAGAGATTGCCGTCGGTATCGGCCCGCATTCCGTCGAGCGCGGTCGCACCGCCATCGATGAACTTGGTCTTGTTCGACAGCGTGAAGCCGTCGGCGCCGACGTCGAACGACCACACCAGCCGGTTCGGCTGTGCCCGCGACTCGATGATGTAGAGCTTTTTCTCATCCGGCGAGAAGCAGAGTCCGTTCGGGCCCAAGAGGTCGGCGGTGACGAGACCGAGCTTACCGTCCGGCGAGATGCGGTAGACCGAGTGCGGCAGTTCCGAGCGTTCGCCTTGTCGCCTTCCCAGTCGCCACCGATGCCGAACGGCGGGTCGGTGAACCAGATCGAGCCGTCGGATTTGCAGACGATGTCGTTCGGAGAGTTCAGACGCTTGCCGTTGTAGTTGTCGGCGAGCACGGTGATCTTGCCGTCGTATTCCGTACGCGTGACGCGGCGCGTCAGATGTTCGCAGGTAATCAAGCGGCCCTGACGGTCGCGCGCATTGCCGTTGGCGAAATTCGACGGATGACGGAATACGCCCCAATTTCCGGTGGACTGGTCGTAGCGCATGATGCGGTTGTTCGGAATGTCGCTGACAAGCAGATAGTTGCCGTCGCCGAACCACACCGGCCCTTCCGCCCAGCGCATGCCCGTCGCCACTTGCTCGAGGGTGCTCGAGAATATCCTGTATTTGGCAAAGCTCGGATCGAGGATTTCGACCGACGTGTCGGGGTAGCGCTGGTTTGGCTTGAATTCGAAGGACTGGGCGTTGGCGCTCTTCGCGGCGGCCAGCGTGGCGGCGGCGGCGCCTGCGGTCGCAATTACATCCCGGCGGGTAAGGGTCATCGGCTTCCTCCTGAGGTCTTGCGGTCGTTCCGCCTGCGGAGGTGACCAAAATCACTCTCGTTGCGTCGCCGCTTGGGAGTGGGAACCTAGTTGAGGTTCCACGGCAGGTCCAGATGACCACAAACAACGCTTACTGCGGTGCAAACATATCTTTGCTTCGCCGCAGGCTTTTCTCGCCGTGCAGTTCCCGAACTCCTGACATGAAAACTTCCTCTGTACAGGGTCTTAAGTCGCCATCCAGCGCTGTTGCCGCGTCAAGTTCCCACTGTTAGAAAACCAAGTGACGCGACGTCCGGCTGCCAGGGCCTTCGCTGTGTCAGGAGTAGAAACGCCATTTTCGAAAGCGGCAGATCGGGTTTCGTTTTGCCGGAAAATGCGCCAACTGTCGGCAGCGGATGGATTATTTCGCCCAGCAATTGATCAACGGCATCGTCCTAGGCTCGATCTATGGCCTGATCGCCATCGGCTACACCATGGTCTATGGCATCGTCGGCATGATCAATTTCGCCCACGGCGATATCTTCATGATCGGCGGCTTCATCGCCCTGATCACCTTCCTGATCCTGATCTCGATCGGGCTCACCGCGATACCGCTGGTTCTTTTGATCGTGCTCTTGGTGTCGATGGCGGTGACCGCGCTCTATGGCTGGACGGTGGAGCGCATCGCCTATCGTCCGTTGCGGCATTCCTTCCGCCTCGCACCGATGCTGTCGGCGATCGGCATGTCGTTCGTCCTGATCAACTACTCACAGATTTCGCAGGGCGCCCGCGTCAAGCCGATCCCGCCCGTCATTACCGGCGGCTACACCCTGCACGAAGACGGCGGCTTTGCGGTCCGCCTTTCCAATGCGCAGATCATCGTCGTTCTCACCACCGTCGTGCTGCTTGGCATCTTCACCTGGCTGGTGTCGCGGACCCGCCTCGGGCGCGACATGCGCGCCTGCGAGCAGGACCAGACCATGGCCGCGCTGCTCGGCGTCGACGTCGACCGCACCATCTCGATGACGTTCGTGATTGGCGCGGCGCTCGCCGCGGTCGCCGGCGTGATGTACCTGCTCTACTACGGGCTCGTCGATTTCTTCATGGGCTTTGTCGCGGGCATCAAGGCGTTCACCGCCGCCGTCCTCGGCGGCATCGGTTCGCTGCCCGGCGCGATGCTCGGCGGACTTCTGATCGGCCTGATCGAGACCATGTGGTCGGCCTATTTCTCGGTCGAATATAAGGACGTCGCCGCGTTCTCGATCCTGATCGTGGTCCTGATCTTCCTGCCGACGGGCCTGCTCGGCCGTCCCGAAGTCGAAAAAGTTTAAGGATAACGCGTGACGGGTACCTCAACCGACCTCACGCAAGCCTCGCGCCGCGAAGGCATCATCTTCATCCTCAAGAAATCCTTCATCAGCGCCTTCGTGGCGCTGATCTTGTTCTCGTTGATGATCGGCATCCGCACCGAAGCCGGCCCCACCGGACAACTGATCTACTGGACGCGCTTCGGCGATCTCGCATCCATCGTTGCCATTGTCTTTGTCGGCAGCATCGTCATCGAATTGCTGCGGCAGTGGTGGGGACCGGTCGGAACCACTTGGACCCTTCCGCCCGTGGCACAACGCGCACTCGACATCGCCGGACGCGCATTGCCGCCGGTGCTCCTGATCGGCGCAATTCTGGTGCCGATCGTTTTTTACGACCAGCGCTACGTCATCGACACCGGCATCCAGGTTCTGACCTATGTCATGCTCGGATGGGGACTGAACGTCGTCGTCGGCCTCGCCGGCCTGCTCGACCTCGGCTATGTCGCCTTCTACGCCGTCGGCGCCTACTCCTACGCGCTGCTCGCTACCAATTTCGGACTGTCGTTCTGGATCTGCCTGCCGCTCGCCGGGATTCTTGCGGCGCTCTGGGGAGTGATGCTCGGCTTTCCCGTGCTGCGGCTGCGCGGCGACTATCTCGCCATCGTGACGCTGGCATTCGGCGAGATCATCCGTCTCGTCATCATCAACTGGCAAAGCCTGACCGGCGGACCGAACGGGATTTCTCCGATCCCGCGGCCGACATTCTTCGGTATTCCGCTCACAGCGGGCGAAGATGGCCTCGCCGCACGGCTGGGTTTCGAATACTCGCCGACGCAGCGCATCGTGTTTCTGTTCTACTTGATCCTGGCGCTGGCGCTCCTGACCAACTGGGTGACGATCCGCTTGCGGCGTTTGCCGATTGGACGCGCCTGGGAAGCCTTGCGCGAGGATGAAGTCGCCTGTCGCGCTCTCGGCATCAACATCACCACGACCAAACTCACGGCGTTCGCAACCGGCGCGATGTTCGGCGGCTTTGCCGGCGCCTTCTTCGCGACACGAGACAAGGCTTCATCAGTCCGGAATCCTTCACCTTCCAGGAATTGGCCCTGGTGCTCGCCATCGTCGTGCTCGGCGGCATGGGTTCGCAGCTTGGCGTGGCGCTCGCAGCCCTCACGCTGATCGGCGGCTTCGAGTTGTTCCGCGGCTTCGATCAATACCGCATGCTGGTGTTCGGCATGGCGATGGTGCTTCTGATGATCTGGCGGCCACGCGGCCTGATCGGCCATCGTGCGCCAACGGTCTTCTTGCGACAAAGCACGGCGATCTCCTCCGAACTTGCCAGGGAAGGACGGGGATGAGCGGCGACACCATCCTTCAGGTCGAAGGCCTGACCATGCGCTTCGGCGGCGTGGTCGCCGTCAACGACCTTTCCTTCACCGCCGAACGCCACAAGATCACCGCCCTGATCGGCCCGAACGGCGCCGGCAAGACCACCGTCTTCAACTGCATCACCGGCTTTTACAAACCGACCTCGGGCAGCATCCGCCTGACGCATGACGATGGCCGCGACTTCCAGCTCGAGCGGCTGAACGATTTCCGGATTTCCAAGCAGGCGAAAGTCGCGCGCACCTTCCAGAACATCCGTCTGTTTCCCGGCATGACCGCGCTCGAAAACCTGATGGTCGCCCAGCACAATGCGCTGATGCTGGCCTCGGGCTTCACCTTTCTCGGCCTGATCGGCGCACCGTCGTATCGATCGGCGGAGAACCAGGCGATCGATCAGGCCAAACGCTGGCTCGACCGCATCGGCTTGCTGGAACGCGCGGACGATGCCGCCGGTAACCTGCCTTACGGCGACCAGCGCCGCCTGGAAATCGCGCGCGCGATGTGCACCAAGCCGGCATTGCTGTGCCTCGACGAACCGGCAGCCGGACTGAATGCACGCGAAAGCGCGGCCTTGAGCGAGTTGCTGCTCTCGATCCGCAACGAGAAGACATCGATCCTTCTGATCGAGCACGACATGTCGGTGGTGATGGAAATCTCCGACCACATCGTGGTGATGGATTACGGCGTGAAGATCGCCGAAGGCGCGCCGCAGGACGTACGCGACAATCCGAAGGTGATCGCCGCCTATCTCGGCGCCGACGAAGAGGAAGCCGCCGCCGTCATGGAGAGCAATCCATGACCACGGCTGCCGCCTCGCCCCTGCTCGCGATCCGTGGCCTTCGCGCCGCCTACGGCAAGATCGAAGCACTCAAGGGCGTCGATCTGGAGATTGCACCGGGCGAAATCGTCGCGCTGATCGGCGCCAACGGCGCCGGCAAATCGACGCTGATGATGTCGATCTTCGGCCGGCCGAAAGCCAAGGCCGGCAGGGTACTGTTCGACGGCCGCGACATTACGGCGGTGCCAACTCACGAGATCGCACGCCTGCGCATTGCGCAGTCGCCCGAGGGCCGGCGAATATTTCCGCGGATGAGCGTGGCGGAAAACCTGCAAATGGGCGCCGACGCCACCGAGTGCAGCGAGGCGGAGCGGAAAGACGGCCTCGATCGCGTGCTGGCGCTGTTTCCGCGACTCAAGGAACGTCTGGCCCAGCGTGGCGGTACGCTGTCGGGCGGCGAACAGCAGATGCTGGCGATCGGGCGCGCATTGATGAGCCGCCCGCGCCTGCTCCTGCTCGACGAACCCTCGCTCGGACTTGCGCCCCTGATCGCGCGCCAGATTTTCGACGCGATCCGCACCCTCAACCGCCAGGACGGCCTCACCGTCCTGATCGTGGAGCAGAACGCCAACCACGCGCTGAAACTTGCCCATCGCGGTTACGTCATGGTCAACGGCCTCATTACCCTTCAGGGAACGGGCACGGAACTGCTGCAGCGTCCGGAAATCCGCGCCGCCTATCTGGAAGGCGGCCGGCATTAACAGGTGGCTTGAGCGCGTGAAGCCCAAAAAGGGCAAGTCGCCGCCCCGTTTGCCCTAAATTTCCCGATGACTTCGCCGCAAAATCAGCCGAGAATACCGCCACACCTGCTCTATCCGGCGGCCTGTTCTTCGAACAGGACCACCGGGAACGAAATCCCATGGCGAACTACCCACGAGGATCCCTCATGAAATCAATCAAGCTCTTTGGCCTGGCAATCGGTGCGTCGCTGGCGCTGTCGACCGCAGCGTTTGCGCAAAACCTCACCGTCGCCGTGGCGGGCCCGATGACCGGCGGTGAATCCGCTTTCGGCCGTCAGATGAAGAACGGCGCCGAAATGGCCGTCAACGACGTCAACGCTGCCGGCGGCGTGCTTGGCAAGAAATTGGCGCTGGAAGTCGGCGACGACGCCTGCGATCCGAAGCAGGCTCGCTCGATCGCCGAAAAATTCGCGAGCGCCAAGATCCCGTTCGTGATGGGACACTACTGCTCGTCGTCGTCGATCCCGGCATCGGAAGCCTATGCCGACGGCAACGTGCTGCAAATCACGCCGGCGTCGACCAATCCGCTGTTCACCGAGCGCAAGCTCTGGAACGTCGCCCGCGTCTGCGGCCGCGACGATCAGCAGGGCCTGGTCGCGGCGGACTACATCGCCAAGGTCTACAAGGGCAAGAACGTCGCCATCCTCAACGACAAGACCACCTATGGCAAAGGCCTCGCCGACGAGACCAAGAAGGCGCTCAACAAGGCCGGCTTCCAGGAGAAGATGTTCGAGTCCTACAACAAGGGCGACAAGGACTTCACCGCGATCGTCTCGCGCATGAAGCGTGAGAACATCGATCTGGTCTATGTCGGCGGCTACCATCAGGAATCCGGCCTGATCGTGCGCCAGATGCGTGACCAGGGCATGCAGACGGTGTTGATGGCCGGCGATGCGCTCGCCGACAAGGAGTTCGCCTCCATCACCGGACCGGCCGGCGAAGGCACGCTCTTCACCTTCGGCCCCGACCCGCGCAACAAGCCGACCGCGAAAGCGATCGTCGAGAAGTTCAAGGCCAACAACATCGATCCGGAGGGCTACACCCTTTATACCTATGCCGCGATGCAGGTGTGGACGCAGGCCGTCGCGAAGGCCGGCAGCACCGATCCGAAGAAGGTCATGGAAGCCATCAAGGGCGGATCCTGGGACACCGTGATCGGCAAGCTTGAGTTCGACGCCAAGGGCGACATCAAGCAGATCGACTACGTCGTCTATAAATGGGATTCCAAGGGCAACTATACCGAGATCAATCCCAAGGGTTCATAGAACGCTTATGCAAATGGGACCTTGGCCGATCGCAGAGCATCCAGGGTTCCATCCAATCGCAGCTTGATTGACGCCCCGGTTCGCCGGGGCGTTTTCGTTTCCGGCTCCACGCGTTGACAGCGGCTTGAGTTCCCACGGCAACCAAAGGCTACAGCGGCCTGTTCGATCGGCAGATTTGCCGCCACGCAGTAAGTTGGCGTCAACCAATCAGGACCGTGGCGCTGCTGCCCGCCTTGGCCTGAATCAAAAAGTATGTAAGCCTTCGGTTGAACGGACTAATCCTTGCCAAGAGGAAGTCATGGCGAGCATTCTCGTCATCGATGACGACCGGGCGGTTCTTGCCACCATCAAGATCCTGCTCGAACGCGCGAGCCACACGGTCGAAGCCGTCGACAATAGTCGTGCGGGCCTGCAACTCCTCGCAACCCAAAGCTTCGACCTTCTCGTTGTCGATATCTTCATGCCGGGAATGGACGGCTTTGAGACGATGCGCCAGGTGCATCTGTCGCGGCCGGATATGCCGGTTATCGTGATTTCAGGGCAGCAGTTCAGCCTCGCATCGGAACATGCGCCGGACTTCCTGCACATGGCGACCCGTTTGGGCGCCGTCTCAAGCCTGCAAAAGCCATTCAAGCCCGCCGACCTGCTGGCGGTCGTCAACGGCAGCCTGTCGAGCTCGCAGCTTTTGCCCGGCCTGCACGGAAACAGCTCCGCAGGCATTCCCTCCGAACGGCAATAAGGACAATATGATCATCGACTGCGTTGCGCCGACGGGTACCGACGCAGCGGATGAACGTGCGTCCGAAATGGACCGGGCCGTTGCAAGCGGGGTAGGAGACCAAGGTGCAAGCAGGCGACGACCGCAATATTTTCCTCTCGACCCTGCCTGCCACCAGCCGTGACCGCACCATCGCCCTTGGCGTTGTCGTCGTGTCGGCGATCTTCTTCGCGGTTACCCTTCCTTTCTCGCGCGTGCAGTTGCCGGCCCTGCCCGCCTTCGTCGCCAGTTATCAATCCGCGCTGGCGATCAACGACCTGATCACCACGATCCTTCTGCTCTCGCAATTTTCGCTGCTGCGATCGCGCGCGTTGCTGCTGCTTGCGAGCGGATACCTGTTCACCGCGATTGCAGCGGTCGTTCACGCCCTCACCTTTCCGAATCTGCTGACGCCCGGTGGCCTGTTCAACGCCGGTTCGCAGACCACCGCCTGGCTCTTCATGGTCTGGCACGGCGGTTTCCCGCTGTGCGTGCTTGGATACGCGCTGCTCAAGGACAAGGATGGCGGCCGCGAAATCAAGGGGCCGGTCTGGGAGTCGATTTTCTGGAGCGTGGCCGGGGTCTTCGCCCTGATGGCGGCCGTGATGTACGTGCTGACGGAACAGCACGACCTGCTGCCCGTGCTTCTCGCCGACAAAGGCTACGCCCCGGCACTGTACGGTGCGGCGTCGACCGTGTGGCTTATCAACCTTTCGGCCCTGATCGTCCTGGGGCTGCGGCGTCCGCATTCGGTCCTCGACGTCTGGCTCATGGTGGTGTTGTTCGCCTGGTTGCTCGACGTGGCATCGTCGGCCCTGCTCAACTCCGGACGGTTCGATTTCGGCTTCTATATCGGCCGCGTCTACGGGCTTGTCGCCGCCTGCTTCGTGCTCGGGGTGCTGCTGCTGCAAAACATCAATTTGCAGGCGCGGCTGTCCCGTTTGCTCCATGCCTTGCGCCGCGAGAGCGCGTCCGAACAACAGCGCCATTCCGAGCGCGAGCGGCTGTTCAGTTCGGTCGTTGAATCCTCCAACGACGCCATCATCACACAGGCACTGGACGGCACCATCACCGGCTGGAACTCGGCGGCCGAGCGGCTGTTCGGCTATACGTCCACGGAGGCCATCGGCGAACACATCGATCTCATCGCCCCGCCCGAGCGTCTGGCCGAGTTGCGCGACATTCTCGAGCGCGTCGGCCGCGGCGAGACAATCGCTCATCACGAGACCACGCGAAAAACCCGCGAGGGCAAGACCGTAGCCGTCTCGCTTTCGATCTCGCCTTTACGCTCCAGTTCAGGCCAGATCGTCGGCGCCTCCAAGATCGCGCGCGATATCACCGAGAACATCCGCACCCAGGCGGCGCTGACCCAGGAAATCGAGGAGCGTCAGCGCATCTTCGAGACCTCGCAGGACCTCATCCTGGTCACCGATACCAAAGGAACCTTCGTCCAGGTCAGCCCGAGCTCCACCGCGATCCTGGGAATAAGGCCGGAGGAGATGATCGGCCACAGCGCGACGGAATTCATCCATCCCGACGATCTCGAAAGCACGCGGCAGGAAATGCGCGCCGCGAGACGCGGTCACCTGATGCGCAATTTCGAAACCCGCTATGTCCACCGGGAAGGACATGCCGTTAATCTGGGCTGGATGGGAACCTGGTCGGAGCCGGTTCACCGTCATTTCTTCGTCGGCCGCGACCTCACCGAAAAGCAGGCCGCCGAGGCCCAGTTGCGCCAGGCGCAAAAGATGGACGCCGTCGGCCAGCTCACCGGCGGCGTCGCTCACGACTTCAACAACATCCTGACCGTCATCACCGGCACGATCGGCATTCTGTCCGATGCGGTGGCCAATGACCCTCAGATGTCCGCGATCGCCCGGATGATCGACGACGCCGCCGAACGCGGCGCGAGCCTGACGAAACATCTGCTCGCATTTGCACGCAGGCAGCCGCTGCAACCGCGCGAGATCGACGTCAACACGCTGATCGTCGAGACCATCAAGCTGTTGCGGCCGACGCTCGGCGAGCAAATCCAGATCAATCCCCAGCTCGCGCTGGACGCCTGGCCTGCCTTGGTCGATCCGAACCAGCTCACCACCGCGGTCCTCAATCTGTCGCTGAATGCACGCGACGCCATGCCAACCGGCGGCAAGCTCGTCGTCGAGACCGGCAACATTCATCTCGACGAAGCCTATGCCGCGATGAACCAGGACGTGGAGGCCGGCAACTACGTGATGGTGGCCGTGAGCGACACCGGCACAGGCATCTCGCCCGAAAATCTGGAGCGGGTGTTCGATCCCTTCTTCACCACCAAGGAAGTCGGCAAAGGCACCGGTCTCGGCCTGAGCATGGTGTTCGGCTTCGTCAAGCAATCGAACGGGCACATCAAGATCTACAGCGAGGTCGGCCACGGCACCACGGTGAAAATCTATCTGCCGCGCGCGACCGGGCTGTCGGATACGCCGGTGGAGTCGCTGACTTCCATAGAAGTCGAGGGCGGCGACGAGACAATCCTGGTGGTGGAAGACGACGCGCTGGTGCGCCGCTATGTCATCACCCAGATCCAAAGTCTCGGCTACAAGACGCTCGAGGCCAGCCGGGCTTCCGAGGCCCTCGAGATCATCGACAGCCCCACGCCCATCGATCTTCTCTTCACCGACGTCATCATGCCGGGCTCGATGAATGGCCGCCAACTGGTCGATACCGCGATCGTCCGCCGGCCGGGATTGAAGACGCTGTTCACCTCGGGCTATACCGAGAACGCCATCGTCCATCATGGGCGCCTCGATACCGGCGTGCTTCTGCTCGCCAAGCCCTATCGGAAAACCGATCTGGCGCGCATGATCCGCCTCGCGCTCAATAGCTAGAACGCGCGACAGCCATGATGCGGATTTGTGAACGGTCACACACCAGCGGGTTCCGATGAAAAATCTTCTCACCGACATCGCAGGCGTTCGCGTTGGCCACGCCGACGACGCGGCTCTCGCGTCCGGCGTCACCGCCGTGATCTTCGATCAGCCGGCGGTCGCGGCGATGGATGTACGCGGCGGCGGCCCCGGCACCCGCGAGGGCGCGCTGCTCGATCTCGCCAACACCGTGGAGAGGATCGACGCCCTCGCGCTGTCCGGCGGTTCGGCGTTTGGGCTCGAGGCCGGAGGCGGCGTTCAGGCCTGGCTCGCCGAACAGGGCCGCGGCCTCAATGTTCGCGGCGCCGTGATCCCGATCGTGCCCGGCGCGATCTGCTTCGACCTGCTCAACGGCGGCAACAAGAAGTGGGGCCGCTTTGCACCCTACCGCGATCTCGGCTACGCCGCGGCAACGGCGGCGAGTTCAAGCTTTGCACTCGGCAGCGCGGGCGCCGGCCTCGGCGCCTTGACCGCCAATCTGAAAGGCGGGCTCGGATCGGCCTCCGCTCAAACCGGGGATGGCGTAACGGTCGCAGCGCTTGCCGTGGTCAATGCGCTCGGCAGCGTGACCGTCGGCGACGGGCCGTGGTTTTGGGCCGCGCCTTTCGAGATCGGCGACGAATATGGCGGCCGCGGTTTGCCCGAAACCTTTACGCCGGACATGCTGAAGATGCGCATCAAGGGTGGGCCCGCGGCGACGGAAGCCGAAAGCACGACGCTCGCCGTGGTCGTCACCGATGCCGCGCTCACCAAGACCCAGGCCAGGCGGCTCGCGATGATCGCGCAGACCGGGTTTGCCCGGGCGATCTATCCGGTGCATGCGCCGATGGATGGCGACGTGGTGTTCGCGGCCGCGACCGGCGAACGGCCGATCGATCCGCTGGTCGGTCTCACCGAGCTCGGCATGGTCGCCGCCAACGTCGTGGCGCGTGCGATTGCCCGCGGGGTCTACGCGGCGGCCGCGTTGCCGCTACCCGGCGCCATTCCGGCCTGGCGGGATCGCTTCGGATAGCGAACGACGACGACGGCGCTCAGACGCGGAGGGAAACCGGGTTGTGGCCCACAGGAACGCCTGCCGATTGCCTCAGCTGATCGATCGCATTGTAAACCACCTGGGATTGGTTCAGCGTTGCTGCCGAATGCTTGGTGTCCGAACTGGGCTCGGAATCGGATGACGGGTGGTTCTGCGAACCGAGCAGTGCGTTGATATCGTTCGCCGAGACCGACGATTTGGTGTAGCCCGTGTTGTGCGAAGCCGAGGACAATGCCTGGGAAGCGGCTTTCGGGTTGGCCAATGCCGATGCGAAGCCGATCGTGTCGGGCGACGACGGCTTTTTTTTCGACGTCAATGATTGAACGGCGTCGAACGCAGCAACAGCGGCGGCACCGATGGCAGGCAACATGACGCAAACTCCGAAAGGACGAACAAAGATCCCGTGCATATCGGACAGCAAACGCCGTGCCATATCAAATTGATCAATGAAATTATGGCCCTCGCGAAGTCGGAACGCGGTCAATGATCGGCAATTAGTGCCGCCGGCGGCAGATTTTTCACCGTCCCCGGGCAGATTTTTCCGCGTCCGGAGCCACTGCATTGCCCGCAACGCCTTCGCGTGTTACGCGAAAAATACGACACAGCTTCACGGAAGACCGCACCGATGTCCGCTTCCCTCACTCCCCGCCCCCTCGTCATTGCGCCCTCGATCCTGGCGTCGGATTTTTCCAAGCTCGGCGAAGAGGTCCGCAGCGTCGATGCCGCCGGCGCCGACTGGATCCATCTCGACGTGATGGACGGTCATTTCGTGCCGAACATTTCCTACGGGCCCGACGTCATCAAGGCGATGCGTCCGCACACCAAGAAGATCTTCGACGCCCATTTGATGATTTCGCCGTGCGATCCCTATCTCGAAGCCTTTGCGAAGGCCGGATGCGATCACATCACGGTACACGTCGAGGCCGGCCCTCATTTGCACCGTTCGTTGCAGGCGATCCGTGCGCTCGGCAAGAAGGCCGGCGTCTCGCTCAATCCGGCGACGCCGCTTTCGACGATCGAATATGTGCTCGACAGCATCGATCTGGTGCTGCTGATGTCGGTCAATCCCGGCTTCGGTGGACAGGCGTTCATTCCCTCAACGCTTGCGAAAGTCCAAGACTTGCGCGCGATGACCGCGGGCCGGCCGATCGACATCGAAGTCGACGGTGGTGTGGGCGCGGACAATTCCGGCGCAGTTGGCGGCCGCCGGCGCCAACGCCTTCGTGGCGGGCTCGGCCGTGTTCAAGGGCGGCACCAGAGAGGCCTACAAGGCCAACATCTCGGCGATCCGCCATGCGGCGGCGATCGCGCGGGGCGAAGCGGTCTAGGGTTACACGGGAATTCACAGGGAAGCCGGGAGCGCACAATGCGCAGCTTTTGTTTGACTTTAGTCGCTACGCTTGCATTCGCCACGTCTGCCTTCGCGGACGCGCCTTTGCGAATTCAAGATCCTGAAAAATTCATTGTCAATATTTTCGGGACCCCGCCCCGGCTTGCCGCCGCTGAGGCAGCAAAGACAATTGCCGCCACGATCGGAAAGGCAAGCGTCGCGGAAACACTGCAAAACGCGATGAAAATCTTCGACGGAAAAAAGATCGAGACCTTCAAAAAGGTCATCGATAGCGATTTCGGCGGCGCACTTCGCCAGATCGTCTATTACGCCTACATCGAAGAGGTTGGCTTCGTTTATTTTCGTTTCAACTTCAAGATGACCGGCACGGGATGGATCCTGGCGAATTTCAATTTCAAGAGCGAGACCGAAGAGCTTTTCCCGAAGGACTTCATCACTCGATAGTCGGGCTACGCGGCGGCGTGCCTAGATCGCCGGAATCGACCGGTCGTCCGGCGGTTCCCTGCGCCCGCTGGTTTCCGTGGCCCGCCATGGCGGCCGCACCACGGTAACGGTACATGGGGCCTCGGTCGCGACCTTGGCCGAGGTGCGGCCCAGCAGCGCGCGTACCAGCGAACTTTGCCGCGCGCCGATCACGATGTGATCGACATGATTGGCCTCCGTAAATTCCAGGATCGCGCTTGCGGGATCGACGGCCTCCAGCACATGCGTGGTCAGCCGGCTCTCATCGAGCTTGAGCGGCGCGGCCCAATGCTTCAGCGTGACCAATCGTTCGACATGCTTGTTGTTGCCTTCTTCATCGAGCGTGCGATCGATGGTGACGCGGCCGAGCTTCAATACATTCAGACAGGCAAGCCGCGCCGACGGTGAGGTCTTGAGGATGCGCTCGACGGTGGTGCGCAGCGCGTCGTTCAGTTCGTTCGACCCTTCCGCCACATCGATCGCAACCGCGACGATGGGGCTGGCGGCCAACTGGGCCGCCACGGCCGACTTGCCCGGCGGCGGGATCACGTTGCCGTTGAAGCGGCGGCGCCAGACGGTCGAAAGCGGATCGCGCTTGAGCCGTTCGGAACGCGCGGTGAGCTTGACCTGGTCCGGATGGGCGAGTTCGAACGCCAGTTGAGATGCCGTCGGATACCGCCACGCCGGATCGATCTCGAGACAGCGCAGCACGATCTCCTGCAACCATGGCGGATAGTCTGGTTTCAACTGGCGTGGCGGATAGGGATCACGCCACAATCGCCGCCGCATCCCGGCCATCGTCTCGCTCTCGCCGAACGGCCGCACGCCCGTCGTGAAGAAATAAAGCAGCACGCCGAGCGAGAACAGGTCGCTGCGCGGATCGTCGCGTACGCCGAGCAAACGCTCCGGCGCCATGTATGGCGCGGTGCCATAAGGTACGCGGAATTCTTCCTGCAACAGGTCCGGCAACTGGTTGTGATGCGACAGGCCGAAGTCGATCAGCACCGCTTCGCCTGACGGGCGGAACATGATGCTCGACGGCTTGATGTCGTGATGAATGACATTCTGCCGGTGCAGGTCGCAGAGCGCGTCGGCGATTTTCAGCGCGATGAGACGCACCTCTTCGTAAGGCAGCGGGAGTTCGCCGATCCGGCGATAGAGCGTCTGGCCGGGAATGCGCTCGATCACGACATAGGCCTGCCGGGCAAAGTCGCCGGTCGCGTAACAATGCGGGACGTGAATGCCCGTCAGCTTCGGCAGGATCATCTGCTCCATCTCGAAGGAGACGATGGCGGCGGGATCTTCGCCTTCCGCAACCCGCGGGATCTTCATCAGCACGGGCACGGCGATGTCGTCGCGGCTGACGCTCCACAGCGTCGCCATGCCGCCGCGATGAACGCACTCGCCAAGCGTAAAGCCGTCGAGGACTGCACCGGGCTCCATTGTGAACTTCGCCATCGCCCTCACCTCCCGGCGAAAAGGCGATCGGCGAGCGACGGCGGCAGGCCGTTGTCGCGAATGCGCCGGGCGGCGGTGTCGATGTCATAGGGAACGCGGCACCAGGTGATCTCGCGACGATCCGTGTCGAACATCGCAAACGAGGCCGCCGGATCGCCGTCGCGCGGCTGGCCGACCGAGCCCAACACCGCGAGCCAGCGGCGGCCCGACAGCAACTGCACCGCGACGCCGGAAACCGGGACAAAGCTCGTCATCTTTCCCGTCACCGACATCGAATAAAGCGCCGGCCGGTGAATATGGCCGCAAAACGTAATGTCTGCGTCGGTTGCGATCAGGCTCCGCCCGGCATCGGCGCTCGAGCGAACATAACGCCATTTCGCCGGTTGGCTCGCTTCGGAATGCACGTAGAGGCGATCGTCCTCCTCGCGCGTCAATGGCAGTTCGGCGAGGAATTTTCGCTGGGGCGCGTTCAACCGGCCCCGCGTCCATTCGATCGCGGCCTGCGCCTCGGCATTCATGCTCTCGCTTGGCGAGCCGATGGCGTTGTCGTGGTTGCCGCGCACCGCAAGCGCCCCCTGCCCGACCAATTCCATCACGGTTTCGACCGCCCATTCGGGATCGGCGCCATAGCCGACATAGTCGCCGAGAAAAACGAAGCGCTCGGCGCCGCGTACCCGCGCCGCATCAAGGCATGCAGCGAGCGCCTGCCGGTTGGCGTGAATGTCCGCAAACAATGCCAGCCGCACGCATCGCCTCACAGTGTAGCGCGGGACGCGCGCCGATCATGGCGAACGGCGACATCTCCGCTTTGACGGATATCAAACTACAGGAGATGGCCAGCGTGCAAATTGCAGCTACGGCAAAGACCGTTAGCGCTTGCACACCTCGATGCCGCGCAGCAACAGCGCGATCAAGGCGTCGATCCGCGCCGGCAGTTGCGGATCCTTCCATTCGTCCGAATGGGCCGGATGGTGGAAGCGGGTCACGGCGGCGAAAATCGCCTGCGCGGTGACTTTTGTATCGGCGATCTCGAAGGCGCCCTGCTTGACGCCATCGGCCAGGATCAGTTCGAGCTGGTCGGTCAGGCAGGCCTTGTGCCCGTTCACCGTCTTGCAGGCCTCCCGCGCGAGCGTCAGGTAGGTCGCAAACATTTCGGGGTCTTCGAGGTAGCGTTTCTGTTTCGCCGTGAACAGCTCGCGAAGCCAGCGCTCGAATTTGGCGGGCGCAGGCTCTGAGCTTGCGGCGATTTTGGCAAGCGGCGTCGAGACGCGCTCGAGCCAACGTTGGGCAACGGCCTCGCGCAGTGAGGCCTTGCTCGGGAAATGGCGGTAGACGCTGCCGTGGCTCACATCGAGCGCACGTGCAACGTCAACAACAGTAGCTTTGGCGAGACCATAGCGGCGCAGAACGTCTTCGGTGACTTCCAGAATGCGTTCCGGTGTCAAAACCACATTCTCGTTCATCAGCGCACTCCTGCTTGCGTCAGCCTTACCTATATATGGCTGGCGATCTCGGCGGTTAGCGGGCGAGGCGTTCAGCTTGGTCGGCGAGATGCTGGGCAATCCGCTTGTTGAGCCAATGCTGGATTTGGGTCGTCAGGTGTAAAATTTCGAATGTCATGGCGGTAGTCCTTAGAGTTTCGGTCCTGGCTGGCCGCCGGTGCGGCCCAACAGGGACGCCTCAATCTGTAGGCGTCGCAGACAATATAGACCATCGCACTGACAGATTTCAATATCTGTCATTCAATATTCTGTGATTTGGGAGGCTTTTCTAGCCGTCCACAGGCTCGGTGAAGTCCTCTCCTCAGGCCGTTTGTCACCCCCCGCCCGCTCTGCTAAAGCGCCCCTAACCCCCTCAAAAAGCTCAGAGTCGCCAATGATCCCCCGCTACACCCGTCCGGAAATGGCTGCGATCTGGGAGCCCCAGACCCGCTTCAAGATCTGGTTCGAGATCGAGGCCCATGCGGCTGATGCGCTGGCGGAATTGGGGGTCATCCCGAAGGAAGCGGCGAAGACCATCTGGGCCAAGGCCAAGAACGCGACCTTCGACGTGGCGCGGATCGACGAGATCGAGCGGGAGACCAAGCACGACGTCATCGCCTTCCTCACCCATCTGGCCGAAATCGTCGGCCCCGAGGCGCGCTTCGTCCACCAGGGCATGACCTCCTCCGACGTGCTCGACACCTGCCTCAACGTGCAGCTCACGCGCGCGGCCGACCTTCTGCTCACCGGCATCGACAAGGTGCTTGCCGCGCTGAAGAAGCGCGCCTTCGAACACAAGATGACGCCGACCATCGGCCGCTCGCACGGTATCCATGCCGAGCCCGTGACCTTCGGATTGAAGCTCGCTTATCGCCTACGCCGAATTCTCGCGCGCCCGCGAGCGGCTGATCGCCGCCCGCCATGAGGTTGCGACCTGCGCGATCTCGGGCGCGGTCGGCACCTTTGCCCAGATCGATCCGCGGGTCGAAGAACACGTTGCGAAGGCGATGGGCCTGCGGCCGGAGCCGATCTCGACGCAGGTGATCCCGCGCGACCGCCACGCGATGTATTTCGCCACGCTCGGCGTGATCGCCTCCTCCGTCGAGCGCCTGGCGACCGAGATCCGTCATCTGCAACGCACCGAAGTGCTGGAAGCCGAAGAGTTCTTCTCGGAAGGCCAAAAGGGTTCGTCGGCGATGCCGCACAAGCGCAACCCGGTGCTGTCGGAAAATCTCTCAGGGCTGTCGCGCATGGTGCGCGCCTATGTGACCCCGGCGCTCGAAAACGTCGTGCTCTGGCACGAGCGCGACATCTCGCACTCGTCGGCCGAGCGCATGATCGGGCCCGATGCGACGGTGACGCTCGACTTCGCGCTCAACCGCCTTGCCGGCCTTGTCGAAAAGCTCCTGATCTATCCCGCCAATATGCAGAAAAATCTCGACCGCCTGGGCGGCCTCGTTCACTCGCAGCGGCTTCTGATCGCGCTGACGCAAAAGGGTGCGAGCCGGGAGGACGCCTACAAGCTCGTGCAGCGCAACGCGATGCCGGTGTGGCGCGGCGAAGGCGACTTCCTGTCGCTGCTAAAGAAGGATGCCGACGTCAAAAAGTATCTGACGGATACCGAGATCGAAGAGCAGTTCGACCTCGGCTATCACCTCAAGCACGTCGATACGATCTTCAAGCGCGTGTTCGGTCAGGCCTGAACGGATAGGCCTGACACGAAAGAACTCAGCCTGCCTGGCCGTCCACCATGCGCGCGGTCACGCCGTCGCGCTTGATGAAGTGATGCCAGACCGCTGCCACGGTGTGGATGACGATCAGCGCCAGCAGCGTGTAAGCGGCGTAGATGTGCACGTCCTCATAGAAGCCGGCGGCCGCCTTGTCGGGCGAAGTGAACTGCGGCACGTGGAACAGCCCGAAGAAGCTGCCGTAGTCGCCCTGCACGCGCGCACCGGAATGCGCCCAGCCCAGGAAGATCACGATGAAGGTAGCCAGATAAAGCGCGCCGTGACTGACATGCGCGGCGATCCGCTGCCAGCGCGGTGTTTCCATCGGCAGAGCCGGCGTCGGATTGACGGCGCGCCAGATGATCCGCAGCACCATCGCCACCAGACAGCATGTAGCCGATATCGGCGTGGATCGAACGGTAGAAGAACCGGTCCGGCCGCGCCGGGATGTGGTTCATCCACCAGCCATAGGCCAGCATGCCGAGAATGGTGAGGCCGATAATCCAGTGGAACGCCCGCGCGACACTGCCCCAGCTCTTGGTCGTATTCCGTATCATCCGTGATCCCGCAAGTTTCGAATTCGATCCGAATACATCGGACTGATTACATTAAAACGATGGTCCGTCCTGCCCGATTTTGGGCGCGCTTTGTTAGAACTCATGCAAAGGGGAAATTATTCCCGCTCCCGTCTCTTGGGCTGCCCCGCAAAAGACAACTGAAAGGTAACGCCGGATCGGCTAGGATGAACGCCATGGGGGAGCGTCCGAACATTCTTGTCTTCGATTCCGGCCTCGGCGGGCTGACGGTGCTGCGCGAGGTCGTGCGGGCACGCCCCGATGCCCGCTATGTATACGTCGCTGATGACAGTTTTTTTCCCTACGGCCATCACACCGAGGAAGAGATCATCGATCGCGTGGTGCCACTGATGGGCGAACTGATCGCCGAGCACGGTCCCGATCTGGTCGTCATCGCCTGCAACACGATGTCGGTCTCCGTTATGACCCATTTGCGCGCCGCCTACACCGTGCCCTTTGTCGGCACTGTGCCCGCGATCAAACCGGCTTGCGCGACTTCCAGGACCAAGCGCGTCTCGGTGCTCGGGACCAAGGCCACAGTGAAACGCGAATACACCCAGAACTCTGATCCGTGATTTCGCCCAAGGCTGCGAAGTGACGCTGGTTGGATCGGCGGAGCTTGCAGCGCTCGCCGAAACAGCGTTGAGCGGCGGCACGGTCAGCGATGAAGCGATCCTGGCCGAACTGGAGCCGTGTTTTGTCGGCGCCGGCGAGGATGCCGGCGGCCGTACCGACACGGTCGTGCTGGCATGCACGCACTATCCATTGCTGCTGGACCGCTTGAACCGATTGGCCCCCTGGCCGGTCGACTGGATCGACCCCGCGCCAGCGATCGCCCGGCGGGTGGTCAGCTTGCTTGGCAAGCCAGCCGGCGATCACGGCGACACCGCCTACCGCGTCATTTTCACGTCGGGACAGCCGCATCGGCTGAACGAGGCGCTGCTGCCGTTTTTCGGCGGGCTGGTCGCGGCCTAAAGCAGGCCGCCTCACTTTTTCCGTATATTTTTCATATATTTATCTCCAGTTCATCCAGCGCCCCGTAAAGTCGCAAACGGAAAGTCCGGCATCAGCCTGCGCTTGATGTGCTAAGTCGGCCGACATCAGACGACCTTATCGAAAAGGAAACCGGGCGGAGCGATGCGCGGAACCAAGCGAAAGATCTCATTGCCGCGCCGTTTCCTGATCGACTTCATGCATGCGTCGGTGCGCGTGCCCGCGATCACGTTCTCGCGTCCGCTCGATATCGGCCCGTTGATGGCAGCGCGCGCCAAGGCCAAGCCCGCCCCCGGCTGGGCCGCCGTATTCGTCAAGGCGTTTGCGATCGTGGCCCGCGAAGAGCCGGTGCTGCGCACGCTCTACGTCAAGCTGCCCTGGCCGCACTTCTTCGAACTGCCGCGCAGCGTTGCGATGGTGGCGGTGGCGCGGACCGAAGACGGCGAGGAATTCATCCTGCCGGAGAAGGTCACATCGCCGGAAGACCTTCCACTCCGCGAGATCGATGCACGGATCCGCCGCGCCAAGAATGCGCCGATCCAGGAAATCCCGGCCTTCCGGAAGATCCTGATGGCAAGCCGGCTGCCGCTGCCGCTGCGGCGGCTGAGCTGGTATCTCGGCCAGAATTTCGGACGGATGTCCGCCAACAATTTCGGAAGTTTCGGGGTGACCTCGGTCGCCGCCTACGGGCCCGGCGAGCTCCGGGCGATCAGCCCGAGCCCGTTCCTGCTCAGCTATGGCGTGGTGGGGCCGGACAACCGGATCGACGTCAATATCCGCTGGGATCACCGGATTACCGACGCCGTGGTCGCCGCCCGGGCCCTAAAGCGTCTGGAACAGGTGCTGAATACCGAGATTTCGGCCGAAATACTGGCGCAGCGCCCGTGAAAGACAGGCCCGTGAACGGGCCCATTCGCATTGACAGCAAAGCCGTTTCTGCCTAGAAACCGCCCTGCTCGCGGGCCGTTTTCGGCCCGCGAAGCGTTTCGCGACCCGTGGTCCACCCTTTCAAGCTTTTGAGGGCTGGACCTGTCGGCAGTCCGGGAAGTCTCCGGCTGCACAGGAGGGCGCGTTTCCTCAACCCTGACTAACGAGAAAGAGGACGCGATGACAAAGCGTAGTGAGGCGAAATACAAGATCGATCGCCGCATGGGCCAGAATATCTGGGGCCGCCCGAAGAGCCCCGTAAATCGCCGCGAATACGGCCCCGGCCAGCATGGCCAGCGCCGCAAAGGCAAGCTTTCCGACTTCGGCGTTCAGCTTCGCGCCAAGCAGAAGCTGAAGGGTTATTACGCCAACATCAGCGAGCGCCAGTTCCACGGCATCTACGTCGAGGCCGGGCGGATGAAGGGCGACACCGGTGAAAACCTGATCGGCCTGCTCGAGCGCCGTCTCGACAGCGCGGTGTTCCGCGCCAAGTTCGTCTCCACGATGTTTGCCGCCCGCCAGTTCATCAACCACGGCCACATCAAGGTGAACGGCCGCAAGGTCAACATCTCCAGCTACAAGCTGAAGGTCGGCGACGTCATCGAGGTCAAGGAATCCTCGAAGCAACTCGCGCATGTGCTTGAAGCGAGCCAGCTTCCCGAGCGCGACGTGCCGGACTACATGGAAGTCGATCATGGCAAGATGACCGCGAAGTACATTCGCGTGCCCGCGCTCGCCGACGTGCCGTTCGCGGTGCAGATGGAGCCGCATCTGATCGTCGAATTCTATTCGCGCTAATCGATCTGATTTTGCATATGACGTGAGATCAAGGCCCCGGTTTCCCCGGGGCCTTTTGTTTAGGTAAGATCGCTGCGCGCCGCAAAGTCCAAGGGACTACTCGTCCGGAAGACCACTCAAGAGACCTCATCCAATGGCTTACATCCCTGCCCGCCCCGATCCCAAGGCGGCTCCGGTCCGCATCAACCTGTTGTCGGATACGCAAACCCGCCCGACGCCGGGGATGCGCGAGGCGATGGCGCGCGCCGAGGTCGGCGACGAGCAGTTCGGCGATGACCCCACCACCAATCTGCTCAATGACCGCGTCGCCGAACTGATGGGCAAGGAAGCGGCGGTGTTCCTGCCGTCCGGCACGATGTGCAATGTCACCTCGACACTGGTGTATTGCCGGCCCGGCGATGAAATCCTCGCCCACGTCTCCGCGCATCTCATCGCGCGCGAAGGCGGCGCGCACGCAGCGCTTGGCGGATTCCAGATCACGCCGCTGCAAGGCGCCGACGGCAAGTTCACGCCCGACACCTTCCGTGCCGCACTTCATCCGCGCACCCGCTACCAGCCGCCGCAGACACTGGTGAGCGCCGAGCAGACCGCCAATATCGGCGGCGGCACCATCTGGAAAAAGTCCGATCTCGACGAGGTCTCCAGGATCGCCAAGGCCAACGGCATGGCGACGCACATGGACGGCGCACGATTGATGAATGCGACGGTCGCCACCGGCATCAGCGCCAAGGATATGACCGCGGGTTGGGATTCGGCCTGGATCGATTTCTCGAAGGGCCTGGGCGCGCCGATCGGCGCGGCGCTCGCCGGCACGCGCGATTTCATCGACCAGGTCTGGCGCTGGAAGCAGCGTCTCGGCGGCTCGATGCGGCAGTCCGGCATTTGCGCCGCCGCCTGCATCTACGCGCTCGATCATCACGTCGACCGTCTCGCCGACGATCACGCCAATGCACGTGCACTGGCGCGCGGGCTTGTCACAGATCCAGGGCGTCGAGGTGCAGGAACCCGAAACCAACCTCGTGTTCTTCAAGCCCGACGGCGCCGGCATCAGCGCCAGCGACATGGTCGCGGCGTTGAACAAGCGCGGCGTCCAGATCGCCGTCATGGATGGCCGCATCCGCGCCTGCACCCATCTCGACGTCACCTCAGCCATGATCGAGGAAATGATCGGACACGTCCGCGAGATCGCGCGGGGCGCCTAAAGCGTTACTTTTGCAGCGCTTGATAAATCAGTTTCTTCAGTTCGATCTGAATACGCTGTCGCTGCGACGGCGACGCCAGCATGCAGACCGCCAATAAATCGTCCCTGGGATCGACGAAGAAGAACGTGCCGCCGGCGCCGTCCCAGCGATATTCCCCTGTCGGCAACAGCGGGTCATGAACCGCGCGAACGGCAAAGCCGAGCCCAAAACCGCTGTCACCGCTCGGGAAGTAGTAGTGAGTCGCGCGCAATCCCGGATTCCGGCGGCACGAGGTCTGACGTCATCAGGGAAACCGTCTCGGGCTTGAGGTACCGCTTGCCATCGAGTTCGCCACCGTTGAGCAGCATCTGCGCGAAGCGCGCGTAGTCAGCGGCCGTCCCGACCATCCCTCCGCCGCCGGATTCCCAGCGCCGCCGCTCGACCGGATCACCGAGACCTTTGACCGTGCTCAGCGGGATATCGCCGTGTAAGCGGTTCGGCGATGCGCGAGCGTTTGGGATCACCGACCTTGAACGCCGTATCAGGCATGCCGAGCGGATCGAGCAGCCGCTCTTTTTCAAACTCATAAAGCGACTTTCCGGAAACCACCTCGATCACGCGGCCGAGGATGTCGGTCGAATGGCCGTAGTCCCAGAGCGTGCCCGGCTGTTCGGCCAGCGGCAGTTTCGCGAGCCGTTCGGCAAACTGCGCATTGTCGACATCACCGTCAAACAGCCCGCTTGCATCGTAGAGCTTTCGAACGGCGACTATCGCCATAAAAGCCGTAGGTGATACCGGACGTTTGGCGCAGGAGATCAAGAATGCGGATCGGACGCACGGCGGGCTCGGTGGCCAGCACGACGTTGCCGTTCTCGTCGCGCTTTTCGACCGCAACCCTGGTCTTCGGCGAACGCCGGAATGAATTTCGACAGGGGATCGTCGAGCGAAATCTTGCCGTCGTCGACGAGCATCATGACGGCCACCGACGTGATCGGCTTCGACATCGAATAGATCCGGAAGATCGCATCGTCGGTCATCGGACGCCGGCTTTCGACGTCTTTCATCCCGAAGCTTTCGAACAGCACCGGCTTGCCGTGCTGCTGGATCAGAAGAACGGCGCCGGGAATCTTGCCGGTCGCGACCTCGTTGCGCATGTAGTCGCGGACGCGCTCGAGCCCTTCGGCCGAAAAACCTGACGCGACGGAGGTTGGGAGTTCGGCGCGGGTGGCGCCGGGGCCAATCGCAAAAGCGAATAGCGCCAACGCCGCAGCAAGTTTGGCCGCAAATCCGCTCGTCCTTCGCGGACCGATCATCGCGCTCACCGATGGCTGGGAATGTTAGTCCTTCCGGCCCAAGTCTAGCGGCTGGCTCAATCTGGACAAGGCTCGCCGACGTTAACCAAAGCCCGTTCGTGCAGACGCCCGCTGTCCGGGGAGAAGCAGCAGAAGATCACGCGGCTCACGGTTGGAGCCGACGGCAAGGCCTCGGCCGTTGCCGAGACCGCGATGCGTGCGGCGCGATCGGCCGGGAAGCGGTAGACGCCGGTCGAGATCGCGGGAAAGGCAATTGAAGCGAGGTTGTTTTCACGACAGAGCGCAATGGCGCGGGCGTAGCAGGAGGCGAGCAATTCGTCTTCGCCGTGCTGGCCGTCGTTCCAGACGGGACCGACGGCGTGGATCACGTGCTTGGCCGGCAGCCGATAACCTTGAGTGATCTTGGCATCGCCCGTGGCGCAGCCGCCGAGCGTGCGGCATTCCCTGAGCAGCTCAGGCCCTGCGCCCCGGTGGATCGCGCCGTCCACCCCGCCGCCGCCAAGCAGCGATGTGTTGGCGGCATTGACGATGGCGTCGACACGCAAGCGACGTGATGTCGGCGACGACGACTTCAAGCCGCACGCCGCCGAGTTGGCGGACTTCACTGTCAGGCGACGGTCGAGACCGCCACGCCCTTGTCGGCAAAGAGCTGTTGCAATTCACCGGCCTGGAACATCTCGCGGATGATGTCGCAGCCGCCGACGAATTCGCCCTTCACGTAGAGCTGCGGGATGGTCGGCCAATTGGAGTAGGTCTTGATGCCGTTGCGAAGATCGGCGGACTCAAGGACGTTGAGGCCTTTATAGCCGACCCCGATGTGATCGAGGATCTGGACGACCTGACCGGAGAACCCGCACTGCGGAAACTGCGGCGTGCCCTTCATGAACAGCACGACGTCGTTCGACTTCACTTCGTTGTCGATGAATTGCTCGATGCTCATATTCTCTTCCTTTAGGGGTGGGTGACACACCCACTTCGGAATCGGGCTTTGCGGCCATTTGCCAGCCAGCCTTCCGCGACTCCCATATATGTACTCCAAACGCTTGTGCACCCAAAGCAATTTGGCGGTCGGACCTGCCATGCAGGCCCGGGTTTGCGCCCCCAAAAAGGCGGCCGGCGGGTAACGGACACAGCTGCCGGTTCGTATCGGGTTTGCCCCCGGGGAGGCTTTTTTCCCGGATAGGAACCCCTATCTAGGACAGGCCGTTCTCGAGGAACCACCCCCCGAGGCCAACGTTCTCCTTTTGCGACCCGGAGACCCCAGTGACGAACACCGTATCCGCCATTGCCGCCTCTCGCCCGTCGTTATTTTCCGAAAAAGCTGGCCTCGCAGACGAACTAATCGACGCTTTTCTTGCGGTGCGAAACGAGACCGAACGTCGCGCCGCGCCCTTGAGCCCCGAGGATCAGCTGATTCAGTCGATGCCGGATGCGAGCCCCGCCAAATGGCACCGCGCCCACACCACCTGGTTTTTCGAGCAGTTCCTGCTCGGCGAGCATTGCGCGGGATATCAGCCCTATCACCCCGACTACGCGTTCCTGTTCAATTCCTATTACGTCAGCGCCGGACCCCGCCATGCGCGCGCCCGACGCGGTGACCTGACGAGACCCTCCACTGAGGAGATCACCGCCTACCGGCGCCATGTCGATGCGGCCGTCGTGAAATTCTTTCGCGAAGCCGACGACGACACGCTCGCCGCGCTCGCGCCCCTGGTCGAGGTTGGCCTCAATCACGAGCAACAGCATCAGGAATTGATGTTCACGGACATCCTGCACGCCTTTGCACAGAACCCGATCCCCCCTGCCTACGACCCATCCTGGCGCTTTCCCGCCGCGAGCAGTTCCGGCGAAGACTGGATCGAGCTCACCGAAGGCATTCACAGCATCGGGCATGCCGGCGACAGTTTTCATTTCGACAATGAAAAGCCGGTCCACCGCGCGCTGGTCGGCCCGGTTCGCCTCGCCCGCAACCTCGTCACCAATGCCGAGTGGATCGCCTTCATGGCCGATGGCGGCTACACGACGCCGACGCTCTGGCTGATGGACGGTTATGCCACCGTCGGCAACGAGCAATGGCAGGCGCCCGGCCACTGGCGCGAGATCGATGGAAAGTGGCACGTCATGACCTTGGCTGGCCTGAAGCCGGTCGATCCGCAAGCCCCGGTCTGTCACGTCAGCTACTACGAGGCCGATGCGTTTGCGCGCTGGCGCGGCAAGCACCTGCCGACCGAAATGGAGTGGGAAGTCGCAAGCCGCGCCGGCCATCTCAACGACGCCTTCGGCATCGTGTGGCAATGGACGCGAAGCGCCTACTCGCCCTACCCCGGCTATCGCGCGATCGAGGGCGCGCTCGGCGAGTACAACGGCAAGTTCATGGTCAACCAGATAGTGCTGCGCGGCTCGTCGCTGGCAACGCCTGACGGTCATAGCCGTGTCACATATCGCAACTTCTTCTATCCGCACCACCGCTGGCAATTCACCGGCTTAAGGCTCGCCGACTACGCCAGTTAAAGCACGATCCGGAAAAGCGGGACCGCTTTTCCGAGAATGGATCATGCTTTGACAATAAATCCCAAAGCGCGATCCCGCGCTTTGAAAGCTTCTTGACTGCAATCGCGCGGGAAAGCGCGTCCGGGAGATTGTCATGAACGTGCACGCCCCCGCTTTGGCCGAAGCGCACCGTTTCGATGAACCGACATCCGTCTTTGCGCGCGACGTGATCCACGACCTGTCGCGCGCGCCGAAACGGCTGTCGCCGAAATATTTCTACGACGCCACCGGCTCGGAACTGTTCGAGCAGATCACGGTGCTGCCGGAATATTATCCGACGCGCACCGAGCTTTCGATCCTGCGCAATCACGGCCACGCGATCTCGGCGATCATTCCCGATGGCGCGGCGCTGGTCGAATTCGGCGCTGGCGCGACCACCAAGGTGCGGCTGCTGCTTGGCGAATGCCGGCTCGGCGCCTATGTGCCCGTCGATATCTCCGGCGACTTCCTCAACGCCCAGGCGGAGGCCTTGCGCGCCGATTATCCCGGCCTCGCCATTCACCCGGTGACGACGGATTTCACCGCCGCGTTCGAGTTGCCGGAAGCGGTGCGCGACATGCCGAAGGTCGGCTTCTTCCCGGGCTCGACGCTCGGCAATTTTGAGCCTGGAGAGGCCTGCACATTCCTGAAGAGCGCACGCCGGATCCTTGGCGACGGCTCCCGAATGATCATCGGCGTCGACCTCGAAAAAGACGAACGCACGCTTTACGACGCCTATAACGATACCGCCGGCGTCACCGCCGCTTTCAATCTGAATGTGCTGCACCGGATCAACCGCGAACTCGGCGGCGATTTCGACGTCGGTGCCTTCATCCATCGCGCGATCTATAACCGCGATCGCCATCGCATCGAGATGCATCTGATCAGCAAGAAGGCGCTGACGGCCGAAGTGCTCGGCAACAAATTCTCATTTCGGCCCGGCGAAAGCATCCACACCGAGAACAGCTATAAGTACTCGATCGAGCGCTTCGCTCTGCTCGCGCGTGTCTCAGGCTGGAGACTGCGTGATTCCTGGACGGACCAGGCCGGGCTGTTTTCGGTTCACGCGCTGGTCGCTTCCGACTGAGACCGGGGCCTGGATCGCAGCGACATCGATTCCCAGACCGCGACGATCACCATCAACACGGTGGTCGCGAGCGAGAGCGTCAACGGTGAAAGCTGCTCGCCATACCATCCGAGCACGCCAAGCGCGATGATGCCGACCCCGTGGGACAGTTGAAGCCAGCCCCGGATGGAAAGTTTGAACAGGATCGCGCCGATCAGGAACAGCATCGGTCCGCCGACGGCGCTCACCACCGCCCTCACGTCGGAATGACCGGCCGGATGCTGGAGCACAACGTCGTCGGCGACGGCCGACAAAATGATGCCGGCGACGATCGGCAGGTGCAGGTAGGTATAAGCGAGGCGCGCAAGCCGCCCCGGCTCGCTTGAATTCGAGATCAGTTCGGAACCGGCCTCCGCGCCCTTGTGGAAATAGATCCACCACATCGCCAATGCCGCGACAAACGACGACAGAAATGCTGCGACGACTTCGCCGGTCCATTTCAGATCGGCAAAAGTCGCACCCGTCACGACGATGGATTCGCCGAGCGCTATGATGATGAAGCCGGCACAACGTTCGGCGAGATGACTACCCTCGATATACCAGTCGTTTACTGACGAGGCGCCGTATTTCGGAATCCAGAACCGAGCCGCGGGCGAGACATATTCGATCGCCAGCGCGATCGCCCACAGCACGAGCCGCGCGTGGTCTGCCGCCAGCCCGCCGGCGATCCAGAAGACGGCCGAGATCGATAGCCAGACCAGGATGCGGATCGCGTTCAGCCGCGCGGCCGTACGTTCACGCGGCGTCGACAGCAGCCAGAAAATGGTGCGACCGACCTGCATCGTCGCGTAGGCGATCGCAAACCAAAGGCCGCGTGAATCAAAGGCTTTCGGAATCGAGGTCGACAGCACGAGCCCGCCGAGCATCAACAGGAACAGGAGCACGCGGACCGGCGTGAGTTCTGGATTGAGCCAGTTGGTGATCCAGGAGGTGTAGACCCAGACCCACCATACACTAAGCAGCAGAAGTGTGGTCTGCACCGCACCGAGCGGGGTAAAATGCGCAAGCAGCGTGTGCGACACTTGCGTGACCGCGAACACGAACACGAGATCGAACAGCAATTCGGCGTAAGTGACCCGGCTGTGTTGGTTGGGCACAATGGGACGAAACAGTGCCCCGCGTTCGGTATCCGACGCCATGGGCCCCCGCTTGCTCCCTGATTGTCCCCGGCCGATCGGCTAGGCTATTCCGGCACGCCGGTCTGCAACGCGAGCGCGTGGAGCACCCCGCCCATCTGGCCGCGAAGCGATTGGTAGACGAGTTGGTGCTGCTGAACACGGGACTTGCCGCGAAAAGATTCGGAGATCACGGTGGCCGCGTAGTGATCGCCGTCGCCGGCAAGATCCCGGATCGTCACCTCGGCATCGGGAATCGCGGCCTTGATCATCGATTCGATATCGTGGGCGTCCATCGGCATTCCAGAATTCTCCTTACCTTTCAGCGCGGCGGACGGCCCCCGGTCAGCCAAGCTGGAAGACTTCAACTTAGCGCGAATGGCCTTCTGGGTCACGCCTTCTCGCATTATATTCGGTCAAGGATCACAGCACCGCCCGACAGAATGCCGCGGGCCAAAAAGGTGGACGACCATGAAATTGCCAGGCCCCGACCATCCGATCACGATTACGGCCAATCCGCGCCGGGTGCGCGTCTCCGCCGGCGGCGTCGTGATCGCCGAATTGAGCCATGCCTTGTCGTTGAAGGAAGCGAGCTATCCGGCGGTGAATTACCTGCCACGCGAGGATGCGAACATGGCGGTTCTCCAGCGTAGCGAGCGCACCACGCACTGTCCCTACAAGGGAGATGCGAATTATTTCAGCATCGTCGCCGACGGCAAGACCATCGCGGATGCGATCTGGACCTACGAAAGTCCGTTTCCGGCCATGACTGAAATTTCTGGCCACCTCGCGTTCTATCCCGACAAAGTCAAGATCGAGGAAGTGGCTTGAGATTGGCCCAATCCCACCGTCATTGCGGGCGATAGCGAAGCAATCCAGTTTTCTCGCCAGTTTTCTCGCGAAGGCTGGATTGCTTCGTCCCTGACGCTCCTCGCAATGACGTCAGCCCGGCTAGACCCGAAAGATCGTGAGACCGAGGATCAGCAGGACCAGGAAGATCACGATGAACACGTAGAACAGAAATCGCGCGACGTCCGCCGAGGCCGCCGATACGCCGGTAAAGCCGAGAATACCGGCGATCACCGATATCACGAAGAAAATCAGCGCCCACTTCAGAAGCGTCATCCAATCCTCCACGCCGTCCGTGCGGCCGCCGTCCGTCAGGTCCCTGGCCTCAGCGCCTTAACTTCGAGCCGTTCAGGAAGGTTCCTCGCCTGTCGCTCTCACGGCGCCGTGACCTGCTTTCCTTCACGAGATGTCGCCTCCATGCACTGAATTGCATCGGGCGTTGCGGCGACTGACGCTTGTTGAATCGCGGCACAACCGGCAACATCTGACGACATCAATATGCCGGGACATGCATGACCGTCGCTTTGCCTGCTGCCTCTGGCGCGATCGAGACCAAGCCGGTCTCAGGAACGCGCAACCAGGCCTTCGACCGCGCGAGGAGCTGCATCATTCTCATGGTGCTGCTGCATCATTCGGTCATTCCCTATACGTATTACGGCCACACCGACCGCCAGTCGTTCCTCGGCTTCGACGCGCTCGTGACCTTCAACGACAGCTACTTCATGGCGGCGATGTTTCTGCTGTCGGGGCTGTTCGTCTGGCCCAGCCTGAAACGCAAGACAGTGAGCGATTTCCTGTTCGGTCGGCTGTTGCGGCTCGGCCTGCCCTTCGCTGTCGGCGCTGTCATCCTGATGCCGATCGCCTATTACGCGATCGAACTTCGCAACACCGGTCCGGGCACGGGGTTGTTCGCATTCTGGTGGAAGACCATCACGGTCGGCCCCTGGGAGAGCGGCCCGATCTGGTTCCTCGCCGTCCTGCTGGCATTCGATATGTGCGCAGCCGCCGTCTTTCGCGCCGCGCCGGGCTTCGTCGAGGGCATCGGGCGCGTTGCCACCGCGAATCTCGACCGCCCCAGTTACGCATTCTGGATGTTTGTTGCCGCATCGGTCGCCGTCTATGTGCCGCTCGACTTCTATTTCGGCATCGGACGCTGGTTCACGCTTGGGCCGCTGGCGGTGCAAGCGGACCGGATTCTGCTCTACCTGCTCTACTTCTTTGTGGGTGCGGGCATCGGCGCGGTCCACGGCGACCGCAGTCTCCTGTCTGACGAGAGCGAATTGGCGCGGCGATGGCCGGCATGGCTGTTCGCCACGATCGTCACTTTCGCCGGACTGATCGGGCTGATTTATTACAAGCGCGAGTTTCTGCCGGACCCCAACAACCCGCCGCAATGGTGGGACACCGTCCATGCATTCTTCTTCGCAAGCTTCAGCGCGTCGCAGACGATCAATCTGCTCGCGCTGTTCTTGAGATTCGGCAGCCGAGGCCGGAGCGTTCTCGATCCCCTGCGCGAGGTCTCGTTCGGCATCTTCCTGATCCACTACGTGCCGCTGCTGTGGCTGCAATACGCGCTCTACGGGATTACGCTGGCACCCCACCCGCAGGAGACCGCGATCCTGAAAGCCCTGATCGTGTTTGTGCTGACGCTTGCGATCAGTTGGCTGGCGACGATCGCCGTGCGCAGGATGCCCGGCGCCAAGCACGTCTTATAAAAGCACGTGCTGTAGTTCGCCTTACGCCTTGCCGCTCATATAGGCCGGAAGCCAGCTCTCAAAACCGCCCTTCAGCGAAGCCACTGACACCGCGTCCTCACCGGCGACGGCGATCGCATCGCCGCCCGTGGTACCGATCCGCACGCACGGCACGCTTGCGCCCTTCATCTTGGCCAGCACGAGACCGGCCTGTTCGGCGGGAACGGTGACGATATAGCGCGCCTGGTCTTCGCCGAACCAGAACGCATGCGGCACGATCGCGCCGGGCGCAGCCAGAAGCTGCGCACCGATGCCGCTGGCCATTGCCATCTCGGCGAGCGCGACCAGCAAGCCGCCATCGGATATGTCGTGGGCCGCGGTCGCGGTACCGGCGCGGATCATCCCGCGCACGACATCGCCGTTGCGCTTTTCGGCGGCGAGATCGACCGGCGGCGGTGCGCCCTCTTCGCGTCCGCAGATGTCGCGAAGGTACACGGACTGGCCGAGCCAACCGTGGGTCTCGCCGACCAGAAGGATCGCTTCGCCGCCAGCCTTGAACGCCAGCGTGGCCGACTTGGTGAAATCATCGAGCACACCGACGCCGCCGATCGAGGGCGTCGGCAGGATGCCGCGGCCGTTGGTCTCGTTGTAGAGCGAGACGTTGCCGGACACGACCGGGAAGTCGAGCGCGCGGCAGGCTTCCGAAATGCCCTTCAGGCAGCCGACGAACTGCCCCATGATCTCGGGCCGCTCCGGATTGCCGAAATTGAGATTGTCGGTGATCGCGAGCGGACGTCCGCCAACGGCCGTGATGTTGCGCCAGGCTTCGGCCACCGCCTGCTTGCCGCCTTCGATCGGGTCCGCTTCGCAATAGCGCGGCGTGACGTCGACCGTGAGCGCCAGTCCCTTTGGCCCGTCCTGCACGCGCACCACGGCGGCATCGCCGCCCGGCCGCTGCACGGTGTTGCCGAGAATGACATGGTCGTATTGCTCCCACACCCAGCGCCTCGAACAAAGCTCCGGCGTGGCGATCAGTTTTTCCAGCGCGCGGGCAATTCCCATCGGAGGGGTGACCTCGCGCGCGGCAATCACGGGCCTTGCCGGTTGGGCGACATGCGGCCGGTCGTAGAGCGGGGCTTCGTCGCCGAGTTCCTTGATCGGCAGGTCGGCCATGATGTTGCCGCCGTGCTTGACCCTGAACCGTTTGGTCGGCGTGGTGTGACCGACCACGGCAAAGTCGAGCCCCCATTTGCGGAAGATCGCTTCGGCTTCTTTTTCTTTCTCGGGCTTGAGCACCATGAGCATGCGCTCCTGGCTTTCCGAGAGCATCATCTCGTAAGCGCTCATGCCGGTCTCGCGCGTCGGCACCGCGTCGAGATCGAGATCGACGCCGAGATCGCCCTTCGCGCCCATTTCGACGGCTGAACAGGTGAGCCCCGCCGCGCCCATGTCCTGAATCGCGATCACGCAATCCGCGGCCATGATCTCCAGGCAGGCTTCCAGCAAAAGTTTTTCGGCAAAGGGATCGCCGACCTGCACGGTCGGGCGCTTCTCGGCGGAATCATCGTCGAATTCAGCGGATGCCATCGAGGCGCCATGAATGCCGTCGCGCCCGGTCTTGGAACCGAGATAGACGATCGGCATGTTCACGCCGGAGGCGGCCGCATAGAAAATCTTGTCGGCGTCCGCGAGGCCCACCGCCATCGCATTGACGAGGATGTTGCCGTCGTAGCGGGTGTGGAAGCGCACCTGTCCGCCGACGGTCGGCACCCCGAACGAATTGCCGTAGCCGCCGACACCCGCGACCACGCCGGAAACCAGATGGCGCGTTTTCGGATGTTCGGGCGCGCCGAACGAAAGCGCATTGAGGCAGGCGATGGGACGCGCGCCCATGGTGAAGACGTCGCGCAGGATGCCGCCGACGCCCGTGGTCGCGCCCTGATACGGCTCGATGTAGCTCGGATGGTTGTGGCTCTCCATCTTGAAGACCACGGCCTGGCCGTCGCCGATATCGATGACGCCGGCGTTCTCGCCGGGGCCCTGGATCACCCACGGCGCCTTGGTCGGCAGTCCCCGCAGATGGATGCGCGAGGACTTGTACGAGCAGTGCTCGTTCCACATCGCCGAGAAGATGCCGAGCTCGGTGAAGGTCGGCTCTCGTCCGATCAATTTCAGGATGTGCTCATACTCGTCCGGCTTGAGACCATGACTGGCGACGAGTTCGGGGGTGATTTTCGGTTCGTGGGTCAGCATCAGACGATCAGGCGGCGCGATTGAGATGATGAGCGACGAGACCGGCAAAAAGGCCGCGGCCGTCGGTGCAGCCCATGATGTCTTCGACGTGGTTTTCCGGATGCGGCATCATGCCGAGCACGTTGCCGTGCTCGTTGGCAATGCCCGCGATCGAATGCGCCGCGCCGTTGATGTTGGCGTGTTCATCGACGGCGCCGTCGGCCGAACAGTAACGATAGAGCACCCGCCCCTCGCCTTCGAGACGCTTGAGCGTCTCTTCGTCGGCTTCGTAGTTGCCTTCGCCGTGCGCGACCGGCACGCGAATGACCTGGCCGGCGTTGTAGCCGCGCGTGAACGGCGAGTTCGAATGCTCGACGCGCAGATGCACGTCCTTGCAGATGAATTTGAGCTTTGCATTGCGCATGAGAACGCCGGGCAACAGTCCGGCCTCGCAGAGAATCTGAAAGCCGTTGCAGACGCCGAGCACCAACCCGCCCTTGGCGGCGAAGTCGCGCACCGCGTCCATCACCGGCGCACGCGCCGCAATCGCGCCACAACGCAAATAGTCGCCATAGGAAAACCCACCGGGCACCACCACGAGATCGGTGCCTTTCGGCAGCGAAGTCTCCGCGTGCCAGACCATCGCGGTTTCGTTTCCGGAGGCGAGCTTCAACGCGCGCGCCATATCGCGCTCGCGATTAATTCCGGGAAAGACAAGAACGGCAGATTTCATTTCGCGGTCAGCCCAGAACTTCGACCCGGTAATTCTCGATCACGGTGTTGGCGAGAAGCTTATCGGCGGCGTCCTTCAACGCCGCCTCGGCTTTGGCCTTGTCCGCGCCGGCGAGCTCGATGTCGAACACCTTGCCCTGGCGGACGCTGGCAATGCCATCGACGCCGAGCGATTTCAGTGCGCCTTCGATGGCCTTGCCTTGCGGATCGAGAATGCCGGTCTTCAGCGTAACGGTAACGCGTGCTTTCACGAGTGCTCCGATTCCGAAGTTCGTAAACAATCGCGGCAACCTCTGATGCGAACTTCGGAATCAAAGGAGCACTAGCAAAGATATAGTTTTGTCGTGCGGCTTAGAATTTGAAATTCCTATGACGAGATTACCGCAACACCGATAGGAACTTCAAATTCACCGCACGACTAACCTCACCCCTTCACCAACACGGGGCCCGAGCCGGCCGGCCGCTCGTTCTCCATCAGGATGCCCAGGCGCTTGGCGACTTCGGTGTAGGCCTCGAGCAGCCCGCCGAGATCCCTGCGGAAACGATCCTTATCGAGCTTCTCGTTCGACTTGATGTCCCACAGCCGGCACGAGTCCGGCGAGATCTCGTCGGCGACGATAATCCGCATCATCTCGTTTTCGAACAACCGGCCGCATTCCATCTTGAAGTCGACCAGACGAATGCCGATGCCGAGGAAGAGCCCGGTGAGGAAATCGTTGACGCGGATGGCGAGCGCCATGATGTCGTCGATCTCCTGCGGCGTGGCCCAGCCGAACGCCGTGATGTGCTCTTCGGAGACCATGGGATCGTTGAGCTGGTCGTTCTTGTAATAGAATTCGATGATCGAGCGCGGCAGCTGCGTGCCTTCCTCGATGCCGAGCCGCTGCGACAGCGAACCGGCCGCGACATTCCGCACCACCACCTCCAGCGGCACGATCTCGACCTCGCGAATTAATTGCTCGCGCATGTTGAGACGGCGGATGAAGTGGGTCGGTACCCCGATGTCATTGAGATGCTGAAACAGGTACTCCGAAATCCGGTTATTGAGGACGCCCTTGCCCTCGATCACCTGGTGTTTCTGCTTGTTGAACGCGGTCGCATCGTCCTTGAAGTGCTGGATCAGGGTTCCCGGCTCCGGTCCCTCATAAAGAACCTTGGCCTTGCCTTCATAAATACGGCGTCGACGGCTCATTGGGATGTACCGTGTGTTGTTGAAATCCATGAAATTGGGTGCTCCGGATGCCAAGAGGGACGACCCACGACGGAGCTGCCGTGAAGGCCAGGTAATTTACGAAACAGAACGAGAACCAAGCCTGGAATCGACCCTATCCGATTGGCCTATCCAGTACAATCGATCCCGCCCGCAGGCCCCTGGTTTTACCGCCCAAAAGCGCGACGGTTTGACCCTCGCGACCTGCTGAATTCACAGTATTATTTAGGTATCGGACCGCCCCGCCGCAATGAGCGGGCCAGGGCCTCAAAACAGCCACCCGCGGAGGGCTTTGGCCATGACCACTTTCGACAAACGCGAGGAAGGCTTCGAGAGGAAATTCGCCCTCGATGAGGAGCTGAAATTCAAGGCGGAGGCGCGCGGCAACAGACTGCTCGCTTTGTGGGCCGGCGAGCAGCTTGGCCTGAGTGGGGAAGCGGCTCAGGCTTATGGGAAGGAACAGCTCGCGGCCACTTTCGCCGAAGGAGGAGAATCGGCCGTCATCCGGAAGCTGACCGCCGATTTTGCGGCCAAGGGCCTCGCTGCCACCCCCGACGATATCCGCGCGCGATGGCGCGAGTTCTTCGCGCAGGCACTGGCGCAGCTGAAGGCGGGCGTGTGATCGAACGGCCGGTCCTCATCCTGAGGAGCGGCGTCATCGCCGCGTCTCGAAGGATGAGGTCCGTGGCACATGGTTCGAGACGCGCGATACGAAGCATCGTCCGAAGACGCGCGATCTAGCTATGGCGAGCGCCGTTCGCTAACGACCTCGCATTCGCTCGGTCTGCTCGGGCGCAAGCGCGCTCCTCACCATGAGGTCAGTCATTCTTCCTTGAAGCCGTACTCCGGCACGTTGCCGCTGGCACCGTAATACTTGTACGGCAGGAACTTGCCCGACATCGTGATCTTGACGCGGTCGCCCTTCGGATTGGGCAGCCGCTCCATCACCATGTCGAAATCGATCGCCGACATGATGCCGTCGCCGAACTCTTCTTCGATCAGCGCCTTCCAGGCGGGACCGTTGACCATCACGAGTTCGTAGAAGCGATAGATCAACGGATCGGTCGGCGGCATCGGCGCGCCACGCATCGGCACCTCGTTGAGCATCGCGGTTTCAGATTTGGAGAGCCCGAACAATTCACCTGCATTCGCCGCTTGCGGCTTGGTCAGCTTCATCTGGCCGAGGATCGCGCCGACGATCAGCACTTCCGAATAGCCACCGACTTTTTCGCAGATGTATTTCCAGCTCCAGCCTTTCTCTCGCTTGATGTCGAGCAGCTTCTCGGTGAGATCGGATCGTTTCATGGGTCTACCCTGTTCGAACGTTAAGACCCGGCCCGGGCATTCTGCCTCGTCCTGCGCACGAAGCCAAAGAAAAAGGCGCCCCCAAAAGGGGCGCCTTTAAGCGGTTCGCTGCCCTCAGGCGATCTTACTTGTCGAGGTGCTTGTTGAAGAAGATGGCGATTTCCTCGAACACTTCCTTGGTTTCGGGCGCGGTGTCGTCGCGGATGTAATGCGCATGCGCCATCCCCTCATAGACCTGAAGGGCGGCTTCGATCCCGGCCTGGCGAAGCTTGCGGTGAACGCGAACCGTGTTGCTCAGGAGCAGATCGCGCGTGCCGCTGGTGAGGATGGTCGGCGGAAAGCCGTGCATGTCGCCATAGACCGGCGAGATCAGCGGGTCCTTCATGTCGTGGCCATTGGCATAGACGATGGCGCCGGCGTCGCAGAAGCCGTCCGGCGAGACCAGCACGTTGTCGACCATCGCATTGGTCTGGAAGGTATCGCCGACCTTGGTTACGTCGGACATCGGCGTTCCCGAGGCGATCGCGCCCGGCATCGGCAGTCCAAGCTCCTTCGCTTTCAGCCCCATTTCGAGCACCAGTGCGCCTCCGGCCGAGGTGCCGAAGAACGCCATGTTCTTCGCCGGCATCGTCTTCAACAGCGCCTTGTAGACGGTGATGCCATCCTCGAGCGCCCCGGGGAAATAAGCTTCCGGCGGCATGCGGTAATCGACCGAGATGACTTTCACGTGCCCGAAGCCGGCCATGAACACCGCTTCCGGGAGGGCGGCTTCGCCGGGGTTGAGGACGTAACAGCCGCCACGCATGTGGAGCAGTTGGCGATTCCTGTTTTCCGGCGCAATCGTCTCCGGCGTGACGACGAAGGCGCGCACGCCATCGATCGTGGTCTTCTCGACCTTGACCTTCAGCCGCTCCATCATGCCCGGCACGTTCTTGATGAGGGCCGCGGCGCCGGCGTCGGCCACCGGCTTCCACTCCTCGCCGGTCTTGGGGCGCTTGTCCCAGTTCGTCCGTAGCGGCGCGCCAATGATCTTTTGCAGCTGCGGACTGACATCCGGCGGCGCGGAAAGCGTCTTGGCGGGCACTTCCAACGTGCCCGGCGCCGGAGTTTGTGGCTGCGCCATCGAGGGCACGGCGGCGAAAAATGGAAAGACGGCAGCGCAGGCAAAAGTGATGCGACGCATATTCAAGAGCCTCCCTGATGTTGTTCTTACTTGGAGAGGAACCCTAATCCGGCCGTCTTAATCCTCACAACGGGCAGAAATTCACGCCCGGTCGGCAAAGCCGCATTTCAGACGCTCGCCAACAGGAGCTGTTGGATCCGGTCGAGCTCCGTCTCCAGATCGCGCTCGACGTCGGCGACCGCAATATCGAGCACCCGGTAGTCGCGGGCCTCGAGCCAGGCCCTCCGCTCGGTGCGATCCTTGATGATGGCCTCCGACTCGGCGGCATTGGTCAGTTCGACCGCAATCCGGTGCACGAAGGAAACAAAATCCGGAATTTGCCGCCCCACAGGCGTCTGCCGCTTGAATTGCCCTGCAAAACGGCGGTCGCGGGTCAGCGATTGCCACAGGATGCGTTCGGCATCGGTCGGATTGCGCCGCAACAGCCGCGCCAGTCCCCGCACGGTGCTGGTGCCGTCGGACGTCGCGCCGCCCTGCCCCTGCTCGGCAAGCAACGCCCGCAGACGCGTGGCCTGTTCGCCGTCGAGCACGCCGCCCTTGGCCGGACCTTTTCGTCCCTCCGCGATTGCCATCACCACGCCGTGCAACGTGTGCATGTCCTGCTTGGTCGGCTCCATCCGCGTGAAGATGTTGCGCAGGTTGACCAGCATGGTGTCGCGCTTCTCGGCAGGCCTCAAGAATTCGACCTTGTCGAGTTCGCGCACGAGATTGTCGAAGAAGGCCTGCATCTGGTGCTGCGAGGCCGGCTCGGACCGCTCCGGCATCTCAAACGGCAAGGCCCCCGCAGTCGACAGCTTGAACCATTCATAGCCGACCAGCAGCACAGCCTGCGCCAGGTTGAGCGAGGCAAAGCCGGGATTGACCGGAAACGTGATGATGCGGTTGGCGAGCCCGACCTCCTCGTTCGTCAGCCCCGAGCGCTCGCGACCGAAAAGAAGGCCGACGGTGCCGCCGACCTTGATCTGGCCGACCATCTCGGCGGCCGCCGCTTCCGGACCGACGACGGGCTTGGCCTGGTCGTGGGCGCGTGCGGTCGTGGCAAACAACAGCGCGCAATCGGCCACCGCCGCCTCGACCGTATCGAACAGTTCGACGGCGTTGATGATGTGGTCGGCGCCGGCGGCGGCGCGTTGCGCGGCGACATTCGGCCAGCCGTCGCGCGGGTTGACGATGCGCAGCCGCGACAACGCGAAATTGCCCATCGCGCGCGCCGCCATGCCGATGTTCTCGCCAAGCTGCGGCTCGACCAGGATGACGACGGGGCCTGCGAGGTCGAGGCCTGTTTTGGTTTTATCAGTACCGGACATGTCTTGTTGATCGACTTTGCTGCTTCTCTGGTTTGCCGGGGCTTGTCAGTTGCGGCCTTCGTTATGACAGATACCCTGATAATCCAAGGCAATTTCGATGCTGCCCAGTCCATGGTCATCACGCTGTTCAAAGGTCAGCGCGATCAGCTAGTGACCGACCTAAGGCGATTTGCGGAATTTGTTAAGCAGCAGTAACTCACCGTAGATTTTCGCCGCTTTTTTATTGAGTAGCTCGGTTGAGTAAGTCGTCCCCAAAATCCCATTGTGACTTCCGGCAATTTTAACTTTTATCGGCCATTTATGTACCCTAGCCGTTGCATTTGAGAAAACTCTCGCGCGCCTGTGCTGACGCGCCTGAGAATCTTTGTCGGGAGACCATTGATGGCTCAAGAAAGTTCGAGGCCGCGCATCGGCGAAGGGCGCATCGGCAGTTCTCTCTGCGCCGCGATCGGCGTGCTCAGCGTCGCTGCGGTGCTATGCCTGCGCTACCCCGCCTTTCTCACGACGCCTGAGCTGCGCGTCCATTACGACGTCGAGCTGCTCCGCCTCACCCTCGCGGTCGCCATGGTCGTCGGTGCCTGGCTCGGCGTCTTCGGGATCGTGCTTGGCGGCCCGCGGGTGCGCGCTGCGATCGGCCTCAGCGCGCTTTTCCTCGCCACGCTGCTTGGCGGGCCCTACGTGCCGACACCGGATTTTCTCCAGCCGCGCTTCTATCTCGGCCTCGACTGGCTGGTGCTCGATCTCTTCTTCACCGGCGCAGCATTCGTGCTGCTCGAGTGGGTCTTCCCACGGGTGCGGCCGGAGCAAGGGCCGCTCAGCCCCGGCTGGAGGCTCGATCTCGCCTATTTCGGCGTCAACCACCTGCTGATCGGCGTCTTCCTGGTGGTCTCGACACATTTTGCCCATGACTATTTCGCCTGGGCGATCAGCCCGTCACTGCAGGCGCATGTCGTGGCCCTGCCGGCGATCGTCCGCTTCGTGCTGGTGATCCTGGCGGCCGATGCAGTCGAATACATCTCCCACCGCGCCTATCACGAGGTGCCGTGGTTGTGGCGAATCCATGCGGTCCATCATTCGCCCGAACACATGGACTGGCTCTCGGGATCGCGCCTCCATTTCCTCGAGCCATTGGCAACGCGCGCCCTGGTGCTGGTGCCGATCGTCCTGCTCGGCTTCCCGCAGGACACGATCTTCGCCTATCTCATTTTCATCTCTGTGCAATCGGTGCTGATCCATTCAAACTTCAAGATGAATGTCGGCTGGCTGCGGTACGTAATCGTCACGCCGCAATTCCATCACTGGCACCACGCGTCGGACGCCGAGGCCATCGACAAGAACTACGCGGCACACACGCCGCTGTTCGATATGCTGGGCGGAACTTGGCACCTGCCCAAAGACCGCTGGCCGGTCAAATACGGTACGGTGAAGCCGATCCCCGGCGGCATGCTCGGCCAGTTCGTGCACCCCTTCGTCGGGCCGGTGAAGGAATTCCTCGAACATCGGAACCCATGAAGCGGCGTGTTCCGCTGTTGCCAGCATGAGAGTCGCAGCGAGTTTGCTCACTGAGGAAAATCGGGTGAGGCGATGCCGGTGACGCGTGCTCTCCGGCAACGCGATTGGCGTCGATAGATGTGAGCTCCACAGGCCGGCCTAGCTCTGCCAGAAGCGTTTCCTGGTTTCATCGTCGACGCGATCCTGTCGCAGATCGTTTCGTGCACTCAAATCCAAAGCGGCCAAGTGGTCCCTACCTCGGACTTGTCGATAAATCGTCGGCAACAAGCTCAGAACCCGGGTCACGCTGCAAGTGGCTGCCGATAGAATTGCCCGCGCGGATATCTGATGTCGCTGGTGAGCCAGGAAGATCCCCCTCAGTCTCGAGCTCTCGTGGCTCGATCAGCAGTACTAGCTGCGGTCAGGACCGCATTGCGGTTCAATCCAAAATCGAACAGCGGGCTCATTTGGCACGGAGCGCTGAGCGAGCAAACGGTATCAATGGTCTTGCTGACCCGGTTGTTGCCCAATGCCCGTTTTGAAGCCGCATCGGAAAGCAAGGTAAAGAATGCAAAACAAATCATCATCTATGCTTTGGCCTTCTTGTGCTTTTCCCAAAAGCTCAGCAGCAAGATCTTCGATCTCTTCCGTTTCCGCGTGTTTCCATGCTTCCTCAATGTAGATGTCATCAAGTCGATGAATGACTGCTATTGTCATGTCCTTCCCTCAAATTTGGTGAAGTGTAGGAGCGGGCAAAAGGCGCGAACCACCCGATTCCTGACAGCTGTAGCGTTTTCGAGCGGTTTCGGTGCGCGTGAAGGAGAGGGACTGTCAGCGATGTGGATGATGAATTGGGCCGCGCCGGGCGGCATGTAGCGCGGGCTGGGATTGCACTAGGGCGATGTGACCACGAAGCCGGCGCGTGGAAAATGCACACAGACCTCGCCGATCGCGGCATCGCTGCGTCTGATCACGATCTCATGGACGCCCGAGGCGACCAATTCACCGATGACCGGGTCGCGTCCGGTATCATCCGGCGTGACGGTGACGGTCTGGCCAGGCTTCCGGCCGATGGGATCTCGCGGATCGGGTGTTGCGCTGGCGATCGACGTGGCGATGCGGGCTACATCGAGTGCCTGCTCAGAGGTCATTGGATTCCGCCGGCCGTGGCCGATTGCGGCAACCCGTTCGGCCCAAGTCAGCAATCTTGGAAAGTCATTGAGTGGCGCCGCCGCTGCTCCGAAATTCTGCTGCAATTTCCAAACTGGATGGTAGGCGGCGAAATCGACAAGGCCGGCAGCGGCACCCTGCAAAAACGAGCGGCCGTCCGCCAGCATCTGATCCAGCCAGTCGAAGTGGGCGCGCAGCTGATCGAGCAGGTTCGGTACTGCCGCCATCATCGCGGCAGGATCGATGTTTCGGCCGGAGAATTTGGCCCGGTCTAAAAGAAATCCCTCGAGCAACGCGTCGGGTCTCTTCGCGAACGCGATGCTGACAGCCGGGCTGAACGTTGTCTTCTCGGCCCACCAAGCAAGTGCGTCAGCTGCACCGTGGCCGGCGGGATAAAAGCTCGGGGTGGGGTGCCGGCGTTCGAGTTCGCGCATGATCAACTGGCTATCGCAATAGATGTCGGCGCCGATCTGCAGCACCGGCGTTTTACGGAAGCCTCCCGTCAGCGCTGTCAGGTCGGGCTTTGGCATAATTACCGGGATCTCCACCGATCCCCAGGCCAAGCCCTTCAGACCCAGACCGAGCCGAACTTTCTCCGAATAGGGAGAGGTCTCGTAGTGATGCAGGATGATATCGGTCATCGAGGCGGCCCTTATCTCCTACTCGCGGGAAGCGCCGCGGCGCATCCAACAATGTCAGATCGTTCTTGTCTGATGCTTCGATATGTATCGAAGCATCAAAGAAGGGGCGCTCGTCGCTCACCTGGCTGCGTTTCGCAGGAGAGGATCGCGGACGTCGCTTGGCGATCCCGCCGTAATGCAGCACCGCTGCGTGCAAGAACGTCGAACTAGCCCGGCTGGTCTTAACGTTCGCGCTCCCAGCTGAGGGTTCCGACCACCTTCTTGCCGGGATAAACGGCGCTCGACTGTTCAGCGGTTCGAATGGTCAGCTTGTCCCCCTCCAACTTGAAAAATCTCACCTGGTCCTGCCCGGTCAGAAGCTCGTTCCAGGATATGTCGACCTTGGTCGTGAACTTGTCGCCCTCGATTGTGAATGGACCAGTGTACGCCATCAGTGTCTTGAGGAGAGCCGCTGACTTTGCATCGTTTGCCGCCGGCTTGCGATTACCCGCCGCGATCACGAACGCCGCGTACCCGTCCGGCGTGATGAGCGCCCTGCCTTTTGGACTGTGACCAAATGGTTCGGTGACGTCTCCACCGATGATCTGAATAGTCCACGACGTCAGCTTCCAACTGCCGACAAGCTGCGTCGTTGTGTGCTGTGCGAGAGCGGGTCCAGGCGCAACATAGCAATAGACGGCAACAGCAAGGGCGACGAAACGCATGATCCTGTCCTCCTGAGAACCGCCATAAACTGACATAGGTGAGTGATGGTGGCATCAACTATTCACTGATAGAATTGCCCCAGTCGTTGCCGGTAAAGGGGGCGCAGGAAATGGCTCGGCTTCTCCTGGTAGCACTGCTTGTGGGCTTGCCATCCTTTGCGTTTGGGCAGGCAGCGCCATCTTCAGAAATCGCGCCAAGCGGCAAGTTGCGCGTTGGCATGATCGCCATCACGGTGCTCGGCGGTGTCGCCGAGCCCGTCGCGGAGTTTGTTGGGCAGAAGCTGGGCGTGGCCATCGAACCCGTCATGTATTCGAGTCCGGACGACTATCAGCAAAGCTTCGGCAGGGGCGAATGGGACATCGCCATTGGGCCGCGCGTTCTTGCGTCAGCGGACAAAGCCGATGTTACAGACGACATGTGGGTCATCAGCCTTATCTATGTCGCCGCTCCCGGAAAGGAATTTCCCGACATCGCGTCAGTCGACAAAGCGGGTGTAAAGATCGGCACCATACGCGGCGCTCCCTCGGAGCGGGTGCTGACGCGCGAGATCAAGGCCGCTGAGATTGTCCGCATCCCGTTGAGCCCCGCTATCGCGGCCGATGCCGCCGAATTGCTGCGCTCCGGCAAAGCCGACGTATTCGGGGCGGATTCCGGTGTCGGATATCCCGCCGCTGAAGCCCTTCCGGGCGCAACCATTGTGCCAGGGGCTTTTGCGAGGGTTCGTGTAGCGGCCGCGCTTCCGAAGGGGCGTTCGGCCGAGGCACAGTCTAAACTCGCTGCACTCCTCGATGAAGCAAGGAAAGCCGGCGTGGTGCAGCAAGCGATCAACGCGAAGGGTCTCAAGGGTGTGAACGTCGCGACGAAATAAGGTCAATCGCTACGTCTGGTCTCTCACGCCTCTCATTCCGCTTCACGAAATTTTCCAAGACGCACCTCGGTTTGAACCGCGACGCAGAGTGCAACAACCTCCGCTTGCGCGCTCTTTCCTTTCGGATACGCTCTCTCCCGAAATCAAAACGCACCCGACACTGCAAACGATCGGGGCGACCGGGGACAGCGCAGGGAGGGTGATCATGCATCGCAGGTGGACTCTGGCTATCGTCGGCGTGGCTTTGATCGTGGCCGGCGGCCTGCTCGCCTGGCTGACGCAAACTTCAGGCGGCATTCAAGTTCGCGACGTGCGGTTTACGGGCGCCAAGGGCAACACCATGAGCGCCCTGCTCTACGTGCCGGCGAATGCGACCGCGCAACTTCCCGCCCCCGGCATTCTCGCCGTCCACGGCTACATCAATTCGCGCGAAACCCAGGACGGTTTCGCGATCGAATTCGCCCGCCGCGGTTACGTGGTGCTGGCGCTCGACCAGACCGGCCATGGCTATAGCGACGGCGCCTGCTTTCGCCAACGGTTTCGGCGGTCCCGACGGGCTCGCTTATCTCCGCAGCCTCGAATTCGTCGACAAGGAGAACATCGGTCTTGAAGGCCACTCGATGGGCGGCTGGACCGTGCTCGCCGCGGCGACCGCAATGCCGAATGACTATAAGTCGATGGTGCTGGAGGGTTCGTCCACCGGCAAACCCTTCGCCGCCGAGGGCACGACGACCTGGCCTCGCAATGACGGCGCTCATCTTTGCGCAGTACGAGGAATTTCCCGGTACTGATGTGGGACGTCGAACATGCCCGCGACGTTGCCCAAAGTCCGAAACTCCAGGCGTTGTTCGGCTCGAAAGGCGCCGTCGAAGCCGGGAAGGACTATGGAGACCCCGCCCAAGGCACCGCGCGGGTGTTGTATACGCCCGCGATCACGCATCCGGCCGAGCACATCTCGAAAGAAGCCATCGGCTACAGCCTCGACTGGTTTGGGCGAACCTTGAAAGGCGGAACACCGCGCCCTTCCGACGATCAGATCTGGTTCCGGAAAGAACTCGGCACGCTGGTTGCGTTCATCGGCTTCGTCATCCTTCTGCTCGGAACGTTTGATGGGCTCTTGGAAGCACCAGCCTTTTCACGTCTCCGGCTGCCTCAACCCGCCGACGGCTCGACACCGCTTGAGACGGCCAAAGGCGGCCGCTGGCTCGGCGCGTTGCTGCTGTCGGCCTTCATCCCGGCGCTGACCTATTATCCGGCCTTTGCGCTCGGCGGCACCTTCGTCACGCCGTCCCGCTTCCTGCCCCAGGGCATCACCAACCAGATCCTGGTCTGGGTGGTCCTCAACGGTCTGGTCGCGTGGGCGCTGATGCGCTTCGCGCCGAAACGCGCGAGCAGAGCGGGCATCATCGGACCCTCGATCCTGATCGCGCTGGCCACGGTCGCCGTCGGCTACGCCGCGCTTTGGCTGTCCGATCTCGTCTTCAAGATCGACTTCCGCTTCTGGATTGTCGCGTTGAAACTGATGAACACGAAGCAATTCCTGATCTTCCTGATCTATCTCCTGCCAATCACGGCGTTTTTCGTGATTGCGCTGCACGTCCTGCATCGCAATTTCTCGAGCCTCGGTGCCGCGCGCGGCGGGCTTTACCTCACCAATATCCTGGCAATGACGCTTGGCTTCATCGTGCTGGTCGGCGCGCAATATCTGACACTGTGGATGACAGGCAAACTGTTCAACCCGATCCCCGATCCCGGTTTCGTGCCGCTTTCGACCATCGTGGCGATCCAGTTCGTGCCGCTGCTCGCGATCGTGGCGATCATTGCGACCTTCACCTGGCGGCGAACCGGATCGAGCCTGCCGGGGGCCCTGATCTGCGGCCTGTTCGTCACCTGGTACGTGGTGGCGGGGACGGCGACCCAGGCGGCATTCTGACGAGGTCGCGTGTCCCGGACGCGATGCGGTGCGCTCTCGGCGATGCGAAGCATCGTCGAGTGTACCGCTTCGCAGATCCGGGACCATTTCTCCGCGTAGGTCCCGGTTCTGCACAGCGTCGTTCCACGCCGCGGTGCGCCCGGGACACGCCCAACCCCGCCCGCGAGCTACCGCTGGGGAAAAGAACGCGTGTCGGGACCGGGAAAGGGATGCCTCGCCTGTCTAAAAGATCGGCTGAAACCGCATAGCACCTCGGCTTTCGCACGCCCACGGGCAGTGCTATAGCGCTGGCTTCAATCCGGTTTCCGCGCCGCTTTCCAAGGCGCTCTTTCAAAAAAGGCCCGTCTTCCCATGGCAAAAATCAAGGTGACCAACCCCGTCGTCGAACTCGATGGCGACGAGATGACCCGGATCATCTGGCAGTACATCAAGGACAAGTTGATTCACCCCTTCCTCGATATCGAGCTGATGTATTTCGACCTGGGGATGGAATACCGCGACCAGACCAACGACCAGGTCACCGTCGATGCGGCGAATGCCATCAAGAAGGTCGGGGTCGGCATCAAATGCGCCACCATCACCCCCGACGAAGCGCGGGTGAAGGAGTTCAACCTCAAGGAGATGTGGAAGTCGCCGAACGGCACCATCCGCAACATCCTCGGCGGCTGCATCTTCCGTGAACCGATCATCTGCAAGAACGTGCCGCGATTGGTTCCCGGCTGGACCAAGCCGATCATCATCGGCCGCCATGCCTATGGCGACCAGTACCGCGCCACCGATATCAGGTTCCCCGGCAAGGGCACGCTGACGATGAAGTTCGTCGGCGAAGACGGCACGGTGATCGAGAGGGAAGTGTTCAAGACGCCGGGCTCCGGCGTTGCCATGCAGATGTACAATCTCGACGACTCCATCATCGATTTTGCGCGCGCCTCCCTCAACTACGGCCTGATGCGCAACTATCCGGTCTACCTCTCGACCAAGAACACGATCCTCAAGGTCTATGACGGCCGCTTCAAGGACATCTTCCAGGACGTCTACGACCGCGAATTCAAGAAGGAGTTCGAGGCCAAGAAGCTCACCTACGAACACCGCCTGATCGACGACATGGTGGCAGCCGCTCTGAAATGGTCCGGCGGCTACGTCTGGGCGTGCAAGAACTACGACGGCGACGTGCAGTCCGATACGGTGGCGCAGGGCTATGGCTCGCTCGGCCTGATGACCTCGGTGCTGCTCACCCCGGACGGCAAGACGGTGGAAGCCGAAGCCGCCCACGGCACCGTGACGCGTCACTACCGCGAACACCAGAAGGGCAAGGAGACCTCGACCAACTCGATCGCCTCGATCTTTGCCTGGACCCGTGGTCTGTCGCATCGCGCCAAGCTCGACAACAACCCGCAGTTGGCAAAGTTCGCTGCCACGCTGGAGAAGGTTTGCGTCGACACGGTCGAGTTCGGCGCCATGACGAAGGACCTGGCGTTGCTGGTCGGCGCGGATCAGCGCTGGCTCTCGACCACCGGCTTCCTCGACAAGGTCTCGGACAACCTCGCCAAGGCAATGGCGTAAGGCTTGCCATCATCTGCACGATCGTCGTTCCGGGGCGATGCGAAGGCATCGAACCCGGAACCTCGAGATTTCTAGGTGCGCAATTGCGCACCATAGTTCGCTCGCTGCGCTCGCGCCCCGGAATGATGTCAAACGATCGAGCCACGATTGGAGATGAGATGTCATTTCTTGCACGCGTTACCTTCGCTCTCATGCTCTCGGGGTTCGCTGTGACCGCAAACGCGCAAACACCTCTTCCCGACGCCGTCGTGGCGCCGGGAGAGACCGTGGTCCTGACGGTGCACGCCGAGGGCGCGCAGGTCTACGAGTGCAAGGCCGGCGCCGACGGCAAGCTCACCTGGGTGTTCCGCGAACCGATCGCCACACTGCTGGTCGACGGCAAGACGGTCGGTCGCCACTATGCGGGACCGAACTGGGAGCACGTCGACGGCAGCATCGTGACGGCCAAGGCTGCCGGCAATGCGCCGGGGGCGACCGCGGACGATATTCCCTGGCTGAAGCTGCAAGTGACGGCCTCGCGCGGCAGCGGCGTGCTGACGGGCGTCACCACCGTGCAGCGGATCAACACCAAGGGCGGCAAGCTGGACGGACCGTGCGACAAGCCCGGCACCTTCAAGTCCGCGCCCTACTCGGCCGACTACGTGTTTCTGAAGAAGGGGTGAGCCTCTTCTGTCCCGGACAGATCTGCCAATTGTTGTGCCCTCGCCCCTTGTGGGGAGAGGGCAGCTCCGCTGGTAGACAAAGGCGAGCCGGGGTGAGGGGTTTGCTTCCAACAACAAATTCTCTGATAGACACCCCTCATCCGGCGCTTCGCGCCACCTTCTCCACAAGGGGAGAAGGTAAGAAGCGCCCGACATCGCTAAATCGCAAAAATAAGGGTCGAATCGGGCGCGGCTTTTCGGTAAGCCGCGCCTGATCGTTTTTGGAC
>CAWDES010000005.1:0-442540 GCA_963801325.1 uncultured Alphaproteobacteria bacterium
GCCAACGAACTCCTGGTCGAAAAGCCGCTGGTGCGATTGCGGCTCCTGACCCAACGCAGCTTCGGGTTCGGCACCATCTCCGCCGTCTTCCTCGGTTTTGCGCTGTTCGGCACGGTCTATCTGCTGCCCGCCTATCTCGGCCAGGTGCAGCGTTACAACGCCGAGCAGATCGGAGCCGTTCTGGCCTGGACCGGCCTGCCGCAGCTCGTGCTCATTCCGCTGGTGCCGAAGCTGATGCAACGTTTTGACATCCGCTTCATTGCCTTCACCGGCATCGGCTTGTTTGCGATCAGCGCTTTCATGAATACGACGATGTCGCTCGACTATTCAGGCGATCAGCTATTCTATCCCAACATCGTTCGCGCGATTGGCCAGGCGTTGACGCTTGCTCCCTTGAGCGCGCTGTCGCTCGGCAGCGTGGCGCCGCAGGACGCAGCCGCGGCCTCCGGCATCTCCAACATGATGCGCAACCTCGGTGGCGCCGTCGGCACCGCCCTGCTCTCGACGATCGTGACCAAGCGCGAGCAATTCCACTCCAACATCATCGGCCAGGCCGTCCACTTGGGCCGCGAGGAAGTCCGAGCCCGGATCGACCAGATGACGAATTTCTTTCTGTCACACGGCGTCAGCGACCCGGCCGCCGCGCATCAGCAGGCGATCATCGCGCTCGGCAACGCCGTCAAGCGGCAAGCGCTGGTGATGGGCTTCAGCGACGCCTTCGCCGTCGTTGGTGTGGTGCTGGTGATTTCCGGCATCGCCATCCTGCTCACCGGCAAGCCGAAGGGCGCAGCTCCGGCGGGCGGCGGGCATTGAACCATGGCCCTTGGTTACTGTTTGCTTGAAGCGTTCGGGGCGCCCTCGATCTTCGAGTACGGGCTTTGCTGCAGGAATGTCCTGCTGCGCCCATCCCAAAGCCGGAAGCCTCCCTTGAAGGCATTGGCATTGTCTCCCAGACGCGCCTTTGGCGGCAGGCGTCCAAGCTTTTCGGCGTTTCCTCCGCCAAGCACGACATAGTCCGGCTCCAGCGCGGCGACGAAATGCTTCACGACGTCCGTTACTTCCTTCTTCCACTTCTTCTTGCCGTCGCGCTCGAGGCCAGCCGCGCCAAGATAGTCCTCGAAGGTGTGACCCTTGCGATAGGGCAGATGACCAAGCTCCATCGGCTCCGGAATGCCGTCGACGATCATCGCGGATCCGAGGCCCGTGCCCAGGCCGAGAAACAGCATCCGTCCGCCCTCGTAGCTGCCGACCGCCTGCATCAGCGCATCGTTGACCACCCGTGTCGGGCAACCAAATGCCTTTTCAAAATTGAAGCCGATCCAGCCGTGGCCGAGGTTGTGCGGCTCGGCGAGAGGCCTGTCGTGGGCGACAGGTCCGGGATAGCCGATCGAAACCGCGTCGTAGGACCAGTCCGCCGTGAGAACTCTTGACTTGTTTCACCATCTCCTTGGCAGACAAATGCGGCCCGGACGCAAACTCACGCTTGGTGAGCCCCGCGTTGTCCATGACCTTGACGTGGGAGCCACCAAGATCGATCGCCAAAATGACTTGGCGGGGCGCCCGCTTTCCGGACGCCCGCTTCGCTGGTCTCTTCGTTGCTGACGATCTCTTCATCGGCCGTTGTCCCGCCATGCCGCTGGCTGCATGTCCCGCCACAAGACTGGCCGGGAGCCAAACGCGTCGGATACAGCTTCGTCCGGAACGCACCGACACCGCAGAAACTCGGCCTTTGTTACACTGGACTAACGCGAGAAACACCCGAAGGCTGCAAATTTTCTCGACATTCGCGCGTTAAGGCACAGGGTACACTAGAATATCGACCAACAGCGAGGCCGCGCACGAACGCGCGGTGCGGCGCGTGATCAATTATCCATTTTCCACCGTTTCCACGATCGCAGCGCTCGACCGAATCCGGCCGGATTGATAAACGCGTTTCTCCCAAAGTGAGGCTTGAGTCGGGATATGACCGTTGCCATCGAGATTGGACGCACGGCAACGGGCGATCCCGCAGCTTTGGACCTCGAGGAACTTCTGGCCACGCGCCTGCTGGTGCAAGGCAATTCCGGTTCCGGCAAATCCCACCTGCTCCGTCGGCTTCTCGAACAGAGCATTCCATGGGTGCAGCAGACCGTCATCGACCCCGAAGGCGACTTCGTCACACTGGCCGAACAATTCGGTCACCTCGTCATCGACGCGGAAGAACACACCGAACGCGGCTCTTCAGGTCGCGGGCGAGCGGGTGCGTCTCCACCGCGTCTCGACGGTGCTGAACCTCGAGGGGCTCGACGCCGAGAACCAGATGCGGCGCGCGGCCGCGTTTCTCGGCGGCCTTTTCGATGTCGCCCGTGATCACTGGTACCCGATGCTGGTGGTGGTCGACGAAGCTCAATTGTTCGCGCCGGCGGTCGCCGGCGAAGTCTCGGATGAGGCGCGCAAGCTCTCGCTCAATGCGATGACAAACCTGATGTGCCGCGGCCGCAAACGCGGGCTTGCGGGAATCATTGCGACCCAGCGGCTTGCGAAGCTTGCCAAGAACGTGGCGGCCGAAGCCGCCAATTTCCTGATGGGCCGAACGTTTCTCGACATCGATATGGCGCGCGCCGCAGACCTTCTCGGAATGGAGCGCCGGCAAGCAGACGCCTTCCGCGACCTGGAAAGAGGACATTTCATGGCCCTCGGATCCGCGCTCTCGCGTCGACCCATCAGCGTGCGGATCGGCCCAACGGATACGCACCCGCGCAACGCATCACCGCGACTTCTGCCGCTGCCGGAATCAACGGGAGCGGACGCGCGCGCCATCATCCTGGCGGCCCCGCCACCGGAGGCCAACCGGCCTGCGCGCAGACCGTCCGCAGACCTGGGCCAATTGATGGCCGCGAAGGAAGCCGCTTCCGAACCGGCCGAGCAGCCGCTCACGCCGGAACAGCAGGCCGAACGACGCGGAAGGCTGGACCGTATTCTCTGCGCCATTCTTGCAGAACCCGATGCGGGATTTCGAGCCGTCGACATCCTCTATCAGGAGTTCGTGGTCCGTTGCCGCATCGAGGGCCTTGGTTCGGAAGCACCCAGCCTCAACGTCTTCCGGCGCATGCTGACATGCGCGCGGGCCGGACTTCCAAGCGACATGGAAGAGGACGTCGACTGGCAGGAGGTCTCGCTTCGCGCCAGCATCCTGCCCGAGGACATGCAGGGCGTCTTCCTGCTGGTTGCGCGCGCGGCAAAGGAGAATGCCCCTTGTCCGAGCGATACGGCGATTGCGCGCGCCTACGGCACGCACTCGCTCCGCCGTGCCCGGCGAACCCTCGCCTATATCGAGGAACAGGGCCTTGCGGTTTGCCAGCTCGACGGCATGGGACGGCGCATTGTCACGCTCGTCGAACCGGCATGGACGACGGCGCCAGGTAATCCCAATGCGGACGAAATGACGGGCGAAACTTGCGAGCTTCAGTGACCGGTTGATGTCGGGCTTGGCGATATGTGTTCTGGCCGGGCTCGTGGAGCGAGCATCTGGCTGGAGAGGAAGGAATCGAACTCACGCATTCCTGCTCGAACTGGTTTCCATTCGTACCATCAAAGCTTGGGGCGATTCTCCACGCCAGACCGAATGTGGTTACGCCAGCCGTGGTTATTGAGATACCAGGCGACTGTAGTGCGCAGGCCAGATTCAAATGTATGACTCGGACTCCATCCCAGGGAGACCTTTATCTTCGTTGCATCCATCGCATACCGAAAATCATGACCCGGTCGGTCGGAAACAAACTTGATGAGATCCTCGTGCCGAGTGGCCTTCGGCGACAGTTCGTCCATCAGTGTGCAGATCGCGCGAACGACATCGATGTTGCGTAGTTCAGCGCCTCCACCGATGTTGTATGTTTCACCTGGACGTCCCCTGCACAAAATGAGCTCTAGGGCTCCAACGTGATCTTCCACAAAGAGCCAGTCGCGAACATTTTCGCCTCGCCCATACACAGAGATGGGTTGGCCTTCGAGGGCATTCAGAATTGTCAGCGGAATCAACTTCTCTGGAAATTGACCCGGACCATAGTTGTTCGAGCAGTTACTAACGACGGTCGGCATCCCATAGGTACGATGCCACGCTCTTACCAAATGGTCAGAAGCGGCTTTGGTCGCCGCATAGGGTGAGTTTGGAGAATAGGGCGATTCTTCAGTGAATACGCCTTCGGATCCCAGGGCACCATACACCTCGTCTGTTGACACATGGTGGAAGCAAAAGCGCTTCTTTCGGCTCGGTCCGAGTTCACTCCAATAAGCCCGCGCAGCCTCAAGCAGACAATACGTGCCATGTACGTTCGTTCGGACAAATGGGTAAGGACCATCAATCGAGCGATCAACGTGACTTTCGGCTGCCAAGTGCATGATGCCGTCAGGTCTGTGATCTCCTATGATTTTTCTCATCGACTCAACGTCGCAAATATCTGCCCTGATGAATGCGTAGTTCGACGAACCGGCAACACTTGCCAAAGATTCCAGGTTGCTTGCGTAAGTTAAAGCGTCCACGTTGACGATAGAGAAATCCTCTTTCGCTATTAAATGACGGATCACCGCGGAACCGATAAAACCCGCTCCGCCTGTAACGAGGACTTTCATCACGGTTGCTCCTCCTCAGGAAGCAATTGCTAGCCGAAGGGGAAGCTGCGGTGAAGAGCCCTTCGCGGTCTCATGGAAGGCAACCTAGGGCGCTCGGATGTAATGCCGGCCATTTCGCCCCAGACGGTCTCGAAGTGCTGGTTAAACAGACATCGTCCAACCGGCGGACTGTCCGCGGCAGTGCCAGGGAGGTCAGCCATTTCCGTTGAGCAAAAAATGAGTTTATGGTGGCGGGTGCAGGCTTCCGCGCCGGAAGTCGTCTTGGAAGAGTAGATTACACCAATGAGTAGTGAGCCTGGACGTGCATTGCCTAATATCGTCGGCTGGAATGAGCTGACGCCAAAGCAATCAGCGGTGGATGTCGAAGGAAAATTAAAGCGAACGCCAATACACGATGTCGTTTTTCGACCGACGCGACCTGTTCCGCACGAAGACGGTCACGTCGCTGAAATAGCTCGCGCGAGTTGGGACCAAATCGGTGGGCCAATCGTTCAGGTTCATCTGACGACCACATTTCCAGGTCGGCACCGGGCTTGGGGCCTTCACCAAAGAAGCACCGACCGTCTCTTCGTTGTGTCGGGTCTGGTTAAGTTTGCTGTTTTCGACGGCCGCCTTGAGTCAGCGACTTATGGCTGCGTGAACGAGGTCACGGTTAGTGAAAAAAATCCCGGTTTGCTGATTGTTCCGCCAAACCTGTATCATGGCTGGAAGAACATCGGGACAGACGAAGCGACCATCATCAACATGCCGACCGTGATGTACGACCACGAGGCGCCCGATGCACTCGATCTGCCCTGGGACTCCGAAGCTGCTGCCCGCATCATTCCATATCGGTTTTGATGGAAGGGCTATATGATCCAACTTATATAAGGTCCGAAAAAACTTGCGCGCTTATCGCAACTAAACATCGGGAATCCGTTTTTCACAGCCACGCGATTCGATGACTCGTACCCGCTCATCCCTAGGGGCTTGGCTGATGCGCAAGGGCTAATACGATACCAATGGCAGCATCGCGAAAACCAGAATTTTCCGTAGTCATATCGACATACAATTGGAGCGCGGCACTTCGTTGCGCGATTAGGTCGGTGCTCCTGCAGACAATGCAGGATTTTGAAATTCTGGTTGTCGGGGATGGCTGTACTGATGATTTTGAAGTCAATTGTCGAAGAATTCAACGACCCCCGCATCCGTTGGCACAATCTCGATCGAAACTACGGATCCCAATGGGCGCCGAACAATTATGCAAACGAGCACGCTGAGGGGAAGTGGATCGCGTATCTTGGTCACGATGACATCTGGTATCCGACACATCTGTCAGCAATCTCGCAAGCAGCACAAAGGGAATCCGCTGAGTTTGTCACCAGTGTTATGATTCTGTATGGCCCTGAAGGCTCGGGTATCCGTGGCATGGCCGGCGTCTTTGCAACAGGCGAATTTGGTCCGGATGACTTTGTACCGCCGTCGGCCATTGCCCATGCGAGGAGCCTGTATGGTGACGTTGTGCGTTGGCGCGACCCAAACCTGGTCAGGTTGCCAATGGATGTCGCATTTGTCGAAGAAATGGCCCGGGCAAATCGAAAATTCGCCAGTACGGGGGAACTGACTTGCTTCAAATTTAATGCGGCTTGGCGCCGTGATGCCTACAAAATCAAGTCAGTTGCAGAGCAACTGCGCATCCTCAGCCGGATAGAAACCGGGGTCGATTTTCGACAGGCAGAATTGATCGACGTACTCCAATCCGTGGTCGCTTCCCGCTTTGTTCCAGTAAACGTGCCCAGGACAGAGGCGGTGGAAGAAGGTGAGTACGTCCGGCGCAATCGACGATACAAAGGCTTAGACAGCAGGTTCAATCCTGCCACGCTCCAACGAATTGATCGCGTGGTCAGGTTTGACACCTTGCAACAGGAAATGCCTTTCGAATGGCATGGAGCAGAGACCCACCCTACCTATGGCTCGTTCAGATGGACGGGTCCGAACTCGCGCGCCACTATCAACCTTCCTGTGTTGTTCGATAGGGACTTCAAGATCAGAATTCACATCATCTCGACATTACGCCCGGATTTGATCGACAAGATCAGGTTATCCGTCCACCAGCATCCAATCGACGTGCGCGTTTCGCGGTCTGGCGGCACCTTCACACTTAAAGCTCAAGTGCGGCAAGTCGACATGCAGCAAGAGCTCTCCGAGTTCGCTGTTACAATAGACGCCATAGAGGTGGCGCAGGCTGTGGCACCCGATCGGCGCTGGCTTGGTTTAGCGGTCAACTGGATTGAACTAGAGCCGCAGGGCAACTTTTTCCAAAAACTTTTTAAGTAGTCCATTCTGTTTCAGCTAGCCGATTCACGCACGACTTTGAGCGCCGCCCGCGACAAGGTCATTCTGCTGTCTGTGACCGATGAGCCTTGTCGCGACGGCTTGCGCGAAGCTGCAGCTGGAAAGAAGACGACCGCGACTTAGCCCATGATTTCACTGCTTAGCCTGCGGGCCAGCCAGGGAGCGCTCGCGTATTTGCCGGTATCGATGGTGTAGTGGGACCCGCTGAAGCGATCACGTCGGTGCAGGGCGCAATCCGGGTCACTCAATGATCCCGGACCCGGGGCAACGACCCATCCCCCGCCACCACACGTGGCACAAATAGCGCTTCGCTGCAGCCTGCTTCACTTGACTTAGCTGGATCAGTATGTGCTCTATTATTAGCCAGTATTTTTCCCGTGTGAGGTCTCATGTCGCGCGCGAAGCTAAGGAACCTCTGGTCTCATTTCCCGTCGTGGGTAGCACTGCTTCTTAGTGGCGGAGCGCTCGTTAGCAGCGCCAGAGCGGATGTGAACCCACAACCGCCAAGCCGGTCGGATTTCAGATCCCACGAAGTCGTTGTGAAGATTGACGGTGAGAATATCCTTCTCTCACAAGACGGAAAGAATTTCGAAGAGCTGCGCCTGGGCGACACGCGCGAGGCCCTGCATCTGAGAAGGCTGTTGCGGGACGAGGCATCCGACGGACGGTCGATCACCATTCCCGTCGGTTCGATGATCGTCGCGAGCGGCGGCGCCAGCGGCAAGGGCTGGGGCTGGAAGTCCCGACAACCGACCTCGCCGCCCCCGAGCAAAAAAGACGGCGACAAGTGATTTTGCCGCCCCGAGCGTTTTTTCGGTAAGCGCAGTCGTCAGCTGTGCAACGACGGAGCGTTGCTGCTTTGGCCGAGGTCCTTTCGGGGCCTGCCGTCCTCAAATCATATCGGCATGGAACGCACCGGACGACTTCGCCTGAAAGCACGCTGGCGAGGATAGCGCCGATCGCGCGGCAGGTCGGCATCACCCGCGTCGGCAACGTGACCGGACTGGATTGCATCGGAATTCCGGTCACCGTCGCGGTTCGTCCTAATTCGCGATCGTTTTCGGTCTCGCAAGGCAAGGGGCTTCAGCTCTCGGCAGCGCTGGCCTCCGCCACGATGGAAGCCATCGAATTATTTCATGGCGAACATCTCCGCGAGCAAGCGACCGTCTTAAGCTATCGCACGCTTTCAGCAACGTCCCGCGCGGTGTCTCCCGCCTCGCTTTGTGGCACCGGCCTTCCCCTTCCCGAGCAAGCCGAGATTGCCTGGCTCGAGGGATACGATTTGCTCAACAGCGAAGCCTGTTGGGTACCATGGGAAGTCGTGCATACCGACTACACGCTGCCGACCGATCACAGCGGCGAGAACTTCCTTTCCGGCACCAACGGACTGGCTTCCGGCAACCATCTTTCTGAGGCCATCAGCTCCGCCATTTGCGAACTGGTCGAACGCGACGCCGTCGCGATTTGGCACGCGCGCGACATCCAAGCGCGGTCGCGGTGCCGGCTGGATGTCGCTGCCGTCACCGACGAGGATTGCCGCAATCTGCTCGCGATGTATGACAAAGCCGGAATCACGCCCCGACTTTGGAATGTCACGTCCGACATCGGGATACCTGCTTTCATTTGCGACATCGCGGCGCCGACGGAAGATCCGTCGTCTGCCTTGAGACGGTTTCGCGGCACCGGCTGCCACCCCAACCGAAGCATTGCGCTGGCAAGGGCGATGACCGAGGCGGCGCAAACCCGTCTCACCTATATCGCCGGGATCAGGGACGATCTTCACGACTACTCGGAATCGCGACAGGACAAGCTCGGCGCGGCGTTGCTCGATGCAATGTCGGAGGCCGCCGCGCCGGTCGCCTTCGAGGATATTCCGAACCATGACGCGGATGACGTGCTCGTCGATGTTCGATGGGAACTGGAGCGCTTGCGCGCGGCCGGCATCACGGCGGCTGTTGCAGTCGATCTTACGCGGCCGGAGTTCGGCATCCCCGTTGTCCGGATGATCGTCCCCGGTCTCGAATGGGATTGCACGCATCCGCGCTACGTCCCGGGCCGCCGCGCGATGCAAGCCAGGGAGCGCACCGAATGAATGCGGTCATTTTTGCAGGCCCGTCGTTGCCACCATCCGCGCGGCCGGCAGTCGCCGGGCTTGAATGGCGGCCGCCGGTTGGCCGGGGCGATCTGTACCTGGCTGCCGTGCAGCGCCCGAGGCTGATCGGCGTGGTCGATGGCTACTTCGAAACCGTTCCGACCGTCTGGCACAAGGAGATCCTGTGGGCGCTCGCTCAAGGTATCCACGTCTACGGCGCCGCCAGCATCGGCGCACTTCGCGCCGCCGAGCTTGCGGATTTCGGTATGCGGGGAATCGGCCTCGTCTATCGCCAGTTTCACTCGGGCCTATTGACTGATGACGATGAAGTCGCCGTCCTGCATGGGCCGGCCGAGCTTGATTATGTAGCGCTCACCGAAGCCATGGTGAATGTACGATCGACGGTCGACGCCGCACTTCAGTCGGGCGTCGTGAGCCCGGGCGCAGCCAAAATCCTCGTCAACGCCGCGAAGTCACTGTTCTACAAGGACAGAACCTACGAGCTGATTTTGAAGCGTGCGGCGGAGAGCGGCCTTGCTTCGCAAGAACTCGATCGCTTTGTTGAATGGCTTCCTCGCGGACGGGTCAACCAGAAGCGCCTCGATGCCGAGGAAATGCTCGGCGCGCTACTGACCCACATGAAGGCAGATACAGCGCCGTTCGAGGCGTCGTTCCAGTTCGCTCACACATTTGCCTGGGAAGAGGCCCGGCAAACGATCGAACAAAGCGGGCGGCCTTAGCCGCCCGTCCTTCTGAGCCCGGATTCGTTACGCCGTTTACTTACGGCTGCCCCGAGAGCAGGCCGAGCGCGCGCAGGCACTCCACCTTTTTATCGATAACACATCCGATTTCAAACGATCCGTAACGTTGAGCCTCTGACGTCCGAACCGCATTTGAACCGGCTGACCTCCCGCATCGCTCAGCACCTTGTTCTTGTAGGTCTCGACGAAGTCCTCTTCCGGCCTGATGAGCGAGGCCACGCTGACAAATTCCTGGCTGCGATAAATCCGTTCAAGCAAGTCATTGGCACGATCGAGCCTGCCTCGTTCCGCCTGTTCCCTCAAGCGATTGAGGTTGAAGCGGAGCTCGGGATTTTTCGGCCTGTTGTGGGCTTGATCGCCGAACGCGACCCATCGCGTCATGTTGTGATGGAATCGATCCGCATCCCATGTCGCGCCGATGAAGGCATCCTCGAAGCACGAACTTTGCGGCGGCCCGCTGATGTCCCGGCGCGGATGAAATTCGTTCACCGCGTCCGCGTTGGTGTCGGCCAGCAATGCGTGGCCCAATTCGTGAGCGAGCCCGCCAAGGACCGCAAGCTCGGGATCCGGAGCCTCTTGCGCCCGCAAACGCACCAGCCGGGCTTGCTTCCGCCTTGTCACCTCGCACTCCAAACAGCAGGTCGACCGTTTCGTTTTCCCGTTCGGCGACGCGATGACTTGGCCGTAAGCTCGGAACCGGAGATCGCGACGTAGACGCCTTTTCCCGGCGGACGGTCCGACCCCTCCCAATAGCCCCAACCCCACGGGCCTTCGGTGGTGTCTTCCGTCACGAAAATCTGGGTCAACCGGCAGAGCTTGCCCTTCATATAATCGGGCGCCCGGACATATGTCCTGGCCAGCAATTGCCTTTGCTGATCGGTGACCTGCTTGCTCTTGTCACAAGCGGGGGGCCGATACTCGTCGCCATAACCCGCATCCGCCGGATTGTCCCTGGTGTAGCAGGCTCGGCCAGCAAACTTCTTGCCGTCCGGGTCGCTGTCACACGTGCCTTGAAAATGACTGGCGGGAGGAGTCGGCTGGCCTGGCGTTGTCGGCGGCCTGTGCCGAATAGCCCGTAAAAAGCAAAATAAACGGAAACAATGCGTTGAGTTTCATCGCCAAACTCCTCCAGCAGCATCACGCCGGCACAAACGTCTCGACCGCCCAAGTAAAAGCTTACAAATAAACGTATAAGAGGGCCGGCCGGTAGCAATGCATTCGGTTTACCACCTGCCCTTGGCCCGTATTGAACAGCGACCGTCGGCGAAAACACAAGAGTGATTTTCGCCGCAGCGACCCGGCGGGCCATGCGGCGGCATTACCTGAGGTCGACCATAGCGTCACATTTCGCGGGCGACCAGACGGGCGGCGAATGCCAAACCCGCTCCACTAGTCACATGCTTGAAATGCTGACAATAATGTTCCGAAAGGCAGCCTGCGATCGCGGCTGCCGAGGTACCGCCGGTCTCACTCGAAACGCGATGTGCGACCGTTGCCCCTTGATCCGCTAGGCCGGTAGGTTTGGTATGGAGTGCCTTAGCTGCCATGCGGAGGTTTCGGAGCTGGCGCGATTTTGCAGCCAGTGCGGTACGGCATTGGCGCTCAACTGTCCTTCCTGCGGCAACAGTGAACCGGCTGGCTCCAGGTTCTGCAGCAAATGCGGCCTGGTTCTCTCTGACCCACGCAACGTAGCGCTGGCGCCTGCGCTGCCCGACCCGGGCGTCGCCGAGCGAAGCCACCTGACGGTGATGTTCTGCGATCTTGTCGGTTCTACAGCCCTGTCCGTTCACCTCGATGTCGAGGACTTGCATGAGGTGATTGCCGCCTACCACAAGCGCGCGGCAGAGGTCGTTGCCCGGTTTGGCGGTTTCGCAGCCCGCCGTGTGGGCGACGGTGTACTCGTCTATTTCGGTTACCCACGCGCGCATGAAGACGACCCGGAGCGAGCGGTGCGCGCGGGCCTCGCCCTGATCGGCGAGATCGGTCAGATCCAGAAGTCCTGAGCCGCTTCAGGTTCGGCTCGGCATCGCCACCGGGCTGGTGATTGTCGGTGATCTGCTCGGGTCCGGAATTGCGAATGAAAACGAGGTTGTAGGCGCGGTGCCCAACCTGGCGGCACGGCTGCTGAGCCTCGCCGAACCGAACACGGTAGTCATCGGCGACACCACGCGACAGTCGGTCGGCTCGGTCTTTGAGCTGGAGGATCTGGGCTTCAAGGCACTCAAGGGTTTCACCGAGCCTCAACGCGCCTGGAGCGTACTCGGCGAGAATCGCTTCAGGAGCCGGTTCGAGGCGCTGCGCTCCACGGGAACGCCATTCGTCAACCGTCAGGAAGAAACCGAACTCCTGTTCCGGCGCTGGACGCAGGCCAAGACCGGAGAAGGACGCGCCATCCTGTTCTCGGGTGAAGCAGGGATCGGCAAATCACGCTTGATCCTGGCGCTCAGGGACTTGCTCGCGCCTGAACGCCTTACCGAGTTGCACTTCTCCTGCTCGCCTTACCATCAGAACAGCACGCTATTTCCCATCATCAATTTCCTGGAGCGCGCCGCCGGTTTCGGACGCGAGGATACGCAAACCGCAAAACTGGACCTGCTGGAAGCCTTGATGGCGGGGACCTCGGCAGCAGAGCCGGACATCGCGCTTCTTGCCGACCTTCTGCTGTTGCCGACCGATCGTTATGCCGCGGTCGAACGTAATGCGCAGCGCAGGCGGCAGCAGACCTTCGAAGCGCTGCTCCGGCAGACAACCGAGCTGGCCTCCAAGAAGCCGATCCTGATCATCTTCGAAGACGTTCACTGGATCGATCCGACGACCCAGGAACTGCTCGATATCTTCGTTCAGCGAATCGAGCAGCTGCCGATACTGCTGATTGCGACCTGCCGTCCCGATTACGCCGCGTCGTGGGCCGACCAGCCGCACGTCACGATGGTCACACTCAACCGCCTCAACAAGTTCGACAGTGAAGCCCTCGTTCGAGGGCTGATGGCGAAAACGACCGCGTTGCCGAGCGACCTGATCGGCGAGATTGTCGAGCGCGCCGACGGGGTGCCGTTATTCCTGGAGGAGGTGACGAAAACGGTCGTGGATGCGGGGCCTGCCGAGACGCCGAGCGCACGCTGGTCGCATTCGGTTCCCTCGACGCTCCATGCATCCTTGATGGCGAGGCTCGACCGGATCGGCCCGGCGGCCAAAGAGATTGCGCAGATCGGCGCGGCAATAGGCCGGGAATTTTCTTACGAACTCGCCGCCAAGGTCGCCGACCGGCCCGAGCCCGAGCTGAAGCTGACCCTCGGCCGCCTGGTCGATGCGGGTCTGATTTTTCAACGGGGCCCGATACCGCGGTCGAACTACCTGTTCAAGCATGGGCTGCTGCAAGATGCAGCCTACAGCACGCTCCTGCGCGATCGGCGCAGAAGATTGCATGCACGGATCGCGGGCGCGATCGAGGAAATGTTTCCCGAACTCGTCCAGAGCCAGCCGGAAGTCATTGCGCGACATCGAACTGAAGCGGGTTCAAGGAAACAGGCCGCGGTATTCTGGCAGCGCGCCGGTGAGCTGGCGCTGCGCCGCTCGGCGGGAAGCGAGGCGTTGAAGCACTTCACAAGCGCGCTCGAGCTTCTGGACGGGATGCCCGACGCGACCGAGAGATGGCAACAGGAACTCGATGTCCGCCTTGGATTGGGTACCGCTCTCATCATTGCGCGCGGGTTTCGCATCGCAGGACACGAGATCGTCGAACATTATGCTCGCGCGGTCAAACTCGGTCGCGGACTTGGGACCGACAAGAAGCTGTTCCGGGCGATGTGGGGCAATTGGTACACCAAGGTTATCACCGGGCAAACCGAGCAGGCGCTCGGAATCGCCAACGAGCTCGTCGCATTGGCCGGGCAACTTGCCGATCGCGATCTGTTGCTCGAGGCCTATCACTCACGTTGGGCGAACTCGCACGTGCTGGGGCTGAATCCTGACACGCTTGCCGACACCGAGCGCGGCCTCCAGCTCTACGATCCCGAGCGCCATCACGCGCATGCCTACGACTATGGCGGGCACGATACCGGCGTTTGCGCCTACGCGCAGAATGCGATCACGCTCTGGATCATGGGCTTTCCCGAAAAAGCGATCCAGATGGCGAATTCAGCTGTCGAGTTGGGCCACCGGTTGCGTCACCCTCCGAGCTTGGCGCACGCGGCGTGGTGGTCAGCGGCGCTTCGGCAATTCCTTCACGACGCGGAACCGTGCCGCGAGCACGCCGAGCTGACAATCAAGATCGGCCGCGAGCAGGGCAGCAACATGTTTGTCATTTGCCCGCTCCTCCTCGGCTGGTGCACCTTTGAATACGGCCAGATCTCCGAGGGTCTGGAGCGCATGGAAGATGCGGTCGAAGCGACCCGACGCTCGGTGCGGCGTTTCTACTATGACTATGAGCTTCTCATCTTCGCAGAGAGCTCTGCTGAGGGCCGGCGAACCGGTCCGTGCACGCCAAGTCGTCCAGGAGGCGCTCGACTGTATCGCAACCACCCACAGCCGTTTGTTCGAGGCGGAAGCCTATCGCCTGTACGGTGCCTGTCTGGCTTACCAGCAGGACAGTGTGGGCGCCGAGCCGCTGTTGTTGCGGGCCATCGATACCGCCGGGCAGCAAGGTGCACTGGCGTTCAAACTCCGGGCCGCAACGGCGCTCGCGCGGCTTTGGCGTGACCAGAAGCGAAGGGAAGCCGCGCACGATCTGCTCTGGCAGATATACAGCCAGTTCAAGGAAGGGTTCGACACTTCTGATCTCAAACAAGCCAGGGCGTTGTTGGACGAACTGAGTTGAGGCGGCCGAAGCGGCGACCTCACGGCAAATCTCAAACGGACTTGCTGACTCCCCAGAAGAACGGCAGCGGTCCCTGGGCAACGCCCGTGAGATCTTTCGTCCAGGCGAAGTGGCGCAGATACAGACCGAGTGGCGCGCAGACGACCTCGCTGAGCGCCACCTCGTTGAGCTTCCGGGCGACCGCCCTCGCCTCTTCAAGGGTCTTTGCCTCGAACCAGGCAGCAACCTCCGCTTCGACCGCAGGACTTTTGGCCCAGCCATTGGCGGCTGCCTTGCCACTCGCCTGCAAATGCGGACTGGTCGGAAACACCCAATCCACACCGTAGATAGCCGTGACATACATGTTCCAGCCGCCTTTGGCGGGCGGGTTCTTCTGGGCGCGACGGGCAACGACAGTGCCCCAATCGACCGCAACGAGTTCGACGGTCATGCCGAGCCGCTTTAACAAGTCCGCGGTTACCTCGCCCCATAACTTGTAGTGCGGGATGTCCTGCGCTGCCAACAAAACGATGGGCTCGCCGGCATAACCGCTTTCGGCGAGCAGCCGCCTGGCGGCTTCGAGGTTTCGCGGACCTTTCAGCACTTCGCCGCCTTGCTCGGTGTACAGCGGAGAACCGGGTGTGAAATATCCCGGCTGCGGCTTCCACATGTGGGCATCGTCGCCAACGTAGGCGCGCATATACTCTTCCTGACTTAGCGCGGTGATGAGCGCCCTGCGCGCCCGTGCATCGTTGAACGGCGGAAACAGATGATTGATCGCCAGGATGCCGATGTTGCCGAGCCGATCCTGAATATCGAGAACGACGTTGCGGTTCTTGCGCAGCATCGGAACCAGGTCGGGATGAGGTACCTCCCACCAGTCAATTTCGCGATTTTGCAGGGCGGCGGCGGTCGTCGCCGGATCGGGCATAGTGATCCACTCGATGCGGTCCGCCACGATGCGCTTCCCGCCAGCCATCCAGGACGCTTCCTCCTGGCGCGGCGCATAATCGGTAAACCGCTCGAACGCGGACCGGGCTCCCTGAACCCAGTCGCCGCGCATGAAGCGCATCGGGCCGCTGCCGACATATTCGCTGATCTGCTTGAAGGGATCGGTCGCGGCGATCCGGGCAGGCATGATAAAGCAGCACGGCGTCGTGATCTTGCCGAGCGCGAGCAGCATCTTCGGATATGGCTTCCTGAGCACCCAGCGGAACGTACGATCGTCGATCGCGACAAGTTCCTGCTCGATGGCCTTGATCATCTGACCGAGCGCATCGCGCGCAGCCCATCGATTGATGCTGGCGACGGCGTCACTGGCCAACACCGGCTCGCCATCGTGGAATTTGAGGCCGGGCCGCAGGCGGAATGTCCAGGTAAGCCCGTCGTTAGAGACTTCCTCGGCCTCGACCATCTGGCGCTGGACGTCAAGTTTGGCGTCCACGCCGTAGAGTGTATCCCAAACCAGCAAACCGGCATTGCGGGCGATATAGGCGGAATTCCAGATCGGGTCGAAGTTGGAAAGGTCCGCGTGCGGCACAAGACGCACCGTCCGCGCCGCAGCGCGCTGCGATATGGCTGGGCTGGATAGCTCACCTGTTGCGGTCACGGTAAACGCGCCAGCCAAAGACTTCAGGAGCGCGCGTCGGTCCATTGCCTAGCCTTTAGATCAGACGTGAAATACATCCGCACCTACTCCAGGTTGGCAATTTTGAGGTCAACCAAGTTGCCAGACTAGCACAGTCCCGCATCCACTTGCGGAGCACTCAATGGTTGTGATGTTAGCACGATTTTCCCACTTCGGTGACCCGTCGGATTTTCCGATGGGACCCCACTCTTCACAAGACGTGCGGCTACCGACACTTGGGACAAATCGGTCTGGCCGGAGGTTCGTCTTCGCCGCGCGGTTTGGACAGATGCGCTCTTCGACGATCCTTGCCAAACGCGACGCTACCCGACCAGAAGACCTTCATATCCACATGCGAATCAGTTACGCATCAGACACAATCTTACGTTGATCTTTGAAGAGCTGATGAACCGTCACGAGCGTCGGGCTGCCGCTAAGAATTCGAAGGCAGCCAAAAGTATGCCGGCAGCGAGGACGCATTCAGCACTTTATGAAGCCGGCCTTCAACATTTCCGCGCCGGGCGTCTTCTCGAAGCCCAGATTTGTTGCAAGGAGGCGCTCGCGCTGAAGCCAGAGCACGCTGATACTCTGCACCTGGCTGAACTCTTATCTCTTCACTCCAAGCAATACCATCACGCCGTCGAATGGATTGCTAAGGCTCTCCGGCAGACGCCGAAACCCGAATATCTCCTCAGTCTCGGCAGTGTGTTGCAGCTCTTGGGACAGCTGGAGGAGGCGCTGAAAGCTTACAAAAAGGGCGCAACTTTGAAACCGGACGACGTCGAGCTCTGGAGGCACATAGGCTTTGTTCTGACCAAGCTCGACCGCACTGACGAGGCGATACTCGCCTTTCAGCACCTACTGAGGCTTAGTCCACACCACAAGGAGGCTGCGGACATCTGCGCAACGCTGCTGTTCGAGACCGAGCGCTTTAACGAGGCTGCCGACCACTACAGTCTCTTCGCCGAAATTGAGCCCGCGCGCGCCGAGACCTATCAGCTACGCGGACTTTGTTATCAACGAACGTTGCAATTCGAGCAGGCCATCGCCGACTACGAAAAGGCTTTGCAGATCGATCCCGACCACGCCACCACTCATCGCAACCTTGGTCTCGTACACTTGAGGTTTGGTCGATACGACGCTGCATCAAGCTGCCTCGACCGCGCGATCGTCCTCGATCCGGACAGGCCGCTGTTTTTGGTAAGCAAGGGTCTCTTAGAAATCGAACGGCGACAGCTTTCCGAAGCATTCGCCGCCTATCATCGGGCATTGGTTATCGAGCCGGACAACGCCGACGCACAGTGGAACCTGTCGCTGCTCAACATGCTCATGGGCAATTTCGACGCCGGCTGGATCGGCTGGGAGGCCCGTTGGAAAGCTACCGGCGCGGTCGAACGCACCTTCGCCCAGCCACGATGGCACGGGCAGGAAGCCATCGCGGGCAAGACCATCCTGCTCCATGCCGACGAAGGCATAGGTGATGCGATCCAATTCTCGCGTTATGTGCCTATGGTGGCAGCCCTCGGCGCTCACGTCATTCTTGAAGTTCATCAGGCAGTGCACCCGCTGCTGTCGGGACTGCATGGGGTGTCGCACAGCCAGCCCCGCAACTCTCCCTTGCCTGAGTTCGATTTCCACTGCGAGTTGTCGAGCTTGCCTTCGGCATTTCAAACTCGGCTCGACACGGTTCCAGCTCCGGTCTCCTGCTTATCCTCGATTCCCGAAACGCTCCGGGATCAATGGGAAAGCTGGCTTGGGCCACGTAATCGTTTGCGCGTCGGCCTTGTGTGGTCCGGCAATCAGAACCACGCAAACGATCACAACCGATCCACAACGCTGCGAGTGCTACGCCCTGTCCTGGATCTCGACGCAACCTTCATCTGCCTACAGAAAGATCCACGAGAGCAGGACAAGATTACGCTTTGCGAGTGCGCGGGCGTCATGGATCCGAACGAACGCCTCACGGATTTTCTGGCGACCGCTGCGCTGGTGTCCCGTCTTGATCTGGTAATCACGGTAGACACCAGCGTTGCGCATCTGGCAGGGATACTCGGGTGCCCGGTATGGATCATGTTGCCGTTCACGCCAGACTATCGCTGGCTATTGGATCGCGACGACAGCCCCTGGTATCCGACAGCGCGCCTGTTTCGGCAATCCGCAGCACGCGATTATGCGCCAGTAGTTGAACGCATGAAACGCGAGCTGCTTAGGCTGATCACCGCCTGGCGATCGGCGGGCGCGGACAACGATCATGACGAAAGATCGAACTTACGTGCCGGTTCCGAAGGAGCTTGAGGCCGCGTTCCAAATTACGGAAGGGGCAAGAGAGTTCTACGTTCGTTTCGACACCATTCCATAGGCGTTTAGATTCCCGGCATGCCTACGGAACGGACGCTAATTTTGCTTTTTCTCGGCAAGCGGTTTTTTGGTTTAGCCCTTTGCTATGCACCAGTCGCTAAATTACCCGCATTCGGGTGCATCGAGTTCTCGCGCAGCGGCCCGCCAGATTCTCCCGGACGAAATCTCGAGCAAAATCCGCGGGATTTTTGCGATTTTCTCGGCCCACAGTACGGCGAGCCTATTTGTGGTGGCGGAGCGAGAAGGATTCGAACCTACAGTACAACTCCGGAGTAAACGGTGCGAGCCTCGGGCGGCAGTCATGATCGAACCGGTCTCCGCCAATAGTCTCTGCAAAACGGGAGTTTTTCGGGAAAGGGCCGGAGACTTTCCGCCATTTCATCCCGGAGACAGGGACAGCGGGAGTCTAGAGACCATGTTGAATGCGCGAAAAGCCCGAATTTCCCGGCCTGTGAGGCGCGGGTTGTAAATTGTCGCAAAACGCAAGACTGCCTGGCTGGGGCGGGAGGGATCGAACCTCCGAATGGCGGAATCAAAATCCGCTGCCTTACCGCTTGGCTACGCCCCAAAGGCCGAGAGAATCAAAGGAAGGCGCGCCTTCCCGGTTTCCTTTCGACACCGCCGGTCTATAGAGGCAGTTGGGCTATTTCAACTGGGTAGACGCTCAAAATCCGGTTGAAACTTGGACTGCTTTGGCGGCTGGGCCGCGATCCCTCCCGTCAGGTGCTTCCGCCCCGTTGACGTCTCCCGCGGCCCCTTGTCGGAATGCCGCGGATGGAGGAGTTGAGGGCCGAACCGTTTCGTGGGAAGACGGCTTTTGCCCTTTCTGCATGCGAGGCTTTGATCCCATGACCTACCGTGCACCGATCAGCGACATGCTGCTTGCTCTCAACCACGGTGCCGGGCTCGAGGCCGCCGTGAAAGCCGGCCATTACGGCGATTTCGACGGCGATATCGCCTCTGCCGTGCTGGAAGAAGCCGGCCGGTTTGCCTCCGATGTACTGGCGCCGTTGAACCGTACCGGCGACGAGCATGGCATCAAGCTCGAGGGCTCAAACGTCATCACGGCACCCGGCTGGCCCGACGCCTACCGGCGCTGGACCGAGGCCGGATGGAACGCGGTGTCGGGACCGGAAGCATTCGGCGGTCAAGGCCTGCCGCTTGCCATCAACGCGGTCTGCACCGAGATCTGGAGCGCATCGAACATCTCGTTCGGCCTCTGCCCGCTCCTGACCTTGAGCGCGATCGAGGCGCTCGAGGCCCATGGCAGCGAGGAACTGAAGAAGATCTATCTCGAAAAGCTCATTTCCGGGAACTGGCCCGGCACGATGCAGCTCACCGAGCCGCAGGCCGGATCTGACGTCGGTGCGCTGCGTACCCGCGCCGAGCGCGCTTCCGACGGCACCTATCGCATCAAGGGCACGAAGATCTTCATCACCTACGGCGATCATGACATGAGCGACAACATCGTTCATTTCGTGCTCGCCCGCCTGCCCGATGCGCCTGCCGGCACCAAGGGCATTTCGTTGTTCCTGATTCCGAAATTCATGGTCAATGCCGACGGCTCGCTCGGCGCACGCAATGACATCTATGTCAGCGGCATCGAGCACAAGCTCGGCATGCACGCGGCCCCCACCTGCACCATGACGATGGGCGATCACGGCGGCGCCATCGGTTACCTCATCGGCGAGGAAAATCGCGGCATGCTATGCATGTTCACGATGATGAACCAGGCGCGCCTCGCCGTCGGGCTGCAAGGCGTCGGCATCGCCGACCGCGCCTATCAGCAGGCATTGGCTTTCGCACAGGAGCGGCGCCAGGGCCGCGCCGTCGGCAAACCCGGGGCCGAGTCCGATCCCATCATCGTGCATCCCGACGTCAAGCGAATGCTGATGCAGATGCGCGCCATGACGGCCGCCAGCCGCACCATCTGCTATGCCACGGCGGTGGCGCTCGACGTTTCGGTGCGGGCCAAGGATGCGAAAGTGCGCAGCCAGGCGGCGGCACGGGCTGCGCTGTTGACGCCGATCGCCAAGGCGTTCTCGACCGACATTGGCAACGACGCCACCTCGATCGGCGTGCAGATCCACGGCGGCATGGGCTTCATCGAGGAAACCGGCGCCGCCCAGCATTATCGCGATGCGCGTATCACGCAAATTTACGAAGGTACCAACGGCATCCAGTCGATCGACCTCGTGACGCGCAAGCTCGCGGCTAATGGCGGCGAATCGGTATGGGCCCTGCTCGATGAACTCAAGGGCATCGTCAAACAGGTCGAAGCCTCGAACGACCCGGCATTCGGCACCACCGGCGTCAAATTGCGCGATGCGTTGGCCTCGCTCGAGCGCACCAGCCATTGGCTGCTCGAACGCGTGACGGCCGCACCGAACGAGGCGCTGGCGGGCGCGACGCCCTATTTGCGGCTGTTCGGCGCCACGCTCGGCGGATGCATGCTGGCGAATGAAGCGCTGGCGGCGCGCGGAATTGGCGAAGCCGACTCCGCAGCGCTACGTCATGCTGGCGCGGTTCTTCGCCGAAAACATCTCGGTGCAGGCGCCGGCGCTGGAGAAAACCGTTACGGACAGCGCGGAGGCCGTGAACGGCGCCGACGCGGTGCTGTTGGGATAGCGGCTATCAAGCTGCCTTGCGTGAGACGCGTCAGCGTCGATCGAGCTTGGTGATCGTTTTGGCGCCGCCGTTTTCGTTGACGGAGTAATTGACGTTATCGCCGGCGTGCAGTGTCTCCAGCGAAACGCCGCTTCCGACCTTGAACTCTTCGGCTCCGCCGCCGGTGTTTGCGCCGACCGTGCCATTTTGCGTCTGCCGGATCGCGACCGTGTTGTTGAGCCGATTGAGCTGGGTGATGGTTCCCGTGCGCGCCTGTTGTGCGAACGCCGCCGGACCGAGGACGGCAAACGCGGTGGCACCCACCAAAACGATTTTCGCGATCTTCATGGCATTCTCCCTGTCTGGGAAGACATGCGCGGTAAACCGCGCAACGCGCGGAATGGTTCCGGACAAGAACGGTTCCGAAGCCACCGTCCTGGCTACTGGTTAATCAAATAAGGCGGCGCTATTGCGACAGCGGCATTGGCGGCCGTGGCGCCGATCCTACCACACCGGGATCGGCCTGCGGCGGAATCTGTGTCGGCGGCGGCGGTGCATAGGGTTGAGCCGCTACCGGCGGCGGCGGCGCCGCGGAGGCTTGCGCAGCGTAAGGCGATGCTGACGGCCGATAGGCGGGCGGCGGTGCAGGCGTTGCTGTCGGCGAATAGCCCGCCGACGAGTAGACCGGAGCAGGCCTGTGCGCAGCCGTGACTGGAGGGCGCGGCGCGACAGCAGTTTTCGTCTTCGCGTTTTGCTCGACAACCTTGTCGGATACTTTGGCGAGATCGCGAACCATCTGTTGCTGGCTCGCCTTCAATTCTGCGATCGACGCCTTCAGCGTCTCGACTTCGTGATTGGCATTGGCGAGGTCGCGCGCCATCGATTGCAACTGTTGCGCGGCGTCCGCCGGTGCGGCGGCAGCCGCGGCGGCGTTTTCAGAGCCAGCGCCATCAGCGGTTTGCGCAGGTGCTTCCGGTTGGGCCGGCGCAGCCTCGGCCGGATCTTCCGATGGCGTCGAACTCGTGCCGAGCCCGAGCTTGTCGAGCGGCAGCGAGGCCGCAATCGCCCACTTCGGCGCCCACGAGACGAGCGCCTTCTTGGCGGCGAAGGTCACGGTTTGCCAGCTCATCGCGGCCGCACCGATACCGAGCGCCAGCAGGAGTGCAGCGAAGGTACGCATCGCGCGCCGGATGAACGAACCCTTTGCCGGTACACCCTCGTTAACGTCGGTGGCACGGAAGGTCGCATCGACCGCGGGCACGGTGGCAACGGCGGAGGGATCGGAGGTGGCGCGGGCGCCGGTTTCGGAATGGTGCCGCGCGGCGGCGCGCAGGAGGTCGGTGATTTCCGCGTCCGAGGGCGCGACCCGGACCTGATCGGACGGGACGACGACAAAATCACGCGGGTTGTCGGTTGCTTTCGGCCCGGTCTGCATCGGCCCTCCAACGTCACCGGCTCAAAAGCGGCCGGTAAATCGCTTGCGGAATCCCCTGAACTTATCCGAACTTAGCATGGTCCAAGTGTGGTGACCAAACCAAGGCAAACCCGTGGAGAGGTTGAGGCTAGTTGTGGACGGCGCTCGCCCGAATGTGGGATACCCTCCACCTCTGCCCTCCGATTGCTCAAAGGCCAACTCCCATGACCGGACATGTAACCGTTACCGACGAAGACGCCGTTCGTGTGATCAAGCTCAGCCGTCCGGACAAGAAAAACGCGATCACCCAGGACATGTACCGCGACATGAGCGCGGCGATCGACAATGCGCAGGGAAATACGGCGATCCGCTGTCTCGTCCTGGCCGGCGAATCCGGCGTATTCACCGCCGGCAACGACCTCGAGGACTTTCTCAAAGACGGCACATCGAATACCGGGACGCTCCGCGCCTCCAACGCGGTCAAGTTTCTCTATTCGCTGGCCCACAATGCCAAGCCCATCGTAGCCGCCGTCGACGGCATCGCGATCGGAATCGGCACCACGATGCTGTTGCACTGCGACCAGGTGATTGCGAGCACGCGCGCCAGTTTCGCAACGCCGTTCATTCACCTCGGCCTCGTGCCGGAAGGCGCTTCCAGCCTGCTCGCGCCGTGGCTGATGGGACATCAGCGCGCATTTTCCATGCTGGTGATGGGACAGGCGCTCAGTGCCGAGGAGGGCCGCAGCGCCGGCTTCGTCAACAAGGTGGTCGCGCCGGAGGCGCTTGAAGCCGAAGCCAAAAAAGTGGCGCACCAAATAGCCGCCCTTCCCGCCGAGGCCGTCGCGGCCTCGCGCAAGCTTCTCAAGCACACCCCGGACGATTTGATCCGCCGGATCGATCATGAGAGCCATCTGTTCGGCGAGCGGATGCGCTCTGCTGAAGCGGTTGCGGCGTTCAAGGCGTTTTTTGCACGGAAGAAATCCTGAGCGTGAGCGCTTCGTGAAATCGTCGCGCCCGCACTTTATTGTTGCGCCATGAGGCATTCGCTCGCACCGGCTCTCACCGCCCTGACGCTTGTCGCCTCGTCTCCCGCCGCGGCGCAACCGGCGGCCGTGCAGTTACGCATCCTCGCGATCAACGATTTTCACGGCTACCTTCGCGCTCCCTCCGGTGGGATCAGGATCGCCGATCCCAATGACAAGACCGGGAAGATTACGGTGCCGGCCGGCGGCGCCGAACAAATGGCAACCCTCGTCAAGGACCTCGCCGGGGACCACAAGAACACGATCTTCGTCGCCGCCGGCGACCTGATCGGTGCGAGCCCGCTTCTGTCGGCCATGTTCCACGATGAACCGACCATCGAGTCGCTTTCGACGATGGGGCTTGCGCTGGCTGCCGTCGGCAATCACGAATTCGACGAAGGCAAGGACGAACTCAAGCGGATGCAGAACGGCGGCTGCCACCCGGTCGACAACTGCCAGGGGCCGCATCCCTTCACCGGCGCAAAATTCCACTATCTCGCCGCGTCGACGATCGAGACCGCGACCGGCAAGACGATTTTTCCGCCTTACGAAATCAGAGAGTTCGACGGCATCCCCGTCGCCTTCATCGGGCTGACCTTGAAAGGCACTTCCGGCATCATTTCACCGGCAAGCGCGTCGGGACTGGAATTTCGCGACGAAGCCGACACCGTCAATGCGCTGGTCCCGGAACTGAAGGCACGCGGCATCGAGGCCATCGTCGTCCTGATTCACGAAGGCGGCTATCCGACCGGCGATTACAACGAATGCCCGACGATTTCAGGCGCCATCGTCGACATCGTCAAGAAATTCGATCGCGCCGTCGATCTCGTGATCAGTGGCCACACCCACCAGCCCTATATTTGCAACATCGACGGACGGCTCGTAACCTCGGCCGACAAATACGGCACGCTGGTCACCGCCATCGACGTCACGATCGATCCGAAGACGCGCGACATCGTCAACGCAAAGGCCGACAATGTCATTGTCCGCAGCAGCACACTGGCCAAGGACGCGGCGCAGACCGCGCTGATCGCGGCTTACGATACGCTCGCAGCTCCCATCGGCAATCGCCGCGCCGGTTCGGTCACGGCCACACTGTCGCGCGTGCCGAATGAAGCCGGCGAAAGCGCGCTTGGCGACGTCATTGCGGACGCACAACTTGCTGCGACCAGAAGCGCGGCCGACGGTGGCGCGGTGGCGGCCTTCACCAATCCCGGCGGTTTGCGCGCAGATCTTGCCGGCAAGGACGATGGCATGGTGACCTATGCCGACGTGTTCGCGAGCCAGCCGTTCCGCAATCAGCTCGTCACGCTCACGCTCACGGGCGGCCAGATCAAGATGATGCTGGAACAGCAATGGCTCGACCCGAAACGTCCGCGCATTCTCGGGGTATCGAAGGGATTCGGCTATGTCTGGGAGGGTAACAAGCCCTTCGGCGAGCGCGTGATCGCAAGCTCGATGTCGCTGAACGGTGCGCCCGTTGACGCCGCCAGGAGCTACCGCGTCACCGTGAACAACTATCTCTCGACCGGCGGCGATGGCTTTACCGCGCTGACCGAAGGAACCTCGCAGCAGTTCGGTGTTTATGATGCCGATGCACTCTATGCATATTTCCAGGCCAACAGCCCGATCAGTCCCGTCGCTGCCGACCGCATCAAACGGTCCAGCGAGACGAAATGATCGGCCTTTCCCCGGCTGCGATCACCCCCTACATTGAGGCTTCCCTGAAAGGCGCACTTGTTGCGCGCAAAGGTCTTGCATGACAACGCTTCTCCTGTCCCATCCCTCGACCTTGAATCACCTGACCCCGCCCGGACATCCCGAGCGGCCGGACCGGATTCGCGCCGTCGACGAGACGCTCGGTGAAAGCCGGTTCGATTCCCTGGTGCGCGAACTTGCGCCGGAAGGTTCGCTCGATCTCGTCACGCTTTGCCACGACGAGCACTATGTGGACGAATTGCGCCGCGTCGCACCGGCAAGCGGCCTCGTCTATCTCGATGGCGACACCTCGATGTCGCCCGGCACCTGGGAAGCCGTGATGCGCGGCGTCGGCGGCGCGGTTGCGGCAACAGATGCGATCATGTCCGGCAAGCACGCGAACGCCTTCGTCGCGATGCGCCCTCCCGGCCATCACGCCGAAACCAATCGGCCGATGGGCTTTTGCTTCTTCGATCATGCGGCGATCGCGGCACGCCACGCTCAGAAAAAATATGGCATTCACCGCGCGGCGGTGGTCGATTTCGACGTCCATCACGGCAACGGCACCCAGGATATCTTCTGGGCCGACAAGACCGTGATGTATTGCTCGACGCATCAGATGCCGCTGTTCCCGGGCACGGGCGCCACCGGCGAACGCGGCGAGCACGACAACATCGTCAATGCACCGCTCGCGCCGGACGACGGCAGCGCCAAGTTCCGCGCCGCCTTCGAAAACACGATCCTGCCCAACTTGAGTAAGTTCAGCCCCGAACTCATCATCATCTCGGCCGGTTTCGATGCGCACCATCGCGATCCGTTGGCTTCGATCAATCTCACGGCCGATGACTTCGGATGGGTGACGCGAAAGCTGATGGATCTCGCCGACCGCACCGCCGGTGGCCGAATTGTTTCGGTGCTCGAAGGCGGTTATGATCTTCAGGGCCTGAAGGAATCGGTCGCGGCCCATGTCAGCGCCCTGATGGGATCGGCGTAAGCGCCTCATCACTCGATCGCTGACCAACGCATCCAGGAAAAACATATGGCTGAGAACGCCCAGGCGGACGTCAAGAAACTGAGCTTTGAACGCGCGATGGAAGAACTCGAAACCATCGTCAAGCGGCTCGAAGACGGCAAGGTGCCGCTGGAAGAATCGGTCGCCATTTACGAGCGCGGCGAAGCCTTGAAGCGCCGCTGCGAGGAACTGCTTCGGCAGGCGGAAGCGCGGGTCGACAAGATCACGACGGATGCCAGCGGCCAGCCGACCGGAACGGAACCGCTCGACGTTCAATAGTCCGGGACCATCAATCGGCTTCCACTACCCGATGGGCGCATTGGGGCTTTGCCGAAATGGTTAAGCAGGCGGCCTCGCCGTCCCAAAATGTCCACGGAATTGGCCCATTTGGGCTCAGAAAGCCGCGTATGACGCGAAAATACCGGGTTCCGGTCGTGCGCCGGTTCCCGGCAGGTTCCCAAGCCGGTTGGCTTTGGCCGACATTTTAGTGTAAAGCTTCCGCGACTATGGGCTGACGCAGGCACTCGTTCGACATGATGACGTAACGTCAAGTAGCTCAGCTCGCTCGATAAAATTGATCGACAGGGGTGGAACGTCCTCAGGTGATGCAAATCACATTGAACGATCCGGGGCACTCTTAAGACTATCTTGGGCCGATGAGCCCGTCGCATCTGACGGTTTTGGGACGCTTGCGCTTGCTTTTTAAGCAACCCATCTCCTGTCGGACCGTTGATCTCGACTTTGAAAAAATTGGAATGACGCCGTGACCGCATACAGCAAGACGCCGCTTCTCGACACGATCCGCACGCCGGACGATCTTCGGAAGCTCAAGGTGGAACAAGTCCGGCAGGTCGCCGACGAACTGCGTCAGGAAACCATCGATGCGGTTTCGGTGACGGGCGGCCATTTTGGCGCCGGCCTCGGCGTGGTCGAGTTGACCACCGCGATCCATTATACCTTCGACACACCGCGTGACCGTCTGATCTGGGACGTCGGCCACCAGGCCTATCCGCACAAGATCCTCACCGGCCGCCGCGACCGCATCCGCACGCTCCGCACCGGCGGCGGGTTGTCGGGTTTCACCAAGCGCACCGAGAGCGATTACGATCCGTTCGGCGCCGCGCACTCCTCGACCTCGATTTCGGCCGGCCTCGGCATGGCCGTTGCGCGCGACCTCTCCGGCGGCAAGAACAACGTCATCGCTGTGATCGGCGACGGCGCGATGTCGGCGGGCATGGCCTATGAAGCCATGAACAATGCCGGTGCGATGAATTCGCGCCTGATCGTCATTCTCAACGACAACGACATGTCGATTGCGCCGCCGGTCGGCGCAATGAGCGCCTATCTGTCCCGCCTCTACTCCGGCAAGACCTACCGCTCGCTGCGCGAGGCCGCCAAGCAACTCGGCAAGCATCTGCCGAAGATCATTTCCAACCGCGCCAACCGCGTCGAGGAATATTCCCGCGGCTTCATGATGGACGGCGGCACGCTGTTCGAGGAACTCGGCTTCTATTACGTCGGTCCGATCGACGGCCATAACCTCGATCACCTGCTGCCGGTGCTGCGCAACGTCCGTGACATGGAGACCGGACCGATTCTGGTTCACGTCGTCACGCAGAAGGGCAAGGGCTACGCGCCCGCCGAAGCCTCGGCCGACAAGTACCACGCCGTCGTCAAGTTCGACGTCGCGACCGGCGCGCAGGCCAAAGCCAAACCGAATGCACCGGCCTATCAGAACGTGTTCGGCCAGAGCCTCGTGAAGGAAGCGCAAAAGGACGAAAAGATCGTCGGCATCACCGCCGCGATGCCGTCCGGCACCGGTATCGATATCTTCAACAAGGCATTTCCGAATCGCACCTTCGACGTCGGCATTGCCGAACAGCATGCGGTGACCTTCGCCGCAGGTCTCGCCACCGAAGGCTACAAGCCGTTCTGTGCAATCTATTCGACCTTCTTGCAGCGCGGTTACGACCAGATCGTCCACGACGTGGCGATCCAGAGCCTGCCCGTGCGCTTTGCCATCGACCGCGCCGGATTGGTCGGCGCCGACGGCGCGACCCATGCAGGGTCGTTCGACAACGCCTATCTCGGCTGCCTGCCGAACATGGTGATCATGGCGGCTTCTGACGAGGCCGAGCTCGTGCACATGGTGGCGACGCAAGTCGCGATCAATGATCGCCCGAGCGCACTGCGCTATCCGCGCGGCGAAGGCCGCGGCGTCGAAATGCCCGAAGTCGGCATTCCGCTCGAAATCGGCAAGGGACGCATCGTTCGCCAGGGCAGCAAGATCGCGCTGCTGTCGTTCGGCACCCGAATGGCCGAATGCGAAAAGGCGGCCGATGAACTCGCGGCACACGGACTTTCGACCACCCTCGCCGATGCGCGCTTCATGAAGCCGCTCGACGAAGAACTGGTCCTCAAGCTCGCGCGCGAGCACGAGGTCCTGATCACCATCGAGGAAGGCTCGATCGGCGGCTTCGGCTCGCACGTGATGCAGTTCCTGTCCGACAACGGCGCACTCGATGGCGGCGTACGGATGCGTTCGATGGTGTTGCCGGACGAATTCCAGGATCACGACGCGCCAGGCGCGATGTACGCCCGCGCCGGTCTCGACGCCAAGGGCATCGTCGCCAAGGTGTTCGAAGCCCTCGGCAAGGACGCCAAGACCGAGACGGTGAAGCTCGCCTGAACCGGTCGGGCCCAGCCGTATTGGCCGCACACCCGCGCGTGCTGATATGAAGATCTATCTGGCTGGCCCCGACGTTTTCCTGCCCAACGCCATAGAACGCGGCCGCGAGAAGGCCGCGCTTTGCGCCCGTTACGGGCTCGCCGGGCTTTACCCGCTCGACAATGGCGTCGACCCGGCTGCGGCGGATGCTTCGCTTGCGATCTTCAAGGGCAACGAAGCGATGATGGACGCAGCCGATGCCATCATTGCCAATCTCACCCCGTTTCGCGGACCCGGCGCCGATAGCGGAACCGTCTACGAGCTCGGCTATATGGCAGGTCGCGGCAAACCCTGCTTCGGATACTCCAATGATCCCTCGATTTACGCCGACCGGGTGCGGCTTTTCGGCGAGGTCATCAGGCGCGACGGCCGGTTGATCGACGGCAACGGGTTGACGGTTGAACATTTCGGTCTCGCCGACAACCTGATGATGATCCACGCACTGGACCGCTACGGCGTCGCGCTGGTGACACCACGAGAGCGCCCTGCCGATATCTGGCAGGACCTGACGGCGTTCGAGACCTGCGTGCGGCTCGCCGCCCGGCAGTTTGGCCTCGCGGCTCCCTAAGCTGAACGGTTTTCGAAATGGCCTCACCCCGCAAACGCATCGATCTTCTGCTGGTTGAGCGCGGACTGTTCGAAAGCCGGGCTCGCGCGCAAGCCGCGATCGACGCCGGCCTCGTTTCGGCCAATGACAAGCAGGTCCTGAAGGCGTCCGAGACGATCGCCGCCGACGCCATCTTGCGGGCGCAACCGGCCCATCCGTTCGTCTCGCGCGGCGGCGTCAAGCTTGCGGGTGCACTCGAGCAATACCCGATCGACATTGAAGATCACGTCTGTCTCGACGTCGGCGCCTCGACCGGCGGCTTCACGGAAGTCCTGCTCGCCAATGGGGCCAGCGTGGTGTTCGCGATCGATGTCGGGCACGGGCAATTGCACCCGTCCCTGCACGATCATCCCAAAATCGTTTCCATGGAACAGACCGACATCCGGTCGCTCGAGGGCAAGCGGCTGCCCGCACGGCCCGACATCGTGGTCATTGACGTCAGTTTCATCTCGCTCAAGGCCGTGCTGCCGGTCGCATTGTCGCTCGCGGCCGCACCGATGCATCTGCTCGCGCTGATCAAGCCGCAGTTCGAAGCCACGCGAAAACATTCCAAGCGCGGAATCATCCGCGACGCAGCCGTGCACCAGGAAGTTTGCGACGAGATCGCCGCCTTCGCCGCTTCGCTCGGATGCACCAACATCCAGGTATTTCCGTCGCCGATATCAGGCGGAGACGGCAACATCGAATTCTTCATCGGCGCGCAGCCGTGGTTGAGCGCCTCGTCATCGATCATGTCGGCCATCTCGGCGACGGCGTTGCCGTTGTCGAAGGACAGAACATCTTCGTCTCCTACACGCTGGGCGGCGAGATCGCCGATGTCACCGCCGTTCCGGGTCATCATCCCGGCCGGCGGCAATTGATCCGGGTCGAACAGGCAAGCCCCGAGCGTATCGAACCGTTCTGTCAGCACTTCGGCATCTGCGGCGGCTGCGCCATCCAGCACTGGGACGCCGAGCGCTACCGCGCCTGGAAACGCGATCTCGTCATATCAACGCTCGCGCAGGCGAAGATCGAGTGTGAGGTCTTTCCCCTGGTCGATGCGCATGGCGACGGGCGCCGCCGCATGACGCTGCACGCCCGGAAAGGCACGCATGACGTGCTCAGGGTTGGCTTTGCCGCGGCTCATTCCCACGACGTGGTTCCGATCGATCGCTGCCCGATCCTCGATCCCGGACTGAACGGCGCGCTGGACGCCGCCTGGGCGCTCGCCGAACCCTTGACCGGCATCGGCAAGCCGCTCGACATCCAGATCACGGCAACCGACGACGGCCTCGATATTGATGTCAGAGGCTCCGGCCCGCTGTCGGCCGCCCTCGTCTCCACGCTGTCCTCGGTCGCCGCCAAGCACCGCCTCGCCCGCCTCACACGGCACGGCGAACTGGTGCTGATGCGTCAGCCACCCCGCGTCACCATGGGCAAGGCGCGGGTGATCTTGCCGCCGGGTTCCTTCCTTCAGGCAACGGTCGCGGGCGAAGAGAAGCTTGCATCGCTGGTGATGGAACATTGCCGGCGCGCCAAACACATCGCCGACCTCTTCTGCGGCGTCGGCCCGTTCGCGCTCCGGCTCGCCGAAAAATCGCGCATCGCAGCTTATGACAGTGACGCCGGCGCAATCGCGAGCCTGCAAAAGGCCGTCGCAACGACACCGGGTCTCAAGCCGGTGAAAGCCGAGACCCGTGACCTGTTTCGCCGGCCGCTGGTTGCGGAAGAACTGCGGGACTTCGACGCCGTCGTATTCGATCCGCCGCGCCAGGGCGCACAGGCGCAAGCCGAAAGGCTCGCGGCCAGCAAAGTGCCTGTCGTGATCGCCGTTTCCTGCAATATCGCAACCTTCGCCCGGGACGCCCGCATCCTGATCGACGGCGGCTATAAAATTGAAGGCGTCACCCCGGTCGACCAGTTCCGGCATACGCCGCATGTCGAACTGGTGGCGCGGTTCACGCGGAAATAAATCGTTTGGTTCAGCGTCCCCAGCGGTCCTGCCAGATCTTCTCGCCGATCAGGCAGGATACCCGCGGCTCCCTGTCGGCCACCGGAACGACTGGACGCTCCGGCGTGCGGCCGGCGACCTCCAGCAGCAGCTTGGTACGGATCGCTTCCTTGAACTTCTCGCGATCCTTGATCGCCACCACAAAAGAACCGGGGCCGCCGATCACACAGTCTTCGTAATACAAATCGAGGTTTTCGATATCCATGGTCGAATAGGAAGGCTCCTTCACCATGATCGGCAGGCCGTTGATGACGATCCCCTTGGAAACCGCTTCATCGCGAACGGGCGTCACCGGGACACCGTTATTGTTGGGACCGTCGCCGGAGATATCGATGACGCGGCGCAACCCCGGATACGGGTTGTTCTCGAACAGCGGCATCGCGAAGTTGATCGCACCGGAAATCGACGTGCGCGAGGCGCGGCGGATCGGTGCTTTCAGGATTTCGTCGGCTACGGCATCGGCGGTTTCCGGCCCATCGATGATGCGCCAGGGAATGATGATCTTCTGGTCGCTCGACGCCGCCCATTCAAAATAGGTCACCGCGATCTTGCCGTTCGGCAGCGCCTTGAGCGCCTGCAAGAACTCCTTTGAGACGATGGCCTGCGCATAGCCTTCGCGCTGCACTGCCAGTTCGTCCATGTCCATCGAGTAGGAGACGTCAACCGCGAGTACGAGCTCGACGTCGACCTTCGGCTCGGCCTTGTCGGCGAAACGCTTCTCGTGCCGAAATCGCACGTCCGGCGCCGCGACCCCAACGACATCGCTTGCGGTGAGTACGCCTGCGACCAACATAGCCCCGATCGAGACATACCAGCGCATCAGCGGCCTCCCGTCGTGTGGCCGAGATGTTCGCATGCATGACCGCTGACGGAAAGCTGGAACATTTGCCGGCATTCACATTCAGGTTAGCAGGGCACAATCTCCATCGCTCGGCCCTGTTTGCGGAACAGTTCTGCCTGCCCTCACCCTGGCTTTCTCGTCGGTCGGGTACCAAGAGCGCCCGGAAAACAGTATTCTTCCGCCATGATCGACACCGTCACGAAGCCGAAAACCAGGGTCAAGACCAAGGTAGAGCGTCCGCGGCTACACAAGGTCATCCTGGTCAACGACGATTTTACGCCGCGCGAATTCGTCGTCAGCGTCCTCAAGGCGGAATTCCGCATGACCGAGGACCAGGCGCACAAGGTGATGATTACCGCGCACCGCCGTGGCGTTTGCGTGGTCGCCGTGTTTACCAAGGACGTCGCCGAAACCAAGGCGACCCGCGCCACCGATGCCGGCCGCGCCAAGGGCTATCCGCTGCTGTTCACGACAGAGCCAGAGGAATGAACGGCGTGCGGCACGCTGAGTGCATTCGCTGTTTCATCCGAAAGGCCGTAGACGCGCTCGGCCTTTGAGAATCCCGCAATCGGAAATTCGCCGAGCTCATCCCAGTTGCCGGGACAAGCTTGCGCAAAGGCGGCCGACGCCACCACGGTACGATGCAGGCGGCTTGCCATCTTTTCCAGTCTAGCGGCGAGATTGACCGCAGGACCGATGCAGGTGAAATCGAGCCGGTTGCCGCCGCCGATATTGCCGTAGAGAATCTGTCCGACATGGAGCGCCACGCCGAAACGAAACCGCTCGATGGTCTCGCCGACCGGAAATTGCATGGCCTCGACATTGGCGCGCGCCTCGCAAGCCGCTTCCAGCACCTTCGCGCACGACTTGCCGATATCGCCGACATACTCATCGAACGGAAATACCGCGAGCAAGCCGTCGCCCATGAATTTCAGAACCTCGCCGCCATGGGTCGCGATCGCCGAAACCTGACAGTCGAAATACTGATTGAGAATTTCGATGACGGTCTCGGCGGGAAGCCGGTCGGATAGCGCGGTGAAGCCGCGCAAGTCCGACAGCCAGATCGCGGCCTGCATGGTCTCGGTGTGGCCACGCCGGATCTGGCCGCCGAGAATGCGCTCGCCGGCGCGGTTGCCGACATATGTATCGAGCAGGATCGACGACATGAAGCGCAGCCGCGTGACCTCGATCAGACGCGACAGCGGCGGGATCATGTCACGCAGAGCCTTGATCTGTTCGTCCGTGAAACCACCGGGCTGCCGCGTGGTCCAGCTTGAGGCATGCGCCGTGCCGTCAACTTGCAGCAGCGGCAGCGCTAGATAATCAGTGACGCCTTCGGTCCGCAGATCGTCAAACAGCGGAAAACGTTTCGCGTCCGGGCCATCCATGCGCGCCCTGATTTCGCATCGCTCGTTGAACACGAGGGCAAGCGGACTTCTGAGAAATTCCGGAGAATCCAGCACGTCATAGTTGGCGCTGCCGACGACAACCTCAGCCCCCGGCCGCCATACGAAATTGCGGCCGACGATATCGGGATGCAGCGTGCGGACGAAAACGCCGACCCGCCACAGCGGCAGTCCGGCGGCTACAAGGCGCTCGCAGGCCTCCGTCATCATCTGCGGCGGGCTTGGCGCCGACCGCGCGCCGTCGACGAGCCATTCGGTCAGTTTCTGAAGGGCTAGCGCGTCCATCAGGCACCATTAGCAGCGCAGACAGCGGCAACGTCAAGCTGGCTGGACTGGCGGCGAACCTTCGTTGCCGCCGTCCTTGAATCTTAACCGCCGACCGTCAGCCGACCTGTCAGCCGATCTGGGCGCGGTGACGCAGGAAATGATCCGCGAGCACGCAGGCCATCATGGCTTCACCGACCGGGACGGCGCGAATGCCGACGCAGGGGTCATGGCGCCCCTTGGTCATGATCTCGGTCTCGCCGCCCTTGCGATCCACCGTCCGCCGCGGCGACAGGATCGACGATGTCGGCTTCACGGCAAATCGCACCACCACCGGCTGCCCGGTCGCGATGCCGCCCAAAATGCCGCCGGCATGGTTGGACAGGAAGGCGGCGCCCTGATTGCCCATCCGCATTTCGTCGGCATTTTGCTCGCCGGACAATTCCGCTGCGGCAAAACCGTCGCCGATCTCGACACCCTTGACCGCGTTGATGCTCATCATCGCCGCCGCCAGATCGGCATCGAGCTTGCCGTAAATCGGCGCGCCCCACCCGGCCGGCACGCCCTCGGCAACCACTTCGATCACCGCGCCGATCGAGGAGCCGCTCTTGCGGATGCCATCAAGGTAATTCTCAAAGAACGCCGCCTTGTCCTTGTCGGGACAGAAGAACGGATTTTTCGCGACCTCGTCCCAATCCCATTTGTCACGATCGATCTTGTGCGGCCCCATTTGCACCAGCGCGCCGCGCACCGTGACGCCGGTGAGTATCTTGCGCGCGATCGCTCCCGCCGCCACCCGCATCGCGGTCTCGCGCGCCGAGGAGCGCCCGCCGCCGCGATAATCGCGCAGCCCGTATTTGGCGTCATAGGTGTAATCGGCGTGACCGGGGCGAAACTTGTCCTTGATGTCGGAATAGTCTTTCGAACGCTGGTCGGTGTTCTCGATCAGAAGCCCGATCGGCGTCCCGGTCGTGACCTGCGCACCACCCTCGGGATGCGCCATCACGCCCGACAGGATTTTCACCGCGTCCGGCTCCTGCCGTTGCGTGGTGAAGCGCGACTGGCCAGGCCGGCGACGGTCGAGGTCATGCTGAATGTCTTCGGCCGTTAGCGGGATCTGCGGCGGACAGCCATCGACCACGCAGCCGATCGCAACCCCGTGGCTTTCGCCGAAGGTCGTGACGCGGAACAGATGGCCGAAGGTGTTGTGGGACATGGCCTGTCGTAACGCTTAAGCCCCCGTTGGGTCAAATCGTGGGGCACTTCGATTCGCTCTTAACTATACTTCGCCAACCCCTTGTCGCTGAACACGTAAACCGCACCCTGCTCAATCCCCAGGTCAGCGGCGGCATCCGGCGTCTTGAAGCCGAGCGCGACCATCAGTGCCCGCGCGGTGCCACCATGGGCGACGGCCACCGTGTCGGCCTTGAGCCCCCGATACCAGTCGGTCACCCTCGCCTGCACCTCGACATAGGTCTCGCCGCCCGGCGGAGCCACCGTCCATTTCTCGGCCTGACGCCGGGCGAACAGATCGGGGTCTTCCGCCGCCATCTCGGCCAGCGTTGATCCCTCCCACAAGCCATAGCCGATTTCACGCAGGCGGTCGTCGATCGCGTATCCTGAAAGCGGAAGCTTCAGCTCGCCGCGTACCAGGTCCATGGTCTGGCGCGCGCGGCCGAGCGGACTTGCGACAAACGGAATCGAAGATGCGCTTTGGCTGTCGCGCGTCAACAAATCGGCGAGCACCTGGCCGGCATGAACTGACTGCGTACGACCGAGTTCATTGAGCGGAATGTCTTGCACGCCCTGAAGGCGGCCCAGCGCATTCCACTCCGTCTCGCCATGGCGAATGTAGTAAACGGTCGGCATCCTCAACTCCGTCATTGCCGGGCAAAGCCATTCGAAGAACGGCGTCGCTTCCGCTCGTCCATGCTCCGGCAATCCTCAAAGAGATATTTTTATGTGATGGACGCGCAGCGAGCCACTTCATGCGCTCGCCACGTGGCAGCTTTCGCGATCCCTGAGGCAATCGAGCGGTGATTGGCGCCGCGAGGGATCCCCCAGCGTTTACCCTTCATCGGATAGGAGTCTTTCACCATATGACAATTCCGGTGCGTTGCCGTTCGTTTGGAGGTACACCAGCTCCAGCGGCCGGTACAGGCCCCGATGATGGCGAACCTGCCCCCGTGGGATTACGGGTGGAATAGCCATTTCAGAGTGGGGTTTAGCCCTATGAGCAGGCTTTTGGTGCTCGTGACCGCCGAAGCACCGAGGGAATGATTTGGAATCGGGAGTGATGACCGCGTTTCGCGAGAGTGTCGAAGCCATGATACCGGCGCTGCGCCGGTATGCGCGCGCGCTCACGCGCGACGCCGACATTGCTGACGATCTTGTGCAAGATACGCTCGTTCGGGCGTTGCGCTCGGAGCGGCTTTTTCTCGGTGGTGACGTGCGGAGCTGGCTCTACACGATCTTGACCAACCTCAACAAGAACAGGCGGCGATCGCTGGCCCGGCGGCCGCAATTCATGCCTCTGCTGGACAACAATCCGGACGCCAGCGGCACCGAGGCCGAGGGCCGCGACATTGCCAAGGCGCTGTCGACACTGGTGGACGATCAGCGCGCGGTGCTGCTGCTCGTGATGCTGGAGGGATTGAGCTATCGCGAAGTAGCCGACATCCAGGGCGTGCCGATCGGCACGGTGATGTCACGACTGGCGCGTGCGCGCGCACACGTGAAGGCCGTTATCGAGGGCGAGCGCCCGGCGTTGCGAAGGGTGAAATGATGAGTCTTCGAAGCGAAGGTGTTGTGGCTGAGTTTTTTGGGGAAACCACATTGCAAACGAAGCCGTATTTCCGTGGGGGAGAGCGGAAGGCGGCCGGAATGATTTCGAGCAGGAAGAGACCACGACAATGACCGACCCGAAAATTCCTGTCACCGAGGACGAACTGCACGCTTACGTCGACAACGAATTGCCGGCCGAGCGCCGCGGCGATGTCGAAGCCTGGCTTGCGGCTCATCCCGACGCAGCTGAACGCGTGCATGCATGGCGCGTCATGGCGGACGACTTGCACGCTCGCTACGATCACGTCGCGGATGAAGCGGTGCCGAAACGGCTCGAGATCGAGCGGCTGATACAGCGGCCGCGCAGATGGGTGTACGGCGCGATTGCCGCGACGCTCGCGGCGTTCGTCTGCGGCGGCGGCGTCGGCTGGGTCGTGCGCGGCGCGACCGCGACGCCTTCGACAGTCGAGAGCCTGACGTCCGATGCGCTGGATGCGCACAAGCTTTATGTCGTCGAAGTACGCCATCCCGTAGAGGTGCCGGGCAGCGAACGCGATCATTTGCAGACCTGGTTGACCAAGCGTTGCGGCTGGGAAGTTCGCGCCCCGAAACTGGACGCGAGCGGGCTGAAGCTGGTCGGCGGACGGCTGTTGCCGGGTCCAACGGGCCCCGCCTCCTTCTTCATGTATGAGACCGCCAGCGGCGAGCGCTACACACTCTATTCCTCGCGTTCGAAGACCGGATCGGCCCAGATGCGTTATACGGCCGCCGAAAATTCCGGCGCGATGTACTGGTCGGAGGAGGAAGTCAGCTACGTGCTGAGCGGCCCGATGGACAAAGAGAAGCTCAACCACGTGGCCCGGCTGGTCTACGACCAGACCGACAAAGGCGGCTGAGAGGCGACGAGTTCGACGGCCGTCCAAATTCGGACATCAAGAAAATCTTGAATTGGAACATGGACGCGTCTCAATATCGCTCCATGGAATCACGAAAAATTGTGGCGCGTTCGATCCGCCGATCGGCGCAGGCGGCCTCGACTGGGGTTGGTACCGCGCTGGTCCCCCAGGTCGAGGCCGCACCCCTTTATTTCCGCGCCAACTACGAAAAGTCGCTTCGCGGGTTGTAGGGATGCGCGTCACGCCACTTTTGCATCAACGCTTCCAATTCGGCGTTGTTCCCGTCCGGCAGCATGATCCGCGCGGTGACCAACAGGTCACCGTTTCCGCCGGTTTTCGGCAATCCCTTGCCCTTCAGACGAAACGTCCGGCCACTCGAGGTATTCTTCGGGATTGAAAGCTCGACCGCGCTGCCAAGCGTCGGCACGCGTACCTTGCCGCCGAGCACCGCCTCATACAGGGTGATGGGCAAATCGAGACGCAGGTCGCTGCCATCCACCTTGAAGAAGGGGTGCGATGCAATGCTGACCGTGATCAGGAGGTCGCCGGGCGGATGGCCCTGCGCGGTCTCGCCCTGCCCCTTCAGCCGGATCTGCTGACCGGCCACGACGCCTGCCGGAATCTTGACGTTGAGCTCCTTGCCGGTCGGCAGCCGAACGCGCTTCTCCGCCCCCTTCACCGCCTCTTCCAGCGACACCGTCATGGAGACGGACAGGTCGAGATCGACCGCCATGGTGCCGGGATCGAACTCAAACCGCGCACCCCCGCCGCCCGCGCCCGGGCCAGCCCGGCCGCCGCGCGCGTTAGCCGCGCCAAACATGCTGTTGAGGATGTCCTCAAACCCGCCGCCGCCAAAGCCGCCAGGACCTGCACCGCCCGAACGGAAGGTCTGCTCGAAACCGCCCGGCCGTCCGCGCGCGCCGCCGCCGGGAAAACCCTGGAAGCGCGGCTTGCCGTCGGCATCGATCTCGCCGCTGTCGAACTGCTTGCGCTTGTCGGCATCGCCGATGATCTCGTTGGCCGAGTTCAACTCGGCGAAGCGAGCCGCCGCCTTGGGGTCATCCTTGTTGGCGTCCGGGTGATACTTCTTGGCTAGCTTGCGATAGGCGCTCTTGATAGCCGCGGCGTTGGCGCTCCGCGGCACCCCCAAGACCTCATAGGGGTCGCGCATCCGTCAGTTCTCCTTCAAGGGAAGTCATCGAGTTTAGTATACGGGCGGGAAGCCCGCTCGGAATTTCATTTGGGGAGTTCGTGGCATTTTTGCAACGGGTCTCGGCGGCCTCGATCAGGCGAATGAACAATACGGGATCTAGCACGGCTTCAACGCCTTACAGGAAAAAGCGAAGGTTAAGGCAGATTCGGAAGGTCGCGATCGATTGGATCGTTAGCTTTGCCGCCACGGCTTCAACGTATGGATTTCCCACTGCCCGCGACCGCTCTGACAGGCCGCTCCCTGCAGCCAGCTTTCCGAATCGCCTTTGACGTAGCTGGCGAGGAAATCGCGGCAGGTGCGCCCTTCCGATGAATAGGCCTGGGCGAGCGGCGTCACCGAACCGCGCGCTCCGGTCTCCGGGTTTTCCCAAGGCTGGCTCGCGTCCTTGTCGCCCCGGGTCAGCACGTCGGAGGCGGCATTGCGGGTAAAAGCAAGGTCGGTGTCGGTCGGCCCCGCCTTCGCCGGCAAGACCGAACCCGTCACCTCGTCTTTGCCGAACTTGGCCCATCCGAGATCACCTCGGGAGAAGCTGCAACCGCCGGCTTCGATCCCGATCAGGGCCAGGATCATTATCGTTCCAACCGGCCGGACCGGCGATAGGCCAAAGCGTCCCCATGCCCTATATAAGGTTGACCTCATACAGGGCCGTAACGCGGATATTGCCACCGGTGGGGGCAACTTTGGACTCCAGATGACAGACACGACCTCCATCAAACACCCGGTACCCTTAACATCCGGTGATTTCACCGCGGCCGGGGAACCGTTTGCGCTGTTCGCCGAGTGGTTCGTTGAAGCGACGAAGTCCGAGCCCAATGATCCCAACGCAATGGCGCTTTCGACCGTCGACACCGACGGCCTGCCGGACGTACGAATGGTGCTGATGAAGGGCTATGACGCTGATGGCTTCGTGTTCTACAGCCACATCGCCAGCCAGAAAGGCCGCGAATTGGCCGCAAATCCTAAGGCGGCTTTACTTTTTCACTGGAAGTCGCTGCGCCGGCAGGTGCGCATTCGCGGCCCCGTGTCGCCGGTCACGGATGCCGAGGCCGACGCCTATTTTGCCACCCGGCCCAAGCAAGCCCAGATCGGCGCCTGGGCTTCGAAACAGTCGCAGCCCCTGGAAAGCCGGTTCGCCTTCGAACAAGCGATCGCCAAGGTTGGCGCGCAATACCTGATCGGCGAGGTGCCGCGTCCGCCCGGCTGGAACGGCTGGCGCATCATCCCGCTCCGGTTCGAGTTCTGGCATGACCGCCCATTCCGCCTGCACGACCGCATCGAATTTCACCGCGACACGCCCGGTCAGGCCTGGTCGAAAACGCGGCTTTATCCCTGACCGATGGTTTCGAAGGACCCCATGGCCACTGCACCCCATAACGGACCCCGGCGAACGATGCTGCTCACCGGCGCGAGCCGCGGCATCGGCCACGCGACCGTGATCCGCTTTTCCTCGGCCGGCTGGCGGGTGCTCACCTGTTCGCGGCATCCGTTTCCCGAAGACTGTCCATGGGACGCCGGGCCCGAGGACCACATCCAGGTCGATCTTGCCGACCACGACGACACCGCGCGCGCCATTTCCGAAATTCGCGAAAGGCTCGAAGGCGGCGTGCTACACGCGCTGGTCAACAATGCGGCGATTTCGCCGAAAGCCGAGGGCGGCACAAGGCTCGGCACGATCGACACCGATCTGGAGACATGGGCCCACGTATTCCGGGTCAATTTCTTTGCGCCGATCATGATGGCGCGCGGCCTGATCGAGGAATTGACGGCAGCCAAAGGCTCGGTCGTCAACGTCACCTCGATCGCAGGCTCGCGGGTGCATCCCTTCGCGGGCGCGGCCTATGCGACGTCGAAGGCCGCACTCGCCGCGCTGACGCGGGAAATGGCCTCCGATTTCGGCAGGCTCGGTGTACGGGTGAATTCGATAGCGCCGGGCGAGATCGACACCTCGATCCTGTCGCCAGGCACCGAAAAGATCGTCGAGCAGCAGATTCCGATGCACCGGGTGGGAACGCCGGACGAAGTCGCCAAGATCATCTATGTGCTGTGTACGGAAACGAGCTCTTACGTGAACGGTGCCGAAATCCACATCAACGGCGGCCAGCACGTCTAGCGCATGATCCGGAAAAGTGTGCAGCGGTTTTCCGACAAGATTATGCGCAAATAAACAACAAGCGTCGTAACTCGCTGGCCCCGCAAAGGCCGGACGTCAAACCCCTCAATTCAGATCAGCCCGCGCAGGATTTGCGCCGCCTGCCAGCGCAGAGCTTCCTCAGCATTGGCAACGCTGGAGCATTCGTCTTCGAATTCGCCGTCGGCCAGCGCCGCGCCGCAATGCCGGCAGGTGCGTGCCGACATCGCCTCGGCCCTGACGACAATGTTGCGGCCCTGCTGGTAGCTTGCGAAGTCGATGACGTTCTGCATGGACCTTATGACTTTCTCAACCATTGGAGTTCTCACGGATCGTTCCACCAACGTTATGGCAGAAAGCCGTCGCGCAAACGTTCAGCGCTCCGCTCAAATTTTAGCGGAGCGATATGGCCGAGGAGTCCGGGAGTTTCGCGTACTTTTTTAACCTCGATCGCCAAGCGAGGGCGGCTGATTTACAGCCACTTCTTCCAGCGGAAATACATGTAGGGCGCTACGGCGGCGAACGCCATCATCACGACCGCCATCGGATAGCCGTGCTGCCATTCGAGTTCCGGCATGATCTTGAAGTTCATGCCGTAGATCGAGGCGATCAGGGTTGGCGGCATCAACACCACTGCCATCACCGAAAACAGCTTGATGATGTTGTTTTGTTCCAGATTGACCACGCCGAGCATCGCATCGAGCACGAAGGTGATCTTGTTGGAAAGGTAAGAGGCGTGGTCGGTCAATGAGGCCACGTCGCGCTGCATGGTCTTGAGCTGCTCGCGCATGTCCTTGGTCCATTTCACGCCTTCGATCACGGCCGAGAGAAACGCCACGAGACGGCCGATGGAAACGAGGCTTTCACGAACCTTGGAAGTCAGGTCGCCCTTGCGGCCGATGGCAATCAGGATTTCCGAGTAGCGCTTGGCATTGCCATGCCGCTCGCTTTCGGGCTCGAAAATGTCGTGCGAGACCTGGTCGACGTCGGCGCCGATCTTTTCCAGGATGTCGGCGCAGCGATCGATCACGGCGTCCAGCAACTCCATCAGCACCATTTCGCCGGTGATGCTGGCCGTGCAATTGCGCGCGAGCTTGTTCTCCACCAGCACGAACGGCTTTGGATCGTCGTAGCGTACCGTCACCAGGCGATGGCCGGAGAGAATGAAAGTGACCGCGGTGGTCTTCGGCGCCTCGGTATCGGACTGACACATCAATGTCGCCGTCATGTAGCGCGCGCCGTTCTCGATGTAGAGGCGGCTGGAAATCTCGATCTCCTGCATGTCCTCCCGCGTCGGGACCGCGATGCCGGCAAGCCGCTCCACCGCCCTGTCCTCGGCCATGGTCGGCTTTACGAGGTCGATCCAGACCGCGTTCTCCGGCAGGGACTCCAAATCGGTGACGGTGGCCTTCTTGAGCGATGACGTGCTGGGGACAAACACCGAGAACATGGGCGGCTCCGGATCTGAAAGGCGAATTAACCAAGTGTGCTATTCCAACGTTCGCCAAACGCGTCGGAGCGGGATGCGAATACCGGAATCGGCCGAAGAATTCGAGTTTGACAGGCAATCAATAACGGCGCCGTGAATTCCAGGCCATTTGAGGCGCCTCGATGGCGAGAGGATGGCGGTGGTCTGGCGGGCTGGATAAGCTATTGCCGGAGAATGCGGCGGCGCTCAAGGACTTGCGGCAAAAAAGACACAGATGAGGTGCCGCGGTGCATGATCACCATCCCGGCACTGGAATTATCGGCAAATTCGGCGATAATGTGGGAGTTGAAGGTGGAGTCGTGGCGGGGGCAATAAAGTCTCGTGCCTCGAACACCGGGGTTGATTGGAAATCTAAAATGCGGATGAATCTGACGTCGCTGAAATTGGCTATGGCTGTAACGGCCACCGGTCTGCTGCTCTCGGGCTGCATGGAAACGGCAAGCTATGAGGCGACCAATACCGCCGCGTTCAAACCGCGCGACAAGGAACTGCTGTCGAAGGTTCGCTACGAACAAGTGCAGGCGCCGGAGAATTTCCGCCGCGCGATCGTCGAATTTCGCCGCAAGGAAGCCCCCGGCTCGATCGTGGTCGATTCCGACAACCATTACCTCTACTACGTGATGAACGACGGCAAGGCGATCCGCTACGGCATCACCGTCGGCGAAGAAGCCATGGCGTGGTCGGGCGTTGCCAAGATCGGCAGCATGACCGAGTGGCCGGCCTGGCATCCGACCAAGGGCGAGATCGAGCGTCTCGGCGTTCCCACTTTCGTGCCGCCCGGCCCGGACAATCCGATGGGTTCGCGCGCGATGTACCTTTATTCGGGCGGCAAGGACACGCTGTTCCGGATTCACGGCACCAACCAGCCGGAATATATCGGCCAGTCGATTTCGTCGGGCTGCATCCGCATGACCAATGAGGACGTGATCGACCTCTACAACCGCGCCAAGGTCGGCGCGATCGTCGTCGTGCTCGCGCCACATCATGGCGACACGTTCGCCGGTTCGTCGCAGGTGGCGCAGGGCGGCAACACCAACTTCGGCTCGTGGCAGTAAGCCAGCGATCCTGATTTGATCGAGACAAAAGCGCCGGTTTACCGGCGCTTTTTCTTTGGCGGGTTGTCGACCGCGGGCTTTTGCGCGGGTTGATCGGGCGCAGGATCGGCCTCGCCGTTCGGACTTGCGGTGTCCGGTTCACCGGCCATCTCACGCGGCGGCGCTTCCGCCGGGCGCGTGGCCGGCATCATCGGCGCGACGACCGGCAGCGCATCCCAAACGTTCCACTGGCAAATCCGGTAATCGTTGCGCCGCTCCATCAGATCGAGATGGATGTGGTCCTCGTGGTAGCCATCGGAGCCGGGCCCCAGCACAGTCGAGAACCGCGCGCATACCGAATGCAGCACGGCCTCGCGCGTCTCCCGCGCGACGCTGCGGTCGGTCAGCGAGATCGCCCGGCCGTCGGCGAATTTGAAAGAACGGACATCGAGCGCGTTGGCGCGGCCGTGTTCGGACAGTTGGGCGCCCGGGATACGGTTGCGGCCACGGCATTCGAACGAGTCGAAATTATCGAGCGCGGCAATGCTGCTGCCGAGATTTTTGGCAAGCGGCGCGACATCGGTGCGAATCCAGTCGGCGATGGCAGACGCCATCTTGCAGCGCAGGACCGCCGCGGGCTTGACCGCGACCTGGCGGCTATCCGGCAAGACCACGGCTTCCAGCCGCACGAGGTCTTCCCCGCCGCAGCCGCCGGCACCGTGGATATCTGGAATGCTGGGCGCAATCGCGATCGCCTCTGTCAGAGCAAGCCGGCAGGCGGAAGGCGGAGGCGGTGCCGCGGCCCCTTCGGCATCCTTTTCGTCCGGAACTGTAGATGGCTCGGCCTTGGCCGATGGCGCCTGCACAGGGCGCGGCCTTGGCAGGGGCACCTTGGCGGTCGCAAAGACCTTGGCCTCCGCCGGGTATATCCGGCCGCAACAGGCAAGCAGCAGCGCGGCAACGGTAACCATCGCAGCCCGTTGGGCGCTTCCCCCGCCAGAAGCCCACTTGCGGCGTGCTTTGCCCGCGCTAGACTTCGTATCAAATCGCGCAAAAGAACCAGAAAAAGCGATCGCACATTCAGGAGGGACGCCCGCATGCGTGGCTTGATGCAAGATTGGCCTTTGCTGTGTCATCGAATTCTCGAGCACGCAGCACTCATCCACGGTTCGCAGGAAATCGTCACGCGGTCGGTCGAAGGCCCCATCCATCGCACCAATTATGCTGAAATTCACAAGCGCGCACTGAAGATTTCGCAGCGGCTGGAACGCGATGGCATCAAGCTCGGCGACCGTGTCGCCACCATCGCCTGGAACACCTGGCGTCACCTCGAGGCCTGGTATGGAATCATGGGCATCGGCGCGATCTGCCATACCGTCAACCCACGGCTGTTTCCCGAACAGATCGCCTGGATCATCAATCACGCGCAAGACCGCGTGGTGATGACCGATATCACCTTCGTGCCGATTCTGGAAAAGATCGCCGACAAGCTTCCAAGCGTCGAACGCTACATCGTGCTCACCGACAAAGCGCACATGCCGCAGACGACATTGAAGAACGCGGTTCCCTATGAGGAGTGGATCGCGGAAGCCGACGGCGACTTCAAATGGAAGACGTTCGACGAAAATACCGCGGCCGCGATGTGCTACACCTCCGGCACGACCGGCGATCCCAAGGGCGTGCTGTATTCGCACCGCTCCAACGTCATGCACGCGCTGATGGCCAATACCGGCAACTCGCTCGGCGCCAACGCAGGCGACACCATGCTGCCGGTGGTTCCGCTGTTCCATGCCAATAGCTGGGGCATCGCGTTCTCGGCGCCCTCGATGGGCACCAAGCTGGTGCTGCCTGGCGCCAAGCTCGACGGCGCCTCGGTCTTCGAACTCCTGGAAAGCGAAAAGGTGACGCATACTGCCGGCGTTCCCACCGTGTGGCTGATGCTGCTCAACCACATGGCCGCCAATCACCTGAAACTGCCGCATCTGCGCATGGTGGTGTGCGGCGGCTCGGCGATGCCGCGCTCGATGATCAAGGCGTTCATCGATATGGGCGTCACGGCACGGCACGCCTGGGGCATGACCGAGATGAGCCCGATCGGCACGCTCGCCACGCTCAAACCGCCATTCAACGAACTGACCGGCGATGAGGCGCTCGACATCCTCCAGACTCAAGGCTATCCGCCGTTCGGCGTGCAGATGAAAATCACCGACGATGCCGGCAAGGAGCTGCCGTGGGACGGCAAGACCTTTGGCCGTCTCAAGGTCGCGGGGCCGTCGGTGGCCAAGGCCTATTACCGCGTCGATGCCGAAATTCTCGACGAGAACGGCTTCTTCGACACTGGCGACGTCGCCACCATCGATCCGAACGGCTACATGCGGATCACCGACCGCTCCAAGGATGTGATCAAGTCGGGCGGCGAGTGGATTTCCTCGATCGACCTGGAAAACCTCGCGGTCGGCCACCCCGCGGTGGCGGAAGCCGCCGTGATCGGCGTGCACCACCCCAAATGGGACGAGCGTCCCCTGCTCATCATCCAGCTCAAGCAGGGACAGAATGCGACCAAGGAAGACATCCTGAAATTCATGGACGGCAAGATCGCCAAGTGGTGGATGCCCGACGACATCGCATTCGTCGACGGCATTCCGCATACTGCTACCGGCAAGATCCTGAAGACCGCGCTGCGCGATCAGTTCAAGACCTACAGCTTTCCGGGAACCTAGGCTTCTACCTAGCAATCCGCCTCAAGGCGCACCCAATGGCTGGGGCAATCCGTCCCAGCCCTCGGGTCTGATCCCTTGAATTCAGTGTCGCTTCGTGGTCTCACACCGGCTAGTTGAAGCGTCTGGCCGGTTCCGGCCGGCAGCCCTCGTCCGACAGAAATCAAGGCCATGGCCCGCAGGTTTTCCGCGCCCTACCAATCGGAGCCCGTCTCAGGCCTGGCGTCTTGGTCGCGCAACCTGGCGGTATTCGCCGTGGTCGCGGTGGTGGTCTCCATCCTCATCGTTCGCTTTGGCTTCCTCGAAATCAAACCGGCGCTGGCCACCTTTTTCGGCGCGCTCGCCTGCGCCGGCCTCTCGATGGTCATCGGCCTGATCGGCGCGGCCTCGATCTGGCAGAGCGGCGCCAGCGGCGTGGGCCGGATCCTGCTCGCATTCCTGATCGACGCCATGCTGCTCGCCTATCCGGCCTATCTCGGCCTGCAATACCGCAAGCTGCCGGCGATTCACGACATCACGACCGATCCGATCGACCCGCCACGCTTCGAGGCCCTGGCACGGTTGCGCACCGGCGACGGCACCAACCCGGCGGTCTATGCCGGCCTCTATTCGGCCGAACAGCAGCGCACCGCTTATCCCGATATCGAGACGGTCGAACTCGAAATTCCCGTGCAGCGCGCCTATGAGATTACGCTGCAACTGGTGAACCGCGCAAATGGCTCGTCATCGACGAGCGCCCGCCACAGCCGCCGCGGCGAATCGGCCGGATCGAAGCGGTGGCGCGCACGCCGATCATGGGATTCCGCGAGGACGTGTCGATCCGCGTCTCGCCTGACGATGAGGATTCGCGTGTCGATATCCGCTCGGCCTCGCGCTACTTCGAGAGCGATCTCGGCAGCAACGCGGCTCGCGTCCGCAAGCTGATGGAAGACCTCAACAACGCCGCCGATGCCGCCGCGCTGAAGCCGACGAAGAAGCCGGCTGCGCCTCCCAAGGCTCCGCCGAAGGTGGTGAAGAAGTAACGCGATTTACGCCGCAGCGAGCCGATACGTTCCGCCGATCACCGGGTCGCCATCGGTCGCAACGATGCCGCGTCCGACCAGATCCTCCAGATGCGCCAGCACGGAATAGCCGGCAGCATTGATCAGGCGCGGATCGATCCCGATATAGATCGCACGCACGATGGTCGGGATATCCGCCTCGCCTTTCGAAAGACGATGCAGGATCGAGGCTTCGCGGGCCTGCCGGTGACGGATCAAAAAGCGCACATAGCGTTGCGCGTCGGGAATTTCCGGACCATGGCCGGAGAAATAAAGGTCTTCGCCGCGGGCGGCGAGTTTCTCCAGTGAGGCCATGTAGTCGACCATCGAACCGTCCGGGGGCGCGACGATCGAGGTCGACCATCCCATCACGTGGTCGCCGACGAACAGAAGCTTGCGATCGGGCCACGCGAACGCCAGGTGATTGGCGGTGTGGCCGGGCGTGGCGACCGTCTCGAGCTTCCACCCATCGCCCTCGATGACTTCACCGTCCTTGATCTCGATGTCGGGCCGAAACTCGCGGTCGGCCCCCAATTCCGGATTGTGCTTCTCGCTTTCAAAGCGCGGTCGCGACGCCCGGTGCGGACCCTCGGCATAGACCGGCGCGCCCGTGGCCGACTTGATCCGCGGCGTATTCACCGAATGATCGCGATGGGTATGGGTAACGAGAATATGCGTCACGGTCTCGCCACGCACGGCATCGAGCAGCGCCTTCGCGTGGGCTTCGTCGCCGGGGCCGGGATCGATGATCGCAACCTTGCCGCGGCCGACGATGTAGCTCACCGTACCGGTGAAGGTGAACGGGCTCGGATTGTTGCAGAGAATACGCCGCACGCCGGGCCGCACTTCTTCGACCACGCCGGGCGCAAGCGGGAAATTGCGGTTGAACGGGACGTCGTCGCTATCGGCCATGGGAGTTTCCTGCTTGGAGCGTTTCAACCGCTCCTCATGCTGAGGCAGGCCCGTCAAGGGCCGTCTCGAAGACGTGGATGACCGTGAAGCCCGCTTCGCGGCCATCCTTCGAGACGCCCACGAGCGCGGGGCTCATCAGGACGAGATATGGCCCTTACGAAAACGCCTGGATGCCCGTGATGGCGCGGCCCAGGATCAGGGCGTGAACGTCGTGCGTACCTTCGTAGGTGTTCACGGTCTCAAGGTTCGCGGTATGACGCATCACATGATATTCGATCTGGATGCCGTTGCCGCCGTGCATGTCGCGCGCGGTACGGGCGATGTCGAGCGCCTTGCCGCAATTGTTGCGCTTGACGATGGAGATCATCTCAGGCGCCATCTTGCCCTCGTCCATCAACCGCCCGACCCGCAATGAGGCCTGCAAGCCGAGCGCGATCTCCGACTGCATGTCGGCGAGCTTCTTCTGTACGAGCTGGGTTGCCGCCAAGGGCTTGTTGAACTGCTTGCGGTCGAGCGTGTATTGCCGCGCGCGATGCATACAGTCTTCGGCCGCGCCCATCGCGCCCCAGGAAATGCCGTAGCGGGCGCGGTTGAGGCATCCGAACGGGCCCTTGAGGCCGGAGACGTTGGGCAGCAGCGCGCTCTCGGGCACCTCGACGCCGTCCATCACGACTTCGCCGGTGACGGAAGCACGAAGCGACAGCTTGCCGCCGATCTTCGGCGCCGAAAGTCCCTTCATGCCCTTCTCGAGGACGAAGCCGCGGATCTGGTTGTTGTGCTCGGGGGACTTGGCCCAGATCACGAACACGTCGGCGATCGGTGCGTTGGAAATCCACATCTTGGAGCCGGTCAGCCGATAGCCGTCGGAGGTCTTCTCCGCGCGGGTCTTCATGCCGCCGGGGTCGGAGCCGGCATCGGGCTCGGTCAGGCCAAAGCAGCCGACCCACTCGCCGGTCGCAAGCTTCGGCAGATATTTCTTGCGCTGGTTCTCGTCGCCATAGGCGTAGATCGGATGCATCACCAGCGAGGACTGCACCGAATTCATCGAACGGTAGCCGGAATCGACGCGTTCGATCTCGCGCGCCACGAGCCCATAGGCGACGTAGCTCGCATTGGCGCAGCCGTATTCCTCCGGCAGCGTGATGCCGATCAGGCCGAGTTCGCCCATTTCATTGAAGATCTCGCGATCGGTCTTCTCTTCCAGATAGGCCTTGGTCACGCGCGGCAGCAGCTTGTCCTGCGCATAGGCCCGCGCGGTGTCGCGGATCATTCGCTCGTCTTCGGTCAACTGATCATCGAGCAGGAACGGGTCGTCCCATTGAAAGTTGACGGGAGACGGTTTGTCCTTGGCCTGGGGGCGCACGCTCATGGAAAGTCCTTTCGAAATACGACTTGCATTTTAAATCGATCAGCAAGGAAGCGCAATTGTATTGCTTTTCTCATTTCGATACGCGGAACGGCACTTCGGCTCATGCTGCCGCCAGGCGACTCCACGATGACGTGGCGCAAGGGCTTGGCAAGGACATGGCTCGATGACTTGGCTATATCAGCCTTCGAGCGGCTCGTTCGAGACGATCTCGATGCCGAATCCGGAAAGCCCCTTGTAGTCGTGCAGCGAGGAACTCAGGTTCCGGATCGAGGTGACGCCGAGATCGCGCAAGATCTGCGCACCGACCCCGACTTCACGCCATTGCCTGTTACGGTCGGCCTCTGCGCTCTTGTCCTCTGGCAGTGGCGCGACGGGAACGCCGGCCGCGCCATCGCGTAAATAGACCATCACGCCGCTGCCGTTCGTCTTGAAGCGTTCCAGCACCTGCTTCATGTGCTTCGGCCCGGTGAAGATGTCCCTGACGATGTTGGGCTTGTGAAAGCGGGTCAGCACATTCTTGCCGTCGCCGACGCCGCCATAGACAAACCCCACATGGGCGATTGAATCGAACGGCGAGCGGTAGGCGTATCCCTGCATCGGCCCGATCGGACTGTCGACAGTGAAGCTTGAGACGCGTTCGATCAGCTTCTCCCGCGCCTGACGGTAGGCGATCATGTCGGCGATCGTGACATGCTTGAGCTTGTTCGCCTTGGCGAAGCGCGCCACCTGTTCGCCCTTCATCACCGAGCCGTCGTCGTTCATCAGTTCGCTGATGACACCCACCGGCGGCAGGCCGCTCAACCTGCAAAGGTCGACGGCTGCTTCGGTATGGCCCGAACGCAGGAGCACGCCGCCGTCCCGCGCAATCAGCGGAAACACGTGTCCGGGACGAGCGAAGTCGTTGGCGCCGGCATTCGGATTGGCAAGCGCCCGGCAGCAGGAAGCGCGCTCCTCCGCCGAAATGCCGGTGCCGCCATCGGGCTTGTAGTCGATCGAAACCGTAAACGCCGTGGTGTGGTTGGAATCGTTATGCGCCACCATCGGATCAAGCCGAAAGCGGCGGGCGTCCTCCTGGGTGATCGGGGCGCAGACGATGCCCGAGGTATGACGGATGATGAACGCCATTTTTTCGGGCGTGCAGAGCGAGGCCGCAACAATCAGGTCGCCCTCGCCCTCGCGGTCGTCGTCATCGGTAACCACGACAAGCTCGCCCTGGGCAAAGGCATGCAGAACTTCCTGGATCGGATCCGCCATAGGGTCTCTCGTTTCGAAGGTAGCGAGCATTAGCCCGGCAGGCCCACGCACACCAGCTTCAATATGCAGGGCAGAAAAGCCTTCCATGCGTAGCGATCGGCTGGCGACTAGGCTTATTTACTTGAATAAGGTCGAACGCAATCAAGAACAAGGGAGCGCCCATGACCGCCGCACCATTTGACTTCACGCCATTGCTGCCGGCCGGTCTGCCCGCTGCCGCGGCCCGATGGACGGGTCTCGCAAAATACAGCTTCGTCGGCGGCAACAACGATCCCGAGCAGGTCCCGCTCGACGGGCTGATCGATGCGGTTAACGCCGTGCTAAACCGCGAGGGCCGGACGCTCGCGACCTATGGGCTGAGCAGCGGTCCGCAAGGCCACCGCGCTTTGCGTCAGTTTCTCTCTGCGAAACTGAAGCGTGACGGCGGCATCTCCTGCACCGCTGACGACATCCTGATCGTCTCGGGCTCGCTGCAGGCGCTCGACCTCGTCAATGCCACCCTGCTCGCCCGCGGCGATACCGTGATCGTCGAGCGCGATACCTATCAGGGCACGCTCAACCGGCTGACGCGGCTTGGGGTCAACACGATCGGCATCCCGCTCGACGGCGACGGCATGCGGATGGACGTGCTCTCTGACACACTGGCCGATCTGAAGCGCCGCGGTATCACGCCGAAATTCATCTACACCATCCCGACCGTGCAGAACCCGACCGGCACCATCATGCCGGAGGCGCGGCGTCTTGAACTTCTGAAGCTTGCCGAACAATACGGCGTGCCGATCTTCGAGGACGACTGCTATGCCGATCTGATCTGGGACGGCCAGCGTCCGCCCGCGCTCTATGCCATGAGCAAAAGCGCCAATGTCATCCACATCGGCTCATTTTCCAAATCCATTGCGCCCGCCTTGCGCGTGGGTTTCATCGTCGCGCCGTGGGCGGCGATGTCACGGATGCTGCCGCTGAAGACCGATGCCGGCAGCGGCGCACTCGAGCAGATGGTGCTCGCCGAATACTGCGCGCCGCATTTCGACACGCATGTGCCGGCGTTGCGCCGCGGGCTTCGCGCCAAGCTCGACACCCTGATGGAAGCGCTCAACGAACACTTCGGGACGGCGGCGGAATTCGAGGAACCAAAGGGTGGCATTTTCCTCTGGGTCAAACTCCCCGACCACGTCGATACGCTCAAGCTCTACCAGGCGGCGCTGGCCGCCGGTGTCTCGATCAATCCGGGCCCGGAATGGTCGACCGACAAGGCCTATGCCGGCTCACGGCTGCGGCTGTGTTTCGCAAGCCCGACGCATCAGCAAATCCGCGAGGGCATCGCGACGCTCGCCGAGGTTTGCCGAAAGGAATTCGGCGTGCCGACGCGCAGTTCGAACAAGGAGCTGCGGGTCTAGGCCACGCCCGCTCAAGAGCGCTGGATTTATCTCACCGCAAACGGTGCTTGATAGGGCCGGCCGAACGGCACGCCGTTGATGACGGTCTGCACCGGCTTCAGCTGAACCTTGCCGTCGCGCTTGTTGTTGCGGGTGTCGACGAAGGTTACCGGTCCTTCCACCAGGTCCATGATCGAGACATCGCCGGGCGCGCCGACCTGAAGCGTGCCGATCTTCGGCGCGCGGTTGATGATCTTGGCCGGCGCCGAAGTGGCCATGGTCACGACCTGCTCCAGCGAGAAGCCCATCGCCATGAACTTGCCCATCACGTTCGGCAGGTACGGCGTGCCCGGCGAGTTGCCCGAGAATACGTGGATGTCGGACGAGATCGTGTCGGGCGAACAGCCGGCCGGAATTGCGACTTCCGCCACCGTGAAATCGAAGCTGCCGCCGCCGTGGCCGACGTCGAAGATCACGCCACGCTGCTTGGCGGCGAGCGCCGCCGGCAACAGCTTGCCGTCCTGCACGATATTGGTGAAGGCGCCCGCGATATTCGGCGCGCCGGAGTAGGCGTGGGTGAGGATATCGCCCGGTCGCAGCAGGTTGAGAATGTCGCTCATCAACTGCGGCGTCTCGACGCCACCGATATGCACCATCATCTTGGCCGGCCAACCGCACATTTCGCAGGCCTGGATGCCGCGCTTGAGCGGTTCGAGGCCGTGTTTGAAGATGACGTTCTCCGACATCCGCACCTTGACCCCGATCAGGAAGTCCGGGTTCTCGGCAAGCCCCATCGCACAGGCTTCCACCTGCGCGTTGTCGATGTTGTAGAGCTCGGCAACCGGGAAAGCCGACAGGCCGTTATTGGCGATGTGAAGGAAGGCGTACATCCTCGCCCGCGTTTGGGCGACGATGAAGCGGCGCAGCGCGGCCAGGTTGTTGACGCCGGCGTCGCCGGCCGAAACCACGGTCGTGGTGCCCTGGAATTGCACGAGTTCGTCAGCGGGAATGCCGATCGCCGAGCCGTAGGGATAGACGTGGCAATGCAGGTCGACGAGACCGGCCGTGACGAGCTTGCCGGAGGCATCGATGGTCTTGGCAGCGCGGGCCGCTGGAATCTCCGCCTCAATCGCCTCGATCACGCCCCAGCGGATGCCGATGTCGCGTTTTCCCCGCAGCGACTGGCTCGGATCGAGCACATCGCCGCCCTTGATGACCAGGTCGAATTTGTCGTTCGGCCCCATCGCGGCCAGGGCCGACGACGTCGACAAGGCAGCGGCGGCCGTTCCGGCGAGAAAATGACGGCGTGAAAGTTCGGACATGCTGGCGCTCTCCCCAGATTTCTTTTGCCGGATGATGCGACGCCCCACGCATTTGCGCAAGCCGCAGGCGCGCCTGCGTCAAACGCGACTGGTCCGGGCCAGATGGTTCGCATAGTCTCCCCTCGGGGCCGGATAGAGCCCGAACGGGAGACGCTTCAATGACTAGCCTTCGCCTGCTCGCTGTCACACTCGGTTGCCTCACCTCCGGCGCAGTTTTTGCCGCGGACCTGCCGCGCGCCAAGCCCGAGGAAGTCGGGATGTCCAGCGAACGGCTGGCGCGCGTCGGCGAGGTGCTGAAGGCCGATATCGCGGCAGGCCGCATTCCGGGCGCGGTGATCGCCATCGCACGCCACGGCCGGCTGGTAGCGCTGGAAGCCTATGGCTGGCGCGACAAGGCAGCCGGCGTCGCCATGACCACGGACACGATCTTCAACATCGCCTCCATGACCAAGCCGATGACGACGGTCGGGGCGCTGATGCTCTATGAGCGCGGCCAACTCCTGATCGGCGATCCGCTTTCGAAGTATTTCCCGAAATTTGCAAACGCGCGGGTCGCGGCGCGTGACGCCGGTGGCGAGCCGACGACTGAGACGGTGGCAGCCGATCGGCAGGTCACGATCCAGGACTTGATGCGTCATACGTCGGGGATCATCTACGGCGGCCGCGGCAACACGGTGGTGCACAAGATGTACCCGGCTGGCAGCGGCGATGCCGCGCGCGAGTACGACGGCGCCGCCTTCATCGACAAGCTCGCTTCGGCTCCCCTGCTCTATCAGCCCGCAACCGTGTGGGATTACGGCTTCGGCCTCGACCTGCTCGGTCTGACGATCGAGAAGATCAGCGGTCAAACGCTCGGACAATATCTCAAGGCGAACCTGTTCACGCCGCTTGGCATGACCGACACGACGTTCTCGATTTCGCCGGACCAGTCTGCGCGCTACGCCAAGCCGTTACCCGCCGATCCCGACACCGGCAAAGCGCAGGCGCGCAGCCCCGAATTGACGCAAGCACTCAAATTCGAATGCGGCGGCGGCTGCGCGGCCTCCACGGCCTCGGACTATTTGAAGTTTGCGATGATGCTGATGAACGAGGGGCGCAACGGCGAAGCCCGCCTGCTGGGCCCCCGAACCGTCTCTTATATGCTGTCGGATCAGCTTGGACCCGACATCAAGAACCTGATCGGCAATGCCGACCCGACCCGCGCCGACTACGGCTTTGGCCTTGGGCTTGCGGTGCGGACAACGCCCGGCGTCGTCAAGATGATGGGCTCCGTCGGTCAGTTTTCCTGGCCCGGCGCCAGCGGCACCGACTGGTGGGCCGATCCGAAGCAGGAGCTCGCCGTGGTCTATATGTCGGCTGCACCGGGCCCGCTTCGCTGGCACTATCGCCAGAAGATCAATGCGCTGGTCTATCAGGCGATCGTCGACTGATTTTTTCGACGTGATCGGAACTTTTTGAAGCTGAATACCCGTTCAGAATTCTCTTCGGATTCGCGCGGGAACGTTCCGTCCTTCTGTGAAGTTCAATCATCACTCTGAAGGAGGAGGACACATGAAGAAAGCTTGCTTACATTTTTGCTGCCATCAGTGCGATTGCTATCGCGGCACCGTCCGTGCGAGTGCCGAGACGTCTGACAAGCATGGCGATCGTATCAAGCGCGGCGGTCATCACGACTGGCATCACCACGACCGTGGCTCGTGATCACGGCTGGCATCATCACGACGAAAGGGTGATCGATCAAGCATCGCGTACTAAGAGTAAGAGCCTACACAGGAATGGCCCCGAAAGGGGCCATTTTCTTTTCAACGTAACTCAAGTGATATGACTCTAATCCCACAGCGGCGCAAATCCTGGAGATACGCAGCGCCGGTCTTTCGGCAGGTTCGCGATCGCCTTCCGGTCCTCGTCGTCCAGCCCGATGTTGAGCGCTTCGAGGTTGGCGCGCTGGCTCTCGCTACGGGAGGCCTTCGGGATCGCCGACACGCCGTCCTGATCAAGCAGCCATTTTAGCCCGACTTGCGCCGCGCTCGCGCCGTGCTTCTTGCCGATCGCGATCAGCGTTTCGTTCGATGCCGCCCTGCCCTGCGCGAGCGGACAATAGGCAACGAGCGGAATCGACTTCGCGGTGAGATATTTGCGCAGCACGGTCTGATCGAGCATCACGTGATATTCGACCTGGTTGCACGCGATCGGCGCCTTGATCTCTTCGACCACCTTTTTCAGCAGTGCGACGTTGAAGTTGGCCACGCCAATCGCGCGCGTGCGGCCTTCCTGCTTCAGCTTCATCAGCGTCTCGAACATCGCGGACAAATTCATGTTCGGCGCCGGCCAGTGCACGAGATAGAGATCGATCTGATCAAGCCTGAGCTTCTTCAGGCTGGTATCGAAAGCGCGGCGGATCGCATCCGGCGCCAGATTCTCGTTCCAGACCTTGGTCGTGACATGGAGGTCCTTGCGCGCGACCTTGGACGCGGCGATCGCGGCCCCGATCGCTTCCTCGTTGCCGTACATCTCTGCGGTGTCGATATGGCGATAGCCGAGCGCGAGCGCGCTTTCCACCGCCGCGCGGCAGGCATCGCCCTGCATACGATAAGTGCCGAGCCCGAGGCGCGGCAGGCCGATGCCCTGCGTTTGCAGTTGTTCCATTTGATGTGAGCTCCGAAGACTGACGGCCCTTGTTTGGGCAAGGGTGAAGAAGGGTGAAGAACAAAATAACGGGATCGTCCGCCGCTGATAGTGTGCCCGCGCCGCCGTCTTCAAATCAAGATGGCGTCATCCCGCCACGAGCTATCGCTTCCAGTTGCAGATGCCGCCGGTCCGGCAAGGCCAGACCTGAACGCTGGTATCGCGGGCCTGGGCCTCGCTGGGATTTCGCCCGTGAAGCGCGACCAGCGTGTGCGGCTTGCGCGGCGTCGCTCGCTCAACGCGCGCATGAGCGACACGCGTATGAGGGGTTGCAGTTTGGAGCGCGGTCTTGGGGGCCGGTTTGGGTGTCGGATTATTCTCGGCGTGGACCGTGGCCGCCGGCACGGTCTTGGGGTCAATGACCATCTCCGCGCTGCTCTGCGACGCGACTTTGCCGCGATCAATCGTCACATCCAGGGGGCCTGGGGTGAAGCTTTCGGCGGGGCCAAGCGGCTTGGGCGACAGCACGGCGCGCGCGAGGTCGAGCTTGAGATACTCGTCCGCACGATATTGCTGCGCAGCCGAGAGGCCGCTCCAGGCCAACGCCGTTACGCCAACGGCAGCCAACCACACGCAATTCAAGACCATTAAGGCCTCCGACAGCCGATTACCCGCCCACTCCGAATATCTAGGGAATAAAGCCGCCAATTCCAGTGGAATTGACCGGCAAGGTTACCGCGATAGGCTTATTGCGACATCGCTTCTCTCGCCGCGCTGCAACGTTTCCGACGCCTTGGATAAACGATAGTTCCCTCCGGGAGGCTTCCTGTATAGGCTGAGGTCGCCGGGTAAGATCAGAACAATTTCGTGTTGGCTGAAAGGATTGCCATGCCCGTTGCTTCGTTTTTGAACCGTCTTCTGCCCGTTTTATTTGCAGCGGTCTCGTTTGTGATCGCCGCACCAAAGGCAAGCGCCGACGACAAGGTGCTGCGGGTCGGGACGTTGAAACTCATTCACGGCATCACGCCCTATTTCTACGAAAAGTTCGCGCCGCCCGGCTACAAGATCGAAGTCATCCCCTTCGAGAGCCCGACCGACGGCAAGAATGCGGTGCTGACCGGCACGGTCGACACCTGCATCCACGGCATCGCGTCGTTCCTGCTCGGAGCAGCCGCGGGCGAGCCGATCGTGCTGGTTGCCGGCGCCACCAACCGCGGCATGGCGATCGTTGCCGATGCCAAATCCGACATCAAGACCGTCAAGGATCTCAGGGGCAAGCGCGTCGCAATCTGGCCCGGCTCGACGCAGGAAGTGGTCATCCTCGAGCGTCTGAAGGCCGAGGGCATGTCGGTGAAGGACATCCAGGCGATCCGGCTGTCGTTCAGCGATATGCCGTCGGGGCTCGCACGCGGCGACATCGACGCCTATGTCGGCGCCGAACCCGGCCCCGGCATCAGCCTCGCCAATGGCAGCGGCCGTCTGGTCGAATATCCATATTCGACGCCGATCGGCTCGCTCAACATGATCCTTTCCGCCAGCGAAAAGATGATCAAGGAGAATCCCGAGCGGCTGAAGATGATCATCGAGATGCACAAGAAGGCTACCGACTACGCCATGGCGCATCCCGAGGAGATGGTCGAGGTCGCGATGCAGAAACTCGGCCAGCAGCGCCCATCGATCGAAAAAGCCGTGCCGAACGTCGAACTCACGTGGAAGATCGACCAGACCTTCATTGACCGTGCCAAGGCCTATAGCGAGCTGATGGTCGAGAAGAAGCAGGTCCGCCAGGCGCCCGACCTGACGCACGCCATCACCCAACAGTTCATGTAACGGACCGACGTGAGCGACCACGCCACCACCCTGCCCGACAGCGCACAAAGCCTGCCGGCCGCTGCCGCCTCGCGCCGAAAGCGCGAGCGGCTGGAGACCGTGCGCGCCATCGTGCTTGGCGCGGGCTTTCCCCTCCTCCTGATCCTGATCTGGGACCGCGCGGTTGCCATGACCGGCACACGGCTGGTCCCGAGTCCGTATCAGGTCGCCGTGATGATGTACGACTTCACCTTCGGCGGCATCTACGACGACGCGTTCAGCGGCACGATCCTCACGCATGTCTGGAAGTCGATGCAGCGCGTCTATGGCGGTTTCCTGCTCGCCGCCGTGATCGGCATTCCCTTGGGGATGATGCTCGGACGCATCAAGGTGCTGCGGCAACTGCTCGACCCCACGATCTCGGTGCTGCGCCCGATCCCCGTCACGGCATGGCTGCCGCTGTCGATGATCTTCTTCGGCCTCGGACCAAACGCGGCGATCTTCCTGGTCTTTCTCGGCGCGTTCTATCCAATCCTGCTCAACACCATGTTCGGCGTGCGCTCGATCGACCCGAAGCTGTTCGAGGCCGCATCCATGCTCGGTTGCTCCGGCACCGGGCTCTTCCGGCAGATCGTGTTGCCGGCCTCGCTGCCGGCGATCTTCAATGGACTGAGGACCGCGCACGGATTTGCCTGGATCCTGATTGTGGTCGGCGAGATGACCGGCGTTCCGACCGGCCTTGGTTCGGTGGTGATGGATGGCCGCACGCTGTCGCGCACCGATCTCGTCATCACGGGCATGATCGTGATCGGCGCCTGCGGCTTCGTCACCGACCGGATTATCGTGGCGATCAGCAATCGCCTGTTGAGCTGGAGCCCGCAACATCGTGAGTAACGGGCATCAGGATCTCTTGACCGTCCGCGGCGTCACCAAGCGCTTCACGGTCGGCGACGACGAAGTCGAGGCGCTGGCGCCGGTCGACGTTACGATCTCGAAGGGCGAATTCGTCTGCATGATCGGCGCGTCCGGCTGCGGCAAGTCCACGCTGCTTCGTATCATCGCCGGGTTCGAAGAGCCGACCACGGGGCACGTGCTGATCGACGGCAAGCCCGTCACCGGACCCGGCAGCGACCGCGGCATGGTGTTCCAGGACTACGCGCTGTTTCCCTGGATGACGGTGAGGCAGAACATCAGTTTCGGGCCGCGGCAGCGGCATCTCGCCCGCGAAGAGATCGACAGGACCACGGACGAGTTTGTCAAAATGGTCGGGCTCGAGCGTTTTGCCGATCGGTATCCCGAACCAGTTGTCGGGCGGCATGAAGCAGCGCGTCGCGATCGCGCGCGTGCTCGCCAACAACGCCAACATCCTGCTGATGGACGAGCCGTTCGGCGCGCTCGATGCGCTGACCCGCGAACAGCTTCAGAACGAGCTCCTGCAAATCTGGAAGCGTACCGGCGTGACCACGATCTTCGTCACCCATTCGGTCGAGGAAGCCGTACTGCTTGCCGACCGCGTGCTGGTGATGAGCGCAGGCCCCGGACGGATCGACAGCGATTTCCGCATCGACCTGGCGCGGCCGCGCGACGTGTCGTCACCGGAATTCAATGCGCTGCGGCGCGACATCGCGCGGCGGCTAACGAGCCACCTCGTGCTTGCGAAGGCCTGATCCCGGCGGCATAACCGCACAACGTCAGCGCTTGGGGGATTACCGACATGAACGACACCACGTCAGGCCCTGACTTCAATTCCGGCGTGCTTGAGCTTCTGCGCCGCTTCAAACAGGACGACCGATTCGCCGATGGCTACGCGGCCGCCTGCCTCGCGCGGGCGAAGAACATCGAGCCCGTTCTGAAAGCGTTTGAATATCTTCCGCGCGACCTCAGCCGCCGGGCTGGCCCGCTCTCCGGCATCCCCGTGGGCATCAAGGATATCATCGCAACGTCGGACATGCCGACCACCAACGGATCGCCGATCTATCGCGATCAGGTGCCCGCACAAGACGCATGGGTGGTCGAACGCCTGCGTCAGCTCGGCGCCACCATCTTCGGCAAGACGGTGTCGACCGAGTTCGCCTGGCGTCATCCCGGTCCGACCACCAACCCGTGGAATGCGCGGCACACGCCAGGCGGCTCGTCGTCCGGCTCCGCCGCAGCGGTTGCCGCCGGCATCGTGCCGCTGGCCCTGGGATCGCAAACGCTGGGCTCGGTGATCCGGCCGGCCGCCTTCAACGGCGTCGTCGGCCTCAAGCCCAGTTTCGGCGCGATCCCGCGCACCGGCGTGCATCCGCTGAGCCCGTCGCTCGATCATGTGGGCTTCTTCGCACGCCGCGTCGACGATGTGGCGCTGGCTCTATCGTTGCTCGCAGCCACCAGCGATGCGGATATTCACGGTCGCGCCCTCCCCGGATTCGATATCGATCCCGGCCGCGGCGTGACGCCGCTGGAAAAGCCACGGCTTCGGATCATGCGGTTTCAGAAATGGTCCGACGTCGAGCCAGAACAACAGAAGATATTCGAGACCGCGATCGCGAAATTGCGCGAGGCCGGCGCCGTCGTGGAAGAGCGCGAGTGGCCGGAGCTCGACACCGTCAACTGGGATACGATCAACACCATCCTCGCGAGCGAGGCGTCGCATATCTTCGGCGATCTCGTCGAACGCTATCCCGACCGCACCAGCAACCATCTGAAGACGCTGGTCACGGCGGGAAAAGCGACGACGGCCTTCGATTATCTCGCTGCTAGATCAAAACAAGAGAAGCTGCGAGCCGCACTCGCTCAGGAGATGTCGGGCTTTGACGCCATCCTGACCGTTCCGGCGTTCGGCGAAGCGCCGGAGAGCCTCGACTTCACCGGCAAGGCGGAATATTGCGCGCCCTGGACCCTGATCGGGGCGCCCGCCATCTCGCTTCCGGCGGGATTTGGCAAGAACCATCTGCCGCTCGGCATCCAGCTTGTCGGCGGTTATCGGCAAGACGCGCGGCTACTCTCGGTCGCCAAATGGGCCGAAGGGGTCATGCGGTTCGATCCCGGCCTGCCGAAGTTCTGATCGCGATATCACTTCGCCGTTGCCGGCGTGTCCGGCAACGCATCGAGATGGCACGCCGCCCACTGCCCTTCCACGGCCTGCCGAAGCTCCGGCTCTTCCGTACGGCAACGATCGAACACGTAAGGGCAGCGCGTGTGAAAGCGGCATCCGCTCGGTGGGTTGATCGGGCTCGGCACGTCACCCTTGAGGATCATCGGTGTACGGCGCGCCGTCGGATCCGGCACCGGCACCGCCGAGAGCAGCGCCTTGGTATAGGGATGTCTCGGTGAGGCGAAAATCAGATTGCGCGGCGCCATCTCGACGATCTTGCCGAGATACATCACCGCGACGCGATGGGTCATGTGCTCGACGATTGCCAGATCGTGGCTGATGAAAAGCATCGCAAGGCCGAATTCCCGCTGCAAATCCTGCAACAGGTTGACGATCTGGGCCTTGACCGAAACGTCCAGCGCCGAGACCGCCTCGTCGCAGACGATCAGATCGGGATCGGCCGCGAGCGCGCGCGCGATGCAGATGCGCTGACGTTGTCCGCCGGAGAATTCGTGCGGCCGCCGGTCGAGCGCGTCGCGCGGCAGGCGCACCGTATCCATGAGTGCGGCAACCTTGGATTCAAGTTCGGCTGCCGATTTGGCGAGGCCGAAATTGCGGATCGGTTCGGCCAGAATGTCGCGCACGCGCAAGCGCGGGTTGAGGCTTGAGAACGGGTCCTGAAACACGACCTGCACCCGCCGGCGCATCGGGCGCAAACGGTCCGGCGACAGGCCGTCGATGCGCTCGCCATCGAGCACCACCTGCCCCGCCGTGATGTCGAACAGCCGCAAGATCGCACGCCCGACCGTCGATTTGCCGCAGCCGGATTCCCCGACCAGCGACAGCGTTTCGCCGCGCGCGATCTCAAACGACACGCCGTCGACGGCGTATACGCGGCTGGCGTTGCGGCCGAAAAGATTGCCGCGGATCAGGAAATGTTTCTTGAGGTCGTTGACCTGCAACAAAGGCGCGCTCATGCCGCAGCCGCCTCCTTCTTCGCGAAATGGCAGGCGGCGAAGTGGCGCAACGACTTTTCTTCCAGCCCCGGCGCGACCTCTCGGCAGAGATCGCTGACCAGCGGACAGCGTCCGGCAAAGGCGCAGCCGGTGATACGCTGCTTGAGGCTCGGCACTTGTCCCGGAATTTCCGCCAACCGCCGTGCGGCACCGGTCAGAGACGAGCCGAGCTTCGGCACGGCGCCAAGCAGGCCTTGTGTATAGGGATGGCGCGGCGAGCGAAACAGCTCGGCCACCGGCGCCTCTTCCACCTTGCGGCCCGCATACATCACCATGACGCGCTCGGCGACCTCGGCGACGACGCCGAGATCATGCGTGATCAGAATGACGGCGGCGCCAACGCGGCGTTTCAAGTCCAGCATCAGTTGCAGGATCTGGGCCTGGATGGTGACGTCGAGCGCCGTGGTCGGCTCATCGGCGATCAGAAGCTTCGGATTGCAGGCAAGCGAAATCGCGATCATTACGCGCTGGCGCATGCCGCCCGACATCTGATGCGGATATTCCTTGACGCGCCGCACCGGTTCCGGAATTCCGACCAGGGTCAACAGCTCGACGGCGCGCTTTTCGGCGGCATTCTTGTCGAGCCCTTGATGCAGCCGTAACGTCTCGCCGATCTGCCGGCCAACGGTCAGCACCGGATTGAGGCTCGTCATCGGCTCTTGAAAGATCATCGAAATTTCGTTGCCGCGAATATCCCGCATCTCGCGATCGCTGAGTTTCAGGAGATCCTTTCCACGGAAACGAACCGAGCCCGCGATCTTGCCCGGCGGCTCCGGAATCAGGCGCATCAGCGACATCGAGGTAACCGACTTGCCGCAACCGGATTCGCCGACGATCGCCAGCGTCTCGCCTTCATCGACATGAAACGACACGCCATCCACGGCGCGGTTGATGCCGTCGGGCGTACGGAAGTGAGTCTGGAGATTCTCGACTTCGAGCAATGCCATCGGATCAGCGCCTTAGAGGTTCTTGGCCATGCGGGGGTCGAGCGCATCGCGCAGGCCATCGCCGACGAGATTGACGGCCAGCACCGTGACGGAAAGGAAGGCGGCCGGGAAAAACACGATGTACGGCTTCACCTGCCACAGCGCCCTGCCCTCGGCCATGATGTTGCCCCAGGACGGAATCGTCGGCGGCGTGCCGGCGCCGATGAAGGAAAGAATGGATTCCACGATCATCGCACTGGCGCAAACATACGTCGCCTGCACCAGCATGGGCGCCAGCGTATTGGGCAAGATGTGACGCAGGATGATCATCGGCGTTCGCGTGCCGCAGGCGATCGCGGCATCCACATAGGGCTGCTCGCGCAACGACAACACGACACCGCGCACCAGCCGTGATACGCGCGGAATTTCCGCAACGGTGATCGACATGATGACGTTCCCGACGCTGCCGCGCGTCAAGGCCATCAGCGCGATCGCAAGAAGGATCGGCGGGATCGACATCAACCCGTCCATGACGCGCATGACGATGCCGTCCGCCCAACGTACGAAGCCGGAGACGAGGCCAATCGCAAGCCCTGCGAACGTGGCGAGCACGGCCACCGACAGTCCGACCGTAAGCGAAACTCGTGTTCCAAACAGCACGCGGGAATAGACATCGCGGCCAAGCGCGTCGGTCCCAAACCAGTACAGCTCCGACGGCGGACGCGTGCGCTTCGCAGGTGAGATCGCCGTCGGATCGACCGTCCAGAGATACGGCGCGAAGATGCCGATCAATACCAGGCACAACAACAACGCCCCGCCGATGGCGACGGTTGGATTGTTGCGCAGAAAGCCGAGCACGCCTCTGCGCACCTTCACGGGCGCCATCAGATCCGGCAGGCTTTGCGCAATCGCAAGACCCGGCGGCATCGGTACCGAACTGGTGGTTACGACGGTCAATAGCGGATCCTCGGATCAATGAGTGTGTAGGTCACGTCGACCATCAAATTGACCAGCGTGTAGAGGAAGCTGAACATCAGAACGAGACCCTGGATAACAGGATAGTCGCGGCGCAGGATCGCATCGACCGTCAAACGCCCGAGACCGGGAATGGCGAAGACGCTTTCGGTCACCACCGCGCCGCCAATCAGGAGCGCAACGCCGATGCCGATCACCGTGACGATCGGCACTGCGGCGTTTTTCAAGGCGTGAACGAACAGGATGCTGGGTTGCCCAAGCCCCTTGGCGCGGCCGGTGCGGATATAATCCTGCTGCAACACTTCAAGCATCGAGGCGCGCGTGATGCGCGCAATCAGCGCGATGTAGACGCCGCCGAGTGCAAGAGAGGGAAGAATGAGATTTTGCAGCCACGGCCAGACCCCCTCGGCAAAGGGCGTGTAACCTTGCACCGGCAACCATTCGAGTTGGAGCGCGAAGACATAAGCCAGCAGATAGCCAACCACGAAGACCGGAAGCGAGAATGCAAACACGGCAAAAGCCATGATTGCGCGGTCGATGAGGCTTCCCGCCTTCCAGGCGGCCACCACGCCAAGCGGCACGGCAACCACGAGCGTCAGCGCGAGCGTGAGCAGCATCAGGGAGAGCGTCGGCTCGATCCGCTGCGCGATCATCGAAGTGACCGGCAGGTTGGTGAAGATCGACGTTCCGAGATCGAGATGCAGGATGCGCCAGCTCCAGCCGCCAAACTGCACGAGGAACGGCTGGTCGAGGCCGAGGCTCTGGCGGATACGTTCGACGTCGGCCGGGCTAGCCTGATCGCCGGCGATCACCGCAGCGGGATCGCCGGGCGCGATATAGAGCAGGCTGAAGACGAACAGCGCCACGATCGCCATCACGGGGATGGTGATCAGAATACGCCTGATAATATACGAAGCCATCTGGCTTTACCGCGGCGTTTAAGCGGTCTTCGACACACCCCAGGAGAACGGCACCGGCCCCTTAACGACCCCGGACACGTTCTTGCGCCAGGCGGTGTAACTCAGGAAGAAGCCGGTCGGCGCATACACCACGTCCTCGAGCGCCGCCTTGTTGAGACGCGCGACCGCAGCCTTTTCCTCATCGAGATTTTTGGCCTCGAACCATGCCGTGACTTCCTGTTCCACGCCGGGGCTGTTCGGCCAGCCAAACCAGGCCTTGTCACCGTTGGCCCGAATGGCGATGTACACGGCGGGATTCATGCAGTCCGCACCGGCGTGCCAGGTGTGGAACATCTCCCAGCCGCCCTGGTTGTGCGGCGCTTTCTGGGCACGGCGAGCGCCGACCGTCCCCCAATCGGTCGCGACGAAATCGACATTCATGCCGATGCGCTTCAACAGATCGGCGGTGACATCGCCTTGGGCCTTCGTGATCACCTGATCCTGCGCGACGATGCAGGAAACCGGCTCATTGGCATAGCCGCTCTCGGCCAGAAGCTTCTTGGCCGCATCGACGTTACGCTGCTTGAGGATTTCGCCGCCCTCTTCGGTATAAAGTGGCGTATTGGGCGTAAAGAAGCCGGGCAGCGGCTTCCAGAGCGAAGTGTCGTCGCCGACCAGCGCGCGCATATAATCTTCCTGGTTCAGCGCGGTAAGCACGGCGCGCCGCACTTTCACATTGTCGAACGGCGGATGCGTGTGATTCATGCGGAACGAGCCGACGTTGCCGAGCGGGTCGGCAATGTCGACGTTGATGTTGCGGTTCTTCTTCAGGACCGGCACGAGATCGGGGAGCGGATTTTCCCACCAGTCGATCTCGCCGTTCTGCAAGCGCGGCCGCAGCCGTTGCCGGATCGGGGATCACAATCCATTCGATCCGATCGAGCAGCATTTGCTTGCCGCCGGCAAACCATGAGTTCTTTTCCTGCCGCGGCGCGTAATCGGCGAATTTTTCGAACACCGACCTGGCACCGGGCACCCATTCGCTGCGGACGAACTTCATCGGTCCGGAGCCGACATATTCGCTGATCTGCTTGAACGGATCGGTCTGGGCGATGCGCTCCGGCATGATGAAGGCGCAAGGCGTATTGTTCTTGCCGAGCGCCAACAGCATTTTCGGATAGGGCTTCTTCAGCACCCATTTGAAGGTCCTGTCGTCGACCGCGGTGAGTTCATTCTGGATCGCCTTGAGCATCAGCCCCATGGAATCGCGGTTCGACCAGCGGGTCAGGCTCGCCACGGCGTCCTTGGCGCGTACCGGCTCGCCATCATGGAATTTGAGGCCGGGCCGCAGGCGGAAGGTCCAGGTCAGCCCGTCGCTCGAGACTTCCTCGGACTCGACCATCTGGCGCTGCGGCTGCAATTTTTCGTCGACGCCGTAGAGCGTATCCCACACCAGCACAGCGGCGTTGCGCACCACATATTGCGTGGTCCAGATCGGGTCGAAATTGGCGAGGTCCGCCTGCGGCACAAAGCGCAACGTCTTTGCGGCAGCGCCTTGCGACAACGCCGGCATCGACAAGCCACCCGACACAGCCAGGCTGCCTGCCCCTGCCAATCCCTTCAACACCGTTCTGCGATCCATAGCGTCCTCCCAGATCCAAGCGCCCGCCCGCGATTAGGCTCCAAAGAAGCCCGTCAGGCAATGCGCTTCGTTTGCTTGCAAATGGTATGCCAGCGCCCCGCCGGTAAAGCCCGGTCTGTAAGGCGATTTTTTCCGATCACAGCATGTTCAGGGCCAGTTATCCAGTTAGCCTTTTGAACTTCGATGACTCCTCGGATGCCACCATCGTCCACGGACCACGACGCCTTCGGACACGATCTTGCGGTCGCCGATCAGGTGTTCACCTATGACGTCTTCATAATCGAACTTACCCTCCTTGATCGAAAGTAGGGTGGCATCGCCTGCACTGCCCGGCTTCAGGCTGCCCAGTTCGGGACGCCGAAGCGCCATTGCCGCATTCACTGTCGAAGCCGCGACCACATCCGGGAACGGCATGCCCATGCACAGGAATTTGGACATCGTCGTTACCTGATCGTAGGCCGGACCATTGATGCAGAGCAGGTGGACATCCGATGAAATCGTATCGGGATAGAAGCCGTTAGCGAGCATGGCGCGCGCAACCTTGAAGGCGAACGAGCCCTTGCCGTGTCCGATGTCGAACAACACACCGCGCTCGCGCGCCTGCAGCACGACCTGTTTGACCGTGCCTTGTGCAGTGCACGGCGTGTTCGGAAATGGCCGGAATGCGTGCGTCAGAACGTCGCCGGGGCGCAAAAGACTGACCACCTCCTCATAGCTCGGCGGCGGATGGTCGATATGCGCCATCAGCGGCATGCCGACCTCGTTCGCCACCTCAAGCGCCATCTGAAGCGGCACAATTCCGGACGTACCTGAAGAATGAAGACCTACCCGCACCTTGATGCCGACGATCAGATCGCGATTGGCGTCGGCCACCTGCACGGCGTCGATCGGATTCATCAGACGCATTTCCTCGCTCTCGCCGACCATGACTCGGTGCGAGAAACCGTAGATGCCAGCATGGGAAATGTGCAGATACGCCAGGATGCGTACCTGGCTCGGCTCGATCACGTGCTTGCGGAAGCCGGCAAAGTTTCCCGGACCTGCGCTGCCGGTATCGATGGCGGTCGTGACGCCGGAGGTGCGGCAGAATTCCTCAGCGTCGATGCCAAGCGACGTGCCGCCCCAATACACATGCGTGTGCAGATCGATCAGGCCGGGCGTGACGATATAGCCCGACACATCGCGCACCTCGGTGCCCGGATCAATCTTCAGCGCATTTCCGACCGCGGCGACCTTGCCGCCCGAAAAAGCGACATCGGTGACAGCATCGAGTTTTTGCGAGGGGTCGACCACGCGGCCGCCGCGCAGGACCAGATCGAATGACATCATCATCTCCGGGTGCAAGTGAAACAGCGCGACGAGAAATTTGCCGCGGCGCGAATTGAGCAAATACTTGGCCTGAAGTCATCCCCCGGCGCTTCGGTCTCATGCCTGGTCGAAGCTGTGAACCCACGCCTCCGGGTATAGCGCGTAAGCCTCCCCTCGCCGCGCCAGTCGCGCGAAGCCCGGGAAATGCAAATGCATCCCGGCCACAAGCGTGCCGTCCGCGCTCACCCGATCGAACATCCGCTTGCGTGAGGCGGCAGCCATCGCAAGATCGGTATCGAAGCCCATGCCGGCTTCGGGAATGGCCGTTTGCACTTCCGGCACGTGAACGGTGTCGCCCCAGATCATCAGTTGATGATCGCCCGACGCAATCAGGTACGCAGTGTGCCCGGGCGTATGCCCGTGGCTCGGCACCGCGGTCACACCGGGAAAGACTTCGCCCTGCTTGAACAGACGCGTGCGGTTCTTGTAGGGCGCGACCTGCTCGCGGCCCGCCTGGAAAAACAGCTTCTTCGATCGCTCGTCCGCTTTCGCCATCGCGCCATCGTCGAACCAATGCGGCAATTCGTTCTCGTGCATGACGAGTTCCGCATTGGGAAACAGCAACTGGCCGTTCGACATGTCGGTGAGCCCGGCGGAATGATCCGGATGCATATGCGTCAGCAACACCGTATCGATCGCTTTCACATCGATACCGGCCGCGGCAAGATTGCGATGAACCATGCCCGCGGTCGGCAAAAGATAGTTACCCGACCCGGTGTCGATGATTGCGAGGCGTCCTTTCGACTGGATCAGGAACGTATTGACGCTGGTTCGCCGCGCCGGGCGGAACGCCTCGCGCAGAATCGTATGCGCCTTGTCGAGATCGACATTGCGCATCACTTCGAGGTTTCCGTCGAGAGTAACCATCGCTGATGGCGGTGACGACGATGTCCCCGATCTTGCGATGATACACGCCGGGAATTTGCTGCGAAGGCTGGGACGTCATGGTGGAAACCTCGATACGCTGGGAGGAAAGTTCGGATGCGTCAGGCGCCGACGGATTTCAGGAATTCGTCGATGCAGTTTGCGACCAGATCGGGCGTCTGGACCGCCATGTAATGTCCGGTTCTGACTTCGACATAACGCGCGCCGGAAATTGTTGTTGCGACTTCCTGCGCGATCGCCGGTGGCCGGACGCGATCAAGGCTCCCGCCGATCGACAAGCGCCGGACACTTTATCTTGCCGAGCGCTTCCTGCATCTCGGCGTTCGCCAGCATTCGCCAGATCGTCGCATAGCTCGAAGGATCGTTACCGAGCCAGCGTGCACGAAATTGCTCAAAGCGTTTGCCGTCGCCGCGCAGCTCGGGCGCATAACCGTTCAGCATCGCGTCCTCGACGACTGACGACATCCCCTCAGCCTCGATCTTCGCAAGCCGTTCGAACGCCGCCGGACGACGGGCCGCCGCGATCCCGGTCGCAGGGCTACCGACGATGACGGCGCTGGTGCGCTCGGGATATTGCGCGGCAAACTGAAGCGCGATCGCGCCACCGACGGCAACTCCGGCAAGCGCCACCTGGCCTGCGATGCCATGCGCATCGAGCAGCGCGGCAATATCTGTCGCCATGGTCGCGAAGGTGAGTTCGCCGCGGGCTTTCTGCGACATCCCCGCGCCGCGGGTGTCATAGCGCAACACACGGCGCGATCCTGCAAACCGCGGGACCACGTCGTCCCAGCTTTCGAGCGATCCTCCCATCTCGTGCACGAGCACCAGCGTACGATCGCCGGTGCCGCTCAGCTCGTAGCGGAGCGCAACACCGTTCAGTTCGATAAAATGCATTTGGCGTTTCCGGCGGAACGATCATTCGTGTCTCGCACGAATTGAGCAAAAAGTTGGCTGGCTGTCATCGCCCGGCAGGCGCGTCACCTTTGCATTTTTGCTATCCCAGCATTTGCGTATCGCCGCAGATCGAGATCGCCTGCCCGGAAATAGTCCTGCCGCGCGGACTGCACATGAAGAGAATCTGGTCGGCGAGCTGATCCGGCGTCACATATTCCTTGATCGATGTGTAGGAAAACGCCGTACGCTCCATCTCGGCATAGGAAATGCCGCGTTGCTGCGCCTTTGCCTCCAAAACGCGTCGCTGCCGATCGCCGGCGACGAGACCGGGAAGGATCGCATTGACGCGAATGTTGTCCGGCCCGAGCTCGATCGACAGTGATTTGGTGAAACCGATCACGCCCCACTTCGCCGCCGCATAGGGCGTTCGCATCGCAAAACCAAGCTTTCCCGCCGCCGACGAAATATTCACGATCGAGGCGTTCTTGCTCTGGCGCAATAGCGGCACGGCGAGCCGCGCGCAATTGAATTGCCCGGTCAGGCAAATCTCGAGGCACCGGTCCCAATCTTCCGGATTCATCTCTTCGACCTTCGAGGTGGGACCAGCAACGCCGGCGTTGTTCACCAGCACGTCGAGACCGCGAAGATTTCCGATCGCCTCGTCGAACAGATGCTTGACGCTCTTGCGATCGGAGACGTCGCACTTGGTCTGGGTGATCTGGGGATCGGTTCGGGCGAGCGCCGCCAGCGCGCTATCGTCGACATCGCAGGTGTGAACCTTGGCGCCTTCGCGCACAAACGCGCGCGCGATGGCAAGGCCGATGCCGTTGGCGCCGGCCGTCACCAGCACGCGCAAGCCGTTGATGTCGAGATTCATGGTCACTCCAGTTTTCGAGAATTCAGTCCGCTAGCCCGCCGCGCGAAAGAATGACCTTCGCCGCGCCGCTGATGTCGGCGGCAACGCCGGCGCACGCCGCAGCCTGCTCCTTGGCCGCAATCGCGCGCCTCACGTCGGCGTGGAAGCGGATCGCGTCACCTTTGGCAAGCCGTTCGGGGTTGGCACGCAGATCGAGATTGATCACGGGACCTGCCTTGAGCCACAACGCGCGGATGATTTCGACGAGGATCGGCGAATGCGAGGCCTCGTAGATCGCGAAGTGAAAGGTCTTGTTGAGTTCGACTGCGCGCGGCAGATTCGGCTTTGACTTCTCGCTCTCGGCCCGCATCGCCTCTTCGGCGCGCGCGATCGCAGCCAGATCATCCTCGTTCCGGTGCAGCGCGGCTTCGGCCGCCGCATGCCCCTCGATCGCGATCCGCGCCTTGGTCAGATCGCTGAAATTGCGCCGCCGTCATCATCGGCACCCGCACCGCGCGGTTCGGAGCGACTTCGAGCGCGCGGTCGGCAACGAGGCGCGACACGGCCTCGCGCACCGGCATGATGGAAACGCCGAGCACGTCGGCGGCGGCCCGCAGCGACAATTTTTCGCCGGGTGCGAGCCGGCCGGATATCAGCAGATCGGCCAGTTGCGCGTAGGCGCGCTCGCCCAGGGTTTGCCGGTCGAGCGGCTCCACCAGATGAAGTGCGGCCGGTAAATTCAACGCGTCATCTCCAGGCCCGCGTTTCACGGAAGGCGTTTCGCGAGGGACTCGACAAGCGCCCCGTCTTTTGCAACTCTAACTGTGATCACAGATCACGGCAAGCCGGGCAATGGCGTCATTCAAGAACGCTGCGGCGGCCGACAAGGAAACGGCCGCACGGCTGAAGCAGGGAGGAAAACGCTGATGTCAGAGTTCAATCGATTCACGCGCCGAGGCCTGTTGAAAACGGCCGGCGGCCTCGCGCTCGCGTCGGGACTTGGTGCCCCGTCGATTCTGCGCGCCCAGACTTCGGACGTCATCAAGATCGGGCACCTCACCCCGCGCACCGGATTTCTCGGGCCCCTTGGCGAATATGCCGTGATGTCGATCGATCTCGCGGTCGAAGAGATCAATGCCGCCGGCGGCATGATGGGACGCAAGGTCGAACTTCTGAAGGAGGACTCGGTCAATCCGCAGACCGCATCCACCAAGGCCGAGCGCATGATCGAGCGCGACAAGGTCGCCTGCATCATCGGCGAGATTTCTTCTGCCTCATGTCTCACGATCGCGCAGGTGGCCTCGCGCAACAAGACACTGTTCATCAATACCGGCGGCAATTCGGACGCGCTGCGCGGCAAGGACTGCCAGCGCTACATGTTCCACGTCGAGTCGCAAAATTCGATGTATGTCAAAACCGTCGGCCGCTCGTTCCTGCGCGACGGCCTGGTCAAGGGCAAGAAGTGGTACTCGCTCACAGCCGACTACGCGTTCGGCCATGACCTGCTCAACGTTTCGAAGCGCTTCATGCAGGCCAATGGCGGCAACTTCGCCGGCGACGATCTGGTGCCGACCGACGCCACCGATTTCTCCGCCTATCTCCTGAAGATTCGCGACGCCAAGCCCGATCTCGTGGTGATCAATCTCGCCGGCAACCAGATCACCAACTTCCTCAAGCAATATGCCGAATTCGGCCTCACCTTCCCGGTCGGCGGCTTCGGTTTCGACACCGCGCTCGCCTGGGCGGCGGGCAAGGGCAACTTCGTCGGCACCTGGCCGGTGGTGTGGCATCATCTGCTCGACACGCCCGGCACCAAGGCCTTCGTTGCGGCCTTCACGAAGAAGTACAACAAGCCGCCGGAGAACCAGGCCTGGGGCGATTATGTCGCCACCAAGATCGTGGCGCAGACGATCAACGAAATCAAAAGCGCGAATTCGCCTGATATCATTCAGCATCTGGAAAAAGGCGCGAAGTTCGATCTGCTCAAGACACGGCAGGGTTATTTCCGCGCCTCCGACCATCAGTTGATGCACGAGATGTATGCGGTCACAGCGCTGCCCGCCGACAAGGTCAAGAACCAGTGGGACATCTTCACCTCGAGCGCGGCGGTCCCCGGCCCGGATGAGGACCTGGAGGTGATCGCCGCGACCAAGGAAGAGAATAGCTGCACCTTCCCGAGTTGATTCGGGAGATTCCTCGTCATTGCGAGGCGCTGAAGCGCCGAAGCGGAAGTTCGAGATTCCGGGTCTGAATCCTCTGCGCAAAGTCGCTTCGGACCATCCCGGAATGACAAGCGAGCCCGAAATGACTCGCGCACTCCAGCGGAATCCAATCCATGTCCGCCATGTTGCTGACGCAGCAGATTCTGAACGGGCTGCTCGACGGCGTCTATTACCTGCTGATCGCGCTCGGCCTGTCGCTGATCTTCTCGCTCGGCGGCATCGTCAATCTGGCGCACGGCGCGTTCTATGCGATCGGCGCCTACCTCACGCTGGTGCTGTCACCCTATATCGGGTTCGGCGGCGCCTTCGTCGCGGCGCCGATTGCGGTTGCCCTGCTCGGCATCGTGATCGAAGCGACGCTGTTCCGCCGCTTCTACCGCGCTGATCCCATTCTTTCGCTGCTGATGACGTTCGGGCTGGCGATGGTCGCCGAGCAGGTGTTGCGGATGATCTTCGGCGCACCACCGCTGTCATTTTCGATTCCGATCTGGCTGCGTGGCCAGGTCGCGGTCGGAAGCTTCATCTATTCATTCTACCGCGTGGTGCTGCTCGGCATCGCCGCCGTCTGCATTGCCGGCCTCTGGCTGCTGTTGCAAAAAACCTCGTTCGGTCGCGTGGTGCGCGCCGGCGTGCAAAATCCCGACATGGTCGGCGCGCTCGGCATTTCCCTGCAGCCTTACATGTCGGCGGTTGCCGCGCTCGGCATTGGCCTGGCGGGACTGGCCGGCGTGTTGCTGGCGCCGATCTATGCGATCCATCCGGCGATGGGACAGGAAATCATCACGCCGGCCTTTGTCGTCGTCGTGATCGGCGGGCTCGGCTCGTTCTGGGGTGTGGTCGCGGCTGCGATCCTGGTCGGCGTCGTCAAGGGCGTCATGATCGGCATCGGCTATTCGGCGGCATCGACCGCCGCGATCTATCTCCTGATGCTTCTGGTGTTGCTGTTCCGGCCGCGCGGCCTGTTCGGCGAACGCATCACGCGGTTCGAGTGAGGCGCATGTTAAAGCGCATTCCCATTCCGCTCGTGATCGCAGGCCTCGCGATGCTGGTGCTGCCGCCCGTGTTGCTGTCGCTCGGCCTGACCATGACGTCGGCCTCCGAAGTCGTGATCTTCGCGATCGCCTGCATGGCGCTCAACATCCTGGTCGGAAACACCGGGTTGGTGTCGTTCGGTCACGGCGCCTGGTTTGGGCTCGCCGCCTACGCCGCAGCGCTACTCCAGCGCAATTTCATGCACGACCAGTTCTTCGGTCCGGCGATTGCCGGCGTTCTTGTGGTTGGGGTGATCTCGGCCGCGTTCGGTTTTCTGATCTTGCGGCGGCGCGGCGTCTACTTCTCGCTGCTGACACTGGCGCTCGCGGCGATGCTCTACACGGTTTCGTTTCGCTGGACCGAGGTCACCGGCGGCGAGAACGGACTTGGCGGCATCACCCGCCCGACACTGTTCGGCTTCAACCTGGAATCCTCCACCGTCTATTACTGGTTCGTCGCCGCGATCGCCTTCGTGACGATGATCCTGTTGTGGCGGTTTCATCGCTCGGCCATCGGCCACGTGCTGGTCGCGATCCGCGAAAACGAGCAACGCGCCCGCTTCCTCGGCTATCCGACCAACCTCTACAAGCTCGTCGCCTTCACCCTGTCAGCGTCGATCACGGGCCTCGCCGGCATACTTCTACTGTTCCAGAACCGCATGACCTCGGCCGATCCGATCTCGGTCTCCTTCTCCGGCGATCTCCTGGCGATGGTGGTGATCGGCGGCATGCGCAATTTTCTGGGCCCCGCGCTCGGCGCCCTGTTCTTCATTCTGTTCCGCGAATTCCTGAGCATCTACACCGAAAACTGGCTGTTCTGGTTCGGCCTGGTTTTCGTCGCCTTCGTCGTGTTTTCACCGACCGGACTTGTCGGTGTCGGCGGCCGGCTGATCGCGCCTTTCCGCAAGAAGATCGCCGAGGACGCCGCGATGGCCGGACGCCGCGTCGACATATTGCCGCTACCGGAATTCCTGCGGCCGAAATCCCATACCGACGGCGCGATATTGTCGGCGCGCGCAATCGTCAAAAGCTTCGGCGGCATCAAGGCCGTCCAGGGCGTCGATATCTCGATCGCCGACCGAACGCTCCACGCTTTGATCGGGCCGAATGGCGCCGGCAAGACCACCGCGTTCAATCTTCTGTCGGGTCTCTACCGGCCGGACGCCGGTGAGGTCTCGCTGATGGGCCGCCCGATCGCCGGAGAAACGCCGGAACAGATCGCGCGCGCCGGCATCGGTCGATCGTTTCAGATCACCAATCTGTTTCCCGCGCTCAGCGTCGGGGAAAACATCCGCCTCGCGGTGCAGGCGCGGCATCCGCGCCGCTTCGATCCGTGGACGCCGGCGCTCTCGATTGCCGCGGTCAATGCCGAGACAGCCGAGATCACCCGCTACCTCGGCCTCGCCGGCATCGAAGAGGCCGAAGCCGGAACATTGTCGTATGGCGGACAGCGCCTGCTCGACATGGGGATCGCCGTCGCGACCGCGCCGCGCGTGCTGTTGCTGGACGAGCCGCTCGCCGGCCTTGCGGCGGCCGAGCGCGAGCGCATCGCCGCCATCATCAAGCGCATCTCGGCCGATATTCCGGTGCTGCTCGTCGAGCACGACATCGACCGGGTGTTTCAGTTGGCCGACCGTGTCACCGTGATGAACGAAGGCCGCGTGTTGCTCGACGGCACGGCCGAAGATGCGCGCAACAGCAAACGCGTGCAGGAAGTCTATATCGGGTCCGGCGCGGCCGAAGTGGCCGCACGTCCGCGCGAGACGGCGAGCGGCACGACCGCACTGTTGACAGTCGACAAGGTCAACACCTTCTACGGCAAGAGCCACATCCTCAACGACGTCGGCTTCACCTTGCACGAGAACGAAATCGTCGCGCTTCTGGGACGCAACGGCGCCGGCAAGTCGACGCTGCTCAAGACGCTGATCGGAATAGCGCCCGCCTCGAGCGGCACGATCAAGCTCGGTGGAACCGAGCTGATCGGGCAATCCTCGGCACAGCATGCGCGCCTCGGCATCGGCTATGTGCCGCAGGGCCGCGGCCTCTTTGCCGGCATGAGCGTCGAGCAAAATCTCGAGCTTGGCGGGTTGAAGCGGCAAACCGGTCATGGCGTGCATTGGACCCGCGAGCGCGTCTACGAATATTTCCCGCGGATCCGCGAACGGCTCGATAGCCCCGCGGATTATCTCTCCGGCGGTGAGCAGCAGATGGTCGCGGTGGCGCGGGCACTCTCGGGCGACGTGCGGGTGCTGTTGCTCGACGAACCCTTTGAGGGGTTGGCGCCGGCCGTGGTCGAGCAATTGTTCGAAGCCTTCGATCGGTTGCGCAAGGAAATTGCCATCATCATCGTCGATCACCATCTCGACCTGGCGCTGGCTTTGTCCGATACAACGGTGGCGCTGGAACGCGGTCAGGTGCTCCATCGGGGACCGTCGCGGGCGCTCCGCGACGACCTCGACCTGCGCCGCAAGGTGCTGTGGCTTTGAACGAACGCGTTGAAGGAAAGCAAGTGAGAGACAAACATGGCCACCGCTGAACGCAACGTCGCCATCGTCGGCGCGGGATTGATTGGGCGGGCATGGGCGGCGATCTTCGCCCGCGCCGGCTGGAACGTCCGGCTGACCGATCCGCACGTCGCAACGCTCAAGGCTGCCCCGCGCCTCATCCGCGACGAACTGCACATGCTGGCGCAGCATGGCCTCGCCGACGACCCCGATGGCGCCGTCGCTCGCGTTTCCGTGGCCGGCAGTTTCGAGGAGGCCGTTCGCGGCGTCGAATTCGTCCAGGAGAACGGACCGGAAAAGATCGAGGACAAGCGGGTGATTTTTGCCCAGCTCGACAAGCTGGCCCCAAAGGATGCGCTGCTGGTCTCCTCGACGTCGGCCATCACCGCCTCGCGCTTCACCGAGGAACTGCCCGGCCGGGCGCGCTGCCTGGTCGGCCACCCCGTCAACCCGCCGCATCTGGTGCCGCTGGTCGAACTTTGCGGCGCGCCGTGGACCGCGCCGGAAGCGATCGAGCGCGCACGCGCCGTCTATCGCGAGATCGGACAGGTGCCGGTCACGATCAACAAAGAGATCAACGGCTTTGTGCTGAACCGGCTGCAAGGCGCTCTGCTGGCTGAGGCTTTCCGCCTGGTCGGCGAAGGCTACATCTCGGCCGAAGACCTCGATCACACCGTCAAGGACGGGCTCGGCCTGCGCTGGTCGTTCCTGGGCCCGTTCGCGACGATCGAACTCAACGCGCCCGGCGGCATTCCCGACTATTGCGCGCGCTATACCGGCTTCTACAAGGAACTCGCCAAATCCGCGGCGGGTCCCTCCGTCTATGAAAGCCCGAACGTCGAGGCCGTGATCGCGGCGTGGCCGCATCAGCCGGAGACCGAGCGCATCGCGGCGTTGACCGCGTGGCGCAACGAACGCCTGGCGGCGCTCGCCGCCCACAAGATCAAGCAAGCCGACAAACCCTGATCCCACCTGCAACAAAAGAGGCAAGAACCATGGCCCCCCGCAAAGTCATCATCACCTGCGCCGTGACCGGCGCGATCCACACGCCTTCGATGTCGAAGGCGCTCCCCGTGACGCCACAGGAAATCGCCGATGCTGCGGTCGAGGCGGCCGAGGCCGGCGCGGCCATCGTGCATTTGCATGCCCGCAATCCGAAGACCGGCCAGCCCGATCAGAGCCCGCAAGCCTTCGCGCCGTTCCTGAAGGTCATCAAGCAACGCTCGAACTGCGTGATCAATCTCACCACCGGCGGCGCGCCAACCATGACGGTGGACGAACGGGTGCGTCCGGCCGCGACCTACAAGCCCGAGGTCGCTTCGCTGAACATGGGATCGATGAACTTCGCCTTCTTCGGCATGCTCAACCGCTTCAACAAGTTCGAGCACGAATGGGAGCGCAAGCACGTCGAAAACAAGGACATCGTGTTCCGCAATACCTTTCAGGACATCGAATATGTCCTTACCACGCTTGCGGAATCAGGCTCGCGGTTCGAGTTCGAATGTTACGACACCGCCCACCTCTACAATCTCAAATATTTCCTCGATCAGGGCCTGGTGAAGCCGCCTCTGTTCATTCAGACCGTGTTCGGCCTGCAAGGCGGCATCGGCGCGCATCCGGACGACGTCATGCACATGAAGCGCACCGCGGACCGGCTGTTCGGCGACAAGATGATCTGGTCGGTGCTTGGCGCCGGACGCAACCAGTTGCCGATCGCTGCGATGGCGGCTGCCATGGGCGGCAACGTCCGCGTTGGCCTGGAGGACTCGCTGTGGGCCGCACCGGGGCGGATGGCCGCCTCGAATGCGGAACAGGTGCTGCTCGCCCGCAAGATCATCGAAGGCCTCGGCCTGGAGATCGCAAGCCCGGACGAAGCGCGCGAAATCCTCCACCTCAAGGGCGGCGACAAGCTCGAGGTCTGAGGAAAGCTCGACGGTGCCCCGATTCTGACACGCGTGCCCTGCACGAATGTCAGAGCCGGAGGGCAAGTGGTCGCCAACCGGTCACGCTAGCGGTGGTAAAGTTCGCCTGTACGCGCTTCGATGCGTTCGGAGAATGAACATGATCAGATGGATTGCCGCGTGTCTTTTCGCCGCCTGGCCGTTCGCAGCCGTCAGGCGATCCCGTTCTCAAGACATCTGACACCGCCATTCGCATCGGCAACCTCATGCCCTACACCGGGCAGCTCGCGGCCTTCGGCGCCATCGGCAAAGCCGAGGCCGCCTACTTCCAGATGCTCAACGAGCGCGGCGGCATCAACGGCCGGGCCGTCGAATTCATTTCCTACGACGATAATTCCGATCCGCTGCAAGCCGCCGGCCTCACGCGCAACCTCGTCGAGACCGAGAACGCGCTGCTGGTGTTCGGTTCGTTTGGAACGCCGAGCAATCTCGCGGTTCGAAAATATCTCAACGAAAAGCGCGTCCCGCAATTGTTCGTCGCATCGGGAGACGACCAGTGGTCGAATCCGAAGGATTTTCCGTGGACGATGGGATGGCCACCGGCATTCCGCACCGAGGGCCGTATCTACGCAAACTATATCCAGGCCTATTATTCGGAAAAAAAGATCGGCGTGCTCTGGCAGAACGATGAGTTCGGCCGTGATCTGTTCCGGGGTTTGCAGGATGGCTTGGGTGACGCAGCCCGGATGATCGTCGCTGACACCGCCTTCGATGCCGCGGATCACTCGCTCGGCGGGCATCTCGACCTGCTTCACAGGGCGGGCGTGGAAATTCTGGTGTTCGACGGCGCGCCGGCGATGGCGGCTCAGGTGATCCGGCGCCTCGGCGAATCCGATTGGCACCCTGTTCTCATTCTGGATAACGCCGCCGCCTCGATCGCCAATGGCTTGCGGCCGGGGGGCCTCGAAAACGCGATCGGCGTGATCTCGACCGCCTTCCTGAAAGACGGCAGCGATCCCGCCTGGAAAGACGATACTGCGATGAAAGACTATCTCGCCTTCATGGACCGGTATTATCCGGAAGGCGACAAGGAAGATGCCTACGCGGTGTTCGGCTACGCGGTCGCCGAGACGCTGGCGCAGGTCCTCAAGCAATGCGGCGATGACTTCTCCCGCGACAACGTCATGAAGCAGGCGCAGTCGCTGAAAAATTTCCGAAGCTCGGTCACGCTACCGGGGATTGCGATCACGACCAGTCCGACGGATTTCCGCCCGCTCAAGGAAATGCGCCTGGTGCAGTTCGACGGCACGAGCTGGCAGCCGATCGGGCAACTGTTCGACAAGCGCATTCACGGCGTGCGGAACGAGCACGACCGGGAATGCCGCGTCTAGGCATTGCTTCCATTCCGTCGCTGGAACTCGTGCGAAACTCCTTTCATTTGGCGGCCGAACCGGCACATGGTTAGGTCAAAAGACCATGTGAGGGAGGCATTCGTGACGAGGCATCGGGTTGCGGCGGCAATTTTGCTGGTAGCGAGCGCGTTGGGAGCACCAGCACGCGCCGAGGACTATCCGGCACGGACGATCACCATGATTGTCCCGTTTGCGGTCGGCGGACCGGCCGATATCACCGGACGAATTGTCGCCGATATTTTTTCACGCCGTCTCGGCCGAAGCGTCGTGGTGGAAAATATCAACGGTGCCGGCGGCACGATCGGCGCGCTGCGTGCGGCGCGCGCCAACCCGGACGGCTACACGATCCTGTTCGGCCACATGTCGACCAATGCGCTGGCGCCAGCGTTCTATCCTGATCTGAAATATGACCCGCAGAAGGATTTTGAGCCGGTCGGGCTCGCGGCTGAATATCCCGAACTGCTCGTGGTCCGCAAAGACCTGCCCGCGAAAAATCTTCCTGAGTTCGTCGCCTACGCGAAAGCCAATGCGAACAAGCTCAATGTCGGGCACGCCGGCGTCGGCTCGATCTCCTATATCGGCTGCCTGCTTCTCAACTCGGCGATGGGCATCAAGCCGACGCTGGTTCCGTTCACCGGCACGGCGCCGGTTTTGAATGCGATGCTCGCGGGCGAGATCGACTATGAATGCGATCCCGTGCTCGGAACGCTGGCGCAGGTCCAGGCCGGCGCGGTCAGGGCGCTGGCGGTTGCCGCCAAGCAGCGCAGCCCGATGCTGCCGGACGTGCCGACTTCCTACGAACAGGGCCTTGGCGATTTCGACGTTGCTGTGAAGTATGCCGTGTTCGCCCCGAAAGGGACGCCCAGGCCGATCGTCGACAAGCTCGCCGCCGCCCTCAACGAGGGGCTGGATGAGGCGGCGGTCAAAAAGCGGCTGGCCGACCTCGGCGCCGACAATATCGACCCCAGCCGCCGCGGGCCGAAGCCGCTTGCCGATCTCGTGAAAAGCGAGGCGGCACGGCTCATTCCGATCCTGGAGGCTGCTACGGCCAAATAAAGGCGCGAAATCAGCGCCGGCGGGGCCATGGATTTATCATGGCTGCCAGTCGTTGCGCCCGAAAACAGTAGTATCTAAAAGGATTTGGAAGAATGGTCGGAGCGGCAGGATTCGAACCTGCGACCCCTGCGTCCCGAACGCAGTGCTCTACCGGGCTGAGCCACGCTCCGACAAGAAGGCGGCTTATAGCGTCCGCTTTCGTACACCGCAAGAAGCCGATTTGAAGGATTTGATCCTGTGAAGGTGGACCTGAAAACGCAGACCTTGCCAGCCGATGGGCTAGCGGTAGTCGAGGCTGCGCGCTGCCTCAGGGATGGCGGCCTGGTCGCGTTCCCGACCGAGACGGTTTATGGGCTCGGCGCCGACGCCACCCAGGCTCCGGCCATCGCCCGCCTCTATGAGGCCAAGGGACGGCCCTCCTTCAACCCCCTGATCGCCCACGTCGCCGACATCGCGGCCGCGCGGCAGATTGCGCGCTTCGATGCGACCGCCACACGGCTTGCGGAGGCGTTCTGGCCGGGTCCGCTGACGCTGGTGCTGCCCAAGACGCCGCAATGCCCGGTCGCCGAACTCGCCACTGCCGGCCTCGACACGATCGCGATCCGCGTCCCCGCCCACCCCGTCGCGCGCGACATCCTGCGCGCCTTTGGCGGGGCCGTCGTAGCGCCCTCCGCCAATATTTCGGGCCATGTCTCGCCAACGACCGCTGCCCACGTGGCCAGCGACCTTTCAGGCCGCGTCGACCTGATCCTCGACGGCGGCCCCGTCGCGGTTGGCGTGGAATCCACGATTGTGGCCTGCTTCGACGAGGCGATGCTGCTGCGGCCCGGCGGGCTGCCGCGCGAAGAGATCGAACGCGTGCTCGGCCACGCCCTGCAACGGCTGCCCGAAGACGCGGTCAGTGACGACGCCCAGCCGCTCGCGCCGGGTATGCTGGCCTCTCACTACGCGCCGCGCACGCCGGTCCGGCTCGATGCGACGTCGGTCGGTCGGGATGAAGCGCTGCTGGCGTTTGGCAACGCCGGCATTGTCGGCGCAGGCGCGGCGAAGGCCGTGATGAATTTGTCGGCCGCGGGCGATCTTGGCGAGGCAGCCACCAACCTTTTCGGCTATCTTCGCGCGCTCGATGCCAAGTCCGCGCGGACGATCGCCGTCATGCCGGTGCCGCATCACGGCCTGGGCGAAGCCATCAACGACCGGCTGCGCCGCGCCGCGATCGGCAGATAATAGAAAAGAACGGACGAGAAGAGACGCCGATGAACATCGCCCAGACCTCAGTCAGCCCGCTTTCGCCCGAACTGATTGCGCGGTTTCGCGCCATCGTCGGCGACAAATATGCGGTGACGGAGCCGGCCGATGTCGCGCCTTACGTGACGGAAGAGCGCGGGCTGTTTCGCGGCCACTCGCCTCTGGTGTTGCGGCCGGGATCGACCGCCGAAGTCGCCGCGATCTGCAAGCTCGCGACCGAACAAAAAATCGCGCTGGTGCCGCAAGGCGGCAATACCGGCCTGGTCGGCGGACAGACACCGCATCAGGGCGAAGTTGTCGTCTCGACCCGGCGCCTCGACAAGATCCGCGACATTGATGCCGCTTCCAACACCATGACCTGCGAATCCGGCGTGGTGCTGCAGGTCGCGCAGCAGAAGGCCGCCGAAATCGATCGCTACTTTCCGCTGTCGCTCGGTGCGGAAGGAAGCTGCACCATCGGCGGCAACCTCTCCACCAATGCCGGCGGCACCGGCGCGCTCGCTTTTGGCGTCGCGCGCGAGATGGCGCTCGGGCTGGAAGTGGTGCTGGCCGACGGCCGAATTCTCAACGCGCTGTCGAAGCTGAAAAAAGACAACACCGGTTACGACCTGCGCAACCTCTTCATCGGCGCCGAAGGCACGCTCGGAATCATCACCGCCGCGACGCTGAAACTGTTTCCGAAGCCGCGCGCGGTCGAGACCGCCTTTGTCGGGCTGAAGTCACCGGCGGATGCGTTGAAGCTGTTGTCGATCTCGCAAAACGAGGCGGCCGGCGGCCTGACCAGCTTTGAGCTGCTCGCCGACATCGCGGTCGATTTCAGCGTACGCCACGGCATCGATATCCGCGCGCCGCTGACCGGCCCGCATCCCTGGTTCGTGCTGATGGAGCTGTCGTCCTCGCGCGACGACGCGCGCGCGACACTGGAATCGATTTTGGCCGAGGGCATGGAACAGGGCATCGTCGACGACGCGGTGATTGCCGCGAACTTGAGCCAGCGCCAGGCGTTCTGGAAATTGCGCGACGAGATGTCGGCGGCGCAGAAGCCCGAAGGCGGCTCGATCAAGCACGACATCTCGGTACCGGTTGCCGCCGTCCCCGCCTTCATCGCGGAAGCCAATGCCGCGGTCGTGAAACTCATTCCGGGCTCGCGTCCGGTGCCATTCGGCCATCTCGGTGACGGCAACATCCATTACAATGTCAGCCAGCCGGTTGGCGCCAATGCCGCCGACTTCCTCGCCCGCTGGCACGACGTCAATGCCGTCGTGTTCGCGATCGTGCTGAAAATGGGCGGATCGATCTCGGCGGAGCACGGCATCGGCGTGCTCAAGCGCGATGAACTGCCCGAGGTGAAAGACAAGGTCGCGATCGAAATGATGCGCTCGATCAAGGCGCTGCTCGATCCGCTCGGGATCATGAACCCCGGCAAGGTGCTGTGACGACCACGCTTCCCACCCTCGCGATTGCGCCCATCAACGATGCCGACGTCGCTGATGTCGTCGCGCTGTGGCAGGCCTGCGGCCTGACGCGGCCGTGGAACGATCCGGCTTCCGACATTGCATTTGCCCGCAAGAGTGCCAATGCAACCGTGCTGATCGGCCGTGGCGATGACGCACTCGCCGCCACCGTGCTGGTCGGGCATGACGGCCACCGCGGCTGGGTCTATTACCTCGCCGTCAGCCCCGATCATCGCCACAAGGGATATGGGCGCATCATGATGGACGCCGCCGAACGCTGGCTGCGCGAACGCGGCATCGAGAAACTTCAGCTCATGGTGCGGCCCGACAACGTGAGCGTGAAGGATTTCTATCAATCGCTGGGCTATTCGATGCAGGAACGCATCATCTACGCAAAATGGCTCGACGGCCGCGAACCCACACCTTAAATCGCAGACCATCCGGAAACGAACATGCGCATCGCCCTGATCCACGCCCTCAAGCACTCATTGGTTCCCATCGAAGCCTCCTTCGCGAAGCTTTGGCCCGAGGCCACGCTGATGAACCTGCTCGACGACAGCCTGTCGGCCGATCTCGCGCGCGACGGCCGGCTGACGCCTGCGATGACCGACCGCTTTCTGGCGCTGGGACGCTATGCCGTTTCGACCGGCGCCAACGGAATTCTCTTCACTTGTTCGGCGTTCGGCCCCTGCATCGAGGCGGTGGCGCGCGAGCTTTCACCGATGCCCGTGCTCAAGCCCAACGAGGCGATGATCGAACTGGCGGCCGCCCGCGGTCACCGCGTCGGCCTGCTCTCATCGTTTCCGCCCACGCTGCAGTCGATGCCGGCGGAATTCCCCAGCACAGTTCAACTCGTGACCAAGCTCGCGGAAGGCGCAATGGCCGCACTCGATCGCGGCGACCGCGCCGAACATGACCGCCTGGTCGTGGCATGCCTCGCGCGACTTGCGCGACTGCGATCTGATTGCGCTCGCGCAATACAGCATGGCCCCGGCGGCAGCGATGGTGGCGGAAGCGTCGAAATTGCCGGTATTGACCACGCCCGACAGCGCCGTGACCAAGCTGAAGCAGTTGCTCAAGGGCTAGATACGGCTTTTCAGAACAAACTGCCCTGCCCGTCATCGACGTCGGCGGCGGCTGTCTTGCGCGGGCTCGGCTTCTTCGCGCGCCGGGATTGTTCGGCTTCGCGTTCCTCCGCCGTGATCGGCAGGGTCAGTTGCGCGTCGTCGTTGACGACGTGATTGACCCGCGACGAAACCTCGTGCCAGACGAATTCCCCCTCTTCGGGCGCGCGCATCAAAGGCGTCACGCCGTCCGCTTCATCGCTGCGGCAATCGAGCCAGCGCTCGAAGTCGTCGGGCTCGATCGTCACCGGCACACGATGGTGAAGCTCGGCGAGGTCCGGGCTCGCGGCCGCCGTCACGATCGCGACCGTGTCGACTTCTTCGCCGTTGGGCCCGATCCAGGTCTCCGACACCGCCGCAAATCCGATCGAGCGGCCGTCGCGGCGGTGAATGAAATACGGCCGCTTGCTGCCGTCCGATGTGTGCCACTCATAGTAGCCATCGGCCGGGATCAGGGCGCGCCGCCGCCGGATCGCGTTCTTGAACGCCGGTTTCTCCTTGATGCTCTCCGCGCGCGCATTGATCAGGAGCGTAAATTTACGGGGATCTTTCACCCAAGCCGGCCACAATCCCCAGCGCATCAGGCGAAAATGCCGGCCTTTATCGCTTAAAATCACGGGTATCGGCTGCGTAGGTGCAACATTATATCTCGGCGGGAAGTTCGGTTGTTCCGGATAGCCGAAAAGTCGCCGTATGGCGTCAGGCGCCGAGGTGATGACGAAACGTCCACACATATAAGGTATCCCAATATGTAATCTTCAGTACCTTTTAACCCGGAAGATTAAAACTGCCGCAGATGACGCCGCCTGCTACCAACCCCGCACAACCAGCCCCCCCCGCCGCCGCCGCCGACAATTCGGCGCGGGCCGCCGTGCTGCTCGCGGCCAATATCAATCCGCGCACCGGGCTTGCTACCGACTATCTCAATCACTTCAACGAAGCGGTGATGCTGCTCGAGATGGTCCCGGACATGCCGGAGTGCGCCGAGGATTTTCTCGGCTGGCAACCGCTGTCCTACGCGGAGCATTTTACGGCCTCCAATTTCAAGGCAAGGGATCTGGCGATCGAGGCCTATAACACCGCCGACGTCCGCGTCCGCAAAGAGTTCGACAACATCACGAGCGCAATCACCGCGATCCTGACCGCGGTCGGCGCCGCGATGCGTGAGGCCTCGCAAGACAAGACCCGGACCCGGCTGGCCGAACAGGCGACCGGCTGGGTCAAGCCCTTGGTGTCGCAGGCCGGCGGCGTCATCAATGGTGACGGCGCGGCCGACGTCGATTACATCATGACCCATTGATAGCTGGTCATTCGCGCCTCCCGCGCAAGTGTACCGATCAGGGGCCCGCCTTGACTTCCACATCTCCTCAGACCCGCCCGCAGCTTGCCGTGAGCGCCGCGATTTTTCGCAATAATAAAGTGCTCCTGGTGCGCCGCGCCCGCTCTCCGGGCAAAGGTACCTATTCGTTGCCCGGCGGGCGTGTCGAATTCGGCGAAACCCTTCACATCGCCCTGCATCGCGAAGTCGCCGAGGAAACCTCCCTCAAAATCGAGATCGTGGATCTCGCCGGCTGGCGAGAGGTCGTGCCGACGGTCGAGGGCGGCGGCCACTACGTCATCATGTCGTTCGCAGCGCGCTGGCGGGCCGGCGACGTGGTTCTGAACGAGGAACTCGACGACCATCAATGGATTGCGCCGGAGGCGCTCGGCGAATTCAAGACCACGCCGGGCTTGCGGGACATTATCCAGTCGGCCCGGAGCCTTCTGGGCCTGTAAAACCACGCTTTCGACGGCTTGCGCCGAACATTCCGAGCAGGCATACCCGCTTGATGCGCAGATATCTCGCTTGCGTCCTCGTCGCCTTGAGTTGCCTGGCCATGCCTGCGCGCGCACAGGAAGGCGCGGCACCGTTCGACAACGACTTGCAGCGCTTCGCGGAAATTCTCGGCACGCTACATTATCTCCGGGGTATCTGCGGCAGCAACGAAGGCGCCAAGTGGCGCAACGAAATGCAGGCCCTGCTCGATGCCGAAACGCCGTCCGGCGAGCGGCGGGCGCGCATGATCGCCGGCTTCAACCGCGGCTATAACGGCTTCCAGCAGACCTACCGGACCTGCACGCCGGCCGCGACACTCGCGATCCGCCGTTACATCGACGAAGGCCTGAAAATCTCACGCGACCTCACCGCGCGTTACGCCAACTGAGTCCGGTTTTCCTCGCTGTTCCAGAAGGCGGTGGATTTCCTGACGGCACGTTAACCTTTCTTAAAGAAGTGGCTAGGCGATACCGTCGGACATGCTACACCACGCTCCATTCCTCGCCTCGAACACTGCTTCACATCCATGAGCCATCCTTCACCGTTCATCGCTCGCGACCTGTTGCCCGATCAGGAACAGAAGCAGGCAGCCCTCAGCTATCTCAACGAAGCCTGGGCGGAAGCGCGGCACGATGGGGTTGACGGAGATTGTCTCGCGCAAGCAAGCCTGTTTGCCGCTTTTGCCGAACTGGTCCGGACCTATGGCGAAGACGCGGTCGCGAAATTCGTCGAGGGTCTGCCCGTTCGTGTTCGCAACGGCGAGTTCTCCACCGCGCTTGCCAGGCAGTAAGCGCAACCCCTTACAACCATTTGCAAGCCCTTGTTGTTGAAGCCTCAGAGGCTTAGGTTCCCAAGTGAGATGTCACTTGAGAATCCAACATGAAGGCTGCGCTCCTGCCCGACCGCGGGGTGGTCAAAATCACCGGCGATACCGCCCGTGACTTCCTCAACGGCCTCATCACCACGGACACCACGCGGCTACAGCCCGGACTTGGCCGCTTCGGCGCGTTGCTGACGCCGCAAGGCAAGATCACGATCGATTTCCTGATCACGGAAGCGCCTGCGGGCCATGGCGGCGGTTTCCTGATCGATTGCCCCAGGCCGCTGGCGCAGACGCTTGCCGATAAGCTGAGCTTCTACCGGCTGCGGGCGAAGATCGGCATTGAGAATCTTTCCGACACGCTCGGCGTGCTCGCCGCCTGGGACGGCGAGGCCGCGTTGAAGCCAGATCTCACCTTCACTGATCCCCGCAACGCCAAGCTCGGCCTTCGGATTTTCGTTCCCACAGACCTCGCACAGAAGGCCGCCGATGCGATCGGCGCCGAACTCGTCGACGCTTCCGCCTATGAGGCGCATCGCATTGCGGTCGGCGTCCCCCGCGGCGGTCTCGACTTCATGTATGGCGATGCGTTCCCGCACGAAACCAATATGGACCGGCTTTCGGGCGTCGACTTCGACAAGGGCTGTTATGTCGGCCAGGAGGTGGTGTCGCGGATGCAGCATCGCGGCACCGCGCGCACCCGCACCGTGCGCGTCCTGCTGGACGGCCCTGCCCCGGAACCAGGCGCGGCGATAACGGCCGGCGACAAGGCGGTCGGCACCATGGGGTCGGCAGCCGATGGTCACGCGCTGGCGCTGATGCGCATCGATCGCGCCAGCGAAGCGCTCGAGGCCGGCATCCCCCTGACAGCCGGCGGGCTCTCGATCCGCATCACCGAACCCGACGAATTGCGCCTACAGCCCAAACAGACCGTCGCATGACCAAATCCGCACGCCTGCATCCCGACGGCCTGACGCGCTGCCCCTGGCCGGGCGAAGACCCGTTTTATGTTGCCTATCATGACACCGAATGGGGTGTCCCCGAATACGATGACCGTGCCCTCTACGAGAAGCTGATCCTCGACGGTTTTCAGGCCGGGCTGTCCTGGATCACGATTCTGCGCAAGCGCGACAATTTCCGGAAAGCGTTCGACGATTTCCAGCCGGAGAAAATCGCGCGCTATAACGCCAAAAAGATTCACGCGCTGATGAACGATGCCGGCATCGTCCGCAACCGCGCCAAGATCGAGGGCACGATCGCAAGCGCGAAATCCTATCTAAAGATCATGGAGGAAGGCGCCGGCTTTTCGAAATTCCTGTGGGACTTCGTCGACGGCAGGCCCAAGGTCAACGCGTTCAAGACCACCGCGAGCGTACCCGCATCGACGCCGGTTTCGATCAAGGTGTCGAAGGAATTATCCTCGCGCGGCTTCAAGTTCGTTGGCCCCACGATCGTCTATGCCTTCATGCAGGCGACCGGCATGGTCAACGACCATCTCGTGACGTGCTTCTGCCACGAAAATTGCGCCGGCAAGCGCCGCAGCCCACGCCTCAAGGTCAAATGACGGCAAAGAAATTACCGGAAGCACGGGTCTGGCAGCGGATGTTGTCCGGCCGTCGGCTCAACCTGATCGACCCCTCACCGCTCGACATTGAAATCGCCGACATCGCCCATGGGCTCGCGCGCGTGGCGCGCTGGAACGGACAGACCACGGGCGCGCATATCTTTTCGGTGGCGCAGCACACTCTGCTGGTCGAAGCCGTCATGCGCGAGCAAATGCCGCGCATCGATGTGACCTACCGCCTCGCCGCATTGCTGCACGACGCGCCCGAATATGTGATCGGCGACATGATCTCGCCGTTCAAGGCCGTGCTCGGCGAGGACTACAAGTCCGTCGAGAAGCGCTTGCTGTCGGCGATCCACATCCGCTTCGGCCTGCCGGCGGTGCTCGCCGACAAGATCACGCAGACCATCAAGGCCGCCGACAAGGGCGCGGCCTATCTCGAAGCCACGGAGCTCGCAGGCTTCGAGCCAGCCGAGGCCAAGCGCCTGTTCGGCCGCGACCCCGGATTGTCGCCGGCGGCGCGCGAGGACTACCTGACGCCGTGGAGCGCGGCAAAAGCCGAGAAGCGGTTTCTCGCGCGGTTCAAGGCGCTGACGCCGTCGTAGCGGCAGGCAATCAGTCGAATTCGTGGATGCCCCCGACGCGTTGGTATAAGTTCCGCAGATGATGACAGAACCCGAAGATCGACGCGATCGCCGCGGAGGTACTCACTTCCCTGTCCAGCCATTCGCAGATCCCGCCTTTTTCCTCCCGACCCGGCGGCTTGACGCTGACGCAAGCCTATTCCGTCACGCCTATGCTGCGCGCTGCCTTTGAAGCCCGCGGCGAGAGAATAACGGGCCGGAAAATCGGGTTCACAAACCGCCAGATGTGGACGGCGTTCGGCGTCTCAGCGCCGATCTGGGGCTACACTACCAGCCGCACGACCCACGACCTCGCGACCAAGGATGTCGTCACCTTGAAGGATTTCCACGAACCTCGCATCGAGCCGGAAATCATGTTCGGCCTGGGCACTGCGCCATCGCCCGCCATGAGCGACGCTGAACTGATGGATTGCGTGGCCTGGATCGCGCTTGGATACGAGATCGTGCAGTCGATCTTCCCGCATTGGAAATTCCAGGGTGCAGACACCGTCGCCGCAAATGGCGTGCATGGGATGCTGCTGGTCGGATCGCGTCAGCCGATAGCGCCGCGCAAGACGGAGTGGCTGAGTGATCTCACCACATTCGAGGTTGAACTCTGCTGTGACGGCAAAGAGATCGCGCGTGGCGGCGGTGCCCTCGTGCTCGGCAGCCCCCTGAAGGCGCTGCGTCATCTCGTGGAATTGCTGGCGAATGATCGCCTCAACCCGCCACTTGGTGCGGGCGAGGTCATCTCAACAGGTACCTTGACGCTGGCGCCGCCGATCAAGCCGGGAGAACGCTGGACCACCAGGGTCAGCGGCATCCCGCTCGAAGAAATCGCGGTTCGGTTTGACTAATGGTCCGATTCTGACATTCGCGTCTCCACTAGCCGCGACCAGCCGGCCAATGCCGCTCGCGGAACCAGCCGCGGTAGTTCGCCATCTTCGCGCGCTGCGCTTGAGGCGCGCGACGCCGGCATGTCGCGGCCTCCTCGCTGTTCTCTGGCGCGCCCCATCGCAATTCAACGCAATCGTTCGGATTATAGGCCATCTCGAAGTCGACCGCCCGATCGACCACGTCCTTGACGGACAGTGACCATTGCGAACCGTCGCTGCGCGTATAGGTCATCTTGCGCGCGGCAAGTTCGGACGTCAGCGCCGCCTGCAACTGGCTCTTTACGCTCGGCGATGGTTTTGCCGGGTGGGATCGCATAGCGGCTTGATCGCCGCACCAGGCGATCGCGGAAAGTTACGCACCACGTCGATCGCGATCAACAAGCGAAGATCGCGCGCCGGCGTCGAAAAGTCCTCCCAGGCACCGCTCGCCTGAAAGATCGAGGCACCGTCCGGCATCGTCGTGTCGCCCGGCTTCTTGTTTTGATAGTTTCGCCCGTTTTCTACCGCTGTGACACGCGTCCTGATCTGCTCGCTCAGGCTTGTGATCGCGTCTGCCATCGCGCGCGCCGGATCGAGCGGCTCCGGCGACATCACATCGTCCATGCGATCGTAGAAATCTTCCGCCGACATTTGCGATTGCTCGGGCGAGAAATCGGCGAATTGCGGATACTTGTTGATGTCCGCATTGCTCAACCGGCGCAACGGCCCGTTCTTGTCGCGCACAATCGGGCGGAAATGCTTGAAGCCGGGCGCGCCGAGCGTAGGCTCGTGCGCAAAAAGGAAGTTGCCGCGCCAAAAGCGCTTGCGCGTGATCGATCCGTCGGGCTCGGCATCGACGGCCAGGAAAACGCCGGGCGTTCCGTTCACTTCCGGCACGCGGCGCACCAGCATCAACACATGGCCGTAGGGGTCGGCATAGACCGTGCCCGGGCGCAGCGTCTCCTTCGTCAGCGGTATCGTGTAGAAATCCGCGGTGTCGTCGCCCGCGCGAACGGAGCCGGTATGCACGACGTCGCCGACATCGCGCAGATATTCGCCGAAGTTCGTCGGGCGCTTCGGCTTCGGCGGAGCCGCCTTCGCAGCCGGCGCTCCCGGCGTTTCGGCCGGTGGCGCGTCTGCCTGCCCGCCGAGCAGCCGCATAAAACCGGACGTCTGCTGCGGCGGCGGAGGCGGCGGTGCATCGCCGGCCTGGTCAACAGCTTCCTGGCCCGGCGGCGGAGGCGGACGCGTTACCTCGGGATGCTCGACGTCGAACCATTGACCGCACCTCGGTGGCTTGCCGCGCGAGCAATTCGAATAGCCAAACGGCAGCCCCATCTTGAAGGCAAAATAGGCCCGCAGGAAATAGACGAAATCGGCGCAGTCGGGGCGAAGGCCGGTTTGCGTGATGTCTTCGTTGCGGCCGAGATAGTTGTAAAAGAAATTGCGCTGCGGATCGCGCAGCACCTCGTACCAGACCTTCCAGTTCAGGTCCTGGTCGGGCGGCGCGTCGAACAGCTTCTCGATCCACGCCGAGAACAGCGCTTCATTGGTGCTGTTCCAGTTGTTGCGGGTCTGCCAGATGCTCCCTGCCGGAATCCGGAAAGGCTCCGGCTTACGGGCGGCGACCGGGATGTCGCGGGCCACCGGACCGCATTCGGCCTGCGGCCGATCCAGCGTGGCGCGCCAGTTACCGGCGGCAGGCGCCGCAACCTCGGCAAACCAGGAATAAGGTGGTCCGTCGTGCCGGGTGGCCGATTTGGCCGCAACGCTCCCGTCGGGCGCGATCAGGGTGACCGTGGCGTCGATCGGCTTTTCGGAAATGACCATGACGCGGAGCGGCGCGCCGGCCCAGGGCGAAATCGGCGATGGCAAAATCGTGATCTCGGCACAACCGTCGGCCGCCAGAGCGGCCCGTGCGCCGAAGGGTAAGCCACCCGTGATCAGCGAGAAGACCGCCGCAGCGGCTACGAAGCGTCGCCGAGGGCGCATTCGGACATAAACCTTGCTAAAAGTGCTCAGAAGCTTCATTCGACCCTGCAACAGACCCGGATGCAAGATACCCAATCGGGGGAGACAAGTCATTGCGAGCTTTCAGGCTCAAGTTGAAAACCCGATCGGATCGACCCGGCATCGCGTCCGGAAAACTAACCGCGGCCGGCATCCTGCTCGCCTGTCTTTGGTCCGCCGGGGTTTCCGTTCACGCCGCCTCGACGAGACCCATCGCCGCCGAACACGGCATGGTGGTCAGCGCGCAACACCTGGCGACCGATGTCGGGGTGGACGTTCTCAAGCGCGGCGGCAACGCGGTCGATGCGGCGGTAGCGGTCGGATATGCGCTCGCGGTGGTCTACCCGGCCGCGGGCAATCTCGGCGGCGGCGGCTTCATGACGATCCGGTTTGCCGACGGGCGCAAGACGTTCCTCGATTTTCGCGAGAAGGCGCCGCGTGCTGCGACCCGCGACATGTATCTCGACAAGGACGGCAAGGTCATTGACGGCCTGAGCACGACGGGCTGGCTCGCCGTCGGCATCCCGGGCACGGTGTCGGGTCTGGAATATGCGCGGAAGAAGTATGGGACCATGCGCCGCGCCGCGTTGATCGATCCGGCAATCGAACTGGCCGAGGATGGATTCACGCTCGACCAGGGCGACGTCGACATGCTCGCGACCGCGACCGACGATTTCAGAAAATTCCCGCCGACGGGCGGCATCTTTCTCAACAAGGGACAGCCCTTTGTCGCGCAGCAACGCCTGGTGCAGCACGATCTCGCCAACACATTACGGTTGATCAGGGCGCAAGGCGCGGACGGCTTCTATCGCGGCAGAACCGCTGCCGCCATCGTCAAAGCGAGCCGGGCCGGTGGCGGAATCATCCAGCAGGAAGATCTCGCGAGCTACAAGACGCGCGAGCTCGCGCCGCTCGAGTGCGATTATCGCGGCTATCACCTGATCTCGGCGCCGCCGCCGAGTTCCGGCGGCGTTGCTCTCTGCGAGATGCTGAACATCCTGGAAGGCTACAAGCTGCGCGAACTCGGCTGGGGATCGGCACAGGCGCTTCATTACGAGATCGAAGCGATGCGCCGCGCCTATGTGGATCGCAACACGCTTCTGGGCGATCCGGGATTCATAAAGAACCCCGTCGAGAAGCTGATCGACAAAAACTATGCGGCGAAAATCCGGGAAACCATCAGCGCCGACAAGGCCGGTATCTCCAGCGACTTTGGCAAGGACACCACGGCTCACGAGGGCTCCAACACCACGCATTTCTCGATCATCGATCGTGCCGGCAACGCGGTCTCATTGACCTATACGCTCAACGACTGGTTCGGCGCCCGCGTGGTTGCGTCAGGCACCGGCGTGCTGATGAACGACGAGATGGACGACTTCACCGCCAGCCCGGGCCGGGTCAATGCCTTCGGGGTCGTGCCGGGCGAAGCAAATGCGATTGCGCCGGGCAAGATACCGCTGAGTTCGATGAGCCCGACCATCATCACCAGGGATGGCAAGCCAGTGCTCGTTCTCGGCACGCCCGGCGGCAGACGCATCATCACGACGGTGCTGCAAACCATCCTGAACGTCATCGACTATCAGATGAACATCCAGGAAGCGGTCGATGCCCCTCGCCTGCATCATCAATGGTTTCCGGATGTGACGAATCTGGAGCCGCACGCGCTCTCGCCCGACACGCGCAAGATACTCGAGGGCATGGGATACCGGTTTGACGATTCGCTGCCCGCCAACCACGTCGCCGCGATCATCGTCGGCGCGCCGAGCCTCGAGGGAAAGCCGGTGGCTCGGAACAGGTTCTATGGCGCCAACGATCCGCGCCGCGGCACCGGCTTGGCCAAAGGCTATTAGAGCGTCGCCGGCGAGCGATGCGAGCGATCGCTCAGCGTTTCGCGTCGGTCTCCCGGGCGCGGAAGAAGTTCCCTGACCGACCCCTCCGGCGTTCAACGCGCCTGAGGGCGATTCGCCGACCGCCGCAGGAACCATCACACGAGCACCGGGTTGGCGAAGCTCATCGTGGATGGAGACTTCAGGTGACAACGAGCGAAACAGAAATCGGCAATCTCATTGGCAGCGACAAGGTTGAAGGCACGGCCGTCTATGGCGCCGACGACAACAAGATCGGTTCAATCGAGCGCGTGATGATCGACAAGAAGAGCGGAAGAGTGTCGTACGCCGTCCTCGGCTTCGGCGGATTCCTCGGGCTTGGCAACGACCACTACCCGCTTCCCTGGCAGTCGTTGAAATACGACACCAGGCTTGGCGGCTACGTCACCGGGGTAACCGAGCAACAACTCCGCGGCGCACCAAAGTATGGCGACGATCGCGACTGGGATTGGACGAACACGGCGGGCAATAAGGCTGTCGACGATTATTACGGCGTCCCCGTCGCATAGAACGTCCCATGCCCGCTAAAGAATTCGAGGCCGCCCATGAGGCGGCCTCGTCGTTGGATTGATCGGCGAAGCAGGACTTTTCTCTCCCGCTCTCTTCGCACGTCCAGGTCATGCTCTGCCGGAGAAGACATCCTTCCGAACCAAAGCGTGGACACCCCAGTTGCCGTCGACCACCTGCGTGACGCCGAAGTCGACGCCGATCGACATCAGCGAAATCGCTTCGTCCTCCGTCAAACCTTTGGTCGTCATCAGGAAGTGCCGCATCTTGCGGAAGGCGTCCCGCATCGCAAGATCGACCGAGGACTTGCTGTAGATCGTCTTCTGGGCGTCCGGTCCCAATTCCTGAAGGTAGTTGGCGAACGAGAAGCCATGGACCAGCCATTCGGTCTGCGTTTCCAGTAGCGGATAGTTCAACTGCTCGAGCGGCGTCCCGCCGAGATCCGCCTTCTTGTGCACGATCAACTGGAATGTGCCGGTCATCGAGCATTCGATCGCCGTGCCGCATAACTCGCTATCACCTTGCGAGGCGTGCGGATCGCCCGCGGACAGCAAGGCGCCTTCGACCGCGACCGGATAGTACATGGTCGCGCCTTTTCCGATCCGCCAGTTATCGATGTTGCCTCCGGTATAGCTCGGCGGGATCGTATCGACGAAATCGGCTTCGGACGGAGCCAAGCCCAGCGTTCCGAAATGCGGCCGGATCGGAAGCCGAACCCCTTTCAGAACGTCGAAATTCCGCTTGGTCTTGCTGTGATCGACGGGAACGCCGGGATAGTCGATCGTGGCGTGCGTGACCCCGAACGGATCGGTCTGCGGCACCCACTGAAAGTTATAGACCGCTTCGGCCCAGCTTTTGCCGCCTGTGGTTTCAAGCTGGTAGATCGTCACGACCTCCCGCTTCGTTCCGCCGAGCAGGTCGTTGTACTGAAAGCCCCAATTGGCCGCGGCGTTCGAGCCGAACGGTCTTTCCCTTGAACTGCGGGTTGGCGCAGGCGCGCGGCACGCAGTCCAGGATGCGTACTTCAAGGATGTCTCCGGGCTCGGCACCGCGCACGAACACAGGCCCCGTCATGATGTGGACGCCTTGCCCGTCGCCCGAGCCCTTCTTGTAGACCTTCGGATCGGTCGAACCCGCGCCGCGACGATCCACGCCCTTCTTGTCCTTGGTCCAGAGAAAAACGCTCTCGGCGCCTGGATCGCCGTTGACCATGCGCTCGACATCGTCGCCGCGCGTGGTGCGTGAGCGTTTCGATCGAGACGATGTCGCCGCTGTTCACTTCGACACGTGGCTTCAACGTCTTGCTGAAATAGCCCCAGTGAACCGTGTCGCGAATTGGCTGGCAGTGCGTGATAGGATCGCTCGGCCGGTTGCCGCGCCGCTGATGCCTGCGCAAGCGCCGGCGTCACGACCGACAGGCCGCCGACGGCGCCGAGCGCTGCGGCGCCGCCGCCGGCAAAGACGCTCGATCGCAAGAGATTGCGTCGCTCGATATCGAGCCCTTCCTTGAATTTCTCGTAGTGCAGCTTGAAATGCGGACAATTCAGATCGTCACCCTGGCACATTGCTGAACTCCCTCCCTGTCGGCTGAGCGCTGGCGGCGCCGATCTTCAGCGGCGACTTGGAAATCAACAAGGCCTAGTTTTGGGCGCGGCTGCCCGGTTTGTGCGCGGCCGCCACGCTCGCAAATTTTTTTGAAGCCCTCTCAAGCGTTTACGGTCGCGCGCGAATGCCGCATGGGTGGCAACCGATTTGGCAGGCGTGGTTTGACCGAGCCAACCCTTCGCGGCTGTGGCGACGGGAGCGAATTACCCCGTCCATCACAAGCTGTGTCGTGCGACCGCGTCAATCAATCCTGGCCGGCGACGAACGAGCCGATCGCGCGATCCGGGTCGCACTTCGGAAACCCGGAAAGAGCGCAGCCCGGCGATCTAAAGGAACCTCGATTCAATGAATTGGCTCCGATATTAACGCTTTGATAACCGACATTACTAACGTGAGCTCCACGCTCAGGTTGTATCGTTTCCCGGCGGGGAGCGAGAAACAATGCTGACCAACAGCAAAAACTCTATCGGCGGAGAACATGCGGTCGGCGTTCGCGCTGTCGCGGACGGCGATTTGCCGCGCCGCCGCAATCCGATTCTCTGGCTCGTTATTTGCGGCATTCTGCTGATTGCGGCCATTGCGGCCGGCACCGCGATGATGGTTCACAATTTCCGCGATCGCGCGATCGAGAGCAGCAAGCGCGAATTGGAAAATACCGTCGTTTTGCTCGCGCGTCACTTCGACCAGCAACTTGACGATGCCGAAATTCCACTCGATGAACTGATCGAGCAAATCGGTCAGGAAGGCATCGCGACTCCAGACGGTTTCAAAAACCGGTTGGCGACTTCAGAAATACACCGCGAACTGGCGGACAAGGTCACCCGCGCTTCAAAGGTCGCCGGCATCAATATCTACGATGCCGACGGTGTCCTCATCAATTCATCGGAAACCGCGACCGTTCCGCATGTCACGATCAGCGACCGCGCGTACTTCAAAGCCCTTCGATCCAGCCAGAACCCAACGGAGCCCCAGATCGAACTGGTGCTCAGCCGCTTCACAGGCGTGTGGAAGACGCTGATCACCCGCAAGGTCGTAGGCAAAAACGGCGTGTTTCTGGGCGTCGTTTCCCGCGCCATCGCTCCGGCGAAGTTTGAAGAGTTCTTCTCTGCGGTCGTGCTTGGCAAGGACGCGTCGATAGCGATGCACCATCATGATGGCAAGCTGCTCGCGCGCTATCCCCATGTCGAAGAGATCATGGGCAAAGACTTCAAGGCCAACTCAACGCCCCAGGCGGCGGCGATCCTGGACCAGGTTCACGGCACAGCCCAACTGATGAGTCCGGTCGACGGATCCGAGCGATTGGTTGCCATTCAAAGTCTCGCTCGCTTCCCAATCTCGATCGTGGCGACCGCGACGGTCGCGTCGGCCCTCGCCGAATGGCGTGCCCAGACCAAATTTCTGGTTATCGCGGCGTTCCTTTCGGCCGTCATCGTCGCCGTCACCACTTTGCTGATCGTCCGGCGGCTGAAGTGGCAGTACCAATCGTCGCAGTTGCGGGTCAAACTGGAAAAGCAACGCCTCGATACCGCCGTCGAGAACATGATTGCAGGGTCTGACTCTATTCGACCGGCACAGGCGGCTCGTCGTCTGCAACCAGCGCTATATCGAAATGTACGGGTTATCGCCCGACGTGGTGAGACCGGGCTGCTATCTTCGCGACTTGATCGCCCATCGAAACGATCTCGGATCGATCCGGGTCGAGGTCGACGAATACTGCGACCAAATTGTAGATCACGCCGCGCGCGGAGAGATCGTCACCCTGAGGACCGCCGAAGGACGAACCATCCAGATCACGCACCGTTCGCTGCCGGACGGGGGGTGGGTCGCGACGCACGAAGACATTACTGAACGTTCGCGGCAGGAAAATGCGATCCTGCAGCAGGCCAACGAGCTCTCACGCATCAACGTGCAATTCGACGCAGCCTTGAGCAACATGGCTCAAGGGCTTTGCATGTTCGACGGCGACAAGCGGCTCGTGGTCTGGAACGAGCGTTATGCCGAGCTGTACAAGCTGCCGACGTCGCTCCTGAAAGTCGGGACGCATCATGAGGCCGTCATTTCCGACCGGATCTCTCGCGGAATTCTCAAGGGGGACACCAACGCCTTGGCGTTCGACCAAAAACTCGCGTCCTTGAACGAGCTTCCGAAAGATGCCGCGTCGTGCCGGGTCGATGAATTCGCCGATGGCCGTTTCATCCTCGTGACCCGGCAGCCGATGGACGACGGTGGATGGCTGGCGACCCACGAGGACATTACCGAGCGGCGGCGGGCGGAAGCAGAGATCGTCCACCTCGCGCGCCACGACGCACTGACGGGACTTGCAAACCGGGCCGAGTTCAACACCAAGCTCGAAGAAGCATGTAAACGATTGAAGCGCAGCGGAAGCACCGTCACGGTCATGATGGTCGACCTCGACAAGTTCAAGGTCGTCAATGACACGCTGGGACATCCGGCCGGGGACGAATTGCTGATCGAGGTCGGGAATCGTCTACAGTCGACGGTTCGCGAAACCGACGTCGTGGCGCGGCTGGGCGGCGACGAGTTCGCCATCATCCAGGAGGGCGGCGCCAACCAGCGCGAGGACGCGATCGCGCTTGCGCTTCGAATTATCAACGCCATTTCCCAGCCGTTCGATCTCAACGGCAGCCGCGCCGTTCTTGGGACCAGCGTCGGCATTGTCCTGGCTCCGGAGCACGAGATCGATCCCGAAGGGCTCCTGAAGCGGGCGGACCTTGCGCTCTACGACGCCAAGTCAAGCGGGCGAAATGATTTTCGATTCTTCCGGAATGAACTGCTCGAGGTGGCCGACACGCAGCGCACCGCGGAATACGAACTGCGAAGCGCCATCGAGCAGGAGCAATTCGAACTGTATTATCAGCCAGTCGTCGACGTGAAAACGCTCACGCTTTGCGGCGCCGAGGCTCTGGTTCGATGGCGTCATCCGACCAAGGGCATGATCTCGCCCGACAAGTTCGTTCCGCTCGCGGAGACGACCGGCCTCATCGGCCCTCTCGGTGAATGGATCCTGCGGCGCGCTTGCGCGGACGCGGCTACATGGCCCGAACATATCAAGCTGGCGGTCAATATCTCGGCCATTCAGTTCCAGAAGGGCAACCTGTTCGAGGTGATATTGCGCACGCTGCTGGAGACCGGCATTGCGCCGGAGCGGCTGGAGCTCGAAATCACCGAGACCTCGCTGCTCGAAAACCAGGAAGCCCACCTGACCACGATCCGGCAGGTCAAGAACCTCGGGATATCGGTGGCGCTCGACGACTTCGGCACCGGATATTCCTCCGTGAATTATCTGACGAACTTTCCGTTCGACAAGATCAAGATCGACAAATCGTTCACGCAAGGCGTCCTTAGCCGCCGCGACTGCAAGGCGGTCGTTGCCTCGACGCTTGCGCTCGCGCAGGGTCTCGGAACCGTGACGACCGCCGAGGGCGTCGAGACCGAAGAACAACTGGAATACATGCGTGCGGCCGGAGTAGACTTGGTGCAAGGCTATCTGTTCGGGCGGCCGGTGCCTATTGCTCAGCTCGATCTGACCGCCGCCCCCGCGCTCAAGGACATGGTAGCGTAGCCACTCCAAACGCCGACAGCGCCATTGTGCAGGAAGGCGCGAAAATGAAGCGGATCATCGTCGCCACGATTGCAATTGCCGGTTCCGTGATGCTGGCGACCGCCCAGCCGGCAAAGCAGCCTTATGAACCCGGTCGCGAAGCTCCACGCTGCCACCCAGCTTCGCCATGCGAAACTTTGGTTTGCGGGAAAGAACCGCAACTGGGCGCTTGCGGCCTACGAAGTCGATGAAATCAAGGAAGGTCTCGGGGATGCCGCGAAACTTCACCCGATCGTGGACGGCATTCCGGTCGCAGAGATGGTCAAGAGCATTCTTGATCCGCGGATCCGGGGACGGAAAGGCAATAGATGCCAAGAACAGCGCTGAGTTTGCCGCGACCTTCGACGCGCTGACCGACGGCTGCAATAGCTGTCATGCGAAAGCCGGAAAGCCGTTCATCCGCATCCAGCGCCCAAGCGCGCCGCCGCTCGGCAACCAGAGCTTCGCACCGGTGAGGTAATTGCGACCGCGGTCGGCTTTTCCGATCGCGGCGCCTTACGGCCGGTCAAGCTTTACGCCGCGCGCACGCTGTCGAGGAAGCCCTCGACGTCCGCCTTCAGCCGCTCGGATTGCTTTGACAGGTCGCTGGCCGAATTGAGGACCTGCGTCGACGCCGCGCCGACCTCGCCCGACGCCCGTGTCACACCGACGATGTTCGAAGATACCTCGTTGGTCCCAGCAGCCGCCTGGCCGACGCTGCTTGCGATCTCTCTGGTCGCAGCGCCCTGTTGATCGACGGCAGACGCAATCGATGAAGCGATCTCGTTGATCTGCCCGATTGTCTCGCCGATGCTCTGGATCGCGGTGACGGCTTCACCGGTGACACCCTGGATCGAGGCAATCTGATTGGTGATCTCCTCGGTCGCCGTGGCCGTTCGGCTGGCGAGGTTCTTGACCTCCGTCGCGACGACGGCGAAGCCCTTGCCCGACTCGCCCGCCCGCGCCGCCTCGATCGTCGCGTTCACCGCGAGCAGGTTGGTCTGGTCGGCGATCTTCTTGATCAGCCCCACCACCTCGCCGATGGTCTGTGCGCTCTGGGCCAGGCTGTTCACAGTCTCATTCGTGCGCTTTGCCTGATCGACCGCCTTCACCGCGATGGCCGAGGATTGCGCTACCTGGCGTCCGATCTCGCTGATGGAGGCGGAGAGCTCTTCGGCCGCCGCCGCAACGGTCTGGACATTGCCGGTTGCCCGCGTCGCTGCGCCGGCAACGGCGCCCGCCTGGCGGCTCGCCTCTTCCGCGGTCGCGCTCATCGACTGCGCGGCGTCCTGCATCTGGGTCGCGGTCGAAGCAACGGTGTTGATGATCCCGCCGACGCTTGCGCTGAAGTCGTCCGCCATCCGGATCAACGCCGCTTTCTGCCCGGCGGCCGCACTTGCCTTCTGCTGTTCCTGCTCATGACGCAGCCGGTCGGCCTCGATCATGCCGTCCTTGAAAACACTAACGGCGCGGGCCATCTCACCGACCTCGTCTGCGCGGCCAGTCGCCGGCACCTCCGCCGACGTGTCGCCGCCGGCCAGCCGGGTCATCGCACCGGTAAGCGCGCGGACCGGCTTGACCAGGCCTCGCGCAAGCCACCATGAGCTGACGCCGAGCAGCACCAGGATCGCCGCGACCATCTCCAGCACGTTGAGAACGCGGGCCCGGAACTGCGCATCGACGTCGTCGATGTAGGCACCGCTGCCAACAGCCCATTGCCATTCGGGCACCGGCGCCGCATAGGCGAGCTTCGGAGAAGGCGTGTCCTGGCCTGCGCGCGGAAACATGAATTCGGTGAACCCGCCGCCGGCCTGTGCGGCGGCGATCACGTTGGCGTTGAGCCGTACACCGTTGGAGTTGACCTGGTCGATGAAGTTCTTGCCTTCGCGGTCGGGCTTGAGGCCGTGGACGACGTTCACGCCGTCATATTGGTAGACGTAAAAATAGTCGCCTTCGCCGAAGCGTATGGAGCGCAACGCCATGCGCGCGCGTTGCTGGGCCTCTGCCTCGGAGAGGCGTCCGGCAGCAACCTCTGCAACGAACGCACGTGCAATCGAAACGGCGCTTTGGACCTCATTGCGAACCCCGGTGCGCCGATCCTCGAGCATCGTGTTCCTGATGGTCAGGAGTTGAGCCGCAAACCCGCCCAGCATGAGGAGAACAGCGGCTCCCACCAGCAACGCCAGCCTGCTGGAGATCGTGAGGCGGAACCGGGTGAAGCGCGCGTCAGGCACAGAGGTCATCGGTTTTTCCCGTCGAACAACATGAGGTTACGTGTCTACCCTCAATTTCTTACAAAGATGTTCATGACAGCTTCGGACACGGCCCGTGATTTACCCGTGGCGCCGATGCGTCGCAGCGTCGTTCGGTGGGGGCGGTGAGCAAATCAATGGTCGAGGGCAATCGTCGCGAATCCCGGGCAAACCGGGCCACGGGATCGCCAAAACAGGTCGAAAGCGGTTGAGCTGAAACCCTTCACCGGCCTGACACGCGGCCTTATAATGGAGGAAACAAAAGGATTCCCATGATCCACGTCTGTTCGCTCGCGGCACTGCCCTCTACCGTCCAAGCCACCGGCGCGAGCCACGTGCTCACCGTGATGGCCAATGTCGCCCAGGTGCAGCGGCCGGTCTCTGTGCTTCCTGCCAATCACCTGAAGGTGCAGATGGACGACATCACCGAAGCCGCCGAAGGCTTCGTCGCGCCGTCTGAAATCCATATCGAACAGGTGCTGAACTTCGTGCGGGGCTGGGATCGCAATGCTCCGCTGGTGGTGCATTGCTACGCCGGCATCAGCCGCTCGACGGCAAGCGCCTTTGCCACGGTCTGCGCGCTCAACCCGCATCGCGACGAGATGACGATCGCACGCCAGATCCGGGCGGCCTCGCCGATTGCCGCACCCAATAGGCTGATCGTCAGCCTGGCCGACAAGGCGCTCGGGCGCGAGGGACGAATGCTGCGTGCCCTCGACGAGATGGGACCGGGGAAACCTGACCACCGTGGGACAGCCATTCCGCCTCGACCTGGAGTGACTTTGCGGCCTCAATCGGTTTGAACTTTTGCTGCCTGAGCAGACACTCAGTTGAAATGTGGGCGGGCCGAAGTTCGGCCGCAGGCGGCGCGGAGGCCCGATGTTTGAACTCTTTGCGGTTGCGATTGCGGTCGTCGCGCTGATAGTAGCGCGCAAGGCGATGGACCAGACTGCGAGGCTCAAGGCGCGGCTCGACGCTCTTGAGGCGAGCGGTTGGCGCGCAGCCCCAATGCCGCCGCCGCTGGTGCCTGCACAGGAGACTGAGCCATCCGCTGTGCCCGATGCCGCAGTGACCACCGCTCCGGTTGAGCCGGAAGCGGCTTTCCAAGTAAGCCGCCCCTCCGATCGCCGAAGACGCCGGCAGTGTCGTGCCCGCAATGCCCCCGCCATTGCCCCCCGCGGCGCCCGGCTTCGAGGAGCGCGTCGGCACGCGCTGGGTGGTCTGGCTCGGCGGACTGACGCTCGCGCTCGGCGGATTCTTCATGGTCCGCTATTCGATCGACGCCGGCCTGCTCGGGCCAGGCGTGCGAACCCTGCTCGGCGGCGCCTTTGCGCTCGCATTGCTCGCCGCAGGCGAATGGACACGCCGCCAGGAAAGCACCTCGTCCATCCAGGTACTGCCGATTGCGAATATCCCTGCGGTGCTGACAGCGGCCGGCACGGCGGTGGCGTTTGGAACAGCCTATGCCGCCTACGCGCTCTATGACTTCCTCGCGCCAGCCTCTGCCTTCCTCCTGCTCGGAATGGTGGCGCTCGGCACGCTCGCCGCGGCGCTTCTACATGGTCCGATGCTGGCGGGCCTCGGCATTGTCGCAGCTTTCGGCACACCGCTTCTGGTTTCGTCGGAAAGGCCAGACCTCTGGTCGCTCTATATCTACCTCGCTGTCGTCACCGCCGCAGCATTCGGCCTCGCGCGCGCCAGGCTGTGGAGCTGGCTTGCCGTGACCACGGTCGCGTTCGCGCTGGTCTGGATCGTGCCGCTCTTCAATTACAGCCTGCCGGATGTCGGTCCCTTTGCCTTCCACGTAATTTCCGGATTCGCGCTCGCCGCGGCGCTCGTGGTGTGCGGCTTCCTGTTTGGTCCATCCGGCGAACACGATCAGGTCGAATGGGTTTCCTCGGGATCGCTGGCGGCTTACCTGCTTGGCTCGGCTCTGATCGTGCTGGCGAGCGTCTATGCCAGCGCCGCCATCGTCGTGTTCGCCGTGCTGACCGCGGCCACGCTGCTGGTGGCATGGCGGGCACCCGCCGCGACCGGCGCGGTCGCGCCGGCTGCCGCTTTTGTCGGCCTGGTATTTTTAGTGTGGGCGGTACGCGTCAATCCGGACATGCTGGTGTGGCCCGGCGGGCCGCTGCCAGGCATCGGCCCCGCCCCGACCGACGAGTCCGTCTCGCTGCACTTGATCGTCGCCGCATTGTTCGCCGTTGCTTTCGGCGCGGCCGGATTCCTCGCACAAGGCCGCAGCGCGAACGCGCATGTTCCGGTGATCTGGTCGGCATCGGGCGTTTTCGCCCCGCTTGCATTGCTGATCGCGCTTTATGCCCGGATCGCCCATCTCGATCGCTCGGTGCCGTTTGCAGTTCTGGCGGTCGGGCTCGCGATCCTCTTTGCCGCGGCGACCGAAATGCTGAGCCGGCGTGATGCGCGTCCAGGGCTCGTCAGTTCCACCGCGCTGTTTGCCACCGGCACGCTCGCCGCATTGGCGCTGGCGCTGACCTTTGCCCTCGACAAAGGCTGGCTCACCATCGCGCTGGCTCTGACCTCGGCCGGAGCCGCCTGGGTTTCGACCCAACGGCCGATCCCGTTCCTGCGCGTTCTGTCGTCGATCCTTGCCGGCATCGTGGTGTTGCGGGTCGGCTACGAACCGCGCATCGTCGGGAACGAGATTGGCACCACGCCGATCTTCAACTGGCTGTTATGGGGATATGGCATTCCTGCGCTGTCGTTCTGGACGGCAAGCATCTTTCTGCGGCGACGCGCAGATGACGCGCCGCTCCGCTCGGTGGAAGCCGCTGCGATCCTCTTCACGGTATTGCTGGTATTCCTGGAAATTCGTCACGCCATCAACGCCGGCGACGTCTATCGCAGTGACGCCGGATTGACCGAGACCGCGTTGCAGGTTTGTGCCGCGCTCGCCATGGCCATCGGGCTCGAGCGTCTGCGGCTTCGAAGCGGCAGTATCGTACACAACGTCGCCGCCATCCTGCTGACGGTGTTTGCAGGCGTGGCCGCATTGTTCGGGTTACTGTTCTTCGACAATCCCTCCATCTGGCGCATCGTCATCGACGGAGCGTTCATCAACCAGATCATGCTCGGCTACGCGGCGCCTGCCATTCTCGCGCTTCTGTTGTCCTACGCCGTGGCCGGCCAACGGCGAGTTGCGTATGGCAACACGCTGGCCGGCGGTGCGCTGGTTCTCGCGCTGACTTACGTTTCCCTTGAAATCCGCCGGATTTACCATGGACCGGTTCTGTCGAGTGGCGGGACCTTCGACGTCGAACAATATACCTATTCGATCGCGTGGCTTGCCTTTGGCGTGTTGCTGCTTGTCATCGGCATCTGGGCCAATTCACAGCGCGCCCGCCTCGCCTCGGCGGTCGTGATCGCACTCACGATCGGCAAGGTGTTCCTGATCGATCTCTCGACGCTGACGGGCGTCTACCGTGCGCTGTCGTTCATGGCCCTCGGCCTTGTGCTGGTCGCAATCGGCTGGTTCTACCAGAAGGTCCTGTTTCGAAGGCAGGTAGCGGCCGCAACGCCTGTCGCAGGCACCTGATGGATGCGGGCGGTATCAGGCCGCCCTCACCGAGTTGAGGAATTTTCCGACCTCGTGCTTGAGGCGGCTGGAATCGCCGGAGAGCGATTTTGCGGCCGACAGCACTTGTGAGGAAGCCGATCCGGTCTCGCTGGCGCCGCGTTGCACGTCGGCGATATTGGAGGAGACCTGCATGGTGCCCTGTGCGGCGCGCTGCACGTTGCGGGAGATTTCCTGAGTCGCAGCACCCTGCTCTTCCACTGCCGCGGCAATCGCTGACGCAATTTCCGAAAGCTTTTCGATGGTGCCGCTGATGTCCTTGATGGCGCCAACGGACTCGTGGGTCGCCGCCTGAATGCCATTGATCTGCTGGCCGATCTCGCCGGTGGCCTTCGCGGTCTGCTCGGCAAGCGCCTTCACTTCCGACGCAACGACGGCAAAGCCGCGGCCGGCCTCGCCCGCGCGCGCCGCCTCGATGGTGGCGTTCAATGCCAGCAAGTTGGTCTGGCCGGCGATGGTGTTGATCAGTTCGACCACATCGCCGATACGGCCCGCAGCCTTGGAGAGCTCGCCGACGCGATCGTTGGTCTGACGCGCCTGCACCACGGCCTCGTTGGCCATGCGCGCCAATTCCTGGACCTGGCGGCTGATCTCGTGGACCGAGGAAGACAATTCTTCGGTGGCAGAGGCGACCGACTGGACGTTGCTGGAGGCTTCTTCCGAAGCGCCGGCAACTCTGGTCGCAAGGGTTTCCGATCGCGTGGCAGTCGAGGTCAGCACGCCGGCGGAATTCTCGAGCTGCGATGAGGCCGACGAGACGGTTGCGATGATCTCGCCCACCGCGCCTTCGAAACTGTCGGCCATCCGATGCATGTCTTGCTTGCGTTCACGCATCTGCCGCTGTTCGGCCTCGACCTGTTCGGCGCGCAGCCGGTTGGTTTCGACCATGGCTTCCTTGAACACCTCGACGGTCCGCGCCATCTCACCGACCTCATCGGACCGGTCAGCGTCGGCGACAGGCAGGCTCAATTCGCCCTTGCTGAGCGCGTCCATTCGCTGCTTCAGACGGGACAGCGGCTTGACCACGCTGCGCGCAACGGCCCAGGCGATACCGATCGAGAACAGCAGGAGCGCGCCGATCAATGCCGCAACGGTCTGCGCCATGTTCCAGAAGCTGACGTCAAGGTCGGTCATGTATTCGGCGGAAGCGATCATCAGATGCCACGGCCCAAAGCCGCGGACATAAGCAACCTTGTCGAGTGGGGTCTTCGCGCCACCCTTGGGAAAGGTGTATCGGATTGTCCCCTCGCCGCGCCTGGCCAGATCGAGCATCATCGACGCAAAGGGCATCCCGGCCGAATCCTTCAGACCGCGCACATCCTTGCCGACGAGGCCGGGGTTGCCGGTGTTCATGACACAGAGGCCGGTTTCAGTGTCGTAGATGAAGACGTAATTGCTGTGGTTCTCGAACCAGACGGCACCGGCGGCGGCATAGAAGCGCGCTCTCGCTTCCTCCTCGCTCATCGCGCCCGATTCGGCTGCGCGCTTGAAACTGTCGGCCATGCTCCAGACCGCGTCGACGACGGCGTGGGCGCGCTCGGTGCGTTCGGTCGCCAATTCGCCGCGGGCAATGAACAGAACCGTCAGCGCAACCAGCACCATGAACAGTGCGCCGGCGACGGCCATGGCGGCGAGCTTGGCCGCGATCGAATGTTGAGCGATGAGCTTGAGCAGTTTCTTCACGACAATCCACCCCCGAGGATATGCCGTCCGTCATTTCACGGACACGATGATCTATTTCAGCCGCGCTTTCAGCGCGTCGAACATAGCTACGCATTCGTAAATTAAGGGTGCAGTCATGCGGCTTCGTCGATCGCGACGATCCGCGCGCATGAAGTCTTCCCGATTTGCAGGCGTCGGACATGACGCGCACGAACGAATGCGCGAACCACGCAAATACTCGTCGGAAAATCAGGAGAAAAAACGACGGAATAAGCGGGCTTTCCGCGTCACTCGGTCGAGTGACGCAATTCCAGCGGCGGCTCCGACTTCGCCGGTGCGGGCTTCGGCTCGGGACGGATCGGCTCGAGCTTGGCGCTCTCGACCGCCGGTGTCGTTACGCGCGTGACCACTTCAACCGAGCCGGTCTGCTCCGGCTCGCGCTCCCGGCGCGCACGCGGATGCGCGACCGCGCGGGCCATCAGCATCTGCGTCCCACCCTGGTGATGGAATTCGCAGTAAGCGAAGCCCATGCCGGACACCGAGCCGCGGAAACTGACTTCATCGTGCTTGTCGAGATTGAAGCACGGCTCGAACGGAATGCCGCGGAGCGAGGCACACACCGCCTGTCCGCGGATTTGCAGCGTGTTGCCGGGCAGCCGGACATGACGGATGGGACCGGAGCCGCTGAACTGCACCGAGCCGGCAGCGCCCATATCATCGAGAATGCGGCCAGCGCCACGGGTGCCGTCGAAGCACGTGAACGAGAACACCTTGCCGGAAACGAAACGCTTGGCCTCTTCGGCGGTCATCTGCCCGGCCATCGCCGGCACGATTGCCGCACCGGCCACGACTGCCCCCAACACAAAACGCCCAAGCATGCTTCAACTCCGACTTGACCCCGCGGGTGATCGTCTGACGCCCGTTTACCCGCTGATTACCATACTAACCGTGTGGCAACATTGGCGCAGCTTCGTTGGCAAAGTCTGAACGCGGTCAGGAAATTTTTACCACAATTCGACCACGAACCTGCCCGGCGAGGATCTTGCTCCCCTCGCCGACGACGTCCTCAAGGCCAATTTCATGAGTAATTTCAGATAGTTTACTCAATTCCAAGTCGATCGCGAGGCGCTTCCAGGCGAGCTCCCGCACCTCCAGCGGGCACATCACGGAATCGATACCGAGCAGACATACCCCCCGCAAAATAAATGGGGCAACCGAGGTCGGCAGGTCCATGCCGGCCGCCAGCCCACAGGCCGCGATCGCGCCCCGGTACCTGGTCATCGACAGAAGGTTGGCCAGCGTGGTCGAGCCGACGCTGTCGACCCCTCCCGCCCAGCGCTCCTTGGCGAGCGGTTTGGCCGGCGCCGATAGTTCGCTGCGGTCGATCACCTCAGCCGCGCCGAGGCCCTTGAGATAGTCGCCCTCCGCCGTCCGCCCCGTGGATGCGATGACGTGATAGCCGAGCTTTGACAGGATCGCGATCGCAACCGAACCAACGCCGCCGGCCGCGCCAGTGACGACGACGGGACCATGTGCGGGCTTGAGGCCGTGCTGCTCGAGCGCCAGCACGGCGAGCATCGCCGTATAGCCGGCGGTGCCGATCGCCATCGACGCGCGCGCGGAGATGCCGTCGGGCAAACGCACCAGCCAGTCGCCTTTGACGCGGGCCTTCTCGGCATAAGCACCGAGATGCGTCTCGCCGAGACCCCAGCCGTTACAGATCACACGGTCGCCCGCTTTCCAGCGTGGATGCGAGGAGTGTTCGACGGTCCCGGCAAAATCGATGCCCGCGATCATCGGAAAACGCCGGACCACCGGCGCCTTGCCGGTGACGGCCAAACCGTCCTTGTAGTTCAGCGTGGACCACTCGACGCGTACGGTGACGTCGCCTTCCATCAGGTCGGCTTCGTCGAACTGAACGAGGGCTGCCGTCGTCCCCTTCTCCGCCTTGTCGATCCTGATCGCTTTGAATGTGGCCACGTGCATCTCCTGGCGTTCATTTCGTAAGTGGCTTTGTTCTAGCACTCACCAAATGAAGCTGCGAGGGAGTTATCGTTGACCGTCAGGCTGGCTGCGGAACCGCGCGGCGGACCGGCGCCTCGACGATCGGCAGATTGATCAGCGCCGACAGCACGCCGAACAAGATCGAAAGCCACCAGATCGGCGTATACGAGCCGGCCTTTTCGAACACGATTCCGCCGAGCCACACGCCGAGGAAGCCACCGACCTGGTGGCTCACAAATGCGAACCCGTACAGGGTCGCGAACCAGCGGGTGCCGAACATCAGCGCGATCAGGGCCGAGGTCGGCGGCACCGTCGACAACCAGGTCAGCCCGCTGATGGCGCCGAATGCGATCGCCGAGAATGGCGTGATCGGAAACGAGATGAACGCGACCGTTGCAAGCGCCCGCGTGAAATAGATCACCGACAGGATGTAACGCTTCGGAAGCACGTTCTGTAACCAGCCGACACTGAGCGAACCGATGATGTTGAACAAGCCAATCGCCGCCAGAACCCAGCCGCCGGTCGATGTCGGGATGCCCCGATCGGAAAGATAGGCGGGCAAATGCACCGTGACGAAGGCGAGCTGGAAGCCGCAGGTGAAGAAGCCCAGCACCAGCAGCACATAAGAGCGATGCCCGAACGCTTCCGCCAGCGCCGTCTTGAACGACTGCTGATCCGAAGCGGGCACGTCGGCGGTCGCCGCCGTGGCCGGCGTCGAGAGCGCCAGTGACAATGGCAGGATGAGCAGCATCATCGCGGCAAACACCGAAAGCGCCGACTGCCAGCCGAAATTGTCAATCATGGCGACGCCGAACGGGGCGAACAGGAATTGCCCGAACGAGCCCGCGGCGGTGCCGGCGCCGAGCGCCATGCCGCGCCGCTCCGGCGGCAGCAGCTTGCTGAACGCGGACAACACCAGATTGAACGAACAACCGGAAAGCCCAAAGCCGATCAGAACGCCCGCGCCGAGATCGAGCGAGAGCGGCGTGGTCGCATGGCTCATCAAGAACAGACCCGCCGCGTAGAGTGCGGCGCCGACCCACATCACGCGCATCACACCAAACCGATCGGCAATCGCGCCGGCGATCGGCTGACCCAATCCCCACAGCAGAATTCTGCAGCGCGAGCGCGAGACCGAAAACGTCGCGTCCCCATCCGAATTCGCGTCCCATCGGCTGGACAAAGAAGCCAAGACCGGAACGCGGCCCGAAGCCCAACAGCGCGATTGCACAGCCGCATACAATGATCACCAGCGGCGTGCGCCAACTGGCGGTGAGCCGACGCGGGTCGGTTTCGATCGAAGCCATGCAAATCTCCTGGAGCGGCGTCATCGCGCAAAGCGCAGTCAACCGATCGTTTTTCGGCGACGCAGGCAAGTTAACGCAAATGCATGGAAATGAAAACGGACTGCCCGATACACAATGTGGACTGCAATCCAGCCCTGCGGTTTCTCGCAGGCCGCTCGAATGAAGTTATGTCATGGGCACGATGACATAATCTGAGGTTCTCACCGCCGGGAAGAACTATCCGACATTTCGGCCGAGCTCTTGGCGGCTCCGGCGAGTTCCGCCGAGATCTGCGCCGTCTTGGCCGGCGTGCCCCAGCTCGGCGCTTCGCTGCCGTCGCCCCAGGCGCGCGGGCGATAGAAGGTGTGCACGCCGAAGCGATACGTCTTCTTCATTTCACTGACCCAGGACGGGTGCACCCAATAGGCATGGTAGTGGGTCGACTTGCCGACTTCGGGCAACCAGAGCTGCCCGTCGAGCATCGCTTTGGCGATCCGCTTCGCGCGATCCCACATGTCGGGCTCGCGGACGACGTCGGCGACGTTGTCGCAAGCGAAGGTGAACTGGCAGGCGTAGTGCCGATGCTTGTTCTGGTACACCACGCCGCACACCGTGGTGGGATAGAAGCCGGAGAAAGCGCGATTGAGCACGACCTGCGCTACCGCGATCTGGCCGCGCACGGCCTCGCCGCGAGATTCGAAATAGACGGCCTCGGCGAGACATTTTTCCGACTTGGCGCGCGACTTGTCGTCCAGCAGGCCGAGGCGTTCGGCGGGCGTCTTGTCGCGTTGATCGTCCACATTGACCTGGCCCTTGGCGGCAACGCTTTCGCCGCTCTCGATGGCCTTGGACGATCGGTCCTGTGGCGGCAACGAAGCCACCTTCATATCGGGATCGACGCGCGCTTCCGGCATCACGACCACGGGCGCCTCGCCGGGCTGCCAGCGCTCCATCGTCTCCAATGGCGCGCCAAGCGACTGGCTGCCAAAAAACAGGCTCGCGGTCTTCACCGAGAATCCTTCACGCGAAGGCCCGCCGCCAAAAGTGGTCGCATCGGCCTCTGGACCGCCTTTCGAATCGTGCAACGGCTGAGCCTCGAGCGACAGCGAGACATCGTATTGGGGCAGCGGCGGCGCGTTCAAGGCTGCGGCCAGTTCGGGATCGAGCGGCACGCGCGCAGGTGACGCGGCTCGTGCGCTCTTGGCACCAGCCACCGGCTGACTGACGGTCGCCGGATTTTCCGTGGCGGGCGTGACGTCAGCGGGCGCCGCGGCTTCCGCAGGCGGCGCGACGATGAGGCGATCACCCTTCAGCGTGCGATCGACCTTGGGAAAATCGGAAGGCTGATAGCGCGGCGGCGTCTGCAACACCGAGTTACGCGGAATTGAGCCGGTGATATCCCCGCCCTGGCGGAAACCGGCGAGATGATAGTTCGGAGCTTGAGGTGCAGCGGTTCCGATCGGCCGGCTGAAGCTGTAAGCGGAGACGTAAATGGTGCTCGCGCCAGCGAATACGCGGCTATGCCAGCGCTCGGCGACGCCTGGTTGCTGCGCCAGCCGCGACGCGATGTCCTGATACCCGATGTCGGTCGGGGTCAATGCGAAGCCGCAAAGACCAAGACCGAAGAACGCAAACCGTGCGCCCCTCGGCCGGTTACGCAACTGTACCATTTTTACGCTCACGCAACGCAACACAACGCTTACGCGACCGAATTCCAGTACCTCCGTGCAATTCGATCGTTTTCGGTAGTAACTAATTTAGGTTGCGAGGGAGTTAATCGGCGTGTCGCGCGCGACACAGGCAATCACGCGCGCATTTCGCGTCGATCACATCGAAAGCGCTGGTAAACAGCCGCTCCAGAAAAGTGGTAAACATCGCGTCAATAAAATTGATGAAGAAATTCCTCGCGGGTTCCCGTGACGACGCGAGGAACGAAGCGCGGTCGACGTCGCGCGCAAAAAGCAAAACGGGCCGCGCTTGGCGCGGCCCGTTTGTTCTCAGATACGTAAAGCTTAAGCCTGGCTCGCAGCCGTCTTGCCGAGCGCAGCCTGCGCCGCGGCAAGCCGCGCGATCGGCACGCGATACGGCGAGCAGGAGACGTAGTCGAGCCCGACCTGATGGCAGAAAGCGACGGATGCGGGATCACCGCCGTGCTCGCCGCAGATGCCGACCTTGAGCGATGGCCGCGTCTTTCGGCCGCGCGCAACGCCGATCTTCACGAGCTCGCCGACACCATCGCGATCCACCGAGATGAAGGGATCGATCTCGAGAATGCCCTTGGCAACGTAAGCACCGAGGAAGCTCGCGGCATCGTCGCGGCTGATGCCGTAAGTCGTCTGCGTCAGATCGTTGGTGCCGAACGAGAAGAACTCCGCCGTCTTGGCGATATCGCCCGCCATCAGACAGGCGCGCGGCAGTTCGATCATGGTGCCGACCTGGTAGTCCAGCTTGGCGCCGGTTTCCTTCATTACCGCGTGCGCCGTTGAATCGATCCGCGCCTTGACCAGATCGAACTCGGCCTTGGTCGCGATCAACGGCACCATCACTTCGACGCCCACGATCTTTCCGGTGCGCTTGCCGGCTTCGACGGCGGCTTCGAAAATGGCGCGCGCCTGCATCTCGGCGATCTCGGGATAGACGATCGCGAGCCGGCAGCCGCGGAAGCCGAGCATCGGATTGAATTCCGCAAGCTCACGCGCGCGATCGGCGAGCCGTCGCGGATCGGTATTCATCGCACGCGCAACTTCCTCGACCTCGGCCTGCGTGTGCGGCAGGAATTCATGCAGCGGCGGATCGAGCAGCCGGATCGTCACCGGCATGCCCTTCATGATCTCGAACAACTCGACGAAGTCCGCCCGCTGCATCGGCAGCAGTTTCGAAAGCGCGGCGCGGCGCGCGCGCTCGTCCTCGGAGAGGATCATTTCGCGCACGGTGCGAATGCGGGTTTCCTCGAAGAACATATGCTCGGTGCGGCAGAGACCGATGCCTTCCGCGCCGAACTTCACTGCGGTGCGCGCGTCGTCGGGCGTGTCGCCGTTGACGCGAACGCCGAGTTTGCGCACCGCGTCGGCCCAGCCCATCAGCGTGCCGAATTCGCCCGACATTTGCGGCTCGATCATCGGCATCCGGCCGGCCAGGACCTGACCGAGCGAGCCGTCGATGGTGATGACGTCACCGGTCTTGAAGGTGCGCGAACCGATGCTCATCAGGCCACGGCCGTAATCGACGCGGATCGCGCCGCAGCCGGAGACGCAAGGCTTGCCCATGCCGCGCGCCACCACGGCGGCGTGCGAGGTCATGCCACCGCGCGTGGTGAGGATGCCCTCGGCCGCGTGCATGCCGTGAATGTCTTCCGGCGAGGTCTCGATCCGCACCAGAATGACCTTGCGGCCGTCGGCCTGAAGCTTCGCGGCTTCGTCGGACGAGAACACGATCTCGCCGGACGCGGCACCCGGCGAAGCCGGCAGGCCGGTCGCGATCACATCGCGCTTGGCGTTGGGGTCGATGGTTGGATGCAGCAACTGGTCGAGCGATGCAGGATCGATCCGCAGCACCGCGTCTTTCTTCGAGATCAGGCCTTCATTGGCAAGTTCGACCGCGATCTTGAGCGCGGCCTTCGCCGTGCGCTTGCCGTTGCGGGTCTGCAGCATCCAGAGCTTGCCCTGCTCGACCGTGAACTCCATGTCCTGCATGTCGCGGTAGTGCTTCTCGAGCAGCGCATAGATCCGCGTCAATTGCTTGAACGCGTCCGGCATCGCCTCTTCCATCGACGGCTTGTCGGAACCGGACTCCTTGCGTGCGTCCTCGGTGATGTCCTGCGGCGTGCGAATGCCGGCCACCACGTCTTCGCCCTGCGCGTTGATCAGGAATTCACCGTAGAGCTTGCTCTCGCCGGTCGATGGATTGCGCGTGAACGCAACGCCGGTCGCCGAGGTCTCACCCATATTGCCGAACACCATCGCCTGCACGTTGACGGCGGTGCCCCAGGACTCCGGGATATCGTGCAGCTTGCGATAGGTGACGGCGCGCGCGTTCATCCAGGATGAGAACACCGCGCCGATCGCGCCCCACAACTGATCATGCGGGTCTTGCGGGAATTCCGAACCGGTTTCGCGCGCCAAGGCCTGCTTGTACTGGCCGACCAGTTCGACCCAGTCGTCACCGGTGAGATCAGTGTCGAGCGAATAGCCCTGGCTATCCTTGTAGGTGTCGAGAATGTCTTCGAAATGAGAGTGCTCGAAACCGAGCACCACGTCCGAATACATGGTGATGAAGCGGCGGTAGCTGTCATAGGCAAACCGGCGATCGCCGGACAATTCGGCAAGCGCCTCGACGGTGACGTCGTTGAGCCCGAGATTGAGCACCGTATCCATCATGCCCGGCATCGACGCACGGCCGCCCGAGCGAACCGAAACCAGCAGCGGATTCCTGGAATCGCCGAACGCCTTGCCGGTCAGCTTGCCGACATAGTCGAGCGCCTTTTCGACCTGCGCCTTCAACTCTTTCGGGTAGGTCTTTTCATGCGCGTAAAAATAAGTGCAGACCGAAGTCGGAATGGTGAAGCCGGGAGGCACCGGCAATCCGAGATTGGCCATCTCGGCGAGGTTCGCGCCCTTGCCGCCGAGGAGATTGCGCAGATCCGCTTTGCCCTCAGCCTTGCCGTCGCCGAAGGTGAAGACCCACTTGCCTGCCTTGACGGACACCAACCGCCGCCTTGGCCGGGGCCGGCTTTTTCGCCGCTTTGGCCGGGCTCTTCTTCAGCGCCTTGCGGGCTGATGCAGCCGGCGCGGGCTTGGCCCGGGCTGCCGTGGATGACTTTGATTTCGCAGCAGTTTTCTTCGGTTTAGCGACGGCTTTGGCCATGACAGAAAATGATCCGCTGAAGTGACAAAGATGGTCGCCTTACACCACTTTGGGCGGCCCGGCGCAAGCCGCCCAAGCCCTGTACTTACAGGTGAAGCCACCGCAAAAGCCCGAGCCCGATCAAGCCGTTGAGGATAAGAAAGATCGCAACGATGAAGTTGAGCAGCCTTGGCATGATCAGGATCAGCACACCCGCAACCAGCGACATGATTGGCGTGATGTGAGCGACGGTAAGGGTCATGGAAGCACGTCTCCTCTGATGATTGATGTCGAATCGAGGAGCCGCACCTTACCCTCCCCCCTTGCCTTGTTCCACGCCAGTGTGGCGGTTCAGAAGTTCGAAACGTGGCCCGCAAAATGCGACGAGCTTCGAAAATCGGGACACTAGTGCCCACTTTCCGAAGTAGCAGACGCTTTTAGCCTCAACGGGTTCCGCCTCGTTCCGAAAATTCATCGGAAACAACGCGCTGTGGCGACGGTTTTTTCCGGGGAACGAAGCCGCCAGCGATGAATTGGATGGCTTGGCAGTCCGGCCTTACGCGCCGGGCTGTGTCCCTCATCGCGAAGGAGCAAAGTATGCGAAACCAACTCCTGGCCGCGGCAGCAATCGTGGCCGCCATGAGCGCACCCATCGCGGCGCGAGGCGCAGAGCACCGTCGGCGTCGCCGGCCCAGGCGCGGGCGCCGTGATTGTCGACAACGGCGCCGTCGGCATCGCCGCCGACCAGCGTCCGGCATTCCGCCAGTACATCGTGCGTGAGCGGGTGCCGAATTACACCATGCCTGATCGCGTCGTCGTTGGCAGCATCCTGCCTGAGACCGGCGTGACCATCTATGACGTGCCGCAATCGTTCGGCGCGACGCCGTATCGCTATACGGTGGTGAACGGCGAGACCGTGTTGGTCGAACCACGCTCGCGCCGCATCGTGCAAGTAATCGACTAAGAGTGATCGACTAATAAGGCGATCAACGACTTGTGCGCAACTCTTGTCCGGCCTGCTGCAGCGACGGCTGGACATTAAGACGCCGCCCGGTCTCCCCCCGCCCGGGCGGCGCTCTTAATTTACCAGAGACTCTTACGCCGCCTTGCGCACCACGATGCGTGCAATCTTCTTGCCCGAGGACGCGCTGATGCGCTCCTCGTCGAGCAGGACGCTCGCCGCCGTCAACTCCGAGCGCACCACCGACGGATCGAATGCGGCATAGAGGCGCTCGTGCTTGTCGCGTTGATCCTCGCCCTCGGTGACGCGCCAGCTCAGATAGAAGACGCCGCCGGGCTTGACGATTTCGAGCATGCGACGAACCGACAGCGGCACAAGCGCGCGGTCGAGATGCATGATCACGGTTTCGCACAACACGTTGTCGAAGGTATTGGCAGCGATGCCACCGAGACCGGGCAGCTCGGCATGCGCGAATTCGAACTGCGGATAGCGCGCGCGTGCCTCAGCCAGAAGGCCGTTCGACGCGTCAAATCCTTTTGCCGGAAAGCCGTTCGCGTTCAACCACGCGACCTCGCGGCCGCTGCCGCAGCCGATATCGGCGGTTGTGCCGCCCGCGACGAAGAAGCGTTTGACGACCTCGTGCAGGTCGGTGGGCGGCGGCTGCTCGTGCCAGTCAGTCGCAAAGGCCGCAGCATCCCTGTCGTAGGCGGCAAGCGTCTGCCGATCCACGATTTCAGCCTTCGATCTTGGAAAAATCGGCGACCGCACGCGTGGCGGCACGGATTTCGTTCAGGAGCTTCAGGCGATTTTCGCGCACTTTGGGATCGTCGTCGTTGACCTTGACCTTGTCGAAGAACGCATCGACGGCGGGACGAAGCTTGGCCATGGCGCTCATGGCAGCGGCAAAATCTTCTTTCGCCACCGCAGCACCGGCTTCCGTTTTCACCTGCGCGATCGCGTTCGCAAGCGTCTTTTCCTCGTCGAGCCGATAAAGCGCGGCATCAGGCGCGCCGTCGAAGGCGCGCTTGTCTTTCTTTTCCTCGATCGAGAGAATGTTGCTGGCGCGTTTCGTGCCGGCGAGCAGGTTCTTGCCGTCGTCGCTATCGAGGAATTTACCGAGCGCCTCGACGCGGCGAACCACCATCAACAGGTCATCCTGGTTGCCAAGCGCAAACACCGCATCGACAAGGTCATGCCGCGCGCCCTGCTCACGGAGCTGGACTTTCAAGCGGTCGGCGAAGAAGGAAAGGAGATCCGAGGCAAGCTGCCCGAGTTCATCTTTTGGTTTCCGATCGCCATTCGCGTCGGCGATCGCCTTGAGAACAGGAAATCGAAGCTTGTTCTCGACAATCAGCCTGATCACGCCGAGCGCCGCGCGCCGCAGCGCATAGGGATCTTTGCTGCCCGTCGGCTTTTCGTCGATCGCCCAGAAGCCAACCAGCGTGTCGATCTTGTCGGCCAACGCAACCGCCACACTGACGGGATCGGTGGGCACGCGATCGTTCGGCCCCTGCGGCTTGTAGTGCTCCTCGCTTGCCGCCGCGACGGAAGAGTCCTCACCCTGCGCCAGCGCGTAATATTTCCCCATCAGGCCCTGAAGCTCGGGAAATTCGCCGACCACGTCCGTGAGCAAATCGGTTTTCGCGAGATGGGCGGCGCGCTTGGTCTTTTCGACGTCAGCGCCGACCAGCGGCGCGATCTCGGCGGCGAGGCGCTCGATCCGCTTGATACGCGCGGCTTGCGTGCCGAGCTTCTCGTGAAACACGATCTGCTCGAACTTCGGCAGGCGATCTTCGAGCTTCGTCTTGAGGTCCGTCTCGTAGAAGAATTTCGCGTCGCTCAACCGCGCACGGATCACGCGCTCGTTGCCGGCGATGATCGCGCCGCCGCCATCCGACGCCTCGATGTTGGCGGTGAGAACGAACTTGTTGGCGAGCTTGTCGGTCTGGGGATCGCGTACAACAAAGCACTTCTGGTTGTTGCGGATGGTGGCGCGAATGACTTCGCCCGGGATCGACAAAAACTCTTTGTCGAACGAGCCCATCAGCACGACCGGCCATTCGACGAGGCCGGAGACTTCATCGAGCAGCACCTGGTCTTCGACCAGCTCGAGATTTTGCGCCTGCGCCAGCGTCTTGGCGTCGGTGACAATGGTGTCCTTGCGCCGCTCGGGGTCGAGCACGACCTTGGCCTGAAGCAATTTCGCTTCGTAATCCTCAAAGCGGCGCACGGTGATCGCGGCGGGCGCCATGAAACGATGGCCGAACGTGGTCTGGCCGGTCTCGATGCCGTCGACCGCGAACTTCACGACGTCAGGCTCTTCGGTCTCGAGCCCGAAGGTCGCCGTGATCGCATGCAACGGCCGCACCCAGGAGAGCGAACCTGATTTGGCCGAACGCGCGCCCCAGCGCATCGACTTCGGCCACGGGAAGGTGCGGATGATCACGGGCAGGATTTCGGCGAGCACGTCGATCGTCGCGCGGCCGGGCTTTTCGATCAACGCAATATAGAAATCGCCCTTCTTCGGGTCGCGCTGGATCTGCGCTTCCTCGATCGAGGAAAGCCCGGTGGCTTTCAGAAAGCCTGCGATCGCGGCTTCCGGCCCGCCGACGCGCGGACCTTTGCGTTCTTCCTTCAGGTCAGCCTGCCGCGCCGGAATGCCGTGCACGGTGAGCGCCAGCCGCCGCGGGGTCGCGAACGCCTTGGCGCCTTCGTAGACGAGACCTTCGGCGACCAGCTTGTCGGTGACCATGCGGCGCAGATCGTCGGCCGCCTTCGCCTGCATGCGCGCGGGGATTTCTTCGGAGAACAGTTCGAGCAGGAGATCGGGCATCAGGCGCCCCTTCCCGCGTCGGTATGCACCCAGGCTTCGCCGCAGGCCTTGGCGAGTTCACGCACCCGCAGGATGTAGCTCTGGCGCTCGGTCACCGAGATCACGCCGCGCGCATCGAGCAGATTGAACGCATGGCTTGCCTTGATGCACTGGTCATAGGCCGGCAGCGCCATCAGATGCTGTTTGCCGTTGCCGCCGTCGTTCCAGCCGGCCTGAAGATATTTTTTGCAGGCTGCTTCCGCCATCTTGAACTGCTCGAACAGCATCTCGACGTCGGAGTGTTCGAAATTGTGCCGTGAATATTCCTGCTCGGCTTGCAGGAACACGTCGCCATAGGTGACCTTGTCGGCGCCGTCGCGGCCGTTGAAGTTGAGATCGTAGACGCGGTCGACGCCCTGCACGTACATCGCAAGACGCTCGAGCCCGTAGGTGAGTTCACCGGCAACCGGCGCGCATTCCACGCCCGCGACCTGCTGGAAGTAGGTGAACTGGCTCACCTCCATGCCGTCGCACCAGCATTCCCAGCCCAGCCCCCACGCGCCGAGCGTCGGGCTCTCCCAATCGTCCTCGACGAAGCGGATGTCGTGAAGATGCGCGTCGACACCGATCGCGGCGAGCGACTTCAGGTAAAGGTCCTGAATGTCCGGCGGCGACGGTTTGAGGATCACCTGGAATTGGTAGTAGTGCTGCAGACGGTTTGGATTTTCGCCATAGCGGCCGTCCTTCGGCCGGCGCGAAGGCTGCACATAGGCGGCGTTCCACGGCTTGGGGCCAAGCGCGCGCAGCGTGGTCGCGGGATGGAAAGTGCCGGCGCCGACTTCCATGTCGTAGGGTTGCAGGATCACGCAGCCGTAATCGGCCCAATAACGCTGTAGCGTCAGGATCAATCCCTGGAACGAGCGTTCCGGGCGCATATGCGCAGGCAAGGCATCCATCGTCGGGTAGGGTCCGCGAGCAATTAGATCAAATCGCGCGGGACCGTATCGGCGAGGCCTTCAGGAATCAAGGCGACGGGGCAAATCAACCGGGCCGGTACGCCCCGGTGTTGGGGTCCCGCCGCAGCGTCGGAATTTCGCGAGATCGGGCGGCTTCCGCGACCCGCGCCAGGCGAGCCTCCTCCAATTCCTGGCTGACCCGCTTCGCGGTCCTGTAAGCCCAGCGTACCACGGCCAGCCCTCCCAGAGTGCCAGCGAATGCGACAAGTGGCGGCATCGGTCGATCCTCGTCCATTGGTCACGCCCCTAGAGCCCATTCTCTCCCAACGCCTGAAGGCCCGCAATGTGTCAAAGCGGGGCCAAATGGCGCGGGGCTAACCGTGGCATAAGCCTGTTCAAAACCCGAATTTTGCCCAAATTGCCCGGGTCTCGAAGGCCGAAATCGCCTCGTCCGGCAGGTTTGAGGCGCTCGCCCAGGCGTCCATCGCGCCCGGCGACCGCCGTCCAAGCAAACCGGACAACATGCCGCTGGCGGGCGCGATCAGGGGCGTCTGCACTTTTTCGCCATAGCGGGCACGAAGTGTCGAACGCAAGTCGCCGATGGCGTCCGCGAGGCCTAGCGAGATGGAGGTCTGCCCGGCCCAGTATTCGCCGGTGAACAGCACGTCGTCGGCGCCTTTCAGGCGCACACCCCGGCTCCCTTTGACGAGCGAAATGAAGATGTCGTGGATTTCGCGCTGGAGCGCCTTCAGCCGCGTCACGTCGTCCGGGTTTTCCGGCAGGAACGGATCGAGCATCGCCTTGTGCGCGCCGGCCGTATAAAGCCGCCGCTCGACGCCGATCTTCTTGATCAGTTCCTGAAAGCCGAACGAGCCGCCGACCACGCCGATCGAGCCGAGGATCGAGGAGGGATCGCAAAAAATCTCGTCGCCCGCGCAGGCGATCATGTAGCCGCCGGACGCCGCGACATCCTCGACGAACACCAGAACCGGAAGCTTCTTCTCTTCGGCGAGCTGGCGGATGCGCAAATAGATCTGCCGCGACTGCACCGGCGAGCCGCCCGGCGAATTGATCACCAGCGCTACCGCCTTCGCGTTCTTGACGGAAAAAGCGCGCTCCAGCATCCGCGCCACCCCTGCCAGCGACATCCCCGGCCGCAGCGGCGTCACCGCGCCGATCACGCCGGACAGACGGACGACCGGCACGACAGCCCTGCCCCGCCGAAGCCGCGCCGGAATCCAGTTCATCAATTTTTCGATTCCGACCGGCCAATGCCGAGCTGCACCGGATTCTTCCGACATACCATTACCTCAAAATTAACCGTTTCTTATCACGCGAGTGTCATTGAACCGAAGAAACACATTCGTAGTTGAATCGTATTGCCGTGATAGGACGTCAAGCCGATCCGACACAGCGGAGTAAGCCATGAAAATTTATTTGCTGATGACGCTGTTCGGTATCCTTTTCACGGCAATTCATCTCACCTCAGCACCGAAGCAGGGCTCCAAGTCGGCTTCGCAATAACTTCCAGCCTGGTGGAGTGGATTTGACATTCGCTACTCCCTAACCACGGGCTCGTAAAGCGAATGTCAAATCCAAAACTCCACTAGAAACCTGTATTTGCTGGTGGTCCTTTGATTCAAACATTCGCAAAAGTGCCGGCTGAGATGGCATGCGAATGTTTGAATCGGACCACAAGATCGCGGATCAGATCAGGGTATTGCCAGCGGCAATTGACTTTCGCCAGCCAGAATAGCCTGGGCATCTGGCGAGGGACCGCCGGTCTTGTGGTTTAGCGCAAGACCCGCGAGCAGCCGGGTCGGCGCCCGCCCGCCTTTGGTGGCGCGCACCAGCAGCCGGATCGCAGGCGACGCCGCATCGCCGTGGACCGGCAGGATCATCAGGCTGCCGAAACCTCGATCGAGCGCCGCCAGCACGTCCGCAATTCCGTCCGCGCGCCAGATCATCACAAGATTGCCGCCCGGCCTGAGAATGCGCCGGCTCGCATGAATCCATTCATCGAGCGTGTTGGCGGTGGCGACATGGGCCCTTTCGCGTGACTTGTCCGGCGAAGCCCGGTGCCGCGAGGGATCATTGAACGGCGGGTTCATCAGCACGACGTCGACGCTATCCGGCAGAAGGCCGGCGAATGCGAAGTTCTCCGCGCCGGAGGTGACGTCGAGCAAAAGGACCTCGGCCGCAATCGCATTGGCGAGCGCGTTGGCCCGCGCCAGCTCCGCAAGGCCCTTGTCGATTTCAACCGAAACGAGCGTGATCCCGGCGACCCGCCTCGCCACCGCAAGGCCGGCAGCGCCGACGCCGGCGCCGAAGTCGACGACGCGATCGCCCGATCGCGCGGGCGTCGAAGCCGCCAGCAGCATCGCGTCATGGCCGGCACGATGGCCGGATTTCGGCTGACGCAGGCGCAATTTGCCACCGAGAAAGGCGTCTTCGGTGACGTCGCTCGTGAACTCAGTCATCGGCGCGCAGCTCATGCGCTAGCCCAGCGTCACGGAGAAGCTGGCGCGCCTGGCGATCATCGTCCTCATGGACCAGAATCCGCCGCGGCAGGACGCCGAGCGACCCCTCGATAATGCTCATGTTCTGGTCAAGCACCAGGTGGTGGATATTGGCGCCGTCAAGCAGGGCCCCCACCGCTGAAACCAGCACAATATCGTTGGTTCGAACCAATTCCCGCACCTGGTTTTCTCCTTTATTTCCGCCGGGCTAACGACATGTTGTTGCTTTGTAGCCTTGCCGCGCCACCCCTCTCTTTCTATGGTTATAGCTTAGGATATGACCGATTAGGCAAATCTGGAGACGACTGGACGTGGCGGTTATAGTTCCCTTCGAGAGCCCCTCTGAAGCTTCGATCGAGCCGCTCATCAAACTCGTGGCGGCCGACATGGCGCGGGTGAACGCGACCATCCTGTCGCGGACCGGCTCGGAAGTGACCATGATCCCCGAGGTCGCCAACCACCTGATCTCCTCGGGCGGCAAACGGCTGCGCCCGATGTTGACGCTCGCGATGGCCAACCTGACCGGCTATTCGGGCGATGGCCACATCAAGCTCGCAGCCTCCGTCGAATTCATGCACACCGCGACGCTGTTGCACGACGACGTGGTCGACGAGAGCGAGATGCGGCGCGGCAAGCTGTCGGCCCGCATGCTCTGGGGCAATGAAGCGAGCGTTCTGGTCGGCGATTTCCTGCTCGGCCAGGCCTTCCGGATGATGGTCGAAGTCGGCTCGCTGCGCGCGCTCGACATCCTGTCGTCGGCCGCGGCGACCATTGCCGAGGGCGAGGTGATGCAGCTTGCTGCGGCGAAAAACACCGCGACCACCGAGGATGAATATCTCGCGGTGATCCGGGGCAAGACCGCCGAGTTGTTTGCGGCCGCCTGCGAGGTCGGCCCCGTGATTGCGAACCGGCCGAAAGACGAACAAACCGCCTGCCGTTCGGTCGGCATGAATCTCGGCATTGCGTTTCAGCTCGTCGACGACGTGCTCGATTACGGCGGCAAGTCGGCCAAGCTCGGCAAGAATGTCGGCGACGACTTCCGCGAGGGCAAGATCACGCTGCCGGTGGTGCTGGCATTCCGCCGCGGCAACGACGTCGAGCGCGAATTCTGGCGACGGGCGCTGGAGCGCGGCGAGATCGGCGACGGCGATCTCGACCACGCGGTTGGCCTCATGACCAAGCATCGTGCGCTCGAGGACACCATCAACCGCGCGCAGCATTACGGCGCGATGGCGGTCGATGCGCTGGCGCTTTTTCCAGCTTCCCCGATGAAGACCGCGCTTGAGCAAGTGGTGGCGTTCTGCCTGGCGCGAACGCATTGAGACGCTGACCTGCGGCGGCTTCTGTCAACTCGTCTCGAAATTCCGGATTCGATGCTTCGCGCCGCTCCGCAGTGAAGCAAAGCTTCAGCTCAAGACGCCCGAATGCACCCACCACTGCGGGTGATCGCGGCGAATCTTGTCTGCCGCACGGCCGGCGTCGGCGGTGTTCTCGTAGATCGCAAAGCACGTAGCTCCCGAGCCCGACATGCGCGCGAGCCAGGCGCCGTCGGTCGCGTTCAGGGCCGAAATCACCTCGCGGATGACAGCCTGAATCCGCATTGCCGGTGCTTCAAGGTCGTTGGAGCTGGCGGCAAACGCCTCGACCCAATCTTCCAGCGATGCCCCCGCCTCGGGCCAGACCATGGCCTGGAGCACGTCGGCAAAGCCCACCAGCAATTCACCATTACGCAGACCCAGTGCTGCAAACACATCCTTGGTCGCCACCGCCACGCGTGGATTGATCAGCACGCACGGAAGCTTTGGCAGATTGAGCGGCATCAGGCTTTCGCCGACCCCGGTCATCACGCATGGCTGCGACGGCACGCAGACCGGAACGTCGGCGCCGGTCAGCTTCGCCACTTCGGTGATGCGCGCGTCGTTGATCGGAAGACCATTGAGGCGCGCGAGCAGCCGCAACGCCGCCGCAGCGTCCGCGGATCCGCCGCCGATCCCGGCCGCGACGGGTAGCACCTTGTGCAACGAGAAAGTGCCGGTCTTGAGACCCGGCACCCGCTCGGCCAACAGCCGCGCTGCCTTGAGCACCAGGTTGTCGCCGACCTCGCCGCACGCTTCCGCCAGCGGGCCGGTGGTCTTGAGCGCCAGTTCCACGCCGGGAAGCAGGCTGAGCTGATCGGCACAATCGGCAAACGCGACCACGCTTTCGAGATCGTGGTAACCGTCGACGCGACGACCCACCACCCGCAGCGTCAGATTGACCTTGGCGCGCGCGTTTTCGACAAGCTCGTTTGCGGAGGATTTGACGGCCGAACCGGTCGTTTCACCCGAGGTCATAGCGAATGCAAATCCAATAAAGCCGAGGCAAACGGTCCAGAAAATGGTGTCGGAAAAATTCCGAGGTAACGGTATCGGCCCGGGTGTGGCGCCAAAGGCCTGATCAGCCCCCGGCGCCCCTTACCTAGCCGCCCTTGTCGTCCTCTTTCTTTTTCTCAGCCGCCGCAGCCGAAGACGTATCGTCGGTCAGGCCATGCTCGATCTTGGCGTCGATCTTCGGCAGTTCTTCCGGCTCCGGCTTCAGGTCGCGGGCATGCGCCCACTGGAACTTTGCTTCCAGCGTGCGGCCGACGCGCCAATAGGCGTCACCGAGATGGTCGTTGATGGTGGGATCCTCGGGCTTGAGATCGATCGCTCGCTCGAGGTTTTTCACCGCGTCTTCGTAATTGCCGATGCGGAAGTAAGCCCAGCCAAGCGAATCCACGATATAGCCGTCGTCGGGGCGCTGCTCGACGGCACGCTTGATCATCTTCATGCCTTCGTCGAGGTTGATGCCCTGATCGATCCAGGAATAGCCGAGATAGTTGAGCACGTGCGGCTGCTCCGGCTGCAGATCAAGCGCCTTGCGCATGTCCGCTTCTGCCTTGGTCCACTGCTTGGCACGCTCCTCGCAGATACCGCGGTAGTAGTAGTAGACCCAGGTGTTCTTGTCGGTGGCCTTCGGCAGGATGTCGATGCCGTGCGTATAGGTGACGACGCAATCGGCGAACTTCTTGCGGCCACGCTCGATATTGCCGAGCGCCATCACGGCCTCGATGTCCTTCGGGTCGTCCGTCGTAACACCCTTCAGGATCTTGATGGCTTCATCGGTGCGGTCGGCGGCGTCGAGGTCGATGGCAAGCTGAATTTGCGCGTTGCGCTTCAGCGGCGAACTCGCCGGGACGCGTTCGTAGACCTTGATCGCCATCTGCGGCTTCTTCACCGATTCGTAGAGATCGGCGAGCGACAGCAGCGCCAGCGGATGGTTCGGCACCAGATAAAGCGCAAGCTGCAGGTAAACCAGCGCCAGGTCCTCGCCGCCGCGGCGAGTTAGCGTCGCGCCGATACCATAGAGCGCCTCCGCGGCGCCCGATTGCGGGGAATCAACGATCGACGGCAGCTTCTTGCCGGCGTCGGTCTCGCGCATCGCCTCCTGGATCAGCGGGTGCCGTGGCAGCTTCTTGTCGAACGCCTCGTAGACGGTCTTGGCCGAAGCCGCATCCTTGTTACGGGTCAGCCAGCGGGCATAGTCGTCGGAAACGCGCAGCATGGAATCTTCGAGCTTGTAGGCCCGCTCCAGGCGGACGCCCGCGTCCTTTTCCTTGCCCGCGAGTTCAAGGATCATGCCGGTGTGGAGATCCTTGAAGATCGGATACCACTCCGGACCGGCCAGCTTGTCGATCGTCGCAACCGCGCCCTTGGAATCGCCCGCGCCGTAAGCGGCCCAACCGGCCAGCAGCGTCGCGACGAGATCGGTAATGGGTCCGCGGACAGATTGGTTGATGTTGGTTTGGGCGCTGGCGTATTTCTTCTGCTTGAGATCGCGCACCCCGATCACGAGCCGCGCGACGCGATTGGTCTTGTCGATCGACAGAATGCGGTCCGCAAGCTTGATCGCTTCGTCGATGTCGCCGTCCGCAAGCGAGGAAATGAACGCACGATCGAGAAGCTCGTTGTTCTTCGGATCGGTGCGCAGCGCCGACCGGTAGAAGGCGGCGGCCGAAGCGGCATCCCGCTCGACACTCGCATGACGGGCGGCAAGATAGCTGCCGGAGGTCGTCAGCGCCTTCAGGTCGTGGGCGGAAGGAAATTGTACGGAGCTGTCGGTGGGCCGCTCGGGCGTCTGCGCGACGGCAGTGACCGGCAAAGCCAGGATAGCGAGTGCGGCAATCGCAGAGCGATTGAATCGGAAAGAAAGCATCACGGTTTGCCTTGGCTCCAGGATTTACGGCAGGATCGTGTGATCCGGCATGCAGGCTCGGCGTCGCGGTCCTGACATTCGTATCATATCGCGGCGGGTTCGTTTACGAATGCCAGAACCAAAGGGACACCGCACACATAAGTTTCTGGTGTGGTTCGGGATTTGACATTCACTCCTCGATACTCGCGGCGCCACCAGAGCGGGTGTCAAATCCACCACACCAGCCGGCGCATCGAGAGTTGCGACAATGCCGCTTTTGGCGGCCAATCGCAAGGATACGGGCATAGCAATTGATAGGCAGGACGGCCCTCGCCGCCCCCTCCCGCCTGAAAACGCTTCCACTATGGCGGTATCGTGACCGAACGCGCCATTCGGTCACGCAATCGTGGTCACATGGCCTCGTAGTTAGGCCCGCCTCCACCTTCCGGCGGAACCCAGGTGATGTTGCCGTTGGGGTCCTTGATGTCGCAGGTTTTGCAGTGGACGCAATTCTGGGCGTTGATCACAAAGCGCGGGCCCGGAGTTTCCTCCACCCATTCATAAACGCCAGCCGGGCAATAGCGATTCGACGGTCCGGCATAGACGTCATGCTCGGAGGTCTTTTGCAGGTTCATGTCGGCCACCTTCAGGTGAACCGGCTGATCCTCCTCGTGGTTGGTGTTCGACAGAAACACCGACGAGAGCCGATCGAAGGTCAACTTGCCGTCCGGCTTGGGCGCGCTGATCGGAGCATGGGCCTTTGCCGGATCGAGAGCCTTGCGGTCGGGCTTGGCGTGCGACTGGGTTCCGAACAGCGAGAAGCCAAGCGTGTTGCACCACATGTCGAAGCCGCCGAGCACCACGCCCAGAATGGTGCCGAACTTCGACCAAAACGGTTTGACGTTGCGAACCAGGTACAGATCCTTGCCGACCGCAGAGGAGCGCCAGGCATTTTCGTATTCGGCAAGCTCGTCATTCGCCCGGCCCGCGCCAAGCGCGGCGTTGGCATATTCAGCGGCCATCATGCCGCTGCCGATCGCGTTGTGGACGCCCTTGATCCGCGGCACGTTCACAAACCCTGCCGCGCAGCCGATCAGTGCACCGCCCGCAAAGGAAAGCCGCGGCACCGATTGGTAGCCACCTTCGGTGATCGCGCGCGCGCCATAGGCAAGCCGCTTGCCGCCTTCGAATATCGGACTGATCGAGGGATGCGTCTTGAAGCGCTGAAATTCGTCAAACGGTGACAGGTACGGATCGTCGTAGTTCAGGTGCAGGACGAAGCCGATCGCAACGAGGTTATCGTCGTAGTGATAGAGAAAAGATCCGCCACCGGTCTTGCTGTTCAACGGCCAGCCGAAGGAATGCTGAATCAGTCCCTTCTGATGCTTTGACGGATCGATCTGCCAGACTTCCTTCAAGCCAATGCCGAATTTGGGCGGCTCGCTCTTCGCGTCCAGCGCGAACTTCTCGACGAGTTGCTTCGTGAGGCTGCCGCGCGCGCCTTCGGCGAACAACGTGTACTTGCCGCACAATTCCATGCCGCGGGTGAACGAATCCTTGTGCGAACCGTCCTTGGCGATGCCCATGTCCCCGGTCGCGATGCCGCGCACCGCGCCCTTGTCGTCGTAAAGCACTTCGACGGCGGCAAAACCCGGATAGATTTCGACGCCAAGCGCCTCGGCCTTGCCGGCAAGCCAGCGGCACAGCCGGCCTAGCGAGCCGATGTAGCAATGATGATTGTTCATCAACGGCGGCATGATGAAATTCGGGAAGCGAATCGCGCTTGCTTTCGTCATCCAGAAAAAGCGGTCGTCCCTGACCTGCGTCTTCAGCGGACAGTCGGCATCCTCTCGCCAATCCGGAACAAGCTTGTCGAGCGCGACCGGATCCATCACGGCGCCCGACAGGATATGCGCGCCGACTTCCGATCCCTTCTCGACCACGACAACTGAAAGTTCGGGGTTGAGCTGCTTGAGGCGGATGGCGGCGGAAAGCCCGGACGGGCCGGCGCCGACAATCACGACATCGAATTCCATGGATTCGCGCGGAGGCAATTCTTCGGTGCTCATGATCTGATCTCAGGCCAGGAATGGTTGTGTCACGTTGTTTCCGATTTTTGCAGGAAGAACAACATGGAAATGCCTTATGGTGCCTACTTCCGAAGTTCGCACGCAGCCTCAGCGACACCTATTGCGAACTTCGGAAGGTAATAGGCACCAGCAATTTTGGTGGCTCTAGCACCGCTTGTCGATCTGACGTCCCTGGGAACGACTCGCAGCTTGCGGTGCAGGGACTTCAGATCGGCGGTGCTAGGCCGTTTCGTTGCGCTCTGATCCAGTCTAGTGTGGCACACCAAATTCCGCATCTGGACCGGGGCATTTTCGGCATGCGGAATTTGAAAACCAAAGCCGTACCGGATCAACAAGTTGACGCCTGAGCCCACACCTACCGTTTCCCAACTGCTGGCCTTCTACCTGGAGGCCGGGGTCGATTGCGCACTCTCGGACGAACCCGCGGACCGGCTTTCCGAGCCCGAGGCGTCTGCGGCCGTCAGGGCACCATCTCCTTCCCAGCGGTACAAGCCCTGCCCGGCCGATCAGAGCGGCGGCTGCGGCGGTCGTCGCGCCAACTTCCGAGCCGGCGCCGGCACCCGAGGCTGCGATTGCAAGCGCACGCGAGGCGGCCCGCAGCGCGGGTTCGCTCGAGATCCTGCGCGACATGCTGGAGAAGTTCGACGGCTGCGCGCTGAAGTCGACCGCGACTCGCCTGGTGTTTGCCGACGGCAACCCGAAGGCGCGCATCATGTTCGTCGGCGAGGCGCCGGGACGAGACGAAGATATCGAGGGCCTGCCCTTTGTCGGACGTTCGGGAAAACTGCTCGACCGGATGATCGCTGCGATCGGGCTCGATCGCAGCAAGGTTTACATCGCCAACGTCATTCCCTGGCGTCCGCCGGGCAACCGGACGCCGACGCCGCAGGAAACCCAAATCTGCTTGCCATTCATCCAGCGCCAGATCGAACTGGTCGATCCGGATATTCTGGTGACGCTCGGAAATCCTTCGACGCAAACACTGCTGTCGACGCGCGAGGGCATCATGAGGACGCGCGGCCGCTGGTTCGATTACAACACCGGCACACGCGCGATCCGCGCGATGGCGACGTTCCATCCCGCCTATCTGCTGCGCTCGCCGGCCTACAAGCGATTGTCGTGGCAGGACCTGCGCGCCATCGCGAAGGCGCTGCCGCAGACCGCGTCCTAGCGACTGCTCTACTAACTGCTACGGCGCTTTCGGCCGCACGATCGCCCAGCCGATCCGGAGTAAAGGCTGCCGCCCGTTTACCAGCCGGTCGAAAGCCTGCGGCACTTCGGGCGCGAGACCCGGAAATTGCTTCGCGATATCGGGCGGCGGCGTGCCGACGGTGTCGGAAGCGCGCCAGACCACGACGCCACCGGTGCGATTGAACTTGTCGAGATCGAGCCACGGCGTTCGCTCCGGCGTCGCGGCGAGAAACAGATGCGGGCGCGTGGGGCTCAGGCTGATCAAGGTTGCGAGCTGCGTGTCGCCGCTGACGGCCGACAGCCGCCGGTTGGTGCGCCGCTCAAAACTGTCGTCGAAGAAATGTCCGATCGCAGCCGTCGGCAACGACGTCATCACCTCGCCGCCGGCAGTCCATGGAACGAACATCGTCGCAGCGATCACCCCAAGTGCCGGCGCAAGAACCATGGCGGCCCAGACGGTACGCAATATCTGTTGACGCCGCAGATGGATGAGATCGCCACACGCGACGACGACCGCGAGCCCGGACATCAAAAGGACAATACCCGCTCCGCCCACGACACGATCAAGATTGTAAAGGCCGGAAATCAGGCAGCCGGCGAGCGCCGGCGCGAATGCAAAGAAATAGACGAAGTCGCGCGCGGCCGGATCGACGGGCGGGCGGAAAATGACCGGCGCGTCTTCCTGGGTCCGATCGAACCAGCCGGAATTGAACGCCGAAACAATCGCGACACCGACGGAGGCCAACAGCAGGCCGCCGAGCAGCTCGATCCCATGCACTGCCCTCCCGCCCAAATCGGCAACCGCCGGCCAATGCGGAAGCACAGGCACATCGGCACGGATCAGCCAGATCAGATAAGGCAGCGCCAGAACAACGATCACCAGAAGCGCAAACAGCGCATCGAACGACAACAGGACACGCCGGCCGCGGACGGTGGTCAGCGCAAATCCGACCACGAATGCCAGGAGTATGACCGCCGTCGAGGTCGTCAGCAGCAGGAGGCCGGCTTCGATCGACCAGGCGAACCAGGCGTTGCGCCGGTTCTGGCCGATCAACTGCCAGGAATGCAGCAGCAGCAGCGCCCAGATCGGCCGCGCCAATACGAGGGAACCGAACTCAAGCCCGGGTGCGCTGAACGCCAGCACCGTCATGGTGAGAAGAACGGCGAGCACCGCCTGCTGCACGCCCACGGTGGCGCGCGCGAGCAGATATAATGTCCAGAACGTCGAGATCGAACATATCTGCGCCAGCAGATAGACGCCGAACATGTGGTTGCCGGCCGCGCGGAACGCGATATCGGCAAGCCAGAATGCCAGTGGCGGTCCGAGATCGGTTCCGACTCGATATTCGCGGCCAAGCGCAACGACCGTCGCGAGATCGCCGGGTGGGCTGCGGTACACCAATAGCGATACGAGCAGCCACAGGATCGCCTGCAATACGATCACCAGCCAGACGACGAGCTTCGGCCTGGCGCGGATCAGTTCGATAACGAGAGAGGTGAAACGCATGTGACGGCCCGATTGCTTTCAACGGAGCTGGCCGAACTGCGCAGCAACGTTTCACTCCGGTCAAGGTAAGGTCTTAAAGCGCGCCACGCACCGAGGCAACCAGTGCGGCGGTTCAGATGTCCGAAACGTGCCTCCACAAAATGTTACGAACTTCGGAAATCAGAACACAAGTGAGGCTATCGCCGGGTCATTCCGCAGCAGAAATCAGCGCGGCCGCTTCCACCGGCTCGAACAGGTCCGCTTCCTGCTTGATCGTCCATGGCTGGTGCTTTTCACGGGCGGCAACGACCGGTGCAAAAAAGCTGCGGTGATGAACCGATGGACCCAGCCGGTCGAGTGCCTGAAGATGTTCCGGCACGCCGTAGCCCTTGTGCGACTCAAAGCCGTAGCCCGGACATTCCTCCGCCAACGCACGCATCAGGCGATCGCGCGTCACCTTGGCGATGATGGAAGCAGCCGCAATCGACATCACAATGCCGTCGCCACCGATCACGGCCTCACAATCGCAGGACGTACCGAGCCGGTCGCGTCCGTCGACAAAGACATGCTGCGGGGTTTCCGGCAAACTTTCGACCGCGCGCTTGAGAGCCCATAGCGAGGCCCGCAGAATATTGTCGCGATCGATCCGCGCCCGCGAGGCAAAGACGACCGAAAACGACGCGGTTGCGCAAATCTCCTCGAACAGTTCCTCTCGACGCTCCGCCGTCAGCCGTTTGGAATCGTCGATACCCTTCGGGATCCGCTTCGGATCGAGCACGACGGCGGCCGCAACGACGGGACCCGCCAGCGGTCCACGCCCCGCTTCATCGCACCCTGCCACCGGCCACACGCCACGCTTGATCAGCGCCCGCTCGCGGCGAAAGCTCGGTGGCGTGACCGCGATGACGCCTTTCGGCAGGTTTACCTGTTTCTTTTTCCCGGACTTACCCCGAATCATGCCGGGATGGTGCGCAAGGCAGAGAGAGCGCGCAACCGGGAACTTTCGCGCAATGCGCGCCTTTCACCGCTCTCAACAGTGGCTCAACGCATCCCTAATCCGGCAGGCGCACTTGGCGGTCTTCCCCGACTTGGCATGGACACGCCCTACGCAGACTTCAGAACAGGCTGAGTTGCTGCCCGCTTCGCTCGGGCTTTGCAAAATGATCCGTAGTCAATTTCGACCGGCGTTTGTTCAGTCCGAGTTTTTCGCAGGCGATCTCGAACCTCCGCCCGATCATCCAGGCCATCGGACCTGTCCCCTTCATCCTCGTACCCCACTGCGAGTCGTAATCGCGGCCACCGCGCATGTCGCGGATCAGGGTAAAGACGTGACGGTAGCGATCGGGATAATTCGCCATCAGCCATTCCCGGAATAAATCGCGCACTTCAAGCGGAAGACGAAGCAACACATAGCTTGCTTCCTTGGCTCCGGCATGTGCCGCGGCATCCAGGATGCGCTCTATCTCGCTGTCATTGAGCGCCGGGATGACCGGCGCCACCATTACGGTCGTTGGAATCCCTGCTTCGGACAATTGCCGCAAGGCCTCGAGCCGTTTCGGCGGCGTCGACGCACGGGGCTCCATGGTTCGCGCCAGCTGCGGATCGAGCGTCGTCACCGAGATCGCGACCTTGGCGAGATTGCGCTTGGCCATTCGCGACAGAATGTCGATATCGCGCATCACCAGTGCGGATTTCGTGACGATGCCGACCGGGTGCGAAGCACGGTCCAGCACTTCGAGAATTCCGCGCATGATCTTGTGGTCGCGTTCGATCGGCTGATACGGATCGGTATTGGTGCCGATCGCGATCATGCGCGGTTCGTAGTTCTCAGCCGCCAGTTCTTTTTCCAGAAGCTGCGGCGCGTCGGGCTTTGCGAACAGCTTCGATTCGAAATCGAGCCCCGGCGACATTCCGAGAAAGGCATGGGTCGGCCGAGCGAAACAGTAGACGCAGCCGTGTTCGCAACCCCGGTAAGGGTTGATGGAACGATCGAAACCGATATCGGGAGAATCGTTTCGGGTGATGACTTTGCGTGAGGTATCGAGCGCCACCGTTGTCTTGAACGGCGGCAGGTCTTCAAGACTTTGCCAGCCGTCGTCAAACGCGACCTTTGCCTCGGCTTCATAGCGCCCGCTGGCGTTGGATTGCGCACCACGGCCACGCCGTCGTTCGCGATCGATTGCAACTGCAAGCTCCGGAAAATCCGAAGGCGCACCCGCCGGTTTGGAGGGCGCCTGGACCGGCGGGTGCTTGAGCGCATTTGAGGATGCTCTGCTCATGGTCCGAACATAACACGAAATGAGAACAAATCAAGAACATGATTTGAGCAATCCACAAAACAAAATGGAAATCGCGGCCGAAGCGTCCTGTGATAACGGTTCGATCGTTTTGGACCGTTGAGATCATGCTGAGCGTCATTATTCCGACCGAAGGCGCCGAACATCCGGCCGTTGCCACGTTGGCCGCGCTGGTGCCGGGCGCCGCCACCGGCATCATTCGCGAGGTGCTGCTGATCGATGCGCGGCGATAACGGCGTGATCGAACGGGTCGCGGATGTCGCGGGCTGCCGATTCCTGCCCTTTGAGGGACCCCGGGCGGCGGCGCTGTCCGAAGGCGCGCGTCAGGCACGCTCGCCCTGGCTGATGTTCCTGCACGCGGGCGCAGTGCTGGATCACGGCTGGATCGACGAGACCATGCAATTCATGCAGCGCGTCTCCGACGGCGATCGTCCACGCGCCGCGGTTTTCCGTTACGCGCGCTCGCCCTACTCGGACCTCACCTTGCGCGATCGCGCCATGTCCCTGGCGCGAATGGTCGCGGGTCCGTTTCCCGATCAAGGGCTCTTGATTGCGCGCGACCACTACGAGCGGGCCGGCGGCCACGCGCCGGATCATCCGCGCGCCGAGACGCGGCTGCTCCGCCGGCTTGGCCGCTCTTCCCTCACCTTGCTGCACAGCCGGATCGTCACGGCCTGACGCCATATACTTGCCAAAGTCAGATAATTATTTGACAATGGCAATTATAGAGGTGAGCCATGCTTCCAGACGAACAGATGCGGATATCGGCGGTTCGGGCCTTCAACCGCTTTTACACCCGTGAGCTCGGCGTGCTCGGCCAGCGGCTTCTCGAGAGCCCGTTCTCCTTGAGCGAGGCGCGCGTGCTCTACGAGCTGGCGCACCGGGACAGCGCCGCGGCCAAGGAAATCGGGATCGAACTCGATCTCGACGCCGGCTATCTCAGCCGTATCGTCCAGAAGTTCGACGATGACGGCCTGATCAACCGCAAGCCGTTGCCCACGGACCGTCGGCAGCATCAACTCAAGCTGACCGCCAAGGGCCGACAGGCCTTCGCGAAACTCGATCGCAGTTCGCACGAAGACGTCGCGAAGATGCTGCGATCGCTGTCGGAAACCGACCGGCGTCGCCTCACCGCCGCCATGGCAACCATCGAGGACCTGCTTGGCGCGGCGCGCACATCCAGGCCCGCGACCCTGCGCGAACCGCGGCCGGGCGACATGGGCTGGGTGGTGCAAAGTCACGGCGCGCAATACGCCGGCGAATACGGCTTCGACTCTTCGTTCGAAGCTCTGGTCGCGGAAATCGCCGCCAAATTCCTGACCTCCTTCGATGCCTCACGCGAGCGGTGCTGGATCGCGGAAATCGACGGCGCGCAGGTCGGCTCGGTCTTTCTGGTGCGGCATGACGACGAAGTCGCCAAATTGCGACTGCTCTTGGTTGAGCCTGCCGGACGCGGCCACGGATTGGGAAAGCGGCTGGTCGGCGAATGCATTGCCTTTGCGCGCGCCTGCGGCTATCGCAAGATCACGCTCTGGACCCAAAGCATCCTGACCTCGGCCCGCAAGATCTATCAGGACGCAGGCTTTGTGCTGGTGGCGAGTGAACCGCATCGCAGTTTCGGGCAAAGCCTGATCGGCGAAACCTGGGAGATGAAGCTCTAGTGTCCCGCTCCTTCTTCGTCCGCGCTGATCATCGTCATCGCCGCTGTCTCGGCGATGCAACCCGCAAGCGCCGCCGACATCCATGTGATGATTTCGTCCGGCTTTCACGGCGCCTATTCCGAACTTGTTCCCGCCTTCGAACGTGCGACCGGAAATCATGTGATCACGACGCGCGGTCCCTCGATGGGGGATTCGCCCGAAGCGATCCCGGCGCGGCTTTCGCGCGGCGAAAGCGCCGATGTCGTGATCCTCGACGGCGGCGCGGCCGACGAACTCGGCAAGCGCGGCCTCGTGCAGGCCGACAGCAAGACGGAGCTGGCGCGATCGCTGATCGGCATGGTGGTGCGCGAAGGCGCCCAAAAGCCCGACATCGGCAGCGTCACCGCGCTTCGCGACACGCTGCTGGCGGCAAAGTCGATCGCCTATTCGGACAGCGGCAGCGGTACGTATCTGTCGACGGTCTTGTTCCAGAAGCTCGGCGTCGCCGATCAGATCGCGCCCAGGAGCCGCAAAGTGCGGGGTCCGCCGTCCGGCGAGCCGGTGGCGGCCGTGGTTGCGCGCGGCGAAGCGGAAATCGGCTTCCAGCAGGTGGCCGAACTCATCCACGTTTCCGGGGTCACGCTTGTCGGCGCGCTGCCGGCCGAGGTGCAGCCGATGTTTTCGTTCGCCGGCGTTCTCACCAAGACGACACGCGAGACCGAGGCCGCGCGGTCACTCCTGCGTTTTCTGTCATCCCGCGAGGCAGCCCCCACGATCACGAAGGCTGGATTGATGCCACTGTCGGATCGTTGACCTGTTCGACGACGACGGGAAGCAGCGTGACGAATTTGACGCCGTAGGTGCGGCCGCGACGCCAGACGACTTCGCACAAGTCGCGCTTGTGATGGCCTTTGACGAGCGTCAGCTCGAAGCGGTCCCTCACGTCCAATACATCGTCGGTCGCAATCCGCGCACCGCCCGATGACAGATCGAGAACATGGCACTCAAACTCGGTCGCACCGTTGTCGGCCGAAATCCAGGCCAAGCGCCTGTGCAGTTGCCGTCTCGGCTCGCGCAAAACCCTTGTCTTTGGGTCAACAACACTCATTGAGATCACCGGTCGTTGCACGCCTGATCGCCCCGGCAATATCGAGGCGAACCGAATTTTGACGGCGACGTCGTAAGGTTCCGTTAGGACATTATTTTGGAATTTAGACGTTAACCGTCGGCGTTGACGTTAACCGGTCAGGCTGACGCGCCTTTGGCTTTCGGCCGGCGCAGGTGCTCGTCCAGCCGCGGCATGATCTCGACGAAATTGCAGGGCCGCGTCCGGTAGTCGAGCTGGGCGGCGAGAATCCCGTCCCAGCCGTCGCGGCAGGCGCCCGGCGAGCCCGGCAGGCAAAAGATGAAGGTCGCGCCCGCCACGCCCGCGGTCGCGCGGCTCTGGATCGTCGAGGTGCCGATCTTGGCGTGACTCAGCATGTGAAACGCGATCGAGAATCCGTCCATCCGCTTCTCGAACAATGGCTCGATCGCCTCCGGCGTCACGTCGCGGCCGGTGAAGCCGGTGCCGCCCGTCGTGATGATGGCGTCGACGCCGGCATCCGCAATCCAGCGCTTGATGATGAGGCGGATTGCTTCGACGTCGTCGACGATGATCTCGCGCGCGGCGAGGTGATGGCCCGCCGCCACGATCCGGTCCGCCAGCGTGGTGCCGGACTTGTCGTCGGCGAGCGAGCGTGTGTCCGAAATCGTCAGCACCGCGACGTTAAGCGGAACGAACTGTCTGGATTCGTCGATCGAGTTCATGTGAGGTCAGACAATCGTTACAGCGATGCCGCACTAAACGTATCACACGCCTTCAACGTTCCCTGCTGATAGCCGGTCATGAACCACCGCTTGCGCTGTTCCGCCGAGCCGTGCGTGAACGAATCCGGCACCACGCGCCCCTGCATCTGCCGCTGCAACGTGTCGTCGCCGATCGCGGATGCGGTCTTGAGCGCGCCGTCGATGTCGCCGGCCTCGATGAAGCCTGGCCGCTTCTTCTCTTCACGATTGACCCAGATGCCGGAGAGGCAATCGGCTTGCAGCTCCACCCTCACCTGCAACGCATTCGCCGCCGCCTTGCTGCCCGCCGCCTGCTGCTGCGCGGTCACCTTCGGCAGGATGCCGAGCAGGTTCTGGATGTGATGCCCGGCCTCATGCGCGATGATATAGGCCGCGGTAAATTTGCAGGCCGAGCCCTGACAGCCGTGGAATCTGGTTTCGACCTCGCGGAAGAAACCGGTATCGAGATAAATCTGCCGGTCCGGCGGACAATAGAACGGTCCCATCGCCGACTGCGCCATGCCGCAACGCCCGCCATTGGTGGCATTGCGGAACAACACGATGCGCGGACCGGTGTAGTTCTGGCCGGCCGCCTGGAAAATCTCGCTCCAGCGATCGTCGATCTCACCGAGAATACCGGCGATCATGCTGCCCATCTCGTCGGTGGGCGCGCCTTTCTTGGTCGTCCCCGACCGCCGATCGGTCTGGTAGGTCGGCGCCTGGCTGCTGCTGCCGCCCGTGAGGATCTCCGCGCCGCCGATCAGGATTCGCGGGTCGATGCCGAAGGCGTAGCCGACCAGGCCGAGCACGATGATGGTGCCGATGCCGAGCCCGCCGCCACCCATCGGCAATCCAAAGCCGCCGCCCCCGCCGCCCAATCCGCCGCCGCTGTCGTCGCGGCGGTCCTCGATGTCGTCGCTGCGGCGAAAATCATCGTAACGCATGGCCAGACTTCCTCGTTGCGGTTGCGGCGCCAATCTCGCCGCAAGAAAACGGCCGAGACGGCAAAATGTTCTTCGTCACAACTAATAACCCGCCCGGCAAAAATTGCCTAGTGGATGCGGCTTTACATCTGCCACGCATTTTGTCGCGAACCGGCGCCACAAACGCGAAATCCCAATTCCCTTTAGATTGCACCGCTATCGCCGACCCTTCTCCGGCGTTCGCAAAAAATCCGCCGATCGCAGGACGAGAATTAATCGGATCATCGGCGTGAAAGAATTGCCCGGTTAAGTCGATTTTTACTTTGCCCCGTCAAAGTGGCGCCAGTCGGTTGTTTAGTCCCGCGTCGCCGACAGCGTCGCCTGAGTCAGAGTATTTGAGTCATGGTAGTGTCGCGTCGCGGGGCGTCTGCAAGGGCGCCCCGCACTAAATTTGAGTCCCAGGCTGATAGCCGCATCATCATCGGCGATTGCGTCGCCGAGATGTCGAAATTGCAGGCCGGCTCGGTCGATCTCGTCTTCGCTGATCCACCCTACAATCTTCAGCTCAAGGGCGACCTCAAGCGCCCCGACGAATCGCATGTCGACGCCGTCAACGACGACTGGGACAAGTTCTCTTCGTTCGCCGCTTACGACGACTTCACGCGCGCCTGGCTGCTTGCCTGCCGCCGCGTGATGAAACCGTCGGCGACGATCTGGGTGATCGGCTCGTATCACAATATTTTTCGCGTCGGCGCGATCATGCAGGACCTCGGCTTCTGGGTTCTGAACGACATCGTCTGGCGTAAATCCAACCCGATGCCGAATTTCCGCGGCCGCCGCTTCACCAATGCGCATGAGACCATGATCTGGGCCGCGCGTGACGAGAAAGGCCAAGGGCTATACGTTCAATTACGATGCACTGAAGGCCGCCAACGAAGACGTGCAAGCACGCTCGGACTGGCTGATTCCGCTCTGCACCGGCGATGAACGCCTCAAGGGCAAGGACGGCAAGAAGGTTCATCCGACCCAGAAGCCCGAAGGCCTGTTGGCGCGCGTGCTGTTGTCGTCGTCGAAACCCGGCGATCTCGTGATCGATCCATTCAACGGCACCGGCACGACCGGTGCGGTCGCCAAGCGTCTTGGCCGCAGCTACATCGGCTTCGAACGCGAGAAGACCTACGCGGCCGCGGCCGAAGCCCGCATCGCCGCCATCGAGCCGCTGCCGGAAGCGACGCTCGCACCGTTCATGACCGCGCGCGATGCACCCCGCGTCGCATTCTCCGAACTGATCGAGCGCGGCATGATCTCGCCCGGCACCAAGCTCGTCGACGCCAAGAAGCGTCACGGCGCGCTGGTGCGTGCCGACGGCGCCATCATGCTCGGCGACAAGGTCGGCTCGATCCACCGCATCGGCGCGGTGGCGCAAGGCGCGGAAGCCTGCAACGGCTGGACCTTCTGGCATGTCGAGACCAAGAAGGGTCTCAGACTGATCGACGAGCTGCGCGCCGAAATCCGCAGCGAGATGGCGGCGGGCTGAGCTCTCAGCTTCTCGACTTGTCAAACGGCTATGCTTCGTTCCTCACACTGGTTCTCCCTGTCGATTCCGGACGGCGTCGCTCTGTGCGCGACGATCCGGTACTGCGCCGTTCGCGACAGCACTCGCGACATGCTCGACCTGCTCGGGCGCGCGACTCCTCACCATGAGGGTTACGTCGCCACTCGTGTCGACCTCGTCCTGACGGAGCGCGCTTACGCGCGTCTCGAACGATGGCCGCGGCAACAGAGCACACCTTCGCCTCCCCGCGACGCAATTCGCCCGAGCTTTGCCAACACATCGGCCCTCCGGGATGAGAGGGCGCAGGGAATGCCGGGCGCTCGATGCGCCCGCAGCCTCGCGTGCAATGAAAGAAAGCACACGAGCAAGTCACCACGGTCACACCGGAAGCACCCGGCATTCCCCGCGCGATGGTTTTACGGTTTCCTTCGTGCTCTCCCCGGCGACCGGGCTTTTTTGTCACCGTCACCGGCGCAATGCGCAAGCATTGTCGCCAAGCTTGATATCAGCGTCGGGATATCAGGACCACACGACTTCGCCGTCCGCGATGCGGCGCCGCTCGTCTGGCGACGCCACACGCGTCCATCGCATCCCGCACCGAACGTTCGTGACGATCGCGAAACGCCCCTCTTGATCAGGCGCAGGACGCGCGAAGAGGAACCACTGATTTGCCCGTCGGGGCAAGTGCGCATGCCGTCTCGCATACTTGCGCGGACCGACGACAATTTTGAGGTAACGCTGTAGTGCGACAGGCACGGACCAACAGAATGTCTGCGCGGCCGGAGGTATTATGGGAAGTCGCCACCAGTTCGGCCCACTTCTGCTTCATTTACCGGTTTTTAGCGTTAGGTGCATTGAATGAACGCTGCTCGAATTCCTGATTGGAGCGGGTCATACGCAAGACCTGCAATTTGATTTCCGACAGGGATCGAGGGGGACAGCGGCAGGGGGCGCGGAATGGAAATCACCGTCATAGCGCGTCAAGCGCTGCTGTATGGGCATATCATCGCCTTTGCTCTGGCACTGGCGACGATTGTCAGAGAGGACGTTCGCATGTTGCGGGCAAGCCGTATCGATTCGGCTTCTCTGCATGCGACGGCGAAGTCGGTGAAGTGGCTTCTGCTGGTTCTGTGGATTACCGGCGTGCCCATGGTGATGATGGACATCGGAACTGATGTCGCAGCGCTTCTTGCCAAGCCCAAGCTGCTCGCGAAGTTGATCGTGGTTGCAGCGCTCACCCTGAATGGGATTTTACTGCATCTTGTCGCGTTCCCGATGGTTACGGGCCACCAGCGAAATCCGAATAGAGCGGCCACCATTGCCGTTGCGCTGGGCGCAATCAGCATCACCAGCTGGTTTTATGCATCCTTCGTCGCTGTCGCTCGAATCGTGGCCCCTTACTTCTCGCTGACTGACTTTGTCATGCTGTATCTGTTGGCGCTGGCCGTAGCTGTTTCGTTCGCCCTGCTGGTCGTTCGAGGCCGCCTGCTACAGATATTGATGTCATCTAACGATCTGATCGACGCCTCGACCGGTCAAGGACACGATCTGTCGGCAGCGCTCCTCGAAGCCGAAATCGCTGGGCTCGCCCTCAGCGAGATTCAAACACGGTTGCGGATGAACCGCATGGCGCAGCAATTCCCTGGCCATCAAGGAAGTTCGTCCGTCGACAGATCGCAGGTGACTGTCCGCAAGCAGGCGCCGGCCTCCATGGATGGCAGCGTTGCTCGAGTTACTGCTGGTCGGCGTTCGCCCCAGAGCGTTCGATGACGGGCGTTCGATGAACGGACACCTGTTCACGCACGCCGGCGCGGACATCAAATATGCTGCTCAGCTTCGCGTTTAATGAGCTGCGGCGCGCCGAACGTGGTCTCTGCTCCCGACATAAGGCGGAGCCGCAGCAAGACGCCTCCTCATCCGGCCTCACGAACCGCAGCGGACCAAACTCGCAAAGCACTGCGGGTAGACAGCCAGCCCATGGCATCATTGGCCGTGGCGAGCGAGCTGACGGTTGAGGGCGTCGATGTCCGGCGTTTCGTTGCCACAGCCGTCACCCACAGGCACGGGAGCACCCGTGCTTGCGTCTTATCGCGGCCTCATCCAGATTTGCGTTCCAGTCAAAGCGTTGCTTTGAGTGCAAGCCCTATTGCAGATCGCAGTTACATTTTACCGCGCCGGAATTTTCACGGATGCAAGATTAGGAATCCAATGCACAGATCGATGATTTTTGTAGTCCTGGCAGGAATGACCTTTGTACCCGCCGCCCAAGCGGCCCCTCAGAGCCTTTACGGCAAGACGTTGCGGGTCACCTGGAGCGAAGCGCGAAGCCAGCGCGTGCAAGGCGAAGGCGCGTTCAAGTCGGTTTCGATTCCGCTCTCGTTTACAGTGTATGTCAGCACCAAGGGGCAACTGTTCAAGCGCCTCACCTCTTCGACGGCTTCCGGGCGCGCCTCAGGGTCCAAGGACCGGGTCGGCGCCGGCGGAAGTGACGGGGACGGAGCCGGCGCTGTGTCCTTCCAGGGCAACACGTTGATCGCGAGCGCCAACAATCATGGGCTCGGCCGCAGGATCCGCGTCACCTTCGACGGCGGCTCTTCATGCAGCGCCGACGTGTTGACCGGGAAAGCCGGGAGTGGCGTTACGACCGTCCGGAGCAATGCGACCGGCAAGATGATGGAGCTGGAATCCGTCTCCGCCGGGCCAGCCTCCTGTTCGGTTCAGGAAGGCAACGCGTTCGCAGGCTAGCCGCCGATCTCATCCACAACTACGAGAGCCGCGCGATGTCCGCTTCCAACCGCGAAGCGGACTTGAGGCAGAGCGCCGTCTGGTTTCCGCTTTTGACCCAAAGCGGATGTTCATGGTCAGACGGTAGGAAGCCCTGATAATCTGCCGGCCACATCCGGGCGCATTGAGACGAAGTTGGCTGCGACTGAGCGCAGGCTGGCCGGGCGGTTCATCGCCTCGGCAGTTCCCGCGCGGTTGAGATACGCGCAAAGCAGCAAAAGCGGCCACGGGTAAGCCCGATCCTCAATTTCGAAGCGCATTCAAGAGAGCCTGTGCCACGGCCATGTGACCGGACGCACTCCAATGACCGTCGGGAAGAAGATGAGCCGGATCAGCGGCGAGCGTATCGTCGAGATCGATGCAGGCATGCGCAAATTTGCAAAAAATCGTCGAGCGCAGGCCAAGCGTTGGTCCAAGGAAATCGCGCGAGCCCTGATGGGCGAGAACTACGCTCACCCCGCTTGGAACTTCTTCGCGAATTCTACCCAGAATGAAAGCGATGATCTCGATCGATTGGCTCGGGTCTACGTTCTCTGGAAAGTTGGGGGCGATGAATTTTGTGGCGACCCTCGCCACGAGGGACCAATCGCTCCATCGTTCCCACAGGCCGAGGCGCGGTGGGCGAATGATATACGAGCCGTCCACCTTCTCGACGTAGGGCTTTGATCGGCCAACAAAGCGCTGTCTCAATACATCGAGGTAGTCGCTGCTGTTCAGCACAATCAGAACGCTGTCGCCCGACTTCAAAACATGTTTCCAGTTTCTGAAAACGACGTACTCCTGATCGGTCCCATAGCCCATGGTGCCGGTATTTATGATGCGCGTACCGGTGAGAGACGAAAGCAGCCTTACGTCGAAGCGATCCTCAATGTTTATACCTTCGCCAAAAGATAACGAATCGCCAAGGATCAAAACCGTGCGATCGGCGTGAGGCTCCTGCGCCATGAGCCTTTGGCCGTTCTCGTCGGTTCGGATGGTCCACTCTTCTCCGGCCGCATTGATCAGCGTCGTCAAGAGACCAGGAGCATTGCTCCATCCGGTTTGCGCATCGGAGCGGAAGAGCGGCGCAGGCCTCGTGAAGAAGCTCACATAAAGACGGAGGGTCGCTTCCGCGACGACGGGTGCCAGTGTCAAAACGCCAAGAAGAATGACGGCCCAAAGCAATAGGGTTTTCATTACCGATGTCTCGTGCGAGAGATTTCGCGCAGCCTGGCTATCTCGGCCAAAAAAGCACATTACTCCTTTCTCGGTGCAGTACGAACAATACGCAACTCCCGCACAGCCACGGGGTTAACCAGGGCCAATGTGGAAGCCGGAGCTCGGATAATGTCCGCTAGAATTGAAACAGCCTCATCTTAACCGCTTCGCTGGTTCGCCCGGCACGATTGAAGCAGGATTCGCTCTGGCGAAGAACAGCAACTAAACGAAAGTCGCGCGAGAGTCCGCTTTTGGCCCTTAGCCAACCTCCGGCTTAGCGATGCGTGACGTCGGCTTCCGGCAGTAAGGCAGACCAGCAGCGTTGCGCTGCCTCATGTCGGCTCGTGACCCGTAGCGGACTTGAGAGGCCCGTCATTCGAAGTCCATTCATGATCGGAAGCAGACCGAAAACTCGCGCAAGGTAACGCTGAAAAGGCCCCCGCCATTCGATTTGCGCTCTGCTCAGTGGTAGCGGCGGCAATAGTCAACCACGGTTCCATCAAAACCTTGGCCGCTGGTGAAAGCGTCATGGCGTGGCTGGTTGCCATCACCGTGGCGGCGCATCTGTTACCTGCCAGCGAGGCGGTATCGACGGCAATCGTCGCCGGCACGGCATCGTACCTGATCACGTACGAAGAGCGCTCCGACGGTCAGTTTTTGACCCCGAGCAGACGTGAGGCCGCTCAACCCGGTTCAACGCCGACCCGCTGTCCGATTTTGCATGGTCTTCCCGGCCAACCCGCGCGATGTTCGAGGCACGTACTTGCTGAGCCGCGTTTGACGTAGATCAAGACGGCCACATTTATTTCAGCGAATAGGTCGATGGCGCTTTCGACGGCCGCAAAGCGCAAAGGTCGGTGGGTTACTTCGTTCTCAACTGGACTCACTCGCTCATACCATACCGGCGGCCTGGCCAGCTTTGGCCGAAGCGGCTCTAGCTCCCACTGCCACTAAAACCGGGAGCGATATGTGTGCAGCAACCGAAAGTGCGGCTGCCGAGTAATTCGCCAAGGAGAAGACATGAGCAGATGGATCGTGGGATTGATTATCGCCCTATCGCTGGTTTCAGGAAAGGCGTTCGCCTTCGACCTTTCCGGGGCCTGGGCGTCGGATCGCGAGTGTCTGCAGCCGGATTTTCAGCAAGAAGGGAAGCGCGGTGACCTTTGCAGAGATGTCGGATCTCTACGGCTCGGGCTTCATCGTGAACGGCGACGTCATCCAGGGAAAAAGCGCAAAGTGCAACATCAAGTCGCGGAAGCAGAATGGAGATTCCACGACGCTGGAGGCGATTTGCTCAACAACTATTACGACGGATAACTATCAGTTCGTCTACAAGCCGGTCGATGACAACACGCTCGATAGGCTGCTTCCCGACATGGATAATGTGACCATCAGATTCGCCCGCTGCCCGATTTAGGTCTCAAGCGATGCACCTCAGTCGGTGCTTGATGGGGAGGTGAAGCTGTGGCCGGTGATCAACTTGACCGCCTCAAGGAAAGGGTTATCCCTGAAGCGAAGAAGCTGCTCTGGATATTCGCCTATCTATGGCTGCTGCTGGGCCTGTTCGCGCTTCACAAATCGGTCGTTCTGGGCGAACCTTCGTTCTATCATCAGGGCTTCGCCATCATAAATGCGTTCGTATTGGCGAAGATCATTTTTGTCGCAGAAGAGTTTCACGTGGCGGAGGAACTAAAAGACAGACCTCTGATCTACCCGATCGCATATAGGTCTGCGGTGTTCGCGCTGATCCTGATTATTTTTCACCTGATCGAGGAGGTTCTCGCGGGCTTATGGAAAGGCAAGACTGTTATGGACAGCTTGACGGCCAAAGGCCTTTTCGAGCTGCTCGTGCTCGCCGTAATCATGTTTATTGTCCTGATGCCGTTCTTCGCTCTGAGAGAAGTCGCCCGGGATATCGGTGGCGACAAATTGTTCGAGCAATTTTTTCTTCGGCGAACCCGCTCCGCGCCGCTGCAATTCTGACGGCACGTCGGCGCATTGCAGCCGGGGAACGGGTCCGCGCCACTTGCGAGCGTGACTTTCTAGTTTTTCTTGTTTTCGATCACCGAGTGAATGTTCTGGTTTTGATAAGGCTCTTCGGATGAATGAATTTGTTTGGCTATTGATCATTTCACTCGCGGCGATGATCGGCGGCGCCGCAATCGGCGCATGGCTGCGCGACCGCCTCCCGGGACATCATCTGAACGATCAGGCCGCCAGTGTCATCAAGTCCGGCGTCGGATTGATCTCCACGCTGGCAGCTCTCATTCTGGGCTTGCTGATCTCGACGGCGAAAATCTCCTACGATTCGACCGCGTCTCAAGTAAGCCAGATATCATCGGATCTGGTCTTGGGTGACCAGTTGCTTTCCTGCATATGGTCCGGCCGCCAATAACGCGAGGGAAGCCCTGCGCGAGCAGGCTCGGGCACTAGCGAACAGCATTTGGACTGACGGAGATAGGCCACAATATCAGGGTTTTGTTACATCAGACGCCTGGAAGCGTCTCTCGGTCGCGCTCGATGAGCTGCCCAATACGACAGACCAGCAGCGCAATCTCAGGAAGCAGATCGACGACGTCGTGAGTCGCGAGTACTCAAGCGCGACTGCGCTTGTTTGCTGACGCAGGAAGCGAGCTTCCGACACCATTCCTGGTGCTTCTCGTCTTCTGGCTGGCTGTCATTTTCGCCAGCTCCAGCATTCTCGGAACAACAAATCCGACCGTTATGGCCTTCGTGTTTCTCTTTGCATTGTCGGCGGCGGGAGCCTTGTTCCTGATTGCCGAACTGAATACGCCGTTTAGCGGGCTACTGAAGCTGCCGCAGTCTCACATTTCGCAGGCGCTGTCGCCCTTGTCGAAGTGACCTTCATCTCCGCGGTGAACATCTCCGCGGTGAACGCCGAGCGGACCGGCCGACCGCTTCAAGCGCTTCGGCAGGAAGCTGAAGCCGCAATCGATCAGGTAGCGACGTGAACTCAGCGAGTTTTCTTGCCGGTATTTTTCACCGCCTCGGACAGCATCGCGTAGAGCTGGCGCTGGGAGTACTCTTCGCGTTCAACGTGACGTTTCCGCCTCCGCCGTACAGGCAGGTAGCGTTTGATCCCTGAAGAGGCTGAACGTGCGGCCAGTATCACGGGCTTGCAGGTCGGCGGCTTGTGACCGCGCTTCAAACCCAATCGCTTCAACTTGGCTGATACGGCCGAACGGCTGAAATCCAATCGTTCGGCAATCTGGCCCGCGCTTTGGCCGTGCGACCAGAGCTTTCTGAGCAGTAGAATGTTCTCGGCGTTCCACATGACTGTCGCTTCGTCTTCCACATTACAATACTCGCAGCCGAACGTAAAGAAAAAGGCGGGATGAGCTTCAGCTCATCCCGCCTGATCGGTTTCTCCTGTCAGCGTCGCCGCGCTTACAGCCAGGGATGCTCGGCGCTCTGTCGCTTCTCGTAAGCCTCGATCTTGTCCTTCTTCAACAGCGAGAGCTCGATCTCGTCGTAGCCGTTCAGAAGACTTTCGCGCGAGAACGCCGCGACGTCGAAACGGTCGACCTGCTCGTCCGGTCCGGTCACGGTCTGCTCGCGCAGATCGACGGTGATTTCGGCGCCCGGAAGCTCGGTCAGGAACTGGATCAGCTCGTGCACCCGCTTGGCGCTCAGCTTGACCGGCAACATGCCGTTCTTGAACATGTTGTTGTAGAAGATGTCGGCGAACGACGGCGCGATGACGCAACGGATGCCGAAATCGAGCAGCGCCCACGGCGCGTGCTCGCGGCTCGATCCGCAGCCGAAGTTCTCGCCGGCCACAAGGATCTTGGCTTTGCGGAAAGGTCCCTGGTTCAGCACGAAGTCCGACCGCTCTTCGCCGTTCTCGTTGTAGCGGCGTTCGGAGAACAGCGCCTTGCCGAGCCCGGCCCGCTTGATCGTCTTCAGGAACTGCTTGGGAATGATCGCGTCGGTATCGACGTTGGGGATTCCCATCGGGGCCGCCACGGCCTTCAGCTTCTCAAACTTCTCCATCACCCTTTTCCTCTCGCATCTTCTCGATCGACGTCGGCCGTCCCAGGCCGATCAAAACCAGCGGCATTCCAGCCGGCACGCCCGAAAGCTCGCTATCCACGATCTTGACCGCATTGGAATAGAGGCTTTCGTCGGTCACGTCGACCAGATGGCTATCATACAGCAAAACCGCCCCGAAAAAGGTATCCGCCGGGTCTTCAGGTCCGAACAGATTCATCGATCGGAAGGAATCCTGCCATTTTTCGACGGTCGTCCGCTGCACGACCGCATGGCTGCGCTGCAAACGCACGTTTCCGCGCCGGTCGACGATCCGGAGCGAATGCCTCGAGCCGGCTGTCGGCGTGTAGACGAACGCGCCGGGGGTTTCGGCGGCGAGTTCGAGTTCGTCTTCCGACAGACGGAACGACCGTGCCGCGATCCGGCGTGCCTGCCGCTCCGAGACGGTCTCCGTTTCCCCAGCGCTGCGCAACGCGGCGGCGCCGGTGGCGATCGCCCGGATCCTGCCGGTCTGGCGGTCGATCTCCACCGAAACGTCGACCGTCTTCGGGTCGGCTCCCAACCTTGCGATCGCTTCCAGCGTTTCCTCGCGCAGATGCACGATATCGTCCGACGACGGATCGGGATTGACCCGTTCGACGACTTCGCGAACCATCGCCAGCGCCGCCCCGATCGAGGAGATGATCTCCGCATCCTTCGCGATCTCGAACCGCAGGCCCAATTCCTCCGCAACCGTCGGCAACAAGGCGCCGATGCCGCCGCCGGTTCCGATCAGCACCTGCTGGTCCTCGTCGAGCTGGTATTCCTTGATCAACCTTTGAATGGTCGGCATCACCTTGCCCGGCCGCCGAGGCCAGGACTTCCTTCGCCAACGAGACGACGTCCTTGCCCATCATTGCCGCAAGCGGCGCAAAGGCCGCGCGCGCGGCTTCCGCCGGCGCGTAGCAATGCATTTCCGGAAACGTCAGCCCGGCGGCATTGGCGGCGCAGGTCGTCGTCAACGCAAAGCGGCCGTGCGCTTCGGTCTCGATCGCGACGAAGTCGTCGCCGTCGCCGGGCTTCGGCTCGAAGAACACGACGCGGGCGTTCTCGAAGACCTCGGCCGGTGCAAAGCAGGCGTATCGGAGACCCGCGATGTGGGCGCTTCGCGGCCCGACCTCGCGCACCGAACCGCCCGATATCCGGATCAGGCTGCCGCCGGCGACGCCCAACACGCGCACATCGAGGGAATTGACGTAGGTATCGTGGCCGCCGACGTTCGCATAGGTCACGACCGGACGGCCGGCCTTGACGACGCCGAGGTTGGTCGACGTTCCCCCGACTTCGAAATAGATCCCGTCGGACATGCCGACATGCATCAACGAGCCCGCGACGCTCGCCGCAGGTCCGGACAGCATCGTCATGGCCGGGCGATGCCGCATTTCGCCGATGTCCATCACGCCGCCATCGCCGCGCATGATCATCAGCGGCGCATCGATGCCGGCCTTCTTGATGCTCGTCTCGGTGAGATTGGCGGTCGCGATCATCCGCGGCAGGATCGACGCATTGATGACGGCGGTCCGCGTTCGCGTCGTCAGTCCGTACAGTCGCGTGACCTCATGGCCGCACGTCGTCGGAAGCCCGAATTCGTCGCCGACCGCACGAACCAGTTCTTCGGTCGAGGTATTGTCGACGCCGAAGGCAGCCGACGCCACCAACACCTGCGCGCCCTCCGCGCGGAGCGCAGCCACGGCATTCTCGACCGCCTTGCGGTCGAGGGCGTCGCTCAGCAAAAATTGGTTGCAGGTCTGAAGCACGCGGCCCGGCGCGAGTTCGATCGGATCGATGCGAACCTGGGCCTGCGCGAGTTTCGCCGCCTTGGCGCCCGCGAGGCCCAGGATTCCAACCCGGGCCACGTCGCCTTCCAACAGCGCATTGGTCGCTTGCGTCGTGCTGTGGGCGAGAAGGACGACGTCGCCGGCCTCGATGCCGGCATCGCCGAGCACCCGTTCGAACACTTCGATGACACCCGCTGCGACACCGTCCGGATGGTCATGGGTGGTGTGAACGGACGAACGCCCGACCACGCTGCCGTCGATGTTGTCGATCAAGGCGGCCTTGGTGAAAGTTCCTCCTACGTCGATCCCGATGCGATAGGATTTTCTGCTCAAGGATTCGTCCGTTATCCATCCGGGCCATCAAAACAGATCGGAATAACCAGTTGATGCCGTTCGCATTTGGCGCGAGGTAACACGCGACCACTGCTTCTCGTACAAACTAGAGCGCATTGAGGTCAACCCACAATCGCCGCACGGCGGGACTGCATGCACGATGCGCGCATCCGGCTATTTCCGCCTCTCCGCGAAACCCTATATTGCCGCCCATCCGACGCCGTTTACGGAACGTCCCCCAGGGAGCACCGAATGACCGAAGAAGCCTATACGCCGCCGAAAGTCTGGAAATGGATCGCCGAGAATGGCGGCAAGTTTGCCAGCACCAACCGGCCGATCGCGGGGACGACCCACGACAAGGAATTGCCGGTCGGGCGGCATCCCTTTCAGCTTTATTCGCTGGCGACGCCGAACGGCCAGAAGGTCACGATCATGTTCGAGGAGTTGCTGGCGCTGGGTCATCGCGGGGCGGAATACGACGCCTGGCTGATCCGGATCGACGGCGCGCAATTCGGCTCGGGCTTCGTCGACGTCAATCCGAACTCGAAAATTCCGGCGCTGCTGGATCGCAGCGGAGCGAAGCCGTTCCGGGTTTTCGAATCCGGCGCCATCCTGCTGCACCTGGCCGAGAAGTTCGGCGAGTTCTTGCCGAAGGATACGCCGACGCGCGCCGAGTGCCTGTCCTGGCTGTTCTGGCAGATGGGCAGCGCGCCCTATCTCGGCGGCGGCTTCGGGCATTTCTATGCCTACGCGCCGTTCAAGATCCAGTACGCCATCGACCGCTTCGCGATGGAGACCAAGCGCCAGCTCGACGTGCTCGATCGGCGCTTGGCCGACAACGAATATCTCGCCGGCGATCAATATACGATTGCCGATATCGCGGTGTTTCCCTGGTACGGCGGATTGGCGCAGGGACTGCTTTACAACGGCGGCGAATTCCTTTCGGTCCAGGACTACAAGAACGTGCAGCGCTGGACGGCTGCGATCGCGGACCGGCCGGCGGTGAAGCGCGGCCGCATGGTCAATCGCGTCTCGGGCGACCCGGCCCGGCAACTGCACGAGCGTCATGACGCTTCGGATTTCGAGACCAGGACGCAGGACAAGATCGGCGAACCGGCCAAGGCCTGACGTTCGCCTATCCCCTCACGAACACGTCGCTTGCGCTTTTCCGCAAAATTCGTGCAAGAACTGCGGGTCCGCGGGCCATCGGCCCGCGTCCCCGATTGGCGGCAATAAACGAAAAGGGAGATTTGAATGCTCAAGTTCTACTTCAACGGCGCGCCGAACCCGAACAAGGTCGCGCTGTTTCTCGAGGAAACCGGCCTGCCCTGCGAATTGATCGCGGTCGATACCCGCAAGGGCGACCAGTTCAAGCCGGAATTCCTCAAGGTGAATCCGAACGGCAAGGTGCCGGCGATCGACGATAACGGCGTTCTCGTTTTCGACTCGAACGCGATCCTGCTTTATCTCGGCGAGAAGACCGGCAAATTCATGCCCGCCAACACGCCGCAAAGCCACGCGCAGCTTTATTCATGGCTGATGTTCATTGCGACCGGCCTCGGCCCCTATTCGGGACAGGCCGTGCACTTCAAGCACGCAGCGCCCAAGGACCTCGAATACGCGCATAACCGCTACCAGTATGAAGCGCATCGCCACTACAAGATCCTCGACGACCATCTCGCCAAGAGCAAATACATGGTCGGCGATACCTACACCATCGTCGACATGGCGTTCTGGGGCTGGGTACGGATGGCGCCGTACGTGCTCGGCGACGACGTCTTCTCGAAATATCCGAATGTGAAGCGCCTTCACGATGAAGTCTCGGCACGGCCGGCCGCGGCGCGCGCCATCGCGCTGAAGGACAAGTTCACCTTCAAGGCCGAAATGGACGATGAGGCCAAGCACATCATGTTCGGCCACCTCAAGACCAAGGTGGCTTGAGCCGATCGCGTCAATCAAACGGCTCCCTCTAGTGGAGTGGATTTGACATTCGCGATCTAGCTAGCCGCGAGTTCGGAAAGCGAATGTCAAATCCTGAACTCCACTAGAAAACACATATTTTCTAGTGGTCTTTCGATTCTAACATTCGCAAAAGTGGCCGCTGAAACGGGATGCGAATGTTAGAATCGGACCACTAGCGGAGCCGTTTTTCTTTGGTTGCCGATCGTGGCAGCTTTCCCGCCAGAATGGCCTGCCGACAGCGTCGGCAATGTCCACACGGCAGATTCCGAAATCGTGCAATTCGCGCTCGCTCATGGCGGCAAGCAGCCGGCGCGATCGTCGGCGATCGCGCCATAGCCGGACAAGCGCGAACATTGATCGCATAGCCCGAACGCTCAATTCGACACGGCTGCTGGAAACTTGCCGAGCGCCTTTTCGGTCAGCACGGAATCGCAGTATTCCCGGATCTCCCTGATCCTGCCGCCTTCCAGGCGAAACACCAGGCAATAGTCATTGTCGTAGCGCACGCCTTCGCGCGTGACGTTGTTGCCCTTTGCTTCCACCACCACAAAATCATCATCGGCGATGAAGCGATGCGCAATCGTGCGCGTCCGCTCGACAAGCCGCGTGCGGACATGACCGTGCAGGTCGTTCAGGATCGATTGCTTGCCGGTGAAGGTCCGCGACCACGAATATTGACCGGTCACGGTCCAAATCGCGTCGTCGGCGAGACTGGCGACGAACAGCGCGCGGTCGCGCGCGGCGGGATCGGGATCGCCGGCGGCGGCGAAAATCTGCTCGATCAGTTTCTTGTTGCTGGCGGTGTCGCTCATGGCGGCCTCCCTCGTCGGTGGAAACACCCGCGATCATTGCGCCATGGAACGATATTCTTCCAATCGATATGAAATATGATAATTATTCATTCCATGAATTTGAATTCGCTTGACCTCAATCTGCTGGTCGCGCTCGACGCCTTGCTCAAAGAAGCCAGCGTCAGCCGCGCGGCGATGCGGATCGGCCTGTCACAGCCGGCGGCGAGCCATGCGCTGCAACGCTTGCGCGATGTGATCGGCGATCCGCTTCTGGTGCGAACGGGCCCGCGGATGGAATTGACGCCGCGGGCACAGGCGTTGCGCGGGCCGCTTGCGCAGGCGCTTGATCAGATCCGCGGGCTGTTCATGCCGGACGAGTTCGACGCCGGCCGCAGCGAACGGCATTTCCGCCTGATGATGCCGGATCTCGCGGTCGAACTGCTGATGCCGCCCTTGATGGAGAAGGTGACGAAGCAAGCGCCGGGCGTGACCATCGACGTGGTGCCGTGGCGGGGGCCTGCGATCTTCACCGCGGAATTTGCCCGCACCATCGATCTCGTCATCTCGATCGGCGATGCCTTCAAGGGATTTCATCGCCAGCGGCTCTATGTCGACAGCGACGCGCTCGCGGTCCGACGCAACCATCCCGTTGGCGCCGGGTTGAAGAAGCGCGACGCCTTTCTCGCCGCACGCCATGTCGCCGTCGTGATCCGCGGCCAGAACGAGGACCTGATCGACCGCTGGCTGCACACGAAGAACATCGAACGGCGGATCGCGCTTGTCGTGCCCGGCTATATCGAGGCGCTGCACGTGACGGCGCGCACCGACCTCGTGGCTTTCGTGCCGCGCCGGCTGATTGCGGCATTGGCCAAACAGCTCTCCCTGAAAACCGTTACGCCGCCGTTCGATCCCGGCATCGACGAGCAGCATATGTTCTATCCGACGCGCGCCCAGTTCGATCCCGGCTCGATCTGGCTGCGGAAACTGATGCTGGAGACCGGACGTGGACTGGATGGTCCGAAAAGATCTGCGAGCTGAAGTCTCCAGATCGTCGTCCCCGCAGTTGCCCCTTGCGCGCGCCATGCAGGCCAGCGAATGTCAAATCCACTTCATCAGGACGACACTGACATGACTGTTCTTATTGCCGGGGGCGGCATCGGCGGACTGACGCTGGCGCTGAGCCTGCACCAGATCGGCGTTCCCGCCAAAGTGTTCGAAAGCGTTCCCGAGTTGAAGCCGCTTGGCGTCGGCATCAATGTGCTGCCGCATGCCGTTCGCGAACTGATCGAGCTTGGTTTGCACGAGCGCCTCGATGCCGCGGCCGTCGCGACACGGGAGCTGGCGTATTTCTCCAAGCGCGGCCGGCCGATCTGGAGCGAACCGCGCGGCCTGGAAGCCGGCTACAAGTGGCCGCAATTCTCGATCCATCGCGGCACGCCTGCAACAGATTTTGTTCGAGGCCGCCGTCGAACGGCTGGGCACGGAGAACATCCTCACCAGCCACCACCTCAGCGGCTGGACCGAAACGTCCGAACGGCATTCGTGCGAGCTTCATCGACAAGGCAACCGGAAAAACGGCCGGCGACTACGAAGGCGCGGTCCTGATCGCCGCCGACGGCATTCACTCCGCCGCGCGAGAGAGGCTTTATCCGAACGAAGGCCCGCCGATCTGGAACGGGCGCATTCTCTGGCGCGGCGTCACGGCGGCAAAGCCTTTTCTGTCCGGCCGCACGATGATCATGGCCGGCCACGAGATGCTGAAATTCGTCTGCTATCCGATTTCAAAAAATCCCGACCACGACGGCAAACTCCAGATCAACTGGATCGCCGAGCGGCACATGCCCCCGACCTATCAATGGCGCCGCGAGGACTACAATCGCACGGCCCACATGGAAGAATTCCTGCCGTGGTTCGCCGACTGGAAATTCGACTGGCTCGATGTCCCCGGCCTGATCCGCAACGCGTCACACGCGTTCGAATATCCGCTGGTCGACCGCGATCCAATTCCGCAATGGACCTTCGGCCGCGTCACGCTGATGGGCGACGCCGCGCACCCGATGTATCCGGTCGGCTCCAATGGCGCCTCGCAAGCCATCCTCGATGCGCGGGTTCTGACCCGGGAAATTCTGGCGCATGGGGTCAGCGATGTGGCGCTGGGGCCTATGAGGCCGAGCGAAGACCGGCCACATCGGAGCTTGTCCTGCTCAACCGCCGCAACGGGCCCGAGCAGGTGATGCAACTGGTCGAGGAACGCGCGCCCGACGGATTCGACGATGTCACCGACGTGCTGTCACGGCAGGAGCTGGAAGACATCGCCGCCAACTACAAGCGCGTCGCGGGCTTCCAGGTCGAAGGCCTCAACGCCAAGCCGCCGATCGTGCAGCGGGCGAGCGCCATCTGACGCCCATGTGAGTGCCGGAGGACTCCGCCAAAGCGGGTCCTCCGGCACCAACGACCATTAGCGGCCGGCCATCGCCTTGACGTCGGCCGTGGTGAGGCCCTTTCCGCCGATGCCCCAATCGCCACTGGCGACCTCGTGGACGCGAACCCAGGTGACGCCACGCAGGGCTTCGCCTTCGATCGCGACCATCGCGTCGGTGATGGTGCGGATCATCTGTTGCTTCTGGGATCTGTCGAACACGCCTTCAATCACCTGAATATCGACGAGCGGCATAACGTTCTCCTTTGCTGGTGCGCTTCGAGACCTTCTCGATGCGTTAGCCGCAGGAATTCCACGCCCGGCCGAACAGCCGCTAGTTCAGAAACTGGACCTCACCCGATACAGTATCTGTACTGGCCGCCCCTCGCCCCGACCGGCTATAAGGAGCCGTGGCTGTCTAACAACGAGCCGAGGGCTGCAATGACGGAAGCCAGCAAGTCTTTCTGTCCGGTCGCCATGGCGTCCGAGATCCTGTGCACGCGATGGACCATGATGGTGTTGCGTGAGCTGCTGCTCGGTACGACGCGCTTCAACGATCTGCGCCGGGGCATGCCCCGAATGTCGCCGACGCTGTTGTCGAAGCGGTTGAAGGAGCTGGAGGCTGCAGGAATCCTCGAACGCGTTGCCGACGCCAAGGGGCCGGACCTCTACGAATACCGTCTGACCGCGGCGGGACGCGCACTCAAGCCCGTCGTGGATGCCATCGGAGATTGGGGTCATCACTGGGTGACAACAGCGACCTCACTCGCGCATCTCGACGTAAATCTTCTGATGTGGAACATGCGTCGAAATATCAACACCGATCCGATGCCCCCGCGCCGGAGCACGGTTCAGATCATCTATCGCGATCTGCCGCCGGCAAAGCGCAATTGGTGGCTGATCATCGAACCGGGCAAGGAAATAGACCTGTGTTCGGTCGATCCCGGCTTCGACGTCGACCTCTATCTGACGACCGACTTGCGGACCATGACGGAAGTGTGGATGGGGTACACCACGATCGCCCGCGCCAAGCGAGACGATCAGCTTGTGGTCAGCGGCAATCGCAAGCTGGCGGACGGTCTGCAGACCTGGCTCGGCTCGAGCCGGTTCGCCAAGATGGAAAAGTGCGTGGCCTGAGAACCCGCTACCGAATTTCCGCCTCGGGGCTGGAAGCTGACATCCAGAAGCGCCAGATCTTTGGTCCGGGTCTGACCGACGCAGTAAACCTGTGGCTCGAATTCATCAGTTCCGATTCAAATGCGAATTCTGCCCGGAAAAGCTTTTGACTGTGCGGCGGACGACCTCCCACTCTGCTCCCATATTTTTGGAGCGGATTATGTATTCGATTATTGCGGGCTTATTCATTGTTCTTAGTGTCGGTATTTTCATGGCTCACGCGATGGACGCCTTTGGCTCCGGTCGCGGGCACTAACCGTCGTGACGCGGGAAGTCAGCTTCGGACTACAAGTGGACGTCCCTAACGCAGCGCCTTCGCCGCCTCGATCAGCCGCGCTGTCGTGGTGGCGAGCGCGAGCACGGCGCCATGCTGATCCATCAGCTTGCCCTCCATGAAGGCGATGCTTTTGCCGAGTTGGATGACCTGGGCCTCCGCGGTCAACGGTCCCGGTTTGGCCGGCGCGAGGAAGTTCACCGTCAGGCTGATCGTGGTGGTGTAGAATTTTCCGCCGCTGGTCATGAAGGCGGCTGGCCCCATGAGAATTTTCACGCTGGTCAGGCGCCGGCCCCATGTGTCGTCCAGCATGGCGGTGAGAATGCCGCCCTGGATGAAACCCGCCGGATTGCAAAACTCGAGCTTTCCGTCGAAACCAACTGCGAGCCAGCCCCTGTCGGGCCGTGCATCGAGCAGCCGCCAACCCAACTCGGAATTTAGTACAAACCAACTACAACTACGCTGTGACCATAAGTCCGACGCCAGGTGACCCCGCACCCTCTTCCGCTTGCCCCAAGGCGTCTTCCAGTCTGGCGGCTGGGCGGAGCGGGAATATCGTCGAGCGCGCTCGAGCATGGCAGAGCCTCCATCCAGGCACCCTGGCGAACTCACCGCTGCTGTCAGCAGTGTCAGCTCTAGCCGAGCCCGTGCGCGATCGCCTTGCGCATCACGTTCGGCAGCGCTTCGCCGTCGAGTGTTGCGATCGGCACCCAGCGCATGTCCTTTGGCGCGCGGGTACGCGCCTTCACGTGCGCCGTGTAGATCACCAGTTCGAGCGGAAAATGCGTGAAAACATGTGTGACCACGCCCACCTTGCGATGCCAGCGGGCCACGCCCGCAAGCCGTGGCGCCTGCTTCAACGCGGCATCGTCGTCCTGCGCCGCGCGCCAATCCGAACCCGGCACCTCGGTCATGCCGCCGAGCAGTCCCTTTTCCGGGCGCGTGCGCACCAGCAGTTCGTCGCCGCGCGTGACGACGAACGCGGCACCTCGCCGCAAGTCGCCGGCCTTCTTAGGCGCTTTACGCGGAAACATCTCCTGGTCGCCGCGCTGACGTGCGGCGCATCCTTCGTTGAGCGGGCACAGGCTGCACGCGGGTTTCTTCGGCGTACAAATCGACGCGCCGAGATCCATCAGCGCCTGCGCGCTATCCCCGGCGCGAGACTTCTCGTCGCCAGCGCGAGATCTCGTCGCCGGCGCGAGCCAAGCAACGTCGCTCGCGAGCTTTTGAATGGTCGGCTTGGCCTGCGGCAGCGTTTCCTCGACCGCAAACAACCGCGACACCACCCGCTCGATATTGCCGTCGACCGGCATGGTCCGGCGGTCGAACGCGATCGCGGCGATCGCCGCCGCCGTGTAAGGCCCGATGCCCGGCAACGCCCGCAAGCCTTCCTCGGTATCCGGGAACGCGCCGCCATGGTCGCGTGACACCGCGACCGCGCAGGCGTGCAGGTTGCGCGCACGCGAATAATAACCGAGCCCCGCCCACATCCGCAGGACGTCGTCGAGCGAGGCGCGGCCGAGCGCATTGACGTCGGGCCAACGCGCCAGGAACTTCTGGAAATAGGGACCGACGGTCTTGACCCCGGTCTGCTGCAACATGATTTCCGACAGCCACACGGCGTAGGGATCGGGGCGGTGGCCGGCCGGTGGACGCCACGGCAGCACCCGTCGATGGCGGTCGTACCAGGCGAGCAACAGCGCCGGGCGCGCGGCAGCCGCGTCCGTCTTGCTCCGACGAAGGGGACTTCTTCCGCGGATACGGCGCGCCTGATAAACTCATACTTTAGCGGAGTGGATCATTGATCTTCGCTACCCAGTCCGGCCGCGAGTTCGCTCAGCGAAGGTCAAATCCAAAACTCCAGCTAGAGACATATATTTGCCTAGCTGGTCCTTTCAGATTCTAACATTCGCAAAGTGCATGCTGAGATGGGATGCGAATGTTAGAATTGGACCACTAATATGTACGCAAAGCCTCCCCCGATGAACAAGCCCGGCCGGATCTCGGCCAAGCCGTTATCCGTCCTGCTCAGCGACGTCTTTTCCGACGCCTACGCCAAGCAGGGCTTTGCCGCGCGCGAGCTTGTCACGCGCTGGGCGGAGATCATCGGGTCAGAGCTGTCCGCCCATTGCGAGCCCCTGAAGATGCAATGGCCGCGGCCCGTCGAAGGCCAGCCACCGGAACCGGCCACGCTGGTGCTTCGGGTGGAAGGTCCGATGGCGCTGGAAATTCAGCACGCTTCCGACGTGATCCTTCAGCGCGTCAACCGCTTCTTCGGCTGGAGCGCCGTCGGCCGGCTGGCGCTGCGGCAGGGCCCGCTGTCGCGCCGGGAACGTCCGCGCGCGGTACCCGCCCCCGACCCGCGCGAGGTCGAGCAGATCGCGCAGACCCTGACCTCGGTCGAGGACGACGCGTTGCGGGCGGCGCTGGCGCGGCTGGGCGCCACAATCAAGCGAAATTGAGCCTTTCGGCGCCGATCAGGCCGAAGGCCCGGCATTGCCACGTCAGTGGTTTCAAGCTAGCGAAGGCCAGTTGTTTAACAGTCAAAGCGCTTTCGGGAGCCGATCTTGATCATCACGCGTCGTGCCTTTACCGCCGCCCTGTCGCTGACCGGACTTGCCGCTCTCGCAGGGTTGTCGCCGTTTCACCTGATCTCGGACGCGCTGGCCGACGGCGCCGCTGACGTCGCCAAGCCGCAGTCGCTGCCCGACATGGCGCTTGGACCCAAGGACGCAAGCGTCACCATCACCGAATACGCCTCGATGACCTGCCCGCATTGCGCGGCCTTCAATGAGAACGTGTTCCCGAAGATCAAGGCCGCCTATATCGACACCAACAAGATCCGCTACGTGTTCCGCGAATTCCCGCTCGACATCAAGGCGGCGGCGGGCTCGATGCTGTCGCGCTGCATCGCCAAGGACGACGCCGGCAAATACTTCGCGGTCACCGACCTGTTGTTCCGCCAGCAAGCCGACTGGGTGCTGAAGAACACCACGGAGACGCTGACCCGGATCGGCAAGCAGGCCGGGCTGAGCCAGCAGCAGGTCGAGACCTGCCTGAAGGACCAGTCACTGCTCGACAAGATCGTGGCCGACCAGAAATACGCCTCCGACACGCTGAAAGTGAACTCGACGCCGACGTTTTTCATCAACGGCGAGATGATCAAGGGCGAAACCTCGTTCGAGGAATTCGACAAGCGGATCAAAGCGCTGCTCAAGAGCTAAGCTACCGCGGCGACCGGACGGTTTCGATCCGGCCCATTGCGGCCTATACTATCGGTATGAAATCCGCCCTCCGGGAGCCGGTCTTGATCGTCACGCGTCGCGCCATTACCGCCGCTCTGTCGTTGACCGGTGTCGCCGCTCTCTCCGGCCTCACCCGCTTTGACCTGATCGCCGCCGCTTCGGCCAATGGCACCGCCGAGGACATCGCCGAGCCGGGGTCGTTGCCGCAGATGGCGCTCGGACCGACCGATGCGGCCGTTACCGTCACCGAATATGCATCGATCACCTGTCCGCATTGCGCGGCGTTCAACGAAAACACCTTCCCGAAGATCAAGGCCGCCTATATCGACACCGGCAAGATCCGGTATGTGTTCAGCGAGTTCCCGCTCGACCCCGTCGCGGCCGCTTCAAGCGTGCTGTCGCGCTGCATCGCCGACGGCGATGCCGAAAAGTACTTCGCCGTCACGGACGTGATGTTCAGACAGGATTGGTCGAGGTTCACGAAGCCTCGCGATACACTGGTCAAGGTCGGCAAGCAGTCCGGGCTGGACGAGGACCAGGTCAGGGACTGCCTGAAGAACGAGGCCGTATTCAACAAGATCGTGGCCGGCCGGATCTACGCGAACGCCAAGCTCGGCATCAATTCGACGCCGACGTTCCTCATCAATGACGACAGGGTCGTCGGCAATGCGCCATTTGAGGAATTCGACAAGCGGATCAAGGCGCTGCTCAAGATTTGAGCGGTTAAACGGGAACTGGAACCGCCGCTTTTTGGCGAGAAATCTTGGGATAAGTCGCTCGTAATCCGCACTTAATTCCCTTGGGAAAAGCAGTGGCGGCGGTTGCCCTTGGCCCCCCGGCTCGCCATTGTCGCCCCCTCAAGAGGCGCGCAAAGCGACTCACCCCACACACCGACATTGCCTTCTATGGTATTGTCCCGGCAGGGAGATTCGCGCCCCGCCAACAGAGAATCTGTGCCCATGAAGCTGACCCGTCTTCGCCTTCACGGTTTCAAGTCGTTCGTCGAACCAACGGACTTCATGATCGAGCCCGGCCTGACCGGCGTCGTCGGTCCGAACGGCTGCGGCAAATCCAACCTGGTGGAAGCGTTGCGCTGGGCGATGGGCGAGACCTCGCACAAGTCGCTGCGTGCCACCGACATGGACGCGGTTATTTTCGCGGGCTCCGGCAACCGCCCGGCGCGCAACCACGCCGAAGTCGTGATGTCGATCGACAATTCGGAACGCACGGCGCCCGCGGCTCTCAACGACAGCCAGGTCCTGGAGATTTCCCGCCGCATCGAGCGCGAGGCCGGATCGGTCTATCGCATCAACGGCCGCGACGTGCGCGCGCGCGACGTGCAGATCCTGTTTGCGGACGCCGCCACCGGCGCGCGGTCACCGGCGCTCGTCCACCAGGGCAAGATCGGCGAGATCATTCAAGCCAAGCCCGAACAGCGACGGCGCGTGCTCGAAGACGCCGCCGGCGTCGCCGGACTTCATGCCCGCCGCCACGAGGCCGAGTTGCGGCTGAAGGCGGCCGAGACCAACCTCACCCGCGTCGAGGACGTGATCGGGCAGCTCGCGGGGCAGATCGACGGCTTGAAGAAGCAGGCGCGTCAGGCGATCCGTTACCGCGAGGTTGCCGCCAAGGTCCGCAAGGCCGAAGCGCTGCTGTTTCACCTGCGCTGGATCGAAGCCCAGGCCGGCGTGGCGGAGACCACGCAGGTCCACGACCTCGCCGTCCGCGAGATGGCGGAGCGAACCCGCGAACAGGCGGAAGCCGCGCGCATCCAGGCGATCCGCGCCTCCGAATTGCCCGCTCTTCGCGAGGCCGAAGCCCGCGCCGCCGCCGGCCTCCAGCGGTTGACCAATGCCCGCGAGACACTCGACCGCGAGGAAGCCCGCGCCCAGGAGCGCGTCGCCGAACTCGATCGCCGCCTGACGCAGTTTTCCGCCGATATCGGCCGCGAGCAGCAGCAAACCGCCGATGCCGACGCGGCGCTTCAGCGGCTCGACACCGAAGATGCCGAGCTCAAGGAAGAAATCAAATTCCGCGTCGAGAAGCGCAGCGGCGTCGACGAACGCGTCTCCGAGGCAGAAGCGACCCTTGCGGCCGCCGAACGCCTGTTCGCTGAACTGACCACGGCGCTCGCCGACCTCACCGCCAAGCGCAACCAGCTCGAAGGCAACGTGCGCACCCACCGCGACCGGGTGGCGAAACTCGATGCCGACATCGCAGGCGTCGAACGCGACGAGCAGAAGCTCGCCGAAGAAACAAGCGGGCTCGGCGACCTCGCGATGCTCGCCGCGGCGGTCGAAGAGAGCCAGGAGAACCGGGCCAGCGCCGAGAGCGCTTCGCAAGAGGCGGAAGCCGCGCACGCCGCTGCTCGCGCCACGCTGGAATCCTGCCGAACCCCGTTGAGCGAAGCCGACAAACGCGTGCAACGGCTCGAGACCGAAGCGCGCACCATTTCGAAGCTCGTCAACAGCGAGACCAAGAACCTGTGGCCGCCGATCATCGACGGCATCACGGTGGCCAAGGGCTACGAAAAGGCGATCGGCGCGGTGCTTGGCGACGATCTCGATGCGCCGGTCGATCCGTCGGCGCCGATGCGCTGGACCAATGCCGAAGTCGACCGAAAGCGATCCTTCCCTGCCCGCCGGCGTCGAGGCGCTCGCGGCCCACGTTCAGGCCCCCATCGAACTCAAGCGGCGTCTTGCCCAGATCGGCGTCGTGACGCGCGAACGCGGCGCGGAATTTGTCTCGCAACTCAAGACCGGGACAGCGGCTGGTGTCGCTGGAAGGCGACGTCTGGCGCTGGGACGGCTTTGTCGCGGCCGCGCATGCGCCGACCGGCGCGGCACGTCGGCTCGCCGAACGCGCACGCCTTGTCGACATCGAAAACGAACTCGAGCAGGCCCGCATCGATGCCGCCGCCAAGCGGCAGGCGCTGGAGACCGCCGAGACCGCGTTGAAGTCGGCCGCGTCAGCGGAAACCTCGGCACGCGACGCCGGACGCGCCGCCCAGCGCGAAGCCGACGCGACACGCGAGCGTCACGCCGCCGCGGAACGCGAAATCAACCGTCACACGGCGCGCAAGTCCGCGTTGACCGAGGCGCGCAACCGCATCGCCGCCGACCGCAGCGAAGCCCACGCCGCCCATGAGAGCGCCACATCGGCGCTCGACGAACTTCCCTCGAGCGAGCCCACCGAAAACCGGCTGGCCGAAGTCAGGACCGGCATCGACGGTTGCCGCCGCGTCGCCGCGCAGGTGCGCGCCGAGGCGCAGGCGCTGGCCCGCGAAGCCGAGCTTGCCGATCGCAGGCTTCAGGCCATCACCGCGGAGCGCAACGAATGGCAAAGCCGCAAGAGCAGCGCCGCGTCGCAGCTCGAGACGATCGAGGCGCGCATCAACGAGCTCAAGGCCGAACGCGCCGAGCTTGAGAATGCGCCCGCGGTTTTCGCCGAGAAGCGCCGCGCGCTGATCAACGAAATCGAGGCGGCCGAGAGCGCCCGCCGCGCCGCCGCCGATACGCTTGCCGCCGCCGAGAACGTCATGGCCGAGACCGACCGCGACGCCAAGGCATCGCTCGAAGCCCTGTCGAGCGCCCGCGAGGCCACCGGCCGCGCCGAAGAGCGGATGGACGGCGCCAAGCGCCGGCTGACCGACATCGAGCGCGAAATCCACGACATGCTCGAGACCGAGCCGCAGGCGGTCGCCGGTCTTGCCGAGATCGAGCCGGGCGTGGAATTGCCGCCGCTTGCCGAGATCGAGGAAAACCTCGAGAAGCTGCGGCGCGACCGCGAGCGTCTTGGCGCGGTCAACCTGCGCGCCGAGGAAGAATTGCGTGAGGTCGAAACACAGCACACAGCGCTGACCACCGAGCGCGACGACCTGGTCGAAGCGATCAAGCGCCTGCGCCAGGGCATCCAGAGTCTCAACCGCGAGGCGCGCGAACGCCTGCTGACTTCGTTCGAAGTCGTCAACGCCCACTTCAAGCGCCTGTTCACCGAACTGTTCGGCGGCGGCGAAGCGGCGCTGCACCTGATCGAGAGCGACGATCCGCTCGAGGCAGGCCTTGAGATCATCGCCAAGCCGCCCGGCAAGAAGCCGCAGTCGCTGTCGCTGCTGTCAGGTGGCGAGCAGGCGCTGACGGCGCTGGCGCTGATCTTCGCGGTGTTCCTCACCAATCCGTCGCCGATCTGCGTGCTGGACGAAGTCGACGCGCCGCTCGACGACCACAACGTCGAACGGTTCTGCAACCTGTTGCACGAAATGACCTCGACCACCGAGACCCGCTTCGTCATCATCACGCATAATCCGATCACGATGGCGCGGATGAACCGGCTGTTCGGCGTCACCATGGCGGAGCGCGGCGTGTCACAGCTCGTCTCGGTCGCGCTGGACGAGGCCGTGAAGATCCTCGACCAGAACGTGGCGTAGGCTGGATTCCTCCTCTCCTTGCGGGGCGAGGCGAGCAAGCTCGCTCTCGAGGTCGGCGAGCGCGCGCGAGCCGGGGTGGGGGCTCTAGAAAAACCGATCTCACGGTTGGACGTTTTCGATGACGCAACACCCCCACCCGACCGCCGCTTCGCGACGGCCACCCTCCCCGCGCTTCGCGGGGGAGGGACACGATGACCTCTCCCTCGCTTCCCGCTCGATCTTCGAGCCGCGCTGGATAAGAAGCTCGAGAGTCTGGCGCGCGATGAAATCGCAACGCGCGCGGCGCAGATTTCCAAGACCTATCGCGACGGCGGCAATTCCCGCATCATTGCCTCCCCTGCCGATGCGCTGGCCTACGCGCTGGTGCGGATGCCCGCGACCTACGCCGCGGTATCGGCCTGCCTGAACGCGCTCACGGAGGCGAGGCCGGACTTCGCTCCGAAGACCTTGCTCGATGTCGGCGCGGGTCCGGGCACCGCGAGCTGGGCCGCGGCCGAGACGTTCACCTCGCTGCAAGACTTCATGCTGCTCGATATCAACGCGGCCTTGCAGAAACTGGCGCTCGATCTTGGCAATGCGCATCCGCGGCTGACCGCGATGACCTGCCGCCGCGACGCCGACGCGCTCGACGAAGTCGGGCCTGCGGACTTCGTCATCGCGAGTTATCTGATCGGCGAAGTCAGCGACGCCGAACGACGCAGGCTCGCCGAACGCCTATGGATGAAGACGCGGGATACGCTGCGTCGTGGTCGAGCCCGGCACGCCAGCCGGTTATGCGCGGATCGTCGAGCTTCGCGCGCAGATGATCGCAAGCGGCGCCCATGTCGCCGCCCCCTGCCCGCACGATCAGGCGTGTCCGCTTGCCGCGCCGGACTGGTGCCACTTCGTGCAACGCCTGCCACGGCTGCGCGCCCATATTCAGGTCAAGGGTGCGGAGCTTCCGTTCGAGGACGAGAAGTTCAGCTACGTCGTGCTGACACGCGAACCGCCGGCGCCGCCGCTTCGCGCGGGTGCTGGCGCCGCCCGCCGTCGGCAAGGTCGAGGTAGCGGCCAAGCTCTGCACGGCTGACGGCGTCGAGATTGCAAAAGTGCCGCGGCGCGACAAGGCCGCCTATGCCAAAGCGCGGCGCTGGCGCTGGGGTGACGCGCTGTCGAACTAAACCGTTGATGGACCGGAATTAACCCTGTCCCTGCCTCTGGCCGTTGAACAATCCTGACCTTGCGGCCGACCAAACAGATACCCACCTCGTGGCGGCTGCCGCCCAATCCCTTTTTGGCTTAGGTTATCTGCATCCGTTTCCCATCAGGAGCTCATCTCCATGTCCGGCTGGATCGTTCTTGGCGTCATCGTCGTTCTCGTCCTGTTTGCCTTCGGGGCCTACAACCGGCTGGTCGCGCTCGGCCAGCGCGTCAGCCAGGCCTTTGCCGACATCGACGTGCAGCTCAAGCAGCGTCACGACCTGATCCCGAACCTGGTCGAAACGGTGAAGGGCTACGCCTCGCACGAGCGCGGCACGCTCGACGACGTCATCAAGGCGCGCAACTCCGCGATGTCGGCACAGGGGCCGTCGCAGGTTTCGGCTGCGGAAAATCAACTGAGCGGCGCGCTCGGCCGGCTGATCGCGCTGTCGGAGGCCTATCCCGACCTCAAGGCCAACGCCAACTTCCAGCAATTGGCGAGTGAGTTGTCGGACCTCGAAAACAAGATCGCGGCAAGCCGCCGCTTCTTCAACAACGCGGTCCAGGAATACAACACCGGCATCCAGCAGATGCCGGCCGCGTTGTTCGCCGGCATGTTCGGCTTCACGCGCAAGGATTTCTTCGACCTCGGCGCCAGCCGGACCGAAGTCGAGGCCGCGCCGCAGGTGAAATTCTAAGCGAGCGACTTCACCGCACCAGCGGAGTCCCGCCTCATGGCCGCCTACGGTCTCTACACGCATATCGCCGCGAACAAGACCCGCTCGATGCTGCTGCTCGGCGGCCTGTTCGTGCTGGTCTACGTGATGGTCTATGCCGGCGCGCTGATTGCCGAAGTGATGACCTATGGCGGCGGCGCGCCCGCTGACTTTTACCTCACGGCCGCCGCACGCGACCTGATCAAGGCGTTTCCATTCGCCACCGGCGGCACGCTGCTGTGGATCGCGATCGCCTATTTCTTCCACCAAAAGATCGTCGATGCCGTGACCGGCGGCGAGGACGTGACGCGGCAGCAGCAGCCGCGGCTTTACAATCTGCTTGAAAATCTCTGCATCTCGCGCGGCATTCCGATGCCGAAACTGAAGATCATCGAAAGCGATGCGCTGAACGCCTTCGCGACCGGGCTCAACCGGCGCCAATATGCGGTCACCGTCACCACGGGCCTTCTGAACGCGCTGAACGACCAGGAGGTCGAGGCCGTGCTCGGCCACGAACTGACCCACATCCGCAACGGCGACGTGCAGATGATGGTGATCGCGGTGATCATCGCCGGCGTGGTCGGCTTCTTTGCCGAGCTGTTTTTCCGCAGCTTCACCAATTTCGGCTACTACGGCGGCTATGGCCGGCGCTCGTGGTCGTCTTCGTCGTCGGACAATTCTTCCTCATCGTCAGACAAAAAGAGCTCCGGCGGCGGGGCCGTCATCGTCATCATCATTGCGGTGGCGCTGATCGCGCTGGCCTGGCTGTTGTCGCAGATGGTGCGGCTCGCGCTGTCACGCTCGCGCGAATATCTCGCGGACGCCGGCTCGGTCGAATTGACCAAGAATCCGGACGCCATGATCTCGGCGCTGCGCAAGATCGAGAACCACGGCGAACTGCCGGGCGCGACTTCGGCGGTGATGGAATTGTGCCTCGATAACCCGCGCGAGGGCTTTTCCGACCTGTTTGCCACCCACCCGTCGGTCGACGCCCGCGTCCAGGCACTGGTGAAATTCGGCGGCGGGCACGACCCCGGCCCGATCGCGCTGCCATCCGACACGCCCCAGGACCAGACGCAAGGCCCGGACGATCAACCGCCGCCCCTGCCGAGAGGCCCATGGAACGACGCTACCGAACCGGCCGGCTCCCCGCCTGCCCCGCCTTCGGGCCCGTGGAGCAATGCGGACGGGTCTCCGTCCGAGCCGCCATCAGGGCCTCCTTCCGGACCTCCTTCAGGACCCTGGGGCCGCCGCTAAATCCCGGGAAGCCGCCTTCTGCCGTTAACGACGCCGATGATTGGGGCAAATCGGCCTCCAAAGAATTGAAATATCCCTTGTTTCTGCCATCTTCCCACCCAAAGCATGCAAGGGGAGCTTCGATTCATCGCAAGCTCCCTGGTGAAGCGATCCTGAGGTTCCTTTCAGTTTCGCAGCGAGCTCTTCAAAGGAACGTCAGGGTCAAAGCTTCACTAGAATCATATATTTGCTAGTGTCCCTTTGGTTCTGACATTCGTAAGAAAGCCCGCCGCGAGATGATACGAATGTCAGGACCGGGACACTAGTCGCTTGGGGAATTAGGGACATATCCGGGATCAATCCCGGTCTTTTCGGAACCGGATGTCCGGTTCGGACAGAAAAATGTGCCCAACAGGGATACAGGTAGGGTTCATGGCGAAGCCGGCAGTGATCGTGGTAGGCGCTGATAAAGGCGGGGTCGGCAAGACCACCGTGTCGCGCACGCTCTTGGATTATTTCAGCGCCAACAATGTTTTGACCCGCGCGTTCGATACCGAGTCGCCGCGGGGCACGCTCAAGCGCTTCCATCCCGACATCACCGAGATCGTCGACATGACGACGACCTCGGACCAGATGAAGATCTTCGACACGCTGAACGCGGTCAGCCCGTCGGTCACCGTGATCGACGTCCGCGCCGGACTTTTGTCGCCTGCTCTCGCCTCCTTGCGCGACATCGGCTTTCTCGACGCTGCCAAGTCGGGCCAGATCACCTTTGCGGTGTTCCACATTCTCGGCCCCTCGATCGCCTCCCTCGACGAAATCGCCGAAACCGCGAACTTCATGACCGGGGCGCGCTATTTCCTGGTGAAGAACTTCATCAATGACACCCAGTTCTTCCAATGGGATCAGGCCACCTACAATTCGTATTTCCATCGCATCAAGGATGCGACCGAGCTGACGATCCCGAAGCTGAACGAAATGGCCTACGAGCAGGTCGAGGTTTCCTCCGTCCCGTTCCTCAAGTTCGTCGCCAACAAGGGCATCAGCGACGATGCGGCGAACTATTCTTTCGTGCTGCGCGGCTATGTCCGGCACTGGCTCGCCAATGTCTGGGCCGAATTCGATCGCATCAAGCTCACCGACATCGTCGGCTCCAGCAAGTCGAGCGCACGCAGCGGCGAAAAATAATTGCGCGCGCCGCGCAATTGGGCTGGAATGGGCGATCATCTTACCTGATATAGCGCGTGATGCGCCCGACACCCGTTTACATCATCTGTTCGCCTCGCCCGATGGTCGGCAAGACGCTGGTCGCGCGCCTGCTGAGCGAGTTTTTGCTGCTGAAAAACGGCAGCGTCGCCGCCTTCGATGTCAATCTGAAGGAACCGTCGCTGCTGGAATACCTGCCCGACACCACCGAGACTGCCGAGGTCGACGATACCTTCGGCAAGATGGCGTTGATGGACCGCGTCATCATCAATGATGGCGTTGCCAAGGTGATCGACCTCGGCTTCCACGTCTTCGATAAATTCTTCGAAATGACGGAAGAAATCGGATTTGTGAAAGAGGCCGTGCGCCGCGGCATCACGCCGGTCGTGCTGTTCGTCGGAGACACCGACCGGGTCTCGGCGCGAAGCTATCCGGTGCTGCAACGCCAGGTTCCACGAACCTCGCTCGTGACCGTCGACAACGAATATATCGTGCGCGGCGAACTGCCGGAGGCTTTTGCGACGGGAAAGATCCTGCGGATCGGGGCGCTGCCGACTTTTCTCAAGACCTATGTCGACCGTCTCGGCTTCTCGTTCACCGAATATTTGCGGCACGAAAAGGATACGTCCACCGAACTGCATCAGTGGATCCGCCGGAATTACTTCAGCTTCCGCGAGCTCGAACTAAGCCTCATCTTGCAGCAATCATAGATGCCGCAGCTGGGCAGCGCGTCAGTGTGGCGACACTGACGTTCCTGTCAGACTGCCGCAGCTACATCGAACGAATGTCGGAGAACCGGGGACACTAGTGTCCGTCGAACGACATCAGCGTGCGGACCGCGACATCCATCTCGCGCAATTTGGCGGCGCCGCCGAGCTCCGGCAAATCGACGATGAAACAGGCTGCCACCACGTTGGCGCCGATCTGGCGCAACAACTTGACCGCGCCTTCGGCGGTGCCGCCGGTCGCAATCAGGTCGTCGACCAGAATGACGCGCTCGCCGGGATGGATCGCATCGACATGCATTTCCATTTCGTCGACGCCATATTCGAGCGAATAGGCAATGCGCACGGTGGTATGCGGCAGCTTGCCCCGCTTGCGGATCGGCACGAAGCCTGCGGAGACCTGATGCGCCATCGCGCCACCGAGAATAAAGCCGCGCGCCTCGATGCCCGCGATCTTGTCGATCTTCGAACCTGCCCAGGGCTGCACCAGTTCGTCCACCGCCCGCCGAAAGGCCCGCGCGTCGCCCAAAAGCGTGGTGATATCGCGAAATATGATCCCGGGCTTCGGATAATCCGGAATGGCGCGAACCGTCGCCTTCAAATCGTATTCGGGAATCATCGTTGCCTCTCAAATCCTGTTCGTCATCTTCAATTCAATCGGGCGCGCCGCGCGCGCAATCTTTCCGGATCATGCGTTGAGCCGGAACGCGTTTTCGACGATGCGCAAGCCCACCTCGTCGCTGAGCGACATCAGGGACTCCGGATGGAATTGCACGCCGGCGACCGGCAGCGTCTTGTGCTCAAGCGCCATCGCCACGCCGTCTTCGGTGCTTGCGGTCACCTGTAGCACATCCGGCATGCTGTCGCGCTCGACATAAAGCGAATGATACCGCCCGATCACGATCTCATTGGGCAGGTTCTGCATCAGACGCCCGCCCTTCACCTGCACCCGCGACGGCCGACCGTGCGCCGGCTGCTGCAACTGGCCGAGTTGACCGCCGAAATATTCGCCGATCGCCTGCACGCCAAGGCAGACACCGAAGATCGGCAGTTTCCTGGCCAGCGCCGTATCGATCGTGGCAGCGATCCCGAAATCCTCGGGTCGTCCCGGACCCGGCGACAGCACCAGCAGGTCGTAGTTTTCCTTCGCCAGCATCTGCTGGGCGTGGACATAACGGACGACCGTCACGCTGGCGCCGACCTGACGGAAATAGTCAGCCAGCATGTGCACGAAACTGTCGTCGTGGTCGATCAGCAGGACCCGCTTGCCGGAGCCGGAGGCATCCGGCGCAAATGCCGAGAGCGGCTTTGCGGGATCGCCGCGCAATGCCTGAAACAGTGCGGCCGCCTTGACCTGGCATTCGCGGTCTTCGGCAGCCGGATCGGAGTCAAACAGGCAGGTGGCGCCGACGCGCACCTCGGCGATGCCGTCCTTCATGCGAATGGTGCGGATGGTGAGGCCGGTATTGATGCCGCCGTCGAAATTCACCACGCCGATCGCGCCGGCATACCAGCGCCGCGGCGAGCGTTCATGGTCTTCCACGAACTGCATCGCCCACTTTTTCGGCGCACCCGTCACCGTCACCGCCCAGGCGTGGGTGAGAAACGCATCGAGTGAATCGAAGCCCGGCCGCAACATGCCTTCGACGTGATCGACGGTGTGGAACAGCTTCGAATAGGTCTCGATCTGGCGGCGCGCCAGAACCTTGATGGTACCGGGCACGCAAACCCGCGCCTTGTCGTTGCGATCGACGTCGGTGCACATATTGAGTTCGAATTCGTCTTTCTGCGAATTCAAAAGCTGCCTGATCTGTTCGGCATCGCCGATGGCGTCGACGCCGCGCGCGATGGTGCCCGAAATCGGACAGGTCTCGATGCGCCGCCCGTCGGAACGCACGAACATCTCGGGCGAGGCCGACACCAGGAATTCGCCATCGCCGAGATTCATCAACGCGCCGTAAGGCGACGGATTGATGCGGCACAGCCGCTGAAACACTTCCGCCGGCGAACGCTCGCACGGCTCGCCGAACAATTGACCCGGCACCGCCTCGAACAAATCGCCGCGGGCAAAAGCGGCGCGCGCGGTTTCCACCGTCGCCTGATATTCGCCGGCCGCATGATCGGAGAACCCCTGCCGCGGCGTCCGCGCATAGATGCTCTCCGACGTATCGCGCGAGAGCCCTTCCGACGACTTGCCGTTCCAGGCAAAATCATAGCTCAGCACCACACCGCGCGCGGTGGCGCGGTCATAGGCAAGCAGCCGGTCCGGCACGAACAGCACGATGTCGCGCTGGTCATCCTCGCGCTTGCGCTTCTGCACCAGATCCTCGATCTGGAACACGAGGTCGTAGGCAAAGGCGCCGAACAGGCCGAGCAGTCCATCCTCGTTCGAACCAAAGGCCGCGATCATATCGCGCACCAGCGACATCACGCTGGCGCGGCGGGTACGCTGCTCTTCGTCGACCGGCGCATCGCCGCGCAGGATGTGACCCGCAAGACGGCTGGCGCTGCGCTCGGTGATGACGGCGCAGGGTTCACGAAGCACATCGCCCAGGAACGCGATCAGAACCTCGCCACGCGGATTGAGCGCGGAAAGCGAAAAGTCCACGCCTGAAGTCTGCAACTGAAGCGGCGGATCGGCGAAGCCGAGGTCAAAACTCTCGTAACGTCCCGGCACGGTGGTGCCTGACGACAGCACCACGCCGCGGCGGCGATCGAGCAGTTCAATCAGGTCATCGAGCCGGCTGGCGCCGCCCGAGAAATGCTCCACCGAACGCATCACCACTAGCCCGCCGCGGGTGCGGTACTCGCTCCGGTCAGGCAGGGAGAAAACGGTCCTGTTCATGTGATCCTCTTAACCAGACTTGGGAGGGGAACGCCACACAGGACAAACGAAGGCCGCCTGCGATGGCGGCCCTTGAGCGATGAAAGTTAATGCAAATCGCACCGGCCACCTCTTTCAGGAGGTGCGCCACCACAGACGAGAGGGGCAAACGGCGGTGCTCATGGGCAGTTACTCACCATGGCCGAATTGGCCCGTCAAGGGTAAACGGGCGCCACGCCGCCGATGCGCGAGGCCCACCGGCTACCCCAGGTGCTTGCGGAAGAAGCTCGTGGCGCGCTCCCACGCCAGTTCGGCGGCCTTGCGGTCGTGCACTGACATCCGCTGCTCGTTCACGAAGGCGTGGTCGGCGTCATAGCGAAACAGTTCGAGCGACTTCCCCGCCTCTTTCATCGCCTTCTCGAAGCCATCGACCAGTTGCGGCGTGCACCAGTCGTCCTTGCTGGCGAAGTGCGCCTGCAAGGGGATCTTCACGTCCGCGGGCTTGGCGGCGGCCTCCGGCGGAATGCCGTAGAACACCACGCCCGCCGTCAGTTCCGGAATTTTGGTCGCGCCGATGATCGTCACCGCGCCACCGAGACAGAAGCCGGTCAGACCGACCTTGGCGCCATTGCGCGCGAGATATTGCGTGGCGCCCCGCACCGTCTGGGTCGTGGCGTCCATGAAGTCGAGCGAGTTCATCTCTTTGCCGGCGGCGTCCGTGTCGTGATACGGCACCACCTTGCCCTTGTAGAGATCGGGCGCCAGCGCATCGAAGCCGGCCCGCGCGAAGCGATCGCACAGCCCCTTGATCTGGTCCTGAAGTCCCCACCACTCCTGAATCACGACAATCCCGGGCGCGTCGCCCTTGGCGGCATTGGCGAGATAGCCGCTCGCTTCCTTGCCGTCGGGACGCTTGAATGAGATGACGGTGCCCATGTTTCCTCCTGTAGAGCTACGCAGCGGTTGGCGGCATTCTGGCCGTCCTGCGGTACGGACGCAATTCACAGTCAACTGTCCCGCTCCGTCATTCCGTCGAACCCGGAAAGACGGTGCGTAAAAAAAGCCCCCGGAACGGGGGCTTTTTCGCATTTGTCGCCGTAGAGATCAGTGGGCGTCGGCCCAGACCTTCTTCTTGGTGAAGTACATCAGGCCGGCAAACAGGATCAGGAACACGAACACCTGCATGCCCAGACGCTTGCGCGCCTCCATCTGCGGTTCCGCAGCCCACATCAGGAAGGTCGCGATGTCGTGCGAATACTGCTGGAGCGTGGCCGGCGAGCCGTCGTCGAACGTCACCTGCCCGTTGGTCAACGGCTGGGGCATCTTGATGGCGTGGCCGGGGAAGATACTTGTTGTAGTAGGTCCCCTCCGGCAGGTTCACGCCGGCCGGCTTCTTCTGATAGCCCTGCAAGACCGCGGACACGTAGTTCGGTCCCTGCTCCTGGAACTGGGTGAAGAAGTCGAAGATGAAGCGGGGGAAACCGCGCTCATAGGAACGCGCCTTCGTGATCAGCGACAGGTCCGGGGGCGCCGCGCCGCCGTTCGATGCACGCGCCGCCTGTTCGTTCGGGAACGGCGACGGGAAATAGTCCGCAGGGCGACCCGGCCGCTCGAACATGTCGCCGGCGTCGTTGGGACCATCCTTGATCTTGTATTCGGAAGCGAACGCCTTGACCTGCGCTTCCGAATAGCCGGGACCGCTGGGGTCACCGAGATTACGGAATGCGATGTAGGACAGCGAGTGGCAGTTCGAGCAGACTTCCTTGTAGATCTTCAGGCCACGCTGTAGCGAGCCGCGGTCGAACTTGCCGAAGGGTCCGGCAAACGACCAGCTCTGCGACGGCGGGGCTTCCTGCTCTTCGGCCTTGGCATTCTGCGCGCTGCCGGCGATCAGGCCGCCCGCAACCACGAAGGCGACCGCAATCGAGGCGACCTTCTTGCCGTATTTGGCGAGCACGTCGTCGGCGATCGAATTCGGGACCGGCCGCGGCGTTTCGATCCGCGACAACAGCGGCAGCAGGATCAGGAAGTAGGCAAAGTAGCAGACCGTGAGGATGCGTCCGGCGATGACGTAGATGCCTTCCGGCGGCTGCGCGCCGAGATAGCCGAGCAGCACGCAGACCACGACGAAGATCCAGAAGAACTGCTTGGCCAGCGGACGATACTTCGACGAGCGCGTCTTGGCGCTATCGAGCCAGGGCAGGAACGCCAGCACGATGATCGCCGAGAACATCGCGATCACGCCTGCGAGCTTGTTCGGGATCGAACGCAGGATCGCGTAGAACGGCAGGTAGTACCATTCGGGCACGATGTGCGCCGGGGTCACGCCGGGGTTGGCCGGAATGTAGTTGTCGGCGTCGCCGAGATAGTTCGGCATGTAGAAGATGAACCAGGCGTAGAACAGCAGGAAGCAGGACACGCCGAACATGTCCTTGATGGTGGCGTAAGGCGTGAACGGCACGGTGTCCTTTTCCGTCTTCGCCTCGACGCCGGCCGGATTGTTCTGGCCCGCAACGTGCAGCGCCCAGACGTGCAGCACGACGACGCCTGCGATCACGAACGGCAGCAGGTAGTGCAGCGAGAAGAACCGGTTCAGCGTCGGGTTGCCGACGGAGTAACCGCCCCAGAGCAGCGTCACGATGCTGTCGCCGACGTAAGGAATGGCCGAGAACAGGTTGGTGATGACGGTCGCGCCCCAGAAGCTCATCTGGCCCCACGGCAGCACGTAGCCCATGAAGCCGGTCGCCATCATCAAGAGGTAGATGATGACGCCGAGGATCCAGAGCACCTCGCGCGGCTCCTTGTACGACCCGTAATAGAGGCCACGGAACATGTGGATGTAGACGGCGAAGAAGAACATCGACGCGCCGGCGGCATGCATGTTGCGCAACAGCCAGCCGTAATTGACGTCGCGGACAAGCAGTTCAACCGAGCGGAAGGCGAGATCGGCATTCGGCGTGTAGTGCATCGCCAGGATGATGCCGGTGATGATCTGCACGCCGAGCATCAGCGACAGGATCGCGCCGAACGTCCACCAGTAGTTGAGGTTACGCGGCGTCGGATAGGTCACGAAGGACGAATGGACGAGACCGAAAATCGGAAGACGCCGTTCAATCCACTTGATCACGGGATTGGTGGGTTGGAAGTCGGATGGTCCGCTCATGCTGCGATCCCTAGGGAATAAAGACGACGTGACGGGCGTTGAGGTCCGGGGCGTGGAGCCCCGCGGCCTCAGCCGATCTGGATTTTGGTGTCGGAAACGAATTGGTAGGGCGGGATGGGCAAGTTGGCGGGTGCCGGCCCCTGGCGAATACGGCCCGAGGAGTCGTACTGCGAGCCATGGCACGGGCAGAAGAAGCCGTCGTAGTTGCCCTCATGTGCGATCGGGATGCAGCCCAGATGGGTGCAGATGCCGATCACGACCAGCCATTGATCATGCCCCGCCTTGACGCGGGACTGGTCGGAGGCCGGATCCTTGAGGCTGTCGACGGCGACGCTGCGCGCCTCCTCGACCTGCTTCTTGGTGCGGTTCATGATGTAGATCGGCTTGCCGCGCCAGAACACCTTGATGTCCTGCCCTTCGGCGATCGGCGCCAGATCGACTTCGATCGGCGCACCGGCCGCGATCGTCGAGGCGTCCGGATTCATCTGGGAAACGAACGGCCAGAGCGTTGCCAGGCCCCCAACGGCGGCCGCTGCACCCGTTGCAACGAAAAGGAAATCACGGCGTGTCGGATGTTCCGCCGAAGACGCTGTCGTCACGATTCCAAACCCTTTCATAGCTGTCGCCGGTGGAACCGCCCCGGTGACCGGGAGGCTGCCGGCGCCCGCGACCCCCGCGGCGGCAGAAATGACTGTCTTTCCCGACCCCATCGGCAAAAGGAACAGTCCAGAATCGTTCTATTGGCACCCTTGCCGGAATAGCGCAAGCCCGCTATCGGCTGGCCTGCGTGCAATGCACTAATTCCGCACGAGCAGGCCGTTTTTTCGCATATCCCAAGCGGGCCTCGCCCCTGTGAAATCGGCGTGACAACCGCCCTGGGATGCCGACAGACGCCAACAGTAGAATCGAATGCAGATCGCGCTTTACCAGCCCGACATCCCCCAAAACACCGGCACGATTCTGCGGCTTTGCGCCTGCATGGGCGCCACGGCCCATATCATCGAGCCCGCGGGTTTCCCGGTATCGGACCGGCATTTCCGCCGTTCCGGGATGGATTACCTCGACCAGGTCAGTTGGATGCGCCACAATTCCTGGACAAAATTCGAGGAGTGGCGCCATACAGGCGGCCATCGGCTGCTGCTGTTTACGACCAAGGGCGCCGCGCCATATCTTGATTTTCGCTATCAAGCGTCGGACATCCTGTTGTTCGGCCGGGAAAGCGCAGGCGTTCCCGAAGCTGTCGCGGACGCGGCCGATGCACGGATCGTGATTCCGATCAGGCCCGGCCTGCGGTCGCTCAACGTCGCGATGGCGGCCGCCATGGCGCTTGGCGAAGCGCTTCGGCAGACTGGCTCCGGTCCGGCGCGATCAGATATTCCAAACTGAGGCGGTAAATGGATATCTCCAAGCTCGATGAACGGAAGGCGCGCGCGAAGGCCTGGTTCGAGTCGTTGCGCGACGACATCTGTGCCGCCTTTGAGCGGCTGGAAGACGAAGCGCCCACGGCACTTCACAGCGGCGCCGCCGGCCGTTTCGTCCGCACCCCCTGGCAACGCACGGACGCCACCGGAAAGCCAGGCGGCGGCGGAGGCGTGATGGGCATGATGCACGGCCGCCTGTTCGAGAAAGTCGGCGTGCATTGTTCGACGGTTCACGGCGAGTTCGCGCCCGAATTTCGCGCGCAGATTCCGGGAGCAGCCGATGATCCCGCCTTCTGGGCGTCGGGCATTTCGCTGATCGCCCATTTGCGCAATCCGCATATCCCCGCCGTCCATATGAATACGCGCTTCATCGTCACGACCAAGGCGTGGTTCGGCGGCGGCTCGGATCTGACACCGGTGCTGGACCGGCGGCGCACCCAGGAAGATGCGGACACGGTCGCCTTCCATGCCGCCATGAAAGCCGCCTGCGATGCACATGCGGACCTCGCGCCGTACGACAAATACAAAAAATGGTGCGACGAATATTTCTACCTGCCCCATCGAAAGGAGCCCCGCGGCATCGGCGGGATCTTTTACGATCATCACGATTCCGGCGACTGGGACGCCGACTTCGCCTTCACAAAAGACGTCGGCCGCGCCTTCCTGAACATCTATCCCGAGTTGGTCCGCCGCAATTTCGCAACGCCGTGGACCGAGGCCGATCGCGAGGAGCAACTGATCCGGCGCGGCCGTTATGTCGAATTCAACCTGCTCCACGACCGCGGCACCATCTTCGGCCTGAAGACCGGCGGCAATGTGGATTCGATCCTCTCCTCGATGCCGCCCGAAGTGAAATGGCCCTGAGGAACGTCCAGCTTCACGCTTTGCGTTCGCGGGTGACGCGCGCCGCGGCTTGATCCGCGATGGTATCGAGCGAGGATTGTTCGAGCGGGAAGTCCGCCGCGAGCCAGGCATCCTCGGCCAGCGCCAGGGCCCGTCCGAGTTCAGGCCCTTGGGCCAGGCCGCGCGCCAGAAAATCCGCGGCTCTCAGCGGAAATTTCGGTGCGGTCCAGCGTGCGGGCAGGCTTGCAAGTCCCTGCCATGATGCGGTCTCGCTGCTTTCGCCCGAGCGCGCCCAGGCCAGGATCAAGCGGTCGCGGTAACGGCCTTCGCCCAGGCGATAAAGCCGGCGCTTCGCCCGCGCCTCGTCCATGCCTGCAAGCCGCCACCAGCGATGGCCCATGGAATCCAGCGCCTTCGTCTCGGCATTGGTCAGCCGCAGCCGCGCCGCAACGCGCCTTGCATCTTCGGTCACGGCAACCGCGAGCGCGCCCAGCCTTCGCGTCGGATCGGGCGCCAGACCCAGCGCATGTTCGATCGAAATCAGAACGGCAAACGGCCCGGTATAGGCGATGCCGCCGAAGATCGGCAGCAGCAATCCGCCGTCCACCATCGCATTCACGGCGTCGACCGCGCCATCGGCGACCATCAGCTTCAATATTTCGACACGAATACGTTCCGCCGACAGGCTCGCAAGGCCCGCTTGTCCGCTGATGCACGCAAGGTAGCTCGCGCGATCGGGCGAGCCTGCGCCATAGGCGGCATGAATGCGAAAGAAGCGAAGGATGCGCAGGTAGTCCTCGGCGATCCTCTGCGCCGGTTCACCGATAAAGCGCACGCGCCGCGCCGCGATGTCTTCGAGACCGCCGACATAGTCGTGAACATTGCCCTGCGCATCGACCGAAAGGCCGTTCATGGTGAAGTCGCGGCGCTCGGCATCGCGCACCCAGTCGCGGCCGAATGCGACCTTGGCCTTGCGGCCGAACGTCTCGGTATCCTCGCGCAGCGTCGTGACCTCGAACGGCGTCGCGTCGACCACGAGCGTCACCGTGCCGTGCTCGATGCCGGTCGGCACGCTCTTGATGCCGGCCGCCTTGGCGCGGCGGATGACTTCTTCGGGCAACGCCGTGGTTGCAATGTCGACATCGCCGATCGGACGGCCAAGCAGCGCGTTTCGAACCGCGCCACCCACCACGCGCGCTTCCTCGCCGTCCGCATTGAGCAGTTCGAGCACGCGCGCCGACGGACCGCTCTTCAGCCACGGCGCATCGTCCAATCGCCGCCCGCCGCTCATTTCTCTACCCCGGGGATGAGCTTGCCGTTCTCGATATGGGCGGGAACGTAAGTCGAATTCGGCGGCGCGCCGGAAAACTGAGCCAGCAGTATCAGACTGATCACAACGAGCAGCAGCGAACCGAGCAGCAATCGTCCGACGATGACCACGGGCCAGGACGAACGCACCAGCAATCCGGAACGGGTCGCGAGCAAAAACAGCGCATAGACCGCAAACGGGATCAGAAAAATTCCGATCTCGGTCAGGGCCTGTCGAATCATGGCGTGAAGATCCGTTCGTAGAGCACGCGAAGGATTCCGGCGGTCGCGCCCCAGATGTAGCGCTCGCCATAGGGCATGGCGTAGTAAAGGCGTTCCACGCCGCGAAATTCCTTGCTGTGAAGCTGGTGGTTCGCCGGATCCATCAGGAACGCCAGCGGGACTTCGAAGGCATCGTCGACTTCGGCGGCGTTGATGCGCAGTTCGAAGCCCGGCCTGACCCGGGCAACCGTCGGCAGGATGCGAAAGCCGAAGCTGGTTCCGTACAGGTCGAGATAGCCGACGGGATCGACGAAGCGGCGGGCAAGACCAACTTCCTCTTCCGCCTCGCGCAAGGCCGCATCGAGCGGGGAAGCGTCCGCCGCATCGATCTTGCCGCCGGGAAACGAAATCTGGCCGGCATGGTCGTTGAGATGGGCGGAGCGCTGCGTCAACAGCACCGTCGGTTGCGGCCGGTCGATCACCGCGATCAAGACCGCCGCGGGACGGATCGGCTGTTCACGCGCCAAAATCTCAAGCATGCGATCGGTGCCCTGATCGCCGCTCGCCGGGATCGAAGCTGGATCGGTCAAGCCTGCGGGAATATCGAAACGCAGCCGCGCGCGCGCCCGATCGAAAAACTCCGCCGAGGTCATTGTGGCGGGATCGTTCTTCGCCATCGTCTCGCTCAAAATCCTAGCCCCTCACCTGCTCCGCATCCGCCATCGCAAAGAACGCGCCTGACGAAGCGACCCCGAACTTCTCGTGACCATCGACCATCCGCTCCTCGCCGATGTCAACCAGATCATAATAGAGCGCACGTGTAACTTTCGCCCAAAGGTCGGCGCGGACGTGCAGATAAGGCGTCAAACCGCCCTCGGCCGAGGCTTCGAACCGCAACGGATGCGCTAAATCGCAACTCACCCAGTCGTCCACATTGGTGCGAAAGCGCAAGGAGAAGCCGTTCTCGCCCTGCTCCTTGACCATTTCCACCGCCATGAACGGGGCATCGTCGACGCGGATGCCGACCTTCTCGACCGGCGTCACCAGAAAGTGTTTGCCGTCTTCGCGCTTGAGGATCGTTGAGAACAGGCGGACCAAGGCTGGGCGGCCGATCGGCGTCCCCATATAGTACCAGGTGCCGTCGGACGCGATTCGCATGTCGAGATCGCCGCAAAACGGCGGATTCCACAGATGGACCGGCGGCAGGCCTTTTCCGGTCGCGCCGGCGTTCGCAGCGTCCTTCGCGGCGGCTGTCAGGCCTTCAAGACGCTGAACCGGTTCCTGCCCTTGCTTCGCCATGGTTTGCCGTGAGTTTGAACGTCCCAAAATTGGAACGCCTTAACCGATGTCTGGTTTGGCACGATTGGTGCTTATTGGTGCTAACGAATAGATGCCCGCATAAATATCCGAATACTGGCACCGCCGCGTTACGATTTGAGCAAATTCGGGCGTATTTCCGCAAACCAAGTCGCCACATCGTGATGCCGTTCCTCCCCCGAAAAGTCGATAATGTGGGGATAGCATAATTGAACGAATACACGGCCTTGCCGAGAGTTTAGCATGTGCCGGACGAAATCGACTTGAGGTTTAAGGAGAACAGAATGGCTGGCGCAGACAGTGTCGAAAAGCTCGAGGACGTGATCGTCCGTTCGGCCGAACAAGTCGCCGGCCAGATCCGCGCCGCCAAGGAAGCGATCTCCACCGTCATTTTCGGCCAGGATCGCGTCATCGAAAATACGCTGGTGACGATCCTCTCGGGCGGTCACGCGCTTCTGATCGGCGTGCCCGGCCTTGCCAAGACCAAGCTCGTCGACACCCTGGGCATCACGCTCGGGCTCGATGCCAAGCGCATCCAGTTCACGCCCGACCTGATGCCCTCGGACATCCTGGGCGCTGAGGTGCTGGATGAAAGCAATTCCGGCAAGCGTTCGTTTCGCTTCATTTCCGGCCCGGTGTTCGCGCAACTCCTGATGGCGGACGAAATCAACCGTGCCAGCCCCCGCACCCAGTCGGCGCTGCTTCAGGCCATGCAGGAGCAGCACATTACGGTGGCCGGCGTCCGCCACGATCTGCCCAAGCCGTTCCATGTGCTCGCGACCCAAAATCCGCTGGAGCAGGAAGGCACCTATCCCTTGCCGGAAGCCCAGCTCGACCGCTTCCTGATGGAAATCGACGTCGACTATCCCGACCGCGACGCCGAGCGGCGGATCCTGTTCGAAACCACCGGCGCCGAGGAAACCGCGCCGAAAGCGGCGATGGATGCCGAAACGCTGCTGACGGCGCAGCGACTGGTGCGGCGATTGCCGGTCGGCGATTCCGTCGTGGAAGCCATCCTGTCGCTGGTGCGCTCGGCGCGCCCTGGTCCCGATGGCGGCGAAACCGGCAAGCTGATCGCCTGGGGCCCCGGCCCCCGCGCCAGCCAATCGCTGATGCTCGCCGTGCGCGCTCGCGCGTTGCTCGACGGACGCTTGTCGCCCTCGGTCGATGACGTGCTCGATCTGGCCGAACCGGTCCTCAAGCACCGCATGGCGCTCACCTTCTCTGCCCGTGCCGAAGGCCGCAGCATTGCCGACGTCATCAAGCAGTTGAAGACACGGATCGGTTGATGGCCACAAGCGCCGAGCACAGCGCAAAGGAAGTCCTGGCAGTCCGACGCGCCGACGGCGAAAGCCGAACGCTCGCCGCGTCGCTGCCGCGCCTTGTGCTGGAAGCCCGGCGGATCGCAGCCAACGTCATCCACGGCCTGCATGGACGGCGTCGCGCCGGCGCCGGCGAAAGCTTCTGGCAATACCGCCGCTTCGTTTCTGGCGAACCCGCCCAGCGCGTCGACTGGCGCCGTTCGGCGCGCGACGACCATCTCTATGTCCGCGAGCAGGAATGGGAGGCCGCGCACACGGTGTGGCTTTGGCCGGATCGCTCGCCCTCGATGGCTTTTGCGTCCAACGACGCGCGCGACAGCAAGCTCGAGCGCGCGCTGATCGTCACCTTTGCGCTCGCAGAGCTTCTGGTCGAAGGCGGCGAACGCGTCGGCATTCCCGGCCTCGTCAGCCCCACCGCCAGCCGCAGCATCATCGACAAGATGGCGCAGGCGATGCTGCATGACGATGCGACCCGTCTCAGCCTGCCGCCGTCCTTCGTGCCGTCTCCGCTTTCCGAGATCGTCGTGCTGGCGGATTTCTGGTCGCCGATCGGTGAGATCCGCAACATGCTTGCCACGTTGTCTGCCTCCGGCGCGCACGGCACGCTGATTCAGGTCGTCGATCCCGCGGAGGAAACTTTCCCCTATTCGGGACGCATCGAATTTGTCGAACCGGAAGGTGGCGAGGTCATCATTGCAGGCCGTGCGGAACGCTGGGCCAGCGACTATGTCGCGCGTGTCGCGCTTCATCGCGAGCAAATTCGTCTCGAGACCGCCAAGCTCGACTGGCTGTTTTCGACCCACACCACCAGCCGTTCGGCGGCTGAGCTGCTGCTGTTCCTGCACTCCGGCATGATGGTCAGCAAAGGGGCTGCGCGCGGCGTCACGGTCAAAGCGGGGCGCAGCGCATGATCGCAGGCCTGCCGCTTTCGTTCGCCGAACCGTTGCTGCTGTTGGGACTGCTCAGTCTGCCCGTACTGTGGTGGCTGTTGCGGGTGATTCCGCCAAGGCCGCGGCGGATCGAGTTTCCGCCGACGCGGCTGTTGTTCGAGATTGCACCAAAGGAAGAGACGCCTTCACGCACCCCGTGGTGGTTGACGGCGCTGCGTCTCGCCGCCGCGGCGCTGGTCATTCTGGCCGCCGCTGGCCCGATCTGGAATCCGCCGGTTGGCGCATCCGCCTCGCGCGCGCCACTCGCGATCCTGATCGACGATGGCTGGAGCGCGGCCGCGACCTGGGACGCCAGGGTGAGAGCCGCCGACGAACTGATTTCCAACGCCGACAACGACCGGCGCGGGATCGCTTTGATCCCGCTGTCGGAGCCGACGCGCGATATCGCGATCATGCCGGGCGGCACGGCGCGCGTCGCGTTGCGCCAGCTTTCGCCAAAGCCCTATTCGATCGATCGGGCGGAGACGCTCGGGATCATCGATCGCTTCCTCAAGGCGACGGGCGATTGCGATATCGCCTGGCTGTCGGATGGCGTCGACAGCGGGCGCGGCGCCGACTTCCTCGCCGGGCTCAGCAAGGTGGTCGGCGATCGCACGCTCACGGTGTTTGAAGGCGGCACGCCGCCGGCGCTGGCGCTGGCAGCAGCCGAAAACGCCGCCGCGAAGATGACGGTGAAGGTGCTGCGCGCCGATGGCGGCGTCGCAAGCGGCGTGGTGCGCGGCCTCGACCAGAAAGGTTCGCCGGTTGGCGAAGCGCGCTTTGGCTTTGCGCCGGGAGAGCGCGAAACCGAGGCGTCGTTCGACCTGCCGGTCGAGTTGCGCAACGACATCGCACGGCTCGAAATTTCGGGCGAGCATTCCGCGGGCGCCGTCCAATTGCTCGACAAGAGATGGCGCCGCCGCGCCGTTGGCGTGGTCTCCGGCTCGACCAGCGATACGGCGCAGCCGCTGCTCGCATCGGCATTCTATCTCGCCCGGGCGCTGGCGCCGTTCGCCGACGTGCGGCAAGGAGATCGTGGCGCGCCACAACAGGCGATCGCGCAATTCCTCGATCAAAAACTGCCGATGATGGTGATGGCGGATGTCGGCACCCTGTCGCCGGAAATTCGCGAACGTCTCAACGCCTGGATCGAGCGCGGCGGCGTGCTGGTGCGCTTTGCGGGCCCGCGGCTTGCGCAAGCCGATGACGACCTGGTGCCGGTGAAACTGCGCCGCGGCGGCCGCAGCCTTGGCGGCAGCCTGACCTGGGAAAAGCCGCAACACCTCGCGGCCTTCGCCGCCGATGGGCCTTTCGCCGGCCTCGCGGTGCCGAAGGACGTGACCGTGAACCGTCAAGTGCTGGCCGAGCCTGACGCGGTGTTGCCAACCAAGAGCTGGGCGTCGCTGGAAGACGGCACGCCGCTCGTCACCGGCGAGCGCCGTGGCAAGGGCTTGTTGGCGCTGTTTCATGTCAGCGCGGACATGAAGTGGTCCGATCTGCCGATGTCGGGTTCTTTCGTCGAAATGCTGCGGCGGATCGTCGATACGTCGGGCTATGCATCGGGGCCTGCGCCGGGCGCGACGACCGAAGCGAATGCCGAGACGGTGGCGCCGCTGCGAACGCTCGACGGATTTGGCGCGTTCGGGCCCCCGCCTTCGACCGCGAAACCGATCCCTGCCGATTTCCGCGAGCGGGCGGCGTCCGATCATCCGCCGGGATTTTACGGCCCCGCCGATGGCCCGCTGGCGGTGAATACGCTCGCCGCATCCGACCGCATCACGCCGCTCGATCTGTCTTCGCTCAATGCAAGGCGGGCCAGCTACACCAATTCAGAGCCGCGCGACCTGCGCGGCATCCTGCTGTCGTCGTCGCTGGCGCTGTTCCTGATCGACGCGCTGATCATCGCGTTGCTCGGCGGCGGTATCGCGAGCCTGTTGCGGCGGCGCGCCGCGCCGGCTGCGATCCTGTTGGCGCTGCTATTGCCGCTGGGTATGCCTTCTCCAACCAGGGCCGACGCCGCCTCCGACGAGTTCGCCATCAAGGCCACCACGCAAACCCGTCTCGCTTACGTGCTGACCGGAAACGCCGACGTCGATTCCATCGTCAAGGCGGGACTGTCCGGGCCTCACTCTGTTCCTCGCGCAACGAACTGCGCTCGAGGCCGGCGATCCCGTCGGCGTCGATCCCGCCCATGACGAACTGGCTTTTTTCCCGCTGATCTATTGGCCCGTGGTGCCGGGCGCGCCGAAGCCGCCGCAGGCGGCAATCGACAAGATCGACGCCTACATGAAACAGGGCGGCACGGTGCTGTTCGACACCCGCGACGCCATCGAGGCTTCGCCCGGCAGATAACGGCGCATCCCAAACCCCGGGCATGCAGTCGCTGCGCCAAATTCTTTCCTCGCTTGACGTGCCCGAGCTCGAGCCGGTGCCGCGCGAGCATGTCCTGACCAAGACGTTTTACCTGTTGCGCGACTTCCCGGGCCGTTTCGACGGTGGCCAGACCTGGGTCGAAGCCTTGCCGCACGACGAGGACGAAGACAGCGCATCGCATCCTGCGCGTGGCGGTGACGGCGTTTCACCGATCATCATCACCTCCAACGATCTGGCCGGCGCCTGGGCGATACGGCCCGACGGGCAACCGATGCTGCCGATGACCCCAGGCGAACCGCGGCAGCGCGAATTCGCTTTCCGCGCCGGCGTCAACATCGTGATGTACACGCTGACCGGAAACTACAAGGCCGACCAGGTGCACGCACCCGCGCTGATCGAACGGTTGGGGCAGTGACGCCATGAATTACGGCATCGCATTTACCCCGTTGATCCCGACGTCCGTGCTCTGGGCGGCGCTTGCGGCGATCGTCGTCATCGCCGCATTGCTGCTGTTGGGGCGCGCGCGCGGCATGTGGTTGCGGCTTCTGGCGCTCGGCCTGTTGCTGCTGGCGCTTGCCAATCCATCCTTCACCCGCGAGGAGCGCGAGCCGCTTTCGTCGGTCGCAGCCGTCGTGGTCGACAAAAGCCCGAGTCAGGGTTTCGGCGACCGCACCAATGAAACCGCGCGCGCGCAGCAAACCCTTGTCGATTCCTTGAAGAAAATCCCGGGCCTCGAAGTCCGCGTCGTCGAAGCGGGCCAGGCCGATGGTGAAACCGACGGCACCAAGCTGTTCGGCGCGGTGTCTTCGGCGCTGTCGGACGTGCCGGTCGATCGTGTCGCCGGCGCCTTCCTGATCACCGACGGCCGTGTGCATGACATTCCACCCAATGCGACCGCGCTTGGGTTCCAGGCTCCGCTTCACGCGCTGATCACCGGCCGCAAGGACGAACGCGATCGGCGGATCGCGATTACCGCCGCGCCGCGCTTCGGGATCGTCGGGCAGGCGCAGACGATTACCTACCGGCTCGACGATCAGGGCGTCACCGGCCAGCGCGCCAAGGTCGCGGTGCGGATCGACGGCGAAACGATCAACGAACGCAACGTCGTCAGCGGCCAGACCGTCAATGTCGATATCGACATCAAGCATGAAGGCCAGAATATCGTCGAGATCGAGGCCTCGCCGCTCGAGAACGAGCTGACGCTCGTCAACAACCGCGCCGTGGTCGCGATCGACGGCGTGCGCGACAAGCTGCGCGTGCTTCTGGTTTCCGGCGAGCCGCATTCCGGGGAGCGCACCTGGCGCAACCTGCTGAAATCCGACGCCAGCGTCGACCTCGTGCATTTCACGATTCTGCGTCCTCCCGAGAAGCAGGACGGCACGCCGATCAACGAATTGTCGCTGATTGCGTTTCCGACCCGCGAACTGTTCCAGCAGAAGATCAACGAATTCCAGTTGATCATCTTCGATCGCTACGCGCGTCAGGGCGTGCTGCCGATCGCCTATTTCGACAATATCGCGCGCTATGTGCGGGCCGGCGGTGCGGTTCTGGTGTCCGCGGGCCCCGACTATGCGTCGTCGACCAGCATCTGGCGCACGCCGCTCGATTCGGTGCTGCCGGCAGAACCGGTCGGCGTGACCGAAAAGCCGTTTTATGCCGCGCTCAGCGATGTCGGCAAGCGCCACCCCGTCACGCGCGGCCTCGAGGGCGCCAACAGCGATCCGCCGCATTGGAGCCGCTTCTTCCGCACGGTGGATACGCGCAATGCGATCACCCCGCCTGTCATGACCGGCGCCGACGGCAAACCGCTGCTGCTGCTGTCGCGATTCGGCGAAGGCCGCGTCGCCTTGCTGCTGTCCGATCATATCTGGCTGTGGGCGCGCGGCTATGAAGGCGGCGGCCCGCATCTCGATCTGTTGCGGCGCATGTCGCACTGGCTGATGAAACAGCCGGAACTCGACGAAGAGGCGCTACATTTGCAGGTTCGCGGCCACGATCTCGTCGTGCAGCGACAGACCATGGCCGACAGCGTTACACCGGTCACGGTGACCTCGCCTTCCGGCGCCACACGCGAACTCAGCTTGAGCGCCGGCGAGCCCGGCATATGGACGGCGACCATGCCGGCCAATGAACTCGGCCTGTGGCAGGCGACCGACGGCACGCTGAAGGCACTGATCAATGTCGGTCCGACCAATCCGAAGGAATTTTCCGAAGTCACTTCCACCACCGAAACCTTGATGCCGCTGGCGCGATCGACCGGCGGCGACGTGCGGCGCGTCGTCGACGGCTCCGGCATCGATCTGCCGCGCGTCGTCCCGGTACATGCCTCCAGCATTTTCCGCGGCGACGGCTGGATGGGTGTGAAAATGCGCGACGCCAGCGTCGTCCGTGGCGTCGGCGTCTTGCCGATTTTCGCAGGTCTCGTCGGTCTGTTGCTGCTGCTCGGCGCCTTCGCTGCGACCTGGCTGCGCGAGGGACGCTGACCTCGCCACTTCGCGCGGCCGCCACTCACGAATAGTTTCGGTGAGAGCGATTGACATACAAGCGCAGTACTTGCGATGTTATGTTGTAACGTCGGAGCGAACGGGGATACTGCTTCCGACGAGGGGCATGTCGTCACGATGAAGTGGGTGCGGGCTAATACCAGACTTGGAGCGCGGGCAGCGCTGCTTGCGCTCGCGATCCAATTCGCCCTTTCCTTTGGCCATTTCCACGCCATCGCGGCGCAGACCGCGCCCGCGATCCAGTCTGCCCAACAGCAACTGCCGGCACCCGCACCGGATTCCGGTCAGCATCCCGACGATCTCTGCGCCATCTGCGTCGTCGCTGGCCTGGCTGGCACCGCCATGGCGGCAGCACCACCGTCGCTGCCGCTGCCGCAAGCCGTCGAACTGCCATGTCAGGCAATCGAAACGGCATTGCTGCATCTTCACGCGCCACGCGCCGCGTTTCGATCGCGCGCCCCTCCCCTCGCCTGATCTCGATCGTTCCGTGATCCGCTTCCGACGGCTGCGTTACGCGTAGCTGTACGCGCGGATTGAATCGAAATCTTCGCCTCACCGGCGGCAAGCGCCCACCCGTAGATCGTCAGGGATGACGACATCCGGCGGCGCTTTCGGGGTCAGATCATGATACGCACGTCCAAAGCCGCGTTGCTTTCCAGCACAGCGCTGCTGTTTCTAACCTTCAATAACGTTGCGCTCGCGCAAGATGCCGCCGGCACAAATGCCCCCGGCACAAACGCCGCAGCAAGCGGCGCGACGACACTTCCGAGCATCGAGGTGGCCGCACCGAAGCAATCGGCTTCCGCGCCCAAAAAACCGAAGGCCCACGTCGCCGCACGGCATCCGGTGTCTTCGACCGCAGCGTCGTCAAGATCGGATTCGTCCGTCACGGAGCCCGCCTCGCAGGCCGCCGTGCTTGCTGCGAAAAACGGCGCCTTCGATCAGGCGCGTGGCAATATCTTCACCACCGTCGGCTCGAATTCCACGACCCTCGGCCACGACACGATCCAGGATCTGCCCGGAGGCACCAACCAGTCGGTGGAGCAAGTGCTCCTGCAATTGCCGGGCGTCTCCCTGGACTCCGCGGCCAGCGGCTCGCTGCATGTCCGCAACGAACACGGCAACCTGCAGTACCGTATCAACGGAGTGCTGTTGCCGGACGGCGTCACCGGCTTCGGCAGCATCTTCGACACCAGCTTCATCGGCAGCGTGTCACTGGTGACCGGCGCGCTTCCGGCCGAATATGGACTGCGCACTTCCGGCCTCGTCGACATCACCACACGCACCGACCTCTTCAACAACAGCGGCAGCGTCGGCGTGTATGGCGGCAGCCATGGAACCATTACCCCGACCATCGAGTATGGCGGCACGTTCGGAAGCACCTGCCCCACGCCAACGCCCGGGGTCTACACAAAAGCCAATCCGGATTGCTTCGCCGGCGTCCAGTACTACTTCACCGGCCGTTACACGCAGAACACGGTCGGCATCGAAAATCCGACGCCAGCGTACAACGCGATCCACGACTTCACCCAGCAGGACAAAGGCTTCGCCTACATGTCCGCAATCGTCGATCCGACGACGCGGGTGAGCCTGATCGCCGGCACGTCGTACAACAATTTCCAGATTCCGAATTCGCCGGGCCAGCCAACCAATCCGGCCGTTCCCAGCGCTTTCGGCGTCACGAATTTCAATTCGGCTGTTCTCAACGAGAACCAGGTCGAGAAAACCCAGTTCAGCGTGCTGTCCGTACAGAAGTCGGTCGACGGCTTCGACGGGCAATTGTCCTATTTCACCCGCTACAATGAATTGCGCTTCACGCCGGACCCGGTCGGCGATCTCCTGATCAACGGCATCGCCTCGAATGTCGGCCGCATCTCCTACACCAACGGTATCGCGGGCGACGGTTCCTACAAGCTCAACGGGTCACACACGCTGCGCGCCGGCTTCTCGGTCAGCGGCGAGCAGGCTTCCGTCAGCAATACCTCGCTGGTGGAGAACCTCGACCCCACCGGCACTTTTGGCGTGGAACCGCCCATCGCCATCACCGACAACGTCTCCAAATTGGGATGGCTTGCCGGCGTCTATGTTCAGGACGAGTGGAAGGTGACCAACCAGTTCACGATCAACGCCGGTTTGCGCTTCGACCAGATGGATCAATTCGTCAACGCCAACCAGTTCAGCCCGCGGCTGAGCTTTACCTACAAGCCGTTCGAGAACACCACGTTCCATGCCGGCTACGCGCGCTATTTCACGCCGCCGGTCCTGGTGGAAGCCGCGCCCGTCAACACCGCCTTGTTCAACAACACCACGGGCGCGGTGCCCGGCCAGAGCGACCCGGTCCTGCCGGAGCGTTCGCATTATTTCGACGCAGGCGTCGATCAAAAATTCAAATGGGGTTGCGGCTCGGATGGCAAAGGTTGTTCCACTCTCGAACTTGGCGTCGATGCCTACTACAAGATCGCGACCGACCTGATCGACAACGGCCAATTTGGACAAGCCCTGGTGCTCAGCGCGTTCAACTATGCCCGCGGTTATAACGAAGGCATCGAATTCAAGGGGAAATTCACCAGCGGCAATTTCCAGGCCTATGGCAACGTCGCCATCGCCCAGCAACGGGCCAACGACCCGGTATCGAACCAGTTCCTGTTCGACAACTCGACGCCGCTTGCGACCTTAGGCGGCTTGACCGAATTGCAGTACCTTCAGTCGCACTTCGTCTATACCGACCACAACCAGTTCGTCACGGCTTCGGCCGGCGCGGTTTACTCGTTCTGCGGCCGGCCTGCTACGGCGGCAGAAGCGTTTGGCAACGACGGCCTATCGTGGTGCGGCGTCAAACTGAGCGCGGACATGATCTATGGCAGCGGCCTGCGCGCCGGCGACGCCAATATCGACACGGTGCCGTCGTATACGCAGGTCAACCTCGGCATCAAACGCGAATTCCTGCTGCCGAACGATCCGAAGCCAATGACCATCCGCTTCGACGTCGTCAATCTGTTCGACAAGATCTACGAGATCAGGGACGGATGCGGCATCGGCGTGTTCGCGCCGCAGTTCGGACCGCGCCGCGGTTTCTTCCTCGGCATTTCGAAGAAGATCTGAGATGCGACGAGGCAGGATCGGTCGCGATCCTGTCTCCACGCACGAAACAGGATTCTATCGCGCGTGATCCCAGTCCGGGCGGACGGCGCCGGAGACGCCATCGAAAGCGCCGTCGACGAGTTCGACGACCAGCAAGCGCTTGTAGTCGACCGGTCCGGGCATCACCGCCCGGCCCTGCGGCACGGCCTTGAAACCGGCACGCCGGTAATAGGCCTCGTCACCGACGAGAAGACACCAGGCGATGCCCCCTCGCCTTGGCGTCACCAAGCGCGCGCTCGAGGAGCGCCCGTCCGACGCCGTGGCTGCGAAACGGCGGTTCGACCGTCAACGGGCCGAGCAGAAGGGCCTTGGTCTCGCCGATAACGATTGGCAATTGCCGCACCGAGCCGACCAGCAGCGTGCCGATCCAGGCCGTGAAGGAAAGATCCAGCAAATGGTCGACGTGCTCGCGGATCCGGTACGCGCTCAGAACGAAACGGCCGGGACCGAAGGTGCGCTCGTGCAACCGTTCGATCGCCTGCGCATCGTTGGCGGTCTCGGCCAGGATGGTCAGAGAGAGATCATTCATCTAGTGGTCCGATTCTAACATTCGCATCCCATCGCAGCAGCCACTTTGCGAATGTTAGAATCAAAGGACCACTAGCAAACATTAGATTCTAGTGGAGTTTTGGATTTGACATTCGCTATCCGGACTCGCGGCCAGGCGGGAGCGAATGTCAAACCCGCTCCACTAGCCACGTTGAACTTCGAATGCGGGAGCCCGTCAAGCCTTCTCGACAGGGGCCTGTGCCAGATAGGCCAACAGCTTCATCTCCCGGCGTCCGCGCGTCACCGTGTCGAGCACGAGCCCCGATGACAGCGACAGCATCGCCAGAATGATCAGGCCCATCGACAGGATCGCGGTCGGCAGCCGGGGGACGATACCGAGCTCGAGATAGGTGACGAATACGGGAATCGCGAGGCCGACCGAAACCAGCGCCAGGAAAGCCGCGATCGCGGAAAAGAAGCCCAGCGGCTTTTCCGAGCGATAAAGCTTGATGATGGTGGCGAGAATGCGGAAACCGTCGCGCCAGGTGTTGAGCTTGCTGACCGACCCTTCGGGACGGGCGAAATACGGCGTTTCGATCTCGGCCGTCGGCAGCGCCAGTTCCAGCGCGTGCACACTCAACTCGGTTTCAATCTCAAAGCCGTCCGACAACACCGGGAACGATTTGACAAACCGTCGCGAGAACACCCGATAACCGGAAAGAATATCCTTGAAGGCCCGGCCGAACACCGTGGCCAGAAAGCTGGTCAAAAGCCAGTTGCCGGTGCGGTGGCCCGGCCGCCAGGCGGCCTGCGCCTGATCAACCCGCAAGCCAACGACCATATCGAGATGCTCCGACATCAGCGTGTCGATCATTTTCGAAATGCTTGCCGCATCGTAGGTGGCATCGCCATCGACCAGTACGTAGATGTCGGCATCGACATCGGCGAACATGCGCCGGACCACGTGACCTTTGCCCTGGCGCTTTTCGCTGCGAACGATCGCGCCGGCATCGCGCGCAATCGCGACGGTGCGATCGCTGGAATTGTTGTCGTAGACATAGATTGCCGCCGAAGGCAGTGCCTTCTGGAAATCAGCGACAACGGTTGCGACTGCGGCCTCTTCGTTGAAACACGGCACCAGCACCGCGATGCGCGGCTGAGCCGCCTGGCCTTGCGGAAACTCGGACTTTGCAAATTCCGCCAGCGCCTCCGCCATGCCGGCGAAGTCGCCGCGAAGCTTTGGGGGGCGCGATGATGGCGATGCGACGCTCATGGACAAATCCTTAACGACCGTTAGGGTTTTGCCCGATCATAGGGACCTATCGCTAACGTTCTCTAACGCCAGGTCTGAATTTGCGGCTCGTTTTCGATCACTTCCGATATTCGCAATCGCGTCCCCCTCGTTGTATCCGGCGGCAAGGCGCCCGTTTCGAAGAAGCCGCAATCGATGATCTCCCGGTTCGGCGCCGGCAGGCGGTCCTGGCTGAAATTCCGGACCACGTAGATGGCGACATGATCGCGCCTGGAAACGTGACGGTTCAGATAGATACCGAACAGCGTGGGCTCTCCCACCAGCTCGATCCGTCCCTCTTCCGCCAGTTCGCGTTGCAGCGCCGCGCGAAGGGTCTCGCCGGTTTCGACCCCGCCGCCCGGCAGGTGCCAGCCGCTGACATAGCTGTGCTTGACCAGGAACACGCGGTTTTCGCGGTCAATCACCACGGCGCGGACGCCAAGCGTCATGCCGCGGGCAAAACGCCAGTAAAAGTGAAAGAGCTGCCGGAGCGCCGGTTCAAGACGTGTTCGCAGGCGCTTTATGATCGTTGTCACGGCAATCCTTTGCGCATCAGATGTCACCATTGATCCTTGCATCCGTTCCACTGGCTTGCCAATACGTCCCTGATGGCCGCCTTTACCCTCGCCCATGTGTCCGACCCACACCTTCCGCCGCTGCCAACGCCGCGGCCGGCCGAACTCATGGGCAAGCGCGCCTTCGGTTATTTGAACTGGACCCGCAACCGCCATCGCTATCACCGCCGCGACGTGCTCGACGTGTTGATTTCCGATCTGCAAGCGCAGACGCCGGATCACATCGCGGTCACCGGCGACCTCGTCAATCTGGCACTGGACGCCGAGTTTGCTCCGGCGAAAGCCTGGCTCGAGAGCGTCGGTCCGCCGCAACGCGTGACCGTCATTCCGGGCAATCACGATGCCTATGTTCGCGCGACCAGCCATCGATTTCCCGAGGCGTGGAGAAGTTATCTTGTCGGCGACGACGCGCGGGACGATGGCGCGATCTTTCCCTCGTTGCGGCGGCGCGGCCCGCTGGCGCTGATCGGCGTCTCGTCAGCGGTCCCGACGGCGCCGTTGATGGCAACGGGATGGCTCGGCAAAAGCCAAATGGAAGCGCTCGATCGTTTGCTCGCTGGCCTCGCCGCCGAGGGCGCGTTTCGCGTCCTGCTGGTTCATCATCCGCTCCGCTCCAAGGCGCGCGCCAAGCGCTTGACCGACGCGCCGGAACTGCTGGCGCTGTTGAAGCAGCATGGCGTTGAGCTCGTGCTGCACGGCCACGATCACGTGCATTCGACCATGTGGGTCGAAGGACCGAACGGCTCGTCAATTCCCGCGATCGGCGTGCCTTCGGCGTCCGCACGCGCCCATGGCCACTATCCCGACGCCGCCTATAACCTGTTTTCGATCGCGCGCGGTGGCGATGGATGGCGTTGTCAGCAGATGGTGCGGGGCGTCAACGAAGCGCTTCAGGTGCGGGAAATACGGCGCATACGCTTGCTCTAGAGCGTTTTCGAAAAACGCGTCAGAACAAAAATCCAGAGCGCGACGCGCCTCTCTCCGTTTAGAGACTGCTCAGGCTCGCAACCAGCGCGAGGCCAAACAGCGCAAGCGCGCCGAGAAGGAAGCCGAGCGCAAACGGCCAGAACCGGCCGCGGCGCGGCTTTTCGGCACCGACCGGAGCCTGTGCGGCCACGGGTGGCGCCGCCAGCGCATGTTCGCGCTCCACCATGCGGCGCGCGACATAGTCGGTGACGGCATCGACGATCACCGGCACGTCGTGCGACTCGGCGATCACGATTCGGCCAAAGCGGGTGTCCTGCACAAAACGATACGAACGCTTGTCGCGGCCCATGAGAACGTGCGCAACCACGTCGATCCACAGCCGCGGCGTCTCGCCCTGGCTGATGCCGCGATCGAACAAATCGACATTGTCGGGAATTTGCCCAAACAGCGGGTCGAGCGCTTCGCTCAGGATTTCGAGCCGCGCCACTTCCGCATCGCGCAGGTCGACGACCACGCCGGTGCGATCGGCAGCCTCGATCCGCGCCTTGCGGAGCGCATCGCGCAGCCGCGTCGGCCGTGCCTCGTTGGCCTCTGTTTCGATATTCTGTGCCTCTGCCATCGGCTTTGCGTCCCGTCTGATCGCGCCCGGAAGTCCCATTAACCTATCAGTAACCCTGCCGTCCGCAAAGAGACGTTTGTTCCCAAAGACTTATGTCCCCAAAAACGAACGCGGCCCCGCCACCCCCAAAGGGGTGAGGAGGCCGCGGCCGCCCTTGGACGCCTTATTGGGGATCAGGCCATCACGCGGGAAGGCTCTTCAACGATCGAGAAGCGCACGCCGGCCTTGTGGCGGCTCTCCTCGGAGACTTCACGCCAGCAGTCCTCGGCCTCCTTGCGAGACGCGAACGGACCTTTGACCTGCGCCGAGCCCTCCACCAGCTTGTGGAAATTCATCGAACCGAACTCGCCGCCGATCACCCAGAAATTGCTGCCTTTGGTCATTGTCAGTCTCCTGTTGCTGTCGCGCGATCAATCCGGAACCGGACCAACTCCAGACAGATCAACTTAACCGTTAGCCGAACTGGTTCATCGTGTTGTGAGCGCCACCGGCCTTGAGGGCGGCCTCGCCGGCGAAGTACTCCTTGTGCTCGTCGCCGATGTCGGAGCCGGCCATGTTCTGATGCCTCACGCAGGCGATGCCCTGACGGATCTCGGCGCGCTGGACGTTCTTCACATAGCCGAGCATGCCCTGCTCGCCGAAATACTCTCGCGCCAGATTGTCGGTCGAGAGCGCCGCCGTGTGATAGGTCGGCAACGTGATCAGATGGTGGAAGATGCCGGCACGCTTCGCCGAATCGGCCTGGAAGGTGCGGATGCGCTCGTCGGCTTCCTTTGCCAGCGGCGTGTCGTCGTATTCCGCCTTCATCAGCTCGGCGCGATTGTACTTGCTGACGTCCTGGCCGGCTTCCTTCATCGCATCGTAAACCTGCCAGCGGAAGTTCAGCGTCCAGTTGAAGGACGGCGAGTTGTTGTAGGCGAGCTTCGCGTTCGGGATCACCTTGCGGATCCGATCGACCATCTTGGCGATCTGCTCGATATGCGGCTTCTCGGTTTCGATCCACAACAGGTCCGCGCCGTTCTGCAGCGAGGTGATGCAGTCCAGCACGCAGCGATCTTCGCCGGTGCCCTGCGCGGAACTGATAGAGATTGCTCGGCAGCCGTTTGGGCCGCATCATCTTGCCGTGACGGTTGATGATGACGTCGCCATTCCCGGAATTTTCGGCCGTCACTTCCTCGCAATCGAGGAAGCTGTTGTACTGGTCGCCGATATCGCCGGGCTTGTGGCTCACGGCGATCTGCTGCGTGAGGCCGGCGCCGAGCGAGTCGGTGCGGGTCACGACGACGCCGTCTTCGACGCCCAGTTCGAGGAACGCGTGGCGGCAGGCGCGAATCTTCGCAAGGAAGACGTCGTGCGGCACGGTCACCTTGCCGTCCTGATGTCCGCACTGCTTTTCGTCCGAGACCTGGTTTTCGATCTGGAGCGCGCAAGCGCCCGCTTCGATCATCTTCCTGGCGAGCAGGTAGGTTGCTTCCGCGTTACCGAAGCCGGCATCGATGTCGGCGATGACGGGGACGACATGGGTCTGGAAGCCGTCGATCTTCTCGATCAGCGCCTTCTCCCTGGCCTTGTCGCCCTGCTTGCGGGCGGCATCGAGGGCGCGGAAAATATCGTTCAGCTCGCGCGAGTTGGCCTGACGCAGGAAAGTGTAGAGCTCTTCGATCAACGCCGGCACCGAGGTCTTCTCGTGCATCGACTGATCGGGCAGCGGCCCGAACTCGGAGCGGAGCGCCGCGATCATCCAGCCTGACAGGTACAGGTAGCGGCGATCGGTGGTGCCGAAGTGCTTTTTGACCGAGATCAGCTTCTGCTGGGCGATGAAGCCATGCCAGCAGCCCAGCGACTGGGTGTACTTGGTGGGGTCGCCATCATAGGCGGCCATGTCGGCCCGCATCAGCGCCGCGGTATAGCGGGCAACATCAAGACCGGTCTTGAAGCGGTTCTGCAGGCGCATGCGCGCGACGGCCTCGGCCGTCACCCCGTTCCAGGTCGGCTTGGTGTCGAGAAGCGCTTGGGCCGCCTCGACCTCGCTCTGGTACGAACCCGGACCCTGGACGGTCTGATCGCTGATCCCGCGTGGCTGGTAGTTCATATTCGTCATCCTTTCAGGAACGCAACGTCGTCATTGTCGACATTCATGACAATGCATTGCGAAATGCGTGTCCTGAGATAAACGCGAAACCCGTAAATTCGTAAATACGGCTTGATTTCTAATGGTGATGTCATGTAACACGCATACTTGTGACATAAGTTATTTTGTAATTTTTGTCACAAAATGGCGAGCGAACGCACCGCCGTCGTGTAAAAATCAAGACAACCGGTCCGGTTTCGGCCGAACCGCCCGCATCAGGACAAAGCCATGCCCGCGGATTCCGGAAAGAAGCTGTTTGTCGGCCCCCGGTTCCGGCGCATTCGCCAACAGTTGGGGCTGTCGCAGACCCAGATCGCCGAAGGCCTCGGAATCTCGCCGAGCTACATCAACCTGATCGAACGCAACCAGCGGCCGGTAACGGCGCAGATCCTGCTTCGCCTCGCGGAAACCTACGATCTCGACCTGCGTGATCTTGCGACTGCCGATGAGGACCGCTTCTTCGCGGAACTGAACGAAATCTTTTCCGACCCGCTGTTCCGGCAGATCGACCTGCCGAAACAGGAGCTGCGCGACCTTGCCGAGCTCTGCCCCGGCGTCACCCACGCGCTGCAACGGCTTTATGCGGCCTATACCGAGGCCCGCCGCGGCGAGACCATGGTCGCCGCCCAAATGGCCGATCGCGACGAAGGTTCACGCTTCGAGGCAAACCCGATCGAGCGCGTGCGCGACCTGATCGAAGCCAACCGCAACTACTTTCCGGAACTGGAGACGGCTGCGGAAAACCTGCGCGACGAGCTCAACGTTCCCGCCGAAGAGTTGTTTGCGGCGCTCTCGGCGCGGCTGCGCGAAAGACATTCGATTTTGACGCGCATCATGCCGGTCGACGTCATGCGCGAAACGCTTCGCCGTTTCGATCGCCATCGCCGGCAGCTTTTGATCTCGGAACTCGTCGATAACCCGAGCCGCGCATTTCAGCTCGCCTTCCAGATTGGCCTCGCCGAATGCTCGAGCACCATCGAGACCATTATCGGCCGCGCGGGCCCCCTGGACGATGCGCCGCGAAGGCTTTATCGCATAACGCTTGCCAACTATTTCGCCGCGGCGACGATGATGCCGTACCAGACGTTTCAGACTGCTGCCGAAGCGCTCGGCTACGACCTCAACGTATTGTCGCAGCGCTTCAACGCCGGCTTCGAGCAAGTCTGCCATCGCCTGACAACCTTGCAGCGACCCAACGCGCGCGGCGTGCCGTTCTTCATGCTTCGCGTCGACAGTGCCGGCAATGTCTCGAAGCGATTTTCCTCCGGCACCTTCCCGTTCTCGAAATTCGGCGGCACCTGTCCGTTGTGGAACGTGCATTCCACCTTCGACACGCCCGATCGTCTGCTGAGCCAGGTGATCGAATTGCCGGACGGCACGCGCTACTTCTCGATCGCGCAGACGGTGCGTCGCCCCGCGGCACCCTACGCGCAACCACAACCTCGCTTTGCAATCGGCCTGGGGTGCGAAATCCGGCACGCCCCGAAACTCGTCTACGCGAGCGGCCTCAATCTCGATGCCACCGAAGGCGCACCGATCGGCGTCAATTGCAGGCTCTGCGAACGCGAGAATTGCAGCCAGCGCGCCGAGCCGCCGATCACCCGCACGCTGATCCTCGACGAGAACACGCGGCGCATGTCGTCGTTTGTCTTCTCCAACGCGCGGGAATTGTGAGTTACCGGCAGACCTCTCGCAGGGGTGAAACGGCAGCGGTTGGCTAATCCGCCGGAACCGTTATGGTGTTCCGCGTCTTCCCCTACCTGCCTTTCCCAATTCCTGCCTTCGAAAACCGGATATCCCGACATGTTCGTTTCGTTCTTTCCTCGCCCAAAGCTGTTCTTTTGGTCGGCCCTGATCTGGGCCGCGTTGTCGATGGCGCTGTGGTACGGCTATGCGCAGGGACTTGTCGCGCCATCCAACACCATCGGCGTGTCGCTGTTCTGGTCAGCACCACACCTTTGGTTCGACCTCTATTATGCGATCATGGTTGGGATCTTTGCCGTCTTCTGGATGCTGTTCTCACCGCACCCGTGGGCAGTCTGGTCGATTCTCGGTTCTGCACTGATCCTGTTCACGTCGTATTTCCAGGTTCAGGTCAGCGTCGCCATCAACGGTTGGTACGGTCCGTTCTACGATCTCCTGCAGGCCGCGCTTTCAAAATCGAGGACGGTCACGGCCGAGGAATTCTACAGTTCCTTGGCAATTTTTGCAGGCATCGCGCTGGTTGCGGTCGTGGTTGGCGTCATGACGCGGTTCTTCGTGAGCCACTATATCTTTCGCTGGCGCACCGCGATGAACCACTACTATGTCGACAACTGGCCGCGGCTACGCACCATCGAAGGCGCCTCGCAGCGCGTGCAGGAAGACACCATGCGGTTTGCGACGACGGTCGAAGGTCTCGGCGTCAATCTCATCAGCGCCGTGCTGACGCTCCTTGCATTTCTGCCCGTGCTATTGCGGCTGTCGACCATGGTCACCGAACTGCCTCTGATCGGCTCCATTCCCTATCCACTCGTCATCGCCGCGGTGATCTGGGCAATTATCGGCACCGGGGGCCTCGCCTTGATCGGCATTCGCTTGCCCGGCATCGAATTCCACAACCAGCGCGTCGAAGCGGCCTATCGCAAGGAGCTCGTGCTCGGTGAGGACCAATCTACCCATGCCGACCCGCCCACGCTGGCGATGCTGTTTGCCAATATTCGCCACAACTACTTTCGGCTCTATCTGAACTTCCTGTACTTCAACGTCGGACGCATCGTTTATTTGCAGACTGACGTCGTCTTTCCCTACATTTTGCTGATACCGACAATCGTTGCGGGCAAGCTCACTTTGGGTCCATTCACCCAGATCACTAACGCATTCACCCAGGTCCGGCAGTCATTCCAGTATCTCATCAATTCCTGGAGCACGATCGTCGAATTGATTTCGATCTATCAGCGCCTGCGCGGTTTCGAAGCCAAGATTCACGGCGATCCGCTGCCGCCGATCGAGTCAGAGGCGGAACCGCAATCGGCGTAACCGATTGGTCCAGGACAAGGGAGACTCCGATGCGAATGCGAATTCTGGCATGGGCCACCGTGCTCACCTTTGTCGCAGGGACAGCCACGAGCGCGACGGCCTCCGATCATCACGGCAAGGGCCGCCATCACGGACGTCATGGCCATCATTTTGTCGGCAGCTACGGCCGACCGGCCGTTGCACCCGAAGGCCACCACTACACCGACCTCGGCCCACTGGGTTTCATGCTCGGACCGCCGCCGGGGCGTCACAATTGCGGACCGAACTGCGTTCCGGGTTCGTCGATCTCCGCCTGGAGTTACTAACCGCTTTATCTCGGCGTGTTGAAATCCAGCTTCACTCCGAGGGCATCGCGGAATCCGACTCCGGCCGGCGGGGGTCACGTGCACTGCCCGCTCGCCGTGGCGCTGGCTCACCCAGCCGAGCTCCTAGCGCGCGACGCCAGATTTCCGCGCCAACGTAACCGGCGATGTGGTAGCGCCGCTCGCTCCAGTCGAGGCATGCGCGACAGAAAATCCGCCGGCCTGCGGATTTCGAGTGGAGCTCAGCGCCGAAGGTCGTGAGGAAACGTTCACCGGCCGGCGTGACGGCGCCGCCGTCCTCGCTCAATAAAATATATCGCCTGGCGATGAGGGCATCGGCGATCGCCACGCCTAGCTGACCGGCAAGGTGGTCATAACAGGTGCGGGCAAAGCGCATGGCGTCGTCTCGCACCGAACGCGGCTGATAGCGCGCGCGGCGTTTCCAGCGCGGCAACCGCCTTGATACTCTCGAGCATCCTGGCAACGAGCGGCGAAGCGATGCGATAATAGCGGTTGCGCCGCTTCTGCGTGACCGTCAACAACCGCGCCCTCACCATTTTCGAAAGATGCTCGCTGGCCGTCGACCGGGAAACGTGCGCGAGATCGGCGAGTTCGCTGCTGGTCAGGGCCTGACCACCCATGAGGGCTGCAAGCATCGTCGCTCGCGCGGTTTCGCCGAGCAGCGCTGCGACCTCGACCATGTTGGCTGCGGCGACCATGCACGATCCTAACTTTTGATCCGCTGTGAAACAAGCAACGGCGGTTCGGTATCGGCCGAACCATTCCCGCCGAGATTTGCACTAGAAATGACGAGGTTGAATTCAAACATCGAGGCCAGCATCATGAAACGAATTCGCGTCGAGCCAATTTCAAGCTACGTCGAGCGCCGCCGGAAAGGACCGATCTATCCGGTCGTCGTCGCCGATGGATTTGCATTCTTGTCGGGTCTGCCGCCGTTCGATCCCGAAACCGGCGAGATCAAACCGCTCCCTTTCGAGCGGCAAGCCGAAATTGTGATCGAGCAGATGAAACTGTGTCTGGAAGCGGCAGGCTCTTCGCTCGCGCAGAGTCGTCAAGTGCAATGTCTATTGCACTCCCGACCCGACGCACTACACGCGCTTCAATGCGGTCTATGATCGCTACTTTGCGGCAGACTCTCCGGCCCGAATTTTCCTGCACGTGCCGTCCCATACCGGGCCATTCGATATCGAGATCGACTGTATCGCGGCGGTTTGATTTCACGTTCCCAGCGATCCCAACGGAGGAAGCAAATGCCGGCCTACTATATCGCCGAACACATCATCACCGATCCCGCCAAGTTCGAGGAATATCGGCTCAAGGTCGCACCGATGATCGCGAGCTATGGCGGCCGCTATATTACCAAGGCGGGCAGTCACAAATTCCCGGAAAGCGCCGCACTGGAAGCCGGAACGAGTCGTCATCATCGAGTTTCCAAATATGGAGCGCCTCGATGCCTGGTACACGTCGACCGAGTATCAACCGCTGATGGCCTTGCGCAAGCAGTCCACTTCCGATTTGGACATGATCATCACGCTTGAGGGGGTGTAACACATCATCGCCGCCAGCGGTCGGGGCGCACGCTCTCAGCACCATCTCGCGATCGACCATAACGACGGCACTGACGGCCGCACCAAAGAATGCTAGTGGAAGGTCTCTCGGGGCGATTCCAACAGGTCGGTGTGATGCGGCTATCGATGAAACTCGCGGCCCTGCTCGGCGTGATCGGGCTGGCGCTGTCAACAGAAGCGGCGTGGACACAAACCGCGCCGGGATTTCCGGCGCCTGCGCGCGCGGCACCCGCCCCGCGCGCCGCATCTGTCCCCCGCGCAGCCAGTTGCCATAATGGCGCAAGCTTCGATCGTTTTCTGGCCGATCTGAAACAGCAGGCGGTCGCCGCCGGCGTGTCGCAGCGCGCGATCAGCGAAGCATCGCCCTATCTCGTTTACGACCAGGGCATCGTCAATCGCGACCGCGGCCAGCGCGTGTTCGGCCAGGTCTTCACCGAATTCGCCGGCCGCATGGCCGCACCCTACCGGATGCAGCAGGGCCAGGCCCGGATCAAGACCTACGCCGCAGCGCCTTTGCGCGCGCCGAAAAGGAATACGGCGTGCCGCCGGCCGTGATCGCCGCGTTCTGGGGACTGGAAAGCGATTTCGGCGCCAACATGGGCAACCTGCCGACGCTGCGCTCGCTGGTGTCGCTGGCATACGATTGCCGGCGCACGGAACGTTTCGCCGGCGAGACCATCGCCGCGCTGAAGATCATCGATCGCGGCGATCTCACGCCGAGCGAGATGATCGGCTCCTGGGCCGGCGAACTCGGCCAGACGCAGTTTCTGCCGACGCACTATTTCAACTACGCCGTGGACTATGGCGGCCGCCGCAATCTCCTGCAAAGCCCGGAGGACGTCATCGGTTCGACCGCGAACTATATCGCGACGGGACTGAAATGGCGGCGCGGCGAGCCCTGGTTGCAGGAAGTCCGCGTGACGGTGCCGGCGAATTTCCCGTGGGATCAGGCGGACCTGACCGTTCGCCTGGCCCGTTCGAAATGGGCGCAGCTTGGCGTCAAATATCCGGACGGCAAGCCGTTGCCCGACGACGAGATGCCGGCCTCGCTGCTGTTGCCGATGGGCCGCAACGGGCCGGCCTTCCTCGCCTATGCCAACTTCGCCGCCTACACCGAATGGAATAACTCGCTGATCTATTCGACCACCGCCGGCTATCTCGCCACCCGCATTGCGGGCGCACCTCCGATGCTGCGGCCAAGCGCGCCGGTGGCGCAGTTGCCCGTGAACGAGTTGCGCGAGTTGCAGCAGCTATTGGTGCGCGCGGGCTACGATGTCGGCAAGGTCGATGGCGTGATGGGTCAGCAAAGCCGAACTGCGGTAAAAGCGATGCAGGTCAAGTTCGGATTGCCGGCTGATTCCTGGCCGACAGCCGAATTGCTGGCGCGAATGCGCGGCGGCCCGCGCGCGCAGCCGGCGACAGCTACCGCAGCGCCCCTGCCGAGGTAATATCTATCCTTTTTCGGCCAGGACCGAGTTGTAATATTCCGAGGATCATCCCATCTGTGGCACACGCCGTTCGGCGCTGAAAATTTCATGCCACGAAAGAGCATCACATGTCCTTTTACGACGCCTCCGTCCCCGCATTCCTCCAGATCCTCGGCAGTCTCTCGGGCATTCTCGGCAAAGCGGAAACGCATTGCGCCGCAAAAAACATCCAGCCGGACGTGCTGTTCGCGGCACGGCTCTATCCGGACATGCTGCCGCTGTCGAAGCAAATTCAGTTGGCGTGCGATTTCGCGGCCAAGGGCTGCGCCCGCCTCGCGCATGTGGACGTGCCGTCCACGCCCGACACCGAGAAAACATTCAGCGAACTGCGCCAACGGTTGGCGAGCACCATCGACTACGTCAAGAAGTTCACCCCGGCGCAATTCGAAGGGGCTGACAGCCGCGAGGTTACGTTCCCGATCGGCCCCGACAAGACCCTGACGCTGAAGGGCCAGGAATTCCTCAACCGCTTTGCTTTTCCGAATTTCTATTTCCACGCCGCGACTGCCCACGGCATCCTGCGTCACAATGGCGTCGAGATCGGCAAGCGCGATTTTCTCGGCGTCGCCTGAGCGAACTCTGCCAAAACAGACGCCGGAATAAGAATGGACGTGTCGTCCGGCGCCTGTTTTAGGCAAATTATTCGCACCAGATCTTGGAATCGAAGCGCTTGCGATTTCGTGATCGTGGCCGTCTTGTCATAGTATTCGACGATACACAGGTCAGATACTTCCCGCCGGTTCTTCTCAACTCACCGAGATCAGAAAATGAGCACGTCCAAACTTCTCGAACCGTTCAAGCTTGGCCCGATCACGCTGCCCAACCGCTTTGCGATGGCGCCCCTGACCCGCAACCGCGCGCTCGAAGGCCTCGTGCCCAATTCGCTCGCCGTCGAATATTACGGGCAGCGCGCCTCCGCCGGATTGCTGATTTCGGAAGCCACCCAGGTGTCGCAGCAAGGCCAGGGATATCAGGATACTCCCGGCATCTATTCGAAAGAACAGATCGCGGGATGGCGCAAGGTCACCGACCGCGTGCATGCCAAGGGCGGACACATCTTCCTTCAGCTCTGGCATGTCGGACGCATCTCGCACACCTCGCTGCAGCCGAATGGCGGCGCGCCGGTTGCGCCGTCTGCGATCCGCGCCAACACCAAGACGTTCGTCAACGGCACCTTCGCCGACGTTTCCGAACCGCGCGAGCTCGAACTGTCCGAGATACCGGGCATCATCGACGCCTTCCGCAAAGGTGCGGCTAACGCGATCGCGGCCGGCTTCGACGGCGTCGAAATCCATGGCGCCAACGGCTATCTGCTGGACCAGTTCGCCAAGGACGGCGCCAACAAGCGCACCGATGCGTATGGCGGCTCCATCGAGAACCGCGCCAGGCTGATGCTTGAAGTGACCAAGGCGGTGGTCGCCGAGATCGGGGCCGAGCGCACAGGAATTCGCATCTCGCCGGTGACGCCAGCCAATGACGTTTCGGATTCCAATCCGCAGCCGTTGTTCGACTATATCGTCGATCACCTCGCCGCGCTGAAGCTGGTCTATATTCACGTCATCGAAGGCGCGACCGGCGGCCCGCGCGACATCGCGCCTTTCGACTATCGATCGCTGCGCAATCGCTTCAAGGGCGCCTATATCGCCAACAACGGCTATGACTTCGAACTCGCCAACAAGGTGGTGTCGGCCAACGATGCGGACTTGATCGCGTTCGGGAAATTGTTCATTTCCAACCCCGATCTCGTCGAGCGCTTCAAGCGCGGCGCGTCGCTCAATGCATTCGACAAGGCCACCTTCTATGGCGGCGGCGCCAAGGGGTACACGGATTACCCGGCGCTCGAATCCGCTGACGCCGCGGAGTGACGGGACACCCGTTCCCTTTCGCAGACACCCGGAAGGCGGCTTTTTCCGTTAGCCGCCTCTCCTGCCCTATCCTTGCATTGCACGTGAGGCTCGCAGCACTGGCTGCGATCGCCTCACGTTGGCGTGAGGACAAGGGAATGTTGGCTCGCGCGCGGGGTAACACCTTCAGACCTCGGGAGGTCGATCGCCCATCAGCAGGAGAAGTGCATGAACAAATCTGCCATCCGGCTTCTAGTGCTCGCCATGTTCGCCACCGCGGTCGCCGCGGTTCCCACACTCGGCCCGGCAAAGGCGGCTACTGACGGCAATACCACCAAGAAGAAGCATAAGAGGGCGAGCTCCGCAGGAAGCGAAGCACAGGCGCCCAGGACGTCCTCCCAGTCACAATCCCGCCGAACATGGCCGACGATCCCAACCGAAGAGTAAGCTACTAGCCCGGAACCAGACCCGGACGCTCACGCCGGAATTGGCGGCTCTCCGCGCTGTACGGCCTGCGGGTGGCCGTCGTCGTCGATCGCGACATAGGTGAAGTTGCCGTCGGTCACCAGGATCGACTGCATCTCCTTGCGGCGAAGCACCCAGGCTTCGAGATGCACCGTGATCGAGGTCTTGCCGACCCGCACGAGATTGGCGTGTACGGAAACGAGATCGCCGACATAGACAGGTTTGCGGAAATTCATCGCCTCGATGGCGACCGTCACCGTGCGCGTTTTCGCGATCTTGGACGCAAACACGCCGCCGCCGATGTCCATCTGGCTGAGCAGCCAGCCGCCGAAGATATCGCCGTTCTGGTTGGTATCGGCAGGCATTGCGAGCGTGCGGATGCAGAGATCACCGCAGGGCTCGGTCTCTGTGACGGGCGGGGCGTGGACGGCTTGGGGATCGGTCATGTCAAAAATGGCTCTACCTGCGAATTCAGATTATTTGAAACTATCCCACCCCGCATCCGGGGTGAACCGGCCGCCGAATTTTGCGGCGAGTTTCCGCAACGTCGAGGCCACGTTCTCAGCGCCGCGCGTCCGGGCGTAATTCAACGGACCGCCGCGGAATGGCGCATAGCCGGTGCCGAAGATCATGGCGCCGTCGACCATGTCGGGATCGTCGACAATGCCCTCGCGCAGGCAGGCGACGCAGACATTCGACATCGGCAGGATCAGGCGGTCGATCATTTCAGGATCGGGCTCGGAACCACCCGCAGACCCCTGCGCCTTGTCGGCCTTGCCGTCCTTCCACACATAAAAGCCCTTGCCGGTTTTGCGGCCGAGTTCGCCCTTGGTGACCTTGTCGCGCAGCCACGCCGGCGTCGGCGGCAACAGGTCGCCGAATTTCGAACGCAGCATGTCGCCGACGGCGAGGCAGATATCGAGCCCAACCTGATCGGCCAACTCAATCGGTCCCATCGGCATGCCGAATTTTTCCGCCGCCCGGTCGATGGTGACCTTGTCGACCTTCTCGTCGAGCAGCACCATCGCCTCCAGCATGTAGGGCGTCAGCGCGCGGTTGACGACAAAGCCCGGCGAGCTCTTGACCGGCAACGGCAGGCGATCGATCGCGCCGACAAAGGCCAGGGCCTCCTTCAGGAGTTGCGCATCGGTGCCGTCGTGGCTGACGACCTCGACCAGTTGCAGCCGTGAAACCGGATTGAAGAAGTGAAGCCCGAGCAATCTCTCAGGCCTCGCCAGCGTCGTACGCAAATCCTGCAGCGGAATGCTCGACGTATTGGTCGCAAGGATCGCACCCGATTTCATTCTCTGCTCGACACCGGCATAGACTTTCTGCTTCAGCTCGAGCTTTTCGGGCACCGCCTCGATGATGAGATCGGCGGTGCGGACGCCTTCGCCGTCGAGATCGGGGATCAGCCGGTCAAGCGCGTCGCGAACGTCGGTGCGCTTGCGAATGATCTTGCCGAACAGGTCGGCCGCACGTTTCACCGCGCCCGCGATCGGTTCGGGCTTCATGTCCGCGAGTGTCGCTTTAAGACCTTGATTAGCGCACCAGGCCGCGATGTCGCCGCCCATCGCGCCGGCGCCGATGACATGGACGTGTTCGATCTTGTTGCCGGAGCCGGCATGCTTCTTCATCTGGTCGCGCAGGAAGAACACGCGGATCAGGTTCTGCGCCGTCGGCGTCACCATCAAATGCGCGAACGAGCTCTTTTCGGCCGCCAGCATCGCAGCCTTGTCGCCGCCATGCTTTTCCCAGAGATCGATCAGGCCGTAAGGCGCGGGATAATGCTCGACCGATGCGGTCTTCGCCGCCTCGCTCCGCATCCGCGAGGCGAGAAAACCACGCACCGGACCGGCATTCAGCACCGTATTGAGAAAGCCGGGCCTGGCGCGCTTCAGGCGGCCGAACACGGCGTCTTTCACCGCGTTGCGGACGTGGCGTTCTTCCGTCACGGCATCGACGAGGCCGAGCGACTTGGCCCGCCGCGCGTCGATGGTCTTGCCGGTCAGCATCAGCGTCATCGCCTGCATCGGATTGATGAGCTCCGTGAAAGCGCGCGGTACCGCCGAGGCCCGGATGCAACCCGAGCATCACCTCGGGGAAACCAAAACGCGCATCCGAAATCGCAATGCGGGCCTGACAGGCCAGCGCAACCTCGAGGCCGCCGCCGAGGCAAAAACCGTGGATCACGGCGACGGTCGGAAACTTCACCGCCTCCAGCCGGTCAACCACCGCATGCGCGCGCGAAATTTGCGCCTCGACGGCGGCCGGATCGGTCGCGCCGCGGAATTCATTGACGTCTGCGCCGGCGATGAAACCGGACGTCTTGGCGGAGCGAATGACAAGCCCGGTGGGCCGCTCGCTTTCGAGCGCCGCCAGCACCGTGTCGAACTCCGTCAACACGTCGGCCGACAGCGTATTGGCGCTGGCGCCTTCGCGATCGAACAGCAGCCACGCAACGCCGTCCGTGTCGCGCGTCAGCTTGAAATTTCGATAGGGCCCGCTTGCAACGGGCTTCGGCCCGAGTTCGAGCACACGATCGGCGAGCACGTCGAGGATCTGGCTTTCCATGACGTTGCTCCTTACACCGTCTCGATCAACATGGCGCCGCCCTGGCCCGCCGCCGATGCATTCGGTGGCGATGCCGCGCTTGGTGCCGAGCCGCTTCATCGCGTTGACCAGATGCAGCACGATGCGGTTGCCGCTGGTGCCGACGGGATGACCGAGACTGATCGCACCGCCGTCGACGTTCAGCCGGCTCTGGTCGATCTGACCCGCGGCGCCGTCCAGGCCCAAGACCTCGCGGCAGAATTTGTCGTCGTTCCACGCCGCAAGACATCCCAACACCTGGGTTGCGAACGCCTCGTTCAATTCCCAGGTCTCGACATCCCCAAGCGACAGGCTGATTTCGCTTCAACAGTTCGGTCGCGGACATCACCGGCCCCAATCCCATGATCGAGGGATCGAGCGCCGCCCAATGGCTGTCGACGATCACGGCTTTAGGCGTGAGGCCGTGCTTCTTGACGGCTTCTTCTGACGCGAGGATGACCCAGGACGCGCCGTCGGTGATCTGCGAGGAATTGCCCGCGGTGACCTGGCCCCATGGCCGCTCGAATACCGGCTTGAGGGTGGACAGTTTCTCCGGCGTGGAATCCGGCCGCACGCCGTCATCGTGGTCGTAGAACTTGCCGTCACGTGCGAAGACGGTTTCGACCTCCCCTTTCAGGAAGCCGCTCTCCTGCGCATGCGCCAGCCGCTTGTGGCTTTCGGAGGCATAGGCGTCTGACTGTTCGCGCGTGATGCCGAAGAGATGGCCGACGACTTCGGCGGTCTGGCCCATATTCAATTCAGTGATCGGGTCGGTCAGCCCCCGCTCCAGGCCGATGATCGGCTTGAAGTAGGAAGGACGCGTCTTGGCGATCGCAGCCAGTTTTGCGAGAATTCCCTTGGCGGTCGCAAGCCCGGCAAACCAGCGCACGCCCTGCTGCGGCCACACCAGCGGCGCGTAGCTCAACGCTTCGGTGCCGCCAGCGAGGATCATGTCCGAGATGCCTTCGCGGATGTAGCGGTAAGCCGTGTCAATCGATTGCATGCCGCTTCCGCAATTGATCTGCACGGTGAACGCCACCATCCGCTCGCCCATGCCGAGCCGAAGTGCGGCCACGCGCGCCGGGTTCATCTCGTCGGCAATGACGTTGACGCAACCGAGGATGACCTGATCGAACGCATTGGGCGCAAAAGGCTGCCGCGCCAGCAGCGGCCGGCCGCATTGAACCGCAAGATCGACCGGCGTGAACGGCCCGGGGCCGGTGCGCGCTTTCAGGAACGGCGTGCGGCAGCCGTCGACAATAAAAACCGGACGCGTCATCAGCCTGCCGCCCTCTGCTCACCGAGATTCTGGAAGAATTGATGCACGTTCGGCTTCTTGTAGATCGGCGACAAGGCTTCCGGCGCGAAGTCGTCGACTTCGATCACCTTCGCAACCGCCTCATGCGCGGCACTGAGCTGTTCGCCCTCGGCCTGGGTAATCACACCGCGCTTCACGGCTTCCTGCCAATCATGCAGGTGCGCTGCGCGCATGCGCTTGGAAATCTCTTCCGCTCCCGTGACGAGGAGGAACGCCTTCTCAAGCCGCGCCACCCCGCCATCGTCGTCGACATGCGCGAGATCGGCCGTCAGCCGATCGCGCACGGCCGAAGGTTCGAGCACCAGTTGGGCGCACTCATGCACCACGCGGTCGGAAGGCCCAAGCACGCGCGCACCGAACGGCTGTACGACGAACTTCAGAATTACCGCGACGAACCGGTTGGGCAGGTTCGCCAGAATCTCCGCAAAGCGGTTCTCGATGGTGCGGAAGCCGCTGGCCATGCACCATTCCAGCGCGGCGAAGTCCGCCACCTGGCGTCCCTCGTCCTGCCAGCGCTTGAGCGCCGCCGAGAGCAAATAAAGTTCGGACAGGATGTCGCCGAAACGCGCGGAGAGCATTTCCTTGCGCTTGAGCGCGCCGCCCAGCGTCAACAGCGCCATGTCGGCACAGAGCGCGAAGGCCGACGAATAGCGCGAAAGCTGGCGGTAAAAACCCGTCGCCTCGCCGGCATCGGGCGCCGGCGCGAACAGACCGCCGGTCCAGCTTCGGCCCCACGCGCGGAACAGCGTGACGACGCTGTGCCCGACATGTTTCCAGAACGCATCGTCGAACGCATCGAGCCCCTTGGCGCGATCCTGCTCGCCGAGCGCGTTCATCTCCAGCAGGAGATACGGATGAGCGCGGATCGCCCCTTGCCCGAACACGATCAGGTTGCGGGTGAGAATATTGGCGCCCTCCACCGTGATGCCGACCGGCACCGAACGATAGAGATTGCCGATATAGTTCTGCGGTCCGTCGATCACGGCCTTGCCGCCGTGGATATCCATGGCGTCATCGATCGCAATTCGCATGCGCTCGGTCGCTTGCAGCTTCATGATGCCGGAGATCACCGCCGGATGATGGCCTTCGTTGAGCGCCGCACAGGTCAGCCGCCGCGCCGCGTCGAGCAGATAGGCGGTACCGGCAATGCGGGCGAGCGGCTCCTCGATACCTTCAAACTTGCTGATTGAAATACCGAACTGCTCGCGGATGCGGGCATAGGCGCCGGTGGTGCGCGCCGCATAGGCCGCACCTGCCGCCGACAGCGAGGGCAGCGAGATGCCGCGGCCGGCGGCAAGCGCCGTCATCAGCATCTTCCAGCCCTGGCCGAGACGTTCCTTGCCGCCGATGATGTAGTCGAGCGGGATGAAGACGTCCTTGCCCCAGTTCGGGCCGTTCTGGAACACCTGCATGGCCGGCAAATGACGATGTCCGATGGAGACGCCCGGCAACTCGGTCGGGATCAGCGCGACCGTAATGCCGAGATCTTCCTCCGAGCCGACGAGATGGTCGGGGTCGTAGGCCTTGAAGGCCAGGCCCAGCAACGTCGCGACAGGACCGAGCGTGATGTAGCGCTTGTGCCAGTTGAGGCGCAGGCCGAGCACTTCCTGACCCTCGAACGTGCCCTTGCAGATCACGCCGTTGTCGATCATCGAGGCCGCGTCCGAGCCTGCCTCCGGGCTGGTCAGGCCGAAGCAAGGAATGTCACGCCCATCGGCCAGACGCGGCAGCCAGCGATCCTGCTGCTCCCTGGTGCCAAAGCGCATCAAGAGTTCACCGGGTCCAAGCGAGTTCGGCACCATCACGGTGACGGCGGCCGTCAGCGAGCGCGACGACAGCTTGCGCACCACTTCCGAATGCGCGTAGGGCGAGAAGCCGAGCCCGCCATGTTCTTTCGGGATGATCATCCCGAAGAATTTGTTGCGCTTGACGAAGTCCCACACCTCGGGCGGCAGGTCGCGCCATTCCCAGTTGATCTTCCAGTCGTCGAGCATGGCGCAGAGCTCATCGACCGGACCATGGAGGAAGGCCTCCTCCTCGGCCGTCAGCGTGGCCGGCGCCTGCTTCAACAGCTTCGACCAGTCCGGATTGCCGGTGAAGAGATCGGCATCCCACCAGACGTCACCCGCCTCGAGCGCCTCGCGCTCGGTGTCGGACATCGACGGCAAAACCCCGCGTGCCCAGGAGAAGATCGGCTTGGTGATAAAATCGCGGCGGAAGGAGCTCATGGGGCGATGTCCTCGTGTCGGCGGCGCGGGCCTCAATTCTAGCCGAAGAAACCGGATTCGGGTGAACACTTCCCCCGGAAAAAAGGACAAATTGATGCGGTGGGACGGGAACGAAATTTACGCTCCCGACCGAAAACCGCGATTTTTATTGGGCTTTCGCCCTGCAATGCGTAACGGAGGGAATAGCTCAGTCCGGCCGCGTCATCTCGAACATCGCGTCCTCGCGAATCTCGAAATAATCGCCCCTGCGGCCCGCGCGGACGATGGGACGGGCGAGCGCAGTCTGATAGACGCCGTCCCGGATCATGGCCTTGTCGATGTGGACGGCAACGACTTCGCCGAGCGTAAGCCAGCCTCCGACCTTTTCGCCCTTTGCGTTCTGCAACTGGATCACTTGCGTCAATTTGCATTCGAATGACACCGGGCTTTCGGCGACACGGGGCACGCCGACGACCTTGCACGGCGCAGGAGTTAGCCCAGCGACCGCAAATTCGCTGACATCGGGCGCGACATGCGCGGCGGTGGCGTTCATCTGCTTGGCCAAATCCATGGTCGCCAGATTCCACACGAACTCGCCGGTCTGCTCGATGTTGGCGATGCTGTCTTTGCGCGACGTCGATGAGAAGCCGATGATCGGCGGAATGTAATTAAAACCGTTGAAGAAACTATAAGGCGCGAGGTTGACGTTGCCCTTGGCATCGCGCGACGAAATCCAGCCGATCGGGCGCGGCGCGATGATGGCGTTGAACGGGTCGTGCTTCAGGCCGTGGCCGTTCTTTGGTTCGTAATAGTGCAGATCTTTTTCGGTCACGCTGCAATCTTCCTGTGAAATGCCGTCATTTCGGGTCGCGCAGTCCGCGCCCCGGAAAGGCAACATAGCTGCAAAATTTGCGGACGGCTATTTCCGAACTGCAAGCCCGACCAGCAGGAAATCGATCATCTGCTCGATCGGCGCGTGCGGTTTGGGCTTGTTGATGGCCTGGGCAATCATCTGCGGATGAAAATAGCCGATCATGCCCTGGCAAATGCACAGGGCGGTCGCCGGCACATCGGGCGCCTCGAATTCGCCGGAGGCGACGCCTTGGGCGACCACACCGGCGATGGATTCGACGATGGTCTGCATATGCGCAACACAGACCTCCCAGCTCTCCTCCATCGCGATCTCGACCATCTCGTGCAGCTTGGAATCGCCGACGAAACGCTCCGAGTTCATGCGATGGATCGCGATGAGCAACTCCCGCAGACGCGGCGTTGCGGGGCCGGGCTTCGCCAGGATGACCTTGGTCGCGACTTCTACTTCGCCCATCAGCGCGCGGCAGACGCCCTCGTGAATCGACTTCTTCGAATCGAAGAAGCGGTACACGTTCGCAGGGCTCATATGCAGTTCTTTGGCGATGTCGCCGACAGTGGTCTTCTGGTAGCCGAGCTGACGAAACAGCCGCTCAGCCACCTCGAGAATCCGCTCTCTGGTGTCCGGCTCCATCGTTTCAGTAGTCAGCGTCATGTCCGTACTCATTCAGCCTGCCCGGTTCGAGCAGGCTCATTTTTCAAAACGCCCTCGCGGGGCCGATGTTCAATCATTCAGCCGCGGCTAACGGAAACACGGGCTGGACGTTGTCCTGATGCTGCGGCGCGAAACCAACATGAACGCTTCCGCCGCTTTCTTCAAGGCTTTTGCGGAACCAGAGCGCATAGAGGCCCGGCAGATACAACAGAGTCAGGAAGGTCGCAACGAAAAGACCGCCCATGATCGTGATCGCCATCGGCCCCCAAAACGCCGAGCGCGACAGCGGAATCATCGCCAGGATGGCGGCGAGCGCCGTCAGCACCACCGGCCGGGCGCGCCTGACCGTGGCTTCGACGATGGCCTCGCGCCGGGTCAGGCCGTGGGCAACGTCGGTCTCGATCTGGTCGACCAGAATCACCGCGTTGCGCATGATCATGCCGGCGAGCGCGATCAGCCCAAGCAGCGCCACGAAACCGAAGGGCTGGTTGGCGACGTTGAGCCCCAACGAAGCGCCGACGATGCCGAGCGGCGCGGTCAGGAACACCAGGAGCAGCCGCGAGAAGCTCTGCAACTGGATCATCAGGAGCGTCAGCATCACGATGACCATCAGCGGAAACAGCACGAAGATCGAGGCATTGCCCTTCTCGGATTCCTCGAACGCGCCGCCCGGCTCGATCCGGTAGGCCGGCTCGAGATGGTCGCGGATCTCCTTGAGCTGCGGCCAGATCTGGCCGGTCACGTCAGGCGCCTGCACGCCGTCAGCGACGTCGGCACGCACCGTGATCGCCATGTCGCGGTTACGCCGCCAGATGATCGGCTCCTCGTGGGAGTATTCGATCTTGGCGATTTGCGTGAGCGGGACCGCGACACCGTTGCGCGAGGTCACGGTGAGATCGCCGACATGGCCGAGATCGAGCCGTTCGGATGGCACCGCACGCGCCACCACATCGACCTTCTCGATGCCGTCGCGGATCGTCGTCACGGGCACGCCCGAGATCAGCATCGCAAGCGCCTGCGAGACGTCCTGCGGCGTCAGGCCGAGCGCGCGGGCGCGATCCTGATCGACGACCAGCTTGAGATACGGCGACTGCTCGTTCCAGTCGAGTTGCGCATCCCTGATGTTCTTGTTCTGCCCGACGACGTCGCGCACCTTGTAGGCGATGTCGCGTACGACCTGCGGGTCGGGTCCGACGATCCGGAACTGGACCGGGAAGCCGACGGGCGGACCGAAATTGAAGCGATCGACACGCACCCGCGCTTCGGAGAGATCGCCCTGCTCGACCGCCTGTTCGATCTTGGCCTTGATCCGCTCGCGCGCCTCGACGTTCTTGGCGACGATCACGATTTCGGCGAAGGCCTCGTTCGGGAGCTGAGGATTGAGCCCGAGCCAGAAGCGCGGCGAGCCCTGGCCGACATAGGACGTATAGGTCGCGATGTCCTTGTCGCCCTTGAGCAGCTCTTCTGCCTTCTTCACGGACTTCTCCGTGACGTTAAAGGCGGTGCCCTCGGGCAATCGCAACTGAAAGAACAGTTCGGGACGCTCCGACAGCGGAAAGAACTGCTGCTGGACGTGACCGAACGCAACGATCGAGAGCACGAAGACGCCGACGGTCGCGAGCACGGTCTTGACGCGGTGATTGACGCACCACTGAACGACGCTGCGCAAGCCACGGTACATCCGCGTCTCATAGATCGCGTGCGGATCGTGATTGTGATGAACGGTGACGTTCGGCAGCAACTTGACGCCGATATAGGGCGTGAAGATCACGGCAACGAACCAGGACGCGACCAGCGCAATCGCCACGATCCAGAAGATGCCGCCGGCATATTCGCCGACCGCGGAATTGGCGAAGCCGATCGGCAGGAATCCGGCGGCGGTCACCAGCGTTCCCGTCAGCATCGGAAAGGCGGTGGATTCCCAGGCAAAGGACGCCGCACGGATGCGGTCCCAGCCCTGCTCCATCTTCACCACCATCATTTCGACCGCGATGATGGCGTCGTCGACCAGCAGGCCGAGCGCGATGATCAGGGCGCCGAGCGTGATACGGTGCAGGTCGAGCGACATCGCGTCCATCACGATGAAGACGATCGCAAGCACCAGCGGCACCGAGAGCGCCACCACGATGCCGGTGCGCCATCCGAGCGCAAGGAAGCTGACGAACAGCACGATCGCGAGCGCTTCGACGAACGAATGCACGAATTCGTCGACTGCGCGCTCGACCACTTCCGGCTGATCGGCGATACGGTTGACGTTGATGCCTTGCGGCACCGCCTTCATGAACTCGTCGGTCGCAGCCGTCACTTCCTTGCCGAGTTCGAGGATGTTGGCGCCCTTGGCGGTAACAACGCCGATGCCGATCGCGGGCTTGCCTTCCTGACGCACGACGAAGCTCGGCGGATCGACAAAGCCGTGACTGACGGTTGCGATATCGCCAAGACGAAATACGCGACCGTTGCTTTCGACCGGCGTTTCCGCGACCGCCTTGACGCCGTCGAGCGCGCCGGTGACGCGCAGCGGCACGCGCTGCGAGGATGTCTCCACGGTGCCGGCCGGCACGACGTTGTTCTGCTTGGCCAGCGAATCGAACAGCGCCTGCGGCGTGATGCCGAGCGTCGCCAGTTTCGCGTGCGAGAACTCAACGAAGATCTTTTCGTCCTGCGTGCCGTAGATATCGACCTTGGTGACGCCGGAAACCTTCAGAAGGCGCTGGCGCAGGCCTTCGGTGGCTTTCTTGAGCTGTGCGTAGTTGGCGCCGTCGCTGGTCATCATGTAGAGGATGGAATCGACGTCAGAAAATTCGTCATTGACGACAGGACCGAGCAGACCCGCGGGCATCTGCCCTTGCACGTCGGCGAGTTTCTTGCGCAGGAGATAGAACAGATACGGCACGTCCTTCGGCGGCGTGGAATCCTTGAAGGTCACCTGCATCGCCGTGAAGCCCGGCTTTGAATAGGTCTGCACCTTCTCGAAATAGGGCAACTCTTGCAGCTTCTTTTCGATGGGATCGGCGACCTGCTCCTGAATTTCCTTGGCGGTGGCGCCTGGCCACATCGCGGAAACGTTGACGACCTTCACCGTGAAGAACGGGTCTTCGGCCCGGCCGAGCTTCTCATAGGAAAAGAAGCCGGCCACGCCGAGCGCGACGATCAGGAACAACACCAGCGCGGGATGGCTGACCGCCCAGGCCGAAAGATTGAAGCGCTTCATCTCACTCTCCAATGCAAAACCTGTTTCGTCAAAATCAGAACGACAACGACGATACGACCCGAACCTTCTGGCTCGGATCGAGCTTCTGGACGCCGAGCACGACGATCTTCGCGCCCTCGTCCACGCCGCTTGCGATGACGACGCAATTGCTGTCGTAGGACTTGACCGCGACCGGCTTCAGCGAAATCGCGCCTTTGTCATCGACGACATAAAGCGAGGGATCGCCGCCCTGGCTGTACAGCGCCGACAACGGCAGCCGCGCCACGCGATCGGACTTCGGATCGGACAGCGTCAGCGTCGCGGTCATGCCGAGCGAGACGTTGTCGCCTGCATCCGGCAGCGAAAACTTGGCGAGGTAGGTCCGCGTCGCGGGATCGGCCGACGGCGCGACCTCGCGCAGCTTCGCGGCATATTTCTTCTCGGCGTCGGACCACAGCGTAACGGTGGCAACACCCGACTTGGCACGATCGAGAAGCGTCTCAGGGATCGCGACGACGGCTTCCTTCTCGCCAAGTCGGGCGACGCGGATCGAAGCCTGGCCCGCGGCAACCACCTGGCCAGGTTCGATCATCGTCGCAGTGACGACACCACGGGTGTCGGCCACAAGCGTTGCATAGGAAAGGGAGTTCTTGGTCAGTTCGACCGAGCGCTCGGCGCGATTGAGCCGGGCGCGCGCCTCATCGGCGGCGGCCTTGGCCGAATCGAGTTGCGCATCGGTGGCCCAACCCTTGGCGCGGAGATCCTTGGCGCGCTGTTCGGCGGCGCCGGCCTGGGCCAGACACGCCGGTTGCCGCGCTGAATTCGGCCTCGGCCTGCTCGGCCTGCAATTTCAGATCGACTTCGTCGAGCGTGGCGAGCGGCTGACCGAGATCAACCGTCTGGCCGACATCGACCAGCCGCTGCGCCACTTTCCCCGCAACGCGGAAGCCCATGTCGGTCTCGATCCGGGGCCTGATCGTTCCGACAAAGCTGCGCTCGGGGGATTGGGCTTCGTAATGGGCGGTAGCGACCAGAACCGGCCGCGATTCCGCGGGCTTTTCAGCCACCTTGTCGTTGCAACCACCCAAGGCAACCGCGACGGCTGCCAGTGAAATTCCTGCTAAGAGCCTCGAATAGCTCGAAAAAACCCAACGACCGAACATCAGAATCTCCTCATGGCTCTCAGCCTTCTGAGGAGTGTCGAATATCAACTGATAAAAGTCAATATTTATCAGTAATCAGGAAAGCGTGATCGTACGAGCCCGACAGGGGCCCAGAGCGGGGAGCCGGAAACGGTAGATTGGAGGGGGAAGCCGCGCCTAAGGCGCCTTCCCTGCGCTGGCGAACTCGATCTTGCTCCCCTGGCCGCTGAGGAACACCAGAAGGCCACCGATCAGGGGCAGCACGGCGAGCACCAGCAGTCCGGTGGAGGTGTTGCCGGTCGCTTCCTTGACCCAACCGATCAGGTAAGGACCGCCAAAGCCCGCAAGATTTCCGATCGAGTTGATCAGCGCGATCGCGCCGGCGGCAGCCGTGCCCGAGAGCCACGCGGTCGGCAGCGTCCAGAACACCCCGAAGGTGCAGAACACGCCGATCGCGGCCACCGTCAGCACCACCATGGTCAAGGTGGGATCGCTGATGTAGCTGGAGACGGCAAGCGCGATCGCGGTGAGCAGAAGCGGCGCGCCGACGTGAACAACGCGCTCCCGCGTGGCGTCCGAATGACGCGCCCACAGGATCATCGCGATGGTGCCGAACAGATACGGGATCGCGGTGACGAAGCCGGTTTGCGCGTTGGTCAAACCGAACGCCTTCACGATCTGCGGCAACCAGAACTGCATGCCGTAGAGGGCGCCGACGAAGCCGAAATAGACCAGGCTCAGCACAATCACCTTCGGCGACGACAGGGCTTCGCCCAGCGTCATGTGCTTCACGGCCTGCTTGGCAGCAATTTCCGCATTGAGTTTTGCGGCAAGCCACGCCTTCTGCTCTGCGCGAAGCCAATCGGCGCGCTCCGGCCGGTCGGTGAGATAGAACCAGCTCACGACGCCCAGCAAAATAGACGGCACGCCTTCGATGATGAACAGCCACTGCCATCCCTTCAGGCCCATCGCGCCGTCGAGGCCGAGCAGCAGGCCCGATACCGGCGCGCCGATCACGGTCGAGACCGGAACGGCGATCGCAAAGGCAGCGAGGAACCGCGCGCGATACTCGGCCGGATACCAATAAGTGAGATAGAGGATGATCCCCGGAAAGAACCCGGCCTCGGCGACACCGAGCAGGAAGCGAAGGACATAAAAGCTCGTCTCGCCGCTGACGGTCGCCATCAGCGCCGAGATGATGCCCCACGTCACCATGATGCGGGCGATCCAGCGGCTGGCGCCGAACCTCTCCAGCGCCAGGTTGCTCGGCACCTCGAAAATGAAGTAGCCGAAGAAGAAGATGCCGGCGCCCCAGGCGAAGATGGTCGGCGAGAATTTCAGTTCCGCATTCATGGTCAAGGCGGCGAAGCCGAGATTGACGCGGTCGAGATAGGAAAAGAAATAGGCGAGCACGAGAAACGGTATCAGCCGCAACGAAATCGTGCGGATGGTCGATTGCTCCAGGTGCGCTGGCGTTAGTACCGGTTACCGGATTGGATGTGGCGACCATGCGTTTTCCCCCCAAGGTGCATTCTTGTTTGAAGCGGCCGAAGCCTGAAAAAATGCGTCTTATCACCCGTGCCGGCCTGTGTCTGGCAATTATTTTATCAGGACTTGCGCTCCGCCGCTTCGGCTTCGGCCTCGGCGTGCCGGCCTTGATCGTCAAATATGGCGGCTCGATCCTGTGGGGCGCCATGGTCTTTTTCCTGGTGGCGCTCGCGACGTCGAGCTCTTCCGTCTTGCGGATCACGGTCATTTCGGCGGCGATCGCCGTTGCCGTCGAGCTCTTCCGGCTTGTGCATGCGCCCTGGCTGGACGACTTTCGCTTGACGCTCGCCGGCGCACTTTTACTTGGCCGCATTTTCTCGCTTTGGAATATTCTCGCTTATGGCGCCGGGATCGGGCTTGCGGTGTTGCTCGATCGTATGGTCCGAGTGGCGCGGCCGAAGGAACGGCTTCACTCCCCGAGTTGAAAGCGCTCGAAGCGGTGCAATTCTTCTTCGATTTTCCGCTTCAATTCCTTGCGTGGCCCCTTCGCGGCGCTACCTACCCAATTCCATTTCTGCAACAGCAGCTTCCGGTTCTGGCGATCGGTCTTGAGATCGAGCGCCGCCGTGATCGCATCCCCGACCAGAACCGGCAGCGCGAAATAGCCGAAGCGCCGCTTCTCCTTCGGTACATAGGCTTCGAAAAAATGCTCGTAGCCAAAGATCAACTGAGTCCGCTTGCGCTGGATCATCAAGGGATCGAACGGCGACAGAACGTGCACGCGCTCGCCCTCACCTTTGCCGATGGTCTCGAGCGTCGCGGCCTCGGCCCAATGTTCCTGCTTGCCGGCACCTTCCAGGGCGACGGGAACAAGCTCCTTGCGGCGAAGGCGCGCCTCGATCAATCGCCGCACGGCCTTCTTGCTCGGCGCATCGAGGTGGCAAAGCGAATCGAGGCTGACCACGCCCTGCGCGCGAAGGCCGCGGTCAAGCAGATATCCGGTGATTTCACGCGCCGACGCGGCACTCGGCAACTTGTCCCAGCCGAAATGGCGATCCATCAGATCATAGGTCTTGAGCATGCCGTTGCGCTCGGAGATCGTGACCCGCCCCTCGTAAAACGCGAGTTGCAGCGCCCGCTTCGACGGCTTGCGGCTGGCCCAGGCATGCACCTTCTCGACCAGCACATCGTCTTCGATGTCGCGAATCGTCAACGCGCCATCCTTGTTGAGAAGCCGCATCACCTTGCGAAGATCGGCGGGCTTCACCTCGCTGAACCACCGGTGGCCCTCGCGCCGGTGCAGCTTCATCGCAGGGATGAAAAACCGGAAATCCTTCGCCGGCACGTAAGCCAGCGCGTGGGTCCAGTACTCGAACACGCTTTTGTCGACGCTCTGGGCGTGATGCAGGTCGGTCCGGCGATAGGCAGGAATGCGATTCCACAGAATGTGATGGTGGCATCGCTCGATCACGTGGATGGTATCGATCTGCACGTAGCCAAGATGGTCCACCGCTGCAGCGGTGGCTGGCGGCCCGGCGCCAAACGGCGCCTCGGAATCAAGCCGCTGGGCGCGCAGCCAGATCGCTCTGGCAGCCGCTTTGGTCATGGGTATGGGCTTGTCGGTGGGCATTCCCCCATAACTTAGCGGGATTCGCGCGTTTGGGCAGCGTTTCAGCCCCGCAGATCGGACGTCTTTAAGGCTTGCGACCGTCGCCAACGCTGCCGGTTGTCGTCTCGGCGTCGCACAGCGCCTTGCCGCGATCCGGCGCCTTGCAGCGGAAGACGCTGCCCGTGAGGCGATCGATCAGCCACACATTGTCCTCGAGACCGCTTTCCATGCCGATAAAGCGCGTGCCGACGGCCGTCACCAGCGTGGACAGCAGAATCGCGGTGGCAATGATCGCCGAACCGATCAGTACGGCTGCCGAGGTTCCCGTCTGCCGTGGCATGGTCGGGCGGTGCCCCTGATATTCGTTCGATTTCTTTTGGGTCGGGAACGGAGACAACGTCACTCACAGCGGTCACAGTCACAAGCGGGCCATCTTTATAAACCCATCTTGCCGATTCTTTGTTCGCACCCCGGCGGACAAACGACAGCTTTGCGATCTACACATCAACTCCGGCTGAAGTTCGCAGGAGTCCAAATGGTTTTCGCCGGAGTCCAAGTATTTTTTCGTCTCATGGATTTGAACTATAGCCGACGCGGCCCTCACTAACCGTCGGTGTCGTAGCACGTCGCTTGTGGTAAATATGCCACATGGGCTGCTGCATGCGGGACAACAGAAGCGGCAGACACAACACAGATGAATCGGCGCCAGCGTATTTTCCTCACTTCGGTCCTCGTGCCCTTTGCAGGACTGGTCCTCACTCCGGCTCAGGCGCAGACGCTGACCCGCGTCGGCGAAGCCGTTTTCGTACAAAACGAGGTTGCCCGTGTTTCGGGCTCCCTGAGCATGCCCATCTCCGTCGGCGAAGGCCTCATGCGTGACGAGACCGTCCGTACCGGTGCGGAGAGTGCGACAAAGCTCGTGATGATCGACAGCACCAATCTGTCGATGGGTCCCAACGCCTCGATCACGCTCGACCGCACGGTCCTGAACGACGAGCATTCCTACCGCGACATCGCCATCAAGCTCACGACGGGCGCGTTTCGCTTCGTGACGGGACATTCCGAGAAGGCTGCCTACACGATCACGACGCCGGTCGCGACCATCGGCGTGCGCGGCACCGTTCTCGATATTCTGTCGCAGCGGGGCAACACCACCGTGGTGCTGCAGGAAGGCGCCTCGCGTGTCTGCGCCACCGGCGGCGCGTGCACCGAACTGACACATCCGGGCGACACCGCGACCATCACGTCGACCGGCATGGCAAGAAGTCCACGATCAAGAAGTCCGCCTCGTCGAAATGGAACTTCGCCAAGAACTGCTCGGCATCGCCCGGACTTTGCAGCGTGACGCAGGCTGCGTCAGCGGCTCCGTCGCCCATGGATAGCAATGCCAGCGCAGAAACCAGCGCGCTATGTGGACGTTGAAAATGACGGCACCCTCACGCAGATCCAAAGTTAAGATACTGCTTGCAACGGCAGCTTCGCTCGCACTGTTTCAGGCGTTGGCGCCTTCGACGGCGCACGCCGCAAGTTGGGTAGCGACGGCCAGAAGGACCGTGCACCGCCGACGAGTCCAGGCTCCAGCAGCGGGTCGGTCAAAGGCGTTGTCGATCAGCGCTTCAACCAGATCATCACCAACCGCGTGCTTGGAACGGTGCTGCTCGGCGTCAACGAGCAGATCAATTGCAGCGACTGTGTGAGCGGGTTCGGCTCCGCCGGATCCTTTTCGGTAGGCATTCACGGCCGCAAGGAAATCACCTCCAACCTGTCTCTCCTGGGTGGCATCGCCTACACCCAATACGGCGAAAGCGGATACAAGGTCACCGATGCGCCGATCGGCGCCTTCGCCTTGCGCTACGATTTCACGGATTGGGGCTCCTCGCGGCCGTTCTTCGACGTCGGCGCCATCCTGACGCCGTTCGAAAAGGTCAGCTACAGCCGCACGTACGGTACCGTGCCAAGGTCGGGGTACAGCGGTACGGGGCAAACCGTTGCGACACAAGGTTCGACCAATGCCAGCGACTACGGCGTCTATGCAAGGGCGGGCTGGATCACCAGACTGTCGCCGCGCGATGAAGTCGCAGGCTCGGTCGAGGTCTGGCAGTTGTGGCAAACCGTGAATGGCTACAACGAACCTGGCGGTTCGTATCGATTCGTCGAACCCATTCAGCGCGAACTGTCGCGGGCGGCACCGACCGGACCAATCTCGTCAAGGTCGGCGCGCAGTGGACGCATCTGTTCGGCGACAACGTCGAAACCAACATCAACGGCGGTTTCGTGCAGTCGTTCGCAAACCATTCCGGCCTCTGCCGCTACTGTTTCCAACCTGGACGGGACCGGATTGGCAGCGGCGTGGTGGCGCCTACCATCGGAAACCAGTACTGGTTCGAATATGGCGGCCGGGTTGGATACCGTATCACCAAGGGGTGGACGGCGGACCTTTTCCTGAATGGCACGGTGGGGCCGCAGCCGGTCGGCAACACGCTTCACGGCGGCCTCGGGCTGCGCGTCGCCTACTGAGCCGGCGCACAAGCAATTCACGACAAAGCGTATATCTTGCCTCACTATCGGCTTCGCCTCCGCTAAGGCTGCCCTGCCCGTCTCACCTGACCACGAAAATGGCCGGGCAAAGCCCGGCCATCAGTCAAATCTTGATCGATCGTCTTGTTGTTACGTCGAGATCGGCGTCGGCATGTTCAGGAACGACTCGCGTCGCGTGCCAGAACAGCTGCCGGTTGGTGGCCAGCACGACCGAGTGCGCCACGCCGGGCAGAATGATCAATTGGCGATCGCCGTTCGGCAGTTGGCTGAAGAAATCCTGCAGATCGGCGACGGTGGAATTTCCGTCGTATTCGCCGCTGATCACAAGCGTCGGCGCCATGACCTTCTTGGGATCGACCAGCGGCATGTTGGCCGTCATGTCGAGGTAGGTGCCGGTCGGGACCTGATCGCCGTACTGCATTTCGACATCAGCCAAGACTTCGACCGCGGCGAGTTCGCTGGTGCCCGGCTTGTCGCGGGTGGCAATTGAGCGGATCATCTCGCGGTCACGCTTGCGCATGTTGTTGGCGCGGTAAGAGGCGATCCCTCGGCGCGCTTGGCCGAGTGTCGGCGAGCCGTCGCCCTTGTACGTGAAAGCGGCCAGCACCAGACGATCGACGCGCTCGGGGAGGACCTGCGCGAAAGCACCGGCACGGATCGCGCCAGCGGATTCACCGAGGAAATTATATTTCTGCCGTCCGGTTTCCTTGGAGAGCACATCGAGCGCAGCCTTGAGATCTTCGACACCGCTCTTGATGTCCGAATTACCCGAGGTCCGGCCAGACTTGCCGTAGTTCTCGTGATCCATGGTCCAGCAGTCGAACCCGTAACGGGCGAACTCGTCCATTACGGAGTATCGCTCTTGACCTTTGACCTGAATATCGAAGCAGCGCGACGTGACCGACGAACCGTGCACGAAGAACAACACCGGCTTGGAAGGCTCACCCGCTTTCGGCGCGCCCACGCGCTTGCGGAACATCCACAAGCGGCACGTCGCCCTTTTTCGTCCAGTACTCGCTGCTCCAGATCTCACCGCCTTCGGCGGCGCTTGCGCCAGACGCGGGCAGCGTGGCCGCGAGACCGCCGGCAACGAGGCCGAGGCCCGCGCCCTTCATCAGGGTGCGGCGGCCGAGCGGCTGATGGATAAGTTCGTCGTTGGATTGCGTCACGATTCCTCTCCGAAGTTTTTGAATCTTGGTCTTATTTGGAATTTCTATGGCGACGAATGTGTCGCGCGAAGTTCGCGTTTTACGGTTTTCATCTAATGAAATCGGTTAACTCTGAATTCGTCAGCAATCTATCAGACGGCTAAAAGCGCAGGAAGCCATTCCGCGCGCGCGGAGCGCCGCCGCAGCATCGCCGTGCGGTAACGACGTCGTGTTTGGTGCGGCGCCAGAGCAGCGGCTGGTTAACCGCCGTCTTTGGGATCGCGGTGCACGGGATCGACCCACAGCACCTTTTCCGGCTTCTCGACCGGTTCGATATCGAGGTTGATGGCGACCGCCTCGCCGTCGCTTCGCACCAGCACGCACTCCAGCGGCTCGTCGGGACTGGCATTGATTTCCTGATGCGGCACGTAAGGCGGCACGAAAATGAAATCGCCGGGATTTGCTTCCGCGGTGAATTCGAGATGATCGCCCCAGCGCATCCGCGCCTTACCCTTGACCACGTAAATGATGCTTTCGAGATGACCGTGATGATGCGCTCCGGTCTTGGCGTCGGGCTTGATGGTGACGGTACCGGCCCACAATTTCTGAGCACCGACGCGGGCAAAGTTGATCGCAGCCTTGCGATCCATGCCGGCCGTTGAAGGCACGTTGGGATCGAGTTGATTGCCGGGAATGACCCGGACGCCATCATGCTTCCAGCGGCTTTCACCGTGGCGGGTTGGCGTGGGAATGATCGGAATGGCTGTGGTCGTGATGGTCGCTCATGTCGCAGGTTCCAATGAAATCTTGATCGGAACGCTACTGAAAATAACAACGACAAGCCAGCCCGTCAGGAACGTTTCGACGCGCCCGAAATTGACCTTTCAGAAGATCGAACACGGAGAAAGTCATGGGTAGCATCGCAGACAAGGTCAAAGGTAACGCCAACGAGGCGATGGGCAAAGCCAAGCAAGGCGTTGGCGAAGCGATCGGCTCCGACCGCTTGCAGGGCGAAGGTGCCGTTCAGGAAGTTAAAGGCAAGGGCCAGAAGGCGCTTGGCGACGCCAAGGAAGCCACCAAGGATGCCGTCAACAAGGCAGCCGCCGCGGCCAACAAGAAACTATGATCTGGTTGTTCCAATAAAATACAAAAAAAGGCCGGTCCTTGCGACCGGCCTTTTTCGTTTCGTTGTTGGTTGTTCGATCAGCCCTTCACCTGGAGCAGTTCGACATCGAAGATCAATGTCGCATTCGGCGGAATGACGCCGCCTGCACCGCGCGCGCCGTAGCCAAGCTCGGGCGGAATGATCAGGGTACGCTTGCCGCCGACCTTCATCGAGGCAACGCCCTCATCCCAGCCGGCAATCACCTTGCGCTGTCCGACAGGAAATTCGAGCGGCTCGTTGCGATCGACGGAGGAGTCGAATTTCTTGCCCTTCTGGCCATCCTGATAGAGCCAGCCGGTGTAATGCACGACACAGATCTGGCCGGGCGTCGGCGTCGCGCCGGTTCCCGCCTTGGTGTCGATGATCTGAAGTCCCGAAGCTGTGGTCATGGCTTTTCCCGGAGTCTGTGCCATCGCCGTGGTCGGCATCAAAGCGGCTGATGCGGTGAGAACGGTCAATGCGATAGCGGCCAAAGTGGAAAACGTCGTGCGCATATTGGCGTACCTTCTTGAATGATCGGGCGCCTGTCTATCGTAACGCATCCGGCAAGACCAGATGCCTGATCTCTAGTAGCCGAGCGCGCAGCCGTCCTTGCGGGGATCGGAGCCGCCGGTCAACGTGCCCTTCTCCCAGTCGATCCAGATCGCCTGACCGCCGCCGAGTGGCGGAACCACCTTGGTGGTCTGGTGTCCGAGCTTCTGCAAGCCTGCGACGATCTCAGCCGGCACGCCATCCTCGAGCTGATAGACGCCTTCATAATGCAGGCCACGCGGCATATCGATCGCCTCCTGCACGTCGCACCCGTAGTCGAGAATGTTGGTCAGCACGCGCGTCTGACCGACCGGCTGGTACTGGCCGCCCATGACACCGTACGGCATGACGGCGCGGCCGCCCTTGGTCGCCAGCGCGGGCATGATGGTGTGCAGCGGACGCTTGCCCGGCGCGATGCAGTTCGGATGACCGGGCTCGACGCGGAAGCCGGCGCCACGATTCTGGAACAGCACGCCGGTCTTGTTGGAGACGATGGCGGAAGCCCAGGAATGCGCGACCGAGTTGATGAACGAACAAACGTTGCGGTCCTTGTCCACCACGGTGATGTAGACCGTCGACGGATTCATCGGCGGCGACACCTTCGGTAGATCAAGCATCCCGTCCATGCGGATCTTGCTGACATATTCGTCGGCATAGCTCTTGAGAATGCCGGCTACGTCGACATTGGCGAAAGCGGGATCGCCAATGCGCTGCTCGCGCATCATGTAGGCGACGCGCGCAGCTTCGGCCTCGAGATGGAAACGCTCGATGCTCATGGGCGCGAACTTCGTGAGATCGAAGTGAGAAAGGATGTTGAGCATCACCAGCATGGTGATGCCGGGTCCGTTCGGCGGGCACTGCCAGACGTCGTGGCCCTTGTATGTGGTGCCGATCGGCGTCGTCGTCTCGGTGGTGTGGCTGGCGAAATCTTCCAGCGTGTGCAGGCCACCGGCGGCCTTCAGGGTCTCGACCATGTCCTCGGCGATCGCGCCCTTGTAGAACGCATCGGGTCCGCCCTTGGCGATCGCCCGCAACGTCTTGCCGAGCTCCGGCTGCCTGATCACGTCACCGGCGACGGCGGCCTTGCCGTGCGGCAGCAGATAACGCTCGGTGTTGATGCCCTTCTTCAGCTTCTCGAACCCGTTCTTCCAGTCAAAGGCGATACGCGGCGCGACGACGTACCCCTCCTCGGCCGCCTTGATCGCCGGCTGAAATAGAGTGTCGAAGCCAAACTTGCCGTGGTCGCGCAGGATCGTCGCCCATAGATCGATCGCGCCGGGAATGGTGACCGAGTGCGCCGATGTCAGCGGGATCGCGCGAATGTTGCGCTCGAGGAACCAGTCGGCCGTCGCGGCCTTCGGCGCGCGGCCCGAGCCGTTATAGGCGGTGATCTTGCCCTCACCCTTCGGCTGGATCAGCACAAAGCCGTCGCCGCCAATGCCGGTCGATTGCGGTTCGATCACCGCGAGCAGCGCGGAAGCCGCGATCGCGGCGTCCGCCGCCGTCCCGCCGGCTTTCAGCACCTCGATGGCCGCGAGCGCCGCCTGTGGGTGGGATGTTGCCACCATGGCGTTCTGGGCATGGACCGTTGACCGGCCGGCGAGATGGAAATTCCTCATGAGAAATGGCTCGCTTTGTCGCTAGTTAACCTGATTTCCGGGGTGTGATTGGGGAGTTACTTGGCATACTCAATACCACCTGCGCAATGCTTAGATAACGCATAAGTCGAAGGGCACCCCTGCCCTTCGCGACCACCTGCTGGCTGGTGGAGTGGATTTGACATTCGCCACCACCCGCCGCGAACTCGCGACGCGAATGTCAAATCCGAAAACTTCACCAGTAACCTATATTTGCTAGTGGTCCTTTTGATTCTAACATTCGCAAAGGTGCTAGCTGAGAAGGAATGCGAATGTTAGAATCGGACCACTAGATCACGAACATGACCTCCAAGGTTGCCGCCTTTTACCAATTTGCCGCCCTGCCGGACTTCCGGGAGTTGCGCGAACCGCTGCGGGCACTGTGCAGCGACCTCGCCCTGAAAGGCAGCGTGCTGCTGGCCCATGAAGGGATCAATGGCACGGTTGCGGGCCAGCCTGGGGCCATCGATGAATTCGTCGCGGCGCTGCGCCATGGCGATCTCTTTGGCGGCCGGCTCGACCGCCTCGAGCTCAAATTCTCCACCGCCGCGGCAGATGCCGTTCGGCCGGCTCAAGATCCGGTTGAAAAAGGAGATCGTCACGTTCGGCGACACCGCGACCGATCCAACGCGGCAAGTCGGCACCTATGTGGAGCCCGCGGAATTGGAATGACCTGATCGCAACGCCCGGCACTGTGCTGATCGACACGCGCAATGCCTTCGAGGTCGCTTTCGGCACGTTCGAAGGCGCCGTCGATCCCGCCATTGCGAGCTTCGGCCAGTTCAAGGAATTCGCCGCGCGCCATCTCGATCCGGCCCGGGATCGAAAAATCGCAATGTTCTGCACCGGCGGCATCCGCTGCGAAAAGGCGTCAAGCTATCTGCTCGCGCAAGGCTTTGCGGAGGTCTATCACCTCAAGGGCGGCATCCTGAATTATCTCGAACATATCCAGGCGGGCGAAAGCCGCTGGCGTGGCGAGTGCTTCGTCTTCGACGAGCGGGTCGCGCTCGGTCACGGTTTGCGCGAGCGCCAGACGGAGCCGGAAGGCCAGACGGAGTTTGAAGGAAGTGAGTGATCTCAAGACGCTCATCGAACGTATCGATGCGCTGGAATCGCGGCTGGCGTTTCAGGACGACACCATCGATACGCTGAACAAGACCGTCACCGAGCAATGGGCGAAGATCGATGCGCTGACGCGTCGGCTTCTGGAGCTCGGCGAGCGCTTGCAGGAAGCCGAAGGCCAGATGCCAGCGGCCCGCCAACGAGCCGCCGCCTCATTATTGAGGTCTCATCGCAGACGGCGGACCGGCTCACGCGCCCTTAATGCTCATGATCCTTGTCGCCGCGATGCGGCTTCGAGGGGGACGGCTGCACCGCGCTCGCGGGATCAGAGGCCGGAAAACTATCCTCCAGGCCTTCATCGAGCTTCCGGTGCATGTCCTTGTCGGCCGCGATCGCATCGCGCGGTTTGGTTGCATGTTTGTCGTGGGGCGCCGGATTGAATTTATCGCTCATGGCTCGCCTCCTGGACTCCTGGTCGGATTAACGCCCCCGGCACGGCGGCGTTCCTGTTCCCGGAGCCGCGCGCGCAGACCCTGCCAACGAACGCGCTTGTTTTTCCGTCCCTTTCTTGGTCTATCAGGACCCATCCAGAACACTGCTCCCACCCGTGAACGCGTATGACAAAGCCATTCCTCGAAGTGCTCTCCGGCCGCAAGCAAGCGGTGCCGCCGATCTGGATGATGCGGCAGGCCGGGCGCTATCTGCCTGAATACCGGGAGTTGCGGGCGAAAGCCGGCAGCTTTCTCGATCTGTGTTTCACGCCGGAATATGCCGCCGAGGTAACCCTTCAGCCGATCCGCCGCTTCAATTTCGACGCCGCCATTATCTTTTCCGACATCCTCGTCATTCCCCACGCGCTCGGCCGCTCGGTGCGATTTGAGGCTGGCGAAGGGCCGCGGCTCGATCCGCTGGACACGCCTGAGAAGATCGCAACGCTCGCCTCTCGCGCTGACTTCGGCAAATTGGAGCCGGTCTACGAGGCGCTACGCCGCGTTCGGCGCGAACTCGACGACAAGACGGCGCTGATCGGCTTTTGCGGTGCGCCGTGGACGGTAGCGACCTACATGGTGGCCGGCCAAGGCACGCCGGATCAGGCGCCGGCGCGCATGCTGGCCTATCGTCACCCCGACGCATTCGCAAAAATCGTCGACGCACTGGTCGAGAGCTCGATTCCGTATCTCGTCGGCCAGCTCAAGGCCGGGGCCGATGTCTTGCAGATTTTCGACACCTGGGCCGGCGTGCTGCCGCCGCGCGAGTTCGCGCGCTGGTCGATCGAGCCGACCCGCCGCATCGTCGAAGGCGTGCGCCAGCAAATCCCCGGCGCGAAGATCATCGGTTTCCCGAGAGGCGCAGGCGCGCAGCTGCCGGGCTATGTCGGAAGCAACCGGCGTCGATGGCGTCAGCATCGACTGGGCGGCCGAACCATCGCTGATCCGTGAACGCGTGCAGAGCCGCGTGGCCGTTCAAGGCAATCTCGATCCGCTGGCCTTGATCGCCGGCGGCGCGACGCTCGATCGCGCGATCGACGATGTCCTGGAAAATTACGCAAGCGGCCGGCTGATCTTCAATCTCGGCCACGGCATTCTGCCGGAAACGCCGATCGCGCATGTCGAGCAGATGATCCAGCGCGTGCGAGCTTACAAAGCCTAGTGTTATTTCGGCCGGCTGCGCTCGATAATATCGGCGGCGCCCTTGGCGAGCAGTTCGAGGCCGACCGCGCGGCCAAGTTCGCGCGGCCGATCGGCCGCGCCGGAATGCGAAACCTCGATGAAGCGTTTTCCGTCCTCATCGAGCACCGACGCCGTCAATGACATCGCCTGACCGTCGATGGTGGCGAATCCCGCGATCGGAGAGTTGCAGTGGCCGTTGAGCACCCACAGCACTTCGCGTTCGGCATCGGCGCAGCGGCGCGCGGCCAGGTCGTCGATCTTCGCGAGAATCCCGCGCGTCGACCAATCGTCGGCCGCGCATTCCACCGCGACGATTCCCTGCCCTGCGGCCGGCAGCATCTCAGTGACCTGAAATTCGTAGGCGATACGGTTCGCCAGGCCGACGCGTTCGAGGCCCGAGCGCGCCATGATCAGCGCGTCGGCAGGACCGACCGCGCCACCATCGGCGAGCCGTTGCTTTTCGAGGTTGTCGAGCTTGCGCACGCGGGTATCGGCGGCGCCGCGATAATGGATCACCTCGATGTCGGGAAACAGCCGGCGCGCGTAGGCGGCGCGGCGCACTGCATTGGTGCCGATCTTGAAGCCCTTGCCGCGCGAGGTTTTCAATTGATCGAGGGCGAGCCCGGGCCGCAGCACCAGCACGTCGGTTGCGGGATCGCGCGCCAGCGTCGCACCGATCACCAGTCCGGGCGTATCCTCGTTGCCCGGCATATCCTTCAGCGAATGCATCGCCGCCTGCAATTGCCCGGCGCGAACGGCATTGCGGATTTCGGCGACAAAGGCCCCGCCTTTGCCGCCGTGCGGCAAGAGCTTGCCGGTCTGGTCGATATCGCCTGTCGTCTCGAACTTGACGATTTCGACATCAAGGCCGGGAACTGCGGCCGCGAGTTGCCGCGCAATGGCCTCGGTCTGGGCCAAAGCCATGGCGCTCTTGCGTGTGCCGATCCGCAGTCGCATTGAATTCGTTCTCACCTTCCCGATATCGCCGATGCAATAGCATCGCCCCGGAAGCGTGACTAGAGCGCACTGGTGGAGCGGAGCTCTACCGCGCGTCCTGCAGGATCATCTCGGAGGCCTTCTCCGCGATCATGATGACCGGCGCGTTGGTATTGCCCGAGACGAGATCGGGCATCACGGAGGCGTCGATGACGCGCAATCCATCGATCCCGCGAACGCGAAGCCGTTGGTCGACGACCGCAAGCGGGTCGTTGCCCATCCGGCAGGTCGAGGTCGGATGGTAGATGGTGGAGCCTCGGGCGCGGCAATAGGCGAGCAATGCCTCGTCGCTCGTGATCTTGTCGCCGGGATCGACCTCTTCGACGACGTAAGGCGCAAGCGCCGGCGCACGCAGGATCTTTCGCAAAAGCTTCAGGCCCTCGACGTTGGTCGTACGGTCGACCTCGCTGGCGAGATAATTGATCCGTATTTCCGGCGGCGCGGCCGGGTCCGCGCTCTTGATCCGGATCGAGCCGCGGCTCTCGGGCCGCAATTGACACACCGACGCTGTGAAGCCCGAGAACGAATGCAGCTTCTCGCCCATCTTGTCGGTCGAGAACGGCAGGAAGTGAATCTGGACATCGGGCGACGCCAGTCGCGGATTGGTCCGGAAGAAAGCGCCAGACGTTCCGGCGGCGATCGTCAGCGGCCCCGTGCGGAACGCGAAGTACCGCAAGCCCGTCATCATCTTGCGCACGGGATTGTTGACGATGTCGTTGAGCGTAATGGCTTGCGAGCATCGCATCACGACGCGAACCTGCAGATGGTCCTGCAAGTCGCTGCCGACGCCTGGCGCATCCAGCACCAAGTCGATGCCATGCTGGCTCAACAACTCGGCGGGGCCGATGCCCGAGAGCTGCAACAACTGCGGCGAATTGAACGCGCCGCCCGATACCAGAACTTCCTTGCGTGCCCGCGCGGTGCGCGCAACGCCCGCGGAACGATAGCTCACGCCAACGGCGCGCCGTCCTTCGAACAGGATTCGTTCAGCGAGCGCCGAAGTCTCGATATGGAGATTTTGCCGCGCCTTGGCCGGACGAAGATAGGCCACCGCCGCGCTCGCACGTCTTCCGCCCTTCGTTGTGGTCTGGAAAAAGCCGGCGCCTTCCTGGGTTGCGCCATTGAAATCGGGATTTCGCGGGATGCCGGCCTGCACGGCGGCATCGACGAAAGCTTCCGACAGTGGATCGGCGTGCCGCCAATCAGAGACCGGCAACGGACCGCCGGCGCCGTGAAAATCGTTACCGCCGCGCGTCTGGTCCTCGGCCTTCTTGAAATAAGGCAGCACGTCGTCATAGCCCCAGCCGAGATTGCCGTGCTGGCGCCAGCGATCGTAGTCCTCGTGCTGGCCGCGGACATAGAGCAGGCCGTTGATCGAACTCGATCCGCCCAAAACCTTGCCGCGCGGCTGAAAGACGTTGCGTCCGTTGAGCCCGGGCTCCGGCTCGGTCTGGTACATCCAGTTGACCGCTTTTTCCTTGAACAGCCGGCCGTAGCCGAGCGGGATGTGGATCCACAGATGCGTGTCTTCAGGCCCAGCCTCGAGCAGCAGCACGGAGTGTTTGCCGTCCGTGGTCAGGCGGTTGGCGAGCACGCATCCCGCCGAGCCCGCGCCGACAATGATGTAGTCGAATTCGAGTTGATCAGAGCCAGACGCGGCGGCGTTGTTCATGTCTTTTTCTTCGCCAGATCGATGCGGGGAAGCGGACGACGGGAGCGAAGGATAACTTGACGGGATCGTCAGTCAATGAAGGGGCCATGCGACCGGAAGGCACACTCGCGTACCCCTTCCGAGTACCGCTTTATCCCGCGACAAGACCAGCGCCGCCTATTTGATTTCCACGACGCCCACCTGGTTGACGAGGCTGTTAGCCATCACCGGGTTGCCGTCGGGCATCACCGACATGTTGCGGACGATATCGCCGCCGCCAGGAATGGCCCAGCTCTGGAATTTTTCCGTCGCCGGGTCGAAGCGAACGATGGTGTTCGGCTTGGCATTGGATTCGTTGTACCAGACCGCACCCTTGGTGAAGACCATCCCGTAGGGTTCGGACTTCGGGCCGCTTGGCGACGGCCATTCCTTGACAGCGCCGGTGGCGAGATCAAGCTTGCCGATAAATCCGCGTGAGAAATCGGCGTACCACACCGCACCATCGGGGCCGATCGCCAGTCGCCGCGGCCGGGCGGCCGCATCGGGCAGCGTGATACTCCTTGATAGCCATGGTATCCGGATCGAGTGTCGCAATCTTGTTCGTACCGAACTCGACGAGCACGGGCACGCCTTGCGCGTTGATTACGAGCCCATAGGGACGTGATTTTGGCGTCGGCGAGGTCACGAGCTTGATCGCACCGGTCGCGGGATCGAGACGGCCGACGATGTTCGCTTGCTGCACCGTGAACCAAAGAATGCCCTTCTGATCGAAATTGAGGGTGTGCGGGTCTTTCGCGTTCGGATCGGGCAGCGGATATTCGGTGACGATCCCGGTCTTGGGATCGAGCTTGCCGATCAGCCCGGCAAGATTTCCCGTGAACCAGATGTTGCCGTCCTTGTCGTCGACCAAGCCATGCGGGCCGGTGAACGCTGACTTGAGCGTATATTCCTTGATCGCGCCGGTCTTCGGATCGACGCGGCCGAGCTTGTTGACGAGCTGTCCGCTCCACCACAGCGAGCCGTCCCGCGCGGCGAGCGGATCATGCGGACGCGAGCCCTGTGTCGGCACGTCCCACATCTTGAAGTCGACTTTCACCGGACCATCGACGATGACGGCCTCCGGACGCTTGCGCTCCGGAAAATTCTTCATGAGGTAGTCGGTCATCGCGCCCCACTCGCTGGCGGGCACCGGCGCTTCCATGTTTTGCATCATGCGCACGACCGTCAGCCAGCCCTCGGGCGTGTAGCCGCCGCGAACGCGGTTGATATCGTGACAGTTGTTGCAGGTGTCGACAAAGCGCTGCTTGCTTGGCCCTTCCGGCCATTCCTTCGCGGTGTATTGCGCGTGCGCGGCCGACGTCCCGAACAAAGCCATTGCAGACACAAGAATAAGCAGCTTGGCGCGCGTCATGATGTTTGCCCTCCCCCATTGCCCGCATCGTCAGGGGCTGTTTTGATTGATTGGAACCACCTAAGCCTCAGGCTGTCAGGTCCGTCAAGCGAGCAACCGCGATATGACCGTCAGCCTTTCGGCGACCGCACCACATTCGACCATGTGAAATTCGGACGGGTTTCCGCCGACCTCAACGGCGCGCGGCCGTCGGTGCCGGCTCGACCGCCGCGTACCAGTCCGCCAGCTGGCTGCCGGCGAAGAAACCAACGTCGGCTGAAGCGTTTAGCAAATCCAGCATTCGATCCAGCTCATGGATGCGATGCGGTACCGAAATCAGATGCGGATGCAGCCCGATCGCGAGCACCATGGCGCTGTCGCGGCACTCCATCTCGAAACGCCGCAGCGTGAACTCGAGACGCCTCGCCATCTCACCGGTCGCATGCCGCTCGATCGCGTAGATGATCGAATCGTTGATCTCGAGGTTGTACGGCATCGCCATCAGCGGGCCGGAAGTTGTTTTCATCCAGGATGGCCGGTCATCGACGACCCAGTCACAGACATAGTCGACGCCCTGACGCCTGAGGATCTCGGGCGTGTCGACGGTCTCGCGCAATCCCGGCGACAGCCAGCCGCGCGGGCGCCTGCCCGTAAAGCCCGCGATCTTGTCGAGGCTGGCCGCGATGACCGCTTCCTCGCCGCCTTCGACGTGGTTGATGGCTTTCTGATGCATGCCGTGGCCGATGAATTCCCAGCCCGCATCGCGCATCGCTTTCGCCGCTTCCGGATAGGCATCGATTACGCCGGCATTGAAGCTCGTCGAAGCCGGCAACTTCCGCGAAGCAAAGGCTTTCAAGATGCGGGGAAGCCCGGCGCGCATGCCATAATCGGCCCAGGAAAAATTCGGCACATCGGGCACTGTTTCGCGGCCGTGTGGCGGCGTGACGATCGTGCGCGGCATCGGCTGATCGAATTGCCAGTTCTCGACGTTGACGACGAGATGGACCAGGATTCGCTTTCCATCGAGCGGCGGCAACGGCGCGCGCGCCGACGAAAGCACATAGGGAATACGCGGATTTGCCATTGAAGTCCTCAGAGGTGAGCGGCGCTGACCTTCATGTCGGACATGATGCGCGCTTTGTAGGTCACGAACTCCGCGCTGGTGAGGCTCGCAATCGATCGCGGGCGCGGTAGCGTGATCGGAATGGTACGGATGATCCGGCCGGGCCGCGCAGACATCACGCAAATCCGGTCCGACAACAGGATCGCCTCGTCGATGTCGTGGGTGACGAACAGCACCGTCGTGCCGAGCGACTGCCAGACATCCAGTAGCAATTGCTGCATGGACAACCGCGTCTGCGCATCCAGTGCGCCGAATGGCTCGTCCATCAGCAGCGCCTTTGGCGACATCGCCAGTACCCGCGCGATGCCGACGCGCTGGCGCATGCCGCCCGACAATTGCACCGGCAGGGCGTCGGCAAAGGATTCGAGGCCGACGATCTTCAGCAGATTTTGTGCCTTGGATTCATATTCGGCGCGGGACACGCCTTGAACCTGCGGCCCGAAAATCACGTTCTGCCAGACCGTGAGCCACGGAAACAGCGCCGCTTCCTGAAAAACCACGCCGCGGTCGGGGCCCGGCCGCGTCACGGTCTTGCCGTCGAACAACAATGTGCCTTCGGTCGTGTTCTCGAAGCCCGCGAGCAGGTTGAGCAGCGTCGATTTTCCGCAACCCGACGGCCCGAGCAGCGCAACAAACTCGCCCTCCCCGATCGCGAGATTGATGCCGTCGAGCGCCCGGACTTCGGACTGGCCCAGGAAAGTCTTTGAAACGTTTTCGAATGCGATGGTGCCCATGGTCATTGCATCATCACGAATGGAAGGACTGCAGGCGCCGCCATGCCAGCACCCATTGCTCGATCCACAAGATGACGCGGTCGCTGATCAGGCCGAGCAATCCGATGGTCGCCATATCGGCGATGACGACGTCCATGCGCCCGACATAATAAGCGTCCCACAGCACGTAACCGAGGCCGGATTTGACCGCGACCATTTCAGCGACGATGACGGCGGTCCAGGCGATGCCGAGTCCGATCCGCAAGCCTGTGAAGATCGACGGCAGCGAGGCCGGCAATACGACGCGCCGCAGGATGGTCCATCGCCCCGCACCCATCATCATCGCGGCGCGAACCAGGTTGCGCTCGATGTCGCGCGCGCCTTGCGCGGTGTTGACCACGATCGGATAGAACGCGCCGAGCGCAATCAGGAACACCGCACCCATGTCGCGGATGCCGAACACGGCGATTGAAAACGGCAGCCATGCCGTGATCGGAATCGGACGCAGCAGTTGAACGGTCGGATCGAGCGCGCCCGATGCGATCCGGTTCCAGCCGATCGCGAGCCCGACCGGCACGGCAACCACGATCGCGGCGAGAAATCCCTTGCCGACGCGCTCGGCGGAAAACAGCAAATTGGAAAGCCAGGTGCCGCTATAAGGATTGAGACCAAGGCCGCTGGTGCCGAACGCCCAGACTTTCCACGCCTGCCAGACCTTGTCCGGCGTCGGCAACACGCCGCCGAACAGCGAACCGCCGTTGCCCGCCCACTGCCAGATCACAATCACCAGAATGGGCAGAACGATCGCGAGCAGGATCTGCCGCAGACTGGCACGGCCGGCGGGCGACAGCAGCAACCATGTTGAAGCCGGCGATGCCGGCCTTGAAGCCACCGGTCCGGTCGAAATCGACATCCGCGAAAATCCTCAAACCAGCAGCGCGTTCGCGACCACTTTACTTGGCCAACGCCTTGTCGACGAAAGTGCCGTCCCAGTGCGCGTCGATGTCACTCGATACATCCTTCTGGATGACGCCGAGATCGGCAAAGCCCTTGGCCTGACGCTTGATCTGGTCCGGCGAGATCACTTCGCCGAGCTTGATGATCTTCGAGGCCTGCGATGCGACTTCCGGCGTCATGCCGGAGAGTTTGGCGTAGGCATCGGCAAAGGCCGATGGCGATTTGGCGAGCTCTTCCTGCTTCCTGAGATAGACCCAGACAAAACGTTCGAGCGCGGCGCGCTTACTGTCGACCGCCTGCTTGGTCGTCATGAACATGCCGAGTTCGGCGCCGACCGCTTTCGATGAGCCGTATTCAAGTTGCTTGGCGAAGAAAGCCGTAGCCGTCCATCACGGGAATGGATTCAAACGGCTCCCAGGTGACGAGGCCATCGACTTCGCCCTTCTTCAAGGCCTGGTCGAAATTGGCGCCACCACCCTGAATGTTGACGGCCTCGAAGCTGTTATAGGGAATGCCGTTTTCGACCAGCGTCGCGGCGAACTGAAACCAGACCGCCGAGCCCGGCGCGATGGCGATCTTCTTGCCTTTCAGGTCGCTCCAGTTGTCGAACTTCACGCCGTTGCGGCCGATCACGTATTTCGGCGACGAGCCGACGCCCATCAGCCCGACGACATTGTTCGATCCCTGCGCCAGCGAAATCGCAAGATCCGCCGGTCCAACCGACGCCGCATCGAGCGAACCCGCAAGCAGCGCGGTGCGCGCATCGGCATAACGCACAAACTCGACCAGCTTGAGGTTGACCCCGAGTTTCTTCAGGTCGTCGGCGATCAGGATGACCGGAGCGAGGTGGCCTACTTTCTGGTAACCGACCGTGAGTTCAACCGGCTGCGCCAGCGGCGACGGTTCCGGTCCGACCGCGCGGGCCGGCAAGGGCAGCGACCCAACCATCGCCGCGACGAACAAAAGCCAAGCAACCTGCCTCAATATCCGCACGATCCGCCTCCGTTTCGATCCCTACGATCCGCCCTTGGGCCCGCGACATTTCAAGCCGCGAATTTGGGCGAAGACTGCACCAACTCGTGTCCCCTGTGCAACGTGGGCCGGCCTCCAGTGGAGTGGATTTGACATTCGCCAACCGCATTGCCGCGACCTCGGAAAGCGAATGTCAAATCCTAAACTCCACTGGCAACCCATATTTGCTAGTGGTTCCATGATTCTAACATTCGCAAAGGTACCAGTTGAGAAGGGATGCGAATGTTAGAATCGAACCACTTGCGACCATCCGGCGCATCATGGCTCGCCGGCAATCTCGGAGGCGACGGCCATCGGCACGCGCCCGTGCCAGTCAGTGCGCTCCTGCAACCTGACCGCGATCTGAAGCAACGCCGTCTCGCTCCCCGGCCGCCCGATCAGTTGAAGGCCGACCGGCAGGCCACGGCTGTCGAAACCGGCGGGAACCGCCAGCGCAGGCAGGCCGAGATAATTGACGAAACGCGTGAAACGGCTGAGCGCGTAAAGCACGCGCGGATTGAACCGGGCCGAGGCCGGATCGACCTCGTTCACATCAGGCGTTCTGATCGGCATGACGGGCAGAACAGCGACGTCAGCCTCGCCGAGGCAGGACGACACGAATTGATCGCGAAGCGTATCGCGCGCGGCCATGGCGACCGCGAGTTCGCCGTCGGTAATCCCGAGCCCTTTGCTGATGCGCTTGCGCAACATCGCATCGATCGCTGGATCGTCCACGCGCACACGATGCTCACGCGCGGCCTCGGCAAGCAGAACGGTCAGCGCATGCAGGTCGGTTTCCTCCGAGAAGCCGCTGACCTCCTCGATCTTCATGCCGCAATCCGCCAACACGCTGACGGCGCCACGGCAGACACCTGATATCTCGGCGTCGCTGGCCTCGAATGCATCTCGCAAGAGAACCGCGCGCTGAAGTCCTTCCTCCGCGCCAGCCGTCTCGCCCGAGACGACCGGCCACAGCAAAGCAAGATCGGCGGCGCTTCGTGCGAAAATGCCCGCGGTGTCGAGGCTCGGCGCCAGCGACATCGCGCCATCCAGGGCGATCCTGCCGTGACCGGGTTTCAGCCCGCTGACCCCGCAACAATGCGCCGGGATTCGAACCGAGCCGCCGGTGTCGGAACCAAGCGCGGCAAAACAACAGCCGGCCGCGACCAGAATAGCGGAGCCGGTCGAGGAGCCGCCCGGTATCGCGTCGAAGCGCCACGGATTGAGCGCACGCCGTCGCGCCATGCCGGATGGTTCGTAAGCAAGTTCCGTCATGGTCGAGGCGCCGATGAGGCTGGCACCCGCTTGATCGAGGCGATCGATGACCGAGGCGCGCGGCAGCGCCGACGCTTGCGGCGCGGAACATCCCCACGCCGGCCGGCTGCGCCCGGTTGCGAACATATCCTTGGCGACATAGGGCAGGCCCGAGAGCGGCCCTTCGCGGACATCCTCGGCATGATAGATGTGTTCGACCGCGTGGAGCATGCGCCCGAGATGCACGAGCCGCCGGCGGCACTGCTCGAGCGCCGCCATCCGTCCGAATTCGGAAAGCGAACTCCAGTCCGGCAGGCGGGCAGTCGATGTGGGCATCGCTGTCATCGCTTCGCGCTCCATCCCCATGCGCGCTTCTTGGAACTCTCGATATATTCGAGCGTCAGATGTCTGGTACGGTGGCGCGCTGCAACGTTGGATATCATGAGGTCGGTCAAGGCGTGAAGTCAGGTGACATGAATCTTCATCACGACGGCTTGCCCCAACCGCAACGCGGCTGGGCGATCCTGACGATCGCGATCGGCCTGATCATGGCGGTGATGGACGGCGCGATCGCCAACGTGGCGCTGCCCACCATCGCGCGCGATCTCCACGCCAGCCCCGCTTTTTCGATCTGGATCGTCAACGGCTACCAGCTTGCGATCACGATCTCGCTGCTGCCGCTGGCCTCGCTTGGCGAAATCATCGGCTACCGCCGCGTCTACATCGCGGGGCTGATGCTGTTCACGGTCGCCTCGCTGTTCTGCGTGCTTGCGCATACGCTGACGCTTCTGACGGCCGCGCGCATCCTGCAGGGGTTCGGCGCTGCCGGGATCATGAGCGTCAACATGGCGCTGGTCCGCCATATCTATCCGCGGGCGACGCTGGGCCGCGGGATCGGCATCAACGCCATGGTGGTCGCGGTCTCCGCCGCGGTCGGGCCGACGATCGCCGCCGGCATCCTGGCGATAGGGCCGTGGCCCTGGCTGTTTGCGATCAACGTTCCGCTTGGTCTCGCTGCACTCGCCGTCGGCATCCGGTCGTTGCCGCATACCGCGCCCGCGGGCCACGACTTCGACTGGAAGAGCGCGGTGCTGAGCGCCCTCACCTTCGGCCTTGGCCTCGCCGCGATCGACAGCATCGGCCACGGCGAAGATGCGGTAATTGCACTTGGCGAATTCGGCGGCGCGATTGTCGCGGGTTTCCTGCTGGTGCGCGCCCAAGCGCAAGTGACGTCGCCCCTGCTCCCGCTCGACCTGCTGCGCATTCCCATCTTTGCGCTTTCGATTGCGACCTCGATCGCATCGTTCTGCGGACAGATGCTGGCTTTCGTGGCGCTTCCTTTCTATCTCGAAAGCCGGTTCGGCTATTCGGCGGTCGAGATCGGGCTTCTGATCACGCCCTGGCCGATCGCGGTGGCGTTCGCCGCACCCTTGGCCGGGCGGCTGGTGGAGCATTATCCGGCCGGGCTTCTCGGCGGCATCGGACTATTGCTGTTCGCGCTCGGCCTCGGCGCGATCGCGCTGCTGCCGGCGCATCCGGCGCTGTTCGACGTGGCCTGGCGGATGGCGCTCGCCGGCGCGGGGTTCGGCCTGTTCCAGACCCCGAATAACCGCACCATGATCGCGGCCGCGCCGCGTGAACGCTCCGGCGGCGCCAGCGGCATGCTCGGCACCGCGCGCCTGTTGGGGCAAACCATCGGCGCCTCGCTGGTGTCGCTGTTCATGGCGCGCTTCGCGCTGGACGGGACGCGGATCGCCCTGTTCGCCGGGGTCGGCTTTGCGATCGTCGGCGCGGTCGTGAGCACGCTTCGATTGTCGGAAGCCTGCGCCAGGGGCGCCGAATATGTGCGGGTGAAGGAAGACCAGCGGATGAAGGGCGACTAGCCGGAGCAAGCTTCATGCGACAGGCTCGTATAAATTTATAAACTAGTCTCAAATTTTGTTGCTGGCGCAATTTGCCCGCGCTATAGACAATCGCTTTCTTCGCGCCTCGAAAGGGAAAGCACCATGGGCGAGTTCCACGACTGGCTGTCGCAACAACATCACGGGCTGAAGACCTACAAGGCCTTTCGACAGACCCTCATCGACCGCGCTTCCTCCGACACTCCCCATCGCGCGCTCTACCGCCTGCTCGCCGGACTGACGGAAGAGTACATCGCCCGCTATGACGCCGAGGCGGTTCCGGTCGATGTCGCCGAACGGACCTATCGGCATCTGCTTGAAGTTGTCGCCGCGGCGGAAAAGGCACTGAGCGCACCAGCACCGCAGCAGATTCAGATTTTGAATGAACTGGCGGCGGCCAAGCTCGTGTGACGCTTTGACGACACGCCTACGGCCCGGATCTGAGGTTTCGGCCTTATGGTCCGGCCCGCATCACCATCTTCATCCTCTTTCGAGAATTCGAAGAAAACCCTTGCGTTAACAGGGTCTTCGTGATAGAAGTGGTTGTTTCTTCTCGCAACCCCGACGAGGAAACAACATGGTTGAGTTGCATAGCTGGCTCTCTCACCAGCACCCCGGTCTCAAGACCTACGTCGCCCTTCAAAAGAAGACGAATGAACTTGTACAGTCCGATGCGGATCACCGCGCGGTCTACAAGCTGCTGTCGTCGATCCTGGATCCCTTCATCGCCTCCTTTGACGAAGAGCCGCTTCCGGCCGGCGTCGCGGAAACCACGTTTCAGCGATTGCTCGCGGTCGTGCGCGATGCGGACAATTCGATCTCGCTTGCTCCTGATCAGCAGATCGACGCCCTGAACAAGATCGCTTCCGTCGATCTGGTTTGAGCGCGGCCGGCGCCTCTGGCGGTTTTCGGTTGATCCGGTCAGGCGCGCCGAATTAGCACTTCCCTGAGTGCTGGAAATCATGTACGCCTCTGTCTCAAATATGAGACAACGTGAGATGAGAGGCGAAAATGAGCGCGACAAGCAACCGCTTTGCCGAGATCGGTGAAAGGCTGCGCGCCTACCGGATGGGCCGCGGGCTCGCAGCCGAACAGGTCGCCGAACGGCTCGGGGTGTCGCGTGCCGCGGTCTACCGGATCGAGGCCGGCGAGGTCGTCAAGATCGAGACGCTCGATCGGCTCGCCAGCGTGCTGGAAACTTCCGTCGGCTCCCTGCTCGGCCTCGGTGTCGAATACTACGCCAACGCCATCAGCTATTTCGAGCGGATGCGGCAGATCGAGGAGAAGTCCGAACAGGTCATCGCGCACTTCCCGCCGCTGTCCTACCTCCTGACCTCGGACAACTTTGGGCGCCAGCTCAAGCAGACACTGATCGAGGCAGCCCCCTCCTACGCGGAAGACGGCAAGGACTACGAAGCCGAGATCGACACGATCATCGGCGTGCTCGACGAGCGCAAGCACGCACGTCACCGCCGGCACCTCAGCGTCATCAACTTCGTCAACATGCCCGAGATCGAGCGCTGGCTGAAACTCGGCCTGGTCGGACGCTTTGATCTGCCGCCGAATGAGATCATCGAGCGCCGCCTCGCCGCACGCGCCGAGGTCGAGCATCTGATCAAGCTGATCGAGCAGGAACCGATGGGGATCCAGATCGGCTTGATCGAGGAGCCGCTGCCGAACATCACGTTCCAGCTGTTCCGGACCTCCGAGCGCACACTGCTCGGCCTGAGCCCGTTCCGGCTCGGCGGGGAGCTGCCGAACATCCGCACCGGCGTTGCCATGCTGACCGCCGACGAAGAACCCGTTCGCCTCTATGAGCAACTGGTCGAGAAGCTGTGGCGGCGCGCCCACAAGGGACGCGAGGCGGCGCATCAGCTTCGCATGATCCTGGAGCGCTCGGCGATGCGATCGCCGGCGCGAAAGGCGTCGTAAACTCTAGCTTCGAGCCGACAGTTTCGAACGGCCACCGTGCCGCGTCGACCAGGCGACGGGATCGGCGAGAAAGCGTTCGACTTCACTGCGATCCTGCGCCGAAACGCTGCCTGCCGCGGGCGAGCGCAGGATGTCCGCCCAGGTCGCGAGCGGATGCAGCGTCAGGCCGGCTTGCGCAAGCCGCTCGGACGCGCCTGGAAAAACGTCGTGATAGAAGATCGTCAGCACATGTTCGACGACGGCGCCCGCAGCGCGCAGTCCGCGCGCAAAATTGAGTTTGCTGCCGCCGTCGGTGGTGAGGTCATCGACCAGCAACACGTTAAGTCCATCGACATCACCGCCTTCGACCTGCGCGTTGCGGCCGATACCGAGCGGACGCTTGCGCACGTAACGCATCTTCACATCGAGTTTGTCGGCGAGCCAGGCGGCAAAGGGAATGCCGGCGGTTTCCGCGCCCGCGACCGCGCCGATCGAGGCATTCGGCAACATCGCGTTCACATATCGGACGGCGAGTTGCGTCACCGCCTGGCGCAATGCGGGTTCGCCAAGGATGACGCGGACGTCGACATAGACCGGGCTCGCCCATCCCGCCGCCAGGATGAAAGGTTGCTGCCGGCTGACATGGATGGCGCCGCCCTCGAACAGCAGCCGGGCCACTTCGCCGCCGATCTCCTGCCTGATTGCCTGATCGCTCACGGAGCCACCTCCCCGATCGACCACGGCAAGGTCTGGCCGCCCTGAAACACCACGACCTCGGTGTCTTCGACCGCGACTGCGGCCATGACCGGGGACTCCCGGCGTTCAAGCGTGATCGTGCCGCGGTTGAGTTCGAGCCCGTAGAACTTTGCGCCATTGACCGAGGCAAAGGTCTCGAAGCGATCGAGCGCGCCCTCTTCGTCGAACACCTGCACGTAGGTTTGCAGCGCCGTGGCGCCGCCGAACACGCCGGCCGAACAGCATTCAGCTTCCTTGGCGTTACGGCGATGCGGCGCGGTGTCGGTACCGATGAAGAAGCAGACGTCACCCGATGTAACCGCCTTGCGCAAGGCAAGACGATGCCGCTCGCGCTTGGCGACCGGCAGGCAATAAAGATGTGGGCGCAAGCCGCCCTGAAACAGCGAGGTGCGGTTGATGACGAGATGATGCGGCGTGATCGTTCCGGCCGTGTTGGCGCGATGGGCGCGCACGATGTCGACCGTCTCGGCTGTCGTGACGTGCTCGATCACGACCTTGAGGCCCTGATGCCGCTTGCGCATCGGCAACAGGCTCTGCTCCATGAACACGGCTTCGCGGTCGAAGATATCCACCGCCGGATCGGTCGCCTCGCCATGGATCAGGACCGGCATGCCGATCTTTTCCATGCGCTCCAGCACCGGTGCGAGCGCCGGAATACTGGTGACGCCATGATGCGCGTTGGTTGTGGCGCCGGCAGGATAGAGTTTCGCGGCAAACCAGACCCGATCCCTGAATCCCTTTTCGATCTCGTCCGGTGACGTCGCATCGGTGAGATAGCAGGTCATCAGCGGCTGAAAGTCTGACGTCGCCGCGCGCGCGGCCAGAATTCGCTCGCGGTAGGCGATCGCGGCGGCAACCGTCGTCACCGGCGGCACCAGGTTGGGCATGATGATGCCGCGCGCAAATTGCCCGGCCGTGAATGGCAGCACGGCTGTCAGCATCGCGCCATCGCGCAGGTGAACGTGGAAATCGTCGGGTCTGCGGATCGTGATCCGGTCGGCACGCTTGGGCGCAGCCCGGTCGAATAATTCAGTCACGCTCATTGGACGGCCTCTTCGATCGCAGCCCGCATTACCGCGATTCCCGCGACAAAATCATCCAGATTCATCGCCTCTTTCGGGTTATGCGAGCCATTTTCGTTGCGCACGAATACCATGGCGCTCGGAATTCCGGCATTGGCAAATACCGCCGCGTCGTGCCCGGCCCCGCTCGGGATCTCCTCGTCCGGCAGGCCCAGCCCTTGCGCGGCCTGCCGCAGCCGCCGCACCCATTCGGCGTCCATGGTGGCGGGCGCGGATTCCAGCCGGCGGTCGAACGAGAATTCCACGCCACGCTCTTCGGCAATCAGATTGCATTCGGAACGGAACAGGTCGTAGAAGCCCTCGAGCGTCTCCCTGCTCTGGCTGCGCACCTCGAAGCTGAACGACACTTTGCCCGGAATGCGCGCGATCGCGTGTTCCGCCGGATCGGTGCCGAACACCCCCGATGTCACGACCACATCGCGACCGCGCTCCAGCAGCGTGCGCCAGTGCCGATCGAGGTGGGTCATCAATTCCGCGACCGCAAACACCGCATCGTGCCGCAGCCAGCGCGGCACTGCCCCCGAATGTCCGGCCTCGCCGATACACTCGACCGTCCGATGCCGCACGTTGCCTCTGATACCGGTGACGATGCCGACCGGAAGGTCGCGCGCCACCAAAACCGGTCCTTGCTCGATATGAAGCTCGACCCAGGCCGCGACACGCTTGGCATCGAGCAGCGGCTCACCCTTTTCGATGCGGGCAACCTCGGCGCCGACGTCGCGCATGCAATCGCCGAGCGAACGACCATCGCGATCTCTCACTTTCAGGTCATCTGCGGTGAGTTTCCCGAACAAAGCGAGCGAGCCCATATAGGCCTTGCCGAACCGCGAGCTTTCTTCGCCGCGCAGGCCGAACAGCTTGATGGTCCGCCGGGGCACGATCTTGTCGCGCTTCAACCGCGCCAGCACGGCAAGACCGGCGACCACGCCGGCCGCGCCGTCGAAGTTGCCGCCTTGCGGCACCGAATCCAGATGCGAGCCGCAGGCGAGAAACGGCAGATCCGGCTCGCTGCCTTCGAGCGTCACGACCAGATTGGCGCCGGCGTCGCGGGCCGTCTCGAGACCCAGTTCGCGGGCCCTCGCCTCGACAATATCAAGCGCTTTCGACTCGAGCCCGCTATAGCTTTCGCGCGTGATGCCGACGCCATCGAACGACATCTCGCGCAGCGCGTCGAACAGCTCACTCGCGAGCGCCCGGTCTTCCGCATCATCGATGAAGACGTTGCGGTTTTGCGTATCCTGCGTGGTCATGTCGGCGGACTGAGCCAGGCGAGATCCTGATCGTCAGCCTCCTCGATCACGACGCCATGAACGAGATCGGTCACGCTTTTGATCTCGCGTTGCAGGCAGAACATCTCGATGCCGTCGATGATGCTGACCATCGCCGCCGGTTGCAGGAAGGTCGCCGTGCCGACCTGCACGGCGGTGGCGCCCGCCAGCATGTATTCGATCGCGTCTTCCGCCGAAGAAATGCCGCCGCAGCCGATGATCGGAATCTTGACCGCCTTGGCGCATTGAAACACCTGGCGCACCACGATCGGCTTGATCGCGGGGCCCGACAGGCCGCCCATGATGTTGCCGAGGCACGGCTTGAAGGTCTTGAGGTCAATCGCCATCGACAAAAACGTATTCGCGACCACGACCGCGTCGGCACCGGCGCCCTCCGCCGCGCGCGCAACTTCGGAGATGTCGCCGGTGTTCGGCGTCAGCTTGACCCAAAGCGGCAGCTTGGTCGCGGCGCGCAATTGGCGGGTGACCTTCTCGGCGGATTCCGGGCGCATCGCAAACGCCTTGCCGTCCTCCTCGATGTTCGGACAGGAGATATTGGCTTCGATCGCCGAAACGCCGGGCAACGTCAGTTCAGACGCAAGGCTTGCAAACCCTTCCGCCGTCGGCGCCGAGATGCTGACGACGAGAGGCGGTTCGTAGGCGGCATATTGCGGAATGATCTTCTCGATGAAATGCGGCACGCCCTTGGACGGAATTCCGATCGCATTGATCAGGCTGCCCGGCCGCTCGACGACGCGCGGCAACGGATTGCCGGCGCGCAATTCGCGCGTCACCGTCTTGGTCACGAAGGCGCCAAGTCGATTGAAATCGATCACCTTGTCGAGTCCCTCGGCAAAGGTGCCCGACGCCGGCATCACCGGATTGCGCAGCTTGAGCCCGCCGACATCGACGGAGAGATCGATTGAAAACGGCTTGATCATGGCAGCGCCTCCAACAGATCGAAGACCGGCCCGTCCCAGCAAACCCTGCGACTGACGATTTCTCCGCCGACATTGAAGTCGCGCACGCAGCAGTAACAAAGCCCGATGCCGCAGGCCATTTGCTGCTCCATCGCCACCTGTCCGGGAAGACCGAACTCGATCGCCAGACGCTGTTGCACACGCATCAGGCGGCTCGATCCGCAGGTGAAGAAGGCGTCGCACTTTCCTTCCGCGATCAGGCCGCGAAGAATGCGCTCGACGTTGCCCGGCCCGCTGGTCTGCTCTGAATCCGTCACCGGCACGACATCGGAACCGTTGTTCTTGAAGAGATCGACCGATACCAAAAGCTCAGGCCGTCGTGCGCTGAAGATCGCGGTGACCTTGGTGCCGTTGGCCTTCGCGGCTTTGGCGAGCGGCGCCAGCGTCGCAAGGCCGGCGCCGCGGCCGACCGCCACGATGTGCCGCCATTTCGGATCGAGCGTGAAGCCAGCGCCGAGCGGCCCCATGATATCGAGCGTGCCGCCGGGCTGGATCAGATCGAGCCCGCGCGTTCCGGCGCCCGTGACCTTGTAGAGGAACTCGACCTGACGCTTCACCGGATCGGCGCCATAGAGGCTCATCGGCCGCCGCAGGAACGGTTGTTCGCCGGCCGGATGCGGGCAAAGCAATTGAAAGAATTGCCCGGGCTGCGCGGATGCGGCGACTTCGCTGCAATCAACGACGAGGTGACGATACTCGGCATTGACCGCGGTGTTGGCGGCGACCCTGGCGACCTCGGCGACGATAGAGGGCTTCCAGGGCGCGCGGGATGCAGGCGGCGTCGCCGCCGGCTGCATCGTTACGGAAGAGTGATCGAGCGACATGACTGCCTCTCATCAAACGTCAGGTGAGCTGGGCGCCGCGGCGCTCAGGGATCAAGAGCCACATCGCCAGGATGTCGAGCACGTAAAGCGCGGCAAGCGCCGCAATCGCGGTCTCGAACGAATAGGCGGCCGCGATCGCGCCGACCACGACCGGGCCAAATCCGCCGACAGCGCGACCAATATTGAACAGCACGTTCTGCGCCGTGGCACGCGCCGCGGTCGGGAACAACTCGCTGATCAGTGCGCCATAGCCGCCGAGCATGCCGTTGACGAAGAAGCCCATGATCGCGCCGACGATCAAAAGCTGGATCGGGTCGGTGAGACGCGAATAGACCATCACCATGATCGCCGCACCCGCCATATAGGCAAAGAACGCCGGCCGCCGGCCGATGCGATCGGCGATATGGCCGAACATGAAGATGCCGAGCGCCATGCCTGCAATCGTGACGCAGGTCCACATCGCCGACTGCGTCAGCGCAAAGCCGAAGCGGGTCGACAGATAATTCGGCAACCAGATCATCACGCCGTAATAGCCGAAGTTCTGCACCGAGCAGAGGATGACCATGCCGAGGCTGAGCTTGGTGGTTTCGCCATCCTTCACCAGCAGATGCAGCGCCGATTCTTTCGGCCGGTCTTTGGATTTTTCCACGAACACTTCGGGCTCATGGAGCGAGGCGCGGATGAAATAGGCCGCGATCGCCGGGAATACGCCGACCGCGAACATGCCGCGCCATCCGATCACCGGCAGCAACAACGGCGTCGCGATAGCCGCGAAAAGCACGCCCAACTGCCAGCCGAGGCCGACATACGAAGAAGCCCGCGCACGCTTCGCCGCCGGCCAGGCTTCGGCGACCAGCGCCATGCCGATCCCGAATTCGCCGCCGAGGCCGACACCCGCGATGGTGCGATAGATCAGAAGATCCCAATAACCTTGCGCAAACGCGCAAAGACCGGTGAATACCGCGAACACGACGATCGTCCAGGTCAGGACACGCACACGCCCGAGACGATCCGACAGCATGCCAAAACCGATGCCGCCAAGCACCGCACCGATCAACGTCGCCGTCACCAGCGAGGCCGATTGCGCCTGCGAAAGATGCAGATCGGCCGCGATCGTCCGCAGCATGAAGCCGAGAATCAGAAGATCGAAACCGTCCATGGCATAGCCAAGCGCCGAGCCCAACAACGCCTTCCGTGCATTGCTGTCGACGGTGGTTGGAACGCCCTCGACGCCATCAGCTGTGATACTCATTTGACACCCCTCCTTGTTTGAATTCCCCCGAAGGAAGGAAGCTTGTCACAAGCCTGTATCAATTACAATATTAATCTCAAAAATTATACTATATGAGCATATCTATCTGATATTGCATGATTTATACTAGTATCAATATTTAGATTTCGGTCACAAGTCGCTCAAAAACTCGACGTCACGCCGGGCAAAACGAGTTCGCGGACAAAGCGCGCAGCCGGTCCTGCGTTCACGCTGACCGCGCGACGCGGCGCAGGGATTGAGGCGGTTGCCCGAACGCACGCATGAAGGCACGGCGCATTCGTTCCGGATCGCCAAACCCGGTGTTGCGGGCGATCTCCTCGATCGGCTCGCCGATTTCCTCGACCCTGCTCTTGGCTGCTTCGACGCGCAGCTTTTCGATTGCCTTGGCCGGCGTCATGCCGATTTCGGCGATGAAGGCCCTGGTGAAATGCCGCGCACTCATGTGGGCCTGCTCGGCCATGCGCTCCACCGTCAGCGGCTGATCGAGCCGCTCGCGCGCCCAGGACAGCAGCGGCTTGAAACGCCCGGTCGGCGCCTTCAATTCCAGCAGCGTCGAAAATTGCGACTGTCCGCCTGAGCGGCGATGATAGACGACGAGTTGCCGTGCGGTTTCCTTGGCGATGTCTTCGCCGTGGTCCTCGGCCACCATCGCGAGCGCCAGATCGATGCCGGCGCTGATGCCGGCGGAGGTCCAGACATTGTCGTCCTTGACGAAGATTCGGTCGGGCTCCAGCCGCACCTTGGGAAAGGCAGCGAGAAACTCGGCCGTCCTTCCCCAATGCGTGGTGGCGCGGCGACCGTCGAGCAAGCCTGCACCCGGCGAGAACGTAAGCCCCGGAACATACGCTCGCGATCCTTCGCACCCGCCGCGCGGCGGATCTCAGGAAGGCAAGCGTCGGCTCGGATAGCATCGCGCCGGATATCCCCTCGCCGCCGGTGACGATCAGAATGTCGAGCGCGCGCGCGTTCTTGACGCTCTGCGCCATCATTTCCACGCCCGACGAACTGCGGACCGGGCCGGCCTCGAGCGCCAGCAGTTTGATGGCGGTTCGCCGCTGCGCGAAGCGGCCGGCGACCTCGAACACCGAAATCGGGCCGGCGGCATCGAGCAACTGGAAATCCGGAAAAATCAGAATTCCGACGGTGCGATCCATTCGCGATCCTCCGATGTCGGCCACATCCCTCATGTCCTAAAATGAGGGAATTATGCCATTTATGACTTGAGCCAAGCATGCTTCAAGCACGGCTGTCAAATCCAAGACCACTTATGGAAGGCCGGAATGATCAGACCGTCGCGCGACATGCTTCTGCTTGCGATCGGCCAGGCGCTCAGCGGGACCGTGGTCTCGCTTCTCACGGCTGTGTCGAGCCTGTCGGGCGCCATGCTTGCGCCTTACGACAGCCTGAGCACGGTTCCGGTCTCGGCCACGGTCTGCGGCACGCTGCTCATGATCTACCCGGCGTCGGTGATCATGGGCCGACTGGGCCGGCGCATCGGATTCTTCCTGAAGGCGCTGATCGGCATCGCCGGCGGATTGATATCGGCCTTCGCGCTTTTCGCGCAAAGCTTCTCGATTCTCGTGCTTGGCACGTTCCTGCTCGGCGCGTTCAACGCTTTCAGCCAGTATTACAGGTTCGCTGCGATCGACGCCGTGAAGTCCGCCGACCAGCGCACCCAGGCCGTCGCCATGATCACGGGGGCCGGCGTCGTCGGCGGCATTTTGGGACCGTTTCTCGCGTCGCATTTTGGCGAGGCGTTCGGAACGCCTTTCATCGGCTCCTTCGTCGCCCTGACGATCGTGTGCGTCGCCATCGCCATCTCGCAGATCTTCCTTTCAGCGGATCTCGGGCGCGATTCAGCAGGCCCCCTCCAGCAATCGCTTCCCGTTGCTCGCTTCAATCCCTCATCCGAATTCATCGCTGCAAGCATCATTTGCGCGATCGGTTTTTCCGCGATGACGCTGACCATGAATGCGGCGCCGCTGGCGCTGGCGCGCGATCCCAGGTGCGGCGGCAGCACGACCGCGATCCTGCAGGCGCATTTCATCGCGATGTATTTGCCGTCGCTGTTCAACAGCGGCCTCGTGCGCGCTGCCGGGTTGCGTGGACTGGTCGCGGGCGGGCTAGTGGCTTTGGCGCTGATGGCGGCATCCGCGCAGTTCCTGGAAGCAACGCCATCTCTGTATTTCGCCCAGCTGATATTATCGGGGTTGGGTTGGAACTTCGTCTTCAACGGCGGAACGCTCTTGGTCGCCTCCACCTATTCCAATGACCAGAAGACGCAAGCACAGGGAATCAACTCGCTGATCGTCTACGGCGCGAACGTCGTGGCGTCGCTCGCCGCCGGAATTCTGGTTGCGCGATACGATTGGCAAGCCGTGAACCTCGCCTGCTTTCCGATGGTGCTGGCGGGGGCGCTGCTGCTCCTCAAGATGCCGAAAGCAAAGAAGACATGAGGCAAAGGCAGGCGCGAGCTTGGCCGCTTCAACTTCGCGGGTTTACTTTCGCCGCGGCGTGCGTTCGAGCCGCTCGTCCGGCGGCGCGATTTCGGTCACGAGATCGCGGATCAGCGCCTTCTTCGGCAAAGGCGCCAACTCGGTCGTCCCCTCTTTCAGGCGCGCGGTGCAGGCATACTCGACGTCGCCGTCGATCAGCATCATGCATTCCTTGCAGGCGTTGGCATTGATGCAGGAAAAGCGGAAGGCGAGCGACGGATCATGGTCGCGGCGAACCATCCGCAAACCGTCGAGCACGGATTGGCCGGGCTCGAACTCGACCGCGAAGGTGTCGACGCGCGATGGCGCGTCCGGTTCACCGCGCTGAATGGAAAGCATAGCCTTCATGCGGCCACCATTTCGTTCGCAGGCCTGATGTCGAGGCTGTCGCCGGTCATTGCGATCGATCTGATTGAATTGCCAGGCCTCATCGAGACCGGGATGATCCTCGCGCTGATGCGCGCCGCGGCTTTCGGTACGTGCGGCCGCCGGCAGCGCCACGGTCTGCGCCACCAGCAGCATGCTTCTGAGATCAAGCCAATCGATCAGCACCGGATCGAAGCTGCCTGACGAAGAGATCAGCGGCCGGTCGCCAAGCTCGCGTGTCATTTCCGCGAGGCGATCGATGGCATGGCGCAGTCTGTCGCCGGTGCGGAACGGTCCGACATAATCCGCCATCAGCGATTGCAGCGAGGCGATGCTGGCGGCGGTGTTCGGCGCATCCCGCCGTTCGGCGCTGCGCAGGAAATCGACGGCCTCGCCCGTCACATCCGGCGACGGCATCGCCCGCCGCTTCGCTTTCAGTGCCGCCTGATGACCCGCTTGCGCACCGAACACAAAGGTCTCGGTGATGGCATTTCCCGACAGACGATTGGCGCCGTTGGCGCCGCCGATCGCCTCGCCACAGGCAAACAGGCCTGAAATCCCGCTCTCGAGCGTTTCATCGACGCGGATTCCGCCCATGTGATAATGCGCAATCGGCGCAACCTCGATCGGCTGGTGCGCGAGATCGATGCCGTTGGCGGCGAGCCGGTCGACCACGGGTCCGAAAGCGCGCCGTATCTCCTCCGGCGGCACATGACGGAAGCTGAGATAAGCGCCGCCCGCCGGCGTGCCGCGCCCTGCCTCGACTTCCTTGGTGATGGCGTAGGTCGCAAGGTCGCGCGTCAGCACATAACGGCCGTCGCTGCGGCTGTCTGGCGTCGAATAATCTCCCTCGAACTCGCGCATGGCGGCGTTCAACAACTTGCCGCCGAGCTTGTAGCGGAAAGGATCCCACATGATCGGGTCCATTCCGACCAACCGCGGCGCGAGATGGCCGATCGGGAAGAACTGGACGAACTCCATGTCGATCAGTTCGGCGCCGGCACGCAGCGCGAGCGCATAGCCGTCGCCGCCCATATTGGCGGAGGCGCTGTTGCGGCGGTAAAGCCTGGTCAATCCGCCGGTCGCGATCACGACAGCCTTCGCCGCGATCGGCACGATGCGCCCGCTCGAAACATGAAGCGCGGTGGCGCCATCGGGCTTCGCCGTCGCGGACGGTGATATCCGTGATCAAGAGGTCGCCGATCCGGCGAATGCCACCGGCATCGTTCAACCGCGCGCGAAGGGTTTTCGACACCGCGGGCCCGGTCGACAGAAAATCCACGTAGACGCAGCGCGGCCGGTCGTGACCGGGGGCCTGAACCTGCTTGATATGACCGTCTTCGCGGGCCCAACCGACCTTCCAGCCGTCCATCTCGCGGATGCGCCGGGGACCGTCTTCGCAAAGAAGGGCGGCAAGCTTTTCGTCGCAGAGGCCGCGCCCGGCGGCCAGCGTATCGGCGAGATGATGCTCCCAATGATCCGGCGTCTGTTCGCCGAGCGCGGCAGCAACCGTCATCTGCGCCATGACCGTGGCGCCGCCACGGCCGATCAGGCTTCGGTCGGCGAGGATCACATCGACGCCGGCTCGCGCGGCCTCAAGCGCCGCATACATCCCTGCCCCGCCTGCCCCGATCACGAGTACATCGGTCTCAAGAGGCGTCGTCACTTCCACCGGCACGTCGCAATCCTTTTACGCAGCATTTTCAAGGCGGAGCCGAAGCCAGCTCACTTAAGAAAACACTTCAAAATAAAAGCACAGATCGCGGTCGCGTGGCGAATGCAAAAAAGAGGCTGCCCGTTGGGCAGCCTCTCCAATTCAAGCTAGCTGATCTGACGATTACCACTCGGTCCAGCGCTGGCCATGCCAGTAACCGCGGCCCTCGTGCTCGCGGAAGGTCATCCGCGGACCGGCACGCCAATCGTCTTCGTGAACCACGATGCCGGCGCGCGCCGGATAGTCGAAGCGTTCATGGGTGTGCCAGCACACGTTGCCTGAACAGACGATCGCAGCCGACGCACTCATGCCGGACAGCGCGAGCATTCCTGCGCCCAAAGCCGCACCAAGCAGACTCTTGCCGATAGGTGTCATGTCGTCTTCTCCTTGATTTGAGGGCAATACCTTGCACCCTCGCGCCAACACCAGCGGCCGATGATCGTTCCGATGGAACCGGGATTAGGCGACTTGCAGACGCGCGGCTCAGCATCCGCGTCAGGTCGGGGAATGTTGATCAGGGAGGAAATGAAGTGCGGAGAAACTTGGTAGCGGGGGAGGGAGTCGAACCCCCGACCCCAGGATTATGATTCCCGTGCTCTAGCCAGCTGAGCTACCCCGCCACGGCGCAGGCAACGCGGACATTATTATATGAGCCACAGTCGCGAGCGCGCGGCATATAAGAAGTAGCCCCCCGCGCTGTCAAGCAAAGCTCGAAACGAGACGGAAACGCCTGAAGCAGCAGGCTATTTCGGCCGGATGTCCGGGTTGCCGCCGGGGCTTCCGGGCGGCGGAATCACCGGCGTGTTGCCGGCATTGGGCGGCGTCGGCGCGCGGATTTCCGGATCGACGCCCGGAGGCGGGCAAAGCACGCCATCGGACCTGGCCAACTTGTCGCCGAGCGGCTCGGCCGCCTGCCCGGTCGTGGTGCCCGGCTCGGTGTTGGGCCGCCGCATGGCGAATTTTGCGTTCGGCGCACAGTTGTCGGCCGAGGCGGTCGCCGTCGGCTTCGGCGGCGTCGTCGCCGTGGGCGGCGCCTGCGCGGCGGCCCCTTGCACCGAGGCCATCAAGGCGAACGTGAAAACAAGCGCATGTTTGGTCATGCAACGAAAACGAACGATCGCGAGCCGCTGGTTCCGCGCGCTCACGTCAACAATTCAGGATTTGCGATACCGGATCAGCGAGAAATGCCCCATCGGCGGCATCGGCCGGCGTTCGGTGAGGACCACGCCGCCATGTTTGGCGGCCCAGTTCACGAGCCGGGCCCACGGAAATTCCGGCCGCCAGCCGAGCCTGCGGGCGAGCGGCGCAAACGCCAGTTCGAAGGCCCGCCGCGGGCCGCTTTCCGCGCCGATATGATTGACCAGGATCAGTTCGCCGCCCGGCTTCAACACACGAATGAAGTCATCGAGCGTCCCTTCGGGGTCGGGAACCGCGGTGATGACATATTGCGCGACCACGGCATCGAAGAAGGAATCCGCGAACGCCAGATTCTTGGCGTCCATCACCGCAAGCGTCTCGACGTTTTTCAGGCCCAGCGACCGGACCCGCTGTTGCGCCTTGCGCAGCATCGGCTCGGAAATATCGACGCCGCATACTTTTGTCGTCGATGCGTAGTCCGACAGCGACAATCCGGTTCCGACGCCGACATCGAGAACCCGCCCGCCGATACGATCGGCCTCCGCAATGGTCGATTGGCGCCCGTGGTCGAAGACCTTGCCGAACACGAGGTCATAGACCGGCGCCCAGCGCCCATAAGCTTTCGCGACCCCCTCGCGGTCGATATCTGACGCCATTCCCCAGCCCTAGACTCTATCACTCTTATCCGCGCATCGGCTCGACGACCGGCGTGACAGCTCCCCTCGCCGCCTTGCCGGTCATTGCCGTCGCACTCGCGCTTTGAATAAAGCCTCCGCCGAGCACGCGCGCGCGGCCCGATGGTGCATCGTAGAACACGCAGGCCTGGCCAGGCGAGACGCCCTCTTCGCCGGCGACGAGATCGACCGCATAACCGTCGGCGTCGGCGCGCAACCAGGCGGGCTGCGGCGCGCGCGTCGAACGCACGCGCACGAATATCTCAAGGCCCGCGCCAACCGCGCGATCGAGCTGGCCGTCGCCGATCCAGTTCACCTCACGCAAGCGGATGCGGTCCATCCGCAGCGCCTCGCGCGGCCCGACCACGACACGCCGGCTCGCGGCATCGAGCTTCACGACATACAGCGGCGCGCCGGACGCAATCCCCAAACCGCGGCGCTGGCCGACGGTGAAATGAATGATGCCCTGATGGGTGCCGATGATGTTGCCGTCGAGATCGACGATCTCGCCGGGCTCGATCGCATTCGGCCGCAACCGGCCGATGACGTCGGTGTAGCGCCCACTCGGCACGAAGCAGATGTCCTGGCTGTCGTGCTTGTCGGCGACTTCGAGACCGAAGCGGCGTGCCAGTTCGCGCGTCTCCGGCTTGGTCATGTCGCCGAGCGGAAAGCGCAGGTATTGAAGCTGCTCGCGCGTCGTCGCAAACAGGAAGTAGCTCTGGTCGCGATCGGCATCCGCCGCGCAGACCAGCGCGCGCGAACCGTCGTCCAGCGCGCGCGAGGCGACATAATGTCCGGTCGCCAGCACGGATGCGCCGAGTTCGCGCGCCGTTTCCATCAGGTCGCGAAACTTGATCGAACGGTTGCATTCGATGCAGGGAACGGGCGTTTCGCCGGAGGCATAGCTATCGGCAAAATTGTCGATCACCGACTGGCGAAAGCGGCTTTCGTAGTCCAGCACGTAATGCGGGATGCCGATCCGCTCGGCGACATTGCGCGCGTCGTGAATGTCCTGCCCCGCGCAGCAGGCGCCCTTGCGATGGGTCGCCGCGCCATGATCGTAGAGCTGCAAGGTAATGCCGACGACGTCGTAGCCCTGTGACTTCAACAGCGCCGCCGTCACCGAGGAATTCGACGCCGCCCGACATGGCGACGACCACGCGGGTATCCTGGGGACGGCCTTCGAGATCCAGACTGTTGCGCATGATCTTAAGTCACCAACTTGGGGCGCTTGCGGTGGTCAGAAGCGTCGGGGCGTTTTCCTTCAAGGCCTTAGCCCACTGCCGGGAGGGCCGGAAAGCTGCACTTTAATATAGTCCGGGATGGCGCGAAGCAATCACACGGCCCCCATGCGGCAGGGGTAGCGGCAAATCTTGCCGCCGGGCAGAAAAGATGGAGCCGAAGACGGCGCCAACGAAGCCCGCCAAATTCATAAACAATTGAAATAACAAGTATATTTGCAAAAACAGCGACTGGCCCGGTACTTGCTCACCTCTCTGGTGAGTTTCTTCCGGAGGTCGTCAGTGGTCAGTGCTACCCCAGATTCCGCAGCCGCAGCCAACGCCGCGTTCCAGGCTGCGCCCGCGTCGACGCGCACCGGCGCGCCGCCGGCCAACGACCTTTTTGCGGGCCTGGTCAACCAGAACACGCGGCGCGATTCCTCCGCCGCGTCGCCGCCCCCGCCTCCACCGCAAAACAACGCGGATTCCGCGCCGCCTCCGCCACCCGCGAAGAATTCATCGGGCAGCCGCGCCAACAACAGTAACGCCAATAACAATGCGGCGCCGGCCAACAACAATTCGTCGAACCCGCCGCCGGCGAACGGCGATTCCGGCAACGTGGCAAATGCCAACCAGCCGTCCGATCCCAACAATGCCGGTTCCAGCACCACCGCGAGTGCCGGCGGCTCTTCGACTGACAGTGCGAGCCAATCGTCCTCCACGACCACGTCGGATTCGACGCAGACCACGGACGGGAAATCCAAGGATTCCGCGACCGATACGGATGCAACCGCGGTCGATGCCACCCTTCTGGCGCAGCAAGCCGCCAACACCGCGACCACGCCGACGCCGGTCGCCGTAGCGGTTCCGACATCGGCCCCCAATACACCTGCGACACCGCCGCCCTCCGGCGGCCCGACCGCGCCGCTCGCCATTGCGGCGGCTGCGATTGCGGCAAGCACTCAACCGCTTGGCCCAGCGATTCCAGGCACGGCCGATCCGAACGCCGCGCCTGGCGCGACGACGCCAGGCACGACAACCGCAAAGCCCGCGGCGCCTTCCGCGGTCACCGTCACGACTGGCTTGCAGGGGAACGATACGACGCCGGCCGACCCAACCGCTGTCACGGCCGCGGTGGCCGCCACCGTGCCGGTTACGCCAAAGACCGCGTCAGGAAAAACTCAAGGCACGACCACCGACGCTTCCACGAAAAGCCCGACGTCAACCGACGCGACCACATCGGACGCAACCACTGAGCTGAGCCAGAACACGGCTGCGCCCCAGACCCCGGCGACGGGCAAGCCGGAGACGGCGAACCTCACCATTCAAGCCGCGGCCACCGACGCGGCCGCGCCCACGCCGGCGGCAGCCGCGCGCGATCACGCCGTTACAAACGTAGGCGCACGCGGCGCCTACCGATGTGGCTGACGTCAACAGCCAGGCGATCGGCGCGCTCGCCCCGCAGCTCAATTCGGCGTCGGCACTTGGCTCGGCGAACAATCTGACCGTGACATCCGCAGCAAACGGAACGGTGCCCTTGAGCGGCGTTGCGATGGAAATCGCCGCCAACGTGAAAAGCGGCAAGAGCAGCTTTGAAATCCGTCTCGATCCCGCCGATCTCGGCCGGATCGACGTTCGCGTCCAGATCGATCAGAACGGCCAGGTCACCTCGCACCTGACGGTCGAGAAACCGGAAACGCTGTCGATGCTGCGCCAGGACGCGCCGCAACTACAGCAGGCGCTGAACGATGCGGGCCTCAAGACCGACAGCGGCGGCCTTCAGTTCAGCCTGCGCGACCAGTCTTCGTCCGGCCAGAACAATGGCGGCAACAGCAATCCCAACGCCCAGCGGCTGATCGTCAGCGACGAGGACGCCGTCCCCGCCGCCGTCGCCGGCCGCAGCTATGGCCGTTCGCTCGGATCGAGCGGCGGCGTCGACATCAGAGTGTAAAGAGTCCGAGGAGAACGACATGACCGTTGTTTCAGGAACGACGCCACAGACCTCAACGAACAACAGCAGCACCGCGGCTTCTGCGGCCAACACGATGGCGAACCAGCAGATCGCGGGCAACTTCCAGAGCTTCCTGCAACTACTGACGACCCAGTTGCAGAACCAGAACCCGCTCAGCCCGCTCGACACCAACCAGTTCACCCAGCAACTCGTCGAGTTCGCGGGCGTTCAGCAGCAAATCAACACCAACGATTCGCTCGCCACGCTGGTCTCGCTGCAGCAGACCGCGCAATCGACCCAGGCCCTGCAGTTCGTCGGCAAGACCGCCGTGGTCAAGGGCGACACAACGGGGCTGACGAAAGGCGTGGCGGCCTGGGGTCTCAACGTCCCGACCGCGTCAACGGTCACCATCAACATCATCAACAGCACAGGCGCGACGGTTTACTCGAGCAGCGTCGCCGCCAATGCCGGCAACAACCAGACCTTCACCTGGAACGGGCTTGGCACCGACGGCACCCAGCAGCCCGACGGCAATTACAAGCTCGTGGCGACCGCCAAGGACTCCGCCGGCAACTCGGTCGCAATCGGCACCGAGATTCAGGGCCTCGTCACATCGGTCGATCTCACCCAGTCGCCGCCGCTGCTGTCGATCGGCGGCCAGAACTTCACGGTCAACCAGATCCTGAGCATCTTGGACTAGCGCTTAGGTTCCCCATCCGCCCCCTCCACCCGCGTCTTGCGGCCTAACATCCGGTTAACAAAGCGCCGGATGGGGCCGCGGACGCACGTCGGCACCCACCATTTTCAAGGAGATTCGTATTGGAGCCTTGGGCTTAGGCAAATTTTAAGTCGGTGAGCGTAATTTGTCGGCGTGAGTTTCAGTGGTTTAGAGTTTGTGAGTACGCCATGACAGAGCCTCATCGCCCGAGGGTAAAATACGTCATCGGGCCCGACGGCAGCCCCCTGACGATCGCGGATCTGCCCGCGCCAGGAACCAAGCGATGGGTGATCCGTCGCAAGGCCGAAGTTGTTGCCGCGGTTCGCGGCGGTCTGCTCTCCCTCGAGGAGGCATGCAGCCGCTATACGCTGACCGTCGACGAATTTCTGTCCTGGCAGTTCTCCATCGACCAGCATGGTCTTGCGGGACTGCGGACCACCCGGATCCAGCAATACCGCCAATAATCTCCGCCTGACACGACGGCAATTACGGCATTTGACGAAAATCGGCTTCGCCCTGCGAAGCCGATTTTTGCCGTTGTCGAACTTTAGCCCGCTCCGTTTACCTTTGTTAACCATATCGAAACCATACCGTAGGCAATAATTGCCCAGTGGTCCGATCCCGATTGGGACGGAATCTGAGGGGCGGTTGGTTTGCAGGGTCTCGGGAGCTTTCTGAGGGGCTTGGGCGCTTCGCGGCTGATGGCGATGGTGGCGGTGACGGCTGCCCTGATCGGCTTCTTCGCGTTCGTCATCATGCGCGTCACCACGCCGCAGATGACGACCCTGTTTACCGACCTCAGCCTCGAAGACTCCAACGCCGTCATCAAGGACCTGGAACGGCAGGCAATTCCTTTCGAAATCCGCAACGACGGCGCCGTCATCATGGTGCCGAAGGACAAGGTCACGCGGCTGCGCATGAAGCTCGCCGAGGGCGGCCTGCCCAAGGGCGGCGGCGTCGGCTACGAGATCTTCGACAAGTCCGACGCGCTGGGCACCACGAGTTTCGTCCAAAACATCAATCATTTGCGCGCGCTGGAAGGCGAACTGGCACGCACCATCCGCGCCATCGACCGCGTCCAGGCCGCCCGCGTCCATCTGGTGCTGCCGGAGCGGCCGCTGTTTGCACGCGAGGCCCCCGAACCTTCCGCCTCGATCGTCGTGCGCGTACGCGGCACGCTCGAGCCGCAACAGATCAGGTCGATTCGCCATCTCGTTGCGTCCGCCGTCAACGGTCTGAAGCCGCAGCGCGTGTCGATCGTCGACGAAGCCGGCCAGTTGCTCGCCGACGGCGCCGGCGGCGAACAGGACAATACGGTCGCCGACGAACGCCGCAGCGCGTTCGAGAAGCGGCTGCGCAACGAAGTCGAAGGGATCGTGTCGTCCGTGGTCGGCGCGGGCCGTGCCCGCGTCCAGCTCTCGGCCGATTTCGACTACAACAAGATCACCCAGACTTCCGACAAATTCGATCCGGAAGGCCGCGTGTTGCGGTCGAGCCAGACCCGCGAAGAATCCAGCGCCACCGCCGAAACCAACGGCCAGGTCACGGTCAACAACGAGCTGCCGGGAAATCAGCAGAACGGCGGACCGGCCGCGCGCGACCAGAGCAAGAAGACCGAAGAAACCAACAATTACGAGATCTCGCGCACCACCAAGACCGAAGTGACCGAAGCCGGACGGGTCAATCGCATTTCGGTCGCCGTTCTGGTCGACGGCAGCTACGCCAAGAACGACAAAGGCGAGATGCTCTACCAGGACCGCAGCAAGGAACAGCTCGACCGGATTGCGACGCTGGTGCGCTCCGCGATCGGCTTCGACCAGAAGCGCGGCGACCAGGTCGAGGTCGTCAACCTCCGATTCGCCGAAGCACCGGCCGTAGCGCCGCTGACGGAGCCGGCCGGCCTGCTCGGCATGCTTCAATTCACCAAGGATGACGTGATGTACGTCATCGAACTCGGCGTGATGATGCTGCTCGGCCTCGTCGTGCTGTTCATGGTCATCCGTCCGCTGGTCAAGCGCATCATTGCCGACGAGGAAGTCGCGGCCGCTGCCGAAAGCGCGATGCCGGCGATTGCCGACGGCAGCGCGCAGGCACCCGCCACCGGCAACAACCTCGTTCCCGGTGTCAACAACACCGCTCAAATGATCGACGTGGCCCAGATCCAGGGACAGGTCCACGCCCAATCCGTTCATCGCGTCGGCGAACTCGCCGAACGCAACCCCAACGAAGCCGCAGCCATCATTCGTCAGTGGCTGTCAGAACCTGCCGCGTGATCCAGAATGGCCGTACCGCAGAACAGCAACGTCAACGACATCACCAACGTGATTTCCTCGCTGGCGGCGCGTCAGGCCAACAAGGGAAAAGCGGAGCCGATTCCCGGCCCGAAGCGTGCGGCCATGCTGATGCTGGCGCTTGGCGAACAATATGGCGGCAAGGTCTGGTCGCTACTGGACGACGACGAAGTCCGCGAACTGTCGATCCACATGTCGACGCTCGGCACCGTCGAAGCCGACGTGGTGGAAGACATGCTGCTCGAATTCGTGTCGCGAATGTCGGCATCGGGCGCACTGATGGGCAATTTCGACGCCACCGAGCGGCTGTTGCAGCAATACCTGCCGTCGGAACGCGTCACCGGAATCATGGACGAAATTCGCGGACCCGCCGGCCGCAACATGTGGGAAAAGCTCTCCAACGTCCAGGAAGAGGTGCTCGCCAACTACCTCAAGAATGAATACCCGCAGACCATCGCCGTGGTGCTGTCGAAGCTGAAGCCCGAGCATTCTGCTCGCGTGCTCGCGATCCTGCCCGAAGACATGGCGCTCGACGTCGTCAACCGCATGCTGAAGATGGAAGCGGTTCAGAAGGAAGTGATCGAACGCGTCGAGCAGACGCTGCGCGTCGAATTCATGTCGAACCTTTCGCAGACCAGACGGCGGGATGCGCACGAAGTGATGGCCGAAATCTTCAACAATTTCGACCGTCAGACCGAAACCCGCTTCATTACCTCGCTGGAAGAAGACAACCGCGAGTCCGCCGAGCGCATCAAGGCGCTGATGTTCACCTTCGACGACCTGATCAAGCTCGACTCCGCCTCGGCGCAAACCCTGATGCGCAATGTCGACAAGGACAAGCTCGGCGTCGCGCTCAAGAGCGCCAACGAGGAAGTGCGCGGCTTCTTCCTGAGCAACATGTCTTCGCGCGCCGGCAAGATGCTGCTCGACGACATGGCCGCGATGGGCCCGGTGCGGCTGCGCGACGTCGACGAGGCGCAGGCGCTGCTGGTGAACCTTGCCAAGGATCTCGCCGCCAAGGGCGAAATCACGCTGACCAAGAACCGCGCCGACGACGAGCTGGTGTACTGATGGCCGCGCCCGCAAAATTCCTGTTCGACACCGACTTCGGAGCCCCCGACCGGGCCCGCGATCGTGCGAACGCGGCGGAAGTCGCCCAGAAGATCGCCGCCGCCGAGGCGCAGGCCTATCGCAATGGCTACGACGCCGCCATGCGCGAGGCCAAAGTGGAAAGCGACCGCCGCGTGGCGCTGGCGCTCGAGACGATCGGCGTCGCCATCAGGGGCATTGCGGCCGGCTTTTCCGGCGTCGAGCAGCGCATGGAGACCGAAGCCGTCGATGTCGCGGTCGCGGTCGCCCGCAAGCTTGCCAATGAGCTGATCGCGCGCGAGCCGCTCGGCGAAATCACCTCGCTCGTTGCAGACTGCTTTGCCCAGCTTGTCTCGACCCCGCACATCGTGGTCCGGATCAACGACGCGCTTTATGACGCGGCGCACGCCCGCATCGAGACCCTGGCGAAACAAAGCGGCTTTGCCGGCCGTCTGGTCATCCTGGCCGAGCCGGAGATCCAGACCGGCGACTGCCGGATCGAGTGGGCGGATGGCGGCGTCGTGCTGGAACGCGCGGTGATCGAAGGAAAGATCAACGAACTTGTCGGGCGCTATATCGCGTCCCGCAACCAGGCTTGAATCAGGAGGAATGAACCATGAGTGACACCGACACGCAGGTTCCGCTCCCGGATTTGAACAGTGCCGATACGCCGGCCGTGGGCAACGACATTGCCTATAACGAAGATGAAAACGCCGCGCGCATCGCCGCCGATCTCGAAGCCGTGTTCGACGTGCCGGTGCAGGTCTCGGCCGTTCTCGGCCGCTCCAAGATGGACGTCGGCGACCTGCTCAAGCTTGGGCCGGGCACCGTTCTCGAACTCGACCGCCGCGTCGGCGAAGCCATCGACATCTACGTCAATAACCGTCTGGTCGCCCGCGGCGAGGTGGTGCTGGTGGAAGACAAGCTCGGCGTCACGATGACCGAAATCATCAAGACGGAACGCAACTAGGACTTTTGAATAAAGCGCGCCTGAACGGCGCGAACAGACGAACAGGAGATTACCATGCGGCTTCTTATCGTTGGCACCCTGAAAGGGCAGCTTACAACAGCGACCAAGATCGCGATGGATAACGGCGCTTCCGTCACCCACGCGGAGGACAACGAACAGGCGATGCGGGTGCTGCGCGGCGGCAAGGGCGCCGACCTGCTCCTGGTCGATGTCTCGCTCGACATCCGCGACCTCGTGATGCGGCTTGAATCCGAACACATCCACGTGCCGATCGTGGCATGCGGCATCTCCAACGATGCCCGCGCCGCCGTCGCCTCGATCCATGCCGGCGCCAAGGAATACATTCCGCTGCCGCCCGATCCCGAGTTGATCGCCGCGGTCCTCGCCGCCGTCGCCAACGATTCGCGCGATCTGGTCTATCGCGACGACGCGATGGCCAAGGTGATCAAGCTGGCCCAGCAGATTGCGGGCTCCGACGCTTCCGTGATGATCACCGGCGAATCCGGCACCGGCAAGGAAGTGCTGGCGCGCTACGTCCACACGCGTTCCAACCGCGCCAAGCGGCCGTTCATCTCGATCAATTGCGCGGCGATCCCCGAGCATCTGCTGGAATCCGAACTGTTCGGGCACGAGAAAGGCGCCTTCACCGGCGCGGTGGCGCGACGGATCGGCAAGTTCGAGGAAGCGACCGGCGGCACGCTGCTGCTCGACGAAATTTCCGAGATGGACGTGCGGCTGCAATCCAAGCTGTTGCGCGCGATCCAGGAGCGCGTGATCGACCGCGTCGGCGGCACGCGGCCGGTTCCCGTCGATATCCGCATCATCGCGACCTCGAACCGCAATCTGTCGGACGCGGTGCGCGACGGCAGCTTCCGCGAGGACCTGCTGTTCCGCCTCAACGTCGTCAATCTGAAGATTCCGCCGCTTCGCGATCGCCCGGCCGATATTCTGGAACTCGCCCAGCACTTCGCCAAGAAATACTCGGACGCCAACGGCGTGCCGCTGCGGCCGTTATCGGCGGAAGCGCGCCGCGTGCTGACGACCAACCGCTGGCAAGGCAACGTCCGCGAGCTTGAAAACACCCTTCACCGTTCGGTGCTGATGGCGCAGGGCGACGAGATCGGCGCAGACGCCATCCTGACGCCCGATGGCGATCGCCTCGATAGTCCGAAGACCGCACCAGTGGTGGCGCACGCGACCTTCGCCGCCGAACAGGTGACGCGCGCGCTGGTCGGCCGCACCGTGGCCGACGTCGAGCGGGACCTGATTCTGGAAACGCTGAAGCATTGCCTCGGCAACCGCACCCACGCGGCCAACATCCTCGGCATCTCGATCCGGACGTTGCGCAACAAGCTGAACGAATATGCGGATGGCGGCCTGCCGATCACCCCGGCCGGCGCCGGCGAACCGAACCGCGCCACGATGGCCGGCTGAGATTACGGCGACATCCAACGAGCGGCGCGAGAGCAATCTCGCGCCGTTTTCCTTTTGCAGCTAGCCCAATTGCGGCGCGTCAGGCTTACGGAAGATATGAATGGGGTCGCCGGGCTCAAACGGACGCCCGGTGAACGCCACATAGGCATAGAGCGCAAGATAGGCGATCGCCAGCGCACCGACGGCATAGAGTAGCCAGGTCGCCGCGCGCTTCATCGTTCAGGCATTTCGGCGGTCAGCATGTGCGCCTACCAGGACGGCAGCACCGCGCCCTTGAATTTGCTCAGGACAAATTCGCGAACTTCCGGCGTGTGGTAGCTCTGCACCAGGGTCTTGACCCACGGCTTGTCCTTGTCGGCGCTGCGCACCGCGATGAGGTTGGTATAGGGACCCTTCGGGTCTTCGCGCAGGATCGCATCATTGACCGGATCGAGACCGGCTTGCGTGGCATAGTTGGTATTGATGCCGGCCGCATCGACATCGTCGAGCGTGCGCGCGGTCTGCGCTGCGTCGACTTCCACGATCTTGAACTTCTTCGGATTGTCGGTGACGTCGGCGATGGTGGGCTTGAACCCGACATTGGCTTTGAGCTTCAGCACACCCTTGTCCTGCAAGAGAAGCAGCACGCGGCCACCATTGGTCGGATCGTTCGGGATCGACAGCGTCGCGCCCTGCGGTACCGCATCCCAGCTCTTGTATTTCTTGGAATAGATGCCCATCGGAAAATTGACGGTGAGCGCCACCGTTTCGATCTTGTAGCCGCGGTCGGCCTTTTGATTGTCGAGATACGGCTGGTTCTGGAACGAATTCGCCTGCAAATCGCCGGCGTCGAGCGCGGCGTTCGGAACCACGTAATCCGTGAATTCGACGATCTGGATGTCGAGACCGTTCTTGGCCGCGACCGGTTTGACCGCTTCGAGGATCTGGGCGTGCGGACCCGGCGTGACGCCGATCTTGATGGTTTCGGCGCCGGCGGGAGTTGCAATCGCGGCAGCCACGACGGCCGAGACAAAAACGACCGGGGACAGGAGAAAACGAAGAGACATGATCACACGATCCTTCTGGAAAATAACATTCACGAGTTTCGGCTGCGCTTGTCGAGCCGGCGCGCCACGGCCTCGCCCAGCGTCTGCACGCCCTGCACCAGCACGATCAGCACGATGACAACGGCCGCCATCACCTCCGGCATGAAGCGCTGATAGCCGTAGCGAATGCCGAGATCGCCGAGGCCGCCGCCGCCGACCGCGCCCACCATCGCGGAATAGCCGAGCAGGCTGACCAGCGTCAGCGTGAGCGCAAGCGTCAGCGCCGGCAGCGCTTCCGGCAGCAGCACCTTGCGCACGATCTGTAACGGGCTGGCGCCAAAGGCGCGCGCGGCTTCGACCAGACCTTGATCGACTTCGCGGATCGCCGCCTCTACGACGCGGGCGATGAACGGGATCGCCGCAATCGTGAGCGGCACGACCGCCGCGCGGGTACCGATCGAGGTTCCGACGATCAGGCGGGTCAGCGGCACGATGGCGACGACCAGAATGATGAATGGCGTCGACCGCGTCGCGTTGACGATCAGGCCGAGGATGCGGTTCGCCGCCGGCGACGGCAACAGCTCATTGGCCCGGCTCGTCGCCAGAAAGATGCCAAGCGGAAGTCCGAACAGCGTCCCCAGCAGACCGGAAAGACCGACCATGATGAGCGTGTCGAGCGTCGACCAGCCGATGAGTTGAAGCATTTCAGGCGACATAGCCGAGGTGCTCCACCGTGTTCTGCCCGGCTGCGAGCTGCGACATGATCTGCCGCAAGTCGTCGGGGTTGGCCGAAACCGAAATGAACAGCGATCCGAACGGACGGCCTGCGATCGTCTCCACCTGCCCGTGCAGGATGTTGACGTCGATGCCGAGATTGCGCGACAGCCGCGACAGCACCGGCTGGTCGGCGTCGCCACCGGTGAAGCCGACACGCAGAACGGCGTTATCTCCCGGCTGGCATTGCGGCTTCAACTTCGCGGCCAGCCACTCCGGCACTTGAGCACCCGTGATGGCGCCGATGAACCGCTGGGTCGTCTCGTGGCGCGGATGCGCAAAGATCTCAAAGGTCGTCCCCTGTTCGACGATGCGGCCGTCTTCGAGGACGGCGACGCGATCGGCGAGCTTTTTCACCACCATCATCTCATGGGTGATGAACAGGATGGTGAGCTTGAGTTCGGCATTGATCGTCTTGAGCAGCGCGAGAATCTGGTCGGTGGTCTCCGGATCGAGCGCGGAGGTCGCCTCGTCCGACAACAACACCTTCGGCTTCGTCGCCAGCGCCCGCGCGATGCCGATGCGCTGCTTTTGTCCACCCGATAGCTCGGCCGGATAGCGGTCGCGCTTGTCGGACAGGCCAACCATCGCCAATAGCGGCTCGACCCGCTCGGCGATCGCCGCCTTGTCGAGGCCGGCGATTTCGAGCGGCAAGGCAATGTTCTCGAAAGCAGTGCGCGAGGACAGCAGATTGAAATGCTGAAAGATCATGCCGATCGAACGGCGCGCCTCGCGCAGGCCGGGCTCGTCGAGCGCGGTGATGTCGGTGCCATCGACGACAACGCGGCCGCTGCTCGGGCGTTCAAGCCCGTTGACGATCCGGATGAGGGTCGATTTGCCGGCGCCGCTTTTGCCGATGACGCCGACGATCGCGCCCTCGGGCACCTCGAGATTGACGTCGGAAAGCGCAACGACCTCGGCCGCGCGATCCCGCGACGGAAAGACCTTGCCAACATCGGCAAAGGCGATGAGTGGTCGGGTTTGCACGTCGCTCGGCGGCGCTCCGGGAATCGGGAATGGAGCGTTCATGGCAATGATGTTCTACGCAGGTCTTGCACCGGTTAGGCGATAGCAAAATGCGGCCCGCCCGGCCAGCCCTTCCGGGGGCCGGGTGCGCAGATTGGGTGGGGTTTTAGAGCTTGATCGGCACGAAGTGGTTGACGGCGATCAGCACCACGAGGAGCGCAATGCCAAGGCCGAGGCTGTAGCCGATCAGCTTCTTTTCGATCGGCAGCAGCGGCTCGATTTCACCGGAATTGATTTCGTCTCTGAGGTCGGATGACGGCATGGGATGATCCTTTGAACTAGCTGGCGAGCGGCGGCTTGAAGCCGCTGAAGAACAGCCAGGAAATCAGCAAGCCGACCCAGATCACGAACCCGAACAGGCTGACGAAATAGACCGCGGCAAGCTTGCCGAAGCCCTGCTGCCAGAGCTTGCGGAAGTCCGACAGCACACCGATCGAGAAGAAGGTGAGCACGAAGAAGATGACGCGGAACACGTTGGCTTCACCGGCCGCCGCAGGCAGCGCCTTGGCGATCGCGGGCGTCGAGCCGATCGCGAGCCAGAGCGAGATCGCGAACACCACGATGAATCCGAGAATGAATTTCGGGAACCGCTGCCAGATTTCGCGCGGCTTGGCGCGGTCCGTTCCCTTGTCGATGTGGTTGGTCCAGATATAGCCGAGGATGAAGGCCCAGATGCCGATGAAGATATCGATGAAGATCTTCACGGTGGTCGTGGTGGCGAGGATCCAGCCCGGCTGATACTTGATGCCTTCCGCGGCCGCCTTCGCCATGATCAGCAACTCGGTGATGCCGCCGCCGGCCACGGCCGCGCCGTCGGTCTTGATCGCAAGCCCGACCCAGGCGCCGGCGACCAGCGGCTCCTGCCACAGGAAGTGCTGCGCCAGGAACGGCAGGATCAGGACTTCGACAACGGCAAAGACAACAACCAGCGACGACACCAGGATCGGCACCGCGGGCCGCGCCCGGATCGCGCCACCGGTGGCAATGGAAGCCGCCACGCCGCAGATCGAAATGCCCGACGCCAGCGGCACCGACCACTCGCGGCTGAATCCGAACCATTTGCGCGCGACGTAATAGACCACCGCCCAGTAGATCAGATAGGCCTCGATGATGGCGGCCGCGCCGCGCAACAGCAGCGAGGAAGCAAGGTTGAGCCGGCCGGCCGCGGTAACGGCAACGGTGGCGCCGAGGATGACGATCGCGACCTTGATGTAGAGCTCGGGCCGGATCGCTTCCTTCAGCCATTCGGCGAACCGCGGCAGGAAATTGGCAATGATGAGCCCGGCAACGAGCGCAACGATATAGCCGCCTTCATTGGTCAGTTTGAGCGACCAGGTGATTCCGAATTTCTGCTGCTCGGCCGGCGTCACCGCGGCGATATAGGCATAGCTGCCGATGATCCAGCTTCCATAGGCGATCGCGAAGACGGCGGTGAAGGCCAGCGCGAATTTCCGGACGTCGGCGCCAAGCGTCGCGACGCCGGCGCTCAAGACCACCAGAAGCGAAAGATAGGTCGCGACCAGCGCGGCGCCGCCGCCGAGCCAGGCATAGCTCTTGGCGATCGGGTTAAGGGCCTGCGTGAGATCCGTGTAAACCGTGGTGTTGACGGCCCAGCCCAGGATGTCGGTCCCGCTGATGCTGACCAGCCCCGCGCCGAACACCAGAAGGCCGATCACGACGGCCAGCCAGTCCTCGGTCAACTGCGCCCGCAGCGTCAGCGGCTCGGAAGCCTTGATTGCGATGTCCGACATTCCAATTCCCCAAAATGATCAGTGTGGCGGGCGCAAAGCCCACCAGTTTTCATTGTCAGGATGATCGCGCCGGTTCCCGCTGTCGAGGCGTGGAGAAAAAAAGCGATGTCCGGCCTGCCAAATTGACGGCAAACGTCAGCTTTCTTCCAACAAGACCAAAAAGCTTAGGCCAATATTTCCCTGCCCGCGGCCAGCTGTTGGCGCCCCGGCGGGCGATCTATTCCGCCGCCGTCGCGGCCGGCCTCAGAGAGCCGACATTGGGCGCGAGTGGAGTGGATTTGACATTCGCCTCCAGCCAGCCACGCACGCCTAAGCGAATGTCAAATCCGAAACTCCACTCGAAATCTATATTTGCTAGTGGGTCCTTTGATTCTAACATTCGCAAAAGTGCCAGCTGAGAAGGGATGCGAATGTTAGAATCGGACCACTAGCTTGCCGTAACGATCGGTGAAATCAGCGGTGTCGATCTCTTCAAGCAGGATGTCGCCGCTCATCACGCCCGCCTTCCAGGCGTCGTGCTCGGGGTCTTGCTGAAATTCCGGCATCACTTCCTTCGCAAACAACTCAAGCGACTCGCAGATATGTTCGTGGCTGTTCTTGCCGGCCTGGTTGAGCAGGATGACCTGATCGATATGCGAGGTACGGAAACGCCGCAGCTTCTTGCGGATGGTGTCGGGCGAGCCGATCAAGCCGCTGCGAAGCGAGGCTTCCTGCGCTTGCGGATTCTCGCGCTTCCATTTGTTGTATTCGTCCCACATGTTGACGGCGCCGGGCGCGGGACGCTGGCGATCTTGCGATGCACCGTAAAAGCGAAGCGCGAACTGGAAAAACGTGGCGCCGTCGGCACGTAGCCGCGCCTCCTCGTCTGTTTTCGCGCACATGAAGAACGACACCAGCGCCATGTTCGGATTGATCTCGTAGTCGGTGAGCTTGTTCAACCGCTTCGTGATCGCGTTGTAATAAGCATGCACCCAGGCATGCGCCGCGTCCGCGCTGACGAACTGAAAGCCGAGCGCGCCAAAGCCGCATTGGCCGGCGCGTTCGATGGTCGGCAATTGCGAGCACGCCATCCATAGTGGCGGGTGCGGCTTCTGCACCGGCTTCGGCACCACGTTGCGCAAGGGAATGTCGAAATGCTTGCCGTGGTGCTCGCATCCGCCGTCCCGAAACATCGGGAAGATCGCGCGAACCGCTTCCTCGAAGACTTCCTTCTTGGTCTCCATGTCGCGGCCGAACGGCTCAAGCTCTGTGATGGAGGCGCTCTCGCCCATGCCGAATTCGCAGCGGCCACGGCTCAGGAGGTCGAGCACGGCGATGCGTTCGGCCACGCGCGCGGGATGGTTGGTGGTGAGCTGGAAAATCCCGTGGCCGAGCCGGATGTTCCGGGTGCGCTGGCTCGCCGCCGCCAGAAAGGATTCCGGCGACGGCGAGTGTGAGTACTCTTCCAGGAAATGATGCTCCACGACCCAGGCATGGTCGTAGCCGAGCCGGTCGGCGGTCTCGAGCTGCGTCAGGGCATCTTGATAGAGCTTGAGCTCGTCACCCGCCTGCCACGGGCGCGGCAATTGCAGCTCATAGAAGATGCCGAATTTCATGACGCCTCTCCCGCAGCCAGCCCTTCTCTTTGGCTCAGTGTAATTCGCTGAAAACCGTAGTCCAGCCGAAGGCTTATTCCAGGAAGCGGAAGCGCCTTGCGCTACCGTCATGAATGGTTAGCTTTGGCTGTGCGCCCCGAATCGGCGCGCTTCCCCACCCGAGCCTCTATGACCAGTTTTTCCCCGCATCAGGATGCCGCGCTCAATGCCGTGGCGAAGTGGCTGAAAGCCAAGCCCGGCCGGAACGGGACCCCGCAGGTGTTTCGCCTGTTCGGCTATGCCGGCACCGGCAAGACGACGCTGGCCCGGCATATCGCCGAAGACGTCGACGGCGAGGTGAAATTTGCCGCCTTCACCGGCAAGGCCGCGCTCGTGATGCGGAACAAGGGTTGCGACAACGCCTCCACCATTCATTCCCTGATCTATCGCGCCCGCGAATCCGGCGTCGAGCAGCCAAGCTTCGAATTGTGGGACGATGCGCCGGCCTCGAAGGCAAAGCTGATCATCGTCGACGAATGTTCGATGGTGGATGCGGAAATGGGCCGCGACCTGATGTCGTTCGATTGTCCGCTGCTGGTGCTGGGCGATCCCGCGCAGTTGCCGCCGATCCAGGGCGGCGGCTTCTTCACCGACAGCGCGCCCGACGCGATGCTGACCGAAGTGCACCGCCAGGCGCAGGACGACCCGATCGTGCGGATGTCGATGGATATCCGCGAAGGCCGGGAGCTCGAGCTCGGACGCTACGGCGAGAGCGAAATCATCTCGCGTGGAGATCTCGATCCGGACCGGGTGATGCAGGCCGATCAGGTTTTGGTCGGGCGCAACAACACCCGCCGCGCCTACAACATGCGGATGCGGCAGAAGCAGAAGATCGAGGATCCGTTGCCGGTGGCCGGCGACAAGCTGGTTTGCCTGCGCAACAACCGCAAGAAGGGGTTGTTCAACGGCGGTCTCTGGCGCGTCAAATCGCGCAACGCGTCGCGATCGAAGTCGCGCATTGTCAGCCTGCGGCTCGCACCCGATGAAGAGTTCAGCCACAAGGTGACGAAAGTCTCGGTCCGCTGCGATTGTTTCGAGGGCGGCGTCGAGCAGATCGCCTGGGAGCAGCGCAAGCCTTACGACGAGTTCGACTATGGCTACGTGCTCACGGTGCACAAATCGCAGGGATCGCAATGGGATGACGTCGTGTTGTTCGACGAAAGCTTTGCCTTCCAGGACAGCCGCGCGCGCTGGCTCTACACCGGGGTGACGCGTGCCGCGAAGCGGCTTTCCATCGTGGTCTGAGCGCTCTTGGGGTCGAGGCCTGTCGGCCTGAAAACACACTCTTTTTCACGGACTCGTGTGCTTTTGCCCGGTAACGGACCGGCCTTTGCCCCGTATCTTGGGAACATACGGGCCAAGACCATTTTGCGAATGGCCGATGCCACCCTAAATTACCAGCCGAAACCGACAGGAACGCAGGAGCAAGCTCCCATGACCCGCCGTCTTCTCAACCGCTTTTCAACCTATGCCGCCGCCATCGGCCTGCTGGCGGTTTCCGCCATCTATGTCGTGCCTTCTTTGGCGGCCGAGGATGCCGTCGTGATTCCGCCGCCGGCGGTCGATGTTCAGAACGCAAGCGGCATCCAGACCGCGGTGCTGGCGGGCGGCTGCTTCTGGGGTGTGCAGGGCGTGTTCCAGCACACCAAAGGCGTCGTCAACGCGGTGTCCGGCTATTCCGGCGGCAGCAAGAGCAGCGCCGATTATCAGATGGTCTCGACCGGGACGACCGGACACGCCGAGTCCGTCGAGATCAAGTTCGACCCGAAGAAGATCAGCTACGGCAAGATCTTGCAGATCTTCTTTTCCGTGGCGCACGATCCGACGCAGTTGAACCGGCAGGGACCGGACAGCGGCACGCAGTATCGTTCGGCGATCTTCACGACATCAGACGAACAGAAGAAGGTCGCGGACGCCTATATCGCGCAACTCAACACCGCCGGGATCTACAAGAAGCCGATCGTGACCAAGGTGGGATCGCTGCAGGCGTTCTTCGCCGCGGAGGGGTACCATCAGGACTACCTGACGCTTCACCCCAACCAACCCTATATTGCCTATAACGACATCCCCAAGGTCGAAAACCTGAAGAAGATTTTCGCCGAGAACTATAGCGAGAAGCCCGCTTTGGTCAGTGATATCAAGGTCACTAACTAAAGGCCTTCTTGCTGCAAAGGAGGTTTCATGTCCGACGCCAAGACGACGCCCAAGGTCGAAAAGAGCGAAGCCGAATGGCGCAAGGAATTGACGCCGATGCAGTATGCGGTGCTGCGGGAGAAGGCGACCGAACGGCCCTTCTCCGGTGAGTACGAGCATGAGCATCGCCAGGGCACCTACGTCTGCGCCGGCTGCGGCCAGACGTTGTTCGAGTCAGATGCCAAGTTCGATTCCGGCTGCGGCTGGCCGAGCTTTACCCAGCCGGCAACCGAAAGTCATGTCGACGAAGAGCGCGACGTGACCCACGGCATGATCCGCACCGAAGTGCTGTGCTCGAGCTGCAATGGCCATCTCGGCCATGTGTTCGAGGACGGCCCGGCGCCAACCGGATTGCGTTACTGCATCAATTCAGCGGCGCTAAAACTCCAGGCGAAATAATCTCCTCGCTTCCTCGAACGCTTTTCGCACCCGCGCGACCCCGACCTGGCCGCGCGGGTTTTTTCATGCCCGCAATTTAGGTTCCGGGTGCGGAACCGGTGGGCCTGGGATACCGTTCTTCTTCAGCTGACCGGCAGAATTGCTCTGCCCGTCGGATAAACGGGGAGGAGCGCCATGACGCTTGGAACGATCCTCATCATTCTCGTTATCCTGTATCTGCTTGGGGGCTGGAGCGGCCGGATCGGCGGCTACGGCTATGGCCTTGGCCATTCCGGAATGGGGCTTGGCGGGGTGGTTTTGGTTGTATTGCTCGTGCTGTTGCTACTCGGCAAGCTGTGACGCGTATAACTATCTGTAAATAAACATATTTTTAGTAGACGGATGCCTGGCACGGCGGATTCATCATTCGTCCTGACAGGAGTCGCAATTCCCGTGGAGAGGCTTATATTAAGGCCTGTCCACAATGGAAATGACGTGTACCGGCGCCGCATGCTTTTTGCGCCCGTGCGATCTGTTCGCGACGTTTGTTCGCGTTCTCACTAAAAAAGAACAGAGGTCCCCGACCATGGCTTTCAGCTTCAACACTGCCGCCGAACTATTTCCTGCCGCCATCCGCAAGAAGAAGCGGGCTGGCTTCGCCTATCGGCGATTTGGCACCGCGGCCGAAGCAGTTCGTTTCGCGATCGAGGAGTTGCCGGCGGACTCGCTGAATGGCGCCTATTTGCAGGTCGACGAGGCCCGCTTCGATCAGATGGGCATTCGTTCGCTCTATGAGAGCAAGGACTTCCCGCTGCAGCGCCGTCCCCGTGCGCCGGCTCCCGCGGCCGACGACGCCAAGGCCGACGACAAGGCTGCCTAAGCCACACAAATTTTGCTGGAATGACAATCGCAGCCGCAGCTAACGCGCGATACTCGCGTTAGCTTTTTACGCATGAATCTTTCGGAAAACCGCTACACACTTTTCCGGATTCATGCGCTAACGCGGCTGCTTGTCCAGCCATCGCCTGAGCAGCCGCACATTGCGCATGTTGGCGCGAAACAGCACGTCAAACGCATCTCCGGCCAGCGGCACCAGTCCGACAACGCCATCGACAGCAACGTTGCCGAGCATTCGCGCGGTGACGTGCCATGGCGCACCCAGCGCACGCGCCTCGCGCACCAGCCACAGCGAAAACGCGGTGGCCACGAGGTCGCCAACGACCGGAATCAATCTGATAATCCCGTCAACGCCGTAGCGGATCTTGGTGCCGGGCAGAATGAACGCGATGTCGAGCAATTTCGCCAGCGTTTCAAACCGTGCCAGACGTTGCTCTCGCGTCAGGTTGCCAAACGGATTGGCGCCGGAATGAGCGAAGTCGAACTGGAACTGCCGAAAGCCGCCACCATACGAACTTTCCGGAATCTCGCGGCCTTCCTGATCGATCACAGGACCAGGTCTTCCCCCACGAGATGATGCTCGCGCAGAATTAAAGCGTGTTCCCGGAGTGATGAGTTCTTCGTTCGCCATGCCCATCAGATGGGAGCGCCGAGGGGCGGTGCAAGTACCATTTCAAGTCCCGTCTTCAAAACGAAACCACAGCACCGGAACGGAAACGGTCAGGAAGGTTGCGCCGCACTTGCCGGCTGATCGTCAAAACGATGGGCAGCGACGGACGACACGAGGCCGGGGACGAGGCCGACCAGGCCATAGAGAACGAATTGCAGCACGCCGCTGTCCGACCCGCGCGATCCGTACAGCAACTCCGCGAAACCAAAGCCGATCAGGGCGACGATCACGGCGCGCAGGCCCGGCTCCAATTCGCTTGATGTGAAGGACGATATCGTCAACGGCGCCCAGCATCAGCGCGGGCACCAGGCCAAACAGGTAGGAATATTGCAGCGTCCTTGCGAACACGACCAGCAGTCTGTCGATCTCCGACAGGCTCGGCGGATGGCTCCAGTAATCGGACATCACGGTGGTGGTGAGCAGAAGCAGAAACCCGCCGATGAGTGGCCCGAGAACGGCGAAGGTCACATACCGCTTCATCTTGAGCTCCGATTCCGAAGTTCGTATCATATTTCGGCCCCACGTTTACGAACTTCGGAATCAAAGGAGCTCTAGCAACATATTGATGCTGGTGCGGCTTTGAATTTGAAGTTCCTATAATGTGACTCGCGGCGAAGCTGATAGGAACTTCAAATTCGCCGCACCAGCGCGCCCTGTCTACTCGCCCCAGGCCGCGAAGGCGTCGTTGAAGGCGCGCTCGCCCGGAGCGCCCTTCTCGATGGCGATGATGGCGCGGCGTTGATTGACGTAAACCAAGGGCACGTCGAACCAGGAACGTTCCTTCAACAGTTGCAGATTGCGCGAGCGGTCGGCATCGACGTTCGACAGGCCGACCAGGAAGAAGCCGTCGGTGACCTTGACGGCGAGGCCTGCGAGCGGCGTGCCGCGGGCCTGCTCGTTGGATTTCATCAGGATGCCGGGCACGTTGCTGACGCCGCCGCCCGAGAAGTCCGGCGGCAGGATGAAGGTCAATTCTGCGGTGTGGCTCGCCGGCAGCGACGAATCGGTGTTGCGGCGGAACGACATCGTCATCTTGAACTTGCGATCCGGAATTTCGATGTCGGCCCGCACCGCGAGATCGGCCTTCTGACTACCCGTCGCCTTGATCGGCTCGGTCCGCCAGACCACGGTGCCGACATACTGCTTGCCCTTGGGATCGGAAGGATCCTCGTCATACAGCACCACGCGCTGGGCCACCGGCGCCGCCTGTTCGCTCGACGACGGTTGGCCGACACGATCGGGGATCTTCGGCCTGGTACCCGGAGCGCTGGTATCCTTGGGCGCTTCGACGACGCTCGGCGAGGACTTGAACAGGCCGCTCACCGCGCCCACGACCGACTTGCCCCACAGGATCCCCGCACCGATGAGGATCAGGACAATGCCGACCGCGATCGCACTCTTGAACGGAAATACCGCTCCCCGCTTCGGCTCACGGCCACGGTCGGGTGCAATGCGCGGGCGCGGCGAAGACGGTTGCGGCGGGACGTAGCGCTCCGCCTCCTCGGCTGACTCGTCGTAGGAATACGGCGCATCGGAATCGTAGCCGCGATCTTCCATGACCGGCTCGAGCCGGTCGAACTCGGGCGACGGCGAAGGCACGTTGGCATAGGTCTTCCGCGCCGCGCGGCTGGCCTGCGCCGCGGCGCGGCCAAGGTCATCGGTATCGGCCGTGATGTCGCGAAATCCGCGAACGCCGGGAGCCTCGGGAGCATTGAGATCAGGACCCCGGCGCGATGCGCCCTGTCGCTCGCGCGTCGGCGGTCGGGTCCTGCATGGAAACCTGTGGCTGGCGGTCCGGCCGGCCATTGCGCGGCTGAAATGGATCCTGCCCATCCGGGGCAAACGACGGCCGGTCATTGCGAGGCGCCGGCGGCGGCCCCGGTTGACGCGAGCGCGGCGGCGCGGCGTCAGGCGCCCTGCCGGTCGGACGAGCGTTGGCGCGCAACGCGTTGCTGGCTCTCGAACGCGTCGGATCACCGCCGCCACCCGATCGCGCCTCACGCGCCCGCTGCGCCGCCTCGGATTCGACCTTGCGGACGGCCTCTTCCAGCGACAGCCGCTCGCGGGTGATTTCGAACTCGCTGAGCGGAGGCTCGACGCTGCGCAACTGCGCGATCAATGCCGATCGCGCCCGCTCATAGAGCGCACGGCGGCTTTCGCCGGGGGCACTGGGGTCCAGTCCGGCGATGGCGCGGGCGATGAGCGGGTAGTAGTCAGCCATCTCAACTCAACAATGCGGCCTTTACGGTAACACTTCGTTAATCACGTTTAAGCTTCGAACGGATTTTGCACGAGGATAGTATCCTCGCGTTCCGGACTTGTGGAAAGCAAGGCAATCGGACAACCCACCAATTCTTCTACCCGCCGAACGTATTTGATCGCCTGCGCCGGCAGGTCCGCCCAGGAGCGCGCGTTGGCGGTCGGTTCCTTCCAGCCTTCGATCGTCTCATAGACCGGCTTGACCCGGGCCTGAGCGCCCTCGCCCGCCGGCAGATGGTCGATTTCCTTGCCGTCGAGCAGGTAGCCGGTACAGACATTGATGGTGTCGAAGCCGTCGAGAATATCGAGCTTGGTCAGCGCCAGGCCGTTGATGCCGCAGGTGCGCACGGTCTGGCGCACCAGCGCCGCATCGAACCAGCCACAGCGTCGCTTGCGTCCGGTATTGACGCCGAATTCCTTGCCGCGACGGCCGATTTCCTCACCGATCGCATCATGCAGTTCGGTCGGAAACGGACCCTGGCCGACGCGGGTCGTGTAGGCCTTGCAGATTCCAAGCACATAGCCGACCGCGCCGGGGCCGAGGCCCGTGCCGGTCGCAGCCTGCGCGGCGACCGTGTTGGACGAAGTGACATAGGGATAGGTGCCGTGATCGACGTCGAGCAGCGCGCCTTGCGCGCCTTCGAACAGCATGCGTTTGCCCTCGCGCCGCTTGATATCGAGCAGCCGCCACACGGTTTCGGCGTAGGGCAAAAGCTGCGGCGCCAGCGCCGTCAACTCCTTCAGGATTTGCTTGCCGTCGATCTCTTCCAGATTGAGCCCGCGGCGCAGCGCATTGTGATGCGCCAGCAAGCGGTCGATCTTGTTCGGCAGCGTATCGAGGTCGGCGAGATCCATCAGACGGATCGCGCGCCGGCCAACCTTGTCCTCGTAGGCCGGACCGATGCCGCGACGCGTGGTGCCGATCGCGGTGCCCTCGTTGGAGGATTCCCGAAGCGCATCAAGTTCGCGGTGTAACGGCAGGATCAGCGTGACGTTTTCCGCGACGCGGAGATTTTCCGGGCTGATGGCAACGCCCTGCCCTCGGAGCTTGGTCACCTCATCGAGGAAGGCCTGCGGATCGAACACGACGCCGTTGCCGATCACTGCAAGCTTCGACGGACGCAGCACGCCGGACGGCAGCAGCGCGAGCTTGTAGGTCTCACCATTGATGACAAGCGTATGGCCCGCATTGTGGCCGCCCTGGAAGCGAACCACGATATCGGCTTGCTCCGACAACCAGTCGACAATCTTGCCTTTTCCTTCGTCGCCCCACTGGGCGCCGACCACGACGACATTCCCCATCCGCAGCTATTCCCTCTGCAACTTTCCCTGTTCAGGCATGATCTGTTCGAAAAATCCGGTCTCAGCCCATTGGGTCACCCGTGCAGGACCGGTCGCATGCGAGGCACACAACCGGATAAAGGATGCGGGCTACCGACGCAAGCAAGAAGGCGCATTTTGGTGCCTCAAGAAGGCCTATCAACCCATTGATATCCCCCGAAAATATGCAACCTGCCGTCACTCGCTCCGGCATCCTGCGCCACGTTTAGTACATTGAGGCGGCGATAGGGCAGATCGTGCCCGCCTTTAGCCGTAGACCCGCCCCCTATCGGACGCCTCGGCGCATGCTACGTTCCGGCCAGAGATCAAGTTTCAGACGAGTTGAGCCATTCATGTACAGGCATTTCGGATCGGCAATTCTGGGCGGCTTCCTCGCATGCGTATTGGCCAGTTCATCGGGCGCGGCGCCCTACCCGGACGGACCGATCACCATCGTCGTGCCTTTCGGCAAGGGCACCACCGCCGACCTCATCGCGAACGTTGTTGCGGAAGCGATGTCGAAAAACATTGGTCAGAAAGTCATTGTTGAACTGAAGCCCGGCGCGGGCGGCGGCACCGCCATGGCGCAGGTCGAGAAAGCAGCGCCCGACGGCGCGACGCTCGCCATGATCACGCAAGGCACCCACGTCTTCAACCTCAGCCTCTACAAGACCCTGCCTTACGACCCCGACAAGATCATCCCGATCACGCCGATATCGGCCGTGAGCAATGTGATGACGGTTCATCCGTCCAACCCCGCGAACACGCCGCTCGAGGTTGCCGCGGCAGCCAAGGCAGCGCCTGGCAAGCTCACTTATGCGTCGGGCGGCGTCGGGACATCGCACCATCTTGGCGGCGTGCTGTTCGCGTCGATCGCCGGCGTCGACATCAAGCATGTGCCGCATCTTGTTTCCGTCGACGGCATCAACAAGATCGTCAACGGCGAGATCACCATGGGCTTCTTCAACCTGCCGACGGTGATCGACCAGATCAAGTCCGGCAAACTCAAGGCGCTGGCGGTGACGTCCCTCAAACGCTCGCCGCATCTGCCCGACGTGCCGACGCTCGATGCCTCGGGACTAAAGGGCTACGACCTCGTGACATGGTTCGGGTTTGGCGCGCCCGCCGGGACGCCGGCGGAAATCGTGCAACGGCTGCGCGACGAATTCGCAAAGGCCGCAGCCGATCCCGCCGTCAAGGCGAAACTCGACGCGGCCGGCCTTGATCCGATCGATCAGTTGCAACCCGCTGAGTTCGTCCGCCTGATTGCAACCGACCGCGTCAAATGGACGCCGATCATCAAGTCCGCCGCTACTACCAGTGCGGCGGAGTGACGGAAACATCCAGCGCATGGTCGCGATGCATCCAGCGCCGTTGATGCCACGCCAAAATCCGTGTCTTTGAAATAGCCGGGGAACGAATCCGCCAGCCGCGCGCGTCGCGCCGGCCGGACCGCGGCGCTGTCATCCATGGACACAGATACCACCGCCGCGATGTCCGCTTCCGAAGATATCTCCGACGATGCATCTCGCGGCTGGTTTGCCAACCAGCCTTACGTGCTGCTTTCGATTGCCGCGGCCTGCTGGGCCGGCAACGCCATCGTCGGCCGGCTTGCGGCAGGCCATATTCCGCCGGTGACTCTCGCCTTCCTGCGCTGGGCGAATCGGTTTTCTGATCATCCTTCCCATGGCGTGGAAACATCTCAAGCAGGATTGGCCCGCGATCCGCGCCAAACTCGGCTTGATGATCTTTCTGTCCGTGATCGGCATCGCCGGTTTCAACACGATGCAATACTGGGCGCTGGAATATACCCAGGCATTGAACACGCTGCTTCTGCAATCAACCGGACCGCTGTTCGTCGCATGCTGGTCGCTGGTTCTGTTCGGGATTCGGCTGACGCGGGCGCAGGCCATCGGAATTGTGGTCTCGCTGACGGGCGTGCTGGTGATCCTGCTGCATGGCGACATCACCGCGATCGCGGCGATCGACTTCAACCGCGGGGACATCATTTTCCTGGTCGCGCTTTTGATCTTCGGACTTTACACGGTGGTGTCGCTGAAGCGGCCCGCCATTCACGACCTTTCCTTCACCGCCTTTACATTCGCCTGCGCCTCGGTGGCTCTCTTTCCCCCGCTGATCTTCGAGACTGTTCTGGCGCCCGGTGATGGAACTGAACGTGCCCAATCTGTTGTCCGTGATTTACGTCGCGGTCTTTCCCTCCACCATCGCCTATCTCTGCTACAACAGAAGCGTTCATTTGATCGGCGCCAACAGGTCCGCGCCGTTCTTTCACGCCGTGCCGGTTTTCGGGGCGGCGATGGCCATCGTCTTGCTTGGCGAGCGGCCGCAAGCGTTCCATTTCATCGGCTTTGCGCTGGTGCTGATCGGCATTTTCGTGGCGTCACGAAAACCATCCGCAGCGTCAGGATGAAGCGCATCCGGCCATGACGAAGCCAGCGCCACCGCAGTCCTTCGACCCGGTCGGGTGGCTCAACCATCAGCCCTATCTGCTTCTGACTTTGACCCAGTTGTTCTGGGCCGGCAACATCGTGCTTGGACGCTACGTCGCCGGTCACGTGCCGCCGATGACGCTATCCTGCATCCGCTGGATCGGCGCCTGCCTGATGCTGCTGCCATTCGCCTGGCCGCATTTCGCCAAGGATTGGCCGGCGCTACGCCGGCGGCTGCCACTCGTGCTTGCACTATCGGCGACCGGCTTTGCCCTGAACAACGCCCTGTCCTATTGGGCGCTGCAATTCACCCAGGCACTCAACGCGCTGCTATTGCAATCCGCAGGACCGCTGTTCGTGGCGCTGTGGGCGCTGACCTTGTTCGGCCTCCGCCTGACATGGGCGCAACTCGCCGGCATCGCGCTTTCGCTGCTCGGCGTTCTCACCATCGTCCTGCGCGGCGATCTTACGGCGCTCACGGCGATCCGGCTCAATCTCGGCGACGTCATGACGACCGGCGCGCTGATCTCGTTCGGCCTCTACTCGACATTGATGCTGCGCCGGCCGGTTACCCATCAGCTCACGCTGATATGCTTCACCATGGCCTGCGGCGCGCTCCTGCTGCTGCCGCTTTCGATCTGGGAATACACCAACGGCATTCGCCTGAAGTTCGATGCCATCACGATGATCACGCTGGTCTATGTCGTGATTTTTCCCTCGACGCTGGCCTATCTGTTCTTCAACCGCGGCATCGCGCTGATCGGGCCGAACCGCGCCGCACCGTTTTTCCACCTGGTGCCGGTGTTCGGTTCGGTCATGGCGATCCTTCTGCTCGGCGAAGAACCGCGGCTTTTTCATCTCGCCGGCTATGTCATGGTATTGGCCGGCATCGTCACCGCATCGCGCGGGAATTCCTCGACGACGTAGACTTGCCGATATCGCGGGCGGCGAACGGGAGTTTCCCGTCCGCCGCGTACGATCACTTTAGCCAGCCGGCACCATGACGACGCCCTTGTCCTTGGGCCAGCGCACGCGCCACGCGAACGCAATGTCCTTGGCTTCTGCGGGCTTCACTTCAACCGCCCATTCCAGGACCCCGCGCTTGTCGCGCAAATTGGTCGTGGTCGGCGGCGTCGTGGAGGGCAGCATCTCGACCTGGATGTCCTCGTTCTCGCTGACCGGAAGCTGATCCTCGATCGCGACCTTGATCGGAAAGTCGTGACCGTTGCGAATGGCGGTCTTGAACGAACGTTCGTCGGTCTTCGAGGTCGTGACCAAAAGACCAGCGGACCCTTCGTTGCGTTTGACCACGGAGCGCACAATCTTGACCTTGTCGTCGGCGCCGAAGCCGAGCCGCACTTTTTCTTCCTTGCCCGCTGCCGCCATCTGGCCGCGGCCGACAAATACGCCATCACGGTAGATCGACATCCGGCCCGGCAATAGCGGCGCGTCCTCATTCTGGATGAAACTCGCCTCCAGAAATGCCGTCGGGATCCATTACGGGAACCGAACGCACCACGAGATCGGGCGAGATCGTCGCGTTGGAAATGTAAAGGCTCTTGGCGCCCTCGCTCGCCCCGACGCTGACGCGGCCGGGAATTTTGAAGACCACCTGGAAGCCGCTCACTTCGGCCACCGCCTTCTGGTCCTCGGCCTTTTTCTCAAGGGCGTCTGCGGTCTTGCCGCCGACCGCAACGTCCCGCGAGAGGTGCCCCCGCAAAGACGCCTCGCCCGCCGGCGCGCTCAAAGGCGCGGGCGCCTGGGCGAACAAACGGATATTGCACGACCAACGGATTGAGCTCGGGGGCCTTGCCGCCAAGCGCGGTGCGCACCGTCGAAACGTTGAGCGCGACATCCGACCAGTCCTCGCCGGTCGCTTGCGTGATTTCGGCACGGCGCACCAGTTCCAGTGCGGGCTTGCGGTCTTTCGCGCCGGTATCGAGGCGCACGTCATAGAGCGGCGTCCAGCGCGCGTTCGGCACCGAGTAGCTGATATGAAGCGTGGCCTTTGCCGGCGCGTTGGCCGCAACGCCGATCTTCACCTCGAGCTTGCTCGGCGGCTTGGTCGAACGATCCAGCTCCAGCCGCGCGATCTGCCGGTCGATGTCGCGCTGTCTGCGAACGGCCTCGCGAATGGCGGCATCCGCCGATGCGACTTCCTCGGCGACCGCCGCAAATGCCGCACGCCAGTCGGCGAGCGGCCGCGCCTCACCCTTTTCGCCAATTCCGGCCGGCGAGGTCTCCGCGAAACGCTCGGCGAACTTCCGGCGTGCAGTGGCCGCCGCAACCGCGCCGTCCAGATCGGAGCGCTCGTCCTTCAGCGCTTCGATGCGCTTGTCGAGTTCCGGCAAATTCACCGGCGGCGCCGCGCGGGGCGACTTGGTATCGATCGCGCCGATGGTGAGGCCAGCGCTCGCCTCGCCCTCCACCCGCAACGAAGACGGATCGAGCTTGAGCGGGAAATCCTTCAGCACGAGCGTGTTGTCGCCGGCCGGTAACTCGACCGTGACGACGCGTGTGACACTGGCGCCATCCGGATAGACGGTGACGGCATCGACCGCCGACGCCGCCTCGACATCGGCCGCCTCGGCGCGAACCGCGGCAAGCGTCGTCAAGACGACAAGACTGGTCATAACGACACGATTTGTGACAAGACCCATGATCTTCCCTCCTGCAAAGCCTGTGGCGTGCAAGGCCGCTTCATGGCTGACGATATCAGCCGACGAGACGGCATCACGCCTCGAGATGAGACGCGGCAGGGAAGGAACTGGTTCGATTGAGGTTTCGGTGCGGCTCGTGAAGGCGAGAACGCGGCGAGCGCATGCAGAAAGGCCCGGAAGCGCGTTCGCTTCCGGGCTTGATCACTCGAGTTCGTTGTTCGACGTCAGATATCAAAGACGCCAGGTCACGCGGCTCAGAACGAGAGCGCCTTTGCCTGCTTCACCTGCGGCAGCGCCTTCACCTTGGCGAGCACGGCGTCCGGCACCACGCCGTCGACCTCGACAAGCGCGATGGCGTCACCGCCCTGCTTGACGCGGCCGAGATGGAAGGTCGCGATGTTGATCTTGGCGTCGCCGAGCAGGCCGGCGAAATGGCCGATGAATCCCGGCTTGTCCTCGTTGGTGATGTAGATCATCGACTTACCGAATTCCGCATCGACCCGAATGCCCTTGATGTCGACCAGCCGCGGCTTGCCGTCGGCATAGACCGTGCCCGATACCGAACGTTCCTGACGTTCGGTAATGACGTTGACGGTAATCAGGCTTTCGTAATCGCTTTGCGCGGCGCGCACGATTTCATCGACCACCATGCCGCGTTCCTTGGCCACCGCCGGCGCCGAGACGACGTTGACGTCGCCGAGCATCGGCCGCAGCAGGCCGGAGAGCACGGCCGACGTCAGCGCCTTGATTTTCATCTCGGCGACATGGCCTTCATAGGTGATCTCGACCTTGGCGATGCCGGTCTCGGTGAGCTGGCCGGCGAACGAGCCCAGCTTTTCGCCGAGTTCGATGAACGGCTTCAGCTTGGGCGCTTCTTCCGCCGTGATCGAGGGGAAGTTCACGGCGTTGGAGATCGCGCCATGCAACAGATAATCAGACATCTGCTCGGCGATTTGCAGCGCGACATTCTCCTGCGCCTCGGTGGTGGCGGCGCCGAGATGCGGGGTGCAGATGACGTTGGGATGGCCGAACAGCACGTTCGAGGTCGCAGGCTCCTCGACGAAGACGTCGAACGCCGCACCCGCCACCTGCTTGGAATTCAGCGCATCGACCAGCGCGTGCTCGTCGACCAGTCCACCGCGCGCGCAATTGACAATGCGCACGCCCTTCTTGGTTTTGGCGAGTGCCGCCGCATCGAGGATGTTTCGCGTCTTGTCGGTGAGCGGCGTGTGCAGCGTGATGAAATCAGCGCGCTTGAGCAAATCTTCCAGTTCGACTTTTTCCACGCCGATGTCCCTGGCCCGCTCCGGCGACAGGAACGGGTCGAACGCGATCACCTTCATGCGCAGACCGAGCGCGCGATCGGCGACGATGGAACCGATATTACCGCAACCGAGCACACCGAGCGTCTTGCCGGTGATTTCGACGCCCATGAAGCGGTTCTTTTCCCACTTGCCGGCCTGCGTCGAGGCATCGGCCTGCGGAATTTCGCGCGCGAGCGCCAGCATCAATGTGATCGCGTGTTCGGCGGTCGTGATCGAATTGCCGAACGGCGTATTCATCACGATGATGCCTTTGGCGGTGGCGGCGGGAATTTCGACGTTGTCGACGCCAATGCCGGCGCGTCCGATCACCTTGAGCTTCACGGCCTTCTCGATGATCTTGGCGGTCGCCTTGGTGGCGGAGCGGATCGCGAGACCGTCATAGTCGCCGATGATGGCGGCGAGCTTTTCCTTGTCCTTGCCGAGGTTGGGCTGAAAGTCGACCTCGACGCCACGGTCCTTGAAAATCTGCACCGCGGCCGGAGACAGCGCATCGGAAATGAGCACTTTCGGTTTTGTCATGGGATGTAATCCGTGATTGGACGATGCATTTTGAAGTCGCTATCCGCGGGCAAAAGCGCGAAGCACGTCTTCGCACCAGAGAGCCGCAGGTCCATCCTTGTGGATGGATGGCCGGGTCGACGCCCGGCCATGACGTTGTCGAAATTGAAAAGGCTACGCCGCCTTTTGAAGCTGCGCCTTGGTCTCGGCAAAGGCCCAGTCGATCCAGTGCGTGAGTGACGCGACGTCGCTCGCCTCGATCGTGGCGCCGCACCAGATGCGCAAGCCCGCCGGTGCATCGCGATGGCCGGCAAAGTCGTAACCGGCGCCTTCCTTCTCGATCAGGCCGACCATCTTCTTGATGAAGTCGATCTGCGCGTCCGGCGTGAGCGAAGCCACGGCGGGATCGGTCACCTTCATGCATACCGAGGTGTTGGAGCGGATCGCAGGCGTGCGGGCGAGGAAGTCGATCCAGGGCGTTTTCGCCTGCCAGTCCTCGAGCACCTTGAGGTTCTTGTCCGCGCGCGCCATCAGCCCCTTGAGGCCGCCGGCCGATTTGCCCCAGTTCAACGCGTCAAGATAATCCTCGACGCAGAGCATCGACGGCGTGTTGATGGTCTCACCGACAAAGATGCCTTCGTTGAGCTTGCCGCCCTTGGTCATGCGGAAGATCTTCGGCAGCGGCCAGGCCGGCTTGTACGTCTCGAGCCGTTCGACCGCACGCGGAGAAAGCACCAGCATGCCGTGCCCGGCTTCGCCGCCCAGCGCCTTCTGCCAGGAGAAGGTCACGACGTCGAGTTTGGGCCAATCGAGCGGCTGTGCAAACGCGGCCGACGTGGCGTCGCAGATCGCAAGTCCTTCGCGCTTGGCGCTGATCCAGTCGGCATTCGGAACGCGCACACCCGAAGTCGTCCCGTTCCAGGTGAAGATGATGTCGGAGGCCGGATCGACCTTGGAAAGATCGGGAATCTCGCCGTAACCCACCGCGAGCTTGGTCACGTCCTTCAGCTTGAGCTGATTGAGGATGTCGCCGGTCCAGGTTTCGCCGAAGGATTCCCAGGACAACGACGTGACGGGCCGCGCGCCGAGCAGCGACCACAACGCCATTTCGACGGCGCCGGTGTCGGAGGCCGGCACGATACCGATGCGGTAATCGGCAGGCACCTCGAGCACTTCGCGCGTCAGGTCGATCGCGCGTTTCAGCTTCTCCTTGCCGATCTTCGCACGATGCGAACGGCCGAGCGCTGCGTCCTTGAGATGTTGCGGGGTCCAGCCGGGGCGCTTGGCGCAAGGGCCGGAGGAAAAATGCGGCACGAGGGGCCGCGAAGCGGGCTTCGCTGCAGTCATGATCTACCCTTCCAGATAGCAAGCCTCCCGTTGGGGGGAGGTGTCCCGCCGTCGTGAATAGGGGAATCAGCTCAGATCGTCAAGAAACTTCGCCGTCAAGAAACTCGCTTGGCGCGGTGGATTCGGCCGGCGAAGGCTCGGGATCGGTTGCCGGCTGCAGCTGCGCATTGAGCAGTTCAGCCGCGTCGGTCACGAGTTGCGCGGCGCGGCGGCGGCTTGCGACCTTCAGGATGCTCTGCTCTTCCGCTTGCACGACATAGTCGTCACCGACCCGGACAATGGAATAGCTTTTCATCAGACGTCCCCCGAGGTTACTTGCGCCGGACTGACGCCAAGTGCCACGGATCGTTCCTCCGTAAAATTCCTGATGACCGGATTAGTTTATCGCGCGTTAAGAGGAACGAACGGCGAAGTATCTTCTGCAATATCCGCAAAGGCGGGTTCATGCTGCGGACAAAACTGCGGCAAAAGATGAGCACGATTTCGGCGCGCCGATCTGCGCACAATCGTCAGATAGCGAGACCAGCCCGCACGGTATTCATGTTGGCCTCGATCTCCCACTCGGCACGCATGAACAAGCTTTCGCCACGTGCTTTCCGACGACCGGAGGCAGACTGACGAACGGCCCGCCGGCTCTCACCGAGCGATTCATTCTCGCCGTTGCCGATAGGTCGGCATATTCAAGGACAAAAGCCGCCGAATGCGTAAGGCGGGACACCGTTACCGTCGTGGGTAGCGTGGGCGCGCCGCGAAGGAAATCGGACATGCCGGTCGCCCGCGCCCTCGCCGCCATTCCCAACGTCGCGATCGCCAACAGCGCGCCTTGCGCATCGAACAACTTCCATTCCGAACTCTGTGACGATCATCTTTCGTTAACCTTGATTAACCCGATCGATCCAACCCCTTCGGCTGCTTTTCGCACTCGCGTCCTGGTAGACTTCCGCCTGAAAAGCAGCGCTTGGATACGAAGGATTAACGTTAACGGATCATGATCGCGGCGTTCTTCATTGGAGCGTTGCGATGCGTAGGTTTCTCTTTGCGGCAATAGCGGTCGGAGTGGCGTCAGGCGCGCAAGCCGCCGACATGCCAGAGCTCCCGGTCCTTCGTGGCAGCTTCTCTCCGACAACATCATGGAGCGGCTGGTACGCCGGCGGCACCGCCAGCTACAATTCGTCAGCCGACGATTTCAGCGGTTCCCTCACTGGCCTGACCAACTTCATCTTTCGCGACAGTACCCTTGAAGGCCCGACGTCGGGCCTCTCGGCGCTGGGCAAGGCCACGACGCAAGGAACCGGCTTCGGCGCATTCGTTGGCCGTAACTGGCAGTGGGATGACGTCGTTCTCGGCGTCGAGGCCAATTACCACTATACGAGCAAACTGTCGGCTTCTACATCGTCAAGCCTCGGACCGCTCTTGATCACGAATCCACCGGGCGAAAATCCGCCTCCGGGCTTTTCGGATACCTATAGTGTGACGCTGACGGGCGCCGCGTCCGCAACACTTCAAGACATGCTGACGTTCAGAGGGCGCGCCGGCTGGGTCTGGAACGATTTCATGCCTTATATGTTTGGCGGCCTCGCTGTCGGGCGGATGGATGTAACCCGCACCGTGACAAGCTCCGTGGAAAAGCGGGTAGATCAGACAATCATAACTGCCGGCGGAGGCTCGACCGTCATCATCGGCCCATTCGCGCCTGTACCGTCGCGTGTCACTGACCATGTCTCAGGGGAGAAGCAATAATTTTGTTCCGGGTTGGACGGCAGGCCTGGGCTTTGAATATCGCATATACGCTGGCTTGTTTGCCCGCGCGGAATACGAACACATCGGCTTCGCGCCGATCGAGAATGTCAACGTCACGGTCAACACTGCGCGGATCGGCCTCGGCTACCAGTTCTGATCTTTCGTGCCGGCCTCAAGTATCGTGCTCCGGCCTCGCGCCGGAGTTTTCTTTTGAAGACCCAAAAGATCGACGATTGTCCAATCATCGACCGACAATACCCGGCGAGCTGCCTGATGGGCGCAGCGCAGGGCGCACGCCCTGCCGCAATCATCTTCCCGCACTATGGGTGAGACGGCCCGCGCCGGCATATCTTCCGCGGCTCATTAGCTGGATCCGGGTTCGGCATTCCCGGCGTCATCGACACCGCGCCGGTCTAAACAGGCGACTTCCAATCACCGTAACGACAGCTGATAGAGCGCGTCTCGATACGTTGTCGACACCGCCGTGGCGTGCCGGAAAATCAAAGCATAAAACAGATTACCAGAGGCTGGTGTGGGCAGCCCCGTCACTGGGCTCGCTAACCGGGTGCCTGGATCGCCCGCGCGTCGCCTAATTTCCCGATGACCTTTGTGCCCTAAAATCGCCGGTCGCCGGTTCGCTCATGCGACTGAACGCAGCAGCCCCCGGTGCCCGGCGTCGGGCGGAAGTGCTTCCGCGCGTGTCACCGCGGCGTCATGATTGAAACACCCTGCCCGTTCGTCCGAAAACTGGCAGCCACTTTTTTGATCATGCCTTCACGCAAAGCAAAACGGCGCGGGAAATATCCCGCGCCGTTAAGAAGTGTTAAATCAGGAAGCGCGATCAGCCCTTGGTGATGAGCGGCGGCGCATAAGCCGGCGGGCTCCAGAGATTCCAGCGGACGCCGAGCTTCAGGTCGTTCGATGTGATGTTTTTCAGAACGAATGGATCGCCGAGCCCATTTGCCAAGGCGCCATTAAAGTCTCGCGTAGTTCCCGTCGTTCCATTGCCAAGACTGATGTAACGATAAGCCAATTCGATGGCGACGTTTGGTGTGACCTGGTAGGAAAGGCCGGCATAAGCCGCCCAAGCGAAATTCCATTTGCCAGCATCATCGCCATAGACCGTGCTGTTGCTCAACGCTCCACCCGTGACAGTGAATCCATCATCACGGAAACCGCTGATACGGTTGTACGAGGTGCCAATGCCCGCACCGATAAACGGCGTCACGCACCACCATGTGCCGAGATCGACATAGGCATTCGCCATGAAGACGGCTTCCGACTTGCTGCCGCTGTAGTTATCAACGCCAAACTGATTGTTGGCCAAAGCAAAGGCAGAACCCGCGGGAATACCTTGCGAGCCGTGGAAGTTGGCCTTCCCGCGCCACTCACCGGTGATGTCGGCACGAAGCCAATGATTGAACTGATAGCCGACGCCGATGTCGAACGAGGTCGAACTGTCGAAGCCGAAGCCGTGATTTTGCAGAGAGCCAGGGAAATTCGTGTTTACGCTATCGATTGAAGTCGTATGCAAACTACCCAACTGCTGATTGGTCATGCCGATGTCGCCGCGCAAATACCATCCACCGAAATCGGCTGGAGGCGGCGCATAGGACATCGGAGGGGGCGCGATCGCCATGTCGGCAGCAAACGCCATTGAAGACAATAATGATGCCGCTCCGGCGACAACGAAAATTTTCACACTACGCATTGGTTTCGTCCTTTTGACCGGTGAGGCAGACGGCCCCACTTCAAAAACTCGCACCGGGACGATGGCACCAAATGTTTAAGCGCCGCTTAACCCTAATTTTTAAGGTTGATTTTCTGAGAACAAGACTGTGCAGTAGATTCGCCTCACCCAAAAAATGGCAACAGGCGTCGCAATCACTAATGAAGTGTTGAAGGAAGCGAAGCGCGGAAACGATCTGTTTACCGCCGCTACGGCGTCAAGCCTGTCGCACCGACTGCATCTTCGGCAGGAATACCGCAAGCAATCCGATCGCCGGCAGGAACGAACAGATCTGATACACGAAGGCGATGCTGGTGTGGTCGGCGAGCTTGCCGAGAGCCGCGGCGCCAAGACCGCCGACGCCGAACGCGACGCCAAAGAACACACCGGAAATCATGCCGAACCGATGCGGCACCAGTTCCTGTGCGAACACGATGATCGAGGACGTGGTCGAGGAAATGATGAGGCCGATGAAAACGGTCAGCACCGCACTCGCCTCAAGTCCCACGTAAGGCAGCGCGAGCGTGAACGGCAGCGCCCCGACGATCGAGAACCAGATGACGATCTTGCGCCCGAAGCGATCGCCGAGCGGGCCGCCGAAGAAGGCGCCGACCGCGTTCGCCGCCAGGAAGACGAACAGATAGAGTTGCGCCGCCTGGGTCGAAACGCCGAAGCGATCGATCAGATAGAAGATATAATAGCTCGACAGGCTGGAGACGTAGAGCTGTTTCGACAACAGCAACACGACCAGGACGACGATGGCGATCGCGACGCCGCGAGAATTTGGCGCGTCCGGATGGCGCTCGACGACCGCAGTCTTCCTTGCCTTGATCTGCGGCTGGTACCATTGACCGATCCGCCACAGCACGACGATAGCGAGGAACGCGATCGAAGAGAACCATGCGATCGAGGGCTGACCGAACGGAACGACGATCAAGGCCGCAAGCACCGGGCCCATCGCCGTACCGAAACTGCCGCCCAGTTGAAACACCGATTGCGCAAACCCGTAGCGCCCCCCGGAAGCAAGCCGAGCGATGCGCGCCGATTCCGGATGGAACACCGCGGAGCCCAGGCCGATCAGCGCGGCTGCGACGAGAATCACCGTGTACTGGTGGGCGACGCTGAGCAGCAACAAACCGAAGAAGGTCGAGGACATTCCGATCGCAAGCGAAAACGGTTGCGCCTTCTTGTCGGTGAAATGTCCAACCAGCGGCTGCAGCAGCGAGGCCGTGAACTGGAATGCCAGTGTGATCAACCCGATCTGCGCGAAATCCAGCGCATAGTTGTCCTTGAGGATCGGATACACCGATGCGATCAGTGATTGCATGGTGTCGTTGAGGAAGTGCGAGAAGCTGATGCCGATCAGAACGACATAAGCCGGCCCCGCAACGCTCGCCTGCATCGCAGGCGATGCGTCGTCAACGATGACCGGTTCGGTCAGGGTTTCCTCGGAGACCACAACAGGCTTGTTCAACGAATTATTCCCGGCAAGGCGAATTCAGCGCGTTGGTTTTTCCTACGCCCGTCGTGCGCCCTGCACCACCGCCAATAGAAAATGGCTGCGATGCGCGCGGAGAATCTGGAATTTCATGATCAGGAGGAAACGGATCGCGCAACAATTTGCAACACGATCCGAGACCGGTATTACCGTCAGGCGGCCGCCTGACCAAGCGCAGAGACGATGTGGTCGACCACTTCTTCGACCAGCAGGCGATCGTCGCCCTCGCCCATCACGCGGATCACGGGTTCGGTGCCGGACGAACGCACCAGCAGCCGGCCTTGACCGTTGAGCCGCTTCTCGCCGGCATCGATCGCGGATTTGACGTTGGCGTTGTCGAGCGGCTTGCCTGAACGGTAACGCACGTTCTTGAGGATCTGCGGCAGCGGATCGAAGCGGCGGCAAACTTCCGAGACGGGACGGCGAAGCCTTTGCACGACCGCCAGCACCTGGAGTGCGGCAACAAAGCCGTCACCGGTGGTGGCATAATCCGACAGGATGATATGGCCGGAGGGTTCGCCGCCGAGATTATAACCGCCCGCCAGCATCCGCTCGAGCACGTAGCGATCGCCAACAGACGTGCGAAACAGCTCGATACCGTGGCCTTCGAGGAAGCGTTCGAGGCCGAGATTCGACATCACAGTGGCGACGATGCCGGGCTTTGCGAGCCGGCCGTCTTCCTTCCAGCTTTGCGCAATCACGGCGAGCAACTGATCGCCGTCAACCAGGTGACCGCGCTCGTCGACCAAAATCACGCGATCGGCGTCGCCATCGAGCGCAATGCCGATATCGGCGCGCAGTTCGCGCACCTTGCGGCTCAAGGCCTCCGGCGCCGTCGAACCGCATTCCTTGTTGATGTTGAAGCCATCGGGTTCGACGCCGATGGAAATGACGTCGGCGCCGAGCTCCCACAGCGCTTCCGGCACCACCTTGTAGGCCGCGCCATTGGCGCAATCGACCACGACGCGCAAACCGTCGAGGCTGAGTTCGCGCGGCAGCGTGCGCTTGGCGAATTCGATGTAGCGGTCGTGTACGCCGTCGATGCGGCGGGCACGACCGAGGCTTGCGCTTTGCGCCAGACGGCGATCGAGCAATTCATCGAGCAACTGCTCGATCTGCTTCTCGACATCGTCGGACAGCTTAAAGCCCTGCGGGCCGAACAGCTTGATGCCGTTGTCTTCGAACAGATTGTGGGAAGCCGAGATCATCACGCCGAGGTCGGCGCGCATCGACTTGGTGAGCATCGCAACCGCAGGCGTCGGCATCGGGCCAAGCAGCAGGACGTCCATGCCGACCGAGGTGAAGCCCGCCACCAGGGCGGTTTCGATCATGTAACCGGAAAGCCGGGTGTCCTTGCCGATCACAACGCGATGGCGGTGGTCGCCACGCTGAAACACGAGCCCTGCCGCCTGCCCCACCTTGAGCGCGAGCTCCGGCGTGATCAGGCCATTGGCGAGACCGCGAATCCCGTCCGTTCCAAAATACTTACGGCTCATCGTACCCCCAGCATCGCCCGCATCTCGCTTTAAGGCCATAGCCGAGATGTCAGGCGTCAGCCCATGCTAATGTCCTAATGTCGGGCGGTTATAATGCCTGTGCTGCTAAAATGGCTTCAAAAAATATGATAAATCATTTCCATCGCGGTTCCTAGGCTGGAACTTAAGCCATTGAAAACGCATAAATTTACTCTTCCAGCCGGCTGACGGCGCGGCCGCTTCTAGCCCTTCCGCCTGACGTGACCGTCCTCTTTGGATGGTGCCGGTTGGGTGACGTTGACGGGGTCGGAACCCGGGAAGGTCTCCTCCAGCCCCTCTTCCAGCGCGCTCTCGAGCGCCTCATCGCGCTGCGGCTTCCCGGGCTTTTTGACGCCGGAGGACTTCGTGTGCGGTCGGGTCATGGGAATATCCCCTGTGGCTGCTGAAAACGGACGCGAATGTTAGAATTGGACTACCAGCCGTGCTAGACGACAGCGAAAGCTAATTTGGGGCCGGAATACGTCTATGAAACACATTACCTGCATCGAGGATCTGCGACAGCGCCATATGCGAAAAGTGCCGAAGGCATTTTTCGATTACTGCGATCGGGGCTCCTACGCCGAGGAAACGCTGCGCGCCAACTGCGAAGACCTGCGAGCGATCAAGCTGCGTCAGCGCATCCTGGTCGACGTTTCCAAACGCGATACCGCAACGACAATTCTCGGCGAACAGGCGGCGCTACCGCTCATTCTGGCGCCGGTCGGCCTGACCGGCATGCAGCACAGCGACGGCGAAATTCACGCCTGCCGTGCGGCGCATGCGGCGGGCATTCCCTACACGTTGAGCACGATGTCGATCTGCTCGATCGAAGATGTCGCCGCCAATGTCGACAAGCCGTTCTGGTTTCAGCTCTACGTCATGAAGGACCGCGGCTTCATCAAGGCACTGATCGAACGCGCGATGGTCGCCAAGTGCAGCGCGCTGGTGCTCACCGTCGACCTTCAGGTGATCGGGCAGCGTCACGCCGATATCAAGAACGGCATGACCGTGCCGCCGGAATGGTCGCTGTCGAAAGTGGTCGACTTCGCGACCAAGCCGGCCTGGATCGCGGGCGTCATGCGCGGCAAGCGCCGCACCTTCGGCAATCTCGCCGGCCACCTCAAAGGGGCCGACGACGTCGTTTCGCTCGGCAACTGGATCGCAACGCAGTTCGACACGACGCTGAACTGGAAAGACGTCGAATGGATCCGCAGCATCTGGCCGGGCAAGCTGATCCTGAAAGGCATTCTCGACGTCGAGGACGCGAATGAAGCCGCCAAGACCGGCGCACAGGCGCTCGTTGTTTCCAACCATGGCGGCCGTCAGCTCGACGGCGCACCGTCATCGATCGCGGCGCTGCCGGAAATCGTCGACGCAGTCGGCGACAAGATGGAGGTGATGTTCGACGGCGGTATCCGTTCCGGCCAGGACGTGGTGCGCGCGATCGCGCACGGCGCCAAGTCCTGCATGATCGGCCGCGCCTATATTCACGGCCTCGGCGCTTATGGCGGCCCCGGCGTCACCAAGGCGATCGACATCATCCGAAACGAGATGCTGACGACGATGGGACTGTGCGGCGTCAATACCATCGCCGAAATCGACGACCACGTGGTGGCCGTGTAGTGCTGTCATTCCGGGGCAGCCCGCTGGGCTGAGCCCGGAATCCATTTCTCAAAGCCACTTGGCGGTCGCCATGGATCCTCTGGTGCGCATTGCGCACCAGAGTTCGTACTTCGTACGCCCCGGGATGACCGCTTCGCGGTCACATCGGCGGCGCGATGCCGTCGCGGCCGACGCCGATGCGATTGGTCTCAAGCGAGCCATCGTCGTTTTTCTTCGCACCGAAGATGATGATCTTGGCGCCTTGCTTGATCTCGGATTTCTCGCCGGTCACGAAAGCAACGATCGACGTATCCGGCGTGACCGTGACCTTCTTCTCGCCGTCCTTGTACTTGACATCGATGACCTGGCCATCGGTGCCGGTCACCTGTTGCGCGACGGTGGCGTTGGTCATCGTGGAGTTCGGACGCAGATCCCAGGGCCGGAAGCCTTCAGCCGCGCCGCGCATCGCTTCCGGGAAAATGTGGATCGCGATCGCCTTCTGGCTGCCGTCGGGTTGCGGCATGCCGGACACGCCGATGTAGCTGCTCTGCTTGATATCCGAGAGCGAAGCCTTGGCGATGCCGATGACGGTGATGTCGTCGGTGATGTTCACCTTCACATCAGTGCCCTCGCGGGTCTTGATGTTGAGCGTCTTGCCGGCGACGCTTTCGATGGTGCCACGAATGCGGGTCGTCGTCGGCGGCTGCTGGGCCCAGGCGCTCGATGCGAGCACGGAAACAACGGCCAGCGAAGCAAACGAGCGCGGCAGCCAGGAAGAAATTTTCGGCATGATCTGTCCCTCAAGGGTTTGGACGGGGGTGAATAGTAGGAAATACCCCATGGTAGCGGGGATATTCCGTAACATGTTCCCATAGTCATTCCGGGGTGGCCTGAAAGACCAGACCGCAGATGCGCAATTGCGCATCGGGGAATCTCGACATTCCGGATTCGATGCTGCGCATCGCTCCGGAATGACGCTTCGCATCACATCGGCGGCGTCAGCCCGTCACGGCCGACGCTGACGCGGTTGGTCTCGAACGATCCGTCCGGCAACGCCTTGATGAAGGCAATGATCTTGGCGCCCGCCTTGAGATCGGCCTTCTCGCCGGGCACATACGTCACGACCGGCGTGTCGGGACCGACGGTGACTTTCTTCTCGCCGTCCTTGTATTTGATCATCAAGGTCTGGCCGTCATTGCCCGCCACCTGCTCGGCGACCGTCGCATTGGTCATGGTCGAATTCGGCTTGAGATCGTAGGGCCGCGATCCTTCGCCGGTGCCGCGCATGTTTTCCGGAAAGACATGCACCTCGACCGCATTTTGCCGGCCATCCGGCCCCGGCACCGTGGTGGTGCCGATGAAGGAACCAAGCTTGATATCGGTGAGCGCGATCTTGACGATTCCGACGATCCTCATGTCCGAGGTCATGCGCAGCTTGACGTCCTCGCCGCCGCGCGACTTGACCATGAGCACGTCGCCATCGACGCCTTCGATGGTGCCGCGCACCCGCGTCGGGGTCGGCGGTTGCTGCGCGATCGCGCCGAGAGCGGAAGCCATCACCATGGTGGCGGCGATCAGCGGACGGACAAGCATGAAACGGTATATCGGCATATCGGGTCCTCCTCGTACGTCCTTGAACTAGCGCCCGGCACCATAGCGGTCGGCGCGGACGGTTCCATGATGGGCGTGCTCACAAGCGCGCGATCACTTTGGCGGATCATGCGCCCCCCGCGATCAGGTGCCTCTGAGATCGACCTCAACGAGGGCGCGCAATTCGGCCGTCACCTCGGGCCGTTGGCCGAACCACAGTTCGAAACCCCGCACCGCCTGATGCAAGAGCATGCCGAGTTCGTCGGCGGTCTTGAGGCCACGCGCCTGCGCCGCGTTCAACAGCACGGTTTGCAGCGGCACGTAGACGAGATCGGCGACAATCGCCTCGCCTGAAAGCAGGTTCACGTCGACATCGAGCTCTGGCTGGCCCTTCATACCGAGCGAGGTCGTGTTGACCAGAAGGCCCGCGCGCGGCAGCACTTGGGTGATTTCATCCCAAGCGATCGGCCGCACGGCCGCGCCGAACTGATCGGCAAGCGCCTGGGCGCGCTCCATGGTGCGGTTCGCCAGATGCACGCGCTTGATGCCGCGTTCGATCAGGCCGAACACGACCGCGCGCGACGAGCCGCCGGCCCCTAACACCAGCGCCTCCTCGATTTGATCCCAGCCCGTGGCGGACGCGTCGAGGTTGCCGATGAAGCCTTCGATGTCGGTGTTGGTCGAGCGCAGCTCGGTGCCGTCGTACCACAGCGTGTTGGCGGCACCGACGGCGCGCGCGCGCGTATCCGGCGTCGTCAGCGCCAACGCGCGCTCCTTGTGCGGAATGGTGACGTTGGCGCCGACAAAACCATGTGCCGACAGACGCCGGACGAATTCCGCAAAACCTTCCGGCGGAATCGCTTCGATGGTGTAGCCGCCTTCGATTCCAAGTTTTCGCAACCAGTAATGATGGATCAGCGGCGAACGCGAATGCGCCGCCGGCCACCCGATCAGGCATGCCGCGCGGGCTTTGCTCATCGATGCCATCACTGGTCCTGTCGCCGCATCGCCATCATCATATCCACATCGGGCAAGGCTGGCTTTAAGTCAATGCCGGCGCTCAAAAGCGCGGACGTCAGGGCGTCGCAATAACCTTAGCCACTGAGGCTTCCCGTCCGCCTTTGATGTCGACAACCGCCCGCGCGATGGTCTCGCGGTAGAGGGAGGTGTTGGATTCCGCCATCTCTGTGGCGCGCGAGCGGCCGACACCGTGGGTGAGGAGTGCACGCCGCACTGCGCGGCGATGCGCCCGTGACGCACAGTCGAATGCCCTGACGCGCGACCTTGCTCGCCGACCCTGCTCATCGCATTGGCCGCCGTGGAATCGAGAAACGGCACCTCGGTGAAATCGACGAACAACGCCTCGCTGGTGTCGGCGATGCCATCGAGCACGGCCCCGACCGATGAAGCCGCACCGAAGAAGAAGCTCCGCTGATCCGGTACACCAGGATATCGGGATCGGCCGCGAGACGGGAAATGCGTACGGCACGCGATCCGCGTCGTTGAAATCGGCGCGATCGGCAGGCACGAGGGAGGTGTCGGTTCCGCCTCGGTCATCTGGCCATGCGGTTGATGAACAGCGCCGCACCAAGCGCGAATCCGACCAAAATGCCCTCGGTCAGATCGCGAAAGACCGTCAGCAGGAAAGTCGCGAGAAGCACGATGGCATCGCCGCGCGAGGAGCGGATCAGAAGTGCGAACTCGCGCCTCTCGGCCATGTTCCAGGCCACCACCGCGAGAACGGCGGCGAGCGCCGCCAGCGGAATGAAGCTCGCAAGCGGCGCGGCGACAAGCATGAACAGCAACAGAAACAACGCGTGCAGCATGCCGGAAACCGGACCGCGCGCGCCGGCGCGGATATTGGTCGCGGTGCGCGCGATCGTGCCGGTGACGCAGATGCCGCCGAACAGCGCCGAGCCGATATTGGCAAAACCCTGCGCCACCAGTTCGCAATTGGAGCGATGCCTGCGCCCGGTCATGCCGTCGGCCACCACTGCCGACAACAGGGACTTCGATGGCGCCGAGCAACGCAAAGGCGATTGCATCGGGCAGAACAGCCTGCGCCTTCGCGAGCGAGAAAGCCGGCCATGAGGGATGCGGCAGTTGCCGGGGAATCCCGCCAAAGCGGGTGCCGATCGTTTCCACCGGAAGCGCCAACGCCCAGGTCGCAAGGGCGGCCGCCACCACCGCGATCAAAATCCCCGGCCAGTTCGGCCGCAGCCGGCGCAACACCACGATGATGACAATGCTGGCCGAGGCGACCGCGATCGCGGGAACGCTTGCAGTATCCAATGCGCGCTAGCGCCTCAAGCTTTGGAACGAATTCGCCCGGCTCTTTGCCAGCAAGCGTGATGCCGAGCAGATCCTTGAGCTGGCTTGCCAGGATGATGACCGCGATGCCCGAGGTGAATCCGACCGTCACCGGATAGGGGATGAACTTGATGTAAGTGCCGAGCCGCAACAGGCCTGCCGCGATCAGGAACACCCCGGCCATGGCGGTCGCAAGGATCGCACCCTCGACACCATGACGCTCGACGGTCAATGCCACCAGCACGATGAACGCACCTGCGGGCCCGCCGATCTGAAACCGGCTGCCGCCGAGCAGCGACACGATGAAGCCGCCGATGACGGCCGTATAGAGACCACGGTCGGGCGTTACGCCGGAGGCGATGGCGAATCGCCATCGACAGGGGAAGTGCTACGATCGCAACCGTCAGTCCGGACGCGACGTCGGCGCGAAAATCCGCGATGCCATATCCTTCGCGCAGAACAGTGACCAGCTTCGACACATAGAGTTCGGCGAAGGTCGGCCGATGCATTTGGCCCGTTCGCCTGGCGATGATGCTCATGTTCATCCCATCCGTCGCACGTTCGTTCGCGCGACGATGGCCAGGGGTCCTCCTCGCTTGAAACCCGTGTCAGTTTCGTCGTGGCGGTCGCGGTTCCTTCAACCGCACGCCCCGTCCGCCGTCTTCGCTGCGCGCATGATCCCCGATCAGCTCCACCCCCGCCTGACTCAAGGCGTCGACAACCTTGGTGAGGGATTCGACGACGCCGCGGACGGTGCCGGAACTCGCTTCCATTCGCTGAATGGTTGGCAGCGAAAGGCCGGCCAGTTCGGCAAGCGTGCGCTGGTCAATTCCCAGCAGCGCCCGAGCCGCCTTCATCTGGAACGACGTGATCATGAGATCCTATCTCAAGTATTATAAATGATGCTTCAACCAAAGAAAATGATGTAAAAAACATCATCTGGCAAGATCAGCGCCCAAGAAAAATCCGCCGTCCCCCGGAGGGAACGGCGGACGTCAGAAGGCAAGCGGTTTACGCCGCGACGCGATGAGCGGCAATGATCTGGTCGGCCGCCTTGCCGGTCACCTCGGCCATGCGGTCGAACTGCCGCGAGAAGCTGCCGGCGCCCGCGGTTGCCGATCGCAACTCCACGATCAGTTCGCCGATCTCGGCCTCCGGCATCGTCGCACGGACACGATCCCATCCCGACCAGCCCTCGCGGGTGTCGAAGCCGAGGATCTGGCCGCGCCGTCCCGACAGGATGGCATTGATCTTCGCCGTCGCCTCGGTCGGACACACGATCTCCACGACGTGGATCGGCTCGAGCAGCACCGGCTGGCATTGCGGCAGCGCCTCGCTGAGGCCGATCCGCGCGGCGGTCCGGAACGCAAGATCCGACGAATCCACGCTGTGATAGGAGCCGTCGGTCAGCGTCACCGCAACGTCGATCACGGGAAAGCCAAGCGGCCCGCGCACCAGGCCGTCGACGACGCCTTCCTCGACAGCCCCGATGTAGTTGCGCGGCACCGCGCCGCCGACGACCTTTTCGTGAAATTCAAAACCGGTGCCACGTGGCATCGGCTTGATGTCGAGCACGACGTCGCCGAACTGGCCATGGCCGCCGGACTGCTTCTTGTGCCGGCCGCGCTGGGTGATCGACTTGCGGATGGTCTCCTGATAGCCGATCGCCGGCGGATGCGACTTGATGTTGACGCCAAAGCGATCGCGCAAGCGTTCAAGCGCGACGCGCAAATGCATCTCGCCCTGTCCCCACAACACGATGTCATGGGTACGCGGGTTGTGCACCATGGTGAGCGAAGGATCTTCCTCGTTCAGCCGCAACAACGCCTGTCCGAGCTTGACGTCGTCCTTGCGGTCGACGGCGGCCAACGCGAGCGCCAGCACCGGCGGCGATGGCTCGACATGGATCAACGCCTGCGGCGCTGTCTTGCCGCTCGAGAACGTATCGCCGGTCTTGACGGTGTCGAGTTTGCCGAGCGCGACCGTCTCGCCGGCCTCGGCCGACGGCCGCTTGTTGTCCTGGCCGACATGGAGAACCGAAACGCCCGACACACGGCCGGCTTCGCCGGAGGAAGCATGGATTGTCGCGCCGTCATCGAGACGGCCCGCCAGCACACGCGCGAAAGACAGCTTGCCGCCATGTTGCAGATGCACCGTCTTGAAGACATAAGCGAGCGCATCTTTCGTCGCCGCTACACCCAGCCGTTTGGCGGTCTCGGTGATGCCGGGCGCCTCGTGGCGCAACGCCTTCATCAGGCGGAGCACGCCATTCTCACGCATGGCGGAACCGAGCAGCACCGGGCAGATCTGCCCTTCGCGCAATTCGCGTGCGAGATCGTCGAACACCGCATCCCGCGGCGGCGCGATATCTTCGAGCAGCTGTTCCATCAGCGCGTCATCGTGATCGGCCAGCTTCTCCAGCATCGAGAAGCGCGCCTCCTTCCCGCGATCGAGATTGCCGCCCTCGAGATCGACGACTTCGGACGCCTTGTGCTCGCGATAGACAAACGCGCGCTCCAGCGCCAGGTCGACGAAGCCTTCGATCAGGTCGCCGTTCCAGATCGGAATCTGGCGCAGCACCAGTGGAATTCGCGACGCCGGTTGCAGGGTGGCAAGCGTCTCGCGGATGCGCTTGTTGGCGCGGTCGATCTTGTTGAGAAACAGAAAACGGGGAATGTTCAGGTCTTCGAGCTCGCGCAGGATGATCTGGAGCTGCGGCAGCTTTTTCTCGTCGGCTTCGCAGACCACGACCGCCGCATCGACCGCAGGAAGCACCGAACGCATGTCGTGGGCGAATTCAACGGAGCCCGGACAATCGATAAATGTGTAGCTGTCACCCATGAAGTTGGTGGTGACCGCCGTCAGTCCAACGCCCATCTTGTGACGCCGCGCTTCCGCGCTTGAATCGCCAACGGACGTACCGGCGTCAACGCTGCCGGCGCGCGAGGTGGCGCCTGTGCGCGCCAGTATTGCTTCTAAAAGGGTGGTTTTACCGCTCTGGAAAGGGCCCACCAGTGCAATGCACCGTGGACCTCGGGGACTTCTGACGTCTTGTCCCATTGCCGCCTCCTCTGTGGAGCTCGGCCCGTGATTGGGTCGGCAACAGTGGATGCTGTCCCTCTGTCAGAGGTTTGGCAAGAAAGAAAATCGCTGCGGTGCATCGACCAAAGAATCGTTCTGCCGCCCGCTTGTGGATTGCAATGGACCCACTATCACGAGGCGGAGGTGCGAGAAATCGTTTGCAGCTATCGGCCGGGACGCAGTTCCAGGCTTTCCAAACCGGCGGCGACGCTCAACCCAACCTGGCCTTGCAAGCTCAGCGGCTGCAACGCGATCGAGTTGTTGGAGCCGCCGACCAGCACGTTGCCGCCGGCGCCGACGCCGATGGTGGCGCTGCCCTGCGCGCCGACGTAGTTGCCGGAGAGATCGCCCGGCCCAAGCCGCCGCGTCGGCGCGAACACGCCCCAGGCAAGCGCGGTTTCTTCGGTGATGCCGATGTCGAGGCCGACTTTGCGGATGGTCGCGACGTAGCGGTCTTCCGGCAGGCCATCGACGCGCAGCACGCAGCCGAGATTGGTGACCGAGCCGACGATGAAGCCGACGCTGGCCCCGCCACGGCATTCGAGCACGCCGACCTGAACACGTTCCTGGGCACCGGCGCCAGCGAAACTGGCGCCAACGAACGACGCGGCCAGCGTGGCGGCAACGATAATCAAACGACGCATGAAGCAAGCTCCGACTGGAAACTGAAGGTGTGATGCGAGCCGAAAAACGAATGCGCCGACCGGACCTACGCCCGAAAGCCTCGCGCAGGCTTTGTATGGCATATCTTCACCGCCGTTCCAGATTTCGCGGATTGCGGCATAAGGTTAACGTATTCCGGGTCGCGAGCCCTTGCGGCGAAGCCGGAATCCCGATCGAATTGCGATCGAGGTCTGGTGCTTACGCACCATGCCGGAATGACGAGTTGGGCCTAGCGCAGGTTGCCGCAGAAACGCTGAATGCGTTTGCAGGCTTCTTCGAGGTCGGAGGTCTTGGTGGCGTACGAAATCCGGAATGCCGGACCGAGGCCGAACGCCGAACCCTGCACGACGGCCACGCCCTCGCTTTCCAGAAGCTCCGTGACAAAGTCCTGGTCGTTGGCCAGCACTTTGCCCGACGGCGCCGTCTTGCCGATGGTGCCGGCGCAGGACGGATAGACGTAGAAGGCGCCTTCCGGCCGCGGACAGTCGATGCCCTTGGCCTGGTTGAGCATCGAGACCACGAGGTCGCGCCGCTCCTTGAACACCTTGTTGTTCGCCGGAATGAACTCCTGCGGACCGTTGAGTGCCTCGACCGCCGCCCATTGCGCGATCGACGACGGGTTCGAGGTCGACTGCGACTGGATGGTCGACATCGCCTTGATCAGCGGCACCGGACCACCGGCATAGCCGATGCGCCAGCCGGTCATGCAATAGGCCTTCGAGACGCCGTTCACGGTCAGCGTGCGATCGTAGAGCCTTGGCTCGATCTGCGCCGGCGTGGTGAACACGAAGTCGTCGTAGACCAGATGCTCGTACATGTCGTCGGTCATCACCCAGACGTGCGGATGCTTCACGAGCACGTCGGTGATCGCCTTCAGCTCGTTGCGCGTGTAGGCCGCGCCGGTCGGGTTCGACGGCGAGCAGAGGATGATCCACTTGGTCTTCGGCGTGATCGCCTTTTCCAGCGCTTCGGGTTGCAGCTTGAAGCCATGTTCGGCCGTGCACACGATGGAGACCGGCTCGCCACCGGCGAGCGCCACCATTTCCGGATAGCTCACCCAATACGGCGCGGGGATGATCACCTCGTCGCCCGGATTGATCGTCGCCATCAGCGCGTTGTAGAGCACCTGCTTGCCGCCGGTGCCGACGATGATCTGGTTCGGCTTGTACGACAGGCCGTTCTCACGCTCGAACTTCGCGATGATCGCCTGCTTCAGTTCGGGAATGCCGTCGACCGCGGTGTACTTGGTCTTGCCGGCCTCGATCGCATGGATCGCCGCGAGCTTGATGTTGGCGGGGGTATCGAAGTCCGGCTCGCCCGCGCCGAGGCCGATCACGTTGCGTCCCGCCGCTTTCAGCTCGCGTGCTTTATCCGTGACCGCAATCGTTGCGGACGGCTTCACACGGTCGAGCGCAGCAGACAGGAAGGACATTATCGGCTCCAGATTTGGGGTTGAAAAATGCGGCCGGCTCACGACGCTCGGCGCATCCTTGTTTCTAAGACCGTTGCGGTGCAGCGGCAAGCAAAAACCAGCGATTTTACCGGGACTTTGCCATTCCACGCCGTTACCCGATTAACGATCCGCAAAGGCCCGGTTGCTAAAGCAATATCCGGAACGTGAGGCCGGCTTTTTCGCAAGATCGTGTGCCACCTGAGGATCCCGGATCGATGACGGAGAGTGATCGTTTGCGGCGCGCCGATCTTGCCATCTGGGGCACGATCGGCCTGATCGGGCTCGTCGTGATCGGTGCCACCCTTGTTGCGCCGCTGCGAATCGAGTGGCGCTCCTTTCTGGTGCCGGTGTCATGCGGCGTGCTGATTGCCGCAGCCGGCTGGTTCTATCGCGCCATCCGCCATGAACCGCGGCTCGCCGCAGTCCTCGAATGGCACCGCGCAGATCATCGCCTTTGCGGCCGTCGGTGCGCCCTTGTCATACATCGCAGCCCGAGCCGGATTTCCCCTGCAGGATGCACTGTTCGATTCCTGGGACCGAAATTGGCTACATCTCGACTGGACACCGCTGATGCAGATGATCGCGGAGCGGCCCAATCTACGTTTCGTGCTGATGCTCGCCTACTCGAGCTTCGCGGTCCAGACGGTGACGACGGTGTTTGCGCTGGGCGTGATGGGCCGGCTCGCCAGCCTCAACACGTTCATCGCTGCTTTCATCGGCACGACCCTGATCACGATCGCCATCTCCGCCGTCCTTCCGGCGGTCGGCCCCTGGGTATTTCTCGACCTTCACCCGGACATGGCAAACGGCTTCCTGCCGACCTCGTCGACGAGCTGGCCGGTGTTTTTCGGGCTTCGTGACGGCACATTCCAGACCATCAACGGCGCGAACTCGGAAGGCATCATCAGCTTCCCCAGCCTGCATGCCGCGCTCGGCATTCTGTTCGGAGCAGCACTTTGGCGCGTCAAAGGCATCAAATGGGCCGGGCTTGCGCTGAACGGCTTGATGCTGATCGCGACGCCCGCTTACGGCAGCCACTATTTCGTCGACGTCATCGCTGGCGTTTTGATCGCGGCGTTGTGCTGGATCGGAGCTTCGCGATTGTTCGGCGCCGATGTGATGGCGATGGACGATTCGACGGCTGATACAAGACGTCGCACGCCAATGGGAACAACGCCTCGCTCGATCGCGCAGGCGTGAACGATTAATCGCAAGAGAACTTCCGCGCTGGCATGTTCTTGCTCATCGTTGCAGTGCAGTAGAGGTTTTTGACCTATTCCAGTTTCAACCCTTGCAGCGCATCCGCATCGGCATCATTGTTTGGCCAAGTTGCGGGTGGAGAAGCCGCAGCACACTCACGGGTCGAACTGTTTCGAAATGTACAATCTCTATTCCATGCAGCGGTCCGGGAACAGCTACAAGGTTCGCCTGGCGCTGGCGCTGCTCAGCGCGCCCTTTCGCGCAATCGAGATCGATATTCTGCGCGGCGAGAGCCGCACGCCGGAATTCCTGGCGAAGAATCCGATCCGGCCAGGTTCCGTTGCTCGAAGTCGCCGAGGACCGTTACCTCGCCGAATCCAACGCGATCCTGTGGTACGTCGCGCGCGGAACGTCGCTGGCCCCGGAGTCACCGATCGAGCGCGCCGAAGCGTTGCAATGGATGTTCTTCGAACAGCACGCGCTGGAGCCGAACATCGGCGCGGCCTATTTCTGGCTCGCGCTGGTCAAGGGCGGCCGCGACCTGCAAACGCATGCGCTGGAAGACTGGATGGAGCGTGGCTACGCCGCGCTTCAGGTGATGGAAAATCACCTCAAAACCCATGACTACTTCGCCGCCGGCCAGTTCACGATCGCCGACATCGCGCTCTACGGCTACACCCACGTCGCCGACCAATGCGACTACGACCTTTCAACCTTCCCGGCCGTTCGCGCCTGGTTGAGGCGGGTCGAACAAGTCCCCGGCTTTGTGCCGATGGGCTGGCAGCCAGCTAGCCGAATGGATTCGACATTTGCGGCCGATCTGGCCGCCGGCTCCTGAAAAACGGGGACGAACAGCCGGGATAGTGGGCACAACGGCCTCCTACGGCCCTTTCCGCCCCGATTTTGCCGTTTTTAGCTCGCCGCCCGCCGCAATCTTGCCGGTGATGATTGTCACAAACGGCCTGTCACGGGTGATTCGCCCGGGGTGGCGGGCGTTTGGTCCGCTCCGAGATTTTAAGGATTTGGACCCATGACCCGGTCTTCAGGCGTGGCGGGCTTCAGCCGCCCAGCGGTTGCCGTGGCATCCCCCCGGCTCAGGGACGCAGTGGCGGCCTCGCTGGCGATCGCCTCGCTGTCGCTTTGCCTGATGGTCACCCTCACGGTGCTGTCGAGCAAGCTCGGCGCGGGAATGCCGTTCCCGGCATAAATCGATTTCATTTTATCAATTTGTTTTTTTGCATAGGCGGCTAGCGGTCCGATTCTGACATTCGCGTCCCGTCTCGGCGGCCACTTTTGCGAATGTCAGAATCAAACGGACCACTAGCGAGGACAGGTTTCTAGTGGAGTTTAGGATTTGACGTTCGCTTTCCGAGTTTGCGGCCAGATGCGTAGCGAACGTCAAATCCACTCCACTGGGGCTTACGCGATGATCCGCATCGCGATCGGGTGACGATGAAGAGTCCTACCGCACTGGTTACGGCGGCGCTGGTAACGGCAATCCTGGTGGCGGCGTCATGCCTGATTGCCGCCGGGACGCGCGGCGAGGAAGCACCGCTTATCCCTCTGAGTGCGCCCTACGACCATTCGTGAAAGATGAAATAGGCGCCAAGCGCGATAAACCCGAATCCCAATCCGTGATTCCAGCCGAGCGGCTGCTTCAGGTACAGCACCGAGAAGCCGGCAAACACGATCAGGGTGATCACTTCCTGGATCGTCTTGAGTTGCGCGGCGCTATAGACCGCACTGCCCCAGCGATTGGCCGGCACCGCCAGCCAGTATTCAAAGAAGGCAATTCCCCAGCTCACAAGGATCACGGCAGGAAGCCAGTGATCCTTGTATTTGAGATGGCCGTACCACGCGAACGTCATGAAGATGTTGGATCCGAACAGCATCAAGATCGGCAAAACTGCCGGCGGCACGGTGGGCATGAATGTCCTTTCAAGCTTTCAAAGATCGGGGATCGTGCGGACTGGAGCCGTCACACCAGCTCTAACCCTGCGAAATGAGCGCGGGTTCCGCGTCGATCAGTATCATTCGAAGCAAAAAGACCGAACAGTTGTACGGAAACCGTCAACGGCTTTTTAGGGTTAAGCCGAGATACCGCGCTGACAACGCGCCATAATCCATCAAACTGGCTGCATCATTGTTGTGTGCGAACGATGCAGATCGACTGGCGCGCCATCCTGGGACCGGCCCTCACCGTAGCAACGGTGCTGAGCGCACTCGCCGCCACTCATCTTCTGTCGGCCGTTCCGAACCCCGCGCCGCTCTTTGTTTGCATCGTGGCTCTCGCCGGCTCGTTCGCCGGCCTCGCCTCAAGCCTCGCCTGCGCGGCGCTGGCGCTCGGTTCGTCCGCGCTGTTTTTCTCCAGCCACAGCATGGCGGTCAGCGCCTCGCCGGCCGACATTACCCGTCTCTCGATGCTTGCGGTCGCCCTGATCGGCACCGCGATCCTGACCGGCCTGCTGCGCAAAAGGCTGGTCGGCACGCTCGCCTGGGAGCGCCGCCACCATGCTACGGCCGAGCGGCTTTCGGCGGCGCTCGATCAGGTCGATATCGGCATCGTGCTGCTCGATTCCGACACGCGTGCCGAATTCATCAACCGCGCCTTCCGCCAGTATTTCGCATTGTCCGACGAGAAAGCCGACAGCAAGCCGCCTTTCATCGCGCTGATGTATCATGGCCGCGACACCGGCTCGTATGAAATGCCGGAAGACGAGTTGAGCACCTTCATTGCGCAGCGCACGGAAATGATGCGCACAGGCGACTCCACGCCGATCAACATCAATCTCAGCGACGGCCAGGTGCTCCGTTTCAGTTGTACCGCGCTGCCGGACGGCGGACGGATGCTGAGCTATACGCCGGTCACCGAGCTCGTTCGCCGCACCGACGATCCCGCCCGCGCCGAACAATATCGGTTGATGCGCCAAAAAAGATTCCAAGGCCCGTTCCAGGATATTCGCGCCGCCGAATAACGGCGACGTCAAACCAGATTGATCCATCCACCATTGCGGCTTAAATCGGCGTCTGACCATTTTGCGCCGAGCAAGCCATGCAACCTTCCCTTCTCGTTCGTCCCGTCGCCCCGTCCGACCACGCGCAATGGCTGCCATTGTGGGACGGATACAACGCGTTCTACGGCCGCTCAGGCCCGACCGCGCTTGCACCCGAAATCACAGCGATGACATGGACGCGTTTCTTCGATGCCTATGAGCCGATGCATGCGCTGGTCGCCGAAAGCGGCGGCAGGCTGGTCGGATTGGCGCATTATCTCTTCCATCGCTCGACCACGGCGATCGCACCCGTCTGTTACTTGCAGGATCTCTTCACGGACGCCGCCACACGCGGCCAGGGCGTCGGCGGCGCGCTCATCGGCGAGGTCTACGCGCAGGCGCGGCAGGCCGGCACTTCGCGCGTCTACTGGCAGACGCATGAGACCAACCGCACCGCACAAGCGCTCTACGACAAGGTCGCGGAGCGATCCGGCTTCATCGTCTATCGCAAGCTGTTTTGACCTGCGGCGAGCCGAATATCCGCTGTGGATAAATGTCGCTGTCATGGCTGCGTTACAATGCGGGGCTAGCGTTCACGTGCGTTTGATCTGGCCCCCCGTCAATGATCATGCGCGCCCCCAGCGGTCCCCGTCAGTCGCCGCGTCTGACCGGGGCCGCACTTTTTTGTGCTGATTGTTCCTGCAGCTCTCGCACTTCCCGCAATTCTGGCATGTCCAGGGCGACGCCTTCCGGCGCGAGGACATGCCTTGCGCGCAGTCGCCAAAGGGTCGAAATAGAACGGTTTTTCGTCAACACCGCACAGGATGATCCATGGAAATTCGTAACCTCGGCAGCTCGGGCCTCCGCGTCTCGGCCGTCGGCCTCGGCTGCAACAATTTCGGCCAGCGCATCGATCTCGAAGCCTCGCGCAAGGTGATCCACAAGGCGATCGACCTTGGCGTCACCCTGTTCGATACCGCCGACATCTATGCCGACATGGGCGGCTCCGAGACGGTGCTTGGCGAGGTTCTCGGCGACCGCCGCAAGGACATCGTGCTGGCGACCAAGTTCTCCAAACCGATGAGCAATGACGGCACCAAGCAAGGCGCGTCGCGGCGCTACATCATGTCTGCGGTCGAAGCGAGCCTGAAGCGGTTGAAGACCGATTACATCGACCTCTACCAGCAGCACGACTACGACCCGCTGACGCCGATCGATGAAACGCTGCGCGCACTCGACGATCTGATCCGGCAGGGCAAGGTGCGCTACATCGGCAATTCGAATTTTCCGGCATGGCGGATTGCGGAAGCCGAACATGTCGCGCGCGCCATGAACGCCAGCCGTTTCGTCTCGTGCCAGGATGAATACAGCCTCGTCGTACGCGACATCGAAAAGGACCTGCTGCCGTGCGCGCAGGAATACGGACTCGGCCTGTTGCCGTTCTTCCCGCTGGCGAGCGGCCTCCTCACCGGCAAGTACAAGCGCGGCCAGGCCGCGCCCGACGATACCCGCTTCGGCAAGGTGGCGCGGCTGCGCGACCGTTACGTCACCCCGCGCAATGAGGAGATCGTGGAAAAGCTGCAGGCGTTCGCGCAAGCGCGCGGACATTCGATGCTTGAGCTCGCATTCTCCTGGCTCGCAGCGCGGCCGCAAGTTTCGAGCGTGATCGCCGGCGCCACCCGCGTCGAGCAGATCGAGCAGAACGTCAAGGCGGCGACCTGGAAGCTGAGCGCCGAAGACATGGCCGAGATCGACAAGATCACGAACGGGTAGTCGCCACGCGGCGCGTCAGGCGATCAGCCCCTGCATCGGCTTCGCCTGCGCGCTGTCGGGGAACACATTCCGCGCCAGCACGGTTTCGCTGATGCCGAGATGGTCGTGCAGGATGCCTTTCAGCGCCGCGCGCAGATCCGTGGTCGGCGCGAGGTCGCGGCCTTCGTAGAGATTGGCGGGCTTCAGTCCCGGCCAGTCCGAGATCACCCGGCCGCCCTTCACCGCGCCTCCCGCCAGCAACGCGATGGTGCCGGTGCCGTGATCGGTGCCTTCGGTGCCGTTGATGCGCGCGGTGCGGCCGAACTCGGTTGCGACCACGACCACCGTGTCGCGCCAGCGTTCGCCGAGGCCGCTTTGGAATTCACCGAGCGCACCGTCGAGGCCCGACAGCAATTGCGCCAGACGCCCGACCGGACCGCCTTCATTGGCATGGGTGTCCCAGCCGTCGAAAGCGAGCGCCGCGATGCGCGGACCATCGTCGGCCGCCATCACCTTGGCGGCGCCGCGCGCCACCAGTCGCATCGCAGCCGCGTTGTTGCCGCCGGGTTTTGCCTTCATGTCGTCGCCGGTTGCGGTCTTTTCCAGTTGCAGTCCTTGGCTCAGGGCGGAAGCCAAAGCCGGATCGCGATGCTGATAGAGATCGAGCAAACGCGCGGCGGTGTCGTCGGCCGCCGGCGGCAACGTCACCGGCGCCCAGCCGACGGTTGGCGCTGAGCCGCGCAGCACCAGCGGCGTGGTGGCGCCGACCGCGAGCCCACTCATCACGCGCTCGCCTTTCGGCAGACCTTCGAGTGCGCGGTTGAGCCAGCCCGATTGCACGCGGCCGGGACCGGCAAAGCCGCTCTCGAGCACGTCCTGGCCGTCGAAATGCGAGCGATCGCGATAAGGCGTCGACACCGCGTGGATCACCGCCGCCTGCTTGTCGCGGTACATCCGCGCGAATTCCGGCATCGACGGATGCAACGCAAAGAAAGAGTCCAGCATGGTCGCGGCATGCGGGCCGTCGGCGGCCAGCGCGATCGATCCATGCAGGCCGGCGTAATCGGGATCGCCGACCGGCGCCACGGTCGCGAGGCCATCGAGCGCGCCGCGCAGGATGATCGTGATCAGGCGCGGGTCGCGCCCGTCGGCCGCGCGCGCAAATTTCGGCACGTAGGCCCAGGCGGCAAACGCCGCGCCGCCCAGCAACAGCGAACGGCGCGAGGCGATCAGCCGATTTTCACAGCAATCCATGGTCGCTTCCATCGGTGTCGTTTCGATTCGCGTCGTTTCCATCGGTCATCTCCTCTGGAATTCCGGCGACATCAGCAGCAGCGCCAACGCCTGTTGCCGCGATTCCGCGCGCTCGATCGTGTGGCGGGTTTCCGGCGACGAAGCGTCGGCCACGGCAAGCTCGAGCAACTGGCGCGGATCGACATTGTCGCCGAGACGCGACGCCACTTGGGCTGCGATATCGAGCCGCAATTTCATGCCTTCCGGTGCGGCCCAGGCCGCGTTGGTGTCGGCGAACCCATTCGGTCCGGACGGCGTCCATAGCGGCTGGCCGAGCATGTTGAGCCCGCCGAGATAACGGCTCGGATCGTCCGGCATGTTACCCAACAGTCTGCCGGTCGCGACCAGGTATTCGTAAGGGCTGCGAATCTTGGTGAGCGGCCCCTGCCAGGCCTCGTCGGAATCGACCAGCGTCGTGGCGAGCGCCCGAAGATCGCCGTCGGTCTTGCGGAACACCTCCTGCAACCGCGCGACCAGCGCCGGCGGCGGATCGTCGCTGACGAAATGACGCGCGAACTTGGTGGCGACGAATTTCGCGGTCGACGGATGGCGCGCGATGTCGGCGAGCGCGCTCTCGCCCTGCGACACGCCGGTGTCGGCGTAGATCCTGCCGAGCAGCGTTTGCGGTCCCGGCTCGTGCGCATTGGCGTTGAACGCGAAGGTGCCGGGCGGTCCCAACTGCCCTCGCCGTCCCGCAAAGGTCCAGCCGGTGATGATGCGCGCGAGCGAGGTCACGTCTTGCTGGGTGTAGCCGCCGCCGACGCCGAGCGTATGCAGTTCCATGATCTCGCGGGCGAGATTTTCGTTCAGGCCGCGCTTTCGGTTTTGCCCGGCGCGGGAGTCCGGTCCGAGCGACTGCTGATTGTCGAGAAAGAACAGCATTGCCGGATGCTGCTCGACCGCCAGCAACATCTCGCTGAAGCGCCCAAGCACATGCGGGCGGATCGCCTCGCGCTCGAACGCGCCGGCCCAGATTCGCGCCAGCTCGCCTTTCGCAGCCGAGATGCAGAAGTGGTTGGACCAGAACGTCACCAGCCGCTCGGTAAATCCACACTCGGCGATCAGTCCTCGCTGCAAGCGCGCGAGCGCCTCGGCGCGAAACGCCTTCTGGATCACGTTGAGCGGCTTTGCCGGCGGCGCTGCTTCGTTCGGGCCGCATCGCGGTCTTTTCCATGGACTTGTCGTCCATGGATTTGTTCTCGGACGGCTTGTCGGCGAACGACTTGTCTTCGGCCGGCTTGTCCGCAGCCGACATCTCGCGCTTCAGGTTTGCTCTTCTCGTTTTTGGCGGCTTCGCGCTTGGCCTTCACTTCGGCCTGATAGGCGAACACGGTTTGCGCCAATGCCGGCGTCGGCTGCAAGCCGGGCATCTCGAGCCGAGGCCCGCCGGGACGGGTGAGTTCGGCCTTGACGAAGCCGCGCGGATCGGACGCTGCATTGACGAGGTCACCTGCCGCACCGCCGCGGGCGCCAAATCCGAAACGGTTGAGCGCCATCAAGGCAGTTTGCGGATCGCGGGCCATTGGGAGTTTCCCATGCTGTCAACGGGCGACGCAGCGCGTATATTACAGCGCTTGAAGCGATGAACCACAGATGAAAAACACGGCGAAGTTTCGGTACCATTCATGACAAATCGTTTAGAAACGCCGCCGCCCCGCCGCGTCGCCTGTTCCCGGTGCGGAACGGAGTTTTCCTGTACACAATCGGAAACATGCTGGTGCGCGGAGGAAGACGTGCGCCTGGCGATGCCGCGCGATGACGAGGATTGCCTGTGCCGCGAATGCCTGCGCAAGGCGGCGGCGGAAGCCGCAGCGCTAACTCGGCGCTAGCGGCGCGCGTGCGAGGTTGACGCTCGCGCGCGTCACGCCGCTGGATTTCAGCGCTTCCTCGAGCCGATCGATACCGGCCTTGATCTGGTCTTCCGATAACGACGCATATCCGAGCAGAAGCCAGTTGGTCTCGAATTGCGATCCGTCATATTCGTGACCGCCACCGGATTGCACGGTGTAGACGCCGATGTTCCGGGTGCGCGCAATCGCCTTGACGTTATGCGCCGGCATCAGCGCGGAAGGAAGCCGCCAGCCGATATGGGTGCCGGCTTCGGTGCCCAGCAGATCGACGTCGCCGAAGCGCTCGCGCAAGCGGCTGATCAAGGCGTTGCGCCGGGAGAAATAGTGCTGCTGACAGCGCCGCAGGTGACGCACGAAGCCGCCGCTTTGCATGAAGCGCGCCAGCGTCGCCTGTTCGAGCCAGACCTGGCCGTTGTCGAGCAACGCCTTGGCGGTTGCGGCGGCATCGACGAGATGTTCGGGGAAAATCGCAAAGCCGGTTCGTAGTCCCGCGCCGAGCGATTTCGAAAACGTGCCGAGATAGATCACGTGGTCCGGGTTGAGCGCCGCCATCGCCGGCAGCGGCGCGCCGTCGTAGCGATATTCGTTGTCGTAATCGTCCTCGATCACATAGGCGCCGGTGCGCTGCGCCCAGCGCAGGATCGTCCGCCGCCGGTCGAGCGACAGCGTCGCACCCATCGGAAACTGATGCGACGGCGTCAGGTAGACCAGCCGCGCGTCGGTGGCGGCAACGGCAGTCGCATCGATCCCGAAACGATCCACCGCAATCGGCCGCAGCCGCATGTGGTGGCTCTCGAACAAATAGGCCGCGCCCTGATTGCACGGATTTTCGACCGCGATCTCGTCACCTTCAGAGGCAAGCAGGCGCAGCGCCAGATTGAGCGCGAGCTGCGCGCCGGCGAGAATGACCACCTGTTCCGGTCGCGCCTGAATGCCGCGGGTGTTGCCGATATGCTCGGCAATCGCGACGCGCAGCGCCATCAAGCCGCAAGGATCGCCGTACTCGGTGAGGTTATGGCCGGCGGAAGCCAGCGATTGCATGACGAGACGACGCCAGGTCTTCAATGGAAAGGCGCGCGGGTCGGTGCGCTGGGTCCAGAAGTCGATCGGGATATTCGAGTTGTTGAGAATGGCGTGCTGGCGGCCGGAAAAGACCGGCGTCCGCCGCGATTCCAGGGTTTCGGGCGACGCCGAAGTTTCGTCGTCGGGGCCGGTATCGACGGCCTGATCCGGCAGGACGTCGGCGATAAACGTGCCGATCATCGGCTTGGCGACCAGATACCCCTCGTTGATCAGCCGCTCATAGCCGAAGATCACGGAGTTGCGCGACACCTTGAGCTGGGTGGCGAGGATGCGTGACGACGGGACCGGCGATCCCGGCCGCAAGATGCCGCTGACGATCTGCTCGCGGATGCACGAGAAAATCTGCTCTTGCAGACTTTCGGGGCTGTCGCGGTCAACGGTGATCAGCATCTAGTGGTCCGATTCTAACATTTGCATCCCGGTCTGGCTGGCACCTTTGCAAATGTTAGAATCAAAGGACCACTAGCAAATATTGGTTTCTAGTGGAGTTTTGGATTTGACATTCGCATCACGCATTCCGGGTGACACTGTAGCGAATGTCAAATCCACTCCACTAGTGACTCGAAATCGGGTGTCTGTCACAAAAGACCAAATTGGGCTCCTCAGCAACTGGCCCCAGCGAAATTCGGGTCCAGTTCATTACCACTTTCTGGAACCACGTCATGCCGGCAGTTGACTTGGAACGGGTCCAACACCAATCGTTTGGTAATTAACCAATAACGGGAGTGAAGCCCATGTCGTCCCCCCCTCAGTTTCTCAGCGACGGCGAAACCATTTTTCCCGAGAAGCTATTGGCGGCAGCGGCTTCAGCCCTGGACGCGGCAAAGAAGAAGGGCATTCGGCTCGCGACCGCTGAAACCGTCACGGCCGGCCTCGTCAGCGCCTGTCTCACCTCGGTGTCCGGCGCTTCGCAGATCTTCGATCGCGGCTACGTACTCTATCATGAGTCCGCCAAGGCGACCGGGCTTGGCGTGGCGGAAGACGTCTCCAAACAACATGGCGCGGTCAGCGCCGAAGTGACGCAAGGACTTGCCGAAGGCTTGTTGTCGAATTCCGGCGCGGGCGTCACGGTTGCCATCACCGGTTACGCCGGGCCCGGCGGCGGCAACGCCAAGAACCCCGTCGGCACCATCTTCATCGCCGCGGCCCGCAAGGGCGTTCCCGTGCTCGCCGAGCGGCACGTGTTTCCCGGTGGCCGCGACAACGTCCGGCTTGAAGCCGTGGCGGCGGCGATCCGCCTGTTGCACAAACAGATCGACGCATGAACCGCATTCCGCTCGTTTTGCTGACGGGATTTCTCGGCGCCGGCAAAACGACGGTTCTCAATACGCTGCTGGCGACACCGGATTTTCGCGACACCGCCGTCGTCATCAACGAGGCCGGCGACGTCGGCCTCGATCATCTCCTGGTGGAGCAAGGCTCGGATTCCATCACGATGCTGGAAGGCGGCTGCCTCTGTTGCCGCGCCAAGGGCGCGCTGGCGCCGGCGCTGGCCAACCTGATGCGGCGCGCCCGCGAGGAAAACCTGCCGCCGTTCAAACGCGTCGTGGTCGAGACCAGCGGATTGTCCGATCCCGCCCCCCTGCTCGAAGGGCTGATCGCCGACGCCTTCTTCAATCGCTTCTTCGAGCTGGCAGGCGTCGTGACCGCAATCGATGCGCGCGCTTTCCTCGCAACCGTCGACCGGCATCCGAGGCGCGCATGCAGGTCGCGCTGGCGGACCGGCTGTTGGTGACCAAGACGGACCTCGCCACCTCGGGCGAGACGCAAAAGGTGCAGGAGGCGCTGACCGCCCTCAATCCGCACGCCCGGCAGCAATTCGTGCAGCCGGGAACGGCAACGATGTCGGCGTTCTGGCCCGAAATTCTTGATTTGCCGCGCGCGCTCGCCAAGCCACACATGATCTGCGCGCCGGAGCCCACCGCCATCGCCACCGCGTCGCTGGTATTCGACGGCGAGATCGAACCGGATGCGCTCGAAGGCTGGCTCGATCATACCATCAACCTGCTCGGCCCAATGCTGCTGCGGATGAAGGCGATGCTCAACATCGCCGACACCGCGCAGCCGACGGTGCTGCATGCGGTTCAAGGCCTGCTGCACCGGCCGATCGATCTCAAGGCATGGCCCAACGATATCAGGCAAAACCGCGTCGTCCTGATCGGCCGCGATGTCGAGGAACAGATTCTGGTGGACGCGCTGGCGCGCCTGTCGGCCATCGCGAGCGTGGCGGTTCAAACGTCCGCAAGCCGCACATCGCTGATGCGCAAGGTCTCGCAATCGGCCAAATAATTCCCACTTCGCCTTCATGGGTCCAGTCGCGGCTGGTACCATCAACGCGTCATGGCGCGGACCTTGGGCTTAGCCGGGGAGTTACCTAGCTTGCCGCTTCAATTGACCGCGCGGCGAATTCCAGAGAGGCTTCCATGGCAAAAAAACTCAAGGGCGATATGGGCATCGTGCCCGCACTTGATATCGATTCCCACGAGCACCTTGAACGCGTCGTGCGCGAAACCTCAAAACGCGAAGGCGTCGCCGGCTACAAGCTGGGGCTGACCTCGGTGCTCCATTTCGGCTTGCGGGAATCGGTACGCCGCCTGCGCGACCTGACCGACCTGCCTGTCATCTACGACCATCAGAAAGCCGGCCCCGACATGCCGGACATGGCGAAGAAATACACCGCGCTCTGCAAGGAAGCGGATGTCGACGGGCTGATCCTGTTCCCTGTCGCGGGTCCGACGGCCGTGGACCAATTTGTCGGCGAAGCCATTCGCGCCGATCTGACGCCCTTTGTCGGCGGGGAAATTCCGGTGCCGGATTACGGCGTTTCCGGCGGCGGCTACATGCTCGACGATGCGCTCGATCGCATTCTGGCCCGTGCGGCCCAGAGCAAGTGCGATCATTTCGTGCTGCCGGCCCATGACGTGGCAAAGATCAAGCGATGGTCGAAGTGGACCGCATCCAATGTCCCCTCGCCGCTGGTGCTTTTGACCGGCTTCGGCGCGCTTGGCGGCAGCATCGAGACCTCTTTCGCCGCTGCAGCCGCCTGCAAGCGCCGCTTTGCCATCGTCGGCCGCCTGATCACCGGCAGCCAATCACCCGGTGATGCCGCCGCGCGCATGTATGAAGAGATGCAGGCCGTGAAGCCGGCCGCCTGATCATGAAGGTCGCGCTCCCCAAGCTTCGCGTGACGCCCTTCATCGGCGGCGCATTCGAGGAACCCGGCGTCGCCAGCGATCCGTTGCTGGATCCCGCCACAGGCGAAACTTTGGCGAGCGTTCATTCGGCCAATCGCGAACAGGTGCTCAAGGCCATCAACATGGCGCGGCACGCCTTCGACGATGGCGACTGGCCGCGCATGCCGGTGTTCGAACGTGGCCAGGTTCTTCGTGCGATCGCCGACCGCATCCTGGCGCGCTCGGAAGATTTCGCGCTGCTGGAAAGCCTCAATGGCGGCAAGCCGATATCGGGCGCGCGCCGCGAGGTCGCGGGTGCGGCCCGCGTGTTCAACTATTACGCCGGTGCGATGGACAAGTTCTTCGGCGACACCATTCCGGTGTCCGAGCCGCTGTTGAACTTCACGCTGCATGAACCGCTCGGCGTCGTGGCGCAGATCACGCCGTGGAATTTTCCGCTGCTTGCCGCCGCCTGGAAACTCGCACCTGCACTCGCCGCCGGTTGCGCCTGCCTGCTGAAGCCCTCACCCCTGACGCCGCTGTCCACGCTGTTGCTCGCCGAAATCATCGCCGAATGCGGCGTCCCGGAGGGCATCGTCAATATTTTGCCGGGCGGCGCCGAGATCGGCCAGTTGCTCGCGACACATGAGGCGATCGACGGGATTTCGTTTACAGGCTCGACCGCCGTCGGCACCGAGGTGATGCGGGCGGCAGCCGGGACCGTCAAGAAGGTCGCGCTGGAACTCGGCGGCAAGAACGCCTGCATCGTATTCGGTGACGCCGACATCGCGGGCGCCGCGAAGAGCGCGATCGCGGGCGCCTTCGGCAATGCCGGGCAATCCTGTTCGGCGCGCTCGCGCTTTCTGGTGCAGAAATCCGCCGTCGGTCCCTTTACCGAAGCGCTGCTCGCAGAACTCAAGACGTTGAGGCTCGGCTCGCCGCTCGATCCCACGACGACACTCGGCCCATTGATCTCGCCGGCACACTGGCAACGCGTCGAACACGCCGTTCGCCATGCCGAACAAGACGGGGCGAAGCTTCTGGCCGGTGGCCGCCGCCCGGACGAGTTGACGAGCGGCAATTTCTTCCTGCCGACCGTGTTCGGCGACGTCGCGCCGAAGATGGCCCTCTATAATGACGAAGTGTTCGGGCCGGTCTGCGGCATCACGCCCTTCGAGACCGAAGCGGAGGCGATCCGCAAGGCCAACGATTCCGTCTACGGACTGAACGGCTCGGTATGGTCGCGCGACATCGGACAGGCATTGCGGGTCGCGAAAGCGGTGCGCACCGGCATGATCGCCGTCAACGGGATGCCGAGCGCGAGTTCGACCAGCCTGTTTGCGCCGTTCGGCGGCTACAAGCGATCGGGTGTGGGCCGCGAACTTGGAATGAGCGTGCTCGCGTTCTACACCGAAGTGAAGACGGTGACCGTCGATCTGTCCTGAGACATTTGGTCCTCGGATTCTCGGGCTTGTGGCTCGACAAGACAGCGTCGAGATTGCAGATATAAGGGACTGAGTGGACCCATGGATTGAACGGCCTTTGGCACTTCGCCTTGGTTTTCGGGCTGTTAGCCTTTCAAATTGATCACAAGGGCGTGCGGGAATGTTGACGGCGATTGTCGGTGGTACCTTGATCGATGGACTTGGCGGCGAGCCGGTTCAGCGCGGCGTCGTCGTCATCGAGAATGGAAGAATAATTGCTGCGGGTTCCGAGCGGAACGTAGCAATTCCTGCCAAGGCGACGCGCCTCGACGCGGCTGGCCGCACCATCCTGCCGGGTTTCATCGATTGCCACGTTCACGGCACCTACCGTGCCCGCGACATGCGGCAGCATTTGCTGAACACCCCGACCTATAACGTGCTTCGTTCGATCGACATCTTCCGCGAGACGCTCGCCTGCGGCATCACGACCGCGCGCGACATGGGCGGCGCCGACGCCGGCTTTCGTACCGCGATCGAGGAAGGATTGATCGACGGCCCACGCCTTCTGATCTCGCTCGGCATGATCTCGCAGACCGGCGGCCACGGCGACTACTGGGTGCCGGCCGACATGCGCATCAAAAAGCGCGCCTGGTTGCCCGATACCGTGGCCGACGGCGTCGAGGAAATTCGCCGCGTGGTGCGTGAACTTTTGATGCGTGGCGCCGACTTCATCAAGATCTGCGCCACCGGCGGCATCACATCCGTCACCGATAGCTGGGACGAGCCGCAATTCACCATCGAGGAAATCCGAACCGCCGTCGAAGAAGCGGCCGCCAAGCGACGGCGTGTCGCGGTCCATGCCGAGGGCATCGACGGGATACGCAATGCCGTGCAGGCCGGCATCCATTCGCTGGAGCACGGCTGGTTCATCGACGAACAGGCCGTCGACAAGATGATCGAGATGAAGACCTGGTGGGTTCCGACGCTGGCGCTGGTGCCGCTGTCGGTGAAAAAGCGCGGCAGCGACAAATCCTGGGCCGGTCACCAGATGGGCCAGGAAGACGTCAAGGACAAAGAGATCTACGACCGGATGCAGGAGCAGATTCCGATCTGGAAAGACGCGGTGCGCCGCGGCGTCAAGGTCGCGATGGGCACCGACCAGTCGCACCGGCTGCTGGTCGGCGAAAACATGGTCGAACTGGAATTCATGGTGAACTGGCTCGGCATGACGCCGATGGCGGTCATCGTCGCCTCCACCAGCAAGGCCGCCGAATGCATCGAGCGTCCCGACCTCGGCGCGCTGGCCGCAGGCAAGGCCGCCGATATTCTCGTGGTCGACGGCAATCCGCTTGACGATATTTCCGTCATGCAGAAGCGCGACAAGCTTCACCTCGTCATGAAGGCCGGCAAGGCATTTACCAACAAGCTTTCTTCGTAAGTCAGAAGGACTGATCCGATGAGATTGAACCGATTCATGATCCGGCCGCTGGTCGAACAGGCATTGCGCGAAGAACTCGGCCCCGGCGACACGACCGGCGGATTTCTGGTCGGGGACGACCCGGTCCAGACCGGGCAGATCTACGCCAAGGGCACCGGCATCGTGTGCGGTTTGCTTCTGGCCGACGAGACCATCAAGCAGATCGATCCGGAAGCGCAGGTCGAATATGCGGTGCAGGACGGCGATGCCATCGGCCCCGGCACCGTGCTGTTGCGCATCAAGGCGCGCGCCTCGACCTTCTTCATCATCGAGCGTAACGCGCTGGACTGGATCCAGCAGATGTCGGGCATCGCGACCAAGACCCGGCGTTACGCCGATCTGGTCAAGCACACCAAGGTGCGCATCACCGATACCCGCAAGGGGTGGCCGGGCCTGCGCATGATCATGAAATATGCGGTGCGCGTCGGCGGCGCCCATAACCACATCTTCAGCCTCGCCAACTGCATCCTGGTCAAGGATAACCACATCAAGATCGCCGGCTCGATCACCAATGCGATCGAGACGCTGCGCGCCACCGCACAACACACGTTCAAGATCGAGGTCGAGTGCGAGACGCTGGAAATGGTCGAGGAAGCGCTCGCCTGCGGCGTCGAGATCATCATGTTCGACAATATGGACCTCGACGAGATGAAGGCCGGCCTGAAACTCGTCAACGGCCGCGCCATGACGGAAGCCTCCGGCGGCATCAACGAGCAGACCATCGTGCCGATCGCCGAGACCGGCGTCGACATCATCTCGGTCGGCGACCTCACCCACTCGATCCGCGCGATCGACATCAGCCTCGACGTAAAGGACATCAAGCCGAGCGCGCAGCGGACCATTCGCCGGCTGAAAGAGGCCGCGCGCTAGTCCTTGACGAAGCTCGACGATACACGGGAGCCAATGACCGGCGCCGCCATCACGACGAATGGCAGCGCGCCGGCGCGCGTGCGCGAGTCCTTCGCGCATGTCGACACCTGGGTATTCGATCTCGACGATACGCTCTATCCGCGGTCGGTCGACCTTCACGGCCAGATGAGAGCACGCGTGGTGTCTTTCATCGCCGATCACATGAAGATCGATCATGCGGCGGCCGAGGCGGTCCATTTCGATTACTACGAGCGCTTCGGCTCGACCTTGCAGGGCCTGGTCCAGTTGCACGGCGTCCCGCCGCACGCCTTCCTGGACTGGGTTCACGACATCGATCTCTCGGTGCTGGTGCACAACGACGACCTGATCGACGCGCTTCGCGCGCTGCCGGGCCGGCGGATCATCTTCACCAACGCACCACGCGCGCACGCCACCGCCGCGCTGGATGCGATGGGCATGGCGGACCTGTTCGACGCCATCGCCAGCATCGAAGACAGCGAATTCATCGGCAAACCGAACTTGAGCGCCTTTTCGGGTTTTTTCGAAGCCCACGGCGTGGATCCGAAGACCGCGGCGATGTTCGAAGATCGTCCCGGGCAATCTGCTGGTGCCGCATCAATTGGGCATGAAAGCCGTCTTCGTGGTCGATCCGTTGTTCGAGGATGCCGACCGTGTCGTGAAGCCAGCGCATGCGGACTTCATCGTCACCGACCTGACGGGATTTCTCCGCCAAGTCGTCGCGCGCGAGTGAGGCGCATCTTCTTCGACATGCAGCTCAATGAAACCGGTCGCGCGGCGTTCCTGCGGGCCGCCCGTCGATGGCGACGTGGTTGCGGCTTTCAGTTCTTCCGGCGTCACGCGGCAATCGCCGTTCTTGTCGAAGCGCAGGATGAATACGCTCGGCTTTTCGACGAACTCCTTGCGCGAGATCTTGCCGTCCTGGTTTTCGTCGAAGTAACCGAAATCGGCATCGGCGAGAGACGGATCGGCTTTCTTGATCGGGTCGAATTCCTGCCGCGTGAGAAAGCCCTTGCGGCCTTTATCGGCCGAGGCAAACAGCTGCTCCATGAACTTCTTCCACTCGTCGCAGGTGAAGACGCCGTCGTGGTTGGTGTCCCATACCGGCGGCCCGGCGTTGAGCAGCGGATCGCTGCGACCGGATTGCGCCGTCGCCACGAAGGAGCCAAACGCGGTGCCAACAGCCAGCACCGCCAAAGTCGCGCCGATGCGAAGCGCCAAAATCCAGTCACGCAAGTTCTCGTCTCCAGTCGTTCACGAAAAGCGCCGCGCAACAAACAGAAATGCGAAGCGCACCGCTGATCCACTCTGGATCATCGCGGCGGGTTTGTCATGAAAGACGAACGCGAAATGACGCGCGCGGCCGGCTATTAAAAAGCTATTTCACGACCGCCGCCGTCTGGCGGACCGCAACGAGCTCCAATTCCAACTCGGCAAAGTGATGAGCGCTGAGAACAGGCACGAGTTCAGCGCATAGGCGTCACAGTAATCGTCTGCACATCGGTCTGCGTGAGGTTCTGTTCCATGCCGCGAAACACGGTCGTCGACTTTTCGGCGACCTTGCGCGTCATGCCGTCCTCGACCTCGAACTCGGCGCGCTTGTCGAAGGAAAACACCATCGAGCCGACGAGCCGGTTGACCAGTTCCGGCGTCACGCTGTCGCCGGAGGCGGCAAGCAGGCCCCGCGCGAACGACTGCATGAAATCGCTCATGGCCGCAGGGTCGATCGAAGTGACGTTGACGAATTTGAGCCGGGATGCGGCCGCGTCCGCATTGGTGAGTTCGAAGCGCTCGTTCGATTTCAGCGCGTCGCCGCCAAGCGGATTTTCCGCCGGCTTCGTCGCCTGCCTGAACTCGCCCGGCTTCATGCCGGTGTTCTGCGCGACCGCAAGCGTGGCCAGCGCGTCGATGTAAACCGCGGGGGCGCCGTCGGCATCGACTTCGACCAGTTCCGTCACCAATTGATCGAACAGCGCGCGCGCCGCCGGGCGTTGATCGAACTGCGCGGCCAACTGATCGGAGACGCCGCGCACACTGGCCTTGGCTTCGTCGAGATTGTCGATATGCAACGGCTTGCCGGAGGCATCCGTGCTGGCGCGGATCACGACGTTCTCCAGCGCCTTCAGATAGGCGCGGCGCAGCGGCACGCTGCGGGCATTGCCCTCGACGGTGGCGTCGCGATGGACGTAGGAAATTCGAAAGCCATCGGGCGTTTTCTGCTCGATGGTCAGTTCGGCGCGCGCCCTGATCAGCGACGTCGCCGTGCCGTCCGGCCGTATCTCCTCGCTGCGCGTCTCGGTCTCGACCGTCCAGCGGCTGCCGACCGGCGGATCGTAGACTTTCTCCGCCGCGAGAGCTGGCACGGCATCCAGCATCGCCAGCGTCGCAACCGCGAGCGCAAACCTTCTAGCGCGCCCGATACCAGGCGTGTTCATCGCCTCAACCCCTAATTTCATGAATCAGCTCAAACGGCCATGCGTGCGGAGCCATTTCCGGCCGTCTTCGGTGACGACCACCATGGCTCGAGAACCCGTAGCGTCGGCGCGGGCGACATAGCCGGAATCGACCGCATCCTCCCAGATCGTGAGGCGCGGACATGAGGTCCGCCAGGCCGCGATCAGGTCCTGATACGGACGCGGTTCCCGGGCGACCCACTCGACCAGGTCAAGAACCAGCGAATCCGCGGCCTCCACCATCGATTTCTCCTGTTTGTGCAGTGCTTATATAGGGTTCGCACAGCCGTAACATCGAACTTCTCCCGAAAGTGTGAACCAGTTCACAGGCGTTTGGGGCGGTTCGTGGTTTGATCCCTTCCTGATCGGCGGATCGACGGGGACACAACATGACCTACGACGGCTTTCACATCGAGGCTTTTGAGCTCGGTAAGGGACTTTGGCACGCCCGGATCCGGCGCGAGGACTCCGAGCCCGTCGTCATCGACGGCGTCTCATTCCCCGAGCTTGAGGTCGGTTTCGCCTGGTCCGATGCGGAGGCCGCCATCGCCGACGCCAAGACCCGCGTCGACTACCTCAACCGGCGATCGGTGATGCCGGAGCAAAGGCGGAGGACGGCGCATGTATGACCAGAAGTCCAACTCATCCGCCAACGTCCGCTCCAACTGCCCGGATTGCGACGGTCAGCTTCGGGTGCTGCGGGTGATCGGCGGGCGCGCCGGCTCCGAATACTGGACCATGCGGTGCACCCGCTGCGGCGGAATCCACCTCGACATCGTCAACGCCCCATCCTCGAGCCCGGCCCCGGCGGCGTAACCAACGCGCCGCTGATCAGCCGGCGAAGACGCGCGCGATCGCCGATTGCGCCTCGTCCTGGATCTGGCGCAGATGCGCCTCACTGCGAAAACTCTCCGCATAGATCTTGTAGACGTCCTCGGTGCCCGATGGGCGCGCCGCGAACCAGCCGTTGTCGGCCACGACCTTGATGCCGCCGAATGACTGGCCGTTGCCAGGGGCCGCCGTCAGCGCCGCGGTGACCTTCTCGCCGCCGAGCTCCTTCATCGCCAGCTTCTCGCCCGTCAGCGACTTGAACAGGCTCTTTTGCTGCGGCGTCGCCGGCGCATCGATCCGCGCATAGAAGGGCATGCCGAGCTCCTTGGTGAGCGAATCGAACAACTGGCTCGGATCGCGCCCGGTGCGGGCGGTGATTTCGGCCGCGAGCAACCCCATGATCAGGCCGTCCTTGTCGGTGGTCCACACCGATCCGTCCTTGCGCAGGAACGAGGCCCCCGCGCTCTCCTCGCCGGCAAAGCCGAAGCCGCCGCTGACCAGCCCGTCGACGAACCATTTGAATCCGACCGGCGTCTCCACCACCTTGCGGCCGATCTTGTTCGCGACACGATCGATGATCGCGCTGGAGACGATGGTCTTGCCGATCGCGCTGTCCTTTCGCCATTGAGGACGATGCTCGAACAGGAACGCGATCGAGGCCGCGAGAAAATGGTTCGGGTTCATCAGGCCGTTGGAACGGGTGACGATGCCGTGGCGATCGGCGTCGGTATCGTTGGCAAAGGCGACGTCGAACTTGTCGCGCATGCCGATCAACTGCGCCATCGCGTAGGGCGACGAGCAATCCATCCGGACCTTGCCGTCCCAGTCGAGGCTCATGAAGCGGAAGGTCGGATCGACCTCGTCGCGGATCAGCGTCGCATTCAGCCGGTAGCGCTCGATGATCGGCATCCAGTAGCGCACCGCCGCGCCGCCGAGCGGATCGATGCCGATTTTTACGCCGGCCGAGCGGATCGCCTCCATATCGAGCACGTTGGCGAGGTCGGCGACATAGGGCGTGATGTAGTCGTAGCGATGCACGCAGGCTGCCTTGCGCGCGCGCTCGTACGACATGCGCTTGACGCCGTCGAGGTTGGTTTCGAGATAGCGGTTGGCGGCACGCTCGATCGCGCCGGTGATGTCGGTGTCGGCCGGGCCGCCGTTCGGCGGGTTGTATTTGAAGCCGCCATCTTCCGGCGGATTGTGCGACGGCGTGACCACGACGCCATCGGCCAGCCCCTCGGTGCGGCCTTTGTTATAGGTGAGGATGGCGTGCGAGATCACCGGCGTCGGCGTGTAGCCGTCGTGCTCGTCGATCATCACCGTGACGCCGTTGGCGGCGAACACCTCCAGCGCGCTGGCGAGCGCCGGCTCCGCAAGCGCATGGGTGTCGATGCCGATGAACAGCGGTCCGGTGAGATTTTTCCCGGCCCGGTAATCACACAGCGCCTGCGTGATCGCCAGGATATGCGCCTCGTTGAAGGCATCGTTCAACGCCGAGCCGCGATGGCCGGACGTGCCGAACGCCACCCGCTGCGTCGCGATTTCGGGATCGGGCTTGCCGGCGAAATAGGCCGTCACCAGCCGCGGAATATTGGCAAGCATCGACGGCGCGACGGGCTTTCCGGCGAGCGGATGAATGTCGGGCATAGGGGTCCTCTGGAACGGAGTCATTCCGGGGCGATGCACAGCATCGAACCCGGAATCTCGAGATTCCGGATCTGGTGCTAACGCACCATTCCGGAATGACGGTTGAATTTTCGGCATTCATCCTGACAACTGCTGACAACGCAACGGGCCGTCGCAAAGCCAGTTCCGAAAGCCGCGTCAGCCCTTTTCTCGGGCGCGGACTCGTCCCATATTCCGGCCATGGCGAAGTCCCCCAATCCTCCTAAAAAGCCCGGCAAAGCCCCCAAGTCGAAAGCCCACCGCCCGGAGGTGCAGCCGATCGGCCCTGCGCTCGCGGAATTGCTCAATCCCGCGATCAATCGCGGCGACGCCGGCATGGGTTCCGGTACCGGCCTGAAGCCGCCGCCGGACAATTCCTGGGATCGCCGCGCCGGTGGCGAGGCGGCCGCCCATCGCGCCCGCGCCTCGACGCCCAAAAATTTCCCGCAGAGCTCTGCCGATCCGTACCCGATGCCGTTGCGGCAAAACCCGCAGCCGCCGGGCGCGCGGCAAACTTCGCAAGCCACTTCCGGCTTCGACGAAGCGCCGCAGGCCAATTACGGCACCGCGGCCACGATCCCGACGCTCGATCCCGAACTGGCGCGGCAACTGGGCCTGCCGACCGCCGAGGACGACGAGGCCGATCTCGCGCGCCCGCCCCGCAACAAGATGGAGGCGCTCGGCGTCGCCGCCACGGCGGAAGCGCTGGAAGCCTTGATCCGCGACGGCCGCCCGGAATTCCGCGGCGACGACGGCGCCACGAAGGTGTGGACGCCGCACCGTCCGCCGCGCCCGGAGAAATCCGAAGGCGGCTGCGCTTCGAGATCAAGTCCGAATACGAGCCGAAGGGCGACCAGCCGACCGCGATCGCCGAACTCGTCGAGGGCATCCAGCGCAACGACCGCACGCAGGTGCTGTTCGGGGTCACCGGCTCCGGCAAGACCTACACCATGGCGAAGGTGATCGAGGCGACGCAGCGCCCGGCCCTCATCCTCGCGCCGAACAAGACGCTCGCCGCGCAGCTCTACGGCGAGTTCAAGAGTTTCTTCCCCGACAACGCGGTCGAGTATTTCGTCTCGTATTACGACTACTACCAGCCGGAAGCCTACGTCCCGCGCACCGACACCTATATCGAGAAGGATTCCTCGATCAACGAGCAGATCGACCGCATGCGCCATTCGGCGACGCGCGCGCTGCTCGAACGCGACGACGTCATCATCGTCGCGTCCGTCTCCTGCATCTACGGTATCGGCTCGGTCGAGACCTATACCGCGATGACGTTTGCGCTGAAGAAGGGCGAACGCATCGACCAGCGGCAACTGATCGCCGACCTCGTCGCGCTCCAGTACAAGCGCACGCAGGGCGATTTCTCCCGCGGCACGTTCCGCGTCCGCGGCGACGTCATCGACATCTTCCCGGCGCACTATGAGGATCGCGCCTGGCGCGTGAATTTGTTCGGCGACAGCGTCGAGAATATCGAGGAGTTCGATCCGCTCACCGGCCACAAGCAGGACGAGCTCGAATTCATCAAGATCTACGCCAATTCGCACTATGTGACGCCGCGCCCGACGCTGGTGCAGGCGATCAAGTCGATCAAGGGCGAGCTGAAACTCCGCCTCGACCAGCTCAACAACCAGGGCCGGCTGCTTGGAGGCGCAGCGGCTGGAGCAGCGCACCACCTTCGATCTCGAAATGATGGAAGCGACGGGAAGCTGCGCCGGCATCGAAAACTATTCGCGCTATCTCACCGGCCGCCGCCCCGGCGAGCCGCCGCCGACGCTGTTCGAATACGTGCCTGACAATGCGCTGGTGTTTGCGGACGAAAGCCACGTCACGGTGCCGCAGATCGGCGGCATGTTCCGCGGCGACTTCCGCCGCAAGGCGACGCTCGCCGAATACGGCTTCCGCCTGCCCTCCTGCATGGACAATCGCCCGCTGCGCTTCGAGGAATGGGACATGATGCGCCCGCAATCGGTCGCGGTGTCGGCCACGCCGAGCGGCTGGGAGCTGAACGAAAGCGGCGGCGTGTTCGTCGAGCAGGTGATCCGCCCCACCGGACTGATTGATCCGCCCGTCGATATCAGGCCCGGCGCGCACGCAGGTCGACGATCTCCTCGGCGAAGTCCGCGCCACCGCGCAGAAGGGCTATCGCTCGCTGGTCACGGTGCTGACCAAGCGCATGGCGGAAGACCTCACCGAATACCTGCACGAACAGGGCATTCGCGTGCGCTACATGCACTCGGACATCGACACCATCGAGCGCATCGAGATCATCCGCGACTTGCGACTCGGCGCGTTCGACGCGCTGGTCGGCATCAACCTGTTGCGCGAGGGCCTCGACATTCCCGAATGCGCGCTGGTCGCGATCCTCGACGCCGACAAGGAAGGTTTTTTGCGCAGCGAGACCTCGCTGATCCAGACCATCGGCCGCGCCGCGCGCAACGTCGACGGCCGCGTCATTCTCTACGCCGACCAGATGACGGGCTCGATGGAGCGCGCGATCGCGGAAACCGATCGCCGCCGCGAGAAGCAGGTCGAGTACAACACCGCCCACGGCATCACGCCGGAGAGCGTCAAGAAATCCATCGGCGACATCATGAACAGCGTCTACGAGCGCGACCACGTGCTGGTCGAGATCGGCGACGGCGGCATGGCCGACGACGTGATCGCGATCGGGCACAATTTCGAGACGGTGCTGGCCGACCTGGAAACGCGGATGCGCGAGGCCGCCGCCGATCTCAACTTCGAGGAGGCCGCGCGCCTGCGCGACGAGGTCAAGCGGCTCCGCGCCACCGAGATGGCCGTGGTCGACGATCCCACCATCAAGCAGCGCGGCGTCGCCAGCAAGGCCGGCGCCTATGCGGGCGCCAAGAAATATGGCGAGGCCGCCAACCTGCCGGCGTCCGCGATGAAGAAGCGCGGCGGCGGCAAATCGCGCGAGCGCGATCCGTTGTTGCCTTCGTCAGGCGAAATCCGCGGCGGCTCGAAAGTCCACAAGCCGCATCTCGACGAGATGCACGGCCCGGAATCGCTGCCCTATCGCGAAGGTCGCGCGGTGCCGGAAAGACCGTTCGGCGGTGACAGCCGGGTCATCCAGCCGACCGACTCGCGGCAGTCCGGGCCGGAGTTCGGCCCCGCCCCGCGCTCGACCGGCGGCGCGCCGGGAAAACGCGGCGGGTGGAAGCGGAGGTAAGGTGGCCTCGAGACTTGCAAGTGGATCATCATCTCTGGCTTGAAGCTGTCGCTGATAAGACGATTTCCGATTAGCTGGAATCACTGCCACGGCGCAGGCGGAAATCGATAGGCTGCTTCTGACCTCGTCGCGTACGACAGACGCAATGGTTCCTGCAGAACGGCAAGGTATCTGGAAGCGAATGAGGTCTGCCGACCGACTACGTGGTCTAGCCACATAAGTGAGTTCTAATGAGTACTTTCTGGGTGAGCTTCCGGCCTAAAAAATGTGGCCGGAGGCTTCGTATCAATATGTCATATGGAAGGCAGTTCAACGGCTCGGCGTTCGGATATTCGGATTTTGAAACTTTGCTCGGCCAGAGAGGCCCCGAGAGATTGCAGTTCGGAATCGGAGCTCGAATCTCAAAGATCGACAGCTATTATTGAACTATCGGTGATAGCATCGCGTTCGAGTAGCCCTTAGGCGAAAGCGGCGAATTCAATTCTACCAAAGCAGCGATTTTGAGCGAGACTCTGTTCGAGCTGGTAGGACCGCTATCAACTATTCGATAAAACTATTGACGAAGTCACGAATACGACTTCTGAAGCGACGGTCAAAGCTAGAGAGCCAACCAAGGGAACACAAACTTCGAAGTCGACTACTCGGCTGCAAGCAACGCTGCGAAGGATGCATACGTTTCCGAGTCGGCGCGTAATAGTCGCAGTTGATTGAGTTGTCAGCTCTTGCGAGTGACCGCGCAATATTGAACGTGCCGACGACACGCTTCGATAGTATCGACTGCTACATCAGGTTGCGCGATGTTCGCATTCGTTCGGAGATCTCTGCGTCGTTCCCGAAGCGTCCGCGCATTCCGCGCAAGCCGATCAGTGAGCTGGGTACATTCGAAATGGAATGCCAACGCAGCGCCATCCAGCCTGCCTCTTCCGCACCTTGGCGACATGTCGGACATCAGGGAAGCCCGGCTATCATCGCGGCAAGGCGTCCGGCAGATCGATCAGACACCACAACTGAGGTGCGTCATCGGCGCACGATTCGAGACTGCACATCGCCGTCTCAGTTCTCGTGCGTAACGCACGAAGCGCTTGGAATAGCGAACCTGTCAGTCCGGCGATGATGCGACGGCCGATCGGCGAGGTCGCGAACCGACGGGCAGCGAATTTCAGCAATCACGTCGGCATCGTCACTGTCTTCGACATGACAGCGTCCGATCTCGACTGCGGGCACGCCGCGGTTCGCTTGAGCTCGGTAGTAGCTGCGATGTGGGTGTCCAAAGCTAGACCGCCGTACTTTGAGAAACCTCGTAGCTCGGCACGGCGCGTAAGACGCCCGGCGTCCTCGCAAGATCGAACACGCGTCCATCGAGCAAGCCCACGTAAAAGGCCTTGCTGTCCATCGCTCGACGAACGTCCGAAGCACCTTGTCGTGGTGCTCAGTGAATGACAGTCGTTGTGGTTCCGAAGGTCTTCGAGCCACCCGTGGATGCAACCAGCTGCGTGCATCACCCATTTGACACGCCGGGCGTGACATCGTTGTGCGTACGAAGCCGCAAAACTCGATTGTACAGCGGATTTGTCGGAAGAGCTAATCGAGGTTGCGCGCGTTGAGCCAGAACACGGCATAAGGTTCCAGTCGGCGTGGACGATCTGCGATCGCCTGTCTAGCCGATTTCTCCGCTGTCATGCCCGGCCGTAGCCGTTCGAAGAACGGCGTCGCTTCCGCTCGCCTATGTGCCGGGCATCCACGTCTTACTCCTTTCATCGGGATGCAAAGACGTGGATGGCCGGGTCAAGCCCGGCCATGACGATCTCCCTTGATTGGTACCGCAATTCATCTCGACGAGATTCCCTGGTGCGCAATTGCGCACCATAGTTCGCGCTGACGCGCGCCCCGGAATGACGACCACTTTTTCAGCACGCCCTCAGCACTTCGGCTGGTTGGGTGGACAGCGCTTGGCGGCCGGCGGCGGAGCAGCGCGCGGCGGCGGCGCGGGCCTCGGCGGAGGCGGCGCAGCCCGTGGCGGTGGTGGCGCTGCGCGTGGTGGAGGCGGTGGTGGTGCAGCAGCCCGTGGCGGCGGCTCCCGCCGAAACTCACGTGGCGGCGGAGGTGGCGGCGGCGGAGGTTGCCGGCGAAGCTCGGGCTGCGGCGGCGGAGACGATGGCGGCGGCCGCGAACCAGCTCCCGCGCCCGGCGGCGGCCCTCGCCGCTCGCGCTCTTGCACGTTCGGCGGAGTGCCCTGGTTCTGGACCGCCGGCAGCCGGCCGGGCGTCGTGGTCGGCGTCGTGGGCGCCAGCCTGTCATTCCGCAGGTTCTGACGGCCGGTCTCCGACGGCGTGGTCGTGAGCCGGTTCGGCCCCGCGTTGCCGGGTGCTCCAGTTCCCTGGTCCTCCAGGCGGCAGCGGCGGCGCACCCTTTGCGCCCGGCACGGGCAGCGCATTGGTCCGTGGCAACTCCTGCCGGAGAGCCGGCGCGGCATTGTTGGGCGCCGCGCTGGCCGGCGTCACCAGCGGCGCGCGCGGGTTGATCGACGCACTCGGCGGCGGCGGCAACTTGCCCTGCTGAATCAGCGTCGCGCGCTGCTCGACATGCGAGGGCAGGCTCGGGCCGAGCGCGCCGGATCGCGGCCCACCGGCCGCGGTCACCGCAGCCGCTGACGGCCTCGGGTTGTTGATCACCGAGTTGATGACGTTCCTGTTGTGAATGTTGTTGAAGATGATGTTGTTCGGCGGCGGCCGCACGAACACCGGCGGCCGAACGAACACCGGCATCGCCACGAAGGCCGGACGCGGCAGCAGGAACAACCCGACGGCGCCCACGACGAGGATCGGCGGCGCCAGCACCACGAAATCGGACGGCGGCGGCCCTAGGAAATACACCGGCGGCGGAGGCGGCGGCGCGAAGGCGAATTCGGGATCGCCGAAATAGAACACCGGACGATCGACATAGACGAATTCATCCGGCGGCGGCGGCGCAATGTCGTAATCCATCATCGCAAAGGCCTGCGGCGGATCGAGCGCCGCCGACAGGATCGACAGACGCCGCCGTGCATCCCACGCGTGCGGCCCCTGCGGATAGCGGCGCAGATAGGACCAATAGGCATCGGGCGTATCGGCGAGATAGGTCCGGCGCCAGGTGATGGCTTCGCGCCGCGCCGCCAGGATCGCCCTCACCCGCTTGGACATGGGATCGCCGGCATAGGCGGCCAGGAAATCCTCATAGCCCTGCACGGTGTCGCGCGTGAGCGCTGCGGTGAAGGCGTCCTGCGCGCCGAGATCGCGGATCGGCCGGTCGCGAATGGCGGCGACCTGATCCGGCGAACCCTGCACCGGCGGCGCGTCGGCCGCGCGATCGAAGAACATGAACGGCGCCTGGATCTTCTGCTCGTCCCACGGCACCAGCGCGCCCTTGCTGGTTTCGCTGACGCGCAACCGCACGCGATCGAACATGTCGGGCAGCGACAGCCCGCCGGTGCGGATCATTTCGGCCAAAGCTTGCGCGTAGACGCCGTAATTGCCGGTTTCCGGCGGCGCGACCGTGCCCGGCGCGGCGTTGAAGGCAATCAGCATGTTCGGCGACGGATCGACCATCGCCAGGCCGCCGGCGATCGGGTTGCCGCCTTCGATGAAGGGCTGCGGCCCGGCCGAATCCAGCACGACGATGCTGGCCTTGAGGGAGAATCGAAGCGAGCTGGCGGGTGTAGTCGCTGATCCGCAATCCCTCGATCGGGATGTCGGTATCGCGGCTGACTTTCGCATCGACCGGAATGAAGTAGTTTTCGCCGGCAAGCTGGATCGCATAACCGGAGAGATAGATCATCGCCACCGTGTTGGCGGGATCGGCCTTGGCCTTCTCCATGAAATCGCGAAGGCTGTTGCGCAGGGCATCGGCATCGAGATCGCGGGCGCCGATGACGTCGAAACCCGCGGCCTGAAGGGTTTGGGCGATCAGGCCGGCGTCATTGGCGGCGGTCGGAAGCGGCGCCTTCTGGTAATTGCCGTCGCCCACCACCAGGGCGATGCGCTTCTCCTGCGGCCGGCTGTTGCGCGGCCGCGGGCTGCGCCAGTCCTGCCACGGCCAGCCAACAAATCGAGACCGACAGGAAAATGCTTCTCGCGCATCGCATGGCGTTCCCTCACCCTCAAATCAAGCAGCCCGAAAGAAACAGTTTGAGCAGACGCTCGCTGAATGTCCCCTGAACGGATGGATATAAAAGACGCATAAAAGACGTCACCATCCGCGCGTTGTGCATGTGTCCATTATCGGCAACGAAAGTCAAAGCGCCAGCAGCGCGCGCAAGAGATCAGCCATGCCGGAGACCAATCCGCAATGGCGGAACACGCCGCGCTTGCTTTCCGCTTGACGAGATTTTGGCATGCGCCCTGATTTGCCCGTCGTGCCAATCGGCCGCAGGCATCTTCGCTTGTGACGTCGGGCAAATCACCGGCATCTGTTCGCGCATCCTGCGCCCGCCAAGAGGGGCGTTTCGCGATCGTCACGAACGTTGGGTGCGGGATGCGATGGACGCCTGTCATGCGCAAGACGAGCACATGGGAAGCGGACGGCGAAGTCGTGTGGTCCTGTCCTCTCGACGCTGACGTCAAGCTGGCGACAATGCTTACGCATCGCGCCGGCGACGGTGACAAAAAGCCCGATCACCGGGGAGAGCACGAAGGAAACCGTTAAAACCAATCGCGCAGGGAGTGCCGGATTGTTCGGCGGACCTGTGGTGACTTGCTCGTGTGCTTTTTTACTTTTGCACGCGAGGCTGCGGGCGAGCTGACCGCCCGGCATTCCCTGCGCCCTCTCGGAAACGTCGCGTTTGCGCGAATTCGGGGCGAGCGATATTGCAAAATCCGGGCGCGATCGCGCCGCGGGAGCAAACAGGCATGGCTGGAGGGATAATGTCATTGCCTGCGACAAACGCGAAGCGTTTGCGCAAGGGAGCGAAGCGACGAAGCAATCCAGGTTCAGGCGTGACAGGCTGGATCGCTTCGCTGACGCTCGCGATGACGGAGAGATGATGGCTTACGCCATCAAGTGCCGTCGGAGCCCGACATCTTCCGGTCGGGATCCTCGTCCATCGGGGGCGGCCATATTTTGCAGTCGAAGCTTCGCCCGATGCCGGGGCAAACGTTGCCGTGGCTGAAGCTCGGCGCAATCGTGTTTGTGGTGCGGACGCCGTTAAAGCCCGCCTGGCCGTTAAAGCCCACCTGCATGTGCTGATGGTACATTCGCTGATGATGTTTTCGGTGGTGTCCGCTCGCATCGGCTCCGGTCGCCGTCACGACGGAAACCACGGCTGTCGCGCAGACGGCCATTACCAGGTGCCGGGTCGTAGAGTGGCGCATGCATCCCTCCTGCAAATCTCGGAACTTGCCGAGGTTGGGCCGCTTCAACACGCGTGTCGCGTAAATTTTATTTATCCGGCAAACCCGAGGGCCAGGGGAATATTCCGCTCACCCGCTGGCGGCTACCGCTTGCGAGCGCTTGCGCTTCGCCGCGCGAAATCACATCCCGGTCTGACCGTTGTCCTTGCGGGAGCTGACCCTGTTGCTGTCCGCTCCTGCTGCCTTGTCCTGTTCCTTGGCGCGATGGCGGCCATAGAGGCAACCGGCCGCCGCGCCGAGCACGCCGTGATGGCCGGCATAGTGTCCGGCCACGCCGCCGACCGACCGCGCCCTTCAGGCATCCCTTCGCCTCGGCGACCGATGGCAGCGCGAGTGAGAACGTGGCAGCGACGAACAGTGCGGTGACGATCTTCATGACAGACTTTCTTTCCCGGATTCCGGCCAGCATTTGCTGTGCTGACCGGATAATCCGTGGTGGACGATTGGGTTCCACGTCACTTCGCAGCCGGCGCGACCGTATTCAGAAACGCCGTCGTCTCGCGGTTGAGGAATTCGACATCGGCCGGAATGCCGCCGCCGGCAGAGGCGTGACCGGTGACGGTGCCGGGACTGATCGTCATCATCTTGACGCCCGGGATGGCCTTGCCGGATTCAATCGGCTCGAACTCCGGATTGAGCAGATCCTTGGTGCCGGTGAGGATCAACGTCTTCGCCTTGATCGACGCCAGCGCCTTCGCCGTGTCGCCGTTGAAGCCCGGCGTGGTGCCGACGTCATGACGCTCGTAGGCCCAGGTCTGGTAGATGTAGTCGTTGGCGTCGAACGCCTTCATGACGGCGGTTTCCTGCTGCTCCATCCAGGGCACGACTTCCGTGTTGTTCTTGAACTGAGCCGAATACATGTCGGGCGTGCGCGCCGACAACAGGTTGAGAATATCGCGCCAGAGCCTGACGCCCTTTTCCGGCGGGCTGTCGTAATTGCCGCCGTTCCACGCCGGATCGTTCATGATCGCCTTCCGCGTGACTTCTCCGATCGCGACGCTCCAGGGCGGCGTCTTGGCCAGCGGCACCATCGCCACCAGCGCGTCCATGAAATCCGGATGGCTGACGCCCCATTGCAGCGTCTGCATGCCGCCCATCGACGGCCCGATCACGGCAATGACGTGCTCGATGCCGAGTTTTTCCTTCAGCAGCCGGTATTGCAACTCCACCATGTCGCGCATGACATATTTCGGAAAGCTCATCCGCGGCTGCGCCTTGGAATTGCTCGGCGAGGTCGTGAGCCCGTTGCCGATCGCGTCGGTGCAGATGATGAAGTACTTGTCGGTGTCGAGCGCCTTGCCGGGACCGATCATGAAATCGATGCGGTGATGATTGCCGCCGAGCGCCGTCACCATCAGGATCGCGTTCGACTTCTTCTCGTTCAGCGTGCCGTGGGTGACGTAGGAGATCGAGAAATCCTTGATCACCTCGCCGCTCTCGAGCTTGAAGTCGCCTTCGCTGTAGGACTGGTGTGGCGGTTGCTGCGGCGTATGCGCCAAGGCCGACGAAGATACAGCCGGGAACGACAACAACAAACTCAAGCCGGCAGCACGGAAAATGCTTTTCACGCGTATTCCCCCCATCTGATCCGACGTTATGGTCGGTTGCGCGGGACGATAGACGGCCAGCTCTGCGCTGTGAAGGCTTTGGCGCCATCGGCCGCCCCGGCTGCCGCCTTGGGGCGCGTGACCCCTACCGCCCGGACGGCAAAACCTCATTCCGGCCATGAACCTTCCTGCGCGTCCACAGACTACCAAAGGGGCATCCCGCTCCCTCGGACCAAAACGATCATGAAAATCGCGCTTTTCGCCTTTCTCGGCCTGTTGCTGGGGGCGATCGGAGGTGCGGCTCTCGGCATCGGCGCCGGGCTCGCATGGATCGAAATCTTCAAAACCTCGGATTTCGAAGGCTATAACGGCATGTTGGTGTTTTTCAGCTTCATGCCGGCGGGCGCCATGATCGGCGCGCTGGGCGGGGCCACCTGGTTCGGCGTCATGGCGGCACGGGACGCCGAAATCGCCGTGGAGTCCAACTCGGCGATGCACCATGAGCGCAGGTAGGAACTTCGCAATTGTGCAATGCATAATTGCATTTGCATTTTGGCGAATTTCGACTATTTGAAGCTTCAAATATCGGCCGCATGCGTAGCGGCGGAATCAGCGTTCCAGGCACGGCGTCGCCAATGACGCCCACCAGGGCCGGTCGCTGACCAACAAGATCCAGTCGGGAAAAGAAATCATGACAGAGCATAGTCTCTGGCGTTTCTCTCGTGCGTTGCATCGCGCGATCAACGAGCGCCAGCACGAAGACCTCGAAGCGCTGATCGACGAGGATATCGACTGGGCCGTCTACGGCCCGATCGACATGTTCCCGTTCTTCGGCGCACGCCGCGGCAAGGCCGCCGTGCTCGACGTGATCCGCCGCGTCGCGGACAATATCCGGGTGCATCGTTTCGATCGCGAATCGATCATGCTGGGTACGGACTCGGCAGCGTCGATGATGCGCTATTCGCTGACCATGCTCGACGCCAACAAACCGATCAGCCTGCGGCTGGCGCAATTTGCCCAGTTCAAGGCCGGCAAGCTCGCCAGCATCCGCATCCTGGTCGACACGTTCGATCTGGTGGAGCAGGCGCTGGGCCATCCCATTCATCTGCCGCGCATCGCCTCTTAAGTCTAACAGGCGACCGGCCTTGCGGCCGCCTCTCCTGCACGCCACATTCGGGCAATGATGGGCCATCACGGTTGGCCCATTGCTGCGGGCGGGATCGATGATTTCCAGGTTTGGATATGGCTTGGCCGGGTTTGTTTTGCTGGCCGCAAGCGGTTGGCCGGCCCAGGCGCAGGTCAAACCGCCGGAAGTCAAATCCCTGGAGGACGTGCCGCTGCCGCAGCCTCCCAAGGTCTCTCCCTGGCCGGAGTCCCCCGATCAAGCGCCGCAGGAAGCGACCGAGGCCGAACTGCCGGAGAAGGAAAACACGGCGGCGGCCACCTCCGACGATTCCGACATCGCCAATCTGGACATCGACTGGAGCCTGCTCGACGTCGATGCTTCCACATTGATGACGGGGGATCCGAAGCAGCTCCATGCCGGCCCGCGCACGGGGTCATCCGGCGGAACGTGGTCGTCTCAGGAAAAGACCTATGGGTCGGCGGTATCCTTCAAGCAGCCGGTTTCACCGTTTCTGGATACGCGGGTCGGCGCCGACATGACCGTCGTCCGCCAACCGCAAACGCTTGCAGAACTGCTGGCCGAGAAAGCCAGCAACGGCGGCAACGAGCCGCAATCCTCCGGCTCGGCATGGGCCGCGGTCACCGCGCCGGGCGTCGGCTCGATCTGGGACAAGACGGCGGTCGAAGCGCGGCTCGATCCGGCGCAGGATCAAGGCAAGCTCGGCGCCTCCCTGAGCAAGTCGCTCCATCTCGGCGATCAATATTCGCTCACCCTCCAGAACGGCTACAACATGACGCAAGGGTTTGCGCCGATGCCGGGATCGACCAGCCATACGATCTATGCGACCGAGCAATCCGCCAGGCTCGGCATCACCGAGACCGGCACCAGTTTTTCCGCCGGCCAGACCATGTCGACCAGCGACGACAAATGGCTGCGCAAGATCGGCGCCGAACAGAAGATCGTCGGCGGGTTCAATATCTCCGGCTCGATCGCGGAAACCCCGCTCGGCATTGCGAATAAAAGCATTTCCGCCGGCTTCAAGCAGAGCTGGTAGCGGCCACCGGCTGGGCTTCAGCTTCGCCACACTGGTCCCCGCGAAAGCACCTTGATTGCCGTATATTGGCCGCGATGCGGTCAAAATCGGAAGCCCTGATGGCACCGTCAACATCGACGTGCGGGGGGACACCCGCGGTCGCGAACAACGCGAAACAGGGAAGCAGCCGATGAACGCCATTCGTCCCGAGAAGATTGAATCGATCGAAGAGGAAACCAACCTCGACGCCGTCTCCGATGTCGAGGCCGGCATTCGCGACTTCGTCCGCAACGACGTCGCCTATCTGCGTCGACCGACGCCGCCGAGCATGGTGGGAGGCACCGACATGCCGAGCTGATGCGGCGGCAGACGCCACGGTGACCAATGTCAACACGCTGATCCAGCGCGTGGCGGGGACCTCGCTCGCCGAAATCGAGAATCTGATTTCGGAACTCGAGAGCCTGCGCGATGTTCTGCATGCCGAAGGGCAGCGCGTTCAGCGCGAGATTTCGGGTTATGCGCAGCTCAGCCAGGCGGCGATGAAGTCGACCCGCATGATCGCGGACAACGTCGCGCAGTGGAAACGCGCCGCCGACGGTTTGCGCAACAGCTGATCGGTTTGCCAGAGATACGAGAGACTTTGGGCCGGGTCATTCCCGGCCCAAAGTTTTGAGATGATGACGTAATCAGGAATTGCGCGCTTTGAACCTTTCGGGTCCGCTTCAAGACCAAGTGCAGGTGACCTTGGGGACGTCCTGCATGAAGACCATTCGGCCCGACAACAGCGATCCGATTCCGCTGCAATCACAAACCCAGCATGTCGGGACCATCATGATCCGCTTTGTCGGCCTGCTGCTTGCAGCCGTCGTGGTTTTGGCGCTGATCTGGAGCCGATAAAACGACGTGGGCGCGGCGGCCGCGTTTCCAGCAGGTCTTTTGCAGGTATGGTTAGCGGAGTCTCACTTAACGGGACGCGACCTGCTCGGTTTCGAGCGAATAGGCGCCGTCGGCATAGCCCTTCACGATCATTCCCGTCGCAAACATCACCGCGACCGTGATGGTCGCAAAAATAAACCCCAGCAATTTCAATCCGCGGCGGTCAGCCATGATCGTCCCTCTCGTGCCCCGCCCTTTATCTGACAGGCACTGGTTCATAATGAGTTAGCGAGGATTTGGTTTCACCCGCGCGCTAGCGGGAAACGAATCTCGGAATCCGCCCGCTAGGCCACGCTGCTCCGTCGCGGCACGAAGGCCGTCGCCAACATCGAGAACACGGGTTCCCCTCGCTGGTTGGTCCCGCGATTGCGCGCTTCCAGAATTCCCCATTCCGGCCGGCTCTCCGATGCGCGCATCGTTTCGATCTCGCTTTCGAAGCTGATCGTATCGCCGGCCAGCACCGGCTTGATCCAGCGCAATTCGCGAAAGCCGGGAGATGGCCCCCAGACCGCTACTTTTTCACCGCGAGCGGTGGCCTCGCGCGCCTGACGCTGGCCGTCTTCCACCAGCAATCGCATACAGACCGAGCCGACATGCCATCCGGACGCCGCAAGACCCCCGAACAACGACTTGCGTCCCTCTTCTTCGTCGAGATGGAAGCGCTGCGGATCGAATTTGACGGCGAAAGCCTTGATGTTCTCGGCGGTGAACGCGAACGCGCCGAGTTCGCGCCGTTGTCCGATCTTGATGTCATCGAAGAACCGCATCGGCCAACCTGTCAGCTTGTTGCGTCGTCGCGACGCTGGACGATGATCGGCGAGGTCATTTCGCACAACGCCTGCCCGGAGGCATTGCTCGCCGTCATCTTGAACATGACGATGCCGGTGGCCGGGCGGCTGCGCGAAATGCGTGCTTCCGTCACCTCGACGTCGAGCATGATCTCATCACCGGGCCGAAATGGCGCAAGCCAGCGCAATTCGTTGACGCCCGGCGAACCCAGCGACGCCGTGCGGCCGATAAAGCCATCGAACATCATGCGCATGATGATCGAGCAAAGATGCCAGCCCGAACCGGCAAGCCCCTTCAGCATCGAACGCGAGGCAGCCTCTTCGTCCAGATGCATGGGCTGCGGATCGAACTCGGCCGCGAAGGCGCGAATTTCTTCGGCCGTCACGCGCCGCGGTCCGAAGCGGCCCAGATGGCCGAGCTTAAAATCTTCAAAAGCCAGAGTATGCATGGCATGGGGACAACTTGGAGGAAGCCGGATTGTGGCCGCACTTTGTGGCAATCTCAACCCAATCCACGCGCATGGCTCGCCTTCAACTTGCCCGAACCCGCATTCGGCGCTAGCCATTTATTGAACGAGACGGATCGCGCGAATCACCTTCGACTTGCCCGGAGAAGAACAGATGTTCGATTTTCAGGATCTGTTTCAGTGGGACCGCTTTATCACGCCTACGATCATCAAGACATTTTACTGGCTGGTTATTGCCGTGATCTGCCTGTTTGGCATCGCCGGCATCTTCTCGGGCCTGGCAACAGATGGCGATCAGTCCGTTCGGCGGTTTCATCCAGCTATTGTCTCGATCGCGAGCGTCGTCGTCGGCGTCATCTTCTCGCGCATCGCGGCGGAATTCGTGCTGATCGTGTTCCGGATCAACGAACATCTCGGCGCGATCCGCGATCAGGGCGCGGGGCACCAGTAGTCCGAGGAGCACCAGCGTCAGTTATTGAACCTGAAATGCATCACGTCGCCATCGGCGACGACGTATTCCTTGCCTTCCAGACGCAGTTTTCCGCTGTCGCGCGCGCCGGCTTCACCGCTGAACGCCACGTAGTCGGCGTAAGCGATCGTTTCGGCGCGAATGAAGCCCTTTTCGAAATCGGTATGAATGACGCCGGCCGCTGCGGGCGCCTTGGTGCCGCGATGGATCGTCCAGGCACGGGCTTCCTTCGGGCCGACCGTAAAATAGGTGATGAGATCGAGCAGCTGGTAACCGGCACGGATCAGCCGGTCGAGGCCGGCTTCCTCGAGGCCCAACGTATCGAGGAAATCCTTGCGCTCCTCGCGCGACAGCGTTGCGATTTCAGATTCGATCTTGGCCGAGATCACGACCGCAACCGCGCCCTCCTGCTTCGCACGCTCGAAGACCTGCCTGGAAAAGCTGTTGCCGTCCTTGGCGGAAGATTCTTCGACATTGCAGACGTAGAGCACGGGCTTTGAGGTCAACAATCCAAGCATCGCGAAGGCACGCTCTTCTTCCGCCTTGCGCTCGAGCGCGCGCGCCGGCTTGCCGTCACGCAACAGCACCAGCGCGCGGTTGACCAGATCGAGCTGCTCCTTGGCTTCCTTGTCGTTGCCTTTCGCCTTCTTGGCGAGATTGTCGACGCGCTTTTCGAGGCTGTCGAGATCCGACAGCATCAGCTCGGTCTCGATGGTGTCGATGTCGGCGAGCGGCGCGATCTTGCCTTCGACATGGGTGATGTCGGAATCCTCAAAGCAGCGCACGACATGCGCGATCGCATCGACTTCGCGGATGTTGGCGAGAAACTGATTGCCGAGCCCCTCGCCTTGCGAAGCGCCCCGCACCAGACCCGCAATGTCGACGAAGGTCAGGCGCGTCGGAATGATCTGCGCGGACTTGGCGATTTCCGAAAGCTTGTCGAGCCGTCGGATCGGGAACCGCGACTTCGCCGACATTCGGCTCGATGGTGCAAAACGGATAATTGGCCGCCTGTGCTGCCGCTGTCTCGGTCAGCGCGTTGAACAGCGTCGATTTGCCGACATTGGGCAACCCGACGATACCGCATTTGAATCCCATGATCTGTCCTGAAAGCTGATGAAGCGAGCGTCTAGACGCGTCGCTGTCGTCATCCTTGTCGAAAAATCCTTTGGCCTGCATCGCCAGATGCACCTTGTTCTGGAACGTCGAGTCCTTGGCCGTAGCAAGCAGGCCGGCGTTGTCGGCCATCACGCTGCACAGGGCTTCGACCCATGGCCTGTCGGCCTTGGAAAAATCCGACAGCACATGGCTGTGCACCAGTTCCTTGACGACCGGGGTGACCGATCCCCAATCGCACGCGGCGATAGTCGTTGCCGATATGCGCGGAGATCGACCGCAAACCATTGTGACCGGCGATCCCTCCGCCGACCTTCACGCGCAGCTTGGCGGGCGGCAGTTCGAGTTCGTCCTGAAACACCACGATGTCGCCGGCGGCAAGCTTGAAGAAATTCGCAGCCTCCTGAACCGCGCGGCCGGATTCATTCATGAAGGTTTCCGGGCGAAGCAGCACGACCTTCTCGTGGTCGAGGGTGCCTTCCGACGTCATGCCCTGAAAGCGACGGCGCCATGGTGCGAAACCATGACGCCGCGCGATTTCGTCGACGGCCATGAAGCCGATGTTGTGGCGGTTATGCGCGTATTTCGAGCCGGGGTTGCCGAGACCAACAAACAAGTGCATGGCGCGGCATCCCGTCTCCTTTTACTTCTTCTTGTCGCCACCACCCGCCGGGGCCTTGGCGCCTGCCGCCGGAGCGGCGGCACCGGCCGCGGGAGCCGCAGCACCAGCCGCGGGAGCGGCAGCCGCAGCACCAGCCGCGGGAGCAGCGCCTGCCGCCGGAGCGGCAGCCGCCGCAGCAGCGGCCTTCATTTCTTCGGCGTAGCCGGACGGCGGCACGATGGTGACGAGCGTCGCGTCCTCGCGGGTCAGCGACTTCACGCCCTCGGGCAGCTTGATGTCCGACAAATGGAGCGAATAGCTGATCTCAAGCTCGCTGACATCGGCCTCGATGAATTGCGGGATGTTGTCCACTTTGCACTCGAGGTCGATGGCGTGCATCACGATGTTGACGGTGCCACCACGCTTCACGCCGGGCGAAGCTTCGGACTTCACGATGTGCAGCGGAATGCTGACGCGGATCGTCGCGCCTTCGCCGAGCCGCATGAAGTCGACATGCAACGGGAAATCGCGCACCGGATCGAGATGGAAGTCGCGCGGAATCACGCGGTGCTTCTTGCCTTCCAGATCGATGTCGTAAACCGTCGTCAGGAACCTCCCGGCCAGGATGCGCTGGCGCAGGTCGCGGTCATCGACCGAGATGGTCACGGGGGGTTGGTTGTTGCCATAGATCACTCCGGGAACTCTCCCGGCGCGACGCTCAGCCCGGGCGGCCCCCTTGCCGCTCTGCGGACGCGCGGTCGCCTTCAATTCCTTGACGGTCGCCATTGCGTTAAGTCCTTGTTTTTTAAAAGTTAAAGGCCGCAATCCGCGGCCCGTTTCCAGTTCGCAGCAAGCCTCCAGGGGTGCGGGGGCCGCGAACGTGGCGGCGTTCTAGCCCCAAAGGGCCGAAATGACAAGGAAATGAAGCAATATTTCTCGACCCCAGCACGCTTCGTCCCTTCCGGACCGATAGGGCTCCAGCTCCGCGTTTTAGCGTTTGGACTTCTGCGGATGGATGGTTTCTCCAGCCGCCAGCATCGCGACGAATTTCTCGATTCCGAGCCGCCCGGGTCTCCGGCTTCTTCGCGTTGTGGACGCGGTAGAGGATCGCGTAGCGATTGGCGCCGTTGAGCGTTTCGAAAAACTTGCCCGCCTTCTTGTTCTTGGCGAGCGCCGCCCGGAGATCGTCGGGGACCTCTGCCGTGCTTTGCGGCGCATAGGCAGCGCCCCACCGTCCGTCCTTTTGCGCCCGTTCGATCTCCTTCGCGCCGGCGGGGAGCATGCGACCCGATGTCGACCAGTTGAAGCGCGCGGGTGCGGTTTCGTTCGGACCATTTGCTGGTCTGACGGCGCGGCGTGAAGCGCACGAGCGAATATTGATCGTCAAAGCTATCGAGCTGGCCGTCGATCCAGCCGTGACACAGCGCGATGTCGACAGCTTCCGGCTTTGAGACACTGGCAATGCCGGAGGACTTTTTCGCCAGCTTCAACCACAGACCCTTCGAATCCACCGCTTGCGAAGCGAGCCAATCGTCCCACGCCTGTTGCGATTTGAACGCGAGGACCGGCAGGTCACGCTTGGTCTTTGCCATTGCGCCCCGCCAGCCCGGATCGGTGTTTTCAGACCGCCAGCGTCACGAGGCGCTGCCACCGAGCTTGGCTTCGAGCGCTGCAATACGCGTCTTCAGCGCTTCGTTTTCCTCGCGCGCCAGACGCGCCATGTCCTTGACCGCCTCGAACTCCTCGCGCTTCACCACATCGAGGTCGCGCAGGATTTTCTCGGCCTGATTGCGCACCAGGGTATCCACCTCGCGCTTGACGCCCTGGGCGGCCCCGGCCGCATCGTTCATCAAACGCCCGATCTCGTCGAAAAACCGATTGTTGGTCTGGGTCATCCCTCATATCTCCGGCCGGCTAGTGGTCCAATTCTAACATTCGCACTCCCTTTGGCAGGCACTTTTGCGAATGTTAAAATCAAAGGACCATTAGCAAATATAGGTTTCTAGTGGAGTTTTGGATTTGACATTCGCATGGCGAACCTGCGGTTAGATAGGTAGCGAATGTCAAATCCACTCCACTTGCACAATCACTCGAAAAGACAATGGCGATCCGTCAGCCACGGTTCAAGACCGCCGTCACTTTTGATTTCCAACATTCGCAAAAGTGCCTGCCAAACGGCGAATCACGAGTGTTAGAAGCAGACAATTGGTCAACAGCGCCACGAGCCCGCGATAGCGAATGCCCCCTCTCATCATCGCCTTTCCCGTCTTCGATCCCGTCGCCTTTGCGATCGGCCCTTTCGTCGTCCGCTGGTATGCGCTCGCTTATATCGGCGGCATCGTGCTCGGATGGATCTATGCGCGCGCGCTGGTCAAGAACCAGCGGCTCTGGGCCGGGCCTGTGCCGGTCGCCCTTCCCCAGCTGGATGATTTCATATTGTGGGTGACGATCGGAATCATCGTCGGCGGCCGCACCGGCTATGTGCTGTTCTACAATCCGATGTTCTTCATCCAGCACCCCGCCGAGATTTTGGAATTGTGGAAGGGCGGAATGTCCTTTCACGGCGGCTTTCTCGGCTGCGTCGCGGCCGTGATGCTGTTCGCGCTCAAGAACAACATCTCGATCCTGTCGCTCGGCGACATCATCACGGCGGTCGGACCGATCGGACTTTTCCTCGGCCGGATCGCGAATTTCATCAACAGCGAATTGTGGGGCCGCGCTGCCGATCCCAGCCTGCCGTGGGCGATGATCTTTCCCAACGGCGGGCCGATACCGCGCCATCCGAGTCAGCTTTACGAAGCGGCACTCGAGGGTATTGTCCTCTTCACCATTCTGGCGGTGATGATCCGGATGGGCGCGCTGAAACGTCCCGGCCTGATCCTCGGCAGCTTCATTGCGATCTACGGTATTGCGCGCATCATCAGTGAATTCTTCAGAGAGCCCGACCCTCAGCTTGGATTCTTGTGGGGTGGGCTCACCATGGGCATGCTGCTTTCGGTCCCAATGATACTTGTCGGAGCTATTATTATTGTCGCGGCGAAGCGCCGAAAGGCGGCGCAAGCGCCACCCGAGTTCAGGAAATCTAGTGCCGCCTATTTGAAGTTCCTGAAACACAAGCGGCGAATTCGATCAGGAACTTCAAATAGAAAGCGGCACTAGAATTAATACGTTTGCTAGTGCTCATGACTTTCCGAAGTTCGTGAAAGTGGGTGCTGAGGTGAAACACGAACTTCGGAAAGTGAGCACTAGTGACGGAAACTTCCCCGCTCCTGTCGGAAATCAGGAGACTGATCAAATCGTCCGGCCCGCTCCCGGTATGGCGTTACATGGAGCTGTGCCTGATGCATCCCGAGCACGGCTATTATCTTTCCCGCGACCCGCTTGGACGCGAAGGCGATTTCATCACCGCGCCCGAAGTAAGCCAGATGTTCGGCGAACTGCTTGGGCTTTGGGCGGCGTCGGTGTGGAAGGCCATCGATTCGCCGCCGCTGCTGCGCCTGATCGAGATCGGTCCCGGACGCGGCACGCTGATGGCGGACGCGCTGCGTGCGCTCCGCGTCCTGCCGCCGCTTTATCAGGCGTTGAGCATCCATCTGGTCGAAGTCAATCCGGTGCTGCGCGACAAGCAGATGACGGCGCTGTCGGGCACGCGCAACTATCACCTGGCACGACACCATCGATGACGTGCCCGACGGCCCTTCCGTGATCTTTGCCAATGAATATTTCGACGTGCTGCCGATCCATCAGGCGGTCAAGGCGCGAAAACGGCTGGCATGAGCGCACGGTCGAATTCGACAGCAACGGCAGACTGGCATTCGGTATCGCGAGCGATCCGATCCCGCGTTTCGAGGTGCTGCTGCCGGCCTGGGTGCGGGCCGCCCCGATCGGCGCGGTATTCGAATGGCGGCCGGATGCGGAAATCATGAAGATCGCAAGCCGCGTCCGCGACCAGGAGGGCGCTGCCCTCATCATCGATTACGGCCACCTGCGCAGCGATGCCGGAGATACGCTCCAGGCAATCGCGCGCCACAGCTTTGCCGATCCCGTTGAAAAATCCGGGACAGGCCGACGTGACCGCGCATGTCGATTTTCAGGCGCTGGTGCGTGCCGCGGAAGATCTCGGCGCCGGCGTTCACGGCCCGGTGCCGCAAGGCGATTTTCTCAAGCGGCTCGGGATCGAAACCCGCGCGGTGAACTTGATGGCGAAGGCCACAAGCGAGGCGTCCGAAGATGTGGCCAGCGCATTGAAGCGGCTGGTCGGTGGCGGCCGCGGCGGCATGGGACAAATGTTCAAGGTGCTCGGCATCTCCGAGCCCAACATGACGACGCTGGCAGGCTTCACCGACGAGACGCCTGCAGAAAAGGCGGAAGCGGAAGCGCCATGAAGCTAGTGATCTGATTCTAACATTTGCACCCCGGTGTGGTTGGCGCTTTGCAAATGCTAGAATCAAGGATCACTAGCAAATCTCAATCTGTAGTGGAGCTTTGGATTTGACATTCGCATCAGGAATACGCAGCGACGAGGGAGCGAATGTCAAATCCGCTCCACTACAATCTGATCTGCTCGCGGCCATCCCCGGCCTTCACCATGCTTTCTTCAGCCGCGAAGGCGGCGTCTCCGAAGGGATGTACGCCGGCCTGAACGGCGGCGTCGGCTCCAACGATAATCCGGAGCATGTCGCGGAAAACCGCCGCCGGATGGCGACGGCGCTGCGCGTCGCGCCGGAGCAATTCCTCACCGTGTTCCAGATTCATTCGCCGGATGTGGTGGTGGCCTCGCGCCCGTGGGACACCGCGGCGCGGCCGAAGGCCGACGCCATCGTTACCCGGACCGAGGGCCTCGCCATCGGCGTCACCGCGGCCGATTGCGGCCCCATCCTGTTCGCCGATCCCAAGGCGCGCGTGATCGGTGCCGCACATGCCGGCTGGAAAGGCGCGCTGACGGGCGTGATCGAAGCAACCGTCGAAGCGATGGAAAAGCTTGGCGCCGAACGGAGCAATGTCGCGGCGGCCATCGGCCCGTTGATCCGCCAGCAATCCTATGAGGTCGGCAACGAGTTCGTCGAAAGATTTGTGCAAGCGGACGCCGAGAACTCCCTCTACTTCGTGGCCGGCGGCGCGCGAAGGCCACGCGATGTTCGATCTCGCCGGGTTCATCCGCAAGCGGCTCGAAAATGCCGGCGTCGCTTTGGTCGATGACACCGGCATCGACACCTACGCCGACGAGCGCTTTTTCAGCTACCGCCGTTCGGTGCATCGCAAGGAAGCGGACTACGGCCGCCACGTTCACGCCATAGTTCTCGAAGGCTAGCGCGCGAACAGATCGGGCTCCAACGGTGAACCGTTCAGCGTGCGGTGATTTCTGACGCAGACCCGCCCTAGACGTTAATCGATTTTAACGATATCGCTCTCACTCCATGAGCGAACTCCCTGTGATCTTGTCCCGCGTTTTTCAGATCGCATCGCGCCCCACCACGGCAGCGGTTCTGCTGATGATGGCCTGCGGCCTCGGCGGTTGCGCCGGTGGCGCGGCCAATAATTCCATGGCGATGGCCAGCAGCACGAGCGGTCCAACGATTGCCTTCGAATCGATCGACGGCCCGCCACCTCAGGTATTCGACCGGATGGTGAGCATACTGGACAGCGAATCCAAGACGCGGAGCCTGTCGATCGTCTCCCGCGAAGGTAGCGCCGCCTACCGGGTGCGGGGCTACCTCGCCGCCCAGGTCAACCACGGACGCACCACCATCGCCTGGGTCTGGGATGTCTACGATCAGGGCCAGCAGCGCGCTCTTCGGCTTTCCGGCGAGGAGCCCGCCGGCAAGGCCGGCCGCGACGCCTGGAATGCGGCTGACGACCTGGTGTTGCGCAAGATCGCGCAGGCCGGCATGAGCGGTTTGACCGGTCTGATCAATGGAACCTCTCCGGCCGATACGCCGCAACCGGCGCCGCCCGCAACGCCCTCCCGGCGCGGGCCGGCCGTCGCCAGCGCCGAGGATCAACCGGCGCCGTCAGCGGGCGAATTCGCCGTCGGCGCCCTCGGCTATACGAGCTATTAGGCTCCGCTATACGCGCCGTTAGCCAAAGCCACGCGGAAATTGGCATTTTTGCCCGGGAAAACCGGGCGGCCGGGTTGCCAGCCGGGTTAGGCTCTTGATATCAACCCGTTTATTGGAACGCGCTTTCGTAGGGTTTGCGATATGCTGAATGTTGTCTCCAGCAAGGCGCGGGGGGAAGCCTCGATGTCGGCCAAAAACGGCTCGATCAAGCTTGTAGCCGGAAATTCCAACCCGGCGCTGGCGAAGGAAATCGCCAACAAGCTGAACCTCCCGCTGACGAAGGCGATCGTCCGCCGCTTCGCGGACATGGAGATTTTCGTCGAGATCCAGGAAAACGTCCGCGGCTCCGACGTGTTCATCATCCAGTCGACGTCGTTCCCGGCCAACGACCATCTGATGGAACTTCTGATCATCACCGACGCGCTGCGCCGGGCGTCGGCACGCCGCATCACCGCTGTGGTGCCCTATTTCGGCTACGCCCGTCAGGACCGCAAGGCCGGGCCGCGCACGCCGATCTCCGCCAAGCTGGTGGCGAACCTGATCAGCCATGCCGGCGCCGATCGCGTCATGACGCTCGATCTGCACGCCGGCCAAATTCAGGGCTTCTTCGATATCCCGACCGACAATCTCTACGCCTCGCCGGTGATGGTGCGCGACATCCGCGAACGGTTCGACCTCGGCAATGTGATGGTGGTGTCGCCTGACGTCGGCGGCGTGGTGCGCGCCCGCGGCCTCGCCAAGCGCATCAACGCCCCGCTCGCCATCATCGACAAGCGCCGCGAGCGCGCCGGTGAATCCGAAGTGATGAACGTGATCGGCGATGTCGCGGGTTATACCTGCATCCTGGTCGACGATATCGTCGACTCCGGCGGCACGCTGGTGAATGCAGCCGACGCGCTACTCGCCAACGGCGCCAAGGAAGTCTACGCCTACATCACCCATGGCGTGCTGTCCGGTGGCGCGGTCACGCGCGTCACCACCTCGCGGCTGAAGGAACTTGTCATCACCGACTCGATCCAGCCGACCGAAGCGGTGATCAAGTCGCCCAATATCCGCGCGCTGCCGATCGACGCGCTGATCGCTGAAGCGATCGGACGCACGGCTGCGGAAGAGTTGGTCTCAAGCCTGTTCGACTGAGCTGAGAGACCGACGTCTCAGGCTGCCTTCAGTAGCACCTGGTGATGTTGACCTGTCCGGTACCGCCACGTCCGTCCGGCACCGTCACGGTCTCCGAACCGCAGCTCGATACGTAGGGCCGCGCCGACGGAACGACGAGCGGCGGATAGCGATGCGCCCAATCCCAGGGAATGTCGTCGCTCGCATTCGAATTGCGGATATCGCCGGTGAGCGGCACGCCGGCCGGGGTGTCACCCGTGGGACCGTAGAAATATCCACCGTCGCCCCAGACAAGCCCGTCTTGGTTTTGGTTTTGCTGCCGGTGATGGTGACGGAGAGAGTGAGCCGCCATCCCGTGAGAACCATGTGCGCCTCTCGACGCGGCGAAGGTTTCGCTCGGGGTAAGTGTCAAAACGATCGCGCCGACGGACGCAACCAGGATTCCGTACATTCTGGTCTTCATGACGCACACACCATTATTGTTGCGGAGCAGTATTTCAGAGGCACGCTAGGCAGCGCCTCCGGCCCCCGCAAACGCATCCTTAATTTTTAGTTAAAATGTAATCTTAACGGGGAACCGGCAAGAGGCAGAAGAAGGCAGCCGTAACAATGCCATCATTTGACGGCGGCCTTTGCCGGTCGGATCGATCTACACGATGCCTGCCGCGACCTGGCCGCGCAGCCGCTCCAGGCTGAGCAGCGTGTTGGCGCAGGCGGCGGCGACTTCCATCCCCTTGGCCGCGAAGTGCCGTTGCAGGAAATCGGCATCCGCCGTTTCACGGAACTGCTGCGGCGTCACCACCGCCGAGAACACCGGGATCTCCGTGCGCAACTGCACATCCATCAACGCCCTGATCACGGTCTCGGCGACGTATTCGTCGTCCACCACGAGCCCGGCCGCCACGATCGCCGTGTAGCGGCGCGTCTTGGCCAGGAGCTGCACGTGCAGCGGAATTTCGAAAGAGCCTGGTACTTCGAACACGTCGATCTGCGCGCGCGCGATGTGACGCAGTTCGATCTCGGCGAGGAACGCCTCGCGGCACTCGGCCACGACGTCGCTGTGCCACGCCGATTGCACGAAGGCGACGCGCTGCGGCTTGGCAAAGCGTGGATGGGCGGGCGCCTGTTCGGTGGCTTGCGATGACGCTCCCGCGCCTTCCTGCGACGTTTGATTCATGAGTGTCCTCGTTTCGCGGCGGAGGTTAGTAGAACAACGCCCCGCGCGGCAAATTATCACGAGCGGAGGCGGCAGCAGCAATAACCTGTAGCCGTAGCCCGGATCAGCATCCATCGCGGCGCGCGCCGCTGGTTCCCGAACCGCCAAAAGTTAACGATTGGGGCCTGGAGCGAATCTGATTCCGATTTGTTCTCCCCGCAAAAGTTAACGCGTACGAAGAGTTGTGGACGATTTGGCCCTAGCCTGTGGATGGATTCACCACCCCGTTGCGCCGATTCCGCAAATCACATCACTTCGACACGGCAAGCACTGATCCCGACGCGTAGAAAAATCGGGGCGAGTGAGCCGCCACGGCGCGCAATCAAAGCGCTTGTCGGCATGCCCTGTGCGTATCGCGCGTATCCGAATTTTATGAAAAGGCAAGGTCGAGACGGCATGTCCCTCCTCGAAAGCATTATCGATTCCCCGAACAATCCTCTCACCGTCGTTGAGGACGTCGCCGCCGACAATAACCTGTCGTTCGAGCGCTCCGGTGAAGACGAGATAACGATCGTCTCGAGGGGCAACTGGACCGACTACCAGCTCTCCTTCACCTGGATGCCCGAGATCGACGCGCTGCATCTGGCCTGCGCCTTCGACATGAAGATTCCGGAGGCAAGACGAAGCGAAGTGCAGCGGCTGATCTCGGCGATCAACGAGCAACTCTGGGTCGGGCATTTCGATATCTGGACCCACACCGGCATGATCATGTACCGCCAGGCGCTGGTGCTGCCCGGCCGCATGCAGGCTTCGACCGCACAATGCGAGACCATGCTGGTGAGCGCGCTCCACGCCTGCGAGCGCTACTATCCGGCATTTCAGTTCGTGGTCTGGGCCGGCAAGACCGCCCAGGAAGCCATGGCCGCCGCGATGTTCGACACCGCGGGCGAGGCGTAAAGCGCATCCGCTACCTCAGTCGTCATGCCCGGACTTGATCCGGGCATCCACGCCTTGCTTCAATTAAACAAAGAAAAGACATGGATGGCCGGGACAAGCCCGGCCATGACGAATATGTTGCCGAGAGAAATCCATTCTAGGAAATCGCAATGAGCAGTGCTCAAACACTCGCCCAAATCAACGGCACCGTCGTTCTCGCCGGCGCGGGAAAAATGGGCGGTGCGATGCTGTCGGGCTGGCTCGGGCAAGGCCTCGACGCGCGCCATGTGGCCGTGATCGAACCCCAGCCGTCGGAGGATATCCGCGCCCTCGCCGCCAAAGGCGTGCGCGTGAACCCGCCGCCGCGGGATTGTGGGCCGGTTGCCGCTTTTGTCGTGGCGCTGAAGCCGCAGGCTTTCCGTGAGGCGGGACCGGCTTTGAAACCCTTTGTCGATGCGTCGACGCTCGTCGTCTCGATCATGGCGGGAACGACGATGACGTCGCTTCGCGAGGTGCTGGGCGGCCATATCGTCCGCGCGATGCCGAATACGCCGGCCGCGATCGGCCGCGGCATCACCGTTGCGGTGGCGGCAAAGGAAGTCAGCGCTGCCCAACGCGATACCGCCGACGGCCTGCTGCGCGCGACCGGTTCGGTCGAATGGGTCACCGATGAAGGTCTGATGGATGCCGTGACCGCCGTCTCCGGTTCCGGCCCGGCCTACGTGTTCCTGCTCGCCGAGGAGCTGGCGCGCGCCGGCGTTGCCGCAGGACTGCCTGAAGCGCTCGCGATCAAGCTCGCACGCGAAACCGTCGCGGGTTCGGGCGAACTATTGCATCGCTCGGAGCTTCCGGCCGCAACGCTGCGTCAGAATGTCACTTCGCCCGGCGGCACTACGGCCGCTGCGCTCGCTGTGCTGATGGGAAGCGACGGCTTGCAATCGCTGATGACGCGCGCGGTCGCCGAGGCGACCCGGCGCTCGAAGGAATTGGCGAAGTAGCATAGCGTTTTCGAGCGAAGTGGATTCCGGTTCGCGTAAAGAAAACGCGTCAAACCAAAACTAACCGCTGCGCCGAACTGCTTGGTGAAGGTCTCGACATTGACGAGGCCACGGGCATGGCGGCCTTCGCCGATCCGGCGCTTCTCGTCGAACGCCTCGACTTCAAAGCGGATCACGCGCCGCTCCACCGCAACGACCCGCGCGATCGTTCGCACGGTCGCGCCAACCGGCGTCGCGGCCAGATGGCGGATATCGACTTCGGTGCCGACCGTGACCCAGCCCGGCTCAAGAAAGGGAGTGATGGCGTCGGCCGAGGCCAACTCCATCTCCAGGATCATCATCGGCGTGGCATAGACCATCGGCATGCCGGCAACGAAATGCCCGACCGTGCGCTCGGGCGGCACGATCAGGCTTCGTTCGGCGCTCATGCCGATCTTGATGACGTCACGCGCGTCCATGGAGTTTCCGAACGACGCTTCGCGTCACTTCTTCGCGGCGGCAGCGCGTTCGACGAAGGTCTTGCCGCCCTTCATCTTGTGCGCCAGGGGCGCTTCATTGATCTGGATCACGACAGCATCGGCATCGACGCCGAGGTTCTTCACCAGCGCCTGCGTGATATCGCGCATCATACCGGCCTTCTGTTCGTCGGTGCGGCCAGCGGCCATGCTGACGGTAATTTCGGGCATCTCTTTCTCCTTTTTCGCTTCTTCTTTCCGTCATGGCCGGGATTGTCCCGGCCATCCACGTCTTCGGCATCAAACAAGACGTGGATGCCCGGCACAAGGCCGCGCATGACGCCCAGCGATTGATTAACCCACGTCACGGCATGCCGTGCCAATATTTTGCGCACGGCAGCGACAAGCTCGCCTTCATCGACCTCGGTTTGCGCCTCGGCCTGCTTCTTCAGATATTCGTCACGGTCTTCGGTCGTCGTGAGGCCAGCGCCAAGGATGAGGTCCTTGATCTGCACCTTGCCCTTCGCTTTCTCGTCAGACCCCTGGATGATCACGCACGGCGCGTTGCGGCGGTCGGCATATTTGAGCTGATTGCCCATGTTCTTCGGATTGCCGAGATAAAGCTCGGCGCGGATGCCGGCGTTGCGCAAGTCCGCGACCATTTTCTGATAGTCGGCGACACGGTCGCGGTCGAACACCGTCACCACCACGGGGCCGGATTCAGGGCGCGTATCGAGCTTGCCGAGCAGCGTCAGCGCGGCCTGCAAGCGAGAGACGCCGATGGAAAATCCGGTCGCCGGCACCACCTCGCCGCGGAAGCGCGAGACGAGACCATCATAACGTCCGCCGCCGCCAACCGAGCCGAAGCGCACGGGCCGGCCCTTTTCATCCTTGGTGTCGAGCAGGAGTTCGACCTCGAAAACCGGACCGGTGTAATACTCCAGGCCGCGGACGACGGATGGATCGATCATGATCCGGTCGGAGCCATAGCCCGATGCCGCGACAAGCTTGCCGATGTCTTCCAGTTCCTCGCGGCCCTGCTGTCCGATCTTGCTGTCGCGCAATCGCGGATCGATCGGTCCATCACCCTGTTCGACCGACGACACCACGAGCGCGATATCCGCGTCCTTCAGTCCGGCGCCCTTGGTGAAGTCGCCCGATTCATCCTTACGGCCTTCGCCGAGCAATTGTTTGACTCCCGCAATGCCAAGCCGGTCGAGCTTGTCGACGGCACGCATGACGGTCAGCCACTGGCCATCATCCGTGATGCCGAGCGCATCGCGCACCCCGTCCAGCACCTTGCGGTTATTCACCTTCACGACGTATTGGCCGCGCGCGATGCCGAGCGCTTCCATCGTGTCGGCGGCCATCATGCACATCTCGGCATCCGCTGCCGCGCTCGACTGCCCGCCGGCCGCCGTGCCGATGGTGTCGGCGTCGAACTGCATGAATTGCCGGAAACGGCCGGGACCCGGCTTCTCGTTGCGATAGACGTAGCCGAAGCGGTACGAGCGATACGGCAGCACGAGATTTTCCGTGCCATAACGCTCGGCGACATAACGTGCGAGCGGCGCGGTGAGATCATAACGCAACGACAGCCACTGCTCGTCATCGTCCTGGAACGAGAACACGCCCTCGTTGGGGCGGTCCTGATCGGGCAGGAACTTGCCGAGCGCGTCGGTATATTCGATCGCGGGCGTCTCGACCGGTTCGAAACCGTAACGCTCGTAGACGGCGCGGATTTTTTCCACCATCTGCCGCGTTGCGTTGATCGCGGCAGGACCACGATCTTCCAGCCCGCGCGGCAGGCGTGCTTTCAGCTTTTGCGGCTTTTTCGCTTTGTCGGTCATGATGCGCGCGTTGGTACCAGCCGGGGCGCAAGGCGGCAACCGCCGTTCTCTTCCTCGCAACCCAGCTCCAGAATTTGTCATGGCCGGGCTTGACCCGGCCATCCACGTCTTCGTCACCAAAGGTCAAGACGTGGATGCCCGGCACGAGGCCGGGCATGACGAAGAACCAATCACACCACCTTCTTGATCCAGTTATGCGGATCGTTGGTCCGGCCGTACTGGATATCGACCAGCTTCTTGCGCAGCCCCATGGCGACGGGACCGGCGGCCCCGCCACTGATGAGAAAGTCGCCGCTGCCGGAACACACCTTGCCGATCGGTGAGATCACGGCTGCGGTGCCGCAGGCGAAGGCTTCTTTCAACTTGCCGCTGGCGGCATCCTTGCGCCACTGGTCGATCGAATAGGCTTCCTCGCGCACGCGCACGCCTGAATCCTTCATCAGCGCAATGATGGAATCGCGGGTGATGCCCGGCAGGATCGTTCCGAGCGGCGGCGTCAGCATGGAGCCATCGTCGAACACGAAGAAGATGTTCATGCCGCCGAGTTCCTCGACGTACCGGCGCTCGACCGCGTCAAGGAAAACCACCTGATCGCAACCATGCTCGATCGCCTCGGCCTGCGCACGCAGACTTGCGGCATAGTTGCCGCCGCACTTGACCGCACCGGTGCCGCCGATCGCGGCGCGTGTGTAATTCTCCGACACCCAGATCGACACCGGCGCAGGCCCGCCCTTGAAATAGGAGCCGACGGGCGACGCAATGACCGCGAAGATGTATTCGGCGGAAGGCTTCACACCCAGAAACACCTCGCTCGCGATCATGAATGGCCGCAGATAAAGGCTGCCCTCGCCGCCCGGTATCCAGGCCTGATCGATCCGCACGAGTTGCTCGACAGCTTCGGTGAAGATGGCTTCGGGCAGTTGCGCCATGGCCATGCGCTCGGCCGAATTCTGGAAGCGCTTGGCGTTGGCGTCGGGGCGGAACAGGTTCACGCCGCCGTCGTCACGCCGATAGGCCTTGAGACCTTCGAAAATCTCCTGCGCGTAGTGCAGAACCGCGCCGGCCGGATCGAGCGGAAAGTTGGCGCGGGATTCGACGCGCGCACTGTGCCAGCCCTGCCCTTGCGTGTAGCGGACGATGGACATGTGATCGGAGAAAATGCGGCCGAAGCCGGGATTTTCAAGCCTGGCCACGCGTTCCTTCTCGGGCGTCGGATTGGCTGAGGGGTGGATTTCGAATTTCAAACTCATTGCCTCGTTTCCCGTATTCTCGACCGGCTTGCTCGCCCGATGGATCCGGACCTTCTTCGCCGCCCGCCTTGCGGCAGGCCGTCCACCGGGCACATCGCCAAGGACATGCTTTTGTGAGGCGCAGAAGTCCAGTATGTTTGCCGAAATGCCGCTCGACAATCGTAGGGTCAACCCATTCGAAGGCTCGGTTGCCTTCCGGCCTCCTTCGGCCGCCGGCAGCATATCGACCCGCTTGAAACGACTTAATGTTTCGTCGCGGGCGATGGTTTTGTAACATTGGACCCAAGATATGTCAATATGGCTGACATAATTTTATCAGGCCCATCGACGGCGGCCGGCGCCAAGTCGAACGAGGCACGTCCGGGCGCGGCCTCCGGGCTGCGCTGGGATATCATCGAGCTTCTGTTTTTCGCCTACCGCGATTTCGTCGGCGACGCCGATCACGAGCTCGAGGCGTTCGGGTTCGGGCGCGCGCATCACCGTGTGCTGCACTTCGTCTACCGCTATCCCGGCTTGAAGGTCGCCGATCTGCTCGACGTGCTGCGCATCACCAAGCAGTCGCTCGGACGCGTCCTGAAGCAACTGCTCGACGAGGGCTATATTGTGCAGAAGGCTGGCAACAACGATCGCCGCCAGCGCCTTCTTTTCGCCACCGCGAAGGGCGAGGCGCTGGTGACGAAGCTCGCAGGTTTGCAGACCGAGCGGCTCAATCGCGCACTGCGCGGCATCGAGCCGGCCGGGCTCGAGGCGGTCAGCCAATTCCTGCGCGCCATGATCGATCGCGAAGATCCCGACAAGGTGCTGGAAGCCATCTTTGGCGCCACGCCGTCCGGCGGCAAGACATAGGAACCAGAATTTGGCGGAAGCTGCAATCATCGCACGGACACCGCGAGAGCCGGCCGACGACGCGCCGCATTTACTGCTGGTCGATGACGACCGCCGCATTCGCGATCTGCTGTCGCGCTTCCTGTGCGGCGAGGGCTACCGCGTCACCACGGCGATGAGCGCCAAGGACGCCCGCGCCAAACTCACGGGCCTGCATTTCGATCTCCTGATCCTCGACGTGATGATGCCGGGCGAGACCGGCTTCGAACTCGCGAGGTTCATTCGCAAGTCATCTTCGGTGCCGATTGTGATGCTGACGGCGCGCCACGAGGCGGAAAGCCGGATCGAGGGATTGCAGATCGGTGCGGATGACTACGTCGCGAAGCCGTTCGAGCCGCGTGAACTTTCGCTGCGGATCAACAACATCCTCAAGCGCACCGCGCCGCCGCCGGTCGAGACGCTGGAGCAGATCGCGTTCGGCCCATACATCTACCACCTGGAGCGCGGCGAATTGCGTCAGGGCGAAGAAGCCATTCGCCTCACCGACCGCGAACGCGACATGCTGCGGATTCTGGCATTGGCGCGAGGCGAGACGGTGCCACGCAATGCGCTGACCGGCGACGGCACCGTGAACGAGCGCGCGGTCGACGTTCAGATCAATCGCCTGCGGCGCAAGATCGAGCGCGACCCGGCCAATCCGCTGTTCCTGCAAGCGGTGCGCGGCATCGGCTATCGCCTGGTCGCCTCCCCTTGAACCGGTCGCCATGAGCACGCTCGATACCAGCTTCACGCTAATCCGCACCGCCGCAGGGCGGGTGTCGGCGGTCAATGGCTGGATGGGCAATGCGTTCAAGAGCTGGATGCCGACCGGCCTCTACGCCCGCGCGCTGCTCATCATGATCGTGCCGATGGTGGTGCTGCAATCGGTGGTCGCTTTCGTGTTCATGGAGCGGCACTGGAACACGGTGACGCGGCATCTGTCCGCAGCTGTCGTGTCCGACATCGCCGCACTGATCGACGTCTACAAGAACTACCCGCAGGACAAGGATCACGCGCTGCTCCGGCGCATCGCCCAGCAGCGGCTCGGCCTGGTGGTGGATTTTCTCGCATCCGGCGATATGCCGCCGCCCGGACCGAAACCGTTCTTCTCGCTGCTCGACCAGACGCTGTCGGTGCAGCTTGGCCGTCAGATCGCAAAGCCGTTCTGGATCGATACCGTCGGCCGCTCCAACCTGGTCGAGATCCGCATTCAGCTCGACGACTCCGTGATGCGCGTTTTCGCCCAGCGCAGCGCCGCCTACGCCTCCAACTCGGAAATTTTCCTGTTCTGGATGGTCGGCACGTCGTCGATCCTGCTGATCGTCGCGGTGTTGTTCCTGCGCAACCAGATCCGCCCGATCCTGCGGCTGGCGGATGCCGCCGAGAGCTTCGGCAAGGGACGCGAAGCGCCGAACTTCCGCCCGCGGGGCGCGCGCGAGGTGCGCCGCGCGGCACATGCTTTCATGGAAATGAAATCGCGCATCGAGCGCTCGATCGAACAGCGCACCGCGATGCTGGCCGGCGTGTCGCATGACCTGCGCACCATCCTGACCCGCTTCAAGCTCGAACTGGCGCTGATCGGCGACAGCCCCGAGGTCGACGCCATGCGCAAGGACGTCGACGAGATGTCGGGAATGCTGGAGGATTATCTCGCCTTTGCGCGCGGCGACAGCGGCGAGGTGGCGCAGCCGACCGACATGACGCTCGCGCTGGAAGAATTGCGCAGCGACGCGGAGCGCAACGGCCACACCGCAACCGTATCATTCCACGGCCTTCCGGTGGTGACGGTGAAACCCGCGGCCTTCAAGCGCTGCCTCGCCAATCTCGTCTCCAACGCCGCCCGCCACGCCAACACGATTGCGATCGCCGGCCAGCGCGACCATCGCTATCTGACGGTGACGGTCGATGACGACGGTCCGGGCATTCCGCTTGCCATGCGCGAGGAAGTGTTCAAGCCGTTCCTCAGGCTCGATGACGCCCGCAATCAGGACGAAGGCGGCACCGGACTTGGTCTTGCGATCGCCCGCGACATCGCACGATCGCATGGCGGCGACATTACGCTTGGCGACAGCCCGTTGGGCGGCTTGCGCGCGACGGTGCGAATTCCGGTGTAGCGGCGTCTACTGCTTCGCGCCGGGCAGCAGGTTCTGCAGCTTCGCCGCGTCCTTGACGTTCACTTTGAAGCCGCCGCCGGGCATCACGATGTCGCCCGGCTTCTGGTCCGGCTTGCAGGCACCGAGCCATTTCGCCTCGATCTTGGTCACGGTGTCGCGCGGCGCTCCCTTGCTGCCGAGGTCGCTGTGCGACGTGGTCGTGACCGTGTAGGCGGAGTTGAAGTCGCCGTTGATGTCCGAATGCGAGGCGATCGAGACGCCGGCGACGCTACAGACGGAATCGGTGGCGTAACCGGAAGCCGTCTTGTGGATGTCCTGCTTCGAGCAGATCTGCTTGGCCATCGGCGAGACCATGTTGTTCATCTCTTTGTCGATGGTCGCGTCGGTGCAGTGCTGCATGGTCATTTCCGGCAATTGCGAGCCGGTCCTGACCATCTTGATTTCCCACAAGCCTGCTTTGCGGACCGGCAGATCGTCGGCGCGCGCGTGATCGACCGGCGCCGCGACCAACAGCAGACCTAAACCAAGGCTCAGACCCAAGCCCAAAGCCAAGCCAGCAAGTTCACGCGTCATCGGTCACGCTCCGGCATCGACAAGACGGGAAAACCCGGGAGATGCCTCAATAGAGGGTGCGCAGCGGCTGCTGGTTGGCGCCGTACGGCACCCAGCGGCAGGCAAAGGAAACATAACCGCCATAGTGCGGGTCGACGGCGAGAAACTTCACCACCTTGCCGTAGGTAGCGCAGTGGTCGACCGCGAGCTGGCGGGCGTCGACGCGCTGGGCCACCTCATAGGCGATGATGCCGCCGGTATCGTTGCCCTTGACCGGCGGCACGATGTCGGCCCGCGCCGGCGCCAGGGAAAGCATGGCGCCTGAGGCGATCAGAACGGCGGCCTTGATGATTCGCATCGCTTGCTCCTTATTTTGGCGCCACCTTAAAGCGCATCAGAAGCCGTGAAAAGCGCGGCTAGCTGCGGGAAACCTAGTTATTGGGATGTGTTGCCGCGCTGCACTTGACCTCGGGGAGGCTTCGCGGCACGGTTTGGCGGCTTGATCATCGGCGGACCGACCATGCGTGACATCTTTTCACTTGCGAGAAAAACCGGCCTTGGCGTGACGCTTGGGGCCGTATTCGGCCTGCTGGCGCTGGGCCAGACCGCCCAGGCGGCCAATCCGCTGGAGCTGAACTTCTGGCTCACGGGCCCGAAGTATGACGGCCGGGTGAAAACCTGCGAGGCCGCGCTCGGGACCATCACTTCGCGATTCCAGGAAAAAGAGAGCACCTTCTGGAATTCCAGCCTCACGATCACCGGCTACGGACGGATTCACGAAGTGGCCTTCCGGCCCTGGCAGTCCGACAACATTCCGCGCCGCTATTGCAGTGGCGACGTGATGCTGAGCGATGGGAAGGTCCACGGCGTGCATTACTCGATCATCGAGGACGGCGGCTTCGCGGGCTACGACCAGGGCGTCGAATGGTGCGTGACCGGCCTTGATCGCAACTGGGCCTACAATCCGTCCTGCGCTGGCGCCAAGCCCTAAGAGCGACTTTCGATCTAGCTTCCAAACGTCCGACGCAGCTCGCGCTCGGCGAGCATGTCAATTTTTGTTCTTGAAATGTTCTCGCCTCATGCTAGGTTCCGCGAGGAATTGTGGAGTGAGGACAGCATATGTTTGGGCATTCCCTGATGTTCGGGCGTTCTTGGGATCGGGCGGCACGAATTCTCTTCGGCTTCGGCTATCTCTTCTTGATCGCAGCGATCGGCATCAGCGCCACGTCAAGCGCCTCGGCGCAGGACCGTCGGCAAAATGCACCCGGTGAGTTCGATTTCTACGTCCTGTCATTGTCCTGGTCGCCGTCGTTCTGCGAGAGCGCGGCTGAACGCGGCAATGGCGGCCGCTCGCAAGATATCCAGTGCGGCGGACGGCCCTTCTCGTTCGTCGTGCATGGGCTGTGGCCGCAATACGAGCACGGCTTCCCCGAATATTGCGATCGCAATTCCTGGCTGGACCGCAACATCATGACCTCGATGCTGGACCTGATGCCGGCGCCGGGATTGATCTTCAACGAATGGAAGAAGCACGGCACCTGCTCCGGCCTCGGCCCCCGCGGCTATTTCGAGGCCATCCGCAAGGCACGCGCGGCCGTGAAGATTCCGCCCGAGTTCATCGACCTCGCCAATCCGAAAACCATCTCGCCCACCGAAGTCGAGGACGCCTTCATCAAGGTCAATCCGGGCCTGCCTGCCAACGCCATCGCGGTGACCTGCAACCGCACGCGGCTCAGCGAAGTGCGCATCTGCATGGGCAAGGATCTTCAGTTCCGCGGTTGCGACGAGGTCGATCGACAGGCCTGCCGCCGCGACCAGGTGACGATGCCGCCGGTGCGCGGCGGCTGAGGCGTAAACGATCGTGCTTGCGTCATTGCGGGAGGCTTCGCTTCACGTGCAATGACGTGCTAACCCGTCGTCCATGAACTATCGCCACGCCTTTCACGCCGGCAACTTCGCCGACGTCATCAAGCACGTCGTGCTGGTGCGCATCCTGCTTTACTTGCAGGACAAGAATGCCGCCTTTCGCGTCATCGACACCCACGCCGGCGCCGGCGTTTACGATCTCACGGGCGAAGAAGCTGCGCGCGGCGGCGAATGGCTCACCGGGATCGCGCGCATCATGCAGGCGCGGTTTTCGGAAAGCGCGCTGCCGCTGATCAAGCCCTATCTCGACATCGTGCGCTCGTTCAATTCGCATCCCGCCAAGCTCGAGCGCTATCCGGGATCGCCGTTGATCGCCCGCGCCTTGCTACGGCCGCAGGACCGCCTCACCGCCTGCGAAGTCGAAGCCGGCGCGCGCAAGACCCTGATCGATGCGCTACGCCGCGACGCCCAGGCGCGTGTCGTCGATCTCGACGGCTGGACGGCGTTACCCGCCTTCGTGCCGCCGAATGAGCGCCGCGGCGTCGTCCTGATCGATCCGCCCTACGAACAGAAGGATGAGTTCGAACGGCTCGCGGCAGGCTTCGCGGAAGCCTTCGCCAAATGGCCGACCGGCAGCTACGTCATCTGGTACCCGGCCAAGAGCCGGCGCGCCACGGACGAACTGGCGCGGCAGGTCACGGAGGCGGTCGAGGGTGCGAGGCCGCCCGGCAAGTGCCTGCGGCTCGAATTCAGCGTCGCACCGCAGGCTGCCGATACAGGTCTCACCTCGGCCGGCCTTCTGGTCGTCAACCCGCCCTGGACGCTGGCGGCCGAACTGAAGGCCTTGTTGCCCGAACTGGAAAAGCCGCTCGGCCAGGGCGGCGCGGCGCGCTTCCGGCTGGAGAGCGCCAGGCCGTAGGCCTTGCATTCTGTCGCGCCCGTAAAAGTCCGATAGGCAATGAGCCGGGAACCGTATTATGCTTGCCCCATTGGGATCGGCTTTACGTTCCGCTTCCGCGAATGGTAGCGGCGGAGTGAGGGCCTCTTCTGATTTTGGACGGGACTGCCATCACGCAGGCCCGTCTGGATGGCCAAAGCTTCCGGCGGAATGTGTCCGCAACGAAGGTCCGGTCTACCGATACGCGAGAGGGGCGTAACGGCAGGAGCAGTGCGGGGGGAGGTTTCCCGATGGCCATGACTGGGACCGTCAAATTCTTCAACGGAGAACGCGGCTACGGCTTCATCAAGCCTGACGACGGCGGTCGCGATGTGTTCGTTCACATCACCGCGGTGGAGCGGGCCGGACTGAAGGATTTAACCGAAGGACAGCGCATCACGTTCGACGTCGAGCCGGACAAGAAGGGCAAAGGGCCCAAGGCGGTCAACCTCGTGATCTCGTAGAATTCGTTTGTGCTGAAAAGCTTGTGGTGAAAAAAGTCCCGGCCGCGTGTGGCCGGGAGTTTGTCACTGTCCGGTATTTTCTTATCCTAGTGGAGTGGATTTGACATTCGCTACCCGCCTAGCCTCAAACTCCGAAAGCGAATGTCAAATCCGAAACTCCACTAGAAACCTATATTTGCTAGTGGTCCTTTGATTCTAACATTCGCAAAAGTGCCTGCTGAGAAGGGATGCGAATGTTGGAATCGGACCACTAGAAGTGATAGTTCACGCCGGCGCGCAACAGACCGAAGCGATAGCCGTTCTGGGTGCCCGTGATCGTGAAATTGCTGTCGTTCAGGTCGACATAAAGATATTCGACCTTGGCGCTCCAGTTGCGCGCGAGCCCGACTTCGGCGCCGAGCCCCACCGTCCAGCCGGCGTTGGTATGGCTTTCCGACAGACCGAACGTCTGGCCGCTCAACTCGCCGAAAGCAAGACCCGCGGTGCCGTAGAACAGGATGTTGCTGAAGGCGTAGCCGGCGCGGCCGCGCACGGTGCCGAACCACGGGTTGGAGAATTTCCACGGCGCGAAAGTGTCGGAGGCGCCATTGCCCTGAATGTCACCTTCGATGCCGAACACCCAGGGACCTGTCTGAAAATTGTAACCGGCCTGCGCACCGCCGACGAAACCGGACGGCTTGGTCGGGTTGTTGTCCACCGAACCCCAGTTCCAGCCGATGTTGCCGCCGAGATAGGGACCGGCCCAACTGTAGATGTTCAGCGGCTGAGCGACGGTGTAGGGCTGCCGCCCATACGGCAGATCGGCAGCCAGCGCTGACGACGTAACAACTGTGGCGATCGACGCCACGGCGAACAAGGCAATCCTGCTCATCACGCATACTCCACGCGGAAAGTGCAGAACCGGCGCCATCGGAATGGTTACGGATTTGCACTTATTACTGAGCGGATTTATCGAGAGTTTTAAGTTAAAGGGTTGTTAAGACCTGCAACTCGCCGCTTCTTACTCTTAAGAAAGCGTTATCGGCGCGGTTTTTCCCGCGAATCGGCCCTCCGGCGTGGGCTATTTCTGGCACGCAAGGCGTCGGGGGTGCGCTGGCAAGCCAGGACAACGACGCTTAAATTCAACAGGCCTCTCACCTTCACCAGACCATCATCTTCACAAGACCCATCACCCCTACAAGACCTATGGCGCGCGCACTCAACGATCAGGCAAAAGCCGCCGGGGCGGAACCGTCCACCTCCCCGCCCGACCCGCTGCGGCCGGAACAGGCGACGCCGGAACCGGCGGCCGAGACGCGGCCGCAGGAGCTTGCAGCCGGCGACGTCGATCCGGCGACGGTCAACAGCGACGAAGAGGACGAGGCACGGCTTCCGGAAGTTACCGAGGACGGCAACGAGCTCATTGCCGAAGGTCCGCTCGCGATCGGGCATGCCGCGATTGAAAACGCGGTCAAGCTGGCGCCGACCTCGCCCGGCGTCTATCGCATGCTCAGTGTGGCCCACGACGTGCTTTATGTCGGCAAGGCCAAGAACGTCCGCAAGCGCCTTTCCTCCTACGCGCGCGCCAACGCGCCGCTGCCGGCGCGAATCCTGCGCATGATCGCGGCGACCGTTTCGGTCGAGATCATTTCGACGGCGACCGAGACCGAAGCGCTGCTGCTCGAGGCAAACCTGATCAAGCAGTTGCGTCCACGCTTCAACGTGCAACTGCGCGACGACAAGTCGTTTCCTTATATTCTGATTACCGGCGACCACTGGGCGCCGCAAATCCTCAAACACCGCGGCGCGCAGTCGCGGCCCGGACAGTATTTCGGACCGTTCGCTTCTGCGGGCGCGGTCAACCGCACCATCACCGCACTTCAGCGCGCCTTCTTGATCCGCTCCTGCACGGATGCGTTCTTCGAAAGCCGGACCCGGCCCTGCCTGCTCTACCAGATCAAGCGCTGCGCCGGTCCCTGCACCCGCGAGATCGATTTTCCCGGCTATACCGAGCTCGTGCGCGAGGCGAAGGATTTCCTGTCGGGCCGCAGCCGGGCCGTGAAACAGCAACTCGCCGGCGAAATGGAAAAGGCATCCTCCGAGCTCGAATTCGAGACCGCCGCGCTCTATCGCGACCGGCTCGCGGCGCTGTCGGCGATCCAGTCGCAGCAGGGCATCAATCCGCGCACGGTGGAAGAAGCCGACCTGTTCGCCATCCACCAGGAAGGCGGATATTCCTGCGTCGAGGTGTTCTTCTTCCGCACCGGCCAGAACTGGGGCAACCGCGCCTATTTTCCAAAGGCGGAAAAATCGTTCACCCCGGAGGAAGTGCTGGCCTCGTTCCTCACGCAATTCTACGACGACAAGCCGCCGCCCAAACTTATCCTGCTGTCGCACGCGATCGAGGAAGCCGATCTGATGGCGAGCGCGCTGTCGATCAAGGCGGGCTTCAAGGTCGAGGTCACGACGCCGCAGCGTGGCGAGAAGAAAGAACTGATCACGCATGCGCTCACCAATGCGCGCGAAGCGCTGGGGCGCAAACTTGCCGATACCGCAACCCAGAGCCGTCTGCTGTCGGGACTGGTGACCACGCTCGGCCTGCCGCAACCACCGCGCCGGATCGAGGTCTACGACAACAGCCACATCCAGGGCACCAACGCGGTCGGCGCCTTTATCGTGGCCGGCCCCGACGGCCTCATCAAAAACCAGTATCGCAAGTTCAACATCAAGTCCGAAGGGCTGACGCCCGGCGACGACTACGCGATGATGCGCGAGGTGCTGCAACGGCGCTTCAAGCGACTGCTCGCGGCTTCCACCGAGGGCGACGCAAAACCATCGCCGTCCGAAGATGACGGCGTCCCGCAATGGCCCGACCTCGTGATCATCGACGGCGGCCGCGGCCAGCTCAACGCGGCCAAGGAAATCTTTGACTCTCTTGGACTGTCGCAGGTCTCGCTGCTCGCGGTCGCCAAGGGGCCGGACCGCGATGCCGGGCGCGAAACCCTGTTCATGCCGGGCCGCGAGGCGATCAAGCTCGAGCCGCGCGACCCTGTGCTGTATTTCATCCAACGGCTGCGCGACGAGGCCCATCGCTTCGTGATCGGATCGCACCGCAAGCTGCGCAAGAAGGACATTCGCGAGGCCGGATTGCAGGAAATTCCCGGGATCGGCCCCTCGCGAAAACGGGCGCTGTCTGCACCATTTTGGAACCCTGAAAGAGATCGAGCGGGCTTCGATCGCCGACCTTGGCAAGGTCCCCGGCGTCAGCGCCGAGAGCGCACGCAAGATTTTCGAGTTTTTCCACACCCAGGCCGGATAGGCCGGGGTATAGGATGTCACCTGAAGGTCATATGTGTCGCATGTTGACCTGGTGGAGCGGATTTGACATTCGCTAGGTAGCCGCAAGTTTTCATTGCGAATGTCTGATCCAAGCCCCACCACAGACCTATATTTGCTAGGGTCCCTTTGGTTCCGACATCCGCAAAACAACCCGCCGCAACGGGATGCGGCTGTCAGAACCGGGACACTCGCCTTCGGCGGTATTGGTAGGACCAATGAACATCGCAACGACCAGGGGCCTGGCGAAAAGCTCGCTGTCCCTGCCGAATATTCTGACCATCGCCCGGATTGCGGCCATTCCGCTGGTCGTCGGCTGCATCTACGCGCAGGCAATCCTGGACTGGCCGTTGTGGCTGCGGTGGGTCGCGCTGGCGGTGTTCATCGCCGCGGCAGTGACCGATTTTCTCGATGGCTACTATGCGCGGATGTGGGATCAGCAATCGGCGTTGGGTCGAATGCTGGATCCGATTGCCGACAAGCTGCTGGTCGCTTCCTGCCTGCTGATGCTCGCCGCCGACGGCATCATCCACGGCTGGACGCTGTGGGCCGCCATCGTGATCCTTTGCCGCGAAATCCTGGTCTCGGGCTTGCGCGAATATCTGGCAGGCTTGCGCGTCAGCGTGCCCGTCACCAAGCTCGCCAAGTGGAAAACGACCGCGCAGCTCGTTGCGATCGGATTTCTGCTCGCCGGCGAAGCGGGCGACCAGGTCATCCCGCACACCACCGAGATCGGACTGTTGCTGCTGTGGATCTCGGCGATCGTCACGATCTACACCGGCTGGGATTATTTCCGTGCCGGCATCCATCACCTCATCAAGGAGGATGAGGGATGAAGCTGAAATATTTCGCCTGGGTGCGCGAGCGGATCGGCAAATCGGAAGAGACGATCGAGTTGCCGGCTGGGGTGAAGACCGTCGAGGATCTGATCGCATGGCTGGCTGCGCGCGGCGAGACCTACGCCCATGCTTTCGAGACGCCGCGCGTGATCCGCGCTGCGATCGACCACGCTCACGTGAAGCAGGACGCAGCAATTACCGGCGCCCGCGAAATCGCCTTCTTCCCGCCGATGACCGGCGGCTAACGGCTGTACGTTCATGACCGGCAACGTCACCATCCGCATCCAGGAGGCCGATTTCGATGTTTCGCGCGAGATCGCAGACCTGACGGCTGGCCGCAGCGACATCGGCGCGGTGGTTTCTTTCACCGGCATTTGCCGGGGCAGCGAAGACGGCGCGGCCATCGCTGCGCTGACGCTCGAACATTACCCCGGCATGGCCGAGGCCGAAATCGCACGCCACGCCGAAACTGCGATGTCGCGCTGGCCGGTTACCGGAATCAGGGTCGTCCATCGTGTCGGCCGCATCGCGCCGGGTGAAAACATCGTGCTGGTCGTGACGTCGTCGACACATCGCCAGGCGGCATTCGCGGCCGCCGAGTTCCTGATGGATTACCTGAAAGCCAACGCGCCGTTCTGGAAGCGCGTCGATAGTCCGGATGGCGCAAGCTGGGTCGAAGCACGCGACCATGACGACGCGGCGGCTGCGCGCTGGACCAAATCCTGATGGCGAAACGCGCGAAAAAAGTCGCCCCGAAGCGTTCCCGTGCCGCACCAAAACTTCCCAAGGTTTCGCCGGGCGAACTGGTGACGCTGCTGGATTTCGTCCGCTATGCCGTGAGCCGTTTCAACGAGGCAAAGCTGACGTTCGCGCACGGCACCACCGATCCGGTGGCGGAAGCCGCCTTTCTCGTGTGCGAAACGCTTCATCTTCATCCCGATCAGTTCGAGAACTTCGCGACCGCACGTGTCGCCGCCCATGAAGCGCGCGCGATCCTCGAGGTGATTGCTCGCCGCGTCACCTCGCGCAAACCGGCAGCCTATCTCGTCAACAAGATCTACATGCGCGGCCTGCCCTTCTATGTCGATGAACGCGTGATCGTGCCGCGCTCTTTCGTCGGCGAGCTGCTCGAGTCGCATTTCGGCGGACAAGACAGTGACGGGCCGTCGCTGATCGAAGACGATGGCGCGGTAGAGAGCGGTGCTGGAACTCTGCACCGGCTCCGGCTGCCTCGCCATTCTTGCAGCGCGCGCCTTTCCGAACGCCGAGATCGACGCGGTGGACATTTCCAAAGATGCGCTTGCGGTTGCCGCACGCAACGTCGCGGACTTCGGCCTCGACGATCGGATCATGCTGCATCGCGGCGACCTGTACGCTCCGGTCGCAGGCAAGCGCTATGACCTTATCATCGCCAATCCGCCCTATGTCGATGCGGAAGGGATGGCCGGCCTGCCGGCGGAATGCCGGGCCGAGCCGAAGATCGCCTTCGATGGTGGCGACGATGGCATCGATATCGTCAGACGCATTCTCGAGGAGGCCAAAAGCCACCTGACGGCGGATGGCGGGCTGCTATGCGAGATCGGCCGCTGCCGCGAAACGCTGGAAATGGCTTATCCGGACACCGAATTCCTGTGGCTCGACACCGAGGATTCGGAAGGAGAGGTATTCTGGATTCGCGCAGCCGACATCTAGGACGCTGCAAAGCTGCGAAAACGTCGCAGCTTGCTCTGAGAAACGCTCGATCCCTGCGAAAATAGTAGGTCTCGCGACATTCCAGTCGCCGGTCGAAACTGCTATTCTGTTAGGCAGCAATCCACCCAAAACTCCAAGAGGCCCGCCATGCTGGACAAGAGCCCGCGCTCCGCCGCCGTCAACGTTCCCAACGACCTTGCGGCGCACTGGATGCCGTTTACCGCCAACCGTGCCTTCAAGAAGGCGCCGCGGCTGCTCGCCGGCGCCAAAGACATGCATTACATCACCGTCGATGGCCGCAAGATCCTCGATGGCGCCGCCGGCATGTGGTGCAGCAATGCCGGCCACGGCCGCACCCAGATCGCGGAAGCGATCGGCCGCCAGGCCGCGACGCTGGACTATTCGCCGCCGTTCCAGTTCGGCATTCCGCAAGCTTTCGAGCTCGCAAGCCGCATCTCCGATCTCGCGCCCAAGGGCCTCGATCACGTCTTCTTCTGCAACTCCGGATCGGAAGCTGCCGATACCGCGCTCAAGATCGCGCTCGCCTATCACCAGATCTCGGGCCAGGGCTCGCGCTCCCGCCTGATCGGCCGCGAGCGCGGCTATCACGGCGTCGGCTTTGGCGGCACGTCCGTCGGCGGCATGGTCAACAACCGCAAGATGTTCGGCTCGCTGCTGACCGGCGTCGACCATCTGCCGACGACCTATGATCGCGAGAAGCAGGCGTTTTCGAAAGGCGAGCCGGAATACGGCGCGCATTTTGCCGACGCGCTGGAAAACCTGGTCAACCTGCACGGCGCCAACACCATTGCCGCCGTCATCGTCGAGCCGATGGCGGGATCGACCGGCGTGCTGCCGTCGCCGAAGGGCTATCTCAAGCGGCTGCGCGAGATCACCCAGAAGCACGGCATCCTGCTGATTTTCGACGAAGTCATCACCGGCTTCGGCCGGCTTGGCTATGCCTTCGCCGCCGAACGCTATGGCGTGCTGCCGGACATGATCACCTTTGCCAAGGGCGTCACCAACGGTGCCGCGCCGATGGGCGGCGTGATCGCGAGCGATGCCATCCACGATGCCTTCATGAACGGCCCCGAGCACGTCATCGAGCTGGCCCACGGCTACACCTATTCGGCGCATCCGCTGGCCTGCGCCGCCGGCCTTGCCACGCTCGACATCTACCGCGACGAGAAGCTGTTCGAGCACGCCCGCGCGCTCGAGCCGAAGTGGAATGACGCCCTCTTCTCGCTCAGGAACGAGCCGAACGTCGTCGACATCCGCACCGTCGGCCTGACCGCCGGCATCGACCTCACCTCGCGTCCGGACGCGCCGGGCAAGCGCGGATTCGATGCGCTCAACAGCGCTTTCTTCGACAATAACCTGATGATGCGCGTTGCCGGCGATACCCTGGCGCTGACCCCGCCTCTGATCGTCAGCGAGGCTCAAGTCGGCGAGATCGTCGAGAAGGTCGCCAAGGTCATCCGCGCCGTTGCCTAAAGGCGCGGCTCGCGCCTGACGCGTCCCGTACAATCACGGACTGCGGCTTTCCCGGAAGCCGCAGTTCCCCCGCTACCTCATCGATTCCCGCCGCGATCAAATAACACTACTCTGCCGAATCAACATTGGTGCTAGTGTTGGTTGGCTTGGGGTAGCCAAAACAGGACGGTGCAACCGCCTCCCCAAGTGAGGAATGCCACGGGGCTGAGGGGCTTTAGGCGCACATGATCCGCATTTCCACGATCTTCATCGCCATATGCATGGTGCTGGTCGCCGCTTCGCTTGGCCTCGTCCTCTACTCGATGGCCGGACTAACCAGTCTGGAATCGGCAATCGTCGCCCTCACCGCCCTGACATTCCTGATTCTCTACAATGCGGTCTCGATGCGGCTGCGCGACCGGACCGACGTCGGCGGTCAGATCGCCGATCTGTCGCGCGGGACCGCGGATCTCGCCCGCCAGGTCGCCGAATTCGGCCGCAGGCTGAGCGCGGTCGAAGGAAAATTCTCGTCACTCAATCATGCCGGCGCGGACCGCATCCAGGCGGTGGTTGGGGAGATCAATGAACTCGGCGGCCTGGTGAAGCAGCTCGCTGTATCGGTCGCCGGCCACGAAGACATGCTGAACGCCAACACGGCGGCTGTTGCGGCCATTGCAGCCGCGGCGGAAAAGTCTGCGGCGCGCCAGGAGACATCCTTGGCGCCCGAGCCTCCGAAACTGGTCGCCTCGGCGCCACCGATTGTCGTCCACAGTCCCGAGCCGCCCCCTGCCCCGCGCGGCGAGATGCAGACGTTCGCGGCTGTGAAGACCGCGATCGAGGAAAACCGCCTCGATATCTACCTGCAACCGATGGTGACCTTGCCGCAGCGCAAGGTCCGTTTCTACGAGGCCGTGACGCGCATCCGCGACGAGAACGACCGGGTGATCGTCGCCGATGATTTCCTGCCCTTCGTCGAGGCCACCGGTTTGATCGGACGGGTCGACCACGCCGTGATGCTGCGATGCGTGCAGGTCTTGCGCCGCCTGATGGTCCGCAACAAGGAAGTCGGCATATTCTGCAACATGGCGGCCGCAACACTGCGCGATCCCACGACCTTTGCACCATGCCTTGATTTCCTCGAAGCCAACCGCGCGCTGGCGTCCTCTTTCGTGATCGAGTTCAAGCAGGCAATGTTCCGCAACCTCGGCGCTGCCGAGAGCGAGCATCTCGCGGCGCTGGCGCAGCGCGGCTACCGCTTCTCGATCGACCACGTCACCGACCTGCGGATCGAACCGCGCGAGCTGGCCGACCGCGGCGTGCGCTTCATCAAGGTGCCGGCGGCGCTGCTGCTCGATTCAAAGTCGTCATCGACGTCGGACATTCATCCCTCCGACCTCTCCGACCTGCTTGGCCGCTTCGGCATCGACCTGATTGCGGAGCGAATCGAAGGTGAGCGTGCGGTCGTCGATCTGCTCGATTTCGATGTCAGGTTCGGCCAAGGCTTTCTCTTTGCGGCGCCGCGGCCGCTGCGTCCCGACAACGGGTCAGCCGATGGGGTGCTTGCAAAGACACCGGAATCCAATGGCGCGGTTAGAGCGCCCGCCATCGAAACACCCGTTATCGAACCGCCGACGCGCGTCACCGGCAATGCGGCACTGGCGCGACGCGCGGCCGGCCCAAACTGATTCACGTTTGACATGACGACGTTGAAATTTGCCGAAAGGCTGCGTGACCTCGTCGGCGACGTCGACGTGCTGCTCAGCGACATCTGGGGCGTCGTGCATAATGGCCTCGTCGCATTTCCCGACGCTTGCGCAGCGCTGCGCAACTTCCGCGATCAGGGCGGTACCGTCATCCTCATCACCAACGCGCCGCGCCCGGCGGACTCCGTGCAGCGGCAGTTGCATAAGCTCAACGTCGCCGACGACACTTACGACGCCATCGTCAGTTCGGGCGACCTCACGCGGAATTTCATCGCCGGCCATCCCGGTCAAAAGATCTTCTGGATCGGCCCGGAGCGCGACAGTTCGATCCATCGCGGTCTCGATACCGCGCTCGTGCCGCTGGAACAGGCCGACTACATCGTCTGCACCGGCCTGTTCGACGACGAAACCGAGTTGGCGGAAAATTATCGCGCCATGCTGCTTCAGGCGCGCGAACGCAAGCTTCCGCTGATATGCGCAAACCCCGACATCGTCGTCGAACGTGGCGACCGGCTGATCTATTGCGCCGGGGCGATCGCCGAGCTTTATGCGGAACTCGGCGGCGAAGCGATTTTCTACGGCAAACCGCACCGGCCGATCTATGAGCGCGCCATGGCGCTCGCGGCTGAGCGGCAGGGCCACCCAGTCCCGCTTGGCCGGGTGCTCGCGATCGGCGATTCCGTCCGGACGGACCTCACCGGCGCCCATGGATTTGGAATCGATTGCCTGTTCGTCGCGCGCGGCATTCATTCCGAACAGTTCGAAGGCCTCGACCAGCTTGACCCTGCTTCCGTCAAGGAACTGTTCGGCCATCCGCCCCGCGCGCTGATGCGCGAACTCAAATGGTAAGTTCCATGCCAAATGAAAATGCCCGGCGCCATAGGCGGCCGGGCATTTGCGAACTTGATGGAATAGCCGATTAAGCGTTGGCGAGATCCGGGAACACCGCCTCGATCTTGGTCTTCAGCGTGGCGGCGTTGAACGGCTTGACGATGTAGTTATTCACGCCGGCCTTCTTGGCGGCGATCACGTTCTCGGTCTTGGACTCGGCCGTGATCATGATGAACGGGGTGGTGGCGAGATTGGGGTCGGCGCGGACTTCGCGCAGCAGATCGTAGCCGGTCATCGGCTCCATGTTCCAGTCGGAGATGACCAGGCCATATTTCTTGGCGCGCATCTTGTTGAGCGCGGCCGATCCGTCGCTGGCGTCGTCGATATTCTCGAAACCGAGTTGCTTGAGAAGATTTCTGATGATGCGAATCATGGTGCTGTAGTCGTCCACCACCAGAACCGACATCGATAGATCCACCGCCATCTTCAAATCCCCTCGGAAACACACGAACGCTGCTGGGCCAAAATGCGGCCCGCGATCCACCCCCACGACTACCATCAGCCGTTAAACAGCCCGTTAACCGACGATCGCAGGAGTGCGTCTATCCATCCTTTGAAAAGGCGCTCCTTCGACCCGGCTTGACTTCATCCTCCGCCCCACGCCACGGTCCGCCTCTCCTGGTGGTCCGATTCAAACATTCGCACCCCTCCGCTAGCTCGGCTAAGACTTTGTAAATGGCCCCCGATTTTACCGTGATCCGCGATAGCAGTCCGCCGGACGCCATCCCGCAAGGAATGGTGGTGGCGATGGGCAATTTCGACGGCGTCCACCTCGGCCATCGCGCGGTGATCGATGCCGCGCTGCGCATGGGACTTGCCCATCGCAAGCCGGCTTTTGCGCTGACTTTCGAACCTCACCCGCGGAGCTATTTCAGCCCGAACACCCCGCAGTTCCGTCTGAGCGACGAGGCCGCGAAACTCCGTCTTCTGGCGGCAACGGGCCTGTCGGGCGCGGTGGTGATGAGCTTCGACAAGCGCCGCGCCGAGACGACGGCGCAAGATTTCATTCACCATGATCTGATCGATCGGCTCCGCATCAGCGGCGTCGCGGTCGGCTATGATTTCCATTTCGGCAAGGGCCGCGTCGGTTCCCCAAGCCTGCTGGTTGCGGAAGCACCGCGGCTCGGCATCGAGATCGACGTCCAGGCCCATATCGATATCGCCGAACGGCCGGTCTCCTCGAGCGCGATCCGCATGGCGCTGGCCGAAGGGCAGATCGATGAGGCCACCGCGATGCTGGGCGGTCCCTGGTTCATCAACGGCGAAGTCATTCACGGCGAGAAGCGCGGCCGCGACCTTGGTTTTCCGACCGCCAATATCAGGCTCGACAAGAATTGCGGCCTCAAGCACGGCATCTATGCGGTGCGGGTCGGACTTGACGGCCAGCGCCTCAACGGAGTTGCGAGTTTTGGCCGGCGTCCGACGTTCGACAATGGCGCGCCGCTGCTTGAGATTTTCCTGTTCGATTTCAAGGGTGACCTCTACGGCCGCCGCCTGGATGTCGCCTTCATCGCCTTCCTTCGCGAGGAATTGAAGTTTGACGGCGTAGACGCGCTGATCCGCCAGATGAACGACGATAGCCGGCTTGCCCGGGAGCGCCTGGCGGCCTCGCCCGATGCCTTCCCCCAACTGGACGCCGCGGGCCGACTTTGAGGGACGGAGCAGGTTTTTGAACGGTGAGCGGGCTTTGCGATTGCGCCTGCCCCTGCTATGGAAGGCCCATGTTTGCGCGGCGCACCATCAGCATTAGCGGCCCGGCTTCCGCCTGAGCTTATGAAGCTCGGTGAGAAGACCGGGTTCTTTCCATTCGCCCGCTAGGTCCATAGCGTTTCCGCGCCCTTTCCCGAGCTGAAATCACATGTCCGAAAAGCCGCAAAAGTCAGACGCCACAGACTATTCCAAAACCCTGTTCCTGCCGGAGACGGAATTTCCCATGCGCGCGGGGCTGCCCCAGCGCGAGCCGGAGATCCTCAAGAGCTGGAACAAGATCGGCCTCTATGAGCGCCTGCGCGAGACCTCCAGGGGACGGGCGAAATTCGTCCTCCATGACGGGCCGCCCTACGCCAACGGCAACATCCACATCGGCCACGCGCTCAACAAGATCCTGAAAGACGTGGTGACGAAGAGCCAGCAGATGCTGGGCTTCGATTCCAACTACGTGCCGGGCTGGGACTGTCACGGCCTGCCGATCGAATGGAAGATCGAAGAGGAAAACTATCGTTCGAAGGGCAAGACCAAGCCGGACTTTCGCGACTCGGCGGCGATGGTGGCGTTCCGGAAGGAATGCCGCGCCTATGCCACGCACTGGCTCGGCGTGCAGCGCGAGGAATTCAAGCGGCTCGGCATCATCGGCGACTGGGATCATCCCTACGCCACCATGAGCTATCCGGCCGAAGCGCAGATCGCGCGCGAGCTGATGAAGTTTGCCGCCAACGGCACGCTCTATCGCGGCTCGAAGCCCGTGATGTGGAGCGTGGTGGAAAAAACCGCGCTCGCCGAAGCCGAGGTCGAGTACGAGGACTACACTTCGGATACCGTGTGGGTGAAATTTCCGGTGACCTCGCCTGCTCATGGCGCGCTCGCCGGCGCCAGCGTCGTGATCTGGACCACGACGCCCTGGACCCTGCCGGGCAACCGCGCGATCAGCTTCTCGCCGAAAATCGCCTATGGCCTCTACAAGGTCACCGATGCGCCTGCGGACAACTGGGCGAGGAACGGCGATCTTCTGATCCTCGCGGATGCGCTCGCCGAAAGCGTGTTCAAGCAGGCGCGCGTTACGTCTTACGAGAAGGTGCGCGACATCCCCGGCGATACGCTGGATGCGGTCGAATGCGCGCATCCCCTGAAGGGCCTCGACGGCGGATATCAATTCATCGTTCCGCTGCTGCCGGGTGATCACGTCACCGACGACACCGGCACCGGCTTCGTGCATACCGCACCCGGCCATGGCCGCGAAGACTTCGACGTCTGGACCGCGAATGCGCGCGAACTGGAATCGCGCGGCATCAACACGACCATCCCCTACACCGTCGACGAGAACGGTGCGCTGACGGCGCAAGCTCCCGGCTTCACCGGAAAGCGCGTCATCAACGACAAGGGCGAAAAGGGCGACGCCAACGAGGCCGTGATCAAGGCGCTGGTCGAGAAAGGCATGTTGCTGGCGCGCGGACGGCTGAAGCACCAGTACCCGCATTCCTGGCGCTCGAAGAAGCCGGTGATCTTCCGCAACACGCCGCAATGGTTCATCGCGATGGACAAGGACATCGTCGATAACGGCAAGGCGAAACCCGGCGATACGCTGCGCGCCCGTGCGCTGCATGCGATCTCGGTGACCCAATGGGTGCCACCGGCGGGTCAAAACCGTATCAACGGCATGATCGTCAACCGCCCGGATTGGGTGATCTCGCGCCAGCGCGCCTGGGGCGTGCCGATCGCGGTATTCGTGCGCGAGAAGGGCGATGGCTCGGCCGAAATCCTGAAGGATGACGCGATCAACCAGCGCATCGCGGAGGCCTTCGAAAAGGAGGGCGCCGACGCCTGGTACATGGAAGGCGCGCGCGAGCGCTTCCTGGGCCCGAAGGCGAATGAAGACTGGAAGAAGGTCGACGACATCTGCGACGTCTGGTTCGATTCCGGCTCGACGCACGCCTTCGTCCTCGAAGATCCCGTCCACTTCCCCGGACTTTCCGGCATCAAGCGCAAGATCGATGGCGGGGCGGATACCGTGATGTATCTCGAGGGAAGCGACCAGCATCGCGGCTGGTTTCATTCCTCGCTGCTGGAGAGTTCCGGCACCCGTGGCCGCGCGCCTTACGACGTGGTGCTGACGCACGGCTTCACGCTGGACGAGAACGGCCGCAAGATGTCGAAGTCGCTCGGCAACACCGTCGAGCCGCAAAAGGTCATCGCGCAATCCGGCGCAGACATTCTCCGGTTGTGGGTTTGCGCGACCGACTATGCCGACGACCAGCGCATCGGCCCCGAGATCCTGAAGAACACCATCGAAACCTACCGCAAGCTGCGCAACACGCTGCGCTGGATGCTCGGCACGCTGCGCCATTTCAAGCCGGCCGATGCGGTTGCGCCTGCGGACATGCCCGAGCTCGAGCGGCTGATGCTGCATCGCTTGAGCGAGATCGACGCCGTCGTGCGCGAGGCCTATGCCGCCTTCGACTACAAGACGGTCGTGGCCTCGCTCACCCATTTCATGAACACCGACCTTTCGGCGTTCTATTTCGATATTCGCAAGGACGTCCTGTATTGCGACCCGCCGTCGTCGACGACGCGCAAGGCCGCATTGACGACCGTCGATATCCTCTGCGATGCGATCCTGAAATGGCTGGCGCCGATCACAAGCTTCACGGCCGACGAAGCCTGGGTCATGTATCGGCCGAACAATTCGCCTTCGGTGCATCTGCTCACCTTCCCGGACAACCTTGCCGGGTTCCGCGACGAGGCGCTGGCTGCGAAATGGCAGACCATCCGCGACGTACGCCGGGTGGTGACCGGGGCGCTGGAGCTGGAACGCGCCGCCAAACGCATTGGCTCATCGCTGGAGGCTTCGCCCCTGGTCTACGTGACCGACAAGGCCATCTTCACCACCTTGTTCGACGTTGATCTCGCGGAAGTCTGCATCACCTCGAATGCGATGGTCAGCAACGAGGAAGCTCCCGCAGGCGCTTTCCGCCTGAACGACGTGCCCAACGTCGCCGTCGTGGTCGAAAAGGCAGTGGGACGAAAGTGCGCCCGGTCGTGGAAGATTCTGCCGACGGTCGGCGATGATGCCGAATATCCCGATGTGTCGCCGCGCGACGCCATCGCCTTGCGGGAATGGAAGGCGATGGGAGTGACGCCTTGAGCCAGCACGTACGCCTTGGGGTGATCGCGGCCGCGATCACCCTTGTGCTCGATCAGGCGTCCAAGTTCTGGCTGGTCCGGGTGTTCGACATCGCCCATCGCGGCACCGTCAAGCTGACCCCGTTCTTCGATCTGGTGCTCGCGTGGAATCAGGGCATCAGCTTCGGCTGGTTTCAGAACGATGGCCCCACCGCCCAGATCGTCCTGATGGCGATCAAGGCGGTCGCGGTCGTGGTCCTGGGCATCTGGATGGCCCGGTCACACACCGCGCTGGCCACGGTGGCGCTCGGACTGATCATCGGCGGGGCGATCGGCAACGGCATCGACCGCCTGATCTATGGCGCGGTGGTCGATTTTGCCTTGTTTCACGTCCAGATCGGCGAAAATACCTTCAATTGGTATGTCTTTAACCTGGCCGATGTAGCGATTGTTGCCGGGGTAGCCGCACTATTGTATGAACTCGTTCTGGGGAATACCCGCCGCAAAAGCGCCCTGATCCGGCTAATAGTAGCCGTCGAGCGTGAGGCTTTGCAGGCCCCGAACCCAAGCCCAAGGGCTTGGACGATAACGCGATTTTTAGACGGGAAAGCGCGATGCACAGAATGAAAGCTAGCGGTTTGATCGGACGGCCCCTCGGTGTTGCGGTCGTCTCTTTGAGTCTCGGCCTGCTTGTCACCGCCGGTTCGGCCCGCGCGGAAGACAACGACGGCAGGACCATGTCGGAAAAGATCTCCGAGGGCTTCTACGGCATGATCCGCGGCACCAACATGGACAATCGCGGCATCGACTACCGCGAGCGTTCGCCGCTGGTGGTGCCTCCGACGCTCGATCTGCCGCCGCCGTCCGCTTCCTCGGGCGATGCGCAGCAGATCGCCAACTGGCCCAAGGACCCCGACGAACGGCAACGCAAGGCCGTCATCGCCGCCAAGAAGAAGAGTGCGCCGCCCGTGGCGCGCGTTCAGGTCACCGCCGCCGGCGCTGCTCCGCAGGCTCAGGCCATCAACATTGCGCCTCCTGTCGCGCCGCAGGATGCACCTGCCCCGGGCACGACACGTCCGGCCTATGCGAGCGATCGCAACGGCACCGCGCTCACCGATCCGATCTACGACAAGCCCGGCGATCTCTTCACCGGAGGCGCCGCAGATCTGGCCGACAGCATCGGCATCGGCAATCTGTTCGGCGGCAGCGTGAAGAGCGCCCCGATCGAACCTGGCACAGAGCCGGCACGTCAGGCCCTTACCCAGCCGCCGATCGGCTACCAGACGCCGTCGCCGAATTACGCGTACGGCGAACAGAAGAAGGGTTGGCTGGACGGCACGGCAAATCCAGACCGCAATCCGCTGAGCCAGACGGTCGAGCGAATCGAGCGTCGTTCACTAAGGCCTAGTGGCCCAATTCTCCACTAGTTGCGTTTTGACCTCGTGACCCAAGTCGGGTGCCGCACGATGTGCGGCACCGTCGTTGCAGCGATAAGGATTCCTGGTGGAATTTTGCACATTCGCTTTGTGGGCTCGTGGCCGGACCGGCAGCGAGCCTTTTGTCCCCGCCCGACTTCCTGACCGCGCATGATGTCATCGCCGAGATCGCGGGCTTTCCTGTTCGCCGGCTTGTTTGCCGGACTCAGTGTCTTCCCCGCCGCAGCGCCGGCCGAGACCACGGCATCCCCTTCGCCGCCGGCCACCTTCACCCTCGCCAACGGCCTGCAAGTCGTGGTGATTCCGGATCACCGCACGCCGGTCGTCACCCAGATGATCTGGTACAGGGTCGGGTCCGCCGACGAAACGGCCGGCAAATCCGGCCTTGCCCACTTTCTTGAACACCTGATGTTCAAGGGGACGAGCAAGCATCCGGCCGGCGAATTCTCGCAGACCGTGCTGCGCGTCGGCGGCAACGAGAACGCCTTCACCTCCTCCGACTATACCGGCTACTTCCAGCGCGTGCCGCGCGAACAACTTGGCAGCATGATGGAGTTCGAGGCCGACCGCATGACGGGCCTCGTGCTGAAGGACGAAAACGTATTGCCCGAGCGCGACGTCGTGCTCGAGGAATTCAACATGCGGGTGGCCAACAATCCCGAGGCACGGCTGACCGAGCAGATCATGGCCGCGCTTTACCTCAATCACCCCTACGGCCGGCCGGTGATCGGTTGGCACCAGGAAATCGAGAAACTCGATCGCGAAGACGCGCTCGCCTTCTACAAGCGCTTTTACGCCCCCAATAACGCCATCCTGGTCGTCGCCGGCGACGTCGAGGCGGACGAAGTCCGCCCGCTGGCGGAACGTACGTTTGGCGTTGTTGCCGCTCAGCCCGCCATTGCGCCGAAGCGCATTCGCCCGCAGGAGCCCGAACCGGCCGCACCGCGCACGGTGACGCTGTCCGATCCCCGCGTCGAACAACCGGGCCTGCGGCGTTACTATCTGGTCCCCTCCGCAACCACGGCGGCGGCCGGCGAGAGCGCCGTGTTTGACGTGCTGGCGCAATTGATGGGCGGCGGCAGCAATTCCTATCTCTATCGCCGGCTGGTGATCGACCGCCCGCTCGCGGTGAACGCCGGCGCCGCCTATCAAGGCGCTTCGCTCGATGCGACGCAGTTCACGATATCGGCCTCGCCACGGCCCGGCGTGACCTTCGCGCAGGTCGAGCAGGTGATCGACGACGTGATCGCCGACATCGGCCAGAACGGGGTTCGTTCCGAAGACCTCGAGCGCGTCAAAACCCAGTTGATCGCCGAAACGGTCTACGCCCAGGACAACCAGGCTACATTGGCCCGCTGGTACGGCGGGGCGATGTCGACCGGACTCAACATCGAAGACATCAGGAAGTGGCCGGAGCGCGTTCGCGCCGTCACCGCCGATCAGGTGCGCGACGTGGTGCTGAAGTGGTTCGACAAGAAGCGCTCGGTCACCGGCTATCTCATCAAGGACGCAACGCCCAAGCAGGTGGAGAAGCGGTCGTGACCTTCCTCAAGACCAGCGCCGCGCGCGTGTGGCTCGTGCTGGGCGTTTTCGTCGCCCTCACCGCGATCTCCACGCCATCGCACGCGGCCGCCAAGATCCAGCACCTGGTTTCCCCCGGCGGCATCGAGGCCTGGTTCGTGCAGGACGCTACCGTCCCGCTCGTCGCCATGGAGTTCGCGATGGACGGCGGCGCCGCGCAGGACCCGAACGGCAAGGCCGGCACCGGCAACATGGTCGCCGATCTGATCGACGAAGGTTCCGGCGAACTGGATTCGCGCGCGTTTCACGAACATCTCGACCGGCGCGCGATCGAGCTGAGCTTCAGCGTTACGCGGGATTATTTCCGCGGTTCCTTGCGCATGCTCAAGGACAACAAGGACGAAGCCTTCGACCTGTTGCGGATGTCGTTGACCTCGCCGCATTTCGACGGCGTCGACGTCGAGCGTATCCGCACGCAGCTGATCTCCGGCCTCAAGCGAGAGACCACCAACCCGGGCTCGCTCGCCAGCCGCAAATTCCTGGAAATCGCCTACGGCGATCATCCCTATGGGCGGCCGAGCGGCGGTACGCTCGAAAGCGTTCCGAATGTCACGATCGCCGACTTGAAGGACTATGTCGGCCGCGTCCTGACCAAGGAGCATCTGAAGATATCGGTGGTCGGCGACATCGACGCCGCTTCGCTTGGCGCGCTATTGGACCGCACCTTCGGCGAACTGCCGGCGAAGTCGCAACTCGTGCCGGTGCCCGACGTCGTGGTCAGCAAGCCGCCGCAGCGCGAGTTCATCGCACTTGAGGTGCCGCAAACCGTCGTGACGTTCGGCGGTCCCGGCATCCGGCGCAACGCCCCGAATTTCATGGCGGCTTACGTCGTCAATCACATTCTCGGCGGCGGATCGGGATCGCGGCTCTACCGCGAGGTTCGCGAAAAGCGCGGCCTTGCCTATTCGATCTCGGACTCGCTGGTCTGGATGAATCACTCCGCATTGTTCGTCGGTTCGACCGGAACGCGCGCAGATCGCGCCGGCGAGACGGTCGAGGCCCTCACCCGCGAAATCGAACGCATGGCGCAGGACGGTCCCACCGAGCAGGAACTGGACGAGGCCAAATCCTATCTCAAGGGTTCGCGGTTGCTCTCCCTCGATACGTCGGCGAAGCTTGCTTCCGCCATGCTGCAATACCAGCTCGATCACCTCTCGATCGACTATCTCGAGCGGCGAAACGCGCTGGTCGATGCGGTCACGATCGCAGACGCCAAGCAGGCTGCACGCCAGTTGTGGGGCGACGGCTTGTTGACCGTCATCGTCGGCCGTGCGCCGGACGCCGCCCAGCCCGTGGCCGCCGCGCCCCTGAAGGCGAATTAAGCCGCGCCTTCGCCCGCGCAAATCGCGCGCAAAGCCGCTATTGTTCCGAAAGGCGCGATTCCAGGTCGCCTCCCATTCGGTGAAGCCAATGCTGCGGATTGCCCGCGACCTTTCGATCGACGAAAACGATCTCGATATTTCTTTCGTCCGCGCTTCGGGTCCGGGCGGCCAGAACGTCAACAAGCTCTCGACCGCCGTGCAGTTGCGGTTCGACACGCGACGGATCGTGCTGCCCGAGGATGCCGCACTTCGATTGGCCCGGCTCGCCGGTCAACGCATGACCAAGGAGGGCGTGATCGTCATCCATGCGCAGCGCTTTCGCACCCAGGAGCGCAACCGAAGCGACGCGATCGACCGCCTGGTCGAACTGTTGCGCGAGGCCATGATCCGCCCGGTTCCACGACGCGCCACGCGGCCGACGCTGGCATCGAAGAGACGCCGTCTCGACGGCAAGAAGCGCCGCAGTGACATCAAGGCGGGACGGGGAAGAAGCTTCGAGGATTAAAGCGCCAAGGGTCATCCTGGCGCTTTAGCTTGTTATTTGCGCATGATCTTTTCGGAAAACCGCTGCACACTTTTCCGGATCATGCGCTAAACGATCGGGGGACTTCTCCGCCGCCGCCCTCCCGCGGGCCCGCGAAAGCCACTAAATTAGCCTGCCGTTTTAGCCAGTGAGCCCGAATGCCCGTCCGACAATTGCCCGAACAGGTCGTCAACCGCATCGCCGCGGGCGAGGTGGTGGAGCGTCCGGCGAGCGTCGTCAAGGAGCTGGTCGAAAACGCCATCGACGCCGGTGCGAGCCGGATCGAGATCTTCACCGACGGCGGCGGCCGGCGAAAAATCGCCATCACCGACGATGGTGGCGGCATGACCCGCGCGGATCTCGCGCTGGCGATCGAACGTCACGCGACTTCCAAGCTCGACGATGAAGACCTGCTGCGCATTCGCACGCTGGGATTCCGCGGCGAGGCCCTGCCCTCGATCGGCGCGGTGGCCAAGCTCGCCATCGCGACCCGCCACGCCGGCGAACCGCATGCATGGGCGCTGTCGGTCGAAGGCGGCGTGAAATCGGAAGTGGCGCCGGCAGCGTTGTCGCAAGGCACGCGCGTCGAGGTCGCCGACCTCTTTTATGCGACCCCCGCGCGCCTGAAATTTCTCAAGACCGACCGCACCGAGGCCGAAGCGATCCGCGAAGTCGTCCGGCGGCTCGCGATGGCGCGGCCCGACATCGCCTTTACGCTCGCTGGCGAGGAACGCAGCCCTGTCACCTGGGCTGCGGCCCTGCCCGGCCCTCCCGGCCAGCTCACGCGCCTTGGCGATATCCTGGGCGCGGATTTTCGCACGAGCGCAATCGACGTCCGCGCCGAGCGCGAGGGCGTGATCGTCGAAGGATTTGCCGCAAGCCCCGCGCTGACCCGCGCCAACGCGCTCGGCCAATATCTCTTCGTCAACGGACGCCCTGTGCGCGACAAGCTCATTCTAGGCGCGGTACGCGCGGCCTATTCCGATTACTCTGCCGCGCGACCGTCATCCGGTCGTGGCGCTGTTCGTCACGCTGGACACGCGCGAGGTCGACGCCAACGTTCATCCGGCCAAGACCGAGGTGCGCTTTCGCAATGCAGGCCTTGTGCGTGCCTTGATCGTCCATGCGCTGAAGGACGGCCTCGCGCGCGAGGGCAGGCGCACGGCGGCCAACAGCGGCGGCGCGGCGATCGAGGCGCTCCGTCCCGCCTTTGCGCCAAGGCCAGGAAGCGGCGGACAATCAAATTGGGACTGGCGGCGCTCGCCAGCCTTCCCTGTCGGACCTTCGCCGGCGTTTCAAACAGCCGCGGCCATGGCGCTCGCCGAACCTGGCCAGGCGGCGTTCGATGTCGGTGCGCCGACCGCCGACGTCCGCATCTACGAACAACCCGTCGCCGACCTGCTCGATCGCCCGCTCGGCGCGGCACGAACGCAGATCCACGAGACTTATATTGTCTCGCAAACGCGCGACGGCCTCATCGTAGTGGATCAGCACGCCGCGCATGAGCGCATCGTCTACGAAAAGCTGAAAGCGTCGCTCGCGAAAAACGGCGTGCAGCGGCAAATCCTGCTGATTCCTGAAATCGTCGAAATGGACGAGGCCACGGTCGAGCAGCTATTGGCGCGCGGCGAAGAGCTCGCCTCGTTCGGGCTTGCAATCGAATCCTTCGGACCCGGCGCAGTCGCGGTGCGCGAAACGCCGTCGTTGCTCGGAAGGGCCAATGCCAGTGGGTTACTGCGCGACCTCGCCGAGCACATGGCGGAATGGGACGAAGCATTGCCGCTGGAGCGACGGCTAATGCACGTCGCGGCCACCATGGCCTGCCATGGCTCGGTGCGCGCCGGACGCCGTCTCAAGCCGGAAGAAATGAACGCCCTGCTGCGCGAGATGGAAGACACGCCGAACTCCGGCCAATGCAATCACGGCCGGCCGACCTACGTGGAATTGAAGCTCGCGGACATCGAGAAACTATTCGGGCGGCGGTGATGTATTCAAGATTTCGCGGTAGCGATCACGGCCCTCTATCTCATCGCCTTTGCGGGCGCGGCCGCCTATGCACATTTTGATCACCGGATGTTTTCAGGTGTGTTTGCCGTGCTGCTGGCGCTGCCCTGGATCGATTATTTTCCGAGCTTGCCGACGGCGGTCGCGCTCAATGCAGTGATCATCTATGCCGTCATGACGGCACTATCGCATCTGCCCGCCTGGCTTCGACGATCCCGCAACTGAATCTGCTGGGCGAAGCCGCAAGTTCCTCGTCGCAATCGGCATAATATGCCGGCTCTTGACGCCTGCTTTGATGTCATTGCGCGAGTTTCCGGCGCTTTGCTCGCCGCCGGTCGCATCGCTGCCGCCGCGGCCATGTGACCCAGTTGGGTCAGGAAATTTGCCCTTTTGCCGACAAGCGGGCCGGTGTCTAGTCGGAGGTCGAAGCCAAATCTGACGCAACTCAGATAGATCGGGGGTTTGTCATGAAGACAATTATCCGAGTGGCATGCTTCGCTCTTGTTTGCAGCATTCCTCCGGTCGAAACCGGCGTCGCCCAGTCTCGCACTGCAGGCTGCACTTCCGAGAATTCGGCGAACGCCACGCAAACTCTGCGATGCGATGGAGGACTAACGATCGTGGCCGAAGATAACGCGCGATATTTTCTGCGGCATCGTGCGGGCAGTCGGAGCGTGGAATCAGTCGAACTGGACAGTAAGGCCTTGCTGATCGATGCGCCGAAGAAGCCGGGTGGAAATATTTTCAAGGTCATTACACCGCAAGCGATCGCAGCCGTGCGCGGCACGAAATGGGCGATTGACGCCGCCGAAAACAAGTCTTCCGTGTTTGTGGTCAGCGGCCGGGTCGTTGTCGACCGGCGAAATGGAGTTAGCGGTGTAACTCTCGGGCCGGGTGAAGGCGTGGATGTAGAGGCGCGAGGACCCCTGACCGTGAAGCGCTGGCCTCCCGAACGGGTGTCTGCCTTGATGGCGCGTCTCGGACAGTAAACTCCGATGAGTGGCCGCTATCTCCGAAACCTGACTGCACTCGCTCTAGCCGGTCTTTGGGGAGGTGCAGTCTATTTCGAGCACTCGCAAGGTCATCTCAGATTTCTCGACCGCGCTGAATCTGCGATGATCGACCTCCGAGCGCTTGTTCGCGGTGTCAGACCGCCGCCGGATATTGTGACCATCGTCGCAATAGACGACGCCCAGGTAAAGCAGGCCGGCAGGTATCCTCTCGCCCGAACAGATCTTTCCAGGATCGTCAGCGCGATCGCGCGTCTGGCGCCGAAGATCATCGCGGTCGATCTCCTGCTGATCGATGGCGGGACTGACGACGGCGATGACGCTTTGGCAAGGTCGCTCGCGGAACGTCCCGCCGTTATTGCCGCCGCTGCAATCTTTCCGACTTCAAGTCAGGCGGTGTTGGCTGGCAAAAGTGAAGGTCCGCTCGCGCAGCTGCCAAGGGCGGAGAAATTCCTGCTGCCACTCAAGAAATTTTCCGATCAAGCGCAAACAGGCATCGCCAATGTGACGCCCGATCGAACCGGCACTCCTCGCTCTATTCCGATGATATTCCGAACAAATGACGAGGTCGAAATTTCGTTTTCACTTCGAGTTGTCACTCTTGCGACCAAGGAAGATATCACGATCGAGCCGAACCGTCTGATGCTCGGTCGGCGATCGATTCCCACCGACTTCGATCACGCTTTGCCCCTAACGTACTATGGTCCACGCGGTACAATCCGAACGATCAGCGCAGCATCGGTCCTCGCGGGTGAGGCAGCGGTTGGAAGTATTGAAAATCGAATTGTTGTTATCGGCGCGACCGTCACCGCCGGCGGGGATTTTTTCCCGACCCCCTTTGAAACGCAGATGCCGGGGGTGGAAATCCTGTCCACGGCAATCACGCACCTGATTGCCGGGGACAGCATATTGAGGGATCGGTCTGTACGCCTGGCAGATGGCATCGTAAGCGTACTGTTACCGATGTCTCTCGTCGGCTTGCTGGCATGGCATCGAAACGCAGCCGGGCTTTTGGCGGCTGCCGCCGTCCTTATGATCTGGGGGACGACAATCTTTCTGACGTTCTTGTGGGGCATATGGCTGAGCGCAGCCGTGCCGGTCGCTGCCGCTGCTCCGCCGACCATTTTGTTCGCAAGCATTCAACTCTGGTCAGGCAGACGGCGAGCCGACTATTTCGCAACAAGGAGCGACTTGCTCGACCAGTTCCAGGCACCGGGCATACAGGAGTGGCTGCTCCGAGATCCCAATTTTCTCAAGACACCTGTCAGCCAAGATGCAGCTATCGTCTTTATCGATCTGTCCGGATTCACGGCTCTCAGCGAACAGCTAGGACCGGACAGCACACGCGAGCTATTGAAAGGCTTTCACGCTTTGGTCGACAGGGAGGGAGTAGACAACGGCGGCTTCATCACAAGTTTCCTGGGCGACGGCGCAATGATCTTGTTCGGTCTCCCGGAACCGGCACCTGACGACGCAGTCAGAGCCGCAGAATGTTCTGTGGGACTCTGCGTGAGCACTGAACAATGGCTGGCCGCGCTACCCCTACCGGTAGCATCCAAACTTGGATTCAAGGTCGGTGCGCATTTCGGGCCTATCATCGCCTCCAGGCTCGGCGGCCTAAGCTACCAGCACATTACGGCGACCGGTGACACGGTGAATGTTGCGAGCCGGTTGATGGAGGTAGCGGCCGAGCAAGGGTCAGAGCTTGCCTTGAGCAACGAATTGCTTCGCGCGGCGGGACCCAATTGTGCTCCATATAAATCGGGTGTCCTGACCGGGCCCGATGAAAGGCGGCTTCGAGGCCGATCGGGCACGCTCACAGTCTGGTTTTGGCGAGACCAAAACTGACTGAAATATCGGAATTCGCCTAGACGCTACGCAAAAAAACGAACTCCGTATCGTCGTAGACGCGACGTTCCAACTCGGAAAAGCCTTCGGGCGCCGTGAAGGCTGCGGCCTTCGCCTCTTCGACTACGAGCAGCGCGTCCGGCGTCAGCCAGCCGCCATCGCGCAAGGAGGTGAGCGACGTCTCGGCAAGGCCCTTGCCGTATGGCGGGTCCAGGAACACCAGCGAGAACGGCTCGACGGGATGCGCGGGTCCAAGATCCGTGGCGTCGCGGCGATAGACCTTGGTGACGCCGCCGAGGCCGAGGGATTCGACGTTGTCGCGGAGAAGCGCACGCGCCTCGGCGCCGTTGTCGACGAACAGCGTAAATTTCGCGCCGCGCGAGACCGCCTCGATGCCGAGCGCGCCGGTGCCGGCAAACAGGTCGAGCACGCGCGCATCGACAATCGGGTCCTCATAAGCGTGGATGAGGATATTAAAGAGCGACTCGCGCAGGCGGTCTGCTGTGGGGCGGATGTCGCGCGAGGCAGGCGAAGCGAGATTGCGGCCCTTCAACCTGCCGCCGACGACACGCATACGTCATTCGTCCCGCGGCTTGAGATCGCGCTTGCCATGATAGCCCCGCTTCGGGCGGCGCGGCGGACCATAGCCGTTGGCCTCTTCTTCGTTCTGGGCTCGCGCCTCCGCACTGCCGGTGCGCCGCACCAACACGCGGCGGCCCTTGCTGTCGGCGATCAGCGCGCTTTTGCCGGCCGGCTTGAACGGCTTCTTGCCACGCGGACGGTCAGCGCTTTCATCCTCTGATTTTGCGGCGGTGGCCTCGCCCGGCATGGGCCGATTGAAATCGGCGCCCGCAAGGACCGCGATCTTCTCGCCGAGTTGCTCGCGCAATACCCGCGTCTTCACTTCCTCGACCATGCCTTCGGCCAGCTCCTGAAGCTGGAAGGGACCGTAGGAAACCCGGATCAGCCGGTTTACCTCGAGGCCGAGATGCGCCATCACGTTGCGCACTTCGCGGTTCTTGCCTTCGCGAATCGCAAACACCAGCCAGACGTTGGCGCCCTGGTCACGTTCGAGCGTCGCATCGATCGGGCCGTATTTGACGCCGTCGACTTCGACACCCTTTTTCAGTTCGTCGAGTTGAGCCTGCGTGACTTCGCCATGGGCGCGAACACGGTAACGCCGCAGCCAGCCGGTGTCCGGCAGTTCGAGCGCACGCGCCAGGCCGCCGTCATTGGTCAGCAGCAACAGACCTTCGGTGTTGAAGTCGAGCCGGCCAACGCTGATCAGCCGCGGCAAGCCTTCGGGCAGGTTATCGAACACCGTCGGCCGTCCTTCGGGATCGGCGTGTGTCGTCATCAATCCGCGCGGCTTGTGATAGAGGAACAGCCGCGTGCGCTCGCGCGGCGGCAACGGCTTGCCGTCCACGGTGACGACGTCGTTTTCAGTGACGTCGAGCGCGGGGGAATTGATCACACGGCCATTGACGGTGACGCGCCCCTGGACGATCCACTCCTCGGCATCGCGGCGCGAGGCAAGGCCTGCGCGCGATACGATCTTGGCGATGCGCTCGCCCGATTTCTTGACCTTTGGCGGACGGGCGGGACGACGTTCGTCGCTGTCGCGCTCGCGATAGACGCCGCGCCCGCCGAATGCCGGGCGTTTGGTGAAAATCCTGCTGTCGTCCTCGTTGTCGCGACGCGGCCGATCGAAGCCCCCGCCACGTGACTCGCTGCGGGGATGCTCCTGCCAATCGGTGCGGCCTTCGGGGCGAGAGTCGCCATCGCGATCCCGACGAGGGCGGTCGAACTTCGGACGATCCTCGCGGTGACGATCAAACTTCGGGCGCTCGCCAAACGAACGGCCGCCTTCCGACCGATCATCGCGCGGCCGCGAAAACCGCGGACGATCATCCCCGTCGCGATCGCGGGGTCTGTCGTAACGCGGCTTGTCAAATTTCGGACGGTCGAAATTGCGCGCACCTTCGCGGGCGGGACGCGAGTTGCGCTCCGCGCGATCCGGCGACGAGTCATCTCGCTTCTGCCAGGGTTTGACATCGCCGCGGTCCCGACCAAATTCCCTGTCGCGATCCGGGCGGCTGCCGAAATCCTTGCGCGGACCGCGGTCGCGCGAAAACTTCTTGTCGCCGTCGAACTTTCGCTCGGGACGGCCGCCGAACGGCCGGTCGCCTCGCGGACGGTCACCATCCCGCGGTCGCGCATTGAACGGACGGTCACCTCGCGGCCGATCGCTGTCCTTGCGGAAACCTTCGCCACGCGGCGTATAGGGCCGCTTCTCGCCACCCTCTCGCGGTGTGTAAGGTTTCTTGTCGCCGAATTTCCTGTCCTGGAAACGCCCCGCCGGTCGCGCGTCATCGCCGCGACGATCCGGGCGATCTCCGCGCGGCGAGTAGGGTCGCTTCTCGCCGCCACGGTCCTCGCGGGGCCGGAACGAACGCTTTTCGCCGTCATTGCCTCGCGACGGCCGATCCGAAAATGGGCGGTCGCCGCGTGCGCGCGGCGCATCACGGTCGTCACGGCGCGGCGGACGATCTCCGCGCGGCGAGTAAGGTCGCTTCTCTCCACCACGGTCGTCGCGTTTGCCGGCATAGGGCCGCCGTTCGCCGTCCGTCTTGCCCCCGAAGCCGCGCTTGGCGAACTTCTTCTCCGGCCCCCGAGCAGCGCCCGAGCGGCCCTTGCCGCGGGAAGGACCGTCACGCCGGCCGCGGGAGTCGTTGTCTTTATCGTTATCGCGGGGCATGAAAGGTCTCGTTTCGGGTCAATGTACAAATGACGATCGTGCGCGCTCTTTCCGAGAGGCGCTGTCTCACGCAAAACTGGTATCGACTTTTGCTGAAGGGACCTCCCATAGCAGACTTCTCCAGAGGATACGAGGCATGACAGCCCCATCTTTCATGGATTTGGCCCTCAAAGCGGCCGAAAACGCCGGAAATTCAGGCGAAGTGCCGATCGGGTGCGTCATCGTGCTTAATAACGAGGTCATCGCCACGGCCGGCAACCGCACCCTGACCGACCGCGATCCGACGGCGCACGCCGAAATTCTGGCGATCCGGCAGGCGACCGAAATCGTCGGTAGCGAGCGGCTGACCGACTGCGACCTCTACGTCACGCTGGAGCCCTGCACGATGTGCGCCGGCGCCATCTCGCTGGCGCGGATCAGGCGGCTCTACTACGGCGCGGCCGACCCCAAGGGAGGCGCGGTGGAATTGGGCGTGCGATTTTTCGCACAACCGACCTGCCATCACGTCCCGGAAGTGTATTCGGCGGTCGGCGAGCGGGAAGCCGCGAGCTTGTTAAGGGATTTCTTCAAGGCGCGGCGGTGATCAAGGCTACGTCGCCAGGAAAAACTCCCGCAACAGCCTGGCTGTGACGTCCGGATTCTCTTCCGTGAGAAAATGCCCGGAATCGACTGCCGATCCCGAAACATTGGTCGCCCAGTTCTTCCATGTGTCGAGCGGCGTAGCCGCAGCCCGCGCAATGCCGACATCGCCCCACAATGCGAGCAAGGGAATTGTGATCTTCTTGCCGGCTTCACGATCGGCTTTGTCGATCTCGTAATCGGCATAGGCGCCGGCGCGGTAATCCTCGCACATCGCATGAACGCGCGACGGATCGCGAAACGCCGCCAGATAGTGTTCGAGCGCACGCGGGTCGATGCCGTCGAGGGTTTTGGACTTGGTCTGGCTCGCCATCTTGAAGCGCAGGAAGAAATCGGGATTGCCGCCAATCAGCGTTTCCGGCAGCGGATAAGCCTGCGCCAGGAACGCCCAGTGGTAGATCTTCAGTGCATACGGCCGGTTGATGCGTTCCCAATAATCATAGGTCGGCAGGATATCGAGCACCGCGAGCCGCGACAGCCGTCCGGGATGATCGAGCGCGAGCCGATAGGCGACGCGGCCGCCCCGGTCATGTCCGGCGAGCGCGAAATGAACGTGGCCGAGTTGCTCCATCGCCTCGATGACGGATTGCGCCATCGCGCGCTTGGTGTAGGGCGTGTGGTCCGCATCGCTCTCCGGCATATCGGACCAGCCGTAGCCCGGCAGGTCGGCGATGATCAGCGTGAAGCGGTCGGCGAGTTGTGGCGCGACGCGGTGCCACATCACGTGCGTTTCGGAAAATCCGTGCAGCAGCAACAACGGCGGGCCCTTGCCGCCGACGCGGGCAAAGATGCGGCCGGATTTCGTGTTGATCCATTCGGAACCAAAGCCGGGGAACAGGTCCGCAAGATCTGGCATCGTCGATCACTCCACGCTCGGTAGCTGAGGTTACTTTTGCGCTTGTTCCTGCTCCACCGCCTGCCAGCCGATATCGCGGCGGCAAAAGCCTTCCGGCCAATTGATCCGATCAATTGCGGCGTAAGCGCGTTGCCGCGCCTCGACCACCGTCTTGCCTGAGGCGCAGACATTCAGCACGCGGCCGCCGTTGGCGAAAATGACACCGTCCTTCGCAACCGTGCCGGCCTGAAAGATTTCGACGCCTTCGATTTTCGCCGCTTCGTCCAACCCGTCGATGCGGGTTCCCTTGGCGTAGTCGCCTGGATATCCCTTCGCGGCCATCACCACGGTCAAGGCCGGCTCGGGATACCAGCGCAGATCGAAATGCTTCAACTCGCCGTCGCAGACGGCAAGCATCGCCGGAACGATGTCCGACATCATGCGCAGCATCAGCACCTGGCATTCGGGGTCACCGAAGCGCACGTTGTACTCGAACAGTTTGGGTCCGCTTTTCGTCAGCATCACCCCGGCATAGAGCACGCCCCGAAACGGTGTGCCGCGCGCCTTCATGCCGGCCACCGTCGGGAGAATGATCCGCGCCATGATTTGATCGTGGATCGCAGGCGTCACGAACGGCGTCGGCGAATAGGCGCCCATGCCGCCGGTGTTCGGTCCCTGGTCGTTGTCGAAAACGCGCTTGTGATCCTGCGCAGAAGCGAGCGGGATCGCGCTCTCGCCGTCGCACAGCGCAAAGAAGCTGATCTCGCGTCCTTCGAGATATTCCTCGATCACGACCTCGGTTCCTGCCGAGCCGAAGGCGCCGTCGAACATCATGGCGATCGCGGCCTCGGCGTCCGCAAGCGTCATCGCGACCACGACGCCCTTGCCTGCCGCAAGCCCGTCTGCCTTGACCACGATCGGCGCGCCCTGTTGGCGCACATAAGCGAGCGCATCGGCGGCGTTCGAGAAGCGGCCGTAAGCGCCGGTCGGAATGTTGAACTCGGTACAGAGGTCCTTGGTGAAACCCTTGGAGCCCTCCAGCCGTGCCGCCTGTTTGCTCGGTCCGAACGCCTTGATGCCTTCGCGCGTGAGATCATCGACGATGCCCGCGGCAAGCGGCGTTTCCGGGCCGACCACGACGAGGTCGACCTCATTGCGCCGGCAGAACGCGATCACGGCCGCATGATCGGCGACGTCGAGGCCGACGCATTCGGCTTCACGGGCGATCCCGGCATTGCCGGGCGCACACCAGAGTTTTGTCACCAGAGGAGACGCCGCAATCTTCCACGCAAGGGCGTGTTCGCGGCCGCCGGAACCAAGCAGAAGGATTTTCATTTCAACGTCGGTCGCACGAAACTCCGTGCGACCGCAAGAGGTGAGCCGCCTGAACTAACCGTTTCCACCGGACGCCGCGATGATCTGCTGCAGCGAGGCGACATGGCGGGCGAAGGCGCCTCGCCCGGCCGCGGTCGCCGTGACCGTCGTTTGCGGCTTCTTGCCGACAAAGGCCTTTTCGACCCCGACATAGCCGGCCTTGGCCAGCGTTTCGATATGGGCGCCGAGATTTCCGTCGGTCGCCCCGGTCAGCTTCTTGAGACGGGAGAATTCAAGCCCCGTGCCCGAAGGCAACGCGTTCAGCGCCGCCATGATCCGCAAGCGCAGCGGCTGATGAATGATATCGTCGAGTTCGGCCATGGATCAGATCCTGCGCATCCACAGGCCCGCGAGGATCAGCCCGCCGCCATTGACGGCCGCCATCCACAGCAGAAACGCGCCACCGTCGATGAGGAAATAGCCGATCAGCGTCAGCACGATGATCGCAATACCAATGATGATGAAGGCACGGCCGAACCAGAGGCCGGCGATGCAGTAGAACAGCATGAAGTAGATCGGCCAGAACGCGCCGAGTTCGCGTGGTCCGATAGTGGCCGAGCACGACGCTGCACAGGATGCCGAACGCGTAGAACAGCAGGAACGCGCCAAGCACCCGGAAATCGAACGTCTGCACGCCCGGTCGTCCGCGGCCCCATGGTCGAGAGCACCGCGACGCTCGCAACCGTCAGCACGTTGACGGCGATCCAGATGACAGGCGGCGTAGCGCGGCGCCACGAAGTTCGCGAGATTGCCCGCCAGCACCAGCACGCCGGCCGCAATCATGATCTGGCTTGCGATGTCGTAGATGCGCGACTGGCGAACGCGCTGAACGATTTGTTCGATGTCGCTCAGCGCCTGGGCTGCTTCCTTTGCACCGAAGTCGTTCATGATCCTGTCCGGGTTTTGGCGACATATTCGGCGACAGCCGCGACGCCCTGCGCGTTGCAGACAATGCCCATGTGATCGACGCCGTCAATCAGCCTGACCTCGACCGTGGGCGCCACTGCATGCACCGCATCGGCATATTTGTCCGCCAGCATCAATTCGTCGGCTGCGCCGGAAATCAGCGTCACGGGATGATGCGCGGCCGCCAGATCGCGCTGGTAACCACGGGTCGCGAAGTTGCGCATCAGCCGGTAGGAATAGGTCGGGTTGAGAATGCGTTCGGAGTTGGCCGGCACCGCGAAGGCAAGCGTCGGCAGTCCCTCGCAGCAATCGATGCCGAGTTTGCCGAGCGCGACCAGCGCAAGGAAGCGCGGGACGTCCGCCTTCGCCCAGCCGCCGGAGCCCGGACGGTTGGTCGGCGCGTCGTAACCGAGATAGGGCGCAAGCAGCACGGTGCGCGCAAACAGGTCCTGGATCGGCGAGCCCGCCACCCGTAGCGCAAAGCCGCCGCCTGAGGAGTGGCCGATCAACGTCAGAGGTTCAGCGGGAGACGTCTTGCGCACCATTGTCACAAGATCAGAGAGATCGTTTTCGAGCTGACCGATGAAGGTAACGTCGCCGCGCGTGCCCGAACCACCGTGGCCGCGCATATCGGGAGCGTAGGTCTCGATCCCGCGCGCGGCCAACGCGTCCGCCAGCGCGTGGACAGCGACGCTTGATCCCGAGGAGCCGTGGACGAGAACGGCGATCTGGCCGCTCGCAGGCCCGCGCGCCGGATAATGCCGATAGGCAAGCTCGGTGCCGTCGCGCGCAGAAAAGCGCTGCAACGGCGGCATCGAACTGCGATCGACCGCCCGCGCCGACCGCGAGATCGAGGTCAGCTCAGGCAGGCGCTCCAAGGGCGCTGCGATCATCGCCGTCAGCGTCAGCGCGGCGATCCCGACGAGGCCAAGGCCCCAGCCCAACACCTTCAGTGGAAACCGAACGATCCATTTCGACATGACCTGCTCCTTTTTCTACATGTTAGAGAACTCTATATTACAGAGTAATCTACAATGCAACCGCCTTGTTGGCGGTCGCCGCCGAAAATCCCTACCTTGGGCGGACCCCAATTTCCCGAATCAGCAGTCCGAGATGCCCGCAACCGAGGCCCTGATCAACGCACCCGAATTCACGGTGACCGAGCTGTCGTCCGCGCTGCGGCGGACGGTGGAGGACGCCTATGGCCACGTCCGGGTGCGCGGTGAGATCACCGGCTTTCGCGGGGCCCATGCCTCCGGCCACTGTTATTTCGCGCTGAAGGACGATGGCGCGAAGATCGAGGCGGTGATCTGGAAGGGCGTCCATTACCGAATGCGCTTCAAGCCGCAGGAAGGGCTCGAAGTCATCGCCACCGGCAAGCTGACGACTTACCCCGGCTCGTCGAAATACCAGATCGTCATCGAGTCGCTCGAGCCCGCCGGCATCGGTGCGCTGATGGCGCTGATGGAAGAGCGCAAGAAGAAGCTCGCCGCCGAAGGCCTGTTCGACGAGGCGCGCAAGCAGCTATTGCCCTGGCTGCCCGAGGTGATCGGCGTCGTCACCTCGCCAACCGGCGCCGTGATCCGCGATATCCTGCATCGTCTCGAAGACCGTTTTCCCCGCCGGGTGCTGGTGTGGCCGGTGCGCGTGCAAGGCGAGGGTTCGGCCGAACAGGTCGCGGCGGCGATCCGCGGCTTCAACGCCTTGCCCGAGGGCGGCAGGATTCCGCGTCCCGATCTGCTGATCGTGGCGCGCGGCGGCGGCTCACTGGAAGACCTCTGGTCGTTCAACGAAGAGATCGTGGTTCGCGCCGCAGCCGACAGCATGATCCCGCTGATTTCTGCGGTCGGCCACGAGACCGACATCACGCTGATCGATTTCGCCGCCGACAAGCGCGCACCGACGCCGACTGCCGCAGCCGAGATGGCCGTTCCGGTTCGAAGCGAATTGATGGTCGAAGTGGCTTCGCTGGCACGGCGGTCGGCGCTGTGCTGGCAGCGCGGCCAGGAGATGCGCCGCAACGAGTTGCGGGCCGCGGTGCGCGCGCTGCCTGGTCTGAGCGAGCTTCTCGGCATTCCGCGGCAACGGCTGGACGGCGCCGCCTCCGCCCTGCCCCGCGCGCTGAAGGCCAACACGCACGCGCATTTCCGGCACTTCGCCGGCGTCGGCGCACGACTGACCATGCGGGTGTTGCGCGCGCAGCTCGCACAGGCCGGCCAACGCCTCACCGCGTCGGGCGAGCGCCTGACGCACTCCGCCAAAAGCCTGCTGCGAAATCGCAACGAGCGCTTTTCGGGATTGGCGATCCGCCTCAAGACCTCGAAGCTATCGAACGCCCAGGCGCAGCGTCAGGCGATCGCGCGCGACCGCGAGCGCGTGCTTCGGCTGGCCGAGCGCGCCCGCCGCGCGCTTGCCACGTCGACCCAGCGTCTTTCGGCGCGGGTCGCCCACAGCGGCCAACTGCTGAGCGCGCTGTCCTATCGCGGCGTGCTGGCACGCGGCTATGCGCTGGTGCGCGACGAGGCCGGACATCCGCTGCATGCCAGTGCCGATGTCGCGCCGGGCGCGCGTATGAGCGTCGAATTTGCAGATGGAAGGGTCGGCGTCACCGCAGATGCCGGCGAGACTGTGGCCACGCCGGCGCCGCCAGCGCGCGAGCCCCGGCCAGCAGCGCCGAAGCGCGTCGCAAAACCGGTCGATCAAGGCAACCTGTTCTAGGTGTGATGGCCGGCCGAGAGGCTAACGCGCCAACCACTCGGCGACGCGCTTTTGCGAATTGGCGCGCGCTTCTGTGTCGGTGCCGACATGGCCTTTTTCCGGATCGGCAGCATCCGGATTCGAACCGATCGCCTGAACGGGCAGATTGGGACGATCGAAATCGTGATAGGCGCTAGGATAGACCACGATCCGCGTCAGTGCGCTGCGGCCTTGGGCGCCCTCTACCATCTGACGGCAGGCCGGCGGCGAACTGACATCATCCTTGGCGCCGATCAGAACAAGGGTCGGGACACGCGTGCTCCAGCCGAGCCCGGACGAGAGACGGCAATCAGGATAGAAGGCGACGGCGGAACGGAAGTCCGGTTCAGGATGACGCAGCGACAATTGCGGGCGAACCGCCCACAGCAGCGCGCTCGCGCCGTTGGCCCAGCCCATCAGGCTGATGCGATCGCGCGCCACCCACGGCTGCTGAATCAGCCACAGCCGTGCTGCGAGAATATCGCCCACGCGCTCGCGGCGCGCGGTGATCCGGCGCTCCTTGACGCGGCATTGCGGACCGAGTTCGCGCGAACCGTAGCTATCCGGTAACAGAACCGCCTTGCCGTCCTTGAGCAATTCCTCCGCCCAATCGCGATAGCGGCCTTGAACCGGCTCGGAGCGGCTGCCCAAGCCGCCGCATCCATGCAGCGCGATTACGACAGGAAACGGCCCGTTTCCTTCGGGCTTGAAAAGCTGCGCGTGCAGCGTCGCCGTGCCGGATGGAATCTCGACAAGCAAAGGTGGCGGCGGCGCCGCAGACGCAGGCCACACCACGCCAAGGAACGTGAGTACGATGACGGTCGACAGAAAACGCATGGCTTTGCCGGATCGGGATGGTTCCTGACGTTCACTTCCGGGCATCGCGAAAAACTAACACGCGTTCCGACGCCAATTCATCACAAATCGGTGGGTTTCACGGGCGGACACGCCCCCCTATCTATGGTAGTGCTTTAACGGCTCAGATTGGGAAACAGACCGTAACGTTCGGAGAACTTTCAGGTGCTTAACAAATCCGGCCCGCCCGGCCACGGCGAGGCCCAGCTGCAATACCTGGACGGCGACTTTCGCGTGATGTCGCCGGGAACCTATGTGCGGTGTGCGGTGACCGATGCGCGAATCCCGCTCGACGAATTGAAGTATTGGAGCGTTGATCTGCAGGAAGCCTATGCGCAGCCTTCCGCCGTGCTCCAGCGGCACTTTCCCGCTGCGCTGAAGCGCTAGCGGTACGACTTCACCGGGGGATCAGCCCTTCCGAAATCTTCCGTCGCGCGCGCGAAGCAAGCGATCGGACACGAATCGCCGCAGCTTGAGCGCGCTGTCGAATTCCAGCTTCACGGGAAAGGCTGCGATGCCCCCCGCCCATGACGGCAGTTCGCCGCCAACGTGAAGCCGCGCCAGATCCTTTTCAGTCGTCACCAGCATCAGCGCCTGGCGTTTTGCCTCCGCCACCAGCGATTCGATTTCGTCTCGCCCGAACGGATGATGGTCGGCAAAGGCGCGCTGGCTTGCGACCTCGACGCCGTTGTCGCGCAAGGTACGGAAAAAGCGGTCGGGGTCGCCGATGCCCGCAAAGGCCAAAACACGCTGCCCGCGCAGCGGCGACAACGCGGCATCGTCGGCCTTCAAACTCGCCGTCAAAACAGGTTTTTCCTGCGCAGCCACAATAGCGGCCACGGCCTCGGCGGCATCGCCCCTGCCGATCACAATCAGCGCATCGGTGCGCTCGATCTGCGGCGATAACGGCGCACGCAAGGGACCCGCAGGAATGACCCTGGCGTTGCCAAGCCCGCGATTGGCATCGATCACGATCAGCGAAGCGTCCTTGGTGATCGCCGGATTTTGAAAACCATCGTCCATCACGATCACGGTCGCGCCTTGCGATTTCGCCAGCGCCAGCCCGTCGATACGATCGCGGGCAACCGCCACCGGCACGGTCTGCGCCAGCATCAGCGGTTCGTCGCCGACGTCGGCCGCAAGATGACGATCGGGTGCAACCATGACAGGCCCGCGCAAGCGTCCGCCATAGCCTCGGCTGAGCACGACCGGCGTCTCGCCAAGGTCGCGCAGCAACTTCACCAGCGCGAGCACGGTCGGGGTCTTGCCCGCACCTCCAACGTGATAATTGCCAACGCAGAATACGGGAATGCCGGCGTCAAGACCCTTGCGTTGCAGCCTGCTGGCCGCAACCGCACCATAAATTGCCGCGAGCGGCGACAGCAGCAGCGACATCAACGATGATGGCCGGTACCAAAAGGCCGGCTCATGCATCCGCTGCCCCCATCTCGAGACGCAACTGCAAGATATAAGGCTCGAGCGCCGCGAGCGTCCGGTCGAGCGCCCCGCCCAGTTGCGAGACCACGCGCTCGGCAGCGCCGAGCACGCGGCTGCGCGCACCTGGATCGGCAAGCAACTGACCGAGTTGCTTCACCAGCGCCTCGTGCGTTCCCGCAAGCCTGGCGCCACCCGCGCCGTCGAGCGCCCCGTATACGTCGCCAAAATTGAAGACGTGGGGCCCGTGCACGACCGATGCACCGAGCTTGATCGCCTCGATCGGATTTTGCCCGCCATGCTCGATCAGCGATCCGCCCATGAAGACGATTGGCGAGAGCCGATAGAACAGTCCCAATTCGCCCATGGTGTCGGCGACGTAAATATCGGTGGCGGCGATCGGCAGTTCGTCACGCGAGCGCAGACTGGCATGCAGGCCCGCGGCTTCGATCGTTCGCGCGACTGCCTCGCCGCGGCCGGGGTGCCGTGGCACGATGACGGTCAGGAGTGAGGGAAAAAGCCCGGCCAGCGCCCGGTGCGCTTCCAGCAGAATTTCTTCCTCGCCCGGATGCGTGGACGCCGCCACGATGATCGGGCGCCCGCGCGTCACCGACATCAGCCGCTCGAGCTTGGCGAAATCCGCGGGCGGCGCCGGAACATCGAGTTTCAGGTTGCCGGTGACCGCGACGTTGCGGGCACCGAGCATCGCAAAGCGTTCGGCGTCGACACGTGACTGCGCCAGGCAAACCTCGAACTGGCTGAGCAGCGCCGAAATCGTTCCGGTCACGCGCCGCCAGCGCGGAAACGAACGATGCGACATCCGCCCGTTGATCAGGACCATCGGCAAACGCCTGGCGGCGCTCGAGAGAATCAGATTCGGCCACAGATCGGATTCGATGAAAAGCGCAAGACTCGGCCGCCAGTGATCGAGAAAGCGCGCGACATAGCGGGGCGAGTCGTAAGGAACGTATTGATGAATGATATCGGGTGGAAAGCGCTTGGCGACGATCGCCGCCGAGGTCACGGTCCCGGAAGTCAGGAGAATGCGGATATTGAGCTCTCGCAGCTTCTCGATCAGCGCGGCGGCCGCGAGCACCTCGCCGACGCTCGCGCCGTGAATCCAGACCAGCGGCCCTTGCGGACGAGGATCGGCGCTTAGGCCGCGGCGTTCCGCGACGCGTTCCGGATCTTCCTTGCCCTGTTTCAACCGCCGTTTGATCAAGGCGGGCGCGAGCGGGACAGCCACGGAGGATAACCGCCGGTAGACACGCAATGTCATCGGCAGGGCGTTAGCCATCAGGCACCCCGTCCGGGTCGCCAACCTGTGCGTAGGCCCGCACGGTCACCTCGTTCAGTGTCGCCTCCAGCCGCACGCGCAATTCTTCCATGACCTCGGGCGTGGCGTCGGGCGGAACCATGATGATGTCGCCTCCCACCAACGCCCCCCGGCTGAACGGCAGATTGATCGTGGTCCGGTCCCAGTTCTTCAGACGCCAGTAGCGGCTGGTCACCATCGCAAACGGCATGATCGGCCGTCCCGATTCGCGCGCCAGCATGATGATGCCAAGCCCCGCAACTCGCGAACGCTTCGGCACATCGGCGGTCAGTGCGACGTTATAGCCTTGTTCGAGCGAGCGTACCATCTCCTTGAACGCGCCCACGCCGCCCTTGCGATGAAACGCCGAGCCATGATCGCCGGAGCCGCGAATGGTGCCGATCCCGAGCCGCTCGGCCGCAATGGCATTGTATTCGCCGTCGCGATGCCGCGAGACCAGGACCTTGACGCGCTGGCTTTCCTTGGTCTTGACGAAAGCAGTCATGAAATGCTGGCCATGCCAGAAGGCGAAGATGGCCGGCATCTGCGGTTCGACGATCTCGTAGACCTCGGGCGGATCGAAGCTGAACCGGCTGGTGCGCCACACCAGCCGCAGGAATCCGGCCGCGAGCGAACCCACCGCACGCTGAAACCAGCTGCTGCGCAGCACATCGCGGATCAGTTTTTTCAACGGGCAGGCTTCGTGTCTTGATCGGGATCGAGCAACCGATGGAGATGAACGATAAAGTACCTCATCTGGGCATTGTCCACCGTCTGCTGTGCCTTGGCCTTCCAGGCCGTGTAGGCCGTCGCGTAGTTGGGAAACAGGCCGATGATTTCGACCTGCGAAAGGTCCTTGAACGTGTTGTGTTCAAGATCTTTCAGTTCGCCGCCGAGGACGAGATGCAGCAACTGCTGTGGAGCACTATCCGGCATGGTCTTTCTTTCTAAAGCTGTGCTCCCTGAGAAGGGAAGCGAATGTTAGAATCGGACCACCAGCCCTTGCGAGAAACATCGGGACATGTTCACGGCAAGGGACCGCTTCGAAATTGCTCGACAATGCTTGCATGACGATCGCGCCCCGCAGCCACCAAAACTCCGTGGGTCACCTCGCGGCGATTGTACAGAATGGTGTCCCCCGACAACGCAGTCATGCTACCATTCGCTTCCTGCACGATCAAATTGGCCGCCGCAAGGTCCCAATCGCGGCTTTGACCGCCCGCAAAAGCGGCATCGAGTTTGCCATCGGCCACACGGCATAGTCGAAGCGCCAGCGAACCGATGCGCGGATGAAGCGAAATCTCGCCGTGTCCGCGATTAAGCCGCTCGACGAGCGGCTTCGGACCGGCGATGCGCGGGAAATCAAGCGCGGTGCCGGACGTCGCCTGGATCCGGGCTCCGTTGAGCCACGATCCACGTCCTTGCTCCGCAAAAAAGAACTCATCGCTTGCCGGCGCAAATACCGCGCCGAGCACCGGCTGACCGTCCTTGACCAGCGCGACGCTGACACACCAGTCCTCGCGGCCGGCAAGGTAAGCACGGGTGCCGTCGATCGGATCGACGATCCATACCAGGCCCTTGCCAAGACGCGCTTCGTCGTCGGCGCTTTCTTCCGACAGCCAGCCATAGTCGGGTGATGTGGACTGCAGCCTGCCGGCAATCAGTTCATTGACCGCGATATCGGCTTCCGACACCGGCGAGGACGCGCCCTTGATCCAGTTCTTCAACTCGGTCCGGAACAGCGAATGCGCCAGCGCGCCGGCCTCCCGCACGGTGTCCGTCAGAAGGACGGCGTCGCGCGCAAAACTTCCTGAGTGAAGATGGATTTCGGCATCAGCGTCCGCCAAGCGTCAGTCCCTCGATCCGCAGCGTCGGCGCGTTGACGCCATAGCGAAATGAAAGATCGTTGGCCGGCACCAGCGATTTGAAGATGTCGAGAAGATGCCCGGCGATCGTCACCTCGCTCACGGGATAGGTGATCTTGCCGTTCTCGATCCAGAAGCCCGATGCACCGCGGCTATAGTCGCCGGTGACGCCGTTGACGCCGGAGCCGATCAGATCGGTGACGTAAAAACCCTGACGGATATCGGAAATCAGTTCCTCGGGCGTCGGCTCGCCAGGCTCGAGATGCAGGTTGTACGATCCCGGCGATGGTGAGGATGACACGCCGCGATGCGCATGCCCGGTGGTGGTGAGGTTGAGCTCGCGCGCAGTCGCGCAATCCAGGAGCCAGGTGGTCAAAACACCCTCATCGATGAGTGCAAGCTTCTTCACGCTGACGCCTTCGGCGTCGAAGGCTTGCGAACGCAAACCGCGCCGGCGCAACGGATCATCGATGATGCGAATATTGCGGGCAAAGAGCTGCTGTCCGAGACTGTCCTTCAAGAAACTGGTCTTGCGTGCGATCGACGCGCCGTTGATCGCTCCCACCAGATGACCAACCAGCGAACCTGCGACGCGCGGGTCGATACACGACCGGCACCTTGCAGGTCTCGACCTTGCGCGGATTGGCGCGAGCAACGGTGCGCTCGCCGGCACTGCGGCCGACGCTTTCGGGCGAAGCGAGATCCTCGGCATGCGGGGCCGACGTGAAATCGTAGTCGCGCTCCATCGAGGTCCCCTCGCCGGAGATCGCCGTCGCCGAGATGCCCTGGCTCGAGCGCAGGTAAGCGCCGTGAAAGCCGGTGCTCGTCACCAGCACCATGCCGCCAATTCCGGTCGAGGCCGACGCGCCGCCCGACTTGGTGACGCCCTTGACGGCAAGCGCCGCGGCTTCGGCTTCACATGCGCGGCGTTCGAGCTCGGCGGTCGAGGGAATGTTGGGATCGAGCAGGTCGAGGTCTGGAAACTGGCGCGCCAGCAGCGAGGGATCGGCAAGGCCGACAAATTCGTCATTTGGCGCCACGCGGGCCATCGCGACTGCGCGCTCGGCCAGCCGCTCCACGCCGTCGCCGCCAACGTCATTGGTCGAGACCACCGCCTGGCGCTTGCCGACGAGCACGCGCAAACCAACGTCGTCGCCTTCCGAGCGCTCTGATTCCTCGACGCGGCCGTCGCGCACTTCGACCCCTTGCGAAATGCCGCGCACGGCAACGGCATCGGCCGCGTCGGCGCCGGCGCGCCGGGCGGCCTCGACCAGCCGTTGCGCCAGCGTCGTCAGCGCGGATTGATCGAACAGCTTGGCGGTCGCGCCATCAGCCGAAAGCGAAGATGCACTCGATGGTGAAGAGTTCACGAATAAAATCCCGCAGATTTACGGAGGGGCTGAGAGCTTTCGAGAAAACGCCGAAAGCAAACCATGGACTTGATGAAATGTGCCTGATTCACTTGGATTTCAAGCATTTTCACGCCGCTAAAGAATAAGAATTTCGGCAACTCCGCAAGGTCTCGTCAATCATGTGGCCCAAGGTCTTGTCAATCATGCCGACCGAAGCAAGCCCGGTGACGGCGGATTAACCAGCCTTTTTAAGCCAATGCGGACACCGCTCTGGCATGCTCTCACGCATCGACCGGGAACATAATTCCGGCGGGGAGATAAAAGCCGTGAGGCGTCAAACAACAACAAGCGGGATCAATCCCGCCGGGTCGAGCCGCGCCTTGCGGCTCGACCCTCTTTCTCTGCCCGTAAGCTTCGATGCGCACGATGTTCGCGCCGACAATGGCGTGCGCCATGTTGAACTTCACCGCGAGCGTGTCGTGCTCCGGCGGGCCGTCCAGGGCATGCGGATGGCCATCAATCTTCGTGTCAGCGATTTCCGCGGCATTGCGCTGCGTGGCAGCGACGACGCCCAGATGCTGGTGCTGTTGCATCGCGATCCATCACTGACCATTCCGCTTTGTAGCGTGAGCGCCGACGCCGAGGAGATTGCCGCGGCTTGGCAAATGTGGAGCGACATCTTCGCGTTGCCGCAGCTCGCAGAGGAGACTTCCGAGCCGGCGTCGCGGCGGCGGCGGCGTAATGCCGTCTGGGCACGGCGTCCGAAATTCCTGGTGCGCCGGCGCGGCGGCCGTCCGCTCGACAGCGCCAATGTCCATCGCGGAGAACGCGAAATCATCGCGCGAAACTGACGGAAGCGGACCTCAGGCGGCCCGCATTAACGCGTCCACCAGCAAGCCTGCAAACAATATCAACCCGGCATCGCGGTTGGACTTGAAGACGCGAAGGCACAGCGCGGGATCGTCGATCTTCAGCCGCGCGATCTGCCAGCCGAGATGGACGGCGAACGCCGCCAGTCCGATCCACCCCCACACGCCGGTCGCCGACAGCGCCAGCGCCACGCCGATCAGGATCACCGCAAGACTATAGAACACGACGAGCGCGCGATGCGTCTGCGCGCCGAACAGACGCGCGGTGGATTTGACGCCGATCAGCGCGTCATCCTCGGCATCCTGATGCGCGTAGATGGTGTCATAGCCGATCACCCAGGCGATCGAACCGGCATAGAGAAAAATCGCGGGCGCCCCGATCTCACCCAGGATGACGGCTGATCCCATCAGCGCGCCCCAGGAAAAGGCAAGCCCGAGCACGACCTGCGGCCACCAGGTGATGCGCTTCATGAACGGGTACACTGCGACAATGGCCAACGAGGCGATGCCGGTGGCGATCGCAAACCGATTGAACTGGAGCAGCACCGCAAGACCGATCAGGGCCTGGGCGGCCAGGAACATGAATGCCTGCGGCACACCCACCTGTCCCGCCGGAATTGGACGCGACCGCGTGCGTTCGACCTTGGCGTCGAGATCGCGGTCGGTGATGTCGTTCCAGGTGCAGCCGGCGCCGCGCATCGCAAAGGCGCCGACGAGGAACAAGACGATGATCATCGGCAGGCGGCTGACATCCCGGGCCAGCGCCGAAGCAAGCGCCGCCGACCACCAGCACGGCAGCAACAGCAACCAGGAACCGATCGGGCGATCGAGACGGGCCAGCCGCAGGTATGGCCTCGACCATATGGGCGCGCGCGTATCGACCCAGTTACCGGTCGCGTCCGCAACGCGCGCTACCGCTTCCGTCATGGCGACCCGCTACCTTCGTCTCGAAGTTTCCCGAGAGCTAAGACGCTTCAGCGGTCGCGCGCCAGCGCGTTGCCGCTCAACGTGTCGAACGTCGTGCCGCCGCTCTTCTTGGCAGTGGCTGCTTCAGGAAGCGTCGCTGCCGAACCCAGCACGTCGCTGAGGCTCGGGCCAGCCGCAGGCTGGTTCTTCATCTGCGCCGCCGCGCCGCAGATCTTGGTCCGCATGCCCTCGGTATTCGCATGGCCCTTCTTGAGCTGCTCGCCGATCTGCGGCGGGATTCCGCATCGGGCCGCATTGGTGTCGACGTATTTGATCATCTTGACTTCGGCCGCAATGAAATTGCCGATCAACTTACAGGCCTCGTCGGGACCAGCGTGCTTTTCGCTCGCAGTCTTCAGCAGCTGACCGCGCTTTTCCGCTTCCTGGCGCAACGGCAGGAAGTTCTTCATACAGTCGTCAGATGGACCACCTTGCGTCGGAGGCGCGGCAAACGGCGAGGCTCCGGCACCCGGAAAGGAAGCCGGCGCGGGTGCATTGCCGAACGCGCCCGGCCCGGGCGCATTACCAAAGGCACCGGACGGCGGCGGGGCCGCCCCGTTGACAGGTGGGAAAGCCGGATCATTTGCGCTCCCGGCCTTGCCTGGCAGCGGCGCTGGAAATGCGCCTTGCGCCAGCACCGGTCCGGCATGCGACATGACAACGGCCATCAAAAACGGCGCAATCAAACGGCGGATCATCAAAGCTGTTCCTTCAGGCCTGCAAGCTTCTTCCCGACAGGAGAGCGACTCCGGATCGGCATTTTACGATTGCCGCCAAGGGTTAACAACCCGTGGAATTGGGCAAGAGCGCGGCGCGAAGTCGCTCCTGTCAGGCAATAATTGCGCAATTTCTCATTCTTTCGGCTAAAATCCGCAGATTGGAACCTAGTATGGCGGTTCAAAAGTCCGCATCATTGATGCCGCGCGTTCACTGTGCGGACTTTTGGACCGACGCCATACTGGATCAATAATGCCCTCGCACGATTTCTGCAAAACCCGCCTGTTCGTCGACGCTGCGCTGGAACGCGGCGCCACCGTCGTGCTTGAGCACGACCAGAGCAACTACCTCGGCAACGTGCTGAGGCTCGCGGCCGGCGACGGCGTTCTCGTGTTCAACGGGCGTGACGGCGAATGGCAGGCCGTGATTAGCGGCCGCAAGCGGCCGGACGGTCTTGAAATCACAACCCGGACCCGCGCGCAGGTTCATTCGCCGGATCTGACTTACGTGTTTGCGCCGCTCAAGCATGCCCGGCTTGATTACATGGTGCAAAAGGCCGTCGAGATGGGGGCGTCATCGCTACAGCCGGTGTTGACGCGCTTTACGCAAGTGTCGCGCGTCAACAGCGAACGAATGCGGGCCAACGTTATCGAAGCAGCCGAGCAATGCGGGATTCTCGGCATTGCCGCGGTCGCGGAGCCCGTTGCCCTCGATCGCTTCCTCAGCCAGCGCAAGCCGAACCGGCTTCTGATCTTTTGTGATGAAGCCGCCGGACTCACCAACCCATTGCACGAACTCGCCGGTGAAAAAGCCTCTGAGGGAATCGACGTCCTGATCGGGCCCGAAGGCGGGTTTGCCGAGGAGGAGCGCGCCATCCTGCTGCGGCAACCTTCCATCCTGCGGATTTCGCTCGGGCCCCGTATCCTTCGGGCCGATACCGCCGGCGTCGCCGCGCTCGCACTGGTTCAGGCCGTGCTCGGCGACTGGACCGGGCGCCCCCAATTCACGCAACTCATTCGTTAAGTGATTCGGCCGATCCCGGTCGAAACCCGCGCCGTGCCGTGCTAAAGGGCTGCGGCCGGCGCCCTTTGGCATGGACAGGCCCCATGGGTCATGAACCATTCCTTCAATAAATAAAGTTATATCAGAGACTTAGACGATCCGGAGTAACAAGCCCGTTTTCGGGGATTTGGACTGCAAGATGACCGCAACCGCGCCCATTCGTGCGACCGGGTCCGCCGCGTGGGCGGATGCCCTGCTATTGCCGTTCGCCAAGTCCGGATACACCCTCGCCGAGCCCCCGATCCTGCAACCGGCGGAACCTTTCCTCGACCTCTCCGGCGAGGATATCCGAAAGAGCTTGTACCTCACGACGGATGCCACCGGTGAGGAGCTTTGCCTTCGCCCCGACCTGACCATCCCGGTGGCGCGCCAGTACCTCGCCTCCGACCAGGCCGGACAGGCCGCGGGCTTCAGCTATCTCGGTCCGGTGTTCCGCTATCGCGACGGTGCGCGGAGCGAATTTCTGCAAGCCGGCATCGAATCATTTGGCCGGCTCGATCGGCCGGCAGCGGATGCGGAAATGCTGGCGCTGGCGCTCGAAGCCACGCGTGCCTTTGGCATCAAGGACGTGGAGATCCGCACCGGCGATGTCGCTCTTTTCACGACGCTGCTCGACGCGCTTGATCTTTATCCGGTGTGGCGACGACGGCTGATCAAGGACTTCAACCGCAAGATCAGCCTTGAACAGGATATCGAACAACTGACGATCTCGAGCACCACGGCCCACAACGAATATGAAGGCGTACTGGCAGCCCTTGCCGGCTCCGACCGCAAGGCGGCGCTCGCGCTCGTCACCGACATGATGTCGATTGCGGGCGCGACCAATGTCGGCGGCCGCACGGTCGCGGAAATCGCCGACCGCTTCCTCGAACAGTCGACGTTGAAGGCCGGCGCGTTGCCGCGCGACGCGCTGGCAACCATCAAACGTTTCCTCGCCATCTCCGGCGATTCCCGCGATGCGATCAAGCAATTGCGCTCGCTCGCGTCCGACGCCAAGCTCGACATCGCCGCTGCAATCGATGCCTTTGAAAGCCGCGTCGGCTTCATGGCGACGCGCGGCATCGACATTGCGCAGACGCGCTTCTCGACCTCGTTCGGACGCGGCCTCGATTACTACACCGGCTTCGAATTCGAACTGCATGCCAAGGACAACGGCACCGAGCCTCTCGTCGCAGGCGGCCGCTATGACGGATTGCTGACGCAACTCGGCTCGGCCACGCCCATCCCCGCGGTCGGATTTTCGGTATGGGTCGAGGCCCTCGCCAAAATCGCTCAGCCCGCAACGTCCGGGAGGCGGCCGTGACCTCGCCCTTCGTTCTCGCTGTCCCGTCAAAAGGCCGCTTGCAGGAGCAGGCTGAGGCATTCTTCACGCATGCCGGGCTTGCGCTCGCGAAGCCTCGCGGCGCCCGTGAATATCGCGGCACGATCATGGGCCTCGACAACGTCGAGATTGCCTATCTCTCGGCGAGCGAGATCGCCTCGCAACTGGCGCGCGGCACGGTGCACATGGGCGTCACCGGCGAGGACCTGGTGCGCGAAAGCATCGTCGATGCCGACAAGCGCGTGCTTCTGATCGATAGCCTCGGCTTTGGCAGCGCCAATGTCGTGGTGGCGGTGCCACAGGCCTGGATCGATGTACGCACCATGGCCGATCTCGACGACGTCACGTCGGGTTTCCGCGAACAGCATAACCGCCGCATGCGGGTGGCGACGAAATACATCAACCTCACCCGCACGTTCTTTGCCGCGCACGACATCGTCGACTACCGCATCGTGGAAAGCGCGGGAGCGACCGAAGGCGCACCCGCCGTCGGCACCGCCGAGATGATCGTCGACATCACCACGACCGGCGCGACGCTTACCGCCAACGGACTGAAGGTGCTCGACGACGGCGTGATCCTGCGCAGCCAGGCCAATCTCGTCGCCTCGCGCGAGGCCGACTGGTCGAGCGAGGCGCGGGAAACCGCGCGCGTGATCCTCGACCACATCGCATCGCGGGCGCGGGCGAACAAATTCCGCGAAGTCCGCACCCGCTTCACCGGATGCAACGCCACCCTGCTCGCCGAGGCGGAACGGCGCTTCGGCGTGGAGCTCCCGTTCGGCGGACCGACATCTTCCGGCATGATCACGCTGCACTGCCCGCCCGCCCAGCTTTATGCCCTTGGCAGCTTCCTGCGCGACCACGGCGCGGAGACCGTTTCCGTGGCTTCGCTGGACTACGTGCTCGGCCGCGAAAATCCCCTGTTTGCCCGGCTCGAGGCCTTCCTTAAGTCATAGGGAGGCGAAGGCTGGAATCGGCGCCTGCGGGTTCCTTGCCGTGGCGACATTTCAGCGCGATTGCCATATGTTGTGTCATGCGGCGAACTTTCGGGCGAGGTTCTTGCCGGACGATACCTGTGATTGGAAGCTGATCGATGATGCTGGGTACCGACGTATCGAACCTGTCCACGACTGCGGCGAATGCCGCAGCGCAGGGCCTGTCGATCGTGGTGCCGCTCTATAACGAAGCGGCTGGCCTGGCATCCCTGCACCGACGGCTCTGCGATCTCGGAGCGAGGCTGAAGGCGCGTTATGGGCTGACCTGCGAAGTCGTCTACGTCGACGATGGCAGTTCGGATGCAACGCTTTCGATCGCGCGCGATCTCAAGGCGGACGGTATCGACGTTCAGGTCGTGTCGCTATCGCGCAATTTTGGCAAGGAAGCCGCGTTGATGGCCGGCCTCGACCACGCCAAACGCGGCGCGATACTGTTCATGGACGGCGACGGCCAGCACCCGCCGGATCTGGTCGAGAAACTCGTCGCCCACTGGATCGACGACGGCTACGACGTCGTCTACACGGCCAAGGCCCACCGCGACAACGAACCGTTCCTGCGGCGTTTGTCCGTGCGCGGCTTCTACGCGCTGATCAACTGGGGCGCACGGCAGAAAATCCCGGAAGATGCCGGCGACTTCCGCCTGTTGTCGCCGCGCGCCGCCGCGGCGCTGCGGCAATTGCCGGAGCGCAACCGCTTCTTCAAGGGGCTCGCAAGCTGGATCGGCTTCCGCCAGATCCGCGTCGACTATGAACCGGCCGCGCGTGAACACGGCATGACGACGTTCAGCCCCGGCCGGCTGGTTGGACTTTCGATCGAAGGACTTACCTCGTTCTCGGTTGCCCCGCTTCGCTTTGCGAGCTTGCTCGGCGTGCTGCTTGCCTCCTTGGCGTTCCTGTTCGGCCTCTCGATCCTCTGGGAAACCATGATCGACGGCAAGTCGGTCCCGGGCTATCCCTCGCTCGTCGTCGGCCTGATGACGATCGGCGGCGTGCAGCTCATCATGATCGGGATTGTCGGCGAGTATATCGGCAAGATCCTCTCCGAACTGAAGGCGCGCCCGATCTATTTCGTCGCCGAGCACTCCGACAAACGCGCCGACGCCCGCGCCGGTAGCGAGGCGAGCGAAAGGACCGCGGCCGAATGAGACGGCGCATCTGGCTGTGCGCCGACGACTACGGCATCAGTCCCGGCGTCAACCGCGCCATTCGTGATCTGATCGAAAACGGCCGCCTCAATGCCACGTCGGCGATGATGGTGGGTCCCGCGATCGGCCGCGATGAAGTGACCGCGCTCAAACAAGCCACGGAAGCCAACGCTACCTGCGCGATCGGCCTCCACGTGACGCTGACGGCGCCGTTCCGCCCCCTGACCATGCACTTCAGGCCGGTCGAAGGCGGCCTGTTCCTGCCGCATACGACCTTGCTGCGCCGTGGACTGACCGGACGATTGGACTCCGAGCTGATCCACACCGAAGTGGTGGAGCAACTGGCGGCTTTCGTCGATCTGTTCGGCCGCACGCCGGACTTCGTGGACGGTCATCAACATGCGCAGCTTTTTCCAGGTGTGCGCACGGCGTTCCTGGCCGCGGTGAAGCAAGCGGCCCCCGCCGCATGGATTCGTCAATGCGGCCGCGACCGGCCGTGGGCTCAACGTCTGGATTCACCGAAGGCGCTGGTGCTCGACGTCCTGAGCACGCAATTCCGAAACCGTGCGGCACGCGCCGGGCTTGCTTTCAACCCGGCCTTTGCCGGCGCCTATGACTTCACCCAACAGCCCGACTTCGGCGCCTTGATGCGGCAATTCATTCAGGGAATGCCGGAAGGCGGCGTCGTGATGTGCCATCCAGGCTTCGTCGATGACGTGCTGACCGGCCTCGATCCGCTGACGGTCCAGCGCGAACGCGAATATGAATTCCTCAGGGGTGACCAATTTCTGCCGCTGCTGGCCGACAACGAAGTCACCCTTGGCTAAAAGCGGAACGCCAGGCGCGACCTTGCTGCGACATTAGGACACCGTTCGGATTTTCGCGCTCATTCAACGGTTTGCCCCCGAAAAAGCGCCGTATCGGCAGCTGCCTACACTAAATTTCATCTCCCTTCTCAGCGGGCACTTTGCGAATGTTAGAAAGCACTAGACTCTAGGGAGCATGAACATCGCTTCCGAGTTTGGGCCAGCCCTGTCGCGAATGTCAATCCATCCACTAGCCACGCTTTTTTGGAAAGCGAGGGAGATCCCTGATGACACCGCAAGAGCGCCAATTGGTTGATGACCTTTTCGACCGGCTGTCCAAGACGGAGAGCGCGCCGCGCGATCCGGACGCGACGGCTGCGATCGCACAAGGCCTGCGGAGCGCACCCAACGCGATTTATCCATTGGTGCAAACCGTGTTGCTGCAGGACGAAGCATTGCGGCGCGCCGACGACCGCATTCAGCAGTTGGAGAACCAACTTCAAGGCGCGCCCCAACAGGGTCAAGGCGGCGGTGGCTTCCTCGACTCGATGCGCGGCGCGATCTTCGGACAAGGTCAAAGCGACGGCTCGGTTCCGAACGTGCGGCCGCCGGATGTCGGCAACAGCCGTCCGGTCTGGAACAGCGGCCAGGTGTTGCAGCAGACGGAGCGCCATGACCAGCAAAGCGGATATGGCCAGCCCCAGGGTGGTGGGTACGGTCAGCCCTATGGTGGCCCGCAAGCGCCAGGCGGTGGGATGATGGGTGGCGAGGGGGGGAAGTGGCGGCGGTTCATTTCTCGGCACGGCCGCGGCGGCCGCCGCCGGCGTCGTCGGCGGATCGCTTCTGCTCAACAGCATCCGCGGGATGATGGGCGGCAGCCATCAGGGCTTTCGGCGATCCTCCCGCGCCAATCGCGCGACGGGATCAAGCCCGTGGAGCGACAACTCCAACAGCAGCCTTGCCCGCGACGCCGGTGTCAACGACATCGGTTCGAAAAACCTCGCCGCGCAGGATTACGCTCAAGATCTCGAGCAGGATCGAGAGGACGACGATTTGCGCGCAGCCGACGAACGCGACGACATGGAAGCGGACGCGAACGACGATTTCGGCGGCAACGACGACAGCGACTTCGCCTGACGTCAGCAAGATCGGCAAACAAAAACGGCCGCCTACTAGTGGAGTGGATTTGACATTCGCCGCCCGCCGCTGCGAACTCGCAACGCGAATGTCAAATCCGAAACTCCACTAGAATATCAAATTTGCTAGTGGTCCTTTGATTCCAACATTCGCAAAAGTGCCCGCTGAGAAGGGATGCGAATGTTGGAATCGGACCACTAGGGCGGCCGTTTTCATTTTCGCGGGAGATTCGATCGATCAGATGACGATCACCCTGGTGCCGACGTTGACGCGGCCATAGAGGTCGATCACGTCCTCGTTGCGCATGCGGATGCAGCCCGACGACACGTTGGTGCCGATCGTCCAGGGCTCGTTGGAGCCGTGGATGCGGTAGAGCGTGGAGCCGAGATACATCGCACGTGCGCCGAGCGGATTTTGCGGTCCGCCCTCCATGTGCCGCGGCAAGTCCGGACGGCGGGCCAGCATCTCCGAGGGCGGCGTCCAATCCGGCCATTCCTTCTTGGCGGAAATCGTCTTGACCCCCGACCAGGTGAAACCGGGACGGCCGACGCCGATGCCGTAGCGCATCGCCTTGCCGTTGCCCTCCACCAGATAGAGGAACTTGTTCGGCGTATCGACGACGATGGTGCCGGCGCTCTCCTTGCCGGTGTAGTCGACAACCTGCTTCTCGTATTTCGGGTCGAAGGCCGGACGCGCCGGCTCGCCCATCATCGCCGGCTGCTGCTGATAGGGCTGCTGATAAGGTTGCTGCTGATACTGTTGCTGCTGATAGGGCTGCTGCCGCGAATAGAGCGGCCGTTGATCGACTTGGCCTTGCGGCTGATAGCCCTGCCCCTGACCGTCTCCGAACATGAACTCGATGAAGCCGCCGCCCATGTTGGGCCGATCGGCAGATGCGATCCGCACCGGCGCGGGAGCTGCGGGTTGATCGGGATGGAGAGCGACCGGCGCGGTGACGAAGTTGGCTTCGTTGGCGGCGGCCTGCGGGAATCCAAGGCCAAGCCAGCAAGCGCTGGCGAGCAGCGCGAAATACATTTTCTTCATCGACGTACTCTTACTGTTTTCGTCGTGGATGCGCCGGAGCGGCGCCTTTGCACGTGAACAGCTAAGAGCGAAACCGCATCGGTTTGGTAAACGGAATCGACGTTTCGATTCACCACGTCGTCAATCTGGCGTGGTTTTGCCCGGTAGCGTTTATTTTCCATGAACGGCAGCGCGCCATGGTTAATCGTTGGTGAGCGCCGCCGGTGGTCGGCCGTATGCATGCCGGTTCCCGCGTGAACCTCATGTTAAATCCGGTCTGCTTTAAAGCACTGCGGAATGAAGGGGTCAGGGACATCAGTATGCCGGTTCATCGCAGACGTTTTCGGGTTGAGGAAGCTATCTCTGGAGACATCCAGTTGCCAGCCAGAGGTCGACACCGAACTAGGCCCCATGCACAGCGAAATCATGAACGAGCTGCGCGCCATTCGCGCCCAGATGGCCGTGGCGCGCACCGGCACGGCCACCGAGACGGTCGAAGAAGCCGCGCGCGAAGCCGCGGAAGCACAGGCCATGATTGGATCCTATCGGGCTCAAATCGAACAATGCGAGAAGCTGAAGGTCGAGCTCGATCTGATCTACGACGCGATCACCCGAACCAAGCGTGAAATCGCCGTGCTGCACGGCAATAGCTTCAACGGCGAGGAGATGGCCAAGGTCAATGGCGAACTCGGCGCCGTCGTTGGCGGCACCGAAGAAGCCACCCAGCAGATCCTCGAAGCCACCGAAGCGATCGACAATGCGGCGACCGCGCTCAGCAAGGTCACCTCGCCGGATCAGCAGAAGCTGCTTAGCGAAGAGATCCAGGAACGCGTCGTCTCGATTTTCGAGGCCTGCAACTTCCAGGACCTCACCGGCCAGCGCATCAAGAAAGTGATGACCACGATGAAATTCATCGAGCATCACATCACCGTCATGATGGAAATCTGGGGCGGCGTCGACGCCATCAAGGCGCATGCGCCGGCGATCGTCGATACCCGCGAGGGCGATGACAAGCTGCTCAACGGTCCGAGGCTGGAAGGCGATGTCGGTCACGCCTCGCAGGACGATATCGACGCGCTGTTCGACTGAACGCAGCCGGTCCACCTCAAGCAAAACGCCGGCCCTGCGACCAGGGCCGGCGTTTTTGTTTGCTCAGGTTTTAGCTAATCGATCACGCCGTCAGGCGCGCGGCGCGCAGCGGACATAGACCATGTTGCCGTAACGGGTCGCGGCGTCCTTGTCGATGAAGCGGGTGATCAGGACGCGGCCGTCGAAGGAAACAATTTCCCGATCCTGCTCGCCACCGGCGGGACCAGGTGGGCCGATGTAATTCTTGCCGCTCGGGCTGCCCTTGAGGCGCAACTCCTGCGGCGTGGCCTGATCGGCGAGATGCATGATGACGCCGCCGCTGCCGCCGGCGCCGATCACGTAAGGCTGCTTGCATTGAGCCTTCGCGGCCGCTTCGGTACGCGCGCGGTCATTGGGATTCTGGAACGAAGCCAGGCCCCATTTGCCGACGATCTCATCGGCGCGAATGCTCGCGGGCATTTCAGGCGCAGGCGCCGGCGCCGCCGGCTCCGATGGGGATGATGAGAAGGAGGGCAGGCTCATGCTGCTGCATGCCCCGAGGAAGACCGCCATCAACGAAGCGATCCCCAGATTGGCGGCCGTCCGCGCACCACCTGAACCGATCATGTTCTCCCCCAAGCGAATCCACCGTCGCATCCGAATAATGGAGTGGATTTGGCATTCGCTACCCACTTGTCCGCGAGTTCGTCAAGCGAATGCCAAATCCAAAACTCCATTAGAAACCTATATTTGCCAGTGGCCCTTTTGATTCCAACATTCGCAAGAGTGGCCGCCGAGACGGAACGCGAATGTTGGAATCGGACCACTGGTAGCCAAGCGCAAAAACCCTGACCTAGCAACGACGTCATGCAAAGTACGCCGACACGCCGATATGGTTTCCCAAGCATCCTATATGAGCCTCACCAACGCCTTAATCTCCGTTTGCTTGACAGGATCGCTGCAAGGCCATATTGCCCAGTCGCCCTATTGGCACTCTAAGCACCTGATTGCCAGCATACCAGAATAGACTGCCCTCGACGGTATCGAATACGCACGTATTCCAAAGCTGCTTTCGACGGCAGATCACCAGCAGATCCAGGCCTCCAAAGGAACCGTCATGGCTAAAACCACATTTCGCCCACTGCATGACCGTGTCGTGGTCAAGCGTATCGACGCTGAACAAAAATCCAAGGGCGGCATCATCATTCCCGATACCGCCAAGGAAAAGCCCTCTCAGGGCGAAATCACGGCGGTGGGTCCCGGCGGCCGGGACGAAGTCCGGCAAGCTGATCCCGATCGATCTGAAGGTCGGCGACCGCGTCCTGTTCGGCAAGTGGTCCGGCACCGAAGTCAAGATCGACGGTGAAGAACTCTTGATCATGAAGGAAAGCGATATCATGGGCGTGCTGGCGTAAGCCACCGCTCCTGTTATTCCCCGCCTCGGCGCGCACTTCAAGGCGTCAGGCCCGGATTTCGTCCGGGCATCCTTCCCGACGGAAGATGGCCGGCTCAAGTCTGGCAATGACGATGTGGGCGATGTGGCAAGAAATCTTGCAATTTGAGGAGTTAGAATCATGGCTGCCAAGGACGTCAAATTTTCCGGAGACGCGCGTGACCGCATGCTGCGCGGCGTCGATGTTCTCGCCAATGCCGTCAAGGTGACGCTCGGCCCCAAGGGCCGCAACGTCGTCATCGAGAAGAGCTTCGGCGCCCCGCGCATCACCAAGGACGGCGTGACCGTCGCCAAGGAGATCGAGCTCGACGACAAGTTCGAGAATATGGGCGCGCAGATGCTGCGCGAGGTTGCCTCCAAGACCAACGACACCGCCGGCGACGGCACCACCACGGCGACCGTCCTGGCCCAGGCCATCGTGCGCGAAGGCGCCAAGGCCGTTGCCGCCGGCATGAACCCGATGGACCTCAAGCGCGGCATCGATATCGCGGTGGCCGCCGTCGTGAAGGATCTGGTGAAGCGCGCCAAGCCGGTCGCTTCTTCCTCCGAAGTCGCCCAGGTCGGCACCATCTCCGCCAACGGCGATTCCGCGATCGGCAAGATGATCGCGCAGGCGATGCAGAAGGTCGGCAACGAGGGCGTCATCACCGTCGAAGAGAACAAGTCGCTCGAAACCGAAGTCGACATCGTCGAGGGCATGAAGTTCGACCGCGGCTACCTGTCGCCCTACTTCGTCACCAACGGCGAAAAGATGACCGCCGAACTCGAGGACGCGTACGTCCTCCTGCACGAGAAGAAGCTTTCCGGCCTGCAGGCAATGCTGCCGGTGCTGGAAGCCGTGGTGCAGTCGGGCAAGCCGCTTCTGATCATCGCCGAGGATGTCGAGGGCGAAGCTCTGGCGACACTGGTCGTCAACCGCCTGCGCGGTGGCCTCAAGGTTGCCGCCGTCAAGGCGCCGGGCTTCGGCGACCGCCGCAAGGCGATGCTGGAAGACATTGCGATCCTCACGGGCGGCCAGTTGATCTCGGACGAACTCGGCATGAAGCTCGAGGGCGTCACGGTCAACATGCTCGGCCGCGCCGGCAAGGTGGTGATCGACAAGGAAAACACCACGATCGTCAAAGGCGCCGGCAAAAAGAAGGACATCGAGAGCCGCGTCAACCAGATCAAGGCCCAGATCGAGGAAACCACTTCCGACTATGACCGCGAAAAGCTCCAGGAGCGTCTGGCCAAGCTTGCGGGTGGCGTCGCGGTGATCCGCGTCGGCGGTGCGACCGAGATCGAGGTCAAGGAAAAGAAGGATCGCGTCGAGGACGCGCTGAACGCAACGCGGGCCGCGGTGCAGGAAGGCATCGTGCCGGGCGGCGGCGTCGCACTGCTGCGCGCCAAGAAGGCGGTCGGCCGCATCCAGAACGACAATTCGGATGTTCAGGCCGGCATCAACATCGTGCTCAAGGCGCTGGAAGCTCCGATCCGTCAGATCTCGGAGAATGCCGGCGTCGAAGGTTCGATCGTGGTCGGCAAGATCCTCGAGGACAAGTCGGAGACTTTCGGCTTCGATGCCCAGACCGAAGAGTATGTCGACATGGTCGCCAAGGGCATCATCGACCCGGCCAAGGTGGTCCGCACCGCGCTTCAGGACGCTTCCTCGGTGGCTGGCCTGCTGGTGACGACGGAAGCCATGGTCGCTGAGTTGCCGAAGGAACCCGCACCTGCGGCCGCCGGTGGCCACGGACACGGCCACGGCGGCATGGGTTTCTGATCGCCCATCTCACATCCATTTGCGAAGAAGGCCGCCCATGGGCGGCCTTCTTTTTTTGGCGATTGACGTGAGCTTTGCTAGGAAGAGGCCAACTCGTCCAGCAGTTCCAAGGAAGTGCAGATGCGCGCGCCCTTACTTTTCCTGACCGTTCTTGCCTCAGTCTCGATCGGCGTCGCCCACGGCCAAATGAAGCTCTCGCCGAAAGCCGCTCCGGGCACCAATGATGTCAGATACTTTACCGCGATCGATGGCCTGATGGATGGCAACGCCGACGTGGTCCTGAAGGAGACGCGGCAGGGCAAGACCCTCACCGCAGCCACGCTCGACGTCTGCTATCCCGTCGCCAAAGGATCCGACCGCAAGGACCGCTTCGTCGTCGACCTCGCGGTCAGCGGCCAAACGCTTGACCGGAACCACCCAAAGCATCGGCGCAAAACTGCCGGTCACGGTCAAACTGACGCGAAAGCCGGCCGGCGACAATTTCGAATTCAAGGGTCAGATCAGCATCGGACCTAATGTCACCGAGGTGAATTCGACCGACAATTCCGATCTCAGCGAGCGCGAATTTCGCGAGAGCCAGAGCAGCGACGATGGCATCACACCGGCGCCGAAGGACTTTACCGAAGTATCGCCGGAAGCGATCGGCGTTCGCGTCAAGACGGACGCCGTTGCCGACTTTCTCAAAAGCCTGAAGGGACAAGACGTCGAGGTTTCCTTGAGCAGCCTCAACGTCACCTGCGACGTGCTGCGCGCCGGTCAGCAGACCATCACGCTCAGTGCCGATCCCGATCGCGCCGCCGGACTGATCGCCAAATTCAAGCAGGCGCCCGGCGTGGCGGCGGTCGGGTGGACAAGCGGCGTCCTTGAAATGGACCGTACCGTCCGCTTTCCGGCTGCCGGCTGGCGCGACGGCGAGCGGCTTAACAAGGACAAGCTCGCAACCACGATCGCGAACGCTCTGGCTGGAGCCTTCTCGGCGAAGCCTGCGAGCTCTGCGTGGAATTCTGCCAACGGGAAATTGAAACTGACCTTCAAGCGGTCAAACGAGCTCTATCCGACGCTCGCCCTCACCGACACGATCGAGGTGAACGTGCTGGTCGCCGGCGAAAAGCCCGGCGGATCAGATCGCCTGATCCTGTGGGTCAGCAGCCCATCGATCACCACCGCCGACGAGAACCAGGGACCGGCCCTCTCCCTTGCCAACGATGCGAGCGGCGACGAGGAAGGCACGCAAAAGGACGACAATGGCGTCATCGATGCGCTGGCCAAGGAGTTCAAGGCGCAGCGCTGGGACACCGACAAATCAACGTGGAAGTGATTAGTCTTGTCAGTTGGTGTTGATCCGGAATCGCAGCGTCCGGGCTCCGACAAAAGCGACTGAGTCGCCCCGCCGCCGCCAGGTCGTGGCCTCGCCCAGTGCAGCGACAAGATCGTCGTCGGCTTGCGCACGCGCCGGCGTGCAGCCACGGTCCTGCAACTGACCGGGAACGAAGATCACGGTGTCACCCGCGACCGAGAACTGCCCCGTCCCGCTCTTGCACCACAAATCGAGCTTCGCCTCGCCATTGTCGCCGATCTCGAGCGTCGGTATTCGTTTCGAACCTGGTTGCGGCGGCCCGTCCATCGTCATTTCAAAGCCGAACGGAAAGCCTTCTTCGGCAGCGGCAACGCCCGCCGTCAAACCGGCGCCGGCGAATGCTGCGGCTATCGCTGCCAGTTTGAAAAAACCTCGCATTGACAACATGCACTTCCTCTAGTGGTCCGATTGTAGCGTTCGCATCCCTTCTCAACGGGCGCGGTTGTAGTCGGCCAACGCCAAATTGACCAGATTGAAAAAGGCAAAATAAATCCCCCGCATCCAGGCCTGGATGCGGGGGATTTCGATCGAGGGCTGAAGGTTACTTCAGAACCATCGCCGTGAACGGATAGACGTATGCTTGCAACATCACGAACAGGCCGACCAGACAGGCCAGTGCGATCGAGTGCTTGAACACGAAGCGCAGGATCGTGCCCTCATGCCCGTACCAGTTGGTCGCGGTCGAAGCGACGACGATCGACTGGGCATCGATCATCTTGCCCATCACGCCGCCCGAGGAGTTGGCTGCCGCCATCAGCACCGACGACAAGCCCAGTTGCTCGGAGGTAATCTTTCTGCAGGTTGCCGAACAGGATGTTCGATGCCGTATCCGATCCCGTCAGCGCCACGCCCAACCAACCAAGCAGCGTACCGAAGAACGGGTAGAGCACGCCGGTTGCGGCGAAGGCGAGACCCAGGGTCGCATCGATGCCGGACAGCCGGGTCAGCGTTCCGATCGCAAGCATCGCGGAGATCGTGATCAGCGAAATCGCGCAAAGCTTGATCGTACGTCCATACTCCGTGATCAGCCTGACCGGCGAGAAGCCTGCCAGGAAGCCGGCGACGATAGCTGCAAGCAGCATGCCCGTGCCGGTGAAGGACAGATAGGTAAAGGCAAAGACGGCGCCTTCCTTCGTCGGGTTGGCAGCAACCGGCGGCACCTTGTTGATCATGTTGTGCAGCTCGGGAACGGGATAGTTCCAGGTGAAGATCGAGTTCGCCCAGGACTTGAAGATACCGTTGCCCCAGATCAGCATGACGATACAGACGATGATCCACGGCAGCAGCGCACTCAACATCTGGCTGCTTGCGTCAGTGGCGTCTTGTCGAGCGGCTTTGCCGCCTTCATCGTCGCCGTCGATTTGTCGTTGCCGCGCAGGGCCGGCGACAGCCAAAGCTGCTTGGGCTGCCAGACCTTGAGGAACAAGATCAGCGCACCCATCGAAATCAGCGACGCGCCGATGTCGACAATCCAGGGATTGATGTAGTTCGAGATCACGAATTGCGGGACCGCAAACGAAACGCCGGTGACCAGAACGGCCGGCCAGACGTCCTTCATGCCCTTCCAGCCGGCAAAAGCCCACACCACCCAGAACGGCACGATCAGCGAGAATATCGGCAACTGCCGGCCGACCATGGCGCCGAGAATATAGGGATCGAGGCCGGTCACGGAGGCCAGTCCCTGGATCGGCGTGCCGAGCGCACCGTAGGCGACCGGCGCAGTGTTGGCGATCAAGGACAGGCCGGAGGCCGCAAGCGGCGAGAAGCCGAGACCGATCAGGACGGCGCCGGTGACGGCAACCGGGGTGCCGAAACCGGATGCGCCTTCGAAAAAGGCGCCAAATGAAAACGCGATCAGCAGCAGTTGCAGGCGCCGGTCTTCGGTGACGCCGCCCACCGCGCGTTTCAACAGCTCGAATTGGCCGGTAGCGACCGTAATCTGGTAGAGAAAGATGACGTTCAGCACGATCCAGCCGATCGGGAAGAACCCTGCGACGACGCCGAGCAGCGAGGCGCGAATCGACATGTTGGCCGGCATCGTGAACACGAAGATCGCGATCAGGTTGGTCAGGATCACTGCGATGATCGCAGCGATATGCGCCTTCACCTTGCCGCTCGCGATCAGCACCAGAAGCGTCACGACAGGTATGGCCGCGGCAATGGTCGAAAGCGCCGAATTGCCAAACGGATTATAGACTTGATTCCACATTGTGATTCCTCCCCACGCCCCTCTTTAGCGAACCAGCCCGCGTGAACGCTGATTCGCTGGCGCGAATTCTTGAGGGACCTTTCAGCAAAAGCGCGACTTCCGCCGCGGATTTGGTCCCCGCCAAACCCGCTTACAAACGCGCGAAATGTGAGGGCCCCCTGCCACCCGCCATTGACCGCATGCTAGAGTTGACTCGGAGGCGGCGACAAGCGAACCCATCCCGCCAATGTTACAACTTTAGTCTAGTTCTGGAGGCCGACATTCGCATAATGTGTTGCGGGTGTTGAAAAAGGCACAGCGCAAGCCGGTAGCGAACGTCAAATCCCCTGACCAGCCGAACACCTGACTCGCGCTGCTATTCCCCCGGAGATATCGATCTGTGAACAATATGCGCTCGACGCTTGCGACCGTGTGGCGGATCGCAGCCCCCTACTTCCGTTCGGAAGACAAGTTCGCGGGCCGCCTGCTGCTTGCAACACTCGTCGCGATCGAACTTACGGTGGTCGGGATCAACGTTCTGCTCAACCAGTGGAACAACCGCTTCTACACCGCGCTGCAAGACAAAAGCTGGGATGCCTTCGTTCGCGAAATGGGGATCTTTTGCATCCTCGCGTTCGCCTATATCGGGATCGCCGTCTATCAGCTTTATCTCAATCAATGGCTGCAGATCCGTTGGCGCAATTGGCTGACCAATCGCTATCTTGGCCAATGGCTGCACGGTGCCAACCACTACCGCATGCAGCTTCAGGGGGACGCCGCTGATAACCCCGACCAGCGCATCGCCGAAGACGTCAGAATGTTCGTCGATCAGACGCTGAACATCGGCATCCAATTCCTGAATGCGGTGGTGACGCTGGTATCCTTTGTCATCATCCTGTGGGGTCTTTCGGCAGCATCGCCGCTGACGCTGTTCGGCAACGAGTTCCACATTCCGGGTTACCTGGTGTGGGGCGCGCTGATCTACGCGGCGCTTGGAACCTGGCTGACGTTCCTGATCGGCCGGCCGTTGGTGGGTCTCGCCTTTCGCCAGCAGCGCTTCGAGGCTGACTTTCGTTTCAACCTGATGCGGGTTCGCGAGAACTCGGAACAGATCGCGCTATTGCGCGGCGAGAGTACCGAACAGAAAAATTTGTCCGAGCGCTTTAGACGCGTGGTGCAGAACTGGTACGAGATCATGGTCTGCACCAAGCGGCTGACCGCGTTCAGTTCGAGCTACGCGCAAGCCGCCGTGGTCTTCCCCTACATCCTGACGGCCCCGGCCTATTTCGCCGACAAGATCCAGCTCGGCGGCATGATGCAGACTGCATCCGCCTTCTCGAGCGTGCAGCAAGCGATGTCGTTTTTCATCACGATCTACCGCGCACTCGCTGATTGGCGCGCGATCGTCGCGCGTCTCGAAGGCTTCGAGGATTCGATCGCCGGCGCGACCCGGCTCGCGGAGAGCCCGTCTTCGATCCAGGTTGTGCGCTCGGATGAAATCAAGGCGATCGAGCTGCGACAGTTTCTCGTTAAACTTCCGAATGGCACGCCGCTCGTCGCGGCTGACGGCCTACGCATCCAGAGCGACGAGCATGTCCTCGTCACGGGCCCGTCCGGGGCGGGAAAATCGACGCTGTTTCGCGCGATCGCCGGGATCTGGCCGTTCGGCGGCGGCGTGGTCACGATCCCCGCCAAAGCGACGCTGATGATGTTGCCGCAGCGGCCTTATTTTCCGATCGGGTCGCTGAAGGCAGCAATCGCGTATCCGGCAAAACCGGAGGCATTCAGCACGGCTCAGGTCGAACAGGCCCTCGCCGCTGTCGGCCTGCCGAAGCTGGCCTCACGGCTGGAGGAAGACGCCCATTGGAACCGGATGCTTTCGCTGGGCGAGCAGCAACGGCTTGGACTTGCCCGCGCGCTGCTGCATGAGCCGCAGTATCTCTTCCTCGACGAAGCCACCGCATCGCTCGACGAAGCCTCCGAAGACGCGCTCTATCGCCTGCTCGCCGACAAGCTCAAGGCGACGACCACGGTTTCGATCGGGCATCGAAGCACGCTGGAGGCGTTTCACGACGGCCATATCGTGCTGGACCGCGACGGCGACCATTTCGCCGCCCGCGAACAGCAAGGGCGCGCTAGCGTTTCCTAAGCCAGCGCGCTGGCGTTCGAGGCGCTGCACCGAATTCTTGATTCCAAGATGTTGTCATTCAACAACAAATCGCCGCTCACTGCGCCACGTCGAGACCCGCCCGAAAACGCAAACGAAAAGGCCGCAGCGACTTGAAACGCTGCGGCCTTCTGATTCTGTCGGCGAGTTGGCGGGCTAACTAGTTTCCGCCGTCGTCACCCGAGCTGTGGTGACTGGTGTGTTCCCATGACGGTGCGGCAGCCGGCTCATCATGGTGGCTCGGCGTCGCCCAGCTATGGCTCGGCGATGATGTCTCATGCGAAGCCGCGGGCTCAGGCTCATGCGCCATGGCGGGCGCAGCCTTCTTCCTCGGTGCAGCTCGCTTTTTCGCAGCTGCCTTCTTCGGCGCAGCCTTGGCGGCTTTCTTGGCAGACTTCTTCGCAGCCTTCTTGGCCGATTTCTTCACGGCCTTCTTGGCTTTCTTCGCGGATTTTTTCGCAGACTTCTTCGCGGATCTTTTGGCCGCCTTCTTGGCGGATTTCTTTTTAGCGGCGAGAACCTTTTTAGCCTTCTTCGCCTTCTTGCCTTTCTTCTTCTTCGCTTTAGCCATGTCGTCCTCCTGTTGCGCTGAGCCGTGTCTATTACGTGTTCAGGCTGTCGTTGCGCACAAGCCTGTCGGGACCGCTCGATTTCGGCTGCGGGCCGCCCGTCGCCCAATCGAGAAGCTCAATTGTGTGCATCACAGGAACTGACGTACCGCTGGCAATCTGCACCATGCACCCGATATTGCCCGCAGCGATCATGTCCGGCTTGACCATCGCGATATTGGCGACCTTCCGATCGCGTAATTTGTTCGCGATGTCAGGCTGGAGAATGTTGTAGGTCCCCGCCGAACCGCAGCACAAATGGCTCTCGGGCACATCTTTCACCACGAATCCGTTCTTGGAAAGCAATTCTTTCGGAAGTTGCGTGATTTTCTGCCCGTGCTGGAGCGAACAAGCGGAGTGATAGGCGACGATGATGTCGTCGCGACGCTGCGCGGCGGGCGCAAGATCGAGCCCGCTGACATACTCGGTGATGTCCTTGGCCAGCGCCGAAACCTTTGCGGCCGAAGCGGCGAAGTCGCGGTCCTCACGCAGCATGAAACCATAATCCTTGATGACGGTGCCGCATCCCGACGTCGTCACCAGGATGGCATCGAGCCCGCCACGGTCGGCCTCGGCCAGCCAGGCGGCGACGTTTGCGCGGGCAAAGCCCAGTGCCGCCTCCTCGCGGCCCATGTGATGGGTCAATGCGCCGCAGCATTGCTCATCCTTGACCAGCACGACCTCGACGCCATGACGGGTCAGCAGACTGATGGCGGCCTGATTGATCCGCGGCGCAAGCACCTGCTGCGCGCAGCCTTGCAGCAAGGCGACCCGTCCACGCCGCTTGCCCTGGGCTTCAAAAACGCTGCCGGGAAGCGGTCCCGCCTGCGGCAGGCCGCGCGGCGACAGCGCCAGCATCGCCTTGATTCGCCGGAATAAACTCGGTGTCGCCGACGCGCTGCCGGACGGCAAAAGACCGGCCAAGGGACGCGCAAAGCGCGCCAGTATCATGCTGGCGCGGAACAGCTTCGGCCGCGGCAGCACAAGCGCGAGGACGGCGCGCAATAACCGCTCGATCAGGGGACGCTTGTAGTCGCGCTCGATCCTCACCCGCGCCTGATCGACCAGATGCATGTAGTTCACGCCGGACGGGCACGTGGTCATGCAGGAAAGGCACGAGAGGCAACGGTCGATGTGCTTGACCACTTCGGCGGTCGGCGGGCGATCCTTCTCCAGCATCTCCTTGATGAGATAGATTCTGCCGCGCGGACTATCGAGTTCGTCGCCGAGCAGCACATAGGTCGGGCAGGTCGCGGTGCAGAACCCGCAATGCACGCATTTGCGCAGGATCGTATCGGCTTCCGCAATATTGGGATCGGCCAGTTGAGCGGCACTGAATTCGGTCTTCATGTTCCCCGCCTCATCCGGCCACGATTGAGAATGCCCTTGGGGTCGAAGCTGTGCCGCACGCGTTCGCTCAAAGCCTGCACGCCCTCGGCCGCGGGCTGGAACACGTCGACTTGCCGCCTCACCTCCTCAGGCGCGCGCAGCAGCGTCGCGTGACCGCCGACGGCAGAGACGCGCTGCCGCACCAGCGTGGCCTGGGCGTCCGGCTTTGGCGGCATCGTCGCCCAGATCAGGCCGCCGCCCCAATCGTAGAGCACGTCGCCGCCCGTCTCACGGGCGAGGCGCTCGCCCAACGCGCCACCCGAAGCCGGCGGGCAGACGATACGCCACACCGGCCAGGCGCCGAGCGGGCCTTTGGCCGCAAAGGGTTCCACGTCACGAATGCATTCCCACACCGCCGCCGAACGCTCGTCCTCGATCGTCTCCGCGGTTCCAAATCGCGCGAGCAGCTTGGCCAGCGAGGCCGCACGGCTGGTCGCCGATACGGTAATGCCCTCGAGCCGAACCAGCGTCAGCGCCAGGCCGGGCGATCCGAGGCGGGCGAGCGCACCAGCCGCATCGCGCAAGGCGGACTTCGGCACATGCGCCGCACCCGAGACGTCGAAGGGGGAGCCGAGCGCCGCCGTCATCGCCTGGTTGGCCGTCGCATCGTCGAGGCCGCGCAGCACGAGCGTGCGCTCGCTCTCGGGCCTTGGCATCACCTTGAGCGTCACTTCGGTCACGACCGAGAGCGTGCCCCAGGAACCCGCAAGCAGTTTGCAGAGGTCGTAGCCGGTGACATTCTTCACGACCCGGCCACCGGCCTTGAAACTATCTCCGAAACCGGAGACGGCGTGCGCGCCGAGCAGATGGTCGCGGGCGGCGCCGGCCTGAATCCGGCGTGGGCCGGCAAGACCCGCGCCGATCATGCCGCCGATCGTCCCCGCCTGAGGCGTGCCCAGCAGGGCTGCGGTATTCATCGGTTCGAACGCGAAATGCTGGTTCTTTGAATCGATCATCGACCTGACGTCGGCGAGCGGTGCGCCCGCCTCGACCGTGATGATCAGTTCGTTCGGCTCATAGGACTTCACGGCGTTGAGCGCCGACAGATCGAGCAGCGCGTTGGTCGCCATCGGCTGGCCAACCATGCGCTTGGTGCCATGGCCGATGATCTCGAGCGGCTGCTCGCTCGCAATCGCGGCCCGCACCGCCTGCTCGACATCCTTGGCGTCACGTACTCTGAGGGTATCCACGCGCGTCTCGCTCAAAATCGCGGAAGGTCGGGGAAAGCGAGCTTGCCGCCATGCACATGCACGCGGCCGAGTTCGGCGCAGCGATGCAGGGTCGGAAACACCTTGCCCGGATTGAGAAGCCCCTGCGCATCGAAGGCGCATTTGAGCCGCTGCTGCTGATTGAGATCAACTTCGGAAAACATTTCCGGCATCAGGTCGCGCTTTTCGATTCCAACGCCGTGCTCGCCCGTGAGTACGCCGCCGAGTTCGACGCACGCCCGCAGGATATCGGCGCCAAACGCTTCGGCCCGATCCATCTCGCCGGGCTGGTTCGCATCGTAGAGGATCAGCGGGTGCAGATTGCCGTCGCCGGCGTGAAACACGTTGGCGCAGCGCAATCCGTACTTCTCGGAGAGTTCGCGGATACGGGCAAGCGCCTTGGGCAACGCGCCGCGCGGGATCGTGCCATCCATGCAAAGATAATCCGGCGAGATCCGCCCCACGGCTGGAAAAGCTGCCTTGCGGCCGGCCCAGAACAGGTTGCGCTCGGCCTCCGAATTGGAGATCAGGCACACCGTCGAACCGCAACCTTGCGAAATCTTCTCGACCCGCTTGATCAGTTCGTCGACTTCGACGCCGGGGCCATCGAGTTCGATGATCAAAAGCGCCTCGACATCGAGCGGGTAGCCGGCATGCACGAAAGCTTCGGCGGCGTGGATCGCGGGCTTGTCCATCATCTCCATGCCGCCGGGGATGATGCCCGAACCGATGATCTGCGCCACGCATTCGCCGGCCGCCTCGACTTCGGAAAACCCGACCATCAAAGCGCGGGCCGTCTCCGGCTTTTGCAGGATCCGCACGGTGATCTCGGTGATGACGCCGAGCAGGCCTTCCGAACCGGTGATGATTCCCATCAGGTCGTAGCCGGCATTCTCGGCGGTCTTGCCGCCGATGCGAAGGATCTCGCCGGATATCAGCACGATCTCGCATCCGAGCACGTTGTTGGTGGTCATGCCGTATTTCAGGCAGTGCACGCCGCCGGAATTCTCCGCGACATTGCCACCGATCGAGCAGGCAATCTGGGACGACGGATCCGGCGCGTAATAAAAGCCGGCATGGGCGACCGCCTGGCTGATCGCGAGGTTGGTAACACCGGGTTCGGTCACCACCACCCGGTTGTCGAAATCGATCTCGCGGATGCGCTTGAACTTGCCCAGCCCCAGCAGCACGGCATCGGCGAGCGGCAGTGCGCCGCCCGACAATGACGTCCCTGAGCCGCGCGGCACCACCTTGATGCCTTGCTCGAAGCAATATTTGAGAACTTTCGAGACCTGCTCGGTGGTGTCCGGGAGCACCACCACCATCGGCGGCTGGCGATAGGCCATCAGCCCGTCGGACTCGTAAGGGAGCATTTCGGCAGCGCTATCGATCACGCCTTCGCCCGGCACGATGGCGCGAAGCGCCTCGACGATGGCACTGCGGCGAGCCAAAACCGCCTGATCCGGCGCGGGCATCATGATGGACATTGCGATCTCTCCGCGGCGATCCCTTCGATCCCCGACATTGCCGATTTCTCGTGAGGAATCAAGCACGTCCGGTTGCATCACACGAGCGAAGGGCACTATTCGCCGAAAGCCGCGTTTTCATAGGGTTGAATTCGCGTCAGAAGTGAAAAACCTCCCGCTCGCGGCCCTTGTCCATGGCCCGCGCCCTATGCCACAACGGGCTAGAGCTCCGATTTCGAAGTTCGCAGACAGCGGCGAAACTGATCGGAACTTCAAATTCGCCGCACGGGTCCTCCCGTCCCAAGCAAGAAGAGCCGAGAATGAAAAACCTGATACTCAGCACCATGATCGTCGTTGCATCGTCGGCAATTGTGCCGGCCGCGCTGGCGCAGGACGCCGCCGCCGGAAAGAACTCCTTCAACAAGTGCCTGGCTTGCCACGCGATCGGCGAAGACGCCAAGAACAAGGTTGGACCGGAGCTCAACGGCCTCGACGGCCGCAAGGCAGGCAGCGCGCCGGACTACAATTACTCCGAGGCCAACAAGAATTCCGGCATCACCTGGAACGAGGCCAACTTCAAGGAATACATCAAGGACCCGAAGGCCAAGGTGCCGGGCACCAAGATGTTCTTTGCCGGCATCAAGAACGAGAAGGAGGTCAACGACCTCTGGGCGTTCGTGTCGCAGTACGACAAGGACGGCAAGACCAAGTAAGCGCCTTCCAGGGTCCACATTCTTTCGCAATGGCCGGGTTCGTCCCGGCCATTTCTTTTTGGCCGACTACGCCCTTAGCGCACGCTTTCTTGAGCCTTCGCGCGGCAGAGCCACACCGTGCGGCCGCCGGCATCCGCATCCTCGACAGCGTGACCGATCGTCTCGAAGCCGGTTTGATCCATGAGGGACCGATACTCCTCCGGCGCCAGCGAGGCGTGGTAGAGCGGATCGCCGCGGTAGTTGCCGATCGCTTCGCCGTGCCGTGGCCCTGTATTGAACATCAGCATCGCGCCCGGCAGGGCATGAGCGGCGAAAATTGCAAACATCGCCCGCTGGCTGTCGAAATCGAGATGAAAGAAGCTGTCCCAGGCGAGCACGCCTGCAAAACGGCGTCCAAGTGAAAGCCGGCGCATGTCACCCACGATCCATTCGTGGCCCGGCAACCGCTGCCGGCACAGCGAGATCATGGTCGGCGATGAATCGATCCCGGTGATGCGAAGGCCGCACGCATGCAGGTGAGAGGCAACCGGATCCCCACCGCCACAGCCGAGGTCGAGAACTTCTGAACCTCTGGGGAGATTTTCGATAAAGCGATCGTGCCATGGCTTCTCGGCCCAATGGCTGTTGCGGCGGTCCGCCTCCCAGGCCAGCGCGTGCTTCTCGTAATGGCCAACGATGCTGTCGGCGAGCGTGCTCGTGCGATCGATATGGTTTTTCATCGAGCCGCCTTCAATTCGCCGCGGCAGCCGCTCCACGCGCGGGCAGGCCCGTGACGGTCTCGATCTCGCGGACCACCAGATCGGTGGCGGCGTTTTGCACCATGTGACCGACGCCGGGCAGCACGATCAGCTTCGCGTTGCGCACCATCGCTGCAAAGGGACGCGAATGAATGTTGGTCGATACGGTCTTGTCGACATCGCCCGAAATCACGACGGTCGGCGCGGAGATTTCGCCGTAGCGCGACACCTGCTCCCTCACCGCCTGCTTGAGCCGCACCAGATCGCGGGCGTTGGCGAGAAACTCGCGCGGGCGCAGCAGCAGCGGCGTCGCGCTTTCACTGACAAAATCGTCCGGCATGACCTGCGGCAGAAATACTCCGCGCGCGCCAGGCGCCAACAGGAAGTAGCCGAGCGGAAGCGTAACCGTATAGGCAAGTAGCGGGCCTATGACCGGCTTCGTTACCAGAGCATTGTACCAGCCGACGCCGCCTTCCCAGGGATGGGTAACGGGCGCCAGCATCACAAGCCCCGCGAGACGTTCCGGATAGTCGATCGCCATCCGCGCGCCCAGTGCGCCGGCCCACGAATGCACCACGAGCACCACCGGCCCCACGTTGAGCTTCTTCAGCGCGTCCTCGATCATCCGTCCTTGCGCAGCCGGCGTAGAGGTTTCCTCGGCCGAGGCTGAACTCCAGCCGTGACCCGGCCGGTCGATCAGGATCACGCGGTGATGAACAGCGAGCCTGTCGCCAAGCGGACGCCGCATCGCTTCCAGATTTGAGCTTGCACCATGAATGAGAACGATCGGTGGGCCCGACGCATCCCGCGGCCCGATATCGAGCACGTTCAGTGTCGCGCCGGTCACCTCGACGGCTTTGCCCTTTGCCGGGAAACGGTACTGAATGGCGAGGACGCCGGCTTGCGTCGCCAGCGCCAACATCACGAGCGCGGCAACGAGAAGCACGGGCAGCATCCAGAAATTCCGGTTCGATAGGGGCACGGTTCAGTTACGGTCCAGGCGGGGAAGCGGTTTCGGAACGGGTTTTCCACCGCATCGCACAGACGGGCTCTGGCTCTTCATACAACCGTCATCGCCGGCTTCCTATAACCATAAGCGGCAATTTTTTGTTTCCGAGGGTTTGCGCCATCGCGTGTCGCAGGCCCAAGCTTTCCACATAATCCACAGCAACCCATGCATGCCAACGCAGTTGTCATGCGGGGATATTTGGAGGCTTTTCGATGAGTTCCGGATTTCATGAAGCCGCGATCGACGAAATCGTGGCTCGGTGCAATGGCGATATCCGCGGCGCCCTGAAAGCACTTTTGTTGGTCAATGAACAGCTTGAGGCCGAGCTCGCCGAACTCCATGCCGCGGCCGCGCATGGCAGACCGGCGGGAGCGAAGCGCGGCGTCCTGCATTAGCGCCCACTTCCCGAATGGGCCGCACTAGATGTCGCGACCCTCGACTTTTTCGGTCAGCGTCTTGACCAGCTCCGGCACCTTTTCGAGGTGCGGGTTGACGGCGAGCGCCTTGCGGAAGGCGTCCAGCGCACGCTTTTCGTCACCAAGATCCTGCATGATCATGCCAAGCCCGGCCAGCGCGCCGAAATGGCGAGGCTCTCGCGCCAGGACCTGCTCGATATCGGCCAGCGAGTGGGCGTAGTCGTTCCTCAGGTAGTAGAGCGTCGCGCGCCTGTTCCAGCCTTCGACATAGTCGGGGCGCAGCTTGACGACGGAATCGAGCAGCTTGAGCGCGACGTCCGAATTTTGCGCCTCCATCGCCGCCTTGGCGCGCGTCATCAAGAGCGAAACGGTATCGCTAGACGTCTGTAGCCAGATCGCCCAGATCCGCGCCTCGACGTGCTTGGCGCTGGCTTCGTCCGGCGCCGCCTTCAACGCACCAAACAGGAAGTCGAGCCCACGCGTCTTGTCGGCCGGAACCTTCGGCAGCTTGGCCGGCGCATCCGGCAGCTTTTTTTGCTTTGGATCCTGGGCGAACGAGGCCGCCGGCGCTGCGCCGATGATCGCAGCGAGCAGGACGATGGAGCACGAACTTCGGAAACTGGGCACTAGACGGAATCTGGTTGCCATCTGAAAAGTCTAGACGCAGCAAAACCGGCTTGCAAAGCCGATGAGCGTCAAAGACCCGTGATGAACGAGAAACGAGCAAAACCGGCCGCAAGGCCGGTCTGGGAACCCTGGTCTTCTGTCAGATGCGTGATCCGCCTGGTCTTCAGCCTCCTGGGCGATCAGCCTGGATGATCAACCCTGGCGCGCCTTGAAGCGGCGCTGGACCTTGTTGATCACGTAAACCCGGCCCTTGCGGCGGACCAGACGGTTGTTGCGGTTGCGACCACGCAACGATTTCAGCGAGTTACGGACCTTCATGGGACGTTCCTGAGCTTTGAAAGGCCGTATTCGGCGCGATCATCCGGGTCACCCGAAACTGCCTCCGGGGGACCCCAAACATGGAAAAACGAAATTTTTCCCCGCCGACGGCTTTGCCGCCCGGGACGCGCGGTTTCTAAGGCAAACCACGCCCAAATGTCAATGCGAGGGGCGCCTGGCCCCCGGAAGGCCGGTTATTCAGCCTTTTGGAGGCCGCTTGAACCGCCACCCCTCCGCAAAATTGTTATGTGATATAATCAATTGGAAGTGAGATGCAAAAGCCGCCCCTTGGAAGCCGCGGCGTGCGAAGACATCGCCGCCATGATCTTCCCGGTCGACGCCGAGCGTGAGACCGGCTTTCGCCGCTACACCAACGACGAGATCGGACCGAAGGTGCTAAAGGAAAACGCGCGGAAACTCCTGAAGCTCTAATCGCCGCAACCCGCCGCTCGCGCCGAAAAGAGAGAAACCTCGTGACGATCAAAGCCGTTGTCTTCGATGCCTATGGCACGCTCTACGACATCCAATCGGTCGCCGCCATTACCGAACAATCCTTTCCCGGCTATGGCGACATCATCACGCAGATCTGGCGCATCAAGCAGCTCGAATACACCTGGCTTCGCTCGTTGATGCGCCGTTATGAAGACTTCTCGGTCGTCACGCGCGAATCCCTCGCCTATACGCTCCGCGTGCTCGGGCTGAAGTATGACGCGGCCGCGTTCGACCGCATCATGAACAAGTACCTTCATCTCGATCTTTATCCGGATGCGTCGACGGCGCTTGCCGCGCTGAAGGGAAGGAAGCTTGCCATCCTCTCCAACGGCTCCAGCGACATGCTCAACGCGCTCGTGAAGAACACCGGACTGGATCGTGTGCTCGACGCGACCATCAGCATCGACAAAAAGCGCGTCTTCAAGCCGGCGCCGGAGGCCTACACGCTGATCGAAGAAGTTCTGGGCACACGCCCGGACGAGGTTCTTTTCGTGTCGTCAAATCCGTGGGATGCTTGTGGCGCCAAAAGCTTTGGCCTGAACGTCGCATGGATCGAACGCGTGACGCCGCAAGCCATGGCGGAAGCCTGCATCAAGAGCGACCTCGTTCCGCCATTGACGATGTTCAAGGCGCTGCGTACGCAAATGGACGAGCTTGGCGTGACCCCGGATCACCGCATCCACGCGCTGTCAGAATTGCCCGACCTTGTCGCCCGCCATCCGTGAGTCCTGAATGAGCCTTGAATCCGTCCGCGCCTTCTTCGCCGAGAAGGCGCCTGAAATCGCCGTGCTCGAATCCACCAAGAGCTCGGCAACGGTGGCGCTTGCCGCCGAAGCCTATGGCGTCGAGCCCGCGCGGATCGCCAAGACGTTGAGTTTGCGCGTCGGCGATCAGGTGATCCTGATCGTCGCGAGCGGCACCTCGCGGATGGACAACAAGAAGGTCAAGGCGCGCTTCGGCGGCAAGCCCAAGATGCTCGGCCTTGATGAAGTCGCCGACGTCACCGGACACGAGGTCGGCGGCGTCTGTCCATTCGGATTGAAGACGCCGCTCCCGATCTACTGCGACATTTCACTGCAAGCGTTCGACGAAGTGGTGCCGGCGGCAGGCTCGATCAACAGCGCGGTGCGGATCACGCCGTCGCGCATGGCCGAACTCGTCGCCGCCGAATGGGTCGACGTGTGTTAGGCGCGCTGACCGCTATTGATATTGGTAGCTGCGGCGAAGCGGCGCCTGTATCGGCTGCGGCAAAGTCCGTGGCGGCGGCCCGTTGGCGCTGTCGTTCGATTCGAACACGGCGCGACATGGCGTGCTGAGCTGCGGCGTGTTGGCTTGCAAACAGGCCACAATCCGGTTCTCGTCGGGTATCGCAGAACCACACAGACGGAACACATCAGGCGTGCATGCCATCTGCTGTTCCAGGGTTCCGCGATGTTCCTGCGCGAGCGCGGAGGTCCCGCCCATGACGGCGCCCGCGACGCCGGCCAAGGCAAATATCCCGAGAATTCGGTGCTTTCGCATGACAGCCCCTTCCTCTTCAGCAAATATGTCTTCGTCCGGGCGAGCCGGTTCACCCACACAACCAAATCAATGCGGCCGTGACGGGTTCGTGCCGAACAAAAAAATGTGAGCGAGTTGGAGCCTGTTGCCTATTCCACTCTGCCGATGCGTTTGACCGCGGCGACGAGGCGGGCACTGTCGGTTTCGACGAATTTTTCAAACTCCGGTGCGTCCATGTAGGCGACCGGACTTCCCGCGGTCTCGAACGTCTTGATCACGTCGGGATTTTTTACTCCCTCCGCCATCGCTTCGCGCAGCTTCGTCATGATCGGCTGCGGCAGCGCCTTCTGCGCAAACAGACCCGCCCAGATGTAGAACTCGACGTCCGTGTAGCCGCGTTCCTTGAACGTCGGCAGATCGGGGAAGCTCGCGATGCGCTCCGCGCCCCAGTTCGCGAGCACGCGCATCTTGCCGTCATCGACCAGTTGTTTCAGCGTTCCCGGCGCCGACGCGACCGCATCCACCGTGCCCGTCAGAATCGCATTCAGTGCGGGCGCCGCACCGCGATAGGGAATGTGCTGCAATTTGATTCCGGCGGAAGCCGCAAACATTTCCATCGCAACGTGGAGCGTGCCATAGGGACCGGACGAGCCGTAGCGAATTTCACCGGGACGCTTCTTGGCATCGGCCACGAATTCTTCCAGCGTCTTCCACGGCGCCGAAGCCGGGACAGCGAGCAGCGTCGGATCGGCGAGCACGCGCGCGACGGGCGCTAACTGCGAGACTTCATAGACCGGCGGCCGATTGAATAGGCGATCGGCTTCGGGCAACACCGCCAGCGAAGACAGCGTCATCAGCAACGTGTAGCCGTCGGGCTCGGCGCGCGCCGCCGCCGCATTGCCGATCGCACCGCCTGCCCCGCCGGCGCGGTTGTCGACGATCACTGACTTGCCGAAGATCTGCTCGAGTGCGTGTGCAATGGGACGCGCCGCGAGATCGGCTTGCCCGCCGGCCGGAAACGGCACGATCATCGAGACCGTATGCGTCGGCCAGTCCATCGCCACCATGGCGGACGACGGCCGCGCGACGGATAGCAACGGCAGCGCGGCGGTCGCTTTCAAGAGTTCACGTCGGTTCATCGGCGGTTTCCCCAAAATGTTGTTTTTCTGGTCGACTGGTGCCCACTTTCCGAAGTTCGTGCGCCATCGCAGCGCACACCTTCACGAACTTCGGAAAGCCATGGGCACCAGCAAATTTATTGATTCCAGTACCGCTTTTTCGATCTGAAGTCCCTGATCGAATTCGCCGCTTGCGGTGCAGGGACTTCAGATCGGCGGTACTGGTTACACCAACCGCAGCGCAGGGTGAACTGCGCAATAGGTCGGACGGTCCGCAAAAACGCCTGCCGTTCCGCTTAAGTGCGCCGCGCGGGCTTCGATCTTTTCACCTTGCCGAAATGTTCGGCCAGGAAATCTCCCAATGCCTCGACGCGGGCCGGTCTCGGGCCGCCCGGCGGCATGACCAGATGCACCGCGCCTTCGGGCTGCGACCAGCCCTTGAGGATGACTTCGACCTCTCCCGAGCGGATGGCGTCGCCCGCGATGAAGTCCGGCAGATCGGCAATGCCAAGCCCGGCGATCACCGCGGGCAATACCGCCTCGCCGTTATTGACGCGAAGTTGGCCAGCGGGCCGCACACTCACCTCATCGCCCGCGGCGTTGCTGTAGTGCCAGACGTCGGCGGTCGAGAGGTAAGCGTAGCCAAAGCATTTGTGCTGGGCGAGATGCATCGGATGGGTCGGCCGGCCGTAGCGCTTCAGATAGGACGCGGCGGCGATGGTGTTGCGCGGCATTGCGCACAGCCGCCGCGCGATCAGCGAAGAATCCGGCAGCCGCGCGATCCGTAACGCGGCGTCAAAGCCCTCGCCGATCAGATCGACCGTCGCATCGCTGAGGTGAAGGTCGATCGAGACATCGGGATAGGCTTCGAGGAATTTCGGCAGGATCGGCGCCACCGCCTTGACGCCAAACGTCATCGGCACCGCGAGACGAACCAGCCCACGCGGCACGACCGATTGCGCCAGCGCCTCGTTCTCCGCCGCCTCACCATCGGCCAGCAGGCGCTGGGCACGTCCGGAGAGCTTTTGTCCGGCGTCCGTGAGCGCGAGCCGCCGCGACGTGCGGTTGAACAGCCGCGCGCCAAGCCGCGCTTCGAGGCGCGTGACCGCCTTCGAGACGGTTGCCTTCGACAGCGACAGTTCGCCTGCCGCCGCGGCGAACGAACGCAGCTCGACGACTTTCGCAAAGATCGCCAGCCCCTCGAAGTCCGGAAGTTTGGTCATGGCCGATAGCCCATAAATGGAAACAATGAGTTTCGATAGTTTCTATTTCTATACCTGAAGCGCGGGCATATCCATAGCCCATGCCGTATCCAACTCATTTTTCACAGATGGAGATATCCCATGCTTGAACTCAGACCCTTCAATCGTCTCGGCGGCGCCGACCACGGCTGGCTGAAGGCCAAACACCATTTCTCCTTCGGCACCCACTACGATCCCGAAAATTTGGGCCACGGCGCGCTTCGCGTCTGGAACGATGACGAGATCGCGCCCAACACCGGCTTTCCTGCGCATCCCCATGCCAACATGGAAATCATCACCTATGTTCGCGAAGGCGCCATCACGCACCAGGATAGCTTGGGCAACAAGGGTCGCACCGAGGCCGGCGATGTCCAGGTGATGAGTGCCGGAAGCGGCATCCGCCACTCCGAGTACAATCTGGAGCCCAAAGCCACCAGGATCTTCCAGATCTGGATCCAGCCGGCCACGTCAGGTGGCGCGCCGACCTGGGGTGCGAAGCCGTTTCCGAAAGCGGATCGCTCCGGCCAGTTCGTCGCGATCGCGAGTGGACAGGCGGACGACAAGGATGCGCTGCCGATCCGCGCCGACGCGCGCGTGCTGGCCGCGACCCTGAAGGCGGGAGAAAGCGCGCAATACACGCCGACCAAAGCGCGCCATCTCTATCTCGTGCCTGCCGTCGGCAAGGTCGAAGTCAATGGCGTCAGCGTCAACGCCCGCGACGGCCTCGCCATCCGCGACGAGCGCGAACTCACCATCACCGCGCTGGAAGATTCCGAGCTGGTGCTGGTCGACGCGGCATAACCGCCGCTGAGCCCCGTCATGACGAACTCTGCATTGCCGGTTCAAATCGGCAATGCAGCCCGCCCCCGACATCCCCCTGGAGATATCAATGACAAAAGTTCTCGTGCTTTATTATTCCGCCTACGGCCATATCGAAAAAATGGCGAACGCCGTCGCCGAAGGCGCCCGCGAAACCGGCGCCACCGTCGACATCAAGCGCGTCCCCGAACTGGTGCCGCCTGAAGTCGCGAAAGCCTCCTACTACAAGCTCGATCAGCCGGCGCCGATCGCGAAGATCGAGGACCTCGCCAACTACGACGCCATCATCGTCGGCACCGGCACGCGCTTCGGCCGCATGACCTCTCAAATGGCGAACTTCCTCGATCAGGCCGGTGGCCTGTGGGCCAAGGGCGCGCTGCACGGCAAGGTCGGCGGCGCCTTCACCTCGACCGCGACCCAGCATGGCGGCCAGGAAACCACGCTGTTTTCGATCATCGGCAACCTCCTGCATTTCGGCATGGTCATTGTCGGCCTGAACTACGGTTTTGCCGGCCAGATGAAGCTCGATGAGGTGACGGGCGGCGCGCCTTACGGCGCCACAACCATCACCGGTGGCGATGGCAGCCGCCAGCCGTCCGAGAACGAACTCGCGGGCGCACGCTATCAGGGCCGCGCCATTGCCGAGACCGCCAGGAAGCTGCACGGCTAACAACGAGAAGGGCGGCATTCCCGTGCGAAATGCCGCCCTCTCAAACTCGGCTTGCAACCAAGGCTTACTGCGCAATGCCTGCGGAGCGAACGGCTGCCGGAGAATTCCGCCACCGCAAAGCTCGCGTTCAGTTCCCGTAGACCGCGTGCGGCAGCCACATCGTCAGCGCCGGCACGTAAGTGATGATCATCAGCACCATCAGCAACAGGATGAGGAACGGCAGCACGCCGCGCACGACCTCGCCGACCGGCGCATGCGAGATCGTCGACAGCACGAACAGGTTCAATCCGACCGGCGGGTGAACCAGCGCGATCTCCATGTTGTGCGTGAATATGATCGAAAAATGCACGGGATCGACGCCGAGCGCGGGCAACACCGGCGCGAGAATCGGCAGCACCAAGAGCAACGTCGCGATCACTTCGAGAAAACAACCGAGCACGAGCAACAGCACGTTGATCGCGAGCAGGAACTGCCACGGCGCCATGTTCTGGGCCAGCACCCATTTGACGAGCTCGGCCGGAAGGCCCGACGCCGTCATCCAGTGACCGAAGGCCAGTGCCGTGGCGACGATCAGCATGATCGCACCTGCGCTTTTAAGCGCGTCCGCCACCACCCACAGCGTCTCCGACCAGTGGAAGCCGCGGTAGTAGATCAGGCTCACCAGCAGCGATACCACCGCGGCGATGGCCGCTGCCTCGGTCACGGTGACGATACCGCCGTAGATCCCGACCAGCACGATCAGGGGCACGATCAGTGCGGGAACGGCCCGCGCCGTCACCCTGAGGCGTTCGGCAAACGGCAGGCTCGGCTCGACTGGAAATTTGCGCCGCCGCGCGTCGTACCAGACCCAGGCGAAGAACACCGCAGCCTGCAACAGACCCGGCAATACGCCGGCGAGAAACAGCCGCGGCACCGATTGTTCGGCGACGATGCCGTATAAAATCAGCGCCAGCGACGGCGGGATGACGATGCCGATGGTGCCGGACGCGCCGACCACGCCGAGCGCGAAGCTGCGCGGATAGCCTTTCTCGATCATCGCCGGCAACAGGATCGTTCCCATCGCCAGCGCCGTTGCGACCGACGAGCCCGAGATCGCCGCAAACAGTGTGCAGGCAACGACCGTCACAAGGCCAAGCGAACCCCTGACGCCGCCAAGCCAGGCGGCGGACAGGTCAACCAGGGCTTTGGCCACGCCGCCGTAACGCATGAAGGTTGCGGCCATCACGAACAGCGGCAGCGACATCAGCGTCGGCGAATTCAGGTGATCGATGATCACCTGCGCGACGCCGATCAACGGCTCGCCGGACACGAAATAGAGGATCGCCGCGCACAGTCCGAGCACGAGGAAGATCGGCATGCCGACCGCGAGCAGGCCGAAGAACAGCACCAGAAACAGGATAATGAGCATGACGGGTCCGCTTCGCCTTAATCGGTTTGCGGCAGCACCGCGCTCGCGGCCGTCTGCTCATGCGCGGGGATGTGACCGACCACCATGGTCTCAGGGTCGAAGGCGAAGAGATAGCGATAGAGCCGCATCAGATATCGGCCGGACATCAGCGCCGCGCCGGTCGGCACCGCCGCCGAATAAAGCCACATCGGAAACTGCACGTCCGAGGAGGACGCCGCTCGTCCAGCATCCACGACGTGTCGACGATGCTGTAGCCGTACCAGGCGAGGCCTGCGCAGAAACCCAGCGCGACGACGCAGTTGGCGACCTCCATCCAGCGCTGCACGCGCGGCGACACCGCCCGCAGCACGAGATCGGGCCGCACATGGCCGTCGGTGCGCACGAGCTGCGAGGCCGCGAGCATGATGCCCCAGACGACGAGATAGACGATCACCTCTTCGGCCCAGGAGATCGCATAGCGCGGGGCGACGTATCGCCCCACGACCTGCACCAGACCCACGGCCATCGCGGCGAGGCCCAGCAAGCCGATCAGAATCCGTTCGGCCTTGTCCCACCACGCATCGTGCAACGGCGAACTTCCCCCACCCGCAGCCATATTCTAGTGCCCCGGTTCTGTCATTCGCATCATGTTGCGGCTCGCTCCTTTGCGAATGCCAGAACCAAAGGGGCACCAGCAAATATTGTTTTCTGATGTGGTCTCGGATTTTGCATTCGCCTTGAGCCATCGCGGGGCCACCGTGGCGAATGTAAAATCCACCACATCAGCTATGACTGCCGACGGTGTCCGTCACGAGCTTGACGATGTCGGCCGACAGCTTGGTGTCGCGGATGAGATCGGCCTGCGCCGCGACCATGCGCTTGCGATCGGCCGCCACCTGATCGGCCGGCGGGTCGAAGAACTTTACGCCGTTCGACTGCATGGTCTTGCGTGCCTCGGCCTGCGAGTTGGCCGACATCGTGCGGTACCGCTCGATATTCGCGGCCCAGACATCGCGCATCAGCTTGCGCTCGGCCTCGCCGAGCTTCGACCAGAAGGCATCGCTGACCATCGGGATGTAGTTGGCGTAGAACTGATGGTCGGCGTAGGAAAATTTGACGCCGGCTTCCCAGAGTTTCGCCGACGTGCAGCTTTCGTCGGTGCTGATGAAGCCGTCGAAAGTGCCTTGCGACAACGCAAGCGGCACGTTCGGCCAGGGCGTGACGTTGGCAATGCCGTGGACGAAGCCGATGCGCCAGGAGGTGCCCGAGCCGCCGGGGCTGCGGATCTTCAAGCCGTTGAAGTCTTCGAGCGAGTGGATTTCCTTCTTGGTCGTGTACCAGTTCTCGTTGCCGAGCTCGAGCCAGTGACCGAGAATATGCGAGCGTATCTTGCCCTCGAGCTGCTTGTTGACGGCTTCGCCGGGCGCACCATCGGCGCAGCGGCGGAACACATCGATCGCGGGACTATAGAGCGCTGGCAACTGGCAGAAGTCGACATCGGGCACGAGCCCGGTCATGGTCCAGGTGCCGGGCGCAGCCATGTCGACCTGTCCCTGGATCAGCGCCTTGGAGACGTTGAGGTCGGCGAACAACTGGCCGGAATGAAACACTTCGCCCTTGATCTTGCCCTGGCTCGCTTCTTCCAGCTTGGCGAGATAATCGACGACCGCCTGGTTGCGCGGATGCGAGGGCGCGGTATCGAGCGAACAGCGCAGCTTGATCGCATCGTCGGCAAGCGCGTTTCGCGACAGATACGGCGCAGCCAATGCGCCCGCCGCGGCCGTCACAAAAGCCCGCCGGTTCAACCGTGTCATGGTGTCCTCCCGATCTGATTTTTCTCGTTTCTTGGGCCGGGAGGATCGCGCCTGTTTTGGCTCTTGGCAACCGC
>CAWDES010000006.1:0-194900 GCA_963801325.1 uncultured Alphaproteobacteria bacterium
AGCGAAGAAGGCGTGACATCTCGTCCGCCGCGTGAATCAGCAATTCGCCTGATGGAATAAATCTGACATTCGAGCTTGGCTGTTTGCATGACGAATTGTGTCAAGCCGGCCCGCCTGGGTTCCCGGCAATATTCTTTTTAGCGCAGCTATTTGTGGTGGCGATTTCACCTTGCCGTATCGGCCCGGAGACCGGTCCTATCGAGGGATTTGGCGATGAAATCCTATGAAGCGCGAGGGCATTTTGCGCCGATTTTGACTTCATGCCCACGTCGAAAATGTCTACCATTATCGCGGCGAGGAGCGTCGGGCATTTTCTTTTCTCGCCCAGTTTTCGTTTGTTGCGCGCGGCGCAATCCTGGCGTTTCGGGAGGAATTTCGCCGCTGAAAGGACTTCTCGACTTTCAGCCTGACGCGGCGTCCGCTGGTCCTGCTGGGCCTGATATGGGCTTTGTGGCGGCCGGCATTTTTGCGTTTTCCCGGCTCAACATCGAGGCCTATCCCAATCCGGCGCCGGTCATGCTGGAGATCACGGCGCAATCCAGCGGCCTCTCCGCCGAGGAGATGGAGCGCGATCACACGATCCCGATCGAGGTGGGGCTCGCGGCGACGCCCGGCGTCGACGTCATTCGCTCGACTTCGTTCTTCGGGCTGTCGTTCGTCCGCGTCGTATTCCAGTACAACGTCGACTACTATTTCGCGCTGACGCAGGTCGCGATCAACCTGCAACAAAATGTCAGCCTTCCCGGCGGAGTCACGGCGCAAATTCAGGGAACGAGCCTCGTCGGCGAAATCTACCGCTACGAGCTGATGGGTCCGCCGCATTTCGGCTTGAGCAACCTGCGCACGGTCCAGGACTGGATATTGCAGCGGCGCCTGCTCTCGGTGCCCGGCGTCGTGCAGGTCAACACCTGGGGCGGCACCACCAAGGAATACGACGTCGATATCGATCCGCGGAAGTTGGAGGCCTATGGCGTGACCCTGCAACAGGTGATCACCGCGCTCGGCAACGCCAACGTCAATGTCGGCGGCCGCACCATCAACATCGGCCAGCAATCCGTGAACGTGCGCGGCGTCGGCCTGATGGATTCCGGCGGCGAGACGGATCTGACCCAGGGCTACAAGGTCCGCGACATCGAGAACGTCATGCTGTCGGCGCCGAGCGGCCTGCCGGTCTTCGTCAAGGATGTCGCCAAGGTTTCGGTGGGCATCGTGCCGCGGCTCGGCAAGGCGGGGCGCGATCATGACGAAGACGTGGTGGCGGCGATCGTCATCATGAATTGCACGCTGCACACCAACGACGTGATCAAGCGCGTGCGCTCGGAGATCCAGAAGATCAATTCAGACGGCAGCCTGCCGCCCGGGCTGAAGCTCGTGCCGTTCTACGACCGCTCGACGCTGGTCGGCGTCACCACCAACACGGTGATGCATAACCTGCTGTTCGGCTGCCTATTGATCTTCATCGTGCAGTGGCTGTTCCTCGGCGACCTCCGAAGCGCCGTCATCGTCGGCGCCAACGTCCCGTTCGCGCTGTTCTTCAGCATCATCATCCTGGTCATGCGCGGGAGAAGACGCCAACCTGCTGTCGGTCGGCGCCGTCGACTTCGGCATCATCGTGGATTCCGCGGTGATCCTCGTCGAAAACATCTATCGCAATTTCGCGTCGAGGCCGGAAGAGCGGCTGCAATTGTTTCACCAGCTTGCCGAAAAGCACTGGGGCGACGACCCGACCGGCGCCGGACAGCCGACCACCGACGAGACGTGGACCGATCGGCTCAGGTTGATCCTGATCAGCGCCATGCAGGTCGACCGTGCGGTTTTCTTCTCCACCGCCATCATCGTCGCGGCCTTCATTCCGCTATTCACGATGCAGGGCGTCGAGGGCCAGATCTTCGGCCCGATGGCCCGCACCTATGCTTACGCGCTGGTCGGCGCGCTGCTCGCGACATTTACCGTGACGCCGTGCCTGTGCTCGCTGTTGATGCCCGCCCATGTCAGCGAGGTCGAGACCTTGATCGTGCGCGGCATTCGCCGCGTCTATCAGCCGGTGTTGCGCTGGTCGTTGCGGCGGCGGCCGGTCACGATCGCGATCGGGATGGTTTTTCTTCTGCTCTCCGGTTTTCTCGGCTCGCGCCTCGGCAGCGAATTTCTCCCCACGCTGGAAGAGGGCAATTTGTGGATTCGCGCCTCGATGCCGCCGACGCTTTCGCTCGAGGCCGGCATGCCGTTCGTCAACCAGATGCGGGAAATTCTGCTGAAACACCCCGAGGTGATCACGGTGGTTTCGCAACACGGCCGGCCCGACAACGGCAGCGACGCCGCCGGCTTCTTCAACGCCGAATTCTTCGTGCCGTTGAAGCCGTTCGACGAATGGCCGGCGAATTTCACCAAGGAAAAGCTGGTCGAGGAATTGCAGGCGGAATTCGCCGAAAAATTCGTCGGCATCAACTTCAATTTCTCGCAATACATCCAGGACAATGTCGAGGAGGGATTGTCGGGCGTCAAAGGCGCCAACTCGATCAAGATCGTCGGCCCCGATCTGACGGTGCTGGAAAAGATCGCCAAGGAGGCGATGGAGGAAATGGGGAAGGTTCCCGGGATTGCCGATCTCGGCGTGTTCTGGGTGCTCGGCCAGCCAAATCTCAACATCAAGATCGATCGCGAGAAGGCCGCGCGCTACGGTTTGAACGTCAGCGACGCCAACACGGTCGTGCAGGCCGCGCTCGGCGGCACCGTGGCGACCAACCTGCTCGAGGCGGACCGTTCGTTCGGCGTGGCGGTGCGGCTTGCGCCCGAATATCGCAACGACATCGAAAAGGTGCGCAACCTCAAGGTCGGCGTGCAAACGGCAAACGGAACCGCCTACATACCCCTGAGCGATTTCGCCTCGATCACGCTCGACACCGGCGCGTCCTACATCTTCCGCGAACGCAACCAGCGCTTTGTGCCGATCAAGTTCTCGGTGCGCGGCCGCGACCTTGCCGGCGCCGTCGAAGAAGCCCAGGAGCGCATCGCCAGGAACATCAAGCTGCCGACCGGCTACCGCATCGATTGGGCCGGCGAATTCGAATGGCTGCAGCAGGCCAAGAAGCGGCTAGGAATCATTCTGCCGGTGACGTTCGTCTTCATCATGGTGCTGCTCTACGGCCTGTTCAATTCGCTTCGGCACGCCCTGCTGGCGCTGCTCGGCCTTCCCTTCGCGATCTCGGCGGGATTCTCGGCCTTTACGTCTTCGATCTGAACTTCTCGATCTCGGCCGCGATCGGATTCATCTCGCTGTTCGGCGTCGCCGTGATGAGCGGCATACTGATCATCCATGGCTATCATCGCGTGGTCGGCAGCGGCGTGGCGCCCGAAGACGCGATGTTCGAAGCGGTCGATCAGCAGATGCGGCCGATCCTGATGATGACGCTGTCGGCATGCATCGGCCTGTTGCCGGCCGCGCTGTCGACAGGCATCGGCAGTCAGGTGCAGCGGCCGCTCGCCACCGTCATTGTCGGGGGAATGCTGATCGGTCCAATCCTGTTGCTGTTGGTCGTGCCGGCGTTACAGAGCTATTTCCTCGAACGCGAAGCGTACCCTGCACCTGGCCCAGGCTCGCAGGAAGCCGAGCAGACATAGATCTCGCTCGAGAGAAAGCAATCTTCGAGAGCAAGGTAGTCGTCGAAAGAAAGCAGTCGTCGACGAAATCCGATCGGCGCGCGATGATCGACGCAAACCCATTCTGCGCAAACCCATTCCGAGCAAACCCGTTCCGAGAGGGGCCAATTGGCCCATGCCTCACTGATGCAGGCCGTAGGCCGCTCTCGGGAAGGTGTTCGTGGGTTGCCGCTACGCCTAAGCCCGAACCGATGCCTCAGCGATGATCGCGGCCCTTTGTGCAGGTGGAGTCATCAAACCTCCTCTGCTTCGGCCAACCTTCGATGTTGGTCACGTAGATAAGGTTGGTAGCGAAGCGCCGATTTGTCAATGTTCCCGTGAACATCATCGCGGCAGCAATGCTGCCGTATGAACGCGCCAGCGCAACAACGTCTGGTGGTTCGATTCCAATATTCGCTTCACGAACTCGGGGCCAGCCGGACAGCGAATTTCGCTAGCTGTGCAAGCCCGGAGCTTCGTGGCCGGAGCGCGCGACGTATTCGGTGTATCCGCCGCCATATTGATGGATGCCGTCCGGCGTCAGTTCGAGCACGCGGTTGGAAAGTGCGGCGAGAAAATGCCGGTCATGCGAGACGAACAGCATGGTGCCTTCGTATTGCGCGAGCGCTGCGATCAGCATTTCCTTGGTCGCCATGTCCAGATGGTTGGTCGGCTCGTCCAGCACCAGAAAATTCGGCGGGTCGAACAGCATGATCGCCATCACGAGCCGCGCCTTCTCGCCGCCCGACAACACGCGGCATCGCTTTTCGATGTCGTCGCCTGAGAAGCCGAAACAGCCGGCGAGCGCGCGCAAACTGCCTTGGCCGGCTTGCGGAAATGCATCTTCCAGCGATTGAAACACCGTGCGTTCGCCGTCGAGCAGATCCATCGCGTGCTGCGCGAAATAGCCCATCTTGACGCTGCCGCCCAGCGCCACCGCGCCGGTGTCGGGTTCGGTCGACCCCGTTACCAGCTTCAACAGCGTGGATTTCCCGGCGCCGTTGACGCCCATCACGCACCAGCGCTCGCGGCGGCGGATCATGAAATCGAGCCCGTCATAGATGACGCGGCTGCCATAGGCCTTCTGCACGCTCTTGAGGCTGACGACGTCTTCGCCCGAGCGCGGCGCGGGCGGAAAGTCGAAGGCGACCGTCTGGCGGCGCCGCGGCGGCTCGACCCGCTCGATCTTCTCCAGCTTCTTCACCCGGCTCTGAACCTGGGCTGCATGGGAAGCGCGCGCCTTGAAGCGCTCGATGAACTTGATTTCCTTCGCCAGCATCGCCTGCTGGCGTTCGAACTGCGCTTGCTGCTGTTTCTCGGAGAGCGCGCGCTGGTTCTCGTAGAATTCGTAATCGCCGGAATAGGTCGTGAGCGAGCCGCCGTCGATCTCGATGATCTTGTTGATGATGCGGTTCATGAACTCGCGGTCGTGCGAGGTCATCAACAGCGCGCCTTCGTAACCCCTGAGAAACTGCTCGAGCCAGATCAGGCTCTCGATATCCAGATGGTTGCTCGGCTCGTCGAGCAGCATCACGTCGGGACGCATCAACAGAATCCGCCCCAGCGCCACGCGCATCTTCCAGCCGCCGGAGAGCACGCCGACATCGCCGTCCATCATCTCCTGGCTGAACGAAAGCCCCGCGAGCACCTCGCGCGCGCGGCCCTCCAGCGCATAGCCGTCGAGTTCCTCGAAGCGGTGTTGCACTTCGCCATATTGCGCGATGATCTCTTCCATCTGGTCGGCGCGATCGGGATCGGCCATCGCGGCTTCCAGCGCCTTCAGCTCAGCCGAGACCGCAGCAACCGGCCCTGCCCCGTCCATCACCTCGGCAACCGCGCTGCGGCCCGCCATCTCGCCGACGTCCTGGCTGAAATAGCCGATGGTGATGCCGCGATCGGTCGAGACCTGGCCCTCGTCGGGCTGCTCCTGGCCCGTGATCATCCGGAACAGCGTCGTCTTGCCGGCGCCGTTGGGGCCGACCAGCCCCGCTTTTTCGCCCTTCAAAAGCGTGGCGGAGGCCTCGATGAACAGAATCTGGTGACCGATCTGCTTGGAGATATTGTCGAGCCGGATCATACGTTGCGCTGGCGTCCCAAAAAGCAATCAATTGCGGGCCGCTCTTAGGCGATATCGGGCGCGAGTGGAAGGGCGTTTCGACCTTGGCCCTTTGCAGAATTCACGACTGTGACGTCTGAATCTGGTGGCAAAGCGGACTAAGGGCTGGGCGGCTGTCGCGGTCCGCTAATGACCCGAAGCGGACATGAAGGACCGCCGACCCCGATTTTTCCAAGCCAGCCCCCGCTTGATATAGATCAACGCCGTTCCTCTCTGGCCTGTGAGTTGCTAGGTTGTTCGCGGAGAGTATTTCGCTCCGCCAGCGCACGAACGGGATGACCGCGAAACAGACAACCATCCACGTAGTTGACGACGATCGATCTTTTCGCGTCGCAATTGCCCGGCTGCTTCGGGCCGCCGGATACCGGGTCGTGCTCTATGAATCCGGCCAGCAGCTTCTCGCAAATTGGCAGCGCCTTGAATCAGGTTGCATATTGCTCGACATGCGTATGGCCGAGCTCGACGGGCTCGAGTTGCAGAAGCGGTTGAATGAAGCCGGCTGCAGGATGCCTATCCTGTTCTTGACCGGACATGGCAGCGCCGAGACCAGTGTGCAGGCGGTCAACGCTGGCGCTGAAGATGTCCTTACGAAACCGGTTTCGAAATCCGCTCTGATCGAGCGCATCGAGCGGGCACTCCTGCGACACCGCGAGCGCGGCGATGAGCGCTCGAAGGATAGCCCGATGCCGAGCAGTGTTCCGGACGTTTCCGGCCGGACTCGACGCGAAATTCTGCGAGGTTATGGATGTCGCGCCGGTCATGATCTGGGTGTCGGGGATCGACAAACAGTGTGTCTGGTTCAACCAGCCGTGGTTACGTTTTACCGGCCGCGACATGCGGCAGGAAGTCGGCAACGGCTGGACAGAGGGCGTTCATGCAGAGGATTTCGATCGTTGCCTGGAAACCTACGTTAGCCACTTTGACGCGCGGAAGGAATTCCGCATGGAATACCGGTTGCGTCGCCATGACGGCACGTATCGCTGGATCGATGACACAGGGATTCCGCGCCACGCGGCGGATGGCTCGTTTCTTGGATATATCGGTTCCTGTACCGACATTCATGATTACAGGGAAACCCAGAGCGAACTACGCAGTCGCCTCCTCGAGATTGCACGATTGACGCGTCGTGCCGACGCGGCGGCGATAGCGTCGCTGTTCGCACATGAATTGAACCAGCCTCTAGCGGCAATCCTGAGCAATATCGAATCCGTGGAGCTGGATAGCCAGGGACTTCCCGCTTCCAATATCGAGCTAAAGGATATCCTCTCCGATGTTCGTCGCGACAATCTGCGTGCCGCCCAAATCATCCGTCATATGCAGATGCTGTTGCGAAGCGACGAACCTGAGGTGCAGAAGATCGACTTGAATGACGTCGCGGCCGTCGTTCATGAAATTCTGAAGCCACACGCGACCGACGTGGGCGTCGAACTGAAAATGCATCCCTGGCAAAGCAGGCTGGCCGTGCGCGCTGATCCAGCATGGCTGCAGCAGGTTGTGTTGAATTTGGCGTTTAATGCGATGGACGCTACCATGAACAATCTTCCAGGCCGGCGCCTTATCGTGATGGAAACCCGGAAAGTCGGCCAGTCCACGGCGGGGCTTTCTGTCTCCGATACGGGATCGGGTATTCCAGCTCAGCGGCTTGCGGGTATCTTTGAGCCGTTCGCCTCCGAGCGAGGTGGTTCGGGGCTTGGGTTAGCTACGTCTCGCGGAATCGTTGAGGGCTTTGGCGGCAAGATCTGGGCACAGAACAAAGCGGGCGGCGGCGCGGTTTTTCAGTTCACGTTGCCGTTGTTTCGCGCCTAATTTGTCCCGTTAGATTTCCACAATGACCCAAAGCCGACCATCGAGGCGGATCGAGTGTCGAGTTCGAGAAACTGAGTTGTGAGTTTGCTTGGACAACTACCTCAACAAAAAGGCCGGCATTTCTGCCGGCCTAATTTTTACGGGAGGAGTAAATGCTGACGAGGTCAGTATTTCGATACGATGGGTGCGCTACCCCAGTTCAAGTGATAGTTGATGCGCGCCGTGATCATATTAACGTCTGACCTGGTGTTAGCGGTGATCGCCGTGACACCTGGCAGGTTGGGCGTAAGGAACGTGTTGCTATCGCTCACCCTGAAAAGATAGTCGTATTCGATCGCCAGCGACCAATTCGGTGCGAAGCCGTACTCAAGGCCCGTTCCGACAGTCCCACCCCAACGTGTACGTTCTGACTGAGCGAACCCAACACCGGTCGCACTATCAAAGAGATCCCACCGTTGATTGGCGACGGCCGCGCCGCCCTTCACGTACCAGAGAACGTTGTTCCAGGCATAACCAACCTGGCCTGTGAAAAGGCCCAACGCATTGGTTTTGGTGCTCCAGGTATCTCCGGGGAAAGCCAGGCTGGCGTTTGAGTTTCGCAGGTTAGCCCAATCGCCTTGAGCTTCTATGCCGAACACCCAGTTGGCCGACTGCCAGCGGTAGCCGATCTGGCCACCAGCAACGCCACCGCCAGCATTGCGGCAACCCTCAGCCTCAGCGACGCCCACGCCGTTAATGGCAGTGACGTCAAGGCAGCGATTGCTCCAACCATAGCCGGCGTTCGCACCAATATAGAAGCCGCTCCAATCATAGACGGGGATAACCATCGGAGGAGGTGCTTTGGTATAGGGACGGGCAGGAAGATCGGCAGCTGACGCGGGCGCAGCCATACCCAATGCACAAAGGCCAACTGTTCCGAGCAAGAATTTTTTCATCGCAATTCTCCAGCGCTTTTTAGCTCTGATCCAAGCGATCAATTCTTCACAACTTATAGATGCTTTTCGTCTCGAGCGCCGTGCCATATCAGCAACACCGCTTTTTTCAATGGTGGCGGGAATGTGGTACAACCATGTCTCAGTTTCAGCGCTGTCTACAAGACCGACCTCTTTCATTTCCATGTCGGCTTCTGGCGCCAAACGAACATGCCGATCTAGACATTTAATGTTCGATGTCGAGGTGAGAGCCGACATCACCTGCGCCGAGCGTCAAGTCAGCTTTTGACCCTGAGCGGAAGTGGAGATGGTACGCCTCGGCAGCGTATAGTCACCGGCGCTCGAACCATGCCCGCCGCCGTGCCGCGCAATTGAAATTCGTTCAATGGCCTTCGGTAAATATGTAGTTGAGCCAGATGTTCATTCGCACGAGAACGCGGCGCAAAATTGAGAACTCGTGCCAGTATTCGGTGTATGTGGCGACCTGTGCCGTGGAGCCTGCAGGCAGCTGATAGCCGGAGAGGTCGTCAACAATGTCGACGATCGCCAACGCGCGACCAGAGGTCTTGCCACGCTCTTCCGGGTCCAGCAATGTTCCGCTCGGCTGCAACTGGCCTTGCACTACGGCATCGACAACTGCCTTGATCTTTCCCTTGAAAATCCGACCGGGAATTGCGTCGAAGGCTAGAGCGGTCACCGCTGCGAAAAATGACTGATAGCTTTCTGCCAAAGCATCATGATGGCAAGATCCCGTTGCGATAAATGCTCATGAATGAGCAATTTTTGATCATTAAGCTCGCGCGTGCTGCGGCATAATGTCTTGACGGCATCCATCGGTGACCGAGAGTGTTGTACTCCCGCCTCTCTCACCCGAAAGGAGATCGGTCATGTCACGTCGAACCATTACCTCCGTTGTTGCATCCGTCATCATTGGCATTGGATGCATTGCGACGATTTCAACTGATGCCTTTGCGTACCGCGGTGGCGGTCGTGCTGGTGTTGGTCGCGCTGGCGTTTATCACGGTGGCGTCCACCGTGCTGGCGTTTACCGTGGTGGCGTTTACCGTGGTGCAGCCGTACGCCGTGGGGTGGCCGTAGGCGTCGGAGCTGCTGCGGTCGGTGCTGCTGCCTACGGCGCATACGGCGCTGCCCGCTGCGGTTACTATCCCTATCCAGCCTGCAACTACTAGAACTGGTGCAGAACCTGGTCTCCTTTGGGGGCCGGGGCGCTGGCTTAGAGAACAACCTGATCGACCTTTATCAGGCCTGAACAGTTGAGCCGCCTTCGGGCGGCTTCGCATTTGGCGGCATCAATCGGAAGTGCCTCTCAGCTCTGGACCCCGACGTCTCCTCGTGGCCCTTAACAGACCTGAGCGACGTCGACCGCGATGTCCGCCTGCGAATGTGGATCGGACGTTGCGGCGAGCGTCGCGCGATGTCGACGAATGACCCATTGCCGACTTTGTGCCCTTATCAAATTGGCCGCTGGCCCGAGCCAATTTTGAACGCGATGGGCAGGTCCAGCCCTCCGGCCGATCGGTAACTGTTGGCGTGACGCTCGAACGCGGTTCGGATCAAGTCCTGTGTCGCCTGATCTTGTTTCCGGATGACAGCGCCGGTCAGGACGAGGCTGCCTAACCCGCCTTGCCAAAGGGTCTCCGTATCGGGGACGCAATACGTTGCGGCATGCTCTCTAACGTTCACCTCCGTAAGGCCGGCGCCGCGCAGCAACTTGAGGAATTCATCCGAGTTGGAATAGCGAAACACGTCGTGGCCCTTCGGCACGTCCAGCGGCGCTGAAACGCCAACCTCTGCAATGGCATCACGGAAGATGCCTTGAATACGTTGGCGCGATGGATCACCCCACCACGAAAATGCAATGCGTCCGCCGGGCGACATGGTTCGAACACACTCTGCCACGGCGAGCTCCGGTCGGGGAAAATGTCCAAGCCCGAAAGCGCAGACGACCGCATCAAACGTATGATCGGGAAATGGCAGACGTTCTACGTCGGCTTCATGGTATTCAATCGTGGGGTGCAGTCGCTGCGCCAACTCTATCATCCGCGGCGACAAATCAACGCCAACCGAGCGTGCGCCTCGGTCTGCGGCTTCGGCGGCAAGAGCGCCCGGCCCGCTCGCGACATCGAGCAAACGTATGCCGGGGAGCAAATGCACGTCGTCGAAAAGCGGATTGATGGCTAAAGCGGTCACCGCTGCGAAAAATGACTGATAGCTTTCTGCCAGAGCATCATGGCCTTGGCGTTCAAAGGCCCGCAGTTGTTCCGCCTCGCCAGTCGACAATTCAGCTGGAGACACGATCATCCCTCCCCGAGGCGGCCGCAACCAGTGTCCAATGTAGACGTGCAGTGGACCTTGAAGGCTGGGCCAAGAATATCCGCTAATGATCCAAAGCCGACCATCGAGGCGGATCGCATCGATGGCCGGCTATTGACCCCATGAGGTCACTCAAGTTGGGCTCCTCAAAAACAATCGCGCACTTTCCTGGAAGCCGTGCTCGCTTGAAAATGAGGAGCTCGATAACGCTGCCGACCCAGAGTCCTTTTGCGAGACCCGTTTGGACCCTGGGCCACTCGTTGCATCATTTACAGGCGTAGCCGGGACCGCTCCCCTTGAGGCCGACCCTGACTTCCTGGCCGTCGCTATACGTGTTGAACTCACCGCACCAGGTCAGGGGTTGCTTCGCCGTTTCCGGGGGCGGCGGGGTGCCCGGCAAATGGGGCTTCGGAGGCGTTTCCTTCGCCGGCTTTCCGTCTTCGTCGATCTTGGCAACAGCCTTCCAGCGAAGGTCGGTTGCAATTGTCGTTGAAGATTTAGGGGCGACCGCTTTGGCCTTCACGCTCGCTGTTACCGATTGACCGGGGCCGATCTCGCCGCCAAACACTTCCTTTTGGGCCTGGTTCCAATCGGCAACATGCACGGTCAAGGTGTTAGGACTGACGTTCGTTACTTTGAACGTAAGCTCCTTCTGCGCCGGTTGAGTGCTGGCGCTGCCTGAGCCCGAGCCGCTACCGCTTCCGCTTCCGCTTCCGCTTCCGCTCCACTGCCGCTGGCACTCCCGCTACCGGAGCCGGAGCCACTACCGGAGCCGCTGCCGCTTCCACTGCCGCTTCCGCTACCGGAGCCACTACCGCTGGATTTGGGCTGGTCCGGCTTCTGACTGTAGGTTGCATCGGTGATTTCAACCGTGGTGTTTTTCGGCGCCGAACTCCCCAATGGAATTGCCAGCGCGACCGAATTCGAGCCCGGCTTGATTTCCCAAGGATTGCAGGTTCTGGTGTCCTTGAAGCAGACCTTGACCGAAATCTTTCCGCTCGAGTCCTTGTCGGTGATGGTGACCTTGCCGTTGCTCCAGGTCCCGGCCGAGACGGAACTGCAAGCGTCACCGGAACAAGCTAATGCGATTTGTGGCGCCGCACTGAGGGCAACGGTGGTTGCCAATGCCAGGCCCAACCTGTGTCTCATTATGGTTTCTCCTTCAAATGGACGAGACTATGTGTGGCTTTTGGTGTGGCTGTAACGGCAATCGGTTCAATCGGGGCCTGAATAACGACGCACCCGTGGCGGCCGCAACCAGTGTTCAGACCCGACCTTGGTCGAGGCGACCAGAGCGGTCGAAACGGATATATTTGGGCGTGATGTGGGTGGCAGTTGGCCTATCCGGCGTTATAAGCCTATGAGCTACCGTGAGCAGAGTCGCGATCAACGGTCGGCCGATAGACGCCATCAAGTGCTAGGGCTCTTTCGACTATCAAATGTATTCCAACTCTGAGGCAGAGGCATTTATGAAACAGTCGCTGTTTGGGATTCCTGCATTCTTTCTCCTTTCGTTGCTAGCAGGGTTTGACGCAAACGCCGCAGATGGATGCGGAGCCGGTTTGTATCGCGATGCGTATGGACGATGTCACTACTATCGAACCGTGGACGCTCCGAGCCAGGTCTGTGCAGTTGGTTACATCTGGCGCAATGGACGCTGCCGCCGGAATGTAGGAAACGATCCATTCGTCTCAACGTGGCCCAACGCTCCATCGGCATTTCAAGACCGCTAGAGACGTTCCTAGCCGGCCTCAGTTGGCGGCCTTGTTCATGCGCCGCCAAGCCCGGCCTTCGCCGCCAAGCCCGACCTTCTGTTCCTTGGCCGACATCCCGCCGCGGGCAGAGCATCGGCACTGGGAACGTCACTCGACTTTTCCCAAGCTTCCGGCTCAAGCAATTCTATCGCGATGAAGACGCCGATAAGAAGCGCAACCAACGTCGCTCCCTTGCAGACCGCCTGCAATGGAAGTCCAAACTCGGCAACAGCAACGTAATCAAGACCTAGTGCCGCGTAGACCGCTGCACCAAGCGCTGCCGCAATGGTGACGAAGTCGATGCTGCTTTCCATAGCCGACACTACTGCTTCTCACAGCGGCCGACTGTAAGCTGGTTCACACAATCCCATCTCATTCGCTTGAGTGATCCGGAGGGCGACCTCCCCCTTCGCGCTTCGAGCCACGGCGGACAGGCGCGGAGATGCGAGCGGGCGGTGATCACGGCGCTGGCCGAGCCGCGCACCACGAGTTCGGTGTGAATGCGGCCGCTTGTTGAAGCGGATTCGCCGACTTGTATCTACAGCCCCTGGATCAGGCCGGCGTCGATCAACAGGCTGTTGAAGCGCCGCGCCTCGGCGCCGCCCTTGCAGCCGTAGAACAGGCCCCGGCAGCGCAGCATGATCTCTTTCTGCTCGGCAAAGGATGGATCGAGCGGGACGCCGGCCGCTTCCTGGATCACCAGCGGCAGATAGGGGCCGTCGATCGTGTCCATCACCGCGGGGCTTTCGGCGGGCGCGAAATTGATGGCGTCGATGGCGTAATAGGTCGAGAAATAGCGCGGATCGTAACTCTCGAGCTTCTTGCCGATGCCGGCTTGATCGAGGCCGGGGTCGAGCAGTTGCGGCGAGAATTCCGGCTGATGATCGCCATAGCGCACGATCAGGAACGGCTTGCCCGGAAATTGCTTCTTCAGGCCGGCAACGAAACCGGCATAGTCCTTCACGCTCATCGCCTGACGCCGCAGATACTCGTCGACGACGGGCGTGTTGCCGGTGTCGCGCCAGGACGGCATCAGGTCGGGACGAAAGCGCGGCTCCCAGGGAAAGTGATTGGCCGAGAGATAAACGAACGTGAACAACGGCGAGCTGGACGAATGCTTCGACATCAGGCCGAGCGCCTTGTCGTAGAAGAAACTGTCGGGCTCGATTTCCGATGCGCCGAGATCCTGCGCATCGTAGAAGTGCTGAATGCCGGTCGTACGCTGGAAGTTGCGGGCGCCCATGAACGCGCCGAACGCCGGATAAAGCGAGAGCGTGTCATAGCCGCAGCGGCGGAGCGAAAGCGGCAAGCCGCGCTCGACGCGGCCCGCCGCGATCCGCGTCACGAAATAGGCGAAGCGGCCGAAGGAGCGCGACGAGAGCCCCGCCAGCACGTTGTATTCGGTGAACCAGCTCGGCCCGCCATTGCCCTCGGCGAGGAACTTGCGGGCCTTGCCGTCGAATGACTTGAAGTGGCTGCCATAGCCCGCGGGCACCTTCACGCCGTCGGCGAGGCGGATGTCGAAGCTCGAACTCGTCGTGAATGAGAACGATGTTGGGCAGTTGCCGGGCCGGATGGCAGGAATTGACGAGCGGCGTCTTCAGATGCCCGTCGGCGACCGCATCGGACTCCATGTATCCGTATTGAATGAAATCCGAGACCGCGATGACCCCGGACCGGGCGAATTTCGAGACATAGCCGTCGTCGAAATAGCCGCGCCAGGCTTCGTCGGGGAAAGCCATCGAATAGCCCGTGAGGCCAACGAGACAGCCCAAGCCGCAGGCCAGCGACGGCAGGCGGCGGATGCGAAACGGATCGAGCCACCACAACGCCGCCATCAAGGGCAGCGTGACCAGCGCGGCCGCAACGACCGACCAGCGCAGATCCGGAAAGATCGTGAACAGGAACGCGGTGGTATCGCGGTCGATCACCATCAGGTCGACGAAATTCGCGGTCATCTGCGCGATGTCGTGCTTGAGCCGCGACAACAGGATCAGCACCACAACCAGGGTCAGCGAGAGTGCGCCCGACAGCGCCGGCCGCCGCAACAGCGCGATCCAGAAACAATTCAGGAGGCCCCACATCAGGACGAAGCCGAGCCGGGCGAGGAAATCGACCTCCGTCACCAGCATGACGGTGAGCGCCGCCACATGGGGCGCGGCGACCGCCAGCCATTGCCAGGCTGAGACCGCGGCAACGCCCGCGTTGGCGGCCGTCGCAGTAGGACCAGACTGGGGCGGGAGTGCCATGTACGACAGTGCCGCCCGACGCAACTCAAGCCTTGGCTGGAGACGACCAGCCGGCGCACGGCGAAGCCCGGGCCCCCGACGCCGTGTCATGGAACCGTAATTTAAATGTCACAAAGCTGCAATGCATCTCGCGGGTTAAGAGCCGAGTTGGCGTTAATTCCGGCTCCCGCCGGGAACGCTTGGTATCCCCCGCAATGAAGGGATCGGCGGCCGGTTCGACCCCGTGCGCCGCTTGTTCGCGGGGATGGAGCTCCCGATTGGGATGGCCTCATTGGGGCGCCATCGCCGCGCTCTGCGCCGTGCAATGGTACCGGGTAACAGATGACGACTGTCATTTTTTGACAGGAATAGCCGTCATACGGTCTTGTGGATGGCCATATTGCATATCGCGAAAATTTCGCGATAATTTGTGTACTAACGATGGGCATCGGCGCCCGCGTGAAACATGGGTGATTATGCCTTTCGAGCCTATCGCCAATCCGCTGCAGCGATTTCCGGTGTTTCGAACCTCCGACCCGGAAGAATTCAGGCACGCTTTGTTGACGCGGTACGGCGCGACCAGTGCCGAGATCAATTCGTCCAACGGACTGACGGCGAGAGGCAGTCTCGTTCAACTTCAAAGCATCGGACTGATCTACGGCCAGGGAAGCGCGGCTGCGACCGCCGATTTTCCGGAGGCCGACCGCTTCCGCTTGTTCAGCACCTTGAGCGGCAAGGGCCAAGCCACGATCGGAAAGCACGCTGTTACGCTGGATGCGGATCAATGCAGCATCGTCTCGCCCGGCCAGAAAGTCGCGATCGCCGCCGAAGGCGGCCACGAATGGTTCAACCTGCGGATCGAAAGCGGCGCCTTTGAACGCAAGCTGGCATATCTTCTCGGCGCGCGGCCGAATGGCAAGCTTGTGTTCGACCACGCCGTCGACCGGAACACGCCGCGATTCCAGCAGCTCTGGCGCCTGTTGCGGTTTTTCGCCGAGCAGCTCGACGCGACGTCCGATCAATTGCCGTCGGTGGTGCTCCACGAACTCGAGCAGACCATCCTGGTGGCGCTATTGAGCGCCAACCGCCACAGCTTCAGTCATCTGCTGGAGCGCGAGCCCAATGAGACGCTGCCGTCGCATGTGCGGCGCGCGGAGGATTTCATCGAGGCGCATTGGGATCAGGCGATCACGATCGAAAAGCTCGTGGAAGCCACCGGCGTCGGCGCGCGCGCGATCTTCCGGGCATTCCAGCAGACCCGCGGCTATTCGCCGATGGCTTTCGCCAGGACGGTGCGGCTGCGGCACGCCCACCAGATGCTTGCCGCGCCCGAGAAGGAAACAACGGTGACCGCGGTCGCCTTCATCTGCGGCTTCGGCAATCTCGGGCACTTCGCACGGGACTATCGCCAAGCCTTCGGCGAGCGCCCGTCGGAAACGCTGAACCGGGCGACGCGCCGGAACTGAAGGCCGGCCTGAGATGCGCGAGGCGTCGAGCTTCCGCAAGGCTGACTGCCCCACACGACCTCGCGACAAACTCCGCAAGTGGTCTCTACATCGACACTTCGATCTTTATCGAAGCATCGCATGAGCACCGTCTGCTAAAGCAGACGTCATCAGCTTGACGGAGCAAATGCATGGCGAGAGAAGTGATCCGCGTCGAACCCCTGACGACCTGGCTCGAGCGGGTGAAAGCGCCCGCCTGCGTCGCCACCCGGCACAACGATACGGTCTATGTCTCCGGGCTTCCGCCTTTTGACCCCGAAACCGGCAGCGTTGCCGTCGGTGCGACGGTCGAACGGCAAGCCGAGCTGGTGCTGGCGCAGTTGAAACTCTGCGTGGAAACAGCGGGCTCCTCGCTCGACCAGGTTCTGAAGTGCAATGTCTATTGCACCTCGGCGGAAAAGTTCGCCGCCGTCAACGCGGTCTACGATCGCTATTTCCCGAACAATCCGCCGGCGCGGATCTTCGTCTGCGTGCCGCGGTGGTTCGGGCCGTTCGATATCGAGATCGATTGTATCGCGGCGGTGTAGAATTCTCTCGTGTCCCGGCCGCAGAGCCGGGACCCAGCGCTTGAAATGATAGGCCCCGGATCAGCGGGCATGCCGGGCACGAATTCAGTTCTTGCTCTGTCGACCAGAGCGCCGTTCTTGATCATCGAGATCGCGCTTACGCGATCTCGGAATCAAATGTGGATCAAGCTCTAGTTCTTCGACTTGTCCACCAGCGCGCCCTTCTTGATCCACGGCATCATGTCGCGGAGCTTGTCGCCGACTTCCTCGATCGGATGCTGCGCGAGCTTGGCGCGGGTCGCCTTGAACGAGGTCTGGTTGACCTTGTTCTCGAGCATCCAGTCGCGGGCGAACTTGCCGCCCTGGATGTCGGCCAGCACCTTGCGCATCTCCTTCTTGGTCTCGTCGGTGATGATGCGCGGGCCGGTGACGTATTCGCCGAATTCGGCGGTGTTGGAGATCGAGTAGTTCATGTTGGCGATGCCGCCTTCATAGATCAGGTCGACGATCAGCTTCACTTCGTGCAGGCACTCGAAATAGGCCATCTCGGGCGCGTAGCCGGCTTCGACCAGCGTCTCGTAGCCGCCCTTGATCAGCTCGACCAGGCCGCCGCACAGCACCACCTGCTCGCCGAACAGGTCGGTCTCGCACTCTTCCTTGAACGTGGTCTCGATGATGCCGGCGCGGCCGCCACCGACCGCCGAGGCGTAGCTGAGGCCGAGGTCATGGGCGTTGCCCGACACGTCCTTGGCGATCGCGATCAGGCAGGGCACGCCGCCGCCGCGCTGATATTCCGAGCGCACGGTGTGGCCGGGGCCCTTCGGCGCGATCATCAGCACGTCGAGATCGGCGCGCGGGTCGAGCAGGTTGAAGTGCACGTTGAGGCCGTGGGCGAAGACGAGCGCCGAGCCCTTCTTCATGTTGTCGTGCAGGTGCTCGCGGTAGATGTCGCCCTGCAATTCGTCCGGCGTGAGCATCATCACGAGGTCGGCCCATTTGGCGCCTTCGGCGACTTCGTACACCTTGAAGCCGGCGGCCTCGGCCTTCTTCGCGGAAGCCGAGCCCTTGCGCAGCGCAATCGCGACTTCCTTGACGCCGGAGTCCTTCAGGTTCAGCGCATGGGCGTGGCCCTGGCTGCCATAGCCGACGATGAGGACCTTCTTGCCCTTGATCAGGTTCAGGTCGGCGTCGCGATCGTAATAAACACGCATGTTCGTTTCCTCTGGTAACGGGGGCCGGCAATCGGCCGATGGATCAGGCTCTTAGGTGGAAAAGACCGCCGGGCGCCCATGAATTTCCCGCGTGGTCTAAAACATTTTCAGGGGGAGGGTAAACCCTCTTTCTCGCATGGATTAGCGGCTCCTAATCCATGATGACCGGGTAGAGCGAGGCCAGCAGCAAGAGCGCCATCGCGATATTGAAGACCCGCACCGCCCGGGGCGAGGTCAGGAACGGACGCGAGCGCGCTGCCGAACAGCGTCCAGGTCGTGATCGAGGCCGTGCCCATCAGCAGGAAGATCACGACCTGGAGCACGATATTGAGCGGGAAATTCGCAATCGCCGCATAGGCCGTGATGGTGCCGATGATGGCGACCCAGCCCTTGACGTTGACCCATTGGAACATCGCGCCCTGCCAGAAGGTCATGGGCCCCTTCCCGGTCTCACCCGGCTTCGGCGGCCCGGACATTGCGATCATCACGGCGAGATAGACCAGGTAGGCCGCGCCGGCATATTTGAGGATGGTCTGCAAAAGCGGAAAGGCGATGAAGACCGTGCCGAAGCCGAGGCCCACCGCGCCGACCATGAAGGCAAAGCCGATCACGACGCCGGCAATATGCGGCAGGGTGCGGCGGAAGCCGTAAGTGAGGCCCGACGACATCACCATGATGTTGTTCGGTCCCGGCGTGAAGAACATCACGGCGGCGAACACGGCGAAGGCGAAAAACAGTTGCTGCGAGATCATGCGCGAGCCGCCTCCCCGATCGCTTGCCGCCGCTTCGACAGCACCATGACGGCGATGCCGCCGACCACCGTCAGCATGCCGGCCAGCCGAAGCGGCCCGAATGTTTCGCCGAACACGATCGAGGAGGCGGCGGAGCCGACGAACGGCACCAGCAGCGCAAACGGCACCACCTGCGCCGCCGGATAATCGTGCAGCAGCCGGTTCCACAGCCAATACGCCGTGCAGGTCGACACGAGGCCGATCCAGAGCATGCAACAGAGAACCGGAAGCGACATGTGCGACAGCGCATGCCATGTCGGCTGCACACCGTCGTGGGCGAGCGCCAATGCCAGCAGCGGCACCGCGGCAACCAGACAAAGCCAGGCGGACAGGTCGAACATCGGCACGCCCTTGGCGCGCCGCAACAACAGATTGCCGGCCGCGAAACAAAGCGGCGACAGCATCAAGACCGCAAAGGCCGACACGCTGAAATCATAGCCGACGGTGCCGCAGATCATCAGCAGGCCGCATGCCGCAATCGCAATGCCGACCGTCTGCATGCGCGAGGGCCGCTCGGCGAACAGAAGCGCCGCAAGGGCGATCGTGAACAACGCCTGGCTCTGCACGATCACGCTGGTCAGCCCGACCGGAACGCCGAGCGCCATGCCGTAGGATTGCGCGAGGAACTGGCCGAGAAACAGCGTGAAGCTGATTGCGATCAACGTCAGCCAGGAAACCTTCGGCCGCGCCACGATCAGGCACGGCACCGCCGCGATCGAAAACCGCAGCGCCGTCATGAGCTCCGGCGACAATTCATCGAGCGCGATCCGGCTCAGCACGAAGGCGCTTCCCCAGATCACCGCAACGATGACCGCAATGCAGACGTCGGCAGGTTTCATCGTCGTTTTTAGCCCTGCTCGCCGTGTTTCGGTTTCCGCAACAAATAAGTGCCGTGCAGCGGCGCGTGATAATCGGCCGAGGTCAGCTCGAAGCCGGCGTCCACCAGCATGCGCTCGACCACCCAGCCGAAGGTCGAATATTCGTCGCGCATGTGGGTGACGACGCTGTCGCGGTTGAAGTCGTGATTGGTGATCGAGAACTCGGCCCACGCCTCGACGTCGCGCTCGGTACCGTCAGGTGTCCGCACGAACACGATGTCGCGCAGAAAGAAATTCGCACCCGGCTTCAGCGCCGCGAAAATCCGCGACATCGCCACCGATTTCCAGAAATCCGGCAAATGATGCAGCGTGAATTCGCTGACGATGAGGTCGTAGCTGTCGGGCTGATAGGCAAAGCTCAAAAGCCCGGCCGACTGGGTGCGGATCGCGACCTTGCGGTCGCGGGCCGAGATTTCGGCGAGCGCCAGCATCGCCGGCGAAATATCGATCGCATCGACTTCGGCGCCCATCAGCGCGGCTTCGCAGGCGAGCGCGCCGTTGCCACAGCCGATATCGGCGATGCGCCAGCCTTTTTTGACGCCCAGCATGGAAAGCGTGGCGCGCGCACGCAGGTCCGCATCGTCGTCGCCGCCATAAAGCGAGGCGACCGCCCTGTCGATCCCGATCCGACGACGTTGGTTATAGTACCAGTCGCGCGCCAGCATGGCTCACATCCCCTCGGCTCCGCGGCCAATCGCGGCAACGCCGGTGCGCGACACCTCGACCAGTCCGAGCGGGCGCATCAGGTCGACGAACTGGTTGATCTTCGACGAATTGCCGGTGATCTCGAACACGAAGCTTTCGGTGGTGGCGTCGATCACCCGCGCGCGGAACGCTTCGGCAAGCCGCAGCGACTCGACGCGATGCTCGCCGGTGCCGCGCACCTTCACCATCGCGAGCTCCCGCTCGATCGAGCGGCCCATCAGCGTCATGTCGACGACGCGATAGACCACCACCATGCGGTCGAGCTGATGCTTGATCTGCTCGATCACCATCGGCGTGCCCGTGGTCACGATGGTGATGCGCGAAAGGTGTTTCTGGCTTTCGGTCTCCGAGACGGTGAGGCTTTCGATGTTGTAGCCGCGCCCGGAGAACAGCCCGATCACGCGGGCGAGCACGCCCGGTTCGTTCTGCACCAGCACCGAGAGCGTGTGCGACTCGTTCGGCGCCTTGGTTTCTTCCATGAAGTAGGCGGATGCGGGCTGGTTCATTGGTGTCCCCTTATTCTTTCTTCGTCATGGCCGGGCGTGGCGAGCGGAAGCGACGCCGTTCTTCGAACGGCTGTGCCCGGCCATGACGGCCGCATGTGACGCTCGTGCTCATGCCATCATCACCTTCTGAGCGACGGCGTCATCCGCCATCACCCATTTGCGAAACAGTTCGAAATCGATATTGCCGCCGCTCAGGATCAGGCCGACGCGCTTGCCGCGCAGCTTCTGCTTTTCCTGAAGTGCCGCGGCGAGCGCGGCCGCGCCCGCGCCTTCGGCGAGGTTATGGGTATCGGTCCAGTAGGCCCGGATCGCTGCGCCAATCTCGTCGTCCGTCACCTGGACGATGCGGGATGCGCCCTTGCGAATGATCTCGAACGCTTCGGCGTCGGGAACGCGCGTCGCCATCCCGTCGGCGCGGGTATTGCTGGAATTGGTGCTGACGATCGTGCCGGCCTTGAACGACAGCGCATAGGACGGCGCTTCCGTCGATTGCACGCCGACGATCTCGGTCTTCAGGCCGAGCAGGTCGCGCGCGAGGATGCAGCCGCAGATGCCCGAGCCCTGCCCGATCGGCACATACAACACGTCGATATCGCGCTGGCTGCGAAACAGTTCGAGCGCATAGGTCGAAACGCCGAGCAGGAGATCGCGATGGAACGACGGCACGATCTCGAGACCCTCACGCTCGGCATGACGCCCGCCTCATGCGCGCGGCCTCGAAATCCTCGCCATGCTCGATGAGCGTTGGCGCCGAACGCCTTCATCGCGCGGTTCTTCTCGGTCGAATTGCCGTGCGGCACATAGATCGTCACCGGCAACTGATAGCGACCGGCCGCAAAGGCGAGGCTCTGGCCGTGATTGCCGGCGTCGCCGAAATGATGCCGGAGACCGTTTGCGGCCGCTCGCGCTTGAGGCGATCCATGTAGACCAGCCCGCCGCGCACCTTGAAGGCGCCGATCGGCGTGTGGTTCTCGTGCTTGACGACGACGCTGGTGCCGAGCCGTTGCGCCAGCAGCGGCCAGGCATGCGCAGCCGTAGGCCCCATCGCCGCATGGACGATCTGTTGCGCTTGCTCGAGTTCGCCGAGGCTGAACATGCATCACACCAGCGCCTTGCCGCTGGCGAACGCCGCCGCGGTCGCCTCGTCGTTGGCTTCCGCCGGCAACAGCATCTCGTTATGGGCCTTGCCGGAGGGAATCATCGGGAAGCAGTTTTCCAGCGCCGCGACGCGGCAATCGAACAGCACCGGCCGCTTGACCTTGATCATCTCCCTGATCGCGCCGTCGAGTTCGCCAGGCTTGGTCGCCTGCAAGACCGACGCAGCCATAGGCGTCCGCCAGCTTGACGAAATCCGGCAGCGCCTCCGAGTAGGAATGCGACAGGCGGTTGCCGTGCAGAAGCTGCTGCCACTGCCGCACCATGCCCATGTACTGGTTGTTCAGGATGAAGATCTTGATCGGCAGTTCGTGCTGAACCGCCGTCGACATCTCCTGGATCGTCATCTGCACCGAGGCATCGCCGGCGATGTCGATCACGAGGCTGTCGGGATGGGCGACCTGCACGCCGAGCGCGGCGGGCAAGCCATAGCCCATGGTGCCGAGGCCGCCGGACGTCATCCAGCGGTGCGGCTCCTCGAAGCCGAAGAACTGCGCCGCCCACATCTGGTGCTGGCCGACTTCGGTGGTGATGTAGGTGTCCTTGCCCCGCGTCGCCTCGAACAGCGTCTGGATCGCGAATTGCGGCAGGATGATATCGTTGTTCTTCTTGTAGGACAGCGAATTGCGCGCGCGCCATTTGGCGATTTCCGCCCACCAGGCCTTGATGTCGGGCTTCTTCGCTTCCGCCTTGAACACGGCCAGGAGATCGCCGAGCACGTTGGCGGCGTCGCCGATGATCGGCACGTCGACGCGGATGTTCTTGTTGATCGAGGACGGGTCGATGTCGATGTGGATCTTCTTCGAGCCCGGCGAGAACGCGTCGGTCCGTCCGGTGATGCGGTCGTCGAAGCGCGCACCGACGCACAGCATGACGTCGCAATCATGCATCGCCATGTTGGCTTCGTAGGTGCCGTGCATGCCGAGCATACCGAGCCAGTTCTTGCCCGACGCCGGATAGGCGCCCAGCCCCATCAGGGTCGAGGTGATCGGGAAGCCGGTGAGCTCGACCAGTTCGCGCAACAGCTTCGAGGCTTCAGCCCCGGCATTGATGACGCCGCCGCCGGAATAGATCACCGGCCGTTTTGCGCCGGCGAGCATCGCCACCGCCTTGCGGATCGCCATCGCATCGCCCTTCACCCTTGGCGCATAGGAGATGTGGACGTCGGACTTGCGCGGCGGATGATAGGTGCCGGTGGCGAACTGCACGTCCTTCGGCACGTCGACGACGACCGGGCCCGGACGCCCGGTGGTCGCGACGTAAAACGCCTCGTGCAGCACCTTGGCGAGATCGTTGACGTTGCGCACCAGCCAGTTGTGCTTGGTGCAGGGCCGCGTGATGCCGACGGTGTCGCATTCCTGGAACGCGTCGTTGCCGATCAGGTGTGTCGGAACCTGTCCGGTGATGCAGACCAGCGGGATCGAATCCATCAGCGCATCGGTCAGCGGCGTCACCATGTTGGTGGCGCCCGGACCCGAAGTCACCAGCACCACGCCGGGCTTGCCGGTCGAGCGCGCATAGCCTTCCGCGGCGTGGCCGGCGCCCTGCTCGTGGCGAACCAGGATGTGCTCGACCTCGCTCTGCTGGAAAATCTCGTCGTAGATCGGAAGCACCGCGCCGCCGGGATAGCCGAAGAGGTGCTGGACGCCATGATCGATCAGCGCGCGCACGATCATCGCGGCGCCGGTCATCTGGTTCGGATCGTGGCTCTTGTCACTCATGGTTGGCTCCGGAAGCGCCGTTGCTGGCGCGATGTTTCTTGTCTGGTTTGGGAAATAAAAAAGGGCCCCTAGAGGACCCTGCGCACCGCCCGAATTTGGATGGCATCTAGCCATCCCCGGCGATGCGCCTGGGTACTACGACGATAAGGATTTTGGTAATAATATTACGCATAGGACCGCTCAGGCTTCCCAAAGGTTGCGCGAAACATACTGCCGAAAGCCCAAAAGTCAAGCCGCCAGCGGAGGATCACGCTCAATTGGGACTGTAACCGGCCGACCTGCGTTCGGCGAGGGTGAATTTAGAGTTGCTGCCATGCGGGCGGCCGAATTCCTCGCCGGCGCGGCTTTAAAGCCACGCCGGTGCTCGCCTTCTTAGATGGTCATTCCGGGGCGATGCGCAGCATCGAACTATGGTGCGCAATTGCGCACCTGAGAATCATTGCCGCCAGGTGTCTCGAGGATTCGCTCGGCTCTTCGAGTCGCGCCCCGGAACGACAGGAAGTGCTCGACCCACGCTCCCGCCTTCTCCGGGTTCACCCACTCGAATTCCGGCAACTGGTGGCGGAACCAGGTGAACTGCCGCTTGGCGTAATGGCGGGTGTCGGCGCGGCCGATCTCGCTTGCTTCCTCCCGCGTGATCTCGCCCGCGAGGTGACGGATCAGCGCCGGCACGCCATGCGCCTTCATCGCCGGCAACAGCGGATCGAGCTTGCGCGCGGCGAGACGCGCCACCTCGTCGAGCGCGCCGGTGCCAAGCATCTTCTCGAACCGCGCATCGATGCGCGCGTAGAGCTCGTCGCGCTCGGGTGAGAGAAACAGCGCGCGGAACGTGCCCGGCGGCAACAGCGGCGGCAGGCCCTCGCGATGCCAATCGGTGAGCGAACGCCCGGTCGCTTCGATCACTTCGAGCGCGCGCGCGATGCGGGTGCGGTCGCGCGGCTTCAGGCGTTCGGCATAAGCCTGCGTCGCGCCGCGCGAGCTCGGCATGCAGCGCCTCGACGCCGTCGCGTTCCAGCCGCGCGCGCACGGCCTCGCGCACCTCGGGCGGAATCGGCGGCACCGCCGACAGCCCCCGCGTCAGCGCCTTGAAGTAGAGACCGGAGCCGCCGACAAAAATCGCCAGGCGATTTTGCGCGCGCACCTCACCCAACACTTTGGCAGCATCGGCCACCCAGGCGCCGGCGGAAAAATTCACGGCGGCATCGACGTGACCATAGAGCCGGTGCGGAACCTCGGCTTCCTCGTCCGCCGAGGGACGCGCCGTGAGCACGCGCAGGTCGCGATAGACCTGCATGGAATCCGCATTGATCACGACCCCGCCGGCTTTTCGTGCCAGGGCAAGCGCGAGCGCCGACTTGCCGCTGGCGGTCGGCCCTGCGATAAGCACCGCATTATGGTCGTGATCCAGTAAACTCATGTCCCTCGTCGCCACGCTGATCTGCCATCCGGCCAACCCTGCTCTCGATAGCACGGTGCTGGACGGCGCGCGCGCCATTCTACCCAAGGCGGCGCCAGCGCAATGGCTGTGCGACGAGATCGCCGCCGACATCCCCTTTGGCGACGGCCACGAGGACATCGCGGCCACAGCCAAGCGCCTGCGCGAGGCGCGCGGAGACTTGCCGATCGACATCGTCGTGCAGCCGGTGCTGGCGCGGCGCAAGAAGCTTTTCCTCGCCGACATGGATTCCACCATGATCGAACAGGAATGCATCGACGAGCTGGCCGATTTCGCCGGGCTGAAAGCCCATGTCGCCGCGATTACCGAACGCGCGATGCGCGGCGAGATCGCGTTCGAACCGGCGTTGCGCGAACGCGTGGCCTTGCTCAAGGGCTTGCCGGTCGACGTCGTCGACAAGGTGATCAAGGAACGCATCACGCTGACGCCGGGCGGCCGTGAACTGGTGGCGACCATGCGCGCGCACGGCGCCTATACCTGCCTGATCTCCGGCGGCTTCACGCTGTTCACGGAAGCGATCGCCGAAAAAATCGGATTTCAGGAAAACCGCGGCAACACCCTGATCGTGCGCGACGGCCAACTGACCGGCGAGGTCAAGGAGCCGATCGTGGGCCGCGAGGCCAAGCTCGCCACGCTGATCGAGCTTCGCGAAGGCTTCGACCTCGACAACATCGACACCTGGTCGCCGGCGACGGCGCCAACGATCTCGGCATGATCCAGCAAGCGGGCCTCGGCGTCGCGTTCCATGCCAAGCCCACGGTCGCTTCCGCCGCCGCCGCGCGCATCGACTACGGCGACCTCACCGCGCTCTTGTACGCGCAAGGTTTCAGGCGTGAAGAGTTTGCGAGCGTGTGAATCAAGAATTTGATTCGCCGGATTCGAATTTTCACGGCGTGTGACGCGAGAATTATCCTTCACGGCTTGAACCAAATCCGAAATTTCATGCCTAAGACTTAGGGGCTGTGTTGGCATTGATTGCCAATTTCCGATCTCACGAAGCAATGAGTTGCAAAAGCGATGGCGTCACGCTTGAACCATTTGACGTCAGGGAGAGTCCAAAGGGCCGAAACGTGATCGCGAAACGCGCGGTCGCGACATCGTCATCAAAGGATCTTTCCCATGCAACGTCTCTTCGTGAAAACTCTCTTCGCAACTACCGTTCTCGGTTTCGCCGTCCTGCAAGGCGCGGGAGCGGCAGAGCGTCCTTCATTTGAAGTCTCGTCATTCCCGGCGACGCCACTCCAGGTCGCGGTGCTCGGCGGATCGGGCGTGCAGGAACAGGCCGCAGTGCCGACGCTGACGCGCGACAACATGCCCGCTTCCCCGCATCAGATCAGCGTACTGACCCCGCGACACCGCACCACCGCTTCGGTGACGGGCGCGACCACGGTCGGCACCGCGCACAATTAAGCAAAAGAAAAGATGCCCGGGGCTTTCGCTCCGGGCATCCACTTTTCGTTTCTCTGGTTCGAGAAAAATTCCTACTGCACGCTCAACGCGACGAAGCGCAGTTCGCCCTCGGCGTTCGACACCAGAAGCAGCACGGACTTCTTGCCGTCCTTCTTCAGCTGCTCGACGCGCTTCTTGATGTCGGCGGCGTTGGCGACCGCTTCCTGCGCGACCTCGACGATGACATCGCCCGGCGCGAGCCGCTTTTCCGCGGCGTCCGAAGCGTTGTCGACACCGGTGATGATGACGCCCTTGACGCTTTCCTTGATCTTGTAACGGCCGCGCAGATCCTTGCTGAGATTGGCGAGGTCGAGACCGAGCGCCTTCTGCGTCACCGGCTTTTCAGGCTCCGGCGCCGATTTGGCGGAAGCCGGCTGCGGCTTGTCGGTGTCCTCGAGGCGGCCGAGCGTGACACGCTTGGTCTGCTCCTCGCCCTTGCGGATGATGAGGACGTCGACTTCCTTGCCGACCGCCGTGTCGGCGACGACGCGCGACAGGTCCTTCGGCTCCTTGATGTCCTTGCCGTCGAACTTGACGACGACGTCGCCGGGTTCGATGCCGGCCGGCTTGGCCGGGCCCTTGTCGTCAACACCGGCGACCAGCGCGCCACGCGCCGGCTTGATGTTGAGGCTTTCGGCGATCTCGTCGGTAACCTGCTGAATGCGCACGCCGAGCCAGCCGCGCCGCAACTCGCCGAACTTCTGGAGCTGCTCGACCACGCCGGCGACCGTCTTGGAAGGCACGGCAAAGCCGATGCCGATCGAACCGCCGGTCGGGGAGATGATCAGCGTGTTGACGCCGATCACTTCGCCGTCGAGGTTGAACAGCGGACCGCCGGAGTTGCCGCGATTGATGGCGGCGTCGGTCTGGATGTAGTTGTCGTAGGGACCGTTCGAGATGTCGCGGTTGCGCGCCGAGACGATGCCGGCCGTCACCGTGCCGCCGAGGCTGAACGGATTACCGATCGCGATCACCCATTCGCCGAGACGCAGCTTGTCGGAATCGCCGAACTTCACCGCCGTCAGTTGCCGCGACGGCTTGAACTTCAACACCGCAAGGTCGGTCTTCTTGTCGACGCCGACGAGCTCGGCCTTGATCTTGGTGCCGTCGTTGAGAATGACGTTGATCTCGTCCGCGTCCGCGATGACGTGATTGTTGGTCACGACGATGCCCGACGTGTCGATGATGAAGCCGGAGCCCAGCGAATTGGTCTTGTGCGGCTGCATGTCGTTGCCGCCGCTGCGCGGACCATTGGGGCCACGCCGGTTCTTGAAGAAGTCGTCGAAGAATTCCTCGAACGGCGAACCCGGCGGCAATTGTGGCAACGCGCCCCGGCCCTCTCCGCCCGGACCGCCCTTGGCCTCGACGGTTTGCGAGGTCGAGATATTGACCACCGCGTCGATCACTTTCTCGGCAACGTCGGCGATGCCGTCAGGGCCGCGCGCCTGAACCGGCAACGCCGAGGCCATGATGGTCGCAGCCCCGATGCATGCTGCCGCCAACAGGGGGCGCAGGCGATGGCGCGGGGCTTTGGTTGCAACGGTCATATCGATTCTCTCTTGTCGAAATAACGGATCAGTTGACGTTCAGAGTGCGCCGGAAGGGGTAGCCGCGCAAGCGTTTGAACTTACGATTCCGGCGAAAAACGGACGTTCCAAACCACGTCCGTGCGCCCAGGAAAGCAGCAGACGGAATTAACTTAGCGGCGGACCAGCCAGATCAGGATCAGGCCCGCCACCGCCGAGCCGATGCCGGCGATCCGCAACACATTGTCGGGCGCTTCCAGCGCGCTCTTCATCGCCCGCTTGAGCCAAAGCGGCGCGGCCGCAAACATCAGGCCCTCGATCACGAACAGGACTCCAAGACCGATGAGGAAATCGGCAAACGCAATGGACCTCATCGGATGAAAACCTTCCCGTCGCAACTTTTTGATTGAGGCCGAGGCGATTTTTTCGCCCCGGCCTTCATTTGAAAAAACTTACGGCTTCGCCGGAGCCGCCGGCTTGCCGCTGGCGCCGCCAAAGAACCTGAAGAAATCCGAATCCGGCCGCAGCAGGAACCGCGTGTCGTTGCTCTTGAGGCTGTTTTCGTAGGCGGTCATCGAGCGATAGAATGCAAAGAAATCGGCATCCTTGCCGTAGGACTTGGCGAACAGCCGGTTGCGCTCACCATCGCCCTCACCGCGAACCTGCTCCGCCTTCGAATTGGCTTCGGCAACGATCACCGTTGCTTCACGATCGGCGTTCGAGCGGATCTCCTGGGCCTTCTGGCGGCCCTGCGCGCGGAACTCGGCGGCTTCGCGCTGACGTTCGGTCTTCATGCGCTGATAGACCGCCTGGCTGTTCTGGTCGGGCAGGTCGGCGCGGCGGATACGCACGTCGACGACCTGAATGCCGTAACCCTCGGCTTCGTGATCGAGCTGAGAGCGGATGCGCTGCATGAGGGCCTCGCGCTGATCACGCACCACCTGGATCAGCGTGACCTCGCCGAGCACGCGGCGCAGCGCCGAGTTCAACAGCGTCGCAAGCTGAAGGTTGGCGGCCTGGATCGTGCCGACACTCTGATAGAATTGCAGCGCGTCCTTGATGCGATAGCGCGCGAAGGCGTCGACCACGAGCCGCTTCTGATCCGAGGCGATGATTTCCTGCGCCGGATTCTCCAGATCGAGGATGCGCTTGTCGACCGGGATCACGGTGTCGATGAACGGCGCCTTGAAATGCAGGCCGGGCGCAGTCTCGACGTCGACCGGGCGGCCGAAACGCACGACAAGTGCCTGTTCGGTCTGCTGCACGGTGAAGACCGAGCTGTAGCCGACGATCAGCAACAGCAGGAGCAGCAACAGGAAGATGATGCCTGTGACGGGGGATCTCATCGCGAGCCTCCCGCGCCCTGCTGTTGCGGCTGGGCGGCCGGCGCGGGTCTGCGCGCGGTCAGGTCGTTCAGGGGCAGATAGGGCACGATGCCTTGTCCCGACGCGTTGCCGTCATAGACGAGCTTTTCGGAATTGCCGAGCACGCGCTCCATCGTCTCGAGGTAGATGCGTTCGCGCGTCACGTCGGGCGCCTTCTTGTATTCGTCATACACTTTCAGGAAGCGCGCGCTCTGGCCCTTGGCTTCGGCGACTGCCTGCTGCTTGTAGCCTTCGGCGACCTGCAGAATCTGCGCGGCGCGCCCCTTGGCGTCCGGCACGATGCCGTTGGCATAGGTCTGTGCCTCGTTCTGCAAGCTCTCGAGCTCGGTCTTGGCGTTCTGCACGTCGTTGAACGACTGGATCACGTCGGCCGGCGGGTTGACCTGCCCCATCTGCACCTGCTGGATCTGGATGCCCGAGCCATAGGCGTCGAGCGTCTTCTGCATCAACTCGTGGACCTCTTTCTCGGCATCGTCCTTCTTGGTCGTGAGGATCGGCTGGATGTTGGTGCGGCCGACGACTTCGCGCATCGCGCTTTCGGCCACCGCCTTCACGGTGCCTTCCGGGTTCTGGATGTTGAACAGGAAGTCGGCGGCGCCCTTCGGCTTGATACGCCACAGCACGGTGAACTGGACGTCGACGATATTCTCGTCGCCGGTCAGCATCAGACTTTCTTCCTGGATGTCACGCCGGCCGTCGCGGGCGCGCCGCGGCGACTCGTCAAAGGTGAAGCCGATGTTCAGCGTCGAGACGCGAAGCACCTTGGGGAATTGCACGGTCTCGATCGGATATGGGAGGTGGTAGCTCAAGCCCGGTTGCGCATCGCGGACATATTTGCCGAAGCGCATCACGACGCCGAGTTCCTCGGACTGGACGCGGAAGAAGCCGGTCAGGCCCCAGATCGCGATGACGGCAAGCAAAAGAAGACTGATGCCGAGGCCGGAGAAATAACCGCCGGGCAGGAACTGTTGCAGACGGTCCTGGGCGCGCCGAAGAATATCTTCGAGATCGGGCGGCCGCGGTCCTCCCCCGGTCGGCTGCGGGCCGGAGCCCCATGGTCCCTTCGGACCCGAACCCCAGGGGCCTCCGCCCTGATTCTTCCACGCCATTCAAATCTCCTTCGCGGGCACCCGGCCGTTTGGCCGTAAGCGGCAGCGTCGCGAGGGGCTTTATAGGGGACCGCCCCTGCCCTTACAACGCGCGCTTTGCCCCGGTATTGGGCTCGAAACAGCTATGCCGGGGCCGCTAATTGTCAATGCAAACATTGGCGGGCGCGGTTAACGCCGGTTTCGCCTGGCATAGGTGACAAAGGAAAAGGCCACGCTGTCATCCGGACCTGCCGGGTTTTCGGCCCGCGCGACCTCTTCCCAGACCGCCTTGTCGATGGGCCCGAAACGAGTGTCACCTGCAGGGCTTGCGTGAACTTCGGTCACCTCGAGCCGCTGTGCGCGGTCCATCCATTGGGCATAGATTTCGGCGCCGCCGATGACTGCGATTTCAGTGACGAAACGCCGCAGCGCGTCGCCCTTCGCAACATCCAACGCATGGCCGAGTGACGTCGTCACAACAGCGCCGGGGGCGCGAAACGCCGCATCCCGCGTCATCACGATGTTGGTGCGGCCGGGCAAGGGACGGCGCAGCGACAGGAAGGTCTTGCGGCCCATCACGACCGGCTTGCCTGATGTGAGCGCCTTGAAGCGTTGCATGTCGGTCTTGAGCCGCCACGGGATGGCATTGTCGGCGCCGATCACGCCATTGTCCGCCACCGCGACGACGAGCACGATCTCCATCTTAACGCTCCCCGCGAGCAAGTGTGTGAAGCGCGGGGCCTGCGACCTTGCAGATGGTCCACTCATCCATCAGGTCAGCGCCGAGCGATTTGTAGAACGCGATCGACGGCGCGTTCCAGTCGAGCACCGACCATTGCAGGCGCGACCAGTTATTCGTCACGCATTCCCTGGCGAGATGCGACAGCAGCGACTTGCCGATGCCGTTGCCGCGCAAATGCGGCCGCACGAACAGATCTTCCAGATAGATTCCGGGGCGGCCCGAGAAGGTCGAGAAATTGACGAACCAGACCGCGAAGCCCGCGACTGCGCCATTCCATTCGGCGATATCGCAGAACAGGCGCGGGTTTTCGCCGAACAGCGCGTCCGCGATCATCGCCTCCGTCGCTTCGACCTCGTGCAGCAGCTTTTCGTATTCGGCGAGTTCGCGGATCAGCGACAGCACCACGCCGGCTTCGTCTCGACGCGCGCGGCGGATCAGAAGAGACATTCAACAGCTCGCTGTCATACTGCGACCGCGGCCTTGATGTGCGGGTGCGGGTCGTAGCCTTCGAGCACGAAATCCTCGAAGCGGAAGCCGAAGATGTCCTTCACCTCGGGATTGATCTTCATGATCGGGAAGCGCCCGCGGCGCGCGCGTCAATTGCAGCCGCGCCTGCTCGACGTGGTTGGAATAAAGATGCACGTCGCCGAAGGAGTGCACGAACTCACCCGGCTTCAATCCCGTCACCTGCGCGACCATCATGGTAAGAAGCGCATACGACGCGATGTTGAAGGGCACGCCGAGGAACACATCGGCCGAGCGCTGATAAAGCTGGCACGAGAGTTTGCCGTTGGCGACATAGAACTGGAACAGGCAGTGGCACGGCGGCAGCGCCATCTGATCGATCTCGGCCGGATTCCATGCGCTCACGATCAGCCGCCGCGAATCCGGATTCTTGCGGATCATGTCGACGACGTTCCTGATCTGGTCGATCTTGCGTCCGTCCGGCGCCGGCCAGGAGCGCCACTGCGAACCATAGACCGGACCGAGATCGCCGTTGGCATCGGCCCATTCGTCCCAGATGGTGACGCCGTGGTCGTGCAGATATTTGATATTGGTGTCGCCCCTCAGAAACCACAGAAGCTCGTGGATGATTGCCTTCAGCGGCAGCTTCTTGGTGGTCAGCATCGGAAAGCCCGATGCCAGGTTGAAGCGCATCTGGTGACCGAAAACCGAAAACGTCCCGGTGCCGGTGCGGTCGGATTTCTCCACGCCGTCGGCCAGAATCCGTTCGAGCAGGTCGTGATACTGGATCATATGCGTTCGCTGGTGGCTCGGAATGGGCATTGGTCAGATCGGGAAGTCTTAGCGGCCGGTCGGGCCGTTCGACATGCCAATTCGTGGGCAATACGCCCTTATACCCTGAAAAGTGAGCATCTGGCGCGGCCGTCGCAAGATGGGAACCCGCCCCGAAATCTCACCCGATCAGGCCGGCAAAGCCGAGACCGCCGCCCACCACCAGCATCCACAGCGGGTTGATCTTGGTGACGGAGGCAAGCACCGCCGCGCCAACCGTGACGAGCGCCGCCACCACGGTCTGGTCAGAGGTGCGCGCCAGGATGAAACCGCTCGCGCCCATCAATCCGATCGACAACGGCACCAGCGCCGCCTGAACGATGCCGGGCCAGCGCGCATGGCTCGCGCGGGTCAGGAAACGGCTGACAAAGAGCGCAAGGATCGCCGTCGGCACGCACATCGCCAATGTCGCGACCAGCGCGCCCGCAAGACCCGCGACCGAATAACCGATCAGCGTCACGATCAGGACATTCGGCCCCGGCGAGAGCTGCGCGATGGCGTACACATCGGTGAATTGCTTGTCGGTGAGCCAATGATTCACGTCGACCGCGATGCGATGCATTTCCGGAATCGCCGAATTGGCGCCGCCGACGGCAAACAGCGACATGGTCGCAAAGGTCAGCGCCAGCGCGAGAACCGGATTGGAGTCGGAATTCATGCCGCCTCCTTCCGCGTCGCGTAGGTGATGAGAATCGAAATCGGGATCGCGGCGAGCAACACCAAAGGCAGCGGCAGCCGCAGGACGCCGATCGCGACGAAGACCGCGACCATCACCAGCAACGCGATGACGTCGCGGCGCTTGAGCAGCGGCGTCATCATCCGGAACACGACCGCGAGCATCAAGCCGATCGCCGCACAGGCCACGCCCGACAGGATGCGCCGCAGCGCTTCGATCTCGCCATAGCGGTGATAGAGCATGCCCATCACCACCATGATCAGCGCGGGCGGGCCGACCAGGCCGGCAAATGCGGCGATCGCGCCGGGAATGCCTCGAAGCCGCGATCCGAACACGAAGGTGAGATTGACGATGTTGGGACCGGGGAGGAAATGGCAGAGCGCGAAGGTTTCGTTGAACTCGTCCGCCGTCATCCATTTGTGCTGATCGACGATGCCGCGACGCGCCCACACCAGCACCCCGCCGAAGCCCGCCAGCGACATTTTGGCGAAGGCGACAAAAAGCGTGACGAGGGTGGGCGGGGACTTGGAGAGATCCGGCGCCGTGGCGGCGGCCGATGACGAATCCGGGGGCATGGCTTCATTTAAAACGAGGCCCACGCGCGGCCAACCCTCATTGGCGGCCTATCCACCTTCCTAAAGATCAGGGTTTCCTCGAAATGCCGTGCGGCGGCGCTGACGCTCCTTTCAACGGCAATTGCTTCAAAGGAGCGTCTCAGAACCGGGACACCTGGCATTTCAACAGCTTTTTGGGCTCTGTCTTTCTCAACCTTTGCGCCCTATATTGGGGGTGCCGGTTCGCCGGCTATGGAAATAAATGACCGTCGCAATAAACCATTCGGACCCGGGGGCAGTACCCGGCGCCTCCACCAAAGCCCGCAACCTCAGGCAATGAAACGGGTTTTGGCGGGGGCGAAATAGGATCGACGAGGGCGTAAAGGGCGTGTTTTTTCTCGGTATGGTTCCGCCGACATCGGGCCATGCAATAGTTGCAAACGACAACTATGCTCCGGTTGCTCAGGCTGCGTAACGCAGTTTGAAAGACCATCTTAAAGTCCTAACGGGTTAAGCTCCGTTAGGCGGGGTTCGGAGGCACCTGGCAACAGAAGCCTCCACTTTCCTTCCCTCCCAGCCTGTTTGGGCCGGTTCAGGTTGCTGACCTCCGCGAAAGAGCGGGGTACGATGGGGAACCTGCCCCCGAGTCGGCCCCCCGGCATTTCGGCCGGCTTCCGCAGGCAGGCTTTCTGAATTCTGCGACAGGACCAATCATGGCGACCGATCACATCCGATACGACGTACTGGCCCGCGACGCACTGCGCGGGGTGCTGCGTCGCGTGCTGACGGACGCGGCCGAGCACGGGCTGCCGGGCGACCATCATTTTTTCATCACCTTCGTCTCCACCGCCGAAGGCGTGAAACTGTCGCCGCGTCTTCTGGCGCAATATCCGGAGGAGATGACCGTCATTCTCCAGCACCAGTTCTGGGACCTGGTGGTGACGGAAGATCGCTTCGAGGTCGGCCTGTCGTTTGGCGGCGTTCCGGAGCGCCTCGTCATTCCCTTCAGCGCCATCAAGAGCTTCTTCGATCCCTCCGTGCAGTTCGGTCTTCAATTCGAGACGTCCGACACCGCGCCTTCGGCCGAGGAAGGCCAGCCCATGGCCTCGCCGATCGCATCCGTTTCGCAGGCGCCCGCAAAGGAAGCCGCCAAGGACGAGCCCGAAAAACCCTCCGAGGGCGCAGAGGTGGTGCGGCTCGACCGCTTCCGTAAGAAATAAGGCGTCTGATCCCCAGTCGAGTGCGATATGGCCCGTTCGAAATCGTCCTCTGCATCGAAATCGGCGCGCACCGAGACCGACAGTTTCGGACCCATCGACGTTGACGCCAGCCGCTACTGGGGCGCGCAGACCGAACGCTCGCGGCAAAACTTCCGCATCGGCCACGACCGGATGCCGATGGAGATCATCCGCGCGCTCGGCATCGTCAAGCTCGCGGCAGCCGAAACCAACCGCGACCTCCGCCTGCTCGACAAGCGGCGCGCCGGCGCCATCATCCGCGCCGCGCGCGAGGTGATCGACGGCAAGCTCGACGATCACTTCCCGCTGGTGGTCTGGCAGACCGGCTCGGGCACGCAGACCAACATGAACCTCAACGAGGTGATTGCGAATCGCGCGAGCGAGTTGCTCGGCGGCAAGCTGGGAGCGAAGTCGCCGGTACATCCCAACGACCACGTCAACATGAGCCAGTCGTCGAACAACTCGTTCCCGACCGCGATGCACATCGCGGCCGCCGTTGCGATCACGCATAATTTGTTGCCGGCGCTGACGATGCTTTACCGCGCACTTCGGGCAAAGGAAAAAGCATTCGCCCGCATCGTCAAGATCGGCCGCACCCACACCCAGGATGCAACGCCACTGACGCTCGGTCAGGAATTTTCCGGTTACGCCACCCAGGTCGAGCACGGCATGGCGCGCATACGCGCAGGCCTGAAGGAGCTTTATCCGTTGGCGCAAGGCGGCACCGCGGTCGGCACCGGCCTCAACTCGAAGCCGAAGTTCGCCAGAACATTTGCCCGCCATGTTGCCAGGATATCCCGCCTGCCCTTCACCAGCGCCGTCAACAAGTTCGAAGCGCTCGCGTCGAACGATGCCTACGTGTTCGCGCATGGCGCGCTGAACGCCGCCGCCACCGGGCTTTTCAAGATCGCCAACGACATCCGCCTGCTCGGCTCGGGTCCGCGTTCCGGCTTGGGCGAACTGATCCTGCCCGAGAACGAGCCGGGGTCCTCGATCATGCCCGGCAAGGTCAATCCGACACAGTGCGAGGCGGTCACCATGGTGTGCTGCCAGGTGTTCGGTAATCAGACCGCCGTCACGACGGCCGGCAGCCAGGGACATTTCGAGCTGAACGTCTACAAACCGCTGCTGGCATATTGTATGATGAATTCCATACAACTCCTCGCCGACGTGACCCGTTCTTTTACGGAGCACTGCGTCGAGGGAATACGCGCCGACGAAAAACGCATCCACGAGCTCATGGAGCGCTCATTGATGCTGGTGACCGCACTTGCCCCCAGGATTGGCTATGACAATGCTGCCAAAGTGGCCAAATCTGCACACGCGCGCGGCACGACCTTGAAGGAAGAGGCTGTCAGGCTCGGGTTTGTTTCTGCCGCCGAGTTCGACCGTCTGGTGAGGCCGCGCGAAATGACGCACCCTGGATGAACGGCGCATAGCGCCATGCAACGCGACAACGAAACCACTATATCGTCTAAAGAATTACGCTTAACGCTTTTACGACAGCACTTGCACGTGGTAGAGCAAAAATTATTTCGAAAATCGAAGCACTATATTTGCACCAGACTACATAATGGGGAATTCATAAAATGAAGATCGATCCGGCTTGCGCGTATCCGTCGATTACAACGGGAACCCGTACGTGTTCATCGATTGAATCCATCCTCCCTTCGACCACCACGGCTGCATGACGGAGGCCGACATGGGAGATTTGGTCAATCTGAACAAATTCAGGAAGCGCGCCGAGAAAGAACGCTCGGAGCAGGAATCCGCGGCGAACCGCACCAAATTCGGCCGCACCAGGTCCGAACGCGAGCGCGAGGAAACGCAGGCAGAGCGCGCGCGCGAATTGCTCGATCAGCATCACATCGACGGTGGAGAAGCATCATGAAGTCCCCCGTCGTGAAGCGGTCGATCGTCGTCGCGGGCCACAAGACCAGCGTCAGCCTCGAAGAGGCGTTCTGGAACGGCATGAAGGAAATCTCCGGCTTGCGGAACATCACGCTGTCCGAACTGGTCGGCGAGATCGACAGCAACCGCCAGCAGGGCAATTTGTCTTCGGCGATCCGGCTCTTCGTGCTCGACTACTTCCGCACCCGCGCGCTGGCAGCGCCGGTGGCCGTGGAGGCCAAGTCGCCGGTTGTCGAAAAGGTCTGACCCGTAAGGTCTTGACCTGAAGTCCTGGGACGTCATCCCAACGCAGTCCGTCCACACGATCGACGCCGGATGTTCCGGCGTCGATGAGCCTATTCGGTTTTGATTGAATCAAAACCGGGCTCCAGGCTTTGCTTTGACGCATTTTTCTTTACGCGAACCGGTACCCACTTCGCTCGAAAACGCTCTTGCCGTGCGTCACTCCGGCTTCATGTTCAGCGCGTGGCAGGCATTGCAGCGCAGGCGCAATTCCTTGATCTGGGCCCTGAACTCTTCAGGGCTTTTGGCGCGGCTGGCGGTCCAGGCGATCTTCGACGCCTCGGTGGTGCGTTTGTAGAAGTCCGAAAAGTTCGACCAGATCGCAGGATTGGCGAAAGTGTCTGTGGCGGGGTCGCGCGTTGCGCCCTGCTTCCATTGATTGGTCGATGGCGGAAACAGATGCGGAAACGCCATCAGCAAGGTCGAGATTACTTCCGCATGTTCCTGGCCATCGGACAGTTCGAGCTTGCCTTCCGGCGCGAGCATCGTCTCGATCTCGTCCATGTTCATGTCGATCTCGCCCATCACGATCTTGCGGGTGAAAATCGTGTCCTTTGCAGGCGGCTGATCTTCCGCGAAACCCGGCGTCAGAACGCCGAACGCCACGCGTTGCCGCCAAAGGCGGCCCGAGAATCAATGTGGGGAGAGAGAAGCGCACTGCGGCTATTGCCTGCGGTTCGAATAACAATCCTGTTCAAGGCAGTCCTACTCAAGACCTGGCTTCTCCTGGTCGCGGATATTGGCCGGGAATACTTCACCGGTCGAGAGCAGCTTCATCTCCCGCAACAGCCCGTTCTTCTTGGCCGGTGTCCCGTTCGGGATGGAAGGTGACCTCGATCTCATCGCCCGGCTTGATGATGTCGCGCCGCCAGCCACCGACGCGTGTCAGGTTTCCGGGGCTCGTCGTTTCCATCAGCCATTCGGTCGGCGCTTCGTCCGTGCTCGGAGATCCGTTGAGGGTGATCGTGACGTGGGGGTTGACCCAGCGCATTTCCACGACCTTGCCCTTCATCGTCATCTTTTTCGAGAAATCGAACATCGCCGCGGAGTGATGCGCGGCGACTTGCGAAATGCCACCGGCCACGAGCGCGAAGGCGGCGAAGGCGCCGATTGTCTTCAAAAGTCGTCGCATGGTCATTCTCCTGGTCTTCTCGCTAGTGGAGTGGATTTGACATTCGCTACCCCACGGGCCGCAGAGTCTGAAAGCGAATGTCAAATCCAGAACTCCACTAGAAACTTTTATTTGCTAGTGGTCTTTTGATTCTATCATTTGCAAAGGTGCGTGCCGAGAGTGGGTAGCAAATGTTAGAATCAGACCACTAGCTACTTCGGGACGGCCGTGGTGTGGCCCCATTCGGATTTCTCTACGGGCACAAAGACGTTGTCGCCGTCGGCATTGACGCGTTCGACCAAATCACCGGTGGCGCAGACGCCCTCGACGATGTCGAACTTGCGCGCCCGCTGGCGGAAGAATATCCGCGTGGTCTTCCACGGCTTGGTGAGGATACGCGGCGCGATGATTTCAAGGTCATCATGCAGGATGTCCTTGTCGGCGAGATGAATGCGCTCGATCACATGCATGTCGCCGTTGTTCGGCAGGCCGGCGGCTTCGCTGATGGCGAGCGGCGCTTGCGGAACGATGTCGGTGGTGTCGACGACAAGCGTGTCGCCTTCCCAGTGCCCGGTCGAGTGGCCATGGAAAGTCGGATCGGAATGCTCGGGATGACCTCTGCCGTCGGTGTAGATACGGCGCAGGCGGTTGCCGTCGGATTCGCCGAGCATGGTGACGCGACCCGGCGTGAACAGGATTTCCATCGCGTTGTGGGTGACCAGCATCCAGGACGGGTGCGCCTCGGGCAGGCAGTTGCCGAAGATCAGCGTCGGACGGCCGGCCTTCTCCTCGGCGAACATGTGCTGGATCTTCTTCAAGGCCACTTCGTTCCACGGCGGCGGATTGGTCTTCACCTGCGCGTCCTGATCCGTGATCTTCGGATTCCAGACGCCACTCCAGTCCGGCAGCTTGGCGATGTCGGCCCAGTCCTGCGCCGTCGGCGCCGGGTTGATCACCGAGGGCTCTTTCTTGGGTGCTTGCGCCATCACCATCGAGGGCACGATGCACAGGGCGAAAAGCGTGGCGGAAGCGATACCGATGGGACCCGATTTCACGCGCATTTTCTCCTGAAGAAAAAAGAGTGATCTGAGTTCGGCAACCGCGGAAAGCTAACCAGAACCGGTTGCAATGTGAAGTAAGAGGCCCGCCCCTACGAGTGGAGTGGATTTGACATTCGCCCCCACATAGCCGCGAATCCGAAAGCGAATGTCAAATCCTAAACTCCACTAGAAATCTTTATTTGCTAGTGGTCCTTTGATTCTAACATTCGCAAAAGTGGCCGCTGAGAAGGGATGCGAATGTGTTAGAATCGGACCACTAGTGCATTGTGAAGCCGGTGCCGCGACCGAGCGAGACGATCGAAATCCAGGCCAGAAGTGAAATCGTGGCGGCCGCCTTCGCGGCGACCGGCGTCGTTGCACCCGGCGCATCCCAACGTTCGATGTCGCGCTCGCCGAACAGATGAAACGCCGCCATGTTGATTCCGGCGAGCACGAGCATCACCAGCTTGATCTGGAACAGGCGGTTATGGCCGTAATGCGTGGCGTCGGATGAGAACATCAGAAATCCCGTCGTGGCGGCCACCGCGAACGCGCACCAGGTGTAGGGAATGATGTCGCGCATCAGCCGCTTGGCGCTGATGTCGAGCGAAGCGACGCCCAGCAGCCGGAGATCGACGATCGAAATCGTCCCGACCACGATCACGATCGCCAACACGTGGAACGACTCGATCCACGGAAACAGAATGTCGTTCTCGGCAATCGCGATCGCGAACGGCGTCGATTGCAACCACTCCAGCGCGCGATCAATCTCCACCGGAACCATCCCTCTGATCTGACATCAATGCGTGGGTATCAGGCGAAATAAGCAATCCAGCGCCCGGCGAAAATGATCGAGGACCACAAGGCGATCGAAACGATGGCAAGCGTCACGGCGGCGGCGCGCGGGCCATCGCCGAACGCTGCGTCGCGCCGGTGAAGAAATTGAAACAGCCATGTGACAACAAGCGCCCCGATCAGGAGCGCCATCTTGAGCTGGAACGCCGGGTTTTTCAGCGAGCGGGCCGGCTCGGCGGTGATCATGATGATGCCGGTGGCGAGCAACAGCAGCAGCGGCCACCAGATCAGCGGCAGGAACCGCGCCTTCACGGCTTCCAGCGGCCGGTTGGCCCAGAATACGCCGATCAGGCGCAGATCGAGCATCAGTGCTGAACTGGCGACGATGGCGATGGCAAGAATGTGGATCGTCTGCACCGTGGGCACGACCCAGGCCGCTTCCTTGATCCACTGGCTCACCGCCGTCTGATCGATCAACTGGCAGATCTCGTTCAGCGTCATGTCGGCACCTGGCTGCAACACCGATGGGAACTTTCGCTGCACTAGGCAACGTCCGCGGGCATCACCACCGGATCACCAGCGTAGCTCCCCTGCCCCGGAATCGAGAAGCCCGCTTTTCACATGGACGCATACCGGCGTGGAGGGGAATAACTTACTGCGCCGGAGCCTGAGGCGTCAGCACCAGCGGCGGCTTCGGCCGGGCCGGGCGCGGGGCGGGCCGCACTTCGATCGGCGGCGGCAACGGCGGCGGGACTTGCTGGCTGCTGACAACCGGCACGCCCGGCGCGGGATTGGCGGCCGGCGGCGCATTCACGACAGGCGCATTGGCGACCGGCGGAAGGCCGGGTGGACGCGGAGCACTCACGCGCGGCCTTGGTGGCTGCGGCCGCAGCGGCACATCGGCAGGCGGCGGAGCGGGTGAAACGGATTCGGGCAGGCTCATCGGCTGCGCCGGCCGGATCGACGCCGGGTTGGCCTCGCCACGCTCGATCGAGTCCAGCCGCCTGGTTTCGCGATCGATCGCCCTCACCGCGAGCCAGGACGACAACGCCGCGACGTCGACCGTCCGGTTGAGTGCATCGGGCGAGCCGGCGGCGAACACCTGGATTTCCGGCGGGCTTGCATGGCCGGCGGCGACACCCGGCGCGGTCAGCGCGGCGCGAACGTCCGCCTGGTCGGCGGGAATGTCGTAGCCGCCGGACACGATGGCGCGCACGCCTTCGCCCTCGAGCGTGGTGGCGCTGACGCGAAGCCGACCATCGCGGATGGTGAACGGGATTTGCGCCGAGGTGACCAAAAGCGCGCCGCCCGCCAGCGCCGGCTCGACAAGTTTCCGCAAGCGAACATCGTCGGTCGCCTGGCCGTCGTCGCTGGCATGGATCGCGACCTCGAACGCGCGCGGATCGAGACCACTGATGCGCGCCGCTTCCAGCGTGACGGTGCCGCTGCCCGAAATCGCGCCGGTCATCGCGGATGCGCTGCGGCCCTGGCTTGCCAGCGTCATCTGCAGCGAGGCGCGCCCCGCGGGCATCGCCAGCGCGCGATAATGCAAGGCGGTGCCGTCGACGCCCGCAAAGGTGACGCGGCTATTGAGCGCCAGCCCTCCGGGCGTTTGCCTGGTCTCGATATTGCCGCTGACTTCGCCGCCGCCGATCCCGCCCTTGATGCCATCGACCACCAGCGACTGACCGTCGCCCTTCACGGTGCCACTCAACGGATGCAGTTCGGTGCCGCCCGGCAACACGCCGCGCAATGCCTGAAACGCGATCTGTCCGCGCCAAGCCCTTCGCGAGCCCGTTACTGAACGGCTCGGCGGAATCGCGCCCGGCGCCGATCATCAAGGCAAAGGCCGGCGCCAGATCCAGCGTATCGAGACCGACCTCGCCGTCCAACTTGCGCTCGCCATCGATCGTCATCGCCAGGTGGCCGCGCAACCGCGAACCCGCGACGGTGCCGTCGATGTCGTCGAGCGTCACCTTGCCATTGGCGAATGAAACGCGCGTCGACAGACCGACATCCTGCATCGCCTTGTCGGACGGCTTGAGGTCGAACAACGGCGAAAGATCGAGGCCGCGCGATTTCAACGAAACACTGGCCTTCATCGCCTTCGGATCGAATCCCTGCGCAAAGGGATCGGCGGTGCCTTGCGCGTCGGCCTCGAAGCCTGTGCCGGTGAGATCGAGCTTGAGATGAAGCGGTGCGCCCCACGCGCCCGAAACCGACCCCTGAAGCTGTGCCGGTCCATCGCGCGCGGCGATGACGCCGTCGAGCCCCAAAAGCGCAAGCAACGGCGCGCCTTGCTCGGACGACAGTTTGGTTTCGACGGTGACGTCGCCGTGCAGAAGCTTGTCGATGTCGACATCGCGCAGGTTGGCGGCGCCCGGCTTGGCCGAGATCGTGGCCGAGCCCTTGAACTGCGGCGCGTCGAGATCGATCGAAGCGAGCGCGTTGGCGCGATCGGCGCGGCCGGCTTCCTTGTCGACGGCGAGCGCGAGCTTCAGATGCGCAGGGCCCGGGGCGAGCTTCATCGCGTTGAGGCGCGCGGCAAACTTCGGCAACACCGGCGCGATCGCGCCCGCAAGCTGCGGCAACGATGTTGCGGCCGAACTGAGCGCGAGCTTGCCGGTCGCATTGCTGCGGTCGAAAGCGCCGTTGCCTTCGAGCATCACGCCGCTGCTCTCGCCGATCTTCAGCGAGTCCAGCGTCCAGCTCTTCGGGTCGTAGCCGAATTTCGCGGCGAACGGATGCAGGTCCTGGCCGGCCGAGATGGCATGGTTGACATCAAGCGAAAGCTTCGCGCGTTCCGGCCATTCGCCCTGCGGGCCGATCACGGCGCGCGCAAAGGCGTTCGCGGAGTCCAGATCAAGCCGCTCCGCCTTCAGCGCCGCTTCGAACGAGGCAACGTTCCTGGCGTCGTGCGTCCATGCGATGCGTCCTTCCACGGCTGCGCCATCGATGTCGGACTTGACGTTGTCGATCGCAACGCCGTTGGCATCGACGGTGACATCGCCGTTCAGGCGAAACGGATTCTGGCTGTGGTAGGTCAATTCGCTTCGGCCCTGCAACCACATTACCAGCGCGTCGGGGTCGGAGGATTCGATCGCCAGCGCGCCCTTGAAGCGGCCTGCAGCATCGCTGACCTGGCATCTCCGACTTGGCATCGCCCGACTTGGCATCGCGCGCCTTGCCGGTGAGCGATACATGCGTCGCGCCCGGCGCACGAAGGTCGAGGCGATCGACCGTCCACGATTTCGTATCGCTGCGAAGCTCGGCGGTGAAATTCTGCACGCTGCGCCCGCCGACGACGATCTGCTCGGCGGAAAGTTCAAGCGCGGCCGGAATCGGCGTGTCCGGCAGCGCCGCCGCCAGCGCGCGCAGCACCGGCATCACCCGCACGGGGTCGGCGGCGTCGTTGCCATCGCCAAGCTTGATGCCGCCGCCCGGCTTGGCGTTGGACGCGGCGGTCTCCTTGTTTGCTTCCTTGGCCGCAAAGCGATCGGCATCCAGTTGCCGCGCCGACAACGAGGCACGCAAGACCGGCGAAGCACCGAAGCGAAGCTCGCCCGCGCCGATCAGCTTGAGCGCTGCTTCGTCGGTGCCATAGCTGGTCTCGATCTGCTCGAATTTCGCTGCGGCATGGTCGGCCTTTACCTTGGCTGCAATCCGCCAGGGCGCATTGGACGAAACAGCACTCGGCTCGGTGCGCTTGTCGCCTTTCCCGGCGCTGGCGGTCCAGGCGATGGTGCCGTCGAAGCGCGGGCTGCGCGCCTCGAAGTTCAGGAAGCCGTCAAGTTCCGCCGACACCGGCCGCGCGCTGGAATCGACGACGAGGTGCAGCCGGGTGTTGCTGCCGTCGGCGCTCTGGCCGGATGAGACACGAAAGGGATAGCGGATGCCGGCCACGGTCACGCTGCCGTCACCGCGCAACGAGCCGGCGAGCGAGCGGACGTCGCCCGAAAAGGCGATATCGTCGAGTTCGAGCGTGCGGTGGCTCACGGCATCGTGCAGCGCCGCGCGCCCGGTGAGATTCAACCGATCGATCGACAGCGAGCCGAGGTTGAATTTGCCTTGTCCGGACGGCCAGTCGATCGCGCCTTTCGGGTCGAGGCCGAGGTCGAGCGCCATCCCGCCGATCGCGAGTTGGGTGGCGCGCCATTCGCCGCGCATCAGCGAGCCGAGGCTGAACTCGACGTCGAGCTTGTCGGCCCGCACCTTGCCGAGGTCGTTGGCGCCGCCGACCACCACCGAACGCAGCCGCAGGCTTGGCGACGGCAGCAGGCGGGCCTCGAGCTCACCTGCGACACGAACCGGCGCGCCGATGACCTTGGTGGCCTCGGCTTCGAATTGCGGACGGAACTGGTTCCAGTCGACGAAAAACGGCCCGACCAGCGCTGCCGCCAGCGCAATGATCAAGGCAATCGCCAATCCGAGCAGCGTCGTCTGCACGGTGTCTCCTTACGGGCCCGAACGCGCTCTTGATTCGCCCCAACATCAGGCAAACGCTATGCCGCCACGAGCCATATATAAAGTGAACTTGTGGCGAAGTCAAGGGGAACTACGCGCGAGACAGTCACAGCAGCGGTTTCACCAGCTCGCCGGCAGCCGCTTGAGGCCGCGCAGCACGAAGGTCGGCCGCCATTCCGGATCTTCCGCGTCATCCAGCCGCAGATCCGGCAGCCGCCGCAGCAGGGTCGAGATCGCGATTTCGGCCTCGATGCGGGCAAGCTGCGCCCCGAGGCAGAAATGGATGCCACCACCAAACGACAGCGGACGCACATTGGGCCGGGTGATGTCGAGCTTGTCCGGCGAATCCGGATAAGCGGCCGGGTCGCGGTTGGCCGAGCCCAGCAGGCAGAGCACGGTCTCGCCCTGGGGGATTTTCTTCGGTCCGAGGTCGTCGATGTCTTCCAGCGTGACGCGCCCGGTCATCTGCACCGAGGAATCGTAGCGCAAAAATTCCTCGATCGCGTTGGTGATCAGCTCGGGCCTCGCCTTCAAAAGCGCAAGCTGGTCCGGATTGCGATGGAGCGCCAGCAGCCCGTTGCCGATCAGGTTGAGGGTGGTCTCATGGCCGGCCCCGAACAGCAGAATGATGTTGGCGGTCAATTCCTCGTTGGTGAGCTTGGAGCCGTCTTCCTCGGCCTGCACCAGTTGCGTGGTCAGGTCATCGCCAGGTTGTTTCCGCCGCAGCTCGAACAACTGCTGAAAATACATCTGCGCCATCATGTTGGCAGCGTTTCCTTGCGCGATCTCTGCCGGTGAGAGCGGGACGGGATCGAGAATGCGGCCGCCATCGCGAGTACCGGCATAGAAGGTCTCGCGGTGCTCTTCGGGGATGCCGAGCATGTCGCAGATGATCGTGACCGGCAGGCGGAAGGCGAAATCCTCGATCAAGTCCATCTGCCCCTGCGGGATGACGCGATCGAGTGTCTGGTCGACGACTTCCTGAATGCGCGGCCGCATGTCCTCGACCCGCCGCGCCGTGAACGCCTTCACCACCAGGCCGCGCAGGCGAGTGTGATCCGGCGGGTCCTGTTGCAGCATCCAGTGGCTCATCGAGCGAAAGACCGGCTCTTCCATGATCTTGGGGCCGTAGCGCCGGGTCGATCGCACGACGAAATCCTTGCCGAAGCGCTTGTCGCGCAGGATGCCGCTCACATCGGCATGGCGGCTGACAAGGTACATGCCGTGTGCGGTGATGTGCACCGGATCAAGACGACGCAGCCGGTCGTAGTGCGGATAGGGATTTCGAATGAACTCCGGCGACAGCGGGTCGAACAGCGGCGCGGTGCTTGCGGCCTGGGCGTGCTCGCTCATGGGCGTCTCCCTCCGGTTTGCCGGAATATAGAAGAGTTCCCGAAGGAGATGAAGGTCTGAACACCGTCCCAACGCGGGACCATGGGCTAATCCGGCATCCGGTTCAGACGGCCGGCCACGGCGCGGACCTTTCGGGGCGAAGCGCGCCAGATCGAGAGCGCGGAAAGCCCGCACATGCCGATCGCGATGGCGAAGGCAAGCGTGTAATTTCCCGTGATGTCATGCAGCCACCCCGTGATGTAGGGGCCCGCCGCGCCGCCGGAGAGCGCCGCCACCGTGATGGTCCCGAAAATGCTGCCGTAATGCTTGCCCTGGAAGATTTCGACCACGATCGCGCCCATCACCGACGTCAAGCCGTAACCGAGCGCGCCCTGCATGAACACCATGAGATAGATCAATGTGAACGAGTGAACCTGCGCCAACGCGATCAGCGCGGCGAAGCAGATCGCAAAGCCGGCGCAGCCGATCACCCAGACCCATTCGCGGCCGATGCGATCGGACAGGTGGCCTAGAAATATCTGGCCGGGAATGCCGAGCGTCGAGACCGCGCCGAGCGACCACACCGCGACCGCCGGGCTGAAGCCGATGTCGAGCAGGTATTTGGTCTGATGCACCTGCACCGCGTACCAGATGTAAAGCCCGGCGAAATAGCCCGTCGAGATCCACCAGAAGCGCGCGGTGCGCATCGCACGCGGCAGCGTCCAGTCGGTGCCGGCCCAGGCGGGATCGACGACATTCGAGACCGGCTTGGCCGCCGACGCCGTTGGCGCGGCATCGCCGTCCGGCAACAGGCCGAGATCTTCCGGCCGCTTGCGCACGAGCAGGTTGATCGGCGCCAGCACGACCAGAAGCAGAAGTCCCATCGCGGTGCAGGCCGACCGCCATCCGCTTTGGTCGATCATCACCTGCACCCACGGCAGCAGCGTCACCGAGCCGACACCGACGCCCGCGAAGGCAAGCCCGATCGCAAGGCCCCGGTTGCGATGAAACCAGTTCGGCAAATACAGCGACTGGCCGCTATAGCCGAGACAGATGCTGCCGGCGCCGACCAGCACGCCGATGGTCAGGTAAAGATGCCAGGGCTCTGTCGTCAGCGGCGCGAGCAAGAGGCCGCTCGCCATCAGCACGACGCCAAGCTCCATCACGCTGCGCGGGCCGAAGCGGTCCATCAGCCGGCCGATCAGCGGGCTTGCAATGGCCGAGACCACAAAGCCGAAGGAGAACGCGCCGGCGGTCACGCCGCGGTCCCAGCCGAATTCGCCGAGGATCGGCGGAAACAGCAGCGAAAAGGCGGTGCGGGCGTTGACGCCGATCGCCATGGTAACAAAAGTCACCGCGATGATGATCCAGCCGTAGAAGAACGGGAGCCGCATCAGAAGTCCTTGATCGCACCGCGATCGCCTTGGCGTTTGCCCGAGGAAACCTATATCGTCGGGACCGTCAAGCGACGCGAAGAACAGTCGAACAGGGAGATAAAGGATGGCGCTCGGTGTCAAGCAGATGATGGAGGCCGCCAACGCGGTGGTGCCGAAGATCACCGCCGCCGAGGCGCGGGAAAAGATCGCCAAGGGTAACACGTTGCTGCTGGACATTCGCGACGGCACCGAAGTCCAGGCGAGCGGCAAGGCCGCCGGCGCCGTTCACGTCTCGCGCGGCCTTCTCGAGTTTCGCGCCGACCCGGACTCGCCGACCCACGACAAAAATTTTTCCAGGGACAAGACGGTCCTGATCTATTGCGCCTCCGGCGGACGCGCCTCGCTCGCCGGCAAGCTGCTCAAGGACATGGGCTATAACGAGGTCTACAATATCGGCGGCTTCAAGGATTGGGCCGAGAGCGGCGGCGCTGTCGAGAAATAATCGCTCCGCTTCGCGAACCCGTCCCTTCGCGAGCCGCCTTCGCGAACCCCGTCCCGTTGCAAGCCCTAAGTCGCGAGTGCGGGATGGTCGCGAAGCACTTCGTCGCGAATGGACGGCGCCTGAATCGCGCGAAACAGAATTCGCGCCGTCCTCAAGTCGTCGGCCGTCAGGCACAGGCCGATGATCTGGCGCACGGCGGAATCGCGCAACAGATCGTCGGATATCTTCATCGCGGTTTCCATCGCCGCCCGCGCCGCGCCCTCGTAGCGGGCAAATTCGTCCTGCCGGTTCTTGCTGTCGGGCGCCGCCGCCTTCGTCGCGCTGTCTGCGGCCGCTCGGCATATGTCGCGAATCCGATGCGCGGCCTCGAGGTCCCCGATCGGCCAGGCCACGGGCTCTTCCCAAATGTCTTTCGGCTTGGGCTTGTTGAACCAACGCAACGCCATCGCACAATTCCCGAAATTCAGCCGTGCTGGCGGATACTCGGCGAGGACGGATTCACACGACGCACCGTGATCGGCGAGCCATCGGACTCGAAGCGCAGGTCGTACCGCTTGCCGCTCCTGTCGGTGGCCGAGCAGACCACGCTCGTGACGTGACCGGTGGCGAAATTACCGAGCTGCACGCATCTGCCTGCCGACCTCACCACCGTCGGCACCGGCAGGCCGTCGGCCTTCGGCTGGTGTTTCGAATTGAGCAGCATCCGGTCGACCGAAAGGTCGTACAGATTGTCGGCGCTGCGCTTGCCGGCGTCGCCGGAGAACGAAACGATGTGGCTCGGGTCGGCTGGATCGTCGATCGCGATGGTGAAGTAGGCGCGACCCTGCACGCTGTGGGAATAGGCCACCGTGCGGCAGGCAAAATCGCGGCCGGCGATCTTGAGCGTGCTGCAAGTTCCGCTCATTAGCGCAAACAAATCGGTGTCCGGCGTCTGGGGCTTCAACTCACCGGAGGCATCGTCCGCATCGCTCGTCGTGGTGGCAGGCCGGCTCTGCGCAGAATTCATGTTGGGCGCGGACGACGGCGAGGACAACGGATTGTCTTCGGCGCATGCTGGCGTCAGCGGCGCCAGCATCAGGACCAGGGCGGCGAGCAATTTCCGGCAAAGGCGCATCATCGGGTCCAAAACTCGCAAGCCGAAAATTCCCTGTCAATCGAATACGTTGCCCGTAACAGCACTTTAAGCCGCAAATTGCGTCATTCGCTGGATGCCGGAACGATTTTTCCGGGGTTAAAAATGTTTTTTGGGTCGAGCGCCTGCTTGATCGCACGCATGGCGTCGATCGCCTCACGGACCGAGCTCGCCCTTGAGGTATTTCTGCTTGCCCTGCCCGATACCGTGCTCGCCGGTGCAGGTGCCCTGCATCGACTGGGCCCGCTCGACCAGGCGGTGCATGAACTCTTCGCCGCGCGCCATCTCGTCGGCGTCGTCGACATCGCACAATAGCGAGCAATGGAAATTGCCGTCACCGACATGGCCGACGATCGGCGATTGCAGCCGCAGCCGCTTCAGATCGTCCTCGGTCTCCGTGACGCAATCGGCGAGCCGCGAAATCGGCACGCAGACGTCAGTCGCGACCACGCCCGCGCCGGCGCGAAGCGACTTCGACCGCCCAATAGGCGTCGTGCCGCGCCTGCCACAATTTGGTGCGGTCCTCGGGCCGCGTGGTCCAGGTGAAACCAAGACCGCCGCATTCCTTGGCGATGTCGGCGAAATTCTTCGACTGTTCGGCGACATCGGCCTCGGTGCCGTGGAATTCGAGCAGCAACAGCGGCGTCTCCGGCAGCGACAATTTCGAATAGGAATTGCACGCCTTCACCTGCTCGGCATTGAGAAGTTCGATCCGCGCGACCGGAATTCCGACCTGGATCGCCATGATGGTGGCCTGGCAGGCGCCCCGTACGCTGTCGAACGAGCAGGCGGCCGCCGCGATGGTTTCGGGGATGCCGCGCAGGCGGATGGTCAGCTCGGTGATGATGCCGAGCGTTCCTTCCGCACCGACAAACAGGTGGGTGAGGTCGTAACCGGCACTGGATTTCTTCGCCCGCGTGCCGGTCGTGATGATCTCGCCGTCGCCACGCACGACCTTCAGCGCCAGCACGTTCTCGCGCATGGTGCCGTAGCGCACCGCATTGGTGCCGGAGGCGCGCGTCGAGGCCATGCCGCCGAGCGAAGCATCCGCGCCGGGATCGATCGGAAAGAACACGCCCTGGTCGCGCAGGTGTTCGTTGAGCGCTTTGCGGGTAACGCCGGGCTGGATCACGCAGTCGAGGTCCTCGGCGTGGACCTCCAGCACCTTGTTCATGTCACGGAAGTCGACGCAGACGCCGCCGGCCGGCGCGTTGACCTGTCCCTCGAGCGAGGTGCCGGTCCCGAAAGCGATGACGGGAACGCTGTGGCTGGCGCAAATGCGCACCACGTCCTGAACGTCGGCCGTCTCCTGCGCGAATACCACCGCATCCGGCGGCTGCGATTGCAACCAGGTTGTGGTATGGGCGTGTTGTTCGCGCACAGCTTGCGAGGTGACCAGGTGGTTGCCGAACCGCGCGGCGAGTTTTTCGACCACGGCGGCGACCGCCTGCGGCTCCGCACGCTTCGGACTGTTGGTAATGGTTGTTCCCACTCCGGAAATCCCCTGCACTCCACTGCGGGAAATACCGTGGCAAAGGATATATAGGGGGTCAAGAGACCATGGCTGGCGAAGGAAGATGGGCACCATGACGGCAGATAGCGGTACCATTCCGGCGCCATTCCTGACCTCGGTCATGCAGATCGAGCCGCAATGGATCGACTATAACGGCCATCTCAACATGGCCTATTACAACGTGATGTTCGACCGGGCGATCGACGAGTTCTGGCTTCTGCTGGGAATCGGCCCCGCCTACAAGACGGCGCGCAACAACTCGACCTTCACCGCCGAATGCCATGTGCGGTACTTGCGCGAAATTCATCTCGGCGACCCCGTGCAGATTTCGGTCTATCTGATCGCCGCCGACGAAAAGCGCCTGCACACGTTTGAGGAACTGCGCCACGCCCGCGAGGGATGGCTGTCGGCGACGTCGGAAAACATGACCATGCATGTCGACATGACCCAAGCGGAAGACCGCGCCCTTCCCGCCCGACGTCCGCACCACCATCGATGCGGTTGCCAGAGCCCACGCGCAGGTCACGCGGCCCGACGGCATCGGCCGCACCATCGGAATGCCGGTGAAATAAAGGCGCAAGCCCATCAATAAATTGTAACCCGGGCCTCCCCCGTACGCATGACTAACAAGGCGGCCGCCGCGATCTATGTACGCGCCGACGCCAACGCCTGATGGCATGCCCGATACGCGCGCGGCTGTTTCTCGTCCGCCGATCCTCATTGCCGCTTGCGTTGGCGCAAGCTCATTCGCCTGCAATCGATCATCGGCGCGCCGTCCTTTGCGATCGGCCTTTTGGAACCGAGCCAGCACAATGATTCCCCACCCAAACGGATCCATTGATTACGAAGCAACCGGGGAAGGGCCGACGGTCGTGCTCGTGCCCGGATCATGCAGCACCGGTGACGCGTGGCATCCCATGATCGCGCATTGGCGCGGATTTCGCTGCGTAACGACAAGCCTGCTCGGGTATGGCCGTACCGCGGAGCGCCGCACGACCGAGGACGCCGGCATCTCCCATGAGGCCGAGATCGTTGAAGCGGCCATCCGTTATGCCGGTCGCGGCCCTGTTCATCTCGTCGGCCATTCATTCGGCGGCCTGGTCGCCCTCGCGGTGGCGTTGCGGCGACGCGTGCCTCTGCTCAGTCTCACCATCGCGGAGGCACCGGCTTCGGAAATTTTGCGGCCGATGCGCGAGTTCGCCAACTACTTCGCCTTTCGCAAGGTGACCGACGACTATGGCGCCGCCTTCCGCGCCGGAGATGGAACCGCGATCGCGCAGATGATCGACTTCCTCGGCGGCGCCGGCACATTCGGCAATTGGTCCCCGGAGGCACGCGACTATGCCATCGAGACAACGGCTACGAGCCTGCTCGACTGGAAATGCACCTACGGCTTCGCACTGACGCCTTCGCTGCTTGCAGCCGTCACCTGTCCGACGTTTGTGATGTGGGGTCAAAAGAGCCACCCCGCAGTCCGGCGCGCCAACGAGCTTCTCGGCCGATGCATATCGCGAGCGTCAACGATGACCGTTCCGGGCGCGGCTCATTTCATGATCTCGACGCACGCCAGGCAAGTCGCCGATGCCATCGCACGACATGTGGCTTCCGTAGAGGAATTCAGTTTGCCCGCTGTTTCCGCCGCCGAGTAATTCGCGCCGCTGACAAGCCCGCTCGCGAAATGCCGGACATCTCGTGCGAACGCAGGACGATATCGGACCACCCAAACCCTAGATGTTGCCGCCGGCTGCGCCAGTCGCGCCGCACCCCCATTTTTCCCAAGGAATTTCAACCCGATGATCTGCGATTCGCTCGGAAGCATTGACTATGAGGTGACAGGAACAGGCCCGACCGTCGTGCTGGTGCCGGGATCATGCAGCACGGGCGCGGCGTGGCGGCCGGTCATGTCGCATTGGGAAAATCGCTTTCGCTGCGTTACCACCAGCTTGCTCGGCTATGGCGGCACGGCCGAACGCCGAACCACGGCCGATGCGGGCATCGTCCACGAAGCCGAAATGATCGAGACAGTCATCAGGCGCGCGGACGCGCCCGTTCACCTGGTCGGACATTCCTTTGGCGGCCTGTCGGCGCTCGCGGTCGCGCAGCGGCGTCGCGTACCGTTGCAGAGCCTCACCATCATCGAAGCTCCCGCGCCGGAACTGTTGCGAATGATGTTCGAACACGAAGATTATTTCGCGTTCCGCAAGATGACCGATGAGTATTTCGCGGCCTACAAGTCTGGCAACAGGATCGCGATCGCGCAGATGATCGATTTCTACGGCGGCGCCGGCACCTGGGCGAGCTGGCCGCAACGCGTCCGCGACTATGCGATCGAGACGACGCCGGTAAACCTGCTCGACTGGAAGAGCGTCTACGGCTTCGGCCTGACGCCGGCGCTGCTCGCAAGCGTCCGGGTTCCGACGCTGGTCTTGATGGGCGCCAACAGCCATGCGGCCGTCAAGCGCGCCAACCGGCTTCTGGGCCAGTGCATCCCGAACGCGACCGTGACGAGGATGGCGGACGCGGCCCATTTCATGATTTCGACGCATGCGCGCGAAGTTGCCGACGTCATCGCGCAGCATCTGGCCGGCGTTCATCACGAATACGCGGCGGTCTCGCTCGCGACCTGACAACCAACTTCAACTAGCGCTGGAACCAGCGTTAGAACTAGCCTTGGCTGACCCATGCGGGGCGCCGGTCGAACCAGGGCTGTGTCACCTCGAGCTGGCGCGCAAGCTGCAACAGCCGCGCCTCATCGCCCATGCGCGCCGTGAATTGCACCCCGAGCGGCAGGCCGTCGGCGGTCCAATGCAGCGGCACGCTCATCGCCGGCACACCGGTGAGGTTGGCCAGTTGCGTGAACGGCACATATTGCAAGCTGTCACGCGCGATCTTGTCGATGGTGCCATCAAGCAGGCCGGCACGCGCGAGCCCGCCAAGCACGCCGATCCGATCGAGCAGATTCAACACCGCCTGCTCCGCCGCGCCCGGGTCGCCCTGGCCGTGGCGCACCGGCGGATGCGCCAGGGTCGGCGTGAGCAACATGTCGTAGCGCTGATGGAAGCGCGCGAGCCCGCGGGCGAACTCATTCCATTTGAGCAATTGCCCCGTCAGCGCGCCGGCCGAAATCGCGCCGCCGAGTGTCGCCAGCACCCGCGACAGCAACTCGAAATCGGAAAGCTTCGCGCCGTTGGCGCGGGCCTGGGCCACCATCGCCGCGACCTGTCCGAAATAGACGTGCAGGAATGCTTTCGCGAGCGCGGCGCCGTCGATGTCGGGCTCCGCTTCCTCGACCTGATGACCAAGGCCGCTCAGCAAGCTCGCCGCCTGCTCCACCGCCGCTTTCGCCTCGGCATGCACGTCAGTGCCGATCGGAGAGGCCACGGTGAAGCCGATCGTGAGCTTTCCGGGATCGCGCGTCATCGACTGCGCATAGGCCTCGCCGGGCGCGCCTGCGAGAAAGGGATCGCCGGGTTCGCCGCCCGCGATCACGTCAAGCGCTGCGGCGCTATCGCGCACGCTGCGCGAGATCACGCCTTCGCTGCTCGCGCCGAACCAGTATTCGCCGCTGGTGGGGCCCGGCGAGACCAGCCCGCGCGACGGCTTCAGCCCGAACAGACCGCAGCAGGCGGCGGGAATGCGGATCGAGCCGCCACCGTCATTGGCGGCCGCCATCGGCACCACGCCGGATGCAACCGCGGCAGCCGAGCCGCCGCTCGATCCGCCGGGCGTGTGATCGGCATTCCAGGGATTGCAGGCGCGCCCGAAGGTTTGCGAATCCGACACGCCCTTCAATCCCAATTCCGGCAGGTTGGTCTTGCCGAAGATCACGAGGCCCGCCTCGAGATAGGCCCGGACGACGTGCGAATGTTCGGTCGCGACGTTGTTGAAAAGCGCGCGGCTGCCGCAACTGGTCGGCAGGCCCGCGTAATCCTGCGCGATGTCCTTGATCAGGAACGGCACGCCGGCGAAAGCTCCCGACAACGGCAGCGGCCTTGCGAGCTGGGCGCGCGCCTCGCCTTCCATCATCCGGCAAATCGCGTTGGTCTTCGGCTGTGCCCGCTCGTTCTGGGCCAGCGCGAGCGCCAGCAGTTCGTCGGCCGTCACTTCGCGGCGCGCGACAAGCGCGGCAAGTCCGACAGCGTCTTGCTTCAGATAGTCGGAAATATTCATGGCGGCCCCCTCTCCGCCACCGGCGGCCAGCCATCCTATCCCCAACTGCGATGGTTGCCAGCGACGGACTGAAGACGAGGCCCAAAAACAAGGGGCGCAGGACCTCGCCGCAGCAAGGTCTTGCGCCCATGTCAGGCCAAATCAAATGTCGGTGCTAGACGCGGTTTCTGCCGCGCGCCAAGCCGACCACGGCGGAAACGATAAACAGGACCACCGCGATAAAGAAGATTGCCTTGGCGATTTCGATGGACACGCCCGCGATGCCGCCGAAGCCAAGGATACCGGCGATCAGAGCGATGACCAGAAAAGTGACGACCCAGCTCAACATGACAAGCTCCGCTTGATCCGTTTTTGCGCCGTGCGCGAAATGCCGGCGCTTTCGACGAAATAATGACCGCGGGGAACAAAGGTTCCGGCCGTTTCAAGGCGCGAGAGCAGCGAAAAATCTCGCTTCAGGCGGAACAAATGATGGGGGTATTTGAGTCGGGACAACTCCTTTCAAAACACGCTCTCCAGCACGCTTACGGTTTGCGGCGACAATGCTGCGGCTTGCGGCGACAACGCTGCGACATGGGTTCGGCGGTCGTTGACTCCGCCGGCTCGTCCACCTGATACGCAAGCGCCCTGCACTCGAACGAATGCCCGGCGCGACTGCGCCGGGCATATTTCTTTGGGCGCGCTTTTCCTTTAGACACGGATCTCGATGACCAAGATCACGCGAGTTGGCGAATGAAAATCGCAAGTCTCGAAGCTTACCTGTTGAGCGCGCCGGACGAGGGTGCCCGCCTATTGGGTAAGTAATTTCATCGTGCCGCGGGCCAATGAGTTGCTGATCCGGATTCGGACAGCGGAGGGCATCGAAGGTTTCGGAATGGCCACGAACTATTCCTCGCCGGAGCCGTTCGTGCAGGCATTCCGGTCGGGAATTGGTGAGTTGATACTTGGAGCCGATGCAGGTGCGCCGGAGCGGCTGTACGAAAAGCTTATCGGTTTGACGTCGCAAAGAATGGCTCACGAGAAAGGCTGGGGACGCGAAACGCTGATCCGCATTCTCTCCGCCGTCGACATCGCGTGTTGGGACGCGATCGGCAAATTCTCGAACATGCCGCTGTATCGTATCTTCGGCGGCTATCGCAACGAGGTGCCCTGCTACATCACCTGCGCCTATTACAGGGACGGCAAGGATCTCGGCGAGTTGCGGGATGAAATCGTTGTCCTGAAAGAAAAAGGGTTCAAGGCCTTCAAGGCCAAAATCGGCGGCCTCCCCCTCAAGGACGATCTCAAGCGAATGGAAGTCGTGCGGGACGTCATCGGTCCGCAATCGGATTTGATGGTCGACGTCAATCGCAGCTGGAGCCTTGCGGAGGCCATCGATGGCGCACGCGAGCTACATCATTTGAACATCCGATGGCTCGAGGAGCCGGTACGGTGGCTCGACGATCATCGTGAACTGCAAATTCTGTCGCGTCATACTTCTATCCCGCTTTCCGCCGGAGAGAGCGAATTAGCCGTCTCCCGCTGCCGAGACCTGGTCGAATCGCGCGCGATCCAGATTCTCCAGGCGGACAGCACGATGTCGGGCGGATACACCGCGCTGCGCAAGCTGAGCGCGCTTTGCGAGCTCAACCACGTTCACCTTGCGCCTCATCACGATTGCTTCCTGCACGCGCCGATCGTTGCGGCTTCGCCGGCCGGGCTCATTCTCGAATTGTTCGATCCCGATCGCGATCCGCTTCAGGCTGAACTGTTCGAAAGCCCGCCAAAGATTGCCGGTGGGATGCTCACGATGAACGAATCCCCGGGGATCGGCGTCAACGTCGCAGCGGCAGCGCTCGCCAAATATGGAACCCGGATCGCGTGATCGCGCGCCAACTGTGAGAATTGAGGCCGGGAGCAAGCGAATCCGCCGCGCGTGGCCCAAATTGCGCCCCGGCGCATGCCGATAAGGCTGTAAAAGCGGGTCGCGAGGTCCCATATACTGCTCAATCCCTGCTAAGAAGGCTCCCTTTCATGAACCCGCGGTGCCATCGTGGGGGAAAATCTGATTCGCGATGACCGAGCCGAACAAGCTTCCGTATGCGAGAGTGCCGGACCACCAGCCAGCGGCTGGCGGGATCGCCGCGCGTGCGCGTGCGGCGGCGGCTCCCGCCTATCTTTCCGGCCTCAATCCCGAGCAGCGCGAAGCGGTAGAGACGCTGGATGGTCCGGTGCTCGTGCTGGCCGGCGCCGGCACCGGCAAGACCCGCGTCCTCACCTGCCGCATCGCGCACATTCTGAGCCAGGGCCGGGCGCGGCCGGGCGAAATCCTCTCGGTCACCTTCACCAACAAGGCCGCGCGCGAGATGAAATTGCGCCTCGGCCAGATGCTCGGCCAGGCGGTCGAAGGCATGCCGTGGCTCGGCACCTTCCACTCCATCGGCGGGCGCATCCTGCGCACCCATGCCGAGATGGTGCAGTTGAAATCCAATTTCACCGTGCTCGACACCGACGACCAGGTGCGGCTGCTCAAGCAGCTGTTGCAGGCCGAAGGCATCGACGACAAGCGCTGGCCGGCGCGGATGCTGGCCGGGCTGATCGACGGCTGGAAGAACCGCGGCCTCGGGCCTGCGCAGGTGCCCTCGGGTGAAGCCGCGGTGTTCGCCAACGGCAAGGGCGGCAAGCTCTATGCGAGCTACCAGGAGCGGCTGAAGATTCTCAACGCCGCCGATTTCGGCGACTTGCTCCTGGAAAACATCCGCCTGTTCCGTGAACATCCGGACGTGCTGCGGCAGTACCAGCACCGCTTCAAGTTCATTCTGGTCGACGAGTACCAAGACACCAACGTCGCGCAGTATCTCTGGCTGCGGCTGCTCGCGCAGGCGCCTTCGCCCAAGGCTGCAGCACCGGCGGCGGAAACATCCTTTGAACGCGTCATTGCCGGGCTTGACCCGGCAATCCATCGAATTCTTCGCAAGATGGATCACCGGGATCTCGCTGCTTCGCATCGCGCCCGGTGATGACGAGAAGAATGTCGAGCGACAGCAATCAGCCCCCCGCAACATCTGCTGCGTCGGCGACGACGACCAGTCGATCTACGGCTGGCGCGGCGCCGAGGTCGACAACATCCTGCGTTTCGATCACGACTTCCCCGGCGCGAAGGTCATCCGCCTCGAGCGCAATTATCGCTCGACCGGCCACATCCTCGCTGCCGCCTCGCACCTGATCGCGCACAACGAAGGCCGGCTCGGCAAGACGCTGCGCACCGAGGATGTCGACGGCGAAAAGGTCACCGTGACCGGCGCGTGGGACTCGGAAGAAGAAGCCCGCGCCATCGGCGAGGAGATCGAGGATCTCCAGCGCCAGCAGCAAAACCTCAACGAGGTCGCCATTCTGGTGCGAGCCTCGTTCCAGATGCGCGAGTTCGAAGATCGTTTTGTCACGCTCGGCCTGCCCTATCGCGTGATCGGCGGCCCGCGATTCTACGAGCGCGCCGAAATCCGCGACGCGCTGGCTTACCTGCGCGTCGTCAACTCGCCTGCCGACGACCTCGCCTTCGAGCGCATCGTCAATGTGCCCAAACGAGGATTGGGCGATGCCACCGTGCAGATGCTGCACGATCACGCCCGCAAGCGGCGCATCCCGCTGTTCGAGGCCGCGCGCGCCGTGGTCGAGACCGACGAGCTGAAGCCGAAAGCGCGCGGGAGCTTGCGCGATCTCCTGACGAGCTTCGACCGCTGGCGCGCCCAGTCCGAAGTCGCCTCGCACACCGAGTTGGCCGAAAGCGTGCTCGACGAAAGCGGCTACACCGACATGTGGCAGAAGGATCGTTCGGCGGACGCCGCGGGCCGGCTGGAGAACCTGAAGGAACTGGTGCGCTCGATGGAAGAGTTCGAGAACCTGCAAGGTTTTCTCGAACACATCTCGCTGGTGATGGACCGCGACGGCGGCGCCGAGGAAGAAGCCGTTTCGCTGATGACGCTGCATTCGGCCAAGGGGCTCGAATTCGAGAACGTGTTCCTGCCGGGCTGGGAGGAAGGCCTGTTTCCGAGCCAGCGCACGCTCGACGAACAGGGCCGCGCGGGACTCGAAGAAGAGCGCCGTCTTGCCCATGTCGGGCTGACGCGCGCGCGCCGCCGCGCCAAAATCTATTTCGCCACCAACCGGCGCATTCACGGCACCTGGTCGACGACGATTTCCTCGCGCTTCCTCGACGAATTGCCGACGCACAATGTCGAGATCACCGAATCCAAGGGCGGCTCGGGCTGGGGCGGCGCCAACGGCTACGGCCCGTCGCGTTTCGACAATGTGGAATCCTTCGGTTCGAGCTACACGACGCCCGGCTGGCAGCGCGCGCAGGCCAATCGCGCGCGCGGCGGCCGCCAGAACCACGGCTTCGAGGAACGGCAATCGTCCTACGGCTCACGCGATGCGGGCGGCTTTGCCAAGCAAAAGCGTGCGCCGCTCGTGATCGAGGGCGAGTTGATCGCGAAATCGACCGGCACCACGTCGGACTTCAATCTGCAAGATCGCGTATTTCACCAGAAGTTCGGCTACGGCCGTGTGGTGAAGATCGACGGCAACAAGCTCACGATCGCTTTCGAAAAAGCCGGCGAGAAGAAAGTGGTCGATAGCTTCGTCGAACGGGCCTGAGTCCGCGCGATCATCTTCGGTGCCGAAGACATGAATCACACCCTCGAAAGCGGCAAGATTTCAGCGACCATCAAAGCCGAGGGCGCAGAACTGTGCTCGCTGAAAAACGCCGAGGGACTGGAGCTGTTGTGGCAGGCGGGGCCAGCCTGGCCGCGGCATTCGCCCAATTTGTTTCCGATCGTCGGCAAGCTCAAGAACGACGAGTTGCATCATCGCGGCAAAACCTATCCGATGACCCAGCACGGATTTGCGCGCGACATGACGTTCGCCTGGCGCGAGCGCGGACCGAAGTCCTGCACCCTTGACCTGACCGACAATGCGGCAAGCCGTCAGCGCTTTCCGTTCGCGTTTCGATTGGCCCTGACTTACACCGTGGATGATGTTCATCTCGACGTGCGCTTCGAGATCACCAACACCGGCGACGACATCTTGCCGGCGTCGCTCGGCGGTCATCCCGCGTTCAACTGGCCGCTGTTGCCGGGATTGCCGAAGCAAGCCTACGGAATCCATTTCGCGAACGACGAGCCCGCGCCCATTCGCCGCCTGAAGGACGGGTTGCTGCGCGACAAACCAGAACCGACGCCGATCGAGGGCAAATATCTCGCCCTCTCCGAGCAGCTTTTCAAGGACGACGCCGTCATCCTCGATCACCCCGCAAGCACCAGCATTCGCTACGCGGCCGACCGCGGCCCGGCGATCACGATGCAATGGCAAGGCTTTCGCGAATTCGGCATCTGGTCAAAGCCGGACGGCGCGCCTTTTCTCTGCCTTGAGCCGTGGCGCGGCTACGCCTCGCCTGTCGGCTTTGACGGCGAGTTTCTCGACAAGCCCGGCATCATGAAGATCGAGCCCGGCAAGACCGAAATACTCAGCTATCGCATTTCCGTCGGTTGAGCCGCCTGCCGGATTGACGATCGTAGCAAGCAACGCCGGCCGTTGAACCGGCGCCACCCCTTCTCCGACCAAACCGAAGGAGAAGATCAGCCCATGAACCGATCCCAGTGGTCGCCACCATCGCTTGCCCCGGCCGACCGCAAGGTGCGTCTTTCCGGCGCGGAAACACCGCCGGCTGTCGCGCTCTGGTATTCGCGCCTCGTCCTCAACGTGGCGTTCTTCGGCCTGATCGGCGCGCTGGTCGGGTCGTGGTTTCCGCTCTGCCTTGGCGCTTTCCTGTTCTTCACCGATGAGAACTTCGTCGAGTGGGCGTTAAGGGCGACCGGAATCAAGCTCATCCCGGAATCATTCGGTTCGGTCTTTATCAAGAGCCTGATCTTTCTGGTCGGGATTGCGGCCTTGATCGCCTATTGGAAGGACGCCGCCCCCGCCTGGCTTTCCTCGCAACTGCCCGCGGGTTCTCCGCCCTGGGCCCTGATCGCCGGCATCGCCTTGGGGATCGGCCTGCTCTCGACAGCCTCCGGCTGGCTGATGAACCTGATGCTGCCGGAGATCCCACGCAACAGCCTGACCTGGACCATCACGCGCGGCGGCATCGCGCTTTGCATGTTCGGCATGGTGATGCTGTTCTCGCACGCGCTGCGGCCGCTGTAACAAAGCGTCGCGCTACCCCTCGGCAAATGCATTTCCGGCGCGGATCGAGCAACTGACGCCGGAAACGGTGGCCGGGCCGCCGCCTCCCTCCCGGACACAACGCGGCCGTCGTCCATCCTGGTAGGGATGGTGACCGCATAGGAGACCGTTATCGTTTTGTTTAGAAGTTCGGCCGGCGCCGCGACAACCGGCCACGGAAACGTACAAAGCGATCCAACGACCGCGGCAATCGCGACGCGCATCCCACCTGCTCCTGCAATAAATTGCCCACGCAAAAAGTCTTAATATTACGAAATTATCGCATCGGCAGCCGGCACTGTCACCGGCGCGGGACGGATTTCGGCACTGCGGAAGTCCGCTTTCCCGCATCTATCAAGGGCTTAGTCGACGCGCACGCGCCTGATCTCAGGTTGTGCGTGGAAGTTAACGCGCCTTAATAGCGTCGGTCGTGTTTGAACGAATTTTGATCGACAATACTTCGCGGCCATTTTTACCGAAAACTTGGGCGTGACCTGTATCGTCGCGGGCGAATGAGATCTTGCCGAAGGATTTGGCGCCCCAAATGAGCCTGCAATTCAAGACGGCCAACAAGAACAACGAAACGAAATCGTTTCTCGATGCGCTCGAGGACGCGGTCTCGCGCGGCACGCCCGAAAGCCGGGCCCGCGCGTTGTGGCACACCACCGACCTGATGATCGCCGGCGACTTCGCCGACGACGACATCTGGACGTTCGGCGAAGTGGTCACGCGGCTCGCCGATGAAATCGAGGTCGCCGCGCGTGCGCAACTGTCGGTGCGGCTGGCCCGTTTCGACAACGCCCCCGTCAACATCATTCACAAGCTCGCCTTCGACGATGCGATCGAGGTCGCCGGTCCCGTGTTGCGGGAATCCAAGCAGCTCGAGACCTACGCGCTCGTCGCCAACGCCTGCACCAAGAGTCAGGCGCACATGCTCTCGATCTCCAAGCGCGAGACGCTCGAAGAACGGGTGACCGACGAACTCGTCAAGCGCGGCGATCAGGAAGTCGTCAATTCGGTCGCCAGCAACAACGGCGCCAAGTTCTCCGATTTCGGATTTCTCAACATGGTCCAGCGCGCGGAGGGCGATTCCATCCTCGCCGAGCAGCTTGGCCTGCGCAAGGACATCCCGCGGCACGTATTCCAGCAACTGATCGCGAAGGCGACCGACGACGTGAGGAAGCGCCTGGAGCGCGAGCGTCCGGAGATGGCGCGGCAGATCCAGACGTCGGTGACCGACCTTGGCGGCGAACTGCAGTCGAAGTTCGGTCCCGTCTCGCGCGGCCATTTCGTGGCCAAGCGCCTTGTGACCACGCAGCATCGCAGCGGCAACCTGAACGAGGCCAGCATCTCGACCTATGCACGCTCGCACCGGCTCGAAGAGGTCACGATCGGCCTGTCCTTGTTGTGCGCGCTGCCCAGCGACGTGATCGAGCGCGCGCTGTTCGACAAGAATCGCGAAATGCTCCTGATCCTGTCGAAGGCGCTGGATTTTGGCTGGGACACGATGATGGCGTTGTTGTTCCTCGGCGCCAAGGATCATCGCATCACGGCGAGCGACCTCAAGAGACTGGAAACCGACTACGACCGTCTCAACATCGAGACGTCACGCAGCGTGCTTGCCTTCTACCAGTCGCGCAAGAACGGCACCGCGCCGATCGATGCGAACCTGGCAGCCGCACTCTACGCGTGATGAGGAGAGATCAGCGAAAATGAGCGCGATTCCATTCGGCAAGGGCGTGCCTTCCTTCGGCAAGGCAGCAGGACAAGGTTTCGGCCGCAAGGGCGGCATGGCGTTCGACCCGTCGGACGCGCCGAAGCAGGATGGCGGCGCGCTCGACACTGCGCGCACGGTGCTGGAAGCGGCGAACGATTTCCGCGACGAAGCCACCGCCGCTGTCTGCCGCCGCGTGATCGAGGCGAGCATGAAAGGCGCGCAGCCGTCGCTTTCGGACCTGCGCATCATCAATAACTATTTTCAGTAGTCCAGAAATAGCGCGACCACAACGGCACCTCCTGACCTCGAATGTCATCCGCTGTGTTCGACACAATTCGACTGATCGAGGATGCAGGACTGCACTTCGTCATCGAACGAACCCGCCCCGACGCAATCTCGACTGTGAGTGACGATGGTGGGCGAGCGAGTGGAAATCGATATTTTCGAAGACGACCATCTCGAGATCAGCCGATTTCACGGCGACGAGCGGGTTGAGGGTGGCAAGGACTTTCTACTGAAGCTTTTGAAGTCGACCTGAAAGCCGAAATCTTCGAATCAATTTTCAGATAGGCGTTGCAACAGGCCACGCAGGCTGGCGATGCCCTGAACGATCGCCTGATTTTTCGCTTCCCGCCCGAGCACCATATCCTCATTCCTGGTGCGGCTCGCGCAGCGGGTGGCGAAAACGGTCCGGCTGATGGCGGAATTGCTTCCCGGCTGCGAGATGGAAACGATCACCTCGTAAAGGTGCCCATCGACGGTTCTGCACGCGGGATCACTCGTCGCCAGTTTGCTCGCAAACCCCGATACCATGACGATGGGGCCTTCCACGGCCGAACAATCCCCGCTGACGATCTTTCCGGTCATCGATTGCAGAAGTTCGGTGGCGAACAGATCACGCAACTCCGGATCGCCGATAACGCAAGCGCTCACCTTCTCAAGCGGCCTGGCTGGCTCGGGCGGCCGTGCCGGAAGCGAATTCGTCTGGGGCCGATCGGTTGCGGCGGCAACAAGTCGGCATCGGCTGGCTGAGCTTTCGCAACTTGCTGCGCTGCCGGTGACTGTGAAACCGGCGCGGGTGCAGCCTCCCCCGACGGATCGGACGCCGGCGATTTCGACGAAAATTCAGCCGGGATCGCCGCCGCCTTAACTCCGGGACTCTTCGCAGGATGAAGATCGTGCGGCAAAACGTACCGCAGACCAACGCTGAAGATAAAGCCCACGACGCAGATCGCGGCGAACCATCGTAATGCGGGATTCAACCTATCCTGGGCCATTGAACAGTTCGCCTGAGAAGTTGCCGCGCGACAGACGCACGGCCAATGAACACAGCTCTGCGTCGGGAATTAGGCACCGTCATCGTGGCTCGCCCAGCACGTCGCCGAACAGCACCCACGACTTGCCGTCGAATCGCGCCATCTGGATCTGGCGGATCGGCGTGACGTTTTTCGGATCGACGTAGATCTTGATGCCGGGCAACAGCAACGGCATCTCGATCCCGTCCAGCGACTTGGTTTGCTTGATGATGTTCTCGCGGGACAGATCGTCGCCGCAATTCTTCAGGACCAGCGCCATGATCTGCGCCACCGTGTAGCCCTGCACGTTGAAGAGATCGCCGGTCGAGGCGTTCGGCTGATATTTCTGCATCCAGGCGAGCCAGTCCTTGAGCGCGGGATCGTTCGCCCAGCGCGCATCGTTCGGGTCTTTCAGATAAAGCCCGGTCACCACGCCGACCGAGTTATCGAGGCCCGCGGGCTCCAGCACCGCCGAGAACGAGTTCGACACCGACGGCAGGATGATCAGCGGCTTCCAGCCCATGCTCGCGGCCTTCTTGATGGCCTGCGCCGCGAACTTCGGCGTGGCTTCCGCGAAGAAGACATCGGCGCCGGATTCGCGCATCGTCACCATTTGCGAGTCGATGGTGGGATCGGCGGTGAGATACGTGGTCTCGGAGACCAGTTGATTGATGTGTTCGCCGAGGCCTTCCTTGAAGCCGCGCACGTAATCCTTGCCGGCGTCCTCGTTCGGCGCGATCACCGCGATCTTCGCGTCCGGCCTGGTCTTCAGAATGTATTGGGCGTAGAGCCTGCCTTCGAGTTCGTAGGTCGGGTTGAAGCCGACCGTCCACGGAAAATGCTCGGGGTCGTTCCAGCGCGTCGCGCCGGACGACACGAAAATCTGCGGCACGTGTTTGCCATTGAGATATTTCTGCACCGAGATGTTCGGCGCGGTGCCGACCGAGGAGAACATCGCCAGCACCTCGTCCTGCTCGACGAGTTTGCGGGTCTGCTCGACGGTCTTCGCCGGCGAATAGGTGTCGTCGAGGGTGAGGAATTCGATTTTGCGACCGTTGATGCCACCCTTGTCGTTGAGCATCTGGAAATAGGCGGCTTCAGCACGGGCGATCGCACCGTAGGCGGACGCCGGTCCGCTATAGGGCGCGGTATTGCCGAGCTTGATGGCGGCGTCGGCCGCGTTGGAGGTCTCCTGCGATGCCACAAATCCCGCGGCGACCAGCAACGCCACGCACAAGTTCTTCGCTACTGACATCATGCTGACAACGCCCTGACATTTCCCCGGCACCGGTTATTTTCCTGGTTGTTTTGATTCCTCATTGACGACAGGATATTTCGTTTGACGGGTCACAGACAACCGCGAAAACCCGACGACAGGATTGCACAAAGCCTTTCGCTTCCTATCTGAGTGTTCCCGCCTCATTGCATCATTTCAGACCGAAAAGCTCGTTCTTCGCATGCCTTCCATCATTTCCGTTTCCCATCTCTCCAAGACCTACGGCTCCGGCTTCCAGGCGCTGAAGGACATCAATCTGGAGATCGAGAAGGGCGAAATCTTCGCCCTGCTCGGGCCGAACGGCGCCGGCAAGACCACGCTCATCAGCATCATTTGCGGCATCAACAATCTCTCCGCCGGGCGCGTCACGGTCGACGGCCACGACATCATCACCGATGCCCGCGCCGCACGCTCGCTGATCGGCCTGGTGCCGCAGGAACTGCACACCGACGCCTTCGAGACCGTGTGGGGCACGGTGAGCTTCAGCCGCGGCCTGTTCAACAAGCCGAAAAACCCGGCCCATATCGAGAAGGTGCTGCGCGACCTCTCGCTGTGGGACAAAAAGGATTCCAAGATCGTCACGCTTTCCGGCGGCATGAAGCGCCGCGTGATGATCGCGAAAGCACTGTCGCACGAACCGCAGGTGCTGTTTCTCGACGAGCCGACCGCAGGCGTCGACGTCGAACTGCGCAAGGGCATGTGGGAGGTGGTGCGCGACCTCAAGGCCGCCGGCGTCACCATCATTCTCACCACGCACTACATCGGCGAGGCCGAAGAGATGGCCGACCGCGTCGGCGTCATCAACAAGGGCGAAATCATCCTGGTCGAGGACAAGGCCAAGCTGATGCAGAAGCTCGGCAAGAAGCAGCTCAAGCTTCATCTGCCGTCGAGCATCGGCGCCATTCCGCCCGCGCTCGCCGCCTACAATCTCGAACTGGCGAATGACGGCCAGGACCTCGTCTACAGCTACGACACCACAGCCGATCGCACCGGGATCACCAGCCTGCTCGGCGATCTCCGCAATGCCGGCATCCGCTTCACCGATCTCGAAACCAATCAGAGTTCGCTGGAAGATATTTTCGTGAATTTGGTGCGGACGCAGCCATGAATTTCCGGGCCGTCCGCGCAATCTACAAGTTCGAAATGGCGCGCACCTGGCGCACGCTCCTGCAAAGCATCGTGTCGCCGGTGGTGTCGACCTCGCTTTATTTCGTGGTGTTCGGGGCCGCGATCGGCTCGCGCATCACGGAGGTCGAAGGCGTCAGCTACGGCACCTTCATCGTGCCGGGTCTGGTGATGCTGTCGGTATTGACGCAGAGCATCGCCAACGCCTCGTTCGGCATCTACTTCCCGAAATTCGTCGGCACCATCTATGAAATCCTCTCGGCGCCGATTTCCTATTTCGAGATCGTGCTCGGCTATGTCGGCGCGGCCGCGACCAAATCGATCGTGCTCGGCCTCATCATCCTGGCAACCGCCGGCCTGTTCGTGCCTTTGCACATCCATCACCCGATCTGGATGCTCACCTTCCTGGTGCTGACGGCGGTGACGTTCAGCCTGTTCGGCTTCATCATCGGCATCTGGGCCGACGGCTTCGAAAAGCTTCAGATGATCCCGATGCTGGTGGTGACGCCGCTGACCTTCCTCGGCGGCAGCTTCTATTCGGTGAACATGCTGCCGTCCGGCTGGCGCACGATCACGCTGCTCAATCCGGTGGTGTACCTGATCTCAGGCTTCCGCTGGAGCTTTTACGAGATCGCCGACGTCAGCGTCGCCTTGAGCGTCGGCATGACGCTGTCGTTCCTCATCATCTGCATGATCGCGGTGGCGTGGATCTTCAAGACCGGATACCGGCTGAAGAATTGACTTGCGAAAGCAAGTCATTCCGGGGCGCGCCTTAGCGCGAACCCGGAATCTCGAACTTCCCCGATGCGCAATTGCGCATCTGAGGTCTGGTGCTAACGCACCATCCCGGAATGACGAACCGCACTTAGTACCGATAGCAGCGCCAGTGGCCGTAACGGTTGTAGTAGCCGTGGCAGCGCGGACCGGGAATGCCGAGAATACCGTCGACCGCGCCGACCGCACCGCCGACGCCGGCACCGACAGCGCCGCCAACCGCTGAGCCCACCGGACCCGCGACGCGGCCACCGTCATAAGAACCCTGGGCGGCGCCTCGCTCCATGCCGCCCACGACGCCCTGCGCATGCGCGAAATGAGGGATGGCGAGCAGCGCGAGCGCAAGCGCCAATGCCGCCAGCCAACGCATGGCCGGCACCTCGGCGGGATACGCCACGACCTCTGCCTTTACGCGCTTCTTCATCGTCAATTCCTCATCCCATGAATGTGAAGACATAACGCTGGCGTGACGCGCCAGTTCCGCGCTGGGCACGGATTGCAGGGGCGCAGTCATCAAGATGAACGACACATCAAGGTGAACGACACATCATCGCCACCTCACGAACAGGCTTTCGCTAAAGCCTGCCGTTAACGCTCCCAAAAGCGTCACTGGAACCAGGCCCGTAATTCGGGCATATTGGCACTGGGGACGGGGTAGTAATCGTCGAGGCCGGAGGCCAGGTAAATGCGTTCCCTTCTCATTGCTGCAACGACCCTGATGCTGTTTGCCGCGGGCACCGCACAGGCCAAGGTCTCCATCACCATCGACAAGGATGCGCAGATGATGACCGTCGCCGTCGACGGCACCGAGCGCTATCACTGGCCGGTCTCCTCCGGCATCCCTTCGCGCGAAACGCCGAACGGCACCTTCCGCGCCTTCCGCATGGAAGCGGAGCACTACTCGAAGGAATTCGACGACGCGCCGATGCCGCACTCGATCTTCTTCACCAAGATCGGACACGCGATCCACGGCACCGAATCCGAAGGCCGGCTCGGCACGCCCGCTTCGCATGGTTGCGTGCGGCTGTCGCGCGCCAACGCGACGACGCTCTATGCGCTGGTGCAGCAACAAGGCGTGCTCAACACCACCGTGACGCTGACCGGCTCGTCGCAGGTCGCGCTCGCCCGCAATCCGAAGGCTCGCGCCGCCGTGGCGCGCGCCGAGCCCGCGCAGCCCGACCAGCAGTATCAGCAACAGCAATACCAACAGCCGCAATATCAGCAGCAATATTCAGACCCCGGCCAGCCGGTCACGCTGTCGCAACAGCCGCAATTCTTCCCCGGCCGCCGTCCGGTCCAGCCACAGCAGCAGCAGGCTGACGATGGCTATATCTATCCGGCCGACGGCAGCTCGACCGACCAGCGCTATCCGGCGCCGCGATCGAACCGCCGCAGCTATGACGGCCAGATCTATCAGCAGCAGCAACCGCAGCCCTATGGCAGCGGCTACGGCGATGCGTATCAGCAGCAGCAGCAGCGCGGCTACTATCAGCGCGGCGGACTTTACTGATCGTTCGAAGTGAACCGTTCGAACCGGCGCTGATTTTCTCCCCGCAACCTTAAAGCTGCGAGGCATCCTTCAAGTCCTGCTTGATGGACGCCAGCAGCGTTTGCAGCGTGTCCGACCGCTCGGACAAGGTCGGCGCGGGAGCGGGCAGCGGTGAAGACGCCGGCGCAGGACGCGTCGGCGCCGGGATCGCCTTCGTGGCGGAAGAATTCGCGGCGGAAGATCCGGTGACGGCCGGCCTGGCGGCGGGAATGATCGGCTTGGGCGGGAAAGGCGATCTCGAAGGAAGCAGCCGATCGGCCGCCGAAGCCCCCTCGACCGCCGCCTTCCTCGTGAACGAAATCGCCGTGCAATACGTCATCGTGACGGCCCATCAGCCACAGGGTGACCCAGTAGCCGACCGCCAACACAACAATACTGATAATGCCAATCTCAAACATCTTGGGGCTAACGCCTGAAAGCCCCGATGATTCAATGCCTTCAAATAGCGGTCAAGCCCCGCAATGCGGCCTTCCGGCCGCTTCTGCACCGAATTGACACAGCCCGCGCTAGCTCGCGCCCCGCAGCCGGCATGAGGTATTGCAGGTCACGACATTGCCCTTCATGCAAACCCTGCACACATCGACGCACTGGTTGATCTGTTTGGCGTCATAGGCACTGTAGTGTTGGGCGATGCAGCTACGCTGCTCGGGCGTGTAGTCGATCTCCTGCGAACAGGCCGACAGGCCCACCGCAAGCAGCACCAGTACCGCCGATCTGAAGTGCCTGCGCCACAGGCGGCGCGCGGCACGCTCTCCCCGGTGAGCGCATGGGCTTCGCCGCGTCCGGACAGCGCTTCGAGGCGCGGATCGGATATCCGCCACCCGCCTTGCCGCTTCGTGAAGCACTGACATCAAATCCTGAACTCCACCGGTATCGAATGCCTTGCTCATGGTCCGACGATCTTAACCTTAGCGAAGGCAGCCGCTTGGGAGGGGATGCGAATGTTGGCGCCTGGCCACCGATGCTGCCTATCAGATAACGATCAGCAGGCGTGCCAGTTCTGTCAAAATCGTGTCGAAAATGAGCGCACAGGACCACTGCTCGGGCACCTCCTGCAAGCCGGACGCGCCGTCTTCCGAAAAAACGGGAGCATGGTGGCGCGATTCGCTGGCGATGGCGATGGCCGGGGGTCGCCTGCCAACACAAATCCTGCCCGCAAGACCACGGGGGCGTGATAAGAATGCAGCACCGAATTTCTTGAGATATCTTGGGATATACTTGGGCTTAGGGCCCATAGTTAATTTGGCAACAACATGTCGGTGCCGGACAGTTCAAGCAAGAATCCCGCTTCCGCGAGACGGAGGCGGAGTTCGCCGTTGCTGCTGATCGCAGCCGCGCTCCTGATCGTCGCGGCGATCGCCGGCGCGGCCGTCCTGCTTTCGCGCCCCGCTACCTTGCGAATTGCCGTGGGACCGCCGGGCAGCGACGATCAAAAGCTGATCCAGTCTTTGGCCCAGACCTTCATCAACGAAGGAAGTCCGATGCGGCTGTCGGTGATTTCGACCGCCGGCCCGGTCGAGAGCCTGACGCTTCTGACCAACGGTGAGACCGATCTCGCGGTCGGACGCGCCGACGAGGAAATGCCCAAAGGGGCCGGAGCGGTCGCCATCCTGCGCAAGAACGTCGTGGTGCTGTGGGCGCCCGGCCCGCGCAAGGGCGCCAAGAAAGAGACCAAGAAGCTCAAGGAGGTTTCTGACCTCGAAGGTCACCGCGTCGGCGTTCTCGGCCGCACCCAGGTCAATCTCACGCTGCTCAAGGTGATCCTGACGGAATCCGGCGTCAATCCGGACAAGGTCACGACGTCGCTGTTCTCCGTTTCGCAGATGACCGACATGGTGAAGGACCCTTCGGTCGACGCCTTCATGACCGTCGGGCCGCTCGACAGCAAGATCACGACCGACGCGATCATCGCGACCGCGCGGCTGCGCGGCGAGCCGACGTTCATACCGATCGACGTCTCGGAATCGCTGTCGCACAAACATCCGCTCTATGAATCGGAAGAAATTCCCGGCAGCTCGTTCACGTCCGCGCCGGCGCGTCCCGAAGACAAGATCGAAACCATCGGCGTCGATCACCTGATCGTGGCGCCGAAATCGCTGTCCGACACGACGGTCGGCAACTTCACGCGCGCGCTGTTTGCGGTGCGGCCTGCGCTCACCCGGGAAAACCACGCGGCAACCAAGATTCAAAAGCCGGACACCGACAAGGACGCCTCGATACCGGCGCATCCCGGCGCGGCGGCCTATCTTGACGGCACCGAGCGCACCTTCCTCGACAAATACAGCGATTACTTCTGGGGCGGCATCTTGCTGCTGTCAGCGCTCGGCTCGATCAGCGCGTGGCTGCGGCATTACCTCAGGCGCGACGAGCGCAACATCACCGGCGAGCACCGCGACAAGCTGTTGTTGCACATCTCGCAGGTTCGCAAGACCGACTCGGTCGAGGAACTCGACGCCTTGCAGGAAGAAGCCGATGAGTTCCTGCGCGAGACGCTCCAATGTTACGACGACGGCACGATCGATGAAAACGATCTCGCCGCCTATGGCCTCGTGCTCGAGCAATTCCACCATGCGGTGATCGACCGGCGCGCGGTCATCGCCGGGAGTCCGACCAGAGCTCCTGTTCCGAAGTTCGCAAACGTTGGCGGCGATCACTGAAGCGAACTTCGCAATCGTGCGTAACGAGGCCCGTCCCTTTTCGCTAGAACCCGATCAGCCGGCGAACCATGCCGACCACATTGGCATGGTGACGCCGATGCGTGCGGCGCGCGCCCGAAGCATTGTCGTCGCTCGGCGATGACGCCGACGCAACGTTCCGGCCCGGGCCGATGGATTCAAACTGCGCCTTCTGCTCGTCGCTGAGTTCGCTGTAGAGGCTGTCAATCGCCGACTTCACGGTCTCGACCGCCTGCAACATCGCATCCAGCCGCTTGCCCGCCGCGGTGAGCCGCGCCGGCGGCGTCAGCGCCTCGTTGGGTTCGCAGGTGCCTTTGAGGATGTCGGCAGCCTTGGCGCTCGCGTCCTTCAGATTATCGAAACTCGCGCGCTGCGCCTCGGTCGGACGAACGCGCCGATCGATTTCGGCCGCCGGCCAATCGGTCGTCTGGCCGGTGTTGGCGCAGTTCTGCGCCAGCGCGCCCTGGTCGTTGCGGCCGCGCCGTTGCTCCTCGCCAAGCGAGGTCAGCCGCGCTTTCTGCTCGTCATTGAGCAGGCCATAGAAATGATCGAGCGGCGGCTGGACGATTTTCACCGCTGATATCATCGCCTCGAGCCGGGTTTGCATCGCCGCCAGACGGGCCGGCGCGGTCGACGCGACGTCGTTCGGACAGGCCGCCTTGATGGTCTGGCCCGCCTTCACCGACGCGTTGGCGAGATCGTCGAGCGCCTTGCGCTGATTGTCATCGGGATTGAGCGCCTGCTGGATCCGATCGACCGGAAGGCCCGCGATCTCCTGGTTGTCGTCGCCGCACATCTGCGCGACTTCGTTCGGCGCATCCGAGCTGGCCGCGTTATTCGCTGATCGCGCCGCACGGCCCGAGGACGAATAGCCGCCTCCGCCATATGGCAGATAGCCGGCGAGATCGTCGTAGCCGTAGGGCGCGAAGATGCCGGCATAGATGTCGCCATAGCCGTAATCCCAGAGCGAGGGATCGTAGCCCCACAGCGTGTAGCCGGAGAGGTCGTAATAGGCGAACGGCCAGAACAACGGGCCGACCCAGCCATAGCCGCCATGGTTATGCCGCCACCAGCCGCCGTTGCGGTCGTGGCCGCGCCATCCGGCGGTCGCGGCCGCCGCTGAAATACGGGCGCGGGAGTCTGGATTGTGTAACGCGTTGTGGTTATGCAGCGCACCGGCGACTGCGCCGGCCGCCAACGCATGATGAACGGCATTGGCGCGCATCGCGCCTTGATGGGTCAAACGGCCGCCGGCTGAACGGTCGCCCGCCATGCGATTGCCGCCTGAAGTCTGATTGGCGCGAAAACTGTTGCCGCCGGCCGCCCGCGAGAAGTTCGCCGCCCTGCTGCCGGATCTGCCGCTCGACGCGTGCGAAAACGCCCGTCCGCCGCCACGATGTCCGCCGCCGGCAAAGTGCGCGCCGCCGCCACGTCCACCGGCAAAATGTCCACCGCCACCATGCCCGCCGCCGCCAAAGTGAGCGCCGCCGCCGCCATGTCCGCCTCCACCATGTCCGCCGCCGCCACCACGGCCTCCGCCACCGCCGCCGTGCGGCCCAGCGAACGCGGTGCCTGCAAGCGCGACCGACAACGCAACGACCGACAACCATTTGATCTTCGACACGGGCATTCTCCTCCGCGAACCCTCACCATCAGCGCACGGCGCGAGGTGACGGAATTCCGATAATTTGTTGGAGAACGCGGAGATAACGCTGCGGGTTCCATCGGGAACCCGTTGGCAAGGCTAAAAATAAATTCAGGATCAGTTGGATTTACTCGCCGTCGCGCAGCCGCCGGTATACCGCGCCGAGCACGTTGCAATAGTCGTCGGTCCAGACCCGCTGCTTGGGCGTGGGATCGGTCTCTTCCCATTTGTCCGACGACGCGAGCTTGCCGACATCGGCGTCCTCGCGCGCCGACACCACGACATTGGTCGCGAAGATGTAGTCGCCGTCACGGCCGGAATCCTCGTTGAAGACCCAGCTCTTCATGTCGTTGGCATCGGCAATCCCGACCACGACGCTCGCCAGTTCCAGATGCCGGTTGGAGACGTGCATCAGCACCACGCCCTGCGGCGCGAGCTTGTCCTTGTAGATCTTCATCGCCTCCTGCGTGGCGAGATGAATCGGAATCGCGTCCGACGAATAGGCATCGACGATGATCAGGTCGTAGACGCCATCCGGTTCGCGCGCGAAGGTCAGCCGCGCATCGCCGATCACCGGTTTCATGTCCGGCTGGCAGTTCTGCACATAGCTGAAATATTTCGGATCGCGCGCGGTATCGACCATCGACTGGTCGATCTCGAAGAATTTCCAGTCCTCGCCGGGCGCAACGACGCAGGCGAGCGTGCCGGAACCAAGCCCGATCGCCGCGACCCGCAACGGCGCGCCCTTGCGCGCGCGGATCGCCGTGACCGCCTGACCAATTCCACCGTCCTTGTGATAATACGAAATCGGCTCGGGCCGGCCCGTGACCGGCGTTCCGTTGTCGTTCTGGTATTTCTGGGCGCCATGAATCGTCGTGCCGTGCAGCAGCACGTGATACTGGCCGCTCGGCGTGGTCACGATCTTGTGGACGCCAAAGAAACTACGCACGGTTTCGACCCGCCCGTCATCGGCGGGATAGACGCGAACCAGCACCAGCGCGAGCGCGGCGACCGTGGCAAGCTTCAGCCGCGCGGTGTCGAACGCAAGCGCGAGCAGCATGCCGAGCACGGCAACGCTGCCGGCGACGTAAACGCGATGTTCGTCGAGCCAGTCGAAGGTCTCGCCCTTGGTTTGCGAGAGCGCGATCAAGGCGAGCGCCAGAATGACCACCAGCGGCCAGATCAGGCGATTGACGCGCGGCAGTCGCTCGCTGGCCGGTGGGCGGCAGAGCGCGGAAAGCGCGATCAGGATCGGATACTCGGCAATCCAGGAAAACACGTTGGGCGCGATCAGGCCGGCAAACAGCCCGCCGATCATGCCGCCGAACGACAGCGCGACGTAGAAGCCCGTGAGATATTTCGCAGGCGGCCGCGTGCGCGCCAGCTCGCCGTGGCAGGCCATCGCGATCACGAAGAAGCAGGCCTGATGGCCGCCGAGCGTCAACAGCAGGTTCTGCTCGCCGCCGACCGCCAGCAGCACGATGACGCCGGCGATCGCCACCGGCTGCGCCCACAGCACCCATTTGTGCGGCAGCCACGGGCGCGACTGGAACACCAGCACCCAGGTCAGGAGATAAAGCGAGAGCGGCAATACCCAGAGCAACGGCGCGGCCGCGACGTCGGTCGAGATATGCGCGGTCACCGCGATCAGAAGACCTGACGGCACCGCGGCGAGGAAGACCCAGCGCGCGCGCAAGGCGAACGAAGGCGCAGGCGCGTGGCTCTCCGCGGCGGCGTTGTGCACGATGGCCGATGCCGGCGAGCGCCATAGCAGGAAGCCGCAGGCGGCGATCAACACGATCAGGAGGCCGTAACCGCCGGTCCAGATCAGGTTTTGCGTCCTCAAGCTGAAGATCGGCTCCAGCACCAGCGGATAGGACAACAGCGCGAGAAAGCTGCCGATGTTGGACGAGGCATAGAGAAAATAAGGATCGGCGCCGTCCGGATGGCCAGTGCGGACGAACCAGGCCTGGAGCAGCGGATTGTTGGCCGCGAGCGCAAAGAACGGCAGGCCGATCGAGGTCACGAACAGGCCGAGCAGCCACAGCGCGTATCCGCTGGTCGGGGGATCGCCCCAATGCACTGAGATCGCCAGCGGCAGCGTGACGAAGGCGACGATCAGAAGCACCAGATGCACCGCGATCGGGATCAGGCGGCTTTTGATCCGCATCAGGAGGTGCGCGTAGACGTAGCCGGCGAGCAGCAGCGACTGAAAGAACACCATCGCCACCGACCACACCGCCGGCGAACCGCCGAGCCGCGGCAGCACCATCTTGGTGAACAGCGGCTGGACCGAAAACAACAACAGCGCACTGACGAAAATCGCCGCCGTGTAGGTCAAAAGCACCAGCCGGTTGCGGCCTGCGGAGGGTGTCCCCGCAGGCAGGTGCGGATCGGATTGGGTCATGAAGGCTCCGGCGGGGTGTTTCGTGATGCTGAGATCGGGGCGATTTCGGCGGCAATGGAGCATAGGAACACTCGCCGGGCAACGTGGACACATCCATCCATGTGCAGGCCGCCCCGAGGTCTGATATGGAGGTGTCACTTTTTGACGGGATTTTTCTGAAGCGCACATGAACGAAACCGACGTCGTCATCATCGGAGCCGGACATAACGGCCTCACCTGCGCGGCCTATCTGGCCGCGGCGGGCCTCAAGGTGCGCGTGGTCGAGCGGCGCAAGGTCGTCGGCGGCGCGGCGGTGACGGAAGAATTCGTAACCGGTTTTCGCAATTCGGTCGCGGCCTACACCGTGAGCCTGCTCAACCCGAAAATCATTTCCGACCTGAAACTCAGCCAGCACGGCTTGAGGATCGTCGAGCGACGCGTGCAGAATTTCCTGCCTTCGCCCGACGGCAAATATCTCCTCACCGGTGAAGGCCGCACCAAGGAGTCACTTGCGAAGATCAGCCCGCACGACGCCGGCGAGCTCGACGGCTTCAACCGCAAGCTTGAGGAAATCGCCGACGTGCTGCGCGCCTTCGTGCTGCGGGCGCCGCCGAATCTCGTGCAGGGATTTGGCGCCGGCGCGATCCGCGAGGGCTTCAACGCGCTCGGCACCGCGAACATCCTGCGAAGGCTGTCGCTGGAGCAGCAGCGGATGCTGCTCGATCTGTTCACGCGCTCGGCCGGCGACATGCTGGACGAAGTGTTCGACAGCGACCTGATCAAGGCGCTGTTTGGTTTTGACGCCATCGTCGGCAATTATGCCTCGCCCTACGCCGCGGGCTCGGCCTATGTGATGCTGCACCATGCGTTCGGCGAGGTGAACGGCAAGAAGGGCGTCTGGGGCCATGCGATCGGCGGCATGGGCGCGATCAGCCAGGCGATCGCGGCCGCCGCGCGCCAGGCCGGGGTCGTGATCACGTGTGAGGCCGGCGTGCGCGAGGTGATCGTCGAGCGCGACCGCGCAGTCGGCGTCACGCTCGACAATGGCGAGACCATTCGCGCGCGTTATGTCGCCTCCAACGTCAACCCGAAACTGCTTTACACCCGCCTGGTGCCATCAGGCGCATTGCCGGAGGATTTCGCGACACGCATGCGACGCTGGCAAAACGGCTCCGGCACCTTCCGGATGAACGTGGCGCTGAGCGCCCTGCCCTCGTTCACGGCGCTGCCGGGCGACGGCGATCACCTCACCTCCGGCATCATCCTCGCGCCCGAGCCTCGCTTACATGGATCGCGCCTGGCAGGACGCGCGCGAACATGGCTGGAGCCGCGCGCCCATCGTCGAGATGCTGATCCCGTCGACGCTCGACGACAGCCTCGCGCCGCCGGGCCAGCATGTCGCGAGCCTGTTCTGCCAGCACGTCGCGCCGGAATTGCCTGCGGGGCGCTCCTGGGACGACCACCGCGATGAGGTCGCCGACCTCATGATCGCAACCGTCGATCGATACGCGCCGGGCTTTGCGGCAAGCGTGATCGGACGGCAGGTCGCTGTCGCCGCTCGACCTCGAACGGCAGTTCGGCCTTTTGGGCGGCGACATCTTCCACGGCGCGCTGACGCTGAATCAGTTGTTCTCGGCGCGGCCGATGCTCGGACACGCCGACTACCGCGGCCCCTTGAAGGGGCTCTATCACTGCGGCTCCGGCGCCCATCCCGGCGGCGGCGTCACCGGCGCACCCGGCCACAACGCAGCCCAAGCGATCCTCGCCGATCACCGCTCGCTGTTTGGATAAGGGTGGAATGTGGGCGGGCTGGGGTCGCTCTAATCGAGCGTCACGTGCTTACCTTGCCAGCGGATCCGCGCGTTCTGGCAGCAAAAGAGCCAGACGGTCTTGGCCGGATGTGCGCTCTCACCCATCGACTTGATGTCGAGAAAGCTGCGGGCAGAGGCGACTGGCGGACGCTGCGCAGGTCGAACATTTAGGCACGTTCCGCCCTTCGGGGCGGTCCGGCGGAGGGTCCTCGTCCTTTTCGGTCGTTCGAATCATCGGCACGAATCATGCGCCTGATTTGCGGGCGAGTTCGTTCACTTAAGTTATGAAATGAACACGGTTTGAGCGGGCGGAAGCCGCGGCCGCCCGCGCAGGCGATCCGGCGCAATCATCGCTCGCTGTTTGGATAGGCGGTGGAAAGGCTGTGGATAGAGGTGCAGCGTGTGGGAAAGGTGAAGAGCTGGGCCCGCCTCGTTAAACGAGACGTTCACGCCCTTTACCTTGCGAGCCGGGATCCGCGCGTTCCCTGGCATGCAAAGGCGCTGGCCGTTTCGTTTGTGGCGGGCTACGCGCTCTCACCCATCGACCTGATACCCGACTTCATCCCGGTCCTGGGTTATCTGGACGATATCATCCTGGTTCCGGCGGGCATCTGGCTGGTCATCCACTTGATCCCGGCAGAAATCATGGAGGAACACCGTACGCTGGCGGAAGCGGCGCAAGCACGGCCGATCAGCAGGACGGCGGCGGGTGCGATCATTGCGATCTGGATTGCAGCCGCGGCTTGGGCTCGGATGGGTGCTATATCGTCATCTGACTTCAAGATGACGCACGACCATGCGCCACCCCCTACGGACGAATATGGAACTTCGCGCCGGGCGCATCGGCGCAACTGCGCAGGAAGTTTCCGGACGGATCGCCCGCGAGGCACATTCCGCCAACGGCCTGGATCGAATACGAGGCGTCGTCCTTCAAGACATGCTTCAGCACGTCGTCGAGCCTGGCGACGCGGTTCGCGAGCTCCTCATTGTTCTTCTGAAGACACTCCAGCCGCCGGTTGACCTCGCTGTCCCGGTTGCAGTCCTCGAGCGCGAAGGCGTTGGACGTCGCCAGAGCAATCATTGCCGCATAAACAAAAATTCGCATTTCACTTCCTTGCTTTCAAAATCCTACCCCTCCGCCAGCCGCTTCAGCACCGCGCGAAAGCTGAGGCTGCGCGTTCCGACCAGCGTGGTGCCGAACACCTCGGAGGAGTTTTCGGTGAAGGTGCCGGAAAATCCGCTCGAGACCTCCTGATTGCCGAACAGCGGGCGGACGAAGGGATCGTTGAACGGCGTGTGCTGGTTGGTCACGAGTTCGCCCTTCCAGGTGCCGCAATTCCCGCTGCCTTGGACCGATGCTGTAGCGGCCGACCGACCAAAAATACGGGCCGCCGCCGAGCAATTCGCCATCCGATAGGATGAGGACGCCGCTGTCGCGGCCTCGCACGCCGTCGAGCATGTGGATGTGGATGGAGTACAGCCCGTTGCGCATGGATCAGATCGCAGTTCGCTCCTAAAGGCGTCCCGGGCACGGCAACGTGTTGACGCGTTGCGTATGTTTCAGATCATAAGCCTGTGGATGAGCTTTGCGCAGGCTGTGAAGTGGCGTGGATAAAATGGGGCCATGCGCAAACCCTCGCCTCACGAAGCGGCGGCGATGGTGCGCGTGGCTGTGGATTGCGTGACATAACGATATGGCGCCCTCACGCGAGCGCGGCGGCGCGTTGTGCAATCCGTCAGCGAATTCAAATCGATGGAATGCTGGCTTTAACCAATACTTAACCAGCCGGGAAAGGCTGTGCGGTTTTGGGGAAGACGGACGCCGGGATGAGGCCGTAGATGAAGCGCCTCAAAAGGTAGTTTCAAAACTACCGCTATGCCTTTGCGGATTAACCTGTTTTTAACCAACAGACCGCGTGAGGCTCAAAGATCGCGCAAAATGCGCTCGCCGGGGCGTTCCGGCGGCGGGGAACCTAGAAGAACAAGGTGAACGAAGTCTTAAATTGCGCCATACCGGCTCCGCCCACGCTCGTCCCCCACCCGAAGCTCACACCACCCGAAGCTCACGATGACCTCGACGCTCACGCCGCAGACCCACCGCGCCACGCTCGCCATCGGCGATGAACAAACCGCCCGGCGCGTCTCCGATCTGCTGACCGAAAGCCTCGACGAGAGCGATGCCGCCATTGGCGCCTTCGAGGGACCGGGCGGACGCTGGGACGTCACCTTCTATTTTGCGGACGCGCCGAACGAGGCCGCGATCCGCGATCTGGTCGCGCTCGCCGCCGGCGACGAGGCCGCAAAGTCTGTCCGCTTCGACACGGTCGCGCCCAAGGACTGGGTCCGCGCCACGCTCGATGAGCTGGTGCCGGTCCATGCCGGGCGCTTCGTGGTTCACGGCCAGCACGACCGGGCCAAAGTCACGCCGAACAAGCTCGGCATCGAGATCGAGGCCGCGCTCGCCTTCGGCACCGGCCATCACGGGACGACGCGCGGCTGCCTGCTGTTGCTCGGCCATGTCCTGAAAGCGCACCGGCCGCGGCGCGTGCTCGATCTCGGCACCGGCACGGGCGTGCTGGCGATCGCGGCCGCCAAGGCGCTGCACGACGGCGTTCTCGCCAGCGACATCGATGCGCCGTCGGTGAAGGTCGCCGCCGAGAACGCGCGGCTGAACGGCGTCGGCCAATTGATCGAGGTGACCTGGGGCAACGGCTTTTCCGTGCCCCGCCTGCGCGAGCGCCAGCCGTTCGACCTGGTGCTGGCCAATATCCTCGCCAATCCGCTGCGGCAGATGGCGACGCCGATGTCCCGGCATCTGGCCGACGGGGCTCGCGTGATCCTGTCGGGACTATTGTCGGCGCAGGCGCCGGCCGTCATCGCGGCGTATCGGGCGCGCGGACTCATCGTGGAGCGGCACATCCGGATCGAAGGCTGGAGCAGCCTGTTGCTTCATAAAGCGCGGTAGGAAACCTTGCCCCTCATTCATCCTTCGAGACGCGGCGCAGGCGCCGCCCTCAGGATGAGGAAGCTACTTCGCCGACTTCTGCGATTGCGGCTGAGCCGTCTCGTCCCCCGGATTGGCGCGCCGGGCGCGCGCCTCGACAAATCGACTGCACAAGTTGCGTGAGCACGCCCCGCGGCTTTTCAGCGGCGGAGTCGGAATCGGATACGCGGCGCATCGGCGGCGAAATCTTCTCGAAGGTGAAGACGGGCATGGTTAATCCCTCGACGCTGGTGACAGAACGCCCTCGGAACTGGCCTTGGAATTCCACCCGGAAGGATTTTTTCTGAATCGCGTCGTGACATCGGATGTCACCAAACGTTCAACCCCGTCTAACGCGGGTGCAGCAATTCAATCACACTAAATTCCGAATCGGAAGCGAATTGAGTCGGTTGCCCCGTTCTGTTGGGAAGGTGCTACTATCGTCCAATGTTTGAAGCACACTTCCAGACCTTCGAAGAACCGGAGACCGGCGTCGCTTTGTCGGCGCGGTTGTCCGCGTTTCGCGAAGAACTCACCAAGCGCAACCTCAGCGGGTTCGTGGTGCCGCGCGCCGACCAGCAGCAGAACGAATATGTCGCGCCTTCCGAGGAGCGGCTCGCGTGGCTCACCGGCTTCACTGGCTCGGCCGGAATGGCGATCGTGCTCGCCCGCGAGGCCGCGGTGTTCGTCGACGGCCGCTATACGCTGCAAGCCGACAAGCAGGTCGACACCAAGGTCTGGAGCGTGCAGCCACTGGTCGACCCGCCGCCGGAGACCTGGCTGGCGCAGCATCTCGCAGCCGGCGACCGCCTTGGCTTCGATCCCTGGCTGCACACGACAGGCTCGGCAGAGAGGCTCGCCGCGGCCTGCGCGAAAGCGGGCGCGGAGCTGGTCGCGATCGATACCAACCCGGTCGATACCGTCTGGACCGAACGCCCGCCGCTACCGCTCGCGCCCGTCGCCCTGCACGGCCAACAATTCGCGGGCGCCGTCGAAGCCGACAAGCTGAAGCGGATCGAGGCCGAGATCGCCAAGCTCGGCGCCGACGCGCTGGTGCTGTCGGACAGCCACGCCGTGGCCTGGACCTTCAACATCCGCGGCGCCGACGTCGCGCATACGCCCCTGCCCTTGTCTTACGCGATCGTGCCGAAGAGCGGCCGGCCGACGCTGTTCGTCGACCACCGCAAGCTCTCCAACAGCGTGCGCGATCACCTCGAACGGACCGCCACCGTCGTCGAACCAAGCGCGCTGACGCCGACGCTGGTCGAACTGTCGAAAAGCGGCGCTTCGATCGCGCTCGACAGCGCCACCGCCGCCGATGCGCTGACCCGCCTGATCTCGTCCGCCGGCGGCAAGGTGCTGCGCGGCAGCGATCCGATTGCGCTGCTCAAGGCCGTCAAGAACGACACCGAAATCGCCGGCACCCGAACGGCGCATCAACGTGACGCGATTGCCCTTGCGCGGTTTCTTGCCTGGGTTGATCGCGAGGCGCCTTCCGGCGCGTTGACCGAAATTGACGCCGTCGAGGCGCTGGAAAGCTTCCGCCGCGACACCGGCGCACTCAAGGATGTGTCGTTTCCGACGATTTCGGGCACCGGGCCGAACGGCGCCATCGTGCATTACCGCGTCACCCGCAAGAGCAACCGCCGCATTGCGCGCGGCGATCTGCTGTTGATCGATTCCGGCGCACAATATGAAGACGGCACCACCGACGTCACTCGCACGATCGCGATCGGCGAGCCGACGTCCGAGATGCGCGATCGCTTCACCCGCGTGCTGCGCGGCCATATCGCGATCGCCCGCGCGGTGTTTCCCGACGGCACGACCGGCGCACAACTCGACACGCTGGCGCGGCAATTCCTGTGGCAGGCCGGCGTCGACTTCGAGCACGGCACCGGCCACGGCGTCGGCAGCTATCTCTCGGTGCACGAAGGCCCGGCGCGGATCTCCAAGCTCGGCACCACCGCACTCAAGCGCGGCATGATCCTCTCCAACGAGCCCGGTTACTATAAAACCGACGGCTTCGGCATCCGGATCGAGAATCTCGAACTGGTCGTCGCCGCCGAAGTCGCGGGCGCCGAGAAACCGCTCAACGCGTTCGAGACGCTGACGCTGGCGCCGATCGATCGCCGCCTGGTCGATCTCAACATGCTCTCCGGCGACGAATTGAGCTGGCTCAACGCGTACCACGAGCGGGTGCGCCACGCCGTGCGCGGCCATGTCGATGATGCCACCAAGGGCTGGCTCGACGCCGCGACGGCGCCCATGTCGCTGTAAAGGCGGCGATTGCCGCCTTTCTCGCCATTCGCTCACGACAGACCTGATTGCGCGCAACGCATCCCGGAAAACGAATAGCCGCATTCCGAAACACCGCATTTGCGGCGATGCGAATGCGGCTAAGGTCTACCCAACAAATCACTTCAACAAAGCAGAGGACGCGCACCGGACCGTCTCCGCCTAAGCGGGGTCGCGGTCTGATCGCGGCTGCGGGAACTGGACTCTTCATGCACGGCGTCGTCGGCAGATCTGCCGCACTGACCAGCACCGAGAATGCCGCTTCGACGCGGTTCATGCTGTTGCTGCTGGTCGCGATGACCGGCGTGGCGCCGATCTCGCTCTATATGCTGGTGCCGGCGCTGCCGGTGCTTGCGAAGAATTTCGATAGCAGCGTCTCCATCGCGCAGATGACCGTGTCGCTCTACATGGTCGGCATCGCCTGCTCGCAGATCCTGATGGGGCCGCTGTCCGATCGCTTCGGACGACGACCGGTATTGCTGGCGGGTCTCGGTTTGATGGTCGTGGCGAGCGTGGCCTGCATCTTCGCCGAAAGCCTGCCGCAACTGATCGTCGCGCGCTTCTTCCAGGCGCTCGGCGGCGCCTCCGGCATGGTGGTGAGCCGCGCCATCATCCGCGACCTCTATCGCCGCGAACGCATCTCTTCGATGATCTCTCTCGTGATCGCGGTGATGATGATCGCACAGATGCTGAGCCCGCTGACCGGCGGCCTGATCGAGACTTCGTTTGGCTGGCGCGCGATCTTCTACGTCATCACCGCTGCGGCCCTCGTCATCGCCGTCGCGATCGCCCTCGCACTGCCGGAAACCCGCGGCGTGCGGCTCGCCAGCGCGAGTTTTCGCACCGATGTCGGCAGCCTCCTGTCGAGCCGCGCCTTCATCGGCTATGTGCTGTGCCAGGTGCTGGCCTCGCAGATCGTCTTCACCTTTGCGGGCGCGGGTCCCTATATCGTGGTGACGCATATGGGCCGCACCGGCGCCGAATACGGCGCGTGGTTTGCGACCACCGGATTTGCCTACCTGATCGGCAACTTGTTCTGCGTGCGCTTCTCGCCGCGCTATCAGCTCGAAAAGCTGATCTGGTTCGGACTCGCGCTGCAACTGTTCGGCAGCCTGTTGAACCTGGTCTGGGGCATCACCGGCATCAACCAGGTGCCGTCATGGTTGTTCGGCACCCAGATGATCGTGATGTTCGCCAATGCCTTCGTGATGTCGAACTCGGCCGCCGGCGCCATCAGCGTTCGCCCGGATGCCGCCGGCACTGCCTCCGGCACGATGGGATTCTTGCAGATGGGCCTCGGCTCGTTCCTGTCGCAGTTCGGAGCTTACCTTGGCGGTCACTTCACCACGCCGCTGCCACTCAATATCGCCGTGGTCGCGCTCTCGCTCGCCTGCGCCTCGACGATGGTGTTCATCATCCCCCGCCGCAACGTGGTGGTGAGCGAGGAACTGATCGAGCAGGCGGAGGAAGAGACCGGGATCGTGTGAGGGGTTCACTCTCCCGACCAGCTTCAGCCACTCGTCTTCGGTCAAAACCTGTACGCCGTGCTTCTGGGCTTCCGCGAGCTTCGAGCCCGCGCCGGGGCCCGCGACGACGTAATCCGTCTTCTTCGACACCGAACCCGCCGCCTTGGCGCCGAGACGCTCGGCCATCGCCTTGGCCTCGTCGCGCGTCATCTTTTCCAGCGAGCCGGTGAACACCACCGTCTTGCCCGCGACCACCGAATTGCTCTTCGGCTTCTCGGCATCGAGGATCTCGTCAAGCTCCTTGACAAGGCGGTCGACGATGCCGCGGTTATGGCTTTCGCCGAAATACGCCTTGATGCTGGCGATCACGGTGTCGCCGATCTGGTCGAGCGCATCCATCTCGGCAATCGCTTCCTCGTCGTCCCTGGCGACCTTCATGCAGGCGTCGTGAAAGGCATCCCATGAGCCGTAGCCGCGCGCGAGCGCCAGCGCCGTGGTCTCGCCGACGTGGCGCATGCCGAGTGCGTAGATGAAACGCTCCAGCGAGATCTTTCGCCGCTCCTCGATCGCGGAAAACAGATTTCGCACCGAGGTTTCGCCATAGCCCTCGATCGCCTCCAGTTTGAGTTTGGCGTTGCGCTTCTGCAGCGTGAAGATGTCGGCGGGTTCCCTCACCCATTCCTCGTCGAAGAAATATTGCAACTGCTTCTCGCCGAGGCCGTCGATGTCAAAGGCGCGCCGCGACACGAACAGTTTGAGGTGCTCGATCTTCTGATACGGACAGGCGAACTCGCCGGAACACCGGGCGCGCGAGCCTTCTTCGCCCGCCGCGGTTTCCTCGCGCACCACGTCGGTGTGCAGCGGGCAAGGACACTTCTTCGGAAAATGAAAAACCCTGGCGTCCTTTGGCCGCTTGTCGATCACGACATCGACCACCTGCGGAATGACGTCGCCGGCGCGTTGGATCACGACGGTATCGCCGATCCGGATATCGCGACCCTCGCGCAGCTCCTCGCCCTTGTTGCCGATCCCCTTGATGTAATCCTCGTTGTGCAGCGTGACGTTCTGCACGATGACGCCGCCGACGCCGACCGGCTCGAGCTTGCCGACCGGCGTGAACGAGCCGGTGCGACCGACCTGGATCTCGATATCGCGCAACACCGTCATGGCGCGCTCGGCCGGGAATTTATGCGCAATGCCCCAGCGCGGCGTGCGCGAGACGAAGCCGAGGCGTTCTTGCCAGTCGAGGCGATCGACCTTGTAGACGACACCATCGATGTCGTAGTCGAGTCGCGCGCGCTGCTCCTCGATCTTGCGATGAAATGCGATGAGCTGTTCGACCGAGTGACAGAGCTTGGTCAGCGGATTGGTCTTGAAGCCGCAATGCTCGAACCACGCGATCATGCCGGACTGCGTGTCTTCCGGCATGTCGCTCATCTCGCCCCAGGCATAGGCAAAGAAGCCAAGCGGGCGTGACGCGGTAATCGAAGGATCTTTCTGGCGCAGCGATCCGGCAGCCGAATTGCGCGGGTTGGCAAAGATGGTGTCGCCCGCCGCTTTCTGGCGCTCGTTGAGCGCGAGAAAAGCCTTCTTGGTCATGTAGACCTCGCCGCGCACCTCGCAGATTTGCGGTATCTTGCGGCCTTTGAGCTTTTTGGGCACGTCTTCGAGGGTGCGAATATTGGCGGTGACGTCCTCGCCCTCCGCGCCATCGCCGCGCGTCGCCGCGGTGACAAGTTCGCCATCCTCGTAGCGTAACGACATCGAGAGGCCGTCGATCTTGGGCTCGGCGGAGAAATCGATGCGCTCGTCCTCGGACAGCTTCAGGAAGCGCCGGATCCGGCCGACGAAATCGACGACGTCCTCCTCGGCAAAGGCATTGTCGAGCGAGAGCATCGGCACCGCATGGCGGACCTTCTTGAACCGGCCTGAGGGCGCAGCGCCGACCTTCTGCGACGGCGATTCCGCGCTGACGAATTCAGGAAAGCGCTTTTCGATGGCGTTGAAGCGCTGGCGCAACGCGTCGTATTCGGCGTCGGAGACCTTTGGCGCATCGTCCTGGTAATACGCGCTGTCGTGACCCTCGATTTCGAGGGTAAGCCGCATGTGCTCGACCTTCGCCTGCGCCTTGGTGAGGTCGGCGACGTCGGTGAGTTTTTTTGGTTTTGCTGATTTTCCCATGGCCGCTGAATACGACGAAGATTGCTACGGAAAAGTGCGATGACGAAAAACTAGGCGGTCGCCGATTTCAATAGCCGCTCGGCGGCGGCGCGGGCTTCCGCGGTGATCTCGGCGCCGGCCAGCATGCGGGCGATTTCCTCGCGGCGGTGATCTGCGGCCAACGCGTTGACGCGGGTCGCGACCCGTTTGCCCTTGTCGAGCGCGTCCTTGGAGATCAGTAAATGCTGGTTCGCACGGGCGGCGACCTGCGGCGCGTGCGTCACCGCCATCACCTGCACCTTGGAGGCCAACCGCGCCAGCCGCGCGCCGATCGCATCCGCGACCGCGCCGCCAACGCCGGTGTCGATTTCGTCGAATACCAGCGTGGGCGCCGAGCCGCGATCGGACAGCACGACTTTCAGCGCCAGCAGAAAGCGCGACAGTTCGCCGCCGGAGGCGACCTTCATCAGCGGGCCGGGCCGCGTGCCCGGATTGGTCTGCACCCAGAACTCGACGCGGTCATAGCCTTGCGGACCGGGCGACGCGGTATCGGAATCCACCTGCGTGGTGAATTTCGCGCGTTCGAGCTTCAACGGCGCAAGCTCGGCATTGACGGCCTTGTTGAGCTTTTCCGCCGACTTCACCCGCGCGGCGGAAAGCTTGGTGGCTGCGGCCGCGTAACGCTGGTCGGCAGCATCCGCCGCCTGTTCCAGCTTTTTCAACTGGCCGGCGCCGGCATCGATCAGCGCGACGTCGGCGGCATATTTTGTCGCCAGCGCCGCAAGCCCATCGACCGGCGTCGAATATTTGCGCGAGGCGGCGCGCAAGGCAAACAACCGCTCCTCGATGCGTTCGAGCTCGGCGGGATCGAAATCGGCCGCGACGAGCGCCGCCGTCAGATGCTGGTCGGCCTCCTCCAGCGCGTTGATTGCGATGTCGATGGCCTTCACCGCGGGTTCGACCAAAGCCGGCGAATTCGCCGCGCGGCGTTCGAGCCGGCGAACGGCCGCCGAGAGCGCGGCGACCGGCGAGTGATTGCCGGAGACCGCTTCCTGGGCCTCGCGCAGGTCGGAGGCGATTTTCTCGCCCTGCATCATGGTGGTGCGGCGGGAAGCAAGCGTGGTTTCCTCGCCATCCCTGGGCGCGAGCTGCTTCAGTTCGTCGGAAGCATGGCGCAGATAATCGGCCTCGCGCGCGGCGCGCTCCATGCCGGCGCGGTGCTCGTCGAGCAGGCGGTTGGCTTCGCGCCTTGCGTCCCAGAGCTTTTCGAGCGCGGCGACATCTTTCTCGAGGCCGGAAAACGCATCGAGCAGGCTGCGATGGGTCGAGGCGTCGACCAGCGCGCGCTCGTCATGCTGGCCGTGAATCTCGACGAGCACCGAGCCCAGCGCTTTCAGCGTCTGCACGCTGATGGCCTGATCGTTGATGAAGGCACGCGTGCGGCCGTCCGCGAGTTGCACACGGCGCAGGATCATCTCGCCGGTGTCCTCAAGGCCGTTCTCGGCGAGGATGGCGGCGGCCGGATGGCCCTTCGGCACATCGAACACCGCCGTGACCTGGCCCTGCTCGGCGCCATGGCGCACGAGGCCCGCATCGCCTCGGCCACCGAGCGCGAGCGCAAAGGCATCGAGCAGAATCGATTTTCCCGCGCCGGTCTCGCCGGTCAAAACCGCGAGCCCACGGGCAAACTCGATATCGAGCCGTTCGATCAGGACGATGTCGCGGATCGACAGACGCGCCAGCATGAGAGGATTATTCCTGGATCAAATTCCAACGAGGGGCCCGATTCCGACATTCGCCCCCTTCTCGGCGGGCATGTTAGCCAATGTCGGAATCAAAGGACCACTAGCAAATAACAGATTCAAGTGGCGTTCTGGATTTGACATTCGCTTTCGGACACGCTGCCTGACGGGCAGCGAATGGCAAATCCGCTCCACTTCGGGGGAATCAAACCCGATTCCCTATCCGATTGGAATATCTTAGCCGAGGCGGAATTTCTTGAAGGTCTTGGAAAGCCAGGAGCCCGAGTTCTCGGTCGGCTCATAACCGCCGCCCTTCACGAGATTGTAGGCGTCCTTGTACCAGGGACTGTCCGGAAAATTATGCCCGAGCACGGCAGCCGCGGTCTGCGCTTCCTGGACGATTCCGATCGCCATGTAGGACTCGGTGAGCCGCGCCAGCGCTTCCTCGACGTGGCGCGTGGTCTGGTACTGCGTCACCACGGTCTTGAAGCGGTTGATGGCGGCCGTGTAGTTGCGCTTTTCCATGTAGTAGCGGCCGACATTCATCTCGCGGCCCGCGAGCTGGTCGCGCGCGGCTTCCAGCTTGGATTTGGCGCTGACGGCATATTCCGACGTCGGATATTTGCGCACCACCTCTTCCAGCGCCGCGATCGCCTTCTCGGTGCGGCCCTGGTCACGGGTGATGTCGGGGATCTGGTCGTAATGCGACGCCGCGATCAGGTATTGCGCATAGGCCGCGTCCGAACTGCCGGGATGCAGGGTGACGTAGCGGGTCGCAGCGCCGATGCAGCTGTCATAGTCGTTCGCCTGGTAATAGGCGTAGGCCGACATCAGAAGCGACTTGCGCGCCAGGTCCGAATACGGGTGCTGGCGGTCCACTTCCTCGAACTTCTTCGCGCCGCCCTTGGGGTCGCGCTTCTCGTTGGTCAGGAACAGCCCCTCGTTGTAGAGCCGTTCGGCGGGCTCCTCGACGAAGGTGTCGTCCTTCTGGGTAACCTTGTCCCAGATCTCCGTGGCTGAGCTGCACGCGCCCAGCACGGTGCCGGCCACGGCAAGGCCAGCGGCCACGCGCAACACGCGCGCGAAGCCTTCAAGGCTCCAGCGAACAGAAAATCGCGGGCGTGCGAACGTCATAGGCTGTGTCGACATCGAGTTCAGGCCTGACGCCTTTCATGCGCATGCGCTGGGGCGCGACGAAAATCAGGACCGCCACAGTTTGGCATCGCCCCGGCCCTGTTTATCTAAAACAAGCCCCTTAACCAACCGGATACGTAGGCATTTCGCCCGGATTAAGGCGAATGGTTATCAGGGAAAACACGGCCATTTGACCACCCGCGCCTTCGAAAGGCCAGTGAAACGAGGGGAAGGCCGGGAAAAAGACGTTTTCAGGAAACGTCGGGGCCGTAAGCGGGCGCGACCAGGCCGCCGACAATGCCACTGCCGACCTCGGCATGGGTGCGGGAGCGGCGGGCGGTTTCGGCCTCGACGATCCGCCAGGCGGAGCGATCGGCCAGGAGTGCGGTCAGCACGGCGTGGTTGAGCTTGTGGCCACCGCGGACCGAACGGAAGGTGCCGAGCAGCGGCAGGCCGGCCAATGCGAGATCGCCGATCACATCCAGCACCTTGTGGCGGACGCATTCGTCGCCGTAACGCAGGCCTTCGGTGTTGAGCAGGCGGGTGTCGTCGAACACCACCGAATTCTCAAAGGAAGCGCCGAGCGCAAAACCGGCGCTCCAGAGACGGGCGACGTCACCGACGCAGCCAAAGGTGCGGGCGCGGGAAATCTCGCGGCGGAAACGCTCCGCGCTGAGATCGAGAACATAGCTCTGCCGGCCAATCACGGCATTGGCGAAATCGATTTCAACTTCGGCGCGGAAGCCCGACGCATTCGGCCGCAACTCGCCGAAGGAATCGCCGATCACGACCTGCACCGGCTTGGTGACCTGGATGTAACGGCGCGCCGCCGATTGCGAGACAATGCCGGCCTGCTCGATGGCGGCAACGAAGTCAGCCGCGCTGCCGTCCATGATCGGCACTTCGGGGCCGTCGACTTCAATGGTGGCGTTGTCCACGCCCATGCCGCGCAAGGCGGCCAGCACGTGCTCGGCGGTGGAGACCAGCGGTCCCTCGCGGTCGCCGAGAACGGTTGCAAATTCGGTAGCAATCACGGAGTTGGCGATCGGCGCGGACTTCGCGGTCGCTGCCATCAAGGCCGGTGCGGACAAAAATAAAACCCGCATCCACGGATGCAGGTCCGATCGTGAGATTTACCGGTAGCCCGGAATGGACGCCGACACCTGTAACGGTTGCCTGCGAACGCAGCGTTGTCTGCCGACCGAATTTCATACAGAAGTGCCCACACTGACTTACCGTGAGACCAGATCGACTACCCCAAGTTTGTGGTCGATCCGACTCAGTGGTTCCCCAAGTCACGGTCAGAATAGTCATTGCCTTATTGCGCGCCAACTCACGCTTTTTTACCGATTGTTACCCTATCTCTGCCGCATTCGCGCCAAGGCCCGACCCAAATCCGGCATCGAAAATACCGTCAAACGACTGTCGCCGGAACCCTAGCAAGCAAATATAACATTTTAGTTTCAATGCGTTGGCTCGACGGCCTGGCGCGCCACGCGCAAAAAGCAAAAGGGCCCCGGTGTGATCACCGGGGCCCTTTGGCATCGCCAAGATTGTAACAAGTTTCAGCTGGTCTGCCGGCGCAGGAACGCGGGGATATCAAGATGGTCATCGCCCTGTGGCGCCGCTGCAACAGGTGCATGGCGACCGTGGATGTCCAATCCCTGCGGAGCCTGCCGCGGAGCATACTCTGATACCGGGTTGTGATTCGCGATTTGCTGCGCGACGGTGCGCTGGGGCTTGCGATCCGGCAGCGGCGGCATGGACGGCGCCGGTCCGGAAGCGCGCGCCGCGATCGGCGGCTCGCTCTCTTCGTCGCGGCGGCCGAGACCGACATTGGCCAGACGCTGCAACAGCGACATCCGGCTTTTCTGCGGATGTTCTTCCTCGGCATCGCCACGGGCCTGCCGGATTTCGTTCTGGGCCGGCATCGGCAGGTCCTCGAACTTCGGCATCCGCGGCGCGCGGACCGGCGCACGTTCAGCCGCCTGCGGAATGAACGTTTCCGGGGGCGCCGGCTCGGCAGCGGGTGCGCTTGCGACTTCCGGGTCCGGGAAAAGCGTCGGCTTCTGCGCGATCGGGCGGACCATGACGTCGCCGTAAGCGGCGGCCTGCAACGGCGCCGGCGCCTGAGGAGCTTCGGTCGAGACCGCAGCCGCGATCGCCGCCAGCGCGGCGCGCTCATGGATCGGACGCGAAGCCACCGGGGCGACAGCCTGGGTCGTGTTCGTGTGATCGAGCTTCTGGGCGCGTTCGGCCAGCCGCGCATTGTCGGCGCGCAGCCGCGCGGTCAGCTCAGCCAGGCGCGAATCCGGTCCCGTCGAAGCGGCCGGAGCGACCGGCGTCGCGACGGACGCCGGCGCAGTGCCGGTGTTGCGGGAGATCTGCGCCTGTTCGATGCCGGTGGCGACCACCGAGACGCGGATGACGCCGTCGAGCGCTTCGTCGAAGGTGGCGCCGACGATGATGTTGGCATCCTGATCGACCTCTTCGCGAATCCGCGTTGCGGCTTCGTCGACTTCGAACAGCGTCAGGTCCTTGCCGCCGGTGATCGAGATCAACAGGCCACGTGCGCCCTTCATCGAGGAATCGTCGATCAGCGGGTTGGCGATCGCGGCTTCGGCGGCGGTCAGCGCGCGCTTGTCGCCGGAAGCCTCGCCGGTGCCCATCATCGCCTTGCCCATCTCTCTCATCACCGCCCTTACGTCGGCGAAGTCGAGGTTGATCAGGCCTTCCTTGACCATCAGGTCGGTGATGCAGGCGACGCCCGAATAGAGCACCTGGTCGGCCATCGCGAACGCGTCGGCGAAGGTGGTCTTTTCGTTGGCGACGCGGAACAGGTTCTGATTCGGAATGATCAGGAGCGTATCGACGACCTTGTGAAGCTCGTTGATCCCGGCTTCGGCGGTGCGCATGCGGCGCTGGCCTTCGAAGTGGAACGGCTTGGTGACGACGCCGACGGTGAGGATACCGAGGTCGCGCGCGGTCTTGGCGATGACCGGAGCTGCGCCCGTGCCGGTGCCGCCGCCCATGCCGGCGGTGACGAACACCATGTTGACGCCCGAGATATGATCGCGGATTTCGTCGATGACCTCTTGCGCGGCGGCAGCGCCGACGTCGGGCTGCGAACCGGCGCCCAAGCCCTGCGTGACCTGCGTGCCCATCTGGATGATGCGCTGCGCCTTCGACATCGTGAGCGCCTGCGCGTCGGTGTTGGCGACGACGAAGTCGACGCCCTGCAAGCCTGCCGTGATCATGTTGTTGACGGCGTTGCCGCCGGCGCCACCGACGCCAAAGACGGTGATCCGGGGCTTCAGCTCATGAATGTCAGGAGGGGTAAGGTTGAGTGCCATGGTTGCCTCTCGGTCACGCGCGCGTGGGTTCGCCCCGGCATTGCGCCGTGGGTGTTGGTGAAAAATGCGATTTGCGGAAAAGATTCATCAGAAGCCCTCGCGAAGCCATCGTCCGACTTTTCCAAAATAGCCGTCGGTCCCTGTCCTCAGCTGCCGCGTATGCCGCGGTTCGACATGTTCGAGATGAGCGTATTGCGGATAGACCAGAAGGCCGGCAGGCACCGCGAAGGATGCGCTCTTGGCCTCGTTGGGAAGGCGGCTGAAACCGAGCGGGCGGCCGATTCGCACCGGACGGTTGAGGATCCTGGTGGCGAGTTCGAGCGTGCCCGTGAGCTGGCAGGCACCGCCGGAGAGGACGACACGGGCTTTCGGCTCCGCCGCAAAGGGAGAATCCGCAAGCCTGTCCCTGACCATCTCAAAAATCTCCTCGGCACGGTGCCGGACAATGTTTCCGATCGTCGCGCGTGACACGACCTGCGGAACATCCAGCTCGTCGTCGCCGGTAGACGGCACGGACATCAGCTCATGTGTGTCAGACCCGCCGGTCAGCACAGTGCCATATAACGTCTTGATTCGCTCGGCATCCGCAATGCATGCGGAGACCCCTCGCGCAAGATCCATGGTGATGTGATGGCCACCCAGTGCAAATCCGCTAGGCATGCATGAATCGCCCCCCGGAATAGGTGGCAATCGTGGTGGTCCCCGCCCCCATTTCGACCACGGCGGCGCCCAGATCGGCCTCGTCGTCGGTCAGGATCGCAAGACCCGCGACATAAGGACTCGCCGCCATCGCCTCGACGTTCAGATGACAGCGTTCGACCACCAACATGAGGTTCTTGACGACGGTGGTATCTGAGGTGACCACGTTCATGTCGACGCCGAACTGGCGGGCCATCATGCCCTTGGGGTCGCGGACGCCCTTGACGCCGTCGATCGAATAGCCGGTCGGCAAGGCGTGCAGCACGGTGCGGCCGTCGCCGGTCGCATGGTGCATGCCGGCGGAGGTGATTCGCGAAACATCGGCCGACGTCACCGCGCCGCCCTTGATGTCGGCGGCGGCTTCGACGAGCTGGGCCTGCAAGCGGCCAGCCGACACCGACAGCAACACCGATTCGACGCGAACCTTGGCCATGTCCTCGGCAGCCGAGACCGCCTGGCGGACCGCCTGCTCGCATTCGGCGAGATCGACCACGGCGCCGGCCTTGACCCCGCGCGAACGGATCTGGCTGTAGCCGATCAGTTCGACCGCATGGGTGCGGCCGCGCAAGGCTTCGTTCGGCGCGCTCGGTTTCAGCCGGGCGATCAGGCAGGCGATCTTGTGGGTGCCGATGTCAAGCGAAGCCACCAGCGCGGTGCGCTTCTGCGGCATCTGACGCGTCTTCGGCGCCTGTCTGTGATCAAAACCCGTCATGCGTCGCCGACCTTCTTCTTCGGGTCTTTTTTCTTGAGCGCATCTTCACGCGCCTTGGCCGCATCGTCGGATAATTGCACCACCAGCCGATCGGGCTGCCGCAGGTCGATCGCGACGATGTCCTTGGCGAACAGGTGCTCGTTCTTGTCGAGGTTGCTCAAGGTCGCAAGCGCGTTGCCGAGGTCGCCTTCCGGCAGGCGAATGTCGAGGCCGTCATTGAGGCGCAGGTTCCAGCGGCGTTCGCCAACCAGGATGGCGGCCCTGGTCACGGTGTTGATCTGCGGGTAGCGGGCGAGCAGCGCCAGGAAATCCCGCGCGCGGGTCTCGGCGCCCTTGCCCACCACCAGCGGAAGTTTCAGGAAACGCGGCGAAACAAAGCGTTCCAGCACCGCGCCATCTTCCGAGATCACCGACATCTGGCCATTGCGCTGCCAGAGCGCGAACGGCGCCCGCTCGACGATATCGATCCGGAGTTGGCCGGGATAAAGTTTCAGGACGGTCGCTTCGCTGATCCACGGATCGGCCTTCAGCTTCTCGCGCACCGAGGAAGCATCGAGGAACAACAGCGAAGAGTGGCCATTGACGCCGCCGATCGCGAGGATCTCGTCCTGCGTCAACTGCTTGCGGCCGTTGATGGCAACCGAGGTGATACGGAACCCGGCCGAATTGGCGATCGCGTTGCGCGTCTCGCTCACACTCGCGACGAACGCTTCGAGATGACCGCCCTTGACGATGCCAAGACCCGTGCTCGCGACCAGCAGCAAAAGCGTGGCGGCAATGCCAGTGCGGCGCGGCAGGCGGTTTTCGACAAACGCGATCAGGCCGGACGGCCGGTCGTTGCGGCGGCGTACTTTGGCGGAAGACGCAAAGCGAGGAAGCCGCGCGCGCAAGGCGGCGGCGACACCCATCAGGGCGTCCATCAGATCAGCTTGTTGCCTCGGCGATCGCTGTGACCGGGCGAGACGTCCTCCACCATCCATTACTCGAGCTCGTCAACCGTTGTGGCCCGCAATGATTGCGGGACGCGAGCGCATCTGACGGCTCGGCCGTACCGGGCTGTGAGCGTTGGACCCTGCCCCCCAAGACAAGGTCCCCGTCCCTACGCGTGGCTAACGAATAGCCCGCGCCCCGGCGGCCAAGCGCATATGCGCCGCCGGCGTTAACCTTCGGACTTCCTGGTAAACAAAAGGTAAATGCGGCCCGCCCACGGCTCGATTTCGCGTGTTTTGATAAGGCTTTGGTAAGTAACGTTAGGATTTTCGTAACAGTTGAGCGAGTTCCCCGGCCGCGGACCGGATTAACCCCGCGCCCGCCGCTCGGCGATCTCGATCTGGCCTTTCAGGAAATCGACGAAATCGATCCCCTGGGCCTTGAGGGCCTTCGGGTAGAGCGAGGCCTTGGTCAGCCCCGGCAAGGTGTTGGTTTCGAGATAAACCGGGCCCTTGTCGGAGACGATGAAGTCGGTGCGCGAATAGCCCGTGCACGACAGAGCCAGGTGAGCCCGCGTCGCCATGTCCATGATCCCAGAGCTGATTTCCGGCGCAAAGCGGCCGGGGCAGATTTCCTGGGTCGCGGCGGCGAGATATTTCGCCCGGTAGTCGAAGCCTTCGCCGCCTTCGGCCGGAATGATCTCGATCGGCGGCAGCGCGATCACCGAACCGTCCACCTGCTCCAGCACGCCGCAGGTCGCTTCCGTGCCCGCGATGAACGGCTCGATGACATATTCTTCGGACTTCGCCGCGTTACGAACCGCAACGATGTCCTGTTTGGAATTGACGAAGATCAGCCCGTAACTCGAACCGTCGCGCGCCGGTTTTGCGATCAGTCTGCCGTATTCGGCAAAGGCCGGCTCGATATCGGAAAGCGCGATGCCGGCGGGCGAATGAACGCCCGCGATCGCCGCAAAACGTTTCGCCGCGACCTTGTCGAAGGCCAGATTCGAAGAGGCCGAGCCCGAGCCGGTGAAGGCGATTTTGCGCATCTCGCAAATGGCCTGCAACTCGCCATTCTCGGCGCGGCCGCCATGCAGCCCCAGCACCAACAGCCGATCGTCGGCCTTGGCCCGGTCCATCGCCTGCTCGATCGAGGCGCCGACGCGGGCGCCGTCCGCCTTGAACGGATCTTCGAACGGACGCGCATGCGCGAGCAACGCCTTGCCGCTCGTCGCGTGCACGCTGTCGTCGGCCTCCCAGAACCAGAGGTCGGCGTCGGGCAGCGTCGCGTGCAGCGCCTGCGCCGACGCCACCGACACCAGCCGCTCCTTGTTCGTGCCGCCGAAGAGAATGGTGATCCGCATCAGTTGATTCCGTCGATCCGATTCACGCCGTTAACGCGCCATGTCACTTAAGCAGAAATCCCGATCCGCTTGATTTCCCATTGTAACTCGATTCCGGAATTTTCCTTCACCCGCGTGCGAACCGTCTCACCCAGCGTCTCGATGTCGGCCGCGGTGGCCTCGCCGGTGTTGATCAGGAAGTTGCAGTGCATTTCCGACACCTGTGCGCCGCCGACGCGCAGGCCTCGACAGCCGGCGGCATCGACCAGTTTCCAGGCGCTGTTGCCGGGCGGGTTCTTGAAGGTGGACCCGCCGGTCTTTTCGCGAATCGGCTGTGCCGTCTCGCGATGCGCCTGAACTTCATTCATGCGGGTGCGGATCGCCTCGCCCGAGGCCGGCTTGCCCTGAAACCGCGCCGAGGTGAAAATGATGGAGGGATCGACGCCGGAATTGCGATAGACGAATTTCATGTCCGGATTGCCGAAGACGTGCTTGCGGCCGTCGCGGCCGACGCCCGACGCCTCGATCAGTACGTCCTTGGTCTCCGCGCCGTTGGCGCCGGCATTCATCCGCAAGGCGCCGCCGATGGTGCCGGGAATGCCGAAGAAAAATTCAAGCCCGGCAAGACCTGCGGCGGCCGCCGTCTCCGCCACGCGCTTGTCGAGCGCAGCCGCCCCCGCGGTGACGACCTCGCCTTGCGTGCCCGCGTCACCAAAGCCGCGAGGGCCAAGGCGGATCACCACGCCCGGCAAGCCGCCGTCGCGCACGATCAGGTTGGAGCCGACGCCGACGACGTAAACAGGCAATTCAGCCGGAAGGCGCGACAGGAAGTATGCAAGGTCGTCTTCGTCCGATGGCGTGAACAGGATTTGCGCCGGACCGCCGACGCGAAACCACGTCAACTCGGCGAGCGACTGGTTCGCCATCAGCCGCCCGCGCAATTCCGGCATCGCGGCTTTGAGGTCAGGCGTAGATCGGGAAGGTCAAGTTCGTTTTCTCAACTCGTCATGGCCGGGACAAGCCCGGCCATGACGAACATTGATGGCTACACTCACTTCAGCGCCTTCAACTCGCCGGGCAGCGCGTAGGCCCACTGCGTGATGTTGCCCGCGCCAAGACAGACGACGAGGTCGCCGCTGCCGGCATGTTCCTTGACGATGCCGGCGAGTGCGGCCGCATTCGGCAGCGGGATGACCTCGCGATGGCCATGCGCGCGCAAGCCCAGCACGAAATGATCGCGGTCGATCCCTTCGATCGGCGCCTCGCCCGCCGAATAGACCTCGGCGACGACGACCGTGTCGGCGTCGTTGAAGCAGGTGCAGAATTCCTCGAACAGCGATTGCAGGCGCGTATACCGATGCGGCTGCACCACGGCGATGACCTTGCCATTGCTGGATTCACGCGCCGCCCTCAGCACCGCTGCGATCTCGACCGGGTGGTGGCCGTAATCGTCGATGATGGTGATGCCGTTGGTTTCGCCGGTCTTGGTGAAGCGCCGCTTCACGCCGCCGAAGCCCGCGATCGCCTTGCGGATCGAATCGTCGGAAAGACCGAGCTGATGCGCCACCGCGATTGCCGCGGTGACGTTCAGCGCGTTGTGACGGCCGGGCATCGGCAGCACGAGTTCGGTGATCTCGTGTGCGGCGTCTCCCTTGCGGTCGCGGATCACGACGCTGAACTTCGAGCCGCCGCCCATCGGCGTCAGGTCGACGAGCCGCGCATCGGCCTGCGGGTTCTCGCCATAGGTGATGATGCGGCGGTCCTCGATCTTGCCGACCAGCGTTTGCACCACCGGATGGTCGATGCACATCACCGCAAAGCCGTAGAACGGCACGTTCTCGATGAAGTTGCGGAACGCGTCCTGGATCGCCTCGAACGTCTTGAAGTGATCGAGATGTTCGGGATCGATGTTGGTGACGATGACGACGTCGGCCGGAAGCTTCAGGAAGGTGCCGTCGCTCTCGTCGGCTTCCACCACCATCCAGTCGCCGGCGCCAAGACGCGCGTTCGAGCCGTAGGCGTTGATGATGCCGCCATTGATGACGGTGGGATCGAGCCCGCCGGCATCGAGCAACGTGGCGACCATCGTCGTCGTCGTGGTCTTGCCATGGGTGCCGGCGATCGCGACGCAGCTTTTCAGCCGCATCAGTTCGGCGAGCATTTCGGCGCGGCGCACCACGGGAATGCGGCTGGCGCGCGCGGCCATCAATTCCGGATTGTCGCGCTTGATCGCGGTGGAGACCACGACGACATCGGCGCCGTCGACGTTCTCGGCCTTGTGCCCGACGACGACCTTGACGCCCTTCTCGCGCAGGCGGACGACGTTGGCGCCTTCGGCGGCGTCCGAGCCCTGCACGGTGTAGCCGAGATTGCACAGCACCTCGGCGATGCCGCTCATTCCGATACCGCCGATCCCGACGAAGTGGATGGGTCCGATCTCGCGCGGCAGTCTCATTGGTGCTTCCCCAGAACTCAGGATGCGCGCGGCAAATCAGCCGCGCGCACCTACTGGATGCCCCGCTTTCGAAGCCGCTGACAAGGGGCTTTTTTGGCGGATTTCGCCTAAATCCCGGCTACTTTCACCACCAGATCGGCCAGCCGCTCGGCGGCATCGAGCCGGCCGGCATTCCCCGCCGCCTTCGCCATGGCAGCGAGCTTTGCCGGATCGGCGGCGAGATCAGTAATTTCCGAGGCCAGCCACTCGGGCGTGAAGTCGCTCTGCACGATCCGCAGCGCTCCGCCCGCGTCCGACAACACGCCGGCATTGGCGAACTGGTCCTGGTCGATGGCGCCGGGCAACGGCACCAGGATCGAGGGGCGGCCGATCGCGGCGAGTTCGGACACCGTGCCCGCACCCGAACGCGAGATCACGAGTTGGTTGGAGGCCAAGCGCGCCGGCAAATCGTTGAAGAACGGCGCGAGCTCCGCATTGATCTTGAGCCGGTCATAGACCTCGCGCACCCGCGCCATGTCTTCGTCGCGGACCTGCTGGGTCAACGAGAGCCGGCTCCACAGCGACGGATCGAGCTTCTCGATCGCGCCAGGCACAATGTCGGCCATCACGCGCGCGCCCTGGCTGCCGCCGGTCACCAGCAGACGCAGCGGGCCGTTCGGCTTCCGGCGTTGCGTATTTCACCGCGGCGGCCGCGACGATCGCCGGCCGCATCGGCATGCCGACGGTGGTGGCCTTCGAGGCGAGGCCGGGATCGCGGTCGAGCACACCCGGCAGCGAGGTCGCGATCGCGCTGACGTGGCTCGACAGGAAACGGTTGGCGCGGCCAAGCACGGCATTGGCGTCATGAATGACCGAGGGAATGCCAAGCAGCCGCGCGGCCAGAAGCGGCGGCAACGTCGGATAGCCGCCGAAGCCGACGACGGCCGCGGGCTCTGAGTTTGCGCAACAGACGAACCGCGACGACCATGCCGGCGGCAAGCGTCAATCCGGTGCGCGCCAGCGACAACGGATTGCGGCTGCGCACGGTTTCGCTCGGCACCACATCGATGGTGTCGCGCGAGAACAGGCCGGAATAACGCAGCGCGCGCGCATCGGTCGCGAGCCGGACGCGCAGGCCGCGCTTCTTCAACTCCACGCCGAGGGCTTCGGCCGGAAACAGATGCCCGCCGGTACCGCCCGCAGCCAGCAGGATGAGGGGAGATGTGCTCCATGACGCCTCTATTACCGCCAAAGCGGTGACATGGCGAGGCGCGAAACGTCTACGCGTAGCTCGGCTTGGTGGAGGCGGCGTTCATCGATTCCTGCTCCGTGCGCGGCCGTTGCCGCGTCAGCGCCAGCAGCATGCCGACCCCATAGGCCAGCGACACCATCGAAGAGCCGCCGTACGAAATGAACGGCAGCGTCATGCCCTTGGCCGGGATCAGTTGCAGATTGACGGACATGTTGATCGCGGCCTGCACGCCGAACAGGATGGCGAGGCCGGACGCGGCAAAGCGCGCGAACATGTCTTCACTCGCATAGGCCCGCGACAGCGCACGGATCACGACAAACGCGAACAGCGCGAGCAGCGCCAGGCACAGAATAATCCCGAACTCCTCCGCGGCGACCGCGAACACGAAGTCGGTGTGGCTGTCCGGCAGGCTGCGCTTGGCGATGCCCTCGCCCGGCCCCAGGCCAAACCAGCCGCCATTGCTGAAGGCTTCCATTGCGGTGTCGACCTGGAAGGTGTCGCCCGAGGCCGGATTCATGAAGCGCTTGATGCGGCCGGCGACGTGCGGCACGAACAGATAGGCCGCGAACAGTCCGGTGCCTGCCGCGCCCGCCAGCCCCATCACCCAGATCATGCGCATGCCGGCGATGAAGAACAGCGAGCCCCACACCATCAGGATCAGCATGGTCTGACCGAAGTCCGGCTCCATCACGAGCAGCGAGACCAGCATCAATAAAATCACCATCGCCATCGAGGTCGCCGGCATTTCCGGCCGCTTGGTCGAATTCCGCAAACAGCCAGGCGGCGATCACGACGAACGACGGCTTGGCCGATTCCGAGGCCTGGATGTTGACGCCGAGCAGGGTGATCCAGCGCCGCGAGCCCTTCACTTCGGGCCCGATCAGAAGCGTGAGCACGATCAGCGTGATGCTGATCGCGAAAACGATCAGCGCGGTGCGCCGGATCTGCAACGGCGACAGGAACGAGACGCCGAGCAGCACCGTCAGCGACGGCAGCAGGAACATCACGTGGTGATTGAAGAAGTGGAAGGGATCGAGCCCGATCCGGGTCGCGACCTGCGGGCTTGCCGCCAGCGACAGGATGACGCCGCCCAGAATCAGCGCGCCGATCGCCGCCAGTTGCAGACGATCGACCGTCCACCACCAGTCGCTGAGGGGGTTTCGCTGTTCACGGGAGAGCATGGGCGTTCTCTGCAGATAGAGATCGCCCATTGGTCGCCGATGATGGTTTCCAAGGGGTTAACGGATTGGTCTTTCTTATCCCTCCCCCTCGTTGCGTGGCGTCGATCCGAAGCAATGAGCGTCGGGGTGGGGGTGTCGGCGGACCAAACACGCCCCACCCGACACATCGCTCGCTACGCTCTCGATGCGCCACCCTCCCCACGAGGGGGAGGGATGAAGACGTCTCACACCACCGGCTTCACGCCGGGCAGCGCCTGGACGAGATCGCGGAATTTTGTCGCCGCGGATCTCGAAGTTGCGATACTGGTCGAACGACGCACAGGCCGGCGACAGCAGCACCACCGCTTCCTTCAATCCTGACGCAGCCGCATCGCGCGCGGCGTGCTCGACCGCGACATCGAGCGTCTGCGAGATTTCATGCGGCGCGCTCGCGCCGAGCGTGCCGGCGAATTCCTGCGCGGCTTCGCCGATCAGATAGGCTTTACGGATACGCGGGAAAGTATTCCGCAAGAACTCGTGATGCCGCCGGCCTTCGGCTTTCCTCCGGCGATCCAGAAGATATCCGCAAACGACGACAGCGCGTGCGCGGTGGCGTCCGCGTTGGTGCCCTTGGAGTCGTTGACGAACAGCACGTGATCGCGGCGGCCGACCTGCTCCATCCGGTGCGCGAGGCCCGGAAAACTCCGCAACCCCTTCTGCAAGACGTCGCCGGCGACACCGAGCGCGAGCGCGGCCGCCGAGGCGCAGGCGGCGTTCTGCGCGTTGTGCAGCCCGCGCAGCGAACCAATGCCGCCGATCTTCGCGACTTCAGTGCGCGCGGCACCCGAGGCGCGCCAGATCGTCTCGTGATCGACATAGATGCCGTCAGGCACGGGGTTCTTCACGGAGATGCGAACGACGCGCTTTCCGGCCTGCTCGATCCGGTCGGCGCTCGCGCGGCACCAGATGTCGTCGACGCCGACGATGGCCGTGCCTTGCGATTGAACGCCGGCCACCAGCCGTTCCTTCACGGCCGCATAATGTTCGAGCGTGCCATGACGATCGATGTGGTCTTCGCTGACATTGATGAGGATGCCGACCGTCGGATCGAGCGACGGCGTGAGATCGATCTGATACGACGACATCTCGATCACATGCACGCGGCCCTTGCGCGGCGGCTCCAGCGACAGGATCGCGGTGCCGATATTGCCGCCCATCTGGGTGTCGAAGCCGGCCACTTTCATCAGGTGCGCGGTCAGCGCGGTGGTGGTCGATTTGCCGTTGGTGCCGGTGATCGCAACGAAGGGCGCATCCGGCGCGTGGCGTTGCCGCTCGCGGCAGAACAATTCGACGTCGCCGATCACCTCGACGCCGGCCTGACGCGCCTTCAGCACGCTCCAGTGCGGCGTCGGATGCGTCAGCGGCGCGCCGGGCGTCAGGATCAGCGCGGCAAAGCGCGACCAGTCGACCGTTCTTAAATCAGCGGTGATGAAACCGGCCTTGGCGGCTTCCGCCAGCCGCTCGGCGCCGTCGTCGCCCGCGACCACTTCGGCGCCGCCGGCCTTGAGCGCATGACAGCTCGCCAGACCCGAGCCGCCGAGGCCGAACACCGCGACCGTCTTGCCCGCAAAGGAGGTGACGGGGATCAAGGCGTCACCGCAGCTTCAGCGTGGAGAGGCCGGCCAGCGCCAGCATCACCGAAATGATCCAGAAGCGGATCACGATCTGCGGCTCGGTCCAGCCCAACTGCTCGAAATGGTGGTGGATCGGCGCCATCTTGAAGATGCGCTTTCCGGTGAGCTTGAAGGACGTCACCTGCACGATCACCGACACCGCCTCGAGCACGAACAGGCCGCCGATCACCGCGAGCACGATCTCGTGCTTCACCGCGACCGCGATCGAGCCGAGCATGCCGCCCAGCGCCAGCGAGCCGGTGTCGCCCATGAAGATCGAGGCCGGCGGCGCGTTGAACCAGAGGAAGCCGAGACCCGCGCCCAATACCGCGCCGCAGAGAACCGCAAGTTCGCCGGTACCGGCGACGTAGTTGATCTGAAGGTAATCCGAAAACACCGCGTTGCCGGTGAGGTAGGAGATCATGCCGAAACTCATGGCCGCGATCATGACGGGCACGATGGCGAGCCCGTCGAGGCCGTCGGTGAGATTCACCGCATTGCCGGCGCCGACGATGATGAAGGCGCCGAACACCGCGAAGAACCAGCCGAAGTTCAGCGCCACGTCCTTGAAGAAGGGAATCACCAGCGAGGTCGAGAACGGCTCGCGCCCAAGCCGCACCAGCGCGAAACACGCCGCGAGCGCAATGACCGTCTCCAGCAGCAGGCGGATACGGCCGGCGAAGCCGCTATGGCTCTGCTTGGTGACCTTCAGGTAGTCGTCATAAAAGCCGATGAAGCCGAAACCGAGCGTCACGGCCAGCACGATCCAGACATAGGGATTGACCGGATTGGCCCACAGCACGGTCGAGACCACCAGCCCCGAGAGGATCATCAGCCCGCCCATGGTGGGCGTGCCCTTCTTGACGAGATGGGATTGCGGACCGTCGGTGCGGATCGGCTGGCCCTTGCCCTGGCGCAGCCGCAAATGGTCGATGATCCAGGGTCCGAACAGGAAGACGAACAGCGCGCCCGTCACCATCGCCCCGCCGGTGCGGAACGTGATGTAGCGGAACACGTTCAGGAAGCTGTGCAGGAAGGCAAGCGCCGGGACCGTGTTGGAAAGTTCGATCAACCAATAAAACATCTAGTGCCCACTTTTTAGCGGTCCGATTCCGGCATTTGGATTCCTTAGCACGCACTTTTACAAATGTTGGAATCAAAGGACCACTGGCAAATGTCGGATTTCTGACATTCGTACCGTGCCGGTTCTGACATTTGCTTCAGATGCGCCGCAAGGCGGAACCGCCTATACCGAGGCTTCGTCGAACGCGCCCTTGCCGGGAAAGCGCTTTTCGAGCGCGGTGACAATGGTTTTCGTCTTCGATCCGTTCGAGCCTTTGACCATGAGGGCGTCGCCGGCCCTGATAGCGCCGACAACCTGCGCTTCGAGGCCCGCCGCGCTCTCGGCGTAGCCGCCCCGCTTGCCGGCGGAAAGACTGTCCCAGAGATGACGCATCAACGGGCCACAACAAAACACCAGGTCGATATGGTCGGCCTTGATGGCGTCATTCAGGCCGGCATGCAATTGCGCGCCGGCCGGGCCCAGTTCGAGCATATCGCCCAGGATCGCGATCCGCCGGCCCTGCGGACCGATCTTCGCCCGGCCAAGAACGCTCAGCGCCGCCGCCATCGACGCCGGGTTGGCGTTGTAACTCTCGTCGATCAGCGTGATTTCGCCACCCGGCGCCAGCAGCGTCTGACGCACGCCGCGCCCCGCAGCGGGGACCAATTGCGACAACGACAGCGAAGCCAGCGCCAGATCGGCGCCGGCCAGCGAAGCCGCCGCAAGCACCGCCAGCGAATTCATCGCCATGTGACGGCCGGGCATGCCGAGTTTGTAGGTCACTTCGTGGCCGAGTATCTCGGCATGGACCGCCGAACAGGTCGCGTGCAGCGCGACGTCGATCAAACGAGCTTCGGCTTTCTTGTCCGCACCGAACGAAATGATGCGCGACACGCCACATTCCTTGGCGCGGCGGCTGAGCCTTGCGAATTGCGAATTGTCGCGGTTGAGCACGGCGGCGCCGCCGGGCTCGATGCCGTCAAAGATTTCCGCCTTGGCGTCCGCGATCGCCTCAATGCCGGAAAAGAATTCCAGATGCACCGGCTCGACGGTGGTGATGATCGCCACATGCGGCCGCACCATCTTGACGAGCGGCGAGATCTCGCCGGCGTGATTCATCCCGATCTCGAACACCGCAAAGCGGGCGTCGGCCGGGCAGCGCGCCAGCGACAACGGCACGCCCCAATGATTGTTGAAGGACGCCACTGATGCGTGGGTTTGCCCCTGCGCCGACAGCACGTGAAGCAGTGCTTCCTTGGTCGAGGTCTTGCCGACCGAGCCCGTGACCGCAATCACCTGCGCTTTGAGCCGCGCACGCGAGGCGCGTCCGAGATCGACCAGCGCCGCCAGCACGTCGTCCACCACCAGCAACGGCGCGTCGGGCGCGAACTTGGCGGCTTGCGCTTTTTCAACGACCGCAAGTCCGGCGCCGGCCTTCAACGCCGCGGCGACGAAGTCGTGCCCGTCATGCAGCGCGCCCTTGATCGCGAAAGTATGCTTCGCCCGGCGCAAGCGTGCGGCTGTCGATCGAAATGCCGGTGATACCTTGCGGCAGCGTTCCGTTGACGGCGGCGCGCATCGCCGCCTGCATTGCATCGGATGTCCATAACGGCGTTGCGCTCATATCGTCCTCTCGGCCAAAGCAGAGGCCACCGCGTCGTGATCGCTGAACGGCAATACGCGATCGCCGATGATCTGTCCGGTCTCGTGACCCTTGCCGGCGATCAGAAGCACATCGCCCTTGGCCAGGCCCGCAATGGCCTTGCCGATCGCCTCGGTGCGGTCGCCGATTTCCCTGGCGCCCTTGGCAGTCGCCAAGATCGCCGCGCGGATCGCGGCCGGATTTTCGCTGCGCGGATTGTCGTCGGTGATGATGACCTCGTCGGCATGTTCTGACGCGATCGCGCCCATCAGCGGCCGCTTGCCGGCGTCACGGTCGCCGCCGGCGCCGAACACGACGATGAGTTTTCGCTGGGTATACGGCCGCAAGGCTTGCAGCGCCTTGGTCAGCGCGTCCGGCTTGTGGGCGTAATCGACAAAGATCGGCGCGCCGTTGAATTCGCCGACCTGCTCCAGCCGCCCCTTGGCGCCCTCGAGTTGCTCGAGTGAAGCGAAGACCTGCTCGGGGTCGCCGCCGGTTGCGATCGCAAGACCCGCGGCCACCACCGCGTTCTCGATCTGGAATTCGCCGACCAGCGGCAGATGGACCTGATAGCGGCGGCCGCGATGCTCGAGTTCGAGCCGTTGCGCGAAACCGTCGACCGAAGTCGCCGCGACGCGAATCCCCTCGCCTGCGCCGTCGCCGTTGTGGCCGACGGTCATCGTCAGCAATTTTCTCTGCGCGGCGGCCTCGATCACCTCGGCCGAACAATCATGATCGGCCGAAATCACCGCCACGCCACCGTCCACCACGAGATCCCTGAACAGCCGAAGTTTTGCCGCGAGGTAATGCGCGACGTCAGGATGATAATCCATGTGGTCGCGCGAAAGGTTGGTGAAGGCTCCGGCGTTCACCCGCACGCCGTCGAGCCGGTATTGATCGAGGCCGTGCGATGATGCCTCGAACGCCAGATGGGTGACGCCGTCGCGCGCGATCTCGTCGAGTTGCCGGTGCAAGGCGATCGGGTCCGGCGTGGTCAGCGAGCCATAGACGGTGCGCTTCGGCGAGACGAGACCGATGGTGCCGATGCTCGCGGCTTCAAAGCCGAGGCGCTGCCAGATTTGGCGCGTGAAAGCGGCAACGGAGGTTTTGCCGCTGGTGCCGGTCACGGCCGCAATCGTCGAGGGTTGTCTCGGAAAGAACTTCGCCGCCGCCAGCGCCAGCGCGCGGCGTGGATTCGGCGTCGTCACGAACGGCACGCGACTTCCGCCGATCGGAGGACGGTCGCCGGCGATCGCAACGGCGCCGGCCGCAATCGCCGCCTCGACGAAACGCGCGCCATCGGTTTTCGCGCCGGCGAGTGCAAAGAACAGATCGCCCGGTTTGACGGCGCGGCTGTCGACCGCCAGCCCCGAAACCTCGATCGCACCGGCGTTGGCCTGCGGATCGAATGATGGCGTCGGCGCCGAAGAGGTCGGAGAGCTTCATGGTGTTCCATTGCGGCCCGCAGGCAGCGGAATCATGGGGTCAGAACCGGACCACTACGCCTTACTGGCTTGTCTTCGATGCCGCAAGAATAAGGCGGTCGGACGGCGGCAGGTCGAACCGCGGCTCGACGCCCAGAAGCGGCGCGATGCGGGAAATGACGTTGCCCGCGGTCGGCACCGCGTTCCAGCCCGAGGTGATGAAGCCGTAGGTTTCCTTCAGCGGCTGCGGTTCGTCCAGCATGATCAGGAGCTGATAGCGCGGCTTGTCTACGGGGAGGATCGCGGTGAAGGCGGTCAGCACGCGCTTCTTGGCGTAGCGGCCGTTGACGACCTTCTCGGCCGTGCCGGTCTTGCCGCCGATGTAGTAGCCCTTGACGTCGGCCTTGCGCGCGGTGCCGATCTCGGCATTGAGCCTCATCAGGAACCGCATCTTCTCCGACGTCTCGGGCCGGATCACCCGTTTGGCGACTTCCATCGCCTCTTCCTCGGTCCGTTTGAGGAAGGTCGGCGGAATGAGATAGCCGCCATTGACGAGCGCGCTGACGCCCATCACCGCCTGCAACGGCGCCACCGCCATGCCGTGACCGAAGGCGATGGTGATGGTGTTCAATTCGCCCCAGTGGCGCGGCACGATCGGCGAGGCGCTCTCCGGCAATTCGGTGCGCAACCGGTCGAGCTGGCCCATCTTGCGCAGGAACGCCTTGTGTCCTTCGACGCCTTGCGACAGCGCGATGCGCGCTGCGCCGACGTTGGAGGAGAAGGTGAAGACTTCCTTCATGTTGAGGAAGCGGCCCTTCGGCTCGTCGTCGTGGATCGCGAATTTTCCATAGTGCAGCGGGCCGCGCGCATCCCACAGCGAATCCAGGCCGTACTTGCCGGTATCGAGCGCCATCGCGAGCGTGAACGCCTTGAACGTCGAGCCCATCTCGTAGACGCCGGTGGTGAGGCGGTTGATGCGGTCGGGGTCGTGCGCTTCCTTCGGATTGTTCGGATCGAAATCCGGCACCGAAACCATCGCCACCACCTCGCCGGTCCTGACGTTGGTGACGAGACCTGACGCCGCCTTGGCGTGAAATTTTTCCTTGGCCTTGAGCAGTTCGTCGCGCAGCGCGTGCTCGACCCGCAGGTCGACCGACAATTCGACCGGACGCTGCAAGCGGTCGGTGGCAAAGCCGGCGCGATGCAGATCGGCAAGGCCGTTGCTGTCGAGCCACTTCTCCATCCCGGCGATGCCCTGGTTGTCGATGTTGACGAGGCCGATCAGATGCGCGACCTCGTTGCCGGTCGGATAGACGCGCTTGTTCTCGCGCAGGAAGCCGATGCCGGGAATGCCGAGGCGATGGATTTCCTGCTGTTGCTTCGGCGAGATTTCGCGCTTGAGCCAGACAAACCCCTTGCGGCCGGACAGGCGCTCGCGCGTTTCGATGGTGTCGAGATCCGGCAAGGTCGCCGTCAGAAGCTCGATCGCCTCGTCCTTGTCGATGATGCGCCGCGGCTCGCCGAACAGACTTGGCGCCTTGACGTCGGTTGCGAGAATTTCGCCGTTGCGATCGACGATATCCGGCCGCGCGGTCGCAATCGCGTCCTGGCTTCCGCCTCGCCGCGCGCTGTGGCTGTCGGTGCCGGTCGCAAACATCACGAGACGGCCGCCGATCACGGCATAGACCGCGACAAATGCCAGCATCACGAAGCCGACGCGGGCACGCGCTTTTGCGGCGCGGTCGACGTTGCGCCCGTAAAGCAGGCTGCGGACCAGCCGCTGCCGCCACGGCTCCCGTTGTTGAACGGCAGGCAAGCGATCGGTCATCGCTGACCCTCCTGTCGCGGGATCGAACCCGTGGTCACCGGCGCATCGGAGCTCGCCTCGATCGTCTCGAGCATCGCACCGATCGGATCGGGTTCACCCGGCTTGACGAGGCTCGGCGGACGGTCGGGCAGGTTCTTCAGGGAATCATATTGATTGGCGTTGAGCGGCTTGAGCGGCAGGTGGCGCTCGGCGAGCCCCTGCAGACGCAGCGGGGAATCGAGCTTGGCCCATTCCGCGCGCAACACCGCGATGGCGTCGCGCTCTTCACGGATTTGCGCGCGCAGCCGCAGCACCCGCTCGGTGCGCTCGGTCGATTCCATCTTGATGCGGTAGACATAGGCGGCGGCAAACACCAGAACGCCGATCACGAGGAGATGGATGATGCGCATGCGTCAGCCTCCCCTCATCACGGTGTCGAGCGTCGGCCATCCCGGCAGTTCGCCGGCCGGATGGACGGGAGCGTCGGTGCGCGCTGCGGCACGAAGCTTGGCGGAACGCGCGCGCGGATTGGCCGCGAGTTCGTCGTCATCGGCCACGACGGGCCGCTTGGTGAGAATGGCAAAGCTCGGCGCGCGATGCGTCGCCTCCGGCTGGTGCCGCGAGCCGCCACCCGTTTTGGCACGCTCGTTGAGGAAGTTCTTGACGATACGGTCTTCCAGCGAATGGAACGACACCACGACGAGCCGTCCGCCGGGCTTGAGGACGCGCTCGGCGGCGGAAAGCGCAAGCTGCAACTCGTCGAGTTCCTGGTTGACGAAGATGCGAAGGCCCTGAAACGTCCGCGTGGCCGGATGAATCTCGCCCGGCTTTCCACGCACCACCTTGGCGACGAGATCGGCCAGCGCCCGGGTCGAGGTGATCGGCGCTTCCTTGCGCGCGGCGACGATCGCACGCGCCACCGCGCGGGAGTGACGCTCTTCGCCGAAGATGTAGATGATGTTGGCAAGATCGGCCTCGGACGCTCTTGCGATCACATCCGCCGCGGTCGGGCCATCCTGCCCCATCCGCATATCGAGGGGACCGTCGGCGCGGAACGAAAAGCCGCGCCCGGCCTGGTCGAGTTGCATCGAGGAGACGCCGATATCCATCACGACGCCGTCGACCGAGGTCACGCCTTGCGCGGCGCAGACTTCCGCGAGGTTGGAGAAGCGGTCCTCGACCAGAGTGAGGCGGCCTTCCGAGCGCTCGACAAGGTCAAAGCCGCCCGCAATCGCCGTGCGATCGCGGTCGATGCCGATGACGCGCGTCTCCCGCGTTTGGAGGATCGCCTGGCTATAGCCGCCCGCGCCGAACGTCGCGTCGAGATAAATCGCCCCGCCGCGCGGCTCGAGCCAGGCGAGCACCTCGCGGCCGAGCACGGAAATATGACGCGGACGGACGGACGGCGTGGTCATGCCCACCCTCCCGGCGAACACCGGAGCGCGATGCGGAACTCGGAGGCTCGGTCGTCCATGGCGCCTCGACGTTAGCTTTTTGGCCCGGCCTTCCAACATGACTGGCGGACGGAACGACGAGATTCGCGTCCCAACCCGGCGAAACCGTGCCCAGCCCCGGTCCCTCGCCGCGATGTGCGGCGTTCCTTCCTGCGAAGCTGGGATCCGAACGGGCACGTCAAACCTATGTTTTCCAGCCCCTCCGCCGGCGGAGGCTCCGGTCCGACTTCGAGACGCACCCCATGCGTGACAAGTCGGCGGCGCCAGCCGGCCTGAAAACCGGGCGCAGCTCTTCACCACTTATTAGTAACGACAGGTAGCGTTAAGAAAGCGTTGACGCTCCCGAGGCGGGAACCCGACGCGGCACCTGGACGACCGACACGGGTTATCCACCGCCTTCGACGGGCGAAGTGATGCGTTCCGCACACACCCCGCCAAAATGCTGGTAACGGAGCGGCCATGAGATTGCGCGCGGCGACGGAGCAGAGAATAGTGGTGAAACATATTTTGAAAATTTGCCGCTGCCGTCGTCCTGCCCGGTTTGGGTATTGATATGTCGCTTGGTTCGTTCGCAACTCCTGCAGTTGATTCGAAGCGGCGCGCCACACCGCTGCCTCGGCCCCTTGCGAACATGCAGACCTTCAACCCCGATTCCTCGATCGCCTCCGACGTGATTCCGTCGGCCAATTTCGGCGAGCGGAACAAGGGCCGCACCCCCGACATGATCCTGCTGCACTACACGGGAATGCCCGATGTGCAGGGCGCGATCGCGCAGCTTTGCACCGCGGGCACCGACGTGTCGGCGCATTACATCGTCCTGGAAGATGGCCGCATCATCCAGTGCGTGCCGGAGTCCAAGCGCGCCTGGCATGCCGGCGTCGGCAGTTGGGCCGGCGAGGACGACATCAACTCATGCTCGATCGGCGTCGAGATCGTCAATCGCGGGCACGACTGGGGCTATCCGGAATTTCCGTTGCGGCAGATCGCGGCCGTGATCGCACTGTGCCGCGGCATCATGCTCCGCCGCAGTGTGCCGTCGCATCGGGTGCTGGCGCATTCCGACGTCGCGCCCTCGCGCAAGAAAGATCCCGGCGAAAAGTTTCCCTGGCATTCGATGGCGAATTCCGGCGTCGGCCACTGGGTTCAGCCCGCGCCGATCGTGCGCAGCGAAGGGCTCAAGCTCGGCACGATCAGCGACGACGTTCGCAATCTGCAGCAGGCGCTCGCCCGCTACGGCTATGGCATTCCCGTCACCGGCAAATATGACACCACCACCATGGAAGTCGTGACCGCCTTCCAGCGCCATTTCCGCCCCCAACGCGTCGACGGCGTCGCCGATCATTCGACGCTGACGACATTGCAGTCGCTGCTCGCCAGCCTGCCGGCGGACGCCGCGGCGGCCGCGACAACTTAACGCTTCTATTCCGCCACGAGCTACCGTTGACTCCCGTCGTTTCGACACGGGAGAATGAGATCGTCTGCAACAACGGGACTTGCCGAACGCAAGGCCGTTGCCTGGCCGGGCGCGGTGGCCGCGCGCGTCGATTTTGACGATCGTGTTCAGCATTGGTTCAGCACGGCAAGATGATCGAAGACATCGGAAATTGAACCGCGCGCATGGCCCTGATTACAAAGAGATAGAGCCCCTCAAGGCTCACGAGACCCGCAGGACGACTGTTGCCTTTCGACAAGGCGGCCGCCGTCCGCAGACGTGTCAGAACGGGAGGAGTGGAGTAAGTGGCAAACGTTCTTGGAATCAACTGCGTGTACCACGAGTCAGCCGCAGCGCTGCTCGTCGACGGCAAGCTCGTGGCTGCCGTCGAGGAGGAGCGATTCAACCGTATCAAGCACGGCAAGGAAGCGAGCTTCGATAACCCGCACCAACTCCCCGAGCGTTCGATCCGTTACTGCCTGAAGGCCGCCGGCCTCACCGCGCGCGACATCGATCATGTCGGATATTCGTTCGATCCCAAGCGGCGTCAGAAATCATATCGACCTGAGTTTTGGGATCGGAAGTCCGAGGAAACTTTCCGTCTGCGCATCGGTCAGGTGCCCGCGGCGATCGATGAACTGCTCGGACGCACGCTTGGCAAGAAACTTCATTTCGTTTCCCACCATCTGGCGCATGCCGCCTCGGCCTATTTCCCATCCGGCTTCGATCGCGCCGCAATTCTCACCATCGACGGAATTGGCGAGACCGCCGGCGCCTCGCTTGCGAAAGCCACGGGCACCGACATCAAGGAAATCGAGGTTTTCGACTATCCGCATTCGATGGGCTTCTTGTGGGAAGTGTTCTCCGGCTATCTCGGCTTCTCGCACTACGACGCCTCGAAGACCATGGGGCTTGCGGCTTATGGAGATCCCGCCGCCTTTCGCGAGACGTTTCGATCGATCCTTCGTTCCGAGAACGAAAATTTCGGTGTCGCCCAGGGGCTGCTCGGCATGAGCCCGGACAGCCAGGACAAGGTGGTGGCCTTGTTCGGGCCGCCTCGCTACGAGGACGATCCGTTCGAGCCAAGGCACGGCGATATCGCCGCCGCGCTTCAAGAGGCGACCGACGCGGCGGTGATGGCGCTCGTACGCCGCATCAAGCGCATGGTGCCATCAGACAATCTCTGCCTTTCCGGCGGCGTCGGGCTCAATTGCGTCGCCAATGAAGCGGTGCAGAAATCCGGCGAGTTCGCCAACATCTTCATTCCGTCCGCGCCGCACGACGCAGGCACGGCGATCGGCGCGGCTTTCGCCGTCCATGTCGACACCCAGAAGAAGCCGCCGCAGCGCGGCTACTCGACGCCGTATCTTGGCCCGTCGTTCAATCGGCGCGAGATCGAAGCCGCGATCAAGGCATCCGGCCTCAAGGCGCGGCGGAGCAAGTCGCCGGCGCGCGACGCCGCCAAATTGATTGCCGACGGCAAGATCGTCGCCTGGTTTCAGGGACGGATGGAATTCGGCCCGCGCGCGCTCGGCAATCGTTCACTGCTGGCCGATCCGCGCCGGCCGGAGATGCGCGACATCCTGAACCAGAAGGTCAAGCACCGCGAAGACTTCCGCCCGTTCGCACCGAGCGTGCTGTCAGAACATGCCGACGATTGGTTCGAGGTTGGACCGCGGTCGGCCAGCCACGAGTTCATGCTGTTCACGCCCCGCGTCCAGGCCGACAAGCTCGATCGGATTCCCGCCGTCGTGCACAAGGACGGCACGGCCCGCGTCCAGCTCGTGAGCCGCAAGCTGAACCCGCGCTATCACGAATTGATCTCGGCCTTCCACAAGCTCACCGGCGTGCCGATCGTCGTCAATACGTCCTTCAACGACAGCGAGCCGATCGTCTGTACGCCGACGGACGCGATCGTGACCTTCCGCAAGTCCGGCATCGATGCGCTGGTCATTGACGACATGATCCTGGTGAGCAAGAGCTGATCTGTCGTTGACGGCAACAGGGCCAAGCTCTCAACCATCGAGTTCCGCCAGCCGCCGCGCATAGAGCCGCCGCAACGGCTCGAGCTGCGTGGCGGCCGTTGCCGCGAGATACGCCTCGCGCGCAGCTTCGCGCCGGCCGAGCCGGCGCAACAGGTCGGCGCGCACCGCCGGCAACAGCTCATAGCCGTCGAGAGCGCCGCGCGCCTGCAACGCGTCGATCAGATCGAGCGCGCGGGCCGGACCGTCGACCATCGAAACCGCGGCGGCGTGATTGAGTTCGATCACCGGCGATGGACTGATCCGCAGCAGCACTTCGTAGAGCCCGGCGATCTGTTTCCAGTCGGTGGCTTCATGGCTGGGCGCCTGCGCATGCAGCGCTGCGATCGCGGCCTGCACCGCGTAAGGCTCGGGACGGCCCGGCAACTTCAGGGCTTGTTCCACAAGGCGCAGGCCTTCGCCGATCTGCGTCTGGTCCCATAGCGTGCGGTCCTGCTCTTCGAGCAGAACGACGTCGCCGCCTTCGGTCTGACGTCCGGCGCGGCGCGCATCGTGCAGCAGCATCAAGGCGAGCAAGCCCTTCACCTCGCGCCGTCCCGGCATCAATCCGTCGAGCAAGCGCGCCAGCCGGATCGCTTCGCGCGCCAGGTCCGGCCGCATCAGTTCCTCGCCTGACGTCGCGACATAGCCTTCGGTGAAGACGAGGTAGATCACCGCCAGCACGCCGCGCAGCCGCAAGGCCAAGCGCATCGCGTTCAGGCACTTCGTAGGGGATGCCGGCGAGCTTGATCTTCTGCTTGGCGCGGACCAGGCGCTGACCCATCGCCTCCTCGCTCACGAGAAAGGCCCGCGCGATTTGCGCGGTGGTCAGCCCGCAGATTGTGCGCAACGTCAGCGCGACCTGCACTTCCGCCGCGAACGACGGATGGCAACACGTGAAGATCAGCCGCAGCATATCGTCGTCGAGGGCTGCGCTGTCTTCTTCGGCCGCGCTTTCCGCGTTGAGCAAGGTCTCATGAGTCAAGCTCGGCTTCTTTCTCGCGAAACGAGATTTGCCGGCGAATGCGATCGATCGCCTTGTTGCGCGCGACGCTGACGAGCCACGCCCGCGGATTAGCGGGCGTTTCCGAAGACCAGCGCTCCAGCGCGGCAGCAAAGGCTTCCTGGAGCGCTTCTTCGGCAAGATCGAAATCGCCGACGAGACGGATCAGCGTGGCGAGCGCCCGCCCCGTCTCGTCGCGAAATATTTTTTCGATCTCGGCTGAATTCATCTCTCACCGTCATTCCGGGATGCTGGCGGAGCCAGCAGACCCGGAATCCAGAAATGAGGTGCGAGATTCCGGATTCGGCCTTCGGCCGCTCCGGAATGACGGCTTCGCCATCATTTGTAGATCATGACCGGACGAACCTCGATCGAGCCGGTCGCAGCGCCGGGAATCCGCGCCGCGAGCTTGATCGCCTCATCGAGGTCCTTGGCCTCGACCAGATAGTAGCCGCCGAGTTGCTCGCGGGTTTCGGCGAACGGGCCGTCGGTGGTCATCACCTTGCCGTCGCGCACGCGCACGGTGGTCGCCGTCGTCGATGGCTGCAAGCCGTCGCCGGCCTTGAAATGACCGCTCTGGATGATGGACTGCGTATAGGTCCCATAGTCGGCCGACATTTTCTGGCGGTCGGCATCGGTCATTTTGAAGAGCTCAGCCTCGCTCCGATAGATCATCAACAGATACTGCATATTCGTCACTCCTCTGCTTGGCTGGATCGCCAACATCCAGTCGAACGGCCAGACAATAGAACGACATGTTCACGATAATTATTTTTGGACCTCCCGACCCCACCGTTAACCGCTTGACGCCGTCCGTCATAAACCCCATGCCATTAACCGTCAGTCGGCCGGACGGCCGCTCCCCTCAAGGGAGAGGAAAGTCCGGGCTCCATCGACATACGGTGCCGGATAACTTCCGGCGGGGGCAACCCCAGGGAAAGTGCCACAGAGAACGAACCGCTTCCTCCTTCGGGGGGCAGTAAGGGTGAAAAGGTGCGGTAAGAGCGCACCGCGGGTCCGGCAACGGAACCGGCATGGCAAACCACACCGGGAGCAAGACCGAATAGGGATGGCAACGCGGGTCGTTCGCGAAAGCGATAATGCCCGCGGGAGCGATGTCAGGCTCGCCGTCCGGGTAGGTTGCTCGAGGCAACGCGCAAGCGCTGTCCCAGAGGAATGGCCGTCACGTCTTGGCCGCGCAAGCGGGCAAGGCCCTACAGAACCCGGCTTACAGGCCGGCTGATGCTTATCAACGAGGGGTTCGGCGTTAGCGCGCCGGGCCCCTCGCCATTTTGAGCCTGCCGAAGCGCGCCTTTTGGCGGTGCAGCTTTGCCTTGCGGGCGCCATATCGGGGGCTTATTGCTGGAGGATCGGCCGGACGGTCGATGGTCGGGGGATCATCTTGAGCAGCGCAGTGTCTTGCATCCGTGTCACGATTGCGCTCGCCGCCGTTGCGGTGGTCGCCGGCGGATGCGCGGCCGCAAACAACGCGACGTCGGCCCAAGCCACGTCGGCCCAAGCCTCAAGCCAGGGTGAGCAGCCGTACAAGACCATGTACGGCATGAGCAGCGAAGGGACGACCACCGACCTCTACACGGAAATCTTCGGGTCCCGCCAACCGCCGCCGGCGCCTGCGACGGCCGTAGCCTCGACCCAACCCGTTCAGCCCGTGACGACGCAGCCCGTTGCTACCCAACCGGTCGCCACGCAAGCGGTCGCGCCGGCTCAACAGAGCGCCGCGTCTACCTATCAGGTCCGGCCGGCCCAGACCGCGACGGCCGGTCGCCCGCCGCAAGCCCCCGCCGCTCAGCCGGCGCCGGTGCAAGTCGCCCAGCAACCCGCACCGCCTGCGCCGCCGCCAGAACCGGACGTTCCGACCGCCTATGGCATCACCGCCAACGGACCGACCACCGATCTTTACACGGCGATCTTCGGACCGCGGAAGAGCAACGACCAGTAGTCTTCGACACGCCTGATCTTCCACACACTTGATCTTCCACAAAGCGGCGAGCCGATTTGACATTCGAAACCGAATGTCAGAACCAGCCTAGTGCCCACTTTTCGAAGTTCGTGCTCCATCGCAGCACCCACCATCACGAACTTCGAAAAGTCATGGGCACTAGCAAAATTATTGTTTTCTAGTACCGCTTATCGATCTGAAGTCCCTGATCGAATTCGCCGCTTACGTGCAGGGACTTCAGATCGGCGGTACTAGCATGAGCATGATGACGATTGCGGTGCTGTTGTTCGGCGCGCTGGCCGGCGGCTTCGTGTCAGGCCTTGCAGGATTCGGCACCGCACTGATGGCGCTCGGCATCTGGCTTTACGTCGTGACGCCGGACGTTGCAGTCCAGCTTGTCCTGATCTGCTCCATCATCGCACAGACCTGGACGATGCCCTCGATCTGGAAGTCGATCGACTTCAGGATGGTGTGGCCCTTTCTGGTCGGCGGATTGGCCGGCGTGCCGCTCGGCACCTTGCTCGTCGCCTATGCCGATCCGCGTCACTTCAAGCTCGCTGTCGGCATCCTGCTTTTGATCTTTCCGGCCGCGCTTTATTTGCAGCGCCGGCCGCTGGCCTTGAGCATCGGCGGCAAGCCCGCCGACACGGCAATCGGATTTGCCGGCGGCGTGCTTGGCGGGCTCGCGGGCCTGTCAGGTCCAATCCCCATTCTGTGGGCGAGCGTGCGCGGCTGGGGCAAGGACGAACGGCGCGGCCTGTTCCAGATGTTCAACTGGACGATCCTCACCGCTGCACTGGTCGTGCAGGCAGGTTCCGGACTGATCGCGCACCAGACGATGTGGCTTGCGCTTGTGGTGCTACCCGGCCACGATCGGCGGCGCATGGCTCGGTGCGCGCGCCTATCACGCGTTGAGCGACGGCAATTTCCGCGACGTCGTGCTCGGGCTTTTGTTTCTGTCCGGCGTGACGCTGGTGTGGAGCAGCATCAACGGCGGCTAGCGCGCTTCAATGTCCCCCGCCTCCGCGGCGGCGGCCGGGTTCGGCTTCTTCAACAGCATCACCATGATGCTCAGGCCGACATAAAACAGCGTCAGCATGAAGAACGCATCGCCATAGCCCATCACCACGGCCTGGCGGTGAACGATCTGGGACAATTGCTTCAGCGCCATCAGCGCGGCATCGCCCATGCCCTGCATGCGCTGGGTGAAATCGTTGAGCGTCTCGGTTGCCGTCACGTTGCCCCAGTTGACCCGCTCCTGGAGCCGCGAGATGTGCAGATCGGTGCGATCGTTGAGCACTTCGTTGATGACAGCCAGTCCCACCGCGCCGCCGAGATTGCGCGTCAGGTTGAACAGGCCGGAGGCGTTCTTGACCCGGTCGGGCTCCAGCGTGCCGAGCGCAATCGTGTTGGTCGGCACCATCGCACACATCATGCCGACGCCGCGCAGGATCTGCGGCAGCAGCAATTCGTAGAAATCGTAGTCGCGCGTGATCCAGGTCATCTGGTAGGAGCCGAGCGCGAACACCACGAGACCGAAGGCGATGATCAGGCGCATGTCGACCTTCTGCATCAGCCGGCCGACGATCGGCGCCATCAGGAACATGGTGATGCCGGAGACGAACATGGTCTCGCCGATCATCAACGCGCTGTAGCCGCGCACTTCGGCGAGATAACGCGGATACATGTAGGTCAGCCCGTAGAGGCCGATACCGACGCAGAACGAGATCAGGCAGCCGACGCCGAAATTGCGGTTGTTGAACGCGGTGATATCGACGATCGGCTCTTTCGCGGTCAGCACGCGGTAGAAAAACGCGATGGCCGAGATCACGCAGATCGCCGCGCACACGGCGACCGACGTGTCCTGCAGCCATTCATATTGCGGACCTTCCTCGAGCACATATTCAAGCGCGCCGAGGAATCCCGCCATCGAGATCAGGCCGAACCAGTCGAAATGTTCGAGCAACTCGAAATTCGGCTCGTCGAAATCAACCAGCGCCAGCACGCCGAAGGTGATGATGACGCCCGGCACGACGTTGATGAAGAACAGCCAGTGCCACGACATCAGGTCGGTGATGATGCCGCCGACGGTCGGCCCAATGGTCGGCGCCAGCGTCGCAACGAGGCCGATGATGGGGCCGACGATGTAGAACTTGGAACGCGGAAACACCGTATAGGCGGAAGCGAACACGGTCGGGATCATGCCCGCGCCGAGAAAGCCCTGGATCGCGCGCCACAGGATCATCTGCTCGATCGTGGAGGCAAAGCCGCAGAGAAAACTCGAGACGGTGAAACCGGCCGCCGAAATCGCAAACAGCAGCCGCGTGCCGAGCGCGCGCGACAAATAGCCCGACAGCGGTATCGCGATCACCTCAGCGATCAGATACGCGGTCTGCACCCACGAGACTTCGGTGGAGCTTGCCGAGAGGCCGGCCTGGATGTCGGTGAGCGAAGCCGAGACGACCTGGATGTCCAGGATCGACATGAACATCCCGAACACCATGATGAGGAACGCGATCAGCCGCCGCGGCTCGATGCGATCGGCCTGCGCGGCGATCATCGACGGGTCCGCGGTTGTGGCGTTCGCCATGTCTTTTTTCAGATGAGTCTATTGCGGATGGATCATGGCAGGCGAATCGAGGTCGGCATCGCTCTCGGCATCCGCCGCACCATCGGTGGTATCGACGGTGGCATAGACCGACATGCCCGCGCGCAACAGGTTCTGCCGCGCGACATCCTTCGGCACGCGAACCCGGACCGGCAGGCGCTGCACGATCTTGGTGAAGTTGCCGGTGGCGTTGTCCGGCGGGAGCAGCGTGAACACCGAGCCAGCGGCCGGTGAAATGCTCTCGACGACGCCGGCAAACTTGCGGTGGCCATAGGCGTCGACCGAGATCGTCACCGGCTGGCCGGGACGAATCCGCTTGAGCTGGGTTTCCTTGAAGTTGGCGTCGATGAAGACATCGTCGAGCGGCACCACGTTGCCGAGCCGCTGGCCGACGGCGATGAAATCACCCGTGTTGACCATGCGGTTGGAGAAGGTGCCGTCGACCGGCGCGCGCACCGACGTGAAATTGAGATCGCGTTCGGCCTTGGCGAGCGAGGTCTGCAACTCCATGAGCTGCGCACGGGCTTCGGCCTGCTGCGCCTTCGCCACTTCGACATTGCTTTGCTGCGGCGTCGACCGCGGCGCGCGCGGACTTCACCGCCGCCATGCCCTGGTCGCGGCCGGCTTCGGAAACTTCGTAGGTGGCGCGCGAGGCGTAACCCTTCTCGTTCAGTTGCTGCTGGCGATCGTAATCGAGACCGGCGCGCTTGAGGCCGGCTTCGGCGGAAGCCAGCTGCGCCTTGGCCTGCTCCGCCGCGCTTTCCTGCGCGACGATCTGGCGGCCAAGCCGCTCGATCGTTGCCTGTTGGGTCTGGATGCGCGTGCGCGCGGCATCGACTGCAATCCGGTAGTCGCCATCGTCGATCTTGAAGACGACATCGCCGGCATGAACCAGCGTATTGTCGCGCGGGAAGATCGCCGCGATATGCCCGGACACGCGCGCGCCGAGCACGGTGTTGTTGGTGCGCACATAGGCGTCGTCGGTCGAGACGTGGAAGCGGCCGACCAGGAACCAGTGCACGCCGTAAGCGGTCGCGGCGAGCGCAAGCAGCGCGACCGCACCGAAGAACACGGTCTTCTTCCGGTTTTTAGGCTTGGCTGCCGGCGCGGCGACAGCGTCGTGGCTGACGGGTTTTGCGGTCGCCGGCAGATCCGTCACTTCATGGCTGCGGCGCCCGCTCTCGTCGGAAAGATGCGCGCGAATGGAATCGGCGATCTCGGCCGAAGCCTTCTCAGCGGAAGTCTTGTGGGCCGCGTCGTTGCCGGCCGCATCCGGCTCGTCACGCACAATACGCGCGGCCTGGTCTCTCGCAGCGGCCATCACGGCCCCCTTCCGATTACAAAAAACATACTGACGAAGACCGCGCAGGGCCCGTCGAATTCAATAAAAGTATCATTGACCGAACGGTTCGGTCAATCTATATCTTACCCCGATGATATACGGGGGATACCCTTCAAAGTTGTTTCCGGGCGGATAAATCCCGAAGAAGGCTAAACCAATGGTTGCAGAGAACGCATCTCCTCTTCGTCTGGTCGGTGAGACGGATTCCGCCAAGCGCCGGCAGATCATCGACGGCGCGCGCAAGGTCTTCATGGATCTGGGCTTTGACGGCGCCAGCATGGGCGAGATCGCGCGCGCCGCAGGCGTCTCCAAGGGTACGCTTTATGTCTACTTCGCCGACAAGAACGGGCTGTTCGAAGCGATCGTCGAGGAAGAAACCCTCGAGCAGGGCAAGCTGACCTTCAACTTCGATCCGGAACGGGACGTCACCACGACGCTGATGGAATTCGGCCAGGCCTACATCCAGTTGCTGTGCCGGCCGGGCGGCGGTTCGGCCACGCGCACGGTGATGGCGATCGCCGAGCGGATGCCCGAGGTCGGACGGAATTTCTATAACAACGTGATCGCGGTCACGATCGCGCGGCTCGCCGGCTATCTCGAAGCACGCGCGGGTCTGGGAGACCTCGTCATCGAGGATATCCCGCTGGCGTCGACGCAATTCATGCAGATGTGCCAGGCCTCGCTGTTCATGCCGTATATTTTTCAGGCCGCGCCCACCCCCTCGCCCGAACGCGTCCGCGAAGTGATCGCGAGCGCCACGCGGATGTTCTTGTCGGCGTATGGGAAGAAGTGAGGGCATGGGGGCATATGCGATGCGAACGTCCGGGCCTCATGGTTCGAGACGGCGCTTCGCCCCACGTCCTCACCATGAGGAGAACCATTTGTCCGACCTCATCCTGAGGAGCATCGCGAAGCGATGCGTCTCGACAGAAACACCGGGTTGTCCTCCTCGCGATGACAGACGTTTTCCTTCCCGCGAGACCATCGCCTCCGAGTCCTTGCAAACGACATCCCTCCGAAAACAGAGGGCGCAGGGAATGCCGGGTGCGAGACGCACCCGCAGCTCCGCGTGCAAAATGGAAAAAGCACGCAGAGCAAGTCACCACAGGTTCGCCGAAACATTCCGGCACTCCCTGCGCGATTGGTTTTAACGGCTTCCTTCGTGCTCTCCCCGGTGACCGGGCTTTCTTGTCACCGTCCCCGGCGCGATGCCGGCGTGTCGGGCCCGAAGGGCCGACATCGCCACGTCATCGCCAGGTTGACGCCAGCGTCGAGGCATGCCAGGACCACACGACTTCGCCGTCCGCCTTGGGCGCGCTCGTCCGTCGCGCCAAGACGTCCATCGCATCCCGCGCCAACGTTCGTGACGACCGCGAAGCGCCCCTCTTGGCGGGCACGGGATACGCGGAAATCTGCCGGTGATTTGCCCGTCGGAGCAACGACGCAAAGCTGCGACCAATTAACACGACGGGCAAATCAGTCCGCCCGCGCGCAATCATGTCAAGTGAACGGCAAACGCTTCGCATCGGCCGCGCTTGCGAGGTCCGCCGCTGGGCGAAACAGACATGACGACGCCGAGCCGTGACTTCCGTTGGTGACCCAAAGCGGACAGTCGAGGACCGCCTGGACGGCGCACGACACTTCTACATTGCAGCCTGCGAGAAGGCGTCCACAAACATGTGATGAATTAATCCTGGTGAGACGGAACTTCTGGAACGTTCCATCCCACGGCCGATTGACTCTGCGCAACGACTTTTTTGGTCGCCCACTCATGCCTGGAGTCTCTGATGAGCAAACGTAAATTGGCAACGGCGCCAAAGCGCGCCCACAGCCGGAAAACAGCCGCGAGGGCCCAACAGGCCGCTCAGGCAATTGTTAGAAGCCCGAAAGACACGCGTCTGCGCTCCGTCGGTCCAGGCCCGACTGAACCGCCAAGGAGAGGTGACGACTCACCACAGGAGACGCTCTCTACTGAGAATTCGACGGCAATCTTGAATGACCGCAAACCGAGGCTGCTCGATAACGATTTAAGGAAAGGAACTGATGTTTTCTCAGTCACGGCAAACGTGCGGGCCTATCAAGCAAAGCTGGTGGAAATGGCGCAGGCCAACGTGCAATTTTCATTTGAATTCGCTCAAAGGCTTGCGACGATCAGGTCACCCATTGAATTTCCCAGTGTCATTGCGGAGTTCACCAGCAAGCGGATCGCCATGTTTCGGAAGCATTCGACAGAAATGGCCGAAATAGGCACCAAGCGGTTATAGGCGGAGTTTCCAAGGTCCGGATGTCGGCGGCTTGACGAGGTAAGGCAGCTATCCGTTGTGCTTGGCAACGGCGGCTCTGACCTAGAATGGGCAATCCATTAGCTTAGGCAAAGGCTTAGTTTGAGTAACTGACGGATTGTGTTTCCCATTATGCGGTCGCATGCTTGATGCATCACCGCGCGGACGTTGGCCATTATCGGTGACTGAGAGACGAAGCGCTCCCGCCTCAACGGGGAGCGCCGCGTGGCTAAATGCGATAAACAAAATCAACAATGGGAGATGAGCGCGTCTCCATGCCCGTCCTGTCTGCAGACTATGCGTCTGGTGGGTCGGGAGCGCCCCGAGCGCGAGTTGAAAGGCCACCTACTGACTTTTCAGTGCGACTGCGGCCAAATCTTTGCGACGAGAGATGATCAATAACCTCTCACGGCATCGCATTGAGCAAAAACCGATGTCGCCTTTTGGCCCGTTAGGGCCTGAGGGTTCGAGGGAGGTCGCCTTTTGACCCCGCAGCCGACACGGGTCCGGTAGGCCGTCCGAAATTTACTGCGCAATATTGCTCACTTTGTCAGGAACGATAGTCTTGCCCCCGCGTGTACCCTGTTGCTGTGGCGGCGTCGCGACTACCGTGGGTTCCAAGTGGAAAATCAAATAGTTGTTCTGGTCGTCGAAGATGATCAGCTCGTTCAAGGCCTGGTCGAGGAGTGCCTTGCCGATGGTGGTTTTGAGGCCGCCATAACTTCGTCTGGCGAAGATGCCATCGCATTGCTGGATGCTTCCGCGGGGAAATATCGAGCGCTCGTTACAGACATAAATCTGAAGCCGGGCAAGGCTGACGGCTGGCAGGTCGCCAAACATGCCAGAGAAATTGATCCCAACTTTCCGGTGGTTTACACGAGCGGCAGAGACGCTGATGATTGGGCCTCCAAGGGTGTCCCTAACAGCATCATGCTGGCGAAACCGTTCGCGCCAGCGCAACTTGTCACGGCGGTTTCTCAGCTTCTCAATGCGAGCCCACCAGCCGAGTAAGGCGCCATTGCTGGATCAAATGGGCACATTCACAGTCGTTTTCCGTGAAAATGGCCGAATTGATTTCTGGTAGCGGCTGTTTTGGGCGAAGTTTCGTAACTACATGAGGGGTATCACCGCGCCGCTATCGGCTTCTATCGGTGACTGAGAGTGTTGTGCTCCCGCCCCACTTGGCGATACTGGTGGAGCTCCCGTGCAGTCGGTCGCTCCGCCCATGTTCGCGAAGACCTTGTTGCGAGATGAGAATCAGCGCAGGGCGAATTGAGCGTCGCGCGCCCGCTTGACGTCAGCCGTTTCGGCTCCTTCGTCAAACGAACGGCAGATTGGTTCCAGCATCGCGCGCGCCTCATCGAGCCTTCCTTGCGTCCGCCAGAGTTTTGCAAGGCTTGTGGCGGCGCGTAATTCCAATGACCGGGCCCGTTGACCACGCGCCACTTCAATAGACTTCTTAAGATGGGATTCAGCTTCTCGAACCTTCGATGGATCTAGCGCTACAAGGAATTGCGCTCTTTGCCGATGCAATTCCGCTTCCCATGATCTGCCTGTCACGTCGTCAATATTGGCCAGGACCTCCTCGACAATCGATAGCGCCGATTCGTATTCGCCAGCCTTGGCGTGCATCTCCGCCAGCCAGCTTTCCATCATCGGAAGCATGAAACCGACGCCATTACGTCGCGCTTCGTGGATTCCCTTTGCTATTTCGGTCCGGGCCTCTCCAAGTTGGCCCAAGTCACCAACTGCCCGGCCCCGCGAAATTCGCGACAAAATCACGTAAAGTGAAAACCGCTGTTCTTTTGACATTTCCAAGCTTCGTTCGGCGCTTTCGATGGCGCGAGCCGCATCCCCGCGCAGGAGATGCACAACAGAAGTCATGTAATGGGCGAACGCTATGGTGTATGGGTGACCAAGATCTTGAGCCAATGCGAGCGCTTCCGAAACGCGCACAAGCGCTCGATCCGGACAGCCCAGGAACCACAAGTCCCAAGATAAGAGCAGCAGTGAAGCGACCTGGGGCTCGACCATGTAAAGGCCGGATAACGGCTGTTTTCCCTTGCTGGTTGAAAGCTTGATTGTCTCCTCGAAATGGTTCGCTGACGACTGGAAGTCGCCGATGGTCAATAGCGTGCTGCCCATCACTCTATGAGCCACCATTAGCAGCACGGGGTCGGACAACGCTCGTGACCGCGACAGAAACTCTTCGGCCATGGGGAGCGCGTCATGATTCTTCCCACTCATCCAGCGGTTCCCCCATGATCCAAACAGGGCCTGGAAATATTCGGGGATCTCGCCGAGCCGCAGGCATAAGGTACGAGCCCGCGAGAACGCTTCGCGGGTTTCCTCTGAGGCATAACCTTGAACGGCGATCAGCGGTATTCCCAGCGCCAATTGAATGTCGACCTCTTGTTTGGTCCGCTCAGGCGTTTCCGGCAAAGCGTTCAGAAGCTGAAGCGCATTGCGAAAATTAGCAATCGCTTCGACGTTGGCGGAGTGCGCGAGCGCGCGCTGCCCGGACTTGAGCCAGCAATGAATGGCGAGTTGGTGATGGGCTGCTTCTTGATGATGATATGCCAGGACTTCAGGTTGATTTTCGGCGATCTTCGGGAAGTCATTCTCTAAGCTCGCCGCGATGTCCGAATGGATCTGCTGCCGTTTGCTCCTAAGCAAGGACTCGTAGATTACGTCGCGCAACAACACATGCTTGAAGGCGAAACGGACGAAAGGCGAAAGGTCGACCTGATATATGATGTCAGCTTCCACCAGCAGCAACAAGGCTGGCTGCAGGTCCTCTTCGGCAGCTTGTGATACTGCCGCCAATAAGTCGTAGGAGAATTCGCGTCCGATCACCGCAGCAATCAATGCAAGCTTGCGACTCGGTGCAACGCGGTCGAGCCGCTCCATCAATGCGTCACTCAGCGTTTCCGGAACCCTGAGCAAAGCTGGTTGTGCTGCGCGCTCGAAAGTGGTCCGAGTTCGCAAGGGCGCGCTCAACATACTGCTTGTCAGTTCCTCTATGTACAACGGTACCCCATCGGCTTTCTCGACAATCTGGGCGAGTAGCGGTTCTGGCACGCTCCCGCCCCCCAGGAGACCTCGGATCATGGTCTTGACCTCGGTGTGCGACAATCGCGTGAGCGAGTGCACGGTAGTGTTGGGGTGAGTAATCCAGGTAGGGCGGAACTCGGGCCGGCACGATACAATAAGCAGCACGCGGGCACGGTCGATCCGGCTGATAATCAACTGAAGCAACTCATTCGTCGAAGGGTCCCCCCAATGCGCATCTTCAAAGAGGCAAAATGTCGGGCGTTGGGCGGAAAACGCCAAGAGCATATCGACAAGCGTACTTATCGTTCTATTCTTGATTTGCTGTGGCGTAAGGTCAGACAGTTCGAGTTTATTTTCCAGGGAAATTGATAGCAGGTTGGCGATCAGCACCACCGGCTCGACGGTATTATCGGTTGAGCGCGGAAGATAAGCCTCAAGCTTGGCAAGCTTGTCTGCGTCCGAGTTGAAAGCGGTTAGTTGCGCCGCTCGTAGGATCTGCTCCTTCACCGGATGAAACGCGCTCTGACTGTGGTAGGGTGAGCACTGATGGTGCAGCAAGATGTGAGGCTCCGCCTGAATTTGCGATTTAAATTCGTGGAGAAGCCTTGATTTTCCGACACCGGGAATACCCGAAAGGAATATGACTTGGCCGTCACCCTCTTTAACTTTCTGCCACCTATCGAGCAGCAAGCTTCGCTCGCTCGATCGTCCGATGAGCGGAGTAAGCGAGCCAGCATGCGCAGCCTCAAAGCGGTTAGCGGTATGTTTTGCCGAGAGTACACGGTAGACGTGAAGGGGTTCAGTTACACCTTTGAGTTCCTTGAGCCCGAGGTCCTGAAAATCAAAGACTCCCGATACGAGGCGCCTCGTCGATTCCGAGATGAGCACCGTGTTGGCAGCGGCAAGAGTTTGTAGACGCGCGGCGATATTCGGCGTCTCTCCCAACGCGTCCATCGACCACGTCTGGCTATCGCCAATTTCACCGACAACAACCGGGCCGGAGGAAATACCCACTCGGCAAGCGAGGGTAACTGGTGTTGAAATCTTCGGAACCCCGGAGGTAATCTCCAAAGCGGCGTGAATAGCTCGAGCGGCGTCATCCTCGTGTGATTTGAAAGTCGCCATCACACCATCGCCTGACAAGCGGAAGACATGACCTCCAAAGTGCTTAATTGCCGCGCTGCACGCTCCCCGATACGCTTCAATGGTGTACTTGAGATCCTGAGGGTCTAACTTCTCTGACAGTTGCGTAGATCCCACCAGGTCGATGAACAAGACTGTGATGTGACGGAGTTCGACTTCGCCGGACTGAACAGGAGACGGTGGCACTCCAGTAACGTTTGACTCCACGGTTGATGTACCAGAGGAGTGGCGAGCTGCCGTCAATGCCTCAATGGCCTTAAGCAGCTTCTTGCGGTGACCTAGAGAAGAAACTCCAAGTTTTTTGAGATCGTCATCCGTCAGATCTGGAAGGATGGCGTGTTCGATATTGTTTTCTCTGAACGTCTGCGCGTACTGGCCTAGACCATGTCTATCCAGCCACTCGGCTACGTCGGCGATTGCCCTCGTCATGACGGAGGCCCTCGCCTACTGCCGTAGCGCACTAAATAGAATTTGGGCTCCAGACCCACTGTGCGGTTGCCTTTGTTGCCGTGCGATCTTCTCGTACAGACGGCATCACGTATAACCGTGGCACTCCGCGAGTACCTCCCACAGCTACGGTCTCGCTATTCCGGTCATGCCGCGGGCCGAGCGTCGTGCTTTTCGCTTTGCGAAGGGTATGAATTGGGGCGATACGGGAGCGCCTCTCCGAGCGCTTGCTGAACCTCCTCAAGCATGTCTGCCTCGGACTTGAGAAGCTCGTGATTATACCCCTCCGCCATGATCAATGCCGATTTATACGTCTCCTGAACGATCCTGATACGGTCATTCGCCGGCAGCGAGGCGACGAACGCGATCGTCTCCTCCACGTGTGTGACCTCGCTTCCGAGGGAACTGTGGCTTCTGAGAAAGCGGGTCGCGTCGATACCGTCCGGGCACAGTGCCCGAACCTTTTCGATATCGGTCTCCTGCTTGAGTGCGGCGATGCGCTCCAGGCAATACGAATAGCCGATGCAGCCGATTGGATAGTCCTGGACGCAGAGATCATCGAAACGCTTGCAGAGCGGCCTGATTCCTTCCGGGACGAAGTTGGCGACGAGCCGCTCACCGGGCACACCCAGCGCACGTAAATCCTTGAGCGCGAGCCGGTCATGACCGGTTTCCTCGCGCGCTCGCTCTTCAAGGTAGGCTGCGACCTCGGACCTCCCCAACTCGTTGAAGCGGCTGGCGGCGCGTTGCAGATTTCGAGGCGTGTCAACAGACGTGTGATAAGCGCCCACCAAGGCGACGACATAGCCGACGAGCGTCGGTTCGGGGTGGGCGAGGCGCTTTTCAATTCCCGCAAATCCGAGATTTATCGCGCCGTCGAGCAGCCCGACAGTGCTTCCTGCCGAGCCCCCATTCGTCATCGCCGACGCAAACGGATTTAAGTTATCTTTCGTACAAGTTGGCCTATGAAACCAGACCTCTCCTGACTCGCGAGCTATGATCGAAATATCGCCCGTGACGTTGACCCACTCCGTTACCAACCGCGTCATTGGAAACCTCCCACTGCCGGATGCTCGCCCGCGACGCTTCTTGCAGGAATGCGATTTACGAAGCGTGCTAGCTGGCGTCGGGCCGGAAACACACAGCCACGTCTAAGATCGACTCGCGCGCTAGATTCCGTTCGGCGTAGCGGCCATCAGCAAGCGGGCGGTATCGAGAAGATTCTGGCCCGGCGGACAAGTGCCGTCATGCTTCGGCAGCACAAAGACGATTTCGTGATCGGGGTCGCCGACAACATATCCCTTGTCATACTGTTGTTCTGTGATCACGACCGGCGTCTTCACCGTTCCATTCCAATAGAAACCCCGTGTCGCGAACAACGTTTTGGCGTTCCCAGGGGTCGTTAGCAGAGTCGCGAACTTTGGATCGGTCCAAGCGTCGACGATCATTTGTGCGAGGTGTTCATTCGGAGAGTACGAAAAGTCGGCTATCTGCTCTTTGGAGTAGTGACTTGTCCTTGAAAAGACCAGGCATGATCAGCCCTCCTTTATGGGGCAGGTTCGGCATCTCGCCATCCTGTGCCCCTTCGAATTGCTGTACCGCGCACTTCAAAACCTAATTGTAAAAGCTTGTGGTGGCAAGCTGGACGAGCAACGAAGGCTGGACCGGTTGTAAATCCATTGCGTGGTCACGGCCGATCCGCGCGCACGCGTTCGAACAACATCTGGGTTCGTGCCTCGTCAGCCTATTGTTGGGCTAAGCATCGCAACAGTCTGGGATTTAGGTTGTCACTGAGGGCAGAATACTTTCCGCAGAGCCGATGCCTGTAGCTATTGAAAACAAGGCATTTGCCGTAGCCCGCCGTCTCGTTCCCGCCGCGCCATTTCGTCGCAAGTCCGAACGCGTTCGCCACTGGGCCACGCGCGACCCGGATGGCTTTATCCAGTGCTGACTTTTCGTGACGTTCAAGACTGCTCGTTCGGCAAAGTCAGCCTCGAAATTGTCGTGTGGTGTGCGAGGACGCTCGGCAAGTTCGGTCTGCCGTCGAGGTCAATGGCGTGGCCCTCGAACGTGGCAATGCCAGGCGGGAGACTAACGCCATGCTGCGCTGACGCCGTGAAAATATGAACGCAGCTTGCTGCCGAGCGATCAAACCAGTTGGGATCGTCGAACGTGCCTCCGAACAGGCCCCAGATGGTCGGAAATCTTTCCAGGTCGAGGTAGATTTTGGTCGCACATGCACCGCAGAAATTCACCGTCACCTTCTTGCGGCTATTGTCCGATCGGTGAACGAAAGCGTTCATCGTTCCCGAGAACGATACGTCCTGCTTTCGGAAAATCGGCTCGACAAGATAGGCGGAGCCCGTGATCTTCTGGCAGAACGTGCAGTGGCATATCGTGACTTTGACGGGCTCAGCAGTAACGGTATATCGGATTGCACCACACAGGCATCCACCGCTTTGCGGCATCTTCATCTCTGAATCCTTCCTTCTTCCGTTGGCATCCCGTGTGAACACCCGGCCGGCGGCGAACATTTGAACTCGCGCCGACCAGGAGACACATCAAGTGACGGGGAGATCGAAACCGTCAGCCACGTCAGCCTTATTTCGCGAGCCTGGCCTGGATTTCGGCGAGACCCGCCTCGTAGACGCCGCCGAGAGCTTCACTCGCGGCCTTTTCCTTTCCGTGCTCCGGCGTGTAGGTACCGGACCAGGTGATGGTCGCGGACCCTTCGCCCTTTGCTGTCACTTTGATCGTCGATGTATAGTTTGAGACGGGCAGCGGGCTTGACAGGAACGTGTAGGAATAGCTGTGCTCGGCATCGCTTCGGGATGTTTGCGTCTCTACAAACGCGGCCTTGCCATCCTTCGTCACGAGGATGCGGGTCGGCGGGGCCTTGCCATCCTCGATGCACTGGCCGACGGGCGGCAACCAGTCCTTGATCGCGCAGAATGGGCCGATTAACGACCATACTGCCGACACAGACGCTTTCACGTCGGCGCTGCGCGAAAGCGTGGCCGCGAAACCGGCCGCCATGCCAGGACCGAGAAGTACGACTATCCCGAGCGCGGCGGAGCAAGTCAGCAAAGTCAAATGGCTCGAAGTTTTTCTCATAAAGTATACCTTGTCGTTTCAATGGTGGATGAGTGGATCGGCGTTGCCGGCGGCAGACGACGGCAAGATCGATCCAGGTGTAAGCGGTCCAAACCGCATGCGGCGGGTTAGCAATGGTGGCCGCGCCCAGCCAGTTCAGGAACTGAATCGGGCCGGTACAGAAATTGAACTAGGAGCAGCGCACGTTCGACCATACGATTGCCCTTTGTTTTCCGAATGGAGGGAGCCGTGGCCGCCGGTAGCTACAAGCAGTTCTGTCCAGTCGCGATGGCCGCCGAGGTGCTGTGCACGCGCTGGACTGTGGTGTTGCTTCGCGAACTTATCGCCGGGTCAACGCGCTTCAACGATCTGCGCCGCGGCGTGCCGCGAATGTCACCGGCGTTGCTCTCGCAGCGGCTCAAGGACCTTGAGCTTGCCGGGATCGTTGCACGCGAGTCGTCGGCCTCGGAGCCGGGCATCTTCGAGTATCGACTGACGCCAGCCGGCCTGGAACTCGGTCCGATTGTGACGGCGTTTGGCGTCTGGGGCCAACGCCGCATCAAGGCTGACCTCTCGCTCCAGAATCTGGACGCTCAGCTGCTGATGTGGGACATGCGGCGAAATCTGAATCCGACTCCGATGCCGCCGCGTCGAAACGTGATCCAGTTCATCTATCCCGAACTTTCGACCACGCAGCGGTCCTGGTGGCTGATCGTCGATCCGAACGAAGGCGTCGATCTCTGCTCAATCGAGCCCGGATTCGACGTCGATCTCTATGTGTCCGTCGACCTGCGGACCATGACCGCGATCTGGATGGGACTTGATAGCGTTCGCGCTGCGGTGGACAGGAGGAAGATGGTTCTCACCGGCGATCAACGCATCGCGTCGGCGATGCAGACATGGCTCGGTCTCAGTCCGTTTGCCAAGGAGACGAAACTCGCGAGCTGAACAAGCCTTGTCGCGAGTCGTCGGAAACGCAGGTTGAGGATCTGGACTGTTGCGGCGCCGCGCAGCGGCACGTCCGAAATTGGCCCTTGGCCGGCATCAGGAGATGGAGCGTCGACGTCCGCCAGTGACCCGGAACGGACATTGAGAGCGAGCCAGAACAGAAGAGGCAAGCCATGGCAGAGAGCGAATTATTCACGAAGGGTCTCGAAACACGAAGACAGGTACTCGGAGCGAAGTACGTGGACGCGAACCTTGCGGGTTCTGATGACTTCATGATGACGTTTCAACACGCCGTCACAGAACTGGCTTGGGGTTATGCGTGGAGTCGCCCCGGGCTTGACCGGAAGACACGGAGTATCCTGACACTTGGAATCCTCGCAGGGCTCGGCCGCTTTCAAGAGCTGGGCATTTACACGAATGCCGCGGTTGCCAGCGGTGTAACGGTCGATGAAATCAAGGAAGCGTTGGTTCAGATCACCGTCTACTGCGGGACCCCGGCGGGCCGCCAGGCATTCCTGGCAGCGCATGAAGCTCTAACGACTCCCAGGGACTGACGCGCCAGACTTCCAAGGACTGACGCGCGGCACGAGCGCCAGCCGCTCTTTGCAGGAGAAAAGATGCGGGATAGTCTTCGCGCATCCGGCCCGGCCCCATGCCGCGAACTGCGCCGCGATGAACAGGAGCGAATAGCGTGAGACAATTTTCACTTGGCCTGGCGTGGTCGATTTGCCTGGTCCTCTGCCAGGCAACCACCGCATCGCAAGCATCGGCGAAAGAACTGAAGGTGCTGTCGGAGCAGACGGCGACCGGCTTCGGCCATGTGGAATCGGTCGCCTATGATCCAAAGGGCAAGGTGCTTTACACCAGCGACTTCGGTCCCGACCTCAAGCCGGGGGACAAGGACGGCAAAGGCAAGATCACCAAAGTTTCGCTGGACGGAAAAATCCTCGAGGATGGCTTTCTGCCGGCCAAGGGCCAGGTCCTCAACAAGCCGAAGGGCATCTGGATCAAGGACGACCGCCTGTGGGTCACCGACATCGATTCGGTTTGGGAATTCGATCTCAAGACCAAGAAGGGAAAGCAGCTCGATCTGCCGGGCATCGTTTTCGCCAATGATGTGACGGTGATGGGCGACGCGCTCTATGTCAGTGACAACCGTTCCGATCAGGTGGTGCGAATAGAGCCCGCCGATTTCCTGGAAAGGTTTGCCGCGCCGAAGATCACGACACTGTTCAAGGACAAGTCGATCTTTCCGAACGGGATCTACCCTGGCAAGCGCGGGGCGCTGATGATGGTCGGGTTCAAAGGAAAGGAAGATCCGCGCGGCATCTACTCGATGATGCCGGGCAAGGAGCCGGAACTGCTGTCCGACAACATCGGCATGCTCGACGGGCTCTACCTGACCAACGATGGCGACGTGCTGGCGACGGATTGGATGACCGGATCGCTATTCCAGTGGAACAAGACCACGGGAATGAAGAAGCTGGCGACCGATTTCAAAGGGCCGGCCGATCTCTGCGCATTTCCCAACAAGAAGGGCCTGATGGTGGTCGTGCCCGATCTGGTCAAGGGCGAATTGCGCTTCGTGCAGCTCGGACCGTAGGATTCGCGCCACGGGTCAAAGACGATCGCGCCACGGGCGCAAAGACGAAATGGCCGTCTGGCTTTCTCTCCGAAAGCCGGACGGCCCGACAGGTCTTCACCCGCCCTTCGTCACGTCGATCACGGCATCGGCGAAGGCTTGCGGGGCTTCCTGCGGAAGGTTGTGTCCGATGCCGCCGGTAATCAGTCGATGCGAGTATTTCCCTGAAAACATTTTCGCATAGGCCGATGGGTCCGGATGCGGCGCGCCGTTGGCATCGCCCTCCATCGTGATCGTCGGCACGTTGATGACGGGACCCTTGGCGAGTTTCTGCTCGAGTTCGTCGTATTTCGCCTCTCCTTGCGCGAGACCGAGCCGCCAACGATAGTTGTGAATCACGATCGCGACGTGATCGGGATTGTCGAAGGCTTTGGCGCTGCGATCGAAGGTGGCGTCGTCGAAATTCCATTTCGGCGAGGCGAGCTTCCAGATCAGCTTGGAAAAATCGCGACGATATTTCTCATAGCCTTCGCGGCCGCGCTCGGTCGCAAAATAGAATTGGTACCACCACTGCAATTCGGCCGCGGGCGGCAGCGGCTTCTTGCCGCCTTCCTGGCTGCCGATCAGATAGCCGCTTACCGAAACCAGCGCCGTGACGCGTTCCGGCCACAGCGCGGCGATAATGTCGCCGGTGCGCGCGCCCCAGTCGAAACCGGCAAGCGTTGCCTTCTCGATCTTCAGCGCATCCATCAACGCAACGATGTCCTCGGCGAGGGCCGAAGGCTGGCCATTGCGCACCGTGCTATCGGACAGAAACGTCGTGGTGCCATAGCCGCGCAAATGCGGAATGATGACGCGATAGCCGGCGGAAGCCAGAATCGGCGCGACGTCGACAAAGGCGTGGATGTCGTAAGGCCAGCCGTGCAGCAGGATGACGGGCTTGCCGTCCGCGGGCCCTGCCTCGGCATAACCGACGTTGAGCAGACCGGCATTGATCTGCTTCAGCGCGGCAAAGGACGTATGGCCGCCGGCTTTGGTTGAAGCGGGAGATGACGTTTGCGCCTGCGCAGAGGCGCTCAAGGAGAATTGTGTAGCGGCGATGGTGGTGGCGGAAGCTCCGAGGAAACGGCGGCGATCGATCGGGTCTGACATGGGAAGCTCCCTTGTGCCCGTGGTGGGCTGGGGACCTTATAGACCTGAATTGGGCGAAATATGTAACGGCCAGTGCGGCGTACGCGTTTCGCGCGTCCCGGACGCGGTGCAGCGCGCCAAGCGTCGTTCCGCGCGTCGTAGACGCGGTCCGGACTGCTCCGCAGATCCGGGACCCATGCCTATGCGACATGATCGTGAAGATGACTGCGACCCCGGATCAGCAGCGCACCACTTCGTGCTACGCCGCGTCCGGGGAACGCGCCGCCTACTGGTCCTCGAACTCGTCTTCTTCGTTGACCTTCTCGTGCTTGCGCGACGACGCCGTCTTGTGCGAGCCGAGCGATCCCGTCACCGATTGTTCGCGCGAGGCGTAGGGGTTGCGCTGCACGGCGCGCGAGGCGACTTCCTCGCCGGAGACCGCGGCCGGCTGGCAGATCAGACGCCGCGACGCGCGGCGCATCAGGTCCACGTGAATGTGATCGTAGTGATAGACATTGGAGCCCGGCGCCAGCACCGTGGTGAACTGCTGGCACGCACCCGCCTCGACGTCGCGCAGAAAGCCCTGCTCTTCCGGCACGCCGCGCCAGCCATCCTTCACTGTGACGTGGCGGCCATCGGCCAGCGTAAAGGCGGCGATATCGAGCGCATTGCCGAAGGCGTGTTCGGAAATATGCGCGTTCGGATTGCCGTTCATGCCGCGGCATGAGTACGCGGAGATCTGCTTGATCTCGACCACGCGCTGGCCGAACCAGCGCTGCGCCGCCGGCTGCACGCTCTCGGCGAGCCAATGATCGAGCACCGAGACCAGCGGACAGGCGAGCGTCGCCGCCGGCTTCACCGCGACGGGCACCGCGGCCATCGACTGCATCGGCCCCGGTCCGAGCCGTGGCGGCGGCTGATATGACGGCGCCAAAGGAGGCGCCTCGACGCGCTCCGGCACGCTCGGCGCATAACGGTCACGCGAATAGCCTGGCTGCGGCGCGTAAGGCGACGACGGCCCGGCCTGCCAGCCGCGCGGCGCGCTTTCATTCTGGTCCGGCGCGACACCTGGTGCGCGCAATGACACCGGACCGTTCGACGATCCATACCCGGACCCGCCATAGCTCGAACCGCCATAGTTCGGCGCGCGCGGGGGCTGGTCGGGATAATATGGCGAAGGTTGTGCGGGCGGCGGCTGGTTGCCGGGCCAGCGCGGCTGGTTGCCGATGGCGCCGGGCGGGCGGATATCTTCGTCGGCAAAGCCAAAACTGCCGTTGCTTTCGCCGAGCGCGGACACCTTGAGCGGGAAGTCGGCGCCGCAGGCGCCGGGACCGGAAATCGGGTCTATCCGAACAAGATCAGGGCCTTCCTTGACCGCGCCGGACTTCAGGCACGCAACCTCGGCCTCGGCACGCCACGGTTCGCGCTCCTCGGAAAAGAATCCGCGGCCGCACCCCGCTAGCGATACAAGGACGAAGGAGCCGACGAGATACAAACGAACTCCGCGCGTCATGCGGAGAACTTCAACGAATTTATTTAAGGACTCATCAACGTCTTGTTTTCACGACTTTTTAACCACGCGGCGAGCCTTGCTGCGCCGCGACGGTGCGGTGCACGGACAGCGACGCTGACTTTTTTGGCGTGGAACGGATCGCTACTCTTGTGCGTTATGGTCAGTCCTGACCCTCGGGAGGTTTGTGATGACCTTGAGTCCTTTCATCAACAGGTTGAGCCTTGTGACAGCATATGTCGCTTTCGCCTTTGTCGGCGCGATCGTGCTTGGCATGTTTTAGGACACGGGAGCATCCGATAATCGAAAAGCCGGCGGCTGGATCACCAGCCGCCGGTTTATTTTGCGCGATCTCCATCGCCCGATTCCGACGTTCATGCCGCATTCAGCCGCAAACCGCATCAATCGCTGCTCAAAGCCGTTGCTTGTCGAGATCGCGACAATCGGCAAGATTGTTTTCGAACGGGCGAATTGAAGGCGGGGCATGTACCTTTTATCGGCGGGTTCGCGTTGTGGCGGACAAGACTCGGCGCGGCGATGGTCATTAAAGGTACTGGGGCTCCTGGCCGGCCTGATGCTTGCCCATTCCGCTCTGGCGCAAACGCCGCCCGCGGCGTCCCCGCCAGCGCCCGCGTCTGGCGCGACGACGCCGGGATCGGCCACGACGCCTCCGGCCGGCGACTTCCGATGAGCCGATCGGCAACGTCGCGACGTTGACCGGCACCGCCAGCGTGGTCCGCAACCAGAACACGCTGCCGCTCAAGCTCAAGGACGACATCTATCTCAACGACGTCGTGACGACGTTTGCCGATTCCACCCTCGGCATCACCTTCAACGACGAGACCACCTTCAACCTCACGGCCAGGGCGTCGATCACGATCGACAATTACATCTACGAAGACGGCGGCAAGCAGAACTCGGCGCTGTTCGACGTCACCAAGGGAACGGTCGCCTTCGTCGCTTCCGCGGTCGCGAAGACCGGCAACATGAAGATCACGACGCCGACCGCGACAATGGGCATCCGTGGCACCACCGGGCTCGTCGAAGTGGATGGCGCCGGCGGCGGCGCGCACAACATCAAGCTTTATCCCGATCCCGACGGCCATGTCGGCACCATCGATGTCGCCGATCGCAGCGGCACGCGGCTCGGCACGCTCACGCAAGGCTCCAGCGGCTTCACCATTCGGGCCGGCGCCGGCGGCCGCTTCACGGCTGCGCCGCTGCAAATCTCGCCGCAACAGGCCGCGCGCGATCAAGGTTTCGTCCGCCAGGTGCACGCGGCGCAAGCCGTCGGACGCCAGGTGGTGACCGAGCAACGCGCGCTGCGGCGCGCCAACCCGAACCTCAATCGCAACAACCTGCGCAACGCGCCAGGTCAAAATCAGCCGGGTCAACGGCAGAACAACCTGCAACAACGCCCGAATGGTCCGCAGCAGCCAAACCGCGCAGGTCAGCAAGGCCAGCCCGGTCAACCCGGAGCGCCAAATCGCGCCGGTGAGAACCGGCAAGGCGGACAAGGCGCGCAGCCGGCGACGCCGAACCGTGCCGGTCAGCCCGGACAACCGGCAGGCCCCAATCGCGCGACCGAGCAAGGCCAGCCGCAACAGCCGCCCGGCGCGCAGCGGCCGAACGCGCTGCGCGAAGGCGCGCCACCGAACCGGGGCGCCGCGCCGCCACGGCGTGCGCCCGCGCCGAAAAAGCCACCGAAGGAAAAGAGACGGTAATCGATCATCCTTCGAGACGCCGCTAGCGCGGCTCCTCAGCGATGAGGAGCAAGCGGCACAGTCGAGTCCTCATGGTGAGGAGCGGTCGCACTGCGACGCCTCTCGAACGAGTGAGGCCAAGCTCACATCGGCTTTCGCAACAACGGTTGCCCGGCCTTGATCCGCGCGCCCTCGCGCACATTGTCGCAGAACTCGAAACGATCCGGCGTCAGCACGATGATGGTCGAGCCATGCTCGAACCAGCCGAGCTCGTCGCCTTTCTTCACCTCAACATCGCAGGGAAACACGGTCGGACCGCGCGTCTGCGCGTTCAGCGTCGCCTCGATGCAATGCAGGCGCAGGCTTGCGACCAGGATGGCCGCGACCGGCACCAGCGTCAGCGCCTCGCCGGACGCGAGATGCGTCTCGATCACCGCGCGTTCGTTCTTGCAGAACAGCTTTTCGACCCGCTTGAGCGCAATCGGATTGACGTTCCAGACGTCGCCCGAGATGAAGGTGACGCGCTCGATCGCAACATCGGCCGGCGCGTGGAAGCGGTGGTACATGCTCGACGTCAGCCGCAGGGTGACGAAGCGGCCGTTGCGGTGTCGTTCGACGAGTTCGTCGTCGCCGAGCAGGTCCTTCAGCGAATAATTCGCGCCCTTGATCTGGAACAGCTCGGTGTCCTCGATCGCACCATGCGCGCCGATGATCGCGTCGCTCGGGCTCGTGACGATGGCCGGGTCGGGATCGAACGGACGCAGACCGTCCTTCAGTTCGCGCGTGAAGCAATCGTGCAGGCTCTTGAATTCGGTCTTCTTCGCCTCGGAGAGATCGAGGTCGGAAAACAGCCGCCAGCACGCGATCGAGGCGGCGCAAACAATGGGGTTCTCGATCTGGCTGAACCAGCCCATGAAACGGGTGATCGCGGCGCGCGGGATGCGGTTGGTCAGCAGGAAATTAAGGTCCTCCTGCTCGGTTATGGCTGCGATCAGGCCCTTCACTGTCATGAATCTGTCAGATCGACCGGCTAGTGTGGCCATTCAAAAATCCGCATCGGTGTTGCCGCGAGTTCGTCATGCGGACTTTTGAATCAAGGCCACACTAGAGACGAATAAGTTTACTAGTGTCCTATCGCTTCCGAAGTTCGTAAACAAGGAGCCGCACGATGGTACGAACTTCGGACGCGGGACACTAGTCGCTTCTGGCATGGATTCATCCCTCCCAATTCTCTCATTGTCCGCCGTAGCCGTGGCCGGCGCCGCCGCTACATTCCCCAAGATCAAGGCGCGCCTTGAATTGTCGCGGGCCAAGCACCGTTCGCTGACCGGACATTCGAAAATGTCGCGGCGCGTGGCGCGGCTGCTGCCGTTCTACGAATTTTCCGGCGACCAATACTTCAACGCCGACGGCGCGCCGGCCGAAATCGCCGGCCAGCGCAAGGACGCCTTCTTCGCGCTCGCGAAACTCTACGCCGAGCGTTACGCCAAGGGCCGGCAGATGACGGCTGAAGCCGTCACGCACATCTCCGACCTGCAATTCACCCGCGCCTATCGCGTGCCGTTCCAGTTCTCCAGCCTGGTGCAGAAAAACCTCGGCACCTCGGCTTTCATGGAGTCGTCTTCCGGCGTCACCGTCACCGACGTCGACGGCAACCTGTTCTACGACCTCACCGGCTCGTACGGCGTCAACATCTTCGGCAACGACTTCTACAAGGAGTGCATCGCCGACGGCGAGAAGCGCGCCGAAAAACTCGGCCCCGTGCTCGGCAGCTACCACCCCGTCGTCGCCGACAACGTCAAGCGCATCTGCGAGATCTCCGGCCGGACGAAGTTTCCTTCCACATGTCCGGCACCGAGGCCGTCATGCAGGCGGTGCGGCTGGCGCGCTACCACACCAAGCGCACGCATCTGGTTCGCTTTGCCGGCGCCTATCACGGCTGGTGGGGCGACGTGCAGCCGGGCGTCGGCAATCCGATCGCCGCCCACGAGACCTACACGCTCGCCGAAATGTCCGAGCAGACGCTGCACGTGCTGCGGACGCGGCGCGACATCGCCTGCGTGCTGGTCAACCCGTTGCAGGCGCTGCATCCGAACGCCAATGCGCCCGGCGACTCCTCGCTGGTCGATTCCTCGCGCAACTGCGCACTTCGACCGCGAGGCCTACACCGCCTGGCTGAAGCAACTGCGCGAGGTCTGCGACCAGCGCGGCATCGTGCTGATCTTCGACGAAGTGTTCCTTGGCTTCCGCATCGCTGCCGGCGGCGCGCAGGAATATTTCGGCGTGCGCGCCGACATGGTGACCTACGGCAAGAGCCTTGCCGGCGGCCTTCCCATCGGCGTCGTCTGCGGCAAGAAGGAACTGATGCGCCGCTTCCGCGACGATCGTCCGGCGGACGTCTGCTTCGCGCGCGGCACCTTCAACTCGCATCCCTATGTCATGACCGCGATGGACGAATTCCTGTCGCGGCTTTCGAGCCCGAACTTCCGCAGCGTCTATAACGGCCTCGATGAGACCTGGAACGGCCGCGCCGAGCGGCTCAACGCGCGGTTCGAGAAGGAAGAGCTTCCGGTTCGCGTCGCCAACTTCTCCTCGGTCTGGACGGTGCAATATACCGAGCCGTCCCGCTACAACTGGATGCTGCAGTATTATCTGCGCGCCGAGGGGCTTTCGCTGAGCTGGGTCGGCACCGGACGGCTGATCTTCAGCCTGAACTTCACCGACGCCGATTTCGCCGAAGTGGAGAGCCGCTTTGTCGCGGCCGCGCAGAAGATGAAGCGTGACGGCTGGTGGTGGCATTCGCCCGACCTCACCAACAAGGCCATCCGCCGCCAGATCCTCAAGGAAATGCTGGCGAGCAAGTTTAGGCGCTGAACTTTCGCTTTCCGTTTTCGTGGCCGTCATTCCGGGGCGATGCCGAATCATGCCCGGGTCTTGAGATCTCCGGGCATCCACGTCCTTCTGCCACCCCGGAATGACCTCAAGACAGTAGATGCCCGGGACAAGCCCGGGCATTCGACGAATTCACAGACAGACGCAAAGCTTAGATCTCAGGCGTGGTGTTCGACGAGCTCGTTGTGCTCGATGATGTCGAGGCCCGGATCGATCAGCTCGCCACGCAGCAGCGCCAGCGGCGCCTTGCTGTAGAGCTTGAAGTCGTTGAAGGGGTCGGTGAGGATCTTGGTCATCCAGACGAGGCCGGTTTCGACGTCGCGGATGAAGAACAGCTGCACGGTGCGGAACAGCAGACCGCCGGCGCCGACCACGAGCCAGATCTTGGCAACCTGCCGCATGAAGTCGGCCGGCGAAGCCCAGGGCGTGAACAGGCCGAACAGCGTCGGATCGAGATAGAGCACGACCGGCGACAGCGCCCAGATCGTCATCAGCACGACCTTGCGGCGCAGATTGTAGCCGACCTTGATCTCTTCCTTGTGCTCGTGGGTCGCGTGGTTGAGATGATCGTAGTCGCGCGGCTCGAAGAAGAAGTGCCCGGCCTGGCGCGAGGTCATCGAGACCAGCCAGCCGATCAGCGCCGACATCAAGGGATCGAAGAACATCATCACGTAGCCGATGAGGAAGCTCACGGCGCTGACGAAGTGCAGGCTCTGGTTGATCCGGCTGTGGTGATAGAAGCGATGGTCATCCCAGCGCTGGATCCGAAGCTGCTCCCGGAAATTCTTGATCATGATCTTCCCCAAAAGGTGAGTCGAAGGAACTCTAAAGGATTTCGATGTCCGGCATGTGACATCATCATAATGTCACAAACCATCACGCAACGACGCTGTCACAAAACTAGTACCGCCTATTTGAAGTTCCTGCACCACAAGCGGCGAATTCGATACAGGAACTTCAAATAGCAAAGCGGTACTAGAATCTAAGTTTGCTAGTGCCCATGACTTTCCGAAGTTCGTGAAAAGTGGGCGCTGAGACGGTGCACGAACTTCGGAAAGTGGGCACTAGGCCGCGCGACCAAGGCGTTAGTTGGCACCGACTTTCCGGATACGAACCAGCGAGAAATGACCAAGCGGCGGAATCAGGCGGCGCTCGACAAGCTCCACCTTCTTCGCGCCCGAGAGCCAGTTCGTGTAACGCGACCAGGCGAACTCGGCGGTGCGGAAACCGAGCCGGCGAACCACCGGCTGCAATCCCTGCTCGATGAAGCGGCGCACGCCATCATCGGCGCTGACGCGGGTGAGAATGATGAGTTCGCCGCCCGGCCGCAGCACGCGCGCAAATTCATCCAGGGCCACTTCCGGGTTCGGCACCGCGGTGACGACATATTGCGCCATCACGACGTCGAAGGAGTTGTCGGGGAATTCGAGCTTCTCGGCGTCCATCACCGCAAGCCCCTCGACATTCTTCAGCTTCTGCTCGGCGACGCGCTTGCGCGCCTTGTTGAGCATCGCTTCGGAAATATCGGTGCCGAAAATGCGCAGGTTCGGCGAATAGAGCGGCAGCGAGATGCCGGTGCCGACGCCAACTTCGAGCACCCGGCCGCCGATCTTGTTGGTGGCCTGGATCGCAGCGTCGCGGCCCTTGGAGAACACGCCACCGAACACGAGATCGTAAACCGGCGCCCAGCGGTCGTAGGCCTGCTCGACCATTTCGCGGTCGAAGTCGAGTTCGGTGCCGTCCAATTTGATGCTCTCTGCCATCGTCGTTTTCTCGTTTTCCTTAGGTTCCGCCTGATCCGGCCTTGCCCGATCCGGCGTTTGTTGTGTGGTCTTAGCCACCCACTGCATGACTTTCCGCGACGATCGGCACCTGACGCGGCGACCGGCTCGGTTGCAAATCACTCAGGTTACCGATGAACTGACGCGCGCTGTTTTCCCACGAACGCTCCAGCGCAAACTGGCGACAGGTTTCGCGCGACATCGTCAGCGCACGCAGGCACGCGGCCCGCAGATCATTGTCGAGCGCGCCGATCGGATGATCGGCGATCACATCGATCGGGCCGGTCACCGGGAATGCCGCAACCGGCGTGCCGCAGGCCAAGGCCTCGAGCTGCACGACACCAAAGGTATCGGTGAGGCTCGGGAACACGAAGACATCGGCGGCGGCGAGATGCGCGGTGAGGTCCGCGCCCTTCTTCTCGCCGAGGAACTTCACGTCGGGATATTTTTGCGCCAACTCCTGGCGCTGCGGCCCGTCACCGACCACGACCTTCGAGCCGGGCAGATCGAGCGACAGGAACGCCTCGATGTTCTTCTCGATCGCCACACGTCCCATGGTCATGAAGATCGGGCGCGGCAGATCGAGCACGGCGGGATGATCCGGGTTGAACAGGTTGGTGTCGACACCGCGTCCCCAGTAGCCGAGCTTGCGGAAGCCGCGCGCGGAAAGCTCATTATAAAGAGACGGCACCGCGACCATCGTGGTGGCCGCCGCGTTGTGGAAATAGCGCAGCACCGCATAGCTGACGGAGGCCGGAATGATCGAGCGCACGGCGATGTATTCCGGAAAGCGCGTCGTGTAGGAGGTCGTAAAGGCAAGTCCACGCCGCCGGCAATAAGCGCGCACCGCCCAGCCGACCGGACCTTCGGTCGCGATGTGAATGGCTTCAGGACTCGCCGCCTCGATGCGCCGCGCGATCTCGCGCCGGTTCGTCCAGCAGACGCGCAAACCCGGATAGGTCGGCAGCTCCATCGAGGGGAAACCCTCGGGCGTTAGAAATTGAATGTCCGCACCGAGCGGGCCAGCGGCGCGCTGCAACGAGGTCAACGTGCGCACCACGCCGTTGACCTGCGGATGCCAGGCGTCTGTCGCAATCAAGATTCGCATCGGCTAGTGCCCGCTTTCCGAAGTTCGTGTTGCACCTCAGCGCCCACCTTTCACGAACTTGGAAAGTCACGGGCGCAGCGAAATTCAAGTCTCAGTGCCGCTTTCCATTTGAAGCTCCCGAACGGTATTCGCGCTTCTGCGGCTCTGCCGTCATTCAGCCTTGCTGATTCTTGTCGGCGCGACGTTGCGTCAGAGATATTTCAAGCGTGTGACGTCACAGAGGTTAACGACCCCGATTTTCGCATGACGTCTATTTTTCGGGGATTCTGGTACCTTTTTCGGCGTCCAGTCGCCGCTCCATGACATCAAGACTGAAACAATTCATGAATGCCGCGAAATCATTTTCGGTGTTTCGCGAAAACGTCCGGAAATGTTTTGTCGCTTAACGATCGTTCCCAACGACGCGGCCGAGAAGCGGTTGCGCACACCGAAAACGGGGAGCGGCAAATGTTCAGACCTAGCGACTTCGTATCGTACTCCCGCCGCACCTTCGCGAGCCTGGCACTCGATCGCGGGCGTCGTTGCCTTGACGGGCTCTGCGGCCGCAGCGCCGTTGCCGCTGTTTCCGTTTGCGATGCCGGAACCGACCGCAGGCCGTTCAGCCCGCACCGTCCGACGAGCCGGAGGCGACATTCGAATTGCCGGCGCGCTTCAAGCGGCAGATCGTCAACTACGCGACGCGCGAAGCGGCCGGGCACGATCATCATCGATACTCCCAACACTTATCTCTATTACGTGCTCGGTAACGGACAGGCGATCCGCTACGGCATCGGCGTCGGCCGCGACGGCTTCACCTGGTCGGGCGTGCAGACGATCACCAAGAAGGCCGAGTGGCCGGACTGGACGCCGCCGCCTGAGATGATCGCGCGCCAGCCCTATCTGCCGCGCCAAATGGCCGGCGGCCCCGGCAATCCGCTCGGCGCGCGTGCGATGTATCTCGGTGGCACCATCTACCGCATCCACGGCACCAACGCGCCGCAGACCATCGGCACCCACGTTTCTTCCGGCTGCATCCGCCTGACCAACCAGGATGTCAGCGATCTCTATTCGCGGGCCAGCGTCGGCACCAAGGTGATCGTGCTGCCGATGGACCGCCGCGCCGATCTCGCTCATTGAGCGAGGCTAGGTTTCCCCCAGGGGCCTCCCCCAAGGCCCCATCCAAAAGAGAGGCGCGGCGTCCCCCCGCGCCTCTCTTGCTTTTTTGTGCTGAAACAATCCGACCATATTGCCGCCGGGGCGATCGTTCATATCTTGGTCACATCGAGATACCGGAAAGCGGGGTAGCGCCCTCCACCCCGGCCTTATAGACTCTTACTGGATTTGTCCGGGGGGACGATGCGCCCGAAGGTTATTCTGATCGGGATCGCGGTGGTCGCGGTCTCGTTCTTCGTCAGCCTGAAAGCCATGGACTGGCTTTCACCGAGCGGGCCGGGCTCCCGGGCCGTCGTAGCAGACCTGCCCCCGCTGCCGCCCGCCCCCCGCAGTTCCGTGATCCTGGCCCAGGTCTCCATTCCCGTGACCGCGATCCGCGATGCCGCCGATCGCGGCACGCCGCGCAACTTTTCCGGCAAGGCCGATAATCCGGTATCGCAGGTCCTGCAAAACGCCGACATCGGCTGGACCGCTTCGCGCGGACCGATCGGGGTTTCCGGCGGCCAGGACGTGCTGTCGCTCACCACCGGCCTGAGCGGAAAGCTGAACGTCACGGGATCGCTATCGGCCAAGACCACCGGCGCGGTTGGAGACGCGATCGGCGGACTTCTCGGCGGCGACGTCGCCAAGCAAATCGGCAGCCTCAACATCAAGGGCATCAATGCCAGCGCCGATATCAAGGGCAATGTCACCGTCACCTCGCGGCCGAAATTCGCGGCGACCTGGCGGATCGAACCCAACCTCGCCGGACAGGTCAATCTCGGCGACACCAGCCTCTCGGTCGCCGGCGCCCGCGTCAACGTGCCGGCGCAGGTGAAGCCGCTGATCGACCAGAATGTCACCGACCAGATCAACGCCGCGGGCAACCGCATTCGCAACGATCCCGCATTCGAACGCAACGCGCGAATTCAATGGAGCAAGGCCTGCCGCTCGATTCCGCTTACGGCTGGCAATGCCTCGGCGCCGCCGCTGTGGCTGGAGTTGCGGCCGACCCGGGCTGTCGCGGTACAGCCCAGCATCTCTACCACCGCGATCATGATGACGATCGGCATCGAGGCCGAGACGCGCATCACGCCGAAGCAGACGGTGCCGATGTGCCCGTTCCCGGACAAGCTTTCGATCGTGCCGCCGACACAGCCGATCGTCTCGATCGGAATTCCCATCGACATTCCATTTGCCGACGTCGACAAACTCGTGGAAGCGCAGTTGATCGGGCGCAACTTTCCCGAGGACGGATCGGGCTCAACCACTGTGACCGTGAAGCACGTCCAGGTTTCCGCCGCCAGTGACCGGCTGTTGATTTCGCTCCTGATCAACGCCAAGGGAAAGAGCTTCTTCTCGTTCGGCGGCGAGGCCACGGTGCAGATCTGGGGCCGGCCGGTTCTCGACCAGTCGAACCAGATCCTGCGGCTCACGAACGTCGAGATGGCGGTGGAGTCCGAGGCTGCGTTCGGGCTGCTCGGCGCGGCCGCACGCGCCGTTATGCCGCATCTGCAAAAGGTGCTGGCCGAGAAGACCACCGTCGATCTCAAGCCGTTCCTGGGCGATGCGCAGAAGATGATTGCAAGCGCCGTCGCCGACCTGCAGAAAAACGACAACGGCGTGCGGGTGACGTCGGACATTACCAATCTCGCGCTCTCCGACATCGCCTACGATTCCAAGACGCTGCGGCTGATCGCCGAGGTCTCCGGCACCATCAATGTCACGGTGGCGGCGCTGCCGGGCCTTTGAGCTGCCTGCCTCGAAGTCCGACCGATTTTCCGCCTGGCGCTATTCTCGCGGCAGCCCCTTCCCCGCCCGCTCCTTAATCAACCGCGTTAATCATTTCGTCGGACCCGGAACAGGCTTTTCAGGCTTGGCGGGCGCTGGCGAAGCCGGGTACAACCGGGAGATAAAACAACACCAATATCCAGGGAGAAGGGACCATGAAATCATTTGCAGCCACGTTGATGGCCGGACTCGCCCTCGCCGTGTCCGGCGGGGCAGCGAATGCGCAGATTTCCGATGGCATCGTCAAGATCGGCGTCCTCACCGACATGTCGAGCCTCTATGCGGACGCCACCGGCAAGGGATCGGTTGCCGCCGTGCAGATGGCGATCGCCGATTACAAGGGCAAGCTGAAGGTGGAAATGGTCTCGGCCGACCACCAGAACAAGCCCGACGTCGGCGTCAACATCGCGCGCAACTGGTACGACAACGAAAAGGTCGACGCGATCTTCGACGTGCCCACCTCCTCCGTCGCGTTGCCGATTTCGGCGATGACGCGCGAGAAGAACAAGATCCACATCAATTCCGGCGGCGGCTCGTCCGACATCACCGGCGTTGCCTGTTCGCCGAACACCGTGCACTGGACCTACGACACCTATTCGCTCTCCAACGTCGCCGGCAAGGCGATGGTCAAGCGCGGCGAGGATACCTGGTTCTTCGTCACCGCCGACTATGCGTTCGGCATGGCGCTGGAACGCGACGCGGCCAACGTCGTCAAGGAAAACGGCGGCAAGGTGCTCGGCGATGTTCGCCATCCGCTCAATTCGTCCGACTTCTCCTCGTTCCTGTTGCAGGCGCAGGCCTCCAAGGCCAAGGTGATCGGTCTCGCCAATGCCGGCGGCGACAGCCACCAACGCGCTGAAGCAGGCGGCCGAGTTCGGCATCACGCAAGGCGGCCAGAAGATGATCGCGCTGCTGACGGAAATCACCGACGACGCATTCGCTCGGCATCAAGGCAACCCAGGGGCTGATCGTCACCGACGCTTTCTATTGGGACATGAACGACGAGACCCGCGCCTTCTCCAAGCGCTTCAACGAGAAGGTCGGTCACATGCCGACCATGATCCAGGCCGGCCTCTATTCGGCGACCATGCATTACCTGAAGGCGATCGAGGCCATCGGCACCGATGAGGCGCCGAAGGTGATGGCGCAGATGCGCGCGACGCCGGTCAACGACTTCTTCGCCAAGAACGGCAAGATCCGCATCGACGGCCGCATGGTCCACGACATGTATCTGTTCGAGGTCAAGAAGCCCGAAGAATCCAAGAACGAGTGGGATCTCTACAAGCTGCTCGCGACGGTGCCGGGCGACGAAGCCTTCCGTCCGCTCGACAAGGGCAACTGCCCGCTCGTGAAGACGAACTAGACGCAGCGAGGTCCGGGTTCGCGGTGCTTCGCATCGCCCCGCACGACGCGACAAAAACAAAAAACGCGTCCGGCAAAAGCCGGGCGCGTTTTCTTTGTTCGGATAGGCGAAGCGTAAGCGCTTCCGTCAGTCCTCGAATTTGAACGAGACATTGAGTTTGGCGCGGTAAGCTTCCACCTTGCCTTTGGCATCAAGTTGGAGGTCGAGCTTGACGACTTCGGCGACGCGAAGATCGCGCAAGGATTTTCCGGCCCGGTTGACGGCCGCCGTGGCCGCTTTTTCCCAGGATTCCTTGCTGGTACCTATCAGCTCGATCACCTTGTAGACGCTCTCAGCCATGTCGTCCTCCCGTTCGATGTGAGGCAGGACGCAGGTGCTCCTGCCGCGTGAGAGCGTAGCATCGGCCTATCGGCCCTGAAAGGCGCAAGTCTCCTCGATCCGGCCTCCAAAACGAAGACGCGCCCGGCAAGACCGGGCGCGCTTTCGATACTCTTGAGCGCCGATGCCGGCGATCGAGCTTACTCGTACTTGAATTCTGGCATCGACTTCAGTTCGTCCTTGTTCGCATTGAACACGGCATGGTCGGGATACCACGGATTGGATTTGGTCGCGCTTGAGGTCGCGGCCGAACCCGTCGTGGTCGGCGGAGAGGCCGGCTTGTTTGCCATGCTGCTGCCGCTCGCGCCCGGCGACCCGGTGCTCGCCGTGCCGGTGTAGGCGACCGGCTCGGTGACGAATTTCACCTTGTCGAGGGGAACCGCGACGAGATGCTCGCCGACGCCGAGAAAGCCGCCGACGCCAAGCACCACCGCTTTGATGCTGCCGCTCTTGTCCATCAGGATATCGTTGATGGAGCCGAGCTTCTCGTTCTTGTCGTTGTAGACGCTGAGACCAACGACCTTCGAAGCGCGCCAGTCGCCCTGCAACTGCGAAGCCGACATCGTGGTCGAGTCCGACGCAGCTCGAACTCATCGTCTTATCGGCCGGAGTGGCCGGTGCGGTTGGGGGGTGGTCGGCGTTTGCGCCGACGCGATGGTTGCGAACAAGGCCGTACTGGCCAGCGCCGCGGTGACAGTTTTAGCTAACATGTGTTCCTCCTAAGCCAAAAGGTGAAGGGAGAACACGATGGCGCAACCACCGTTCCGCGGTTCCGGCGGAATATCGCCGTGTGCGTCGCGGTGACGCGGAACCAAGTTCCCGTTCGCGAGCGCGAGAGAACGATCAGCTTCGTCCCAACGTTTCGAGCTCAGCCGCCGACCGACGGCTGCGTGACCGCGCGAAATTCAACGCCATGCAAACGGATCGACGGCGCGACGCCGAAATCATTGCCGCCGAACACCTTCAGACGCCGCTCCAATTCGCTTTTGGAAATGTCGAGCGGGATCTCGCACATCGCGCGATAGGTTTGGCGCGAGTATTTCCTGGCTCCCCCATGCGACCGGCAGCACCGGCGGCGGCAGCAAATCCGACGCCAGCCATTTCGCCATGCGCCAGAACAAGAAGGCGAGGTGCGAATAAGCGAGCCCTTCAAGTCCGGGCACGGTGCTGTGCGGCGGAATCGGAAACGACGCGAATTCGATGATCGGACCTGCGTCGACCTGCTCGACCATGGCATGAACAGTCGCACCGAACTCGGCCGCCTGATCGTAGAGTGCAAAGTGCGCCGGCGCCCATCCGGGATAGCTCGGCGGTCCCGGATGAAAATTGAAAGCGCCGTAGCCGACTTAACTCAAGATCGCTTTCGGCACGATCACCGGCGTGACAAAGGCGACGAGCCGCGCGCGCTTGAGCACGCCTTCACCCAGCGCGCAGAGTTCGCTCGCGCGCTCGATCGGCAACACGGTCAGGCCGGGGTTGTGTCCGAGAAGCGCCGCCGGAAGAACCGTTCGCTCGACGGGGCCTGTAAGGAGGATGACAGTATCGAACATGAGTTTTTTGTAAGAATTTTCGCGGACGACGCCGTGCTAAGGAATCGGTTCAAATCTGCGGGGACATATTTCCGGAAGGCGCGGCCATCTTGCAAAAGCCGACATGTTGCGCGGTGTTGCGCCTGCGAAGCCGGAAATATCTGGAAACAAAAAAGTTGCCCCGTTGCCGATATGGTCAGGCAAAGGAATCGCAATGCCGCCCGTGCCACCGAACATTCTCGTCGTGGAAGATGACCGCGAAACGCGGACTCTGATCGCGAAATACCTCCGCAGCAATTCCTGCAACGTCACGACCGCCAATGACGGGCGCGAAATGACCCGCGCCATGACCGATCATCGGGTCGATCTCGTGGTCCTCGATGTGATGTTGCCGGGCGAGGACGGGCTGAGCCTGTGCCGAAAGATCAGAAGCGACTCTCACGTGCCGATCATCATGCTGACCGCACGCGGCGAGGATGTCGATCGCATCCTGGGCCTGGAGATGGGCGCCGACGACTATCTCGCAAAGCCCTTTAACCCCCGCGAACTGCTCGCCCGTATCAATGCCGTCTTGCGCCGTCAGGCCGCAGCGCAAACCGCAAGCATCGTCATAGGCTCAACCGCGCTGACGTTTCAGGGCTGGCGGATCGATTTCCGGCTGCGCGAATTGCGCAATCCCGCGGGCGCGCGCGTGGCGATGACATCGGCGGAATTCGACCTGCTTCGCGCCTTCTGCGAACGGCCGGGCCGGGTGTTGTCGCGCGACAGCCTGCTCGACCTGACCCAAGGCCGCAATGCCGGTTCTTTCGAACGATCCATCGATGTGCTAGTGAGCCGTATCCGCCGCAAGATCGAAACCGACCCGCAGGATTCCAGCATGATCAAGACCGTACGCTCGGGCGGATATCTGTTCACGCCGACGGTCGAGGCTGCGACACTCGATGGAGCCAAATGAAACTTGCCGACGTCCTCAACCTGAAGACCATCAGCGGCCAGATCACCGCACTGGTCATCACGTCGATTGCGGCCATTCATCTCATCCTGGCGATCATCTTCCTGCTCAGCCGGCCTGACCGGCCCGAGCAACCCGACCCGAACATCGATCGCGGCCACGCACAGTTCGCCGCAGCCGTTCAACTGCTGGGCGCCGCCTCGCCCGCCGATCGCCCGCACCTGACCGCCGACATCGCCCGCGCCTTTCCCAAGCTTGAGATCGAGCCGCTGGCGCCGGGCCCCGTTCCCGAAGCGAGCGACGCCGAAAAGCGCGACCTGCGCGGCCTGCACCGTCGGCTCGACTCGAGCTATCGCATCTTCCCGCTCGCCAATGACCAAAAGCATCCCAGGGTTGGCGTCGCGTTGCCCGACGGCGCCATGATCTCGGCGCGGGTCCTGAACGATCCCCGGCCGCGGCCATTCTGGGCCGGATCATGGCTCGCGACGCTGCTGTTTGCGGTCGTCAGCGTCAGCCTGCTCAGCCTGTGGGCGGCTCGCGCGCTGACCGCGCCGCTATCCGCCTTCGCCAAGGCAGCCGAGAATTTCAGCGTCAACGGTGCGGCACCTTCCCTCCCCGAGCGCGGCCCGGAAGAAATCCGGTTCGTGGCCAAGGCGCTGAACCGGATGCGCGAGCGGATCTCCACCTTGATCGATGACCGCACCAAGATGCTGGCCGCGATCAGCCACGATCTGCGGACGCCGATCACGCGGATGCGGCTGCGGGCGGAATTCATCGACGATGAAGGGCATCGCCGCCGCATGATGAGCGATCTCGACCAGATGCGCTCGATGCTCGATGCGGTGCTGTCGTTCCTGCGCAACGATCGCAGGCTTGAAGCGATGACATTGACGGATATCGCTTCCACCTTGCAGGTGGTGGTGGATCAGTTTGCCGATATCGGCCACCAGGTCAGCTATGAGGGACCGCAGCACGCCATGGCGACCGTGCGTCCGGACGACCTGACGCGCGGCGTCACCAACCTCGTGGAAAATTCCGTGCGATATGGCGCGCACGCAACCATTCGTCTTGGCGTCTCGTCCGACACAGCGACCATCGAAGTCGAGGATGATGGCCCCGGCATCTCTGACGCGCGCAAGCAAGTGATGCTCGAGCCGTTCGTGCGTGGCGACGACGCCCGCAACATGGACGATACCACCGGCTTCGGCCTGGGCCTTTCGATTGCGCGCGCCATCGCGCTCGCGCATGGCGGCGAACTCTCGCTGCACGACCGGCAGCCGCAGGGCCTGATCGTGCGCATCGAGTTACCGGTCCGGCAGACGGCTCGAAACCAGCAGGCTGCGGAGTAAACCCGGGTCTTTTGCGCGAACGTCTCTAGGCCGCGTTACGCGGCGATCGCTTCGTCGGCCTCTTGTGAATCGAAATAGGCGACCGACTCGAAGCGGTAGTCGCAAGCCATGCAGCGCCAGAGATAGAAGGTTCGGCCAGGTTCGGCCTCGACCCATTCGGGCAGCCCAATCGATCTACCGCACTGGGCGCAGGGATTTCCCCGAGGCAACGAACGGAGTCCGCTTCCGGCCATGGCATACCTCCCGTTTATTGTTATCTGACGTGAAATTCGATGACGTGAAAAATTCTATGACGTGAAATTGTCTGACGTGATGTCTCAAGTTCCGCGCGTGAGACGCGATGGGACAGGACCGCTGTCGAATAGAGCTTCTCGCGAGAGACATTGATGGAGAAGTAATGGGGCAAATCGACGGCGATGTCACCGCGACGCGACGCCGCGATCGATCAAATTTTTCGCGAATTCGAATTTACTTTGACGATGTCACAACGGGTTCCACCGTGTGCAATGCACCCGCTTTTCGAACGTGAATCGTGGCGACCTCGTCGCTGTAGATTTTCTGCCAGCCATCGACATGGTCGAGCAGCTTGCGGGCGCCGCTTTGCGTGCGCAGCAGCGTCGCCTGAATCTGATAGGTGTCCAGCAGACGGAATAGACCGTCGGGCTCGATCAATTCGGACGCATTGTGATGCTCGACAAAGAAATCCTTGCCGTAGACGTCGGTACGGCCGTCGATGAAGGGCGCCACATTGTTTGCGACCAGATAGCCACCGAAATCATAGTCGTTGAAGACGCGCTCGACATTGAGTTTCTTCAATTCCGTCACCGCGCGGACCGGAGAGTTGGCGATATTGGGCGCGTAGCGATGCGCGGCGGCAAAGGTGAACGTGCCTGCCGCCAGCACGACCGCGAGGCCCGCGACCACCACGCCCCGAACAGGCTTCAGCGAAGGAAATGAGGTTTCCGCGCCGCCAATCTGCTTCGCGAGCGGTATGGCGAGAACGAGCGGCGCAAGCAGCGCGAGTATTTCGGCGGACCGGCTTTGGGATAACGCCATGTGAAGCATTCCGAGCAACAGCAGAATGCGCGTTGGCGGCAGTTGAATTCCCCGAAACAGCGCAAACCCGATGCCCAGTAACAGGCAGATCTCGAAGCTGCCGAGATGGCTGAAATCGACCGGCCGGAATTCAATGACCAATGGCAGCGCATTGCCGAAGGCCAGGATTTTCATCGGCTCCAGCATCGTGTTCCAGCCATATGGCGTGCAGCACGCCGCAAGCAGCGACGCGAGCCCGAATATTGCCCAGCGCAGCGCCAGCGATTTCCGCACGTCCACGGCAGCGCCCACTACCGCATCCAGCGCAACCGGTGCCACCATCATCAGACCGAAGATGAAGCCGCCATGCAGATTGGCCCAAAGCGCGATCAGCGGCAGCAGCCAGAAGGAAGGCGCCTTGCGCTGGTCGGCGGCATCGATCAATCCGCCGATCCAGGCGACCATGACCGGCAAGGCCAGCACGTGCGGCCGTGCCAGCAGATGTGGTGCGGTCAGGACGAACGCGACGACGACGAATATCGTCGTCGTGATCTCGTTCAAATGCCGGCTCAGAAGTTTTGCGAGCAACGCGAAAGTCACGGCGCTTGCGGCTGCAGCCAGCGCGACCGGCCCGCTCCAACCGAACATCGAATAGGCCTTGGCGTAGAGCACCTGCGAAATCCAGTACATCGAATTCCAGGGCTGCCCACGCATGGTGAACGAATAGACGTCGGTTTCGGGCACCGCGCGGTGATCGAGAATCCACTGCCCGACCGTGACATGCCACATCGTATCGGGATCGTTCAGCAGCCCGTTGCCGGCCGCGATCAACAGTGCGTAGACGGCGACACCGACCCACAGCGGCAGCGATCCGCGCATGGCCTTGCTGACTGGTGCTACATCGGCGGCGGCCAAGCTCATCGCGAAATCCGGATTTTCCCTGAGATTGCTGCCGATCGAAGCACGGCAGCGCATAATTCCAGGTAAACCCGGCTGTTGCCTTCGAAGCAACCTCCGCGCGGGTCGGCTTTTCGCCACATCTTTGTCGCAGCAAGCACAGTAATTGCGAGGTTTTCCGCATTTCCTTGCGGTATAGCCGCGCTCACCGCGGCCCGGAGGCCTACATTCCATGAAGCATCTGTTAACCCTCACCTTGCCTGCACTGGCCCTGGCGCTCGTGTTCCCGGGTGCGGCGTTTGCCCAGCGCAGCCAATATGACGAGATGGTCGCAAGACACGCCCAGGCGAATGGCGTGCCGGTCGAGCTGGTGCATCGCGTGATCGTGCGCGAGAGCCGTTATCGTCCCGACCTGGTCGGGCGCGGCGGCACGATCGGAATGATGCAGATCAAGCTCGCGACCGCGCGCGGCCTTGGCTACACCGGCACGGCCGAGGGGCTGCGCGATCCCGACACCAATCTCACTTACGCGGTGAAATATCTCGCCGGCGCCTACCGCGCCGCCAACGGCGATCAGAACCGGGCAGTCGCCTACTATGCCGGCGGCTATTACTATGCGGCCAAGCGCCAAAGGTTAGCTCATGGCAGGCATACCGAACCTTTTGTATTCGGCGAATAGCCGGTTTCCAGCGTGTTCCGGTCCCGCAACCGCCGGATAGGAACCCGTTCCGAGCGGGCAAGATTGGTGCAAAGCGGCCGATGCCGCGTTGACACCTGCGCATTCGGGCCTAGATTGAGGCCGTTCCGAGGGGAGCTCCGACGAGGAGCTGAGAGACCGCACCCTCCGGGTTCTCGGACTGATCCGAAGGATCATGTCCTGGATCAGGAGACCGCGGTGACCCTTTGAACCTGATCCGGGTCATGCCGGCGAAGGGACAGGGATGTATCAGAGTTCGACCGAGCCGCGGGGGCAATCCCCGATTTCCGTTATAGGCGCAGGCATCGCGGGTGCCTGGCAAGCGCTGCTGTTCGCGAGCGCTGGCCGCACTGTCACCCTGCACGAGCGCAGTGACGCCGGCATGACGCAATCCACCAGCCACTGGGCCGGCGGCATGCTCGCGCCCTATTGCGAGGCGGAAGCCACCGAGCCCGTGATCGTCCGCCTCGGCCTGCGCTCGCTGAAACTCTGGCGCGACTATTTCCCCGAAACGCCATTCAACGGTTCGCTGGTCGTCGCGCACGCACGCGACCGCGCCGATTTCGAACGTTTCGCGCGGCTGACGGGCGGCCATCAACGGCTCGATGCGCAGGCCATCGCGGGAATTGAACCCTCGCTCGAAGGGCGTTTCCGCGAAGGCCTGTTCTACGCGGAAGAAGGCCATGTCGAGCCGCGCAAGGTCCTGCCCGAGATCCATGCACGCATTCGCGCCGCCGGCGGCACGGTCGAGTTCAACAGCGATGTCGAACCGGATGAACTCGACGGCATCGTGATCGATTGCCGCGGGCTCGCTGCGCGCGACGAACAAAGCGAGCTTCGCGGCGTCAAGGGCGAACTGATCCTGATCGAGACCGACGAGGTCGAACTCAAGCGCCCGGTACGGCTGATCCATCCGCGCTTTCCGCTTTACGTCATCCCGCGCGAGGATCACCGCTTCATGCTGGGCGCGACCTCGATCGAGTCCGAAAGCAGCGGCGTCAGCGTCCGCTCCGCGCTGGAGCTGTTGGGCGCGGCCTATGCCGTGCATCCCGCGTTTGGCGAGGCGCGCATCCTGGAATTCGGCTCCGGGCTTCGTCCCGCTTTTCCCGACAACCTGCCGCGCATTGCGATCGACAACGACAAGATCGCGGTGAACGGGCTCTATCGCCACGGCTTCCTGCTGGCGCCGGCGCTCGCCGAACTCACGCTCGGCTACATAGAGCGCGGCACCATCGACAACGAGGTGATGCAATGCGCGTGACCGTCAACGGCGAAGCGCGCGAGATCGCCGCGCTGAGCATCGATGCGCTGCTCAGCGAACTCGACTATGAGGGCACCCATTTTGCGATCGCGGTGAATTACGACGTGCTGCCGCGGAGCCGCTGGGCACAGACGCAACTCAAGGCCGGCGACGAGATCGAGATCATCACGCCGCGGCAGGGAGGATAGAAGTGGTCAATTTCTACGGCAAATCGTTCAACTCCCGCCTCCTGATCGGCACGGCGCTCTATCCCTCGCCCGCGATCATGCAGAGCGCGATCCGCGCGAGCGGCGCACAGATCGTCACGGTGTCGCTGCGCCGCGAGGCCGCCGGCGGCAAGACCGGCGATGCCTTCTGGAACCTGATCCGCGAATTGAACGTCACGGTGCTGCCGAACACCGCCGGCTGCCGCAGCGTGCGCGAGGCGGTGACCACCGCGAAGCTTGCGCGCGAATTGTTCGGGACGATCCTGGATCAAGCTCGAGGTGATCGCCGACAACGACACGCTCCAGCCCGATGTGGTCGGCCTGGTCGAGGCCGCCGACATCCTGATCAAGGACGGCTTCGAGGTATTTCCCTATTGCACGGAAGACCTGTCGGTCGCGATGCGGCTGGTCGACGCCGGCTGCAAGGTCGTGATGCCATGGGCCGCGCCGATCGGCTCGGCGCGCGGCATCATCAATCCGGAAGCGCTGAAGCTGCTGCGCGACCGTTTGCCGGACATCACGCTGGTGGTCGATGCGGGAATCGGCGCGCCGAGCCACGCCGCCCGCGCGCTCGAACTCGGCTACGACGCCGTGCTGCTCAACACCGCAATCGCAAAAGCCACCGATCCGGTGGCGATGGCAAGCGCGTTCCGCGCCGGCATCGAGGCCGGCCGCATCGCCTTTGAGTCCGGATTAATGGAAGCGCGCGACTTCGCTTCTCCTTCAACCCCTGTCGTTGGGACCCCGTTCTGGCATGCCGTATCCTGATCGTTTTTATCCTGTCGTCGATAGCGTCGCCTGGGTCGCGCGGCTCGCGCTGCTTGGCGTCGGCACGATCCAGTTGCGCGCCAAGAACCTGAGCGACAGCGACGCGCTACAGACCGTCAAGGACGCCCTTGAAATGATCAAGGGCACGGCGGCCAAGCTCGTGGTCAATGATTACTGGCGCGCGGCGATCGACGCGGGCGCCACGCATCTGCATCTCGGGCAGGAAGATCTCGCGGACGCCGACCTGCCGGCCATCAAGGCTGCGGGCCTGACGCTCGGCATCTCGACCCATGACGACGACGAACTCGAGACCGCGCTCCGCGCGAAACCCGATTACGTCGCGCTCGGTCCGATTTTTCCGACCACGCTGAAATCGATGCGCTTCGCGCCGCAGGGCATTCCGAAGATCACGGAATGGAAGAAGCGCATCGGCGCCATTCCGTTGGTCGCGATCGGCGGCATCAAGCTCGAACAAGCACCGGAGATTTTCGCAGCCGGCGCGGATTCGATCGCCGTCGTTTCCGACGTCACCCAGAACGCCGACCCCGACAAGCGGGTCAAACAATGGCTTGGCTACTGCGCCAAAGCCGCCTGAACGAGATCACAAGGAGTACCCCCATGAACATTCGCTCCAATCCCGACACGACCCTCCCCGCCGTGACCACGGGCCCGTTGCCCTCCTCGCGCAAGATCTTCGCGACGCCGGACACGGCGCCCGACCTGCGCGTGCCGCTGCGCGAGATCATCCTTTCCGAGAAAGCCGGCGAGCCCAATCTTCCGGTGTATGACACCTCCGGCCCCTACACCGACCCGAACGTCACGATCGACGTCAACAACGGATTGCAGCGTCATCGCACCGCCTGGGTGAAAGAACGCGGCGGCGTCGAGGAATATGAGGGACGCAGCATCAAGCCGGAAGACAACGGCAATGTCGGCACGGCGCATGCCGCAAAAGCCTTCACCGGCTACCACAAGCCGCTGCGCGGGCTCGACGGCCACAAGATCACGCAACTCGAATTCGCCCGCGCCGGGATCATCACCAAGGAGATGATCTACGTCGCCGAGCGCGAGAATCTCGGCCGCAAGCAGCAGCTCGAACGCGCGGAAGAAGCCCTCGCCAACGGCGAAAGCTTCGGCGCCGAGGTGCCGGCCTTCGTCACGCCGGAATTCGTGCGCAGCGAGATCGCGCGCGGTCGCGCCATCATCCCCTCCAACATCAACCACGGCGAACTGGAGCCGATGATCATCGGCCGCAACTTCCTCACCAAGATCAACGCCAATATCGGCAACTCCGCGGTGAGCTCGTCGGTGGAAGAGGAAGTCGACAAGATGGTGTGGGCGACCCGCTGGGGCGCCGACACCGTGATGGACCTCTCCACGGGCCGCAACATCCACACCACGCGCGAATGGATTCTTCGCAACTCGCCGGTGCCGATCGGCACCGTGCCGATCTATCAGGCGCTGGAGAAGTGCGACGGCGATCCCGTGAAGCTGACCTGGGACCTCTACCGCGACACGCTGATCGAGCAGTGCGAACAGGGCGTCGACTACTTCACGATCCATGCCGGCGTGCGGCTGGCCTACATCCACCTCACCGCCAATCGCGTCACCGGCATCGTCTCGCGCGGCGGCTCGATCATGGCGAAGTGGTGCCTGGCGCATCACAAGGAGAGCTTCCTCTACACGCACTTCGAGGACATTTGCGACATCATGCGCAAATACGACGTGTCGTTCTCGCTCGGCGACGGCCTGCGTCCGGGCTCGATCGCGGATGCCAACGACCGCGCGCAGTTCGCCGAACTCGAGACGCTCGGCGAACTCACCAAGGTGGCGTGGAACAAGGGCTGTCAGGTCATGATCGAAGGCCCCGGCCACGTGCCGCTGCACAAGATCAAGATCAACATGGACAAGCAGCTCAAGGAGTGCGGCGAAGCGCCGTTCTACACCTTGGGCCCGCTGACCACCGACATCGCGCCGGGCTACGACCACATCACGTCGGGCATCGGTGCGGCCATGATCGGCTGGTTCGGCTGCGCGATGCTTTGTTATGTGACGCCGAAGGAGCATCTCGGCCTGCCCGACCGCAACGACGTCAAGACCGGCGTGATCACCTACAAGATCTCGGCGCATGCGTCCGATCTTGCGAAGGGTCATCCGGCGGCGCAACTGCGCGACGATGCGCTGTCACGCGCGCGCTTCGATTTCCGCTGGGAGGACCAGTTCAACCTCGGCCTCGATCCGGAAACGGCGTGCAAGTACCACGACGAGACGCTGCCGAAGGACGCGCACAAGGTCGCGCATTTCTGCTCGATGTGCGGGCCGAAGTTCTGCTCGATGAAGATCACGCAGGACGTGCGCGACTACGCCGCGACGCTTGAACGACCAGGAACAGGGCATGGCGCAGATGAGCGCCAAGTTCAAGGAAATGGGCGCGAGCGTCTATCTCGACGCGGACAAGGTGAAGGCGAGCAACAAGGCGTTGTTGAAACGCGCCGCTCATCCTGCCCGGGCTTGCATGCCCGCCGTAGCCTAGGCGTAGGTGGGAGCCGCGGGCATCCATCAAAAGAGAAGGCCGGGCGAAAGCCCGGCCTTTTTCGTTGGTCACGAAGAGGTCGCGATTTTTTCGTCGACCCGCGCCTCAGCCCACCGCGCTTGGTCTTGGCGCTCCAGGAGCGGCCACGGATCAGGCTGCATATCTGGAATTTGTATTCGCTGAAGAAGCTCTCGATGCCGCGCCGCTTGGCCTGCCCATGTTCGACATGGCGGCTCCACTCCTTCAAGGCGTCTTCGGTTTCGAATTCGACGATCGTCACCCGCTCGCCATCCTCCGCGACAAATCCTTTATGGGAGACATAGCCCGGGATGGTTCGCGCCAGCTCGCTCATGCGCTTCGCCATCGGACCATATTCGTCAACCGCGTCGGGCTTGAGCCGGGAACGAAACACCGTGATGATCATGGGACGTTTCCTCTGATGAGCCGCTCCAGGTTTCAGCCTGTCTACATCGTGTGTCCGGGCCTACGCCGCTTGATGCGCCGCACCGAGCATCACACCAGCCACGGCGCCATAGGCTGCGGTCCATGCTTCCTTCGCAGCCGGCGTCCAGGCATCCGCAAGGCCCTGCTCCAGCGTCCACAGCAGCGCTGCGCCGACCGAGTCATAATGCTTGTCGGTCACGCCATAGCGCACGTGGTTCTTGCCAAGCGTTTCAAGCACCGGAACGAGCGGTGCGAGATCATCCAATCCATGGATCACGGTCGCGAGCGCCTGAACCAGCTTGCGGCGCTGCTCTGTCATATCGGTGCTCTTGAACAACGATCGGGTCGAGGCGTCGATCTCGAACAGCCGGTCGTAGAACAACGTCGCCGCGGCATCGGCGATCGGAACCACCTGGCTCCAGGTGGATTTGACGAGATTCTTCTGTTCCGGTGACATCGTTTTCTCTTCGTTGGTCAGGGATTGGGGTTGTCGAGAATGTAAATCGTGCGGAGGCAAGCGGACCCGGGCCCCGGTCTCGCACCGCCTCACATCAAGATCGCGGGCATGGCGAAGCAGGTGGGCGCTGAACGCGCAGATGCTTTGCGCATCTCGCGTCATCATGGAAATGAATAATAAGGATCGTTACGATCTCAAAGAGAGATCAATCGATATTCGCAGCCGTCGCCGAATTCGACGGCTCGGCATACGGCACACTCACCTCTTCGCCATCGCGTCCCTGACGCTTTCGCCGACGAAGGCGGCGGCGCGGCGATAGGCCTCGTCGGTGTCGCCGCGGAAGGTCACGTTCTGGCGAAACAGCACCTTGTCGGACTCCAGATCGAGCAACTGGACGTCGCCCCATTGCACCAGCGTGCTTATCTTGTGGATGCCGCCATAGAGGACGAAGCGCGCGCCGGAGCGGCGGCTGGCGGTAATGAACCTATCCGGCTGCATGTTGATCGGCGTACAGGGCGGCTCGGCGCAGGTGAGCGGCATTACATCAAAGCCGCCTTGGCTACCCAGGCTCTCGCGAAGCAGTTCGGTGAAACGCAGCATGCGCGCCTGATGCTCCGCGCGCTGGTCTCTCACCTCGCCTGACGTGTCGATGTAGTCGAAGTCGGCCACCGCAACCGTGAGCGGCGTTGCTGATGGTGCAGCACTCGCCTGAAATGGAATTTGAAACGACAACGCGACTGCCGCGCCGATCACCGCGATCGCGGCCGTGATCCCGGCTTGATTCCGGCCTTGCACCCTGCTTTGCGCATCCGAATCCTCCCGGCGTTTCCACACCTGCGATATGACCACAATAGCGCATCCCCTGAAGTCGTCCACCGATCACGCGCTTGCTACTGGCGCGGACCATCCTTTTGCCGCACCAGAGACCCGTCAGCGCCGTCATTGGAGCCGGCCGTCAGCGGCCGCGCGAGGCGCTTGGGGCCATCACCAAAATCCACCACTGAAGGAGAACTTTTTCATGCGCCGCGTTACCGCCCTCATTGCTGCTGCCGCCGTCCTCGCTTCTTCGGCTGCCTTCGCCCGCCCGATGCCGCAGCAGGGCTATTACGTGATCCGCTGGGACGACACCGGCATTTGCCAGATCTGGAATACCGATCTGCGCGACCAGCCGGCGCGCGTCTTTTCGAACTACCACGTGGTGAGCCACCCGGTGCCGACCTTTGCGGCCGCGGTTCACGTCCAGGAAGGCCTGCGCTGGTCGCATCACTGCACGCTCTGAAGCTCTGCACCACGATCCTACAACGAAGGCCGGGCAATCGCCCGGCCTTCTGGCTTTGCGATACCCCCCATGATAGTAGCGCCAGCAGACAGAGGCGGCGCATCATGGAAAGCGAATTCCGGCTGAACGATTATCTGGCGCGGATCGGCCATCACGGCCCGGTCGCGGCCGACCTCGCCACGCTGAAAGCGCTGCAACTCGCGCATCTCGATGCGATCCCGTTCGAGGCGCTCGATCCGCTGCTGCGCCGCCCGGTCAAGCTCGATCTCGCTTCCGTTCAGGCCAAGCTCGTGCAGGGGCGCCGCGGCGGATATTGCTACGAGCACAATATTCTGTTGCGGGCCGCGCTTGCCGCGATCGGCTTTGAGGTCACCGGCCTCGCCGGCCGCGTGCGCTGGATGTCGCCGCCGGATAGTCCGCTCGGGCCGAAGACGCACATGATGCTGAAGGTCGACCTGGCTGAAGGCGCCTATCTCGCCGATGCCGGTTTCGGCGCTTGCCTGCTGGATGCGCCGCTGCAACTGAAAACAGAACTCGAGCAAACGACCGCGATGGGGACGTATCGGCTCACGCAATCCGACGGCCTGCTCTGGCTCGACGCGAAACGTGAGGGCGGCTGGCGCACGATGTACGTCTTCGACCTGCAACCGCAGCTTCAGTCGGACTACGAACTCGGCAACTGGTTCACATCGACCAACCCAACCATTCCGCTCACCACCCGCCTGATCATGGAACGGCTCGCGGGCAATCGGCGCTATCGGCTGGTCGATCGCACACTGTCGACGGAAGCGCGCGATGGCGAAGTCGTCAGCGAGCGCGTGCTTCAAAGTGCGCGTGAGTTGGGCGAAGTGTTGCGTGATACCTTCAGGATATCACCGCCGGTGCCGGCCGAAGAGATCTTCGACCGGGCCGGCAGCTAGATAGAATTACCTCAGTCCGATCGCCAGTCCGCTCAAATCCGCATTCGCCATCAGGCCGACCTGCGTGCCCGCGAGTTCGAGCGTAACGCCGCGCGCATTCGTCAGCAGGATGCCGCGCACGCCGCCGCCGACCACGATGCCCGCACCGCCCGCTGCATAAGCGCCGGCGATGTCCGACGGCCGCCAGATGTTGCTGACGCGGCCGCGCAGCACGGCGCGCGATCCGCCGAACACCAGACCATAGTCGATCCCGCCGACCGAGAGCGCATAGCGGCGGCCATGAAAATCCAGCGTGCCGCCGCCGCCGTTACCGCCGATGATCCAGCCGCCCTTGTAGATCGTGAGCTGCACGTAACCTTCATCGGCCCGCGCGGCTGGCGAGAGAACGGCGAACGCGACAAGCGCAAGAACAATCGTGCGAATGACGGATGAAAGTCTCATGGATTTCCCCCAGTGCTGGATTTCAAGGCTGGCTTTCAGAGCCGGCGTTTCAAAGACGGTCGAATCGTATGGCGGGCGGGACTTTAGCCGACCGAAAGCGCCGGTAAAAAGGCATTGGCGGCCCCCTGGAGCGGATTTGACATTTGCTGGCCGGCGGCGATCCTATCGTGGCAATTCGAGGGTCCAGCCGCCCATTGGAGGGTTCTAAGATGCACCATTTCACGCCCGTGAGCGGATTGATCGGCGGCGCACTGATCGGGCTTGCCGCCGCGCTCCTGATGTTGTCGGCCGGACGCCTGGCCGGCGTTTCCGGCATCCTTGGCGGGGTCCTGACCAAAGGAAGCGATCGCGCCTGGCGGCTTGCCTTCATCGCCGGGCTCATCGCGGCCGCACTGATCGGCCCGCTGTTCGGCACACCCTCCGCGGCGCGGCTCGCATCATCGAACCTCGCGCTCTATGCCGTCGCGGGTCTTCTCGTCGGCTTCGGCAGCCGGATGGGAAATGGCTGCACGTCGGGCCACGGCGTCTGCGGCTTCGCGCGCATCTCGACGCGTTCGATTCTGGCGACGCTGGTGTTCATGGGGGTCGCGGTCGCGACCGTCGCGCTCGTTCGCCACGGATTCGGAGGATAGGATCATGCCACTCATTCTCGCGAGCTTCGGCTGCGGCCTCGTGTTCGGGCTGGGACTCTTGATCTCCGGCATGACCGAACCCGAAAAAGTGCTCGGCTTCCTCGATTTCTTCGGCGCGTGGGACGCGACGCTCGCCTTCGTCATGGCCGGTGCGGTCGCCGTCGCCGCCGCGGGCTTCGCGTTCGCGCGGCGTCAAAACGCGCCGCTGTTCGCCGCAAAATTCTCGTGGCCCTCGCGCAGCGATATCGATGCGCCGCTCGTGATCGGCTCCGCGCTGTTCGGAATCGGCTGGGGTCTTTCCGGAATCTGTCCCGGTCCGGCGCTGGTGAATCTCGAGGGCCTCACCGCGCCCATCATCGTCTTCGTCGCGGCGATGGTGCTCGGCATGTTCGGCTACGAGTTGTGGCAGCGGCGCGCTGCGCCGAGCGCACCGGCCGCCAATGTCATCGCAGCCACGGCGTCGGACGGGTGATCTCGTCATTCCGGGGCGCGAGTGAAACGAGCGAACCCGGAATCCACTCTGAGCTCGTTCCGCGCGGAATGTCTTGATGAGATTCCGGGCTCGCTCTTCGAGGCGCCCCGGAATGACGATGGAGAGCAGTGCGCTGACTCGGAACGACAGTGGATGAATCGCGCCGCTCCCGCAATGAGCCGAGAGATGCGCCGCTACTTCTCCGCCGCCTCTAACCTGTTGTACTCGGCCTTGACCAGTTCGTGGAACACGTCCTTGTCGAGCACGCCGGACTTGCGGAAAGGCGCGGCCGCCAGCGCGTTGACGACGGCATCGTGAATTTCGAGACCGCCCTCCGAGTGTTTCACCATGCCCCACTTGAGCAGCGTCTTGTCGCTGACGATCTCCGTGAAACGTTGAAGCCGCAGGCTCAGGCTCAAAAATTCCTTCGGATCGGGAAATTCGCGCTTCACCGCGAGGATGCCGCGCCGCATCGCACCTTCATCGGACGGAGGTGCTCCGCCCGCGTCGTCCGGCTCATCCGCCACGAGCGCCGATTGGTAAATGCCAAGCGCCTGATGCAGCCGCTCCGGCGCAACGGGGTTCACCTTCTCCTCGGTCGCAGCACTCATCTCGTCCTCTCAATAAGCCCAACGCAACACCAAGCCGCTTTTGCGTTAACCGCACTAGTGTGGCTGATTTGACATTCGCCTCGGTGCTAGCTGCGGGTCTTTAAGGCGAATGTCAAATCCAAAGCCACACTAGCAGACGATATTTCCAGTGCCCCTTTGGTCCTGACATTCGTAAACACTCCCGCCGCGACACAATACGAATGTCAGAACCGGGGGCACTGGCTTTGCAAGCCGCTTCCTGCGCGCTTTGAGCGGCATGATCCGGAAAAAGTGGGCAGCGGCTTCCCTCGCGACAAACGCAACTTGCTTCGATCATGGGAACCGTGGGCACTGGCTGGGCGTTACCAAGCCAGTGCCCACCTTCTTTTCTTGGGAGTCCCGTTTGCTTCATCAATTTTCGTCAACCGGCATCACCTTCATGGGCGATCAGGATGGCAGGCACGAACGACGGCTCAAGGAAGCGATCACGGTCCTGCTTGATCTCGATACGACCGTAGCGCGGGCCTATCTCGTACGCGCAAGCCATGCCGGCGACACCGGCCGCGCCGTGCTGGTTCTTCTGACCGACGACCGCAAGGAGAACGGACCGCTCGCGTTACGGATGGATCGCGTATTCGGCGCGCTACTCAATACCGAGACGCATCTCGACGTCGTATTCCTCGACGACGAAGCCGACGCAAGAATCCGGAAATCCTGCGTGCCGTTTTACGATCGCCGCGCGCGCTATCACTGACGTGCCGACAATTACTGACGCGGCGGCGTTCGCCGCTCCCTCATCAGCGCTTCGTGCGCGTCCGCAATCCTCAAAAACGCTTCCTCGCTGCCGCCGGCATCCGGATGCGCGCGCTTGGCGAGCAGTTTATAGGCGCGGTGGATTTCGACCTCGGACAGCCGGCCGCCGAGCGGCAATCCCAGAAGCTGGCGCGAGCGTTCTTCCGCCGTCAGGGATTTGAGTGTTGCCGATCGCCGGCCAAATTGCGGCGAGGCAAGCGCCGCCAGCACTTCATGCAGCACACCGAGCCGGCGTCGCGCCGCGACATGGGTTGCGTGATCGGCGGCATCATTAGCGGCGCAACGCAGGATCGGCAACGCCTGGGAAGCCGCCTGACGCAGCGCGCCCTCCTCGCTCGTGCTCGCGATCCGCTGCGCGAGCCGCATCGCGGCACCGTAGTCGGGCGCGTGCGCCGACCAGAGGCGGTCGAGTTCGAACTTCCATTCCGCGAGATGGCGATCCATGGCGAATACCGAATAACTGAGCCATGAAACACCGACAAAGGTAACGCTTTCCGTCGCTATTGCCGCCAATTTGAGTCAATTTGCGAAGAAAGCGCTGCTGCCGCTATGGCCGCGGTGTTAAGCTTCGAAAAACAATATCCGGAGGAAATGATGCCTGGCCTGCTCGAAAACCATATCGCCGCCGTTACCGGCGCGGCCTCCGGCATCGGCCGGGCGATTGCTCTCGGTTACGCTCGCGAAGGCGCGCAGGTCGCGCTGATCGACATCAACGAAGCGGCGGCCTCCGAGGCCGCGGAAGAAATCCGCCGCGCGGGCGGCCAGGCTTCCAGTTTCAAGCTCGATGTCGTCAGGCGCGAGGATTGCGTTGCGCTCGCCAAGCGCATCGGCGAGCAGGTCGGGAAGATTTCGATCCTCGTCAACAATGCCGGCATCAACCGCCGCAACGCCTTTGCCGGCGATCGCGACGCCATGATCAAGGATTGGGAAGACATCATCTCCATCAACCTCAACGGCGTCTTCAACGTCACGCATGCCTTTCTCGAGACGATCCGCGCCACCAAGGGACGCATCGTCAACATCGCATCGATCCAGTCATTCGTGCATGTACGCACGCCGAATTCGGCGGCCTACACCACGTCCAAGCATGGCGTGCTCGGCTTCACGCGCGCGCTTGCCGCCGAACTCGGCAAGTTCGGGGTACGGGTCAATGCGATCGGCCCCGGCCTGATCGAAACGCCGCTCAATGCCGCCGTGCGCGCCAACAGTCCGGAACTGGTGAAGATCTTCATCGATCACACGCCGCTCGGGCGCGCCGGCAAGCCGGAAGACATCGTCGGACCCGCGATCTTCCTCGCCTCCGACCTGTCCGCCTATGTCACGGGCTCGATCGTGATGGCGGACGGCGGCTATCGCGCGATCTGATCGAAACGGAGAATCAGCGGGAGCGGATCGTCTGCCGGGCGGCTCTCATGCGGCCCTGCATCTCGCGCAGTCTCTCGGCCCACACGCCGAACATCAGCAGCAGCGCAATCATCGCCACGCTGCCGGTCATGAGTTCGAGCGAGCGCAACAGGAACGCGGTCTGCACCATCCACGATGGTTGCGGCAGGTCGGCAAACGCGATCGGCACTACGTCGGGAACAAACGTGCGCTCCAATCCGAGCGCGGCCGCAAACACCGCCGCGAACACCCAAAATACCTTCCAGCCTGCATTCATCGCGATCTCCTCGCGTTTGACGCGTTGGTGGCATGGTAACGCCGGCAAAGTTTACGATTGATGTTGATCAATCCCCCGTACAATTGCTGGTGTCGTTCGTACTCTGCTAAGTAAAAGCGCGAGACCGTTCGGGAGTGATGCCAGTGGCGAACAATTTGATTGGCCGTCGGGGACAGCCGGGGCCGCAAGGAAAGCCGGGCGTGCAAGGCAAACGCGGCGAGCCGGGCCCACAAGGTAGACAAGGCGTTCAAGGCGAGAAGGGACTACGCGGCGATGCCGGCCCGTCCGGTCAATTGCCTTCCATCGAACAGGTGCTGCCGTGGCTGCATCAACTGTTCGCGGCCTACGACGACTACAAGCGGCAGCGCGAGCACGATGCGATTGAGACCGCCGAACGCGACGCGGCCACGCAACGGGCCTTCGCCGAACTCGATCACAACGAAGTGCTGTTCGACGAGGGCGATGGCGACGAAGCGCGCGACAAGAAGCGGAAGAAGAAAGACAAGAAGGACAAGAAACACAGGCGCAAGGACAAGAACAAACACAAAGAGTGATATCCTATGGGTGCGGCGCCTGCTTCCGCACCTTGCCAAAGTGATTGGATAGCCGCAGCGCCATGAGAAGCGCGCCGATCAGCAGAGAGCGCGACCAGCGGCCATGGCGGCGGGAACTGCGGCAGCGTGACATAGATCAGCACACCGCCGACGATGAGGTTGAAGAAGCCCCAGATGACGTTGAGTTCCGGCGGCGAGTTGCCGCGGCCCGGTGGCGAAGCGAACGGGGTTGGAAACGGATTGCCCGAAAGCCCCTGCACCGTGTGGGGGATCGCATTGGTCAGGAATACACCTGCGAAAAACCAGGCGACATAGACGTACCAGACCATGACCAGTCCCCGACCGTTAGCCGAAACGCAGCCGCGAGCGCTCCTTGGCTTTCTCCGCCTCGATCTCCCGGTCACGCGCCGGCGCGTGGGTGTGGAGCGAGGCCAACAGCCGGTGCGCTGCGGCACTCACTTCGGCAACGGCATGGTCAAATGCTTCAGCATTTGCTTGTGACGGCTTGTTGAAACCGGAGAGCTTGCGGACAAATTGCAGCGCGGAAGCGTGAATTTCATCGTCGGTCGCCGGCGGTTCAAAATTGAACAGCGTCTTTATGTTTCGGCACATTTTGATCTCCTCGAGAGCACACAAGGCAGGCCTGCCGGCTTACACAGGGTCTGGCGGCCGGCCAATTCTGTCATAGAATAGATCGCGCATTCCCTTTCCGCAAAACCGGTCGAACCGGCGAGAGGCAAGTTCCCGATGAGCCATGTCACCTACAAGATCGTCCAGCACGACAGCGGCTGGGCCTATACCTATGATGGGGTGTTCTCGGAAAGCTTCCCGACCCACTCCCAGGCGCTGGCCGCCGCACGGCGCGCCGCCGCCGAACAGCGCGTACCTGGACGGACAGAGGCCATCGAGTACGAGACCGCTGACGGCAAATGGCACACCGAGACCGTCTCCGGCAGCGACCGTCCCGAGACAGACGTTCAGGACGCGCCGTAACAATAATCCATCGCACGAGGACGACGTCATGAGAGGCTTGCGGCTGCTATTATCCGCGATTTTCGCTGTTACATCACTGGCCGCGATGGCGGCCGACTATCCGGCGCCCAAACAAGGCGATTTTGTCATCCGCGACTTCAAATTTCATGGCGGCGAGGTGATGGCGGAACTGAAGCTGCACTACACCACCGTCGGCGAGCCGACCGGCCAGCCGGTGCTGGTGCTGCACGGCTCCGGCGGTTCGGCCGCGAGCATGTTGACGCCAGGCTTTGCCGGCGAGTTGTTCGGGGCAGGCGCCCCGCTCGATGCTTCGAAATACTTCCTGATCATTCCCGACGGCATCGGCCACGGCAAATCGTCAAAGCCTTCCGACGGCATGAAGACGGCGTTCCCGGCCTACGACTATGCCGACATGGTCGAGGCGCAATATCGCCTGGTGAAGGAGGGCCTCGGCATCAAGCATCTGCGCCTCGTGATCGGCAATTCGATGGGCGGGATGCATGCCTGGCTTTGGGCAGAAAAATACCCGGACATGATGGACGCGGTGGTGCCGATGGCCTCGCAGCCGACCGCGATGGCATCGCGCAACTGGATCCTGCGGCGAATGATGATCGAGACCATCCGCAACGACCCCGACTACAACAACGGCAACTACACGAGCCAGCCGCGCATGATGAAATACGCAGTCGCGGCTTACGGCTTTGCGAGTTCCGGCGGCACGCTCGCTTATCAGGATCACGCGCCGACGGCAGCCAAGGCGGATCAGATGGTCGACGAGCGGCTGACGGCGCCAGTTCCGGCCGACGCCAACGACTTCCTCTATCAATGGCAATCCTCGCACGACTACGACGCAGCGGCAGGGCTTTCGCGGATCGAGGCCAAATTGCTGGCGATCAACTCGGTCGACGACGAGCGCAATCCACCCGAGACCGGCGTCATCATCGATGCACTCAGCCACGTCAAGAATGGCAAGCTCTATTTGATCCCGGCGTCATCAGAGACCCGTGGCCACGGCACCACCGGAAACGCAAAATTCTACAAGGAGCCGATCGAGCAGTTGCTGCGCTAGTGTGGCGGATCAGAAGTCCGCATCGCTCCGAAAAACACAACGAACTTCGGAATCGGGACACCAGCGTGACGACACCGCCGGTCCAGCGCTTCACTCGGTTGCGTATTCTGATGCGCTGGATGATGGCCGCGCTCTATGTCGCGGCCGGCATCGCGCATCTCGTGGCGCCGGACAAATTACTCGCGATCACGCCATCCTGGGTGCCGTTCGCGCCGCAGCTCATTTTCGTCACCGGCCTGTTCGAACTGGCTGGCGCGGCGGCGCTGGTGACGACGCCGCTGCGGCGCTGGGCGGGGTTTGCGCTTGCCGCCTACGCCATTTGCGTGTGGCCCGCCAATTTCAAGCACGCCATCGACGGCATCGACCTGCCCCATATCGCCAATAGCTGGCTCTATCACGGGCCGCGGCTCGCGTTTCAGCCGGTGCTGGTTTGGTGGGCGCTGTTTTGCGCCGGGATCATCGACTGGCCTTGGCGACGGGATTTGGGGTAGCTGCGATTTCGCCGCAGTGATAATTTCTGCGGCCAGCGCCCGACTTCATCTGGAGAGATGTTGTGAACGAGCTTTGCCCCGGCGACCTCAAGACGATCTACCCGGACCCGACCGCGCGCGTGATCGCCAAAGCGCGGCCGGAGATCGACATTCATGCGCGCAAGTTCATCGAGATGTCGCCGTTCTGCGTGCTGGCGACGTCAGGTTCCGACGGCAGCGTCGACGCCTCGCCGCGCGGCGGTCATCCCGGCTTTATCCGTATCAGTGGCCCCAACGAGCTGCTGATGCCCGATCGTCCCGGCAACAATCGCATCGACAGTTTCAAGAACATCGTCGAAGGCACGGGCCTGTTGCAGATGATTTTCTTCGTGCCCGGTCTCGACGAGACGCTTCGTGTCGGCGGCCGCGGCAGGCTGACGACGGATCCGGCGCTGGTGGCGGCGATGGAAGAGTTCGGCAAGTTGCCGCGCGCCGTGCTGCGCATCGAGGTGTCGGAAGCCTACTTCCACTGCGGCAAGGCCTTGATGCGCTCGAAGCTGTGGTCGCGCGACACGCAGGTCGAGCGCGAACTGTTTCCGTCGATCAGCCAGGTGATCCACGATCAAACCAAGCTCGGCGAGCCGGAAACGCAGACCCAGGTCGAAGCGCGCTACAAGACGCAGCTTTAGCGCGGCACACAACTTTGGCGCGGCGCCGAGGCGCCGCGCAGGCTTCCTCAGTCTTCTTTCTCGAGCCCGCCCACATGCTTCTGCGTGTAGAGCTCAAGCCCGATCCGTCCAATCAGGTCGAGCTGGGTTTCGAGGAAGTCGATGTGGTGTTCCTCGTCCTTCATCAACTTCTCGAACAGGTCGCGCGAGACGTAGTCCTTCACGCTGTGGCAGTAGGTCGCCGCCTCCTGGTAGAGGTTGCGCGCGCTGTGCTCCGCCGCCAGGTCACACTCGATGATTTCCTTGACGTTCTGGCCGATCCGCAAGGGATCGAGCACCTGCATGTTCGGAAAGCCCTCGAGAAACAGGATGCGATCGGTGAACTTGTCGGCGTGCTCCATCTCCTCGATGGATTCCTTGCGCCAGACCTTGGACATCTCCAACAGGCCCCAATTGTCCAACAGCCGGTAGTGCAGCCAGTACTGATTGATCGCCGTCAGTTCGTGGCGCAGACCCTTGTTGAGATAGTCGATGACCTTGGCGTCGCCCTGCATGGTGCACTCCAGTTGAAAGACCGCGGACGGGTCCCTCATGATGATTTAGAACGTTTCTAAATGAGATTTCGAGCTGGAGCAACCCTTTTGCCAAAGCGACAAAAAGAGAAAACTACCCAATAAGATACGGAGCTATTAGCCCGCCGCGATGGCGAAATCGGCAGGCTCGGGCGTCGCCGGATGGCTGTGGCCGTGGCTCTGGCTGTGCGGACAGCCGGCGCAGCAGGCCTTGGCGCAGTCGCCTAACGCCTCATCGATGATGGTCTTGATCGTACGCGCGCAACGGCCGCACTCCGCGCTGCATCCGAGGCAGCCGTAGAGCTGCTTGGCGTTTCGCGGAAGATGTCGCGAACTCTCGACGACATTGCGGACGTCGTGGTCGCTAAGCACGTTGCAGGAACAAACAATCATCTAAACAGCAAGCCCATCGGTCATGTGGAGCCTTTCGATATAAAAGCGCCGCTCCGGATGCAAAGGCAAAAACGCTATTTTCAAGCAATTCCAAACTGATACGGCGCCTACTCTGGAACGAATTTAAAAAGGACCGCGCGGTTATCGGGAATTCTACGGGCAAAACGTCAGTCGCCGCCGCCTTGACCGACCCGCTTTGGCCGACCGTCACCCGCACCTGATGCTTCGACCTTTCCGCGCGCCGGCGGAAGGCGTTTGCATCGGACAATGGCCGGTTAAGTTGCTGGATTGAGCCGGTAATATGACGAGGCCGTTCATTGATCGTTCAAGTGGGGTATGGAACCTTTCGACCATGGGCCTGCTTGGATAGCGCAGTCCCGAGAGCAATCAGAAAGGTGATGCCATGAGGAAAATTCTGGTGGCAGTGGCCACCATCGCCACCTTGGCCTTCTCCGCGTCGGCCCCCGCGCATGCCCAGCGCGGCGTTGGTGCAGCGATCGCTGGCGGGCTGATCGGCGCAGCCATTGTCGGCGGCGCGGTCGCAGCCAGCCCCTACTATTACGGCCCAGGCCCCTACTACTACGGACCGGGCTACGCACCCGGCCCCGGCCCCTATCCGTATTATGGCGGTGCCGGCTATGTCGCCGCCGAAGAGCCGTACGGTTGCTACTGGCAGCGTCAACGTTTCTGGGATGGCTATGGCTGGCGCATCCGCAGCGTTCGAGTTTGCGGCTGACAAGCGTTCATCTTCATTAAATCGAGCGAGATGATCTGATCATCTCGCCCGAACTGGAAGGCATCCGGATTGACGGCCCGAAAAAACCGTTTTTAAGACGGATGTCCTAAAGCGTTCACTTCGGTTTGACCGTTGTGCGCTTGTTCGGCGACACGGTACGTTCCAAGCTCGGCGTACGAAATCAACTTAACCCCCCTGGCGCTGACAAGCGCCGCATCCCCCCAGGAGAGTCCTGAACATGAAGAAGTCATTTGCTGCGCTCCTTGCGGTCGCAACGGTTGCCGGCGCACTCAGTGCGACCCCGGCCAGCGCCCAGCGCGCCCTTGGCGCAGCGGTCGCCGGTGGCATCATCGGCGGTGCGATCGTTGGTGGCGCGATTGCCGCCGGCCAGCCGCCGGCGCCGGTCTATGTCGCCCCGGCCCCGTGCCGTTGGGTGCGTGAGCGTTACTGGGATGGTTACGAGTGGCGCTACCGCCGCGTTCAGTACTGCGACTAAGCACACGCGCAGTTTGATCTTCGAAAACCCGGCCGAAATGGCCGGGTTTTTTTGTTCTTCGTTCCTCATCCTGAGGAGCGGCGCAAGCCGCGTCTCGAAGGATGAGGCCGCCGGCTCGGGCCTCATGGTTCGAGACGCGTGAAGACACGCTCCTCACCATGAGGGTAGGAACATGCGAAACGCTATCGCGCAGCTGAAAGCGACCGCAGGACAGCTTCGCTCGGCCAGCAATCCACCTTGAGGCCGGCCTGCTTCTGATAGGCGCCGACCGCCGAGCGGGTTTTCATCCCGGCCTTGCCGTCGACCTTGTCGGCGTAGAGACCGATACGCGTCAATCCACGCTGCATCGCCTCGACATCTTTCGTGCGCAACTGCGTCGACGCCGACCAGGGCGTAGCGAAAGCGAGCGGGCTCGTCATGCGATCGGCGAGGTGACCGACGAACAGCACGTAAAGATCGGAGAAATTGTACTCCTTGATCACGAAGTAGTTCTTCGTGGTCAGGAATGATGGGCCGTAGATGCCTTCGGGCTGAAGCAACGATGCTTCCTCAGCCTGTTCGGCCGCGCTCAGCCGTTGCCCACGCACCGGCACAAAGCCATCGCGCAACCATTGGCGAAGCGGCTTCGTCACTTCCGGCACGCCGGCCGTACAGTCGATGCTTGCGGGCGGCGTGACCTCGTAAGCCCAGCGCACGCCCTTTTGCCAACCCTTGTTGACGAGTTGTTCCGCGGCCGACGCCAGCGCATCCGGCACCGAGTGCCAGATGTCTTTTCGGCCGTCGCCGTCGAAATCGACGGCGTGCTTGTAGAACTCCGACGGCAAAAACTGCGTGAGCCCGGTTGCTCCGGCCCATGACACGCGCAGGTCCTTGCGCGTCACCTCGCCATCATTGATCAGTTTCAGCGCGAGGATGAATTCGTCGCGATACTGATCCTTGCGCCGGCCGACATAGGCTTGCGTCGCCAGCACCCGCACGCCGTCGTAAGGCAATGTGTAACGGCCGTAGTCGGTTTCGCGGCCCCAGATCGCGAGCACGACGGAAGCGGGCACGCCGAATTGCTTTTCGATGCCGTCGAGTGCTGTGCGGTATTTGGCCATCAGTTTTTGGCCCTCGGTCGCAAGCCGGGCGATGGACGCTTCCTTGATGTAATCGGCCGGCACCTGCACGAACTCGGCCTGCGACGGCGCGCCGGTGGCAGGCCGCCCCGGCAGGATCAGATCCGGCAGCTTGTAGTCGGGCTCGAGACCCGCCGTCTCGCGATCAAAGGTGGCGCGCGAAATACCTTGCGCCTGTGCGTCGGGCCATAGCGAGGCGATGAACTGCGTGAAAGCGGGGTCGGGCGAGGCGGCGCATGGCGTCGCCATCACTTGCACGACGATCGCAACCGCTACAATTTTCGTTTTCAACGACATGACCATCTCCCGGCATGCTGGTATATCGTCATGGCAACCAACTGCGAAGACCAACACCGGACTGATGTGAGCCCGGCTTTCATCCCCCGGTCGGGGAGCGTCAAGGATTTGGGAGCACCAAAGATGATGTTGGCCGTGTTCGCGACCCTGTCGCTTGCGTTACTGGCTGCGTATTTCGGCCCGCCACGGCTCGCGGCTTTGGCAATGCTCGTCTGCCTCGCTCTTTCCATCGGCCTGTTCCTGTTTGAGATCTACAGCCCGGAATACGGCTTTCGCATGCCGTGGCTCCAGGTGCAGCTCGATGGAGTTGCGCATGTCCGGTCGCGGGGATAGCCGTCATGAAGCCAGCCGACGGCGCACGCCTGCCCAACGTTCTTTCAACGATCTCTTTCAGCTTGCGTTGATGGCAACGATCGCCGCCATCATGACCGTGGCGATGGTCTTGCAATATTACGGCAACGAAATTCCGTGCCCGCTATGCCTTCTGCAGAGGGTAGCGATGTTCGGCGTCTGCTTCGGCATCATCATGCATTTCCGCCACGGCTATTCCGCGCGTCATGATGGCGTCAGCATGCTGTTTGCACTTTTCCTCTTGATCGTCTCCGCGCGCCAGACGCTGCTCGACATCTATCCGAGGCCTGGCCACGAGTATATCGGCAGCGCCATTCTTGGCCTGCATATGCCGGTGTGGTCCGTCGTTATCGCGGTCACGATCCTCTTGGGCTTCGCCGTCAAGTTTGCCGTACTCGGCGGTGAATACCTGCGCGATCAACGACCGTCGTCCGCACTCGGCCGGCTTTTGAGCCTTTACGTAATCGCGATCGCCTTGATCAATCTGGGCTCGGTCATTTTCCAGTGCGGCATGGACGCGTGTCATACCTCCGGATACCGGCTCTTGAGCGGCTCGTGAGGTTTACCGCGTCAGCTTCTTGTATTTCACCCGGTGCGGAATGACGGAGTCCTGGCCGAGCCGGCGCATCTTGTCTTTTTCATAATCCTGGAAGTTGCCTTCGAACCACTCGACATGGCTGTCGCCCTCGAAGGCGAGCATGTGGGTGGCGATGCGGTCGAGGAACCAGCGATCATGGCTGATGATGACCGCGCAGCCGGCGAAATCCTCCAGCGCTTCTTCGAGCGCGCGCAGGGTATCGACGTCAAGGTCGTTGGTGGGCTCGTCGAGCAGAAGCAGGTTAGCGCCGGACTTGAGCATCTTGGCCATGTGGACGCGGTTGCGTTCGCCGCCCGAGAGCGCGCCTACCTTCTTCTGCTGGTCGGCGCCCTTGAAATTGAACGAGGAGCAATAGCCGCGCGAATTGACTTCGCGCTTGCCGAGCAGGATCAGTTCGTTGCCGCCGGAAATTTCCTCCCACACGGTCTTCTTGGCCTCGAGATCGTCGCGCGACTGGTCGACGTAACCGAGATGCACGCTCTCGCCGACCGCGATGGTGCCGCTGTCCGGCTTTTCCTGGCCGGTGATCATGCGAAACAGCGTCGTCTTGCCGGCGCCGTTGGCGCCGATCACGCCGACGATGCCGCCCGGCGGCAGCTTGAAGGTGAGATTGTCGATCAGCACCCGATCGCCATAGGCCTTGGTCAGCCCTTCGAAGTCGACCACGTTCTGGCCGAGCCGTTCGGCCACAGGAATCGTGATCTGCGCCGTCTGCGATTGCTTTTCGCTGGCCTGCTTCAGAAGCTCCTCGTAGCGCTGGTAACGAGCCTTGGACTTGGCCTGGCGCGCCTTCGGCGAAGCCGCGATCCACTCCTGCTCGCGCGCCAGCGTGCGCTGATGCGCAGCGTCTTCGCGGCCTTCCTGTTCGAGCCGCTTCTGCTTCTGCACCAGCCACGAGGAATAATTGCCCTCGTAGGGGATGCCCTTGCCGCGGTCGAGTTCGAGAATCCAGCTCGTGACGTTGTCGAGGAAGTAGCGGTCGTGGGTCACGATCAGGATCGCGCCGGGATAGTTGCGCAAGTGGCCTTCGAGCCAGGACACGGATTCGGCATCGAGATGGTTGGTCGGTTCGTCGAGCAGCAACAATTCCGGCTGGTCAAGCAGCAAACGGCACAGCGCCACGCGGCGGCGCTCACCGCCGGAAAGCTTGGTCACGTCGGCATCGTCGGGCGGGCAGCGAAGCGCGTCCATCGCCTGGTCGACCTTGCTGTCGAGATCCCACAGGCCGGCGGCCTCGATCTCGTCTTGCAGCTTGGTCATTTCGTCGGCGGTTTCTTCGGAATAGTTGACCGCAAGCTCGTTGTAGCGGTCGAGGATCGCCTTCTGCTTGGCAACGCCCAGCATGACGTTCTCGCGAACCGTCTTGGTGGCGTCGAGCTGCGGCTCCTGCTCGAGATAGCCGACGCGGGCGCCCTCGGCGACCCAGGCCTCGCCATTATATTCCTTGTCGAGCCCCGCCATGATCCTGAGCAGGGTCGATTTGCCCGAGCCGTTGACGCCGAGCACGCCGATCTTGGCGTCGGGGTAGAACTGCAAGTGGACGTTATCCAGCACCTTGCGAGTGGGGTAGCTCTTGGTCAAACCCTGCATGAAGTAGACGAACTGGCGCGCCATCGAGGTTCCTGGAATCAAGAGATTTTTAAGGATGAAAGCTTGCGGCTGATGTAGCGGCGCGAGCCCCAAAGGGCAACCGGATCGGCGCCAAATCCGAGGGTTTCGAGCCCTACTCCCGGCCGATTTTCCTTCTGTTCACCAGTAGGAACACGGATCGGTACAATTGAAACCTTCTTTTAATAAGTTGCAGCGGAAACTCGAACCCGACGCCAAAAAGGGGCGTCCAAAGGGTCAGAAGACGCCTAAAAGCAGACAGGATAAGTCATGGCGATCATCGAAACGGCTTCCCTTCCCGCCTCGGCCGGCCGCCGCGGCCAGAGCCATTCCTTCGCCGGGTTCGTAGCCTTCTTCAGCTCATTCTTCTCCCGGGCGTTCGACCCCTACCGGCCGGAGCTGCACTACATGCGCGGTCCGGGCCCGGCCTGCCGTGCCAAGCAGGCATCCGCGCTTCGGCACGCCAGCTAAACCGCGTTCGCGGACCGTCCAAGGCCGCCGATAACGCCGACCAGCCCTGCCTTCCCAACCATCTTTTGATTACGTTCACGCTTGCCTGATCCAGCGCGTCGCGTAACCATGCGGTCTTTCAAAAGGCGGCGCGGACGGAGCGCTGCCCCCAATCGACAGAAATGGACCAGACCATGACGCGGCTGCGCTGTGCAATTCTCGACGACTATCTCAACCTCGCGCTCAAGGTCGCGGACTGGTCCAAGGTCGAGGACCGCGTCGATGTCACCGTCTTCAACCAGCCCTTTGCCTCGCCGGAAGCCGCCGTCAGCGCGCTGAAGGATTTCGAGATCATCCTGGCGATGCGAGAGCGCACGCCGTTTCCGCGCGCGATGTTCGACGCCCTGCCCAAGCTGAAGCTCCTGATCACCTCCGGCATGCGCAACAATTCGATCGACCTGGCGGCCGCGAAAGACAAGCAGGTCGTGGTGTGCGGGACGAAGTGGTCGAAAGACCCGACCGCGCCGCTCGCGATGGGCATGATCCTGGAACTGACCCGCAACATCGGCCGTGAGAACGCCCGCATGCATGCCGGCGAATATCTTCAGAAGCATGTCGGCATCGAAATCGAAGACAAGACGCTCGGCATTGTCGGCTTGGGCAAGCTCGGCGCCAAGGTTGCCGGATTGGCGCAGGCGTTCGGGATGAACGTGATTGCCTGGAGCCCGAACCTGACGCCGGAACGCTGCAAGGAAGTCGGCGTCGGCTATGCCACCAAGGAAGAACTGTTCTCGACCGCGGACATCATCACCGTTCACGTGGTGCTGAGCGACCGTTCGCGCGGCCTCGTCGGCGCGGCGGATCTCGCACGGATGAAGCCGACGAGTTTTCTCGTCAACACCGCGCGCGGGCCCATCGTCGACGAAATGGCGCTGTTGGAGACATTGAAGGCGCGCAAGATCGCAGGTGCCGCGGTCGACGTGTTCTCGGTGGAGCCGCTGCCGGTCGATCATCCCTTCCGCAAGCTCGACAACCTCGTGCTGACGCCGCATCTCGGCTACGTCACGCAGGAGACCTTCGTCGCCCACTACAACCAGATGGTCGAAGGCATCGACGGCTGGTTCAAGGGCACGCCGGTGCGGCAGCTGGCGTAAGGGTCAGAAGGGTCGGGGGCAGAGGGTCGGTGCGATCAGGCGGTCTCTCAGACGGTCTTGGGCACGAACCTCGTGACGGGAAGCGTGATCGTCTGATGCTGGTAGGTCTGGTACGTCACCGTGCCGTTCTTTCCGTCGATGTTCTTGAATGACACGCTGCCGAGCAGAACCGAATTCTTGCTGACGTCACCCGTACCCTGGCCGCTACGGCCATCAACGGCATATTTGACCTGCGCGTCCCGTCCGTTGATTGAGCTGACCGTGAACGAGGCGGTGTGATCGACCGTTGCGCCGGTCCAGCTTCCAACCAGTGGATTGGTATCGGCCGAGGCGGTGGCATCTTTGCTGAGAACGGCCGTCTGCGTGCCTGTGGAGGCGAGCTGCCCGCTCGGCTGAAAGTCGAACTCGAACGCCGCCTGCGTCCCGTTCCGGGTCGCGATCGTCACATTGCCGAAGGAGATGGAATCCTTGTCGACCGTCGCCGTGCCGCGCTCGGTGTGGCCGTTATGGGTGAACTCGACCTGCGCCGAGGTGCCATTGATGCTCAGAACCTTGAATTCGACCGAGCCGTTGGTTTTCTTGAAATTGCCCTTCCAGTCGCCGAGCAGATTGCTCTGTTTATAGAGCCGCTCGTTGACGGGATTGATATGGCTGGCGCTGGCAGAGATCGTACTCACCGCTCACTTCCATGGCTGTCGCGAACAGAAACAAACTGCCGCCCGCACCATCGTTATGAAGAATTCGTAAACGACTCCTTACCGCGAGCAGCTACAATGCCGCACAACCTGGCGTGACAAAAAAGCGCGCCACTAGTGGCGCGCTTTTGATTGAGTCGTTCAGACCGACTTAGCGGACCGTCACCGGCGGGGGCAACGGGGGCATCGAGGTCGGCTGGGTGCCGGGCAGGCTCGGCGCTGCCGAAACCGGTCCCGGTCCGGCCGAAGGGCCGGGCAGCGGCGCGGCGGACGCCGTCGCGGTGGCCGCCGGCGGCGGACCGCCGGGCATCACGACGACGCGGGTGCCGACCTTGACCCGATCGAACAGGTCCGAGACGTCCTCGTTCAGCATGCCGATACAGCCCGAGGAGACGAACTTGCCGATCGTCGAGGGCTGGTTGGTGCCGTGGATCCGGTAGACGGTGGCGCCGAGATACATCGCGCGCGCGCCGAGCGGATTGCCCGGGCCGCCGGCCATGAAGCGCGGCAGATAAGGCTGGCGTTCGATCATTTCAGTCGGCGGATGCCAATCCGGCCATTCGGCCTTGCGGGTGATCTTCTGCACACCCGTCCAGGTGAAGCCGTCGCGACCGACACGGACGCCGTAGCGGATCGCGCGGTTATTGCCGAGCACGTAATACAAATACGTGTTGGGCGTATCGACGACGAGCGTTCCCGCCGGCTCCTTGGTGACGAAATTGACTTCCTGCCGGCGCAGGTTCGGCGGCAGGTTGACCGGCGCCGCATCGGGCTGCTCTTCCGGCGGCAACAGCATCACGGTCTTGTTTTCCGGGCCCTGAGGCGCGACGCCTTGCGGCGGCTGCACGCTGCCGGTGACGTTACCCGGACCGACGGCGGCCGGCGGACGAACCCCGCGGCTGTAATCGTCATCGCCGGCAGGCGAACCATGGGGCTGAAGGGCGCCGGGTGGCCGGTCGGCATAGATCACCTGCGGCGGATCGGCAGGACGGCCGTAGCGAGGATCATCCGGCGACATCACCGGACCGGTGTAGCCGCCCATCTGCGCCGGACGGCCGTAACGCGGATCGTCCGGTGACATCACGGGGCCGGAATAGGCCGCAGGCGGCGGACCAGCGGGGCGGCCGTAACGTGGATCGTCCGGCGACATTACCGGGCCGGAATAGGAGGCCGGCGGCGGGCCGGCGGGACGGCCATAACGCGGATCATCCGGCGACATCACAGGTCCGCGATCCGAATAAACCGGACGCCCGTAGCGCGGATCGTTTGGCGCGGTCACGACACCGGGCGGCGACAACCGCGACGAGCCGGGGCCACCCGGTCCATCTTCGTCGTCCAGCGAGTCAAAATCCGCCGGGCGCGGCCCGCGATAATCACCGGGATAGCCGGGCGGCGGAGACGGCGAATAGACGGCCCCCGGACCGACAGGATAGCTTTGCGCCGACGCAAGCGAGGTTCCCGCTGCCTCCGCCGCCAAGGCAGCAGAAATCGCGGCACAAATCGTCAGAATGCGGTTGGTCATCATTGCTCTTGTATAGCCCCAAGGCGACACCGGATCGTTAACGGCAGATGACCGAAGATCGCGGCGCATTCAAGACAAAATACCCCGTATTGCTGCCGGATACGACCCCTTAGACACCCTGTTTTTGGACCGTTTTGCCGTTCATCCTGGAACCACTTCGCAGCCTGGCGAAGATGAACGATGAGCTGCGGCGACCAAAAACCTGCGGCGGCCGGGTAACAGCACGCAAGCAGATTTGAAATCGCGTCTTTATTTAGCGAGCACCGCGAATCCGTTGCGCTATCCTCAGGGCAGCCTGATTCGTTGTTTCCGGAAGCATGATTTGTCGCACTGGCGTGGTGGATTTCACATTCGCCTCGGCTAACGCGCGCCAGATCACCCCAGTCGCCACCGCGTTCCCTTCCGCCAAGTTTTCGCAAGATTTCCGCGCGCCCATGCTTCCCGGTTTTCGCTTCCTGTTCGCAGCCACCATGCTGGCGATGTCGCTCCTCATCTTCGGGCTGGGTGCGGCTGCGCTTGCTGCGCGCCGCTCATGAGTTGTTTGCCAGCAATTCGTCCTGGCGCGCGGCGCCGGAAGTGCCGTTTGCGCAGCGGCCGGACACCATGCTGCCCGTGCTTGCCACGCTGCGCGTCGATACGGTCCCCGTCGAGAAGGCGAACGATCAGGCCACGGTGACCGCCGCAGCGGTCCAGCCGCCGGAGCCCATCGCCGCCGAATCCATCAAGAACGAACAGGTTGCGGCCGTGAAGCCGCTTGAGACGCCGCCCCCCGAAATTGCAAAGCCTGCTGAACTGCCGGCGCCCGCGCCGGTCGCGGAAACTCCACCGCCGGCGGAGAGCGCATCGCCTGCGCCTGAGCTATCCGTCACGGAGACGACGACCGCGGCCAGCGAGCCCAAGATGACAGTCGCAGTTTTGGACCCTTTGCCGAGCAAGAGCGAAACCGCCCCGCTACCGGCTGAACCGGCGGCTCTGCCACCGACAACTGCGATGCCGGCGATTTCGGAGACAACAATTGAACCGGTGTCGGCGCCAGCCGACAGCATCGCGGCAACGAGAATCGCCACGCTCGGTGGCCCGCCTGTCGACATCCTCGACAACACCCCGCCGCTTGATATCCGGATGGTGAAGCTTCCCCGGGCGAGACCGGATCAAAGTGCCCGACCCAACCAGGACCTGGTGCGGAAACGGGTGGAGGCCCGGCGCGCGATGCACCGGCGAAGGCTCGCGCTGCGCGCGCGGCTTCTATTCCAGCAACAGCAGCAGGTCAGCCCGTTTGGGCAGCCACAGTCCTTCGCGCCCGCCCAGCCCCGCCAATAACAGAACTCAGGCCGGTCCGGTTGCGATCGGCGGCCCGTCGGCCTTGCCCCACTCCGACCACGACCCGTCATAGAGCGCGGTGTTCTCGATACCGAGCCGATAGAGCGCGAGCGTCAGGACCGCTGCCGAAACGCCGGAGCCACAGCTTGTGACGATGGGCCTTGTGGTGTCGACGCCGGCGCCGGAAAAGGCTTTCCGCAAATCATCCAGCGGCTTCATGGTGCCGGTCGCGGCATCAAAGAGGATGTTGTAGGGCAGATTGAGCGCGCCCGGAATGTGACCCGAGCGGATGCCCGGCCGGGGCTCCACGGCCCGCCCCTCGAAGCGATCGGCGGCGCGCGCGTCGATCACCTGCTCGGCCCGGCTTGCGACATTGGCGATCATCTGCTCGATCGAACGGACACGCTTTGCGTCGTAGCTCGCCTTGAACGTGGCGGGTCTGGCCTTGACCTCACCGCTCTCGACAGCGCGCCCCTCGGCGCGCCACTTCTTCAGGCCGCCGTTGAGAATGCGGATATCGCGATGGCCGTAGGACAAAAACATCCACCACGCGCGCGGCGCGGCAACCCAGCCGCCGGCATCGTAGATCACGACCGTATCGCCATTTGAAACGCCGAGCTCACCCGCATCGCGGCCGAATTGTTCGGCGCTCGGAAACATGTGCGGCAACGGGTTGGAATGATCCGACACCGCATCGACGTCGAAATAGACCGCGCCCGGAATATGCGCGGCGAGATAGTCGTCCTTCGGCAGCGGCAGCACGCCGGGCAGCTTGAACGTGGCGTCCAGCAGTTTCACGTTCGCATCCTTCAGATGCTCTGCCAGCCATTCGGTGGAGACGAGGGGATCGTTGGTGGTCATGGATCGAAACTCTCCGTTATTTCCCGTCGTCATGGCCGGACTTGATCCGGCCATCCATCCTCTTGAAACGATGGACACGCGGGTCAAGCCCGCGCGTGACGAGTTATCCCTTCTTCTTTGGTTCCCATTTCTCGGTCGGCCCGCCGGCGTCGCGCCAGGCGGCAAAGCCGCCGGCGATGTGCGCGACCGGCTTCAAGCCCATATCCTGCGCGGTCTTGGCCGCGAGCGCGGAGCGCAGGCCGCCGGCGCAATGAAAGATGAACTTCTTGTCCTCCTGAAAGATCGGCTTGGCATAGGGGCTCGCCGGGTCGATCCAGAATTCCAGCATGCCGCGCGTGCAGGAGAACGCGCCCGGGATCTTTCCCTCGCGCTCGAGTTCGCGCGGATCGCGGATGTCGACAATGACAACGTCAGCGCCCTGCGCAGCCTTGATCGCATCCGCCGCGCTCATGGTTTCGATTTCGGCATTGGCCTCGTCGACCAGGGCCTTGATCCCGCGATGAATGGTCTGGGGCATTTCCCCTCCCCTTGTCTTGTTATTACCGCACCAGTTCCTTCATCGCGTGTTCGAGACCCTCGATCGTGATCGGGTACATGCGGTTGGCAAAGATACGGCGGATGATGGTGGTCGATTCCGAATAATCCCAATGCTTCTGGGAAACCGGATTGAGCCACACCGCATGCGGATAGGTGCGGATGACGCGATCGAGCCAGACCGAACCTGCCTCTTCGTTGACGTGCTCGACCGAGCCGCCGGGCACCATGACCTCGTAAGGGCTCATCGAGGCGTCGCCAACGAACACGACCTTGTAGTCGTGCGGATATTTATGCAGCACGTCCCAGGTCGGCGTGCGGTCGGTGAAGCGGCGGCGGTTTTGCTTCCACACGCCTTCATAGAGGCAATTGTGGAAGTAGAAATATTCCATGTGCTTGAATTCGCTCTTCGCCGCCGAGAACAACTCCTCGACCTGCTCGATGTGAGAGTCCATCGACCCGCCGATATCGAAGAACACCAGCACCTTCACCGCATTGCGGCGCTCGGGGCGCATATGCACATCGAGATAGCCGTGATTGGCGGTCTCGCGAATGGTGGTGTCGAGATCGAGCTCGTCAGGCGCGCCGGTGCGGGCGAACTTGCGCAGGCGGCGCAACGCGACCTTGATGTTACGGATGCCGAGTTCGACATTGCCGTCGAGATCCTTGAACTCGCGGCGATCCCACACCTTGACCGCGCGGAAGTTGCGGTTCTTCTCCTGCCCGATCCGCACGCCTTCCGGGTTATAGCCATGCGCGCCGAACGGTGACGTGCCGGCGGTGCCGATCCATTTGCTGCCGCCCTGGTGCCGGCCCTTCTGCTCTTCGAGGCGCTTGCGAAGCGTCTCCATGAGCTTGTCCCAGCCCATGGCCTCGATCTGCTTCTTCTCTTCCTCACTGAGGTATTTTTCGGCGAGCTTCTTCAGCCATTCTTCGGGGATGTCGGCCTTCAGCATCGCATCGAGCAGGTTTTCCAGCCCCTTGAACACGGTGCCGAATACGCGATCGAACTTGTCGAGATTGCGCTCGTCCTTCACCAGCGCCGTGCGGGAAAGATAGTAGAAATTCTCTACCGACTGCTCCGCGAGGTTGGCGTCGATCGCCTCCATCAGCGTCAGATATTCGCGCAAGGTCACAGGCACCTGTGCCTCGCGCAGCGATGTGAAGAATTGCAGGAACATGGCTCAGAGAACCTTGGCAAGCCCGGCCCGTCAAGGGTATCCGTCGCGGATCAGGGCCGCGCCGTAAGGCCGGTATCGGTCTGGACCTACAGGGTTTTTCAATTACATTACGGGGAACGACCGCCCGATCCGGCGGTCTTTTCCTGTCCAGAGGCGTCCTCGTCTCGACAAGCAAGGCAACGCCTCGATGAAATTCACCGGTACCAAGGACTACGTCGCCACCGAAGACCTCAAGGTCGCGGTCAACGCCTCGATCGTGCTCGAGCGGCCGCTTCTGATCAAGGGCGAGCCCGGCACCGGCAAGACGGTGCTGGCCGAGGAAGTCGCGAAGGCGGTCAAGGCGCCGCTTTTGACCTGGCACATCAAGTCCACCACCAAGGCGCAGCAGGGCCTTTACGAATACGACGCCGTGTCGCGCCTGCGCGACAGCCAGCTCGGCGACGCCCGTGTGTCCGACATCAAGAACTACATCAAGCGCGGCAAATTGTGGGAAGCCTTTGCGCACGAGCAGCGGCCGGTGCTTCTGATCGACGAGATCGACAAGGCCGATATCGAATTCCCCAACGACCTGCTGCTCGAGCTCGATCGCATGGAATTCCATGTCTACGAGACCGGCGAAACCATCAAGGCGAAGCTGCGCCCGATCGTGATGATCACGTCCAACAACGAGAAGGAACTGCCGGACGCGTTCCTGCGCCGCTGTTTCTTCCACTACATCAAGTTTCCCGACGCCGACACCATGAACCAGATCGTCGACGTGCACTTCCCCGGCATCAAGAAACGCCTGGTGGAAGAAGCGCTACGCATCTTCTTCGAGGTGCGCGAGGTGCCGGGCCTGAAGAAGAAGCCCTCGACGTCCGAACTGCTGGATTGGCTGAAACTGCTGCTCAACGAAGACATCACGCCGGAAATGCTCCGGGAGCGCGATCCGCGCAAGCTGATCCCGCCGCTGCACGGCGCCCTGCTCAAGAACGAGCAGGACGTTCACCTGTTCGAGCGGCTGGCATTCCTGAGCCGCCGCGAAGTGTAGGCATCGTCGCGCATCTCATCCGCGCCAAACAAAAAGCCCGGCACGATGGCCGGGCTTTGCTATTCCATCAGCGCATTCGGCGATCAGCCGCCGAACTTGAAGCTGACGCCGGCGCGCAGGACATCCACATTCAGCTTCTGCGTCGCCGACAAGGTGCAGCCGCATGCAATCCGGGGTCAACGCCGACGAAACGCTGCCGAGATCGATGTGCTGATATTCGCCGCGGACGATCCAGTTCTGGGCGAACATCCACTCGATGCCGGCGCCGGCGACCCAACCCGTCCTGTGGGTCGAGGAATTGACTGAGGCCGACTACGGATGTGAAAGTCTTCGCCACAGCCAAACTGCGGACAGTTCAGCCCAACTGAGCTTTTGACGTCGGCGAACGCCGCGCCGCCGGTGCCGTAGAGCATCACAGGACCTGATCGGCCCAACCGAGACGCCCGCGCGCGGTGGCAACCCAGTCCAGTTCGCCGCCGACGGTTGCAGAACCCGCGCATCGTTATCCACACACGGCGGTCTGATCGGGATGTGGTCTCACGACAAAACGATGAAACGCGATCGCACCGACTGCCAGTCGCCTTCGACGCCAGCCACCAGATTTGGCGCGAATTGCCAGTTGAATCCGGCATGGCCACCGCCGACGAACGGCGTGCTGGCGAACGGATTGGGCTGCACGTTAGTCGAGCTCGACATTCGGATCGATGGCTGTAGGGCCTTGGACGAAATTCGATACGGTGTTCTGCTTCACACCCGCAACGCCGAGCGTCAGCGCCGACATAAAAACCGGTCCAGTTATAGACCTGCGCCGGCACCGGCTGCACCGGCGCCGCGACATCGGCCGCCCACGCGGCCGTCGAACCGATTCCGGCAAGAATCGCCGCCAGAATGATCTTTTTCATGCGAATTCCGCGAAGATTGATTGAAGCTCACTGGGTCCTACGGATGCACGACTTTTTGCCATCGTGACATCCACCAATCGAATGAGATTGCGCGCAAAGCCGCCGTTCGATTCCAAAATGTGGCGCATCGAGCACAGGCTTTGTCGCCAGGAGCGGCTCGCTTGTTGAACCGAAGGGAGGCACGATGATGACTCAAATTACACGCGGCCGCCGTTGCGACCGACAGCAACGGAACACGCTAAGGATTGACGATGCTCGACTGGATACTTGGACCCGTGTGCGCTGTCTTGGTTGTAGGCATCATCTTCTATGGCTTTCGCCAGGGCTTCTCCGTCAAGCCGGACCGAAGCAAGAGCGACACCGGACCAACGACGGACGATCAATGGCTAGGCTCTGGCCGCTGGTCAGAGGACGGACATTTTTTCTAAGCCTCACATGATGCCGACTTAAAGCGCCACCGCCTCCAGCGGCGCCCTGCCGCGGATCATGTCGCTCGCCTTGTCCGCGATCATCTGGGTCGAGGCGTTGAGGTTCGCCGAGATCATGCGCGGCATGATCGAGGCATCGACCACGCGCAAACCTTCGAGGCCGTGAACACGCAGTTGGTCGTCGACCACGGCCCACGGCGCATCGGCCGGGCCCATGCGGCAGGTACAGCCGGGGTGGAACGTGGTGGTGGCGCGCTTGGTGGCGGCTTGCAGAAATTCGTCGTCGGTCTGCACGTCAGGCCCGGGGAAATCCTCGTAGTCGTAATAGGGCTTGAGCGGATCTGATTTCAACAAGCGCCGGGCGAGCTTCATGCCGGCGACGACGACACGGCGATCGAGCTCGGCGGTGAGATAGTTGGTCTGGATGATGGGCGCCGCAAACGGATCGGCCGAACGAAGGCGGACATAGCCACGGCTTTCCGGCCGCTGCTGCCAGGACGTGACCGTCACGCCCGGCAAATCCTCCAGCGTGCCTTGCACGCCTTCCTTGTAACTCGCGGGCGTGAACGTCAGTTGCAGATCGGAGCTTTCGGTGGTCTCGCCGGAATGCCAGAAGCAATAGACCATGGTCGGTGACAACGACAGCAGTCCGCGCCGCGTCGTCGCCCACTTGATGGCCTCGCCGACAAGGCTCAGGCCGCGCCGGCGTTCGTTGATGGTCTTGATGTTCTTGACGCGCGCGACCGAGCGCGGCGCGTAATGATCCTGCAAGCCCTCGCCGACGCCCGACAGCGCGTGGCGAACCTGGATGCCGTGCGACTGCAACAGCTCGGGCGACCCCACACCCGACAATTGCAGGAGCTGCGGCGAATTATAGGTGCCGCCGGAGAGAATGATCTCCTTCGCCGCGCGCACCTCGTGCAGCGTGCCGTTGCGGCCGCCGCGCCGATAGCGCACGCCGACCGCGCGCTTGCCTTCAAAGACGATTTCGGTGACGTGGGCGTGCGTGCGAACGTCGACGTTGCCGCGCTTGGTCGCCGGATGCAGGAACGCCGTCGCCGCGCTGACGCGAAGGCCGTTCTTGATGGTGCGCTGGGCGTAGGACACGCCCTCCTGGATTGCACCGTTGTAATCGGGGTTGCGCGGAATGCCGAGCGAGATCGCGCCTTCCATGAAGGCCTCGCAGAGCGGGTCCTTCCAATCCATGGTGGTGACGGTGAGACCGCCATCGCGGCCGCGATAGGTGTCGTCTCCGGGGCCGACGCGCGTTTCCAGCCGCTTGAAATACGGCAGCACGTCGGGATAGCCCCAGTTGCGATTGCCGATCTGCGCCCAGGTATCGAAGTCCTGACGCTGGCCGCGATTATAGATGTGACCGTTGATCGAGGACGATCCGCCGAGTGTCTTGCCGCGCGGCGCGTAGATGCTGCGGCCACCGGTCCACGGACCCGGTTCCTGCTGATAGGCCCAGTTGACGCTGCGCATGTGGAACGTCTTGATGAAGCCGGCCGGCAGATGGATGTACGGGTGCCAGTCGCGCGGCCCCGCTTCGAGCACGCATATCCGCGTTGCCGGATCTTCACCCAGCCGGCTGGCGAGGACGCAACCGGCCGAACCTGCGCCGATGATCACATAATCGAACGTATCCATTGTCTTGCTCTGAAGTCTCTTTGTTTTACCGAGGCTTTTCGTTCAGTTGAAATGTGAGGTGCGCCTTCGCCGTCGGCCATTCCGAAGCGATGATGGAAAACACCACCGTGTCGCGCAACGTGCCGTTCGGCGCGATCTGATGATTGCGCAAGATGCCGTCCTGCTTGGCGCCGAGCCGCTCGATGCCGCGCCTGCTCTGGTGGTTGAAGAAATGCGTGCGGAATTCGACCGCGATGCAGTCGATTTTCTCGAACGCATGCGTGAGCAGCAACAGCTTGCACTGGGTGTTGAGCGCCGTGCGTTGCACGCGCTTGGCATACCAGGTCGAGCCGATCTCGACCCGCCGGTTCGACGCATCGATGTTCATGTAGGTCGACATGCCCGCGATCTTGCCCTCGGGGTCGAACACCGTAAACGGCAGCATCGAGCCTTTTTCCTGCAAACCGAGCCGCCGATCGATTTCCTTCGACATGTCTTCCGGCTTCGGGATCGCCGTGTACCAAAGCTTCCACAGATCGCCGTCCTTCACGGCCTCGGTCAGCCCCGAAAGATGCGCGTGCGACAACGGCTCAAGCCGCGCATGCGCTCCCACAAGCGTTACCGGATCAGGCCAGGGCATCGAATACTCCTTCTCCTCGTCCTGAGGAGCGCTTTGTAAAAGCGCGTCTCGAAGGATGAGGCCCATGTGATGGCCTCATGGTTCGAGACGGCGCTTCACGCCTCCTCACCATGAGGATCGTAGGCTGGTTTACTCATCTGTTCAAAAAATTCAGCGCCAGGCCGGGCCGCGGCCAGTCCATCGTAACAAGTTCGCCCTTGCCGGACAGGGTAATGTAAGCCGTTTTCAGTTCGGGGCCGCCAAAAGCAATATTGGTGGTGACGCGGTCGCCGGTCGGGACCTGTTCGACGAGCGCACCATCCGGCGCGATCACCGAAATGCAGCCCGAGACCAGCGTGGCGACGCAGACATTGCCGTTCGCCTCGACCGCGAGTGAATCGAACATCTGGTATCCGCCGAGCCCTGCGATCGGCCTGCCCCGTTCACCGCGATAGATCACGTCGCGCGGCTTCACCACGCCTGGCTCCGGAATGTCGTAGGCCCACAGCCGTGCGGTCGGCGTCTCCGCGATGTAGACGGTCTTCTCGTCCGGCGACAGTCCGATGCCGTTGGCGGGCAGAACGCCATGCACGCCTTCGACGATCTCTTTCATGCCGGGTTTGAGGTAATAGAACGCGCCGACATCCATCTCGCGCGCGCGGCGCTTGCCGAGATCGGAGAACCACAGGCCGCCATGCCGGTCGAAGACGAGGTCGTTGGGGCCACGCAGCGCATGATCGCCGCATTTCGTCACGACGGTCTCGACCTTGCCGCTCTGCAAATCGATCCGCTGGATCGAACCGCCCTGATAGTCGTCGGGCTGCGGCCCCGGCATGATCATCTTGCCGGTCGGAATCCAGGAAAATCCGCCATTGTTGCAGATGTACATCTTGCCGTCGGGGCCGAGCGCGGCGCCGTTCGGACCGCCGGGAATTTCGGCGACCACTTCCTTGCGCCCGTCCGGCGAGATGCGCGTCAGCCGCTTGCCGCGGATCTCGACCAGCACCACCGACCCGTCCGGCATCACCACCGGACCTTCCGGAAATTCCAGGCCCGTGGCGAGCACGCGCAGTTCGGCCATGAATTTCCCTCCCGGCTTTTATTGAGGCGCACGGGTACCGTTGCGCGCTCTCGCTGCGCGACGTTAGGGCAAAGCTGCCAGCGCATGCAAGCAGCCGCAGCGCATGGGCGAACGGCAGGCTAGCCGGGAAATGCCGGGCGCTATTATTCCCTTACCGGAATCCAGATTTCAAAACCGCCATTGCCGGTCATGGGATCGAAATTTTCGTCGTAGCGCTCGAAATTTGGCGCATCGGCATATTTGAAACCGGACGCCGGCAGCCACTGGTTCCAGATCGTGTTGACGCTGCGGCGGATGGTCGAGATGTGCTCGCGGTGGGTGAACACAGCATAGCGCGCTTCCGGAATCCGCACGCGAAAGAACGGCCGCGGCAGGTCGGAGAAGTCGGCAACTTCGACGCCCGCGATATAATCGAAATTGCCGGCATCGTCGCCATTGCAGCAGACGCCGTAGGCGACCTTGCCGATGCGGTGCGGAATATCGCCTGCGACCTGATGAAAACGCTGCCACTGGCCGGGGATGCCGGCGCCGTTCTCGTGGTTGTAGCGATCGCCGACGCCGGCCACGAGCAGCGGCTTGGTGGTTTCAAAACGCGGAGGGTCGAGGTTTTCAAAGACCGATGAGTTCATCTGGATCGGCTCCTGAAGCTTGATGTCGTCGATGCATGCGAGGCTGCGAACCGTCTCGGGCGTCAGCCCGAAATGATCGCGGAACGCACGGGTGAACGCTTCGTGGGAGCCGTAATCCGCATCGAGCGCCAGGTTCAGGATATCGGGCGCACCTGCCGCGAGCGCTCGCGCCGCCTCACTGAGACGTCGCGCCCGCACGTAGCGCATGACCGAAAAGCCCGTGGCCGCGGCGAACGCCCGCACCATGTGAAAGCGCGAAACTCCGGCAACGCCCGAGATTTCGTCGAGCGTCAACTCGCTCGCCAAATGACTTTCGATATACCAGAGCGCCTTCTGGGCCGGATTCATTGGGTATCCCCGGAACTCCACGCGAAGCGTCGCGACCCTACGAACCCGGCGCGCGCCGCGTTTGATCGTCCTTGCGCTTCGTCCTCGCGCTTTTTGCCCGCGGTCGGCCGAAATTACCTGGCGATTACTCGACGATTACTTGGCGCCCTCTTTCACCGCGCCATCTTTGGAAGCGTCTTTGGTGGCCGCATCTTTTGCGGGTGGGGTGTCGGGCTTCCTGGCGCCATCTGCCGACTTGGTTGATGTCGCCTTCAACTCGTCGACGACCTTCTGCAACGCAACAGCGTTCGCCTTCAATGCGTCGATCTGCCGATTTGCGGCATCGAGCTTCTGCTGATGGTCCAGGGCCAGCTTTGCGATCGTCTTTTGAAGGAACTCGACGTTACTTTGCAGACAGCTGGTGCGCCGTTCCATCGTCTTTTCGGCGGTGCATATTTCTATGCCGGGAACATCTTGTGCATGGACGATGCCTGCGCCGAGCGCAAAGACGAGCAAGCCGCAGCCGATCCGGCCGATCATATCAAACCTCGTTACAATAAGTGTCGCGCGGTAAACTTGTTGAGAGCAGACAGGTCAGTGACGGATGCTACCACACTGCGACCTCAATCGCGCATTGAGCTTGATCGGCTCTGGCGGGCCTTTTGCCCGCGCACTTCCGACGGAACTGGACATGGCAACGCGCGAAAAACGGCTGGCTCAATTCGATGGTGCGGGAGAGCCGCCGCCGGACTTGCCGGTCCAGGTTTTGTGCGAAGACCAGAGCGGCACCTACCAGTTGCCGTTCGCTTGCAGCTACAGCGGCGGCGCGTGGCGCAATCATGAATCGGGCAGCGCGCTCGAGGCCACCGTGATCGGCTGGCGGCTGCGCCGCACTTAAGTTGTCTCAAAATGCGACGTGCAAACGTCGGGCCGTTAAGAGTCGGAACGCGCGCGGAACGAACCGCGTCCGAATCGGCCGAATCACCGCGTACGCCGATGTTCACGGCTAGATATCTGTCTGGATCAGATGCTTCGCACTACATGCAGACCAGCAACGCCCGACAAACGCCGAGCTCGGTTCGGAATCGGTTAATTCCCCAGAAGCCTGACGCCGAAGTCGTTACTTCCAGGGCGTGACCGGTGGCACTTTGTCGGTGGCCGGTGGCATATCCACGGTCTTAAAATCCGCCGGACTGACGATTTCGAGATACTCCATGTCCGGCGAGTAATCGAAGAGATAGTGCACGATCCCTGGCCGCTGATGCACGACATCACCCGCCTGCACCAGCGTCGGCTTGTCCTCATACATGAAGCGAGCCCAGCCCTTCATCATGATAACGATCTGAAAATCGCAATCGTGGCGATGCCAGCCGGTGCCGTCTTCCGGCGGCATATCGGCATTGGCCTTGACGAGATGACAGATCACCCGACCGCCGGTCGCCGCCGCGATGCCAAGATCGCGGTACAGGAAGAAGTCACGAAGGCCGCCACCCGCGAAATCGGTATCGGTGGGTTTGACGTGGGAAAATTTGCTGACGGCCGCATGCTGGTTCATTTCAAGCCTCCACCAATGTTGACGCAACCGCGACAATCGCCGGCGTCCAATTTTTTGGCAGCGCGGATCGGCGCGTTCGACGCCTGAACTTGCTATGCGAAAATCACGCCAGCCGCGTTGCGCCGCAGCACTCGCCGCAATCCCGGCGTCGGACAGCTAGAAGCTCCTGGGCGCGGTCTAGAATTTTGCGGCCGCGCTGCCCAATCTTCGGGATTAGCCGGGCCGCCCAATGCCCGGACTGCCTAGTAATCCACCTCCAACTCTTCGATATCGGCGGGCTCGGCGCGGGCTGCCTCGATCCATTCCTTCATTTCCGGCATCGCCAGGATGATCTCGGCATATCGCTTGAGCCGTGGTTCAAGCTTGACGTCGTAGGTCAAGAAGCGGGTCACGACCGGAGCGTACATCGCATCCGCCATGCTGCGCTCGCCGAACAGGAACGGGCCTCCAGACTTGGCCAGACATTCGCGCCAGATGGCGCAGACCCGGTCGATGTCGGCCTGCGCGCGTGACCAGATCTTGAAATTCGGAAAATGCCCCTTGAGATTGACCGGCAGCGAGGCCCGAAGCGTCGTGAAGCCGGAGTGGATTTCGCCGCAGATTGACCGGCAATGCGCCCGCTCGATCCGATCGCCGGGCAGCAACCCCGCATCGGGCCTGATCTCGTTGAGATACTCGGCGATGGCAAGCGTATCCCACACGGTCGCGCCCTCGTGCCGCAGACAGGGCACCAGGATGGTGGGCGAGAGCAGCAGGATTTCCGCGCGCGCGGAAGGGTCATCCGGCGCGGTGACGATTTCGTCGAAGTCCAGCCCCGCAAACCGCGCCAACAGCCAGCCCCGCAGCGACCAGGACGAGTAGTTCTTGCTGCTGATGGTGAGTGTCGCCTTCGCCATGGATGCCACCCCTGCTGTTTCTCAAGGCTTTCAACCTCCGTTTTCAGCAGCAAGTGACGTGCCAGTTTTTTGGGCTCTTTGACTCCGCTTTGGCTTCAAAATTGCATGGTGACAGGCGCGGGGGTGCAAGAATGACTTCGCTATTATACCAGGCTTATCAGAACCATACGGACCTGACGGCGCCCTGGCGCAGCGGCGCCGTGCACGCACTGAAATACCTCAACCTGCTTCCGCAGGGCGTCTCCGACAAGTTTTTCCGACGCCTGGCCGCGGCGCTGGAGCTGATTTCGCGCACCACCCTCACCTATACCCGGCCGGCCTACGGCATCGACAAGGTGATGGTCGGCAACCGGGAGTACGAGGTCACGGAGGAAGTTACCTTCGCCACACCGTTCGGCTCGCTATTGCGCTTCAAGAAAGAGAACGCGCCCGAACAGCCGCGGCTGCTGCTGGTCGCGCCGATGTCCGGCCACTTCGCGACATTGCTGCGCGCCACCGTGGCGACCCTGCTCCAGGACCACGACGTCTACATCACCGACTGGCACAACCCGCGCGACGTTCCGCTGCATCATGGACCCTTCGGCCTCGACGATTACACCGAGCATTTGATCACGTTCATGGACAAGCTCGGGCCGCGCGCGCATATGGTGGCGATCTGCCAGCCGTCGGTCTCGGCGCTCGCCGCCGCCGCAATCATGTGCGAGGACGATCACCCCTCGCGACCCGCGACACTCACGCTGATGGCCGGCCCGATCGACACCCGCATCCAGCCGACAAAGGTCAATCAATTCGCCAAGAGCAAGCCGATCAAATGGTTCGAGACTAACCTGATCAACTACGTCCCGATGCAGTGCAAGGGCGCGTTCCGCCAGGTCTATCCCGGCTTCGTGCAAGTGACCGCGTTCGTGTCGATGAATCTCGAACGCCACATCAAGCAGCACATGGACCTCGCCAACCATCTCGCTAGGGGCGAAACCGAAAAGGCCGCGACCATCAAGTCGTTCTATGACGAGTATTTCGCGGTGATGGATTTACCGGCGGAATTTTACATCGAAACCGTGCGCGACGTGTTTCAGGACCACGTGCTGCCGCAGGGCAAGATGAGTGTCCGCGGCCGCCCGGTGAATCCCGCCGCGATCAAGCGCATGGGCCTGATGACGGTCGAGGGCGAGAAAGACGACATCTGCTCGGTTGGACAGACACTCGCGGCGCAAGACCTTTGCCCCGGCGTGCGTGCCTATCGGCGGGTGCACCACCTGCAGGCCGGCGTTGGTCACTATGGCGTCTTCAGCGGCCGGCGCTGGAACAACGAGATCTATCCGCTGTTGCGCGATTTCGTGCATGTGAACGCGTAAACGCTCCTCAATTCATGGGCCACTGACGCGGGCGCGTTTGCGCAGACCCTCCCTGCCCGCTAAAAGCGAGGACAATAATGTCCGGGAGGAGTTCTTATGCGTTTGCCGTCCATCCATCTTCGCAATCTGGCGCTCGGCGCGGTCGCGGCCTTTTGGCTGACCGGCGTTGCGCA
>CAWDES010000007.1:0-641170 GCA_963801325.1 uncultured Alphaproteobacteria bacterium
GATGAATAGCGTCAAGCTGACAACCGCAATCACGGCAAGCTTCACGATGAAGGGTGAGCCGAACCAGTCGTCCTTGTTGCCTTCTTCCAGCACGGCTTGCAGCGAGGCCAGCCCAACCGCCATTGTGAGAATGCCGAACCAGTCACCTTCGGCCAAAAGGCCGAGCTGCATCGGTTGGCGCTCGACCGTGAAATAGAGCGTGGCAACCATCACGATGGTCGGGATCACGTTGACGAAGAAGATGGTCTGCCAGCCGTAATTCTCGGTGAGATAGCCGCCGATGGTCGGGCCGATCGCGGGCGCAAAGGTCACTGCGAGTGAGAACATCGCCAGCCCAATCGGTTGCTGCGGCTTCGGCAGCTTGGTGAAGACCAGCGTGAAGGCCATCGGGATCAGCACGCCGCCGAAAAATCCCTGAAAGCCGCGCATCGCGATCATCGAGGGCAAGTCATGCGTGAATGCGCAGGCGACGGAGAACGCCGCGAACAGCGTTGCGAAGGAGAGGATGATGTTGCGGTAGGAGAACACCCGGCTGAGATAGTCGGTCAGCGGGATCACCACGATCTCGCCGATCAGATAGGACGTCGAGATCCAGGAGCCGTTGTCGACGCCGGTGCCGATGCCGCCTTCGATGTTGAGCAGCGAGGCATTGGTGATCTGGATGTTGAGGATGGCCATGAACGCGCCGATCATGGCGGCCATCACCGAAATCCACACCGTGGCGCTGGCGCGGGCAGGCGCCGCCGGTATCACGGCAGCGGCCATGACACCGCGAGGGGTTGCGGAGGAGGTTGAGAGGGCAAGGTCTGACATGGCATCACCTTTGGTCTCTTCGGCATCATCAGGTCACTTTTGCGTCGCGAGCAGTGCGACGCTGGCATGCGAATCGAGCGGCGGCACGCTCACGGTTACCGCTTGATGCTTCTGGGTCTGGATGGTCGGAATCACCGACATGCCGGGCTTGAGGTCGACGCTTGATCCGTCCAGTGCGATCTTGACGGGGATACGCTGCACGACCTTGGTGAAATTGCCCGTGGCGTTGTCGGGCGGCAGCAGCGCAAACTCCTGGCCTGAAGCCGGCGCGAGGCTGTCAACGTGGCCATGTACCGGCTTGCCCGGGAACATGTCGACATCGATGTCGACGGGCTGGCCGGCCTGTACGTTGGTGAGTTGCGTTTCCTTGAAGTTCGCAATCACGTAAGCCCCGCTGGCGGGCACCAGCGACATCAATTGCGTTCCGGCCTGCACGTACTGGCCGGCGCGCGAGCGTGCGGTTTCCGACCACGCCGTCAATCGGCGCAACGATCGTCGTGTAGGAGAGATTGAGCTCGGCCTGGTGTTGCAGGGCGTTGGCGCGCGACGTGGCGGCGACCGACTGTGCGATCTCGGCCTTGAGCAATTCGACCTGCTTCAACGCAGAAGCGAGGTTCGCCTTGTCGCGTTCGATCGCAGCCTGCGCGCCGGCATGACGCGATTGTGCGGCCTGCGCATTCTGCACGCTGCCGTAGCCGGTGGTGGCGAGGTCGGTATAGCGCTTGTTTTCCTGCGTGGCGAAAGTTGCCGACGCCGTGTCGACGTCGAGCGTCGCCTTGGCGGCGTCGATGATGGCCTGCTGTACGTCGAGTTGGGCGCGCTTGCTTACGACCGATGCTTCGGCTGCGGCGACATCGGCCTTGGCCTGGTCGAGCGCGACCTTGAAGTCGCGGTCGTCGATCCGCGCCAGCATCTGGCCGGCCTTGACGCGCTCGTTGTCGCCAACCAGCACTTCGTGAAGATAGCCGGAGACCTTCGGGGCCACGGTGGTGTTGTCAGCCTTTATATATGCGTCGTCGGTCGAGACCAGGAATCGGCCGACGGTCCAGTAGTCGAAGCCGTACCAGGATGCACCGGCCAGCACCGCGACGGCGGCTCCGGCCAACAAGAGCCGGCGTAAACCGCCATTCCTGGCGGACTTGGCGGCAGGTTGAACGATTTCCGCCGCTGGCGCGGGCGAGGGAACCAGCTTTTGAGCGGTTTCGGCCGGAACGGCCTTTTCAGCTTCGAAATCAGTGGTATGGCGGGTCATGGCGGTCCTCTTTTTGGCTTAACCCCTTGCCGTAAAAGCGGAATTCGTTTCCGTCGCGGTAAGGTAATTTAGGAAACTTGACGTTTTCCAAAATACAGCGCATATTGGGACTGTCAATAGAATGACAGTCATCATCTAAAAGCATGGCTCGCACCGCCGATCTGAAGTCCCTGCACCACACGCGGCGAGTTCGATCAGGACTTCAGATCGATAGAGCGGTACGAGAATCGCTATGACGACGGCGAAGACAAAAGAACAGGAAGATCCGTGTGCCGAAGTACGGCGCGGCCGCGGGCGGCCGCAGGCGCGATGCGATGAGGAGACGCGAGCGCTTATCTTTGAAGCGGCGCGGACCGAGTTTGCCGCAAGCGGCTATGCCGCGACCAGTATGGACAGCGTGGCGCGCCGCGCCGGCGTTTCAACCAAGACGCTCTATCGGCTGATTCCCAACAAGGCCGCGTTGTTCGAGGCCATGATCACCGATCGTATCGATACGTTCACGTCGGTGGTGCGCTTGCGGGCGTGCGACGGCAGCAATATCGAGAAAGCCTTGCGCGAGGCGCTGATCGTTTGCGGCGAACTCATTCTGGACGGCGACGTGATCTCGCTTCAACGCGTGATCCTCGGCGACAGCGAGAAATTTCCGGAAATAGCAGAGACCTTCTACCACAAGGCGATGCGGCGGACCGAGCAAACGCTCGCGAACTGGCTGCAGGCGCAGAGCGAGCGGGGCTTGCTCAAGATCGACAATGCCGAAACGTCGGCCGGCATGTTGCTTGGCATGCTGGTGTTTCAGCCGCAGCGCGCCGTGCTGTTCGGTCACGCGCCGCCGCCCACCCGGGAAGAGCTGGAGAAGCGGGCGCAAACCGTCGCGACGTTATTCCTGCGTGGCTGTGCGGGCCCGGTCTAAAACCCGACGTAGATCACGTCGCGTATTGGGCGATGCCGTTGCCGAAAGACCAGTTTTCCTTCTTCACTTCGACGAGATTGATAAAGACGTCTTCAAGTCTGAGGCCGATTGCGGCCTTGAGGCCCTCGGCGATCGCCTTATAGAGCGCCTTTTTCTGTTCGACCGTTCGGCCTTCGTTCCAGGTGATCTGGATGATTACCAGGTCGTCGGTGCGGTGGATGCCGAGATAGTCAGCGTCGAACAGAAAATCATCGGCCTCATGCTCGTGGATCACCTGGAAGCGGTCGTTTTGCGGCACGCCGACGCCAATCATCGCCTCATAGACGACGCGGCCGATTTCCCGCCGGTAGGCGGCGTCCTTGCCTTTGCGAAGGTCGATACGGGCGAGCGGCATGACGGTCTCCTTGTTGATGTCAGCATATGCTTGCAATATCCAAATATCTGCATATGCTGATAGTAGAAGTCAAGGGCCGCCCGGAATAGAGCGATGACGAACAGAAAAACGACTGCGGAAGCCGGCAAGACAGGTCGCTGCAATTGCACGGCCTTGCGCAAGGCGACGCGCCGGGTCTCCCAGCTCTATGATACGGCGCTGGCGCCGAGCGGCCTGAAGACGACGCAGCGCGCTATTTTGGCGGAGCTCGGTCGTTCAGACCGGGCCACCGTCGGTGAACTCGCCGCCGCGCTGGTGATGGATGCGGGCGCTTTGGCCCACACGCTCAAGCCGCTGGAGCGGGATCGCCTGGTCGTCGTCGCCGTCGATCCGAACGATCGGCGCAACCGCTTGATCAGCCTGACGCGGCAGGGCCGTGCCAAGCTCGCCGAGACGGATGCGCTATGGGCAAAGGCGCAAGCTGGTTTCGAGGCCGGGTTTGGCCGCATCAAGTCGGAAGCACTGCGGGAGGCGCTGCAACTGTTGGTCTCCGATGGTTTCGCCTCCGCCTTCGAGGAGACGCTCGGCGGCGCTTCCAGCTGATTTAGCGGTCCGCCGGAGCTCGTTCTGGCTTATTTCGGGATCCGGACGGCTCGCTCGGGTTCCATTTTCCGGAACAATAGCGTTGAATAAGGCTGCGGACGCCTATTTGTCCCACGCCGCCGATTATCGAAATCGTCAAGCCATTTCATATTTATTTCGATTTTGCTTCGGATACTCGCTCCATGTCCTCGTTACGACTTCTGGCCGACGATTTGACCGGCGCGCTCGATACGTCGGCCGAACTCGTTGGCCGATTCGGCCCGCTGGAAGTGTGCTGGTCTGCGTCGTCGATTGCGCAGGAGCAGCAGAGTTTTGCCATCGACAGCGGTACGCGTGAACTTGCCGCTGATCAGGCCTTTGCCGTCGTCAGCGAACTCGCGCCCAAACTTACGGACGCCACCGTCGCCTACAAGAAGATCGACAGCCTGCTCCGCGGCCCATGGGTTGCCGAACTCGATGCGTGCCTGCGCACCGGCGCCTGGGATGCCTGCATCGTCGCGCCAGCGTTCGTTCACCAGGGCCGTCGCACGATCAACGGCCAACAATATGCGCGGGCAGCGGATGGAGGCTGGAGCGCAATCGGCAAGAAAATCGTCGAGCAACTCGGCGAGCGAAACCTTGAGGGGAGACAATCCAACGCGTCGGCCGGTCTTCAAGCCGGGATCAATGTGTTCGATGCTGAAACCGACGACGATCTCGTCCGGGTCGTTGAGGCCGGAAAGAACTACGCGGGGAAGGTGCTGTGGTGCGGCAGCGGTGGGCTCGCGAACGCGCTCGCGCGAGGAACGGGCGTCTGGGTGCCCGATCGGCTGAAGGGTCCGGTGCTCGGCATATTCGGCTCGGACCATCGCACGACGTCGCTTCAGCTTGCCGCATGCGAGCCTGTCGTGATCAGGACCTCCGATGTCACCCAGGACATCGATCGGATCGAGGAGGCGTTGGCCACGGGCGTCGCCTTCGTCAAACTGGAAACGTCTGCTACTTCGCGCACCGAGGTGGCTGAGCGCTTTTCACGCGAAATCGTTTCGCTGAGCCGGTTGATCGATCCACCGGGAAGCCTGATCGTTGCCGGCGGCGAGACGCTCAAGGCGCAAACGGTCGCAGTCGGCGCGCGCGCGCTTCGGCTGCTCGGCCGCCTCGAGCCCGGCATCCCCAAATCGGTGATTGAGGGCGGGAGCTGGTCGGGTGTCGAGGTGGTTTCGAAGTCCGGCGCCTTTGGCGCGGCCGATGTGCTACGGAAGCTTCTGAAGCAAAACGGCTTGATCTAACAGTGCGGATTTGACATTCGCTGCCAACTCAGCCCAAAGCTCTTAAAGCATTCGCCGGATACTCGTGCCGCGACAGGAAAGAAGAATAATGAGCAAGCGACATCTGGCGATCACGATGGGCGATCCGGCCGGCATCGGACCCGAGATCATCGTCAAGTCTTGCCTCCGGCTGCGCGAGCGTCTTTCCAGCGGCGATCTCAAGCTTCTGATCATCGGCAGTCGGCGGGCCTTCGATCAAGCCAGCCACCAGCTCGCCGCCGGTCTCGATGTGCCGGAAGTTGCGGCCGATGATGCCGTGTGGCCGAATCTCGGTTTCTTGCAGGCCGATGCCGAGAGCGACAATATTGCGCCGGGCGTGTTGTCTGCGGACGGCGGGCGGTTCGCCTACAAGGCCGTGGAGCAGGGGGTGCGCCTTTCCTTGTCGGGACGTGTCGGCGGCATCGTCACCGCGCCGCTCAACAAGGAAGCGCTCAACAAGGCCGGCTATCATTATCCCGGCCATACCGAGATGCTGGCCGAACTCACCGGCGTTCGCGGTTCGGTGATGCTGCTCGCCCATGGCAACATGCGCGTCAGCCATGTCTCGACCCATGTCGCGCTTCAGGATGTTCCTTCGCGCCTGACGCCGCAGCGGCTGCGCCTTGTCATCGATCTCACGCACAAGGCGCTGCTCGGGCTCGGCATCGCGCGGCCGAAAATCGCGGTCGCCGCACTCAATCCACATGCGGGCGAGGGCGGGTTGTTCGGCCGCCAGGATATCGACGTATCCAGGCCTACGATCGAACAGGCAATTGCAGACGGCCTTGACGTCGCGGGCCCTGTCCCCGGCGATACCGTGTTCGTCAAGTTGCGAGCCGGCCAATACGATGCGGTCGTTGCGATGTATCACGACCAGGGGCACATCCCGGTCAAGCTGCTCGGCTTCGAGATCGATCCGAAGACCGGCAAGTGGCAGGAGCTTTCCGGCGTCAATATCACGCTCGGCCTGCCGATCATCCGCACGTCGGTCGATCACGGCACGGCCTTCGACATCGCCGGCAAGGGCATCGCCAACGAACGCAGCATGATCGAGGCGATCGAATATGCCGAGCGGCTCTCGGGCGCGGCCTGAACGAACCCTGACCTGGGCCGTCCAGGCGCTACGCCGCTTCGATCGGTCTATTCCTTCATGAACTTCAGGATCTGTTCGAAGAACTCGAACCGCTTCTTCTCGAAGATCACGAAATGCGTCGCATCGGTGATCAGGACGTTCTTCTTGGCCGGGGCGTGAACCAGGTCGCGCATCAGGCCCTCGCGATCTTCCTGAAAGGACCAGGTATCGAAGTTGCCGCCGATCACGAGCGTCGGCGCGTAGATGTTGGCGGCGTTCCACAGCGGCCGCCCGGTCGCCTGATAGAACGAGTCTTCCAGCACGCCATTGGGCGCGCGCAAGCTTGCGGGCGTACGTGAATTGCTGGTCGGGTCGGTGGCAAGGCAGGCATTCCAGAATTCGGCCGGAAGCGCGGGGTCGCGGTACTCGTCCTTGTTCTCGACCGGGATTTCGCCATTCCAACGGCCGGTGTTGGCAGCCTCCGACGCGATGCGGTAGGCGCCAAGCGCAAAATTGAACTCGGTCGGCTTGCGCTTGTTCTGCAAGCCGCTGCCCGGACCGAGGTTGGTGTGGTCGTTGAAATTATAGAGCGGCGCGTAGAGCACGAGCTTGTGCACGTTCTCCGAATGCAGCGAGGCGTAATAGCCCGCCATCATCGCGCCCCAGGACCAGCCGATCACCGTGACCTGCTTGACGCCACGTTTGGCCTTGATGGCGTTGACCATCGCTTCGACGTCGCGCAAGGCGAGGTAGGAACGCGTGACCGGCTTGTTCTTTGCCGCCGGCTCGTCCATTGCCGGCTCGCGGGTCGATCCGCCGTAGTTGCGATAGTCGCCCATGTAGACGACGTAGCCTTTCTTCACGAGCCAGTCGGCCCATGAATAGTCCTTGTAGGCGAGGTCGAAGTCGCAGGTCGAAGGGCTGGTGGCGCCGTGCAGGAACAGCACGATGTTGTCGTCGGTGAACTTGGTGTTTCCCTCCGCCATCTTCTCGCGCATGAAAAGCTTGATGCCGGGATCGAGCGCGTCGATCGTCAGATCGTTCTTGACGATCTTGACGTCCTGCGCCTGCGCACCGGCAGACACCAGGCTCAGCAACAGAGCCGGGCCGAGCAACAGGCTTTTGAGCCGTCCGAGCGAACCAAACACGTAGCCAGGCATTGCTATTCCCCCCTTTGATATTTTTTCGTTATGTCGAAAAATTACGTCGATGCGCGAGCCGAAGGCAACTGCGACAAACAGTCCGGCGAAATGGCCCTTCGATGGCTCGCGCGATTTGATTAACCCCGCGTGCAACGCGCTATTGCTGCACTGGTGAGTGATATTTCTTCATCGCGGTTTCGATCAGCTTGTTGTCGTAGGTCAGGCTGAAATCGATCTTCGCATGCTTGAGTGCGGGATCGAGCACGGCGATCGAATCCAGCACGTTCTGGGCGGCCTCCTGCGTCACCAGCCCGTCCCATTGGAATGCGGACAGGTTTTTCTCCAGCGAGAGCCGATAGAGCGCCTCGTCGCTCTTGTAGTAGGATGGCGGCAGCGACTTCATGATGTCGTCGATGGACGCTGTCTTCAGCCATTGCATGGCGTGGACGACCGCATTGGTGATCGCCTGCACCGTGTTGGGATTGGCTTTCAGAAAGTCGGTCTTCACCATCAGGCAGTCGGCGAGGTAGCCGCCGCCGAAGGCTTGTTGCGTGCCTTCCGCCGTCCGGCTGTCGATGAGAACCACCGCATCGCCGCCTTCGACCAGCGTGTTGATGGCGGGATCGAGATTGACGAGCGCGTCCAGTTCGCCGCCGGTCTTCATCGCCGCTACGGCGCTCGGGCCGGTGCCGATCGAAATGTAGCTGGCGTCCTTCCACGATACGCCGGCGCGTTCCATCAATCCCGCGACGAAGTTCTGCGTCGAAGAGCCGGGCGCGGAGATGCCGATCTTCTTGCCCTTGAGGTCGGCAACCGTCTTGATCTTGTCGGCGACTGACTTTCGCACCACCAGCACGTTGCCGGGATAACGGCCGTAGGGCACGAGGCAAGTCATGTTGACGCCCTTGGTCTGCATGCGCAGCGTATGCTCGTAGGCGCCTTCGGCCACATCGGCGCTGCCGCCGACGATGCTTTGCAGGGCCGCCGTTCCCGATGCGAAAGCATTGGATTCGATGGTCAGGCCTTCTTGTTCGAAGTATTTGCGATTGAGCGCGACGAAATAGGCGACCTTGTTCATCTGACTGATCGAGCCGCCGACGGCGATCGTGAGGCTCTTCTTTTCGAGCGCGGGGCCTTCCGCGGTCGCCGGGCCGCTTGCGGCCAGCATTGTGAGGCCGACAGCCGAAATCGCCAGAACATGTCTCATCGTCTTGATTCCTCCCTATGCCGCCTTTTGGCGCATTTTTGATTTTCGAACCGGGCGCTGTCTTTAGTCCATTAGTCGACCTGGTCGGTCCAAACCGCTTACAGCGGTTCGTTCTTCAGAATGTCCTGCAGCACGTTGCGGGGAACGCGGATGTCGAGGCCGGCGCGTTCTTCCTGGATCAGCATCGCGGCCCGCGAGTCCCGCTTGCCCCATCCCTTGTTGAGGGCCTCCGTCATCTCGGCGAGCGTCATATTGGCAAAGCGCATCGGCACGCCGATTTCGCGGCCCAGGGAGGTCGCAAGCGACACGTCCTTATGTGCGAGCTCGAGCGCGAAGGCCGGATTGTCGAATTCGTGCGGCAGGAATTGATCGGCCATCCGGTCGACCGCGCGCTGGCGGCCGAGCGAACCCTGCCGGATCGCGCTCCACAGCGCCACGGGGTCGGCGCCGGCTTTCACCCCCATCGTGAAGGCTTCCGCCAGAACCATCTGGATGCCGTAGTTGGCGCAGTTGTGGACGAGCTTGGCCACCGAAGCGTTGCCGCTGGCGCCGAGATAGCGCACCTGATCGCCGAGCAGATCGAGAATCGGCTTGCAGGCGTCGTACGTCGCTTGCTGGCCGCTGACCCAGATCGCGAGCTTCCGTGACGCTGCGCCTTTCGGCCCGCCGCTGACCGGCGCATCGAGCATCGAGACGCCGATTTTCGCGAGTTCAGCTGAAAGCTGGCGGACCAAGGCGGGCGAGTTGGTCGAGCAATCGATGTAGGACGTTCCGGTTTTGAAGCCGGCGCGCAGACCATCTTCGCCGGCCATGATCGCTTCGACCTCGGGCGGGCCGGGGAGCACGGTGAAGACGAGCTCCGAATTGGCCGCCAGGTTTTTCGGCGTCTCGGCCCAGATCGCGCCCTTGGCGATTGCCGCGTTCGCGGACTCGCGGCGTCGCGTCAGGACATGAAGGGTGTGGCCGGCGTCGATGAGGTGACCGGCCATCGGGCCGCCCATGGCGCCAAGTCCGGCAAAGCCGATTTTCATTTTTTACTCCGTTGGCGGATCGTCAAGACGCACCACGATGCCCTCGAGCTCGGGGCGCGGTGCCTTGTAGCGTTTCATCACGAGAGGGTCGTGGCCGGGTACGATGTGCTGGGGCGAGGGCGCCGCCGCGCGCAGCTTGTCAAAGCCCTCGAGCATCTGGCCGATATGGAAAGCCGTCACATAGGGCTTTTCGGCTTCCATGTTCTCATAGAAGTGCGTCACGTCGGAAGCCAGCACGACCCAGCCGCGCTTGGTGTGCACGCGTACGAATTGCAGCCCTGCCGAGTGGCCGGGCGCAGGGTGGATGGTGATGCCCGGCGACAACTCGGCTGAGCCTTCATAGAAATTGACGCGGCCCGCGTAGTTGGCGCGGACGATGCCGACCACGTCGTCGACCTCGTAGGAGTGCCGCAATTTCTTGTATTTCATGTAGCGGCCGACCGCGTAGTGCAGTTCGGTTTCCTGCAAGTGGAAGGTTGCGGCCGGAAGCTTCTCGAAGCTGCCGACATGGTCGTAGTGCAGGTGCGTGAGAATGACGTCGGCGACTTTCGCCGGGTCGAGACCGATGAGTTTCAACGATTCGATCGGGCAGCGCAGATAGTCGCGCTTTCGCTTGGCGGCGACCTCGGCCGTGAAGCCGGTGTCGATCACATAGCTTCGGTCGGGCCCGATCGCGGCCCATACATAATAGTCAAGCGGCATCGGTCCGTCGTGCGGATCGCCGCCGATAAAGTTCTCCGACCGCTTCGAGGCACGGGTGGCGTAGCGGATGGCGTAGATCTCATAATTCGGAAGGGTGGTCATGACTTTAACTCGTTCAGGAGCGGGAGAGGTGATGCCGGAAGGTTTCGGCATATTCCGAGATGCCTTTTTCGAGTGGCCATTGCGGCGACCAGTTCAAAAGGCGCTTGGCGGCGGCAATATCGAGCGAAGTGCGCATCTTGACGTTCTGCTCTTCGAGCGGCGTCAGATTTTCACCGATCTCGATGTCGGCGCCGGGAATGGTGTCGCGAACAATCTTGGCGACTTCGCTTGCCGTGCGCGCGTTGCCGCTCGCAATGTTGATGACTCGCTGTTCGCCGGCTTTCCATCGGGGCGCTGCGAGTGCGGCAACGATGCCGTCGCTGCAATCGAGCACGTGGGTATAATCGCGCTTCATCCGCCCGCCGGTGGCAAAGCGCGTCGGCTTGCCCAGCACGGAATTCTCGACCATCGGCTTGATATACATCGGGCTTCGCATGCCGAAGCCGTAGATTGCGGTGATGCGGATCGCGAGGAAATCGACATCCTGGAAATTCGCATAGGCAAGCCCGATCGCTTCGGCCGCCATCTTCGAGGTGCCGTAATGTCCGGCAGGATTGGCGTCGCGCACCGAAAACGCCGGATCGGTCTCGACCAGCGTGGCGCCCGAACCCTTGTGATAGGCGGCATTGCTCGACACGAAGACGACACGCCGCATCGATAGCTGGCGTGCGACCTCGCAGACATTGACGAGGCCCATCACGTTGGTCTGATACGTCGCGATCGGCTGCTCCAGCGATGGCTCAAGGCCGACCATTCCCGCCGAGTGAATGATCGCTTCGATCTTCTCCGCGCGACAAACCGCGAAAAGCCGGGCGATGTCGTTGATCTGCCCGGAGCGAAAGCGCGCTGAGACGTCGGGCGAAACCGCCAACGTATCTGGTGACGGTGGCGCGATATCATAGGCGAACGCCGCGTGCCCCTGCCGCAGCAGGTCCGCCATGATGTAGCCGCCGAGAAATCCCGCTCCGCCCGTCACCAATACGTTCATTGGCTTCGCCTGCCTCTTTGAGGTTTCAGTGCTTGGCGTTCCGCTCGGCGAGCATCACGCTCATCAGAGCGACCGCATGTTCGCTCATGTGCTTCGAATGCACCTCGGCGGATTCGCGCCCGAACCTGCGAAGAAGCCCCATCGCCTTCGGATCGAAGGCGGCCATCTGGTTCGCAACTTCCAGCGCCCGCTTCAGCGTGCCGCCGGCCGGCACGATCTCGGTCAGGATGCCGGCATCCGAAGCTTCCTTCGCCGGAATCTGCCGGCTGGTGACGGCAAGTTCGAACGCGCGCTTGTAAGGCACGAAGCGGAAAAGATAGGTGAAGACGATGAGCGGCGGCAGGCCGTGCGACATCTCCGGCAGCGAGAACACGGCGTTTTCTGCCGCAACCGCATAGTCGACCTGGGCGGTCATGCCGAAGCCGAAGCCGAACGCCTTGCCTTCGACGGCCGCGATGACGGGAACGCTCAAGGCGTTGAGCGCGGCGTTCACCTTCAGGATGGCATTGAGGTCTTCGGCGACTTCGGAAGCTTTCGTGAGACCCTTGGCCCCGATCCGGCCACCGCAAAACATGTCGTTGCGGCCGGTGATGACGAGCGCCCGCAATTCCTTGTCGGAGGCGCATTTCGTGAGCGTCTCGGCCAGATCAAGGATGTCCTGGGTGTAAAGGAAATTGCCGGTGTCCTGACCGGCGAGGGTGACAACGGAAACGCCCTTTCCCTGGGCACTGATCTCAATCGCCATGGCGGCGTCCTCCTTTTTATATTGGTATTGCGGCCCGGGTCGGGCCGAGCGTTCGCAGGGAGGGATTGTCTAACAATCTGTCAATCCCTTGTCACGCCACATGATGCCCACTTTCCGCAGTTCGTGCCCTACCTCAGCGCGCACCTTTCACGACCTGCACCATCAGGCCGAAAATTCCAGTGCCGGTTGTCCATTTGAAGTTGCCGAGCGAGCTTGCCGCCAGTGGTGCAGCAACTTCAAATGGCCGGCGCTAGAGGATGCGACCGTCACATCTTGCTTCTCCGCCGACGCGCTCCGTCGATGCCCCCGGTCCTTATGCATGTCAGGTCATCGCAAGGCGTATCGGTCCGGTCGCTTTACGGTCGTAGTGTGCCGCTATAAAATCACGGAAATAACGAAAATGACGGCGCCGCACGACGTGGAGCCAATCTGGGAAGGACAAGGTACAAGCAATGGCTGTTTCACAGGCAATTCCGATCACACGCCATCCTTACGCCGATGGCTCCTACAAGAAGATGCTGATCGACGGTCAATGGGTCGACGCAGCGTCGGGCAAGAAATTCGAGACGCACAATCCCGCAACCGGCGAATTGCTGGCAACCGTTGCCGAAGGCGATGCGGAGGACATCAATCGTGCCGTCGCCGCCGCGCGCCGCGCCTTCGAGGGACCGTGGAGCAAGGTCAAGCCGTTCGAGCGGCAGAACCTGCTGTTGAAACTCGCCGATCTCGTTGAAAAGAATTTCGAGGAACTGTCGCAGCTCGACACGCTCGACATGGGCGCGCCGATCAGCCGCACCCGCGGCAACAAGCTGCGCGTGCTCGGGATGCTCCGTTATTATGCGGGGCAGGCGACCACCATCCACGGCGAGACCATCGAAAACTCGCTGCCCGGCGAAATCTTCTCCTACACGTTGAAGGAACCGATCGGCGTCGTCGGCGCGATCATTCCCTGGAACGGCCCGCTCGGCGCCAGCGTCTGGAAAATTGGCCCCGCGATCGCGACCGGTTGCACGGTGGTGCTGAAGCCGGCGGAAGAAGCGCCGTTGACCTCGCTCCGGCTTGCCGAACTCTGCATGGAGGCCGGCGTCCCCCCAGGCGTCGTCAACGTGGTGCCGGGCTTCGGTGAGACGGCCGGTGCTGCGCTCGCGTCGCATCCCGGCGTCGACAAGGTCGCGTTCACCGGCTCGCATGTCACGGGGCAATCGATCGTCCGCGCGTCGGCCGGCAATCTGAAGCGCGTGTCGCTCGAACTCGGCGGTAAATCACCGGACATCGTGTTCGCCGATGCCGATTTGGATGCAGCGGTGCCGGGGGCTGCAATGGCGGTGTTCGCCAATTCCGGCCAGATTTGCAGCGCCGGAACGCGTCTGTTCGTCGAGAGCAAGGTCTATGACGAATTCGTCGGCCGCGTCGCCGAGTTCGGCAAGAAGCTCAATGTCGGTAACGGGCTCGATCCGAATACGCAGATCGGGCCGCTGGTATCGCAGCAGCAGCTCGAGCGGGTCTCCAGCTATCTCGACATCGGCCAGAAGGAGGGCGCCAAGGCGCTCGCCGGTGGAACGCGGCTCACCGAAGGTGCGCTGTCGAAGGGTTACTTCGTGCCGCCGACGGTGTTCGCCAACGTCCAGGACAACATGCGGATCGCGCAGGAGGAAATCTTCGGCCCGGTCATCTCGGCGATTTCGTTCAAGGACACCGACGATCTGATCAAGCGCGCCAATGCCACGACCTTCGGTCTGGGCTCGGGCGTGTGGACCACCAATGTCAGCAAGGCGCATCAGGTCGCGAAGTCACTGCGCGCCGGCTCGGTCTGGGTGAACTGCTACCAGGCGATGGACCCGGCGGTGCCGTTCGGTGGATACAAGATGAGCGGCTATGGCCGGGAGTCCGGCAAGCAGCATGTCGAAGAGTACCTCAACGTGAAGGCGGTCTGGGTCAAGACGGCGTAAAGCTGTCCTTTACCTCGGTCAAAACAAAAGTGGCGGCTTTCGGCCGCCACTTTTTATTTGAGCCCAATTGTTATTTCTTCGCCGCTATTTCCGCGTGACCTCCGGAAAGATCCACATCGCGACCACCATGAACGGGGCCAGGAACATGATCGCGATCTTCGGCCCGTGCATGCCGAGGGAGTCCTGGTAGAAATACGCGGCGAGCGCAACGATCAGCACGATGATCGAGAGGCCGGTCTTGATCGGGAAGGGCATGATCGTGCTCCTTACAAAGCGATTAGTTTCTGAAGCGGTGAGATGATCAGCGCCAGTGCGGCGAGCTGAAGCGCGCCGAGAAAAAGTAGCCCGCCGCGGCTGTCGCGCCAACCATTGGGGATGATTTCAAAGACCGACGGCACGAACAGGAAGATCAGGCCGCCGGCCACGACCACCGACGTCCAGCGCAGCGTTTCGTGGGCGAACAGCGCCACGCAACCGAGAAGCACGAGCAGCAGAGCGAGGTTCGAGAGCACGAGCAGGTTGCCGAGATGGCCTGCAACCGGAACCGGCCGTGCGCTCGCCGGAAACATGCCTGTCAGCGTAAAGAAGCTCAGACAACCCGCGGCAAATGTCGCGGTGAACAAAGCCAGCGCCAGCCCATTGGGTTCGATCGCGCCCATCATCTGCTACTCGGCCGGAACCGAATGGATCGAAGCGTCGATCTTCGGCGTGCGCGCGGTCTTGCGCATGTCGCGCTTGATGAAGCGGGTGTCGTAGCCGTTGAAGACATGGCCGAGCAGGCCGCGGTTGAGGTCGGAGGTGCCGAACAGCCAGTCCATGATCGGGAAGGTCAGGTTCATGTTGCGCTCCATCATGATCGATTGATCGTGATGGGCCGCATGGTGACGGCGGATCGTGTTCACGAACGGCACGTTGCGGACGAACCAGTTCTCGTCGACATGGCAGCAGAAGTGCATGAACTCATAGATGAGATACATCGAGGTGGTGGTGGCGATCAGGAGCCAGCCGACATTCGGCGAGATGATGAAGCCCGCGATCAACGCCATCGGGATCGACATCAGCGTGAAGGTCGCGAGCGCGTAAGGAGGGAAGAAGGTCACGCGCCAATCGTAATGATCGGCAAAGCGCATCTCCTTCTCGGTGAAGAACTGGTGATGCATCAATGTGTGCCGGTTATAGATGGCGCGGAACGCCTTGACCTGGGAAGGGCGGTGCATCACGTAGCGATGGATCCACCACTCGAAAAAGTTGGCGCCGAGGAAGGTCACGGGGACGATCAGAAGCTCCCAGGCGCGCAGGTCGTGCAAATTCGCCAGATAGATGTAGAGCGCGGTGAATCCGATCACATAGATGATGAAGACGTGCAGCCAGCCATTGTACCATCCGGCGACGCGCTCACGGTACGTCTCGCGGTAGTGGCGTTGGCGGTCGGACATCGGGGTCGATGCGAGTTCCATGGCGGTCCTTTATCCTCTCGAAAATCGACGATGACAGCGGAATTTTCCATCTGATATATCACTCATCTATCAAAGCCGCAAGCGGGGCGTCCGGAATTCAGGGGAGGGACTGTGCATGAAGAGTTTCATCGGCGACCGGACGATCGACGGCATCAAGGTCACGGTCGATGGACGGCCGCTGGATCAAAGGCTTGACCTGCATCGCTATCACGCCCAACGGGTTTGAGTGGAGCTATGAGGGGCCCGAGCCCCGCCAGCTCGCGCTCGCCATGCTGGCCGAGCATTTGGATGATCCGGCTCGTGCCCAGGCGATGGTCGAACCTTTCATGAAAGCCGTCGTGGCCAATTTCGGTAACGAGTGGGAGATGACGTCGGCCGACATCGACGCTGCGCTCACAGCGCTTGGCGGCGTGTCGCGTCGCGCCGCCTCCTGACCGAAGCCGTTAGCCGGGAACCGTCTCAGTGGCACTGACTTACAAGGCCGCCGTCCTTCACGCGCCGAAAACACCTTTGTCGATTGAAACCGTGGAGGCCTCGGATCTCGCGGCCGATGACGTGCTCGTCCGGATCAAGGCCGCCGGGCTCTGCCACACCGATCTCGAGGTGATCGAGGGATCCTTGCGCAATCCGATGCCGATCATCCTCGGCCATGAGGCCGCGGGCGTCGTCGAACGGGTCGGGCGCGAAGCACGCGGGGTCAGCGTGGGCGACCACGTCGTGCTGTCGTGGAATCCGCATTGCGGGCATTGCTTTTATTGCGACCGCGACTTGCCGATCCTGTGCGAGGGTTATTTGAGCCAGGCGCCGCTCGCGGTGCAATTCGACGGTCAAAGCCGTGTGCGCTTGCGCGACGGGCGCGAGGCGAAACACTTGATGTATCTCGGCGCGCTTGCCGAATACTGCATCGTGCCGGCGCAGCAGGCCATCGCCGTGCCGAAAGAATTGCCGTTCGATCAGGCGTGTTTGATCGGTTGCGGCGTGATGACAGGGGTCGGCGCGGCGCTGAATATCGCCTCGATCCACTATGGCGACGCCGTGATGGTGATCGGCTGCGGTGCGGTGGGGCTTGCGGCCGTGCAAGGCGCGCGGATGGCGGGCGCGGAGACCGTGATTGCAGTCGACCTTGCCGAAGACAAGTTGCGGCTCGCTCGAAAACTAGGTGCCACGCACGCGGTCAACGCGGGGAAGGAGGACGTCGTCGAATCCGTACGTCAGCTGACGGGGGGCCGCGGCGCAGACGTGGTGCTGGAAGCAGCCGGTAGCCCGCGCGCCTTTCGCGTGACAGCCGAAGCGGTGCGGCCGGGCGGTGAGGTGATCTGGCTCGGCAAGACCGACGTTACTGAGGACGTCGCGTTTCGCTGGGGCTCACTGATGCAGGAAAAGCGGATTCGCCGTTCCAGCTACGGTGGCGCGCGTCCGTTGCGGGATTTTCCGATGCTGGCGCGGGCGGCGCTCGATGGGCGCTTGAACCTGAACGACCTGATCACCGCGCGCATCTCGCTCGAACAGGTCAATGAGGGTTTTGCGGCGCTCAAGCGTGGTGAAGCGATTCGCAGCGTGGTCATCTTCCAGTAATCACGCCTCGATCGTCTTGCGCGTAAAACTCTCGATGTAGTCGATCAGGCGGTCGGAGGCCCTGCCGGCGGCTTCCGGGTTGCGTTTTGCGATCGCTTCGGCGACTTCGGCATGCAGGCGTGCCGAGAGCGGCAAATCGCCGGATTCCCGATAGTGCTGATACCAGAAGCGGCGCGACAACCCGTGCATCAGGCCCATCGCGCGCGAGGCGAACTCGTTGCGTGCCGCCTGGCTGACCAGTTCGTTGAATTGCCGGTCGAGGCGCATGAAGGTCATGTCGTCGCTCTGGTCGGAGGCGCGCCGCATGTCGCGCGCGATCGTGCCGAACATCGCGGTCTCTTCCGGCGTCGCGCGCTCTGCCGCACCTTTCGCCATCAATCGTTCCAGCTCGCGGCGCACTTCGAGCAGCCGCATCTGCGTCTTCAGGTTGATCTGCGATACCAGAATGCCCCGCCGCGGCAGGATCACGACCAGGCCGTCGCGCGCGAGCCGCTGCAGGGCTTCGCGGATCGGCGTCCGTCCAATCCCGAGCCGCGCGGCCAGCGACTGCTCCGAGAGAATGGTCTCGGGCGGCAGCGCCAGCGTGACGATCAATTCCTCGACCAGCCGATAGGCGCGATCGGTCAGGGTTTCGGCATCGTCGGCGTCATGATCGATGCCGCTGGAATCGGCCGTCCGCCGCTCCGCCTTCGAAGCCTTGGGCGGCCCTTTCGGCGCAGCGAGTTTTGGCGCGCGTGTCCGTCCGGTTGGTCTTTGCACGGCCATTTGATTCCGATTCTCCCTCGCTCTCACGTTGCGCCGGGGAGGGATATTTCACCGGTGGCCACAAGGTCAATCCATGTGGCCACCGTGCACGTCAACGATCGCGGTCTTAATGCGAGATGCTTTCGAGCGTGCGTCCTTTGGTCTCTTCACCGAGCACCAGCACGACCAGCGCGGCGAGCGTGAATGCACCGGCGCCGAGCGCGAAGACGCCCGATTGACCCGCTGCCGGCAGGATGAACCCGATCAGCGACGGGCCAATCAGCGAGCCGATCCGTCCGATCGCCGAGGCAAAGCCGGTGCCGGTCGCCCTGATATGCGTGGGGTAGAGCTCCGGCGTATAGGCGTAAAGCGCCGACCACATGCCGAACGAGCAGAACTGCATGCAAAGGCCGGCGACGATCAGTTGGGTCTGATCGGCGGCGCCACCGTAGAAGTAACAGGAGATCGCAGCTCCCAGCAGTGTCGCGATCAAGGTCGCCTTGCGGCCGAGCGCCTCGATCATCCAGGCCGCGGTCAAAAAGCCCGGAATGCCCGCCAGCGAAATCAGGATCGTATAGTAGACCGATTTCGTCACCGGGAAGCCCTTGGCCTGAAGCAACGCGCCGAGCCAGGTGGTGAGGCCGTAGAAGCCGAGCAGCGCAAAGAACCACAGGCACCACAGCATCACGGTGCGGCGGCTGTAGCCGGGCGAAAACAGCGTTGCCAATCCTTGCGTCGTCGTGCGCGGCTCGACCTTTACGGGGGCAGGGGTCGGCAGCGTTGCGCCACCCAGCCGTTCCGAGACCTTCTGTTCGATCTCCGACATCACCTGCTCGGCGCGGGCGGCGTCGCCGTGGCTTGCGAGCCAGCGCGGCGATTCCGGCACGTAGCGCCGCACGATCAGGACGAAGATCGCGGGAATGCCTTGCAGGATGAACACCCAGCGCCAGTCGGTGACCGACAGCACCGCAAAACAAAGCAGGCCCGAGGCGATGAAGCCGAGCGGCCAGAAGCCCTCAAGCAGCGCGATATAGCGCCCGCGCTGTCCGGCCGGGATGATCTCCGACACCATCGATTGCGCGACCGGAAATTCCATGCCCATGCCGAAGCCGAGCAAAATGCGCGCGGCCCCGAGCGTCTGCACCGTCGGCGACAGGCCGCAAAGGATGCTGCCCAGTCCCCAGAAGATCATGCTGACCTGAAACACCCGCGTGCGGCCGAAGCGATCGGCGAGCAGTCCGGCGGACGCAGCCCCCAGAAACATGCCGAGAAAGCTCATGCTGGAAAGCAATCCGGCCTCGGCGGTCGAAAGTCCGAAACTCTGGCGGATCGGGCCGAGCACGAAAGTCAGCGCGCCCAGATCCATGCTGTCGAAGAACCAGGCGGTGGCGATGATCGCGAACAGGCCGCGCTGGTAGGACGTCATCGGCAGCCGTTCCAGCCGCGCGGCGATCGCCGCCGTCTGCGCCGCGCCGGCGGCGCTGTCGGCCGCCGATCTCGGTAATTCGATCGAACCGCCCGTCGTCAAAGTGCTCATGAAACCCTCCCCCTGAATATCATTTTGCATATGTCTGACATATTAGTGACATTTCTACAAGCGGGCGGACGAGCCGGCCGCCCCCTGCGGTGGCGGGGTTTTCGAGTTTTTTGCAGTTGGGAAGGGGCGGCCGCGCCATGACAAGTCCGGTCACTTCATGGTCAAGTAGAGCGACGCGGCAGCCGTCATGAACGGCGTGTTCGAAGTTCTGACAGCGCGAGGACGATAGCGTGAAATTTCACATGATTTCCGGCGGCCCAAAGCCGGTGGCGCCATTCAGCCACGCCGTCGAGACCGATGGCTTTGTTTTCGTGACGGGACAGATGCCCGATCGGCCGGAAGCACCGGGCGTGTTGCCCGAGGGCATTGCGGCACAGACCCGACGCCGTGATGGCGAACCTGAAAGTCGTGCTCGCAGGTCTCGGGCTCGGCCTCGAACATGTCGTGATGTCGCGCATCTACCTGACGCGCTTCAAGGAAGACTACGTCGCGATGAACGAAACCTATCGCAGCTATTTCCCACCGGACCGGCTTCCGGCACGTACTTGTGTCGGCGTCACCGGTCTCGCCTACGACGCGCTTATCGAGATCGATCTCGTCTGCAGGCGGCCGGATTGATTCGGATCAAACGCCTTCGTTCAACTGTCCGCCTTCGCTGGCCGACGACGACAGCCGTCGTTCAGCCGGGAAGAACACGGTGCATAGATGTTTGACGAGCGCCAGGGTCCGCCGGGTCTCTAGCCCGGTCGTTCGCATAGCAGCGCCCTGATCGGCGGAAGGGGCGGCAGATAATATTCCTTGGCGACGACAAGATCGGAGGGGACGGTGCGGGTCGGAACGGCGGTCAGGCCGATGCCGGCTCGCACGGCGGCAAACCTCGCGTGATTGTCGGGGGTGTTGAACACGATCTTGTAGGAAAGTCCCTGCTTGGTCAGCGTCGGAATGATCCAGTCATTGCCCGGGTGTGTGAGGATTGGAATCGGCGCGCCCGGGCTCAGCACGAAATTTCTCGCACGAATCCAGGTAACCGGCTCCTCATATTCCTGGCTGACCATTTGTTCGACTTCCGGATCGAGCCGTGCATTGTCGAAAATGCAGGCGACGTCGATATAGCCGTCGATCAAGCCTCTTCCGATCGCGGACGAATGATCGGCATGGATGAAGATGTCGCTCAGCGGCTCCGGTGTTTTCTGGCGAAGGAATTCTTCGACAAACGATGTGCTCAGTCCCAGCCGAAGCGGCGACGGTCCGAAGTTGTTGCCGCCAAGCCGCAGCAATTGATCGTTGGCTTCCAGGATCTTCCGCGCCTGTTGAAGGGCGAGCTTGCCGAGGTCCGTGGTGGTCGTGCCGCTCGCACCCTTTACGAATAGCGAACCTCCGACGAGGCTCTGCAGCCGCCGGACCTGCGAGCTGATGGCGGGTTGGCTGAGGCCCAACCGTTCACCGGCCTTGGAGAGGCTCCCGGTTTCTGAGATGGCAATAACAGTACGCACTATTTCGATTGGAATATTCAGATGGTGGTGTCGTCTATGCATTTGGTGCTCGCTGAACCAACTGGTCAGGCCGGAAATGGCCATTCGGGACGCGATGCGCGTAAACTCACTGGGTTGTAAATTAATATAATTACTACCATAACTATTTATGGCCTGCTGCATCAAAATTTTTGATCTCCTCATAAAATGCATGGCGCCCTGATACTTCCGATCACCTGTTCAATACCGATCGCGAGCGCGGGTGGCGCTGATCGGAATTTACAGTCCGTATTTATACGGCCTTGGGATGCTCATCGAAGTGAGGCGTCCGAGGTAAAAGAAATGGTTCGATTTTTTCGATGTCGGCGCGCGGCGGGTGCCGTGGAATTTGCGCTGCTCTTGCCGATGTTTCTGACTCTCGTCTTCGGTATCGTCATCTTCGGCGCCTATCTGACGATGGTCCACGGCGTTCAACAGCTCGCAGCCGAAGCTGCCCGATCTTCCGTCGCAGGCTTGACCGACGGCGAGCGAAACAGTCTGGCGACAAGCTATGTCAGCGCTAACGCTCCGACGTACCCGCTTCTGATCGCGGCTAAGCTGCACGTGAATGCAGCTCCCTCCACAGACGACACCAACGTTTATGTCGTGACGGTGAACTACGACGCGTCGGGAAGCTTCATTTACACCCTGCCTTTTGTGCCGGCGCCGTCATCCACCATCGTGCGTTCCGCCGCGATTCCGTATGGAGGATTCTGACATGCGCGGGATAAGCCGATTGTTTCGGCGGTTTGCCGCAGACGAGCGCGGCAACTTTGCGATCATGGGTGCTGGACTCATGACGCTCCTCATCGGTTGTGCGGCGCTTGGCGTCGACATCGGGACCATCTTTGCCGATCGGCGGCGGGCCCAAAGCGCGACCGATCTGGCCGCCATCGTGGCGGCAGGCAACCTCAATAACGCCACCAGCGCCGCAACGGCTACCGTGGTCAAGAATCATTACCCGGCCACTGCCCTCAACTCCGTAACTCTCGGCACCTACACCGCCGATCAGGCCATCTCGCCGCAGGCACGCTTCGTGACACCGGCCACTGGCACCGCAAATGCGGCACGCGTTTCCTTGACGACGCAGACACCGCTCTATTTCGCGCGCTACTTCACCGGCAAAAGCCAATTCACGATCACGACCAGTGCGACCGCTTCCTCGACGGCAATGGCTTCGTTTGCGATCGGCACACGATTGCTTTCGGTCAACGGCGGGCTGATCAATGCGTTGCTGGGGGGAATGCTCGGCACGAACCTGTCGCTGCAGGCAATGGACTACCAGTCGCTGATCAACACCAAGATCGACGCACTCGATTTCCTGAGCGCGCTTGCGACCCGCGTCAATCTCACCGGTGCGACCTACGGAAGCGTGCTCGACAGCAACGTGAAGGTTGCCGATTTCATCGCCGCCGCGTTGACCACCCAGCAGGTCACCAACGGCGCGAGCACGGCAACCACAGCGCTATCGAGTATTTCGCAGGCCGTATCGGCGCTCTCGACCAAGATTACCCCTGGCTCCCTGATCGATCTCGGTCCTTACGACAGCATGGCGACCGGGCAGAAGCCGAGGGTCGGGGTCAGCATGTCGCTCTACGGGCTGGTTGCGGCCGCAGCCGGCGTCGCCAACGGCACGCACCAGGTGGCCGCGTCGCTCAACCTGGGCTTGCCCGGAATTACCAGTGTCTCGCTGATCGCAACCGTCGGTGAGCGGCCGGTCGGCTCGGGATGGCTGACGGTTGGATCGGAGGGCGCCAGCGTCCACACCGCGCAGACCCGTGTATTGCTGTCCGTGCAACTGGGTGGCGGTGCCAGCCCCGTTGTCAACCTGCCGCTCTATGTCGAAGTGGCTTCCGGTACCGCGACGTTGAATTCGGTGAACTGCGGTCATCCCGACGTCAGTACGTCGACGGCGACCCTCGGCGTCACGCCCGGCATCGTCGATGCATGGATCGGCAATGTTTCGGTCGCAGACCTCACCAACTTCACCACCAAGCCCAATCCGCCTCCAGCGACGCTGGTCAATCTCGGCGCCGTCACGGTCTCGGGCCTTGCGCATGCCGGCATGGGCAACACCTCTCCGAAGTCAGTGACGTTTGACTACCCGGCAATCCAGTCCCAGACGCCTCAGACGGTCACAACCACCAATTTCACTTCGTCGTTGACCTCCAGCCTTCTTGGCGACCTGGCGCTCAACGTGAAAGTCGGTCCCCTCGGCATACCTGTGCCGGGTATTGGCGCGACCGTCGCCAACCTGCTGGCAAGCGACACCAGCTCAATCGATCAGTTGCTCGCGACCGTGCTCGCAACGCTCGGGGTTGGAATCGGACAGGCCGATGTCTGGGTGACCGGAATTCGGTGCGATGGGGCAGTGCTGGTGAACTAGCCAAGATGAACCAGTCAAGGCCGAGATGTGGGGGTTCGTCAGGTGAGTGATGGCCTGAAGGGATACAAGCCGGACACCGCGCGATGGCCGGTGCTCCGTCACGGTGCGATCTACTTCCAGGAAATGAGCATCGGGTGCTTCATCCTGAACCGATCGCGCGGCGGCGCCGGGCTCGTCTTGCAGCACGACGTTCCGCTTCCGCTGGTGTTCGATCTCGAAATCGACGACGAAAATATGCGCCGCCGCTGCGTTGCGGTCTGGCGCGATCAATGCCGCCTCGGCGTATCCTTCAACTCTGATGGATTGGCCCGGGTCGAGCAGGACGACGGGCCGGTGGATGTGGCTGCCACCGGCCGGTCGGCTGCGGCTGCAGGAAAGTAGAGTTTCGTACCCGCTGTCGGTCCTGCGCTTCGTCGAAGCCGGCTGACGTCTTGCAAGACCGACATGATTGACAGGGACAACGCGGTCGCGCCACATGTCAGGGTGCCCCGACTATCCGGATAGCAGCGCAGCTTCGGGATTGGTTGGCGCGGCGCTCGGGAGTGTCATGGGTGGAGCGGGAGAAGGACGGGGTGATCGGACTACTGCGCCGTCTTGATCGCCTGATTGGTCAAGTCGTGTCGGCCGCCAAATGGCTCGCGCTGCCCTTGGTCGCGCTGTTGTTCCTGCAATGGCCGTTACGCGATTTGTTCCGGATGTTTTCCCGTGAGGCCAACGATCTCGGCCAGGTGATATTTGCATTCTTCGTAGCTGTGAGCGTCACGGCGGCAACCCGTGCGCAAACCCATCTCGCCGCCGATTTGTTGGCCCGGCGATATCCTGCGCATGTCCGGCAGCAACTTGTGCGGCTCGGCAGCGCCCTTGGGCTCTTGCCGTGGGCGCTGTTCGTTCTGGTCGCCGGCAAGTCCACCGTAATTTCCGGGCTCCGGGATCTCGAGGCGTTTCAGGATAGCGGCAACCCCGGCTACTTCCTGATCAAACTCGCACTTTGGGTGATGGCGATCCTGATCGTTGGCCAGTCCATACTCGACATTTTTCGGCCGCGGGCCGCGAGCGATATGTGATGGCGTGGTTCGGCATTGCGCTCCTGGCCATGGTCGGTGCCGGCATCATCTTGACCGGGCTGCCGGCTGCGGTCGTGTTGATGATCATGGCTAGTCTTGGCGCGAGCCTGGGCGTTGTGACAGGCGCGATTGATCCTGCGACGTTGTGGGCGCTGCCAAGCCGGCTGATCAACCTGCTCGAAAGCGACGTGCTCCAGGCTTTGCCACTTTATGTGACGATGGGTTTGTTGCTCGACCGTCTCCCGGTCGCCGATGCCCTCTATCGTGCGACGCAATCCCTCCTTCCGCGAAAACGCGCGGCGCCGCTGGCTTCGGGCATGGTGCTCGGCGCGTTGCTCGGGCCAATGAACGGATCGGTCGGCGCCAGCGTGCTGGCGCTGTCGCGCGTGGTTGCGCCGCGCCTGGCGGCCGAAGGTATTGCCGCTCCGCATCGTCATGCGATTGTCGCTGTGGCCTCTACGCTTGGCGTTCTGGTGCCGCCGTCGCTCGTCCTCATTCTCCTGAGCGACGCGATGCTGTCCGCCCACACGATAGCGGTTACAGCCACTGGGCGGGCCGATCGCGTTGTCAACACGCAGGACATCTTTCATGCGGCGCTGCTGCCGGGCGGAATCTTCCTGCTGTTGTGCCTGGTGCTGTCGATTGTCGTCGGCCGAAGCGCGACAAAATTGCCGGAGCCAGCGCCGCTTCCAGCCGCGCAAGGCTGGATTGCGGCAGTGGCATTCTCGTTTCTGCTGGCCTTGCTGGGCGGCGTCGCGCTCGGCTATTTCTACGCCGTCGAAGCCGCGGCGATGGGAGCCTTTGCGCTCTTGGTCGCGGGCTTCGTTTCCGGGCGCTTGCCGAAAAAAGTGCTGAGCGCGCTTCTCGGGGATGCGATTGCGCTGACAGGCGCACTTTTTTCGCTGCTGCTGGCCGCGACGACGTTCACCATGGTTCTGAGGCTGCTCGGCACGGCCGACCTTGCCGGCCGGATGGTCTCGTCAATTCCTGGCGGCGATGTCGCCGCAGTTGCCGTGGTGCTCGGTGTCATCGCCGTCAGCGCATTCGTGCTCGACGCGTTCGAGATTATCTTCGTTATCGTTCCGATTGTGATTCCACCGCTCCTGATTCGTGTCGCCGACGCGCGGTGGGTTGCGGTGCTGGTGCTGCTGGCCTTGCAGTCGAGTTTCCTGCTGCCGCCGTTCGGCTATGCGCTGATGATGGTGCGGGGCGTACTGAAGGAGACCGTGACGTTCCGCGCTTTCCTTCGCGCGCTCGCGCCTTTTCTCGCTGCCCAATGGTTGCTGCTGCTGGCGGTTCTGTTCTTCCCGCAGCTGACGCATCCCGGAAAAGCGCAGCAGGAAGATGCCAGACCCGGGCCGGCGGCCCTGTCGGACGAGGAATTCAACAGGCGCCTCAATGAGATGATCAAGATTCCAGAGCCGGAAGCCGAAGCGGATTCGGGCCGCCGGTGAGGCTAATATCTTTCATGTAATGAAAATCGAAATCGTCATGTGAAAATTAATTTGCGTTCGGCGCCCAGAATGTCCCTACTGCGGAAAACGAGGAGCCGGGAGGGCCGACGTCAATGCCGTCCGAAAGAGCCAACGAGAGACGGGCCGTGATGCCCGCGCGTCCGCCGATGGGCAGGGACCATGGCGGCATCCAGGCGCTGGATCGCGCCTTTCTTATTCTGGACGTCCTGGCGGATGCGGGCGGCGAAGCCAAATTGACCGAAATCGCTGCGACCGCGGGGCTGAACGTCTCGACCTGTCACCATCTGATCTCGACCCTGCACAATTGGGGCTACGTGTCTCGCGTGGCGCCAACAGCCGCAGCTACGTGCTGGGATCGCGCATCCTTCACCTCAGTGCCGCGTGTTTGCGCCAGGTGGATTTGCCCCGGCGCGCGCAGAGTTTTCTCGATCGCCTGAACGACCAGACCAAGGAATCCGTTCAGCTCGCGATCATGCAGGACACCAATCTGGTCCACATCCTGCGCCGCGAGTCGCGCCATGCGGTCCGCGTCGATGCGGGGCTCGGCGGAAATGCCGGCGCGGCCCATGCGACCGCGACCGGCAAGGCGATCCTGGCGTGGTTGCCGCCGAACGAACTCGACCGCATCGTGGCGGACAAGGGCCTCACGACGTTCACGCCGCACACCATCACCGACATCGAGGCGTTGAAGGAGGAAATGCGGCTTACCCGCCGGCGCGGTTATTCGATTGATCGCGAAGAATTTCGGCCCGGCGTCATTTGCCTTGGGGCTGCGATCCGCGATCATGCCGGTGCCGTCGTCGGCGCTATCAGCGTGTCGTCGCCGGCGTTCCGCGCCACGGAGGAATATATCGATCAACTCAGGGTTCACCTGATCGCCGCGGCCGATGAACTTTCGGCCGAGCTTGGCGCGCCCGGCGCAATCTTGCAGGGATCGGCCAAGAGCATGGCGGCGGCGGAATAACGAGAACATCCAGGAGCGAAACCATGTACAAGCCCGACCACGTCAAAACCTCGCCCGATTTTCCGATTCCCGAGACGATGCGGGCCTGGGTGCTGGGCGATCCCGACCAGTTGACGTTGTCCAAGAAGCCGGTGCCGGTGCCGAAGCGGGCCGAAGTTCTCGTCCGCATCGATGCGGTGGCGATTTGCGCGACCGACCTCGAAATCATCCATCACGGTCCGCCGGCGCTGATCCAGGGCGGCCAGCCCTTCAACAAGAACTTCACGCCCGGTCACGAATATATGGGCACGGTGGTGGCGCTCGGCCCCGGCGTTGATGAATACAGAATTGGGCAGCGCGTCACCGTCGAGATTCACGCCGGATGCGGCCAGTGCAAGCGTTGCCGCGAAGGCATGTACACGGCGTGCCATAACTACGGCCTGAACTACGGCGATGTCGACAAGGGCCATCGCGCCAACGGCTTCACGACCGACGGCGGATTTGCCGAATACGCCGTCAACCACATCAACACGCTGGTGCCGATCTCCGACGAAATGTCGGACGAGGAGGCGACGCTGGTGGTCACGGCGGGCACGGCGATGTATGGCCTGACCGAACTCGGCGGTCTCGTTGCAGGCGAGAGCGTCGTGGTGACGGGCCCCGGCCCGATCGGGCTGCTCGGCGTTGCGGTAGCCAAGGCGCTGGGCGCCAATCCGGTGATCCTGACCGGGACGCGCGACAACCGTCTTCAGATCGGCAAGGAATTGGGCGCGGACCACGTCATCAACGCCAAGAAGGAAGATCCGGTCGAGGCCGTGCGCAAGCTGAACGGCGGCAAGGGCGTCGACTATGTCGTCGAATGTTCCGGCGCGCCGGAAGCCGTCAACGAGGCCGCGCGCATGGTCAACCGCGGCGGACGTATCTGCCTTGCGGCTTTCCCTGGCAAGCCGGCCGAAGTCGATATCGCCTATATCGTGCGCAATAACATCTACGTCTATGGCATCCGCGGCGAGGGCAAGAGCGCAACCCATCGCGCCGAAGCCTTCATGGCGGAGAAGCGCTTCGATGCGACCAAGGTGCATACGCACACCTTCGCGCTCGAGGATCTTCCGACCGCGTTGAAATATGCCCGCGAACGCATCGAGGATGCGATCAAGGTCGTGGTGAAGACGCACGGTCACGCCGCCCTCAACCGCGTCGCCGCGGAATAGCACGGGCAAATCTCAAGAAAGTAGCGCACCAGCGCGGACGGAAGCGGCCTTGCGGCCGCAAGCCGTCTCGCGCTGCGCATGCGGAGGAAAATCGATGACCGCGTTCGAGATCGACCGCCCGTCCTCGGAGATGGCGTCGCCCCGCACCAGTGCCGCGTCGTCAAACCTGCCGTTTTACCGCAAGCTTTATGTGCAGGTGCTGATCGCGGTCGCGCTCGGTGCTGCGCTGGGTTACGTCGCGCCGAACTTCTCCGTCAATCTGAAGCCGTTCGGCGATGCCTTCGTGAAGGCGATCAAGGTCGTGGTGGGCCCGATCATCTTCACCACGATCGCGCTCGGTATCGCGAAGATGCGCGATATTCGCCATGTCGCCAATGTCGGGGTCAAGGCACTGATCTATTTCGAGATCGCTTCGACGCTTGCGCTGATCATCGGGATGACCGTCGGCAACGTCTGGCAGGTCGGAAGGGGACTCAATGCCGATCCGGCGGCGTTCGATCCCAAGGCGGTCGAGGCCTATACCAAGGTGGCCAAGGATGCGGGTCTCACCGAGTTCTTTCTGAACATCATCCCGAATTCCTTTGTCGAGCCCTTCGTCAAAGGCGACATCATGCCGGTGCTTTTCGTGGCGCTGTTGTTGGGACTGGGCTTAAGTCTCGCACAGGAGCGCGGCAAGCCGGTCGTGGCCTTCATGGATTCGGCGGCGGCTGCGCTCTTCGGCATGGTGCGGATCATCATGTTTTTCGCGCCCGTCGCGGCTTTTTGCGCCATGGCTTTCACGGTCGGAAAATACGGCCTGCGCACCTTGATCGACCTCGGCCAGCTCGTCGCTTCGGTCTACATCGTCAGCATCCTGTTTGTTCTGATCGTGCTTGGCGGCTTTCTCCGGCTTTCGGGATTTGGCATCGTCCGCGTCCTGAATTATTTCAAGGATGAAATCCTGTTCGTGTTCGCGGCAACTTCGGCCGAAACCATGATGCCGCGCTCGATGCAGAAGCTCGAGAAGCTCGGCGTATCCAAGGAAGTCGTGGGACTGGTAATGCCCGGCGGCTTCTCGCTGAACATGGACGGCACCGCGATCTACATGACGATGTCGGTGCTGTTTCTGGCGCACGCCTTCAATGTTCAGTTGACGATCTGGCACCAGTTGAGCGTGTTGTTCGTGATGCTGTTCACCTCCAAGGGCGCGGCAGGGGTGACCGGCGGCGGCTTCATCGCACTTGCGGCGACACTTCCGGTGGTTGACGCGGTGCCGGTTGCCGGCATTGCGCTGTTGCTCGGCGCAGATCGCTTCATGGCGCAAATCCGCGCCGCGACCAACCTGACATCCAACATCATTGCAACCGTGGTCGTGGGACGCTGGGTCGGCGGCATCGACATGCCAACGGCGACCGCGGAGTTGAAGGCTGGATTCACCGAAACCGTTGAAGCGCCGTCAGCCGATCACTAACGGGATGGCGTTTGGGCCCAAGCCTTCACCGGCGCCGTTCCGCCCAATTTGCCGACCAGATCAAGGCTAGCCTCTGGCCTTCGACAACCTGGGCCAATGACATTTTCGAGGCGATCGCGTCGCGAAGTCTTTGGTAAAAGTCGTGCTCGCGGCGTGGCGCCCTCGCGGTCGCAAGTTCGAGCCATTTGTAGGCCAGAATGTAGTCCAGCGGCACGCCGTGGCCTTTGTCGTAGCTGAGCCCCAGCCTGCTTTGCGCGAAAGCGTCGCCTTGCTCGGCCGCACGCAGGTAGAGATCGGCGGCAGCGGCATAGTTCTGCGGTACGCCGGAGCCGTTTTCGTAGCGGAAGCCGAGCTGCCCCAACGTGCGGGCATTCCCGTGCGCTATCACGACCGGCTGGTCACGATAGTAAATCTGTTCGCCGGCGAATCCGTCGGTGCTCACGGCGCAGGAGAGAGCGACCGCCAGCGCCGACAGCGCCTTAATGGGTGTTGTTGTAAATGGTTTGGATGCGCGTTTCATTGGGAGTGCTCGCACTGACGGTGCCGCGCAGCTTGGAGCGAAGTTCTTCGGCAACGGTGTGCGCATCCATGGCGTCGCGGATAATCTGGGGACGGATGAAGATGATCAGTTCGGTACGTGTCTTGGTGTTGTCCTGGTGTGAGAAGGCATCGCCTATTCCCTTGATCTCATCCAGCAGCGGGATTCCGTTCCGGTTCTCGTTCTTCTGGTCCTGGATCAGCCCGGCCAGCAGCACGGTTTGGCCGTTGGCGACGGAAATCGAACTCTTGACCTTTCGCTCCGAGATGGTCGGCGTCAAATTTGCACTTGGATCGGTTGACGGCACGACCTGACTGATTTCCTGCTCGACGTCGAGCCTGACAGTGCCGTTGGCGCTGACACGCGGGGCGACGTGCAGGATGACGCCGGTGTTGCGATAGTCGACGGTGTTGACCACCGTATTGTTGGCCGTGAGCACGGTGGCGCTGCCGGTCGAGATCGGAACCTGGTTGCCGACCTGCAGCGTTGCCGCCTGATTATTCACCACGACGAGCGACGGGTTGGACAGCACCTTCACCCCGGTGACCGAGTGCAGTGCGTCCAGGATCATGGCAGGATTTCCCTCTTGACCGACCAGGAAATTGAATCCGGGAAACGCGCGGTTGATGAGGGCACTGGCAACCGTTGCTGCCGCGGAGGTCGGGTCGGTTCCTGTGGTGGTTGTGGGCGGCGCGGTCGATTGGGTGTTGAGGATCGAACCCTGGTCGCGCCTCAGTCCCAACGCGTGGCTGGTGAGATAGAATTGAACGCCGTAGGAAAGTTCGTCGGTGAGCGTGACCTCGGCGATCGTTGCGTCGATCGAGACCTGCAACTGAGGTTGTCGAGCTGCTTCACCGTCGACTCGATGATGCGGTAATTTCCCTGGTCGGCGTAGATCAGCAGCGAATTGTTGACGATGTCCGGGGTGATGCGGACGTTTTGCAGCAGCGGCTGTCCGCCGGAGCCCGAGCCATTTCCCTTGTCGAGCTGGCCGAGATTTCCGTTGTTGGCGCCGCCCGACGCACCGCCGAAGCCCGAGCCGAAAGTAGAACCGTTGCGCGAGCCGAAGCTGCTGCCCGCCTGGGACGACGACGTCGCGCCGCCGGCGCTGCTGTTGCCGTTATTGGAATTGTTGTTGTTGAGCGAAAGGCGATCGCCGACGCTGGACGCGCCCGAGCCCGGCGCAATCTGGTTATCGGCACTGTCGAGCAGGCTGCTTGACGATCCGCCGCCAAACATGTCGGTCAGCACGCGGGCCATCTGCTTCGCGTCGCCGTACTTGATCTTGTAGACGTGAACGCTGGTCCTTGTGCTGTCGGCACGGTCGAGCCGCTCTGATCCAGGTCTCGACGGTGTGCAGCAGCGCGGCCTTCTTGGTCACGACCATGACCGCATTGAGCCGGGCGACCGGCTGAAGCTTGACCATGTTCTGGTTGAGGCCGTTCTCGCCGGAATCGACGATCTTTTCGAGCTCGGTGATGATGGGTTCGGGGCCGCTGTTGGTGATCGGATAGATGCCGATCGATTGTCCGCGCATCCAGTCGACATCGAAACTTAGCGCCGTTTCCACGGCGGTTCGGCGTTCCGGCCCGGTACCCTGAATCAGCAACAGATTCCGCGTCGCATCGGCACGCACCACGCCGGGCTTGGTGGCAAAGCTGTCCATCAACTTGAGCAGCGTCTGTGCCGACACATATTGCAGCGGCACCACCGAGACGCCGTAGCCGGGCTCTGGATTGGACGCGGTGGAATCGACGCGACCCGCGCCGACTGCATCGCCGACCGGACTCAGGCGATAACCCGAGGTGTCACGAACCAGCACGACGCCGCTGATACGAAGGGCATTTTCAAGGACGAATATAATGTCTGACTTCGGCACCGGCCGAACCGAGACCAGGCTGACCGTGCCCTGCACGCGCGGATCGATGGTGTAGCCCGTTTGGAGGATGTCCCCCAGCACGACCTTGGCAACGGTGGCGACGGGCGCGCTTTCAAAATTGAGATCGAAGCCGTTTCCGCCTCCGCTTCCGCTCGTCGCCGCTGGTTGGATATGTGCGGGAGCGACATCGGTTACTTCCGTCCCCTGGAATACGACCGGCTGGGCCCGCGGACCGCTCGAAGTCGTCGAGGTGCCGACCTGCGTCGGATAACGCGGCAAGATGTCGAGCGACCGGACCTTGTCGATGACATCGACGTCGGGATTGGTGATCGGGCCTCCGGGATTGACGGTGGCCGAATTGCAGGACGCCAATAAGAGAACAGACGTCACCACCAAAGCAGCGCCGATACCGCGCCCGACCGATACGGACGGGCAGCCCTTGCCGACACTCGCCATGTTGCAGTTCCAACTTGTTTTACTAACGCCCCCGGATCCCTTTTGAAGGGATCAGGCCCGATCGCGGTTCTTACCGTCCGAACATGACAGAAATAATTGGGCGGCGTGTTACTCGACAGGAATTACGCAAGTCGGAGAGTTGTGAACGGCTCTTTCTGGTCAATTCGTACGACTGTCATGTTTCCGATGAATAACGTCCGCGGTGGCGGAGTGGCAGGCGATCGGTGGCAACGGCTGCGGTCGGCCTCGTTCGCGCGCCCTCCTGGAAAACAGTGCAGCGACTGGAAACAGCCATGGCCAGCGACGAGTCTCTGCAATTTCTGGAGCACCTACGTCATAACGATCACTTGGTGAAGTCGGCGGCGTCCGGCGGTCAGCCGATCGAGCAGGGCGCGGCGTTGCGTCCGCAATCCAAGCTTTGGGAGCTGACGAAACTTTCGGCAGGCGATTTTGCCGACGAAGCGGCCCGATTTGCCGGGTTGCCGCGCGTTACGCTTCAGGAATTGTTGTCGGCGCCGGCGCTCAACGAGGCGTTTTCGCAGCGCTTCCTGCGCGAGATGACGGTCTTCCCGTATCAGACCGCCGACGGTGGCGCTGCCTTGGCGGTGGCTGATCCGACCGACCGGGCCGCGCAACGCGCCGCCGAAATCGTGCTCCGGCGGGATGTCTCGATCAAGGTCGCTTCGGTCGAAGATCTCTCGGTCGTGCTGGATCGCCGCCTTGGCGAAGACAATGCCGAGCCTACCGATGCGGCGGGCGAGATCGTTCCGCGCGAAGACGACATCGAGAGCCTGCGCGATCTTGCGAGTGGCGCACCGGTGGTGCGCGCGGTCAACGATCTCCTGGAAAAGGCAGTTGAACTGCGCGCCAGCGACATTCATATCGAGCCGTTCCAGACCGGACTTGTGGTGCGCATGCGTGTCGACGGTCTGCTGCGGCCGGTCGCGGCACCCGCCGGCGTGCTGCCGCAAGCCTTGATTTCGCGTATCAAGATCGTCGCCAATCTCAACATTGCCGAGCGGCGGTTACCGCAGGACGGCGCCGCGCGCTTGCGGGTCGGTCGTGCGGACATCGATATCCGTGTCGCCATCATGCCGATGCAGCACGGAGAATCCGCGGTCATCCGCATCCTGCCAAAGGATCGCAACCTGCTCGTGGTCGACCGGCTCGGTTTTTCTTCGGCCGACGAGGTGAAGCTCCGGCGCCTGCTCAAGTTGCCCCATGGCATGATCGTGGTCACGGGCCCGACCGGAAGCGGCAAGACCACGACGCTTGCAACGGTGCTCTCGATCCTCAACGAGCCCGGCCGCAAAATTTTGACCGTCGAAGACCCGGTTGAATACGACATTCCCGGCGTCAACCAGGCGCAGGTGAAGCCGGCGATCGGGCTCACATTCGCGGCGGCGCTGCGATCGTTCGTACGTCAAGACCCGGACGTGATCATGATCGGCGAAATCCGCGACAATGAGACCGCCCATGTTGCGATCCATGCCGCGCTGACCGGGCATCTTGTCTTGACCACGTTGCACACGGAATCGGCGCCCGCGGCCGTACCGCGTCTGCTCGATCTCGGCCTGGAAGGATATCTCTTGCGTTCGACGCTCCGCGCGGTCGTGGCGCAGCGGCTGGTCCGTCAGCTATGCGAGCGCTGCAAGACGCCGAAGGCGCTCAGCGATGCGGATATTGCCGACGACCCCCGGCTCGCGGAACTCGGCTTCCGTGCCGGAGAGGTCCTTCAATCGCCGTGCGGTTGCGAACGATGCAGCGGCACCGGTTATCGTGGCCGGTTGGGTCTGTTCGAGGTGCTCGAAATGACCGACGAGGTCCGTTCGCTGATCGGTGAGAAGACTGACGGTCACAAGATCGACGAGGTGGCGATCCGTGCCGGGATGACGACGATGATCGCGGACGGCATCGCGAAATGCCGCGCCGGTCTGACATCGCCGGCTGAACTGCTTCGCGTCACCACCGCGCGGTGAGGTGAGATCGTGCCGAATTTCCGCTATCGGGCCCTGACGCAGAATGGTGAGGTCGTGAACGGCACGCTGTCGGCGCCGACCGCGGCCGAAGTCGCGCGCCGGATCGAATATCTGCGGCTGTTGCCGATCGAAACCGTCGAGGACAAGAAAACATCACCCGCGAGCGGTGACAATTTCGGCTTCTTCGGCCGGCCAAGTCCGGCGGAGGTGACGACGTTTACGCGGGACCTCGCGTTGTTATTGAAGGCCAGCGCGCGCCTCGACGACGCGCTTGAACTGCTGGCGAATGATGCCGACGTTGGCCGGCTTCGTCCCGTGGTCGCGCGCTTGCGGGCCTCGGTGTTGGCGGGCGAAAGCTTTGCCGGCGCGGTTGCCGAACATCCTTCGTTGTTTCCCCCGATGTATGTCGCACTGGTCAGGGTTGGCGAGGTATCGGGAACGCTCGATCAGGTGCTCGAGATGCTGGGCGCGGAGCGGGCGCGGTCCGAGGCGATGCGCCGCAAGCTGACGGACGCGATGCAATACCCGGTCTTTGTCTTGATCGCCGCCGCGTGTGTCATGCTGTTTTTCATCTTGTTCGTCTTGCCGCAATTTTCTTCCGTGCTGCAAGACTTCGGCGCAAAGTCCGACACCGCCCTCAGCAGCTTCATCAAGCTGTCGGATTTTCTCCGGGGAAATGCAACGACCGCGCTGCTGACCTCTGCCGGCACGATCGTTGCCGTGTGGTGGCTGTTCCGCCGGCCCGGGACCTGGAGCGCGATGGTGTCGTTCGTGGCGAAGACGCCCGGTATCGCCAACATCTTTCAGTTCTATCGCACCAGTCTGTTTTGCCGAAATCTCGCCGTGCTGCTCGGCTCGGGCGTAAATCTCACCGCTACGTTACGCATTCTGGTCGACATCATGGCGGTGACCGGGAACGTTGCGGTGTGGACAATGGCCGCGGATCGGGTGCGTCACGGCGGAAAGCTTTCGGACGCCCTGCTGGCATCGAGCAATATGCCGCCAATGGCCATCCGGATGCTGCGGCTCGGTGAAGAAACCGGTCAGTTGCCGGCGCTTGCGGGCCGGGTTGCCGAATTCTACGAAGCGAAACTGCAGCGGAGCCTGGACCGCATCGTCGGCATCGTCGGGCCACTCGCGATCATCACCATCAGCACCGTGGTCGGAGGATTGATCGTCTCGGTCATGACTGCGCTGCTGTCGGTCACCCAGTTGGTTGGATAAACACAAGGATCAGATCAGATGCTGAAAGGCGTTGGCATTTTCTTCACCGCACACAAGAAGCGCGAACGTCGGCGGCGAGCCGGCGAGGAGGGATTTACCCTGGTCGAAATGCTGGTCGTGATCACCATCATCGGCTTGATCATGGGTTTGATCGGTCCGCGGGTTCTCAACTATCTCAGCGAGTCCAAGGTCAAGGCGGCGCGGATTCAGTTGCAGAGTTTCTCGAGCGCGCTCGACTTGTTCTATCTCGATGCCGGCCGCTACCCATCCGCGTCGGAAGGTCTCGGAGCGCTGATGCAGCGCACGCCCGGCGTGGCGGCATGGAATGGCCCGTATCTGAAGGGCAACAGCCTGCCGAACGACCCCTGGAATCATTCCTATCTGTACCGCTCGCCGGGTGAGCACGGACCATACGAGATCATCTCCTACGGCGCGGACGGCCAGGAAGGCGGAAGCGGATTGGCCGCCGATATCTCAAGCGAGCACCTCGTCAATGCCAAAAATGAATAGAGCCTCCGAACGCGGCTTCACGCTGCTGGAAATGGTGTGCGTGCTGGCGCTGATTGCGATGCTGGCGGCGATTGCCTTGCCGTTCGTACCGCACCACACCACGCGATCGCGTTTGCAGGCCTATGTGCTGCAAACAGCGGCCCTGCTCAAGGAAGACCGCAATGCGGCGATCCGGCGAGGGGCCGGGGTGGCGACGCTTGTGGATCCCGGAAGCCGCGTGATCCGCTCCGGCGCCAGCGCCGACGTGGTTCACATTCCGGACGACGTGCATTTCGAGGCGCTGTTGCCCCGCACCTGCAATCAGCGCGAGGCGTTGTCGACGATCAGGTTCTTTGCCAGCGGCATGTCCTGCGGCGGCGCCGTCGCGCTGACGCGCGCGGATGCCGGTTATGAAGTCCGCGTCAACTGGCTGACCGGAAGGATCGAAATTGTTTCGCGTAACGTCACCAACTGACGGTCGTACCGCCGGATTCACCATTCTCGAGGTGCTGATTGCGCTTGCGGTCGTCGCCGTGTCGATCGTGGCGATCGGATCGGTGATGTCGACGAATGTGCGCGGAGTTCGATCGCTGGAGCAGCACGTCACGTTGATGCAGGCGGTGCGCACCATCGCCGCGACCGAAGTGCCGTCCCGCGAGAAGCTCGGCTTCGGAACCTGGTCGGGCAAGAGCAGCGACCACCAATGGCGGATTGACGTTACCCCGATGGGCGATGAATGGGCAGCCGCCGGTTCGGAGGTCGCCTGGACGCCCGCGCTTGTCCGGATCCAGGTGCGTTCGCCGTCAGGTGCCGTGACGGACCTCAAGACGGTTCGTCTGGTGCATGGACCGCAACCATGACGATGTCGGCGGAGAGGCGGAAAGGTGAGGGCGGCTTTACGCTGATCGAGACGCTGGTGGCGTTGGCGCTCATGGGGCTTGTGCTGTCAGCGCTCGCCAATATCACCGCGCAATGGCTTCCCAACTGGAACCGCGGCCTCGACCGCATTCAGCGCAGCGAAATGATCGGCATCACCTTGCAGCGCATCGCCGATGATCTGGCGGCGGCCCAATACGTGCCGGCCGGTAGCGACGAGAAGAAGCCGCTTTTCGCCGGCTCCGAGCGGTCGGTGATCTACGTGCGCACGGCGATCGGTCCGAATGCCGGCCCGGGGCTCGATGTGGTACGTCTGTCCGAGACGAAGGACCGCGACGGTCTTGCCACGGTCCGGTCCCGGACGGCCTTCCGGCCGATGCCGCCGGAAGCGGCGTCCGATCAGCTTCATTTCAGCGAGCCGGTGCTGCTGTTGCGCGCGCCGTATCAGTTGTTCTTTGCCTATGCGGGCGAGGACCAGAGTTGGCAAAGCACCTGGCAGGATTCTGAAAAGCTGCCGGCGAAGGTCAGGTTGACGGTGCGCGATTCATCCAACGCGCGTGCGGTTTCGACGGTCGTTTCCATTCATGTCCAGTCGCTGGCGCAAGGCGAGTGCAAGCAGGCCGATGGAAAGTGCGACGACAATGCCGGCGCTCCGGCGACGGCCCAGACCGGACAGCAGGGCAATTCGCCCGGCGGTTCGCAGCAGTCTGGCGGCGCGGGGCAGGGTGGCTCGCGATGACGGAGCCTATCAGGCATAGGGAGCGATCCTCGCAACGCGGCTTCATCATCATCGCCGTGCTCTGGATTCTCATGGCGTTGTCAACACTTGCAGCGGTCTTTTCAGTTTATCTGACAAGTTCCGCCCGCGCTTTGGGGGCGACCGATATCGGCGTCCAGACCGACGCGCTGATGTCGGCAAGCCTGGAACTGGTCGCCTATCAGTTGCTCTCGGCGGACGAAAAATCGCGCCCGGCGCAAGGCTCGTTTCGTTTCAAGCTGGATAATGCGGACGCACTCGTCAGCTATACGTCGGAAGCCGGGCGGGTCGATCTCAACCACGCCTCGAAGGAAATGCTCGACGGGCTGTTTGAAGTTCTGGGCGTGGAAGAGAAGGCGGCCGGCCAACTGTCCGACCGCATCGTTGGGTGGCGTACTCAGCCCAAATCCGACGCGGCTGCCAATGCGACGCCCGATCCGGCCAAGGATGAGGGAGCGCTCTACCTTGCCGCGGGACTCAATTATGTACCGAGAGGCGGGCCCTTTGCCCATGTCAACGAGCTCAGTCTGGTGTTGGGTGCGACGCCGGCCATCGTTGAGCGTGTGCTTCCCTTCGTGACGGTTTTCAGCAAGTCGGCGGATATCGATGTCCTGCTCGCGCCGCCGGAGGTCATCGCTGCCTTGCCGGGTATGACGCCGGAGGTGCTCAATGGCTTTCTGAAGCAGCGGGCATCGTTGCCGCGCGACCAGAAAGCGATCGCGGCCGCTCTCGGCCCGGCCAAGGACGCGGCGACCTTGCCGGATGCCAAGGCCTTCCGCGTTCTGACCACGCTGCGGTTCGACAACGGCCGCCGCACGTCGTCCGAGGCGGTCATCTCGTTGGGCAGTGCCGGGGCTAAGGATGCCAAGGACGATAAGGGCAGCAAGGAGCCCTACAGCGTATTGTCATGGCAGGACCAGGTAGAGCCTGTGGTCCGGTCTTTGAGACAGGCAGGTGGATGATGTCGATCATGTCCGAAGCAAGGGCCTTGTTCGAGGAATGGATCGCGGCGGTGGCGGGCTCGGTAGAATCTCTTGTCGGCCGATATGCGCCGAGGCCGCAGATCGAACTCGCCGGGGAAACCGCGGGTGTCCTTACCGCAAGACTGAAATCCGCGCGAAAGGGTCCGCCGCTGTCGGATATTTCTTTTCGGATTGCCAATGGCCGGCCAAGTCCATCCTTGCCGGCGGAATGGCAGGCCGCGTTCCGCGGCAGCCGCATTGAAACCGACCTGGCGCCCGCTCACGTCCTGTTTCGGCCGCTCGACTTTCCAAAACAGGCTGCGGATTTTCTGGACGGCATGATCCGTACTCAGATCGATCGTCTGACGCCGTGGTCGGCGGACGAGGCTGCGTTCGGCTGGAACTCACCATCGTCATCCGGGCAGGAGCGAATCACGTTGACGCTGGCGGCGACATCGAAACAGGAAATCGAACCGCTTGTTCAACTTGCAACAGGCCTTGGCGCGCAATCGCTCGTGGCCTTCGCAGCACCTTCCTCCGGCGACACGGCGCAGGAAAAAATCAAAGTGCTGGATCAATCGCTGCGCGGCGCCGCCCATCATGGACTGGATACGCCACGCACCTTGCGCGCCGTTTTGCTGTCGGCGGCTGTGGCCGCCGCGGTCTCGCTGCTGGCGGCTGCGTATTTCGGCGACAGCCTCGATTCCGAACAGCAGCAACTGACGCAGCGGATTTCGCAACGCCGGGCCGCACTCCGCCTCGGTCCCGATGGCGGTTCGGCGTTCGGCCTGCTTGCCAAGCGCAAGCAGTCGAGCCCGTCGACGGTCGTCGTGCTGGAAGCGCTGTCGAAGGCTTTGCCCGACGGCACTTACGTCACCGAGCTTCGGGTCGATGGCGACAAGGTTCAGGTCGTCGGCATGACCCAGGACGCGCCGTCCCTGATCCGTCTGATCGAGAAATCGCCGCAGTTTGCGCGTGCAACATTCTTCGCGCCGACCACGCGTGCCCAGAACGCGCCGGGCGAGCAATTTCATATCGAAGCCCGCATCACGCCGTCGTTTGGATCGAGCACATGAACCTCGCCGCCACCTTACGAAAATCGCTTGTGAGTTCGCCGATCATTGCCGGCGCGGTCTATGCCGCTCTTGTGGCCATGCTGCTCGTGATCATCGCAAGCTCGCTCATTGACCTCTTCAACCAGCGGGCATCGGTCGCGGCGAGCGCGGCGATGCTGGAGCAATTGGAGGGCCGCAAGCCTTTGGCGGCCGATAAACGCTCGGGTGGGGCCGGTGCGCCTTCCGGTTCGCCATTTCTCGAAGGCGCGACCGTGACGGTCGCGGGCGCCGCACTTTTGCAGCGCGTCGCCGCTGCCGTGACCAAGGCGGGTGGCAACGTGCTGTCGTCCCAACTCGACGTGCAGGGCCTAAACGCCAAGGCTGGATTCGTCAGCATGGTCGCCAACTGCGAGCTTGAGCAAGCGGCCATGCAATCGCTGCTTTACGATCTGGAAGCCGGAATGCCGTTCCTGTTCGTCGACCAGCTCGACATTCAGGTGCCGGCAGCGGGCGAGAGCAAGCTGCGGTTTCTGCTCGGCGTTTCCGGACAGTGGCAGGGAACAAGATGATGACACGCAAATTTGCCGTCCGCATGTTCGTTCTCGCCTTGCCGATATGCGCCAGCGCGTCCGCGGCAACAGCCGTCTCCGATTCTTCTCTCGGCGATCAGGTTGACGGCGCGAAAGCGAACGCGCAGGTTCCCTCGACATGGAGCGAACCGACGACAACCGTGGTCGAGGTCACCATTCCTCCGTCGGCGCCGGGCGCACCCGCTGCCGAACGCCCGCTCAGCGCCAATCCGCTATGGGGGATGCCGCTCAAGCAATTCACCGTCACACGCGAGCGTCCGATCTTCTTGCCGTCGCGCCGTCCGCCGGCGCCGCCGCCGTCGACGGTGGCGGTCGCCAAGGTTGTGGCCCCGCCGAAGCCGAAAGAGCCCGAACAGCCGCAAGTCGCGCTGGTCGGGACCATCTCAGGCGATGACACCAGCTTCGGCATTTTTGTCGATCAGGCCACCAAGGCTGTGCTGCGGCTGAAGGTGGGTGAGGATTTTCAGGGCTGGCAGCTCCGATCGATTCAAAGCCGCGAGGCGTCGTTTCAGAAAAATCAGCTGACCTTTGTCGTGGCCTTGCCGAAGCCGGGGCTTTCGCAGCCTTCCATCTCGATCCGCGAGGAAGTGTGGTCGCCAAATTCCGAGACGGGAAAAGTAACGCCGATCAACGTCCACCGCGAGCGGTAGGCGCCGGACGAGCCGCAGGGGTGATCAAAAGCCGTATTGCTGGAAGCCTGTTGTCACGAGCAGGCCCATGGCAAGAAACGGACCGAACGACATCGAGCTCTGGGCCGTCAGTGCGCGTCCCGATAGTTGCATGACGCTGACACAGGCCAGTGCCGTGATCGTTGCGACCAGCAACAGCATCGGGATCTCCTTCGACGCCGACCCAAATCCCTGCTGCTCCCAGGAATTTGACGTCGCCCAATCCAAGGCCCTGAATGCCTCGGAAAGCGAAGTAGAGCCGCCGCAGCAGCCAGAAGACGGCGGCGATTGCCACGCCTTCACCGAGGGCTTCGATGGCCGCAGAGCGGTCCTCGATCAGGAAAACCCTGAGCAGGCCAAGCGCGGCGATCGAGAGGTTGAGCCAGTCGGGAATGATGCCGTGGCGGATGTCGATCCAGGCAAGAACGCCGCAAAGGGCGCACAACAATGCGAACGACAGCAAGATAGCCATCGCTCAGCTCTAGTGTCCCGATTCCGAAGTTCGTAGCATATCGCGGCCTCACGTTTCGAACTTCGGAATCGAAAGGACACTAGCAAACAACAGTTCTAGTGTGGCTTTGGATCAGAAGTCCGCATGACGAACCCGCGGCACAGATGATGCGGACTTCCGATCCGCCACACTAGCAGAGAGTTGCCGCAAAGGAAAACGCGCGCGACTTCCGACTTCGGCGTCAGTCGCGCGGTCTCGGATGCATCCGAAGCATCGCTGCCGGAATTTCAGTTCAGCAGTCTTTGCAACGTGACCGCCTGGTCTCGCGTATGAAGCGCAATGGCGGTGTGGCTGTAGTCTCGGTAGACGCCGCTATCGGCGATCTGTTGCAGGATCGCGTCACCCTTGATGACGTGCAATCCAAGCCCTTCGCTGGCGGGGAAAATGCCGAGAACGACGTCGTGTGCATGAACGACGGCTCTCAACGCCCAGGCCTTGTCGTGGGAAGAGCCAATGAAACTTCGGGTTTCAGCCGCAAGCTGACGCAGTTCTTCAAACTCGGTCACTGTGTACTCCAACGCAACAAACTGCGGCTAGAGTCTCACGATAGCCTTACCGAAAGCTAAACTTCGCGATCAGAGACCGGCCAGGTATGGCCAAATCTTGGCGGACTAGTGTGGTGGTTCAAAAGTCCGCATCATTTATGCCGCGGGTTCGTCATGCGGGCTTTTGAACCAAAGCCACACTAGATCAGTAGGTTCGCTAGTGTCCTATCGATTCCGAAGTTCGAAACGTGGCTCCGCGAAATGATACGAACTTCGGAATCGGGACACTAGCCGTCGTACTGGTCCGGCCCCATCGCCCACAGCCACTGGTCATAGCCGGCAGCAAAGGTGCGGTTGGTCTGGGAGGGATTGCGGTTGACGAGCGGGCGCAGGAACATCGGATGCGTGGCGCTGCGCACTTCATGTTCGATGGTGAAGAGCTTTTTGCCGCTTGAGAGGTCGATGATGTCGCGGAAGCGGTACTGGTAGGGATTGTCCTCGCTGTAGATCAGGTTGCGCTCGGCGAGCGCGCGATGTGGGCCTGAAAAGTTCGTGATGTAGATCTGGACGTGATGGCCGTCATATTCCCCTTGTGGCCGGTCGGTCTCGCGAAACAGCAGGTGCTGGTTCTTGCCGACTTCCACGGAGGCCGACGTGCCGTCGCCGTTCATTACCTGCGCCGGCATTCCCATGATCTTGGGATAGAAATCGCAGATGCCCCTGGCGCTGCCTATGGGAACGTCGAACTCGACAAAGGGAATGCCGAGCGTGATGCGCCCAAAGCGTTCCGCGTCGGGCTCGAAGCAGCGCATGCGATTGCCCCAGGGGCAAGTCGCCTCGACATAGTCGTTGTGCTCCCGATACGAGAACTTCGTGTCCTTGAGCCTGGGGGCGACAGCCGCCAGCCGATCGAGCAACGCCTTGCGCCCGGAGATGACGAGCGCGGTATAGCCACGCAACACCTGCGCTTCGCCGCTCGGCAGGTGGAACTGGCTGCGGCCGACATTGATCCACATGTTGTCGTCGGACGTCATCAAATAGGGATCGCGCGTCAGGCCGAGGCCGGAAACGTAGAACAGCGTCGCCAGACGCTGGTCCGGTACCTGGACGTTGACGTGTTCGAGATGAATCGAATTGCCGAGGTCTTCAGCGGCGCGGTCGAATTTTGATGCATGGCGGCGATCCCGATACGAGTTCGCCGCCATATTAGGGCAGTGAGGCGCTCTGGCGCCAACACCTCAATCCCGCTCCAATTTTCACCCCTTCGAAAAATCGCCGCAACAAGGCGATTTACACGATTGGCAAACGCTGCCGGATCGTCCGGCAATTCGCCGTCGAGAATTTGCGCCTGTTCCAGGAGCAGGAACGAGAGATCGGCCGCGTCACCGCCGGCCTGAGGAATGGCCGTCACCAGCGGATGGCGCAGGTTGATTTCGAGAATGGGCTTGCTACCACCGCCCCGGTTCTGTTGCGCCAACAGACGTTCCAATTCGCGGTCGGGGCCGTGGCTGCCGGCGACGAGGCACGATGCGCTGGAGGTGAGGCGTTGCGAGGCGCGCACGTCGGTGACGCGATCGCCGAGGTTCAATTTGATCGTCGCGATGATCGTTGCCTCGTCGGTGTCGGATTTGCTCTCGTCTTTCTTGCTGTCGTCGAGCGGCGGGATCAGCGAGAAGTCGACATCGCCCTGGCTCAGCGACTTCAGCGGCTTGCCTTCGAAATCAAGTGGCGCCGACGTCCAGAATGCATCGACCGGATCGGTCAGCAGCAAGACCTCGATGCCGCGCGCAGTCGCCGATTCCAGCTTGGGGTTGCTCTTCAGCCGCTCGATGCTGTCGCCGGCGAGAAAATAGATCTCGGTCTGGTTCGGCTTGAGGTCGGCGACATACTGCTTGAGCGTGCGCTTCTCGCCAGCCGTCGTGGTGAAGCGCGACAGCGTCAGGAGTTTTTCGCGACGCTCGAAATCTTCGTAGATGCCTTCCTTGATGACGGGGCCGAAGGCATCCCAGATTTTCGAAAAAATCTCCGGCTGCTTGTCGGCGAGCGTCTCGAGTTCGCCGATGATGCGGCCGGTTACGGCCTTGCGGATTTGCGCGAGCTGCGGGTTATTCTGCAGCATCTCGCGCGAGAGATTCAGCGGCAGGTCCTCGCTGTCGATCACGCCGCGAATAAAGCGCAGGTAAGCCGGCAGAAGATCGGCGTCATCGGTGATGAAGACCCGGCGCACATAAAGCTTCACGCGCGCCTTCCGCTCGGGGTCGAACAGGTCGAACGGCTTGGTCGACGGCGCAAACAGCAGCACCGCGTAGGAATAGCGCCCCTCGGCGCGGTAATGCAGCGTCATCGCCGGCTCGTCGAAGGCGCCGGCGATCGACTTGTAGGCTTCGTTGTAGTCGTCCGGCGTCAGTTCGGATTTCGGCCGCTGCCAGAGCGCACTCGCCGAATTGATCTGCTTTGCTTCGCCCTTGTCGTCGACCAGTTCGATCGGAAACTGGATGTTGTCGGAATAGGCGCGGACGATGCGCTCGAGCTCGTAAGATTTCGAGATATTTGGCGGCGTCCGTCTTCAAATGAAGGACGATGCTGGTGCCGCGCTTGGGCGCCTGTTCGTCGGTCAGGCCTGCGGGCGCGATTTCAAAGCCCGCACCGCCGGCCGAAGACCATGTCCACGCCTCGTCACCGCCGGCGTGGCGGCTGGTGACGACGATGCGCTCCGCCACCATGAAGGCCGAATAGAAGCCGACGCCGAACTGGCCGATCAGGCCAAGGCCGTCCTTGGCGTCCTTCAGGCGCGACACAAAGGATTTGGTGCCGGAGCGCGCGATCGTACCGAGGTTGTCGATTAGCTCCTGCCGGTCCATGCCGATGCCGCTATCGGCGATGGTGAGCGTGTTGACGCTCTTGTCAGGGACGATGCGGATCTTCGGCTGCTCGCCGTCGCCGATCAGCGCCGGATTGCTGATTGCCTCATAACGCAGCTTGTCGCAGGCGTCGGACGCGTTGGAGATCAGCTCGCGCAGGAAAATATCGGTTTCCGAATAAACCGAATGCACCATCAGGTTCAGAAGTTCAGAGACTTCGGCCTGGAACGCTTTGGTCTCGACGGTGGGGTCGGCAGTTGTCATCGCATCGGCTCTCGGAAAACCTCGGAAGGTCCCGGTATAGCGAGCCCGAGAGTCAAGATCAAGCTGGAAGGCGAGGCGGCCGGAATTGCGGGCTGGCTCGGAATGCGCGCGGATCCGGGCGCCCACAGGCTCGTGAGTGGACAAGGACGGGTTCTCACCGTCCTATGCCGCCATATATAACGACTGGCGTTGAGAGGGGCTTCGATGACGCGCATTTCTGTTTTGATCCTGTCCGCTATGACTTCGAGCCTGCTTTGCGGTTCGCTCGCACAGGCCGCCGAACCCGTGAAGATCGGCATTACCACGATCCTCAGCGGACCGATGGCCGACCGTGGGCAATCCGAGCAATACGGTGCCCAGCTCGCGCTGGATCACATCAACCAGAGCGGTGGCGTGCTCGGCCGGCCGGTCGAGGCGTTCTATGCCGACAACGCATGCAAGCCCGATGTCGGTGTGCCCGCGACCAAGCGGTTGCTCGAGCAGGAGCACGTGCCTGTCGTGATCGGCGCGCTGTGTACGCCGGTTACGCATGCGATCATGCCGGTGATGGAGCAGGCCAAGGTCCCGCTCGTCATCGCGACTTCGGCCGGGCAGGATTTCGTGGACGCTTCGGGGGCAGGCGGCAACGACTTCGCCTTCAAGACCATCCCGTCAGAAGTGGATATCATGCGCGGTCTTGCGCATTGGCTGAAGTCACAGGGCGTCAAATCGATTGCCGTTGTCGCCGACGACGGCGAATTTCAGCGCGCCAATGCCGTTGCCATCGTGAAGGCGGCGAAAGATGCCGGGATGGCGGTCACGTCAGAGGAAACGATCCCAAAGGACACCAAGGACTTTGCCGCGATCTTCGAGAAGCTGAAGGGCGGGGCGCCGAGCGAACTCGTGGCGATCCTCGGCCCGTCGACTGCGGGATTTTTCAAGGGCTATGAGACCTCGGGATGGAAGGTGCCGGTAACAGGCCGCTTCGATCTGGCCGGCGCGCTGGCCGCGGTTTCCCCGTCATTCCGCGATGGCGGTGGCATGGCGGAATTGACCGGCATTGCCGTGTTCACGCCCGCGTTTGATCGTCCAGAGGTGCAGCAATTCGTCAACGCGTACAAATCGCGTTACGGGCTCGTTCCCACCCAGCGCGCATTCTTTGTCTTTGAGGCGACCCATCTGGTGGCCGATGCCATCAGTCGCGCGGGCTCCGACAAACCCGAAGCGATCAAGGCGGCCCTGAAGACGACGGCGATGCCGTCCCGGCTCGGCGGCACCTATGCCCCCGACGATCATAACCATGCGCATACGCCGTTGCAGATTCTTGGTTTGCGCGATGGAAAGCCCGCGGTGATCGCGATCGAGCAGTAGCGCGAGAAGCAATTCCGTTCAGGCGAGGCGGCTCGGCCGCTTCGCCTGGATGGTCCTTCCTGCGTTCGCTCAAATAGCCGACCAGCGAGGTCTTGATGCTGGCGACGTGCTCGCGCATCAGCATTTCCGCGCGCCAGGGTTCGCGCGCGAGTACGGCTTCAAAGATGCGGTGATGGTCATCGTGGCGGCGGCGGACGTCGTGATATTCGAACACCACGATATTGCGGGTCGAAGACACCGGCACGTGATGACAAATGCGGATCATCTCGCTGAGCATGCGGTTGCCTGCGGCAGCTAACAGCGCATCGTGAAAATCGCCGTTGATATCGCGATAGATCGTGAGATCGCCGGCCTCGAACGAGCCGCGTTCCAGTAGCCTGTCGCCGGCGGCCAAAGCGCGCTCGATGATTTCGCGCTCCTTCGCCGGAAGCCCGCGCTCGGCGGCAAAGCGGACGGCGACGCCTTCGAGTGCTGCGCGAATGTCGTAGGCATCGACGATGGCGGGGAGGGGAAATTCGCGCACCGTGAAGCCGCGGTTCGGCGCGTAATCCAGCAGGCCTTCGCCGGCCAGCGCCTGCAATGCCGCGCGCACCGGCGTGCGCGACACCGAAAGCGTCTTCGAAAGCTGGACTTCATTGAGCCGTTCGCCGGCGCCGACCGCGCCGCCGAGGATGGCTTCGCGAACGCGATCCATCACTGACAGGGAGCGGTTGCCGGCGCGCGCGCCCGCCATGCCTTCAGCCGTTTGGTCCACGAATTCGGTCATTCGGAGTGGGCTCAACCTGCCAATGTGTATACACTTGTGGAAATTCTATCAGCATGTCTGATTGAAAATCCAGCATTTATGCGCGTGGAGGGGGCGGAACGTGGCATACACTTTCGGAAGTGTATGTAATCACTATTGACTCGCTTTCTGCTTTGTCGAACCATGCCGCCAACAAAGTAAAGGGTTGGGTGAGGTCCATGGCGCAAGGCACGTCGGAAATCAGCGAAAACGCCATCGAGTTGATTACCGCGGACCGAAACCCGCATTACGAGCCCTTCGGCTGGCATCATTGGCCTGAACATCCCTGGCTCGCCTATCAATTCCGCCGTGGCCTCGGCGAGAGCCAGGAAGGCGGCGGCAGCGTCAGCGAGATCATGCAAGCCGGATCGCGGATGATTCCGGGCGATCTCGAAAGCTGGCATGTCGAGTGGATGCGGATCGCCGACCGCAACTGGAAACGCGGCCTCACGGAAGAAAAGGCCGGCCATATCCGCACGGCGATGAACTGCTTCCTGCGTGCCGCGGACTATTATCGCCAGGCCGAATTCCATCTCGAGCCGGATGATGCGCGACGGCTGCCGACCTTCGAGAAGATGGAAGCCTGCTCGCACAAGTTCATCTCGTACCTCAACCCGCCGGGTGAAGTGGTTGATATCCCCTATGAGCCGGGCAAGCCGATCTGCGGCTACTTCATTCGCGCACCGTTTCCGGGAAAGAAATTGCCCGTGCTGATCTGCATGGGCGGGCTCGAACTCGATCAAGGACGAGATGTGGTTCATGCAGGCCCACGGTGCCCTGCAACGCGGCATTTCCGTTCTGATGATCGACGGTCCGGGGCAGGGCGGCACGTTGCGGCGGCACAAAATCTACACGCGGCACGACAGCGAAGTGCCGATCGGAAAATGTATCGATTGGCTGGAAAAGCGCGACGACGTCGACACCAAGCGGATCGCCGTGTGCGGCTCGAGCATGGGCGGTTACTACGCCGCGCGCGCCGCCTGTTACGAACATCGGCTGGCTGCGGTGATCTCGCACGGCGCGATCTGGTCGGTGCATGACATGTGGGGCACCAAGGGCGACGATTTCGGCCTCGCCATGCATATCCGGTGGGTGTTCGGCGCCAAGTCGATGCACGACGCCCATGAGTTGATGAAGCCGTTCACGCTCAAGGGGCATCTCGAACACATGAAGTGCCCGTATCTGGTGCTGCATGGCGGCCACGACGTGCTGACCGTGACTGCGGCACGCAGCACCTACGACTACGCCAAGGCGAACGGCGTCGATGCGACGCTGCGCATCCTCGATCCCGAGGAGACCGGCGCGGAACACTGCCAGCACGACAATCCGACGATCGGCCAGGAAGTGCTGGCCGATTGGCTCGCCGATCGCTTTGGCATCGACCAGCGCGCGCTGCTAAAAACCTCCATCAATCCTCTTGTATGAGGCGTGCCATGAAATCAGCCTTGAATCTCGGCGTCGACCATCCCAAGGCGGCCGTGGTCGCCATCGACCTGCATCGCGGTCATCTCGATATGGCGGTGGCGACAATGCCGACGACGCCCGATGTCGCGGCGCGCGTGATCGCCGCCAACAAGCGGCTGTTCGACTGGTGCCGCAGCGTCGGCATTCCCGTCATCCACCAGGTGACGTCCTACCGCGACGTCGAGGAAATTCGCGTCAATCCGTTCTGGCGCAGCCGCGCCGAGGAGCCGGGTAACACCCGCAAGAATGCGATGCGGCACAACATCATCGGCGGTCCCGGTTGCACGGTGATGCCGCAACTGCTGGATTCGCGCGATTTCATCGTCAACACCAAGAAGCGCTACGACTGCTTCCTTGGAACCGACCTCGACTTCCTGCTGCGCTCCCACGGGATCAACACGATTCTGATGACCGGCGTGAACACGAACTCCTGCGTGTTGGCGACCACGACCGCAGCCAATGTGCGTGACTATGCCGTCATCGTCGTCGAAGACTGCGTCGACAGCATGGACGGCGCCGGAGCTTCATCAAGCGGGGCTGGCCTGTATCCGCACCGCCTTTGGCTCCGTCATGACCACAGACGAAGTGATGGCGCTCGAAGGGCTTGCGCCACATAAATCCAGCGCGGCATGATCATCCCGCCATCCTAAGTAGAAGAAGAGCACCCGCCATGACCGGTCCCATGCTTCCGCGCGAACGCACCGAATATTCCGCCATCGTCGACCGTCCGCCGCTGAAACTGCCCGGCGGGGCGCGCATGATCGTCTGGACCATCGTCAACCTCGAGGTCTGGGACATCTCCAAGCCGATGGCCCGACAGGTGCTGCCGGCGCCGACCGGCGTTCCCCTGCTGCCGGACGTGCCGAACTGGAGCTGGCACGAATATGGCATGCGCGTTGGCGTATGGCGGTTCTTCGATCTCTACAAGAAACTCGGCATCGCACCGACGCTCTCGATCAACGCGCGCGTCTGCGAGGATTATCCGCGCGTGGCGCAGCAGGCCAAGGATGCCGGCTGGGAATTCATGGGCCATGCCTACGAGCAAGGGCCCATCCATAAAGAGGCCGACCAGAAGGCCATGATCGCGCGTTCGATGAATGTGATCGAAAAATTCACCGGCAAGCGCCCGGTCGGCTGGCTTGGGCCCGGCCTGACGCAAACGCTGGAGACGCCGGAAAATCTCGCGGAGGCCGGCGTCAAATATATCGGCGACTGGGTCTATGACGACGAGCCGACGGTGATCCGCACCGAGAAGGGCCCGCTGACGACTTTGCCTTACACGGTCGAGCTCAACGACATTCCGATGATGCTGGTGCAGCACCACGACAGCGATCATCTGCTTCGTCGCAGCATCGACAGCTTCGACCGGCTCTATGCCGAGAGCAAGGACCGGCCGAAGATCATGTCGATCGCGATCCATCCGTACATTTCCGGCCAGCCGTTCCGGATCAAGTATCTCGAACAGATCTACGACTACGTGAACAAGCACGAAGGCGTGGTGCACTGGAACGGCGAGCAGATCCTCGACTGGTATCAAGGCCAGAAGAAATGAGCGGCCAGACCTCGCCTATGTTGCCCCCGGTCGCTGTCACCGAAGCGGCGGTCGCTGGCGGCGGCAGCTTTCCGGTTCGCCGCATCTATTGCGTCGGCCGCAACTATCTCGACCATATCCGGGAAATGAAGGAAGCCGACGAGCGCGATCCGCCGTTCTTCTTTCAGAAGCCGCGGGATTCGATCGTGCTCGATGGCGCGCACGTTCCTTATCCGCCGTTCACGTCGAACTTCCAGTTCGAGGTTGAGCTGGTCGTCGCGCTCGGCAAGGGTGGACGTGACATTACGGTCGAGGCGGCGAACAGCCTGATCTGGGGCTATGCGGTCGGCATCGATTTCACGCGCCGCGATCGCCAGTTCGACGCCCGCGACATGCGTTTGCCCTGGGAAGTCGGCAAGAGCTTTGATGCCTCGGCGCCGTGCGGGCCGATCGCGCAGGTGAAACGATCCCGCGCATTTCAAGGATTGTGCGATTACGCTTTCGGTCAACGGCGTCGAGCGCCAGCGCGGCAACATCGGCCAGATGATCTGGAACGTTCCGGAAGTGATCGCGCAATTGTCGAAGCAGGTTCGGCTCGAAGCCGGCGATCTCATCTATACGGGCACGCCTTCGGGCGTCGGCCCCGTCGTGCCGGGCGATGTAATATCAGCCCATATCGACGGATTGCCGCCGCTTACTCTCACCATCACGCCACCTGAGGCTTAAAATGCAGCCGACCGAACGCATTTCCTATTCTCCGATCACCGAACGCCCGCCGCTGAAATTGCCCGACGGCAAACGCATGGCGGTGTGGGTGATCGTCAATGTCGAGGAGTGGGATGCGAACCTGCCGATGCCGCGCACGGTGCTGACGCCGCCGGCGGGTGGTTCGCCGTCGCCGGACGTTCCGAACTGGGCCTGGCATGAATACGGCAACCGCGTCGGCTTCTGGCGGTTGCTCAAGACATTCGACGATTTCAAAATTCCGGCCGCGCTCGCCATCAACGGCTCGGCGATCGCGGGATATCCGGCGATCGTCAAGGCCGCGAAGGAGCGCAACTGGGAGTTCATGGGGCACGGCTTCACCCAGCGCAACATGCAGAAGGTCGAGAACGAGCGCGAGGACATTCGCAAGACAGCCGATGTCATCGAAAAGGCGACTGGAAAACGTCCGCGCGGCTGGCTCGGCCCCGGTCTCACCGAGACTTGGGAGACGCCGGATCTGCTGAAGCAGGAAGGCTATGATTATGTCGCCGACTGGGTGCTCGACGACCAGCCGGTATGGCTGAAGACCAAGACGACGCCGATCGTCAACATTCCCTATACCCAGGAATGCAACGACGTCGCCATGATGCTGATCCAGCATCACAAGGCTTCCGAATATCAGGATCGCGCGCTCGATCAGTTCGAGCAGATCTATGAGGATGCGGCCAATTCCGCGCGCATCATGGCGCTCGTGATCCATCCCTACATCATGGGCGCGCCGCATCGCGCCAAGTATTTCCGCCGCATCTTCGAGGTCATCCGGCAAAAGCCCGACGTGGCCTTCATGACCGGCGAACAGATCCTCGACTGGTATCTCAAGACGGGACCGAAAGCACCGTGAGCATCGAAAGCGCCGCAAGGAGATGAGCACCTTCCAGCTTCTCAACGGATTGACCTTCGCGGCGCTGCTGTTCGTCGTCGCGAGCGGCTTTACGTTGATTTTTGGATTGTTGCGCATCGTCAATCTTGCGCATGGCGCGCTCTATCTGCTCGGCGGCTATGTCGGCTTTACGGTGGCGAGCCGAACCGGCAGCTTCGCGCTCGGCGGTCTCGGCGCGATGGCGGCGATCGCGGCGATTGGTTTCGTGCTGGATCAGGGCCTGTTGCGCTTTGTCCGCGGCAACGAACTGCGCCAGGTATTGTTGACGCTCGGCTTTGCGTTCGTCGTCAACGATATGGCGCTGGTGATCTGGGGCGGCGACAGCTTCACCGTGCCGATCCCGCAGATGCTCAAGGGCGGCATGCGGGTGTTTGGCGTGTTCTATCCGACTTATCGGCTGTTCGTGCTGGTGACCGGCATCGTGGTCTTTGCCGGTCTGTGGCTTCTGTTGAATCACACCCGGCTTGGCGCGTTGATCCGCGCCGGCGTCGACGATGCCGAAATGGTGGAAGCCTCCGGCGTGAACATCCGCCGCGTCTTTCTGGTCACCTTCCTGCTCGGCTCGGCGCTCGCCGGTCTCGGCGGCCTGATGGGTGGCGCGTTCCTGTCGCTGTATCCTTCGGCGGACGCGGAAATTCTCGTCTTTAGTCTCGCCATCGTCATCATCGGCGGGCGCGGCAGCCTCGTCGGTGTTGGCGTCGGAAGCCTTCTGGTTGGGCTTCTCAACACTCTCGGTCAGGTGATGTTCCCCGAGCTGGCCTACTTCGTGATCTTCGGTCCGATGGCGCTATTGCTCGCGTTTCGTCCCCTTGGCCTGTTCGGACGGGCGGCCACCACATGACGAACGCGGGATCAGCCCAGATGAAATTGGCCGGCGTGACCGGGCGCTCGCTCGCCGTCGTTTTCGTCGTGCTTGTGATCGCGGCGGCGCTGCCGTTCGTTCTCTCGAATTATCAGGTCGGGCTCGCCACCGAGATGTTGATTTTCGGCATGCTCGCGATGTCGATCGATATTCTCGCGGGCTTTGCCGGACGCACCTCGCTCGGTCACGGCGCGATCTTCGGGGTTTCCGGCTATGTGGTGGTCTATGCCTCGGCGCAGGCCGGGCTGCCGCCGGCGGTCGCCTTTGTGCTCGGAATAATCGCGGCGACCATCGTTGCCATCATCTTCGCGCTGCTGGCGGTGCGCACGTCAGGCGTCTATTTCCTGCTTTTGACGCTCGCGCTCGGCATGATCGTCTGGGGCATTTGCCTGCGCTGGACCCAGGTGACGGGCGGCGAGAACGGCATGCGCGGCGATGTGCGGCCGGCATTGCTGGTCGGGCATCGCGCCTTCTACTGGGCGGTGCTCGTGGTGACGACGTTCGTCAGCTACGCGATGTGGCGCTTTGTCCGCTCGCCGTTTGGCCTGACGCTGCTCGGCATCCGCGACAGCGAAAGCCGCATGAAGAGCCTCGGCTATAACGTTCCGTTACATCTGTTCGTGGGTTTTGCGGTATCCGGCTTCTTCGCAGGCATCGCCGGCGCGCTCTATGCGATGTTCAACAATTTCGTCAGCCCCTCGACCGTGGCGCTCGCGCAATCGGTCGAGGGTGTGCTGATGATGATCGCAGGCGGCGTCGGTACGCTGTTCGGTGGCTTCGTCGGAGCTGCCGCCATCCTTACGCTCGAGAACGTCGTGAGCTCATACACCGAGCGCTGGCAGACCGTGCTCGGATTGACCTTCATCGTCATCATGATCTTTGCGCCGGAAGGCATCATCGGCACGCTACGCGCCATTCTGACGCGCAGGCAGGGCAACAAGGACGGCTATAAGAACAAGTGATCGTTTCGAAAGGGGACATTGAAATGGACCGCAGGAAATTCCTTAAGAATTCTACCGCCGCCATCGTCGCCGCAGGCACGGGCACAACGCCATGGCGGCGCTCGCTGGCACAGGCCGGGCCGATCAAGGTCGGCTTGCTCACGCCGCTCACCGGCGTTGTCGCCTCGGGCGGCAAGGAAATGGTCGAGGGCGTGCAGTTTTACCTGGAGTCCGTGAATTACCAGATCGCGGGCCGCAAGGTCGAACTCGCGATCGAGGACGATGCATCCAATCCGGACACGGCGTTGCAGAAGGCGCGGCGTCTGGTGGAGCAGGGCAACTGCCATATGCTGATCGGCGACTTGCTTGCGAACACGGGCCTTGCGGTGGCGAACTACGTCAAGGGCACCGGCACGCCGTATTTCATTCCGATCATCGCGGCCGACGATCTCACCCAGCGCCAGCGCATCAAGAACGTGATCCGCGTCGCTGGATATACCGGGAGCGCCTTTACACACCCATTCGGCGACTGGTGTCTCAAGCAGGGCTACAAGAAGATCGCGACGATCAGCCAGGACTATACGTTCGGCCATGAGCAGTGCGGTGGTCTTGCCCAGGTCTTCACCGAGGGCGGCGGCCAGATCGTCCAGCAGTTCTGGCACCCGCTCAACACCGCCGATTTCAGCCCGTATCTCGGCCAGCTCGCCGACTTGAAGGTCGACGCGATCTTCGCCATGGAAACCGGTGCCGATGCGACGCGCTTGATCCAGCAATATGCGAGCTTCGGCCTGAAGGGAAAAATCCCGCTTCTCGGCGCGATGAATGCCACCGATCAATCGGTGATCCGCACGCTCGGCGAGGATTGCGAGGGCATCATCGCGGCCGCGCATTTCGCCGAAGGCTCCGACAATCCGGTCACGGCGAAGTTCACCAAGGATTATGAGGCCAAATACGGCAAGATTCCTTCGCTCTACGGCTTCTCGATGTATTCCGGCATGATGTGGGTGGCGGAAGCATTGACGAAGATCGGCGGCAAGGCGGAAGATCGCGACGCCTTCATCGATGCTGTGCTCAAGACCGATCTGGAGGGTTCGCCGCTCGGCAAGACGGTGAAGCTCGATGCCTACGGCAACCCGATCTACGACGTCCAGATCCGAAAAACGGTGAAGCGCGCCGATGGAAAATACTGGAATGTGCCGATCGCGAACTATCCGGGCGTTTCGCAATTCTGGAAATACGATCCCGAAACCTACATGAAGCAGCCGCCTTACTCGCGGACCTTCCAGGGGATCAAGAAAACCTGATCAAGCTTTGGGCGCGGCTTGTCCGCGCCCAGCTCCAATGGAAATTGTCGTGTCCGAACCCATTCTCACTTTGTCCGATGTCGTCGTGGCATTCGACGCCCTTCGCGCGGTCGATGGCGTCAGCCTCACCGTGCCGCAGGGGCAACGCCGCGCGATTATCGGGCCCAACGGAGCGGGCAAGACCACGCTGTTCAACGCCATCGCCGGCGTCCTGCCGCCGACCGCGGGCCGGATAGCGTTCGAGGGGCACGATATCACCCGCCTGCCGCCGCATCGGCGGGCCCGGCTCGGGGTGTCACGCACCTTCCAGATCACCAATCTGTTTCCGCGGCTCTCGGTGCGCGACAACATGGTGCTGGCGTTGCGCGGGCGCTCGGCTCGCAAGTTTTCGCTGTTCGGGACGCCCGATATCGACGCCAATGAACGGCCGCAAATTGCGGCCGCGTTGGATGCCGTGCGCATCGCAGGCCGCGCCGACGTGATGGTGAATGATTTGTCCTATGGCGAGCAGCGCCAGCTCGAAATCGCGCTGTCGCTGGTTACTTCGCCACGGCTATTGCTGCTCGACGAGCCCGCAGCTGGCCTTTCGCCTTCGGAGCGCTCGATGGTCGCCGAGATCATCCGTTCGCTCGGCCGCGATATCACGGTTGTCTTGATCGAACACGATATGGATCTGGCGCTCGGCCTGGTCGACCGCGTCACGTGCATGTTCGAGGGTCGCGTGCTGGTCGAAGAGGCGCCGGACGACATCAGGCGGAACAAACAAGTGCAGGAAGTCTATCTGGGGCGGCCGCGCCATGCTTGAGGTTCGTGACCTGCATAGCGGTTATGGCGAGGCGCTGGTGGTTCGCGGCGTCTCTCTCGATGTCGCGCCCGGCGAGATCGTGGCCGTGCTCGGCCGCAACGGCATGGGCAAGACGACCCTCATCCGCTCGATCATGGGGCTGACGCCGCCACAAATTCGCTCGGGCTCGATTACCTGGCGCGGCGAAAGCCTGGTCGGTCTGCGCCCGCATGATATTGCCGGCCGCAAAATCGCAATCGTGCCGCAGGGGCGGCGGCTGTTTCCTTCGCTGACCGTGACCGAGCATCTGACGATGCTCAAGGGTGCGCGCGCCAAGTCGGGCTGGACGCTGGAGCGCGTATTCGGGCTGTTTCCGAGATTGGCCGAGCGGCGTCATCATCGTGGCGGGCAACTCTCGGGCGGCGAGCGCGGCATGCTCGCGGTCGGCCGTGCGCTGATGATCGATCCCGAATTGATCCTGATGGATGAGCCCTCGGAAGGGCTGGCGCCGGTCATGGTGCAACATCTCGAAGGGATCGTGCTTGATCTCAAGCGCGAGGGGCTTTCGATCCTCTTGGTCGAGCAAAATCTTTACAGCGCGCTCGCGGTCGCTGACCGTGTCTATGTTCTGGAAACCGGGCAAGTCGTGCATCAGGCCGATGCGGCGGCGCTGTCGCAACAGACGGAAGTGTTGTTTGCGCGCCTTGGCGTGAGCTAGGCCTTCGCCAATCCCTTACACAAAATCGGAATCGGTCAGTTGGAAGCGATCGAAGCGCGGGAGCGCGTCTTCGGAAGCATTATCACGGAGCTGAACCAGGATCGGCTGGCGAAATCGCCCCGGTATCGCAAATCCCGGCAATCGCGGCAGGCTCTTGTTGATCCCGGCGTAAACAAACACGCGGTGTTTCCAGAGCTCGCAGGCCGAGCGGATCAGGGCATTGATGTCGCTTGAATCGACGGTGGCACCCGGCCGCGCGAAGAATCCGCATAGCAAGGCATGGCTGATCCCGCGCGTTTTTCGCGAAGATGAAACCAGCAGAAGGTCGGAGGTTGCATGGACCGCATAGTCGCAGGTCGGATCGCTGATGCGCTCAAGTAACGTCGCCGCATCCCAGCGCGGGCCGTTCTCTGAAGCTGGAGTCGCAAACGGCGTCAATCGTTCGGTCGCCTCGTCTCTTGGCATCGTCTTGACCAGCGCTGAAAGCTGCACGCGCCCGCCGCGCGGCCATCCAAGGCTGACGCCAACCCGCACCGGCAACGAGAGAAAGGGCCGCAGCTTGATGAAGCGGGCGTTGAGCGGAGCCGAGATCGGGTTCGGCAGCGTGAGAATGATGCGAATGCGGCTGGCTTCGCATAGCCGCTCGACCTCCTGGTAGATCCGGCGAACCAGTCCCGGCGCGCGATGTGTTGGCAGAACGAACAGGTCAATCAGCTGGGTGGCGATCACGGGCTCGCCGTCCAGATGAATCTTCTGGTGTAGCAACACGATCTGGCCAACCTTGTTGTCACCGTCGAAGACGGCGACGACCGCAGCGCCTTGCCCGAAGCCGCGCTCGTAAAGCCATTTCATTCTCGAGGCGGAGAAGGTGACGTCCTTTGATCCGAACGCTTCGGTGGCAATGCGCGCGGTGCGTTCAAAATCGACGACGCCTTCTTCCGAAACCGCGATCATCAAGATGCCTCGCCGCGCGAGTGAATCGCGCGCCCCCGGCCACCATAGCCCAAATTGGAACCCTTGCGAGGCCGGGATGGAACACCCATCTCAGCCGCCCAAAGGATTTTAATCATGCTGGATTTTACCCAATATGGCTCAGGCGACCTCGGGTCGGCCGTAACGCCCGTCACAACGCCTGATAGCGATCAGCCCTTGCTCGATGCCTATTCGAACGCGGTGATCGGTGTGACCGAGCGCGTCGGACCTGCGGTCGTTCGGGTCGAGACCGGCGACAGGACGCCAGGCGCAAGGTCGCGCGGCGGGCTTGGCTCGGGGATCGTGATCTCGCCCGACGGCTTTGTCCTGACCAACAGCCACGTGGTTGGCTCGTCCCGGCAGATTCGCTTGCAGGATATCGAAGGCGTCGTCACCGATGCCCGCGTGCTTGGCGTCGATCCCGACACCGATCTGGCGCTGCTGCGCGCCGATGGCGCACGGGACTTGCACTATGCTTCGCTTGGCAACTCCAGGAATTTGCGCCGCGGCCAGCTCGTGGTTGCGATCGGCAATCCGCTCGGCTTTGAAGTCGACGGTCACGGCGGGCGTGGTCTCCGCGCTCGGGCGTTCGATCCGCTCGGTCAGCGGCCGCACCATCGAGGACGTGATCCAGACCGATGCGGCGCTGAATCCCGGCAATTCCGGCGGGCCGCTGGTGTCTTCGGCCGGCGAAGTGATCGGCATCAACACCGCGATCATCTCTGGTGCGCAAGGCATCTGTTTTGCGGTTGCAAGCAACACCGCGCAGTTCGTGCTCTCGGAGATCATCCGCCACGGCTACGTTCGCCGGGCCTATATCGGCGTGTCCGGCCAGACCGCACCGGTGCCGCGGCGGCATGCGGTCATCGCCGGCGTCGAGAACAAGATGGGCGCGCTCCTGGCGCAGATTGAGCCGGACGGTCCAGCCTCGCGCGCAGGAATTCTGCCGGGCGATGTCGTGGTCCGGCTGGATGGTGTTGCTATTCACGGCGTCGATGACCTGATCCGCATACTCGACCGTGACCGGATCGGGCGCACGCTGAAGATGGACGTCCTGCGGCTTGGGCGTTTGCGCGAGATCGATATTCATCCGGTCGAGCGGAAGGTGGCGAAGTAGCTACACCCGCAACGCCGCCAAGAGTTCGTCCGGCTGTTCGACCATCATCATATGGCCGGCGCCCGGCAGCACGATCGTGCGTGCGTCCGGCAATCGCGGCGGCGAGCGTCTTGCCGGCCTTGGCCGGGGTCATCATGTCGCGCTCGCCGAGGATGACGGACGTCGGCACCTTGACCAACGCCGCGGCCGCTAGCGCATTCTGGTAGGCGTTGCAGGCGGCAAGATCGGTGTGGAGCACGCCGGGTGCGCATTTTTGCAGCACGCGCTGGGCACCCTGGTGCATCCAGAGTCCCGGCGCGAGGCTGCCGCCGAGCTCGGCCGAAAAACCAAGGCCCCAGATCGAGACCATGTCGACCGCCGCGAACTCGTTGGCCTCGGCGGCCTTCAGCAGGTCTGGGCCGACCGTCATGACGGCGGCGGTCCCGATCAAGCTCAAGGCGGACACCTTGCTGGGGTGGCGTGCCGCGGTTTCAAGCGCGATCAGCGACCCCATGGAGTGTCCGATCAACCTGGCTTTGGCCGCGCCTGCGGTATCAAGCAAGGCGGCGGTCCAATCCGCCAAGTCGGCTATCGTCGGCAATGCTTTCCCGGAAGATCGCCCGTGGCCGGGGAGGTCGGGCGCCAAAACGGAAAAGCCGTGATGCGCAAACCAGCGGCTATGCAGCGCCCAGGTCGAATGGTCGAAGCCCGCACCGTGGAGCATCACCACCGCGGGCAGTGATCTATCGAACGGCTGGCCGCCGGTCGCCACGAACGTATCGATGCCGTTCACCGAAAGATTCATGACTTAGACTTTCTGCGAGGCGCGCAGCGCCTGGCCGAGATCGTCGATGATGTCGGCGGCGGCTTCGATACCGACGGAAAGCCGCACGAGTTCTTCGCCGATGCCTGCCGCCTTCAACTGCGCGGCGTCCATCTGCTGATGGGTGGTGCTGGCGGGATGGATCACCAGCGTCTTGGCATCGCCGACATTGGCGAGGTGGCTGATCAGTTTGAGGGACTCGATGAACTTCTTGCCGGCGGCGCGGCCGCCCTTGATGCCAAAACTCACGATCGAACCGGCGCCTCGCGGCAACAGCTTTTTGGCGAGCGCATGGTCCGGATGGCTTTCAAGCGCCGGATGCAAAACCCAATCGACGGCCTTGTTGGCGCTCAGGAATTCCAGAACGCTGAGCGTATTGCTCATGTGCCGTTCCATGCGTACGCCGAGCGTCTCGATGCCTTGCAAGAGCTGGAACGCGTTCATCGGCGACAGGCAGGCACCGAAATCGCGCAAGCCCTCGGTGCGGGCGCGCATGATGAACGCCGCCTGGCCGAATTGCTCGTCAAAGACGATGCCGTGGTAGCCGGCATAGGGCTCGGTCAGGACCGGAAACTTGCCCGAGGCGTGCCAGTCGAACCGGCCGCCGTCGACGATCGCCCCGCCGATGGCGATGCCATGGCCGCCCAGCCACTTGGTCGCCGAGTTCATCACGATGTCGGCGCCGAGTTCGATCGGGCGAGAGAGGAATGGCGTCGCAAAGGTGTTGTCGATCAGCAGCGGAATCTTTGCATCGTGCGCGATCTGGGCGACCACGGGAATGTCGAGCACCTCGAGGCCGGGATTGCCGATGGTCTCGCCGATGACGAGGCGGGTGTTCGGCCTGATCGCGGCGCGGAATTCGTCGTGCGCGCGGGGCTTCACGAAGGTCGTGGTGATGCCGAAGCGCGGCAGCGTGTGCGCCAGCAGGTTGATGGTGCCGCCATAGAGCGAGGCGGAAGCGACGATGTGATCGCCGGCGTTGAGAAGCGTGGCGATGGCCAGATGCAGCGCCGCCATGCCGCTGGCGGTCGCGATCGCGCCGACGCCAGCTTCGAGCGCCGCGATGCGCTCTTCCAGCACCGACGTCGTCGGATTGGATATCCGCGTGTAGATGTGGCCGGCGCGTTCGAGATTGAACAGCGCGGCGGCGTGATCGGAATCCTGAAAGACGTAGGATGTGGTTTGGTAGATCGGCACGGCGCGCGCGCCGGTCGCGGGGTCGACGCGCTGGCCGGCATGCAGGCTCAGCGTTTCGAAAGCAGGCGGCTTGGGGGTGGGCATGAGCTCCTCGCCTGACAGTTATGGGATGAGTGCGCTGTTCTAGACGTGCACGGGGGCGCGGACCCGTCCGGCATCGCCGAACACGCGAACGTAGCGCTCGACCTCGCTCGGAATGCCGGTTGCCTTCTCCGGATTGTCCGAGAGCTTGACCGCGGGGTGGCCGTCGACCGAGGTGACCTTGCAGACGATCGAGATCGGATCGAGATCGAGCGAGGCGTTGGGCGCGCAGCCGATGAAGTCATTGGTGAGGTTGGTGCCCCAACCGAAGCTGATGCGTACGCGGCCGGCGAAGTGCCGGTGAATTTCCTCGATCGAACTCGACATCCATGGCGTCGGAAAACACCAGAAGCTTTTCCTTCGGGTCTTTTCCCTTCTGCTTCCACCATGCGATGATTTCTTCACCGGCCTGGATCGGCGGGGCGCTGTCGGGGCGAAAGCCGGTCCAGTCCGCGACCCATTCCGGCGCGTCGCGCAGGAAGGCTTTGGTGCCGAAGGCGTCGGGCAGCGCGATCAGGAGATTGCCGCCATAGGTGTGGCGCCATTGATCGAGAATGCGATAGGGCGCCCAGCGCAATTCGTTGTCGTCTTTTGCGAGCGCAGCGGCGACCATCGGCAGTTCATGCGCGTTGGTGCCGATCGCCCCGAGATCGCTGTCCATGGCGAGCAGCACGTTGGAAGTGCCGGTGAAGGCCGAACCCAGCCCTTCCTTGACCGCTTCGACGCACCAGCGCTGCCACAGAAAGCCGTGGCGGCGGCGCGTGCCGAAATCCGAAAGCAGCAAACCGTCGAGTTTCCTCAAGCGCTCGACCTTGGTCCAGAGCTTTGCCTTGGCGCGCGCATACAGCACGTCGAGTGCAAAGCGGCCCTGGCCCTTGAGGAGCTGGCGCGAGCGCAACTCATTCAGGATCGCAAGCGCGGGGATTTCCCACATCGTCGTATGCGTCCAGGGTCCATAGAAATTCAGTTCGTACTGGCCGTCGACTTTCTTGAGTTCGTATTCGGGAAGGCGGAAGTTCGAGAGATAATTGATGAAGTCCGGCGAGAACATCTGGGTCTTGCCGTAAAACGTATTACCGGCAAGCCAGATCAATTCCTTCTTGCTGAAGCGGATCGAACGGGCATGGTCGAGTTGCGCGCGCAACTCGCCTTCATCGATGATTTCGGCCAGCCGGACATGTTTGCTGCGATTGATGACCGAAAAGGTGACCTGCTGCTTGGGGTAGCAGTCGCGGATCATCTGGACCATCAGCAGCTTGTAGAAATCGGTATCCAGCAGGCTGCGCACGATCGGATCGAGCCGCCAGCCGTGGTTGTAGGTCCGGGTCGCTATATCAGTAACGGTCATGGGGTAAGTCTAGCGGGCCAAAGACCTCTCAACCAGTGGGTTTCAGCCTGCCGGGCCTTGCCGGATACGCATGATGGCGTCCTTGACCCCCGTCCAGGCCGGCTTTTCCGGCGCGAATTGCTGTCTGAGATATCCGACCAGCTCGGTGAGCTGGTCGTCGGACAGGTGGTCCCCGAAGGCCGGCATATAGCCGAGATCGCTCGAAACCGGGGCGGCGATGCCGTGCAGGACCACCTGGATCAGGTTATCGGGGGTTGCGGCGTGGACGTTGCTGTTGAGCGCCAGCGACGGCCGGCTGCCGAACAATGGCGGCCCGCCGACCGCGTGGCAGACGGCGCAGGCGCCTTCGTAGAAGCGTTGGCCGAACGGCGATTCTGCGACGATGCGTGCGGCGGTGGCCCGTTCAAGCTGGACGGCCAGCGCCTCCTGGTCCGGTTTGGCCGCCGCCGCTTCGTTGAAGGAGGCGAGATAGACCGCCATGGCGCGGATGTCTTCGTCCGGCAGCGCCTTCAGATCCTGCACCACGGGCGTCATCGGACCGGCGGCAACGCCGTGGAAGCGGGAGAAGCCGGTCCGCAAGTAGGCGAACAGCTCTTCCTCGGTCCACGGGATCGGCGCGTGCGACAGCGACGTCAAAGGCGGGGCTTCCCAGCCCTCGGCAAAGCCGCCGGCCAGATGGGCGCGCGCCTTCTCGGCTCCCAACGCGTTGCGCGGCGAATGGCATGCGCCGCAGTGGCCGAGACCTTCGACCAGATAGGCGCCGCGATTCCAGACGGCGGAATGCGCCGGGTCGGGCGTGAAGGCAGCGGCCGAATGGAAAAGCGCATTCCAGCCAGCGAGTAACGGACGCCAGTTGAAAGGGAAGGTGAGGGCATGCGCGTCATTGTCGCGGGCGATCGGCTCTTGCGCCATCAGGTAGGCGTAGAGCGCCTGAAGGTCTGCATCGCTGGCTTTGGCAAAATGGGTGTAGGGAAACGCCGGATAGAGATGCCGCCCATCGCGATGGATGCCTTCGCGCATCGCGCGCTCGAATGCCGGATACGACCAGTTGCCGATGCCGGTTTTCACGTCGGGTGTGATGTTGGTGCTGTAGATGATGCCGAACGGCGTTTCGATTGGCCGGCCGCCGGCATTGAGCACGCCATTGATCGAGGTGTGGCAGGTCGCGCAGTCGCCAAGCGCCGCCAATTGCCGGCCGCGCTCGATGGTTACAGCCGAAAACACCGACGCGTCCGGCCGCGCGATCGGCGCGATCGATCGCCATGGCAGCAACGCCGCTGCAATGCCGATGCCGCCGGCGACGAGGGCGGCGGCAGTCGCGAAAATGCCGCGGCGCGTGGCGAACGGATTGGACCAGCGGTGCAGATCGAGTTTGGCCTGGCTCGCCGGCGCGGCGAGGGCGCTTGGGCGCGTGGCCTCCTCGCCACGAAGCCCTGCCAGAATTCGCTCGGGCGTGAACGGCGGTTCGCGGAAGCGCACGCCGGTGGCGTCAAAGATCGCGTTCGCGATCGCCGCCGCGCTTGGGACAGAGGCGGACTCGCCGACGCCGAGCGGCGGCTGATCATCCCGCGGCAGCATCAGCACGTCGATCTCGGGCAGCTCCGGGAATTTGATGATGGGGTAGGCGCCCCATTCCCGGCTTGCGACGGACCGGCCGCTGAAGGAAACCTGCTCCATCAGCGCGCGGCTGGTCGACTGGATAACGTTGCCTTCGATCTGGTGGCGCACGCCGTCCGGGTTGATCATCAGGCCGGAATCCTGGCCCGCGATGACGCGCGTCACGCTGACATCGCCGGTGGCTTTATTTACGGCGACGTCGGCGATCCAGGCCGACCATGCCGCGCCAAAGCCCGGAAATTTGCTGTGGACGTAGAGCGCGTACGCAAAGCCGCGGCCATGCACGAGGTCGCCGTCGCCCTCTTGTTCCCGCCACACGGGGCGCGGCTTCCACTCGCCGCGCTCGGCAACCGCGTTGACGAGGTCGATCGCGCGGGGATCTTTCAGGTAGCGCAGTCGATATTCGATGGGATCGACTTTGGCTTCAGTGGCGAGTTCATCGATATAGGATTCATGCGCGAAGGTGCTCGGTAGCGCCGAGACGCCGCGAAGCCAGGCCGCCCGCACGATCGGTGGCATGTCGTGCGCGACCACGCGCAAATGATCGTAGTCGTAAGGCGGGATCGCGGTGCGGTCGCCCATCTCGGAGACCTGCGGTGTCGGGGAGATCGCGCCGGTGAGCAGCAGCGCCAGCGTCGGCGCGCCGTTGGACGGGTAACGGGTGGCAAAATCATAGCCGGCGACGCCGCCGTCGGCATTCAGTCCGCCCTTGACATCGATCAGTTGGGCGGTGCCTTTGGGTTCCCAGACGTGTTCCTGTTCGCGCGTCAATTGCACGCGAACGGGCCGGCCGACCGCGCGCGACAACAGCACCGCATCGGCCGAGACATCGTCGGCGCAGTTGCGGCCATAGCAGCCTGCAGCCTCCATCCTGATAATTTCGATCTCGGATTCCGGCCGTTGCAGCAACAGCGCCAGATCGCACCGCAACATGTGCGGATTTTGCGTGCCCGACCATACGCGAACCTGATCTTCGCGAAACTCGGCGACCGCGCAGGATGGCCCGATCGAGGCGTGCATCTGGTAAGGCCAAAGATAAGTGCGATCGATCGGCTTGGCTGCGTCCTTGAGCGCCGCATCGACATCGCCCTTGTCGATCAGGGTGCGCGGCGTCGAGGGATTGGCGCGCAGCGCTTTCTCGATGTCATCGAGGTCGAGCGTCGGTACGTTCTTCCAGGTAAGCTTGAGCAGCGAGGCCGCACGAATGGCATTTTCCTCGCGCTCGGCGATGACGCCGACGAAGTCGGCGATGCGCACCACCGCGACAAGGCCGGGAATATCGCGGACAGATTCTTCATCGACGCCGAGCAGGCTGGTGCCGACGAAATCGCCGCCATCGACGCCGGCATAGGGCGGACGCACCACACGGCCGTGCAGCATGCCGGGTACGCGGATATCGTGGACGTAGACGAGTTCGCCGGTGGCCTTGGCGGGCAAGTCGACGCGCGGCACCGATTGGCCGACGATCCGATAATCGCCGGTGGACTTGACCTTGACCTCGTCGGCGAGTTCGAGGCGGATCGTGTCGTCGCCGATCAGTTCGCCGTAACTGATGGAGCGATTGTGTCCGCGGACCAGGCCGTCCTCGATCGCAAGCTCTTCGACCGGAAGTTCGAGCCGTTCGGCGGCGCGCGCAATCAGGAACTGCCGCGCTTGCGCAGCCGCCTTGCGCAGCGGCACGGCAGTGATCTGGATGGTTTCGCTGGCGATCGTCGCGCCCTGATCAGGAACCCGTGAGGTGTCGCCGAGCACCACGACCACGCGGGCAAAGGACACGTCGAGTTCTTCGGCCACGATCTGGCCGAGCGCGGTGCGGATCCCCGTGCCGAGATCGACATGGCCGTTATAGGCCGTGACGGCGCCATCCGCCGTGATCTTGATGAAGGTTTCGAACGGATTACCTGCGCTTGACGCGGCCGGACGTACGACCGTCAGCACGCCCGAGCGATGTTCGCTGTCTGGAGAATCCGGCGCAGCCATCAATCGTGCGCCTCGGTCACGGCATCTGCCGCGCGCATCACGGCGCGAATGATTTCCACGTGCGCACCGCAGCGACAAAGGTTGTAGCGCAGCGCTTCGATGGCTTCTTGTTCCGTCGGATGCGGCTTTCGCATCAACAGCGCCTTTGTCGTCATGATCATGCCGTTGAGGCAATAGCCGCATTGCGCGGCCTGCTCGGCGATGAAGGCCTCCTGCACCGCGTCCGGATTGTCGCGCGTGCCAAGACCTTCGAGCGTCACGATGTCGCGGCCGACGCAGCCTTCGATGGGAATGACGCAAGAGCGTGCCGCCACGCCATCGATCAATACAGTGCAGGTGCCGCACTCGCCGAGACCGCAGCCATATTTCGGTCCGTTGAGCTCGAGATCGTTGCGCAGCACATAGAGCAGGGCGGTATCGGGAGACGCGTCCACTTCGTGGATCCGGCCGTTGACGTTGAGGCGGATTGGAGCTTGCGGCATCCGGTGGGCGCGGCCCTTCGCGTTTGATATAAAGACGTTTCGAGAATAACGTTTGCATACGAACGTGCAAGGCTAGCGTCCAAACACGCTTGACAGGCTTTCGCGTCGCGCGCAAAATTGTTTGTATACAAACGAAGTGCCCGGAGCGCGCGATGCCGTCCGGTCGCTTCGTCGCTACTGCCGGCTCGAGGTTTCATGTCGACTGACTCTGTGGCCGCCGACAAGATCCGCTGCGATGCATGCCCGGTGATGTGTTACATCAAGCCGGGCGCGAGCGGCGCGTGCGACCGCTACGCCAATCACGACGGACAACTGGTGCGCGTCGATCCGCATGTCGTGCTGGAGCGAACGGTGTCGCATGGTGGACGGCTGGTGCCGTTCCAGGCAGGTGGCGATTGGGACGGCAAGATCGTTCACGAGCATGATGTGTTCGTCACCGCGATCGGTGCCGGCACCACCTATCCCGACTACAAGCCCGCGCCGTTCATCGTTTCATCGGAGATCGACGGCGTCGACATGGTCACGGTCGTGACCGAGGGCATCTTCAGCTATTGCGGCGTCAAGGTGAAGATCGACACCGACCGTTTCCTTGGGCCGGAAACCGCGACCGTTCGCGTGCAGGGCGAGGCGGTCGGGCATGTGACGACAAGCGAATACGGCTCGCAGATGCTGTCGCTTGGCGGCGTCCACCATTTGACCGGCGGGTCGAAGAAGGAGGGCCGCGTCACCTGCGACGCGCTGATGGATCTGAGCAACTGCAGGCCGGTGGAGATGACCATCGACGGCGGTGCGACGGTTGTGGTGCAGGCTGGCCGTCCGCCCATCGTCAATGGTGTGCCTGAAGAGCGGATGCGGGTTGGCTGCGGCTCGGCCACGATCGGCATGTTCGCCAAGCAATGGCAGGGCAAGGTCGATGAGGTGGTGGTGGTCGACGATCACATCACCGGCGTGCTCTCGGAACATCAGGCCGGCAAGGTGCTGGATATCGCCGATACCGGCATCAAGATGAAGGGACGACGTTCGACGCCCGGCCGCTATTTCCAGGTCGCCGAGCCCGGCACCGGCTGGGGCGGTACTCAGATTTCGGATCCGCTGTCGATCCTGGGTCCGTTCGATCCGAAGGTCGCGAAGCCCGGCACCACCATGCTGATGGTTTCGACCACGGGCGAACATGCGGCCTATTACGAACTCGACGACGCGCTTCGGCCGGTCTCGAAGACGATGCCTTCCGAGCTTCAATTCTCGGTCGAGCGCATTCAGGAAAATTGCGAGCCGGCGCTGTGCACGGTGCTGTTCATGGGCGGGGCCGGCGGTTCGCTGCGCGCCGGCGTCACCGACAATCCGGTGCGGCTGACGCGCTCGGTGAAGGATGCGCTGACGCGCGTTACCAGCGGCGGCGCGCCGGTCTATGTATGGCCGGGCGGCGGCATCACGTTCATGGTCGACGTCACGCGCCTGCCGGCTGGTGCGTTCGGCTACGTGCCGACGCCGGCGCTGGTGGCGCCGATCGAGTTCACGATGCGGTTGTCGGATTATGCCGCGCTCGGCGGCCACATGGATCACATTCGCCCCCTGGATTCCCTGAAAGGCAACGAAACTCGCCTGCTGGCATCGTCCCCGCCGAAATCGGGAGCGCGGTGATGGCGCGACAGCCGCAGGTCGGATGGCTTCAGGACGGCAGGCGGCTGCATTTGCAGGATGGACCGATCGACCTGATCGTGGAAGCGAGCGGCAGCCGTGAGGATCTGCGCGCGGCCTATGCCGCCGCTATCGACCGTTTCACCGGCCTGCTTGACGAGCTCTGCGGCGAATTGGCGCTGCTGCGGTCTCCTGCCGATCCGTCGCGATGCGACCTGACGGGCGTGGTCGCGCGGCGAATGCATGCGGCGGTGGCGCCGTTGGCGCGCGATCACTTCATCACGCCGATGGCGGCCGTGGCCGGCAGCGTGGCGGAGGAAATTCTCGGCGCGATGCTGCGCGCCGCGGCGTTAAGGCGTGCTTACGTCAATAATGGCGGCGACATCGCGTTTCATTTGAGAGACGGCGAGCAATTCACGGTCGGACTGATCGACCGCCCGGATGCGTCCGGGTTGATGCGAACGGCCGTGGTCCGTGCCGACGATCCCGCGCGCGGCATCGCAACATCAGGCTATCATGGTCGCAGCTTTTCGCTTGGCATTGCCGACGCCGTCACCGTGCTGGCGCGCACGGCCGCGCAGGCCGATGCAGCGGCCACCATCATCGCCAATGCCGTCGACCTGCCGGGGCATCCTGAAATCGTCCGCTGTTCGGCCAATGAATTGCAGCCCGACAGCGACCTTGGGTCGCGGCTGGTAACGAGGCAGGTGGGCCGTCTCACGGAAATCGATATCGACTCGGCGCTGGAGGCCGGCTGTGCCAAAGCGCGCCAATTGTTGGATTCGGACCTGATCGAGGCGGCGGCGCTGCGTCTAAAAGGCGAAATCCGCGTCATCGGCCTGCCTGGCGAGGATGCCAACGCGCTTCATTGGCCGCAGGTCAACGAAAGTATGATCCATGTATAGGCTGCATTCGGCCATCATCGCCAACCCCAAGCAGGGTGTTCGTCCATGAGCGTGGTGATACGCAAGATCGTAACTGTCGTCGAAGAGACGCTGATGGAAATGGGGAAGGGCGTCAGCCCCCCGGTCCGGCGTGCGGCGGCGGTTGCCGTGATAGAAAATCCCTTCGCCGGGCGCTACGTGGAAGATCTTTCTCCGCTGATCGCGATCGGCGAAGAACTCGGCGAGTTGCTTGCGAAGAAGGCGGTCGCGGCGCTCGGGATCGACGGCGCCAAGGTGCACAGCTACGGCAAGGCCGCCGCGGTCGGCGAAAATGGCGAACTGGAGCATGCGGCAGCGATCCTGCATCCCAAGATGGGGACGCCGGTGCGCAAGGCGCTGGGCAAGGGCGCGGCGCTCATTCCCTCGTCGAAAAAGCGCAGCGGCCCCGGCACCACGCTCGATATTCCGCTCGGCCACAAGGACGCGGCCTTTGTCCGGAGCCATTTTGATGGCATGGAAGTGCAGGTCAACGATGCGCCACGCGCCAATGAGATCATGGTGGCGCTGGCCGTCACCGACGGCGGCCGTCCGCTGCCGCGGGTCGGCGGCTTGACGGTGGGCGAAATCAAGGGCGAAGACGGATTGCGGTAAGTGTCGAACTAACGCTGGAGGGTAAAGGCATGCAACGAAGCAAGATCTTACTGGGCGGGTTATTTGCCTTGACCTATGCGGGTCTCGCGCAAGGCGCATTGGCGCAGAGCGGCGAGATCAAGATCGGCGAGATCAACAGCTACTCGCTGCTGCCGGCTTTTACCGAGCCCTATCGCAAAGGCTGGCAGCTCGCTGTCGAGGAAATCAACGCCGCCGGCGGCGTCAACGGCAAGAAGCTCGTTGTCATCTCCAAGGACGATGCCGGCAAGCCGGCGGATGCGCAGACCGCGGCTAACGAACTGGTCTCGAGCGAGAACGTCGCGATGCTGACGGGTACGTTCCTGTCCAATATCGGGCTTGCGGTCAGCGACTTCGCCAACCAGAAGAAAGTGTTTTTCCTCGCCGCCGAACCGCTGACCGACGCCATCACCTGGTCGAAAGGCAATCGCTACACCTTCCGCCTGCGCCCCTCGAACTACATGCAGGCCGCGATGCTGGTGGAAGCGGCCGCGAAATTGCCGGCCAAGCGCTGGGCGACCATTGCGCCGAACTATGAATACGGCCAGTCGGCGGTGTCGGTGTTCAAGAAACTGATGTCCGAGAAGCGGCCCGATATCCAGTGGGTCGAAGAACAATGGCCGCCGCAGGGCAAGATCGACGCGGGCCCGGTGGTGCAGGCGGTTGCGGCCGCGAATCCGGAAGCGATCCTGAACGTTGAATTCGGCGCCGACCTCGTCAAACTCGTGCGTGAAGGCAATACCCGAGGCCTGTTCAAGGACCGCACGGTGGTGAGCTTCCTCACCGGCGAGCCGGAATATCTCGATCCGCTCAAGGACGAGACGCCTGAGGGGTGGATCGTCACCGGTTATCCCTGGTACTCGATCAAGACGCCGGAGCACGATGCGTTCCTGAAAGCGTACCAGGCCAAATATAACGACTATCCGCGGCTCGGTTCGATCGTTGGCTACGAGACGATCAAGGCGGCGGCGGCCATCCTCACCAAGGCGAACTCGACCGATCCGGAGAAGATGATTGCGGCTGCCGAAGGCCTGTCGCTGCCGTCGCCATTCGGCGAGATTACCTTCCGCAAGATCGACCACCAGTCGACGCTCGGTGCCTTCGTCGGCAAGACAGCGCAGAAGGACGGCAAGGGCGTGATGGTCGATTCCGTCTACCGCAAGGGTTCGGATTATCTGCCCAGCGATGCGGAAGTCGCAAAGATGCGGCCGAAGGATTGAGCCATCGAACGCGGACGTCGTGAGTGAGAAAAGACGTGGATGCCCGGCACCAAGCCGGGCATGACGAACTTCAATTTCTGAAGCGCTCGTGAGGCGCCAGTCGAATCACCCATGGCCTTTTACGTCGTTCAGTTCCTGACCGGACTTGCCAGCGCCGCCTCGCTGTTCCTGGTCGCGTCAGGGCTGTCGATCATCTTTGGCGTGACGCGGATCGTCAATTTCGCCCACGGCGCCTTCTATATGCTCGGCGCCTATGTGGCGTTCACGCTGACCACGCGTTTTTCCGGCGCGCTTGGATTTTGGGCTGCCATCCTGCTGGCGGCGCTGATCGTGGCTGCGATCGGTGTCGTCGTCGAAATGCTCCTGCTGCGGCGAATCTATCACGCACCCGAACTGTTCCAGTTGCTCGCGACTTTCGGCCTGACGTTGATGGTCGAAGACCTCGTGGTACTGGGCTGGGGGCCGGACGATCTGGTGGGCCCGCGTGCGCCGGGCCTGAAAGGCGCGCTCGATTTCTTCGGCCAGCGAATCCCGAGCTACGACCTGTTCCTGATCGTGCTCGGCCCGGTCGTGCTTGGCTTGTTGTGGCTCGTGTTCCAGCGCACCCGCTGGGGCATTCTGGTGCGCGCCGCGACGCAGGACCGCGACATGGTGGCTGCGCTCGGCGTCAATCAGAAATGGCTCTTTACGTCCGTGTTTGCGCTTGGCGTATTTCTGGCCGCGCTTGCCGGCGCATTGCAAATCCCGCGCGACGCGGTGAATCACGCGATGGATTTGCGCGTCATCGTCGACGTTTTCGTCGTGGTGGTGATCGGCGGTCTCGGCAGCGTCGTCGGCGCCTTTGTCGCGGCGGTGCTGGTTTCGGAATTGAACGCGTTCGGTATTCTCATTTTTCCGAAGATCTCGATCATCCTGGTGTTCCTGGTGATGGCGGTAGTCTTGATCGTGCGGCCCTGGGGCTTGCTCGGCAAGGCGGAAGCGCCGGCGCGCCGCACGCCAGGCCTGTCCGTCAATCCCTGGCGCGCGCTCACCTCGAACGAGCGCGTCGCTGCCGCGATCGCGCTTTTGCTCGCTGCCGCGCTGCCGTTCTTTGCCGGTAACTATGCGCTGACCGTCGGCGCGGAGATCGCAATTTTTGTAATCTTCGCAGCCAGCCTTCATTTCCTGATGTCGGCCGGCGGTCTCGCGTCGTTTGGACATGCGGCCTATTTCGGGCTCGGCGCCTATGGCGTCGCCTTCGCGGTCAAGCTTGCGGGCTTGCCGATGCTGGTCGCGCTTTTTGCCGGCCCCTTGTTCGGTCTGCTCGGCGCGGCTGTGTTCGGATTCTTTACCGTTCAACTTTCGGGCGTTTATTTCGCGATGCTGACGCTCGCCTTTGCTCAGATCGTCTGGTCGATCGCGTTCCAGTGGGTTGGTCTCACGGGCGGCGACAACGGCATCCTCGGCGTCTGGCCTGAACGCTGGGCGGCGAGCCCCTCGCATTTTTACTGGCTGTCGCTGGCGGTCGCGGCGCTGGCGGTCGGCGGCTTGCGCATCGTGACATTCTCGCCGTTTGGGTTCGCGTTGCGGGCCAATCGGGATTCCCCGCTGCGGAGCGAAGCCATCGGCATCGACGGCAAGCGCATCCAGTGGAGCGCCTTCGTCATCGCCGGTACCGTCGCCGGCATCGGTGGCGCGCTGTTCGCCTATCTCAAGGGTAGCGTATTTCCGGATGTGCTGGGCATCCCGCTGTCGGTCGATGCGCTGGTGATGGTGCTGCTCGGCGGCGTCGAAACCGTCTCCGGCGCTGTCGTCGGCGCCATCGTCTACAAGGCGCTGTCGATCTGGCTGGTCAGCCAGACCGATTGGTCCAAGCTCGTGCTCGGCGCCTTCATCGTCGTGATCGTCGTCGCATTTCCCAAAGGCATCGTCGGAACCTTTAAATCGATCTGGCCACGCCGGATATCGCCGTCCAAACCCTCCGCGATTGCCTCGCACATCGAGACAGCCGAATGAACGCCGGTCAGCCATTGTTGTCGGTCGAAGGCTTGAGCAAGTCGTATGGCGGCGTGCATGCCGTGCGCGGCGTCTCGTTTTCGCTTTCCGCGGGCGAGATCCTCGCGCTGATCGGCCCGAACGGGGCAGGCAAGTCCACTTGCTTCAATATGCTCAATGGCCAGACATCGCCCGATGCGGGGAAGGTGCATGTGCTGGGCAAAGACACGACGGGCCTCAAGCCCCGGCAAGTCTGGCGGCTCGGCGTCGGACGGACCTTCCAGATCACCGCGACGTTCCCGACCATGACCGTGCGCGAGAACGTTCAGGTGGCGTTGTCCTCGTACGATCGCAAGCTGCACAATCTCACCGCGTCGATGCCGCGATACGCGCGCGAAGAAGCGGATCGCCTGCTCGATCTCGTCGGCATGGGCGGCTTTTCGATGCGTCCGTGCGGCGAACTTGCTTATGGCGACCTCAAGCGGCTGGAATTGGCGATCGCGCTCGCCAACCAGCCGAAATTACTCTTGATGGACGAGCCGACCGCCGGCATGGCGCCGCGCGAGCGTATCGAACTGATGCGGTTGACCGCGCAAATCGCCAGGGAGAAATCAATCGGCGTGCTCTTCACCGAGCACGACATGGACGTCGTGTTCGAACACGCCGACCGCATTCTCGTGCTCAACCGTGGCCATCTGATCGCGGAAGGCTCGCCGGAGGAAGTGCGGAGGAACGCGGAAGTGCGCGCCATCTATCTCGGCGAGGGCCTCGTCTACGATGCCCGTCATCGCGAGGGAGCGGCACCGTGAAGCTTTCCGTGCAAGACCTCAACAGCCATTACGGCCCGGCGCATATCCTGTTCGATGTCGCGCTCGATGTGGGCGAGGGCGAAGCGGTTGCACTGTTGGGCCGCAACGGCGCCGGAAAGTCCACGACGTTTCGATCGATCGTCGGGCTGGTCGCGCAGCGCAGCGGACGGATTCAGTTCGAAGGCAGCGATATCCAAAACTTGCCGACGCATGCGATCGTGCGCGGTGGACTCGGTTACGTGCCGGAGGAGCGGCGCATCTTCACGGATTTGACGGTTGACGAAAATCTCGAAGTCGGCCGCCAGCCGGCGCGGACCAACGCGCCGCAATGGACGCGGGAGCGGCTGTTCGAGCTGTTTCCCAATCTTGCGGAAATGCGCAACCGGCCGGGTGGCCGCATGAGCGGCGGCGAGCAGCAGATGCTGACCATCGCCCGCACCCTGATGGGCAATCCGTCGCTGGTACTGCTCGATGAGCCGTCCGAGGGACTTTCGCCCAAGATCGTTGAGCAAATGGTCGAGGCCATCATTGCGATGAAAAAGGCCGGCGTCAGCCTTCTGGTCTCCGAGCAAAATCTGCATTTCGCGCGGTTGATTTCGGACCGCGCCTACATCATCGAGCGCGGGCGCATCTGTTTTTCCGGCACGATGGCCGAACTCGACGCGCGTCCGGATATCCGCGACGCGCATCTGGCGCTGTAAGGGGCGAGGGCGAAGATGAACAGGGCTGTTGCGCCGAAAAGAAGCGTGAAGGCGTCGCGGCAGGTTTACGTGCTCGACGAACAGATCGGCTTCATTCTTCGCCAGGTCTCGCAGCGCCACGCCGCGATCTTCACCCGCGACATCGGCGCCGAACTGACGCCGACCCAATGGGCCGCACTCGCCAAGCTCGCCGAGACCGGGCCGTGCTCGCAGAATCAGTTGGGGCGTTTAACCGCGATGGACGTCGCGACCATCAAGGGCGTGATCGATCGGCTGACTGCTCGCGGCCTGACCGAAACCTCGTCCGATCCCGAGGACGGCCGGCGTCTTCGGGTGAGCCTGACACGCGCAGGTCAGCAACTGGTGGATAAAGTCGCGTCCAATGCGCTCGCGATTTCAAGGGAAACGCTGGCGCCGCTCGATCCGCGGGAGCGCGAATTGTTCGTTGCGTTGCTCGAAAAGCTGCGCTGAGCAAAATCAGCGGAAAAGGCCGTCAACCCGAAACGAATAGCCAACGCCGACGATGTAGTTCGGTGAGTTGTGGTTGAGCCCGATCGCGACGTGAAAATCGACCTGCTGGGTCTTGGTCAGGTGATACACGCCGCCGGAATTCCAGAGCTGGCTCGGGCCTCCGCCTTGCGGATAGTCGCCGACATATTCGGTGAACATGGCAAAGCGCGGCGTCAGCTTCTTTTCGATGACGAACGTCGCCTCCGTGATGCTCCTCGCGGTGAAGTCGTCGGGGCGAAAGAATTCCGTGAACATGCCGCTGATGCCCCAGCCATCGTGGAGCTCCGCCGACCACGGCATTTGCAGGTATGGCTGCGCGCCGCGGCCGGCGATGGCGACCGCGCCGGTCGGCAACGCCACGCCCGCGACGATCGAGAGGTCGATCTTTCCTGGCACCGGGCTGATTTGCCATTTGATTGCAGGCGCCACGTCGCTGAAGCCGGATACGCCGGCACCGTGCACGCTGGCGAAGTAAGTCGGCAAATCGACCAGGACTTCGAGGCAGGGTGCGATGCCGAGCCGCCATCGGCTGTTGGTGCCGTCGACGCGCTGACTTCCATCGTGCGCGCTGACGTTCACGCCGTTTTCGTTTTGCAGACTGCCGACCGGGATGACAATGCTCGAGTTGGTCACGTCTGGCCTGTCGGTCGCGATTTCTTCCGACGCTTGCGGGCAACTGTCCGCGTATGCACCGGTGGCGGTCAGCAGCACTGACGCGGCAAGCAGGAGACTACGAAAACCCAGGTTTATCACTGGCTACTTCACCGCGTCGGATAGCGCACATAATCGCGAAGTCGGCAGCCCGCATCCGCATCGTCATCCGTGGATAGACCCATGCGCGGATCGATTTATTCCGACGCCAGCGCGATTCGATCTCAAACATCTCGCGAGATGGGAAAGGCCGGCTTCGAAGCGGCGTCAGCCGGCTCTTTTGGTGGCGGTCGTGAGCCGATCCGACAGCGGAAGCTCTTCGCCGCTGCTCGGGCTGACGTACTTGCCGGGCGACAAATTGTCTCACACGCAGGCGGCGCATCGGGCTGACTGCGCGTCTCTGACGTTGAGCGTCGTGGCGGACGTTCCACCGCATTTTAAAGATGGCGAGCCTGTCTTCACGGGAATCCCGCCGAAAATCGAAGCGGTCGTTTGATCGATTGCTGAGTTGACCGGATAAAAATTGCAACGTTTGCCCGCGTGGTCATATTCCGCGCTGGAAACTGGAATCGTTCAACGAAAGCGTCTTTCGATGGATTCCAGAAATGCCCCCGTAATCACCGGGATTTTCACGTGCTAGAGGCCGCAAGCTTCGACGCGATTGGGGTCGTCGAAAGCAGGTGAAAATTTCGGGACTGAAGAGGGGCGAGATGACTGACACTGTAAACCGGAATGCGCTGTCTATGGCGGCCGATGTGGCCGGGCGAGTTAGCGTAATTTCCGGATGGAAGAACGCGGGGCCACGCCAGGCGTGGCAAGCGTCGATTGTTCTGAGCCTGCTCGCAACCACGGCGTCGGCGCAAACGCCATCGCAACAGGCGCAGAACGATCTGCCCTCGGTCACGGTAACTGCGCCGGAAGCGAAACGTCGGCCCACCACCGCCACCTCGGATACCACGGCCGCCCGACGGACGCGCGCAACGCGAGCAGCGCGACGGCCTGAGCAGCCTGTGCAGCCGAAGCCCTTTGAAGAGACACAGGCGCAGCGCACCGGCACCGTCGGCTACTACGTCAACAGCACCTCGATTGCGACCAGGACAAATACGCCGATCGTCAACATCCCGCAGTCGCTGAACGTCATCAGCAGGGAGATGATCAACGATCAAAATTACGGCGGCCTGACTGACGTTACGCGTTATGTGCCGAGCGTTGCCGTTCACCAGGGCGAAGGCAACCGCGACGAACTGGTCATCCGCGGCGTCGATTCCAGCGCGAACTTCTTCGTCAACGGATTCCGCGATGACGTGCAGATCTATCGCGATATCTACAACACGCAGAGCATTGAGGTCCTGAAAGGGCCGAGCGCCATCACTTTCGGCCGCGGCTCGGGTGGCGGTCTCCTGAACCGCACGCTGAAGGAAGCTGACGGTGTCTATCGATATGAAGCGACCGGGCAAACCGGTTCATGGGGCGATCGCCGTGTCTCGGTCGATGCCGGCCAGGCCGTCAACGAAAACGTCGCTGTGCGGCTCAACGCGTTCTATGAAGGCGCCGATGGTTTTCGCGACTTCAATCACCTCGAACGATACGGTTTCAACCCGACCGCAACGTTCAAGGTCGATGACAACACCAAGGTCAAACTGAGCTACGAGTATTATCACGACGAACGTACCGCCGATCGCGGAAATCCATCCCTGACGCCTGTGGGCGGCGCGCACGCGATTCAATCCGGCCACGCCGTTTGCACCCAATGGCGACTTCTCGACCTTCTTCGGCAGCCCGAGTCTCAACACGGCGCAGGCTACCGTCCAGACCGGCATGGCGTTCATCGAACATGATTTCGGCAATGGCTTGACCGTCAAAAACGGCACGCTCGCCGCCGATTACAAGAAGTTCTACCAGAACGTCTATCCGACCAACGGGCCGCTTGCTGGCGCCGTCAATGCCGCGGAGACGACTTTCAATCTCGCTGCCTACCAGCACACCACGAACCGCGACAACATCTTCAATCAGACGGACTTTGTCTACAAGGTCGCGACAGGTCCGATCTCTCACACGGTCGGATTCGGTACCGAGTTCGGCAATCAGCGTGGCGTCGACATCCGCAATACCGGTATCTTTCCGAACGGCACGCCAGCGGGAATACGATCGTCGAGAACCCGTTTGCTCCGACTTATTTCGGTCCGGTCACCTTCATCCATCACTTCACCGGACCGTGAACACGGACGGCGTGACGACAGCCGGACTCCAACAGCAAATACAATCTTAATATCCAGTCCGGTTATGTGCGCGACACGGTTGAAATCACGCGTTACCTGCAGATTATCGGCGCCGCGCGCTTCGACAGGTACGACATGTCCGCGCTGGACATGAACACGGGCATCAATCGCAATCGCGTCGACAATCTCGTGTCGCCGCAAGCGGCGTTGATTTTGAAACCGATCGACACCATGTCGATCTATACCGCCTATAGCGTGTCGTATCTGCCTGCGTCCGGCGATCAATTCAGTGCGCTGAACAACGGCACGCTGATCCTTCAACCGCAGAAATTCGAAAACACCGAGGTTGGCTTCAAATGGAACGTCAACCCGAAGCTGCTGTTCCAGACCGCGGTCTATAACCTCAATCGCACGAACCAGCCGATTGCCGACGGCAATAACCCCGGTTTCTTCTTTCCCTCGGGCAGCACGTTGACCCGCGGATTTGAAGCCAGCCTGGTCGGCTACGTGACACAGGCCTGGCAGTCGTCGCTGGCCTATGCCTATACCGACGCGAAGATCACCGGCGCCACCTCGGCGACGGTGGTGCCCGGCAATCGCGTCCAGCTCGTGCCCTACAATCAGTTTGCGTGGTGGAACAAATACGCGTTCACCCCGATGTGGTCGGCCGCGCTCGGCATCATTTACTTCGGCGACTCCTTCGCGTCGTCCGACGACACGGTGAGGTTGCCGGGGTTTGTCCGGTTTGACGCGGGCATCTATGCCAACATCGACAAGAACTGGCGCGCCCAGCTCACGGTCGAGAATATCTTCAACACGGGCTATTGGGCGTCGGCCGACGGCAACAACAATATCTCGCCGGGTCAGGGCCGCACGATCAGGCTGCAGGCGGCCTATAAGCTGTAGCGGGCTGAAAGTCGTTGCCGGACCGAGGGACGACAGCTCTCCCTCGGTCCGGTTTTGCCGCGCGATTATATCCGGCGCGTCCAGCTTTCCAGGTTTGCTGCGCCCTCAGGCACGGCGCCGGAAACCAACGCACGCACTTGTTCCACGGTGTTCAGCGCCTGCGCTTCAATAGCGGGCGGGGTGAGGCCGCCGATATGCGGCGTGGCGATCACGTTGGGCAGGGCCGCGAGGGCGGGCGTCGGCATCTGGTCGGGCGCACGGCCAACATCGATCGCCGCACCGGCTATTTTTCCTTCGCGGATCGCCGCGGCAAGTGCCGTCTCGTCGACCAAATTGCCGCGGGACACGTTGATGAACACCGCGTCCTTGCGCATCCGCGCGAAGGCGTCGGCGTTGATCAGGTTTTCGGTCGCCTCGTTTGCGATCGCAAGGCAGACGACGTGGTCGGATTGCGCGAGCAGCGTTGCGAGATCAACCTGCTGGAGGCGTGGATCGCCCACCTTCGCATAGGGATCGGCAATCAGGACCTGCATGCCCAAGCTCGCTGCGAGCGGCGCCACCGCGCGGCCGATCGCGCCATAGCCGATGATGCCGATCGTGGTGCCGGCCAATTGCCGCCCCATCTGCGCGGCCGGCACCTGACCTGCCTGAAAAGCAGCGGCCGCGCGAGATACGCCGCGGTTGAGATCGACCAGCAGGCCGAGCACCAGCTCGGTGACGGATTCGACGAAGCCCGGTTTGGCGCGGGTGACGAGAATTCCGTGCGAGGAGGCGGCGGTGACGTCGATATTGCGAATGTCGACCGCGCAGCGCAACGCGGCCTTCAGCGCGGGAAGAGCGTCGAAGATCGGCGCGGGCAGGGCGGTAGCGCGATCGGCGACGATGAGGTCGCATCCCTTGGCGGCGGCAATCAGAGCCTGACCTTCCAGGGTGTCGCTGCCTTGATGCAGCACCACGTCACCAAGCGCGGAGAGCCCGGCGAGCGCGCGCTTCCCGTAGTAATTGTCGCGCATGTGCGGCGTGTGGGTGAGAATGATCTTCATCGTTTAGTAGCCCATGAGTTTTGGCAGGAACGTGCTGATGGCAGGCACGAAGGCGATGATCAAGAGGCAGACGAAAAGCAGCCCGAGATAGCCGAGCATCGGCCGGACGGTTTGTTCGACCGGCACCTTTCCGATCAGGCAGGCGCCGTAAAGTCCAAGCCCCAGCGGCGGGGCAAAAAGGCCGATGCCCATCGCGATCACCAGCACCACGCCGTAATGCAGCGGCGCAATGCCAAGCTTGCTGGCCACGGGCACCAGCAGTGGCCCGAAGATGATCAGCGCAGCCGCGCCTTCGAGCACCGAGCCCATCACGATCAGGATTGCAATCGAGAGCAGCATGAATAGCCATGTGCCGCTTTCATGCGACAGGCCCACCATGAATTCTCCCATGGCGTGCGGCACCTGCTGCAGGGTCAGCACGAAAGCGAGCGATTGGGCGGCTGCGACGATGAACAGCACGAGGCCCGAACGCGCGGCGGCGTGGACGAAGCTACGCCAGGCGTCGGCCGGCGTCAGTTCGCGAAACATCAGCGAGCCGACCACGATGGCATAGAGCGAGGCGAAGGCGGAGATTTCCGTTGCGGTGGCAAAGCCGGATTTGAAGCCGACGAAGATCATGACGATCAGGCCGAGTGAAACGCCGGCGCCTAGCCACATCCGCCCCGTCGCCGCGCGCTCCACCGGAGAGGGCACGGCGTTCGAGGGCTTGCCGAACAGGATCGATACCGCAATCAGCGCCGCTGCCATCAAGGCCGCCGGAAGCAGGCCCGCTGCAAACAGACCGCCGATCGAGAGGTTGGCGACAAAGCCGAGAATGATGAGGTTGATGCAGGGCGGGATGGTTTCCGCCATCACGGCGGAAGCCGCCAGCAGCGCGACCGATGAGCCCGGATTTTGTCCCGACTTGCGCGATGCGGGAATGAGAACCGCGCCAACCGCCGCCACGTCCGCCATCTTCGAGCCGGATATGCCGGAGAACAGCACCATGGCGCTGACCATTACGACGTTCAGCCCGCCGCGCATCCGTCCGACCAGGTGTTGCAGCAGTTCGATCAGCCGCACCGACATGCCGTTGGCCTCCATCAGGTAGCCAACCAGAATGAAGAAGGGGATCGCCAGCAGCACGAAATTGTCGATCCCGCGCGCCATCTGCTGGGCGAAGATCACGCCGGGCAGGCTGCCCTCGGTCCAGACGAAGATCAGCGCGGCCAGCGCCAACGCGAAACCGATGGGCAGACCGCCGGCCAGCGTCAGCGCAAAGCCCACCAGCATCAGCGCGCCGGGAGAGGGCATCGCGTCGGGCATGAAGGCATCGCCGAGCAAGAAGACACCGGATATGGCGGCAAGGATCGCGACCGCACGAAGAATGCGCCACCAGTTTCGTTCGAACAGGATTTCGGCGGCAAAGGCGGTCATGCAGGCGGCGCCGAGCCCCATCGGATAGAATGTCAATTCGAGCGGCAGGCCGGCGCCGGTGGTTTGTCCTGCGGTGATCCATCCAAGTTCGATGGCGTGGAACGCAACATAAGCCGCAACGATCAGCACCAGTGCGGCACCAACGTCGTCTGCCGCGTCCTGCCAGGCTTGCGGCAGCAGCGCCCGGAAAAACACCACGCCGGGATTCTCTCCGCGCGCCAGCGCGGATGCCGCACCGAAAAAGGCTGAAGCCACCATCAAGCCGCGCGCGACGTCATCGGCCCATTCGACCGGCGCGGTGAACAACGAGCGCGCCAGGACAGAATAGATCACGACCGCGAGGTCGGCGGCGAGCAGCACCGCAGCAATCGCATCCGTGAGCTGCAGCAGTACGCCGGTCACCCGCCGCCGGGGGCCATGGTTCACGCCCGGCGAACTCATCTCGACCTCAACCATCGTCAGATCGAGGTGGCGCGGATCAGATCGACCACGGGTTTTGCCTCCGGCCGCGCCTTGATGAAGGCTTCGCTTTGCGGAAGGACGCGTTTGCGGAAAGCCTCGCGATCGCAATCGATCACGGTGACGCCTTTGTCCTTCAATTGCGCCAGCGCTTCCTTCTCCACGGCGAGGCCGTGCGCGCGGGTATCGGCGGCCGCCTTTCGTGCGACCTCGGTAAACGGCTCGCGCATGGCCGCCGGCATGCGGTTCAATGTGTTCTCAGAGCAATAGATCGCAAGCGGTGAGAAATTGTGCTGGGTGAGGGAGTAGAATTTCGCGGTCTCGAAGAATTTCGAGGCGACGATGGTCGGCGGATCATGCTCCAGCCCGTCGAGCACGCCGGCTTGCAAGGCCGTATAGATCTCGCCGAACGCCATCGGCGTGGCGGCGGCTCCCATCATGCGCAGGCACTCGGTGATCACGGGATTGGGCAGGGTGCGGATCTTCAGCCCGGTGAGATCATCGGGAGTGTTGACGGCCTTCCGCGCCAGCACCGAGCGGGAGCCGAAATTGTAGGCCCAGGCGATGATGCGGATATTGGCGCCCTTGAGCAGTGCCTGCTCGATCGGCGCGGCCGCACCCGCGTCGAACGCCTTGGTTTGCTGTGGAAACGACGAAAACAGGTAGCCGAGATCATAGGTGCCGACCACGGGCACGAGATTGGCGGCAATCGAGGAGCCGGAAACCATCATGTCGATCACGCCCAGCTTGACCGAGTTGATGACGTCGATTTCCTGACCGAGCTGATTGTCGGGGAAGAACGCGACCTCGATCTGTCCCGCAAGGTTCGAGGCCGCGATCTGCTTGACGAGATTGTCGTAGTACACCCGGCCGTTGGCGAACTTCGGATCGTTAGCCTGCGAGGAGGACAGCTTCAGCTTCAACACTGCGGCATCGGCACGTCCGATCAGCGCCGGTGCGGCGAGGCCGGTCGTTGCGAGCGCGACCGTTGAGCGAAGCAGGTGACGGCGATTGAGCTGGAAACGCATGGCGCGATTCTCCCCGAGTGGCGGTTCAGAAGTCCGCATCGTTCCTGCCGCAAGTTCGTTTGCGGACTTCTGAACCAAAGCCACACTAAAATGATAGGTTTGCTAGTGTCCTTTCGATTCCGAAGTTCGAAACGTGGCCCCGAAAAATGCTACGAACTTCGGAACCGGGACACTGATGCACGGGTCGTTGGACGTCGCCCGCAACTATTTAACTGCAAAGTTAACTTTATCGGTTCAGCCAGCACAAGTGGCCAGCGACGTTTTCGCGCCAAAACGCCGCTCAACCAAATGGCCGATCGAATCTCATGCGACGGCTGGGGGCCGGCTAATCAGCCCGGCTCCATGCCCTTTGCCTTGATGACGGCGAGCGCCGGCGGGCCGGCGAGGAATTTCACGAATGCCTTGGCGGCGTCGGTTTCCTTGCTCGCCGTCGAGACGGCGGCAGTGAAGTGTGTATAGGACTGGATGTCCGACGGCAGCGGCCCGACGAGTTCCGCGCCGGGATGCGGCAAGATCTCGCTGATCTGGGTCATCCCGATCTCGATTTCGCCCGATGTCACGGCTTCGCCGACGCCGCCCTGCAATAGTTTGAGCTTGGGCTTGAGCGCCTCGGCGATACCGAGTTTGTCGAACAGGGTTTTCAGATAGGCACCGGTGGCGCCTCCTGCGGTATAGCCGACCGAGTTGGCCTTCAGCAGCGACTGCTTGAATGCCTCGCTGGTGCTGACGTCGGGCTTTGCGGCGCCTTTCTTGATCGCAATGCCGATCCCGGAATGGGCGACCGCGCTGCGCGTGGTGTCGACCTTGCCGCTGCTCGCAAGGCTGTCGATGATGGGCGTCGTCAGGATGGTGACGTCGAACGCGGTGCCCTGGTCGATCTTTTCTTTGAGGACGGAAGCAGGCGAGTAGGTGACGTCGACCTTGTTCCCGGTGGCCTTCTCGAATTGCGGGCCGAGTTCTTCAAGCGTCGTCTTCACGGCCGTGGAGGCCAGCACCTTGATTTCGGCGGCCTGCACCTGTCCCGCCAGTGCGAGCCCGACGATCGCGGCAATGCCATATTGGATTTTCATCGTTTCCTCCAAGACCGTTGTTTTTCTTTGAGCTGACGCCAGCCTAGCGAATGGTACGCGCAGCAGCCATGTCGCGGGAAGATGGGGTCACGGCGTTCAATGCCGCTTGACGAATTCGATAACCTTCTCATTGAACACATCCGGATGCTCCCACGCGATTGCGTGGCCGGAATCGGGCACGGTTGCCCATTCATGGTTTTTGACGTGACCGGCCCAGATGCGCATCAACGCAGGAGGCGCGAGCAGATCGGCGTCCGCGGCGATGACGAGGACAGGCGTGGCGATGGTCTCGATCTTCGCGAAAGTGTTGGGTGCGCGCAGCGGCTGACTGGGGGCGTCGGGCTGGCGAGAATGTTCCTCGATCTCGATCCAGCGCTTCGTGCCGTCCGGGTTTGCGCCGCGATAGGAAGGACCGACCTCGCGATAGACCGCCGGCAACTTTCGGATGCCGGGAATTTCAATCTGCGCAGAGAAGTCGGCGATCTCCTTGTCCTTCACGCTTCCGGTGCTGGCTCCGATCACCAGGCTTCGGAGCCTTTCCGGACGCCATGCTGCGTAATCCAACGCCACAAACCCGCCGCCGGCTACGCCGACCAGATGGAATTTTTCGAGCTTGAGGTAATCCGCAAGCGCATCCAGGTCGCCTGCGACGCTGCCCGGCTGCGATCCCGTTGCGGCGTCGGCCATGCTCTTGCCCCAGCCGCGGCGATCGAAAGCAATGACGCGATATCCGGCTCGCGAAAAGCTCGCGACCTGATCGGTCCATACGGCGCTGTTGCCGGTGTTGGCATGAAGCAACACGACGGGCGCGCCTGTGCCGCCGCTGTCCGTGAACCACAATTTCACACCGGGCAGTTCGGCGTAGGCGCCGGAGGTGGAATTATCGGCAGCGCTCGCCGGCCCGGCCATCTGACCTGCCAACATCACGGCGCCCAGGATACCGACCAGAAATATGCGCCGCCTGATCATGTGAATTCTCCGAATTCGAATCTCATTGAACGAAGACATGCCTCGCTCGCTCGGCCCGCGGCATGCTCGCTGTCGCAAACCGCAGCTACGACGATAGTCGTATCGGTCGCCGTTTTCACCCGGCAATCTTAAAAGGATTTTAGAAAGCCGGTTGCGCCGGTTTGCAGCGCTCGTGCGTTTATTCCGCGAGATTGTGGCCGATCAACCTTGTTTGTTTGGCGACATTCTTTCGCCACTCGGCTAAAGTGATCCGTAGACAGGAGACAAGTTCATGAAGAGATTCGGCCTGATCGGGGTTTCGGCGTTGTCGCTGGTGCTTGCGTTTGCCGCCACTGCATCGGCTCAGGACAGGGATACGCGCCATGTCAGACGCGCGGTTCACGGTACGACCGTTGCCGGCGATCCAAACCTGCCCGTCGAAAATGCGCTCCGATGGGGTTACAGCCAGGGCTATAGCGACATATCCGTCCGGGTTCGGCGGCCTCTATGGCGACGGCCGCTATCCCGACAACACCATTTCCAATCCGCGTACGTACAACACGCTGCGGTAAAGGCGAGGCGCGAAACAGATATCGCGCTCTCAAAAGCATATCTGACGAAAAAGCCCCGGCATGCTGCCGGGGCTTTTTGATTTTTGAGCTATCAGGCCGTCAGTATCTCGCGACCACCGGTCCGCCGAAGCGGTAGTTGACGCCGAACCGCACGACGTTGTCATCGAAGGGCACGTTACGCGGTCCTTCCGCCACAGCCGTGTTGAAGGCCACGGTGTTGAACTTCATGTAGAGCCACTCGAACTTGGCCGACCAGTTCGGCGCAAAGCCCCATTCGAGGCCGCCGCCGGCCGTCCAGCCGCTGCGCGTCGATGACGTTGACGCGAGCAGGTTGTGCGCGTTGTCGTAGATGCCCTGTCCAACGCCTGCCGCGGCATAGCCGCCCGTTCCGTAGAACAGCAGGTTGTTGACGGCATAGCCGACGCGGCCGCGCGCGGTCGCCAGCCACGTCTCGTTGGTGAAGCTCGAGAAGAGGGAGTTGCCGGCTCCGTCGACGAAGCCGTTGGCGATCGCGATCGGCCCGACGTCCGGCATGATGCCACGTTCGGCGACCCAGGAGGCGTCGCCTTCGAAGCCGACCACGAAGCTCGACATCTGCCAGTTGTAACCAAGCGTGCCGCCGACGAGACCGCCCTTGACGTTATAGCCCGACGTGTCGCTGAGGCCGGTGGCCCGATCGACGTGATCGCTGAACCCGAACGATCCGCCGGCCGAGGCACCGATGTAGAAGCCGGTCCAGTTGTAGATCGCGACCGGCGGTGGGGCCTTTACCGGAAGATCAGCCGCGACGGCTGCCGTCGTACCCAGAAGCAAAGCGGTGATTGCGCCAAGTGTGATGTTCTTTGTCATGTTCATCTCTCGCAAAATGTGTGCTGCCGCTTATGCGCTTAGAACCGCCACTGCATGCCGGTGGAGACACCGGCGAGGGTCGGACCGACCCAGCAATGCGGATCGGAGTTCGAGCCGCCCGTTGCGCCAAAGGCCGAGTGACAGTCGGTGGTGACGCCGTGGCCGCCGGCGCCGAGATCGTAGTGGGCGTTCGGTCCGTTGATGGTCGCCGCGACCGCGGTGTACCAGGTCAGGTTCGGTCCGAACTTGTGCTTGTAGGTCGCGGTGACCATGTCGGCCTGATTGTCGTTGTTCATCGACGAACAAGCCGCAACCATTGCCGCAATCGGCGCCTGTCGAGTCCGGGAATCGGCGTCGTGGCCAAACGGCGTATTGTGCTGTCCGGGATCGCCCACGGCCTTGAACGCATGTGCCCAGCCGACGCTGAAGCTGTCGACCGGCGTCAATTCCTGGGTCAAGAACAGCCAGGTGCCGTTTCGCGTGCGCTCGTTCTGGAAGGCAATGAGCGGGCTCACGTAACGGTGCATCATTTCGAAGATGCCGCCGACCGTGGTCTTGGTCGGGAACGTATAGAGCGCTGCGACCTTGAAGGCGTCTTCGTCGCCGACATCCGCGTTGAAGGCCGCAAGCTGCGTAGCATTGGGGAAACATCCTGGCGTCGCCGACCGGGCAAGTTGACGAGCTGCGAAGGTCGTCTGGTTGATGGCACCCGACGCCGTAGATGCCGGAGATGTCGCTCTGCCGGTTGACCTTGAAGTGCCGCTCGTAAGCGACGGTCGCGTAGAACGGACCGTTGGTGTAGCTCAGGTTGGTACTGACGGCGTTGGAGAACGAGCCGTCGTTACATCCATTCGGAAAAAGTCCGCCGCTGGTCGGATCGTTGCCGCCGGTACAATCGGATGAACCCGCTGCGAATGTTGTCGCTGATCGTCGGAGCGGTTCTGGCCCGGGCGAGAACAGCGCGTTGAACTGGAAGCCGCCGATCGTCGGCGATTCGTACCAGATCGAGTGCTCGAGCCGGGTGTCGAATTCGACGCGGTTGTCGCCACCGGTGTTGCCCATGATGACGCGCATGTCGCCGATCTGGCCGGCGAACGGATTGAAGCCGCCGGTCGAGTTTGCGTAAGGCGTGGTCGTCTTGCCGATCTTGATGGCGCCGAATTCGGGCGACGCAAAACCGATATAGGTGTTGCGGTTGAACAGCGCGCCGTTGACGTTGTCGCTGATCTGGCTGTTGGTCTGTTTCAGGCCGGGCGTTGCGGAAACGTCGAAGCCGAGTTCGAGCTGGTAGACGAAGTTGAGCGGAAAATCCGGAAGGCGCTGGAAGCCGCGCACGCCGAGATAGGAGCTGTTGCTCGAGATCGCCGGCATCCAGCCGAAATTTCCGATCGGGAAGGGCTCGCTTTGACCGGTGAAAGCGGGGTTGGTGTTGATATTTCCGCCGAGCGCCTTCGTCGTGTCGTCGACCGAGACGTCGATGTTGCCGTAACCGGTGATCTCGCCGCCCGGCGTGTAGAAGGTGAGGGGATTGCCTTTCTTGTGCTCGAGGAAGCCGTGACCGTTGGCGTCGATTTCCGGTGCGGCGAGGGCGAGCGGCGGGGTCGGTGTCCGCGTTGCGAGCACGGTGGCGACGCCGGGCAGCTGACGGCCGGTCCAGAGCCATGAGCGGGCGCGGCGCTCGCTGGCTTGACGACCTCAACCTTGTTGAGGCGCGCCTTCAGGGCCGCATTTTCGGTCGCAAGCTTTGCGTTGTTTTTCTCGATCGCATCGAGCCGCGACAGCACGTCATCGAGCTTGTCGGCCGATGCAGGCATCGCATGGAACACCATGCCCGCTGCTACTAACGTTGCTCCCAAAGCGCGTTTTTTCATCGTCTGCCCCTCATTAAAAATAATTAAGGAGCGTGGCGGGGTCGGTTGATACCGTCAACGCGACGGGCAGCCCGCAAAGCTTACGCAGTTGCGAAGTCATTCGATTGAAGGACCATAATAAAATATAATATTTTCAATCGCATAGATCGCTGTCTGTAACTTTGTCGCAGCGCGGAAATATTGTGTCGTCCAAGCAACAGTTAGGAATAATGTATACCAAGTGCAGGAAGAAACGGCAATTTATATGGGATGATAAAGAATCAATACGGGAATAAGACGCTGTTTGTGTCGGGAATTTTTTCCACCATCCACCGTTTGGTGGATGCCATCGTTCGATCGCTGTCGGACTCCCACCGACGGCTGCGCCGCAACGCCTGATGCGACCAGGGACCAAGCAAACGTGCGAGAACGGGAAGCGCTGACGCCGCCGGCGCGTCAGCTCAGATTCATCTCCACCGCGATGCGGATGAGGTCGGAATGGCCTTTGGCGCCGAGCTTCTGTTTCAGAAGGGAAGTCGTGTTGGCGACCGTCTTGTAGGAGATGCCGAGTGCATCGGCGATCTCGGCGATCTTGTCGCCGCGCCGTAGCAGCGTCAGGATTTCCAGCTCACGCGTCGTCATCTTGTTCGTGGGATTGGCTTTGACAACGGCGGACGAGAACGTAACGGCCTCCGCCAGCTCCGGCGAGATGTAGTTTTCCCCGGCCGCCACCTTGAGAACAGCCTTCACAAACAGCCGCGGATCGTCCGATTTTGAGAGATAGCCCTGCGCGCCCATCTCGATGGCCCGCACCACAAAGGCCGGATCGTCATTCATGCTGAACATGATGATCCTGGCGTCGGGGTCTTCTTTCCGGATTTGCCGCATCAACTCGAAGCCGGAAACATCCGGAAGCTTGATGTCGATCACGGTGATATCGGGCTTGCCTTCCACGAAAGCCACATAGCCGGCCTTGGCGTTTCCGGCGCCCTCGATCTTGACCGACGAGTCCGAGGCAAACAACGATTTGCAGCCGGACACGACGACTGGATGGTCGTCGACAATCAATACCTTTGTTGTTGTTTGTTTCTGACTTACCGGCATCGGGATTGCTATCATTTCCCGGATATAAACGCGGATCGAAATTCAGCAGAATAGAATTTCTCTAGACAGTTAGGATGACGGCATGTGGAAAAGGCTCCCTCTGCGGTTCCGGCTTTTTCTCCCGACCTTGGGTCTGATGGCGGCGGCGCTGCTTTTCGGCATATTTGCGCTGGAGATCTTCTCGCCCGACCAATTCGAGTCCGAAAGCGAGGATGCCGCGTCGCTGGTGAGGACCGTGACGAAAGGTCTCAACACGGCGCTTGGCGTAACCGCAAACCCTGAGCCAACGCTCGACGCTTTCGCAGACGGTATCGGGACAGGGGATACCATCCAATACCGCAAAACGGCGGCTTCCATGGCCAAGCCCAAAGATCCGGTTGAACACCGAGGGGGTTCCCGCCTGGTTTGTCCGCATCCTGCGAATACCCAATATCGCGACGGCTCACCCGATCATGATCGGCGAGAGGCATGTTGGCGATATCCTCTTCGTTCCCGATCTCACGCCGGATCTCAATGAGAAGTGGCTTGGCTTCCTGGCCATCGTCCTGTCGGGCACGGCCTTGCTGGTGTTGGCGGCGATCAGCGCCTATTTGACGTCCACCCTGGCTTTGCGGCCGCTACGAGCAACTCGGCGCCGGCCTGGCACGGATGCAGCGAGGGGACTACGACAGCAGGATTCCGCTCCTCGGTCCTCCCGAGATCCGCAAAAGCTGCGAGGAGGCCAATCAGCTTGCGAAAAAGCTCAAGCAATTGGCCCAGGACAATCGGAATATGCTGCGCAAGCTCGTCTCGCTACAGGACGATGAGCGCGAGGAGATCGCAAAGGAGCTGCATGACGAGTTGGGTCCTTTGCTATTTGCGATCAGGGCCAACGCGATCGCGCTGTCGGGATCTTCCACCGATCCCGAGGCGCCATCCAACCAGCTCATCGAGGCGGCGGAGGCGGTACAGCACGCCAGCCGCCGCATTCTCGAAGGCCTGAGCCCCCTCTATCTCGAAGAGTTGGGACTCGAAAAAAGCATCGAGACGCTGCTTCAAAACGCGCATTCCGCGCTCCCGTCCGTGACGCCGTCGGCCGACATCGATCCCCGCCTCGACGATCTCGATCACTTGATGTCGCAAACCATCTACCGTGTCATTCAGGAAGCGGTCACCAATGTCATCAAGCACGCGCAGGCCACCACGCTGAACGTCGTCACCGCGATGAGCGATCACGCGGTGACGATCGAGGTTTCCGACAATGGAATTGGCGTTCCGGCCAATGTCACGCTGGGCAGGGGATTGACTGGAATGACCGATCGTACCCGCGCGCTGGATGGAAAGCTCGACCTGCGGCGCGAGGGCGGAAGAACCATCGTGCGCTGCTGGCTGCCTTTGGCGAGCGTACGGTCGGAGTGAAACGCTTGATCAGGCCGTAGACCTGATCGGCATGGCCGCGGCGGATACATCATCGACGAGCCAGTCATAGAAGGCGGCGACTTCGCGCCGGCGTAGCGCCTGCGGGGCCGCGACCACGTAATAGGACCAGCGGATTGGCCATCTCCGCCTGGGGAATAACTCATACAGCCGGTGCGTGGCGAGTTCGTTCGCGACCAGCGCCCGGCGCACCAGCGCAACGCCCCGGCCGGCAACCGCGGCCTGCACGACCGCCGCGGTCGCATTGATCCGGAGCGATGACTTGCCGTCGCGCGGTCGTTGACCGGCGTGGGACAGAAAATCTCCCCAGTTCGGAAAGCCGGCACCGCGATGCGGCGTCGTGTCCTCGATCAGCGTCTGACCGGCGAGCCATTCGGTCATGGCTGCGCGGTCGCGCGGTGCGATCTGCGGACTGGCGACCGCGATAACGTCTTCATCCATCAACTTGGTCGCGCGCACGTCCTTCCAGCCGCCGAGACCGCACCGGACGCCGACGTCGGCTTCGCCGCTGGCAAGATCCAGCAGCCGCTCCGACACATCCAGCCGCACGTCGATGCCGCGATGAAGGCGATTGAAGCGCTCGAGGCGGAAAATCAGCCAATTGGCAACGAGCGCCTGGGAAGCGGTGACCAGAACGGTGGAGCGCGCCTTGGGACCTCTCAACCGCTTGACGCCTTCCTCCAGTGCATCGAGCCCGCGCGTGATCTCCTCAAGCGCGGCCTGCGCGTCCTCCGTCACTGAAAGCCGTTCCTTGCCTGACCGTGAACGGCGGAAGACAGGCCGGCCGACCCAGTCCTCGAGCGAGCGCACCAGTTGGCCGACCGCCGTGGCGGTGACCCCGAGTTCGGCGGCGGCGCCGGTAAAGGATCCATGCCGCGCGGTGGCCTCGAAGGCCTGAAGCGAGCGTAGGCGCGACAGCGATCTCATGGCTCTCTCGACAAGCGCAACACGACGAAGTTTTTCTTCGTCGCAGCTGTCTTTATTACGCCTCGCGTCAATCGCAAGGGAAGGTCGATTGTGAGGACGTGCAGGAGAGCTCAAAAGTGTACCTGGAAGGCAAAAAAGCGCTGATTACCGGCGGATCGAGCGGGATTGGGCTGGCGACCGCCAAGCTGTTCGCATCCCATGGTGCACGGGTCGCCATCACCGGCCTCGACAAAGAAAAACTTGAGTTGGCGCGGACGCAAATCGGGCCCGGTGCTGTCGCGATGCGCGCCGACGTGCGCTCGTCCGCCGATCTGGCCGCGTTGCGCGAACAGCTCGACCGCAGCTTCGGAAAGCTCGACATCCTGTTCGCCAATGCCGGCGTCGCCTTTGGTACGCCGATCGAGACCACTGATGAGGCGCGCTACGCCACGCTGATGGACGTCAACGTCAAAGGCGTGTTTTTCACCGTGCAGGCGGCATTGCCGCTGATGGGACGTGGCGCGGTCATCATCCTCAACACCTCGTGGCTCAACCAGGTCGGCACGCCGGGCCTCTCGCTGCTCTCGGCTTCCAAGGCCGCGGTGCGCTCCTTCGCGCGTACGCTATCGGCGGAGCTGCTTCCGAGGGGCATCCGGGTGAACGCTGTCAGCCCGGGCGCAATCGATTCGCCGATCCGCAGGCGCGGTGGCGACACCGAGGAGGCCGTGCGCGCCTCGAACGAACGGCTCGCGGCGCGGATCCCGATCAAGCGTCTCGGCGAGCCCGAAGACATTGCCAACGCGGCGCTGTACCTGGCGAGCGACCTGTCACGTTACGTCGTCGGCGCGCGAGATCGTCGTCGACGGCGGATTTTCGGAGCTGTGATCATGGAGCTCAACGCCGATCTTTCGCGTCCCGCCGTGGTCCATGCCGCCAGTTTGCCGTGGGTGCAGAGCCCATCCGCCGGAGTCGAGCGGCGCATGCTGTATCGGGTGGGCGGCGAACAGGCGATCGCGACCTCGATCGTCCGCTACGCTGCTCATTCATCCTTTCCTTCGCACAATCATCCCGGAGGCGAGGAGTTTCTCGTTCTCGACGGCGTATTCGAGGATGAGCACGGGCAATATCCCGCCGGCAGCTACGTTCGCAATCCGCCCGGTTCCGCGCACGCGCCGCGTTCGCGACAAGGCTGCACGATCTTCGTGCGGCTGCGACAGTTTCGCGACGATGACCGGCGTCACGTCGTCGAACTTGCCGGCTCCGTCGAGCGGGCGAGACGTTCGGCGTTCATGCCACGCGCACTGTTCGCGGATGGACAGAGCACGTCGCGATCATGGAGTTCAAGCCTCATCGCCGCCATCGACTTCGCAGCGCACGGCGGATTGGAGTTGCTCGTGCTCGAAGGCCGATCTCTGCAACCGGCGATGAATGCTCGATCCGTGGAGTTGGCTCCGGCTACCAGCCGATGAGCCGTTCATCGCAACGTGCCGGCGGCGCTGGCTGCACGGCATGGGTCAAGACATCAGCGCCGTGGCCGGCCACATCCCGATCGCTAATTCAAACTCCCTCAAAACATCCGATCAGACAGGGAAACTCGAACGTATGACCGATCTGCAATGGCTCGCCGCCATCATCCTGCTCACCGTGCTGGGCGCCTTTCCATACGTTCTCCAGCGGATCGTCCAGATCGGGCTGGTGCGCACGCTCGGCAATCCGGGCGCCGGCGACAACGCGGAGATGCCGCCCTGGGCTCAACGCGCCAAAAGTGCGCATGCCAACGCGGTCGAGAACCTCGTCGCGTTCGGGCCGGCCCTTGTCGCCGCTCATTTGCATGCGCCGCAGGCGCCGGTGCTCGCGACGGCGGCGCAGGTCTACTTCCTCGCACGGCTCGCGCACTACGTCGTCTACGCTGCCGGCATCCCGGTAGCGCGCACGCTTGGCCTATTTCGTGGGCCTCGGCGCGACGCTCGTGGTGCTCTCGACCTTGCTGGCGTGAATGCGCTTCTGATCGTGTCCTCAACAAAAAGAGGTTCGCCACGCCAACCGGCGAGGCAACGGTGCTTTCCTGTCCCGTTTGGAAATCTGGCTGACAATGAGAAATGAATTGCTGATGGCGCCGTCTCATCGCTGGCGCGTGTTGGGTATCGGGGTCGCGGCGAACGCTGCTGTGGCTGCCGCCTTCGCCGGCATACCGGCGACGGCGGTATTTGTCCGGTCTGGGTATCAACTGAGCAACGCCACGTTCGGCTGGGCGATTGGTGCGATGGGCCTCGGGCTGGCGTTGAGTGAACTGCCCTGGGGTCTGGTGACGGATTGGTTAGGCGACCGCAAGGTCTTGTTAGCAGGCCTTAGCCTGACTGGCATCGTCTTGGCGCTGATGGCTTGGTTCGTTTCTCCTACAGCGGGATACGTGCCGTCAGCAGTACTGCTCGGTTTGAGCCTATTGTGCGTCGGCGCGATCGGAGGAAGCGTCAACGGCTCGAGTGGCCGTGCGGTGATGGCGTGGTTCCAGGACGGCGAACGCGGCCTTGCCATGAGCCTACGCCAGATGTCCGTGCCGGCCGGTGGCGCGCTCGGAGCGCTTATGCTTCCGGTGACGGCGGAGTATTTCGGATTCGCAGCCGTGTACGGTCTGCTTGCAGCACTCTGCTTCGCCATCGCGGTTTTCACATGGGCGTGGCTCCACGAACCGCCGATTCGGACGGTTACATCTCCAGCGCAAGCCGCTTCCGGTGCGGGAAGCGGGCCTGGTCTGTTCGGCAACGTACAGATCTGGCGAACGGTCTGCGGCCTCGGCGCACTCTGCGTCCCGCAAGTCGTCGCCGTCACCTTCGCTGCGGTCTTCCTCAACGATGTCGGGCATCTCGGCACGGCGGCGATCAGCGCCAGCATCGTCACGTTCCAGACGGGTGCCGCCTTCACGCGGGTGTGGAGTGGACATTTCACGGATCGCCATAGGAACAGGCGGCCTTTTCTGAGGGCATGTGCGCTTCTGACGGCAGCGATATTCGGATTGCTCGGTCTTCTGGTCGGGTTCGCGTCGGTCGCGCCAGGCTATGCGGAACCCGCGATCGCCGCCGCCGTCGTCCTCATGGTCATCGGCGGCATCACGGCCTCGACCTGGCACGGCATTGCCTATACCGAACTGGCGACGATCGCCGGTATGAAGCATGTCGGCGCCGCGCTCGGCCTCGGCAACACCTTTGCCTTCTCGACCTATTTCCTGACTCCGCTCGCGATACCGGTCATTCTCAACGTCGTTTGCGTGGCAGGGGGTGTGGTTCGCCGCCGCCATATCAGCGATCGTCGCGTCGGTATTGTTTCCGAGACCTCTCCTTGCGGTGCAAACGGCTTGATCCTCGGGCTGCTCAACGCCCGACAATCTCCGGCACTCTGGTTGCAGGCGGCGTGTTGCGGCTACGCTGGGTGCGCACGATGCCATCGATGATGGTCATGCCGATGCCCGGCAAATCTCCGAGCCGGACGCTGTCGAGAAGCGTATTGCCGGGCGAATGTTGCGCCTTGTCCATGATGACGAAGTCGGCCGCTCGGCCGATTTCGATCAGGCCGCAATCGAGGGCGCGCATCCGCGCCGTGTTGCCGGTCGCAAAACAGAAGGCGATCTCTGCCGGCACTTCGCCGAGCGACGACAGCAGCGAGACCATGCGCAAAATCCCGAGCGGCTGCACGCCGGAGCCGGCCGGCGAGTCGGTGCCGAGGATGACGCGGTGAAGTTCATTCATCTCGCGCGCGGTGCGCAGCGTGAACAGCGCCGAGCGCTCGTTGCCGTTATGCACGAGTTCGAGCCCGCGCTTGCAGCCCTCGCAGATGCATCGGATCTGATCGTCGGGAAGGGCGGTATGCCCGCCATTGATATGGCCGACGACATCGGTGTCGGCCTCTAACACCACGTCCTTGTCGATCAGGCCGGAGCCTGGAATCGACGGGCCGCCGGTGTGGATCGTGCTCTGGATGCCGTACTTGCGCGCCCAACCGACCATCTTGCGCGCGGTCGGCCCGTCCTTGACGCCGCCAAGGCCGACTTCGCCGAGCAGCTTGACGCCGGCCGCCGCCAATTCCTTGAAATCGTCTTCGACCATTTCGCATTCGATGACGGGCGCGCCGGCATGAACCTTCACGCCGCCCGGCCGCAACGTCCAGAATGCGCGTTGCGCGAAAATCGCCATCGCCTTCAGACCGACGACGTCGCGCGGCCGGCCGGGCATGTGTACTTCACCGGCCGAGATCATGGTGGTGACGCCGCCGTTGAGGAAACTATCGATCCAGCCGATTTGATTCTGCCGCGGCGTCCAGTCGCCGGCCACGGGGTGGACGTGGCTGTCGATCAGGCCGGGCGCGACCGTGGTGCCGTTGGCATCGATGAGCGTGGTGGCGCCGGCGGTGTCGAGATCCTTGAAACGGCCGATGCCGGTGATCTTTCCGTTCTCGGCCACGATCGTGTCGGCATCGAGGATGGGCTTTTCCAGAGCACCCGAGAGCATGAGGCCGATGTTGCGGATCACGAGCTTGGTTGGGCCGGTCGCCTGCGGTGCATCATGGGCCATCGGGTTTTCCTTCTATGAAATTCTCTATCGTTGGACGCATGGCAGGTTCGCCCGGCGACCGCGATAGGCACTCTTGACTTGATATCGGAGCTGGCAAGTAATACCGCTCCACTGCTTCTTGAAAACAATACAAACATAGCTCCGGGAGGAGAAGACCATGGGAAACATTGGTCGGCGTGGTTTCGTGAAAGGCGCCACGTTGGGGGCATTGGCCTTTTCGGTCGGCGGCGTCGAAATCCTGATGACGCCCAACGAGGCGAGAGCACGCAACGTGCCGTTCCGTCTTCTCGATGGCCATCAGGGCGAAACGCTGGAAGCGCTCGGTGAAACGCTGGTGCCGAAAGCGCGCGAAGCGGGGATCGCACACTACATCGATCAGCAGATATCGGTGCCGCCGCAGGAATCGCTGCTTCAGGCCCGCATTTTCAATTTCCGGCCGCCGTTCGCCGATTTCTATCGCAGCACGCTTCTGACGATCGACGAGGCCAGCAAGAAGTCGTTCGGCAAGGAATTCGCGCAGCTCACCGCGAAGGAGCAGCGCGACTTCGTCGACCGCATGCGGCAAAACAAGATCGAAGACTGGAAGGGAAGGCCGTCGGCGCTTGCTTACGCTGTGCTGCGGGCCGATGCCGTCGACGTCGTCTACGGCACGATGGAAGGTTACGAGGCGCTCGGCATTCCCTACATGCCGCACATCGCTCCGGAAAAGAGGTGGTGAGATGGCAAACGAGAAAGTAGACGTCGTCATCGTCGGCGCCGGGGCGTCCGGTTCGGTCTATGCCTCGGTGCTGGCCAAGGCAGGCAAGAAGGTCGTGCTGCTGGAGGCGGGGCCGGATTGGGAGTTGTCCGACCTGATCAGCTCCGAGATCTGGGGACGCCGCATCAAGCCGGCGGGTCCGCCGATCCTGCTCGACGGCAAAAATCCGATGGGTTACGTCGCGCAGGCCGGCTGGGGTTCGGGCGGCGCATCGCTACATTACTTCGCCAATTTTCCTCGGCTGTTGCCGACCGATTTCCGGATGAAGAGCGAACACGGCCGCGGGCATGACTGGCCGATTGCCTACGAAGATGTCGCGCCGTTCTACGACAAGGTGGCGCGCGAGATCGGCGTCTCGGGCGACGCCAAGGCCGAGGAGCGCTGGCGTCCGGCGGGCGAAGCCTATCCGATGGCGCCGATGAAGACGTTCCGCAACGGCGAGATCTGGACCAAGGCGCTGGAAGCTCAGGGCATCCCGATGGTGCCGGCGCCGGTCGGCATGAACTCGACGGAATTCAAGGGGCGTCCTGCCTGTCTTTATGACGGCTGGTGTCACGTCGGCTGTCCGATCGGCGCGTTGGCCAATCCGCAAGTGACGTATCTCGGCGATGCGCGCAAGGCGGGCGCCGAGTTGCGGGCGTTTTCGACGGTGACGCGGGTGTTGACCAACGAGGCTGGCACGCGCGTGACCGGCGTCGAATATTACGACGACAAGCATCAGAAGCAGACCCAGGAAGCGAGCGTCGTCATTCTGGCCTCATGGTCGGCGCAGAATCCGCGGCTGCTGTTGAACTCGGCGACGACCAAGCACCCGAAGGGGCTTTCCAACGCCAGCGGGCTCGTCGGGCACTTCATGATGTCGCACACGGTGGCGTCGACCTGGGCGCTGTTCGACGAAGACGTGCAGAACCACATGGGCACGATCGCCGTGCAGTACATGTCCTATCAGCACTATCCCAAGACCAGCCAGAAGGATGCGTTCGGAAGCACGTTCTGGACGGCCGGTTTTGCGTTGAAGACGACTGATCTGGCCAATTCGCGCTCCGATCTGTTCGGTACCGAGCTCGACGACTACATGAAGCGCGCAGCGCGCAACCTCACCGGCATCAAGGCGTTCGGCGAGGAACTGCCGGCGATGGAAAATCGCGTCGAACTGGTCGGCGACAAGGATGAGTTCGGCATGCCCTTGGGCAAGCTGACCCATACCTTCCAGCCGGATGCCGTTGCGCTTTGGAACGCGAACCTCGACGACGGCGTGAAGGTCGCAAAAGCAGCGGGCGCGAAGGAAGCCTGGCCAGGGCGCGGAGCGATCCCGACCAGCCATCTGCTCGGCGGCACCATCATGGGTACGGAAGCGTCCAACTCGGTCGTCAACAGCTACGGCCAGAGCCACGAAATCCCGAACCTGTGGCTTGCGGGACCCGGCATCTTCCCGACCGAAGGCGCGTCAAACCCGACATTTACGATCTTCGCACTGTCGCAGCGGGGCGCCGAGCGCATGGCGTCGCAATGGGGGACGCTGACCAATTAGGCAGGAGAAGCCGCGAGCTTCTCGCAGAATGTAAAGGTGCTGTGACAACGAGCGGCATCACGGCATGCGCCGTCAACTCCGCGTGAGAGGCATTTGCAACTCCGCCACCCCCGAACCATGTCTGCTGATGGGCCAAATGTCATAAAACCATCAGCCAACGGGGAATAACGCTGCTCGTCCAGGGTCAGGTTAAAAGCCGGCGGTTTGTCGGCTTTTTGCATGACGTAGCAGCGTATCAGCGAAGCAAATGATGAAAGAGCCGCACCAGGTGCCAGATCGGATCGATCAGGAAATCCTTGCCAGCGATGCGCTGGAACGGGCGCGTCTGCTGCCGCCGGGTCCCGAGCGCAACGAGGCGCTCAAGCGTGCCAGCCTGTTGCGCTGTTCTGCCGACTCGCGTGGGCCCGTCTTTGCCAAGCGCGGCCGGCCGCGGAAGTAAGGTCACACCGCCGTCGGTTTCTTCCAGCCGCCGAACGTTTGTTCAAGGTGACGAGCAAACGCGAGCGCGACGTCTTCACGCCAGGGCTTTGCTGCAACCTGCACGTTGAGCGGCAGTCCTTCCGGAGACGTGCCGACCCGCACGGTGGCAGAGGGCCATCCCGTCAAGTTGTACATCTGCGTGTAACCGAAGCCGCGGCGGTTCTGTTCCTCGAAGCTCGTCCCATGCAGAACGGCGGGGTATGGCGCGACGGGCGAAAGGATCGCATCGTAGTTCTCGATGAAACGCAGCATCGAGTTGCGGAAAGCGTCCCAGCGCACGAACGCCGCCAGCGCTTCGGTGGTGGTGGCAAAGGCGGGTGCCACCGAATTCGCCAGCGCCTGCTCGAAAAGCGGCGAGATCGGGTCGCTGCCGATGCTCTTGAGGAATGCGCGCGTGCCGGCGCCGCCATCGCCTCGGCTCATGTCGTGGTAGACGGTCGCGGCCTTGGCGGCGTCGGGCGGTCTGTTCTCCTCGACCTTCACGCCGGCGTCAGTGAACGCCTTGGCGCAGTCGCGAACGGCGGCGGCAATTTCCTTGGTCGGCGAAGCGGCGCCGTCGTCGTCGAAGTAAGCCAGCTTCAATCCATTCAGCGTCACGGCTTTCGGATCGAGCAGGGGCATTCCGACGATCGAATGATCGCGAAAATCGGGGCCGGAAATGATCGGCAAGGCCAGCGCAAGGTCATCGACCTTGCGCGCGATCAGGCTGACGTGAAACACCGCGTTTCGCGCGCCCATCGGCATCGGGAACTGTCCCGTGCGCGGTACACGGCCCGAGGTCGGTTTGATCGCGGCGAGCCCGCAGAAATGTGCGGGGATTCGAATGCTGCCGCCGGCGTCGGTGCCAAGCCCGAGCGGCGAGCCGCAGGCCGCGACGATCGCGGATTCGCCACCGCTGGAGCCGCCCGGCGTGCGGGCGAGGTCGTACGGGTTATTGGTTCGACCGTAGACGAGATTGTCGGTTTCGATCGCGCCGGCAAGCTCCGGCACGTTGGTCTTGCCGAGAATGATCGCTCCCGCAGCGCGCAACCGCGCCACCGCCGTGGCGTCTGCCTTCGGCACGTAGCTGGCGCGGCCCTTGGTGCCGCCGGTGCAGATGACGCCGGATGTCTCCAGCGTATCCTTGATCGTCACGGGCACGCCGTGCAGCGGTCCTTTGACGTCACCACGCGCGAGCGCAGCATCGGCTTCGTCCGCCTCTTTGCGTGCCGCCTCTGCCGTCAACTGCACGACGGCGTTGAGCTTGGGATTGACCTTGGCGATCTGCTCGAGATGAGCTTCCACAATCGATTTCGAGCTGAGTTGTTTGGAGCGGATCGCGCCGGCCAATTCTGTTGCCGATTTCATCGTGATGTCATTGTCCATGGCAGCCGCCTCCGCTGTTTCGATCAGACCTGCGCGTCCGGCTGCAGCAACCACGCCCGCGGCTGCCGCTGTGCCCAGAAAATCCCGCCGTCCCCATTTGTCGCTCATCTCTCGACCCGTTCTTCCGATCAGCCTGTGATTGAAACAGCTAATTCGGTTTCCAGCCCTCATGCAAGTTCTCGGCCAGCATGACTGCTCTTCGGCGGCTATGCTCCATGAATGGAGGACGATTGAACGCAGCTATCGAAGCTCCTAGCGCTGCGGCTGAACACGGCAGCAGCTCAAAGCCGCGTGCAGATGCGAAGGGAGCGCGACCATGATGAACCGGCGTCAATTTGTGGGCACCACGGCGGCAGCGGCGCTTTTGGCCGGCACGTCGCGGGCTTTTGCAGCAACCTATGATCTCGTCATCAAGGGCGGGCGCGTCATCGATCCCTCGATGGGGCTCGACGCGATGCGCGATATTGCGATTTCCGGCGGCAAGATCGCGGCGATCGAGCCGAGCATTGCGGCCGATGCGACCGAGACCATCGACGCCCGCGGCAAGCTCGTGACCGCAGGCCTGATCGACATCCACACCCACGCCGGCCGCAGCAAGGAAGGCCCGCCGATGTGCCTTCAGGACGGCGTCACCGCTTGGGTCGATGCTGGTACCGGCGGCGCGGACAATATCGATGCGGTCGCCGCGATCGCGCGCGGCGGGCCGCAGATCGGCCGTTGCCTCGTCAACATCGCGCGCACCGGCGTCATTGCCCCCGGTGGGGAACTGCACGACATCAATGCGGCCAATGTTCCAATGGCGAAGGCCGCGATCGCCCGCAATCGTGACGTTGTGGTCGGCGTCAAGGCACGGCTGTCGGACAATGTGACCGGAGCGAACGATCTCGAAGCATTGCGCCGCGCCCAGGAGGTTGCAACGACGTTCAATCTGCCGGTGATGATTCATGTTGGGCAGAACTATTCGCCATTGAGGTCTATTGTGGCGCTGCTGAAGCGCGGCGATATCATCACGCATATCTATGCGCCGGGAAAGAACGGCATCCTCGATGAAAAGGGGATCTTGTCGCCGGATGTGATGGCTGCGCATCGCCGTGGCATCATCTTCGACTTTGGCAACGGCGTTTCCGATCACTTCGATTGGGACACCGTCGAGAAGGCGACCAGGCAAGGCCTCTGGCCGGACACGTTCTCGACCGACTGGAACACGAGTTCAAAGACCAGCGGCGTCGTCGATCTGCCCAACGTGATGTCGAAGCTCTTCATGTACGGCATGCCGTTGAAGGACGTCATCGCGGCTGCGACCGTCAACGCCGCGCGTTGTTTCCCGGCCTTCGACGACCGCGGCACGCTCAATATCGGCGCGCCGGCGGACGTCGCCATCATGGAATTGCGCGAAGGTTCGTTCGAATTCCTCGACAACTACAAAGGGACGCGCACCGGCAAGCAAAGGCTATTTCCGGTCGAGACGGTGCTGAACGGCAAACGCGTGCCGAAGGCCTAGTGTGGCTGTTCAGAAGTCCGCGTCATTTTTGCCGCGGTTTCTTCATGCGGACTTCTGAACCAAAGCCACACTAGATCAATAGGTTTGCTAGTGTCCTTTCGATTCCGAAGTTCGAAACGTGGCTCCGCAAATGCGACGAGCTTCGGAATCGGGACACTAGCCGCCGAGATAGGCTTCGCGGATCCGCGGGTCGTTGGCGAGATCGGCCGACGGCCCGGACAGCGTGATGGCGCCGGTCTCGAGCACGAAGGCACGGCTCGCGATCTCAAGCGCCATGGCCGAGTTCTGCTCGACCAGCAACACGCCGAGCCTGGTGCGTTTGTTGAGTTCGACGATACGATCGAACACCTGTTCGATCACGATCGGTGCCAGGCCGAGCGAGGGCTCGTCCAGCATCAGAAGGCTGGGCCGGCCCATCAGTGCGCGGCCGATCGCAAGCATTTGCTGTTCGCCGCCGGATAGCGACCAGCCGCCTTGCTTGAGTCGCTCCTTGAGGCGTGGAAACAGATCGAACACCAGCGCGAGGTCTTCGTCGACTTCGGCTTTGTTCCGTGCGCGCGAGGCGGTGCCCGTGATCAGGTTTTCCAGCACCGTAAGTCCCGGAAAAATCCGCCGCCCCTCCGGGCAGTGCGCGAGGCCCGAGGCGACGATATGTTCGACGGCAGCGCCTTGAATTTTCTCGCCGTTCCAGGAGATCGTGCCGGAGGTCGGGCGAACCAGTCCGGAAATGGTGCTGAGCGTCGTGGTCTTGCCGGCGCCGTTGCCGCCGATCAAGGCAACGATCTCGCCCGCCTCGACGTTGAACGAGATGCCCTTGAGCACTTCGATATGGCCGTATGAGACGTGAAGGTTGTCGATCTCAAGCATGGCGGTGCCGCCTGCCGAGATAGGCCTCGATCACCTGCGGGTTGCGCTGTATGTCCGACGGCGTGCCTTCGGCGATCTTCTTGCCGAAGTCGAGCACGGTGACGCGATCGCTGATGCCCATCACCAGCCGCACATTGTGTTCGACCAGCAATATGGTGATGCCGCGGCTCTTGAGCTTGGCGATGGTGTCGAGCAGCGTCATGCTTTCGGTCATGTTCATGCCGGCCGCAGGTTCGTCCAGCAGCAGGACGTTGGGTTTTGAGGCAAGCGCGCGGGCGATCTCCAGAAGACGCCGTTGCGCGTAGGGCAGTTGCGTGGGGCGATCGTCGGCGCGGCGGGCCAGAGCGACCGTATCGAGCGCCTCTCGCGCAATTTCGTCGATGGCGGCCTCGTTGCGTTTTTGCCGCGCGTTGGACGTCAAAATGTCGATGAAGGGAGTTGGCGTGCTGGAAGCTGCCGCCACCTTGACGTTCTCCAGGACACTGAGGTTCTCGAAAATCCGGATGTTCTGAAACGTCCGGGCAAGCCCGAGCCGCGCGATGCGGTGCGGCTTGAGGCGGAAGATCTCGCGGCCGCCGATGCGAATGGAGCCGGCGTCCGCATGCGAGGCGCCGCTCAGCGCGTTGAGCAGGGTGGTCTTGCCGGAACCATTCGGACCGATGATGGCCTGCACGATGCCCGCGGGGACATCGAGGTCGATGTTGTCGAGCGCAACGAGGCCGCCGAAACGACGCGTCACGCCGCGTGCGGCAATGATCGGATCGTTCGTCACCGCGCACCTGCCCGCGGCAACAGGACTCGCGACGCAAGGGAGGCCAATCCGCCCGGCGCGAGCACGATGACGGCGATGACGCCGAGACCGTAGAGGACGAGGTACCACTGGCCGAGAAACCGCAGGGCTTCCGGCAAGATCGTCAGCGCGACTGCGCCGAATACGCTTCCGGCGATCGAGCCCATGCCGCCGACGATCAGCATCATCATCAACAGGATAGCCTGCGTGCCGGAAAAGCTGTCGGGGCTGATGAAACGGATCGACGACGCGTAGAGACAGCCGGCCAGCCCGGCATAAACCGCGCCGATCATGAAGGCGGCCAGTTTGGTGCGCGTGGTATCGACGCCGCTTTGCTCGGCAGCGATCTCGCTGTCGCGGGTTGCGATCATGGCCCGGCCCAGCGCCGAATGACGAATGCGTGCTGCGACCAGGATTGCGAGCGCCAGGGTGATGACCAGAATGTAGTAATGCTGCGCTTGGCCTTCCGGACCGATGCCGAAAATCGAGATACCCGGGATTGCTCTCAGGCCCGACGTGCCGCCCGTGACCGGTTCCCAATGCACGATGATCAGCCGGATGATTTCACCAAAGCCGATCGTGGTCATTGCGAGGTAATAGGTTCGTAGCCGCATGGTCGGCAGGCCGAGCGCGAGGCTCGCGGCAATCACCACAATCGCCGACAGAAACGGCGTCGTGATCCAGGGCAGGCCGGCCTTGGTCGCGATCGCGGTGGTGTAGGCGCCCAGTCCATAAAAAGCGGCCTGCCCGAAGTTGATCTGGCCAGCCCAGCCGGTGACGAAGTTCAGCCCCAGCACGACGATGGTATTGAGAATGGCGATGTTGAGAAGCTGAATGATGTAGCCGTCTTGCGTGACGAGCGGCACGGCCAAAGCAATCAGGATGACTGCGGCCGTGACGAACCAACGCTGGCGCAGAAAGTTCTCCATCATACTTTCTCGCTGGTCTTCTCACCGAACAGGCCGCGCGGCCAGGCGATGAGAACGGCGATCATCACGATGAAGGCGTAGGCGTCGCGAAAGTTCGACGAGATATAGCGGGCTCCGAAGGTCTCAATGAGCCCGAGAAACAAGCCGCCGATCACCGCGCCCGGCAGATTGCCGAAGCCGCCGATGACACTGACGACGAAGCCCTTCAGGCCAAGGCTCCCGCCCATGGTCGGCTCCGCCAGAAAAATTGGCGCAACCAGAAGCCCGGCGACTCCCGAGAGCGCGGTGCCGAGCGCAAATGCCACGGCAATGGTCCGATTAACGGGGATACCGACCAGCTTTGCTGTGTGCAGGTCTTGTGCGGTTGCCTGCATCAGGATTCCGAACCGCGTCCTGGTGAGGAAGAGAAATTGCAGCAGCAATATCACCGCGAGCGTCGCAAAGATGAAAAGCTGGTGCATGGAAATGACGACGCCCGCGAAGCGCAAAGGCGGCCCGCTGACCGGGGAGGGCAGCGAGACCGGCAACGGTCCCCAGATGATCAGCGCGAGATTTTCCAGAACGATGCCCATCGCAATCGTCGTCAGGATCACGAGGAATGGAGCACGGCCGCGCAACGGAAAATAGACCAGCGTCATGAAGACGACGCCGACCAGCGCCATCGCCGCCATGGTGATGGCCCATGAAGCCGCCATCGGCAACTCATGGGTCACCGCGCAACTGATGCCAATGAACGCGCCGAGCATCAGAAGCTGGCCCTGCGCGAAATTGACGATCTGTACCGTGTTGAAGATCAGGAGCAGGCCGAGCGCGACGAGAGCATAGATGCTGCCGAGCGCCAGGCCGTTGACGACAAGCTGGCCCATGGGGAAATTAGAATCCGCTTTCCTTGATCGGGCCAGCCAGTTCCGGCGTTTTCCCCTTGTTACGGTAGACGCCGAGCGTATGCGCGAGGTCGCCCAAAGCGTCGGCCTGGTAGGAAATCAGCATTCCCTTCCAGTCCTTGGTGGCGGCGAATGCGTCGCGGATCGCCGGCTTGTCGCAACCGACTTTTTCGATGATCGACTTCAGGAGATAGACCGTGTCGTAATAGGAGACGGTGAAGTTGTCGGCCGGGACTTTGTATTTGTCCTGCACGCGCTTTGCCCAATCCAGAATCTTCGGATCGCCTGACGTCTGTGGAATCATGCCGCCGATCGCATAGGCGCCGTCGGCCTCTGCCGCCGTGAGGTTGTTGAGCGCGGTTTGGGCGACGAGGCTCGAATTGCCGATGGTGGTGAGCTTGATCCCGAGATCGTTCATCTGCTTGACGACAAGCGTCACATCCGCAGGCCGGCCGAATGCGATCACGCTGTCGGCGCCCTTGTCCTTGATCTCGAGCAACTGTGCGCTCATGTCCTTGTCGGAAGGCGCATAGGACGTGACCGCCACGGCTGTGGCATTCAATTTGGTGAGCGAGGCCTGGATGCCGCGGGACGCGCCGAGGCCGTAATCGTCTGCGACGGCAATGATGCCCGGCTTGGTCTTCTTGAGCGTTTTCACCAGATATTCCGGGATCAGATCGGCAAGCTGTCCATCGTGGACGTGCGTGCGGAATAGCCATTTGCTGCCCTGCGACGTCACCTTTGCGTTGGTGGCGCCGACCAGAAACGGCGTCTCGGATTTGTTGACGACTTCGGTCTGGGCAAACACATGCGGGCTGATCATCGAGCCGAAGATCACGAGCGGCTTGCCTTCGAGAATGCGGTTCATCGCGTTGAGCGCGTCGGTGCTCGATGCGCCGGTGTCTTCGGTCGAGAGCGCCAGTTTCTTGCCGTTGATGCCGCCAGCGGCGTTGATTTCATCGACGGCGAACTCGACGCCGCTGCGTGCCTGGGTGCCGAGCAAGGCTGTGTTGCCGGTCAGGGCCGTCGTCAGGCCGAACGGGATCGGGGAGGGGCAACTTGCGGGCTCCGCTTTCGATGGGCTGGTCGAGGCAACTGCCAGGCAAATCGTAGTAGCGCCGGCGATGGAGCTCTTCATCAAAATTGACGTCATTGTCTTTCCCGTTGAATGGTCTTGGTCGGTAAGCTATCGCGCAAGCAAACGCAACGGCAGGCCAGTCGCCGTGCGACGAGCCTGCCACGAATATAGAACCCTTTAAGGGCAGAAAATTCCCGAAAGCGCGCAGCGCCCGCCGACAATCTCGTCCTCACTTCGTCGTAGTGCCCGCTCAATGTCTACTGCGGACTGGTTGAATCGCCGTCGGTCCCGTCGCTCGGTTTGATGCTCCGAATGTTCGATCGCGTTCGAAATTCATGACGGTCTCCTTGGAAGGCCCGCTCCAGATTGAGCAAGAATCGTACCAGGGACGCTGCCCGTTTTGTCATTTGCGGCCATGTCTGCGGCGTGTCGTCCTGGCCGGCGTGAACGTCGGCAAATGCGAAGTACCCTTCGCATTTTGGGTGCGGCGGGCACGGCAACTTGTACGAGAGGCGAGGCCTGCAATCGCCGTCCTGGCAGGTTGTGGTTTCCATGGTTGTGGCATACCGTTTGCTTGATTTCGGGCCGGGTACGAAAAAGACCCTCGGCTGATGGAAGGCGCGGCCACGCGTCTCCAGAGCCGACGAGCAAAACGACGAAACGAAATTTCAAAGGGGAGTTGCTCACATGCCTACAAAATTGACGCGCCGCCAAGCGATTGCTTTGCCAGCCGGCATCGCAGTGGGAAGCCTCATTGGCCGCTCGGCGCTGGCGGCGGAGCCGATCAAGATCGGCCTGGTGGCGGCGCTTTCCGGGCCTTCCGCGAAATCCGGCGAAGGCATCAACCGCGGGCTCCAGATTGCGATCGACGAGATCAACGCCAAGGGCGGCCTGCTCGGCGGCCGGATGCTGGAGCTTGTGCGCCGCGACGACGAGTTCGAACCCGGCCAAGGGTCAGACGGCGGCCCGCGAACTGATCGACAAGGAGGGGGCCGTGATCCTCTATGGCGGCATCGACAGTCCGGTGTCGCTGGCCATCGTGCCGCTGGTGAATTCGGTCAAGGTGCCCTTCATGGGCGTATGGGCGGCGGCGACCAATATCACGCGCAATGGCGCCAATCCGAACTACGTCTTCCGCGTCTCTGCCGTGGATGTCCTGGTCGACCGCGCCTTGATCAAATACGCCATGACCAAGTTCGGCTCGAAGAAGCCCGGCCTGATGCTGGTGAATAATGGCTGGGGCGAATCCAATCTGGCGGGCCTCACGGCCGCCGCGGAGGCCGCCGGCATCAAGCTCGCAGGTGCGGAAAAATTCGACGACAAGGATCCCGACATGACGCCGCAATTGCAGCGGCTGCGGGAGGCGGGCGCTGACACCATTATCCTGGTGGGGAATGCCGCGCCGGGCGCGCAGGTGATCAAGTCGTTGCAGAAGTCCGCCTGGGTGGTGCCGGTCGTTTCGCACTGGGGCATTTCCGGCGGGCGCTTCCCGGAACTCGCGGGCTCCTGGGCCGGCAAGGTGCACTTTGTGCAGACGTACAGCTTCTTCGGGCCGCAGAACGATGTCGGCAAAAGCGTGCTCGCGGCGATGATGAAGAAGTATCCCGACGTCAAGGGACCCGGCGACGTTACCCCACCTGTCGGCGTAGCCAATGCTTATGATGCGATGCAACTGACGGCGCTCGCCATCACCAAGGCGGGCTCGACCGAAGGTCCAAAACTGCGCGAAGGCCTTTTGAACATCGATAGTTATCAGGGCCTGATCAAGAAACTACACGAAGCCGTTCACCGACGACAACCACGACGCGTTGAACGAGAACGACTACGTCATGGTCCGTTACAACGGGGATCAGATCGAGCCCGTGACGGGTTAGCGGAACGGATCTGACGTTTGCAACAACAGTGGCCGCGGCCACGAAGACGCGAATGTCAGATCCACCACTAAAGTTCTGTATTTGCTCGTGGTCCTTTGATTCTAACATTCGCAAAATGGCCGCTGAGAAGGAATGCGAATGTTAGGATCGGACCACTAGTGGAGTGGATTTGACATTCGCTAGCGGGCCAAGCCGCAAATTCGTCACGCGAATGTCAAATCCTGAACTCCACTAGAATCTTAAATTTGCTAGTGGTCCTTTGATTCCAACATTCGCAAAAGTGGCCGCTGAGAAGGAATGCGAATGTTAGAATCGGACCACTAGTCATGCTGGCGACTGCACTTGTCTCAGGCCTGAGCCTGGGAAGCATTTACGGCCTCATCGCACTCGGCTTCACCCTGACCTTTGCCGTCTCCGGCACGGTGAATTTCGCCCAAGGCTCTTCGGTGATGCTGGGGGCCGTGATTTGTCATGCGCTCGCGATGGGCCTGCACTGGCCGATGCTGGCCGCCGTTCCACTTGCGCTTGTGGCCTGTGCAATTTGGGGCCTGATCGTCGAGCGCATCGCGGTCCGCCCCTTTGTCGTACGCGGCAGCAATGCATGGCTGATGGCGACCGTCGCGCTCGGGATCGTTCTCGACAACGTCGTGATGGTGGTGTTCGGCAAGGAGCCGCGCGCGTTGCCGTCGTCCCTTGCGGACGATCCCTGGGTCATCGGTACGGTCGGCATTTTTCCGCTTCAGGTGCTGGTCCCCCTGGTCGGGCTTGCGCTGGCGCTTCTCGTTCACCTCGGCATGCACCGCACCAGCCTCGGCCTGAAGCTGCGCGCGGCGGTCGAAAACCCGGACGCGGCGCGGCTGATGAGCATCGACGTCACCATGCTGATCGCATTTACGTACGCGGCGGCGGCGCTATCTGGCGGGGATAGGCGGCATCCTGATCGCGCCGCTCTATAACGTCGCCTATGACATGGGAACGCTGTTCGGCATCAAGGCGTTTGCGGTCGCCATTCTCGGCGGCCTGACCAATCCCTGGGGCGTCGTGATTGCCGGTCTCGGCTACGGGCTGGTCGAAGCCTGCGCCACGACCTGGCTCGGCTCCAGCAGCACCCAGATCGTCACCTTCTCGGCGGTGATCGCCGCTCTCGTGCTGGCGCCCTCAGGCCTGTTCGGCGGACGGACCAAGGTGCGGGTATGAGAACGCTCATTGCTCTCATCGCCGCGGTACTGGTCTGCGTCGCAACATCGGCGGTTTGCCTGCTGGCGCCCGGCTACTATGCCTATCTGCTCGGAATGCTCGCGACCACGGCTCTCGCAGGCATTGGTCTTAATGTGCTGCTCGGCCTTGCCGGCGAAGTATCGCTCGGGCAGGGCGGGTTTGTGGCGTTGGGCGCCTATGGCGTCGGCATTCTCACCACCAAGGCTGGTCTGAATTTCTGGGAAGCGCTGCCGCTTGCGGTGCTGTTGGCGTCGGCGGTATCTGCGGCGCTCTCGATCCCCGCGCTGCGCGTGACCGGGCCTTATCTTGCCATGGTGACGATTGCGTTTGGCTTTATCGTCGAGTCCGTCTCGATCGAATGGCGCGATCTCACCGGTGGCTCCAGCGGACTTGCCGGAATCCCTTCGCCATTCGCCACCGGCGGCACCGCGCTGCTGGCGTGCGCCTTCTGCGTGGTTGCGCTCATTCTATTTTATTATCTGCTGCGTAGTCCGCTTGGGTTGGCCATGCAGGCCTTTGCCTCGGCGCCCGCCGCGGCGCGCGGCGTCGGGATCAAGCCGGTAGCGGTCCGTACCGCGGCGTTCGTGCTCGCAGCGGCGGCAGCGGGATTGGCCGGTGGGTTGCAGGCGGCGTTGACCGGTTTCATCGCGCCGAGTTCGTTTCCGTTTTCGCAATCGATCCTGTTTCTGCTGGTCGTCGTGGTTGGCGGCGCCGGGCGAACGCTTGGGCCGCTGATCGGATCGGCGGTGGTGGTATTCCTGCCGGAGGTGCTCGCAAGTCTTGCCGAATATCGCCTTCTGGTGTTCGGCGCCGGGCTTCTGATCGTGCTCTGGGCCGCGCCCGGCGGGATCGCGGGGGCGCTCGCGCATCTCGTGCGGCCGCGAAAATCTCCCGTCGAAGCAAAACCCGACGTCGATCTGGCGCTCGCGCATATTACGGGCGCGCGCGGAAGCCTGACCGCGGAGGGCGTGCGCGTCGCGTTCGGCGGCGTGGTCGCGGTCGCGGGCGTCGACATGGTCGCCTCGCCTGGCCGCATCACCAGCGTGATCGGTCCGAATGGCGCCGGCAAGACCACGCTGCTCAATCTGATGAGCGGATTTCAACGGCTCGATGCGGGAACCGTGAAGGTCGGAAAGAACGAGATCACCGGCTTTGTCGCGCCGGACGTTGTACGCGCAGGCCTTGCGCGGACTTTCCAGACGGCGCAGCCGTTTGCGAGTTTGAGCGTGCTCGACAACGTTCGCCTCGGCCTGTTGCGCGGCGGATGGCGTGGCGATGCGCCGACCGAGTTGGCGCGCGCGTTGCTGGCACTGGTCGGCTATGCAGGATCGGAGACAAGATTGGCGGCGACCCTGCCGCATGTCGACCGCCGCCTGGTCGAGATTGCGCGCGCGCTCGCGACCTCGCCGGCCGTCTTGCTGCTCGACGAACCCGCGGCCGGCCTGAATGAAGCGGATACCGCCAAGCTCGGCGGCCTGTTGCAGCGGCTGGCACGCGCCGGCCTCGCGGTCGTGCTGGTCGAGCACGACATGTCGCTTGTGATGTCGATTTCCGACGAGATCGTCGTGCTCGATGCCGGACGCCGGATCGCAGGCGGAACGCCCGCTGTCGTACGCAACGATCCGGCCGTCAAGGCGGCCTATCTCGGAACGTCGATGTCGGCGGGATCGGCCGCCGCACGCACCGCCGGTGCGCCCTTGCTCGAAGTCGAGGGGCTGAACGCGGGCTACGGCGCGCTCGCCGTGCTCGATAATGTCAGCCTCAAGGTCGGCCGCGGCGAGGTGATTGCCCTGTTCGGTCCGAACGGCGCCGGCAAATCGACGCTGATGAAAGCATTGAGCGGCCTGATCCGCCCCGTGAGCGGCCATATCAAGTTGGACGGCAGGGATCTGGCATCGCTTTCCGCGCCACAGGTCGCGCGCTCCGGTCTGATCCTGGTGCCGGAGGGGCGACAGGTGTTTCCGCAGTTGACGGTTGCGGAAAATCTTCGTCTCGGCGCCACGCGCCGCAGTGATTTCTCGGTCGACGAAATCGAGGCCATACTGGCGCGTTTCCCGCGGCTGCGTCCGCGCCTGCACACGGCCGCGGGCCTCTTGTCAGGCGGCGAGCAGCAGATGCTCGCGGTTGGGCGCGGGTTGTTGGCGAAACCTGAGGTGCTGATGCTCGACGAGCCGTCGTTGGGTCTTGCGCCTGCGGTTGTCACTGAGCTGTTCGAGCAGTTCGCGCGGTTGCGCGATGAAGGCATGACCCTGCTGATCGTCGATCAGATGGCCGATTATGCGCTTGCCATCGCCGATCGTGGCTACGTGCTTGGTGGTGGCCGTGTGGTCGCGCAGGGAAGCCCGTCGGAGCTGCGCGGCGCCATGCTCGACGACGCCTATCTTGGTTCTGCTTCTTGAGGTGAATAATGGATCTGATTGTCCGGGATGCGCGCATCCTGCGCGATGGCGAACTCGTCAACGTCGATATCGCCGTTCAAGGCAAGACGATTGCCGCGATTGCGCCGGCATTGGCTGCCGATGGCCCTGAACTGAAAGCGGAAGGCTGCCTCGTCGTTCCCGGCCTGATCGAGACCCACATTCATCTCGACAAGACCTGCATCCTCGATCGTTGCCGTATCGAGGAGGGTACCGTTGCGGAAGCCGTCCGCGAAACCGCCGCAGCGAAACGCGGCTTCACCGTCGAAGATACGTATGAACGAGGCAAGAAGACGCTGGAGCGCTGTATCTCGCACGGCACGATGCGGATGCGGACCCATGTCGAGCTGGATCCGGGCATCGGGTTGATCGGTCTTGAGGCGGTCGAGCAGCTCGCGCGCGATTATGCCTGGGCGATCGACGTCGAACTGTGCGTCTTCCCGCAAGAGGGCATGACCAACTATCCCGGCACGGAAGAACTGCTGATCGAGGGCCTGCGCCGCGGCGCGCGCGCCATCGGCGCAGTGCCGTATTTCGACACCGATCCGCGCAAGCAGATCGACCGCATCTTCGAAATCGCGCGGGAGTTCGATGCCGAGATCGACATGCATCTCGATCTCGCCGAGACCACGCAGAACATGCAGATCGAATATGTCTGCCGCAAGACCGAGGAGTTCGGTCGCGGCGGCCGGGTTGCGGTCGGCCACGTCACGCAAATGTCGCTGCTGCCGCCGGAACGGTTTGGCGAGATCGCCACGCGACTGGCCAATGCCGGTGTCGCCGTGACGATCCTGCCTTCGACCGACCTGCATTTGATGGGCCGTTCCCACGATCATGCCGTGCCACGCGGCGTGGTGCCGGCTGAACCTCTGCGCAAAGCGGGTGTGACCTGCTCGATCTCGACCAACAATGTGCTCAATCCGTTTACGCCCTATGGCGACGGCTCGCTGATCCGGATGGCCAACCTCTACGCCAATGTCTGCCATGTCGCGCGCCCGGCGGACCTTGCCGGTTGCCTCGACATGATCACGGGCTCCTCCGCGCGGCTGATGCGGCTTGGCGATTACGGCATCAAGGTCGGTGGGCTCGCCGATCTCGTCTGTATCGATGCTGCCAATCCAACGGAAGCGGTCGCGACGCTGGCGCAGCCGTTATGGGGATTCAAGCGGGGCCGCAGGTCATTCACGCGGCCGCGCGTCGAGATTCATCGTCACGCGCATTGAAGCTATTCCGCCTTGTTGCTCCTGGCGCCGAACATGCGGGTCGGCGCCGCACGGCAAAAGCTCACATTTTAGGCTTCGATTGGCGGACTTGAGGGCAGCTTGCTGACGGGCTATGGGTTTCATAGCCAGGCACAAGGGCTTGGCGGGGAACACGCGCCTCGACGGCGCCGCTGACAGAAGAAAGAAGCCAGCCAATGGCAAATGCATCGCTCCGGGTTGCCATCGCGGGATTGGGACCGATCGGGAAGGGAGCCGCCGTGGCGCTCGATCAGGGCATCGACGGCCTGACGCTGGCCGCCGTATCGGCGCAAACTCCCGAGAAGCACCACAATTGGCTCGGGACCTTGAAAACGCAGCCGGCCGTCTTGCCTATCGAGAAGCTTTGCGACGTCGCCGATATCGTCATCGAGTGTGCGCCTGCAACTTTATTGCGCTCGATCGTCGAGCCGTTCGTGGCAAAAGGCAAAACCGCGATCGTGCTCAGCGCCGGCGCGCTGCTCGACAATGAAGACCTTATCGATTTGGCGAAGAAGAATGGCGGCCAGATCGTCGTTCCGACAGGCGCGCTGATCGGTCTTGACGCGGTGACGGCGGCCGCTGTCGGCGAAATTCATTCCGTGAAGATGGTGACGCGCAAGCCCGTTAGGGAACTCGTTGGCGCGCCGTTCCTGGTCGCGAACAACATCGATATCGAGAATATCAAGGAGCCGCTGAAGATTTTCGACGGCACGGCGCGCGAGGCCGCCAAGGGCTTTCCGGCCAATCTGAACGTCGCGGTGGCACTGTCGCTCGCCGGCATCGGTCCCGACCGGACCCGGCTCGAAATCTGGGCCGATCCGGCGCTGACGCGCAATACGCACCGCGTCGAGGTCGATTCCGATTCCGCGCGATTCTCGATGTCGATCGAAGGCATTCCCTCCGAAAATCCGAAGACGGGGCGCATCACGGCACTGTCGGTGATTGCGCTGCTTCGGAAACAGCGCGCGGCGTTGCGCGTGGGACTGAAGCCCATAGCGTTTCAAGCGAAGTGGAAACCGGTTCGCGTGAAGAAAACGCGTCAATAAGATTCGCTACTTGGTGCCGTACGCGCGGTCGCCGGCGTCGCCGAGCCCCGGCAGGATGAAGCCATTGTCGTCGAGCCCCTCGTCGACGGCTGCAAGCCAGATCGGAACGTCCGGGTGGATGCCGCGCATCCGCTCGATACCTTCCGGCGCCGCAATCAGGCACACCAGGCGAATGTCGGTGGCGCCATGTTCCTTGAGGCGATCGACCGCGGCGACGGCGGTGTTTGCCGTCGCAAGCACCGGCGAAACCACGATCACGTGCCGCTGGGGCAGGTCGCTCGGCGCCTTGAAGTAATATTCGACGGCGGTGAACGTCTTGGGCTCGCGATAGAGCCCGATATGGGCGACGCGTGCGCTCGGCACCAGGTCGAGCATGCCTTCCGCAAACGTCATTCCGGCGCGCAGCACCGGTGCAAAGACGAGCTTCTTGCCCGCAAGCTGCGGCGACTTCATGTGCGCGAGCGGCGTTTCGATGTCGACCTCGGCAAGCGGCAGATCGCGGGTCACCTCGTAGCAGAGGAGCATCCCGACCTCTTTCAGTAACTCGCGAAACGACTTTGTCGACGCATCCTTTTCCCGGAGCAGCGTCAGCTTGTGCTGCACCAGCGGATGGCTAACGATGGTCACGCCTTCCATGTCTTGGCCCCTCTAAAAATCTCTTGGCCCCTCTAAAATACCGTGCCATCGCTGATGACCTTCACCGGCGGCGAGGCATCTGCGCGGCGCTCGCGGGCGAGCCGCCGGCCGGTGGCCCATGAGCCACCTTCGAGAACTTTCGCAAGCGGCAGCGAGCGCGTGTCGAGCCCGAGCCGCTTCCGCACACCGTCGGCGAGGCGGTCGAGCAGCGCAACCGTCAGCGCGCGCCATTCCACGACCAGGGTCGAGGAAACCTCATGCTCGCGTTGTGCATCGTTCGGGTCACGAAAGGCCAGCACGCCGGAATCGATGAACAGTCCGCCATTGCGGTATTCCGCAAGGCCCGTAAGACCATCGATATCGACGACTTCGACGCCGGCGGTTTGTAAGGGTTCGATCAAGGAGTAGGCGAGCCATTGCGAAAGCTTGTGCAATGGCACCAGGCCATTCGTTGCGTCATCAGCCGTTAGCGCCGGATGTCGCCAGCAGTCGCCAAGCGCGATCCCGCCGAGCGAAAGCCGCGACGGCCAGATCGGCCCAAGCTGCTGCAACAGTTCGGACAGGATAATCGAGGCGGGAAGCCGGCCATTCTCGGCGCGCGAGGCCAACTGATCGAACAGGCCACCCGGACGCGGCGCGTCGTGCCGGCCGAAAATGTCGCCCTTGGAGGCGACGAGCTTGCCGAGGCTGCGCAAGAGCTCGACGCGGCCGTCCAGTCCGACAAGCGGATTGGCGTCGGAAACCTGCAGGCCGCGCGCGACGTCATCCACCGAAAGGCTGGCAAGTGCCGTGCCGTCGGCGCGAAGCGGCTCGCCGGCGTTTGCGGAAAAAGCGCCGCTCTCGAACATCGCAAGGCTGGCCAATGCCAACCCCTCCGACCGGCCGACGGCAAGGCCGCTGTTCGGATCGCGATAGCGCCAGGTAGGGCCAGCGCCGGCATCGAGGAAGACGCTGACGATGGCAAGATCGAACTCCGCCCGCGCGCGTGCGGCGGCATCACGCCAGCGGGCCTGACCTGCGATGGCGGCCCAACGGTTGTCGCCATTGACGACGAAGTGCCGCCAGCGCGAGTGAAACGGCACGTCGAGCGAGGGGTAGGCGTCGCGGGTCGTTTGCAGCACGAGGTCGACGACGCCGTCCATTTTTTCGGGGTGGACGCGAAAGTGCGGCAGCTTGTCATCGAGCCCCAAGGCCAGCATGCGATGGGCGCGTTCACGAACCGCCGAGGCGCTAAGCAGCGTCAGCGCTGCCGACGTTTCGGAATTTGCCGAGGACACGGCCGCGCCTTGCTCAGTATTTTTCAAGCGGACGGCCGACCGAATTGGCGAGGTCGTCTGACGGCACCGGCTCCGCGGTGTAATAGCCGGCAGCCTTCTTCGCGGCCATCTCGACATGCGCATCGGGCGGGACAAGCTCGTCGGGAATCGGAACGCGCTCGACGATCTCGATGCCCTGGCTGGTCAGCGCATCGTGCTTCATGTCGCTCATCGATACGAAACGGTCGATGCGTTTGAGACCAAGCCAATGAATCACGTCCGGCATCAATTGCTGGAAGCGCGCGTCCTGCACGCCGGCGACGCATTCGGTGCGCTCGAAATATTGCGCGGCCGCGTCGCCGCCTTCCTGGCGCTTGCGCGCGTTGTACACCAGGAATTTGGTGACCTCGCCGAGCGCGCGGCCTTCCTTGCGGTTATAGACGATGATGCCGAGGCCGCCTTCTTGCCCGGCGCGCGCGCACTCTTCAATTCCGTGAATCAGATAAGGGCGGCAGGTACAGATGTCGGAGCCGAATACGTCGGAACCGTTGCACTCGTCGTGCACGCGGCAGGTGATCTTGGTGCGATGGTCCGGCAGTTTGGCGACATCGCCGAACATGTAGGCCGTCATGCCGCCGATCGGCGGCAGGAAGACCTGCAAGTCCGGCCGCGTCACCAACTCCGGGAACATGCCCGCAGTCTGCTCGAACAGTTGCCGGCGCAGATTGTTTTCAGTGGTGGCAAAGCGCTTTGCGATACCCGGAAGGTACCACACCGGATCGAGGGCGATCTTGACCACCGAAACACTGCCGTTCTTGTGAACGACGTCGCCGTCGTGCTTCAGCCGTCCAGCGTCGATGGCCGATTTGAGTTCGGGCAGGTCGAGACGGGCGCGGGTGATCGCGATGCTCGGACGGATGTCGATGCCCTCGGCGATTTCAGAAGCGAAGTTCTCCGCCACCAGATGACCCCAGGGATCTAGCGAGACGATGCGTTCCGGCTCGCTCCATTGCGGGAAGGGGCCGATCGTTGCCGCCGGATGCGTGTTGGTGAGATCGGGACGCCGGATCGGATCGAGCGCGCCGGAGGAAACCGCGAGCGCGCGATAGACCGAATAGGAGCCGCCGTGGGAGCCGATGACGTTGCGATCCTGCGGCCGGGATACTGTACCGATGATCGGCCCGCGTTCGCGCGCGCTGGCCGCTCCCCATTGGATCGGGAATTTGAGTTTGCCGCCCGGTGCCGGATGCGAGGTGATCCGGATATGGTCAACCCGGTTGGAACGAGTCATCGCGGTCAATCCCTTCAGATCCAGGCTTGGCGCTCCGGGCTTTCGCCCTTCAGCGGTGGCCTTAAATGGCGACGGCCCGCCTGAACAGACGGGCCTCATCACCAACCACGAAATTACAATACGATCGTAACCGAAGCATGAAATATAGCGAGCCCGCCGTCGAATACAAGGCGATTAAGTGCCGGTATTTCCTCGGAGATTCTGGCTCAAATCACTTGAGAAGCCATACCGCAGTGCAAGGCTCACTGCGCTGCTGGGGCGACCGCTTCCTGGGGCTGAAGCGAGCTCAACTGCCCGGTCGGCGTCCATCCGCCGCCGAGCGCCTGGAACAGGCTCGAGGCTGCGAGCAGCTTGTTCAACCGTGCCTGCGCCAGCGCGTTCTCGTTGGTGAGCAGCGTTTGCTGGGTTTGCAGCACGGTGATCAGGTTGACGGTGCCGGCGCGCAACTGGGTTTCCGATACTTCGAACGCCTTGCGCGCAGAGGCCACGGCTTCTGCCTGGAGGCGCTCTTGCAAGGTCGATTGCGACAACGCAACCAGCGCCTTCTCGACGTCGGAGAAGGCCGAGAGCACGGCCTTTCGATACGCTTGCAGATTCTGCAGCTGCACGCCCTTGGCCTGCTTCAACTGGCTTTCCAGCAGGAAGCCGTCGAACAACGGCTGCGTCAGTCCCGCCGAAAGCGTGTAGAACCAGGCGCCCGGTCCAAACAACGAGGCCAGCGCGGCACTCTGCACGCCGGTCTGTGCGGTCAATTGAATCTGCGGGAAGAACGCGGCGCGCGCCGATTCAACACTGAAGTTCGAGGACGCCAGCTGTGCCTCGGCTTGGCGGATGTCAGGCCTTTGATTGAGCAGTTCCGATGGCATGCCAGGCGTCACGCGCGGGACCGAGACTTGCGTCATCGTTCCGCCCTTCACGGTGAAATTCGCCGGTGCGCGGCCGACCAGCACGGCGAGGGTGGCCATGTTCTGGCGCAGCGTGATCTCGAGCGGCGGAATTGCCGCGCGCTCGGTCGCAACTTGAGTCTCCTGCTGCGACACGTCGAGTTGCGAGGCGGTGCCGCCGGCGAACTGCTGCTTGATCAGCGTCAGGATACGTTCGGCTGCGGCAAGGTTGCGCCGCGCGACGCGCAACTCGTCCTGGGCCGCGAGAATCTGGAAGTAGGTATTGGCGACGGTGACCATCGCGGTCAGCGTGACGACTTCGCGATTGTAACGCGAGGCGGTCGCGGTTTCTTCGGCGGCGTGGAGCGTCGCGCGGTTCTTGCCCCAGAAGTCGAGCATGTAGCTCGCCGTCAGCCCGAGACTGTATTGCGAGAAGCTTTTTCCGCCAATTCCGCCGGTACCGGTCGCCAGCGAACCGACGGCGCTGCGGCTCTGCTCGGCGTTCGCTGTCCCCGACACCGACGGCAATAGTGGCGCGCCGTTGATCCCGACCTGCGCATCGGCCTGGACGATCTGGGCAATGGCGACCGCGACGTCGAGATTGTAGAGCTGGGCTGCGTCCATCAGCGAGGTCAGTTCGCCGGACTTGAAACCGCGCCACCAATCGACCGCAGGAAGGTGGGAATCGGGCGCGGTGCGGCCGCCTTCGCGATAGGCGGCCGGCACGTCGAGATTGAGGTCCGGCCGCTCGGTTCCAAGGATACAGCCCGACAGCGCGGGGCCGAGCAGCGCGGCGGTCATGGCCAAGCGAGCCTTGCCAAAGCAATGCCAGGCGAACCTTGCCAAAGCGAACCAAGCCGCGTGAGGTTCGTCGTGAAACTTTGCCGCTCATCGGAATGCCAATACCTACTCGCCGGGTTGCAGCCGGGTATCCGGGGCAAGCGGCGCCCGGCCACCCCGCATACGTTGGCTCCAAAGCCGGAATCGATCCATATAAAGGTAGATTACCGGCGTTGAATAGAGCGTCAGGACCTGGCTGAGGATCAGTCCCCCGACAATTGCAATACCAAGCGGTTGCCTGAGTTCGCTGCCTTCACCCAGGCCAAGCGCCAGGGGTACGGCGCCGAGCAGGGCCGCCATCGTGGTCATCATGATCGGCCTGAAGCGAAGCAGGCACGCTTCGTAGATCGCATCCACCGAGCTGAGGCCGCGGTTACGTTCGGCCTCGAGTGCGAAATCGATCATCATGATCGCATTCTTCTTCACAATTCCGATCAGCAGGATGACGCCGATCAGGGCCATGATGCTGAATTCGGTCCTGAATGCCATCAAGGCGAGCAAGGCGCCGACGCCTGCGGAAGGCAACGTGGAGAGAATCGTCAGTGGATGAACGTAGCTCTCGTAGAGCACGCCCAGCACGATGTAGATCGTGATCAGCGCGGCAAGGATCAGGAACGGCTGATTGTTCAGCGAGTCCTGGAAGGCCTTGGCGGTTCCCTGGAACGTGCCACGGATGGTGGCAGGCACGCCGATCCGGTTCATGGCGGCATCGATCGAGGTGACGGCCGAACTGAGCGAGCCGCCTGGCGGCAGGTTGAAGGAAATCGTGTTGGCGACCAGAAGGCCCTGGTGATTCACCGCCAGCGGCGTCGCGCTTTGCGTGAAGCGTGCGACCGCCGACAACGAAATCATGGTTTCGGCGCCGGTCGAGACCGCCGAGCCGGTGGAAGACACGCCTTTGCCGGTCGCGCCGATCGAATTGTTCGCGAGGTTTCGTGCGGCTTGTGCGTTTGCCGAGGTCGCCGAGTTCGCTTTGCCGGCGGAAACGGTTCCGGCCACCGCGTTGGTTGACTGTGAGCCGCCGACCGAACCGCCCGACGTCGAGATCCATACGTCTTTCAGTGTTTCCGGATCTTGCCAGTATTGCGGCGCGACCTCCATGATCACGTGATATTGGTTGCGAGCCACGTAGATGGTCGATACCTGCCGTTGACCGAAGGCGTCATAAAGCGTGTTGTCAACCTGACTTACGGTGACGCCGAGTTGTGCAGCCGCATCGCGATCGATGACAAGATCGGTTTCCAGCCCCTTGCTCTGCTGATCACTGTTGACGTCGGTCAGGTTGGGGTCGCTTTGCAAGGCGGCCGCGATCTTCGGCGTCCACTCGTTAAGCTCCTCGAATGTGGGCCCCTGCAAGGTGAACTGATATTGAGCATTGCTGGCGCGGCCGCCGATGCGAATGTCCTGCACAGCCTGGAGAAACAGGGTGGCGCCCGGTATCACGGCCATCTCACGGCGCAGCCGCGCGATCACGCCGTCGGCTGAAATCTTGCGCTCGCTGAGCGGCTTCAGCGACACGAAAACAAAGCCGGAATTGGTCTGGCCGCCGCCGGTAAATCCAACGACGGTTTCAACGGCGGCATCGCCCTTGATGATGTTGATGAATTGCGTGAGCTTTTGCTGCATCAACTGGAACGAGATGCTTTGATCGGCCTGGATCGAGCCGGTCAGGCGGCCGGTGTCCTGCTGCGGGAAAAAGCCCTTCGGAATGACGTCGTAAAGATAGAAGTTGAGGCCGAGCACCACGGCCAGGGTCATCATCATCAAGGCGGGATGCCGGAGCGCCACAGCCAGCGTCCGCCGGTAGACGCCGAGCATGGCGTCGAAGAAGCGCTCGCTGAAACGATAGATCCGTCCGTGTTCGCTGGTCTGGTGACGGAGCAGCACCGCGCACATCATCGGTGTGGTCGTCAACGAAACCGCGAGCGAGATCATGATGGAGATCGAGATCACCATCGCGAATTCGCGGAACAGGCGGCCGATAATGCCGCCCATCAACAGGATCGGGATGAAGACGGCGATAAGCGAGATGCTCATCGACAGCACGGTAAACCCGACCTCACTGGCACCCTTCAGCGCCGCCTCCAGCGGAGACATGCCTTCTTCGATGTAGCGGGTGATGTTTTCGAGAACGACGATCGCATCGTCCACAACAAAGCCCGTCGCAACCGTCAGCGCCATCAGCGAAAGATTGTCGAGGCTGTAGCCGAACAGATACATGGCGGCAAAGGTGGCGATCAGCGAGACCGAGACCGCCACGACCGGGATCAGCGTGGCGCGCAAATTGCGCAGGAAGGCGAACACCACGAGGATCACGAGCAGCACCGCCATGATAAGGGTGCGCTCGACATCACGCAGCGAGGCGCGAATCGTGATCGAGCGGTCGACGGCCAGGCCGATGTCGATCGTCGGCGAAACCGAGGCCCTGAGTTGGGGCATGAGCCCCTTCACGAGATCGACGGTAGAGATGATATTGGCGCCGGGTTGCCGGTAAAGAATGATGAGGACGGCCGGCTTGCCGTTGGCGAGCCCCGCATTGCGGAGATTTTCGACCGAGTCCGTTACCTCGCCGACGTCGGACAGGCGGACCGGCGCGCCGTTGCGATAGGCGACGATCAGCGATTTGTAGTCATCGGACTTGGTGGCCTGGTCATTGGCGTAGATCTGGTAACGCTCGTTTCCGACGTCGATGCCGCCTTTCGGGCTGTGTGCGTTGGCGCTGGAGAGCGCGGCGCGCACGTCCTCGAGACCGACGCCGTATTTGTAAAGCGCCTGTGGAATCAGTTCGGCGCGCACCGCCGGCAGTGAACTGCCGCCGACGACCACTTCGCCGATGCCGTCAACCTGCGACAATTTCTGTGCCAGGGTGGTAGATGCCGCGTCGTAGAGGTCGCCGCGGGTCATGGTGTCGGAGGTCAAAGTCAGAATCAGGATCGGCGCATCGGCCGGATTGACCTTGCGATAGGTCGGATTGCTCCGCAGGCTGGTCGGCAGGTCGGCTCGCGCGGCGTTGATCGCGGCCTGCACGTCGCGCGCAGCGCCGTTGATGTCGCGGTTGAGGCCGAACTGGAGCGTGATGCGAACGCCGCCGACGGTGCTCGACGAGGTCATTTCGGTGACGTCGGCAATCTGTCCGAGGTGACGTTCCAGCGGGCTCGCAACGGTGGTCGCCACGTCCTGCGGGCTACCGCCCGGCAAGGTCGCTCGAACGGAAATGGTGGGGAAATCGACCTGCGGCAGCGGCGATACCGGCAGCTTGAAAAACGCGACCACGCCGGCCGCCGCGAGACCGAAGGTGAGCAACGTTGTGCCGATGGGCCGGCGAATGAATGGTGTTGAGGGCCCCATCGGCTACGCTCACTCCGCCGGCTGGGCGGATTCGTCTGCGCGGCCCGAGAAGCGGATCGCGAGCCGATCGAACCAGAGATAGATCACGGGCGTCGTGAACAGCGTCAGCAACTGGCTGAGCAGGAGGCCACCGACGATGGAGATGCCGAGCGGATGGCGCAGCTCGGACCCGGCGCCGGTGCCGAGCATCAAGGGCAGGGCGCCGAGCACCGCGGCCATCGTCGTCATCAGGATCGGGCGGAAGCGTAGCAGGCAGGCCTGATAGATCGCCTCTCTCGGCGATTTGCCTTCATGGCGCTCGGCGTCGAGCGCGAAGTCGATCATCATGATCGCGTTCTTTTTCACAATGCCGATGAGCAGGATGATGCCGATGATCGCAACGATGGTGAGATCGTCGCCGGCCATCATCAGCGCGAGCAGCGCGCCGATTCCGGCCGACGGCAGCGTCGAGAGAATCGTGAGGGGGTGAATGAAGCTCTCATAGAGCACGCCGAGCACGATGTAGACGGTGACGATCGCCGCCAAAATCAAGAAGAGCTGATTGGAGAGCGACGACTGAAATGCCAGCGCCGCGCCCTGGAAGCTGGTGATCATGCTGGCGGGCAGCCCGATCTCGGCTTGTGCCTGCTTGATCGCCGTCACGGCGTCGCCAAGCGCTGCGCCCGGCGCAAGGTTGAACGACACCGTGGCCGCCGGAAATTGTCCGAGATGAGACACCAACAACGGCGCAGTCTGCTCGTGGAATTTCGCGAGCGCCGCAAGCGGCACCGGCGTACTGCCGACCGAAGAGGGGAGATAGATGTCGGAGAGCGATTGCAGCGAATTTTGCAGGCGCGGGTCTGCCTCGAGGATGACGCGGTACTGGTTGGAGTTCGTGAAGATGGTGGAGACGATCCGCTGGCCGAAGGAATCGTAGAGCGCGTTGTCGACCGTGGCCGGCGTAATGCCGAAGCGAGCGGCCTGATCGCGATCGATCTCGACATAGACCGACAGCCCCTGATCGGAAATGTTGCTGGCGACATCGCCGAGCTGCGGAAGTTGCCTCAGCTTGTCGACGAGCTTCGGCGTCCACTCAGACAATTGGGCCGGGTCGGCGTCCTGCAAGATGAACTGATACTGCGTCTTGCTGACGGTGCCTTCGATCGTCAGGTCCTGGACTGGCTGCATATATAATGTGATGCCGGGGAGCGGCGCGGTCGCATTCTGAATCCGCCGCATCACGGTCGAGACGTCGGACTTGCGTTGATTATAGGGCTTGAGATTGATCAGAATTCGCCCGCTATTGAGCGTGTTGTTGGTCCCGTCAACGCCGATGAAAGAGGAAAGGCTGACAACGTCAGGGTCCTTCAGGATGATCGAAGCGAGCTGTTGCTGGCGTTCGGCCATCGCCCCATAGGAGACCGACTGCGGCGCTTCGGAGATCGCCTGGATCACGCCGGTATCCTGAAGCGGGAAGAACCCTTTCGGGATCACGACGTAGAGCAAGCCGGTAAGGACGAAAGTCGCAAGCGCAACCATCAGAGTGAGAGGCTGATGGTCCAGCACCCAGGTGAGCGCATGGCCATACATCTCGATGATCCAGTCGAATGCCTCGCGGCTGCGGCGCTGGAACGCGTTTTCCTGGTTTTGGGATTCCGGCTTGAGCAGTTTGGCGCAGGCCATCGGCACCAGCGTCAACGAGACCACCGCCGAGATCAGGATCGTGACCGAGAGCGTGATCGCGAATTCACGGAACAGGCGGCCGACCACGTCGGCCATGAACAAGAGCGGGATCAGCACCGCGATCAGTGAGACCGTCAGCGAAATGATGGTGAAGCCGATCTGCTCGGAGCCCTTTAGCGCAGCCTGCAAGGGGCTGTCGCCTTCCTCGAGATAGCGGGAAATATTTTCGATCACGACGATCGCGTCGTCGACCACGAAACCGGTCGCGATCGTCAGCGCCATCAAGGACAGATTGTTGAGGCTGAAGCCGAACAGGTACATGGCGCCGAGCGTACCGACCAGCGACAGCGGCACCGACAGGCTCGGGATCAGGGTGGCGCGCGTGTTGCGCAGGAACACGAAGATCACGAGCACGACGAGGATGACGGCCAGCGTCAACTCGAACTCGACGTCGTCGACCGAGGCGCGGATCGTGACCGTCCGGTCGGTCAGGATGTTGACGTCGATCGCCGCCGGCAACGACGCCTGCAATTGCGGCAACAGCGACTTGATGCCGTCGACGACCGCGATCACGTTGGCGCCAGGCTGGCGCTGGATATTCATGATGATCGCGGGCGTCTCGTTCATCCAGGCGCCGAGCTTGTCGTTCTGCGCGCCGTCGACGACATCGCCGACGTCGCTGAGGCGCACCGGCGAACCGTTCTTGTAGGCGACGATCAGCGATCTTGTAGTCGCTCGCATTGCGGATCTGGTCATTCGCATTGATGGTGTAGGCGCGCATGGCGCCGTCGAAGTTGCCTTTCGGCGTGTTGACGTTGGCGTTGCCAAGCGTTGTGCGCAGGTCGTCGATGTTGAGACCATAGGCGGCAAGCTTGCGGATGTCGGCCTGGATGCGCACCGCCGGCCGCTGGCCGCCGCTGAGGCTGACGAGGCCGACGCCGGGGAGCTGCGAGATCTTCTGGGCGAGGCGCGTGTCGACGAAGTCCTCGACGTCCGTCAGCTTCATGGTCTTCGAGGTCAGGCCGAGCGTGAGGATCGGCGCGTCGGCCGGGTTGACCTTGGCGTAGATCGGCGGCGCCGGAAGGTCGGCCGGAAGCAGGTTACCGGCGGCGTTGATCGCGGCCTGAACTTCCTGTTCGGCGACGTCGAGCGAAATCGTCAGGCCAAATTGCAAGGTAATGACGGACGCGCCAGCCGAACTGATCGAGCTCATCTGGTTGAGGTTCGGCATCTGCCCGAACTGCACTTCCAGCGGCGCGGTGACGGAAGAGGTCATCACGTCCGGGCTCGCGCCCGGATAGAAGGTCTGGACCTGGATGGTCGGATAATCGACTTCAGGCAGCGCTGCGACCGGCAGGAAGCGGAACGCCAGCAAGCCCGAAAGCATGATGGCGATCATCAATAGAGTGGTTGCGACCGGTCGTAGGATGAACGGTTGCGAGGGACTCATTGTTGCTGTCCACCCTCGGAGCGCCGGCGTTTGCCGCCACCCGATTTACTGGGGTCACCCGTCGGCTGGGCCGGCGCGGTTTGTGCCGGATTGTTTTCCGACCGAATGATGATCTTGGCGCCGTCGCGAAGCTTGTCCGCGCCATCGATGACGATGCGGTCGCCGGGCACGAGCCCGGACAGGACCTCGACGCGGTCGCGGTCGGTGACGCCAAGCTTGACCGGCCGCACCGATACCGTGCTGTCGGCATTGACGAGATAGACGAAGGTGCCCGGCGCGCCGCGCTGGATGCCGGCGCTCGACATCGTCGTCACGTCCTTGTGGGTATCGAGCAAGAGACGGATGTTGACGAACTGGTTCGGGTACAGCAGGCGATCGTCATTTGGAAATTGGGCGCGCAGTTTGATCGTGCCCGTGGTGGGATCGATCTGGCTGTCGAAGGTTTGCAGCGATCCGTCCGCGATCTTGTTGGCGCCGGTGCGGTCAAGTGCAGTCGCGGGCAACACCGCGCCGGCCTGGATGCGCTTGGCAATCGCTTGCAGGTTGTCTTCCGGCACGGTGAACAGCACGCTGATCGGCTGCAATTGCGTGATCACGACGAGACCGCTGGTGTCGCCGGGCGTGACGTAGTTGCCTTGGTCGACCTGACGCAGGCCGACGCGGCCATCGAGCGGCGAGACGATGTGGCAGTAAGCGAGGTTGACCTCGGCGGATTTCACCGACGCCTTGTCGGCCTCGACGGTACCCTGGTTTTGGGCGACGAGCGCCACCTGCGTATCGAGTGTCTGACGCGGCACTGCGTTCTGCGCCGCCAGCCCCTGGTAGCGCGTCAGGTCCACCTGCGCGCCCTTCAGCATCGCTTCGTCGCGCGCCAGCTGCCCCTTGGCCTGCGCCAACGCGGCTTCGTAGGGCCGCGGATCGATTTCGGCGAGCAGGTCGCCTTTCTTGACCTCGTTGCCTTCGGTGAAGTTGACCTTCATCAGGTAGCCGCTGATCTGCGTGCGAATGGTCACGGTCGCAAGCGATGTCACGGTGCCGAGTGCATTGATGTTGATACCGATGTCGCCCTTGCCGACGGCTTCCGGGACGATCGACATCGGGCCGGCATTGCGGCCACGGCCGCCTTGCTCCGGTGGCGGCGCCTGTTTTGTCCACCAGACGATGCCGGCGACCACGAGCAGGATGACGATGCATGTCAGGACAAAGCGCCGGGCGGACCGCGGCTTGCCGGTCTGCGAAGAACCAAGCGAAGGTGCTTCCGGGAAGTTCTTGATCGGTTGGTTCATTGACCTGCCATCAGAGGAGAAATGAGCGGCTTTTCCGCAATCAGTCGCAGGAACCGCCCCTAGTGTGGCGGTTCAGAAGTCCGCATCATTTTGTGCCGCGAGTTCGTCATGCGGACTTCTGAACCAAAGCCACACTAGATCAATAAATTAGCTAGTGTCCTTTCGATTCCGAAGTTCGAAACGTGGCTCCGAGAAATGATACGAACTTCGGAATCGGGACACTAGGGTCCGCTGGCAACCGCATTTGAACGTTCCCGATTAGGATTGTCGCATTAACAATCGGAAAGAATTGCACTTTTGCTTCAGACCGCGACTGCGGGGCAACAATCAGAACGCCGTTTAAGCCGTTCTTGTGGTCGAAAGACCACGACGGGTAATCGGGCTTAAACGGTACATTTTTATCCGATCCGGGATTCGCGACAAGGCCGCGCCCACGACGAATCGGACGGGCAGCCGGGCAATCGGTACCGTCCCGATGCAGGCCTAACTCGCTCGCTTCAGGCGTCTGCATCCAGCAGGCTGAACGAGCCCCTGACCAGGGCTTTTCGCCCCCGATCGGTGATGGCCGGCACGCGGTCGTCGACCGCCACGAGGCCAAGCGCGATCAGGCCGTCGAGCGCCAGCCGGGCCGGGGAGGGTAACCCCGCATGAGACGAGCGAAGCGCTTTCAGTGCCTCCCATTGGTCGGGTCTGAGATCGAAATCGTTCTCGTCGCTCATGCTGCCTCGATGCAAGTCGCCATCTTGCGTTGCTCTCTACGAGCGACGCGTGAATCCGATGCGACCACAATGCGTCGGCAGTGGGTTTGGGCGCGCAACTTTTCTTGAATCGCTGTGACCTTGAATCATTCCAGGCTTGGCGCGTGTTTCCGGAAGTTGAAACTGGTAACGCGGTTGTCACATCTGCGTGTCATCTGACGATATCGACCAGCGCGAATCGGCTGGCAATGATTGAATATTGTTAGCTTTGCTCGGATGAACACACTGAAGGTAATTGCGCCGACAAAATCGCCCCGCAGGGGCTTCAAGTTGAAGGGCCTCGGCATTGTCGTCAGCATTGCCATTGCAGCAATTGCAATTTTTGCGCTGACCCACACGCTGAAAACCATCGACACCAACGAAGTGTTCGAGGTTATCAAGCACACCGATCCCTATCTCATCGCACTGGCGGCAGCCCTGGTGATGACCTCGTATGCGAGCCTGACTTTCTACGATCTGCTCGCGCTGCGGACGATCGGCCGCACCAACATTCCCTATCGGACGGCGGCACTGGCGAGCTTCACCAGCTATCCGATCGCGCACGGCATCGGCGCCGTTTCCTTGATCTCGCCCGTCATCCGCTATCGGGTCTATTCGTATCATGGTCTCGGCGCGTTCGAAGTCGCCAACATCTGCTTTCTGACCGGACTGACGTTCTGGCTCGGCAATCTGACGGCGCTCGGCATCGGATTGTTCTTTGCGCCTGACGCGATCAGCCTGGTCGATTTCCTGTCGCCGAAGGTCAATCAGTGGCTCGCCGTGGCGCTGCTTCTCGGGGTCGCGGGTTTCATGGGCTGGTGCTGGTCTCCACGCAACATCGGCACCAAGCGCTGGCCGGTCCGGCTTCCTTCGGGACCGTTGGTATTGTTGCAGATCGTGATCGGCGTTTTCGATCTCGGCGCTGCCGCGCTCGCGATGTACGTGCTGATTCCGGCCGGGCCGAATATCGGGATCTTCCCGATCATGGCCGTTTTCATCGCAGCGACGCTGTTGGGATTTGCGAGCCACACGCCGGCGGGTATCGGCGTTTTCGATGCGACGTTCCTGATCGGGCTCGGCAAGGACGACAAGGAACCGCTGGTGGCGGCGCTGTTGATGTTCCGCCTGATGTATCACTTCCTGCCGTTTATCTTTGCGCTTAGCGTGTTCGGCGTTGTCGAGGGATGGCGAAACTTGCGGCGCAAGGAAGATAGCAAGTCTACACCGGCGAGTTGAGCTTCAGCCCGACCATTCCCGCGACGATCAGCGTCAGACAGACGATGCGCACCGGATCGGTCGGCTCGCTGAAGATCACCATTCCGAGGATGATGCTGCCGGCGGCGCCAATGCCGGTCCAGATCGCATAGGCCGTGCCGAAGGGCAGCGAGCGAAGCGCAAACGACATCAGCGCAAAGCTCGCGAGGATCGCCACCGCGGTTGCAACCGTCGGCCAGAACCGGGTGAGGCCGTCCGAATATTTCAGTCCGAAGGCCCAGGCGATCTCGAACAGGCCCGCCGCGAGTACTGCAAGCCAGCCGGTCACAGCGGCCTCGACAAAGCGGTCACGCCGCACGGCGAGTTCCCGACCGCCAAACTGACACCGGTATCCTGAGGAGGGCCGACATGATTCGTCCTCGTCGCGGTTGGTCTTGATCCTCCATGCGATGTTCGCGCGACAGGCCATGTGACGGCCGCGGCCCGCATCGCGAAACCAAAACGAGTTCCAGCGCCGTCGTCGCGGTCGATTCTCAAGCCGCTGTCGCAAAACTGAAGCGCGCGCGAGATATCCTGATGGAATTGCCGACCCGAGGAATTCGATGAACAGCCAGCTCATCGCAGACGCCGTTCGCGACGACAAAGGCGACGCTGAAGCGACGATCTGGGACAGGCTGTATGCGTTCTGGCTTCGTCGTCTGGTCTATACCCAGATCTGGGAGGATCCGGTCGCCGATCTCGCCGCGCTTCGCTTGGCCGTCGGTTCGACCATCGTCACGATCTCTTCGGGCGGATGCAACGCGTTATCCTATTTGATGGCGCAGCCGGCGCAGGTCTACGCCGTCGATCTCAATGAAGCGCATCTGGCGCTGCTCAAGCTGAAGCTGGCGGGCTTGCGCACTTTTTCCGATTATTCGGATTTCTGGCAATTCTTCGGTGCGGCCAACGCGCCGGCCAATTCCGATCTCTATCGCGAGCGGTTGCGGCCGCTGCTGGATGCGCAGGCGCGCAATTACTGGGACAGACGCAATATCGTCGGCCGTCCGCGTCATGCCCATTTCACCGACGGATTCTACCGCCACGGCATGCTCGGCCGGTTCATCGGTCTTGCCCATGTTGCGGCGAAATTCTCCGGGATCGATCCCGCGGTCCTCTTGAACGGACGACCGGATGAGCCCGCGCGGATCGATGCGCTGGAACGTCTGGATCGCGCGTGTCATTCGTGGTTCGCGCGCCTGATCACGGCGACGCCGGCTTTATTGTTCAGTCTCGGTATTCCGCCGCGGCAGCGTGCGCTGTTGGGTGACGATGCGCCGTTGAACGATGTGCTTCACAAGCGCCTGCTGCGCCTGATCGACGGTCATCCGAACGAAACCAACTATTTTGCATGGCAAGCGCTGAATCGGGGCTATGCCGGTCCGGGCGACCGATGCTTGCCGCCTTATTTGCAGCGCCGCCAATATGAGCGGATGCGCGACGGCGCCGGCTTGATCATTCCGCAACACGCCGGTCTCACGCAATTCCTCGAGGGACTTCCGGCGCGCGAAGTCGACGCCGTCATTCTCCTGGATTCGCAGGACTGGATGGCGACCGGCGAAATCCGCGAACTGTGGACGGCGATCGATCGCGCGGGCACCGACAACGTCCATGTGATCTTCCGCACGGCCGGTGAGGGGTCGCCGATCGAAAGCGAGGAACTCGCATCGCTGCGCCGTACATGGCGGCGCGACGATGAACGCAGCGCCGTCGGCCTTGCGCTGGACCGCTCAGGAATTTACGGCGGCTTCCACTGCTATGGCCGGCGCTGATCCGGCGGCGCACGATCGGGCGAGATAGCCGAGGCTATCCCGCCGTTACTCCGCGAGGCTGGAATAGGGCGTCGCGGGAACCTGCGCCTCGATCGCCTTTTCTTCCTGCACAGTCTTTTGGGCGCAGCCAGACGTAAACCTGGGCGGCGAGCAGCACGACGCAGATGAAGAGGAAGAACGCGCTGATCGGGCGCTCGATGAAGGTCATCAAGTCGCCGCGGGAGATCAAAAGGCTGCGGCGGAAGTTCTCCTCGAAGCGCGGTCCCAGCACGAAGCCGAGCAGGATCGGGGCGGGGTGGAAATCCAGCCGCAGCAGGATGTAGCCGACCACGCCGATCACGAGCGTCTCGCCGACCTGGAACATGTCGTTGCTCGCGGCATAGACGCCGATGCAGACGAAGAACAGTCCGCTCGGATAGAGGTAGCGGTAGGGGATGCTGAGCAGCTTCACCCACAGACCGATCATCGGCACGTTGAGAACGACGAGCAGGATGTTGCCGATCCAGAAGCTTGCGATCAGGCCCCAGAAGATGTCGGCGTGCTGGGTGATGAGCTGCGGTCCCGGCACGATGCCGTGGATGATCAGCGCGCCCAACAGCAACGCCATCACGGTGTCGCCGGGGATGCCGAGGCTCATGGTCGGAATGAAGTCGCCCTGCACCGAGGAATGCGTCGAAGCTTCGGGGCAGGCGACGCCTTCGATGGCGCCGTGGCCGAAACGCTCCGGCGTCTTCGATATCTTCTTCTCCGTCGCATAGGACACGAACGAAGCGATCGTCGGGCCCGGTGCCGGGGATCAGCGCACAAAGGCTGCCGATAATGGTGCCGCGGATCATCGGAAAGAATGATTTCTTGAGGTCGTCCTTCGACGGGAACATGTCGGAAATGCCGACATTGGCGTATTTCATGTCGACAGCTTCGGTATTGTTGATGCTGTTCATGAATTCGGCGATGCCGAACATGCCGAGCGCGAGCGCAGCAATCTCGATGCCGTCGAACAACTCGGTGATGCCGAAGGTGAAGCGCGGCTGGCCGGTCTCGATATCGGACCCGACGATGCCGAGCAACAGGCCGAACACCGTCATGGCGATGCCCTTCAGCGGCGAGCCCTTGGCGAGCGTCGATCCCGCGATCAGGCCGACCAGCATCAGCGAGCACACTTCGGCAGGGCCGAATTCCAGCGCCATCTTGACCAGGATAGGCGCGAGGAAAATCATTTCCGTGATGCCCCACGAGGCACCGACGAATGCCGCGATGACCGTGATGCCGAGCGCGGTACCGCCCTTGCCCTGCTTGGTCAGCGGAAAGCCGTCCAGACAGGTGACGGCGTGAGGCGGGTGGCATGGCAGGTTGAGCAGGATCGAGCAGATCGCTCCGCCATATTGCGCGCCATAATACACGCCGGAAAGCATCAGGATCGCCGGCACCGGATGCATGCCGAAGGTGAGCGGCAGCAGAATCGAGATGGTGGCGACAGGACCCATGCCCGGCAACACGCCGACCATGTTGCCGACCAGCACGCCGAGGAAACAATACATCAGGTTGTGCGGCTCGAGCGCGACGCCAAAGCCGTACCAGAGATCGGTGAGCGCGGTTGAGATCACAGGTTCACTCCGCGCAGCAACGGAAAGGGAATGTTCAGGAGGATAGTGGAACAGCAGCACGCCGAAGACGGTGACCACGAGCGCGAGAACGAACGACGATTTATACGTCGCCGTCTTGTCGCCGAGTGCGAGACGAACACGCAGGCAAAGATCGCCGGGATCATGCCGCCATAGTATCCAACGACAATGAACAGAACGGGCCCGGCGAGAATGCAGAGCCAGCCCAACCATTGCGGGTTTTCAGGCAGGAATTTCTGATTGTCGGGCTCGGATGATCCAAGCGCGGTGGTTGCGATCAGGATGCCGAGAAAGGCGAGGACGACGCCGAGCACGACCGGCATGAATCCGGGGCCCATCCTGGCGAGGGTGCCAAACTTGTAGCCCGAGCCGGTGACCGCGGCTCCGACCCCGAGCAACACCATCAACGCGCCGGCATAATAATCCCGTTTCCAGGCAAACTTTCCCGACAACAGCGTCTCCCCCAAACCTTATTTGGCCGCGACCCTACCCGCCGCGGCCAGACCTGTCGATATGGCCGCATTTCACTTTTGGAGCGATAAGGAACCGACATTCGTCTAACAGATTAGACCAGTTTATCGAGCGATAAAAACGACAAAATAGCGCAGGCCGGCGGGCCATCCCATCGCTATCGCGGCGCGGCATGGTCCGTGGCGCCCTCAGGATGCGAACATGCTTGGCGCCGGGCGCGCGCGAGGTGGTTGGAATGCCGCCAATCTGCCTTTGCCGGGGATAGCAAAAGGCCGTAGAATTCGGCTATCGAATGGAAAGAATATCCCCAAAACATCATTGCGGGTAAAATTGAATGAGCCAGCTCATCGTCCACGCCGGAGATTTCAGCTTTCAGGCCCGTTTTGAAGAAAAATTGGCGCCCAAAACCTGTGCGGCCTTCCGCAAGGCGATGCCGTTCAACAGCGAATTTGTCCATGTGCGCTGGAGCGGCGAGGGGGTCTGGATGCCGCTCGGCGAGCTCGATTTTGGCGTCGGCTATGAGAACCACACCAGCTATCCGGCCCCCGGCCAGATGATCCTTTATCCCGGCGGCATCAGCGAAACCGAGATTCTGCTGGCGTATGGCGGCGTGCATTTCGCGAGCAAGATGGGCCAGCTTGCGGGCAATCACTTCATCACCATCACGTCGGGTCTTGAGAACCTGTATACGCTCGGCAGGACCGTGCTCTACAAAGGCGCGCAAAAGGTCCGCATCGAGGAAGCGTAGGATGGCGGAAGGCGGATATCCCAGGGATCTCCGTGGCTACGGCCGCAATCCGCCGCATCCGCACTGGCCCGGCAATGCGCGCATCGCCGTGCAGTTTGTGGTGAATTTCGAAGAGGGCGGCGAGAACAATATCCTTCACGGCGACCGCGCGTCCGAGGCATTCCTGTCGGATGTGCTCGGTGCGCAGCCATGGCCCGGCCAACGCCACGCCAATATTGAATCGATGTTCGAATACGGCTCGCGCGCCGGCTTTTGGCGGTTGTGGCGGATTTTCACCGAGCGAAAACTGCCGGTCACGGTATTTGGCGTCGCCACTGCCCTGAAGCGAAACCCGGAAGTGGTGGCGGCGATGAAGGAAGCGGGCTGGGACATCGCCAGCCACAGTCTGAAATGGGTCGAGCACAAGGACATGTTGGAAGCGGAAGAGCGGGGCGCGATCGCCGAGGCTATCCGCGTGCATACCGAGGTGACGGGGGAGCGTCCGCGCGGCTGGTACACCGGCCGGACCTCGACCAACACCGTTCGCCTGGTGATGGAAGCCGGCGGATTTCTTTATTCCAGCGACTCTTACGCCGACGATCTGCCGTACTGGATCAAGGGCGCGGCCGGGCCGCATCTCGTCATTCCCTACAGCCTCGATCTCAACGACATGCGCTTCGTCAACGCGCAAGGCTTTGGCAATGGCGAGCAGTTCTTTGGCTACCTCAAGGACAGTTTCGACGTGCTCTACGCGGAAGGCGAGACCTCGCCGAAAATGATGTCGATCGGCCTGCATTGCCGTCTCATCGGCCGCCCCGGCCGCGCGGCCTCGCTGATGCGGTTCCTGGATTACATCGCAAGCCATGAGCGGGTCTGGGTCCCGACGAGGCTGCAAATCGCCCAACACTGGCACGCCAATCTTTCCCATCTCGCGGCTAATGCGCAGCAGTAGGCTGACACTCATGAGTTCTACGGACGCAAAAAATACCGCGAAAGTCTCGCCGCTTGGCGAGGAAATCGTCCGTCGCATTCATCAACTGGCGGCGATTTCCGAAACGCCTGACAATTTGACGCGCATCTTTCTGACGGCCCGAACATCGTACCGCGGCCGATCTGATCATGCACCTGGATGCGCGAGGCCGGCATGAGCGCCAAGCTCGACGCGATCGGCAATGTCTGCGGCCGCTACGAAGGCGAACGGCCGGGTCTGCCGTGCCTGATGCTCGGCTCGCATTACGATACGGTGCGCGACGCCGGCAAATGGGACGGTCCGCTCGGGGTGATCACGGCGATCTCCTGTGTCGCCGACCTGCACAAGCGCGGCCGTCGTCTGCCGTTTGCGGTCGAGGTCATCGGCTTTTCCGATGAAGAGGGGGTTCGCTTCGCCTCGACGCTGCTCGGCAGCCGCGCCGTGGCCGGCACCTTCAACGAGGGCGTCCTGACTTCCAGGGACGACACGGGAACCACGATGCGCGAGGCGCTGGTTCAGTTCGGCCTCGATCCCGATCGCATCGGCGCGGCGGCACGGGTTCGCGGCGAGCTGCTTGCCTATGTCGAATTGCACATCGAGCAGGGGCCGGTGCTCGAAGCCAAGGGTTTGCCGGTCGGCGTGGTGAGCGCGATTGCCGGCGCGACGCGTCTGGCGGCAAAGCTGAGCGGCATGGCAGGCCATGCCGGCACGGTGCCGATGGCGCTGCGGCGTGACGCGCTGACAGGCGCCGCCGAATGTATTTCGGCGATCGAGCAGTTGTGCCGCGAAGACGATGGCGGGCTGGTAGGTACCATCGGCTATATCCATGCCTCGCCAGGGGCGACCAACGTCATTCCCGGCCAGGCGAATTTTACCATCGACATGCGCGCGCCGACGGACCTGCGCCGCAATCGTTCGGTGGCCGAGATGGTGCGGCGGGTCGAGGCCATCGCCAAACGCCGCACGCTCGATTTGCAGCTCGATGTCACGCATGAAAACCGCACCGTGCCGTGCGCGTCATGGCTGAAGACGCAGATCGCGGAAGCCGTTACGGGCGAAGGCTATCCCGTATTCGAATTGGCGAGTGGCGCCGGTCACGACGGGATGGCGATGGTCGATGTTGCCGACGTCGCGATGTTGTTCGTGCGCTGCCGCGGCGGCATCAGCCATAACCCCGCCGAGCATGTCGAGCCTGATGATGCCGACGCCGGCGCGCGGGTGCTGCTGCGGCTGATCGAGAATTTCCGGCCGCAGAGCTAGGGTGTGATCCAGCGCTACGTCCGCTTTGCCTTCAAACGGCTACTTATGCCCGGCAAAAGCGCCATAAGTTTTGGTTTGGATTCACGCCAGCTACACTCAAATCCTGGTTGTAAATCTTATGGAGACAGCACCATGTCTAGGCTCGACCATCTTCGCCCGAGCGGCTTACACCACAATCCGGCCTATTCTCACGTCGTCACGGCCTCTGGTGCACGTACTATCTACATCTCCGGTCAGGTGTCCGTCGACGAAGAGGGGCGGATTGTGGGCGAAGGCGACCTCGCTGCGCAGACGACCCAGGTGATGCAAAACCTCGGTCTAGCGCTAAAGGCCGCCGACGCGACCTACGCCAACATCGTCAAGATCACCACCTTCGTCGTGAACTATAAGCCGGAGCAGCGCCCCGTGATCGGCAAAGCCCGCTCGATATTCTTCGAAGGCAAGGAGCCGCCAGCCAGCACTCTCGTCGGCGTCACGGCGTTAGCGGCCCCTGAGTGGCTGATCGAGATCGAAGCCATTGCAGTTGCTGACTAGTATCGAAGGTCCTGGCACGTGACAGCGCCGACGCCGGCGCGCGGGTGCTGCTGGCTGATCGAAAACTTCCGGCCGAACAGCTAGCGCGCGATTCAGACTAGGTCCGCTTTGCCCTCAAAAGGCGACTGAGAGGCCAATCTGAATGCACGTCGCCTTTGGGCCAGAAGCGGACGATTTAAGCCAAGTCTCGCAGCACGAGATTTCTCTTAGCAACTAACGCGCGACATCGCACTTACGTTGACTCGGCTACCATCTGCCGGACCACAGCGGCTTAGGGTTATGCGCTTAATCGCTCGGAGGCCTGAAGATGTCGAACAATAACGGATGTCGGCTTGCTCTCGTGATCTTTCATTCTGGCGATCCGGCAGCTGCTCGTCAGCTGACGCGTGTGAGCAGCGGTTCCTGGAACCATCATCGGCATCGTCGTCGACTAAGGCATCGCGAAGATCGGCTTGGTCCAGTAGCTGGCTGTGATTCTCGGCGGATGCGCTGAGTGCAAGTTCGGCTCAGTCTTGCCGTGATTGAGTGAGATCGAGACTGTGCGGTGCTCGACAGCGGCTGATATTTCAGGCGGATCGCTCCCGATAGCGGACCATGGCTATGTTGGCTCGGCATGATACTTCATTGAATGACTGACAGCGGACATCAGGAGCAACGGCAACTGATCAGAGCGTTTACGGAACGCCTAGGAACAGTGCATGAGACGACAAAGTATCGATTGCCGATCGGTCCAATGCTGACCGCACTCGTGTTGATCCCGTTCTGACGCCGTCGATATCTGCAGTGGGTCAAAAGCCGTCGATAACGGCCGACCCAAGCAACTTCCGCTTCGCCCTCAGAAGCGGACCTCTTGTGAATACACATCCTAGCCCGCGGTCACGTCCACGACCTCGCCCCCATCGAGCACCTGGTTCGCCTTGGCGTAATCGAGATCGCCTTCCCAGGCCGCCACGACCACGGTCGCAACGCAGTTGCCGATCAGGTTGCCGACCGCGCGCGCCATGCCGATGAACCAGTCGACCGAAAGCACCAGCACCAGCCCGATCGCCGGAATGCTCGGCACTGCGTTCAGCGTGGCGGCGAGAATGACGATCGCCGAGCCGGGGACGCCGTGCGCGCCCTTCGAGGTGACCAGGGAAATGCCGAGCACCAGGATCAGGTCGCCGAACGACAGCGGGACGTTGGTGGCTTGCGCGATGAACACGACCGCCAGCGTCAGGTAGATCGAGAACGCGTCAAGATTGAAGGAGTAGCCGGTCGGGATCACGAGCCCGACCACGGAATCCTTGACGCCCAGCCGTTCGAGCTTGCGCATGACCTGCGGCAAGACCGCGTCCGACGAAGCGGTCGCCAGCACAATCGTCAGCTCTTCCCGCAGGTAGCCTAAGAATTTGAAGATATTCAGTCCGCAGATCGCCATCACACCGCCGAGCACGCCGACGACGAAGATGGCGACGGAGACATAAAACAGCGCGACCAGCGAAATCAGTTGCTTGAGCGACCCGACGCCATATTTGCCGACGGTGTAGGCGACCGCGCCGAGCACGCCGAGCGGCGCGACACGTACGATCAATCCCATGGCGCGGAACAGCACGGTTGAGACCGCATCGATCATGGAGGCGACTTTCTCGCCTTTCTCGCCGCCGACAAGGGCGAGGCTGACGCCGAAGATGATCGCGAAGAACAAGACCTGCAACACGTCGTTGCGCGACAGCGCGTCGAAGGAGGTCGTGGGGATGATGTTCAGGAGGAAGGCGCCGATGCCTTCGCCTTTGAGGTTCTTCGCCCGGTCGGCAAAGGTCCCGAGCGCCTTGGCATCGAGAGTTGAGGCGTCGATGTTCATGCCGTGGCCGGGTCCGAAGATAAAGGCGAGCAGGATGCCGATGACGAGCGCGATCGTCGTCATCACCTCAAAATAGGCCAGCGCCTTGACGCCGACACGTCCGACCTTCCTGAGGTCGCCCGCGCCCGCAATGCCATGAACGACGACGCAGAATACGATCGGGGCAACGATCATGGTGATCAGTTTGAGAAAGGCGTCGCTGAGGATCTTCAGGCTGACGGCAAAATCGGGGACGGCGACCCCAAGCACGATGCCGAGCACGAGGGCGACGAGCACTTGCGCGAACAATGACGTGTAGATCGGCTTTCGCGCGACCGGCGCTGCCGTTGTGATGGTGGCCATCGAACGTCCCCCTAATCGATGTCTCAAACAGGATTTGAAAGAAGCAGCAAATTCCGCGCCAGAAGCTCCAAAACGGGCCCCGATCGCGCCGCGAAGGGCAAAAAGCCAATGTTTCAGGGGAAGCGACCGTGGTCAACACGCTCGGGACCCGCGCCCACGGAATGAGCAACCAGGCGATGGACGTTGACCGCGGGTGGCTGCCGGACCGATCGGGGTCGATATCCAGCGGCTCAAAGTCAGGCGGATTTCAACGCTGGTCGCCGCGCTGGCGTATTGTACACAATGGCGCGGGCGTTGCTTATTTTGGCCGAGTGGGTCCCAGGATGATCAAGGCCCAAGGCGACATCTTCGGATGGGTCAGCGATAGCGCCGCCGTCCTTCGAGCCATGACGTCAAACGCGCTGGCGGAATCAGCGAGAGTTACTTCACTTCGATCTTCGCCTGCTGCGCGACATCTTTCCAGAGCGCGATGTCCTGTTTGATGTAGCTGGCGAACTCTTGCGGAGAAGTGCCGACGAGCTGGATCGCCTGGCTTTCGAGCAGCGATTTCGTTTCCGGATCGTTGCAACGCCTGCACGATCTCCGTGTTGAGCTTGGCGATGATCGCCGGCGGCGTCTTGGCCGGTGCCAGGATGCCATGCCAGCCGACTCGCATCGAAACCGGGATAGCCGCTCTCCGAGATCGTCGGCAATTCAGGCGCGACCGGCGAACGGTCCTTGCTGCTCACCGCGAGCGCAACCAGCACTCCCGACTTCACGAGCTGCAACGCCGAGATCGGATCGGAAAACACCACCTGCACCTGGCCCGCAACGAGATCGGCGACCGCAAGCGACGTGCCGCGGTAGGGAATGTGGGTCATCTTGATGCCGGCCTTGAGGTTGAACAGCTCGGTGATCAGATGATTGGCGGCGCCGACGCCGGTGGTGCCGTAGTTCAACGCACCGGGCTTGCTCTTGGCGAGCGCCACGAATTCCTGCACGGTTTTGACGCCGAGCGAGCGGTTCACCACCATGATGTACGGATACATGCTGGTCAGCGAGATCGGCGCAAAATCCTTCACGGGGTCGTAGGGCAGGTCCTTGTAGATCGCCGGATTGATCGAGATCGGCCCGGATTGCCCGAGCAGAAGCGTGTAGCCATCCGGATCGGCCTTGTTGACGACCTCGGTGCCGACGATCGCGGCGCTGCCGCCGCGATTTTCGACCACGATGGTCTGGCCCGTGCGTTTGCCGATTTGCCGCGCCAGTACGCGCGCGGTCGCATCGGCAGAGCCGCCGGCCGCATAGGGCACGATCAGATGAATGGGGTGCGAGGGGAAGTCGTCGGCGCGCGCAGATTTCCCCGCGGCAAAGGCCGAGATCAACGACAGGGCGACAACGGCAAGGGCGGGGCGTTTCAGGAAAGTCGGCATGGTTCACAACGGTTTCGCTGCACTGGGGTCGGCATCATACGGCAAATTTTCCTATCCGATCTACCAGACGCGTGGTTGCGCTTTTTTGTCACCCTGCAATTCTGCGCGCCGCAAAGACAGGGAATGAAGATGCTGCAAAAGCCAGGTGTTACCGAGGGCCTCGCCCGTCACATTGTTGCAACGCGATGGGAGGATATACCGCCACAAGTACGGCATCAGGCCAAGCGATCCCTGGTCAATTTCTTCGCCGTCACGCTGGCGGGCTGCCGCTCGCGGCCGATCGAAATCACGTTGCGCTCGCTCGCCGAATTCTCCGGCGGCCGGCAGGTCGAACTGGTTGGACGCAGCGAAAAGATCGATGCGTTGAGTGCGGCCTTTCTCAATGCGGCCGGCGCCAACGTCGATGATTTCTGCGACACCCATACCGCGACCGTGATTCATCCGACCGCTCCGGTTGCAGGCGCATTGTTTTCCTACGCGGGATTGCGCCCGGTCCGTGGTGCCGACCTGCTGCTGGCCTTTGTCCTTGGCAACGAAGTGCAGGCCCGCATCGGGCTCGCGATCTCGCCAAGCCATTACAACAGGGGGTGGCACATCACCTCGACCTGCGGCGTATTCGGCGCCGCGACCGCGATCGGCAAGCTCGCGCCGCTCGACGAACGTCAGATGGTCTGGGCGCTCGGCAATGCCGCCACCCAGTCGGCGGGTCTGTGCGAATGTCTGGGAACGCCGGCCAAGAGCGTCAGCGTCGGCAATGCCGCGCGCAACGGTCTGTGGTCGGCCCTGTTGGCCGAAAAAGGATACGACGGTCCTCCCGAACCACTTGCCGGCGTGCAGGGCTTTTACCATGCGCTCGCCGAACAGGCGGACCTGTCTCATATCACCGATGGCTGGGGCGAGCGTTGGGAGATCATGGCGACGTCCTACAAGCCTTACCCGTGCGGCTTTGTGATTCATCCGGTGCTCGATTGCGTGCTGGACTGGCGTCGCGATCATCCGACAGCGAGCGTTGCGCGGGTCGTGGTGCGCGGAAATCCGTTGCTGAGCGTCCGCGCCGACCGGCCGAATGTTTCAACCGGCCGCGAGGCGCAGGTCAGCGTGCAGCATGCGGTGGCTGCTGCGCTGTTGAAGGGGAAAGCGGGCCTCGACCAGTTTACCGATGCCTGCGTGCAGGATGCTGAAGTACTGAAGTTGCGAGGCAAGGTTGAAATCTTGCGCGACGAGAGCTTTTCCACCGTGGCGGCGGCGGTGGAGATCACCACCTCGGATGGTACGATTTTCAAGCTGGAGCAAAAGGCGGCCCGCGGCAGCGACGCCAATCCACTTTCCGACCGCGATCTCGAAGACAAGTTGCGCGCCGCCGCATCGCTATGGAATCCACGCTATGACGCCACAGCACTGATCGATGCGATCTGGGCGGTCGAAGCGAGCGCCGACGTCTCGAAGCTGGTCGCGCTGACAGCAGTGGGCTAGGGCCGCACGGCCGGTGTCTCGACCGGCATGCCGCGTGCGCGCGACATCAGGTAAAGCTCGAGCTCGACCAGCTCCGGTGCGCCGAAATCGAAATTCTGCGTTCGCATGCCGTTGATGCAGTTGCGCAAGCGGCGTTGCAGCGATCCCAGCGTTTGCCATTCGAGCCGATACATCGGGTAGCCGTTCGCCATGGCTTGCGTGACCGCAGATCCCGCCAGGTGCTTGTCCCAATTATCGTCGTGACAATTGGTGCAGCCGAGATTGAGTTGTCCCTGCCGGTGCAGGAAGAAATCGCGGCCCTTGGCGAGGAACGGTTCGAGCTCGGGCGCAGGATCCGGCGCGACCGGCATATCGTGCGATTGCTCGGCGACATACGCCGACAAGGCAAGCAGATCGTGCTTCTCGTAAGGAAGGGGCTCGGCTTGCTGGTGACGCACCCGGCAGAGGTTGACGCGCTGTTCGAGATTGACGGGGCGTCCGAGCGCCTTGTCGTAAGCGGGATAGCGCGCCGCGACGCCTTTCATGGTGCTGGTGGCATCGCCATGGCAATCGGCGCAGGCCTTGCCGGCCGAGCCTTCCTTGCGCTTCCACAGCTTCTCGCCGTCGAGCACCCACAACATGCCGGGATTGGACGTCCGGTCGTCCTGCATGGCCTGGGATTCAGGCGACATGAATGTGTAGCCGGATTTGCGCTCGGCTTGCGGAATTTCAGTCGCGACCAGGGGACGAACGACGATGCCGGCTACGATCAGCAGCGACGCCAGCACTATCGTCGCTGCAAATCTCATTCGACGGCGATGCTGGCGGATGCGGTCTCGGAAAATCCGTTGTCGCCGATCCATTCGAAATCGAATTTGCCGCTTTTGGTCGCCACCGTGAAAAACGAAAAGAACGGATTGGCCGCGGTGGCCGGGAACAGGTCGGCGCGGAAAATCTCCTGGCCTTCGAAGCGACAGGTGAAGCTCGTGATGATGTCGCGCGGCACGACTTCGCCGGATGCGGTATGGCGATAGCCCGTTTCCATGATGTGCGACATCAGCGTCTTGATCTCGATGACGTCGCCGTTCCTGGCTTTCTTCGGAACGTTGATGAGGGCAGATGGCATTACATCACCTCCTCGGTGCAGGCGGCCAGCGTCACCACGACCTCGGCGGTGGTCGACCAGAACGAGCCGTCTGAAAGCTTCGCAATGGCGATGATCTTCTGGCTGTCGGCGAGGCGCACGCGGGTCGAAACCTGCGCGCGGCCGGCGCGCGGCGTGAGATAGAAATTGCCGAGATTGGGTTGCGGGTTCTTTTCGTTGAAGACGTGAATGCTTTTGACGTAGTCGTTTGCGGTCATCGGGCTCGTGACGCTCACCAGCATCGGCACGCTGTTGCCGTTTTCGACCAGCGGCGGAATGTCGAGTTTGACCTTGCCGTTCTGGACGGTGGCGCCGCCGGTGACGTTGCGGATCGCGCTCGCCATCGTCTCGGGCGTCGCTTCAACCGGCCGGACGCTGACGGCAAATGGCAATGCGCCCATCGCGGCGGCGCTGCCGGCGAGCCGGAGAAAGCGGCGGCGGGTGGAGAATTTTTGTCTTGGCACCGTAGAATTTGGCATCGTGGAGTTCGGCATCCCAAATCGCCTTCCTATTCGCGCAGCGTTGCCAGATACGCCACGATATCCTCAATTTGTTCGGCCGACAGGATCGGTTTGCCGCGCCAGTTAGGTGCGACGCGGTCGAGCCCGTCGATCCGATAATAAGACGGCATGATCGTCCCTGGATTGAGACGGGAGGCATCGACCAGCCGAAGCCTGAGTTGAGGCGCCGACCAGCGGCTGCCTGAACCTGAAAGATTTGGCGCCAGGTCGCCCTGGAACTTTTCTTCCGGAAACGGGCCACTGTGGCACAGAATACAGGTGTTGATGCGCTCCAGGACCAGCTTGCGGCCGCGCGTGGCGTCTCCGGGGGCGCCGGTCAACGATTCCGCAATGGCGTCACCGGTGACCGTATATGGCTTGAGTTCCTCGGCCCGGGCCGAGCAGGGCAACGCCAGCAGCGTGACTGCGAGATAACCTCCGGCCATACAACCGACTGAGCTAGCCAAAGGTTTCCACCGTGATCGACTTGTACCAGGACTGCGCCTGATCGGCTTCGCGCTGGCGAGTTTCGCTTGGCGCATTGAGCGGGCTGGTGAAGCCGGAGCCCATCACCTCCATGAAAATATCGTCCCGCGGCTGGTAATTGCCGGACTGCGAAAACGCATAGCCAGGCGTGACGATGTTGTAGCAGGTGCCTTCGATCGTCGGCCTCTCCGGCGGCTTCCCGGCGATCAGGCTTGCCACCACGGCGGCGCAAGCCTTGCCTTCCGACGTCGCGGCGGATGCGGATTTCGGCGCGTTGCCGCCGATCACCGCATCGCCAATGACATGGATATTGGGCACGAGCTTCGAGGCAAAGGTCGCGGCATCGATCGGGCACCAGCCGGTCTTGTCGGCCGCGCCGGCAAGGCTCGCGATGTTGCCCGCTTTTTGCGGCGGAATGACATTTGCGACCTGCGCGTCGTGATTGCCGAAATCCGTGATCAGCGTGTTGGTCGCGGCCTCGACCGAAACGACGCGGCCGCCTTGCGACAGCGGAATGCGTTCGATGATGCCGGGATAGAATTCCTTCCAGGCTCTCTCGAACAGCCGCTGCTGGGAAAAGACGTCCTTGGCGTCGAGGACGAGAATCTTGGAGCGCGGCTTTTTCGCCTTCAAATAATGCGCGATCAGGCTCGCCCGCTCATACGGCGCGGGCGGACAGCGATAGGGCGTCGCGGGAACCGCGAGCACCACCGTGCCGCCATCCTCCATCGCTTCAAGCTGGCGGCGCAGCAACAGCGTCTGCTCGCCGGCCTTCCAGGCATGGGGCATTTTTTCCGCCGCCGCCTCGTCGTATCCCGGCAAGGAGTCGAACCGCAGGTCGATGCCCGGTGCGAGCACCAGCCGATCGTAGGGGAGGGATTTTCCGTCGGCGAGGCCGACCGTCCGCGCCTGCGGATCGATTTTGGTGGCGGTCTGCGCGACGACGGTCACGCCGTCGGCGGCGATCTTCTCATATCCGAATTGCTGCGCCTTGATGTCGCGAAAGCCCGCGATCACTTCATTGCTGAGCGGGCAGGCGGTGAACGTCCGGTTTGATTCGACGAGCGTGACTTGCAGTTTGGGATCGATCTTGCGCAGAGCGCGCGCGCAACTGGCGCCGCCAAAGCCGCCGCCGATCACGATCACGCGTGCGCCCGATTGGGCAAAGGACGGGCAGGGAAGCGCGAACGAAGCCGTCGCCGCCGCGAAGCCGCGAAGGACGTTTCTCCGCGTCGTCTTCAAACGCAACGCGTCCATCAACTAGAGCTCCGATTCCGAAATTCGCAAACCGTTGCGGCGACCGTCGATGCGAACTTCGGAATCAAAGGAGCTCTAGCAAACCATATGATTCTAGCGCGGCTTTGAATTTGAAGCTCCTATCACGAACTCGCGGCGAAACTGACAGGAGCTTCAAATTCGCCGCGCTAGTTCCGGGAAAAAGAAGGCGGCGGGTTATAATCCGCCGCCTTCGAGACTTTCTAGGCAAAGGTGATGTTCTGATCTCGCAGCGGCACCGAACGAATTCGTTTTCCGGTGGCTGCGAAGTAGGCGTTGAGCACGGCCGGCGCGGCCACGCAAATGGTCGGCTCGCCAACGCCGCCCCAAGGGTCGCTACCGCTCGCGCTCGGCATGATGATGGATTCAACCTTCGGCATTTCGGCGATCCGCATCGAGTTGTAGGTGTCGAAATTCGCCTGTTCGATGCGGCCGTCCTTGACGGTGCAGCCGCCATAGAACAGTCCGGAGAGGCCGTAGACGAAGGAGCCGGCGACCTGACGGTCGATCTGCGCCGGATTGACGGCGTAGCCCGGGTCGGTGGCGCCCACGATGCGATGCACCTTGATCTTGTTGCCGTCGGTGACCGAGATCTCCGCCGCACCCGCGACGTAGCTGCCGAACCCCATGAAGTGGGAAAGGCCGCGATAGACCCCTTTCGGCGCCGGCGTTCCCCAGCCGATCTTCTCGGCAACCGCATTGAGCACGGCCAGATGCTTCGGGTTCTTGGCCATCAGCTTGCGACGGAATTCGAGCGGATCCATGCCGACCGAATGCGCGAGCTCGTCCATGAAGCATTCGACGTAGATCGCGTTGTGGTTGACGTTGACGCCGCGCCAGAAGCCCGGCGGGACGTGCGGATTGCGCATCGAGTGTTCGATCAGGAGATTCGGGATCGTATACCCGAACGCGGCTTCTCCGTTGGGATTGAGACCCTGGAAGGTGACGGGGTCCTTGCCCTTGACCATCGCGTCGGGCCGCAGGCTCGCCAGGATCGATTGACCGGAGATCCGCATATGCAGCGCGGTGAGGTTGTTGTCGGCGTCGAAGCCCGCGGTCATCTTGCACTGGGTGACCGGATGGTAGGCGCCGTGCTGCATGTCTTCTTCGCGCGACCATAGCAACTTGATCGGCGTGCCCGGCATCTGCTTGGCGATGGCAACCGCCTGCCGCACATAGTCGGTGTTGCCGCGGCGTCCGAAACCGCCGCCGAGCATGTGCTTGTACACATCGCACTTGTCGGAGGGCAGGCCGGACACTTCGACAGTCGCCGCGAAAGCCGCTTCGCCGTTCTGCGTGCCGCACCAGACTTCGCACTTGTCCGCGGTATAAAGCGCGGTGGCGTTGAGCGGCTCCATCGTGGCGTGGTTCTGGTAGGGATAGCTGTAGACGGCCTCGACCTTCTTGGCGGCGCCGGCAAGTGCTGCTTTGGCATCGCCGTTTTCGTTGCCGACAAACGCCGGCTGCGCCGGGTCCAGACCTTCTTCAAGCCACTTGGCGATCGATGCACTGGAGACGTTGCCGTTCTTGCCTTCGTCCCAGACGATCGGCATGGCGTCGAGCGCGATCTTGGCGTGCCACCAGGTATCGGCGACCACGGCGATGGCGTCATCGCCGACCTTCACCACCTTCTTCACGCCCTTCATGCCGGCGATCTTGGCTTCGTCGTAGCTCTTCAGCTTGCCGCCGAACACGGGGCATTGCTTGATCGCGGCGTTGAGCATGCCCGGCAGCTTGATGTCGATGCCGTACATCATCTTGCCGGTGGTCTTGTCGGCCGTGTCGAGGCGCTTCAGCGGCTTGCCGATGACCTTCCAGTCCTTGGGATCCTTCAGCTTGACGTCGGACGGCGGCGTCAGCTTGGCGGCGGCTTCCGCGACCTTGCCGAACGTCGTGGTTTTCCCCGAAGGCGTGTGGGTGATGACGCTATTGGCCGCCGTGCATTCGGAGGCCGGCACTTTCCACTCGTTCGCGGCCGCCTCGATCAGCATGGCGCGCGCGGTAGCGCCGCCCTTGCGGACGTATTCGTGCGAGGCGCGGATGCCGCGGCTGCCGCCGGTCGAGAAATCGCCCCAGGCGCGCTTGCGGGCGACGCTCTGGCCGGGGGTTGGATATTCGGTCGTGACCTTCGACCAGTCGCATTCCAGTTCCTCGGCGACGAGTTGGGCAAGGCCGGTGAGCGAGCCCTGGCCCATTTCCGATCGGGCGATCCGAACCACGACGGTATCGTCGGGCCGGACCACGACCCATACACCGAGTTCGGGCGAGCCGTCGGCGGCGCGCACCACGGTGGGGCCGCCGATTGAAAATGTCGAGACCGAGCGCAAGGCCGGAGCCGAGCGCGGCGCTGCCGATGACGAAAGCGCGGCGATTAAGACGAGGCATATGATTCATGATGACCTCCTCAAGCGTTCGCGACGGCGTGAATTGCTTCGCGCACCTGCTGGAAGGTGCCGCAGCGACAGATATTGGTGATGGCGTCGTCGATGTCCTGGTCGGTCGGCTTCGGCTTTTCCTTCAGAAGCGCGGACACGGCCATGATCATGCCGCTCTGGCAGTAGCCGCATTGCGGCACGTCGGCATTGATCCAGGCCTGCTGGACCTTGGTCAGCACGCCGCCAGCGGCCAGGCCCTCGATCGTGGTGATCTGCTTGCCGGTGGCTTCGCCGACGGTGAGGCCGCAGGAGCGCATTGCGACTCCGTCGACGTGGACCGTGCAGGCGCCGCATTGTGCAATGCCGCAGCCGTATTTGGTGCCGGTCAGGCCGACGTTCTCGCGGATCGCCCAAAGTAGCGGGGTATCCGGTTCGACGTCGACGTTAATTGATTTTCCGTTAATTGTGAGGTTTGCCATCGCGATCCCCTTGGTTAGCTCAATCCATCGAGAGAGCTTCGGGGCCGAACTTGGCCCGGAATCTAGAACAGTTCAAATCAATATTCTGCGTGGGAGGTATGGAATAAACGGGCTTGGGAGGCCTGTCGTTTTGGGCTATTGCCCCGGCTGGAACTGCCCTTCGTGGTGGCACGCCATCTGAAGCTTCAAGGAAAACAAAAAATGCGCATGGTTGTCTTGCCCGGCGACGGCATCGGACCCGAAATCACGAGTGCAACCGCCACGGTGCTGCGGGCCGCCTCCGAGCATTTCCAGCTCGGCGTGGCGATCGAGGAACACATCGTCGGGCATGCGAGCCTGAAGAAGTTCGGCACCACGATTGAACCGGGCCTGCTCGAGACCGTGCGTTCCGCGGACGGCCTCATCCTCGGCCCGACCGCAACCTTCGATTTCAAGAACGAGCAAAGCGGCGAGATCAACCCGTCGAAGTATTTTCGCAAGAACCTCGATCTGTTCGCCAATGTGCGCCCGGCGCGCACCTATCCCGGCTTGCGCAATCCGCTTGGCGATTTCGATCTCGTGGTGGTGCGGGAAAACACCGAAGGCTTTTATGCCGACCGCAACATGGAGCAGGGCAACGGCGAGATTCTGGTCACGCCGGATGTCGTGATCTCGCTTCGGCGAATTACACGACTTTGCTGCGAGCGGATTGCCAAGTCTGCCTGCCAGCTCGCGATGCGGCGCAAGAAGCATTTGACCGTCGTCCACAAGGCGAACGTGCTCAAGATCGGCGACGGCATGTTTATCGATATCTGCCGTGAAACCGCGAAGGGCTTTCCAGGGCTTGAGGTCGATGAAATTCTCGTCGATGCGATGATGGCGCATGTGGTTCGCAACCCCGGCCGGTTCGATGTCATCGTCTCCACCAACATGTTCGGCGATATTCTCTCCGACCTGACGGCCGAATTGTCGGGAAGCCTCGGCCTCGGCGGCTCGCTCAATGTCGGGGAGGGGCACGCGATGGCGCAGGCCGCGCACGGTTCGGCGCCCGACATTGCCGGTCAGGACGTCGCCAATCCGTTCTCGCTGGTGCTGTCGATGGGGCTGCTGCTCGCATGGCACGGCGAGCGAACCGGCGCTGCGCGTTTCGGCGAGGCGGCATCTGCGATCGAAGGCGCGGTGGCGGAGGCGATCAAGACCGGCCGCGCGACCAGGGATGTCGGCGGCAAGCTCGGGACCAAAGCGACGGGTGAGGCGGTGGTGGAATTACTGACGACTGGTCGCGGCAAGACCGCGTGATCATGACCCGAGGATTGATACTCTAACCGGATCGGCCTGAGCTCTAACCGGGTCGGCCTGAGGAACTCGGCGAGGCACGGTGTGACCGTGGTGACGACACTTGTGTGCTTTCTACTTTTGCACACAAGGCTGCGGGCGCACTGACGCGCCCGGCATTCCCTGCGCCCTCACTTGGGCAGAGGATTTGCAAAGCTCGGGCGAATTATGCCGCGAGATCGTGAACGTGTGTCTGAATTGGCTGTTTGACAGTTGAATCTGAAAACCAGCCGTTTCCGACCTGGGTCCGGAATGAGCAAATGCTTTAGTGCTGCCCTTCGAGCAGGTCGACCGGACGGGCGCTGTCGTGGCCAAGATAAGCATGTTCGAGCCGTTGCGGCAGATTAGGCTCAGAGGTCGCTGCTTCCAGCACGATGTGGCCCTGCACCAGGGCATAGACGCGGTCGGCGATGCGCAACGCCTTTTCGAGCAACTGCTCGACCAGCAGTACGGCTGTCCCCTGGCTACGCAACCGCGCGATGACGTCGAGCACGCGGTCGACCAGCACCGGGGAAAGGCCGGCCGACGGTTCGTCGAGCATCAAAAGGCGGGGTTGGCGGACCAAGCCTTGGGCGACCGTCAGCATTTGCTGCTGGCCGCCCGAGAGCGCTCCGCCGCGTTCGTGGCGTTTCTCCGCGATCTCGGGAAAGAACGAAAGCGCATGTTCGAGCCGCGCCATGCGTTCGCCACGCGGCAGGTCGTAGGCCGCGAGCAGCAAATTGTCGGTGACCGATAGTTGCGTGAACACGCGGTGGCCTTCGATCACATGCACGAGACCCTGGCGCGCCGTCTCGCGAGGCGTGGCGTTGGTGATGTCGCGGCCGTCGAAACTCGCATGGCCGGAATTGACCGGCAGCAGTCCGGACAGCGCGCGCAGCAGCGTGGTCTTGCCGGCGCCATTGGGGCCGAGCAATGCCACGACTTCTCCGGCCGAGATCTTCATGTCGATCCCGTGCAACACGCGAATCTTGCCGTAGCCGGATTCGAGCCGGCCGACATTGAGCAGTGGTTCAGCCGCCGAGGTAGGCACTGACGACCTCCTTGTGCACGCGAATCTCGGCGGGCGTCCCGGCGGCGAGGATACGGCCGAGATTGAGCACGGTGACCTGATCGCAGATATCGAAAATGAGGTCGGCGTGGTGTTCCACCAGCAACAGGCCCGTGCCGCGGCGTCTGATCGCGCTGATCAACTCAGCCAGACGTTCGATCTCGTCACCGGACAGACCGGCGGCAGGCTCGTCGAGCAGCAGGAAATTCGGTTCCAGCATCAATGCGCGGGCGATCTCGATGAAACGCAATTCGCTGTGCTGCAAGCGATCGGCGCGGACATCGGCAAGCGCTTCGAGGCCCACGACGCCGAGCAGCGCGCGGGCCTTGGCGGTCAGCGCGCGTTCGTCGCGCCGGTTGCGCGGCAGCGCCAGCATCGCCTCGACAAAGGAGGCCTGTCCGTCGATGGTGCCACCGATCATGACGTTCTGAAGCACCGAGGCTTCGCCCACGATCCGTGGCGTCTGGAAGGTGCGGGCGATGCCGCATCTGGCGCGCAGCGTCGGTTCACCGGGATCGAGCACCCGATCTCCAAGCCCGATCGTCCCGGCTTTGGCGACATAATATCCGGAGATCACGTTCAACGTGGTGGTCTTGCCGCTGCCATTGGGACCGATCAGGCCGTGAATTGTGCCCGGCTTCACGTCGAGGTCGAGATTGTCGATCGCCCGCACGTTGCCGAAACTCAGCGTGATGCCACGCAAGGTCAACGTCTCGTTGCCCGCGCTCTTGCGAAAAACTTCGGCCAGTGCCGCCGGGACGCGGGACGATCGCCCGGTTGGAGACAAGCGGCCGCCGGTTGCGCATGTCCAGAAGTGCGGCGATGCCGCCCGGCATCACCAGCACGATGACCAACAGCAATACCGCGTACAGGAACGTCGACCACGCCGCCAAAGGCGCCGCGATTTCCGGCAGGATGGTCAGGATGATGGTGCCGAGCAGCGGGCCCAGGATCGAACCGCGCCCGCCGATCAGGATCGCGATAAAGAACAGCACCGAGAGATCGAAGGTGAACGCATCCGGCGTGATGTAGGTTTGCAGGCTCGCGAACAAGCCGCCGGCGATGGCGGCGAGCGCACCGGCGAACAGGAAGATCGCGATCAGCATGCGCGGCTTGGAGATGCCGGTGGCCTCGGCCGCGACTTCGGCATCACGGATGGCAATCAGCGCCCGGCCGAACCGGCTATGGGCGATGTTCGCGCTTAGCCAGGTGCACACGGCAGCGAAGGCGATACAGAGATAGTAATAGCCCCAGGCGCTATTGAAGGGCGCGGGAAATTCCGGTCCCGTGATGCCGATGCCGCCGCCGGTCACGCTTTGCCAGGCCAGCGCGATCTGCGTGACGATGGTGGCGAAGCCGAGCGTCGACATTGCGAAATAGAAGGTGCGAAGCCGTAGTGCGGGCAGGCCAACGACGACGCCGAACACCGCGCCGACCAGGCCCGCGATCGCAAGCGCCAAGAACACATCGAGCGGCGGCGTCACATTCCCGGCCACCAGCACGCTGGTGGTGTAGGCGCCAAGCGTCAGCAAGGCGACGTAACCGATCGCGAGATGACCGGCAAAGCCGACGACAAGATTGAGACCGGAGACCAACACCCAGTAGATCGCCGCGCGCGTGCCGATCAACGCCCAGTAGTCGTTGCTGACAAAGGGAAGGATGATCGCCGCGGCGAAAACTGCAACGAATGGTGCGACCTGCAGCCCGATCCCGCGCCAGTCGCGGGCCTCGCTGCGGGCGGGCGTTGCGGTAACGGCGGCCATCAAACTCTCCGCGCCGTCGGGAAGCCGAACAGTCCTTGCGGCCTTGCCAGCAGAACGACGATGAACAGCGCAAACACCGCGACGGACGAGAAGATGCCGCCGACCAGAAAGTTCGCTGCCTGCTGGAACAGGCCGAGCGCAAGGCCACCGACGACGGCGCCGCGATTGTTTCCGAGTCCGCCGAGCGCAACCGGCACGAAGCCGTAGAAATTCAGGAGCGCGCCGTTGGCAAAAAACGCCAGCAACAGTTCACCGCCGGAAAAGCCGGCGATCCCGCCGATGACACCGGCGAGCGCGTAGCTTGCGACGCGCAGGTTACGCTCGGGCAGGCCAAGAGCACGCGCGGCAAAATTGTCTTCGGCAATCGCGACGAATGCGCGGCCCACCAGCGTGCGGCGATAAAGATATTCGAGGCCCGCAATCGTACCCGCGCAGGCAACCACCGGCAGCCAGAATTTCTCGTCCCAGACGCCGCTGCCCCAACCGATCAGTCGCGGAAACGGCTGCGGCTCCGTGCCCCATTTGATGGCCGTGACCTGCTGGATCATCAGCGCCAGCGCCAACGTGGAAAGCACGTAGAGATGCTGGTCGAGGCTTTTCAGTACCGGCCGGACGGCGACGAATTCGGTGATGACCCCGATGATCGCGCAGGCGATCAGCGTCAGCAGAAAGCCCGCGAGCAGCGGCATTCCCATTTTCAGCGTGAACATCGAGCCGAACACGCCGCCGAGCATGGCGAGTTGCCCGGCGGTGAAGCTCATCACGCGCGAGGTCGAGAACATCGTGTTGTAGGTGACGCCGACAAGCGCGTAGATCGCGCCTGCCGCAAGACCGGATGCCAGGATGGAGGCGAACATCGTCCGCGCTATCCGCCGTCGCTATGTGTACCCCGGCGCCAGCGCAAAGGTGCCGTTCTTGGCGCTGGAAGCCTCGGACATCACGATTTCTTCGGTGAGATAACCGTTATGATGGGTCGGCGAGAAGGTGAAATTGCCGAAATAGCCCGGATATTTCGACAGGGAGTTCCAGTATTTGATGATGCCTTCGCCGTCTGTCGATCCGCTTTGCTCCACGGCCTTGGCAATCAGATCGATGGCATCGACGCCGTCGGCAATCCACCACAGCAGCGTGTCCTTGATCGAGACGTTGGCCTTGAGCAGACGATCGACCAGATCCTGGCTCTTGGCGGGCAGCTTGCCCGCCGCGTCGTAGCTGCAGCTCTTGTAGCCGATCGCATAGACCTTCTTCCAGTTTTCAGGCTTCTCGACCAGGCCCGCGAGTTCGCCCGACGCCATCGACGGGTGACCGACAAAGGAGATGTCCCAGCCCATCGCGGCGCGGGTGTTGAACATCCGGGCCTCCATGCCGGTGGAGACGCTCCAGACCACGATGACCTCGGCGCCGGCGTTTCTTGCGCGCAGCATGTCGGGCGTCATGTCGGGTTGGGTCGCATCGATATTGGCCTGATAGACCACCTCGGCGCCGTCCTTCTTGAATGCCGCTACCGAGGCGCCGACCGCGGTCACGCCGTAGCCGGTCGTGTCTCCGATCACCGCGACCTTTTTGACCTTCAGGATGTTGAGGCAGTAGTTGCGGACAGCATCGTCCCATTGGCTGTTCGAAGGTGCCAGCCGAAACGCGTTCGGGAATTTGGTGGTGTCGATCAGCGTTTCCACCACGCAAGGATGGAGGTTCGGCATTTTCGCGCGCGCCATGATCGGCGTGGTCGCCAGTGCCTCGCCGGAATTGAACGGTCCCCAGATCGCATGCACCTTGGCCTGGCTGATCAACTCCTGGGTCGCGTTGACGGCCTTGGTGGGATCGCCCTGGGTGTCGCGCGTGATGACTTCGAGCATGCGGCCCTTGACGCCGCCGGCCGCGTTGATGGCGTCGACCGCGAAAATGACGCCACGGTTGAAGCCTATTGTCGGCGCGGAGCTCGGTCCGGTCATCGCTGCAGGAAAGCCGATCTTGATCGGATCGGATGCGGCGATCGCAGGCTTCGGAAAGAAGGATGTCGCCGCGCCAAGCGCACCGGCGCTCCCAAGCAACAACTGCCGACGTGAAACGCCCATTTGCCTCTCCCTGATATTTTTCAGTTCGCGTCGTTCCCGCGATCCTGTGCAGCCATCAAAGATCTATCGTCAAATTCAGACTGCTTAAGTCGAATTTGAACAAGATGCTGACCACTTGTCCAGAGCCTCGGCTGGCCGGCGATCCTCTAAATCCCGAGATAGGCCGCCTGCACCTGCTTGTTGTTGGCAAGTTCGGTGCTCGTGCCGCTCATGATGACGCGGCCGCTTTCGAGCACATAGGCCCGCTGCACCAGCGACAGCGCGCGGCTGACATTCTGCTCCACCAGCAGGATCGCGGTACCCATCTTGTGGATCTCGCCGATCTTCTCGAACGTCACGTCGGTCATCACGGGGGCAAGTCCAAGTGAAGGCTCGTCCAGCATCAGGAGCCGCGGCTTGAGCATCAATCCGCGCCCGACCGCCAGCATCTGCTGTTCGCCGCCGCTCATGGTGCCGGCGAGTTGTTTTCGCCGTTCGGCCAGCCGCGGGAAGATGCCGTAGACCAGTTCGAGCGTCTGCTGGCGCTCGGCTTTTGCTTTCGGGGTGTAGGAGCCGATCTCGAGATTTTCGTTCACCGTCATCTCGGGGAAGACCTGACGTCCTTCCGGCACATGGGCGATGCCCAATTCCGGGATTCGATACGGCGGATACGAGCGCGAGATTGGTGCCGTCGAGCGAGACCACACCTGACGTCAGTTTGACGAGGCTTGAGATCGCGCGGAGCGTCGTGCTCTTGCCGGCGCCATTTGCGCCCAAGAGCCCGACGGCTTCGCCGGCGCCGATCTCGATCGAGACATTCGAGATCGCGGGAACCGAGCCGTAGCTGGCGCTGACGTTTTCGAGCTTAAGCAAATCAGGACGCTCCCGCCGGTGGATGCACGTAAGAGCCGAGATAGGCGCGGATGACTTCCGGGTTCTCGACGATTTCCTTTGGCGAGCCTTCCGCGATCTTCTGGCCGTGATCGAGCACCACGATGTGGCGGGCGACCGCCATGATCGCGCGCATCACGTGCTCGACGATGACGATGGTCAGTCCCTTGCCGGAGAGCTTGCCGACCAGCGCGACGGCCTGATCGATCTCGGCCGGATTGAGCCCGGCCATCACTTCGTCCAGCAGCAGCAGTTTCGGCTCGGTCGCAAGGGCACGCGCCATCTCCAGGCGGCGCTGGTCGATGGTGGTCAGGTCCTTGGCAGCCACTTGTTCCTTGGCGGAAAGGCCGACGAACTCGATCGCCTCGCGCGCCTTGTCGCGCGCTACCGCGTTGTTCTTGCTGCGCAGGAACGCGCCGGTCATGACGTTTGCAGAGCACGGTCATGGCGCCGAAGGGTTTTGCGACCTGAAAGGTGCGGGCGAGGCCCAGCGCGCAAATATCGTGCGGCTTCAGCCCGACGATTTCGCGGCCAAAGGCTTTTACCGAGCCGGTATCCGGCCGATGAAAGCCGGTGATGAGATGAAAGCTCGTGGTCTTGCCGGCGCCGTTCGGCCCGATCAGCGCCACGGTTTCGTTTTCCTTCACGGTGAAGCTGACGTCCTGAACGGCGCGCAGACCGCCGAACCGTTTGCTGAGGCCGCTGATCACGAGCGCATCTGCCATGACCTGGCTCCTCACGCTTGCGCAGGTTTGCGGGCGGCAAAACGTTGCCGTGCCTCGGTCGATCATGCCCATCAGCCCCGTCGGACGCCAAAGGATCACGGCCATCAGGATCAGGCTGTAGACGGTCAGTTGGATTCCGCCGACCGTACTGCCGAGCCAGCTTTGCAGAAGCGCCGAGGTGGTTTCCAGCAAGACGGTGCCGATCAGCGGTCCCCAAAGCGTTCCGATGCCGCCGACGATCGAGACCAGCGCGGCTTCGATCGAGATGTTGAAGGAGAAGGCGGTCGCGGGATCGATGAAGTAGATGTACTGGGTGTAGAACGTGCCGGCGAGCGCGGTCAGGAATGCGCTGATCATATAGATGTCGCGCTTCATCTTCGGTGCGTTGACGCCGATCGCTTCGGCCGCATCTTCGTCCTCGCCGATCGCCACCAGGTAGTTTCCGATCCAGGATCGCTCGATCAGCCAGGTGACGAGAAGGCTCAGCAAGAGAAGTCCGAGCGCGACATAGTAGTAAGAGCTCTTGTTCTCGAACTGCATCATCAGCGGCGCGGTGCCGAGATTAGGAATGGTCGTGCCTTCGGCGCCCCAGGCGAAATCGCGGAACTTCAGGAAGATCAGCATCAGCGCTTGCGCGGTCGCGATGGTCGCGATCGTGAAGTAGGGGCCACGCAGGCGGAAGCACAGCCAGCCGATCGGCAGGCTCGCGATCGCAGCCACGACACCGCCGGCGACCATGCCGATCCACGGCGAGATGTCGTAGTTGATCTGGAGGATGGTCGAGGTATAGGCGCCGAGGCCGAAATAGGCGGCGTGCCCGAGCGAAAGCTGCTTGGCGTAACCGCCCATCAGATTCCAGGCGGTGCCGATAAAGGCGAACAGCAGGATCCGCACGAAAATATCGACCGCAAACGAGCTCTTCACCACCATCGGCAGACCGATGAGGACGGCTACCCCGATTGCGACGAGGATGGCGTGGCGTGGATTGATATCTCGCATCATCGCGCGCGGCCTCCACCAAGGCCGGTCGGCTTGAAGGCAAGCGTGAGCAACAGCATCGCGAACACCACGATCAACCCGGAATCGGCGCCGACATATTGAACGCCGAGCGATTCGGCGATGCCCATCATCAGGCTTGCAACAAGCGCGCCGATGACATTGCCGAGCGTACCCAGCACCACGGCGACAAAGGCCATCAGCACGAACACCTGGCCCACGAACGGGTAGGCGGAGTAAAACGGCATCAACAGCGAGCCGGCGGCGCCCGCCAGCGCGAGCGCAATGCCGAGCGCGACGCAGAACACCCGGTTGGGATTGATGCCCATCAGCATCGCGACGTCGCGGTTCTGTGACGCAGCGCGCATGGCCTTGCCAAGGTCGGTGGTGTGAAGAAACAGCCAGAGCACGCCGCTGAGCGCCATGGCGACGACGAAAGCGATCAGCTTGGCGACCGGGATATAGAGCCCGGCGACATGAAAGGCTTCGTCGGAATAGAAGGTGTGTACCGTGCGGTAGTTCGCGCTGAAGAGCATGAGCGCCAGGTTCAAGAGCAGCAGCGACAGCGCAAAGGTCAGGAAGATCTGCGGCATGTCGTTCGGCCCCAGCACCCTTCGGATCAGGAAATGCTGGATCAGCACACCGATCACGAACAGCACCGGCATCGAAACGAACAGCGAGAGCAGGGGATCGATGCCGAACTGATTGGCGAGAAAGAACGTGATGTACATCCCGATCATCACGAATTCGCCCTGGGCGAAGTTGACGATCTTGACCACGCCGAAGATCAGCGTGACGCCGATGCTGACGAGCGCATAAATCCCGCCGATGAGCAGGCCGTTGATCACGGCCTGAGCCACTGTCTCCCACATCTGGTCTTGCCGCGTTCAGGTTTTCAGGAGCGGTGCGCGGGCATCTTCCTTCGGGAAGACGCTGGCGAGGTCGCCGTTCTGCCACTGCACGCCGACGGGGTGGCCGTAGATGTTCTTGCCGTCGGGCCCGAACTTGACCTTTCCGCCCGGCGCCATCGCCGCATAGCCGGACGATACGTCGAGCGTCGACAGCGCCTCGCGCACTTTTTGCGGATCGGCGGAGCCGGCGCGTTCCAGCGCATCGGCCAGCATGAAGGTCTGTGCGACCAGCCCGCCCGCATATTCGAACGCGAAATCGCCGGTGCGCTTCTTGAACTCGACATTCACCTTCTGGGCGTCGTCGCTGACGTCGTGATTCCAGTGCGCCACGCCCATCAAACCTTCGGCGAGCTTGCCGACGTTCTTGTAGAAATCCGGGATGACGAATCCGCCGGAGCCGCCGTTGATCGGCATGTTGAGGCCGAACTGCTTCACGGTCCGCACGATCAGGATGAGATCGTTGAGGTAAGACACCGAGAACAGCATGTTGGCGCCGGAGGACTTCACCTTGTTGATCAGCGGGCTCGCATCGGTGAAGCCGGCCGAGTAGGGCTCGAACATCACGATCTCGACGCCTTCGCCGGGGGCCTGCTCCTTCAACCCGTTCGAAGTCGAGGTGCCGAAGGCGGTGTTTTCGAAGATCACGGCGACTTTCGGTTTGTCGCCGACGAGCTTCGACATTTGCAGTTGCGCGCGCGCAAATTGCGATGCCCGCGCAAACGGCGTGAAGGTGTAGGTGCGTCCCTTGTTGAGCTGGTCCGAGCTCGATCCCGTGATCAGCGGCACCTTGGCGCGCTCGGCGACTTCACTCGCGATCAAGGTCAACGCGCTGGCGTAACAGCCATGGATCGCCGACAACTTGTTGCCGGTGATGAGGCGATCGGTTTCCGTACGCGTCACGGTGGTGTCGCTCTGCACGTCGGAAATGATCAGGTTGAGCTTGGCGCCCCCGAGTGACTTGATGCCGCCGCCTTCATTGACCATGTCGACTGCGAGCTTGGCAGCGGCAACGCAGCCGACGCCGATCTGCGCCATGCTGCCGGTGGTCGGGTAAAGCGCGCCGATATTGATGGGGTCCGCGGCCCAGCCGCGCAGTGGCACCGCGCCGAATGCGCCTGCCGCCAATGCCGTCTTGATCATGAATTCGCGGCGGCTGTGTCGCTTCGACAGCGCCCCGTCGGCAGTCTTGCAGGCGGAATCCTTGCGCGCTTTTGTCATGCCGTTTCCTCCCCATTGTCGCCGCGGTATCCGCTGGCTTGTTTGTCGCGGGCCCGATCTGGCGGGCCGTTTTTTTGGATGGTACCGTATCCAATATTGTTTACAATACTGAATACAGTTTTACCGTTGGCCTTTGAAAATTCCAGCTGACGGCTCAGGCCCGATCGGGGACATGATGGCCGGAAAATCTGCGAAACGCGCAACCGCCCGGGCGTCGAAATCCCGAGAGCTGCCGGTCACGCGCCCTCGGGAGCCGGCGGCTGCGCTCATCGCCAAGCGCATCGAGGAGGACATAGTCCTCGGACGGCGTCAACCGCGGGAGCGGCTGATCGAACAGGACCTCTGCGAACTGTTCCAGACCCATCGCGGGGATGTGCGGTTGGCGCTTTTCGAACTCGAAAAGAGAGGCCTGGTCGGGCGGATTCCCAACCGCGGTGCGCTTGTGCGCGGCTTGACGCCAAGGGAAGTGCGCGAAATCTACGCGGTTCGGGAAGAGCTGGAAGTCATGGCCGTCAGCATCATTCCGTTCCCGGTGGTGGCTGCCGACATCGAACGGCTGGAAGAATTGCAGCGCAAACACTCGGCCGCGATTGCGGCCGGCGACTTATTGACCGCCTTTTACAGCAATCTCAGCTTTCACCAGGTGATGTTCGGGCTGTGCGGCAATTCCTGCCTGATCGAGACCATCGATCTCCTGGCGCAGAAGGTTTATGGCATTCGCTCCTATGCGAACGCGGTCCCCGGCGTGCTCGACCGCGCACGCCAGGACCATCTCGACATGATCCAGGCGCTGCGAAACTCGCAGCGCAAGGAACTTGTGACACTGACGCGCCGTCATTTGCAGCCGGCGCCCGAAGCCTACATCAAGGATTACGAGCGCCGCTTCGGCAAGGCCGATCTCGAAACGGAGTCGTAGTCTAACTCTTATTCCGCGCTACTCACGAGCTTGATCCGGGGCGCATTGGCTTCCATCAGGTCGCGGTAGGCGGCGAGATAATCCAGCGCCATGCGCCTTGCCGTAAATCGCGTTTCGAATTGTCTCCGAATTGTTCCGCGGTCAAGTTGGGCGAGGCGGTTCACGGCAGCCGCGGCGCTGATCTCATCCTCGACGATGAAGCCGGTCAGATTTTCCTCGACGATTTCCGGGACCGAGCCTCTGTTGTAGGCGATGACGGGAGTGCCGCAGGCCATCGCTTCGATCATGACGAGGCCGAAAGGCTCCGGCCAGTCGATCGGGACGAGCAATCCGAGTGCACCGCTGAGGAAGTCAGACTTCTCGTGATCACCGATTTCGCCGATGTATTCGACGAGCGGATGATTCATCAGCGGCCGGACGACTTCGTCATAGTATTCCTGGTCCGCGCGATCGACCTTTGCCGCGATCTTCAGCGGGATGCCGCATCGAACAGCGATTCGGATCGCGCGATCGACGCCTTTTTCCGGAGCAATTCTGCCGAGGACGGCCAGATAGGATGGCTTCGTCGGCCGTGGCGTCAGCAGGTTTTCCGGTAGTCCGTGATAGATGGTGCGAGCCCAGTTCGCCTGCGGCACCGGGCGCCGTTGTGCGTTCGAGATCGAAATCACGGGAACGGATGAAAAGGTCGTGAAGACCGGCTGATGCTCCGGCAAATCAAGCCGACCATGCAGCGTCGTTACGAACGGTGTCGGCTGCCGAAAAAACAACGAGAATGGATAGTAGTCGAGATGAAAGTGGAGGACGTCGAACTCTTCGTCGTCACATTTTCGCCTGACATGCTCCAGCATCACCATGTGGAGAGCGTTCGGATCGCGAACCGATCCATCGAGGCGCAGCGCGCGGGGCCATGTCGCATCTAACTTGGCAGAAGTTCTGGAGTCCCCGCTGGCAAATAGCGTCACATCGTTTCCGAGTTCGACAAGTTCCTCCGTCAGCCAGTGTACCACCCGCTCGGTTCCGCCATAAAGTTTGGGTGGAACAGCCTCCGTCAGCGGAGCTACTTGCGCGATGCGCATCTACCTCTCCCTCTTCTCGATGACATGGAATGAACAGCCCCACAAAGCCCGACGCATCGGCGCCGCGAGGGGAACGTTTCCGCACCTGCGAGGTTCCATTAGCGGGCGCACTTCTTTCATCGGGAACATTTCAATCTGCGTCCTGGGTAAGCCAGATTTGCTGTGCGCAAGGACAGCGGGGCGGGAACCGCGAAGCGGTACGCGGCATTCCATCGGCTGAAGACAAGCGGGCCTGGAAACAGGTCTTAGAAGAGAGTTCACAAGAAGGTCTTGCAGCACATGGACAATCTCTCAGGCTACGCCAATCGCCCTTTTGCCTTCGTGCTGCGCTACCTTCGTGAAAGACCTGCGTCACACATTTGCATTCTCTCGGCCATCATCGCGGCTGTCGGCTGTTCGGTGGGCACGCAATACGGCGTAAAATTCCTCGTTGACGGACTTTCCGGCGGCCCCGCTAACGCCGGCAGCGTGTGGCTGGCGTTTGCCTTGTTGATGACGCTGATCGCGGCCGACAATTTTTTGTGGCGAGTTGCCGGCTGGATTGCGAGCTTTACGTTCGTCGGCGTCACCGGTGATCTCAGGCGAGACATGTTTCGTCACCTGACCGGCCATGCACCCAGTTATTTTTCGGATCGGCTTCCGGGAATGCTGACCAGCCGTATCACGGCGACGTCGAATGCGGTCTTCTCAGTCGAAAACATGTTCGTCTGGAACGTGCTGCCGCCCTGCATTTCTACGATCGCCGCGATCTCCCTGATCGGAACCGTAAGCTGGCAGATGTCTGCGGTCCTGGTCGTGATCGCAGGCGGCATGGTAGCCGCGATGTTTCGGCTCGCCGCCGCAGGGAGGCCGTTGCATGACGATTTCGCCGACAAGGCCGCTGCGGTCGATGGCGAGATGGTCGATGTCATCAACAACATGCCGTTGGTGCGAGCGTTTTGCGGATTTAGCTTCGAGCACGAACGGTTCGACGCGACGGTCAATCGAGAGGTGACGGCGCGAGGGCGCAGCCTTCGATATCTCGAAAAGCTAAGGCTTACTCACGCCGCAGTGACCGTGATGCTGACGATCGGGATTCTGGCCTGGGCGATCACACTTTGGCAAAGTCGAAGCGCCACGACCGGCGACGTTGTCCTGGTCTGCACGCTCGGCATTTCGATCCTCAGCGCGACGCGCGACCTCGCGGTCGCTCTCGTCGACGTCACGCAGCATGTCGCGCGGTTGACCGAGGCGCTTGCCACTGTGTTGCTACCGCACGATCTCTGCGATCACCCGGAAGCCGAACCGCTGATCAAAAGTGGTGCCGCGATTACTTTCAACGGGATTGCGTTCAACTATCCGGGCGCGGGAACCGTCTTCGACAAGTTCAATCTTCGCATCCAGCCCGGGCAGCGTGTCGGATTGGTCGGTCAGTCCGGCGGCGGAAAATCCACGCTGTTCGTTTTGTTGCAGCGATTTTACGACGTTCAACAGGGAAGCATCACGATCGATGGTCAGGATATCTCGCGCGTGACGCAGCAAAGCCTGCGCGAGGCGATTTCGGTCGTGCCGCAGGATATCTCCCTTTTCCATCGCTCGATCATGGAAAATATCCGCTACGGCCGCCCGAACGCGACGGATGATGAAGTTTTGCGGGCTGCGATTGCGGCGCGATGCGACTTTGTCGAAGCGTTGCCGGAAGGATTGGACACCATGGTCGGGGATCGCGGCGTAAAGCTGTCCGGCGGTCAGCGGCAACGTATCGCCATTGCGCGTGCCTTCCTGAAAGATGCCCCAATCCTGTTGCTTGATGAGGCAACGGCTTCACTCGACAGCGAGTTGGAGGAAGCGATACGCGAAGCGCTGTCGCGGTTGATGCGTGGACGAACGGTGGTTGCGATTGCGCACCGCTTGGCGACGCTGCGTCACTTCGATCGCGTCGTCATGCTCAAGGGGGGCAAGGTCATCGAGGATGGCTCGCCGGACCGACTGATGCAGGGGCAGGGGCCTTATCGCGAACTTGTGACTCAGGAAATGAGGCGATTGGCCAAACACGCGGCCTGATCTGTCTTTCGCTGTAAATTCAAGCGAGGTCACATGTCCGCTGAAGCTGTAACTCAAATCACGACATTGCGGATACAGGAAACGGTGGCGGAATCGCCGTTCTATATTCCGATGACCGGTCCGGCGGCTCGACCGCGGCGCTCGCTCAAGCACGATGACACCTTCGTCGTGCTCGACAGCCATGGTGACATCGGCGCCTCGGCCGGCGGGCCGGACGGCCTTTTCAATTCCGACACGCGCTATCTGGCGCGGCTTGAATTGGTCCTGGACGATGTTCAGCCGCTGCTGTTGGGTTCCAACCTTCGCGACGACAACTCCTCGCTTACGGTGGATATGACCAATCCCGACGTCTATCGCCAGGGACGGAACGTCCTGCCCAAAGACGTGCTGCATATCGTGCGGACGATCTTTTTGTGGCGGGGCGCGGCCTATCAGCGGATCGGCGTTCAGAATCACAGCGAACAAACGGCGAGTTTCGATTTCACGCTTCTGTTCGGCAATGATTTCGCCGATCTGTTCGAGGTGCGCGGCGAGCGTCGCCCGCGGCGCGGTATCGGCTCCGCCAAGGTGCTCGGTCCTTCCGACGTGCTCTTCGAATATACCGGCCTTGACGAAAAATCCCGCACGACCGTGCTTACGTTCGACCCGAAGCCGACGCGGCTTGCCGTGAATTCGGCGACGTATCATCTCGATCTTGCGCCGAAGCAGACGCATTCGCTGTTCGTCATCGTATCGTGCAACAAGCCGACGGCATCGAAGACTGTTCCGTTCTTCCGCGGCTTGCTGGCGCATCGCCGTGAGATGCGCGAACAGACCAAAGGGGCGGTCAGCATCGAGACCTCGAACAACATCTTCAACGAGGTGTTGTGCCGCTCGATGGCCGATCTCAACATCCTGATGACCGATACGCCGGAGGGGCGTTATCCCTATGCGGGGATTCCCTGGTACTCGACGACATTCGGCCGCGACGGAATCATCACCGCGTTGCAGATGCTGTGGATCGATCCACGGGTCGCGCGCGGTGTGTTGCGGCGGCTTGCGCTGCATCAGGCCCAGCAGGTCGATCCGCTGGCTGACGCCGAGCCCGGAAAGATCCTCCATGAAATGCGCGGCGGTGAAATGGCGGCGCTTCGCGAGGTGCCGTTCGCGCATTATTACGGCAGCGTCGATGCGACGCCGCTGTTTGTGCTGTTGGCGGGTCTCTATGTCGAGCGTACCGGCGACGACGAGACGCTCGGCGAGTTGTGGCCCGCCATCGAAGCAGCATTGAAATGGATCGACGGTCCCGGCGATCCGGACAAAGACGGTTTTGTCGAGTATCAGCGTGCTTCCGAACAAGGGCTCGCCAACCAGGGATGGAAGGATTCCTACGACGCGATCTTCCATGACGATGGGCGGCTGGCCGAAGGCTATATCGCCCTTGCCGAAGTGCAGGGCTACGTCTTCGCCGGCAAGCGCCTGGCCGCACGCAGCGCGAGGCGGATGGGGTTGTTCGAACGGGCACGACAGCTTGAAACCGAAGCGGACCGGCTTGCCGAGCGCTTCGAGAGCGCCTTCTGGTGCGACGACATCGGCACCTACGCGCTCGCGCTCGATGGCGCCAAGAAGCCGTGCCGGGTGCGCACATCGAATGCCGGGCAACTTCTCTTCACCGGCATCGTGCGCGAGGATCGCGCCCGGCGCGTTGCAGCCGGATTGATGCAACCCAATTTTTTCACCGGCTGGGGCATTCGCACCGTGGCGCAAGGCGAAGCCCGTTACAATCCGATGTCCTATCACGATGGATCGATCTGGCCGCATGACAACGCGCTGATCGCGCTTGGGCTCGCGCGTTACGGTCTCAAGCACTCGGTCGAACAGGTCTTCAAGGCATTGTTCGATGCGGCGACTTATATGGACCTGCGCCGATTGCCGGAATTGTTCTGCGGTTTTCGGCGCGAGAAGGGACGTGGACCAACGCTCTATCCGGTCGCCTGCGCGCCGCAAGCCTGGGCAAGCGCGACGCCGTTCACGTTGCTCGAGGCTGCACTTGGTCTCGAATTCGATGCGGATCGTTGCGAAATTCGTCTGCACAATCCGCGGCTGCCGGCTTTTCTCAACGAGGTGGTGCTTCGTGATCTGCGATTGGGGGCTTCGAGCGCCGATCTTCGGGTCAGGCGGCATGGCGATGAAGTTTCGTTGGAAGTGATGAAGACACGGGGACAGATCCAGGTCTCCATCGTGCTTTCCCGTTGATCTCGAGGAAGCGGGTTCGGAGCGTCCTTCAAGCGAGGGAGTGAGATGCGCGCCAGAAAATTGCTTGCATTCGCAGCCGCAGCCGTCGTCGGCCTGTATGGTGCGCACGCATGGGGAGAGGGCGAAGCGAATGCGCCGGCGTCGCCGCAACAACAGGAAGGTGTCGCACCCGCGGCTCCGAAGGAGCCCGCGCCGCCACCATCGGTGACGATCATCGGCGCCACCGAAGCCCATGGTGTGCTCGGACGCGACGTCCGCAGCCCCGCCAATGAAGACATGGGGCGCATCGTCGATGTGATCGTCGATCGCCAAGGGATGGTGCGTGCCGCCGTCATCGACTTCGGCGGCTTTCTCGGGGTAGGCAGCCGCAAGATCGTTGTCGACTGGAGCGCGCTGCATTTTGGCCGCGTCGCCGACAAGGGCGAAAGCATCACGCTTGAGCTGAGCAAGGAACAGGTGATGGCGGCGCCGGAGTACAAGGAGGGCACGCCGATTGTGGTGCTTGGCGCCGCCGGCAGCCTCCAGCCATGGCAATTTGATCATTAGCGAGGACGGCGGAGAGATGTTTGCCCAACCATCCCCGCCCCAACGTCCCAGGCCCCACTCCGAAGAGCGCGGGCCTTCTGATCGTGATGACCAGGAGACACCTGCCGAAACCGGAACGACGCCGGTGAGGCCTGCTCCTTCGCGCGGCAGCTTGCGCGGTCTCGACTGGTTCATCTTTTTCCTGGCGGATGTGCAGACCGGCTTCGGTCCTTTCGTCGCCGTCTACCTGACGACGCAGAAGTGGACGCAGGTCGAGATCGGCTCGGTGCTTTCGATCGGCAGTGTCATTGCCTTGCTTGGCCAGATGCCGGGCGGCGCAATCATCGATGCGGCGAAATCCGAACGGCTGGTCGCGGGCCTTGCGATCGCAACGATCGGATGCGCCGCACTGGCCTATGCGGTGTGGCCGATCTATCCCGTGGTTGCGACTGCAGCCATGCTGCACGCGGCGGCGAGTTGCGTGCTGGGCCCGGCGATTGCGGCGATCAGCCTCGGTCTGGTCGGACCGACGATGATCGGCGAGCGGTTGGGACGCAACGCGCGCTTTGCATCGCTCGGAAATGGCTTTGCTGCGGCCTTGATGGGTGCCTGCGGTTATCTGTTGTCGAGCCGTTCGGTGTTTCTCGTCGCGTTCGTGCTGGCGATCCCGACCTTGCTGGCGCTGATGCGCATCCGCGAGCGCGAAGTCGACGCCGCCCGCGCCCACGGCTTCGTGCTGCCGAGCGCGCCCGGATGCCAAATCGACCAACGTTCTGGTCTTGCTGCGTCAGCGTCCTTTGCTGGTGTTTTCCGGTTGCATCCTGCTCCTGCAATTGGCGAATGCATCGATGCTGCCGCTGATGGCAGGCATCGTCACCACGCGATCGAGCAAGTGGGCGACCGTTCTGATCGCAGCCTGCATTATCGTGCCGCAGGCGATCGTCGCGCTGACGTCGCCCTCGGTGGGTCGCAAGGCGCAAGCATGGGGAAGGCGGCCGCTGCTGCTGTTGGGCTTTGGCGCGCTCGCGATCCGCGGTCTTCTGTTTGCAACGGTTCACGATCCCTATTTTCTGGTCGCGGTCCAGGTGCTCGATGGCATCACCGCAGCCGTGTTCAGTGTCATGATTCCATTGATCGTTGCAGACGTTGCGTTCGGCAGTGGTCATTTCAATCTCGCCCAAGGCGTCGTCGGCACGGCCACCGGGATCGGCGCCTCGCTCAGCACGCTGGTCGCCGGATATGTCAGCGATGTCTTCGGCAGCAGTGTCGCCTTCTTCGGGCTCGCCGTGGTCGCGGCGATCGGTCTTGCGGTCATCTGGTTTGCGATGCCGGAAACCCGCCCCGTGCCGCCAAGTGCGCTGGTGAACAAACCTCGGGAATGAGCGACGTCTAAGGCGCCGTCACCGTCTTGCGGTAGAGCGCGCCGTACAAGGCCGCCGAAATGTCCCAACTGAAGGAGCGCGCCATCGCGCTGCGGCGCATCGAGTCGAGGCGGTCTTTCGCGGTAAAGGCAGAGAACGCGCGGCGGACGCCGCCGAGGAAGGATTCCGTCGACGGTCTGGTGAACAGAAACCCGGTTTCGCCGTCGGTGATCGTCTCGGCCAGGCCGCCGGTCTGGTGACCGATCGGAAGCGATCCAAATCGCTGGGCGTACATCTGGCTCAAGCCGCACGGTTCGAAGCGTGACGGCATCAGCGTAAAGTCGCTGCCGGCGAAAATGCGCCGCGCCTGTGCGTCGTTGAAGCCGATGACAACGCCGATGGCGTCGGGCCGACGACGGTGCGCTGCGACCAGCGCCTGTTCGATTTCCGGTTCGCCACGGCCGGTGACGACGATCTGCCCGCCGGCACGGATGATCTCGTCGGTCGCCGACAGAACGAGATCGATGCCCTTCTGGTGAACGAGACGCGCGACGAGGCCGAAGAGGGGACCGCGCGACAGCGCGAGCCCGAACTGGTTGCGGACATAGTCTGCATTGGCCTGCTTGCCGGCCCAGTCGCCCGGCGCGAACTGCTGCGCCAGTTTGGCGTCGACGCGCGGATCCCAGCTCTCATCGATGCCGTTCAGGATGCCCGTCAGTTGTGCCGCGTCGGAGCGTTTTCGGAGCAGTCCCTCCAGCCCGCACCCGAGTTCGGGCGTCGTGATCTCTTTCGCATAGGTCGCGCTGACGGTGGTCAGGTGGGACGCATAGACGAGTCCGCCTTTGAGGAACGACAGCTTGTCGTAGAATTCGAGGCCGTCGATGTGGAAGGAGTTCTCTGGCGCTCCGATCCGCCGCATCGACTCCTTCGAGAAAAGGCCCTGGTATGCCAGATTATGAATCGTGAGAACGCTCGGGATCTTGCTGCCGCTCCAGGCGAGGTAGGCCGGCACCAGGGCGGCCTGCCAGTCGTTGACGTGAACGAGATCGGCTGCCCAATTCTTGTCCAGTGTGCCCACGGCCAATTCGGCGGCGACCGAGGCCAAGCGTCCGAAGCGGATGTCGTTGTCCGGCCAGTCCTGACCGTTTTCATCGCCATAGGGATTGCCCGGCCGATCGTACAATTGTGGACACAAGACCACGTAGACGGGGAGGCCATCCTTGGTTGCCCCCAGGCCGAGCGAACAGGCCGGCATCTCCGCGAACGCCGGGGAATAGCCGACAATGTCGAGGTGCGTGAATTGTTCGACGACGGCGCTGTAGCCTGGGAGGATGACCCTGACGTCGGTCCAGCGGCGGAGCGCACGAGGCAGCGCGGCTGAGACGGCGGCAAGGCCGCCGACCCGAATAAAGTCGTCCATCTCCGTGGTAACGAACAGGACTCGCAAAACGCCCTCGCACGCTGCCGTGGCTAAACTCCGACTATGCAAGATCAGTTCCAGTCGCGGCCGCCCTTTACATGGGCAGCCGGCGCATGGGTCGCCATTCTTGGCTCGACCGGCATTCCTTGCCGGAGTGGACGAGATGCTTTCCCCTCGGGCCGTGTCCTTCTAATGTTTCCCGTCAGGCCCGCGGTCAGACGGGCCACAAGGGGAGTTCTTCGATGACGATAGCAGACGTCGATGAGCGGAATGCGACAGGAAGCCTTCACGGGCTGCGTGTGCTCGATTTCTCGACCACCATTGCCGGTCCGCATTGCACTCGGATGCTTGCCGACACCGGCGCCGAAGTCATCAAGATCGAGGCGGCCGAAGGCGAGACGATGCGAATCCGCCCGCCGGTCCGCAATGGTTGCTCGAGCCTTTTCGGCCAGCTCAACGCCGGCAAGAAAAGCGTCGTGCTCAACCTGAAATCTCCGGAAGCGGTCAGCGTCATCAGGCATCTGGTGCGAGAGGCCGATATCCTGGTCGAGAATTTCCGTCCCGGCGTCATGCGGCGGCTGAAGCTCGATTACGCGTCCTTGCAGTCCCTCAATCCGAAGCTCGTCTATTGTTCGATCTCCGGCTACGGCCAGACCGGCCCGTCGGCGGAGCTGCCGGCCTATGCGCCGGTCATTCACGCGGCCTCCGGCTACGATATGGCCCATCTCGCCTATCAGCCCGGCCGAAACCGGCCGGACTATTGCGGCATCTATCACGCCGACATCCTGACCGGCGTCTACGCTTTCGGCGCCATTTCGGCGGCGCTCTACCAGCGCCATCTCACCGGCAAGGGCCAGCACATCGACGTGTCGATGCTGGAATCGATGCTCACCTTGACGCCGAACGAGGTCCAGAACGCGCAATTCGACGTGCCGCCCCCCAGTCGCCCGATGTTCGGCCCGGTCGAGACGGCGGATGGCTATGTGATGGTGGCGATCGCCAGCGAAAAGACCTTTCAGGGCCTGGTTCGCGCCGCGGGGCGTCCCGAATGGATCGAAGATTCGCGCTTCGCGAAATATGCCGACCGGCGCGCCCATTGGATTGAACTGATGGAGGGCGTCGAAAGCTGGTCGCGGACCGTGACGACCGAAAAATGCCTCGCCGAATTGTGCGAGTACGGCGTGCCCTGTTCGGCCTATCGGACGGTGGCCGAGGCGATGCGCGATCCGCAGGTCGCTCATCGCGGCGGGCTCGCCGAAGTGGCGGACGGGGGCGGCACGTTTGAGGTCATGAACATGCCGTTCCGGATGTCCGGCGCCAGGGTCGCCGCTGGAAAGCACGCGCCGGCACTCGGCGAACATACGGCCACATTTCTCGGCGAAAGCGGGCTGACGGAAGAGCAGATCGCGGCCGTGATGGGCAAGCGTTAGCGGACAGTCTTGCGGGGGCGGCCGTTTCCGGCCTACACACCCGCCAATAGGCACGGGAGCGAAAAGATGAAGAGTTTCAGGGTCGCCGAGTTCAATGCGCCATTGAAAGAGATGGAAGAGCCGACCCCGCAGCCGGCCGGCACGCGCGTGCTGATCAAGGTGAAGGCGGCCGGCGTCTGCCACAGCGACCTGCACATCTGGGAAGGCGGCTACGATCTCGGCCATGGCCGCAAGCCGCTGTCCCTCAAGGACCGCGGCGTATCGCTGCCGCTCACCATGGGACACGAAACCGTCGGCGAAATCATAGCCTTCGGCCCCGATGTTAAAGAAAGCGACAAAGGCGGCCTCAAGCTCGGCGACACCGTGCTGGCCTATCCCTGGCTCGGCTGCGGCAAGTGCAAGACCTGCCTCGGCGGCGACGAGAACATGTGCATCGTCAAGCCGAGCGCGCTCGGCGTCTATTGCGACGGCGGCTATGCCGACCACATGACGGTGCCGCATCCGAAATACCTGATCGACCTGAAGGGGCTCGATCCCGTGACCGCCGCGCCTTACGCCTGTTCCGGCGTCACCACCTACAGCGCGCTGAAGAAAGTGGAGTCCGTCCTCGACACGCCGATCGTGATTATCGGAGCCGGCGGCCTCGGCCTGATGGCCTTGTCGCTGTTGAAAGCGATGGGCGGCAAGGGCGCGATCGTCGTCGACATCGACGCAGGCAAGCGTGAGGCGGCCGAGAAGGCCGGTGCGCTCGCCTCCGTCGACGGTGGCGCGGCGGATGCGCTCGAACAGTTGACCAAGAAGGCGGGCGAGCCAATCCGGGCGGTGATCGATCTCGTCGGCAATGCCAAGACCACGCAGCTCGGCTTTGACTGCCTGAGCAAGGGCGGCAAGCTCATTATCGTCGGCCTGTTCGGCGGCGGTGCGACCTTTGCCTTGCCGCTGATCCCGATCAAGGCGATCACCATCCAGGGCAGCTATGTCGGCAATCTGCGCGAGACGCAGGAATTGCTCGATCTGGTGCGCGCCAGGAAAATCGCGCCGATCCCGGTGACGCCGATGCCGCTCGCCAAGGCCAATGACGCGCTTACGAGTCTGAAGGAAGGCCGGCTGGTCGGTCGGGCGATTCTGACGCCGTAGTACAATCGCTTCCGTCATGGCCGGGCTCGACCCGGCCATCCACGCCTTGCTTGTCGTAGTGCTTGCAGAAGACGTGGATGCCCGGCACATAGGCGAGCGAAGCGACGTCGTTCTTCGAACGGCTATGGCCGGGCATGACGAGCTACAAAAATCTGACCTAACGAAATTCAAGGATACCTACATGTCTGCCAATAACGCGCTCCACATCGCCGTTCTCTCCGGTGACGGCATCGGCCCCGAAGTCATGGCGCCGGCGCTGGAGGTCCTGCGCAAGATCGAGAAGACCACGGACCTGAAGTTCCGCTTCACGGAGGCCGCAGCCGGGGCCAACCACTACCGCGAGACCGGCAAGTCGATGCCGGATTCCACGATCAAGCTGTGCGAAGAGGCGGATGCGATCCTGCTCGGCGCCTGCGGCCTGCCGTCGGTGCGCTATCCCGACAACACCGAAATCATGCCGCAGGTCGAACTGCGCTTTCATTTCGATCTCTATGCGGGCGTCCGCCCGGCGCGTCTGATTCCGGGGGTGCCGAGCCCGATCGTCGGCGCCGACCAGCGCGGCATCGACCTCGTCGTGATCCGCGAGTCCACCGAAGGCCTGTTCGCCTCGATGGGGAAGGGTGTCGTCACCCACGAGGATGCGCGCGAGACGCTCGTCATCACCCGAAAGACCTCCGAGCGCCTGTTCGAGTTTTCCTTCCGTCTGGCTGAACGCCGCAAGAAGCGCGGCCGTCCGGGTGGCTTGACCTGTGTCGACAAGGCGAACGTCTTCAAGGCTTTCGCGTTCTTTCGTGAGATGTTCGACGAAGCGGCCAAGCGCCATCCTGACGTGAAGCGCGACCATCTCTATGTCGATGCCTGCTCGGCGATGCTGGTGAAGCGGCCGTGGGACTTCGACGTCATGGTGATGGAGAACATGTTCGGCGACATTCTCTCCGACATGACCGCCGGCCTGATCGGCGGCATGGGCATGGCGCCCTCGGCCGACATCGGCGACAAATATGCTGTGTTCCAGCCCTGTCACGGCACCGCGCCCGACATCATGGGGCAGGGCAAGGCCAATCCGACCGGCATGATCCTGTCGACGGCGATGATGCTCGATTGGCTCGCCGACAAGCACGGCCTTGAGTCCGCGGCCGAAGCCGGCGAGCGCATCGAGCGCGCCGTCGACAAGGCGTATGCTGATGGCATCAAGCCGATGGAGTTCGGCGGCAAGAACGGCACCGCCGATGTCGCCAACGCGGTGCTCGCGGCGCTGTAGGTTCGTCTCTTCGTCATTCCGGGGCGCACTGCGGATGCGCATGCGAACCCGGAATCCATCGGGCCACAGCGATTGCTGGGAGAAATGGATTCCGGGCCTGCGCCTTCGGCGCATCCCGGAATGACAAGTTCTGAGAGGGTCATGGCGCACACGCCTTCCCTCCCGCGGCGCGATTTGCGCCCGGGTTTCTTCAGAACATTGCCCCTCGATAGAAGAGGGCGCGGGAAATGCCGGGCGCGTCGAACGCACCCGCAGCCTTGCGTGCAAAGAAGAAAGCACGCAAGCTAGTCACCGCAGGTTCGCCGGAGCGTTCCGGCATTTCCCGCGCGACGGTTTTAACGGTTTCCTTCGTGCTCTCCCCGGAGATCGGGCTTTTTGTCTCCGTCCCCCGCGTGATGCGCCAGCATCATCGCGAGGTTGAACGTCAGCGTCGAGACGTCAGAACCACACGACTTCATCGTCCGCAAACGCAGCCGTTCGTCGTTCGGCTGGCTCGCATCCATCGCATCCCGCGCCCAACGTTCGTGACGATCGCGAAACGCCCCTCTTGCGGGCACGGGACGGCGCGGAGAGGTGCCCGTGATTTGCCCGTCGTCACAAGCGAAGCGGCTGCGACGGATTAACGCGACGGGCAAATCAGTGGCATCAAGCAAGTGTGTCGATCGCAATCTTCTCGTGTCCCGGACGCGGTGCGGCGCGCTTGTGCGCTCGGACGCCCAGAATGACGACAGCAGCGCTGCGTCGCTATCCGCCCTTTGAAGTTCGGCTTTCGCTTTTCCATGAAAGCTTGCCGTCCTTCGCGGAAATCCTCTGAGTCCATGCAGGCGGTTGCGATCGCCTTGATCGCGCCCATGTCGCGGTCGTCCTTGTCCTTGAGCACCTGGGCGATCGTGATTCTGGCAGCCTTGACGGCGAGCGGCGCGTTGCCCGCGATGGTACGGGCGATCTCCAGCGTTTCGTTCCAGAGCTTGTCGTTCGGAACTACACGGTCGATGAGGCCGATCCGCAATGCCTCCGCTGAATCGATCCGCATGCCCGTGTAAAGGATCAGCCGCGCCCAGGACGGCCCGACCAGCGACACCAGATGACGCAAGCCATCGAAGCCATAGGCGATGCCGAGCTTGGCGGCGGGAATGCCGAACTGGCTGTCCTCGGCCGCAAAGCGCATATCGGTCAGCATCGCGATCTGCATGCCGCCACCGAGGCAGAAGCCGCGGATGCACGAGATCGTCGGCTTCGGATATTCGGCGAGCAATGCGCGCTGTGCGTCGCTCTTCCGGTTATATTCTTCGTTCGCTTGCGCGTCGCGGCGGTTCTTCTCGAACTGGCTGATGTCCGCGCCGGACATGAAGGCCTTGTCGCCGGCGCCGGTCAAAATCACGACCCGCACCGTATCGTCTTCGCGCAACTCGACCAGCGCGGCACCCAGCCCTTCCCACATCTCGATCGACATGGCGTTGCGCTTCTCGGGATTGTTGAAGGTGACGATGCCGACGCCGTCGGTCACGCTTTTGAGGATCTTGCCGTCGGCAAAGGACTTCTGGTGGGTCGTGGGAACGTCGAGCATGGAGCGCTTTCAGGCTGTAAGGGTCTATCGTTTGCGCAATGAAGCATTGCTTCGCGGCCGCCGCAATGGTGGAAGGGCGGGGCTGCCCTGCGCCGCCGCGTCGATAAGGCCAAGACAGAGCGTCACGTGCGGACAGAGTTGGAGCGTTACGTCCTAGGCCGTCGGCACTCGAAATCCTTTTCCAGAAGTTAATCATCGCAAGCAGTGAAATTGATGCGGGCATAAGCATGCATGGCGGCGTGATGCGCAGGCAACGCCGACCCATTCAATGTCTTGATGGCAACACAGCTTTGGATGATGTCTTCATTTTGCCAAATGACTTTGCCCACCTGACATTAGCGATATCAGTCGAAATATTTCCTCGATCGATTTCCGATCCTGGAAGTGTGTTGCATGTCGCCGAAAAAAGATGTTTCCGCCCCGCGTTGGTCTTTCAATCGCCGATCCCGGGCATTCAGTTGGCCCTTCATCATAGCCAGCCTGTTCGTGATCTTTTCCGCATTCGCTTCAACCCCGGCCTTCGCCCTGCTTTCGCCGACAACCGTCACCGTCAACGCGTCGGCAGCGACAGCGCCCGCAGGCAGTCCGGTCACGCTGACCGCGACGGTTACGAGCGCCGCGGGAACGCCGGACGGGCAGGTGTTGTTCGTCGCCGATTTGTTGCAGATCGGCACGGCGACGCTGGATGGCAGCGGCAAAGCGACCATCACGACGTCAGGGCTTTCCATCGGTATTCATTCGGTCGTCGTGCTCTATCTCGGCAACTTGAACTTCGCGCCGAGTACGTCCATCGGACTTAACATCAACATCACGCTGGCGGTCTGCACGATCAACGTCAACGCTTCGCTGACCACCGTTGCCCTCGGCGCCGCCGTCAATTTGACCGCGACAGTCAGCGGGAGCAACGGCACGCCCACCGGTCAACTCACATTCAAGGCCGGGGCGACAGTGCTTGGAAACGCCAGCCTCAACGGCAGCGGGCAGGGGGCCTTGTCCGTCACAACCTCGCTGGTCGGAGCGTTGTTGATCGAGGTCGACTACGCCGGTGATCCCAACTACCTGGCCTGCATCTCTCCGATCATCACCATCACCGTAAACCAGGGATCAAGCAGCGTCGCGCTCGGTTCATCGGCGAATCCGGCGGCGGTCGGTGCGGTCGTGAGCTTCACGGCCACTGTCTCGGCGAGCGGTGCGACACCGACCGGAACCGTGGCCTTTCGGGACGGCGCAACCACCATCGGCACGGTTTCGCTGAACGGGTCCGCACAGGCTGTTTTCTCGACCAGCGCTCTCGGTATCGGCGGTCATTCCATCACCGCAGTTTATAGCGGCGACGGAAATTTCACGGGCAGCACGTCGGCGCCGCTGAGCGAGGTGATCAACGCCGGTGGCGCGGTTGCGACCGTCACGACGCTCAACGTGTCGCCAAATCCGGCGGCGCGCAACACGCCGGTGACATTAACGGCGAGCGTCTCGGGCAGCGGAGGTCCGCCCACGGGCACCGTCTCCTTCCGTGACAACGGCGCCTTGATCGGGACGGTTTCGCTGAACGGATCGGGCGTCGCCACGCTTGCCACGAGTTCGCTTGCGACAGGCAGCCACGCCGTTGTTGCGACGTATAGCGGAGATACGAATTTTTCCGCCAGTTCGTCAGCGCCCACCACGGTGACGATCACTGGCTCGGGTCCAGGCGGCAGCCCAACCAGCACCACGCTGACTTCTTCCGCCAATCCCGTACCGTATGGACAGCCGGTTGTTTTCACGGCGTCGGTAACTTCTTCCGCGGGAACACCCACCGGCACGGTCGTGTTCCTGGATGGCGGCCGCACGATGGGCTCGGGCTCATTGTCGGGCGGTTCGGCCACGCTAACGGTGTCGTCTCTCCTGGTCGGCCCCCACTTGATCGTCGCGACTTACCTTGGAAATGGGTCTTTTGCCGCGAGCGCTTCATCTGGCTTGCCGCAATCCGTTGCCGCCCCGCCCGATAGTCTCAAGCTGAGGGAATTGCAGGTGGTTGCAACCCGGGTGGCGGCCCAGACCTCCGGTGATGCGATCGCAGGTACGATCGAAGCGGCGGTAGAGGAGGGTCTTTCCGACGGCGGCCAGTTCGTCACGCCGAGCGCGCTCGGACTGCGGATGACTTCTGCCGGCGAAAGGGATTCCAAACTTCCACGATCGGATTGGGTGCTTTGGAGCGACTTGCGTCAGACCAGCATGAACCCAGGGATCGGGTCCGGCTCCAACTCCGGCTTTTCCGGCAGCCAGGTCAACTCGTTTACCGGGCTGACGCTGCGCATCACCAGCGATCTCGTCGTCGGCGCTTTCGCCGGTTACGAATTTTTCGGCTACGACGTTTCCACATTGTCCGGACGTCTGCGGGGCGATGGCGTGACCGGCGGCGCCTATCTCGGCTGGAGATTCTGGCCCGGTCTTCGTTTCGATGCCGGTTTCGCGCGCTCGGCTATCGGCTACCAGGCAACCGCCGCCTCCGCGACCGGCGCGTTCTCGGGCACAAGAACGCTGTTCACAACGGGGCTTGCCGGGACTTTCAAGCTGACCCCTGCGCTCGAACTGGAGCCTTCGGCGCGCTACTACGGCCTGTGGGAATCCGAGGACGCGTACCAGGATGTTTTTGGAACCGCACAGGCCGCTCGCGATTTCTCGGTCGGCAGGGCCAGCGCCGGCGCCAAGCTCACCTATCGTTTGGTGTCGGCAGGGAACGTCGCGATCGCACCCTATGTCGGCGCGTACGCCGACAATTACTTCGGCAAGGACAATGCACTGGTAGCGGCGGTGCCGGTTGGCCCGATCATGGAGGGGGCCTCCGCACGCCTGACCGGCGGCGTTGCCTTCACCACCGAATACGGGGCACGTCTTACCGCGGGAGCAGAGCTTGGCGGACTTGCCGGCAATTTCACGGCCTGGTCGCTGAGGGCGCGCGGATCAGTTCCGTTCTGATACCCGCCGACATGCTTGGACGGCGGAGCGAGCCGGAGGACGGGCCCGATCGGTTCCATCCCGGCGCATGAGCCGTCTCAGGAACCACCCAACATTTGTCAGGTTATCCCAGCGCGACCAGGCTGGGGAAACGCGTATGTGCCACGAGTGTCAGACCATCAATCAGACCATCAGTCATTATCGCCAACTCGAGAAGCTTACGACTGATACGGGGACGCTCGGCTCCATCCACATCCTGATTGCCAAGCTGGAAACCGACAAGGAAGCCTTTCATCCCGAGTGCCGCGCCGTGAGCCGCACCTGGGAATAAGACGCGCGTCCGTTCACCTCGCCAGATGCGCCGTCAGCGGGTGGTTGGCGGCCTGGTTGAAGAAGGCGGCTTCTTCGGCGGTCGCTTCCAGAAGCTGTTCGTCCTGGGCGTAGATGTCGTTGCGGAATTGCACGGTCTGGTCGCGGGTCATCCAGGCCGTCAGATAGATCCAGGCGACCGGCACCTTCTTCGGCAACACGATGTCTTCGCGCGCGCCGGCGCGATCGCGGCGTCGACCGCCGCGCGATTCCATTTCGGCATTTCTTCCTGCAACAGCCAGGTGGCGAGATCGCGGACGTTGTCGACGCGCGAGCAACCGTGGGAGTCGAAACGATAGTCGTCGCTGAAGAGATTGCGCTGGTTGGTGTCGTGCATATAGACCGAATAAGGGTTGGGCATGTCGATCTTGACCTGACCAAGCGCATTCCAGTTGCCGTTCTGCTGGCGCACCGTGAAGTTCGGCGTGCGGCTGCCGGACCAGTCGACCGCACGCCGGGTCGATCGGATGATCGTGGCCGTCGAGCACTTCCATGTGCATGCGCGAGAGATAGCTCGGATCCTTGCGCATATGCGCCGAGATCTCGGTCTTGGCGATCGAGGAGGGGACGGTCCAGGTCGGGTTGAGATTGACGCTGGTGATTTCGGCGGTCAGCGTCGGCGACGGCTTTTCGGTCTTGCCGACGATCACGCGATAGCGCCGCACCACCTTGTCGTTCTCGACGGCCTCGGCAAAGGTCGCCGGAAGATTGACGACGACATAGCGCTGGCCGAACGAGAAGTTCATGTTCTCCAGCCGTTCGAGCGAAGCTTCCAGCTGGCGGATCCGCTTCTGAACCGAAATGTTCAGCGCGGCGAGCGTGCGCGGCGTGACGGTTGCCGTTGCGGCGAGGCCATGGCGCACCTGGAAATGCTTGATCGCCTCGGCCATCGCCTCATCGAACGGACCGGATGTTTTGTCGGCCGCGAGGTCTTCGGTGATGATCAGGCGGCGGCGCAGGAGATCGTCATGGGGACCGGCAACGCCGGTCGCGAACTTGGCGTCCGCGGGGATAGTCGGCCAGCCGCCGCGAACCGCGATGTCCGAATAACTCAACGCGGCTTCCTTGATCCGCTGCGCCGTGCCCTCGTCGTAGGTCGGCTCATGCGACAGCGCGAGCGCGGCGGCCGAACGCGATTCGGGGGTCGATGCCGCCGTCGCCGGCTTGGCGGTGTGGGCGATGGCGGGCTTTGCCGCGTTCGCAGCCACGGGCATTCCGCCTGCAGGGCCGCTGTTCTGGCTGAACGCTGGCGTCGCCGCCAGCAGCATCGTGGAAGCGGCAAGGAAATAAGTGCTGCGCATGCAAAGTCCCCGAGAGGTGCTGAAAAAAGGCTGGTTTTGATCAAGAAGTCCGGCCGGCGAAGCCGGGCGCCAAGGGTTTGGCCGGAATGGATTCGCCGAAATCATGAGCCAAGAGCGTTGCCGTCACATTAAGCCGGAATTTCGGTCCTCTCGAAAGGCCGGTGCCGCCCATTTGAAGTCCCATTGGCTTGCGTAAGGCGCGCGGCTTTGGGTATGTCGCCGACCGAGCTAATCTGGTTCGCGAAAAGCCTGAATCTCAAAAATGGGCTATCGCGGGAGAAAACCCCATGTTGTGGACGCGCCGGGCGGCAATGACCGGGTGCTGCGCCTTGGCCGGGCTGACGGCCCTGCCGGCAAGGGCGGAGGCCTATCCCGCTCGGCCGATCAAGATGATCGTGCCATATCCGGCCGGCGGCACCATCGACCTGCTTGGGCGGATGGTCGCCGACCAGTTGCGAAGAGGCCTCAACGCCACGGTCGTCGTCGAAAACAAGCCGGGCGCCGCCACGCTGCTCGGGGCCGAACTGGTCGCGCGGTCGGAGGCCGACGGTTACACGCTGCTGACGGCGACATCGACCACGCTTGCGATCAACAAGTCGCTCTACCGCAAACTGCCTTACGATCCGATCGAGGATTTTGCGCCGATCGCGCCGGTGACCAGGGTGCCGTTTGCCCTGATCGTCAATTCATCGCTTCCGGCGAGCCTGACGGAGTTCACGGCCTATGCGAAATCCAATCCGGGGCTCGCTTACGGTTCGGCCGGCAACGGCAGCCCGCAGCATTTGGGCGCGGAAATGCTTCGCGCGGCGCTCGGGATCAATGTTCGCCACGTCTCCTATCGCAGCAGCGTTGCGGCGCTGCTCGACGTCATCGCGGGGCGTACCGCCTTCATGATCTCGGATCTTCAGCTGACGCTGCCGCAAATCCGCGAGGGAAAGGTGCGGGCGCTTGGCGTGACAACGCCGCAGCGGGTGGCCGCGGCGCCGGACATTCCGACGCTTGCCGAAACCGGCCTCGACGGCTTCGAGTTGGTGGCCTGGGTCGGCGTGGTGGCGCCCGCCCGCGTGCCGCAGCCGATCATCGAGCAACTGGCGACCCAGATCGACCGTCTGACCAGCGATCCTTCGACGGTCGAGCGCTTCACTACGTTGGCGCTCGAGCCGGTGAGTGGCTCGACGCCGGATCGCTTCAAGAGCTTTCGTCAGAGCGGAGGTCGATCGCTGGGGCGTCATCGTCCGCAATTCGGGCGCCGAACTGGAATGAGCTGTGCGGTGATGTCGGGGATGTCTGAGGTGGATGTTCTGGTTGTTGGCGCTGGGCCGGTCGGGCTGACGTTCGCCATCGACCTGGCGTGGCGAGGCATCGACGTCACCGTCGTCGAGACGCGCGCGCGGGCCGAGCCGCCCGAGCCGAAATGCAATCACGTCGCCGCCCGCACCATGGAAATCTTCCGGCGGCTTGGCCTCGCCGAAGAAATCCGCAATTCGGGTCTGCCGGCGGATTATCCGCACGACATCAGCTATCGCACTTCGTTTACGGGACAGGAGCTGACGCGAATTCCGATTCCCTGCCGGCGCGAGCGCTTCACCCGCACGGATGGCCCGGATTGCAATTGGCCGACGCCGGAGCCGCCGCATCGCATCAACCAGATCTTTCTCGAGCCGATCCTGTTCGAGCATGCCGCGGCCGACGAGCACATCCGCATCGTCAACCGGACCTCGGTCGAAGACGTCAGGATCGGCGATGCCTTTACCGAGGTGACGTTGCGCGATCTCGATACGGGATCGTCAAGACCGGTGCGGTGTCGCTATCTGATCGGCTGCGATGGCGCGCGTTCGATCGTCCGCAAGGCGATCGGCGCAGGCTTCGAAGGCGATGCCGTCGTGCAGCGCGTGCAATCGACCTATATCCGCAGCGCCGAACTGATCACACGGCAGAAGTATGCGCCGGCCTGGGGCACCGGCGCCATCAACCCGCGCCGCTCCGGCATGGTCTATGCGATCGACGGCCGCGAGCGCTGGCTGGTGCACAACTACATGAAGCCGGGCGAGGGCGACTTCGATTCAGTCGATCGCGACGCCTGCCTCCGGACCATCCTCGGGGTGGATCAGGATTTCAGATACGAGGTGCTATCAAAGGAGGATTGGGTCGGGCGGCGGCTGATTGCGAGACAAATTCCGCGATCGCGGCGCCTTCATCGCCGGCGATGCCGCGCATATCTGGGTGCCTTATGCCGGCTACGGCATGAATGCCGGAATTGCCGATGCGACCAACCTGTCGTGGATGCTGGCGGCGCATCTCAACGGCTGGGCGCCGGCTTCCATTCTCGATGCCTACGAGGCCGAGCGGCTTCCGATCACGAGCCAGGTGTCGCGGTTTGCGATGTCGCATGCCGAGGCCGAGATACGCCGGCGCGGTGCGGTGCCCGAAGCGATCGAAGAAGCGAGCGCGGAAGGCGAGCGCGTTCGGCAGGAAATCGGCCGGCTGACTTACGAGATCAACGTGCAGCAATATGCCTGCGCGGGCCTCAATTTCGGCAGTTACTACGATCGCTCGCCGATCATCGCCTACGACGGGGCGGCGCCACCCGCCTACACGATGGGCAGCTTCACGCCCTCGACCGTGCCCGGGTTGCCGGACCCAGCATCTGTGGGGCGCGGATGGAATCTCGCTCTACGACCGGATGGGGCCCGAATTCACGCTTCTGCGCTTCGACCCGTCGCTGGACGTCGGGCCGCTTGAACGTGCTGCGGAGTCGAGGAGGGTGCCGCTCGAAATACGCGATGTCGCGGCGCCGGCTGAAATCATGCGCGCAGGGGCGCTGGTGTTGTCGCGGCCCGACCAACATGTCGCCTGGCGCGGCCATTGCGCGCCAGCCGATCCGCTCTCGCTGATCGATCATGTCCGCGGCGCTTCGAAGCAGGGCCGCGGAATAACGGTCAGATCAGTCTTCGTTGGCGGCAATCGATTCCATCAGCGAGACGAGCTGACGCTGAACCGTCTGATCCTTGATCTTGCTGTAAGCGCGCAGCAGCCGGAGGCTGAAGGCACTGTCGAGGAACAGCAGGCTTTCCACTTCCCGCGCCTTGCTGTCGCCGTCGTAGAAGAAGGTGACGGGCACATCGAGCGCAGTGGCGATTTGCTGCAGGCGCGCGGCGCCGACGCGATTGACGCCCTTTTCGTATTTCTGAACCTGCTGGAAGCTGACGCCGAGTTGTTCGCCAAGCTCCGCCTGGGAAACCTTCTGTTCCACGCGCCGCAACCGGATCCGCTTGCCGAGCTCAATATCGGGCTTTCCGGCACTGCGTTGCTTCATCTTTTTGGCTATAGATTTGTTCATACTGCCTCTACCATCCTTGGCTCATGAAGCGCCTCAACCGATAAGCGGAATCCGAGGTCACTTCTTATACACTGGTTCCAGACTCAGTTCTAATCGATGAAACCCGCACTCAAATCCGGAAATCTACGGAGATTCGGGCGTTCTATAGGCAACCTTAATGGCCGTCCAAAATGAATGATGCTCGTAATGCGACCAGGAACGGTATCGTGTTCCAAGAGCCGATGTCATCGCTGTCCACCGTGATAACCCTATAAAATACGCTCCCAGCTACGTTTTTCCCCAATACTTTCCGTCAGCGCTTTCTATCTAAGGGTCGTTTGATCGGCTTTTGCAAGTGATAGGTCATATTACAACCTTGGTACCAGTCAGAACGGGACGATTTGACGCGTGTGCCAATTGGGCCTGACTTGACGGATCGCCAGCCTGCCGCCGGGCAGCAGCCGCGGCGGAACGCAGGGCGTGTTTGCCGAGGAGACTTTCGCGACGCAGCAGCAGCAGATTTGGGAAGCAGATCATCGCGCGATCCAGTTGCGACCGGATCAATACGGGATAGACTTCGATGTCACAAATCTGTGTAAGGACGAAATCTATCTTCTCAGTCCTAATGCCGTGGGACTTTTTTCGGTGGTGAGGTGTTAATCCCCCCATCGCCTCGACCATCTTGCTGGCTCGGTAACGGGAATACGCTGTGGTTCATGTCGAAGAAAATCTGCGGGGAGTGCTGGCGACCCTCGAGGAATGCCAGGCCGCTTTGGTCCGAAACGGCGATCGCGACACAGCACAACTCGTTTCGGTCGCTATTCTGGAGCTTCGGATCAAGTTGAACCGGATCGAAGATTCGGAACTGAAAGCGTTGTGCGATGCAATGTTGCGGGAGGTCGACGCGACTTCCAGGTCCGCCCAGCCTGGACCGCAGGAAGGTCCGCGGCAGCGGCCTCCGGTGTCGCTGAAGCTCGTCAAATAGAGCCAGATCCAGATAAAGCGCCAGTGCGGCGACGCTGACGTTCCTTTCAGTTTCGCGGCGATCCCTTCAAAGGAACGTCAGCGTCAAAGCCACACTGGAATCAAATATTTGCCAGTGTCTCTTTTGTTCTGACATTCGCAAAAATGCCCGCTGCGACAAGATACGAATGTCAGAACCGGGACACTGACCGCGGGGTCGTGATTTTGCGGATTTGCCCATATCCGCTACATCAACGGCCATCATGATCCACGACGTTTCGATCCCCGCCGCGCTGATTGCAGGTCTCGTCAGCTTCCTGTCACCCTGCGTGCTGCCGCTGGTGCCGCCCTATCTCGTCTACCTCACGGGCGCGACCATCGAGCATGTCGCCAATGACGGAGCCACAACGTCCTCGCGCCGCGCGGTGATGGTGTCGGCCGTGGTGTTCGTGCTCGGCTTTTCCACCGTGTTCGTGGCGCTCGGCGCCAGCGCCTCGCTGATCGGTAGCTTCATCCACGCCTGGTCCGCGGAACTGTCACTGGTCGCGGGCATCGTCATCATCGTGATGGGCCTGCACTTCCTCGGGCTGACGCGGATCGATCTGTTGATGCGGGAAGGGCGCCTGCCGATCCCAAAACCCGTCGGGTTGTGGGGCGCCTACCTGATGGGGCTTGCCTTCGCGTTCGGCTGGACGCCGTGCATCGGCCCGATCCTGGCGGCGATCCTCTCGATCGCGGCTTCGGAGGCGACGGTGACGAAGGGCGCCGGCCTGCTCGCGGTCTATTCCGCGGGCCTCGGCATTCCCTTCCTGATCGCAGCTTTCATGGTCGAGCAGTTCTCGGCGATGTTTGCGCGCATGAAGCGTCACCTGGCGCGCGTCGAACAGGCCATGGGCGTGCTGCTCGTGGTCACCGGTATTGCCTTTCTGACCGGCGGCGTCTCGTCGGCCAGTATCTGGTTGCTCGAGACCTTTCCGAGCCTGCAAAGCATTGGCTGAACTGACCGCGAGGCGACCTACAGGTTGCTGTCGGTGATGGCCGAATAGATCATCGTGCGGAGTTCGCGCCGGATCGGCGTCGCGGTCGATGGCAGCACCTGCGTCATGAAAATCGCGACCAGCTCTTCCGCCGGATCGATCCAGAACGACGTGGTCGCAGCACCGCCCCAGGCATATTCGCCGGGGCTGCCGGGGATCAGCGTCCGCGCCGGATCGAGCGTCACCGAAAAGCCGAGCCCGAAGCCGATGCCGTGATAGGTCGCCTCCGAGAACAGCGACCGCGACAGCTCCGGCAGCGTCTTGCCGTCCGGCAGGTGGTTTGCCGTCATCAAAGCAAGCGTCTTCGGTCCGACCAGCCGCACACCGTCGAGCTCGCCGCCATTGAGCAGTGCGCGGCAGAAGGTGAGATAGTCGGCCGAGGTCGAACAAAGTCCGCCGCCGCCTGAAATCAGCGCGGGCGGCGACAGGAAGGACGACGTCGCCGGGTCGTCCTGCAAGGTGAGGCCGCCCTTGCGGTCGGTGGCGTGAAAGGTCATCGCGCCTTGCGGGCTCGCCGAGTAGCACGCGGCCAGGCGACGGGCCTTGTCGGAAGGCACGAAGAAACCGGTGTCTTCCATTTGCAGCGGATCGAAGATGCGCTCCTGCAGGAATTGCTCGAACGGCTTGCCGCTGATGAGGCCGATGAGATAGCCGAGCACGTCCGTCGAGACGGAATAATTCCAGGCTTCGCCCGGCGAGAACTCCAGCGGAATCTTGGCGAGGCTCTCGATCATGGTCTGCAACGTGCCGGCCTTTTCGACTTCGCCGATTTTCAGCTCACGATAGGCCGCGTCCACGTTGCCGCGCTGCTGGAAGCCGTAAGTCAGGCCCGAGGTATGCCGCATCAGGTCCACGATCTGCATCGGCCGTGAGACCGGGCGGGTCAGAAACGCCGGCCAGACACCGGCCTGGAACACGCCGAGATTTTTCCATTCCGGGATATATTTGTGGACGGGCTCGTCGAGCGCGACGCGTCCTTCCTCGACCAGCATCATGAAGGCGATGCTCGTGATCGGCTTGGTCATGGAATAGATGCGGAAAATCGTGTCGTCGTCGACCGCGACCTTGCGCTCGATATCGGCCAGGCCTTGCGACGAATTGTGAACGAGGTGGCCGCGCCGATAGACCATCAGCTGGGCGCCCGGAAAACGGCCGGCCTCGATGTAACGTTCGCGCAGATGAATATCGATCCGCTCGAGGGCGGCTTTCGACATGCCGGCGACTTCGGGCGAGGTGAGGGCAAGCGGCATCGGATTTCATCTCCTGAAAAAGGCGCCGGGAAAGCTTTAGCGGAATTGGGGCGGTGTTCCAATCGCGCCCGCTTACCTTGGCTGAGCCGCTGGTGTAGTCTCGCGGCAAACAGGCTTAACCCCCAAGGACAGTGCGAAAATGCCCCAGTTCAATGAGACCGAACTCACCGCCGCCGTCATCAAAAGCTTTGAGGAAGTGCAGGAGCCGCGGATCAAGTTCCTGATGGAAGAGCTGGTGAAGTCGCTTCACGCGTTCGTGCGCAAGACAGATCTCACTTTCGCCGAATGGGAATATGCGATCGATTTCCTCACCCGTGTCGGGCAGAAGTGCACGCCGAGCCGGCAGGAATTCATCCTGCTGTCCGACGTGCTCGGCGTCTCGATGATGGTCGATGCCGTCAATCACCGGGAACGCGAGGGCGCGACCGAGACCACTGTGCTCGGCCCGTTCTATGTCGGCGAGCACAAGGTCATGCCGCACGGCACCGACGTCTCTCCCAATCTCGAAGGCGAGAAAATGTTCGTGCAGGGGAGCGTCACCGATCTCGACGGCAAGCCGCTTGCTAACGTTCCGATCGACATCTGGCATGCGGACGACGATGGCTGGTACGATTTACAGAAGGCGGACTATGAGACGTCGGGCCCGTCGTCGCGCGGCCGCTTTGTCACCGACGCCGACGGACGGTTTTATTTCCGCACTATTCTGCCGTGCAGCTATCCGATTCCGACCGATGGCCCGGTTGGACAGATGATCTTGGGCTTGCACCGCCATCCGATGCGGCCGGCGCATGTGCACTTCCTCGTCAATGCGCCCGGTCACGAGCCTCTGGTCACGCATGTCTTCGTCGAAGGCGACAAATATATCGACACCGATGTCGTGTTCGGCGTGAAGCAGGAACTGATCGCCAAAGTCGAAAGGCGCACCGATCCCACCATGCCGGACGGCAAGCCGGCGGCGTCACCCTGGCACTTGATGACGTATCAATTCCGCCTCAAGCCCGGGCAGGGTGTTGCGCCGAAGCCGATGGCGGTGACCGAAGACGCCTGACTTGGTTGACCACGAAATCGGCCAGGCGACACGGTGATCGTTTTTCAGCCAGCAGGGTTCCGTCTTCGCTGATTAGCGATTGAGCGAGGCAATCCGCGCTTTTGCGTTGACGGTCCGCTGCGGTCTGAAATCCCTCGGTCGAATTGCAATCGATTTGTGCAGCGTGTGTAGACGCTGCGCAGCCGCTGCGCGTGTTGCAATCAGCGACGCAAACTCCTTCCTCCAGGTCGGTGCTTTTTTGAGCGTGCTGCTCAGCCTTTGTGCGGCGCACAAGAAATGAGCGGCTGCAAATTTTGAATGCGGATTTCAGCTTCTCGCGCGATCGAAGTCGTCCATATAACATTATGTATTATTTAGTAATTTTAGCGCTGGAAGCGGTTTGGCATGAGGTTTGAATAGCCTCTTCTGACGCCATCGATGCCGTCCGCTGAAAAGCCATTCATCCAATTAGCGACCGTTCAACCGGGCTTCGCTCGGTCCGTCTCGCCGTGCCGCCGGATGACGACCCGATTGGCCCCCCTTCAGACAACAAAAGGAATTTTCAATGAGCTCGAAAGACCCGACCTGGATTTCTGACTGGAACCCCGAAGACGCGACCTTCTGGGAAACCAAAGGCAAGGTGACGGCGCGCCGCAACCTGATCTGGTCGATCGTCGCCGAGCACATCGGGTTTTCGGTTTGGCTGATCTGGAGCATCGTCGCGACCAAGCTGCCGGCAGCGGGCTTTCACTACACCACCGATCAGCTGTTTCAGCTCGTCGCGATTCCGGGCCTGATCGGCTCGCTTGATGCGCTTTCCCTACACCTTTGCGGTGACGACGTTCGGCGGCCGCAACTGGACGATTTTTTCGGCTGCGGTGCTCTTCATTCCTACGTTCGGCCTGGCCTATTTCGTCAGCCAGCCCGAGACGCCGTTCTGGCTGATGCTGCTGGTGGCTTCGACCGCAGGCCTCGGCGGCGGCAACTTCGCCTCCAGCATGGCCAACATCTCTTTCTTCTATCCCGACCGGATGAAGGGCTGGGCGCTCGGCCTCAATGCCGCCGGCGGCAATATCGGCGTGTCGCAGCGTTCAGCTCTTCACGCCGATCCTGATGGGCGTCGGCCTCATCAATCTCTACCAGGCGACGCCGGTCTCGGCGCGTCTGTATCTCCAGAACGCCGGGCTGATGTGGGTGCTCCCGCTGATCGTCGTCGCAGTGTTCGGCGCCATCTTCTTCATGAACAACCTGACCTCGGCGAAGTCGTCGATTTCGGGATCAGCTTGCGATCGTCAAGCGCAAGCACACCTGGATCATGTCCTTCATCTATATCGGGACGTTCGGATCCTTCATCGGCTACTCGGCCGCGTTTCCGCTCCTGATCAAGACGCAGTTTCCGGCGGTCACGATCGGCATCGCGTTCCTCGGACCGCTGGTCGGCTCGCTGTCGCGCCCGTTCGGCGGCCTGCTTGCCGACAAGATCGGCGGCGCGATCATCACCTTCTGGAATTTCATCGCGATGGCGGCGGCGACGATCGGCGTGCTCTATTTCGTGGGCAACAAGGACTTCACCGGTTTCCTGGTGATGTTCCTGATCCTGTTCGTCACCGACCGGCATCGGCAACGGCTCGACCTACCGCATGATCCCCTCGATCTTCCGCGAGGAAAATCTGCGCAAGGCGCGCGGCAAGGGCGAGGCCGGCCGGCGCTGGCGCTCAAGACCGCGAGCATCGAAAGCGGTGCGGCGCTTGGCTTCATCGGCGCGGTCGGCGCCTGCGGCGGCTATCCTGATCCCGAGCGGCTTCGGCAAATCGATCGCGTTCACCGGCGGTCCGCAGCTCGCGCTGATGATCTATCTCGGCTTCTACGCGATCTGCCTCGCCATGACCTGGTGGTTCTACCTGCGCCGGACGCCGGCAGAGGCGGGCGCGACCAGTCTCGCTGAAGCGCGCATCTGAGCCGAAAGTAAACAGGCAGCGGAATAGGACGCCATGAGTGAATCGCTCGTCATTGTCGGCAATGGCATGGCCGCGGTGCGCCTCGTCGACGAACTCGCCAAGGTCGCGCTCGGACGTTACGCGATCGCCGTCATCGGCGCGGAGCCAAGGCTTGCCTATAATCGCGTGCTGCTGTCGTCGGTGCTGGCGGGCGAAACGGCTTCGCACGAAATCGAGCTCAAGCCCGCCAACTGGTGGCGGGATCGCGGCGTCACGCTCAAGTATGGCTGCACCGTGGATGAGATCGACGTCGGCCGCCGCGAACTGAAAATCGCCGGCGAGGAGAGCGTCACCTTTTCGAAGCTGGTGCTGGCCACGGGATCGTCGCCGTTGCGGCTCAACGTGCCCGGCGTCGAACTCGCCGGTGTGCACACGTTCCGCGATAGCCGCGATGTCGACCTGTTGCTGACGTTGGCTTCGGCGAAAAAGCGCGTGGTCGTCATCGGCGGCGGATTGCTCGGACTTGAAGCCGCGTATGGTCTTGCGAAAGCGGGCGCGCCGGTGACGCTGGTCCATCTGATGGATCGCTTGATGGAACGCCAGCTCGATGCGCCGGCGGGAGCACTCTTGAAGTCGCTGGTCGAGAGCAAGGGCATCGATGTCCTGCTCAATGCCAGCACCAGCCGCATCGTCGGCGAAAAGCGCGTCGAAGGGGTCGAGCTCAGTGACGGGCGGCGGATCGATGCCGACGCGGTGATCGTGGCCGCCGGCATCAGGCCGAATATCGCACTCGCCGGCGACGCCGGCATTCCCGTCAATCGCGGCATCGTCGTTGACGACCAGCTCCAGACCGGCGCGGACGGTATCTTTGCGCTCGGCGAATGCGCGGAGCATCGCGGCATCTGCTACGGCCTGGTCGAGCCGGCCTATGAGCAGGCGAGGGTGTTGGCGCAGCATCTGGCCGGCCGCAACTCGGCCTATCCGGGCAGCGTGGTCTCGACCAATCTCAAGGTCTCCGGCGTCAGCGTGTTTTCCGCGGGCGAGTTCATGGGCACCGAGCGCAGCGAAGCCATCGTGCTCGGCGATTTCAGGTGCGGCGTTTACAAGAAACTCGTGATCGAGGAGGGGCGGCTGATCGGCGCCGTGCTGGTCGGCGATACCGCGGATGCGCTCTGGTATCTCGAATTGATCCGCAGCCGCGAAAATATTGCGGCCGTCCGCAAGGACATGATGTTCGGCCGCACCGCAGCGTCTCTGGCGGCGGCCGCGTGACCGGGCGGCAGAGATGACGGCGGTCGATCCTTCACTCCGGGCAACTTCAACCACTTGCCCCTATTGCGGCGTCGGCTGCGGCGTGCTCGCCACGCCGGACGGAAACGGTGGTGCGGCGATCTCCGGCGATCCCTCGCATCCGGCCAATCTCGGCCGGCTCTGTTCGAAGGGCTCGGCGCTCGGCGAGACGCTCGGTCTTGAAAATCGTCTGCTTCATCCCATGGTCCGTTGCAGCAACGGCGCGATGGAGCGGGTCGCCTGGACGGATGCGCTCGATCACGTCGCACATCGCTTTTCTCATATCGTGGCGCGGGACGGCCCGGGGGCGGTGGCGTTCTATCTCTCCGGGCAGTTATTGACCGAGGATTATTACGTCGCCAACAAGCTGATGAAGGGATTCGTCGGCAGCGCCAATGTCGACACCAATTCGCGGCTGTGCATGGCGTCTTCGGTCGCGGGCCATCGCCGTGCCTTTGGCGCGGACACCGTGCCCGGAATTTACGAAGATCTCGACGAGGCCGATCTTCTGGTGCTGGTCGGCTCGAACGCCGCCTGGTGCCATCCGGTGCTGTTCCAGCGCATGATCGCCAACAAGCAGCGCCGTGGCGCGCGCATGGTCGTGATCGATCCGCGCAAGACCGATACGTCGGAAGATGCCGATCTGTTTCTCGGCGTAAAGCCGGGTAGCGACACCGCGCTGTTTTCCGGGTTGTTGGTTTATCTCGCCGACAACGGCGCGCTCGATCGCGATTACATCGCGCGTTACACGGCGGGTTTCGACGAAGCGCTGATGCGCGCGCGCGGCATCGCCGGCAGCGTTGCGGCGACCGCTTTGGCGACGGGCCTGTCAGAACAGGAGGTCGCAGCCTTCTTCCAGATGTTTGCGGCCACGCCACGCGTCGTCACGCTTTATTCGCAAGGCGTCAATCAGTCGGCGCAGGGCACCGACAAGGTCAACGCGATCCTGAATTGTCACCTTGCGACGGGACGGATCGGCAAGGTCGGTGCGTCGCCGTTTTCATTGACCGGGCAGCCGAACGCGATGGGCGGCCGCGAGGTGGGTGGGCTCGCCAATCAGCTCGCCGCACACATGAACTTCACGCCGCCCGACATCGACCGCGTGCGGCGGTTCTGGAACGCGCCACGGATCGCGACGCATGAAGGGCTCAAGGCGGTCCAGATGTTCGAAGCGATCGGCCGCGGCGAGATCAAGGCGCTGTGGGTGATGGGCACCAATCCGGCGGTCTCGCTACCGAACGCCGATGCGGCCCGCGACGCGTTGAAGAAACTCGAACTGTTCGTGATCTCGGAGAACGTGCTCTCCAACGACACCGTTGCCGCCGGGGCGCATGTGTTGCTGCCGGCGCTGGCCTGGGGCGAGAAGTCGGGCACCGTCACCAATTCCGAGCGGCGCATCTCGCGCCAGCGGGCGTTTGTGCCGGCGCCGGGCGAAGCGCGGCCGGACTGGTGGATCGTCAGCGAAGTCGCAAAACGCCTCGGTTTCGGTTCGGCGTTCGACTACAAGTCGGCGGCCGCGATCTTCCGCGAGCACGCGTCGCTGTCGGCGTTCGAAAACAACGGCAGCCGCGATTTCGATATTGGGGGGGTGAGCGATATCAGCGACGAGGCGTTCGACGCCATGACGCCGGTGCTGTGGCCGTATCGGTCCGATGAGGTAGCTGAACCGCGCTTCTTTGCCGCCGGCGAGTTCTTCACCGGGGATCGCAAGGCACGTTTCGTCGCGCCGGAGCGGCCGGCGCTCCGGACCGAGACCCATGAGGGGCGGCCGCTTCGGCTCAATACCGGCCGCATCCGCGATCAGTGGCACACGATGACCCGCACCGGCATGAGCCCGCGATTGGGCGCGCATATGCCGGAGCCGTTTGTCGAGGTGCATCCCGACGACGCCGCGCGACACGGTCTTGCGGACGGATCGTTCGCCCGCGTCACCACCGATCATGGCCAATGCACGCTCAAGGTCGTGGTCAGCCCGCGTCAGCAGCGCGGCATGCTGTTTGCGCCGATCCACTGGAGCGACGCCAATGCATCGTCCGCGCGCGTCGGCGCGCTGGTCGCGCCATTGACCGATCCATTTTCGGGCCAGCCCGAAGCCAAGGCGACGCCGGCGTCGATCGCGCCGTATGAATATGTGTTTTGTGGTTTCGTGCTGTCGCGCAAACCGCTTGAGTTGCCCGGCCACGCCTGGTGGGCGCGCGTCACCGTCAACGGTGGTCTCGGCTATCTCATTGCCGACAATGCCGACCTCAAAGGCTGGTCATCGTGGTTGCGGGCGGTCGCCGGCGAGGAACTCGCCGAATACAGCGACTTTGGCGGCGGGGTTTATCGCGCGGTGTCGTTTGCCGGCGATGCAATCGGGACCTGCCTGTTCCTCGGGCCGGCGCGCGATGCCGGCGATTGGGACGTCGTGAAGGAATTGTTCTCCGGCCGGGCCTTTGACCGACGATCAACGGCGAATGCTGTTGTCGGGTAAATCCGCGCAGGGTCACGCGAGCGCGGGACCTGTCGTTTGCGCCTGCTTTGGCGTCGGCCGCGTCACAATCTGCGATGCGATCGAAGCGGGCGCGCGCTCCGCGGCCGAACTCGGCCTCAAGCTCAAGGCAGGCACCAATTGCGGCTCGTGCATTCCCGAACTCAAGCGTTTGATCGCGCAGGCCGGCACTGTGCCGGATCTCGGACAACGCCGAGCGGCTGACGTGGCCAACTGATCGTTCGGAGATTGCTCGGGGCCGATAACCAACCGCAATCGCGGATGGTAACGAAGGCGATCACCGAGGTTCGCCAGAGAATGCCCGCTGGAGCGCCGACAGTCGGTCAAGCGCAGCTTTCGTGAGCGGACCTTTTTGAACCGCCGCGAGTGCGTCCTCAAACTGCTGCGGCGTCGCCATACCGACCAGGATGGTGCCCATCGCCGGGTGTGACAGCGCGAAGCGCGTGGCCGCTTCCGTCAGGCTGGTAGCGAACCCCTCTTTCACCAGCGGGATCAGGCGGCCTGCGCGATCAAGATCGTCATCGTAGCTCATGGCCGAACCAATCGGTGCGGGCGCCGGGCTTGCAATCGGGTGACGGTCGGCTGCTCCCGACAGTGCGCCGCCCGCGAGCACACGGATGCCCACTACGCCGACGCCGGCTGTCTTGGTGTGATCGAACAATCGTCCATAATCCTGCGCCGGATAATTGAGCGGCAATTCTTCGGCGGCGGATGGATTGAGCAATTGTAGACGACTTGAGCACTGTCGAAGGTGTGTGCATCGATCACCTGATGCAGAGCTGCAGTATCGCCTACCGCCGTAATCCCGAGAAAGCGAATTTTCCCCTGTTGGCGCAGGCGCTCGAACGCCGGTACCACTTCGCCGAGCACCTGTCGGACGCTCAGCGCCGATCCGCCTTCCGTTTCGGCAATTGCATTGTGGAGGTGAAAGATGTCGACGTGGTCAAGGTTCAGTCTCGCCAGACTGCCTTCGAGCGACCTTGTCACGGCATCGGCAATGCAGCCGAACTCGCTGGGCAGCAATCTTACCTTGGTGCCGACGGCCACCTTGGCTGGCTTCAGCTTTCGCAAGACGCGGCCAAGATTCCTTTCCGATTCGCCGTCGCCGTACTGCACCGCCGTGTCGAAGTAATTCACGCCGGCTGCGAGCGCCCGCGCGATGGTCCGCTCCTGATCGGCAGGATCGCCGCGGACCATCATTCCGCCCACCGCGCCGCAGCCGAAGCCGAGAACCGAGAGCTGCATTCCCGTGCGCCCAAAGATCCGCAATTGCATCTCTTCCTCCGCTAGCCGCCCTTGACCGCACCTGCGGTCAGGCCGGCCACGATCTGGCGCTGGGCAAACACCGTCAGCAGCAGCACGGGCAATGTAACGATCAATGCAGCAGCGGCGAGCGGTCCCCAGCTCAGCTGGTCGTATGAAATCATGTTGTAGACGGCGACCGGCAGCGTGCGGGTCTCGCGACCGGCCAGCACGATGCCGAACACGAAGTTGTTCCACGAGAAGATCACCGCGAGGATGAACGCGACGGCAATTCCCGGCCGCGCGATCGGCAGCGCCACATGGCGAAACACCTGCCAGCGCGTCGCGCCATCGATCATGGCCAATTCTTCGAGCTCCTTCGGAGTGGTTTCGAAATAGCCGATCATGATCCAGATCACGATCGGCACCGTCACCACGAGGTGGATGATGATCTGCGGCAACAGCGTGCCGAGCAGGCCGAGCCATTGAAACAGCAGAAACAACGGAATGAGATAGGAGAGGCCAGGCGTGATACGCGCGATCAGGATCACCGCCGCTGCCTTGTGCGCCCGCATCCGCGCCAAACCGTAGCCGGCGGGTACGCCGACCAGCAAGGCAAACGCCGTCGCTGCGCCGGTGACGATCAGGCTGTTGGCGAAGTACGTCGTGAAGCGTTTGGAGTCGATGACTGCGGAATAGTTGCCCCAGTTGAAATGCTCGGGGATGAAGACCGGCGGATAAGAAGCGTTGTCGATCTCGAATTTGATCGACAGCGAGAACATCCATAGGAAGAACAGGATCGCCGGCGAGACGACGGCAAAGATCGCCAATGCTAGCCCGGCCTGGCCGGTCAATCGCCGCAGCGCGTTCACTTTGCTTCTCCGCCGTCATTCCAGTGCGTTCTCTGCCGCAGCCACAGCAGGGCACCAGCAAGCGCGACGATGAGTGCGAAGAAAACCACCACGATGGCGGAGGCATATCCGACGTCGTAATAAACGAAAGCGACGCTGTACAGATAGAGGTTGATCGTCTCCGAGGCGCTGCCCGGGCCGCCTTGGGTGATCGCAAAGATGATGTCGAAACTCTTCACCGCGTCGATCATGCGGATCATGGAGGCGATGAAAAGGAACGGCGCGATCAGCGGCAACGAGATGTAGCGGAAGGTCTGCCAGCGTGTGGCGCCATCGATCAAGGCGCTCTCGTAGGGTTCAGACGGAATCGAGGCGAGGCCGCCGAGTACGATCAGCATCACCAGCGGCGTCCACTGCCAGGTCTCAACCATCACCAGCGACGGAATGACGGTTGCGGGGTGAAACACCCAGAGCTGCGGCGGGATACCGACGAGCGACAGCAAATAATTGAGAATGCCGAGCTGCGGATGGAACATCATGGTCCACACCAGTGCGATCGCGACCGGTGTCGCCATCATCGGCAGAATGAAAAGACCGCGCAGGAAGCCGCGCATCGGAAATTTGGTGTGAAACACCACGGCCGCGAAGGTGCCGAAGATCAGCGGCAAGGCGACCGATAGCGCGCTGTAGACCAGCGTGTGCCAGACCGACTCGATGAAACGCGCATCGCTCGGCAGCCGGATATAATTCGACAGCCCGATGAAAGTCGGCGCGGATCCGACCTTCCACTCGTGCAGGCTCATCCAGAGCGTATACGCCCACGGAAAGATGATCACCGCGAGAACGACGATCAGCGCTGGCAGGACAAATGGCCAGTAGGACGGGGGTTGCCACCCGCCCGACACAGGCGCAGCGGCCGCCGGTGCGCGCGGCCGTCGTTTCAGCCGAGCTGACGCTCACGACTTCTCGCTACGCTCCAGGATCGGGCGGAACTGCTCGTGCGCCTTCTTCAGTTCCGTCGCCGGGTCTGCGCCTGACAGTGTCGCCGTTACCGCGGCGCCGACGAGATCGCGAAATTCGGCGACCGGAATGATGACGGGAAGGCCAAGCTTGCTGATCTTGGCTGATCCGATCACGGAGTCCAGCCATTCCGGCGGCATCTTCACGCCCTTGCGCACGGTCTCGTCGTTGAGGACGGAATCACGGAACGGCACGCCGCCGCCGGCCTGCAACAGCCGCGCGCCCATGGTCTTGGAAACGGCCCATTGGCAATAGAGATAGGCGGCCTCTTTTTTTGTGCTCGCTTGCGCCACGCCGATGCCGTCGCCGTAGGTCGCGGAATACTGGCCCTTCGGTCCGGCCGGCACCAGGGTGTATCCAATCTTGCCAACCACGCGCGATGCATTGGGGTCTTCGATCGGCGGCGCCCAGCCGACGCCGTCGATCCACATCGCGGCGCGGCCCTGCGTCAGCGAGGCCATCGATTCCATCCAGTTGAACCCTGCGACGCCCGGAGGCGCTGTCTTGGTCAGGAGGCGCTGATAGGTTTTTGTTGCCTCGATCGCCTCCGGCCCGTCGGTCAGGATGTTTCCCTTTGCGTCGAGAAACTCGCCGCCGTAGTCGAGAAAGAAGTTCGTCCACAACGTCATGTTGGCGTTGCGCAGGCCGCGGCCGGTAAAGCCATAGATGCCGTTGGCGGGATCGTTGAGCTTTTCGGCGGCGGCAACCATCTCGTCCATGGTTTTCGGCACTGCGACGCCTTTCTTGGCGAACAGTTCCTTGTTCCAGTACAGGATGAAATAATCGACCGACCAGGGGAGCGAACGCATCTCGCCTTTTTCGTTCTGGGCGAATTGCCGTCCACCGGCGGAGAAATCGTCGACCTTGAGGTCAGGCGCGGTGAGGTTCGGATCTTTCATGAACGGCGTGAGATCCGCGAGCCAGCCGGCCTTGTCGAATTGCCGCTTCTGCACGTGATAGCTGACGTGAACGACGTCGAAGCTCGGCTTGCCGGACGTCAGCTCGATGACCGCCTTTTGCCGCTGCTGCTGTTCCGGAATGAGTTCGGATTCGACCTTGATGCCGGTGAGATCGGTAAACTCAGATGCATATTTCTGCAGCAACTCGCCGCGCGGGCCCTTGATCAGATTGGCTTCGATGGTGGTGCCGGCATATTTCTTCCACTGCACGTCGGCGCGCGCAGGAAATCCGGTCAGACTGAGCGCGCTTGCGGCAATCGTTCCCTGCAATAGAGAACGCCGGCTCGGGCCGAAACTGGCCATGTGTCCCTCCCTGAAAATCGCCTTTAACGGCGCTTAGATATTGGCCGGCGCTTGCAATCCGGCTGGCCTCTTCGGATTCATAGCATGCGGCGCGGCCGGGACAAGAACGCAACATTCGTATGCCGAGGTCGTGCCGGGCGTCGACGGTCCCCAAATGCTCGATTATGGTGCGGCCGCTTTGCAGCATAGGGTACCTCGAGATGAAACATAAAAAATTCGGCGCCACCGGTCACGATGTGTCTGTCATCGGGCAGGGCACCTGGTACATCGATCACGGCGACCGCAAACGAGCCGTCGCGGCGTTACGCCGCGGCCTCGACCTCGGCATGACGCATATCGACACCGCCGAGATGTACGGCGACGCCGAGCTCGTGATTGCCGAAGCGATCGCGGGCCGGCGCGATGAAACTTTTCTCGTCTCGAAGGTGTTGCCGAGCAATGCGTCGCGGCGCGGCACCATTGCGGCGTGCGAACGTTCGCTGACGCGGCTGAAGACCGATCGGCTCGATTGTTATCTCCTGCACTGGCGCGGCAGCGTTCCGTTGTCGGAGACCGTCGATGCGCTTGAGCAGTTGGTCAGCGCCGGAAAGATCCGCTCCTGGGGCGTTTCCAACTTCGATGTCGACGATCTCGACGAGCTTCTGGATGTTGCCGGCAAAGGAAAGATCGCCTGCAATCAGGTGCTCTACCATTTGCAGGAGCGCGCGATCGAGCACGCGGTGATCCCGTGGTGCGCGAAGCACGATGTCGCTGTGGTCGCCTATTCGCCATTCGGCCACAACGACTTCCCGGATCAGCGCAGCAAGGGTGGCGCTGTGTTGCAGAGCATCGCCAAACGCCTCGGCATTTCGACGCGCCAGCTTGCGCTGGCGTATCTTGCGCGTGACGCGCATGTGTTCCCGATTCCGAAAGCGTCGAGCGCGGAACATGCCGCCGACAATGCCGCGGCTGGAGATCTCGTGTTGAGTGCGGACGATATTGCCGCACTCGATCAGGCGTTCCCGCGCGGGCCGAAACCGCGAAGCCTGCCAATGCTTTAGCGCGGCCTGGGAGCTGTTTCCCGGCGGCGCATATCCGCTGCCTGTTTTCGTGTGTTGCCCCTCTCGTGCGATCGCGCTTTTGTGGGGCCTCGCCCGATTCGATCTTTATGCCCCGAGTTCAACGTGACCCGTTCTGCAACAGCCGTAAGGCTGGACAGCGCGCCATTGCCGCTGCCTGAGAAGCAACTCCCCGAAAAGAGCCCGGCCAAAGCTGCGCCGGCGCGCGCTGACCGGCCGTTGCGCGGTATCGCGTTGCTTCTGGCGGCGACGATCTTTCTCGGCACGTCGGACGTCACGTCGAAGTATCTTTCGACGACGCTGCCCTCGATCGAGATTGCCTGGATCAGGTTCCTGGTTTTTCTGCTGATCATGGTTCCGGCCATCATGCCGGGATCGCCGCTGTATGCGATGCGCACAGGCCAGCGCCCTCTTGCAGTTGTGGCGCGGCGTCGCGGTTCTCGGTTCGTCACTGCTTTTCATTTCCGGCTTGCGATTTCTGCCGATCGCCGAAGCTTCGGCCACCAGCTTCGTGGCGCCGCTGCTCGTGACCGCGCTTTCGATCCCGTTTCTTGGTGAGAAAGTGGGCTTGCGCCGTTGGATCGCGACCGCGATTGGGTTAGCGGGCGTGCTGATTATTCTGCGGCCGGGCAGCAGCGCGTTTCACGTCGCCGCGTTTTTCCCGCTGGTATCGGCATCGGCATGGGCTTGTGCACTCATCATGACGCGCATGATGAGTGGTAAGGAGCATGCCACCACCACGATGGCTTACTCGTCGATTGTGGGATTTTCCATTGTCACCGCGTTGGTGCCGTTCGTATGGGTGGCCCCGACCTGGCACGATATCCTGTTCGGGGTGATCATCGGCATCGCCTCGACGGCGGGGCAGTGGATCGTGGTGCTGGCGTTTCGTTATGCGGACGCCTCGGTGCTGGCGCCGTTCTCCTACACCCAATTGCTGTGGGTCAGCATTCTCGGTTACTTCGTGTTCGGCGAAGTTCCTGACGTGTGGACCACCACCGGTGCGGTCATCATCGTCGCGAGCGGCCTCTATACCGCGCACCGCGAACGTATCCGGCATTCGCAGCTTGCGGCAGTCGCGGCGGAGCGATCGCCCAATCCGTGACGGGTCATTCGTGATGCGTTGCGGGCTGCCGCTCACACCGGCAGCGCGATCGAATATTTCACCTGGCTGAGCGCAAAGCTCGAACTCGATCGAGGCGATGCCATCGAGCCGGGTCAGCTTGTTCTTCAGGAACGCTTCATAGGACGAAAGATCAGCCGCGACGACGCGCAGGAGATAGTCGCGGTTTCCCGTCATCAGATAGCATTCCAGCACTTCCTCCCATTTCGAGATCGCGCGGGCGAAGCGGTTGAGGTCCTCTTCTTTCTGCCGCGCGAGCTTGATCGAGATGAAGACGCTGACGTGAAGCCCGACCGATTTCTGGTCGACGGTCGCGATGTAGCGGGTGATCACGCCGCGCTCTTCCAGGAGCTTCACCCGGCGATGACAGGGCGAGACCGAGAGCCCGACTTTCTCGGCGAGTTCGGCCATGGTGATGCGGCCATCGGATTGCAGATGGCTGAGGATTTTGCGGTCGATGGCGTCCAGGGCATGCATTGGTATGAACCATTGGTTTGGTGGCTGGTGTTGGGAAATTATCCCAAAACTTCGGGGTATGCCGCCAAAATTTGAGATTTTCGGCAGCCGCAGCCGCGGTAACATTGGCGCCAATCAGGTCATCACAACCGGCACAGCCCGGGAGCCCGCGTATGCCCAGCGAACCCGCACGCCTCGATATTCTGAACGCGCTGACGCGCAAAGTGCTGTGGTTGTCTTCGTGGACCATCCACCACGCCAATCACGTCAGGCCGAATACCGATGGCTTGAAGGTCGGCGGACATCAGGCGTCTTCGGCTTCGCTCGCCACCATCATGTCGGCGTTGTACTTCTCGGTGTTGCGTCCGCAGGACCGCGTCGCGGTCAAGCCGCATGCAAGTCCGGTGTTTCACGCGATCCAGTACCTGTTCGGACACCAGACCCGCGAGAAGCTCGAGAATTTCCGTGGCTTCAAGGGCGCGCAGTCTTATCCGTCGCGCACCAAGGATGTCGACGACGTCGATTTTTCAACCGGCTCGGTCGGGCTCGGCGTGGCGCAGACGCTGTTCGCTTCGCTGGTGCAGGACTACGTCAAGGCGCACGGCTGGGCCAAGGACCGTCCCGAAGGGCGCATGATCGCGCTCGTCGGCGATGCCGAAATGGACGAGGGCAATATCTTCGAGGCGTTGCTGGAGGGCTGGAAGCACGGCCTGCGCAACACGTGGTGGGTGGTCGACTACAACCGCCAGAGCCTCGACGCGGTGGTGCGCGAAGGCCTCTGGGAAAAGTTCGAATCCATGTTCCGCAACTTCGGCTGGGACGTGGTGATCGTGAAGTACGGCAGCCTGATGCGCGAGGCCTTTGCCGAGCCGGGTGGTGAAGCGCTGCGCAAGTGGATCGACGCCTGTCCGAACCAGCTTTATGCCGCGCTGTGCTTTCAGGGCGGCGCGGCGTTCCGCAGGCATTTGCGCGACGAGATCGGCGATCAGGGACCGGTGACGCAGCTGATCGACAAGCGCAGCGACGATGAATTGCTGGCGCTGATGTCCAACCTCGGCGGCCACGACATGCCGAGCATGCTGGAGGCCTTCGAGTCGATCGATCACGATCGTCCCGTCTGCTTCATCGCCTACACCATCAAGGGTGTCGGTCTGCCGTTCCAGGGCCACAAGGACAACCACGCCGGCCTGATGACGGTTGCCCAGATGGAAAAGTGGCGCGGCGCGCAGAACATCCGCCCCGGCCACGAGTGGGACAAGTTCGAAGGCATGCCGCAGCAGCCGGTCGAGATCGAAGCGTTTCTGTCGAAAGTGGCTTTCAACCGCGAGGGGCGACGTCGTCTGAGCGCGCCCGTGCTCGACGTGCCGGAGCGGCTGACATTCTCGCCGTCGGCGCAGATGTCGACCCAGCAGGGATTCGGGCTCTTGCTGAACGAGCTCGCGCGTGGCGATAGTGCGCTCGCCGAGCGTATCGTCACCGCGTCGCCCGACGTGACGGTGTCGACCAATCTCGGCGCCTGGGTCAATCGCCGAGGATTGTTCGCACGCGCCGAGAAGGCGGATCTTTTCCGCAGCGAGAAGATTCCGTCGACCTTCAACTGGGATGCTTCGCCCAAGGGACAGCACATCGAGCTCGGCATCGCCGAGATGAACCTGTTCATCCTGATGTCGGCGCTCGGGCTGTCGCATGCCATCAATGGCGAACGGCTGCTCCCGGTGGCGACGCTCTACGATCCCTTTATCGAGCGCGGCCTCGATGCGCTGAACTATGCTTGCTATCAGGACGCACGCTTCATGGTGGCGGCGACACCGTCGGGCATCACGCTTGCACCGGAAGGCGGCGCGCATCAGTCGATCGCGACGCCTCTGATCGGCATGGCGCAGGATGGCCTGGCATCGTTCGAGCCGGCTTTCGTCGATGAACTTGCCGTCATCATGGGATGGGGCTTCCGTCACATGCAGCGTGAATACGGCGAGGGCGGTTCGGTCTACTTGCGGCTCACCACGCGCACGATCGATCAGCCGCAACGCATCATGTCGGGCGAACTCGAGACGGGCATCACGGAAGGTGCGTACTGGCTGCGCAAGCCCGGTCCGAATGCGGAGGTCGTCGTCGCCTACACCGGATCGCTCGCGCCGGAAGCGATCGAGGCGGTGGGGCTTCTGGGCGAGAGCCGCCGCGACATCGGCCTGCTCGCGATCACGTCGGCGGACCGGTTGCACGCGGGGTGGACCGGCGCCCGCCAACTGCGCCGCGATCGCCGTGGCGTGACGCACCTGTCCCATATTGAAAAGCTGCTCGCGCCGCTGCCGCGCGATTGCGGCCTTGTGACCGTGATCGACGGACATCCGTCGACGCTCGCCTGGCTCGGCGGCGTGCGCGGCCACCGGGTCGAGGCGCTCGGCGTCGAACATTTCGGCCAGACCGGCACAATCGACGACCTCTATCGCCATTATGGCATCGACGCGAACGCCATCATCGATGCGGCGGAAAGCCTCACCGCGGGCGCGCCGGTGCGTCACCGCAAATTGGCCGTGTGACGGAATTATCCTCTCCCGAAACGGGAGAGGGAAGGCCAGCTTGCGGTGGCAGCGGTCGCCGCCCTATATGATGTGTAGCCGCGACGCGGCGTCCCGCATGTGGCGGGTTCAATTTGCCCCGTGCCCGTGCGAGGATGTGGCCGAACGCCCCTCCACAGCCCCTGACATACCGCTCCTGACATCAAGAGGTCTCCGATGGTCAACCGCATGCAATTCTACATCGATGGCGCCTGGGTCGACCCCGCCGTCAAGAAGTCCACGCCCGTCGTCAATCCGGCGACCGAAGAGGCGATGTATGAGATTGCGCTCGGCTCCAAGGCCGACGTCGACAAGGCGGTCGCGGCCGCCAAGCGCGCGTTTGCGACCTTTTCGCAGACCAGCCGCGAGGAGCGCGTGGCGCTGCTCACAAAGGTCGTCGAAATCTACAAGGGCCGCATGAAGGATATCGGCGCTGCCGTTTCCGACGAGATGGGTGCGCCGTTGCCGATGGCCGAGAAACTGCAGGCCGGTGCCGGCCTCGGCCACATCATGTCGACGCTTGAGGTCCTGAAAAACTATCATTTCGAAGAACCGGTCGGCACCGCCGTGGTGGTGCGCGAACCCGTCGGCGTCGTCGGCATGATCACGCCTTGGAACTGGCCGCTGAACCAGATCGCCTGCAAGGTGGCGCCAGCGCTCGCCGCCGGCTGCACCATGATCCTGAAGCCTTCGGAATTCACGCCGACCTCGGCATTGATATTCGCCGAAATCCTGCATGAAGCGGGAGTGCCGAAGGGCGTGTTCAACCTGATCAACGGTCTCGGACCCGAAGTCGGCGCCGCCATGAGCGAGCACCCGGACATCGACATGATTTCGTTCACGGGTTCGACCCGCGCCGGTGTCGATGTGGCCAAGCGCGCCGCGCCGACTGTCAAGCGTGTCAGCCAGGAACTCGGCGGCAAGTCGCCGAACGTCATTCTCGAAGGCGCCGACCTCACCAAGGCCGTCACCGGCGGCGTGATGCACATGTTCAACAATTCCGGTCAGTCGTGTAACGCGCCGAGCCGGATGATCGTGCCGTTGTCGAAGATGAAGGAAGTCGCGGCCATCGCCAAGGGCGTGGCCGACAAGACCAAGGCGGGCGACCCGCGCGCCGAGGGCACCAACATCGGTCCGGTCGTGTCGCGCATTCAGTGGGACAAGATCCAGGCCCTGATCAACAAGGGGATCGCAGAAGGCGCAACCCTCGTTGCTGGTGGCCCCGGCCTGCCGGAAGGCGTCAACAAGGGCTACTACGTCCGTCCGACCATCTTCGCCGACGTCACCAACGAGATGACGATCGCGCGCGAGGAAATCTTTGGCCCCGTGCTCACCATCATCGGCGCCAAGGACGAGGACGATGCGGTGCGGATCGCCAACGACACGCCGTATGGCCTCGCCGGTTACGTCTCCGGCGATTCCGTGGAAAGCGCACGCCGGGTCGGTCGCCGCATCCGCGCCGGCAACGTCAACCTTCAGGGCGTGCCGAACGACCGCACCGCGCCGTTCGGTGGCTACAAGCAGTCTGGCAACGGCCGCGAGTGGGGCAAATTTGGTCTCGAGGAATATCTCGAGGCCAAGGCGATCGCCGGCTTCAACGCGGCGTAAGCAACGCGCTTTTCAAATGAAAACGCCGGGGCGGTTTCCGCTCCGGCGTTTTTGTTTTTCCGTCATCACGGGCTTGTCGCGGTGATCCACGCCTTACTTGCTTTTTGCGGCGACGAAGACGTGGATGGCCGGGTCAAGCCCGGCCATGACGGGCGGTTAAAGCGCTGGGTTGCCTCAGCGCTAACGCTCCTCGCAATAACAGGAAGTGTCGACGATCAGCCCCCCAGCGCGCCTTGCGTGTTCACATAGAGTGCGTAGATCGACTGGCTCGCGGCCATGAACAGGCGATTGCGCTTCAAGCCGCCGAAGCAGACATTGGCGCAGCGCTCGGGCAGCGCGATGCGGCCGATCGGCTTGCCGTCCGGCGCAAAGACCATCACGCCGTCGAGTTCGGCATCGCCCATACCCCAGCCGCACCAGAGATTGCCGTCGACGTCGCAGCGCATGCCGTCGGGTGTGCCGGGACCGGCGTCGATCAGCACGCGCTTGTTGGTGATCTTGTCGCCGGAAGGCGAGACGTCAAAGCTGAGGATCTTGCGGTTCGGTACGCCGCGGGATTCCACGACGTGGAGGATTTTCTCGTCCGGCGAGAAGCAAAGCCCGTTCGGCCCGAGAACGCCTTCGGCGACGATCGTGGCTTTGCCGGTTTCGCCATCGATCCGGTAGATGTTGGCGTCGATCTCGGATTCCGCGACATAGCCTTCATAATTGCCGAGCAGCCCGAATACCGGATCGGTAAACCAGATCGAGCCGTCGGATTTGACCACGACATCGTTGGGCGAATTCAGCCGCTTGCCGTTGAAGGAATCCATCAGCACCGTAATCGAGCCGTCATATTCGGTCCGGGTCACGCGCCGGCCGCCGTGTTCGCAGGTGACGAGGCGCCCCTGGCGGTCGCGGGTGTTGCCGTTGCCGAAGTTCGATGGCTTGCGATAGATGCTGACGGCGCCGGTCTCTTCTTCCCATTTGATGATGCGGTGGTTGGGAATGTCGCTGCACAACAAATAGCGTCCGTCGCCAAACCACACCGGCCCTTCGGCCCAGCGCAGGCCGGTCGCGATCTGCTCCACGGCCGATAATTTCAGCCAGTATTTCTCGAAGCGCGGATCGAGTGCATGGATGCAGGGATCGGGATATTGGGTGGCCGGCTGAAAGCCGGAGCGTGCGGGCTTTTCGGACATTTTCGTGTTCTCGTTGTTATGTGATTTCCTCGCCTGGCTATCTGCTAACATTGCCGTACCCTTGCGGCAAGCGCGCTTGCCGCGCATCGCGCGCCGCGTCATAATCACAGAGCAATCCGAAAACGAGGGAATGAAATGCCACGCATATTGATGACCGGTGCATCCGGTGGAATTGGCACGAGCCTGCGCAAGTTGCTGCCGCCGATCTATCCGGATTTGCTGTTGAGCGACCTCAAGGCGCCGGCCGATCTCGGAAAAAACGAGAAGTTCAAGGCCGCCGATCTCGCCGACATGGCCCAGGTCGAAGCGATGTGCGAAGGCGTCGACGGCATCATTCACTTCGGCGGCTATTCGGTTGAAGGTCCGTGGGACGCGATCCTGCAATCCAACATCATCGGCTGCTACAATCTGTTCGAGGCCGCGCACAAGAAGGGCGTCAAGCGCATCGTGTTTGCTTCGTCGAACCACGCGGTCGGATTCTATCCGCGTCACCATCGCATCGGCACCGACGTGACGACGCGGCCCGATAGCCGCTACGGCGTCAGCAAGGCGTTTGGCGAGGCGGTTGGCGCGCTCTATGCCGACAAGCACGGCATGAAAGTCACTTGCATTCGCATCGGCAATTTCGGCGACAAGCCGCTGGATCACCGCAGGCTCTCGATCTGGCTGAAGCCGGAAGACCTGGTGCAGCTCTGCCGGATCGGGCTTGAACATCCCGATATTCACTTCGAAATTCTCTATGGCGCTTCCAACAACGAGCGCAGCTGGTGGGACAATCATCGCGCCTATGATCTCGGCTATCGCCCGACCGGCCGCGCGGAGGAGTTCCGCGAGCATGCTTTTGCCGAACAAGCCAAGCTCAAGCCCGATCCTGTCGGCGATTTCTACCAGGGTGGCGCGTTTTGCGGCATGGAGTTCGATGGCGACAAGAGCCGGATCATCGATCTGAAATAGCGCTTGCGCTCACTGGCTGAGGCTTTAAATGCAGCCTCAGCGATGACAATCCCGGCGCTCGGTTGACTTCAAAAGATTACACCCGAGCGCCCAAGATCGATAAGGAAACTGAAAAATGGCTGACGGCTTGCGCAAGGGACTGGCGAGTTACGGCGATCCCGGCTTTTCGCTGTTTTTGCGCAAGGTCTTCATCAAGGCGATGGGCTATTCGGACGATGCGCTGAACCGTCCGATCGTCGGCATCACCAACACCTATAGCGACTACAACCCGTGTCACGGCAATGCGCCGCAGATCGTCGAAGCCGTGAAACGAGGCGTGATGCTGTCCGGCGCGATGCCGATGGTGTTCCCGACCATTTCGATCGCGGAAAGCTTTTCGCATCCGACCTCGATGTACCTGCGCAACCTGATGGCGATGGATACCGAGGAGATGATCCGCGCCCAGCCGATGGACGCGGTGGTGGTGATCGGCGGTTGCGACAAGACTCTGCCGGCGCAGATCATGGCGGCAGTCTCGGCCGATTTGCCGACCGTCGTCATTCCCGTCGGGCCCATGGTGGTCGGGCATCATCGCGGCGAGGTTTTGGGTGCGTGCACCGACTGCCGCCGGCTGTGGGGCAAGCACCGCGCTGGTGAAATCGACAACGCCGAGATCGAGGCGGTGAGTTCGCGTCTGGCGCCTTCCGTCGGCACCTGCATGGTGATGGGTACCGCGAGCACCATGGCTTGCGTCACCGAGGCGCTCGGCCTGTCGCTGCCGATGAGCGCAACGATACCCGCGCCGCACGCCGAGCGTTTTCGCCTGGCGGAGGCGAGCGGCAAGGTGGCGGCTGAAATGGCCAAGGCCAAGGGACCGAAGCCGAGCGAGATTCTGACGAAATCGTCATTCAGCAATGCGCAAGTGGTGATGCAGGCGATCGGCGGATCGACCAACGGCCTGATCCATTTGACGGCCATCGCCAACCGCAGCCCGCATCGGATTGATCTTGAGGCGTTCGACAAATTGGGCCGTGAGGTACCGGTCCTGATCGACCTCAAGCCGTCAGGCGCGCACTATATGGAGCATTTCCACCATGCCGGCGGCGTGCCGAAGCTGATGGCGCAACTCGGCGACCTCATCGATCTCGATTGCAAGACCATCACCGGTGCGACCTTGCGCGAGATTGTCGCAGGGGCCGAGGACGTCCCGGGGCAGGATGTCATTCGTTCGCGCGAGAACCCGATCAAGTCCGTGGGCTCGATGGCGATCCTGCACGGCAACCTCGCGCCACGCGGCGCCGTGATCAAGCAATCGGCGGCAACGCCAAAGCTGTTGCAGCACACCGGGCGTGCGGTGGTGTTCGAATCGGTGGAGGACATGACGCTGCGGGTCGATGATCCCGCGCTCGAAGTTTCCGCCGACGACGTGCTGGTCCTGCGCAATGCCGGACCGAAGGGCGCGCCGGGCATGCCGGAGGCCGGCTATCTGCCGATCCCGTCAAAGCTCCTGCGCGCCGGCGTCAAGGACATGGTGCGGATTTCGGACGCGCGGATGAGCGGTACCGCGTTCGGCACCATCGTGCTGCACATCACCCCGGAATCCGCGGTCGGCGGGCCGCTGGCGCTGGTGAAGACCGGCGACACGATCCGGCTCGACGTCGCCAAGCGCAGCATCGACCTGTTGGTCGATGAGGCCGAGCTTGAGAAGCGCCGTGCCGCGCTCAAACTGCCGAAGGCGGACTGGGCCAAGCGAGGATATGCGCATCTGTTCCATGAGACCATTTTGCAGGCCGATGAGGGCTGCGATTTCGATTTCATGCGTGCACAGGGCAAATCCGAAGGCAAGTGACCGGTCGTCAGGACGACGCGATAATGGCCGACCGGCGAGGCTGAAAGCCGGGTCTTCTCCCTCTGTTCGATTGACATCCCGATAAGCCCGATGGGATGATCCAAAAAAACAATCAGGGAGGGGGAGACGATGGCCAGTTTTGGCAAGCCGTTCGCTGCGTTCGTTGCTGCCTTTCTTTTCACGGCGGCAGGAGCGGAAGCCCAGGAAGCGAAGCATTACCGCTTCGCCTATGACCAGCCGAAGACGACCGGTTATGGCGTTCTCGGCGATATCTTCGCCGAGAAGCTGAAGACCCTGAGCAAGGGTACGATGCTGATCGATCAGTATCCCGGCGCTCAGCTCGGGCAGGAGCCGCAGGTGCTCCAGCTCGTCAAATCCGGCGACGTCGAATTCTGCATTTCCTCGTCCGCCAATGCCTCGACACTGTCACCGCAGGCCGCCGTGATGTCGATGCACTTCCTGTTCCGCGACGAGGCCCATCTCGTCAAGACGATTGCCGATCCGGAAGTCTCGAAGGCGGTCAAGGCGATGATCGCCGAAACCGTGCAGGGCGCCCGCGTCATAGGGCTCGCGACGCTCGGCCTTCGCCACATGTATGCCAAGCGCGAGATCAGGAAGATCGAGGACATCAAGGGGCTGAAGGTCCGGGTCCAGGCGACGCCGACCGAGGACACAATGTTCCCGGCCTATGGCGCCCAGATCGTCCACATGCCGTTCGGCAGCGTCTACACCTCGCTGCAAACCGGTGTGGTCGACGTCGCCGAAAACGGCATCAACGTCTATCTCGCCAACAAGCATTATGAAGTCGCCCCCGTGCTGTCGCTGACCGAGCACGAGGCAAACAACAGCCTGGTCTGGGTGAGCGACAAACTGTGGAACAGCCTGACGCCGGAGCAGCAGGGCTGGGTGCAGGCCGCGGCCGACGAGGTCAACCGGACCCAGCCGGCGAAGGCGCTGGAGCTCGAACATCAGTCGGCGGAAAAACTGAAGTCGATCGGCGTGAAGGTCGTGACGGATGTCGATAAATCCGGCTTCACGAAAATCGCCGATCCTTATCTCGATAAACTCGCGAAAGACCTCGGGCCACATGCCGAGAAGGTCAAGAACCTGATCCGAGCGATCCAATAACAAACACACCAGGGGGAAGCGTTGAACAACAAGAAAACAATCACGGGCCTGTTGGTCTCGGCTGCGATCGCCATGTTCGCCACCGCCGCGGGCGCGCAAGAAGTCAAACATTATCGCTTCGCCCACGACCAGCAGCTTAACTCCGGCTATAGCATCGCCTACGACATCTTCTCCGCCAAGCTGAAGGAGTTGAGCAAGGGCACGATGCTGATCGATCAGTATCCGGGCGCTCAGCTCGGGCAGGAACCGCAGATCCTGCAACTGGTGCGTTCGGGCGACATCGATTTCGCGATCGTGTCGTCGGCCAATACCTCCACGATCTCGCCGCAGGCAGGCGTGATGTCGCTGCACTATCTGTTCCGCAACGAAGACCACAACATCAAGGCGCTCGGCGATCAAAAGGTGTTCGAGGCCATCCGCGACATGATCGACCAGACCGTGCAGGGCATCCACGCCATCGGCCTCGGCACGCAAGGTTTCCGGCACATGTACGGCAAGCGGGACGTGCACAAGGTCGATGACCTCAAGGGCTACAAGGTTCGCGTACAGGCGACCGCGACCGAAGACACGATGTTCGCGGCCTATGGCGCGCAGACCACCCATATGCCGTTCGGCAGCGTCTACACCTCGCTGCAAACCGGCGTCGTGGACTTCGGCGAAAACGCCATCAATGTCTATCTCATCAACCGGCACTACGAAGTCGCGCCCGTGCTTTCGATAACCGAGCACGAAGCCAACAACGCTATCCTGTGGATCAGCGACAAGCTGTGGCAGAGCCTCAATGCCGAGCAACGGGGATGGGTGCAGGCGGCGGCGCGAGACGTCAGCACGCAGGAGCCGAAGCGGGCGTTCGAACTGGAGAAGGCGGCGGCCGCCAAACTGGAGAAGATGGGCGTCAAGATTGTCAAAGACGTCGACAAGAGCAGCTTCCAGAAGATCGCCGATCCCTATCTCGACAAGCTCGCCAAGGAACTCGGACCCCATGCCGAGAAGGTCAAGGACCTGATCAAGGCGATCAACTAGCTGAATTCCGCTGCCGGCCCGGCCATGACGGAATAGAGAGATAACGGAGTTCTGAATGGCGTTGGCCGACAAACTGGTCCTGCAACGGCAGCATCACCTGAAATGGCGCGCGCTCGACCGGCTCGAGCTCGTGCTGATGATCATCTGCGGCGTGCTCTGCTTCGGCTTCTCGCTGTCGGTGACGTTCGACATCGTCACCCGCACCATCGGCCATCCCTGGCTGTGGTTGCAGGAAGTCACCTCGACGCTCTTCATCTATGCGATCTTCATTGGAGCCGCGACCGCCACCCGCCGCAACGATCACCTCTACCTCACTGCGATCTCAGAATCGCTGCATGGCGCGCCGCGGATGATCGTCGAGATCGTCATTCGCGTCGTCGTTCTCGGCGTCGCGTCCTGCCTGATCTGGTTCGGCTACATCAACTATCTCCGAGGGTTTGGCAGTTTCCGGCTGCCCTCGGGTACGCCGATCGCTTCGCTCTACGCGATCATTCCGCTCTCGGCGATCCTGATCGCGTTGTTTACGATCGAGCAGCTCGTCAACGGCATCCGTAATGGGTTTGATCACCCGGAGCCGGAAGAGGAGCTGATCATTCCGCCGGTTGAGACGTCCGTCGGCCGGGGAGTGTGACCGTGAGTCCTCCGCTCGTCCTCGCCTTGATGTCGTTCTGCTTCCTGTTCTTCGGCTATCTCGGCGTGCCTGTGCCGTTTTCGCTGATGGCGGGCGTTTTTGTCGGCGCCTTGCTGACCGACGTCTCGCTCGCGGCGATCATCCAGAAAATCTTTGACGGCGTCGATTCCGAGGCGTTGCTGGCGATTCCCTTCTTCCTCCTGGTCGGCGAGCTCATGAGCTCGGCGAACGTGGTGGTGCGGATCGCGAACCTGTCGTTGTCGCTGGTCGGCCATATCAGGGGCGGGCTGTCGCAAGTCGTTGTCGTTTTCAGCATGTTCTTCTCGGAAATGTCGGGCTCGACCACGGCCGACGTCGCCGTGATGAGCCGCGCGCTTGGTGGGCCGATGAAGCGGGAGGGCTATAGCCCGGCCTTTATCGCTGCGATCATTGCATCCGCCTCGACGATCGCAGCGTTGGTGCCGCCGAGCATCACCGCGGTGGTCTATGGCGCGGTCGGCAACGTCTCGATCGCGGGCCTGTTCATGGCCGGCATCGTGCCGGGCATGATGATCGGCTTCGGGCTGATGATCTATTGCTATTTCTTCGGTCCGATCGGCGCGCGCAAGCCGCGGGCCCCGCTGCGCCAGGTGATATTCGCCGCTGGCGATGCCGCGCTGCCGCTGATGATTCCCGTGATTTTGCTCGGCGGCATTCTCACCGGCTGGTTCACGCCGACGGAAGCGGGCGTGGTGGCGGTGATCTGGATCATCGCGGTCGTCATCCCCGCGCTCAACCGCGGGCATTTCAGGAAGATCCCGTACGATTTCTGCCTCGCCGGACTGATCTTCTCCTTGCCCTTGATCACCATCGGCGCCGCCAACGCCTTCGGCTGGATGCTGGCCTACCTGCGCGGCGCGATCGTGATCGCCGACTGGATCACCTCGATCGCCGGCAGCGACCCGCACGTGATGATGTTGTTGCTGGTGCTGCTGTTCACGGTGATCGGTGACTTCATCGAGCCGGTGCCGACCATCATCATCTTCATGCCGCTGGTGAACACGCTGACCCAGGCCGGGGACATCAACGGCGTGCATATGGGTGTGGTCTTGATCGCGACGCTGGCGTTCGGCCTGATCACGCCGCCTTACGGGCTGGTGCTGCTGATGGCCTCGAAATTCGTCGGGGTGCCGTTCTCCAAGGCGTTGCGCGCGGCGTTGCCGATCTATGTGGTGTTTCTCGTCACCATCACCTTCACGATCTACTTCCCGAAGGTGGTGCTGTGGCTGCCCAAGCACGTCATTCCGGAATCAGTCGGCTGCTTCAAGTCGCCGGCGGGGACGGGGTATATCTGCCCGAATTGAGGACTTGTCCTCATGGTGAGGAGGCGCACGCGCGTCTCGAACCATGAGGCTACGGCTGGCCTCGTCCTTCGAGACGCGCTTCGCGCTCCTCAGGATGAGGTCGACGGTCACTTCCCCTTGCGCAGGAAGCGATCGATCGCGGTGCGAAACTCGTCCGTGTGCATGCAGTCGATGATCGCGTCCCGCTCGGCATCGAGCTGGTGCTCAATCGAATTGCCGGGCGCGCGCTGCATCAGCCGCTTGGTGGCCGCTATGGTTGAAGGCGAATTCTGCGCCAGCCGATGCGCCAGATCGCGCGTTGCCGTCTTCAGTTCCGTCGCTGGTACGACCTTTGCGACGAGACCCCAGTCAAATGCCTGCGCGGCGGAAAAGCTGTCTTCGGCGAGAAAGATCTGGAGCGCGCGCCTTGGACCTACGGCGGCGGTGAGGCCGGCCGTGCCGCCGCCGTCCGGCGATGCGCCAAGTTTGGCGTAGGCCGGTGTGAAGCGGGCGTCCGCGGCGGCGATGCAGAGGTCGGCGATCGAGGCGAGGGAGAAGCCGGCCCCCGCAGCCGAGCCGTGGACGCTTGCAAGCACGATCTTGGGCATGTGCACGAGCGCGGCGATGAACGCGTGGTAATGGTGCAGCAATTCGCCGACGACAGGCGCGATGGTGTCGGACGCGGCCGCCGCCCCCAGCGTCGGAAGGTCGCCGCCGGCACAGAACGCGCGGCCGGCGCCTTCGATCACGAGCACCTTGACCTCGTCGGAGGCTTCGACCTCGGCGGCGAGTTGCTTCAGTTTCTTGGCAATCGAAAGGTCGATCGAATTGAAACTTGCGGGGCGGTTGAGCGTGATCGTCGCAATCGCGCCATCGACCGCGAGCAGCGCCGGTTCGGAGGATGGAACGACGGTCGTATGTTCGGTCTCAGCCATCGTCGGCCCCTCGGTATTGCCGGATCACCGGCATTTAAATCGAAGGGGCGGGTGGTGACAATCCCGCGCCGAGCCTGCAAGATGCGCGAAAACCGGCTTTGTATCCAGCTTACATTGGCAGCATGACCCAGAAGACAGTCTTGATCGTCGGCGCCGGCCATGCCGGTTATCAGGTTGCGGCCTCGCTGCGCCAGCACGGCTTCGCCGATCGCATCTGCCTGATCAATGATGAGGCGCATTTGCCGTATCAGCGGCCGCCTTTGTCGAAGGCTTATCTCAAAGGCGAGGGGAAACCGGATAGCCTGATGTTCCGGCCCGACAAATTCTATCGCGACCAGAACATCGAACTGATCGCCGATCGCGCTGCCTTCATCGACCGTGCTGCGCAACGGCTGGTGCTCGCGTCTGGCGCCTTTCTCGACTACGGCCATCTCGTGCTTGCGACCGGCGCGCGCAATCGCTTGCTCGATCTGCCCAACGCCAATCTTTCCGATGTTCGCTATCTGCGCATTCTCGACGAGAGCGAGTCGCTTCGGCAGCGCATTGCTTCGGCCAAACATGTCGTGGTGATCGGCGCCGGATTCATCGGGCTGGAATTTGCAGCGACCGCCCGCGCCAAAGGCCTCGAAGTCGATGTCATCGAGCTTGGCTCGCGCGTGATGGCGCGCGCGGTCACGGCCGAAATCTCGGAATATTTCCAGGCCCGACACACGGCGGCTGGAATTCGCATTCATCTCGGCGTGCAAGCGACCAGTATTGAGAACACCGGGGGAAAGGTCTCCGGTGTCAGCCTCAGCAACGGCCATCACGTTCCGGCCGATCTCGTCGTGGTCGGCGTCGGCGTCTTGCCGAATGTCGAGATCGCGGCGGAAGCAGGCCTCCCGGTCGCTTCGGGCATCACCGTCAATGAACATCTTCTCACGGCCGATCCCAATATCTCGGCGATCGGCGACTGCGCGCTGTTCGCCAGCCCGCGCTTTGGCGGTTCGCTTCGGCTGGAGTCGGTGCAGAACGCCACCGACCAGGCGCGCTGCGTGGCCGCGCGGTTGACCGGTGACACCAAGGTCTATGACGGCCTGCCGTGGTTCTGGAGCGATCAGGGCGATGACAAGCTCCAGATCGCGGGCCTGACGACCGGGTATGATCAGGTCGTGGTGCGCGGCGATCGCGAGGCGCGGTCGTTCTCGGCGTTCTGTTACAAGGCAGGCCAGCTTGTCGGCGTCGAATCCGTCAATCGCGCGGCCGATCACGTGTTCGGCCGCAAGATTCTGGGGCTGAACCGTTCGATCGAGGCGGAGAAAGCTGCGGACGCCAGCTTCGATTTGAAGTCCGCGCTGGCTTAACTCGCATCACGCGGTGATCGCGAATTCCTTGTTGATGGCTTCGATATCGGTCGTGGTCGGCAGGCCCGCTTCGTTGCCGAGGCGCTGGATCTTGTGGGTCGAGGCCGCGCGCGCGAACTCGAAATGGGCGTTCCAGTTTTTGTCGGGATGGGCGAGGTAGGAATAAACATACGCGCCGTGGAACACGTCGCCCGCGCCGTTGGTGTCGATCACGCGCTGGCGCGGGAATCGGCAGCGCCGGCATGATGCGCGCCGCGCCGCCTTCGTCGTACCAGAACAGCCCGCGCTCGCCCATGGTGACGCCACCGATGCGGCAGCCCCGGCCCTTGAGATAATCGAGCATTTCCTTTGGCGCGAGATTCATCTGCTCGCAGAGCCGCTCGGCGACAATCGCGACATCGATGAATTCGAGCAGCTCATGCGTGTTGGACCGCAGGCCGCCGCCGTCGAGTGAAGTCATGATGCCGGCCTCGCGGCATTGCCTGGCGTAGTGGATCGCGGCGTCCGGCTGGTGGCCGTCAATGTGAAGCGCGCGGCAGCCGTTCAGGTTCAAATGCGGGAAAGGATGAATGTGTTCGTCGTCGCGGCATCGCACGATGGCGCGCTTGCCGTCCTTCGGCATGATGAAGGAGAGCGAGGAGGTGTTGACCTTGCGCGGATGGATCGAGATCCCGTACTTCGCGCTCATGTCCTGAAACATGCGGCCCAGCCAGTCATTGGCGACGGTGGAGATCAGGTCCGGCACGATCCCGAGCTTCGCGCAACAAAACGCAGCGGTGACCGCGTTGCCTCCGAACGAGACCGCATAGGCCGAGGCGACATGCTTTTCGTCGCCGGTCGGCATGTGGTCGGTAATGAAGGTCACGTCGATGTAGGTTTGTCCGATGAAGAGCGCCTGCATGCGTTTCCCGTCATGGGTTGGGTGATCCCGGCCAGATCAGTACCGAGATTAACACCGGTTCCACCAGAGTTTCCGCTGAAATTATTCGCAAAATCATCCCGAAATCGGGCAGCCGCCGGCCCGAACGCGCATCACGCGCCGAACCCAACGGGTTTTGATGTGTTCGGTTCCGGCACGAAAACAAGAGCCGGTGGAAGCTAGCCTCGACTGAACCGAGCCGGAGCCGCGCTCCAGCAGCGATCGCGAGATGATGCGCTGTTTCCGGATCGAGGCGAAATGCGAGCGGGCGAATGACGGCCGAATAGAGGGGCATGTCGCGATCATAGACGTGTTTTCCGGGGCTGCGCCATCGTTGCCACCGCAGCGGCGAGATGCCCGATAGTTCATTTTCGTCCGGTTGCGTGCTACAGGCGACGGGGAGGGTGCGAAGCGCCTTCCCGGTGCGAGCGGGATTTGAGTTGACCAAAACGAAGCGAAACCAGAAGTGGCAGCGCGATCCCGAAGGGATGCGGCTTCGCATTCTTGAGGCGGCCAAGGAGGAGTTCGCGTCGCACGGGCTTGCCGGTGCGCGGGTCGACCGGATCGCCGCCAAGGCCGGCGCCAACAAGCGCATGCTGTACTATCACGTCGGCAAGAAGGAAGAGCTCTATCTCACCGTGCTCGAGGGCGCGTATGAGAAGATCAGGGTGGAAGAGCGCGGTCTCGATCTCGAGCACCTCGCGCCGCCGCAAGCCATCGAGCGCCTGATCCACTTCACCTGGAATTATTTCCTGCGCAATCCCGAGTTCCTGGCGCTGCTCAACACCGAGAATGTTGCCAAGGCGAAGTATTTGAAGCGTTCGACCAAGGTCAAGTCGATGCATTCGCCGTTCGTTGAAATGATCCGCACGGTGGTGCGGCGCGGCGTCGCGAGCGGTGACTTCGTCGTCGCGGTCGATCCGGTGCAGCTTTATATCTCGATTGCGGCGCTTTGCTTTTTCTACCTGTCGAACAGCGCCACCCTGAGCGTGATTTTCGGCCGCGATCTTCTCAACGAGGAGTCGAGGGACGAGCGCCTCGATCACATGGTGGCGCTGGTGCTGGCGGCGCTGACCGGGAAATCCTTCGCGGCTTTTGGCCGGAAGAGCGCCGGCAAAATAGCCGCACCCGCCAGACAGCCCGCCTGATCCGCTTGGCCGCGTTCCCGCGCCAGAACGACCCGCAAAATTGCGCCGTAAAATACCGCCGGAAGCGGCTGGACAGTATTTATCCAACGGGTTAATTTCAGTGAAAATCAAGGCCGCAGATCAGAGCCATCAGGGAGCGAAACGTGGCTGAACCGAAAGTGCCGTCAAGCCTGTCGAAAGTGCTGAACGCGACGTGGGTGCGGCCGTTTCTGTTCCTGATGTTCATCGTGGTGGTCTGGGATCTGTCGATCCGCTTGTTCAAGATTCCGGCGTATCAAATTCCCGCGCCCGCCGATGTCGTCGCCGTGCTGTGGCAGGACTGGCCTGAGCTGGCGCGGCAGTCGTGGCCGACGACCTATGCGACGATCTGGGGCTTCGTGCTGTCGGCGCTGTTTGGCATTCCCGTGGCGATGCTGATTGCGGGATCGAAGACGGTGGAAAGCTACGTCTATCCGTTGCTGGTGTTTTCGCAGTCGGTGCCGAAGATCGCGATCGCGCCCTTGTTCGTCGTCTGGTTCGGATTCGGCATCTTGCCGAAGATCATTTCCGCCTTCCTGCTCGGATTTTTCCCCGTGGTGGTCTCGGCGGTGCAGGGGTTCAAATCGGTCGATCCCGACATGGTCGACCTGGCGCGCGCGATGCAGGGCAGTCGCTTTCACGTCTTCCGCGCGGTCAATTTGCCGCATGCGATGCCGGCGATCTTTTCCGGCCTTAAGGTTTCCGTCACGCTTGCCGTCGTCGGCGCCGTGGTTGGTGAGTTCGTCGGTTCCAACTCCGGCATCGGCTACGTGATGCAGCGTTCGATCGGTACCTTCGATCTGCCGACGATGTTTGCGGCGCTGGTGATCCTGGCGCTGCTCGGCGTGATCCTGTTCTGGATCGTCGACCGGATCGAGCGGCTGGTGGTGCCATGGCACGTCAGCCAGCGCGAAGAGATCATTTTAACGGCGTAACGAAGCTGCCGGCAAAGGCGGCTCCAGAGAAACAGTTTGGGAGGAGGACATGATGCGTTTGGTTGCGGCTCTTGCAGCACTTCTGATCGGGACGACACTTGCGCTGCCGGCGAAGGCCGCCGACAAGGTTGTGCTGATGCTCAACTGGTACGTCTATGGCGAGCACGCGCCGTTCTACTACGGCAAGGCCAAGGGCATTTACGCCGCCGACGGCATCGACCTCGAAATTCAGGAAGGCCGCGGCTCGGCCGCGACCACGCAGGCCGTGGCCGCCAAGACAGCTAACTTCGGCTATGTCGATGTGCCGACGATGATGCGTGCGGCGGTCAAGGGCGCGCCGATCATCGCAACGGGCGTCCTGCTTCAGACCAGCCCGATGTCGGCGATGGGCCTGGTCGAGAAGAACATCAGGAAGCCCGAAGATATCAAGGGCAAGACGGTGGCGATCACGCCCGCCAACTCCATGACGCAGATCTGGCCGCTGTTCCTGAAAAAGACCGGCCTGAAGGAAAGCGATTTCACCACGGTCGCGGGCGATGGCCAGACCAAGCTCAACGCGGTCATCAACGGCCAGGCCGATTTGCTGCTCGGCTACGTCATGGATCAGTCGATGAAGATCAAGGACGCCACCGGCAAGGACGTCTATCCGATCAAGTTCGCCGACTACGGCATCAACATGGTGTCGTCAGGCCTCGTTGCGAACACCGATTACGTCAAGGCCAATGCGGATGTCGTGAAGCGCTTCATGGATGCGACCACCAAGGCGGTGGAAGCCGCCGAAAAGGACCCGAAGGGCGCGGCGCAATCGATCCTCGATGCCAACCCCAAGGGCGGCAAGATCGACACGCTCACCCAGGGTTTTGAACTGACGATTCCGCTCTATCGCACCGCGGAGACCAAATCCAAGCGGCCGTTCCAGGTCACCGATCAAAACATGACGGACTCGGTCAACCTGATGGTCGAGTACGGCGGTCTCGAAGCCAAGGCCAAGGAAAATCCGAAGGCGTTCTACACCAATGACTATCTGCCAAAATGACCTCTTGGTCATTCCGGAGCGATGCGAAGATCGAATTTCGATGTGCAATTGCACATCGGAGATTTGCGAGATATCCGGGTCTGGTGCTTGCGCACCATCCCGGAATGACGACCTGGCGCATCTGGATCTAGAATGACCGCAGCCAGCAAACCTTCGAACCTTAATCCATCCACGGCGCACCTGCGCGTCGTGGCCGATCGTGGTGTGCCACAGACGCCCGGCATTCGCTTGTCGGGCGTCTCAAAGACCTATCGCTCGCATGACGGCGACATCCCGTCGTTGCGGCCACTCGATTTTCATATCAACGACGGCGAATTCTTTGTCGTGGTCGGGCCGTCCGGCTGCGGCAAGTCCACGCTTCTGAAGATGATTTCGGGGCTGTTGGCGCCTACGACCGGCGAGATATTCGTCGAGGGCGAGAAGGTCGACAAGCCGCACGGCAATGTCGGCATCGTGTTTCAGAATGCGCTGCTCTTGCCTTGGCGCAACATCCTCAACAACGTGATGCTGCCGATCGACATGAAGCGGTTGTCGCGCGAGGAGTATCTGCCGCGGGCCAAGGCGCTGCTCAAGCTGGTCGGGCTCGAGGGTTTTGAGAAGAAGCTGCCCTGGCAGCTCTCGGGCGGCATGCAGCAGCGTGCCTCGATTTGCCGGGCGCTGGTGCATGACCCCAAGATCGTGCTGATGGACGAGCCATTCGGCGCGCTCGACGCCATGACGCGCGAGCGGATGAATGTCGAGTTGATGCGCATCCAGCGTGAGACCGGCAAGACCGTTCTCCTGATCACCCATTCGATCCCGGAAGCAGTTTTTCTGGCTGACCGCGTGCTGGTGATGACCGAACGGCCGGGTGCGATCGCTGCGATCTATGACGTGCCGTTGCCGCGCCCACGTTCGCTCGATGTGATGAGCGATCCCGTATTCTCGGAACTGGTTCAGCGCATCCGCAAGCATTTCTTCACGCAAAGCGCGCTGGATTAAAGGTGTAACGATGCCGATGCGTCTCGCCGTGCGGGATATCGCGCTTTTCGAACGACCCGTGCGTTTCGCCCGGCCGTTTCGTTTTGGCGCCGTCGTCGTTGAGGCGGCTTCGCAGGTATTCGTGCGCGCCGAGATCGAGATCGAAGGCGGGCAGGTCGGTTGGCGCCAGCGCCGAATTGATCGTGCCGAAATGGTTCGACAAGCGCGCGCACCTTTCGCCCGAACAGACCGTCGATGAGTTGCGGCGGTCGCTGATGATCGCGCGCGAGCTCTATCTGGCGGATTCAGGATACGCCACCGCCTTCGGGCATCATGCCTCGCGTGTAGCGACGCAGGTCGAGAAGTGTGCGCGGGAGGATATTCCGCCGCTCGCCGCGATGTTCGGGCCCGGCGGAAATCGATAAAGCCATTCTCGATGCGCTGTTGCGCGGCGGCTGGCGTCAACTTCTTTGACGGAATGGCCGCCAATATCGCCGGCATCGATGCGCGGCTGTCGCCGGATCTCGCCGAACGAAGACATCACGCGGTTCCTGGGCGAAAGCCGGCGCCGCGACCGCGTCGCCATCCGCCACACGGTGGGATTGGACGATGTGGTCGAGGGCGAGGGCGGCGTCGCCGATGCAAAGGAAAATTCGGGCGCCCGGTATTTCAAGCTGAAGCTCGCCGGTAATCCCGAAAGCGATGCCGCGCGGCTGGTCCGCATCGGCCGGGAGCTCGCCACGCTGCCTTATGCGTACAGCGTTACCCTGGATGCCAATGAGCAATACGCCGATCCCGGCGATTTACGTGAATTGGTCGGCCGGCTGAGCCGTGACGCCGCGCTCACCCCGATCGCGAGCCGGCTTCTCTACATCGAGCAGCCGATGCCGCGCGATATCACGCGTGCCACTCCGCTCGACGGGCTTGCCGCCTGCGATTTCATCATCGATGAAGCCGACGATTCCTATAATGCCTTCGTCGCGGCGCGCGCGCTCGGCTATCGCGGCATTTCCTCGAAGTCGTGCAAGGGCATTTACAAGTCCATCATCAACGCAACGCGTTCTGCCAAGTGGAGCGCGGAAGGCGAAAAGTTCTTCGTCACGGGCGAAGACCTGACCTGTCAGGCCGGGCTCGCCGTGCAGCAGGATCTCGCGCTCGGCGCCCTGATCGGGATGACCCACGCGGAGCGCAACGGCCATCATTACGTCGATGGCTTTGGCGATACGCCTCCCGACGAGGCGAACGCCTTTCTCGGCGCTCATCCCGATCTTTACACGCGCGCCGGCACCCAGGTGCGGCTGGCCATTCATGACGGCGATCTCCTGACGGGATCGCTGACAGCGCCCGGCTTTGCATCCGGCGTGCATCCGCTGTGGCCGACGATGCAGGCCTTACGACAACCAAAAGCAAGAAGTTTGCAGGAGCAATCGATATGACGACGCAACGCCTTGGCGTGATCATGAACGGTGTCACCGGCCGCATGGGGCTCAACCAGCATTTGATCCGTTCGATCATCGCAATCCGCGAGCAGGGCGGCGTGAAGCTGTCCAATGGCGATCGGGTGATGCCGGACCCGATCCTGGTCGGCCGCAACCCCGACAAGATCGAGGCGCTCGCCAAGCGCTTCGGCGTCGAGCGCTGGACCACCGATCTCGATGCGGCGCTGTCGGACAAGAAGGACGCGGTGTTCTTCGACGCCGCGACCACGCAGGCCCGGCCGGGCTTGCTGACCCGCGCGTTCAATGCCGGCAAGCACGTCTATTGCGAGAAGCCGACCGCCACCAACCTCGAGGAGGCGGTCGAGATCGTGAAGCTCGGCAACAGCAAGGGCCTCAAGCACGGCGTGGTGCAGGACAAGCTGTTTCTGCCGGGTCTGAAGAAACTCGCGTTCCTGCGCGAGTCCGGGTTTTTCGGCCGCATGCTCTCGGTCCGCGGTGAGTTCGGCTATTGGGTGTTCGAGGGCGACTGGCAGGAAGCGCAGCGGCCGTCGTGGAATTATCGCACCGAGGACGGTGGCGGCATCATCCTCGATATGGTCTGCCACTGGCGCTACGTGCTCGACAATCTCTTTGGCGAAGTCGAAAGCGTGGTCTGCATCGGCAACACCGATATTCCCGAACGCTGGGACGAGCAGAACAAGAAATACAAGGCCACGGCCGACGATTTCGGCCTACGCGACGTTCCGCCTCAAGGGCGGCGTGATCGCGCACATCAATATGAGCTGGGTGACGCGGGTGTATCGCGACGACCTCGTCACCTTCCAGGTCGACGGCACTCACGGCTCGGCGGTGGCCGGCCTTACCGACTGCAAGATCCAGGCGCGGCAGATGACACCCAGGCCGGTCTGGAATCCCGACGAGAAGCGCCTGCACGATTTCTATGCCGATTGGCAGAAGCTGCCGGAGAACGCGACCTACGACAACGGCTTCAAGGAGCAGTGGGAAATGTTCATCCGCCACGTCTGCGAGGACGCGCCGTACAGGTTTACGTTGCTGGAAGGCGCCAAGGGCGTGCAACTCGCCGAATGCGCATTGCAGAGCTGGCGCGAGAAGCGTTGGGTCGACGTCGCGCCGATCAAGGTCTGAAGCAAGGAGAGCGGCCATGAACAAACCGGTGATGCCTGTCTCGTCGCTGTCGCTGAACCTGCCGAGCGCCGATGGAAAGCTGGAAGCCTATCGCCTTGCGGCGTCGCGGAGCTTTCCGGCCAGGCTCGAGGGTACGCTCAATCGCGTGGCGTTTTCCGCCGCCCACGTGGTTTCGAATCCGCTTGCCGATGTCGATCCGTGGCTGACGGCGGCGGTCGACTGGGACAAGACGATTGCCTTTCGCGAGCACGTCTGGGACCTCGGCCTCGGTGTGGCCGAGGCGATGGACACCGCGCAGCGCGGCATGGGGCTGGATTGGCCGACCTCGCTCGAACTGATCCAGCGCTCGGTGCGCGCGGCCAAGGCGAGGGGCGGGGCGCTGGTGTTCTCCGGCGCCGGCACGGACCATCTGGCGACGGAAGACGCGAAAGACATCGACGACGTGATCCGCGCCTATGAAGAGCAGATTGCTGACATCGAGAAGGCCGGTGGGCGCATCATCTTGATGGCCTCGCGTGCGCTTGCCAAAATTGCCCGCAGCCCGGACGACTACGCCAAGGTCTATAGTCGCGTGCTGTCGCAGGTGGCCGAACCCGTGATCATTCACTGGCTTGGCGACATGTTCGATCCGGCGCTGACTGGCTATTGGGGTACGGCAGACCTCAACCGGGCGATGGACACCGCCGTTGCGATCCTCAATGCCCATGCGGCGAAGATTGATGGCGTCAAGATTTCATTGCTCGACAAGCAGCGCGAGATCGACATGCGCCGACGCCTCGCCAAGGGCGTCAAGATGTATACCGGCGACGATTTCAACTACGCCGAATTGATTGCCGGCGACGATCAGGGTTATTCGCACGCACTGCTCGGCATTTTCGATGCGATCGCGCCGGCGGCATCCTACGCGCTGTCGCGGCTGGCGGCTTCCGACGCGCAAGGTTTCCACGACGTGCTCGGGCCGACGGTGCCGCTCTCGCGTCATATCTTCAAGGCGCCGACGCGGTTCTACAAGACCGGCATCGTGTTCATGGCCTATCTGAACGGGCATCAGGATCATTTCACGATGGTCGGCGGGCAGGAGAGCACGCGCTCGACGCTGCATCTGGCCGAGTTGTTCCGGCTCGCGGATCAGGCGGGTCTGCTGGCGAATCCGAACTGGCGACGCGGCGCATGAAGGCGGTGTTGGCGCTGCGGGGGTCTAGTGCCGCCGATTTGAAGTCCGCCACGGGGCTTCCACGAACTGGAAACGCGGACTTCAAATCGAAAGCGGCACTAGCATCTATTATTTTCTGGTACCCTTTGCTTTTCCGAAGTTCGTAGAGGAGGTTGACGCGATGACTGACGAACTTCGGAAAGAGGGTACCAGCCGTGATGCGCGACTTCTCGGCCGATCACCGCTGGCTGTCGCTCAATACCGCAACTGTTCGCAAGCAGGGTGATCTCCTGGCGATCATCGACGCCTGCGCGCGCCATGGCATTCGCGCCATCGATCCCTGGCGTGACCAGGTCGCAGCCGTCGGACTTGAGCGAGCCGCGCGCGCGGTGCGCGAAGCCGGGCTCGAATTGTCCGGGTATTGCCGTGGCGGCATGTTCACTTCCGACGCCGCGCGCCGCACCGAGGTGCGCGACGACAACCGCCGCGCGGTCGACGAGGCCAAGGCGCTCGGCGCTCCCTGCATTGTGCTCGTGGTCGGCGGCCTGCCGCAATATTCGCGGCCGGGCAGTGCGGCCTCCAAAGACATCATCAGCGCGCGGGCGCAGGTTGAGGACGCCATCGCCGAGATGATGGAGTATGCGAAGACGGCGGGGCTGCCGCTTGCGATCGAGCCGCTGCATCCGGCCTATGCGGGTGACCGGGCTTGCGTGAATACGACCGGGCAGGCGCTAGATATCTGCGACCGTCTCGATCCCGGCCGCACCGGCGCGCTGGGCGTGGCGCTCGACGTCTATCACATCTGGTGGGACCCCGAGGTGCTTCCGCAAATCGCCCGCGCCGGCAAGGATCGCCTGCTGGCGTTTCATGTCTGCGACTGGCTGGTGCCGACCAAGGACATTCTCAACGACCGCGGCATGATGGGCGACGGCGTGATCGACATCAAATCGCTCCGCCGTGCGGTCGAGGCGGAGGGATTTTCCGGCTATTCGGAGATCGAGATTTTCTCCGACACCTGGTGGACGAAGCCGATGGACGAGGTGGTGCGCACCTGCATCGAGCGGCATCGGACCGTGGTGTAACAAACGCCTTTCTCAAATCGAATTAGCGAAAAGACGTGCTCTCGCCCAAGCGGGGCATCGGTTCGATTGGTGGAAGGACATGAAATGATCGGCGAAGTGATTGTGATTGGCGACTTGAAGCTGCGCGAGGGCGCCTCGATCGACGAGCATAATCGCCTTGGCGAGCGGATGTACGGCATCGTCAGCCGGATGCCGGGCTTCTTGTCGATCAAATCGTTCAAGGCGGAGGACGGCGAGGAAATCACCGTGTTTCGTTTCGCTTCGGAAGAAGCACTGGAAGCTTGGCGCACCCATCCCGAACATGTCGAGACCATGAAGCGGGGGCATGCCGAATTCTATGTCAGCGGTCATTTGCAAATCTGCAAGGTGATCCGCGAGGTCGGGCCTTTCAAACACGCGTAGGGATGAAAGGCCGCGCCTTGCGGCGCGGCCTAGTGTGGCGGTTCAGAAGTCCGCATCATTTCCGCCGCGAGTTCGTCATGCGGACGTCTGAACCAAAGCCACACTAGATCGCTATTTGCGTTCCGCGGCTTCGCCGCCGACGGTGGCCGTACCCGAACCGCTACAGCCGTCGGCGCCATAACGCACGAACTTCTGCACGCGTTTTCCGGTGTCGACTTCGCCGGTGTAGAGGTTGCCCTGGCTGTCGAGGCTGACCTGATGCAGCCAGTGGAAATCGCCAGCCATCCGGCCGCCATGTCCAAGCCGGCCAAGCTGCTCGAGCTTGTCGCGGTTCATGATGTAGATCGTCTGGTTGGTGTTGTCGCCGATGTAGAGACAGCTTTGCGTCTTGTCGGGAGAGAAGTTCATCGACACCGCGGTGCCCGGCATCACGGGCTGGGTGTAGGTCTTGGGGCTGATGAAACGCTCGGTCACGAAACCGCATTTGCCGGCTTCGCCGTTCGGATTGCTGCACTCCTTGCCGAGCGCCGCATCCTTGCCGTCGAACACCTGGATGCGATCGTTGCCGCGATCGCAGACGTAGATCTTGCCGTCGTCGGCGATCTTCACGCAGTGCACGGGGGTGCGGAAGAAGGCGGGCTTGGTTTCGCCCTTCGCCGATCCCTGCGGCCAGGTGCCGGCGGCGGCCGCGGCCGCATCGTCGACCGGGTTGTTTCCATAGGCGCCGAAGTGACCGATATATTTGCCGGTATCGGCATCGACGATCAGGACGCGGCGGTTGGCATAGCCGTCGGCGACGTACAGACGATTGGTCTTGGGATCGTACACCATGTCGGCCGGGCGATAGAGCAGGGGCGTGCCGTTAAGTCCGCCGTCCTTGCTGTTGCTGTCGGGCGCAGAAGGCGTGCCGCCGATCCGCATCTTGAAATTGCCGTCGCGGTCGAACTTCAGGATGAAGCCGTCGCCGCCGCCCTTGTTGGTTTGCCAGGGAATTTCCTTGTCGCCCGCTTTGGGCGCCGGGGAATTGCCCGCGATCCAGACATTATCCTTCTGGTCGACATAGATGCCGTGTTCGACATTCGGCCAGATGCAGCCGTCGTCGGCCTTGCACTTGCCGCCGATGAAGTTCGGATCGGCCGGGCCGCCCCAGGCGCGCAGCAATTTGCCGCCGCCGTCGAATTCCATCACGGAGGGAGCGGCGCGGCAGCAATCTGCGCCGAAGCCGTTCTGCCGCACGAAACCGAGGCCATTGACCGGCTGACCCTTGGCGTCGGTTGCGCCCGCGATCGCACCTTCCAGTCCCACTTCGTCGTCGGTCAGTGTGCGCGGCCGGTTGTAGACCCAGATATGGTCGTGATGATCGACATAAAGACCGCCGATTTGCCCGAGCAGCCAGCTATGCGGCAGCGGCTGCGGCCAGCTCGGATCGACCACGAATTCGGGCGTCTTGCCCGAAGTCGACCGATCGTAGACGCCGGTCTGCTTCTGCAACTGATCGACGAGGGCGCCGCCCTTGAGTGGGCTCGCGTCATCGGCCTTGGCCGGCGCGGCAATAAGACCCAAAGAAAGGCCAGCGACTGCGATTACGACTTTTGCTGCGTTTTTCATCCCGGGACTCTTTTGTTGTCGTTATGGGGGCTTTCCTTGGCGGCAAAAATCCTCGCCGGGTTTGGGCCGCCTGTCAATTCGAGTTGGTCGTCCGATTCCAACTGTTCCGGTGGTCTTTAATTGATGGTGCAGGGCACGCTCGAAAATCCGCGAAAGCGGGCGCGGCCGCCGCGCACGGGCAGTCCCGTCAGCGCGTAGCGCGGAAACCGCGCCAGAAACCCCGAAATCGCGACGGCCCCTTCTAGTCGCGCCAGCGCCATGCCTGCGCATTGATGCGCGCCGGTGCCGAAGGCGAGATGTCGGTTCGGTGTGCGACCAACGTCGAAGGTTTCGGCGTTTTCGAACTGCCTTTCGTCGCGGTTGGCGGCGCCGATACAAAGCGTGACGGAAGTCCCGCGCGGAAGCTCGATACCGCCGAGTTCGACCGGCTCCGTCGTCATGCGATTGCCGAGCTGGTTGGAGCTTTCATAACGGAGCATTTCCTCGATCGCGGTTTTGATCAAAGCCGGGTTTTCGATCAGCCGTGCTTTTTCCGAAGGATGGTGGGCGAGCGTCACGAGGCCGTTGCCGATCAGATTGGTGGTAGTCTCGTGACCGGCATTGAGCATGAAGATGCAGTTGTGCAAGAGCTCCTTCTCGGTCAGCCGCTCGCCATCAGTCTCTCCCTTGATCAGCCGCGTCAGCACGTCACGCTCGGGATCGCCCGGCTTCGTCCGCCGCCGCGCCACCAGCGTCTCCAGATAGGCAAGGAATTCGCGCACCGCGTTGTTGCCGCGCGCAAAGGCTTCTGCGCCGATCACCGGCTCGAGCGCGCCCAGGATCGCCAGTGACCACTCGCGCAAAGGCTCACGCTCGTCGCGTGGCACGTCGAGCAGGTTGCCGATCACCTCGATCGGGATTGCGGCAGCGAAGTCCTCGATCAGGTCGACCTCACCTCTGGCGGCCAGCGCGTCAAGCAGCCGATCGACGAGCCTTTTCAGTTCCGGCTCCATCTCGGCAATGGCGCGTGGCGACAACGCACCCATGATCAGTCGCCGCACCCTTGTATGGGCGGGCGGGTCGTTGAAAACGAGACTGGTGGTGTGGTGGTCGTAGAGCAGGGACGCACCATATTTCGGCGCGAACTCTTTCTTCTTGTCGGAACTGAAAGCGCGGGTGTTCTTGTAGGCCGTAAGCAGATCGTCATAACGTGTCAGGAAATACGAGCCGTTGGCCATGCGCTTGACCGGCGCGTGCTCCCGCAGCGCGCGATAGGTTGGATAGGGATCCGCATAGAACTCCTGCGTCAGCTTCTCGATATCGAAACTTTCCGCCAGGGTGGCAGGTCCGACATTTGCTTCAGCGTTGCCGTGCGTTCCCATGGCGAATGTGCCAAATCCCGAGCCGCCGCGTTCGCAATCATGCTGCCATACTCTGGCGCCAGAGGGGTATGCCATTTTCGGTCTTTCGAAAGGCGCGCGGCTCTCTAAAGTCCCCGGCGAAAATCAGATTCCCGGATACCGAACGGAACATCAGACATGGACGCCCGCCACAGTGCGCCGGCCGAGACCTCGCCTTCCTGGCCGGAAGACATTTTCGAGACCTTGCAGCGCTTCGACGTCCGCCAGGTCACCTACGTGCCGGACGCCGGGCACTCTCAACTTATTGAACGGGTGCTTGCTACGCCTTCGATGCGGGCGGTACCGCTGACGACGGAAGAGGAAGGGATCGCCTTGCTCGCGGGCGCCTGGGCCGGCGGCCAGCGCGGCGTGATGTTGATGCAATCGAGCGGCGTCGGCAATTGCATCAACATGTTCTCGCTGACGCAAATCTTCCGCTTTCCATTCCTCACTCTGGTGACGATGCGGGGCGAATGGGGTGAGTTCAATCCCTGGCAGGTGCCGATGGGTTCGACCACGCCAAGCGTGCTCGAACTGTCGGGCATCAAGGTGTTGCGCGCTTCGCATCCGGACGAGGTGCGTGACGTGGTCGAGGCGGCAGCGGGGCAGGCCTACAACGCCTGTACGCCGTCAGCCGTTTTGTTGTCGCAACGCCTGATCGGCGCAAAGGTCTTCGTAAAATGAGCAAGGCAAATCTTCTCGAGCGCCGCAGCGTGGTGTCGGCTCTGTTGGAGGGCCGCAAGGATGCAGTCGTCGTCGGTGGCCTCGGGGCGTCGACCTACGACATCGCCGCCGCCGGCGATCACGATCGCAATTTCTATCTCTGGGGTGCGATGGGCGGCGCCGTGATGATCGGGCTTGGCGTTGCGCTGGCGCAGCCGAAGCTTCCGGTCGTCGTGATCACGGGCGATGGCGAGATGCTGATGGGCATGGGAAGCCTCGCGACCGTCGGCCTGCAAAAGCCGAAAAATCTCACGATCGTGGTGCTGGACAACGAGGTCTATGGCGAGACCGGCGGCCAGGCGAGCCATACCGGCACCAACACCGACCTCGTCGGCGTGGCGAAGTCATGCGGCATCAGCGATGCGCGTGCGATCTCGACCATGGGCGAGATCGAAGCCTTTGCGAAAACCATGCATGACGCGTCGCAGGGGCCGCGCTTTGCCAGCGTCAAGATCGACAGCGCCAATCTGGAACGGGTCCTCGCCAGCCGCGATGGCACCTTCATCGTGAACCGGATTCGCGGCGCGCTGGGATTCAACCCGATCTAGTAGCCACCCGGCTAGGCAACCTTCGGTCCAACAAGGATAATTTTGCGCCGCAGCAAACTTCCTTGACTTTGCCTTAAAGGTGAGTGCTTACTTACAAGATGACCACCCTCCGCATGACCAGTGATTTGAGGCGCCAATTGATCCTGGGCGCCGCCAAGCGCTGCTTCGCGCGCCATGGCTTTGCCGGCACGACGACCAAGAGCGTGGCGGCGGCCGCGTCGATTTCGGAAGGCCTGCTGTTCAAGCATTTCCCAACCAAGTCAGCGCTTTATGCCGAAATCCTGGCGGAAGAATGTGCCGCCGATCCGGCCCTGCAAAGCCTGCTTGAGCTTGAGCCCTCGACCGAAACGCTGGTGGTCCTGATCCGCGAGATGGTCCGTCATTTCGAGGAAGTGCACAGCCTGCCAGACCAGGAGGAGGCGCAGCGCCAGCGCCTGATGCTGGCGAGCCACCTCGACGATGGCGAATTTGCCCGGCTGATCTACGAAAAGATAGGCGCGTTGATAGGCCCTGTCTTCGACGCGTCACTCAAGCGCGCCATTGAGGCGGGAGACGCCAAGCCGATTGGGCGCGAGCCGATGAACCTGTTCTGGTTTGCCCACCACACGGTGCTGATGGTAAGCGTGACCCGCCTGCCGGCCACCCCGTGCCTGTCGTACGGCGAAGGTGCCGACCTTGATCGGCAGCTCAGCGAATTCATTCTCCGCGGCATCGGCGTGAACGACGCCGCGATCAACCATTACCTCAGCCAAGACCTTGCCCGGGGAGCCGGGAAGTCGGCGATTGCAGAGAGCGCATGACCATGAACATCGTGACCGAAAGCCATATCTCGGGCCGCCCGATCGGCGAGAAGCCCGCTTCGCGCCCGGTTCGGTTGGTGCGCTGGTTCATCATCGTGGGATTGCTGCTCGCGCTGCTGGTAGGCGCGCTGGTCGGATTCAACGCCTTCCGCAGCCACATGATCGCGCAGTTCTTCGCGAATAATAAGCCGCCGCCGACCTCGGTGTCGGTGGTCGAAGCGAAGTCCGAAGTGATTCCGAATCTGCTGACGGCTGTCGGCGATCTCGCCGCCGTGCATCAGGTCAACGTCACGACCGATGTCGCCGGCCGCATCACGGACATCATGTTCACCGCCGGCGCTTCGGTGAAGGCCGGAAGCCCGCTGTTGCAGTTGTTCGATGGCCCCGAGCAGGGCGATCTTGCGAGCTTCAAGGCGCAGGCGACCGGCGCGCAGCTCGCACTCGACCGCGCCAAGCAATTGGCCGCCCGCCAGTATGGTCCGCAAGCGACGGCCGACGCCGCGCAGGCGACCTACGATCAGGCGGTTGCCGGTATCTCCAAGACCGAGGCGCTGATCTCGCAGAAGCTCGTGCGCGCACCGTTCGACGGTGAACTCGGCGTGCGCAAGGTCGAGGTCGGTCAGTTCCTCAGCGCCGGCACGCAGATCGTCACCTTGACCGATCTGTCGATGCTCTATGCCAACTTCACTGTTCCGGAGAAGGCGAGCGCAGCACTCAAGGCCGGTCAGACCGTGCGTCTCTCGGTCGATGCCTATCCGGGCCGCACCTTCGAGGGCAAGATCACGACAATCGAACCGCAGATCGCGGCCGATACACGCAATATCCGCGTGCAGGCCACGATTGCGAATCCCGATCACATCCTCAAGCCGGGCATGTTCACGACCACTACGGTCGTGTTGCCGGACAAGCCGCCGGTCGTCACCGTGTCGGAAACCGCCGTCGACTACACGCTTTACGGCGACTCCGTCTTCCTGCTCACCGAGAAGAAAAGCGATGACGGCAAGACCAGCCTGACCGCGGTGCGCACCTTCGTGCGGACCGGCGACCGGATCGATGGCCGGGCCGAAGTCCTCGAAGGGCTCAAGGCCGGCGATCGCGTGGTCGCGGTCGGCCAGCTCAAGCTGCAGTCGGGATGCAGCGGTCGCGATCTCGACCGATCCGACACGCCGCCGATCCCGGCGAAGCCGCCGCGCTACTAGCGCGGTGGATTGTCTCGTACGCCTGCTAATTTTGGAGTCGGAGTTCTCCGATGAGCTGGACTGATATCTTCATCAAGCGACCGGTGCTGTCGGTCGTCGTCAGCCTGCTGATCCTTCTGATCGGCTTGCGCGCAGCGACGGTGTTGCCGATCCGGCAATATCCGAAGCTGTCGAACACGGTCGTGAACGTCACCACGTCGTATCCCGGCGCGGCCGCGGACCTGATCCAAGGCTTCATCACGACGCCGATCGAGCAGGCTGTCGCGTCCGCCGAAGGCGTCGACTACATGACCTCGTCGTCGGTGCTCGGCACCAGCACGATTCAGGTCTACATCAAGCTGAATTTCGATCCGAACCAGGCGCTGACCGAAGTTCTGGCGAAGGTGAACTCGGTCAAATACCTTATTCCGAAGGAATCCAACGACCCCGTCGTCACCAAAACGACCGGGCAAACCACGGCCGTGATGTATCTCGGCTTTTCGTCGGAAGTGCTGTCGGGCTCGGCGATCTCGGACTATCTGACGCGCGTGGTGCAGCCGGTGCTCTCGACGGTCGACGGCGTCGCTTCGGCTGACATTCTCGGCGGCCAGACCTTTGCGATGCGGCTGTGGCTCGATCCCGTCCGCATGGCCGGCCGCAACGTCTCGCCGAACGACGTCGCGCTGGCGATCGCCGCCAACAACTTCCAGGCGGCGGCAGGACAGTCCAAGGGCTTCTTCATCGTCTCCAACGTCTCGGCCAACACCGACCTGCAAAATCTCGATCAGTTCAAGAAGATGATCGTCAAGTCGAAGGACGGCGGCTTTGTCCGGATCGAGGATATCGCTACGGTCGAACTCGCGGCGCAAAGCACCGACGCCAGCGTCGCCTTCAACGGCGAACACGCGATCTTCATCGGCGTGCAGGTGACGCCGCAAGGCAATCCGCTGACCCTGGTGAAGGGCGTGCGAGCGCTATTCCCTGAACTTGAACGCAATCTGCCGCCTTCGATGAAGATGAAGGTGGCGTATGACTCCACCAAATTCATTCAATCGTCGATTGACGAGGTGGAGAAGACGCTCGGTGAAGCGGTCCTTATCGTCGTCGTCGTGATCTTCCTGTTCCTGGCGTCGTTCCGCTCGGTGCTGATCCCGGTCGTGACCATTCCGTTGTCGCTGATCGGCGTGTGCAGCCTGATGCTGGCGGCAGGCTTCAGCTTCAACCTGCTGACGCTGCTCGCGATGGTGCTCGCCATCGGCCTCGTCGTCGACGACGCCATCGTGGTGGTCGAGAACATCCATCGACATCTGGAAGAGGGCAAGCCGCCGGTGCAGGCCGCCATAATCGGCGCCCGCGAAATCGTCGGCCCCGTCATCTCCATGACCATCACGCTCGCCGCGGTGTACGCGCCGATCGGTTTCCTCGGCGGTCTGACGGGTTCGCTGTTCCGCGAATTCGCCTTTACGCTCGCAGGCTCGGTGATCGTGTCCGGCATCGTCGCGCTGACGCTGTCGCCGATGATGTGTTCGGTGTTCCTCAAGAGCGCCGAAGAAGGGCGGTTCGCCAAGCTGGTCAATCGGGTGTTCGGCTCGGTCACGCGCGGCTATGGCCGGATGCTCGACCGTTCGCTCGACTATCGTCCGATCACCGGCTTGTTCGCGCTGACGATCCTCGGACTGGTCGGCTTCCTCTATATGCACACCTCGAAAGAGCTCGCGCCCGAGGAAGATCAGGGCATCGTGTTCGCGGTGACCAAGGCGCCGAAATACGCCAACATCGATTACATCGACTACTATGGCGACAAGCTCGACAAGATGTTCGCCAAGTTCCCCGAAACCGATCTGCGTTTCGTCCTGAACGGCATCAACGGCCCGCAGAATGGTATCGCCGGCATGCTCCTGACGCCGTGGGACGAGCGCACGCGTTCGTCGATCAAGCTGAAGCCGCTGGTGCAGGCTGAGATCAGCAAGATCGAGGGCGTCAACGCTTTCGCGTTCAACCTGCCGCCGCTGCCGGGTGGCCCGGGCGGCCTGCCGGTTCAGATGGTGATCTCGTCGACCAACGGCTTCCAGGCTGTCTTCGAGCAGATGAGCAAGCTGAAGGATGCCGCGCGCAAGAGCGGGTTGTTCATCGTCTCCGACAGCGATCTCGACTTCAACCAGCCGGTTGTACGAGTTAAGGTCGATCGCGCGAAGGCGAGCGACCTCGGGCTGACCATGCAGAGCATCGGCAATACGCTCGCCACCATGCTCGGCGGAAACTACGTGAACCGCTTCAATCTCGAGGGGCGGTCGTATCAGGTGATTCCGCAGGTGCCGCGCGAGTCGCGCCTGTCACCGGAAGCGCTCGGTACCTACTATATATCGACGCCGACCGGTCAGCAGATTCCGTTGTCGACCGTGGTTTCGATCGAAACCGGGACGGATCCCGAACGCGCTGACGCACTATAACCAGCTCAACTCCGCCACCTTCCAGGCGGTGCCGATGCCCGGCGTGACCGTGGGGCAGGCCGTCGACTTCCTCGAGGGCGAGGCGAAGAAGATGCCCGCAGGCTTCACCCACGATTATCTCGCAGACAGCCGGCAATATGTGCAGGAAGGCAATCAGCTCGCGATCACCTTCGCCTTCGCGCTCATCATCATCTTCCTGGTGCTGGCCGCGCAATTTGAGAGCCTGCGCGATCCGCTGGTCATCATGATCAGCGTGCCCATGGCGATCAGCGGCGCGCTCATCCCGCTGTTCTTCGGCATGGCGACGATGAACATTTACACCCAGGTCGGTCTGCTGACGCTGGTCGGGCTGATCAGCAAGCACGGCATTCTGATGGTGGAGTTCGCCAACGAGCTCCAGCTCAAGGAAAGCCTGGATCGCCGCTCCGCGATCGAGATGGCGGCTCGGGTCCGGCTTCGCCCAATCCTGATGACGACGGCTGCGATGGTCACCGGCCTGTTGCCGTTGCTCACCGCCTCCGGCGCGGGCGCCGCGAGCCGGTTCTCGATCGGTCTCGTGGTCGTATCCGGCATGACGATCGGCACGCTGTTCACGCTGTTCGTGCTGCCGGCGGTCTATGTCTGGATCGCAACCGACCACCGCGCCGGTGCCGAATCCGAACGCGCCAGGGAGATTGCCGATTTCGATCTCGGGTCGAAGGCGCTGAAGCCGACCTGAGCGGGGTCGGCCATTGGCCTTGTTGGCCAGATGGCTCGAATGGAGGACGTCGGCGCGGGAATTCTGTCCCGCGCCGGAGCAGCGACGCCATTTTCAGGATAGGAGATCATGTTAAGGTTCCATGGAACTTGACATGATCTAGGGAAACAGCCTGAAGTGACCCGCGACTTTTGCTCGCCGGCAATTACCGTTTCATCCCGGCCGTTTTCCAATATTCGAGCGGCGTCTGTGCGCTTTGACCCGGCTTTGAGATCGAACGTGTGCGCTTCGACCGACCTCGGCCATTGGCCGAGGGGTTCGCTCTGGCGGCAACTCACATTCAGTCCGCCGGGCAAAAGCTGACGTCGTTCTGCGCCTGCGAACTGCGATCCCCGGCGGCGTTCTCCGAAGCCGGCTTCCTCGCGTTCAACCAGCATTACGTCAAGACGCTGGCGGAGTGGGGCATCTTCGACGGCACCACCAATCCCGTCGCGCGCAGCAATGTCTGTCCGGAAATCGACCCGCCGGCCGAGCCGTCATTCTACGCGTTTTCCTTCGTTCGTCCGATCGAGGGCCAGCGTCGCGCCGCGCAGCCGGATTTCGTCATCGCCGGCGGCGCGGAGGCGCGCGGCGGTTCCGCCAGCTACCCCGAGCGGATTGTGCGCTACCGCGACCTCAGCCCGGACGGTTTGAAGGAGAAGGTCGGCTTTACGGTGGGCGAGATGGAAAGCCGTCTGGCGGCGTTCGGATTTGGCTGGCAGGACACGACAGCAACACAGGCCTACACCGTCCACGACTTTCATCCCGTGATGATCGAAGAGCTGGTGCGCCGCGGCGCCGCGAGATCGGGGCTCACTTGGCATTTTGCGCGTCCACCGGTGGTCGATCTCGAATTCGAGATGGATTGCCGGCGGGTGAGCCGGGAGATGGTCGTTTAGCTATCGCTGCCGCGGATCGAGCGCGTCGCGCAGGCCGTCACCGACCAGGTTGAACGACAGCACCACCAGGAAGATCGCGAGCCCCGGCCAGATCGCCATCCACGGCGCATTGGTGAGAAAACGTTGCGCCGAGTTGAGCATGCTGCCCCAGGACGGCGACGGCGGCTGTTGGCCGAGGCCGAGGAACGACAGCGCGGCCTCTGCGATGATGGCGGCCGCGATCGAGAGCGTGGCTTGCACCAGCAGCGCCGGCAGAATGTTCGGCAGGATATGAAACAGCGCGATGCGCCAGGGCGGATTGCCGATGGCGCGGGCCGCCTCGACATAATCCTCGACCTTGACGCTGATGGTCTGGCCACGGGTCAGTCGGATGAAGATGGGCGTGGCCGAGATGCCGATCGCGATCATGGCATTGCCGAGGCTTGGTCCGAGGAAAGCCGCCAGCGCGATCGCGAGGATCAGGAACGGGCAGGCGAGCATGGCATCGGTGAGCCGGCTGATCAGCGCATCGATAAAGCCGCCGCGATAGCCGGCGAGCAGACCGAGCGGCACGCCGATCGAAAGCGCGATGCTGACGGAAATCGCGCCGGCCGCCAGCGAAGCGCGCGATCCATAGACGACGCGCGCCAGCACGTCGCGGCCGAGATCGTCCGTGCCGAACCAGTGGGCGGCGCTCGGTGGTTTGCGAACCAGCGCCCAGGTGGTTGCGATCGGATCGTAAGGGATGATCAGCGGCGCCAGCAGCGCAAACAGGATGAAGATGGCGATCACGCAAAGGCCGACCACTGCGCCCTTGCGCTTGAACAGGCGGCGCAATGCCCGGCGCGTCGGACTTTCGAACGTGTCATCGGCAATGGCGGCAGAGGCGGGAAGGGCGGCGTCGGTCATCTCACCTCACCCCTCAGCCGCGGGTTGACGAGGACGTAGGCAATATCGGCGATCAGGTTCAGCGTGAGGTAGACGGTGGCGGTCACCAGCACCACGCCCTGCACCACGGCATAATCGCGGTTGAAGACCGCGTCCACGATCAGCTTGCCGAAGCCGGGAATCGAGAAGATCTGCTCGGTCAGTACCGCGCCCGACAGCAAGGTGCCGAGTTCGAGCGCGCCGAGCGTAATGATCGGCGTCAACGCGTTCCGCATCGCGTGCTTGAGGATCACGCTGCGCTCCGAAAGGCCCTTGGCGCGGGCGGTGCGGACGTAATCGCTCTGGAGCACCTGCAACATCGCGCTGCGCGTATGCCGCATCAGGATGGCGGCGATGGCGTTGCCGAGCACGAAAGCGGGCATGATGGTCGAAGCAAGACTCGCATGCCAGTTCTCCGAAAGCGGCACGTAGCCCGAGGCAGGAAGCCAGCCGAGCTTGATCGAAAACAGGAAGATCAGCATGATTCCGAGCCAGAAGTTCGGCGTCGATATCCCCCACAGCGCGAACAGGTTGGCGCCATAGTCCCAGGCGGTGCCTTGCTTGACGGCGGATACGATGCCGGCGGGAATGCCGATCAGGAACGCGATCACGATCGCCATCGATGCGAGCTGCAACGTCACCGGCAATTTCTGCGCAATGAGTTCGCGCACCGGCACCTTGACGCGAAGCGATTCACCGAAATCGCCCTGGAGCACGCCCTTGATCCAATAGACGTACTGCACCGGGATCGGCTGATCGAGGCGGTATTGCTTCCTGATCTGCTCGATCACGGCGGGATCTCGCTCTTCGCCGGCCATCACCAGCGCCGGATCGCCCGGCAACAAATGTTGCAGCGAGAAAATCAGGATCGACACGAAAAACAGCGTCGGCACCATTTGCAGAAGGCGCCGGCCGAGGAAGTTCAGCATGATGCCGTTCCCGCAGCGCGCGCAGCCAGTCTGACCAACACAGCGTTCACTTCAGCTTCAATCCGACGACGCGGACCAATCCATCGGGCATCTGCCGATAGCCTTCGAGTTTCTTGGTGTGCGCGAACAGAAGCTTGCGCTGATAGAGGTAGATGATCGGCTCGTCGTTGAGGATGATCTTGGTGAGCTTCTCATAGATCGCCTTGCGCTGGCCGACGTCGCTCGTCAGCCGCGCGTCTTCCATGAGCTTGTCTGCTTCGGGATTGGTATAGCCACCGTCGTTCTGCGGTGCGCCGGAATGCAGGAAGACGTAGGAATTTCCGTCGGGATCGATCCGGCCGCTCCAGCCGATCAGGAACGCCTGGAACTCGCCGGCCTGTGCCTGCTTGAACGATGTCGCGAACTCGATCAGCCGTATCTTGAGATCGATGCCGGCCTCCGCGGCCATCGACTGAAGCACCTGGGCCACCGCTTCGTTCTCGGCACCCTTTGGCACCATCATGTCAACGCTGACGGGCAAAGTCAGGCCCGCTTCTTTCAAAAGCGCCTTGGCCTTGGCGATGTCGCGGCTCCGGACCGGAAATGCCTTTTGGTAATAGGGGTGTTCGGGGCTGATCCATTGATTGCCGGGCGTGAACTCACCGTTGAATACGGCCTGGTTGATGGCATCACGATCGATCGAAAGATCCAGCGCTTGCCGCACCTTGACGTTGGTGAGGGCGCCCTTGGTCTTGTCGTTGTTGGTGTTGAGGGTGAGGCCGAAGTAACCGAGCTCGAGCGCGCTCGACAAAGCGAGCCTCGAGTTTGCGCGAACATCCTTGATATCGGTCGCCAGCACCCGTTCGATCAGGTCGAGCCCGCCGGATTTGACATTGGCGAGCCGCACCGTGGCATCGACGATCGGCAGATACACGATGCGGTCAATGAAGACGTTGTCCTTGTTCCAGTAGTCGGCGAATTTCTCGAACACGATGCGGTCCTGCTGCACGCGTTCGACGAACTTGTAGGGACCCGCGCAGACCGGATGAAGGCCGAACTTGTCGCCTTGCTCTTTCACGGCCTTGGGCGAGACCATCATGCCGGCGCGGTCGGTAAGCTGGGAAATCAGCGGCGAGAACGGCGTCTTGAGAACGAGCTTGATCGTCAGGGGATCGACCACCTCGACGTGATCGAGCGCGGCCAGTTCCGGCTTCCGGAACGAGGTCGGCATGGTCAGATGACGATCGAGCGAGAATTTGGCCGCCTCGGCGTCGAACGCTTCGCCGTCATGAAACTTGACGCCGGGACGAAGCTTGATGGTCACCGCCTTGCCGTCGGCCGAAGTCTCATGGGACAGCGCGAGTTGAGGGACGATATTGAGCTTCTCGTCGATGTCGAACAGCTTGTCGCAAAACGCCGAAAACACGATGCGGCCGACATAGGTGCGGCCGAGCGAGGGATCGAGCATGTCGGGATCTTCGGCGAGACCGATGCGCAAGGTCGTCTGGGCCTGTGCGCTCGTAACCAGCGACAGTGCAAGGGCCGCAGCAGTCACAGCCAGCCGCAAAGTCCTCATGATCCTGTTCTCCATTTCAACGATCGGCCGGAACCTGGGTGCTACCCGGCGCTCTTGCATCCGGCACTTCTTGCATTATGCATACCAACACCGGAATCGGCGGTCCCTTCCATGCGGTTGAAAGCCGCAATCAGTCTGCCAAGCGCCGGCGAGAGCCCGCCATCAGAGGGAATGATCGCATCCGCCGGCGGCAATTCGTGGCTGCGGTGGCAGGCGGTCAGATGTCCGGCTGGTTCAGGCATGAGTTGTGGAAGTTCGGTTCGGCATCGGTCGATCACGTAAGGGCAACGTGTGTGGAAACGGCAGCCGGGCGGCGGATTGAGCGCGCTCGGCATTTCGCCTTCCAGCATCAGGCGGCTGCGTTTGGCGTGTGGCGTCGGCACGGGAATGGCGGACAGCAGCGCGCGGCTATAGGGGTGGCGGGGCGAGGCAAACAGCGTCTCGGCATCCGCCGTCTCGACGATTTGGCCGAGATTCATCACCGCAACGCGGTCAGCGATGTGCTTGACCACGGCGAGGTCGTGCGAAACGAAGATGTAGGCCAAGCCCAGCCGCTGCTGGAGATCGCGCAGCAGGTTGAGGATTTGCGAGCGGATCGAGACGTCAAGCGCCGAAACCGGCTCGTCGCAGATGATCAGCTTGGGCTCGACCGCGAGCGCACGCGCGATCGCGATGCGCTGGCGCTGGCCGCCGGAAAATTCGTGGGCGTAGCGGCGGACGGCGCGCGGCTCGAGCCCGACCAGTCGTAGCAACTCTTCGACCCGTTGCTGGCGCTTGTCGCTGGGCACAAGGTTATGCAGCACCAGCGGCTCTGCCAGGATCTGGCCGACTGTCATCCGCGGATTGAGCGAAGCATACGGGTCCTGGAAGATGATCTGGGCGTCGCGGCGGAAGGCACGCAGCTCGTTCGCACCCATCGCGAGGAGGTCGCGGCCCTCAAAGCGGATCTCGCCCTGATCGGGTTCGATCAAGCGCAGCACCAGCCGGCTGACGGTCGACTTGCCGCAGCCGGATTCTCCGACCAGAGCCAGCGTCTCGCCGGCCGAGACGCTGAAGGAAACGCCGTCGACCGCTTTGACAAAGGCGGTTGGCCGTCCAAACGCCGAGCGCGTCGCGACGAAATGCTTGACCAGGTTTCTGGCTTCGAGAAGTGCGGTCACGACACCAGCCTTTCGAGAGGCGCGCGAATGCAGCGCGACCAATGGCCCGGGCCGACTTGCGACAGCGCCGGCGGCTCGGCGAGACAGGCTGGTTCCTTGAAGGGGCAGCGCGCGGCGAAACGGCAACCTTTCGGCGGTTCAGCCATGTTGGGAACCATGCCCTCGATGGTCGCGAGATGCGAGGTGCGGTGATCGAGGCGCGGGATCGAGCCGAGCAGGCCGACGGTGTAGGGATGTTGCGGGCTTGCAAACAACCTGATCCACGCTGGCCTGCTCGACGACTTCGCCGGCATACATCACCGCAACCTCGTCGCAGACTTCGGCAACCACGCCGAGGTCATGGGTGATCAGGATGATGGCGGCGCCGCTTTCGGCTTTCAGCTCGCGCATCAGATCGAGAATCTGCGCCTGCAAGGTGACGTCGAGTGCGGTGGTCGGTTCGTCGGCAATGAGCAGATGGGGGTCGCAGGCGAGCGCCATCGCGATCATCACGCGCTGGCGCATGCCGCCGGATAATTTGTGCGGATATTCGTCGATGCGGCGCTCGGGAGAAGGAATATGCACGCGCCGCAACAGTTCGATCGTGTGCTTGCGCGCCGCGCTTCGGCTTCCACCGCGGTGACGGAGAATGGACTCGGTGATCTGATCGCCGATGGTGAAGCTCGGATTGAGCGAGGTCATCGGCTCCTGGAAGATCATCGCCAGCCGATTGCCGCGCAGGTCGCGCCTGACCTGGTCCGGGACATCGAGGAGATCGAGGCCATCGAAGCGGATCGATCCCGTCACCTCGGCCGAGTGTTGCGGCAACAATCCCATGACGGCCAGTGAAGTCACGCTCTTGCCGCAGCCGGATTCGCCGACGAGCCCAAGGGTCGCGCCTCGGGCAACCGCAAGATCGACCGTGTCGACCGCATGCGTGATACGGCCGTCATCGCCGTGAAAGCTGACGCGCAAATCCTTGATCTCGATCAGCGGTGCGTCGGTCATTGCTGGCTTTCGATGGCCGCGGCAATGCCAGCGTCGATCACCGCGCGATCGGTGATCCCGGCCGGGTTCTTCCGGCTCGGCAGATATTTTCGGAAATGCACCCAGCGTTCGCGGCTCACGGATTCCAGCCGTTCGAGTTCGGCCAGGGGATCGATATGATCGTCGACACGCAAATCAAGATCGGACCATTCGTCTTCGCCGAAAATCAAAAGGCCGGCGGATTGCCTGCCGCGTTTGTCGCCGCCGGCTGCTTCGCCCGCGCGCATCGCGGAGACCAAGCGCCGTGCAAAAGGCATGCCGATATTGGCAACATACGCCTTCGCCGTATCATCCAGAACCTGGCCGCCCGCGAGCATATTTCCGGCGATCGAAAAGCCGTCGCCCTGAAGGTGTCCGCACCAGTCGACGCAATCCGTGCCGGTGTACGCGGCGATCTGTCCCTTCGCGTCCATGATATGGAGCTGCCGGCTGGCGTGGCCGGCGTCGCGCGCAATCAGGGTTTCGATGATGTCGCGAGGGTTGCGTCCTTCGCGAAGCAGCTTCAGGCCGTCGATCCCGTAATAGGGATTGATGAGCGCTTGCGTGGCGATGCCGCCGATCCCGGCCGCGATGTGCGGCACGCGCGATCCGACCGCGAAGAACTTGGTGGCGACTGCTATCCCGATCTGGCCGGTGGCATTGTCCTTGGCAATGATCGACCAGGTCATGGGCCTAGAGCTCCGAAGTTCCTATCAGAACTCGCGGCAACACTGATAGGAACTTCCAATTCGCCGCACTAGCGTCCGGCGGCGTAGCCCTGCATGCCGCGCGCATTGGCGGCGGCACGGCGGCGTGGGCCGATTTTCGAAGCGGCGGTCAGGCGGCCTTCCGACCAATCCGGGCCGACCTCGACGATGTGGCCCCGATCGCGCAGGTTATCGATCGTTGCCTTGGGAACGCGATTTTCGACCACCATCACGCCGGGACGCGCGGTGCGCGGCCAGAACGAGATCGGGAAATGCTCGGAGTGCCAGGCCGGCGCGTCGATTGCCTCCTGAAGATTCATCTTGGAGTGGACGTGCCGCAGGAAGAACTGCGTGATCCATTGGTCCTGCTGGTCGCCACCGGGCGAACCCCACGACAGATACGGCTCGCCGTCGCGCAAGGCCATGGTCGGCGAGAGCGTGGTGCGGGGGCGCTTGCCCGGCGCGAGCGACCCGGGGTGATTTTCCTCAAGCCAGAACATTTGCGCGCGGCTTCCCAGACAAAAGCCGAGTTCCGGAATGACAGGCGAGGATTGCAGCCAGCCGCCCGAAGGCGTGGCCGAGATCATGTTGCCGGCCTGGTCGATGATATCGAAATGGACGGTGTCGCCGCGGACTTCGCCGAAACGGCCGACGGTCGGTTCGCCCGCGCCCATGGCGCCCACGGCTTCGCGCTGGCCTTCCTGACGCCGCAACTTGACTACGCCGCCAAAGCCCTCGACCGAGCCGGGAACGAAATCGAGCGAGGCCTTGTCCGAGATCAGCTTGCGCCGCTCGTCGTTGTAGGCATCCGACAACAACGTTGCGATCGGAATTTCGGTGAACTTCGGATCGCCGTAGAATTTCTCGCGGTCGGCATAAGCGAGTTTGGCGCATTCGATCTGGGTGTGGATGAATTCGGGCCCGGTCGGATCAAGGCCGTCGAGTTGGAACCCCTTCAGCAACGCAAGCTGTTGCAGCATCACCGGGCCCTGGCTCCAGACGCCGGCCTTGCAGACGGTGTAGCGGCCGTAGTCATACGTCAGCGGCGCTTCGATGGTCGGCTGCCACTTCGCCATGTCGTCCGCTGAAAGCACGCCACGATGCGGCGATCCCGAGACATCCATCACTTCCTGGGTGCTGCAGAACTTGTCGATCGCTTCCGCGACAAATCCCTTCGACCAGGCTTTTCGCGCTGCCTCGATTTGCGCCTCGCGATTGCCGCCTGCGCTTTCGGCCTCTTTCAGGATGCGGGTGTAGGTCTCGGCCAATTTGGCGTTGGTGAAGATCGAGCCGGGCTTTGGCACCTCGTTGTTCGGCAGGTAGACGGCGGCCGACGTGGTCCAGTATTTCCGGAACAGTTGTTCGACGGTTTGGACGGTGGCGGCCGCGCGCTCCAGGAACGGATAGCCGTCGCGGGCATACTTTATCGCCGGCTCCAGCACGTCGCGCAGCCGCATGGTGCCGTAGTCGCGGAGCAACAACATCCAGGATTCGAACGTGCCGGGAACGCAGGCCGCGAGCAACCCGGTGCCGGGCACCATTTCCAGCCCCTCGCTCTTGTAATGCGCGATGGTGGCGCGGGCAGGCGCGGGGCCCTGGCCACAGATCACTTCGGTACGGCCACGCTTGACGTCATGCACGATGATCGGCACGTCGCCGCCGGGGCCGTTCAAATGCGGCTCGACGACCTGAAGCGCGAAGGCCGTGGCGACGCCGGCGTCGAAGGCATTGCCGCCTCGTTCCAGGATGCCCATGCCGACCGCGGTCGCAATCCAGTGGGTGGAGGTCACCACGCCGAACATGCCCTCGATTTCGGGGCGGGTGGTGAAGGGCTCGGGATTGATATTGCTCATGGCTATCCGTGCTTTTTGGCTTTTTCTTATAGGCGGGGCCGCAATTGATCACAGCCGGAGCGCTCTGCCAACTAGCGGTACGGGTCTTCCGATGTTGCCATCATACGCCGATTGCGGCCTCCGCGGGGTTGTTTACGGCATGGCAGGCTACCCCGTTGATCAGCCTGGGCGTCTCGCGGCGGCAAAGGTCGAATGCCAGCGGGCAGCGCGGATTGAAGGAACACCCCGAGGGCGGATTGATCGGGTTCGGGATTTCGCCTTTCACGGGAATGCGCTGGCGGCCGGACATCGCAAGGTCTGGAACCGCGCCGAGCAGCATCTTCGTATAGGGCATCTTTGGCGCTTCGAACAATTGGCGGGATTCCGCGATCTCTACCACGCGGCCGAGATACATCACGCCAATCCGCGTGGCCATGTGCCGGACCACGGCGAGGTTGTGGCTGATGAACAGATAGGTGAGGCCGAACTTGTCTTGCAGATCGCGCATCAGGTTGAGGATCTGCGCCTGGACCGAAACGTCGAGCGCCGAGGTCGGCTCGTCGCACACGATGAACTCGGCTTCGGACGCAAGCGCGCGTGCAATCGCGATACGCTGGCGCTGGCCGCCGGAAAACTCGTGCGGAAATTTCCAGCCATCGTCGGCGTGCAGGCCGACCAGGCCGAGCAATTCGCCGACGCGGGCGCGAATGTCGGCCTCGCTTTTGAGGAGATCGAAGGCGCGGATCGGTTCGGCGACGATCGCATCGACCCGCAGCCGCGGATTGAGGCTCGCATAGGGGTCCTGGAAAATCATCTGGATGCGGCGGCGCAACTCCCGTCGTGCCTGCGCCTGGCGCGGATCCTTCATCGAAACGCCATCGATGACGACATCGCCTGACGTCGGCGGCAGCAGCCCGACGACCATTCGCGCCACGGTGGTCTTTCCGGAACCGGATTCGCCGACCAGCGCAAAAGTCTCGCCTTTTGCAATATTGAAGCTGATGTCGTCGACGGCTTTCAGAAATTCCAGATGCCCGCCTTCGAGCACCCGATTGAGCCATGGCTTCGAGACGTCGAAAATGCGCCTCAGGTTCTTCACCTCGACAAAGGACTTCTGCGTCATGCCGCAGTCTCCGCAGGTGCGGCGTCGTAGAGATGGCAGGCAACCGCCTGTGTGCCTCGGGTGATCGGTTCGGGCCGCTCGGTGCGGCAGCGGTCGAATGCGAAGGCGCAGCGCGGGTTGAACGGGCAGCCAGGCGGGATCGCGGACAGTCGCGGCATGCTGCCTGGAATCTGGACGAGGCGCGTGGCGTCGCTGGCCAGGGTCGGGATCGCACCCATCAGGCCCTTGGCGTAGGGGTGCAGCGGATTTTGCACGACGTCGCGCACCGGTCCGATTTCGGCGATGCGGCCGGAATACATCACGGCGACGCGGTCGGACGTCTCGGCGATCACGCCCATGTCGTGGGTAACCAGCATCACGGCCGTGCCGTGATCGCGCCCAAGCCGTTTGATCAACGCGATGATTTGGGCTTGTACCGATACGTCGAGCGCGGTGGTCGGCTCGTCGGCGATGATGAGTTCGGGCTCGGCGCAGATCGCGAGCGCGATGACGACGCGTTGACGCATGCCGCCCGAGAATTCATGCGGATAGGAATCGATGCGTTTTTCGGGCGCGGGGATTCCGACTTCGGCGAGCAGGTCGATCGCACGTTTGCGCGCCGCGTGCTCGGACAAATTGGTGTGGGTGCGGATGGTCTCAACCAGCTGGTCACCGATCCGGTAGAGCGGGTTAAGGCTCGTGAGTGGGTCCTGGAAAATCATCCCGATCCGCTTTCCGCGGATGCGGCGCATTTCTTCGGGCGGCAAATTGTCGATCCGCGAGCCCGAGAGCAGGATTTCGCCGCCGGCGATGTGGCCCGGCCGGTCGATCAGCCCAATGACGGCAAGTCCGGTCACGGATTTGCCGGCGCCGGATTCGCCGACCACGCCCAACACTTCGCCCTTGGCGATGTCGAAGGAAATGCCGTCGATTGCGCGCAGCACCTGGCGGCGGGTGGCGAACTCGACCCGCAGGTTACGCACGGAAAGAACGGGTTCACTCATCGCAGTTTCGGGTTGAGGGCGTCGCGTAGCCAATCGCCGAGCAGGTTGATGGAGAGGATCAGCGCGGCGAGCGCAATCCCGGGGAAAGCCACGATCCACCATTCGCCGGCGAATAGATAGTTGTTGCCGATGCGGATCAAGGTTCCGAGCGATGGCATGGTTTCGGGCATGCCGGCGCCGAGGAACGACAGGGTTGCTTCGGTAATGATCGCAAGCGCGAGGTTGATGGTTGCGATCACGAGAATGGGTCCCATCGCGTTGGGCAAGACGTGCCGCAGCATGATGACGGGCGCGGGCAGGCCGATCAGTTGCGCCGCCGCGACATAATCCTTGTTTTTCTCCACCATCACCGAGCCGCGCACCGTGCGCGCATATTGCACCCAGAAACTCAGGCCAATCGCGAGCACCAGGACGCCGAGCATACTCATGGCGTCGAGCCGGTTTCCGAACAAGCTCTTGACGATCCCGTTGACCAGAAGCGCGATCAGGATGGCGGGGAAGGTGAGCTGCACGTCGGCAATGCGCATGATCAGCGCATCGATGGCGCCGCCGAAGTAGCCGGCGATCAGGCCTAGTCCGATACCGAGCACGCCGGAAAATATGACGCCGAGAACGCCGACGAGCAGCGAGATGCGCAGGCCGTAGAGAATCGCCGAAAGCACGTCGCGGCCCTGTTCGTCGGTGCCGAGCAGAAACGGGCTCTGGCCGTCGGCGGTCCAGAGCGGCGCGATCCGCGAATTGATGAGCTGGAGTTCGCTCGGATCGAACGGATTTTGAACTGTGATGAGAGGAGCGGCGATCGCCAGCGCAAAAAACAGCAACGTCACGATGGCCGCTACCATCGTGAGCCGCGAACGGCGGAATGAATAGAAGATGTCGCTGTCGAGTGCGCGCCGGACCAAACCTGCGGACGGGGCTGCGGTGGCTTTGTCGGGGAGGGCGGCGTCGGACATGTGAGTTCTCTTACGCCGGGCGGCCGACGGTCGCGCGCAAACGCGGATCGACCACGGTGTAAAGTACGTCCACCACCAGATTGATTGTGACGAAGATCAGAGACACCATCAGCAAATACGCTGCCATGATCGGGATATCGACATTCTGCACGGCCTGCACGAACAGCAGCCCCATGCCGGGCCACTGAAAGACGGTTTCGGTGATGATCGCAAATGCAATAACCGAGCCAAATTGCAGGCCCGCCACGGTGATCACGGGTACGAGCGTATTCTTCAGCGCATGACCGAAATGGATGGCGCGAGTAGTCAAACCGCGCGCGCGGGCGAAGCGGATATAATCCGTGCGCAACACTTCGAGCATCTCGGCCCGCACCAGCCGCATGATCAGGGTCATCTGGAACAGGCCGAGCGTGATCGAGGGCATGATGAGGGCCTTCAACCCCGATACGGTCAGGAGGCCGGTGGTCCACCAACCGAGGCGCACGACTTCGCCGCGTCCGAAGGAGGGTAGCCAGCCCAGCGTCACCGAGAACAGGTAGATCAGGAGAATGCCGATCAGAAAGGTCGGTAGCGAAATCCCGATCAGCGAAATCGCCTGGAACAGCTTCGCCAGGAGTGTGTCGCGCCGGAGCGCCGAATAGACCCCCATCAGGATGCCGAACACCATTGCCAGGATGGTCGCGCAGGTGGCGAGTTCCAGCGTCGCCGGCATCCGCTCCTTCAGAAGGTCGGCAACGGGCAGCCGGAACTGATAGGAGACGCCGAACTTGAACTGCGCGGCATTGGCGAAGTAGCGCAGGAATTGCACGGCAACGGGATCATCGAGCCCGAGCGACTTTCTGATCTCAGCGCGCTCGGCCGCCGAGGTGTCGATCGAGACGATCTGGCTCACGGGATCGCCGACGAAGCGGAACATCGAGAACGAGATGATCCCGACGGCGATCATGACCCCGATCGCCTGAATGGCCCGGCGAAGCGTGAAAGCGAGCATTTCTTCCTTTCGCTTCTTCTTAGAGTACGCGACGCATGTGACTGAATTTAAAATGACAAGTCCCGGAAGCTAAAACTCCCGGGACTTTATGATCGTGTACGACGCGCTATTCCTGCTTGGTGGCCCAGTAGAACAGCACCTGGTTGTCGGCGCGCTGGGTGATCTTCACCTTTTTCGAAACGCCCCAGGCCAGCGACTGCTGATGCACCGGGATGTAACCGTAATCCTTGATGCCGATTTCAAAGGCTTGCTTGATCATCTGATCGCGCTTGGCGGTGTCGGGCTCGACCAGGATCTTGTCGGCCAACGCATCCAGTTCCTTGTTGCAATAGCCGCCGAGATTGGCTTCGCCACGGGTTGGCTGCTTGGGATCGTGACAGCCCATGATGTCGTACAGCACGTTGTGCGAATCCATCGAGGCAGGTGTCCAGCCCAACAGATAGAACGAGGTCTGATAGCCGCCGGGCTTGAGTACCTTGCCGAAATACTGGGCCTTCGGCTGCGCCAGCAGGTTCACCTTCACGCCGATGCGCGCCAGCATGCCGACCGCGGCCTGACAAATGTCGGCATCGTTGATGTAGCGGTCGTTAGGGCAGTCCATCGTCACTTCGAAGCCATCGGGGTAGCCGGCCGCCACCATCAGCTTCTTCGCGGCCTCTGGATCGGCCTTCGGCCGAACGAAATCCTTTGAGAGCGGGAACAGTTGCGGAGCGATCATCAGCGCCGAAGGCGTCGAGAGGCCGCGCATCACGCGCGTCTTGATCAGGTCGACGTCGATTGCCTTGTAGAAGGCTTCGCGGACGCGAATATCCTTGAACGGATTCTTGCCCTTGATGTTGGAGTAGAGCAGTTCGTTGCGCTCCTGATCCATGCCGAGAAAGATGGTGCGGACTTCCGTCCCGGTCAGGACCGTGGCGTTGCCGCCGGAATTCACCCGCTGAATGTCCTGGGTCGGCACCGGCTCGATCACGTCGACTTCGCCGGACAACAGCGCGGCCACGCGCGTGGCGGCAGATCCGATCGGCGTAAAGACGATTTCCTTGATGTTGTGCTCGGGCTTGCCCCACCAGTTCGGATTGACCTTGAACACGGTCTTCACGCCGGGCTGGTGGCTCTCGATGGTGAACGGGCCCGTGCCGTTCTCGTGCAGCGAGGCATAGCTTGGTGTGGTCGCGGAAGCCGGCGTCGGTGCGACGGAATTGTTTTCCTCGCACCACTTCTTGTCCATGATGAACCAGCCGTCCCATTGCGAGGTCAGAATGGGGTTGGGCGCATCGAGTTTCACGTCCACCGTGTAATCGTCGATCTTGATGAATTTGGCGTCTGAGGGAACGTTGGTGAGAAAGTTCGAGCCCTTGGCGCGCACGCGTTCGGCGGAGAAAATCACGTCATCGGCGGTGAAGGGGTCGCCGTTGTGGAATTTGACGCCCTTGCGCAGATGAAATCGCCAGCGCGTGGGCTCCGGAGTTTCCCAGCTTTCGGCCAGGCCCGGAGCGATTTTCAATTCCTTGTCGCGGGTGACCAGACCCTCATAGACATGGGCATGATGGGCAATGGTCGTGGTTTCCTTGAGCGTATACGGATCGAGCGATTTGAGCTCGCCCTGGTTGGCGTAGCGAATGGTCTGGCTCGAGGCTGAAGTCGCAGCAAAAGCGACAAACGAAGCGGTGGCCGTTGCAAGCAAGATCTGACGTAACGGCATTGGTGAAAGCTCTCCGCAATGGTGTACAAAATGTCAGAACCATGTTGCCAGAGTTTGGCCGTCACGCAAAGGCGATTTCATCTGGCCACAATGGTTTGCGGGCATCGTGCCCGCCTTAAGTTCAACGCTGGCGGCTTTTCGGGATTTCGCCAACATACGGGAGTGACGGATGGCGGAACCAAAAGCTGACGTTGTTGTCTTGGGTGCGGGGATGGTCGGCGTCAGCGCCGCGCTGCACCTGCAAAAGCTCGGACGCGACGTCATTCTTGTCGACAGGAACGAGCATGCCGGAGACGAGACCAGTTACGGAAATGCGGGCATCATTGAGTGTGCTTCCGTCTTTCCCCTGATGTTTCCTCGCGATCCCAAGCTGATCTTCCAGTACGCCCTCAATCGCTCGCCGAACTCGTATTATCGCATTTCCGAACTCCCGGAATTTCTGCCCTGGCTGCTGCGTTATTATCTCGCATCGTCGCCGGCGCGCGCCATGCAGAGCGCGATGGCTGAATGGCCGCTGATCCAGCGCAGTCTCGTCGAGCACGAGGCGTTGATCGCGGAAGCCGGTGTGCCGGACCTGCTGCGCCGCACCGGCTGGCTCAAGCTGTTTCGCTCCGAAGGCAGTCTTGCGACCGCTGTGCGCGACGCCGAGCGGGTCAAGCAGTACGATGTTCCCAGTGAGGTCCTCGATGCCAAAGCGATTGCGGCACGCGAGCCCAATCTGACCGGAGATTTTGCCGGCGCGGTCTACTGGCCGACCCCCGGCTTTATTGCCGATCCCGGTGCGTTGGCGAAAGCCTATGCGGCACTGTTCGTGAGCAAAGGCGGGCGCTTTGTCGTTGCGGACGCGCGGACGCTCACGCAGGAGGCCGGCGGCTGGCGCGTCGGCGGCGCGTCCGCTCGCGAGGTCGTGGTCGCACTCGGGCCGTGGTCCGATCTGGTTTTCCGGCCGCTCGGCTACTCCATCCCGCTTGGCGTCAAGCGTGGCTATCACTTGCATCTGGAGGCAAGCGGCAACGCCGTGCTCAACCATCCGGTTCTGGATTCCGATCTCGGCTACCTGCTTGCGCCGATGAACCGCGGCGTCCGGCTGACCACCGGCGTGGAGTTTGCCCACCGCGATGCCCCGCCGCGGCCAATCCAGCTGGAGCGGGCGTTGCCGCGGGCGCGTGCCTTGTTCCCGCTCGGCGACCCCGTCGATGCGAGGCCGTGGATGGGCGCGCGGCCTTGTCTGCCGGATATGTTGCCGGTGATCGGGAAGGCGCCTCGTCATCCCGGCCTGTGGTTCGACTTCGGCCATCAGCATCATGGGCTGACGCTGGGACCGGTGACCGGCCGCCTGCTCGCAGAAATGATGACCGGCAAGACGCCGTTTGCCGACCCGCGCCCCTATGCGGTCGAGAGGTTCGGTTGACCACATTTGGGTTTCATCGATTGGACCGCTTGCGTCCCACGCGGGGTCGTGTCGTACTGACAGATGTGGGCAAGGCAGCCAGGGAGTGCACATGAAGGTTAACGTGGAGATCGACTGCACGCCGCAAGAGGCGCGGCAGTTTTTCGGGCTTCCGGATGTGCAGCCGATGCAGACGGCGGTGATGGACAAGCTCCAGCACCAAATGCTCGACAATATCCAGAAAGTCTCGCCCGAGGCGATCATGCAAAGCTGGCTGTCGTTCGATCCGAAATTTGCCGAGCGCTTTACCGACATGTTCGCGGCGATGACCGGCCTCGGCGGCTCCAAGAAATGACATCGCCGCCCGACGGCGATCAACCGGCGGCGCGACAGCTTCGCCCGCCGAGCTTCGGGCTGCTTCTGGCCGAGATGCGCGGTATCTTCGAGCTCAATGCCAGCCTGATGATGTCTCCGTTCTTGATGCGGGCGCCGAGAGGCGACGGACACCCGGTGCTGGCTTTGCCGGGCTTTCTTGCCAGTGACCTCTCGATGGCGCCGATGCGCCGCTATCTCAGGGAACTCGGGTACGACGCCCATGCCTGGCAGATGGGCCGGAATTTCGGCGGCATCTCGCGCCTGCGTTCGGCGTTGCGCGAGCGGCTTGCGGAAATTCATGCAACCACCGGCCGCAAGGTCAGCCTGATTGGCTGGAGTCTCGGCGGCGTCTACGCGCGCGACCTCGCGCTGCAAGCCCCCGAGATGGTACGCTGTGTACTGACGCTCGGAAGCCCGTTTGCGAACGATGTGCGCGCCACCAATGCGACGCGGCTTTACGAGCTGCTGTCGGGTGAAACCGTCGGCGACGACCCTGCGCTTGTTGAGGCGATCGCGGGCGACCTGCCGATGCCGGCGACCTCGATCTTTTCGCGCGCCGACGGGGTCGTGAACTGGCATACGTGCTTGCTGCGTCCCTCGGCCACAGCGGAGAATATCGAGGTATACCTCGCGAGCCATATCGGGCTCGGCGTTAACCCGGCGGTATTGTGGGCGGTTGCCGATCGGCTGGCCCAGCATGAAGGTCAATTCAGCCAATTTGACCGATCGGGGCCCTTTGCCATTGCATATGCGCCGCCGGAACGGGCACAATCCTGATCGGGTGTCCCTGAGCTAGCGGGACCATTTGGACGGCTGAACCAAGACCAAAAACACCGCTCAAGGTGTAGCGCCACTGTTCGCGGGAGGAGCCTATGAGCGACGCCAGGAAACTGTCCGCCATGGACGCGTCGTTTCTGTACCTGGAAACGCCGGAAATGCCGATGCATGTCGGAAGCATGGCAATCTTCCGCCTGCCGGAGGGATACAAGGGCGACTTCTTCGAAGAGTTCAAGGCGATGATCGCCTCGCGCATGCACATTGCGCCGATCCTGAAAGCGCGCCTGGAAAAAGCGCCGCTTGATATCGATCATCCGTCATGGGTCGAAGACGACCAGTTCGATATCGATCGTCACATCTTCCGCGCCAGCCTGCCGGCGCCGCGCGACCGCGCCACGCTTGAGCGCATCGTCGGCTGGATGCATGCCAAGTTGCTCAATCGCGCGCGTCCACTTTGGGAGTTTTATGTCTTCGAAGGCATGAAGGACAACGAGATCGGGCTTTATTCGAAGATGCACCACGCCTGCATCGACGGTGGCGCCGGCGCCGCGCTGACCAACATGATCTACGACCTGACGCCGGTGCCCCGCGAAGTCGAGCCGCCGGCGGAGCGCGCCAAGGTCGGCCAGGAGCCGCGCGACATCGCGGCCAATCTTCTGGATTCGTACCAGCAGCTCTGGCGCGAGCCGTTCAACGCTTCCGCTGCGGCCAAAAGCATCGAATTGCCGCGCTCCGGCAAGAGCGACCTCGGTTCGATCCTGTTCGACAACGCCATGTTCCAGATCGAAAGCGCGATCAAGTTTGCCGGCAATGTCCCGACCATGCTCAAGAGCGTCTCCGATGTGGTTGGCAAGATCGCCGATCCGAAATCGCGCGAGAGCATCGCCGGCATGATGTCGCCGCCGACCCTGCTCAACAAACAGATTTCGTCCGAACGCAGTTTCGCCGGCGTCTCGATTTCGTTGTCCCGCGCCAAGGCGGTGGCGAAGGCCTCCGGAGGCAAGCTGAACGACGTCGTGCTCGCGATCTCGAGCGGCGTGGTTCGGCGTTATCTCGCCGAGCGCGGGGCGTTGCCCACGAAGTCGATGACGGCGGCGGTGCCGATTTCTCTGCGTGAGGAAGGCAATACCGACTCCAACAACCAGGTGTTCGGAATGATCTGCGCGATCGCGACCAACGTCGACGACCCGCGGACGCGGCTCGAGACGATCATCGCGCAATCCACCAAGGCCAAGGAGATGTCGCATCCGTTGCGCGCCTTGATGCCTCAGGTGCAGAACGTCTCGATGCTGGGTACGCCGATCCTGGTGCAGATTCTGGCGCTTCTCTATAGCCGCACCAACCTGTCGGATGTCCTGCCTCCGGCCGCCAATATCACGGTGTCGAACGTTCCGGGACCGCGTCAGACGCTCTATGCCGCGGGCGCCGAGCTTCTGCACATCTTCCCGGTGTCGATCTCGACCCATGGGCTGGCGCTCAACATCACCGTGCAAAGCTATCGCGATCAGCTCGATTTCGGCTTCATCTCCGGCGCCAATATCATCCCGCATGTCCAGGTGCTGTGCGACATGTTGCCGGATGAATTCGCAGCTCTCGAAGCCGCCTTCGCGCCGCCGTCAGCCGCCGTGAAAGGCGCGGCCGAGTAAGGCGAAGCCATGATTGAAATGCCGCCGCTGCAATTCGCGGAAGTCAACGGGATCCGGATGGGCTTCTACGAAGCCGGGCCGACGACCGACCGTCCCCCTGTTGTTCTTTGTCACGGCTGGCCGGAGATCGCGTTCTCGTGGCGCCATCAGATCAAGGCGCTGACGGGAGCCGGCATTCGCGTGATCGCACCGGACCAGCGCGGTTACGGTGCGACGGACCGGCCGGAACCGGTCGAGGCCTACGATCTCGAGCACCTGACCGGTGATCTCGTCGGGCTCCTCGATCATTTGAAAATCGACAAGGCGATCTTCGTCGGTCACGACTGGGGCGGTTTCGTCGTCTGGCAGATGGCGATGCGACATCGCGACCGGGTCGCCGGTGTGGTCGGCGTCAATACGCCGCACATGCCACGCACGCCGATCGACCCGATTGAGCTGTTTCGCAAGCGGTTCGGCGACAGCATGTATGTCGTGCAGTTTCAAAATCCGGCGCGCGAGGCCGACAAGATCTTCAACAGCCGCGTCGAGCAGGTCTTCGATGCGTTCATGCGCAAGCCGCCGCCGCGCAAGAACGATGCACCGGCGGAGCCGGCGACCGCGGGCGTCGGTGCTTCGTCAAAAACCAATCTCGCATTTCCGCAGATGATCGCGGCATACGATGCCAAATACGATCCGCGCGCGCCGATCCTGTCGGCGGAAGAAAAGAAGGTCTTCGTCGATACCTTCACCAGGAGCGGCTTCACCGGCGGCATCAACTGGTATCGCAACTGGACGCGGAACTGGGAACGCGCGGCCACGCTCGATCATACGGTTCGCGTCCCGGCACTGATGATCATGGCAGAGAACGACGCCGTGCTGCCGCCTTCGGCTGCCGACGGGATGGAGAAGATCGTTCCCGATCTCGAGAAATATCTGGTTCGCGACAGCGGACACTGGACACAGCAGGAAAAGCCGGACGAAGTCAGTGCCAAACTGATCGAGTGGCGGCGGAAGCGATTTGGGTTAGGACCAAGGGCGAATTTCAAGATGGCATCGAACAACCGACTGAGCCCGATCCCGCATCCGCCGACCAAGCCGGTGGTCGGCAACATGCTGTCACTGGATTCGACGGCGCCAGTGCAGAACCTCGCGCGGCTCGCCAGGGAACTGGGGCCGATCTTCTGGCTCGACATGATGGGCGCGCCGCTCGTCATCGTTTCCGGCCATGATTTGGTGGACGAGCTCAGCAACGAGAAGCGCTTCGACAAGACGGTGCGCGGGCCGCTGCGGCGCGTGCGTTCGATCGGCGGCGATGGCCTGTTCACCGCCGACACCGACGAGCCGAACTGGAGCAAGGCGCACAACATCCTGCTTCAGCCGTTCGGCAACCGCGCCATGCAGTCCTACCACCCCAGCATGGTCGATATCGCCGAGCAGCTTGTGAAGAAATGGGATCGGCTGAACGCCGACGACGAGATCGACGTCGTCCACGACATGACCGCGCTGACGCTCGACACCATCGGTCTGTGCGGGTTCGACTATCGCTTCAACTCCTTCTATCGCCGCGACTATCATCCGTTTGTGGCGTCGCTGGTGCGCTCGCTTGAAACCATCATGATGATCCGCGGCCTGCCGCTGGAAAATCTCTGGATGCAGAAACGACGGCGCGACATGGCCGGCGACGTCGATTTCATGAACAAGATGGTGGACGAGATCGTCGCCGAGCGGCGCACGAACATGGAGGCTGCCGCCGACAAGAAGGACATGCTCGCGGCCATGATGACCGGCGTCGACCGTGCAAGCGGCACGCAACTCGACGACGTCAACATCCGCTACCAGATCAACACGTTCCTGATCGCGGGTCACGAGACCACCAGCGGACTGTTGTCCTGCACGATCTACGCGCTCCTGAAGCATCCGGAGGTGCTGAAGAAGGCCTACGAGGAAGTCGATCGCGTTCTTGGGTCTGATATCGACGCGAAGCCGACCTACCAGCAGGTGACGCAACTCACTTACATCACGCAGATCCTGAAAGAGGCCCTGCGGATGTGGCCGCCGGCGCCGGCCTACGGCATCACGCCGCTGAACGACGAAGTCATCGGCGGCAAGTACAAGCTCAAGAAAAACACGTTCATCACAGTGCTCGTGCTGGCGCTGCATCGCGACCCATCGGTGTGGGGCCCGAATCCGGACGCCTTCAACCCGGAGAATTTCTCGCGCGAGGCCGAGGCGGCCCGCCCCGTAAACGCGTGGAAGCCGTTCGGCAACGGGCAGCGCGCCTGTATCGGCCGTGGCTTTGCGATGCATGAGGCGGCGCTCGCGATCGGCATGATCTTGCAGCGCTTCAAGCTGATCGATGTGAATCGCTACCAGATGCATCTGAAGGAAACGCTGACGATCAAACCGGATGGCTTCAAGATCAAGGTGCGGCCGCGCACCGATCAGGAGCGCGGCAGCTTTGCGGGCGTCACGGCCGCGACGCCGGCGGCGAGTGCGGCGACGCCGCGTGCGCGGACCCGCCCCGGGCACAACACGCCGTTGCTCGTGCTCTATGGCTCCAATCTCGGGACCGCCGAGGAACTCGCGACGCGCGTTGCGGACCTGGCCGAGGTCAACGGCTTTGCGACCACGCTTGCGTCGCTCGACGATTATGTCGGGAAACTGCCGACCAAAGGCGGCGTGCTGATTTTTTGCGCGTCGTATAACGGTGCGGCACCGGACAACGCGACGCAATTCGTCAAATGGCTCGGCGGTGATCTGCCGAAGGACGCCTTTGCGAATTTGCGTTACGCCGTGTTCGGGTGCGGCAACAGCGACTGGGCGGCGACCTATCAGTCGATCCCGCGTTCGATCGATGAACAGTTGACCGCGCATGGCGGCAGAAGCGTCTACACGCGGGGTGAGGGCGACGCCCGCAGCGATCTGGATGGCGAATTCGAAAGCTGGTTCGCCAAGCTCGCCCCGCTCGCCACCAAGGAATTCGGCATCGAGTCCAATTTTAGCCGCAGCTCCGAGGACGAGCCGCTCTACAGCGTCGAGCCGGTAGCGCCGTCGGTCTCCAACGTCGTGGTCGCGCTCGGTGGCGCCGCGCCGATGCAGGTGATCTCCAATAGCGAGTTACAGAACAAGACCGGCGCCGAACGCCTCGCAGCGTTCGACCCGTCACATCGAGGTGCAATTGCCGGCAGGTGCGACCTATCGCGTCGGGGACCATTTGAGCGTCGTGCCGCGCAATGATCCGGCACTGGTGGATTCGGTTGCCCGCCGTTTCGGCTTTCTTCCCTCCGATCAGATCCGGTTGCAGGTGGCTGAGGGCCGGCGGGCGCAGTTGCCGGCCGGTGAAGCCGTGTCGGTCGGACGGCTGCTGTCCGAGTTTGTCGAGTTGCAGCAGGTCGCAACCCGCAAGCAAATCCAGATCATGTCGGAACACACGCGCTGCCCGGTGACCAAGCCAAAGCTTCTGGCGTTTGTCGGCGAGGATGCCCCGTCGGCCGAGCGTTACCGCACGGAGATTTTCGGCAAGCGAAAGTCGGTGTTCGATCTTCTGGAAGAACATCCGGCCTGCGAGCTGCCGCTGCATGTCTATCTGGAGATGCTGTCGCTGCTCGCGCCACGCTATTACTCGATCTCGTCGTCGCCATCGGTCGACGCTTCGCGGTGCAGCGTCACGGTCGCCGTGGTCGATGGACCCGCTGCGTCCGGCCGCGGCACGTATAAAGGCATTTGCTCGAACTACCTGGCCGGGCGACGTAGTGGCGAGACCATCTACGCGACGTTGCGAGAGACCAAAGCGGGCTTCCGTCTGCCTGCGGATCCTTCCGTGCCCGTCATCATGATTGGTCCCGGCACGGGGCTCGCGCCATTTCGCGGGTTCCTGCAAGAGCGCGCCGCGGTGAAGGCGAAGGGAGCCGACATTGGGGCCGGCGATGCTGTTCTTCGGCTGCCGTCATCCCGAGCAGGACTATCTCTATGCGGATGAGTTGAAAGGCTTTGCGGGCGCCGGCATCGCGGAACTGCACACGGCGTTCTCGCGCGGCGATGGGCCGAAAACCTACGTGCAGAATCTGATCGCGGCCGAAAAGGATCGGGTGTGGACGCTGATCGAGCAGGGCGCGATCGTCTATGTCTGTGGCGACGGCAGTAAAATGGAACCCGACGTCAAGGCGACCTTGATGTCGATCTATCGGGAACGAAATGGCGCCGATGTGCAGGCCGCCCAGCGCTGGATCGACGACCTCGGCGCGAAAAGCCGCTACGTGCTCGACGTCTGGGCGGGCAGCTAGTTTATTTGGGCATGATCTCCGCGCAAAACGCCATTGGCGTTTGCCGCGAGGGAAAACCGGTTCCCACTTTTCGGGATCATGCTAGCGCGGCGGCATCTTCTCGAAGCTCGGCATTCCCTCGGGGATCATATGAAACGCCTGCATGTCGCAGGTGAAGATCGCCGATTGCGGACGGCCGTACATCGCGGGATCGTCGAGGGTGCCGGCTTTCAGGATCACGGCTGGCAATCCCGGCCGATGCGTCGTCAGATGGGTGCCGCACTCGGCACAGAATTCGCGGGTGACCGCGTTCTCGATATCGCTGCGAGTGAATTTCTTCGGCGTGCCTTTGCTGTAGCTGAAGCCCTTGAGCGGCATCAGCATGAAGTAGTTGGGACCGCCGCCGGAAAGGTATTGGCATTCCCGGCAATGGCACTGGCCCTTGAACATCGGATCGCCCTCGGCGAGGTAGCGTATGTTGCCGCAATAGCAGCCGCCTTCGAGTTTCATCGGGCTCTCCTGGTTCTTAGTGCGTGGTGGTAGATGCCGCGTGCGCGTGCTTGTCGATCGCATCGATGATCTGCGGCCACATCTGGATCGGCAAAGCGTGGCCCATGCGCTCGATCATGACCAGCTTGGCTCCCGGAACCGACGCCGCCGTGTCCTTGCCGCCGGCCGGGTGCACCAGCGGATCGACCGTGCCGTGAATGACGAGCGTTGGTGCCTTCACACTGTGAAGCCGCTGCTTGCGGCTGCCCGACGCGAGGATGGCGCGCATCTGGCGGCTGACGCCGGGCGGGTTGAGACCGCGGGCGAAGGTGCGTTCGGCCCGTGCGGGGTCAAGTGCTTCGTCTTCCGGGAACGAGCCGGCACGCAGGACTTTCCAGGTCCGGCCGAACCGCGCGATGTATTCCTCTTTCGACTTTGGCGGCGGTGCCATCAGCACGGCCAACGCTTCGCGCGTGGGGCCGGGAAGTCTTGGGTTGCCGGTGGTCGACATGATGGACGTGAGCGAGCGAACCCGCTGCGGAAACGAGATCGCGATTTCCTGGGCGATCATCCCGCCCATGGAGGCGCCGACGAGATGCGCCGATTTGATGCCGAGCGCGTCCATCAGGCCGACGGTATCTTGAGCCATGTCGCTCAGCCGGTAAGGCGCCTTCACCGGGATCCTCAGCAAGCGCAGCTTGAGCATCTCCATGGCGGTGAGGGGCTTGCCGCCGGACAATCTGGAAGACTGACCAATGTCGCGGTTGTCAAAGCGGATCACGCGAAAGCCGCGCGCGGCAAGCTGCCGGCAGAAATCGTCGTCCCACTGGATCATCTGGGCGGCCAGCCCCATGATCAGGATCAATGGTTCCGCTGCGGGGTCGCCGAAGATTTCGTAGCAGAGGTCGAGACCGTTGGCGCGCGCGGTCTGGGGTGGCTGATGGAGTGACGGGTTCACCTTGAACGTTTCCTTGTCGCGCGTTTGAGAAGGGCTCGTGGTGCTATTTTATGCCACGCTTTTTCGCGCTGCAGAAGTCGCCTCCTGCTAAATTGCGTTCCGCGCGGTTGACCGGTCTCTCGCAAGGGTGTCGTATGACCGGAGACGGCATTCCCGCTTGACGGAATAAGCCGCCCGGCTGCGACGCAACGACGTCGTGATCATGCTGGAGGACGCCGATGGCAGACAAGAGCCACGATCCGGTCGCGTTGTGGCAGAACATGATCGGCGAGATGGAAAAGGGATTTAACGCCTTCGCCAATCAGGCGATGGCTTCGCCGCAATTCAGCAAGGCCGTCAATCAAATGGGCGGGGCGACAGCCGGCGCGCAAAAGCAGCTCGGCGATCTCATGGAGAAATATCTCGTCGCCATGAACATGCCGAGCCGGGCGCAGATGGTCGGCATGGCCGAGCGGCTGCAATCGATTGAAGGCCAGCTCAACGAGATCAAGGCGATGTTGTACCAGATGCAAGGCGGCCCGGCGGCGGGAGTTTCGCAAACGCCGAGGCCGCCGCGCACCAAGCGCCCGCCGTCTGCCGACGGAGAGCAAAAATGACGGCCGCTCGCCCGGATCTGGCAGGTCTCGATCTTGCTTCGATCCCGGCGCGGATTCAGACCGAGGTCGATCGCGCGATCCAGCGCAGCATCAAGGGCGTCGAATATATCTCGACCTCGGGGCCGCCGCTCGGCTCGACCCCCAAGGACATTCTCAGCTCCCGCGGCACGATGAACCTCTATCACTACCGGCCGGTCGCGGATGAAATCTACCGCGTGCCGATCCTGATCGTGATGGCGACGACCAATCGCGGCTACATCCTCGATATGGTGCCTGGCCAGAGCTTCATCGAGTTTCTGTTGAAGCGCGGCTACGACGTCTACATGCTGGACTGGAGCGCGCCGAAGCCAGAGGAGAAGAGCCTGCGGATGGAGGACTACGTCCTCGACTTCATTCCGCATTGCGTGCAGCAGGTGCAGCGCGATTCCGGCGAGAACGATGTTACCGTGATCGGCTATTGCTTCGGCGGCGTGCTGTCGCTGCTTTACGGTTCGATCTTTGCCGGCGGGCCGATGAAAAACCTGATCTGCTTCACCACGCCGATCGATTTCCGTGAGATGAAGCTGTTCCAGAACTTTTCCGATCGCCGCTATTTCGATGTCGATCATCTCGTCGACAGCATCGGCAACGTGCCGCCGGAGATGATCCTGTCTTCCTTCGAGATGCTGCGTCCGGCTTCCCGCGCGGTCAGCCAGGTGCAGCTATGGGAAAACATCTGGAACGACGAGTTCGTGAAGTCGTATCGAATGTTCGACCGCTGGGCGACCGACACATTGCCGCTGGCCGGCGAATATTTCCGCGCCATCACCAAGGACCTGATGTGGGACAACAAGCTCTTCAACGACACCATGACCGTCGGCGGACGGAAGGCTGACATCGCCGACATCAAGGTTCCAATCCTGCACGCCGTTGCCGAGCACGACCACATCGTTCCCTATGGCGCGGCCAAACATCTGATCACCAAGGTTGGCTCGGCCGACAAGGAGGAAGTAATCCTCAAGGGCGGCCATGTCAGCCTGGTCGCCGGCGCCAATGCGGTGCGGCGGCTGTGGCCGAAACTCAATTCATGGCTATGCGAGAGATCGACATGAGCGAAACACGTTCCTATCCACGCCGGGTCAACACGGAAGCTGGCGAAATCGAATTCCGCCTGATGACGCGTGCCGACGAAGCGGCCGTGCTCGCTTTTGCCCGGGCACTGCCGACCCATGACTTGCTGTTCCTGCCGCGCAACATCAGCCAGCCGAAAGTGTTGTCGGCCTGGGTCAACGAGATCGAGGCCGGCGACATCACAAGCCTGCTGGCGCTCAAGGGCGGCGCGGTGGTCGGCTGCGGGACGTTGGTGAGGGATTCCCGGTCCTGGTCGCCGCATGTCGGCGAAATCCGGATGGTGGTTTCGCTCGAGGTGCGCGGAAAGGGGGTGGGGAGGGCGCTGTCCCAGGAGACCTTCGCGCTGGCGCTCGGCTCCGGTCTCGAAAAGCTGTCGGTCCAGATGACGGTCGATCAGCGGGCGGCGATCGCCCTGTTCGAGAGCCTGGGCTTCAAGGCCGAGGCGCTCCTGCGCGACCACGTCCGGGACGTGGACGGCAAGAAGCACGATATCGTCGTCCTCGGGCACAACGTGGCGCAGGTACGGGCACAAATGGAGGCTTACGGGCTTCCGGGGGCCGTTTCGCCCTCCTGAAAGGGCCAAATCGGCCTCTTCCCTAGGCAAATTGCCGAAATATTCCCGCATATCACGAAGTCGTGATATCGCGATGCAACATTGATGTTGCGACGCACCATTAACCGTGTCATATAGAAGTCACCCCGGGCCAAGTGGACGGGGCGAGCCCATAGCTCAAACCCTGAGGATGGAGAGAACCTATGACCACCGAGACCAATTCCGTGTTCAACACCTTCAAAGACGCTTTTGCCCCCGTGACCGAAGCCTTCAAGAACTTCCAGAACCTGGAAGTGCCCGAGGCTGCCCGCGATTTCGTGAAGAAGCAGGCCGAGACCGCCAAGGTGCGCGCCGCCGACTTCTACGCCGGTTCGGAGAAGGCCTCTGAAGTGATCGAGACCGCCGTTACCGGTTCGGTCAGTGAAGCCGCCAAGATCGGCCGCAACATCCAGCAGGCGTTCTACCAGGATGCCGAGGCGTTCTTCGCCGGTGTCGACAAGCTCGCTTCGGCGAAGTCGATCAACGAAGCCGTCCAGATCCAGTCGGACTTGCTGCGTGCGCATGGTGAGACGCTTGTCTCGCGCGCCAAGGCGTCGACCGAGTATCTCGGCAAGCTCGTGACCGAAGGTGCGAAGTCCGCGCAGGACAACTTCACCAAGGTCTACAACAAGACTGCCTGATCGCTGCTTTTCTCAGGTAGCATCCCCTTTCAAGGCCCGCGTTTCGCGGGCCTTATTTTTTGCGGGTCAGTGATTTGCGATTTTTCAAGTGCGAATTTCCCAGGCTTTGCCGGCGGCCGCTATTGTCCTGTCCGCCGGCTACGGCTTGAATGAGCGAATCGGCGCCATAGCTACCTCCCAGAGGAGATCCGATGTCAGCGACTGCCCAAACGCTGCGCCCGCCGTCGAAGACCCTGATGTTTCTCGAGGGGCGGGCGATCCACGAGTTTGGCGCCTTTCTGGGCGCCTTGCCGCTGTTGAGCCTGGCGCCGCGCGGCGACGGGCACCCGGTACTCGTGTTTCCCGGACTTATGGCGTCGGATGTTTCCACGCGGCCGTTGCGCAGCTTCCTGAAGAACAAAGACTATGCCGTCAGCGGCTGGCGGCAGGGCCGCAACCTTGGTCTGCGCCAGGGAGTGCAGGAGGGAATGGTCGACCTCGTGCGCGAATTCAGCGACCGGCATCAGCGCAAGGTCAGCCTGGTCGGCTGGAGTCTCGGCGGCCTCTATGTGCGCCAGCTTGCCAAGATGATGCCCGACCGGGTGCGCTCGGTGATCACGCTCGGCAGTCCGTTCGCCGGTCATCCGAGGGCCACCAACGCCTGGCGAGTTTATGAGATGGCCAGCGGCCGCCGTGCCGAAGAGGACCATCGTTTCGGCGGATCGCTGTCGGAACCGCCCCCGGTGCCAACCACGGCAATCTTCAGCCGGACCGATGGCATTTGCGCCTGGCAAGGGTGCAAGGAAAAATCCTCGGCGATGGCCGAAAGTATCGAGGTCGAAAGCAGCCATTGCGGCATGGGCCATCATCCGGCCGTCGTCTATGCGGTCGCCGATCGCCTTGCACAGGCCGAAGGGGAATGGCAACCGTTCGACCGCTCGGGCTGGCGCAGCCTCGTCTTTCCCGATCCGAACCGATAAATCCGCGCACGTGACGCTGACTTTGCTCCGGCCTTCGGGCGCGGGCATTGTCGCATGCACGAAAACTGCGCTAAGCGTGGGCGATCATCCGTGATCGGAAAGTTGCCATGCTGCCAGAGAACAAGACAAACACCCCGCCAATGTCGATCGAAGCGCGTTGTGTTCGTCTCAACGCCAAGGCCGAAACGCCGGCCGAGGTGATGCCGGTCGTTGAGCGGCAGCCGCTGTCGCGAGGCGATGGCCAGGTGCTGATCGAGATCAAGGCGGCAGCCGTCAATCCCTCCGATATCAAGGCGGCGACCGGATTGATGCCTTACGCCGTGTTTCCGCGCACCTCGGGCCGAGATTATGCGGGCGTTGTGATCGACGGCCCGACGAACATGATCGGCCGTGAAGTGTTCGGTTCCTCCGGCGATCTCGGCATCCGCCGCGACGGCACCCATGCCACGCATCTCGCCGTCGAGGCCGATGCCGTGGTGGAGAAACCGAAGAACCTGTCGTGGGCGGAAACTGCGGGGATCGGCGTTCCTTTCGTGACGGCGATCGAAGGCTTTCGTCGTGCCGGGCTACCGGAACGGCAGGAGACCGTCGTGATCTTCGGGGTGACGGGCAAGGTCGGGCAGGCCGCGGTGCAGATCGCGACATGGCGCGGTGCGCGCGTGATCGGTGTCGCCCGCAAGAACGAACCATACGTGGGGCATACGAACGGACCCGTCGAGATGATCGATTCCTCGACCACGGACGTGGCGGCACGTGTTCGCGAACTGACGAACGGCAAGGGCGCCAACATCGTATTCAACACGGTCGGCGACCCCTATTTTCAGGCTGCGCACAAGTTACTTGCGCTGCGTGGACGGCAGATCTTGATCGCCGCCATCGACCGCATCGTGCAGTTCAACATTCTGGAATTCTATCGCGGCCAGCACTCCTACTTCGGCATCGATTCACTCGGGCTGTCGTCGGTCGCGACCGCCGCGGTGCTGCGCGAACTGGTTCCGGGGTTTCTCAGCGAGCATCTCAAGCCGTTTGCGATCAGGCCGAACGCGATCTACCCGCTCGAAGACGCGAGGTCCGCCTTTCTCGCGGTCGCAGGCTCTTCGCGTGATCGCATTATTCTGCGGCCGTAACGATGCCGGACTTCAACATCGTCGTCACTGCGGGCCTGACGATCGGGCTGGTCTACGGCGCCGTGGGGCTCCTGAGCGGCTTTTGCCTCTTGAGCGGCCTGCGCGGCTGGTGGGCGGAAGGCGACAGCCGGCTGATCCGGACATTCGCGCTGGCGCTCGCGGTTGCGGTCCTTGCGACGCAGGGCCTCGCGGGATATGGCGCGGTTGATCTCACCAAGTCGGTCTATCTCCAGCCGTCGTTCTCGATTCCCCTGATGTTCGGCGGAGGCCTGTTGTTCGGCTACGGCATGGTGTTGTCGAACGGCTGCGGGTCGCGCGCGCTGGTGCTGCTCGGCCGCGGCAATCTGCGTTCGTTTGTCGTCGTGATCGTGCTCGGCATGTCGGCGCAAATGACGTTGCGGGGATTGATCGCGCCCGCGCGCATCGCGTTGTTGCAGGCGACGACGACCAAACCAGCTCACCTGACGCTGCCCGAATTGCTGTCGACCGGCGGTGGCGCACTGTCGGTGCGAATGACAGTTGCCGCGGTGATGTCGGTGGGCCTGATCGTCTTCGCCTTTTCGCATGCGCCGTTCCGGCGTTCGGCTGGGCAGATCGCCGCAGGAGTGGCTGTCGGCCTCTTGGTGGCGGCGGGTTGGGTTGCGACCGGCTATCTTGGCGCGGACGAGTTCAATCCGGCCGCTGTTACTTCGCTCACCTTCATCGCGCCCGTGGTCGACGCCGTGCAATATGTGATGCTCTCGACCGGGCTGACACTCAACTTCGGCATCGCCATGGTGTTCGGCGTATTCGCCGGTAGCCTGCTGACGGCGCTCGTGACCGGTCGCTTTCACCTTGAAGCCTATACCTCGCCGCGGCACATGCTTCGTTCGATCATTGGCGCAGCCTTGATGGGATCGGGCGGCGCAATGGCGTTGGGGTGTTCGATCGGGCAGGGGCTGACCGGGATCTCGACGCTGGCGCTCTCGTCCTTTGTCGCCGTCGCCGGCATCTTGTTGGGAACGGCGGCGGGCTTGCGCGGCGCGCTCCGCGTAACGCCTTTCAAGACGCAAGATGCCGCGCATTGAACGGGCGTTCTTGCCGCGTCGTTAGTCCGCCGCGCTGGTTAGTATCCGGACTTCCGACGTCAGGGTGCGATGCACCGGGCACTTGTCGGCGATCTCGATGAGTTTTTTGCGCTGCTCGGCATCGAGCGCGCCCTCCATCGTGATCACCCGTTCGATCTGGTCGAGCATGCCGGCCTTGGTTTCGCACTCGGCGCAATCCTCCGCGTGAATCTTGCTGTGTCTCAGCGTCACGGTCGTCCGTTCCAGCGGCAGCGCCTTGCGGTCGGCGTAAAGCCGCATGGTCATCGAGGTGCAGGCGCCAAGCGCGGTCAGCAGGAAGTCATAGGGTCCGGGTCCGGTATCGTCGCCGCCGGCGGCGACCGGTTCGTCGGCGAGCATCTGATGCGGGCCGACCGAAACGCTCTGCTGGAATTTGCTGTTGCGGGTCTCGCGAACCACGACCTGGCGCGGGGCTTCGCTTTCATCGGGCGCTTCATCGGCGTTTTGGACGTCGAGATAGCGCGATGCCCAGGCCGTGATGACGCCGGCGACGTACGCCGCATCGCGCCGATCGCTCAACAAATGGTCGGCCTCCGAGAGCGAGACGAAGCTCTTGGGGTGCCTGGCCGCGACGAAAATGCGGGTCGCATTGTCGATACCGACGGTATCATCGGTCGGTGAATGCATCACGAGCAGCGCTTTATGTAGCTTCGTGATGTGCGCCATCAGGCTGTGCTCGGCGATGTCGTCGAGAAAAGCGCGCTTGATGGTGAAGGGGCGACCGGCAAGCGATACTTCCGCCTCGCCGTCCTTGCGGATTTGTCGATCGAATCGGCGAAGTGGCCGGTGACGTGGGAAGGATCCGACGGCGCGCCGATGGTCACGACCGCTTTGGCTTCGGGAATTTGGCCGGCCGCGGCCAGTATTGCGGCGCCGCCGAGGCTGTGACCTATCAGAAGTGTCGGGGCCTGGTAGGCTTTGCGCAGGTGGTCGGCGGCGCGGACCAGATCGGCGACGTTGGACGAAAAGGTTGAATTGGCGAAATCGCCTTCGCTCGAACCGAGGCCCGTGAAGTCGAACCGCAGCACCGCGATGCCCTTGGCGGCCAGCGCGACCGCAATCCGCTTGGCCGCCAGCACGTCCTTGCCGCAGGTGAAGCAATGCGCAAACAGCGCGTAGGCGTGGGTCGGTCCGTCCGGGGTATCCAGCGCGGCGGCCAGCTGGCCCACCGAACCGGGAAATTGAAAGCGTTCGGTGGGCATCGGCGTCTCCGTTTTTTGCGGAGCGTCACCTTCTTCAGAAAAGAGGTGACGCTTTCGAGAGAGGTCTATTCGTGGCGGTGCATCGCCAATTCATGCTTGGTGTCTCGCATGGTCGAATAAATCAAAAGCGACAGGAAAATGATGCCCGAGAGATAGTAATAGAACCATTCCTCGTGGCCGAGACTCTTGAAATAGAGTGCGACCGCTGGCGCGGTACCGCCGAAGATCGAGACCGTGATCGAGTAGGGCAGTCCGACGCCGAGTGCGCGAATCTTGGTCGGGAACAGTTCGGCCTTCACGACCGCATTGATGGAGGTATAGCCGGCCACGAATATCCAGGCCGCGCAGATCAGGAGGAACGCCATCCACGGCGACTTGGTGGCTTTCAGCTCGGTCAGGATAGGTACGGTGGCAAGGGTTCCGACGACGCCGAAGAAGATCAAAACCGGCTTGCGGCCGATCCGGTCGGAGATCGAGCCATAGATCGGTTGCAGGATGGTCGCAAACAAAAGCGATCCGAAGATCACGGTCGTGGTTTGATCCGCGGTGAGCCCGACCGACAATTTCACGAAAGTCTGCATGTAGGTCGTGAAGGTGTAGAAAGCCGCGGTACCGCCCGCGGTCAGACCGACCACCAGCAGGAGCTCACGCGGATATTGCAGGAGGCCGGTGATCGAGCCGGTCGGCTTCACGATCTTCTTGGCTTCCTCGAACGCTTCGGTTTCGTGCAGGCCGCGACGCATGACGGCGGCGAAGATCGCGAGCATCGCGCCGATGATGAATGGGATCCGCCAGCCCCAGGACTTCAACTCGTCCTCGGTCAGGAAAACCTTCTGCAAGAGCAGGAGCACGATGATCGCGGTGAGTTGCCCGCCGATCAGGGTGACGTACTGGAAGCTCGAGTAAAATCCGCGATGCTTGGCATCGGCGACTTCGCTGAGATAAGTCGCGCTCGCACCATATTCGCCGCCGAGGCTCAATCCTTCGATCACCCGCGCCAGGGCCAGCATGGCAGGCGCCGCGAGGCCGATTGACGCATAGGTCGGCGTCACCGCGATGATCAACGAACCGAAGCACATGCAGACGACGGACAAGGTCAGCGACAGCCGCCGGCCGTGATGATCGGCGATATAGCCAAACAGCCAGCCGCCGAGCGGGCGAACCAGGAACGTCGCCGCAAACAGCACGGCAGCGTTGAGCTGCTGCACCACGGGGTCGCTGTTGGGGAAGAACGCCGGCGCGAAATACAGCGCGAACGCTGTGTAGGCATAAAAGTCGTACCACTCGACCAGGTTGCCGACGGAACCGATGAAGATTGCCTTCACCCGCCGTTCGACGTCGTGAATGTCGAGACGATCGGCGTTTGCAGTTGCAGTTTGTTCGGTCACGTCTGCTCCCCCGGAAGGTTTCTGAAGGCCGTTGCGTCTGCAATCGGCGAACTCGTTGTTTGTTGACGCGGATTATAGCGGTGAGCGTGCCGTTCGCCAGCGCTCAAATCGTCGCCTTGCTCTACGGAACTTCTCTTGCGGACTACTGCGTTGCGGCTCTGGGATCGATCGGCGTGGTGCCGCGCAAGCCTAAAACATCCTCCAGCACCCTGGCGCCGGCCAGCAATGGCGCCTCGCCGCGCGGTGCGGCCACCATTTGCAAGCCGACCGGTAACCCGGAGGCAGTAAATCCGCATGGCAAGGACAATGCCGGACAACACACAAGCGTAATCGCGTAAACGATGCCGAGCCACTCGACGTAGTTGTCGAACTTCTTGCCGGCGCATTCGGCGACGTAGCGGTTCTCGATCGGGAACGGTGCAACGATCGTCGCCGGCGTCAGAAGCAGGTCGTAGGTCTTGAAGAATTCGAGCGTGCGTGCCGTCATCGCGACGCGCTGGGCTTCGGCGCGTTCGAGCTGTTCGACGGTGAGCTTCAGACCTTCCTCGATGTTCCAGATCACTTCCGGCTTGAGTTGTTCGCGCTTGTTCCGCAGCAGCGCGGCTTTCGAGATCGCGAAATCGAAGGCGCGCAGCACATGGAAGCATTCATGGGCTTCACGCAGGTCGGGATGGGCTTCCTCGACGATGACGCCGGCTTCGGCGAAACGGAGGCCGCCTTGCGGGTGATCGCGGCGACCTCGGGATCGACCGGCGTGATGCCGAGATCCGGCGAGTAGGCGACGCGCTTCGGTTTCTTGTCCGGAACGCGCGGCCGACAGGAACGACGTCGGCAGGCGGGGGAGAGACAGCGGATCGGCGGGGTGCTCGCCGCTCATGGCGTCAAGGAACAGTGCGAGGTCCTCGACGTTGCGCGCCATCGGACCTTGTACGCCGAGATTGCGATCAATCTTGGCGGCCGGGGTATGCGGCACGCGGCCGATGCTCGGGCGCATGCCGACGATGCCGCAGAAGCTTGCGGGGTTGCGCAGCGAGCCGCCCATATCGGTGCCATGCGCGAGCCACGCCATGCCGGTCGCGAGCGCCACGGCCGCGCCGCCGGAGGAGCCCGCGGCCGACCGCGACAAGTCCCACGGGTTGCGCGTTGCACCGAACACTTCGTTGAAGGTGTTGGCGCCGGCGCCGAATTCAGGGGTGTTGGATTTGGCGTAGATAACCCCGCCGTTGTCCTCGATCAGTTCGACCAGCGATGTCGGATTTCGCCGGAACGTTGTCCTTGTATATCGGCGATCCCTGTGTGGTTCTCACGCCGGCGACGTTGGTGAGGTCCTTGATCGGGACCGGGAGACCGGCGAGCAGGCCGCGTTTGCCTGGTGGCTTCTGCATCAGCGACTTGGCGGCTGCGCGCGCCCGGTCGAAGCACAGGGTCGGCAACGCATTGGTCTTGCCATCGACTTCGGCGATCCGCTTTTCCAGTGCATCGAGCAGGTCCAGCGGCGTCACCTCGCCGGCATTGAGCTGGTCGACGATGGTGCATGCGGTCGACCGTATGAGCGCCTGATCCGATGGCATTGTCTTGTCCTTTGAGAAGCCGCCTTATTCGATAGGCGATTGTCTAACCCTGTAAAACACCTTACGACAAGGTGGAAACGTGAAGCAGACTGCCGGAGGCATGATATGACCACGCGATTTGGCACGCTCGATTGGCGTACCCTGAGCCGGGAGGCGCTCGACAGCGGCCTGAACAACTCGGCGGCCGTTGCCGGCAGCGGCGACATGGTCGATGGGTGGGGAAAGCTCTCGGCGGAGATGCGTGCGCGGCATGGCACACACCTTAACCTTGTCCTATGGCCCACGCGAGCGCAACCGCATCGATTTCCTCAAGGCTGCGCCGAACGCGCCGACGCTGCTGTTCATCCACGGCGGCTATTGGCAGATGCGCGCGAAGGAATTCTTCACGATGTTCGCGGCGGGACCGATGGCCCAGGGCATCAACGTTGCATTCATCGGCTATACGCTCGCGCCCGATGCCACGCTGGAACAGATCGTCGCCGAAATCCACGCCGGTATCGACTATCTCGCGGGGCGCTTGCCCGAGCTTGGCGCCGACCCGAAACGGCTCATCGCCTCCGGCTGGTCGGCCGGCGGGCATCTGACCGCCATGGCGATGATGAACCCGCACATCAAGGGTGGGGTGGCGATCAGCGGCATCTACGATCTCGAGCCGATCCGCCACTCCTATCTCAACGTCAAGCTTGGGCTCGACGAGCCGATGTCCAGGCGCAATTCGCCGATGCTGATGGCGCACGGGGTCAAACCGATGGCGCTTGTGGTCGGCGGCGAGGAACTGCCGCTGCTGCGCAAGCAGACCGCGGATTTCGCAGGCTATCGCGCCAATCACGGCTTGCCGGTGATTTACGAAGAAATCCCCGGCACCAACCATTTCACGATCATGGATGAATTGGGTTCGCCCTCCGGGCGGATCACCACGCTGATCCGCCAGATGGTCGAGCGGGTGTAGGGATTAACCCCAACCTGCGGCGATGCCGCCGTCGACGGTATAGATCACGCCCGACGTATAGCCGGAACGGTCGGAGGCGAGGAATGCCATGAGGTCGCCGATCTCGCGCGCATGCGCGGGCCGGCCGAGCGGCAACCCTTTCTGGAACTCCTTGTAGCGGTTCTCGTCGCCGAACTGGTTCTTGGCGCGGGTCTTCAACAGCGTGACGTGACGATCGGTGCCGACCGGGCCCGGATTGATTCCGACCACGCGAATGTTGTCGGCAAGGCTCTTGCCGCCGAGCGAGCGGGTGAACGACATGATCGCGGCGTTACCGGCGGAGCCGCAGATATAGTTGGCGTCGAACTTCTCGCCCGCCACACCGATGTCGTTGACGATCACGCCGCCGCCGCGCGCCTTCATCTGCGCATAGATCGCGCGCGTGATGTTGATGTAGCCGAATACTTTTAGCTCCCACGCGTGACGCCAGGTCGGCTCGTCGATCTTGTCGATCGAGCCTCCCGGGATGTCGCCGGCGTTATTGACGAGAATGTCGATGTCGGCGGCTTCCTTCACCAGACGCGTGATGTCTTCGGGCTTGCGCAGGTCCGTGACAATAGTCGCAGCATCGATCTGGTGCGCCGAGCGCAGACGCTCCGCCAACGCTTTGAGTTGATCGCCATTACGGGCGGCCAGCAGCAGGTGGGCGCCTTCCTCGGCGAAGCTTTCGGCTGCGGCCGCGCCAATGCCCTTGGAGGCGCCGGTGATGAGGACGCGTTTGCCGCGCAGATGAAGATCCATGGGGGTGCTCGCTGAATGGGGTGGCTGGAAAGGTGAGGGGTATTGTCACTTAGGCCGTCCTGGCCAAAACGGTCAATCTTGCACTGCACCGTTGCGCGCAAACTCAGTTTGGTCCATTGCAATCCCGTCATACAGTCGGTGAAGCGAACTCAAGGATTTTCTCGATGAGCAGCGGAAAAAAGCAATACCGGATCGCGGTCATTCCCGGCGACGGGATCGGCAAGGAGGTAATGCCGGAGGGGTTGCGGGTCATCGAGACGGCGGCGAAAAAGCACGGCGTCGCCGTGCATTTCGATCATTTCGACTTCGCTTCCTACGACTATTACGAAAAGCACGGCCAGATGATGCCGGACGACTGGAAGGAAAAGATCGGCAAGCACGATGCGATCTATTTCGGCGCCGTCGGCTGGCCGGCAAAGATTCCCGATCACATTTCCTTGTGGGGCTCGCTGATCAAGTTCCGGCGCGAGTTCGATCAATACGCCAATCTGCGCCCCGTTCGGCTGATGCCGGGCGTGCCGTCGCCGCTGGCGGGCCGCAAGCCCGGTGATATCGATTTCTGGGTGGTGCGGGAAAATACCGAAGGTGAGTATTCCTCCGTGGGCGGGCGGATGTTCCCCGACACCGATCGTGAGTTTGTGACGCAGCAGACGGTGATGACGCGCACCGGCGTCGACCGCATCCTGAAGTTCGCCTTCGATCTCGCGGCATCGCGGCCGAAAAAGCATCTGACCTCGGCGACGAAATCCAACGGCATCTCGATCACCATGCCGTACTGGGACGAGCGCGTGGAGGCGATGGCGAAGAAATATCCCAAGGTGAAGTGGGACAAGTTCCACATCGACATTCTGACGGCGAACTTCGTGCTGCATCCGGACTGGTTCGATGTCGTGGTCGGTTCGAACCTGTTCGGGGACATTCTCTCTGATCTCGGTCCCGCCTGCACCGGCACCATCGGCATTGCGCCGTCCGGCAACATCAATCCGGAGGGCGACTATCCCAGCGTGTTCGAGCCGGTGCACGGCTCGGCGCCCGACATTGCCAACCAGGGCATCGCCAACCCGATCGGCATGATCTGGTCGGGTGCGATGATGCTGGAACATCTCGGCGAGAAGGACGCCGCTGCCGCCATCGTGACGGCGATCGAGCGCACGCTCGGCGAGCGGACGCTGCGCACCCGCGATCTCGGCGGCAACGCCGACACGACGGCTTGCGGCAAGGCGGTCGCGGAGATGGTGGAGTAGGCGATCGCAGCTTTGCGACGGAAGCAGGCGGCTGCGAGCCGGCCTTTCGCAATCCGGCGGCAATGCTCCCACGCGCCGTGGATCAGGTTTTCGCTCGCTTCCGGCGTGCGGAACGCCGAATGCGCCGACAGCGTCACGTTCGGGATTTTGGTCAGCGGATGATCAACCGGCAGCGGCTCGACGTTGAACACGTCGAGCCCGGCGTGGCGGATATGCCCTGACTTCAGCGCCTCGATCATCGCCGCTTCATCGACCACCGCGCCGCGCGCGGTATTGATGAAGATGACGCCCGGCTTCATCGCCTCGATGCGCTGGCGCGAGAGGAAGCCGCGGGTCTCATCGTTGAGCAGAAGATGCAGCGAGACGACGTCGCTCTGCGCGAGCAGCGCCTCGAGCGAGACGAATTCCACGCCGGCGGATTTCTTCGGTGAGCGGTTCCACGCGATCACCTTCATGCCGCTGCCAAGCGCGATGCGGGCGACTTCTGCTGCGATGCCGCCAAATCCGATCAGGCCGAGTGTCTTGCCGGTAAGCTGCACGCCGTCTTCACCGAGCCAGTTGCCGGCACGAATCCCGCGATCCATTCGAGCGACCCCGCGAGCCGCCGCCCACATCAGCGCGATTGCGCATTCGGCAACCGCCGTATCGCCATAGCCCTTGATCAGGTGAACGGTGATGCCGAGCTCGGCCAGTTCGTCAGGGTTCATGTAACTACGCGCGCCGGTGCCGAGAAACACCACGTGCTTGAGACCCGTGCAACGCTTGGCGACGCCGGTCGGCAGCTCGGTGTGGTCGATCACGACAATTTCGGCGCCATCGAGCAACGCCGGCATGTCGTCGGATTTGATGTCGGGATTGCGATTGACGCGAACGGCTGGATCGCCGGATTTCTTCTGGCGATCGAAGATTTCCGCGAGCGATCCGTCGGCATCGACAAAAACTCCGCGCACGGCAATCTCCCTTTTACCAAAATTTGGTCGCGCTACGACGCCACGCCCGCAAGCGCCAGCACCGTGTGCATCAGGACGTTGGCGCCAGCGGCACAATCGACCTGCGTGGCGTCTTCGAGTTCATTGTGGCTGATACCGTCCTTGCATGGCACGAACACCATGGCGGCCGGAATCTTCGTGTTGAGATTGCAGGCGTCGTGGCCGGCGCCCGAAGTGATGCGGCGATGCGAGAAGCCGAGTTGCTTGGCGGCGTTTTCCACGGCATCGACCAGCTTGGGATCGAAGTGGGTCGGCGGCTTGCGCCAGATCAGGTCGAGCGTAACCTCGACCTTGCGGCGCGCTGCGATCTCCGTGACGGCCGCTCGCAAGTCCGAATCCAGTGCGTCCATGATCTTGGCGTCCGCGCTGCGGCAATCGACGGTGAAGGCGATTTCGCCGGGAATGACGTTGCGTGAGGGATTGGCGATCACGGCTTCGCCGATGGTGCCGACGGCCTTGGGGCCGTGCTTCTTCGCGATCGCTTCCATCGCCAGCACGATTTCCGACAAGGTCGCGAGCGCGTCGCGGCGAAGCGGCATCGGCGTCGAGCCGGCATGGCTTTCAAAACCTGTGATCTTGCCGTCGTACCACAGCACACCCTGGCCGGAATCGACCACGCCGATGGTCTTGCCTTCGGCCTCCAGGATCGGCCCCTGTTCGATGTGCAGTTCGACAAAACCGGAGAATTTCTGAAAGCCCACCGGCTTGTCGCCGTTGTACCCGATCTCGTTGAGCGCTTCGGCGACCGTGACGCCACTGGCGTCCTTGCGCGACAGGATGTCGTCGGTGGTGAAATCCCCGACATAGGCCGCGGAGGCCATCATTGCCGGTGCAAAGCGCGAGCCTTCTTCATTGGTCCAGTTGGCGATGCAGATCGGAAACTCGGTCTCGATTCCGGCATCGTTGAGCGTGCGAACGACTTCGAGCGCGGCGAGCGTGCCGAGCACGCCGTCGAACTTGCCGCCGGTCGGCTGCGTATCAAGGTGGGAGCCAAGTCCGATCGGCGCCTTCGACATGTCGCGGCCTTTGCGAAGGCCGAACATCGAGCCGAGTGCATCGACGTGCACTTCAAGGCCGGCGGCCTCGCATTCCCTGCGAAACCAGTCGCGCACCTGCTTGTCTTCGGCGCCGAGCGTCAGCCGCCGCACGCCGCCTTTCGGCGTGGCGCCGAATTTCGCGGTCTCGTGAATCGTGCCCCAGAGCCGGGCGGAGTCGATTTGCAGGTTGGAGGCGACGGGCTTCATGAGGTTTTTCCAGTGACGGTGGCAGGTACCGATTTAATAGAGCAGCGAATGGATGCGAGGTTAGACTTTGAGTTAGACTTGGACCACTCGCCGTGGCGCGTCAACGTCAGACGTATCGGCGATTGCAGTGCTGCCTTGCCCGATGGTCGCAGCAAGCTCTGCGACGCGTTCCACAGCAAGCGTGTCTGGCGATTCCAGCCAGCTTGCCGAAAACGTCAAGGGCGTGATCTTGAGATCGGTCGTAAGCAGCCGCAGCCGGCCATCCGCCAGTTCGTTCTCGACGATCGAGGTGGGGATGACGGCAATACCAAGTCCTTCGATCGCCATATGGATCACGGTCGCGAGCGAGGCGCTGGCGTGCAGCTGGATCGGCGGTAGCCCGGGGCGGTTGAACAGCGATCGCACGACTTCGTAAGGCTGAGACCTGCGCGGGAAGGTGATGATCGGAAACTTTGCGAGGTCTTTTGCTTTCAAGATTCCCTCGCCAAGACCGAGCGATGGACTGGCCAATACGCCGACGGAATAGTTGCAGAGCGGGCGGTTACGCACGCCGGAAGCGGACAGCGGTCCGACCAGGAAGGCGAGGTCGATTTCCTGCGCCAGCAGGCGGGCACTCAGATCGGGCGTGATGTCGACCTCGATCTCCAGCGAGAGATTGGGATAGGCGGAGTTGACGCTCTTGATGAGCCGCGACAGCCAGGTGTGCACGATGGTTTCGGCGACACCGAGCCGCAAGACACCGCGCATCGCGGAGCGGTCGCCGACCTCCGCCATCATCTCTGCGCGCAGGCCGATCAGTTTCTCTGCGTAGAGCATCAGTTGCCGGCCGCTCGGCGTCGGCGAGACCACGCGATGATCGCGGTTCAACAGTTTCACGCCCATCTCACGCTCGAGCTGCGCGATCCGTTGCGAGATCGCGGGCTGGGTGGTGTTGAGGCGCTGACCGGCACCCCGAAAACTGCCCAGCGTCACCACCCACAGAAAGGTCTCGATAGACTTGAAGTCCACCATGTCGGCCCGCTCCCACAGCGATAAATTTTGATTATCCAAACTGATTAGAAAGTAAGATTAGACATTATAGTACGTGTGGGTTTCACTGATGTCGAGATCGTGGGCGGGAAGACATCATGACCATTTCTGCGGCAGTGCAGTCGTCCGGTGAGGGCGGAGACTTGCTTCCAAGCCGCAAGGCGCGATTGGACTATCGCGCCGGCAAAGCTGGATCCACCGCCGGCGTCGCCAGCGGTTTCGTTCAGGGCAATCTCGCGATCCTGCCGGAAAAGTTCGCGGCGTCGTTTCATCGTTTCTGCCAGCTCAATCCGAAGCCGTGTCCGATCATCGGCATGTCCGACGTCGGCGACCCCCGAATTCCCGCACTCGGCCTCGACCTCGATATTCGCACCGATGTGCCGGGCTACCGGGTCTGGCGCGACGGCGAGGTGGTCGAGGAGCCGGCCGACGTCAAGGCGCATTGGCGCGACGATCTCGTCGCCTTCGTGCTGGGCTGCTCGTTTTCATTTGAAGAAGCGCTGTTGGCCGAAGGGCTGCCGATCCGCCATATCGAGCGCGACGTCCGCGTGCCCATGTACCGGACCAACATCGCCTGCCAATCGGCCGGGCCGTTCTCGGGGCCGATGGTGGTGTCGATGCGTCCTTTCAAGCCGGCCCAGGCGATCCGCGCGGTGCAGATCACCACGCGCTTTCCGTCGGTGCACGGCGCCCCGGTCCATCTCGGACACCCGCATTCGATCGGCATCAAGGATATCGCCAGGCCCGATTATGGCGATGCGGTACCGGTCGAGGCGGACGAGATTCCCGTGTTCTGGGCGTGCGGCGTCACACCGCAGGCCGTGATCGCCGCTGCCAAGGTGCCATTTGCTATCACGCATGCGCCGGGTCTGATGCTGGTGACGGACTTGCAATGAACAAGGACCTTGCCGTGCTTTGATTGAGCAGTCGTTGCTGCTCATTGAGGCTTTACGCTGATCCGAAGCCGTTCCATCGATAGTCGTTAGTAGAGGAATTTCAGATGACCATCTCCCGCCGAAATGTTCTGCTTGGTGCCACCGCGAGCGCTGCGCTGCTGCCGATGGCCGCGCGCGCCCAAACCTCCGAAGTGGTGATCGGTGTGATCTATCCGCTCTCGGGTGCGAGCGCCCAGATCGGCGTCGATGCGCAGAAGGCATTCGAGACCGCGGCTGAGATCATCAACAAGAACTTCGATTTTGACCTGCCGCTCGCGCGCGGCGAGGGGCTGCCGGGCCTTGGCGGCGCCAAGATTCGTCTGGTGTTCGCCGATCACCAGGCCGACCCGCAGAAGGGCCGTGCCGAGGCGGAGCGCCTGATCACGCAGGAGAAGGTCTGCGCCGTGATCGGCACCTATCAGAGCGCGGTCGCCGTGACCGTGAGCCAGATCTGCGAGCGCTACCAGATCCCGTTCATGTCGGCGGATAATTCCTCGCCGAGCCTGCACCGCCGCGGCCTGAAGTTCTATTTCCGCGCTTCGCCGCATGACGAAATGTATTCCAAGGCGATGTTCGACTTCTTCGATGTGATGAAGAAGAAGGGCACCAAGATCGACACCCTGTCGCTGTTCCACGAAGACACCATCTTCGGCACCGACTCCGGCAACGCGCAGTCCAAGCTCGCGGCCGAACGCGGTTACAAGATCGTCGCCGACATCAAGTATCGCGCCAATTCGCCGTCGCTCTCCGCCGAAGTGCAACAGATCAAGGCGGCGAACGCCGACGTGCTGATGCCCTCGAGCTACACCACCGACGGCATTCTGTTGGTCAAGACCATGGGCGAACTCGGCTACAAGCCGCCGGCGATCGTGGCGCAGGACGCCGGTTTCTCGGAAAAGGCGCTTTATGACGCGGTCGGCGACAAGCTCGAAGGCGTGATCTCGCGCGGCACCTTCTCGCTCGACCTGGCCCAGAAACGGCCGATGGTCGGCAAGATCAACGATATGTTCAAGGAAAAGTCCGGCAAGGACCTCAACGATTACTCGTCCCGGCAATTTATTGCTTTGATCCTGATGGCCGAAGCCATCAACCGCGCCAAATCCACCGAGGGCGAGAAGATCCGCGATGCGCTGGCAGCAACGGACGTCCCCGGCGAGCAGACCATCATGCCGTGGAAGCGCGTGAAATACGACGAGACGGGCCAGAACAACGATGCCGACCCGGTCCTGCTGCAGTATGTCGGCGGCAAATTCGTCACGATCTTCCCGCCGCAGGCGGCTGTGGCTGAAGCCACCTGGCCGATGAAGTAACTGGCTAAGAGTCCACGAATGCGGGGGCAAGGGGCGTGACCGCCGAGACCATCATTCAAAGTCTGGCAAGCGGCCTCTTGATGGGGTTGCTCTACGGCCTGATCGCCGTGGGGCTGGCGCTGATTTTCGGCCTGATGGACGTCGTGAACTTTGCTCACGGCGAATTCCTGATGATCGCGATGTACGCGACATTCTTTCTGTTTGCGTTCTTCGCGATCGATCCCTTGCTGGCGGCGCCGCTGGTCGCCGCGGCGTTGTTCGTGTTCGGGGCAGTCGTTTATCTATTGGTTGTCCGGTTCGCGGTCCGTGCCAAAGCCAATGCCGGCATGGTGCAGATCTTCTCGACCTTCGGGCTCGCGATCGTGATGCGCGGACTCGCGCAATATTTCTTCACGCCGGACTATCGCAGCATCACGCATTCCTGGCTCGGCGGCAAAACCGTTTCGGTTGGGGGCATCTTCCTGCCTGTCCCGCAACTGTGCGGCGCGCTGGTCGCGATTGCCGCGTTCGTCGGGCTCTATTTCTTCATCAATCGCACCGACTTCGGCCGGGCGCTTGAAGCGACGCGCGAGGACGCCGGCGCGGTGGCGCTGGTCGGCATCGACAAGAACCGGGTGTTTGCGCTCGGTTGGGGTCTCGGCGCGGCCCTGGTCGGGCTCGCCGGCGCGGTGATGGCGATCTTCTTCTATATCTATCCCGACGTCGGCGCGTCGTTTGCGCTGATCGCCTATGTCACGGTGGCGCTGGGTGGGTTCGGAAGCGTGTTCGGCGCCTTTGCCGGCGGCCTGATCGTAGGCCTCGTCGAGGCCTCCACGGCCTTGATCTTGCCGCCGTCGCTGAAGTCGATCGGTATCTACGCGGTCTATCTGCTCGTGGTCTTCATCCGGCCGCGCGGCCTGTTCGGGTCGTTGTGATGGATACCGCTTTCGCCCAGCGCCGCCGTCGCGATCTCATCCTCGCCGTCATTTTTGCTGCGATCTCGGCCGCCGTTCCGTTCTTCGTGAAGGACGTTTACGTCCAGAACATCATGGTGCTGACCCTGATGTACGCCGCGCTGTCGCAGAGCTGGAACATTCTTTCCGGCTATTGCGGACAGATTTCGCTCGGGCATGCGCTTTATTTCGGACTGGGGGCCTACACCACCGCGCTGCTCTTCACCAAGTTCGGCGTATTGCCCTGGTTCGGCATGATTGGCGGAGGCCTGATCTCGGCCGCGATCGCGATGGCGCTCGGCTATCCCTGCTTCCGCCTGCGCGGGCATTATTTCGTCATCGCCACCATCGTCATTGCCGAGACCGCGCTTCTTCTGTTCCAGAACTGGGACTGGGCAGGCGCGGCGCTCGGCATCGACATTCCCGTGCGCGGCGATAGCTGGCTCAAGTTCCAGTTCACCCGCAGCAAGCTGCCATATTTTTATTTTGCGCTCGCGCTCGCCTGCGTCGCCTGGCTCGTGACCTGGTGGCTGGAAGATTCCAAATGGGGCTACTGGTGGCGTGCGGTGAAGGACAATCCGGATGCCGCCGAAAGTCTCGGCGTCGTCGTGTTCAATTCCAAGATGGGCGCGGCCGCGGTCTCCGCGTTCCTCACGGCGATCGGCGGCAGCTTTTATGCGCAATTCGTCTCCTATATCGATCCCGAAAGCGTCATGGGCTTTCAGTTCTCGCTGTTGATGGCGCTGCCGGCGGTGCTCGGCGGCATCGGCACCTTGTGGGGACCGGTGTTGGGCGCTGTCATTCTCATTCCGCTCACGGAATTGACGCGCTCGTTCATCGGCGGTTCCGGCCGCGGCGTCGACCTGATCGTCTATGGCACGCTGATCGTCCTGATTTCACTCGCGCGCCCCGAAGGCCTGGTCGGATTGTTTTCGCCGCGGCGCAAGGAAATCACCCGATGACCGCGCTATTGGAAACCAGAGGCATCTGGCAGCGCTTCGGCGGACTTGTCGCCAACAGCGACGTGTCGATCTCGGTCGGGCGCGGCGAAATCGTAGGCCTGATCGGCCCCAATGGCGCCGGCAAATCGACCTTGTTCAACCTGATCGCGGGCGTCTACACGCCTACCCAAGGCTCGATCATCTTCGACGGTGAGGATGTCACGCGGCTGTCGGCGGCGGAACGCTGCGAGCGCGGCGTGGGGCGCACCTTCCAGGTGGTCAAAAGCTTCGAGACCATGACGGTGATCGATAACGTCATCGTCGGCGCGCTGATCCGAACCACCGTGATGCGTGAGGCCCGGCGCAAGGCCCATGAGGTGCTGGAATTCTGCGGGCTGGCGGCGCGGGCGAACACGCTCGCCAGCCAGCTCATTCCGTCCGAGAAGCGCCGTCTCGAAGTGGCACGCGCGCTCGCAACCGAGCCGAAATTGCTGCTGCTCGACGAAGTCCTCACCGGGTTGACGCCGATCGAGGCGCAGACCGGTGTCGAACTGGTGCGAAAAGTGCGCACCACCGGCGTCACCGTGCTGATGGTTGAGCACGTCATGGAGATCGTGATGCCGCTGGTCGATCGCGCGATCGTGCTCGATCTCGGCAAGGTTCTGGTCGAGGGCAAGCCGACCGACGTCGTTCGCGATCCGAAAGTGATCACTGCCTACCTTGGGGACCGTCATGCTGTCGGTGCGTGAAGTCACCACCGCCTATCAAGGGCTGGTCGCGATCTCGCAGGTCTCGATCGAGGTCGAAAAGGGCGAGGTCGTCGCGGTCGCGGGCGCCAACGGCGCCGGCAAATCCACGCTTTTGAAGACCATCGCCGGCGCGGAGCGACCGCGTTCCGGCAGCGTTACGTTCGACGGCGCTCGCATCGACGGCATGGCGCAGCACCTGATCACGGCGCGCGGCATCGCTTACGTGCCGGAGAACCGACGGTTGTTTCCACGGCTCTCGGTCCGCGACAACCTGCGGCTCGGCAGCTATCTCTATCGCGGCAAGGCTGATCGTGAGGCGCCGCTCGATCTGGTGTTCAAGCTTTTCCCGCGTCTGTCTGAGCGCCTCGACCAGCGCGCCGAGACGCTCTCGGGCGGCGAGCAGCAGATGCTGGCGATCGGCCGTGCGTTGATGACCCGGCCGCGGCTGCTGATGCTGGACGAGCCGTCGCAGGGCATCATGCCAAAACTGGTCGATGAGATCTTCCAGGCGGTCAAGCGCATCCGCGATACCGGCGTGACCGTCTTGATCGTCGAGCAGCGCATCGCCGAATGCCTCGATATCGCCGACCGCGCCTACATCCTGCAAACCGGCCGGTTGCAGATGCAGGGAACGTCCGCCGAGATCAAGTCCAACCCGGACGTGCGCAAGGCGTATCTGGGATTGTGATCGGCTAGTGTCCCGGACGCGGCGCGGCATGAAATGACGCGACGCAGAGCCGGGACCCACGTCTCCATGTTGGCCCCGGATCGGCGGCGCACCACGCCGCAAGCGCGACGTGCTGCGCAGCATCCGGGGCACGAGATCAATGGTGGTGATCTTCAGGCAGTTTCAGCCCGAACACCTTGGTCAGGTCGGCCACCTGCGCCGGCGTCAGGTAGCGCGGATTGAGACCCCGCAACAGCAGATAGAGTTTCGCGGTCTCTTCCAGTTCCTCGACCGCAAACACCGCGGCTTCCAGCGTGTCGCCTGAAACCACCGGGCCGTGATTGGCGAGCAGCACGGATGAGTATTTTCCGGCGAGACCCTTGATGGCGTCGGCCACGGCGGCGTCGCCGGGCCGGTAGTAGGGCACGAGCGCGGTCGCGCCGCACTTCATCATGTAATAGGCCGTCATCGGCGGCAGTGCCGCGCGCGGATCGATTTCGGGCAGCATCGAGAGCGCCACCGAATGGGTCGAATGCAGGTGCACGACGGCGCGAGCGGCGGTGCGGGTTTCGTACAGCGCCGTATGCAGCGGCACTTCCTTGGTCGGGGCGTCGCCGGCAAGGAGCTTGCCGGCCGCATCCAGCCGCGACAGCCGCGCCGGATCGAGGAAGCCGAGCGAGGCATTGGTCGGTGTCACCAGCCAGCCGCCATCGTCGAGCTTGACCGAAATGTTGCCGGAGGAGCCCGGCGTCAGACCGCGCTCGAACAGCGAACGGCCGAGGCGGCAGATTTCCTCGCGGATTTTTGTTTCGCTCATGGAAGGCGATCCTTCTTCCATCTTTTCTCACGCTTTGGCAGCCCGGCCAAGCCGTGATAGGCAGGGGGCAAATCCGTAAAAGTCCATAAGGAAACGCCCATGTCATCTTCCGCCAAACCGCGCATCGCCGTGATCGGGCTCGGCTCGATGGGATACGGCATGGCCAGCGCGCTCAAGCGCGCCGGATTTGAGGTCACGGGCTGCGATGTGACGGCAGACGCAGTCAAACGGTTCGTGTCCGAAGGCGGCAAGGGCGCCAAGAACCCGGCGGAAGCGGCAAAAGACGCCGGCATCGTCGTCAGCGTGGTCGTCAACGCCGCCCAGACCGAAGCCATTCTGTTCGGCAAGGACGGCGTCGCGGAGACGCTGGCCAAGGATGCCGTATTCATTTCCTCCGCGACCATGGACCCGGAGGTTGCAAGAAGGCTCGCCAAGCAACTTGAAGCAACCGGCCGGCACTATCTGGACGCGCCGATTTCGGGTGGCGCCCAGCGCGCGGCGCAAGGCGAACTGACCGTCCTCGCTTCCGGCAGCGCGGCAGCGTTCGCCAGGGCCCGGCCGGCGCTTGATGCAATGGCGGCCAAACTCTATGAACTCGGCGATGCCGCAGGGCAGGGTGCAGCTTTCAAGATGATCAATCAGCTTCTCGCCGGCGTTCATATCGCGGCGGCGTCAGAGGCCATCGCCTTTGCCGCCAAGCAGGGTCTGGACATCCGCAAGGTCTACGAAGTGATCACGGCCTCTGCCGGCAATTCCTGGATGTTTGAAAACCGGATGCCGCACGTGCTCGATGGCGACTATACGCCACGCAGTGCGGTCGAAATATTCGTCAAGGATCTCGGCATCATTCAGGATATGGCCCGATCGGCGAAGTTTCCGGTGCCGGTGTCGGCTGCGGCCCTGCAAATGTTTCTGATGACGGCGGCTTCAGGCATGGGTCGTGACGACGACGCTTCGGTGGCGCGGATGTACGCGCGCGTCACCGGCACGCATCTGCCCGGCGAGCCGAAGTAACAAGTCATACAAGAGGACTTCCGATGCCCCGTTTCGCCGCCAATCTCACGCTCATGTTCAACGAGGTGCCCTTCCTCGACCGTTTCGAAGCCGCAGCGAAGGCCGGCTTTACCGCGGTCGAATTCCTGTTTCCCTATGCTCACCCGGTCGAAGAGATCGGCAAGCGGCTGCACGGCAACGGCCTGACGCAAGCCTTGTTCAACCTGCCGCCGGGCAATTGGGATGCAGGCGAGAAAGGCTTTGCCGCATTGCCGGAGCGCTTCGACGATCTGAAACAGAGCCTTGTCACCGCGCTGCCCTATGCGCAGGCGACCGGCGTCAAGCGCTTGCATTTGATGGCGGGGCTAGCCGATCGAAACGATCCGAAGGCGCTCGCCGCGTTCAAGAAGTCCGTGACCCATGCCGCGGAATTCTTCGCGCCTCACGGAATTGACGTCGTGCTCGAGCCGCTCAATGCGCGCAACACGCCGAACTATTTTCTCAACGACTTCGGCTTTGCGCGCGACCTGATCCAGGAATTGAAAATTCCGAACCTGAAATTGCAGTTCGATATCTATCACTGCCAGATTTTGCATGGCGATGTGACCGTGCGGCTGCGCGAGATGATGCCGATCACGGGCCATGTCCAGATCGCGAGCATTCCTTCGCGTCACGAGCCTGACGACGAAGAGTTGAACTATCCGTTCCTGTTCGCTGAGCTTGATCGTCTCGGTTATAAAGGCTTCGTCGGCTGCGAATACAATCCGCGCGGCAAGACCACCGACGGGCTCGCCTGGTTCAAATCATACGCAGGGAAGAAAGTCGTGAAACTCGCGCTGGGCTGTATCGCCGACGACTACACCGGCGCCTCCGATCTCGCCAACACGCTGACGCGCGCAGGCCTGCGCACCGTGCAAACGATTGGCGTTCCCTCAGACAAACTCGAACTGCCCGACGTCGATGCCGTCGTCGTGTCGCTGAAGAGCCGCTCCATCGAGGCGGGCCTTGCGGTGACGCGCTCGCGTGCCGCCGACAAATGGTTGCGCGGCCGTGGCGCCGATCACGTGCTGTTCAAGATTTGCTCGACCTTCGATTCCACCGATGCCGGGAACATCGGTCCGGTGACCGATGCGTTGCGTGCGGATTCCGGCGACGCCATCGTCCTGGTCACTCCCGCCTTTCCCGAGACCAAACGCACTGTCTACCAAGGCAATCTGTTCGTCGGATCAGTGCCGTTGAACGAGAGTCCGCTGAAAGATCATCCGCTCAACCCGATGCACGATTCGAATCTCGTGCGGGTGCTGGCGCGCCAAAGCAAGACCAAGATCGGTCTCGTCGATCTTGCCGCCGTGGTCCGCGGACCTGAAGCCGTGCGGGCGCATCTGGCTGATCTCTCCGCCAAGGGCATAGGCGCGGCTGTCATCGATGCCGTGTTCGATCTCGATCTGGAAACGATAGGGGCCGTTGCCATCGACCATCGATTGTCGGTTGGCGCATCGGGCATGGGGCTCGGTCTGGCGCGCGCCCTGGTAGCCACGGGCAGGGGCGATAAGGATGCGGGCAAGATCGCCGAAGCAGCCGTCGGCGGACCGGCGGCCTGCCTCGCCGGCAGTTGTTCGCAGGCCACACTGCAGCAGATCGCGGCTGCCGAAGCGACGATGGCTGTCCTTCATCTTGATCCCGACCGGATTGTTGCGGGGCAGGACGAGGTCGCCCGCGCGCTTGCCTGGGCGGCGCAAAGAATCACGGATGGCCCGGTTCTGATTGCCTCGAGTTCGACGCCGGATGAGGTCGCAGCCCTGCAATCTCGTCATGGCCGCGATGCAGCCGGGCATGCCATCGAGCAGGCGATGGCCGATATTGCCGAGGGTCTCGTGCGATCCGGTGTTCGTCGTTTGGTGGTCGCGGGTGGCGAAACTTCAGGCGCCGTCGTCGATCGTTTGGGCATCCCCGGTTTCCTCGTCGGCGCGGAAATCGCAGCAGGCGTGCCGGTATTGCGCGCGGTCGGCGCCAAGGAGGGTGAGATGGTTCTTGCCCTGAAATCAGGCAATTTCGGCGGTCCCGCTTTCTTTTCCGACGCGCTTGATCTGATGCGTTAACCTGAAGTCCTCTCTTCTGTCGCGCAGGCTCGCATTACAGGCCAGAAACAAAGTTCGCGCGGAATTGAAGGGATTTGACGGTTCCGTTGTTAGCTATTTGACGGCGTTTCAGGTAAATGCCGCACTGCATCATTATCATTCGATAACTTAGATCCGGGAATGCCTGTGCCATGACTGAGCTGGTCCGTATTGCTCTGAACCGGCCTTACACGTTCGTCGTGCTGGCGCTGCTGCTGTTGATCATCGGGCCGCTGTCCGCGATGCGGACGCCGGTCGATATCTTTCCGGATATCCGGATCCCGGTCATCGGCGTGATTTGGCAGTACACCGGTCTGCCCCCGGATCAGATGGCCGGCCGTATCACCACGCAATACCAGCGAATCCTGACGACGACCGTCAACGACATCGAACACATCACCGCCAACTCCTATAACGGCATCGGCATCGTCAAAATCTTCTTCCAGCCGAATGCCGACATTCGTACCGCCAACGCGCAGGTCACGTCGGTCTCGCAGACGATCCTCAAGCAGATGCCGCCCGGTGCGACACCCCCGCTGATCATCAACTACACCGCCTCGACCGTTCCGATCATTCAGCTCGCATTGTCCGGCGAAGGTCTCACCGAACAGATCCTGGGCGACATCGCCATCAACCAGTTGCGCACGCCGTTGGTCACCGTGCCCGGCGCGGCCATCCCGTACCCCTATGGCGGCAAGCAGCGCCAGATCCAGATCGACGTCGATCCGCAGAAGCTCCAGTCACTGGGATTGTCCGGACAGGACGTTGCCACGGCGCTTGCGGCGCAGAACCTGATTCAGCCGGCCGGCACTTCGAAGATCGGCACCTTCGAATACGTCATCCAGGTCAACAACTCGCCGCTGAAGTCGGGCGAAATGGGCGATCTGCCGGTCAAGGTCGTCAACGGCGCCACGATCTACATTCGCGACGTGGCGACCGTGCGCGACGGCAACCCGCCGCAACAGAACATCGTCCACGTCAACGGCAACCGTTCCGTGCTGATGATGGTGCTGAAGAACGGTTACATCTCCACGCTCGATATTATCGCCGGCATCAAGAAGAAGGTCGCGGCCTACAAGGATTCGCTTCCCGATGAGCTCAAGGTTGGCTTCGTCGGTGACCAGGGCGTGTTCGTCGCCGCCTCGATCGAAGGCGTGGTGCGGGAAGGCGTCATCGCTGCGGTGCTGACCAGCGTCATGATCCTGCTGTTCCTGGGGAGCTGGCGCTCGACGATCATCATCGCGACCTCGATCCCGCTCGCCGTGTTCGGCTCGATCATCATGCTGTCGGCGCTCGGCGAAACCCTCAACATCATGACGCTGGGCGGCCTGGCGCTCGCGGTCGGCATTCTCGTCGACGAAGCAACCGTGACGATCGAGAACATCAACTGGCATCTGGAGCAGGGCAAGGAGGTTCGCCCGGCTATCATGGACGGTGCACAACAGATCGTGGTGCCGGCGTTCGTGTCGCTGCTCTGCATCTGCATTGTGTTCATTCCGATGTTCTTTTTGCAGGGCATTCCACGCTTCCTGTTCGTGCCGATGGCAGAAGCGGTGATTTTTGCGATGATCTGGTCGTTCATCCTGTCGCGTACGCTGGTGCCGACGATGGCGATGTATCTCTTGAAGCCGCATCAGCACGAGCACGGTGCGGCACTGCCGCCGACGCGAAACCCGCTGGTCTGGTTCCAGCGCGGATTCGAGGCGAGGTTCGAGCGTTTCCGTAGCGGCTATCGTGACATGCTGACGCTCGCGCTGCGTCATCGTCCGACTTTCGTGGTCTGCTTCCTGGCGTTCGTCGCTGCTTCGTTCGTGATGGTCCCCTATCTCGGGCAGAACTTCTTTCCGTCGGTCGATGCTGGTCAGATCCTGATGCATGTGCGCACCCAGGTCGGTACCCGTGTGGAGGAGAACGCCTATCAGTTCGCTGACATTCAGAAGGCGATCCGCAAGATCATCCCGCCGGACCAGATTGATACGATCACCGACAACATCGGCATGCCGATTTCGGGGATCAACACCACTTATAACAACACCGGCGTCATGGGGCCGTCGGATGGCGACATCCAGATCAAGCTGAAAGAAGATCATCCGCCGACGGAAAATTACATCAAGAGCGATGCGAGAGCAGCTTCCGCAGCCTCTTCCCCGGAACGAGTTTTGCCTTTCTCCCCGCTGACATTGTCAACCAGATCCTGAACTTTGGCGCGCCGGCGCCGATCGACTTGCAGATCCGGGGCAACAATTTGAACGCGAACTTCGACTACGCCGATCAAACTGCTGAGCCAGGTCCGCCGGATTCCGGGCGTTGCCGACGCGCGCATTCAGCAGTCGACGCAGAACCCGACCTTCAACATCGATGTGGACCGAACGCGGGCGCAGTATGTCGGCCTCACCGAGCGCGATGTGGTCAACAGCCTCACCGTCAACCTGTCGGGCAGCGGCCAGGTCGCGCCGACCTATTACCTCAACCCCGACAACGGCGTGAACTACGCGGTCGTAATGCAGACGCCGCAATATCAGGTCGATTCGTTGAGTTCGCTGCAAACGTTGCCGATCACGTCCAGCCAACCGACACAGGCCCCGATTCTCGGCGGCATCGCCAATATCACGCGCACGGCGTCGAGCGCGATGGTGTCCCAATACGATATTCAGCCGATGGTGCAGATCTTCGCGACCCAGCAGGGACGCGATCTCGGCGGGATTGCCTCCGACATCAACAAGGTCATCGCAGCCAACGCCAAGGACGTGCCGAAGGGCTCGACGGTCGTGCTGTCCGGCCAGGTGCAGACCATGAACAGCTCGTTCTCCGGCCTGCTGTTCGGCCTGTTGGGCGCGATCGTGCTTGTCTATTTTCTCATCGTGGTGAACTTCCAGTCCTGGGTGGACCCGTTCGTGATCATCACGGCGCTGCCGGCGGCGCTGGCTGGCATCGTCTGGATGCTGTTCACGACCCATACCACCATCTCGGTCCCGGCCTTGACCGGCGCCATCATGTGTATGGGTGTTGCTACCGCCAACAGCGTGCTGGTGATCAGCTTCGCCCGTGAGCGCTATGACGAACTGGGCGACCCGGTCGCCGCTGCGATCGAGGCCGGCTTCGTGCGTATCCGCCCGGTGCTGATGACCGCGCTCGCCATGATCATCGGCATGCTGCCGATGTCGCTGGGCCTGGGCGAGGGCGGCGAGGCCAATGCCCCGCTCGGCCGGGCGGTAATCGGCGGCCTGATGTTCTCAACCGTTGCGACGTTGATGTTTGTTCCCGTCGTTTTTAGTATGCTGCACAAAAAGCAGGACGCCAAAGCCGTCGTCCAATCGGAGACAACGAATGCCCACTGAAGCCCGCCCGCCGGTTTCCCGCCGCAAACTGGGCATTTTTGCTGTGCTGGGCGTCGCTGGCGCGCTGACGCTGGTCGTCAGCGGTATCCGGGCCCGCGAAGACACCGCCGCAAAACTCAAGGAATGGACGGACGACCAGGCTGCGCCGGCGGTTGCCGTGATCTATCCCGATCCCGGCGCGTTGACCGCGACGATCAATCTGCCGGGCCGGCTGGAAGCTTATTATCGCGCCCCGATCTTCGCGCGCGTCCAGGGCTATCTGAAGAGCTGGAATGCCGATATCGGCGCACGAGTGAAGGCGGGCGACGTCATCGCCGAAATCGATGCACCGGACCTCGACCAGCAGCTGTTGCAGGCGCGCGCCGATCTGACCAATCAACAGGCGAGCGCGAAGCTGTCGGAAGTCACGCTGGCCCGCCGCAAGACCCTGATCGCGTCGAATTTCGTTTCGATGCAGGAAATCGACGAGCGCAGTGCCGATCTCTCCAACAAGAACGCGTCCGTCAATTCGAGCCAGGCCAACGTGGAGCGGCTCGAGGCGCTCGCGGGCTACAAGAAGATCACGGTGCCGTTCGACGGGATCGTTACCGCGCGCAATACCGACGTCGGCGCGCTGATCAACGCGGGCGGCGGCAGCGGTCCGCCGATGTTCATCATCTCCGACATCAAGAAGCTGCGCGTCTATGTCAACGTGCCGCAGACCTACGTGCCGATGGTCAAGATTGGCGGCAAGGCCAAGATCGTGGTACCGGAATATCCGACCCGGACCTTTGAGGCGACCGTCGAGGCGTCTTCGCAAGCGGTCGATGTCACCTCCGGCACGACGCAAATGCAGCTCGGTCTCGAGAACTCTTCGAGCGAATTGATGCCGGGTGGGTTCGCCAATGTGAAGCTGGTACTGGAGCGCGGCGATAACGTGCCGCTGCACATTCCTTCCAGCGCTTTGATCTTCGACCAGAAGGGTCTGCGCGTCGCGACGGTGACGCCTGACAACAAGATCCTGTTCAAGCCGGTGACGATTGCGCGCGATCTCGGACGCGAGATCGAACTGGCCGGCGGTGTGACGGTCGAAGACCGCGTCATCAGCACCCCGCCTGACGGCATCGTCGATGGCGATGCGGTTCGCGTCGTCAGCACCAAAGGCCGTCCGGCGACAGCGACGGCCAAGCAGGGCGAAAAGGGCTAGGGTCCCGGCGACTTTATTGACCTTGCATCTGCGGCGCGTTGCATGCGCGTCGCTATCTCATGCCATCCGCCATTCCAAAATCCCGTCATCGGCGCGGGAAATCGCACCGGATGAGCCAATCGGACTGCGGTCCATGCTCAAGAGATGCGCCAGCGTCTCGTGGTCATGAGAGGGCACTCGCGCCAGCGCGCGTGCATTCTCCGGTGTCCGCAACATCGCCACGCCGTGCTCGATCTCGTTGTTGCGGCCGTAAATCGCGGTAAAGCTTTCGAGCGTCGCCTGACCATTGGCTTCAGTCGCGAAAGGCGGCACCGGCCCACGGTGGCGATCGGCCTCGTGCTGAACGCTCGTATCCTGCGCCAGTGGCGTCGACGGCGCCTGCCGTGACACGATCAGGGCGTGGTGCTTGGTGACAAAGCCGCCCTGGCCGTAGAGCAGGCCGAGCCTCGCGCCCCCGCGGAGCTTGCGAACCATCGCGCACGCCGCATGCGTCATATAGGTGTTGAGCGGTGCGCCGAAGAACGTCAGCCCGCCGGTGACGGTCGGCATCACATCCGCACCGAGCCCGAGCGTGCGCCGCGCCATCTTCGGCACGCAGGGAAAGCAACTGTAGAGTTCGATCGCGTCAAAAGCGTCCGCGCGACCGCCGGCCAGATCCAGCGCCGTCTTGAGCACGGCATTCTGGGCGTGGCTTTCGACGAACTGGTCGCGTTCGAGGTAGTCGCGGGGCTCTTCCGCCGATGCGCCGCCGACGAGGTAAATCAGCCTGTGCTCGGCGATGCCGGCCGCCCGCGCTTTGGCCAGACTCGTCAGTAAAAGTGCGCCGCCCATATTGACGGTCGGGTTCGCGACCATGAGTTTCGTGTAGGGCCACGCGATCAGCCGATTGTCGGGCGAGGGCGTCGTGATCTCCTGTGCCGTGAAGCGGCGCTTCAGCCAGGAATTCGGATTCTCGCTCGCCGCTTTCGAATAGGCCGACCACAGCGCGCCGGACTCGGCCATGGCTTCACGCGGCGTTTGGCCCCAATGGGCAGATGTCGCCGCCTCGTAAAACGGATAGACGCTTACCGGGCGGAACACGCCGAGCTTGACCGCCGTTGGCTTTTGAAATGCCGCGCCGCGCTTGGGCTCCTCGACGTCGTGTGCGAACGGCGTCCATGGCAGGGTGATGCCGGCGCGCTCGGCGCGTGTCGCCGTGCTTTGCGCTTCTGCGCCGCAGACCGCCGCGACGCTGCATTCGCCGCGCGCAATGCGCTGGGCCGCTTCGTGCAGGAAGCGGATCGGACTTTCACCGCCGACCGGCCCGTAATAGGCGTGCTTCGGCTGGATGCCGAGACGAGCCGAAAGCAGCTTTTCCGGCTCGCGATAGCGCCAGCTCAGGAAATTGACGACGTCGAGCGAGTCGATCTCGCCGAGCAATTGCGCGCCGCTGTCGGTCTCGGCCCGCTTGAGCGCCTCGACCAGTAGTGCGAGCGGTTCGAGCCCCTCCGTGATTTCGTTGGGCCGATCGGTGACTTCGCCGATGCCAACGATGACGGGAATGCGGTCGGCGGGCGGAGGCGTTGGGTTCATTTCATGTTTCCTCCCGAGCAGCATGTATCACGCCACCGCTCCCTGAAGAAGGATGCGCGTGCCGCGGCACAGAATATCCGTCTGTTTTCTCCCTTGCGATTTTGTCTCGCCGGGAGAATGCTGATCTTCAACAGAGAGTTGAGGGAGCGTCTTGATGTCCGCCGTGCCATTGGACCAGAGCCGGGAAGAGGCCTTTGACGTCGTTGTGGTCGGCGCGGGCTTTGCCGGCCTCTATATGCTCCATCGGCTGCGCGGGCTTGGATTTTCGGCGCATGTCTACGAGCAGGGCGCCGGCGTCGGCGGCACCTGGTACTGGAATAGGTATCCAGGCGCGCGGTGCGACGTCGAAAGCATGCAGTATTCGTATTCCTTCTCGGAAGAATTGCAGCACGAATGGGACTGGAGCGAGCGTTACGCGTCGCAGCCGGAAATCCTGCGATACGCCAACCACGTCGCCGATCGCTTCGACCTGCGCAACGACATCTCGCTCAACACGCGCATCGAGCGCGCCGAGTTCGATGAGGCGAACGGCACGTGGAGCGTGGCGACGTCCGACGGCCGTTTGGTGCGCGCGAAATTTGTCGTGCTGGCGACGGGTTGCCTGTCCAATGCCCGAATTCCCGACATCAAGGGTTTGTCCGATTTCAACGGGGCCGGTCTATCACACCGGCCATTGGCCGCACGAGCGGATTGATTTCACGGGCAAGCGCGTCGGTGTGATCGGCACCGGTTCGTCGGCGATCCAGTCAATTCCCGTCATCGCGGCGCAGGCCCGACATCTTTATGTATTCCAGCGCACGCCCAATTTTTCGATTCCGGCCCATAACGCGCCGCTGAACGACGAAGCGCGCGCTGCGTTCCGTAAGGATTATCCGGAGATCCGGCGTTTCGCCCGCGAGGAGACCCGCAACGGGATCTATACCGACCTGCCGGATCGTGGTGCGTTCGACGACGGCGATAATGCAAGGCAAGCCAGGTATGAACAGCGTTGGGCCAGAGGTGGCCTCACGTTCATGGTCGCCTATAACAATCTCGTTCTTGATAAAGCCGCCAACGATACGGCGGCCGACTTCGTCCGCTCGAAAATTGCGGAGACGGTCAGGGATGCGGAAACGGCCAGGAGGTTGCAACCCGACAGTCATCCGATTGGCACGAAGCGCATTTGCGTGGATACGGACTACTACGCAACCTTCAACCGGGCGAATGTGACGCTGGTCGACATCAGCGCTGGAGGTATCGAGGAAATCCTGCCCAATGCCGTGCGTGCGGGTGGCCGCGAATATGAGATCGATGCGCTGGTGACGGCCACCGGCTTCGATGCCATGACCGGCTCGGTCGCCAGGATCGACATTCGTGGCCGTGGTGAGATGACGCTGAACCGGAAATGGGCCGAGGGTCCGAAGACCTATCTCGGGCTGATGAGTGAGGGGTTTCCCAATCTCTTCATCATTACCGGTCCCGGCAGCCCGTCCGTGCTTTCCAATATGATTGTCTCGATCGAGCAGCACGTCGACTGGATCGCCGATTGCGTTGCCTTCATGCGTGAGAGGAATCCGGCGATCATCGAAGCCACGCCCGATGCCGAAGAGAAATGGGTCACGCATGTCAACGCAGTGGCCGAGATGACGCTCTATCCGCAGGCCAATTCCTGGTACATGGGCGCCAATATTCCGGGCAAGCCGCGTATCTTCATGCCCTATATCGGCGGCGTCGGTGCTTATCGCCGCATCTGCGACGAGATCGCCGCCAACGACTATCGCGGCTTTGCCATGACAGCCGTGGAGCCGGGGCGAATTGCGGCGACCGCGCTAAGCGGTCACTCCACCTGAATACCGGTCTCCTCGATCACGCGTTTCCATTCGCGAGCCTGTTCATCGAGCGCGGCTGCGAATTCTTCCGGCGTCCCAGCCCGGGCATCGACGCCGATGCCATCGAGGCTGGCGCGGACTTCCGCTGACTGAAGCGCCTCGTTCACGGCGCTATTGAGCTGCATGACGATCGCGCGCGGCGTGCCGGCGGGCGCCAGCAAGCCAAACAGGACTTCCTGCGGAAAACCAAGGATACCCACTTCGCTCATGGTCGGCGTTTGCGGCAATTCCGGCCAGCGCTCCTTGCTGGTTACCGCAAGGGCTTTCAGCCTGCCGTCCTTGAATTGCGCCAGAAGATTGGACTTGTTGTTGACGACCATTTCGATGTGACCGCCCAGCGCATCCGTCACGGCCGGCGCGCCGCCCTTGTAGGGCACGAACAGGATATCGGTGCCGGTCTTCAGCTTGAAATACTCGCCGGCAAACTGCGTGTAGATGCCGGGCGAAGCGCCGTACTTCAGCGCGCCCGGATGGCTTTTCGCGTAGCTGACGAATTCCGTGAAACTTCCCGCGGGCACCTTCGGCGAGATCGCAATGGCAAGCGAGTCGACGCAAACCACCGCGATCGGCGCAAAGGACTTGACCGGATCGAAGCCGAGATCGCTGAAGATCGTCCCGATTGCATTGACGTTGGTCCCGCCGAGCAACAGCGTGTAGCCATCGGGCGTCGCGGTCGCGACCACCTTGGCACCGACCCGGCCGCCGGCGCCGGGATGATTTTCAACGACCACGCCTTTGCCGAATTTGGTCGCGAGCGACTGCGCGATCATCCGCGCCGCCACGTCGGTGGGACCGCCGGCCGGGAAAGGGAACCACGATCTTGATCGTTCGCTCCGGATAGTCACCGGCACTCGCATGCCAGGGCAGGGCAATCAGAAACAACGCGAGCAAGCAGAGCCGGCGTCCGAGCCGCAACAGGCCATCACCTTGCATTCTTGATCCTCCCCGGGCCGGCGTTCGCGCGTCTTACCCTCGCGCGGCGCGGTCTTTTTCGTTTTGCGCCTTGATTTGTTCTTTTGCCTTGTCCCAATCGGCGTCCGACCATTCGCGCAACTGATAGAAGTTGCCGCCCATCGCGAGCGCCTGGCCGCCGTCCATCGCAATGGTCTCGCCGTTGATCCAGTCGCAGCCGCCGGAAATCAGAAACACTGCGAGGTTTTGCAATTCCTCCATGGTGCCGACGCGGCCCATGGGGTTCATCGCGCGGGTCCGGGCGCCGGCCTCGTCGCCCGGCTTGATGCGTTTGCTCATGCCTTCGGTCGGAATTTCTCCCGGTGCAATCGTGTTCAACCGGATGCCGTAGCGACCCCACTCGGCGGCGAGTGACATCGTCATGGCGTGGACCGCCGACTTGCTCATGACCGAGGGCACCACATAGGGGCTGCCGTTGCGAACCCAGGTGACGGTGATCGACACCACATTGCCGGGCAGTTTGTTTGCGATCCAGCGTCGGCCGACGGCATGGGTGACATAGAACGTGCCGTGCATGACGATGTTGGCAACCGCGTCGAAACCGCGCGGCGAAAGTTCTTCGGTGCGCGCGATGAAATTGCCGGCCGCGTTGTTGATGAGGTCGGTCAGCGGCGCGTCCTTGAAGATCGCATCGATCATTTCGTCGACCGCGGGCGCATTGCGGATATCGACGCCGTGGCTCGTGACCCGGCCGCCATGCAGGTCCATCAATTCGGTCGCGGTCTCGTCGCAAACGCTTTTGCGGCGTCCGCAGATGTGGACTTCGGCGCCGAGCTGAAGGAAGCGGGCGGCCATCGATTTGCCGAGCCCGGTGCCGCCGCCGGTGACCAGAATTCGCCGGTCTGCGAGAAGCTTTTCGCTGAACATGATGGGGTCCCCATGCTTGTCGTTCCGACTCTCATGACTAAAACCGGGCGAGGCTTTCATGTAAAGCGGTTATCGGGCGGGACGGGGCAACGTGGAACGAGCAGGCACTTCGCCCGCTTCTTGGCCTTGCGCTGCGCCGCAAAAATTGCGACTCAGGAGAGCCGGCAGCTCCTGGAGCCCTTCAGCGATGTCTTCTCAGATCGTGCTTTCTGAAAACGGGCTGGAATCCAGCCGCGGCGAGGAAAGTGCCGCCCTTGAGGAAGACGTCCGGCTGCGGAACGATATCCGCCTGCTCGGGCGTATTCTGGGCGATACCGTCCGCGACCAGGAAGGCGCCGACGTCTTCGAGCTGGTCGAGCGTATCCGCCAAACGTCGATCCGGTTTCATCGCGGTGACGACAAGGCGGCGCGGAGCGAGCTGGAACTGACCCTCGACAGCATGTCGATCAGTCAAACGCTGCGCATCGTGCGCGCGTTCAGCTACTTTTCGCACCTCGCCAACATCGCCGAAGACCAGAACAACATTCGCCGGATGCGTCAAAGCTCGCAGGGCCGGTGAAGCGCCGCGGCCGGGGACGCTGGCGCGGACCTTGCAACATGCGCGCACCGCGGGCCTCGGCGCTGCGAACTTGCGCCAATTCTTTGCTTCCGCCCTGGTCAGCCCGGTGCTGACGGCGCATCCGACGGAAGTTCGCCGCAAGAGTACGATCGACCGCGAGATGGAGATCGCGGCCGTGCTCGACCAGCGCGAGCGCCTGCAGCTCACGCCGGAGGAACTTGCCGCCAGCGACGAGCAGTTGCGGCGCGCGGTGCTGACACTGTGGCAAACCAATATCTTGCGCCGTACCCGCCTGACGGTGCTCGACGAAGTCGCCAACGGCCTGTCCTTTTACGACTACACCTTCCTGCATGAGGTTCCGCGGCTGCATTGCCGGCTGGAAGATCGGCTGAACGAAGGCGAGGGGACGCCGCAGGGCGAGCTCGCCTCTTTCCTGAAAATGGGAAGCTGGATCGGCGGCGACCGCGACGGCAACCCGTTTGTCACGGCCGATGTCATGCGCGGCACGCTGAAGATGCAGTCGAGCCGCGTCATTCGCTTTTACCTCGACGAATTGCATATCCTCGGCTCCGAGCTTTCACTGGCCGCGCACCTGGCCGATGTCTCGAAGGATCTGCGGGCGCTGGCCGAAAGTTCGCCGGACAAGTCGCCGCATCGAAGCGGCGAGCCTTACCGTCTGGCTGTGTCGGGAATCTTTGCAAGGCTGACGGCAACCGCCGCACGGCTTGAGGTCGAGACCACGCGCGCCGCGGTCGGCGAGGCCGCGCCCTACGCCAATGCGGCCGAATTCAAGGCGGATCTGGACATTCTCGCCCGCTCGCTGACGGCGAATAGTTCACGCGTCATCGCACGAGGCCGCCTGCGTCACCTCAGGCGCGCGGTGGATTGTTTCGGCTTTCATCTCGCAAGTCTCGATATTCGTCAGAACTCTGCGGTGCACGAGCGCACGGTCGCCGAACTGATCGACGCGGCGATGCCGGGAAAATCCTATCTGGCGCTGAACGAGGAGGCGCGGATCGCGCTTCTGGCCGACGAACTTCGCAATACCCGCCCATTGACCTCGACCTTCGTCAAGTACAGCGAGGAAACCATCGGCGAACTCGCGATGTTCCGCGCCGCCGCCGAGGCGCACGCCAGGTACGGCGCGGAGGCCATACCTCAATGCATCATCTCGATGTGCAAGGGCATCTCCGACATGCTGGAGGTCGCGGTGTTGCTGAAGGAGGTCGGCCTCGTCGATCCGTCCGGGCGCAGCGCGATCAACATCGTGCCGCTGTTCGAGACCATCGAGGACTTGCAGGCATCGAGCCACATCATGGACCGCATCCTGTCGATGCACGACTACCGCAAGCTGGTCGACTGCCGCGGTTCGGTGCAGGAAGTGATGCTCGGTTACTCCGACAGCAACAAGGATGGCGGGTATGTCACGTCGGGCTGGGAGCTCTACAAGGCCGAGATCGGTCTCGTCGAGGTGTTCGAGCGGCACCATGTGCGGCTGCGGCTCTTCCACGGCCGCGGCGGATCGGTCGGACGGGGCGGTGGCCCGAGCTATGATGCGATCACTGCGCAGCCGGTAGGCGCCGTGAACGGCCAGATCCGGATCACCGAGCAGGGCGAAATCAACTTCAACAAATACGCCAATGCCGATGTCGGTCTCGACAATCTCGAAGTGCTGGCGGCGGCGACGCTGGAGGCAAGCCTGTTGCAGCCACGGCAAAATGCGCCACGCGAAGAATACCTGAAGGCGATGGAGCAGTTGTCGGCCTTCGCCTTCAAGGCCTATCGCGGGCTGGTCTATGAGACGGAAGGCTTTGCCGACTATTTCTGGGCTTCCACCGTCATCACCGAGATCGCGACGCTGAACATCGGCAGCCGGCCGGCTTCGCGCAAGAAGACCCGAGCGATCGAGGACCTGCGCGCCATTCCCTGGGTGTTCAGTTGGGCGCAGTGTCGCTTGATGCTGCCGGGATGGTATGGTTTCGGCAGCGCCGTTGAGGCGTGGTTGAAGGAAAATCCCGACAGCGGCATGGCTTTCCTGAAAGAGCTCTATCAGGAGTGGCCGTTCTTCCGCACGCTGCTCTCGAACATGGATATGGTGCTGGCCAAGAGTTCGATCGCGATCGCTTCGCGCTATGCGGAACTCGTTCCCGATGTCGCCCTGCGGGAAAAAATCTTCGAGCGGATCCGGCGCGAATGGCAAGGCTCGATCGACGTGCTGTTGGAGATCATGGGGCAGACGCGGCTACTGGAGGGCAATCCGCTGCTCGAACGTTCGATCCGCCACCGCTTTCCCTACATGGATCCGTTGAACCACGTGCAGGTCGAGCTTTTGAAGGAGCACCGCGCGCAGAACACCGACGAGCAGGTGCTGCGCGGGATCCAGATCACGATCAACGGCATTTCCGCCGGCTTGCGCAACAGCGGCTGAGTCCCGGTCATTCGGGGAGATTCGCTCGCGAACGACGGCGTCAAGAGCCACGCGCTCAGCAGTTGTGGGCGCCTTGCGTCTCGACATAGACCGCATAGAGCGACTGGCTCGCGGTCATGAAGAGGCGGTTTCGTTTCTTGCCGCCGAAGCAGAGGTTGGCGCAGCATTCCGGCAGGCAGATTTGCCCGATCCGCTGGCCGTCATCGGGCGCGAAGACCTGAACGCCGTCGTAGCCTTCGCCGACCCATCCCGCGCCGACCCAGATGTTGCCCTCGGTGTCGACGCGCAGGCCATCGGGAAAGCCGGTTCTGCCGTTGAGCGCCATGTCGATCAGCGGACGCGGGTTTGAGAGCTTGCCGCCGTTGAGATCGTATTGCCAGACGACGTTCTTGGCCTGCGGGTAATGCGTGATGCCGCTGTCGCAGATGTAGACCTTCTTGTAGTCGGGGCTAAAGGCGATGCCGTTTGGCTTGAACGCGTCGTCTGCGACCTTCGTGACCTCGCCGGTTTGCGCGTCGATCCGGTAGACCGCTTCCTTCTGATAAGGCTGGATCGACCCGTCGGTGGTCCGTTGCCCTTCGTAGAGCACGATCGCGCCATAGCCCGGGTCGGTGAACCAGATCGACCCGTCGTTGGGATGCACCACGACGTCATTCGGGCTATTCAGCGGTTTGCCGTTGGCGCGTTCGGCGAGCACGGTTGTCGACCCGTTGTGCTCGAAGCGCACCACGCGCGTTCGCTCGCAGGTGATCTGTCGCCCCTGGAAATCGAAGGTGTTGCCGTTGGCTTCGTTGGTCGGCTTGCGGAAGTCGTCGGAGATATGGCCGCCGCCATCTTCGAGATAGCGAAGCTGCCGATTGTTCGGAATGTCGCTCCAGACGAGATATTGGCCCTGCGCATTCCAGGCCGGTCCTTCGGCCCAGAGGCAGCCGGTATAGAGCCGCTTGATGGCGGTATTGCCGACTTTCGCCTTGAAGCGTTTGGGGTCGATGACGACGATATCGGGATCGGGATAACGCTGGGGCGGGGCGTTGGGGCCGAAGTCACGATGAGAGGGCCTTCGCTCGTTGGTCATCTTTCCTCCGGACTTTTCTCGTCCTTATAAAGCATTCGGGACGCCGCGAGGCGTCCCGAAGTAGAACTGGAGTCTAGCGCCAAGCATAGAGCTCAGCAATTGTGGGCGCCTTGCGTTTCGACATAGACCGCATACAGCGACTGGCTGGCGGCCATGAACAAACGATTTCGCTTCTTGCCGCCGAAGCAGAGATTGGCGCAGGTCTCCGGCAGGCGGATCTGGCCGATCCGCTGGCCGTCCGGCGCAAAGATCTGGACGCCGTCATAGCCATCGCCAACCCATCCGGCGCCGACCCAGATATTGCCTTCGGTATCGACGCGCAGGCCGTCCGGGAAACCCGATTTTCCGTCGAGCGTCATGTCGATCAGGGTACGCGGGTTCGATAGCTTGTCGCCGTTCAGGTCGTATTGCCAGACGATGTTCTTGGCCTCCGGATAGTGCGTGATGCCGGTGTCGCAGACATAGACCTTCTTGTAATCGTGGCTGAACGCAATGCCGTTCGGCTTGAATGGCTCGTCGGCCACCTTGGTCAACTGGCCGGTCTTGGCATCGAGCCGGTACACCGCTTCTTTCTGATAGGGCTGCAACGAGCCGGTATTGGCCTTCTGGCCTTCATAGATGCTGATGGCCCCGTAGCCGGGATCGGTGAACCAGATCGAGCCGTCGTTCGGGTGCACGACCATGTCGTTCGGACCGTTGAGTTGCTTGCCGTTGGCCTGTTCGGCAAGCACGGTGAGCGATCCGTTATGTTCGTAACGCACCAGCCGCGTCCGTTCGGCGGTGATTTGCCGCCCCTCGAAATCGAACGTGTTGCCGTTGCCTTCGTTCGACGGCTTGTGGAATTGCTCGGAGATATGGCCGTCGTCGTCGAGGTAGCGAAGCTGGCGGTTGTTCGGAATATCGCTCCACACGAGATACTGGCCTTGCGCATTCCACGCCGGCCCTTCGGCCCACAGACAGCCCGTATACAGCCGCTTGATCGAGGTGTTGCCGACCTTGGCCTTGAAGCGCTTGGGATCGATGACGACAATGTCGGGGTCGGGATAACGCTGAGGCTCGGCGCCGCGGCCAAAGTCGCGCGCGGAGGCGTCGGTAGCAACCACTGACATCGCGGCGATCGCTGCGGCACCGCGCAGCAAATGGCGGCGATCGAGACCTTCGGGTTGGTGGTTGTCTTGAGACCGTATTTTGTTTGTCATGTTGTCCTCCCAAGTTTTTGTCGCGCGCGAACCGTCTGCCGGAAATCCGGCGTAAAGCGGGCGAGACAACCCCAGGTCGATGAATGGCAGCCCCACCGTTTACAGATCGCATGCGGTTTGAGACGCGGCCGCGCGTCGCATAACGGCGCCGTCACCGCACGCGTTCCACGCCGGACACAGCATTTGGCCGAACATTCCTCGCGCGCATGCGGACTGCTTGCCGACCGGCCCGCTAAGTGCCTATTCCCTAATATTTATTGCCTAGGCCGGGGTGCTTGTATCCCGGCGACCGCCCGGGCTATGGTCGGCCAGAACTTCAAGAAAAAAGTCGGGAGGACGTTATGTTGAGGGTAATCGGAGCGGCGCTTGCCGGGTTGATTTTTGCCGCCCAGGCCTATGCCGCGGATGCGCCGACGGAAATCAAGATCGGCACCCTTTACGCATCGTCCGGGCGTTTCGCCTCGATCTCGATGCCGGTCTACAGCTCGCTCAAAATGTGGGTCGATCTGAAGAATGCCGATGGCGGGGTCTATGTGAAGGCCTTCGACAAGAAGCTGCCGGTCAAGCTGATCGCCTATGACGACCAGAGCAACACCGCGACGGCTTCCACGCTCTACAATCAGCTCATCACCCAGGACAAAGTCGACCTGCTGGCCGCTGACTCCGGCTCGGTCTTGACCGCGCCGGCGGTGGCGATCGCGCGCGACCGCAAGGTGTTCCTGTTCGACCAGACTGGTACCGGCGCAAGCTTCTTTTCCAAGGACAATCCCTACATCGCACTGATGGCCGACCCGGTTTCGACCATCTGGCCAAAGCCGGTTGCTGATTTCATCACCCATGACGGGCCGGGGCTTGGCATCAAGAAGATCGCTATCCTCTATTCGACCAACGAATTCACCGGCACGCAGGCAAATGCCTTCCGCAAATTCGTCAAGGATTCCGGTGCTCCGATCGAAATCGTTTACGATCAGGGCGTCCCGACCGAGACGACGAACTACACCGTCATCATCAACAACATCGCCAACACGCAGCCGGATGCGGTGATTCATTTTGGCTACGCCCCGAACGACATCGCCTTCCTGCGCAACGTCGCCGACGTCGGCGTCAAGTTCAAGATGACGTTTGCGATCTACGCCGGCCTTGAGAAGGAGCTTCTCGAGAAGAACGTCGGCGCCAAGGGGCTTGAGCACGTGTTCACCTACGTGCCGCCGTCAGACCTCGAATACCCGGTCAACTTCGGCATGAACCTGAAGGAATACCGGGCTGCCTGGGACAAGAAGTACACCGACGGCAAGCTCGAATTCGGTCTCAACGCGATTGCCGGTTACACCACCGGGCTCGTCATCGAAAAGGCGCTCTCGGTCGCAACCAGCCTCGATCAAATGGAGATCCGGCGCGCCGTGTTCAGCCTGTCCGGAAACCTCAAGACGCTGTGCGGACCGTTCGAACTCGACGAGATGGGCGGCCAGATCGGCGAGTTGACGCCGCTCGGACAGCTCGAGCTTGACGATCACGGGCATGTCAAGTTCGTCTCGATCTATCCGCACGAAGTCGCCACCGGCAAGCCGGTCTATCCTCGTCCATGAGCCTGTCTTCATTCGAGCGGCTGGGGGAGTAACGCCTCGATGCTGACTTATGCGCTGGTCGCAGGCGTTCTCTTTGGATTGTACTTCAGCCTGGTTGGCATCGGTCTCAACCTCGTGTTCGGCGTCATGCGCATCGTCAATCTTGCGCATGGCGACTGCCTGATGCTGGGTGCGTTCATCGCGGTCGGCATCGTGGCGCTGGTCGGGGTCGATCCGTTGTTTGCAGTGCCGCTCGCCTTCGTGATCTTCCTGATCGCGGGACTTCTCCTGTACTGGGTGCTGGTGCCGCGGCTTCAGGGTTCGACAAACCCTGAAATGCTGTCGATCATCCTCTTCTTCGGCCTGTCGCAGGTTATAGAGGCCGTCACCACGATCTTTATGGGCACCAGCGAACGCTCGATCCCAAGCCGCGCGCTCGGCACGGTGTTTTCCACGATCAAGGTAAAATGGTTCGGCGGCACCGAGGGTAGCGGGCCGGTGCAAATTTTCGGGCAGGGATTTCCGACGCCCTGGGTGATCGCCGCCATCACCAGCCTGGTCGCGATCGGCTTTGTCTATATCTACCTCTATCAGACACGCTTGGGTACGCTGACCCGCGCGGTGATGTCGCGACGTGACGAGGCATTTTCGACCGGGATCGATGTCGATCGCGTTTCGGCTGCCGCCTTTGGCATCGGGCTAGGCCTCGCGGCGGTCGCCGGCATCTTCGCACCGTTCATGTTTGGCTCGGTGACGCCGGCTTTCGGCGGCGATGCCACCGTGACGTCCTTCACCATCGTCGTGCTGGGTTCGCTCGGCAATCCCTTGGGCACCGCGCTTGGCGGCGTCGTTTACGGCATCTGCTACATGGTGGTGCAGACGTATCTGAGCTCGTGGGCCGATCTTTTGCCCTATGTCCTCCTGATTTGCATATTGCTGTTGCGCCCGAGCGGCCTGCTCGGAAGGCGGGTGCGCGTTGCCTAGTACCGCCGATCTGAAGTCCCGCACCACGAGCTGCGAGTCCGTCACGGGGACTTCAGATCGACAAGCGGTACTAGGATTATAAGTTGGCTATTGCCCATGACTTTCCGAAGTTCGCAAAAAGGTGTTGCTGAGATGGATGGCGAACTTCGGAAAGTGGGCATAGCGCTTTAAACACACGTTGTTCATCGCCTTGCCGCTGCTGATCGTCTTCGCGGTGTTGCCTGGCGTCTATCAAAACCATCTGTTGCTGTTCAACTTCGTGATCTTTTTGATCCTCGCCCAGGGCGTGAACATCATCTACGGCTTCACCGGCTATCTGCCGTTCGGTTACGTCGGTTTCTTCGGCGCAGGCGCTTATGGGTTTGCGGTTCTGGTGATGCATTTCCAGACTCCGGCTGCGCTGGCGGTGATCGTTGCCGGATTGGTCGGCGTCGTGCTCGGATTGTTGCTCACGCCGCTGTTGCGTCTCTCGGGCGCCTATTTCGCGATCGCCAATCTTGCGGCGTCTCTGGCCGTGCTGCATCTCATCGCCAACCCGGCGCTTGAGCAGATCACGCGAGGTCCCTACGGCGTCTCGCTCACCGGCACGTTCAACCCAACCTATGCCTACGCGGCGGCGCTCGTCGTACTGGCGCTGACATTGGGTGCGGTGATTTTCCTGAAGAACTCGCGCTTCGGTCTGGCGCTCCAGGCGGTGAGGGAAGACGCGGTCAGTGCCGCGATGGCCGGCGTCAATGTCGTGCGCATGCGCGTCATTGCCTGGCTGACGTCGGCACTGGTCGCGGGCCTCGCGGGCGGCGTGTACGCCTGGTACGTGTCGGTGTTCTATCCGGACAACGTCTTCAGCGGTGAGTTCAGTATTTTCGCGATCGTGTTCGCGCTGTTCGGCGGCGTCGCCTCGATCTCGGGGCCGATCGTCGGCGTCATCATCCTCTACGGCATCTACAACCTGATCGGCTTCACCACGCCGCAATATTTTCAATTGATCTATGGCCTCCTGATCATGGGACTCGTGCTTTTCCTCCCGGCAGGGCTGGTATCGCTCGCAACGCGCAGGGGCTGGCATGTCCCTTGAGAGCGCACCTCTTCTCAATGTCTCCAAGCTCGTGAAGCGTTTTGGCGGCTTCTACGCGCTGGACGGTTTGAGCTTCCACGTCTCGTCCGGCGAGATCCTGGGACTCGTCGGCCCCAACGGCTCCGGCAAGACCACCGCGATCAACGTGATCTCCGGGCCTCTACGCGCCCGACGGCGGCGAGATCGTGCTCGATGGGGGGCTGATCGGCGGCGTGGCCTCGCACAAGCTCGTCCATCGAGGCATCAACCGGACCTTCCAGGTTCCAAAGCCGTTTCTGTCGCTGACGGTGCGGCAGAATGTCGAGGTAGCCTTGGCCTATGGCGGCGCGGCCGATGCACCGGTCCTGGCCGATCTGCTCGACGAATACCGGCTGGCGGACGTTGCCGACCGCCCGGCGGCCGATCTCAACAGTTCGCAACAGAAAATGCTCGATCTGGTGCGGGCGCTTGCGACCCGCCCGCGGCTGTTGCTGCTCGACGAACTCGCGGCGGGACTCAATCCGGCCGAACTCGACTGGATCGCCGAGCGCATCAAGGCCCTGGCGAAGGGCGGGATGGCGATCATCGTGGTCGAGCATCTCATGGGCTTCATCGAACACATCACCGATCGCGTCATTGTTCTGAACGCCGGCAAGGAAATTTTCGAAGGTAAGCTGGCGGTTGCGGTCAAGGTTCCGCAGGTCATCGAAGTGTTTCTGGGAGGCGAGCATGCCGCCTGAGACACCATCACTGCTGGTGGCGCACGGCGTCGATGCCGGCTATGGCACCATGCAGGTGCTGTGGGGCGTCGATCTCGACGTCCGCGCCGGCGAGACCGTCCTGCTGCTTGGGACCAACGGCGCAGGCAAGACCACCTTCCTCAAATCGCTGGTCGGCCTGATCGACGCGCGGCACGGCAACATCAGCCTTGGCGGGACGGACGTGACGCGGATGCGCTCCAGCGAGCGGATGCGGCTCGGCATGACCTACATGTCGGAACTCGCCGTTTTTCCCGATCTGTCGATCGAGGAAAACATCAAGATCGGTGCGCAGGCGCTCGGGCATCCCAACCCGCGCATCGACGATCTCTACGAAACCTTCCCGGTCCTGCGGGACAAGCGCCGTGCGCCTGCGTCGAGCCTTTCCGGCGGCCAGCGAAAAATGCTCGGTATCGCCAAGGCCTTGGCGGCCGAACCTCGCCTTTTGGTGATGGACGAGCCCTCGGCTGGATTGTCGCCGCTATTCGTCAAGGAAGTCATCCGCATCCTGAGTGACCTGCGCGGAAGGGGATTGGCTTTGTTGATTGCCGAGCAGAATATCGGCTTCCTTGAGGTGGCGACCCGCGTGTTCGTGCTCGAAGGCGGCCGTATCCGGTTTTCCGGAACCGTTGCCGAGATGTCCGACAACGAGGCGTTGCGGCGGGCGTATTTCGGACTGAAGTAATGCGAACCATCCGGATCGGGTCAGGCGCGGGGTACTCGGGCGATCGCATCGAGCCCGCGGTGGAACTCGCCGAAAAGGGCGATATCCAGTACCTGGTGTTCGAATGCCTGGGCGAGCGCACGGTGGCGCTGGCTCAGCAGGCGCGCCTGAAGAATCCGGAAAGCGGTTTTGATCCGCTGCTCGAGGAGCGGATGCGGGCGGTGTTGCCCATCTGCGCCGCCAAGGGCATCAAGATCGTCACCAACATGGGAGCGGGAAATCCGCTCGCCGCGGCCCGCAAGACGGCCGCAATCGCAAAGTCGTTGGGTCTTTCCGTGAAGAGTCGCGGCAGTCGTTGGCGATGATGTTCTCGATGCCTGCAAAGAGCGCGACCTGCCGATCATGGAGTTCGATGGCTCGATCCGCCAGCTCGGCAACCGCTTGATATCGGCCAACGCCTATCTCGGCGCAGCTCCGATGGCTGAAGCGTTGAGCGGAGGTGCCGACGTCGTCATCACCGGACGCGCCTCCGATCCAGCGCTGTTTCTCGCGCCGCTGATCCACGCCTTCGGCTGGCCGATGGACGACTGGAACCTGCTCGGCAAGGGCATCGTCGCCGGTCACATGCTGGAATGCGCCGGACAGGTCACCGGCGGCTATTTCGCCGATCCGGCGTTCAAGGACGTTGCGGGTCTCGCGCGCCTTGGTTTCCCGATCGGCGAAGTCGGCGAGGACGGCAGCCTTGTCATCACCAAGGTCGAAGGCTCCGGCGGCGCTGTGACGGCGCAGACCTGCAAGGAGCAATTGCTTTACGAGGTGCATGATCCGACCAAATATCTCCAGCCTGACGTGGTTGCGGATTTCTCGCAGGTCGAGATCGAGGAGATCGGCAAGGATCGCGTGCGGATCAGCGGGGGCGCGGGACGCGAACGGCCGCCGACGCTCAAGATCTCGGTCGGCTATGTCGACAGCTTCATCGGCGAGGGACAGATTTCCTACGCCGGTCCCGGTGCGCTCGCGCGCGGCCGGCTCGCGCTCGACATTGTTCGCGAGCGGTTGAAGCTCACGGGCGTCGCCGCAAACGAATTGCGTTTCGACCTGATCGGCGTCGATTCCTTGCACGGGACGCAAGTATCGGCTCATGCCAATGAGCCCTATGAGGTGCGTGTTCGCGTCACCGGACGCACCGAGAACCTTCGCGAGGCGATCCGGATCGGTAACGAGGTCGAGACGCTCTACACCAATGGGCCGGCTGGTGGGGGCGGTGCTTCCAAATCCGCGCGCGACGTCGTGGCGGTCGCTTCCGTGCTGTTGCCGCGCGAACTGGCAAAGCCGCAAGTCCAGTTTGTCGGAGAGAATTAACGCGATGAAGCTGCGCGAGATCGCTCATTCCCGCACCGGCGACAAGGGGAATATCTCCAACATTTCCGTCATCGCCTACGACGCCAAGCACTATCCGCTGTTGCTCGCCCAGGTGACGCCTGATCGCGTGAAAGCACACTTTGCCGGCGTCGTTGAAGGCGAGGTGGTCCGCTATGAGCTGCCCAAGATATTTGCGCTGAACTTCGTGATGGACAAGGCTCTGGGCGGAGGAGTAACGCGGTCGCTGGCGCTCGATGCGCATGGCAAATCGCTAAGCTCTGCCTTGCTCGATCTGGAGATCGACGACGTTCCCGGTAGACTGTAGCGATAGACGAGAAAACAACGATCATGCAGAAGCCCTCGACACTGACCTCCCTTGCGGCCGATCTCGAAAGCGGCCGCACCAACGCGCGAAAACTCGTCGACGAATGTCTGGACAAGATTGCCGACAAGTCGGGCGAGGGCGCTCGCGCCTTCGTGCATGTCGAGGTCGAGGCGGCGATCGAAGCGGCGAAAGCCATGGATCGGCTTCGCGAAGTCAGGGCCGCGCCGTCGCCCTTCGCGGGCATTCCGATCTCGATCAAGGATCTGTTCGATATCAAGGGCCAGGTCACGCGTGCCGGTTCTCGGGCGCTTGATGATTCCCCGCCCGCCGAGGCCGACGCGCCTGTCGTGTCGCGTCTGCGTCGCGCGGGCTTCATCCTGATCGGCCGCACCAACATGACCGAGTTCGCCTATTCGGGCATCGGCATCAACCCGCATTACGGAACGCCCAAGAGCGTCTGGCAGCGTAGCGCCGGCCATGTGCCCGGCGGTTCGTCGTCCGGAGCGGCCGTGTCGGTCGCCGACGGCATGGCGCATGGCGCGCTTGGCTCGGATACCGGCGGATCGTGCCGGATACCGGCCGCCTATAACGGTATCGTCGGCTTCAAGCCGACCCAGCAGCGCATCCCGCGCGATGGCGGCGTACCGCTGTCGTTCACGCTCGACAGTTTCGGGCCGCTGGCGCGCACGGTCGAATGCTGTGCAGTGCTCGATTCCATCCTCGCCGACGAGCCGGTTCGGCCCCTCAATGCGCGCCCGGTCAAGGGCATGCGGTTTGCGGTCCCAACGACAGTGGCGCTCGACGAACTCGACGATCATGTCGCCAAAGCCTTCGAGCGGACGCTGGAAAAGTTGTCGCGCCAAGGCGCGTCGATCGAGCGGATCGAAGTGCCGGAATTTCTCGATGTCGCCGTCATGAACGCCAAGGGCGGATTTGCCGCGGCGGAAAGCTATGCCTGGCACCGCTACCTGATCGAGAACCACGGCGACGTCTACGATCCGCGCGTCTCCTCGCGCATCCTGCGCGGTCAAGCCATCACGGCCGCCGATTACATCGATATTCTCGAGGCGCGAAAATCGTTCATCGCACGCGCCAACGTGAGGCTCGCACCCTATGATGCGGTGGTGATGCCAACTTCCGCGATCGCGCCGCCGCGGATATCTGATCTTGCCGACGACCACGCGTTTGCGAAGGCCAACCTGCTGTCATTGCGCAACTGCACGCTGATCAACATGCTGGATGGCTGCGCCATTTCGGTGCCCTGCCATCGCAATGGGGACGCGCCGGTCGGCTTCATGCTGGCAGCGGCCGGCGGCTCGGATCAACGGATCTTTGAACTCGCCGCCGGCGTGGAGGCTGCGCTCCATGTTTGACCTCACGTTCACCATCGAAACCAGGAACGGCACGACACCGCTGACGCTTGCGATCGATCAGGCCGTCATCGCCGGCTGGACCGGGCGCGATCCGGTCGCGCGCGACAAGCACATTGCCGAGCTCGAGGCGATCGGGATTGCGCGGCCGGCGACCACGCCGATTTACTATCGCTGCTCCGCGCGCCGGCTAACCCTGGAAGACAGCATCGAAGTCTGCGGCGGAAATTCCAGCGGCGAGGTCGAGTTCGTGCTGATCGGCTGGCAGGGGCGCACGTTCGTCGGCCTCGGCTCCGACCATACCGACCGCAAGGTCGAGGCCTATAGCGTGACCGTGTCCAAGCAGATGTGCGACAAGCCGATGGCCTCGACGCTCTGGGAACTCGAGGACGTTATCGATCACTGGGATCGCCTGATCCTGCGATCGTACGCCTGGATCGGCGGCAAGCGCGAGCTCTACCAGGAGGGCACGCTGGACGCGATGTTGCCGGTTTCGGAGTTGCTCAAGCGGGGCTTTGCCGGTGGTAAGCTGCCGGACGGCTGCGCCATGTTCGGCGGCACGTTCGCGGCCAAGGGCGGTATCCGCCCCTCAAGCCGGTTCGAATGCGAGCTCGAAGATCCCGTCCTGAAGCGCACATCCGCCATGCCTATGACGTGACGGAGCTGCCGGTGCTGGGATAGCCGGAAATCGGGTGGCTCGGGGGAGCCTCGATTTGCGACGGTGCTGACATGAAAACATCAGCACAAAAGACCACGCCCCGGTTTGAATCCGAAACCGCCGCCGCCCGCGTGGCCGCGATCGACTGGACCCAGGCCGCAAGCGACCTCGATGCACAGGGTTGCGCCGTGCTGAAGGGCTTGCTCACCCCGGATGAATGCGACGCCATGGCCGCGCTCTATCCCGAGGACAAGATCTTCCGCAGTCGAGTCGTGATGGGCCGCCACGGCTTCGGCCGCGGAGAGTACAAATATTTTGCCTATCCGCTGCCGCAGCCGATCGCGGGATTGCGCCCGCTGCTCTATGAGCGCCTTCAATCCATCGCTAACAGCTGGAACCAGGCGATGGGGATCGACATCCGCTATCCCGAAGACCACGAGGCGTTTCTGGAGCGCTGCCATAAGGCGGGCCAGCTTCGTCCGACGCCGCTGCTGCTGCAATATGGAGAAGGCGACTACAATTGCCTGCATCAGGATCTCTATGGCGAACACGTGTTTCCGTTGCAGGTCGCGATTTTGCTGTCCGAGCCGCGCCGTGATTTCGAGGGCGGTGAATTCGTGCTGACCGAGCAGCGGCCGCGGATGCAATCGCGCGCGGAAGTGGTTCCGCTCAACCAAGGCGACGCGGTGGCGTTTGCTGTGCATGTCCGCCCGGTGCAGGGGACGCGCGGCGTCTATCGTGTCAATATGCGCCACGGCGTGAGCCGGCTTCGTTCAGGCCGCCGTCATACGGTCGGCGTGATCTTCCATGATGCCAAATGAGGATTTGCTGCGTTGACGGCGGATTTGTTTGCGTGTCTCCCCAATGTGCGGTCTTCGCGAGAGGAGATGGCCGAAGGCGCCGTCCTGCTGCGCGGCTTCGTCGGTGACTCCGAAGCTGACCTGCTCGCAGCGTTGCGCGAGATCGTGGCTGCGGCGCCGTTCCGCCGCATGTTCACGCCGGGCGGTCACCAGATGTCGGTCGCGATGACCAATTGCGGCAGCGCCGGCTGGGTCACCGATCGCAGCGGTTATCGCTACGATGAGGAAGATCCCGAAACCGGCAAGCCGTGGCCCGCGATGCCGCCGTTGCTGCGTGAGCTCGCGGATCGCGCCGCGATCAGCGCGGGCTTTGCCGGATTTGCGCCGGAGGTCTGTTTGATCAACCGCTACGTTCCCGGCGCGAAGATGTCGCTTGCATCAGGACAAGGACGAACTCGATTTCGGTGCGCCGATCGTCTCTGTCTCGCTGGGCCTGTCCGCGATCTTCATGTTCGGCGGCTTGAAGCGGAGCGACAAACCCCGCCGCTTTCGGCTGGAGCACGGCGATATCGCGGTGTGGGGCGGGCCATCACGGTTGTTCTATCACGGTGTCGCGCCGCTCGCCGAAGGCAACCATCCCGTGATGGGAGCGCAACGGCTCAATCTGACGTTCCGCAAAATTCGCTGACGCAAATTTTTAGGGCTTCGCAGGGTGAATGAACGCCCACGGGCTCACCTCGGAATCCCTGGGCACCTCGATGTCGATCAGATAAGGACCGCCATCCGCCAGTGCCTTTTCCAGTGCCGGCCGGAACTGATCCGGTGAGGTGACACGGGCTGCGCCGACGCCGAAGGATTCCGCGAGCTTCATGAAGTCCGGATTGACCAGGTCCGACGCCACGATCCGGCCATCGAAGCGCTCGCGCTGGTCGCGCCGCACATTGCCGTAGGCGTTGTTGTTGAACACGAGCACGACGACGCCGATCTTGAACTGTACGGCGGTCGACAACTCCTGCACGCCGAACATGAAGCCGCCGTCGCCGGTGATCGCGACCACCGGCCGGTCGGGGTGCGCGACCTTGGCGCCGAGGGCGGTCGGAAATCCCGAACCGAGCGTACCCTGATAGCCGGAACTGATGAACGTCCGTGGCTCGTAGACCGGAAAGCCGTACCAGGACGCAAAGCCGACCTGCGAAAGCTCGTCGGTGACGATGGCATTCGGCGGTAGCACTTCGCGCAGGATGTTCAGGTAACCCATCTGCGGCTGGACTTTTTGGATCTCTTTCAGTGCGGCTGCAGACGCTTCGCGGATCACGCTCGCGGCGGGTGCCGGTCTTGGTGTAGCCAATTTTCCTGACGGCGGCCGTCAGCTCCAATGTGCCCGCCTTTGCGTCGGCGATGACGGCGGCGTCCGGCGCGTATCGCCGCATTTCGATCGGGTCGATATCGATACGAATGGACTTCAGTCCGTCGGGGCGATACGGCCAGCGCGTCATTGCTGGCAATTCCAGCCGCGTGCCGATGCCGATCATGAGATCGGTCTGCGGCCATAGCCGGTAAGCCGCCGCCATGGTCAACCCGAGCTCGTGGGCATTGGAGACGATGCCGCGTCCGCTCCGGAACGCGACGACCGGCGCATCGATGAGTTCGGCGAGCTCCAGGATTTCGTCACCGGCATCGATCGCTCCGGACCCGACAAAGATCATCGGCGTCTTGCTTGCCGCGATCAGGCTTGCCGCCAACTTGATACGGTCGGGATCGGGCTGCGGCGGAAGAAAGCGATCGTAGACCTCGGCCACGCCGACCTCGGACCTTTGCGTGAAGACGTCCCAGGGCATTTCAAGCGAGGCCGGTCCGCGTCGTCCCGACAGCATTTCCTGAAACGCGCGCGCGACCAAAGCAGGGGCGTTGGCGGGGTATTCGATGCGGTCGGCCCATTTCACGAAAGTGCGCAATGTCGCAAGCTGGTCCGGCATCTCGTGCAGGTGGCCGCGGCCTTTGCCGAGAAAGGCTGTCGGTACCTGTCCGGTCAGGCAAAGCACGGGTTCGTTGCCGCCAAACGCCGTCAGCAGCGCCGCGCTTGCATTGAGGACGCCGGGCCCAGGGACCACGCTGAACACGCCGGGTTTGCCGCTTGATCGCGCATAGCCGAAGGCCATGTAGCCGCAGGCCTGTTCATGGCGCGCGCCGATCACCTTGAGCTGGGCCTGATGGAAAGCGTCGAACAGGCCATAGACCTGCGCGCCGGGAAGTCCAAACACGGTATCGACGCCGTGCGCGACCAAGCTGCTGACGATGGCTTCACCGCCGGAACTTAGGGACATCTACGCCACCTCGTCGATGACGCTGTTGCGCAACACGCCGATGTTTTCGGCTTCGACCTCGATAACGTCACCTGGTTTCAGGTAACGCGGCGGATCGAACCGCGCGCCGGCCCCGGTCGGCGTGCCCGTGACGATGACATCGCCCGGCACGAGCGTCGTGAAGGTCGAGATGTAATTGATCAGATAGCGAAAGCCGAAGATCAGCCGCGAGGTCCGGTCATCCTGCCGCGTCTCGCCGTTGACTCGCGTTGTCAACCGGACATCGGCGATCTGGGATTCGTCCGCATAGGGAACGAGCCACGGGCCGAGACTACCGGTGGAATCGAAATTCTTGCCTTGGGTGACATTGAATTTGGCGTGACGCACCCAATCGCGGATGGTGCCCTCGTTGCACAGCGTGATCGCTGCGATGTGGTCGAGCGCGTCGCGTTCGGCGATGTGCCGGCCGGCCTTGCCGATCACCAGCACCAGTTCGCCTTCGTAGTCGAGCTGTGGCGAAGCCTTTGGCCGGACTAGCGGCGCTGCGTGGCCGACAAACGAGCGCGGTGTGCGGAGGAACATGCTCGGATATTTCGGCGCATCCGAGCCGTCTTTGTATTCGGCATTGCGATCGGGATAATTGACGCCGATGCAGATGATTTTTTCCGGCGCAGGAATTGGCGGCAACCACGTGACCGTGTCGAGTGGGAAGTCCTCCGGTTGGCGTTCTGCGTCTTCGGCGAGCTGACGCAGCCGCCCGGCGGCAATCACCTCGCGCAGGGTCGGAAATTCCTTGCCCGAGCGCGCCGAGAGATCGACGATCCCGCGGTCGGTCGCGACGCCGTATTTGATGGAGCCGTTAACGGCAAACGTGGCGATGCGGGACACGGTCATGGATGTTCCACCGATTGAGAACGCGCTTAGCCGTGGCCGGGGGTCATGCCCTTGGATTTGACGACGGCAACGGCCTCAGGCGACATCAGAAAATCGATGAAAGCCTTCGCTGCGTCCTTCTGCTTTGTGTCGACGGCAAGGGCAGCCGGGAAAACCAGTTCCTGTTGCAATCCCGGAGGGAAGGGGCCGACGATCTCGATGCCGGGTGCGGTCAGCACGTTGTTCACGAACACGGCCAATTCGGCCTGCCCGCTGACGACCGCCGGCACGATGCCGGTCGGCTGCTGCTGCACGACGGTCTTGGCTTTCATCGCTTCGGCGATGCCGAGCCGTTCGAACATTTTCAGGATGTAGGAGCCGGCCGCGCTCGCCGGCAGAAACGTGATCGACTTGGCTTCCAGCAGCGTCTTCTTGAATGCCTCGGGCGTGGCGACATCCGGTCTCGGCGCGCCGGTCTTCACGGCGACGCCATAGCCGACGCGCGCAAACTGCACCGGCGGCGTGAAATGGGTCTTGGCGGCTGCGTCATAGAAAACGTCGATTGGAACGACGCCGAGATCGAACGGCTCGCCCGATGTGGCCGCCTTGATCAGGTTTGGCGTGGTGTCGAAGTGGATCGTGAGCTTGTGACCGGAGGCGCGTTCGAATTCCGGGGTGAGCTCGGTCAGCACGCTTCTGAGCGATCCTCCCGCCAGTATTTTCAATTCGGCGGCGTGCGCGCCGCCCCCTAACGACGACACACCGGGCGCAAGACCCAGCATGGAGGCGGCTGCGACAATCAAGGACATTTTCATGAGGTCTCCGTAACTTCAATCTGCAACTGTGACATCGGCGACAAACTGCGGCTCACGCACAGCCTGTTCCGGAAAGGGTGATCCTTGCTCGAACCACGAGCGCGGGGCGGGCGCGCCCCATAACGTCTGCCGGCGCGGGTCGTTCAGCGACCAGCGCAGCGGCGCGTGGTCGTGGTCGCCGGTGAAATAGTCGCTCGTGTAAAGTTCAAGGCGGTGGCCGTCGGGATCTCGGACATAGAGAAAGAACGCGTTCGAAATACCATGCCGTCCGGGGCCGCGCTCGATATTCTTCAGATATCCGCTTGAGGCCATCACATCGCACAGATGCAGGATGTTCATGGCGGTCGGCACCCAGTAGGCGAAGTGATGCAAGCGAGGGTCCCTTGCCGTTGGTAATCGCGAAGTCGTGAACGTTGCCCTTGCGGTGCAGCCAGGCGGCCGCGATCCGGCCGTTTTCGCCGTCTTCCTCGGCGTATTCGGTCAGGCGGAAGCCGAGCCGCGCATAAAAGTCGACGGTGTCCTGCACCTCGGCGGCGAAGACGTTGAAGTGGTCGAGCCGCTGCGGATGGCAGCCCTTGTAGAGATCGTAGCGGCGCAACAGAAGCGGGCGCTTGTCCATCGCGGCGAAGAGCTCGATCTGAAATCCGAACGGATCGGAAAATTGCAGCGTCCGTCCCTGGAACGGCTGCTCGGCAAAGGCATAGGCCACGCCATTCTGTGAAAGGAACGCGGCCGCCTTGTCGAGATCTTCTTCATTGCCGACCTTGAAGCCGAGCCGGCGACAGGCGGCCTGTGACGCCTTACGCAGCACCAGCGAGTGATGTTGTTGCTCCTCGCTGCCGCGCAGATAGACGGCCGTGTCGCCGCGATCCTCGACATGCAGGCCGACGGCGTTTTCGTAGAATTCGGTGCTCGCCTTCAAATTCACCACGTCGAGGACGACGTGGCTGCTTCGGACGATGTTGAAGGGCGGGTCGAATATGTGCTGCGGAACGGGCATCAAGAATCTCTTTGGACTAAAGTCCCAATCCTTTACCCATGAGCGGTCTCCGCTTTCAAAGCTTCATGGATATTGTTGCGCTTCCAACTGGTTTCCTTGTCATTGATCTGCATGTCAAATGACAAAGCGAAGAGGCCGCTGGCGAAAACCGGATCGAGATGGGCCGATAGCGCCCGGAAAACATGCTCGCCGGCTTCCTTGCGGGTCTTGAGATCGCGCCCTTCGCCGAGCCGCAGCAGCATGTCGAGGAAGGCAAAGTCGGGATTTCCGTCCCCGATGGCATAGTGCTCGCACCGTATTGCGCGCACCCGGATGCCGCCGAGCGGAAAGATGCCGGTCTCGACCGCGGCCTTGCGAACCACTTCCACCACCCGGGCCATGTCGACGCGCGCATCGAGATTGGCGGAATATTCGATCGTAAAATGCGGCATGGGAATACTCCACGTTCGCGCTCATCGGGCCAACGGCACTCGCCGGACGAGTTATCATTGACACCGATTGTGTCGCGCCCCTTCAAAAATCACGTGCCGGAATATGATTAACATGTTAAGTTATGTCCAGCAATCGACCGGAAATTTGTGCAGCGCAAACGAACTGTCGTGCCGATGGTGACGCCGAAGAAATCCGCAAGCAGCGATGCGCCAGGTCCGGCCGGGCGTCAGGCTCCGATGCGTGATTTTTCACGGTCGTTGCCGATGTCGCTGTTGCGCGCGCGCGAAGCCGTGATGAGGCAATTCCGCCCGTCGCTGCGCCGTCACAACTTGACCGAGCAGCAATGGCGGATATTGCGGGCACTTTCGGCGGTCGAGGCCATCGAAGTGACGGAGCTGGCGCGGGTAGCCTTTCTGCTCGGGCCGAGCCTGTCGCGGATTTTGCGCGATCTCGAGGCGCGCGAGTTGATCGATCGCCGGACGGCCAAGGCTGACCTGAGGCGGGGCCTCGTCTCGATCTCCCAAAAGGGACTGAAGCTGATCGAACTCATCGCGCCGACATCGGAGTTCGTCTACGCCGCGATTGCGCAGCGATACGGTGCTCAAAAGCTGGCCGAACTCCAGAACATGTTGGCGGTGCTGGAAACCAGCCTGGCGACGCTTGAAGCAACCGACGCGGCGCCTCGAGAAAATGCCCGATAAACAGGATTCCTCATCTGCCGCGCAAATGGGCGGCGGACCCTTGCCGCATTGCAGGACGAAAACGCGCCATTGTGCCGCCCCTACACGCAAAATCCGCAGGCTTAAACCGCTGCAATATCAATTTACTCGCGCTTCAAGAGCCCGTAAGTAGCAGACGGCGTGCGGCGCGGCCTTACGTGCAGCGCGATAGACCAATAAGAACCGGCAAAAATCACGGTTCCAGGGAGGCTTTGAATGAAACTGACGAGACGCGAATTCGCGGCGGGCATCACGGCCACTGTTGCGGCCCCCTTTGTCATCACGCGCGCTGGCGCACAGGCTTCGACCATCAAGATCGGCATGTGCGCTCCGGTGACGGGCCCGGCAGCCGAGCAGGGACTTTGGGCGCAAAACGGAGCCAAGCTCGCGCTTGCCGCCGTCAACAAGGCGGGCGGCGTTCTCGGCAAGCAGGTCGAACTCGTCATCGAGGACGACCAGACCACCAATCCAGGCGTCGTGCTGGCGTTTTCCAAGCTCGCGGCGCAATCGGACATCGTCGGATTTCTCGGTTCGGTACGCTCGACCCAGGTCCATGCGATGGCGCCGGACGTGCTCAAGCTCGGCAAGCCCGTGATGATCGGCGGCACCGATCCGACGCTGACGCATATGGGCAATCAATGGCTGTTCCGTTTCCGTCCAAATGACAGCTACTCTGCTCGCGTGATCGCCGATTTCGGCGCGAACACGCTCGGCAAGAAGAAATGGGCGATCGTGCATTCAACCGACGCGTTCGGAACCGCGGGCGGCAAGGCGCTGTCGGCGGCACTGGAGAAAATGGGCACGCCGCCGGTGCTCGACCAGGGCTACGCCAACCAGAGCCAAGACTTCACGCCGGTCGTGCTCGCGGTGAAACAGTCGGGCGCCGACGTGCTCGGCTCCTACTTCACCTTCGAAAACGACATCGGCATTTTTGCGCGTCAGCTCAAGCAACTCGGCGTCAACATCCCATGGGTCGGTTCGCCATCGACGGTTGCGGTATCCGCGACCAAGCTCGCTGGTGCTGCGCTTTACGGCACCTATGGCGTTGCCGATTACGCCGAGGAATCCAGCGAAGCATCGAAAGCATTCGGCAAGGCCTATCGCGAAGCCTACAAGACCGCGCCGGACCTTCAGAGCAGCTGGACCTACGACGCCGTCACCGTGCTTTCGGCAGCGATCAACAAGGCCGGTACGACCGATCCCGGCAAGATCCGCGAGGCTATTCTCGGCTTGAAGAAATTCCCGGGTGCCGAAGGCGAATACAACTTCGACCAGAACGGCGACGGTCTGCACGGCTACAACGTCGTGAAGAACGAGAAGGGGACAATCGTCTTCGACAAGCATATCGAGTTCAACGATTGATCGCGTGATGCGGCCTTCCCGGCAACGGGAAGGCCGTTTTGCGTTCGCTTCCAGAATTGGCCCGGCAGGTTCATGGATCTCGTACTGCAACTGCTTTTCACCGGCATCGGCATCGGTGCCGTCTATGCGCTGGTAGCGCTCGGCTTTGTGCTGATCTTCCGCGCCACCAACGTCGTGAACTTCGCTCAAGGCGAGTTCTCGATGGTCGCCGCCTATCTGATGGTCGTCTTCGCGGTCGATCTCGGCTGGCCGTATTGGCTGTCGTTCCTGCTGGCGCTCGCGGGCATGGCGCTGTTGGGCGTGATCTTCAATCTGGGGGTCTATTACCCGTTGCGTCACCGCACCTTTCTGCCGGTCATTATCGCCACCATTGGCGCCTCGATCCTGCTCGCCAATTCGGTGCTCGCGATCTACGGGCCGCAGCCCCAGGTGTTGGAGGGGTGGTTCGAGACACCAGGCATTCAGCTCGGTCCGGTCTATCTCGACAGCCAATACTTGCTGATCATCGCGGTGACGATCGCACTCGTCATTTTCAATTACTGGTTCTTCGAACACACGATGCTGGGCAAGAAATTGCAGGCGACCTCGCAGGACAAGGAAATGGCCTCGCTGCTCGGCATTTCCGTCTCTGCCATGATCATGATCACTTTCATCTATTCCGCGGTGCTCGGCGGGTTGGCGGGCATCCTCGTCGCGCCGGTCCTGTTCGTTTCGATCCAGATGGGGTCGACGATTGCGCTCAAGGCGTTCGCAGCGACCATTATCGGCGGATTTGGCGATGTGGCTGGCGCGATCATCGGCGGTCTTGCGCTCGGCATCATCGAGACCTTTGGCGCGGCCTACATCTCCGTGCCCTATAAAGACGGATTTGCCTTTCTGGTGCTGGTCGCATTCCTGGTGTTCCGGCCGCAGGGCATCTTCGGCGAGCGCGTTGCGGAGAAAGCATGAGCGCGCCGAGCGAAAACATGCCGATGGCTGCAACCGCACCCCGCGCGAAACCGCTTTGGCTGCGGCACCTGCCGTATTTTGTCGGCTGCGCCATTCTCGTCGTACTCGCCGGAACCCTTCAGTTCGACGGCTACATCCACAACATCCTGATGCAGGCGACGACGTTTGCGATCGCCGTCTTTGGCTTGTCGGTCGTGCTTGGTCTCTGCGGCCAGATCAACCTGGCGCAGGCGGCGTTTTTTGGTCTCGGCGCCTATGCGGTGGGCCTCGGCACGTCGGATTACCATTTGAGTTACTGGCTGTGCCTCGCCGTCGGTTGCTTCGTCGCACTCCTGGCTGGAGCTTTCCTCGGCATGTCGACGCTGCGGCTCGGCGGTCATTACCTTGCGATGGTGACGATCTCGTTCCAGCAGATCGTCACGCTCGTCATGATCAACTCGATCTGGCTGACCCATGGACCGGATGGCGTCTCGCGGATCGGCCGGCCGGACTTGTTTCAGTCCTCGCAGTCCTATCTCGCGTTCTGCGTCGCGATGCTCGCGCTGGTGGGGTATGCGGTCTGGCATCTCGCCGACACCAGGCTTGGCCGCGCGATGCGCGCGGTGCGCGACAATGAACTTGCGGCCGGCGTCGTCGGCATCGACGTGTTCCGCACCAAGGTGCTGGCTTTCGCGCTTTGCGCGCTGCTCGGCGGCCTTGCGGGCGGATTGTTCGCCGGCGGCTTCGCCTATGTGAGCCCGGATCAATTTTCCTTCGCCGAATCCGTCGTGTTCCTGACGATGTCGCTGCTCGGCGGGGTGGCGTCGCCGATCGGATCGGCGATCGGCACCGGGCTTCTCATCCTGATCCCGGAATGGCTGCGCTTCCTCAAGAGCGTTCCGGGGCTTTATCTTGCGATCTACGGCCTGTCGGTGATCCTCATCATCCGTTACATGCCGGACGGCATCTGGGGTTTTGTGAAGCTTGCGACCGAGCGGTGGTGGCTGAAGGCGAAGGCGGCCGCGGCAGGGCCGGCGTTGCAACTGGCGCCGGCGACCGTCGGCGGCGATATCGTCCTTTCGGTGCGCGGCCTGTCCAAGCATTTCGGTGGCCTCAAGGCCGTCGACAATGTCGATATCGATGTGAGGCGCGGCGGCGTTCATGCGCTGATCGGGCCGAACGGTTCCGGCAAGACTACGACGCTGAACGTGCTCTCCGGCATCTACAAGGCGACCAGCGGGAAGGTCACTCTCGACGGCACCGATATCACCGACATGCCGCCGCATCAGCGCGCTGCGGCAGGCCTGGGGCGTACCTTCCAGAACATTCGCCTGTTTCGTTCGATGACGGCCTTGGAAAATGTCGTGATCGGCACGGAGCGGCCGGGCAACACGCTGACCGGGAAGGGCGATGAGGAAGCTCTGACGGCGCGGGCGATGTCGGCGCTGACTTTCGTGGGGCTCGGCCCGCGCGCCAATGAGTTGATTTCGAGCTTTTCCTACGGTCACCAGCGCCTGATCGAGATCGCACGCGCGCTCGCGGCAAACCCGACGCTGTTGCTGCTCGACGAGCCGGCGGCGGGGCTGAATTCCACTGAGAAGCTCGAACTGCATGCCCTGCTCAAGCGCATCGCGGCCCAGGGTCTCACCATCCTGATCATCGATCACGACATGACGCTGGTCAGCGAGGCCGCGCAGCACATCACGGTGCTCAATTTCGGAAAGCGCATCGCTGACGGCGAGTCGCTTGCGGTGCTGCGTCATCCCGACGTCGTCTCCGCTTACCTTGGAACCGAGTAATGGCGCTGCTTCAAATCAACGACCTGGTCGTGCGCTATGGCGAGATCGAAGCCCTGCGCGGCGTCTCGCTTGCGGTCGATGAAGGCCAGGTCGTGACTTTGCTCGGCGCCAATGGCGCCGGCAAGTCGACGACGTTGCGCGCGATCTCCGGACTGACCAAGCCGGCGATCCGGCGAAATCCTGTTCGACGGCAAGCCGATCTCGGGTCGTGGACCGGAGGCCATCGTGCGTCTCGGCATTTCGCATGTGCCGGAGGGACGGCGGGTATTCCCCGGCCTTACCGTCAAGGAAAACATCATGCTCGGCGGATCGAACCGCCGCGTCGGCAAGGCCGCGTTGTCGCGCGAGGCGGATGCCATGTTCGATCTGTTTCCCGATATCCGGACCTTTGCCAACGCGCTCGGCTGGACGTTGTCGGGCGGTCAGTTGCAAATGGTCGCTGTTGCGCGCGGCCTGATGGCCAAGCCACGGCTGTTGCTGCTCGACGAGCCGTCGCTCGGTCTTGCGCCGGTCATCGTGCAGGCGGTATTTCGGATCATCTCGGAAATCCGGCGCAACACCACGGTCTTGCTCGTCGAGCAGAACGCGCGCATGGGATTGTCGGTTGCCGATCACGGCTACGTCCTGGAAACGGGACGGATCGTCCTCGGCGGCAAGCCCGACGAACTCTGGGGCAATGAAGCCATCCGCGCCGCTTACCTCGGCGGTCATGCCAAGGTGAGTGCATAAGCGCCACGACGAAATTAGCGTAAAGCCAAGAAGAGCGACGACTGAAATGGTCACGATCCAGCTTTCAAATCTCATCGACTTTGTTGCCGACGTCTTCAGCCACTCGGAATCCTCGTCCGAAGAGGCGAGGCGCATCGCGACTTACCTCACGACGGCCAATCTCACCGGGCACGACAGCCACGGCGTCATCCGCGTGCCGGTTTATGTCCGATGGAAGAAGATGGGCTCCATCGTGCCGAACCAGACCGCCGAGGTCGTCGTCGATACGCCGTCATTGGCCGTGGTCGATGGCAAGTTCGGTTACGGCCAGACCGTGGCGCCGGTCGCGGTGAAGGTCGGCATCGAGAAATGCAAGAAAGCCGGGCTTGCCGCCGTCGCCCTGCGCAACGCCGGACATATCGGCCGCGTCGGTGACTGGGCCGAGATGGCTGCCGCCGAAGGGCTTGTCTCCGTGCACTTCGTCAATGCGGCGGGTTCGCTGCTGGTTGCACCGTTCGGCGGGGTCGAGAAGCGGCTGTCGACCGCTCCCTATTGCGTCGGCGTTCCGCGCGAGGGTCAGGACCCGATCGTGCTCGACTTTGCCACATCGATCGTCGCAGAGGGCAAGTGCCTCGTCGCAAGCCGCGGCGGCAAGAAACTGCCGAAGGGTGCGCTGATCGACGGTGACGGCTCGTTGAGCGAGGACCCGCAGGTGCTCTACGGGCCGTACACGCCGGACGGTCCGCGCGATCACACCAAGGGGACTGGGGCGATCCGCGCCTTTGGCGAGCATAAAGGCTCGGGGCTGGCGTTCATGTGCGAGTTGCTCGGCGGCGCGCTGACCGGGACGGGCGCGACGGCGCCCAACCGGCGCTTTGCCAACGGCATGCTCGCCTTCTACATCGACCCCAAGGTGGTCGATCCCGCGCATTTCTTCGACGGCGAGGTCTCGCGCTACGTTGACTTCATCCGTGAGACCAAGCCGATTGCGGGCGGCGAGCCGGTCTTGATCCCGGGCGATGTCGAGCGCAAGACTCGCGCCGAGCGCACCAAGAACGGCATTCCCTTGCCGGACGATACCTGGGCTGCCATCGTCAACACCGCCCGCGAGGTCGGCGTGAGCGAGGCAAGCATCCAGCGGGCAACCCAGTAGATGCGAGCCATATTTGCGAGCCAAGGCGGTGGTTCGGCGCTACAAGCGGGGATCGAATTGGCGGGTAGCGGAGCGCTTTTGGCGGCTCCGTTCGCGAGGCCGGAACAGATTGCAACGCAAGGAAAGAACGATGGCAAACAAGGTCAAGGAAATATGGGCGGCGGGCAAGGTGGTCGTGAACGCCTGGCTTGCGATCCCTTCCGGTTTCTCGGCCGAGGTCGTCGCGCAATGCGGCTTCGACAGCGTCACTGTCGATATGCAGCACGGCGTGCAGGACTATCAGTCGATGATCCAGTGTTTCCAGGCCATGCATGGCCACCCGGTAACGCCGATGGTGCGCGTGCCGTGGAACGAACCCGGCATCATCGGCAAGGTGCTCGATGGCGGCGCCTATGGCGTGATCTGCCCGATGATCAACACGCCGGAAGAGGCGAAAAACCTCGTGGCCTACAGCAAGTACCCGCCGATGGGCACGCGCTCGAACGGTCCGATCCGCGCGGGTCTCTATGGCACGGCCGGCAGCTATCAGAAGACCGCCAACGATGACATCGTGCTGTTGCCGATGATGGAGACGCGGACCGCGATCGGCAACATGGAGGCGATCCTCGACGTCGAAGGCATCAATGGTGTCTATATCGGCCCCTCCGATCTCGGGTTCTCCTACGGACTGGTGCCGAAGCTCGATCGCGAAGAGCCGGAGATTCTCAAGATCTACGAGAAGATCGTGAAAGAGTGCGACAAGCGCGGCCTCCAGCCGGGCATCCACTGCTCGGGCGCCGACGGCGCGCTGCGCGCGATCAACATGGGCTTCAAGTTGGTGACGCTGTTCAACGAGGTCGGCCTGATGGCGACCTATGCGCGTATGCAGATCGCCCAGACCCGCAAGGACTCTGGCGGCAAGGCGTGATCTTCTCGTGTCCCGGACGCGGTGCGGCGCTTCTTGAGCGCTGCACCGCAGATCCGGGATCCAGCGACATCGCGCGGCGCCTTCGGCCCCGGATCAGCAGCGCACCGCTCGCGCTGCGCTGCGTCCGGGGCACGATACTGTTAGAGCATCAAGGAGAACCAGCATGGCCCCGGCACCCGTCATTCGTCTTCATCCCGATGATGGCGTGCTGATCGCGCGCTCGAGCCTTCCGCCGGGACTCGTGGTCGCGGACGGCGTGACCACGGTGGAGCGCATTCCGGCCGGCCACAAAGTGGCGATCCGCGCGATTGCGGTCGGCGAGCCGATTCACCGCTACGGCCAGATCATCGGCTTTGCCACCGCGCCGATTGCGCCGGGTCAGCACGTTCACACCCAGAATTGCGGCATGGGCGATTTCGCGAAAGACTATGCATACGGCGTCGACGTGAAGCCGGCGCCGAATTTCGATTTGCCGGCAACGTTCGACGGCATTCGCCGTCCCGACGGGCGCGTCGCGACCCGCAATTACATCGGCATCCTCACCTCGGTGAATTGCAGCGCGCATGTCGCGGGTCTCGTGGCTGACGTCTTCAGGAAAAATCCATTCACCGGCGACAATCCGCTGGCCGATTTTCCCAATGTCGACGGCGTCGTCGCGCTCACCCACAAGACCGGTTGCGGCATGACGCAGGACGAGCCGCTCGCGCTTCTCCGCCGGACACTCGGCGGCTATGCGCGGCACGTCAATTTCTCCGCCGTCGTCGTGTTGGGGCTCGGCTGCGAGGTCAACCAGATCGGCGGGCTGATGCAGGAGCAGAAACTCGCCGGCCGCCTTCGCGAACTCGAAATTCAACAGACCGGCGGCACCCGCAAGACGGTCGAGGCGGGTGTTGCCTTTGTCCGCGAAGCCTTGACCGATGCCAACAAGGTCAAGCGCGAACCGGTCCCGGCCAGCGAATTGACGGTGGCGCTGCAATGCGGCGGTTCGGACGGATATTCCGGTATCTCGGCCAACCCGGCGCTGGGTGCGGCGAGCGATCTTCTCGTGCGCCACGGCGGCACGGTCATTCTGTCGGAAACGCCGGAGACCTATGGCGCTGAACATCTCTTGACCCGGCGTGCAGTCAGCCGCGAGGTCGGCGAGAAGCTGGTCGGCCTGATGCGCTGGTGGGAGGAATATACCGAGCGCGAAGGCGCCGAGATGGACGCCAATCCGAGCCCCGGCAACAAGGCCGGCGGTCTCACCACGATCCTCGAAAAATCCCTGGGTGCGATGGCAAAGGCCGGCAGCACCAATCTGGTCGACGTCCTCAACTATGCGGAGCCCGTCACCAAGAAGGGTTTCGTGTTCATGGATACGCCCGGCTACGACCCGGTCGCGGCGACCGGACAGGTGGCGGGCGGCGCCAATCTCGTCTGCTTCACCACCGGCCGCGGCAGCGTGTTCGGCTGCAAGCCGGCGCCGTCGATCAAGCTTGCCACCAACACGCCGATGTACACGCGCATGGAAGACGACATGGACGTCAATTGCGGCACCATCCTCGACGGTGAAGAGAGTGTGCAGCAATGCGGCGAGCGGATTTTCGAGTTGATGCTCAAGACCGCTTCGGGCCAGCCGACCAAGAGCGAGAGCTTCGATTTCGGCGGCGCGGAATTCGCGCCCTGGGTACTTGGCGCCACGATGTGAGGCCGACCACGATATTCTGGTCGAGAACGATCAGTCGTTCTGACCGTCGGGCAAGACTCTTCGGACGTATCGCCCGTCGGCGGCATCGTGGGATCACGTGAGCAAAAGGCTCAACGTGGCCATTGACGTCACGCTGGTGGAATAATTGGCCGATCGCGCGTCATTGATCGAACGCGGCACGCTTCTTAACCTGATCTTTACTGTTCGCCATGGTTCGGGATAGCGCGTAAGACTCTGCTTAGCTCTCGTCCCTAAGGTTTCCCATAAACCGGGCACCAGTTGCCTGGAATCACAGGGGGACGACATGCTGAATGTATCAAACGCGAGCAACAGCCGCTCTTCGATCGAGGCTGGCCTCTTCAATCAGATTGCGCTGTTCAGCGCCAGCGGTCTCGCCATGTCGATGGCGTTTGTCTTCGTCGGCGGCGTTCGGATCCTGTATCCCTGGTTCTGAGGCGTCTGCCGTCTAGCTGACATTCCGTACCGCGACGTCACCTTCGGCGCGCAGATCGTGGAAGAATTTCTCGACCTCACGCGATAGCCGCTCCGCTGTCGAAGCCAGATCGCTTGACGCCGAAAGCACCGACGACGCGCCTTTGTTGGTGTTGTCGATGGCTTCGCTGAGCGATCCGATATTCATGACGAGCGTCGAATTGCCTTCGGCGGCAAGCTGCGCATTGGCGGAAATCTCGCGCGTTGCGGCATCCTGTTGTCCGACTGCGCCGGCGATGTTGGCCGTGACCTCGTTGATCTCGCGCACAGCGGTGCCGATTTCGCGAACGGCTTCGACCGCGTTGCGCGTCGAGACCTGAATCATGCTGATGTTCTGGCCGATTTCGGAAGTTGCCTTGGCCGTTTGACCGGCGAGCGCCTTCACCTCGTGGGCGACCACGGCGAAGCCGCGGCCGGCCTCGCCGGCGCGGGCGGCCTCGATCGTGGCGTTGAGCGCCAGCAGGTTGGTTTGCTCGGCAATCGCCTGGATGAGCGTGAGCACGCCATCGATGCGCTGGGTCGCCGCGGCGAGGCTTTCGATCTCGGTGACGGATTTCTCGGTCCGCTGGCCGGCTTGTTCGACGACTTCGGCCGATTGGCGCACTTGCCGTCCGATCTCTTCGATCGAAGCCGACAATTCTTCGGCAGCGCTGGCGACGGCTGAAACGTTGCTGGAGGCCTGCTCGGTGGCGTTTGCCGCGGCGCTTGCGCGCCCGCTGGCAACGCCCGCGACGCCCGAGATCGACTGCGCGGTCTCGCGCATCCCCGAGGCGCTGTCGTTCACCGCACCCAGGACGCTGCCGATCGCGCTGCGGAAGGATTCGACCGATACTTCGATTTGCCGGGTCCGTTCATCGCGCGCTTTGGAGTCCAGCAACACCTGCGAATTGAGGTTGCGGTTGCGGTCCATCGCTTCCTGAAAAATCCGGATCGCACGAGCCAGCGCCCCGATCTCGTCCTGCCGATCGGTGTGTGGAACGTCGACGCCTTCCGCGCCTTCCGCGACATGTTTGATGGTTGTGGTAATCACGGAAAGCGGGCGCGCTACCAACCGTGCGATGATAAAGACACCCACGCCGACCAGGATCAGAGCCAGTCCGCCAAGACAGGTCAGAAGAAAGGCGAGCTGACGGTTGAGGGCGGTATCCTCAGCGATTTTCTTGCTGCGTTCCGCATAGACCTTCGAGAGCGCTTCCAGATCCTTGTTGAGATCCGTGCGCACTTTTCGATTGGCGTCGTTGTCACCCCATTCGCGGCCGGCCTCGTGGCTGACCTCGATTGCGCGGCGAACGAGTTCTTTGCGGAATTCGACGAACTTATCGATCCGTTCCTTGAAGCTGGCAAATTGGCTGCGGTCGTCTTCCTGGACAATGGATTGCCAGTTCTTGACGACTTCAAGCAGTTGGCCGCTAAACTTGTAGAGCCCATCGCCGTATTTCTTCACGACAGGCAGGTCCGTCGACATGTAGATGCCGCGGGATTCCATCACCACGGCATAGACCAGCGAGTTGACACGCTCGACATTGAGCGCAGCCTGGCTTGCGGTCTCGATGGACTGGGTCAGCTCGGTGCTATGACGCGTGTTGTATTCGGACAGCGCTGTGATCGCAGCGGTCAGAAGCGCGAACAGCGCAAATATCGAGTAGAGCTTGAAGGCAAGCGAAAGACTTGAGGTTTTCTTCCGGTCCGATGGCGCAATAGATTTGATAATGTCCGGCATTTGGCCTCACGCTGGAGGCCAATCGCAATGTGTTGGCCATCATTGAGATTATGTGAAGTTTGTCTGTAAAAAATCTTAACCATTCGCGCGGCCGGATACCGCAGGGGCAGGACGGCAAGTTAAGCAGTTGTTAAGGACTCTCGGCGGTCGAAACTTGAAATATAAGCAAAATCAATTGCTTAGAAGTGTGATGATTTGGTGAAAAGCGACGGCCTTGCAACCTCTATGACGCGAGGCAGCTTGTCGCAGGTGGTATACATAATGCTACGTTGGACTGAGGCTTAGACTGTCAGCGTTGACCGACCCGGAGCAGGCATGGCCTATCGGCACGCCATCGGTAATACCGCTTACGTCTTTAACGACCTTCGCGACCTTCTTGCCAAGGCAAGTCCCCCGCGTTCCGGTGATCGCCTTGCCGGGTTGGCCGCCGACAACGCCGAGCAGATGGTGGCCGCGCGGATCGCGCTCGCGGACGTACCCCTCAAGCAATTCCTGACCGAGGCGGTGGTCCCCTATGAGTCCGACGAAGTGACGCGCCTGATCGTCGATGGTCACGATCCCGCGGCGTTCGCGACAATCTCTTCGTTCACGGTTGGATCGTTCCGGGACTGGCTGCTCTCGGGACAGGCAAGCCCGGATGTTCTCAAGGCAGTCGCGCGCGGGATCACACCGGAAATGGCGGCGGCCGTCTCGAAATTGATGCGTAACCAGGACCTGATCCTGGTGGCGCGGAAATGCGAAGTCGTCACCGCTTTTCGCGACACCATCGGTCAGCGCGGACGGATGAGTGTGCGGCTGCAACCCAATCATCCCTTCGACGATGCGCAGGGCATCACCGCCTCGATCCTGGATGGCATTCTGCTCGGTGCGGGCGATGCCTGTATCGGCATCAATCCGGCCAGTGACGATCCTGCCGTCATCGCCAGGCTCGTGCATCTGCTCGACGAGATCATTGGCCGGCTACAAATCCCGACGCAATCCTGCGTCTTGTCCCACGTGACGACGACGCTTCGGTTGATTGCCGAGCGCGTGCCCGTCGATCTGGTCTTTCAGTCGATCGCAGGAACAGAAGCCGCTAACCGAAGCTTCGGGGTCGATCTTAAACTGTTACGTGAAGCACATGATGCGGGGCGTTCGCTTCAGCGCGGCACCGTTGGCAACAACGTGATGTACTTCGAAACCGGGCAGGGGTCGGCGCTGTCGGCGGAGGCCCATCACGGTGTCGACCAGCAGACGTGCGAGGCACGCGCTTATGCCGTGGCGCGCGCGTTCGACCCGTTGCTCGTCAACAGCGTGGTAGGGTTCATCGGCCCGGAATATCTCTACGACGGCAAGCAAATCATTCGCGCGGGGCTCGAGGATCATTTTTGCGGCAAGCTGCTCGGCCTGCCGCTCGGGGTGGACGTCTGCTACACCAACCACGCCGAGGCCGATCAGGACGACATGGACAATCTCCTGACGCTGCTTGCCGCCGCCGGCGTGAACTTCATCATGGGGGTTCCCGGTGCGGATGACGTGATGCTGAACTATCAGTCGACGTCATTTCACGATGCACTTTATATCCGCGACCTCTTCGGGTTGAAGCGGGCGCCGGAGTTCGACGACTGGCTGCTTCGCGCCGGGCTCACGGACAGCAATTTCCGCCTCGCCGGTAATGGTGAGCTGCTGCCTGATTTCGCCCGCCGCTTGATCGGCTAGCGGTCCGATTCTAACATTCGTATCACTTCACCGCGGGCACTTTTGCGAATGTTAGAATCAAAGGACCACTAGCGAATATAAGTTTCTGGTGGAGTTTAGGATTTGACATTCGCTTGACGAACCTGCGGCTAGCCGGTGGCGAATGTCAAATCCACTCCACCCAGCCGGCCTTGCAGGCCCGCTATTCGCTCGCCAACTAGCAACCATCCGGTCATTGCGGGATTAGGGCACTGCCATAATCCTGAAAAATTTATGGCCCAACTTGCGGATTGCATGATTAACTTGTCTGACTTGAGAGTGCAGAGAAAGCCATGAGAGCCGCAAGCGCCGATACCGTGCGCCGTATCCTGTGCGTCTTTCCGCGCTATACGTCCGCCTTTGGCACCTTCGAATATTCCTATCCGCTGACCGACGGCGTTCAGGCCTTCATGCCGCCGCAGGGGCTGCTGTTGATCGCGGCCTACATGCCGGAAAACTGGCCGGTCCGGTTCGTCGACGAAAACATTCGCGCCGCCACGCCTGAGGATTTCGAATGGGCAGAAGCCGTATTCGTCAGCGGCATGCACATTCAGCGTCACCAAATGAACGATATTTGCCGCCGCGCGCATGCATTCGACCTGCCGGTTGCGATCGGCGGCCCGTCGGTGAGCGCGTGCCCGGACTACTATCCGTCGTTCGACTATCTGCATGTCGGCGAGCTGGGCGATGCGACCGATGAACTGATCGGGCGGTTGGGGCGCGATCCGTCGCGTCCGGAACAGCAGATCGTGCTCAAGACGGCCAATCGCCTCGACATGACGAGCTTTCCGCTTCCCGCCTATGAACTCGCCGAGCTTAACCGCTACTTCCTCGGCAGCATTCAATATTCGAGCGGGTGTCCCTATCAGTGCGAGTTTTGCGATATCCCCGGGCTTTACGGCCGCAACCCGCGCATCAAGTCGCCGCAACAGATTACGGCCGAGCTCGACAAGCTGCTCGAATGCGGTATCCGCGGCTCGGTCTACTTCGTCGACGACAACTTCATCGGTAACCGCAAGGCCGCGCTCGAACTGTTGCCGCATCTGGTCGAGTGGCAGAAGAAGACCGGATTTGTGCTGCGTCTCTCCTGTGAAGCGACGCTGAATATCGCCAAGCGGCCGGAAATTCTCGCCGGGATGCGCGAGGCGTTTTTCTGCACGGTGTTCTGCGGCATCGAGACCCCGGACCCCGTCGCGCTCAAGGCGATCCACAAGGATCACAACATGATGGTCCCCATCATGGAAAGCATCCAGACGATCAACAGCTACGGTCTGGAAGTGGTCTCGGGAATCATCCTCGGGCTCGACACCGACAAGCCGGAAACCGGCGCGCACCTGATTGAATTCATCGAGGCCTCGCAGATTCCGCTGCTGACCATCAATCTGCTGCAAGCGTTGCCGAAGACGCCGCTCTGGGATCGCCTCGTAGCGCGAGAATCGACTGATCGAAGACGACGAGGGGAGGGAGTTCAACGTCGACTTTGTCATGCCCTATGACGAGGTCGTGGACACCTGGCGCAAGTGCATGGGCGTGGCCTATGAGCCGGCCAAGCTTCTGCAACGCTACGAGTACCAGATCCAGAATACCGCACCGAACCAGATCAAGCGGCCGCCGCCGAAGGCGTCGTGGCCGAACATCAGGCTCGGCTTGATCATGTTGCGCAACATCTTCTGGAAGATCGGGGTTCTCGGCGATTACAAGCTTGAGTTCTGGAAGTTTGCGCTGCGCCGGCTTGCCCGCGGCGAGATCGAGCATCTGATCGCCTCGATGATCGTTGCTCATCACCTCATCGTGTTTGCTCGCGCGGCCTCCGGCGGCCGGCAAAATGCGTCGAATTATTCCGTTCGGTTGCGCGAGGCTTCCGTCCCTGCCGAGTGATCTCACAAAGACCGACGTTTCGCTGCCGCTTGAACGCTTGCGCGAGCTTACGCCCGCGCGCGTGGCGCTGGGCCGCTCAGGTGCAAGCCTGCCGACCAGGGCGTTGCTCGATTTCACGCTCGACCACGCCCGCGCCCGCGATGCCGTTCACGCAGCTTTCGATGCGGACATCCTGGTGCACGGTCTCGCAAGCCTTGGCTTGGCAGCCGCGCGCGTTTCGAGCATGGCGCCCGGCCGATCGGACTATCTCGCGCGACCGGATCTTGGGCGCAAGCTTGATGCGGATTCGCGGCAGCGGCTGACCGGTCATCGCAGCGGCGCGGGCGCTGTCGCGATCATCATCGGGGACGGGCTTTCGCCTGCCGCCGTCAACGCGCATGCGGTCGAGTTGTTGCGCAAGCTGCTTCCTCTGCTTGCGGAGGAAACCATCGAGATCGGAGCCGCCGTCGTTGCGACGGGCGCGCGTGTCGCATTGGGCGACGAAATCGGTCACGTTCTTGGCGCGCGAATGACCGTCATGCTGATCGGCGAACGGCCGGGTCTGTCGGCGCCGGATAGTCTCGGCGCTTATTTGACCTTTGCCCCGACCATCGGAACCACCGACGAGAAGCGCAACTGCGTTTCCAATATTCACCGCGCCGGGCTCAGTTATGACGAGGCGGCCGCAAAGATCGGCTGGTTGGTTCGCGAAGGCCTCACGCGGCAGTTGACGGGCATCGGGTTGAAGGACGAAAGCGGCGTCAGGCTGGACCAGGCAATCGCCAATTCAACCTAACGTGAAATCCGGCCAGTTTGCCGCCCACAGAGGCATGGCATTTGGACGTGCAAAGCTTGTGAGGAACCGGACAGACCTGCTACACCCCTCCGCAAAATTATCGTATGTTTTCAACGGTCATGACAATGCTCCGCCAATCGGTGGAGGAGTTTCATACAAGATTTGTTTTTGTCACTTTCTGCGGCTATGGGGCCGTTGTGAGAATTGGATAGGGCATGCTCGAAAAGAACAACGAGAGTGAAGTTCACGTCGAGAAGGTCGAGCAGCGTCCGCTGGCAAGCATTGCCTTTGGGCTCGAAAGGATCGGTCTCATCGCAGTCCAGGCTCCGATCTGGTCCTGCATTATTCTCGTCGGGCTCCTCATCGGCGCGGTTTTCGGAATCGAGCGCATCAAGATCGACGATTCCCTGAGCCAGCTGTTCCGTTCCAATTCCAAGGAATACCGGCAGTACGAATTGGAAATCAAACGCTTCCCCGCGACCGAATTCGACGTGCTCGTCGTGGTCGAGGGCAAGAAGCTGCTGGCGCGCGACAACCTTGAAAAGCTGCGCGACTTCATCACCGACCTTCAGCTTGTGGACGGCACCCGCGGCCTGATCTCGCTGTTCTCGGCGCGTCAGGCACCAGCGCCGGGCAAGTTCCCCGCAGCACTGTTCCCCTCCGAACTGCCGCAAGGCGCCGACTACGACAAGTTCATCGAAACGGTCAAGATCGAACGAGCTCATTCGCGGCAAATTGCTGTCGGAAGACGGTACGCTGGCGCTGATCGTGCTCTCGATCGAGCCCGACGTCGTCGCCAGCAACAAGCTCGGCAAGACAATCGGCGAGATTCGCAAGCTGATGAAAGAGGACCTCGGAGACACCGGCCTCAACGCCGAATTGTCCGGCGTTCCCGTGATGCAACTCGAGATCCGCAACGCGGTCGAACGCGACGGGTTGACCTACAACATTCTCGGCATTCTTGCCGGCTGCATCATCGCCATCATCTTCTTCCGCAAGATATCGTTCATGGTGGTGGCGGCGTTCCCGCCGATCATCGCGATCTTGCTGGCGCTCGGCGTCCTCGGCTGGGCGAATTTCAATCTCAACATGTTCCTCAACGTGATGACGCCGCTCATCATGGTGATCAGCTTTTCGGACTCGATGCAGCTCACTTTCGCGGCGCGTGACCGGTTGATTGCGGGGCAGGACAAGTACACCGCGTTCCGCAATGCCGTGCTGGTCGTAGGTCCCGCTTGCGTACTGACGCACGGCACCGCCGGTATTTCGTTTATCGCGCTGCAATTTTCGGATTCCGACCTGATCCGAAAATTCGGCGAGGCCGGGCTTGCCGCAACGGTAATTGCGCTGGTCGCGGTGCTGTCGCTGGTGCCGGTGTTCGGCGTCTTGTTGGTGCGCAACGAAAAGGTCTTCGCGGTCAAATTCCAGGGCGCCGATGCGGGCGTGCAGATGCTGCGGAATTTCTGTTACTGGATTGCAGTGCGGATGGTCGGTCGCCCCGGCCTCTTCAGTCTCATTGCCGTACTGTTTGTCGGTAGCCTCGGTGTTATCTACGCCAATCTCGAGCCGCGTTACCGGCTGGCGGATCAGGTGCCGGACAAGCAGCAGGCGGTCGCTGCCAGCAGCCGCCTTGACGCCAAGCTCAGTGGCGCCAATGCGATCGACGTGCTGATCGAATTCCCGAAGGGCGCATCTCTCTACGATCCGCAAACGTTGCAGACCATTGCGGATGTCCAGTCGCAGGTTGAAAAGCAGGCCGGCGTCGGCAACGTCTGGTCGCTCGAGACGCTGCGGCGCTGGCTCGCGGAGAAGGCGGGCAGTTCGGACGTTGCGACGCTGAAGGAATATGTCAACGTCATCCCTGAATATCTGGTGCGACGTTTCATTTCGGCGGATCAGGACGCGGTGGTGGTGTCGGGCAGGGTGCCGGACCTCGATTCAAGCCAGATCCTCCCGGTGGTCGAAAAACTCGATCACGGGCTCGAGGCAGTGCGCCAGGCCCATCCGGGCTACGAGATCGCGGTCACGGGCTTGTCGGCGATCGCGGCGCGTAATTCCGCCAACATGATCGAAAAGCTCAACCGCGGGCTGACCATCGAATTCGCGCTGGTTGCGATCTTTATCGGACTCGCATTCCGTTCGGTCGTGGTGCTGTTCTCCTGCATCCTGCCCGGAATTTTCCCGGTCGTGATGTCGGGCACGGTGCTTTGGCTGCTCGGAGAGGGCCTGCAATTTGCCAGCGTCGTGGCGTTGACGGTGTCGTTCGGATTGGGGCTTTCCGCCACCATCCACTTCCTCAACCGACTGAGGCTTGAATCAAAGCCCGACGTGACGCCGGAGCTTGCGGTCGAGCGAGCTACCGTTCTGGTCGGACCGGCGCTGATCCTGACCACGGTGGTGCTGGCGTGCGGCCTGGTCGTGACCGTGTTTTCCGCTCTGCCGTCACTGCGCCTGTTCGGTTGGCTCAGCGCGTTCTCGATGGTGGCGGCGCTGGTCGCCGACCTCTTCATCCTGCGTCCGACAGCGATGTTCCTGATCAATCTGTCGCTGAAGCTGCGCGGAAAGGCGAGTCCCGCAGGACCCGCCGTCTAACGTCGGTTTGCGGGGTGAGGGGCGCTTAGCCCTTCACCAGTCGTGATCGAGACGCCGCGGATATCGCCCTGGGAGTTGATCTGCACGGTCTGCTTGTTGCCGGTCGTCCGCAGCGTCAAGGTGGCGTTGAAGCCGGCGGATTCGACCTTCACGTCGATCTTGCCGGCGCCGGCCGTTCCCAGCAGACTGCCCGAGATATTGCGGTTGGTTTCCGACCAGTTGCCGGTGATATGATCGCCGTGGCTGGTGACGTCGCTGGATGAGATCGAACTTGTAGCTGTCGCTGGCGCAGCGAAGTGTTTGCTTCAACACCAGTACCGGTGCCGTCGAGCTGATAGACCGCGCGACAGTGCAGATGCTCGTTCGATCCGTCCGACAGCGAAACCGTTCCGGTGCCGGACCAGGCGCCATCAAAGCCCGCGAACGGACTCGACTGGGCGTACCCGGCGGAAGTCGACAGCGCCAGCGCCGCGACGATCGCGCCCGCCTTTATCGTCTGCCCGATCAGGCCTGAACCTGCGTATTTCATCTTCGATTGCCCCTTTGAATGTGACGTTGCCCGTGAGCGGCATTTTTTCCGCGCACGTGTTTTGGTGCTTCGACGATGGGTTTGGTTCAAGAGGTAATTCGACACTCGCCGCTCGCTGGGGGGCTTTTGTCGTTCGGCGACAAATGTTTGTCGCTCCGGGACAAATTGAGGCAGTCGCATTTTTTTGCTCGCGAAGGGATCGCGACTTCGGGTATTCTCAAGCTCTCGCCGCGCGGCAATCGCCATGCGCCTTGATCCGAAAAATATCGTGTGATGCCAATCGGTTACGCGCATCTCGAAAACCGCTTTCGAGGGCCGCAATTTAGGGAGACGATCGTCGCAAATTTGGCCGCATTTGCCAGCGCTTGTGCGCGCTGTCATCGGTGGTCCGAATCGTCTGCCGCCGATGCCATTGCTAATCGGGTTCGAAATCTCTGCCGTAAGAATAAGGGAACACAATGCGTAAGACTTTCTTCGTAGCTGCTCTGCTGTCGCTGTCGGTCTCGGCCGGAGCGGTGGCCCAGCAACAACAACACGGCGGAACGCCCGAGGAGCATAGGGCCTGTGCCCCCGACGTTCAGAGACACTGCCGGGCGGTGATGAACGATAGCGACCTCGCCATTCTCGGCTGCTTGCAGCAGTTTCGCCCCAAGCTGACCAAGGCCTGCGATCAGGTTTTGACCAATAACGGCTTTCCGAACCCCAACGCTAAAAACTGAGAACGCCCGTAATTGAAGCCCCGCCACCGCCCGTTTTCGGGCGTGGCGGGCGCTTTCCCATGCGTGTATGGCATTGGTTTTGGGAGCGTATTCCCCTATATGGGGCGTACAAGTTCCGCAAGCATGCCGGGATATCCGATGCATGCGCAACCCAGACACAGCTAGCTTCAACAGATGACCACCGCGAGCGATTGGCGATCCGGCAAGGGCCACCGCGACGAGAATTTTCCCGTCGCGTCGTGGATCATTCATCCGCGCCATCGGCCGTTGATCCTCGCATTCTATAATTTCGTCAGAACCGCCGACGACATCGCTGACCACGAAACATTGAGCGGAGACGAGAAGCTTTCGCTTCTTGATCTTCTGGAGGCCGAGTTGCTCGGCAAGGGCGACAGCCAGATTGAGGCCGTCAACCTGCGACAGGCGCTGGCGGAGCGAGGAATGCCGCCGCGCCATGCGCTCGACCTTCTGACTGCGTTCCGCATGGACGTGACCAAGCTTCGCTATGAGACCTGGGACGAGGTGATTCACTATTGCCGATATTCGGCAATGCCGGTCGGCAGGTTCGTGCTCGACGTCCACGGCGAAAGTACATCCACCTGGGCCGCCTCCGACGCAATTTGTGCCGGTCTGCAAATCAACAATCACCTCCAGGACTGCGGCAAGGATTTTCGAAACCTGAACCGCGTCTATCTTCCGCGCGATGCGCTTGCCGCTGCCGGCGCTTCCGTCGAGCAGCTCGGCGAGGCGCGCTCGGCGCCGGCATTGCTGCAATGTTTGCAAGCGCTGGCGGTACGCAACGAAGCGCTGCTCAATGAGGGCAGGGCGTTGGCCGCTGATGTCCGGGATTTCCGCCTCGGCCTGGAAATCGCGGTCATTAAATCGTTTGCGGACCGGATCGTGCGTCTTCTGAAGGTGCGCGATCCCTTGAGCGAACGCGTCCACCTCAACCCGGTAGAATTGCTGACATTCACCCTCGGCGGCATGGCTGCTGAAACGATCCATCGGCTCTCCGGGCGGCGTCCGGCCTCGAAATCGGCGGCGGGCGCATGAAGCTGGAAAATCCGGAAACCGGTCCGAGCTACGAGACCAAGGCATCGGGCAGTTCATTCTACGCCGCGATGCGCATGCTTCCGCGCGAGCAGCGCGAAGCCATGTTTCAGATCTACAGTTTTTGCCGCCAGGTCGATGACATCGCTGACTCGCCCGGGCCGCGCGGCGAGCGGTTGGCCGCGCTGCAACAGTGGCGTGACGACATCGACGCGCTTTATCAGGGCCGTCCGCCGGCGCGGATGCGCGATTACGTCGGCTCGGTTCAGCAGTTTGGATTGGAGCGTGACGATTTTCTGGCCATCGTCGACGGCATGGAAATGGATGTCCCGCAGGACATCCGCGCGCCGGACCTTGCCACCCTCGATCTCTACTGCGATCGCGTCGCCAGCGCCGTCGGGCGTCTTTCCGTACGCGTGTTCGGCATGCCGAGAGAGGACGGTATTCTGCTTGCGCATCACCTCGGTCGCGCCTTGCAGTTAACCAACATCCTCCGCGACATCGACGAGGATGCCGGGATCGGCCGGCTGTATCTGCCCAAAGAGGGGCTGGCACAGGCCGGCATCACCTCGACCGATCCGCTGACCGTTGCCGCGGATCCGGCGCTGCCGAAGGTCTGCGCGCCGCTGGTTGAGCGGGCAAGGGACCATTTCACGAAATCCGATGAGATCATGGCCCGCAATTCGCGCCAGGCGGTGCGCGCGCCACGCATCATGTCGAAATACTACGGCACCATTCTGGGATTGCTTGTTTCGCGCGGGTTCGCTAACCCGCGGGCGCCGGTGCGCCTGAACAAGATGGCCAAGCTTTCCATTGTGCTCCGCTACGGCTTCTTCTGACCTTCAATATTTCAGACCTCACACGATCATCCCAATGCAAAAGGTTGCCCATATCGTTGGCGCGGGAATTTCAGGCCTGTCGGCCGCCGTGCGGCTTGCGAACGCGAATTTCAAGGTGCGCGTTTACGAGGCCACGCAGCAGGCGGGCGGGCGCTGCCGTTCCTATTTCGATGCCGCAACCAATCTCACGATCGACAACGGCAATCATCTTCTGTTGTCGGGCAACCGTCACGCGCTGGCTTACGCGAAATCGATCGGCACCGAAGCGGGGCTGGTTGGGCCGAAGCGCGCCCAGTTTCCTTTTGTCGATCTGGCGAAAGGGAAGCGCTGGCAGCTCGATCTCGGCGATGGCCGTTTGCCGCTCTGGCTGTTCGATCCGGAGCGCCGCGTCCCGGACACGACGTTGCGTGACTATCTGGCGCTGATGCCGCTGATCTGGTCGTCGCCTTCGCGGCTGGTTGGCGATGCCATTCCCTGCGAGGGAGTTCTGTACGAGCGATTGGTGCAGCCCCTGCTGCTCGCCGCGCTCAACGTCGATCCACCGGTCGGTTCGGCCGGACTTGCCGGCGCCATTGTCCGCGAGACCTTGCTGGCAGGCGGGCAGGCGTGCCGGCCGCTGATTGCACGCGAGGGCTTGAGCGCGGTTCTGGTCGAGCCGGCCGTCAAGCTGTTGCAGGACAAGGGTGCCGACGTTCGCTTCAGTCAGGAATTGCGTGGATTTGGCAATGCGGCTGGTCGCGTCACCGAACTGAAGTTCAGCGACGAGACCGTCACGCTCGCTCCGTCAGACGTCGTCGTGCTGGCGGTGCCGCCGCGGTCGGCGGTCTCGCTACTGCCGGGATTGAAAGCGCCGTCGAAATTCAAGGCCATCGTGAACGGCCATTTTCGTTTCGACCCGCCAAAAGACGCGCCACCCATTATGGGCGTCGTGGGAGGTCTGGTGGAATGGGTTTTCGCGTTCCCTCAGCGCCTGTCGATCACCATCAGCGGGGCCGACCGACTCGTCGATATGCCGCGCGAGGAGCTCGCACAGGCGCTCTGGCGCGACGTTTGTCAGGCTGTCGGGATTACGGCCGAACTACCGCCCTGGCAGATCGTACGCGAGCGCCGCGCCACATTTGAGGCGACCCCGGAACAGAACACCTTGCGGCCCGGGCCCAAAACGGCCTTTAAAAACCTGTTTCTTGCCGGCGACTGGACTGATACGGGGTTGCCGGCGACCATTGAGGGGTCGGTTCGGTCGGGCGACCGCGCGGCCGATCTCGTTCTCGCCATGGGCCCGGCCTGACCGGAAACGCCGGCGCAACGGGCCCAACAAGTACAGTGCAATGAATACAGGAATGTCGGGCATTATGCCTTCCGCGACCAATACGGCTGGAATCGATACGGGGGTGCTCGAGACGAGCATTCACTCGGCGACACAGGCGCTGCTCGATTTCCGGCAGGCCGACGGCCATTGGGTATTTGAGCTCGAGGCCGACTGCACCATTCCGTCAGAATATGTGCTGCTGCGGCACTATCTTGCCGAGCCGGTCGATTCCGCGCTGGAGGCCAAGATCGCCAGGTACCTCCGGCGGATTCAGGGGGCGCATGGCGGCTGGCCGCTGGTGCATGACGGCGCCTTCGACATGAGCGCGAGCATCAAGGCCTACTTCGCCTTGAAGATGATCGGCGATCCGATCGACGCGCCACATATGGTGCGGGCACGCGAGGCAATCCATGCGCGCGGCGGCGCGAGCAAATGCAACGTCTTCACGCGCTTCCTGCTTGCCTTGTTCGGTGTGACGACGTGGCGCGCTACGCCGGTGCTGCCGGTGGAGATCATGTTGCTGCCGATGTGGTCGCCGTTCCACCTCAACAAGATCTCTTATTGGGCCCGCACGACGCTGGTGCCGCTGATGGTGTTGGCCGCGCTGAAGCCGCGCGCGAAAAATCCGAAAGGCGTCGGCATCGACGAACTGTTTCTGGAGGACCCGCGCTCGGTCGGCATGACGTCCAGGGCGCCACATCAGAGCCGGAGCTGGTATCTGCTGTTCAGTATGCTGGACCGCATACTGCGCACGATCGAGCCGTTGTTTCCGAAGCGCTTGCGCGCGCGCGCGATCGAAGCTGCGCTGGCCTTCACCGAGGAGCGGCTGAACGGCGAAGACGGCGTCGGCGCCATTTTCCCGCCGATGGCCAACGCGGTCATGATGTATGAGGCGCTCGGCAAGGGTGCCGACTATCCGCCGCGCGCGATCCAGCGGCGAGGCCTCGACAAGCTCCTGGTGATCGGCGAGGACGAGGCCTATTGCCAGCCGTGCGTCTCGCCGGTGTGGGACACCGGGTTGACCTGCCACGCCTTGCTTGAAGCCGGAAGCAGCGACGCGGTCGCGCCTGCCAAGCAGGGGCTGGACTGGTTGCTGCCCCGACAGGTGCTCGACGTGAAGGGTGACTGGGCCGTCAAGGCTCCGGATACCCGTCCGGGCGGTTGGGCGTTCCAGTACAACAATGCCCACTATCCGGACCTCGACGACACCGCTGTTGTCGTCATGGCGATGGATCGGGCTCGCCGCGATGCGCCGAACCCGGCCTATGACGCCGCGATCGCGCGCGGCCGCGAGTGGATCGAGGGCATGCAGAGCAAGGACGGGGGGTGGGCGGCCTTCGACGTCAACAACCTCGAATATTACCTCAACAACATCCCGTTCTCGGACCACGGGGCCTTGCTGGACCCGCCGACCGAGGACGTCACGGCCCGCTGCATTTCCATGCTGGCGCAGCTTGGCGAGACCGCCGGGAATCCGTCGGTCGCCGCCGGGATCGCCTACCTGCGCAGGACCCAGCTCGCTGAGGGGTCCTGGTACGGCCGCTGGGGCCTGAACTACGTCTACGGCACATGGTCGGTTCTGTGCGCCCTCAATGCCGCCGGCATCGATCATGGCGACCCGATGATGCGGAAGGCGTCCGACTGGCTCGTCTCGATCCAGAACGCCGACGGCGGCTGGGGGGAGGATGCGACCAGCTACCAACTCGACTATAAGGACTTCGACAAGGGGTTTGACGGCGGCTCGTCAACGGCCTCGCAGACGGCATGGGCCTTGCTTGGCCTGATGGCCGCGGGCGAGGTTGCAAATCCCGCCGTCGCACGTGGCATTGAGTACCTTACGACCACACAGACCCCAAAGGGCTTGTGGGATGAGGAACGCTATACCGCTACGGGCTTTCCTCGGGTGTTTTATCTGCGCTATCATGGCTATTCGAAGTTCTTCCCGCTCTGGGCGTTGGCGCGGTACCGGAATTTGCGAAAGACCAATAGCAGGGTGGTAGGGGTCGGAATGTGAAGTTGGGGGCTGGAATTAGAGCGCCCGCGGGCAATTTGGACCCGCGGCCGGTGCTGATTGTGACTGGTCTGTGCAGGAGGCCCGGATCGCGTCCGGGCCCGGGATGACCGTTATCTGCAGCAGTAGCGATCCGCAGCAGTTGCGCGCCCTGCTCACCGTATTCGATCCCGCCACGATCAGGGGCGTCATCAGCTTTGGCGTCGCCGGGGGCCTCGATCCTTCCCTGAGATCAGGCGACGTCGTGGTGGCGACCGAAGTGCTGGCAGGTGACGCCCGCTGGCTGGCCGGGCTGTCCTTGAACGACGATCTGATCGCAAGCGTAGGCCTGGGGCGTCGGCGCATCGTCAGGGGACGTTTGGCGGGCGCCGAGCAAGTGGTCGCTGCGCGTCACCTCAAGGAGGCGCTGCACCTGGAAACCGGCGCTGCCGCCGTCGACATGGAAAGCCACATTGCGGCGGAATATGCCGCCAAGGCCGGGCTGCCTTTTGCTGCGCTTCGGGTTGTCAGCGACCCCGCGCACCGCGCGTTACCGCCGGTGGCAATGGCCGCCATCAAGCCGGACGGTGGTATCGACCTGCGTAAGGTCATGCGCAGCGTTGCGCGGAACCCGCGAACGCTGCGCGATCTCGTGACCAGCGGGATCGACTTCAACCGCGCGCTGCGCAGCCTACGCGGCTGTCGAGGCTTTCTGCTCGGCAGCGAGGGCCTCGTCGCGGCGGATCTCTGACAGCCGCTTCTGCACTTCCGCAGAGAAGATGTACTGCGCCGGGCGCTGCTTGGTCAGATCGATTTCCGGCGCCATCGGGCCGGACGTACGAACGCCGCTGATCGCCACCTTGAGCGCCTTCAGCGGATTCTTGAACGCATCGGTCGCCGCGGTCGGCTCATAGCCGCAGTGAGCCATACAGTCGGCGCACTTCTCGTACTTGCCGGTGCCGTAGGTCTCCCAGTCCGTCGTGTCCATCAGCTCCTTGAAGGTCTTGGCGTAGCCTTCGCCGAGCAGGTAGCAGGGCTTCTGCCAGCCGAAGATGTTCCGCGCAGGCATGCCCCACGGGGTGCACTCGTAGCTCTCGTTGCCGGCCAGGAAGTCCAGGAACAGGCTGGAATGCATGAAGTTCCACTTCTTGCCCTTGCCGCGTGCGAACACGTCGCGGAACAGGTTCTTGGTCTTCGTGCGGTTGAGGAAGTGCGCCTGATCGGGCGCGCGCTCATAGGCATAGCCCGGCGACATCGAAACGCCGACGCCGAGTTCGACGGTGAAGTCGAGGAACTTGGCAATGTCTTCCGCCGAATGTCCGTCGAAGATCGTGGCGTTGACGTTGACGGCGAAGCCCTTGGCCTTGGCGGCCTTGATGGCGGAGACGGCGCGCTCGAACACGCCTTCCTGGGACACGGCCTTGTCGTGGTGGTCCTTCAGGCCGTCAAGATGCACGGAGAAAAACAGGTACGGCGAGGGCTCGAACAGATGAAGCTTCTTCTCGAGCAGCAGCGCATTGGTGCACAGGGAGACGAACTTCTTGCGCGCCACAAGGCCGCGCACGATTTCGCCGATGTCCTTGTGGATCAGCGGTTCGCCGCCGGGAATGGCGACCATGGGCGCGCCGCACTCGTCGGCTGCATCCCAGCATTCCTGCGGGGTCATGCGGCGATTGAGGATCGCATCGGGATAGTCGATCTTGCCGCAGCCGACGCAAGCGAGATTGCAACGAAACAGCGGCTCCAGCATCAGCACCAGCGGGTACCGTTTCCGGCCCATCAGCTTCTGTTTCATCAGATAGCCGCCAATGCGAATTTCCTTGAAGAACGGTATTGCCATTACAAGTTTTCTTTCTGCGGTCAGATGTTGGTCAGCTCGCCGTCAACTCGGCCGGCAGCCTGAATTCGATATTTTCCTCGCGGCCCGGGAGCACCGACACGGCGACCGGTCCAATCCGCTTCAACGCCTCGATCACGTCGTCGACCAGAACTTCCGGTGCCGACGCACCGGCGGTGATTCCGACGGCCTTGGCATCCTTGAGCCATTCGGGGTTCAACTCGCTGCCGTCGGCGATCAGATAGCTGGCAACGCCAACCTCGGTCCCAATCTCGCGCAATCTGTTCGAGTTGGAACTGTTGGCCGCGCCTACTACCAGGATAACGTCGACGAGCTTGCTGAGGTCCCTTACCGCAGATTGGCGGTTCTGTGTCGCATAGCAGATATCCCGGGTGTCGGGGCCTTGAATATCTGTAAAACGCTCGTGAAGGGCCGAAATGATGTCCTTGGTGTCGTCCACGCTGAGCGTGGTCTGGGTGATATAGGCCACCGGGGTGTCGGCCGGCAGCGTCAGGGCAGCCACCTCGTCGACATTCTGGACCAGGAGCACCGGGCCTGGAACCTGGCCCATGGTGCCCTCGACCTCCGGATGGCCGGCATGGCCGATCAGGATCAGCGAGCGGCCTTTCGACATGTATCGCTTGCCCTGGTTATGGACCTTGGTCACCAGCGGGCAGGTGGCGTTGAGCACGGGCAGGCCCCGTGAGGCTGCCTCTTCCTCCACGCTGCGCGCCACGCCATGGGCGCTGAATACGGTGACGGCTTGCGGGGGAACCTCGGAAAGGTCCTCGACAAAGATGGCCCCCTTGTTTTTCAGGCTTTCGACCACGTATTTGTTATGGACGATCTCGTGCCGAACGTAGACCGGGGGACCATACTTCTCGAGCGCGCGCTCGACGATTTCGATCGCACGCACCACGCCCGCGCAAAACCCGCGCGGTTGTGCCAGATAGACTTCCATTGGACGGCCGTTACGCAAGTTGGACTATCCCCAGTTGGGCGCTCAGTCGGGCGCAGATATCAACGCATGTCTGCAAAATCAGCACCAACGTTCCCGGACATGCTGGTGCGGGGCGCTTTGTGTCAAAAATTGACCGGTTAGGAAAGGCGACGGCGGGCTTGAAGGGAACATAGGGTGGGTATACGTGGTTCCCAAGCCTAATTGAGGTAATATGATACTTTTATTGCATCTGCGAGCATTGATCTGCTCAAAGCTACGTCATTAAGGGTGATTATTTGCAGACGGCGCCCCGGATTGCCCGAATTTCGCACTTTCTGGGCCCTTTAAGGCCGGTAGCCCCGGGAAAAGCGCAAAAACAACATTAGATTGGCACGGGGAACTCCGCTAGACAGCGGGCGTTTCCGGCAGGCCGCCAGACACCAGAAAGAGTAGACGTGCTGACAAAGATAGTTGTTTCGATCGTGCAGACTTGCACCCGCTTTGCCGCCACGACTGTTCTGATTGCCCTCGCTCTTGCGGTCGCGGCCGGCGCCTATACGGCCCGGCATTTCGAGATCAACACCGACATCAACACGTTGATTTCTCCGGATCTCGACTGGCGCAAGCGCGACATCCAATTTGACCAGGCATTCGACCGGGACCGGACGATTCTCGCCGTGGTCGAGGCACCGACCCCTGAACTGACGACCTCGGCCGCCGCGGCGCTCTACCAAAAGCTCGTCAACGACAAGCAACATTTCGAATCGGTACAGGCGCTCGGTTCCGGCGAGTTCTTCGAAAAGAACGCGTTCCTGTTCCTTCCGAAGGATCAGGTTGGCCGCCTCACCGGACAATTCGAGTCCGCGGCCCCGCTGATCGAAATCATGGCGGGCGATCCAAGCCTGCGGGGCCTCACGGGCGCGCTTGAAACGGTTTTGGCCGGCATCAAGCGCGGTCAGATCAAGCTCGACAGCGCCGAGCGGCCGTTCAACCAGATCTCGCAAACGGTCGAGGACGTGCTGAAGAACGGCAACGCGACCTTCTCCTGGCGCGAACTGGTCAGCGACAAGCCTCTGACCGACGCTGACCGGAGGGGGTTCATCGAGTTCAAACCGATCCTCGACTTCAACGCGCTCGAGCCTGGCAAGGCGGCAACCGATGCGATCCGGCAGGCCGCTACCGATCTCAACTTTCAGGGCCAGTATGGGGCGAGGGTGCGGCTGACCGGCCCGGTGCCGATCGCCAACGAGGAGTTTGCAACCGTTGCCGACGGCGCCGTCGTCAACGGGGTAGGGACCGTTCTGGTCGTGCTTTTCATCCTGTGGCTCGCGCTGCATTCGGCGAAGATCATCTCGGCGGTGTTCGCCAATCTGTTCATCGGCCTTTCGATCACGACGGCGATCGGCCTGATGATGGTGGGCTCGCTCAATCTGCTCTCGATCGCCTTTGCCGTTCTGTTCGTCGGCCTCGGCGTCGATTTCGGAATCCAGTTCAGCGTCCGCTACCGTTCCGAGCGCTTCAAGAGCAACGACCTGAACGCGGCACTGGCGAAAGCGGCCGAATATTCCGCAATCCCGCTCTCACTGGCGGCGATGGCCACGGCGGCAGGGTTCATGTCGTTTCTGCCGACCGACTACAAAGGCGTCTCGGAACTCGGCAAGATCGCCGGCGTCGGCATGCTGGTGGCGTTCCTGTCGAGCATTACCGTGCTGCCGGCCTTGCTCAGCCTGCTGAATCCGCCGGGCGAGGACGATCCGGTCGGTTACGCCTTCCTCGCGCCGCTCGATCATTTCCTCGAAAAACACCGCGTCATCATCGTATTCGGTACGCTGCTGATCGCCGCCGCCGGGCTGCCGCTTCTTTATTTCCTGCACTTCGATTTCAACCCGATGCATCTGCGCAATCCGGATGTTGAATCGATCGCCACGTTTCTCGATCTGAGAAAAGATCCGAACACCGGCGCCAACGCCGTCAACGTGATGACGAACTCGGAAGCTGAAGCCAAGAAGATCGAGGACAAGCTCTCCAAGCTGCCGGAAGTGCTGAACGTCATTTCGCTGGATAGCTTCGTGCCGGAAGACCAGCCGGAAAAACTCAAGTTTATCGCGCAGGGCGCCAAGATCCTCAATCCGGCTCTCAATCCCGAATCCATCGATGAGCCGCCGTCGGATGCGGAAAATGTCGATGCCCTGAAGGGATCGGCGGACAGCCTGCGCAAGACGGCGGGTGACGGCAAGGGAGCGGGGGCGACGGCATCACGGCGCCTGGCCGACAATCTGCAGCGACTTGCCGATTCCAATCAGGCCACGCGCGAAAAGACCCAAGCAATCTTCGTCACGCCGCTGAAGGTCGTGCTCAATCAACTCAAGAACGCGCTGCAGGCCAAGCCCGTCAGCCTGAACAATCTGCCGGCGGATCTGGTGAGCGGCTGGAAGACGAAGGACGGGCTGCATGCGCGTCGAGGCCGAGCCGCGCGGTGACCCCAATGACAATGAAACGCTGCGCAAGTTTGCCGCCGCCGTACTGACGGCCGAGCCGAACGCGATCGGCGGTCCGGTATCGATTCTCAAATCCGGCGATACGATCGTGAAGGCCTTTATTCACGCCGGCTTCTGGGCGCTGGTCGTGATCAGCCTGTTGCTCTGGCTCACCCTGCGACGCATCACTGACGTCTTGCTGACGCTGGTGCCGCTGTTGGTGGCGGGCGCGGTGACACTCGAGATCTGCGTGCTGATCGACCTGCCGCTCAACTTCGCCAACATCGTCGCGCTGCCCTTGCTGCTCGGCGTCGGCGTTGCCTTCAAGATTTACTACATTACGGCTTGGCGCGCCGGGAGAACGAATCTCCTGCAATCAAGCCTGACGCGCGCAATATTTTTCAGCGCGCTGACGACAGCCACCGCATTCGGTAGCTTGTGGCTGTCCAGTCATCCCGGCACGGCGAGCATGGGCAAGCTCCTGGCGCTGTCGCTCGTGACGACGCTCGCCGCGGTGCTGTTGTTTCAGCCTGCGCTAATGGGCAAACCGCGCGACGTCGGGGATTAGGCAGATATCGCCAACGTCGGTCGTCGTTGCGGCTGCACCCGCAGCTGCACCTGCCTGCTTCTGATTCTGGCCCGCCGGCATCTTGGTTGTCGCGGTCATCGCGCCCGTAGTTTTCGGGGCTACCGGAGCCTTCGCGCCCTTTGCTACAGTAGGTGCGGGAGTCGCGGGAATAGGGCCGGCCACGCGAGTCCAGGTCTCTCCACCGCACAGGAAACCAAGTACGCAGCCCTGAATTTCGAGCTTGTCGGAGCCGATCGGTTTGATCGTCGAGCTATACGTCTTGCCATCCTTGGCGTTGTAGACCTCGCCTTGCCACTGATCGACGCCGGCCTTCTTCTTCATGTTGATAAGGATAGGCATGCCGAGAGTGGGTCTGCTTCGTTTTGAAACATCCGGATTGTGTTCGTCGAGCCCGCCGGGTTCCTGTTCCCAGGCGACCACGCCCCACATGTTGCCGCTGCATTCGGCGACGCGGATGTTGGCGACGCCATCTGCTACGCGCCAGTCACCGGTGGGATCGGCGGCAAGTGCGGGGGCTGCACTTATCGTGGTGAATACACCAAGAACTACAAAAGTGCGCATGAGGTCTCGCGGGCAGTGCAACATGGTGTAACCTATTTCCAAAGGGATGATCCGAAGGATGGCAAAACGCCGCATTCGGCGTTTTCAGTTGACGGATTGGGCGCTAGCAGAAGTATGTAACCGATGACAAATCCTAATCTAGATCTTTCTGAGGTGTTTGTGGATTGGCAGGCGCAACGAAGCTCCATGCACTCGCGCCATCTGAACGAGCAGCTCGTTCGAGTCCTCAAGACCATCGGCTATGATGTCGGTTTTCAGAAGGGTCAAGGTCAGTATCTCTTCGATCGTGACGGCGTCCGTTATCTGGACTTACTCAGCGGGTTTGGCGTTTTTGCGATCGGCCGGAACCACCCGGCGCTACGTCATGCGCTCAAGAGCGTCCTTGATGCCGATCTTCCTAACCTCGTGCAACTCGATGTATCGACGCTTGCCGGCGTGCTGGCCGAACGGCTGTTGAAGTATGTACCATATCTGGACAAAGTGTTCTTCGCCAATTCGGGCGCCGAGTGTGTCGAGGCCGCCATCAAGTTTGCCCGCGGCGCCACCGGCCGGCCCGGCATCGTTTATTGCGCCCATGCCTATCATGGACTGACTTACGGCGCGCTGTCGCTCACGGACGATTCAAATTTCCGTGGCGGCTTCCAGCCGCTGCTGCCTGGCTGCACCGCCATCCCGTTCAACGATCTTGCCGCGCTGGAGCAGGCGTTGTCTTCGCGTGAGGTGGCCGCATTCATTTTCGAGCCGATCCAGGGCAAGGGCGTCAACATGCCCTCCGACGAATTCCTGCCCGGCGCCGCTGCATTGTGCAAGAAATACGGCACGCTCATGATCGCCGACGAAATCCAGACCGGCATGGGCCGCACCGGACGGTTCCTTGCCGTCGAGCACTGGAACGTCGAGCCCGACATGGTGCTGTTGTCGAAAGCGCTCTCCGGCGGTCATGTTCCGGTCGGTGCGGTGCTGACCCGCAAGAGCATCTTCGACAAGATCTTCAATCAAATGGACCGCGCGGTGGTGCACGGTTCGACGTTCGGAAAGAACGATCTGGCGATGGCCGCGGGCATTGCGACCCTTGAGGTGATGAAAGCGGAGAAGCTGGTCGAGACGGCCGCCAAGCGCGGTGCCGAGCTTCGGCTCGCGCTCAACCGGATGGTTCCCGGCTATGAGCTTCTCAAGGAAGTTCGCGGCAAGGGATTGATGATCGGGCTTGAGTTTGGCTCGCCGAAGTCATTGCGGTTGAAGGCGTCGTGGAACGTGCTGGAGACCGCCAACAAGGGGTTGTTCTGCCAGCTCATCACCGTGCCCTTGTTCAAGGAACACAAGATCCTGACCCAGGTGTCGGGCCATGGCAGCCACACGATCAAGCTGTTGCCGTCGCTGACCATCACCGAAGAAGACTGCAACTGGATCGTACGGGCGTTCGACGACGTGATCGCCGCGAGCCACAAGGTGCCCGGCGCGATCTGGTCGCTCGGCAAAACCCTGGTCGACAACGCGGTTCGCAAATCCGCCTAGTCCGTGATCTGATCCCCACGCGGGGCGTGAGATCAGCGTGAATCCTCCAGAATCATCGCCGCGCCTTTTTCGGCGATCATCGCCGTCGGCGTGTTGGTATTGCCGGACGTGATCGTCGGCATCACCGACGCGTCCGCAATCCTTAAACCTGCCAGCCCACGAAAACGCAGGCGCTCATCGACGACGGCGAGGGGATCGCTTTCGGTTCCCATCTTGGCCGTGCCGACGGGATGAAAGATGGTCGTCCCGATGTCGCCGGCGGCTTTCGCCAGCGATGCGCCGTCATCTCCGACTGACGGTCCCGGCAAGAATTCCTGCGGACGATAGGGTGCAAGCGCCGGCTGTTTCATCAGCCGCCGCGTTGTGCGGATGGCGTCGGCGGCGACCTGGCGATCTTCATCGGTCGATAAATAATTTGGCGCAATCGAAGGCGCCTGGTCGGGGGCTTGCGACTTGATCCGCACGGTGCCGCGTGAGGTCGGCTGCAAGTTGCAGGCACTGACGGTGATGGCCGGAAAGCGATGCAGCGGATCGCCGAACTTGTCGAGCGACAGCGGCTGCACGTGAAACTGAATATTGGCGCGCTCGCGGTGGGGATCGGAGCGCGTGAAAATGCCAAGCTGCGATGGCGCCATCGTCAGCGGACCTCGTCGGCGGAAGGCATAGTCGAGGCCCATCAGGCCGCGCCGCATCAGCGAGTAATAGGTCTCGTTGAGGGTGCGCACGCCGGACACCTGGTAGATCGCGCGCTGTTGCAAATGGTCTTGCAGGTTTCCACCGACGCCCCGCCGGTCGAGGACGCTCGTGATGCCGAGCGGGGTCAGCCATTCCGCCGGACCGACGCCTGAGCGGTGCAATACCTGCGTCGAGCCGATCGAGCCGGCGCACAGGATCACTTCGCCCTTGCTGCGAGCCTCGAAAGTTTGCCCATCTCGAGCGAATACAACGCCCGTGGCACGACCGTTCTCGATGATGAGGCGATCGACGAGGACGTTCTTCTCGAGCCGCAGGTTGGTCCGCTTCAGCGCGGGTTTGAGGAAGCCGCGGGCCGACGACCAGCGGCGCCCGCGCTTCTGATTGACGTGGAAATAGCCGACGCCCTCGTTGTCGCCGGTGTTGAAATCGGCGGTCTTGCGAATTCCCATTTGCTGGGCCGCTTCGCCGACGGCATCGAGCACGGCCCAGGAAAGCCGTGGCGCTTCGATGCGCCAGCCGCCGCCCACACCATGGTGTTCGCTCTCGCCGAGGAAATGATCCTCCAATCGGCGGAAGGCCGGCAGGACGTCGTCATAACCCCAGCCGGTCAGCCCAAGCTGGCGCCAGTGGTCGTAGTCGGCGGCTTGTCCGCGCATCGAGATCATGGCGTTGATCGCCGACGAGCCGCCGATCACCTTGCCGCGGGGGTAGGCCAGCGAACGGCCGTTGAGACCGGCTTCGGCCTCGGTCCGAAACATCCAGTCCGACCGGGGGTTGCCGATCGCAAAGAGGTAGCCGACCGGGATGTGAAACCAGATCCAGTTATCGCTGCCGCCTGCTTCCAGGAGCAGCACCCGGTTTTTCGGGTCGGCCGACAGGCGGTTGGCGACGATGCACCCGGCGGTGCCGGCACCGACGATGACGTAGTCGAAATCTCCCTCAAGGCGCGTCGCCATCTTGGTTTCCATTCCAGTGATCCGATTCTAACATTCGCATCCCTATTGGGTCGAACACAACCGGTGTGCTAGATAAGGCGTTGATCAAGCATTCAAAACCGAGTTTCCCATGCCCATTGTCAACCGCGCGGCCGACCTGCAACCCGAAATCCAGGCCTGGCGCCGCGATATCCATGAACATCCTGAACTCGGATATGAGGAGAAGCGCACGTCGACTTTCGTGGCCGAACGGCTCCGCGAGTTCGGCTGCGACGAAGTGGTGACCGGCCTCGGCGGAACCGGCGTTGTCGGCGTCATCAAGGGACGCAAGCCGGCCGGCAACGGCGATGTCAAAGTGATCGGGCTTCGCGCCGACATGGATGCGCTTCCGATCGAAGAGGCGACGGGACTGCCCTATGCCTCCAAAACCTCCGGCAAGATGCACGCTTGCGGTCATGATGGACACACCGCGATGCTGCTCGGCGCCGCGCGCTACCTGGCCGAGACCAGGAACTTCGCCGGTGATGCGGTCGTAATTTTCCAGCCGGCGGAAGAGGGTGGTTTCGGCGCGGCCGCGATGATCAAGGACGGCCTGTTCGACCGCTTCCCCATCGACCAGGTCTATGGAATGCACAACGGCCCGGGGATTCCGGTCGGGTGTTTCGCGATCCGGCCGGGACCGATCATGGCCTCGACCGATGCCGTTAATATTCATATCGAAGGACGCGGCGGACACGCCGCACGCCCGCATCTGTCGATTGATTCCGTCATGGTCGGCGCGCAGCTGATCACGGCATTGCAATCGATCGTCGCCCGTAGCGTCGATCCGCTCGAATCCGCTGTGATCTCGATGTGCGAGTTTCACGCCGGCAATGCGCGCAACGTGATTCCGCAGACCGCCGAAATCCGCGGCACCGTCAGGACCCTGACGCCGGAAGTGCGAATGCTGGTTGAGAGCCGCGTGCGTGAGGTGGTCGAGGGCGTGGCGCGCATGACCGGCGCCAAGATCGACCTCGGATACGAGCGCGGCTATCCGGTGGTGGTCAACCATGCCGCCGAGACCGATTTCGCGATCAAGGTGGCGGAGGAAATTGCCGGCCACGGCAATGTTCAGGAGATGCCGCCGCTGATGGGGGGCGAAGACTTCGCCTACATGCTGGAGAAGCGGCCGGGCGCTTTCATTTTCTGCGGCAACGGCGACAGCGCCGGTCTGCATCATCCGGCCTATAATTTCGACGACAACGCGATCGTCTACGGCACGTCCTACTGGATCAAGCTGGTCGAGAACACGCTCGCGGCGTGAGTTCTCCCGAACGCCTTGCGCAGTTCCAACCGGCGTCAGCTCGAAAAAGCCGCTAAAAATAAAAGAGGCCCGCATCACGCGGGCCTCTTTGTTTTGCGTTCGATCCGCCTGAACTCAGAACAGGTGGGCGAAGATGAAGTAGAGCCCGCCCGAAAGCATGATCGCGATCGGCAGCGTCAGCACCCAGGCCATCGCCATGTTGCGGATGGTTGCGAGCTGCAGCCCCGATCCGTTGGCGGCCATGGCGCCTGCGACGCCGGACGACAGCACGTGGGTGGTGGACACCGGAAGACCGAAGTTGTCGGCCGCGGCGATCGTTGCAGCGGCAACCAGTTCGGCCGCCGCACCTTGCGCGTAGGTGAGGTGCGTCTTGCCGATCTTCTCGCCGACTGTCACGACGATGCGCTTCCAGCCGATCATGGTGCCGAGGCCGAGCGCGAGCGCAACCGCGATCTTCACCCAGTTCGGGATGAACTTCGTGGCGGCATCGAGCGAGCCCTTGTACTTGTTCAGGACCGCGATCTCGTCCTTGTTGAGGTCGCTTTGCTTGTCCTTCATCAGGAAGCGGATCGCTTCCGAGGTCAGGTACATGTCGTTACGGGTGTTGCCGACGACTTCCGACGGGACCTTGTTCAGCGAACCATATTTCAGGACCTGATCGCCGACGTCCTTCACCAGCGCCGAGAGCGAGGGATAAGTGCCTTCGCTGATCTGGTGCTGCGACACATATTGCGTCACGGCGGGCCGCGGATCGCCGATGACGCTGTGACCGGCGCCCTTGGCCGCGATCAACTTGGAGGCGGCGTCGGAGGTTTGCTGGAACACCGCGATCTGCGAGTCCGGCAGAGCGCGGTTGAGAGCGTAAGCGGTAGGCACGGTGCCGATCAGGATCAGCATGATGAGGCCCATGCCCTTCTGGCCGTCGTTCGAACCGTGCGCAAAGCTGACGCCGGTGCAGGTCAGGATCAAAAGACCACGGATCCAGATTGGCGGAGCCTTGTTGCCCTCCGGCGCGGCGTAAAGCGCAGGATTACGGACAAGCATCTTCAGAACCAGCAGAAGGACCGCGGCGCAGGCGAACCCGACCAGCGGCGACAGCAGCAGCGCGTAACCGATTTCGGTCGCCTTGCTCCAGTCGACGCCCGAGGTGCCGTCGCGGCCGCGCATCAACGCGTTGACGACACCGACGCCGATGATCGAGCCGATCAGCGTGTGGGAGCTGGAGGCCGGCAGGCCGAAATACCAGGTGCCGAGATTCCAGATGATCGCGGCGATCAGGAGCGCGAAGACCATCGCAAAGCCGGCGCTGCTTCCGACCTGAAGGATCAGTTCGACCGGCAGCAACGAGACGATGCCGAAAGCCACCGCACCGGAGGAGGTCAGAACGCCGAGGAAGTTGAAGAAGCCCGACCACATCACGGCGAACTCGGCCGGAAGCGAGTGGGTGTAGATCACGGTTGCCACCGCATTGGCGGTGTCATGGAAGCCGTTGACGAATTCGAAGCCCAGCGCGATCAGCAGCGCGACCATCAGCAGGATGTAGGGCAGGTAGCTCGTGACCCGCGTGCCGGTGGCATCGACGTCGGCGTAAATGCTGTAGGCCACAAAGGCCAGGCCGACAGCGAGGATGCCGAAAAAGAGGATCATCGTCAGCGGGTTAAAACCCTTGTCGAGATTGGGACGCGAAGCGGGTTCAATCAATCCGCCGTCTGTCCCGCTAATTTTTTGGTTAAGTGCAAAATCGGTCATTATCCACGCCCCTGATACGGTGAGCGTTCACCAATGACGGACGCATTTAAAGGTTATGTGACAAGGATCGGGTTCTTGCCGAACGAGCACAAAAGATTCGCTGATCTCTCTGAAATCGCTAGCTGAAAATCTTTTAAGGAGGCTGTGGATGACCGGTGGCTCCCTGTATTTTTTTACCGAAATTTGTCGCCAGTCACGGCTCCGCCACACTCACGCGGCGTGGGTCGATTTTCGCAGGACCGCGGCGGCCAGTTTCAGATCGTCGACGAAGCGCTCGTACTCACGCGCCTTGGCGTCCTCGTCCGGCAGCCGCAGCAAATAAGACGGATGCACCGTCACCAGCGCCTTGGTTTCTTCGTCGAGATCAATGAGGTGGCCGCGGTTCTTGTTAATCGGCGTGATTTTTCCGAACACGCTTTGCGCGGCCGTGGCGCCCATGGCGACCACGAGCATCGGCTTGATGGCCGCCCGTTCGCGCTCGTACCACGGCCGGCATGCCCTGATCTCCGGCGTTGCCGGTTTCTGGTGCAGGCGGATTTTCCCGCGCGGCACGAATTTGAAGTGTTTGACCGCGTTGGTGACGTAGACCTTCTTGCGGTCGATGCCGGCTTCGACCAGCGCGCGGTCGAGCATTTGGCCCGCAGGTCCCACGAAGGGTTTGCCGGCCAGGTCTTCCTTGTCGCCGGGCTGCTCGCCGACCAGCATGATCGGGGCATGCGGCGGGCCTTCACCGAACACGGTTTGCGTCGCATCTTTCCATAAGGGGCAGGCGCGGCAGGCGGCGGCTTCCTCGCGCAAGGCCTCAAGCTCGCCTGATGTGGCAGCGGTCTTGTGTGTCATCGGCTCTTCCAGCCGCCTTTGGGCCTTGTGCGGCTCGGTTGCGGCCCTGGCGATCATCGCGTCGGTGGCGCGCGCCGCATCTGCGATCAGAGGTCTAATCATCGAAGCCTCCGGCAGGTTCCTCCAATACTTTTTCGGCATTTCCGCATTCATGGCCTTCACCTTGAGCCGGGCGGGATTGAAGATCGTGGCGTAGTAGCGCCGCCATGTTTCTTCCAGCCGGTCCGAGGTTGGCGCCATCGCCTTGCTGACGCCTGGCGTGAACGAGATCGCAAGACCGTCCCAATGCGCGCAGCGTTCGGGCGTCAGGATCGACCATGGCATGTCGGCAAAACGGCGTGCGAAGAACGGCGCCGCCAGTTCGACGATATGATGCTCGGGCTCGAACCAGGCGACAAAGTGGGCGTCGCGTTCGCGTCCAACTTCGCGGAAGCGGACGAAGGCGTGCATCTTGTGCTCGTCGCGCCGCACGGCTTTGGCCATCGCGCTGACGCGGCCGACATCTGGATCGGTCGCGACCTCCAGGAGGTCGTGATGTCGGCGCAATCGCCACAACAGGCGATAAAGCAGCGCGAAACGCTCGCGATCGCGATGCAGGATCGCGATTTGGGCGAGCTCGATGAATTTCGCCGAGACGCTGAACGTCTCCGTCGATGAATGCGGCGGCAATGTCGTCTCGGTCGAGGCGAATAATTCTTCGTCACCCCTGACATTCCACGTCACATCTTCCGGCGTGACGCCGTCGAGCGCCAGCGTGCGTGCGGCTTGGCGCCAGCCTTCGAAATCGGTTTCGTGTGCGAGGACGACATAGTTCATCTAGAAACCGAACCCGAGCTGGGCCGCCTTCGGTTTGAAGCGTTGCGCAAGGTTTTCGCTGTCGAGCCAATGCGGCGAAGGACGATGATCGCTGAGAACGATGAAGGGCAGGGCCTTTTGCTTCGGGATATGAAGCCGGCCAAGGTCGGCGGCGCGGATGGATGTGACGCGGCGTGTCTCGATGATGCGCTCGACGGCTTTGCGGCCGAAGCCTGGCACGCGTAACAGCTCTTCACGGCTGGCGCTGGCGATGTCGAGCGGGAAGCGGTCGCGATGGCGTAACGCCCAGGCGAGTTTCGGGTCGATGTCGAGCGGAAGCATGCCCGCGCCCTCGACGATCTCGCCGACGTCGAAACCGTAAAAGCGCATCAGCCAGTCGGCCTGGTAGAGCCGGTGCTCGCGCATCAAGGGAGGGGCGGCAAGCGGCAGCGCCCGGCTTGAATCCGGGATCGGGCTGAAAGCAGAGTAATAGACGCGCTTGAGGCGGTAGGCGCCGTAGAGATTGGCGCTGGTTGCGAGAATGGTCTGGTCGTTTGACGTGTCGGCGCCGACGATCATCTGCGTGCTCTGGCCGGCCGGTGCAAAGCGCGGCGGCTTTGTCTTCGATTTTTCATCTGGCTTCGCTTCATCAAGCTTGAGGCGAAGCCGGCCCATGGTGCGGCGGATCGCGCGGACGTCTTTTTCCGGGGCGAGCTTGGCGAGGCTGTCTTCTTCCGGCACCTCGATATTGATGCTCAGGCGGTCGGCATATTTGCCGGCTTCCGCAATCAGCGCGTCATCGGCCTCGGGGATGGTCTTGAGGTGAATGTAGCCGCGGAAGTGATGTTCTTCGCGAAGCTTGCGCGCGACGCTGACCACTTGCTCCATGGTGTAGTCGGCGTTGCGGATGATGCCGGAGGAGAGAAACAGTCCTTCGATATAGTTGCGGCGATAGAAATCGAGCGTGAGCTTGACCACCTCGTCGATGGTGAAGCGGGCGCGCGGTACGTTGCTCGAGGCGCGGTTGACGCAATAAAGACAATCGTAATTGCAGGCGTTGGTGAGCAGCACCTTCAACAGCGAGATGCAACGCCCGTCCGGTGCGTAGGAGTGGCAGATGCCCATCCCGGGCGCGGTCGAGCCGAGGCCCTTGCCGTCGCTGGAATCCCGCCTCTCGGTGCCGGAGGACGCGCAGGACGCGTCGTATTTGGCGGCGTCTGCCAGGATTTCCAGCTTGCGTTGTATGTCCATCCAAAATCCCTTTGATTCCATTCATGAATCGCTGAGCCGCCAATTCGATTGACTCTTTCGTCCCTGTTAGCTTTAAATTAGAACATATCATGAACAAATGAGCCAGCTTCTGGTTCTCTCAAAATCAGAATGGCCAGATCAGATTCAGAAGGACGCGGCGCATGACGACCGCACCTAAACTCGCGGCCTTACGCGGCCACATCGAGCGCATCGAGGCGCACGGCGCGGCGTATTCGTCGCGCAAGGTGCCGCTCGGGCATGCGGAGGCCGACGCGCACCTGCAAGGCGGGATCGCTTTGGGCGCCGTGCACGAGGTGTTTGCGGAAGCCGGCCGGCAAAGCGCGGTGGCGACCGGCTTTGTCGCCGGGCTTGCAGGACGCGTGGCCGCGCGGCGGCCCGTGGTTTGGATCCGGCAGGATTTTTCCGAAGTTGAAGCAGGCGCGGTCTCGATGAGCGGGTTTTCCGAACTCGGTCTTGATCCGCGTCTTCTCGTCAGCGTCCGCGCCGCCGACGTCGACCATGCGCTGCGGGCGACCGCCGACGCCTTGGCTTGCGATGCGGTAGGCGCCGTCGTGCTGGAGGTGTGGGGCGAGGCGAAGCAATTGGATCTTGTCGCGAGCCGCAAGCTGACATTGGCCGCGCAGGCTTCGGGCGCAACCAGTCTGGTGCTGCGAATGGCGGCGGAACCGAGGGCCTCGACGGCCGAGACGAGGTGGATCGTGCGCGCGGCGCATTCGCCGCCGGGCTCGACCCCATCGAGTGCATGGGGCTCGCCTCTGTTTGAGGCGCAGCTTGTCCGCAACCGTCATGGCCCCACCGGCCGCTGGATCATGGAATGGAAAAGTGATGAGTGCCTTTTCGGAAAACCGGCGGCGTATTCTCAGCCTGTGGCTGCCGCGCCTGCCCACCGATCGCATCAAGCGACAACAACTAAAGATGCTTTCACGCGAAGCGGTTATCGGGTCGCGTGAAGGCGGTGCGTCAAGTCAAACCAAACCGCTCGATGCGCCCGGCATTGTCGTTGCCAGACAAAACAACATGCTGCGGATTTCCGCGCTCAATGATGCGGCGGTGCATTTTGGCCTCGCGGTCGATCTGCCGCTCGCCAACGCGCGCGCCATCTGCCCCGACGTTCAGGTCTACGATGCCGATGAGACTGCGGATGCAGATACGCTGAACGCCATCGCCGAGTGGTGTGACCGTTTCACGCCGCTGGTGGCGCTCGATCCTCCTTACGGTCTTTTTCTCGACATCACCGGTTGCGCGCATCTGTTCGGCGGCGAGGCGGCGATGATGAACCTCGTGTGCGGCGTCCTGACCGTGCAGGGGTTTAAGGTCAGCAGCGCCATCGCCGGCACGGCGGTCTGCGCCCGGACGCTGACCCGTCATGCCCATGGCCGGATCGTCCGCGACGGCGAGGAGTGTGAAGCAGTCCGGCTGCTGCCGATATCGGCGCTGGGCGCGGACATGGCCGTGGTCACGGGGTTGCGCCGGGCAGGCCTGAAAACCATCGGCGAGGTGGCCGAGCGCGGCCGCCACGAAATCACCGCGAGATTTGGCGCTCGCTTCACGACGCTGTTGGAACAGGCGCTGGGCAAAAGCGATGCACCGATCAGTCCGCGCAAGCCGCTGCCCGATTACATCGTGGAAAAGCGTTTTGCCGAACCGGTTGTGACCGAAGCGGTCATCTCGGCGACCTTGTCGGGGTTGGCCGGAACGCTTGTGTCGGCGATGGGCAAGCAGGGCAAGGGCGCGCGACAGTTGGAGGCGCGTTTCTTCCGAACCGATGGCGCGGTTCGCACCATCACGGTCGATACCGGACAGCCCGTCACCCGAGGCGAGATGATCGACCGGCTGTTTCGCGAGCGGCTGGAAGCTTTGAGCGATCCGCTCGATCCCGGTTTCGGTTTCGATCTCATTCGGCTCACCGCAAGCCGCACCGAAATCGTGGTGCAGGAGCAGCGCGACCTCGATGCCCATGTGCATGACCAGGACGAGCTTTCAGCCCTGATCGACCGCATCGCCGCGCGCATCGGCGGCAAGCGCGTGGTCGTTCACCTGCCGCAGGACACCCACATCCCTGAACACGCGGTGCGGGTCGCTCCGGCGCAACATCATCTCGGTGAAGCCGCGCAAGCCGCCTGGCCGGCGCGCGTCGCGGGCGAGCCGCCGCTGCGGCCCCTGCGGCTGTTCGAGCGGCCGGAGGAGATCAAGGTGATCGCCGAGGTGCCGGATGGTCCGCCGGCGCGGTTTGTCTGGCGTCGCGCCGCCCACGCCGTGGTTCGTGTCGAGGGGCCCGAGCGCGTCGCCATGGAATGGTGGCGAGCGGGAAGCGCGGTGCTGACGCGCGATTACTTCCGCGTCGAGGACGAAGAAGGTTTGCGCTTCTGGCTCTATCGCGACGGGCTGTTTGAAGAAGTCGAACAGAAGGAGGGTAAACCCGCATTGCCGAACTGGTTCATGCATGGGCTGTTCGCATGACTACTTCATCACCAGCTTACGCAGAGATCGGCATCACCACGAATTTTTCGTTCCTGCGCGGCGGTTCGCATCCGCAGGCCTATGTGCATCAGGCGGAAGAACTCGGTCTTTCCGCGATTGGCATCGCCGATCGCAACACGCTGGCCGGCGTCGTGCGGGCCTTCAAGGAACTCGATAATCCCGAGATCAAACGCAAACCAAAGCTCCTGATCGGATCGCGGATCGTTTTCATCGATGGTACGCCGGATATCCTGGTTTATCCGCGCGATCGCGCGGCTTACGGCCGGCTTTGTCAATTGCTCACCCGCGGCAAGCTTGGCGAAGGTACGCTCAAGGGCGAATGTCTCCTGAAGATCGACGATCTCCTGGAATTTTCCGAAGGCCAGCTTCTCGTGCTGGTGTTGCCGCATCGTTTCGACGAGACGCAAGCGCACGACATTCTGAAGCGGCTGCGATCGAGCCAGGCCGATGGCGTGTGGCTCGCGGCGAGTTTGCTTTATCGTGGCGACGACCGGCGGCGTCTGGCGCGGCTCAAGCGCATTGCAGGTGACGCCGGCGTGCCGCTGCTGGCGACCAACGAGGTGCTCTACCACCACCCGTCGCGGCGACGTTTGCAGGATGTTCTCACCTGCATTCGCGAAAAGACGACCATCGAAGTCGTTGGCAAACGCCTCGAGGCCAACGCCGAGCGCCATCTCAAGCGGCCAGAGGAAATGTTGCGGTTGTTTCGCGATGTGCCGGAAGCCGTACCCGAGACCATGCGGTTTGCCGATCGCATCACCTTTTCGCTCGATCAGCTCAAATACCAGTATCCCGATGAACCTGTGCCGCCGGGCAAGACCGCGCAGCAGCATCTGGAAGATCTGACCTGGGCGGGTGTGCAAACCTATTTCGGCGGCAAGATCGACGACACGTTACGCGCGACCTTGCGCAAGGAGCTCGATCTCATCGCCGAGCTGAAATACGCGCATTATTTTCTCACCGTGCACGACATCGTGCATTATGCGCGCAGCCAGAAAATTCTCTGCCAGGGGCGGGGATCGGCGGCCAATTCCGCCGTGTGTTACGTGCTCGGCATCACCTCGGTCGATCCGACCAAGGTCGAGCTGCTGTTCGAGCGCTTCATCTCCAAGGAGCGGCTGGAGCCGCCCGATATCGATGTCGATTTCGAACATTCGCGTCGCGAAGAGGTGATGCAATATGTCTACCGGCGCTACGGCCGGCATCGCGCGGCGATCATTGCAACCGTCATTCACTACCGGCCGCGCAGCGCGATCCGCGACGTCGGCAAGGCGCTCGGGCTGACCGAGGATGTGACGGCCGCGCTCGCCGACACGGTGTGGGGAAGCTGGGGCAAGGGCCTCAACGAAATGCAGGTCAAGCAGGCCGGCTTCGATCCGCAGAACCCGATGGTGGAGCTTGCGGTCGAACTTGCGACCGAATTGATCGAGTTTCCGCGGCATTTGTCGCAGCATGTCGGCGGTTACGTGCTGACGCAGGATCGGCTCGACACCTATGTGCCGATCGGCAATGCCGCGATGGACGATCGCACTTTCATCGAATGGGACAAGGATGACGTCGACACGCTGAACATGATGAAGGTCGATGTGCTGGCGTTGGGGATGCTGACTTGCATCCGCAAGTGTTTCGACCTGATCGAACATCACAAAGGCGAGCGCTGGAAGCTGGAGACGGTTCCGCAGGATCAGGAGCCGGTCTACGACATGCTGTGCCGGGGCGAGTCACTCGGCGTTTTCCAGGTCGAAAGCCGCGCGCAGATGAACATGCTGCCGCGCTTGAGGCCGCGCACTTTCTACGATCTCGTCATTGAAGTCGCGATCGTGCGGCCCGGACCGATCCAGGGCGACATGGTCCATCCTTACTTGCGCCGGCGAAACGGCCTTGAGAAGGAAAACTATCCGGCGCCTTCGCCGGAGTTCGGTCCTCCGGATGAGTTGTACAAGGTGCTGCACAAGACGCTCGGTGTACCCCTGTTTCAGGAACAGGCGATGCGGATTGCGATCGAAGCCGCGGGTTTTAGCTCGGAGGAAGCCAATGGCCTGCGCCGCGCGATGGCGACATTCCGCAACGTCGGGACGATCGGAAACTTCGAAGAAAAACTGATCGGGAACATGATCAGGCGCGGTTACGAGCCACAATTCGCCAAGAATTGTTTTGAGCAGATCAAGGGCTTCGGTTCTTACGGTTTCCCCGAAAGCCATGCCGCAAGCTTCGCCCAGCTCGTCTATATCTCGTCATGGCTGAAGCATTTTCATCCCGATGCGTTCTGTTGCGGATTGTTGAATTCGCAGCCGATGGGATTTTATGCGCCGGCACAGATCGTTGGTGATGCCGTCAAGAACAAGGTCAAGGTGCGCGAGATCGACGTGTCCCACAGCTTTGCCGAGAACACGCTCGAGGAAAAAGACGGAGACTATTGTGCGGTGCGTCTCGGTTTTCGCCAGATCGACGGATTCAAGTGGAAGGATGCGGATGAGGTGAGGCTGAAGAGAATTCAATGTCATTCCGGGCGCGCCTCTTGCGCAGCCGGCATCATTGCCGCCGGAATGAGGAAAGCGGTTGACGCTCGTGCCCCGGAATGACGACGTGGAGAGACCCGACATCCCTCAACGACAACGAAATCCCACTCGACGACTGGGCCGATCGCATTGTCGCCGCGCGAGAACGCCGTCCATTCACGTCGCTGGAAGATTTTGCCCGCGACACGGGCTTGCCGAAACGCGCGCTGGTCCTGCTGGCGGATGCCGATGCGTTTCGCTCCATCGGGCTCGACCGCCGCGCTGCGTTGTGGGCGGTGCGGCGTCTACCCGACGATCTGCCACTGCCGCTGTTCGAGACGGCCTCCGCGCGCGAGCAGCCGGATGAAGAGGCAAAGCCGTTGCCGTCGATGCCGTTGCCGGAGCAAGTGGTGGCGGACTATCAGACCATCCGGCTGTCACTGAAGGGACATCCGATGGAATTCTTACGCGCCAGATTCGATCGCGAGAGGGTGATCGCCTGTTCATCGGTGTCCGATGCGAGAGACAGGCAACGTGTTCGTTGTGCCGGCGTTGTGCTGGTGCGGCAGCGTCCGGGCAGCGCCAAGGGCGTCGTCTTCATGACGCTGGAAGATGAAACCGGGATCGCCAATATCGTGGTGTGGCCCAAGGTAATGGAGCGCTTCCGTAAAGAGGTGATGGGATCGCGGCTGATCCTGGTCGAAGGCACTATTCAAAGCAGCCCGGAAAAGGTCGTGCATCTGGTCGCCGAAAAGCTGTTCGACCGCTCCGGCGATCTCCTCGATCTTGCCGACGATACGCCTCGTCGAAAACATGCCGTGCCGTCGGCAGCCACCGTGATCGAACCGCTCAATCGAACCATAATCACGATCGTCGCGAGCATCCGGACAATCCGGCGCAAAAAATCCGCCATCCGCGCAATGTCCGCATCCTGCCGCCGTCACGCGATTTTCATTGATGCCTGGCGGTTGCAGCAGAATGATTTCACGCAAGCCGCGCGCTGCTAATCCAACTTCACGCCGACGGCCTTGATGATCGGGCCGAAGCGGTCGATATCGGAGGCAATTAGCCGCCGAAGCGGTTCTGCGCCGATCTGGTCGGGCTGGGGTACATCGGCCGCGAGTTCGGCGAAGCGGTGCTGTACGTCCTGATCGGCGAGCGCGGTCTTGAGCGAGGCTTCCAGGCGTTCGAGGACCGGCCGCGGGGTGGCCGCAGGTGCTGCGATCGCATTCCAGACCGTGAGGTCGAATGCGGGTACGCCCGCCTCCACGAACGTCGGTACGTCTGGAATCTGGGCGAGGCGGCGCGAGCTTGAGGTCGCAATCGCCGTCACGTTGCCACCGGTATGCATCGGAATCATGGTGACGGTCTGGTCGATCACGGCATCGATCGTACCGGCGACGAGATCGTTGATCGCGGGTCCGGAGCCCCGATAGGGGATATCGTGGGCCTGTGTGCCCGTCACATGCAGGAAGGTGATGGCGGCAAGGTGAGTGGTCGTGCCCGGACCCGCGTGGCCGAAATTGAGGGCGCCTGGTTTCGCCTTCAGCGCCGCGATCAGGCCGGCCATGTCACGGATGCCGCTCTTCTTGCTCACGGACAGAACCATGGGCACGATCGCGACAAGGCCGACCGGCGCGAGGTCCTGGCGCGGATCGAAGCCCAAGTTCGGAAAGAGCCAGAAATTGGCGGCCAGCGAGCCCATATTGCCGAAGATGAGCGAGTAGCCATCGGCATCCGAGCGGACCACGCGGCGCGTTCCGACCGTGGCGCCGCCGCCGGTCACGTTCTCGACGACGACCGACTGGCCAAGGTCCTCGCCCATGCGCCTTGCCACGATCCGGGCCAGCACGTCCGTCGTGCCTCCGGCCGCTGCCGCGACGACGAGTGTGATCGACCGGTTCGGGAAACTATCGGCCACAGCGGCGTGCGCGGACAAAAGAACGGCCGCGATTGCGGCGATCACTGGCCTCATCATCGTCTCCCCTTTGATGCCTGAATTCCGCCGAGTGGGCCGCGGACGGGCAATTGGATGCCAGTTGATGCTGGCTTTCGACGTTATGAGTGACCGTGCCAGCAAAGCACGAAAGCGTCCACCCTCGCACCAGACATGGGGCGGGCCGCCAGATGGGGCTTGCATCGGGCAAAGCTTGGCGCAATCCGCGCGTCGCGAGACTACGAAGGCGTATCTAGATCTCCGGCGCGGCGCCGACCGGCGGGCCGCCAGGTGGCCGATGCAGGAAGGTGATCGATGCAAATGCGCCGAGCCATGAGCCTATTGCCGCAAACGCGACATAGACCCAGTTCTCCGTGTAGGAGATCACGGCATAGGACGAGAGCAGATACCAGATGCTGCTCCAGGTCGCCGCGGGCACGCGCTTTCGCGCCACCACGGCCGACGTGAACATGACATAGACCGCATCGGTCAAGGCAGTTGCAAGCAGGACGCCTCCGGCAGTCAACGGATCGATCGCAGCCATTGCGGTTCCTTCCATGGTAGGGCACAGCAGTGAGGTTTAGGAAAGAGTAGCCGACATGCAAAGCCCGAAACAAATCCTGGCCGATCTTTGGTCTCTGGCCGGAGGTGAACCCGCCGCGCTTGATGCCGTCACGCTGACGGGCGAAGAGCCGCAGCTGCCGTCGTCGTTCCGCGTGGCGGCCGCCGCCCAAGTCGGTATCGCGGCGGCAGGGCTGGCTGCGGCTCAAATCTGGAAATTGCGCAGCGGGCAGGGGCAGGAAGTCTCGGTGGACATGTGTCATGCCACCGTCGAATGCCGCAGCGAGCGTTACCTGCGTCTCCCCGACACGCCGCCGCCACCGGCGTGGGATGCGATCGCCGGCGTCTACAAAACGGCCGGCCAACGCTTCGTTCGTCTGCACACTAATTTTCCGCATCACCGCGACGCGGTGTGCCGTGTTTTGAACTGCAAGGCCGAGCGCGACGAGGTTCAGGCTGCCTTGATGAATTGGGACGCCGAAGCGTTCGAGACCGCGGCCTACGAAGCCGGCGGCGCGGTCTCAATGATGCGTTCATACGACGAATGGTCGCGGACACCGCAGGCCAAGGCGCTGGCCGCCTCGCCGGTCATCACGATCGAGAAAATCGGCGATGCCACACCGAAGCCGTGGCCCAAAGGCGACCGGCCGTTGGCCGGTTTGCGTGTGCTCGACCTGTCACGCGTGATCGCTGGCCCCGTCGCCGGCCGCACGCTTGCGGCCCACGGCGCCGATGTGATGCTGGTTTCGAGCCCCGACCTCCCGACGATCCCGTGGCTCGTCATCGATACCGGCCGCGGCAAGCTCTCGACGTTTCTCGATCTCAAGCGTGACGAGGGCCGAAACCAGATGAAAGCGCTGCTCGCGGAGGCCGACATTTTTTCGCAAGGCTACCGCCCACAGGCGCTGGCCGCTCTCGGCTTCTCGCCGGAGGAGGCAGCGCAGATCAATCCCGGTATCGTCTATGTGTCGCTTTCGGCTTACGGCCATGTCGGGCCCTGGGACGGTCGCCGTGGTTTCGACTCGTTGGTGCAGACATCAACCGGCTTCAACCATGCGGAGGGGCAGGCGGCCGGCGTCGACGGGCCGAAAGAATTGCCCGCGCAAATTCTCGATCACGCCACCGGTTACCTGATGGCGTTCGGCGCCATGATGGCGAAGGTGCGCCAGTCGCGAGAAGGCGGAAGCTGGCATGTTCGTATGTCGCTGGCGCAGATCGGAAAATGGATCTGGGACCTCGGGCGGATCGCCGACGGTCTCAAGACCGAGGATCTGAACGGCGAGGCGGTCAAACCGTTCGCGGAGCAGGTGCCATCCGGATTCGGATCGCTTCACAGTATCCGCCATGCGGCGCAGTTGTCGCGAACGCCGGCGTTCTGGGCGCGTCCGGCCGTGCCGCTCGGCAGTCATCCGCCGCAGTGGCCGGCGCGGTAAGGCGCCGGCCGTCGCGTGTTCGTTATGAGAAGCCGTAGAGCTTGGCCGGATTGTCGACCAGGATCTTCTTGCGCACGGCGGCGTCCGGCGCCCAGACCGCCAGCAGGTTGAGCACGCGGCCGTCGTCGATCTGATAGAGCGGGTTCAAATCGGTCGGCTTCTTGCCGGGCGGCGTCACGGAATCCGGGTGCGGCCAATCCGAGCCCCATACCAGGCGATCCGGGTTGGCTGCGATCAGCGCCTTGGCGAACGGCACGGAGTCCGGATAGTCCGGTCCCTTGTTCGACAGGCGGTAAGCGCCGGAGATCTTCACATAGGTCTTGCCGCTCTTCACGGCTTCGACGAGTTCTGCCCAGCCAGGTTGTTCGAGGCCCTTGTCGGCATCCGCACCGCCGAAATGGTCGAACACGACCGGAACCGGCGAGGAAGCCAGCACATCCTTGATGTTCGTCAGCAGCGCTAGGTTGGTGTAGCATTGAACGTGCCAGCCGCGGCCCTTCACGCGCTCGATCGCCGCCTCAAGCCGCTTGCGTCCGATAGAAGGATCGTTGACGCCGCTGGTGGCGAGATTGACGCGGATGCCCCTGATGCCGGCCTTGCCCATCGCATCGAGATCGGCTTCGGACGTCTTGTCGTCGATCACCGCGATGCCGCGGGCGGTATCGCCGCGGAATTTGATGCCTTCCAGCGTCGCGCGGTTGTCAGTGCCGTAGACGCTCGGCGTCACGATCACAACGCGCTCGATGCCCAGTGACTTGTGCAGCGCCGCCATTTCTTCGGGCGAGGCCGGCTCCGGCGTGTACACGCGTCCGTCGAAGAACGGGTACTTTTCCGGCAAGTGGATGTGGGTATGGCAATCGCAGGCGTGAGCCGGCACCTCGAAGTTCACCTTTGTCGATGGTTGCGCCGCCTTGGCGAACGCTTCCCGATTTTGCATCGCGACGCCTGCGGCAACGGATGCGAGCAGAAGGTCTCGTCGATTAAGCATGGGTCGTCTCCCTTATTGTTAGGCTTCTTGGTGAACTACTCGGCCGCGGCGGGGGCTTTTGCGCGAGCCATCGCGGCCGGATCTCCCGCCGCGCGCGCGGCAAAGAAGGTGATGACGCCCGCCATCAGCGAACAGGCGGCGAGGAAATAAAGCCCGGCGGAGAAGCTTTTCGTGGAATCCCTGACCCAGCCGACGACGAACGGGCCGACATAGCCGCCGAGATTGCCGACCGCGTTGATCATCGCGATCGCGCCGGCCGCTGCCGTTCCCGTGAGGAAGAGCGAAGGCATCGGCCAGAATGACGCGCGCGAGCCATAGATGCCGACGGTCGCGGCCGCCATTCCGAGCAACGCCCAATAGGATGCGCCCGACCATCCTGCGAATGCGAGCCCGAGCGCGCCGAGCGTCGAGGCCACGATCAGGTGCCAGCGGCGTTCCTGATTGCGGTCGGATGACCAGCCCCAGGCAATCAGGCCGATCGTGCCGACGATATAGGGCACCGCGGACACCCAGCCCGTCATGGTGTTGGAGAGGCCCATTCCCTTGACGATCTGCGGCATGAAGAAAACGATGCCGTAGTTCGCGGTCACGCTCATGAAGTAAATCAGCGATAGCGCCACGACGCGTGGATCTGAGAGCGCTTTTGTCCAGGTCAGGTGACCGGCGCTTTGGACCTGGCGGCTTTCGGTGTCGAGCCGCGCTTGCAGCCAGTTTCTCTCGTCTTCGGCAAGCCAGTCGGCGCTTGCCGGCTTGTCCGTCATCAGGCGCAGGGTGACCAGACCGAGCAGCACGGCTGGTATCGCCTCGATGATGAAAATCCATTGCCATCCCTTGACGCCAAGCATGCCGTCCATCTTCAGGATTTCGGCTGAGGCGATCGACGCGATGGCGTTGGCGACCGGTTGCGCGATGAACAGGGTCGAGATGACGCGACCGCGATATTGTGCCGGAAACCAGTAGGTGAGGTAGAGGATCATGCCGGGGAAGAAGCCGGCTTCAGCCGCGCCGAGCAGAAAGCGGATAACGAGAAAGCTGGTGGCGCCCGTGACGAAGGCCATGAGGCCGGAGATGATGCCCCAGGTGATCATGATCCGCGCGATCCAGATTCGCGCGCCGATCTTCTCGAGGATGAGATTGCTCGGGATCTCGAACAGGAAGTAGCCGAAGAAGAAGATGCCGGCGCCCCAACCGTAGAGATAGGCGCTAAAACCGAGGTCCGGGTTCATCGTCAGCGCTGCAACGGAAATGTTGCTGCGATCGATATAGGCGATGCAGTAGGCCACGGCGACCAGAGGCAAAAGCCGCCAGGAGACTTTTGCGATCGTCTGGCGCTCGATTGCAGGCGTCGCTTCCGCAGTCGCCATTAATTCCTCCCACTCGTTACTCAGTTGTTTAAAGGTCGGCGCTTCTAACCGCCGACCTTGCGCTTGTGAAGAAGCTAATTGGATTTGGGGATAAATAGTCCGGCATCTTCTTCCAGAACCAACCTGTCGCGCACCAGTTGTTGCGTGGCCTTCGCGATCGCCGCTGCCCGATCGCCTTCGCCGGGATAGCGTTCGGCCATCGACAGGCGCGGGTCGTTGTTTCTTGAGCCTCTCTTCCTTGGTTGCCGCAAACGGGATCATGGTGCCGTTGTTGTCGCACAACTCGCCTTCGCCAAAACCTGCTCCGCGCAGGTTCCAGCCGGTATGGGTTGCGGCTGGCGCTTCCAGCGTCGGCAAGTGAATGCCGGCGATGTCGCGGCCGTCGGCGTCGGTCTTGGGGACGAACACCGGATAGGCAGCGCCCTTGGCCGGCGGCATTTCTTCCGACTTGAGCAGGATCGGCTGCGCAATCCGGCTCGGATATGGAAAGCCCCGGATAAGAGGAAAGCCGACCTTGTCCGCCGAAGGCGTCACCAGCGTTGCATCGGCGCGGCTCGGATAACGGCTGTCCGGCGGCAACGTGCCCTTGCCGATCCATTCGCTCATCGCGACCAGCAAGGCGCGCACCGGCGGGCCGGCGTTGAGCGGATTGGTTGGATTGGCGCAGACTTTCGCCATCTGGGATTTATCCTGCGCGAGCGAATAGTGTTGCAGGTTCGACAACAGGAACAGCCGGATATTGTCCGGCATGGTGATCGCGTCACCTTTGGTGTCCGTCACGACGAGCGAAGCGCGCTGCTGGTAAAACTCAAGCTCGCTGTCGGTCTTGATGATTTTGGGACAGTTGCCCGCGGCAAGACAGCGGGCGAGAAAGCCGTCGCTCTTTCCGGTCATGCTGTCGGTAATGACGGGATAGGTGAACGGAAAATCCGCGCCGGGATAGAGCATGTCGGCGTGCTCGTAAGGCGAGCGCCCCGGCTGGCTGAAGCGATAATTGGTGAAGGTTTTCTTGCCACCCGAAATATGCGGCATCAGCCCTTCGAAGACGGTGCGGCCGGCCTCATCGGCATTGAAGCCGAGATAGAGATAGTCGTGCAGGTAGCGGCCGCTCTGCGACAAGCCGAATCCGATCGCGCGGTCGATGCGGCCTGCGACGGGATTGGCTGAGCCGGACGCGTCGGCGGCTTCGTTGCGAAGGAAGGAGACGATGTCGCGCGTGGCCGCAAAGCCGAGACCCATCACCTTCGGGTCCTTCGCGGTATAGATGAATTCGTAGATCGCGCCGGCGTCAAATCCATCCGGTCGCTTGACCGAGACTTTGGTCGGACCGTCGAACGTGACCGCAAGGGCCGCCGGCGTCGTGCGTTGATCGGCTTCGCGCTCACGCACGCTGATTTTGGCGTGGGCGGGATCGAGGTCGGCGGCCGGATAGCTTAGCGTGCCGCTCGCCGGGTTATCGGTATGATCGAAGATGAAATCTTCGCGCGCGAGGCCCGTCACGCCCGGAACGACCGGCGGCGAGAATGTCATGCGGCCACCGCCGGGAACGATGTCGCCTTGCCAGCCGCTCCACACAACCGTGTAGCCGCGATTCAAAAGGAAGCCGTTGCCAGCGTCGGTCGCCTTGACGAGATCGTTGGTCACCGCAGGGAGATCGTTGAACAGCGCAAAGCCGAGTTTGCTGCCGCGGTTCAGCACCTCGTAGAACAGCGTCCGGTTACCGGCGGTGGCGACCGTCGGTCGCAGGATTTCGACGTCCGTCGTGGCTTCGACCTGGCCCTGCGCGTTGCGCGGCGCACGGTCGAGTCGACGATGACCTTGTTGTTGGTGTCGTCAGGCGTCACCGCGATGGTGGCACGAGCCAGGATCCGGTCGTAGGTGCCGACCGCGCCGAAGGTTCGTCCTTCGAACGCAGGAGATTCAACCTTCAAAATCTCGAGTTTGACGACTTTGGCGGCGGAGGGGCAGGTACAGATAAAGATCGACGCGATCAGCATGATCGCACGCCGCAACATTCCCATAGCAATTCTCTCCCGGTTGCCGGCGTTGTTCTCCGCCGGCTTCGGGCGGCACACTATCCAGATAAGCCTCGGGCGGGAAGGGGGCTGAAAACGGCCCGCCATCAGGCTTTTTGGGCCGCAAGCACCCTGCTGACCGCCGGCCGCGCGGCCATGCGGTCACGGTGTGCCTTCACCTTTGGAAAGCGGGCAATGTCGACGCTATCGCTTTCCAGCCAGCCCGCGATCGTGAACAGGTAGGGGTCGCAAACCGTGTAGGTGTCGCCCATCACCCATGGCCCCTTCATCATCTTGTTCTCGATCAGATCGAAGCTGTCGGTCATGGTTTCCGGTACCTTTTTCTTCATCGCCTCGACCGCCGCGGTATCGTCGGCCCAACGCGTGCCGCGCGGGCGATGCGCATGGTTGATGTGCACCGTCGAGCACAAATAGTTGTTGAACGCTTGCACTTCGGCAAAGCCGAAGGGATCGTCGATCGGCGCGAGCTTCGCCTTCGGGAAACTCTGGGCGATGAAGGCCAACATTGCCGGCGTCTCGGTCAGGATGCCGCGGTCCGTCACCAGCGAGGGGACACGCCCCTTGGGGTTGATGGCGAGATATTCCGGCGAGCGTTGTTCATTGGTTGCGAAGCTGAGCTTGACGGTGGAATATTCGGCGCCGGCCTCTTCAAGCGCGATATGGGAGGCCAGTGCGCAGGTGCCCGTCGCGTAGTACAGCTTCATCATCGTGACCTCCCATGAGACAGGAAAACATCAGCGATCGCCTGTTTCTCGTTCAGGCGAGCGCGTTTCCTTTGAAAAGACTGTTATCGCAGCGACACCGGACAGGGAAAGCCTGCTATCGCATCTCACCACGGACGCAAGCGGGAAGCCGCCGGCCACATGTCGGGTCGGGGACGGTTCGGGGGAAAATGAATGCCAAAGCTGTTTTCCAGCCCTGAGGCCATTGCGGAGGATATCGTCCGGGACGTCGGGACCAATCTCGTGGTCGGACTGCCGCTAGGTCTCGGCAAGGCCAACCACATCGTCAACGCGCTCTACGCGCGCGCGGTCGCGGATCGCTCGATCCGTCTGACGTTTTTTTCGGCGCTGACGCTCGAGAAGCCTCGGCCATCCAACCTGCTCGAGCGGCGCTTCATTTCTCCGGTCATCGATCGGTTGTTTGGCGGATATCCCGATCTTGCCTATGCCGATGCGTTGCGGGCCAACGAATTACCGGCCAACGTCGAGGTGGTCGAATTCTTTTTCCTGGCGGGAAGGTGGCTTCACGTCCCGTTTGCCCAGCAGCACTATATTTCAGCGAACTACACCCACGCGGCATCGTATCTGCTCGCGCGCGGGCTCAACGTCGTGACCCAACTGGTGGCGAAGCGCGTGGTCGACGGCGTTGCCCGCTACAGTCTGAGCTGCAACACCGACACGACGCTTGATGTCCTGCGCGCGCGCGCCGAGGGCCGGGCGTCCTTCAAATTGGTCGGGCAGGTCAATTCCGAATTGCCGTTCATGCCCGGCGCAGGCGATCTGCCGGGCGAAGAGTTCAGTGCGGTGCTCGAAAGTCCGGAAACGGAATTCCCGCTGTTCGCGCCGCCGTCCGAGCCGATCACCGACACCAAATACGCCATCGGCCTTCATGCGGCGGGTTTGGTCCGCGACGGCGGGACGTTGCAGATCGGCATTGGCCAGGTCGGCGACGCGCTCGCGCAAGGTCTGATCTTGCGGCATCGCGACGGCCCGCAGTTCGAAGCGACGGTGAAGCGGCTCGCTCCCGCCACCGCGCCGTTCGAAACCGCGCCTTTTGAAAAAGGCCTCTATGGCGTCAGCGAAATGCTGTTCGAGGCGTTTGTCGGCCTGATCGAAGCCGGCATCATCAAGCGCGAAGTCGATGGCGTTCTCCTGCACGGCGCGTTCTTCCTCGGGCCGAAATCATTCTATCGCGCTCTGCGCGATATGACGGGCGAACAGATCGCGCGCATCCAGATGATGCCGGTGTCGTTCACCAACGAGCTCTATGGCGATGAGGACACGAAGCGCCGCGCCCGCGTCGACGCGCGCTTTGTCAACAATGCGATGATGGCGACATTGATGGGGGCCGCCGTTTCCGATGGTCTCGAAAACGGCCAGGTCGTAAGCGGCGTCGGTGGACAATACAATTTCGTGGCGCAGGCGTTCGCCCTGCCGGGCGCGCGCTCGATTCTCACCGTCGAGGCCGCGCGATGGGCCGGTAGCAAACCGCAATCCAATATTCGCTGGAGCTACGGTCACGAAACCATTCCGCGGCACCTGCGCGATATTATCGTCACGGAATATGGCGTGGCCGATCTCAGGGGCAAATCCGATGCCGAGGTGATCGCGGCGATGTTGCAGGTGGCGGACTCACGTTTTCAGGACGAGTTGGCCCGGCAGGCGAAGGAGGCCGGTAAACTGGCCGCCAGCTTTGAAATCCCGAAAGCGTACCGCGAAAACTATCCCGAGCGGATTGCGGAGGCGTTGCGGCCGGCACGCCTGGCGGGACTGCTTCCATCTTTTCCATTCGGCAGCGATTTCACGGAAGTCGAGCAGCGCCTGATCCCGGCCCTGCAATTCCTGCAAGAAGTACAGCGCTCGCCGCAACGCTTGCCTGCGTTGATATGGCAGGGATGGCGGCAGCGGCTTCAACCCATTGAGGCTCAGTGCCTGGCGAGGCTCGGATTGGACAAGCCTTCGACCTGGCAGGAGCGGCTCTATCGGGCGCTGGTGATCGCGGCCCTGGCGCAGGACCACCCGGACTAGCCCCTACCTGTTCTTGTTGACCGGCTTCCGCTTCTCGATAAAGGCCGCCATGCCTTCCGAGCGGTCTTCAAGCGCGAAGGTCGAGCGGAACAGGTCGCGCTCAACTTGGAGACCTTCCGAAAGCGGGGTTTCGAACGCGCGGTTGATCGCGCGTTTGGCCATTTCTGCCGTCGGCTGCGACATCTCGGCGATCTTTTCCGCCATCGCCATCACCTCGCTCATCAATTTGTCCGATGGAACGATGCGGCTGACGAGGCCGGAGCGTTCCGCCTCCGCGGCATCCATCATCCGCCCGGTGAGGCAGAGGTCCATCGCTTTGGACTTGCCGATCGCACGCGTCAGACGCTGCGTGCCGCCAATACCCGGGATGGTGCCGAGCGTGATTTCCGGTTGGCCGAATCTTGCGGTGTCGGATGCGATGATGATGTCGCACATCATCGCAAGCTCGCATCCGCCGCCGAGCGCATAGCCGCTGACGGCCGCAATCGTGGGCTTGAGGCAGGTGGCGACGCGATCGGCTCGGGTTGCGATGAAGTCGTTGGAGAACATCTCGATGAAGCCTTTCGGCTGCATTTCCTTGATGTCTGCGCCGGCGGCAAAGGCTTTTTCGTTGCCGGTCAGAACGATGCAGCCGATGCGATCATTCGCCTCGAGATCATCGACGGCGCTGGCAATTTCGCCGAATACGTCGAACGACAAGGCGTTGAGAATCTTCGGGCGATTGAGCGTGATCACGCCCACTTTGCCCCTGATTTCGACGATGATGTGTTCGAACGTTTTCATGACCGCACCTTTGATCTCGCATTGGCGAACATCAAATCCACCACACTAGCGGGGTGGGCTTCAAGTGGGCGCAGTCATCTTAAATGAAACGCCGGCCGAACCTCTGTTCGACCGGCGAGACAAACCGACAGGCAGACGTCAGGGACGTCAGCCGATGAACATGCGCGCGGCGGAAGCCATCGTCAGCAGGGCGCCAAACCCGATGAAGATCTTGCCGATCAGCGAAGTCTGATCCCAGGCCGTGCTTTCGCTGGTCATGGTGGCCGTCGTCGTGGCGGCGAGGGCCGGTGGCTGGCCGGTGGTCGTGGCCGCAGCCGGGGCGGTTGATGTCGAATTGCCTTCCTGCAGCGTCTTGTCGACATCGTTGAGCTGGTCGGCGGCGACCATGAAGGTTGCGTTGTCGGCCGTCGCGTTGGCCTGATTGTCGGATGCCATGGCTGGAACATCGGCGCCTGACGGAATCGCCGCAGCCGCATTGAGCTGCACGCCCGCAAGCAGCATCTGCGCGTTGGCATTGGCAATCGACGGCGACATGGCCGGCAGCGCCCTGCGGTCATCGGGCGCCGCATCCGCGGTCACGGTAGTCGCGGCCTTTTTGTCCACGACCTTGTCTGTGTCTTTGTTGTCGGCCTTCGTCGCGATCGCGTGGGACCTGCGATGTGCATAGCCTCGCCGGTGGTGCGAAGCGTGCCGGTCGGTCCGGTGCGTGACGATAGCTGTGCCGACGGATTTTGAATCCGGCGCGGAATTTTCGCTGTCAGTCGCGGCCGTGACCGGGTTTGCAAGCAAGACCAGGAGCCCGGCCGCAACTATCAAGGCCGAGCGCCCGCTGGCGTTGACGATCATTCGGCAATCTCCCCAATTTGCCAGTCCCAGCGTGGAAAAAGACCGCTCGCCATGACGACAGCGGGGCAGAAAAAGGGAATCTTCTGACGAGTCCGGGCGAAACCGGGGCATGGCGATCGCGGTGGCTGGCGCCGGCCTGCGCTGCTGCCCCAATTCGCCTTGATTCATCCGGCGCGTGTCAGCATGGCCGATCAATGTTATGAGCCTGATGGTTGGGTTCCGTCGGGAACGATTCCTGTCGGCGCTGCGTCGATATCACGAATTCGTGATTTTCGTCCCGCGGCGTAACAAATTGAAAAACCGACCGAAATGACGTGTGGGAGCGCGCGTGCGCGAAAGTAACGACGAGTGGACTGGCCTGATGCGGTTGGCCATTTCAGGCGACAACGTCGCGTATCATCGTCTGCTCAAGGCGGTCACACCCGTTTTGAGGGCCGGGGCGCGTCGCGGTCTCGCGCGCGCCGGTCAACCCGTCGATCAATCCGAGGATGTCGTGCAGGACATTTTGCTGGCGGTGCATCTGAAACGGCATACCTGGGACGTGAACGCGCCGTTTGCTCCGTGGCTGTTCGCAATCGCCCGCAATAAACTGATTGATGCGTTGCGGCGCCGTGGCCGGCGGGTGTTCGTCAACGTCGACGATTTTGCCGAGATCCTTCCGGATGAGCCGGCGGCGGAGACGGCGTCTGCGAGCGAAATTGCAGGCCTGCTGCAAACGTTGCCGCCGCGTCAGCGTGACGTCCTGCAGTCGATTGCGGTGGAAAGCACCTCGATCAAGGATACGGCTGCGAAGTTTTCGATGAGCGAAGGGGCCGTGCGCGTCGCGTTACATCGCGCGCTCGCAGGCCTTACCGCCAAGCTGCGGGAGCACTGACGATGGAAACCGAACAGCTCATTCGGACACTTGCCGCCGACAACCCCCACCACGCGCGCCCGGTGGGATATGTGCTGGCGCTCGCCTTGCTGGCCGCGACGCCGGTTTCGCTTGTCATTTTCATGATGGCGCTCGGCGTTCGGCCTGATGTCATGACCGCGATGCATAATCCGTTCTTTGATCTGAAATTCGTGATCACGCTGGCGCTGGCGATCTCGGCGATCGTCGTCGGACTACATCTTTCGCGGCCTGAGGCTTCCATCAAGGGTTGGGGCTGGCTGCTGTTGATTCCGGTTGGGATCATTGCCGCCGGGATTGGCGGCGAAATGATGATGCCGCAACGGCTGCCGATGATGACGCGAATGGTCGGCAGCAATTCGCGGCTTTGCATGGCTTCCATTCCGCTGTTGTCGTTGCCGCTTCTCGCCGGTGCGCTGGTCGGCCTGCGTCACGGTGCGCCGGCACGCCCCGCGCTTGCCGGCGCGCTCGCAGGGCTGATCTCGGCAGGACTTGCGGCGACGCTGTACGCGGCGCACTGCACCGACAACTCGCCGCTATTTGTGGCGATCTGGTATCCGATCGCGACCGCTGCCGTGACCGCGATTGGCGCGCTCGTCGGCGCCAGGGTGCTCAGGTTCTAGCACGCGCTGCCGGCCGCATCGTGGGATGCGTGCCGGCCAACCCGTTCAAAGCGGACATTGGCTGTCAGGCCGCCGGTGGCGTTGCGGTCTGCTGCATGCGGTGGAAGCGAAGCACCTGCTGCGCGGTCGAGGGACGAAGCCGGTCGTAGGTCGCCTTGCAGCTATCGAGGTCGGACATCTCCTTGCCGGCGAGCTCGTCGCGCATCCTGATGATCGATCTGACGGTCGACCAGGACATGCCCGAAATCTTCGCCAGGATCATGACGCCCTCGGCGCGGGTTTCCACCATCATGTTCTCGGCGATGGTGACCGATACGTTGGCCATTGCGGCGATTGCTGCATTGGCTTCGTCGAACTTCCTGGCCTCGGCAAAGGCCGCCACCTGAAATTCGTCCAGTCTCCCATCTTCGTATAACGACTTGATGAGTGCGTGCGCGATCGCGGTTTCCTGGCTCATGGCCGACGGCGCCGATCGCGCCAGCCGCGTTGCTTCCCGAACCGCGCTGGACACTTCCTGCGCAATCGGCTGGTTGGCGGCCTCGAGCTTTGCGCGCACCGTTGCGGACGCCTTGGCGAGTAGTTTCAGGTAGATGTGCCGCGGAATGTTGGGACGCAAGCCGACGCAGGTCGCGACCCCATCGTTGCCTTCGGCACGGTCCACCAGGCGGGTAAAGCCGCGCTCGGAGAATTCGGCTCCGGGATTGCCGACAACGCTTTGAAGCACCTCGTCATTGCCCCGCTGCACCAATATGTCGGTGACGGCGCCGCTGAGTACCTTGCGGGTCGAAATCGCCATCAAGTGCGCCTGGCTCTTGTGCCGCGCGGTTTCGATCAAAGTCTGGTCGTCAACGCGCTCTGACTGCGACAGAACGGGGGCTGCGACCTCGATCAGGTCGTCGAATGCCAACGCCCGGATCGTCAGCGGTGGCGCCCGATCGATCGGGGCGAGGCGATTGGACAAGAGCGCCTTGGCGGAGATCTCGATGTGATGCATCAGGCATTGAAACACGTCGTCGAACAGCGCGATCTGGTCGTCAGAAAACTCGACAGCGCCGCTGATGAAGAGGTCGGTCACCCGGCGCAGCGTTTCAACCCGGCGGGCAACGGTTCCGTGCGCCAGCGTTACTTGCAATTCGTCGAGTAGACCGTCGGAAGTGGAAAGCGATTTCAAACTCATGACTCTGTCCTGGAGTAGCTGTCGTATGATCCCGCGGTACTTCGTCCGCGGGAGGAGATGATGGATCAGGTGCTGGCGGTGCGGTTGCGCCCCTGTGCCTTGGCCTTGTAAAGCGCGCCATCGGCGCGAGCGAGAATGGTGTCGGCCGTTTCACTTGCCTTGAGAGTAGCGACGCCGGCCGAGACCGTCACCCGCATACCCGGCGAGAATGCGCTCCAGTCGAGGCCGGCAACGATCGAGCGGAGCCGCTCGATCAGACGCACTGCGATGTCTTGAGGCGTATCAGGCAGCACGAGGAGGAATTCCTCACCGCCGTAACGGCCGAACCGGTCGACGCCTCGAATGTTGGCGAACACCGTGATGGCAAATGTCTTGAGCACTTCGTCGCCGGTCGGGTGGCCGTAGGTGTCGTTGATGCGCTTGAACCAGTCGAGGTCGAGCAGTGCGATGGAGCAGGGGGCGCTGGTCCGATGGGCGCGCGCGATCTCGTCGTCCAGCGAGCGCATGATGCAGCGGCGGTTGAGCGAGCCGGTGAGGTCGTCGAGTTCAGCGAGCTCTTCAATGCGTTTGTTGGCTTCCTTCAGGGCCAGTCCGCTTCTGTAGAGCGACTCACGCATGGCGCTGGAGAAGATGCCGATGAACATGCAGCGCCCGATGGTCAGGATGAACACCGTCATCGTGGCGAAGCGTTCCAGGTAAGTCTCGTGGGGCAGCGAAATCGGCTTGTCGGTAAGCAGGAACAACCCGGCAAGCCCCAATGCCATGGCAGTCCAGATCACCGCCGTTTGCCACGGCGTCGAGCGCAGCGAGCTGAAGGCGAATACGACGAACAGCGTGCAAAGGAACATGACGCCGACTTCCGGCGCGATGTAGATGAACGCCAGCTGGATGATCATGCCGACGGAGGATTGCGGCACGACGAGATAGTGATCCTTGAAGCGCTCGTTGAACCCGGTTTCCGACAGCAGGATATTTACGGCGACCGAGAGCAGGCCGCACACCGCGAACGCGGGACCTACTGTCACCAAGGTGGTGCCGGCATGCGCGTAGATCAGCAGGATGATGCCGTCGACGACATAGCTGGATGCCGATCGTTCCCTGAATCTGCCGACGCTGTCGCGCCCGGCGCGCCAATGCCTCGGCCGCCGGCTTGGGGCCGACGCCGTTCGGCTTGTCTGCCGTCGGGTTCAGAAAAGGCGACGCCGCGATGCCCATAATTCGCCATTGGTGAAAGCAATCAGCGAAAATCTACGAGGCAAGCCTTTAGGTTTGGTATCTTTCCGGACGAAATCTCGACCCCAGAAGGGCTGTTTTCCCCTTGTTTGGACGAGGAAAATCGGCAGTTTGCGTTGAGCGAGCCGCCATGTCGGCTGTAGGGTTCCCGGTTAAGATGTCCAGTGGCCGCTAGGGGCTATTTGTCCTGATGGCCGGATGTATTCAAATACCGGTCATATTGGCCGGCTAAGTGGCGATAAAAGCGAATTCTGTGCGGAAGATCACAGTCTTCCGAGGCTTACTGCTATAATTTGTGGAATCTTGCCTTTCTAATCGAACCACCCCCCGTTGTGATCCGACCAACCTTGCGAGACGGCCATTGAGTGCGACACAGGCGGCTTCCGACGACACCCTGATCGCTCGGATCGCCCAAGGCGATCGGCTTGCTATGCAAGTGCTCTATGGGCGCCATCACGTCAGGGTATTCCGGTTCGGGTTACGGCTCGTTCGGGACGAGCAAGTTGCCGAGGATCTCATCAGTGAGGTCTTCCTGGACGTATGGCGCCAGGCGGGGAAATTCGAAGGCCGGTCGGCAGTTTCGACCTGGCTCCTGGCGATCACGCGGTTCAAGGCGCTGTCGGCGCTTCGCCGCAGGAAGGATGCGGAGCTAGACGACGAGGCTGCCAATGCGATCGAGGATACGTCCGACGATCCCGAGGTGAGCGTACAGAAGAAGGATACGAGTGACGCGTTGCGTAAGTGTTTGGGCCGACTTTCGGCCGAGCATCGGGAGATTGTTGATCTCGTCTACTATCACGAGAAGTCCGTGGAAGAAGTAGCGGGAATCATTGGCATACCGGAGAATACCGTGAAGACCCGCTTGTTCTACGCACGCAAGAAACTGGCCGAACTGCTGAAAGCAGCCGGTATAGAGCGAGGTTGGCCATGATGGCTGCGAGCAAAAAAATGGTCGAGCAGGAGCCGAGCGAGATCGAACTGCTACTGCCTTGGCATGCGGCCGGCACGCTGAATGCGCGCGACGTCCGCAAGGTCGAGGAAGCAATGGCGCGCGATCCGGAGCTTGCCAGACAATACGCGGTCATCCGTGAAGAATACGCCGGCACGATCGAGCTGAACGAAAGCCTGGGCGCGCCATCGACGCGCGCCATGCAGAAGCTGTTTGCCGCAATCGACGCCGAACCAGCGCGAAAGCCATCGACTTCCGTGAGCATCGCCACACGGATCTCCGGTTTCTTCGCCAGCCTTTCACCGCGAACGCTGGCATGGTCGGCGAGCCTTGCGGCAGTTGCCCTGCTGGTACAGGCTGGCTTCATCGGCACGGTGCTGATGAAAAATCAGCCCGCCTCGTTCCAGACCGCCTCGTTGAGCATGAACGAGCCGCAGTCGATCACGCGCGATCTTTCTTCCACGCCGCCGGTGCGTGCCTTGGTGCGGTTTGCGCCGGATGCGCGTGTCGGCGACGTCACGGCGCTGCTCGATAAGTATCAGGCTTCGATCGTCGACGGCGCCAAAGGCGGCATGTTCCGCCTGCAATTCGCCAAGGGGGCGACGTCGAAAGACGAGTTCGCAAATCTCTTGAGCCGATTGCAGAACGAGAAAGCCGTCAGTCTCGCTGTAGCGACGCCATGAGCGGGGTGGCCCGCGCCTAGTGTGGCGGTTCAGAAGTCCGCATCATTTGTGCCGAGGGTTTGTCATGCGGACTTCTGAACCAAAGCCACACTGGATCAATAAATTAGCTAGTGTCCTTTCGATTCCGAAGTTCGAAACGTGGCTCCGCGAAATGATGCGAACTTCGGAATCGGGACACTAGGGACTGGAAACCCCATGATCCAGGCTGGAACGATCTCGCGATTCAAGTTCCTGCCTGCGATGCCAGCGTATCTCGCGGCGCTGATCTTGCTCGGGTGGGGCGTTGCGCCGGCCTTCGCGCAGAACATGATGCGCTCGCCCAGCATCAATATTTCATCGCGCATTCCGCGCATCGACCCCCATATTGGCGTACGCGCCGTCACCGGCGTGGCGGTCGACACTCTCCGCAATCGTCCGTCCTGCACGACTGCCGACCGCGACAGCAGCAACTGTCTGGAGCAGACGGGGACCGGCGGCAGCGGCCACAAGACCAAAACCGCGAGCGGGCGGGGTGCTTCACTTCAGGCTTCGGTTGCCTCGCGCACCATCGCCAAGGAGATCGTCGCCGAAATCGACGGCACCTTGTCCAGCGCCCAAATCGATGCACTGGCGCGGCGGCATGGCCTGCGGCGGGTCGAATCGCAAAGCTTCGAACTGATCGGGGCGACCATCGGCCTGTTCCGCATCACCGGCACCAAGACGGTGGAGGCTGCAAGCCGCGAATTCGCCCAGGATGGCGCCGTTCGCGCGGTTCAGCCGAATTTCCGTTATATCCTGCAAGATCAGAATGCCGGCGCAGCCAGCGGCGATCCCACGCAATATGCGCGCTCGAAACTGCGTCTGGCCGAGGCGCACGCGATTGCCGATGGCGCCAATGTCACCGTCGCCGTGATCGACTCCGGCGTCGATCTCAAGCATCCGGAATTCGCCGGCGTCGCGATCACGTCGTTCGATGCGCTCGACAGCAAGGAAGGGCCGCACGCGCACGGCACCGGCGTTACTGGCGCGATCGTTTCGCACGTCAAGCTGACGGGCAGTGCACCCGCGGCGCACATTCTGGCGATCCGCGCATTTGGTGCTTCCGGCAAGGGGGGCGAAAGCACCTCGTTTGTGATCCTCAGGGGATTTGATCTTGCGGCAAGCCACGGTGCGCAGATCGTCAATATGAGCTTTGCCGGCCCGAAGGATGCGATCATCGGGCGCGGCCTGGCCGCGTTGGCCGCACGGAATATCGTCATGGTCGCCGCGGCCGGCAACGCCGGTCCCAAGTCGCCGCCACTCTACCCGGCCGCGGACGCAAGCGTGATCGCGGTCAGCGCCACCGACGCCCAGGACAAGTTGTTCGCGGCCTCGAATCGGGGCAGCTACATCGCGCTCTCGGCGCCGGGCGCCGATCTTTTCCTCCCTGCTCCGGAAGACAAATATCAGATTACTTCGGGCACCTCGTTTTCCTCGGCCTATGTCAGCGGTCTCGCTGCGCTGGTGCTGGGGCGTAACCCGACGCTGAAGCCGCATGAGGTGCGTGCGATTCTGATGAAGACCGCGCGTGATCTCGGGCCTCCCGGACCGGATGACCAATTCGGCGCAGGCGAGGCGGATGCTTTTGCCGCAGTGTCGGCGGTCACTGCTGCTTCGACCCCGGTTGCCGAAATCGAGAAGCCTGGTGACATATCCGGGGCGCCGAAGGCGGCCCCCCTGCAAACCAGAAGCCTCGCGGCCCCAGCCATGGCAGCCGATCAACCGACCGATGGCGCTTCTCGGCCGTAATGAGAGCCAAACCAGGCCTGGAACGCCCCGAAATCCGCTCGCGCGGTCGTGAAGTCAGTCCGCCGAAATTTCTTAACGAGCTTTGAACGTTCGGCGGGCTTCGCTCGACCTATATGCGTTGGGAGCGGTCATCCCTCCCTAACAGCTATATCTGGCGCGAGCGCCCATCCACCCCAAGCGCCATATGGCTTGACCCGTCCGGTTGTCCCCCCGGGCGGGTCTCTTCTTTTGGAGTCGAGCGTGTCTTTTGGAGTCGAGCTTGCGATCACGGGATTTGTGATGCGCGGCGATGTTTCGATCGCATCACGCTAGACATTGTTCGAGTTTTCCACAAAATATATTCGTCACGTTTGACTGATTCGTTCCGGTTGCGTCCGCGTCCTCTCCTCCTTGCGGGCAAATTTATGTCATCTCAACTGGACGCCGCCAAAGGCCGCGAAATCGTCGCGCGCTGGTGCAACCTCGCTGAAAAGCGCCTCGAATATCTCACCGAACTGTTTGATACCGGACGTTGGCGCCGCTTCCACAGCGAGGAGGCGTTTCTCGCGAACATTCGCGAAGCCAAGAACGCGGTCGAAGCCTGGCGCGAGCTGCTGTCCCGCGAGGCAACCCGCGATAACATGCCGATCGATCTGTCCTGGCTTGGGCGCGGAAGAACCGCGATGCCGCGGAACGAGCTTCGGCGTACTCCTGCCCCTCTGCCACAGATCGCGGACGTTCCGATCGCACCGCCGCAACAGATTTCAGTTCTTCCTGAAGATGACGAGGTCGTGAGCGACGCGGACGCTGCCGAGCCGTTGCCGGACGAGGCTTTCGCGGCGGTGCTGGATGTCGCAACCGTTGCGGCGCGCTATCCGATTCTCAGAAACACATTCTGAAGCGGAGCGGGCCGCTTAAGACTCGTCTTGGCTCAGGGCAGCTTACGTACCGCATTCATTCCCACGACCACCTGCGCAAAGCGCGGAGCGCCGTCGACCGATAGATCCGACGTGATCGGCCGGGCGTGATCGAGGCCAACCACCGCACCGCGCGGCGCCTCCGAGATCACGTTGCTGTTGACGAGCGCGGTGCCGGCGCCCGGCGTCACCGAGACACCAACGCCGACGAAGGCGTTACGAATCACATTGCCCGTGATGGCGACGTCGCGCAGATATTTGCCCCAGCCGGCGACGATGCCGAATGCCGGCGCATTCTCGATCGCATTGCCCGAGACGGTCGTATCCGCTTCGACATAGATGCCGATACCGGCATCGTCGTCCGGCGCGGTGCCGATCGGCCGCTTCGCCAGCAGATTGCGGATGATATTGCCCTGTACGACCGCTAGCCGTCCGCCTTCATTGAAATTGCAAACGGAAACCCCAAGCGCAGCGCCGTCGACGGTATTGTTGGCGATGACGGCGCCCTCGAACGCAAACTCCGAGTAGAGCGCGACTTCCCGAACGTCCGTGATGTTGTTGCCGGTGATCTGGATGTTGGAGGCCGAATTGCCGCGCACCGCCGAATAGTCGCAGTTCTTGATGCGGTTGCCGCGCACGATGACATTGCCGGCCCGAAACGCGTTGATGGCGTTGCCGTACTGGCCGGACCCTCCGGGCCCCGCCTTGATGTCCTCGATACGGTTGTCCGCCACCAGCGTGCCGTCGTCGCCGATCGAGGTGCGCAGGATCTCGATGCCGTTGTCGTTGGTGTCCTTGATCGTATTGCGCGTCAGGCTAAGGCCTTGCGCGTCAAACGACGTGATCGCTGTGACGGCTATCTTGGTGATGATGTTGCCGCTGATGTCGCCCGTGACATTCTCGAGCCAGATACCGTTGCCGCCGCTGGCTACAATCTCGCAATCGGTGATGCGAATGTCCCGGCCGCTCACGCAATGCACGAGGCCGCGGCGCGTGGGCAGCGGGATGCTGCCGCCGTCGAGAACAAGGCCGTTTAGACCGATGCTGCCGTCGCCTTCGCTTGCGAACATCGAGGCGCCGCCGGTGAATACAAGCCGGCTGGCGCCGCGCACGCCAACAAGCTGCGCGCCATTCGGAAGGCGAAGCTGACCCGTGCGATAGACGCCCGGTGGCAACGCCAGCGGCGCGTGCGCGCGTGCGGCTTCGTCGATCGCGCGTTGCAGAACCCTGGTTTGGTCGTCAGGGCTGCCGGGGCGGATGCCGTATTGGGTGGCGTCGCGTCCGAGCGCCGAGATCGGTTGTGCCGCTGCTGATGGAGACGACATCGCCAGCGCGCCCACGCCCACGGCGGTGGCTCCGATGAGATGGCGGCGGTTGATATCCATGATCGCGTGGACCCCGGCACGAAGGCGCGCTTGCCCTTTAAGAGGTAGCAAGAAAACGCGTCGATGCCGGAGGAGCGCGGGCGGTGCGAAGCGGATTGTTGGGGGTAGGGTTAATGCTTCGCGGCCTGTAGAACCGCGCGTCGCGTCAGCTTTACCATCTCCAGCAGCATGGCTTCGCCCGCGTCGACCAGCTGTTCCAGAGTGATCTCGGACGATTCCTCGCGCGCGCTACCATCACGCGCGATCAAGGGAACATGGATGAACGAGACGAGTGCAGGGCCTTGCGTCTGTTGCGTCGCCTCGATCGCCCGCCAGCTCAGATAGTTGCAGAGATAGGCGCCCGCGTCGCGCGAAAGCCGCGCGTCGATACCGGTCGAGCGTGCGGCCTGCAAAAGGTTCGTCGTGTGCGGACCGAATGAGGCCGCATCGGCGCCACGCACGATCGATGTCTTTTGCGCGCGGTTGCCGTCTGCGTCCGGCAGATGCGTGGTGATGGTGTTTCGAGCACGCGTCTCGATCCGCAAGTGAGCCGTGCGGCTCGCAAGCCCGAACATCAGAAGCGCCTGCGGACGCAGCCGCGCCATCAGATCGGGCAATTCGCGATCGACCGTCTGGTAAGTGACGTGGAAGATGTGACCGTTCAGTTCGACCCCGTCGAGCGCCGGCCGGCGCAGATGTGTCAGTCGCTTGACGAGCGGGGTGGTCGGATTGAACGGCGCGCCCGGAAATGGGCCAAAGCCGGTGATCAAGACTCGCAAGGCTTCGCCCATCAGAGCATTTCGGCGATCTGTTCGGCCGCAAGCGCGGGCGAGATGCGGCCGCCCGCTACCTCGGCTTCGATCCGCTTCACCTTGGCGCGTACCGAGGCATCAGCGCGCAGCCGCGCCATCGTGAGCTGCTCCAGCATCGACCACATCCACTTCACCTGCTGTTGTTGGCGGCGGGCGGCGAATTCGCCTGACGCGTTCATGGCGGTGCGGTGATCGAGGACGCTTTTCCACAGCGTATCGATGCCGGCGCCGGTCAAGGCCGAGTAGGTCACGACCGGCGGATGCCAATGTTCGGAACGGGGCGTGAGAATGTGCAGCGCGCTGCGGTATTCGCCGGCCGCGAGATTGGCACGCTTGATGTTGTCGCCGTCGGCCTTGTTGACCGCGATCATGTCGGCGAGTTCGACGAGGCCCTTCTTGATGCCTTGCAGTTCGTCGCCCGCGCCCGGCAGCATCAGCGCCAGGAAAAAATCGGTCATGTCGCAGACGGCGGTCTCGGACTGCCCGATCCCGACGGTCTCCACCAGCACCACGTCGAAGCCCGCGGCCTCGCACAGCAACATCGCCTCGCGGGTTTTGGCCGCGACGCCGCCCAGCGTGCCCGACGCAGGCGAGGGACGGATATAGGCATTATCGGACGCCGACAGCCGCGCCATGCGGGTCTTGTCGCCGAGAATGGAGCCACCGGTGCGTGCCGAGGACGGGTCTACCGCCAACACCGCAACCTTGTGGCCGCGCTCGATCAGGAACATGCCGAGCGCATCGATGGTGGTGGATTTGCCGACGCCGGGCGAGCCGGTGATGCCGACCCGGACGGCCTTGCCGGTTTCGGATAACAGCGCCTGGACCAGTTCACGTGCCGCCGCCTGGTGATCGCCGCGCCGGCTTTCGATCAGCGTGATCGCGCGCGCCAGCGCCGCATGGTGGCCGGCGCGCAGGTCCTTGGCCAAGGCTTTGATGTCTAGCGGGGCATTTTTCGGCAAGGTCATGCCCTGCTTTACAACGGGTGAGAGAGGGAGGCGAGGGGAAGCGCTTACTCTGCCGCCTCGCTGTGCCCCAATCGCGCGTTCAGCTTGTGGATGAGTTCTTCCGCGGCGTCCGCAATCACGGTGCCCGGCGGGAAGATCGCCTCGGCGCCCGCCTTGTAGAGCGCGTCATAATCCTGCGGCGGCACCACGCCGCCGACAATGACCATGATGTCTTCGCGGCCCTGCTTCTTCAGGGCGGCCTTCAGCTCCGGCACGGCGGTGAGATGCGCGGCGGCGAGCGACGACACGCCGAGAATATGCACGTCGTTCTCCACGGCCTGCCGCGCCGCTTCGTCGGCGGTTGCAAACAGCGGCCCGATATCGACGTCGAAACCGACATCGGCGAAGGCCGACGCGATCACCTTCTGGCCGCGGTCGTGACCATCCTGGCCGATCTTGGCGACGAGGATTCGTGGCCGCCGTCCTTCCGCCTCTTCAAAGGCGTCGATCAGCGCCTGCACCTTCTCGACGCGGTTCGACATGGTCGAGGCCTCCCGTTTGTAGACGCCGGTGATGGATTTGATCTCGGCGCGATGCCGCCCGAACACTTTCTCCATCGCATCGGAAATTTCGCCGACGGTCGCCTTGGCGCGCGCGGCATCGATGGCGAGCGCGAGCAGGTTTCCGTTGCCTTCGCTGGCCGAGCGGGTCAGCGCCGACAGCGCCGCCGTGACGACCTTCTGGTCGCGTTCGCCTCGAAGCCGTTTCAGCTTGTCGATCTGAAGCCGCCGGACATTGGAGTTATCGACTTTAAGAATATCGATCGGGGTCTCGTCTGACGGCTTGTACTTGTTGACGCCGATCACCGCCTGCTTGCCGGCGTCGATCCGCGCCTGCGTCTTGGCGGAAGCTTCCTCGATCCGCAGCTTGGGAACCCCGGCCTCGATCGCCTTCGCCATGCCGCCGAGTTCTTCGACTTCCCTAATGTGTCCCCACGCCTTGGCCGCAAGATCGCGCGTGAGCCGCTCGACATAATACGAGCCGCCCCAGGGATCGATGATGCGGGTGGTGCCGCTTTCCTGTTGCAGGAAGAGCTGCGTGTTGCGCGCGATCCGCGCCGAAAAGTCGGTCGGCAGCGCCAAGGCTTCGTCAAGCGCGTTGGTGTGCAGCGACTGGGTGTGGCCTTGCGTCGCCGCCATCGCCTCGATCGTCGTGCGCATCACATTGTTGAAGACGTCCTGCGCGGTCAGTGACCAGCCGGAGGTCTGGCAATGCGTGCGTAGCGAGAGCGAGCGCGGGTCCTTCGGATTGAACGGCTTCAAGAGCTTGGCCCAGAGCAGCCGGGCGGCGCGCATCTTGGCGACTTCCATGAAGAAGTTCATGCCGATCGCCCAGAAGAACGACAGCCGCGGCGCGAAGCGGTCGACGTCGAGCCCGGCATTGAGCCCGGCGCGGAGGTATTCGACGCCGTCGGCGAGCGTATAGGCGAGCTCAAGGTCCTGCGTCGCGCCGGCTTCCTGCATGTGATAGCCGGAAATGCTGATCGAGTTGTATTTCGGCATCCGCTGCGACGTGAAGGCAAAGATGTCGGAGATGATCCGCATCGAGGGCGTCGGCGGATAGATGTAGGTGTTGCGCACCATGAACTCTTTCAGAATGTCGTTCTGAATGGTGCCCGACAGTTTTTCCGGCGGCACGCCCTGTTCTCCGGCCGCCGCCACGAACAGCGCGAGGATCGGCAATACCGCGCCGTTCATGGTCATCGACACGCTCATCTGATCGAGCGGGATGCCGGCAAACAGCGTTCGCATGTCGTAGATGGAATCGATCGCCACACCGGCCATGCCGACATCGCCGGCGACGCGCGGGTGATCGGAATCGTAGCCGCGATGGGTGGCGAGGTCGAACGCGACCGAAAGGCCCTTTTGTCCGGCCGCAAGGTTGCGCCGATAGAAGGCGTTGGAATCTTCCGCCGTCGAGAAGCCGGCATATTGCCGGACCGTCCACGGCTGGTTGACGTACATGGTCGGGTAGGGGCCGCGCAGATAAGGCGCGATGCCGGGCCAGGTGTCGAGAAAGTCGATGCCCGCGAGATCAGCCTCGCCATAGACCGGCTTGACCGAAATGCCTTCCGGCGTGAGCCACGGTTCGGCTTTGCCCGCGGCCGCGGCAGACGCGACGGGCTCGAACGCGACATTGGCGAAGTTCGGTATGCGGCTCATAGGCGCCACTCTATCACAAACGAATTTTCCGGAGAGCCGTTAATCATGATCCGGGTGCTGGTGGCTGACGATGCCGCTCAGTCTCTCCTGGCCGTAATTCTGGAGCGTGGTCTGGCTCGGCAGGTTAGCGATCGCGACCACCCAGCCAAGCCGGGATTCGGTGCCATATTGCCGGATCGGAACCAGCCGGTCGGGCTTGTCGAACGCGCCGGTCATGATCTCGATGCGCGGACCATCGATACGGCGGAAGCTCAAGGGCGTGCCGCATGCCTGACAAAAATCCCGCTCGGCGACGGAGGAGGAGCGGAACGTGGCCGGCTGGCCGTGGGTCCAGGCGAAATCGCTTTTTTCGATCTCGGCAAACGAAGCAAACGGCGCGCCCGCAGCCTTCTGGCACATCCGGCAATGGCAAATGCTGACCTTGTTAGGCGGCGCCGACAGCGCAAAGCGGATCGCTCCGCATTGGCAGCCGCCGGTCAGAACGGGCTTTGCCGTCGTCATGGCGTCTCCGCGAACTGATGCGCCTGTTGCAGGGCGGCGAGCGCGTCACCGCCTGCAAAGATGAATTCGTCGACGCCGGCGGCCCGCAACGCGGCTTCCTGTTCGCCAGCGCGTCCTGCCAGATAGATATGTCTGGCACCGGCCGCGTGAAGGGCCTTCGCGGCGTTTTCCGCGCTTTCGCCGTAGACCTCATCGGACGAGCAGATGCAGACGAGTGCCGCGCCGGAAGCCTCGAAGGCCGCCTGAAATGCTGTCGGGTCTTCAAACCCTTCCGACGGTGACGGCCTCGATGCCGCCGGTCTCGAAGAAACTCCGGGCAAAGGTTGCGCGCGCGGTGAAATCGGCCGCCGTGCCGAGGTTCGCAAGGAAAACCTTCGGCCGCGCGCCTCTGGTTTTCAGCAACTCGTCGGAGCGGTCGCGCAAACGCTCAAAACCAGAGGCGAGCCGTATCGGCGACAACGGCTCGAAGGTGATCTGGCGTCGTCGGGCGGAAGCGCGACGGGCTTTACGTCGAGCGTTGCGACCTGAGCCTCGTTCAGGTTCGGGAAGGCACTGGCGCCGGTCAGCACATCCTTGCGCCTGTTGATATTGGCTTCGCGTTTTGCCCTGACCGCAGCGACCCGATGCTGGATCAGGTTTTGCTCGAGCGCGGCAAATGCGCCGCCCGCCTTCTCGATTTCCTGGAACAAGCTCCATGCCGCCTCGCAAAGCGAGTGCGTCAGGCTCTCGATGCCGCCGGAGCCGGCCGCGGGATCGGACACTTTCGCGAGGTTGGATTCCTCGAGAAGCACAAGCTGCGTATTGCGCGCGACACGCCGGGCGAACGCATCGGGCAATCCGAGCGCCAATGTATGCGGCAGCACCGTGATGGCGTCCGCGCCGCCAAGCCCCGCCGCAAAGGTCGCCATCGTGGCGCGCAGCATGTTCACGTAGGGATCGCGCTGGGTCAGCATCCGCCAGGCGGTTTCTGCCGCCACGAAGACCGGCTTGGGCGCCAGTCCGCAGGCCGCCTCGACGCGCGCCCACAACAAGCGCAGCGCGCGGAATTTCGCCATCGTCAGGAACTGATCGGCGTCGGCGGCCAGGCGGAACGAGATCGCCGTGCGCGCGGCATCAAGCCCGATGCCGCCGTCTTCCAGCATCCGCAAGTAAGCGACGGCCAGCGACAGCGCGAACGCCAGTTCCTGGACTTCCGATCCGCCGGCATCGTGAACCGCGCGGCCGTCCGCCATAGCGAACGGTCCCCGAAAGCCGCGCTTCATCAGTCCACTGACGATGCCGGCAAACGGTTTTGTCATCTCGTTCCAGGCCGCGGGCGCGCGGCCGCGGACGGCCATCGTGCTGAGCGCCTGATAATTGAAACGCAGATCGACTTTGGCCGGATCGATGCGTCGCTCTTCGATCAGCGCCGCAATCGTCTCGCCGGCATTGCCGCGTCCAATCACCGGATGAAGCGCGATCGAAATCCCGGCGTCGACGAAGATCGCGTCAAACAGCCGCTTCATCGTTTCCGGCGCCGCATCGGTGACGCCAAAGCCGCGGGCGCCGGGGCCGCCGGCAAATTCGATTTCAAGCCCGCTGGCGCCATTCTCGAGATCGTGGATCGCCAGCGCGTTAGCCGCCGCTGGGTCCGGATGATCGATCCGTTGCATGACCTGCCAGGGCAGGGCCGCAGGGCGGCCGGCGATCGGGGCAACATTGGCGGCGTGCCGGTAAATCGGCTCGATCGTCAGTCCGTCATAGGTTTTGCTGACGAGCTTCTCAAATGGTGCGCCCTTGAGGACGCCGTCGACCAGCTTGCGCCAATCCGCTTCGGTAGCAGGCGCAAAATCCGCGGCCAGGGACAGTTCGTCAGGTGGGGTCATTTTCCAGAATATCGTCGTTGCCAGTACCGCCTATTTGAAGTTCCTGCACCACAAGCGGCGAATTCGATCCAGGAACTTCAAATAGCAAAGCGGTACTAGAATCATAGGTTGCTAGTGCCCTTGACTTTCCGAAGTTCGTGGAAAGTGGCTGCTGAGGTGGCGCACGAACTTCGGAAAGTGGGCACTAGCCGAAATTGCCACGGGCTAGCCGCCAAGCCAAACGGTGTTTTGAGCTCAAACCGGGTCAGGAAGGCGTTCAATTCCGTCCGTCGACAAGGTGTCCAAAGCCGAAGCGACGCGCTGGCCGCCGATCACGCGGTCGGGCGCGATCTCGGCGAGCGGCACCAGCACGAAAGCGCGCTCGAACAGGCGGGGGTGGGGCAGGATCAGTTCCGGCGTCTTGAGCGACACGTCGTCATAAGCGATCAGGTCGAGATCGAGCGTCCTCGGTCCCCAGCGCTGTTCCCGGGCGCGGTCGCGGCCGAATTTGGCTTCGATCTTTTGTAGCGCGAACAGCAGCGCGTGCGGGTCGAGGGGGGTGTCGATCTCGACGCAGGCATTGATGAAAGACGCCTGCTCGATACCGCCCCACGGTGGGGTGGTGTAGTCGGAAGACCTGGCCACAACGGCGGCTTGCGTCATGCCGCAGATATTGGCGATCGCTTTTTGGAAGGTAGCGCGGACATCGCCGACATTGCCGCCAAGTGCGATCAGGGCGCTTGCCATCAATCCTTCCGCGTGCGGGTCAACGCCACGCCGACGTCGTCAAAGATCGCCGCGATCGGTGCATGCGGTTTATGGACGGTGACCTTGACGGCGTTGATCTTTGGAAAGCTGCCGAGGACGGCCGCGGCGACCGCGCCTGCGGCGCGTTCCAGCAGTTTGTAGTTGGTATCCTTGAAGGCCGCGGTCGCGGTCGCGACCACGTTGGAATAGGAAACGGTATCGGCCAGACGATCGGTGCGCGAGGATTCCGACAGGTCGGCCGAGAGTTCGAGGTCGATGACGAAGCGTTGCCCGACCTCGGTTTCATGGTCCATCACGCCGTGGCGGGCATGGATGACAAGGCCGGTGATGAAGATCGTATCGCTCATTGCTTGTCCCAAATGGCTGAGGCTATTCGTAGCGCCTGCAAGGTCTCCGATACGTCATGGGTGCGGATGATCCGCGCGCCGGCTTTCGCTGCAATCACGTGAGCGGCGATCGAACCACCAAGCCGCTGACCTGGTTCCGACGGCGATACCGACGCAATAAAACGCTTGCGCGACGCGCCGACCAGGAGCGGGAGCCCGAAAGAGTCGAACTGCTTCAATCGAGCCAGCACCATTATACTCTGCTCTTGCGTCTTGCCGAAGCCGATACCGGGATCGAGCGCGATATGGTCGCGTGAAATACCGGCCTTGGCGGCAATCTCGAGCGAACGCGAAAAGAATTCGGCGATATCAACCATGATGTCGACATCGGGGTCGGCGCGGTCGCGGTTATGCATGATCACGGCCGGGCAACGCCGCTGTGCGATCAGGCCGGCCATATCCGTATCGCGCTGAAGGCCCCAGACATCGTTGGCGATGGTGGCGCCGTTGTCGATGTGCCCAGGCGACGACGACAGGCTTCATGCTGTCGATCGAAACAGGAATTCCAAGGGCAACGACGTCGGCCAGGATCGGCCGCAGGCGTTGAATCTCTTCGTCGGCGGAGATCGGTTGTGAGCCGTAGGGCCGGGTGGATTCAGCGCCGATGTCGATGATATCCGCACCCTCGGCGACCATCCGTTTGGCTTGAGCCAGCGCGCTCTCCGGCGCGAGGAAACGCCCGCCGTCCGAAAAGGAATCCGGCGTGATATTCAAGACGCCCATGACCAGCGGAAGTGATCTGGACAGCCGTTCCGGCCAGGTCCGATGATCCGCCGACGTATTCGCAGGGGCTTTTCCGGGCGAAATCGCGATCATCTGGTGGCTTTGCGCGGTCGGCGTCTGGGTGTCAAGAGAGCAGCCGTCAGGCTGCCGTCGAGCGAACCCGCCGGTCGCGTCAAACAGACGGTATTAAAAGTGATTTTAGGTAGTCCTAGTAGCTGATCTTGGGCTGAAGCTTCCGCGCCTTGGCGATCAACTGTTCGACCGACTTTTCGGAAGGAAGAACCCGGACAAGCTTACGCCTGACATTCACTTCCTTCATGTTCTGCGCCAGCCGGGCGGGGTTGCGAAGGGCGAGTTCGCGAACGGTCGGTACACCGGCGGCGCGCACTAATCCGACCTTCGCCCGTCCCATGCCCGGAATCCGCATGTAGTCGGAAAAATTCGCCCATTCGAGCAACTGCTGTTCGCTGATGCCAGTCTTGGCCGCAAGCGCCTTGCGGCCTTTCACGGTTCGTGCCGCCTCGAGCAGGCGGTCCGTCGTGCGAATGCCCAGCGATTTTAGTTTCGAAGCCGCGAAAGTGGGGAGCCCATCAATTTCGGAAATTGGATATGTCATGATGCTCGAATGTGCACTTTGTTTCAGGCGAACTGGTTGAGGCCAGGGGTGCCCGCAATGATTGCGCCCATCTGATCCTCCCCGATCTTGTCCCGGCCAAAGCGGAACAATTCGCGCGCGATGTTCTGGATGTCGTTGACGCCGAGGCCCAGGCTCATCAGCCGGGTACCAACGGCCATCAGACCGCCGCCCATCAACTTCGACAGGCCGGCACTGTTTTCTGATGCAGAGATTGCAGCTTCCGCTCCCGGAATCTTGTCGATCAAGGCCTGAACCTTGTCGGAGGGCCCTTCGCTGCGAAGGAAACCTAGAATGATGCCGATGGTTTTTTCGGCCACAGCGTTTTCAATGCCGGCCTTTGCGGCCAGCCACCCTGTCAGCTCGTCCATCGCGCCCCATCCTCGGCCGGCTTATCCGCCGGATCCGTGCTCACGATTTATCTTGATCCGCCGCGAGACGAATTACAAGCGATCACCGCCATGACCTGGTTGATTCGGATCGCAAGTGTTGCAGCAATGCAAGAGCAAGTGACGATTTCGCACCTTGACGGATGAATTTTGCTTCGAATCCGATGATGCGCGACGACAAAACGGGCCAAACGCGCGCCGACTGAAGAGTGTCTGTCTCTCTCATTCGTTCGTTGAATGTTTCAATCGGCGCGCAAGATGTCTTATAGATGAGGTCACTGCGGCGAGGTGAACAGCGAAGGCGATGTAATGGCGACACCCGATATCCAGACCGCCGATACCGTCGAAAAGATTTTTATCGGCAAGGGTGAGCAGCCGGCCTGGCTGACACTTTCGCTTGCCAACCGGCACGGGCTGGTGACGGGCGCGACAGGAACGGGAAAGACCGTCTCGCTCCAGGTGATGGCTGAGGGATTTGCGCGCGCCGGTGTTTCCGTATTCGCGGCCGACATCAAGGGTGACCTGTCCGGCATCTCGGAAGTCGGCGAGGCGAAGGATTTCATCCTCAAGCGGGCCAGCGACATGGGGCTCAGCTTCCAGGTCGACCAGTTCTCGACCGTATTTTGGGACGTGTTCGGGGAGCAGGGGCATCCGGTGCGCGCCACCGTCTCCGAAATGGGGCCGCTTTTGCTGTCGCGGATGATGGACCTGAACGATGTCCAGGAAGGCGTGTTGAATATCGCCTTCCGCGTCGCGGACGAGCAGGGGCTACTGCTTCTGGACATGAAGGACCTGCGGGCGATCCTGTCTTTCATCGCCGACCACGCCAGCGAATTGACCACCCAATATGGCAACGTCTCGAAACAGACCGTGGGGACTATTCAGCGCCAGCTCCTGGTGCTCGAAAATCAGGGTGGCGACAAGTTCTTCGGAGAGCCTGCGCTCGATTTGAAGGACTTCATGCGCACCGATCGCGACGGGCGCGGAATGGTCAACATCCTGGTCGCCGACAAGCTGATGCAGAGCCCGCGGCTATACGCGACCTTCCTGCTATGGATGTTGTCAGAACTGTTCGAGCAGCTGCCGGAAGTCGGCGATCCCCCCAAGCCGAAGCTCGTGTTCTTCTTCGACGAGGCGCATCTGTTGTTCAACGACGCGCCGAAAGCGCTGATGGACAAGATCGAGCAGGTGGTGCGGCTGATCCGTTCCAAAGGCGTCGGCGTATACTTCGTCACGCAAAATCCGATCGACGTGCCGGACAAGGTGCTTGCCCAGCTGGGTAACCGCGTGCAGCACGCGCTGCGTGCCTTTACGCCGCGGGACCAGAAGGCGGTTGCCGCGGCTGCCGAGACCTTCCGCCCAAATCCGAAACTCGATACCGCCGAGGTGATCACCCAGCTCGGCAAAGGCGAGGCGTTGGTATCGTTTCTGGAAGGAAACGGCATTCCGGCGATGGTCGAGCGCGTGATGGTTCGGCCGCCAAGCGCGCGCATCGGGCCGATCACGCCGGAGGAGCGCAAGTCCATCATCGACAACAGTCCGGTGAAGGGGAAATACGACACGGCGGTCGATTCCGAAATCTGCGTACGAGATGTTGCAGAAGCGGGTGGGGGGCGCAGCCGGCGGTGGCGGCGGAATCCTGGGCCAGATCGGCGCCGTCGTGGGATCGATTTTCGGGACCAGTACGTCGCGCAACAGGTTGTCGACGGGTCAGTTGATTGCGCGCAATGTCACGCGCTCCGTGACCAACAAGGTGGTCGGCGGTGTGGTCGCCGATCTCGGCAAGTCGGTCGGTGGCTCGATCGGCGGTTCGGTCGGCCGCGCCATCGTCCGCGGGGCGCTGGGCGGGTTGCTGCGCCGATAGGCGTGATCTACCTTCAACATTCAGAAAGTGACGCCTTTTGAGACTTCCGTCGTTACGAGCGCCGCTCGATATCCTTTTCCTGGTCTGTTGTCTCATCCTGACCGCGGACGTTCTGGGTCCCGAGATCTTCGGCCACGGAAAGACCAAGGATTATCCGCTCTGGTTCTGGGCCGGGCAGCAGGTCTTGCAAGGCGGCGACCTCTACCCGAGCGATCCTCAAGCCACTTTTGCATTTCTGTATCCGCCGCCGGCGGCGATCCTGCTCGCGATCCCGGCCTATTTCGGCAAGATTCCGCTTTATCTATTTCTGTCGCTGCTCAACGTCGTGGCCTGGTGGGTGACGGCGCAATTGTCGAACGCGATGACGGGTGACGAGAAGGAACGCGAGCCCCTGGCTGGCGGCGCTGCCGTCGATCGTGATGATCTCATTCACCTTCGATATGTTCGATCTCGGCCAGCCCAACCTGGTCCTGCTCGCCATGATGCTGTGTGGCTTCTGGCTTTTGCAGCACCAACGTCCCTGGAGTTCAGGAATCCTGTTTGCGCTCGCAACCGCAATCAAGGTGTTTCCGCTCGCCGTGCTTCCCTATCTGGTGTGGCGGCGGCAATGGGCATCTGTCGCAAGCACCGTGATTTTTCTCATCGGTCTTCCTGATTGCGATACCAACCCCGATACGCGGCTATCAGCACAATCTCTCGGAGCTGAAGACCTGGTATCAGGGCATGGTCGGGTCGAGTTCGGAAGCAGGCTTTGGACAGCGCGGCGATCAGAACTGGTCGTGGGTGAACCAGTCGCTGATTTCCTTGACGCACCGGCTGACGCGTCCGGTCAACTACAACCAGGACAATCCGAACAGCAAGCCCGCCTACATGAATTTGCTGAATCTCGACTTCAGGACCGCCAACTGGGTTGTGCTCGGCGTGTCCGCCATTATCGGCCTGGGCTTCCTCGCGGTGATGCCGGGACGGTCGCGCCGAACGCCGCGCTCAGATGCGGAAGAACTCGGTATCCTGTTCTGCCTCATGACGGTCGCCTCGCCATTGGCGCGTCAATATTACTTTTTGTGGCTGTTCTTTCCGCTGACGGTGCTGGTCCATCGGGCGGCGTTTGATCCCCGCGCGGCCGTGCGCAAGGGGACGTGGTCCGTGCTCGCCATCGCCGGTCTTCTGATCTGCCTGTCGCTTCCGCCTTTCCCGCATGATTGGCAGGCCTACGGAAATAACTTTCTCGCCACCGTCGTGATCGCCGTCGGACTGGGGTGGCACCTCCGTCATCCGGTGGAGAAGGCCGTTTTCCACGGCCGGCTCCTTGTCCGCCTCCAATCGCGTGCCATAGAATAGGCTCGAAAACTCCCGTTACCCGAGGAAGATCGGAAATGTCCGGCGCCGCCCAACTTCAGAAAGTTCTTGAACGCATCGATGCGGATTTCGACAACAGCCTGGAGCGGTTGTTCGCGCTGTTGCGGATCAAGTCGATTTCGGCCGATCCCGCTTTTGCCGGCGAGTGCAAGGCGGCCGCCGATCACCTGGCGAAGGATATTGCCTCGCTCGGATTGACGAGCGAAGTGAGACCGACCGATGGACATCCGGCCGTCGTCGCCAAGTCGAACGGGAAGCCGAGCGGCCGGCCGCACGCCTTGTTCTATGGCCATTACGACGTGCAGCCCGTCGATCCCCTGAACCTCTGGCATCGCCCGCCATTCGAGCCGATCGTTACCGACCATGCGGATGGCCGGAAGATCATCGTCGGGCGCGGGGCGGAGGACGACAAGGGACAGTTGATGACCTTTGTCGAGGCGTGCCGTGCCTGGAAATCGGTGACGGGTTCGTTGCCGCTCGATCTGACCATCGTGATCGAGGGTGAAGAGGAGGTCGGCTCGAAGAACTTCGTGCCTTTCCTCGAAAAGAACAAGGCAGACCTCAAGGCCGACTATGCGCTCGTCTGCGACACCGGCATGTGGGACCAGGATACGCCGGCGATCACGACGTCATTGCGCGGGCTCGTCTACGAAGAGGTGAAGATCAAGGCCGCCAACCGCGATCTGCATTCCGGCATCTTTGGCGGCGGCGCGCAGAATCCGATCCGGGTTCTGACCCGTATTCTCGGCGGCATCTTCGATGATGATGGCCGCATCACGATTCCGGGCTTCTACGATGGCGTGAAGGATCTGCCCGCGGACGTTCTGGAGCAGTGGCGAAAGCTCAACCTGACGCCGGAGAAGTTTCTCAAACCCATCGGCCTGTCGATCCCGGCCGGCGAAAAGGGCCGCCTCCTGATCGAACAGGTCTCGTCGCGCCCGACCTGCGACGTCAACGGCATCGTCGGCGGTTATATCGGCGAGGGCTCAAAGACCGTGATCCCGGCGGAAGCTTCCGCCAAGGTTTCGTTCCGTCTGGTGGAAGGGACAGGACCCCGGCAGGATTCGAAAGGCGTTTCGCGATTACGTCACGGCGCGATTGCCCGGCGACTGCCGCGCGGAATTCGCTGACCACTCCAACGCGCCTGCGGTTGCGCTCGACTGGAACATGAAGCCGCTTGCGGCGGCGCGGCGCGCGCTCGCGGAAGAGTGGGGCAAGGATGCGGTCTTGATGGGGTCGGGCGCTTCGATCCCGATCGTTGCCGACTTCAAGCGCACGCTTGGCCTGGACTCGCTTCTGGTGGGCTTTGCGCTCGACGACGACAACATTCATTCGCCGAACGAGAAGTACGACCTCAGAAGCTTCCACAAGGGCATTCGCTCCTGGGCCAGAATTCTCGCCGCGCTCGCGGAATAGCTTCCGCAACGTAGCCGGCGAGGGCTATTGCTTTGCCTCGTCGGCTGCACTCCGCCGCATCGCTTCGGCGGCCTCCGGATGCTGGCGGTAGTAGTCGCAAGCGCCCGGCTTGGACGCACGGTTCAGGCCGGCCTGTCTTGCGGCCTCGACGAGGTCCTCGTCCTCCTTCAGGTCAAGAACGGCCTGCTCTCTGACACTGGCAAGATAACTCTCTCTTTTGGCGAGCGAGCGCGAGCCGGCTTCGCTCGGCAGGACTTTGCAGCCGACGGCAAAATAGACGTCCTTCACGTGGCGTACGAACTTTTCCCGCCGCTCCAGATATTTCTGTTTGATCTTGGCCGAGAGGCTTTGCTGCGTAGGGGCGGCCTGCTGGGCCGTTGCCGGGAGTGAAACCGCTGCCAGCGCGGCAGTGACGACAACGATGGTGATGCCCTTTCTCATGGCTTCTCCGGCTACGTGCGCTGGGAGGCGCTTCGCCTATTTCGCCAGCGGTATCATTTCTTGGATGCTTCGGCGGCGGTACGCCGCATCGCTACTGCGGCTTCGGGATGCCGGCGATAGTAGTCGCACTCTCCCGGCTTTGCCGCGCGGTCCAGGCCTTCCTGCATGGCGGCCTGACGAGCAGCTTCATCCTGCTTCAGATCGACGATGGTCTGTTCGCCGACATAGGCGAGATAGCTGTCGCTGCTGGTCAATGGCTGGATGCCAGCCCCTCCGGCCAGCACCTTGCAGCCGACCGCAAAGTAGACGTCCTTCACGCGGTGCATGAACTTTTCGCGCCGTTCCAGATATTTCTGTTTGAGGCGGGCGGTCAGGGTGGGTTTGGGCGGATCGGTTTGTTGCGCGCTTGCTGCGGGTAAAGCCATCGTCAATGCCACGGCGACAGCCACAATCGAGATGCTCTTTTTCATGATGTCCCCCCGGAAGCCCTGCGACATCTAACCGCAACCCCCTCGGGGCTGCAAGACGCACTGCAATATGGATCTCGGGCTGCCCAACGTAAAAAACGCCGCCCGGAATTGGGCGGCGTTTCGATCGGTGTGCAGAGGTATGTGAGAGAAACTCTACACCGGACCTCCGGAATTCTCAATTCTTGTAGCTCGGGTCGAGCCGGTCGAGCTTGCGCAGTAGCGGCGGCCAGACCAGCGTGGTCGAACGCAGTTCGGCCCGTTCGGGGTTGTCGAGCAGTCTGGTGTTCTTGTCGATGACATCGGCATCGACCGGGTAGGCGATCGGTCCCAGCATCCGGGTACGGACCTGCATGGTGCAAGCCCGCTCCAGATGAAACATCCGCTCGAAGGCTGAGGCGACCGAGCGGCCGACCGTCAACGTGCCGTGGTTACGCAACAGCATGTGGTTCCTGTTGCCGAGATCGCGCTGAAGGCGCGGGCGTTCGTCGTGATCGAGCGCGATGCCTTCATAGTCGTGATAGGCGAGGTCGAAGGTGACAAGCTGTGCGGTTTGATTGAGCGGCAGCAGACCTTCGGCGCAACTTGCGACCGCCGTGCCGTCGGGCGTGTGCAGATGGATCACGCAGCCGGCATCTTCGCGGACTTCGTGGATCGCCGAGTGGATGGTGAAGCCGGCCGGATTGATGTGGTAGGGCGTCTTGCTGAGAAGGTTGCCGTCGAGGTCGACCTTGACCAGGCTGGAGGCGGTGATCTCGTCGAACATCAAGCCATAGGGATTGATGAGGAAGTGATGCTCCGGTCCCGGTACGCGCGCCGAAATGTGGGTATCGACCAGATCGTCCCAGCCGTAATGCGCGATCAAACGATAACAGGCAGCGAGATTGACCCGCTGGCCCCATTCGGCCTCCGTCATTCCCGACGGCACTTCCTTCAGGCGAGCTTCCGCTGGCGACATGACGATTTCTCCTGGCGATGCTGATTTGACGAAAAGCCTATTCCTGCCGCAGGCACGCGACAAGACGCGATGCGCATCTGGCAGTCATGCTTTGCGACAGCGAGCCGCGGCGCCTTACGGGGGAGGTATCGACAACAAGCTCGAAATGCTGCGGCCACGAATGTCGTAAACGCGGGCAAATACCACGTCGTCGCGCTTGATCTCGACCATCACCGGCGCCGTCAGGCCCTTGCAATAGAATTCGCCGAGCGTCATCGCGAAGTCGGCGCCGTGGCTGTCTCCGGTAATGGTGAAACCGGGTCCCAATGCGACCTGGGCCGGACGGTGCGGACCGCACACCGCGACTTTCCACTTTCGTCCTTGCGGAGCCGCTTCGTGCTTTTCCTCAAGCAGTTCGCGCAGATCGTCGGAAGCCTGCTTGAACGCCAGCCCCCAGTAGTCGAGCATGTAGCGGTCGTCGGCGCCGCGCACGGTGCCCGCGATGTGATTGAAGTGGGTGTACTGATAGGGATGCAGCCGGATCATTTCGGCAAGCGGCAACATCAGGCCGAAGGCGAACACCGCCAATGCCACAGGCTGCCAGCTCCGGCGACCGTCGGCGAGCCAGTTCATTCCGCGCGCAAAGGCAAGACCGGCCAGCACCGTCATCGGCGGAATCACGAAGATGAAATGGCGGATGCCGTTATAGAGCGCCGGCCGCTTGAGGATGGCGATCGCAATCGGCAACACCGCGGCCAGCGTCAGCATCAGCAGGATCGTCTTGCGGCGCGCCGGAACGTCGCTGCGGGGTAGCGCTGCGATGCTTGCGCCGATCGACACGGCAGTCAAAGCGAGCAAGATCTCCGGAAGCTGCAGCGCGAACAGCGTTGGCAGGTACGACCACGGCATGTCCGGCACCGAGAAGATCGCGCCGTCGAACATCTCCTTCCACGGCTTCTCGAAGAATTGCGAGAAATAGGTGGCGGCCTCGAACGGATGGCCGGGCTCGATGATCGACCACGGCCAGATCAAGCCCATCACGATGTAGCCCAGGATCAGCCCGGGAAGCAGCGCATATGCCATCTGGACAAATCGCCGGAAGGCTTCGCGCGCACCGTGGGTGCGAACTTCATCGATCAGCATCGGCATGAAACCGACGAGCGCATAGAGCAGCGCCAGGCAGCCGAGGATGCGCGATCCGATCGAAAGGCCGGCGCCGAGGCCGACGATCAGCACCGTGCGCGGCGAGGGATACGGATATTCCTCGGCCAGGCGAACAAGGCCGAGCATCAGGATCACCATCGCGACCGCGAACGGTGCATCCTTCGGGTTCATGAACATGTGGCCGTAGAAGGTCGGGCACAGCGCCAGAAGCAGCAGCGCCGCAAGTCCGGCCAGCGGGCCGCCGACGCGACGGCCGAGCCGCCACGTCACGGCGAGGCCGATCACGCCGACGATGGCGCCGACCAGCCGCCGCGTTTCAAACAGTTCGAGTGGAATGATCTTGTGCAGCAAGGCTGCGGCCATGTCGAAGCCGCCGCCATACATGTAAAGATTGACGAACGACAGCGCCGCGGTGTCCTTGAAGCCGGAGCCGTACATCCGCAGCAACAAGTCGGCATATTCGGCGTGGGTATAATCATCCCAGCCAAGGCCGTAGTCGCGGAAGGTGCAGCCTGCGATCAATCCGACGGCAGCCAGCACGAATATGGCGGCGTCGTCGCACGTCCGCTCGATCGAGCGCCGCGAAGGCGTATCGACAACCGAGGTCGTGATTGCTGTCATGGCTACGGATACCCAGTGTCCCTTGGCCCATTGAGCGCAACTGGGCCTCATCCCCTGGCATCCATATAGCGCAGTTCCATTGCCAAGTAATTGGCAATTGTGGCGTAATTCGCCTACCGCAGCGCATTGGAAGGGAACATTCGCCCCTTAACCATGGTTCCAATGGTGAGCAGGTCTCGGATTTACCTGATTAATTGCCGGTTGGCGGGGCCAGCAATATGACGTTATCGTGGCGTTGGGGGCTGTAGGGGCCGCGCAGAGGGTGAAGCGCGGCCAGGGGTAGGTTTGATGTCGATTGGTATGTTGGCCGCCGGGATTACCTGCTTGCTGGCAGGTCTCCTTGCGATCGGTTTCGGGATCCCGATCAACGAGTTCGGCCTCGGCAATACTCTGATTCTGGCCGGGGCGATCACCGCCTGCACGGGCCTGATCATCCTTAGCCTATGGGTTGTCGTCCGAGAGTTGAGAAACGTGGCCGACCGGCTCCGCGCGAATCCGGTTCGCGACGCGAAACCGCAGGCTACCGTAGCGTTGCCACGGCCCGCGATTGGAGATTCCGCCGACGGAGAACTCAACGCGCCCGACGCGGCCGCGGGACCGCCGCCGATGCCGGGTGAGCCCTGGCTTGAAGAGGCGGCGCAGCGCGATCGTGCGCGGCAGGAAACCTCCCAGGCGCCCGCGCCGGAATCGCAGCCGGCAAAGCAGCGCCGGAACCTGATGTTCTCCTCGACCTCGCGCCGGGAACGCGAGCGCGCCCAGGCGCGTGCAGGCGAGCCTGCGCCCGCCGAGCCGGGTTCCGGACCGGCGACCGCCCCAGCCGTGGAAATCAACGAACCTCCGCCGGCGACCTTCGAGGATGCCTGGCCGAAATCCGAACGCGCACGGCCTACGGACGCGTCCTCGCAGCGGCGGCCTTCGCGTACGCCACCGACGTTCAGCGAAGCCGCGCCCACGCGCCAGGCCCCGGCCGTCGCGGATCAACCGGCGGTGACGGTGCTCAAATCGGGCGTCGTCGATGGAATGGCTTATTCGTTGTACTCGGACGGATCGATCGAGGCGCAGATGCCGGAGGGCATGATGCGTTTTGCTTCGATCGACGAACTGCGCGCTCATCTCGATCAGCGCCCGTGACGGCTGAATTCTGTCCGGCTGGAAAAATCCAGGCGCCGTTCTTGTCTCTGCCAGCTTGATCGGTTCATAGTCCAGAGACGGCTGACAACAACCAGTGAATCGCGTGGAGACGACGTGGGCGATGAAACTCTTGAGAAGGTTTTGGCTATGACCGACACCACGGGCAAGAATTTCATCGATCTGACCGCGAATATCGTCTCGGCCTATCTCAGCAACAATCCGACGCCGGCTTCGGAAATTCCGGGCCTGATCAATCAGATTCATGCGGCACTGGTGCGTGTTTCCACGGGACGGTCTGAAACGCCTGCGGAGCCCGCCAAGCCCGCAGTTTCCGTCAAGAAATCGATGACGCCCGACTATCTGGTTTGTCTCGAGGACGGCAAGCGCTTCAAGTCGCTGAAACGGCACCTGCGCTCGCAATATAATATGACGCCCGAGCAGTACCGTGAAAAATGGGGCTTGCCGCCGGACTATCCGATGGTCGCGCCGAACTACGCGGTGGCCCGTTCGCAGCTCGCCAAGAAGATGGGGCTCGGTCAGCAGCGCAAGCGACGCAAATAGCGACGGGACCTTGCGGCGCCGCGGGCTTACGACGCTGCGGCAAGGGTCTCGCGCGCATCGCTGCGGATACGCTCGACCATCGAGCGCAGGCCGTTGGAGCGTTGCTGGGTCAGATGTTCGCGGAATCCCAGCTGGTCGAACACGGCGACCGCGTCCGTATCCAGGATCTGCTGCGGCGTGTGGCCCGAATAAAGCGTCAGCAGCACCGCGATCAGTCCGCGCACGATGTGCGCATCGCTGTCGCCGAGATATTTCAGCAGGATTTCACCGCCCTTGCGCTCGGTGCTTCGCGAAAGCCAGACCTGGCTGGCGCAGCCCTGCACCTTGTTGGCGGCGGAATGCTCGGCTTCCGGCATCGGCTCGAGCGTACGGCCGAGTTCGATGACGTACCGGTAGCGGTCGTCCCAATCTTCCAGCAGCTCGAAATTTTCTCTGATTTCGTCAATCGTCGTCATGATCGCGCTCAACCTTCAAGTCCCACTATATAGGGCTGAAGAATGCCGAAAGCGATATCGCTGGACCGCAGATGTTCCCGATTTCGCCCGCGATTTACGGCGCCGGCGACGCCGGCCCCTGCCACTCGATCTGCATGTCGTCCGGCGTCAGCGTGTCGTGGGCGACGTCAGAGCCCGTGGCGTCGGCACTCTCCATGCCGGCGATCGATCCGGTGTGATCGGGCGCGCGCTTGTCCGGTTTGTCAGCCTTTTCGGGCTTTTCGGGTTTGTCGGTGATCATCTGGTACAGCTTTCGCGCACCGCCCTGCGCGCGCTGACCGATCACATTCGCAGCCTGGCCGCCGACTTCGCATGCCGCCGGCTGCCGTTTGCAGAACTGGCCCATATCGGAGATGGCCGCGGTGGCAGCCGAGACAGCTTCGGACGCATTGATTTGTGATGTCCTGTCCTGCTCCGGGGTTTTGTCCCGCGGCAACAGGACGAGCACAAGCCCGATCCAGAACGTCAAGCGAAGCAGAAAAAACATCTCGCTACTCCGGCCGCCTCTCTGGTTCCGCTGCTTTCAAACCCGAGGGCGATCCCCAATATCCGTCGATAGATCGCAAGTGTTTTCATTGAGGTTAAATCGAGAGGAATTATCGAAAAAATCGCCTCGAACTTCGGAATCGGAACACCGGCTTGATTCGGTGTAAATTTTCGATTGATGCCGGCCCAATAGATGGCCTCGTGCCCGTCCACCATTTCGAAACCATATCCAACGGTCCTGCGGAAACCTGTCGTTCACCATCCGCGTTGATAGGACGGTGCGTCAGACGCCGAAAACGCCGCCGAGCCGGGCTCTTTAGCCGCAACCTCGGCGGCCTTAGCGTTCGTTTAATTTCACTCTGACAGGTTGCGACCACGACAAGGGGGACGTTCCGGGGCGTCTGTTTCGATGCACCAGGCCGAAGCGAAAATAGCGTGAAAATTCTGAGTACCATTCGCGATTGCCTAGATGCGCTGCTGCACCCGTCGGCGCGCTATGACGTGCTGGCGCGCGCGCGCCATCGCGCCTTCATTGCGCCGAGGCTGCTGGGAAGCCTCACCGCATTTGCGGCATTTCCGGTTTATCTCGCCATGCACGGCGCGCCGACCGCGATCGGGGTTGTGGCCTTTGCCTGGCTGATCGTGCCCATTCTGCTGTCATGGTTCCTGTCGCGCACCGGCCGTTACGAAGGAGCATGCGTGCTGTCGTCGCTGGCGTTCGCCGGCCTCATCATGACGCTCGCATCGGTCACCGGCGGCGTCGGATCATTTGCCGCGATCTGGCTGGTCGTCGTACCGATGGAAGCCGCGATTTCTGCATCGCGCCGCGTGGTGGCGTTTGCCTGTGCGCTGGCCTTGATTTGCGTTTCCCTGTTGATCGTTCTCGGTCATCTCCAGTGGCTGCCGGCGGCGGACGAAACTGCCGACTTGCGCGCCGTCCTGACGGCATTCGGCGTCGCGTCGGCGACGCTTTATGCCGCCGGTCTTGCGTTCGGAGCCGAACTGCTCGCGCGGACCAGTGCTTTGCTGCTCTATAGCGAGGAAGAGCGCTATCGGCTTCTGGCTCACAATATGAGCGACGTGATCTCCCGCCATCACCGGAACGGCGCCGTGCGCTTCATTTCGCCGGCTGCGGAAGCGCTTCTGGGGGCGCCGGTCTCGCATCTGGCCGGCTATGGCCTGTTTGACCGGGTGCACGTCGCGGATCGCCCGGCCTACCTCACCGCGCTGTCGGAAGCTGCCCGCGGTGGCGAGGCGCAGAGCGTCGAATTCCGTCTGAGGCGGGATGTGGTTCGCGGCCGCGAGGACGGACAGGCCGGCCAGGTCAATTTCATCTGGGTCGAGATGCGATGCCGGCCGCTTGAGCCGGTCTCGCCGACGTCAAAGCCCTCCGAGACCGAAGTTGTCGCTGTCATGCGCGACGTCACCGACCGGAAAAACCAGGAACACGCGCTGGATCTGGCGCGAACCGCGGCGGAGCAGGCGGACGCATCGAAGACCCGTTTCCTTGCGACCATGAAGTCATGAACTGCGCACGCCACTCAACGCCATCATCGGCTTTTCCGAAATGATCATGCAGGAAGATGTGCTGATGCTGGATGCGGCGCGTCGCAGGGAGTACGCCCAGCTCATCAACGATTCGGGCCAGCATCTGCTGTCGGTCGTCAACGGCATTCTCGATATGTCGAAGATGGAGTCCGGCAATTTCGAAATCATGCCGGAGCCCTTTGCGCCAAGGGCGGCGCTGATCAATTGCTGCAACCTGCTGGCCCTCAAGGCCCGCGAGAGCGGGATCGACCTTCTCACGCGCGCATCGGACGATCTGCCGGTCGATGATCGGCGATCCCAGGGCGTTCAAGCAGATCGTGCTCAACCTGGTTTCCAACGCGATCAAGTTCACGGAACGCGGCGGTGCGGTGACGGTGTCGGCCGGCGTCGACAACGCGCCGGCTCGTGGTCCGCGTTGCCGATACCGGCGTTGGGATTGCAGCCGATGACCTCAAGCGGATCGGCAATCCGTTCTTCCAGGCCGGCACGACCTATCAGCGCCGGCACGAGGGCACCGGTCTCGGATTGTCGATCGTCAAGAGTCTTGTCGCCTTGCATGGCGGCGAAATGACAGTACAGAGCAAGGTCGACGAAGGCACCACCATTACGGTCGCGCTGCCATTGACGCCGCAAGCCTCCCAACCCCAAAACAATATCGCGACGCTAGCCCCGCCGGCGCGTCCCGCGAGCCCGGAACAAGCCCTTCAGGTGAAGAAAAGTGCCTAGGAAATCGACTGACGACGATGGGACGCCGCGTCGGCGACGCTCGAGACGAGCCGCGGCCGAGCCGGAATACGGCCTGGCGATGCGCGTGTTTCTGCACAGCCCGAAAGACGTGATTGCGGGCATACTCGCGTTCGTGGCGGTCTGCGCCATTCTCGTCAATGCGCTGTTCATGCAGGCGGGACGTCATCCGGCGCCGATGTTCGGCACCGTCGTTACTCTGCCCGCGGTCGCCTCGATGTCCGCGAACCCAATGCCACGGCCGCGGCCGGTCGATGCGGACGTTCCGCTGCCTGAAGCACGGCCGGCCGAGCCGCAGAGCCGCCGACTCCATGACCAATCTGGTCAAGACGACCAGTGCGGTGCAGGCGACGAATGCCAACATCCCGCGACCGCCCGTGACGGTGCCGGTATCTTCCCGCGTTGAGAGCGTGCCGGCTTCCGGACCGCATCGCGTGGCGGCGGTGCAGCGCGCTTTGACCGAGTACGGCTATGGCCAGTTGAAGCCGACCGGCGTTGCCGGCGCCGATACCCAGGCAGCCATCCAGAAATTCGAGAAGACGCGCAGGCTTCCGGTCACGGGCCAGGTGTCAGATCGCCTGGTACGCGAACTTGTGGCGATGATCGGACATCCGATCGAGTAGGCGAGGTGCCTTCACCTCACGCCGGCGAACCCGGCATCGCCGTTCGAACAATGCGGGCGCGGGCGCCGATTGCGACGGCTGCGGCGACCGCCGATCCATAGATCAAAAGACTGTGGTCGATGGTCTCTCGCAGCAGCCATGCTGACGCGGCGAGCGTGAAGAAAAGCTGCATCAGCTGCATCTGGCTGACGCGTGCGATGCCGCCGAGCGCGAGCCCGTAATACCAGGCAAAGAAGCCGGTCAACTGGCTGACCAGCATGACATAGGCAAATCCGGTCCAGGCCGACGCCGGGACGGGCGCTTGCGGAAAAGCGACAAGCCACAATGCGGCCGGCAGTGTGAGCGGCAGTGCAATCACAAGGCTCCAGCAAATGACCTGCCAACTGCCCAGGCGCCCCGCAAGTTGTCCGCCCTTGGCGTAGCCGCAGGCCGCAGCCAGAACCGCGCCGACGAGCGCTGCATCCGGCAGGCTGAGACGTCCGTCGCCGCTCTGCACGATGAAGGCGACGACCATCGCGGTTGCGGCGGCGCTGGCAAACCAAAAGCCGCGGCTCGGCCGCTCGCCGGCAAGTGCGACACCGGCGACAGCGGTGGAAATCGGCAGCAGGCCAATGACGACGGCGCCGTGTGCCGCCGGCACATACATCAGCGCAAGCGTCGTCAGGAACGGAAATCCGATCACGACGCCAAGCGAAGTCAGGATCAGGCCCGGCCAGTCATTGCGATGGGGAAATGGCTGGCGGGTGATCCAAAGGATCAGTGCGGCGGCGATACCCGCGCCGGCGACACGCCCAAGAAATACAAAGGCGACGCCGAGGTACGGCACGGCAGCGCGGGTTGCCGGAAGCGTCAGGCTGAAGGCTGCGACACCGAGCAATCCCCATAGCGATCCGCGCACTTCATGCGCCGTCATCTTCCGTATCCTCGTTGGAATTCTCTCATAGGAGAATTTTTCTACCATACGAGAGAAAGCGCCGGCCGGTCAAGTTGCGATCGGGATGAACGCGGGCGCGTCAGCGCAACCGGGTGCTGTCGATGACGATGAAATATTCGCAGACGGTGCTGCCGAGATTCTCGAAGCTGTGGCTTAGATCGCCGCGATAAAAAAGGAAATCGCCGGCCTCGACGATATGTGGCGTGCCGTCGAGCGTGACCTTGAGACGTCCCTTCGTCACATAAAGGTGTTCTTCGACACCTTCGCGGTGCGAGGGGAAGGGGCCCGTCTTGGCCTTCACCGGCAGTTTGTTGAGGACGAAATCGATGCCACGTCCGGCATACATCGGCGAGAGCGAGCGCCGCTCGAAACCGGTCGTATCCTCGATGAATGTCGGCTGGCGTTCGCGAGGGATGTGCAGCACGGGCTCGCGTCGCGTGCCGCCGACCAGTTGCGAGATGCTGAGGTCCAGCGCTTCGGCCAATTTTCCGAGCGTTGACGTCGACGCGACGCTGTCGCCGCGTTCGATCTTGGAAATTGCTGCACGGCTGACGCCACTCTTGGCGGCAAGCTGATCGAGGGTCAGTTCGCGTTCGGTCCGCCACCGTTTGAGCGCATCGGCGAGTTTTGATCGAGGGGCCACCATCGCTCCGATTGATTTGATGACGTCAGCATCACCGATCGGCTTTCCGCTTTCAAGATGATCAAGGCAACTGCACTAGCTTCGCGGCATCAGCTGGCCTATCGTCGGCCCATGCGATTGAAATCAGCAATATGGGTAGCGGCCTATTTGCGCCGCTGCCAGACCGCGGGCGTATTCGGCGCGGTGCGCCGGCGCGGCGCGGAGGAAGCGGGTGCGGTGTTCGTGAAGGTGGCGCTGCTCGACGGCAAAGCCATGCTGTACGTACCCGCGCCCCAGACCGTCTACGACGACTCGCGGCCGGTCGAACGGCTCTTCGTGCCGGTCTCGAAGGAGCCGCAGCCGGAGCCTTCGGTGGAGGAACGTCTTCAGAAGGAAGTCCGGTTCGATCCGGATGCCTGGATCGTGGAGACCGAGGACCGCGCAGGGCGTCACTTCCTCGATCTGTCGCGGGATTGATCGCGAGTTCTCGCTAGCGTCCGGAATTCGACGACGAGCCGGTCCGCAGCGGCGCAACGCCGCTTGCCGGCTGCGAGCTTGTCCTGACCGGTGCCGTCGCGCTCCGCGCACGGTTACGTTCGTCGTCATAAAGCGCGGAACGATGCTTCGCGCGCGTCGATCGCCATCGTCGAGCCGCGCCATGCGGCCAGCATGATCAGCGCCGACTGCTCCTTCAGCACGTCATAAAGACGCGAGAGCCGATAGACGTTGTGAACGGAGGTGCCGATCTCCGGCTTGAGGAACAAGAGAACCCGTTGAAAGACCGGGCCCGGCATGCCGAGCGCTTTGGCGGCGCAAGCGAGCGGCTCGCCGGTCGGGTCGTTGACGACCTGGGTTGCCATCTTCCAGGGCAGTATCAGGGTGTCGCCGATCTCGGACGTGAAATTTTCGACGTCGGCGACCCAGGCCGCCATCTCGAGGGCTTCGATCGAGCGCGCCGCGCGTTGCGCCGGAACGCGCGGCGATGCTTTCAATGGTGTCTCGGAGAGATTGTGCAGGATCAAGGCGCGTTCCGGCGAGCTTGCACCGAAGAAGATGGCGCTGATTTCGGCGGCGTCCTTTGGCTGCATCGACAGCTTCGAAGCCGTGCGCAATTGGACTTCCTGCGAGATGTTGGCCGGTTCCACCGCAATGGCGGGCTCCAGCGGCCGGATCTCACGGCCGAGCGGCAGCAGGTCGGGTACAGGCGGCTTGAGTCCGAGATGTTCCAGGATCGGCGCCGGCGTCGCCGGATAGAGCGCAAGGCGGGCCCGCACGGCGGCGCGCGTGGCGTCGTCGACCTGATCGATCAAGCGGGAAGTGAGCTCGACGAATTGCCGGGCTTCCTGCTCGCTATGTGTGTCCGTTTGAACATAGAGATCGGCGAGAACGCGAAGCAAAGTGGGACGGATGTCGACGCCCTCTCGCCGGGAGAGGTTCATCAAACCGTCGAAGCCTGAGAACAGTGGAGACGTGGTCATTGTGAGCGATACGCGACTGATTTCGATTTCGCGAAAGAGTAGGCCAGTTGCTTTAACGGCGCGTTAAGGAAAACAATTCGTGAAATGGCCACCCGATCATTGTGCCATTTTGGCTGCGCTCGCCTGCCGAATGGCTGTCGCCAAATCGATTGGCAGGCGCATTAAGAAGCCGTTAACCACGTTTTGATCTTAATGACGGCCGTCGCCGCAAATCGCGTGAGAGCGGCCACCGGAGAGAGTCAGGGCATGGGGACGGTCATTGAATTTCCAGCGGATGCGGCTTCGCGGCGGCTGGGCTCAACGCTCGATGACGCTACCCAGAAAGCCGGGGGAACGGTCGTGATCCTTCCCGTGATCCGGATCGAGCGCCAGGTTGAAGAAACCAGCGGAGACCGCGGGCCGGAGCAGGGCGCAGCGCCCGGTCGCCGTCGTCGACGACGCTAAAGCCGGATTTGATATGCCGGACACATTTCCCTTGATCCGGATTCGACGACAGCCTTCCGTATCGGCTCTGATGCTGTTGGTGACGGGCCTGACGCTGGCCGGCTGCGCCGGCGGCGATTTCGGACGTACCCGCGAAGATTTCCGCAATGACGACATGCATCGTTGGCTCGGCGCAGAGGCGACGGGCAGCGTCGGCATGAAGGCCTCGCAGTTTCAACTGACCGACAACGAACGGCAGCTTCGCGATCAGGCCTATCCCTTGATCGAACCGCCGCATTCGCGTCCGGCCTGGAAGGCGGTGTTTGGCGAGTACCAGACCATCGCTTCGCCCTGGCGTCAGAAGGTCGTCTTCGATCGCACCGCTTATGGACGGCAATTGATCGATGAGCCGCATCGATCGGATGCCTCGCGCTATTCGCAGTTGATCGACGATGCGCGCGACGACATCACCCGCTTCGAGCCGTTCTACACCACCGCCGCGCGGGTGCTCGAGCTCGACCGGAAACGCAATGCAAGCATGGCGCACGTCTCGCAATTGTCGCCGCGCGAGCGTGCGGACGCGGTCGCCCGCATGGACGAAAACACGTTGATCGTGCAGTGGGTCCAGCAGTGCCAGGAACAGCGAATTTCGTCGTATCGCTGGGCGCTGGAGCGGCTGGTGGTGCAGGGGCCGAACAATATCGCCGCCGAAGCCGATCGCCTGATCAATGAACTGGCCGCGCTGGCCGCCAATCCGCCGGTCGCCACCACGCCCGTCATCGGCGTCAGGATTTCGACGCGCGGCTGAAAGCCGATTTGAAAGATTGCGGCGTTAGACGCTCAGCGCTTGGCCGGGGTCGGCTCGGTCTGCACCTTGCAACTCGACGAAGCGAGCGAGGCTTGCGCTTGCGGCATCAGGCTCGGTTCCGGCGCCAGCGCCTTCATCACAATCAAGCCGGCCGCGCTCGGAGAATCGATGATCAGCCGGTCTGCCGCAGTCACATCCTCGTCCTCGGGAAGGGCGGCATGCTGCGCTTCCGTCATCAGATCGAGCTCGATCACCTTGCGCCCGGCCGAGCGGTCGTTGATGGCGTAATAAGCAAGTTCGTTGCGGGTATAGAACGATACCGACGTGTAGGCCTGGCTCACGGGAACCGCGAGCTTGATCGGTCCTCCGGACAAATCGTAGCGGCAGACCGCAATCGCAAAGGCGGGATCCATGAACGGCAACGGGGCCGTGGAAGGATCGGGCTGGGGCAGGGCCGTAACGGCGTTGAGTTTCGTGATCGGCGCGAGGCGGGAATAGGCGTCCTGGGTTGCGATGCGCGGCAGCGCCAGCACGCTGACCAGATGGACGATGCCGCCGAGCACCACGCCGGCAACGATGGTGAACAACAGCCGGATCATGAGCAGCGCTCGGTTGCGATGGAAGGCATCGGTGCGTCGCGCTGGGTGCGTGTCGCAACGCCGACCGGCGTATCGTAGAGCCGCAGCACCAGCGTGTAGCGTTCGATACCGCCGGTGGGCAGCCAGTTGCCGGCGCGCGATCGCGAGGCGACCCGCACCTCGAACGAACCGTCCGCGCCGCGAATGATTTCCTGACTGGTGAAACCGTAGCGTTGCAGCGAATTGGCGACCAGCCGTCCCTTGTTGTCGTAGAGCGTCAGCGTCCAGAACCGCGCGGGAGGCGTAATTCCGCTCACCACGACATCGCAACGGCCATCAAGCTGCCGCTTGCGATCGTCTCGCGTCGCCAGGAACGCGACGCCGTCGCCGGTGCCGACCGGCAGTTCGCCGCTGCGGGCGATCGATGCGCGCGAATAAGGATCGACATCGACGGTGCCGGTCTTGGGCCGCGCGGTCCACGCACCGATGGTGAGCGCACCGAGATCGGTGCCGCGGGTCGCCGTCATCCAGGTGGCGCCGAGGCCGACGGAAGCGGCGAGGACCAGTGCCAGCAAAGTGACGAATATCAGCCGCACGATGGGTGCTCCGATTCAGCCGCGCTAGTTCTTGCGCGAGGCGGCCGAGGCCGCAGGGCTACCCGGCAGCGCCGAAGCGAAGCTGTCCGTAAATCCTGCCGAGGTCGACGAGATCGGCTTTGACGGTTTGGCAGGTTGTTCGGCGGTCTTGGCCGCATCATCCAACAGCTTTTCGACGCGCACCAGAATGTCCGCTCCGCGCTTGGTGAGCACCGGCGGCGCCTTGGCCTCCTGAGACTTCGGACTGCCATTGGCGGCCATGGCGGCGGAAGCAGGCGAGGGCGGCAGTTTCGTGCCCATTCCCACTCCCGTCAGTTCCTTGACCTCGACGCCCTGATGCGCGGCGATCATGATGTCGTGCCATGTCTGAGCCGGCAGCGAACCACCGGTCATGCGGTTGGTCGGCGAGTAATCGTCGTTGCCGTACCAGACGGCGCAGGTGAAGTTGCCCGTGTAGCCGACGAACCAGGCGTCGCGATAGGCGTTGGTGGTGCCGGTCTTGCCGGCGGTCGGGATGCCGTCCAGCGCCGCACGGCGCGCCGTTCCTTCGCTCACCACGTGGCTCATCATCTGCGCCATGTCGGCCGCAGTCGAAGCCGGGATCGCCTGCAGCGGCTTCTTGCCGTCGCGGTCGAAGCGCCAGACCAGATCGCCGGCGCCGGTGCGAACCTCGAGCACGGAATGGGGCGTGACCGACTTGCCTTTGTTGGGGAACGTCGCGTAGGCGACGGCATGCTCGACCACCGTGACTTCGTCGGAGCCGATCGGCAGCGATGGCGTATCGGGCAGCGGCGCCTTGATGCCGAAGCGGCGCGCAACTTCCACAATCTTGGCGCGGCCGACCTTGGCCGGATTGGGCGACTTGCCGCCGAGCGCGATCGATAGTTTGACCGGAACCACGTTGATCGAACGTGTGATCGCTTGCGTCAATGTGACCGCGCCGGAATAGGAGTGGCCGTAGTTCTGCGGACACCAATTGCCGATGCAGACCGGGCCGTCGACCACGATCGAGGTTGGCTTGAAGCCGTTGAGCAGGGCGGTCGTATAGACATAGGGCTTGAACGACGAACCAGGCTGGCGATACGCGTCGGTCGGCGCGGTTGAACTGGCTGGCGCCATAGTCGCGGCCGCCGACCATCGCGCGAATGCCGCCATCGAGGTCGGAGACGACAGTGGCGGCCTGGGTGGCGTGATAGTCGCGGCCGAACTGGCGCAACTGGTTTTCGATGGCTTCTTCGGCGGCGCGCTGCACGTTCATGTCGATGGCGGTGCGCACCACGAAGACGCGCTCATTGTAGGACTTCGGGAACGTGTCGACGAGCTTGCGCATTTCGTCGAAGGCCCAGTCGAGATAGTAGTTCGGCGAATTTTCATCGCGCCGGTCGACCGCGGTCGCCGGATTGCGCCGGGCGCCGAACACCTGGCCTTCGGTCATGAAGCCGGCATCGACCAGATTGTCGAGCACGACGTTGGCGCGGGCGCGGGCGGCGGGCAGGTTGATGTGGGGCGCATATTTGGTCGGCGCCTTGAACAGGCCGGCGAGCATCGCCGCTTCCGCGAGGTTCACGTCGCGCGCCGACTTGTTGAAATAGAAGTGCGCTGCGCCGTCCACACCGAAGGTGCCGCCGCCCATATAGGCGCGATCGAGATAAAGCTTGAGGATCTCGTTCTTGGTGAGCCGCGTCTCCAGCCAGATCGCGAGGAACGCTTCGTTCACCTTGCGCTCGATGGTGCGCTCGTTGCTCAGGAACAGGTTCTTGGCCAACTGCTGGGTGATCGACGAGCCGCCCTGGCGCACGCCGCCGGCCTGGGCGTTGGTGACGACCGCGCGCAGCGTGCCGGCGACGTCGATGCCGAAATGGTCGTAGAAGCGGCGGTCCTCGGTGGCGAGCGTCGCCTTGATCAGGACGTCGGGGAAATCCTCCAGCGGAATCGAATCGTTATGCTTGATGCCGCGGCTGCCGATCGGGTTGCCGTAGCGGTCGAGGAAGCTCACCGCGAGGTCGGACTTCTTCAGCCAGTCTTCGTCGGCGGTTTCACGGAAGGCGGGAACGGCCAGCGCCAGCATCAGGATCAGGCCGCCGAGGCCAAGCGTGGCGGCTTCCGACAACGGCTCGATGAAAACCCAGCGCTTCCAGCGGCCGACATGAAAGCGGTCCATGAAGGCGGAATAGCGCTCATAGAGCTCGCGAGAACCCTTGCCGGCCGAGAACAGCGTCGAGTCGATGCGCGCGTCCAGATCCAGCATCCGGTGCCGGATCTTCTTTTTCCATTCGGCGAGGTCGATCTTGCGCACGGGCAGGCGTTACCTGAAACAGGAATTCCGGTGTCGTTTTTCGATTTGAAGTCGTCTCACCGCAAGCGGTGTAGCAATTTCAAACCTTATGGAATGTTGCGGCAAACCCAAGGCATGTGCCGTGACTACCGCTCTCCTATCTAGCCGAGCGGGGGCGATAAACCAATGGCCGGGCTCACATTTCAACCGGAAGGGATAATGTCGCCATTCGTTGCGGAGCGCCTTCCTTACCGCCACTTGCACCGGGGGCGCCGCAGCCCCTAGAACGGGCTGGAGCCTAAAACCGTCCGAAAGCGCGCAAATCATGACCGCAAAGCCCAAGTCGCCTTCCGGACAGGAGGGATTCTTTTGGAAAACCAAGACGTTGGAAGAGATGTCGGGTGCAGAATGGGAGAGCCTTTGCGATGGCTGCGCCCGCTGCTGCCTCGAAAAGCTTGAAGACGAGGACACCGGCAAGATCTACTTCACTCACGTTTCCTGCAAACTTCTCGATGCAGGCCTTTGTGCCTGCAAGGATTATCAGCACCGTTCGGAGCAGGTTCCGGACTGCGTCAGACTGACGCCCGACAATGTGCGCACGCTGAACTGGTTGCCGCCAAGTTGCGGCTATCGTCTGGTGGCGGAAGGCCGCGATCTCTACTGGTGGCACCCGCTGATCTCAGGCGATCCCAACACGGTACACGAGGCCGGTGTTTCCGTGCGCGGACGCGTGCAGGGAACCGAGAACGAGATCGCCGACGAGGATCTCGAAGATCACATCGTGAATTGGCCCGCGCTCTTGCCCAAGCGCGCCCGGTTGAAAAAGCGTCCGTCCTCCTCGCGGTGATGTGTTCGGGCGTCTATTGCGACGCACCCATGCGCTCAGGCCGCTGCCGCTGCTGCGATTCGACCCCTAAATACAGGGACGAATTCCGGGTGCCTCCAATTTCATCCCCATGAACAAGTTCGAACGGCAGGGCCGTCCATCGGCCGATCAGCAAACCTTGTCCGAGAGCCTCGCCGCCGAACCGACGGTGGCGCCTGCGGATATCCCTGCCGTCAGTGACGCGCCGCCGATCGCACCGCCGGCGCCGCTGACGCCGAGCGAAGTCCGCACCATTTTGATGAGCTTGATGCTGACGATGTTTCTGGCCGCGCTCGACCAGACCATTGTCGCGACCGCCTTGCCGACGATCGGGCGGCAATTCGGCGATGTTTCCAGCCTGTCCTGGGTCATTACCGCTTATTTGCTGGCATCAACCGCGGTAGCGCCGGTATTCGGCACGCTCAGCGACATCTATGGTCGCCGCGCCACGATCATCGCCTCGATGAGCCTGTTTATCGTCGGCTCGGTGCTGTGCGCGATCGCGCCCAACATGCCGATCCTGATCATCGCGCGCGGCCTTCAGGGCCTCGGCGGCGGCGGCATTCTGCCGATTGTCCAGACCGTCATTGCCGACGTTGTGACGCCACGCGAACGCGGCCAGTACCAGGCTTATTTCAGTGGCGTCTGGATGGCGGCGGGAATCGGCGGCCCGGTCCTCGGCGGTGTTTTTGCCGAACATCTGCACTGGTCGATGATCTTCTGGATCAACGTGCCGCTTGGGCTCAGCTCGATGGCAATGCTGTTGCCGAAGATGGGCCGGATCCCGGTGTTTCACCGGCGCCGCAAGGTCGATTGGCTCGGCGGGATCCTTCTGATGGCGGCGGCCGTCGTGGTGATGCTGGTGCTGACCTGGGGCGGCAATCGCTATCTCTGGCTGTCGCCGGCGATCATGGCGATGATTGGCGCTTCGATCGCGCTTACCTTTGCTTTTGTCTGGCACGCGTCGCGCGCCGACCAGCCGTTCCTGCCGTTGTCGCTGATGGGTGGAACCGTGGTGCCTTACGCCATGGTCTGCGGCGGTTGCGCGATGGGCGCGATGCTGGGGCTGACGGTTTACCTGCCGCTCTATTATGAAGGTGTCTATCACCTCAGCGCGAGCGAGGCCGGCATGGCGCTGATTCCGCTGGCGACGATTTCAACCCTCGGCGCCGCGATCGCTGGCCGCACCATGGCGCGCGCCAAGCACTACAAGTGGGTTGCGATCGCGGGAACCGTCGTGGCCGCGGTCGCCGCCGGGGCGATGATGTTCGCCCCGATGCCGCTTTGGCTGCTTCTGGTGTTGCTGTCGACATTCGCGCTCGGGCTGGGCACGGCCTTTCCGGTCTCGACTGTCTCGGCGCAGAACGCCGTCGCGCGCTCACAGGTTGGCACGATCACCGGTGCCACGAATTTCTTTCGCGCCCTGATGGCCTCGTTCACGGTCGCGATGTTCTCGGCCATCCTGCTGACCGCGCTCGGGCCCGACATTTCGCTTTCAGGCGGGCATAGCAGCGCCGTGAGTTCGGTCTCGGCGGGCGACATGATCGTGGCGTTCCGTTATGTGTTCGGCGCCGCCGCAGTCATGATGATCGTTGCCTCGATCGGCATGGCGCTGATGGAAGAGCGGCCGTTGGCCGGACCCGCCCAGCCGGTCGAGTTGATGGAGTAGACCGGAGGGGACCGCGAACGATTGCGTCTCTCGGATCACGATTTACAAATCGCGTTTTGTCGCGCGGGTCCGGTATCAGAACAGGTTCTAATTTTCCATATTTGGCAATGGCTTACGGAAAAATCGAGTGTCCGGCGGCATCATCATTAATGGCCGATTTAGGCTCTTCCTCAACGCGCTCGTAACCAATGGAATTTAGGTTCTAGCGTCAGTTGAGAGATTCAGCGTGGAGCACTGGTTCCGCGAGTGGGAGTGTTGGATGTTGCAGGCGATTTCGAAATTCATGCGTGACGAATCCGGCGCGACGGCCATCGAGTATTGCCTCATTGCGGCAGGCCTGAGCATCGTGATTGTCGCGGCCGTCAACGGCATTGGAAGCACGCTCAACAGCAAGTTCACGACGATCAATTCGTCGCTGAAGTAACGGCCGAAACGACGGCTCGCACTATCCAGCTTTCCTCGCCCGCGCGGAACTTCGCGCGGGCTTTTTTGCGGCCGGAGCCTTGGTGTCCGCCTTGGCGGCTTCCTTGGCGCGCTTGCCGCTGATCGGCAGCAACATCTCGCGCTGGCCTTCGACGCGCTTCTTCGACTTCTTGCCCTTGGTCTTTGGCGCGGGGGCGGGCGCCTGCCGCTCGCTGGTGAGACTGCGTTTGAGCGCATCCATCAAGTTGATGACATTGCCGCCGGTCTTGGGCGTGGTCTTTGCCGCGGGGCGAATGCCCGCGCGCTTCTTGTTGATCAGGTCGATCAACGCGGTCTCATAGTGATCTTCGAATTTTTCGGGCTCGAATGACGCGGATTTCTGCTCGACGATGTGTTTGGCAAGATCGAGCATGTCCTTCGTGACCTTGACGCTCTGGATGTCGTCAAAATATTCCTTCTCGCTTCGCACTTCGTAAGGGTAGCGCAACAGAGTTCCCATCAGGCCCTGGTCAAGCGGTTCCAGCGCAACGATGTGCTCGCGATTGGTCAGCACGACGCGGCCGATCGCAACCTTGTTCATGCTGCGGATGGTTTCGCGGATCACGGCAAACGCGTCGTGGCCGACCTTGCCGTCGGGCACGAGGTAATAGGGGCGGATCAGGTAGCGGCTGTCGATATCGGCCTTGGGAACGAACTCGTCGATCTCGATCGTGTGGGTGGATTCGAGCGCGAGGTCTTCGAGCTCGTCCTTCGAAACCTCGATGTAGGTGTCGGTGTCGACCTTGTAGCCCTTGACGATGTCCTCGGAGGCGACTTCCTCGCCGCTGTCGGCATCCACCTTGGCATACTTGATGCGGTGACCGGTCTTTCGGTTGATCTGATTGAAGCTCACCTTCTCGGTGTCGGACGTCGCGGGATAAAGTGCGACAGGGCAGGTCACGAGAGAAAGGCGCAGGAAACCCTTCCAATTGGCGCGGGGGGCCATGGGATACTCCTCAGACGCAACAGACGAAAACACCGACAATATCACCGCGGCGACGGCTTTTGAACAAGCTCGCCCGGGAATCTCATAACGGCGTTAACCGCGCTTGGGTTGCAGGTAGCGGGCTGCGTGATCCAACCTTGGGAGGCCCGATCGCGGCCGGCAGAGGGCCGGAACATGATCGGAAATTGGGCGTTGCCCTCACGCGCCGCAGAGAGCGGTGCAGATTGAGGCTGCCATGGCAACGCAACGAGAACGTCAAATCGTTGAGACCGCGACCGAGGCGCGACAGGCCGAGCCCGGACCGTCGGTGCTCGCGCTGCTGGCGGTCTCCACCGGCCTTGCGGTCTTGATCCTGGGTGTCGTCTGGTTTGCGTTCTTCCGCGCCTGAGAACGAACTCACGTCCATGGAACAATTAGCCGCCTGATCCCGCTAGCGCCGGCCATGAGGCTGGGGATATCCGTGCTATTCCGGTGCCCCGTGGTATTCCGGCTTTTCAGCGGCCGAGAATCGCGCATGATCTCGCAGCGAGGATTTGCCCGGTTCGCTTGCGGTCCCATTGCAAGTCGGGACAGGGTTAGTTCTCGACACTGCAAACGTGATGCAGCCCCTATCGGGGCGATCAACAAGCGTGGGGAGATAACCAGATGCATTCCATGCTCATTCTTCTCCTTCAGTCGTCGATTTTCGTCGCGGGTATTTTTGTCGGATATGCCGCCTGCGCGTGGCGCTTGCACCGGCGCCGGGCTCAATTTGCCCACCTCACGCCGCGCATCTCGATGTTCGGACATCCGCGCCGGGCGTTCTAGGCGCTCGGACTTTCTAGGTACCGCGAATATCCCGTTTTGATCGGGGATGGCTGCCGTCGTCGCCGTCGATTCAGATCGAGCGATCCGACTGAATTGGCTTGAGGCGCAGCATGAACGAGGCCATCTGTCCGACACAGATTCCGCTGATGCCGCCAAGCGCCTTCACCAGAGCATCCGCCGCTCGGCCGTGACGATCGGGCGTCACCAGCTGGAGCGCTTCAAGGCCGAGCGCGGCTCCTACCACGATCACAAAAACCAGCAACACGCGGTTGGGGTAGGCCATCGCGAACGCAACGCCGATCAACGCGAAAGCGACGAAATGTTCCAGGTGCGGGGTGGCAAGCGAGGGGCGGGCACCGACCGGCGATAGCGTCGCAAAGACGATAAAGCCTAGCGCCAGCCAGCCCGCGACAGCGGATAGTTTGTAAATCATACCGATTTGGTAAGCCACAACGGGTTTGATCTCAACCTGTTTAAGCCCTCCACTTTCGTTATCGAAGCCCTTGGTGAAAATTCGCGAGGTCTCAGGCACGGCCGCCGCTTGGTTAATGCGAACGCCGCCGGAACCTTGTGTTTTCCAGCAGTTCCTCGGATCCTCGTGCGAATGCAGATGTCGATATCGAGCGAGCAACGCAGCGTTTTGCCATGAGCAATACTTTCGTTATCCCGGATATCCACGGCCGGCCGGATTTGCTGGAGGATGGCCTCGCCGAAATTGCCGCGCGATCGACAGGTGGCGGGCATACCATTGTGACGATCGGCGACTACGTCGACAAAGGGCCGGCGAGCAGCGTGGTGGTCGAGCGGCTGCGTGCCGGTGTCGGCGGATTTGAGCTCGTGACGCTCAAGGGCAATCACGATGCCATGATGGTCGATGCGCTGCGTGACGGCTCGAAAATGGCGGACTGGTTGAGGAAGGGCGGCGATGCCGCGCTCGCTTCCTATGGCGGCGAAGCCACGGGTGTGCCGCAGTCACACATCGATTGGCTCGACGGTCTGCGGCTGTTTCACGTCGATCGCTATCGGCTCTATGTCCACGCGGGCGTTGATCCGCAAACGCCTCTGGATCACCAGCGCGAGGAGACGCTGTTGTGGAAGCGTTACCCGAAGGGATATGCGGAGGGCTTCGGGCATCTCCATGTCGTGCACGGCCACGACAACGCTCCCGACGGCCCGCTGCTCTACGAAGGGCGCACCAATCTCGACACGCTTGCCTGGCGAACCGGGCGATTGACGATCGGGGTCTTCGACGACGACAGGTCAGGCGGCCCGGTCGACTTCATCGTCATCGCGGGCGCTCCCGCGGTGCGTTAACGAGTTTGGAGCCCCGGGAATCTACGGGCGAATCCCGTTGAAAGCCGTTGTGAAGAAAAAGTAATCTAGCGGACCACCGCCGTTCATAACCCGTTCACGACGGCCGCGCTCATCTAGTGGTCCGATCTAACGTTCGCATTCCTTCCCGGCAAGCGCTTTTGCGAATGTTAGATCAAAGGACCACTAGCAACCAAAGGTTCTAGTGGAGTTTAGGATTTGACATTCGCTTTATGAACTCGCGGCCGGTTAGGGGCGAATGTCAAATCCACTCCACTAGCGCCTCAGGTGACAGCCACAATTGGAGACCCACGTGCGCCTGCTTGTCGTCGAAGATGATCCGGATCTCAATCGCCAGCTTACCACGGCGCTGACGGACGCCGGCTACGTGGTCGATCGCGCCTTCGACGGCGAAGAGGGGCACTTCCTCGGCGACAGCGAGCCGTATGATGCCGTCGTGCTCGACATCGGCCTGCCGAAGATGGACGGCATCTCGGTGCTGGAAGCCTGGCGCCGCAACGGGCGTTCGATGCCGGTCCTTATTCTGACCGCGCGCGATCGCTGGAGCGACAAGGTTCAGGGGTTTGACGCCGGCGCCGACGACTACGTGGCCAAGCCTTTTCACCTCGAGGAAATCCTGGCGCGAATCCGGGCGCTGCTTCGCCGTTCGACCGGCCATGCCCAGTCGGAACTGACCTGCGGCCCGGTTTCGCTCGACACCCGCACCGGCCGCGTCAGCGTGTCGGGCAACCCGATCAAGATGACGTCGCACGAATATCGGCTTCTGGCCTATCTCATGCACCACACCGGGCGCGTGGTATCGCGAACCGAACTGGTCGAGCATCTCTACGATCAGGATTTCGACCGCGATTCGAACACGATCGAGGTGTTTGTCGGCCGCATCCGCAAGAAGCTGGATGTCGATATCATCCAGACCGTCAGGGGCCTTGGCTATCTGCTGACGCCGCCGGCGGCAGGGCGTTGATCGAACCTCTCATCTTGTGCTCTGTTCCGGCAGAAGATCGTTCGGGATGATGCCCTGATGCGCCGCAGTTCGCTTGCGACCCGGTTGTTCCTGTCAGCGACCGCCTGGGTGGCGGTCATTTTGCTGATCACCGGGGTGATCCTGTCGTCCGTCTACCGGGACGCCACCGAACGCGCCTTCGATCGCCGTCTCAATCTCTATCTGCGAACGCTGGTCGCCGAGGTGGCGACGCCTGACGAGCCGCCCGACCGTCAGTTCCAGTCGCTCGGCGAACCGCTGTTCGAATTGCCGCTGTCCGGCTGGTACTGGCAGATCACCCGCACCGACACCGAAAAGGACGATGCGCGCGCCTCTCGCTCGTTGTGGGACAAGAAGCTGCCGAAGCTCGAGGAGCACGGCAGCGAGCTGAGTGCGGCCGGCATTCGCCTCGGCTATGTCGAGGGGCCCGAGGGGCAAACGTTGCGCATGGTCGAACGGCCGGTCGATCTCGGCGCCGACGGCAAGTTTCTTGTCGATGTCGCCGGGGACGCGTCGGAGATTTTCGATGAGACGCGCAACTTCGACTATTACCTCGGCGGAACGTTTGTCGCGCTTTCGATCGTGCTCGTCCTGACCACGATTTTCCAGGTCCGCTTCGGACTGGCTCCGCTGAAACGCATTTCCGATGCGATCGCCGACATCCGCTCGGGTCGCGCCGAACGGCTCGAGGGCGAATTTCCGGTCGAGATTGCGCCGCTGGCGCGCGAGACCAATGCATTGATTGACGCCAACCGGGAGATCGTCGAGCGCGCCCGCACCCATGTCGGCAATCTCGCACATGCCATCAAGACGCCGCTGTCCGTGATCGTCAACGAGGCCACGTCCCATACGTCCGAACCGTTTGCCGCCAAAGTTCTCGAACAGGCGGACGTGATGCGCGACCAGGTCGCTCATCATCTCGAACGGGCGCGGATTGCGGCGCGCGTCACCATTGTCGGCACCGTGACGGAGGTGGGCCCCGTGCTGGATGCCTTGCGCCGGACCATGGAAAAGATTCATCGCGACCGCGACATCGCCATCGAGGTTTCCGCCGGTTCGAAGGCGACGTTTCGCGGCGAACGCCAGGACCTCGAGGAAATGGTCGGAAATCTGGTCGACAATGCCTGTAAATGGGCGGCCTCGCGCGTCTCTATCGAGGTCTTGGCGGATGAGGCCAAGGAGCCCGGCGCGGCCCCGATGCTGCGCATCCTGGTCGATGATGACGGACGCGGCCTTTCGGAAAAGGAGAGGGCGCAGGTCTCCCGCAGGGGCCAAAGGCTCGATGAGTCCAAACCGGGCTCAGGCCTCGGCCTGTCGATCGTGATCGATCTTGCGGGGCTGTATGGCGGCAGCCTGACCCTCGATCATGCCCCGATCGGAGGGCTGCGGGCGGAACTCCGGCTTCCGGCGGCCTAGGCCATCGGATCGGCCATGGATTGCCGGCCCCCGGTACCGCCCCGCGCGTTTGACATCCTAAACGACTTCTTAACGCGGGGGCTTCTACTATGCCTCGCGGGCGTAGCTTTGCCGCGCCATACACACGTGCATTCCGGGCGCATGAGCCAAACACCAACCGATCGGCTGAGAGATTATCTCGCCCAGCTTCCGCCGCGGTCGCAGGCGCTGCTGATGCGGGAGTTTGAGCGCTCCATCGAACGCGGTGAAGAGGTCGCGGTCGCCAACTTCGTGCTGGAGCAACTGCGCAAGATCGCACGCGGCGCCGACGACGAGGCGCGGCCGCGCACCGATAATCCGACGCGAGCCCTGTTCCGACCGCTCGAACCGTTTTTGGTTGAAGGAAATGCGCCGGTGCGCGTGGGCCAGATTCGCCGCGCCTCGCTGCTGCCGGTTTGGCAGTGGCTCGCCCGCGAGGGCGCGCCCGATCTCGCCCGCGCGTTCGAGACGGCGCTTTCCCGCGGTCCGGAGAACGGCACCTCTCCCGAAATCGAGGCCGCCTCCCGCAAATTGCAAATCGCGGCGGCTGAGGCGTTGCTAGCCGTGACCGCCGCGGGATCCGACGATCGCCGCGCACTGTCGCGGATTGGTGCGGGTGAGGTGATCGAGGATCTGCCGGGGATAGCCGTCTTGTTAAAGGCGCGCGAAACCATTGAAACGCTTGGCAGCCGGATCCCGAGCTATATGCGGGCGTTCAACGACGCACAGATTTCGTCGGTGACCGCGGCCCTCAACGTTCCATCGCTACAGACGCCGCAAATGCTGCCATTCGTGCTGTCGCTCGTGGCGCAGCGGCTTGCCGCGCCATGGCAGATCATTCGCCTGGCGATCCGCATGGCGGCTTCCGACGACGAGATGCGCGTTGCCTCGACGCCGTACGGCATGGCGGTTTCGATCGCCTTGCACGATCTGTTTTGCCTCGCGGCCACGCTGCGGGCGGACATCAAGCGCAGTCGTTTTGCCGAAGTCTCCGAGCATCTGAAAACACTTCACGACGGCGTGCGAGGTTTGCGGACCGAACTCGATCTGCGCAACGACTCTGCGTGGGGAAGGCAGCTCGCATCGATCCGCGCCGACATATCGAGCGCCTTGCAATCGGAAATCGACAGCGTACCCGGCCGCGTCAGGCGGCTGCTCCGTCAGCGCACGGAAAGGGACATTGCGTCCGCTGGTGCGATCAACTCCGGCGATGTCGAGGAAACCGCAGCCCTGATCGAATTTGTCGCGGTGTGCCGCACCTATGCCGGCGAGCTCGCGATCAACGAAGTGACGATGCGAACCTATTCCGACCTCCAGCACTATGTCGAGCAATCGACCGAAGCGCTGGTGCAGTCGCTGCGCGGCAGTGAGGGCAAGGGACGGACCTACCGTCAGACACAGGTGGCGGCCGCGATCCGGTTTTGTGATGTGTTGTTTGGCGCCGATTACGCCCAGCTGATGAGCCGGGCCGCCGAAAATGCCGTGACGGGCGAGCGCAAGTCCTCGCGCACGGCTTGATCGAGTCCGGCAGAAACGGCTTTTCGAATCTCGTATCGAGGTTTAGAGAGATCAAATTTTAATATAAATATATCAATATGTTACATTCGTCTCGTCAAATTGATATTTGTCAATTGCCCGCTCTCGGCGCCTGTGGTGTAAAGCCACCAAAGGCGCCCACATTGGTTCGCGCCGCTCCACCGGAACCCACTTGATGACGCTGTGGTTTGTGTTCGCGCTGATGACGGCCGCGGCGGTTTTTGCCGTGCTTTGGCCGCTTGGCCGCGCTGGCAAACCGCACGCGGACGGCAGCGAGACGTCAGTCTATCGCGACCAACTTACCGAGGTTGACCGCGATGTGGCGGCGGGTCTGATCAACCCGCCCGAGGCCGCGGCCGCACGTGTCGAAATTGGCCGGCGGCTCTTGGCAGCCGCCGACAGCGAGCGCACGGTCGCCTTGGGCCCCAATGTTCGGCTGCGCCGCTTCGCGGCCATCATCGCGCTCGTCGGACTGCCGCTCATCGCGGTCGGGCTTTACTACCCGCTCGGCTCACCGAATTTGCCCGATTTCCCGCTAGCCCAGCGCAGCCGCACGCCCGACGGGACGCAATCGCTCGACAACCTCGTCGCTCAGGTCGAAGAGCATCTCGCTGCAAACCCCACCGACGGCCGCGGCTGGAGCATCCTTGCGCCGGTGCTTGCAAGATTGGGGCGCATGGATGACGCGATCCGGGCCTTCCGGAACTCGATCACCTATAACGGCGAAAGCTCTGACCGCCGCGCCGATCTCGGCGAGGCGCTGGTGGCGGCGGCTGGTGGCGTCGTCACCGCGGACGCCAAGGCGGAATTCGAACGCGCGGTCGGCGCTCGATGCCGAGGGGGTGAAGGCACGCTACTTCCTCGGACTGGCCGCCGAACAAGATGGCCGCGCGGCCGATGCGGCGTCGATTTGGCGTGCAATGCTGGAAAAGGCGCCGGCGGATGCGCCATGGCGTTCGTTCGTTCAGGCCGCGCTGGTCAGGGTCGGCGGGACGCCGGTTCCGGCGCTCTCGAATGATGCGGTCGCGGCTGCGAAGGATATGAGCGAGACGGACCGAAGCGCGATGATCCGCAGCATGGTCGATCGTCTCGCCACGCGATTGCACCAGAACGGCGATGACGTCGAGGGATGGCTGCGGCTGGTCAGGGCCTATATGGTCTTGGGCGATGCTGACAAAGCCAAGGCTGCCTCAAGCGATGCCCGGCAGGCCGTTGCAAAGGATCCCGAACGGCTCCGAGCACTGAACGACGGCCTGAAAAATCTCGGGCTCGATGGATGAGGCGCGACGGATGAGCAGGATGAACGAAGTGGCGCGTTGTCGCAAAAGAGGCAACCCATGACACGCAAGCAGCGGCGCCTGACCATTATCGGCGGTTCGCTTGCCGTGATCGCGGTAGCCGCCGCGCTCGTGCTCAATGCGATGCGCGATTCAATCGTTTTCTTTTCGACACCGCAGATGGTGGCGGAAAAACACATTCAGCCGGGCAAGCGGTTCCGGCTCGGCGGCCTGGTGCAGCCGGGCTCGCTCGTGCGCGGGGAAAATCTGAAGGTTACTTTCGAGGTCGCCGACGGCAGCGCGGCGCTGCCGGTTTCCTATCAGGGAATTCTGCCCGACCTGTTCCGCGAAGGGCAGGGCGTGGTTGCCGAAGGTTCGCTCGACGCTTCCGGCGTTTTCAAGGCTGACACCGTGCTCGCCAAACACGACGAGAACTACATGCCCAAGGATGTCGCCGATGCCCTGAAGAAGCAGGGGCATTGGAAAGACGAATACGAGGCGAAAGCGAAAGGTGGCGCGCGGCCGGTGGCGCGGCCGCCAACGCCACGCAAAGCGGGCAGGGAGCCGTGCGGTGATCGCAGAAAGCGGACATTACGCGTTGGTATTGGCTTTGGGCCTGGCGCTGATTCAGTCGACGGTGCCGATCCTGGGCGCGCGCTGGCAAGAATATTCGCTGATGAACGTCGCGCGCTCGACAGCCGTCGCCCAACTGCTGTTTGTTGCGGCGTCGTTTGCGGCGCTGGTCACGCTCCACGTCTCCTCGGACTTCTCCGTCGTCAACGTGGTCGAGAATTCGCATTCGATGAAGCCGTTGATCTACAAGATCACCGGCGTGTGGGGTAACCACGAAGGCTCGATGCTGCTCTGGGTGTCGATCCTGGCGCTGTTCGGCGGTCTGGTCGCGATCCTCGGCAACAACCTGCCGACCTCGCTTCGCGCCTATGTGCTGGCGGTGCAGGGCTGGATCGCCAGCGCGTTCTATCTTTTCATCCTGATGACCTCCAATCCGTTCCTGCGGATCGCCAATCCACCGATCGAGGGACAAGATCTCAATCCCGTCTTGCAGGATATCGGCCTCGCGGTGCACCCGCCGATGCTCTATCTCGGCTATGTCGGCTTTTCGATCTCGTTCTCCTTTGCCATCGCAGCGCTGCTCGAAGGCCGGATCGATGCGGCGTGGGCGCGATGGGTGCGGCCGTGGACGCTGGTCGCCTGGATATTCCTGACCACCGGCATCGCGATGGGGTCTTACTGGGCCTATTACGAACTCGGTTGGGGCGGCTGGTGGTTCTGGGATCCGGTCGAGAACGCCTCGCTGATGCCGTGGCTGGCCGGCACCGCGTTGCTGCACTCTCTGGTCGTGATGGAGAAACGCAATGCGCTCAAGGTCTGGACCATCCTGCTGTCGATCCTGACCTTCTCGCTCTCCTTGCTCGGCACCTTCCTGGTTCGCTCGGGCGTGCTCACCTCGGTCCACGCTTTTGCCAATGATCCCAAGCGCGGCGTATTCATCCTGCTGATCCTCTGCGTTTTCATCGGCGGCAGTCTTTCGCTCTACATCCTGCGCGCGTCGTCGCTCAAGCAGGGCGGCCTGTTCGCACCGATTTCGCGGGAAGGTGCGCTGGTCCTCAACAATCTGCTTTTGACCACGGCGTGCGCCACGGTTTTTGTCGGAACGCTTTATCCGCTGGCGCTGGAAGTGATGACGGGGGAGAAGATTTCGGTCGGAGCACCGTTCTTCAATCTCACCTTCGGGCCGCTGTTCGTCCCGCTGCTTGTCGCGCTTCCGTTTGGACCGTTACTCGCATGGAAGCGCGGCGATCTCCTGGGAGCTGCCCAGCGCCTGACGGCGGCAGCCTTCGCCGCGTTCCTTGCGCTCGCGATGGTATGGGCCTGGACGGGCGGCGGCAGCACCCTGGCGCCGCTGGCGATAGGTCTTGCGTTGTTTGTGATCGTGGGTGCGGTGATCGATATCGCCGAACGCATCGGTTTGTTTCGCCTGCCGGCGGGCATTGCCGTTCAGCGCGCACGTGGGCTGCCGCGTTCGGCCTGGGGAACGATGTTCGCTCACGCCGGCGTTGGACTGGCGCTGATCGGCATCGTTTGCGAGACCTCGTGGAACAGCGAGAATATCAGGACGATGAGGGCGGGCGACGTCACCAATGTCGCCGGTTACCAGTTGACGCTCGAGAGTTTGACGCCGCGCTCAGGGCCGAACTACAGCGAGATGGTCGCGAAATTCAGTGTCGCGCTTGGCGGTCGTCTGCTCGACACCATGACGCCGTCGAAACGAAATTTCACGACCCGCGGCGCCACCACGACCGAAGCGGCCTTGCTGTCGCGCGGGGCGAGCCAGCTCTACATTTCGCTTGGCGATATCGCGACCGATGGCGCGATATCGGTGCGAATCTATCACAAGCCGCTCGTGCTGCTGATCTGGTTCGGTCCAGTGTTGATGGCGTTCGGCGGCGCGTTGTCATTGTCGGATCGGCGTTTGCGCGTCGGCGCGCCGAAGCCCGCAAAAGCGGCGCGCGGCTTGCAGGCGGCGGAGTGATGGCTTTGAAGCGCGCGATGCTCGCATTGCTGATGGTGATGACGATGGCGGTGGCGGCCCAGGCCGTGCAGCCGGACGAGATCATGTCGGATGCGTCCAAGGAAGCGCGAGCCCGGGATTTGTCGCGCGAATTGCGCTGTATGGTGTGTCAGAACCAGTCGATCGATGATTCCGAGGCGCCGCTGGCCCGCGATCTGCGGCTGCTCGTTCGTGAACGCATCGCGGCCGGCGATACCGACGCGCAGGTGATCGATTTCCTGGTGTCGCGCTATGGCGAATTCGTGTTGCTGAAGCCGCGGCTCAACTCGCACACCTGGCTGCTCTGGTTTTTGACGCCGCTGGCGCTGGCCGCGGGCGGGTTCGGGCTGTGGGCGTACGGCCGCCGCCGCCGAGTGAGCGGTGAACAGGACGAAGCTCTGCTGAATTTGACGCCCGAGGAAGAAGCGCGAATCAATCAGCTGATCGCGACGGAAGGGCCTTCCGAAAAGTAGCGCCGCGAGCTGTTAGCCGCGCAATTTTGCGGCTGCGATAATCCGCCGCATTCTATTGCGGGTTCATTACCAAAGTTTAATTCCCTCGTCAGCGCGTTGTAAGGCGCAAATCCCCATGTTTGGGGCCTGCCGGTGCACGCCCCGCACCAGTTCTAATTCAGGCTCTGGAGAAGCTCTTATGACCGACCGCCCCGCCGATCTTTCCTCGCTTCCGTCCTATCGCACGCCGCGCCGCTCGCTGTTGTCGGCTCGCAAATTCGCGCTGATGGCGTCGGTCGTCGCCGGCCTTGGAGTTGCCGTTTACGGCTTCGGTTCGTCCGGCCCGGTCGACATCTTCTCGACCAGCGCTCATGCGCAGGTCAATAATGACGTCCGCAAGGTCGCTCAGCCGATCGGCTTTGCCGACATTGTCGAGCGCGTTAAGCCGTCGGTGATTTCGGTAAAGGTCAACATCAACGAGAAGGTCGCGAAGAACGACAACGGTGAAAATAGCGAAAACGGCGATTCGCCGTTCCAGCCGGGTTCACCGATGGAGCGCTTCTTCCGTCGCTTCGGTGGCGGGGATCTTCCGCCGGGTATGCGCGGCATGCCACGTGGCCGCGGCGCGGTGACGGGGCAGGGATCCGGCTTCTTCATCTCGGCGGATGGCTTCGCCGTCACCAACAACCACGTGGTGGATGGCGCCGACAAGGTCGAGGTCACGACCGACGACGGCAAGACGTTCAGCGCCAAGGTGATCGGAACCGACGCGCGCACCGACCTCGCGCTGATCAAGGTCGAGGGTGGATCGAATTTCCCGTTCGCCAAATTGTCCGACGGCAAGCCGCGGATCGGCGACTGGGTTCTCGCAGTCGGTAATCCCTTCGGTCTCGGCGGCACCGTGACGGCCGGCATCGTTTCGGCCAGCGGCCGCGATATCGGCAACGGCCCATATGACGATTTCATCCAGATCGACGCGCCCGTGAACAAGGGCAATTCGGGCGGTCCTGCCTTCAACACCGAAGGCGAGGTGATGGGCGTCAACACTGCGATCTACTCGCCCTCCGGCGGCAGCGTCGGCATTGCGTTCTCGATCCCGTCGTCGACGGTGAAGAGCGTGATTGCCCAGCTCAAGGACAAGGGCACGGTCAGCCGCGGCTGGATTGGCGTGCAGATTCAGCCGGTGACCTCCGACATCGCCGACAGCCTCGGCATGAAGAAGGCCGAAGGCGCGCTGGTCGCGGAACCGCAGGCCAATGGCCCGGCGGCCAAGGCCGGCATCGAATCCGGTGACGTGATCACGGCGGTGAACGGAGAAACGGTCAAGGATGCGCGGGAACTTGCCCGCACCATCGGTGGTCTTTCGCCGGGAGCAGCTGTGAAACTCAACGTGCTCCACAAGGGCCAGGACAAGGTCGTCAACCTCAGCCTCGGCCAGTTGCCGAGTACGATTGAGGCGAAGGCCGACACCGACAAGGGCGACAAGGGCAACACGAATCGTGGAACCGATGTGCCCCGGCTCGGCTTGACTCTGGCACCGGCGAATTCGGTTGCCGGCGCCGGCAAGGAAGGCGTCGTGGTCACCGACGTCGACCCGAAGAGCGCGGCCGCTGAGCGCGGATTCAAGGAAGGCGACGTCATTCTGGAGGTCGCCGGAAAGAGCGTTACGAATGTCGGCGATGTGCGCGAGGCGATCACGGCCGCGCGCGACGACAACAAGAACAGCGTCCTGATGCGGGTCAAGAGCGGCGGATCTTCGCGGTTTGTCGCGATCCCGCTGGCCAAGGGCTAAGCGCCAGGTGCGCGACGAAAGGGAGGGCAGTTTCGGCACATTCGCCCCCGCCGATGCTGCTTTCCTCGGGGGTGGGCCGTGAGCCCGCTCCCTTGACTACCTTCCGGTGGAAAACGCCCCCCTCCGTCGGGAGGTCAAAGGGCGGTGAGGTCCCCCCAGCTTCACCGCCCGCTTTTTTGACCCGATAGGGCGCGTCCGGTCGCCTTGCATGAGGGCCCCGGCCGAGCCATGGTGATGAAAGTTCCCACGTGACCGCGATCGTAACCGACACCCAGATGCGACTTTTGATCATCGAAGACGACCGTGAATCCGCCGACTATCTCGTCAAGGCGTTTCGCGAGGTCGGATATGTTGCCGATCTGGCAGGCGATGGCGAGGAAGGATTGGCGCTGGCCGAAGGCGGCGATTACGACGTGCTCGTGGTTGATCGCATGCTTCCCAAGCGCGACGGCCTGTCGCTGATTGGCGCGCTGCGCGAGAAGGGCAATCGTACGCCTGTGCTGATTCTTTCAGCGCTCGGGCAGGTCGACGACCGCATCAAGGGCCTGCGGGCCGGCGGCGACGACTATCTGCCCAAGCCTTATTCGTTTGCGGAATTGCTGGCGCGAATTGAGGTGCTGTCGCGCCGTCGTGGCGGACCTGCGGAGGAGACGACCTATCGCGTCGGCGATCTCGAACTCGACCGGCTCTCGCACCGGGTGATGCGCGGCAAGGAGGAATTGACGCTGCAACCGCGCGAGTTTCGCCTTCTGGAATATCTGATGAAGCATGCGGGCCAGGTGGTGACGCGGACCATGCTGCTCGAGAATGTCTGGGATTATCACTTCGATCCGCAGACCAACGTCATCGACGTGCACATTTCACGGCTGCGCTCCAAGATCGACAAGGGTTTTGAGCGGCCGCTGCTACATACCATTCGCGGCGCGGGATACATGATCCGTGACGGCCTTCGGTAAACTGATCCGGACCACAGCGTTCCGCTTGACGCTGTTTTATCTATTTCTGTTCGCGTTGTTCGCCGCGTCGCTGCTGGCCTTTTTCGCCTGGAACACGCGGCACCTGATCACCGAACAGATCACCGCGACGGTGAATGCGGAAACCGGCGAGGTCAGCGATATCTTCGGCCGGCGCGGTCTGCGCGGTCTCATTCTCACCATCGAAAATCGCGCACTGCGTCCTGGAGCCAATCTTTATCTCGTCACGACGCCGGCGGGGCAGGCGGTCGCCGGCAACGTCGGCTCGCTGTCGCCGGGGGTCATGGCGACGACCGGATGGACAGAGACCGCCTACCGCCGGCTCGACGATCAGGACAACGCCAATCACTTCGCGCTGGTGAAGGTCACCGAGCTCTCCAGCGGCTTCCGCCTGTTGATCGGGCGCGATCTCGAGGAACGGCGACGGATGTTCGGCATCGTTGCGAAAGCCGCGCAATGGTCGATGCTGGTCGTCGTCGTGCTCGGCCTTGGCGGCGGCATTTTCGTCGCGCGGCGGGTGCTGGCGCGCATCGACGCCATGACGGGCACGACCGAGCGCATCATGGCGGGCGACCTGAGCGGGCGTCTTCCTGTCGGGCGCAGCGGCGACGAGCTGGACCGGCTGGCCAAAAATCTCAACGCCATGCTCGAGCGCATCGAAGCGCTGATGATCGGGCTGAAGGAAGTCTCCGACAATATCGCGCACGATCTGAAAACGCCGCTGACGCGTTTGCGCAATCGCGCCGAGGAGGCGCTGGCGAAATCCAGGACCGAACCCGAATACCGCTCCGCGCTGGAGCGGACCATCGAGGAATCCGACGGGCTGATCCGCACCTTCAATGCGCTCTTGATGATCGCGCGCGCCGAGTCCGGGCAGGCCCGCGGCAATATGGATGACTTTGACGCGGCCGAAGTCGCCAGAGGTATCCACGAACTCTACGAGCCGCTCGCCGAAGACGATGGCATGACGCTGCATGTGAAGGCCGAAGCCACGCCGCTTCATGGCAATCGCGAGTTGATCAGTCAGGCCCTGGCCAACCTCGTCGAGAACGCGATCAAGTACGGCAAGCCGGATACCGTCATCCAGCCGCTTGGCGCAGGCGCTTCCAGCGACGCCGGCCGCAAGGAAATCCTGATCGAGGCCAAACGCGTCGGCGATCAGGTGCTGTTGAGCGTGACCGATCATGGCCCGGGGATTCCGGCCGCCGATCGCAAGCACGTCGTGGAGAGGTTTGTCCGGCTGGAGGCCAGCCGGACCCTACCGGGTTCCGGGCTCGGCTTGAGCCTGGCATCGGCGGTCGCCACGCTGCATGGCGGCGACCTCAGGCTCGACGACGCCCATCCGGGCCTGGTTGTAACGCTGGCCATACCGGCATTGTCCGGCCCGAGCGACAGGCTTGCGGCTCAAACGCAGGATGTGTCACAGAAAGCGGCATGATCGGGTTACGTGGTCAGTTTGACGCACCCCGATCCGACGCCGGCCTTGTTCTTCTTCGGGATCGACATTCGTTATGGCTCCTCGCAATGCCCGTGATGCGGATGTCGGATCTACCTCGCTCGCGGCTCGCTTTGTCAGCGGGCCGCATCTCGCCGCTCCGGAAAAGGCCGAACAGCTTCTGAAGGATTGGCTGTCCGAGATGTCCGGCGAGGCCGCCGAATTCGAAAGCCTGTTCGCGCGATTTCCTCTGGCGGCTCGGATTTTTGCAGGCATTGCGGAAGCCTCACCCTATCTCTTCGACCTGGTTCGCTCCGATGCACCGCGCGCGCTCAAAGTGTTGCAACGCGATCCGGATCGGTGGTTGCCGCAACTGATCGAGGAATTCCGGCGCGGCGTATGGACCGCTTCCAGCGAAGCGCAGGCGATGCAGATCCTGCGTGCCATGAAGGCCGAGGCCGCGTTGCTGATTGCGCTGTGCGACATCGGTGGAGTTTGGCCGGTCATGCAGGTGACGGGCGCGCTGACCGATCTCGCCGTCGCCTCGGTGCAATCGGCGCTGCGCTTTCTGTTGCAGCAGGAGACCACGCGCGGAAGGATGGTTCCGCCGGATCCGGACCATCCGGAGGAGGGCAGCGGCCTGATCGTGCTCGCGATGGGCAAGATGGGCGCGGGCGAATTGAACTTTTCCAGCGATATCGATCTCATCGTGTTCTACGAGGCCGAGGCGACCTCGCTTGCGCCCGACATTGAGCCGCAGCAGTTTTTCATCCGCGTCGCGCAAGGGCTGTCGCGGATGCTGCAACAACGCAGCGGCGAGGGGTACGTGTTTCGCGTCGACCTGCGGCTGCGTCCTGATCCTGCCTCGACGCCGCTCGCGATCTCGACCGCCTCGGCGCTGCACTATTACGAACGCGATGGCCGGACGTGGGAGCGCGCCGCGATGATCAAGGCGCGGCCTTGCGCGGGCGACTTACGGGCTGGTGAGGCGTTGATGGCGGAGCTTTCGCCTTTCGTCTGGCGCAAGCATCTGGACTTTGCCGCGCTCTCCGACGTTCACGACATGAAGCGTCAGATGCAGACCTATCGCGGCCAAAGCGACATCGCGGTCGAGGGCCATAACGTCAAGATCGGACGCGGCGGCATTCGCGAAATCGAATTCTTTGCCCAGACCCAGCAGTTGATCACCGGCGGGCGCCATCCGGAATTGCGGGTGCGGCCGACGCTGGAGGCGCTCGATCGCCTGGCCTCGAGCAACTGGATCACGTTCGAGGCGCGCGACCAGCTCGCTGCGGCGTACGAATTCCTGCGGCGGGTCGAACATCGTTTGCAGATGGTCGCGGACGAGCAGACCCATACGCTGCCGGAAGACCCGCAAGCGGTCGAACAATTTGCGCGGTTCTTCGGCTATGAGAGCCGCGCTGATTTCGCAAAGGACCTGCTTGCGCATCTCACCATCGTGCAGGGCCACTACTCCAAGCTGTTCGAGGGCGATCCCGCCGGCACCGCCAAGCTGCCCGATGTGAATTACGGGGGAGGGCCGGACGATCCGCGCCTCACCGAATATCTTGCCGCGCTTGGCTTCAAGAAGCCGGTCACGGTGGCCGCGACGGTGCAGCAATGGTTGGAAGGCGACTATCGCGTATTCCGCAGCGAGGCCACGCGAAATTCCTTTGTCGAATTCCTTCCCTCGCTGATCAGCGGCCTCGCCAACGCCGAAGATCCGGACAACGCCATCGTCGTCTTCGACCGTTTCCTCCAGGCGCTGCAACGCGGCGGCAGGCTTGTTCGTGCTGCTCAGCCAGAACCGCGATCTTGTGGCGCTGGTCGCCTTGATCCTGGGCGCCGCGCCACGCCTTGGTGATATGTTGGTGCGGCAGCCGCAGATCATGGACGGGCTGATCGATCCGCGCTTCTTCGGCGCGATGCCGGACAAGGCCGAACTTTCGGCGCGTTTGGCCGCGACGCTGGAGGATGCCGGTTCCTACGAAGAATTCCTCGACCGGCTCCGTCTGTTTGGCCGCGAAAGCCTGTTCCTGATCGGCACGCGGATCTTGTCCGGCACCGTCTCGGCCCAGCAGGCCGGTATTGCGTTTGCCGATGTCGCCGAAGGCATCGTTGACACCGTGCATGGGCTCGTGACCGATCAGTTCGCCGAGCAATATGGCCGGGTCAAGGGGCAGGAGACCGCGATCCTCGCGATGGGAAGGCTCGGCAGCCGCGAGATGACGGCGGCTTCCGACCTCGATCTCATCCTGCTCTATGATTTCGATTCCGAATATCCGGATTCCGACGGCGATAAGTCCCTGCATGGCGCGCAATATTTCGCCCGCTTCACCCAGCGCCTGATCAGCGCATTCACGACCCGGACGAACTACGGTGTGCTGTACGACATCGACATGCGGTTGCGGCCGTCGGGCCGCGCCGGTCCGGTGGCTTCGCATGTCGAAGCGTTCGCCGAGTACCAGGAGAAGGAAGCCTGGACCTGGGAGCATATGGCGCTGACCCGGGCGCGCGTGATCTCGGCATCGCCGGAATTTCGCGGAAGAATCGAGAGTGTCATTCGCGAGGTCCTGACGCGGCCGCGCGACGCCGCCGGCGTTGCGATCGATGTGGCCGACATGCGCCGCGCCATTGCGCAGGAAAAGGGCGAGAGCGACGTCTGGGATTTGAAGCATGTCGCAGGCGGCCTCGTCGATATCGACTTCATCGCCCAGTATTTGCAGCTCGCCCACGCCTCGGAGAAGCCGGATATTCTCGACGTCAGCACGCTGGAGGTGCTGGACAAGGCGGCGCGCCTTGGCGTGCTGCCGGCAGCGTCAGCGGAAATCTTACGATCGGCGGCGCTACTCTATCATGACCTGACGCAGATCGTGCGGCTCTGCGTCAGTGAGAAGTTCGATCCGGAAACCGCTGGCGACGACCTGTTGCAGATCATGGCGCGCGCCGGCGACGCGCCGGATTTCTCCTCGCTCCAGGCGCGCGTGAAGGAAATGCAGGCTGAAGTCCGCGAGGTGTTTCGTTCGATATTGGAAGAGCGCGGTTGACCCTGAGCGTGCCGTCAATACGCCTTCACGCCCGCGGCTTTCAACGACTCAATCGCTTCGCGAACGTTGGGGTCGAGGCCCGCACCGCCGGCGTCGAGGTGCGCAAAGATCTGCTTGCGCATCCGCGGATCCCAGAACTTGCGGATGTGTTCGGCAACGCCAGAGACCTCCTGGTCGTGCCCCTGGCTCTCGAAGAACTTGCCGATTTGATTGGCCATGTAGATGAGCCGGTCGCGTGATCATGCGACATGGGCGGTTCCTTGCGTGACCGCCGCTGACGCGATGCGATCCGGATGGGTGAAGATTTCGAAACCGTCGGAACGGGCAACGGCGACAAGGGTGATGCCGGCGGCCTCCGCCATCTTGACAGCCAGGGCAGTGGGCGCGGAAACGGCGACCATCACGGGCGCGCCGATCGCTGCCGTCTTCTGAACCATCTCGACCGAAACGCGGCTGGTCAACAGGACCATTCCTTCGCTTGCGGAAGTCCCGGTCTGCGCCAGCGCGCCGGCCAGCTTGTCGAGCGCGTTGTGGCGGCCGACGTCCTCGCGGAGCGCGACAATGCCGGCGGCAGGCGTCCAGAACGCCGCGGCATGAACCGCGCGGGTTTCGACGTTGATCGGTTGCAGGGGCGGCACGGCTGCCATCGCCATCATCAGTTCGCGCGGGACGAACGAACGTCCTTTGCCGACGATGGCGGCCGGGCGCACGGCTTCAGCGATGGAATCGATGCCGCAAAGTCCGCATCCGGTGGGACCGGCAATGTGGCGCCGCCGCTCGCCAAGGCGCGCGGCCTTTTCGTCCGCCAGCCACATCCGTAACTCAATTCCGTCGTCGAGATCGACGATCTCGAGCGAGGAGATTTCCTCCCGCGATTGCACGATCCCTTCGCTGAGGGTGAAGCCGACTGCAAAATCCTCGAGATCTCGCGGCGTCCCCATCATCACCGCGTAGGTGCCGCCGTTATAGGTCAGCGCCAGCGCGGTTTCTTCGGGGATCGCACGCGTTCCCTCGCTGAGGCGAGAGTCTCGCCACGCCCGACGACTGACGGTGCGGACCGGATTACGCAACGTTCACTCCGCCGCTTCCACCACGGGCGCAATTCGTCGCGAATTGCGGGCTTGCTCATCATACGCCTTCTGCCACTCCGACGGACCGTTGGAGGGCGAGATCTGCACCGCTGTCACCTTGTATTCGGGGCAGTTGGTCGCCCAGTCGGAGAAGTCGGTGGTGATGACGTTGGCCTGCGTGTCCGGATGGTGGAACGTGGTGTAGACCACGCCGGGCGCGACACGATCGGTGATCAGCGCGCGCAGCGTGGTTTCACCGGCGCGGCTCGTCAGCCGCACCCAGTCGCCATCGCGCACGCCACGCTGTTCGGCGTCGTGCGGATGGAGTTTCGAGCCGGTCTTCGCTGTGCCAGACGACGTTCTCGGTCCGCCGGGTCTGCGCGCCGACGTTGTACTGGCTGAGGATGCGGCCGGTGGTCAGCAGCAGCGGGAAGCGCGGTCCGGTGCGTTCGTCGGTTGCGACATATTCGGTCAGGACGAACTTGCCCTTGCCGCGCACGAAGCCGTCGATGTGCATCGTCGGCGTGCCCTCCGGCGCCTTCTCGTTGCAGGGCCACTGCACCGAGCCGAGTTCGTCGAGCTTGGCGAAGGAAACGCCGGCGAAGGTCGGGGTCAGCGCCGCGATCTCGTCCATGATTTCGGACGGATGGCTGTAGTTCATCTCGAAGCCCATCGCCTTGGCTGAGCTGCGATGGTTACTTCCCAGTCGGCCAGTGCCGTTGCGCGGCGTCATCACCTTGCGCACGCGCTGGATGCGACGCTCGGCGTTGGTGAAGGTGCCGTCCTTCTCCAGGAAGGTCGAGCCCGGCAGGAAGACGTGGGCGTAGTTCGCGGTCTCGTTGAGGAAGAGGTCGTGGACGATGACGCATTCCATCGACGATAGCGCGGCCACGACATGCTTGGTGTTCGGGTCGGACTGCAGAATGTCTTCGCCCTGCACATAAAGGCCCATGAAGGTGCCCTCGATCGCGGCATCGAACATGTTGGGAATGCGCAGGCCCGGTTCGGGGTTGAGCTTGACGTTCCAGGCACGCCTCGAACTGCTGGCGCACCGCGTTCGCCGGAGATGTGGCGATAGCCGGGCAGTTCGTGCGGGAACGAACCCATGTCGCAGGAGCCCTGCACGTTGTTCTGGCCGCGCAGCGGATTCACGCCGACGCCGGGACGGCCGATATTGCCGGTGGCCATCGCGAGGTTGGCGATCGCAATCACCGTGGTCGAGCCCTGGCTGTGCTCGGTGACGCCGAGCCCGTAATAGATCGCGCCATTGCCGCCGGTTGCGTAGGTGCGGGCGGCTTCGCGCAAGTCCTTCGGGTCGACGCCGGTCATGATCGCGGTCGCTTCCGGGCTGTGCTTCGGCTGCGACACGAACTCGGCCCAATCCTGGAATTCATCCCAGTCGCAACGCTCGCGCACGAAGGCTTCGTTGACGAGACCCTCGGTGACGATGACATGCGCGATCGCGGTGAGTACGGCAACGTTGGTGCCGGGCATCAGCGGCAGGTGCAGCGCGTCGATATGCGCCGAGTGCACCATTTCGGTGCGGCGCGGATCGATCACGATCAGCTTGGCGCCCTGGCGAATCCGCTTTTTCAGGCGGGAGGCGAATACCGGATGGGCGGAAGCCGGATTGGCGCCGATGATGACGGCGACGTCGGTATCTTCGACCGAGTCGAAGTCCTGGGTGCCGGCAGAGGTGCCGAAGGTGACGGAAAGGCCATATCCGGTCGGCGAGTGGCAGACGCGGGCACAGGTATCGACATTGTTGTTGCCGAAGCCGGCGCGGATCAGCTTCTGAACCAGGTAGGTTTCTTCGTTGGTGCAGCGGGAAGACGTGATGCCACCGACGGCGTCACGGCCGTACTTCTGCTGGATGCCCTTGAACCTGGCGGCAGCGAAGTTGAACGCCTCATCCCATGACACTTCGCGCCACGGGATCGCTGATCTTCTCGCGGATCATCGGCTTGAGGATGCGCTCCTTGTGGGTGGTGTACCCATAGGCGAAGCGGCCCTTGACGCAGGAGTGGCCGCGGTTGGCCTTGCCGTCCTTGTACGGGACCATGCGGACCACTTCCTCGCCGCGCATTTCCGCCTTGAAGGCACAACCGACGCCGCAATAGGCGCAGGTGGTGACAGCCGAATGCTCGGGCTGGCCAATCTCGATCACGGACTTCTCGGTCAGCGTCGCGGTCGGGCAGGCCTGGACGCAGGCGCCGCAGGACACGCATTCGGAGCCGAGGAAGCTCTCGCTCATGCCGGGCGAGACCCGGCTGTCGAAGCCGCGACCCGAAATCGTCAGCGCAAAAGTGCCCTGGACTTCCTCGCAGGCGCGCACGCAACGCGAGCAGACGATGCACTTCGAGGGATCGTAGGTGAAATAGGGGTTGGATTCGTCCTTCGGCATCCAGGCTGCATTGGCCTCGCCATTGCTCTTGGCGAAGACGTGGTTCTCGCCCTCATAGCCGTAGCGCACGTCGCGCAAGCCGACCGCGCCCGCCATGTCCTGCAACTCGCAATCGCCATTGGCCGCGCAGGTGAGGCAGTCGAGCGGATGGTCGGAGATATAAAGCTCCATCACGCCCTTGCGCAGCTTCTTCAGCCGGTCGGACTGGGTGTGGACCACAAGGCCCGGCATGGCCGGCGTGGTGCAGGATGCCGGCGTACCGGCGCGACCATCAATTTCAACGAGGCAGAGCCGGCAGGAGCCGAACGCGTCGACCATGTCGGTCGCGCAGAGTTTTGGAATTTGCGTGCCGGCCTCCATGGCCGCGCGCATGATCGAGGTGCCCTCCGGCACGGTGACGCTCTGACCATCGATGGTCAGCGTGATCATGGTCTCGGATTTGGAGCGCGGGGTTCCGAAGTCGGTTTCGTGGATCAACGACATGGCGATCTCCTCTATTCCGCAGCCTGAAGCTTGTTGGGAGCCGGGCTGAAATCTTCTCTGAAGTGTTTGAGCGCGCTCATCACGGGGTACGGCGTGAAACCGCCGAGCGCGCAAAGCGAGCCGAATTTCATGGTGTTGCAGAGGTCTTCGACGACCGCGAGATTTTGTTCGACGCGTTCGCCGGCGCGGATCTTGTCGATGGTCTCGACGCCGCGGGTCGATCCGATCCGGCAAGGGGTGCACTTGCCGCAGGATTCGACCGCGCAGAATTCCATCGCAAAGCGCGCCTGCTTCGCCATGTCGACGCTGTCGTCGAACACGACCACGCCGGCATGGCCGATCAGGCCGTCGCGCGCCGCAAAGGCTTCATAGTCGAACGGCGTATCGAACAGCGCGCGCGGGAAATACGCCCCTAACGGGCCGCCGACCTGCACCGCGCGCACCGGACGGCCGGTGAAGGTTCCGCCGGCGATGTCATCGACGAGTTCGCCGAGCGTGATGCCGAAGGCGGTTTCAAACAGGCCGCCAAACCTGACGTTGCCCGCAAGCTGGATCGGCATCGTGCCGCGGGAGCGGCCCATGCCGTAGTCGGCATAGGCTTTCGCGCCGCCGGCCAGGATGAAGGGGATCGCGGCAAACGACAGCACGTTGTTGATGACGGTGGGCTTGCCGAACAGGCCCTTGTGCGCCGGCAGCGGCGGCTTGGCGCGGACGAGGCCACGCCGGCCTTCGAGGCTTTCCAGCAGCGAGGTCTCTTCGCCGCAAACATAAGCGCCGGCGCCGACGCGCACTTCGAGATCGAAAGCGTGTTTCGAGCCGCAGATGTTCGCGCCGAGATAGCCTGCGCGCCGGCCTGCCGCGATCGCGGCGTTCATCGCCGCAACCGCATGCGGGTATTCCGAGCGGATGTAGATATAGCCCTTGGTGGCGCCGACGGTGACGCCTGCGATGGTCATGCCTTCGATCACCACGAAGGGATCGCCTTCCATGATCATGCGGTCGGCGAATGTGCCGCTGTCGCCTTCGTCGGCGTTGCAGACGATGTATTTCTGGCCGGCGCTGGTCTGCGCCACTGTCTTCCACTTGATGCCGGTCGGAAAACCTGCGCCACCGCGGCCGCGCAATCCCGAAGTCGTGACGTCGACGAGAATGGCGTCCGACGTCAGCGTCAGCGCGCGCTCGAGACCCTTGTAGCCGTCATGGGCGCGATAATCGTCGACCGAACGCGGGTCGATGATGCCGCAGCGCGCGAAGGTGAGGCGGGTCTGACGCTTCAGCCATGGAATTTCTTCGGTGAGGCCCTGACGGAGCGCGTGTGGGCCGTCGGCGATGATCGCATCCAGCACGGATGCCGCATCGGTTTCTTTCACCGGGCCGAAGGCAATGCGTCCCTTCGATGTGGCGACTTCGACCATCGGCTCGAGCCAATAAAGGCCGCGAGAACCGGTGCGGACGATCTCGATCGCTACGTTGCGCTTGGCGGCAGCTTGTTCCAGCGCTGTCGCGGTCTCCTCGGCGCCAACGGCAACGGCGCCGGCATCGCGCGGAACGAAAATTCGTAGGCTCATCGTTGTGCCTCCGCGATCAGCGCGTCGATGCGCGCTTCATCCAGCATGCCGACCACGCGGCCATCGAGCATTGCCGAGGGAGCCGTCGCGCAAAGGCCGAGGCAGTAGATCGGCTCAAGCGTCACGCGTTCGTCTGCTGTCGTGTTGCCCATCGCGATGCCGAGCTTGGCTTCGGCCCGTGCGGCGACCGCATCACCGCCCGCAGCCTGGCAGGCTTCGGCGCGGCAGAGTTTCAGCACATGCTTGCCCGCCGGCTTGTGACGGAAATCGTGGTAGAAGGTGAAGACGCCATGCACTTCGGCGCGCGACAAATTCAGCGCTTCCGCCACCATCGGAATGGCGGGTTCGGGCACATAACCGAAGGCCTCTTGGAGGGCATGCAAAATCACCAGCGTGGCGCCTTCCAAACGGCTATGCTCGGCGATAATTTCTGCGCCGCGTGTGGCGTCCCACGGTTCGTAGACAGGCATGATCCACCTTCTTATTCAGTAGCTTATGAGCGACCGATCAGAAGCGGAATCATCGCTGGAAATCAATAAAGCTGTCTCATGCTGCGATAGCGAAAGGCTATCGATAAGAAGGTGATATTGGGTGATACGAAGTCTTGATAGCGGATGCCGCGGCGGCGCGTTTTTGATGCCAATTCGGGACCAATTTGGGCTGTTTCGGCATTGGACGTTTGGCCTCATTCGGCGAAGGCCAAGCCGTGATATCGGTTATCCTGGAAACCGTTGGGGGACGCCTTGATCGACAAGCTTGAACTTCTGCTGGCACTGGCCAAGGAGCGCCATTTCGGACGGGCGGCGGAGGCCTGTGGCGTCACGCAGCCGACCATGTCGACCAGCCTCAAGCAGTTGGAGGAAATTCTCGGCGTGATGCTGGTGCAGCGCGGATCGCGCTTCCAGGGGTTCACGCCGGAAGGCGAGCGGACGCTGGATTGGGCGCGGCGGATCGTCGGCGATACCCGCGCCATGCGGCAGGAAATCAACTCGCTGAAGGAAAAGCTTTCGGGTGAAATCCGCATCGCGGCGATCCCGACGGTGCTCGGCATGGTCGCCTCGCTCACCACGCCGTTTCGCGCGCGTTATCCGGATGTGCGATTCCGGGTGACGTCCTGCACCTCTGCGGACGTGCTTGGCCTGCTTGAAAACCTCGAGGTCGATGCCGGGCTGACCTATATCGAGAACGAGCCGATCGGCAATGTCCGCACCATCCCGCTCTACAACGAGAGCTATCGCTTGTTGACCGCGCCCGACGGCGAATTCGGCGATCGCCAGCAGGTGACCTGGTCGGAGGTCGGGAAGGTGCCGCTTTGTCTATTGACGCCGGACATGCAGAACCGGCGCATCATCGACCGCGCGCTGAAATCGGCCGGGGTCCAGGTGACGCCGACGCTGACTTCGAATTCGCTGCTCGTGCTCTATACCCATGTGAAGACCGGCCGCTGGGCGAGCGTGATGCCGGCAAAGCTCGCCGAAACGCTCGGGCTTGCCGATCGGGTCCGCAGCATTCCGATCGTCGATCCCGTAGTGGACTACAGCATCGGCATGGTGGTCCCGCAGCGTGACCCGATGACGCCACTTATTGCGGCGCTGGTGCAGATCGCGCGCGAAGTGGCGCCGTCGCTGGAGCGGGTGGATTAAGCCGCGGCGGCGATCCTCGCCATGGCCTGAGCGTCGCGGGGCAGGCAGACGCGGACGACCGTGCCGGTACCGAGTTTCGAGCGCAGCCGCATCGAGCCGCCGTGCAGGTTGGTCAGCGATCTGGCGATCGCAAGTCCAAGGCCGGAGCCGTGGTAGGTCTTGGTCAGCTGGCTTTCGACCTGCTCGAACGGCCGGCCGAGGCGCTTGAGCGATTGCGGCGCGATGCCGATGCCGGTGTCGGCGATCAGCAGTACGACGGAATCCCCGATCTGCCGGCTGCGGACCGTGACCCTGCCGCCGTCCGGGGTAAATTTGACGGCGTTCGAGAGCAGGTTGACGATGATCTGCTTGGTGGCGCGGCGGTCCGCCACGATCGAGGTCGAGCCGTCGATGTCGGCGTCGAGGTCGAGGTTCTTGTCGTTGGCGCGGCCAGAGACGACGCGCAAGGATTCCGCCAGCGTCTTCGACAGGTCGAGCTCTTCCATGTCGAGCTTCATGCGGCCGGCTTCGATCTTGGACATGTCGAGAATGTCGTTGATCACTTCGAGCAGATAGTGCCCGCTGGTGAGGATGTCGTGGCAGTATTCCTGGTACTTCTCCGAGCCGAGCGTGCCGAACATGCCGCTGCCCATGATTTCGGAGAAGCCGATGATGGCGTTCAGCGGTGTCCGCAGCTCGTGGCTCATGTTGGCGAGGAACTTGGACTTGGTCTGGTTCGCCTCCTCGGCGCGGGTCTTTTCCCTGGAATATTTCTCGGCCAGATCCGCAAGCTCAAGCGCCTGACGTTCAAGCTCGCTTTGCGAGCGTTTGAGGTCGATGACGGTGGCGCGCAGGCGCAGGTCGTTGTCGACCAGCTTCTGTTCGTGTTCCTTGATGCGCGTGATGTCGGTGCCGACCGAAACGTAGCCGCCGTCCTTGGTGCGGCGCTCGCTGATGTGGAGCCAGCTTCCGTCGTCCAGTTGTGCTTCGAAGGTACGCGCGCCCGGCGCCTGGTTGGCGACTTCGTGCAGGCGGGTGCGCACCTCCGGCATCCGGCCGACCTCGATCACGGTCTCGTAGGAGGTGCCGGGGATCACCGCCGAATCCGGCAGCTTGTGCAGCCGCTGGAAGTGGGAGTTGCAGAGGACGAGCCGGTCGCTCGCGTCCCAGAGCACGAAGGCTTCGGGAATGGTCTCGATCGCATCGCGCAGCCGCAGGTCGGCCTCGACGGTCTTCTCCGCCAGGCTCTTCTGTTCGGTGATGTCGACCGCGATCCCGATCAGGTGCAATCCGGCATCGGCCGCGCCCTGGCTGAGTTCGCAGCGCACGCGCAGCCAGATCCAGTGGCCGTCGGTGTGCCGCATGCGGAAGGTGTGGTCGATGTAGTTGATCTTGGCGGAGATGAGCTGGTCGGCGATTTCGAACAGGTCGATATCGTCGGAATTCACCAGCGAGTTGACCTCGCCGAAGGTCAGGAGATCGCTGCGGTTCTCGAGCCCCAGCATCGTGAACATCGACTGTGACCAGAAAATCTTGCCGCGCGAGAGGTCCCAGTCCCACAGGCCGCAGCGGCCGCGATTGAGCGCGGTATCGATGCGTCCGCGCACGGCGTCGTTGATGAGGTCGCCCTCGCGGGCGCGGGTCGACTGCCAGTGGAACGCAAAGCCGAGGATCAGGACGACAAAGCCGGTGGTCGCAGACAGCGTCACCGACAGCGCCGCGTCCGAGCGCCAGATCGAATCGATCTTTTCCTGGATCACGATGACCTGACCGGGCAACGATGTGACCACCCGGCGAACCGCCAGTGCGCTGTCGCCGTTCGGCAAGGTGATGTCGGTGACGGCGGCCAGTTGTGCCGAAGGCGAGGATGGCACGACCGCGCTGATGACGTCGAGCAGGGCGGTGGTGTCGCCGATCGCGGATTCGATCGGAACGCGCGCCAGGATCCGCTGGTCGGTGCCGGTCACGATGACGTGCCGACCGGCGGCGATCGCCCAGGATGGAATGAGGCCGGGCAGCAGCAGTTGAAGGCGTTCGAACGATGTGGCGCGATCCTGCCGGGCCGAGGCGATGCGGTCGAGCCGTTCGGCCAGCAAGTCAGCCATCGCCGCGAGGTCGCGCTTGGTGGCCGTGCGCTTCTGGCGGGTCTGGTCGATGACCTGCACGAAGGCGCCGAGGCAAATGGTGATCAGGAACGCGATGATCAGAGTCGGTACTGCACGACGGAGCGCAGGCTCCGCTAACAACAGCCTGTGATAGGCTGGTTTCGCGATCGATTGCGCCAATCCCTTGATCGAATCGGATTGGACGCACGCGCTCGCCGCGTGTGCGCGCGCCATACCGTTAGCCCCCTCGGAAAGTTCGTCTGACCTACCCCGTTCGAGGAAAGTCGCCGCTCCCCGAATCATGTTTCATTTGAATCCACTTTTCCCAGGGTGTCGAGAGTCAACGATTCGTTAATGCAAATAATTCTTGTCCACGGCGAATCGCGGTCACCAAATTGCCTGCAAAAAGCCGGGCGACGTCGAGTCCGAAACAGGAACGCGCAATCGCAACCTAAATCATGTCAAGCGTTGAGCGGCTCGGCGTGGCTGATGACGCGTTTGACCGTCGGGAAGGCGCGCCGCAGCGCCCGTTCGATTTCGTCGACGCTCTCGTGCACCTTGATCACACTCATCGACGGCGCCGCGCGGCAATGGAAGTTGACGATTTCGCCGGCATCGGTGTCGCGCACCCGCACATTGTGAATGTCGCGGATCGCGCCGGGGGCGGCGAACTGCATGAGCGCGGTGCGAATGGCTTCCACCCGATCGGGCCCGGCATCGGTCCCGAACGGCAGTTCCGGCTCCAGCGGTTCGATATGGGTGTCGACCTCGACATCCTCGCCGAAATCGTCGCGAATGTTCCGCTCCAGCCCGTGCGCGATGTCATGGGCCGCGATCAGCGTCATTTCGCCGTCGACTTCAAGGTCGATGCTGACCGTCAGCTTGTCGCCGAGATCGTGAACGGTGACATGATGGACGGCGAGGCCGGAATTGCGGGCGATGACCATGATACGTTCACGGACGCTCTCGTTGTCGCGCGCGACCGGAATCGCCGTGAAGGTCAGGTCGGCGTCATCGAAGGCTGCGGAAACGGCCGCTTGCGCCTTCTGCTTGATCTCGTCGACGCGATCGATGGGGAAGGTGCGCGGGACCTGGACGGTGGCGTCGATGAAATGGGTCGATCCGACCATACGCGCCCGCAAGCGCTCGACGCCGACCACGCCGGGAACGGAACGGATCGCGGCCGCCGCCTTTTCTGCGGCTCCCTCGGGGGCGCGATCGACCAGGGTCTCGACGGTCGAACGAGCCAGCCGCATGCCGAGCAGCGCAATCACGATCGCAACCGTCGCGGCGGCAACCGCGTCGCCCCAGGCATAACCGAGGCCGATGAGGACAAGTCCGGCGATGACTGCGAGCGAGCCGAGCACGTCGGATGCAAAATGCAGCGCGTCGGCGGCCAACGCCTGGCTTTTGGTCTCACGCGCAGCACGATGCAGCGCCCGCGCGCGCCACAGATTGACCGCGATATCGAGGACGAGCACGACGAAGGGTATGGCCGACAGGGTCGGGGGCGGGGCGCCCTCGCGCAGCCGGCTGTAGGATTCGACGAGAATGCCGCCGGCGAGCACGTAGAGCATGGCGATGATGCCGAGCGCCGACACGCTCTCGAGCTTGCCGTGACCGTAATGATGTTCATCATCGGCGGGACGGTCGGAAAAACGCACCACCATCCAGGTAATGACGGTCGCGACCACGTCGACGGACGAATGCAACGCTTCGGAGATCAGCGCCAGGCTGCCGATGGCGATGCCGACCACGAATTTGGCCGCGGCCATGCCGGCGCTGGCGAAAATCGAAATTGCTGCAACGCGCGACTTGGTGGGGTGAATACCGTGCTCCATGAGGCGCGGTTTAGCAGGCCGTCTTTAAGGATTAAAGTACGTCGAAATAATGCTGTTGCTAGTTAGTTGCATTAGCGTGCGCAGCAGGTGCGGCCGGTCGATCTTGCAAATCAACCATCCACAAAAGCGCCGAGCGGACGGCAATTCAGAGGCTGTGAAAGGGCGCGCCGGGTGGCGGGGCGAGACCGACCAGATACTTGAGGTCCTCGATCGCTGCCATCTGCTTCTCCGAGGGCTCTTCGACTTGCGCGACCTTTTCCACCAACCCGACCAGCTCGCTTCGCTCGGCGTCGGTGAGCTGCTTTCTGAAGAGGCCCGCAAATATTCCCGCCGCCTGCGAGAAGCTTTGCGCGCGACTGGCAATGAAGCGCGCATGCGCCAGGCGCTCATTGAGATCGTGATCGAAGCCGAAGACATCTCGCATGGCTTCTTCGATGGTGGCGATTTGCCTGGCCGTCGGGTCACCGCCACGAGGTATCAGCAGCATCAGGATCGTTGCCGCGTCACGCGGGTCGTCGATGGTCCGCAGTGGCGCCGTCTGCTCCGACTCGCGCGCCTGGGCGCGGCGCGCCTCGTCCTTGCGTCGGGCCGACCGCTGACGCAACTGATCGACGCCGCCCATGCGGACGAGCCAAAAGATTCCCCAAAGCAAAAGCGTGCTGACAATCATGACGAGGATCGGCATCTACCAGCCCCTTCGGCATTCGAACCTTGTGTGGCCCGCGAACGTCGGAATCGGGACACTAACCGACATCCGATGACGACACGTTTGCCCGGACCAGAAAATCCGCGCTATTGCTGCGCCTTCATGGCACCTCTCAGACCGGCTTGTTCGACTGCCTTTGCAACCAGTCCGCTGGTTTGAACGTCCTCGACGAAGTGTTTGACGTATTCCAGGCCGGCCGCGTGGTCTTTCGGGATGGCGACCGCGAGGTGCTCCTCGCCCCATCGTCCATCCAGGATTCGCGATCCGGACATCTGGTCAGACATCTCGAACAAGGTCGGCTTGTTGGTGGCATAGGTGTCGATCTCGCCGTGTTCGAGCATTTCGATACCGCGCTTGTAGTTCTGTGCGGGCACCACGGTCGCATTCGGCAACAGCTTCGGGATCGTGCCTTGCGACGTGCTGTTTTGTGTGACGCCGACGCGAAGACCGGGCTTCTGGATATCGCCAATGACGGTGATCGGAGACTTCGCGGCGACGAGATAGCCGAGCTCGATCGTGAGCAGCGTCTGGCTGAACGCGACCTGCGCGGCGCGGGCAGGCGTCGAGTTGCTCACCGTGAAGTCGACATCTCCCTTGACCACCCCTTCAAGCACCTCGGAGATTCGCTGATAGTTGACCTGCTCGAACGGGACATTGAGCCGCCTGGCCAGTTCCTTGCCCAGATCGAAACTGAGGCCGTGGAATTCACTGGTCTTGCCATCGCGAACCAACGAGGTCGGACTGCCGTAATAGACGCCGATGCGGAGCTTGCCCGTCGGCGCCAATATTGCAGCGTCCTGCGCCAATGCGCCGAAGGTGGATGCCGCGAACGCCAATGCGGCCGTTACGATGGTGGTGCCGAAGTTCACCGGATTCCCCCGTGACTTTTTAGAATCTGACGACGATCTTGCCGAGATGCTTGTTGGCTTCCATGTGCTCGAACGCCTTGCCGATATCGTCAAAGGCAAACACCTTGTCGATCGGCAGTTGCAGCTTGCGCAATTCCACCGCGGGCCAGATATCCTTCCGGACCCCGTCGAAGATATCGCGGATTTCCTCGATCGAGCGGGTGCGGAAGGTGACGCCGATATAATTGATGCGTCGCGCCGCGTGCAGATCGAAATTGAAGTCGGCATGCGTGCCGCCGAGCCGGCCGACATTGACGATGCGGCCCTTGACCTTTGTCGCCTTCAGGTTCTGGCTTGCGACCTTGCCTGACACCTGATCGACGATCAGATCGACGCCTTCGCCCGACGTCGCCTGCAACACCTGTTCGACCCAGCCCGGGTCGCTGGAATCAACCGCAAGGTCGGCGCCGAATTCCTTCAGGCGTCCGCGGCGGCTTGCATCGGTGGAGGAGCCCACGACGAGTTTGGCGCCTTTGAATTTTGCGATCTGCATCGCCATCAGGCCGACGCCCGAACTCGCGCCCTGGATCATCACGCTCTGTCCGGCCTGCAGGCCGCCGACGGTCACGACCGCGTTGTGCATGGTGGTGATCGCGATGGGCAAGCGTGCAGGCTTCATCGAAATTCATGTTCGACGGCGTGCGGAACAGGCGGCCGTGATCGGCGAGGGTGTATTCGGCAAAGGCCGCCGCACCCGAGCCCATCACCTTGTCGCCAACCTTGACGCCCTTGGCGTCGGGGCCGATTTCGGCGACTTCGCCGGACCATTCCATGCCGAGCACGGTGCCGGCGCCACCGGCGCTGCCGTGCACATGTCCCTTGGTCATGCCGAGATCGGCGCGGTTGAGCCCGCAAGCCTGAACGCGGACCAGCACCTGTGCGCCCTTCGGCGAAGGTTTCGCGACGTCGGTGATTTCAGCGCCATTGGCGCCGTAGACATAGGCCTTCATACGATCGTTCCCTTGGTGACGTGCGACCGCTTACTCGGCCGCCTGGCGGTGGCTGGATAGCATACCTTCCAGCCGACTTTGAATAATGGATTCCGCGTCGCGGACGATGCGCGAAACAAGCTCCGCGCAGGTCGGAACGTCATGGATCAGGCCCTGGACCTGGCCCGCCGACCAGATGCCCTGGTCGGCGTCGCCCGACGCATAGACCATCTTGCCGCGCGCGCCCGCAACGAGTTCGCGCACCTGCTCGAAGGCGGCTCCTTCTTTCTCCATCGCGACCACCTTGGTGGAGATCGTGTTTTTGGCGACGCGCGAGGTGTTGCGCATGGTGCGGAAGATCAGCTCGGTTTCGCGCTCGTCATTGGCGACGATGCGCTCCTTGATGTGCTGATGGATCGGGCTCTCCTTCGTGCACATGAAGCGCGTGCCCATGTTGATGCCTTCGGCACCGAGCGCTAGCGCTGCGACCAGACCGCGTCCGTCGCCGAAGCCGCCGGAGGCGATCATGGGGATTTTGATCTTGTTGGCCGCGGCGGGGATCAGGATCAGGCCCGGCGTGTCGTCTTCGCCGGGGTGGCCGGCGCATTCGAAGCCGTCGATCGAAATCGCATCGACCCCCATTCGTTCCGCCGACAGCGCATGGCGAACGCTGGTGCATTTGTGCACGACCTTGATGCCGTGTTTCTTGAACTCGGTGACGTGCTCCTGCGGCTTGTTGCCGGCGGTCTCGACGATTCTGATTCCGCTCTCGATGATGGCCTGCCGGTACTCGGCGTACGGCGGCGGCTTGATCGAAGGCAGGATGGTCAGATTGACGCCGAACGGCCGGTCGGTCATGCCGCGGCAACGCGCGATCTCTTTGGTGAGATCTTCGGGCGTGGGCTGGGTCAGCGCGGTGATGAAGCCGAGCGCGCCGGCATTGGCGACCGCCGAAACCAGTTCAGCGACGCCCACCCATTGCATGCCACCCTGGACGATCGGGTGCTCGACGCCGGCAAGCTCGGTAAAACGCGTTTTGAGCATCATTTCCTCCGAAAAGCGTGGCCCGCGCTTTTCTTTGGAAACAGGATGCCGTTGCGGCCGCGAAATGTCTATGTCAGCGCTGCATGCTAGTGTGGCGACTCTGACGTTCCTTTCAGCGTTGCTGCGAACTCTTCGAAGGAACGTCAAAGTCAAAGCCACACTAAAATCATATGGTTGCTAGTGTTCCTTTGGTTCTGACATTCGTAAAAGTGCCCGCTGCGATACGATACGAATGTCAGAACCGGAACACTAGTTCAGGCAAAGGCGGGCGTTTTGGCTTCGACCGGCGTTGCCGTGCAGCCAAGGCCCGCGACCCTGGCCCTCTGAACGACCAATGCGAGCACGGCATCGAGCGCCGGTGTCGGGGTCTCGGTCAGGCGGCCCATCTCCTGAACCACCGAGACCAGCGGCTGGATTTCCATCGGCCGGCCACGCTCGAGATCCTGCAACATCGAAGTCTTGTGCGCGCCGACCTTGCGGGCGCCCTCGATCCGCCGTTCGACATCAACACGGAATTTGACGCCGAACTTTTCGGCGATCGTCTGGCTCTCGATCATGATCGCCTTCGACAGCGCGCGCGTCGCGGGGTCGGAGCAGATCACGTCGAGCGTCGCGTGCGTCAGCGCGCTGATCGGATTGAGGCAGACATTGCCCCAGAGTTTCAGCCAGATTTCGTCGCGGATGCGATCGAGCACCGGCGCCTGCATGCCGGCTGCGCTGAACAGCGCGGACAGGCGGGTGACGTCCTCCGTCGTTTCGCCCGAGGGCTCGCCGATCGGAAAACGGTCACCATAGACGTGCTGGATCACGCCAGGCGCGACGATCTCGGTCGCGGGATAGACGATGCAACCGATCGCGCGTTCGGGACCCAGCTCGCGCCATTGCCGCCCGCCGGGATCGATGCTCTCCAGCGTCGATCCCTCGTAAGCACCACCGTGCTTGTAGAAGTACCAATAGGGAATGCCGTTGACCGCGGTGACGATGCGGGTTTGCGGCCCGATCAGCGGCTTCATCGCATCGATGACGCCGGTGATGGAATGCGCCTTCAGGCAGATGATGACGAAGTCCTGCGGGCCGAGCTCGGCCGGGCTGTCGGTGCAGCGCGGATGAACCACGCGCTCTTCATCGCCGATCAGAAGCTTCAGCCCGTCGGATCTCATCGCGGCGAGATGGGCGCCGCGCGCGACCAGACTCACATCAGCGCCGGCACGCATGAACTCGACCCCGAGATAGCCGCCGATCGCGCCGGCGCCGTAAATGCAAACCTTCATGAGACCTACCTGAAAGCTGGACCAAGGAAAATTTGGACACGTCATCGCAATACGCGGAAACGGGGTTTCCGCGTTCGGGAAGCAGGCGAAGCGAGTAGGGGGCTTTAGGCCGAGGCGGCGAACACCGTAGCCATGGCCTCTTCGTCGAAAGCCGTCGAAATGTCGCGAATGCTAACAACGCCACACAGGCTGTAATTGTCGATCACGGGCAGATGACGAATGTGGTGCTCGTTCATCAGGTGCCGGACATTTTCCAGCGTATCGTCGGAGCTGCACCAGACGAGCTGCTGAACCGAGATCAGCTGCGAGACCTTCATGTTGACGCCGGCCGCGCCATGCTCGGCAATTGCGCGCACGACGTCGCGCTCGGTGAACATGCCGACGGCGGTGTTGCCCTCGGTGCGCACGACGTCCTTGACGACAAGGGCGCTGACATTGCTGGCGCGCATCACTTGCGCCGCGATGCCGACCGTCTCGTTCATGCGAATGGTTGAAATGCGCGCGGTCTTTTTGCGCAGGATGTCTCCGACTTTCATCGCAAGCTCCTCCAGGTCACTTGATCAGCACAGCGGCAAGTTTGGTATACGTTATGCCAACTGTCAATTCGTTTGTGGCAGCGATTCCATGAGAAAAAATGGCAGTATCGCTGACGCTTTGGGCATCGAGCTTTCGAAGCAGGCCATACTCAGCGGCCTAATTCGTATTTTGTATACCAGTCGTTTTGGGCAAAAAAGAGAGGCGCAGGTCATGCGCCTCTCTGGATCGATCGAATGCTCAGGCCACCTTGGCGGTGCTGCTGCGTTCGGTCGCCTCGGCCGTTGCCTCGCTGCCGAGGATGAAGGCACGCCGCAACGGCTTGATCACGAACACCGCCATCAAGGCCGCGGTCGCGTTGAGCGCAACGGCAATCACGAACACCGCCTGCCAGCCGAACTTGGCCGACACGATGCTCGCGAGCGGGACGAGCAGCGCTGCCGTGCCCTTCGCCGTGTAGAGCATGCCGTTATTGGTGGTGGCGAACTTCACGCCGAACGTGTCGCCGCTCGTTGCCGGGAACAGGCTGTAGATTTCACCGAACACGCCGAAGTAGACGGCCGTGGCCAAGACGAACACGATCGGAACGTGACCATAGACCGACAACACCAGCAGCATGGTCGCTGCCGTGCCGAAGGCGATGAACATGGTGTTCTCGCGTCCGATATTGTCGGAGACGAAGCCGAAGAAGGGCCGGCCGAAGCCGTCGAAGATACGGTCGAGCGAGATCGCAAAGGTCAACGCCGCCATCTGGAAGCCGAACATGCTGACGGGTTCGTTGGCGATCTTGAAGTCATGCGCGATCGGCGCGATCTGCGCGGCTGTCATCAATCCGCCCGAGGCGACCATCACGAAGGTGGCATACATCACCCAGAAGATCGGCGCGCGCAGCACCTGTGACGGCGTGAAGTCGATCTTGGTCTGTGGCAGGTTGAGCTTCTTCTTCTGCGCCGTCATTGAAACGGTCGGCGGCCGGAGGAAGAAGGCGAGAATGAAGACGACGACGCCCTGTCCGATGCCGAAGTTGAAGAAAGCGCTTTCATAGCCCGTCGTTGCGATCATTTTCGCGATCGGCGCGATCGTGAGTGCGGCGCCGGCGCCAAATCCGGCGGCGGTCGCACCCGCGGCGAGGCCGCGATGATCGGGAAACCACTTCAGCGCATTGCCGACGCAGGTGCCGTAAACCGCACCCGCGCCAATACCACCGAGCACCGCGGCGGTATAAAGCATCGGCAGTGAGGTGGCGTAGGAATTGAGTATCCAGGCGAGCGCAACGGTGACGCCGCCAAAGGCGATCACGACGCGCGGGCCATATTTGTCGACAAACCAGGCTTCGACCGGGACGAGCCAGGTCTCGGTCACGACAAAGAGAGTGAAGGCCAGCTGGATTGCAGCACGGCCCCAATGATACTTTTGATCAATTGGATCGACGAAGAGAGTCCAGCCATACTGTAGGTTCGCGACCATCGCCATGCAGACGATGCCCATCGCAAGTTGCATCCAGCGGAAGTATTTGCCCCTTGGGGCTGCGGCTTGAGAAGCGGGCTCCATGTATCCTCCCCTGGTACGCTTTTGTTTTAAATGACGGGCGTGACCGGAAGTCGCATTTTGGTATGTGATATGCCAGAGCGCAAGAGCTATATTAGGTACGTGTGGTCGCAGGGGGTGCGCAGGGCCCAATAAAAAAGACCCCGGAGAAAATCCGGGGTCTTTTTTATTGGCGGTTCCGAAATCGGCGCGACTGGCGGCTCAGAGTCCGAAATAAGGCAGGTCGCCGTTGCGGTTAGCGATACGGGCGTTCGTCATCAGCACGTGATCGATCAATGCGAGCAGGCGGCCGAACACGGTCGTGGAGGACGAGAGGGGGAGAGAAGCGGTCTTGGACATTGTCATTTCCTTGCAGCGGTAAGTAACGCTGTCCGGAAGATAGGTATACCAGATGCCAGCGGCAATTGATTTGTTTGCATAGCAGCATAATCGCCTTCGCAATGCAGCATTAATGGCGATATTCGTAATTCAAATCGATCTCTAAGCTATTGAATATAAAGAAAAAGGCCGCCGGAATCCGGCGGCCTTTCGTTGATTTCGGTGGCGCCGTTTACTCGGCGGCTTGCTTGCGCGGCGGATCGAGCGCGCCTGAATCGTGGATTTCCTTCACCTGGTGGTCGGAGAAGCCGAGCACCTGGCGCAGGATTTCGTCGGTGTGTTCCCCAAGCAGCGGCGAGCGCTTCACGTCGCTCGGCGAGTCCGACAGCTTGATCGGGTTGCCGACCGAGAGGTACTTGCCGCGGGTGGGATGATCGACCTCGACCACGGTTCCGGTGGCGCGCAGCGACTGGTCCTCGGCGAGTTCCTTCATCGACAGGATCGGGCCGCAGGGGATGTCGTCCTTGTTGAGGATTTCCATCGCCTCGAACTTGGTCTTGGTCATGGTCCACTGCTCGATGCGCGCGAAGATCTCATTGAGGCGCGGCAGCCGGGCCGGGGGCTTGGCGTAGTTCGGATCGGTCTTCCAGGTGGGCTCGCCGATCACGTCGCAGATCTTCTCCCAGACCGGCGCCTGGGTGATGAAATAGATGTAGGCGTTGGGATCGGTTTCCCAGCCCTTGCACTTGAGGATGCGGCCGGGTTGTCCACCGCCGGAATCGTTGCCGGCGCGCGGCACGGCGTCGCCGAACGGAATGCCTTCGCCGAACTGGCTGTATTCCTTGAGCGGGCCATGAGCCAGACGCTGCTGGTCGCGCAGCTTGACGCGGGCGAGATTGAGCACGCCGTCCTGCATCGCAGCCGTGACGCGCTGGCCCTGGCCGCTATGCGTGCGCTGATAGAGCGCGGTGACGATACCGAGTGCGAGATGCAGACCGGTGCCGCTGTCGCCGATCTGCGCGCCGGTCACGAGCGGCAGGCCATCGCGGAAGCCGGTGGTCGAGGCGGCGCCGCCGGTGCACTGCGCGACGTTCTCGTAGACCTTGCAGTCTTCATACGGTCCGGGACCGAAGCCCTTGATCGAGGCCACGATCATCTTCGGGTTGAGGCTGTGGATCTTCTCCCAGGGGAAACCCATGCGATCGAGCACGCCGGGTCCGAAATTCTCGACCAGCACGTCGCAGGACTTGATCAGCGCGGTCAGCACTTCCTTGCCCTTCGGGTTCTTGGTGTCGAGCGTGATCGAACGCTTGTTGTGGTTGAGCATGGTGAAATACAGGCTGTCCGCGTTCGGAACGTCCTGCAATTGCCCGCGGGTGATGTCACCGACGCCGGGACGCTCCACCTTGATCACGTCCGCACCGAACCAGGCCAGCAACTGCGTGCAGGTCGGTCCCGACTGAACGTGGGTGAAATCGAGAATTCGAACGCCCTTTAGCGCCTTTGTCATGGTTTTACTCCCGTCTCGTATCTGTTTCCCGTGCAGGGAATGCGTGAATTGATCAGGCTTTCTTCTTGAGAGCGCTCTGCGGATTGAGGTTGCCGATGCGTCCGCTCTCCGAGCCGGCGGCCGGGTCGATCACCGCGTTGATCAGCGTCGGCTTGCCGGAATCCATTGCCGTGTTGACGGCGCGCTTGAGTTCATCCGGTGTCGTCGCGTTGACGCCGACGCCGCCGAAGGCCTCCATCATCTTGTCGTAGCGCGAGCCGGCGACGAAAACAGTCGTCGCGGGATCGGCGCCGCCGCTCTTGTTGACGTCGGTGCCGCGATAGATGCCGTTATTGTTGAAGATGACGACGCAGACCGGCAGGTTGTAGCGGCAGATCGTCTCGACCTCCATGCCGCTGAAGCCGAAGGCGCTGTCGCCTTCGACCGCGAGCACGGGGTGGCCGGTTTCGACCGCAGCCGCGATCGCCTGGCCCATGCCGATGCCCATGACGCCCCAGGTGCCGACGTCGAGCCGCTTGCGCGGCTTGTAGATGTCGATCACGCCGCGTGCGAGGTCCAGCGTATTGGCGCCTTCGTTGACGAGGATGGCGTCGGGCCGCTCCTTGACGATGGTGCGCAGCACGCCGAGCGCGCCGTGGTAATCCATCGGCGAGTTGTTGTTCATCAGGCGCGGCGCCATCTTGGCGACGTTCTCTTCGCGCTTGGTTGAGATCTTCTGCACCCAGTCGGCCGGCGCTGCGGTCCAGTTGCCCATCGCGCCAAGCATCGCGGAAACGCACGAGCCGATATCGCCGACGACGGGCGCGACGATCTCGACGTTGGAGTCCATTTCCTTCGGCTCGATGTCGATCTGGATGAACTTCTTCGGCGCGTCGCCCCAGGACTTGCCCTTGCCGTGCGACAGCAGCCAGTTGAGACGGGCGCCGATCAGCATCACCACGTCGGCTTCCTTCAGCACGGTCGAACGTGCCGCACCCGCGCACAGCGGATGAAGATCCGGCAGCAGGCCCTTGGCCATGCTCATCGGCAGGAAGGGAACGCCGCTCTTCTCGACGAAGGTGCGGATCTCGTCATCGGCCTGCGCATAGGCAGCACCCTTGCCGAGAATGATGAGCGGCCGCTTGGCGCTCTTGAGCACGTCGAGCGCGCGCTTGACCGCGGAAGGCGCGGGGATCTGCGCGGGGGCCGCATCGATCACCTTGACCAGCGACTTGCGGCCGGCCTCGGCGTTCATCACCTGGCCGAACAGTTTTGCGGGCAGGTCGAGATAGACACCGCCGGGACGTCCCGAAACCGCGGCGCGGATCGCGCGCGCAAGGCCAATGCCGATATCGGCGGCGTGCAGCACGCGGAAGGCCGCCTTGCAGAGCGGCTTGGCGATCGCGAGCTGATCCATTTCTTCATAGTCGCCCTGTTGCAGGTCGACGATCTCACGCTCCGAAGAGCCGGAGATCAGGATCATCGGGAAGCAGTTGGTGGTGGCGTGGGCGAGCGCGGTGAGGCCGTTGAGGAAGCCGGGGGCCGACACCGTGAGGCAGATGCCGGGCTTCTTGGTCAGGTAACCGGCGATCGCAGCCGCGTATCCGGCGTTCTGTTCGTGACGGAACGAAAGCACGCGAATGCCTTCTTCCTGCGCCATGCGCCCGAAATCGGTGATCGGAATGCCCGGCACGCCGTAAATGGTCTTGATGTCATTGAGCTTGAGCGCGTCGATGACGAGGTGGAAGCCGTCCGTCAGTTCCTGTTCGGCGGCGTTGGCATCGATGCTCTGTACTACTGCGGACATCCCGCTTCTCCTTGGTCGTTTTTTGATGGGGACGACGTCGTCCCTGGTCGGTTGTGGATTCCGGTGAACGTCTAGAACAGTTCCTTGCCGTGCGCTTCGACATAAGCGGCAAGGCCCAGGGTGTGATCCCGCGCCAGCCTTTCGGCAAGTTCGGTATCGCGCTGTTCGAGGGCGTCAATGATGGCCATGTGCTCGGGCATCGACGCCGCAATGCGGTCGACGCGCCCGATCGTCAGTTGGCGGTAGCCGCGCACATGCAGAAGGATATCGTTGGTCATGTCGACGAGCACCGGCGACTCGCTGAGTGCGATCAGCGCCTGGTGGAAGGCGATATTGGCCTTCGAATATTCGTCGACGTGATGTTCGGGCAGGCGATCCTTGCCGAAATCCCTGAAGAAATCGCGCAGCGCCGAAATGTCTTTCTTGCGCGCGGTGGTCGTGATCAATCGCGCAGCCATGCTCTCGAGCGCAGCCCAGGCGCGGATCATGTCCACGATCTCGCTCTTGGTCCGGCGCACCACCATGATGCCGCGGCGTGGCACGGTCTTCACAAAGCCGTCCTGCTCCAGCATCGCGATCGCTTCGCGAATAGGGGTGCGGCTGACACCAAGGCGTTCGGAAAGTGCGCGCTCGTCGAGCATGACGGGCTCAGGCGTCGCGTAGATGTCCATCTTGAGGATGGCTTCCTTCAGCGCCTCATATGCCTTGTTCTTGAAGCTCGTCTCCGGCACGATCCGGACTACGGCAATATCTGCGTCGGCCATGCTCGATGATGCCTTGATGGTTTGGCGTTGGCGTATCTTATAAATAAAGAACCACAACTCCAGAATTTTTGGCATACCACATGCCAGAATGTCAAGTTGCCCCGCTTTTCAGCATTTCCGTGACTTGACAAGTTCGTTTCTGGCATACCAAATGCCATACGAGCCCATTTCTGCGGCTTGATCTGGCTGCAATAAACGCGCGCTAGTGGTTCCCACTCGGCGGCGGATTGAATCACGCCAGGCCGGAGACGTTGCAGACCCCCTGCATGCCGGCCCGAGCCCAAGAATTGAAGTCAAGGAGGAAGTTAATGTCGAATTCCAAAGATGCGGTCCGCAAAATCCTCGATGCAGTCAAGGCGGATAAGCGCACGAGTCTGACGGCGCCCGAAGGCAAAGTCGTTTGCGACGCCTACGGTATTCCGGTTCCCAAAGAGGGCGTCGCCAAGTCGGCTGCCGAGGCGGCCAAGCTGGCCTCCGGCATGGGCTTTCCGGTGGTGATGAAGATCGTCTCGCCGGACATTCTCCACAAGACCGAAGCCGGCGGCGTCGTGGTCGGCGTCAAGACCGCCGAAGACGCCCAGAAGACCTACGATACCATTCTGGCGAACGCCAAGAAGTATAAGGCCGATGCCAAGATCGAAGGCATCCAGATTCAGCAGATGCTCGCCGGCGGCACCGAAGTCATCGTCGGCTCCATTACCGACGCATCGTTCGGCAAGCTCGTGGCCTTCGGCCTCGGCGGCGTACTGGTCGAAGTCCTCAAGGACGTCACCTTCCGTCTTGCGCCGGCCACCAAGGACGACGCGCTCTCGATGCTGGACGGCATCCAGGCCCACGAAATGCTCAAGGGCGTGCGTGGCGGCGATCCGGTCAACCGTGAGGCGCTCGCCGACGTCATCGTCAAGGTTTCGCAGCTCGTCAGCGATTTCCCGGAAATCGTCGAGCTCGACCTCAATCCGGTGTTCGCCACCAAGAAGGACGCGATTGCCGCCGACGTGCGCATCGTCGTCGACTTCGCCTACAAGCCGCGCGAGAAGCCGCGTCCGACCGAAGAAATCGTCACCGCCATGAACCGCATCATGCAGCCGAAGGCGGTTGCGGTGATCGGTGCGTCGGCCGAAGACGGCAAGATCGGCAACTCCGTGATGAAGAACCTCATCAACGGCGGCTACAAGGGCGACATCTATCCGATCCACCCGAAGGCCGACGAGATCATGGGCCGCAAGGCCTACAAGAGCGTCAAGGATGTTCCGGGCGTCATCGACACCGCGGTGTTTGCTATCCCCGCGAAGTTCGTGGCAGGCGCTCTCGTCGAGTGCGGCGAGAAGAAGATTCCGGGCGCGGTGCTGATTCCGTCGGGTTTCGCGGAAGCAGGCGCGCCTGAATTGCAGGCCGAGATCGTCGAAATCGGCAAGAAATACAATGTTCGCCTGATGGGTCCGAACATCTACGGCTTCTACTACACGCCCGCCAATCTTTGCGCCACGTTCTGCACCGCCTACGACGTCAAGGGTTCGGCGGCATTGTCGTCGCAGTCCGGCGGCATCGGCATGGCGATCATCGGCTTCTCGCGTTCGGCCAAGATGGGCGTCTCGGCGATCGTCGGCCTCGGCAACAAATCCGACATCGACGAAGACGATCTGCTCGCCTTCTTCGAGCAGGATCCCAACACGACGATCATCGCGCAGCACTGCGAAGATCTGAAGGACGGTCGCGCTTTCGCCGAAGCGGCCAAACGTGTCGCCAAGAAGAAGCCGGTCGTCGTGCTCAAGGCGGGCCGCACCTCAGCCGGCGCCAAGGCCGCCTCGTCGCACACCGGCGCGCTCGCCGGCAATGACAAGATCTACGAAGACGTCCTCAAGCAGTCCGGCGTGATCCGTGCCCGTTCGCTTCGGCAGCTGCTTGAATTCGCGCGCGGCATTCCGGTGCTGCCGACCCCGAAGGGCGAGAACGTGCTGATCATCACCGGTGCCGGTGGTTCGGGCGTGCTGCTGTCGGATTCCTGCGTCGATAACGGCCTGTCGCTGATGGCGATGCCGCCGGATCTCGATGCGGCGTTCCGCAAGTTCATCCCGCCGTTCGGTGCGGCCGGCAACCCGGTCGATATCACCGGTGGCGAGCCGCCGATCACCTACGTCAACACCGTGAAGCTCGGCCTGTCCGACGATCGCATCCACTCGCTGATCCTCGGCTACTGGCACACGATCGTGACGCCGCCGATGGTGTTTGCGCGCAACATGGTCGAGGTGAAGAAGGAGATGGAGGCGAAGGGCTTCGTGAAGCCGATCGTCGCTTCGCTCGCCGGCGACATCGAGGTCGAGGAAGCCGCCGAGTATCTCTACCAGAACGGCATTCCGGCCTACGCTTATTCGACCGAATTGCCGGTCGAGGTATTGGGCGCCAAGTACAAATGGGCACGCGGCGCGGGCCTGCTCTAAGCAACGCAAACATGCCGCTCCGGTCCAGCCGGGGCGGCATTTTTCTGATCTTGAATTTCTGACGGCGCGGTTTTGTCGAGCGGCGAATACGTCTCCTTATTTTTCGGGGCAGGTCGCGATGAAGAGAAACGTGATCCGGCGCAAGTCGCTCGAGCCGAAATCCGCCGGCGAAGCCGAGCCCGATTCCAGGGACGGCGGCGTTCAGTCCGTCGACCGCGCGCTCTCCATCATCGAAACGCTGGCCGAAGACGACGAAGGCTATCGCCTCAGCGATCTCGCCGTGCGCACGGGACTATCGACCTCGACCGTGCATCGTCTGCTGGCGACGCTGGAAAAGCGCCGCTTCGTTCATTTCGACCGTTATGAATCCAAGTGGCACGTCGGCGCGCAGAGCTTTTCCGTCGGTGCGACGTTCGCCCGCCGACGAAATTTTGCGGCGCAGGCGATGCCGTACTTACGCAAATTGCGCGATCAGACCCGCGAGACGGCCAACCTCGCGGTGGTCGACGACGAATCCATCATCGTGCTCGCCCGCATCGAAAGCCGCGAGATCATGCGCTCGCTGACCAAGGTCGGCGGGCGGGTCGCGATGGTGGCGTCGGGGGTCGGCAAGGCGGTGCTCGCCACCTATTCGGACGAGGACGTCAATGCCATCATCTGCCGGCAGGGCATGCCGCGGCTGACGGAAAAGTCGATCGTGCGGCCCGGCGAACTCTTCAAGGAGCTCGCAGCCACCCGACAGCGCGGCTACGCCGTCGACGACGAGGAAGCGCGGATGGGGCTGCGTTGCATCGCCGCGGTCATTTACAACGATTGCAGCGAACCGCTGGCCGGGATTTCGGTCTCCGGCATGACCAGCCGGATCACCGACGACAGGCTTCCCGTGCTCGGCTGCATCGTGCGCGACATCGCAACCGAACTGACGCTCGTGCTCGGCGGCGTGATGCCGCCGGCAGTCAAGGCGTAAGGTTTGTCGCGCAGCAGTTCCTAAAGATTCGAAATCTTCAAGAGCTGCGATCGCCGATCCAGGTCTTGGCGAGATCGGCTCTCTGCCTGACGCGCTGCGGCAGCCTCGCCGCGAGACTTATGAATTCAGCCAAGCCGTAGTACGACCAGCCGATTGGCCGGTGCGCAGCGAAGCGCACGCTCGAACTGTTGCTTCGCCTCGGCGGTCCGGCCGGCCTGAAGCAGAGCTGCCGCCATGGATTGCCGGATTGGATAGTACCAATAGGGTGGTTCGGTGTAGGGCAGGGCGTCTTGCAGATTCGGCTGCCCGCTCGAACCCGGCGATGGCTGCCTGTTTGTCACCTTTGGCCTGCGCCACGCGCGCGAGGACCACGGCGCGTGCGATGCGGAGTACTTCCTGCGCCGGAATATTCGATTCCTTCAACAGCTTGAAGTCGGACGTATGCTCCAGCGTCTCGATCGCATCGGCCGCAGCCGTTGCACCGGCGAAATCTCCCTGCGTGGTCAGAGCCACGCCGCGCGCGTAGAGCCATAGCGCCTTGACGTAAGGGACGGCATCGCCGGGATCGGGCAGCGCCAGGATCGTCTCGGCAGAGCTGAATTGCGCGTGCGCGAAATATGGCGCAGCCTTGACCGGTTGCACCATCGCAATGCCACGGGCGGCCTCGTCGGGAATGAGCTTACCGAGCTTCTCTGCGGCAGCGATCACGGTCGGGCCATCGCCCGCCAACTGTGCCGACGCCATCACGAAGTGAACGTTATGCGGATAGATAGCCCATCCGGTAGACGCCCATCGGGGCGCTGGAGTCGGCGAGGTATTTTTCGTCGACGCCGACCGCTGTCTTGTTGTCTGCCAGCGCGTCGAGGTAGCGACCGACGCGATAATAGATATGGCTCGGCATGTGCACGAGATGGCCGGCGCCTGGGATCGCTCCGCGCAACCGATCGGCATACGGTTCGGCGCGTTTTGGCCGGTCCGACGCCTCGACGGCATGGATGTAGAAGTGGATCGCGCCGGGATGGTTTGGATTGCGCGCCAGGACGCGCTCCAAGGTCGGTACGATCGGCGCGCTCTGCGGATTGGGTTCGTGTCCGCCTGGCTTCCAGTAGTCCCAGGGACTTAGATCCATCACCGCCTCGGCATAGAGCGTCGACAATTTGGTCGTCGCCCGGAAACCGCGACGCTGCCTTGGCCATTTCAGCCGCGTAGGCCTTGTCGAACGGTGCGCGGGCGGCCTTCGGATCGTTGCCGTAGCGCGCCGCGACTGCCTTGATCAGCGCCTGTTCGCGCGCGGTTGTCTTGCCGGCAAGCGCCGTCGCTTTCTGCGCGGCGGCGTAGGCTGGGGCGGCCGCGTCTTCCTGCATCGGGAGATTGATGTTGGGACCGAGCACCAATGCCTCGCCCCAGAAGCACATCGCGCAGTCGGGATCGAGCTTCTGCGCCTGGCGGAACGCGCGTTGGGCCTCGCCGTGATTGAACGCGTAAGCCAGGCGCAGGCCCTGATTGAAATAAGTCTGCGCGCGCTCGTTCGCGGTCGTGATCTTGATAGGTGATGGAGCCGAGCCCGCTCCACAACGGCGGTTCGGTATCGGCGAATGCCGTGCGCTGCTGGCTGCGCTCATCTCGGCGCGTGGCACCTCGGTCTGCGCAAGCCGAAGCATCAGGCTCGGCGATGGCCGGAACGTCGCGGTGAGCGACAGACCGATACGTCGTCACGGCCGAAGAAGGTCGCGAAGAAGTGTCCAGTCAGTAGGGCTGCGTGCCGGCATCTGCGCGCAGTCACGATGCGATCGCCGGTGTACCAGCGTCGCCAACGCGGTGCCGGCCAACGTGATCCAGCTCTGCGCGGATAACCAAGTGAACCGTTTCGAGCTGCCTACGATATGGCCGATCGTCGGCCTCCTATCGCAGCGGGCAGATCGCGAAGCGGGATTCAGCGGCGCAACTGATGTTTCATCGACAGCGGAACCGAAATCTCGAGCGCAGCCACGCCCTCGACACGACAAGGTGCGGAACGGATCGGCAGTGAGCGCTTGCTGACACTGATGCGAGCGACGAGACTGACGGACACGAGTAAGCGGCGATCGCGTAAGCGTTGCATTGCGCGACTCAGGTTTCCACGTCGCGAATAGTCCAAGCGCCTGATATGGCTCGCTTTTGCGCTCGCATCCCACAATGCGGGAAATAAAATCGCTTCCATTGAGAACGCGTGCCGCTTCGCCCGATGATTGCCCAATCGGAAATCACCGGAGCGGAGCGAGTAAAATGGCAAAGATGCGGGCAATCGATGCGGCAGTGCTGATCCTGGAGAAGGAAGGCGTCGTCTGCGCCTTCGGCGTTCCCGGCGCTGCAATCAATCCGTTGTACTCGGCGCTCAAGAAGCGCGGATCGATCTCCCACATTCTGGCACGCCACGTCGAAGGCGCTTCGCACATGGCGGAAGGCTATACGCGCGCGAAGGCCGGCAACATCGGCGTGTGCATCGGCACGTCAGGTCCGGCCGGCACCGACATGATCACCGGGCTTTATTCGGCGATCGCGGACTCGATCCCGATTCTCTGCATTACCGGACAGGCGCCGCGCGCACGGCTCTATAAAGAGGACTTTCAGGCCGTCGATATCGAATCCATTGCGCGGCCGGTGACGAAGTGGGCGGTGACCGTGCGTGAGCCCGCGCTGGTGCCGCGCATCTTCAGCCAGGCGTTTCATGTCATGCGGTCGGGACGGCCGGGTCCGGTGCTGATCGATCTGCCGCTCGACGTGCAACTCGCCGAGATCGAATTCGACGCCGACACCTACGAGCCATTGCCGGTCTATAAGCCCGCGGCCACGCGCAAGCAGATCGAGAAGGCGCTTGAGATGCTCAATGCCTGCCGATCGTCCGCTGATCGTGGCCGGCGGCGGGATCATCAATGCAGACGCCAGCGATTTGCTGGTGCAGTTCGCCGAAATCGTCAACGTGCCTGTGGTGCCGACGCTGATGGGGTGGGGCGCCATTCCGGATGATCACGTGCTGATGGCCGGCCAGGTCGGCTTGCAGACCAGCCACCGTTACGGCAACGCGACGATGCTGGAATTCGATTTCGTGCTCGGCATCGGCAATCGCTGGGCCAACCGGCACACCGGCTCGATCGAGACCTACACCAAGGGCCGCACCTTCGTGCATGTCGATATCGAGCCGACGCAAATCGGGCGCGTCTTCAATCCCGATCTCGGCATCGTCTCCGACGCCAAGGCCGCGCTCGAATTGTTTGTTGCGGTCGCAACGGAATGGCGCAAGGCCGGCCGGCTGAAAGAACGTCAATCGTGGCCGGCCGCTTGCCAGGATCGCAAGCGATCGATGCTGCGCAAGAGCCACTTCGACAACGTGCCGATCAAGCCGCAGCGCGTCTATGAAGAGATGACGAAGGCGTTCGGCCGCGACACCTGCTACGTCAGCGTCATCGGCCTCTCGCAGATCGCCGGCGCGCAATTTCTCAACGTCTATCGTCCGCGCCACTGGATCAATGCGGGGCAGGCGGGGCCGCTCGGCTGGACGCTGCCGGCCGCGCTTGGCGTGCGCGTCGCCGATCCGACCCGCGAGATCGTGGCGCTGTCGGGCGATTATGACTTCCAGTTCCTGATCGAGGAACTCGCGGTCGGCGCACAATTCAAGCTGCCGTACATCCATGTCGTCGTGAACAACTCGTATCTCGGATTGATCCGCCAGGCGCAACGCGGCTTCGACATGGACTACGAAGTGCAGTTGTCGTTCGAGAACATCAATGCGCCGGAGCTCGGCGTCTACGGCGTCGACCACGTGGCGGTGGCCGAGGGACTGGGTTGCAGGGCGATCCGCGTCACCGATCCGAAAGACGCGCAGAAGGCGTTTGCCAACGCGCGCGAGCTGATGAAGAAGCATCAGGTGCCGGTCGTGGTCGAGTTCATCCTCGAACGCGTCACCAATATCGCGATGGGCACCGAGATCGACAACATCGTCGAGTTCGAAGAGACCCTCGACCTGCCGCTCGATGAAGCGCCGGCGCACTCAGCGACCCGGTTGGAGGAGTTGCTGCCGGTCTGAGATCGCCGAGGTTCGTTCCATGGAACCAGCGACTTTGTTTCCGCTGGTTCACAAAGGAACCCGACAGGTCGCGGAACAAACTCCTTCTGACGGCGGTTAGGGCTGCCGTCAGTCGAGGAGGAAGTGATGAAAGGCAAGATTGTTGTTTCGTTGATGGCCGTGTCGCTGTTCGCGTCGGGGAGTGCATTCGCGCAATCGACGACGGCGGAAGGCGCGGTGAATGGTGCGCGGACCGGCAGAGCCGTTGCTGGCCCGGTCGGCGAGATCGTCGGCGGCACCGTCGGCGCGGCGGTTGGCGCTGCGATCGAGGTGCCGAATGCGGTGATCACGTCGGTGCAGGGTGTGCGAGGTGATTCGGTGATGATCGAGGAGCCCATTGTCGTGGGCGAGCCGCTGCCTGCCGCGGTCGAAGTGCGGCCGGTTCCCGGCTATGTCGAATATCGCTATGCGGTGGTGAATAACCAGCGCGTGATCGTCGATCCGCGCACGCGACGCGTTGTCCGGGTCATCGAATATTAGAGACCAATCACTGATTTGAGTGAGCGGCCGGAATGTTTCCGGCCGTTCACATCTATACTTGGCGTTACAGCGCCTCGCGGACGCCGAGGCCCAGCATGAAGCGTTCGCGAAGTTGCACGGGATCGCGGCGGGTGGAGCCGGTGCCTGGCTTGTCGTCGATCCGCACGCCGATCAGCATCGGTTCGGAAGACGTCAGCGACTGGTCGACCAGGCGTTCAAAATCATCTTCGTCCGCCGCCCAGGTGCTGTTGGTCAGACCGCAGCCGATCGCAACGGCGATCAGGTCCGTCGTTGCCGCGGCCGGCGTCGGTTGCGCGCCGGTGATCTGGTAGATGCCGTTGTCCATGACGATCATGGTGAGGTTTTTCGGCTTCAGCGTCGCGATCGTCGACAGACATCCCAGTTGCATCAAAAGCGAACCGTCGCCTTCGAGCGCAAAGACGCGCCGTTTCGGTTGCGCCAACGCGACGCCGAGCGCGATCGGGAATGCGAGCCCCATGCTGCCCAGCATGTAGAAGTTTTGCGGACGATGGCCGGCGGCCCACAGATCGAAATTGGTGTTGCCGATGCCGCCGACGACGGCCTCTTCGTTCTTCAGCTTGGCGACGAGGCGCGAGGTGAGGTCGGCGCGGTTCATCACCTTGGTGTTGCGGGCGGGAGGGTTAGCGGCCTTGCTCATTTTTTCACTCACTTGTCGAATACCTTGCCGCCGGTCAGAAGCGGCGACAAAATCAGCGCGACCGGCGCTTGCGTGGTGATGGCCTGCTTGATCGACCGATCGACGATGAACTCGAACTCGTCGATCCTGGTGGCGGTGTGATGCTCCATGGCGAGCGAATCCAGCACGGGCCGCATGGTGCGGCACACCAGCGACTGGCCGTAGTTGAATTCGCCAAGCGTGCCGCGTTCCGAGACGAACATGATCAGCGGGATCTGGTAGGGGACCGCGAGCGAAGCCAGCACGTTGGCGAGCGTCGCAAAGCCGGAGGTCTGCATCAGCACCGCGCCGCGCAGGCCGCCCATCCAGGCGCCCGAGACGATGCCGATGGCTTCTTCCTCGCGTGCGGTCGGAAACGTCGTGAAGAACGGATCGGCGTGGAGTTCCTTGATCAGCCGCGTCAGGACGCGGTCCGGCACATAGGGCACCAGGCGGATATCGTTGCGCTTGAGGGTTTGCAGAACAATGTCGTACCAGGCTTTTTCGCCAAGGCCCGCCGGCGACATTTGTCCATCCGCAGCCGCCATCGAATTCTCCTCCTTCTCAAGCAAATCCCGGCCTTTGAAGCATTTGCGCCGCTTGGCTTGAGGCGCCGAAACTTGACGCGAACGGCTGGATTGTCAACATGTCCTGAGCGCTGTGCGGCCTGCGCGAGGCGGGGAGGCGGCTTCAGTGCGGGCATGCCATAAGGCAACCAAATCAAGGCTAAGAAATCGGGAGGAGAGGTTCTTGGACAGCTCGTTTTGGAGCGCTTTGTTCTTGAGCCGTTGGTCGCGCCGAACGATCTGCGCGGCCATGATGCTGGTGTCCGGTGCGGCGTTCGCGCAGGCGCCGTTTCCTTCCAGACCCGTTCATCTGTTCGTGCCTTACGCGGCCGGCGGTGGCGTCGACATTCTCGCGCGCACCTTGGGCGATGCGGTTTCCAAGCAGTGGGGCCAATCGGTCGTGGTCGAAAACCGGCCCGGCGCCGGTGGCGTCGTCGCTTCGCAGGCGCTCGTGAGCTCGGCGCCGGATGGGTACACGCTGATGGTCGTGGCGAGCGGTCACGCCACCAATCCCTTCCTCTATCCGAAACTTCCCTACGACACCTTCAAGGACTTCACCCCGATTTCGATATTGGCCTCGTCGCCCAACATTCTCCTGGTGCGCGCCGATTCCCCTTTCAAGACGCTGGCCGATGTCATTGCACAGGCAAAAGCGAAGCCGGGCAGCCTTTCCTATGGCCAATCCGGCAATGGCACCTCGACACATCTCGCCGGTGAACTACTGAAGAAACTCGCCGGCTTCGACATGAGCGCGATTCCCTACAAGGGCGGCGCGCCCGCGATCAACGATCTGCTCGGCGGACAAATTCCGATGTCGTTCAACAACGCGCCGGAAGCGCTCGGGCAGCTACAAGCTGGTACGCTGCGCGCGCTCGCGGTGACGACCACGAAACGCTCGCCGTTTCTGCCCAACGTGCCCGCGATGTCAGAGACCGTGCCGGGCTACGACACCGAAGTGTGGTGGGCGCTGTTGGGCCCGGCGGGCATGCCGGCCGATCTCACTGCGAAAATCTCCAGCGATTTCGTCGCCGCGCTCAAGACCGATCCGGTCAAGGAGCGGCTTGCCAAGTTCGGGGCCTCGCCGATCGGCAGCTCGCCGCAAGAGCTCGATGCCAAGATTCACGCCGACTACGACAAATGGGGCGCGATCATCAAGTCTGCCGGCATATCAGCCGAATGATGGTGGACGAGCGCTCTGAACTGAAAACTGAAGCAGCAAGAATAAAAAACTGAAAGAAGAGATATGTCCGTCAACAACAAGCGTGTCTTCTACGTCAAATACCTCCCCAATCAGATCTATACCGAGATCCTGAAGGCGCGGCCGGATGTTCGCCTCGACCGGCTCGAGAATGAAAGCCCGCAAGACGTCTTCGCGCCAATTCTCTCCGCGGCGCATGCCTATCAGATCGGTGCGGCGCGCGACGAACTCGCGAGGCATTTTCACGTCGATGCGGATTTGCTGCGCCGGGCGCCCAATCTGTTGATCGTCTCCAGCAACGGCGCGGGCTATGACCCTGTCGACGTCGATGCCTGCACCGCGGCAGGCGTGATCGTCGTCAACCAGTCCGGCGGCAATGCGCATTCGGTCGCCGAGCACGCGCTCGCGATGCTGATCACGCTGTCGAAGCGGATCATTCAGGCCGACCGGGTGTTGCGACGCCAGGCCAACATCGACCGCAACACGCTGATGGGCAACGAAGTGCACGGCAAGACCATCGGCATCGTCGGGCTCGGCAATGTCGGCCGACGTATTGCCGCGCTTTGCAAGGGCCTGCTCAACATGAACGTGCTGGCCTACGATCCCTATCTCTCGGCCACCGAAATGGCCGAGCGCGGCGGCGAGAAGGTCACGCTCGACGATCTGTTGCGCCGCTCGGATTTCGTGTCGATCTCATGCCCGTTGACCAAGGACAACCGCGGCATGATCGGCGCGCGCGAATTCGCGTTGATGCAGCCGCATGCCTATTTCATCACCACCGCGCGCGGCTTCATCCACGACGAGGTCGCGCTGGAGCAGGCGTTGCGCGAAAAGCGTATCGCGGGTGCGGGCCTCGACGTCTGGGCCAAGGAGCCGCCGCCGCCCGATCATCCGCTGCTGCAATTCGACAACGTGATCGCGAGCCCGCATACGGCCGGCGTCACCATCGAAGCGCGAGAGAACATGGCGCGGATCGCGGCCGAGCAGATGCTGGATGCGCTCGACGGCAAGCGGCCGCCGCGCCTCATCAATCCGGAAGTCTGGCCGGCCTACGTCAAGCGTTTCGAGCGCACCTTCGGTTTCGCGCCGGGATGAAGCCTCGCGGGGTGGGTTAATTCGGGCCAAGCCCGTAGAAGATTTTGTTCTTCGTGGGCCATTGCACGACAATGAATCTACTGCCGGAGTTGGCCGCGGCGATGGTCGCATTGCTATTTTTGCGGCCGTCTCGACTCCACAGGTCGGGGAACCCATACCTTCTGCATGCGCCTTTTTGATTGCCAGGCCAACGGCTTGGATCGAGGCGTTAGGAAACGAAGTTATGGCCCGCCTGAACGCGCTGCTGCTTTCGACAAGGTCCCGGATCGGCCGCCGTCTTTCGCAAATCGTCGCCATTGCGGCGGCCAGCCTGCCGACCGTCGGCGCTTGAGCCGCAGCGACCACTCCCCCATCGATTGACGGTTTTCGCTACGCGGCCGGGACGCTCAAGCGTTCGATGGTCTGAATGTGGCGAGCGAGCAGGCTTGAGGCTTGTTCGAGATTGCGGGCGCGCAACGCCTGGAGAATGAGGCGGTGATCCTGGTTGGATCGCGGCCGCCACCCCGCCGTCCGCGCCATCGCAAACACCAGCCGAGAATTCGCCCGCTGCAATCCGTCGAGACTTGCGAGTAGCCGCGGCATGCCGCACGGCGCGACCAGCGCCCGATGGAAGGTCCGGTTGGCGGCCTCGAAATCCTGCAACGTTTCGGCATTCTCGCTTTCGATCAACGCCAATTCGATTTTGGCGAGGTGAGCCGGCGTCAGCCGGGGAGCGGCGTGACGCAACGCGACCACCTCCAGCGCCGCGCGCATTTCAGAGATTTCCCGGATCGCCGTGGCATCGAGCGGCGCGACGCGCACGCCGCGCCGGGGAAGGGCGACCACCAGATGCTGCGCTTCGAGCTGGCGGAAGGCTTCCCGAACCGGAACGTGGCTTGAGTTGAATTCCCGCGCCACATGGTCCTGCCGCAGCGGCGCGTCCGGCTTGAGTGCGCCCACGATGATCTGCTCGGCAATCGCCTCGGCGATGCGGGCAGCAACGGTGGAATTTTCGTCAGGCTCTTTCATAGATTATCTATCGCAAAATCGGGTGCGGTCGTCATCGGCCTTCGCTAACCTGAAGTCATCTTCAGTATTATAGATAAAGATCATCTTTATCTATAAAAAGAAAGGGCGTCGACGTGGCCGATGGATTGATTGAAGCGCATGACGAAGGCCGGACCCCTGAGGGCATCGCGGCGATCCGGCACGACTGGACCCGCGCGCAGGCAGAGGCGCTTTATCATCTTCCGTTCGCCGACCTGATGTTTCGGGCGCAGAGCATTCATCGCAGCCACTTCGATCCCAACCACGTCGAGACCGCGAGCCTGCTCAGCATCAAGACCGGCGGCTGTCCCGAAGATTGCGGCTACTGCTCGCAAAGCGCGCATTACGACACCGGGCTGAAGGCGACCAAGCTGATGCCGCAGGCCGATGTGGTCGCCACCGCGCAACGCGCACGCGATGCCGGCGCGACGCGTTTCTGCATGGCGGCGGCCTGGCGCAATCCGAAGGACCGCGATCTCGACGAAGTCTGCGGCATGGTGAGCGCGGTGAAAGCGCTCGGCATGGAAACCTGCGCGACGCTCGGCATGTTGACGCCACCGCAGGCCGCACGTCTGCGCGACGCCGGGCTCGACTTCTACAACCACAACGTCGACACCTCGCCGGAATTCTACGACCAGATCATCACCACGCGCACCTTGCAGGACCGCATCGACACGCTGGCGCATGTGCGCGAAGCCGGCATCAAGGTCTGCTGCGGCGGCATCATCGGCATGGGCGAGGAAGTCGACGATCGGCTCGGCATGCTGGTGCTGCTCGCGAACCTGCCCGAGCATCCCGAGAGCGTGCCGATCAATCTGTGGAATCAAGTGAAGGGCGTGCCGGTCAACGACACCGCCGAACGTCCCGATGCCATCGCACTGGCGCGGCTGGTGGCGGTTGCCCGCATCGTGATGCCGAAGAGCGTGGTGCGGCTCTCGGCGGGGCGGCAATACATGACCGACGAATTGCAAGCGCTCTGTTTCCTGGCGGGCGCCAACTCGATCTTCATCGGCGACGTGCTTTTAACGACGAAGAATCCGCAAACGACGCGCGATGCTGAATTGCTTGGCCGGCTCGGCATTTCGTCACGCCTCAACCGGACACAGGCGTGAGATCGGCCGCAAGTTATGTCGCCGCCTTAAGCACGCTGGAAAAAGATGACCGGCTGCGCAGCCTCAAGCCGCGCGCCGGAATCGATTTTTCCTCCAATGACTATCTCGCGCTCGCGAATTGTCAGCGGATGCGAAAGGCGATTTCTGTGGCAGTCGAGGCGGGGACACCGATCGGCGCCGGTGGATCGCGGCTGTTGCGCGGCAATTGTGCCGAGCACGAAAGCCTCGAGGCCGAAGCCGCCGGGTTTTTCGGCGCGGAAGCGGCGACGTTTTTTCCCAGCGGCTACATCGCGAATTTTTCGGTGCTCACGACGTTGCCGCAACGCGGCGACCTCCTGGTGCTGGACCAGCTCATCCACGCCAGCCTTCACGAGGGTGCGCGCGCCGGCCGCGCCGAGTTTCGGTTCAACGCGCACAACGATGCTGATTCCGTCGAAGACGTGATCCGCACCTGGCGCGCGGAAGGAGGGAAGGGGCGAATCTGGATCGTCGCCGAAAGCCTCTACAGCATGGACGGCGATTTCGCGCCGCTCGAAGCGCTGGTCGCGATCGCTGACCGGCACGATGCGTTCCTGATGATCGACGAGGCCCATGCCACCGGCGTGTTCGGTCCAGGCGGCCGAGGGTTCACCGCAGCTTATGAGGGCCGCGAAAACCTCATCGCGATTCACACCTGCGGCAAGGCGTTGGGTGCGGCTGGTGCACTCGTGACGACGACGGGGATCTTGCGCGACTTCATCGTCAACCGTTGTCGTCCCTTCATTTTTTCCACCGCGCCTTCGCCGCTGATGGCGGTGGCGGTGCAGGAAGCATTATCGATCCTGCGCGAGGAGCCGGAACATCAGCAACGTCTCGCAGAGCTGATCGACTTCGCGCGCCGTGAGATCGGGGCACGCCAGGGCTGGCGGTTTTCGGGATCGCAGATATTGCCCTTCATCGTCGGCGACAATGCGCGCGCAATGACGTTGGCGGCTGCGATGCAGGCGCGCGGTTTCGATATCAGGGGTATCCGCCCGCCGACCGTGCCGGCCGGCACCGCGCGCTTGCGGATTTCGCTGACCAATAATGTCGATGAGAACGACGTGCGCGCCATGCTGGAGGCGCTCGCCGAAGTGACGGAGGAGCGGCGATGAGCCGTCGCATCGTGGTGACCGGGACTGACACCGGGATCGGCAAGACCGTCTTTGCCGCGGGCCTCGCCGACAGGCTCGGCGCCTGCTACTGGAAGCCGATCCAGTCGGGCCTCGAAGATGAGACAGATTCCGAGACCGTCGCGCGATTGGGGGGCCTATCCTCCGATCGCATCCTGCCGGAGCGCTATCGGCTGACGACGCCGGTCTCACCGCACCAGTCGGCCGCAATCGACGGCGTCAACATCGACATCGCGGCGCTTGCGGTGCCCGATACCGGCAACCGGCCACTGGTGATCGAGGGCGCCGGTGGCCTGATGGTGCCGCTCGATCAAGAGCTCCCTTTATATAGACGTGTTTGCGCGATGGCGCTGTCCGGTCGTGCTGTGTGCGCGGACCTCGCTTGGCACCATCAATCATTCGCTGTTGTCGCTGGAGGCCTTGCGCCGCCGCGATATCGACGTTCTCGGCGTGGCCTTCATCGGTGAAAGCCATCCCGAAAGCGAGCGCGCGATCTCCGAGATCGGCCGCGTGCGCCGGCTCGGACGCTTGCCGCTGATATCACCGCTGACCCGGGGCACGTTGCGCGAGGCATTTGCGGCATCCTTCAACGCGAGCGATTTCGGTTCGTGATGCGCAAGAAAACGTCCCCGATCTGGCATCCGTTCACGCAGCACGCGCTCCAGCCCGACATGGTCAGCATCGCGCGCGGCGAGGGGGCTTACCTCTATGCCAGCGACGGACGCCGCATCATCGACGCGATCTCATCGTGGTGGGTGGTCACCCACGGCCATTGCCACCCCGCCATCGTGCGCGCGATCCAGCAGCAGGCAGAACAACTCACCCAGATCATCTTCGCCGGCCATACGCACGAGCCGGCGGAGCAGGTCGCATCCGCCTTGATGAAACTGACGCCTCCCGGTCTCGACTACGTCTTCTTCTCCGACTTCTGGCTCGACCAGCGTCGAAGTCGCGCTGAAGATGGCGCTTGGTTACTGGCACAATATCGGCGAGCCGCGCTCGCGCATTGTCGTGATGCAACACTCCTACCACGGGGACACCATCGGCGCGATGTCGGTCGGCGCGCGCGGCGTGTTCAACGCGGCCTATGGTCCGTTGCTGTTCGACGTGACGGCGGTGCCGTTTCCGGAAAGTGGAAAGGAGCAGGCGACGCTGGACGCCCTGGAGGCTTCTTGCCGTGACAAGCCCGCCGCTTTCATCGTCGAGCCGCTGATTCTGGGCGCTGGCGGGATGCTGATGTACCCGGCGTGGGTGCTGAAGGAGATGAAGCGGATTTGCGAGGCGGCCGGCGTCTGGTTCATCGCCGACGAGGTGATGACGGGGTGGGGCCGCACCGGGACATTGTTTGCCTGCGAACAGGCTGGTGTCGCGCCCGACATCGCCTGTTACTCGAAGGGGCTGACCGGCGGCGCGCTGCCGCTCGCTGTGACGTTGTGCAGGGGCGAGATCTTTGATGCGCATTTCTCGACCGACCGCAGCCGCACCTTCTTTCATTCGAGCTCTTACACCGCCAACGCCGTTGCCTGTGCTGCGGCCAGAGCCAACCTTGACCTGTGGCAAGCCCCGGCGACCCTTGCGCACGTCGCCGAGGTGGCGGCCATGCAGGAGCGGGCGCTTGGCCCGTTCCGGCTCGACGATCGTTTCAGGAATGTTCGTCGCACCGGTACGATTACGGCGTTGGACCTCGATGTGCGCGACGGCGGCTACCTCGCCGGCATCGGTCCGACGGCTGCTGGAGTTTTTCGGCAGGCGGAATCTGCTGCTGCGTCCGCTCGGCAATACGATCTATGTGATGCCGCCTTATTGCATCAGTCAGGCCGATCTCGATGAGATCTATGCGGCGATTGCGGAAGCGGCTAGCCTTTAGCGATTGGCGTGGGGGCGGCGTGTGCAGCAATCGGCAGAAGAGTTCAAAAGCGATTGGGATCGACGGCGAGCGCCATCTCTATCGAAAAGTAATCTATCGGATCATCCCGTTCATTTTCGTCTGCTATGTCCTGAACTATATCGACCGCGTCAATGTCAGCTTCGCCAAGCTGCAATTCAAGGATGACCTGAGCCTCACGGACGCGAGCTATGGCCTCGGCGTTGGCCTGTTTTACGTCGGCTATATCCTGTTCGAAGTTCCGAGCAACCTGGTCTTGCAGAAGATCGGCGCGCGCAAGACCATCACGCGGATCATGTGCCTGTGGGGCCTGATCTCGATGGCGATGGCCTTCGTGACGACCCCGTCGCAGTTCTATTTTGTGCGGATTTTGCTGGGAGCGGCGGAGGCCGGCTTCTTTCCGGGCGTCATTCTCTATCTCACGCTCTGGTTTCCCGACCGCATGCGCGGGCGAATCATGTCGTACTTCGTGCTCGCGATTGCGGCTTCCGGGACGATCGGCGGTCCGATCTCCGGGTTGATCATGCAGCATCTCGGCGGGCTGCTCGGCCTCAAGAGCTGGCAGTGGCTGTTCCTGATCGAAGGAATACTGCCGCTGGCGATGGGTGTTGCGGCCTTCTTCGTGCTCGACGACCGTCCGCGGGATGCCCGCTGGCTGTCGAGGCAAGAGCAGGATTTGCTTATCGCGAATTTGTCGATCCGCAGCCAATCCGAGACCCATTCCGGCTTTCAGGCCTTCCTGACCGCCTTGCGCAAGCCCATGCTCTGGATCGCGACATCAGGCTATTTCTCCGTGACCTGGGCCGGGATGGTTCTCAATTTCTGGGCGCCGACGATCATTCAGCGCTCTGGTGTGACCAACGTCTTGCATGTCGGTCTGTTGTCGGCGGTGCCGTATGCCGTCGGCGCGGTCGGTATGCTGGCGCTCGGTTATCATTCGGACCGCCGCCTCGAACGGCATTGGCACTTCTTCGCCGCCGTCTTCGTTGCGGGCTGCGCGACGATAGCGATCGCGTTTTCGCTCTGGAGTTCGGCGCTGTCGATCGTTTGCCTCGCCTTGCTCGCGATCGGATATCTGTCGGCCATCGCCTTGTTCTGGACCATTCCGACTGGATTCCTTTCCGAAAAGGAATCTCCGGGCAGCATCGCTTTCATCAGCAGCGTGGCCCAGATTGGAAGCCTCGTTGCGCCAGTGCTGTTCGGCTACGTCTCCGACCGCACCGGAACTCTCACGATGGGGGCGTGCTTCGTCGCACTGGTGCTCTTCGCCGGCGGAGGCGCGGTTGTAAGTCTCAAGAGTTTCGCCAAACCGACCTAGAAGCACGCGCCAGTCGTCGGATTTTTACCGTTACTTAGGGCCTCTCTCATTAATTTGAACGTGTCGTGATCTGCGTCGGACCTTCCGGTTCGTTCCCGCCCGCATGTTTTTTCAGCAACCAGGTGCTCAATGCTCGGCAACTTGCGAATCTCCTACAAGCTTTTGACGATGATTGCCCTTTCGATTCTCGGCATTGCGGCGATGGCCGCCGTGGGACTGTCGGCTCTGTGGGGCAACCTGATCGAGGATCGTCAGGCCAAGCTCCGGATGTCGTCACGCTGGCGCGCCAGGCGCTCGAGCTCGATTATCAGGCTTCGCGTCAAGGCCAAGCTTTCGGACGCCGAGACCATGGAGCGGACGAGGGTGTTGATACGCACCTTCCGCTTCGGCAACGGACGACTATCGTTTATGCCATCGACGGCAAGGGCTATCGCCGTCGCGAACCCGAATCCGAGGTCGAAGGCAAGAACCTGTACGACACGCCAGACTCGGATGGCGATTCTTCTTCGTCCGCCGCCAGCTTGAGACCGCAGCCGGCGGCGGCGAGATTCTGCATCGCTACCGTTTTCCGCGGGCGGCCGGCGGCGAACCGATTCCCGAAGACGTCACTTACGTCCGTCGAATTCAAGCCGTACGGCTGGGTTCTCGGCGGCGGCATCTATCTCGACGACACCAGCGCGATCTTCTGGGGGCAGGCCCGAAACATGGTCGTTCACTGGCTGCCTTCTGACGTTGCTGGTGGTCGGTGGGCTGTTTCTTCCTGCTGAGCCGCAGCATCGTCAGCCCGATCAACGCAATGACGATGGCGATGCGCAAGATCGCGCAAGGCGACACGTCAACTTCCATTCCGGCGCTCAATCGCGGCGACGAGGTCGGCGCCATGGCCAAGTCGGTCAGGTCTTCAAGGACAACATGATCGAGGCGGAACGGCTGCGCGGCGAACAGGACGTCATGAAGTCGCAAGCCGATACAGACAAGAAGTTGCTTCCTCGGCAGGATGGCCGATGAATTCGAGCGTGGCGTTCGTGCTTCGCTCGACAGTCTTGCAGGTGCTGCGTCGGACATGCGGGTAACCTCGAAAGGCATGTCATCGACCGCAAGCGAAGCCAGTCAGCAGGCGATTTCCGTCGCAGCCGTCGCCGAGCAGGCGTCGGCCAACGTGCAGACGGTGGCCGCGGCAACGGAAGAGTTGTCGTCTTCGGTGTCGGAAATCGGCCGGCAGGTGACGCAATCGACGGAAATCGCCGGCCAGGCGGTCGCCGAAGCCAACCGTACCAATCTCACGGTGCAGGGACTGTCGGCGGCGGCGCAGAAGATCGGCGACGTCGTCAAGCTGATCAGCGATATCGCGAGCCAGACCAATCTGCTCGCGCTCAACGCCACGATCGAGGCGGCGCGCGCGGGCGAGGCGGGCAGGGGCTTTGCGGTGGTCGCCAACGAGGTCAAGTCGCTGGCCAGCCAGACCGCGAAAGCGACCGACGAGATCTCGGCCCAGGTCGGCGCCATGCAGAATGCGACGACCGAGGCGGTTCAGGCCATCGAGGGCATTGGCCGCACGATCGGCGCCATCAACGAAATCACATCGGCGATTTCGATCGCGGTCGACCAGCAGGGATCGGCTACGCAAGAGATCGCGCGCAACGTTCAGGAAGCAGCTTTGGGAACCGGCCAGGTCTCAAGCAACATCGCAGCCGTCAACGACGCCGCTGAAAAGACCGGATCGGCTTCCAACGGCGTCCTCGCCTCGGCCGAGCAGTTGAGCCAGCAGGCAGGTGCGCTGCGTTCGGACGTCGATCGGTTCCTCGCGAATATCCGCGCGGCCTAGAGCTGCGCCAGGTGGTCGGTGACCTTGATCGACTCGGGCAAAATCTTGCGTGCGAGCAGCCAATCGGCCGCTCGCTGCAACTCTGACAGAAATTTCTCGTCGTTGACCGGGAAGTAGCGATACTGCCGCTTGAGCGCGATGAAGTGGTCGCGAACCTGGTCGCTGTACTTGCCAGCCCTCTGCGCAATGTGTTCGGCCTCCGCGGTATTCTCGGAAATCCATTTTCCTTCGGCACGGAAGGCGTCGTTGACGGCGCGAACCAACGCCGGGTTGTCGGCAGCGAATTTTCGGGTGGTGAGATACGACGAATAGTCGATCTGAAAGTCGAGATCGCGCTCCTCGAGAAAGATATCGTGCGCCTTGTATTCCAGCCGCGCGATGTCGACGCCAGGGCTCCACATCGACCAGGCGTCGACCTTTCCCGATGCGAGTGCGGGCGCGGCATCGGGCGGATTGAGATAGATGAATTTCACCGCCGAACGGTCGATGCCATGCTTCTCCAGCGCCGCCACCAGCAGGAACTCGCCGAGCCCCGAACGGTTTACGGCAACCGATTTGCCGACGAGATCCTCAACCTTGTCGATGCCCGAGCCGTCCTTGGCGATGATCGCGGTGGTCCGCGGTTCGTAGACCACGAACTGGGTAAAGACCAAGGGCGAACCGGCGATGATTGCCGCCAGCGCCGGCGTGGTGCTGCCGCCGAAAGAGAAATCGGCGCTCCCGCCGACGACGGCTTGCATCGTGGGTGCATGGTTCGGGAACGGTCCGAGCCATTCGACCTTTATGCCGTCTTTGGCGAGCAGCTTGTCGAATTCGCCGCGCTCTTTCGCAATGAGGTTGAGGCCCGAGAGACCCCAGGTGAGCCGCACCAGATCGGTGGTACGGCCGGCCGCCGCGCGGGCGGCGCCGCCGAAATCAAGTCCGGCCAGCGCGCCGATACCAAGTGTGGCCGCGCCGAGAAAGCGGCGACGGGAAGACGAGAAGTGAGACATCGGGAAAACCTTTCGGGAACGTCTAGGCCGCGAGATGAGAGGTGACGCCGAGCTCGGCCAGCAGATCGGGGCGCGAGATCGACGCGCAAGCGTCGTTCCGGTGCTCGAAAGCTATGGCGCCGTGGCGCATCACCAGGATGCGGTCGGCGAGCGCGATAGCTTCATCGACGTCATGCGTCACCAGCAGGACGCCAGGCTGATGTTTGGCAACGAGTTCGCCCACGAGGTCGTGCATGCGGATGCGCGTCAACGCGTCGAGCGCGGCAAAGGGTTCGTCGAGCAGCAAAAGCTCCGGCTCCTGGACGAGAGCCCGTGCCAAAGCGACGCGCTGGGCCTGGCCGCCCGAGAGATTGCGCGGCCAGTCGTCGAGACGTTCGCCGAGTCCGACCTCGGCGAGCGCAGCGGCGGCGCGCGCATCTGCATCCCGTGTCTTCGAGCCCAAGCGAAACGTTGCGCAAGAGATTGTCCCACGGCAGCAGCCGGTGCTCCTGAAACACGACGGCCGGACGCCGCGGCGCGACGATGCGTCCGCCCTGGATCGGGTCGAGCCCGGCGAGCGCGCGCAAGAGCGTGGTCTTGCCGCAACCGCTCTCTCCAAGCAGGGCGACGAATTCGCCACGTTCGATCTGAAGATTGAGGTTCCTGATGATGATGCGGTCACCGTAGGCGCGGCGAAGATTGCTCACCACGACGGCCGGAGCCTGAAGCCGTGAGGACGGCTCCGTCACTTGAAAGGTCATCTCGCTGCTCCATAGTTCGGATGCCAGGCCAGCAAGCGCCGTTCGAGAAAACGGGCGATGGCGTCGGCGGTAACGCCGATCAACGCATAGATTGCGATGGTGAGAACGATCACGTCGGTGCGAAGGAACTCGCGCGCGTCCATGGCGAGAAAGCCGATGCCGGATTGCGCACCGATGGTTTCGGCCACGACCAGCGCAAGCCAGGCTGTGGCGAGCGCATAGCGAACGCCCGTGAGTATCGACGGCAGGGCGCCGGGCAGCACGACGCGCCGGATCAGCTCGAACGAGCTCGAATCCCTGGATACGCCCGAGTTCGAGCAATTTGGGATCGACCTGCCGAACCCCCAAGGTCGTGTTGACGTAGATCGGAAAGGTCACGCCGAGCGCCACCAGAAAGATTTTCTGCGTTTCACCCACGCCGAGCCAGACGATCACGAGCGGAAGCAGCGCAAGGAAGGGTATTGCGCGTATCATCTGGACGCTGCGATCGATCGCGGCTTCCGCAATTTTCGAAAAGCCGACGAGAATGCCGAGCGTAAAGCCGACACTGCCGCCGATCGCGAAGCCGGTCACGGCGCGCAACAGGCTGACGCGAAGGTCGTCCAGCAGGCTGCCCGTCGTCGCCAACTTGATCGCGGTATGAAAGACCTTGCTCGGCGCCGGCAACACTTGCGGTGTGATCCAGCCGGCCTCTGGACGCCAGCTCCCAGAGGATGACAATCACGACCGGCGCAAGCCAGGAAAGAAGCAACAGGCCGCGCTTGCCGATGGCGGGCAGTGTGTTCATCCAGACGATGACGATGTCGCATCGGTTACACCGACGCGATCAAACGAAGATGCCGGAACGGTCTGCTCGAAGTTACTCAAGATCGGTTGATCCTTCTCGCTTTTCGCCCGCACGATCAAAAAAGCAGCAGCGCGGAACCGGCCGACGAAGCGCCGCGTTGCGCCGATCGTCACGGTGATTTTCATGCGCGACGGAATCTCCCACGAAACTGCGCGAACAGAAATAGAGCGTTTTTTCAATTGTCGTTCGCTTTGGAGTTTTATGGTTTCGCTGCGTGCCGTCGAACGGCAAGGATATATCTTTTGATGCGGACCAGGCTTGAAGTTGACGCGAGCGTTGGCGAAAACAGTGACATGCTGTTGCGCGGCGAGGCCGGCTCTACTCTGCAGAATTGTGTTTGAGAGGTGTGTAAATGACGACATCCCTTCCTCGTTTCGGTATCTGGGCGCTGGTGCACGGTTCGCGTGGCGCTTACCAGGATCCCGATGAGCCATATGACGCGTCGTGGGAGCGCAACCGAGCGCTGGTGCTCGCAGCCGAAGAGCTCGGCTTTCGATTCTGTTTTGATCGCGCAGCACACGATCAACCCGCATATCGCTGATTTCGATCAGCTCGAGGCGTGGAGCGCGGCATCGGCGCTTGGCCGCGCTGACAAGCCGGATCGAGATTATCGCGGCGATCAAGCCTTACCTGTACCATCCGGTCGTTCTCGCCAAGCTGGCGCTCGGCATCGAAAACATCAGCCACGGACGTTTTGCGATCAATCTCGTCAACGGCTGGAACAGGCCGGAGATCGACAAGGCCGGGCTCGGTTTTGCCGAGCATGACGATCAGGTACGCCTATGGGCGCGAATGGATATCGATCGTCTCGCGCCTGCTGTCTGGCGAGCGCGTGACCTTCAAGGGTGCGCATTTCGATGTACGCGATTATATGCTTCGTCCGGCCGATCTCTACCGCGCCCGCCCCACGATCTATGTCGGCGGGGAGTCGGAGCCGGCCCGTGCGCTGGTCGCCGATCACGGCGATGTCTGGTTCATCAATGGGCAGCCGATCGAGGATGTCGCGCGCCTGATCGCCGATGTGTCCGCTCGCCCGCGTACAGATGCGCCATTGCGTTTCGGCCTGTCGGCCTTTGTCGTTGCGCGCGAGACCAGCGCCGCGGCGCACGCCGAACACGAGCGGCTGTTGAGCCTCTCGGCGCAGGATGCGCCGTTCAAGGAAATTCAGAAGAGAAACACCGATCCTAAAGTCGTGATGATGCAGACGATGCAGAAGACCGCTCGCGTCGGCACCAACGGTGGAACGGCGGCGGGGCTTGTCGGCAGCTATGACGAGGTCGCGGCGCGCCTCCGCGCATTTCACGCCGCCGGCGTCGAGCTGTTCATGCTGCAATTCCAGCCGTTCGAATCCGAGATGCGGCGGTTCGCGCACGAGGTGATCCCGCGGGTGCGAGAGGGAAGATCCACATCGGCACTCACGCAGCGGGTGCTCGAGATCGGTGCGTGAGAGGCTATCGTCATAACCGGAGCTTTTGCCATGTCGATTGAATTCATCGGTTTTGTCACCAACAACAACTCCTCCGAGACGATCGTCCGGTCGGGCCCGGTGCTCGACCCGACCTACATCGAGACGGTTGCAAAAGCGCACGAGAATGCCGGCTTCGATCGCGCGCTGCTGGCGTTTCACTCGACAACGCCCGATGCGTTGCAGGTCGCCCAGCATGTCTTGCAGATCACGAAATCGCTCAAGGTGATGATCGCACAGCGGCCGGGGTTCACGGCGCCGACGCTGCTGGCGCGCCAGCTCGCAACGCTCGATCAGCTCTACGGCAACCGGGTCTCCCTGCACGTGATCACGGGCGGCAATGCCGCGGAGCTGCGTCAGGATGGCAATACGCTCGACGACAAGGACGAGCGCTACGCTCGCACCAGCGAGTTCCTCGACGTTGTCCGGCTCGAATGGACCAGCGAGAAGCCGTTCGACTACGACGGAAAATACTACAAGGTCGAGAAAGGGTTTTCACAAGTGAAGCCCGTCCAGAAGGGCGGCATCTACACCTTTGTCGGCGGCGGCTCCGATGCAGCCATCGACGTTGCCGGCAAGCATGCCGACACCTTCGCGTTATGGGGTGAATCCTGATGCCCAGGTTCGTGACGTCACGGCGCGGGTCCGTGCGGCCGCGGCACGGCATGGCCGGCCGACGCCGCGCTTCAGCCTGTCGGTGCGTCCGATCCTTGCCGACACCGAGGAGAAGGCCTGGAAGAAGGCCGACGCTATTCTCGAACGCGCCACGGCGTTGCAGGACCAGACAGGATACCGCAAGCCCGCCGACGGTCACGCGACTGCCGGCGCCAAGCGGCTGCTGTCGCTGGCGGAGCAGGGGACGCGCATCGACAAGAGGTTATGGACGGAGATCGCGAAACTGACCGGCGCCAACAGCAATACGACCGCGCTGGTCGGCACACCCGAACAGGTCGCGGAGGTCTTTGGCGACTATTACGACCTCGGCATCAGCCATTTTCTGATCCGTGGCTTTGACCCGCTGATTGACGCCATCGAATATGGCCGTGAGCTGATCCCGCTGACGCGCAGGCTGGTCGGACGCGCGCCTGGCGGCCAGGGGAAGGGCTGCCGAATGATGCGCCCCGCTTGGCGTCATATCGGGATGAGCGTCAAAGAGCTTCGGAGATCCCATGGCTGACACTTGCGTCATTGAAGTCAGGCCGGACGCGCCGCCTGACGACTTTCGCGGAGCGATGCGTCATCTGGTTGGAGGCGTCGCGGTGATCACCTCGGGGCGGGGGCCCGATATCACGGGCATGACCGTGACCGCGGTGTCTTCGCTGTCGCTTGATCCGCCAAGCATGATCGTCAGCATCAGTCGTACATCGTCCACTTGGCCCGTGCTTGAGCGTCACGGCTTTTTCGGCGTGAACATTCTCACCGCGGATCAGCGCGATGTTGCGGAGCGTTTCTCTGGCGCGAAAGGCCTGAAAGGCCGCGCGCGCTTTTCCGGTAGCGAGTGGGTCTCACGCGGTTCGAGTGCGCCGCTGCTTGTCGGCGCGGCCGCGGCGATCGACTGTGAGGTTGAGCAGGCCATCGAACGGCACTCTCACGTCATCGTGGTCGGCCGCGTTCGAAACGTGTTGCTGTCTAGGCATCAGTCTGCACTGGCATACTGGCGGGGGCGGTACGTTGCTGTCGATCTCGATGAAGATGTTGCGCGTCTAGCCGCGGTCAGCGTTCCCCGCGGAGCGTCGTCGGCCGACTGACGGCTGCTCACATCGGCCGTAACGGTAGGCGTGATGTAGACCTGGTGCCTCCCCGCGGCGCCGCGATCCATTTCATCAAATTGTCTGCGTCGTCGACGAGCGCGCCGCACGTTAGCGCACGTCGCGCGGAACCCACCGACACCTTATCTCGGGTGGCCCCTGTGTTGACGGGCGTCGACACCTAAAATACAATCTCAGATTGCGTTTTATCTTCATCCTCCGATCGGACGATGCCAAAGCACCCCTTGATGGTTCACAGCTTGCGCGGCTGAGGACGCAACACGCGGGGAGCTGGAGGGCTAACTTTGGCATCATCCATGACAGGCACTGGCGCTCGTATCGTTAATTTCTCGACGGACCATGTTCCGGAACGAGATCGCATTGCGTATTGGCGAGAGCACTACGGCAAGGTGATGCTTCGCGTCGACCTCGAGCCGGCAAGCGATGTGGCGTTCGAAGCCGAAATGGCGTCGATGACGCTGCCGGGCCTGCAAATGATGGACTCCTCTGCGTCGCCGTTGTCGATCACGCGGAGTGGCGAGTATCTCGCTGATGGCAACGACGACGTTATCCTGGCGATCAACCGGACCGGGTCAGCGGTCGTATCCTCACGCGGCCAACAACAGAGCCTTCGGCCGCACGAAGCCGTTTTGTTGAGCGGCGCGGAAGCGGCCTCGTTCCATCGAACCACTTTGGGCCGGTCGTTCACGCTGCGGATGCCCCGCGCGATACTGGAATCGGCGATCCCTGGTCTCGACGATCGGATCATGCAGCCGATTTCCGGAGACCTCGACGCGCTGAGGCTGCTCGGCTGTTACACCGGCTGGATTTTCGGCGCCGGCGCATCGATCGATTCGCAACTGCTCAATCTTTCCGTTCGCCACGTGCAGGATCTCTTGATGCTTGCCATCGGTCCCAACGCGGATTTTGCGGAAACGGCAAGGACGCGCGGATTGAGAGCAGCCCGATTGAAGCTCGCAAAATCCTACATCGTCGCCCATAGCGATCGCCGCGACATCTCGATTGCGTCGGTCGCCGCAAGCCTCAACGTGACCCCGCGATATGTGCAACGGCTGTTCGAGGGCGCCGGCACGACCTTCTCCGAGTTCCTGATCGGGCAACGGCTCGCGCGCGCGTACCGTTTGCTACGCGATCCGAACTATGGCCGCGCGGCGATCAGCACGATCGCCTACGACGTCGGCTTCGGCGACCTGTCCTACTTCAACAGGCGCTTCCGCCGGCTTTACGGATTCACCCCCCGCGACGTGCGCGGGGACAAGGGCTGACCGTCTAGCACTCACGAAAAGAACCTGGCCGCGCCACGGCAGGACAATTGTCGCACGTGATTCTAGCTGGCAGCCGGAACGGCACCGGGTCGGCTGATCCGCCATCGTCTGGCGCTGGATGGCCATCGATCAGGCCATACACTCGTGCCCAGGTTGAAATTTGGCCCCGTCAGGGCCGTTCGCCGCCAAGAATGACATTATATGTCAACGACATGTGACGGGGTGCCGGGTCATTGACGCCCTGAGGTTTGTCGATATCCTCCGAACGTAGGATGAGCCTCCACCGTTTGGATGATATTTTGCCCCGGCCAATTGAAAATCAGCCGCTTTTTTAACGTGACAGATTCGTTTTGATGAACGCAGCCAGAAAGATTTCGGACCTCATCGAAGACATCTACGATGCGGCGCTTGAGCCCGCGCGGTGGAATGATGTCGTTGTCGGCATCAACGATTTCGTTGGTGGCCGGGCTTGCGGGGTGTTCTCCAAGGACTCGATCAGCAAGTTCGGCGTGACGCACTACTATTGCGGAGCCGACCCCCATTACATTCAGCTTTACTCGGAAACGCACTCAAAGTTCGACCCGCTCGCTTCGCTGCCGCCGTTCGGGGAAGTCGTCAGCATCCCCGATCTCGTTCCGTTTGACGAATACAGCCGCGGGCGATTCTATCAGGAGTGGTTGCGTCCCCAGGGCTGCGTCGACGCGGCGAATGTGCTTCTCGAAAAATCGCCGACGACTTGCCCGGTTCTGCTTACCGTCCTTGCGGGCAAGCGCATGGTGGACAGTGAAATGCGGCGACGAATTGCGTTGTTCGTTCCTCATCTGCATCGCGCCTTGATGATCAACAGGACGATTGAATCGAAAGCTTCCGAAATCCGCGACCTTCGCAGACACGCTGGATGGGCTCAGCGCCGGTGTGTTTCTGGTCGATCCGCAGTGTCATATCGTGCACGCCAACGTGGCGGGGCAGGCGATGCTCGGCGAAGACGACTTTCTTCGCTCGGTCGCGGGTCAGCTCGTTGCCCGCGACCGGCAGGCCAATCGCGATCTCCGCGAGATTGTTGCAGGCGGCAGTGCGGAAAACGGCAAAGCCAACGCGGCGTTTCCGCTGACCGCAAACGATGGCGGGCGATATGTCGCGCACTTGCTGCCGCTGAAGTCGGTCGTACGCAGCGCCGACGCGCCATTTGGCGCTGTCGCGGCGATATTCGTCCGCAAGGTCGAATTGGAAGGTCAGTCCTATGGTGGGCTCGTTGCGAGCGCCTTTGGCCTGACGCCGGCTGAACTGCGTGTGCTGCATGCGATCGTCGAAGTCGGCGGTGTACCGGAAACTTCGGAAAAGCTCGGCGTTGCCGAAACCACCGTCAAGACTCACCTGTACCGGGTATTTTCCAAAACCGGGGCCAGCCGCCAGGCCGACCTCGTCAAGCTGGCCGCCGGATTTTCCAATCCCCTGGCGAACTGATCGGACCCAGCCGGCGAAAGAGCAGGCGACGGGGTGAACCCGGCTTGGTCCTTGCGCGACAACACAAGTAACATTTGACCGAGAAGAAGCGTCAATAGGGGTATGTGCCGCAACATCCTGTGATCGGGAGACGACGCTTCCGTGATCGGAATGACAGCTCGGCAGCCTTTTGACTTATGGATCTGTTTTCATGAATGCAGCCACACTATCGAGCCTGATCGCGGACATCTACGACGCAGCACTGGAGCCCGCGCGGTGGAGCGATGTCGTCGTCGGCATCAACGACTTTGTCGGGGGCCGGGCGTGCGGGATCATCTCGAAGGACGCCGTCAGCAAGATGGGTGAAACCCATTATTACTGCGGTGTCGATCCCCACTACATCAAGCTCTATTCGGACGGCTATTCAAGGTTCGATCCGCTTGCGCGCTTGCCACCGCTGGGCGAGGTCGTCAGCATTCCGGACCTTGTCTCGTACGATGAGTACAGTCGCGGTCCCTTCTATCAGGAATGGCTGCGGCCGCAGGGCTGTGTCGACGTCGCCAACGTCCTGCTCGAGAAATCGGACTGCCCGGTTCTGCTCACTTTCCTTGTCGGTGATCATGTGATGGGCGGTGACATGCGGCGCCGTATTGCGCAGGTCGCGCCGCACGTTCAGCGCGCCGTGATGATCAACAAGGCAATCGAACACAGGAAATCCCAAACGACGACATTTGCCGACGCGCTCGATGGCCTCAGCGCCGGAGTGTTCCTGGTCGATGCGCGATGCCGCATCGTGCACGCCAATGCAGCGGGCGAGGAGCTCCTTGGCGAAGATGATTTTCTTCGCTCGATCGGCGGGCAGCTTGTTGCCCGCGACCGCCATGCAAATCACGAATTGCGGGAAGCCATTGCCAACTTCCGTGTCGGCGTGGATGCGGCCAGCGCAGCGTTTTCGCTGACGGCAGATGACGGCTCGCAGCATGTCGCGCATCTCCTGCCGCTCAAGTCTGTCGTAAGGGCAGGGTCCCAGGCTCCCTCGGGAGCGGTGGCCGCGGTGTTTGTTCGCAAGGTCGAACTGGACGGCCAAGCTTATGGCGCGCCGGTTTCGCGCGCCTTCGGTTTGACGCCGGCCGAGCTGCGCGTGCTGCTTGCCATCGTCGAAGTCGGTGGCGTGCCGGAGACCTCCGAGCGGCTGGGCGTTGCCGAAACAACCGTCAAGACGCACTTGTACCGTGTATTCGCCAAGACCGGCTCCAGCCGCCAGGCCGATCTCGTCAAGCTTGCCGCCGCATTTTCCGGGCCACTCGTCAGCTAATCGGATGTCCCATCAGTGCGCGGCGCGACACGCTACACCACGAGCGAGAGGCCCGAGACCAGCAGCATGATCAAAATGATGCGCCGGAACGCTGCTTCATTGATTCGGCGAAACATGAGCACGCCAAGCGCCGTTCCCGCCGCCAACGGGGGCAGGCTGACGGCAAGGTCGATCAGGATGTTAGGCGGTAGCTCGTGACGAGAAAGCAGCAGGATGAGCGCGGACGCCTGCATCGCGGCGATGAAGGGCTGGACCAGCCCGCGCTGCTGATCTTTCGGCATGCCCTGTATGTCGCACCAGATGGTCGGAAGGGCGCCCGGCATCGCCGTAAGGCCGCCGATCAACCCGCCGCCGAATCCGACGAGGATATTACGACCTTGGTGATTGACCGTCGGAGTTTGTCTCAAGGCCGGACGGAACAGCGAATAAGCGGCATAAGCCGTGATGAGGCCGCCAAACGCCATTTGCAAAGATCGCGTGCCTGCACTTGCGGCGACAGTCGGCATGCGAGCCGGTCCAATCCCCGCGTCGCCGCGCGCTAGTCGCGGTTCCTCATCGTTTCGGTGATGTCGATCGGCCGTGGCGCAGTGCGCTCATGCAACAGCGCCGACCCGACGATGTGGAGCAGGCCGAAGGCAATGACGGTCGCGATCATCAACGCTGCCTTCAGTGAACGCATCGACTGCTTTTCCGGCGGAGAGCTTTCACGAACTGACATCTGGCAATCTCCAATTTCGCTTGTTGAAGATCGCCGGGCATTTTCATCCGCACGCCCGACCGAGGCGCGCGACAATCCGTTCGCGGCGCGAAGAAAACCTTCGTGCCGCGAAGACGAATCTCATCCGACGACCTTGTTATGTCGCGAACATAGGAAGCTGATTTGGATCGTGCCTCGTCCGATCAGATGACGACCCGCATCCAAAGCAGGTGCGATGCAGCGTTAACGAGTGCGGCTAAACGCTTTGGCCGCAGGGGAAATTTGCGATGCCGTCTCAACGAGAAATTGATAGCCGTGTTCGTTTGCCCCCCATTCATTGTCGGCTGCGTCCTAGTGAGAGGACGATCCCCACGTATACATCGCGAGCCGTGTTCAGCTTCTGGCGGGCTGATCAGTCGAGTGCAAAGCAGCAACGGAAAGGTTTGTTCGTGGCCAATAAGTCCGATCTCTACGTTGGCTCGCCGGAGCGGGCAGGCCAGCGGGCTTCGAACAAACAGCGTGCATCGGGCGATGAGACAAAGGCGGCAATAAAATTCAAAGCGGTCGTCACCGCGACGATGAAGCGGCGGGCGCTGAAACCCAAGAAGACGAAAGCAGAAGCCGCGCGATGAAGACCCTGGTTTGCGATCGCGTTTCAGATTGGCCTGCGGGCTGCGGTTGCGGATCGCCGGGCGAAAGACCTCTCCATTTGCGGCGCGTGCGGAACATCGTGCAGTCGCCGACTGTCCCTCAATAGGGTATCCATGAACGCTATTTTCCCCCGAAAAATGATCGACCAGGAAGAGTTCTCACTCTTCATTGGCGAAATATACGACGCAGCGATCGATGCCACGCGATGGCGCTCCGTGCTCGCCAAGGCAGCGAAGTTTATCGGCGGTTCGTCAGCTGCGCTGTTCTCGAAGGATGCTGCCTCCGGGACAGGAAATATCTATCATGAGTTCGGCACCGATCCCCATTACCGGCAGCTCTACTTCGATAAATACATAAAGCTCGATCCCGCAACGACCGGTCATTTCTTCGCCGAGGTGGAACAGCCGATCTCGGTCACCGACTTGATGCCCTACCACGAGTTTCTCGAGACCCGGTTCTACCGCGAGTGGGTGCAGCCGCAGGGGGTCGTCGATTTCCTCGCAGCCGTACTCGACAAGTCGGTGACGAGCGTGGCGATGTTCGGTGTTTTCCGTCACGAACGCGACGGACTTGTCGACGAGGAAGCGCGCCAGCGCATCAGCCTGGTCATCCCGCACATTCGCCGCGCCGTGCTGGTTTCCAGAGCGATCGATCTCAAGACCACGGAAGCGGCGACCTTTGCGGACACGTTCGACGGATTGAGCGCGGGCACCTGCCTGCTCGACGCGGACGGCCGCGTGGTTCATGCGAACGTCGCCGGTCGCGCCATTCTCGGCATGAATGATTTTCTGTCGGAGTCGGGCGGGCATATCTCGGCCCGTGACCGCGACGTTGACAGGAGATTGCACGAATTGCTTGCGGCCGCTGGCGGCAGCGACGTCGTGGTCGGGACAGAGGGCATCGATCTGCCGCTGAGAGCGCAGGACGGCACCCGTTATGTGGCGCATGTCCTGCCGCTGACTTCGGGAGCACGCCGCCTTGCGGGCACGGCTTATTCGGCGGTTGCGGCGCTGTTCGTTCGCAAGTCGACCATCGACGTTCCGTCTCCGCCGGAAGTGATCGCGCGGGCATACCGTCTGACACCGACCGAGCTTCGGGTGTTGCTGGCAATCGTGGAAGTCGGTGGCGTTCCGGAAGTGGCGGCGTCACTCGGTGTCGCCGAAAGCACGGTCAAGACGCATCTCGGCCATCTGTTCGAGAAGACGGGCGTGACGCGTCAGGCCGATCTCGTGAAGATCGTCGCTGGATTTTCGACGCCTTTCGCCAGCTAGGTCCGGTCGCCGTTGCCGCAGCGGAAAACCGCTCCCACGGCGGCGCGCGGAGATGAAGACCGGATTCTAGTCGAACAGCTTCAGGATCCGGCTTGCTGCGCCCTCAATGTGCGTTTGGAGCAGACGGGATGCCAGTTCCGCGTCCCTCCGCTCGACAGCGCCGAGGATATCCCAATGCTCCTGCTGTGACTGCCGCAGATAGGGATCTCGATGCCGGAGCAGCATGGAATAGCGGCTGGCATTGCGCCACAACGCTTCGATCAGGTTCAGGGTGCGCGGACGATGGCCCCCTGCATAGATCGCGCGATGAAATTGCCAGTTCAATTCGCCATAAGCGAGCTTGTCCTTGACCCGATCCGCTTCGCGGCAGATCTCGGTGGCCGCGAGGAGCTCTTCCACAGAAAGCTGCTGCGCGGACGCGCGCAAGGCGGCCGTCTCGAGGTTGACCCGGAGTTCGAAAATCTCCGCCGCATCGGACGCGGTGAGGGGGAGGACAAAGGCTCCGCGGCGCGGGCTGATGGCGATGAACCCCTCGAATTCGAGGCGCTGAAAGGCTTCTCTCAAGGGAACGTGGCTGAGGCCAAGCTGTGAGGCGAGGAGGTGCTGTTGCAGGCGCTCTCCGGGTTTGATCTCGCCGTTCAGGATTGCCTCACGAAGCCGCGCGATCGCGAAAGCGCTCGCCGTCATGTGGGAGGAATCGCGGGATCGGTCTTTGAGTGAGGCGATCCCGGCGGCGGCCGGAGCCGGGCGGGGCGCGTGAGGCTTTCGTTGGGCGCGCAAGGCTTGTCGCTTCTTCATCTGCACCTCACCGTCGCAATTCCCGTGACATGCCGGCCTTGTCCGGTTCGCAATCCCCGCCGCGGCTCGTTTCCCGTCCCTCGGTCAAGGCCACGATCGCGTCGAAAGCTGCCGTGTCGGCGAAGGCGGCATGAGGGATCAGCACGAAAGGGCCGTCCGACAGGGAAAGCTGAAAGAAGTTCATGAAGGCCAGTTCGTCGAATCGATCGCGCTCGATCTCTGCTGCCGGAAAATCGACGGTCGATCCCGAAGATCCCTCAACGAAACGAGATCGGGCCCGACGATGAGCTTCGCCGACAGTAGGGCGACGCCCGTCACGAGCAAGAGAAGCGCTGCACAAATCCACAATATCGGGGGTTGATAACCGGCACCGGCTGCGATGCCGGCCGCGATACCAAGCGTCAGGCTTGCATCCCGCACGGCTTTGTAGCCGCGGCCGTTCGGTCGAAAGAGCACTGTCCCGCACGGACGGTCAGGCATCCTGCGCACCAAAGCCGAATATCGATCGGTAGGCGTAGATCGCGGGCGTGCCGCCGGTGTGCAGAAGCACGACGTGGTCCGACGGCTTGAAGCGGCCTGCCTTGCAGAGACCGATCAGGCCGGCCAGCGCCTTGCCCGAATAGACGGGGTCGAGGATCAAGGCCTCGAGTCCGCGCCGCCATGCGCACGGCCTCGATCGTTCGCCGATCGGCCTCGCCGTAGGCTCCCGCCGAATACGCACCTTCGATCACAATGTTTTCGGCGACGACGGCCTGATCGAGTCCGATTTCATCGGCGAGTTCGGCCAGGAGGCGTCCGACCCGTTGCCTCACGCCGGCCGGATCGGCGTCGATATCGATGCCGATTACCTCGACCGGCAGCCCGAGCGCGGCGAATCCGGCGATCAATCCGGCCTGGGTCCCGCCGGTTCCGCTGGCATGGACGACGTGAGTGATCGGCATGCCAGACCGGCTAGCCTGTTCGGCAAGTTCGACTGCGGCGTTCAGGTATCCGATCGCCCCGATCCGGTTGGCGCAACCATATGGCACGATGTAGGGCTTGCGGCCGGTCTCGCGCATCCGCGCCGCAATCCGTTCCAGAACGGCTGCCCGGTCGTCCTTGATGCTGATGACCTCGTGGGTTGCGCCGTAGAGGTGATCGAGCAGGGCGTTGCCGGTCTGCGCATAGTCGGCATCCGTTGCCGTGACGCGGTCGGTAATCATTGCAAAGTGGCAGTCGAGGCCGGCTTTTGCCGCGGCAGCGGCTACCTGCCGGACCGAGTTCGATTGCACGACGCCGGCCGTCAGCAAGATGTCGGCGCCGGCCGCCAGGGCCTGCGGGAGGACGAATTCGAGGGCGCGAACCTTGTTGCCGCCCTGGCCCATCCCGCTTGCGTCATCGCGCTTTACGGAGATCGCGGGTCCTGACAGGCGTTCGCTCAATCGCTTCAGCGGTTCCAGCGGCGTCGGGAAATGGCCGAGGCTGGCCCGCGGATAGCCCGCGATGCGCCGGGCGAGCGCCCCGATATTCTTCGCACTGTTCTGGTCGCTGTTCATACCTTCATCCCGGTCGGGTCGGCGCGGCAACCACGCCGCGCCGATATATTATAATATCTATCAAAGATTATAATCTATAAAAAGGGGAATTGAGGCTGAAGTACAGCGATCCACCGTCTTTTTGCGCCCGGGAAGGCCCAAGAACCGGGACGCGTCGCAAGCTGCCGAAACGCGCGCTCCGGAGGCGGCGGCCAGGGACGACGAATTCAGCTGATGGATCGGGATTGCAGGCGGGATCGGCCTTCGCCGACGCGAGCCTGGTTCTCGAAATCCGACCAAACTAGCTCGCGATACTTGATCGATTTTGGTTGATTTTCGTGCCAATAAACCAACTATGAATGGATATTGTTCAGGTCGATGCAATTCCTCGTCGTCTCGGTGACGTTATAGGTTAGCTGTCGAGACGGTTTCGATTTGCGGGTTGTTTTTCGGGTTGAGGTGTCCAGTGTCCAACTCATCACGCAAACGAATGTAGGAGCCATGCTCAGTGGCTTCGTAATCGCGATCATTTGCCTGCCGGCATTTCTGACGTTCGTCTGGTTTTCCGAAATCGTGACGGGCTGCTTTGCTTTGTGCAAGGAAAAGGCCTTTTCGGTTGTGACGGCCGCCGCGTCGTCTCACAGAACGGTCGTGCTTATTCCTGCTCACAATGAGGGGGCAGGAATACTTCCCACGATCCAGGACGTTCAGGCCCAGCTTGACCTCAATGACCGTATCCTCGTCGTCGCGGACAATTGCACGGATGACACTGCCGCGATTGCCCGGGCAGCACGGGTCGAGGCGATAGTTCGCGCTGATCCCGCGCACCGTGGCAAAGGCTATGCGCTGGAGTTCGGCGTACAGCATCTGCGCCAGAATCCGCCAGACGTCGTCGTCATCATCGATGCCGACTGCCGGCTCGGCAAGAATGCGCTGCGGTACCTGTCAAATGGCGCGATGACGAGCGGGCGCCCGGTGCAGTCGCTCTATCTAATGCTGGCACCAGAGAACGCGCCACCAGGCAAGGCGGTGAACCTTTTCGCCTGGCGGGTCAAGAACTGGGTCAGGCCGGCTGGGTTGGCGCTGCTTGGGTTACCTACTCAGCTCTTCGGCACCGGAATGGCCTTTCCGTTCGATCTGCTCCTGGAACGCGACCTTGGGAACAGCCGGCTAGCGGAGGATACTGCTCTAGGGCTTGCCCTCGCGTCGGCAGGTTATCCGCCGCTTTTCATCGTCGAGGCGAGAGTCCACAGCCATTTTCCGGTGTCGCAAGCCAGTGGCGAGCAGCAGCGGTCGCGTTGGGAGAAGGGTCATATCGACAATATTGCAGACCTGGTTCCGGGGGCGCTCTTCAAATCACTGCGTGACAGGAACATTGGCTTGGCTGCGCTCGCGATCGACATGGCGGTGCCTCCTTTGTCGCTACTCGTTCTTGTCACGGCCCTCTGCGAAATCCTCGGCGGCGTAGCATTTGTGCTTGGTGCACCTGGAGCGGCCTTCGCCATTCCGTCATTGAGCATTCTGCTTCTCGTGCTCGGCACAGCATTAGCGTGGATAGCTGTTGGTCGCGACGTACTGCCCCTTCGCGAATTGCTCCGTCTTCCGCTCCATGCCGTTCAAAAGCTGCGATTTTATCGCCGGATAGCGGGAGGGAAGGCGCCGTCGACCTGGATTAGAACGGATCGCGAGTGAATGTGCATCCGGTAGCGCGTGCGACGCCACTCGCGTGGCAAGTGCGGCTTTCTTTAGTTCGGGATCTCACTCGGAAAGTCTCTCTCGTACGTCAATGAAACGTTCTCATTAAACGTAATCCACTCCCGAGGTGCCCGCTCGTCCGGGGCTGATCGATTTTGCAGGGGAGCGGGATTTAAAGGCCAAGGCGAGCGTTTGGGGGGGCGATTATCTCCAAATGCAGATTTTCCGCTCGGACAAACGGATCTGACGGTCCGCACTTCCTGGATTTGGCGATAAATCGCACCGCATAATTCGTGGTTAATGCGCGGCGGCCCGAATAAATGCCGTGACGGCGCGACGTCGATGGGTGCGCGCTCACGGGACGAAGAAAAAGCGCGCAATAATACATAAAAATTAAACACGCGCAATAAATATAAGCTGAATAAAATCAAATTAAATGATATCAGGCCAATTAATTACATGCGAGAAACAATCATTCTGAGTAAATGAATTCATATTGAATGAACCCGAGGGTGGAGGGAAATTAATGTCCTCTGCTGATTTTGAAGAGTTTAAGATCAGTGACCTCCCGCTTGAGGAGACGGCCTCGCTTGTTTGCAGCGGTGCGGGATCTGGGGCAGCGAAAAATGTATTCACGCTGAACCTGGACCACGTCGTAAAGCTGCGCAAAGACGCCAAATTCCGGGCTGCCTATAGCCGCGTAGAGTTGATAACGGCGGATGGCTTTCCGATCGTGTGGGCCTGCAGTCTGAGGGGCAAACGCGTCAGTCGCGTTACCGGGTCAGACTTGATCGCGCCGATAAGCGCGGAGGCGTCGCGCTCCGGCAAGTCCATCTATCTTTTCGGATCGAACTTGCAGGTGCTTGGGAAGGCGTTTCGGCTTCTCCTTGAGAGAAATCCAGGCCTGAAGATCGCCGGAATCTTTGCGCCGCCACAAGGGTTCGACCCGACATCCGAAGACGCGCGTCGATGCATCGAGACAATTGGCGGCTCCGGAGCGGATATCTGCTTCGTCGCCCTTGGTGCACCTAAGCAGGAACTGTTTTCCGATTACGGGAAGAGCTTTCTGCCCAACGTATCATTTGTCTGCATTGGTGCCGGACTGGATTTCATCGCAGGGACGCAAGTGCGTGCACCCCATTGGATGCAGCGCTGGGGTCTGGAGTGGTTGTGGCGCGCTTCCAGTGATCCGAGGCGACTTCTCTACCGCTACTTACTGTGCATGTTGGCACTGCCTGGCATTCTTGCCCGAGCGGCGCTCGTTCCGCGGCGGCGCTGAAATCCGCCGCTGGAGTGCAGTTAGCTTTCCGCCTTGACAGATAGCAGGACGGCGGTGAGGGGAAGGCCGGCTCGGTCACCTGTCGAGCCGAACGCGATAACACTCAGCGAAAGTATCCCCAGCCGCCGTAGGTGTACCGACCCCAATAGGCTGCGCCTCCGAAAGGACCGTAGGCTCCATACATAGACGCGCACACATAGCGAGGGCAGCAGCCGTGCCGCCCGCCGCAACCCGCCGATCGGGTGACAATGCCCACTCCGCGGTCGTACTGAAGATCAGCTGCCGTTGCGTCTGATATCGAAACCAGTCCACCAGCAAGAAGCCATCCGAGAAAAATGAACACTTGAGTGGTCTTCATGATTCACCCTTCCGGTCCAACGGAACACGTTCAACTCGCTTAATGTACGCCAGTGGGATCATACCAGGCAATCCGTCTATTGGCCGAATCCACACGCGTAAGAGCGCCCGCCGAAGCCTATCGAACAGAGCTTCCAGCCTGATTTAGTCGACTTCCGGAAGTCGACGAAGCACGCGCGCAGGATTTCCTGCCGCCACACATCGCGGAGGGATGTCCTTGGTGACGATGCTGCCTGCGCCAATTACGGCGCGGCTGCCGATGCGGACGCCGGGAAGGATGACCACTTTTGAGCCGATCCAGACATGGTCCTCAATGACTAACCGGATCCGACTGCGGCAATTCCATATGCCTGACGATATCGTGCTGGTCGTTGTCCATCACGAATGTGTAGTGCCCAAGATGACAGTCGGAGCCAATCTTCACCGAGGCTCGTGCGGCAATGGATGAGCCGTAGTTGATGAATGTATGATTTCCGATTTCGATCCGTCCCGAACTCGTATGTGACCAGCTCAATAGGCACGACCGTTCCGTTAAGGCTGACGCCTTCACCGAGCACTACCTCGCCGCTACCCGAAATTGGACGCGGCCTCGCAGCCGCACCGAGAAAGGTGCCTTTGCCTTGCCTCGCAGGCGCAATTGAGCGTTCAGGATGTGACTGAAGTCTACGATCTTGCTGACGAGTGACGCCATCTGGCTAGTTGCCCCGACTTCGGCAGCGTTGGAGCCCAGACACATCAGCATTCACCAAATCCCCGTCCGGCGCCATCCGCCAAGGAGCGAGCGACTGCCGGGGAGCGTGTGCGGTTTTCCTGGCGGTGATTGCTTGATCGGAGCGGAAAACGGGAACTGCAAGTTCAAACATTTCCAAACGTCATAAACGCGGCCAAGACTGGGCCTGTACCCATACGCGACGCTTGCAAGCGAATACCCCGCAATCCCGTTCAAATGAAGCGTGCGGTTGAGTCTTAGCATGCCGCCGGCAAAAGCCGGGCCATCCGGCAATTACGAGCGCGCCTATGGCCGGCGCCCGCGCGACGCACGCAACGCATCCGCCTCGCACGGCCAAGGTCTCACGCTCTCTTCTGATCGGTAGTAATAGTTCGTGGAAACCGATCGCCCTTGTAGTGCTCGATGCTTCGCAGCGCAGCGGGATCCACCTTGTTCAGGACCACGCACAGGACTCGATCCAGCAGCGCCGACGCGTCAGAAAGACACTCGAGGACCAGGCGCTGACTTGTTTTCCCCCACTCGACGACGAAGATGAAGCCGTTGCAGTGCCGCGCGATCATCTTGTAGTCGACGACCGCAGCCATCGGAGGTGCCTCGATGATCACCAGGTCATAGGTTTCGCGCGCAACCTCGATGAGCTGCTCCATCTCCACTGTTCCAAGCAACTCCGCCGCGTTGGGCATCCGATCGGGAAGCGGGACAGGGGAGAACGTCCAGATTCAGGCGCTCTTTCCTGACGACAAATTTGGCGAGAGCCGTTGGCTCCTCCAAGGCCTCTCTGAGCCCTACGCGTGCATCGGGAGCCACTCTCTTCGTCAGCGACTGGCGATGGAAGTCGGCATCGATGAGAAGCACGCGCGTGGTCGAGTGCACGGCCGAAATGCGCCGCGAGATTGATTGCGACGGTTGTCTTGCCTTCTCCAGGGTTTGAGGAGATGACGCAAACGACCTTCGCACCGGATTCCCTCTGGGCGATATTGATCGTGGCCCAAATACTGCGCAGGGTTTGGGAAAATCGCGAATAGGGCCAGTCCAACACGTATTCGCCGGTCCTCAAGGAGGCCTGCTCGTCGGCACTCTCGATCTCCGGGAGGACAGCGCAAGGCAGCCCGGTCGCGTGGGTCACTTGCTGGGAGGTTCTGAAAACGCCAAACGGAAAGTTCCTGGCCAATACGATAGCGCCTCCCAGGAGCAACCCGATCACCGACCCGCCGGCAAGGATCAGCCATCGCTTCTTCGAGGATTCGGTCTGCAAGGGGGGAGTTGCGCGCATGAGAACACGAGCATCCGGCGTGATCGAGGGCTGCGCTTCAACCCTGTTCATCTCGCTGACCTGCTGCAGCATCCGATTGTACAGGCTCCGAAGAGTTTCCGCTGCACTCTCAAGCTCACGCATCCGAGCCTGTGCATTGCTATTGGCGCCCTCTCGCCTATCACTCGCGAAATTGCCGCAGAAAGCTCGTCATATCGGGCACGTGCAAGCTCGTAGTCCTTGCCGAACGATCCCGCGATGCGCTTTTGTTCATCGGCAATCGCTTCGCGCACCTCCTCCATCCGGTTGCGGATCTTGACTGCAGCCAAGTGGTCCTTTCCAACACGACCTTTCGATATCGTTTGCACGAACGGAAAGATCCAGCAGCTCCGAGCGCAGCTTTGAGATGAGTTCGTTGTCCGGCGCGAAGAGGGCAGCTCGCATCAGGATCCTTGGCGATCCGCTCCATGCGGGCCTTTGCTTCAGCCATCGCGAGTCGGGCATTCGTCAGCTGGGTCTGCATGACATTGAGTTGTCCGTGCGAAAGCGTCATCTGGTCGCTGCCAACAAGATTGTTGGCAACCTTGTATTCAAGGACCGCACGCTCCGCGTCCTTGGCCTGCTGCTTCAGCTCTTCGACGCGCTCCTGCACAACCTTGCCGGCGACATTGGTCGATTTCATCTTGCTCGGCAATACTGTCATCAATGTAAGTGTCGACAATCGCGTTAACGATCGCTGCCGCCTTCACGGGGTCTTTCGACGAAAAAGCTATCGTCATGACGCTCGCCACATCCTCTCGACTGACCGTCAAATTACGAGCGACGTTGTCAAGGGCGATCTTCTCCGGATCGTTGGACGCGATCGACTGGTCCTCAGCCGGCTCTTTCGGGAAACCCAAGGCTTGCGCGATGTTTCGAAACAGGCCGCGAACGCGCGAGCCAAGGGTCTTGCTGTCCTTTCCTTCCCACGAAATCAGGGTCGCTCGCCAGCGACAGCGACCTGACGACCTGCAACAAGATGCTCTCGGACGAGATCACGTAGGTCTGGCCCAACGTGTCATAGTCGTCGATGATCGGCTCGTTGGTGACCTTGTTCGTTTGCATGTACCGCGGCAGTGTTCTTTCGAACGCGATGCGGGAACTCGCCTTGTAGACGGGAGGCATGGTGGAGAGCGATCATCAATGCGCAGACGAGCCCGAATATCGTGCCAGCGACTATGAAGAGCCAGCCCCGACGGGCAATCCCCAAAAGATCTGCAATTTCAGGTTGCACCGGACCGATCGTCGCGGTGAGCGGCGTCGTCCGTTACTTGGTTGTAATCAATGGAGGCCATGGAATTCACTTAAGTTTGCTTTCATGAACAAAAACGCTCCCCTCGCGTCGAGCGCAATTTAGCATCTCGGCCGGAGTTTGGTAGCCCGTCGAATCCGGTTTTCACACCGAAGTTCTCCGAAGTTCTAGTTAATTATGAACGTTCCTCGAAATCTTGTTAATCTATAAGCGCCAAGCACGGCCGCGTGTCTCGGTTAACCTAGGATTGCAGAGCACGGTTCCGACGGCAGTACGTGCAGGCTCGGCAGGCGATTTAGACGCTACTCAATTTCCAGAAACGTTATCTATCGCCAACCGATTATTTAATCTGGTTAATCTCGATTGTCGCTGTCTGAGACTTATCGATGCGGTCGAATATCGTGACTACGGCGATGCTTTGTCTCGACTCCGACGGAAGTTCGAGAATATTGGTACGGAAAGGGGACCGTCCATGACGCCGCTCAGTCAGCAGATGCAGGATCTTAGTTCGGCCTTCGCGCGCGATGGTTATGTGACGCTGCCGAACGTGGTCTCAAAGTCGCGGCTCGCGGCACTGACCGAACGAGTTGCGAGGCGAATATACCCGCGCCCGTGCAACTGGCGAACTGTTCTCGGGCGGCGGCACGATCAGCGGTCATCTCAACTGCTTCCCCGGCGCACAGTCGCGGTTTGTGTACGACGAGCTTGAGCAATACGGCGTCTTCGATTTCGTCAGGAAGCTTTCGCCATCCGCAACGCGCATGCCCAATGTCGGGTGCAATCTCAACCTGCCGAACAGCAGCGCACAGAACCCGCACGCCGATGGCAATGTCGCATCGCCCTTCATCATCGTGAACGTCGCGCCCGTCGATACGGACCTCGAGAATGGCGCGATGGAGGTCACGCCCGGTACTCACTTGCGCGAGTACAAGTATTGGCAGTATGCGCTTTCCGGAAAGCCTGCGATTCGCATGCGCATGAGTGCCGGAGACGTGATCATCCGGTCGTCCACGCTCTGGCACCGCGGGATGCCGAATAAGAGCAAGGCGATCCGCCCGATGCTCGCCTTCACCTGGGAAGATGGCGGCAGCGATCTTGCCGACCCGTACACTGCGCATGGCGGCAAGATCACCTTGCTCACCAACCGCTACGCTCAGAACCTCAGCCGGCAGGCTGCAAGAGCGCGCTTTTGCCTCGCTGCCCGCGCTGGGGAAGGGTTATTTGTTCATGCGCTCAGTTGTTCGGTAGGCGGCAGGCACAGGCAATAAGGATCTCGAGCAGATCGCTTCACGCCAGCATGCGCGCATAAAGCGCGGCAAAGTCTGACGCCATGCGCTGCGGCGTGAAGTGCTGCTCGACCCGCGAGCGGCCATACTCTCCAAATTGGGTGCGCAGCGCAGGGTCGTCCAACAGCCGTGAGGAGATTGGCCGCCAGCGCATCGATGTCGCCAGGGGGCGAGAGTAGGCCGCACTTGCCATGCTCCACGACCTCCGGAGTGCCTCCGTTGGTCAAAGCCACGACGGGGCGCTTCATCGCCATCGCTTCCGCGAACACGAGCCCGAAAGGCTCCTCGAAGCTCGGAAGCGAGAAGACGTCGCAGGCCGCCAGCAGCGACGCGATGTCCGAGCGCTGGCCGGTGAATATGACGTTCTCCCCAATGCCGAGTTCGCTCGCGTGCTCCTTGAGCATCCGGGTCGTGCCGCTGTCGGCGGGGTAGTCCGAGCCCACAATCGCAAGCCGTACGTTCGGATACTTGCGCTTGACCAGCGCGAGCGCGCTCAGCAGTTCGAAGTGTCCCTTCCCACGGAAAAGACGCGCCACGCTCACGATGAGTGGTGCACCATCCGGCACCCCAAGCGATGCGCGCCCCGGCGCAGGATCCAGCGACGGATCCCAACGTGAGGGTTCGATCGCATTGAGAACCGCATGCACGCGATCCGGTCGGTAACCTGCCTCCACGAAGGTTCTCGCCGTGTGGCTCGATACGCCAACGATCGCATCTGCCCGGCCGAATGCCCAGTTGACCCCGCGGCCCATCCAGTCGCCGTAGTTGACGTGCGCGTGGATGAGGGCCTTGGCCCCCGTGAGGGCCGCAAGGACCACGCACGCAATGGCGTCGCGTGGCCGGTCGGTGGAATGCAGGATCTCGATCCGGTGGCGCCGGATGTACGCGGCGAGCCCCAGCATGCTCGCTGCCGCCGGCAGGGCGCCGGCGAGGCCGGCAAGCTTCTGAAGTTTGGATCGTTGCCACAGCGATGGCCCAAAGTTCGTCGGACGCAGCGCGATACCGGGAATGGCGCGCAACTCGTCGAACGCCGGTGCAGGCGATCCCGGTTGCCCCGCCGCGTGCAGTTCGAATTGACCCTGCGACAGGTTGCGCAGAAGCAGGAAATGGATCCATGTGTCTGCGCCGGCGAGGAGCGCCGAGTTGATGAAGAGAACCCGCGTTCGCGTAGCCGGAGAGGGGCGGCTCAGTTCCAGATCCGGACTTCCAGAGTTTGACGACAGCGACATTGTCTTTCGCGTGAGGAGCGGGCTTACCAGATCTGTGAGAGGTCGACGGTTGCCGTGAGAGATTTCGACTTTTGGACCGGCGGCAGATCGGAGGTTCCCGCCAAGACTTCCTCGATATAGGCGGAACACGCAAGTTAGCGGATCGCACCGAATTAATTATATCTACGCTCGTTAATTCATCAAGTACGCGGCTATGGCGCCGATTTGCGACTTGCCTCATATTCGTCGTGAGGCGGAATCTCGCGTCTCGAAGGTCATCGCAAATCAGACGAATGCGCGTTGCGACGGCATTAACTGCCTGGGAGATGAGCCGTTCAGCAATCACAACGTCTGTCCTGGCCAATTTGCTTTGCAAGGGATTCGCGATATACGATCTGGTCGCAGCCGTTATGCCACACCCGGAGCCATCCGTGAGATCAAATACCACCAGGCTCCTGGTTCGCAATGTCTCTCACCTTGGAATAGGACAAGTCGCATCTACAGCCCTCGGGATCCTTCTGACTGCTGTCATTGGACGCGCGTTGGAACCTGCACAGCTTGGTATCCTTTACATCGTCTTCGCCATCAGCTCATTTGTCTACGTCATCGTTGATTGGGGCCAGGGCACATATCTTGTAAGAGAAATGGCGAGAGGGCGTATTGACGAGCCCGAGTTAATTGGAAGTGCGCTCCTCATTCGGCTGGCAACAATCGTCTTCTCGTCCGTCATTGCAGTCGCCATCGCGCTGGCTCTGGGATACAACGGCCAGATTGTTGCGTTGACGCTGTTGGCCATGATGGCCGCGGTTCCGGCCACGCTATTCGCGCCGTTCGATTGTTCCTTTCGCGGCAGGGACCGAATGGACATCGATGCATTTGCAAATATCGTCGGCAAGGCGATGACGCTGGTCGCGACCGCTATTGCTTTGCGCTTTGGCGGTGGGCTGACGGAAGTGATTTTAATGCAAGGCGTTGGTGGCATTTCGACCCTGCTGGTCGGCGGCAATTGCCGCTCATGCGGTTGGATATTGCAGTCAAGGCGCCCGCGATGAAGGCGTTTCGCGAACTCCTTCGGCACGGAGCACCGATCGCGGCCTTCTCGCTTGTGATTAGCATCGCAGCCTTTTGTCGAGATATTGCTGCTTTCTGCGTTCACCGGTCCGGCAGTCGTGGGATGGTACGGCGCGTTCCGCAGCATATTTGGCATTGTTGATTTCTCCGGCGATGATCTTGCTGGCAGCGACGTTTCCGGAGCTTTCGCGCGCGTCGCTTTCGTTGCCGGATCTTCGGCGCATGATCGATGCAACCGGGCGGGTTCTGTTCATCGCGGCTGCATTTACGTCCTCGGCGCTCTATCTGTTCGCAGACCATATGGTCGCGATCATATACGGGCATGGCCGCTTCGAACAAACCGCGTCGATCCTGCGCGTGAGTGCCATCTTCGTACCCTTGCTGTTCTTCGTGCTCGTGTTGGCATCCGCCATGACCGCAGTCGGCCGGAATAAGGCGATGGTCGTCATAAGCATCGTCAGGATTGCTTTCTGCGTGGTCTTGAGTTGGCTGCTTATTGACTATTGGCAGCAGCGGTTTGGAAATGGAGCCATTGCGCTTGTGATCATAGCTGGCGTGGCGGAGATACCGGCGACGATTGCATGCTTGGCTTTGCTTCCAAGGGGCGCAGTCGGATCAACCACAACGCTCAATTTGGTTCGAGCTTGCATCGCCTCGCTCTGCACGGTCGTGCCGCTATCGATGCTGCAGCCGCTTGGGCTCTTGTATCTCACTCCGCTCTTTGCCCTGTTGTTCGCGGTGACAGCCATGGTCACACGGCTCGTATTGCCGAGCGATCTACGGCTCGCGATGGAGGTCGTGCGCAGCAAGTTGCTTGCGCCCCAGGCGATGAAATCCGCGCCGGATGGCTGACCAGGGGGGCGCGACGCGAGCATGCGGTCGCTTTAATTTTGATGGACTCTGTATTAATCTTAATTAGCAAAAGCCCGATGCGCGGCGAAGGGTTATCCGATTTAATTAACTCGAAACTGAGCGGAAAACTTGACGCGAGGATAATGTCGCGTCTTAGATGTATCAGAAGATGTACGACGGCCCTATTGCGGCGATGAAAGCTCATTTGCTGATTTAACGCGTGTGGGCTGGGTGGCGCCGAAGATATTTCGACGGCGCTGCTGGAATTGGGTGGCGTTATTTAATATTTAATGCAGGATCTGCAAAACTTAGTGCAAGAAGCGATATGCAAAACAGCCCACAGCCGTTCGTCTCAGCCGTCATCTGCACGAGAAATCGGCCCGACAAGATCGGGAATGCAGTTGAAACGGTTTTGGCCAATACCTATCCGAATTTCGATCTTACCATCATCGACCAAAGCACGAACGACGAGACTGAAGCGATCGTGCGCCGGATCGGCGAGCGTGACGGTCGGATCCGCTATCAGCGAATGAGCAAATCCGGGTTGTCGCGCGCGTACAACCTGGCCATCGCGAGCACGACCGGTCCGATTATTGCTTTCACCGACGACGACTGCCTTGTGCCTTCGGACTGGATCGAGAAGATCGTGACGGCCTTCGAGGAGCAGCCGCGACGGCGAACTGATGTACGGTCAGGTGCTTCCCGCTTATCCGGAGAACGACGGGGACGTACTGACGCCGCTCCTGCGCATCGACAAGCCAGAACGACTGGACCGCGCGAACGGCTTTCGTGTGTTCGGGATGGGCGCGAATTTTGCCGCCCGGCGCTCGCTGTTCGAGCGAGCCGGCACGTTCGATGAGGTGCTCGGAGGTGGCGGGCCGCTCAAATCCTCTCAGGACTTCGACCTGGCGTATCGCGCCTACCGTCGCAATGCTGCAATACTATTGCGGCCCGAGGTGATCGTTCGCCACGATGGTCGTCGCGAGCGCGAAGACTGGCCGGCTCTGCTGCGCGCCTACGGCTTCGGCGACGGGGCCTTCTATTCCAAGCATGTGCGTTGCAGAGATCCATACGCTGCGTGGCTGGCGGCGAAGAGTTTCGGCGTGTTGAGCGCCAAATTCGTCGTCAAACGCGCTCTCGGGCGTCGCCCTGCCGAAATCAATTACCTTTCGGGGTTCGTCCAGGGAGTCCGCGGAGGGCTCAAGTTCGGTGTTGACCGGGCTACGTTGCTGTACACCGAGAAAAACTGAAGAGGGAGACCCGCTTGGGCAAGAAGATCGTCATTGTCGGCGCGGGACCTACGGGACTTGGTGCGGCATATCGGCTGGCCGAGCTTGGTCACGAAGACTGGGAGGTGTTCGAGCGCGACGACCATGTTGGCGGTCTGGCGTCGAGCTACACCGACGAGCACGGCTTCATCTGGGACCATGGCGGACATGTCATGTTCAGCCATTACAGCTACTTCGATGATCTCGTCGAGAAGATGCTGCGCGGCGACTACGATCAGCATATGCGGGAAGCCTGGGTATGGATGTTCGATCGCTACGTGCCATATCCGTTCCAGAACAATATCCACCGCCTGCCCCCGAAGATATTCCATGAGTGCATTATGGGCATCATCGAGGCCCAGAAGCGCAGTTTGACCCGCGACAACTTTCAGAATTGGATCAATTCGGTTTTCGGTGCCGGCATCGCCAAGTATTTTATGATGCCGTACAATTTCAAGGTCTGGGCCCATCCGCTCGAGATGATGTCGACCTCCTGGCAGGGTGACCGGGTGCCCAATGTCGATGTCGGCCGCATCCTCGAAAACCTGCTCGAGAACCGCGATGATGTTTCGTGGGGGCCGAACAACAAGTTCAAGTTTCCGCTGCTCGGCACCGGAATGCTTTACGATCGCATCGCCGAGGCTCTGCCGAAGCCGGTCAACCTCCGAGAGGAGGTGGCATCTATCGATCCGTCCGCCAAGTCGGTGACGTTCACGAGCGGTCGCTCGGTCGACTACGATTTCCTGATCAATACCATGCCGCTCAAGGAACTCGTGAAGAAGATCATCGGCTGCCCGGAAGAGGTTCACGCCGCGACGCAGGACTTGCATCATACCGAGGGCATGTTTGTCGGGATTGGCGTGGCCGATCCCTGCCCGAGCACAAAGTGCTGGATGTACTTTCCGGAATCCGACTCGCCGTTCTACCGCGTCACGTACCTTTCAAACTATTCGCCCAAGATGACGCCGCCCGGAGAACATTTCTCGCTGCTTGCCGAGGTGTCGGTCTCGCGCTTCAAGCAGGAAAATGCCGACGACGTGGTCGACCGCACCATCAAGGGCATGGTGAGCAGCAAGCTTCTCACGCCCGAGCAGGCGAAATCCAAGATCGTCAGCCGCCAGTTGCTGCGCGTGCCCTATTCGTATCCGGTTCCCACGATCGGGCGCGACCGGGCCCTGGCCGCCATCCATCCGTGGCTGACCGAGCAGGGCATCTATTCGCGCGGCCGATTTGGGGCGTGGCGCTACGAGATCGGGAACACCGATCATTCCGTGATGCAGGGAGTTGAGATCGCGGAATACCTCGCGCAGGGCACCCCGGAACGCACTTGGGCCCTGCTGCCAGGCGAAGAAGCCCGCGCCCGCATCGCCTAAGCCGGGAGGTTTCGGCGCTGCGCTATTCAGTCGCGGCGCCAGCCATCACGGGATATCCAGCGTTCGGATCGGTCGCGCTGGTACGCCCGCCACAAGCGTTCTCGCCGGAACGTCGTCCGTCACGACCGATCCGGCCGCGATGACGGCGTGGTCGCCGATGGTCACGCCGGGAAGGATCGTCACAGAACGACCGACCCAGACGTTGACGCCAAGACGAACTGGCGCAAACCGGGTTGGACGCGACGGCTCCATGGGATGGTGGTCAGTGTCGAAAATGGCCACCAAGTCCCCGATCAGGCAATCGTCACCGAGTACGATGCTGTGATTGGCCACGATCGTGGCACCAGTGTTGATGAAGACACGCTCGCCGAGCACGAGGGAGCCATTCTTGGCAGCGCCCACCTCGATTGGTATGGTCTTGCAGCGCAGGAACAAGCGTCCGCAGGTGATCGATCCGGCGGTGAGGAGCACCGGGTACCGCCCATCCACAGTCACGACGGCCGATCGCGCACCCGCCCAGCGGAATACGGCCGTTGCCCATAGGCTGTAGGGCACGTCACGAACCTTAATCACCGATGACATTCCCCTTGGTGTTGAGAGGATTAAACAACCGAATTGGTCGCCGCAATCGCCCGCCGCAAATGCGAGCGTTGGACCCGTCAAGGGTGACGGTGCGGTGCGCCGCCTTCAAGGGCAAGGGGGCATTGAGCGGAAAAGCCCTAGAGGAACAAGATAGCCGGGGTTTCGAAGTAACCATTTCCGTAATGTCTTGAATGGATAGGCTCGCGGGCGTTACCATGGCCCTTGTTAGTATCGCAAAATACACGTTAAGAACTTGAGAACCTGAGAAATTTTTTAAGAGATCGTGACTGCCGGCGGTTGTCGATTTCGTCGGGCTTGAGCCGAACAGATCCGTCTGTCGTAGAGACGAAAATGTAAGGCACTGAAAGCTCTCTACCGAAAGCGTGGCTCCGAAGTGCCAAAGCTCGTTTCATATGCGGAGAAGTTAAAAATCCCAACTCCGGGTTTTTTCGGCGCGACCATAATGTCGGCCATACCGGTGTTCGCGATTTTTTATGTTTTGCTGGTTCTTCCGTTTGTGCCGGATGGCGGAAAAGGGCGGGTAGAGAACATCCTGTTTTGGCCCGTTGCGGCCGTAGTGACATTGACGCTTGCTTTTCCGGAATTGGGCACCGAATAGATCGCAGGTTCTTCCTTTCCTTACCGATCGCGAGTCTGACCGCCTACCTGGTGTTCGCGGCAGCAAGCGTGACATGGGCCTTTAGTCCGGACTTTGCTTTCAGTCGGGTTGTCGTGCAGGTGCTGGTGGTTGTCGTTATCGTTGTGCCATACGCGCTACCCATATCTCTAAGACACACCATAACGGGCGTGCATCTCTGCTACGCAGCCGCACTTGCCGTTAGCGCTATCTATGTTTTGACGACGCCGTCGTCTCCAATCGGTCATCCCGGATATTTTACCCACAAACAAGAGTTGGGTCTGCTTGCCGCGGTCGGCATCATCCTGTCGAGCTATGAACTTCTGCAGCGCGGCTGGCGACGCTATGTTGCTCTTGTCACAATGGGCTTGGGATTCTGGCTTGTATTCGAGAGCGAGTCAAAGAGCGCGGCTGGTCTTCGCTGCTGTGTCGCTGGTGTCTTTCGTGGCTGACGTTGTTGCTTTCCAAAAGAACCCGACTGACGCCGGCGTTTGTTGTCGCCGCTCTCGTGGTCGCGTCCATGTTCGTGTCCAACCCGATTGAACGGATAGGATACAGACTGTACGGAGACGCCACTCTCACGGGGCGCACTGGAATATGGGGCTTTCGCCAACTATCAGATATCACACAGGCCGTGGTTCGGTTGGGGATTTCACTCGTATTACTTTGTGCCGAATTCGCCCCAAAAAGAGGCGCCGGGGTATATCCGGGAGATGCCGTCGAGCCATAGCGGGTATCTGGATCTGAAGCTCGAGACGGGTCGGATCGGCTACTGGATATTCCTGGTCTTTATCTACTCCTCCTTGCACCTGCTGGAGCGCGTGAGGCGCCAGGATCCAGTGCGAGCGTGGTTTTATCTTTCGATCGAGCTGTTCGCGATACTGATAGATCTCATTGATTCAAATTGGCTCGTGCTAAATCCGCTTTGGATACTATATCTGTTTGTTGTTGCAGAGGCGGTGAGGATTTCGTTGGCGAGCAAAGTGCCCGAGCCAGGGCAACTTACGGCCTGGTTAGGCGGAAAAGCCATTGGGTCGACACCCGGCGCGGGGACGATCAGACTAGCCGCGCGGCGGCGTAATGTTGGGAGTGCCGGGACATCGTAGCTTTGCCAACGTTTGTCGGAGCCTTCGGCGAAGGCCACCTTGTCAGGGTGAGGCGAAGTAACGTGAGCTATCCTTATATTATCGGTCGACCACTAGCTTCCACACTCCTGCATTCCAATTGGATGAGAACACGACGTTGTTCTGGGCATCGAAGGTCATACTCATGGGGCCATCGTCGAATTTCTGCGAGCTGTAGGGCTTCCAGTTCAAGCCGTCCGATTCCGACGAAATGTAATACGAAACGGGTCCCACCGTGCTCGTTCCAGTATTAGAGCTGGCCGAGTAAATGTAATTCCCGTCGCCGACGAGGCCCATGTACCCGTCCCGGTTGGTTGGCGCGCCGGCATCTGACCACGTCGCTCCGAAATCTTCCGAACGAAGGATACGGTTGTTGCCGCCGAGGTAGAAAATGCCGGCCTTGGTGCGGTACAGGCTGCTGCCTCCGTGAGGCTTGGTGAACGAACTGACCTTGTTCCACGCTCCGCCTGCGTCCGCGGAACGCCAGATACCGAAGTCCTGGGTGATCACAATCCAGGTTCTTGCGTCAAGGAATACTGCGTAATGGTTGGCCGATCCTGCCGCCTGTGGAAGCGGGTGAAGAGTCCAGGTATCACCGCCGTCGCGGCTTTCCCACACGCCAGCCGCGCCGGGAGTACCGGTCCAAGGGCCGTGGGTTCCGATGAGAATGTGCAGATGGTCGGCTGGGTCGATTTCGATTGAGCCGATGTCATTTGTGCTTCGCTTTATGAGGGCTTCCGAGAACATCTGGCGCCACGTCACGCCGCCGTTCGTCGATTTCCACAAACCTTGTAAGCACCCGTATCCCGCGGCAGTGTAGACGACATCGGCATCAGTTGGGTCGATGGCCATGGCCCAATTCCGGGCTTCGATCCCTTCGCAACCTTCGCCTCGGCCCGCAGGGTCGCCATCATTGTTGTAGTAGATGCTTCCGGACGGAGACAGGCCGATATTAGCTTTGAACCAGGCTTTGCCGCTGTTGAAGCTTTTCCAGACGCCCTGATAGTTCGTGCCGACATAAAGTGTGGTTGGTTGTGAAGGGCTCGAGAGAATAATCTGGGTGCCGTAGTTGTTTTGTGGACGATTGAAATCGAGCGAGATCGGCGGAGTGATATTCTGCCAAGGTATTCCGTCGGTGACCGTAACTGCGACCACATCACTTTTTGCGAGGGCGTTACTGGTCGCCACGACGTGATAAATTCCTGGCGTGCTTGGCGCCGTGTAAACACCGGAGGCCGAGATAGACCCGCCATCGGTCATCTCCTGAACTGACCACGTAATCTCGCTATTGGATGTGCCCCAGGCTGCGGCAGCGAACTTGAACGATTTGGTAGGCCTTAGCGCAATATCACCTTGGAGAATGATCACGCCTGGAACCTGCTGCGATGGCGGCGCCGATACGATGGCTGCGGCCAGCGTGATCGCCGTGGGGCTCCTATCCAGGGCAGGGCGAGACGCGGTATCAGAAATCGTGGACAACGCAGGCGGTTTCTTGATCAGATCGTACTTCGACAGGTCGGACGGACTTGGGTGCTGAAACAGCAGCAATAACGGCACGGAGACCGCGGTGAACGGCGCGGCGCGTGCGACCTTGGGTCTAAAAAGTTTCATTGCTCTTTCCAGTCTGCCAGGTCCGGTATCAAACGGTGCCCGAAGGTTCCATCATGACGATCGGTCTGCGCGGACGCCATGAGATATTACGGTTCGCCAATTGAGGCCGGAGGATGCTGTCGACGGTAAACCGCTCGGGTTTGCGCGTCGGGCTCGGGCCGGTTTAAGGCTTGGAAAAGCGCTGAGAGCTAGGGCGCGGCTAGGATTGCACAACGAACTCGAGCAACCATGATCGCCGATGATGGGTTGGGTGGGACGCCTCACTCGACAAAGCGCCAAATTCCTCCACGCCAGTTGGCCGTCAGGATAATATAGTTGGTGCCGTCGAAGACTGTCGCTGTCTGCGCTGCTCCGATCGACATTTCGGATGGAGTTGGCATGCGCGCCCATCCGGATATTCCTGGCTGCGGCGCAGATTGAAGAGCCGGATCGAGTGAGCAGTCGCCACACGCCCATGCGTACATCGCGTAGACACGTTTGGGCGTGCCGATGACGGTGGCCTGATCCATGGCGATGCCGAAGCGAGCCCACGTCTGACCATAGTCCGTGCTTCTCAGGACGCCCGCGCCGAGGTCCGAATGAAACCCTGGCATGAAGACGATGCCGCCTTTGTCCGGTTGATAGATCTGCATCTGGCCGTGAGGATGCTCGTTGCTATCGACACGTGTCCACGTGCGGCCCTCATCGTTCGTTCGCCATGTCCCGATCGTTTTTCCCGTGGCTTCCGCAGTCCAGATCCAGGTGCCTCTCGTCGTCTCGGCTCGCCCGGTATCGATGAAAAAGATGAAGCCTGTGCCGGTACTATCTTTCATGCCATCGGCAATCGGAACTTCGGACCAGCTCTGTCCTCCGTCCAAGCTCTGAACAATCAGGCTCAAGTGGTGCCCGGTCATGAGCAGGTGATTTGGGTCATAGGGATCGACGACGGGCGGATAGAAATCCTGTCGATCGCCGCCAGGCGACTACTCTATAGTTGGTCCAGCTCACGCCGCCATCCACGGATTTCCAGAAGCCAAGTCCGGTGCCGCGAATGCCTGCCGCATAGAGGATTGGAGGCTGTCCATCCGGACCTCGCGCTATGGCGAGGCCTCCGGCTCCGCTGGCCCCGGCGCCGCCTTGCCCGGTATTGATTGGGCCGAACCACGTGAGGCCGTAGTCAGTTGATTTCCAGACGCCCTGACAATGGAACTGAGTATAGAGCTCCGATGGTCGCGCAGGGTCGGCCGCCATGGTGATCGACCCGTAGTTCCCACAGGGCAGGTCATCCGCCAAATCGACCCCGATGGGAGTGACATTCGTCCAAGTCCCATTGACGGCGGCCGGCGCGGCTTCGGCGGCCACGACAATGGACGGACATATCGTCAGGACGATCGAGGCAACGGCCAGAGCGTTAACGATACGGTGCATTGTTAATCTTACCCTAAGTTGGGTCGCACGCGATGGCCCCTCTACGAAGGCCTGCGGTAGGGAAAATACCACTTTTTTGTTGGCACCGTACCCCGCAAAATGATGATCTACCGGCAATCGAAATTGCGACAGTCGCGAAACAACCTGAAGATGTGGTCCATCGCGCGGCATCGGCCTTCGAATGGGACTGAACTGGCAAGCCTGACAACGGGTGGGACTCAATTAGATGAGCAAGCGCGTGGTGTTGACGGTGTCAGGCGTTATCGCTGCGGACATCCGCGAACAGATCGCGAGCGGCAAGCGCCCCAGGGCCGACTATTTGGAGCTTGCGAGAAGCTTCAATGCTGACCTTCTCGACTACGCCGCGGCGCGAACGATCGCGGGCCGAACGGGCGCGGTGCTCGAGAAGCTCGGTGGTCCCAATCTGGTTCTCGCCTACGCCTGCTGGAAGGTCCGCAAGAGCTATCAGGCGATTGTCACAGATGGCGAGCAGGTCGGGCTGCCGTTGGCCGCGCTCTTCAAGCTCACACCCGGCAGCGCGGCCGCGCCATTTGATGATCGTGCATGTCATTTCGGAGCCGAAGAAGACCGTCTTCCTGGACTGGCTGGGCGTGCAAAGCGCCATCGACCGCTTCATCACCTACAGCCGCTGGCAACAACGGTTCATAGAGGAACGCTGGAAACTGGGTCGCGACCGCGTGCTGTGGACGCCCTTCATGGTCGATCAGGAATTCTTCGCACCCGAACGAGTCACGCCAAATTCCAGCGCGCGTCCGCAGATCTGTGCCGTTGGGTTGGAGCGCCGCGACTACGAAACCCTGTTGCGAGCAGTGGAGGATCTCGACGTCCATGTGGTGATCGCTGCCGCGTCGCCCTGGTCCAAACGCACGGAAGGTGTTGCGACACGGACCATTCCGAGCAACGTCACGGTGCGGAAATTCACCCAGTACGAGTTGCGCCAACTGTACGCCGACAGTTGCTTCATGGTCATGCCGCTGGAGAACGTGAAGTTCCAGGCCGGCGTCACCGCAATCCTGGAATGCCTGGCGATGGGAAAGGCGGTCATTTGTTCGCGTGTTCCCGGCCAAACCGATGTGGTGGTCGAAGGCGAGAACGGGCGGTATGTGCCGCCGGGAGATCCATCCGACCCTGAGCACGGAGATCCGCCGGTTGCTGTCGAACCCCGACGAGGCACGCAGATTGGGCGCCAACGGCCGCAAGCTGGTCGAACGCCAGATGAATCTCGATCTCTATGTCGAGCGATTGACCGGCTTTCTGACACGAGGCGATCAAGCGCGGAGAGGGAGGATAGGGCGTCTACGGTCACCAACCTCGGTCCGGGCAGGATTCACGCTGCGTGCCGATAAATAGGATCAAATACTTAAGGCAATTAACTACCTTAACTTGTCACGCACCTTGTGATTTTTCTCTTGCGCTCGCCCGCTAAAACCAACGAGATTACTTACATATAACGGCTTTAAAGCGCAGCAATTCCCAGGACCTGCACGCCGATGATAATCGAATTTGTAAATCACGCATCGCTAATCGTCACCGCCGGAGATGTGCGCCTCATTTCCGATCCCTGGCTGGAAGGCAAAGTCTTCGATGAAGGCTGGGACCTTGTTGCCAAAAGCAAGATGGCTTTCGGCGATTTCAAAGACATCTCGCACATATGGTTCTCGCACGAGCACCCGGATCATTTCCTGCCGGACAATCTGAAGAAAATTCCGGAAGAGCATCGCCGCGCGATACACGTTCTGTACCAGGATACGAAAGACAAAAAGGTGTCAGGATTCTGCCGACGCCTTGGGTTCGGCGAGGTTACGGAGTTGCCGCCGAGAGAATGGATTCATCTCGGCGAGAACGTTGAGGTTATGAATTCTCCCAACATCACCAATTGGCTGGCGGACTCGTGGCTGTGTGTTCGCACACCGACCGGTACACTGCTGAATCTCAATGATTGCGGCGCGATTAGCGAACTGCACGCTATCAAGAAACTCGTTGGCGAAGTGGACGTTCTTGCCGCACAATTCTCGTACGCCCAATGGGAAGGAAACTACGACGCGGTCGATCAAAGGCTCTCTCACGAGAGGCGAGTGTTGGAGGATGTCAAAAAGCAGATTGACATACTCAAGCCCAGATACGTCATCCCGTTTGCAAGTTTCGCCTGGTTTTGTGCGGAGGAAAATGACTATTTGAATGCCGAAAAGAATAAGATTGGTGATGTCGCCAGCTTTGTACGCGACAATACCAAATCAAAACCAATCATAATGTATCCAGGTGATAGGTGGGTCGTTGGCGACACTCATCATTCGGCCTCAGCAATTTCAAGGTTTGAACAGGACTTTGCGCAGATCGCCGATCCCGCGATCAGGCCACGTACCCGGCGGAATGCGATCGATGCCAAGACCTTGATCGAGAAGGGGTGCGAATATCGTCGCCGGTTACTCGCGCTTGGGCCGTCGCTGCTTGTCCGAACCTATCTTGCTTGGCAATGCTACAGCAACCGTACCGGCTTCGGGATAGGACGTCTTTCCAATATGCTCAAGCTAGCCGTTGCTCACGTCGAACCGGCTCGACTTTTCGTTACTGATCTCGACCAGGCGTTCACGTTCGACCTGGAGCACGGGCTGCAACCAATCGATATTTCCCGTAACGCATGCGATATCATGCTGCCATCTGCATCACTCGTGTATTGCTTCACGTTTCCATGGGGCGGGGAAACGCTGTACGTAAACGGATGCTTCCAGGAAAACCAGGACTCGAAAAACGTTCGGCCGATGGCATATCCGAACCGTTTCTTCAAGTATTGCGGCCTGCTCAGGCGCGTCGACCTGGGGTACACGCTTGACTGGTCGACTGCGATCAAGGCTCTAGCGCGCAAATTTGGCTTTTCGGCTCGGCTCGCATGATCATATGGAGGAACGAAATACACAGGCCGGTGTCATGCTGAGTGTTCACAATCGCGGCTGCGTCACCGGATTCAGGATCTAGATAGTGCAGGCGCCTCGTCCATACTTCAGTATTGTCGTACCAACGTTCAATCGTCTCGAAAGACTACGGCGTGTAATCGCGGCCATCGAGAAGCAGGCGTATCCCTCGGACGCCTACGAAGTCATTGTGATCTCGGATGGCTCGACTGACGGCACGCACGCGTACTTGGAAGCGCTCCGCTCCACGATGCGGCTGCGATGGTTCTCACAAGCCAATCGGGGCCCTGCGGCGGCCCGCAATGTCGGAATCCAGAACGCGGACGGGGAGTTCGTTGTCTTTATTGACGACGACGTCGTGCCGGAACCGCAACTTTTGAGTGAACATGCCCGTTCGCACCACGAGGCTGCGCCACGATGTCGTGGTGTTCGGGCCCTTGCTCACCCCAGAGGGCTTTGAGATGACCCCCTGGGTCCGCTGGGAGCAAGAGATGCTCATGAAGGGGTACCGGGCGCTGTTGAATGGAGACTGGCCGGCGTCGGCGCGCCAATTCTATAGCGGAAATGCCTCGCTTCGGCGGTCACACATTCTGGCTGTCGGCGGTTTCGACGAAGGTTTTCGTCGCGCTGAAGATGTTGAATTCGCGTATCGGCTTGCTGACAAGGGTCTGGACTTTGTTTTCAACATCGACGCGGCAGGCATGCATTTTGCCGAACGCAGCTTTCGGGCATGGCTTGAGATGGCTCACACCTACGGACGAAACGACGTAATCTTCGCACGGGATCGGAATCAAAAATGGTTGCTTCCTGCGATTCAAAATGAGTTCCGTGATCGTCATTTCCTGATCCGATCGCTTGTCCGAATGTGCGGTGGACGATCTTGGCTGACCGCGATCGCGAGCTCGGCATTGAAGCGATCCGCCGATGTTGCGACCCTTGTGCGGGCGAGAGGCATTGAACGCTTTGCGTATAGCGGCTTGTTCAACCTTCAGTACTATGACGGCTTGCTGAACGAATTGAACGACAAGCATTTCCTACTAACGGCTGCAGAAAAATCCGGTTTAGCGAGAGCGAGGTCAAAGACGTGCGTTACAGTGCCTGGTGCCTCGCAGTTTCGTTGCTGGTCTGTGTTTCCACGAGCCAGGCCCAAGTTGGCGGGACCAATGCACAGGACCGACCAGCTCAATCGGACCTTGCCGCTGCCGATTGGAAGAAGAATCTGACGATCGGCCCCAACGGTCCAATTCCGGCGATCGTCGTCGATCAGTTCGGATACCTGACAAAATCAAAGAAGGTTGCCGTCATACGCGCACCTCAGGTCGGCTATGATAGTTCCGCCAGATTTGCGCCCGGCAAATCCTACGCGTTGATCGAGCTGTCCGACTGGCAAGGTCGTCAAGACGGCCCCGCCGACAGTGTGGAACGGCGGGAACACGGATCCGGCCTCGGGCGACAAGGCCTGGTGGTTCGACTTTTCCGAGATCGAGGCGCCGGGCAAGTATGCCGTCGTGGACCTCGAAAAGGGTATTCGATCGGCAGATTTCTCGATCGGCGAGCATGTCTACAAGGATGTCATGAAGCATGCCCTCCGCGCATTTTTTTATCAGCGCGCGGGGTTCGAGAAGAAGCCGGAGTTTGCAGGCAAGGCCTGGGCGGACAAGGCGAGCCACCTCGGCCCCGGCCAGGATTCCGAGTCGCGCCCGTGGCACGAAGGGCGGCGGCAGTCGAATCCGCTCGCGAAATCGCAGATCAAGGATCTTCGTGGCGGCTGGTATGACGCCGGCGACTTCAACAAATACACATCCTGGGCGGCACGCTACATCATCGTTCTGCTGCACGCTTACGAGGAGCACCCTCAGGCCTTCAGCGATGACTACGGCATTCCGGAATCCGGCAACGGCATTCCCGATATTCTCGACGAAGTGAAGTGGGGTCTGGATTGGCTCGTCCGGATGCAGAATTCGGACGGCTCTCTCCTGTGCGTTCAGGGCCTGGACAGCGCAAGCCCGCCGTCTGACGCCAAAGGGAGCAGCTACTATGGTCCTCCGACCACGTCCGCGACGCTGATGGGTGCGGCAGCCTTTGCATACGCCTCCAAGTTCTTTGCGTCTCGGCCGGAGCCGGATCTCAAGCAATACGGAGACGATCTCAAAAAACGCGCGACGCGCGGCGTGGACCTGGGCGACCGCAAACCCCAATGTTCTCTACTACAATAACGACGATTCAAAGCAGCCGGGTTCCAAGGGGCTCGCGGCCGGGCAGCAGGAAATGAGCGCGACCGATCGGCTGCGGGCGCAATTCGAGGCCGCAACCTATCTGTTCGAGATGACCGGCGAGGCGACAGTTCAAAGCGTTTGCCGACGCCAACTACGGCGCGCTGCTGCCGCCGTGGGGGCCGTCGATGTGGGAAGTCGATGCGCTGGAGAGCCTGCTCTACTACGCGCGGCTGCCTGGTGCCACGCCTGAGGTGGCAAAATTCAATTCGCGAGCGCTTCTTGGCGAACCTGTCGCGGGCTTCCGAGGCGTTTCAAGACTCTCTGCAGCAAGCGGATCCCTATCGTGCCCCGATGAAGGACTACACGTGGGGCAGCAACAAGGGAAAGGCCATGCAGGCAAGGCTGTACCAGTTGGCGGCCCTGTACGGCACGGATCCAAGGCTGTCCGAGATCTCGCTCGCCGCGGCGTTGGAATACGCCCACTATATCCATGGCGTGAACCCGCTCGGCCTCGTCTATCTGACGAACATGGCCCCGGCCGGCGCCAGTCATTCTGCGGCGACCATGTTTCATAGCCTGGTTTGCCCATGGCACGCGCTGGCAACAGGTGACCGAGCAGCTTCCGGGTCCACCGCCGGGCTTCCTGGTGGGCGGGCCCAATCCGCAGTTCTCGATTGATGCGTGCTGCCAGCGCACCTGAGGGTCGCCTGCATACCGCTGCTATGGTGCAACGACGTTCTCGTTGTGCCAGCGGAATTTCATGCCGCCATTGTCGCAGCCGCCGGCCAAGTCGTATCTTCAGTTCAATGACCCGTGGCCGGCGAACTCGTGGGCGATCACGGAGCCTTCGCTGTACTACCAATCCTACTATGTCCGGTTGCTTGCGTCGTTTACCCGGTGACTTTGTTGCTCACACCCGCGCTCGATTCTCCAGTTGTACGTAAACCAAGTCTTTCAACCTGGCATCTAGATCGTGCGGTGCCACGACCTAATCGGTTTACCTCTCCTATCGGGGCTTTTTTTGCGAAATGATTGACGTTGTATGGTCCATTTCGCCTGAGGTACATGCTTGGGCTCCATTCCAGTCAGCAAGGCGAGATGACAAAGAATCCTTCTGAGAACGGCGTCATACCGTCACTGAACGGATTGCGCGCCATTTCTATCTTGATTGTTCTGGTATCGCACGCCGGCTTTGGGAATGTCGTTCCCGGGGGACTTGGCGTTACAATCTTCTTCTTCCTGAGCGGCTATCTCATCACGACACTTCTCATGGATGAGTACGAGCGATCGGGCCAAATCAATATTGGAAAGTTTTATCTTCGCCGCTTGTTTCGCTTGTTTCCTCCGCTTCTGGTAACCCTGTGCATCGCGTATTCGCTGGTCGCCTTGGGCCTGCTGGACGGAGGTATTTCGTGGTCGGGCGTTCTGGCGCAGCTCCTGTATTTTGCGAATTACTACGGCCTGTTCTTTGATCCAGGAAACACGACCGCGGCCGGCACGGGCATTCTGTGGTCTCTGGCAGTCGAGGAGCACTTCTACCTGATCTATCCCGCCGTATTGGCGAGTCTGCTCGCGCTTGGGTCTTCAAGGCGGCGGATTGCGGTGGTTCTGGCGATTGCCTGCCTCGCCGTACTCGCTTGGCGGCTGTACCTCGCCAGTCAACCGAATTTCGTGACAGAGCGGACGTATTACAGCTCTGACACCCGTGTCGATTCAATTTTGTTTGGGTGCCTTCTCGCGCTCGTCGAGAATCCGAGATCGGCAAAAGGCGGAACGTCGAATCCATTCCTGGTGCCGGCGTCTGCGGCCCTTCTGGCCGCCGCCGCAATTCTCATGATGGTGACAATCGTCTGGCGTGACGCTTATTTCAGAGAGACGTTGCGCTACAGTCTTCAGGGACTCGCGCTCATGCCGCTCTTCTACTTCGCGATTAGAAGTGCTGCGTACTTTCCCTTTACGCTGCTGAACCATCCGTGGGTTGTAAGGATCGGCGTTTATTCCTACGCGATGTACCTCATTCATCAGATCGTTATTTATTTTCTACAGAAGAATGTTCCGTGGCTTGCTGCCAGCAAACCTGCGTGCGTCCTGGTGACGTTCGCGATCGCGGCACTCTATGCAGCAATATTGGACGTCTCTCTGGATCGTTATTTTCGTCGCTTGCGCAGAAGGTTTCATTGAAGTTTGGACTGGACCAAAGATCCCTGGACGAGTCGTTTTCTGAAGACTTCCGAGTTATCTCTCGCTTGGTTCAGACCTTTAGGAATTCTTCTAACGACCGAGACGCGGCGCCAATCGTCGAGCCGTTATTTCGGCTCCGGTCACGAAGCGGAAAATCGGACCAAAGCACATGAACGAGAGTCGGACCGATGAAATGGAGACCGGAGACGGAAGACTCAAAATTGATACTCAGAGCCGGCGCGCGTTCAATGCGATCGCATGCGATCCGATATCTTCCGATCGAGAAACTTGAGGCGCGATACGTCGACGTCGTAGCCGGTGCCGGCGATAACAAAATCGACCTCCAGACTCCGTAAGCCGCCTTCGCCATCCCTAATCTTGATCAGCACGCCTTGATTCGTGTTGGTGGCGCCGACGACCTCATGGCGCAGATGGATTGGCACCTTGCCCAATACGCGATCCTTGATCCACCACGGCGATGCTGGGCCTAGATAGCGTTTTACGAAGCGGGTGCGTCGTTCGCGTGGAAACCTGTATACAATCAAAGGCAGTTGCTGAAGAACCCAGTTGTCTCGTCCAGGGCCGAGCACCGTCATGGGGTTCCGGATGTTCTCCCATAGAGGAGCGTTCGCGCGGGGTGCGACCGTGGAAAACGGCTTCCTCGCCGCGAACAAAGACCTCGCTGTAACCGCCGGCCTCGTGCACCAAAGCACCGGCTTCGATGGCAGACGCCCCGGCGCCAATGACCGCAACGGTCTTGTTTCGAAACTCGCTATAATCCGATATATCGAAGGTATGCCGCATGCGGTCCGGATCCAGCTCTCGCAATACATCGGGGATCCGAGCCAGTCCCGAAAGACCGGTGCCAACGACCACCTTGCGCGAGAGCAGACGTTCGCCCGAAGACAGAGCCAGTTCAAATCCATCAGCCCGCGAGCTGACATTCGTGACCATCACTTCTTCCAAGTCGGGAACAAACTGGTTCTGAATCTCGAGGCCATAGGCAGCGAAGCTCTGCATCGTACACGGTTCGAAATCCTCAAGCCCATGCTTCCGGCACCATTCGGGATATGAGTGACCCGGCGTCGGGACCGCGATGCTTGTCGCAAATGCCAGGGATTTGAGGTTCACGCCGATCGGCATATCGCGCCAGAAGCGCATTGGCTCGACCGAAGATGCGAAATTTCACATTGCGCGCGCGCAGATGCGCAGCCAACGAAAGTCCGTATGGACCCGCTCCGATAATCGCAACATCGGTCCCTGGTTTCATTCCAATGACATTCCTACTTGAAGACGATCTTCGACTGGGCAAGATGCCTAACTCGTTTGTACGTCTTGAACCAACACCGTATCTCCGACAGCCAGTCTGCACGCCTTCCAAACCGTACTGCTTTACGAAAGCACGAGGATGCCGGACTGCGTACAGCAGACGCTCGGCAATCTCTACAAGCTCGGGCAGTGTGTCGTGGGGATCCCTGACCGCGTCAATCGATGGTGCCGTGCGATCCTCTGAGACCAACTGAGCCAGCGCGCCGCGTCCTTCGACGACATGGTTCGGAACATCCGCTGCATCTTGACCATCGTGGCGAGAGCGAACTGGTTGCAGAAACCTGCGACGTCGTCGTGGTTGTCTGAGTTGCCAAGTGCCATGAGCCGGGCCACTTCAGCTTGATTTTTTGTGGCTGCCGCATAGGCCAGAGGCCGGCAGCTCCATGCCACGCGCGATATCGAGTGCAATTTGGTGGTAAAAGCGCCCATTGAAATCAATCAGCATGGCTTTGCCTTCGGCAAAAATGAATTCCAGCTCGAACACGCCATAGTATCCGAGCGCTCGCACAACCGCTTCGCTTGGTCGGCAAGAAGCGGATCGACAGACGCTGGCTCGAAGCACAGTCCTGTCCCGGTGCAGCGGGGTTGTTGCACGATTTTTCGTGCCGCGCGCATGATGATCCCGCCTCCGTCTTTTTCACGGAAGCCGGAAAGTGAATATACATTTTCTACCGCTTGATGATGAAACTGCTGAATGACCGGCATCATTGAACCCGGACATTGCTTGGCGAATTCACTGTTGAATGATTGATCTCTCAGATAACTGTCAAAAATTGATTGTACGGAATCGGCTGTAACGACTGTGCCCTTGGTCTTCGTTCGTTGCGCGAGTTGTGATCGCGGCTTGATTATAACCGTTCCGCCCGCATCTTTGGTCTATCTTGGCTGCTTCTGCGCCGCTTTCCGGGAACCAGGTCGCCGGCGTTTCGATGCCGACCGCCTGAGCATTCTGCATGAGACGTCCCTTGTCGAGGATGCTCATGATGGTGTCGAGGCTTGGCTGGTATAGTTCGAAATGGGCGCTGAGCTCGTCGCGGTAACGGGCCAGAGCGAACGATACGGCGTCACTGGTCGCATAAATCGCTCGGCGTGGCCCGATACGGCCTTTCTGCAACAGCCACTCGGCCCATGCGCTGGATTCCTCAAACGCGGGGCACGTCAAGTGCTGGCTCGAGTAACGCGAAGATCGGCCAGCACTGATGAATGACGGATCCACAGTGACGACCTTGACGCCCGCTCGACCAAGCGAGCGCACGGCTGCCAATGTTCCATAGTAACTCGCGTTACCTAAAAGGATTGCTGCTGACTGTGCTTGCAACACAGTTCCTCATGTTGTTAGGGGGACGGTAGCCGCACGCTGAACATTAGCGCGACGCGAATGGGTCGAGCCACTTTCCGACGACAAGCAAATAGGCATTGTAGAACCAGGGTGGCAACTTACGCCCCTGGGCGTAGTCGCGGCAGAAATCCTTGCGGAAGTTAGACCAGTTCGCAGCGTTCGCGCCGTTGATCGAGACCGTGATTGACGGCGAAAGTATGCGTGCGGTGTGCCACCAACCGGAAGGTATGAAGAGTGTCTCGCCGGGGTGCAAGGTGAAGCGAACGCCGGTTGCGTTGTCGAACAGCGGAAAGCGGTCGGAGTCGCAATTCTCCAGGTCGGCTATTTCCGAGATGTTTGTGCTCGCCAGGACGACCGTACATGTACGGCGTTTGGTCGGGTGCAAACGCGATATATTCCTTGACCCCTTGAAGTTGCATCAGGAAGGCATGCGTATGCAGGCCGTCGTAATGCAGGACCGGAAACTTGGCGCCTTTGCCGCCGATATAGAGTTCGGGGAAGGTCAAGGATGCTCGCACCTTCAGAGCGGATGGTCGAGCCAGTTCGGCTCCGTGCAGGATGGCATTGGCGCAATATCGGCCTGCAGCGCTCGCTGGCAGAGAGTTAACAGGATAGTTGCGCAGGTATGGCGCAGGAGCATTGAGGAGTGGAGGCGCGAACTTCCGCAATCAGTTGCGCCATCGAGAGATGGCGCCCTTCGAGCTCCAAGGGCAGATTGCCGTACTGATTTTGGAAAAAGTCGAACGTCCATTTTCTCCTGGCAGGCCAATGCTCCAACGCGCCAGTGATGATGACGGGCTTCAGCGGGTCGACATATTCTCGCACATAACGCTGGCGGCCGAGTTGCGACCACTCATGACGATCGATTTTCTCCGAGAACGTAGGGCCGTTTCGGACATCGTTGACTGGGGCAATTCATTTCGTTCAATCCATTCGAAGGACCGAATTAGGAATTTGGCACAGAACGACACGTCAACCGGTGTCGCCCGACTATCGCTCAAGCTCTGGCCGTGGACACAATGACGCGCGTTCGCTTTGGTCGCTCTCGCGGATAACAAGTGCAGCACTGTCAAGCGGCTTCATGCAATTCGGCTCGACGCGGATGGCCGTGTCGTCGCAGCTTCCGCCTGAGCCGCCACCTGACGCAACGTTGAAAGAAACAGACTTCTCGGGTCCATGCGCCATCCTATCTTTCTTCTGGAGCTCGACCGCAACCCTGATTGCCAGCAGCGAGTGCCCACCAAGATCGAAGAAATTGTCTCCTGCATTGATTCTGTCGACCCGCAGTGTCTCGCGCCAGATGTCGGCGAGAAGCTGCTCTGTCCCGGACGCCGGCGGCTCGCTGAGAGCCACATCGTCGCCAACGGACCGGAATACGTCGGGCAATGCAGCCGCGATCGAGCTTGCCATTTGCAGTCAAAGGGAGCGATTGCAGTGTCATGACAAAGGATGGGATCATGTAGTCTGGCAGGGTGGCTCCGCAGATAACGGCGGACTTCGCTGACCGTCAGATCTTCTCCGCCGTCTGCGACGATGTAGGCGACGATGCCGTACGTGTCGCCAGGTGCGATCTCGCGCATGACGACAGCGGACTGGCGGATCATCGGGTGGGCGTCGAGGGCCGCCTCGATCTCGCCGAGCTCGATGCGAAAGCCGCGAATCTTTACTTGGTTGTCGATGCGTCCGAGATGCTGCAGCCGCCCATCAGGTAGCCAACGACCAAGGTCGCCGGTGCGATATAGCCTGGCGCCGGGGCGATCGCTGAAGCGGTCGTGCACAAAGCGTTCGGCCGTAAGCTCGGGTCGGCGATGATATCCAAGTGCCACGCCATCACCGCCGATCCAGATTTCGCCTGCAACTCCGACGGAAACCGGCTCGCCTGCCTTGTCCACGACGTAGAGTTGGGTATTGGCAATCGGACGGCCGATCGACAGCACGCGATCTCCGGGTTCGATTTTCTCCACGCTCGACCAGATCGTGGTCTCGGTCGGGCCGTAAAGGTTCCACAGCTCCTTCACGCGCGGCAGCAGGGCTTCGGCCAGATCGGAAGGCAGCGCCTCGCCTCCGCACAGCGCCCGTAGATGGTCGCTGCCTGTCCATCCTCCTTCGATCAGCATGCGCCATGTGGCTGGAGTCGCCTGCAAGACGGTTGCCCCGCTCGCTTCCAGCAGGCGAGCAAGCAAGTCAGCATCGGCTGCGGTCTCGCGCGGGACCAGTTCGACACGAGCCCCGACCATCAATGGCAGGTAGAGCTCGAGGCCAGCAATGTCGAACGAGATCGTCGTCACCGCGGCCAGAACGTCTTCGCTCGCAAGCCCGGGCTCGCGCTGCATCGAGCAGAGGAAATTGACCAGTGCGCGATGCGGTACTGCGACCCCTTTCGGCCGTCCGGTCGAGCCTGACGTGTAGATCAGGTAGGCAGGGTCGTCCGGCCCGGGTGCAGACGCAGGATCATCGAAGGACAGCCGTCAAGCGCCTGCCGATCGAGATCGAGAAGGGTGATCTGGTCCGGTCTCTCGATTCCAGCGGCCGCATCGCCGCCGGTCAGCAGCAGGGAGGCGCCGCTGTCTTGCAGCATGTAGGCCAAACGCTCGGCTGGAAAGCCCGGGTCGAGCGGAACGTAGGCGGCGCCCCGATTTCTGAATGGCCAGAAGCGAGACCAGCAGATCGAGCGAGCGGTTGAGGCATAGTCCGACAGCCACCCCGCGCTGCGCACCGTGCCGGATGAGAAGGTGAGCCAACTGGTTGGCCTTGGCATTGAGCTCCGCATAGGTCAGCGCCTCGCCCGCGAACGAGACGGCGACCGCTTCGGGATTTTGCCTGACTCTATCCTCGAACAGTCGGGTGAACGGCGTCTCAAAAGGATAGCTCGAAGAGGTTCAATTCCAGCTGCGCAGGACTTGATCCCGCTCCGCGACCGACAGGAGAGGGATGTCATCGACGACCACGTCGAGGTCCGTCAGCAAGCAGTCCAGTACCCGCATGTACTGATCGACGAAGCGCACAATTGTGCTCTCTTCGAAAAGATCGCTGTTGTATTCGGCGCTTAGGGTGTGCGATAAGGTCGTATCGATGGAAAGCCCGATTTCGAACTGCGCTGCCCGCAGGTCGAGCGAGTGGATTTGCGAATTTAAGCCCGTCCAATTGCATGCCATGCGCCGGGGTGTTCAGAAAATTGAACATGACCTGGGCCAGCGGTGGGCGGCGGAAATCCCGGTTTCGGCCCAATTCCTTTGCCAGTGCCTCAAAGGGCGCATCCTGGTGCGCGTACGCTTCGAGAGCTATGGTTCGAACGCGTCGAAGCACTTCCCGAAAGCTGGGGTGACCGCCAAGATCGACTCTAATCACCAGGGTGTTGACGAATGTGCCGACGAGTTTCTCCGTAGACGAATGCGTGCGGTTGGCAATTGGGACAGCGATTGTGAAATCCGTTTGGCCAGTCAAGCGATGCAATAGCACGGCGTAAGCGGTAAGTGTGATCATAAACGGCGTAAATCCCTCGCGGCCACCAAGCTGCTTCAGCCGGTCGTGCAATTCGTCAGAAAATGGTTGTTCGTAAATTCCCCCTTGAAAGCCGAAAACGTCCGGTCGCGGCTTGTCCGTCGGAAGCTCGATCGGCACTATGCCATCGAGCTGTGTGCGCCAGTATGCAAGCTGCCGCTCGTAGTGACTCTCGAGCCAGCGTCGCTGCCACGCTGCGTAGTCGCTATATTTGAGGACGAGCGGATCGAGGCCGGCCGGCCGGCCGGCACGCAAATTGTTGTAGGCTGCGGCGAGATCCACGGTGAGTAGGCCAAAGGCCCAGTCGTCTACGGCGATGTGATGTGCGGTGATGACCAGCAGGTGGTGTTGCTCGCCGAGCCTGAACAGCACACTGCGCATCATGCTGTCGCGAGCGAGGTCGAACGTTTTTCCGCGCGTGAGTGGTGGCCTGGACCAAAGCTTCCTTGAGCGCCCCCTCACCAAGATGGCTCAGATCAGCAATTTCGAGCGGCTGTTTATTCCACGGCTGCACGATCTGCACCGGATGGGAGCCATCTAGGAGAAAGGTTGTCCGCAGTGCTTCATGTCGCTGGTGCAAGACGTTGATTGCCTGCTCCATCGCATCGACGTCGAGTTGGCCGCTCAACTCCAGTGCAACGGGAATGTTGTAGGCCTTGTTGTCAGGCGCGAGCTCATGGATTAGCCACATGCGCTCCTGCGACACCGAAAGACGTTCGGGAGCGTCCGAGGCCCGCGGCTCGATCGGCGGCATAGGCTCGGCGCGATACTTGTCCCGCAACTGATTGTCGACGTGACGTGCGAGCGACTGCACAGTGCGATGCTGGAACAGCAGGGCAACAGGCAGCTCGACCTGGAACACGTCGCGGATACGCGATGCTACTTGTGTCGCGAGCAGCGAGTGACCACCGATCCGGAAGAAGTCCTCGGCGCAATCGACGGCAGTGCACCTCAGCACTTGTCGCCAGATCGCGGCGATGGCCTCCTCGGTCTGCGATCTCGGCAAGGCCATGCGGTGTGCGACGGGAAGGGGCGCCGAATCTGGTAGCGGCAAAGCACTCCGGTCGAGCTTGCCGTTGGCATTGAGCGGCAGCGAGGGGAGCACGACGAAGTGCGCGGGCACCATGTACGTGGGGAGCTGCGTGGATAGCGTGGAGACGAGCCATTCGACGAAACCGTCGCCTTCGCTGTCAGCCACGACGTAGGCCACCAGTCGCTTGTCGCCTGGTGTGTCCTCTCGGGCGATGACGGCAGCATCCGCGACGCCCGGGCATGCCGCGAGCGCCGCCTCGATCTCGCCGAGCTCGATGCGGAAGCCGCGGATCTTGACCTGGGCGTCGATGCGGCCGAGGAACTCGAGGTCGCCATCTGGCAGCCTGCGGGCCAGATCGCCGGCGCGGTAGAGGCGGGCAGAGCCGTGACGGATCGAAGGGGTCTGTGACGAAGCGCTGGGCGGTGAGTTCGGGTCGGTTGAGATATCCGTTTGCGACGCCGGCGCCTCCGACCCAGATCTCGCCCGGGACGCCAACGGGGACCGGCTCTCCGCGCTCGTCGAGGAGGCGGATGTAGAGGTCTGGGATGGGCCTGCCGATCACGCTGCCGCGTCCAGCCTCGACGTCGGCGCGTGTGATGGGCCTGTAGGTGACATGCACGGTGGTCTCGGTGATGCCGTACATGTTGACGAGGCGGGGCTTGGCATCGCCGTAGCGCTCGATCCAGGGCTTGAGGGACTGCAGCTCCAGGGCCTCTCCGCCGAAGACGATCTCGCGCAGGGCGTAGGAGGCGCGGGGCTTCGGCGAGATCGGCCTGGATCAGCTGGCGGAAAGCGGAGGGGGTCTGGTTGAGGATGGTGACGCGCTCGTCGACAAGGAGCTTGCGGAAGGCGGCGGGATCTCGGCTGACCCAGTATGGGACGATGACGAGGCGCCCTCCGTAGAGGAGTGCCCCCCACAGCTCCCAGACGGAGAAGTCGAACGCGTAGGAGTGGAAGAGGGTCCAGGTGTCGTGTGGGCCGAAGGCGAACCATGGGTCGGTTGCGCTGAAGAGGCGCGTGACGTTGGCGTGTGTGACGAGGACGCCCTTTGGCTTGCCTGTGGAGCCTGAGGTGTAGATGACGTAGGCGAGGTCATCGGGGGACGATGCGGCATCGGGTCGGTGTCCGGGAGGCCGGTGCCTGCGGTGGCGATGTCGAGGCACTCGGCGCCTTCCAGCTGCAGGGAGCCTGTGATTTTGCTGCTTGCGAGCACGAGGCGGGCCTTTGCGTCGTCGACGATGAAGGCGAGGCGGTCTCGGGGATAGTCCGGATCGAGGGGCAGGTAGGCGGCGCCAGCTTTGAGGATAGCGAGAATGCCGATGGCGACGTCGGCGTCGCGCTCGACGGCGAGACCGACGATGTCGTTGCGTTGAACGCCTTTCTGGCGCAGGGCGTGTGCGAGGCGGTTGGCCCTGGCATTGAGCTGGCGGTAGGTCAGCCTCTCCTCGCCCGCTACCACCGCTTCCGCGTCCGGCGTCTCCCGAACCCGAGCCTCAAACAGACGCATGCAGCGGAGCGACTTCGTAGGCCGACGCTACGACTGCAGGAACGCTCATCAGATTGTGGCGCTCTTGCGCGCCCAGAAGATCGATGCGGCCAATCGTCTGCTCCGCATCGCGCACAATCGCGTCGAGCAGGGTCGACATATTCCCAACCAACGCCGGATCGTGTCCGCTTCCAAGATGTCGCTGTTGTAGTCGCACTCGATGAGCAGCTCGTGCCCCGAGTCGACGACGTTGACATTGAGATCGAACGTTACGAAGCGCTTCGGTGTCTCCACACGCTCGAGGGACAGATCACCGAAATCGAAAGCTGCGCCAATCCTGTCGATGTTGAATACGACGGAGACCAACGCGGGGCGGCTGATATCGCGCTCGATCGTCAGCTTGGACAGCAGGCTGCCGAACGTGACATGGGGGTGCGCTTGGCCTTCGAGGAAGGTTGTGCGCAGGTGCTTGAGAAATTGCGAGAAGGTTGCTTGCGGGTCTACGCGGCAACGCAAAGGCAGAGTTGCAACGCAGTGCGCCACGAGATGGCCGTTTTCCAGTTCCGACTGCCCCGCAATCGGGATTCCGAGCACGAGATCGTCCTGGCCGGATAGCCGGAACATCAAGACCTCGAATGCCGCAAGCAGCGTGTGAAACAAGGTTGCGCCTCGACTCGCGCCGACCGCTTTGATTTGCTTGTAGACGTCGGGCTCAATGCGCAGGGTCTGCCGGGCACCGTTGCGCGATCGCGTTGCCGGACGCTTATGATCCAATGGGAGGTCGAGGTTGGGCACCTCGCCGGCGAGCGTTTCGAGCCAGTAGGCTTCGTCAGCCGCGGCGTCGTTTCGGCCGAGGACGCCTGTTACGTAATCCTGATAGCTCATCGGCTCTGCCAGCCGCGCCTCCAACCCGAAACGATCTGCTGCATAGCTTGCTGCGAGATCCGAGAAGAGCACCGATGAGGACCAGCCGTCGCATACGATATGATGCACCGTCAGGATCAGACGATGCAAATCCGCAGCCTCTCGGACCACCTTCGCCCGGAGGAGCGGGCCATTGGCGAGGTCGAACGGCTCCCCGGTTTCGCGATCTAGGATCTGTTCGATCGCGCCCTGGCGTTGCATCGCGCCGAGCCCGCTCACGTCCTCGAAAGCAAGCTTTATCTCGCGCCGCCGCAGAATTTGCTGCTCACTCCCTTCCTTGTCGAAGCATGCACGCAGCGCGGCATGCCGGTCCAGCACCTGGTCGAGCGCGTTCTGCATCGAGGCCACCGACAATGGCCCTTGAAGGTGCAGTACGAAGCACTGATTGAAAGCGCAACTGGCCTCGGGCCCCATCTGCGACTCGACCCACACCTCGCTTTGCTGCGGTGTAAGCGGGAGCTTAAGATTTGACGTTTCGACGAACGGATCGAAGTCGACAGGTACAAGATCTGCCCCCTTGATCTCAAGCATCGACGCCACTCCGAACCTTGAGCTGCAAGAACTTGCCCGCCCGATCGGGATCGGGCACGAACCAAGCCTTGTTTCCCTGGGCGTCGCGACCCAGCCGGGCGCCCGCAACCGACGGCGTCTCTCCAACACGAGCAAGGAAGCCGGCCTGCTGCATTTCCTCGATGGATCGGCGGAAAGTCTCCGCAACATGATCGAGATCGTCGTCCGAGTGGGCCAGCGTCAGGAATCCCGGCCGGCCCTCCCAGATGTGGACGCCATGATGACGCATGTAGGCGAAGAACAGCGTTGCCAGCGGCGCATCGTTGGGAAGCTCGAACATGAACCAGGACGCGAAGTGCCGCAGGCGCACCGGCGCCTGCGCCTCTTCGGCAATGTCGTTGAGGCGCTTGACGAACCGGGCGGTGCGCAGGTTCAGCCCGCGCTGCATTTCTGGGCCCTCCTGGCGCAAGCGCTCGAGCACGGCGCGAGCCGCCGCGAGCGCGAGTGGATGACGCACGAAGGTGCCCGCGAAGAAGGTAACGCCGACCTCGGGCCCGGACTCGTCGCCGAACCGCCACGCTCCGCCGTCGAGCGCGTCTAGGAAGCGCGCCTCACCGGCCACGATGCCAATCGGTAGACCGCCGCCGAGCACCTTGCCGTAGGTGGCCAGATCAGCCTTCACGTCGAACACGGATTGCATCCCGCCCGGATGCACGCGGAAGCCTGTTACGACCTCGTCGAAGACCAATGCGGTCCCGGAGTGAGCCGTGATGGCCCGAAGCTCGTGCAGGAAATCCCGAGGCTGCAAGTCCGGCCGCCTGCTCTGCACCGGCTCAACCAGCACGGCGGCAAGTTCATCGGCCTGGGCCCTGACAATGTCGAGTGCAGAGTCCTGTCCATACTCGAGGACGATGACATTATCTGCCATCGCTTCCGGAATGCCCGGCGCGATCGGCTGCGCGCCCGGAACGCCGTCGCGCATTCTCGGGCGGACGAGAACTTCGTCGAAGATTCCATGGTAGGCGCCGGCAAACATGACGATCTTATCGCGACCGGTCACCGTGCGTGCAGTCCTGATCGCAGCAGTGACTGCCTCCGACCCCGTATTGCAGAACGCCGCCCGCTGCAGACCGACGGTGTCGCACACGAGCTGTGCGACCTCGCCCGCAATCGGAGACTGCGGGCCAATCTCGATGCCGGCGTCGAGTTGGGCCTTGAGCGCGGAGCGGATGAAGTCCGGATTGTGGCCGAAGAAGATCGATCCGAAGCCGTTCACGAGATCCACATACTCGTTGCCGTCGATATCCCACAGTCGCGAGCCCAGCGAACGCTCGGTCACGATCGGATAAACGATCTCCTTCCAATGCTGCCGGAAGCCGGCATTCGAGCGAGGATCAGAGAGATGCGGGCGATGTTGGGAGGTTAGCTCCTTTGATTGCCTTGTGCGGCGGCTGTAGAGCTGGGTGAAGGCGTCGAGATTGCGGTGTTGTTCGATGCTGAGCGCGCCCTTTGCTCCCGTGGTCGGCGGCCGATAGGGCCCGAAGGCATGGACGGGCGACGGCGCCTCGGACCGTTGCCCGGCGATGGCTTCGGGTTGGCGCTACGGCGGCGGCGAGAGCGGCAGCGGGTGTCGGCGCAGCAGGCGTTGGGGCCGGGACGGCTTGCTGGAGAGCGAGCTGCTGTAGGATATCGAGCTGGCGCGCCATCAGTTGCGCGTTTTGATTGAGCAGTTGAGCGAGCGTGGATGCATCGACACTGCCGACCCGTCGCGGATCGATTCGGCGTCAGTCATCGCTGCGAGGAGTGGGGAGCAGGCGTTACCGAGATGGTATCGACCGGCCGGCGACTGTGCGGCGCAGGCGCTGTATGCCGGGGCAGCAGGCGGCGCGATGCGGTCCGCGAGCGCGGCTATCGTCGCCTGCTCATCAAGCAGCTCGCGGAACTTACTTTGACGCCGAACCGCTTGTTCAGCGCGCCTACAGCCTGCGTCAGAACAAGCGAATCGAGCCCGAGCTGCGACAAGCGACACCGTTGGATCAAGGCTCGCCGCCTCGAATCCGGAGAGATCGGCGAATAACTGACGAAGGCTCGCAACGTGTCGACCCTGAGCTCGAACATGGGTGTACTCGATACGTTGGCTAGCGATGCAGTCTGATTGGCGGTTGGATGTTCGGTGGAGAGGTGCGCCACGTTCTGAAGGACGTGTCTAGCGGCGACGGCTGCGAATGGACCCGATAGCGCGCTCGGCACTCGGCGCGTCGATCCAGTACCTCGGTTGTTCGAACGCGTAGGTCGGCAGCGAAATGCGACGGCGGCGGTGACCGGCATTAAAGCGTTCCCCAGTCGATCGGACAGCCGGCGCACCATAGGTGGCCAAGCGTCTGCAGCGTGTGATCGAGCTGGCTCGCCTCGCCGCGTTCGCCGGCAGCGACGTGAGCAGCGGCGCTCCGGAGTGCGCGCGGACCGTGCTGCCGCGCGAATGCCTCGAGCGTCCGGCCCGGCCCGACCTCAAGTAGCACCAGCGCACTCATGTGCAGATGCTGCACACCTTCGGAGAAACGAACGGGCTGACGCATCTGGCGCGCCCAATAGGCGGAATCGACGGCTTCCTCGCGCTCGATCGTCGCTCCGGTGAGGCTGGATATCCAGGGCTGGCGGGGTGTCTTCGGACCGGCTGCGCTGGACGATTTGTTGGAAGGGTTCGACGATCGCATCCATCGCAGGCGAATGGAATGCGTGCGACGTCTCGAGCCGACGATAAGCGATCGAGTGTTCGGACAGTTCACGTTCGAACTCGATGGATCGCATCATGAGCGCCAGCGACAACTACCAGTCCGGGGCGTGTTGTAGGCTGCGACATACACTCCTTCGGTGAGAAGACCCGCGAGACGCGCCGGCTGCGCCTTCACAGCGAGCATCGGCGCCCGATGGTAGCGCCTGCATCAGGGCAGCGCGTTTCGCGACAAGCATCAGGGCGGCATCGCGATCGAAGGTGCCGGCAATCGTTGCTGCTACGAACTCACCGATGCTGTGCCCGATCAACGCCGCCGGCTGAACGCCCCACGACATCCACAGGCGAGCGAGTGCGTACTCGACGACGAACAAGGCAGGCTGGGTGAAGCAGGTCTGTTTCAACTCCTCGGCGGCGGCGGGGGCGCGGTCGGACGCCGGATAGATGATCTGCCTCAGGTCGTCGGCCGACAAGCGGGGCGAGTACGTCGCATGCCTCGTCGACCTCACGCCGGAAGAGAGGTTCCTTGTCGTAGAGGGATCGGCCCATGTCGACGTACTGCGCGCCCTGGCCTGGAAACATGAAGGCAACGCCTTTGAACACGGCCGCACGACCGCGGCGCCTTGGTCTTGGTAGGCGGTGCGGACAGGGCCTCGCGTGCGCCGTCATGATCGCTGCAGGTGAAAGCCTGGCGGTACTCGAACGCGCGCCGTGCCGGTCTGCAGGGAGAATGCTGCGTCGGCCAGATCGAGCTCCGGTTCGCTCGCCAGGTAGTCGCCAGGCGGCGGCGTTGCTCTTCGAGACCAGCCGGGGTCCGGCTTGAAAGGACGACGAGGTGGCCGGAGCGCGCGGGTTCGGGAGGCGCGGCCGCGGGGGCTTCCTCGAGCACGACGTGGGCGTTGGTCCCGCCGACACCGAAAGAGCTGACACCGGCCCGAAGGGGACGACCGCCGAGCGTCCCACGGCCGGCACCGCGTGTTCACGACGAATGGTGTGTTGTCGAGATCGAGCTTCGGATTGGGCGTCTGGAAATGCAGCGTCGCCGGCAGCGTACGATGGTGCAGAGCCAGGGCCGTTTTGATGAGGCCGGCGACGCCTGCAGCGGCGTCGAGATGACCGATGTTGGTTTTGAGCGCGCCTATCGCGCAGATGCCGTTGCGGACCGCGCCTCCGGCCCGAATGCTTGCGTCAGGCCGGCGATCTCGATCGGGTCGCCGAGACTCGTGCCGGTGCCATGGGCTTCGATGTAGGAGATCGTGTCGGGGTCGATGCCAGCGAGCGCCTGCGCGGTGGCGATGACTTGCGCGTGACCATCGACACTCGGTGCAGTGAAGCTGACCTTTGCGCTGCCGTCGTTGTTTATGGCGGCGCCCTTGATGACGGCATAGATGCGATCGTTGGCTGCTATGGCATCTGAGAGGCGACGCAGCACCACGATGCCAAGACCATTGCTGAAGACGGTGCCGTCAGCGCGCGCATCGAACGCGCGACAGTGACCGTCGGACGATGTGATGGCACCTTCTTGAGAGAGGTAGCCACGTCTTTGCGGCAGTGTGATCGAGACGCCGCCGGCAAGCGCCATGTCGCACTGCCAGGTCGAAAGACTTTGCACGGCGGTAGCCACCGCCACCAGGGAGGTCGAGCATGCCGTAACGATGTTGAGCGCCGGGCCTCTGAGATCGAGCTTGTAGGCGACACGCGTGGCCAGATAGTCCTTCTCGTTGCCCATCATCGTGGACAGCCAGCCCACGAGATCGGTCACGTCCTTGCGTCCAAGCAGGTTCCTGGCGAAGTAGGTGTTGTTGCTCGCGCCTGCAAAGACGCCGATCGAACCGGCGAACTGACGCGGATCATGACCCGCATCCTCCAAGGCCTCCCACGCCGACTGCAGGAACAGCCGCTGCTGAGGATCGAGCACCTCGGCCTCACGCGGCGTAATGCCAAAGAAACCGGCGTCGAACTTGTCTTCGTCATCGAGAATGCCACGGGCGGCGACATAGGCGGGGTCCGTACGCGCTGCCATTTCCTCGGCGTCGCCCGGTTCAAGTTCGTCAGCGCCAAATCGGGTGATCGTCTCGCGACCGTCCAGGAGGTTGCGCCACAGTTCGCCTGGCGTAGCGCGCACCGGGAAACCGCCCCGCCATGCCGATGATGGCGATTCCATCATTTGGATCGTAGTTCTGCGCGTACGACATGGTCAGCTCAGCGTTGCTTTTACGCGCCGCTTGGCAAGAGCGGCTCGTTGTTTTGCTGCACGTTCGGCGACTTCTCCCGCCTGAAGTATGTCTTGTTCGGGAGCGTTCAGGTTCGCGGCCAGCTTTCGGATCGTGGGATGTTCCAACAGCTTGACGATCTGCAAGCGCGTTCCCAGGGAGCTCTCGATCAGCCTGTGCATACGGACGAGCAAGATGGACTGACCGCCTGCGTCGAAGAAATTGTCATCGATCCCGATGTCCGATCTTCCCAACAGCCCGCTCCAGATCTGAACAAGCTTTTGCTCCGTCTCGCTCCTGGCTGCGGCGGGCGGGGCGGCAGGCCGGGAATGTTTGCCAAGGACCGCAGTTGCGGCTTTGCCACGCCTCTCGGTCGGCATGAACGCCAGAACGTCTCCGATCGTGGTGGTCGTTTGACTGGCTCCCATTGCGGCGATCATGGCGGGAAGGTCGTCTGCGATGGCCTCGACCGTGTCGCGGCCGATGCGGCTAGCGTCGTAGATCAATCTCAAGTCCAGTTCTTCGTCTGGACTGACCGCTATCGTCAACGCGTAGTTGGTGGCCTCCGGAACATGGATCGGGCTCAACCGCGCATTTTGGCCAAGTTGCCCGACAGCACCATCGATTTGATAGTTCTGGAACACCAAAAGACTGTCGAACAGCCGATGTTGCCACGGTATTTCGCTTGCGCTCTGGATGGCGTCGAGCGGCAGGAACTGATGCTGGTTTAGATCGAGCTGTTGCGCCTGGAGACGCGCCAGCCACGGGCGCAGCGGCTCGCTGTGGGACGACTTCACGCGCACGGGAACATTCGTGACGCATGGTCCGATCATCGTCTCGATGCCGTCAATCTGTTCTGGACGACCGGAGAACGCAGCACCGAACAATACATCGTCGGAATCGGCATAGTGGCTGAGCAGCAATGCCCAGGCGCCTTGCACGAGGGTGCTGAGGGTGATCTCGGCCGATTGCGCCAGCGTTCGAAGGGCTCGCGTGGCTACCGGCCGAGAGGCGCACAGCTGTCTCGGACGGTTGCAGCGGCGCATTCGTTTCGGGCGGTGAAACAACCGGACCGAGGGCGATGGGCGTCGGCACAACGAAGCCGGCCAGCGTGTCCTTCCAATAGGCCGATGAGGCTTGCGCCTGTCGCGATAGCCATCCGACATAGTGGCCGTACCCCAGCGGGCTTTTCAGCAGCGTCGGCCGGCCGTTACCCAGGAGCGGAGTAAATCTCGGAAATCTCTTTGAAGAGGCGCGGCCAGGACCAGCCGTCGATGCAAAGATGATGCGTCGTCCACAGCAGCCGCCATTCGTCAGCTGCAAGATGCACAAGGTTGACGCGCATCAGCGGTGGCCGTGACGGGTCGAGCTTGGCCTGCGCGTCTTCCTTCAGTTCAAGTAGAAGGCATTTTCGCGTGCATTCGTATCGAGATGCCGCAAATCCTGCTCTCGCCAAGGCAAGATCGCGCTTGGCATCACGACCTGTACTGGTTCGCCGCCTTCAACCGTCACGAAGCCGGTGCGCAGAATGCTGTGGCGCGAGATCACTTGCTCGAAAGCTGCGCGTAACCGCGCAGGGTCGAGCTGACCCTCGATCCGGAATTGCCACTGCTCCAGTCCGACGGAGGAGCCCGCTTGCTCCATCACGTAGAACAGCCGTTGCATCGGGCTGAGCGGATAGGCGTCGATGAAGCCGCGATGATCTCGCCAGAGACGATCGACCTCCGGCTGGCTAACGCCAGGAGCGGCAGATCGGACGGAGTGCGTCCGCCTGCGTCGTCCTTCCGGCAATGGCCGATGATGGTGCGCAAGGCGGTGACGAAATCGGTCGCCAATCGTTCGATGTCGGCGCGAGCCATCTGCTTTTTGCCGAAGATCCAGTCGGTTCTTAATCTGCCGTCGCGAATTTGCGCCAGCACTTCCAGCGCATGCGTTCGGCGGCCGCTCGCAGCGTGCCAGGGACCGGTTCCTTCCGAAGCAAATGCAAAGAGCCTGGAGCCACGCGTAACCTGGTCGAATTGGCCAAGATAGTTGAATAACAATTGGGGCTGTTCGCCGTTCGAAAGGTTGGCGCGAAGCGCGGGATCCTCAGAACAATATCGCAGCAGGCCGTAGGTCAGACCGCGATCCGGCACCTTTCGAATCTGTTCTTTGATGGACTTCAACGCCGCCTCTATTCCCGAGCCCGATGCCAGCTCGAGGCGCAACGGAAACAGCGATGTGAACCAGCCGATGGTGTGCGACAGGTCGAGGTTGTCGCCGATATCCTCGCGACCGTGACCTTCGAGATCGATCAGAAAGGCACTGCCGCCTGTGCCCTGCTGCAGCGCCATGACGAGTGCCGTCAACAGCACGTCGTTGATCTGAGTTTGGTACGCGGCGGGTACCTCCTGAAGCAGGGCGGTGGTTTCCTCGCTCGTGAGTTCGACCGAAACGGAATCGGCATCGGCCTCCAGATTTTCGGTAGACGACACCGGCAGGCGCGTAGCCGGCGTGGCCAACATGGCCTGCCAAATCGGCGCGGTGGCGCGTTATCGCGTGACTCTTTGGCATGTTGCGAAAGGCGTGCAGCCCAGGTTTGGTAGGACGTGGTTCTCTCAGGAAGCTCAACGGGCTTTCGTTCGTGCAGACAGTCGTATGCAGTCTGCAGATCTTCCATCAGAATGCGCCATGATACGCCGTCGATGGCGAGATGATGCGCCGCGAGCAGCAGACGGCCCGACCGGCCGCCGCCGAGGTGGAAGAGCGCGGCACGCAGCAATGGGCCTCTGCCGATATCTAGAGCGGCTTGCTCTGAAGCGCACCGTGCCTCAATTGCCTCGGCCAACGTGTTTGCAGGCATGGACGACAGGTCGTGATGGGCGACCTCGATCGTCTCGGCGACGTCTGCAAGCTGTGCCCGCCAGATGTCGCTGTCCTTGTTGAAGCGGAGGCGGAAGACGTCGTGCTGCGCGCAGACGGCGTTGAGTGCCTGCCTCAGAAGTTGAGCGTCCAGATCAGCGGGAGTGTTGAACAGGAATGACTGATTCCAATGGTTCTTCTCGTTGAAATCCTGCTCGAAGAACCAGTGCTGGATAGGCGTGAAGGCGACCGCTCCGGATGAGGGAGCGACAGGCTGTATGGTCGCCTGCTCACGCGCATCGACGCATCGCGCCAGCGCGGCAACGGTCGGGTGCTGAAACACGTCACGGGTGGCGATGTTGGAGATGCCGTGACGACGGCAATTGGCAATCACTTGTATGCTGAGGATCAAATCTCCGCCGAGGGCAAAGAAGTTTTCGTCTGTCCCTACATGCTCAATTCGAAGAACTTCAGCCCACACCGCTGCGATCTTCCGCTCCGTTTCGGAGCGCGGTTCGGTCAATTCGCGATGAAAATTTGCGACGGATTTTTGAGGCGCCGGGAGCTGTGACGTGTCTAGTTTACCGTTGGCATTGAGCGGGAGAGCGGGGAGCGAGATGAAGTGTGCCGGGATCATGTGCTCAGGCAGGCTGTCGGCCAGCCGCGCGCGCAGAGCTTCGGTGTCGGGGGTCTCGGCGTTCTTGCCGACGACGTAGGCCACCAGTCGTTTGTCGCCTGGCGTGTCTTCGCGGGCGATGACGACGGCCTCGGCGAGGTCCGGGCACGCGTTGAGCGCGGCCTCGATTTCGCCGAGTTCGATGCGGAAGCCGCGGATCTTGACCTGGGCATCGATGCGGCCGAGGAACTCGAGATCGCCATCGGGCAGCCGGCGGGCGAGGTCGCCGGCGCGATAGAGGCGGGCCGAGCGTGACGGATCGAAGGGGTCGGTGACGAAGCGCTGGGCGGTGAGCTCGGGCCGGTTGAGATATCCGTTGGCGACGCCGGCGCCGCCGACCACAGATCTCGCCGGGGACGCCGACGGGGACCGGCTCGCCGCGTTCGTCGAGCAGGCGAATGTAGAGGTCGGGGATCGGTTCGCCGATCACGCTGCCGCGTCCGGCCTCGACGTCGGCGCGGGTGATGGGGCGGTAGGTGACGTGGACGGTGGTCTCGGTGATGCCGTACATGTTGACGAGCCGCGGCCTGGCATCGCCGTAGCGCTCGACCCAGGGCTTGAGCGACTGCAGCTCCAGCGCCTCGCCGCCGAAGATGATCTCGCGCAGCGCATAGCGGGCGGGGGCTTCAGCGAGATCGGCCTGGATCAGCTGGCGGAAGGCGGACGGGGTCTGGTTGAGGATGGTGACGCGCTCGCTCGACCAGGAGCTTGCGGAAGGCTGCGGGATCGCGGCTGACCCAGTAGGGCACGACGACGAGGCGGCCGCCGTAGAGCAGGGCGCCCCACAGCTCCCAGACCGAGAAGTCGAAGGCGTAGGAGTGGAACAGGGTCCAGACATCCTGCGGGCCGAAGGCGAACCATGGATCGGTGGCGCTGAAGAGGCGCGTGACGTTGGCGTGGGTGACGAGCACGCCCTTTGGCTTGCCGGTGGAGCCGGAGGTGTAGATGACATAGGCGAGGTCGTCGGGGGCGGAGGCGTCGTCTGGGTTGGTGTCGGGGAGGCCGCTGCCGGCGGTGGCGATGTCGAGGCCTTCGGTCGCCTCCAACTGCAGGGCGACCTTGCTGCTTGTCACCACGAAGCGGACGTTGGCGTCCTCGACGATGAAGGCGAGGCGGTCCTTGGGGTAGTCCGGATCGAGCGGCAGGTAGGCGGCGCCGGCCTTGAGGATGGCGAGGATGCCGATGGCGACGTCGGCGTTGCGTTCGACGGCGAGACCGACGATGTCGTTGTGCTGAACGCCCCGCTGGCGCAGGGCATGGGCGAGGCGGTTGGCCCTGGCATTGAGCTCGCGGTAGCTCAGCCGTTCCTCGCCCGCCACCACCGCTACCGCCTCCGGCGTCTCCCGAACCCGTGCCTCAAACAAACCATGCAGCGATGCGCCGTCGTTCGCCGAAGGTGCCGGTACACGGGAAGAGGCAAGGAGCTGGGATCGCTCGTCTGTGGGCAGGATGCGCAGGTCATCGAGCAGGCGAAGCCCGCTGCGGGTCGAGAAGGCGTTCAGCGATATCGACCATCAGCACCTCGAAATAACGCAACATGCGCTGCACGACCTCGTCGTCAAATCGGTCGCGCGCGTATTCGATACGAAGCAATAGCTGTTCGCCGCCGTAGGCGATGAGCGCGAGCGGAAAATTTGTTTGTCCAATGTACCGCACGGATCGGCTTTGCCATTTGCCGCCGAGCGCCTTGAGCTGCCCATCGAGCGTCAAATGCTCATAGACGACGATGCTCTCGAAGAGCGGCCGGCCGCGTTCCACATCGCTCCAGGCCTGTACCTTTGCGAGCGGCGTATGCTCGTGTGGGCGCATCGACAAACTCTGGTCGCGAATGCCGCCAAGCCAGCTCTTGAGCTTCGCATCGCGATCGACAATGACCCGCACCGGCAGGGTGTTGATGAGAATGCCGATCATGTCGCCGGCACCCGAAATACCGGACTTTCGGCAGGCGCGGGTCGCGCCGAAAATGATGTCGCGCTCACCGCTCAGTCGGCTAAGCAGGATCGCCCACGCGCCCTGCAGAAGCGTGTTCACGGTTACGCCGGCGGCGGAGGCTGCCGCCTGGATCACCTTGGTAGCTTCGGGCGGCGCATGGAGCTCGACATCACCAAACTCTGCGATTTCGCGTCCGTGTGAGTGATCGGAATTCGGTCGCTCGACCCAGAGCCGTACCGGCGCCCGAAAGCCGGCGAGGCGCTCCTTCCAGTAGCGCTGAGATGCGCCATGATCGCGAGCGTCGAGCCATTCGACGTGCTTTCGGAACTCGGGCGCCGCCGGCCTTCCGGGACTCGCAAAGGCACGGTGGGATTCGGTGAAGTCGAAGACCTCCCGCAGGATTAACGGAAACGACCGACCATCGAGCAGGATATGGTGAAACGTCCAAACCATAATCACGCGCGATGCCGTTCTGATGAAGGTCAATCGTGCAAGGGGAGCCTTTGCGAGATCAAACCCCAGGCGGCGATCGGCAGACAGAAACGCGGCAAGCCGGCTTTCCCGTTCAGGGGAATCGAGATTGCTCCAATCAAGCCTCGCGATCGGCAAATCGACCCGCGGTTGCGCTTCCTGCAACGGATGCGGACAGTCCAACCATCGGAATGACGTGCGCAGGACCGGGTGACGTTGCGTAACACATCGCCAGCTCTCAATCAGCCTGTCCACATCAATAGCGTCTTCGAGGTGCGCAACGACCTGTTCGACGTCGACGCCGTTGCCGGTGTGGATGTTTGCATGCAAGAGCATCCCGGCCTGGATCGGGGAAATCCCATGGGCAGCGTCGAAATCACGCAACATCATTAAGGGCGCCGTACGATTGTTTGGATAATTCTAATATGTGTCTAAATAATCGGAAATATCGATCTTTTAGCACATTAATCGCCGCGTTGGCGGCATTTTCAGTGATTTGGAAGCTATAGTAAACGGCGATGCTGGGGCTTCTTGAGACTATTCAGTGACTTGCTCTTTTTTCCGGAGGCCGATAAAGTTTTCTCAGTTTTGGTAACATTAAAAAAGATATTTTAAGCGGCGCCGTTCGAGTTAAATCGATATTTAATTGTGGGTTGAATTGCCATGTCAACGATCAGTCTCGGGGCAAAGCGTAGCCTCAGCATCTGGGATGAAAGCTTCCTTGCCAATCGAAAGGATTCTTCATTCGATCAGATCGATCGCAGATCCAATCTGTCCTACGAGGCATTCATCCGCGAATACGTAAAGAAGAAGCGGCCGGTCATCATAACGGACGGCGGCCAAAGATTGGCCGGCCTTGAAAGACTTGGAGTCTGGAATACTTCAAGGATCGCTACGGTGACGTGGTGCTGCCCGGCAAATCGACGTCGGTCCGCGACATGATCGAGGAGATGGTCAGGTCCACTAAAGAGCGACCGAGTTCGTATGCCTTCAGCTTGTCAGATTCCAAAGTTGTTCCCGGAACTGTTGCGCGACCTGGAGCCCATTCCATCTTATTGGCAACCGAACTGGCTCGACAGTCCTGCTTTGTTGCCAGGCGTTCCCTGTCACAAGCTGCATCATATCACGGGTCTCGAGGTCAATATTGGCGGCGCATTTTCGACGTTCCCGTTTCATACATTACGACGATCTGTGGACGCAGACGTTTGTCACCCAGGTTTACGGCCGCAAGGAGTGGGTGCTGTATCCGCCCGATCACACTCCCTATTTGTATCCGAAAACGCCAGGTGGAAATTTTTCTCGGCTGCCGGTCGAAGGCGTCGTCGATCTGAATGAATTTCCGCTGTTCGAAAATGTGAAACCGATACGGTTCTGCATCGAGCCTGGCGAGATGTTTTACAACACTCCGGGTTGGTGGCATACGACGCACGCCTTGACGCCGTCGATTGCTGTTGTGCTGAGTACGGCAAGCGGGCCCGTTTGGCCGAAGATCACTTGGGAGGTTTTCAAGGCCGCATTCAGAGATCACAAATGGTATAAGGCGCCAGTCGCGGCAGCGTATTATGCGACTTACATGACCGGTTTCGGAATTGCGCGCTCAGATCAAAGACAAGTTTTCCTGATGTGACGGCCATATTGATCGGCCGATGTCGGTTTGACGGGGTGAGTGCCGGAGCTAGTTCGGCCGCTTGTTCGTGTCTGGAACCGCAATTGCGCTGGGTCGATGCGACAGGGCGTTCCAATGTGACCCTGATTTATGCGAGACAATGATGAACCATCGCCGATTCCGCGCCGGTGACCACGTGCTTGTACGATCTCCGGAAGAGATCCTGTCGACGCTCGACGGCAACGGCACGCTCGATGGTGTTTCCGTTCATGCCGGAAATGCTCGGTTCGTGCGGCAAGCCTTTTCAGGTCAAACGCCGGGTCGAGAAGATCTGCGCACCTGATCTCCCGTTGCGACGTTTTCCTGCAAACGATGTCGTGATCCTGGACGGCCCACGTTGCGATGGCAGTGGTCACGATGGATGCAAGGATGGCTGCAGGATTCTTGGAAAGAGGCTTGGTTGCGTCCCGCGGGCGCCGCGCCGCCACGCAGATATCCAAAACCGGGCTGGAGGAACTGCGTGCTCGCCTGAAGGTAAGGTCGGACGAACACCACTACTTCTGCCAGTCGACCGAGCGATTTAAGGCGACCGAGCCCTTCCCGCGGGAAGCACAAGACGGATGGTTCGAATCGCGTTCAGGGAAATCCGAAATGGAGATCTCTCAGCATTAGCGGTCTTGAGGCTGTTCGTTCTCTGGTTCTGGCAGAGGTTGCTGCGGGCAGCGAACGGACACCGGTCACTTTGCGGGCCTCACGAGCGAACGCCCAGCGATTCGTTAGGGCTAAAGCCCGGAGAAGTGGTACGGGTCAAGAGCCGCGCCCAGATCGTGGAGACGCTGGATCATAAAAGGAGCAACCGAGGCCTGGGCATCTGCTACGAAATGATGAGATGCTGCGGGCACGAGGCAGAGGTTCGCTATCGTGTCGATCGGTTCATCGACGAGAAAAGCGGCAGGATGGTGAAGCTTTCCCATACGGTGGCCCTGCAGAACATCGGGCACAGAGAGGGGCTCGCTGAAGAGTGTCATTGCGACGACCAACTTGGAGACTGTCCGCGAGGCGGGTTGATGTACTGGCGGGAGATCTGGCTGGAGCGTATGTGATGACCGGAGAGGTCGGATACAGCGCCGTGCCAGATGACCGTGATACGCGCGCGTTCAGCGTACTCAAGACGCCGCTAGTAGATGTCGTTGGCGTATGCCTGGACACGCCCGCGGAAACCAGCACTGCGCTCTGGCAACTGTTGTCCCGCGACGAGCGAGATCGTGCGGACAAATTTCACCACGCCAGGGATCGGTGGCATTACGTCGTGGCCCGAGGGACCTTGCGCCAACTCCTGGCCGAACGTCTCCGCATAGCTGCCAAGGCGGTCGAATTCGCCGAGACCGAGTACGGCAAGCCAAAACTTGCGGCCGTTCACGGAGCCGTCGATTTGGAGTTCAATGTCTCCCATTCCGGGTCTCTTGCGCTCTACGCCTTTGCGAGCGGCCGTGCGGTCGGCGTTGACGTCGAACTGATGCGTGAGATTCCGGACACCGACGACTTGGCCGAGCGCTTCTTCTCTGCGACCGAGATAGCGTCTCTCAGGGCGCTCCCGCATGAGAAGCGTTCGTCGGCATTTCTCACGTGCTGGACCCGCAAGGAAGCTTTGATCAAGGCCCTCGGTATGGGGTTGAGCTGCCCCCTTGACGCGTTCGATGTGACAATCGACCCCGATACTCCAGCGGGGCTCACCAGGATGGACGAACGCGTTGGTCGGGTGGAGCACTGGGCGATGTTGGCCTTCGTCCCATCTCCCCGCTATGTAGCTGCCGTAGTATATCGTCGTTAGGCACTCATCACTACTCGCCTGCCGGCGCGCGTCGCTTCATGCGCGGCCTAGAGCGAGCTTGGTTGATCGTAGACAAACGGACGAAGCAACTTCTCTCAACGCCGGTTTAGGTTAATCCGGTTTGGTCGTTTGCGATGGTAATCCTAACGGGTGCCACCTTCCGCGGATACTCCGTCGGCTGCATTAAACATAAGGGATTAGGTCTATGCGGTTGGCTGGTCGGCGGGTCCCGGCCTATGCTAGAACATCAAGTGATGGAAGGTCACTCTGTGTCGAAGCCGAGTTTGAGCGCCTTCAGCCGAGCTCTGCCAATTGGGCGCGAACGGATTGTTGGCCGGAAATTGGCTGTTTCCCCAAGGCTCAAGGCTGATGGCCGTTCGAAATTCCAAAGTAAAGCGTACGCGTAATGACGGCGTTTCATTTCGGTTTTCGTGAACGGCGCCTGTTCGGCTACTACGAGCCGGCCCAAGCCAATTCCGGCAAGGTGCGAGCCGTGGTACTTTGCCACCCGATGGATAACGAGCAGGTCTTTGCTTACCGTACGATGCGGCAACTGGCGGCCCGCCTGGTTCGAGCCGGCTTTCATGTGTTGCGGTTCGACTACTACGGAACAGGCAACTCTTACGGCGACCGTGGCGAGGGAGACCTTTCGAGTTGGTGTGCGGACATAGAGACCGCGATTGAAGAGCTCAAGGATATAACGGCCGCCGTCACCGTCAGCTTGGCAGGGCTGCGGCTTGGCGCCAACTTGTCAGCTCGAGTTGCGGCCCGGCAGCCAACGGAGATCACTAAACTACTTCTATGGGAACCTCTCGCAGTCGACGAACTAGCCGTCGTCGGATGTCAGGCCCACCGGGTAGACCGCAGCGACCAATTGATCAGGTCAGACATCGTAGACGGCTTCGCGCGCGGCGCAATTCAGAGCAAGGCGACGTTGCTTCCGGCAAGCACGCTTGTTGTCCTTACGGCACAGCCGCCATTGCCAAATGAGTTCGGCTCATTGGCCGTCGACTATGTAGCTGAAGCCTCGGCGTGGATCGAGGAAAGGCTGGATACGGGTTCGATCCCGGCAGGAGCCCTCGATCGCATTGTGGATTGGCTAAAATGACGGGTGCCTTCACCGAACTTGCAGTCCAGTTTGGCTCATCGAAGTCCCTCATGGGCATCCTCTCGCGGCCTTCTTCTGAGCTGCCGGTTCGACGACCCGCTGTGGTGATACTGAATACCGGGATTGCCCATCGGGTCGGACATCATCGCATGTACGTAAAGATGGCTCGCGATCTTGCAGCCTTAGGGTACTTGGCTTTTCAATTCGACTTCTCCGGTATCGGGGACAGCGCTGGCCGGGACGATGGCCTAAGCCCGATCGAGGCGCATAAGGCAGATCTGTCCGAAGCGCTTGATTGGCTGACGGCATCCTATGATGTTAGCGAAGTCGTCCTGATCGGTCTTTGCGCGGGTGCCGAGATCGCGTTGAGATATGGCTACTCGGACATGCGTGTGCTCGGCCTTGCGTTGCTTGATCCCACGATCCCACCCACAGCGCGCTTCTATGCGCACTACATTAGCCGGCGTATCACCCAGCTACGCAGTTGGTGGTCGTTTATTAGCGGACGTGGCCGGATTTTTGAGGAATTGAGCGAGCGAGCGAGATTGGCCTTTGGCGCGCAGCCCGTGAGTGCCGCCGATCACCGTATCCGAACCGAGCTCGAGCAATTGTACCTGAAGTCTCTCGATCGAAATTTGAAGATGCTGATTGTCTTGACCGGCGGATCATTGGATGGGCGACAGAGTTATCGCGAACAGCTGTTCGACGCGCTGCCCAATGTGCCGTTCCGTGGGCGGGTGTCTGTCGAACACTTCAAGGATGCCGATCACACGTTTACCTCGGAAAGCGCGCGGGACCGGTTGCAACAGTTGGTGATAGGCTGGGTAGAGGCATTGCCGATTACCGACAATTCCTCGCCGAATTCGGAAGCCGGTGCGCTTCCTACTGTCGCACTCGGAGATCGAACCAGCCGGGGCGGGACACCATCGTCGGAACGCCTAGCCTAGCCAATCGAACTCCGTCCGATAGATCAAGCCTGACCAAGGAGCCCGAGCTGGGGGCCCGATGCCGTTCGGCGATTTCCAGCCTTCATGATTTGACGCTCGCTTCAAAAAATCTTTCGGTTAGGTAAAACTCACCGTCAGTGGGCCAGCAGCTCGCGCTTCTCCTCGTTCGACAGTGGCTTTGCAGCGTAATACTGAAGATTGGCCGCAAGTTGTTGAGGGGTGCGCATCCCCAGAATAGTGACGGAGATGCGCTCGATGCAGAGCGAGAACTTGAGCGCCGCTTCGAGCGGTGAGCGCTGCATCTGCTCAGCGAGTCGCCTGACCTGCAAAACGCGTTCCCACTTTGGCTCTATTGCACGCAGATCCGCTTCGGTGAGAGAGGGCTTCAACGCGCCTCCACCAAAACATCCTCGCGTGATGATCCCGTATCGGCGCTCGGAGACTTTGTCAAACACGCCGTCCAGCGCCTCCAGGTCCATCAACCCGAAGGGCATCTGCAGGCTGGCGATCCCCTCCATGCCCAGACAGTGTGCAGCATCGTCGACGGAGTCGAGGGCAATTCCATATTCGCGGATCTTCCCTTCCGCCTTCAAACGCGCGAGGAGCCCCAACGCATCCTGGAGCCGGGTTCCGTGGAGTTCCTCCCGAGGCGGGCTGTGGAGCTGGTACAGATCGATATGATCGGTCTGCAGTCGCCGCAAAGACGCCTCCACGGCTTTTCTCAAATGGCCGGGCGAGAAATCCTGTGAAATGGTGCCCGACAGAGCGGCCGGAACCGCGCTACGGCGCAGGCCGATCGCCCGAACAATGGGCTTCGCGATCGGCTTGATGAGCTGGATGAGCCTCTTCCGTCGCCGGAAGGCAATAGCCGCCCTTGGTTGCGATGAAAACCTTGTCGCGCTTTTTGCGAAAGGCCTTGCCAACGAGGATCTCGCTTTCCCCTTGCGAATACATGTCCGCGGTATCGAAGAAGTTTATCCCCGCGTCGCAGGCGGCCTCAAGCGTCCTTAGCGACGTCACCCTGCCACCGTCCTGAGCGAACAGCCCACCAATGCGCGCTCCGCCAAATCCGATCTCGGAAACGCGCCATCCGGTTTTCCCAAACTGCCTGTAGCGCACGCCCGCTCTCCGTCACATGGCTCTCAGGTCGCGTGCGAGGCGGTCCGCCGAGCGTGCAGCCAGCGCCATCACGGTCAGCGTGGGGTTCTTCTCTGCGCCGGTCGTGAAGCAACTGGCATCGACTACCAGTACGTTCGGGATCTCATGAAGTCGATTGAAGCCGTCCGTCACGCCGAACTTGGGTGAGGCATGCATGCGGGCCGCTCCGCCATAGTGTTTTGCCGTTCCGGGGACAAGCGTCGGGACGATCTCCCTGATCGCCCCTCTGTGGCCGGCATCCCGCATCAGTTGCACCAGGTGCTCGCGCGCTTTGACCATATTGTCCAAAACGTTTTCATCGAAGCTGATGTGAACCTCCAAGGCAGGGAAGCCAAACTCGTCTTTGTCGTCCCTCGCGGGACCGACGTAGTATTTCTCTTCCGGCACCATTGTTCCGAAGACTTGCACTCCAAAATAAGTCGTCTTCTGTCCAAACCGGCTTTTGATCTTGCCTACCGTTCCGAACGCACCGAGCGTCCATGACGAGGCAAGTAGCGGGTCCGACGAGGCGTGGGGCAGGCGCGTCAAGTAGGCAGGCGGGGACAGCGAAGTGAGCGGAGTGTCCACGTCGACTGCCCACCACTCACGGGGGTGATCATGAAGATATCTGCCGAGCAGGCCGGCGCCGTTGCCCATCCCGTTCGGGTGGTCGTTGCAGGCCGAATTGAATAGCAGCTTGGCCGAATTGAGCGGTCCGCATGCGACGACAAAGGAGCTGGCGCTCACGCGATTGTGCGCCATGGTCCGCCTGTCGCAATAGATTGCCGCTACGGCCTTCTTCTTCTGCCCATCCCATTCCAGCCTCAGCGCATGGGCTCGCGTGATCAGCTTGAACGCAGGCTCCCCGGGAAGCCCGGCGAGCAACTTCGAGTAGCTGTTGAACGAGGTGCCGCGGCGCAGGAACAGGAATGGCGGCCCGTCGGCAAGGGGCATCGTCGTGAAACCCTGCCCGCGCTTCAGCGCTGCCCGCCGAACGGACTGCCAGTCCTCCGGCACTTGGTGTTGATAGTCACAATAGCCGGCCGGCAGATTTGGGACATCGCTCGGATCGGCCGTGATCTCCATCGTCCTTTCGGCAATCTCGTAGAACGGAGCAAGATCACTGTAGGTGACGGGCCAGCGATATTTCTCGTGGACCTGCTCACCTGCCGTGAAATCCTCCGCGCAGAAGCGTGGCACGGCACCCGTCCACTGATTGGAGAGGCCACCCAAAGCATAGTTGTATTCGAGGTTGGTCTCCGGATCGCCGGTGACGACGAACCCGGTCGCCTTCGTCATGGACGGAAGATGTCGATAGAGATTCCTTCCCGCCATCCTGACGAGCGCGCCGCGCTGTATGTCCTCTCCAGTTTCCAGCATCGTCACTGGAATGCCCTTCCGCACGAGTTCGTACGCCGCCATCGCGCCTGCTGGGCCACTGCCTATGACAACCACGCGGCGATCGTCACTCATGCGATACCCTCGAAACTTCTCCGCCTTGCGTGTCTAGCCTCTTTCGGCCGAGGTCGCCACAGAGGGCTTGGGCAATGCGATGCTCTCGCGGCCCAACTTTGGTCAGTACGCTGCAACGCAGGTTCATGACGTTTTTCAGATTGCTGGGTGAGGACCCGCGGCAGGCATTTGAAATCCGGCTCGCGCTCTTGAGGCGTATACTCTAACCCCGAATTCCACCGATCAAACTCGCCCGGTCAGCGAGCGAACCAGCACCAGCCTCACACAATTCAACGTGCGGCGGCGGCGCCGCGATCACCGTATTTCCCGTTGTGAAGACACTGGGCACGGCCCCTGTGCCGTTGATGATATTCCGCAAGCCATACGCGCTGGTGACGGTCGTAATCGGCGCCTGAACGGTCGTGTTGATCGTGTTGAAGTACGTCATGATCTTGGTGGATTCAACGGAACCCGAGTTCGAGACATAGAGAATGTCCTTGTTGCGCATCTCGAACGAACTCACCAGGAAATAGCCCGCAGGATCACGCAGGTTGACCGAATAAATCACGGGAATGACCGGACCTTGGTAGCGGCTGCAATCGATCCCCATCGCCTCGGCGATCTCGCGGGCTTCACCACGGTAGAGGAACACCGCAGCCGGATCGGCCTGGATATCCAGCAAACCGCCGGCCTTGCTGATGGCTTCCGCGAGCGACAACCGCCAGGCCCCAAATATAACCTGCTGTTGCGTCCCGACGGCACCGAAGGCCAGGAATGTCTGCGGCTCCCGATAAAGATAGATCGTATCGTCAGGGTGCACATAGACATTGTTGGCTGGCTCATAGACCAGCGCTCCGAAGGGGGCGATCGCGCGACGACCGTTCCGCTCCAGAAGCACCCAGGTTTCGGCTCCGGCGCTCCCGGTCGCGGTCGTCGTGATCGTCGTCATGCCGCCTCGGCTGATGACGTCGAGCATGCGCTCGGGGGTGCTGTTCGCCGGAATCCGCGATGAGCGTCCGTCGCCCAAGATGGTGATCATGGACGTCTTCTGCTCGACCGGTCGACACCACGACTTGCGGCGCGATCACCTGGTTCTTGAGTGCAACCGCAATGGCGTCCTGCAGTTCTGCCTGGGTGCGTCCGCGCGCGCGGATCGGACCAGCGCGGGGAATCGCGATGTTGCCACGGTTGTCGACGGTTTGGTTCGGAAGGGTGATGCCCGGCCGGACACCGCCATCGGGCCGAACGGCGATATCTCCAGGAGTGTCTTCGTAGATGGTGACGCTTACGATATCGCCGTTGCCGTATGTAAGGTCGTGCGGCCGCGGTTGCTGGCGAAGCTGACCAACCGGGGTTGGTTTTTCGCCAGAACATCGATGATTGCGGGGGTGACCTTGACGATCGCGTAGTTGAGACTCATCGGGTCGCGTTGGCCCGACAATATATCGTTGGTAGCCGGCCCGCTGTCCGACATGAGCCCGCAGCCGCCGAGCGCAACCATCGAGGCCAATGCTGCAAGGTCTAAGAAGACGCGACGAATGCCCAACGACCGCCCCAATTCATGATCTTTCAACCCCGAACGACTCTTACGCGAACTGAAACCAGCTGACGTAGTTTTGTGGCGGTAGGCTCCCGGATTTTGGCGAGATGTTGCGGATTGGCCACAATGTTGCGGCCACGCACGGGTAACCAAGTGGCGGCCGTAGGCGCATTCTGGCGACCAGCCGGCTTATCCTGCTTGTTTGAGCGTCAAAACCCTCGAACCACGCCTCCGTTGGTCATCTGACAGGGACGTCGCCTCGTGTGGCTGGGGCCCCATGCCCCGTAGCGGCCAACAGAAAATGCCTCACATCCCGGCCGTCTCGCGAAGTAGCGCTGGCTCGTCAATAATTTCGTTCGTCAGTTAAGATTTAATTAAATTAATTCGGAATCTGGATGTTGTGTCGTGGTCGCGGCGGGTATATGACTAATTTCGAGTTAAAATCGTTTATTTAAATAAAATAGATTTTGCGTGGAAATTAAATAGCGGCGAGATGCCATGTCGATCGAGTTCGGATATTTACGGCAAGGTAGGCGAGATCGGATACTCAATTAGGCGATCGAGGACCGGCTTTTCTGCCGATGTTATTGCGTATGTTTTGCCAGCTCTGGATTCGTTTATAATTTTGCTTTCCTGCCTGGTGGGAGGCGTTGGCTATCATCTGTTGTTGGGTGATCCGATAGAATTCCTCCCGATATGCGCCGTCGGCGTCCTCGCCAGCTTCATTTACATTTTGCGCATGAACGGCAGCGGTTACTACCAGCTCCAGGAAAGCGCGAAGCCGCGGGTGGAGGTGCGCGAGATTCTGGTGTGCTGGTTCACCACCGGGTTGCTGCTGACGCTTATCGCGTTTCTTCTCAAGATTAGCTCGGCCTATTCCCGCGGCGCGTTCATCATGTTTTACACGCTTGTCCCGATGGCATTGCTTGCCGCGCGCAAGGCTACGAAGGCTGCTCTGATGCAAGCCATAGCCCAGCGAGTGATCGGGCGGCGTGATACCGTTTTGCTCGGCGACCCCATCGAGGTTGCTGCCTTGCGCAGAAGCGATTTGCTGGCCCTTTGTGGCGCGCCGGAGGTTAGGCGCTTCGCTTTGAGCCAAGCGGGCGATCTGCCGAAAGACCTTCGGATTATCGAAGCCGTGGCCAGCTTTGTACGTCACCACAATTGCCGGCAGGTACTCATAGCATTGCCTTGGAGCGATGCCGGTCGAATTGAGTTCGTCAGGGATCAGATCAAGAACCTTTCCGTCGCCGTTCGATTGGTGCCGGACAAGAGTGCTCGGGCGCTGTCGGATCTTACATGGTCCGCACGCAAACATGCCCCGACGATCGAGCTTCAGCGAGCGCCCCTCAGTGAAATACAGCGCCTCGTGAAGCGCGCCATGGATGTCGTCGGGGCTTCGCTCGTGCTTTTGTTTTTCCTGCCTGTCCTGGTGCTGGCTGCCGCTGCCATCAAACTCGACAGTCCCGGTCCGGTGATCTTCAGGCAGATCCGGAAGGGCTTTAACGGCAAGCATTTTGTCATACTGAAATTCCGGACCATGATCGACCAGGAGAGTGGTCCGGAGCTTATCCAGGCAACACGTGACGACCCGCGTGTAACGTCGATCGGGCGGCTGCTTCGCTCCTCAAGCATCGATGAATTGCCGCAGCTCTGGAATGTGCTGAAGGGGGACATGTCGCTGATAGGGCCGCGTCCTCATGCTCTGGAGCATGACAACTACTTCGAAACTCAGATGAGCGATTATGCTTTTCGCCATCACGTCAAGCCGGGGATAACCGGTTGGGCGCAATGCAATGGCGCCCGAGGCGCCACCCCAACGATCGAACATATCGCAGAGCGGGTGAAGTTCGATCTGTGGTATATTAATAACTGGAGCCTCTGGCTTGATTTCCTGATCTTGATCAAGACGACCTTCGAGGTTTTTCGAAAGCGGAACGCTTACTGAACGCCGTTCCTGCGGGGCTGCCACCAGAGGTAACAAGACGCTGCGCGCTGGCCCAATCGCAAACAGGCGTTTGGCCTTGGTAGCGAATCAAGCGGCCGTGTCGCGCTACAACTGAAGCATCAGTCTGCTGTCTGCACGTCCATTGGCCGATTTAGAGGGACGAGACGGACTGTCGCGAATCTCAGCGATTTTAGGCTCGTGGTCTGCTGCGATGCACAGCATTTTTACAAGGTATTAACGCCAAGGTGGGAACTTGGCGGCGGAAAGCCGCATTATTGCTGCGCGGACGCGCTTCGGAAGGGACCATCGATGCTTTGGCTTTCGATAGGTAGTCTGGCAGTTGGCGTTCTATTGGCACGCCATTTTAAGGTCATGGTGTTGGTGCCCGCGACAATAGTTGTGGTTGTAGCGGCGGCCGGTGCCGGACTGGCTCAAATCAAAGATGTCTGGTCGATCCTGCTGATCATTGGCGGAGCGAGTATAGGCATGCAGACCGGATATTTTGCCGGAATGCTGCTGCAACATCGCTTTGATGGCTCTTGGTGCGCAGGTCATCTTCCTTTTTTGACATCACGTCGGCACAAGATCCCGCGTATTGACCTCGGCTAGCTCTAAGACAAATTGAAATCACATCCGTCGACCATTCGCGAGGCGAGGAGCCAACGGGCCGCGGGCCGTCTCAGCGCCGTTGATTAAATCGCTATGACCGTGGGTGGTCTGGCACCCAACGCGGAAGCGCTCGCCGCAGCGACGCTTGCGAGGTCGATCATCGACGGTGATCACGGGTAATGCCGAAAGACGTCAAGCGGTCACGGCGGAAAACCACGTCGTCGCGCGCCAAGTCTCGGTTTGGAAAGATCGCGTTTATTTGAAAATCGACGCTGTGCTGGTCGCGAACCACGTCACTGATCGACCTTTGACAGCTTAACGGCGGCCTTTGTCGCCCATTTAGGCGCTCAGGTGGCGTGGATACCCACAAGGGATGTCGATGTTGCCCGTTGGCAACGGCATCAGCCGGAGGCCATCGCAGCCGGGTCCGTTAGGCCCGCTGCCGTCCAGTCGCATTATTTTCGCGAATGCGAAATTCCTCGATCTTGTGCCCAGACTTCATAGCGGCGGCCAACCAGCGCGGTCGCTTGCCTCGGCCGGACCAGGTTTCGGAAGTTTGCGGGTTTCGGTATTTGGGAAGGACTACCGGATATCTACGCCGTGGCCTCCCGCCGTGCGACCGCGAAACGTCGGCTAGGCCTGGCAAGCCGCGGCTGAGAATAGCCAAACGTTTTTCAAGCTCATGCTTTTCCGCCTGGATCCGCGTCGACAAGATTCCACTGATCCTCTCATGGAGTGACCAGAGGTCATCCATCGACATGGCGTCTAAATCGAACTTCTTCACCGACATGCTCCGACTGCCTTGGTGTTCCGCTTTCAAGGTAAGCTCTGATAGCCGCGTTCGGCAAATAATCAAGAGGATGTCTATCAAAAGGGAATCAGCTATGATTCCTACAAAAGCCGTGGAGAGCTCTAACAAAAGCCGCAAAAACTCTAGCCTGCACACCTATTGGGGACAATGTCGGCCAGCACAATTACCGGTTCATAACTGGCTGCTAGTCACATCTATTCACTCGCCTTGGCCGGAAAACCTGATCATAGAAGGCAAGGGGAGACGAAGGACACGGTGTCGCCGGCTGATGCCGTCATGCTACCGAGTGCACGCGCGCCGCTCGCTCTGACGCCGAGCGAAGGGTCCAGACCGGGCCGGATCATTCTGATGTCAACAACATCTGATAGTGCTTTTGTGCCACATACCGTGTTTATTGTTTATTTTATCGATCATTTTCTTCCATTTTAGCCAGGAAGCAATAAAGTACCGTTGAAATTGACAGCAAACTAGCCGATTCCTCATTTAATTTCGGCCGTTAATTCGTCCTCATATAATTCGAAATCAAGACAGTAATTTTTAAAAGAGACCAGCCCCCATCAATCCGCATTGGATGCAGAGTGGCGAGAAGGGCGATGCCCAAATTTGACGTAGAGAATATGGACTTCAAGGAGCTCTGGCTTCTGCACGAAGAGCTGACGAGGATCCTTGCGAAGAAGATCAGCGCCGAAAAGAACAAGCTAGAGAAGCGTCTCGCTCAGCTGAGTTTCTCGGAGCGGGCCGGTGAGGTGCCTGAGGAGCTGCGAGCCGGTCGGCCAAGGCGCAAGTATCCGAAAGTTCTCCCCAAATACTGCAATCCGTCCGCGCCGTTGGAGACTTGGTCTGGTCGTGGCAAGCAACCGCGGTGGGTGGTCGCAGCGCTTCGATCCGGGCATAAGCTGGAGGATCTTCGGATCCCTGCCTCTCGGCAAGCAAACAGAAGTCAGCGAGACCGACGCTCTTAACGGGCTCCAATCAATTAAGCCTGCTCGTGTATTCGAAACCGGGACGACCGGAAGGGTGCCGCGTCCGGCGCGCGTGCTTGAGATCTTTGGCAAGGCTGGCGTGGATGCCGGAAACTTCGCCTAGCAGCAAGTCGTAGAGCTCAATTTGAGAAGCGATCAGGGCCGGGGTTGCAGACGTGTCGGTCAACAAGCGCAGCTGAAAGTTGGTTTCCCCGATCGTGCTTAGGGAGTCGAACACCGCGCCATCAAAGCGCTTTTTGGAAGGATCAGAAATCTTTCGCATTTTCCGCCTCCGACACTCAAAAATACAGGCAGCGCATTTCCCACGCTGCTTCAAATTGGGGTCGCCGTCAGGGCAGTTGGTTCAAACTTGATTGGCGGCGTTCAATTCAATTTCTTGTTACGATAATCTGCGGTCTAAAAATCAGGCGTTTCCCGCTCACCAGGAGTGCGTCAAACTCTTGTAAGGCGCTAGCAAGCTAGCAAAACTCAGGCCAGTTTCGAATATACAATGTTAGTTCAGGAGACTTTGCTGATGAAACGCCGTCAGCGTCGCATGGTCGCCTGACTGCAGGTACGCAATGTGGTTCCAGGCGAGGCATGCCGTGCCCAGGCCGACGGGACGGGTTTTCCGGCTGCGGGCCCCGTACAATTACGGAGGTCGCTACGGTTCGTCAGCGAGGTCGTGAGGTAGTGAAATTCTGGCTCGAGTGTTCCTCAAGCGCGTTCGCGAAAGATGTTCGTTACGTTTTCGTCGGCTCGAATGGAATCTCCGATCGGCGAGAACTCGGATCTGCTCGTTCATCTTGCGAAGCTGGTCCAATTGGGCGGCCAAATCGGCCAATTCTGATGAGGTGGCGGACAGCTGAACGGACCTTCGATTGATTTCATTCAGCCTCAATTGAATGTCGAAATTCATGTCTGTTCGATACATTACTCAACCCCGACTGAAATTATAATACACGCGAAATTTAACGTAAAAAGACAAGGGCTCCGTGCAATGGGCCGTCAGATTAACTCTTCCTAATATTCAGTACACGCTACCTCCGAAAGCGCGACGTTAGTGTGAACGTATTCAGTCGTGTGGCGGCTCGTAGGCCGCCGGAGGGCATTCGCAGATCGCTGATGCTCTCCCTGTTCCATATCCCTCAACCATTGACCCGGTCGGGCGTAACAAACGTTCGATCCGGACGTCAGCACAGACATAGTTTGATACCGCCGGCGCAAAAACGTCTCCTATCAATTTACAGCACGTCACGCCGGTCGGGTTCAAGCGCGGCTCCAGCCAATCTCGGCGTCAATCCTAATCATTTACCGTCTGCTGTCTGTGCACTAGTTCATAAAACCGGGGGCCATCTATAGTTAATAAACGCATGATTGCGGCAAGGCCTGTTGGTGCGCAAGCTTAAACGTTGGACGCTTCTTTGATTGAGTGCTGATCAAGTTGCCTATTTAATCGCGTTAAGTCTGTTCATCAGGCGCGCGTTTTGTCGCGGGGGTCGAGGAGTCAAAAAGGAGTAAACGTCGTTGGTGATCCGCAGATCCGGTGATCGGGTCCATCCGTGAGCCCCGCGGTCGTGGCGCTTCAACTCGGGGGCTCCGACCCGCGAGACCTGGCAGCCTCCGCCGGGATCGGCAAGGATTTCGGCTGTGACGAAATCAATCTCAACGTCGGCTACCCGTCGGATCGGGTGAAGGACAGGCGGTTCGGCGCCTGCCTGATGGCGGAACCTGAATTGGTCGCGGCGTGTGTCGCCGCGATGAAGCGAACGGTCGCCATCCCCGTCACCGTCAAATGCCGGATCGGTATCGATGAGCAGGACCCGGAAGCCGCGCTGGATGCACTGGCGCGGGCCGGGGTGGCGGGCGGCGCCGATGTTCTGATTGTTCATGCGCGCAAGGCCTGGCTCAACGGTTTGTCGCCAAAGGAAAACCGCGATTCTTGGTCGTCGCGACACATCGTGTTCGCAGCAAATGATTGTCCGCGCGCACGCAACTCAGGTCGCGAGAAAAAGATGGCGAGAAACGCGGACGTCAGCTTTTCCTGCGCTTGCTGAACTTCTCGAAGTGCTTGCCGCCGCGGCGTTCGCGAGGCCGATCAACAATGGTAATCACGGATAACACTGAGAGCGAGGAAGCAGACACAGGAATGCCGTACTTTGGTCCGATTTTCGTCGTCCCGCCGGTCGCATTCTCGCGACAGGTGAGGGGCTGATTGCGACGCGCGATGTGTGCGACGTTGCAGAGGCTTGGTCGAGTTGGCGTTGTCGATGCGAGGCACGCACCCAAATGCGCCGGACCTCGACTGACGGACGGCCTTCGGACGGGCGACATTCAAGCGCGTCATTCGCGTAATCGCAATTTTGGAGGCGGGTGAGATGCCGCAGTTCCGATATCGCGCCGTCACGCTTGCGGGCGAAATCGTCAGTGGCCAGGTCGAGGCACCATCGCGGGAAGAGGTGGTCCGGCGCATCGAGTATCTGGGTCACATGACCATCGATGCCGAGGTTGCGACGACTGGAATTCTCGCTCGCAGCCGCAGGCCCGGCGGAAAGGCGCCCCGATCCCGCGATGTTTCCATTTTTCTGCGCCAACTCGCGCTTCTGCTTGCTGCCGGATTAACGCTCGACGCGGCGTTGCAGACGCTCAGCGACGACACCAGCAAGGCCATAGGGCGGTTCGCCGATGGCTTGCGGGCATCTATCTCTGCGGGCGACAGCTTCGCGGAGGCCCTGGAACAGCATTCCACCATCATCGAACCCACTTATGTCGCCATGGTGCGCGCAGGCGAAGCATCCGGAAAATTGGATGCGGTGCTGCGTGCAATTGTCGAAGATCGGGCGCGCAGGGAAGTTCTGACCGATCGAATTAATTCTGCGATACGCTACCCGTTGTTCCTTGTCTGCTCTGCGATCGTCATTCTGCTATTCTTCCTGCTCTATGTCGTGCCGCAGTTCGAGCCCGTTTTCAAAGATCTTGGTGGTCGCCTGAATTCCGGTGCCGCTCTCGTTGTCGCGTGCTCGTCCTGGCTGCGTCTCAACCTGAATCTTGTTCTCGGGAATATGTTTGTTTTTGGTTCTTGCTAGCTGGCTGGCGTTGAGCAGACGGGAGTGGCGGGCACGGATCGTCGGTGTCATCGCATCGCTTCCGGGAATTTCGGGCCCGATGGAGGACCGGCGGACGGCGCGCATCCTTGGGACGCTTGGCCTGCTGCTCGAGAATGGCGTACCGCTACCAACCGCGCTGAAGATCCTTCGTGATATAGTCATGGAGCCGCGTCACGTCGCGGCAGTGGATGCCGTTCACGAGCAGGTGCGAAATGGCCGCCGCTTCGCTGACGCCTTGGCGGATACCAACCTGCTCCCGCCGCTTGCGGTGAGGATGCTCAGGGTAGGGGATGAAGTCGGCGACGTTGCCGCCATCGTCCGTCAAGCGTCGCAGTTCTACGAGCACAAGCTCGGTCTTGGCCTTGATCGCTTGATGGGCGCGATCGGGCCAATCACGATCATTGTCGTCAGCGTCGTCATCGGAGCTCTGATCGTATCAATCATGAGCGCGCTGCTCAGCATGACGGAATTGGCGCAATGATCCGGGCGATGCCGGTGCCTCGCGCTGTCCTGTCTGCGCAGAGAAGCTGGAACGTCGATCGGGCAGCCGGCTTCACGCTCATCGAAGTCGTCGCCGTGATGCTCATTATCTCTCTGGTCGCGTCGCTTGCGCTAACGATGATGCCAGGCACCGGACGCGCCGGGCTAAAGGCACTGACGCTGCAGACGGCTTCGCTGTTGCGGCGTGAACGGCTCGGCGCGATACTGACCGGCCGCGATCGCGAGGTGTCTCTCGATGGCGAGCGACGTTTCCTTGTCGGGGACGGTGGCGATATCGTCGCGCTGCCGCGTGACGTCGTACTCGATATCCTCGGCATCGATGCGGTGTGGTCGGGGCGGCAGGCGGTCGTCCGCTTCCATCCAGATGGCGCATCGACGGGAGCGGTGCTGAAATTATCACGTGAGAAGGCCGAGTATGAAATACTTGTTAACTGGTATACTGGCGGCGTCACGATCGGACCGTGATGACCGCCGCGACGGCCAGGCAGGATTTACGCTGCTCGAAGCGCTCGTCGCTCTGGCGCTGGTTCTCGCTTTCGCAAGCGTAGTTGGGCCGCACCTGTCGCAGGCGCGCCGCATCATGGCCAACGCCGAGGGCCGCGTCGCGGCCCAGGTTCTGTTGCGTTCGCTGCTCGACGCCCCGTTCGACCGTTCCAGTTTGACCAGCGCGTCGCGGGAAGGCGAGATCAACGGATTGCGTTGGCGCATCGCCTTCGAACCTGCCGTCGCAGCCCGCTCGCGGGACCAAGCCAACTGGTCGACATTTCGGGTATTGGCAAGCGTGACGTGGGCACCCGACCAGCTCATCACGGCCGAAACCATACGGCTTGGAAAGCCAGAGCGATGACGGTTGAACGCCGACGAGCACACACCGGATGCGATGGTTTCACGCTGGTGGAGGTTCTGGCGGCGCTGGCCATTGCCTTGGTGATCATAATCTCCAGCGCCGCACTCATCCGTAATATTGCGCTTTATTTCGACCGCGGAACGCGAGGCGCAACCGAAGCCGAGCGTCTCATGCTCGCCGTCGCGCGTCTGGCAGGCGATTTTGGTTCGGCTCGCTTCGTAGCGCGACGAACAGCGGATGGCGCCGCGATCGCGTTTGCCGCCGAACAGAAAAGCATCACCTTCGTGGGTGCCGGCGGCGTTGCGTCCAGGTCGACCGGCGACGAGCTTATCAGCCTGACCGTCGAGCAGGATGGCGACCTGCGTCGTCTGATCAGAAGCCGCGCGACCTGGCCAGGGCAACGCGGCCGCTTCGAGGATGTGACGGCGCGAGATCCGGTGGTTTTGATCGAAGGAAGACTGGACATGTCGTTCGCGTTCGGGCGTATCGCGCGGGATGGAAAACTGGTGTGGTATTCCAGTTGGACCGGGCAATCGGTATTGCCGCGTTATGTGCGTTTGAACGTGCGCGACCGCGACAGTGGAACTGACTTGCTCGGCGAAGCCGCGTTTGTAGTTCGCGCCGACGCGCCGCCAGCCTGCGGACGAATGGAGGCAGCTCTCGCTTGTCTGTCCATCGCACCGACCTTGCCGGTCGCCCCGTCTGAAAGGTCGGCCCGATGAAGCGCGGTGATTCTCGTCGCGGAATGATTCTGGTGACCGTGCTTTGGTCGATATCGCTGCTGTCAGCACTGGCGATGGCAGCATCGGTGACTTTCCGCGGCTATGCGGGAGTGATGGCGGTCGAGCGGGATCGCTTACAGGGGGAGGCGCTTCTGACTGCCGGACTTGAGACAGCCGCCGGCGTCATGGACACGTCTCCGCAATTCCCCCGTCGCGGGGTTCGAGACAACGATGACCCTCGGCAGGGGAGCCGTGCGTGTGGGCCTCGATTACGAGGGCGGCCGCATCGACATCGGCAAAGCGCCGCTCGAGCTTCTTGCTTCTCTGCTGCGTTCCATTGGCGCTTCGGAAGCGACCGCGCGCGATGTCGCCAGGCGCATCGTCGAACGACGCGATCCCGGTCGTGCGGCAGATCCCGACGGCCAGCCGCGTCCGGCCAATGTCACGCCCAAGACGCCTGAGTCTAGCCAACCCGTCACGGACATTACGGAACTCCAGACTATTCGCGGAATGACCCCGGAGTGGATCGCGGCGATTGCGCCGCTAACCACCGTGTTCGGGGACCAAACCGTCAATCCATTGACCGCGCCACCAGGCGTCATAGCGGCGCTGCCCGGAATCGACGGCGACCGGGCTGCCGCCTTTCTCAAGGCTCGCCGCAGCTTTCCCCAAGATGTCGATCGGCTGGTGCGAATGCTCGCGCCGGCGCAGCAATATCTTGCGGTCAAGCCGCAGCGCGTCGCATCGGTGCATCTGACGGCAGCCATCGAAAGTGGCTACAGCACTGCGGCGGATGCGGTGATCGTCGTGTTGCCTCAGGACAGCCAACCGTACCGTGTTCTGGTTTGGACCCCCGTGCCATACACCACGGCTTCAATGGCTGCGCCTCCGACGGCGCAAAGGTAGCATCATGCAGATACCTGCTGTCGTGAAAGGGTGGCTTGAAACGCTGGCCAAGATGTTTGTGGCCTGGCAGGAGCGGCAGCGTGAACTGCATGCGTTGACCGTTGCGTACGAAAATCAACAGATCGTCGTAAGGGAGCCTCGATCTAGCCGGGACATCACCCAATCCGAGACTTAATCCGAGTTTCGAGCCGGAGACATTGTCTCGGCGGATCTCTTGCGCGCAACTCGCAACAAATTTGTCATTCTCGAATTGCCTGCCGACAAGATCGTGAAGCGAGACATCACCGTACCGGCGCAGGCGGAGAAATTCCTGTCCGGCGTTATCCGCAACCAGATCGAGCGGCTGTCGCCCTGGCCGCCCAACAACCTGGTGTACGGCTTTTATGCCGAGGCCAATCCGGAAAGTGCCTCGGTCATCGATGTCCGAATCCTGATGGCCTCACGGACGAATGTTGACGCCTCGCGGCAGCTCCTGACCGGACTCGGTGTCGAGGTCGACCGCATCGTGGCAAGCGACTCGAGTGTCGAAACTCACAAGGCGCCGATATCTGTGACTTTGTGGTCGCGATTGAACGACGCTTCGCGTGACGGGGTTGAAAAGATCGGCCGGCTGATTGGTCTTGGAGTTGGTGCGATTGTCGCGATGAGCATATGTGTGAGTCTTTGGGCCTACGTGTCCACGGGCTCGGTTCGCGACGAGAGCGAGAGCATCGCCGCGCGCACAAAGACCTTGCAGCGGCAAGTTCAGGGCGGCCGTTCGCCGTCGGCGGCAGCGTCCATGCCGTTGGCTGAGCGCGCGTGGTTCTTGAAAGACATATCGATTTCGAGCGTCATCCTCGTCGAGGCACTGTCGCGCGCACTGCCTGACACGGCGTATCTGACCGAACTTCGCGTGGAAAATGCAACCTTGCGCATGACCGGCCTGGCCGACGACGCACCAGGCTTGCTCGCGCCGCTTGAAAAGTCGGGGCATCTGACCGGCAGTGCATTTCTTCGCGCCGACAACGCGCGGGCCGGACGGCAAGTCCTTCAGGTTTTCCATTGAGGCGCACGTTGAGCCCCACAACACGATCGGGGAGGAGTGAGGCGTGCCGAAACTCGACCGCGAGCAGGCCGTTTCACTGGCCGTTCTTGTTCTGCTGATTTTGACATCTATCGTCGTCGCGGGACAGTCGCTGCAAACGCGTTTCGATGCGGGACAGGAACTCGCCGAGCGTCGCGAATCTGCTTTCGCGTCTCGAGGCCCGAATGCGAGCGGACGGCGGTCGGCGACTGGGTGCGGCGCCGCCGGCAGCTTTTCTGAGCGCGCCCACCCAGGGGATCGCGAGCGCACAACTGCAAGCCTATCTGGCGCAGCTCGCCGACCTTCACCATGCCGGTCTCATGTCTTCGGGTGGTGAAGCCGCCAAACGGGACGAAGCGTCCGACACGATCAGGCTGCAAGCCACTCTCGATCTTAATACGAAGGCGCTACGGGGAATGCTCTATCAACTCGAAACCGGTACACCTTATATCTTTGTCGATGCGTTGACGGTGCAGCCGGCGAGCGCGGCGGCGGGGCGGGCCATCGAAGATCCTCCGCTTCGAGCGACGATGAGCCTGCGTGCATTTTGGCGGCGAGGGACGCCATGACGTGTCTCCGCCTGACGGCCAAAGCCGTCTTGCTCTTCTATTGCACGACCGCTGCGCTCGCGGCCGAGGCGCCTGCGCCGGCGCAGGATGTGTCCAACATCCCGCTTTCCAATCCGCTCGCAGCACAACCTTTGCAGCGCCTGTCCACGATTGTCGATCGGCCATTGTTTGCGCCAAGCCGCCGCCCGCCCGCGGCGCCGGTCGCCCCGGCTCCCGAACCAGCGGCGTCGCCGGCCCCGCCGCCAGATCTGGTTCTCTCCGGCATCGTAATGGATGGGAAGACTGCGCGCGCCGTGGTTCGGGTGGGAGCGGAGAAGAGGATCGTCCACGCGCACGTTGGCGATAACATCGATGGATGGACGGTTAGTCAGATCGAGGGACGCAAGCTCGTCTTGTCGCTCGGCGATCGCTTCGTCACCTACACGCTCTTCGCAAAGGCAGGCGAGTGAATCCGGATGGAAGTACCGCGTCGGGTAGCTTAGCGAGTGCAGCGTTTGCGTTGCAATTTACGCGCATTCATCACGCTCAATCAGGTTGTTAGGTAATTAAATACTCCAGACAATGCGCGCGTGAATCGAGTCGGCGAATTAGCGTTCGAAATTAATTTGTTCGCAAAACTACAATTCCTTTGTAGAAACAATCGCTCGGTTCCAAAATTACCCTTTCTTAACCATATATATGCTTGGTTTTGCCACATATTTTGCTGCGATTGGCTGTTTCACCAGTAATTGATTGCGCGCACGCTCGGGGGAGCGTCCAGTAGTGACTGCTAATTTGCTGTTGCCGTGATCACCCGCGGTGTGCGCTCACGCGTAAACCGCGGGCGACAATAATACCGTTATTTTCCAACGGGGGCAGATTTGCGAAATTTAATAGAGGCTTGCTTCGTGGTCGTGCTGCTCGGTCTCTTGCCGGGCTGCATGATGTCAGGCGCGAGTCTCAGTCAGGACCCCGCGCCGCTCGATAACTTGAGTGTCGTCAGTGCGGTCCGCCAGGCGGACTTCAGCGCACGCGCTCCCGTCAATGATTCGCGATCAGACAGCGCCAACGACGCGCCCAGACCGATGCTGTTTCCCAGCGCCGATGTTGAACCGGAGCCGCCGCGTCGCGGCAATAATCCCGATCCTTCGATGCGGAGCGCCTCATTCCAGCAAGCGTCATTGCAGTCGCAGTCGTCCAAGGGTGACGGCGTCGAGATCAATTTCGACGGGGCTGATGTGCAAACGGTCGCGAAGTACCTGCTCGGCGACGTTCTCCAACTCAACTTCGTCGTCGATCCGCATGTGCAGGGCAATGTAACCTTGTCGTCATCCGGGCCGATTTCCTCGCAAGGACGTGCTTCCAGCCTTCGAAAGCGTCTTGCGGATGTCCAATGCCGCGATCGTGCGTTCCGGAAATCTCGTGAAGATCGTGCCGATTACCGAGGCGGGCGCCAACGGATCGGTGAGCGCCAGGAGCCGGCGAGCCCGGTTTCGGCGTATCATTGGTGCCGTTGCGGTATACTTCGGCGGCGACGGTATCCAAGACGGCTGGAGAGTTTTCTTTCCCGACCAGGATCGATCCGCACCCTCCCGTCCCGCAATCTGCTGCTGGTCCAGGGGACGACGGCCGAGCGCCAGGCAACTCTCGATTTGGTCGAGACGTTCGATGTCGAATGGCTGCGCGATCAATCGGTCGGCGTTTATCCGCTCAAGTCGACTTCGCCGGAAACGATGATCGCGAGAGCTCGAGAAGATATTCGAGAACAAAGAGGGAGGAGATGGGACAGGGCGTGATCCGGTTTCAGCCCGTCTCTCGCATGAACGCGGTCATGGTCGTCACCAAGACGCCCAAACTGCTAGCACAGACGACGGATTGGGTACGTCGCCTCGATCGCTCCGATACGTCGGGTACCACGCTTCGTACCTATCGGTTGAAAAACGGAAATGCGACCCAGGTCGCGAAAATCCTCAACGACATCTTTGGCCCGGTCGGGCACCGGCACCGATTCGCCGACCAAACAGACTCGCGCCGGGCCTCGACAGCGCCCAATCCCGATTGGACGCGCTTGGCACGGGATCAAGCATGGAGGAGACGCGACGACTGCGTCGGGCAACACGGGCAAGAACAGTGCCGCGACCCCGATCAACGCCTCCTTTGAAGGCTTCTCGGATCGGAAGGGCGACGACGCGGACGGCCCTGAAAACGCTTCGCTGCTGTCCGGAGGCAATGCGGCGCGCGCCGTTCTTCAGAACGTGCGGATCACCGCCGACGCTGCCAACAACGCGATCCTGGTCTACTCCAATCCGGAGGACTATCGATTGGTCGAGCGTGCGATGCGCGACCTCGATCGGCCGAAACTGCAAGTGGCGATTGATGCGACCGTGGCCGAAGTCACGTTGACCCGCGATTTGCAGTATGGCGTCCAGTTCTTCCTGAACAGCAAGAATGTATCTGGTGGTCTTCTCGGCGCTAACGCGGCGAACATGCGCCAAGCTGGGAACGTATCGGCTGTTACCGCCGCGTCGTCGATAGCCCAGTCCGCACTCCTGCAGAGCCTGGGGCCAGGTCTTGAATTTGCTTTTGGGTTCGTCAGGAGGCCCGCGCGCCATCCTCAATGCGTTGCAGACCCTGACCGACGTCAAGGTGTTGTCGTCGCCGTCGCTGGTCGCGCTCGACAATCAGCCTGCGTTGCTTCAAGTCGGCGACGAGGTTCCGATCACAACAAGTTCGGCGGCGGTTCTTGCCAACTCGACGACGCCGATCGTCAACACGATCGAGATGCGTAATACCGGCGTGATCTTGAAGGTGCTGCCGCACATCAACGCCAACGGCACGATCCAGCTCGAGGTCGATCAGGAAATCTCGAACGTCGTCAACAACAACGATCAACAGACGTTGACGCCGACGATTTCCCAGCGTCGGGTTCACTCGACGGTGTCGGTGACGAGCGGGCAGACCGTGCTGCTTGCAGGTCTCATCAGCGAGCGCAGTCAGGATACCCGTTCCGGTATTCCCGGCCTTCGAGAGATCAAGTTTCTCGGCGACGTGTTCGGCAACACGGAAAGCAGCCGAACCCGTTCCGAGATCATCATTTTTATCAAGACGAAGTTGATCCGCAATGGTGTCGATGCCGGCAACGTGACCGAGGAATTCCGCGAAAAGTTGCAAACGATGCGGAGCGGGGGAGCCGTCATCAATGGCAACTGGACGTTGCGTCCGGATCGGCTGGGAGCCGTCGCGGATTGGACAATGATTAGCGTCGATGCGAGTAGAGCAGATCGGACTGGCGCGACGATCTTCGTCCGAATTGGGCGATCGTGATCGGCGGAAGCACCGCGATTGGACTTGTCTCGGTGGTATCGTTGCCGGGTCCGGTCGCCGTCGCCTCGATCGTGCTCGGCGTTCTGATGGTGGCAGGGGCTGACGTGGATGCGCGAACCTATCTCCTGCCGAATACGATCACTTGGGGCGCCACCATCTGCGGCATTGTAGCGGCCTGGTTTTTGGATGAACTGAACCCGTGGCTGGCATCCTGGATGCAATTCTGCGCGCCATGGGCGCGGCCGGTCTGTTGGCGCTGCTGCGCTGGAGCTACGGCTGCATCAGGCATCGCGAGGGACTTGGTTTGGGCGATGTAAAGCTGGCGGCAGCAGTAGGCGCGTGGCTGCCGCTCGAGTTCATGCCGCTGTGTTTCGGCTTGGCGACGAGCGCAGCGGTGGTGACGATCCTGTGGGCGCATCTGCGTGGCAGTCGAATTGAGGGAACAATGAAGATACCCCTCGGCGCCTTTCTGTGTCCTGCCTTGTGGTTTGCGTTCTATGCAAGCCGCCTGCCGACCGGCTGATCGGGACAGTCGGCCTGATCCATCGTTTCGCTCGGGATCTTTATTGAAGTTAATCGCCATTGTGTCCCAAGAGGTTGGCATCGTGATGGAGTTCATTGGCAAGAAGTCGAAATCGATGCCGAGCGTCGAGCGCCGTTCGCGCGTGGCGTTGCGGTGGCCGCAGCGCCGTCGCGCTCGATCGAGCAGTTTCGTCAGCATCTGCTCAAAGAAGTGTCGGACACGGTCGAAACGAGAATGCAGGTCCGAGGTTCCGATGATGGGGGATCTGCAAGTGCGTTGCGGATGCTGTGGGAGAAGTCTGATCTGCCTGCCGGCAAGCTTGCTGATGAAGTGGCTCGATTTTGGAATCTGCGGCGCTTGAATCTTCAAGACCTGATGAATGCTGCCAGTGCAGTCGAGCAGTTTTCCGCGCGATTCTTGCGCGAGGCGTCCGTGTTTCCGTTCCGAGCGGAGCAGGGTCGTTTTGGCTTGGCGGTATCGGATCCGACGGATGCCGCCGCGATCCGTGCGGTCGAGATCGTATGCGGCGACGCCGTCGAAGTCGCCGTAGCCTCGTTCGATGACATCTCGGCCGTTCTGGAGCGGCAGCTCGATGAACGCAGCGCCGGCCCCGTGGACGTCGATGAACCGAAGCATCGGTCTCGCGACGATGATATCGATAGTCTGCGCGATCTCGCAAGCGGTGCACCGGTCGTGCGGGCTGTCAACGATTTGCTCGAGCGCGCCATGGAATTGCGGGCGAGCGATATCCACATTGAACCTTTCCGGACCGGGCTCGTCGTGCGGATGCGGGTCGACGGGATGCTCCGCACGGTACCTGCGCCAGCCAATGCGCCGCCGCAGGCCGTCATCTCGCGTATCAAGATTCTCGCCAGCCTGAACATCGCCGAACGCCGGCTGCCGCAGGATGGCGCCGCGCGGGCGCGGGTCGGACGATCCGAGATCGATATCCGTATCGCTACCATGCCAACGCAGCACGGCGAAAGCGCCGTGATCCGCCTGCTGCCGCGAGATCGCGGCTTGCTGGAGCTGAGCAAGGTCGGTTTGGGCAGCCGCGATGAATCGTCGTTGCGTCGAATTCTGGCGCTGCCGCATGGCTTGGTCGTGATCACTGGGCCGACCGGAAGTGGCAAGACGACAACGCTCGCGACCATGCTGGGGATCCTGAACGAGCCGACACGGAAGATCCTGACGATCGAAGATCCGGTCGAATACGAGATACCCGGCGTCAACCAGTCGCAGGTCAAGCCAGCAATCGGTTTGACCTTCGCCACGGCGATGCGTGCTTTCGTTCGTCAGGACCCCGACGTCATCATGGTCGGCGAAATCCGTGACGCCGAGACGGCGAATATCGCCATCCATGCGGCGCTGACCGGGCATCTCGTGCTGACAACGCTCCACACCGAAACCGCCGCGGCGGCCGTGCCGCGTCTCCTTGATCTCGGCGTTGAGGGCTTTCTCCTGCGATCGACATTGCGGGCCGTCATTGCCCAGCGGCTGGTTCGGGTGTTGTGCGACGGCTGCAAGCGCATGCATGCGCTGACCGGAGGCGATCTTGCGGCCGATCCACGGTATCGCGTTCTGGGTTTTGCAGCTGGTGAGACGGTGTATCAAGCGGAGGGTTGCGATCGTTGCGGCGGAATTGGCTATCGCGGGCGCGCCGGGGTCTTTGAATTGCTTGAAATGACGGACGAGGTCAGGCCCTTCGTTGGCGCCAACGCCAATTCATTGGCGATCGACAGAGCTGCTATTCAAGCAGGTATGACCACCATGATCGACGATGCGGTCGCAAAATGCCGGGTTGGGATCACGACGGTAACGGAAGTGCTCCGCGTGACCTCGGTTCGGTAGCCGAATGGACAGCGGTGGCAATGTGTCTGTCGGTCACGTAGATCGGCGTCAAGCGATGCAGGAGAAAGAAATGTTGCGGCGTATGATAAGCAGAACAACTATCGACCATGTGGGCACCGCTCCATCGAAGATAGGCGCGGCTAAACAGCCATCTCGCGCGGTGTGGTTCGGGCTCGGCGGCAAAAGGAGTCGTTCGAGGCGACGATCGTTGCGAGTAGATGGGGAAGGCGGTTTCACCCTGGTCGAGATGCTGGTCGTCATCGCGATCATCGGCCTGGTGATGGGCCTGGTCGGTCCTCGCGTGCTCAATTCTCTCGGAGAGACCAAGGTCAAGGCGGCAAAGCTGCAGATTGAAAGCTTCGGCAGTGCGCTTGATCTGTTCTATCTCGACGTCGGCCGCTATCCATCCGTAAGCGAAGGGCTAACCGCTCTGGCACAGCGACCGGGAAACGCCCCGGTTTGGAATGGGCCGTATCTCAAGAATGTTTCCGTGCCGGCTGACCCGTGGGGTCACGCCTATGTCTACCGCGCTCCCGGCGAGAAGGGTCCATATGAGATCGTGTCATTGGGGTCGGATGGCCAGGAGGGCGGGACTGGTACTGCAGCCGACATCAGCAACGAACAAACCCTGGCCGCGGTTCGCTAGCGTTGTTCGTTGACAAATCTTCACCTTATTCTTGATTAGTTTTGGAGTGCACATCTGTTATGTTTGGGGATCATACACGTGCGCGCAGTCTTTGTCTCTTCGCTTCACAGCGCCCGCCCTCGGCTCACGAGGGCACTTGCCTCGATGATCGCGCTCTCGCCTTTGGTGCTGGCCTCGCCGCCGTGCTCAGGGGCTCGTCGACAGTCCGCCCTTCGGCAATGCATCCGGTCATCGTGCGAGACCTTCAACCAGGCCTTTGCGCCGCCGGCACGTCGACGTCGATCGGGCTTGGGTCCGACAGCCCGGCCAGCAGGGTGACTGGCGTCCTCGGCACCAGCCGGTTGCTCTGCGCCGGCAGGCTGGGCACATCGTGGGACATACAGGTGCGGACAGTCGGTACAGGTGGCAGGTACGGTCAGTACAGGTACAGGTACAGGTACAGGTACAGGTACAGGTACAGGTACAGGTACAGGTACAGGTACAGGTACAGGTACAGGTACAGGTACAGGTACAGGTACAGGTACAGGTACAGGTACAGGTACAGGTACGGGGACAGGCACCGCGCCGACGCCACCACCCACGACAACTCCGGCACCCACGGTGGCATTTTCGGCGAGCCCGACCAGCATAACCTCCGGCAAAATCTCGACGGTGACCTGGTCCTCGACCAACGCAACCTCATGCACCGCTGCGGGCGGCTGGACGGGAACGAAAGCTACAAGCGGCACTCTTGCGGTATCGCCGACAAGCACCACGACCTACACGCTGACCTGCACCGGGGCCGGAGGCACGTCCTCGGTGGCCAGTACGACGGTGGCTGTGAGTGCCGTCCCGGTGGCGGTCAACGGCGCGTGCGGATCGGCGAACGGCACGACGGCATCGTCTGCACCTTCGACCAACCTTTGCTCCGCCGGCACGTCGTCGTCCGTGGCAGGCTCGGGCCCGTGGACATGGAGCTGCGGCGGTTCTAACGGCGGCACCAGCGCGAGCTGCTCTGCGTTGGCGTCTGGCAGGTACAGGGACAGGGACAGGGACAGGTACAGGGACAGGTACAGGTACAGGTACAGGTACGGGACTGGGACAGGGACAGGGACGGGACAGGGACGGGGACAGGGACTGGGACTGGACGGCACCACCAACTCCTGTTAGCGGAAACTGCGGCATGCAGTTGGGCGGTACAGCTATCTTCTGCGAAACCTTTGACAAGAAGAATCCGGGAATCCCGAGCCGCACCGGCGATCTCGATCCCAATGTCTGGGGTGTATCGCGTGCCACCGGCAACGTTAATTTTGGTCAAGGCCAGTACAATGGATGGGCGGCGACGACCCAGCTTCAGACTTGCAATGGGACGACTACGGTGTCAGCCGCCCAACGACATAATGATTTGCAACGGCCAGCTTCGCGAAGCCAGCAATGATAATCCGACCGGTGTTTTTGACGCTGGCACGGTGACAACGCTGGCGATGTATCCGAAGCAGCCGTTCGATTTTGCTGGAAGGACCGGGACGGTCTCTTTCGACGTATCAGCAATGACTCGCATGGAACTCACGCGGCGTGGCCGGAGTTTTGGATGAGTAATCTTCCAGTTCCCACACCGTTCAATCACTTCGATTCGTGGCAGGCGCTCCCACAACACGGTTTTGGAATTCGTTTTGGCGCGGCGGTTGCTCCTGGGGCGATGGGGGTCGTGCCAGAACGGCAACAATCTGGACAAGCGGCGCTGGACCGTCGATTCAGCGGTCGTAGTCCGCAATTACGTCATGGATGACACCAGTCGGACTTGGTGGAGTTCGAACCAATATGGCGGTTCAACAACTCGATTGCGTCATTTCACCGCCGGACAATTCAGGAATTACGAACCATGTCGAGCTCAAGATCTCTCAAAATCAGATCGATGTTTACGCCACCGATGCGGGTGTCGCTGCCATCTGCCAGCCACGCTTAGGCACATCGCCGTTATCACCAATGCGAATCTGTCGCTCACACGCGGATTAATCTGGCTCGAAGATGTTCACTACAACGCGGACAAGGGTGAACTGGACCGATGTACCATCGCAAAGACAGCACACGTTTGTCTGGGACAATGTGGCGTTTGACGGACCATTTACCTATCGGGATTTCAGCTACGATGCCTTGGACGTCAATCAACCCAATGCGGCGACCAACACGTTGGACTTGGGTAAATTTTCTCTCGCTAATCAGACCGCAAGCTGGAATGTGCTCAATATGCCGGCTAATCCGCAGGCAGCAGCGGTGCGTGTTCTTTTCAACTTCTCTAACGCAATTAGTCCCATTCCCACGACGCTCAACGTGATTGTCAACGGCCATGCGCACCCAACGCCCTGGCCGTATCCGGATACGCTTAAGCAGATACGTGGCGCACCTTTGCCGTGACCATTCCCATTACCGATCTCGTGCCCGGCACCAATGTCGTGCAGCTTGGATCAGACCAGCCCATGGTGACTTCCAACGTCAATATCGTGCTCGTGGATGTCCCCGGCGGCGTGCCCGTTTTGCCCGGATCAAATAATGCGTATCCCGCTGGCGGCAACTCGGTCTGGCGGCAACTCGGGCGGCGCCACCGCGCACCCACGGTGGCAATTTCGGCGAGCCCGACCAGCATAACCTCCGGCAAAATCTCGACGGTGACCTGGTCCTCGACCAACGCAACCTCATGCACCGCCTGCGGGCGGCTGGACGGGGACGAAAGCTACCAGCGGCACTCTTGCGGTATCGCCGACAAGCACCACGACCTACACGCTGACCTGCACCGGGGCCGGAGGCACGTCCTCAGTAGCCAGTACGACGGTGGCTGTGAGTGCCGCCCCGGCGGCGGTCAACGGCGCGTGCGGATCGGCGAACGGCACGACGGCATCGTCTGCACCTTCGACCAACCTTTGCTCCGCCGGCACGTCGTCGTCCGTGGCAGGCTCGGGCCCGTGGACATGGAGCTGCGGCGGTTCTAACGGCGGCACCACCGCGAGCTGCTCTGCGTTGGCGCTGGGACAGGGACAGGTACAGGGACAGGTACAGGTACAGGTACAGGTACAGGTACAGGGACAGGGACAGGGACAGGGACAGGCACAGGGACAGGTACAGGACTACGGACCACCAACTCCTGTTAGCGGAAACTGCGGCATGCAGTTGGGCGGTACAGCTATCTTCTGCGATACCTTTGACAAGAAGAATCCGGGAATCCCGAGCCGCACCGGCGATCTCGACCCCAATGTCTGGGGAGTATCACGTGCCACCGGCAACGTCAATTTTGGTCCAGGCTAGTACAACGGATGGGCGCGACGACCCAGCTTCAGACTTGCAATGGGACGACGACTGTTACGCCGCCCAACGACATCATGATCTGCAACGGCCAGCTTCGTGAAGCCAGCAATGATAATCCGACCGGTGTCTTTGACGCCGGCACGGTGACAACGTTGGCGATGTATCCGAAGCAGCCGTTCGATTTTGCCGGCAGGACCGGCACGGTCTCTTTCGACGTCAGCAACGATTCGCATGGCACTCACGCGGCGTGGCCGGAGTTCTGGATGAGCAATCTTCCGGTTCCCGCGCCGTTCAATCACTTCGATTCGTGGCAGTCGCTCCCACAACACGGTTTTGGAGTCCGTTTTGGCGCGGCAGTTGCTCCCGGGCGGATGGGGGTCGTGCCAGAACGGCAACAATCTGGACAAGCGTCGCTGGACCGTCGATTCAGCGGTCGTGGTCCGCAATTACGTCATGGATGACACCGTCGGACTTGGTGGAGTTCGAACCAACATGGCGGTTCAACAACTCGATTGCGTCATTGCACCGGCGGACAATTCCGGGATTACGAATCATGTCGAGCTCAAGATCTCTCAAAATCAGATCGATGTGTACGCCACCGATGCGGGCGTCGCTGCCATCTGCCTGCGACCTGAGGCACATCGCCGTTATCACCAATGCGAATCTGTCGCTCACGCGCGGATTGATCTGGCTCGAGGATGTTCACTACAATGCGGACAAGGGCGAATGGCCGACCATCGCAGAAGACAACACACCTTTGTCTGGGACAACGTGGCATTCGACGGACCGTTCACGTATCGGGATTTCAGCTACGATGCCTTGGACGTTGATCAACCCAATGCGGCGACCAACACGGTGAACCTGGGCAAATTCTCTCTGCGCCAACCAGACCGCGAGCTGGAATGTGCTGAACATGCCGGCCAATCCGCAGGCAACCGCGGTGCGTGTTCTGTTCAACTTCTACTAACGAAGCTAGTCCCGTTCCCAGCGATGCTCAACGTGACCGTCAATGGCCATGCGCATCCGACGCCCTGGCCGTATCCGGACAAGCTTCAGCAGATACGTGGCGTACCTTTGCCGTGACCATTCCCGATTACCGATCTGGTGGCCGGCACCAACGTCGTGCAGCTTGGGTCAGATCAGCCCATGGTGACTTCCAACGTCAATATCGTGCTCGTCGACGTGCCCGGAGGCGTGCCCGTGTTGCCCGGATCAAATAACGTCTATCCCGGCAGTGGGACGACTTAATCGAGCGCCGCCTCGCGTCGCGAGCCCAAATGCCCGGGCTGTAGCAACGGCGAGCCGGTTGACTGGCGATCAGGCAAGGCTCCGATGTTTGCGGGGACATCGACTGGCGCGCATCCCGGCAAGGTCAGCTATCGGTCTTGCGCCAGGTCTCATCGCTGAAGACCAGGCGCTCAGCCTGCTGTCGGTCGCGTTGGTGTTCGATGCCTGGACAGAAGCCACGACTTCCGCCCTATTGATTGACGTCGACCGGGACGTCCGCTCGCCGGCCGATCGTACCGACGGGCTCACATCACCGAAATAGATGGTCCAGCCTGAGCGATGAGCGTCCCCCAGCGGCGGCGGATGCGCGTGGGCACGCCGATTGTCCGTCCGGGACTTCCCGCAAGCGCGCGCGGAATAGGCGCTCAGCTCTTTGATGTGTTAGGCTTGCTGCCCTAAGCCCTTTTAAGACGTCTTCATTTTTACAACTCGCCCTCTTTTTTACAACCTATCTATAGCACAATGTCTGCACATTTCGAGCGAACTCAGGGCGGATCGTGGCTTTCTTCGGTGGTTGCTATTTTCGCGTTAGTCGCCGCGGCGGTTGTATTTCTCTGGTTCGTCAGCGATGAACCTCAAGTTACTGCTGCGTCGCGGGCGAGCCAGACGACAACCGAGAGAGATCAGAGCGATCAAGGATGGCCTTGCCAACCAACGTCGCGATATCAAGGTGCTATTCGACCAGTTTTCGGCTCTGACGGCTCGTCTGAGCGTGCTGCAGGAAGATACGACAACTATCCTCCGCAACACTGCCGAGCTCGCCGAGCAGGTCAGGGCGACACAGACACAGATGGCTCAAGACAATGCAAAAGCTGTCGAGCAACTTAAGGCCGTCGCGCAACAGGCTCGTGATCACGCGAGCGCGATTGCGCAGACCAAAGATGGCCATGAGCAAGTAGACGGCGTGGCTAACGGTTCCGAAGAAAGTCCGGAATTCCGGCCGCCGTTGCCTCGGCCACGTCCCGACTCTGGCTATCGCCGCCAAGCGAAAACTTGTGAGGCAGTCGCAGATCAAATTGCTGCAGTAGGCGTCTCACGGGCCTGTGTGCTTTCGCCGGAAGACCGAACCGCGAGGCCCAGCAAGTCAACGATTTCTTCGCTTGCTAATGGACATCACCGAATACGAAAGCGGTCGAAGCGAGCTGCGGGCGTTTGAATGCAGTCGCCTTGCGTCGCCATAAGAATGCTTGACAGGCTGTGCTCCCGTACGCCCCTCAACTATTCACTCAGCAGTTTAAGACTTCGTGCGCTCAACGTAGCTTGGGAAGTGGCCAGCGGGACGAACTTGCGGTGATACCTCGTCGTCCCGTTGTTGCGAATATAGCGCGTCACCTGACGGAGCCAGTTCTCGGATCGCGGTGGCCAACCGGCTTCTCAGGCTGGATACGGGCGTTCGGTTCGCTTCGGCCGCTCCGCGGTTTAGCCAAATCAATCGCAAGGTTTTGCAGAGCTCGTTCACTCTAGCTTTCCGCTTTTGCCGATCTCTTCCATGTGAACTGTCCCGCGGCCGGCTAATAAAAAGGCCGCCGCCTTCGCCCTCACCGGGGTAGCCATAACCATCTCGGCTGCACCAAGCGGCGCAGCCTCACGGCTGAAATTCGGGTCCCTATCGTCTTTGCCGGTGCGTTTGGCAACTGCGACACATGTTGCAGATACCTTCCGACGAGCGCGCCCCCCGGTCATGTCGCTCAATCAGAGGAAGTCATCAATTCAGCAACGTTCAGACGACATCTACAGCCAACCAATGGCTCACTGGCCAGTGATCTTTGACTGAACCGCAAAAAATAAAATAAGAAATATGGGTATCGACCAGAACCCGCCGTTGAATGCTGCGCTTAACATTGCTCCGAATACTAATCCGATCATTCCCCAAAGTGCACCTGCCATAAGAAACACGATGCCTCCGGCCGTCGACGCTTCGGCCAGATCGATTTGCGTCAACCCGTAAACTACACCAAACGCACCGGACAGGAGTGTTATGAAGATAGCGTAATTTCCGGAATTTGCTTCGCCGGGCAACTCGCTCAATTCCATGTTCGCCTCCTGAATGCGTCCTAGCCTAGCGCAGGTACCGGTTATTGCAACTCAGGTGGATGCAGCTTTAAGTCATCACGGAATTTGCAGCTTATATCGTTTGTGTGTTGCGAAACTTCGGACAAGCACGCGACAAAGGTCATTTTGAAAGTGTTAACCGGCTCGTGACTGATGGCGTTTTATGACAACTTGAGATTGTCATAACCTTTAGCAGCAATACCAATCCCACAGGGGTTTCGAGCCGGGTGAGACGCAGGCTGGCGAGCGAGACAATGGGTTTTGACTGTTCACCTACTTCAGAACATCTTTACCCCAATTTTAGTACATTCGTTGCCACGTCGACAATACGGTTCTTCCACTCAACGTAAGCTTCTACAGAAAGATGCAGCCCGTCAGAGGCAACTGCTTCTTCCAATGGTCTCACCTGTGGAACCGGTATCTTCGCGATTTCTGCATTGAATTTCGCTGCGTTAGTGGCAGTTGGTGTTTGAGGTATGGGCACCAATATCACCGGCCATTCCGATAGCGAAGCTAGTAGCTTCATGAGCCTTTCTTGAAAGTTGTCGAACTGGTTCCGCAAGGCGTCATTTCCGCCGAGGGATATCAATATAAATTCTGGTTTTGCTAAATCTGCAAGGCGCTTCGCATGATGCGAAAACGTATTGACCGTGGCCCAGCTGATACCAGCATTGATCGGAATACACCCGCAGATCACCGGCAGATCAGCCCTTTCAACGTTACTATCTCCGACAAAGAGATAATAGTGCGCTCCCTCGGTTCGCTGTGCGATTATGCTTTCTATCGCCGGCATGCGAGCGTTGTAGTGGTCGCAAGGAACGTCAAGGCAGAGACCGAGCTGTTGGCCAAATCGTGCATAATAATGCTTCGCGTACACCCCTGCAAAAAAGAAGCCCAAGGCGAACGCGCTAATCACGAAGAACGGCAACAGCCAGCGGCTATCAATACTGATTTCAGTAATATTCATGAGTACTTCCAATTTCGTTAAGGAAGTGCATGTCGACCATACGCAGCGTCCGCCAAAACGCGGACAGTGCCGACGCCTCAATTGCAGGCGAGTTGCTGGCCATTACAGCTTGGTTCAAAGAGGCACGCAACAGCTTAGATTGAACGAAACTTCAAGTGGTTTGAAAGCGAGCTGATTTTCATCTGCGGGTTAAGCGTTGAACCATCGCCAATGACGATGGACCGAAAAGGCGATATCAGGTTGTAGCCAAATTTAAATCACAGTAGAACTGCCTCTGCGAACGCTGTCGTCAGTGGGGCGGCCTGCCGCTTTTTTCGGACGATCGTCGCCGAAAATCGATGTCGAACCGTTGATGAATTTTCGTGCTACGATTTATTCGAGTGATTGATACGAAATTGCTCGCCGCGCCGAAGCGACAAAAACCGCCCCAAACAAGCAGACGTGAAAATGCGAGAAGTGCTCGTCGAGTTGGAAAAAGGTGGCAGTGTCAGTGAGTGGCGATTTTCCGTCGCCCCGATGATGGACTGGACCGACCGGCATTGCCGCGTCTTCCATCGTCTGATGACGCGGCGTGGCCGGCTGTACACGGAGATGCTGACCACTGGCGCCATTCTTCATGGTGATCGCCAGCGGCTCCTGGGTTTCGACGCATGCGAACATCCCGTGGCGCTCCAGCTCGGCGGCTCCGACCCGCGAGACCTCGCAGCCTCCGCCGCGATCGGCGAGGATTTCGGCTATGACGAAATCAATCTCAACGTCGGCTGCCCGTCGGATCGGGTGAAGGACGGGCGTTTCGGCGCCTGCCTGATGGCGGAGCCGGAATTGGTCGCGGCATGCGTAGCCGCGATGAAGCGAGCCGTCGCCGTCCCCGTCACGGTCAAATGCCGGATCGGTATCGACGACCAGGACCCGGAAGCCGCGCTCGATGCGTTGGCGCGGGCGGTGGTTGCCGCCGGCGCCGATGCGCTGATCGTTCATGCGCGCAAGGCCTGGCTCAATGGACTGTCGCCGAAGGAAAACCGCGACATCCCGCCACTCGATTATGACCGCGTCTATCGGCTGAAAGCGGCCATGCCCGATGTGCCCGTCATCATCAACGGCGGTATCGGCAGCCTTGAAGAGGCGAGCGGCGCACCTCGCGCATGTCGATGGCGTGATGCTGGGACGGGCGGCCTATCAGGAGCCGTGGCGGCTCCTCAACGTCGATCCCGAACTGTTCGGCGAGGCTGCGCCGTTCGCCACCATGAAAGACGTGTTCGAGGCAATGATGCCCTATATCGAACGCGAACTTGGCCGGGGCACGCGGCTACATTCGATTACGCGGCATTTCGTGGGCGCATTCCACGGCGTGCCCGGCGCGCGCGCGTTCCGCCGCCATCTCGCCGAGCATGGGGTGAGGGCAGGCGCCGGCGTCGACGTGTTGCGCGATGCGATCGCAATGGTGGACCAGCGCAAGCTCACCGCGGTCGCCGCATAGTGATTCCGGGACGGTAGCGTCGCGCCGGGATGCCGGCGCGAACTTCTCGAGCCTTGCGGCCGATCCAGAAAATTCTTTTCCCAGGAGATTTGGTTCTCGTCAGGCCGCGCTCATGCGCGTCGTCAGAGCCGGGTACAGAACACTTCGGTCGTGCTCGAAGCATCGTCTGAGGCGGGCGGGTATTCAGCCAGCCAACGAAGTGGAGGACGAGATGCTGAAACGTTTGGTTATCACGACACTGATTGCACTTTCAGGAGGCGATACGGCGGTGGAGGCCGGCGCCCGCGAATTCACGCTGCCCGGCGCGGTCGCGACGAACGGGACAGCCTTTGAACCTTCTTTGCTGGTTCGGGAGCAGACACCGGAGGGCGTCGATCGCAATCACCCTGTTCTCTACGTTCACGGCGGCACGTTTGGGTCGGCGAATTCGATGATGTTCCGGTTCGATGGCATCTCGTGGGCCGACGAACTCAACCGCGCGGGCTTGTCCGTCTGGGCGTTCGATTTTGCCGGCTTTGGCGGCTCAGAACGCTACCCGGCCATGAGCGAAGCCGTGCCGCCGGAAGGCGAACCTCTTGGGCGAGCAGACGAGGCCGCGTCGGCAGATCGAGCGGGTCGCCTTGGCGATCCTCGCTGAGACGGGCGCGCCGAAAATTTCGATCGTTGCGCATTCCTGGGGCACGATTGCCTCAGGGCTGTTTGCTACGCGGCGGCCCGAACTCGTCGACCGTCTCGTGTTCTTCGCTCCGTTTGCTCGCCGCGAAGGTCGTAGCGACGCCCCGCAAAGCCTGCAGAGCGTCAAAAGTGCGCCGCGGCTTGGAGCGTGGCGTTTCCTCACCGTCGAGGAACAGCACAAACGTTTCGTTGAGGACGTGCCCGCCGGCCATCCTCCGGTTCTCAGGGAGCAAGATTTTCCGCGCTGGGCGGAACTGTATCTGGCCTCGGATGCGACGAGCAGGTCACGGACGCCGCCTTCGGTGAAGACGCCAACTGGACCGATTGCCGACGTGATGAGTGCATGGTCCGGAACCCTTGCCTACGATCCGTCCGCGATCAAGTCGCCCGTCATCATCATTCGTGGAGAATGGGATAGCTACAGCACCGATGCAGACGCCGCGTGGCTGCTCGCGGCAATGACCTCTGCGCCCGAGAAGAAAGTCGTCAGAGTTCCTCAGGCGACGCATCTCATGCATCTCGAAGAAGGTCGGCGTCTGCTCTATCGCGCGACGGTGGATTTCCTGACGGGACAATGAGGACACCACGAATTCCCTGGCGACGAACCCCGCCAGGGAGTTCAGGGATAGCCGCGCAGCCTCAGGCTGTCGGGACGCACTTCCCAGCTTTCGAGCCGGTCGAGAAAGCTCATCCCCAACAGGTTGGTCTTCATTTGCCCGTGCGGCACCACCAGCGCCGGCACCGAGCGCTCGACCAGCTTGCCGACGGCGAGCCGGTCCAGCGTCAGCCGCGCCGCTTTGGTGTGGCCGCCGGCGGTCTCGACGTCGACGTCATATTCCAGCAGTTCGAGCGGAAGCCCGATCGCCTTTGCGGTCTCATAGCTGAGAACGACGGAAGTGGCGCCGGTGTCGATCACCATCGGCGCGGTGACGCCGTTGATCCTGGCTTGCAGCGCGAATTCGCCGCCTTGCCCGCGAGAGATCTGCACCGCGCGGGTCGATGCCGCGCGCGGGCGCAACAGGTCCGAGACGGTGCTGGAGACCGTGCTCTTGGCGCGCGCGATCTGAACGGGATCGCCATAGGCAACGACGGCGCCGACGGTCGCGAGCAATACCATCAGGATCAGCAGGACACGGCTCACAGCGCACCTCGCAAACGCGTCAACTTCGTTTCGACCGGTTGGACGGTTCGATCCGCTGCAAGCCAGCTTCTTCCATTCGCGCCGGCAATTCCGCCATCACGGTCAACCGTTCCGGGTTGTCCATGCGATGCCAGCGCGCGATCTCGGCGAGCGTGCGCCCGCAACCGAGGCAGAGGTTGGTTCTGGGGTCCATCATGCAGACTGCGATACACGGCGTTTCTGTGCTCATCGTTTGATAGTGAAGCGGTTTCGGTTGTTTGCCTATCCCTACAGTCCGGTTCCGGCGCTCAGGATCGGCTTGTTGCGGTTCACGGGGATCGAGTCCGCCGTCTTGGTGTTCGTGGCTTCCGGTTGCAGCGGCGGGGCGTCTTCCGACATCGGTCCGAGCGCCGACATCACGCGCTCCGGCGGGAAGGTGACGATCACTTCGGTGCCGATACGGATCTTCGATTTCAGCGTGAAGGTGCCGCCATGCATGTCGATCAGGCTCTTGGCGATCGGAAGGCCAAGGCCCGCGCCCTGTTCGGCCGACTTGATCGAATTGGAGCCTTGCCCGAACGAGGCCAGCACGATCGGAATTTCGTCCTCGGCGATGCCGGAACCGGTGTCCTTGACGCTGAGATACTGGCCGCCGGAGGCGGTCCAGCCGACCTTCAGCCAGATCTCGCCGCCTTGCGGGGTGAACTTGATCGAGTTCGACAGCAGGTTGAGCACGATCTGCCGCACCGCGCGCTCGTCGCCCCAGATCCGCGGCATGGCCTGCTCGAACACCTCGTTGATGGTGATGCCGCGGTTTGAGGCGCGCAGCTTCAGGAGGTGATGGCAGTCGCCGACGACATGCACCAGCGACACCGCTTCTTCGTTCAGTTCGTAACGGCCGGCCTCGATCCGCGACAGGTCGAGAATCTCGTTGATGAGATTGAGCAGATGAACGCCGGAATTGTGGATGTCGGCGGAGTACTCCCGATAGACCGGAACGGAGTGCGCGCCGAAGATTTCGCTTTTCATGACTTCGGAAAAACCGAGGATCGCGTTCAGCGGCGTGCGCAGTTCGTGACTCATCTGCGCGAGGAAACGTGACTTGGCGACGTTGGCGGCTTCCGCGCGATGCCGCGCCTCATCTGAAATCGCCTTGGCCTGTTCGAGTTCACCGATCAGCGCATCCTTCTCGGCGCGTGCTTCCAGCGTCGCCAGCGTCGCCGAATGCAGGCGGTGGGCGAGCAGCGCGAAATATCCTTCGGCGGCGAGCGCAAGCAGCGCCATCACGTAGTTGTCGAACGTGCCGCTGAGCGTGAAGTTGACGGCAATCGCCGCCGTCACCGGCGCGGTGGCCGCCAGTGCCGCGATCGGCAGGCTCGCCGCGAGCATGCTCGACACTGCAACGACCAGCAGCATCAGGAACATGACCAGCGTATTGGAGACGGCGTCGAAACCGTAGGGGTGGATCAGGAGCGCGGTCCAGCCCAGGCCATACAAGAGATCGAGGACGATGAAGCGCGTTCGCCAACTGCGCGTCGTGGCCGGCGATGGCTGGGTGGCGATGAATTGACTGCAACTGCGGATGATCGCGGTGTGGATGCAGAGCAGGCCGCAGGTCCAGGCCGCGACCGATACCGGCGGCATCCAGAAACCGAACAGCAGACCGGTCGCCACGATCAACAGCATGACGACGTAGGAAGCCGACAGGCGCGTTTGCGCATATTGCCGGATCAGCTCGCTGTCGAAGGCGGGACGAGTTCCACTGGTCGACGTTAACCGGTCGCGCGCCTCGCGCACCCGCTGCGCCGCAACGCGCCGGCTGGTGACCGGCGCTGCGGCCGACGATTCAGCCGGAAGCTGCACGACCTCTGGCTTTTCAGCGGAATTACTCATCAGACGATACAAATCCTGCCCGCCACTACCCCACTAACGGGCGAGCTTTTGCATCGTCTATCTCTTGCGCTAAATCATTAAGAGGTAGCTTAAAACGCTAAATAATCGCGTTAACGAGAGGTTAAATTAACCTCTCGCCAGACGCCCTTGAGGTCAGCGTTTGACCTCGCGAATCTTACTTCTCAAGCCGCGCCAGCAGGCTCGACGTATCCCAGCGCTTGCCGCCCATCTTCTCGACTTCCGAGTAGAACTGATCGACCAGCGCGGTGGCCGGCAGATGCGCGCCGTTGCGGCGGGCTTCGGCGAGGCAGATCGACAGGTCCTTGCGCATCCATTCGACCGCGAAGCCGAAATCGTATTTGCCCTCGTTCATGGTCTTGTAGCGGTTCTCCATCTGCCACGACTGCGCCGCGCCCTTGGAGATGGTTTCGATCACGGCAGCAACGTCGAGGCCCGACTTCTTCGCAAAATGGACGCCCTCCGAAAGGCCCTGAACCAGACCGGCGATGCAGATCTGGTTGACCATCTTGGTGAGCTGGCCGCTACCCGCGGGGCCGAGAAGTTTGCACATGCGGGCGTAGGCGGCGATGATCGGCTCGGCGCCGGCATAGGCGTCTTTGGCCCCGCCGCACATCACCGTGAGCACGCCGTTTTCGGCGCCGGCCTGTCCGCCCGACACCGGCCCATCGACGAACTTGAAGCCGGCCTTGGTGGCGGCCGCATCGAGCTCACGAGCGACCTCGGCGGAGGCGGTGGTGTGGTCGACGAAGGTCGCGCCCTTCTTCATGCCGGCAAACGCGCCGTCGGCGCCGATCGTGACCGCGCGCAGGTCGTTGTCGTTGCCGACGCAGCACATCACGAAATCCTGGCCTTCGGCGGCGGCCTTGGGGGTCGCTGCGGTCTTGCCCTTGAACTTCTCGGCCCATTGTTGGGCCTTCGCCGGCGTCCGGTTGTAGACCGTCACCTCATGGCCGCCCTTGGCGACGAGATGTCCCGCCATGGGGTAACCCATGACACCGAGACCGAGAAAAGCGACTTTAGCCATTTGTGCAATCCTGGGGTTCTGCCGGCGCATTGATGGCCGGGCATGATCTTGAAGGGGGGACGGTAAACTGGTTCGGGGCTCGAAACAGGCTCCGCCGTAAGGGCCCGCGACCTGAGAGCGTGCCTCGAGGCAGGGCTCCATTTGGCGGGCAGGCGGGGTTTTATGCTAGCATGCCCGAATAGTCGAGTTTCAAAACAAAAAGGGAGAAACATCCTATGGCCATGAGTGTGGGCGTGCTTGACCATTTCAATATCCGGACCCGCAAGCTCGCCGAAACCGTGCGGTTCTACGAGGACGTCCTGGGCCTCGAAAATGGCGATCGGCCGAATTTCGCCTTTCCCGGCGCCTGGATGTACAGCGAGGGCAAGGCGGTGGTGCACCTGGTCGATATTTCGCCGAGCGAGGAGGCGCAAAAGCCGGATTCCGGCGTTGTCCATCATGTGGCGTTCGTCAGCCGCGGTTTTGACGCCATGAAGACCCGCCTTCAGTCCAAGAAGATGCCGTTCGATGCACGGCAGGTTCCGGGCGGCGACCTCTGGCAGATCTTCGTCAACGACCCAAATGGCGTGATGATCGAGCTGAACTACGAGGCGGCCAAGGAGCAGGGCGCTGCTCCCGTGATGCGGGCGGATGATGCCGGCCGGAGGTAGCTTTTAAGGCTGGAACCGCTTTAACGGTCGCACCTCAAATATTCAGGAGATGCCCCGTGGGCGTGACACAGCAACAAGTCCAGGATGCCCTTGCCAAGGTGGCCACGCCGCGCGGCGTGGCCTTGTCCAATGCAGGGGTGCTGTCGCCGATCACGGCCAATGACGGCAAGGTGTTCTTTTCGATCAACGTCGAGGCGACCGAGGCCCGCGCCTGGGAAAGCGTGCGCGCGGCTGCGGAGACCGCCGTGCGCGCCATTCCCGGCGTCGAGGTCGTCATGGTCGCGCTGACCGCCGAACGAAAAGCCGGCGCTGCATCGGCGCCGCCGCAGCCTCACCGGCACAGCCACGGCGTGCAGAACGTCGCTGCCCATCGGCCGCCGCAGGGCGGGGCCTCGCCGATGTCGAAGCAGGCTGAAATTCCAGGCGTGGCGGCGATCATCGCGGTCGCCTCGGGCAAGGGCGGCGTCGGAAAATCGACGACCGCGCTCAACCTGGCGCTCGGCTTGCGCGATCTCGGCCTGCGCGTCGGTCTGCTTGATGCGGACATCTATGGACCGTCGGTGCCGCGCTTGACCGGCTTGCGCGACAAGCCGCAGTTGAATGACGAGCGCAAGATGATCCCGCTGAAGCGCTTCGGTCTTTCGATCATGTCGATCGGCTTCCTGGTGGAAGAAGAGACCGCGATGATCTGGCGCGGACCGATGGTGATGTCGGCGGTCACCCAGATGCTGCGCGACGTCGCATGGGGGACACTCGATGTCCTCGTGGTCGACATGCCGCCCGGCACCGGCGACGCGCAGTTGACGCTCGCGCAGACGGTACCGCTGAAGGGCGCGGTCATCGTTTCGACGCCGCAGGATCTGTCGCTGATCGACGCGCGGCGGGGACTGGCGATGTTCACGAAGGTCAACGTGCCCGTCCTCGGCATCATCGAGAACATGAGCTACTTCCAGTGTCCGCAGTGCGGCACCCAGTCCGATATCTTCGGCCATGGCGGCGCGCGCCATGAGGCGGAGCGTCTGGGCGTGCCGTTCCTCGGTGAAATCCCGCTGCATATCTCGATCCGCACCACCTCCGACAGCGGCACGCCGGTGGTCGAGAGCGAGCCGAAAGGGGCCCACGCCGAGATCTACCGGGCCATTGCGGGGAAGGTCCGCGACCGCCTCCAAGGCGCCACCGCGGCCGCCTGAGTGGTCCGGGCGGCGAATGCCAAATCCACGCCACCGGCAGCGCATATCAGACTTTGGTTTAATCAGACCTTTGATGTGATTGTCGTTTTGGCGGGAATGGCTTCCATGTTAAAGCCACTTCAAGGCCGAACGAAGAGCTCCGGTCAATTTCGGGAAATGCCCATAGGAGATGCCTTAGATGAAGCGTCGTGATTTTTTGAAGGTTTCAGCAGCAGGAGCCGCGGCGACCGCTGTGGCTGCGCCGGCGATTGCGCAGTCCTCGCCTGAAATCAAATGGCGTATGACGTCCAGTTTCCCGAAGTCGCTCGACACGATCTACAACGGCGCTACCGAGTTCGCGAAGTACGTCGCGGAAATGACGGACAACAAGTTTCAGATCCAGGTGTTCGCTGCCGGCGAAATCGTCCCGGGTCTGCAGGCGCTCGATGCCACGTCGAACGGCACCATCGAACTCTGCCACACCGTTTCTTATTACTACGTCGGCAAGGATCCGACATTTGCGATCTACGCTTCGGTGCCGTTCGGCCTGAACGCTCGCATGCAGAACTCCTGGTGGTACCAGGGCGGCGGCGAGCAGCTCGGCAACGAGTTCTTCAAGAAGTTTAACGTGATCGGATTCCCCTGCGGCAACACCGGCACGCAGATGGGCGGCTGGTTCCGCAAGGAGATCAAGACCGTTGCCGATCTGTCCGGCCTGAAATTCCGCATCGGCGGCATCGCCGGTCAGGTGCTGCAGAAGGTCGGTGTCGTTCCGCAGCAACTGGCGGGCGGCGACATCTATCCAGCGCTGGAAAAAGGCACGATCGACGCGGCCGAGTGGGTCGGTCCGTACGACGACGAGAAGCTCGGCTTCCAGAAGGTCGCGAAGTACTACTACTACCCGGGCTTCTGGGAAGGCGGACCCACGGTGCACGCCTACTGCAATCTCGAGAAGTGGAATTCGCTGCCGAAGAACTATCAGGCGATCGTCACCAACGCGGCAGCCAATGCCAATAGCTGGATGGCCGCGCGTTATGACATGCAGAACCCGTCAGCGCTGAAGCGGCTGGTCGCCGGCGGCACGCAGCTTCGGCCCTTCACCAACGAAGTGCTCGAAGCCTGCCTGAAGGCGACCAACGAATTGTGGGGCGAAATCTCCGCCAAGAACGCCGACTTCAAGAAGTCGATCGACGCGATGCAGGCCTATCGCTCGGACGAGTACCTTTGGTGGCAGGTGGCGGAGTACACCTTCGACAGCTTCATGATCCGCTCGCGCACCCGCGGCTAATCGTCACTTTGGCGTCCTCCAGGAGCCCGGCATCGCAAGATGCCGGGCTTTTTGCGTTGCGAGATGCGAGATCGGCGTGGAATTCCGAAATCGAATGCTCCATTCTTCCCGGACTAAGGCCTCGAAACGAAGGTCGGCACAGACATCATCAGGGAAGGGAATTCAATGAAGCGTCGCGACTTTATCAAGGTCACGGGATTGGGCGTCGCGGGGGCGGCGAGCATTGCAGCTCCGGCGATTGCGCAATCGATGCCGGAAATCAAATGGCGCATGACGACGAGCTGGCCGAAATCGCTCGACACGTTGCATGGCGCGGCCGAAATCATGGCCAAGGTGGTTGGCGAAGCCACCGACAACAAGTTTCAGATTCAGACATTCGCGGCCGGCGAGATCGTACCGGGCTTGCAGGTGCTCGATGCCGTGCAGAACGGCACCGTCGAGATGGGGCACACCGCGTCCTACTACTACTTCGGCAAGGATGCGGCGTTCACGTTCGGCTCGTCGATCCCGTTCGGTCCAAACGCGCGCCTCAACCAGGCCTGGTACATGTTGGGCGGCGGCAAGGAACTGCTCAACGAGTTCTACAAGGGCTACAACGTCACCTCGCTGCTCGCCGGAAACACGACGTGTCAGATGGGCGGCTGGTTCCGCAAGGAGATCAACACGGTTGCGGACTTGCAGGGATTGAAATTCCGCATCGGCGGCTTCGCCGGCCGCGTAATGCAGAAGCTCGGCTGCGTGCCGCAGCAATTGGCCGGCGGCGACATTTATCCCGCGCTGGAAAAAGGCACGATCGATGCCGCCGAGTGGGTCGGTCCATATGACGACGAGAAGCTCGGCCTCTACAAGGTCGCGCCGCACTACTACTATCCCGGCTGGTGGGAAGGCGGTCCGATGCTGCTGGCGATGATCAATCTCGACAAGTGGAACGCGCTGCCGAAGTACTACCAGAACATCCTCGAGCAGGCCGGTCACTACGCCAACAACTGGATGATGGCGAAGTACGACACGGTCAATCCGACGGCGCTGAAGAAGCTGCTTGCCGGTGGCGCCAAGCTGCACGGGTTCTCGCAGCCGATCATGGAGGCAAGCTTCAAGGCGGCGAGGGAATTGCATGCGGAAGTCGCCGCCACCAACCCCAACTTCAAGAAGTTTCTGGATTCACTGACCGCGTATTCCAGCTCGGGCTATCAGTGGTTCCAGGTCGCCGAAGTCGGCTACGACAATTTCATGGCTCGGCACGCGCAGACGTAGCGTTTTCAAGCGAAGTGGGTGCCGGTGCGCGTGAAGAAAACGCGTTAAACCAAAATCTAGAACCAATTCGGATTTGGTTCAGTCAAAACCGAATTGGCGCTAGCGCGTGAACCCGTAAATTCAGTTGCTTTGGCCGGTGTCCGCTGTTGCTCGCACAACGGACTCATCTTGGAGTTCAGGCGATGTCCGCAAAGCGGACATCGCCAATATTCAACGCCGCATTTTACTTGAACACTTCCACGGTTGCGAACGGTTCAGCCGACCATGGTCGGAAACGGTTCAATGTGAACTTCGTCTTTTGTCCGGCTTGGACATCAACAAGGAGGTAGTTGTACTCTTCCTTTGGCGGCTGGCCTTTCCAATAGAGGTCGACCGGATAGTCCGGAGGCACTTTGATGGCTGTGCGGCCCGGGAGAATTGGGTCTTGTTCTGCGCCACCGCCGCCCAGCAGCAGGTACTTCACGCCGTCCACCTCGTACAGTTCGGTGGTGTGAACGTGACCGTTGAACACAACGATCTCGAGGTCCCTCGCGTATGATGCGATGACCTTGTGAGGGTTTTGCGGCTCGGGGATGGGGCCCATGCCGGAGCGGCAGAAGGCTGGAGCGTGGAAGCTGATGAAGACCTTACGAGTGCCGGCAGCCTTGGCTTCATCCAACCACGTCTGTCAATTCCTTCATCTGCGCTTCGTACTGGGGCCGATCAGCATCCCACGATGATGGCGAGCGATAATCGTATTTTCCGGTCCACAGGAAGATGAAGCGAGCGCCGCCGAAATCGAACTTGTAGATCAGTCTTTTGTCAGAAACCCCGAACTGCTTCAGGTAAGGAAAGGCCTGCAAAAGGCCCTGAACGTCGGAATCGTCCCACACTTCGTGATTGCCTACAGCGGGGAAAACGCGACCCGGCAGATTGGCGGCGCGCATTTCGTTGTCCGGGGACGGTAACCGCCTCAAGACATCTTCGTAGACCAGCTTCCAGTAGGGGTTTTCGGAAGGCGTGGGTCCCTGCTTGCCCCACCAAACCATGTCTCCGGTATTAAGAACGAACTTGGCCCTTCCGCTCTGGACGTCCTGCACGATTTCGCGGGCGACCCACTCGCCGCCTTGCAGCCGGAACATCGTGCGCCGCACGCCAGGGAGCAGTTTTACGTCTTCGACGGATGCCTCGGTGATCCAGCCCTTATCGACCGTCAATGTTGTCACCTCGGTTTTGGTCTCGAAAGGCATGACGATCTGAACGAGTTCGTCGGTTGCCGGGTCGTAGGTGAGTTTGACATCCTTCCTAACGACCTCTTCCGCGACCTTCTCGGGAAAGACAAGCGCAAAGATGTCGACCATCAGCTTGATGGCTTCCTCTCTCTGATCAGACTTGTACGGGAGGTACATCATCGATCGTGAATCACCATAGACGGCGAACGAAAAAGATCGGCTGCCAGCGTCTGTCGTTTGCTGGGCGAGGGCCGTCCGCGGCGCTAGGGTCGGAAGGAGCGCTAAACTCGAGAGCAGAACACGACGGTTGATCATATCGTCCTCCTCTGCAGATGTCGGCCCGGGTGTTGGCGTTGTTGTCTGACCTCAGGCTGCCGATGTCCGGGAAATCGACATCTAGCCGTCTGCACCGGTCTCAAGGTCTGCCAACACTCTCAGGAAGTGTATTGAGATAGATCAACACGCGGCGCGCGGCGGTTGATGTGTCTGCTTCGAGGCATTCGCGTCATGAAGCCGTCGGCAAAAGTATAAAACCCCGGAAAGCCAGGCTTTCCGGGGTTTTCATTTTCCTTGATGTGGCCCGGCGCTATTTCGCCGGCGGCCCGAAATCGAGCGGCGGCAGGTCGATCTGCGGAACCTCGATCTTGATCTGGTTCAGATCGACATTGGTCGGCTTGTCGAGCAGGCCGGTCACCGTGACCGGGAAGGCGATCACAAGCACCACCATGATCACCTGGAGACCGATCCACGGCATCGCACCCCAATAGATGTCGGAGCTCTTGACCTCCTTGGGCGCCACGCCGCGCAGGTAGAACAGCGCGAAGCCGAACGGCGGATGCAGGAACGAGGTCTGCATGTTGACGCACAGCATGACGCCGAACCAGATCAGCGCGGCGTCGGCGCCCACGACCGGCGTCAAAACCTTCTGCGCGATCGGTGCGATCATCGGCAGGATGATGAAGGCGATCTCGAAGAAGTCGAGGAAGAACGCCAGGAAGAAGATGAAGAGGTTGATGAAGATCAGGAAGCCCCAGACGCCGCCCGGCAGCGAGGTCAGGAGATGCTCGAGCCAGACGCCGCCGGACACGCCGAGGAACACCACCGAGAAGCAGGTCGATCCGATCAGGATGAAGGTGACCATGCAGGTGATCCGCATGGTGGTCTGGTAGCCCTGCTTGATCAGGTCCCGCAGATCGGGAATGCGCACGGCCTCAAGGCACACCCACAGCACGGCGAAATAGGTGATGGCAAACGCGAGCTTGAAGATCAGGTTCTCGCTGAAGAAGATTCCGATGATCGTGCCGATGCCGCCCGCGATCACGCCGACGATCAGGATCTTGTCGCCGGTCGACGAAAACGCCTTGTGGTGGATGGCCGCGAGCACGATGGCGCCGACCGCGCCCATGGCGCCGGCTTCCGTCGGCGTCGCAAGGCCCATCATCATGGTGCCGAGCACGACGAAGATCAGCACCGCGGACGGGATGATGCCCATCAGGCACTTCTTCCAGAGCGCCCAGCCTGAGAGCGTGCGCGCTTCCTTCGGTACCGGCGGCACATGGTCCGGCTTGATGAGGCCGAGCACGAAGGTGTAACCGGCGAACAGCATGATCTGGAAAACCGACGGACCCCAGGCGCCGAGATACATGTCGCCGACCGACTTGCCGAGCTGGTCGGCGAGCACGATCAGCACCAGCGATGGCGGCACGAGCTGGGTGATCGTTCCCGAGGCTGCCAGCACGCCGGTGATGTAGCGCATGTTGTAGCCGTAGCGGATCATCACCGGCATCGAGATCAGCGCCATCGCGATCACCTGCGCGGCGACCGTGCCGGTGATGGCGCCCAGGATGAAGCCGACGATGATGACGGAGTAGCCGAGGCCGCCGCGAATGGGGCCGAACAGTTGCCCCATGGAGTCGAGCATGTCTTCGGCAAGTCCGCATCGCTCGAGGATCGCGCCCATGAAGGTGAAGAAGGGGATCGCGAGCAGAAGCTCGTTGGAGAGAACGCTACCGAACACGCGGCCGGGAATCGCCTGCAGGAAGTTCAGGTCGAAGAAGCCGAGATGGATGGCGAGGAAGCCGAACGAGAGCCCGACCGCGGCGAGCGTGAAGGCCACCGGGAAGCCGATCAGCATGGCAACGACCAGGCCGCCGAACATCAGTGGCGGCATGGTTTCGAGCGTAATCATTGCGTCGGCCTCTCGTACTTCGCATCGATCGTCACTTCGCCTCGCAGCGCGGCGATGCGTTTGATGACTTCCGAGACACCTTGCAGCGCGAGCATGACGAAGCCGGACGGGATCACGAACTTGATCGGCCAGCGGAGAAGCCCGCCGGCGTTGCCGGACATTTCACCGACATTGTAGGCCTGCATGAAGAACGGCCACGACAGATAGGCGAGCAGCAGGCAGGCCGGGATCAGGAAGAACAGCGTGCCGATCATGTCGAGCCAGAGCTGGCCGCGCTCGGACAGAAACAGATAGAAGATTTCGACACGCACATGTTCGTTGCGCTTGAAGGTGTAGGACGCGCCGAACATCACCAGGAACGCGAACATGTACCATTGCAATTCGAGCCAGCCGTTCGACGAGTAGGCGAAGGCGTAGCGGATCATCGCGTTGACCGCGCTGACGACGCAGGCAGCGAGCACCAGAAAATTGCAGAGGTATCCGACTTTTTCGTTGAGAAGGTCGATCGCTGTGCTCAGCGCCAGCAACGGACGCATCGCGCCGGTCCCGGTGGCCATCAAACGCCGCCCATGGTCTTGGCGAAACTCCAATGGATTCCGCGCGCACGGAATTGCAGCATCGAGTGCAACGGTAGTCCTCCCCCGGGGGCGCCTGCGCCGTCTTTAGGTCGATTGCGCCGATCCGGCCTAGCGGCTTTTGTCAGGCGCGAAAGCAATAAAACTGGCCGCACCATCTCAGCGCCTTGCCGCTGCGTCAATTGGAAAATGGGCAAATTGACGAAGGATCAAGCGCTTGGCTGAGCGAACGTCAAATGACTCCACGGCCGCTTCAACCGCCGGTAACGCTCATATGGCGGCTGACGCTCGGGCGGTTGTGCCGGCGGTCGATGATGAAATCATGGCCCTTCGGCTTCAGCCCGATGGCGCGATCGATCGCTGCCGCCAGCAGGTCGTTGTCGGGCGAGGCGCGAAGCGGCTTGCGCAGATCGGAAGCGTCCTCATGCCCGAGGCAGGTATGCAGCGTTCCGGTGCAGGTGATGCGCACGCGGTTGCAGGCCTCGCAGAAATTGTGCGTCATCGGCGTGATGAAACCGAGCTTTCCGCCGGTCTCATGCACGCTGACATAGCGCGCCGGCCCGCCGGTGTTCTCGTCGAGGTCGGTCATCGTGAAGCGCTTGGCAAGCCGCGCGCGCACCAGCGACAGCGGAACATACTGGTCGATGCGGCCGGCGCCGATGTCGCCCATCGGCATGACCTCGATCAGTGTCAGCCCCATGCCTTTGCCGTGGGCCCACTCCATCAGCGAGGGGATTTCGTCCTCGTTCATGCCCTTCAGCGCGACCGCATTGATCTTCACCGCGAGCCCCGCCGCACGCGCCGCCTCGATGCCGGCGAGCACCTTGTCGAGGTCGCCCCAGCGGGTGATGGCGCGGAACTTGTCCGGATCAAGCGTATCCAGCGACACGTTGATGCGACGAACGCCGCATTCGGCCAGTTCGCCGGCAAAACGTGCGAGCTGCGAGCCGTTGGTCGTCAGCGTCAATTCGTGAAGCGCGCCGGAACCGAGGTGACGCGACAGCGAGCGCACCAGCGACATCACGTTTCGCCGGACCAGCGGTTCACCGCCGGTCAGACGCAGCTTCTTCACGCCCTTGGCGATGAAGGCCGAGCACAGGCGGTCGAGTTCCTCAAGCGTCAGGAGATCGGCCTTCGGCAGGAACGTCATGTCCTCCGCCATGCAGTAGAAGCAGCGCAAATCGCAGCGGTCGGTGACCGAGACGCGCAAATAGCTGATCGTCCGGCCGAACGGGTCGGTCATCGGGCGCGACAGCGATGCAGGCGAGGGCGACAAAGCTACGGTCATCTAATGCCTTAGGGCTGACAGCCACCAGAGTGCCTTCGGGCTTACGGCCACGGGCAGGGTAACCCCAATCTATGCACGTTGGACATTACGCACAATCCCGGTAATTCGCGCGGCCTTTCAGGGCCTTGTGCAGTGCGGACGATCAGCGCTGGGGCGCGGCGGCCGGTTCGGCGTCGGCCGGCGCAGCGGCGGGCTTCTTCCGTTTCGGGCGTATCGGCTTTGCCGGTTTCGGCGGCGGTCCGACCGGCTGCAGTTCGGCGACCACGGGGTTGGGATCGGCTTTGAGCGTGTTCGACGAGAACATGCCACCGTCGACGCGCACGACCTGCACGGGAATGCCGGCCGGCTGTCTGCCGGCCATCGAGTAATTCACCAGGAAGCTGGTGACGCCATCGCCCGGCGTCACGGTGACGGAGCAGGGCGTCTTGCAGCCGGGTCCGAGCGAAGTGCGCGCATCGGCGCCCGCCGGCGTCGATTCAAGCTGGACCTGGATGGGTGGCGGCGCTGATTTGAAGGCGCTGAAGGTGTCGCCGGACGAAAAAGATGAGCAACCCGCCAGGCTGGCTGCGGTTGCGGCCATCGCGAGAACACGACGCATGATTGACCCGTCACTCCGGGTCACGATCCGGCTGGGCAAGGTCGGGCCGTGATCCCATCTCGATTGTTTGGGCACGTCGGTCGCAAACCCCGCGGAAGGCCGCGGGGAAACCGGTCGCTTTTGCAATGTCATCCACCGGTGCGGCCAACTGCCACATTCCCCGGCGGGACCATAGGAGCCCCGGCAAGGCTACGCAACCGGCTTGGTTAATTGATGGTTAACCAACTTGATCCGGCAAGGAATTACATTCGGAAACAAAGCGTTGGGCGAAAAAGAAGAGCTAGCTTGCGAGGCTCTCAATGGCGGCGCGTAGCTCGCTCATACGGTCGATCACCCGGTCCGGCTTTAGGTCCAGAATCGGAACTTCGGTGTAGCCGAAGGAGACGCCGATCACGGGAACTCCGGCGCGGCGGGCGACGCCGACATCGGGACCCGCGTCTCCCACCATGATGGTCGAGGACATCTCGCCGCCGGCGCGGGCCACTGTCTGCCGCAAAATCGCAGGGTCCGGCTTCGCCACCCCGAACGTATCGGCGCCGCAGATCGCGGCAAAGCGCTCGCTCAGGTTCAGCCGATCCAGCAGCCGCTTCGACAGCCATTCCAGTTTGTTGGTGCAGACCGCAAACCGATGCCCGCGGCTCTTGAGATCATCCAGCGCCGCTTCGAGCCCGTCGAAGGGACGCGAGGCGTCCGCGATGTGCTCGGCATAGTAGTTGATGAAGTCGTCGGTCAGCCGCGCGAGCTCGGCAGGACTGACATTGCGGTCTTCCGAATTCAAGGCCTCGCTCGATCAGTTTTCGCGCGCCGGCGCCGATCATGGTGCGCGCGGAATGCAGCGGCACCGGCGGCAGGCCCTCGCGCGCGAGAATGAAATTCAGCGCATTGATCAGGTCGGGCGCGGTATCGACCAGGGTGCCATCGAGGTCGAAGACGATGAGAGGGGATTTGGTCATCTGCTCGTACGTTGCACAGCGCGATGATGTCACGTTGAACCATCGCGCCATGGGTTATAGGTTGGGACCTGCTTTTCCGAAAGCCCTCAATAGTCCCAGCCGAACCGAAGCGCGCGGCCCTGCGAAGGCCACGCGTTCGCGTTCATGCTTCAACTCATGCGACGCATGAAAGTTTTGTCGCGGTGGGCGCCGGGCGTTTGCCCGGCAACAGTGTGCGAACAAATCCGGCCGCAGCCAATCCCGTGGCTGAAACATAGCCCAGATGCTTGATCAGCGTGAACGTCGCCGCGACGTAAGCGATAGTTTCCATTCGTGCGGGATAGTTGAGCAGCAGGATCGTGATCGCGATGTTTTCAAGATAGTCCGCGCACCCGCCGACAAGAGCGAGCCGTCGCCATTGCTGGAAGGCGCCGCGCGACAGCGCTGCCCAAAGGAAAGTCATCGCCAGCAGCGGGATCAGGATGTCGACGCTCCACAGCAGTTCGAGATAGGCGGTGCGGCCGTCCGCCCCCAACGCGTCGAACAGGCGATGCGCGTCCTCAGGCGCGTAATTGAACCGCATGTCGAGAAGCGGCAGTCCATTGGATCTCGCCAGCATCGAGGGAACGCTCCATTTGAAATGCAGCGTGTTTTCCGCAATCAGCGTGCCGAACGTCACTACCGAGATCGCCCAGAATGGCAGGCGGCGAGGTGGCCGGACCTCTGATTTTGTCTCGGATTTGGCAGGCTCGTAGCCGAGATCGCGAAGTGTTGCCGCCAGCCCTTCGCGGAACGAAGGATATTTGAAGCGAAAGCCGGTTTCCTTGATTGCGGATACGTCGGCGATGAGGTCGCGCGTCAGCGTTTCCACCATGATTGAACCCGCGATCAGGGAGGCGAGCCAGCGCGGCGCCGTACCCGGCTTGCGCGCGCCGGCCAGCATCGCGGTGTGATCGAAGAAATCCCGGCTCGGCAACGGCGTCTCGTCGGCCAGCACGAAGTTGCGTCCGATCAGTTTATTACGTTCCAGGCCGGCGAGATGAACCAGCGCTCGTGCAGCATCGTCGACATGAATGAAGGGCAAGTGGTTGTCGCCTTTGCCGATCGTCTTCCATTTGCCGTTGACGATCCTCGGCAGGATGGTTTCGGTAAAGGTCTTCCCGGGGCCGTACACCGATCCGAAATAAGCGAAAACCGCATCCAGGCCGGATCGCTCGATACGGCGGCGTACCGGAATTCCGATATGGCTGAAACCGGCAGGGTTCTGCTTGAGTGGTGAGTCCGCGCCGATGCGGCGGTGTTCGTCCGGTTGCAGGTCGTCGGTGCCGCTTACGGAAATCAGGAGAGGGCGCCGCGAGGCCGGCAGGGCCGCCAATGCGTCGAGGACCCGTTGCGTGATCTGAAGGCGCTGCTCAGCAACGGTCTGAATGGCGGCAAGCGTCAGCTTGGGCGGCAGCTTCGGCTGCACCAGATCGATCACGACCTGCACGTCCGAAAGTGCGGCGCTCCACGACGAAGTGTCTTCGATCTTGCCGAGCACCGGCGAGGCGCCGTTCGCCGAGAGCTTCGCGGCGCCTTCCGCCGATCGTGCAATGGCACTGACGTGCCAGCCTGCGCTGACCGCTTCCCGTACCACTTGTTGTCCGATGAAACCGGTCGCTCCGAGCACGAGCATGGACTTGGTCATGAGTCTTTCCTTTCAGAGTCGTCTTGTCAGATCTATTTGTTAGCGATTGCTAACTATCGGTTCGCACGTTTGCCGTCTGGGCATTTCGATGATCGGATTGTTGCCTTGGGTGTCCTAGTTGCTTTTGCGCAGCATTCGCGAGGCCAGGCGATATAGCTCGTCGAGCCAATCTGGCGGCTGGCCGGAAAATTCGCGGAAATAGCACATGCGGGCAAATTGCCCGATCAGTCCGAGCAGGGCGGCGACCAGCAACGTCGGGTCTTCATTGCGATCGATGACGTTCTGCTCGACGCCGCATTTCAGAAGCGCGCGAACGTGATTGACCAGTGACTGACGCCGCAGCGGCTCGGGCATGATGCGCCAGAACCGGCGGATATTCTCTTGAAAGTAGAGCGCGGCCTCGATGTCCGCCTCGAGCAGCGTCAGATAGGCCGCGAGCGTGCGCCGCAATTGCTCGTCGAACGGGGTGTCGTCGATCTTCGGCAGGGTGGAGCGCATATGCACGAAAATCCGTTCGAAAAGGCAATAGGCCAAAGCCTCCTTGCTTTCGAAATGACGGAACAGCGCCGGGTTGGTGTAGCCGCTGATCTTGGCGATGTCGCGGATGCTGGTTTCCGCAAGCCCGTCGCGCACGAACAGCTTGAGGGAGGCGCTCAGGATCGCACCCTTGGCGGGAGGGTCCTGCGCGTCGATGAAGGCACGTGTTGGGGTCGGTTGCGTCATGTCGTGTAGTTAGCGATCGCTAACTGGAAAGTCAAGCCCTCAAATGACGTGGATCCGCCCGGCAAAGTTACAAACAGAAATGAGACAAACGTCTGGACCGGTCGGACGGGTGTGCTACTCACCCGGTACCCGGAACCGGGTTCCGTTTGCAGGCACGGGTGGCACTTGAATTTGGATGAACTGAAGCGTCAGGCGGCGGCGCGTGCACTCGATTTCGTGCAGAGCGGGATGAAGCTTGGTCTCGGCACCGGCTCGACCGCCAAGCATTTCGTCGAGCTGTTGGGTGAGCGGGTGCGCGACGGGCTTGACGTGATCGGCGTGCCGACATCCGAGGCGACGCGCAATGATGCCATCCGCTGCGGGGTTCGCCTGACGACACTCGACGAGGTCGACCGGCTCGACCTCACCGTCGACGGCGCCGACGAGATCGATCCCGCGCTCAACCTGATCAAGGGTGGCGGCGGCGCGCTGTTGCGGGAGAAGATCGTCGCGGCGGCCTCCGACCGCATGATCGTGATCGCTGACGACACCAAATGGGTCGATACGCTCGGCCGGTTTCCGCTGCCGATCGAGGTCATTCCGTTCGGGTTGGGCGCGACGCAGCGGGCCGTCGAAAAAGCCTTTGCCGATTGCGGCGTTTCCGGCCAATTAGCGGTGCGAAAAGGCCGCGACGGTCACGTTTTTGTCACCGATGGAGGCCACTGGATCGTCGATGCCCATCTTGGGCGCATTCCGGACGCGCCGCGCCTGGCGCAGTCGCTCAGCGTTATTCCGGGTGTCGTCGAGCATGGGTTATTTGTCGGTCTCGCCAGCGTGGCGATGCTCGCTGGCTCCCATGGAATTCGTGTTGTTGAGCGGCGATAAAGTCGCTGCCTTTAAGGAGAGATCAAAAATGAAGGGTCCATCAGGAATTTTGCTCGCCGCCGGTGTCGCGCTGTCGCTGGCGCTTTCGGCGGCCCCCGCGCGCCGCGCAGCAGCCCGCCGCGCCGCAAGCAGCTCCGCTCAAGCCGGTGTCGGCATCGGCGATGCAGGCCGCGCGCGACCTGCTGACGGTGAAGAACGTGACCCAGGTTTACGCGCAAGCGGTCCCCAATATCATTCAGCGCACTAAGGACCAGTTCCTCGCCAGCAACCTGAGCTACCAGAAGGACCTCAACGAGGTCGCGGTGACGGTGGCGCAGAGCATGGCCGGCAAGGAGAAGGAAATCGGCGAGCAGATGGCGAAGATCTACGCCAACGATTTCACCGAGCAGGAATTGAAAGACCTCACCACCTTCTACAAGTCGACGCTTGGCCAGAAGCTCCTGACGACGGAGCCGAACGCGATCCAGGCCAGCATGATCTACATGAACCAGTGGGCGCAGAGCTTCTCCGAGGCGGTGGTCGGCGAATTCCGCAACGAGATGAAGAAGCGCGGCAAGCCGCTGGGCTAGGGCGCACCTTCCAGGTCCATCCCGCGCGTTTTCGCGGGGGAGGTATGAGAGACGCCGTCCGTCAGCGTTGAGGCGGCGCCACTTCCCTCGCGGCGATCGCTCACCTACCTTAACCAGAGAGCGCATCTGACTGCGAGCGGGAGTGTCATGGCCGAATTCGATACGGATCTGTTTGTCATCGGTGGAGGGTCGGGCGGCGTCCGCGCGGCCCGCATCGCGGCCGGCCACGGCGCGCGGGTGACGATCGCGGAAGAGTATCGGATGGGCGGCACTTGCGTGATCCGCGGGTGTGTGCCGAAAAAGCTTCTGGTCTATGCCTCGCATTTCCATCAGGAGTTCGAGGATGCCGCGGGCTTCGGCTGGACGGTTCCGCAGCCGAGCTTCGACTGGCGCACGTTGATCGCCAACAAGGACAAGGAGATCGCGCGGCTCGAGGCGGCCTATACCACCAATGTCGAGAAGTCGGGCGCGAAGGTGCTCAAGACCCGCGCCGTGCTCGAGGACGCGCATACATTGCGGCTTGCGAGCGGCGAGGCGGTGCGCGCGAAATACATCCTGGTCGCCACCGGCGGCGCGCCGAACCACGGCGAGGCCATTCCCGGCATCGAGCACGTGATCTCGTCGAACGAGGCCTTCCATCTGCCGCAACTGCCGCGACGGATCGTGATCCAGGGCGGCGGCTATATCGCGCTCGAATTCGCCTGCATCTTTGCCGGCCTCGGTTCCGACGTGACGGTGATCTATCGCGGCGAGAACATCCTGCGCGGGTTCGACGAGGACGTCCGCACCCATGTTCGCAGCGAGATGGAGAAGGCCGGCATCACGCTTCTCACGGGCTGCACGGTGACCAAGGTCGACAAGCACGCGCATGACTTCACCACGCATCTGTCGAACGGTTCGAGCATCGCCTCCGACCAGGTGATGTTTGCGATCGGACGTCACCCCAACGTCAAGGGGCTCGGGCTGGAAAAGGCCGGCGTCACCATCGACAAGAACGGCGGCATCGCGGTCGACGGGTTTTCGAGAACCTCCGCGCCGAGCATCTATGCGATCGGCGACGTCACCAACCGTATCAATCTCACGCCGGTTGCGATCCGCGAGGGCCATGCCTTTGCCGACACCGTGTTCGGCAAGCGCGAGGTGCGGGTCGATCACGCCGACATTCCGACCGCGGTGTTCTCACAGCCGGAAGTCGGCACCGTCGGGCTGACCGAGGCGCAAGCCTGCGAGCACTTCACGCATGTCGATATCTACAAGGCGACTTTCCGCCCGATGAAGGCGACGATGTCGGGCCGCGACACCCGCATGCTGATGAAGCTCGTGGTCGATGGCACCACCGACCGCGTGGTCGGCTGTCACATCGTGGGCGACGGCGCCGCCGAAATCGTCCAGGTGATCGGCATCGCCGTGAAGATGAAGGCGACCAAGGCGGATTTCGACGCCACCATGGCGCTGCATCCGACCGCGGCGGAAGAGCTCGTCACCATGCGCACGCCGACCGCGCGGCACGTTCGGGCCGCGGCGGAGTAGGGCGCCGACAATCGTCAAGTCTTCGTGAAATATGAAGCAGACCACACGCTCTTGCGGGCGCGTGGTCCACGTTGGGCGGAATTGATGAGGCTCTTGCCGCATCAAGACGCAGTGCAGAGCGAGAGGCGCTTGCCTCGAACGTCCAACAAATGGAGACGACCATGCGGAAGACAGCTCTTACCATCTTCGGTGCGCTGCTGATCTCGGGATTGGCGGTTCAAACGGCAGCCGCAGCCCAGCACCACCGGAGCAAGCCTTACTTCGGCCGTGACCTGTCGGATTTTCGCGGAACCTACAATCAAATGAACGGGCCGATCATCGTCACGCCACGCGCGCCTGATCGCTTCGATCCATCGAGGCCCGGCGGCGAAGACCCGACGCTCAATCCCTCCGGAAGCTGATGCTTCGAGGACACAGGGCCGCGCGAAGGCGGTCACCCCGACAGGTGGCCGCCTGGTGACTAGCGCGACCGCCGGCCGACGGCGATCCCGACCAGAAAAGCCAGGCACAGCGAGCCGAGCGGCGCTTCCCTTGCCATGTTGCTGAGCACGCTGAGCGGCATTCCCGGCTGCCGCCCGGCATCGATCGTCGGACTTGACGCGGCCGATCGCCGATTTCAATGCGTCGATCGGGTCCGTCGTCCCGGCGGCCGGCGGTAGAGTGCGGCGTCGGGATCTTCGTAGATCGGCGGCGACAGCGGAATGTCATCGTTCACGGTTTTGATCTCCAATGCCGCGCCTCCATCACGAATAGTATCGCCATCGCGGTTGCCGGCGGCGCGCCGGTCGCGACAGTATCAGCGCAAGCGCAAAGCCGATCGCGCCCGCGGTGACGAGCGATCCGAGCGGATTGTCCTGAACTTTCTTCGCCAGCGCGTCCTGGCCGTCGCGGATGGCGTCGCCGCGGTTGTTGTACATGTCGCGGGCGTAGTCGGTGGCCTTGTCGGCGGCATCCTGCACCGCGTCCTTGGCCTGTCCGTAGATGTCCTGCGCCTTGCCGGCCATCTCGCGGGCGCGGCCTGAGGCCTGCGACTCGGCGTCGCCGGTCGCCTTACCAAAAGCGTTCTCAGCTTTTCCTGCAAAATCCTTCGCGGTGCCTGCAATGCGATCTTCGTTCATGGTGACCTCGACAATGTTCGTGACTTCGGTTGGCGGGATAACCGGCACGGCGCGTATCCGTTCCTTCAACCTTCCTCTTGGGTCACTTTTGACCTCAGGAACCGCGCCGCGAGTTCGCGCGTTCTTTGCAAGCGAGGGAGCCGGCCGATGCGCGCCAAAAAGCGATCAGGGAAACGATCCAACATCCCGGGCCCCGGCGTCATTCTTGCGGTTGCGAACCACGCCGCCATGGGCATCGCGCTCGGATTGGTCTTCGCGCTGATCCTGCTCTCGACGCCATTCTTCGGCGTTCTTCCCCTCATCGACGTCAGCGACAATCCGAAGATGACGATGGCGACGTTCATCGGCACCGTCGTCGTGATGTTCGGGATCGGCGCGGCATTGACCGGCTCGATCCTGATGATGGAGGACGCCGAGCCGTAAGCGCGTGCGAATGCTTGACGACCTGAGGGAACGATGAACATCCGTCCGGCTTGTTGAAGAATAATGTCGGATGCGACCATGAACGCTTCTGCCGCCAACCAATTGCGTAACGCCAGGCCGCGCGGGTTGTTCGCGCTTGCGGGATCTTACGTCGGCGATTTGCGCGGATGGGTGGCAGGGATAGCCGCCGGATACGGCATCGCGGCGGCGCTGATGCTCGGCGGCATCCTGGCGGTATTCGGCGCCATCACGGTCGGCGCGATCGCGCTGTTTCATTTCATCGAGCTCCGTTACGGGACCAATATCGCGTTCGCAGCCCTTGGCGGCGGCTTGCTCGCGCTGGCCCTGCTGCTGTTTCTCGCGGGCTGGCTCGTCCTCAAGCGCCGCGCCCCGCCGCTGCCCCGGCCGCGCGAACAGGCCCGCGCGGCGAAGCAGATGCTGATGGGATCGACGATCTCGCGCGCCGTTGCAGCGTTGCGGCAGAACGAGGCCGCAAGGCCCGATGCCACCACGCAAATCCTGCTCGGCGCGGCCGCCGTCGTGGCGATGGGCTGGCTCGCGGCCAGCCACTTCGGCGCCCACGCTGGAAGGGGTGAGGCGCGGCGGTGACGAGGCGCAATCCCTTTGGAAGCGATCTCGCGCTGGTTGCCAGCACGGTGCTCGCGACGCTCGCCCTTCAGAGGCATTTTGCAAAGCCCGCCGATCCCGATCCCGATGCGCCGTTGCCGGCGATGCGCGGCAGCCCGATCAAGCTCCTCGCGTCGCATGGCGGCGAAATCCTGCGCGGCACTTATGAGCGGATCAGCCGCGACCGCATTCTCGCCACCGCCGCCGGCGTCGTGTTCTACGGGCTGCTTGCGATCTTTCCAGCGATCACCGCGCTGGTGTCGAGCTATGGATTATTCGCCGACCCCTCGACGATTTCCGGCAACCTCCAAAGCCTCGCTCTGATGCTGCCGGGCGATTCCTTCTCGATCGTGCAGGACGAGGTCGCCCGCGTGCTCGACAAGGGGAATTCCTCGCTCAGCGTGACCTTTGTCTTCGGGCTGGCGCTCGCGATCTGGAGCGCCAATGCGGGGGTGAAGGCGGTGCTCGATGCGCTGAACGTGGCCTATGAGGCGGAGGAGGAGCGGGGGCTCATCCATCTCAATCTCGTCTCGCTGGCCTTCACGATCACGGGCCTTGCCGCCATTCTGGTGATGGTCGGCGCCGTCATTGGCGTGCCGCTGGCGCTCAAGCATTTCGGCCTCGGCCAGAACGCGCAATTGCTGGTCCAGATCGGCCGCTGGCCGGTGCTGGGACTGGCGCTCCTGGTCGCGTTGCTCGCGCTTTACGGTTACGGGCCGAGCCGGCCGCGGCCAAAACTGCGCTGGCTGGTGGCCGGCGCGGTGCTCGCCATCGTCCTTTGGCTGATCGGCTCGGCTTTATTGTCCTGGTATCTGTCGAACTTCGGCAACTACTCGGCGACCTATGGCTCGCTCGGCGCCGCCATCGGCCTGATGACCTGGATGTGGCTATCGGCCATCGTCATTCTGGTCGGCGCGGAACTCAATTCGGAGATCGAGCGCATCGGCGTGCAGCGTTCGCGAGCGGCGAACAACCCGTAGTTTTACGTATGCAAAATTCGCGTTTCTGGTGGCCATGAAAGCCCTTCGATAGCTTTCGGTAACCTTTAAGGGGCACGAATGGCGTATCCCGCAATTGCTCGCTTGGATTTGCCCATGTTTTCCAAATTTTCCATTCGCACCAAGATCGTTTCGCTGGTTTGCCTGTTGCTCGTGGCTCTGGCCGGCCATGGGCGCGCTTTCCGCCATGAGCATGCGCTCGCTGAATGCCAACACCAGCGAGATCGCCTCCAACTGGCTGCCGAGCATCCGGGCGCTCGGCGAATTGAACGCCGGCTTGATGGCCTACCGCTCGATCCTTCGCTCGCACATGCTGGCGGAAACGCTCGAGGAAAAGCAGGCGAATCGAAAAGACGCTGGAGACGCTGGTCCAGAAGAACAACGGCATCCGCAAGTCCTATGAGGCGATGATCTCTTCGCCGGAGGAGCGGGCGCTGTACGACGAGTGGTCGAAGCACTGGCAGCAATACAAGGACATCGGCGCGAAGACCATGGAGCTGTCGCGCAAGGAAGCCGGCCGCGTGCCGCATGAGGCGCTGGCGCTCAACAAGGAGAGCATCAAGGTCGGTCAGGAAGCCGACGCCATCATGGCGAGGGATATCGATCTCAACAACAAGGGCGCCGACACGGAAACGCGCGCGGCGGCAGCGACCTATTCGTCCATGCTGACGTTGCTGGCGGTGATCGTCGGCCTTGCCATCGCTGGCGGGCGGTGCCATCAGCTTCTACGTCGTCCGTGACGTCTCCGCCGGCATCGCCTCGATCGTGCATCCGATGCAGGCGCTCGGCAAAGGCGAGCTTGAGGCGGAAGTCCCGCACCAGGGCGAAAAGACCGAGATCGGCCAGATGGCCGACGCCTTGCAGATCTTTAAAGAGGCTCTGATCGCCAAGCGCGCCGCCGACCAGGCCGCGGCCAAGGACGCCGAAGCCAAGATCGAGCGCGGACGCCGCGTCGACGGCATCACCCGCGAGTTCGAACGGATGATCGGCGATATCGTCAGCCAACGTCTCCGCCGCGTCGTCCCAGCTCGAAGCGTCCGCCGGCAGCCTGTCGAACACCGCGGCGCGCTCGCAGGAACTCTCGACCACGGTGGCCGCGGCTTCCGAGGAAGCCTCGACCAACGTCCAGTCGGTGGCGTCCGCGACCGAGGAACTGTCGTCGTCGGTCAACGAGATCAGCCGCCAGGTGCAGGAATCGGCGCGGATGGCGAGCGACGCCGTCGGCCAGGCCCGTTCGACCACCGATCAGGTCGGCGAATTGTCGAAGGCCGCCACCCGCATCGGCGACGTCGTCGAACTGATCAACACCATTGCCGGCCAGACCAACCTCTTGGCGCTCAACGCCACCATCGAGGCGGCGCGGGCGGGCGAGGCGGGCCGCGGCTTTGCGGTGGTCGCGTCCGAGGTAAAGGCGCTGGCCGAGCAGACGGCCAAGGCCACCGGCGAGATCGGTCAGCAGATCAACGGCATCCAGGCCGCGACGCTGGACTCGGTCAACGCCATCAAGGAAATCTCCGGCACCATCGAGAAGCTGTCGGAAATCTCCTCGGCCATTGCGGCCGCGGTGGAAGAGCAGGGCGCGGCGACGCAGGAAATCTCCCGCAACGTCCAGCAGGCAGCACACGGCACCCAGCAGGTGTCGTCGAACATCATGGACGTGCAGCGCGGCGCCACCGAGACCGGTTCGGCTTCCTCGCAGGTGCTGTCGGCGGCGCAGACGCTGTCGGCGGATTCAAGCCGCCTCAAGAGCGAAGTCTCGAAGTTCCTCACCGACGTGCGGGCGGCTTAAGCCGCCGCTGGCGCCCGGCTACGTTGAGGGCACGCCCTCGACGGCGGGCCGTCGGAATCCCATCGCCATCCAGGCGCCCAGGAGCTTCAGCATGAACTCGCGGGAGTGGCCGGGATAGTTGGCGAGGCCGTCATCGGGCAAAGCCGTCCCTTCGGGCCGTTCCGCCGTCATCATCCGCATGGTCGCCGGCGCAATGTCGTCGGGCAGGCGGCCGCGATAGACCGTGAGCCAATGGCCTTTGGTGAAATCGAGGAACATCGCGCTGTCGCAGCAGCGCGCGAACATCCGCCGCGTCGGCGAATCCGGCTTCAGCCGTCGCTCCTCGAGCAGATCGCCGCCCTTGCTACAGCGCACCCGGTCCTTGCGGTAGAGCACGTAGTCGGTGCCGCCATCCTCGGCCAGGATGCGGTCGATACCGGATCGCGCCTGGTGCCGGCGGCCGGCTTCCTGGCAACTCGTGCAATAGCAGATGCCGTGCAGCAACGGCTCGCCTGACATCGCCATCTCGACCTTGCCGCAGACGGCAACTTGCCAACGTCATCTTGGCCGGAGTCATCTTTGTCATCGCATCAACCTCCATCGGCCCGGCAATCTTAACCTTGCATTAACCATGACGGGGAGACTGTCCCACCATTAGGACGAATCCATTTGGGGCTGCACTGATGACACGCTTCTCGCTGCTTTCGTTCGCCGCAGCCACGATCGTGATTTCGAGCACGGCGGCGATTCCGCAACAGGCGTGGTCGGCGGACATGCCGGTGCCAAAGCCGGTCGTGCGGCAGGAGACGCCGTCGGATTGGCGAACGCGCCTGTTTGAGGAATTTCAGCGATATCTGCACCGCAGAAATCCATAGGCTTGCTGGTGACGCCGGCGCGGGGGCGCCAGCGTCAGCATGGATCGTAATCCCGATTACTTCGGCATCGGTATCGCGAACGCCTTGTCCTTGGCGCGGTCGCCGACCCACAGGACGTCGCCGGCCGGTTCGATCGCCGTCGGGCGCGTGAGGCCTTCCATGATCGGCACGACGGTCGCCTGGTCGCCGTTCACCGTCACCATGGAGGCGCGGCCGTTGCGGTTTTCGGTGAGATACAGCTTGCCGTTGGCGGCGCGCATGCCGTCCGGCCCCTTGATCGGTTTGTCCGGCCAGATCTGCACCGGCGCGCCGGCCTTGCCGGCCGGCATCGAGCGGAATGCGATAGAGATTGTTCGAGATCACGTTGTTGACGTAGAGCTCGTTGCCGAGAAACGTGATGCCGTCGACGCCGTCGAGCGTGCGGTCCTCGATCAGCAATTCGGGCACGTCCGAGCGCCGGCCTTGAGGCGGAAGATCTTGCTGCCGAAGGTGTCGGCGATATAGAGCGCCTTGTCCGGCCCGACCACGAAATCGTTGCAGAGGTTGATCTCGCCCGGCAGCGGCCACTTCAGCTTCGGCGCGCCGCTCGTCAGATCGAAGCTGCGCAACATCGAATGGCGGTTCTTGCCGGTGCCGATGATCTGGCAGGCCCACAGCGTGTTGGTCGGCGCGTCCGCGAGCACGCCGAGGAAGGAGACATTGCCGTCGGTGGCGCTGACGTCGATGAAGACCTTGCCCTGCGTCTCGCCCTTGGCGACGCGGTAGATCACAGGTTTCGCGGCGCTGCCGAGGATCAGCGCGCCGTCCGGCGCGAGCGTGACGCTCTCGGGGTCCGAGCCGGGATCGGTGGTGACGGTGAGTTTGGGCTCAACCGCATGCGCGGTGGCGCAGACGAGCAGGGCGGCGAGTGCGCCCGAAATCATCGCGGTGAAATTGTTGGCTGCACGCTTCTCTGTCGGCATGTTTGATCCTCCCGTGACAGTTTGAAAAATGGCCCGTCGGGATTCGACCCAGCGGGCTCGTTATTATCAGTCGCAAGTGGCGGATATTTAAAGGGGAGCGCGCGCGGAAACACAAGCGTTAGGTTTACGTGGATATAGCGAGGTCAAACGGTTGTGATGCCACTTTGCGTTGGGTGAGACGACGGGCGGACTCGGTCTCGGCGTCGCCGCCGGCACCCGGTCGAAACGAATTCTAAACCATAAGCGGCTAGTGTCTTCGACCATGCGGACTCCGCCTGAAGACGCTGAAAAGGCAAGGCGGGCGCTTCTTCGGCGCCAACCGCTGCTTGCGGCCTGGCTGGACGCGCTGAACCGGTTCGACAATCCGATGTGCCGCCGCGCGGCGAGCTTTCGCGAACATAGCCCCTTTCGTCGGGACATCGACCCGATCCGCAGTCCCCGGATGCGCGACATCAGCTCCGATCTTGCCGGACCATTGTCAGGCCGGCCGCACAGCTAGCCTCGCCGCCAGCATCATCGAGAAGCAGCGGCGTCGGCGCGCTGACGGCTGGCCGCGCTAGATCTCGATCTCGGTTCCGAATTCGACGACCTGACGTGTCGGCACGTCGAAGAAGGCGGCGGTCCGCTCGGCGTTTCGTTGCAGGAACGCGAACAGCGACTCGCGCCACACCCACATGCCCGGCACATCCTCGCGCGGGATGATGGTCTCGCGCCCGATGTAGTAGGTGATTTCCGTCAGGTCCAATCCCGTCAATTTGCCTTGCCGGCAGGCGAGCTGAAGTCCCTGATTGATCGTCGGGTACTCCATGAAACCGTAATGCAGGATGATCCGCGTGATGCCCTCGGTGATCTCGAACACCTCGACGCGCTCGTCGTCTGAAATGCGCGGCCGCTCCTCGATCAGAACGGTGACCAGCAGCACGCGCTGGTGCAGGCATTGATTGTGCTTGACGAACTGGGTCAGCGCGAGCGGAACGCCGTTCGGCGTCGACGCCAGAAACACCGCCGTCCGCGTCAACCGTGCCCGACATTTGCTGATCGCGGTCTCGATCAAATCCTCTTCCGGCTGGCGAAGCTTGCCGCGCGCGTTCTCGACCAGTTTGACGCCGCCGCGCCAGGTCATCATCAGGAAGGCCACCACGCCGGCCAGCACCAGCGGGAACCAGCCGCCGTCGAGCAGCTTGGTCGAATTGGCGGCGAAGAAAATGCAGTCGATGGCGAAGAAGAAGCCGTTCACGGCAATGACGATGACGGGCGAGTAGCCCCACTGGATCGCGACCAGCGCGGCCAGCAGCGTCGTGATCACCATCAACAGCGACACCGCGATGCCGTAGGCGCCGGCCAGCGCGTCCGACGAGCCGAAGCCGATCACCGCGCCCAGCGTCGCCGCCGCCAGCAGCCAGTTCGCCAGCGGCACATAGACCTGGCCGATGGCATGGCTCGTGGTGTGATGGATCTGCATCCGCGGCAGGAAGCCGAGCTGGATCGACTGTTGCGTCAGCGAGAACACGCCGGAGATGATGGCCTGCGAGGCGATCACGGTGGCAACCGTTGCGAGCGCCACCAGCGGATAGTGCGCCCAGTCCGGTGCGAGCTGGAAGAAGGGGTGATCGAGCGCGGTCGGATCCGTCAGCAACAGCGCGCCTTGCCCAAAGTAGTTCAGCATCAGCGCCGGGAGCGCGACGGCAAACCAGGCAAGGCGGATCGGCACCCGGCCGAAGTGGCCCATGTCGGCATACATCGCCTCGCCGCCGGTGACGGCGAGAAAGGCAGCGCCGATCACGGCAAAGGAGATGTGAAAGTCGTCATGAATCAGGAAGTCGAAGGCATGATAGCGGGCTCAGCGCCGCCAGCACCGCGGGCGCCTGGACGATGCCGTGGATGCCAAGCGCCGCGATCACGGCAAACCAGACGAACATCACCGGTCCGAAAATCTGTCCGATGATGCTGGTGCCGTGCTTCTGCATGACGAACAGGCCGACCAGGACAACGACGGTGATGGGCACGACGAGGTGGCCGAGCGAGGGCGCGTCGACCTTCAATCCTTCGATGGCGGATAAGCACCGAGATCGCCGGCGTGATGGCGCCGTCGCCGTAAAGCAATGCCGCGCCCACCAGGCCGACGACCAGAAGCTGCGCGCGCCAGGTGCCGGGCGCCGCGCCTCGCACCTGCAACAGCGCCAGCAGCGCCACGATGCCGCCTTCGCCGCGATTGTCGGCACGCAGGATGAGAAGCGCGTATTTGATCGAGACGATAAGGATCAGCGCCCACAGGATGAGCGACACCACGCCGAGGATCGCGCTTGCGCTCGGCGTGCCGCCGTTTGCGGCGGCCCGTGCCGCTTCCTTCAACGCGTAAAGCGGGCTGGTGCCGATGTCGCCGTAGACGACGCCAAGCGCACCCATGGTCGCGGTGACGGGAATGGCCGTTGAGTGGATCGGAGTTCCGACGGGCGTGGCGGTCATTGCAATAGACCCCGATGCTGTCGTCTGCCGGACGGACGACCGGCACGACCGAAGAGACAGTTTGTCGTATCACGCAGCCAATTGCTACTGGTTTGAAACGGAATGCGATCGGTCCGACGCTTCTTTATGGAATTCCTACACGGCGCATCCTGCCCGACGGGCAAATCACTCCTGCCTTGTTGGCCGCTGTCCATCCCTGGACCGTGAAAAATATTTCGCTCTGCCCGTCGGGCAAATCATCTTTAGAAGTTCGCGCCGTCCCGCCCGATCAAGAGGGGCGCTTCGCGGTCGTCACGAAACGTTGGGCGGGATGCGGTGGACGCGGGCTTGCCGACAAGACGAACGGCGGGCGCGCGGACGGCGAAAGCGTGTGGTCCTGGCTTCTCGATGCTGAAGTTAAGTTGGCGATGGTGTGGCGATGTCGGCCCTTCGGGTCCGACACGCCGGCATCACGCCGACGACGGAGACAACAAAGCCCGATCTCCGGGGAGAGCACGCCATAGGCCGTTAAAACCATTCGCGTGCGGGAATGCCGGGATGTCCTGGCGAACTCGTGGTGTCGAACTCGTGTGCTTTCTATTTTTGCACGCGAGGCGTGCGGCGGATTGACATTCGCTCAGTGCTGCCGCGAGTTCGGAAAGCGATGTCAAATCCATAGCCACACTACAAGACAATATCTGCTGATGTCGCTATGGTTCTGACATTCGTAATCCGCCCCGCGCGAAATCATACGAATGGCGAACCGGGACATCGGCAGGGTGCGTCTGGCGCCCGGCATTCCCCACGCCCTCTTTGGGCGGATGGTTCTGGGATCAACCCGGGTGCGGATGCATCGCGGGAAGGTGAGGGTGGTCGGCACGAACTCTCTCCGTGTCGTCACCGGGCTTGACCCGGTGATCCACGTCGTTACATTACTCTTCGATGAGGCAAAGACGTGGATGGCCGGGCCTGCGCCTTCCGGCGCATCCCGGAATGACGGAGGGGCAGGTTTGCGCTGGGCTGTTTGAAATTCAAATCGAGAAAGCCCGCCGCGCGTCAACGCGCGCGCCGCTAGCCTTCCGCTTCCAGCCACTCGGCCGCGCCGCGCCAGAGCGTGTCGCGGTGTTCGGGACGGAAGAAGCCGAGATGGCCGATCGCGGTCGCATTCGCATCCGCCGGCGTGATGGTGAGGATCTCGGGCGTGATCGCCTTGAAGCCGGACGCCATCAGTTCGACCGCAGGCCGCGTCGCCCAGGGATCGTCGGACAGGCAGAGCGAACGCAGCGCGCCCTTGTAGTTGTCGAAGTTCGACAGCGCCTTGAGGCCGGGTTCGTCGTACAGATAGCGCGGGCTCATCAGCCAGCGCGTCCATTGCTCGAACACGCCCTTCGGCAGATCTTCGCCGATGCCGGCCCAGCCTGGCATGTAACCGAGCGTCTTCGTCAGCGGCAAGCCGATGAAGTTGAGCAGTGCGAACACCCGATAGCGTTCGGGCGAGGCCATCAGCTTCCAGTAGCCGGCTTGCGCGGCGACCAAGAAGCGCGCGGCTCACCTCCGTGTTGTTGGGAAGCAGCCCGAGCGCCTGGCCGCCGAAGGAATGCCCGACATAGCTCAGCGGCAGCGTGGCGTACCGCGTGCGCATCCACTTCACGGCGGCGGTGATGTCGAGCGCGGCCCAGTCGACCATCGTTGGCCTTGAAGCCGACCAGCGACTTCGGCTTGTTGTAGCCGATCATCGCGCGCTGCCGGCTATCGCCGACGCCGCGGTAGTCGTAGGTGAGGACCGCGCTGCCGCGATGGGCGAGGTAGGTCGCGAACTTGCGGTAGATCTTGCGCGGCACGGCGGTGGCGGAATTGATCAGCACGGCGTGCTGCTTGGCCCCGCGCGGCAGGAACAGGGTGGCGCCGAGCGCGTAGCCGTCTTCGGCGGGAAAGGTGATATCGTCGATGAAAACGTCGTCGAACTCAGCGTCAGTCACCGCGACTTCCCTTTTACCCTTTGGCTTCGTGAGCGGGGGCTACCAAAGGCGAATTGGGCTTTTGGGGCAAGGGCTTGACGGCCATGCTACGGTAATCGGTTTAAGACCGTAGCGAACGGGGCACACTTTCCAGCATACTGGCGGTCGGCGGTCGGCCTGTGTATATAGCGGCCTCCCGCAATTGACGGATAGTAGCGGTTTCTTCTCAAGGAGTTAACGTCATGTCCAAAACATGGACACCCGATAGCTGGCGCAGCCGGCCGGTGCTGCAGATGCCCCAATATCCCGATGCCAAGGCATTGGCGGATGTCGAGGCTCAGCTTGCGACGTTTCCTCCGCTGGTTTTTGCAGGTGAGGCGCGAAGCCTGAAAAAGGCGCTAGGCCGCGTCGCGGCCGGCGAGGCTTTCCTTTTGCAGGGCGGCGATTGCGCCGAGAGCTTCGCCGAGCACGGCGCCAACAACATCCGCGATTTCTTCCGCGTGCTTTTGCAGATGGCGGTGGTTCTGACTTACGCCGGCGCGTTGCCGGTGGTGAAGGTCGGCCGCATCGCCGGCCAGTTCGCCAAGCCGCGCTCGTCGCCGACCGAGAAGGTCAACGGCGTCGAGCTGCCGAGCTATCGCGGCGACATCATCAATGACGTTGCCTTCACCGCAGAGGCGCGCATTCCCGATCCGCAGCGGCAGTTGATGGCGTACCGCCAGTCGGCGGCGACGCTGAATCTTTTGCGCGCGTTCGCCACCGGCGGCTTCGCCAATCTCGGCTCGGTGCATCAGTGGATGCTGGGTTTCCTGAAGGATTCCCCGCAGTCGCGGCGTTACAAGGAATTGGCGGATCGCATTTCGGACGCGCTGAATTTCATGCGCGCCTGCGGCCTCGATCTCGAAAGCCATCCCGAGCTTCGCGCGACCGATTTCTACACCAGCCACGAGGCGCTGCTGCTCGGCTACGAGCAGGCGTTCACGCGCGTCGATTCCACGACCGGCGACTGGTACGCGACTTCGGGCCACATGATCTGGATCGGCGATCGCACCCGCCAGCTCGATCATGCGCATGTCGAATATTTCCGCGGCATCAAGAACCCGATCGGGCTGAAGTGCGGTCCGTCGCTTCAAGCCCGACGAGTTGTTGAAGCTGATCGACGTCCTCAACCCGGACAACGAGCCCGGCCGGTTGACGCTGATCAACCGCTCCGGCGCCGAGAAGGTCGGCGAATCCTTGCCCGGCCTGATCCGCGCGGTGAAGCGGGAAGGGCGCGTGGTGGTCTGGTCGTGCGATCCGATGCACGGCAACACCATCACCTCGACCTCGGGTTACAAGACGCGGCCGTTCGACCGCATCCTGTCCGAGTTGAAGTCGTTCTTCTCGATCCACGCGGCCGAAGGCACTCACGCCGGCGGCGTGCATCTGGAGATGACCGGCCAGGACGTCACCGAATGCATCGGCGGCGCGCGGGCGATCACGGACGAGGATCTCAACGACCGTTATCACACGGCCTGCGATCCGCGCCTCAACGCCGAGCAGTCGATCGACATGGCTTTCCTGATCGCCGAACTGCTCAAGCAGGAACGCGCGGGCAAGACCCATCCGATGCCAGCCGCAGCGGGGCTCTAGTGCGAACTTCGGAATCGGAGCTCTAACCCTTGCGGCGTCTCTGGCGGGCCACGATCAACACGCGTAACGGTCTCGCCTTCGCGATCCGCTCGGAGCAGGCCGTGCGCGAGGAGCTTTTCGCGCTCGCGATTTCGGTGCCGCTGGCCTGGGTGATCGGCGCCACCACGATGCGGCGGCTCGAACTGGTCGCCGCCGTGGTCATGGTTTTGATCGTCGAGTTGCTCAACACCGCGATCGAGAAGCTCGCTGATCGCCTGACCACCGACCACGACTTGCAGATCGGGCGGGTCAAGGACATGGGGTCGGCGGCGGTCGGCGTCGCGCTGGTCACCGCCGGGCTGTTCTGGCTGGTTGCGATCGCCGAACGCATGGGCGTCATCTAACGTAACCAATTGTAGTTTGTGCGCATGCGAGGCACGATCCGCCCATGACCGAACGCGCCGATCAGTTTTCCATCACTTTGGCCCAGTTGAACCCGACGATGGGCGACGTCGCCGGCAATGCCGCGAAGGTGCGCGCCGCGCGCGAGCGGGCGCGGGCCGACGGCGCCGACCTCGTGATGCTGTCGGAGTTGTTCATCGCCGGCTATCCGCCGGAAGACCTGGTGTTGAAGCCGGCGTTTCAATCGGCTTGCCGGGCGGCAATCGAAGAACTCGCGCGCGAGACCGCCGACGGCGGCCCGGCGGTGCTGGTCGGCACGCCCTGGGTCGACGACGGCAAGCTCTATAATGCCTGCGCGCTGCTCGACGAGGGGCGTATCGCCGCGATCCGGTACAAGGTCAATTTGCCGAATTACGGCGTCTTCGACGAAAAGCGCGTGTTCGCGCGTGGCCCCGTGTCGGGCCCGATGACCATTCGCGGCGTGCGCGTGGGCGTTCCCATTTGCGAGGACACCTGGCTCGAGGAATCCGCCGAATACGAAAACGTCGTCGAGTGCCTCGCCGAAACCGGCGCGGAAATCCTGGTGGTGCCGAACGGCTCGCCTTTCGCAGGCGGCAAAGCCGACATGCGGCTGTCGGTGTCGGTGGCGCGGGTCACGGAGAGTGGATTGCCGCTGGTCTATCTCAACCAGATCGGCGGCCAGGACGAACTGGTTTTCGATGGCGGCTCGTTTGCGCTCAATGGCGACCTTGTCGGTCGCGGCGCAGCTCCCGGCGTTCGAGGAAAGCATCACCACGCTGCGCTGGAAGAAAGACGCCGGCGGCTGGCGTTGCAGCGGGCCCGTCACGCCGCTGCTCGACGGCGACAAGGCCGACTATGCAGCCTGCGTTCTTGGCTTGCGCGACTACGTCAACAAGAACGGATTCCCGGGCGTGCTGCTCGGCATTTCCGGCGGCATCAACTCGGCGCTGTGCGCGGCGATTGCCGTCGATGCCTTGGGGGCGGAGCGCGTGCGCGGTGTGATGCTGCCGTTTCGCTTCACCGCGCAAGTCTCGCTCGACGATGCCGCCAAGCTCGCCAACCATCTCGGCTTTCGTTACGAGGTGCTGCCGATCGCCAAGGCGGTTCACGGCTTTGAGGAGATACTCTCGGAGACCTTCAAGGGACTGGCGCGCGACATCACCGAGGAAAACCTGCAAGCGCGCGCCCGCGGCACGCTGCTGATGGCGATTTCCAACAAGACCGGCGCGATGGTGGTCACCACCGGCAACAAGTCCGAGATGTCGGTCGGCTACGCCACGCTGTACGGCGACATGAACGGCGGCTTCAATCCGATCAAGGACATCTACAAGACCGAAGTGTTCCGGATTTCCGGCTTGCGCAACACGTGGAAACCAAACGGCGCGCTCGGCCCGTCCGGCGAGGTCATTCCGCCCAACATCATCACGCGGCCGCCGACCGCGGAGCTGCGCGAAAACCAGACCGACCAGGATTCATTGCCGCCTTACGAGGTGCTCGATGCGATCCTTGAACGATTGGTCGAGCGCGAGGAGCCTTTGGCGACCATCATCGCCGCCGGTTTCGACCGTGAGGTGGTGGCGCGGATCGATCGCCTTCTGAATATTGCCGAATACAAGCGGCGGCAGGCCGCGCCCGGCGTGAAGGTGACGCGCCGGAATTTTGGACGCGATCGCCGTTATCCCATCACCAACCGCTTTCGCGACGACGGCCGTCCGTTGCAAAAGCCCGACGACTCGCTGGTCTCACGCGCGGCGCGCGGATCGGGAGAGGTGTTCGACGGTTAGCGGGTGTTACCGGGTTGGATGAAAGTCGGCCCGACGGTGCGGATCTGCTTGTTGTCCGACGACGCGTTGGAAGGTGCGCTCGGTGTCGCTGCCGGCGCAGGGTCCGGAGCCGTGGCGACGGAGCCTTTCTTGGCGGGCACCGGCGTTGCCTTGGTCGCCGGCGGCCGCGCCAGCTTCTTGGCATTCTCTTCGGTGACGATGATGTCGCCCTGTTGTTCGGCGGCGGCCTTCTCGTCGATCGATTTCAGCGCTTCGGACCAGCTTTGGCCGGCGGCCTTGCAGGCGCAGGACGGATTGAACTCCTGGCGGAATTTGAACGCGTTGGGCGACGACGTATAAGTCTGGCCGCTGATCGATACGGCCTGGTTTATGTCCTCGCCGGGATTGCGATAGGCATAGAGATTGGCTTCGGTCGCCGGGCAGAGCGCCTTGCAGGACTTCTCGTCGTCGGCGAAGCGGCCCGGCACGGTGGCAAACGAGATCGGGAAATAGCCGCCGTCGCAGGCGCGGACGCAAACGGTGCGATAGGTGCCCGACGGCGCGCCGGTATCGGTGGGCGGAATGGGACTGCTGTTGCTGTTGCCGCCGAACAGGTTGTTCAGGAAACCGCCGGGGCCTTGCTGCTGCTGCTGCTGGACCGCATTGGCGTATTGCGCTCCGCAATTGTTCTGCGCGAGCGCCAGCAGAACCGACCGGCGCTGGCTTTCGCGCTCGCCGCCGCCGAGGCCGCCGGTGCGCAGGCGCTCGAGGTTCGTCGTGATCTGGTCGAGGTTTGCGCGCATCTGTTGGATTTGATTGTTCACCGGACCGCATTGCGCGTTTTGGCCGTTGAACAGCGAAAAGAAGCCGGAGCTTTCGCAGCCCATCCGCCGGGCCTGAATGGTCACGCGATCGAGTTCGGCCTGTTGGCGCGCGGCAGAGTCCTGGTAGCGGCGAATCTGTTCGTCCTTGGCGGGATCCGTGCCGCCGCGGTCGATCGACGCAAGCTGCGCTTCAAGCCGCGGGCACATCGGATTGGTAGCGCCGCCGGGAGGGGGCGGGGCGGTCTGGGCATGGACGTCAGCACCAAACAGGGTTGCCGCAAGAAGCGCCGCGCAGGCCGCGGCCGATCTGGACTTGGTAACGCTCAATTTGTCAGGCATGTCCCGCCGTTAGGGCAACTCCGGGCGCCCCTGGGCCGCCGGGCTTGCGGCGCTCGGGCCGCGAATTGAATTCTCGCGTGCTTTACCCGCTTCTCGGGGCGGCGTCACGTCGTTTCGGGGGCAATAGTGCGGTTGACTGCCTCAATATTGCCGTGAGCGCAGGCGTCACGCGCAAATCCAAAACCGCACTGGAATCCTTGACTTGCCGACGTTCCTTCGCGTCTCGTCTCCGTGAGATGCGCCTCACCCAATACCAATGTCTGAGCGGAACACCCGCATGGAACTGGAGGCGAGGAAATTCAGCGCTGGCAGGTGATCGCGATGTATTCGCCGCAGCCGGAACGGCCGCAATGTTCGTGTTCCCTGGGCACCGAGCCAGTGACCTCATCCGGGTCGACCCGCCGATACGCCGAGGCCTGTGCGAAATCCCGCGACTGGCAATAGGACTGTGCGGCGTGGGCGCCGCACTTCTCGCTCCGCGCCAGGCACTGATCGACCCCGTAGGCGTCCGGCTGGTTGGCGATAATGAAGACGCGGCTGTCGGCCCACGCAGCCGTCCCGGCCAAAAGAAAAGCGCCGGCCAAAATGGCTGAAATGGATCGCATCATTGCACCGCTGAAGGAGGGAGGACGGTTGCTGACCACGATAGGTGCGAAATGTAAATAATGATTAACCCTGGTGGCCCGCGCCGCCGGCGGCTTGGTGGCTCAAGCCGGCTTTTCTGAGGCTACACGGCAGGTGTCATCCCCTTGACCCCCCGGGCGGGCTGCCCCATGGTATTTCCATGAACGGTCTCCTCGCCATTTGTGGCATTTGCCGCGAGATTATTAGCTAGCGATTCGCTGGCTGAGGCCGTCTTTTCTCATTAGAGATCACTGGACGCCCGGCCGGAAGAGGTACGGGATTTCCATGGAATTACGTCTCTACGATACCCTGACCAAAGAGAAGCGCGAGTTTGTGCCGCTCGATCCGGCCAACGTGCGCATGTATGTGTGCGGGCCGACGGTCTACGACTTCGCCCATATCGGCAATGCGCGCCCGGTCATCGTGTTCGACGTCCTGTTTCGCCTGCTGCGCCATCGCTATGGCGACAACCACGTCACCTACGTTCGCAACATCACCGACGTCGACGACAAGATCAACGACCGCGCCGCGCGGGATTTTCCGGGCCTGCCGTTGAACGAGGCGATCCGGAAAGTCACCGAGCAGACCGAAAAGCAATTCCACGCCGATGTCGATGCGCTCGGCTGCCTGCGGCCAACCGTCGAGCCGCGCGCGACCGAACATATCGTCGAGATGCGCGAGATCATCGAGCGGCTGGTGAAGGGCGGCTTTGCCTACGTGGCCGAAGACCACGTGCTGTTCTCGCCGCAGGCGATGAACGCAGCCAATCAAGTTTTGCCGCGCTATGGCGCGCTAGCCAATCGCTCGCTTGACGAGATGATCGCGGGTGCCCGTGTCGATGTCGCGCCGTACAAGCGCGACGCGACTGACTTCGTGCTGTGGAAGCCTTCAAAGCCCGGTGAGCCGTCATGGCCGTCGCCTGCGGGGATCAAGGCCGAGGGACGTCCGGGATGGCACGTCGAGTGCTCGGCGATGTCATGGAAGCATCTCGGCGAAGAGTTCGACATCCACGGTGGCGGCATCGATCTCGTGTTTCCGCATCACGAGAATGAACTCGCGCAATCTTGCTGCGCCTTTCACAAAGGCCGCATGGCGAATACCTGGATGCACAACGGCTTCTTGCAGGTCGAAGGCGAGAAGATGTCGAAGAGCCTCGGCAACTTCGTCACGATTCGCGAACTGCTGAACGACTGGCCCGGCGAGGTGCTGCGCCTCAATATGCTGAAGACGCATTATCGCTCGCCGATCGATTGGACTCTCAAAGGCGTCGAAGAGAGCAAGAAGGTTCTCGAATTCCTGGTACGATATCGTCGGTGACCAGGCGCCAGGTGAGCCCGATGAAGCCGTCGGCGCGCAGCTTGGGCGACGACCTCAACACATCAGGTGCGATCACCCGGCTTCATGCCATCGCGGCTGGCCGAAGCGCGGCGTCGGGGCAGCTCAAGGCATCGGCGATGTTGCTTGGGTTGCTTGGGCAAACCAGGACCGAATATCTCGCGAGCAATCCGAAGGCGATCGAGGTCAATAGTTCGGTCGTCGATGCGCTGATCGCGGATCGTACCGCCGCCCGCGCGCGCAAGGATTTCAAGGAATCCGACCGCATTCGCGATGAGCTCGCCGCCATGGGCGTCGTGATCAAGGATTCCAAGGAAGGCACCACCTGGGAGATCGCGCGATGAGTGCGCCTGCGCTTCGACCGTTCCTGCCCGCCGATACGCCGATCCTGGCGGCGATCTTCGTCGCCAGCGTCGAGGCCCTGACCGGCGACGACTACGGCGAGACGCAGCAGGAGGCATGGACGGCGGTGGCCGACGACGAAGAAGCCTTCGGCAAGCGGCTGGCTTCCGAACTGACGCTGGTGGCGACGATCGACGGCTCGCCGGTCGGCTTTGCATCGCTGAAAGGCAAGGACCAGGTCGATCTGCTTTACGTGCATCCCGAAGCGGTCGGGCAGGGGGTTGCGGCTACGCTCTGCGACGCGCTCGAGAAATTGGCCGGAGCACGCGGCGCCACGAGCCTCACTGTCGATGCCAGCGACAACGCGGCCGAATTCTTTGCCAAGCGCGGCTATGAGGCCAAGCAGCGCAACACGGTTTCGCTCAACGGTGAATGGCTCGCCAACACCACGATGCAGAAGTCGCTCGGAGCGAGTGGGGGCGCAACATGACCCGCGAGCGGCTTTATCTCTTCGACACCACGTTGCGCGACGGCGCGCAGACCAACGGCGTCGACTTCACGCTGCATGACAAGCAGTTGATCGCAAAGATGCTCGACGAACTCGGCGTCGACTATGTCGAGGGCGGCTATCCCGGCGCCAATCCGACCGACACGGAATTCTTCGCCAGCGAAGCCGAAGCTTGGCCACGCCCGCTTCACGGCGTTCGGCATGACGCGCCGCGCCGGCCGCTCGGCGTCGAACGATCCCGGTTTGGCGGCGCTGCTGGCAGCCAAGGCGGACGCGATCTGCTTCGTCGCCAAATCCTCCGCCTATCAGGTGCGGGTGGCGCTCGAGACCACCAACGAGGAGAATCTCGCTTCGATCCGCGACAGCGTGGCGGCTGCCAGGAAAGCGGGCCGCGAGGTGATGCTCGATTGCGAACATTTCTTCGACGGCTACAAGGAAGATCCCGCCTTCGCCCTGGCCTGCGCCAAGGCGGCCTACAAGTCCGGCGCGCGCTGGGTGGTGCTGTGCGACACCAATGGCGGCACCATGCCGCATGAAGTCGAGACGATCGTAGGCGAGGTCGTCAAGCACATCCCCGGCGATCACATCGGCATTCACGCCCATAACGACACCGAACAGGCGGTGGCCAATTCGCTCGCGGCGGTGCGCGCAGGCGCGCGCCAGATTCAGGGCACGCTCAATGGTCTCGGCGAACGCTGCGGCAACGCCAATCTGTGCTCGCTGATCCCGACGCTGCGCCTGAAGAACGAATTCTCCGATCGCTTCGAGATCGGCGTGAGCGATGAGAAGCTTGCGACACTGACGACGGCGTCGCTGACGCTCGACGACATGCTCAACCGTGCGCCCAACCGCCACGCGCCCTATGTCGGCGAGAGCGCCTTTGTCACCAAGACCGGCATTCATGCCTCGGCGGTGCTGAAGGATCCCCAGACCTATGAGCACGTTCGCCCCGAAGCCGTCGGCAACCATCGCAAGGTGCTGGTCTCCGATCAGGCCGGCCGTTCGAACGTGATCGCCGAACTCGATCGCGCCGGCATCGCCTATGACAAGAACGATCCGAAGCTGGCGCGGCTCGTCGAGGAATTGAAGGAGCGCGAAGCGGCGGGTTACGCCTATAAATCGGCCAACGCTTCGTTCGAATTGCTGGCGCGGCGCACGCTCGGCCGCGTGCCCGATTATTTTCATGTCGAGCAATTCGACGTCAATGTCGAGCAGCGCTACAACGCCAACGGCCAGCGCGTCACGGTGGCGATGGCGGTGGTCAAGGTCGACGTCGACGGCGAGAAGCTGATCTCGGCCGCGGAGGGCAACGGCCCGGTCAACGCGCTCGACGTTGCCTTGCGCAAGGACCTCGGCAAGTTCCAGAAGTTCATCGAAGGCCTCAGGCTGATCGATTACCGCGTGCGTATCCTCAATGGCGGCACCGAGGCCGTGACGCGGGTGTTGATCGAGAGCGCCGATGAGACCGGCGAGAAGTGGAGCACGATCGGGGTGTCGCCGAACATCATCGACGCTTCGTTCCAGGCGCTGATGGATTCGGTGATCTACAAGCTCGTGAAATCGGGCGCGCCGGCGTAAGGTCGCGCGCGCAGGGGAGGCGCTCGGACGATGATCGATCATATTTCCATCGGCGTCAGCGATCTCGAACGTTCGGCGCGCTTCTACGAACTGACGCTGGCGCCTCTCGGCCTCGTCAAGCTTGTGACGCGGCCCGCCACGATCGGTTTCGGCAAAGCCTATCCGGAATTCTGGATCAATCTTCGTCCCGGCATGACGCCGGTCGCGGCGGACAGCGGCTGTCATGTTTGTTTCCGCACCAAGGCGACCGATGACATCGACGCGTTTCATGCGGCGGCGCTGAAGGCGGGAGGCACTTCGGATGGTGCGCCGGGCCTGCGCCCGCATGAACGGGTGAAATACTATGCGGCGTTCATTCGCGACCTCGACGGCAACCGCATCGAAGCCGTGACGTTTCCGGATTTAATCACGTCGCCGTGATTGCGCCGTGAACAGGAGCGTCGGCTTCGCGAGGGTTGCGGCTGATACATCGAAGGCGAGCGCGAAATCGCCATCATTTCCAAATGATGACAAGCATAGGCCCGCTTTTCTGACCGCAATTGCTCGACGTCTTGCGCTTGAGATCGGCCCGTCACGCTCGCATCATTTCTGCAACACGTTGTGCAATTCGTTTTGGCATCCTTGGATCCTAGGACGGGTCGCTCTGCAACTCTGCGCTATCGCTTCCTTCACGGCAGTCACTGCCGAACAGATGAAGGAATTGATCGAATGAAAACCCTGCTCTCGGCCGCGCTGCTCGTCGCCGCCACCTCCGTCGCGGCGAACGCCGCTGACATGTCAATGCCTACAAGGCCGCGCCGGTGGCTCAATCGGTCTACAACTGGACCGGCTTCTATCTCGGCGGCACCGCCGGCGGCGGCATCGCCAATTCATCGCATCTTGGACCCGGATTGCATTTCGATTGCACCAACACCAAATTCCAGGAAGGCTTCGGCACGGTCGGTCTCACCGCTGGCTACAACTGGCAGTTCGGCCACACCGTGCTCGGCATCGAGGGCGACTACAACTGGGCCAATGTCGACAAGACCAAAGCTTATCGTCGAATGACGATTCGACGGCGGCAGCACGACACGGTTCAAGATGGAGCGAATTCGCGACCTGCGTGGTCGCGCCGGTCTCGCGCTTGATCAGACCTTGATTTACGCGACCGCGGGCCTTGCCTTTCGCGCATATCCACAATACGACGACGTTTGCCGAGACGGCGGCTACGCCATTTGCTCAGGCTTATGAAAACAAATGGAAGACCGGTCTTGCGGTCGGCGCCGGCGTCGAAGTTGCCCTGACCCACAACTGGTCTTGAAGGGCGAATACATGTTGATGCAGTTCCAGAATTCGAATGCGCAGCTCAATGAGTTCGGCACGAGCGATCAACTCCTGCAGCACCACACTCCCTGCCGCATGAACTACAGCGAATCGGTTCAGTTGGCCCGCGTCGGCGTCAACTACAAGTTCGGCTACTGATCGTCTGACCGATCTTGAAGGAGAAAGCCCCGGCAGTGCCGGGGCTTTTTTCGTTTGGAAAGTGCGAAGAGCTGGCGTGCGAGCCGGAGCAGGACGCGCTTAAAGCCGCCGCGCGACCTCGGGCTCCATCGCGCGCGCTGCCTTCAGGCGCGATCGCCGCAGCGGCCTGAAGCCGCGGCAGGATGTCCTCGACGCGATCGGCCTTGAGGATGTCGACCGAGAGACCCTTGCGAATGAACTCTGTCTCGCGCATGTGCGTGAGCAGCGCGAACAGCGGCTCCCAGAAGCCGTCGACATTGGCGAGCAGTACCGGCTTGGAGTGACGTCCGAGTTGTTGCCAGGTGAGCTGCTCGACGAGTTCTTCGAGCGTGCCGATGCCGCCGGGCAAAGCGACGAAGGCATCCGAGCGTTCGAACATCTGCCGCTTGCGCTCATGCATGTCGGGCGTGACGATCATCTCCTGGATGCGCTTGAGCGCGTTTTCCTTGAGCTTCAGAAAGTCCGGAATGATTCCGGTGACCATGCCGCCGTGATCGAGCACGGAGCTCGCCACAGCGCCCATGATGCCGAGCGAGCCGCCGCCATAGACGAGGCGAATGCCGTTTTCGGCAAGCACCTTGCCAAACGTTTTGGCGGCTTCGATGAAATGGGGATTGGTGCCCGGGCCGGAGCCGCAATAGACACAGACGGTTTTGATCTTGTTCATGTCAGTTCATGTGGCATTGCAGCGTAAATCAGTCAAACCATAATGGATTCGGCTGTCGAATAATATTCCGGGAACACCCGAAGATTGCTCAAGAATTTACCTTTCAAGGCTGTACCTAGCGGTCCGATTCTAACGTTCGCATCCCGTCTCAGCGGGCAGATTTGCGAACGTTAGAATCATGGGACCACTAGCAAATGTCGGTTTCTAGTGAAGCTTGGATTTGACATTCGCCTGACGAATTCCCGGTTAAATGGGGGGCGAATGTCAAATCCGCTTCACTAGGATACGAAACGCCCTATATGTCAGCGGAATGCGACAAACCCTAGAAAAGCGCGCGCCGAATTCGGCGCGCCAGATTGCGCCAAGGCGGCCTCGATGGCGCATCCTGATATTTCGGCGGCGTCCGATCCGGCATCGGTTCCCGACAACGTGCTGGGACAGACGAGCCTGGCCGGCACGCTGGTGCATTTGTGGCCCTATATCTGGCCGGGAGACCGCGCCGACCTGAAGATGCGCGTGGTCTGGTCGGTGGTGCTGCTGCTGGTGGCGAAGGTTGCCACGCTGGCGGTGCCTTTCACCTTCAAATGGGCGACCGATGCCTTGACGGGCGCGGACACCGCGCCGGTGCAATCCTCGAACTGGATGCTGTGGGTCGTTGCCTCGCCGATCATCATGACGCTCGGCTATGGCGGCTTGCGTATCCTGATGGGTGTGTTGACCCAGTGGCGCGACGGAATCTTCGCGCGCGTGGCGATGCACGCGGTGCGGAAGCTGGCTTACCGCACCTTCATTCACATGCACGAATTGTCGTTGCGCTTTCATCTGGAGCGCAAGACCGGCGGATTGACGCGCGTGCTGGAGCGTGGCCGCAACGGCATCGAGACCATCGTGCGGATGGTGATCCTTCAGCTCGTTCCGACCATCGTCGAGGTCACGCTGCTTGATGGCGGTGCTGCTGTGGAAGTTCGACTGGCGCTATGTGGTCGCAACCCTGATCACGGTCGTGATCTACATGTACTACACCTACATCGCGACCGAGTGGCGGATCGAAATCCGCCGCAAGATGAACGATTCCGACACCGAGGCGAACACCAAGGCGATCGACTCGCTCTTGAACTACGAGACCGTGAAATATTTCGGCGCCGAGGAGCGTGAAGCCGCGCGCTACGACCGCTCGATGGAACGCTACGAGCATGCCAGCGTGAAAACCTACACCTCGCTTGCCGTGCTCAACACCGGCCAGGCCATCATCTTCACGGGTGGCCTCACCGCGACCATGGTGATGTGCGCGATCGGCGTGCGCAGCGGGCACAACACGGTCGGCGATTTCGTGATGGTCAACGCCATGATGATCCAGCTCTACCAGCCGCTCAATTTCATGGGCATGGTGTATCGCGAGATCAAGCAGGCCATCATCGACATCGAGAAGATGTTCAACGTGCTGTCGCGCAACCCCGAGATCAAGGATGTTCCGGGCGCCGTGCCGCTGGTCGTGACGTCAGGCAACGTGCGTTTCGATAACGTCCACTTTGCCTATGATTCCGATCGGCCGATCCTGAAAGGGCTGAGCTTCGAGGTGCCGGCCGGCAAGACGGTTGCGATCGTCGGCCCATCGGGCGCCGGCAAGTCGACGATCTCACGGCTGCTGTTTCGTCTCTACGACGTCTCGAGCGGCCGGATCCTGATCGACGGCCAGGACATCCGCAACATCACGCAGAACTCGCTGCGCGCCTCGATCGGCATGGTGCCGCAGGACACCGTGCTGTTCAACGACACCATCCGCTACAACATCCGTTACGGCCGCTGGGACGCCAACGACGCGGAGGTGGAGGAGGCAGCGCGGCTGGCGCAGATCGACGGTTTCATCCGCATGTCGCCGAAGGGCTACGAGACCCAGGTCGGTGAGCGCGGCCTGAAATTGTCCGGCGGCGAGAAGCAGCGCGTTGCGATCGCACGCACCATTCTGAAAGCGCCCCCGATCCTCGTGCTGGACGAAGCCACATCCGCGCTCGACAGCCACACCGAGCGGGAGATCCAGGACGCGCTGGAGCGGGTGTCGCGCAATCGCACCTCGCTCGTGATCGCCCACCGGCTTTCCACCATTGTCACCGCCGACGAGATCATCGTGCTCGAGCAGGGCCGGATCGCCGAGCGCGGCACCCACGGCCAGCTTTTGGCAATCGGCGGCCTCTATGCCAGTATGTGGAACCGGCAGCGCGAGGCCCAGGAAGCGCGCGAGAAGCTCGCACGCATTGCCGACGAGAACGAAGCGCCGAACCGCGAGCCGCCGCCGGTCGACGATGCGCTGGTGACACCGGCCGCGGCGGAATGACTTTTGAGGCTTTCTCTCTTGCAAGGGGGAAGGCACCACCGTAGTGAGACCGGATGTCGATCGCCAATTCCATTCGCGCACAGATTCCGCCCATCCATCCCGAGGGCTATCCCTTCATTGGCGCTTTTGCGCTCGCGAGCCTGGTCCTGTTCTGGGTATGGTCGCCGCTGGGATGGATCGGCACCGTGCTCACGGTCTGGTGCGCGCTGTTTTTCCGCGACCCGGTGCGGACGACGCCGGTGCGCGATGGCATCGTGGTGGCGCCGGCCGACGGGCGCATCTCGATGATCGCGCAGGTGTTGCCGCCGGCCGAACTCGGGCTGGGCGACCGGCCGCTGACCCGCATCTCGATCTTCATGAGCGTGTTCAACTGCCATGTGAATCGCAGCCCCGTGGCCGGACGGATCGAGCGCATCGCCTACCGGCCGGGCAAGTTCATCAACGCTGAACTCGACAAGGCGAGCGAAGACAACGAGCGCAATTCGCTTGTCATCTCCACCGAAAACGGCCGCATCGGCGTGACGCAGATCGCAGGGCTCGTGGCGCGGCGCATCGTGTCGTTCGTGCGGGAAGGGCAGACCATCGGGGCAGGCGAACGTTTCGGCTTGATCCGTTTCGGCTCACGTCTTGACGTCTACCTGCCGGAGGGAACGGCCCCGCTGGTCGGCGAGGGCCAGACAGCGGTTGCCGGCGAAACCATTCTGGCCGATTTCCGCGCTAGTGGAGTGGATTTGACATTTGCCAGCCGATAGCCGGAAATGCCTCAAGCGAATGTCAAATCCAAAACTCAACTAGAAACTTATATTTGCTAGTGATCCTTTGATTCTAACATTTGCAAAAGTGCCAGCCGCACCGGGCTGCAAAATGTTAGAATCGGCCACTAGCGATCAGGGACGGACCTACCGCGGCAGTTAACCACGGGTTCTGAAGGCTGTTTTGGCTGGTGGCCGCGATAGCGAAGCCGTCTCCGATTGCTATATAGTGATCCCATGGCGATCGACCCCAAATATCTCGAACTGCGCCGGCGCCGGTTTCGTCCGATTCCGATCCGGATGCTGGTTCCCAACGTCATCACGCTGCTCGCGATCTGCGCCGGGCTGACGGCGATCCGTCTGTCGACCGAAGGGCGAATGGAGCTCGCGGTCGCAGCGATCGTGTTTGCCGCCGTGCTCGATGGTATCGACGGCCGCGTTGCGCGCATGATCAAGGGACAGTCGAAGTTCGGAGCCGAACTCGACAGCCTCGCCGACTTCGTCAATTTCGGTGTTGCGCCCGGCCTGATCCTTTATTTCTGGCAACTGCACGAATTGAAGAACGGTGGCTGGATCGCGGCGATGATTTTCGCCATCAGCGGCGGTTTGCGGCTGGCGCGTTTCAACGCGACCATGGACGATCCGAACAAGCCGGCCTATGCGGCGAACTACTTCACCGGCGTCCCGGCGCCCGCCGGCGCGATCGCGGTGTTGCTGCCGATTTACCTCGCATTCCTCGGCCTCCCGCAGCCGCCGGCCATGTTGACGGCGGCTTATACGCTCGTGATCGGTTTCCTGATGGTCTCGCGGCTGCCGGTGTTCTCCGGAAAGATGGTGCGAATGCGGGTGCCGCCGGAGATGGTGTTGCCGGTCTTCGTCTCGGTGGTGCTCTTTATCGCGCTCTTGATCGGCTATCCCTGGCACATCCTTTCCGCCGGCACGGTGCTTTATCTGCTCAGTCTGCCTTGGGGGTGGAAATCCTATCGCGACCACAAGCGCAGGGCCGAGGCGATCGCCGCGACAACCGTTGCGGCGGGCTCTCCTTCCGAGCCGCCGCCGCCGTTTATGTCCAAGGCGGCTGAAGACGGCGACCGGCCGGCAAGGCTGAACTGATCGGCCAGTTTCTACCGGTGAAAATGCGGCGCGGCCGGCGCGAGAGGCTTTTGCCGATCGCGTAACGGTCGGCTATATGCGTTCGGGACAGAACACCTGAATGTTGGAGAAAGCTGTGACGAATTCCGCGCCTGCGCCTTTGCCCGCCGATCTGCTTCAAGCCCTGGGCCGCTACGATACGCCGACAATCTGCAATGCCATGGAAGTTGTCGCGCCGGAACGCCGCCTGATCGGTTACACGACCAAGCCGCTGGTTTGTCCGTTTCCTGATCTGCCGCCCATGGTCGGTTATGCGCGCACGGTGACGATCCGTTCCGTGCTGAAGTCGCAGCTTCCTGCCGATGAGCAGGCGCGGCGCCGCATTGCCTACTACGAATACATGGGCACCGGCTGGGGGCCCCGCATCACGGTGATCCAGGACGTCGACGGTCCCGACGTCGGCTTTGGCGCGTTCTGGGGCGAAGTGCAGAGCAATGTGCACAAGGCGCTCGGGTGCCTCGGTGTCATCACCGACGGCTCGATCCGTGACATCCCGCAATGGGCGCCGGGCTTCCAGGCGCTCGCCGGATCCGTCGGTCCATCGCACGCATGGGTTCACGCCGAACATTTCGGCGGCGAAGTCCGCGTTGCCGGCATGACGGTGCGCTCGGACGATCTGATCCATGCCGATCAGCACGGAGCGATCCTGATCCCGGCCGACATCGCGCCGAAGATTCCCGACGCTGCCGAACTGTGCGGCCGCCGCGAGACGCCGATCCTCGATATCGCTCGCTCGAAGGACTTCAGCCTCGAGAAGTTGAAAGAGGCGCTCAGGCGCTCGGCGGAAATCCACTGACCGCGACGCGGACTTCTTCGCAATAACGTCACGTCCTGACCGGTCCGGTCTTGTCCATGAAGTGGGCGAGACCGGCCGGTGAAAGCTGTGCCAGCGCCCGCGTTTTCTGATCGCGAAGCGTGAGGCGTCTTATGGTTAGCAAAGTGTTGATGTGCCGTCAGGGCACCCATTTTTTCCGGTAGCCGCACCTCCGCGATTTGTAGGAGGGCGCGAGCCTCAAACCGCTTAACCTTTACGCCTCTTTAATGGCCGCCCCGTAGGGTTCTCGATGCGTGGCTCGGAGGGGGCTGCGCGACCGCCAGGACGGCCGGTCGCACGCGTTGGAGTCTCCCATGGATATTATGACCAGCGTTGGGCTGGTAGCCGGATTCATCGTCATCGCGACGATGATGCTGCTCGGCGGCGATGTTCACATGTTCATCTCCGAACATGCCATGATCATCATCTTTGGCGGATCGATCGCCGCCACCATGATCCGCTTTCCCCTCGGCGTGATGCTGCATGGTCTTCCGCTTGGCGCGAAGTTCGCTTTCACGATGAGCCGGCTGTCGGCGCGTGATCTCGTCGACGAACTCGCCCGCATCGCCGAAATCGCCCGCAAGCAGGGGCCGGTCGGCCTGGAAAAGGTCGAGACCGACGAGCCGTTCCTCGCCAAGGGCATCCGCTACATCGCCGACGGCTACGACATGGAATTCATCCGCGACAATCTCGAGCGCGACCGTGACAACTTCCTGATGCACCTCGACGAAGGCAGCAAGATCTACCGCGCCATCGGCGACTGCGCTCCGGCCTTCGGCATGATCGGTACGCTGATCGGCATGGTGCAGATGTTTGCGAATATGACCGACCCCTCGAAGCTCGGCCCGTTCATGGCCACCGCGCTGCTCGCCACGCTTTACGGCGCGCTGGTTGCGAACCTGTTCTGTCTGCCGATCGCCGACAAGCTTCACGGCAAGCTGCTCGACGAAGAAACCAACCGCACGCTGATCATCGACGGCATTCTGATGATCCGGGATTCCAAGAGCCCGACGCTGGTTCGCGAAATGCTTCTGGCCTATCTGCCGGAAAAGCACCGCCATGCCGAGGGCGAAGAGGCTCACGCTTAATTCCGCGGATCGACCATGGCCAAGAAAAAACGCGGCGACGCACATGGCGGAGGACACGGCTGGTTCGTGACCTTCGCGGACCTCATGGGTCTGATGATGAGCTTCTTCGTGATGCTCGTGGCGTTCTCCACCATGGACAACAACAAGCTCAAGATCGTCGCGGGTTCGATGCGGGACGCCTTCGGTGTGCAGACCGACGTCCGTTATTCCGGCATCATCGAATCCGATGGTTTGCCGACGCGGCCCAAGCTGAAGAACGTCGACCATGTTTCGCCGGACGAGGCCTCCAATACGCCCACGCCCGATCAGCAGGACCGAAACCAGGTCGCCGGCGCCAAGTTGAAGATCGACCGCGAATTCGCGCTCGCTTCGGCGTCCTTGCGGCAGGCGTTGCAGGACATGCCGGAGATGACCGAAATCTCCAAGCACATCATGTTCGAGGAAACCAAAGAGGGCCTCAACCTCGAGATCGTCGATCAGGACGGCCGTTCGATGTTCGCGGAAGGCTCGAAAGTGCCTTATGAGCGGACACGCCGTCTGATCCAGAAACTCGCGGCGCCGCTGAAGGCCACTCCGCTCCGGGTGGCGATCGCCGGTCACACCTCGGCCAACTTTGTTCCGACCCGAAGCGATTACGGCGCGTTTGATCTGTCGGCCGACCGGGCCAATGCCGTGCGGCAAATCCTCGAGCGGGAAGGGCTCCCGTCAGCCCACATCTTTGCCGTATCCGGCAAGGCCGATACCCTGCCGTTGTTTCCCGACGACCCCTCGCTGTCGGCCAACCGCCGGGTGACCATCACGCTGATGCGCGAAAATCCACCGCTGCCGCCCGGCCTGAAGCCATAATAATAGCCTACTATATTACCTCGCAAGGTCTGCGGTCGGCGTTTTGCCGCGTGCGCCGCTTCGGGCAAGGTCTCCCTTACAATCGACCGATTGACAGGCTTCCCAGGAAAGCGTCGATAGCCCTCCGGATCAGAACCAAAGATCGAGCCTTCCCGCCATCATGACCGCCAGCGTAACGTCGACAGAGGCCCAGGACGGGCCGGTCAAGACTGGCTTTTGGGCGCTGACGCTTGGAAGTATCGGCGTCGTCTTCGGCGATATCGGAACCTCACCGCTCTACGCATTCCGTGAAGCCCTGGCCGATGCCGCGCATGGAGAGCCGGTCAGCCGTGTGATCGTGCTCGGTGTTCTGTCGCTGATCCTGTGGGCTCTCTTCATCGTTGTCACCGCGAAATACGTCCTGCTGCTGCTTCGCGCCGACAACAACGGCGAGGGCGGAACCCTGTCGCTGATGGCGCTTAGTCAACGTGCGCTCGGCCGCAGCAGTTGGGTCTTGCTGACGCTTGGCGTGATCGGCGCTTCGATGTTTATCGGCAACTCCATGATCACGCCGGCAATTTCGGTGCTGTCAGCGGTCGAAGGCCTCAAGCTCGCAACGCCTGCGCTCGAACACTATGTGGTGCCGCTCACGATATTCATCCTGGTCGGATTGTTTGCGGTTCAGCGAAGCGGTACGGCGCGCGTTGCTTCGGCTTTCGGGCCGGTCATGGTGATCTGGTTCAGTTCGCTCGCGGTGATGGGCCTCTATCACATCACCGACGACCCTTCCGTGCTCGCGGCGATCAATCCCTGGTACGCCCTTCAATTCCTGCTCGATCACGGGACGACGGGCCTGGTGACGCTCGGTGCGGTGTTCCTCGCGGTGACCGGAGGGGAAGCGCTCTACGCCGATCTCGGCCATTTCGGACGCAAGCCAATTCAGGCGGGATGGCTTTACTTCGTGCTGCCTTCGCTTCTTCTCAATTATTTCGGTCAAGGCGCGCTCGTGCTTTCCCATCCCGAGGCGATCGAGAATTCGTTCTACCGGATGGTTCCCGAGGTCCTGCTGCTGCCGCTCGTTGCGCTTGCGACGGCGGCGACCGTCATCGCGAGCCAGGCGGTCATCACCGGGGCCTATTCGTTGACGCGACAGGCCGTGCAGCTCGGTCTGCTGCCGCGCTTCGAGGTCCGCTACACGTCCGAGACGCATGCCGGCCAGATCTACCTGCCGCGCGTGAATCGCCTGTTGCTGATCGGCGTGTTGCTGCTGGTGCTGCTGTTCCGCACTTCCAGCGGCCTTGCTTCCGCTTACGGCATCGCGGTTTCGACCACCATGGTCACCGATGGCATCATGGGATTCGTGGTGATCTGGAAATTGTGGAATTGGCGCGCGGCGACGGTCGCTGCCGTGATCATGCCGTTTATCGTCGTCGACATGAGTTTCTTCAGCGCCAATCTCCTGAAGCTGTTCGAGGGCGCGTGGGTGCCGCTGCTGTTCGGTGTCGCAATGGCGGTGATGATCTGGACCTGGCGCCGCGGCACGGCGATCCTGGCGCAAAAGACCCGAAACATCGAAGTACCGTTGAGGGATTTGCTCAAGAGTCTGGAAAAGCGTCCGCCCCATATCGTCAAGGGCACCGCGGTTTTTCTGACCAGCGATCCGAGCTTTGTCCCGACGGCGCTGCTGCACAATCTCAAGCACAACAAGGTGCTTCACGAACACAACGTGATCCTGACAATTCAGACCACCCAAACGCCCCGGGTCGACCCTGCCGAGCGCGTCCGGATGGAAACCATCAGCGAAAGATTTTCGGCCGTGCAGTTGCGCTTCGGCTTCATGGAGACACCCAACGTGCCCAAGGCGCTGGGGATCGCCCGCAAGCTCGGCTGGCAGTTCGACATCATGTCGACGTCGTTCTTCGTTTCGCGCCGCGCGTTGAAGCCTTCCGCCCAGTCCGGGATGCCGCAATGGCAGGATCATCTGTTTATCGCGATGAGCCGCTCGGCGAACGACGCCACCGACTATTTCCAGATTCCAACCGGGCGGGTGGTTGAAGTCGGAACCCAGGTCACTATCTAAAGCCATGCATTTTTTGCATGCCATTGGCCCAAAATAGGGCTAGGCTATGCTTTGAGCGCAGGGCATAAGCCGCTCGCTCTAAGAAGCACGTTGAGGCTTTCCATCTCCATGACAACCGATGTTGCAGTTCCCGCCGCGGAAACGACGGCGGCCAATGGACATGGCGAAGTCCATTCGACGGCCAGCCTGAAGGCGCTGCTGATCGGCAGCATCGGCGTCGTCTACGGGGATATCGGCACCAGCCCTCTCTACGCCCTGCGGGAAGCGGTGGTCGCCGCCAGCGGGCCCTCGGGCGTCGTCGACCCTGCCGCCGTACTCGGCGTCGTCTCGCTGATCCTGTGGGCGCTCGTCATCGTCGTAACGATGAAATATGTCGTCGTCCTGCTTCGCGCCGACAATCACGGCGAGGGCGGAACGCTGGCCTTGATGGCGCTGGCGCAGCGCGCGGTCACCCGCGGCGCGGCCGCGATCACTCTGCTCGGGATCGTCAGTGGCGCGCTGTTTTACGGCGACGCCGTCATCACGCCGGCACTCTCGGTGCTGTCGGCCATCGAAGGTATCAAGCTCGTCACCGCGGCATTCGATCCGTATGTGGTGCCGCTGACCGTCGTCATCCTGTTCTTCCTGTTTGCCGCTCAGTCGCGCGGCACGGCACGTGTGGCAGCCTTTTTCGGCCCGGTCATGTGCATCTGGTTTGCCATCATCGCGATCGGCGCCATCACCCCGGTGATGCAACACCCCGCAATATTTCGGGCACTGAATCCGATATATGCCGTCTCCTTCATGCTCCATCACGGCATGATCGGCTTTGTGACACTTGGCGCGGTGTTCCTCGCGGTGACCGGTGCGGAGGCGCTCTACGCGGACCTCGGCCATTTCGGCAAAAAGCCGATTCAGACGGCCTGGCTCTTTATCGTGTTGCCGTCGCTGGCATTGAACTACCTGGGGCAGGGCGCGCTCGTCATCGCCGACCCCAAAGCGATCGAAAATCCCTTCTTCCTGATGTTCCCGGATTGGGCCTTGATTCCGATGGTAGCGCTGGCGACGGTTGCGACCGTCATTGCGAGCCAGGCCGTGATCACCGGCGCCTATTCGCTGACGCAGCAGGCGATCCAACTCGGGCTGTTGCCGCGATTTGAGATCCGGCACACGTCTGAATCGCATTTCGGCCAGATCTATATTCCGCGCATCAACATGCTGCTCTTCCTGGCGGTGATGCTGCTGGTCCTGATGTTCCGTTCGTCCAGCGCGCTTGCGTCCGCCTACGGCATCTCGGTGACCGGCACCATGGTGGTCACGGGCATGATGGGCTTTGTCGTGGTCTGGCGGGTCTGGAAGTGGTCGCCGCTTGCAGCCGCCGCGCTGATTGCGCCATTTTTGTTTCTCGACCTCACGTTCCTTGCCGCCAACCTCTTGAAGGTGCTGGAGGGCGGCTGGGTGCCGCTCGCGCTCGGCGGCGCCGTGATGCTCCTGATGTATACGTGGCGTCGCGGCAGCCGGCTGTTGTTCGAGAAGTCGCGCAAGCTCGAGTTCCCGCTGGCTGACCTTGTCGCGATGCTGGAGAAGCGGCCGCCGCAGCGGGTTCCCGGCACGGCCGTTTTCCTCACCAGCGACCCCATCAGTGCGCCGACCGCGTTGATGCATAGCTTGAAGCACTACAAGGTGCTGCACGAAAAGAACGTCATTCTGACCATCGAGACGGCAGCGACCCCGCGCGTCGATCCCTCCGAACGTGTGCGCCTGGAGCAGGTGAGCGATACCTTTACCAAGGTGACGCTGAAGTTCGGCTTCATGGAGCAGCCCAACGTGCCGAAAGCGCTCGCGATCGCGCGCAAGCTCGGTTGGCAATTCGACATCATGTCGACGTCCTTCTTTCTCTCGCGCCGGGCGCTCAAACCAGCCGCGCATTCCGGAATGCCGCGCTGGCAGGATCATCTCTTTATTGCGCTGAGCCGCACCGCCAACGATGCGACCGACTATTTCCAGATTCCGAGCGGTCGTGTGGTCGAAGTCGGCACGCAGGTCACGGTTTGAGCCGTCGGGCGGAATTGGACTTATCGGGCGCTTGATTTTCGTTCCGTGAGGGGCGAGGTTGGCCGCCGAAAAGCGACCCGTTTGGGTGGAGGATGTGAGTGACGGATCAAGGGCATCGGGTACACGATTTGGCGGTTGAAGAAGTGTCGCGCGGCATGGCCGAGGGGCGCTATCTTCTGGTCGACGTTCGCGAGCCCAATGAGGTAGCGGTCGACGCCTATCCCGGCGCGGTCGTGGTTCCGCTGTCGAGCTTCGATCCCCAGGCCATTCCCGATCCGAAAGGCAAACAGGTCGTGTTCGCCTGCCGGTCCGGCAAGCGGTCGGTGACGGCCTCGCTGGCGGCCCAGGCGGCCGGGCTGCCCTACGACAAGCACCTCGCAGGCGGAATGCTGGCCTGGAAGGGCGCAGGTTTGCCGACGAATTCGGGCGGCTGATCATTCCCATGACTTCCCTGAACAAGGTTTTTGGCGATCTGCCGGTCACGGTCTTTGAGGCGATGTCGCAGCTTGCCCGCGACAACAATGCCATCAATCTCGGCCAGGGTTTTCCTGATGACCCCGGCCCCGAGGACATCCGCCAGGCGGCCGCCGATGCCTCGATGAACGGCAACAACCAGTACCCGTCGATGATGGGTATTCCGGAGTTGCGGCAGGCGATTGCTTCCCACTATCAGCGCTGGCACGGTCTCTCGCTCGATCCGATGACCGAAGTGATGGTCACATCCGGCGGCACCGAAGCGTTGACTTCGGCAATCCTTGCGATGGTCGAGCCAGGCGACGAAGTGGTTGTCTTCCAGCCGGTCTACGATTCCTATCTTCCGATCATCCGTCAGGCCGGCGGCATTCCGCGCCTGGTGCGGCTCGAGCCGCCGCATTGGCGATTGACGGAGGAGGCGCTCCGCAGCGTCTTCAACCACAAGACCAAAGCCGTCCTGTTCAACAATCCGCTGAACCCGGCCGCGGTCGTGTATCCGCGCGAAGACCTCGAACTGTTGGCGCGGTACTGCCAGGAATTCGACGTCATCGCGATCTGTGACGAGGTCTGGGAGCACGTCATCTTCGACGGCCGGGCGCACATTCCGCTCATCACCATTCCGGGCATGCGCGAGCGCACCATCAAGGTGGGCTCGGCAGGCAAGATATTTTCGCTGACCGGCTGGAAGATCGGTTTTGTCTGCGCCGCGCCGCCGCTGTTGCGGGTTGCGGCGAAGGTGCATCAGTTTCTCACCTTCACCACCGCGCCGAACCTTCAGGCCGCGGTGGCCTACGGTCTCGGCAAGCCGGACGAATATTTTCATGAGATGCGCAAGGACCTCGCGCGCAGCCGCGACCGGTTGACCAGCGGGCTTGAAAGCCTCGGCTTCCCGGTGTTGCGTTCGCAGGGCACTTATTTCCTCACCGTCGATCTGTCGCCGCTTGGCCTCAACGAAACCGACGAGGCTTTCTGCAAGCGCATCGTCACCGACTACAAGGTGGCCGCCATTCCGGTGTCGGCCTTCTACGAACAGGATGCGGTGACTTCGGTCGTGCGGTTCTGTTTTGCCAAGCGGGATGCGACGCTCGATACCGCGCTCGAGCGTTTGTCGGATGCGGTGCACCGGCGATAGCGGAGAGTGAAAATGCCGCGCCTGCGCATCGCGTCCCGGATCCGCCTGTTTGTCGCCGCCGCGCTGTTGGTCATACCCACCCTGGCGAAGGCTGAAGATCGCACGGTCAATTTCTACAATTGGTCGAGCTATATGGCGCCCGGGGTGCTCGAGGACTTTACCCGCGAGACCGGCATCAAGGTCGTCTACGACACCTTCGATGCCAATGAGACACTGGAGACGCGGCTTCTGGCCGGCAAGTCAGGTTATGACGTCGTGGTGCCCACGGCCTATTTCCTGCAGCGCCAGATCAAGGCCAATGTGTTCCAGAAACTCGACAAGTCGAAACTGCCGAACCTCGCCAACGCCTGGCCGCTCGTGACCGCGCGGCTCGCCATTTACGATCCGGACAATCAATATGCCGCCAACTACATGTGGGGCACGACCGGCATCGGCTATAACGTCAAGAAGATCGAGAGCATCCTCGGTCCGGGTGTTGCGATCGACAGCTGGGACATCGTCTTCAAACCGGAGAGCCTCGCAAGGTTCAAGGATTGCGGCGTCCATATGCTGGACTCGCCCGATGATATTTTCCCGGCCGCGCTGAGTTATCTCGGGCTCGACCCGAACTCGACGAAACAAGCGGATCTGGACAAGGCCGCCGACCTCGTCAGCAAGATCCGCCCCTTCGTTCGCAAATTCCACTCGTCCGAATATCTGAATGCACTGGCGACCGGCGAAATCTGCCTGGTGGTCGGCTGGTCGGGCGACATCATGCAGGCGCGAAGCCGTGCGGCGGAGGCCAAGAACGGGATCGCGATCGGCTATGCGATCCCGAAGGAGGGCGGGCAGATGTTCTTCGACAATCTGTCGATCCCTGCCGACGCCAGGAACGTCAAGGAAGCTTACGAGCTGATCAATTTCCTTTATCGGCCCGACATCGCCGCGAGGAATTCCAACTTTCTGTCGTACGCAAACGGAAATCTGGCGAGCCAGAAGCTGCTCGATCCGAAAATCCTCAACGACAAGAATATCTATCCGGACGATGCGATGCTCGCCAAGCTGTTCGTCATCACGGCGCGCGATCCGGCGACCCAACGCATCATCAATCGGCTTTGGACCAGGGTGAAGACCGGGCGCTAGCTGTCTGGCTCCTTCACCGCCAACGGCGGTGCAGCCATAGCCACTGATCCGGGTATTCGCGAATCCATCCTTCGATCACCGAAGTGATGGTCTGCATCGTTTGCTGCACGTCGATTTGTCCCGAGGCGTCACGCACGGGCGCGATCTCTTCCGAAAGTTCGGCGCGGAAACGATGATTGGGCAGGCGGACGATACGCACGCCGTGGATCGGGCACTCGATCTGCCGCAGCAGGCGCGCCAGGGTCGGGTTAGCCTTGGTCTTGCGGCCGAAGAATGTGACGTCGACGCCGTTGGTGAAATATTGGTCCACCAGCATCGCCACATGCTGTCCCCGGCGCAGCGCTTCGGCCATTTTCAGCGGGGCGTCGCGGCCGGCGGGAATGAGTGTTCCCATCTTCACCGCGCGCAATTCCTCGATGATGCGGTTGGCGGAGGCGCTGTTCGGCCGGCGAAACAGGATGGCGGCGTCAACGCCATGCGCGGCCGCCGCCACGGCCGGAAGTTCCCAGTTGCCGATATGGGCCGCGAAAACCAGCGCCGGCTTTTCTTGCAGCCGCAGCTTGGCGAACAGTTCATGGGTTCGCAGCGGGATCTCGATCCGGCTCTTTTCCGGGAAAGCCGGGTCGTGGTCCCAGACGTGGTCGAGATGGGCAAATTCGGCGCCGAGGCGTCCGAGATTGTCCCAGACGCCATTCAGGATGGTCTCGATCTCTTCTGGCGATTTTTCGGGAAACGCCGCCACCAGATTGGCGCGGCCGATCCGTTGCTCACGAGTCCATGGTCCGATCAGGCGGGTGACACGTCCGAGAAAGTCGGCGGTCTTGATCGGGTCGAAATAGCGCGCGGTGCGCAACAGGAGGATGGTTGCGCCACCGACCAGTCCGTCGCCGACCAGCTTGAACGCGTCGCGAATTCTTGCTTTGGCGCGAAGCACGAGAGGATGCATTGGGATCAACGACGATTAGACCGGGCGCGTGCCGGCGACCCGGGCGTCCAGCATGAGACGAAAACGTTGCCGGTCAAAAAACCGGTTCACGCGTCAAAACCAGCGAGGCGTTCTGACCGCCGAAGCCGAAGGAGTTCGACATCACGGCCGTGACGCGCGCGTCGCGGGCCTGGTTGGGGACGACGTCGAAGGGAATGGCCGGGTCTGGAATGTCGTAGTTGATGGTTGGCGGAATTCTCTGGTGCTCCAGCGTCAGGAGCGAGAACACGGCTTCGACGGCGCCCGCCGCCGACAACGTGTGTCCGACCATCGATTTGTTCGACGAGACCGGGATTTCCTTGGCGCGCTCGCCGAACACGGTCGAGATGCCGAGATATTCCATCTTGTCGTTCTCGGGCGTCCCGGTGCCGTGCGCGTTGATGTAGTCGATCTGTTCCGCGGCGATGCCGGCATCGGCCAGGGCATTGCGCACGCAGCCGATGATCGGCTTGCCGTCGGGGCTTGATCGTGTGCGGTGGAAGGAGTTGGCGAGTTCACCGCAGCCGGCGAGCACGCCGAGGATATTCGCGCCGCGCGCATTCGCAGCTTCGAGGCTCTCCAGGACCAGCGCGCCGGCGCCTTCGGCCATCACGAAACCGTCGCGGTTCTTGGAGAACGGCCGCGCGGCGGCCTGCGGCGGGTCGTTGTGGGTCGACAGCGCCGAGAGCAGCGAAAAGCGCACCAGTGCTTCCGGGTTGACCGAGCCATCGGTGGCGACGCAAAGCGCGGCGTCAGCTTCGCCACGCCGGATGGCTTCGACGCCAAGCTGGATGGCGGTGGCGCCGGAAGCGCAAGCCGTCGACAACGAGATCGGCGAGCCCTTGGTGCCGAAGGCTCCCGCAAGGTGATCGGCGACCGAGCCGAACAGGAAGCGATGGTGATAGGCGGTGTAACGGCCGCCGCCGGAGACGCGCAGCATCGCGTCGTAATCGACTTCGGTTTGCGAGCCGATCGCGCGTCCAAGCTCCTGGCGTTGCGGCCATTCGACCTCGACGGGGGCCACGGCGAGGAACAGCGGCCCTGGAAAATCGCCCTTGGTCCCGATGCCGGACTGGGCGATGGCCTCTTCGGCAACGAGTTCGCCGAGCCGTTCGGAGAGATCGGTCGACGAAAATGGCTCGACGGGCACGAAATCGATCGTTCCGGCCATGGTCGTCTTCAGCCCGTCGGTCGGGAAGCGGGTAATGGTGCGAATGCCCGACACGCCGGCGGTCAGCTTCTTCCAGTTGTCGGCCTTGCCTGCGCCGAGCGAGGTGACAACCCCCATGCCGGTGACGACGACGATCGGCCTGCCGAACTTATCGTGCGTGGCTGCCATGCTTCCCCCGTGAACTAGATCGCTTCGACCAGCGCCATGCCTTCGCCGCGCCAATGTCCTGTCCCGATCACGACAATCTGGGACGGGCGTGCGGACATTTCAACCTCGACAGAGGTCGCTGCGGCGGGCGGAAACAACGCGCCGCGCGACAGCGACAGGCCGGCCAGCGCCAGCCCCAATGGAAACTGGGCTTCCATGGTGTGACCGAACACCGTGCCGGTTGCGCGCACGGGATGACTTCCATGGGCCTTCAGAAAGGCGCGCTCTTCCGAAGTCACGGGTCCAACGCCGGTGGCGCCGGTGATGACAGCGGCACTGTCGCCGATCTTGCCGAGCTTGCCCCACAGCTTTTCCAGCGTCGAGGTCACGTCACCGGCCTGCTTGCGTCGCGCCAGGTCGGCGACGACGTTGACGAGGCGCGCAAACGGCTTGGCGCCGCGGGCTTCCGCGTGCGCCCGCGATTCGATCACGAGAAACGCGCCGCCCGATCCGAGCGCAAAGCCGCCGGGTTCGCCGCGCTCCCACACGGAAGCAAATTTGTCTTTCAGGTTGAAGCCGCCAAATTCGTAGAGAACCAGGAGGTCCTTGCGTTCGCCGTTTTGCGAGCCGCCGATCAATGCGATGTCGCTTTGGCCTGCGGCGATGCGCGCCAGCGCGATCCTTACCGCGTCGACGCCGGACGCTTCCTCGCCCATGAACGTGCGGGACGAACCGGTGACGCCGTGAACGATCGCGATATTGCCGGCGAGAAGATTGGAGAGTTGCGCCAGGAACAGCGTCGGGCGCAGGTCGCTCATCAGCCGTTCGTTGAGAAAGCCGGGGGCCGAATTACCCTTGGCCTCCAGGTTCAGGATGTTGGAATCGACCGAAAGGTCGCGTTCGCCGCCGCCGGCCGCGACGATCATGTCCATTCGCGCCAGGATCTCGGCGTTGCCTTTGACGCCGGCCGATTCCAGCGCCAGTCCGGCTGCGTAAGTGCCAATCCGCTGCCAGGCTTCCATCTGGCGCTGATCGCCTTTCTTCGGAATCTGGGCATCGAAGCTGAGGGGCGCCAGGGGATGCACGACGCAGGGCGCAAAGCCCTTTTCGTCGACATTGATACGGCGCTGGTTGAGCGCGTCCCAATGGGCGTCCAGGCCTTCGCCGAGCGACGTCGCAAGACCAATACCGGTGATCCAGACTTCGGTCGAAGGCTTCGGTTGGTTCATGGGGCGATCGCCTCTCGCGGAAACCCGACACGCTCGGCCACCGAGTTCATGTATCCGCGCATATCCGCGTTGGGGAAAGGGATCAGCGTGAAGGTGAGCGTCGAGTTGGCGCGAAGCTTGCCGCCGACGCGGATCTTCGCCTCCGTCACCGCAAAGCCCGAGCCTTCGTGGACAAGGCTGGCCTCAATCGTGATCAGGTCGCCCGGGAAAACCGAGCCGCGCACCTTGGCTTCCTTCACGGCGGCGAGGATCGGCATCCGCTCGAACTTGAGCACGCCGAGCAGGAGCCAGCCCGACGCCTGCGCCATCGACTCGATCAGCAACACGCCCGGCATCAAGGGATAGCCGGGAAAGTGCCCTTCGAAGATCGTGCTTTGCTTCGGGACCTGCGCTTCGACGACAATCTTCTTCTCGCCGACGTTGAGGTCGACGATGCGGTCGATCAGGTGAAAATATTCGAGTTGCATGGCCGCGCGACTAGGCGCTTGCGCCCTTGGCCGCGACCAATTCGTCGATCCGGGCGCTGAGGTTTTTCAGGACGAAGTACTGCTCGGTCGTCGCTTTGCCGTCGTTGACTTCCTGGGTCCACTTTTCCAGCGGCAGCTTGATTCCGAACGCCTTGTCGATCGCAAAGGCGATGTCGAGGAAATCGAGACTGTCGATTCCGAGATCGTCGATCGCGTGGCTTTCCGGCGTGATTGTGTCGCGCGGTATGTCGCAGGTTTCAGCGATAATCGTTGCCACCTGATCGAATGTAGAAGACATCACTAAGCCTTTGATATATTGAAGGTAAATCCCATGGAGGGCGGGACTGGCGATCGCCTGGGCCCAACGGGCCTGTCCACTACCCGGAGTTGCAAGCCCGTATATCGGAGCGGGGCGGCGAGTTCAATGATGGAGCCGACGTCTGTCGTGGCCGATTTGCGGGCATGAAGCTTCGTTTTGCCGGATATTGCCAGCCGAACGGACGTTCGGCCGTTCAAACGGCTAATTATGTGGCACGGCGATCTGGACGCAATCGTGGCGGCCCATCAGGACACAATCCTGGGTCCTGCGGAGTTCGGCGATGCTGATTGTCAGCCATATGCCGATCGCCAGCAGAGCCACGGTGAAGGCGAAGGCCGCTACATTCGCCAGCATCCGCTGCCGATAATCGTCGGCTTCTTCCGGAACGCGCTCATAGCGCGACAGGTCGTTGGCGACCTCGAGCCGGCGAACAAGGGGAGGGCGATCGGCTGGTTGAGCGAGGGGCGATCCGGGGCGCGGCCGAAATTGGAGCACGCGGTGCTCTTCTTCCGGCGGGGCCGATACGATGGGTCGCTGGGGTCTCACGGGTGCCAGCTCCGGGGCAACTCAGTTTTCTTTAGCACGACGGCGTTTCAACTCGAAGTAAAAACAGGGAACTGTCGGCACGTGGTTCATTCGTCCGAGGTGTCATGGAACCTGCCGTAGTCGATTTCGAACGCGGCCGCTATCGAGCTCTTCGAGAATATCGACATAGCGCTGGTTGAACCGGATGTCGGTATGATCGTAGGACTTGCGGGCATGGACGGTTTGCGCCGCAACAACATCATAGCCGGAGACCACGACCATCAGAGTCACATTGACCGCCTTCATGCCGTCCGCATCGAGATTGCCGAGCGGGCTCTTTTCGTCGAGCGCGTGAAAAAGCGTCCATGTCAAAGCGAGAGCCGGGTGCTCGTTCTTCTCGAGCGAAAGCTCTGTAAAGCGCCGCAGCGTGTGGCCATCGCCGTTGACGACGTTCTGCAGCGCCCAGATCCGCGCGGTCGCGTTGCCGATGATGTTGTGGCGCTCATTGGCGATACGCACCATCAGGGTCCGCTTTCCCTCGCGGGTTGATATCACCGGATTGTTGGCAAACAGCAGCCGTGCGCGTGGCCGCGAGAAACGCGCGAAGACAAGGCCGGTCATGACCGACATCGAGAAGATGCCCGTGAACAATTCGACCGTTGCGATGAAGTGCCCGTAGTGGGTTTGCGGATGCATGTCGCCGTAACCGGCGGTCGAAAGCGTCTCGATGCTGAAATAGAGATAATCGATGTAGTCGCTGTGCGTGACGTTCGAGATCGGATTGTCTCCGAGCCAATAAAGAAAGCCGAAGATCGTGTTGAAGACGACGAACACCAGCGCCGCGCCGCCGATGAAGGCCGGCCATGACGCCGTCATGCAGCGATGACTGATATCGGCCCAGAAATTGACCTGAAGCCCTTCGGTGACGATCTCGCGGCCGCCAAGCCGGACGATTGATGGCCTCGATATCCGGTCCTTCAGGCTGCTCATCATGGACGGGTCTCTTGGTGGGTGCGGTGGCTTGCGATCGACGCCTACAGGGCCCGCCGTACCCGCTTTGCGTGTGGCCAAAGGTGATTGATCGTCGGTGACATCATGCCATAATCGAACGAACAGCAACGGCATATTTCACAAATCCGACAGGGGGATTTCCAGTCATGTCGAACCTCCGCGAACCGATGATCCACCCGATTCCAATTCTTGCGCTCCGTCCGACCCAGATGACGGTGGGGATGCGGGAAGTGAAGGAAAAGCGCAAACGCTGGCGCGCCCAGGAGGAGAAAAAGAAGGCGGAATTGCTCGGCAAGCACATGATCCCGGTGGTTCGCGGACCGGAGAAACGATACTACGTGGTCGATCACCATCATCTGGCGCGTGCGCTTCACGACGAAGGCGTCAAGGACATTCTCGTCACGGTGATCGGCGATCTCACCATGGTCGAGAAGGATGCGTTCTGGGGCGTGATGGATAACAAGCGGTGGGTCTATCCCTACGACGCCAAGGGTGAACGGCGGCACTTCAAGGACCTGCCGAAATCGATCACCGATCTCAAGGACGATCCCTTCCGCAGCCTCGCAGGCGAACTGCGGCGCGCCGGCGGCTTCGCCAAGGACACGACGCCATTCAGCGAATTTCTCTGGGCTGATTTCCTGCGCCGGAAAATGTCGGCCAAGGTCGTCGATGAAAATTTTGCGAAGGCGCTGGAAAAAGGCCTGGCGTTGGCAAGAAGTCAGGATGCAACCTATTTGCCCGGCTGGTGCGGACCGATGCCGGACGCGTAAACGGCGGAGAGCGTGCTCCTACGCCTTCGGCAATCGTCCCATCAGATAGAACTCATCGTTGGGCCGCATCGCGGTGACGTTGGCCATCCGGTTCGATAGCGCGAAGAAGGCCGAGATCGCGGCGATGTCCCAGATGTCGTCCTGGCTGAATCCGTACTCCGCAAGCGCGGCAAAATCCGCCTCTGAAACGCGCTGCGCCTCCTGGCTCACCTTCATGGCGAAATCGAGCATGGCAAGCTGGCGTGGCGTGATATCCGCCTTGCGGTAGTTGGCTGCGACCTGATCGGCGAGCAGCGGATTTTTGGCTCGAATTCGCAAGATCGCGCCGTGGGCGATCACGCAATACTGGCACTGGTTGGCGCTCGACGTCGCGACCACGATCATCTCGCGCTCGGCCTTGGTCAGGCCGCCGTCTTTTTCCATCAGCGCATCGTGATAGGCAAAGAACGCGCGAAACTCGTCGGGCCGGAAAGCCAGCGTCAGGAACACGTTGGGAATGAACCCTGACTTCTCCTGAACCGCGAGCAAGCGCGTGCGGATATCTTCCGGCAAGCTGTTGACGGGAGGAACCGGGAAACGTGAGGCTTTGTGCTCTGTCATGGCGAGGCTTCCGCTAGAGTTCCGATTCCGAAGCTCGCAAGCAATCGCAGCGGCTTCCGATGCGAGCTTCGGTATCAAAGGAACTCTAGCAAATATAGCTTTCGAGTGCGGCTTTGAATTTGAAGTTCCTACAACGAACTTGCTGCGAAACTGATAGGAACTTCAAATTCGCCGCACTCGTGGGATGGCTCGCACAATGATAGTCACTGGGCCACGATCGCGCAAAGCCGGACGAACGGCCTCGTTTTGGCGCTACCGTGAATTTAGCGCAGCGGCTTCTTCAGGAGCGAGAAGCGGTCCGGATCGAGCCCCATCGAGGGTTGCAGCATCGGCGATTCCACCGGGCCGGCCGTCCGCGAAACGGGGTCGTTGGGAGCTGCGTCGCGGTTGGATGTCGCACCGCGCCAACGGTCGAGCACGGCGCTGACGAAGTGCAAGTCGTGGCCGGAGGTAGCCGACGACACCGTCGATATCGTGGCTTCGCCGCGCGGCAACTGATGAACCGGCACTTCCTTGAACCGCAGGCGGGTCGGCAGCGCGACGCCTTCGCCGAAGGCGAGCACTTCACGTGTTCCGAGCGAGGGAACAAACGACAGCAGGTTCGCCGCGGCGTCGGAGACCGCGGAACGGAGCAGCGCCTGGTCGCGTTCGTTGGCAAGGCGCATCGTGAACAGCGTGTTGCACTGTGAGATGATGGTGGCGTCGAGTTCGGCGGGGCGCTGCGTGATGAGCCCGAGATACACGCCGTATTTGCGGCCTTCCTTGGCGATACGCGAGACCGCCTTGCGGGTCGGGCCAAAGCCGACATTGCGGTCGGCCGAGGCGTAGCGATGCGCCTCTTCGCAGACGAACAACATCGGCGAGACGCCGTCGCTCCAAAGCCCGAAATCGAACGCCATCCGGCACAGCACCGACACCACGGAGTCGATGACTTCCGCCGGGAAGCCGGCGAGTTGCATCACGGTCATCGGCCGGCCCTGCGCAGGCAGGCGGAACAGGTGGCTGATCACGTCAGCCATGGTGTCGCCGCCGACATTGGCGTTGTCGAACATGAACGCATAGCGCGGATCATTGCGCACGGTCTCAATGCGCGAGATCAGCTTGTGATAGGTGATGCGCGAAGAACGGTTCTCGAGCTTGCCCATGCGCTCGTCAATCATCGAAATCAGATCGACCAGCCGGTAAGGCACCGGCGTATCGAGCGTGAAACCGACCATTGGGATCGCTACGTTTCAGTCCGACCCGGTCCGAGTTTTGATACTGCGTGTACATCGATTTCGCGGCCGGAATGACTTCGGCGAGAATATCGAGCTCATCAGGTAGGCCGGGACGTCCGGCGAACAGCACGTCGACGATTTCTTCGAAATTGAACAGCCAGAACGGAAGCTTCAGGTTGCGCGGATTGAGAACCAGCGCACGGTCGCCGAAGCAGCGTCCGTATTCGTTGTGAACGTCGAGCAGGAAAACCCGCAAGGTAGGCCGCGATTTGAGAATTTCGTTCAGGAGCAGCGAAACGCCGGTGGATTTACCGACGCCGGTCGATCCGAGCACCGCGAAATGCTTGGACAGCATTTCTTCGATGTCGACATAGGCGATGACCGAAGAATCCTGCTGGAGGGTGCCGATATTGATCTGGTCCGCGCCGCTCGGCGCGTAGATCGTCCGCAATTCCTGGCTGTTGATCAGTTCGACTCCATCCCCAATCGTTGGGTAATTGGTGACGCCGCGCCGGAATTTCTGGGTTTCTCCGGTTCCATGGATTTCGCCGAGCAAGTCGACCGAAGCTGTCGCGACAAAGTTGTCCGATTTCGGCAGGTTCTCGCACGATACCTCGCTGATCATGGCGACGAGGATGGTCGTGTTGCAGCGAATGCTGACGAAACGGCCAACGGTTGTCCGCACTTCCGACGGGCCCATCTTGCCGTTACCAAGCAGGCCGACCCGCGCGAGCGAGCCACGCACCAAAATCACGCGTCCAAACGATGTCACGATAGCTGCCTAGCCTGTCACGAATTGCGTCCCGAACGTCACTATGGGGGGTGTCACTGGAGAAACGGTTAAATCCTCTTAGGCAAAACAGCTGCGTTTCGGCGCGTTTTCCGCCGTTGGATACCTCTCTGGCGCATTTTTCTCCCGCAAGTGGGGGAGTTTATTCGGTCACCTTAAGGCGATGCGCGTGATGTCGTTCATCTTTGATTTACCAAGCCACAAGGTGCAGCGGTGAGCGCCTGTGCGTCGGATCCGGGGACGCCGACGAGCTATCCCTGAAACTGGAAGCCTATGGGTCAGATATTCGTTGACTTCGACCGAATGATTTGTACATTTGTACAAATCAAAATGATCCGGCCGT
>CAWDES010000008.1:0-91542 GCA_963801325.1 uncultured Alphaproteobacteria bacterium
AGGCATTGTCGAGCGTGCTGTCCCAACTGCCTCGTTGCCGCCATTTGCTCCATTGAATGTAGTCGCAGTACTTGCTGTGGGGATTTCCCGCTTCCTTGGTCGCGCAATAGATGCTCTCGCTGACGTGTACGCCGCGCGCAATTGCCGGGCTCGCCAGGATGGAAAGAAAGGCCGCGGCTGCTCCAATTAACCTGAACTTTGTCATGCGTTCCTCCCGAGTACGGATCAGCTAAGAATACCGAGGAAGCGGGTCGAACGATCCTTAAAAAGAAATTTATGATCGGCTCCTGCGCCCTAAACCGGGGCGTCAAGCGCGCATTCAGCGGCCGGAAAGAGCACCATCGGAGAAGCGGAAGCTGGCGCGGGATAGGTGAAGGGGTATTCTGGCTCGGCCGTGGCCGACCTGTCCGCATAGAATACAAGGATGGATGCGGGTGGGCCGAACTTCGGATCAAAAAGCAACTGAGGAAATGTCTAAGCCAGCCGGGAAAGCAATCGATATCGTTCAGTCAGTAAGTCCGGCTTTTTGCCACGGCGTATAAGGCCGCGATCGGCGAACGACTGGCGAGTATCGAGAACGCAACTTTGATGCGATGAGACCCGCCGACGCATGCAACAAGCTTTGAGATATCGGAAGCTAACCCTCCTAAAAAATAGTTTATGTCGCTTTCGCCGGTTTGCCTGCTATTCAAACCGTGTGCGGCGCGGTCGGATTTGCGTTCTGGGGTACAGGTTAAGTGCATACACAAGCCTGAGTGTGGAGGTGTTGATGGTTCGATTTTCGGTCGACCCTTTACGTTACCTCGATGTAATCTGAAGGCACGACCCAATTTCGCTCCTGCTGGAAGTGTCGCATATATATCTGGTTGTAATATAGTGATTAGGCTTCCCCAGCCTAGGGGGATGGGCATGAGCGACGAAGCGCATGAGGCCTCTAAGTTGATGGATTTAGGGGCAAGCGCAGCGGTTGGAGCAGCCTTGGGATCGGTAATTGGCTTCGCCGTGGGCTCGAGTGTGTTGGCTCCTCTTATCGGAGCCGCCGTAGGGGCTGCCGTGGGCCGAGCTATCGCCAACTCTAGCTCACGCGCGGTGCCTGCTGAGCCAGCTGAAAATGCTGCTCCGCACGGCTAGCTACTTCGATGACGCTATGAGTAGCCCGCAAAGTTTCTACTCGATCTGAAGCGATGCAAGGCAAACACGGTAACCCGGTTCACCGATCTCCGTTAGCGATTCGGCGATTGCCGTGGCGCCAAGTCGAAACTTGCACGTGCCGGAGAAGATATAAATTGGCGGTGTGGCGCTCAATGCCAATCTAGGCTCGACACAGCCAGGAAGTTCTACGACGCGAACGTGGGCACAGCCTCGTAGTTGCAGGTTGTACCGACTCGCGGTCTGCGAAGTGCGCTGGCACACTCGATGCAGTGTCGTTCGTCGTCGACTGGCGCTTCGCCAGGCACGTCGATCTCTACGCCGGTGTGATGTGGTCGCAGGTCAATGGCGGTCTGGCGAGCAACTTCATCGTCGACCGGGTGGGCACGACGGTGCAGTCCGTTGGCCGGAACAGTTCGTCCAACTACGATCCGGGCATTGGTATTCGCTACCAGTTCTGATCTAGACCAGATCCAGACCTAAGAAGTTGTGGGGGAGCGGAATTTCCGCTCCCCCATTTCGTTTGAAATGTTGCCTGTTGAGCTGCCGCCGTCGAGGTCGCCGCTTTAACCTTACCGGCGCACCGTTCGCCGCGGTCACAACGGTTTGTGAACCATTCCGCTCCGCCAGACCCTCCTGTCAGGAATAAAGGCCGAAAAGCCTGAGTTTTTCCCGTACGCGCAATCCTGCGCCATCTGGGGCCGCCTGGCTCCAACGGGAGAATATGACATGGCTAAAAAAGGCCCTGACGATCAGGAGAAGGGACTCGGCCGCCGCGAAGTGCTGGAATGCATGGTCTGGGCGGGAACGGGTGTCCTTTGGAGCGTGGCGGGCGGTGTCCCGCACTCGGTTGGGCTGATCGGTGAAGCGGCAGCCGCCGAAGCCACCAAAGGCTTTACCTTCCTGCAGATGAGCGACAGCCACATCGGCTTCGACAAGAAGGCGAATCCCGACGCGCTCGGTACGCTCCGCGAAGCCGTTGGCACGGTCAAGGCGATGCCGACCAAGCCGGCCTTCATCATTCACACCGGCGACATCACCCATCTTTCCAAGCCGGAAGAGTTTGACAACGCCGACAAGGTTTTCAGCGAGACCGGCGTGCAGATGCACTGGGTCCCCGGCGAACACGACCTGATCGATGAAAACCAGGGCAAGGCCTATCTCGATCGCTACGGCAAGGGCTCGAAGGGCGCCGGCTGGTACTCCTTCGACGATCACGGCGTTCACTTCATCGGCCTCGTCAACGTCGTCGATCTGAAGGCCGGCGGTCTCGGCAATCTCGGCGCCGAGCAGCTCGCATGGCTCGAGGCCGATCTGAAGAGCAAGTCGGCCAGCACCCCGATCGTTGTGTTCGCGCACATCCCGCTGCAGATCCTCTACAAGGAATGGGGTTGGGGTACCGAGGACGGCAACAAGGCGCTCGATCTCCTGAAGCGCTTCGGTTCGGTGACCATCCTGAACGGGCACATCCATCAGTTGGCGCAGAAGGTCGAAGGCAACATGACCTTCCACACCGCGCTGTCGACGGCGTTCCCGCAGCCGGCTCCGGGCTCCGCGCCTTCGCCGGGCCCGATGGTCGTTCCCGCCGAGCAGCTTCGCAGCAAGCTCGGCCTGTCGACCGTCTCGTTCGTGCAGGGCAACAAGCCGCTCGCCTTCGTCGACAAGACGCTGGGCTAATCCGAGGACTATCATGCGTACTTTGATCAGCCAGCTGCGCCTCGCTACGGCGCGATTCACTCCCGGTCGCGCTGTAGCGGTTGCGATGCTCTGCGGTCCGCTCGTCGGCGCCTTGTTGGCGTTCGGGGCGGTCGCCGCGGAGGAGGCCAATTCCGTTACGATCGACAACTTCTCCTTCACGGCGCCCGAACTGACCGTTGCGGTCGGCACGACGGTGAAGTGGGTCAATCACGACGACATTCCGCACAATGTCGTTGCGACGAACAAGGCCTTCCGGTCGAAGCCGCTCGACACTGACGATTCGTACTCCTTCACGTTCGCCAGCGCCGGGACCTACGATTACTTCTGCGGTCTGCATCCAAAAATGCAGGGGAAGATCATCGTCCAGTAATACGTCATGAGCGCTCTGGGTCATCCAGGCATGACGACAACACTAGCTAGTGGTCCGATTCCGGCATTCGTTTCCCTTCTCAACGGAGATGTTCGGAATCTCAGGACCACTAGCAACTTCAAGTCCTACTGATGGAGCTTGGATTTGGCATTCGCATTCGAGCCTAGCGGTACGACGGGTAGCGAATGTCAAATCCGCTCTACCAGGGCGCACCGGGCTCCTTTCCGGTGTACCGAACTCAAAAACGACATGCTAAAAGACCGGCCGGAAGGCCCAGATCTCGTGTCTGGCCAGTTACAAAAGCCGGTCTCCGTAGTGCAAGCCAAGGACGATAGAGACGCCTTTGATGAGGTTTTCCTGCCGTATCTGCCCGAGGCCTACCGCCTCGCGCAGTGGCTTTCCGGCAATGCATCGGATGCCGAGGATATCGTGCAGGAAGCCGCCATACGGGCGTTTCGGGGAATCAAGGGTTTCGGAGCCGTCAACGCCCGGGCCTGGTCGCTGACCATCGTACGCAATACGGCCCTGAGCTGGTTGACAAAGAACAGGCCCAGAACGGTTACTTATATCAACGACCTCAATCCGTCGGAGCAGCAGGAGATCGAGCACGAGGGGCTGCACGGAGCCAGGATAGAGACGCCAGAGGAAGCGGTTCTTTTCAAGGCTGATGCCGAGCAACTTCAGAAGGCTTTGGAGCAGTTGCCGACTCAGTTTCGTGAAGTGCTGGTTTTGCGGGAAATCAATCAGATGAATTATCGCGATATTGCCGAAGTCACCAACGTCCCGATCGGCACTGTCATGTCCCGTCTGTCGCGCGGAAGGCAACTGCTGATCGGGCTTCTCGGAGATCAAAAGTAATTATGGCTGCGTCTTTGCAAGATAGCGACGAACTGCAGTTGAGCGCCTACTGCGATGGCGAGCTCGACCCCGTTGCCGCGGGTGCATTCGAGCGCCGCATGGCGGCCGACGACAAGTTGCGGGCTCGATATACGCGCCTGATGTCGCTGCGGCAGGCGATGCGGGCGCTTCCCAAGGTCGACATGCCGGCGGACTTGCAAGCGCGCATTCGCGCCACGCTGAACACCGAGCAGGCGAATGCGGAGCGCGCGAACAAGGTCAGCAACGTCACCGTTCTGCGTCGCCGGAACTGGTCGTTCCAGGCACTTGCCGCATCTGCCGTGTTCGGCGCCGTGATCTCCGGCTCGGTGCTGAAGACGATGGATCGCTTCGGCCAGAGCGATACCGTTGCAAGCGAGGTCGTCGCCGGCCATATCCGGGGCCTGCTGGCGCCGCAGCCGTTCGATATCGCTTCCTCCGATCGCCACACGGTCAAGCCGTGGTTCACGTCACGTCTGCCGGAATCGCCGCAGGTGCCGGACCTCAAGGACAAGGGCTTCGTGCTGCTGGGCGGGCGGGTCGACGTGATAGACAATCGGCCGGTGGCTACGATCGTCTACAAGCATGCGGCGCATACCGTGAGTCTCACGACGCTGCGGCCCGGTCAGACCGTCCCTGAGCAAAACATCGCCGGCTACAACGTTCGAAGCTGGAGCGACGGCAACTTCACCTACGTCGCCGTGTGCGATTTGCCGAACGCGGATCTGGCGGTCTTCGAACGCGAGTTCGCCGCGGCCGCGCCCGCTGCCGAAATTCGGCAGTAAAATAACGGCCGAAACGCCGCTCCGCCGTTCGGCGCGCTGCAAAACGTCCCATTTCGCAGGCCAAAGGCTGCGTTCCCGCGCGCAAAATCCAGCGCGAATTTGGACGCCATCCGCCGAGTTGTGCTAGCAATGGTCCCAAAGCCACGAGAGGCTGATTTTGACATTCGCATCCCAGCTCGGCGACACATTTGCGAATGTTAAAATCAAGGGACCACTGGCAAATATAGGGATCTAGTGGAGTTTAGATTTGACATTCGCTTTTGCGAATCCGCGGCCAGATTGGTAGCGAATGTCAATCCACTCCACTGGGACGGGATGTCAAAGTCGGGAATCATCGCGGGCGCTGCTGCGGTAGCGCTCATCGGCGGGGCGGTCGCCGCCTTTGCGGTCACTTGGCGGCCGGCGATCGCGGAAATCGACCCTCCCGCCTCGCAATCCTTCGATCCCGGACTGGTCAAACGTGGCCGTGACCTCGCGGCCATCGGTAATTGCAGCGATTGCCATACGGCGCCGGGTGGCAAGACCCTTGCCGGCGGCCTCGCGGTGCCGACGCCGTTCGGCGCGGTTTATTCGTCGAACATCACGCCCGATCCGCAGACCGGCATCGGCCGCTGGTCGGAAGCGGCATTCCAGCGCGCCATGCGCTCCGGCGTCGATCGCGGCGGACATCATCTCTATCCGACCTTTCCGTACGACCACTTCACCAATGTGAACGACGAAGACGATCGTGCGCTCTATGCGTACTTGATGACGCGCGTTGCCGTTCGCGCGCCCGCCCACGCCAACGATCTCGCTTTCCCGTTCAACCAGCGCTTCATCGTCGCCGGCTGGAAACTGCTTTTTCTGAAAGGCGGAACCTATAAAGCGGATAGCTCGCAAAGCGCCGAATGGAACAGGGGGGCTTACCTCGTCGAAGGCCTGGCCCATTGCGGTGCATGCCATACGCCGCGTAATGCGCTGGGTGCGGAAAGAACCAGCGCATCGTTTTCCGGCGGCGATGTCGATAACTGGCATGCTTACGCCATCAATGCGCAATCGCCTGCGCCACGGCCTTGGACTGCGGATGCGCTGTTTCACTATCTTCGCTACGGCTGGGATTCCGATCACGGCGTAGCGCGCGGGCCGATGGCGGAAGTGACAGCCAATCTGTCGTCGGTGCCGGAAAACGACGTCCGCGCAATCGCAGTCTACATGACCAGCGCATTCGGGCCTCCGGCGCGGGATCGTTCTCCTCAAGCCAATGCCACGCCTGCCGACGCCAAGCCCTCATCTGAAAAGCCCTCATCTGAAAAGCCCGCGGCGGACAATGCCGGCGCCTCGATCTATCAGGCGGCCTGCGCAACATGCCACGAGACGGATCGCCCGCTGCCCTATAGCGGGATCGATCTTCGTCTCAGCACATCCCTCAGTGCACCGGATCCGCGCAATGCTGCCAATGTCATTCTCGCGGGCATCCGCCCTGTTAACGGGGAACGTAGTCCCATCATGCCGGGTTTTGCCAACAGCATGACCGACGATCAGATCGCGGCGCTGCTGACGTATCTTCGCGAGCGCTTCAGCGCGAAAGCGGCCTGGAGCGGCGTCGAACAGGTCGTTCGCGATGCAAGGCGTACTGACACCGTATCTCTCCAGAACCCGCCGGCGCCGGCCAACGCTCCCGGCGGCTCCACGCAGCGAGACAAGCCATGATCACATTGAAGGTCAACGGTCACGATCACGAGGTCGACGTCGATCCCGATACGCCGCTGCTGTACGTGCTGCGCGAGGAACTCAAGCTCAACGCCGCCAAATTCGGCTGCGGTCTCGGCCAGTGCGGCGCCTGCACGGTGATCGTCGACGGCAAGGCCGTGCTGTCCTGCGTCACGCCCTTACTGTTGCTGAAAGGCAAGGAAGTAACGACGCTGGAGGGCCTGGGGACGGTCGAGAAGCCTGCGCCGATCCAGCGTGCTTTCATGGAAGAGCAGGCCGCGCAGTGCGGCTATTGCATCGCCGGCATGATGATGCGCGCCCAGGCGCTGCTGCAACGAAATCCGAAGCCGACGGATGCCCAGATTCGCAACGAGTTGCAAACCAACCTTTGCCGGTGCGGCACCCACATGCGCATCCTGCGCGCCGTGCATCGCGCCGCTCGACTGATGGATACCGCCGAACTGACAACTAACCAGGGGGGCGCGCGATGAACGGTCCCGCAAATCTCGATCGGCGTCAGGTACTGGCCGGCGGCGGCGCTCTTGTCGTCAGCTTCTCGCTGCCGGATGCCTTTGCACAGGACCACGCCGGTGCCTCCAAAACCTCCCGGCAGTCTCGCAACGTCGCCGTATCTCGATGCCTGGATTCGCATCGATGCCGGCGGCATCACGGTCTTTACCGGCAAGGCCGAGCTTGGCCAGGGCTTCAAGACCGCGTTTCAGCAGATTGCGGCCGAAGAACTCGACGTTCCCTTCGCGTCGCTCAAGGTCATCACGGCCGATACGCTTCTTACCGCCAACGAAGGCTACACCGCCGGTAGCCAATCCACGCAATATAGCGGCACCGCGATCCTGAATGCCGCCGCGCAGGTGCGCGAGCTCTTGATGGCGGAAGCCGCGCGGCGGTTCAATCTGCCGGTGGAGAATTTACGAACGGAGAACGGCGCGGTGGTCGCACCGGATGGTCAGCGCCTGAGTTACGGCGATCTGGTCGCCGACAACATGCTGCATGTCGAGGCCGAGCCAAAATCAAAGCTGAAGAATCCGGCCGCCTATACGGTGATGGGGCAGTCGGTGCCCCGCGTCGACATTCCGGCCAAGGTGACGGGCGGCGCGGCCTACGTTCAGGACATGCGATTGCCGGGCATGGTGCACGCCCGTGTCATCCGCCCACCAAGCTATGGCGCGACATTAACGGAGTTGGACACGGCGTCCGTCGAAAAGATGCCGGGCTTCGTCAAGGTCGTCCGTGACGGCAATTTTCTGGCCGTGGTTGCCAAAAAGGAGTTTCAGGCGATCAAGGCCATGAAGGCGTTGTCGAAGGCGGCGAAATGGAAGGAGACGGCCGGCCTGCCGAAGCAGGACGATCTGCTCCGTGTTCTCACCAGCCTCAAGTCGGATGACAAGACGATCTTTTCGCAAACTGATGCTTCGGTCACCGGCCAAAAGACCATTGAAGCCACCTATACGCGTCCCTATCAGGCGCATGGTTCGATCGGACCGTCCTGCGCGGTAGCGCAACTCGTCGACGGCGCGATGACGGTATGGACGCATACCCAAGGCGTCTATCCCGATCGTCAGGGCATCGCCGAGATGCTCAAGGTGCCGCCGCCGAGCGTTCGGCTGATCCACGTCGAAGGCTCCGGGTGTTACGGCCATAACGGTGCGGACGATGCCGCCGCCGACGCAGCCTTGATCGCGCGCGAGGTACCTGGCGTTCCCGTGCGCGTGCAATGGATGCGCGAACAGGAGCACGCCTGGGAGCCGTTCGGACCGGCGATGGTGACCAAGCTGAAGGCGTCGCTCGACGGCAACGGAAAGATCGCCGATTGGAATTTCGACGTCTGGACCAACACCCATTCGATGCGGCCGGGCGGCGCCGGCTCCATGCTGGCGGCCCAGCACAAGGCTGAACCTTTTGCCGTACCGGCACCGGAGCCGCTGCCGTTGCCGGCCGGTGGTGGCGATCGCAACGCGATCCCGATCTACAAATTTCCCAACGCCAAGGTGGTGCATCACTTCATTCCGGAAATGCCGGTTCGGATCTCGGCGATGCGCGCCCTCGGCGCCTATCACAACGTGTTCTCGATCGAGAGCTTCATGACCGAACTCGCCGAACTCGCGGGCATCGATCCGGTCGAGTTCAGGCTGAATCATCTGGAGGACAAGCGCGGTCGTGAGGTCGTCGAGAAGGCTGCGAAGGAATTCGGCTGGCAGAAGGGGCAGAAGCCCGCTCCGGATCGTGGCTACGGCTTTGCCTTTGCGCGCTACAAGAGCCTCGCGGCCTATTGCGCCATTGCCAGCGAGGTGGAAGTGGACCGCGAAAGCGGCCGTCCCCGCCTGATACGCGCGGTAGCTGCGGTCGATAGCGGCCAAGTGGTCAACCCGGACGGGCTGACCAACCAGATCGAGGGTGCGATCATGCAGTCAATGAGCTGGACGCTGTATGAAGCCGTCACCTTTGACGACACGAGGATCACGAGCACCGACTGGCAAACTTATCCGATCCTGCGGTTCGACGCCGTTCCCGACAAGATCGACGTTCACATCATCAATCGTCCAGGCTTGCCGTTCCTTGGCAGTGGCGAAACCGGGCAGGGGCCCGCCGCGGCGTCGATTGCCAACGCGATTGCCAATGCCACCGGCAAGCGCTTGCGCGATTTGCCGTTGACGCGGAAGAAGATCAAGGACGCGATCGACGCCTGAGCGAACGCCACGACGCGGCTGCTATTGAAGCGGCAGGCCCGTCGCGGCTTCGAGCTCCGCGATCGCCTGCTTGGCGCTGACCACCTTGATCGTGGTCATGCCCATCTCGCGCGCGGGCTTCAGGTTGATGCCGAGGTCGTCGAGATAGATGCAGCGTTTCGGATCGACGCCAAGCGCCTCCACCATCATCCGGTAGATTTTCGGATCAGGTTTTCTCAGGCCGATTTTCGCGGACTCGATGATGTGATCGAACAGCGCCATCACCTCGGCGATATAAAGCGTTCGGCCGCCGGCGCTGCCGATCGCATTGGCCGGAAGATTGTTGGTGATGCAACCGGTCTTGAATTTGGATTTGATGCGCCGGAGCGCCTCGACCATTTCGGGCCGCAGGTTACCGGCGATCAGCGGCAACACGTCCTTGCCGCGGACCTCGGCGCCCAAGGCCAGCGATTCCGCAGCAAACAGCCGGTCGAAGGTTTCGATGTCCACCTCGGCCCGTTCGAACTTCGCCCAGGCGTTCTCCAGATGGTTGGCCGCGTTGGTGCGGCGGATGATGTCGGAAGGTAAACCACGTTCGGTCTCGAAACGGGTGAATGCCTCAAAGGGCGAGGATGTCAATACGCCGCCAAAATCCCAGATCACTGCCTCGAACATGATTTCCCCGCCGCCTGCCTGAACGAAGAGCCGCTAACATGGCGGATGTCCTTCGCGCCAGTCTCTGTGCCAGGAGCGGGAGGGCGGGCGAAGCGCTTTTTGCCCGCACGCGATGGGAAGTTACTGACTGGCGACCTTCTGGACTTCGGTCCGTTCTTCGCCCGCGAATGTAGCTGGCTGGCGATGAGCTGGCTTGCCGCGCCGTGGCAGCCGGCTTTAGCGGAACCGAGAGCCGGCAGATCAGGCCTTCGCTCCGCCAGTCGAATTCGGCCTGGCCGCCAAGCTGGGATTCGATGCTGGCGATCACGCTTCGCGTTCCGAAGCCGCGCGATACCGGCTCCACGACAGGTGGGCCATCCCGCTCTTCCCAGAGAATCGCGAGAACGTCCGCTTCGACTTTCCAATGGATAGTGAGGTGGCCACTTCGCGTGGATAGCGCGCCGTACTTCGCGGAGTTCGTGACCAGCTCATGCAGCGCCATCGCCAGCGTTTGCGCGGTGGCGGGTTGCAATTGAACGTTCGATCCGGCGAAAGCAATCTGGTCATTCACCTGGTAAGGCGCCAGTTCCTCGTCGACGAGCTTGGTGATTTCCGCGCCCTGCCAGCTCGACAGCGACAGGATGGTGTGGACCCGCGCCAGCGCGCCGATGCGGCCTTCCACGGCCTGCATGTAGGATTTCGCGCTTTCGCCGCGCGTGAGCCGGACGATCGACTGGGCGAGCGCCAGCGCGTTCTTGGCGCGGTGATCGACCTCGCGCGTGAGCAGGCTCTGCCGTTCCTCGGCCCGCTTGCGCTCGGTGATATCGACGGTAACGCCGCTGACACGAATAACGCGGCCGGTCTTGTCGGCGGTCGCGGCCGCCGTACCGAACAGCCAGCGAATTTCGCCATCGGGGCGAACGATGCGGAACTCGGTCTCGTAGGATTTGACGCCCTTGTTGAACTGCACCATCGCCTTGCGCAGTTCGCCGATGTCGTCCGGGTGGAGCAAGGTGCGTACATTGTCCGGAATGACGGAGAACGTTGCTCGATCGACGCCGAAGATCCGGTACTGGCCGTCGTCCCACATCCAGTCGCCGTTGAGCCAATCCCAGTCCCAGGAGCCCATGCTTCCGGCGGCCAAAGCGAGGCTGCGGCGCTGCTCGCTTTCGAGCAGGCGTGCGTTGGAATGCTCGAGCTCCTCGGGTGCGGGCGCGGACACGGTCTTCAAGTTCGGCATTGAATCGTTCGAGCTGCCGCGTCTTGCGATAAAGATCGACGAAGACGCGGATCTTCGCGCGCAGCACTTCCGGAACGACCGGAACCGGCACGTAGTCGACCGCGCCCATCTCATAGCCGCGCAATCGATCCAGATCGGATACCTGGATGGCCGAGATGAAAATCATCGCCGTCTTCTGGAAGCGGGGATGTTCACGGATCATGGCCGCGAGCTCGAAGCCGTCGAGTTCGGGCATGCAGACGTCCACCAGAATCACGGCGACTTCGTTCTTGAGCAGATATTCCAGCGCTTCCCGCCCCGAGGTTGCCACCACGAGGTTTTCGTTCAGCTCCTTGAGGATAACCTCATAGGCGAGCAGCTTGGCCGGCTGATCGTCCACCAGAAGGATATCTACCTTTTCCTGGTCCATCATTCAGCGTCCACGGCTAGTGCGGCGAATTTGAAGTTCCTATCAGCTTCGCCGCGGGTTGGTCATAGGAACTTCAAATTCAAAGCCGCACTAGAATTATTGGTTTGCTAGAGCTCCGATTCCGAAGTTCGCACCGGAGGTCGCCGCGCTGGTTGGCGAACTTCGGAATCGGAGCTCTATTCACCGATGCAGCCACATTCTGATTGCAAGCAACAACTGCTCGGTGTTGACGGGTTTGGCGAGATAGTCGGAAGCGCCTGCCTCCAGGCACTTCTCGCGGTCGCCCTTCATCGCCTTGGCGGTCAGCGCAATGATCGGAAGCCTGCGGAACGCAGGATTTGTCCTGATGACGCCGATGGTTTGATAACCGTCCATCTGCGGCATCATGATGTCCATCAGCACGACGGCGATTTCCGGGTTTGAGCCGACCAGCGCGACGGCCTCACTGCCGGTCGTGGCGGTCAGGACCTTCATTCCGCGGCGTTCCAGAACGCTCGACAGCGCAAAGATGTTGCGGGCGTCGTCGTCGACCAGAAGCGCGGTGCGGCCCACCAGATCCTCGTCGGAACTGTTGAGCTTTTCCAGCATCCGTTGCTTCTCGGTCGGAAGTTCCGTGATCACGCGATGCAGGAACAGCGACGTCTCGTCCAGCAGGCGCTCGGGCGATTCCACGCCCTTGACCACGATGCTGCGGGCCATGGTGTGGAGTTCGGCGTCTTCTTCGACCGAAAGTTCGCGCCCGGTGAAGACCACCACGGGAACATCCGACAAGGTGTCGTCGTTGCGGATCGAAGTCCAGCACTTCAAAGCCGCTCATATCGGGCAGCCGGAGGTCGAGGACCACGCAATCGCAGGGGTGATCCCGGAGCGTCGACAGCGCGGTGGCCCCGGTGTCGGCGGTGACGATTTCGATGTCGTCGTGGTCGAGCAGTTCCTTGATGCTCATCTGTTCCGCCGCGTTGTCCTCGACGATCAACAGCCGCTTGCGGCGCGGCTTTGCGTATTCCTTGATCTGGGCCAGCGCCGCGGCGACGCCCTCGGTGGTGGTCGGCTTGTTCACGAAGGAGAACGCGCCGCGCGCCAGTGCGTGCTGGCGATCTTCGTCGAGTGTAATGATCTGGACCGGAATATGCCGGGTCAGCGGGTTGTGCTTGAGCTGGCTCAACACCGTCCAGCCGAGCATGTCGGGCAGGAACACGTCGAGCGAGATCGCGCTCGGCTGGTATTGCTTGGCGAGGTCGAGCGCCTCAGAACCTCTTGCCGCGACCATGACCTTGAAGCCCTTGTCGCGCGCGAGATCAACCAGCACCCGGGCGTAATGAGGATCATCTTCGACGATCAGAAGGATGGTGTCGCCGGGCTCCAGTGTCAGGCGATCATCCGGCAACTGCTCGATCACGCGCTCTTGCGTCACGACGGGCATCGCCGGGGCAGCACCGAACTGCGTGGGCACAGTCGGCCGCGGCGCGATCGTCGGTCCGGAATACTTGAGCGGCAGATAGAGCGTGAACACGCTGCCTTTGCCGGGCGTGCTTTGCAGGTGGATTTCGCCACCGAGCAGGCCGGCCAGCTCACGGCTGATGGCGAGGCCAAGGCCCGTGCCACCGTATTTCCGGCTGGTGCCGGCGTCGGCCTGCTGGAAGGCTTCGAAGATCAGCTTCTGCTTGTCCTGCGGAATGCCGATGCCGGTGTCTGACACCTCGAACGCGACCACCGCGGGCGAATGGTCGAGCACGGGATGTTCGGCGCTCCAGCCGCCCAGCGCCGCCGTGACGCTCAGCCGCACACCGCCCTCGGCGGTGAACTTGAAAGCGTTCGAGAGCAGGTTCTTCAGCACCTGCTGAAGCCGCTTCGAGTCGGTCGAGATGCTGCGTCCGAGATGCGGATCGATCGCGACATCGAAGGTGAGCTGCCGGTTGTCCGCTTCGTGACGGAACGGCCGGCCAACGGTGTCCAGGAGGTTGGTGAGCAGGATATCCTCGGCCTCGACGGTCACCGTGCCGGATTCGATCTTCGACAGGTCGAGAATGTCGCTGATCAGGTTCAACAGGTCGGTGCCGGCACCGTGGATGGTGCGCGCAGAATTCGACCTGCTTGGGCGTCAGGTTGCCGTCCGGGTTTTCGGTCAACTGCTGGCCCAGAATCAGGATGCTGTTGAGCGGCGTCCGCAGCTCGTGGGACATGTTGGCCAGGAATTCCGACTTGTACTTCGACGTCAGCGAAAGCTCGGTCGCCTTTTCTTCCAGCGCGCGGCGGGCCTGTTCGATTTCCTGGTTCTTGCGTTCCACCTCGACGTTGCGTTCGGCGAGCTGCTGGGCCTTCTGTTCGAGCTGATCGTTGGTCTGCTGCAATTCCTTTTGCTGGGTCTGCAATTCACCGGCGAGCTGCTGCGATTGCGTCAACAGGCCTTCGGTCTGCATCGTGGCCTCGATGCTGTTCAGCACGATGCCGATCGAGTCCGTGAGCTGTTCGAGGAAGGTCATCTGCGAGGTGGTGAAGGCGGACACCGAAGCCAGTTCGATCACGGCCTTGACCTGGTTCTCGAACAGCACGGGAAGAACGACGAGGTTCTTCGGCGCCATGCGCAACAGCGCCGAGTTGATCGGCAGCGTGTTTTCGGGGATGTCGGATACCAGCCGCTGCCGCTTGTCCAGGGCGCATTGTCCGATCAGGCCTTCGCCGACCTGAATCACTTGCGGGTGCGGGCTGGTGCCGTCGCTGGCATAGGCCGACAGCAGGCGCAGTTGCGGGTTGTCTTCGTTTTGGACCTGATAGATCACGCCCATATGCGCGTTGACCAGCGGCGTGAGCTCGGTGAGCAGCAGCCGGCCGACCGTGGTCAGGTCGCGCTGGCCTTGCAGCATGTTGGTGAAGCGGGCGAGGTTCGTCTTCAGCCAGTCCTGCTCGGTATTGAGATCGGTCGTGAGCCGGAGGTTGGTGATCATCGTGTTGATGTTGTCTTTCAACTCCGCGACCTCGCCGCGGGCGTCGACCTGGATCGAGCGGGTCAGGTCGCCCTTGGTGACGGCGGTCGCCACTTCCGCAATCGAGCGGACCTGCGAGGTCAGGTTGGCGGCGAGCAGGTTGACGTTGCCGGTGAGGTCCTTCCAGGTGCCGGCAGCACCAGGCACGTTGGCCTGACCGCCGAGACGGCCCTCGACGCCGACTTCGCGCGCCACGCTCGTCACCTGGTCGGCGAAGGTCGCCAGCGTCTCGGTCATGTTGTTGATGGTGTCGGCGAGCGCTGCGACTTCGCCCTTCGATTTCATCGTCAGATTCTGCTTCAGGTCGCCGTTGGCGACCGCGGTCACGACCTTGACGATGCCGCGCACCTGTTCGGTCAGGTTGGCGGCCATGAAGTTCACGGTGTCGGTGAGGTCCTTCCATGTGCCGGCGACGCCCGGCACTTGCGCCTGTCCGCCGAGCCTGCCTTCGGTGCCGACTTCGCGCGCGACGCGCGTCACCTCGCCGGCAAAGGCGTTGAGCTGGTCCACCATGGTGTTGATGGTGTTCTTCAGTTCGAGAATTTCGCCCTTCACGTCGACCGTGATCTTGCGCGACAAGTCGCCGCGCGCAACCGCGGTCGTCACTTCGGCGATGTTGCGGACCTGCGTGGTGAGGTTCGCAGCCAGCAGGTTGACGTTATCGGTGAGATCCTTCCAGGTGCCGCCGACGCCGGGCACCACCGCCTGACCGCCGAGCCGGCCTTCGGTGCCGACTTCGCGCGCCACGCGGGTCACTTCGGCGGCGAACGAACGAAGCTGCTCCACCATCGTGTTCAAGGTGTCCTTGAGCAGCAGAATCTCGCCGCGCACGTCGACCGTGATCTTCTTCGACAGGTCGCCGCCGGCGATCGCGGTCGCGACTTCGGCGATGTTGCGGACCTGCGCCGTCAGGTTCGACGCCATGAAGTTGACGTTGTCGGTGAGATCCTTCCAGGTGCCGGCCACTTCCGGCACTTCGGCCTGGCCGCCGAGCTTGCCTTCGGTGCCGACCTCGCGCGCCACGCGCGTCACTTCCGAGGCGAAGGCGTTGAGCTGGTCCACCATGGTATTGATGGTGTTTTTCAGTTCGAGGATTTCGCCCTTCACGTCGACGGTGATCTTGCGCGACAAGTCGCCGCGCGCCACGGCGGTCGTCACTTCGGCGATGTTGCGCACCTGCGCCGTCAGGTTGCCCGCCATCGAGTTCACGCTGTCGGTGAGGTCCTTCCAGGTGCCGGCCACACCGGGCACGTTGGCCTGGCCGCCGAGCCGGCCTTCGGTGCCGACCTCGCGCGCCACGCGCGTCACCTCGCCCGCGAAGCGGTTGAGCTGGTCGACCATCGTATTCAGCGTTTCCTTGAGCTGAAGGATTTCGCCGCGGACGTCCACCGTGATCTTGCGCGACAGGTCGCCGCCGGCGATCGCGGTTGCGACTTCGGCGATGTTGCGTACTTGCGCCGTCAGGTTGCCGGCCATGGAGTTCACGGAGTCGGTCAAGTCCTTCCACGTACCGGCGACACCCGTCACCTGCGCCTGGCCGCCGAGCTTGCCGTCGGTGCCGACCTCGCGCGCCACGCGCGTCACCTCGCCGGCGAAGGCGTTGAGCTGGTCCACCATGGTGTTGAGCGTTTCCTTCAACTGAAGGATTTCGCCCGACACGTTCACCGTGATCTTCTTGGAAAGGTCGCCCTTCGCCACCGCGGTTGCGACCTCGGCGATGTTGCGGACCTGACCGGTGAGGTTGGAGGCCATCGAGTTGACGCTGTCGGTGAGGTCCTTCCAGGTGCCGGCAACGCCGCGCACGTTGGCCTGGCCGCCGAGCTTGCCTTCGGTGCCGACCTCGCGCGCGACGCGCGTCACTTCGCCGGCGAAGGCGTTGAGCTGGTCCACCATGGTGTTGATGGTGTCTTTCAGCTCGAGAATTTCACCGCGCACGTCCACCGTGATTTTCTTCGACAAGTCGCCATTGGCGACAGCCGTCGTCACGTCGGCGATGTTACGGACCTGCGCCGTCAGGTTGCCGGCCATCGAGTTGACGCTTTCGGTCAGGTCCTTCCAGGTGCCGGCGACGCCGAGCACGTTGGCCTGACCGCCGAGCCGGCCTTCGGTGCCGACCTCGCGCGCCACGCGCGTCACTTCGCCGGCGAAGGCATTGAGCTGGTCCACCATGGTGTTGAGCGTTTCCTTCAGCTGAAGGATTTCGCCCGACACGTTCACCGTGATCTTCTTGGAAAGGTCGCCGCCGGCGATCGCGGTGGCGACGTCGGCGATGTTACGAACCTGAGCCGTCAGGTTCGACGCCATGAAGTTGACGTTGTCGGTGAGGTCCTTCCACGTGCCGGCGACGCCCGGCACCTGGGCCTGGCCGCCGAGCTTGCCTTCGGTGCCGACCTCGCGCGCGACGCGCGTCACTTCCGATGCGAACGAGTTGAGCTGGTCCACCATGGTGTTGATGGTGTCCTTCAGCTCGAGAATTTCACCGCGCACGTCGACCGTGATCTTGCGCGACAGGTCGCCGCGCGCGACCGCCGTGGTGACGTTGGCGATATTTCGGACCTGCGCGGTGAGGTTGCCGCACATCGCGTTCACGGAGTCGGTCAAGTCTTTCCAGGTGCCGGCGACGCCGGGCACGATGGCCTGGCCGCCGAGCTTGCCGTCGGTGCCGACTTCGCGCGCGACGCGTGTCACTTCGGAAGCGAAAGACCGCAACTGGTCCACCATCGTGTTGATGGCTTCCTTGAGCTGGAGGATTTCGCCACGCACGTCGACCATGATCTTCTTCGACAAGTCGCCGTTGGCGACCGCGATCGTCACTTCGGCGATGTTGCGGACCTGGCCCGTCAAGTTGTTGGCCATCGAGTTGACGCTCTCGGTCAGGTCCTTCCACACGCCGGTCACTTCCGGCACCTGCGCCTGACCGCCGAGCTTGCCTTCGGTGCCGACTTCACGCGCCACGCGCGTCACCTCGGACGTGAACACCGAAAGCTGCTTGATCATGGTGTTGACGATCGTCGCCGATTGCAGAAATTCGCCGCCGAGCGGGCGGCCATCGACGTCGAGCTTCACGGTTTGCAGCAGGTCGCCCTGCGCGACGGCGGCAACCGCGCGCGTCACCTCGCGCGTCGGCCACAGCAGATCGTCGATCAGCGTGTTGACCGAATTTTCCATATCGGCCCAGGACCCGCTGGCGAGACCGAAGCGGACGCGCTGGCGCGTGTTTCCTTCGCGGCCCACGACCTGACCGACGCGCTCGAGCTGTTGCGCCATTCGCTGGTTGGCTGCGACGATCTCGTTGAAGGTATCGGCGATCTTGCCGTCGATGCCGAGGTGATCGCCGGTCATTCGAACGGAAAAATCGCCGCTGCGCATCGCTTGCAGCGCCTGCAATAGTTCCTGCGACGGGTCCGGTTTTCCGTTGGCGTATGATTTGGCGCGGCTACGACTGGACGGGTTGGCCGAACCAAGTTCGCTCATGGAAGTCCCCTCAAGAACCGGAAAAAGCGCTTCTGCCCGAGCGCATGCGAGTCGGTCGTGGCTCGATCAAATCGCGCGCAGTGCCGCAAAGCAAGAGAAATACATTAGATATTACAATGCGATAGATCGAAATAACCGAGCCAAGTGAAATAATGCGGCAGCCGGAAAATCGTTCCCGGCCGCTTCAAAAAATCTTCGACTTTGGCGTGCAGGGGCAATTCCGTCGTTCCCTGACGGGAACCTGGCGGTCGCAAGCGATGAAATCCACTCCGCTAGCGCGGCGGATTTTGCCTTCGCGGCGGCCGCGGGCTGGAGACGGCTTGCGGGTCGATCTTCAGCGTCACCTTGTTGGCGCTTTCGCTGATGTCGAGCAGCGTGCGGCGCGCCTCCTCCATCACGACGGCCGACTTCTTGTTAAACGTTTCAGCAAATTCGCGGATGGTTTGCATCTTCTCGAACAGCTCATCCGCCTTGCCGTCGGCAAAGCCGGGCAAAAGACTGTCGATGCGCGCAATCGCGCTGTCGAAGCCGGCAAAGGCGTCGTTCGCCTTGGCGATCGCCTTGTCGATGGCGTCGCCGCCGCTCGCCAGCGAGGCCGTGTAGGTCTCGAAACTCAACAGCCCGTCCTTGATCGTCGATTGATTGCCGACCAGGATGCGGTCGACGCTATGCAACGTATCGCGGATCGACTGGATCTCGCTCAAATCCGCGGTCAGCGTCGGCATGCCGTCCTGGTCGGACGGTGCGGGCGGATCCGACAACTCGCCGCCGACCAACGAAATGGCGGCAATTCCGGTCAGCCCCTGAAACTCCAGCCCGACGACCGTGTCCTTGCGGATCGGCGCGTTGGTGTCGACCCGGACTTCCGCCACGACCTTGCGCGGGTTGTCGAGTTTGAGTGAGAGGACTTCCCCGATCTGAACGCCGTCGAAGTTCACGCTGCCGCCCCGGCGCAGGCCGCTCGCCGAGCCGCCCTCGAACACGATGCGCATCCGGGATTCGTGCGAGATGGTCCGGATTTTCTTCACCGCCCAACAGGCCGAAGAGTCCGATCGCCAGGATCGCGAGCGTCGTGGTTCCGATCATGAGATTGCTGGAGCGCATCTTCATCGGGGAAGTCGGATTCCGTGGGAAATCAAAAGATCCAAAGGGTCTGTGTTTCGCCGATTGTACGGCCAAAGCCGGCCCGGCGAAAGGCCGGAACCGGCGGGCTCAATGCACGCACTCGCCTGCGCTTACGGGGTCAGCGACGCGGCATACGCCGCAAGCGAGATCATGTCGTCATGCGAGAGCTTTTCGACCACCGGCAACATTTGTGCGCCGGCGTTTCCCGCCCGTGCGTGACTCTGAAAGTCGTAGAGCTGACGGACGAGATAGCTCGGCGAACGGCCGGCGATGCCCGGGATCGGAGCGACGCCTTTCAGATCCGGGCCGTGACAGGTGATGCAGGGCGTGGTGATGCCAGCGCCGCCTGTTGTCGCCAGGGTCTCGCCCTTGGCGATGCTTCCCTTGGGTACATAAGCGATGAACTGCGAACGGGTGTCGCGATGTTCGAATTGGGCGGCGTCCACCGGCGTTTCGATGATGCGCTCTCCGATCGGCTCGGTGCCGCCGTCCTTCACCTGCATGTAGAACACGCGCGCGATTTGCGTCACCGGAACGGTGTCGGTCTCGACGACCTTGATGTTGGCTTTGGGTTTGAGCGACGAGAAATAGGCCGCAGCCACCTTGATCTCGTCTTCATTGCTGGCTTTGGCAATGGCCATCATCACGACGCTTGGGCTGCGCTGGGGACCTGCGAATTTTCGCGCACCGCTTTTGTAGTCTTCGATCTGTTGAACGATATAGGCCGCGGGTAGGCCGGCGAGACTGGCGTTTTCGGGTCCACCCGTGCCAGCGGCGCGATGACATGAACCGCAGGCGCGCACATCGGGCATTCGGCCATGCGCCACCACATCCGGCATCGGGGGATGATCTTCGGGATGCCAGTCGGGCACGAAGAACAGGTTACGCTCCTGGGCGACGGTGAAGCTCTGGTTACTGTCGGGAACATGCCGCGGCACATCGTCGGCGGGGGCTACCTTGAAATCCGGGACCCATGGATAGGCCCATGCCGGGAATGATGCCGCCGCTGATGACGAAGGCGCCGGGGATTGGGCCTGAACGATCGACATGCTGCCTGCGGCCACGCCGATGATTGCCAATGCGGCAAATGCGTTTCGCATCGGATTTCCCCCTTGATTTTGTCGTTGTCGGCAGCGATTGCCGGTGATGTCGGCCGCAACCTCGTTGAGAATGATCAAGCCGTCAACGGCTATTCTTGCCGGGCGGCACGGGTTGCGTGGAGAAGGCGACGGCGTCGGGCGTCTGGACATCCGGGATCATCGTCGCGTGCAGAATGTAGCGATCCGGCCCTGAGGTGACGGCGTCGAACGGCCAGCAGGTCGACAGCACCAGTTCATAATCCTTGCCGAAGGGATCGATGCCGGAGGCGTCGAACCGGACCACCGATGAGCCGTCGACGCGGTAATGGAAAGTTTGGCCGTCACGTCGCGTCACATCGATCTCGTCTCCGACGACGGCGTCTTTCAGGAAGCGAAAATGCGTGTCGCGATGCGCAGAATAGACCGCGACGCCGCGCTCGCCAGCGTCGGGCGTGAGTTCGACGTGGCCGGGGCCGAACGCCAGCGCCTGACCGCTGCTGCCGGCAAGCACGATCGTATCGGCGTGCAATCGCTTGATCTCGATGCGCGCGATTGGCCATGTGTCCGCCCACGACCACGGCTTGACGTCGTGTCCGGTTGCGACGGTTTGGTCGAAGGCCCGCCGCAGCAGCACCTGCGCAACCAGCGCCTTGACGTGGATGTAAGCGCCTTGGCCGAACAGTCAGGAGCCCGGCAATCACAAGAATGAAAGGGCTGGCGAGGCGGATCATCGGGATTTTCTCATCGAAAGAGAAGTGCGCGCGGCCTCCGGGGGAAGAGGCCGCGCGCGAGGAGGAGGTGGGGCGACCTCTTCCTTCGATCGGCGTCAGTGCGGCGAATTTGAAGTTCCTGTCGCTGTCGCCGCGAATTCGTCATAGGAACTTCAAATTAAAAGCCGCACTGAATCCAACGGTTGCTAGAGCCCCTTATTCCGAAGTTCGCATCAGTGGTTACCGCAATAGCTTGCGAACTTCGGAATGGGAGCTCTAGCGCGTAACGGTCTGACGCCGGTCGAACACGATAAGCACGAGGCCGAGCAGGAGCAGGATCGATCCCGCGATCATCTTCAACTCGGCATCGGTCGCGGTCTTCGGCAGCGCGACGGTGTTGGAGGCCGTGGGTGCCGGGATCAGCGACCGCTTTGCGGCGATCGGCAGCAGATGCGGGTCGTTCGGATCGGCGCGGCGTTCCGAGGGCGGCGACATCTGCCTTTGCCGTTCACCAAAGACCTTTTCGAAATCCCAACCCGCCGGAAGGTTGATCGGAAGTTCGGCCAACTTCAGCCGTTCGCCGTCGGGGCGGCTTGGGGTCTTGTCGACCGCAATGAGGCTGGTCAGTCGCGTCACAAGCTGATGTTCGAGCGCGAGCGCAAGGACAGTCTTGTCGGCGTCCTCTGGCGTGGCCTGCCGCATGGTGCGAGCGACTTCCGCGTCAGCGATCTTGCGCCGCGCCCAGAGCTTCGACAGACCCTTGCCTTCGGCCGCGTTCGCGAGCGGCAGCTTCACCAGCCATGGCCGATCGCCGATACGGCCCTTGATCTCGACGGATCCGGCGAGCTTGTCGAGCTTTGCAGCAAGCACGAGCGGTTCACCACGATAGAGGTCGGGAAGCACCGCTGGCGTCAGGTCGGCCTTGGCCTCGGAGAATTTCGTGGAGAGCCCGGTCACCGCAGGATTTTCGAGCTTGGCGAACAGGTCGCGCATGCGCTCTTCGACCTGTTCGACCGAGCCGATGTGGGTGAAAGTGCCGCGTCCGAGTTCGGCGGCGCGTGTCATCAGATAGGTGTTCGGTGCAGAGCCGATACCCACCATGAACACACGAGAGCGCCCACGCATCGCTGCGATCGTATCGAACAACTGCTGCTCGTTTCCGATGGCGCCGTCGGTCAGGAACACGACCTGCCGGACGTGATCGGCATCGTCTGAAGCGCGATCCGTCAGTGCGGCGCGCATCGCCGGCACCATCTCGGTGCCGCCTCTTGCCTGCAGGGCGCTGACGAAGGAGAGGGCGCGGCCGAGGTGTTCCCGGTCGGCCGGAACTGGATCCGGAAACAGCACGTCCATCGTGTCATCAAAGCGGATTACGTTGAATCGGTCGTTCGGCTGCAGTCGGCCCAGTGCGTAGGTCAGGCTTGCCTTGGCCTGAATGATCGAGGTGCCGCCCATCGAACCGGAATTGTCGATCACGAAGATCACTTCGCGCGGCAACGGCTTTTGCGCGGTCGGTTCGATCGAGGGCGGCGTGACAAAGGCCAGGAGGTAGTCGGCATCGCCGACATGTTCGCGGAACAGCCCGACCGACGGCACCGTTTCGGCGGCCGGCTGCCAGCTCAGCTCGAAGTCGCGGTCGGCGGGCACGACACCGTCGGCAAGTTTGATGATCCGTGTGCTTGTCGTCAGGGCGTCTCGACCTTGACCTGATGATGGTGCGATTTCACTTCGCCGAGCGGGAAGCCGGCCTGCAAACGAACGGTGACGGCAGTCGGATTGACCGGAGCGTCTTTCGCGGGGTCCAGCACCCGCGGCGAAATGCGGTCGCGGTCGGGCACCGGATCCGTTGAAGCGGTGCCCCAGCCGTTGCTGCCGGGCCGCAGGTCGACGCTTTGCACGAGCGGTTGCGGATTGTAACGCGGGCCGACCACCATCGGGATCCGCAGCGAGAACTCGTTGCCCGACTGTTGAACAGGTTCCTGATATTCGATCTGCACCAGGACCGTTTCGCCGGGGCCGATGTTGGCGACGGAGTTGGTGAAAATGTTCGGTCGCTCCTGCTCGGTCAGCGCTGCTTTCTTTCCGTCTCGCCGGGCCTGCTCGTAGACCTGGCGCGCCTGCTGGCGTTCCTTGATTTCGCCGACCACGACGCGGTCTCCGACCACCATCTTGAGGGTGTCGACCGCGCCGCCCGTGGGCAGGGGGTAAACGTAGGTCGCTTCGACCCAGTCCTGCGTCGGGTTCTTGAAGATCTGGGTGACGCGGGCGCGGATCGTCGGGCCTGAAACGGTGAGATCGACATCGATCCCGAGCCGTATTGCCTCGGTGTAGCCGTCGTCATTGGTCTTCAGGAGCAGCGAGCCGGAGCGCGCGTCACTGGGTTTGACGAGTGCCGGGAAGGGGCCTTCGGCGGACCATGCCGGCTTGAAGGAAAAAAACAGTGCCATGATCCCGACGAGGACAACGGCGAGGCCCTGGATCACCAGGAACAGCACCAGCTTGGCCAGACCCGCCAGGGCCGATCTGACAAGGCTTGGTTCGCCCGAACCGTCGTCCGCTTCAATTTCATCGCTGATAGTCGTCATTTGGCTTGCTCCCAACGGCGTCTTGCCGTGCCTCATTTGTGCGAGGCGGCCGGAACCGGGGCGAGCAGAATGATCGGCAATGTTTGGCCGCCGGCCGTTGTCCGACCTCCCGGCGGTGGCGGCTCTGTGCGGTTTTGTGAGGAAATGTGCGTCTGCTAGGATAAGCGGAATCGGAGGGGTAAGGATGCCGACACCTGACACGCAGCTTTCGCCGGAGCAAAGCCGCCGGGTGGCCGAGTTGATTCGGGAGGAGATCGCGCGGCGCCGGATCTCCCGCCAGACGCTTGCCGAGCAGGCCAAGCTCAGCCTTTCGACCCTGGAGAAAGTTTTGGGGGGCCGGCGGCCGTTCACCCTGGCAACCACCGTGCGCCTGGAAGAAGCGCTCGGCGTCTCCTTGCGCAAGGGGCTCGAGACAGTGGCTGCACCGGCGGTCAATGGCGACGTTTCGCCGGATGGCCTTGGCGCCTATTCGCGCCGTTCGGTGGCCTGGCTTGAGGGGATCTACATTACCTTGCGGCCGTCGTTCGGAGCCAAGGGTTCGATCTACGCCTACCACACCGACATCAGTTGGGATCCGGCCGCATCCTGCCTCGTCTTTCGCGAAGGGGAGCGGATGGATGCCGATTATTCCCAGTTCGGCGAAGTCGCCGTTCCGAACCAGTCCGGCCACGTCTACCTCGTGACCAACCGGCACGGTCAGCACCGCCTCATCACGGTGTCGCGTCCGAGAATAACCGGCGAAATGTACGGAATTATCACGACGCTGCTGGCGGGACGCGGCGCGCTGCTGACTCCGGTCGCAGCGCCAATCGTGTTCTTGCCGATCAGGACGATCCCGAATCCGACCACGGGACGTATTGCATCTGATGACCGCAACCACGCGCTCTACCGCGAACATTTGCGGCGCACGACCGAGGAGCCGTACGCGCTGTTCTTCCAGGGCGAACCGGAGAAGGATGGTGCTGCGTGATCACGCTGTATCACTGCACGGCCGCGCGCTCGTTCCGTCCGCTTTGGGCGCTCGAAGAACTCGAACTTTCATACGATCTCAGGATGCTGCCGTTTCCGCCGCGCGCATTCGCCAAGGAATATCTGGCGCTCAATCCGCTCGGCACCATTCCGCTTCTGATCGATGGTGATACGCGGATGACGGAGTCCGCGGCGGTCCTTCACTATCTGGTCACGCGCTACGCGCCGACACCGCTTGCGGTCGGCGTCGATGAACCCGGCTACGGCGCCTATCTCAACTGGCTGCATTTCGGCGAAGCGACGCTGACGTTTCCGCAAACGCTGGTGCTGCGCTACGGAAAGCTCGAGCCTGAGGAACGGCGCAGTCCACAAGTCGCAACCGACTACGCAAAATGGTTCTTCGGCCGGTTGCGCGCCGTCGAAGCCGCGGTTGCCGACAGCGAGACGCTATGCGCGGGCAGGTTTACCGTTGCGGATATTTCGGTCGGTTATGCGTTGCTGCTGGCTGATCGTATTGGTCTCGCCAAGGATTTTGGCCCGGCGGTTGCCGCTTACTGGCAGCGGTTACAAACACGCGATGGATTTCAGCGTGCGGTGAACGCGGAAAACGCTGCCGGCGAAACGCAAAAAGTCGTCAGTCATTGGTGGTAGCGGTGGTGTAGCGCTAGCCCGCGTCGAGCAGCTTGTTCAGCCGCAACCGCGTGATGATGTAGACGTTCTGCAAATCGTTGGCGAATTCGGCTTGTGTGTCGTTTTGCAGCCGGCGCTTGAACTCAAAGAAGATGCCTTCCTTGGTGTGCATCCGCACCGCGATGATGAAGGGAAATCCGAACTTCGCCTTGTAGGAGGCATTGAGGCCCGTCAACTCGGCCAGCTCGGCCGCAGAAAGCGTGTTGAGTCCGGCGCTCGCCTGTTCGGCGACCGAGGAGGCGGTCATGGTGCCGGCCTGGGCTTCCTTCCCCGCGAGATCCGGATGGGCCTGCAGCAGAGCGAGCTGTTTCGTAGCCGGCGCAGTCTTGGCCACGGCAACCATGGCTGCGTGCATGTCATCGAGACTGGCGAAGGGGCGTTTCTCCCAGGCCTTTTCTGCGACCCAGGGAGATTTCTCGAAAATGCCACCGAACTTCACGACGAAGGCCGCGCGATCCATCGCGTTGATCGGCGCCATGTCGACCGGACCGGCGAACGCGCTTATGGCGAACGCCGGTCCGAGCAGCAGGGCGAAAAGCACGGACGCAAGCAGCCGGGAACGACCAGTCATTTTCAGTCTCCTTGCGTCCGTATGGACCGTTAGCTGCCGCGATAGGTGGTGTAGCTCCATGGCGCCGCCAGGATAGGCACGTGATAGTGCGACTTTGCATCGGCCATGCCGAACTGGATGACGGCCGTCTCCAGGAACGGCGGGTTGGGCAGCTGGGTGCCGAGCTTGGCGAAGTATTCGCCGATATAGAATACCAGCTGGTACTTGCCGGCCTTCATGTTTTCCGGCGTCAGCAGCGGCTCGGCGTTGCGGCCGTCTGCATTGGTGTGCACCGTCTTGATCAGTTTGTAGGTGTCGCCCACGAGTTCGCTGAATTCGATCTTGATGCCTTCGCCGGGCTTGCCGTTCGCGGTATCGAGCACGTGGGTCGTCAATCCCGGCGTTCCTGCCGCAAAGGCAGTCTTGTTGCCCAATGCTGCAATCGCCAGCATGGCCGAGCCAGCGCCCAGCAGACCCCGTCGGTTAAGTACTGTCATCGTCCTGCTCCCGTTAGGTTTGCCCCATCAAAATAGCGCGGGGCTAGCCAAATTAGCGCTGCAAAAACCACGCCATGCAAGTGGTTTTCCGTTCGCCAACGGGGCAAAGCCAGAGGCTGGGGTTAGACCTTCGGAGGCTGTTGGCTGCGGGTTGTTGCGGCTTTTTCGGCCGAAGCCCGAGCCTTCGCCATCATCGCGTTGCAATATTCGTTGCGGTCGCGATCGAACGCTTGCTGACGGGCACGGAAGGCCGCAACCCTGCGATGAATCTCGTCGCGCAGATCGCTGTGGCCGATCGGGGAGAGGCGAGCGGGAAGAACGTCGGCAGGACGTGCAACCGTGGATGGTTGATCTGGCGATGCCAACGGCCGGTGCGGTTCGAGCAGGCCGTCGGCGTCCCTCGGCTTCCCGGTGACCGACTGCACAAACGCCATCGTCTGCGCAATCAGGAGATCGCGTTCTGTTTTCCACGTCATGCCGCACCTCAGCCGATCCTCATCTGATCAAAGGGCAGGCGTGCAAGCAAGCGACAGCCAGCGGCAATCCACAACGCAAGCGGTGTTCGCGGCCTCAAGCCGCCGCGCCGCGCTGCGGCAACCGGGCACGCGATCCGACGTCCCAAAAGAAAATGGCACGGCCGCAACCTGCGATCGTGCCATTTTCCATTTCTACTCAAGCGGCGCTCCAGATCTGGGCGCCGTTACCCCACTCACCGGGGATCATTGGTGGTATTTGACGGTCAGATAGGCGCCGAGCCCTTCGCCGACGAATCCGCCGGCGCCGTTGGCGGCGACGAAATAGAGCTTGTTGGTGAAGTTCTTGACGTTGAGCGACACGCCCCAATTCGGGTTCTCCCAGCCGAGCAGCAGGTTGCCGATGACAAAGCCCGGCACCGAGTTGACGTTGGTGGTGTCACTCCAGGTCCTGTCGCGATAGTTGGCGCCGATGCCGAACTGGAATCCGGAGATGTCACCCAGCGCAAATTTGTAGAAGCTCCAGGCGTTGGCCATGTTCTCCGGCACGCCCTGGGGGTGATGGCCAACGGTTCCGATCGAATTCGGCGCCGTGGTTATGACGGCGTCCTGATGCGTGGCATTGGCGAGGACGCTCCATTGCTCGGTAACCTTGGCGATCAGCGAAACCTCTTCGCCATTGGTAAGCTGGCTGTCGAAAACCACCGACTGCACGCCGGCATTCGGGCCGGTGCTGGGCGTGAACAACGTCGCGACATTGTCGCGGGAGACGTTGAAGACGGCGGTGTTCAGGACAATCCGTTCGTTGAGGAATGAGAATCGGACGCCGGCTTCGTATTGCCGCGCCGATTCCGGTGCGCCGATGCCATTCTGGACATTTTCGGAGTTGAAGTTGGCCAGGTAGCTCTGGGAAGCGCCGATATAGGGCGCCATCCAGTCGGTGAGATGATAGAGCGTCCCGACATTCCAACTCGTCGGCGTATCGCTGCGCGTCAACGGCACGCCGGCGACGATCGGGACATTGGTCAGCGTGAAGGCGCCAGGCACGGTGATCAGCGGATTAAGGTCGGTATCAAACCGGTCCTGACGCACGCCGACGCGCAGCTTCCATTTGTCGGTCAGGTCCATCTGGTCGGTGGCGTAGAGGCCGTAATAATTCGCAACGAGGTGGTCGTTGTCGCAGGAGTGCGCCTTGTCGCACTTGAATTGAAGGGCGTTGATCGATTCCGTCGTCACCGGCGCGAAGACGTTGTTGATGTTGGGCAGGTCCGCTGTGACACGGTTGGTGTCCATGACCTGGCGCTGATACTCGAAGCCGGTCAACAGCGTGTGGTGAACGCCACCTGTGTAGAATTTCCAGACCGGCTCGAACTGATAATCAAAGAAATTGTCCGAGTCGTTCTGGTAGCGCAACTGCCGGCCATCCAGTGAAATCGAACCATCGGGATTGGTTACGAGACGGGTGCCGCTGGCACTATTGGGCGCGGTCATGCTGTCGTTGTTGCGCATCGCGTCGATCTCGCGATGCGTGTAGGAAAACCGATTGTTGACGGTCAGGAAGTTGGTGACATCCCACTTGTCGGTAAAGGTGGGACGGATGTCGTCTTGTTTGGCGAAGGCAAACGGCGTCGAATATTTCGCCGTATTCGGAACGCCGGTGATCGGCTGGCCGCCGAAGTAGATCAGGCCGTAGGAGTCCGGCGTTTGTTCGATATGCCGTGCGTCGAGCGAGAACGTAAACAGGTGGTCGTCGACATGCCAGGAGAACGAGGGGCGGATTTCGTAATCTTTGCTGTTGAGGTCGCGGAAAGCGCCGCCGCCGGTGACGGTGGTGTCGATCCGGTAGTTCAAGCCGTCGATCGTCGTCGGACCCGTCACGTAATTGCTGTTGGTGACGCCGCCGAACGAGTTCACCTGTGTGCTCGTGCCCCAATGGAAGACCGGCGACGGGTCGTAGTGAACCATGTTGATGGTGCCGCCGGGCGGGCCGCTGCCGAACAGCGCCGACCCCGGACCTTCCAGGATCTCGATCCGCTTCACGCCATTCAGCGAATGCACCAGACCGCCGAGCTGATCGCCGTCGGAGAAGCCGTCAGTGAAGACTTGCGCATTCAGGCCACGGATCAGGAAGTGATCGAAATAGCCGAGCAAGTCCTGTCCGCCGCTGTTGATGCCGCTGGCGTTCCAGATCGCGTCCCTGAGCAGCGTGCCGCCTTGTTCGGTCACCACTTCGCGCGGAATGATCTGGATGCTTGCGGGAATGTCGGCAAGTTTAGTGCCGGTTTTTCCCAGTCCCGGCACCTGTTGCAGCGGCGGTCCGGAATTGTTGTTGTTCGGACCGTTGCCGTCGTCGGGCGCCGCGACCGTCTCTGTGCCCGGTTTCGGAGGCTTGTTGGCGCGTGTCGTCCGCCGCCGGGCCGTCGACGGCGCCGCGGTCGCGGTCGGCTTTGGCGCCGCACGATTTTTCGGCGCATCCACCTGAACCGGTGGAAGATTGCTGGAGTTGTCCTGCGCCTGCGCGGTCCCCATCGAAAGCACAGGCAATGCCGCACACAGCAGCCCCGCATATCGATATCGAAGAATGCGGTTGATTTGTTCGTTGTTCTTGCTCAACCGAGTTGTATCCGGTCTCATTACTGACGTGCGCCCCACCGCAATTTAGAATTAGACTAATGCCAAGCTGGGACTCGATCCCTGCTTGCATGCGACCGAATAACACACCTCGCATGACGGTATTCCGCCGTGGCCCAGTTTTGCTTTTAGAAGTTGTCTAGACCGGATCATTCGCGCAGATCGACGCGATGCGTGTGAGGGATCAGTTGTGTACGACAGAGACGGCGCAGAGATCGGCTGCGCATCCGCATTGCATTCCATGTCCGTGTTTTCCCGTAACGTTGCCGAACAATTGATGTGCGTGCGTTGTGTCCAACGTAAAGGAATGACGGTCGTCATTGTTCAAAACTGATTAGTTTTCAGCAGTTTTCAGCGGCGACGTCGGTATGGGTGGCGAGCCCTTGCCGCGTTCTTGCCGAACGACCTCGGGCGTCACTTATGTTGGCTTAGTGTCGATGGGTCCCTTACCGCGATCGCATGGACGGCGGCGGCCCAAATGTTGGTGCCCAAATGTTCGTATCCTGGAATTTTCGGATGCCAACCCGACAAGTAACGAGGGTCGAACGCGCCGCCGCCGCGCCTTGCCGTCCCGGCCGCAGCAAGTGTCTACCGGACATTCGGCCAGTTGCGTCCGGCGTCGGTGCGAAAGAATTATTTCCTACGCCGCAAGATGCTGTGCCGGGCATTTTTGGGGGAGCCGGTTTGCGCCGCATGCCACAGATTCCACTTGATCCTGCCTGACGCATGAACAGACTATCGGATGAGTTCTTCGTGGTTCTGTCGCATATCTGCATTACCTCGATCACAACCGTCATTCAGAGGAGGGGGAATTGAACGCGACTGAGCAATCGACGCGTTCGGCACGGGTCGCCGATAACCGTTTGATCTACAGGCTTGCTCCCGCCCTCATCCTCGCCGCTGCGCTACTGTCCGGCTGCGAGGAAAAGCAGGCGCCGCAGGCGGCAGCCCCGCCGCCGCCGCCCGTAACCGTGGCCCAGCCCGTCAAACGAACGGTCACGGATTGGGACGAATTCACCGGCCGCTTCGATGCGGTCCAGCAGGTTAAGGTTCGCCCCCGTGTCGGCGGTTTCATCACCGCCGTTGAATTCCGCGACGGCGATTTCGTAAAAGCGGGCGATCTGTTGTATCTCATCGACGCGCGTCCCTTTGAGGCGGTTGCCGCGCAGGCCGACGGTCAGCTCTCGGATGCGCGCGCCAAGGTCGAGTTGGCCCACCGGGAGCTCGACCGCGCCCTGACGCTGCAACAATCACAGAATGTTGCGGATAACATTGTCGATCAGAGGCGCCAGGCTTTGCAGGCGGCGCGAGCCGCAGAGATGCAGGCCGAAGGCACCCTCAAGGCCGCCCAACTCAACGTCGAATTCACCCATGTGACGGCGCCGATCAGCGGCCGGGTCAGCCGCACGCTCATCGACCTCGGCAACCTCGTGCAAGGCAGCGAAGGCAATTCGACGCTCCTGACCTCGATCGTGACGCTCGATCCGATCTACATCTATTTCGACATCGATGAGGCGACCTATCTCAAGTACAACCGGCTCTGGTTCGAGGGAAAGCGCCCGAGCTCGCGCGATAACCCAAACCCGGTCGAGGTGACCCTGACCGGCGAGACCAAGCCGTCGCACAAGGGCACGATCAACTTTCTCGATAACCAGCTCGACGTATCGACCGGCACCTTGCGCGGCCGTGCGGTGATTCCGAACAAGGACATCTCCATCCTCCCCGGTCAGTTCGGCCGCGTCCGCCTGATCGCGAGTGCGCCGTATGAAGCGTTGCTCGTCCCCGACAGTGCCATCGCCACCGATCAGGCGCGCAAGATCGTGTTCGTGGTCAAGGACGACAACACGGTCGAGGCCAAGCCGGTTACGCTCGGGCCGCTCGATGAAGGTCTGCGCGTGGTTCGGGAGGGCCTCAAGCCGGAAGACCGCGTGGTGGTCGACGGGCTGCAACGGGCCCGCGTCGGCGCGAAGGTAACCCCGCACGAAGCCAAGCCAACACCTGCCGGTAACAAGACATGAATCTCGGCGCGCTCTCCGTCAATCGGCCGATCCTGGCGATGGTGTTGTCCATCGTGCTCCTGATCGTTGGTGCGCTCGCCTATACGACGCTGCCGGTCGCCGAATATCCGCAAGTCGTGCCGCCAACCGTGGTGGTGACGACGCAGTACCCCGGCGCTTCGGCGCAAACCGTCTCCGACACCGTCGCAGCTCCGATCGAGCAGCAGATCAACGGCGTCGAGGACATGCTTTATCTCTACAGCCAGGCGACCTCGAACGGGCAGCTCACGATCACCGTGACCTTCAAGCTCGGCACCGATCTCGACAAGGCGCAGGTGCTGGTCCAGAACCGCGTCGCGATTGCGACGCCGCAATTGCCGGAAGAAGTTCAGCGCAACGGCGTTGTGACGCGCAAGAACAGCCCCGACATCCTGATGGTCGTCTTCATGTTGTCGCCCGACGACACCTTCGACCAGCTCTATATCAGCAACTACGCGCTGCTCCAGGTGCGCGACCAGTTGCTTCGGCTTGACGGCATCGGCGACATCCAGATCTTCGGCGCGCGCGACTATTCGATGCGCCTTTGGCTCGATCCCGACAAGATCGCAAATCTCGGCCTGACCGCCGGCGACGTGCTGACCTCGATCCGATCGCAGAACTTGCAGATCACCGGTGGCCAGCTCGCCGCGCCGCCGATCGCCGACCGCGCCTTTCAGCCCAACCTGACGTTCACCGGGCGATTGAAGGACATCCGGCAGTTCGAGGACATTCTGGTCAAGGCCGGTAGCGATGGCCGCACCGTGCGGCTGCGCGACGTCGCGCGAATCGAGCTCGGCGCGCTCGACTACACCACCAACAGCTTCCTGCTGCGCAAGACCGCAGTCGCGATGCTGGTGACCCAGCGTCCCGGTTCGAACGCGCTTGGAACGGCGAAGAACATCAGCAACGAGATGGCCCGGCTGAAGGCCAATTTCCCCAAGGGGCTCGACTACAACATCGGCTACAACCCGACCGAGTTTATTGCGCAGTCCGTCAGCGAACTGATCAAGACGATCTACGAGGCAATGGTCCTGGTCGTTATCGTCGTGCTGGTCTTCCTGCAAGGCTGGCGTCCGGCGATCATCCCGATCGTCGCGATCCCTGTCTCGCTGGTCGGCACTTTCGCCGCGATGGCGGCGCTCGGCTTCGCCATCAACAACCTGACGCTGTTCGGCCTCGTGCTCGCGGTCGGCATCGTCGTCGATGACGCGATCGTGGTGGTGGAGAATGTCGAGCGGCATCTGCGCGATGGTCTGAGCAGGCGCGATGCAGCACTGCGCACCATGGAAGAGGTCGGCGGCGCGCTGGTGTCGATCGCGCTCGTGCTGTGTGCGGTGTTCGTACCCACCGCGTTTCTCGGCGGCATTTCCGGACAGTTCTTTCAGCAATTCGCCATCACGATTGCGGTGGCGACGGCGATTTCGTGCTTCTGCTCGCTGACGCTGTCGCCGGCGTTGGCCTCGCAAATCCTGGTGGCGCATGGGGAGAAGCGGCAGCCGGCGCGCTGGAACATCATTGCGCGGGGTTGGGAGACTTTTGTCGGATACTTCAATCGCGGCTTCGACCGGCTGTCGCATGGCTACGGCAACGCTGCGGCCTTCGTGATCCGCCACTCGACCGTGATGTTGATGATCTATCTGGCGCTGATCGGCAGCGCCGGTTGGCTGTTGGCAACGACGCCGCAAGGATTCATTCCGGCGCAGGATCGCGGCTACGTCATCGTTTCCGCGCAATTGCCCGGCGCCGCCTCTCTCGCCCGCACCACCGAGGTCGTGCGCGAGATCGAGCGGATTGCGCTCGACACACCCGGCATCGTCAGGGTGGCCGCCTTTGCCGGCCTTTCCGGCGCAACGCGAACGCAGTCTGGCAACGCAGCCGCACTGTTTCCTGTATTCGATGAGCCGGAATCTCGCCTGAAAAAAGGTCTGACGGCGACAAAGATCACGAGTGATTTGCGCAAACGGCTTTCGGTGATCGAAGGCGCGTTCATCATCGTCATTCCGCCGCCCTCGATTCCCGGCATCGGCACCGGCGGCGGCTTCACGATGCGAATCCAGGACCGGCAGGGCCGGGGGCCGGAATTGCTGGCGGCGGCGACCGACGAACTGGTCGGGGCAGCGCGCCGGACGCCGGGATTGACGTCGGTGTTCTCGCCCTATTCGGCAAGCACGCCGCAGGTTTTCGTCGACATCGATCGGATCAAGGCGCAGAAGCTCGGCGTGCCGATCCAGAGCGTGACCGATGCCATCGAGACCTACTTCGGCTCGACCTACGTCAACGACTTCAACATCCTCGGCCGCACTTACCATGTCACCGCGCAGGCCGACCTGCCGTTCCGGAAAGAGGCGTCGGATCTCGCGCGCCTGCGCACGCGCAACGCCGCCGGCAATATGGTGATGCTGGGTAGCGTGGTCGATTTCCGCGATATCGCGGGGCCCGACCGGGTTGCGCGCTACAACCTCTATCCTGCGTCCGAACTTCAGGGTGAACCGACGCCGGGAACGAGTTCGACCACGGCGATCGAGACCATGAAGCGTCTTGCCGATCGGACGCTGCCGAGCGGCTTCTCCTACGAGTGGACCGACCTGTCTTTTCAGCAGGTCAACAGCGCCAATGCGGGCCTCTACATCTTTCCGATCTGTGTGCTGTTCGTCTTCCTGGTGCTGGCGGCCCAGTATGGTAGCTGGACGCTGCCGTTCTCCGTCATCCTGATCGTGCCGATGTGCCTGTTGGCGGCAACGCTGGGCGTGCGCATCATGGGGCAGGACGTCAACATTCTGACCCAGATCGGATTCGTGGTACTGGTCGGGCTTGCGGCGAAAAATGCGATCCTGATCGTCGAGTTCGCGCGCGACATTGAACTCGAGGGCCGGCCGCGCCTGGAGGCGGTGATCGAGGCTTGCCGGCTTCGCCTGCGGCCGATTCTGATGACGTCGTTTGCTTTCATTCTCGGCGTGCTGCCGCTGGTGATTTCGACCGGTTCGGGCTCGGAAATGCGGCAGGCGGTCGGCGTTGCCGTGTTCTTCGGCATGCTTGGCGTCACGCTGTTCGGGCTCGTGTTCACACCGATTTTCTATGTGATCGTGCGCAATCTTTCGGATCGGTCCCAGCCAAAAAAGCAGGTCGCGTCGGCCTGAAACGCGATTTCGCAAATGCTTAACGCCGCTGCCGCAGACGGTACCCTCTCGCGACCCTACTTTTGGCTCATTCCAGACGGGTGGGCATGGCCAAGGTTATAAAATATGCTGTCAATGGAAGCGGATTTGACCTTCGTCACAGGCCGCGTTTCGGCGTGTCCTGTGCATGCCAGATCCTGAACAGAAACCATTCCGGGAGAGGCCTATTATGAGAACGAAACTATTGCCGGCGACTGTTGCGGCGTGCGCCTTGTTGGCTGCGGCGCCTGCGTTCGCTCAAGGCGTCAAGATCGGTATCTTGAACGACCAGTCCGGCGTCTATGCCGACTACGGCGGCAAATATTCGGTCGAAGCCGCCAAGATGGCGATCGAGGATTTCGGCGGCGAAGTGCTGGGCCAGAAGATCGAGATGGTGACGGGCGATCATCAGAACAAGCCGGATCTCGCCACCAGCATCGCGCGGCGCTGGTATGAGGTCGAGGGCGTCGACATGATCACCGAGCTCACGACCTCGTCGGTCGCACTCGCGGTGCAGGAGCTTTCCAAGGAAAAGAAGAAGATCGACATCGTCGTGGGTGCCGCGACGTCGCGCATCACCGGCGATGCCTGCACGCCCTATGGCTTCCACTGGGCTTACGACACCCGTGCGCTTGCGGTCGGCACCGGCGGCGCGCTGGTGAAGGCCGGCGGCGACAGCTGGTTCTTTTTAACGGCCGACTACGCGTTCGGCTATGCGCTCGAGAAGGACACGGGCGATATCGTCAAGGAAAACGGCGGAAAGGTTCTGGGCTCGGTGCGCGTGCCCCTGAATTCGTCGGACTTCTCGTCGTTCCTGCTGCAGGCGCAAAGCTCGAAGGCCAAGGTCATCGGGCTCGCCAATGCCGGTCTCGACACCACGAACTCGATCAAGCAGGCGGCGGAATTCGGCATCGTCAAGGGCGGCCAGAAGCTCGCGGCACTGCTGATGACGCTGGCGGAAGTCAACGGCCTCGGGCTTGAAGCGGCTCAAGGCCTGGTGCTGACGGAAGGTTTTTACTGGGACCAGAACGACAGGACGCGTGCGTTCGGCGAGCGCTTCTTCAAGCGAACCGGCCGCATGCCCAGCATGATCCATGCCGGCACCTACTCGGCGACACTGCAATATCTGAAGGCAGTGAAAGCAGCCGGTACCAAGGATTCGGATGCGGTCGTCAAGAAGCTCAAGGAACTTCCGGTCAACGACGCCTTCACGGATAACGGCAAGGTGCTCGCAAACGGCCGCATGGTGCATGATCTCTATCTGTTCGAGGTCAAGAAGCCTTCGGAATCGAAGAAGCCCTGGGACTATTACAAGCAGCTCGCCGTCGTTCCTGGCGACAAGGCTTTCTTCACCGCCAAGGAAAGCGGCTGCCCGCTCACGAAGTGATCGGCGGACGCCGTTAAGACGACCATGTGACGCGGCGCCGGTTCGGTGCCGCGTCGAATGCAATCTCCGCCATTGCGCCCACGTCTCAAGGGGTATCGGGGGACGTGCCGGTGTTGCAATCGGGTCACGCAGGGTGGATTAAATCATGCCCGCACGGTAGCTTTTGTTGCGGATGCGAGCACGTGGAGGCTACGTTCCGGCCACCAATTTTTTCCCCGAGGGAACCATGACATCATCGAGCGGCACCACGAAATCCTTCAGCACGCTTCGCGTCCCGGCGCGCTGGGGGTTGCGTTCGCTCCGCTCAGCGGCCGTCGCGTCGCTGCTGCTGATCCTTCCCGCCGGCGTCTCGGCGAGCCATGCGGCTCCGGCGGCGGCGCCCGCTCATGGTGCGCATGTCTATCTGCTTCGGGGCGTCCTCAACGTCTTCTCGCTGGGTCTCGACGGCATTGCAGCCAAGCTGGAAGCGCAGGGCATTCCGGTGACCATCACCAACTATCTCGGTTGGGCGTCAGTCGCCGACGAGGCGGCAGCCGACTATCGCAGCGGCAGAGTGAAAACGATCATTCTGGTCGGACACTCCTCGGGCGCCACGGTGTTGCCTGACATGGTTACGCGTCTCGATCAGGCCGGCGCTCCGGTGAAACTCGCGATCGGTCTCGATTCGGTGTTCAAGACCAGCCTGTCCGGCCGCGTCGGGCGATACGTCAACTACTACATCGGCAACGGCAATGGCGAGCCGGTCACGCCTACCAAGGGACTGCACGGCACGCTCCAGAATGTAAACGTGCAGAACGTTCCCGGTGTCGGACACGTCACGATCGACAAGAGCGAGATTATGCAGCGCCGGGTAATCGGCGATATCGATGCCGTGGTTTTCGGCAGCCGTCCGCGGCAGGCATCGCTGCACCGGCCGGGGCCCAATAAGTTAACGGCTGCGCCGGAGAACCGCTTGCTCAAGCGGTTCTCATCGAGGCCAAGACACGCCACAATTCGACCAATTCGTCCGACCAAAAGGGCCTTGGCGTGCATCCGCGGCGCCATTTCGGCCCTTGGTTGCCTTGTCCGGCGGCCGATAGCGGGCTCACAGCCTTAGGATGGTTCGTGGAACGCTTGACCAATCCGGCACGAGTTGCCGCAGCTCTTGTTGGAACGCTGTTGTTGGCCGCGCTGGTTGACGGCAGTTGCAAGCAGGTCGTTCGCTGAACCCGCGACTTCGACGGAGTCGCTGATATCGCCACCGCCGCCCTCGGTCTCGACGGCGGAGGCGCGCCGCGGGCGGGCGTACCTGTTCCGTGGGGCGCTTGGTCCGTTCTTCTCGCGCGGCATCGACCGTTTGGGGGACAAGCTCGACGAGGCCGGCATTACGAATCACGTCAATGAGTTCACCATTTGCCGCCTGATCGCGGCGCAGGCGATTCAGGATTATCGCGACGATCCCGAGCCGATCATTCTGATCGGGCATTCCATGGGCGGCTTCTGCGCGGTGAAGTTTGCCGAAGATTCTGGAAAGCCGAGGGCATTCGGGCCGATCTCGTCGTCTCGATCGATCCCGCCCATGCGACGCGGGACGTTCCGCTCAACGTCGATCGCTTCATCAATATCTTTCTCTCCAAGGACGTACTCGGCGGCGGCGATGTCAAAGCGAAGCCGGGATTCAACGGCCATTATGCGAGCTTCGACCTGTCCCAGCACGGCGAAGTCTCGCATATCAATATCGAGAAGGTCGATACGATCCAGCAGCAGCTGGTGAACAAGGTTCTTCAGATTGCGACTCGCGAGGGCCGACGGTGAGACGGTCCCGATTCGCTACGTCATCTCCGCCGAAGGCACCGATTGAATCTGTGGGACAGCGGAATCTCGGTGTTTGCCCGCCGGGCGATAGCCTTGCAGTCGATCGCGACCGCCTACCACGTGCCGCTGTGGTCGATTACGCAGCTCAACCGTGGCGCGGACCGTACACCGCTGGTTCCCGGCGAACGCGTCATCGTGCCGCGTCACCTTGAGCCGCCGGCCGTGACGTCAGAGCCCCCGCCGCCGAAACGCTGACCGCGCCAGAGCTCCGCGAGTGCCTCAGCGGGGTCTCGGCCGTCGCGGCAAGAACGGCACCAGCATCGGAACGCGCCGACAGTAAGGACCATAGATATCCGCGCCGAGCTCGTTCGTGAGGAAGCCTTCCTCCATGCGTGCCTTTCGCCAGAACCCAAACGTGATCAGGACCGTGCCGAGCAGCGCGGTTGTGGTTCCAAGCGCGATGCCGGTTGCGATCATGGCGCCGATCAAGCCGGTGTAGATCGGATGCCGAACCAATCCGTAAGGGCCCGTGTCGATGACGCGGTGGCCTTCCTTACGCGTAATCGTGCCTGACCAGAAACGTCCGAGGTGAAGGCGCGCCCACCAGGTGAACAGGCAGCCGGCGGCTGTGAAGACAGCGCACACATAGATGCTGGCCGGGCCGAGTTGCCACAGCGGCTTTTCTGCCAGGGCAGACGCCGTCCAGGGGCTCAGCAGGATGGCGCCGACGATGATCGGAATCCGATAGACGCGTGACTCGCGGCTCCTGACGCGCTTTTCGGTGCGGCCGGAAAAGAATGCGCCAATCAGCCAGCTCAGGAGCCACGTCACCCAGATCAAGGCCAGCAGGGAAGTAGGCCAGGCTGCGGCCCATCCGTTCGATTCGAGAGCGATGGTCGGGTTCGGCACGTGCATCATGCGCGAGCTTATATGCTCGATCCGGTGCCGCCGGCAAATTCGGAACGTGCTGAGGCGAGGGACCGGCTTACAGTATCAATGGGCTTGCAGTCTCAAGACGCCTTCGGCGTGCTGAGCAGATAAGCGATGGTGTCGCGCAGGGCCGGCTCGATCGGCCGTGGCGCATAGCCCAGTTCGGTTTTCGCCTTTTCGATCGACAAGTCAGTTGCCCGCAGCGCAATCCGCACGCCTTCCGCCGTGCCCGACGGCGGCCGGTGCGTCACGTGGTCCGCGAAGAATTCCAGCATCCCGGCGGCGGCTTCCGCAATTTTGCCGGGCACCGGTATCGCGAGCGAATGATGCCCGCTGATCGTCGACATCAGTTTCAGGATCTTCTTCAGGGAAATGCTCTCGCCACCGAGAATGTAGCGGTGGCCGACGCGGCCGCGTTCCATCGCCAGCACCAGGCCGGCGGCGACGTCGCGCACGTCGACCATGTTGACGATGAAGTCGAGATACATCTGCACGCGCCCATGCAGAAATTGCCTGAGCATTGCGGTGGGTGGCGTCAGGTTGTGGTCATGCGGCCCGATCGGCATGGTCGGCGTACCGATCACCAGCGGAAATCCGGACGCGGCCGCTTGCGCGGCGGATTGTTCGGCCAGCATTTTCGAACGCGTGTAAACGCCGGGCATTTGTTCTGGCGGGAGAAGGCTGCGCTCGTCGGAGCTCCCCTTCAACGAAGGCGGCCGGAAAAGAATGGATTCAGTGGAGCAATGCAGGAAGCGCGCCGTGCCGCGCTTGCGCGCGGCGGCAATGACCACTTCCGTGCCTTGAAAATTCACGGCATGGAAATCGTCCTTCTTGGGTAGCCACATGCCCGGAAGGCCGGCGAGGTGATAGACCTCGTCGATGTCGCGCAACGTGTCGTCGACCAATGAAGAATCGAGCACCGAGCCCGACACATATTCGACGCCGGGAAGCGCGCAGACGGGCGGACGCCGGTCGAGCACCCGCACCTTTTGCTCGCGCGCGAGCAGTGCCGACACCAGGTGCTGTCCGATGAAGCCCGTACCGCCAGTGACAAGTACCCTGGTGCCCGCTTTTCGAAGTTCGTCTCCCATCGCCACGCCCACCTTCACGAACCTCGAAAAGTCATGGGCACCAACAGGACCATAATTCCAGCGCCGCTTGTTATTTGAAACTCCTGAACGGAATTTTGCAGCTTGCGGCTGCAGGAGTTTCAAATGGGCGGAACTGGTCATGAACGTGGCAGCGGTCCGACCCGATGTTCCTCGGCAAAGGACGATCGCCGATCTTGTGGGACGGCCTGGATGATGGCCGCCAGATCGCGCCGGAGCCCGAGCGCGATAAACAGCTTCGCCGTCACAAACATCGGTCCCAGCAGGAAATGCGAGGGGTTGTCGACCAGGGCTGGCTGGCGCTGCTCGAACACCCGATGGCCAACCACCTGGAAGCCGATGCCGAGCGCGATCAGGGGCAGCGTGATCGACCACACCATTACGGTGCTTGCGTGATGCACGACCACGGTGGCAGCAGCAAACAGGGCGATCGCAAAACCGAGAATGGCTGCTCCGAGCGCAGCGTCGAGCAGCAGCCAATAGATCAAGACCGGCAATGCAAGGAGCGGCGCGAGCGTCGTCTGCACGCCCCATATCTGCACGGGCACCAGGTTAAGAGGAAGAATGGCGGCGAAAAACAGTGTCAAAATACCGAACACATGCATCGCACCGTTCCAGGGGTTGCGATGGTATTCCACGTAATCGGCAAGCTGGCGCTTGAAAAAGGCATTCATGGCGTGGCTCGCTGCTACATCCTTCGCGCAGAAACACGTAAGGAGCTGACGTCGGAAATGAGGCGGGGCGGCCTGCTGCGATGGGCGCTACTTAAACTTGGGACCTGCCCGAAGTCAAATACCAGCCAAGGCATAGAGCCTGCGACATAATTTCGTTTGTAACAAACTGGAAATGCCGCAACGAGGTGTTTCGTTTCAGGAATGGACCAGGCGCCACAATATGGCGCACGTTGCGCCAGCCCAGAGAAGGATCGCGGCGACGGCCTGGACGCCAAAGCCCATGCTGCGTTTGTTGGCCGCTTCGGTGTAGCCCGTCATGTAGAGAACGCGGCCGACAATCCAGACGACGCCGAGGGCTGCCGCAATCGCGTCGCTGATGTAGATGGCAAACAGCCACAGCGCGGGCAGAAAGATTGGCATCCACTCCAGCGTATTCATCTGGACACGAAAAACGCGCTCGAAGTCCGGATTACCTGATGTCGCCGGCGCCTTGACACCATGGGTGCTGCGCGCCTTTCCGACCTGAACGCTGAAATAGAAATACATCAGGATCGCAAGGCAGGTGACGAGGGCCGTCAGGTGAAACATGGTCGATAGCTTCCGTTAGCGGTCTGAGCGCGGTTTTCAGTAGCCCGTCATTTCCAGATAACCAACCCCGCTGTGGCTGCCGGAAAAATGGATTGGCCCTTCCCAATAGGGAAAGCGGGTTCCCATCCAGCATTTTGGATTCACAGGCAAGCACGAAATCGTCAGGGCCAATGACGGAATTGCGATGTCCCAGGTGGTCGGGATGCTATGTCCGGCAACATCGGTCCGGATTTTAGGCGTCATCACGATCTCGGAAGATGCGATCGTTCGTCCTTGCCCTTCAGGCGAAAACCATTTGCCGGAAGTGAAGTGGCGGTCGTCGGCTTCGCGCAGCCGAAACAGCATGAGCTTTGCGCCATCGCTGAAATGCAGCGACAGCCAATCCCATCCGGTCTGGCCTGACGCCAGCGGCTGGCTGCTCCATTCGCGGTCCAGCCAGGCCTGACCGGTGACCTCGACCGGCCTGTCGTCGATGGTGATGCGGCCGGCCGCTTTGAAAAAAGGCTGGCTGTAATAATAGGACGCCTGTCCCTGTTGCGATTTCACGCTGTAGCCGTCCTCACCCTGCAACACCAAAGCGCGATCCGCCTCGAGATGCAGCGCATAGGAAAAGTCTGTGCCGGCCGCGTTGAGTTCGAGCGGCGACATCGTGTCGTCGTTCATTCCCTTAAGCCCGCGCATCTGCCAGGCATCGATCCATGCATGAAAGGGTGTGGTCTCAACGCCGGCCTGTCCGACGCCGCCGCGCGCGAAAGTCTCGCTGAAGCGGTGGGTATCGGCGCGCGTGACGGCCGCATGCGCCATCCAGATTTGCTGATTGGCCCAGCCCTCTGCCTGCGGACCCGCGGCCATTGCCTGCCGGAACAGCGTCCATTGTGCGCCATAGGATGATCCGGTCGCGTCGGTGAGATTGGCGGTGACGTACCACCACTCGATGCGGAAATCGGGGTGCGGTCCGTGATCGCCAGGGAAAACGAGCTTTTTGCCAGGGACCACCGGCGCGAACCCATTCCCGCTCATGCCGAGCCCGGCAAAGCCCTGTGCTTGTGCGGTCCTTGCTTGCAGCGCCAACAGCAGTGCGCCGCTTGCAAAGGCTCGCCTCGAAATTGCACTACCGCTCATTGGCGAAGACCTTGATCAAGGCGGCAGGCTGCAAGCGTACGAGCTTGAGCACGGGAATGCTTGCTGCCACCAGTGACGCCGCCATCGCGACCAGAAGAAGCTCGGCCAACTGTAGCGGGAAGACATGAAACGGCAGGCGCCAGCCGAACGCCTTCACGTTGACGACGGCTATCAGACACCACGCGACCATCAGACCCAGCGGCAGCGCAAATAATGCCGTGATCAGCGCCACCGACATCGTCTTGAGAAGCTCGATCACCGCCAACTTTCGCCGCGTGATCCCAATCGCCCACAACGGCGCGAGTTGCGGCAGGCGGGAGTTTCCAAGCGTCAGCAGGCTCGTGAGCAGCGCGACACCAGCGACGCCGAGCGTAAAGGCATTCAGCGCGGCCGTGACCGCGAACGTGCGGTTGAAGATGCGTTTCGATTCCGCTTTCAGCGTCGCCTGATCGATCAGGCTATGGTCATCGAGCCCGAATTTCTCGCGCAGCGCCGCCATCAAGGCCGGCACCGCGGCCGGTTCCGCGCGCAGGCCGATCCGCGTCAGCGGGATGTTCGGGAAGTAACGCGTCAATGCGGCGAAGTTGACGGCGATCTGTCCCTTCGGATTGCCGTAGTCCGCATAGATGCCGACCACGTCAAGCGGCCAGCTTCCGGTTGGCGTCGGCACATCGAGGTGGTCGCCGATAGCAAGCTTCAGGCGCAGCGCCAGTTGCTCGCTGACAAAGGCCGCATTGCCCGGCCGCAGCCGCGTCCACGCGTTTTCCGTCGAGCTGAGCAGCGGCCAATGTTCGCGATAGGTGGCATGATCGGGCAGTCCGAAAATCTCCAGCGGCGCGCCTGCGAGCTGCGTCTCGGCACGGCCACCGGGCAGAATGGCGCTGACGTCGCGCCGCTCGCGCAGCCAGGCGGTGATTGCCTTCGCCTGGGCGTCATCGGCTGCATTGAGGAAGACGTCGGCAGCGAGCCGCCCGTCGAGCCAGTTCACGAAGGTCCGGCTGAAGCTTTCGACCATCGTGCTGACGCCGACATTGACCGACAGCGCGAGCAACAGCGCCATCAGCGCCAGCGACAACCCGGAAAGCTGCTGGCGACTGTCAGCCCAGAACCAGCCGACGAGCGCGCCCCGGGCGTGGCGTTGGCCATGTGCGAGCACCAACTCCAGGATCAAGGGCAGCGCCAGCGCGGCGCCAAGCAGCATGGCCGCGAGCACGGCAAAGCCTGCGAGGAGGGAATCGCCGAACCAGAAAAATCCGAACGCCGTCGCAAATATCGCAAGTGCAGCGACGCCTTGAAGCGCGACCCATCGGCGCTGCGCTTGATGCCAGGCCTGAGGCTGCGCGGCTGCGAGCACCGAGAGCCCACTTGCCTTCCACAGGCTTTGCGCGGCGGCCAGCAGCGCGCCGATCACGCTGATGAAGAGCCCTGCGATCCACCATTGCGGTTGAAGCGAAAGTTGTCCCGGAATTTGTGCCCCGTAAAGTCCGCGCAGCGACGCGGCAACATCGGGCAGAAGCGCGGCTGCGATCAGATAGCCGCAGGCCATTCCAAGCAGCCCCGCGATGAGCGCAAAGAAAACCAGTTCGAACACCAGCACCGTGTTGAGCTCGGCTGCGGAAACGCCGCAGGCCCGCAGGGTTCGCAGCATCGGCAGCCGCTGTTCGAACGCTAATCCGATCGCCGAATTGACGATGAACAGGCCGACGAAAAACGAAAGCAGGCCGAACGCAGTGAGATTCAAGTGAAAACTGTCGGTGAGGCGCTCGAGGTCGGTCTCCGCGTCAGGCGCGACCAGGCGCAACCTGTCACCGACGACGGACTCAAGCGTCGCGCGCGGTCCCTTGGACTTGCCAATCAAAAGACGCGAAACCTGATCCGGCATTTTGAGCAGCCGCTGCGCAATGCCGATATCGACCACCATCACGCCGGGCGCCAGTTGCGCTGCTACTCGAAGCGGCGGCAGCGCCATGTCGTTGCTTGTCATCGGCGTGGCGCCCTCAGACGCCCGGAGATCGACGAGTGTCTCGCGCGCTATCCTTGTTTCGCCCGGGATCATGACGAAGGCTTGCAAGTCGCCGCCCATCGCCGGCGTATCGCCGGCCTCCGACGGAAGGGTCACGGGTTCGACACCGAGCAATCGAAACGAACGGCCGTCGATCTGGATGCGGCCCTCGAGAATCGGTGACACCGGCCAACCGGCCCGGCGGAGCTCGACATAAAGCGCTTGCGGGAAGGTCGCGCCGTTGCGGCCAACCAGCATGGCCGTTCGCGCGCCGCCGAGCGCCGCCGCCGCACGGTCGTAGCTGGTTCGTGCCTGCTGGTTGAGCGCCTGCACGCCGCTCCACAGCGCGATCGCCGAGATCAGGCCGATCAACAGCGTGGCGAACTGCATCGGATGCCGTCGCCAGTGACTGAGCAGCACCGCGAGAATCCACAGCGGCCGTCTCACGTGATCATTCCTGCGCTGAGATGAATGTGACGATCGAGCGTCGCGGCCAACCGCATCGAATGCGTCACCATCAAAAGAGCGCACCCGGTTTGGGCGACGAGGTCGCGGGTCAGCGCCAGCACATCGTCCGCGGTGGCCTCGTCGAGATTTCCGGTTGGCTCGTCCGCAAGCAGCAGCGATGGCTTGACCGCAAGCGCCCGGCCGATTGCGACCCGCTGCTGCTGGCCGCCGGAAAGCTGTTCCGGGTAGCGGTCCAGAAAGCCGGCAAGGCCGAGACGTTCCGTCAACTCGCCGAGCCAGGCCGCATCGTGGCGTCCGGCGATGCGAGCCTGGAAAGCAAGATTGTCCCGAACACTCAGGCTCGGGATCAGGTTGAACTGCTGAAACACGAGGCCCAGACGGTCGCGCCGCAGGGCTGCAAGGCCAGCTTCGCTGAGATCCGTGATCGTCGTTCCCGCAAAATCGATCGTGCCGCCATCGGCGCGGTCGAGCCCGGCGATCAGGTGCAACAGCGTGCTCTTGCCGCTTCCGGATTCGCCGGTCAGCGCGACCCGCTCACCGGGGGCGATGCTCAAGTCGACTCCGCGAAGCACATCGACGCGCTCGCCGGCGACGGCATAGGTCTTGGTCAGATGGCGAACGCTCAGCACGATCTGTTTGTCGATGGTCATGCGAAGCGATGCACCCTCTATCCTGTTCAGTCACCATGAAGCATAGCAATACGGCAAACAGATCACGATCCCGAATCTGATGCCGGAGCGGTCGTGATGGCGCGTTTGGATAAAGGCGTCGGCCGAGGTCGGGCGAACCTTACGGAGTCTTGGCTGCTTGTGGATTTCGCTCGGTGACGAGCGCCATGATGACCGTCATCACCATGAATACGACGGACATGCCGAACACCCAATGCGGCATGTTCTGGTCCATGATCCAGCCGAACAATAGCGGGCTGACGATGCCGCCGAGATTGAAGCCGGTCGAGACGATGCCGAAGGCCCGGCCGGCGGCTCCGGGCGGCGCGGCGTTTCGAACCATCATGTCGCGCGAGGGAGCAATCACGCCGCCGAGGAATCCAGCCAGCCCCATTGCGCCGATCAAAAGTGCTTGCGGCAAGTTCACGGCCGCGACGATCAGCAGGATCAGGGCATTGACGCCAAAGCAGGCGGCGGCCAGCTGACCGTGGCGATCGGTTACGTCGGCGAGAAATCCGCCGGCGAGGACGCCGGCCGCGCTCGCGCCGAGATAGGCCGTGAGCGCGAGATTGGCGACGGAGAGGGTCTCGCCATATCCGTTCATCAGCGCAACGACGCCGAAGTTGGCGATCCCCGCGTTGGACAGGCTGAGCAGCAGGAAGAAGATCGTCAATGTCACGAGCGCCGGCGTAATGACGTTTTGCTTGCGCGTATCGATGCCGCCTGTCTTGCGGTCGGCTGCGCTCGCATCGGGAATGCCGACGGCCACGAGAAGCAGCGCGACCAGCGGTCCGACCGCCCCGGCCGCGATCAGTGCGCCATGGCCTCCGATGGTGGCGACCAGTCCTGTTATGACGGCTGGCGCGACAGCGCCGCCGAGAAATCCGGCAAAGGTATGGATCGAAAACGCGCGGCCCATGCGCGCCTCGTTCATGTGCGCGGCGAGGATCGCGTAGTTGGCGGGATGATAGACGCTGTTGGCGAGCCCGAGCAGTGCGGCGCTGACGATCAGCCACGGATAGCTCAGGTGCAGCCCGAGTCCGATCAGCGCAAAGCCGCCGAGACAAAGCCCCATCAGCAGGATTTTTCGCGCGCCGAGATGATCGGCGAGATAGCCGATCGGCGCCTGGGTCAGGCCGGAACTGACGGCAAAAACCGTGAGCGCAAAACCGAGTTCGACATAGCCGACATTGAGCTGCTGTTTCAGGAACGGAAACAGCATCGGTAGCGCGTAAATGTGGAAGTGGCTTACCCAGTGGGCGACGGATATCGCGCCCAGCGTGCGGAGCTGTTCGTCCTTACCGGCCTGCCGGGATAACGTCTGTCGCGGCGTGGCCAGAATATCGGCCATTCGGGAAAATCCTCGCTTCTGGGAAGCGAAAATATCGACGCTGCCGGTTACCTGTCCATGAATATGGCTGCATGGCAGCCCGCCGTGGCGGGACCTAGGAGGCCATGCGGCCGCGCTTGAAGGGATTGACGAGCCGGACGATCTCGCACGCCGCAACCAGCCCGATCAGCCAGGCGGCGTTCGTCAACCCGATTTGGGCGACGATGGAGGCCGTAAAATCGCTGGCGCCACCGAGGAACGGCGTCGCGGCCAGAAGCGCCAATTCGTAAACGCCGTAGCTGCAAGCCAGGGCCAGCGCGAGAACGACGGGCGTGCCGCCCTGCGGAAGCGAACGCAGAACCGCTGATGCGGCCGCGGTGGCGGCAAGGGTAGCGACGCCGAGCGCGGCACCCCAGAGCATCGTATTGCCATCGATCGGGTAATGCAGCACCCCGAAACCGATCCCCTGATTGACCAGCCATGCGCCGGTGACCACGAGAAGCGCCGGGCGCAGCGGCAGCATCGCCGCGGCAACTACCGCAAAGGCGGCAAACGGCGTTGCGCAGGCGAGCGCAAAGCTTGCAAGCGCGCAGGACACCGTCAGCAATGCGAAGCCGAACAACGCAGCATGACGCGATTCGACGGGCGCAAGGCGGGAACCGTTGGTCGACGGTGAGGGCAGGCTGAGGGACATGATCATTTCTCCTTGGCGACCATCTTAGTCGATTTCTCTGCGCCGCAACAGGCTAATTGGCGGTTAATGCAGGGCTTCCGCCGGATCTTCGTCGGCCGATGCCGCGATCCTGTCATAGCCGGAAAGCCACTCAACGAGCGCAGGCGTTTCCGGCCTGGCCGCCTGCATTTGGCGAAGCGCCACCCGCGCGGTGGCGCGCGCAAAGCGATCGTCAGGAAGCGACAGCGCGGAAGGCCCGCGGCCGGCCGTGACGGCATCAACGACCTGGCGCTTGAGAGCAAGCTGTCCTGCTCCGCCGTAGCGTTCGAGCACGGACTGAAAGGCGTCGTGATATTCGCTCTGAAACGGCCGTCTTTTGCCGGACTGGTCGCGAAGCGGATGGGGCGGATAGACGTGGGCGCAAGGTATCCAGCCTTCGGGCAGCGGTTCGGTCGCCGCGTGAGTCCTGCCATGCGCCAGCAGCTTTGGCAGGAGATGGGTGTGCGGGCCGTTCGGGCTTTGGCCGCCCGGCGGCGGGATTGGCTGGAAAACCTCGGCCCGGCCGATCCGGCTGATGAAGACGCGGTGCGGATTGGTGGCGAGGATGATGCGCATGACGTCGTTGTCGGGCGCGAAAATCGGTTTCCCCGCGCGAGCGCGCAATGCCGCGACGGCTTCTGGATCGGCGCTGCGGATGCAGACATCGACTTGCATCGTATTGAGACCAAGATCAAACAGCACGCCGCTTCGATCTTCATCGCGCAATGCGTCGCTGTCCGGGCCGAGTTCGGTCAATTCGGTGCGGCCGTTCATGGCACAATGCGTTCGCGGGAGACACAGCGCGACCCGATGGTTCCAGGCTTCCTTCGTCGGCGATTCCGAGGCGATCGGGCGCAGTTCCGGGATCGAAACAAGGCGAATTCCGCCGCGCCCCGTTACGGCGCCGACCTGGTCCGGTCGTTGAATGAAGAACACCGGTTCGCCCGCGTCGCGCGTGAACTCGGCGATCGCACCGAAGGTACCCAGGCTGAAGCCTGCTTCGGTGTCGGCGAGCTGACCGGCGAGAAATGTGATCAATTGTTCGCTCACTGGCACCCGCTCTCCCCTGTTTTGCGGGCTATTTAACCGCATCGTCGGCAAACGTACACTGCGAGAGTTTGTCGCGTGTTGCCCGCGGGATCAAATGGTGAGAAACAGAGGTGTTCGGCGCGGTAAGATGTTGCTGACGTCTATGACCTTGATTTCCTCGGTGGCTTGAAAATGGCTGAAGCTCGACGGATCGTTTCGTTCCTGCCCTCGGCGACCGAGATGGCGTGCGCGCTGGGCCTGTCAGACCAATTGTTGGGTGTGACCCACGAATGCGACTACCCGCCTCAGGTCATGGAGAAGCCGGTCGTCGTTCGTAACATTCTTCCCATCGAAAGCATGAGCCAGGCGGAGATCGATGTCGCCGTCACGCAACGATTGCGCGATGGCCTCAGTCTCTACCGGGTCGAAGAGACGCTGATGCAGGACATCGCGCCCGATCTCATTCTCACTCAGGATCTTTGTCAGGTCTGCGCGCCCTCGGGAAACGAGATTACACAGCTCTTGAAGTCGCTGCCCGGCAATCCGCAAATCTTGTGGCTCACGCCGAAAAACATCGAGCAGATCTTCGACAATTTACGCGATCTCGGTGCGGCGACGGGCCGCTCGGAGATCGCCGAAACATTGATCGCAGACGGGCGGGCGCGCCTTGCGAAGATCGAAGCCGTCACGCGAGATCTGGTTTCACGCCCCAGGGTCTTTTGCATGGAATGGATGGACCCGGTCTATTGCTGCGGCCACTGGGTGCCGGAAATGGTTCGCATCGCAGGCGGCTTCGACAAGCTCGGTCGCGAGGGAGCCGATTCGGTTCGTGTCCGCTGGGAGGAGGTCGTCGATTGGAAGCCGGAGGTCTTGATCGTGATGCCCTGCGGCTTCGGTCTGGAAAAAGCGATTGACGAGGGACGACGGCTGGCGAGCTATCCTGGTTGGAACAATCTCCCGGCGGTGCGCAACGGGCGTGTCTATACGGTCGACGCGAACTCCTATTTCGCGCGTCCGGGTCCGCGCGTTGTCGAAGGGACGGAGTTGCTGGCGCACCTCCTTCACCCCGAACTGTTCGAATGGAAAGGGCCGGCAGGCGCATTCCAGCGCCTGACCGGCCCGTCTCCGATCGCCCAGGAACAATCTCGCTCCGGCAGTGCCGCGGTTGCCGCCTCCTACTTCACGCCGTAGCTCGCAAAGCGGATGCCGCCAAACACGCCGAGGCCCGGCGCCAGGAATCCGGTCGGATTCTGGTAGTGAACGTTGGCGACGTTGTCGATCCGGCCGTACACCTTGATCTGGTCGTTGATCGCATAGTCGCTGCGGAGATTGACGACAGTGTAGCCCGGGGCAGTGAGCGGCGCGCCTGTATTTCGGTCGATATCGGACCAATCGCTCACGTGGAGGACTGTGGCCGACAACGTGAGTGGGTCGATCGGATTCCAGAGCGCGGTGACGCTGAACTTTTCCTTTGGTCGGCGGAGCAGCTGCAAACCGGTATCGGTGTCGACCGCTCGCGTGAACGTGTAGTCCGAGCGAACCTTCACACGATCGATCACATTGAATGTCACGAAGTTCTCGGTGCCTTCGGTGATCGCGTGCCCAATATTGACATTCTGGCCGAGAAAGCTGCCGGGTATAGGCTCGAAAAAGATAAGGTCCGTGATGTCGTTTTTGAAATAGGTCGATCCAAACCGGATGCGATCGTTGAACAGAGGTTGCTCGAAGCCGATGTCGCCGCCGCGGCTTTGCTCGGGTTTCAGATTTGGATTGGGAATGGAAAACCCGGGGAAACTCTCGAAAAGCTCACTGAGCGTCGGCGCCTTGAAGCCGGTGCCGTAGCTCGCCTTGAGCTTGGTATCGGTGAAGGGGACGATGACGGCCGGTGCGACCCGAAAGGTCATATGCTGGCCGAAGTTGTCGTTGTCGTCCTCGCGAATGTTGGCGGTGAGAAAGAAACGATTGGCGAAATTCGATTGCCATTCGGCGAACGCGGCGCTGTCGCCTGTTTTTTCCGATAGGTCTGCCGAATTTAGGTTCGAGTTCTCGCGTTCGGCGCCAACGACGAGATTCTGGCCGGTCGCAACCTCGGTCACGCTGCGCCAGTCGTACTTGATGCGGTTGCCCGTCGTGACCGCGGTCGGGTCGAAACCCTCCGTGATGTCGGCATGCCAATAGTTGGTGTAGTTGACGCCGAAGTAATTCTTGATGCGGCCGTCAAGCAGCGACCAGACGGCCTCTTCGCGTCCGGTAAATTGGTGGATGGTCTGCTGGCTTTGCCGGGCGTCCGGGAAAAACACGGTGAAATCTGCGTTTGGCGTATTGTTCGCGGTAAAAAGCAGCGTCGATTCCGTGTAGCGGAGCACCGAATTCCACGTCAGCGAATCGCTCAGATTGACACCGGTCTTCGTCGAGTAGGTCATGTTGTCGTAGCTGTTGCCGATCGCCTGCTGGCCGGGCGGAAGCAGCTGCAACGGCGTCACGGGCACGTCGCTGGCATGGACGTGCGTGACACTGGCGGCATAGTTGTAGTTATCTTGCGAGCCACTGACACCGACGCTCTGGTTGAACGTGCCGAACGATCCGGCCTCGTTCATCGCCGTCCAGCGTGCGGGGCCGTCGCCCTTCTGGGTGATGATCGAAATGACGCCGCCGATCGCGTCCGAGCCGTAAAGGCCGCTCTGCGGGCCGCGCAGCACTTCGATCTGGGCGATGTCGCCAGTCAAAAGATGTGCGAAATCGAACGTGCCGGTGCGGGGGTCGCTGACGTCGACGCCGTCGACGAGCACCTTGGTTTGATTTGAGTTGGTGCCGCGCGTGAAGACGGAAGTCTGTCCGCCCGTTCCGCCGCTCTGCACCACGTTCAAACCGGGCACGGTGTTCAGGGCCTCGGGCACGGTGCGGTATTGCTGGGTTGCGATATCCTGAGCGGTGATGACCGTCACCGAGCTCGCCACCTGATTGATCGGCGTCACGATGCCGGTCGGGCTGACGACGTTCGTTGTCGCATTCGCGACGCCCGGCTTCGGCGTGGCCGGCTGTTCGGGCGGCTTTGGCACCGTCGGCTTCGCCGCGGCCTGGCGCCGGGTCGGCTTGGGCTTCGCCGGAGGCGGAGCCGGCTCAGTCCGCTTTGGCGGGCTGACCTGGACCGGCGGCAGAAGATCGGGTGATGCCGATTGCTGCGCGTTCGCGGCCGGGATCGCGAAAGGCGACAGTGGGATCAGCACGGTCGACGCAAGCCAAAAGCTGCGCCGTATGCCGGCCTTGATAATGGAACGCATGGTTGGACCTCGGTATGACGTCAGTGGCACGTCACCGCGAACGAAGTCTCACCACGCTGTCGCCAGCTTCGGTGAAGCTAATGCCTGTACTCCCCCGACCGGCATCCTCGCGTGTGACCACGATTGACGGCAGGTCTCCTGGCTCGCGGGTCGTTACCTTTCGTCGCCTTCCCGGGACCGAGATTCCCAGTGGCATATGACGAAAGATTCATCGCTTACAGTTGCGGGGGCAGCCGCGGCTTTGGAGAAGTCCTCCGCACCGCATTCCCTCTTGATCCTCGTGAGAGGAACCGTCGGGGCTATCTAGATGGCCGCTTGGCGGCGAGTCAATGCTATCCCGCGCGCTGGAGCGACTCGGCTCGGCGGTGCGGTATTTTTATCCCCGGGGACTTCAGCCCGTTGCGACAGGCCCGCCGGCCTTTTTCCAGGCGTCGATGCCGCCGGCGATATGGGCTGCATTCGCCAGCCCGGCGTCTTTCGCGGCGTTGACCGCCATCGCCGAACGCTCGCCATAGGCGCAGAAGAACACGATGCGCCGCCCGGTTGCGGTTGCGACTTCGCGCAGCATCCCGCCGGGCTTGAGGCTGTCGTCGATGCCGGGATAAGGCGCATGCAGCGCGCCGGGCAGCGTGCCGTGCTTGGCGCGCTCGCTCGTCTCGCGCAAATCGACCAACAGGATATCGGGGCGGCCGAGGCCCTGGATCGCCTCGATGGCGGTGAACGCCAGCCCCTGCTTGGCCAGTTCGTCCTGATGCAGACCGACGCGAATGTTGGCGGGCACCGCGACGTCCATCATCTTCGGGTTCGGCAGCTTCAGATTGCTCATCAGTTCGACGTATTCGTCGACGGAGCGCACCTGCAGCCGCGGATTATAGCGCTTCTCCTCGCCGATGGTGGAGACGGTGTCGCCCTTGTAGTCGTGGGCGGGAAACACCAGGGTCTCCTCCGGCAGTTTCAGGAGGCGATTGAAAATCGAGTCGTATTGTTCGCGCGCGCTGCCGTTCTGGAAATCGGTGCGGCCAGTGCCGCGGATCAGAAGCGTGTCGCCGGTGAAGACGCGGTCGCCCATCAGGTAGCTGTAGGAATCGTCGGTGTGGCCCGGCGTGTACATCACATCGAGGCACAAGCCCTCGATCGTCACCCGGTCGCCGTCCGACACCCGCATCGACACGACGTCGGCCTTGGTTTGCTCGCCCATGATGGTGATGCAATGGGTGCGGTCGCGCAGCTCTGCGAGGCCGGTCACATGGTCGGCATGCAAGTGAGTATCGACGGCCTTCACGAGCTTGAGGTCCAGTTCGCGCAACAGCTGGCAATAGCGATCGACCCGCTCCAGCACAGGATCGAGGATCAAGGCCTCGCCGCCGGCGCGGCTTGCCAGGAGATAGCTGTAGGTGCCGGACACGCTGTCGAAGAGCTGTCGAAAGATCATGATCAGGAATCCGTGAGCCGATTCCGGACATCATATCACGCCCGATACCGAAGCGCAGCGCGGCAGAACGCGCCTATCCCGGCTCCAGGAGGCCGGGATTGCCGGAAACGCCCCGCAGCGCAACGTTGCCGGCAGGCGGGTTGAGCGGCTTGCCGCTCGAAAGCTGCTTGGCGACGACGTCCCACACCGGCGCTCCTTGCTGGGCATTCACCGCCGCCCAGCCGGCAACCTTGTAGTTCTTGTTCGGCTCGATCGTGCGGCCATTGTCGAGCTTCAAGTCGGAAATTCGACGCCCGATTGCTTCCGATGGCGCGCAGCTAAAGCTGAGGCCGCCAACGCGGACCATGTCGCCGCCTTGCTGATAATACGGATCGGGATTGAACAGGTTGTCGCAGACGTCTTCGAGCGTGTCCTTGATGTCGCTGCCTTTCAGTTTGGAGACATAGGTCTCCGGATAGCTGATGGCGGTCTCCGCCAACACGTCTTCCATCGTCACGGCTTGATTTGGCAGGAAGGTCGCGCCCCAGCGGAAGCCCGGCGACAACGCAATTTCGGCATCGAACTCGCGGCGCAAGGCGGCGCAGATCAGTTCATCGACCGTGCCGGTGAAATTTCCGCGGCGATAGAGCAGGCGGGTCGCGGTGGTGATCTTGTTGCCCCACGCCGCGGCATGGGGGCCGCGCACCTTGTCGATCAGCGCCGCCATCTCGGCGTCAGGCTTCAGCAATTCAGAGAACACCGGAAACAGCCGGTATCGCACGTTCTGCACGTGGCCTTTGGTGATATCGAGGTCAAGCACGCCGACAAACTTGCCGTTCGAACCGGCATTGGTGACGAGCGTGGTGCCCCCGGCATTGGTCACGGAAATCGGTTGCGGAATGGCGTCGTGGGTGTGTCCGCCAAGAATGACGTCGAGGCCGCGCACACGGCTCGCCAGCTTCAGATCGACGTCCATGCCGTTGTGCGACAGCAAGAGCACCACGTCGGCCTTGTCGTTGGCGCGCAGGCCGTCGACCAGCGCTTGCAACTCTTGTTCGCGAATGCCGAAGGTCCAGTCCGGCGTCAGACGCTTGGGATGCGCGATCGGAACGTAAGGGAATGCCTGACCGATCACCGCCACGCGATAGTCGCCGACTTGCTTGATCATAGCCGGCTTGAACACGCGGCCCGATGCAGGGTCGAAGGCCTTGGCGCCGTTGAAGGCAGCCTCATCTGTCAGGAAAACGTTTTGCGCGAGAAACTCGCCCTTGAAGCGTTCGAGGTTGCCGCGCAGCGTTTCCTCGCCATAGGTGAATTCCCAGTGCCCGGTCATCGCTTCGACGCCGAGCAGATTAGCGGCTTCCACCATGTCGGCGCCACGCAACGTGTTGGCAAGCCCCGTGCCCTGCCAGGCATCGCCACCGTCGAGCAGCAGGGAGTTTTGCGCGCCGGCGTCGTTGCGCAAGCGATCGATCAGGGTTTTCAGATGCGCAAAGCCGCCGAGCCGGCCAAAGCGCGCGGCCGATTTCTCGAACTCCAGCGAAGTGAAGGCGTAGGCGTCGGCGCTCTCGGGCTTGATGCCGAAGCGATCGAGAAAGGCGCGGCCAACCAGATGCGGCGGCTGGCCCGCCATCGTGCCGACGCCGAGATTGACGCCTGGCTCGCGAAAATAGCCGGGCAGAAGCTGCGCATGCGTATCGGTGATGTGCAGGATCCGGGCATTGCCGAAACGCTCGAGATCATAGACGCCGGGCTCGGCGCTGCGTGCAAAACGGGGCAGGCTGCCGGAAAGCGTGGCTGCGCTTGCTAGTTTGAGAAGGTCCCGGCGGCGTAGGGTCATGGTCGGCGTTGTGCCATCCTTTAAAAATGTCTCAGCGGATTTCGAGATTCTTCCAGGCTTCTTTCTCGCTCGTCGCCTGGAAAATCGACGCCTTGGCCAGAGCCTCCGCCTCCTTGGCTGCGGTGATCGCGCGATCGAAGTCATTTTTTTCGGCGGCTTTCCTGGCGTCAGCGAGGGCAGCCTCGGTCGCAAGCCACTGGTTGCGCGCGCGCCCGGCGTCCTTTTCGGCGGCCTCTGCCGCGGCATAGGCCTGCTTGAAGTCCGCTTCGGTATTGGCTGCAAACGCTGCGCTGGATACGCAGCAGAGGGTTGCGATCGCCGCGACTATTCCGAGCGGGAGTTTTGACAAGCGCCTCATGGCCGCGCACCCGGTCCTGAAATCGGCAATCCGTTGCTGACGTAAGACAGATAATATTCGAGGTCGCGATATTCGTCGCTTTGCGGCTCAAGCGGCACGCCCCGCACCTGGCTGTTGCAGGAGGTGAAGCGCCGGCTGATGGTGCCCATGCCGCCCCATTCGGAACGGTAGATCGGCATCGCATTGAGAATTCCAAGTCCAGGCGCAAGCACTTCTGCGCGCAATCGCTCGCCGGGATTTTGCACGTGGCAGGTTGCGCAGGAGAAATTCAACTGCCCCCGGCGCGTGTAGAAATAGCGCTTGCCGTTCTCGTAGGCCTCAAGCGCGCGCGGATCGTCCGGAATCCTGATGTCGAACGGCTTGCCGCGGGAGGTGAACGCCATATAGGCCGTGAGCGCGGCCATGTCCTCGCCGGTGTAAGAGACCGCCTTTTCGCCGTTGGCTTCGCGGCACTGGTTCAGCGCCAGTTCAAGCGTGATGACCTTGCCGCTTTTCGCGTCGAACTGCGGATAGTTCTGCCGGACGCCGACCCCTTGATCGGGGAAGCAGTCGGCATAGTGCTTGCCGTTGGCGAAAGGTTTGGCGAACAGTTCCTTGCCGGCCTCCAGCGAGAATTCGTAAGGCGGAAACTGCTCCTTCTCCTCCCATTGGCGGCGCATGTCTTCGTTCAGGGCGTAAGGCCCGTTGACGAAGTCATCCGGCTTCACGTTCGGAAATTTTCGGAAAAAGTAGTCGCGGAACGCGCGCGCTTCGGCGGCCGGGTCTACGCCGCCGGCGCCGGCGGCCGCGTCAGCCAGCAGCAGGATCGCGAGGGAAATCAGAAGAAATCTCACGCTCAACCGTCTCCCGGCTCGGTCAACACCCGGCGCCATGTCCGCTTCCTACTGAACCTTGAACGTGGCGGTGTCGGTCTCGCCCTTGTTGTCGATCCAGCTCACCTTCAGTTCGTCGCCCTTGGCCGCACCCTTGAACGCGAATTTCACATAGGGGTCCTTGGAGACGGCCGATCCCCAATCGGCGACGAACACAGCCTTGCCGTTATGTTCGAAGGTCAACTCCTTGATGTAATGCGCCGGAATGAACTCGCCCTTGTCATCCTTGATGAAGCCGGAATCCATCGGGTGCTGGATCAGCGTCTGAACCTCGGTGGTTTCGCCATTTGCGATTGCGCGCACGCGGATGCTCGATGCCATCGGTTTTCTCCCACTAGCCGCCGCAGCCGCCGACGGTGACCTTGACTTCCCTGGTCGCGCTAAAAAGCTTGCCGCCGGATTCGACGATCGCGGTGACGGTGCTGGTCTTGGCCATTTTCAGGCGATTGGCGATGATGGGCAGCGTGCCTTGCGGAATTTTGTAATAGGCCGCCAGCACATTCGGATTTTCCGGCACCACGAAAGCGATCGAGGTGACCTCGGGGAGGCTGGTCGAAACCGATATCGGCACCACGGCGCCGTTCTCTGCGATCTCCGGCGCGTCGAGCTTGATCTTGTCGGAGGGCTCGACCGGGCGGCCGTAGAGCAGCTTGATCGCCTCCTTGTGGTCCTTTTGCTTGAAGGCATCTTCCGGGTATTTGTCATTGGCCGCTGCAAGGGCCGCCGGTGCATGGAACGATGCGACGCCAAGTCCTGTAATACCAAGTCCCGCGAGACCGAGCGAGCTGGCGCCGCGCAAAATCAGACGCCGCGTAATCGGAAAGCCCTCAAACCCCGTCATCGTCCATCTCCCAAGATCTCGGCGCGCCCAGGCGGCTCTTATAACGTCTGCAGAAAGTCCACGATCGCGTTAATTTCCTGTTCGGTTAAAATGCGATTCCGGCCGAACGGCGGCATCGCGGTGAGCGGATTCCGGCGGCTCTCGTCGGTAAGGATCGCAACGAGGTCGTTACGGTCAGGATATTTGCTTTTGATGTCCTTGAGCGCCGGACCGATGGTGCCCGGCAAATCGCCGCCCTTGATCTCATGGCAGCTCAAGCAGTTGCCTTTGGCGCGGTCGAAAGCGAGCTTTTGGCCCTCGGCGGCGTTCGATTGCGCCTGCGCGGTGGCCGGCACCGCGATGCCCGCGATCGTCAGGGTCAATAGCAAAACCTGAATTGAGGGACGGTCGGTCAAGACACGGTTCCAGTAAGCGATCGAGAAGAATATATTCGTTCAAAGCATAAAGGCGATGGCGTGACAACGCGGCTAGTGCGGCGAATTTGACGTTCCATCAGTGTACCCGCAATCTCGTCATAGGAACTTCAAATTCAAGGCCGCACCAGATCATATGGCTAGTGCTCCTTTGATTCCGAAGTTCGTAAACGCGGGGCCGCATATGATACGAACTTCGGAATTGGAGCACTAGTTTGCGCTGCAGCGACGTGAATCCGGAGATGGGCCGTGACCGGCTATGTCGTCGAGTTTGGCAAGGATGGTGGCAGCCGGCAGACGGACGGGCGGCTCGACGCGCCCGCCTTTCACCGTAACCATCAGGCGATCCGGGGTGTGCTCGCGCGATATCTGGCAGGAAAATCCGGCGATGCGGTTGAAGCCGGGAGCGGCACCGGCCAGCACGTTGTCGAGTTCGCGCGTCAATTCCCTGACGTGACCTGGTGGCCAAGCGATCCGAACGAAAGCCACCTGGCCAGCATCGAAGCTTGGCGGTTGCATTCGAAGCTTTCGAATATTCGTCCGCCCAGGCGGCTCGACGTATCCGATCCTGCGTGGGGCGATACGATGAAGGCGGAAGGCGAGCCCGGCGAATTGCTTTGCGTATTCTGCGCCAACGTCATTCACATCGCGCCGTGGCCGGTTGCTGAGGGACTCGTCGCCGGCGCAGGGCGCGCCTTGCGCCAGCGACGGCATGCTTTTTCTGTACGGCCCGTTCAGCCGCGATGGAAAGCATACGGCCGACAGCAACGCCGCGTTCGACGCGAGCCTGCGCCAAGGAAATCCCGAATGGGGTGTGCGCGATATCGAGGCCGTCGAGAAGCTGGCGGACCGCGCCGGGCTTTCGCTGATCGAAACTGCCGACATGCCGGCCAACAATCTCACGCTGGTATTCCGCAAAAGCTAGAACTTGCGGCCGTGATCTAGTGGTCCGATTCCAGCATTCGCACCCCTTCTCGGCGGCCACTCTTGCGAATGCTGCAATCAAAGGACCACTAGCAATTGTATGATTTCTAGCGGGGTTTGGGATTTGACATTCGCATTCCAAAGCTTGCGGCTAGGCGGGTAGCGAATGTCAAATCCACCCCACTAGCGCCGGCGCATAGCGCGCGCTCGTTTCCGTCGGTTGATCGGGAGGAAAGTGCGCTTCATAGTGCCTGGAATCACCAGATTTGCAGCGGCGTTCTGCCGTTTCGAGGTAGAAGCAGCCGATGATCGATATCACCGCCACCGCGACGAGCGCGGATGACGTGCGCGTCCGCGCCAATGTGATGCGGCTGGCCGCGGCGCAGGCGCTGACGGGCGCAAATTCGGCCGTGATTTTTGCAACCGGCTCGATCGTCGGTGCGACGCTGGCGCCCAATGTCTCGCTCGCAACCGTGCCGATCTCGATGTATGTCGCGGGCCTCGCGGCAGGCACGTTGCCGACCGGCATGATTTCGCGTGCCTATGGCCGCCGCGTCGCTTTCATCGCTGGTACGGCGTGCGGTGTCTTCACGGGTCTCCTCGGGGCGCTGGCGATCCTGCGCGGTTCGTTCGCGCTGTTTTGCTGTGCGACCTTTCTTGGCGGTCTCTACGGCGCGGTGTCGCAATCCTATCGCTTCGCGGCCGCCGATGGCGCCAGCGCGGCCTTCCGGCCCAAGGCGGTCTCGTGGGTGATGGCAGGCGGCGTATTCGCCGGCGTACTTGGCCCGCAGCTTGTGCAGTGGACCATGGATGTCTGGTCGCCTTACCTGTTTGCTTTCAGCTTCGTCGTGCAGGCCGCCGTCGCGCTGATCGCCATGGCCATTCTGGCCGGCGTCGACGCGCCCAAACCCGCGCCGGCTGATCTGCATCGCGGCCGTCCGTTGTTCGAGATCGCGCGACAACCGCGCTTCATCGCGGCTGCGCTGTGCGGCGTTATCGCGTACCCCACGATGAATCTGGTCATGACCTCGGCGCCGCTCGCCATGAAGATGTGCGGCTTGAGTCTGAGCGATTCCAATTTCGGCATTCAGTGGCACATCGTCGCGATGTATGGGCCGAGCTTCTTCACGGGCTCGCTGATCGCGCGCATTGGTGCGCCACGGGTCGTAGCGGCAGGGCTCCTGCTCGAGGCCGCCGCAGCGGTCGTCGGTCTTTCCGGCATCACGGCGATGCACTTCTGGGCCACGCTGATCGTGCTCGGCGTCGGCTGGAATTTCGGTTTCGTCGGCGCTTCCGCACTTGTGCTGGAAACGCACCGGCCCGAGGAGCGCAACAAGGTACAGGCGTTCAACGATTTCCTGGTGTTCGGCATGATGGCGGTGGGATCGTTCTCCTCCGGCCAGTTGCTGGCGAATTACGGCTGGGCGGCCGTCAACTGGGTGGTGTTCCCACCTGTCGCCCTCGGCGTCATGGTGCTGTTGTTCGTTTCGCTGATGAGGCGGCGCGCGGCGTTGCTGTAAACTGACAAATTTCTACCGCAGGAGAGATCGATGCCATCGCGAGCCCGTCTCGATGAGTTCATTGCCGTGGTCGAATCCGGTGACCACGCCGGCGCGATCGAGCGCTACTATACGGAAGATGCGACCATGCAGGAGAACGCCGCGCCGCCGCGCGTCGGCCGCGAGGCGTTGCTCGTGCACGAGCGCGCGGCGCTGGCACGGATGTCGGATGTCTATTCGAAATGCGTGTCGTCGGTGGTGGAAGGCGACTGCGTCGCCATCCATTGGAATTTCGTGCTGACCGAGAAGTCGGGCCTGGTACGCCGCTTCGACGAAATCGCCTGGCAGGAATGGCGCGGCGAGCTGATTTGCCGCGAACGCTTCTTCTACGATCCGACCAAGGTCGCCAGCGGGACGTGAGTGTCAGGATCGGACCGCCCGCGCTGATGCCATCTGCTGACACTTCGATCTAAATCGAAGTAATCGCCTTGGCGCGGAGCTCGCTTCGACCTATCTGATTTCCCTAATCGGAGATCCGGTCGTGGAAGCTTCAAAGTCCCCATTCGGTCGACGAGGGTTCGATCCGCTACGAAGGATGGCGGATCGTCGCTGTCTGCTTTCTGGTCGCGACCTTTGGCTGGGCCTTCGGCTTTTACGGGCAAAGCGTCTATCTGGCTGAGTTGCATCGGCTGCGCGGCTGGCCGGCATCGTTGATTTCGACCGCGACGACCTTTTTCTACCTGTTCGGAGCGTTGCTCGTCGTCTTCGTGGCCGAGACGATCAGGAAATTCGGTCCGCGCAACTGCCTCGTGGCCGGAACCGTTGCGATGGCGGTTGCGGTCATCGTCCTCGGACAAGTCACCTCGCCGTGGCAGCTCTATCTCGCGAACGTCCTGCTGGCGATTGGCTGGGCGGGCACCAGCCTGGCGATGATCAGCACGACGCTCGGGCTCTGGTTCGATCAGAAGCGCGGGATGGCGATCAGTCTCGCGCTCAATGGCGCGAGCTTCGGCGGCGTTGCCGGCGTTCCCCTGCTGATATTGGCGATCGGTCAGTTGGGATTTTCGAGCGCGATGACCGTGGCTGCGGCCACGATGGTCGTTCTGGTGCTCCCAGTCGTCGTCGCTTTTGTCGGTCGCCCGCCGCTGCAATCGGCAAGCAAGCTTCCTGCGGCCGGCGAGGCAGCTTCATCCGCGCAAATCCGCGCCCGCGCCTTGCGGGATGTCGGCTTCCTGTCGGTGTCGATCGCCTTTGCGCTTGTGCTGTTCGCGCAAGTGGGATTCGTCGTCCACCTCATCTCGTTTCTTGATCCCGTGATTGGACGCGGGAGTGCAACGGTAGCGATCGCGCTCCTGACCGCCATGGCCGTGGTCGGGCGCGTGCTGTTTTCGACCGTGATCGATCGGCTCAATCAGCGACTCGCATCGGCGCTGTCGTTTGTGAGCCAGGCGCTGGCGCTTCTGGTCATCATCAATTTTCGCAACGACATGCTTTTGATCGCGGCCTGTGCGGTGTTCGGCTTTTCGGTCGGCAACCTCATCACGCTGCCCTCGCTGATCGTGCAGCGTGAGTTCGATCCGCGTTCCTTCGGCGTGCTGGTCAGTCTGCTCACCGCCATCACGCAGATCACTTATGCATTCGGTCCCGGCGTGATCGGCGCGCTGCGCGATCTCTCCGGCAGTTATTCGCTGCCGTTCTATGGCTGCATTGCGTTGGAACTGATCGCCGCCATACTGGTGATGTTTCGTGGCAAGGCTGCGAATGCGGAAGCCGCGCGGCTATCCTGAACGGATCGGCTACGCCACGCGTTGGCGCATCAGGTCCTCTATATCGAGCCGCCGGGTAAACATCGCGAGCGAGCCATCGGCGGCGCGCGGCCATTCGGCTTCCGGGCGATCCCAATAAAGCTCGACGCCGTTCTCATCGGGGTCGCGCAAATAAAGCGCCTGGCTCACGCCATGGTCGCTCGCGCCGTCGAGCGGAATCCCGGCACTGCTGACGCGATGTAGCGCATCGGCCAGCGCAGCACGGCTCGGATAGAGGATCGCGGTGTGAAACAGTCCGGTCGTCCCGGGAGCAGGCGGATGGCCGCCTTTGCTGTGCCAGGTGTTCAACCCGATATGGTGGTGATAGCCGCCCGCCGAGATGAAAGCCGCCTCGGTGCCGTAGCGCTGCATCAACTCGAAACCGAGCACGCCGCAATAGAAGCCGAGCGCGCGGTCGAGATCGGCGACCTTGAGATGGACATGGCCGATCCTGGTGCCGGCGACGACAGGCGGATTTTGTGGCGGACTTTGCGACATGGCTTCACCCTCGTGAAAAATCTAGGGTGCGGCCAACGCTCACGCAAGGTCGGAAACTTGCCCGTCGGGCAGGCCGAACTCGAAACTGTTCAGCGTCATCGAGACCATGGTGTAATAGCCGCAGAGGCCAATAACCTCGACGACGCCACGCAGCGAAAGCACTTCGGTTGCTTCGTCGTAGAGCGCCTTCGGCACGCCGTGGCCTTCATGCAGCGATTTCGCCACGTCGTAGATCATCCTGGCCTTCGGATCGTCGAAGGTGGGTGTTCGGCGATCGCGGATGTCCTCGATGATTTTCGGATCCATGCCACCGGCGAGCGCCAGGCGCTTGTGGGCAAACCATTCGTAATGCGAGGTCCAGTGCCGCGCCGTGACCAGGATCGCGATCTCGGACAATTTCGCCGGAAAGATCGTGTCGAAGCGCAGCACCTCGCCAAGGCGGGTCGCATGGCGCGCCATCTCCGGACTGTTGAGCCAGGCCATCATCGGCGCCGGCGGCTTGCCGCGCTTGCCGGCAATCGCTTCGTCGTAGGTTTGCTTCTGTTCCGGGTTCATTTCCTCCGGCGCGAGCAGCTTCAGCCGCATTGTTTTTCTCCTTGTTATTTGGGCGACTACGTTTGGCGATGCACCTGTTCGAACAATAAGATCATCGCCGAAGCTACGGCAGTTGCTCATGGTGAGGAGCCGCGTGCGGCGTCTCGAACCATGAGGCCCGGCCCGTGGCCTCGTCCTTTGAGACGCGCGTTGCGCTCCTCAGGACGAGGGAAAAAGGTAGCTCAGCGGATCGGCGGCGCGTATTGAATGCCGCCGGCGCTCCAGAGCTGGTTCAGTCCGCGCGGAATCTTCAGCTTGGATTCGGCGCCGACATTGCGCTCATAGACTTCGCCGTAGTTGCCGACGTGGCGAATGATCCGGACCGCCCAGTCCTTGGTCAGGCCGATCTCTTCGCCATAATTGCCTTCGGTGCCGACCAGCCGCATCACGTCGGGCTTCTTGGACTTCAGGGCTTCGTCGATGTTCTTCGAAGTCACGCCGAGTTCTTCGGCATTGATCATCGCGTAGAGCGTCCACTTCACGATCAGCATCCAGTCGTCGTCGCGCTCCCGCACCACGGGCGCCAGCGGCTCCTTCGAGATCACGTCGGGCAGGATGGAATTGTCGGCCGGCTTGGCGAGGTTGAGCCGCAGCGCGTAGAGCTGGGATACGTCGGCGGTCAGCGTGTCGCACTGGCCGGATTCGTAGGCTTTGACGACGTCTTCCAGTTTGCCGAACTTCTTTTCCTCGTACTTCATGTTGTTGGTGCGGAAGTAGTCGGCGAGATTGAGCACCGTGGTGGTGCCGTCCTGCACACATACCTTGCTGCCGTTGAGGTCGAGCGCGGAATCGATGTTGCGCGCGCGCGGAAGCATGAAGCCCTGACCGTCATAGTAGGCGACCGCCGGGAAATAGAGGTCGTAGGAGGTCTCGCGCGACATGCTCCAGGTCGAGTTGCGCGACAGGATATCCACCTTCCGGTTTTGCAGCTCCTTGAAGCGCTCGTTGGCGTCGAGCGGGACGAATTTCGCTTTCGCCGGATCGTCAAAGATGGCGGAGGCAACCGCGCGGCAGAAGTCGACGTCGAAACCGGTCCAATTGCCCTTGTCGTCGGGGATCGAGAAGCCCGGCAGGCCCTTGTTGACGCCGCACAGCACTTCGCCGCGGCGAACCGTGCGCTTGAGGGTGCGCGTATCGTAGAACTCATAAGTGGCGGCCACGGCTCCAACCGCAACGGCGACTGCGAGCCCGATCAAAAGCCCGCCTCGGAATGTACGCATGATCTGCCCCTTAGCCCCAATCCGAAAGTTGTGATGCCGTTTGGAAAAGAAGTCGTCGTTACAGTTCCGGCTTTTGCCGTATCACGACTTTGGTGCCGACCGGCACCCGTTCATAGAGATCGGCGACGTCACCGTTGACCAGCCGGAAGCAGCCGGACGAGACCTTGGTGCCGATCGTGTCCGGCCGGTTGGTGCCGTGAATGCGATAGACCGTGGTGCCGAGATACATCGCGCGCGCGCCGAGTGGATTGCCGGGACCGCCGGCCATGAAGCGCGGCAGATAGGGCTGGCGCTCGATCATTTCCGGCGGTGGCACCCAATCCGGCCACTCCGCCTTGCGGGTGATGTTCACCAAGCCTTGCCACTGGAAGCCGTCACGTCCGACGCCGATGCCGTAACGCAGTGCGCGGCCGCCCGGCTGGACCAGATAGAGATGACGCTCGGCGGTCGAGATGATGATGGTGCCCGGCGGCTCGGTGGAGCGGAAATACACCATCTGCTTCTGCCACTCTGGATCGAGCTGATACTTTTCGTCGGCGACCAGCCCGGGCTCGTCGCCCCGGTCGGGCTGTTGCGCAAGGCTGACGGAGGCCGAAAGCATCAGGCCGGCGGCTGCCATCGTGATGCAGATCAGGTGACGAATTTTTGTCATTCCAGCACTCCGATTTGGCGGCGTTTGCTATGCCTGCCTCCCATCAAATCCCAGGGGCTTCATGATGGCAAGCAAGCCGAACAGGGGATGCCCCTGCCGTGCTTTTTACAGGCAATGCCGCCTTTTCCAAAAGCTTTTCAGCGCGGCGCGAGGCGTCAAAATGACCGTATCCGCCGTCACTTTCGTGAGGCGGATACGGTCATAGAAGTGACAAGTCTCTTGGCGACGGAAGCTCGGTCGGGCCCTATGCCGCCAGGCTCTCGATGCCCGCTACCTTGAGCAGATCGGCAAGCTGCTTGCGCGCGTAGAACATCCGGGTCTTCACCGTGCTTTGGGGAATGCCGATGATGTTACCGACTTCCTCGACCGACTTCTCATGATAGTAGACGAGGTTGATGATCTCGCGATGCGCCGGCGACAGCTTGGCGACGCAGGCGCGCAGGATCGCGCTGGTGCTGGAACGGTCGAGGCAGGCCTCCGGCGTCTCGGCATCGTCGGGAATCTCCAGGATTTCCTCCTGGTCGATGTCCTCGTGCCGGCGCTGGCGCAAGGCGGTCAGGGCCTTGAAGCGCGCGATCGAGAGCAACCAGGTCGAAACCTGGGAGCGCCCCTGGAACTGGCCCGCGGTGCGCCACACGTCGAGAAACACCTGACTGGTCAGGTCCTCGGCCGTGGTGGTGTCCCGCACCATCCGCAGGATGAAGCGGTAGACCCGCACGTGATGACGGGAATAGAGGATGTGCATCGCGTTGCGGCCGCCCTCGGCAATGCTCTCAAGCAGCGCTTCGTCGGACGTCGCCTGGATGGCAATGATGCCTTGGCGAGCTGCGGCATTGATGGCTACGACGTTCTGCATGACGGTCTCCCGGTGCCGCCCTGTGGCGGCGTTTCGTTCCTCCCTTAGTAGGAGGTGACGGTTTCGGGACGTCTGCGGGAAAAGGGGAAAATGGTTTCGTGGGCATGAGAATTGTTTCGTCGGGGGCCTCGCGACGAAACAATTCGGGAAAAAATGCCAACAATTTTAGGTAGATAGTTGCTACCCGGCCGTTTGGGGGCCAACGGTGGGCTGATTTGGAACAAAAGCCTGCCGCGATGGCAGGGCCCATAGCAGGGCCTTCGAACGCTGGATTTTCAGCGGCAGCTTGAATTGGCGGACAGGATATCCCGCATCGCCTGGTTCTGGATCACCGGAGCGTTCGTCAGGGAGACGTGCCCGTATTCGGTTTTTCCCATATCGACATTTTGCAGCGTGCCGCGGAAGTGCCCGCTGCGCTCCACCACGGTGCCGACACCGCTGGAGAGGAAATAGTTTCTGATCAAGCGGACATTGTTCGGCACGACAATCTTCGTCACGGGATCGATCGTTACGATCAAAGCGACGTGAAGGCCGGCTCTCTGCAATTGCTCGGCCATGCTGACGGCGGCGCTTGCGCCCAGCGAATGGCCGACCAGCACGACCGAAGCGAACCGCCCGCTCTTGCAGCCCTCGATCGCTTCCGAAGCCAGCGAATCCGAAAATGCATGGTTGGCGATCGTGACGTCGACGTTGCGCCGTTGCAGTTCCTCGTTGAGGTGGTCGATCCCGGGCGACAGCACGTTGGTCAGGCCGCGCAGCAGATAGACTTTCTTGTGAGCCGCGGTCGCGGCAGAGGCCGGCGCGGCGTCAGCGACCGTCAGGGCGACAAGCAGCGCCGCGACTGCCAATCGAAAGGTCATGCGGAAAAGAGAAGGCATGGAAACGGTGTCCTCAAACGTGCATGTGACGCCCGGCGGCGAAGGGGCCAAAGCGCGAATGGCTCAAGGCCGGATCGCTCTCACGGTTCGGCGTGTTAGTTGCGATCGTCGCGCCAGCGGGTCGCGTGGGACACCGGCCCTCCCACTTGCGCGCTCACGCAGGACTTTGATGGGTCCTTGATCGCCTCGCATGACTACTGCATCGGCACGCCAAAATCCACAAAGGCCCGCCCGGCCGCGTCAGTTTGACGAGGGCTGTTTCATTGCTGCAACGGATGAGGAGAGTTCCCTCAATCGGGCCGGGTTATGACTTCTCGCCTGCGGGTGAGAACAGATACCCGCCGCCCCGAATCGTCCGGATAACGGCGGGTTTCGTCGGATCGATCTCGATCTTGCGGCGAATGCGCATGATGCGAAGATCGACGGCGCGATCGAAAGCTTCGCTGTCGCGCGCATTGGCAAGTTCAAGAAGCCGCTCGCGCGACAGCACCCGCTTCGGATTGGCCGCAAAGACCTTGAGAAGTCCGAATTCGGAGGCTGTCAGCGGGTGCTCGTTGCCTTCATCGTCGCGCAACGCCTGCGCCTGGAGGTCGAGCCACTTGGTGCCGAACCGCACCAGCGGATCCTTGCCCGCTTTCGCTCCGTTGGCCTCAGCAGCCTGTGCCCGAGCCGGCGTGCTCCGGCGCAGTACCGAGCGAATCCGCGCCATCAGTTCGCGCAATTCGCAGGGCTTGGCGACATAGTCGTCGGCGCCCAGTTCAAGCCCCACCACGCGATCGATCGGGCTTGCGGTCGCCGTCAGCATGATCACAGGTACGTTGGTACGGCCCTTCAGGTCGCGAATGATGGAAAGCCCGTCCTCCTCCGGCATGTTCAGGTCGAGCACCACGAGGTCAGGCACGTTGTTTTCGATCACCGTGCGCAAGCTCTTGCCGCCGTCGCAAAGCGTCACGGTGAAACCGTGCATCTTGAGGTAATCACCGACCATCTCGCGGGCCGGCGCCTCGTCGTCGACAATGATGATGTGCTGGCTTTGGCTCATGGGATCACGCGTCTGCTACTGGCAATGTGATGGTGAATGTGGAGCCCTGTCCAGGCCCGGCGCTGTCGGCCGTGACCTCACCGCCATGCATGTCGATGATACGCTTGACGATCGACAGGCCAAGGCCCGTCGAGCTCTCGCCGGCGGTGGGCTTGGCGGATAATCGCTGGAAGCGTCCGAACAGCCGGCCGAGGTCTTCCGGCGAAAGACCGGCGCCTTCGTCGGCAATGCGGATGGCGGTCTTGTTGCCTTCCTGGCCGACCTGCACCGAGATCTTGCCGCCGATCGGGCTGTATTTGATGGCGTTGCTGATGAGGTTGTCGATCGCCTCGCGAATCCGATCCGAATCGCAGGTCGCGGTCAGGTTGGGCCGCGCCGAAACCGTGATCAATTGCTGCTTGTTGACGGCGAGCGGCTGATTGGCATCGGCCACTTCGCCGACGAGTGCTGCAATATCGACCGTCTCGCGGCGAATGGTGATGTCGAAGGCGTCCGCCATCGCATCCGAGATCAGATGATCGACCATCGATGTCAGACGCTTGGTGGCGTCGCGGATATGATCGATCTGGGAGGCGACGCTGTCGCGCGACGAGTCGGCGGCGATCAGCTCGGTCAGCATTTCAGTGCGGCCAAGAATCACCCCCAGCGGGTTCTTCAGGTCGTGGGCGACAGTGCCGAGTATTTCATTCTTGAAGCCGTTGGCGCGCTGGAGCCGCAGCCATTGCGCCGACAGCCGGCGATTGGCCTGCATCAGCGCGCGGGTGCGTTGCGCGACGCGGTCCTCGAGCTGGGTGTTGGCTGCCTGGAGCTGCTGATAGAGAATGACATTGTCGAACGCGATCGAAAGCCGGCTGCCGAAGATTTCGACCAGTGAACGATCGGTCTCCGACAGTTGCCGCTCGGCCTGGAGCAACACCACGACTTCGCGTCCCGAACCGGTGCGCACATAGAGCACGGTGCGTTGGTCGACGAACTCGTGCTTGCGGCGCTTGAACGCGGCTTCGACCATGTCGCGCAGATCGGGATCGAGCGATTTGGCGCCCGCGGTGCCGATGAAGCGGCTGTAGCAGCCGGATCCGGCGAGAACGGAGAACTCGTCATTGACGTCGCCGCCGTCGCGCAGCACGAGGATGCCGGCGCAATCGACATTGAGCAGCGAGCCGATCTGCGTCAGCACGCCTTCCGCGAGGCGCTGCATCGATTTGAAATCGTAGAGCGTCGAGGCGGCATCGATGATGATCTCCAGCCCGCGCCGGGTCTGGACCATGCGCTCGAGCTGCTGATAGCTGCGCAAGGCCGCCGTGAGCGAGGTGAACAGCTTGTCGGCGGTGAGTTCGGTCTTCGCCTTGTAGTCGTTGATGTCGTACTGGACGATGACGCGGCGCTCCGGCGCCTGTCCGGGCTGGCCGGTGCGCAGGATGATGCGGACCGTCTCGTTGCGAAGGTCGTTGCGGATATATTCGACGAGCTCGAGGCCTGCCGCATCGGTTTCCATGATGACGTCGAGCAGCACGGCGGCGATGTCGGTATGCGCGCGCATCAGCTGGCGGCCCTCGGCGGCGGAATAGGCCGACAGGATTTCGAGGGACTGGCCGTTGAGGCTGTAATCGCTCAAAGCAAAGCGCGTGCCTTCATGCACGGCTTGATCGTCGTCAATGACCGCGATCTTCCATTTACGCGCGCCGGAGACTTCCGGAACCGCACCGGAATCGTCGATCAGGTGGAGGACATCGTCCTGTTCGGCCATGAATCAGTCCTGCCGCGATCGCGGTTTTCGGTTGTTTGAACGCTGCCGCCTTTGGCGGCCTTGGGCATGATAATGCGAAATGTGGTGCCTTGTCCCGGCCTTGAATCCAGCATCATTCGGCCGCCCAGCTGCTGGGTCACCAGATTGTAAACGATATGCAGGCCGAGCCCGGTGCCGCCTTCGTTGCGGCGCGTCGTGAAGAAGGGGTCGAATGCCTGCCGCTGCACCTCAGCGGTCATGCCGGCGCCGTCGTCGGCAAAGATGATCTCGATATCGTCGGTGCCGCGGGGTTTTGCCGAGATCGCGATGTTTCCGGAACGCCCGTCGGGAAAGGCGTGGGTTGCGGCGTTCAGGAACAGGTTGGTGAGGATCTGGCCATAGGAGCCGGGATAGCCGTCGACGACGAGGTTTTCGGGGACTTCGACCGACAGACCGATCGAGGCTTTCTTGAGCGCGGGGCGCAGGCTCGCGATGATCTGGTCGGTCGCCTCGCTCAGATTGAACGTGCGCCGCTCGGCATGCGAACGGTCCACCGCGACCTGCTTGAAGGACTGAATGAGTTCGCCGGCGCGGTGCAGGTTGCCGACGAGCTGCTGGGCGGCGTCGCGCGAGGTCTTGACGAATTCGTCGAGCTGCGAGCGGCGAAGTCCGTTGCCGCTTCTCAGTTCGTCCTCGAACGTCTCGGTGCGCCGCGCAAAACTCGATGCGACCGTCAGGCTGATACCGATCGGATTGTTCACCTCGTGGGCAACGCCTGCGACCAGGCCGCCGAGCGCCGCGAGGCGTTCGGCATCGATCAGGTTCTGCTGTGCGGTGTTGAGTTCGTGCAGCGCGTTTTCGGCCTTTTCCTTGGCAGCACGTAGTTCGTCTTCGGTTTTGCGCTTGGCAATGGCATTTTCGCGGAACACTTCCACCGCGCGCGCCATCTCGCCCACCTCGTCACTGGCGGCGATGCCCTGGACCTTGCGGTTGAAATCGCCCGACGTGATCGCGTGCATCGCCGTCATGATCTGGCGAAGCGGCAGGCGGATCGATAGCGCGATCAGGACGCCGGCGGTGAGGATGATGCCCTAAGAAGATCACGGCGACGGAAAGCACTTTTCGCGAAATATCGGCGAGCGTCTGGTCGAAGGTCTCTTGGGCCTTCTGTTCGCGCTGATGCATTTTGTCGGAGAGTTCGTCGATGACGTTGGACGCGTCAGCCTGGCTTGCGTCGATCGAATCCCGCAGCAACTCGGTACGGTTGGTCAACTGCGACGACAGCTTCGTGAGCCCTTCGCCGAGCGATTTGGTCCGCGTGTTCAAACGCTGCAACGCCATTCGTTGCAATTCGTTATCGGCGAGGTCGTTCATGACCGGAATGGTCTGCTGGATGGTCTCGGTATTGCGGCTTGCCTCTTCGGCCGCAGCCGTTGCCAGCGAAAGATAGTAGGAGTTGGCGGCGACCAGCATTGCCGTAAAGGCCTCACGGGATTTGCCGAGCGAAGGCCAGATCAGCGCATCGCGGTGGCCGGTCGCGCCCTCGATGATCGAATAAAGCCCGGCCATGTCGCGGGCGGGGGTGAGGACTTCCTGCTCATAGGTCTTCGAGATCGTCGCCTGCACTTCGCGCAATTCGCTGAAGCCGTTGAGGAAGCGCTCGGTGACCTGCTGAAGCTTTTGCACCGAACCGGAAAGCATCGGGTCAGTCGAGGCCCGTGTCTTCAGCGTCCCGAGCACGGCTTCGCGCAGATGCGAAATCTCGTCGGAAAGTTCGGGGCTCGGCTGGTTGATGTAACGATAAATCAGGTTTTGCAGATGACCGGTTTCGCTTTCGAGCGTGGCGAGGATCCTCTCGGAATCGCGCACCTGCCGCACGTCGTCCCAGGCCGATCCCAGCACCTGAACGCCATTCCAGATCAAGGCCACCAGCACGACGACGACGGCGGAATTCAGCGCGGCGATCGACAGGATGCGCCAGCGGATCGGGACGGCGCGGACCAGCGCGACCAGACGCGAATGGCCGCGCGCCGTAAGGCCCGGTGGCGACTCCGCGGTGTCGTGCTGGTCGGCGATCTCGTTCAATTCAATTGACCTTGCGGATTCGTTCGATCAGCGCCGCCGCGGCCGGTTCGCGCCGGGCCTTGACGTAAATATTGGCCATCGCTGCCTCGAACGGCTTGCGGTCGAAGTCGCTCACGATCGTCACGCCGGCCGCTTGCGCGCGCTGGCGCGATTGTGCCTCGAGATCCTTCCAGCGCTCGCGCATGAAGCGGCTCGATTCCTTTGCGGCGGCGCGAAAGACGGCCTGGTCCTCTGCCGAGAGACTGGTCCAGGCCTTGTGCGACATCACCAGCACTTCGGGGCTCATCGTGTGTTCGGTCAGCGTGTAGAAGCCGGCATATTTATAGTGATCGGTCGTGACGAAGGACGGCCAGTTGTTTTCCGCGCCATCGATCAGCTTGGTGGCGAGGCCGGTGCGAACCTGGCCGTAAGGCAGCTCGATCGGCTCGGCGCCGAGCGCCCGGATCATGTCGGACATCAATTCCGATTGCTGCACGCGGAGCCTCAAACCTTTCATGTCGGCGATCGTGCGGATCGGCCGGACGCTGTTGTAGATCGACCGTGCGCCGGAATCGTAGAAGGCGAGGCCGACGAAACCGTATGGCTCGAAGCTGCCCAGGATTTCGTCACCGATCGGGCCATCCAGCACCTTCTGCAAATGCTCGATGGAGCGGAACAGGAACGGCATCGCGAGCACGTTCATGGCTGGCACGAAAGTGCCGATCAGCGCAACATTCGTTCGGTTGAGATCGATGGCGCCGGCGCGGGTCTGCTCGATGGTTTCTTTTTCTTCGCCGAGCTGACGCGAATGAAACACGCGAATTTGCAGCCGGCCGCTGGTCTTTTCCTCGATCAGGCGGCCCATGAAGCGAAGCGCCTGGACGGTCGGATAATCTTCGCTCTGGGTGTCGGCAGCGCGAAATTCGCGGGCCGGAGCTGATGTCGTGGCGGCCGTCAAAAGCAATGCAGCAAACATGATGACGGTCCGCGAAAGGACGGCGCGGGAAAACACAGGCAACTTGCCTCCCTGTAATAAGGTCCGTGGCGGGAAAAAAAGGTTCAATGCAATCTCACGGTTGATTTCTAAAGCATAAAACGGCTGGCTTGGGGGTCTGGCGGGCCATTGTCGGCCGCCCTGAAGCCACGGTCTCGGCTGAGTTCCTGCCCATTTATTCAGCAAGTTTGACCCGGTGTAATGGGTTTTTGCTGGCCGGGGGCACCCGTGCCGAAGCCGAAATCTGAAATAATAAAGTAAAATCAGCTATTTAAGCGCCAATTAACCGATCGTTAAGCCTTGGCACGAACCTTGCGACACCCGCTCCAGAACCGATCCTCTTTGCGTGGAGCATTCGATGAGGCGCCGCGATTTTTTGAAATCCGTTTCCGGCGTGGCCGTCGGCGCGGCGGTCCAGGCGCCCGCGATCTGGTCGCCGGCAAAAGCCGACGCGCGATCCGAAACCTTGCTGGTGGTCACCGAGAATGGCCCCAACAATCTCGATGTGCATGGCGTCGGCACCAACCGGCCCGGCTACGAGGTGTCGTGGAATTGTTACGACCGGCTCATCACCCACGAGACCAGGGCGCTGTCCGACGGTACGCAGTCCTACGACCGCGACAAGTTCAAGCTGGAGCTTGCCGATGACATGAACCTCGGTGACATGTCGGCCACATTCAAGCTGAAGAAGAACGCGAAATTCCATGACGGCACGCCAGTCACGGCGAAGGACGTCAAATGGTCGCTTGATCGCTCGGTCACCGTCGGCGGCTTCCCCACGGTGCAGATGAAGGCCGGCTCCTTGTCCGACAAGGAGCAGTTCGTGATCGTCGACGACAGCACCATTCGCATCGATTTCGCCAAGAAAGACCGGCTCACGGTGCCCGATCTCGCGGTGATCGTGCCGGGCATCTACAATTCCGAACTTCTGAAAAAGAAAGCCACGGAAAAAGACCCGTGGGCGATGGAGTACACCAAGAGCAACACGGCGGGCAGCGGCGCCTTCAAGGTGGCGAGCTGGAAGCCGGGTGTTGAAGTCGTCTACGAGCGCAACGACGATTGGGTCGGCGGCAAACTGCCCCAGCTCAGACGCGTGATCTGGCGCACCGTGCCCTCACAGGGCAATCGGCGTGCGCTGATGGAGCGCGGCGACGCCGACATCTCGTTCGACCTGTCCAGCAAGGACACGTCCGAGATGAAGAAGGAGAGCAAGCTCGTCATCGTTTCGCATCCGGTCGGCAACGGCATGTACTCGATCGACCTCAACGTGAAGAACCCGCCGTTCGATAATCCGAAGGTCCGTCAGGCGGTCGCCTACGCGTTGCCCTATCAGAAGATCATGGATGCGGCGATGTTCGGCCTCGCCAATCCGCTGTTTGGCGGCGCGTCCAACGCGATTACCGACATCACCTGGCCGGCGCGAACCGGTTACGCCAATGATATCGCCAAGGCCAAGGCGCTGATGGCCGAAAGCGGCGTCGCCGATATCGAAACCACGATTTCCTACGATCTCGGCAGCAGCGACATCTCGGAGCCGATCTCGGTATTGGTGCAGGAAGCTCTCGCGCAGATCGGCATCAAGACCACGATCAACAAGGTGCCGGGCGCGAACTGGCGCAGCGAAATGGCGAAGAAGACCATGCCGCTGATGATCAACTTCTTCTCCGGCTGGCTCGACTATCCCGAATATTTTTTCTTCTGGGCCTATTCCGGCCAGAACGCGATCTTCAACACGCCGAGCTACGTCAACGCCGACATGGACGTGTTGATCGACGGCGCGCGCGCCGCCGCCGCCATCGGTGACAAGGAGAAATACGCAAAGGACGTCGGGGGCTTCATTTCAAAGGCCTACGCGGAAGTGCCGCGCATTCCGCTGTTTCAGCCGTACCTCAACGTCGCCACCCAGAAGAACATCTCCGGCTACGTCTACTGGTTCCACCGCCAGCTTGACTACCGCTCGATCGTGAAAGGGTGAAGTGCAGGCAGGTCGAACACGATGGTGATTCTCAAGCGGCTCGCAACGGTTATCCCGACCCTGATCGGCGTGATCATTGTGACGTTTCTGCTGACGCGCGTGCTGCCGGGTGACCCGGCCGTCTACTTCGCAGGTCCCGCGGCCACGCCGGAGTCGATCGCCGAAATCCGCAAGAGCCTCGGGCTCGACCGGCCGCTGCCGGATCAGTTCCTGCGTTATGTCAAGGATCTCGCCCACGGCAACTTCGGAAACTCATTATCGACCGGCCAACCGGTGGCCGCCGAGATCGCAAGCCGCTTGCCGGCGTCGGCCGAGCTGACGCTGTCCGGCCTTTTTCTCGCGATCGCGATCGCGGTTCCGCTCGGAATCTTTGCTGCGGTCAAACAGGGCTCGCTGATCGATCATCTGTGCCGGGTGATTGCAACCGCCGGCGTCTCGTTGCCGGTGTTCTTCACCGGGCTGCTATTGGTCTACGTGTTCTACTTCCGTCTGGGCTGGGCGCCGGCGCCGCTCGGCCGGCTTGATGCTTTTGCGACCAGTCCGCCCGATATCACGGGATTTTTCCTGATCGACAGCCTGATCACCGGCAACTTCGAGACATTTCGCGCGGCCTTCAGTCAATTGATCCTGCCGGCGGTGACGCTTGCGATCTTTTCGCTGGCGCCGATCACGCGCATGACCCGCGCTTCCATGCTGGCGGTGCTGGCGTCCGAATTCATCCGAACCGCGCGCGCGAGCGGGCTCAGCAGCCGTACCGTGATCCTGACCTATGCGTTCCGCAACGCCATGCTGCCCGTCGTGACCACGCTCGGCATGGTGTTCTCGTTTTTGCTCGGCGCCAATGTGCTGGTGGAAAAGGTATTCGCCTGGCCCGGCATCGGCTCCTACGCGGTGGAAGCGTTGCTGCAATCCGACTTTGCGCCCGTGCAGGGGTTTGTGCTGACCATGGCGGTACTCTACATCGCGCTCAATCTTGTCATCGACATGCTCTACGGCGTCATCGACCCGCGCGTGAGGGTCGAAGCATGAGCGAAGCCAGTCTTGCGACGACGCCTGCCGCCGGCCTTCAGGCGGCGCCACCGAGTAATTCGATCCTTCGGCACGCCGTTCATGTGGTGGCGGACAATCCCGTCACCGGCTTGTCGTTCGGCTTGTTCGTCCTGATCGCGCTGTGCGCCGTGATCGGGCCTCACGTGGTGCCTTACGATCCGCTGGCCAGCGATACCGCGGCGACTTTGCAATCGCCGTCGCTGCGACACTGGTTCGGAACTGACCTGCTCGGCCGCGACATCTTCAGCCGCGTGGTGGCGGCAACGCGTCTCGATTTCATCATTGCGATCGCGTCGGTGGCGCTCGTGCTGATCATCGGCGGGTTCGCCGGAATTGCCGCCGGCTTCTTCGGCGGCTGGACCGATCGCATCGTCGGGCGGATCTCCGATACCATCATGGCGTTTCCGTTGTTCGTGTTGGCCATGGGTATTGTCGCGGCCCTCGGCAACACCGTGACCAACATCGTGATCGCCACCGCGATCATCAATTTCCCGCTTTATGTCCGTGTCGCGCGCGCGGAGGCCAATGTGCGGCGTGAAGCCGGCTTCGTGCAGGCGGCGAGGCTTTCCGGCAACAGCGACATGCGGATTTTGCTGGCGCAGATCATGCCCAACATCATGCCGATCATGATGGTGCAGGTGTCGCTGACCATGGGCTATGCCATCCTCAATGCCGCAGGCCTGTCGTTCATTGGGCTTGGCGTCAAGCCGCCGACTCCGGAATGGGGGATCATGGTGGCGGAGGGCGCTACCAACATCATTTCCGGCGAGTGGTGGGTGGCATTCTTTCCCGGTGCGGCGCTGATGGTGGCGGTATTTTGCTTCAATCTGCTCGGCGACGGATTGCGCGACCTCGTCGATCCGCAGCGGAGGACTTGAAGCGGTGACAGCGCTGCCTCTACTCGACGTCAACGATCTCACAGTGGAGTTCTCGACGAGGCGCGGCATCGTCAAGGCGGTCGAGCACGTCGATATTCAGGTGGCCAAGGGCGAGACGCTCGGGATCGTCGGCGAGTTCGGTTCCGGAAAGTCGGTAACGTCATATGCGGTGATGCGGATTCTTGATCGCGCCGGCAAGATCGCCGACGGCTCGGTTCATTTTTCCGGTGTCGATCTGAAGGCGGCGAGTGAAGAGCAGATGCGCGACATGCGCGGTCGCGAAATGTCGATGATCTTCCAGAGCCCGCGTTTGGCGCTCAACCCGATCCGCAAGATCGGCCACCAGATCGAGGACGTTCTGCTGCAACATGTCCAGGTCGACCGTTCGCAGGTGACCAACCGGGCAATCGCGGCGCTCGAGCAAGTCAAGATCGCGCGTCCGCGCGAGCGCTACCATGCCTATCCGTTCGAGTTGTCGGGCGGCATGTGCCAGCGGATCGTGATCGCCCTGGCGCTCGCTTGCGGTCCGCGGCTTCTGATCGCCGATGAGCCGACCACGGGCCTCGACGTCACCACCCAGAAGGCGGTGATGGACCTCGTCGTCGAACTGACCAGACAACGCAACATGTCGACGATCCTGATCACGCACGATCTTGGCCTGGCGGCGGCCTATTGCGATCGTGTGGTGGTGATGGAGAAGGGGCGCGTGGTCGAAACCGCGTCCTCGGCCGATATCTTCGTCAAGCCCGAACATCCCTATACGCGCAAACTGATGCGCGCCACGCCACGGCTCGGCGTCTCCTTGCGAGACCTGCTACCGGAGGGTGAGGGGGATTCTCTCCAAGATAGGTCCTCGGAGAATTCCCATCACTCCGGCCTTTCGCCCGCAAGCGAGGAAGTGCCGGTCGACGAGCACCGCCAAACCGCTTCTTCTTGTCGAAAAGCTGGTGAAGGAATATCCGCGCCGGGGTGCGTCGGGGACGCTGGCAAAATTGTTCGCGCGCAAGCCGCCGGTCGAACCTGAGCTGTTTCGCGCGGTCGATGGCATCAGCTTTTCAGTCGGCCGCGGCGAAAGCGTTGGCCTCGTCGGCGAGTCCGGTTGCGGCAAGTCCACGACTTCGATGATGGTGATGCGGCTACTGGACCAGACATCGGGCCGCATCATGTTCGATGGCGAGGAAATCGGTGGCATCATGCCCAATGCCTTCGCGCGGCTGCCGCAGCGCAAGAGCATCCAGATGGTGTTTCAGGACCCGACGGATAGTCTCAACCCGCGCTTTACCGCCGTGCGCGCCATCGCCGATCCAATTCTGCGGCTCGGCGACATCAAGGGCCGCGATGCGTTGCGTGCCCGATGCGAAGATCTCGCCACGCGCGTCGGTCTGCCGCTCCATCTGCTCGATCGCTTTCCGCATCAGCTGTCGGGCGGCCAAAAGGCGCGCGTCGGCATTGCACGTGCGATTGCGCTCAACCCAAAGCTTGTCATTCTTGACGAGCCGACAGCCGCGCTCGACGTCTCGGTGCAGGCGGTGGTCCTGAACCTGCTCCAGGATCTCAAGCAGTCGCTCGGCATGAGCTACCTGTTCGTCTCGCACGACCTGAACGTGGTGCGGCTATTGTGCGACCGCGTCATTGTGATGCGGACCGGCAAAATCGTCGAGCAGGGCCCGTCCGATCGGGTCTTGGGTGATCCGCAAAATGCCTATACAAGGGAATTGCTGACGGCCATTCCCCACCCACCGTTGCCGGTCGGCTGACGAGAACGCAAAGACAAAAATAATGGCTGACAATTCACTCGACGACTATATCGATGCCGCCTCGAAGCTTCTGAGGTTGCCGGTCAAGGACGCCTGGAAACCGGCGGTGCGGGCCAATCTCGAAGTGTCCATGCGTCTGGCGCGGATGGTGGACGAGTTTGAATTCTCTGACGAAGCCGAGCCTGCCAGTGTCTTCACAGCCTGATATTGCATCCGCCATGGGCGAGATGACCGCTTCCGACATCGCGCGCGCCGTCAAAGACAGGAAATCCTCCGCGCTCGAGGCCACCGAAGCTGCGCTGGCGCGGATCGCCAAACACGACCGGGTGCTGAACTCCTTCACCGAAGTCACCGCGGACCGCGCGCGTGCGAAAGCGCGTGCGGTCGATGAGGCGATCGCTGCCGGGAAGAACCCGGGGCCGCTCGCCGGCGTGCCCTTTGCCGTAAAGAACTTGTTCGACGTGAAGGGACTGCCGACCCGCGCCGGGTCGAAGATCAACCGTGATCTTCCGCCTGCCTCGCGCGATGCGACCCTGGTCGAGCGCCTGGAGGCCGCCGGCGCCGTGCTGGTCGGTGCGCTCAACATGGGCGAATACGCCTACGACTTCACCGGCGAAAACATCCACGACGGTCCCTCGCGCAATCCGCACGATCCGACGCGGATGACCGGTGGCTCGTCGGGCGGCTCCGGCAGTGCGGTCGGTGGTGCGCTGGTTCCGCTGGCGCTGGGATCGGATACCAATGGCTCGATCCGCGTGCCGTCGTCGTTCTGCGGGATCTTCGGATTGAAACCGACCTATGGCCGGTTGTCGCGCGCGCGCTCCTTCCCGTTCGTGTTCTCTTTCGATCATGTCGGCCCGCTCACCCGCAGCGCCGCCGATCTCGCGCTCGCCTACGACGCGATGCAGGGACCGGACCCCGCTGACGCGGCCTGCACGACGCGGCCCGTCGAACCGGCGTCGCCCGCGCTGGCGCAAGGCATTGGCGACCTGCGCATTGCCGTGGCGGGCGGCTATTTCCAGAACAACCTCTTTGCCGAAGCCGTCGAGGCGATGGCGCGCGTCACCAAGGCGCTCAAGGTCAGCCGTACGGTCGAAATTCCGGAAGCGGCGCGCGCCCGCTCGGCGGCTTATGTGATCTCGACGTGCGAAGGCGCATCGCTTCACCTCGACCGGCTGCGCACGCGGCCGGACGATTTCGATCCCGCCGTGCGCGATCGCCTGATCGCGGGCGCGATGATCCCGGCGCCGATGGTCGATCGCGCACAGAAATTTCGGCGCTGGTACCGCGCGCAGGTGCTGGAACTGTTCAAGTCCGTCGACGTCATTCTGGCGCCGGCCACGCCCTGCGTCGCGCCCAAGCTTGGTCAGGTCAATTTTGTGCTCGACGGCGTCGAATTGCCGGTGCGCGCCAATATCGGCATCCACACCCAGCCGATTTCCTTCATCGGATTGCCGGTGGTCGCCGTTCCGGTGCCGCTGGAGCCGATGCCGATCGGTGTGCAGATCATCGCCGCGCCCTGGCGTGAAGATATCGCATTGCGGGTGGCGGCGGCGCTGGAGCGCGAAGGGGTGGCGACCGCAGCACACCCACGGGGAATTTGAACATGCAGGTCGATCTTCCGGAAGTGTTGGCCGAAGTGACCGCGCAATTTGCGCGCTACGAAAAGGCGCTGGTGTCCAACGACGTCGCGGTGCTCGATGAGTTGTTCCGCGACAATTCCCGCACGCTGCGTTATGGCGGTGGAGAAAACCTCTACGGCTACAAAGAGATCATGGCGTTTCGCGCCGCCCGCCCGTCGGTCGGCCTGATGCGCCGGATCGATCGCACCGTGATCACGACCTATGGCCGCGACATGGCGGTGGCTTCGACGTTGTTTTACCGCGAGAACGCGCCCGGCAAGGTCGGACGACAAATGCAGACATGGGTGCGGTTTCCCGAGGGCTGGAAGATCGTGGCCGCGCATGTCAGCGTGATCGACGAGCCGCGGGACAAGGCATGAGGCTCGACGATCTGCCGGATGCGGCTGTGCTGTCTTCGGCTCGTGACGCGGGCGGGCACGCGTCCCGCTCAGCGTTGTTCGCGCACGCATCGAGCGCGTGCACGGCGAACATGAGATTTGCGCCGTCTAGGGTGAGCGATTACTTCGCAGCCTTGGCCATGTAGGCGCGCCAGCCGCCGAAGGCGGAAATATCCCTGGCGCTCGCTGACATCCGCCGCTTCCACGATAAAGCCCTTGACCCCGCGGCCATCTTTCAGACGCACCGTGCCGATCGAGAGCGGCGGCGGAATCGCATTGACGAATTTCGCAAACGCCGCCGCGGGCAGCGCCCACAGTTCAAGCTCGATCGCCGAGCCGCTTCCTGCTTCGACCCGAAGCATTCCCGGTTTGGGCGGTGTCGTCGGCAACGCGAAGAGCCGGTAATCCGGCGCGGTCAAATTGGCTTCCAACAGCCTTCCGCCAAGCGCTTTCAATTCCCCGTTGAGCACCATGCCGGAAAGATGCGCGCCCACCACCGCGATCGGAATTTCGTCGCCGCTCAGTGCGAGGTCGAGGTCGGCCAACGGGGGCAGCGCTAGACCTTTCGCTCCCAAGGCAAGTTTGGTTCGCGCCTGAAAGACGCGGCCGATGCTCGCGAGCAGTGTATCCTGGCCGGCGGGTGCGAGCAGGGTGATGCCGAACGGAATTTCGTCTTTGCGAATCGACGATGGCAAAGCCAGGCCGCAGAGATCCAGCAGGTTGACGAAGTTGGTGTAGGTGCCAAGCCGCGAGTTGAGTTCGATCGGATTGGCGAGCACCTGCGCGGTGGAGTAGGCGGTCGGGGCGGTCGGCAGCACCAGCGCATCGATATCGGCGAACGCGTGATCGGCGGTGCGGCGCAGCGTCTGCAACCGATAGAGCGCGGCAAAGGCATCAGCAGCCGATATCCGGCTGCCGGCGATGGTGATCTCCCGCGTCACCGGATGAATTGCATCGGGCGAGGACGCGAGCAGATCGCGGATCACGAGATATCGTTCGGTCACCCACGGGCCTTCGTAAAGCAGCCGTGCGGTTTCATAGAACGGCTCGAGGTCGAAGCTGACGAGGGTGGCGCCAAGCGATCGCCATTGTTCCAGCGCCGCGGCGTAAGCTGCTTCCTGGGCCTTGTCGCCGAAGAAGATCAGTTGGCCGTCGCGCGGCACGCCAAGCCGCAACCCGTTTGGAAACGGGCCGAGCTTCGAAAACGTCCGGTCGCGCGAAAACGGATCTGATTTGTCGAGTCCGGCCATCACCGAAAGCGCCGCTGCCGCATCGTCGACGGTGAGTGAGAACACCGACACGCAGTCGAGCGTTCGGCATGCCGGCACGACGCCCGCATTTGGAACGAGCCCGAGGCTCGGCTTCAGTCCGACGATATTGTTCAGCATCGCCGGCACGCGGCCGGAGCCGGCGGTATCGGTGCCGAGTGAAAGCGGAACAAGCCCGGCCGAAACCGCAACCGCCGATCCCGAACTCGATCCGCCCGGTACGAGATCGGAACGCATCGGGTTGACGGGAATGCCGTAGGGCGAGCGCACGCCGACGAGACCGGTCGCGAACTGATCGAGATTGGTCTTGCCAATGACGATCGCGCCGGCCTGGCGCAGTCGCGCAACCGCCGTGGCGTCGCGCGCGGGATTGTACGCATAGGCGGGACAGCCTGCCGTCGTCGGCAATCCAGCCACGTCGATATTGTCCTTTACGGCGACCGGAACGCCAAGAAGCGGAAGCCCCGCGGAATCTCTGGCCGAGAGAGCTTCGGCTTCGGCAATGGCCTGCTTTTCATCGCGCAACGAGATGAAGATCGCGGGATCGTTGTGCTCGCGAATGCGCTGGAAGCTGCGGGCGACGGTATGCGCGGGGGATTGCTGGCCGGCGAGGTGCGCAGCGACGATGGCGGCGACGGTTTCGGTCACGCGCGACCCCGGTCCGAGAGTATCCCGCGGTTGGTGTGGGTCGATCGAAGTGAAGATGAAAGCGAGGTCGGCATATCCAACTGTACTCAGGGCTTGAGGAAATTTCTCACGATGTGAAGCAATTGACGTGCCATTGTGTACATCGTCTGGGCGTTGCCCGTTCCGCAAGATGACCAAGTCTTATCAATTATTTGAAGGGATTCCATGCTGGCCGGAAACTCGTTCGCGGGCGTGTGCCGTGCCGATTTTTCAGGCAGTGTCGCGGCGATTTTTCTCTAGCTCGCGACCTTGCTGGACCCTTGTGTGATCAGCCGTGCCGCCCGCTGGTCGCGGGCGTGAATCCACAACCAGCTGATGGCGACGCTGAGCCGGTTGCGCAGGCCGATCAGGAAGTAGATGTGGGCGATGCCCCAGATCCACCACGCAATGGTGCCGCGCAGCTTGATGGCGCCGAAATCGATTACCGCCTTGCGCTTGCCGATCTGGGCGAGGCTGCCGGCGTGGCTGTAGCGAAACGGCGTGGTCGTCCGTCCCATGAGCCGCGCCTTGATCGATGCGGCGACGTGGCGTCCCTGCTGTTTGGCCGCCGGCGCGATGCCCGGCACCGGATTTCCTTTTGTATCCGCGATCGCAACGGTGTCGCCGATCGCGAAAATATCCGGATGATCCGGCACGGTGAGATCCGGCTGAACTTGTAGCCTTCCGGCGCGGTCGGCCGGGGCGTGCAACCATTCGGCGGCACGGGAAGCACGCACGCCCGCGGCCCAGATCAGCGTTCTCGCGTGCAATGGCTTGCCGCCGAAGACGACACCATCGGCGGAGCATTCGGTGACGGGCTGGCCGAGAATGACCTCGACGCCGACGTCCTCCAGTGAACGTTGCGCATAGGCGGAAAGATCGTCGGGGAAGCCAGCGAGCACGCGCGGCCCGGCCTCGATCAGCACCACGCGGGTCTTGTGCGTATCGATGTTGCGGAAGTCCGGCGGCAGCGTATCGCGCGCGAGTTCGGCGATGGTGCCGGCGAGTTCGACGCCAGTCGGTCCGGCGCCGATGATCACGAAGGTCAAAAGCGCGGCGCGTTTTTCCGGATCGCTTTCGCGCTCGGCGCGCTCGAAGGCGACGAGGATGCGCCGCCGCAGTGTGGTCGCGTCTTCGAGCGTCTTCAGCCCGGGTGCGAACGGTTCCCATTCGTCATGGCCGAAATAAGCGTGACGAACGCCGGTCGCGAGCACCAGCGTGTCGTAGGGCAACGTGTCGCCGTCCTCGAGCAGCACGCGCTTGTTGGCCGCGTCAACGCCGGTCACATTGGCGAACAGGGTCGTGACATCAGGCCGGCCCCGCAACAGATAGCGGATCGGCCAGGCGATTTCGGAGGTGGCGAGTGAGGCGGTCGCGACCTGATAGAGCAGTGGCTGAAACAGATGGTGGTTGCGGCGGTCGACCAGCGTGATCGCGACCGGCGCGCCTTTTAGCCGCAGTGCGCATTCCAGTCCGCCGAATCCGGCGCCGACGATCACCACCCGGTGGGCGGCCTTCGGCTGAAGCTCTGCTGTTGCCATCGCGACCCCAGGTCCGAACGTTCCGTAACTTCTGGTGTAAGCCATCGGGGGCGCGGCTCAAGACTGCTTTCCAGATGGGCTCATAGCGAAAGACGATCGCCCGCCTTTGGGGCCAAGTTCAGGGGATTTCAAACCGGCACTATAATTCTTGCTTTCCGCGCCGGTGACGAATTATGGTGCATGTCGCTTGCGCATGGTCCGAAGGTTCAAAGAGGGAGCCGACGGTTCGTGCTTGCCGCCGGGGCGCGGTTTCGCGCACAAAACAAGGCAAAAAACGGCATGCGCCGAACGGCCAACGGGCGGCACGAAGTTTGTGAAGGAGGGACTCTCAATGAAGACGGCATTCTGGCTCGCGGGCGCCACCGCGCTGGCCCTGACCTATCCCGCGGCTGCGGCGGACACGATCAAGATCGGATTCGTCTCCACTTTCAGCGGGCCGACCGCGGTGATCGGCAACGACATGCGCAACTCGTTCGAGCTCGCGCTTGATCATCTCGGCCGCAAGATGGCCGGCAAGCCGGTCGAAGTGATCTACGAAGACGACCAGCAGAAGCCCGATGTCGGCAAGCAGAAGACCGAGAAGCTGGTGCAGTCCGACAAGGTCGATTTCATCGTCGGCTATATCTGGTCGAACGTGCTTCTCGCCTCGCTCAAGACAGCGGTGGATTCGCAGACCTTCCTGATCTCGGCCAATGCCGGCCCCAACCAGCTCGCCGGTGAATTGTGCTCGCCTTACGTGTTCTCGACCTCCTGGCAGAACGACCAGACGCCGGCGGCGATGGGCCTTTACATGAACCAGAAGGGCGTCAAGTCAGTGTTCTTGATCGGCCCGAACTACGCGGCCGGCAAGGACATGCTCGCGGGCCTCAAGAGCACGTTCAAGGGCGAAGTGCTCGGCGAGGAATACACGGTGTGGCCGAGCCAGCTCGATTTCTCGGCTGAACTCACCAAGGCGCGCAACTCGAAGGCGGAATCGATCTTCGTGTTTTATCCGGGCGCGGCCGGCGTGCAGTTCCTCAATCAGTATGCGCAGGCCGGCATCAAGCAGCAGATGCCGCTCTATACGGCGTTTACGGTCGACGAGTTGTCGCTGCCGCTCCAGAAGGACAACGCGATCGGCGTTCCCGGTGCGCAGGAATGGGTGAACGACCTGCCGAACGAGCAAAACAAGAAGTTCGTCGAGGATTACAAGAAATTCGCTCCGGCGCGCCCGACCTATTACGGTGCGCAGGCCTATGACGCCGCGCAACTCATCAACAGCGCAGTGGTCGCGGTGAAAGGCGATACTTCGAAGAAGGATGCGATGAAGGCCGAGATGGAGAAGGCCGATTTCAAGTCGCTGCGCGGTTCCTTCAAATACGGCAACAACCACATCCCGATCCAGAACTTCTATTTGCAGGATGTGGTGAAGGGGGCCGACGGCACGCTCTCGCTGAAGACCGTCGCCACCATCGTCAAGGACAGCCAGGATAACTTCCACGGCAAATGTCCGATGAAGTGAGCACGGATTTTGCTAGGAATGAGCGGCAGCGCTAAACGCTGCCGCTTTTTCTTACCCTTTCGCGGAGGAGAGGGTGGATAGGTCGATAAGACCGACAAATGGGGGGCGATTCGAACGAGAATGCTGCTTGTCGTCGAACAATTCCTGAACGGGCTCCAGTTTGGCCTGCTGCTGTTTCTGCTGGCGGCAGGGCTGACGCTCGTGTTCGGCATCATGGACCTCGTCAACCTCGCGCACGGCTCGCTCTACATGATGGGCGCCTATTTCGCGGCGACGTTCGTCGCCTGGAGCGGCAATTTCGTCATCGGCATCGTGCTCGCGCTCGGCGCCACCTTGCTGCTCGGAATCGTGCTGGAGGTCGTCGCGTTACGACATCTCTACGGCCGCGATCATCTTGACCATGTGCTCGCGACGTTCGGGCTGATCTTGTTTTTCAACGACATGGTGCGGCTGGTCTGGGGGCCTGCGGGTCTCGCGCTGCCGCTGCCGGTCTGGCTTACCGTACCGGTGCAGATCGTGCCGGGCGTGTTTTATCCCGCCTATCGCCTCGCCATCATCGTGGTCGCGCTGGCGGTCGCCGCGATGCTCTATATCGTGGTGATGCGCACCCGCATCGGCATGCTGATCCGCGCCGGCGCGTCGAACCGCGAGATGATCGGCGCGCTCGGTATCAACATCAAGCTGCTGTACACTCTGGTGTTCGGCCTTGGCGCGGCGCTCGCCGGCCTCGCCGGCTTGATGCAGGCGCCAATCCTCACGGTGCAGATCGGAATGGGCGAGAACATCCTCATCCTCGCGTTTGTCATTATCGTCATCGGCGGCATCGGCTCGATCCGCGGCGCGTTTGTCGCCGCTATCCTGGTGGGAATGATCGATACGCTCGGCCGCGCGTTCCTGCCTGACCTGCTGCGAAAGATCCTCAGCTCGGCGGCGGCATCGACCGCGGCGCCAGCGCTGTCCTCGATGCTGATCTACCTGTTGATGGCGATCGTGCTGGTGGCAAGGCCGGAGGGGCTGTTTCCGGCCAATCGTCGATGAACGCTTCGCTCAACGCCCGCAATGTAGTCGCGGCGATCGTCGTCGCCGGCCTTCTGGCATTGCCGCTGTTCTCGCTGGCTACCGGCAACGTCTTCGTGCTGACGCTGTTCACGCGCATCGTGATCTTCGCGCTCGCTGCCGTCAGCCTCAACCTCATCATGGGCTATGGCGGCCTGATGAGTTTTGGCCACGCGGCCTATCTCGGCATTGGCGGCTATGCGGTCGGCATTCTCGCCACTGAGGGCATCGGCTCCGGCTTCATCCAATGGCCGGTGGCGCTGCTCGCTTCCGCGTTGTTTGCGCTCGTGATCGGCGCGCTGTCGCTACGCACGCGCGGCGTCTATTTCATCATGATCACGCTCGCCTTTGCGCAGATGGCCTATTACGTCGCCTCCGGCCTGTCCCGCTACGGCGGCGACGACGGCTTGACGATCTACAAGCGCAGCACGTTCGGCGGCCTGATCAACCTCTCGAACCGTGTCCAGTTCTATTATCTCTGCCTGTTCTGTCTGCTCGGCGGCGTGTTCCTGGTCTGGCGCATCGTCAATTCGCGCTTCGGCCTTGTCGTGCAGGGTCTGCGTTCGAACGAGCAGCGCATGCAGGCGATCGGCTTTCCGGCGGCGCGATACCAGCTCGTTTGCTTTGTCATTCAGGCACGATGTGCGGGCTTGCCGGCGCGCTGCTCGCGAACAATACCGACTTCATCAGTCCGGCGGTGATGTACTGGACACGCTCTGGCGATCTCATGGTCATGGTCATCCTGGGCGGCATGGGATCGCTGTTCGGCCCCGTGGTTGGCGCCATCGTCTACCTGGTGCTGGAAGAGTTTCTTTCGCAGGTCACCGAATATTGGGCGATGATCATGGGACCGCTGCTGCTCCTGGTCGTATTGTTCGGGCGTGGCGGCATCATGGGTGTCGTCGGGAGGTTTTCCCGTGGCTGAACCCTTGCTCCGCATCGAAAACCTCATCAAGCGGTTCGGCGGCATCGTTGCGACCGACAACGTTTCGCTCGAAATCGCGCAAGGAGAATTGCACGCGATCATCGGTCCGAACGGCGCCGGCAAGACCACGCTGATCAGCCAGTTGATCGGGCAACTGCGTCCGACCTCAGGGGCGATCCGCTTTGCCGGCCAGGAGGTCACGCATCTGCCGGCCTGGAAGCGCAGCCATCTTGGATTGGCGCGTTCGTTTCAGATCACCTCGCTGCTGCCGAATTTCACGGCCGCCGAGAACGTCGCGCTCGCGGCGCAGGCCCGCGATGGCCATTCGTTTCGTTTCTTCGGCAACGCGCGCAAGGAAAAGGGACTTCGCGCAACCGCGCGCGCCGCGCTCGAACGGGTGGGGCTCGCCGGCCGTGCCGATGTTCTTGTCTCTCAGTTGAGCCATGGTGAGCAGCGCGAGCTCGAACTCGCCGTTGCGCTCGCCACCCAGCCAAAGTTGCTATTGCTCGATGAACCCATGGCCGGGCTTGGCGCCACTGAATCCGCGCGCATGGTGAGACTGCTTGCCGACCTGCGGAAGGAAGTCACGATCGTGCTGATCGAGCACGACATGAATGCAGTATTCGCGCTCGCAGACCGCATCACGGTGCTGGTCTACGGACGCGTGATTGCTTCTGACGTGCCCGCCGTGATCCGCGGCAACGAGGAAGTCAAACGCGCCTATCTCGGCGACCAGCATGTGGTGACCGGCCATGGCTGGGAAACGTCGGCTAAGGAAACGTCGGCTGACAGCGCGCCGCTGCTCGAGGTCGAGGCCATCGAGACCTGCTATGGGCTCAGCCAGGTGCTGTTCGGCCTGTCGCTCTCGGTTCAGAAGGGCGAGATGGTCGCGCTGATGGGCCGTAACGGCATGGGCAAGACGACGACGATCCGTTCGATCATGGGGCTGACGGCGCCGCGCGCAGGCAGCGTTCGTTTCGCTGGCCGCGAAGTCCGGGGGGTGCCTTCGTTCCGCATCGCGCAGCTCGGGATCGGCCTCGTGCCTGAAGGCCGGCAGATCTTCCCGAATCTCACGGTGCGCGAAAATCTCGTTGCGGCTTCTGCCAACCGCCTCGACGCCAGCGATCCCTGGACGCTGGAAAAAATCCACGCGCTGTTTCCGCGGCTCGCCGAGCGCGGCAACAACATGGGCAATCAGCTCTCCGGCGGCGAGCAGCAGATGCTCGCGATCGGGCGCGCTCTGATGACCAATCCGCAGCTTCTCATCCTCGACGAGGCGACCGAAGGGCTGGCGCCGCTGATCCGCGAAGAAATCTGGAATTGCCTGTCGATGCTGAAAGCGCGCGGACAATCCGTGCTCGTGATCGACAAGAATGTCGAGAATCTCGCGCGCATCGCCGACCGGCACTACATCATCGAGCGCGGCCGCACGGTGTGGAGTGGCACGTCCGAGCAGTTGATGGCGGACCCCGATTTGCAGCACCGCTATCTCGGTATCTAGGCCTAGCGCCCACTTTCCGAAGTTCGTGTTACACCTCAGCGCGCACCTTTCACGAACTTCGGAAAGTCATGGGCGCTAGCAAATTTATCAATGCTAGTTGTCGCTTTCTATTTGAAGTTCCTGGATCGAACTCGCGGCTTGTAGTGCAGGAACTTCAAATAGGCGACACTAGCCGCCTTGATTGCCTTTGCGGCGTCAAGAATTTTTCATGAGAAAAGAGTTCTGCGCCGCGCGACGGATAAAGCATTCCGTTGTCGCCTGACGGCGAATTGCAATCGGCTTTAACCCCGATTTGACAGCGCGTTTTGTGCTGATCTTGATCTCCCGATCTTGTTTCAGGTTTCGGGGGTTTCGATGCATTCGAGAGTTCGCGGCGACGTCGCCGCAAGTCGTGCTTTGGCGGGGCACGCGTTCGCCATTCTGATCGCGTCGGGCGTCATTTGCTGCACCACTGCACCCGCGCGCGCCGACGATGCGGCGGCGTTGCAACGGCTGGAAGCCAAGATTCAACAACTCGAAGACCGGCACGAAAGCGAGATCAAAACCTTGCAGGCCGAGATTCGGAGGCTGCGAAAGGAAAAGCCGGCGGCGGTAGCGGGCGCACGTCCGGCCAGCGTGCAGCCGGTGGCTGCCGCCGCGGGACTGCCGCAGGCTTCACCTCTCCTGCCGCCGGGGCTGCCGCCGCCGGCGACACCGGCCAAGGTGCTGATGACCTACGATCGCGGCTATCACTTCGGCTTCTCGGATGCGAGCGGCGACAATACGGTTGAGCTCCTCGGTCGTCTTCAGCTCGATACCGGCGGCTACACCAACTATAGCCCGGCGCCGCAAACGCTCGATCGCAAGGGCCTTTCGGACGGGATCGATCTGCGCCGCGCCCGCATCGGCGTCATCGGTACCTTCGCGAGCGACTGGCACTACGCCTTCGTCTACGATCTCGGCAATACGGCGGACAGCAACAATTCCAACAATTCGTTGGCGAGCGCGAATTCGAGCACGAGTCCGACCACCAGCAACTCGTTCCTCTCCGGCATCGAGAATGCATTCATCACCTACAACGGCTTTTACAGTCACGGCCAGCAATTCCCCGTCGCGTTCGATTTCGGCATCATGTCGGTGCCATGGACACTCGAGGAAGCCACCAGTTCGAACGACTTGATGTTCATGGAACGCTCGAGCGCGCAAGTGATCGCCACGACTTTCGGCGGCGGTGATTTTCGTTCTGCGATTGACGTGCGCTCCAACGATGATCGTTACTGGCTTGGTGCGTTCTTGACCGGTCCGAATTCCGGCGCTTTGCATACAGCGGGAGCTTCGTGCAACACCGGCACGACGGCGGTGACTTCGGGCACGCCGTGCGTGACCAGCGCGCAGATGACGGGGCAGGGTCCTCAGCTGTCGTTCCTGGCGCGCGGCGCCTATCAGGTGATTGCGCAAAAGGATGCGACGTTCCATCTCGGCTTCAACTACGCCAACCTGTTTGCACCGAGCACGGGCGCCAATCTGCAAGCGATCTCTCTGGCGGACCGGCCCGAGCTTCGCGTCGATCCGACATCGTTCCTGGCTACCGGAAACATTCCGGCGCGCGGCGGGCAGGTGTTCGGCGTCGAAGTCGCCACCACCTACAAGAACTTCTTCGCGCAAGGCGAATATTATCACTACACCGTCGCCACGCGCGCAGCCGTTCCGACCTCGCCGGGAAATCTGCAGGGCGGCGTTGCCGGCCCGACGCTCAATTTCGACGGCGGATACCTGCAAGCGAGCTACAGCATCGGCGGTGTCAGGCACTACGACCCGGCGCGCGGCGCCTATACCGGCGTGATTCCGGAATCACCGCTGGTGTGGGGAAGCAGCGGCTGGGGCGCGCTGGAATTCGCGACGCGCTTCACCATGATCAATCTCAACAGCCCGTATCTGAGCAGCGCGGTGCTTGGGCCCGCCTATTCGGCGCCGGGCGTTTTCACCGGCGGAACCAACACCTATGGCGGCGGCAAGGAAACGAGCTACGGCATCGGCCTCAACTGGTATCCGAACCTCAACATGAAATTCATGCTCGACTACGAACACGTCGTGGTCGACAACCCGCAATTCTTTGGCGGTCCGAACTATCGCGGCGCCACCATCGATTGGGTCGGCGCGCGGACGCAGCTGGTGTTTTGAGGAGAAGCGGGGGAGGGATGTCTCAAAACATCTCGAAGTATTCGCGATGCTCCCAGTCCGAGACTTCGGCCTGGAAGCGCTCGAGCTCGGCGTTCTTGATGTGGACGTAGTAGTCGACAAAGCCCGCGCCGAGTTTTTCGCGGAAGAATGTATCTGCCTTCAATGCGTCCAGCGCCTCGCGCAACGTTTTGGGCAGTGCCGGGGCCTGGGTTTCGTACGGCGTGTCGGCGGGTGGCGGCGGATCGAGTTTGCGGTCGATGCCATCGAGGCCCGCGAGAATTTGCGAAGCCATGTAGAGATAGGGATTGGCGGCGGGCTCGCCGATGCGGTTTTCCAGCCGCGTTGCCGGATCGCCCGCGCCGCCGAGCATCCGCACCATCACGCCGCGGTTGTCACGGCCCCAGATCGCACGATCCGGCGCCAGCGAATAGGCGCGGTAACGCTTGTAGCCGTTGATCGTGGGCGTGGCGAACAGCGCGGAGGCACGCGCGTGCTGCAACAGGCCGGCGAGGTAATGGCGACCGAGCGCGCTCAAGCCCGTGTCGGCTTCCTGGTCGCCTTCCTTGGCCATGAAGACATTATCGCCGGCTGCGCGCGAGACCAGCGACTGATGCAGATGCCAGCCGGACGCGAATACGTTGGGCAGCTTCGGCCGGCACATGAACGTGGCGTGGTAGCCGTGCCGCCGCGCGATCTGCTTCACGGCACTGCGAAACAGCACCATGGTATCGGCGGGCTCAAGGCCTCTGGTCGGGGTGAACGTGAACTCGCACTGGCTCGGTCCGAATTCCACCTCGACCGAGCGCAAGGGCAGGCCGAGCGCGAGAATGTCGCGCCGGATGAGGTCGAGCACCGGCGCCATCTGGTCGTAACGTTGCTCGGTCAGGTACTGATAGCCGTGCGAAAGCAGGCTGACGTCCGGCGGCTGGCCGGGCTGACCGGCGTCTTCCGGCGACGTCTTCGCATCTTCAAGTTTGAAAATATGAAACTCGACCTCGAGCCCGGCGACGAAATCGAGGCCACGCTGGCCGAGTTGGTCGAGGACTTTCCGGAACAGATGCCTCGTCGCGAACGGCACCGCGCGCCCGTCGGCAAAATACAGGTCGCATAACAGCCAGCCGGTGCCGGGCGCCCATGGCAGGACGCGAAAG
>CAWDES010000009.1:0-154378 GCA_963801325.1 uncultured Alphaproteobacteria bacterium
GCATGAGGTACTGATGGTCTTGAAGCAGGAGGGTTCGCTTGCTTCCGTCGCCGATCGTCTCGCCGAATTCGAAATTCGCCAGCAGGTGGTTTCAAAGCCGAAATACGACGAACTCGAACGCCGCTATCGGGGCGGATGACGCGATCGATTAATGCGGCGCGAGAATCTATTTCCTGGCGCTGATCGCGGCCGTCTGCACGGTGTCGGGTGAAACAGACGTAAAGATGTGGTTCGCGGCGATGGCCACGAGTGCTGTAGAATATCACGCTGCGACGCAGCCATTTTCGATAGATGATGCGATCTTCCCGCGACAAAAGTCGAAGCTGGTCCAATGACGGCACCATGACGATTGCTTCTCAAATTCCAAGTTCTTCTGAAAGGCGGCAAAAATCAGAACACCGCCCATTGCTGTTACGGGTCAAAGTAACCGAACGGTACGTTGAAATGCGCCGACGCGATGATCAGCAGCAGCGCCACCGCCGATATCGCCGGCGGTACGCCAAGCATCAGATGCGGTAATAATGTTCTCGGTTCTGCAATCCTGACGGTAGTCGGCATGCGAAATCCTCGTGATAGCCGGCCTTGGGCCGGGGGCGATGAATTGCATGGCTCTCTAGGGACCGGTTGCTCGCCTCAAGAACCTCTGAAAGCGGCTTGTCCAAATGTCGTCGTCAGTACGATTCGCGCTTGATCGATTACGCCTGTGCTTTGTGAAGAAGTATGAACTCACTCACACGCGCTTATTTCCGATGGTCACAACGGCGTGACGCGGAGACGCTTGCCGTGACCAAAGGCCGGGGCGCTCGACGCAAGCAGTGCGGGACGATCCCATCACAACGCTGCATTTTCATTACGTGAGGCGCCAACCGGGGCGCAGATGCCTGCATCTGGTTTTGACTTGCTCGATTTCGCGGCCAATAATCGCGGCGAAAGCGCTCACAGAAGGTGGGCGCGAGTGCAAAGGCCGCGCACGCCATGAAGTCCGCTCCATTCCAATACGTCGCAGCCTCCTCGCTCGACCAGGCGCTTTCGCTAAAAGCCGAACACGGCGACCAGGCGCGGTTTCTGGCTGGCGGCCAGAGCCTGATCCCAGCCATGAACTTTCGTCTCGCGCGGCCGGAGGTGCTGATCGACCTCAACGGGCTGGCGGAACTCGCCGGCATCGACCGGTCGGACAGCAAGACCATCAGGATTGGCGCCATGACGCGATACCGGGCGTTGGAGCGGGATCAGGCGTTCCTGAAAACCTGTCCGCTATTTGCCGACGCGCTCCCTCACATCGCGCACCCGCAGATCCGCAACCGCGGCACCATCGGCGGCAACCTCGCGCATGCGGATCCGGCTTCCGAATTGCCCGCCGTCGCAACCGCGATGGGCGCGCGGATGAAGGTCCGCTCGTCGAAGGGCGAGCGCGAGCTTGATGCGTCCGAATTCTTTGCGGGCCTTCTCACCACGAGCCTCGATGCTGAGGAAATGCTGACCGAGATTGTTTTCCCTGCGCCCAAGCCGCGTTCGGGAAGCTGTTTCGTCGAGGTGGCGCGGCGGCAGGGAGATTTTGCGCTCGCAGGCGTCGCTGCCGTCGTCACGCTAGACGATCAGGGGAAATGTACGGACGTGCGACTCGCGCTCTGCGGCGTGGGTGATACGCCGGTCGACGCCAGCGATGCGGCGGCAGCGATGATCGGGCAACCCTGCACGGAGCTCGCGATCGAGGCGGTCTCGGCCGGCGTGCAGAAGATGATCGACCCGCCGGGCAACGTCCATGCCAGCGCCGACTATCAGCGCCACATCGCCGGCGTTCTGACACGCCGTGCACTTGCGATCGCGCATCAGCGGGTCACGCTTCACGGATAGCGCTCGGCGTCACGAACACAGCGGCGGACGGTCCAGCAAGCTTTGAGCATGCTTGTCTCCTTTCGGCGCCTGCATGGTCGAAATATTCCGGCCGTCGCGCGGCCACGTGGCGCCCGATTGAACGGCGGCCCTGATTTCGAGGCGCGATATTGCGAGGTCCCGCAGTTCGCGATCGCTCATGGCGCCGAGCTGGCGCAACTCCGCCAGCCGGCGTTGCGTGACCACGAAGCGTCGCGCCGCCGCGATGATCGGCTTGCTCAGATGCCGCCATGCCCGGCGAATTGCCAGGATTGATCTTCCGGTCCATTGGCGGAGCAGCCTTTGCCGCTCCTTGTCCGCGCGGGCAATGACGCGCTTCTTCAACGCCGTCCGCTCGCTGCACGTCAGATGCCGGACTGTGCCTGCATCGGGATCGAAACCATCGTCGCTCATCGGAGGCTCCTTTGAGCGTGGTTTACTCCACCGCATAAATCACATAAAATGAATAATAGTGATGGTATTGATCTCAAGGAGAGATACATGGAGCTGGCCGAGCTGCGTATCTTCCGCGCCGTAGTGAATGAGGGAGGCGTGACCCGTGCCGCCGAGCGGCTGCATCGCGTGCAGTCCAACGTGACGACGCGGATTCGCCAGCTCGAGGAAAAACTTGGAACGGAGCTTTTCGTCCGCGAGGGCAAACGTCTGCGTCTGACGCCGTCCGGGCAGGTGCTGCTCGGCTTTGCCGATCGGTTGCTGGCGCTCGCCGACGAGGCGGGCGCGGCGGTGCTCGATCCGCGGCCGCGCGGCACGTTCCGTCTCGGCGCCATGGAAAGCACGGCCGCGGTGCGATTGCCCGAACCGCTGAGCCGGTTTCATCAGCTTTATCCGCAAGTGATGCTCGAGCTTCGGGTCGGCAATCCCGAAGTTCTGTCGCGGGCGGTGCTGGCGGCCGAACTCGATGCCGCTTTGGTCGCCGAGCCGATCGCGGATGCGCAGTTCGAACAGGTCGCCGTCTTCACCGAGGAGCCGGTGATCGTCTCGGTGGCCGGCCGCGATCTCACCGAACTGTCGTCGTCATGCTCCCTTGTGTTCGAGCAGGGGTGCCCGCATCGCAAGCGGCTGGAGCAATGGTACGCGAAGCGCGGCATCCTGCCCGAGCGCGTGATCGAACTCGGCTCCTATCACGCCATGCTCGGCTGCGTGCTCGCCGGCATGGGAGTAGCGCTGTTGCCGGAAAGCGTGCTGCCGACCGTGCCCGAAACCAAGCGCTTGAAGATTCACCGTCTGCCGCGCGGCGAGAACCGCTACGCGACGCTGCTGATCTGGCGCAAGGGAGCAGGCTCGCCGAATGTCGCCGCGCTGCGCGATATCCTGGAGAAACGCCCGGTGAAAGCTCGTCGATGAAGCCTTTCGAAACAGCGGCGCGTCTATAAAAATGGAAGTCAGTCGCCGGTTCGCGCGCGCGAGAATTCCGCAATGACACCTTACGGTTTTGCCTGAACCGAAGCTCTATTTTGCGAGCCGGATGCGCGGGCGGCGATCATCGCCGCGATCGTGATCCGGCCATGATGGTTAAGCGGGCGCTAATTTCAAGTTATCGTGAATACAACCATTACGATCGATCACGTTTTCATTCATTTCCCGGAGAACTCCTCGATGCTGCGCAATACGACCATTGCCCCCAAGCTCGGCAAGCTAGTGGGTGCGACGCTGATCGGTCTTTGCGCGGCTAGCGGAATCGCCATCTACCTGATGCAGCAGGAAATGTTCAACGCGCGGGTCGACCAGGCCAAGGCGATCGTCAGCATGGCCAAGAACATTTCGGCGCAGGTCGAGGCGATGCAACAATCGACCAATGATGCGGTTACCGCCATCGACGGCATCTCGCAGACCATCGCGCAGATGAGCGAGATCACCACCTCGATCGCAAGCTCGATCGAGCAGCAGGGCGAGGCGACGCGCGAGATCGCCCGCAACATCCAGTCGGCAGCGGCCGGCTCCAGCGAGATCAGCACCCATATCGGCGGCGTCACCACCGCGGCGGAAGCCACCGGCACGGCGGCCTCCCAGGTGCTGGACAATGCGCGCGAGCTCGACAACCAGTCCGGCATGTTGCGCAGCGCCGTCGACGGCTTCCTCGCCAAGGTGCGGGCCGCTTAAGGGCGGCCATTGCCGAAATCCGGGATTGCTGCCACTTTGCCTCGGTCGCGCGAGCTTCGATTTTCGAAGGTCGCGATGAGAGGCAAAGGTGCGTCATGGTGCGAATTCTTCTAGGCGTCCTGTTGCTTGCGGTTCTGCCTGGCTGGACCGACACCAGAGGAATGGTTCGCGTCGATGCCGCCGCGCGAGGGGCGCCTTACGACTTCGTGGTGCATGTGCGGAACATTCCCGACATCAAGTACAACCCGCTGGTGGCGAAGGACCGCAGCCGCATGGCGCTCGATCTCGTGCGCGGTGAATGCCGCGGCGCCCGCGTCGTCGGCGAAGACATCGTCAACACCGAGATCTACGGCCTCACTTCCAGCCTGCCTGATTACGTCGTGCTGGTGAGTTGCGGGCGGCAGCGTTAAACGCTCAAGCCTTTTTCCGATCTCCCGACGTCGGCACGTCACGCCCCTTCGCAAGGGAAAGCGTGGCCTTGCGGACCCCTGACGCGATCGCCTTCGATTGCGCCGGATCGGCAACGGCGCGGGCGAGCGTAACGCCACCGGAAAGCAGCGAGAGCACGGCCCGCGCCTTGTCGAGCCGTTCCTGCGGGGTTCGGCCCTCAATCCCGTCGGCGACGGCCTTTAGTACTTCGAGCATGTGATGCTCGAACAATGCTCTTGCCGCATCCGAGCCGCGGCTGACCTCGGGAGACAGGGCCTGCAGCGCGCAGGCTTCGCCGAGTTCGCAGGTGCGTCGCTCGCCGAGATAAAAGTCGACAAAACGTTCCAGCCATTTCGCGCCGTGCTGCTCGCGGAAGATGCGCACGCCTGTGGTGAGGTCGTCCATCCCGGCGGCGATCGCGGCCTCGAAGGCGGCCTCCTTGGAAGCGAAATGTCCATAGAAGGCGCCGGACGTGACTTCGGCTTCCTTCGCCAGGCCGTCGACGCCGATACCGCCAATCCCCTTCGCCGGAACCCACGCCCGGCGGCGGCCACCATGCGGGCGCGGGCTTCTTCCTTGTGTCCTGTGGTGTACCTCACGGCCGGTCACAGCTCCTTCGTGTAACGATCGCTATTTTACGGATTGACAGGATAACGATCGTTATGCAATTACATAACGGTCGTTATATCATATCATAACCGCGCGGCGTCCGCACAAGGCCGGGCCCCGCTTCGACCTTAAAGGAGATGACCATGCCGTTGACCCTCACGCTCACCGAAGGCGTCGTTCCCAAAGGCCAGGAGAAGGTTGCGTTCTCGCGCCTGTCCGAGGCGATGATCCGCTGGCACGGCCTTTCCGGCAACAAGGTGATGACGCCGAATGTGGTCGGCTCGCTCCACGTGCTGCCGAAAGATGCGACCTTTACCGGGATGGAGGAGACCGCGGTTGCCTTCGTCGAGTGGAAGGTACCGTCGTTCGCCTTTACCGATCCCAAGGTCCAGCGGGGCTATTTCGAGGAGGCCACCAACATCATCCATGAGATGTCCGGCGGTAAACAGCCAAAGGAAAAGATATTCATCAATGTCGTCCACGCCGTCGACGGCGCGTGGAATCTCAACGGCAAGGCGATGTCGAATTCCGAGATCGGCGCGCTGGTTTCGCAGGGCTGAGTCCGTTCAGCGGGTGCGATTGCTCGGGTGTCGGGCGTCGCCCCACGCTGACGCGCTGGTTTGACCGGCGCCACGGGAACGGTCCTTTGCGAAATGCGTTGATTCCGTCACCGGACCAACAAAGAGCCTCATCATGTGTCTAAGGCTTGCTCTTCCCATCATCGCCGCGGCTGTGACGGTCGGTGCGCTGGCCTTCACGGCGACGCCGGGTTTCGCCGGCGAATATCGGGCGCACCGCCACCACTATCGGCATCACTATTATCGGGAGTATTCGGGCACCCGGGACTATTCAGGGTATCTCGACCCGCACAGCGGGCATTACGATCTCCAGTTCCAGCGCAACCGCGAGAACTTCGGCTTCAGCGGCCGCGACCCTTCGCGCGTTGGCGGCATCGATCCGAGCCTTAACCCCGCGCCCATAGGGCGATGACTTGACTACGATGCCGCGCCGGCGGCGTTCGACGGCGCCTTGCGCCACACGCTAAGCGGCGTCCGGCGTTCGCTCCACAGCCGATCGTAGATGGCGCGGATGCCGCGTGCTTCCGCGGCCATCGAAAAGTTGGCGTGCACGAATTCGAGCGCCGCGCGGCCCTTTTGTCTGGTGCGCTCCGGGTCGCGCAAGAACGGTTCGATCGCGGCGGTGAGCGCTTCGCCGTCGCCGGCCGGCACCATCGCGCCATTGACGCCGGGCTTGATCATCGCAGGAAACGAACCGGCATCCGAGGTGACGATCGCGGTCTGCGAGGCCATGGCTTCCAGCGGGGTCAGGCCAAAGCCTTCCTTCCGCGAGGGCGCGACAAACAGCGTGAAACGCCGGTACCAGATCGCAATGTCCTCGACATCCCCTAAGAAGATCACGCGCTCGGTGAGCCCGACGGCTGCGATCTTCGCCTTCAACTCGCGCTCGAAGGCAAGATGGTCGGACGTGGTGCGGCCGGTGATGATGGCGGTCCAGTCCGGATATTTCGGGAGCAGCCGCACCATCGCCTCGACAAACAGATCCGTGCCCTTCTGATGACGAATGCGCCCGGTGCAGCCGATGGCGTATTTGCCGGGAAGGCCGGTCGAGGCGTAGTCGTCGGCAGGCTCGCGTGGCGGATGGTAGTGGTCGAAATCAGTGCCGTGCGACACGACGGTGTAGGGGACTTCGAGATAGCTGCCCGAGCGCTCGCTGGTTGCGATTACCGCATCGACCCGCCGCAGCATCCAGCGCGTGAAAGCCTTGTGGCGGCGCTGGCCGGCGGAATTGAAGATCACCCGCAGCGGCGCCTGCAGCACGTCGCGCAATATCAGGCCCGCAATCATCTCGTTGTTGCGGCGGCAATGATAGATGCGGAAGGGACGGTTGGCCGGGCGGCGCAACAGCTTCGGCACGTCGCGCCATCGCATCCGCGGCACCCGCTCCGGCAGGTCGAAGCCGAGCGCTTCGATCTTCAGCGTCTTGGCCTGTTCAGGGACGAGCTGCACGACCGCGGTCGTGCCGCCGGACTGGCGCCAGTTGAAATTCGTGGCCACCACCTCGATTTCCGAGAAATCGCCCGTCAAACCGCTGATCCCCTGATCCAAATACCGCTTTGCCACCCGCTGGTTACCCCAATGGGATCACAGCGTCCATAGCGGCTGCGGCCGGTGGGCGCGGGATGCGAGCCGGTCCAGGGAAGTCGGCGAAATCCCTGCGCGGGTGACTTTATTTCGCGCGCTTCCAGACGAACTCCAGCGTGATGCCGGCGGAGGTGCGCGGGTTCACGAACTTCATTTCGTCCGGTCCGATCGCAGTGACCACCCGCCGCTGGTTGGGCGAGCCGACGAGATTCGGATATGTCGCGGTCTCGACGTTGACGAGGACGGTTTTGTTGCTTTCGTCGATCGTGTACGTGCCGGTATAGGCGATCGACCGCGAGGCCATCGCCATCGCCTCGTCCGGCGTGGGACGGGCGGAATCGTTCGACGCGTATTTGGGTGCGTCGGTCGGCGTCGTGATGAAATGAAAGCGGCCGTCGGCGGTGTAGGTCACGGCGCCTTGCAAGCTTGGCCGAGGAACGTTGCTACCGTCCTCGCGTTTGCCGGTGCTGGACACGTAAATCCAGGTACCGATCAGTTGGTCGCGGAGCGATGTCGTCTCAGCCGCGCTCGCTGAAGGCAACGCCGGGAGCGCGATCAAATTGATCAAGCAAAGAAAAACAGCATGGCACCTATACATGAAGAATCCCCCGTTCACCTGAGGTTGTATTTCCGAGAAATGTGACACATCAAAAAAGCTCTTTCGGCAAACGACCGAAAGCTGTTGACGGCGGAAATTCAGCTTACGGAGGCAGTTGCCAATCATGCCAAGAATGTGCCCACCGCGTGACTTGGTCTCAACAAGAATCTTTCATGGTGAAGCCATCACGCGATGCTATTCTGGGCGCAGCCTCGGAGCAGGCTGTCTCATATTTTTGACGTATTTTGACAGAATTTCAGACGCGTTTTTTTAGAGGCGATTATGGCACTCGAAATTATTGTTCGAAGGCGCCAAACTGCGAAGCGTCTTCAAGAACCCGATTCGCGCAAGAAACTTGAGCCATCGGACAGCAAGACCAACGACGACGAGCCCGCCAACGACAATGAAGGCGAGTGGCCGCTCATCCCGTTTCCGGATGGCTGGTAGGAATCCGCGGTAACAGAGCCCCTCCGGTGGTCAGGAGCCGCCGGCCTCGCGCCGTTCGCGCGCCAGACGTTCTGCCTTCAGACGCTTGCGATTTTCATGGAACGCCTTCTCCGCAGCCTCGTGCTCGCGCATGGCTTGTTCGGCGTCGGCACGCCGCTCGGCGGTCCGGGCCACTCGCTGTTCAGGGGTGAGTACTCGCGCAGGGCGAGCTTCAAAGGTTTCAGCCATGCCAATATAACGCGCGACCGCCCGGGAAGTTCCCGGGGTTCCACATCAATGCGTCGCCGCGTGGCGAGGCATCTCTTGGTCATACAAGTCGGATCGCGCGATCTGGTTGCATCCAGGTCGCATCGCCGTGTGCAATCGCGCTCCACGTAATTCGCTGATGCTGCGAGGTGTGCGATGCAGTTGAGCCGCGCGCGCTTCTTGTCGACGGCTTCGACCACCCACCACGGCGCTTCCGCAATATGCGTCCGGTTCAGCATGTCTTCCTTCGCCTTGGTGTATTGCTCCCAGCGCGCGCGGGACTACACGTCCATGGGCGATAGCTTCCATTGCGCGATCGACGGAAACGGAATTGCTGCTCGTCGTCGGTGATCGAGAACCAGTATTTGACGAGGATGATGCCCGAGCGCACCAGCATGCGTTCGAACTCTGGCACCGAGCGGAAGAATTCCTCGACCTGGTCCTCGGTGGAAAATCCCATCACGCGCTCGACGCCGGCGCGGTTGTACCAGGAGCGGTCGAACAGCACGATCTCGCCGCCGGCCGGCAGATGTGAGACGTAGCGCTGGAAGTACCACTGCGTGCGCTCACGTTCGCTGGGTGCGGGCAGCGCCGCGATGCGGCAGATGCGCGGGTTGAGCCGCTGGGTGATGCGCTTGATCACGCCGCCCTTGCCGGCGGAGTCGCGGCCTTCGAAAAGGACGACGACCTTCAGCTTTTGATGCTGCACCCAGTCCTGCAACTTCACCAGTTCGCCTTGCAGGCGCAACAGCTCGTTGAAGTAAAACTGACGGTCGATGCCTTGCTTGGCATCGAGCACGGGGCTCGCGCCTTCGAGCTGCTGAAGCCTGATGTCGTCGAGCTCCATCTCGATTTCTTCGTCGAGCGTATCCTGGAGGTCGGCGTCGATCAGTTGGCGCATGTTGACGCCATTGGCCGCGTTGGTCTCGGTCATCGAAATCCCCTGTGGTCCGGTGCTGCCCCGAAATTCCCTGCGTCTTTTGACGGTGGTATGACAGTCGCCGGTACCGCTTTGCGCCGACCGCCCAATTCGGCCTAAAATGCCGCCCAGACACAGGAGAACAAGAAAATGCGATTTAACGTGTTGCTGCTCGCCGGCGCGGTTGCCGTCCTTTGCGCAAGCCCGTCTGAGGCGGCCGAGCTGAAACTGCTCACGGCAGGCGCTTTCAAGTCGACGGTGGTGGCGCTGCTGCCGGAATACGAGAAAGCCAGCGGCAACAAGGTCACGGTCGACAACGACACGGTCGGCGCGCTGGTGAAGCGGATCGCATCCGGCGAAACCTTCGATGTGGTCGTGATGACGCCCGAGGCCGTCGACAAGCTGGCGGGCGAGGGCAAGGTGATGCCCGGCAGCCGCGTCAATCTGGCGCGCGTCGGCGTCGGCGTCATGGTGAAGGAAGGCGCGGCCAAGCCTGATATCTCGACCGTCGATGCCTTCAAGAAGGCCGTGCTCGATGCCAAATCGATCAGCTTCATCGATCCCGCAAGCGGCGGCTCCAGCGGCATCTATGTCGAGAAGCTGCTCGAGCGCCTCGGCATTTCCGATCAGGTCAAGCCGAAGGAAAAGCTCAAGCAGGGCGGCTACGTCGCCGACTACATCGAGTCCGGCCAGGCCGAACTTGGCATTCATCAGATCAGCGAGATCCTGCCGCATGCCGGCGTGACGCTGGTCGGCCCGCTGCCGAAGGAAATCCAGAATTACACGGTGTATGCCGCCGGCATCGGTGCAGGAACCAAAAACGCCGACGCCGCCAAGGCGCTGATCGCCTCACTGAACGGCCCCTCGGCCCAGACGCTGTTCAAGACGAAAGGCATGGAGCCGGGGGCGGAATAGGGGCTGCGGCGGAGAACCGGCCTAAAACAGCTGCGTCACGGCAAAGATAATCAGCCCGACGAGCCCGCCGACCAGCGTGCCGTTGATGCGGATATATTGCAGGTCGCGGCCGACCGTGAGTTCGATGCGCTCGGTCAGCGTATCCGTGTCCCAGTTCTCGACCACCTTGCGGATGAATTCGGCGATTTCCTTCCGCCGTGGCGACACCGTGCGCAGCACCGCGACGCGGAGCCATCGGTTGATGCCGGTGCGGAAGTTGTCGTCGTCGTGAATTCGCCTGCCGAGGCCCGTCAGCAGGCGCTCGATCACGCGGGTGAGCTGCGCCAGCGTTTCCGGATCGTCCAGGCGATTTTCGATTCTGAGCCAGAGCGCGTCGATCTGTTTGATGACGGCGGGGGCTGCCAGCATTCTTGTTTTCAGTTCTTCGCCCCTTGCGATCATCTCCGGCTTGGTGGCGAGATCGCCGATCAACTGTTCGATGGTCGTCGTCATCTCGATCCGCCAGGGATGGTCCGGCTCGCGCATCTCGCCGAGAATGCGCGCGACGCCGTCGAGGATCCGGTCGGCGACGATGCCGTCGATCCATTTCGGGATCAGGCGCGAGGTGCGCTTGGAAACCTTTTCCCGCAGGCTTTCGCGGTTGTTGGCGAGCGCCGTGGAAGCCCAGTCGAGCAGCTTTTCGGCAAGCGCCTGCATCTCGCCATGGGCCCAGAGCAGCGACAGCAGCTTTGAAGCGAAGGCAGAGGCCGGAACGCGCTCGATGCCGCCGCGCACCGCGCCGCTCAGGAAAGCGTTGAGGTCCTCGCGCGGCAACGCCGCGAGCGCCTGGTTCAACGACGAGGTCACGCGCTGTGCCACGTTCTTCGTGTTGTCGCCGCGCAAGAGCCAGCGCCCGACCCAGCCGCCGATGTCGACATCGCGAATGCGCTCGGCGAGCACGCGCGGCGAGAGGAAGTTGTTGGCCATGAAGCGGCCGATCGCAACGCCAATGCGCTCCTTGCTGTTGGCGACGATCGCGGTGTGCGGAATGGGGATGCCGAGCGGATGGCGAAACAGCGCGACCACGGCGAACCAGTCGGCGCAGGCGCCGATCATGCCGGCTTCGGCAAAGGCCCTGACATAAGCGAGCCACGGCCAGTGCTTCACGCCGATCGAGGTCGCGACGAAAACAGCCAGCATCAGCACCAGCAGCGAGGTCGCAAAGGTCCGCGACCGGCGCAGCGCCCGCCGCCGTTCTTCCACGCTGTCGCCCGCGAGCGCAAATGCGCTCGGCCGTGGCCTTGTTTCGGGAGGTTCTAGATCAGGAGACCGCATTGAAGTCCTGAACGGCTAGCTCGACCTGGCGCTCTTTGATATGGGAGGTGACACAGATACGTTCCAGCCGCTGTAGTGCGTGGCAGGAGCGCGCAAGCCGGGCTTCTAACATCGAACGACCTTCTGTTAGAAGCGGAAATGACCGCTCCAACCCCATGATTCCCTTCGATTAGAAGTCATCATCCCGTCCGGAAATTTCTTTGCCATGAACAATTCAACAACAGGGGGCCAACCCCCGGCGCCAAAAATGCGGTCGTTTGCAGCGATGCGCAATCCTGGCTTTCGCGCGCAGTTCACGACCTATGTGCTCGCGATGATGGCCGACAATATCGAGCACGTGATCAGCTACTGGGTCGTGTTCCAGAAATTCCACTCGCCCGCGCTCGGCGGCTTTGCCGTGGTTTCGCACTGGCTGCCGTTCCTGCTGTTTTCGGTGGTCTCGGGCGCGTTGGCCGAGCGCTTCGATCCGCGACGCGTCATCCAGTGCGGCATGGCGCTCTTCATCGTCGCTTCGCTGAGCTGGGGCTATTTCTTCTACACTGACAGCTTGCAGATGTGGCAGGCGATGGCGATCCTGATCGTCCACGGCTGCGCCGGTGTGTTGTGGCAGACCCCGAACCAGATGCTGCTGTATGACATCGCCGGTCCGACGGAGCTGGAAAGCGCGGTGCGGCTCAATGCGATGGCGCGCTATCTCGCCGTGCTGGCGGGGCCCGCGGTCGGTGCTGCCATTCTGCTCGCTTTCGGGCCGACCGGCGGCATCGTCCTCAATACGGTGTTCTATCTGCCGCTGGTGTTCTGGCTGATCGCGGCGCCCTATGGGCCGCGCTTCCGCAAGGCGGCTGCCGCCGCGCCGCGCCGCGCGGTGCGCGGGCTCAACGACATCATCACCACCATCCGCGACATCAAGGGGCATCCGACCATCGTGTCGATGGTGCTGCTGTCGGGCGCCGCCTCGTTCTTTGTCGGCAACGCCTATAGTTCGCAGATGCCGAACTTCGCCGCCGACCTTCAGCACGGCGATCCCGGCATCGCCTACAGCATGTTGCTGGCGGCCGATGCCGCCGGCGGCCTGCTCGCGGGCCTCATTCTCGAAGGCGGCGGCTGGCTCGTGCCGAAGCCGCGCACGGCGATGATCCTGGCGTTGTTATGGGGCGGCGCGCTGACGGTGTTTTCGCTGGCCAATATCTATTGGCTCGCGCTCGGCTTCCTGCTCGCCGCGGGCTTTCTCGAACTGTCCTTCAACGCGATGGCGCAAAGCCTCGTGCAACTCGATGCGCCGCCCGACAAGCGCGGCCGCGTGATCGGCCTGTTCAACATGGCAAGCCTGGGCCTGCGCACGTTCAGCGGCATCTCGGTCGGATTCATCGGCAGCCTGATCGGGATTCACTGGTCGCTGGCGGCTTCCGCCATCGCCGCGATGCTGGTCGCCGGGGTGTTGCTGGTTTTGCCGTGAGAAAAACGCGCGGCAGGGCGGCAAGCGGAATGCTTTGCGCGATCTTGGTTCGCGGCGCCTCGGCCGTGGTCGCGCGGGCATCAATGTCGGATGATGTCGGGCGGGTAGGGCCGAAGCGGACGTCCAGCGCAGACATTGTCGCGAGCCGTTGACGCGTCACGGTCATAACGTTCCACCTGACTCAACAACGAGTTCGATATTGCGCAGGTCTCGCGGTTGTTCTCGGCAAAGCGCAGTGTCGCATGCGTGGCCGTCGAGGCCTGGCCCAACGCGAAGCAAAGCTCGGAGGCAGGCGCCTTCATCGCCTGTTTCCAGGCGGCATTGGCCGCGTTTCGCAGTTCGATCAGTTCCCGGCACGGGGTTTGCGCGCTGGCTTGCTGAGCGAACCCGGCAAGCAAGATCGTCGCGAGGAGCCACCTTTTCCGCATCACAGTCCATTCTCCATGTCGTGCCACCAGCCGCCCCGGCGCTACCAGATATTCGCCGATCGATTGCGGCGGGTCCACGACCGCGCGACAATTTGCATCCAAGGCGACAGCACCTATAGTCAGCCAGAGGGTGACATCGGGGCGAGGGGCGGATTTTGCGGGTTACGATCATTACGGGGGCGGGGTCCGGCATTGGCGCGGCAGTGGCGCGCCGTCTGGCGAAACCGGACGCTTCGCTGATGCTGCACGGGCAGGGAAGCGATGCGGCGGGACTGGCGCGGTTGCAAAACGTCGTCGTCGAGTGCGAAAAACAAGGCGCAAGGGTCGGCTATTTGACCGGCGACCTCGCCAGGGCCGGCACCGCCTCGGCGCTTGTGGAAGCCACGCGCGGAAAATTCGGCCCGATCGATGCGATCGTGCATGCGGCGGGTTTTGCCGACCGCCGAAGTTTTGCGGAGTTGCCGCGCGAAGCCCTCGAACGCGCCTTTGCGGTGATGCCTGCTGCCTTTCATGAACTGACAAGCGCGGCGCTGGCCGACCTGAAGCGGCCGCAGGCCAGAGTCGTCGCGGTGTCGAGTTTCGCCTCGCGCCGTTTTACGCCCGAGTTGAGCTATCCGGGCTCGGGCTCGGCCAAGGCCGCGCTCGAAGTGCTCGTGAAGTGTCTTGCGATCGAGCTTGCCCCTTCCGGCGCGACATCCAACGTCGTCGTGCCCGGCTTCACGCGCAAGGACGAAGGCCTGACCGGCGCGCTCGATGCCGCGGGCTGGCAGAAGGTCGCGAGCGCCAATCCGATGTCGCGGCTCGCCGAGTCCGATGAAGTCGCCGCCGTGGTCGCGTTCCTGCTGTCGGCGGAAGCCTCGCATGTGACGGGCGCGTCGCTGCCGGTCGATGGCGGGCTCACACTATTATAGAGGCGAGTGAATGCCGGATGGTTTGACGGGGAAGCAAGTGGATGTCGCCGTGCTCGGCGCGGGCATCGTCGGCGTATCGGCCGGCGTCGCCGCGCGGCAACGCGGGCTTTCGGTGGTCGTGATCGACCGCCGCGAACCCGGCAGCGAAACCTCCTACGGCAATGCCGGCATCATCTCGAGCGGCTCGATCCTGCCGCTCAACCAGCCCTCGCTCTGGAAAGCCCTGCCGGCCTATCTCGGCAACACCGGCGCGGCCTTGCGCTGGAATCCGCTGTGGGTGATGCGCAATCTCGACTGGGTCGTGCGTTTTCTCGGCAATGCCGTGCCGTCGCGCACGCGGCCGCGCGCCGCCGCGCTGCATGGCCTGATCGGCACCTCGCTCAAGCTGCATCGCGAATGGATCGTGAAGGCCAATGCCGGGCATCGCATCCGCGAGACCGGCTGGCTGAAGGCCTGGCGGAACGACGCGACGGACACCGCCAAACGCGAGCAGGCGTTGCTCGCCGAGTTCGGCATCAAGAGCGAATTGCTCGATCGTCAGGGGATCTCGGCGCTGGAGCCGACCATCGTGCCGGTCTACAAGACCGGCCTGTTGCACAGCCAGACGGCGTCGGTGGATTCGCCGGGCGAGGTGACGAAAGCCTATGCGCGGATGTTTGCATCCGCGGGCGGCGAGATCCGCCTCTCCGACATCAAGTCGATCGAGCCGCAAGGCGATGGCTGGCGCGTGACGCTGAGCGATGGCGTGATTTCCGCGCGCCATGTCGTGGTCGCGCTCGGGCCGTGGTCGGCGGACATCCTGCGGCCGCTCGGCTACCGTGTGCCGCTCGCGGTCGAGCGCGGCTATCACCGCGAATTCGAACCCAATCCGGCGCGCCGCTTGCAACGTCCGATCCATGATGCCGAGGGCAGTTTCCTGATGACGCCGATGGAGAACGGCATTCGCGTCACCTCCGGCGTCGAACTGACCGACCGCGACGCGCCGTCGTCATTCGCGCAGCTCGACATGGTGGTGCCGATGGCGCGCGGCGTCGTCGAATTCGGCTCCGCCGTCGGTGACGTCTGGCGCGGCGCGCGGCCGACCTTGCCGGACAGCCTGCCGATGATCGGCAAGGCGCCGCGGCATCAGGGCCTCTGGCTTGCCTTCGGCAATCAGCATATCGGTTTCACCACCGGGCCCGCGACCGGGTCTGCGGTCGCCGCAATGATCGCCGGCGACAAACCGCCATTCGATGCAGCTGCGTTTGCGCCGAGCCGTTACATCTGATGGGGGGCAAGCGATCCGTGCGTGACGTGGAGCGACAGGGGCCGGCATGAACTACGTCTGGGATTTCGGCATCCTCACCAAATACAGCCACCTGTTCTGGCTTGGGATCGGATGGACGCTGATCTACACCGTCGCCACCATCCTGATCGGCAGCGTGATCGGCCTTGTCGTCGGCATCCTTCGGCTGCGGCGCTATCCCGTGATCGACTGGCTGCTGGTGGCCTATATCGAGCTGTTTCGTTGCACGCCGCTGCTGGTGCAGATCATCTGGTTCTACTACGCGTTTCCCGTCGTGATCGGGGTCAACATCCCCGCACATGTCGCGGCGATGACGGTGCTGTCGCTCTATGGCGGCGCGTTCTATGCGGAGATCGTGCGCGGCTCGATCGAGAGCGTGCCGCGCGGGCAGTGGGATGCGGCGCGCGCGCTCGGCCTGCGGCCATGGCGGCTGCTGCGGCTCGTGATCATTCCGCAGGCGCTGAAGCCGATGCTCGCGCCTTACGTCAATCAATCGGTCACGCAGTTGAAGAACACCTCGCTGGTGTCCGTCATCGCCGTGCCCGACCTCGTCTACAACGCGACCCTGATCAATGCCGACACCTATCGGCCGCTCGAGGTCTACACCATCGTCGCGCTGATTTATTTCGCGATCCTGTTTCCGTCGACATTGGTGGCGCGCCGGCTCGAGCGCGGCATGACGTACGACAAGGCGTGAGGTCTGGCTTTTCCCTGCCCCACGAAGTGCGCGGGAGGGTAGCCGAGGTCGACTCTGGTCGACGAGATCAGGTTGAGTTGCTCTGCTGGCACGCTTCAGCGCAGGCAATGCTCTGCGTAGACGAGATCTTGCGCGTAGCGCTTGGTGACTGCAGCACTTCGCGCTGCATCGTACGCTCGTCGACGTGGTTCGTGACGCCGACGTACTATCGCGGGTCTTCTGCGATGATGTGACCAAAAGATCTGCTGGAGAGTTTGCCGAGTGCAGGCCCCACCCCGACCAACTGCGCCGGTCGACATGCGCAAGCGCGATGAGGTGCAATCGTATCCGGCAATCGCCTCAGATACTCAACTCCACCGGCACGTCCTCGGGCTTGACGCCGGAAAGCGCCAGTCCCTTGACGAACCATTCGCGCATCTGGCCGACGCCGCGATTGTAGTCGATCCACACCGAGAGGAAGTCGCGCCAGCGCTTGTCCGCCTCGCGGCGAACCGCGCAACTGCTCGCGACCGTCACCGACGGCGATTGCAGGATCTTGTAGGTGCCGAGGCTCGGGTTCTTGGCGATCGCGGTCAGTCCGAGCACCAGCGCGTTGACCACGCAATCGACACGGCCGGACGCCATCTCCAGCATCACCTCGTCGCGCGACTTCATCGACTTGATGGTGGCATTCGGCGCGAAACGCCGCGCCACGGCTTCGTTCGCCGAGCCGACGTCGACTGCGATCCTCACCTCGGGCTTGTTGACGTCGGCCCAGGTCTTGGCGTCGAGACCCTTCTTCAGCATGGCGCCGAAGGGATGCGGAAACACCAGGCTGGTGAAATCGACCACCAGCGCGCGTTGCGGCGTCGGGTTGAGCGCAAAGCCGAGGTCGATCTTGTTGGCCTGCAAATCCAGGATCGAATTGCCGTAGGTCGATTCCGTGTATTCGAGCTTGACGTCGAGGAGTTTCGCAATGTCGTTCGCCATCTCGATCGAAAAGCCCGACCAGGTGCCGGTGGCGAGGTCCTTGTTGAAGTACGGCAGTTCGCCCGGCAGCACCGCGATGCGCAACACCTTGGTCGAGCGGATCTTGTCGAGGGTATTGTCGGCAGCGCCTTGTGCCGAGGCCGGTGTCGTCGCCAGCGAGGACGCGAGCGCGGCGCCGGAGCCGATCGCCAGCGCGTAGCGCAACGCCTCGCGGCGGTCTTCGGAAATCTTCTGTTCGTCCGGCTTGTGTTCGTCCGATCGGGTCACGCATGCCTCCTGCAAAAACTGCCGCGCCATAATGCCGCGAGGAGCCTAGCGTGGGCCTCGCATGGCAGCAATACCGCCCGCTTGAGCTTGCGGCCAACTTTCGGATGACGCTAAAAGTGCGGGATGCTCCGTAATCGCGGGCAAAACGCGCGAAGGTAGAAAGATCATGTCAGCTGAACTCAACATCTATAATCCGGAAGCACTCGGCCCGCCGATGGGGCAGTACACCCATGTGACGCGGGTGAAGGCCAACGAATTCCTGTTCATCGCCGGCATGCTGTCGGGCGATGCCGCCGGTAACGTGATCGGCGATGGCGATTTCGACGCGCAGACTCGCCAGGTATTCAGCAATGTCGAGGCGGCGCTGAAATCCGCCGGCGCGTCCTGGGCGAATGTCGTGCAGTTCACGACCTATCTGGTTCACTCGCAGGATATTCCGAAGTTCATGGCGTTTCGCCTGCGCGAATTCCCGAAGATGTTCCCGAACGGGAAGTACCCGCCGAACACGCTGCTCATCATCGACCGCCTGGTGAAGGAGCAGTTTCTGGTCGAGGTGCAGACCATCGCGGCGGTGTGAGCGCCTCACACATCGGAGCGGGACAGCGAAATGCTATAGAATCTGCTGTCCACGCTCATGCGCGGAAAGCTTGCGGGCAACCGGTCCGCATCGATGCAGGGAAAAACCGCTCTTCTCATAGAAGCGATGGGCCGCCAGGAACTTGTCCGTGGTGCCGAGGTAAATTGTCTCGACGCCTCGCCGCCGCGCATGTGCGAGCAGGGTTTCGAGCAGTGCGGCCGCCGTCCCGTGACGCTGGCCGCGGTAAGCGCTCGCGACGAACATCTTTCGCAAGGCCGCGGCTCCACCTCCGATGTCGCGCAGTCCAATCGTGCCTACGACCCGTTCGCCATCCAACGCCACCCAAAACTGACCGGCACCCTCCTGATAGAAGCCGGGGATGTCGCGTAAATCCGGCTGTTCATCGTAGGTGATGGCGATGCCGTATTCCTCCTGCTGGATCGGCGTGATCAACGCGGCGACCCCGTCGAGGTGCTTCGCATCGTAGCATTCGATTTTCGGAGGCGTTACGTCGCTCATGTCTCGCTCCTGCGAGGATAGCGCCGCTTGTTCGACCCAGAGCCAAAATTGTCCTACCCGAAACTCAAATCGCAATATTTGTCGGGGTCGGTGAGCGGCTTCCCGGGCAGAGCGTAACGGCTGCGCAATTCGAGCACGCAGTCGAACCCGGCGCGGACGATCTCGCAGGTCGAAAAGAAGCCGCGTGCGGGATCGAGCAGCTCGCTGTAGCTGGCTTCCGCCATCGCTTGCGTCATTTGCGGCAGGTGAGACCTGAGGACCGCGATAGCATCGTCGCGGTGCTTCGGATTGTAGAGCCAGGCGATCGATTTGCGGTAGGCGCCGATATAGGCTTTGACCTTCGCGCTGTTTTGCGTGGCCCAGGACCGGCGGACGGCAGCGACGTTGCCCTGGTAGGGGCCGATGATGTCGGTTGCCTTGACCAATTCGTTGAAGCCGGCGTTTTTCGCGACGATGTTGTAGGGCGCCGACAATAATGTCGCGGCGTGCTGGCCCTCGCGAAGCGCATTCCAGCGCTGCACCATGCCGCCGGCGCGGGCGATCTCATAGTCGCCCTTGTCCTTGTCGAGGCCGTGTCGGCGCAGGATTTCGTAAAGCACGAAGGCGTAGCCGGTCGTCGCGGCGTCGACCGAGACGGTCTTGCCCTTGAGGTCCTCGATTCTCGAAATCGAAGGCGAGGCCACGAGGCTTAGAAAACTGCTGTCACTGCCCATGACCGCGGCGAAATCGGGCTGTGGCCCGATCGGCGCTTCGCCCTGGCCCTCGACATAGGCGACGATGTTGTCGACCGCGGTCATCGCGATGTCGAACCTGCCTTGCGAGAAGTCCGTCATCTGGGTGACGGAGTTCGGCGTGCCCTGGACTTCGATCAGGATGCCGTGTTCGGCAAAGAAGCCTTTGCTCTGCCCGACATAGACGCCCCAGTTGAAGCCGCCGGGGAAGACATTGACGGTGACGGTAGGAAGATCGCTCCTGTTCATCGTCGTCAACCGGCCTTCACGGCTGGGCGCGACATCTGGTCCGGCCGCAGCAACAGCGTGACGACGGCGCCGACGAGGCACAGCGCCACGAGCTGAATATTGCCGGCAACGGTCCAGCCGGCCAGGCCTACGATCCAGCCGATGAGATAACCCGCAGCGGTGGCCGAGCCATAGACGCAGGTGACGAACAGGCCCGAGGCACGGCCGGCGAGGTTTCCGGTGACCGCCTTGACGTGAAAGGCGGCGAGATTGACGAAGATCGTGCCGCTGAAAGTCGCGCCCAGCACGAAGGAGAACGCCGCTTGCGTTGCAAAGTCGGCGGGGCCGTTGAACAGCATTGCCGCGACGGCGCTTGCGACCAGAAAACTTAGGCCCAGCACCAGCCGTGGCGAAAAGCGGTCGCCGACCCATCCCATGAACGGGGAGACCAGCACGCCGAGCCCGTAAATGCTCATGACGCGGCCGGCATCCGCCGGCGCGTAGTGCAAGGCTTCGCGCAGGAACGTCGCGTACATGCCGAGATAGCCGTAGAGCGCGAGCCCGAACACAACGCTCAAGGCCGCGAGCACGATCGTATTGAGATTGTTCAGCGCCGCCGCGCCGCCGGTGGCAGCGTCGGCCTTGGCCTCGGCCCTGGTCTCGCTCACGGCGGGCTGCACGACGGCCGCGATCAATACGATCATCGCGAGCCCGATGACGCCGTAGACGATCATCGGCGCGCGCCAGCTGCCGTAGTCGACCAGCAACTTGGCGCCGAGCCACGGCCCGATCGCCGCACCGCCGGCATAGGCATAGTTGAGCAGGCCGACGCCGGCGCCGCGGTTGCGCGAGAAATAGCCGGAGAACACCGCGATCAAGGCCGTGAGTTGCATCGCCTCGCCGATGCCGGTGATGGCGCGATAGAACAGCATGTCGGCAAAGCCGGTGGCGACGACGGTGATCACGGTGGCGACGGAATAGATCAGAATGCCGATCTGGTTCACCGTCTTGCGCGAGAAACGCGACATCAGGTAGCCGGTCGGAATTCCCGCAAGCGCCATGCCGAGGGTGAAGATCGTCGACAGCAATCCGCCCTGCGGCAGGCTGAAGCCGTATTCGCGGCGGACGTCGGTCAGCATCAGCGGAAACAACGTGCGATCCATCGCATTGACCGCGTAGGAGGCGATCAGCACGGCAATGGCGGCAATGGCGATCGCACTATCGGTCGTACGTGACGTCGCCTCAATGCTCGGAGACGTTGTGGTCCGGTCCATCGCTTGCCCCTCATTTCCCGTTTCCGGCCGGTTTTCGGGCGGATTTCCCGCGCGAACTTCACGGCTTCTGCCAATTAAGAAAAGAGGTAAGCGATCGGTAAACGCAATGTCAATTGCGGCGGCGCGCGCGGCCGCGGCTCGCTGTTTTTGCTGCCGAAAGCGCGCGTATCGTGTCGCGGGCGTCCACAGTTAATGAAGGGTCACCGGCCGGACCGAAAACCGAGGCAAAGCGAGGCCTCGCCATTAAAAGTTGCCCGCTATCGGTTGGTTTTGAAAATTCCATTGCGCCTGTACTCGAGAAATTTCATGTCTGAAGTAGCTCACGCGCTGCAAGATCTCAACGATGCGATTGGCCGGGGCTCGAGCGAGAACCGCACCAAGGCGCTGTGGCATGCGACCGAGGTCCTTGTCGACGGCGAGTTCAACGAAGAGCAGATCGGCATTTTCGGCGAGGTGATCGCCCGGCTCTCCGATGAAATCGAGGAGGGCGCGCGCGCCGAACTCTCGCGGCGGCTCGCCCATTCGAGCAACGCGCCGGTCAAGGTCGTGGAGATGCTCGCCTCCGACGATTCGATCGAGGTCGCCGGGCCCGTTTTGCAATTTTCGCCGCGTCTCGACGCCAAGTCGCTGATTGCCAATATCCGCAGCAAGGGCCAACGCCATCTGCTTGCGATCTCGCGCCGCACGTCGGTGCCGGTCGAGGTGACGGACGAACTGGTCACCCGCGGCAATCAGGAAGTCGTGCAATCGGTCGCGGCGAACGCCGGCGCGGCTTTCTCCGATTTCGGCTTCCGCCAGATGATCAAGCGCTCGGAATCCGACGAAGTGCTCGCCGAGCGCGTCGGCATGCGCAAGGAAATCCCGCCGCAGATGTTCCGGGTCTTGCTTGCCAAGGCCTCCGGCGATGTCCGCCGCAAGCTCGAGCGCGAACGCCCGGATCTGACAAAGGTGATTCAGGCCTCGGTGGGTCAGGCCACCGGCAAGCTCTATTCGAAGTTTGGCCCGGGCCAGGAAAGCTATCTGGCGCTCAAGCAGTCGGTAACCGAAGTGTACAAGGCCGGCCGGTTGAACGAAGGAAGCATCGCGAATTACGCGATCGCCCACAAGTTCGAGGACGCGGTCATTGCCTTGTCGCTGCTTTCTTCGCTGCCTGTCGAGGTCGTCGAGCAGATGCTCCTGGTCAACAACCGCGACCTGATCCTGGTGATGTCGAAGGCGCTGGAGTTTTCGTGGGAAACCGCGATGTCGCTGTTGTTCCTGGGCGCGGAAAATCACCGCATCTCTGCCCGCGAGCTTGATGATCTCAAGACCGAGTTCAAGCGCGCCGACGTGCGGATGTCGCGCGGCATTCTCGAGGTCTATCAGTCGCATTGGCGCGACGAAGCGAAGGTTGCCGCAGCGGGCTAGCCGGCCCGCGGCGTACAGTGACCGGCAGAACCGGGACACTGGTCGGCATTGCTTTCGTAGGGGTGGTGGCAGCGATCTCCGGCGGATAGGTTTTGTGCCTTCCGGAAGAGATTCACATGCTCGGCTCACAGCGCAGCCTCTTCGGCGTTCCGCGCGATATCTGCTACCTGAATTCGGCCTCCTACAGCCCGCTGCCGCTGCGCACGCAGGAGGCGGCGCGCGAAGCGGTGGGGCGCAAGGGCGCGCCGTGGACGCTGGATGCTTCGTTTGCCAACCGCCAGCACGAGCGGGCGCGAAACGCCGCCGCCCGCCTGATCAACGCCGATGCTTCCGATATCGCGCTGATTTCCTCGGTGAGCTTCGGCGTGGCGACCGCCGGCAAGATCCTGTCGAATTCCTCCGGGCATGCGGGTGCTGGTGCTGGAGAACGATCATTCCTCGCCGGTGCTGGAGTGGCAGACGCGATCGGCGTCGGCCGGCTTCACCATCGAGACCGTGCGCCAGCCGCTCGATGGCGACTGGACCTCGGCCGTGCTGGCCGCGATCGAGCGGCAAGGGGCGCCGCGATTGGCGCTCGCCTCGATCTCGTCCGTGCACTGGTCGGATGGCGGGGTGATCGACACCGAGAAGGTCGGCGCGGCGCTCAAGCGTCAGGGCGCGCTGTTTCTGATCGATGCGACGCATGCGGTCGGCGTGATCGCGATGGATGTCGCCAAGCTCGATCCGGATTTCGTGATCTTCCCGACCTACAAGTGGCTGCTTGGGCCTTATGGCCGCGCCTTTATTTATATCGCCAAGCGCCACCAGAACGGGATTCCGCTGGAACAGACCGGCTTCGGCCGCCGGGGCATCCACTCGGACGCGGAAATCTACTTTACCGACCTGAACTATGTCGCGGGCGCACGCCGCTTCGACATGGGCGAGCGCGACCATTTCATCGCGATGGAAATGGCGGCGATCGGCATGGAGATGATGGCGGAATGGGGCGCGGAGGCCGTCGCCGGGCGCCTCAAGATGCTCACCGAGCGCATCGCCGAAGGCCTGGCCGGGACCAAACTCCGCCTGATGGACGCGAAATTCCGGGCGCCGCATATCCTGAGCCTCGGTTTTGCCGGCGGTCTGCCGGGGGGAATGATCGAGGGTCTGGCCGCCGACGGCATTCATGTTGCAGCGCGGTTGGCGCGGATGCGCGTTTCGCCCCACGTTTTCAACGACGAGGAAGACGCCGACCGCTTCGTGACCGCGTTGACGGCGCGGGTTTGAAACAACGCATGAGCGGCATCTCTTGATCCCTCCCGCTTCCGGGGACGGAAGCGACGGAACCAAGCCCACCCCTGTGAATTGGTTCAGCAAATTGAACCTTCTGCCTCCGGCCGCGACCTATTTGCCAAGAGGCACATAAAAAGCGACAGCCTTCAGGGAGGCTTTCATGAGCGAATGGCGCGATTCCATGGTGGAACGGCCTACCGATGACGGGGCCTATGCGGCTGGTTGGACCGTTTCAGGTCTGGCTGTTCTCGGCGCCATCGTCGCGGTCTGGATGTTCGGCATCTAGAGCAGCCGCTTCGCTTGCAACCTTAACGTCTCCCCCAAAAAGGCCTCGGTGCGACCGGGGCTTTTCGACTTGAACCCCGCAACGGGCAAATAAAGTCGCCATCGCTTCAGCCTGACCGTCCTCCAACTGGAGGTCGCCGAGGCTGCTCATCTTCCGGAAAATCCATCTGAACTGTGCTGAGGAGGATTTCCGTTGCTTCGATCTTTCGCGCTTGTTGCTGTGCTGGCCCTGACAGGGGCAATGACCGTCGCCGTTTCGCCCGCATCGGCTTACTCCGGCGAGGCCTTCAACAAATGCATGGCGAAATGCAAGGCAGACAGCGCCAACCGGTATTGCGATTATTGGTGCGAAAGAAGGCATTGATCCGGCGTCGCCGCAACTTTCCCGAGAAACCTTGAAACACGATGACGCGCTCTCCAGCGGGGCGCGTCATTTGTTTGATGCGCCTTGAACCCCGCAAATCGACTTCAACCCCGAAAAAGGACAGGACTCGTGATGCTTCGACTTACAACTGCGCTTGTTGCCGTGCTGGCCCTGACAGGGGCCATGACCATCGCCGTTTCACCCGCCTCGGCTTACTCCGGTGCGGCCTATAACAAATGCATGGAAAAATGCCGGGCAGGCAGTTTCAACCAGACTTGCGCTCATTGGTGCGAAAGAAGGAATTGATCGGCGCGGTGACTGCTCCGAGAAACCTTGAAACATGATGACGCGCCCTTCGGGGCGCGTCATTCGTTTGATGCCCGCTTGAATCCTCGCTCCTGGCGGCCGCTCACCTCAACCGGGGTCAGCGCGCTTCGCCCGGATCGGTCATTCCCCGAAAAAGGCCCCGGTGCGACCCGGGCTTTCGACTTGAACGCGGCCACGGACAATCTAAGCTCAGCAACGCTTCAGCCTGGCCGTCTCGCCTGTAAGACGGGGACTGAAGCTGCTTATTTTCCCGAAACCCATCTGATTGTTTTGAGGAGGATTTGTGATGCTTCGATTTTCAATTTCGCTTGTTGCCGCACTGGCCCTGTTAGGGGCAGACGCACCGTCGCCGCATCGGCTTACACCGGCGCGGCATATGACAAATGCATGGCGAAATGTCCAGAAGAGCGGCGTATCGAACCAGTGCCCTCGTTGGTGCGAACGAAAGAACTGATCCCACGCCACAACTTGCCTGAGAAGTTTTGAACGTGATGACGCGCCCCGTTAGGCGCGTCATTTGTTTGGTGTGCCCCCTCAAAGTATTGCTGTGCAGCACGGATGGGGCGCTCGCCGGCGCATGAGCTGGCCCTTCGAATCCTCCTGGAATCGCCTCGCGCACCTCTGGACGGGGCGGGCGGGGCTGTCCTATATAGATGCTTAGGAGACTAAGCATTTCGGGAGAGCGGGCTATGCTGACGCAAGCGGAAAACGAGTTGCTGTGCCGCGTCGAGGGCGATGCCCCGATGGGTCAATTGATGCGCCGCCACTGGGTGCCGGCGGTGCTGTCCGAACAGGTGACCGCTGACGGCGCGCCGGTGCGCGTGCAGCTCTTCGGCGAAAAACTCGTCGCCTTCCGCGATAGCAACGGCAAGACCGGGTTGCTCGGCGAGGCCTGCCCGCACCGCAAGGCTTCGCTCGCGTTCGGCCGCAACGAGGAATGCGGCCTGCGCTGCCTCTATCACGGCTGGAAGTTCGACACCGACGGCAACGTCGTCGACATGCCGTCGGAGCCGAAGGCGAGCGCGCTGCCGGAGAAGGCAAAACATCTTTCCTATCCGACACGCGAGGCCGGCGGCTTTGTCTGGACCTATATGGGACCGCCGGAAACGATGCCGGAATTCGAGGCGCCGCCGTGGGCGCCGCATGCGCAAGCGCGCGTCGCGATCGCCAAGGTCGAATTGCCCTGCAACTGGGCGCAGATCATGGAAGGCCAGATCGACTCGGCGCATTCCTCCACGCTGCATTCCTCCGACATGCGCCCGGCCAAGGGCGACGCACAAGCCAAGGGCGACCACTGGGTTCGTCCTTCGACCGACAAGAATCCGCGCATTCAGGTCCAGCTCACCAATTACGGCATGCGCTATGCCGCGATCCGCCGCCCGATCGCGAATGCCAACACGCACGACTATGTGCGGATCACGACCTATGTCGCGCCGTTCACCGCGCTGATCCCGCCGAACAGCACCTACAATGTCACGAGCGTGATCGTGCCGCGCAACGACACCTCCAGCACCTTCCACTTCATCGCCTGGGCGGAAGGCGAGCAGGCGGGCATCTCAACCGAAGCCTGGCGCAAGTTCTGCGTGCTCGAGGTGGGTGTCGATGTCGACGCGCAATTCCGCCCGCTCAAGCGCCACGCGCACAACAATTATCTTCAGGATCGCGACGCGATGGCCGGCGGCGACAGCTTCACCGGCATTCCCGGCATTCCGAACCAGGACATCGCGATGTGGGAATCGATGGGCCCGATCGCCGATCGCACGCAGGAGCGCCTTGGCGCCAGTGACATCGCGATCGTGCAGTTCCGCCGCCTGATGATCGATGCCGCGAAAGCCTTTACCGAGGAGGCGCGCGTGATCGGACATATCGATCCAAAGCTCCCACAGGCGAATCTCCGCTCGTACCAGGGTGTGGTGGAGAAGACCGTGCCCTGGCGCACGCTTGGGGCGTCCGACGAGGAGGTCAAGGTTCTGGCCGGCCTCGAGGAGGACGAAACCGACAAGGAAATGGCGGGCGCGGCGGCGTGAACCAGTGGAGTGGATTTGACATTCGCTACCAGTCAGGCCGCGAGAAGGGATGCGAATGTTAGAATTGGACCACTGGCGGCATGCTACGAACGTCAAAGCCGCGACAATGGCGCGGCCATCGATAAGTCGCTAAAAAGCGAAAAATACCAGCGCCAACAATCGGGAGGATCGATTGCACGTCCGCACTATTCTCGTTGCCGCTACGCTCGTGTGTGGTCTCTCCGTGGCGCATGCCGCGGATCGGGAGATCAACGTCATCTTGCCGCTCACCGGCGGCGGCGCGTTCCTTGGCAAGGCCGAGCAGCAGGCGCTGCAGCAGTTCGAGAAGGCGACCAATGCCGATGGCGGCATTCACGGCCAGCCGCTGAAGTTCGTGTTTCATGACGATCAGTCGAGCCCGCAGGTCGCGGTGCAGCTTGCCAACCAGGTCAAGGCTTCCAATCCGCCCGTGATCCTCGGCTCGGCGCTGGTCGCGCTCTGCAACGCGATGGCGCCGCTGATGAAGGATGGCCCGCTGCTTTATTGCTTCTCGCCCGGCATTCATCCCGCCAATGGCGGCTTCGTCTACAGCTCGAGCATCTCGACCAAGGAACTCGCCGCCGCGCTGCTCCGGTATTTCGGCGCCAAGGGCTGGAAGAAGGTCGCGCTGATCACCTCGACCGATGCCAGCGGGCAGGACGCCTACAAGAATTTCAAGTCGCTGTTCGGCGCCGAAGGCCACAAGGACGTCGAACTCGTCGCCGAGGCCCAGCTCAATCCGACCGACGTCAGCGCGGCGGCGCAGATCCAGCGGCTGAAGGGCGCCAATCCGGACGTGCTGGTGGCGTGGTCGACGGGCGGGCCGATCGGCACCGTGTTCAAGGCCATTCATGACGCCGGCATCGAATTGCCGGTGGCGACCACCAACGGCAACCAGACCTACGCGCAGATGGCGCAATACGCGGCGTTTCTGCCGAAGGAACTTTACATTCCGGCGGCGGATTTTCTCAAAGACGCCAAGCCTCCGAAACAGAACGAGGCGGCAGTTGCGAAGGAAGCGTTCTACAAGGCTTTCGCCGGCACCGACATCAAGCCGGATGGTCCCTCGACCTACGCCTGGGACCCGGCTTCGCTCGTCGTCGGCGCGTTGCGCAAGCTGAAGCCGGATGCGACCGCGGCGGACCTGCGCGGCTACTTCAACGACTTGAAGGGCGTTGCCGGCATCAACGGCATGTACGACTTCAAGGCCGTGCCCAATCGCGGGCTGGACGAATTGAACGTGGTCGTGACGCGCTGGGATGCGGCCGCGCAAACCTGGGCGGTGGTCTCGGATCCGCTCGGCATTCCGCGCGCGCAGTGATGGGCGTGGATAGTGCTTGAGTTCATCCAGATCGCGATCGGCGGACTTGTCGTCGGCAGCATCTATGCCGCGATCGCGCTCGGTTTCTCGCTGGTCTATCGCGTCACCGGCGCGATCAATCTCTCGCAAGGCGGCTTTGCGCTCGTCGCGGCGATGATCGGCTATTCGTTCGCGGTCGCCTGGGGCTGGCCGCTGCTCGTCGCCATTCCGGCGGCGGTGGTGACGACCGTGATCGCGGGGCTTGTGCTCGCGCGCTTCACGTTCGTGCCGGCGCTGGCGCGGCTTTCAAATGCCAATGTGCTGATGCTCACCGCCGGCATCCTCACCATGATCGAGGGGTTTTCGCTCGTGGTCTGGGGCAGCCAGCCCTATGCGACGCCGCCATTCTCGGGTGAAGCGCCGCTGGCGTTCGGCGCGATCCTGATTCCAACGCAAGCGTTCTGGGTGTTCGGCGCCACCGCGCTCATCATCGTCGCGCTCTGGTTTCTCATCGCAAGGACCCAACTCGGCAAGGCGCTGCGGGCCTGCGCCGAAAATCCGGCCGCCGCGAGCCTGATGGGCATCGATGTCCCGCGCATGACGCTGTTGAGCTTTGGCCTTGCGACATTGATCGCGGCGCTATCGGGCGTCATCGTCGCGCCGACCACCTCGCTGCAATTCGATACCGGCCGCCTGTTCACGATTTCCGGCTTCGTTGCGGCGGCGATCGGCGGCATCGCCTCGTTTCCTGGCGCGGTGATCGGCGGACTTTTTCTCGGGCTCGTGACGCAGCTTTCGACCGCCTACATCTCCTCGCTGTTTTCGAGCGCGATCTCGCTCCTCATTCTCCTGATCGTCCTGATCTGGCGGCCGCAAGGCCTGATCCAGGGCGGCGTCGCGCGGCGGCAGGATACGCGCGACGAGGTGAAGGCCGCCGGCCACGCCGCGAAACTGCCTTCGCATCTCGGCTGGCCGCTCGCGGCGTTCGCCGTGATTGTCGCCGCGCTCATTCCTTTCGTCGTCACCGACAATGGCATCATGAGCGGGTTGGTGATCGCCGCCATCCTGTTCATGACGCTGATGGGGCTCGACGTGCTGATGGGCTATGCCGGGCAGGTCAGCCTTGGTCAGGCCGGTTTCATGGCGATCGGCGGTTACACGTCGGGCTATCTCGCGATCAACTATGACATTGCACCCGTGCTCTCGATCCTCGCCGGCATCGGCGTCTCGCTTGCCTGCGCGCTCGTGCTCTCGGTGGTGACGTTGCGGCTGCGCGGGCTTTATCTCGCGCTGGCGACACTGGCCTTCGGCCTCCTGGTCGATTCCTGCGCGGTCGGCTTTCTTGACATCACCGGCGGGCCTTCCGGACTAGTCGGGCATTCCCTCGTTCTCGGTCGCGGGCTTCACCTTCGCGAGCCCGCGCGCGATGTATTACCTCGTGCTCGGCCTCGACATCGTCATTCTGCTGGGGCTTGTCGGCGCGATGCGCTCCGGCTTCGGCCGTGCGCTCAAGGCGATCCGTTCCGACCAGATGGCGGCCGCCGCGCTCGGCATCAATGTCGTGCGCTACAAGCTGGCGGCGTTCCTGATCAGCGTCACGCTGGCCTCGCTCGCGGGCAGCCTCTATGCGTTCTTCTTCAATTTTCTGGCGCCGGAAATGGTCGGCACCTCGCGCTCGCTCGAACTGGTGGCAATGCTGATCATCGGCGGCGAGAGCACGCTGGTCGGCGGTCTGTTTGGCGCGTTGCTCTTGACGCTGTTGCCGGTGATGTTCGCGCCGCTTGCGATCTACAAGACGTTTGCATCGGGCGCGCTGCTGGTCACGAGCTTCCTGCATCTGCCGCAGGGGATTTACGGCGCGTTGATACAAGTCATCGCGCGGCTTGGCGGTTCGCGTGACGGAGTTTCGCGGGGAGCGAGCCCGGCCAAGACCGAGGCGCCGGCGTCATGACCGCGATCGATACGCAGACCCAAGCAAGCCAAAGCGCGATCCTGAGCGTACGGAATCTCGTCAAAAGTTTTGGCGGCCTGAAAGCCATCAACGACGTATCGTTCGAGGCGCGTGCGGGCGAAGTGACGGCGCTGATCGGCCCGAACGGCGCGGGCAAGACCACGGTCTTCAATCTTGTCACCAACATCATGGGTCGCGATGCGGGCCGTGTGACGTTCGCGGGGCGCGATCTCGCGGGGCTTTCGCCGGTGGCGATCGCGGGGCTGGGATTGATCCGGACCTTCCAGTCGGCGCGGGTGTTTCCCGGCATGACGGCGATCGAGAACGTGATGGTCGGCGGCCATCGCCTCGGCCGTCATTCGTTGCCGAGCCAGTCGTTGTGGCTGCGGGGCGCGCGCGAGGAGGAGCGGACGTTGCGCCGCCGCGCGGAGGAGATGCTGGAACTCGTCGGGCTCTCATTGTTTGCCGAGACCCATGCGACCGAATTGCCGATGGGCGCGCAGAAACTGCTCGAAGTGGTGCGCGCGCTGATGGCGCAACCCAAACTACTATGTCTCGACGAGCCCGCGGCCGGCCTCAACGACACCGAGACCGAGGGGCTGGCAAATCTGTTGCGCGCGATCCGAAAGCTCGGCATCCCCGTGCTTGTCGTCGAGCACAACATGTCGCTGGTGATGAATGTCGCCGACCGCATCGTCGTGCTCGATTCCGGCGCGATCATCGCGACCGGCACGCCGTCGGAGGTGCAAAGCAATAGCCGCGTGATCGAGGCGTATCTTGGAAGAGAGGAGCGGGGCCATGCCGCTTCTTGAGCTCAAATCGCTGGCGATCGGCTACGGCCATCACCGCGTGCTCGAAGACATCAATCTGACGCTCGAACGCGGCGAGATCGTCACGCTCCTGGGTGCCAACGGCGCCGGCAAATCGACGCTGGCGAAAGCCGTCTCGGGGCTGTTGCGACCGCTGGCGGGCTCCATCCTGCTTGAAGGCGAACCGATCGAGGCCCTGCCGCCGGCCGAGCGGCTGCGTCGCGGCATCGCGCATGTTCCGGAGGGGCGGCAGATCTTTGCCGGCATGTCAGTTGCGGAAAATCTGGCGCTCGGCGCCTATGCGGTTTCAGCGGCCGATGCCGCCGCGCAACTGGAAGCGGTATCGGCGCTGTTCCCGGTGCTGCGCGAGCGCATGAACGATATCGCCGGCAATTTCTCCGGCGGGCAGCAACAGATGCTCGCCATCGCACGAGGCCTGATGGCGAAGCCGAAAATCCTGGTGCTGGACGAGCCGTCGCTCGGCGTCGCGCCGCTATTGGTGGCCGAAATCTTCCGCCTGATCGTTGCCTTGCGCGATCAGGGCATTACGATTTTGCTGGCCGAGCAGAACGCGAAGGCCGCGCTCTCGATCGCCGACCGCGGCTATGTCTTCGAGAATGGGCGGATCACGCTGTCAGGCGCCGCGAAAGACTTGCTGAATTCGCGGGAGATCGCCGAGCGCTATCTCGGCATGGGCGGGACGACGGAAGCGTCCGACGCGGCCGGCGCCGCGCTGGCGGCGAAATTGCGCGGCGTGTTGTTTCCGGCGGGGGCAGCGAAGACACCGGCATGACCGCATTTGTCCATCGTCATTCCGGGGCAGCCCGCAGGGCTGAACCCGGAATCCATTATTCCCAGCATCGTGCGGAACGATGGATTCCGGGTTCGCGCTAACGCGCGCCCCGGAATGACAGCTTCGAGAGGAGAGAGCGAACCATGGCACTGATCCGCATCGAGCCGAAACTGGACGCTTCATCGGGCCTCTATTGCGTCGAGATTTTCCACCCGGCCGAGGCCGAGCAGCCGTTCGTGACCACCGAGCCGCGCTACAAGACCGCGGCTGCGGCCGAGAACGATGTCATCGCGATCATCGCTTCAAGGGCGAATAGCGCGAAGGCGGGCGGATAGTGTTGCCGTCATGCCCGGCCTTGTGCCGGGCATCCACGTCTTGGCTTGCGGCTCAATGAAGACGTGGATGGCCGGGTCAAGCCCGGCCATGACGATGTGGCTACACCTGCGCCTTCAACGTCACCTCTTGCCCCGTCTTCGCCAATTCCAGGATCGCCAGACAAATCTCCAGCGTCGCCAGGCCCCATTCGCCGGAATGCAGCGGCGGCGTGCCTGATATCGCCGCCGCATAGAGTTCGTCGACGACTTCGCTGCGCGGGATTTTCGGCGAGGGCAGTTCGTCGAGATGGCGCGTCTTGTCGCCATAGACCATGACGCCGTTCGGCAGCGGACGCAAATCAGCGCGTTCGCAGCTTGCAACCACGAAGCCGAAATGATTGTGCGAGAGTTCGTCGTCGGTCTGAAAGGCGTCGCGGCCCGACGGACCGTAGGCGCGCGCCGTCTTCAGCGCGATCTCTTCCGCCACGCTGGCAGCCTTTGACAGGTTTTGCCGGGCGCGGCCGTAGGATGCGTCGCCGTCGCGGCCTTGTCCGAGTTCGCCCCACCAGCCCATGAATTCGTCCGTATCGAAATGGGCGTAGCCGCTATAGGTCAGCGAAGCGAAGCTGCCGTCGGCGAATCTGATCTGCGCTGAGTAGGCGCCTTCGGTGTTGCGCGCGGCGTCCCAGTTGCCGGTGAAGGCGCGCACCGAAGTCGCGTGGCTGCCGGCGAGCAGGCGCACGATGTCGACCTGATGCGCGGCCTGGCTGAACACCACGCCGCCGCCTTTGCCCGTGTCGAGTTCTTCCGGCCGGCGCGGGCGATAAAGAAAATCCGTGAAGTTCATCGCGTTGATCATCCGGACATGGCCGTAGGCGCCGCTCCGGATCATCGCGCGTGCCCGCAAATAGGGCAGGTCGAAGCTGTGGCTGTGGCCGACCAGCAACTTGATGTTGGCCGCTTTCGCCGCCGCGATCATCTCGCGGCAATCCTCGACCGTCAGCGCCATCGGCTTTTCGACCAGCACGTGCTTGCGGTGTTTCGCGGCGAGTTTCACGTGCGCCACATGAAACTGATGCGGCGACGCGACGTAGACGGCGGCCACATCGGGATCGGCGCACAGCGCTTCCGCATCCTCATAGACCTTCGCGTCGAATTCCCGCGCAAAGCGCTCGCGCGCATCCGTGCGGGGATCGCTCGCGGCTGTGAGCACAATGCGCGGATCGGCCGCAAACGTCGGCAGCATCAAGGTGAAGGCGCGGCCGAGACCGATGACGCCGAGTTTGAGGGGTTGGGTCATGAACGCTCCGGGCTCGCACCGTCCTGCTACAGATATCCAGCGTCAGTGTCGGCGATTTCGCGCGGCTGACGCAAATCATGATTTCGCGCTTCTTCTCGTCATCGGACAGCACGAGGTCGCGATGGTCTGCCTCGCCATCGGTATAGTTGCAACGACAGGTGCCGCAGGTGCCGCTTTCGCAGGAGCTCGGCAGGACATGGCCGTGCTGCCGCAGCGTGTCGAGAATCGATACATTCGCCGCGACCTCGTAGGCCGCACCGGTCTTCGCAAGCTTCACCTCGAACTTGACGTCGTCGGCGTGGGGCGCCGAAGCGCCGACAAAATCCTCGAAATGCACGGCGGAGTCCGGCCAATGCCCGGTCATGTCGCGCACCGCGTCCATCAGGCCGCGCGGCCCGCAGCAATAAAGATGAGCGCCGCGTTGTTGTTCGAGTACCGGCCAGAGGTCATAGGCCTGATCGGGGTCGCCATTGTCGTGGTGCAGCACGACCTTGCCGTCGAACGCGCTTGAGGCGAACTCGTCGCGAAACGCCATCATGTCCGGCGTCCGGGTGAAGTAATAAAGCATGAAGCTGGTTTTGCCGTGCCGCAGGCAATGCAGGATCATGGCGCGGATCGGCGTGATGCCGATGCCCCCCGCAATGAAAATCAGCCGCTTCGGCTCGGCCGTCGCCATTTCGAATTCGTTTTCCGGCGGCTCGACCGCCACAGCGTCGCCTTCCTTGATGTCCCGCGTGAAGCTCAACGAGCCGCCGCGGCCGGAGGTCTCCTGCTTGACCGCAATCATGTAACGGTCGCGCTCGGCCGGATCGTTGCAGAGCGAGTAGCGGCGTTTCTGGCCCGACGGCGCGGTCACCGTGATGTGCGAGCCGGGCGTGAACGCCGGCAGCTCGCCGCCGTCCGCCGCGGCGAGCTCGAACAGGAACACGCCGTCGGCGATTTCCGATTTGTGGCGGACTTTCAGGTTCAGTTCCCGCTTTTCGGGGTCGCTCGTCATGTCGTTTCCCGGATGGTCTCCTCGGGAATACTTAGCTTGCTAAGCAAATTGCGCAACCCCTTATGACAGGCGAGGGCCACGTTTGCCTAGGCCTGGCGAATGTGCGATCACCGGTCTGCCGCACCGGGACAAAGGGGCCGTCGTTGACCAGCGCGAAGAAAGCCACTGTCAGGAAGGCCACTGTCAGGAAGAGTCGGCGTCAAGAAGGCGAGCGAGGCCGAGCTGCCGTTTGCCGAGAGCGTCGGCTATCAGGTCCGCGCCACCCACCGGGCGCTGCAACGCTTCCTCCAGTTCAAGATCGAGCCGCACGGCATCACCACCGGCATGTGGTATTTCCTGCGCGCGCTCTGGCACGAGGACGGCCTGACCCAGCGCGAGCTCTCGGTCAGGGTCGGCACCATGGAGCCGACCACCCTGAGCGCGATCCTGGTGATGGAAAAGAAAGGCCTGGTCCGCCGGGTTCGCAACCCGGACGACCGCCGCAAATGGCATATCCACCTGACGCCGAAGGGGCGGGCCGCAAAGGCCAAGCTGCTGCCGCTGGCGCGGGAGGTGGTCGATACCGCAGTGCAAAATCTTTCACGTGGTGAAGTCGCGCAGTTGTTGAAGAACCTCGCCGATGTGCAGAAAAGCCTGAACGCGACGCTCGCCCGGCTCGATGGCGCGGGGATGAGACAACCGGATAGGCTCCGACCTCAACGTTTCCCGTCATTCCGGGGCGCACCGTCAGGTGCCGAATGCAAATCCACCACATGGCTCTGCGTCCGAAAACCGTAGGCAATAATTTTCTCCGCCAGTATGCTCCGCGCGCCTGCCTGATGGAGGATACGCATATGGCAAAACTCAACATCAATGGCACGGTGAGGGAAGTTACGGCGGAGGCCGACACACCCTTGCTGTGGGTTATCAGAGAACATGTCGGTCTAACCGGCACCAAATATGGTTGCGGCATCGCCCAGTGCGGCGCCTGTTCGGTTCACTTCAACGGCGAAGTTCAGCGCTCCTGCCAGATCCCGTTCGGCCAGATCACCGAGAGTGACGTGATCGTCACCATCGAAGGGTTATCGGCCGATCGCTCGCATCCGGTTCAGAAGGCGTGGGCCTCGGTCGACGTGCCGCAATGCGGCTATTGCCAGTCCGGCCAGATCATGGCCGCCGCGGCGCTCCTGAAGAAGACGCCGAAGCCGACGGACAAGGACATCGACGACGCGATGACCAACATCTGCCGTTGCGGCACCTATCAGCGCATCCGCGAAGCCGTGCACATGGCCGCCAATGGCGGCACCACCACCGGACAGGGAGGTTAGTCATGAACAAACCTGTTCTGGAAAAGCACCTCAAACTCTCACGCCGCGACTTCATCGTCGGCTCGGCGGCGATCGCCGGCGGCGGTCTCGCGCTCGGCATGAACGTGCCGTTCGCCCATGCCGAGGGCACGCCGGAGGGCGCGACCCAGGTCAATCTGTGGGTCGCGATCAAGCCGGACGATACTTGCGTGATTCGTGTCGCGCGATCCGAGATGGGGCAGGGCACGCTCACGGGGCTTGCCCAGCTTGTCGCCGAAGAACTCGAATGCGATTGGGCCAAGGTGACGACGCAGGGCGTGACGCCCGGCGAGAATCTCGCCTCCAAGCGCGCCTGGGGCGAAATGGGCACCGGCGGCAGCCGCGGCATCCGCACCTCGCAGGACTACGTCCGCAAGGGCGGCGCGGCCGCGCGCATCATGCTGATGCAGGCAGCAGCCGAGAAGCTGAGCGTTCCGGTCACCGAACTCACGGTGTCCAAGGGCGTCATCACGCATGCGGCGAGCAATCGCAGCTTGCGTTACGGCGAAGTCGCAGCCGCCGCCGGCAAGTTGACGCCGCCGGACGCCAAGGAGATCAAGCTCAAGGACCCGAAGAGCTGGACCATCGCGGGCAAGCCGCTGAAGCGGCTCGATACCGCCGACAAGCTCGACGGCAGCAAGATCTTCGCGATCGATCTCACCTTGCCGGGCATGCTGTGCGCGGCGATCAAGGAATGTCCGGTCTATGGCGGCAAGCTCAAGAGCTACGACGAGAGCAAGGTCGCGGGCATGCCCGGCGTCAAGAAGGTCGTCAAGGTAAAGGACACCGGCGTTGCCGTGGTGGCCGATACCTGGTGGCGCGCCAAGAAGGCGCTCGAGGCGTTGCCGATCGAGTGGGACGAGGGGCCGAACGCCACCACGTCGTCGGCGACGATCGCGGAGATGCTGAAAGAAGGCCTCGAGGCGACCGCCACCAACGGCGAACGCCAGAACGGCGATGCGCTGAAGGCGATCGCGGATGCGCCGAAGAAGGTCGAGGCGACCTACTCGACGCCGTTCCTGGCGCACGCGCCGCTGGAAATGATGAACTGCACGGTGAAGCTGTCGGCGGATCGGGCCGACGCCTGGGTGCCGACGCAAAACCTGGAGGCGTCGCTGGCGGCGCTGTCGGAATCCTCAGGCATTCCGCTCGACAAGTGCGAAATCCACCGCCATGACCTCGGCGGCGGATTCGGACGGCGCGGCGGCACGCAGGACTATGTCCATCAGGCCGCCGAGATCGCGAAGTCCTTCCCCGATACGCCGATCAAGATGATCTGGACCCGCGAGGAAGATCAGGCGCACGATTTCTACCGCCCGATCTCCCAGTGCAAGCTGTCGGCCGGTCTCGACAACGACGGCAAGCTGGTCGGCCTGCACGTTCGCGTCTCCGGCCAGTCGATCAACGCGCTCGTCAATCCCAATGCCATCGTCAACGGCAAGGACATGCGGCAGTTGCAGGGCTATTACGACACGCCCGGCGACGCGCAACTCGGCTATGACGTGCCGAACCTCCTGATCGAGTACGTCATGCGCAACAGCCACGTGCCGGTCGGCCCGTGGCGCGGCGTCAATACCAACCAGAACGCCGTCTACATGGAATGCTTCATGGAGGAAGTGGCGAAGGCGGCGGGCAAGGATTCGCTCGAATTCCGCCGCGCGCTGATGAAGGAGCATCCCAAGCATCTCGCGGTGCTCGAGGCGGTGGCGGAAAAGGCCGGTTGGGGCAAGCCGTTGCCGGCCGGCGTGCATCGCGGCATCGCCCAGTTCATGGGCTATGGCAGCTACTCGGCGGCGGTCTGCCGAAGTCTCGGTGAGCCCGCAAGGCAAGCTCAAGGTTCATCGCATGGTGCTGGGCGTCAATTCCGGCCACGCGGTCAACCCCGGCCAGATCGAGGCGCAGGTGCAGGGCTCGGTGGCCTTCGGCCTCACCGCCACGCTCTACGGCGACATGAAGGTCGAGAACGGCCGCATGACCAATCTCAACTTCGACACCTATGAGATCATGCGGCTGGCCGAAATGCCGAAGGTCGAAACCGTGATCGTGCCGACCTACGATTTCTGGGGCGGCATCGGCGAGCCGACCATCTGCGTGGTCGCGCCGTCGGTCTTGAACGCGATCTTCGCCGCGACCGGCAAACCGGTGCGCAGCCTGCCGCTCAAGAACGTCAAGCTGGTGTAGTTCTCTTTCTTCTCCCTCCCCCTAGCGGGGAGGGTCGATGCCGAGCGAAGCGAGCATCGGGGTGGGGTTTTTCAAAGGGGATCGGGGCGGAGCTTTCCAGCAACCTGGCCCCCACCCGACCGTCGCTTCGCTCCGGCCACCCTCCCCACGCTTCGCGGGGGAAGGATCAGAACAGCAAAATCGCCCGCGCGCTTCCAGTCAAGGAAGCCCGCGGGCGAAGTTTTTTGACGTCAGCCTTTTAAAATCCGGGCTTTAGTCGTCTGAACTTCAGGCTTTAGTCGTCGTGATGAATGACGGTCTTGCTTCGGTTGCCGTCACTGTCTTCCTTCTTGATGACGGTGGTGCGATCGCGATCGGGTTCATCCCGCCTGATCACGGTCCTGTCCTCGACGCGGTCGCGGTGCTCGCCAACGGTCACGCCGGCGCCGACAGGGCCAACCCGAACGCCGACTTCGTCGGCCAGCGCGGGTGCGGCCAGCGCAACGGTCATGGCTGACGCCAATAGCAGTTTCCTCATTTGATCCTCCTCTTGAACCGAATGGGGCTTCAACGTCGCGGCCGCGGCGCCGTTCCGCCGGCCCGCGCACAAAAATTTCGCGATTCCGCAAAACGTGACGGATCAATTTGCGTGTTCCCTCGCCACACTTGAACCATCAGCCTATGGAACAGGAAGGCGAGCCCGGCGATTCTCCAACGGTCGGGCAGTTGTCTTGAGTCATCTTGCTTTGCGTTTTCTTGCTTTGAGTGGTGGGGCGTCGAATGTCGGGCCAGGTCGAAACTGTCTTGCGGAAAATTGGCCAGTTCCTGCGCCCGATCAGCGAGGCGCCAAAGGACGGCCGCTGGATTCTCGCCAAATCCGCCGACGGCTTCGTGATCTGTCATTGGGACGCCGATCCGGCCGGGCTTGCCGGTCCGGCCTGGACCGAAGCCAATGACGCTTCGCGCGGCTACCTCGACGACTATTTCGAGGGATGGATCGAGCCGGCCGACCTGAAGCTGTGGAACTACGCCACGCTCGCCGATCTTCTCGTCGCCTTTGTCGACGACGCCAACGCGCATGGCGACGAACGGGCGCTCAAGATTCTCAAATCCCGCGCCAAGATCGGTTGACCCTCGGCGCGAGCGAAATGTTTTAGTCGGACATCCGAACCAACTGCGGCTTGGCTCTCTTTCGCGGCAGTTTGTATTTCACCTTCAGCAGGGTTTCTTTCTGGTGATCGAAAATGATCTCGTCCGGAATTGCCATTTCGGCACGCATCGCATTACAGCAGAAGGTCATTCCCCGGTTGGAAACAGGTAGCCTGCTGACAGACCGGTAAAGTTCCCCACACTCGATCGTCAGGTGTTGTCCACCTTGCGCACTCGCCAGTTCCAGCCGCGATCGAATCTCTTGCCGGAAATGCTCCGTCGAAACCATGATGCAGTCGTTCCTTTGGGTGGGCGGGGCTGCAATCGCGTAATTTTTGAATTCAGGACATCGCCTGCATCAGGGCGGCAATCTCGATGGTCGCAAAATTGGAGTAAGTGTCGGATACGGCGTACGGCAAAATGATCTGATCGTTGTGCCGCATCGCACCGCAGGTATAGACCACGTTGGGAACGTAGCCCTCGCGTTCCGATGGTTCGGGATGCAACAACGGTTCGGCCGAGCGCGCCAGCACCCTGGTCGGATCGTTCTTGTCGAGCAAGGTCGCGCCGATCGAATATTTTCGAACTGGACCGACGCCGTGCGTGAGCAACAACCAGCCTTCATCGAGTTCGATCGGTGAACCGCAGTTCCCGATCTGCACGAATTCCCACGGGAATTTCGGCTTCAGGATCGCCTGGCCGTTGTCCCATCGGTATAGATCGTTCGAACAGATCAGATAGAGGTTCTCATTATCCTGACGCGCGATCATGGCGTATTTGCCGTCGATCCGCCGCGGGAACAATGCCATCCCCTTGTTGCGCGCGGCGGCGCCCTGCAAGGGCGTCATTTTAAATGACAGGAAGTCGTTCGTTTCGAGCAGCTCCGATCGGATCGCCCGGCCCGTATAAGCGGTATAGGTTGCGTAATAGGTCTTGCGGCCGCCGTCGCTGAATTCGACGAAGCGAGCATCTTCGATGCCCTGCGACTGATGCTCCGTGACCGGGAATATAACGCGTTCGCTGATGTCCATGCCTTCTTTGAAGACGACTTCAACCTCGTCGCCGAGGGGCCCCGATACCCGATATCCGATCCGGGGGCTCGATGCGAGCCGGGCGGTCGGATCGACCGAGAGGCTGCCGTCGGCAGCGATGGTGCCGGTGCGAAACGTCAGTGAAGATACGTGCCCCTCGCCAACGGCACGAAGGCTGAGAATGAAGCGCAAGCCGCCTTCCGGTGTACCTCGCTGGTCGGGGTGCGCCACAATGCTGGGATTGAACAGTGCCGACGCCTCGAACGAATATTCGTTGAGAAAGTAGGCGCCGAGAAGCTGACGCTGAGTTTCGGAGAACGAGACGTGTGCCGCGAGCGCGTCTTCCATTTCGTCGGCGCGAAGCTCAAAGGTTTCCAGCAAATTGCGATGCCTGCCTTGAAAATTCTCCAGCACATCGGCCAGCACCCCCGCGGCAGTCTTCGGGTCGAGTGCGAGAATACGCGAGACGATATGGTTGGCGCGCGTCTTGTCGGTCGGGTTGAGGTCGCGGGGTTCGGTTGCCGGTTTGAACGGGCGCACGATCACCCGCGCGGGGTCAGGACGTAGATAGAGTGCCTGGCGATGCAGGAAAGAGGCTTGTGACAAGGTTTCCTCGGTTCGCTGGAGGTGAGGCAAAATCAGGCGCCGATGGAACGTAGTGCCATGGGGGGCGTCACGCTGACATTCACGCGGGCAAGCTGACGAATATCGGCAAGACCGAGCAGATATGAGACGACCGACTCGCCGCCACGATTTTCGTTAGCGCGATCGGGATGCAGCCCATCGCGGCAACTGCCGGTCTCGGGATCGACGAGCACGACCGACAGGTCATTGCGACCGAGAAACCATGCGAAAACGTTGGTTGCGATCGCTTTCCATTCGACGTCGCCCTCCGCTCGCCAAGCAGTCAGGCAGGCGGCTATCGTCGCCGTGGCTTCCACCGGCTGCTGATCGAATGCGCGAGGCGGTTGACGCCGTTCGCCGAAGCCGGCGGTGCCGACCGGTCGGAACTGACCTGTCGGCGTCGTCTGTTGCGTCATCAGCCAGCGCAGCGACCTCAATCCGGCATCAACATAATCAGGCGTTTGCGTCGCGATGCCTGTCTGTATCAATGCCTGCGGCAGCCGTGCGTTGTCATAGGCGAGACTTTCCTCGAACCACGACCAGTCCGGCGTCTCGACCGAGGCTAGCCCTGTCATCAACCCGTCGGCAAGAAAATGCCTGATTTCCCGGGCGCGGAGATCGGACACGACGGCGCAATAACCATCCAAACCCAGCAGCGTGAAAGCCGACGCCCTGGGCGAACGAAATGTCATCACGGTTGGCAGGGCCTCGGCAAACAGAGCGGCGGCCCATCGCCGGCGCGAGGGGCTTGCATCCCTGCGGGCGCACTCGCCCAGCGCCCATAAGGTTCGCCCATGGCTGTCTTCGGAACCACGGTCTTCAAGCCAGGTTCGATTGAAACCCATGAAATTTCGAAATCGCTTTGTGTCGGGATTCCACGCATGCTGCACGAACGCGGCAAACCGGGCCGTCAAAACCTCGGGCAGACGTTTTTCGCCTGGATTGTTGAGAGCGCAGGCCAGCAACAAGGCCCGCGCATTGTCATCCACGCAATAACCATGGGCGCGATCCGGCACCGAGTGCACTGCGTGTTGGAACAAGCCGGTATCGTCGCACATCGAAAGAAAGTGGCCCAATTGCATGTCCGACGCCGCAGGGCTGTGCGCGATCGCGACCGGTCCGGTTCGCGCGATCACCTTGAGCCAGTCGCCCTGACGCGCATTTTCAAATATGGCAATGTAATGCGCGGCGGTGTGCTCCCATGTCATCGACCGGCTGCTGGTGTAGGCACGCTCGCGCATCGCCTGCCGGCGAGGGGCATCGGTGAGCAGTAGCGCAATTTCCTTGCCGATCGCAGCCGCGTTGCCGAACGGAACGATGACACCACGGCCGTCGTCCAAAAGCTCCAGCGCGTGCCAGTAGGGCGTCGAAACCACCGGCTTTCCCAGCCCAAAGCTGTAGGCCAGCGTACCCGACGTCATTTGCGCCTCATTGAGATAGGGCGTGACATAGACGTCGCACATCGAAATGAATTGCAGCAATGTCGCCTGGTCCACGAACTGGTCGAGGAATACGACGTGGTTCTCGACCCCGAGTTCGCGCGCGCGCGTCATCAGGCTCTCGCGATAGGTCTCGCCCTGGTCGCGAACCAGATTGGGATGCGTCGCGCCGAGCACGACATAGACCGCGTCCGCCCGACGTTGCAGGATCGAAGGCATGGCGTCGATCATGACCTCGATGCCCTTGCTCGGGGAGAGTAGGCCGAACGTCAGAATGACGGCACGGTCGGCGAATCCGAGCTTGGCCTTCGCAGCGTCGGGCTCCACAAACGGAAACTCGGGGATTCCGTGGGCGATGATCTCGATCTTGTCATCCGCAACGCCATAGACGCTACGCAACAACTCGCGTCCCTTGCTGGCCATCACGACGATTTTCGAAGATATCTCGACGAGACGTTCCATCACCGCGCGTTGAGCTGCGCCTGGCTTGGCCAGCACCGTGTGCAGCGTCGTGACGACCGGCATGTTCAACCGTGAAAGCAACTCAAGAATATGGCTGCCGGCTTCACCGCCAAATATCCCGAACTCGTGCTGTAGGCAGACGAGGTCAAAATGGCCGGCATTGAGGAAGGCCGCGGCGCGCACATAGTCTTCGACGGCATCATCCTTGATTTGAAAGGCGACCGAAGCGGGATAGTCATAGGTTTGACCGTGGTCGTTCATCGCGACGATGCAAGTCTCGATGTTTGGCCGTGAATTCGCGATCGCGCGTTCCAGATCGGTCGTGAAGGTGGCGATGCCGCAGTGGCGAGGCAACGAATTGCCGATCACGGCGATGCGACGAAGCGGCGTCATGCTTGTGCTCCGGCGCGGCTTTGTGCCTCGGCGAGGCTGCCGGGCCGCTCGCCGAGCATCTGCAATAGTGAATCGACCGGGCGATTTCCCGGATATGCAATCAGGACACTCAACCCGTTGGCGCCAACTTCAATGCTGGTGCGACCGCCGCCAATGAAGATTGCCTGCCCGATCGACACGGGTGACAATCCGATTGCCGCGTGGCCACCGAGAACGAGAATCCAGGTCTCGGACTCGGCGAGCAGCGCCCAGCTCGAACCCTCGGGCAACTCGGCGCGCTCCAGGACGAAATGCGGGCTCGCGATGAGGGCTGTTCGGGCCGCCGTGAGGCGGGTCGGGTTGCAGGGCGCTCGAAGCGGCCAGGGGTGGGCAACTGCGACGCCGTTGTCTTGGTGCAACTCGCGTTGCCTTCCAAAGTCGAACAGGCGGAATGTCGCGTCGCTGCGCTGCTGAACTTCAGCAAGCACGATACCGGCGCCGATCGCGTGGATGGTGCCCGCGGGGATGTAGATAAAGTCGTTCTTTGCGACAGGGCGCCAGTCGACCAGTTCCGCGATCGAGCCGTTCTCGATCGAAGCACGCAGTTGCTGTGGTGTTACCCGGTGCGTTAATCCGACGCCTATCCGCGCGTTCGGCTCGGCCGAAAGGATATACCATGCCTCGCTCTTGCCGTTCGGCATTCCCATTGCGCGAGCGAACGTGTCGTCAGGATGAACCTGGATCGACAACGGTTCGCTGGTAAACAGGAGTTTGAGCAGCAAAGCAGGGGCATGGTCATGTTGACCTGCCCGCTCGAACCACAATTCGCCGATGGCATCAGTAGAACCATCAAGGCTGCTCCAGGGTTGCAGGTCGCGGACCCCCCACGGCTTGTGGACAGCCCGCACGGCGGCAAGCTCGGTGTGCATAGATGATCCTGTTCCATGACACGCACGTCGGGGCGACGTGCCGCTGGCTGATATCGTCGGTGATGTGGCTTAGCTGAGGCGTCGCGATTTCGAGCGAGCGAAGTTCATGAAAATGAGTGCCGCGATGGAGCACGAACTTCGGAAAGAAGGCTGTTATTCAGAGATATAGGGACTGTCCCACCCGATAACAACCGCCGAGCGAGGCGCATTTTGATAGGCGTTTTGATAGAAGCGCGCGCTCGTGGCCTGTGATAAGGCTTTCGCGCCATGTACCGCGAAATCACGCCCAATCCGCGAGCTCCAGCCCTTCGTGGAGTGTTTCTGGACCAGCCGTACCGAAGGCGGCGCGGTCTCGTCCACTCGCGTGCTGCCCGACGGCTGCGTGGATTTGATTTTCGATCTCACGCCCGGGTTCGAGACGGCGTTCTGGGTTGGAACGATGACAAGAACCGTGGTCGTCGAAACATCGCGGCCCCGGCATTTGCTTGGCGTGCGTTTTCATCCCGGCGGTGCAAAAGGCCTGCTTGATCTGCCGCTGAAGGAATTGACCGATCGGCGCGCAAGCTTTCAGTCGATCACGCCGTTCGTCGAAGAAGTGCTTGAGCAGCTTGTGCAAGGCGGTGTGTCCCGGCTGGATATCGTGCAGCGCTGGCTGGCGCGGAAAATGGTCCCGGACAGGAAGTTCGCGCTCATCCGGTCGATATCGCGCCGGGTTGGCGGCGCGCCGGGAAATGTAAAGGTCGGCGAAATCGCATCTTCGCTCGGATTATCCAGCCAATATCTCAACCGCGTCATGAACGATGGCGTCGGGGTCGACCTCAAGACATTTTGCCGGATCGTCCGGATTCGCAATTGTACCCGCAGCCTTCAGGCCACCGGATCGGATGCCGACTGGTCCGCCGTTGCGGCCGATTTCGGCTTCTACGACCAATCGCACCTGATCCACGAATTCAGGGATATGGTGGGGCTGTCGCCGCGACAGTTCGTGAACGGCTAGCGCCGGGCGCGCGCCTTCGAAATCGAGGCTTTCGGTTTCGATTTTTCCAATACGAGACCCCGCCGCTCGTGCTTGGATGCGTCTCCACCACAGGAGATTGACGTGAAGCTGGACGCCATCGGAATTGTATCGAGGGACATGAAGGAATCTGTCCGCTTCTATCGGTTGCTCGGACTGGATTTTCCCGATTCCGACGAGGACCACATCGAGGCCGTCACCTCGAGCGGGCTTCGCGTGATGCTCGACGACGAAGCGCTGATGAAGCAGATCTATCCCGGCTGGAAGTACGGCCGGTCGGGCAGGGAATGATGCTGGCCTTCCGTTGCGACTCGCCGAAGACACGTCGACGAAGTATTTCGGAAAGTGATCTCGGCCGGCTTCAAGGCGAAGAAAGAGCCCTGGGATGCATTCTGGGGCCAGCGATATGCGTCCGTGGTCGATCCCGATGGAAATTCGGTCGATCTGTTCGCGCCGCTTTGACCGAACGTGACGACATCTTCCCCTGCTTTCGTCACAGCGGCGTGACAGCCCGTTATCCGTCACAACGACGTGACATCGGGGCGAAAGACCCTGTGAATTAGCCACTTGGCGGCGCCGCAACCCGTTCCCCATCGCCGGTCGCGCGGGCTATGGTAGCCGGCTATGGGGTCGGGCCCATTTTGAAGACAAGGGGAGTTTTCATCGATGTTAGATCGCCTCAGCAAATACGCACCGGAGATGCTCAGCATCGCCCGCATCGTGATCGGGCTGTTGTTCCTGGAGCATGGCACCTCGAAGCTGTTCGACTTTCCGCACGGACCGGTGCAGCCGGCGATGGGCTCGCTGATCTGGTTTCAGGGCGTCATCGAAATCGTCGGCGGCGTGCTGTTTGCGGTCGGCTTCCTGACGCGGCCGGTGGCCTTCATTCTCGCCGGCGACATGGCGTTCGCCTATTTCATGGCGCATGCGCCCAAGGGTTTCTTCCCGATGCTCAACGGCGGCGATGCGGCCATTCTCTATTGCTTCGTGTTCCTGATCTACTTCGTGACCGGACCCGGCCGCTGGGCCGCCGACGGATCGTCGAAGTAACTTCCTGCTTTTCCGCCTCTCCCGCGAAATGCGGGGGAGGCCCTCAATGCCCGCCGCTTTCGTGCGCGTCCCACCGCGCTTCGTCGGCGCTCTCGAAGATGTGCGGGGCGAGGCCGCGGCCTACCAGCGCCTCGCCGAGCTTGATGCGCAGGAAACCCGACGTCGTGTAGCGCGAGACACCTGAATAGTAACGGTCGGTGAGCGAGCGCACCATCGCCGAATATTCGTCGAGCAAATCCGGCGGAATCGAGAAGTTGTCGTAGTTGACGATGGCGTAGACGCGGTGGCCGAGGGACGCGAGCTTGGCCTCGACCGCCTTTTCGATCGCCTTGATGTCGGCCTGGCTGCGCACCACGAAGCGTTCGAGGTTGATGAAGAACAGGCCCTGCTGGTCGTCATAGGTGAAGCGCTGATCGAGCGGGATCGCGACCATGTCGCGGCGCAGGTCCATCGGCCCCGCGTGGAAGATGCGCGCATCCATCAATGACGGCTCGCGCGGAATCTGTGGCTTGAAATCCATCAGCGCCAGAATGTCGCGTTCGATGTCGATGCCGGGCGCGACCTCGATCAGCTCAAGCCCGTCGGCACCGAGGGTAAAGACGCAGCGCTCGGTGACATAGAGCACCGGCTGGCCGCGCGCGGCCGCATAGGCGCCCGAGAACGTCACGTGTTCCACCGCCTCGACGAACTTGCGCGATCGCGCTTCGTCGATGATCTTGAGCTTTCCTTCCGCGCAATCGATGCGCAGCTTGCCCGCGCCGAAGGTGCCGACGAACACCACCTTCTTGGCGTTCTGGCTGATGTTGATGAAGCCGCCGGCGCCTGCGAGCTTGGGCCCGAACTTCGAGACGTTGAGATTGCCGGAACGGTCGACCTGGGCGAGGCCGAGAAAAGCAGCGTCCAGTCCACCGCCGTCGTAGAAGTCGAACTGATACGGCTGGTCGATCACGGCCTGCGTGTTGATCGCGGCGCCAAAGTCGATGCCGCTCGCCGGAATGCCGCCGATCACGCCGGGCTCGGCGGTCAGCGTGATCAGGTCGATGATCTTCTCTTCATTGGCGACCGCGGCGATGCCCTCGGGCATGCCGATGCCGAGATTGACGACGCTGTTGGCCTTCAGCTCGAATGCGGCGCGGCGCGCGATGATCTTGCGCTCGCTCATCGGCAATTCCGGCAGCGAGCCCGCGCGCACGCGGATCTCCGAGGAAAACGCCGGGTTATATTGGGTGCCGAAGGTCTGCCAGTGGTTTTCGGGGCGCGCCACCACGACGCAATCGACGAGCACGCCGGGGATTTTCACCTGGCGCGGATTGAGCGTGCCGCTTTCGGCGACGCGCTCGACCTGCGCGATCACGAGCCCGCCGGAATTGTGCGCCGCCATCGCGATCGCCAGCGCCTCCAGCGTCAGCGCTTCCTTCTCCATGGTGAGGTTGCCGTCGGGATCGCCGGTCGTGGCGCGGATGATGCCGATATTGATCGGGAAGGTCTTGTAGAGCAGGCATTCCTCGCCGTCGATCGTGATGAGCTCGACGAGATCTTCCGTGGTGCGCGCGTTGAGCTTGCCGCCGCCGTTGCGCGGATCGACAAAGGTGCCGATGCCGACCCGGCTGATGTGCGCCGGGCGTCGCGCGGCGATGTCGCGAAACAGGTGCGTGATCACGCCCTGCGGCAGGTTATAGGCTTCGATCTGGTTTGAGATCGCGAGCTGTTGCAGTTTCGGCGCCAGACCCCAATGGCCGCCGACCACGCGCTTCACCAGTCCATCATGCGCGAAATGATTGAGGCCGCGATCCTTGCCGTCGCCCTGGCCGGCGGCATAGACCAGCGTCAGGTTCTTCGGCTTGCCCTGCGTGTACGGCGCGTCGGTTTCGTTCTCGAGGTAGAGCGCTTCGAGCGCCAGCGCGATTTCCTCGGCAAAGCCGATGCCGACAAAGCCGCCGGTCGCGACCGTGTCGCCATCTCGAATGAGCCGCACGGCCTCGGCCGCGCTCACCACCTTGCCCTTTTCCGACAGCCGCAGGAATTGCAGGGCAGGGTGCTGGCTCATGGTTCCTCTCCTTGTGTATCTAGACCAACCCCGTGAGGTAGTAGACGCCGATCACGAAGAAGACGCCGAGCGTCTTGAGACATGTGACCGCAAATATGTCTTTGTACGACTGCCGGTGGGTGAGGCCGGTCACCGCGAGCAGCGTGATGACCGCGCCATTGTGCGGCAGCGTATCCATGCCGCCCGACGCCATCGATGCGACGCGGTGCAGCACCTCCATCGGGATATGCGCGGCCTCCGCCATGGCGATGAAATCCTTGGACATGGCGGCGAGCGCAATCGACATGCCGCCGGACGCCGAGCCGGTGATGCCGGCGAGCGCGGTCACCGTGATCGCTTCGTTGACCAGCGGATTGGGGATCGACTTCAGCGCGTCCTTGATGACGAGAAAGCCGGGCAGCGCCGCGATCACGCCGCCGAAGCCATATTCGGAAGCCGTGTTCATCGCCGCCAGCAAGGCGCCGCCGACCGCGGCCTTGCTGCCTTCGGCGAAGGTCGAGCGCAGTTTCGGGAACGCGAATATAAAGACGGTGAGGATGCCGGCGGTGAGCGCGCCTTCCACCGCCCAGATCGCCTTGATGCCGGCAATCGGGGTCGGGATCGAATGGTCCAGCGCCAGCGTCAGGTCGTAGTTGGCGCCATAGGCGCGATCGATCAGGCCGCCGAACAGGCCCGGAAAGCCGCCGAGCACGAGGTTGACGACGAAAACCACGATCAGCGGCAGGAAGGCGATGAAGGCCGGCGCGAGGTCCTTGGTGTCGACCGGCGGCGGCTCGTTCTGATGTCCCTCGCCATAGCCTTCACCGTTGGCTGCCGCCACGCGTCGCCGCCATTCGAGATAGGTCAGGCCGAGGACCAGGATGAAGATCGCGCCCAGCGTGCCCAGAATTGGCGCTGCGCCATTGGTGGTCTTGAAATAGGTGGTCGGAATGATGTTCTGGATTTGCGGGCTGAAGGGCAGCGAATCCATCGTGAAGGAAAACGCGCCCAACGCAATGGTGCCGGGGATCAGGCGCTTGGGGATATTGCCGGCGCGAAACATTTCGGCCGCAAACGGATAGGCGGCAAACACCACGACGAACAGCGACACGCCGCCATAGGTGAGCACGCCGCACACCAGCACGATGGCAAGCATCGCGCGCTGGCTGCCGACGACGCCGATCACGGCGGCCACGATCGATTTCGAAAAGCCGGAGAGCTCGATCACCTTGCCGAACACCGCGCCGAGCAGGAAGACCGGGAAGTAGAGCTTGGCGAAGCCCACCATCTTGTCCATGAAGAGGCTGGTGAAGGCCGCGGGCACCGCGCCGGGATCGGTGAGAAACACCGCGCCAAGCGCCGCGATCGGTGCGAACAGGATCACGCTGAAGCCGCGATAGGCGACGAACATCAGGAAAAACAGTGCGGCAAGCGCGATCAGGAAACTCATCGGTGCCTCCCCCAGAAAAAGCTCGCGTAAGTCTTGTGTAAGCTTTCGCGAACGACCCAAAGTTTGCGTCAGGAGCTTGCAAACCCGCAAGAGCTTTTGCGTGCAGGGCTCAATGCGAGCACCGGGGTCAAAAATCTTGTCACAAAAGTAAAAAGGCCGGTGTGGCGGTTCAGAAGTCGCATCATTGCGCCGCGGGTTCGTCATGCGGACTTCTGAACCGAAGCCACCGGATCAATAGGTTTGCTAGTGTCCTTCGATTCCGAAGTTCGAAACGTGGCTCCGCAAAACGGCGACGAACTTCGGAATTGGACGCTAGCGGAGTCCGCCGGCCCAAAATGCCAGATGCCAGTGATCCGGCCTGTTGATCTATGTCATGCAAGCGTCACGTTTCTTACGTGCTCAACCTCGGCAACAGCTTCACCGCATTGCCGCGCTCGATGTCCTTGATCTGGGCGTCGTTGAAGATGCCGCAGTCCCGCAATCCCTTCACGTGATCGCTTGCCGTGCGATAGGGGAAGTCGGTGCCGAACACGATCTGCGAGGTCGGGATCACCGCCGCCAGCGCCGCCATCGACGCCTTGTTCGAGGTTTGCGCGGTGTCGTAATAGAAACGCGTCAGTTCGGCGAGCGTGCCGTTCGGCACGGCCGGCTGGAAGTTCTTGTCGATCATCGGCTGGCGGATGAAGCGCTCGATCAGGAACGGCATCGTGCCGCCGGCATGCGAGAAGATCCATTTGATGTCGCGGAATTTCGCGGCGTTGCCGGAAAACACGATGTCGCCGATCGTGCGCGTGGTGTCGGTGCCCCATTCGACCAGCGTCGGCGGCTCGGTCTTCAAAAGGTTGACGCAGCAATCCGCCGTCGAGGGATGGGTGTAGACCACGCATTTGCGGCGGTTGAGTTCTTCCATGACAGGCGTGAACGAGGCATCGCCGAGCCACTTGTCGCGGTAGTTCGTCATCAGCCCGATGCCGTCGAGCTTGAGCTTGTCGAGCGCGTATTCGATTTCCTTCAGCGAACCTTCGGTGTCGGTGAGGGGGATCATCGCCCATGCGCCGAACCGGCCGGGATGATCCGCTATCAATTTCGCCGCATATTCGTTGCTTTCGCGGCAGAGCTTGCGCGCCGCATCGCCTGAAGTGAAATTTACGCCGGGCTGCGTCACCGAAAGCATGGAGACGGCGACGCCGGCCGCATCCATGTCGGCAAGCGATTTCTCGACCGTCCAGCCGCGCATCAGGCCGTCGCCGAAATTGTTGGCGATCGCGGCCTGGATATAACTCGGCGGCGACAGATGATGATGGACGTCGATGCGGATACGGCTTCTCGGCGGCTTGCGCCAACGCCTGTCCGGCGCGGCCAAACCCTGTCGCCGCCAGCACGGCGGCGCCTGCCGCACCCGCGACGAACTGCCGCCGGCTCAACCCGCCTGCTGTCAGTGACATTGTGTTGTCACATCCGCAGGCGCAACCGCGCATCGACATGCGGGACTTGGACATGCGGGACTTGCCTGATGTTTCGCGGCTGTCGTGCTGGCTCATGCGATTCTCTCCCTGTGTCCAGATGCCGCTGTTGCATTGCCGCATCTCGAGTCCGTTTAGAGGACTTCTTGATCGAAGCGGCCACCTTAGCGATGTCTGCGTGCAAACAATAGGTGCTGTTTTCGTGCGATGGGCAGCAAAATCCTTTTGCAGAAGCGAGGTTTGCGCGCAATGCGTCAGGCGTGTTTCCTCTTGCTGCGCTGCATCACAAGCGATGTAAAAGAATGTTGATCTCTTCACACAGCGACAAAACGAAACAGACGCCTGCCATGAAATCTGCTAGGTTCGACGTGTTACTTGGCTTCACCGAATAGGGAGTGGAGTTCATGAACAGGCTCGTTGAAATTCGCCGCCAGGAGCATTTCTGCCGTGAGCGTGCGTTACATGATTCCGAGCGTAAAACCTTCTGGCTTGCGGAGGCCGAAGTGTGGGAGCAGCGCGCGCTCGACGAAATCGCGTTTCATTTCCGCGAGTGCAATATTGAGACTCCAGGTCAATCAACTCCGGGTCAATCAGTTCATAGCCAATCCCTGAACGCCGCATAAGCAGGCGTCACGACCAATTACATCGCGGGCGGCCGAAAGGTCGCCCGCGATGCGTTTGGGGGACTGCATCCTGTCGTGATGGCTGCGCGCAGTCTTTTCCTCATGGTGAGGAGGCCGGGCCTCGAGCAGGCCGCCTCGCGAGGATCGTTGCGAACGGTGCAACGAAGAAGCGCGTGCTGGACGACGCTCGCGTCGTCAGAGACCATGAGGCCCGATGATCGCGCCTCACCTTCGAACGCCGCTGGCGCGGCTCCTCAGGATGAGGGGCGCTGAGCCGCCGCCCGGTTCCTCCCCCTTTCAGGGGGCGGTTGCGCCTGCTAAGGCAAGTCCGTGAAGACAAACAAAAAAAGCCATGACGGGAAGGGGCGCGCGGGATGACAGGTTTGGGTGGGGGTGTCCCCGGCGGCGTGGCCAATTCCAGCGCAACAGCCAATTCATCGGCGGCAGGCCCGGCGGATGCCGCGGTGCAACGCGCTGTACAGAAGGCCGCGATCCGATTCGTGCCGCTCCTGACCATCGCCTATCTCTTCAATTACCTCGACCGCACCAGCCTCAGCGTCGCCGCGCTGACGATGAACCAGCAATTGGGTTTGACCCCGGCGCAGTTCGGGCTCGCCGCCGGCATCTTCTTCCTCAGCTATTCCACGTTCGAAATCCCGAGCAATCTATTGCTTTATCGCGTCGGCGCGCGGCGCTGGATCGCGCGGATCATGATCAGCTGGGGAGTGGTTTCCGCGGCGATGGTCTTCGTGACCGGCCCGAACAGCTTTTATGGCTTGCGATTTCTGCTCGGCATCATGGAAGCAGGCTTCTTTCCCGGCGTGACGTTCTTTCTCGCCGCGTGGTTTCCGACGCAATACCGCACGCGGATGCTGGCCTGGTTCCTGGTCGGCATTCCCATGGCTTCGCTGGTCGGCACGCCCATTTGCAGCATGTTGCTTCAGATGGACGGCATCTGGGGTCTGCACGGCTGGCAGTGGATGTTCCTGCTGGTGAGCCTGCCTTGCGTGCCGCTCGGCATCGCCACGCTCATTCTGCTGGCCGACCGGCCGCAGACGGCCCACTGGCTGACAGACGAAGAGCGCGATGCGCTCGATCATGTGCTCACCTCCGAAGTACGCGAGCGGCCGCATTCTTCGCTTTGGGCTGCGCTGAAGGATCCACGCGTGCTGATCTGCACCGCGGTCCAGTTCGGATTTACGCTCGGCTCCTACGGCATCGGCGTCTGGCTGCCGTTGATGCTGAAGGAATATCACCTCACGAACGCGCAGATCGGATGGATCGCGGCGATCCCTTATCTCTTTGCCACCGTCGGCATGATCCTGTGGGCACGCTGGGTCGACTATAAAGGCCAGCGTATCGTCAACCTCGCGATTGCGTGCACGCTCGGCGCGGTCGGCCTGTTGCTGCCGATCTTCTCCAATTCGCTTGTGTCGGCCGTGACCGGATTTCAGCCTCGCGCTGATCGGCGTCACCGCGGCGCGCGCGATCTTCTGGACCATTCCGACGCGCTTCCTCACGGGCGTGGCGGCGGCCGGCGGGCTCGCCTTCATCAACTCGGTCGCCACCACCGGCGGCTTCTTCGGCCCGTCGATGATGGGCGTGCTGAAGCAGTATTCCGGCTCCTATGTCGTCGGCCTGCTCGCGGTCGCGGCCGTCATCTTGGCGTCAACGGTCGCCTCGCTGTCGCTGAAGCTGTTTATTTCCCGCGAGTAGAAAGCGCGTCTTCCCGAATTTTTCGGGAAAACTTGGAAGAAATCGCAAAACTTTCGCATGGCTGTAACACAGCCTGCGCAAGTTGCGCGGCGCTTAATCTTCCGCATGCCTTCGCGCAATGTATCGCGTCGCGAAGCCTTTCATTCTGGGAAAAAATGGAAATGACACCTACGGAAACGCGTTCGCTTCGCGGACGCTCGCTCATGAACACGCGCTTTGCCGTCGCTCTGCTCGCCACCACGGCGCTGGGCGGGACGCTCGCTTACGCCGACGATGACGCCATCACGTTTTTCGCGCCCGGCCATCTCCTGGTGAGCCGCAGCGTCTACAACACCCCGGCCAGCGTCGTTACGGCAGGCCAGACCGTATTGCCGCCGAACTGCACGCTGGCGCCCAACTGCGTCACCGCGACCGCGGACGGCACCTATCCGACCGTGTTCAACAACGTGTTGGCAGATGCCGCCTTCGGAATCACCGCGCCGATTTTCCTCGACGAACTCTTCCCCAACGGCATTTTCGTGCAGTCGGTGCAGGTGCCGAACAGCGACGAGCGCGGCGTGAAGACGAACAGCGACCAGATGGTCACGAGCTTCTCGTCCAAATCCGAGATCGGGCTCAACCTGTCGCTCGACCACACCAGCGTGTCGTTCATGGGCTATCTCGCGCCGGCCAACGCGATCGACGTCTCCAACTCCAACACGCCCGCAGGCCGTCGATCCGACCAATCCGGTGCCCGCCAGCAACTACCGCGTGGTGGCGAGCGTCGACGCAGCTCGGGCGCTTCCGCTTCACCAAGACCAACGCCTATAGCGGCAACAACGGCCGCGCGGCGATCCTCAACAACACGGGCGGCGCCAACGTCTATTACACCACCGGCAATGCCGGCAACGGCGGCAACCCGCAGCCGGTCGGCGTCATCGAAGGCGCCGGCGCGCAGATCATCACGGCTTCGAAATTGCCGCTGTCCCAGCAGATGGATCCCGGTGCGCCGACGCCGCTTGGCTCGTTCAGCGTCTCCGAGCTCGGCGTCAAGGCCGACAAGGTCGGCAAGGACACCAACTTCCGCGGCCTGACCGTGTTCGACAACGTCATCTACGTGACCAAGGGATCGGGCTCCAACGGCGTCAACACCGTGTACTTCATCGACACCTCGGGCTCGGCCAACGGCAATCCGGCCGCCTGCCCGAAGGGCACCGGCGTGCCTAGCCCGGCGGCGACGCTGCCGACCACCGGAATCGCGTTCAATGGTGCGACCGTGCAGACCGGGGGCATCACGCCTCTGAACATGTGCGTCCTGAACGGCTTCCCGACCGCACTCGCCAAGGGCGCAACCGATGCATCCCTGTTCCCGTTCGGCGTCTGGTTCGCCAACGCGACGACGCTCTATGTCGCCGACGAAGGCGCCGGCGACAATACCTTCGCTGCGGCTTCCAACAGCTTCACGGCGGCCGCCGCGTCGACCACGGCGGGCTTGCAGAAGTGGGTGCTCAACACCGCGACCAACACCTGGTCGCTCGCTTACACGATGCAGGTCGGCCTCAATCTCGGTCAGCCCTACACCGTGAAGGACTATCCGACCGGCAACAACCCTGCGACCGGCCTGCCGTGGTCGCCCGCGACCGGCGGCCTGCGCAACCTCACGGGCCGCGTCAATGGCGACGGCACGGTGGAAATCTACGCGATCACCGCGACGGTCAGCGGCAACGGCGACCAGGGCGCCGATCCGAACAAGCTCGTGGCGATCAAGGACAAGCTCAAGGCGACCACGCTGCCGGCCAACGAGAGCTTCACCACGCTGCGCACCGCCAAGTCAGGCGAAGTGCTGCGTGGCGTGTCGTTCACGCCCGGCACCGGCCTCAACCCGGGTCAGGAGATCTCCTCGCTGCTCTGCGACTTCGGCTTCTGCCCGCCGCAGCACTGATCGGCGTCTAGGGACGAGACCGCCAGCGCTTTCACTTGTATCGCGTCGAAGCGCGCGCCCACTGCCTCTCCCCGCGCATCCTGCGCGGGGAGATTTTTTTGTGAGGCGTGAGTCCGAAACATCCAGAGCGATCGGCTGGCGTCCGCTTTGTTGCGCGGGCGGACTTAAAGCCGGGCGTCGCGCCGTGTCCGCAACGGACCAAAAGGCGACGTCACGATCCTTGCTTTGAGGACGATGGAGAGACCGTGTTGGGAGCCGTTGCGAAGAACTTAGTGATCGTTCTTCCAAATGAAGAACGCAGTGCATGCAACCCCTTCGGTGGTCTCCGCGAAACACATCTGCGTAGGGTACTCGGTCCTGTCGACCGAGATCGGCAGGCGGAAATCGTGATTTTTCCCGTCACTGTCATGGCGAGCGACGCGCAGAATACCCCCTCCGTCAATCCAGTAGGTGCCTTGCATTGAGACTTGCAAAGTCGCCCGGGGGCCTGTTGCAAAGCTGTAGCTGCCCTCGCGATGCCCGACTTTGACTTCGAGGCAGCCGAGCGTCATCCATTCGTCGCGTTCCCAGTCCTGCCAGGCCCCTGCAAACCTGCAGTCAGGTTCGGAATGCTGTTCGAAATAGGCTGCCGTCATTGCGTCGGCAGGCAGCTTGGGCGATCTTTTTCCGAGCACTGTGGAAAGCCGCCGCCGCTAGTACGGCAAGCCCGACGATCACCATCGGTGGTGATGTAACGGATGATGCTGCGTTGTGCATTCATCCCCATCGTTCCTTGCGTCAGCGCGGTGCTTGGTCCATTTCGCCAGAAAGAGCCTCGCCTTTATACCCGAATTCGCTGATGAACGATGTGATCTAGGTCACCAAATGGCCTCTCGTTTGCAGACTTAAGGCGCGCCGCGGCCTCTGTCTGGACTCACCGGGAGGCGGACATCACGGCTATCGAACACAAAGCCAGCTTCGGGCCACAGGCGGACATACGCGGGGGGGGGCGACGGCGCCACGGTTCGTCTGTCAGCCCCCGGGGCCGTCCTTCATGATGTAGCCCATCAGGTCGTCCACGTTGTGCTCCAGATCCCGGATGATGTTCTTGACGACGTCCCCGATCGAGATCACGCCCACGACCTTGCCTGCGTCCAGCACTGGCAGATGGCGAAAACGGCGCTTCGACATCATTGCCATGCAGCCCTCCAGCAGGTCGTCCGGTTTGACCGTCACCGGGTTGCCCGTCATCACTTGGCTTACCGGCGTCTGCTTCGCATCGAGCCCCGGCAGCAGCACTTTGATGGCGCAGTCACCCTGGGTCACGATACCGACCAGCACGCCGTTGTCGATAACCAGCACCGACCGGACCCGGTGGTCGCGCATCTGGCGCAAGGCTTCGACGACCATGTCGCCGGAACGAACATGGATCAGGGCGCCACTCTTGTGGGCCAGAGCGCTTTTTACTGTGCTCATCGATCTCCTCCCGCGGACCCTGTCCTGCCCGGCCTTGATGGTCCGCGTTGAAGGATAGTCGAAATATCTTGCCTCGTCAGCACCGCAGCGATGCCGCGGCATATGCCGCATCGCGCAAGGCCACTTGCGCAGCAGCTATTCCTTTGGAAAGGCACGGCCGCCCGCCGCAGCACCGAGCCGAAGGCTCGGTCAAACGGGTTCGATCAAGACCGCGGCGGCCAACGCCGGGCCGCCAACCAGCCCACCAGAGGCGCGCCAAAGGCCAGGCACCACATAAATTGCGCAACGAATGGAGCGACGGCGGCCATCACCGTTGCGAACGCGAGCGCGAAGACCGGAAAGACCGCGTTTGCCAGCAACTCGGAATTGCGGTGACCTCGAAGCGCGAGAATCCACAACAGCGCGTTCAGCGTGGCGATCGTAGTCAGGTGAATGCCGTACATCACGGCGACTACGCCGTCGAGCCGATAGCCGCCGTAGAGGCCGTTCGTCACCGGCAGGAGGATGATCGACAGAAGAAAAAGCAGATTGAGGAACACCACCCCGCGGCTGCCTTCCGGCGCAACCACGAGCCGCCGGTGATGGCTGAACCAGAACATGCCGGCGACGATGAAGCTGATCATCAGCGCGATCACCGGTTGCGCATAGATGTTCAGCAGGTCGATCCAGGTCGGCGCGCTCTTGAAACTGCTGGCCTTCGGCAGATCGTAGGCCAGCAGCGTCATGGCAACGCCGAAGATCGTGTTGCTCAGCATTTCCAGCCGGCGCATTTCGAAGAGACCGATCTGCTTCAACCTCGCTCCCCTCAAAGCCGCCGGACAGGAGAGCCGGACATGCTTTCAGCTGTTGGATTGGCGGACAAGGATTGCCCGTTGTGGACAGGATAAGAAGTCGCGGCGCTTCTACGGTGATCATCAAAGCATGTCGGTTGCTATTAGGATAGGCCGCCATGTCCGCTCTGGGTCAGTAGCAGACATCAGGCAACGCTCGCCTGACGTTGGCTTCGTGCATCATCGAATAGGTCGGGCCGTCGGCGGTGCTGCATGTCTGGCGCGGCGCATGTGTGATAGGCCGCGAGAAGCGCAAGCTGTCGGTTGGTCAGCGATCCTGTCCAATCGAAAGAGACCCGTCCGTTGATCTAAATCAACCGCGCGCAGGCGCTGATGCGACGACATCGATCCTGGGTGGCTAACATCTGGAGAAATGCCATGGCTAAGCGCTTCGGCTAAAATTGCGATTGCTACCACGACCCTCGCACTTGCGACTCTGGTGTCTGTCGATTGGTCTGAACAGGGCGGCGTTTCCCTGTCGGTCGAAAGCGCCCAGGCCCGCATCGGCCGGCCGCTAACACCCCTAAGTGTCGCTGGTGTCGGGCGCCGACAATACCGGCGGGCTGCGTACGGCTACGGCTATGGCGCCGGTGCGGTCGGCGTCGGACTGGCGGCCGGCGCCGTTACCGCTGCCGCGGTCGCCGCGACCTCCCCCTGGGGCTATGGCTATCAATCCATGGCTTACGCCAACGGACAACCTTATGTCGCTAATACCGGCGGGCAGGGTGGCTATTACGCCAGCAGCACATGGGGCAACCACGAATGCCTGCAGCCCCAGCTTTACGAGTGTCACCCCTACTCAAATCTGGGGTGGTACCGCTAGGTACTATTTGAACTCGTAGCGAGGGCCACGCTCGCTAACCGAAAGAGGCGATCGAACGAACGCCTCTTTCGGACTGCCCCAACGATGCTCTCGCTGTGGTTCGCTTCAGCACGGACCAGATTCCTGGAGCCAGGTGAATCAGTTCGTCAGCGCGAGGCCGACAGGGGCTTGGTTGCGAACCAGATGATGTGGTGGGCGCCGCTGCGCTTGGTCGTTGCGCGCAAGCCAACTTCATTCACCTCGAAATCAGCCGCACCGAGCCGTTTCGAAAACGCGGCGTTTGGACCGGATGACCAGACCGCGAGGATACCGCCCGGCCGCAGCGCGCGGCGGATCGATTGCAGTCCCTTGCGGTCGTAGAGGGCGTCATTGGCCTTGCGGATCAATGCTTCCGGGCCGTTATCGACATCGAGTAGAATGGCGTCGAACGCCGACGGCGACGCCTTGATCACTTCGACCACGTCGGCTTCTCGAACGACAGCGCGTGGATCGTTCAGGCAATCGCCAAAGATTTCGGCCATCGGCCCTCGCGCCCATGCGATCACGGCGGGGACGAGTTCGGCGACAGTAATCCGTGCCTGCGCGTCCAACACCGCGAGCGCAGCGCGCAATGTAAAGCCCATGCCCAGTCCGCCGATCAACAGATGCGGGCGCTTGACGCCGTCGATCCTTCGACAGGCGAGCGTCGCGAGCGCCTCTTCCGATCCGCTGAGACGGCTGTTCATCAATTCGTTCTGACCGAGCATCATGGAGAACTCGGCACCCCTTCGCATCAAACGGAGTTCGACGTCGGCACCGGGCACTCGGGTCGTATCGATCTGCAACCACGGAATCATGCGACGCTTCTACGCTGTTTGATGCGGCCGCGCGAGGTCCGCTATGGATCGCCAGCCGACATCACGCGACACCCGCTTTAAGTCCGATTAGCCTGCAAAAGCCGACTTGCGAGGTCTGAACAGCCGCGTCAGCAATGGGCCAAAAACAGCACTCAATACTTCCTCCTCCCACGTCCGCTCTTCCACCAGAATGAGACATTGCCGCAACTAGCATTCGCTTTGGTCGACGATCGGGGGAGGGACGACACCGATAGCGTCATCCGAATGGCCGCGGGTGAACCCGACTTTGTCAGGTGAGCGACGAACGCCGCTTCTTTGATGTTTCGATGTGCATCGAAGCATCAGACAAGAACGATCTGACATTGTTGGACGCACCGCGGCGCTTCCCGCGAGTAGGAGATAAGGGCCGCCTCGATGACCGATATCATCCTGCATCACTACGAGACCTCTCCCTATTCGGAGAAAGTTCGGCTCGGTCTCGGTCTGAAGGGCTTGGCCTGGGGATCGGTGGAGATCCCGATGATTATGCCAAAACCCGACCTGACGGCGCTGACGGGAGGCTACCGTAAAACGCCGGTGCTGCAGATCGGCGCGGACATCTATTGCGATAGCCAGTTGATCATGCGCGAACTCGAACGCCGGCACCCCACCCCGAGCTTTTATCCCGCCGGCCACGGTGCGGCTGACGCGCTTGCTTGGTGGGCCGAGAAGACAACGTTCAGCCCGGCTGTCAGCATCGCGTTCGCGAAGAGACCCGACGCGTTGCCCGAGGGATTTCTTTTAGACCGGGCCAAATTCTCCGGCCGAAACATCGATCCTGCCGCGATGATGGCGGCAGTACCGAACTTGCTCGATCAGCTGCGCGCCCACTTCGACTGGCTGGATCAGATGCTGGCGGACGGCCGCTCGTTTTTGCAGGGTGCCGCTGCCGGCCTTGTCGATTTCGCCGCCTACCATCCAGTTTGGAAATTGCAGCAGAATTTCGGACCAGCGGCGGCGCCACTCAATGACTTTCCAAGATTGCTGACGTGGGCCGAACGGGTTGCCGCAATCGGCCACGGCCGGCGGAATCCAATGACCTCTGAGCAGGCACTCGATGTAGCCCGCACCGCCACGTCAATCGCCAGCGCAACACCCGATCCGCGAGATCCCGTCGGCCGGAAGCCTGGCCAGACCGTCACCGTCACGCCGGATGATACCGGACGCGACCCGGTCATCGGCGAATTGGTCGCCTCGGGCGTCCATGAGATCGTGATCCGACGCAGCGATGCCGCGATCGGCGAGGTCTGTGTGCATTTTCCACGCGCCGGCTTCGCGGTCACATCGCCCTAGCAATCCCAGCCCGCGCTACATGCCGCCCGGCGCGGCCCGATTCAATATCCGCATCGCTGACAGTCCCTCTTCTTCACGCGCACCGAAACCGCTCGAAAACGCTACAGCTGTCAGGAATCGGGTGGTTCGCGCCTTTTTCCCGCTCCTACACTTCACCAAATTTGAGGGAAGGACATGAAAATAGCAGTCATTCATCGACTTGATGACACCTACATTGAGAAAGCATGGAAACACGCGGAAACGGAAGAGATCGAAGATCTTGCCGCTGAGCTTTTGGGAAAAGCACAAGAAGGCCAAAGCATAGATGATGATTTGTTTTGCATTCTTTACCTTGCTTTCCGATGCGGCTTCAAAACGGCCATTGGGCAACAACCGGGTCAGCAAGACCATTGATACCGTTTGCTCGCGGCGCTTCGCACCTACGCGATTTAAACGACCTTTCAGCGCTCCGTGCCAAATGAAGCCCGCTGTTCGATTTTGGATTGAACTGCAATGCGGGCCTGACCGCAGCTAGTACTGCTGATCGAGCCATGAGAGCTTGAGACTGAGGAGGATCTTCCTGGCTCACCAGCGACAGCAGATATCCGCGCGGGCAATTCTGTCGGCAGCCACTGGCCGCGTGACCCGGGTTCTGAGCTTGTTGCCGACGATTTATCAACGAGTCCGAGGTAGGGACCACTTGGCCGCTTTGGATTTGAGTACACGAAACGATCTGCGACAGGATCGCGTCGACGAGGAAACTAGGAAACGCTTCTGGCGGAGGTAGGCCGGCCTGTGGAGCTTGTACGGCCACAAAATTTGGCAGAGATGAAATGAGCTTCCCTGCTGCCCAAGGAATGGAAACGATGCCTGTCCCCGTCACCGTCGGCGCTTTTGCCATCGTCCCCAGCAACGACCTGAAGTCGGCGATTCCTTTCTGGGAGCGCCTGGGCTTCGCGCATACTGGCGGCGATGCCAACTACGTCATCATGACCGGCTGGGATTGCGAGGTGCATCTGACCCAGGCGGGAGAAGGCCCATGGCGTGTTCCGGAATCCAACAACCCATTCGGGGTGTTCATTCGGACGCCCCATGTCGACGCCATCGCTGCGCGGGTCGACGATTTGATCATCCGTCCGGGCGGGGTTCTGCGCCACCGCGAATGGGGTCTTTACGAGGTGGGCATTTGCGGACCTGATGGCCTTCTTGTTCGCATCGGTTGGCCTTCCCATCTGATCAAGGCGGCGTAATTCGGTTTCGGGTAGTGGCGCATCAGGTCCGCTTTGGGTCACAAGTGGAAATCGGTCGCCGCTCGCCGCGACGTCAACATGTTTCGCGCTCTAAACGTCAGACGCTGCTTGGTGGAGCGTCAATCTCGACCAACTCAGTCAGGGACTGAATGTCCGGAAAGATGAAGTCCGGGCGCGGGACGGATTCATCGAGTGCGATATGGCGGCGGTTGATCCAGGCGATCGTCAGTCCCAGCGGCTTGCCACCGACAAGGTCGGTGAACTGGGATTGCCCGGCGTGCAGGATCTCGTCCTTGCGACAGGGCGCGTGTTCGATCAGATAGCGAAACAGCGTGCCGTCCGGCTTGTAACCGCGGGCACGCTGCGCCGTGCATATCAGGTCGAACTGGCGGCGCAGCGGCGTCAACGCCAGCAAATCATCGTCGATGTTGGACACGACAGCGAGTTTGTAGCGTTTCGATAGCCTGTCCAGTGTGCGAGCGACGTCATCGTAAAGAAAGAAGCGGGGAAACGCCTCGAAATAAAGGTCGATAAGGCGGCCGTCACCAGCGACATTGAAATGCGAAAACGTCTCGGACAACGAAAGCTCGCAGATTTCGCGATAGCTTCGATACGCCTCCCAGTAATGGGCGATGTTCCGGTGCTCCCAATGTTCCCAGAACGCCTTGACGTCGATATGGGGCGCGCTGACTTCCGACAGGATTCGCTCGAATGCACCATACGAGCTGTCGCGAACGCTGATCAGCGTCCCGAACACATCGAAAGAAATCAGCTTTGGGCGCAAGCGCTCTCGGTGACCGCGATCGTTCATGCGCACCTACACCCAACGCTTCACGGCTTCGGCCGTATCCATGGGGTTTGTATTGAAGCAAATCTTCGTCGAAGGCGGGGCATGCCGGTGGACGACGTTCATCAACTTCTCGAACAACAGGAAATACGGCGGGACAGTACGCAGGCCCGCACCGATCATGATGCAGTCGTATTGATTATTCCTGAGTTCGTCGGCGAGCGTCGTTTCGGCGCTTTTGCCATCGTCGACATACAGCGTCTTCACGCCGTAGCCGAGCGTTTCCAATGTGGCGCGGTTGGCCTCGACACCGGCGCGAACCTTGGCCGCCGTGAGGTCGGGAATGGGTGACTTGGTAAAATCAACCAGGTCCGGGTCTATGCCCACCAGCAGCAGGCGCGCGTTTGCCATCGTCGTTTCCCCGGTTAAGCAACCGTAGACTGCGACTTTTTCTGATTGGAGTCGACGGCTTCCGGCGTTCGAATTCGGCTTTGGGTCACAAGCGGAAATCAGTCGCTGTTGGCTGCGACATCCGCTCCGCGCGCATGAGCTGACATGCTGGTGGGAAGCGCTTGCGTTCGCAAAGGGCCAGAGGCGGACATGAAGGTCTTGATGTGCCCGACATCTGAGGCTGCTTCCGATGCCTTGGTAACACTGAGGGCAGTCGCACGAACTGATTGACAAGAACACCCTTGGATTGTCTCATTCGGAGCGTCAGATCAATTTCATCAGCTAGGCCATATTCCCCCAATAGGGTCGGAAATACTGATGGCAAAAGTCGCAAGTCTCCTCAGGGACAGCCTGCCGCCAAATGTAAAGCGATACATCCGCAGGGCTTTTGATCGCGCACGGGGAGTGACGAGTGATCCGCTCACCCATCAGGAAATTGCGGCTCTTATAAAAAAGTCGAATCCGACCATTCTGGAAATAGGCTGCAACGACGGTGACGACACCTTGGCGTTCCTTCATGAAATGCCGGACGCGAAAATGTACTGCTTCGAACCGGACCCGCGCGCCGTCGGGCGCTTTAAGACAAATCTGGGTTCCAGCCTCGATAGGGTTCGATTATTTGAAATTGCGATCAGCGACAGAAAAGGCCAAATCGACTTTCACACCAGTACCAGTGATAACGTCGATTTTCCGAAGGGGTGGGATCGTTCGGGCTCAATTCGTCGACCTAAAAATGTTCATACAGTCTTCCCATGGGTTAAATTCGAAGAAACGATAACCGTAAGCACCTGCCGATTGGACGACTGGTGCACTGAGAATGACATTAAAGAAGTCGATTTCATTTGGATGGATGTCCAGGGCGCCGAAGGCGACGTCATTGCCGGCGCCACCAACATTCTGGAAAGAACACGCTTCCTTTATACCGAGTACGGAAATAACGAGCTCTATGAGGGGCAGCCGTCACTGAAGGTTTTGCTTGCGCGATTGCCGTCATTCGAAGTGGTGGCTCGATATCCGGGGGACGTATTGCTGCGAAACAGGGAAATGTAGATAGGTCTTTGCTGGAGGCGATCACGTGTCGTCGCGGAGTGAGCCTTGATGTTTGCGCCAACCGCCAACGAGCAAACCGCTATTGCGCCGGCATGCAGCTTGTGATCAAGCTGACGCACGTTTGCAAATCGAGGGTTGTGATGCGTCGGCTCGTACCGTGGGCTTTTGTGCTCTTCGTTTTTGCCCAGTCCGGTGGATGGGTGTCAGCTGCGGCGGCTGGACCCCAGCCTCGGTCAAAAGCTGTGGCCGAACCGCAATCCAGGCCGCAGGGACCGCGGCTCGCGCATTTATATTTTTTACGTGAGAAGGGGCTTTGGGCGACCGAAGCGGGAATCAAGATCGACGATCAACCGGTCGGTTCGGTCTCCAAGGGATTCTATTTCTCCGTCGACAAACCGCCCGGACGATACCGGATAACCTGTGTGAACCCGATGTCGGCAGACTACGAAGCCGAGGTTCAGATCGAGGGCGGACACACCTATTATTTCGGCATCGGCACGAGTCAGTCGGGGCCGCCGGTTCAAAGCCTTCTCAACCATGTTGTGTCCGGCAGCAGCGGGCGGCAACTGCCCTCGACGTCTCCACTCAAGGCTGGCTTTTCCGCTGCGGTCCTCTACCAGATCGACGCAGCATATGGGCCCGCCATCATCGGCCAGTTGAAGCCGAAATAGCGAACGTTACGCTTCGGGTCGTCAACGGAGATTTTCTAATTCGTCCGCTCGGCGGCGGCGGTCGCGGTGGCCATGTATTTCGACATGAACTCGGCAACCCGATCGCGCCACATTCCGGCGAACGCCCCCGATGGCAGGTTGTCGACCGACTTCCATGTGTCTTTGATTTTCGGAAGGGTATTGCCCCAGATCGCGCGCTTGCACCACTTCTCGCCTTTTTCCGTACCTTCGTGGGTTGCACACATGGATTTCCAGGCGATGCGGTCGGGTTTGCTGATGTGCTCGGCGGCGCCTTCCCAGCCTTGTTGATGGATCAAATAAAGATCGCTCAGGTCCGGCGTCCGGCGCGTCACCCAGCCGAACAGAATGCCTTCGGTGATGACCTTGTAGGCGGCGGCAACCGCATTGTCGCGTGCATCGAGAATCTGCCCCGAGCCGTATTTGGCGAACTCGTATTTGCTCAGTTGGAATAGCCCGACATACGACCCGGTGCGTTGCTTGGGATCGAAACCGGACTCGATCTTCGCCACGGCTTTCATGAAATTGGGATCCAGGCCGAAGGCGTCGGCCGCGCGCTTGATCTCCTCGACCGGCGTACCGACCGGAATGTCCTTGAGTGCCTTCAAGACGGTGGCCGCCGGTTTCTCGGTGGGCGGCAGCTCAGACCAGACGTAGTAGATGAGATAGCGGAAGTCCTGCGTCGCCGGCGCGGGATTTGAAGCAACGTCGGACGCGTCGCGCGCCAGGACCGCTCGGGTGGCATCCAGACCTAGATCGGCCAGCTTGGTGTCGGCCGACTTGGTGTCCGTCAACTTGGCGTCCACCAATTTTGTCTCGTTGCGGTCGCCGGCGATTGCCGCCGGGACCATCGACGAGGATGCGGAGACCGTTCCGGTCACCGCGACAGGTTTGGCTTCGGGCGTTGCTTCAAGCGGCGTTGCAGGCGCTGTTGCAACTTCGGCAGGTGCCTCCGGCACGGCAGCGGTGAGTGCAGGCGCGGTTAAAGCCTCAGCGCTCGCAGCCGCTTGCGGCAAGGCATCCGGCACGGCCACGGCAGGCAGGTTTCCGCCAAGCAGATAGGTTATTCCCGTGAATGTGATGGCACCCACGATGCAAGCAGTTAGCCAGGCTTTCATTGCCCCAAACTCCGCGGTGGTCCCCGAAACGAGGCTACACGCGTGTTCCCCCTTGGCTATGGCACATCGGCCACACCTGCCGTTATTCGGCATGCCCAAAAGGAGTGGTCGGCCGGTTGCAGGCCTATCGCGGAAGTTGCAGTGGTCTGATGTCGCCGGATTATGCCGCGGTTCGCACCACGGGCTTGGCCTGCGTGGAGGTGAGCTGAAGCGCGGCGCCCACGCCGATCAATCCGAGGCACACGGCCGGCACCAGCATCGCGGCCGCGGCGCTGCCGCCGATCTGAGCCGCCATCGGCATCAGGTTCTGCGCGGCAAAGCCGCCGAAACTGCCGAGCATCGAGATCGCGCCGATGCCGGCGGCGGCGCGTTCACCGGAGAGAAAGCGCGACGGCAGCGACCAGAAGCACGGCAATAGCAGCGAGATGCAGGGCGTGCCGACGATCATCGCCACCAGACGCATCCAGTTTTCCGGCACCAGCGTCGAAAGCACGAACGCGATCACGCCGACGGTGGCAAGCGCGACCATCGCTGACACGACCGCGCGATGTTCGCGCAGGCGCTTCGGCAAGATGAGCAGCATCGGCACGGTGACGAGCCAGGGCAGGGCGGTGAGAAGGCCGTTCTGGGTGCCGGTCATGCCAAATCCCTTGATGACGGTCGGCGTCCAGTAGATCACGCCGTAAAGCGAAGTGAGGATCAGCGCGTAGACGCCGGAGAGAAACCAGACGCGGCCGTCCCACAGCACCTGCCACAGCGAATGGCCCTCGTGCTTGGTTGCGTTCTCTTCCTCGAGCCGCCGCGTCAGCCAGGCTTTCTCGGTGTCGTCGAGAAACTCGGCGTCGCCGGGCCGGTTCGGCAACAGCGCGAACGTCAGGAAGCCGAGCAGCACCGCAGGCAGCCCGGTGACGATGAACACCCATTGCCATCCGGAGAGGCCGAGAAAGCCGTGCATGTCGAGCAGGGGGCCTGAGGCCAGCGCGCCGAACATGTTGCCGAAGGCGCTGCCGAGCGTGATGATGCCCATCACGCGCACGCGATAGGCCTGCGGAAACCACAGCGAGGTGACGTAGATGATGCCGGGATAGGCGCCGGCCTCGGCGACGCCGAGTACGAACCGCATCACGGTGAACATCCAGTCGGACGAGACGAACGCCATCGCGACCGTGACCGCGCCCCAGCTCACGAGAATGCGCGTGAGCCAGGCGCGGGCGCCGAACTTGTGGATCGCGAGCGTAGACGGGATTTCGCAAATCAAGTAGCCGATGAAAAACAGCGAGGACGCCAGCCCGAAGGCCCGCTCGGACATGCCAAGCTCGTGCGCCATTTGCAATTTCGCAAAGCCGATATTGCTGCGATCGATGACCGCGACGAGGTAGACCAGCATCAGGATCGGCATCACGCGGCGGATGATGCGCGACATCAGTTTGGCTTCGTCGATGATCCCGTCCATGCCTCTATTCCCCCGTGGCGTATTGTTGTTCAGTCCCGCGAGTCCAGCACGCCCAGATTCAGCGCATCCGATGGCACGTAGTTGCGCCAGTTGCCTTTCAACGACGGCATCTCCGCAAAGGTCTTGCGCGCATCGGCGGCGCGGCCGATCAGGTCCTTCGCGACGATTTCCTTGGCGTTCAGATAATCCTTCAACTCGGCAAGCGAGCGCTCGATCAGCTCGAAGCCGCGCAGCATCACCGGCGAGGAGATTTCGGCAGCACTCGCGCCGGCCAGCATCACGCGCGCGATGTCGAGCCCGTTCTGGATTCCATTGGTGGCAATCAGCGGCCGGTCGCGCCCGACCGCGGCGCGGGACAGCGACAGCCAGTGGCAGGTGAGGGGCAAGTTCCAGTAGCCGCCGACGCCGAGCGTCGTGTCGAGGACGGGGCGCATGGTGTCGAGATCGGGAATGAGACCCAGCAAACGCCCGGCCATCACCACGCTGTCGGCGCCGGCCGCAAACGCCGCCCGCGCCAGTTCCGGCACGCGCTCGCTTTGCCCTGTGATCTTGACCCAGAGCGGCATCGATACGGCGTTGCGGACCATGCTGACGATATGGGAGACCCGCTCGGGCAAGAGTTCAGTTGCGACCGCGCCCTTGGCGGCTTGCGAGGCATAGGGCGTGCCGATGTTGAGTTCGAGCAAACGAAGACCCGCAGCCTCGACTTTCCGCGCCATGTCGATGGCGTGATCGAGATCGCCGAGAATGATACTCGCGGCGACGTAACGCGTCGTTTTCTGCCGCTTCGCGATCGAGCTTTGCGACGCTTTCGAGCCATTGGTCAAACGAACCGGGGTAGAGCCCGGAGCGGCAGGCGATGAAGGCCGAGGCGGGCGCCGATGCATTCCATTCGCGCCGCCGCCACGTCTCGTCAAACACGGCGTATTCAGCGGCATCCAGTTGTGTCTTTCGCGGCCGCGACTTCGTTGGTCGACTTCATCACGACCACGGCCGCGCCCGCCCTCAACGCGGCGCGCACGCCGGCTTCCTCGATCAGGTGTTCGGCCGCACCCGCAATCAGCGGGTTCTTCAACCGCAATCTGCCGATGGTGACGTCAAGGTTGCCCGCCATGTCGCCTCACGCCGCTTGTTTTTCGAGCCCAAGCATCTTGGAAGCATTGGTCGCGACCATCTTGTGGATGTCGTCGTCGCTGTAGCCGAGGTCCATGCACAGCGCGACGCCGCGCCGGAAACCTTCGAGCGGCGAGAACACGCCGACCTGGCCCAGATCCGAGGCGATCACGGTCTGATCGATGCCGGCGGCCTCGATGTGGTGGCGCAGGTCTTCGCCCGTTGCGACCTTGAACTTCGAGCCCTCCAGGAACATGCAGATCGAATGCTCGACGAATGCGCCCATCGCGGCGATGCCCTTGACGTCGTTGAGGCTGGCGCCGACGATTTCTTCCGGATGGGTGAAGCAGAGTTTCTTGACGCCGCGGCGCTTGGCTTCCTCGAAGATCACCCAGGTCTCGCTGACGTGCAGGTGCCCGCTCGCGAGCAGCATGTCGTTCTTGGCGATCGCGTCCAGCACTTCCTTGACCTGATCCAGGATCTTCTTGTTGGCATCTAACACCGGCACGGCTGACGCGGGCCGCATCTTTTGGGTCGAGGCCGGATGCACCCAGTTCGAGGTCTTTTCCCAGCGCAAATGATTTTCGGCCGCGAGCGTCGGCATCCACACCGTCTTGCCGCCCATCGCCGCGGTGTGCTCGACCGCGTAAGGGTTCATGCCGCCGACCACGTTATTGAGCACGACGCCGGAGAAGATTTTCGTCTTCAGCTCCGGGTGATGCTTGGTGATGAGTTGCGCGGTCGCGACGCCGGCATAGTCGTGGTCCTTGGTGAGGGCGGCGGCAAAGCCGGCTTCCGAATATTGCCTGATAAGGTCGAGATGATCGACCGCGCGCGGTGCGATCGAAGGCCCGCTGTGGACATGCGGATCGACCGCGCCTTGCAGGATCTTGTCGATGCGCGCCTCGCGCGCTTTGTCCACGGCCTTGTCGGCCACTTGTCGATACTTGGGCTTCACTCATGACTGGTCTCCCTTTTCGTGTTCTTGTTGCGTCAGGCGGATTTCTGCCGGGCCGGGCGCATGTCCGTGAGTTCTCGTACCCTGGCCGAGCATGCGCGAGATTTGCGCCGCGGCCGCTTTCAATGCCGTGACGCTCTTTGAATTGATGTCGGAAGGCAGGAACTGGATCGAGCCGACCAGCGCGAGCGCGCCGATGCAGGCGTCGTTGCCGTCGAAGATTGGCGCGGCGACCGCATTGATGCCGAGCATCGCCTGTTCCGGCGCGGTCGCGAAACCCTGTTGCGCGACGCGGGCGATTTCCTCTTCGAGCGGCTTGCGGTCGGTCATCGTCATGCGGCGTGAAGGCGGGCAGGGACTTCGCCAGCACGCGTTCGCGCATGGCGGGCGGCGCAAAGGCGAGCTGCACCTTGCCTTGCGCGGAGGAATGAAACTGGAGTTCGCTGCCGGGCCGCACGCCGATCTCGATCGCGGCGGTGCCGCCGACCATGCTCGACACCAGCGCGCCGCGCGGCGAGGATTCCGACAGCACCACCGAATGACCGAGCAGATCGCGCAACTCACGCATCGGGCCTGATGCGAGCTGAATGAGATTGGCCTCCGGCGCGTAGTGCGCCAGCAGGCGGCTGCGCGGCCCGCGCGAATAGCGCGACGTCACGGGGTTCTGAACGAGATAGCCGCGCTCGACGAGCGTCAGCAGATGGCGGTGCACCGAGCCCTTGGTGAGGCCGAGCCGCTCGGCGATCTGCGTCACGCCCAGCTCCTCGTCGGAGAAGGCGACCGCCTCCAGCACATCCAGCGCGACCTGCACCGATCGCACCCCGCCGTCCGAGCGCTCTTCCGGCTGTGAGGCCATTTCCGTCTTTGTTTTCAAGGGCAATTTCCTCTTTCGGGCGATCGCGCGGGGCGTTTTGGCGGCTTTCGAAGATTTATTTTGGCGTCCCCTTGACGCCGGTGGCGTATCGATATACAGAACGACGTATCACGCTCGCGAACAACAAGCAACCCCTAATTCAAGACGCCGGGCACATGGAGGACTGATATGAGCGAAGCAATGCGCGCCGCCACCCACGCCCGGCATTACGCCGAGCCACCGCAATCAACCGATGCCGATGGAACGCGCCACTGGATCACGCGCGCGGCGAATTTCATCACCGCCGTCAGCGGCGCGAACGAGGGCGCGGTGCTCGCGCGAAACAATCCCGACGAATACATGGTGCTGCTGCCGCCGGGCACCGAAGTGACGGTCGAAGCCGGCAGCGAGCGCATTGAGAGCAAAGGCAACAGCCTGATCATCGTGCCGCCCGGCCAAAGCCGCATCACCGTGCGCAAGGCGGGCATGGTGGCGCGGGTGTTTTCCAAGCGCGCCGAAGATCTCGCCAAGGCCGCGGTGAATGCGTCGAACTATGCCGACGGCGCGCCTGAAGTCGCGGACCTGAAGCCCTGGCCCGATCCATCAGGCGGCTTCAAATTGCGCCATTACGATTTGAGCAAGATCGAGAGTCCCGATTCTCATCCGCTCAAGATGCGCGTGTTTCGCTCGACCAATCTCATGGTCAACATCTTCATGCCCTGGCAGAAGCGCCGCGACGAGACCAAGCTCTCGCCGCACAGCCACGAGGATTTCGAGCAGATCTCGCTCAGCATGCAGGGCGCGTTCGTGCATCACCTGCGCTACCCCTGGACCGGCGACAAGACGCGCTGGCGCGAGGACGAGCACGCCCGCTACGACCAAAGCCCGTCGGTGCTGGTGATCCCGGCGCGCGTGCTGCACACCACGCAGGATATCGGCGACGGCACCACCTGGCTGGTCGACGTGTTCGGGCCGCCGCGGATGGATTTCTCGTCAAAGCCCGGCTTCGTGATCAACGCATCGGATTATCCGATGCCGGCTGCGAACTAAAAACCAATCCAATTATCGCGAGAGCCGGAAAACGGTCCGCTGGGTGCAACGTCACCCTTCATTCAAGGGAAGCCCAAGGAGGGGCTCAACGTATGGCTCAGTTTTTCACGCGGACGTCGTTTCGCTCGGACGAAGAAGCGGGTGCGTATAATCGCGCCGCCTGGAAGCTCATTCCGTTCCTGCTCATTCTTTACATCATCTCGTTTCTCGACCGCGTGAATGTCGGCTTCGCGAAATTGCAGATGAGCGCGGACATCGGACTTTCCGACGCCGTGTTCGGCCTTGGCGCCGGCATCTTCTTCATCGGCTATGCCGCTTGCGAAATCCCGAGCAATCTTCTGCTGCAGCGCTTCGGCGCGCGGATCTGGATCTCGCGCATCCTCGTGGTGTGGGGCATCATCTCCATCTGCTTCATGTTCGTCACGACGCCGGCGCAATTCCTGACGCTGCGCTTTCTGCTCGGCATTGCCGAAGCCGGCTTCTATCCCGGCATCGTGCTCTATCTCACCTACTGGTTTCCCGGAAAGCTGCGCTCGCAAGTCTGCGCGCTGTTTTTCGTCGGCATTCCCATCGCCGGCCTGATCGGTTCGCCCTTGAGCGGCCTCATCATGAAGCAGATGGCGGGCGTTTCCGGCTATGCCGGCTGGCAATGGCTGTTCCTGCTGGAAGGCGCGCCCGCGGTCATCGGCGGCATCGTCACCTTCTTCTATCTGTCCAACGGCCCGAAGGACGCCAAGTGGCTGACCGCGCCCGAGCGCAACATCATCGTGCCGGCGCTCGAGGCCGAGGAAGCCACCCACCGCGCCATGGGTCACGGCCATCGGCTGATCGATGCGCTGACAAGCGGCAAGGTCTGGCTGCTTGCGGTCACCAACTTCTCGCTGCTCGGCGGCATCTATGGCATCTCGTTCTGGATGCCGCAGATCGTGAAGGACCTCGGCGTGAAAGACCTGTTCCTCAACGGCGTCGTCACCTCGATTCCCTTTGCGGTCGCGTGTGTCTGCATGATCGTGGTCGGGCGCTCTTCCGACCGTACCCGCGAGCGCAAGTGGCACATCGTTCTCTCGGGTGCCGTCGGCGCGTTGGGCCTGGTCGGTGGCGCAACGCTGACCGCGACGCCGCCGCTGGCATTGGCGTGCATTTCACTCGGTCTGGGCGGCGCGCTCGCCTCGATCGTCGTGCTGTGGGTGTTGCCGAGCGCGCTGCTCACGGGCGCGGCGAATGCCGGCGGCCTCGCGCTGATGGCGACGGTCGGCAATCTCGGCGGCTACGTCGCGCCTTATGCGGTGGGTCTTGCGAAGGAAGCGACGGGCCGCACCGACTATGGTCTCTATCTGATGGCGATCACGATGTTCCTCGGCACGCTGCTGGTGCTGCTCCTGCCGCGCAACGCCACGATCGACGAAGCCGACCACGCGCCGATGCTGAAGGAAGGGGCGGCGGTCGGGGCGGCGTGAGGGATCGATCTGTCAGGTTTGTTCCGAGCCGGCGTGTCTCACGCCGGTTCGTGCTTTCGCAAATCCCTCGCATGATCGAAGCCCGTCGCCTGAAATTCCCCCGCGTCTGGGCTGGCGATCTCGGCAGTAGCGATCTCGGGTAGGGCGGCTTCGCTGAGAATATCCTCGGTGATGTCCTCGACGAGCCGGTCGGCGACCTCGTGGACGAAGCTGATATTCTTGTATTCGCCGGAGGCGATCCGCGAGACGACCTCGCGGCGGGTGATTTCGGGATCGACGATGGCTTCGCGGCCGCGGCGGCCGTAATCGATCATGACGACGAAATATTGCATGCGGGGTGGGTCGCCTCCAATAAGTCACCTGATGGAATCAGGTTGTGCGCTGGTTCCATTATTTCCGAAAATCCGAAATTTGGCAAGATAAAATTCGGATAATCAGAAATTGTCATTCCGGGGCGCATCGAAGTGCGAGCCCGGAATCCATTCTCCCGGAATTCATGCGGCAAGATGATTCCGGGTCAGGTCTCAGCGCAAAATTGCGCACCATTTTTCGCCTCGGACGCACCCGGAATGACGGCGATCAAGCCTGCCGTCACTTCCCGTCCTTGTGTGGCGTCTTCTTCCGCGACCGCACGGCGCGCGGGCCCGCAGGCGGTCGATCTGGCCGCGCGGCAGGGTCACGCAGATCTCTCCGATCCATTCCAGCTTTACCGACGTGATCGGCTTGGCGTTGAAGCTCGTGAGGTTGACGACATGGGCCGTCTTGCCGCGCTCGATCGTCTTCAAATAGCGCTCGCCGGTCTTCAGGCGCACCGCCGCTTCCTCGCCAAAGAAGCTCGACAGCGGATGGCGCTGGTCGCGGTAGACTACGATAATATCGCCATTCTCGTATTTCGGCAGCATGGAATCCCCGACCACCTCGAGCGCGATGGTTTCCTCGGCGATCGGGAACGGCAGGTGCACTTCGCCGAGGCCCTCGGGGGGCATCTGTTCGTGCTCCGGGGTGATCGATGCGCCGGCGCCGACACGTCCCATGATCGGCACCGCGTTGAGGTCGAGATAATCGATGATCAACTGAAGCTCGGACGCCTTGATCAGCCGTATCTCGGCGAGGATCTCCGACACCGCGCCCGGCCGCACGCCCATCGCGGCGGCCAGCCCACCCTTGGTCTTGCCGGGCTTCGCCAGTCCCCGTTCGATCATCTTGACGTCCAGCATGCTCATCTCCGCCATTCGGATGAAGCGCAACCTACAATTCCGATTATCCGAAATCAAGCTTGACTTAATTCGGAATATCCGAAATAACGAGAACACAACGTGAAACTTAGTGGGAAGAAGAATGCAATCAACGTGGGAGGAGGCGCACTCCGTCGCGCTGCGTGAGTTTCTCGACAAGGGCCTGTCGTTTGCGGAAATCGCCCGCGCCCTCAACGAACAGTTCGGAACCGCCTACACCCGCAACGCCACGATCGGCCGCGCCCGCCGCATGGGGCTCTCGGTGCCGGTGCGGCCGCAAACCGACAGCGTCATGTGCGCCCCGAAGAAACCGGATGCGCGCCGGATCCGCGAACTGCGCGCCCGCAGACTGGGGCATGTCCCGCCCAACTCCCCGACGTCTAAGCCCTCCACGTTCGAGCGCGCCGCCGCGCTTCAGCTCCGGTGTGTCGCGATCACCCCGCGCCATCTGGCGCTGGTCGATCTCGAGGCCAATGACTGCCGCTACCCTTACGGGGGTGACGCCGAGGGCGAACCGATCACGTTTTGCGGCCATCCCCGCCACGAGGGATCAAGCTACTGCCTGTCGCATTTTCGCCTGACGAGCCTGCCCGACGTCGTGCCGGAACGCTCGCCGGCGAAGACGCCGCTGCGGCTCGTGGAGGCGGCATGAACGGCGATCGGACTGTCGAACTCGGAAGGCTGAGGCGCCTGCCGCCGCGGCTTCGCGTCGCGCATCTGGCGGCGTTGCTGCGATGGGAGCGGGCGATGACCGCGCGGGTCGTTTTCTTATCCCTCCCCCGCGGAACGCGCGGGGAGGGTGGCCGTCGCGAAGCGATGGTCGGGTGGGGGGCAGTTTCAGCAATGCGGCTACGCCGACTCATCCTGCGCCTCCGCTCCGTCCGCGGCACTTCGCTCGCCTCGACCCTCCCCGCAAGGGGGAGGGATCAAGCACCAAGGACGGCCGCGCCGGATGAAGCGACCGTGGATGCCGCTTTATGTCGGCGACTATCTCGGCGACACCGGTCACCTGACGACGGCGCAGCACGGCGCGTACCTGCTCTTGATGATGCACTATTGGCGCAAGGGCGAATTGCCGGACGACGATCGCCAGTTGTCGAAGATCACGAAATTGCCGCTTAGAACCTGGGGAGACTATCGCCCGGTGTTGCAAACGTTCTTTTACGACGGCTGGCGGCACAAGCGGATCGACGCCGAGCTCGAACGCATGATGCGCATCTCCGAGAAGCGCGCCGTCGCGGGACAGAAAGGCGGGCTCGGCTCGACGCTTTCCCGCATGAAGCTTGAAAACGCCTCGCGCGGAAAGCCATCGCCGCGAGCAATTGCTTCGGTTTGCTCGGGCAAAGCTCAAGCAATCGTCGACCACTCACACCCACACTCACACAAGATTCTTTCTTCCGGGGTGGAGAGTGATGCGCCGTGCCGCGGCAAAGGCGACCAAGGAAGCCGTGATCCCCGTCAGCGCCGAACTCGCCGCGCTGATGGCGCGCAAATCCTGAAGACGCACTTCGATCGTTCGTTGACAGAAAGGGAGTACGGCCATGCCTCGCGCCAGACGCTCAAGATCTCGCAAAGTGACGCTCGCGCATGATCGCAAGGCGCGCGATCTTCCATTGAACGCGCAGGTCGCCGCGGTCGAGATCGACGATCCGCTTGCCCTTGAGCCCGGCGACAAGATCGTCGCGCTGCGTTCGCTCCGCAACGATCCCCTGGGGAGGCTGCACAGCCATCACCAGATCGACGAGGCGCAGTATCGGGGCGGACGCGCATTCCAGGACGATTGGGAGAAGGCCGAGCGCGGGCCGCGCGCGGTCGATCCGACCCGCGAATATGTCGATGGCGGACAATCACGCGAACCGATCACCGAGCGGCAGCGCCGCGCGGTGCTGCGGCTCAATCGCATCGAGCACGAGCTCGGCGCCGACGGCATCGTGCTCGTGCACGAGATATTGGTGCTGGGGTTGACGATGGAGCAGATCGGCCTGCGGCGCGGCCTGCGCGGTCAGCGCTGGAAGGACTATTTCGCGCGGCGTTTTCAGGAGTGCCTCGATCGCCTGGCGCAGACCTACGGCTTTGCGAGCAAATCGCCACACCGGAAATGAGAAGGCCAAAAGAAAAGGTAGGGAACGAAAAGTCCGGAATGAAAAAGTCCGGAATCAAAAGGCCGCTGGACGGTATGCGCCAGCGGCCTTCCGGGTAGAAATAAGGGATTAGGATGAAATTCTTCCAGCCCCGGATGTTGTCATCATATCCGCTGATCGTGAAGGAATGGAGTCTAAAATTGCAGGGTTTCTGTGACACCGCGTCGCTGTTGTAGTCGAAACACGATTCACGACGCATTCCGGCGATCCGGCCGTCATTTTTTGAGCACCCGGTGCGCAAAGCGTCAGCATTGATGACGTGATGAACGAGGAACCTCCGTACTTCCACGGAGCTTATTTACCATGAGGGGTTTTCGAGCGCGGCCCGCACATCGTGGCCGGAGGGAGCTGACGATGTCGCTCGCTGCAGGGTACTTCGCGGCCGTGTCGGGAGCGTATTCGCCCGAGGTGATCGAGATCATGTCGGCGGCGCTGGCCGCCTGCATCGAGAGCCTGCCCGAGCCGGTGTCGGCGACGCAGGTCCATCACCTCGCGGAATCGATCCTCGATAGTGCGGCGCGCGGCGAGCGCGACGTCGCCACGCTGGTGCGGATTGCGCTCGTCGAACTGCGGATCGCTCCGCATCACTGAGGGAGTTCTGAACAGGTCGGCGGCGGATCGATCCTCATGGTGAGGAGCGTCGCGGCGTATCTCGACGGCCGGACACATCCCGGAGCGGGCGACGCGTCTCGAACCAGGAGGCCAGCCCGTGAGCGTGCTACGTGGTCCATCCTTCGAGACGCGCTTCAAGGGAAGCGCTCCTCAGGATGAGGAGTGCAAGCCCAAAAGCGTGCTGGCAGGCTCGGCCCCTTCGCCCCGGGAGTTTTTTCGCGCCGGACATTTAGCTTCGCTATTTGTCGCGCGGGCGCATCCCGGATGACGGGAGATGAGGATTATTGCGAGGGGGTGGTGGCGACGGCGCCGCCACGCTCCACCGGCCCCCGGTCGGCCACGATTGTTTCCCGGCTTTGTCCCGAAAATGAGCCAAGCTCTGACGTTTTCGGCCACATTCCGGGACGACGTTAACCATATGCAAACCATCACGGTAATAACCATTCTGGCTCTGCTGACCATTTCGGGGGCCGTAATCTCCGATCGGGTCCTCACGGGCCAGGAGCAGGTGGTGGCGGTGCGTTTCTGACATTCGGCTGGGGTGTGGGCGCGTCTGGCTGAAGTCGACAAGATCCTTGGGGGGACGTCGAACAATGCTTTCAGTAGATCAATTCCTGAGACTTATCAGCGTGCCGGCCGTGGTTGCGGCCTTCTTGATCGCGTCGCAGGTATCCGGCGCGGGCATCTTCCACACGCCGCCGGCTCAACTGGCCAGCCAGTAATCTACACGCATAGATTGATTCCGGGGGCTTGAACCGGGCGGCTCGGCCGCCGGGATTTCTCGCTGCGATCGGGATTTTTCCAGCCATTTTTAGCGAAAATCGCACACGCGTGCCGGCCGGTACGCGTGAAACATGCTTTTCGCTAAAATTGTGTGTTCACTACTGAACACAATCTTAGGGCGCCTCCCGTACAACTACGGACGAGCCCGCCCGGTGTGAGGGAACACCTGCGGGCGTTCATATGCCGACAGGAGGCGAACTTTGCGGAATCTTCTTAAGACGTTTTGGGCTGACCAGGCTGGCGCAACCGCGATCGAATACGGTCTCATCGCGGCCGGCATCTCGTTGGCGATCATCGCGGCAGTGAACGGCCTCGGCTCGACGCTGAACGGCACGTTCTCGAACATCAACAGCTCGCTTAAGTAATTTTTGCCCCTGTCCCAGGGGGGCTTCGGGACCCGAAAACCCCGCCGGAACTTCGGTTCCGGCGGGGTTTTTGTTGGCGTCTGGGATAAGCGTGCAAGCGGGCGCGATGCGGATCGGTGTCCCGGCTTGCGGTTTGTGGTCTCCCAATTAGCTATGAGAGGCCATGGCAACTTCCACCTGTCCGAAATGCGAAGGGCACACTTTTGAGCGTGTCCTTGTCACACCCCTTGGAGAACCACGTATCGTGCCTGTCCTGCAGTGCGCCAGGTGCGGAACGGTCGTCGGCACGTTGGAGTCAGAGGCGACTGTTGCAGGTCTGCAGAAGCAGATCGCCGCGATAGATGCTGGTCTTCGACGGATCGTCAAAGCACTTGAAGAACAATAGGCCGCCTCAAGCTTCGTCCCGGGTTGATCGATGCCGGCGGTGCGGCTCGCATGTACGAAGAACCACGGCGAGGCAAACAGCACCATCGCCAGCAGCAGATTGTAGATGTCGAGAACCGATTCGCTTCGCAAGGCGAGCGTCGCGCGCCGCGCCATGGCTATCTCTCCGCAAAAATCCGGTCTTGCCTGGAGTGACCCGAACTCACTCATTCATTGCAGTTCGGGAAGAAACGCATCCGTTCCGCCTGCCGCGGCTAGACTTTCGAACGATGCGAGAGCCGTTTGCGTGTCGGGACGATCACAGTCCACAGCAATTCGAGCGCGCGTTTCATTCCGATGCAGACATGCGCATCGGCTGCGCTAAATTCGAGGTAGGCGGCTGGGGTTCTTGACCAAAATGACGCATCATCTTCTTTTCAACCCGTTTCATTCGAAACAGGACAGTCAGGAGCGCGCGCAAGAGGCGCAGCATCGCGCGGTGCTGGCGACGCGCACGACGCCGGTGTGCGGCCATTGCCGCTCCGACGACATCACCTCGCAGGCGATCGTGCAGTGGAGCAACGAGAAGCAGGAGTGGGAGCTCGCCTCCACCTTCGCCCAGCCGGCCCACTGCAACACCTGCAACATCGCGTGCGAAGTCGTCTGGCTTCCGCTGAACTAGGGCTACTGTTTACGTAGAACCGGTGCCGCCTGGATCTCCGGCGCGGCCGCGGCAAGAAGATCTTCGCGGCGGTTGCTCTGCGCGAGAACGCCGCCGGCCGGCCTGCGCGAAGCCCAAACCCGGTGTCGCCCGTCCCGTCCTAACATTTGTTGGCCGCGCTTTTTCGCGCCTTCCGGTTTCCTCCCTGGGAACCCTCAGCGCACGAATGACGTTCTCCGCCAAAGGAGCGGCAGTACGAAGCGCAGATCTCGATAAACGCGATATTCGGGCCTCGTTAGGCTGTGGTCTGAAGGAAGGGCGAGGCTTTCAATGGGCTTTAGCAGGTTGATCGGAACCGTTGGCGTGCTGCTGCTGATCGCGCTGGGGACTACCGCTGCTTCTCTCGCACTACAGGCAAGTTTCGGCCGATCACCCATCCTTGCTCTCATAGCACCGATCGTCGCCGCGGTTGCGGCTGCCGTGTTTGCCTCATGCCGTGTGCGACGCGTCCGACGAGGGCTTCACCCCTGAGTAAACCGGACCAAAAGAATCGCAACGGCGGCAGCCCCAAGAAGCTGCTGGAAAGGCTGGGGCCGGGCCTTGTCACCGGCGCATCCGACGACGATCCATCCGGCATCGGTACTTATAGTCAGGCTGGCGCGCAGTTGGGGTTCGGCATCGGCTGGACGATGCTCATCAGCTATCCCCTGATGGTCGCGATTCAGGAAATCTCCGGACGGATCGGCCGCGTGACGGGGCACGGCATCGCCGGCAATGTGTGCCGAAACTATCCTGCGCCGGTCGTCTGGATGCTCATCGTTCTTCTGTTCGTCGCAAACACGATCAACATCGCAGCCGACCTCGGTGCGATGGGTGACGCGGCAAAGCTGCTGGTCGGCGGTCCGGCGCCGCTTTACGTTGTGATCTTCGCAGCCGTTTCCGTCGTGGCGCAGATCTTCTTCAAATACCAACGTTACGTCGCGATACTTAAATGGCTCACGCTCGTGCTGTTCGCGTATGTGATCGCACTCTTCGTCGTGAAAGTGCCTTGGGGCGAGGCGCTGGCTGGCCTGGTCATCCCCCGCATGGAGTGGAACGGGGCATTCTTGACCACCCTGGTCGCCATTCTCGGCACGACGATCTCGCCCTATCTCTTCATCTGGCAGTCCTCGCAGGAGGCGGAAGAACAGCGCATCGATCCGGACAAGAAGCCGCTCAAGCGTGAGCCTCACAAGGAAGACGAAGAGATCAAGCGTATTCGTTTCGATACGCTCGTCGGCATGGCGGTGTCGAATGTCATCGCGATCGCGATCATCATGACGACGGCTGCCACTCTGCACGCATCCGGCAAGACCGATATCCAGTCCTCGGCCCAGGCCGCAGAAACGCTGAAGCCGGTCGCCGGCGAGCTGGCGCAGTTCATCTTCGCGCTCGGCATCGTCGGCACCGGCTTGCTCGCGGTGCCCGTACTGGCGGGGTCGACCGCCTACGCCGTCGGTGAAGGCCGCAAATGGCCGGTCGGACTGGCACGAAAACCGAAGGAAGCCGTCGCGTTCTACTCCGTGCTCGCGCTCTCGGTCGGATTTGGCGTCGTCATCGATCTCATCGGCATCGATCCAATCAAGGCGTTGTACTGGAGCGCCGTCATCAATGGCGTGATGGCCGCACCGGTCATGGTGATCATGATGCTGCTGGTGCGGCGCCGGTCCGTCATGGGCGAACTGATCGTGAAAGGGCCGGTGTACTGGTTAGGTTGGATCGCGACGGCCGTCATGGCGTGTTGTATCTTCGGCATGACGTTTTCGCTGCTCGGGGGATGACGGGCGCGATCGTGAAGGTATGCGAGTGTCAGGATTGGACCTTCAGCACCGGTGCTGCCTGGATCTCCGGCGCGGCCGCGGCAAGAAGATCCTCGCGGCGCGCGCTTCGCGGCGGATAGATGCGCTTGTGGTTGATGGTCTGCTTGGTCGTTTTCGCCGCCGATCCAGTCGCCGAAATCTCGCGGTCCCATCCGACCGTATAAAGCGCGCCCCAGGCGCCGAGGTCGAGCACGGTGACGTACCAGTCGATCTCAAGCGGCAGCATTGGCTGCCCCATCAGATCCGCCGCGACGTTGTGGCCGGCAAAGCGGCCCATCGGGCGGGCGAACTGGCACGACATCACGGTCGGATGCACACGATCGATCTTGCACACGGCCGCATCGCCTGCCGCGAACACGTTCTTCACGCCTTCCGCTTGCATGAAATGATCGACGGCCAGACGGCCATAGTGGTCGTGCTCTCCGGCCATTGACGCGGCGAGCGGCGTCGCCTTCATGCCGGCGCACCACACGACCGTGCGCGCGCCAATGAATTCGCCTGATGTCAGCGTGATTCCACCCGCATCGACGGCGCCGACCCTGACGCCTGGCCGCATCTCGACGTTCAACGCCGCGAGCGCTTCGTTGACGACAGGTTGCCCCGCATCGCCGATCGCCGCTCCGACATTCGGATTCGGATCGACCAGAATGACCCGCGGGTTTGCAATGTTCGCCAGCGCACATTTGGCCGGCATCTCGGCGGCGACTTCGATGCCGGTGAAGCCCGCGCCGACCACGACCACGGTGGCGCGCGCCGGTGACGGTTCAATACGGCCGAGCGCGGCCAGGTGATCGTTGAGGCGCACCGCCGACGCATAGGTGTCGACGTCGAAGCACGCGTCGATGCCCGCAAGCGGCGGTCGCGCCAACTCGCTGCCCAGCGTCAACACCAGCCGATCGTAGCTCAGGATTTCGCGGCCTTGGCCCGAAGTGATCGTCACTTCCTGTTTGACGGGATCGATCGCGGAAACTTCGGCAACGACGTGACGGATGCCGACGGGATCGAGCAACTCGGAAAGCGGCAAGGCTGCATCGCCGAGGTCGACCTCGTAATTGCGGACGCGGATGTTGTGATAGGCGTTACGATCGACGACGAGGATTTCCACGTCCGTGGACGACACATGAAGCTCGTCGAGCTTGCGCGCCGCGCCAAGCGCCGCCCACAAACCGGCAAAGCCGGCACCAAGGACAAGGATGCGTTGCATTTTGCCGTCGCCTCCCTTTTAGGCCGACAGTATGAAGCGCGGCCGAGATGCACGGAACCGTATAGCATGGTTTACCAAAGCTTAACTCGCGCGCAGAAAACATAACGCAACCAAGGGATGTATTGTAACGGTTTGCTGGCTCATTGTCGCCCTGATTGCGGAGGCGAAGATGATGCGGGTCGTCTGGTCGGTACTGATATGGTCGCTCGTCGTTTCGTTGGCTCAGGCCGCTCCGTCCGATCCCAAGAAAGAAAAGCAAGTCTGGGTCGATCCGGGTTGGCGGCAGACCGTCGATCGTTGCGTCGTCAGGTTTGACGAACAGGGCTTGAGCGTCACCAGCTGCGAGTTCGAGTTCACGGCCGCCGACCGCAAGGGCGTCGAAGGCATCTCGCAGCAGATTTTCACCTACAACAGCTACTACGACGAGCTGGTCGCCAGCGAGCTTGCGACAGTAAAGTCCGACGGGCGCGTGATCGCCGTCGATCCGCGCGCTGTCCATGATGAGGCGGTATCGACGGACGTGTCGTCACCCTATTTCGACGAGCGGCGAAAGCGCATCGTCGCTTTTCCCGACGTCGCGCCGGGTGACAGGATCCGGGGCCGGCTGGTCTACAAAGACCGACGGGCGAAGCTGTCCGGCGAGTTTGCCCGCGCCTGGTATGTGAGGCCGAGCGATCCGCCGGAGGTGATGGAACTCACGCTCGACGGTCCGGCCAGCAAGCCCTTGAAAATTGCCGCGCGCAATATCGAACACAGCGAGGAACGGCTCGGCGAGCGCATCGTCCATCACGTTCGCTTCAATCACGAGACGCCTCGCCAAAAGGCCGGCGAACATCGATGGCTTTGACAGCGCGCCGCGCTTTGAAGCCAGCACGCTCGGTGACTATGCCGCGCTCGCCGCGATGCTCGACGCGCGAAATGCGCCGATGGCGGCGCCGACGGCCGGCTTGCGAAAACTTGCCGCCGATATCGTGGGCGATGCCGCAACCACAGCGGCCAAGGTCGAACGCCTCCACAATTGGGTGGCCGAAAACATTCGATATGTCGGGGTCGGCGTCGAGGATGGCGGACTCGACGTCGCAGCCGGCGGAAGCGATGTTGCGGCGCGCTACGGCGACTGCAAGGCACACGTCGACGCTGCTCAAGGCGCTGCTGGCGACCCAGGGCATTGCCGCCAATTTCGTCGTCGTCAATGCCGGCTCGAGATATCACGCTCACCGAGCTTGCGACGCCGAATTTCGATCACGCCATCGTCTATGTGCCGGAGCTTGACGTCTACCTGGACCCGACCGCCGACAAGTTCGGTTTCGGATCCTTGCCGCCGCAGCTCAGCGGCAAGCCGGTGCTCAACATCGACACCGGCCGCATGGGCCGGATTCCGGTGATGCCGCCCGAGCGTCATCACTACGGCTACGACATCGACTACGTGCTTGCGGCCGATGGCGGCCGGGAAGGGCGCGCCGTGTTTTCGGGCCGCGGTGTCGGCGCTGCCGTCGAACGCCTCCTCGCGGAACGGCTCGACAAGGATCGCAAGCGTGCCGCGGGCGAAGTGATCGAAAACGCGAGACAGGAAGGCACCGGCGATCTCACGGTGCCCGATACGTATGCGCTGTCGGACGCCTACGCCGTGACGATGAGCTTTCAGCTCGCGCGCTTCGAGATCGGCAAAGCGACGAGGCTGCAGGTCGTGGCGCTGTCCGACCCGCGGGCGAAATTGCTGTGGAAGAGCGCCGGCGGCCTTCCGGACCAGCCGTTCGTTTGTGGATCGCTGGACTACGAAGAGACCGCCTCGATGGCGCTCCCCGAGGGTCTGAACGTTTCCGGCAAGCCGGCGCCGGTGACGTACACTGCGGACTTCGGCGGCGCGACGCGCCTATGGCGAAGCCAAAGGTCATGCCGAGGTGACGGGTGAAACCGTCATTGACGGCCGAACCGTGCGCCAGAAGGCTCATTTGCTGGTCAGGCTGGATGCGCCGGTTTGTCCCGCTTCCTTCGCCGACGAAATCAAGAAGGCGATGGCCAAGTTCGGCGAAATCGAGAGCGACTATCTCGGACTGACGACGAAGCCGGTTGTCTCCATCATCGAAACCAGCCCCGAATACAATGCCGGCACCAAGGCGATCGCGGAAAAGAACTACAAGCTCGCGCTCGCCTCGCTCAAGCCGCTCGCCGACAAGGGGCATGCCAGGCGCGCAATCGAATCTGGGCTACATGTACGAAAACGGTCTCGGGGTCGCGATCGATCTTCGCGAAGGCGATGCGCTGGTATCGGCTGGCGGCCGAACAAGGCGACACCTACAGCCAGACGCGCTTGGGTTATCTGTTCGAGAAAGGCCTGGGCGTACCGCGAAACGACTGGCTCGCCGCACAATGGTACGCCAAGTCGGCCGCGGCCGGAGACGAATCAGGGCCAGTCCTGGCTCGCCTCGATGTATCGCGACGGGCGCGGTGTCGCGAGGGACTACAAGGAAGCCGAGAAGTGGTTTTCACTCGCGGCCGAGCAAGGCTCAGCCTGGGCTTGATGAACATCGGACTGCTTTATACCCACGGCGGCGACGGTCTGCCGCAGGACTATGTCAAGGCGATCGACTTCTTCCGCAAGGCAGCGGAAGGCGGCGATGCCGATGCGCTCTATGATCTCGGTTGGGCTTACGAGCAGGGCCTCGGCGTTCCCGCCGATCGTCAACGGGCGATCGAATGGTACAGCAAGGCCGCCGGCAAGCGGCAGGCGCTCGCGCTCAAGCGCCTGGACAAGCTGAGCGAGACCGGTGGCGGCGGCCTCTGGTCGGCGCTCCTTCAGCTGGTTGGATTCTGATGGCTCGGCGTTGTCTGGAGTTCGAGCAGTAGCGGGAAGGGACGGCCGGCAGGGCTCTCACGCAACGAGTTTGGCCCGGCGGCGAGATGCCGGGCCAGAGGGGATGCGTTCCGGTTAGCGCGACAGCGACCTGGTGGGTCGACCGATCCGTCAGGGTTTGTCTTCAGGTTCTGACGCGCACTGATCGAGTATCGATTGATCGGGTTTTGGATGAAGAAGTAATCGGCGTCGTACATCGTCAACGACCAGAACCCGGCGGCCGGCGGAAGTTGTCCCTTGGCAAAATGCATCACGTATTTGTTCTTGCCCTCATAGTCCTTGCCATCGGCATCCTTGAGCGATGTCGGATAGACGGCGTCCTGGATGCGATTTGCACCAAGCCCGATCGCGGTCACGAGAGCTCGGTTGAGATAGTCGGTGCCGTAGATTCCGGTTTCGCTGTCGTATGCCCAGCCATTCTTGTTCCGGATCGATTTTCCAGTCTTGAACTGGAGCATGATCCGATGGAAGGCGAACTCCGGTACCCGTTTGGCGAAGGCGGGGTCGAACTTGCTGGCGTCAAAGTCCTTGCCGGGGACCAGGCCAATCTTGGCGAACTTTGCAAGCTCCGGACCATCGGCGGCCGCGGGAGGGTTTCGTTTCATGAGTTGCGCCAGCAGGGTGAAGTAGGCAACGGCGTCCATCGCGTTCACCTGTTCGCGGACCGCCGTCTTCATGTCGATCGAGGAATCGACCTTGCCTTCTGGCGGGGTATACGGCTTGCCGTAGGCGCTGAGCGGAACAAGCTTGCACTGATCCTGCAGGGCATGCACCGCTGCATAATCCTCAGGGGTCCCGGTGCAATAGATTCGTCCCAGGATCCAGACGATGCTGGTGGGTGATTTGTATGCCTTGACGCCCGCCGGCAACGTGCCTTTCCAGTCCGGACCCGTGATCGCGTAGGCCTGTGCCTTGTCGCCGGTCGTTCTCTTGCCCGGTACCTGAAACACGTTGGTCCAGCCGTCCAGCATCGGGAAGAGGAAGTAGCGATCTTTCATGTCGGGGAGGCTGATGACCCAAGGCTCATCGCCGACATCGATAAATGCCGTTGTGTACAGGGTGTCGGCGTTTGGCGCAGTCACGTCGCGGAAGCTGGCATCCGGGTAGCCAGCGGCGGTGCCGGATCGGGTTCGGTCGCGTAGGTCGGCGGCAGATTGACCGGCCGGTAGGAGCGTCTGCGCGATCCGGTCGAGCACGGATTGATGGATGATCGCGCCGTCGGGAATTGGGCGGGGTTCGCCGAGCGGCAGATAGAAGCCAAGGAAAGACGGCCGCTGCTTCCACTCCCGCCATTTGGTCCGCTTCGGCAGCACTTCGAGAATCCACCAGAGGCCGGTGAGGGACTCATGCAGCGGCGCGGTCGCGCTCGGCGGCGCATAATGGTGATTGCTGCCCGGCCTCGGCAGGCCCCAGCAGAGATGATCGACCATCGAGCGATCGACGCGAAGGCCGCTCGCCACCGCCTGGTCGATCATCCAGAGCAGCGGAAACTTCGAGGGACCACTTTCGTCTTCGGGATAACCGCCGCCGACGTCGCAATGCACGCCGGAAAACCAGACCTGGCGGATGTCCTGATCGATCGCGCTCGCGGGGTCGAAAATGTCGGGCCGGTATTTCTGCGGCTCGATCCAGCGGTTGAGGCGAAACATTCGCCGCCGTTCGTCGATCGCCATTGCCTGGCGGAATTTCTTCACGCTCGGATTGGTGCGCGTATAGACCAGCGTTTGCAGGTCGAACCAGAACTTGTCCTGCCGCGGCACGATCACGGAGGCGACCGTATCCCACACGCCCACGAATTCGATCGGAACGTGATAGCCGCCGGCGACCTGGCTGAAGTGCCAGGCCTCTTCGAGTCCCGTGCCATGGTCTTCGGCGTCGGTGCGTTTCGCGCTGGCGTTCTTGTAGGACGTGAAAGCGTAAGGCGCGAGATCGATCTGGTCCCGCGGCAACAGGCCCATCACCTGGATGAAGGCGGCGAGCACGCGCACGGTGTAGGCGCCGCGGGAAAAGCCGAACAGCCAGACCTTGTCGTCTTTCTCGTAGGTCTCGCACAGGAAACGGTAGGCGGCGAGGGTGTCTTCATCCAGGCCCGCGCCGGTCGCCAGCCCCCGGATCGCGTAAACCTCCTGCTTGAAGCGGCCCCAGGCGCTTTGCAGTCCGACCGTGCCGACGCCGGGATGATAATAGACCCGCTGGCCCTCGTCCTTTTGGAGGACCCGGTACAGCTTGAGCACATTGGAGATCGTGGTGCCGATCTCATTGCCGGTGCCATCGCAGCAAATGACGATGTTCTTCGGCATGACGCCCCCGCCAATATCCTGAGCAGCGCAGAAAAGTCTGGCGGCAATTCGTAAGGCAATGCGCGGCCGGCATCAACCTGCAATTGAGGTATGCGGCTTCGCGCGCGGCGGCGCCGGGTAGCGAATGCCAAATCCATTCCACTGGTGCTAAGGTGATCGCCTCACGCAAGAACAGCGCCGGCTGGCAAAAACCGGGCGCGAGCAGGGGAGACTTCCATGAACAGGACTGCCGAAATTATCTCGATGATAGGAGTGACGATGGCTGCATTGACCGGCACTGCGTAGCGCGCAAACTTCGCCGGCCTCGAGCGCCATCGACGCCAGCCTGAAAGGCGCGGTCGATCGCAAGGACATTCCGGGCGTGGTCGCGCTCGTCACCGACAAGAAGGGCGTCGTCTATGAGGGCGCTTTCGGTGTCGCCGACGTCTCGAGCGGACGCCCGCTCAAGACCGACGCGATGTTTCGCATCGCCTCGATGACCAAGCCGATTACGTCAGTGGCGCTGATGCAACTGGTCGAGCAGGGCAAGATTTCGCTCGACGATCCGGCCGAGAAATATCTGCCGGAGCTCAAGAACCCGAAGGTCATCACGTCCTTTGACGCCAAGACCGGCGACTACCAGCTCCGCCCGGCGTCGAAGCCCGCAACGGTGCGGAATTTCCTGACCCACACCTCGGGACTGGCCTATGGCTTCACCAGCGAGATCTGGCGCGATTTCAAGCCGAAGGCCGGCGAAGTTTACGCGTTCGGCGGTCCGATGCTGTTCGACCCCGGCGAGCGCTGGCACTACTCGACGTCGACCGACGTCTCCGGCCGGCTGGTCGAAGTGGTCTCCGGCCAGAAGCTCGAAGAATACTTCCACGACCACATCTTCGTGCCGCTGAAGATGAACGACACGTCCTACAACGTGCCGGAATCCAAAGGCCCGCGCCTCGTCGCCCAGCAACAGCGCGACGGCGCCAAGATGGACGGCCCGGTCGTCCTGCAAATCCCGCCGCTCGTGGGGCTGACGGTCGCCAACCCGATCGGCGGCGGCGGACTTGCCTCGACCGCCGACGATTACGGCCGCTTCATGCGCATGATCCTCAACGGCGGCGAGCTCGACGGCGCGCGCGTGCTCAAGGCCGAGACGGTGAAGCTGATGGAGCAGAATCAAATCGGCGCGGTGACGCGTGCCGGCGCTCAAGAGCGCCATGCCGCGCAGCGCCGACTTCACCTTCATCGCCGACGGGCGCGACAAATGGGGGCTCGGCTTCCTGATCACGGTCGATCAGCTTCCGGGCATGCGCTCGCCGGGCTCGTTGAGCTGGGGCGGCATCAACAACACCTTCTTCTGGATCGACCCGGCGCGCGGCATCGCCGGCACGATCATGATGCAATATCTGCCGTTCGCCGACGCCAAGGCGCTCGCCGCCTATCGCGACTTCGAGCGCGGCGCCTATCAGCTCGTCAAGGCGGAGCGATAGATCCCGCCGAACCAGGTGCGCCAACAAGATGTGCCGGCCTCGCGAGAGACCGGCACATTTTCTTTTTGCCTTTAGGTCTCGATTGCACGCCTTGAATTTCCGGGCGCTTCGAACCGTCTCACTGCATCGAGTTGCGCGCCACCTGGTACATGCTCGTGAGCTTCTTGAGCATGGCTTCCGCGACCGGCCGCTCCTTGACCGCCCAGTCGAACGGCGGACCCGCCGTTTCATACATCGAGTTCAGGGTCTTGCGGCCTTCGCCCGGAAACGCCATCCACGCGCTGTCGTCGCCGGCGTGCGCGCCGATCTGCCGGATGTTCTCGCGGACGCCGTAGGCCATCTCGTAGGTCTTCCTGGTGGTCTCGACCGAGGTCTGGGCCGCGGTCAGCGCCTTTTGCAGGGTGTCGAAGTTGAACCTGCTTCCTTTCTTGGCGAGCTTGTCATAGCTGCTCTCGGCGGTGGAGTTGGTGTTCTGCACAAGCTCCTTGTATTCGGGAAGCATCGCATTGAGTTCGTTGATCTCGCCCTTGAGATCCGCGAGGTTCTTCTTGAACGCCGTGATCCGTCCCTTGGCGGTATCGATGCCGATCTTCACCGCTTCTGCTTCCAGCTTGTCGGCCTGCGCCACCAGCGGATCGATCGCGCCCATGAAATCCACGATCCGTTGCGCGCGTGTTGATCACCGTCGTGACCTGGGTGATGGCCCCGGCCCCGGTGGCCGTCGCGGCCGCGATGTCCACCGCTTGACTGGCGATCTTCAAAAGCCCGGTCAGGCCGCCGGTCATCGCGTCGGCCTGTTGCCGCAAGGCTTTCGCACGCTCGACGTTCTGGGCGGCCTGAAGGTCGCTCTCGGAGAACTTGATGCTGGCTATCGCCAATTCCGCGCTGGTCTTGGTGTGATTGAGCGTTACGCCGAAATGCCGGAGCCCCAACTCGGCCTGCTTGGCCTGATGGGCTTCGTCTCTCACCTGGGTGTTCTTGGTGTTGTTGACTTCGACCTCGACGTTGTCGATCGGGCCAAGTTTTTCCACGAGCTCACGCATGGTGCGGGAATTGTCCAGCGCCGTGGCGTAGTAGTTGCCGAGCTTGTCGTAGTATTCGATCGCCCTGGTGAGATTGGGCGTGACGGCCGCCTGCTTGGAGGCGAGCACCATCAGCTTGCCGCGCGGCGTGTCCACCGCAACGGAAGCGCCCGAGTTGCTCGACGCGTTGCCGCTCGCCGAACTGCCGCCGGACGGGCTGCTGCCGGGAGCGCCGCTGCCGATGGAGGACGCACGTGCCGCGGGAAAATCCGCGGTGACGACGTCGACCGCGGCGATCTGCGGCGGCTTGGAGCCGGTGAAGGACACGTCCTTGGTGATGGTCTCGTGCGGCGCCAGCGTCAGGTCGAAGCCGTTGCAGTGATAATCGACGTTGACGCAGAACTTCACATGGATCGGGCTGGTCTGGTCCTTGTTGGTCACGGTGGCGCGGACGCGCTTGTCCGAGGCGCTGAAATTGGCGGTGCCGGAGACCGACCCGCAGCCGGTGCCGCTGCATCCGGCCTGCGCGATTTGAGGAACAATAACGATGGCGGCGGTGGTCGCCAGCAATGCGAAATGGCGGATCATGAAATGTCCTCCCCTGAATCGGTGGATACCAAATGACCACAGTTGGTCGCAGGGAACTTTTCGCGCGTTCACGGAAAACGGAGACCGGCCTGAAAATTTTTCGAAAAAGGGGGATCGTGGTGCGGCGGCGCGTCGCGAAAGCGAGTTACTCGCGCGGATGTGGCCGGGCCGACGGCGCAAGCGAGTACCGCCCGCACCCAATTGGTGCGGCGGTTACGCGGCTTTCGATCTCAGTGAAGGCGAAGGGCAGGCCGAGTGACGGAACTCGGTCAGTGTCCCTGACGTGCGAGGAACTGCGAGAATGAGCGCAGCGATCTCGTCGTTCTTTTCGTCCAGCGCGAAATGCCCGGCGTCGAGCAGGTGGATTTCGGCATCCGGCACGTCGCGTTTGAAAGCCTCGCCGCCGGGCCCGATGAAGGAGGGATCGTTCTTGCCCCAGACCACCAGCGTCGGCGGCTTGTGCGCGCGCAACCATGCCTGCCAGGCCGGATAGGCGGCGACGTTGGTGCGGTAATCGTAGAGCAGGTCGGCCTGGATCTCGCGCTGGCCGGGCTTCGACAGAAACGCGAACTCGTCGGTCCACGTATCGGGATTGTACCGTTCGGGATGCGAGGTGCCGAGCGTGTGGCGCTGCTCGGCGGCGGCGAGCGAAACGAAGGTATTGAAGATTTCCGGATGGCCTGCGCGATCGGTCCAGTAGTTGGCGATGACCGACCATTTGGGCCCGAGCCCTTCGGTATACGCATTGGCGTTCGAGACGATCAGGGCCTGGACGCGCTCGGGGTGGTCTAAGAAGATCCGGAAACCGATCGGCCCGCCATAGTCGTGAATGAAGAAGGCGCACTTGGTGACGCCGAGCTGGGTCAGGAAGTGATCGGTCGTCTCCGCCAGATGATCGAAGGTGTAGGTGTATTTGGAGGGCGGGGGCGCCTCGCTCTGGCCGAAGCCCGGAAAATCCGGCGCAATGAGATGATAACGCGTGGCGAGCAGCGGAAGCAGCGTATCGAATTCGCGCGACGAGGAAGGAAAGCCATGCAGCAGCACGATGGTCGGCGCGTCCTTCGGCCCGGCCTCGCGGTAGAAGATGCTGACGCCGTCGACGCTCGCGCGGTGATAGGTCGTGGTGGTCGAGATCGATTCCATCGCCTTGTCCATTGCCTTGTCCATCGCCTTGGCGGGCGCGGCCTGGCTGGCCAGGAGGGCTGCGGCCACGGCTACGATCGGTTTTTTCACGGTGCGTCTCCCGGATGAAGACAAGCGCTCCAATTCGGAAGTTCGCAAGCAATCGCGGCGAACTCTGATGCGAACTTCCGAATCAAAGGAGCTCTTGCAACTCATTGATTTCTAGTGCGGCTTCGAATTTGAAGTCCCTAGACGAACTTGCAGCAACACTGACAGGGACTTCAAATTCGCCGCACTAGCTATCCGGTAGCACGCCCCGGCAACTTCCGCCGTGCCGGTTTTGGCAATACTCCGTTGCAGGGGCGGCTACTGGGCGCCTGCTTGCGCCTACTTCTGCTCTTGCGGCGTGGCGCTCGGCGCAGGCGGGCTCGCCTCGCGGTGGTCGCTCGCATCGCGACGGTCAGAAGGGCTCGTCTGGTCACTCGCCTGCAACCAGCTCGGCATGCGCACCAGCGAATTGTCGAGGTGGTTGATCACCCACACGCCGCCAAGCGCGATGATGCCGGCCAGCATCACATGCGGCAGCGTCCGCACGAGAACGCCGAGCAGTTCGGCGAAGGCCGCCAGGATCGCCGCGCCCGCGTAGAACAGTTCACGTCCCACCCGGAACAGCGCCCACACCACGCTCGCCAGCACGATGACCAGAAGGAGCTGCTTCCAGAACGGCCATTGCTGCCACGGCACGCTCGCCAGATGCGAGATCTGGTCGACCGACCAGGTCCAGATGATCTCGACGAAGCGGAAGATCGCCGCGATACCGTCATGCAGGAACTTCAGGAGCTGGTCGAAAACCTGTTTCATGGCCGTCACCTCGCGCGATTTAATCAGAGAATGCGAGGAGGAGGTGCCGGGTTCCGCGGAACTGTGCTGTCACCGCGCAGAATTTGACTGTTCCACAACAGGATCGTCGACACGTCAGCAAGGCTGCTGGATACCTGGTCGTTGATGACTACGATCTGTCTTCGAGAGACTTGGTGTGCAGAGCCGGATCGAATTGCCTTTGATCCGACAAATTGGTGGCACTAATTATCTTGTAAAGATCATCCGCCAAGCGAACACCAAGTTTCGCACGGATTTGAATCGCTTTATCGGGAGGACATCATGGAAAGCGCTCAACGCTGCCGCGCGAACGCGCTGCTTTGCCGCCAGCAAGCGAGCATTCATCCGCAGGATAGCTGGAAATGGCTGGCGCAGGCCGAACGCTGGGAACATCTGGCGGAAGCGCGGCTGGTTTTGAAGGCAGAGGTTCCGGCGGCCAGCCAATTCCGTCGGGCGCGACAGCGCGGCTGCGTAAGTTAACCGGCACGGTAAATCTACGGAGAGAAAATCTACGGAGCGCGCGCCGTCATCATTCCTCGCCTGCGTCATCATTTCTTCAGAATCCGCTGCTATCCCTGTTAACAATTGATCACTCGCCGGATGTACGCGGGTGGTTAGCGAGCCCCGGCATTTCAGTGCTGGGGTTTTTCGTTTTTTGGGGGGCCGCTTGTGAGCCGTCCGCCGCGATGGGCTCGCGTCAAGCGTGGTCATGCCGTCGTCAGCCGCGTGAACCTTTTGGCCGCCCCTGGCACGAAATCTTCGGGCATTTCGGGAGAACGGTCTTGAAGAAATGGGCTTGCCTGCTGGTGTTCGCCACTGTCGTCTCGTCAAACGTGGCGTGGCCGCGCGCGGCGGCCGCCGACGAATTCCAGAACGTCAAATGCGGCGGCGACATCCCCAAGGCCGTGATCGGCCGGCACAGCCCGAACGGGACGGTGATGGCGACCGAAAAGAAATACCGCGCGCTCGGCCTCAAGGACCTCGGCGGCGACGAAATCTCCGATCGCCTGTCGACGGTCAACTGGCTGATCTGCGGGAGCGAGTACATTTTCCTGATCGATCGCGGCGGCACCGTGCGCGACGTGCTCGCGCTGCCGGTGCATTCGAAGACGGCGCCGGCCTTCTCCAGCCTGTGCAAGCTCAACGGCAAGGACCAGGCGGATGTCTTCGTCGGCGTGCTCGACGGTTCGACGCCGGCCGATCCGTTGCCGGTGCAGATCGCCTGGAAGATCGATCAGGCGCGGGGGAAGTTCGTCAAGGTGGTGGCTGAGGGGATGCTTTGTCCGCGCAGCGGCATTTCGACCGGGGATGGCGGGCGTTGAAAACGCGTGAAACCCCTTGCCGCCGTTTTGACGTTGTTCGACCATAGGCCATCCGGCAATCGGGGGAACGCAGGCATCAGCCAGGGCGTTTCGATTTTGGGGCGAGGAACAAGGGCGACATGCCATTCATATCGAAGATTTTTGCGCGGCCGACGCTTGGCCGCGGTTTGTTTGTTCTCGGCGCGCTCGGTGTGCTGACGGGGTCCGGCCTGCTGCTCGGGCGGGCGGCGCTGGCGCAAAACATCGACGCCGGCAAGTCGGCGCCGCAGCTCTTTGCCGGAAGCTGCGCGACCTGCCACAAGAGCCCGAACGTGCTCGGAAAGGGCCGCATGACGCCGACGCTGTTTCTGTTTTTGCAGGATCACTACACGACCAGCAAAACCGATGCCTGGGCGCTGTCCTCTTATCTGGCGTCGGTCGACACCAGCGGCCGGGGGCGAGGGGGCAAGTCGTCATCGTCGAAACCGGCCAAGTCGTCATCGGCAAAGAAGCGCGGCGCGCCGCGTCCGCCGGCGGCCGTGCCGCATTAAATCCGTCCACGAGAGCATTTCGAAAAGCACGGCGCGCTCAATCGCTTGCGCGCGCCGCTTCAACCGGATTTCGCTTGAAGTGATGGCTTAGGTCAAAGCGTTTTCGAGCGAAGAGGGCCCGGTTCGGCGGACTTGGCCGGGTCGGTGGACTGCCGGGTCGGCTGCCCGCGCGTGAAGAAAACGCGTCAAACCAAAATCGGCCGCTTGCTTATTCGGTGGACTTGGCCGGGTCGGCCTGCGCCTGCGCGGCCGCCAAAGTCTCGGCGACCTGCTTCAGGCTCGACACGACGGCGATGTGGTTGAACTGGCCGTCGTTATAGGCCTTGAGGAAACGGTCGTAGTCCTTGACCGAGATGCAGCCGTTCGAAGTCGCCGCCGGGTCCAAGCATGAAGCTGTGCACCAGAAGGCCCGAACGTCCGTTGATGTCGGTGCCGTCGGCGACCGTCATGCGCAGCGCGGCGACGCCGTGAAATTCGCGTTCGCGCGGCTTCAGCGAGTACACCGCCGGCGGCGTCGCACCCAGCATCCGCACGTCGACATGATCGGGATCGTCGCGCAGGTTGCCCATGCCCGAATGCGCCTCGAACACCGTGCCGTTCGGCAGGTAAACGGCATGCGCCTTGAGATCGTAAACGGCGGTCGCGCCGTCATAGCCGAACAGCGAGAGGTCCGGACCCTTGCCGAACAGGTTCGTTCCCGTATTCAGCGAGGCCATGGTCATGCGGCTCGGCGACATCATGTCGGAGAGCTTCTGCATCAGCGAGCGCTCGGCCGGCCGGTTCGTTGGCGCGGCGGCCAAAGCGAGCGCCTGGGTGGTGGCGGTGATCTGCTGGTCGGCGGCTGCCGGGCGGGAGCGCGGCATCGGAATGCCGTTCGTGCTCGTGGCCGCCGTCGTGATGACGGGGATCGAGGCCGGAGCCGCGATGGCGGGCAAGTCGAGCTGGCTGCGATCTTCGTCGCCGATGGTGGCGCGGAAATCGGTCGGCATCCAGCGCGAGGCGAGCGCTTCGCTCGCGGAGGTCTGCGGCGTGGCCTTCGCCATCACGTAACGCTTGAAGGGCGCAAGTGCTGCGCTTTCGGCGTTCTTGGCGGAGAGGAAGAAGCGGTCGGCGAAGCTGGCGCGATCGGTTGGCGGCAGCGCGGCGGACGCAAAGGTCGAGACGCCGGAATTGGTGACGAAGGCGGCAACGCTCAGCGCGAGGCCGACGGCGCCGAGCACCAGCAACGCGGCGGCGCCCCGGCGCGAACGCGATTTGGCGGGGGCTTGCGTGGTGCGAGCTTGCGGCTGCGCTTGCTGGGATCTTGCGTAGTGAGCTTGCACCGGATGGGGTTGAGCGGCGTGAGGATGAGCGGCGTGAGGATGAGGCGTAGCAACGCGCTTGACGCCCGCAGGCTTCGCGCCCACAGGTCTTGCGCCTGCCGGCTGTGCGCCAACAGGTCCGGGGCCCCTGACTTTGGAGCCCGCATTTTCACCTCGACGGTGTCGCAACCGAATCCCCCAAGGATCAGGCGAGAAGCCGATATTAGGTTCCGAAACTAAGGCATATTCGAGACAAATGATAGTGGTACGAAGGGTATAGAACGCCAAGAGCGGGGTAAATCGGCTGGTCGATGGAGAGGCAAAGATGAGACCTATCGGAATCCTGACGATCCTGTGCGCCCTGGTCACGGGGGGCGCGTTCGCGGACGAAACGCCGCGGAAAACCGCCGAATTGGCGCCGCCGGCGGTCCGAAGCTGGCCAAACCGGGCCGATCTGGTGGCCCCCGGCGTCCTCCGGCAAGACCTGTTCGACCGCCGCAACCCGGCCAATTTGCGTCAAGACTACCCCGCTCCGCCGGCCCAGCCTGGACATTAACAGGGGCGGGCACCCCGGCGGCTTTTTTGCCGGCTGATTCGCTCCCAGCCGCGCCTGTCGACGCGCCGGGGCAGACTTGATCTCGGGGCGAGTTGCCGTTGAACTCGTGCCCGGGCGAAAACCTCAGGTGACGCCGAAGGTCATTCCATGCCTGCCACACGACATCAGCGATTGGCCGGAGTTTTGTCGGTCGTTCTGTCTGTCGTTCTCTCGGCGAATATCCTGCCCAGTCTCTTCCTGGTGTCGAAGGCCTCAGCGGCGGACGCGGTGCTCGACGTCGTGATGGGCGGGCAGGCCCGTCATTTTTCAAGGGACGAACTGCTTCGCCGGCCGGACGTCGCCCGCGTGAAGATCGCGAAACGACATCGCCTACCACAAGGCGATGGAATACCAGGCGGTGCCGGTGGCGGCGCTGCTCGAGGGACTTAATCCTCCCGCGCATGGCGTGATCGAGGCCGTTGCGGTTGACGGGTTTGCCGCGCAATTGCCGGTCGATCTTCTCGTCAACACCGATCCCAATAAGCCGATCGCCTGGCTCGCCATCGAGCCCGCTGACGCAGCCTGGCCAGCACTTCCCGGCAAGAGCGAGAGTGCAGGGCCGTTTTATATCGTGTGGACCGGCGCTGATGTGGCGACGGTGCGCAGCGAGCAATGGCCGTATCAAACCAGGAGATTGGAGAGCCAGGCGTTGCCGCTGGCGCGCTGGCCGCAACTCGATGTCGATGCGGCGCTGCCCGCCACCGATCCGGTTCGCTCAGGGCTTGCGTTGTTCGTGACGCAATGCCTGCCGTGTCACAGCTTGAATGGCGCCGGCACCGGCACATTGGGGCCCGACCTCAACCGGCCGATGAATCCGACGCAGTACATGACGCGGCAAGGCCTTCACGCCCTCATTCGCGATCCGCAATCGGTTCGCAAATGGCCCGGCATGCAGATGCCCGGCTTCGCACCGAACCAGATGAGTGACCGGGAAATCGAGGACGTCATCGCCTATCTCGCGCACATGGCGGGCAGGCGCGTCGCGAGTCCTTGAGGAGTGAGAGCGCGATCAGTCGTCGCCACCCCAGCGCCACTTCGGCGGTTCGCCCTTCAGCCAGCAGATCGCCATCAGGGCGACCGTTATCGCGAACATGTAGCCGGCGAATTTGGGCATCGACTGTTGCGGCGGCACGAGAAAGATCCCGGCGACGACGAGCGCAAAGAAGGCCACCATGACGGCCCAGCCTTGCCAGGTGACCGGCGGTCCCCAACCCCATCCATAACGCTTGGCGGGAAACCAGTAATCGTCGGACGGCATCGCAACCCTCCCGTGGAAGCCTCATCGCGCGCCGCCGATGGTAGCGGATTCCCGCTTGTCCGTCCGCTAAGGTATGACACGTCGGGAGATTACTCTCATCGGGATGAAGAGCGCGTCGGCTGAGCCGGCGCGCTTTTTCGTTCGATGCGGGGCGCGAGCGGTCGTGCCGGCGTCCCCGGCCTCTGGGCATCTTGGCACGATGCTGGCTTTACCGAGTTGGCGTCCGGCGCGCAGCCTTCGCTGCAACTTTCAGAAGCCGGACTAACCGGAAGATTTTCAAATGATATTTCTTGCAGAGGCATTCTTGAGCGCATTGCGCGGTGTCGACCCGCTCATTTTCCTGGCACTGATCTGCCTTGGATTGGGCGTCTGCTTCGTCGCGCTTTTCGCGGAACTTGAGAAGAGCAGGGTGGGCTGGCGTGGAAGAGCGATCAAACGCCGATTGCCTGCGCCGGCATCGCGCGCCACTCCGTATCGGCGGCCGCCCAACCGGCAAGAGTAGGCCAGCCGTGGCGGCCGTCTTTCGAAAGACGCCTATCAGGCTACATCTGGACTTTCCTGTTGTCGCCGAGGTCCGGGCGCGAGCCCGAGGCGGCCGCTGCCGCCATCTTCACGTAAGAGATGACCTTGCCGGGCGAGTCCCAGAACTCGGCGTCATCGGGAGTGATCCTGAGCAGGCGAATGTTCGGGTCATCGGAACTGTCCCACCATGCCTTGGCAGGCATCGAGAACAGATCCTTGATCATGGCGCGATCATTGCTGATCGCGGCGGTACCGGTCAGGGAGACGTATTTCTGTCCGCCGGTGTCCGCGAAAGAAAGATTGACGCCGGGGTGGCGGGCGATTTCCTCATCCTTGTGACGGCGCGCATCGGTCAGGAAATAGATCGTATTCTCGTTGCGCCGGACAAACGCGCTCATCGGTCGGGCGCGCAGCTTGTCTCCGTCGAGCGTCACCAGCATCGCGAAGCCGATCTTTTCCATCAGGCTCCATACACGCTCGAGGTCTTCGCCAGCTTCACTTGCCATTTTTCCATGCTCCAAAGGTCACCATCGACCAACGGTGGCCGGCGGGCGGGGTTCCCCGGCATGGCCGCATCAATCCCATGCAAGGCAGTTGATTGGCGCGGGCAGCGCGGCCGGCGCAGCGTCATTCCGCCTGCCCGAGGCGCGGCAAATTGCCTGCTGTTCGGCGGCGCCCGATGTCATGGATTCGTCCGACGCCGCGGTCTAGAGTGCGGCGGATCTTTGAGGTCTGATCGAGGGCGCACGCGATGCATCGACGGGCATTCCTGAAGTCCTTCGCCGGCGCGGGCGCTTTGGCCGCCGCGGGCAGCCTCGCCAGTCCGGCGGTCTCGCAACGCGCCGCGGCGCGCGCCGTTCGCCTGGTGCCGCACGCCGACCTCGCCAACTTCGATCCGATCTGGACGTCGTCCTACATCGCCCGCAATGCCGGGATTTTGGTGTGGGACACGCTCTACGGCATGGACGCGAACCTGAAAGTCCAGCGCCAGATGGTCGAGGCCGAGGAAGTCTCGAGCGACGGCCTCACCTGGACCTTCCGCCTGCGCGAAGGGATGAAATTCCACGACGGCGAGAAGGTGACCGCGAAGGACGCGGTGGCCAGCATCAACCGCTGGGCGGTGCGCGACACCTTCGGGCAGTCGATCAAGAACATCGAGCAAGAGCTTGTCGCCGTTGACGATCGCACGTTCCGCTGGGTGCTGAAAAAGCCCTATCCGAAGATGTTGCTGGCGCTCGGCAAGATCGCAACGCCGTGTTGTTTTGTCATGCCGGCGCGAATTGCCGCGACCGATCCGTTCAAGCAGATCACGGAGTATGTCGGCTCGGGACCGATGCGGTTCGCGCGCGCCGATTGGGTGCCGGGCGCGCGGTCGGCCTTCGAGAAGTTCGCCGATTATGTGCCGCGCTCTGAGGAGCCGTCGTGGATGGCGGGCGGAAAGCGCATCGCCGCCGACCGCATCGAGTGGCTCACCATGCCCGACGGGGCGACGGTTGCCGCCGCGCTGCAAAATCATGAGGTCGACTGGTGGGAGATCCCGCTTCCCGACCTGATCCCGATGTTGCGAAAGAACCGCAACGTCGTCGTCGATATCCAGGATCGGCTTGGCAATATCGGCCTGCTGCCGATGAACCACCTTCATCCGCCGTTCAACGACGCGCGGGCCCGGCGCGCCATCCTGATGGCGCTGGACCAGGAAGAATATATGCGCGCTTTCGTCGGCGACGACGCCAGCCTGCGCAAGCCGCTGCCGGGATATTTCACGCCGGGTACGCCTTATTACACCGAGCAGGGCGGCGAGATCCTCAAAGGCCCGCGCAAGCTCGATGCCGCGAAGCGGCTGCTCGCCGAAAGCGGCTACAACGGCGAGCCCATCGTCTGCATGGCGGCGCAGGATTTGCCCCATCACAAGGTGTGGGGCGACGTGACCGCGGATCTCTTGAAGCGGCTCGGCGTCGTTGTCGACTTTGCGGCGCTGGACTGGGGCACCGTGGTGGCGCGCCGCGGCCAGAAGGCGCCGCCGGCCAAGGGCGGCTGGCACATGTATCACACCAGCGTCTACGGCGTGGACTGGGTGTTTCCGACCAGCCCGTTCATCCAGGCCGCCGGCATCGCCGCGGTCGACGGCTGGGCGAAGAGTGCGCCTGTCGAGGCGGAGATCGACGCCTGGTTCGCGGCCGACAAGCTTGACGATGAAAAGGCCGCCGCCGCGCGGATCAACGAGGCCGCGTTGAAGGAAGTGATGTGCGCGCCGCTCGGCTGGTACCTTCGCTATTACGCCTGGAGCAAGGACCTCGCCGGCGTCACCCAGGGCCCGCTGCCGTTCTTCTGGGACGTCAGCAAGTCGGCGTGAGCCACCGCGCGCCCTCGAGAAGGAGCGAACCCATGACCACAGCAAGCAAGACCCCGCCAGCCGTCGACCTGAAGCTGGAAGTCACCGTCATTCCGGTTTCGGACGTCGACCGCGCCAAGCGCTTCTATGAAAATCTCGGCTGGCGGCTCGACGCCGATTTCGTCAGGGCCGACGGCTCTCGCGCCGTGCAATTCACGCCTCCGGGCTCGCCGACGTCGATCCACCTCGGCCGCGGCGAGGCGTTGCCGCGCTTTCTCATCGTGAACGACATCGAGGCCGCGCGCGCCGATCTCATCGCCCACGGCGCTGATGTGAGCGAGGTGTTTCATCAGGGAGCGCAGGGCCGGATCGCCGGTCCGGATCCGAAAGGGGCGAGTTACGGTTCGCTTGCCAGCTTCAGCGATCCCGACGGCAATGTCTGGCTGCTCCAGCAGGTCACCCGGCGGTTGCCGGGACGCATTGGCGGCGGCCAAACAACGTTCACGTCATCGTCCGATCTTGCCGCCGCGCTCCGCCGTGCCGCGGCCGCGCATGGCGAACACGAGAAACGCAGCGGCGGGCACGATGCGAACTGGGCCGACTGGTATGCCGATTACATCGTCCGCGAGCAGAGCGGCGAACAACTTCCCGACTGAGCTCGATGCGTCACCGGTTAAAGGAGATCGTCCCATGACCAGGCATCCGAAAACATCAATCGCAATCGCCGTGACGCAAGCGAATTCTGATGCCATCGGTCAGGACAGGCGAAAGTTTCTCGCCACCTTGGCGACGGGGATCATAGCCGCAGGCGCGACCGGCCTGTTGCCGTTACATTCGGTACGCGCCGCCGCGAATGACGAGATCCGTCCGTTCCGCATCAATATTCCTGAAGCTGATCTCGCTGATCTCCGCCGGCGCCTAGAGGCGACCCGATGGCCCGAGAAGGAGACGGTCACCGACGAGTCTCAGGGCGTGCCGCTCGCCATGCTCCAGGACCTCGTGCGTTATTGGCGCACCGATCATGACTGGCGGAAGGTCGAGGCCAGGCTCAATGCCTTGCCGCAGTTCGTCACCGAGATCGACGGGCTCGATATTCATTTCATTCACATTCGTTCGAAGCACGAGAACGCCTTGCCGATGATCGTGACGCATGGCTGGCCCGGCTCCGTCATCGAACAGCTCAAGATCGTCGATCCCCTCACCAATCCGACCGCGAACGGAAGCACGGCCGGGGATGCCTTCCATCTCGTTATTCCCTCGATGCCCGGCTACGGATTTTCCGGCAAGCCGGCGACGACGGGCTGGGACCCGCAGCGCATCGCGCGCGCCTGGGTCGTGCTGATGAAGCGGCTCGGCTACAGCAAGTTCGTGGCACAGGGTGGCGACTGGGGTTCGCCGGTCTCCAACGAGATGGGCAAACTCGGCGCGCCGGAATTGCTCGGCATTCATGTCAACCTGCCTGCCGTCGTTCCTCCCGAAATCTTCATGGCCGTGGCCTCCGGTGGCGAAACGCCTGCGAACCTGTCCGCGGAGGAGAAACACGCCTTCGACCAGCTCAAGATTCAGTTTACCAAGCGGCGTGCCTATGCGCAGATCATGGGGACGCGGCCGCAGACGTTGTCCGCCTTGACGGATTCGCCGGCCGGGCTTGCCGCGTGGCTACTCGATCATGGCGACGGCTTTGCGCAACCGGCTTCCGCAATGATCTCGGCGGTGCTCGGGCGCACCGTCAACGGGCACTCGGCCGGCGCGCTGACGCGCGACGACGTGCTCGACAACATCTCGCTTTATTGGTTCACCAACACGGCGGTCTCCTCGGCGAGGCTCTACTGGGAAAACAAGACCAACCTCTATTTGCCGGCCAACGTCCCGATCCCGGCGGCGGTGACGGCGTTCCCCGGCGAGAGTTTCGTGGCGCCGCGAAGCTGGGCCGAGAAGGCCTATCCCAAGCTGATCTATTTCAACCAGGCCGAGGCCGGCGGTCATTTCGCCGCGTGGGAGCAGCCCGAGATATTCAGCCGGGAGGTTCGCGCCGCGTTCCGGTCGCTCCGCGCCTGATCTATTCCACGTGCATGCCGGACTTCGCGACGACTGAGCGGAAAATCGCGAGTTCGTTCTTCTGCCGGGCCGCAAATCTTCGGCAGCAAGGCAAGGACTCGGAGGCGCTCGCCGTCGTTGCCGGAAACCAGGGGAAGGACCTGATGGACCGGGCGCGGGCCATCATTGGCCAGCTTCAGGGCGCTCAAACCGCGCTCCTTCAGACGACGGATGCGGCCATCGATCGTGAACGGGTTCTGACCGAGATCGGAATAGGGCTGGCGCTGATCCTTGCCCTGACGCTTGGGGTGATCGTTCTAAAGGACGCAACCCGGCAATATAGCGCGGTGCTGCGCGTGAACGCCGAGCTGAAAGCTGCCCATGCGCGGACGCTCGACGAGGTGCGCCGCCGCGAGGTTGCCGAAGAGCACCTGCGGCAATCCCAGAAGATGGAAGCGATCGGCCAGCTTACCGGCGGCCTCGCGCACGACTTCAACAACATGCTTGCCGTCATCATCGGCAGCATGAATCTCCTGAAGGCGCGACTGGTGCGCGGCGATACCGATGTCGGGCGATTTATCGATGGGGCTCTGGAGGCATCCTCCCGCGCCGCAAACCTTACGCATCGGCTGCTCGCGTTCTCGCGCCAGCAGCCGTTGGCGCCGACCGTGATCGACGTCAATCGTTTTGTAACCGGCATGTCGGAATTGATCCGGAGCACGCTGGGTGGCGACATCCAGATAGAAACCGTGCTCGCGGGCGGCTTGTGGAAGACACATGCTGACTTCGACCCAGTTGGAGAATGCGGTGCTCAATCTCGCCGTCAATGCGCGCGACGCCATGCCGGAAGGAGGCAAGCTCACGATCGAGACGGCGAATGTGAGCCTTGATGATGCCTACGCGGCACGTCATGCGGACGTGCCGGCGGGTCAATATGTCATGATATCGGTCACCGACACCGGTCACGGAATGACCCCGGAGGTCGCCGGCAAGGCGTTCGATCCTTACTTCACGACCAAGAGCGTCGGCAAAGGGACCGGCCTCGGATTGAGCCAGGTGATGGGCTTCGTCAAGCAATCGGCCGGCCACATCAAGATCTACTCCGAAGTGGGGTGCATGCCGGACTTGGCGACGACTGAGCGGAAAATTCCAAGCTCGTTCTTTTGCCGCGCCGCCAACTCAGATGGCGTCGAGGGAATGACCGCAGCGCCGCCGGACGCAAAGCGCTCTTTCACGTCCGCCGAATTCAGCGCCTTCACCACGTCGGCGTTGAGCTTGTCGATGATGGCTTGCGGCGTGCCTTTCGGGGCGAACAGCGCCGACCAGTTCGAACCGCTGACGTCAGCGATGCCTTGCTCGGCCAAGCGTCGGCCATTCCGGATTGAGCGGTGAGCGCGTCGCCGAGGTGACGCCGAGCACGCGCAGCGATCCATCCTGCACATAGGGCGAGACGGACGAGCTTGCGAGGATCGCAAGCGGCACGACGCCGGAAATCAGCGCCTGCACGGCCGGCCCGCCGCCCTTGAACGGCACGTTCTGGAATTGGGTGCCCGTGCTCAAGGCCAGCCACTCCAGGATGAGATGCGTGATGCTGCCGACGCCGGGCGTGCCGACATCGATTCCGCCGGGCTTGGCCTTGGCGGCGGCGATGACGTCCGCGACCGAGCGATAGGGGCTGCTTCTGTTGGCGGCGAGCACAATGGGTGCGTCGCTGACGCCACTGATTGGAAGAAGATCGCGCTCGACGTCGTAGGGCATCTTCTCGAGCAGCGCGGGGTTCAACGACACGTCGCCGCCACTCGCCATGACAAGCGTATAGCCGTCCGGGTCGGCCTTGACCGCAGCCGACATCGCGATCAGGCCGTTGCCGCCGGAGCGGTTCTCCACGACAACCTGATGTCCCCAGGCTTCGCCGAGCTTCGCGCCGAGAATGCGCGCGGCGATGTCGGTGATGCCGCCCGGCGCATAGGGCACGAGGATTCGGACCGGGCGATCCGGGTAAGTTTGCGCGCCAGCGCTTTGCGCGTGTGAAGTTTGTGCGTCGGCGCAAACCGATGCGACAACAGCCAACAGCAACGCGATCGCGCGGATCATCTGAGGCATTATCAATGCGCCAGCGGATCGGGCCGAAGCTGCATCTTCACCGCGCGCGGCCGATTGGCGGTGCCGCCTTCGAGGTGGAACATCGCGCGCGTGCCGTAGGTCGACCACAGCGCCGTTCCTTTCCATCCCGCGCTCGCGTCATCGACCCGGCCGTCGACGTTCTTCGGGAAGAATCCCATCGGGTAGGGCACGGTGAAATTGACGAACTTGCCGTCGACGATCGCAAGGATCGAGCTGTTCAGGTTGCCCATCACGATCGGCACGTTCTTGCCGAGGCCGAACGTGTTGAACCAGTCGACCCAGACGTAATAGCTCGCTTCCGCGCTGCCGCCGTCCTGCACGTCGCGCATCTGCGGTCCCGGCAGTTGATACAGCGTCCAGCCCTCGGGGCAGTGCCTGCCCAAAGCGGTCGGACCGTTCAGCACGGCGCATTTGCGGCGGTCGAAGCTGCCGACATGTCCGCTCGACAGTGCCACCCAATAGACGCCGTCGGCATCGATGTCGCCGCCGCGCGGGCCATAACCGGGAAGCGGCGGCTCGTAGATTTCCGACAGCGCGGTCTCTTCGGGATTGGGGCCGAGCACGGTGCGCACGATCGAACCGGGATAGCCGATCACCGTGCCCCAGACCGCGCCGTCGGTCGGGCTGACCGCGATCGCATATTCGTTGACCGCGATGCGCTTGTCCTTGCCGGGTGCGACCGGCTCGTTCGGCTCGACATATTCGCCGCGCTTGCCGTCGCCGGAAGTGTCCACCACGAACGGCGTCCAGCGTTGCGATTGCGCTTCGTCATTGGTTTGTTCGAACTTCTTGACATCCAGCCAGCCGAGCACCGCGGGCCCGGCGACACCGGCGCTGAAGAAAAGCTGGGCATGGTCGCGCGAGAAGGCGAGGTGATGCGTCGGGAAGCACGTCGAGAGCAGCGTGAATTTCCCGGATGGCGGATCGTACATCGCAATGTTGCGGTTCGACGTCTTGATCGGAAACGCCTTCGCCGACGGATGCGCCGATCCGGCCTTGCACCAGTCGGGATTTTCGTTGGGGCGAATTTGCGAGGTCATCCAGACCCGGCCCTTTTCGTCCATCATCGGATTGTGGGTGATGGTCTGGCTGCTCCAGATCGGGTTCGGTCCCCACCACGGCGAGAAACCATGCGGCCGCGCCGTGACATTCGGCGTGTTCGGATCGCGCACGGGAATCTTCACTTCGCTGTCGGCATGGGCGGAAGGGTCGAGCACCGGCATGTAGTCGGTCGAGTCTTCGGCCGAGCCGTAGAGCTTGCCTTTGGCGTTGACGGAAGGATCCCAGCGGTCGGTCGAGATCTCGTCGTGCAGATAGGCGGTCGGATCGCTCCATTCCCATTCGGTGACCACGACGTTGCGCGAAATTCCGGTCGGGCGCTCCGGCACGGCGAACGGCAATTCGCCGGCGGCGATGCTGTCGGTCCACTGGCCGAACAGCTTGAGCGCTTCTTCGGTGCCGAGGCGCGTGATGTCGCGCGCCATGAAGGCCGATGCGCTGCCGGCTTCCAGCCGCGCGCCCCATGCATCGGCCGAGTTCTTGAAAGCGCCGAGACGCTTGCTGATGGTGCGCGTGCCCGGCGTGCCCAATGCGTGACAGGACTGGCAAGCGCCGCTCTTGATGATGTTCAGCCACTCGCCCTGGCTCTTGATCTGCTCCACCGGAAACGCGCTTCTTCGGCGGCACGCGCAGCAGCGAGAACCAGTAGATCGGCGGATAATATTGCGCGGCTGCTGCGAGCGACGGGGAGGGCACGGCGGTCAGTTCGAGCGTCGCGCCCGGAATTGCCTGAACTTTCGGCGAGTCGATCAGCCCGTAACCGCGCACCCAGACCTGGTAATTGCCCTTCGGCAGATCCGGAACGAGGAAGCGGCCCTGGTCGTCGGTGACGACGATCTTGGTGGAGCGCGTCGGCGTGTCGGTGGTCTCGGCGATCACCCAGACGCCGGCTTCCGCGCCGTTTGCGCTTTTTACGGTGCCCGCGAGATCGCCACTACCTGACGTCGCAGAATTGGAGCTGCGGTCCTGCGCGGAGGCGCGGGTGAGCGTGGCATCTTGCGCCAGCAAGAGGAGAAGCGCCGCGGCGGCCAGTTGCGATCGCGCCGCGAATGTCGATTTCTTCATGCTGTGATCCCCCGCATCCAAAGAATTCTGACGCGCGGGGATCACCTTGTCCATTGCCGCTGGTGCAGGGCGGGCTTTGAGTATCGGTATGGGCCGCGCCGCTACTCGGTTTTCGGGTTACTTTGTTCCCGGCTTACTTCGTTTTCCCGCCGTTGCGTTCCGCCGCACGCCGCATGGCTTCCGCAAATGCGCCGCCGCCACCGCGTTTCCGGTTTGGCCGGTGCGCGCGACGTCATCTGCTTCTCGTTGAAGCGCGGGCCGCGATCGGCTTGCGGGCGATCGGCCTTGGCCCCCACGGGATCATCCATGCGTAAAGTCAGCGCGATGCGCTTGCGGGCGACGTCGACCTCCAGCACCTTCACCTTGACGATGTCGCCGGGCTTCACGACTTCGCGCGGGTCCTTGATGAAGGTCTTCGACATCGCCGAAATGTGCACCAGACCATCCTGGTGCACGCCGATGTCGACGAAAGCGCCGAAAGCGGCGACGTTGGTGACGGCGCCCTCTAACACCATCCCCGGCTTGAGGTCGCTGACCTTCTCGACGCCTTCCATGAACACCGCGGCCTTGAAGGCGGGGCGGGGATCGCGGCCGGGCTTTTCAAGTTCGCGCAGGATGTCGGTGACGGTCGGCAAACCAAACGTGTCGTCGACGAAGGTTTTCGGCTGCACCTTGCGCAAAGTCTCGACATTGCCGATCAGCGCCTTGATGTCGCTCTTGGTGGCCAGCAAAATCTTGCGCACCAGCGGATAGGCCTCGGGGTGCACGCCGGATTTGTCGAGCGGGTCCTCGCCGTCATTGATGCGCAGGAAGCCCGCGCATTGCTCGAACGCCTTGGGGCCGAGCCGCGGCACTTCCTTCAGCGCCTTGCGCGACTTGAACGGGCCGTTGGCGTCGCGGTGCTGGACGATGCTTTGCGCCAATCCGCCGCCGATGCCGGACACGCGGGCGAGCAATGGCGCGGACGCGGTGTTGACATCGACGCCGACGCTGTTGACGCAGTCTTCGACCACCGCATCGAGCGAGCGGGCGAGTTTTGTCTCGCCAAGATCATGCTGGTATTGCCCGACGCCGATCGCCTTCGGGTCGATCTTCACCAGTTCCGCCAGCGGGTCCTGCAAGCGCCGCGCGATCGACACCGCGCCGCGCAAGGTGACATCGAGTTCGGGCAGTTCTTCGGAGGCAAATGCCGACGCCGAATAGACCGACGCACCGGCCTCCGACACCACGATCTTGGACATCTTCAAATCGGGCAGCAGCTTGACGAGATCGGTCGCGAGCTTGTCGGTTTCACGTGACGCGGTGCCGTTGCCGATCGCGATCAAATCAACCTTATGCGCGACGGCGAGCTTGCCGAGCATCGCCAGCGAGGCGTCCCAGGCGCGCTGCGGTTCATGCGGATAGATCGTCGTGGTCGCAACCACCTTGCCGGTGGCATCGATGATGGCGGTCTTGACGCCGGAGCGATAGCCGGGATCGAGGCCCATGGTCACGCGCGCGCCGGCGGGTGCGGCCAGCAGGAGATCGCGCAGGTTGGAGGCGAACACGCGCACGCCTTCCTGCTCGGCGGCGGCCCACAGCCGCGACCGCAGGTCGATGTTGAGATGCACCTGGATCTTGGTGCGCCAGGCCCAGCGCGCGGTTTCCAAAAGCCACTTGTCGCCGGGACGGCCTTTGTCGGAGATATTGAAGCGATGCATGATCTTCAGTTCATACGAACTCGGCGTCGTGGCCGGGACGGGCGTCGCGGCCACAGGTTCCGGCTGCATCGCAAGATCGAGCACTTCTTCCTTCTCGCCGCGGAACAGCGCGAGAATCCGATGCGACGGCAGCTTGTGCAGCGGTTCGCTGAATTCGAAATAGTCCTTGAACTTCTCGCCCTCGGTCTTCTTGCCATCGCGCACGGTCGACGACATCTGGCCCTGCGACCACATCTGTTCGCGTAAGCCGCCGATCAGGTCGGCGTCTTCGGCAAAACGCTCGACCAGTATCGATCGCGCGCCGTCGAGTGCAGCGGCAACATCGGCGACCTGCTTGTCGGCATTGACGAAGCTCTCCGCGATCACCTTCGGGTCGTTCGAGGGTTCGGTGAGCAGAAGCTCGGACAGCGGCTCGAGGCCGGCTTCCCGCGCGATCTCCGCCTTGGTGCGGCGCTTCGGCTTGAACGGCAAATAGATGTCTTCAAGACGGCCTTTGTTGTCGGCGGCCATGATGGCCGCTTCCAGCGCGGCGTCGAGCTTGCCCTGGTCGCGGATCGAATCCAGGATCACGGTGCGGCGTTCTTCGAGTTCGCGCAGGTATGTCAGCCGCTCTTCCAGCGTGCGGAGTTGCGCGTCATCGAGACCGCCGGTGATTTCCTTGCGGTAACGCGCGACGAACGGCACGGTGGCGCCGCCATTGAGCAGTTCCACCGTTGCCGCGACCTGCTGTTCGCGGACGCCCAGTTCTTCAGCGATCTGTCGATTGATATTTGCCACGCGCGCATCTTCCTTCGAAACCACAAGTCTTCCTTCGAAATTTGGCGGCGAGTCACGCCGCCGTCGTATCTCGGTTATGGACCTGTGCGAAGCGATTCATCAAGTCGGCCACCAAACATCAATGTTCTGTGGATCGCTTGATTTTGTGCTGAAAATTCCAACGGTTTCCGCATCCGTTCACATGTTGTCGTCCAAAAAATAAAGTGCTGGATCGGATGCTGCGAACTGTGTAGACGAACGTTCCGTTTTTTCCGGGACAATCATGTCGATTTGCGGTCTGGATTTTGGAACGTCGAACACGACGCTTGGCACCGTCATGTCGGATGTTCCGGTGCTGGCGGCGCTCGAGGGCGATCACGTCACGATTCCGAGCGCGATTTTCTACAAGGCCGATGGCGGCGCCCATATCGGCCGCCGCGCCATCGAGGCCTATGTCGAGGGCGACAATGGGCGGCTGATGCGCAGCCTCAAATCGGTGCTCGGCACGTCCCTGATCGACGAGACCACGCAGGTGGGGCGCCAGCGCGTCAAGTTCCGCGACGTCATCGCCTATTACATCGGCGCGGTGAAGCGGCGGGCGGAGCAGGCGGTCGGACACGAGTTGCGGCAGGTCGTGCATGGCCGCCCCGTGCATTTCGTCGACAATAACCCGGACGGCGACGCCAAAGCGGAGGCGACCTTGGGCGACATCGCCAAGGCGGCCGGGTTTTCGGATATCTCGTTTCAGTTCGAGCCGATCGCAGCGGCGCTGGATTACGAACGGCAGATTTCGTCCGAGGAGATCGCGCTGATCGCCGACATCGGCGGCGGCACCTCGGATTTCTCGATCGTCAGGCTGTCACCGGAGCGCCATCGCCACGTCGAGCGCAAGGACGATATCCTCGCCAATGACGGCGTGCGCATCGGCGGCACCGATTTCGACCGCTATCTCAGCCTGGGCGTCGTGATGCCGCTGCTGGGCTTTCGCTCGGCGATGAAGCGCGCCGGTCTCGACGTTCCTTCCGGCTATTTCCACGACCTCGCGACCTGGTCCAGCATCAACCACATGTATGACCCGAAGGTGATCCGCGAAATCCGCCAGGTGCGCCGCGAGGCGGCGCAGCCGGAACTGCTCGATCGCCTGGTGCGCGTGCTCGACGAGCAGCGCGGCCATACGCTGGCGATGGACGTCGAAGGCGCCAAGATCAGCCTTTCAGAGCAGCCGAAATCGAGCATTCCACTCGACTGGGTCGAGAAGGGCCTGGAAGCCGGCGTCGCGCGCAAGGACATGGTCGATCACACCCAGCGGCTCGCCGATCGCATCGAGGCGCGGATCGACATCTGCCTGAAGCAGGCCGGCCTCAAGGGAAGCGACATCGACGCGGTGTTCCTGACCGGCGGTTCGGTGCAACTGGCGCATGTGCGAAAAGCGATCACGTCGAAACTGAAGGCGGCGCGCGCCATCGACGGCGATACGTTCGGCGCGGTCGGCAAGGGGCTGACCATCGAGGCGGCGCGGCGTTACGGCGCCGGTTGATCTCTCGTTGTCCATTCGCCCGCCGATGTGCTCAAATCGTCGCGGGATGAAACGAGGACAATAAGAAATGTGTGACAGCGCAACGTCGCGTGGCCGCGGCTGGATCGGCTGGCTGCCGATGCCGGAAACCTCGCCCATGGTGCCGAACGGACCGTGGACTGATCTTTCCTTTCGCTTGAGCAAATCGGTGCCCCGCGCCAGCATCTTTCCCGAGCCGAGCTTCCGGCGCGTCAGGAGCCTGCCGGAAGACCCGATCAACGTCACCGAGATGCAGATGGTCGTGCACATCGGAACGCATGTCGATGCGCCCCGGCACTTCTTCATGGACGGGCCGGCGTTTCACGAAATTCCGCTCGATCGCCTGACCGGGCCGGGCGTGGTGGTCAGCGTACCGGGCAAGATTGCCGGCGAGACCATCGAGATTGCCGATCTGGAGAAGACGGGCGTCGAGATCCGTGCGGGCGACATCGTCGCGCTTCATACCGGCTGGTACCACCAAGCCAGCTCGCACGCCTATCACGATCACCCGCACCTCAGTCTGGCCGCAGCGCAGTGGCTGGCCGGTCGCGGCATCAAGCTGCTCGCCTGCGATATGCCGACGCCGGATCTGCCCGATTCAACGCCGTCCGCCGGATTATGATTACCCCGCGCATCGCACCCTGCTGAGCCGGGGCATCCTGATCTCGGAAAACGTCACGAACCTCGACGCCTTTGCCAATCAGAAGAGTTGAGTTCGTCTTTCTCGCATTGAACATCGAAGACTCCGACGGCGCGCCGGCCCGCGTTCTGGCGCGGCCGATCCGGCAATAAGCCGGTGACCGCGAAACTCGAGGTAACAGACATGAGAGACCCCGCCAATCTCGCCGCCAAGCTCGCGACATTCACCGATCGCTTCTCGCCACGCACCGTGGCGACCTACAACGACAACGACATCATGGTCGCCAAGCTCGAAGGCCCGTTCCACTGGCACAAGCACGACGACACCGATGACTTCTTTCTGGTGCTCGACGGCACGCTCGACATCGAACTTCGGGATCGCACGGTGACGCTGAATCCGGGCGAGGTGTTTGTCGTGCCGAGGGGCGTCGAACATCGGCCGGTGGCGCGCGGCGAGGTGCATATCCTCCTGATCGAACCGACGGGGACGCCGAACACCGGCGACAAAGCGACCGCCGCGCCGCGCATCGTCACGTGATAAGGTCGCGCAGATTTCAGGGGGGAGCGAAGCGATGCACAAGTACACCGTCGCCGCCACGCTGTTTGCGGGCGGTATCCTGCTGGGCGTTGGGTCGTCCGAGGTGATCCACGCGCAGGTCTCACCTTTCGCCAGCAAGGAGATCTTCCAGACCGATCTTTCAAACCTGCCGGGGCAGGAGGCCATTATCTTTGCGTCGGTGTGGCAGCCCGGTTTCAGGCTACCCTTGCACAAGCACGAAGGCGGCCATGAATTCACTTACGTGATCGAGGGCGAGCAGACGTTCGAGATCCAGGGCGTCGGCACCAAGGTCGTGAAGGCGGGAGAGGTGATCTATACGCCGCCGGACACGCCGCATTTCGGCAGGAATGCCACCGACAAGGTCTCGAAGACGCTCGTCATCCGGATCAAGGACAAGGACAAGCCCGTGATGACCGAGGTGAAGTAGAGATTTCGACGCCGGCGGCTGTGGTTGAGTGTTTTGAGTAAGCCCGAGCCTTTCCGGGTCGTTCCGGTGAGGAAGGCAAAAAAAAGATTCGCTTGGCGCACTATTGAGGCGCACACTCGACCCGTCACCGCACGGTTTTTGGGTATTCATCGGTGATGAGAACGCCGGTTGCGCTCCCACCTTCCTGCAATGGAATTGAAGGAGCCACGCCATGACAAAGCGGCGTCGTTTCATACAAACAGAATCCCTCAAGGACAGGCTCACCGCGTTCGCCGAACAGGCGCGCGAGAATGCAAGATTTCTCAAAGTCGGCGCGGAGCGGGACGAACTCCTGAAGAAGGCGCAGCACGCCGACACCGCGGCCCACATCGAGGACTGGCTCAACTCGCCGGGATTGCAGCCGCCGAAGTAAATGCTCTCGCGCTGGCCACGCCTGGCGTGGTGGACGGAATACCAACCGTGACGCGAATGGGGCCATGCAGACGGCTTCGACGGAAACGCTTGCCGCCGCTTTGCGCGGTGCTAACCTGACATCAACAAGGATTCCGGAGCCGCTTTTGCAGAACTGATCAATCATAACGCTGGGGGAGGACGGTCATGGCAGAAGACCCGAAAATCGGGCGCCGTGAATTTCTGACGGTTGCGGGGGCCGCGGCCGCTGCGCTCGCGCCGGTGAAATCAGCGGAAGCGCAACAAGCTCAACCCGTTGCTGCACCTGCACCCGCCACGCCATCTTCGCTGCCGCCGGCCGACGAGCCGCTGCTCACATTGACGGCAACCGAGCACGCCTTCTTTGCCGCCGCCGCCGACACGTTGATCCCGGCCAGATGAACTTTCGCCCTCGGGGAGCGACTGCGGCGTCGCCAATTTCATCGACCGCCAGCTTGCGGGCGCCTACGGCACCGGCGCGCGGTTGTACCGGCAGGGGCCGTTTCCGAAAGGCAAACCCGAGCAGGGCTATCAGCTTTCGCTCAACCCGCGCGAATTCTTCCGCGCCGGCGTCGTCTCCGCCAACGAGTTCACCCGCAAGGCCTACGGCAAGGACTTCGACCGGCTGAACGAAGAGCAGCGGATCGCAGCGCTCAAGACGATGGAGACGGGCAAGGCCGAATTCAAAGGCTTCGGCAGCACGATGTTCTTCAACGCGCTGTTGCAGATCACGATGGAGGGTTTTTTCGCCGACCCGATCTATGGCGGCAATCGCAACATGGCCGCGTGGAAGATGGTCGGATATCCGGGGCTGCCCGCGACCTACCGCCAGGACATCAAGAAGTATCTCGGCAAGGTCTACGACAAGCCGCCGCGTTCGATCGCGGACTTCTCGTGAGGGGGCCGCGTCATGACAACCATGCTCAAGGAAGTCGATGCGGTGGTGATCGGTGTCGGTTGGACCGGCAGCATCATGGCGCGCGAACTCACCAAGGCCGGACTTACTGTTGTTGGTCTCGAACGCGGCGCCAAGCGGATGCCCGCCGAGGACTTCACGCTGCCGAACGTGCGCGACGATCTCAAATATGCCGTGCGCCAGGAACTGTTCCAGGATGCGCAGGAGGAGACGGTTTCCTTCCGCCATTCGCCGTCGGAAACGGCGCTGCCGATCCGAAGGCTCGGCTCGTTCCTGCCCGGCACCGGGCTTGGCGGCGCGGGCTCGCACTGGAACGGCCTGACGTGGCGGATCTTGCCGTCGGACCACAAACTGAAGACGCATCTCACCGAGCGTTACGGCCGCAACGCGATTCCCGCCGAGATGACGATCGAGGATTTCCCCGTCAGTTACGACGAGCTCGAGCCGTATTACGATCACTTCGAGAAGATCTGCGGCGTCTCGGGCAAGGCCGGCAACCTGCGCGGCACGAAGGTTGCGGGCGGCAACATGTTCGAGGGGCCGCGCGCCAACGAATATCCGAACAAGCCGCTGACGCAGACCATGGCCGGCTCGATCATGGAAAAGGCGTGCAAGGACCTCGGCTACAACACCTTCGCAGGTCCCTCGGCCAATTCGAGCGAGGTCTACACCAATCCGGAAGGGCTGACGCTGGGGGCGTGCGAGTTCTGCGGCCATTGCGAACGCTTCGGCTGCGAGGCCAACGCCAAAGCCTCGCCCAACGTCTGCATCCTGCCGAATCTTCTCGCCGATCCGAAGTTCGAGCTGCGCAACTACGCCTATGTGAAGGAACTGGTCTACGACAAGCAGGCGAAGAAGGTGAAGGCCGTGCGCTACGTCGACACGCGCACCGGCGAGGAATACGAGCAGCCCGCGGGGCTCGTCGTGCTCGGCGCCTACGTCTTCAACAACAACCTCCTGATGATGACGGCCGGGATCGGCGAGCAATACGATCCGTCGACCGGCAAGGGCGCGTTGGGACGCAACTATTGCTACCAGCTCTCCGGTATCTCCGCGACCGTGTTCTTCGAGGACAAGGTGATCAACCCGTTCATGGCCTCGGGCGCGCACACCACCAACATCGACGATTTCAACGGCGACAATTTCGATCACGGCGGGCTTGGCTTCTTCGGCGGCTCGCTGATTGCCGCCGGCACCACCAACGGCCGTCCGATCGCGACGCGTCCGGTGCCGACGGGCACGCCGCGCTGGGGCCGCGAATGGAAGCAGGCGACGGCGAAGTGGTACAACCACGCCTTCAACATCGGCTCGTCCGGTTCCAGCTACGCGCACCGCGAAAACTTCCTCGACCTCGATCCGACCTACAAGGACGTGCTCGGCCGGCCGCTGGTGCGGATGAGCTACAACTTCCGCGACAACGATCACAAGCTGATGGAGTATATCGGCGGCCAGATCGAGCGGATCGCGCGCGCGATGAATCCGACCAGGATGAACGCGGCGGCGGTGCGGCGGGGCAACTACAGCGCCGTGCCGTATCAATCGACGCACAATACCGGCGGCACGATCACGGGCGCGGACCCGAAGACCAGCGTCGTGAACAAGTATCTGCAAGCGTGGGGCGCCGACAATCTCTTCGTCATGGGCGCGTCGGTGTTCCCGCAGAACGCCTCGTACAATCCGACCGGCCTTGTCGGCGCGCTGGCCTACTGGTCGGCGGAGGCGATCACCACGCGCTACCTCAAGAACCCCGGCCCGCTGGTGGCGATTTGATATCTCGTGCGAAGGAATTCCATGCAACGTATTTCGATCGTTCTCGGCGTCGCGTTATCAGCGGCGTCGATCTCGCCTGCGCTCTCAGCCGACGCCGAGCACGGCAAGGCGCTCTATGCGGCTTGCGCGGCGTGCCATCAGGACAGACCGGACGCGCTGGGGCCGAACCTCAAGGGCGTCGTGGGGCGCAAGTCCGCAGCGCTCGATGACTTCCGCTATTCCAATCCGATGAAGCGCGCCAATCTCGTATGGGACGAAGCCAACCTGCGGGAATACATTTCCGATCCGCAAGGAAAGGTGAGGGGCAACCGGATGCCGTTCGACGGCGTGCACGATCCCAAGGACGTCGACGATCTCGTCGAATATCTGAAGACGTATAAATAGAGTCTCCGCCGGCTGATGCCTACGAGGCCCGGGCCTTGCGCCGCGCTCCGGCCGCCGGCTTGGTTGGCTTCCTTGGGGAGCTTCGTTCAGCTTCGGTCTTTGAGATGTTCTTGTTGGTCTCGCGGTGAGGACGTGCCGGTTCTCCGAACAGGCCCGCGTGATCTTCCTTCAGCGCATGGTCGACGCATCCGCGGATATGCGACACCATGATCGTTTGCGCTTGCTTCCAGTCACGGACGAGCGCCGCCTCGAGCAATGCCTGATGCTCGCGTGCCGCGATCTCTCCGCGAAACACCACGGCGATCATCTGATAACGAAGGTAACGGTCGTACGCCGCCGCATGAGCGGCGAGAAGCACGTCGGACCCGCAGGCGGAGATCAGGGAATGGTGGAAGTCCCAATCGCACTGCTTCCAGAGCTCCTGATTTTGGCGCTGTCCTTCCAGCATGCGCTTTTCCATCACGCCGAGCTTGTGGTGAGCCGAGACGACGCGACCCTCCCAGTCGAGGTCGCCGGCGGTGAATGACTGTTCGAGGGCGTGGTTTTCGAGCAGCAGGCGAAGCTCGGCCACCTGGCTGAAATCAGCGGCCGACACCGGCGCGACCTCGAAACCGCGCTGTCCTTCGGCCACGATCAGTCCCTCGGCGCACATCCGGTTGAGCAGTTCGCGCAGTGTCGGGATCGACGTTCCGTAGCTCTCGCTGACGCGCTCGAGCCTCAGCTTCTGGCCGGGAGCCAGCACGCCAAAAATGATGTCGGACCGGATCCGCCGATAGGCGGACTCGCCGATGGTCTCGGTCGTCTGGGTTTTTGTCAGCACCTTCGGCCTCTCGTTCGAAACGAATTTAGCACGTTTGGTCCCACCTGCATGGCTCAATCCGCGGCTATCAAGTGGTTGTCCAGCGTGCCCGCGGCATCCATCGCAGCCCGCCAGGCGAAGACCATGGCCGGCCCGATCATGGTGCCGGGGCCGGGGTATGTTCCTTTGAAGATCGAGGCCGCGTCGGTACCGGCGGCATACAGTCCCTTGAGCGGTGCGCCGCCCGATTGCAGAACGCGCCCTCGCGAGTCCGTTCGCAGGCCGGCGCTGCTCGCAAGATCCGCGGGCCAGACCGCGACAGCGTAATAGGGGCCGGGTCCGATGTTGCGCAGGCAGGGATTGGGCTTGTTGCCGGGATCGCCGTTGAAGCGGTTGAGCGGGCTCGCGCCACGGCCGAACTCTTCGTCGATCCCGCTCTCGGCGTAACCGTTGTAGCGCTCGACCGTCTGCGATAGCGCCTCGCTTGCGACGCCGATGTTTTTTGCCAGCTCTGCGATGGTGCGGCCTTCGATCAGATAGCCTGCGTCGATGAAGTGCTGCAGATCGCGCGTGCCCGGATGGATCAGCCCGATGCCGAAGTCGAAGATGAAGCTGCGATCGCAGATGAGATAAGCGGGCACGCTGGCGGGTGACCGGTTGGACCGAAGCATCCCCTGGACGAAGTCGTGATACGAGTTGGCCTCGTTGACGAAGCGCTTGCCGTTCGCGCCGACCGCCAGCAGTCCGGGTTTGGCGCGATCCAGCATGATGTGCGGAAAGACCGAGACGTGGCCGTCGGGCTGCGTCATCACCGAACTCGGCATCCAGAGCGCGGGGCTTTCCGGGCTTGGCTCGATCTCTCCGCCCGCGCGCTCGCCGGCGAGGATGCCGTCGCCGGTGTTGCTGTCGGGAGAAAGCGAATAGCGCCGGGTGTTCTCCGGCAGCAGCCGTTCGCGAAGTTGACTGCTCCAGCCGATCCCGCCGGTGGCCAGCATCACGCCCTTGCGCGCGCGCACGGCGATCTGGCGCGATGACGAGACCACAACCGCCCCGACGATCTCATCGCCGTCCTTGACCAACTCCTTCAAGGCCGTCTCGAACCGGATATCGACGGCCAATCGGCGCAAGTCATGGAGCAGCCGCGCGACGAGCGCATTGCCCATGATGAGCCGCGTGCCGCGCTTGAAGCGCAGCCGATCCCGCGCGTGTCCGGCCAGCAGACCCGCGACATGCCGGAAGTTGCTCCAGGTGCGGAAAGGCTTCAGCAGCGGCGGAATGTCATTCTTGCCGACCATCATGCCGCCGAGCACCATGAACTCCCGGCGCGGCGGCCGTACCCGCTCGAAATCCGCGCCGAGAAGTCTTCCGTCAAAGGCGACCGCACTCAACGCACGTCCGCCCAAGGCGGCGCCGGGCAGATCGTGATAATCAGGATGCACGGGGGGAGGCGCGAAGACGACGCTGGTTCTGCGTTCGAGATCGTCGAGCATGGCCGGACCCGAAGCCAGAAACGCCGACAGGCTTTCGCCCGGCATGTCTTCGCCGAGCAAACCGGAAAGGTATTGTTTCGCCGCGTCGATCGAATCGCCGGTGCCTGCCTTGCGGCTCTGGCTGCTTCCGGGGATCCATACCGATCCGGCGGAAGTCGCCGTCGTTCCTCCGACGAGATCGGATTTTTCGCAGAGGATGACGTCGAGCCCCTCCAGCTTGCCGACGAGCGCCGCCGTCATGCCGGCGGCGCCGGCGCCGATCACCAGCAGATCCGTTTCGCTATCCCAACGCCGATCAGACGACATGGACGCCTCCGGGCGCGCGAGCCGCTTCCGCCGCGGCCGCGATCGCCACGGCGATCAGGCGAGGCTGCCGGCGTATTTTTCGAGCACAGCCCAAGCTTCGGGACCATACTTCTGTTTCCAGTCCGCATAGAAGCCGGCCTTGGTGAGCGTCTGGCGGAACTCGGCCTTGTCCGGACGGTTGAAGACGAGACCTTTCGCCTTGAGGCTTCCTTCGAGCTCGGTGTTGAGCCGTTCGGTTTCGGTGCGCTGTTTCTGCGTTGCGGCCTCGATGGATTTGGTGATCAGCGCGAGATCGTCCGCCGCGAGCGATTTGATCCGCTTTCCGTTGGCGATGATCCACAGGCCGTCCCACATGTGCTCCGTGATCGAGCAGTATTTCTGAACTTCGTAGTACTTGCCGGACTCGATGATGGTAAGCGGGTTCTCCTGACCGTCCACGATTTTGGTCTGCATCGCCGAATAGAGTTCGTTGATGGTGATGGAGGTCGGAGAAGCCCCGAGCGCCGTGAACAGCGAAACCCAGACCGGACTCGGCGGCACGCGCATCTTCATGCCCTTGAGATCGGCGACACTGTTGATGGGCCGGTTGCTCGTCGTGATATTGCGATAGCCGCTGTCGAGGATCTTCGGAAATGCGTAGATGCCGACCTTGTCCAGGCCGGCGCGGATGGCGGCGCCGAGTTCTCCGTCCATCGCCTGCCACACATGCGCGTAATCGCTGAAGGCGAACGCCATGCCGCTGATGCCGGCGATCGGGGAGACCACCTGCATCGAGATGCCGGACGCTGTCATCATGTCGATACCGCCCGATCTGACCTGCGTCAGCATCGCGGCGTCCGAACCGAGTTGGGCATTGGGGAAGAATCGAATGTCGATGCGGCCCTGCGATTGCTGTCGGATCTCGGCGCAGGCTGCCTCCATCGCCTTTGACGACGGGTGGCTGTCGGCGAACTGACCGCCGACCTTGAGCTCGATCTTTTCGGTTTGCGCGATCGAAGGTGCGCTCCACGCCGTGGCTATCGATCCGATGGCGGTCGCGCCGAATTGTCGTCTGTTCAGTGCCATTGTCCCCTCCCGTGCATGAATTGTTGATGGATGGAGCCCGATCAGGCCTTGCCGGCTTTCGCGAATTCGGCGAGCGCGTCGATGGCGAGCACGTAACCGGTGGCGCCGAGGCCGGCGATCACGCCGGTCACGCCGTGCGACATCAACGACTTCTGATACATCGGCTCGCGCTTGTGGATGTTGGTGATGTGAACCTCGACCTTCGGGCCATCGAACATCTTCAGCGCGTCGAGGAGCGCGATCGCATGGAACGACAAGCCGGCCGGGTTGATCGCGACGCCGATCTTGGTGCCGCGGGCTTCGTGCAGCCAGTCGATCAAGGTTGCCTCGGAGTTCGATTGCCGGAAATCCACCTCGACGCCGTGCTTTTTGCCCTGCTCGATGCAGCGTTGCTTGATGTCCTCGAGCGTGTCGCGTCCGTAGATCTCCGGCTCGCGCACGCCGAGCAGGTTCAAGTTGGGTCCGTTCAGGACCAGAATCGTTCCAGCCATCGAAAATCCTCTCGGAAAATCCTCCCGCCTCGCCACCGGGCGAGGCCTTCGCTAAAATCATAGACACCAGATGAAATAAGAATCAACTGGTGTTTTATATTTTACTAGGTGATATTGCTTTTACCTAAGAAGCCCGCCGGAGAAAGCTGGAGCAGTCATGTCGCTTTTAGGTAAGGCCACTGTGGCCATGTGGTGGAACGTCCGCCCCGAGCAGCGCGCGGAGTTCGGCGATTGGCATTCCCACGAGCACTTTCCGGAGCGGATGAGCATTCCGGGCTTCCGGCGCGGATCGCGTTGGACGAGCACGCTCGATACGGACGGGTTCTTCGTCCTTTACGAACTGGAGCAGTACGACACGCTGACGTCCAAGGGGTATCTCGACCGGCTCAACGCGCCGACCCCGTGGTCGACGAAAATGATGCCGCATCATCTGAACATGGTGCGCAGCCAATGCCGGGTGGAAGCGAGTTTCGGAGGTGGTGTCGCGACGTCGCTGGCGACGATCAGGCTATCGCCCCAATCGGGACGAGACGAACAGATGAAGGCGACGCTGGTCGCGGCGCTCAAGAATTTGGCGTCGAAGCCCGGTCTGACGGGTGCTCATCTCCTGATCACCGACACGCCGAAGACCGGCTCACCCACGACCGAGCAGCAAATCAGGGGATCGGATGCTGCTGCCGACTGGATCGTTCTGCTTTCGGGATACGATCCGGAAATGGTCCAGGACACCGTTTCAACAGCCTTTTCGGCTGCCGCGCTTCATGATCTTGGCGCCCGGGAGAAGTCCCTCATGGGACGATACAAGCTCGCGTTCACGATGACGTCGATCGATGTTCACGATCGCTAGGACGTCGACGATCTCGTCGAATATCTGAAGACGTATAAATAAAGAGGCTGCCCCCATTCGCGCGCTGTGCGTCTGCTCTGAAAAGTTCCACATAGGGATTATTCCAGCACGCTGACAAAAATCAGCCTGCGCCCTGCGTTGGCGGCTACTTGAACAGCCCCCTCGATCTGTCTTACCGTGACGTCATTATTTTATTTCGAGCTGGCTGAATTTCGCGAGCCGGGCGCAAATGCTCTGGCTCATTTTTATTGGACGCGAAGTGGTTTCAGAACTGATCGAGCTTTCGACGGTCATCGCGGAGATTTACGACGCGGCGATCAATCCATCGTTGTGGCAACAGGCGCTTGCCGGCATTTGCGCTTACGTCGGCGGTCAATCCGGCGTGCTTTATTGGCACGATGCCGCCGGGCAGCGTTCCGAGGCGGTCTATCTCTTCAACGAAGACCCGCATTTCACGAAACTCTATTTCGAGAAATACATCCCGATGAACCCGATGTTTCCGGCGGCGGCGTTTGTCGACGAGGGTGTCGTCAGCACGAGCGACGACATCATGCCGCGATCCGAGTTCATCGAAACCCGCTTCTACAAGGAATGGGTTCAGCCGCAGGGCATCATGGATGCGCTCTCGGTGAACCTGGAGAAGGGCGTTACCCGGACATCGTTGATCAATATCCGCACGGACGTGGTCGCTGACGACGGCATGCGCGCCCGGATGGCCTTGCTGGTCCCGCATTTGCAGCGCGCGATCGCAATCGGCCGCCTGTTCGATCAACACAAGACAACCGAAGACGTCCTGACGGCGACGCTCGATCATGTCGAGGCGGCGGTGTTCCTGGTGGGCGCAGATGGCGCGATCGCCTTTGCCAACGCGCCCGGCGTCGAAGTTGCTCGATGAAGCGGCGGTGGTTCGCAAGGTCGGCCAGGAGTTGCGCACGGTCGCAGCCGATACCGATCGCACGCTGCGCGATATCGTCACGTCCGCCGCCAACGGCGATGCCTCGCTCGGCGTCCGTGGCGTCGCCGTTCCCTTGACGAGTTCGCCCGATCAAGGCTGGTTCGCCCACGTGTTGCCGCTGACCTCGGGACGGCGCCAGCAAGCCGGAGAGACGGCGCAGGCGGTCGCCGCCGTGTTCATCCGCAACAGCGGGCCGAACGCACCGCCGCCGCTGGAAGCGATCGCAAAGCTTCACAAGCTCACGGCCGGCGAGGTGCGGGTGCTCGACGCCATGATGAAGATCAGCGGCGTCAAGACGGTGGCGGAAACGCTCGGAATTTCGGAAGGAACGGTGCGCACCCATCTGCACAACCTGTTCCGCAAGACCGGCGCCAGCCGCCAAAGCGACCTGGTCAAGCTCGTCGCCGGCATATGACGCGCGGTTGCCTGTGCGCCTCTATCAAATGATGGAGACGGAACGGCCACAGCACATGACAAAAGCCGCCGCGCGTTCGCCCTCTATTGTTTGACGGATTGATCTTTATCTCGTCAGGCCCGCCAATGCCGTTCGGTACGGTTCGATTCAGTTGCCGGCAAAGCTCGACGGCGCGTTCGCCGCGCATTCGGACGTCCATGCCGGGTCGGTCGCGCGGGATTATCACTGGGTAGTTTGGCGAGGGACATGCGCCACTTTGCACTTCAAATGTTCTGGCGGCTCGGTGCGCTGTCTCAAGCCGTCGGCACGGCCGCGTATATCGACGAGCTCGAGATCATGGCGATCTTCTGCGGCGTCGGCCTCGACACGTCCTTGTGGTGTCTGGCGAGCGGCTGGATCTAGCCGCCGCCGATGATCGTCCGCCCGCTCTCCCTGCTGGTCCCGGGGAGGGCGGGCCCCGCGCCGACGCATCGGACTTTCAAAACGACGACATCGCCGGCGTGCCACTCTTTCTCGCGGCGTAAGGGTCTTCGGCGGACGCATGGCACGGCGGTTCCGGCGGGCTTGCATTGTGCTAGCGTGGACCGCCCGGGCGCACGCGCGCCCCAATAAAAATCCGGGAGGAATTTCGTGAAAGCGCTGATCACCGCAGGCCTTTTGCTGGCCGCAACGCCGTGCCTCGTGCAACCCGGTTTTGCGCAGGAGAGTGTGCCGCAGATCCCGTTCGAATCGGTAGCGGACTTCCCGAAACTGCCGGACGGCATGAATTTCGGCGAGGTGCCGGGTGTCGCCGTGAACTCCAAGGGCCACGTCTTCGTGTTCACGCGCTCCAACAGCGCCGGCGGCCCGGCCTATGGGCCGACCGCGGCGCAGCTTCTCGAATTCACCGCCGAGGGCGATTTCATCCGCGAGATCGGCAAGGGCCTCTACGCCTGGGCTTTCGCCCACAGTGTGCGCATCGACAAGGACGACAACATCTGGGCCATCGACAAGGGCTCGGACATGATCGTCAAGTTCAATCCGGCCGGCCGCGTGCAGTGGGTGTTCGGCCGCCGCAAGGAATCCGCCGACAATGCCCGGCCCTGGGAGCACGTCAACCCGCCGCTGCCGCCGATCGACGGCATGTTCCGCGAGCCGACCGATGTCGCCTGGGACTCCAAGGGCAACACCTATATCAGCGACGGCTACATCAATTCGCGGGTCGCGAAGTTCGACGCGCACGGCAAATGGCTGAAGTCGTGGGGCGAGCCGGGCACCGAGCCCGGCCAGTTTCATCTGCCGCACGCCATCGCCATCGACAACAACGACAACGTCTATGTCGGCGATCGCTCCAACCACCGCATCCAGGTGTTCGACACCGACGGAAAATTCCTGCGGATGTTCTCGATCACCGTGCCGCCGGACCCCTCCACGCGCGCCGTCTACGGCAACACGCCGGCCGGCGAGCGCCTGGCGCAGGTGATCGGCCAGCCCAATTCGATCTGCATCACGCCGGGACCGAACCAGGTGATGTTCGTCGGCGAGTCGACCTTCCCCGGCCGCATCTTCAAGCTCTCGCTCGACGGCAAGGTGCTCGGCGTGATCGGCAAGTCCGGCCGCGAGCTGAAGGAATTTTCCGGTGCGCATGGGCTGGCGTGCCCGTCGGAAAATCTGATCTATGCGGCGGAGACCGCCAACTGGCGGGTGCAGAAGTTGATCCTTCACTAGTGTCCCGATTCCGAAGTTCGTCACAGTTCTCGGAGCCACGTTTCGAACTTCGGAATCGCCGCACTAGCGGTGATCAAGCAATAAGGATTAAGCTCGTTCGACTGGAGCGGATGGCGAAACACCGGGTGCCGAAATGAAGTTGGTAATTGCCTCGATTTTGGCGCTGATGTTCGCCGTCCCGGCCACCGCGGCCGAGACCGCCGCGATGTTCGCCAAGAGCATCATCACCGAGCCCGGCCTGCATCCCTGGACCATCGTCACGCTTCCCGATGAATGCCTCGTGGTCGAGATCAAGCTCGATCCCTTTGCCGCGAAGCAGCGCGACCTGAAGAACGAGTTCGGCACCATCGTGCGGAGCGTCGTCCCGGTCGCGCTGGACAAATTCCCGAAGCTCAAGAGCGTTCAGGTGACTGGACTTCTCACGGTCCGCGACAAGCGCGGCAACGAGCGCGAGGTCCAGGCCTTGATGGCGAAGTTTTACCGGGCCACTTCGGCTTCGATCAAATGGGAGACGGTCAACCCCACTGAAGTGATCGATCGCGCCGACAAGAAGACCGTTTCACCCACGCTGGCCACGTCCGCGGCGCGATAGGCGGGCGGGAAACGCGACCGGGGTTTCCGATTGCTGCGGTGCCCGCATCGGCAGGCGCTTGCGCAAACGCCGCACCTGCTACAACCTGCCGCTATTGCCTTTCCGTTGCCTGATGCGCCTCGGCTCGTGGCCGGGGTACAGAACGACCGACATAAACCCGGAGCTACCGACATAGACGCGGAGTGACCGACATAACTATCTCGAACGTCGAGGGAAGACGATGTTCGCTTTTAATCGCCTCTACGCATTCATATCGGCAATTTTCATTTTTGCGCTTGTCTCCCTCGTGCTGACCTATTTTCTGCCCGCGCCGCCAAGCTCCGTTACCATCGCAACGGCGTTCCAGGGCGCGAGTTTCGATTATTTTGGCCAGCGGTACCGGGAAAGATTTGCGCTCGCCAAGGTGAACCTGAGGCTGCGTCCAACCCAGGGCGCGCTGGAAAATCTCAACCTTCTGAACGATCCCGCTTCGGGTGTCGATATCGCGTTCGTCACGGGCGGCGTCTCGGAAACCGAGCACTCCCCGAACATCCTCTCGCTCGGCACGATCGACTACCTTCCAATCTGGGTCTTCTACACCGCCGCCGAGCCGTTGGACCGGCTCTCGCAACTGAAAGGCAAGCGCATTGCGGTCGGGCCTGTCGGAAGCGGCACCCGCTTCAGCGCGGAAAGAATACTCGGACGTGGCGGCTTGATGCCTGATGACGCGGAGTTCGTTTCGCTTGGCGGTGACAAGGCCGCCGAGGCGTTGCGAGACGGAAAGGTCGATGCGGTCTGGATTCTCGGCGCACCCGGCACGTCGGCGGTGCAATCGATGCTACGAAATCCGAAAGTCCGGCTTTTAAACTTCCCGCTCGCCGAGGCTTTCACCCGCGTCTTCCCCAGCCTGATCAGGGTGACGTTGCCGCAAGGCGTCGTCGATCTCGCCCAGAACATCCCGCCGGGCGACGTCTCCATGATTGCGACGACGATCAGCGTGCTGGTGCGCAGCGATCTGAATCCTGAAATCGTGCTGTTGCTGCTTCAGACGATGCAGGACATCCACAAGACGCCCGGGATTTTTCAGCGCGCCGGGGAGTTTCCGATGCCGCGGGACCCCGACTTTCCAGTCGCCGCCAGCGCCATCGATTTCTACAAGAACGGCCCGTCCTTTCTGCAACGGCACCTGCCGTTGTGGCTGACGGTTCACGCACAGAGAGCCCTCGCGGTGCTCGTGACGGCGATCGCGGTCGGGTTTCCGTTGTTTCGGTATCTTCCCGCGCTTTATGAATGGCACATGCGAAGGCGCCTGCTTTACTGGTACAGCCAGCTCAAATCCCTGGAAATGGCCGGCGGGACCGATTTCGGTGATGATCTGATGCAGAGGCGCGCGGCGGTTGACCGGATTGAAGACGCGCTCAGCCGCGTGCGATTTCCGCTCTCTTTCGCAAACCAGGTTTACGACCTGAGAGGCCATATCGACATCGTTCGCCGCCGGCTCGCCCAAAGCAGCGTGGCGGAACGTCGAGCGGCGGAGTAGGGCCACGACCGCGGAAGCCCTCCGGTTGAACCGATACCCTGTCCACGCCGTACTAGTAAGAAGTTCGCCCCGAGGAGCGGATTTCGGATGCGCGCGACCGCGTCCGGATTCTGGTGAGTTGCGTCCTCATGCCGGGTGCGCCGGCGTTTCCCGCCGCATCGGTGTCGATGTCGGCGCGCTTGAGCAGATAGTCCAGCCCGCCGACGCGATACCAGCGGTAGCCATAGCCTTCCAGCAGCAGGCGGTGATGGCCGCCATCGTTGCTGCGGCTGTGGTCGTCGCTGAGCAGATTGACCAGCAATTTGCCGGCGTCGCCGGGAAGGCCGATCTTGAACGAGATCTCGCGCGGCTTCTCATCCAGATTGTGCACGAACAGCACCGAGTTGTTTCGCCAGTCATAGCGAATAACGAGAATGGCCGGATCGCGCGTCGCGATGACCTTGAAGTCGCCCCAGCCGATCTCGGGCACTTCCTTGCGCATGCGGATGATGCGTTCGGTCCAGTTCAGCATCGAGTTGGCGTCACGGCGCTGCGCGGCGGCGTTGACGTGCTCGTAGCCGTAAGGACCTTCGTCGATCACCGGCATCGCCGGCTTGTCGGCCTTGGTGAAGCCGCCATGCGGTTCGGTCGACCACTGCATCGGCGTGCGCGCGCAGTTGCGCTCGGGCAGGCCGAGATCGTCACCCATCGCGATCTCGTCGCCATAGCGGATCACCGGCGTGCCGGGCAGGGTGAACATCAGGCTGTAGGCGAGCTCGAGGCGGCGGCGGTCGCCGCCCAGCATCGGCGCCAGCCGCCGGCGGATGCCACGGTCGTAGAGCTGCATGTTCTTGTCGGGGCCGAATGCCTGGAAAACCGCCTTGCGTTGCGGCTTGGTCAGCCGGCCGAGATCGAGTTCATCGTGGTTGCGCAGGAACAGGCCCCACTGCGCGGAAGCCGGCCGCGGCCTGGTTGCCGCAAGCGCCTTGGCCAGCGGCCGCACATCGGCCGCCGCGAGGGCATAGAACAGATGCTGGTTGACCTGGAAGTTGAACATCATGTGCATGCGGTCGCCGTCGCTGCCGAAATATTGCATGTCGGTGTTGGGCAGCACGTTGGCTTCGGCGAGGATGATGGCGTCGCCTTTGCGCCATTGCAGGAATTCGCGAAACGCGCGCAGCATGTCGTATTGCTCGACCGGCTTCTTCACCTTCGCGCCCTTGGTCGAGATCACGAAGGGCACCGCGTCCATGCGGAAGCCGGAGACGCCGAGCTGAATCCAGAAGCCCATGATCTTGAGGATTTCCGCCTGCACCATCGGGTTCGAGGTGTTGAGGTCGGGCTGGAAATCGTAGAAGCGGTGGAAGTACCAGGCGCCGGCTTGCTTGTCGCGCGACCAGGTCGATTTCTGCACGCCGGGAAACACCATGCCCTTGCCGGCTCCGGCGGGCTTGCGGTCGGCCCAGACGTACCAGTCGCGATAGGGTGAATCCTTTGCGCTCCGCGCCGACTTGAACCAGGCGTGTTCGTTCGAGGTGTGATTGACCACGAGATCGATGATGACGCGGATGCCGCGCTGCTTGCAGCCATGGGTGAACTCGACGAAGTCGCCAAGCGTGCCGTAGCGGGGATCGACGCCGTAGTAGTCGGCGATATCGTAGCCGTCGTCCTTGCCGGGCGAGGGCTGAAAGGGCATCAGCCAGATCGTGGTGATGCCAAGGCCGTGCAGGTAGTCGAGCCGGCGCAACAGCCCCTTGAAGTCACCGATGCCGTCGCCGTTGGCGTCCATATAGGTGCCGACGGAGAGGCAATAGATGACGCTGTTCTTGTACCAGAGGTCGTCGATCATCTGACATCACGGCTTGCGGGTGGGCATGGGGCCTCAAGTCAGAGCGGCGGTGGCTGTTCCCTGACGTCTCAATCGTCGTCGATGTCCATCAGGTCGGCCTGGCAATCCACCACCCGGCCGTCCTGCATGATCGGGACGTAGACGCAGGAGCGGCCTTTGGCGTCGATCAGCTTGATGGCCTGCGGCATCGCGTCGGGATATTCGCCGCCATGATCCATCGTTTCAAAGCGAAGGCCGCGGCCGTCGAGCTTCGGATCTTGCGGCCTCCGCTCCGGCGCCAGACGAGCGAACCTGCGCGTCAGTCTCATGGTCAGCGCTCTTGACGCGATAGCGGGGTCCATCGGGTCAGCCTGAGATCGGTCCGTTGCATCAGACTGTCGGGGGGCACACGTCGCGCCGTCCGCACCACAGGAATGGAAGCGTTCGCGGCCCTGCTTTCAATGTACAGTTGCTGCGTAATCAACATCCCGGCTGCGAAAACAAGGGTGGTCATCGCACAGGCCAGTTGGGACATCTCGTTCATAAGCACTCCAGCCTCCTACATATCGGCGCCCTAACTCGCGAACGACGAGCGATGTTCCGTTTAACTTGCTGAATCTTCCCGATTTGAGCCGCCCTGCGGCGGCCTGTCGCGCTTTCGCGGCGAGGACGCGCGCTTTCGCGGCTGCGAATGGCGCGGCGAAGGTTCGCCAGTGGCATTCAGAGACCGTACGCAATACGCTGAAGGCCCCCGGCATCGGCTGGGGGCTTGCTATCTGAGCGGATGGAGGATGAGCGGATTGAGGAGGCGCCGCAAAATACGCCGGCGCCTGCTCGCGGCGCTCGAGCCACGACGTCAGCCTTTGGTCGCGTCGGGTTTGGTCGCGTCAGTCCTTGGCGAAGAGCCGCGTGAGCCAGTTGCGCTTTTGCGCCCGCAAGGTTTCGTCCAGGGCTTGCAGGCCGGCTTCCTGAAAATCGATGAAGGTTCGCCGTCCGTTTCTCGCGGACGCAATCATGGCGTCGCCGATTCGTTTCCGAAGATCGTGGACGTCTTGTTCCGGGGGGATCTTCTTACAGACTAACTCCAGCGCCGCGGTCATGTTGGCAATCGTATTCTGGTCGAACTCGATCAGCATTCTTCGCGCATCCAATATGTGTTTGTTGCAATCTCTAACAGAGACTCGCGATTGCGCACCGGTATTCCCGCCGGGCGTTTCTGAAATATCAGTATTGGCTGATCAATGTCGCGATGTCTTGCACCGGAAAAATACGGGCCGCGACGGCTGAAGCGCGTCATCTTCGGAGCCGTTATTCAGTAGGGCGGCGCTCTGCGTTGCCGCTGCGCTTTCGCGGCTTCCACCCACCACGCCAGGTCGTCCGCGAAGCGCGAGAACGAAGCCTCGAGCGCCTTGCCGGCCGCGCCGGTCGGCTCGTTCTCGGCGGACAGCGTTTGGCCGATCGGGCCGACCGCAATGGTGCTCGAGATGACGACCATCCCCATCTCGGAGAGCGTGCCGTGCCAGGCGGTCGAGGCTCGCGCGCCGGACAGCCGCCCCGCCGAATAGCTTGCGATCGCCGCCGGACGCCAGAACCACTCCTCGAGAAAATGATCGGTGAGATTCTTCAGGCCTGGCTGGACGCCCCAGTTGTATTCGCCGGTCACGAAGACAAAGCCGTCGGCGGCGCGGATCTTCCCGGCCAGCGCTTCGAGGGCCGGCGGCGCTTCGCCTTTCGGATGTTCCTTGTACATGCGGTCGAGCATCGGAAGGTCGATGGCCTTGGCATCGATCAGCTCGGCGTTCTCGCCGCGCAGACGCAACTGCTTGACGATGTAGTTTGCGAGCCGAATGCCCATCCGGTCGGAACGGTAGGAGCCGTAGAAAACAGGAATGGTGTTGTTCATGACCGTCACTCCCTGGCCGATCAGGAGTATCGCCGGCGTCTCGATGTGGCAAGCAATGTGACGAGTAAGGCTGGTGTCAGCTTCCTGATTTATCCTGCCAGCAATGGTTCTTTCATGGCATGCGAGAGATCGGGGATGGACGACTGGTTGGCGCGGCATATCATGCTTCTAGGTATCCAGTTCCAGAACTGGATGGTTGTTACGCTGGCATTGATCCTGATCGCGGCGCTGATCAAATTGGGAGAAACCAGCAAGGGGGGATAATCGCGCTTGCGAAAGCGGCTACCAAGCCAGGCCAATAGCGGCCATGATGGGCGGTGTCCCCGTCGGGAGTTGGAGTCGTGGAGAAATCCTCCGGTCAGCGCAAGACCGCGCCAAGAGTGGCCCTCTTGCTGGTCATTTTTGGCGCCTTCGCGATCATTTGCTTCGGGTTGATCTATTACGTCGGCGACCTGTCGAAGTACCAGGAAGTCATTTCCGCGAAGGAAACGCAGGCCATTCTGCGCGACGTCAACGATCCCGGACAACTGGATCAAACGCTCAAGAAATTTCCCTCGAACGGCACCCTGAAACTTCTCGCGCTCGCAAACCGGCATTCGATCGAACTCGATGCGGCGATCCAAAAGCGGTTGAACGCCGTCGAGCCCGCCACGCTTCCGAAACCGGTCGACCTGACCGCGTCCAAGCGTGGCGATCTCGATGCGGTTCTGCGCGACCTGAAAACTGCGGCAAGCAATGCCGCGGCGTTTCAGGCCACTGCTGCCGCCATGATCAAGACGGAGCGCGACAAGGTCGAAAAGGAAGCGCGTTTGCTGAAAGCCGGAAACGATGTGACTTCCAGGTTCATGGCCATGATCGACGAACAGGACCAGGAAATGGCGGCTCTGACGTCCAAGGTGTCGGCGGCGCGCGCTGAATATTACGGCGCTTATCAAAAATGCGTCGAGCTGCTGGTCAGGGAAGCCGGCACCTACAGAATAGAAGGCGGTCAATTCGTATTTCCGTTTCAGCATTCTGCCGACAGCTACAATCGCGCAGCTACCGCAATGGACGCGGCCGCAACGCGCGTGTCCGAACTGGAAGGTGGCAAGCCGGCGATGAGACAGGCGCAGTTCGGCAAGTGGAAGGCTTTCGCCGATCGATAGGCGGGCGGCCGGTCGCTCTTTATTTCTGCGCCGAATAGAGGCGTGCGATGTAGCCGGTGCGGTCGAGCTCGTCGACGAAGGACGGGTCCGACAAGTCCTTCACCTCCAGCGTTGCGGCGGCCGGGTATTGCTTCTCGACGAAGCCTTTCAGTCGCGTCATCTCGTCAAAGAAGGTTGGGTCCGGTGATGCGCGGAACAGCGGCGCATAGTAGGCGTGAACCTGCGCGACCGCCTTGCGGTCGTCGATCTGCAGGAAGCGTTGCAATAGGGGAATCGCGACATCGGGCCTGGTCTTGAACAGCGCGATCGTATCGACGAGCGACGCAACGATATTCATGACCAGCTCGCGATTGGCCGCGATCAATCGCCGGGAGGTGACGATGCCGCCCGCGCCGGAGCTGATGCCGCCGAGCGCATTCCAGCCGAATTCGTTCTCGCCGAGGAAGCGCAAATCGACCGGCAAATAGCCTGCCTCGACCTCACCCTTGCCGAGCGCCTTGTAGATTGCCTGAAACGATCCGAGCGAAACGAGATTTGCCGAAACGCCCCATTTTTGCAGCATCGCGCCCACCGCGCGTCCGTACTGGCCGGCCGCGTCGAGAGCGCCGATACGGGCGCCTGCCAGTTGCTCGGGCCGGGTGATGTCGTGCCGCCCCATGAGGAAAGCGACCTCGTGAAGCTCGGCCGGCGTCATGATCAGCACCGGGTCCTGTCCCTGCAGGACGCCCTGCACGACCGGAAGGTCGCCGGTATGACAGAACTCCCAATCGCCGCTCACCGTGCCGGTGGCGGCACGAGGCCCGCCGGTCTCGGTCGTCACCGTCACGTCGAGGCCATGGCGATGGAAAAGCCCGGCCTCTGAGCCGATCCAGATCAGGCTTTGCAGCGCCGCCCTCAGCCCGGTTGCGGCCCGAATCCGGGTCGCAATCGGTTCGACGGTGCCCCCGATCGCCGGTGTTTTTGGCGGCTCGGCCCATGCAGGGAGCGCCCACGCGATCGGCGCGCCGCCGACAAGGCCGATGAATTCGCGCCGTTTCACGCCGAAAATCCTCCTCCTCGGTGGGGCGTTTACCATAGTGGCACCCTGCAACGGACGCCGCCATGTTCCCCCCTGCGACCGGGGCGCTTTGGCCCTGCCAAATAGCGTGCACGGGGTTGACAATTGTGGTAACGGACTATCTTCGACTGAAAGGGAAAGCGAAAACTATGACTACAGGTACGGTTAAGTGGTTCAACGGTCAAAAGGGCTTTGGCTTTATTGCTCCGGATGACGGCGGCAACGACGTTTTTGTCCATATCAGCGCCGTCGAGCGCGCCGGGCTCTCGGGCCTGGCCGAAGGCCAGAAGGTCTCCTTTGAGATCAAGGCCGACCCCAAGCGGGGCAAGAGCAGCGCTGAGAACCTCCGGGTCGGATGACCGACAAGCCGGGCGATCAATCCCCTGCTCAAATAGCCAGAGCTACCCGAATGCGGCTTGCAGCCGAAGAGGGAGCAAAGGCGATGGAAGAAGCCACGAAGGAAGCCATAGCCGTTCGCAAGAACATGGCTCGCCTTCGTGAGCAGCGGTTGGCGCAGGAAGCTTCGGCGATCCGAGCGCAGATCGTTGCCGGCAATGAAACGCCAAGACCAAGAAGCGATCGAAATAACAAAGCGATCGAAAGAACGGAGGCCGCCGCAATGGGCGGCCTTTTTATTGATCGACTTATCGATCGGCGACCGGGCGGAGCCTCCTGCCCCTTGGCTTGACTTGACCCGAGGGGCGGATTGCATGACGATCACCGCCGATGGGGATGGAGTCCCCCGATAACCGCCGCAAGGCTGATGACTCCTACCGGACGCTTTCGCGTCGGTAGGAGCTATTTCCTCCCAGCGAGCGTCCAAAAACGAGGACGCAGATGGCTGGGATTCCCACCTCGCTTGCGATTGGCATCTGGACCACCGGCGCGTGCTGGGTGGTCGCAACCGTTGCGTACCTCCTCGAACTTGAAACCGCGTTTGTCGCACCGCTGGTGGTGGTCGGAATCCTGACCGGCTCCGCGGAATGGCTGTTGAGGAGAAAGCATTGAACCCGACCTTTATCTTCGCCGTCGCCGCGGGCGGCGCGCTCGGATCGGTGACGCGTTATCTCGTCGGAATCGCCTCGGGCCGAATGTTCGGCACGAGCTTCCCGTGGGGCACGTTGATCATCAACGTCACGGGCTCGTTCCTGATCGGCGCCTTTGTCGGCATGTTCGCGACGCGATGGGATCTGCCGCCGGCCGCGCGCATCTTCCTCACGGTTGGGATTTGCGGCGGCTACACCACCTTCTCGACCTTCTCGCTGGATGCCTGGTACCTGATCGAGCGCGGAGCCAATCTGGCTTCGCTGGCCTACATGCTTCTGTCGGTCGTTCTGTCGGTGATTGCCTTGATCGGCGCGCTCCAGCTCATCAAGATGATGCCGTAAGCTCGCATCGGTAAATCGCCTGTCACGGCCGAGCGGCGATGTGCGCAACCAGATCGGGACCTGAAGATGTTGAAACTGGCGATACCGATGATCCTTGCCGTCTCCGGCGGGATCAGTCTTGTGGTGCAACAGGCGTTGAACGCGAATTTGCGCACCGCGCTGAACTCGGCCGCGTGGTCGGGCTTCGTGAGCTACTTCCTCGGCGTCGTCTGCATGGCGGCGTTCGCGCTGGTCGTGCAGGATCCGATTCCATCCGCCGCCGTGGCAGTGCGCATTCCATGGTTTGCGTGGAGCGGCGGCCTGTTCGGCGCAATCTTCATCGCGCTTGCGATCTTTCTCATTCCCAAGCTCGGCGCCGCGACCTTCTTCGCGCTGCTGATCGCCGGCCAGATGCTGGGCTCGATCGCGTTCGATCACTTCGGCCTGCTGGGGCTGCCGGTTCACCCCGTCAGTGCGGCGCGCGTCGCCGGCGCCGCGTTGCTCGTCGGTGGTGTGGTGCTGATCCGGATGTAGTGCCGCGGAAAACGCCTTCGCTCAAAGCGATCGCGGTCTCGGCGTACCGGCGAAGTGTTTAAAAGTGCACATACTTTTTCCGTGCGTGACGAATTCGCGCGACGGCTGTTGACGCCTCGATTCCGTCAGCGACGAAGGGGTACGGTAACACTCAACCTTTGCAATGTTGCTGAATGTTGCGTGTCGGCAACATGCTTAGCAAATAGAACAGCTTGGCATAGGGAACCCAGGGTTCCGTGTAGTTGGTGATGTCGATTCCAATTACCCTTTGATCCATCGATTTTTTAGTGGTTGGGGGATTTTGAAATGAAATTGAAAGTTGGATTGGCCGCGATCGTTTTGATGGGCAGCGTGGGGGCGGCTTTCGCCGCCGACCTTCCGGCCCGTACCTACACCAAGGCGCCGGTAGCTCCGCCGGTCGAAATCTTCAGCTGGACCGGATTTCTATCTCGGCGTCCAAGGTGGCGGCGCCTGGGGCAAGGAGTCCTTCACCGACAACCTCGGCGGGATCCCGGATGTCACCGTGAAGCCAAGCGGCGGCGTTTTCGGCGGCGTGGCCGGCTTCCGTTATCAGATCAGCCAGTTCGTGTTCGGTGGGGAAATAACGGGCTCCTGGGCTGATCTCAACGAGACGCTCGTTAAAGTCGCCCCCATCAGCGACACGTTCAAGGTCCGCTCGCTCTACACCGCTACCGGCCAGGTCGGTGTCGCCTTCGGTCAGGCGCTCTTGTACGGCAAGGCCGGTTGGGCCGGTGCTTCGACGCAGCTCACGGGCACCAATGGCAACGGCTTCGGCATCAACAACCAGGACGTCGGTGGCTGGACCGCGGGCGTTGGTCTTGATTACGCCGTCTGGCAGAACGTGGTGCTCGGCATCGAGTACGATCACTTCGACCTGAAGTATGGTGGTTCGACCTCGCCGTTCTCGAATGGCGGCGCTCCGCTCCTCATCACGAACACCAGCCGTCTGACGATCGACCAGGTGGTCGGCCGCTTGACCTACAAGTTCAACTGGGGCGGCGCTCCGGTCGTCGCACGCTACTGATCGCCTGACGCAAGCTCTCTGAAAACGAAAAGCCCCGGCATTTGCCGGGGCTTTTTTGTCGGCTTGCTGCAAGCAAAGCGCGGTTGCGAAATTCGAGGGATGAAATCGTGTCTACGCGATCGCCTTGATCTCAAGCTCTTGCCCTGCGGACTGCACGACGTCGCCGACCGCCTTGCCCATCAGCGATCGCGCCACCGGCGAGGCAAAGGAAATCGAGCCGGCTTTCGGATCGGCTTCGTCTTCGCCGACGATGCGATAAGTCTGCACGCGCCCGTCGTCGCGCTCGAAGGTGACCTTGCTGCCAAAGGCAACCGCACCGGTCGAGGCCGGCGCCGGAACGACCTGGGCGGTCCGCACCCGCTCGGAGAAGTAGCGGACATCGCGCTGCGGGATCGCGGCCTGCCGCCGTCGCTCGTTGACGTCCTCGATGCGCTGGGCTGCCTCAAAGGCTTCGCGCGCTTCCGCAAGCAGTCGTTCCAGCGCCTTCAATCCGGCCTTGGTGACCAGATTTGGATGCGGCGAAATCGGACGGTCCGGCAGCAGCGTCTCTGCCGCCGTCTCGGCACTCTCTTCCTTGGTGAAGGCAACACTCAAACCTTAAATCCCTTCAAACGCCTGTCTCGGCACTCTCATGATGTTGTCGAACGATCCGCGCGGCTCAGTTTGCAGCCTGGCGGGTCTTTGCGCCCGGGCGGTGACGCGCAAATTCCTCGCCATCGACGGGCGCGACGTGCGGCGGGTCACGGTCGAGATAGGGGCGTCCGATCCCGAACTCGCTGCCGTGGTCGTCGACCCACTTCCAGAGAACGCGGCTTTGGGTGAGCCGTTCCCCGCGCGTGGCGCCCTTGACGCTGACGATATCGGCCGCGAGGCCGTGGCCATAGCCGCCGCGAAGGCTGCCACCGTGGTAGGAGCGGTTGCTCGCCGCCTTGAGACCGCTCGCGATCGACTGGCGATAGTCGTCGCGAAACCCGCTGGTGATGCCGGGCGCGAGGCCGGCCTCGTCGGCGGCGTGAAGCATCGAAAACAGCCTCAGCTTGAAACTCCGGTCGACGCCGCCGATCACGTAATCGGCCAGTGACATCGATGCGACCTTCGCGGCCTTGGGATCCTTCCAGCCGAAATCCTCGTCGATGGTGACGGTCCAGCTTTTCGTGACGGTGATCGTCTTGACCTTTTTCTTGACCTTGACCTGTTTCGTGACTTGCTTCGACCTGGTCTCCCGGATCGAAATCTTCCTTCGGGGTTCGCTGGTAGAGCTGCCAGAGGTAGCGGTCGGCGCACATGTCGATCACCAGGCACTCGTCATGGATCTCGATCGAGCTGACGGCGTCGTACACCTCGCCGGTCTGTGGACCCGCCACGTTGTTCGGTTGCGCCGTCTCGACGAGCGACGGTGAGGACAGCTTCTCGTCGGGCGTTTCCAGCGCGGCGAGCACCGGACCGTTCGCCACGGGTTGGTTCGCCGGGGATTCGCTCGTCGAGGATTCGTTTACTGAGGGTTCGTTCACTGAGGGTTCGTTCACAACGGCTGCGCTGACATCAGGCGCGCTAACGACGGGCGCGTTGACAATGGGCGTACCGACAACGGGCGTGCTGACAACGGGCGTAGCTGGAAGAGGTACGACAATGTCAGGAGCATCGGTCGCCGGCGTAACGGCCTCCGCCGTTGTGGCCCGATTGATCGTGGCCGTCACGAGTTCGCCTGAAAGCGGAACGCTCGCGGCCCAAGTCGTCACATCGGGGGCGACCGGCGTCACATCGGCAACGGCCAGCGAATAAAGATTGTTCGCCGTCGAGCTCGCAGTCACGAGCACAGCAAACACCGCAACCGGAATCGCGATCTCCCGGCACCAGACTGCTGTCGCTACGAACCGCCGATGTATCACCAACGTCTCGACCCAGTGTTCCGATTCCGAAGTCCGCATTTCATCGCGGCAACCTCTGATGCGAACTTCGGAATCAAAGGCGCTCTCGCAGAATCCGGCCACATCTTCGCCCGACGGATATGTCGAGTAAAGACCCGGAACTCTCCTGGTCACCGGCGAAAGAAGCAAAACCAATGCCAGTAAAAGCGAAGCAAGCCATGTGCCGCACTGCGACAGAAGCTCCCGGAACTCCCGAGTTCTGCGGCAAACTGGCCGGTATTCGCGGTCTTTCGTCGATGTCGCAGCTGACTATAATGAACGATCGCCGCGCCCCGCGGGACCAAACGAACGGGCGCATATCCGTGAGAGATCACCAGAGCCAGGCCGATCGGAATTGTTGATGCTCAGACGGATCTGGTCGCTGCTGCTCGCAGCAGGCTTGCTCGCCTCAGTAGCGCACGCGGAAGAATCCAAGGTCGCCGTGCAGATCAGCGGCATCGGCGCGTTGACATGCGCGCACTGGCGTTCGACTGCCGCGACGCGGGCCGAAGGCACGGTCTGGATCTTCGGCTTCTGGTCCGGCCTTAATTATGTTGCGGCCGCAAGCGAGCAGCGGCAACCGAAGTCGAGTGAAAAACAGGTGATCGCCGAAGTCGCCCGGATATGCGCGACCGATCCATCGCAAATTCTGGCCAGTGTCGCCTGGGCCGTCTATGTCGATTTTTCCGGCAAGTAATCTGTACAAGTAATCTGTAACTGACGAGGAAACCCAATGGCGAAGAACAAGAACACGATCTGTCTCTGGTTCGACAAGGACGCCGAGGCGGCCGCGCGGTTTTACGCCGAGACGTTTCCCGACAGCGTCGTGCAGGCCGTCCACCGCGCACCCGGCGACTACCCGTCCGGCAAGGCGGGCGATGTGCTGACGGTCGAATTCACCGTCGTCGGCATTCCCTGTCTCGGCCTCAATGGCGGTCCGATGTTCACGCATAACGAATCCTTCTCGTTCCAGATCGCCACCGACGACCAGGCCGAGACCGACCGCTACTGGAACGCCATCGTCGGCAATGGCGGGAAGGAAAGCGCCTGCGGCTGGTGCAAGGACAAATGGGGTCTATCGTGGCAAATCACGCCGCGCGCGCTGACCGATGCGCTGGCCGCCGGCGGCAGCGAGGCCAAGCGCGCCTTCCAGGCGATGATGACCATGACGAAGATCGACATCGCCGCGATCATGGCGGCGCGGCGCGGCTGAGCGCGCCACGCAACACGGAAAGAGCGACCGGCGTTCGAGCGCGCAGAAGCTTATCTTCCGTTTGCAGGGAACGGTTCGCAAGCCCGTTAGCGTTCGCCGGCCAGCGCCAGCGCGCTCTCGATCGCGTTCTCCAGCATCTCGTCGGACAATTTCGGATCGTTAACCGCGCGCGCCATCTGTAGCGAACCGACCATCATGCTGTAGATCGCCATCGCCTTGCGCCGACGCTGCGTTGACGTGCCGTCGCGCAGGTGACCCGCGATCAGGGAGATGATCCGCTCGACATTGCCGGTGAAAATCTGCTGCGTCTGCGCGGGGTGCCGCGCGATCTCGGTGACCAGCGCGGCGATCGCGCAGCCCAATCCCGCATTGTTGCGATGCCGCGCGGAGAGATAGTCGCGGATGCTCTCCTTCAATCCTGCCTTGCCTTCCAGATTGGCCCGAAGGCCTCGCTCGCGCTGGCCGAGTGCATCGACGAGAACGGCGCGGACCAGGTCCTCCTTGGAATCGAAATGCGCGTAGAAGGCGCCATTGGTCAGCCCGGCCGCGGACATGATGCCGGCGATACCGACCGCTGCGACGCCGCCCTCGCGAAACTGTCGTGAGGCAACGTCGACGATGTGCTGGCGCGTCGTTTCCTTGTGCCCTTTTTCGTACCGCATGGCCGGACCTCATTTCACGAAAGTCGGAGCACGGTCCATATTCGTGATGCCGCCTCCGTTGCATTATGATCATAATAGTGTATTACGAATGTAATTCAACAGAAATAATGGCTCGCGGGCCCGGCAAAAGTCGGGTCGCGGAAAAAAGGATGTGATGGTGGCATTGCAAGATGTGACAGCGGCGACGCTGGATAATGTTGTAACCGCGCCACGCCCGGCGCCTGTGGCGGCCCGCGATCCCGGCAAGGCGGCGATGTCGAGGGCCGCGCTGCTGACGGCGCCGATCTTGCCGACGCTGTTGAAGCTGGCATTGCCGACCGTCACGGTGCTGGTGGCGCAAACCGCGGTCAATATCGCCGAAGCGTACTACGTCGGCTTCCTCGGCACGGATGCGCTCGCCGGCGTCGCGCTGGTGTTTCCGATCTTCATGCTGATGACGATGATGTCCAATGGCGGTTTCGGCAGCGGGGTCGCCTCATCGGTGGCGCGGGCCGTCGGCGCCGGCCGGCGCGAAGACGCCGATGCGCTGCTGCTTCATGCGATCGTCCTGGCGTTTGTGGTTGGCGCGGTGTTCACGCTGGCCGCCGAGCAGGCGGGGCCCCTGTTGTATCGGGCGCTGGGCGGCCGCGGCGAAGCGCTCGATGCCGCCGTGCGCTACTCGAATTATCTGTTTGCGGGCGCGATCCCGGTATGGATTGTCAACTTGCAGGCCGCCGCCTTGCGCGGGGCCGGAAACGTCAAGGTGCCGGCTTTGGTGACGCTGGTCGGCGCCATCGTGATGATTCCGGCGTCGCCGCTCTTGATCTTCGGGTTCGGGCCGATCCCGCGCCTTGGCATCGCCGGCGCCGGCATTGCGTTCGGCCTCTATTACTGCGGCGCCATGCTGTTCCTGCTGCGCTACATGGCCTCCGGCCGCTCCGGATTGATGCTCAGGCGATCCCGGCTGCGCAGCCGCTTGTTTGCAGACATTCTGAAAGTTGGTCTGCCCACCTCACTGGTTGCGCTTCTGACCAATCTCACCGTGATTTTCGTGACGGGCGCGGTCGGCCTGTTCGGCACCACGGCACTCGCGGGCTACGGAATCTCCTCGCGGCTCGACTACATCATGATCCCGCTTCTGTTCGGCGTGGGCACCGCGGCGCTGACCATGGTCGGCGTCAACGTCGGCGCCGGCCAAAGTGCGCGGGCGAGAAAGATCGGCTGGGTCGCCGCCGTCGTCGGGCTCGTTCTCACCGGCACGATCGGCCTGGTCGTGGCGGTGCGGCCGACGATCTGGCTGCATCTCTTCAGCCATGATGCCGGCGTCGTGGCGGAGGGGGTGACGTATCTCCGTATTGTCGCGCCCGCCTATGGCGCGATGGGCTTTGCCTTTGTCATCGGCTTTGCCGCGCAAGGAGCCGGCCGCGTGTTTTGGCCCTTGGTCGCCTCCAGTGCGCGGATCGCGACCGCGGCCGGCGGCGGCTGGATCGCGGTGAGCTATTTCGGTGCGGGCATGACCGCGCTGGCCGCGCTGGTGGCGGCTTCGCTGGTTTTTTACGCGGCGATCTCCACGGTCGTGATGTTCTCAGGCTCGGCCTGGAAGACCGAGCGGCGTTAGGCATTCATGGGAGAGGAAGGATGATGAGAAAGATCAAAGCAGCGTTCGTCGTTGGCCTTGTTGCGTTGTTTCTCGGCCTGACCGGCGCGGACCCCGCGCTCGCGCAATCGGCAAATCCACCGTCGCTCAATCCGCCGACGCCGACCACGCGGATACTGGCCATCGGAACCTTGAATCCCGGCATCGACCTCGCGGCGGCCCGCGCGATCCTGCCGGCGGAAATCCGCGAGACGGCAAAACTCTATCTCGATGGAAAGATCGACCAGTGGTACTCGCTCCAGGAGCGCCGCGGGGTGGCTTTCATCCTGAACGTCACCGATACTGCCGCCGCCCATGAAATGCTCGAGAAGCTGCCGCTGGGGCAGGCTCATCTGATGAGCTTCGAGTTGATCCCGCTCGGGCCGCTGAATCCGCTTCGCCAGTTGCTGGGAACGCCTGCGGCGCAGTGAAGGGGCGTGCGCCCGGGGGAAACCCCGGGTTTAAGAAAGGTTACCGGACCCTCTACGGGTTTCTAAAATCCCGGTAGCAAGTCGTTGACTACCGCAAACGAGTTCGCTGGATCAGCGGGCCAATGCGTAGCATCATGCGGCCATGGCAGGCAGCATCTGGACGACCGAATTCTTTGACTGTCCCAAATGTGGACTGGGTTATGCTGCGACGAAAGAGCAGCATTCAACCAAGCATTCCGGCAGCTTCGCGTGCGAAGTTTGCGGGACCAAGGTCCACGAATGGTCGGGCAATTACGACTTCTTCGGTTGGAAAGTCGATCAGCCGGAAGCGCCCGTGTTCGGCAAAAGATGGGCGTGAGCGGAACCCGCCGCGTCCGTCATTGCGCCGGCTGATTTCCGGCGGTGAGAGCCGACCTGCGAATTAACTTTATTCCGCCGCAACTTTATTCCGCTGCCACAAACGGGTCAGCGCGTTTGGCGATGACCTTACGGAAGTTGGCGGCGAGATCGTCGCAGTATCCGGCCAATCCCTGATAGAACGCGCGATCCGCGCCCGTCTTCGCCCCCTGGGCGGCCGCCTGGTAATGCGCGGCCTTGCGCTCGTACTTCTCCAGCTTCTCTTGAAGTTCATTCGGCACTGGCGCTACTCCACTCAACATACTCAACACCGCCTGACGGTCGCGCCGTGTCCGACCAAAACGATGACTGACATAAGGCAATTTTGCAGCGGCGTGACGTTCCGGGTCGACGTGGCCTTCCGGCCACACCTTTACGTTAGCCCGTAGCGCGCCTTGGCATCGCCTCCGATATATCGCCGCCGACAGCCGCTGCCGGAACCTGCATCAGCACCGTGCGGCCGGGAGCGGCGATCTCGATATTGTTCTCCTGGAAGCGCCGCTTCATGCGGCGGTTGAATTCGCGCTGCACCGGCCAGCGTCCGGAGTCGGAGCAACGGATCTGGCCGACGATGGTCGCCATCGAGCCGTCGATCTTGTCGACACCCCACAATTCGAGATCGCCGCGGATGAAGGTGCGATATTCGGCTTCCTTGCGCATCTCGGCCACGATGTCTTTCAGAATCTGGCTGACGCGATCGGTGTCTTCCTTGTAGGCGACGCTGACGCTGACGGCGGCATTGCCCGCGCCGCGGCTTGAATTGGTGATCGTCGTCACCGCGCTGAAGGGAATGATATGCACCGAGCCGTCGGCGGCGCGAAGGCGGATGGTGCGGATCGAGACGTTCTCGACATTGCCGGTGAGGCCGGCGACGCTGACATTGTCGCCGACTTGCACGCCATTCTCGAGCAGCAGGAACAGCCCGGTGATGAGGTCCTGCACCAGCTTCTGCGAGCCGAAGCCGATGGCGATGCCGACGATGCCGGCGCCGGCCAGCAACGGCGCAACGTTGACGCCGATTTCGCTCAGCGCCGTGAGGCCGACCACCGTGACGATCAGGCATAGCAGCGCGGTGCGCAGCATCGGCTGGAATGTGCGCAAGCGCGCCGCCCGTGCATAATGTCCGTCGCGCGACAGCGCGTTGATCTGGCGGTCGAGCAGGGCGTTGGAGGTCTCCCAGATCGCGGCCGCGACGAACACTGCGATCGCAACCGTCGCCAGCGCCGACAACAGCCGGCTGCCGATCTGGCCGCCATAGAACCAGACGATCGCGTCGACGCCCCAGACCTCGAGCACGGCGACAAAGCCGATGAAGCCGATGATCGCAGAAACGATCCGGCGCAGCAGCGGCAGGTAACGGTTGGCGCGGGTTTCCAGTCCCGGAAAGCGCTGGAGGATTTCAGGGCTTATCGAGAAGCCGCGATCGATCAGGCTCAGCGCTATGATGATCGCAAGCCGCGAGATCAGGCCGACCGCGACAGTGCCGAAGAAATATTGCAGCAGCAGGGAATAGCCGTTGTGGATGTTGAGCGCCCACACCGCCCAGAGCGCGATATCGAGCGTGATGGCGAGATAGTGCCAGACCGCGGCGACGCGATTGCGCATCCGCGCGGCTACGCCTTCGCGGCCCGCGGGCGCACGGATGAGATCGGCGACCTGTGCGCGGCATTGCAGGATGATGACGACGATGAAGAGATGATCGACCAGCATCACGAGCCGCAACAGCGCGGCGAAACCGCTGCGATGCAGCCCGAGCAGCAGCGCGACATTGGCAAAGGCAATGCCCGTGACGGCAACCGCGACGATGCGCCGGGCCCAGATTTCGATATAGGCGGCGGTTTCGGCGCGAATGCGCAACAGGCCGAATGGCCCGACCAGCGCACGCACCGCGCAGATCAGCCCGCGCGAGAACGCATAGGCATTCACCACGGCGAGAATCACGAGCCGCGTGGTCGGCGTATCGCCGAGCGCGGTGCCGAGCAGCATCGTGGCGACGCCGACGAACACAAACACGGGAAGCAGTTCGAGCAAAAGGCGTCCCAGCACGAAGGGCAAGCGGATCATCGATTGCCAGGCGCGCGCGAAGCTCAGGCGCCGCCGATGCTGTTCCTGCCCCGTCATCACGTCGGTGGCGGAGGAGGGCGGATCGGCCATCGCCAGCGTTTGCACAGGCGCGGTGGCCGCTTGCGGAATCCGCGCTTCAAGTGCTGTGACCGGCCGCCGGATCAGGCGGAACACCAGCCACTCGGCGGCGAAGGCGCCGAAAAACACCAAGGCGAGCTTCCAGGCGATATCGAGCAACTGGCCGTAGGCGTCAGGATCGTTCGCGGTGCGCAGGAACCACCAGTAGAACGCCTTGAAATGCGTCAGCGTGTGCGCGACGTCGGCGACCTGGCGCGAGATCTCGCCGACCTGGTCCGACACGGTGGCGAGCAACTGCGCGCCGAGACTGTCTTCGGTGAGCGGGATCGCGGATTGTTTTTCCGGCGCGGGCGCGGCCTGGGCTGCCGCCGAGGCATTGGCGATCGCACGCAGCGTGTCGATCATCTGCGCGCGCTTCTGGTCGTCCTGCAACGTGTCGAGCGCCCGTTTGGCCTGTTCCGGGGTCAGCGTGTCCTGCTTGTTCGATGCCACAGGCGGCGCGCCACCGATCGGCAAGGCGGTCTGGGCGGAGACGGGAGCGATGAAAAGCGCGAAAGCGAAGAGGATCGCGGAGATGAGTTTGTGCGACACGAACGCCCCTTTTTTGAATCCATTGCGCGCGACGCCGAGTGAAGCGCCGAGCTGTGCTTGCGTGATGTCGGAAAGTCCGGTTTCCGCGCGCCCATGTGTCGGAAGTGTGCCGATGTGGCGGCAAACTTTTGGCATTTGCGCCTGCGCGCGCGGAGTTGAAGCGCCGCCGTCAATATGTTGGCTGTCGGCGCCCGCGAGATGCGGAATTGGGAGCGCGCAGATGGTCAGGAAGCGCGGCGCGTGCCCGGCTGATTTCATAGGCAGCGACGTGCGTCCGCGCCAGGTCGAGAATTGGCGTCTTGATGCCGAGCGCGCGGGCCCTCGCCACCATGTCGCCCAGGATGTGCTCGCCTTCCGTGGTCGAGCCCCGCTCGATGTCGCGCAGCATCGACCATTTGAGGGGCGAGCCGACCGTCGTGATCAGGGTCTTGTCGAACTCGATGAAAGCGGGTCGCGGCTGGAAGCCCGAGGCGGCAGCCACCGCGCAGCACTCGTCGAAGATTTCAAACATCGCCTCGCGCCCGCCGGGAGCGGCGAGGATGTCGCCGATGCTGGCGCGCATCAGGCAGGTGATGCCGGCACCGAGGCCGAGCTGGACGAATTTTTCCCACATGTCGTGCATGATCGTTTCACTGGCGCGCGCGTTGAAAGTCGCCCCGTTGAAATATTCCGCCAGTGCTTTGGTGCGGTCGCTTGAGCCGCCCGGGATTTCACCGAACAGGAGATCGTGCAGCGGGATGAAATGAACGATGCGGCCGTCGGCATCGAGGCCCGCGCTGATGTTGGCCATGCCGCCCAGCAACGGCTTGTCGCCAAACCGGCCGCGCAAGCGATCGATATGCCCGATGCCGTTGAGCAACGGCAGGATCATCGTCCGGGGGCCAACCGCGGCAGCGAACTGATCCATGGCGTCGTCGAGCGAATAGGCCTTCACGCCGACCAGGATGAGGTCGAACGGTTCACGGATCCCGCCGTCGAGAATCGTGTTGGCCTTGACCGCGAAGTCGCCATGCGGACTGGCGATCCGCAGGCCATCGCGGGCAAGCTGCTCGGCCCGGCGCGGACGCACCAGGAACGAGACGTCGCGACCGGCGCGCGCGAGGCAGCCGCCGAAATAGCCGCCCAGCGCGCCGGCGCCGATGACCAGAGTGCGCATCTCGATTCCTCCTCGCTGTCACATCTCTCCCGGCGGCAGAGATACCGCCTTGGACAGCCGGCAGACACAGAGCATGCAGCTATTCTTCGACCATTTCACCCGAGCCGCCGAACTCCTTGGGAAAATCCTTCAGCTTTGGCAGGCCGTCGCGCATCGGCAGAACGGTCTCGGCGTAGTTGACATGCACGCCCGGTTTGAAGTCCAGCGTCGGAATCGTCGCAGCGAATACGTCGGTGAGTCCAAGCGACGGATGGTTTGCCATCAAATGCCCACCGCATGTGATGCAGTATTGCCGCTGGCTGGCAGGAGTTTTTTGGTACGTGCCGACGTTTGCGGCCCCGGATGTGATCCGTACAGCTTCGGGTTTCCAGAGACTGAAGGCGTTCACCGGACCGCCGGACCAGGAGCGGCATGAACTGCAATGACAATAGCCCATTGCCTCGGGCTCGCCGTCGACGGTCAACTCTACCGATCCGCAAAAGCAGCGCCCGATATGCGACATGTTGGTTTCCTTCCATCCATGGTGTGATTTTCCGCCGGCCAGTGCCGCGGATGGATGGACCTCAGCAAAGCCGCCGGACGAGGGCATCCGTCGATCATATGACGTGGACATAGTGTCGCGTCCCGGATCAGGTCGAACGGTTCGCCGATCTCGCCGCTTTTGCCCCGAAGCGGACATCGATGACACACATTTGGTCAATCCTCCCCCCGGCGATGCAATTGGGCCACGCGCTTGATCGTTTTATTTGCGCGCTGAAAAATTTTCTCGATTGGCGAGCGCGCTTAACGTACGATTGAGCGCGATATAAAATTCAACGAAAGGTAATTCGTTACGCTGGCCGGTTTCGGTCACGCGTCAGATGATAATCCGAGCATTCGGGGCAGCCGTGCTCATTTTTCGAAGAGTGATTGTCTTCACGTCGTTATCGTTAGGGCTCGCGAGCCTGATCGGGTGCGCTCCGGCCTGGGCCGACGACCGCCGCCGCCGCGGTTCGTTTTTGCAGACGAATCGTCGGTGACCGCTTCGCCCGACGCGACCGACACGTTCAAATTCGACTTCGTGATCAAGAATGTAGGCGGAACGCCCGGCGACGGCACGCTCACGCTTAGCCGGACATTGGGCAAGGGATGTGACACCAAAGCGGGGTTCACGGTCTCCGAGAAATCGATTCATCTCGAACCAAGCTTCGTCAAGATCGTGCACGTGGAGATATCGAAGGTCGCGTTGCCCGCGACTTGTTACGTCCAGATGGCAACGACGACCAAGGCTCCGGCCCAGAAGACACCGGACCAGAGCTCAGCCGCAGAGCCAGACACAGGTCCAGACACAGGCCCAAGACAAGAACGCGGCCGAGAATGTGCCGAGCAGTTCGCTCAAGCAGGTCAAGCTGACGCAGGATTATTTCACCTCGACCGTTTGGGAGGCCCTTGCCAAGTGCTGGGTCATCTCGATCGTTGCCGTCTTGGTTGCGCTGGCTATTGCTTGCGGCTGGGCTGAAACATTCGATATGTCGCTGAAGCTGGGGTCTCCCGCATGGGAGTTCGCCAAGAGCTGGACTTCGAGCGTAACCTTGGTCGGCGGCGTTTTTTCGGCGGCGGCGGCCTTCAGTGCGCTTCCGGAGTTGACCAAGTATGCCAGCAAGTCCGGCTACGGGATCCTCTCGCTGTTGATCTCGCTCGCCGTCGTCTTTGCCCCGTTCGTTTTCTTCGCCGTGAGAAAAGGAGAGATCGAGCCAGACAAGCAGACGCAAAAGTATGCGGTCGTTTATCAGGGCTATCTTCCCCTTTTCTTGCTCTCTTGCGCACTCACGCTTTTCGCCGGGTTGGCGCAGCTCGTCGTGCTTTTCTTGCTTTTTCGCGAATTGTTTCCCGTGAGCGATCCCTGGTCGCAGGACTACAAATTGATTGCGACGGAAGGGCTGGGCTTATTGATATGTATCTACGCCGTTCAATCCATTTACCAGACGATCCGGTTGCAGGCGAAGGAGAACGCCGACGCGCCCAGAAGACCAGGACTGCAGCAAGATCGCCTTAAAAAGCTTTTTACCGAACTCGGAATAAAAGATGTCGCCGGCATAAACGGATTGACCGCCAGTGCCGTGATTGCAGAACCGATGGAAACCGGTGTGGCACGGCCTCTATCCTGGCCCGTGCTCTGAGTTGTCGTCCCGTCCTCGAAGATCGCATGGCGTTTCGTCGCGCACTAATGCGGGACGAAACCGGATCGCCAAGAAATCGAGCCGCCAGGGAATCGAACCTCTGAGATCAATGCCGGGCTGATCTACTTCTGCAGATTTGCCGTGTGAACGCTCGACCCCGAGAGGCAGGAGCGGGCGGATTGAATCTCGGCGTCGGTCGCGCCATGGCTGCGCGCCCAGGCCTCGGCAGCCCACTCCGAATATTTGGCGACGTAGTAGCGCACCACGGTGCACGAAACGCGATGAACCAGAGTTGGCCGCTCGCCGGCACTCGCCATTTGTCCAAGCGCCATCACCATCGACAGCGCCAGCATCGCCCGCCTCAACATTCCGCAACCCCCGCGACCCGAATCCGACCCCGGCAAAGAGTAAGGTGATTCGTTTTTCGAGCGATATGCTGTCTTGCGAGTCAATGCTCGAATTATCGGACGTGTGTTGCGCGCGACACGGCGAAGCAATGCGCAAGACTTCGCTGCGAAGAAAGCGACGGTTCCTCGCGGGAACTCAGTTTCCGTAAAGCGCGATGCGTGTAACGGTCGCGATCCCGAGTAACGCGCAAGAGAGATAGACAAAGAACAAGGCTCTCGCCGCCCACCCTCCCGTCCGCGATTTTTCCGACAAGATTCCGGGCCATTCAGCGAAGAAGGCCCAGAAAATTGCGAGCACAACGAGCAGACCGTACCAGATCATGGCTCGGGCCGTGGTCGACACGCGGCTCCGCTACTGCGAAAGCTTCACGAACTTCGGAAATGCGAGCTTTCCTTCCGCGATTTTCGGCGGCCAGACCGTGACCTGCTTGCCGTTCTGCCACTGGAATACGAGGCCGGTGACGTAACCGGGGCCGGACTTGATGCCGTGGGTGAACTCGTCGTCCTTGCCGTAAAACTCGATGTTGCCGATCGTGCCTTCGTATTTGGTCTTTTCCATCTCCGCGACCATCTTGTCGGGATCGGTCGAGCCCGCGCGCTTGATCGCTTCGGTAATGATGTAGACCTCGTCATAGGCGGTGTAGCCGGTATAGGCCGGCGGCGTGCCGAACTTCGCCTTGAAGGCCTGCGCGAACGGCTTGGTCTTCGGGGTCACCGCGACATCGGGGGTTGCCACCGCGAGCGATGGAATGCCGTCGGCTGCGCCGTTGGTGTCGTTCCAGAAGGTCGGGCTCAGCGCCTGCGCCGAGATGCCGAACATCGCGATCGGAACCTGCTGGTTCTTCCACTGCACGGTCGGCTGCACGCCGACATGGGAGATGCCGGTGACGATCGCATCGGGCTTCTTGCCTTCGATGTTGTTGAAGATCGGCGTGAAGTCGGTGGTGTCGGGCGAGAAGCGGATGTGCTCGACCACCTTCATGCCGGCCTTCGGCAGGCAGGCCTCGTAGCCGACGTCGAGCGGCTTGGTCCAGGCGGCGTCCTCGCTCATGATCGCGACGCTCTTGAGCTTGAGATTTTCGACCAGCAGATCCTTGGCCGCGTCGCAGACGAGTTGCGCTTGGGCCGCCGAGGTCAGGTAGCCGTGGAAAGTGTACTTGTTCTTTTCGTAGTCGTTATGGATCGCCTTGGTGATCTCGTTGGAGGCGGCACCGGGCGTGATCAGCGGCATCTTCAGCCGCGCCGCCCAGGGCTCGAGCGCCAGCACCACTTCGCTGATGTAGCTGGCGATGACGGCGGCAACCTTGTCCTCGCTCACCGCGCGCTGAAAGGCGCGGACCGAGTCCGCCGAGGAACTCTTGTTGTCGTAGGTCACGATCTCGATCTTGCGGCCGAGCACGCCGCCCTTGGCGTTGATCTCGTCGGCGGCGATCTGTGCGCCGCCCGGCGTCGCCGCGCCCGCGATCGATTGCACCTCGGCGATCACGCCGATCTTGATCGGGTCGCGCCGATTGCGCGTGCGCCGCACTTCCAAGAGCCGCACTTCCAAGAAAAGTCGCTACCGCGCCCGCAAACAGGGCCGTCGTGCCGGATGGCTGCATCGTTTTCTCCCTTTGCATTGTTTTCTTTTGTTGCGCCGCGGCAAGCGGAGCGTAGGAGAAAGTCTATGCTTGCGGTTTGGAAGTTGAAAGCGCGGTCGTCCGCGACGAATTGGGTCTCGCCGCCGGGTTACGCAGCGTCGGCGTAAGCACGTGCTCCGAGACCGGCCAGCGCGCTCCATTGCCGGATCAGACGCCAGTTGGACAATGCCGCACTCGCATCTGGCGGCGCACTCACCGTTGCGGGCGTCTTCGCGTCTTCGTCCGCCAGGACTTCTTTGGGCAGGCGCAGAAAGAGGCCGATGGTCCCTCTGGCGATGCCGAACACCACACCGCTGCGCGGATGCACAAGCGCGGGATACCCCCACAACAACCACCGGCACCGTTCCGGCAGCGAGCCGTCCAGCTTCCAAAGCGCTTCAATGAGATCCGGGTGCGTTCCGAGGCCGAACCAGGGGTGCGGCGCCTGCTCGACCGGCTGGCTCAAGGGAAGGTCGGGACGATGCGGCTTGCTCTCGATCGTTTGCAGCATTTGTTCCGCACTGCGCGCGGATCTCGGCATCCGTCTTGCCCTTGGAGGCGGCGGCAAGCTTTCGCGCGATCGTCTCCAGCGTCACGGGCTCGGGCTTGAGATATTCGACGATGCCGGCGTTGCGTGGATCTTCGGCGTTGATACCTGCGTGCGACATCGACATGCCACCGTCTGTAAGTTCGAACCCGGCTTACTCAAGGTCGAGAATGGGCGCGATGATGAAACAGTTCAAGATGAAGGTGCGCCTGGAACCGTTTGATCGATCAGGCGGCTTTAAGTCGCCGCTCTGTCGCCCGGCCAGGCCGCCATCGCCGCTATGGCGACGCCTTGCAACTCCGCTTGCGTGGCGCCATCCCGCGCCTGGATCGCCATGCCCTCGAAGACGCTGAGGTAAAACCGGCTCAAGCCGTCGATGTCGGTTGAGGCCGGCAGTTCGCTTCTCGCGACGGCGGTTTCAAGCCGCGCCCGCAACCTGCCCAGCATTTCCTGCCGGACTTTTCTCGCGACGCGCGCGATCGAGGCGGGCCATTCGTCGCCCACCGCCGCCAGCACGGCCATGCAGCCTGCGGGCGCGGTGCGGGATTTCGGCAGGTTCTCGGTGCCGGCGATCAGCAGGTTCTCGACGCCGGCGCGCGCGGTCGTTCCCTGCGCAAGCCGCTCCCAGACCAGGTCGCCCTGGGTCGCGATATAGCGCTCCGCGGCTTCGAGATAGAGCGTCTCCTTGCTGCCGAAGGCCGCGTAAAGGCTCGGCGAGCGGACGCCCATGGCGTCGCACAGGTCGTTCATCGAAGTCGCCGCGAAGCCCTTGCGCCAAAACAGCAGCATCGCGGCCTCAAGCGCCGCGTCGCGATCGAATTCCCTCGGCCGTCCGATAACCGCCATCGCCGTCTTTCTGTAACGAGTAACACATAAGTCATTTGACCCTGCCGATCAAGCGCCTAGATGCTTCTGTATCGATCATTACAGAAATGGAGACGACCATGACTTTGGCGGGAAAACGGGCTCTCGTGACGGGAGCCAGCAGAGGGATCGGCGCGGCGATCGCAAAGGCGCTTGCCGCCGAGGGCGCGGACGTCGCGATCACCTATGAGAAGTCCGAAGGCAGCGCCGCCGAGGTCGTCGGCGCCATCAAGGCAAAGGGGCGCAAAGCGGTGGCGATCCAGGCCGACAGCGCCAACCCCGCCGCCGTGGAGGCCTCGATCGCCAGGACGGTCGCTGAGCTCGGCGGGCTCGATATCCTGGTGAACAATGCCGGCATTCTTCGGCTCGGCGAGCTGAAGGACATCGCACTTGCCGACATCGACGCGCTGTTGGACGTCAACGTTCGCTCGCCGATCGTGGCCAGCAAGGCAGCATTGGCGCACCTGCCCAGGGGCGGCCGCATCATCACGATCGGAAGTTATTTCGCCGACCGCGTGCCGTCGCCGGTACTCGGTGTCTACGCGGCGACCAAGTCGGCGCTGCTCGCGTTCACCAAGGCGCTGGCGCGCGAGGTTGGCGCCAGGGAGATCACGGTCAATCTCGTGCAACCGGGCTCGATCGACACCGACATGAACCCGGCGCACGGCCCGGTCGCGGACACGCTCCGGCAATTCATGGCGCTTGGCCGCTACGGCGCGGTGGACGACATCGCCAACGCCGTGGCTTACCTCGCAAGCGCGAAAGCCAAATACATCACCGGCTCGACGCTGACGGTCGACGGCGGCGCAAACGCGTGATGAGCCGTCAACGGCCGGCTCGACCCATTGGCCGGCCGTTGCGAATACTCACAATCGCTGCGGCTGCTGGTTGCGCGTGCGAAGACCTTCGTCGATCGCGTTCACGAAGTTCATTCGTTCGTGCGAGAACCAGTCGCGTGCGCCGGATTTTGCGGCCCTGACGTCTTCGGCCGCCTTGGTCATGGCGTCGAGCGCGTAGCTGGCGCGGCTGGCTTGCGCGCTCGCGTTGATGCTCAGATAGGCGTCGAGACCTTCGCTATAGTAACGGCGCGCATGTTGAAGCGCCCGTTCCACGTTGACCGACGTATCGAGCTTCCCCTCGATCGACAGCAAGAGGTCATCAAGCAGTCCCGCAAATGTCGCCCGCAGCGCCGCTTCGATCCGGCCGCGGTCGCCGGTTTGAATTCCCTTGTCCACGGAGACGGCAAGATCGGTGCCGTGCGCGAGATCGAGCCGTTGCGCCTCCTGACGCAGGCTGCCGCTCCAGGGATTGCGTTGATAGTCCGGCTTGAACAGGCCGCCGCGGCTTCCTCGCTGCGACAACGCCGATGCGCCGCTGGCCGGCGCGGCGACGTGAATCTCCCCGGCGTAGATCCGGCGGATCTGCGCGAAGTGGTCGCCGGTATCCTTGAGCAGAATGCGAATGGCGGCGTTGTCGCGCGTCAGTTGCGTTTCCGGCGGCTCCACCGTGGTGTGCAGGGCGCTGGGGCTGCAAAACACCGGATCGAGCGCCGCTTCGGACCGGCTTGCGGTCGCAAGCACTTCGATCGACGCCAACACGAGGAAGGCCGCAAACACACCGGCCGCGAGCGCCGTGATCGACGCGCCGCCACGTTGATTTGATACCGGCTGTTTCATGGCACGTTGGTCTGATGCGGCTTCGGCGGACGCAGCCAGCCGAGAAACAACAGGATGACCGAACCCACGAGGCCGACGATCAGCGATCCTCCGAACGGCAGGAAGAAGAACCACTCCATGACGTTGCGCAGCGGCTCGACGCCGGTGATCGGAATGAGCCAGGCCAGCAACGCCCAGCCGAGCGGGTAGATGGCGCCGAGCGTCACCAGCGCTGACAGCAACGACTGCCATCGGGGGACGATCGGAAGATTGGCGATGACCAGCGTGGTCAGCAGAATGAGCGCACCCAGACCGAGGGTGTGGGTATGCAGCAACCTCAGCGCGGTGTTGGCCTGGTCGGCGACTTCGGCAATGCGGCCCTGGTCGATGACCTCGGTACCGGCAAACCCATGGACTTCCGGACGCCGGATGATTTCACGCCGCGCGGCGGCGTAGAACAGGTCCTGAAACGAACTCAGGACAAGGCCGCTGACGGCGCCGGCTGCAAACATCACGAGGCTCGCCGCCATGGCGTAAACGGGTGGACGGTTTAGCGGCACGTTCATCAGCATCAGCCTGGAAAAATCGACGCTATCGCTTCGCCATTAGACGCTGCGACATCAAGAACTTCAAGCTGAGGTCACGCACCGCAGGCGCGCGCTTGCGCGCTCTCGATCGGCCGCATACGCTTGCCCGCAAGCAATAATGATAATCTTTCGGGGAGACGCCACATGCGGTTTGCGGCAACCTTTGCGTCCGTCATTGCTTTTTCCGTTTGCGTTGCAGCAACGCCGGCGCCGGCATTCCAGTCTGAAAATACCCTTCGCATCGGCGCCATGTGGGCGATTACCGGCGGCGTGGCGCTGACGGGGAAGGGCGCGCTCAATCTCAGCAAGCTTGCCGTCAACGAGATCAATTCGGCGGGTGGCGTGATGGTCGGCGGCAAACCGGTCAAGCTGGAACTCTATGCCTACGACGAGGCTTGCAAGGAGCAGGAGGGACTGGCGCTGCTCTCGCGTCTGAAGGATGTCGACAAGGTGCTGTTCTCGCTCGGCCCGACCTGCTCGGGGACCGCGGAGCCCGATTTTCAACACGCTCCAGAAGACGCTCGACGATCCCAACGACAAGGGCGCGCAATTCCTGTTCTTCACGGATACCGCAAGCAAGTTCGGGCTCGCGAAGATCTCGCCGTGGGTTTTCCGCAATACCGTGGATGAGCCCGCGATGTATCAGCTCATCGTCAAGTATTTGCAGGACAAGCGGCCGGATTTGAAAACCGTGGCGGTCGCGTGGGAGCCGGACTTCGCCCACTCTTCGTCGACGTGGAAACTCATCATCAAGCCGACGATCGAAAAGAACAACTATCACCAGATCGTCGAGGTCGTGGAATGGAGCTGGCAGGCGACCGATTACAGCGAACAGGTGTCGAAGCTCGCCAAGGCCAATGCGGATATCTACGTCACGCTGACGCATGAACCGACGACATGCGCGTCGTTTCGCGAACTCGCCAAGCAGGGCGTGAAGCCGAAGGCCATCATCGCCATCAGCAGCCTTGCCGGCGGTACGGTGATCGTCGGTTGTCCCGATGTCGCCGAGGGCATGATCGTGCCCACCAATTTTGCGCCGGTGACGCCGAAGGCGATCGAACTCGAGAAGAAGGCCTGGAATCTCTACAAGGCGGAAAGCAATCTCGATCGCAGCCACACCGCCTACGAGATCATCTATCTGGTGAAGAGCGTGATCGAGAAATCGACGATCGAGAATACCGAGGAGTCGCTCGCCGCCGATCGCCGGAAGCTGCGCGACGCGCTCGCCGCCATCCGCACGTTCGACGGGATGATTGGACCTATTTCGATCAATCCCGAAAATCATCCGACCAAACCTCGCGAGGCGGAGAAGGAGTTGTTCCTTCTTCAGGTCAAGGGTGGGCAAGTGGACCACGCTGCTCAGCCCGGCCGGCTTCCAGCGAAACTAGGTCGTTTGGGGATGCCGCTCCCGAAACGTTAACGCTTTATTAACCATGCGCGGTCCACGGTCCGGCCCGGGGGCTGGGGCTCGATGGAGCAACGGCATGACAGGAATTGAACCACGGGCCGATGCGAGTTTTCTGTCGGCATTCGCAATGATCGTCGGTAGCGCGCTGGGAGCAGCCGTGCCGATGACGCTTGTGATCATCTGGATCTGCTCGTGACCGCGCCGGCATGAGCCAGCGAATTGAAAGCCGGTGACGCAAAGACAGTGACGCAAAGACGGTGACGCAAAGCGTCGCCGCTTGAACTGGTGTGAGAAGTCTCACGCGCCAGATTTCAGCAACATGAATTTATCGTCAGTCGTTTCGCAACATCGGCGGCAACGCCATCAGATGATTCGAACAGCCGGTTAAAGAGCCGGACGGGTGATCCGAATTCTGACAGAGGTCAATCCGGCGAGCCGGCCTTGACCCACACCTCGCCTTGCGCGACGCGAACCGGATAGGTGCGAAGCGGTCGGCTCGCCCAGCCCTGCGAAACTGCCCAAAGTTTGTGCTCACAAACCAATCGTCTGTCCTCCAAATGGTCGGCGCGCCGCGCTTTTTTTGCGGCTAGTGAATCGGCAGAACAGCAAGAACAAGGTGACTGCATGCCGACTTACATTGCGTACGTGCAACGGCCGAACGCGTCCGCGCAGGACCTGTCGGACATCTCCGCCTTTCTCATCATCGGAATTCTTCAGCTCGCGATTGTCATTCTTTCGGGTGGCCAGTGGGCGCCGGTTGGCGAGCAACTGCTGTGGTGAGGAGAGCGGGCCGGAGCGGCCCGCTGCTTTCGGGTCAGACTTCGGATTTGATCCGGCTCAATCCGACGGGCCGACCCTGACCCACACT
>CAWDES010000010.1:0-78757 GCA_963801325.1 uncultured Alphaproteobacteria bacterium
CCGCCGGGAATTTTAGCGAACGATAACGGTTAAACGCACAGATATGCCCGGCCAAGGGCAGCTGTAGGGAGGGACTGAATGACGACAATCAGCGGCACAGGAACGGTGCCTGACGCCGGATCGGGAATTCTCGATCGCGCGCACACGATTGCCAAGCCCGGCTTCAATCGCTGGTTGGTGCCGCCCGCGGCGCTTTGTATCCATCTGTGCATCGGCATGGCCTACGGCTTCTCGGTGTTCTGGCTGCCGCTGTCGCGCGCGATCGGACTGACCGCGCCGAAGGCCTGCCCGGATATTTCGCTGGTGCAGGAACTCTTCACCACCACTTGCGACTGGAAGGTCGCAAGCCTGGGCTGGATGTACACGCTTTTCTTCGTTGTCCTCGGCGTCTCCGCAGCTTTGTGGGGTGGCTGGCTCGAGCGCGCCGGCCCACGCAAGGCGGGCGTCGTCGCTGCGTGCTGCTGGGCTGGCGGCCTTCTGATCGGTGCGTTCGGCGTCTACGTCCATCAGCTCTGGATCATGTGGCTCGGCGCCGGCGTGATCGGCGGCGTCGGCCTTGGCCTCGGCTACATCTCGCCGGTTTCGACCCTGATCAAATGGTTCCCCGACCGTCGCGGCATGGCGACCGGCATGGCGATCATGGGCTTTGGCGGCGGCGCCATGATCGGCGCACCGCTGGCAAACCTCCTGATCAACTATTTCAAGACGCCCGACCGATGTCGGCGTCTGGCAGACGTTCGTCGCCATGGGCGTGATCTATTTCGTTTTCATGATGATCGGCGCTTTCTCCTATCGCGTGACGCCGGCCGGATGGAAGCCGGACGGCTGGACGCCGCCGAGCGAAACCAAGACGATGATCTCCTCGCACAATGTCCATCTCGACAACGCGCACAAGACACCGCAGTTCTGGCTGATCTGGTGGGTGCTGTGCTTGAACGTGTCGGCAGGCATCGGCGTGATCGGCATGGCTTCGCCGATGTTGCAGGAAATCTTCGCCGGCAAGTTGATCGGATTGCCGGACCTCAAGTTCAACGCGCTTTCGGTCGAACAGAAGACGATGATCGCGGGCATCGCGGCGGGCTTCGCCGGCCTGCTGTCGTTGTTCAACATCGGTGGCCGCTTCTTCTGGGCCTCGTTGTCGGACTATATCGGCCGCAAGAACACCTACTACACGTTCTTCATCCTCGGCATCGCGCTCTACGCTCTGGCGCCGACCTTCGCGGCGATGGGCTCAAAACTGCTGTTCGTGCTCGGCTTCGGCATCATCCTGTCGATGTATGGCGGCGGCTTCGCGACCGTGCCGGCCTATCTCGCCGACATGTTCGGAACGCAGTTCGTGGGCGCCATTCACGGGCGGTTGCTGACGGCATGGTCGGCCGCCGGCATCCTCGGGCCGGTGGTGGTGAACTACATCCGCGAATTCCAGCTCGCTGCCGGCGTCCCGCGTGATCAGCTCTACAACACCACGATGTACATCCTGTGCGCGATGCTGATTGCGGGCATTATCTGCAACTATCTGATCAAGCCCGTTGAATCGAAGTGGCATATGAGTGCCGAAGAGGTGGCCAAGCTCCAGGCTTCGGGTACGCCAGAGTGCAGGTACGGTGCAAAGCGGATCGTTCGGCATCGGCAAGGGCGGTCTCGATGCCAGAGCCGCGCTGTTCTGGCTGTTTGTCGGCGTTCCGCTGGCCTGGGGCGTCTGGAAGACGCTCGAGAGCGCAGCCAAGATCCTCTGATCGCAACACAGGCATCGCGAACCGCCTGAGGGCGTTTCGCGATGCCTCTCCTCAATAATCAGTCAAAGAATTAATCCAGGGGGATTTCCCATGCTTCGAATTGCCACCTGCCTCGTCGCGGCGTCGTTGGTCGCGGGCAGTATCGCGCCCGCCTCGGCGCAGACCGAGACCAAGCCTTCGCGCATGAAGCTCACGATGCAGAAGCTGAAAGACATGAAGGCGAAGTGGTCGGCGAACAGGCCCAAGCTGAAGGCGTGCAAGCTCGAGGTGAAGAAGAAGGGCCTCGCCGGCGACGAGCGCTGGTTCTACATCTCCGACTGCATGGACCGGAGCTAGGCTTCGCTGTTCGCCGAGCGGCTGCTGGCAGACATCAGCAGCCGCAACAGCGGCTTGAGGAAGCCGATGAGCGGGTTGCCCTGATTTTTGGCCTCGAGCTCGAACCGCTCTGACGGAAACACGGTCGCGCAGCCCGAAGACCCGGAAACGCGACGTGCGAAGGCAATCGCCGAACTCCTGAACAGGAAGATGCCGCCGTTCTCGCCGCGGGCGTCGCGGGCGACCCAGAAGCCGTCGCGGTTGCGGCCGACAAAGAATGCCGGAATCGAAGCGTCGACGATGCCGGGATCGAGCGGCTGAAAGCAATTCGGCTGCATCGAGGGCGCGCGCGCCTGCGACTTCGCGAGGTGGGAATAGGGGAGCGGCATGGCAATCATGGCGTGACCGGTGGCTTGCAAGTCCATGAACGCGAACCGCGGCCATGAACCGATGAACCTTGTGAGGTCCTTTTGCCTTCGATCCCCGTAGGATTGCGAGAGAGGCCGGGGCAGCATCTCATAGGAGCGGAATAAAGGATCAAACGCGGCCGAAGAGCCTTAAGTGCGCGGGCCGTTTCAAGCGCCGGCTTCAGGCGGCACACTCAACCCGGCTAAAGCCCTGACGGCAGGCGGACAGCACAAGTCCCTGATGACACCGCACGCCGGCCTCGATCTGGAATCCCATTTGCTGAAGCTTGGTCCGGACGCCAGCGCTGTCAAGGCTGGAGCAGTTCTCGGAATCGATCAGAACCGCGACGGTCGCGTTGGCGCTGAGGAACGGCGATATCTCGCCCAGTGCCTTTTCGATGGCCGCCGGGTTGCGATCCGCAAGCAAGCCGATCGCATGCTGCCGCCGCGACAACCAGCTCGTCGAAACGATCGCCACGCGCATGAAGCCGCGGCGCCGCAGTCCGAGGCAGAGTTCCATTCCGCCGCTGCCGGCGACGATCGCGCGTTGCAGATGCGACAGCCGCGTCAGCCCTATCATCGTGTCGAGGACCTGCGCCTGGTCCGAAGCCGAATGAAGCTGAACCATGTTGCTCTCCCGGACGATTGTCGGCCGCCTTCAGGCCGGCCGGTTGCCGCCGTTGATGTCAAGCTCGATCCCGCGCGCCAGTTCCACAATCGTTTCGGGGTGATGCCCGTTTTCAAAGAGCGCGTATTTCAGGGCCTGGGCGCGATTGACGAAAAGTCCGCCATAGAGGCCGTGTTGTTCCCGGGCAACCCAGTTGCCGCGGCTGTTCCTGCCAATAAACGTAATGGTCGATGCAGAGTTGCACGACGGAGGTTCGGCGAGTTTCACTTCTGATGTCCTTGTTGTTGCGAGCCAGCGCGCCTGCCGCGATCGGGCCTTCGGCGTCTTGCGATGTGCGTGAGGGCGGTGAACGGGACTGAAAGCGCTGAACTCATGCCGCCAATATCTACGGCGCCGGGTATGAATTCGATGGAAGCTCGCTTGCGATCTCATAGCCGCGGCATAGGGCACGGGGCGCGGCGCCTCGCTCAGCCCGGTACGTGAGCGCCGAGTGCGGTGGACAAGCAGCAAAGAGCCACGTAGGCGACCGCTTCGTCCCAATGGTTGAGAGTGGATGCGAGCGGTTCTTCACGCTTGAGCGTTGCCAGCACCGCGCTGAGCATGGTGGACATCAAAAGCAACAAAGTCAGGATTTGATCGAAGCGAATGCTGCTGAATGCTGCGAACGAGAGCAGAATAGCCATCCGAAGCCAGAAGCGGATGATGACCCGGGCCGTCTGCGCTTCGCGCGTCAACTGTGTGTTCGGAGGTTGCGACACGCGCGGCGCCGTTTACGAAAAATTGTCGCAGCAGAGCGGTTCGTCGGCTGTTCGATCCGCGCGCGACAAATTTGGCTCGCTGTCTTCGACAGCAAGTGCATCGTCGCATTTCACGGCGACCAGTGCGCTCAGGATCGCAAGCGAAATATCCGCGTGACGGGTTTCAACGGGTTGATCGAGCCAATCCGGAAGTTTGCGCTGGCGCGACAATGCGCAGTGCCATTCACCCGCATCATAGGTGAGGTGGCGGACCTGCCAGTGCGGCGACTCCAAAGCGAGCAGGGCAAGCGTGGCGTCAGTCCAGGCGCCGGACTGAATGAGCTGCTCGAGGCGGCCGAAATCCTTCGTGTGCCGTACCGACGGCAAGCGCTGGCATGCTTCGCGGACGACTTCCGAGAAAAGCCCTGCTGTGACGGTTTCGGCGTTACGCAGCCTGCCCGCGAGGGAAGATAAGGCGGTATTCATGCCGCCAATATCTTCGGCAGCAGATAGGATTTCGAGAGCAGCAGGTTCGCCATCTCATAGGAGAGACATAAAGGCCCGCGGAACGTTCAAGCTGGATCAGAAGGCGGACTTGATCAGAAGGCAGACTTGGCGACCGCGCCGGACGCAAGCTGCAAGTGGCCGGGATTGGCCGGATCGCACCACAGCCGAAATGCCTGGCCGCGCCGCGGCGGATGGCCTTGCCACGGCATCCGGTCCTGCAACGTCGTGAAATATGGCGTTCCGTTTCGCGGCGTGATTTCAAGCGTCACCTTGACCAGCCAGGTGTCGATCGGCGCAAACGGCAGCTCTTCGGAATAGACCACGCGCGCTTTGCAGGGCTGCAATTGACCCGGCGCACTTTGCGCATCCGCAGGCCCGCCGGCCAAGGTTACGCAAGTGAACGCGATCGCCGCAGCAGTTGCAGATTTCATGGTCCATTCCGCCTGGTGGTTCGATGAAGATCCCGCGCGAGATTGCGTGCGGCGACCGACAAAATCAAGCCGTCAACGTTTGAATTGAACGGCTGAAACTACAACTTCAACGGCTACAACCGCCCGAACCCTCCGAACGGCCAGATTCCGTACACGACCGAGAGTACCTACTCGGTCGTTACGGTCGGGCTCGATTTCAAGTTCGGTGGCCCGGTCGTCGCCAGGTATTGACGGGTATTGAGCGTCGCTTGCCGGTCGGCGTGCCGCCGGCCGGAGTTGATCTCGTCGGAGCTAGGGGGACTCGACTTGAAACACGTCGGGGTGGGCAGGGTGCGAATCAGGCGTGCAACGCTGCTCGCCGTGGCGATGATTTGCGGAGCAGGCGGGGAGTGTGCCGGCCGGGACGGGGCGCCGCCGCGCCATCGTCCGCCGCCTCTCGCGCGGCCGCTCGATGGTCCGGCCGACACCGCCGGTCCGGCATCGTCGCCCGGCCTGCTTGCGCCGATGCGTTACTACGGAGGGCCCAAATCGCCGATGTGGCGGGGCTAAAGCGGACTTCCCGTGTCATACGCGTGTCACGCCGCGCCGGTCCATGGCGGGCAACCGGGGAGTCGCCGGGGACGGCTGCCGGCGCCCACGTGAGACAGGAAGTCAGCCGGTGCGAAAACAGCCCGCTTTTGCGGCTGTTCGAATCAGCAACAGGCAGAGAATATCTGAGCAAATCTGAGGGTTTTTCCGCGTATCGGCTGCCTTTCCGCAGGGCGTTTGCCCTAAAACGGGTGAAGCGGCCGCATGACCCGTAAGGTGAGTGTAAGCGCGCTGCTGTAACGCAGCACGACAACAAAATGGGCGACGATGTTGGGGACTTTGGAGTGAGTGTTTTGGGAAAGCTGTCGAGGTCGCGCGCGATTCTGTTCGCCGTGCTTTTGATCGGCGGCGTAGCTCTGTTTTGGGGCAAGGGTTTCGTCGGGATGGCCGACGGACAATCCGGCGGCAAGGCGCGCGTCGCCTCTACCGAACCGGTCAAGCCCGCAGCAACCGACGAGCAATCCGTCGACCTGACCGACAAGCAGATCGGGGCGCTCAAGATCGGGCCTGTGGCCTCGCGCGATTTCGCACTTCTGAAAACCGCCGTCGGCACCATCGACTTCAACGAGAATCTTCTCGTTCAGGTATTCTCGCAATATCCGGGCAAAATCCTCAAAGCCTTCTACAACATCGGCGAAGAAGTGAAGGCTGGCGGCGTGCTGTTCACGATCGACAGTCCCGATCTGCTTCAGGCTGAATCGACGTTGCTCGCCTCGGCCGGTGTGCTCGAACTGCAAAAGCGCGTGCTCGCGCGTGCCTCCAATCTGCTCAAGGCCGGCGGCAGCGCGCAAAAGGACGTCGACCAGGCGACATCGGATCAGCAAACCGCCGAAGGCAACTTCAAGGCAGCCAAGGACGCGGTGCGCATCTTCGGCAAGAGCGACGCCGAGATCGAGCAGATCCTCAACGACCGCAAGGTCGATTCAACGCTCGTGGTGCCGAGCCCGATCGCGGGGCGGATCGTGGCGCGCAATGCGGCGCCTGGATTTCTGACCCAGCCGGGCGCGGCGCCGGCGCCGTTCACGGTTGCCGATCTCTCGACGATGTGGATGCTGGCCAATGTGATCGAGACCGATGCGCCGGCCTACAAGCTCGGCCAGCAGGTCCAGGTCACGGTGCCCGCCTATCCGGACAAGGTCTTCAGCGGCCGGGTGACCGCGCTCGGCGCGATGATCGATCCGAACACCCACCGGCAACTGGTGCGTTCCGAAATCGACGACCCGGAACACCTGCTGCGGTCCGGCATGTTCGCAAGCTTCGTCATCCACGTTGGCGATCCCGTCCGCTCGCTGGCCGTGCCGGCCGAAGGCGTGGTGCGGGAGGGCGACGGCACGATGTCGGTGTGGGCCACCAGGGACAGCCGCCATTTCGTCAAGCGCACCGTGAAGATCGGGATGCAGCAGGATGGCTGGACGCAGATTTTGACCGGGCTGATGCCGGGCGAGACGGTCGTCACGGAGGGCGCGGTGTTCCTGAGCAACAAGCTCCTGCTGGGCGATGCCGGGTAGTGGTCCCGATTCTAATCCAGGTGTGGACGGCGGTATCAGTTGATTAAGTCCCTGCTCGAATTTGGCCTGACGCGCAGCGCGATCATCGTGCTGGGCCTCCTGGTCTTTTGCGCCGCGGGGCTCGTTGCGTTTTCGAAGCTGAACATCGAGGCCTATCCCAATCCGGCGCCGGTGATCCTGGAAATCACCGCGCAGGCGGCCGGTCTCTCCGCCGAGGAAATGGAAAAGTACTACACGATCCCGATGGAAGTCGGCCTCTATCCGACGCCAGGCGTCGTCAATATCCGCTCGACCTCGTTCTATGGCCTGTCGTTCGTTCGCGTCACCTTCCGCTATGGCATCGACTATTACTTCGCGCTGACGCAAGCCTCGATCAGTCTGCAGCAGAACGTCAATCTGCCCGGTAACCAGGTCGCGCAGATCCAGCAGTCGAGCCTTGTCGGCGAGATCTACCGCTACCAGCTCGTTGGTCCCCCGCATTTCGGCCTGACCAATCTGCGCACGCTTCAGGATTACGTCGTCGCCCGGCGCTTCCTCACCATTCCGGGCGTGGTGCAGATCAACGCCTGGGGCGGCACCACCAAGCAGTTCAATGTCGATGCCGACTTGCAGAAGCTTGAGGCCTACAACATCACCATTCCCCAGCTGGTCGCAGCCCTCGGCAACGCCAACATCAATGTCGGCGGGCGCGAGATCACGATCGGGCAGCAATCGGTCAATATCCGCGGCGTCGGCCTCGTCGATTCCGGCGGCGCCGACGACGTCACCAAGGGCTACAAGGTCCAGGACATCGAGAACGTCGTGCTGGCGCAGGTCAACGGCCTGCCGATCCAGATCAAGCACGTCGCGAGCGTTTCCGTCGGCTACGTGCCGCGGCTCGGCATCGGCGGCCGGGATCACGATGACGACGTCGCCACCGCGATCGTGGTGATGGGGCGAACACAGCACACCAACGACATCATCCCGCGCGTGCAAGCGGAAGTTCAAAGGCTCAACAGCGACGGCAGCCTGCCGCCGGGCGTCAAGATCGTTCCCTATTACGATCGGAGTTCGCTGGTCGGGATCACGACGCACACGGTGCTGCACAACCTGATTTTCGGGTGCCTGCTGGTCTTCATCATCCAGTGGGTGTTTCTCGGCGATCTGCGCAGCGCCATCATCGTCAGCGCCAATATTCCGTTCGCGCTGTTTTTCGCCATCATCATTCTGGTCCTGCAAGGCGAGGACGCCAACCTGTTGTCGCTCGGCGCGGTCGACTTCGGCATCATCGTCGATTCCGCCGTGATCATGATGGAGAACATCTACCGGAACTTTGCAGTCCTCGCCCGAGAGCCGGCAGACGCTGCTCCAGCATCTCTCAGATGGCTATTGGGGCGCGGACCCAACTTCCGCGCAGGGACAAACGCCGGGCAAGCCGCAATGGAGCGAGCGGCTGCGCATGATCTTTGTCAGCGCGTTGCAGGTCGACAAGGCCGTGTTCTTCACCGCCGCCATCACCGTGACCGCCTTCGTGCCGCTGTTCACGATGCAGGGCGTCGAGGGCCAGATCTTCGGGCCGATGGCGCGGACCTATGGCTACGCGCTCGCCGGCGCGCTGCTCGCTACTTTCACGGTGACGCCGGTGCTGGCCTCGTTGCTGGTGCCCAAGACCATTCATGAGACCGAGACGGCGATCGTCCGCGCGCTCCGCAAGGCCTACACGCCGGTGCTGCGATGGTCACTCGGCAACCTCAAGCTTTCAGTGACGGTCGGCGCCGTGTTTCTGGCGCTGAGCGTGCTTGCGGCCTCGCGCCTCGGCAGCGAGTTCCTGCCGGCGCTGGAGGAAGGCAATTTCTGGATCCGCGCCTCGATGCCGTCGACGATGTCGCTCGACGCCGGCACCGCGGTCACCGGCAAGATGCGCGAGATCTTGTTGCGGCATCCGGAAGTCGTCACCGTGGTGTCGCAGCATGGCCGCCCCGACAATGGCAGCGACGCCTCGCCGTTCTCGAACGTGGAATTGTTTGCGCCGCTCAAGCCGTTCGACGAGTGGCCGCCCAACTGTCACCAAGGAAAAGCTGACCGAGGAGCTGCAGCAGGAATTTGCCGACGAGCTGCCGGGCATCGGCTTCAACTTCTCGCAATACATCCAGGACAATGTCGAGGAGGCGCTCTCGGGCGTGAAGGGCGCCAACTCCGTCAAGGTCATCGGTCCCAATCTTGAAGTTCTCGAAGGGCTCGCCACGCAGGTGATGGACGAGATGGCGAGGATTCGCGGCGTGGCGGATCTCGGAATCTTCCACCTGCTCGGCCAGCCCAATCTCAACATCAAGGTCGATCGCGAAAAGGCCGCCCGCTATGGGCTCAATACCGGCGACGTCAACACGGTGGTTCAGGCAGCCCTCGGCGGCACCACCGCGACCACGGTGCTGGAAGGCGACCGGCAGTTCAATCTTGCGGTCAGGCTGGACGCCAGATATCGCAGCAGCATCGATGCGGTTCGCAATCTCAAGGTGGCCTATTCGACGCCTTCGGGCACCAACGCCTATGTCCCGCTGAGCGAGCTTGCCAATATCACGCTCGATACCGGCGCGTCCTTCATCTATCGCGAGCGCAGCCAGCGCTACATTCCGATCAAGTTCTCGGTGCGCGGCCGCGACCTCGGCGGAACGGTAACCGAAGCGCAGGAGCGCGTCGCCAAGGCCGTCAAGCTCCCGAACGGCTACCAGCTCGTCTGGGCCGGCGAGTTCGACAGCCTTCAGGCCGCCAAGCAGCGGCTCCTGATCGTGCTGCCGATCACGCTGCTTTTGATTCTCGTGCTGTTGTACGGGCTGTTCAATTCGTTGCGCGACAGCCTGTTGTCGGTGGCCGGTATTCCCTTTGCGATCGGCGGCGGCCTGCTCGCGCTGTATGTCTCCGGGCTCGATTTCTCCGTCTCGGCCGCCATCGGCTTCATCTCGCTGTTCGGGGTCGCGGTGATGGACGGCATTCTCAACATCACCTATTTCCGCGAACTCAGGGCGCAGGGCATGGATATCGCGGAGGCGGTATTTCACGGCGCCGAGCAACGGATGCGGCCGATGCTGATGACCGCGCTCTCGGCCGGCGTCGGTCTGTTGCCGGCGGCGATATCCCACGGAATCGGCAGCCAGGTGCAGCGTCCGTTGGCCACCGTCGTCGTGGGTGGTATGTTCGTCGGGCCGTTGCTTTTGTTGGTCGTCGCGCCGGCGCTTCGAAAGATCTTCCTCTCACGAGACGTCGAAACCGCTGAGGTCGCCGGTGATCCGGTCGCAGTCACCGAAGGCAATCCCGATGGCTAGCGGCAATCGTGGAAAATCCGGCTTCACCGCAAGCGCGATCGCCATCGCGGCGATGTCGCTCGCCGTCTCCGGCTGCGCGGTGGGACCGAATTTCCAGCCGGCCGCCGCGCCCGACGTGACCGGTTATGTGAAGGGCAACCCGACCTCGGCCGATCCTGGCAAGGGGACGGCTTCGATTCCCGGTCAGCGCTTCCTCACCGGCGCGGACGTCTCGACGCGCTGGTGGGCGGCTTTCAAGTCCGAGCCGTTGAACGAACTGATCCGCGAGTCGGTCAACCACAACCCGAACCTGCAAGCCGCGGAAGCCGCGATCAAGGTCGCGCGCTATAACGCATTGGCGCAGCGCGGGCTGTACTTCCCGCAACTGTCGGGCAATTCGACGACCCAGCAGATCCTGGTGGCCAATCCGCAGCAGGTGCCGCCGATTCCGACGGCCGGGCCGCAATCCGAATTCTCGCTGGTGACCAACCAGCTCACGGTATCGTTCGTGCCGGACGTCTGGGGCGGCAACGCCCGCGCGGTCGAAAGTCTCGACGCCACCGCCGAGCAGCAGTTGTTCCAGCTCGAGGCTGCGTTCCTGACGCTGACCAGCAACGTGGTGACGGCGGCCATCCAGGAGGCTTCGTTGCGCGGGCAGATGGCCGCGACCCAGCGCATCATCACGATCGAAAAACGCCTGCTCGATATCCTGAAGCGGCAGCAAAGCTTCGGCCAGTCGGCGCAGGCCGACGTGCTGGCGCAGGACGCCGCATTGGCCCAGGCGGAAGAGTTGCTGCCGCCGCTCGAAAAGCAACTGGCGCAGCAACGCGACCTCCTGACGGCGCTGGCCGGGCAATACGCCGCCGATGAAATCCGGCAGAAGTTCGATCTGGCGCATCTGAGGCTGCCGACCAATCTGCCGATCAGCCTGCCGGGCAAGCTGGTCGATCAGCGGCCGGACGTGCGCGCGGCAGAGGCCAACATGCACGCGGCCGCCGCACAGGTCGGCGTTGCGATCGCAGCACGCCTGCCCAACATCACGCTCTCGGCCAATGGCGGCTCCGCCGCGTTCAACTGGCCGCAGACCTTCGCGCCGGGCACCGGCTTCTTCACCCTCGGCGCAGCCGCGACCGCGCCGATCTTCGACGGGCTCACGCTCTATCACAAGCAAAAGGCGGCCGAGGCGGCGCTGGAGCAGGCCGAAGCGCAATACCGCGCCACGGTCATCACCGCGTTCCAGAACGTGGCCGATGCGCTGCGGGCGTTGCAGGCCGATGCCAAGGCCATGCGCGCGGCACGGCGCGCGGAAGATGCCGCCAAGGCCAGTCTCGATATCGTCGAGAAGCAGGTCAACGAAGGCCAGGTCAATCAGCTTGCCGTGCTCAATGCGCAGCAGACCTACCTGACGGCGGCGGTGATACGGGTGCAGACCGAGGCCAATCGCATTTCCGACACGGCGGCCCTGTTCATGGCGCTCGGCGGCAACTGGCCTTCGAACTGCACCGTGCCGGATTGGCGCCAATGCGCTCTGGGTGAAACGCCGGCGCCCGCGGCCGTCGCCGCCACCGAGACGAAGTAGCTATCATTCACAAGTCGTCTATGCTGATGCGCCGCGCGTCTGTACTCATGCAGAATTGTGGTCGCTTGAGAGGCCGCTCGCGCGGTTGAGATGATGGATATTCGAATCTTCTTGTTTCTGATCCTGGCGACGACGCTGGAGACCTTCGGCGACGCCGTTGTGCGGATCGGCATTGGCCAGACCGCCTGGTTGCCGCGGGCCGGGTTGTTCCTCGGCGGGGCGATCCTTCTCTTTGGCTATGGTCTGTCGCTCAACCTCGCACCGATCGAATTCAACCGCGTGGTCGGACTCTACATCGCAACGCTTTTCATCGTGTGGCAGATCGTCAATCTGATCATGTTTCGCACGTCGCCTGACATGCCTATCCTGCTCGGCGGCGCGCTGATCGTCGGCGGCGGACTGATCGTGACGTTCTGGAAGTGAAGCGATGAGGACGCCGCGCGCCGTCACCGGCCGGGCATCAAAGACGGGATGCTCTCACCAGACCACGTAAGCGCAGAGCACCGCCAGCGGCAGCAGCAGCAGGCCGAGATACATCCAGATGCGATAGGCGCCGGCATCCTTGGGAAGGATGAAAAGGTTGACGACGAACCATCCGCAAACGCCAACACCCATCAGCACGCGAAAGAGATCGCCGGGCGTCTCATAGATCGATGAGAGGCGCTCGATCTGTGGGCTCGCGACCTTGGCGGTGATGACGATGAGGATGATCAGAAACAGCGTGCGGCCAAGGACGCCGCCATACCAGACAAGGGCCGGGGGCGGGGCATCGGCCGGCTTTGCCTTACCCGGTTGATTTGGCTGCAGATTCGCATCTGTGCGCATTGCACATTCCTGAATCACCGTGCCCAAAACGATATCTCTTGTGACCTTACCACGGCAAGTCGCTATTTTTTGTATATCCCCCGGCGAACAAAGCGTCAGCGTAGCTGACGCATTCAGCCAGACCGCCGTCTTGGTGCTGTCCACTCGAAAATAGGATGTCGCGCTGCCGGCTTCCCGACCTATAGTTGAAGGAGGGGAGCGAACGACATGGGTCGCAACAGCCGCGCAATGGGGAAGGCGTTCATCGTTGCGGCCGCGCTGTCGCTTGTCGCTTGCCCCGCCTATGCCCAGATCAAGAAGGGCAGTCACGCGGCGCCGACCCCCGACACCAGGCCGCGGGTGGATGAGAAAGCCTACAAGGCCGCGCTCGATCGGATCCCGACGCCAAAGAAAGCTTATGATCCCTGGGGGCAGGTCCACGAACCCGAGCCCGCAGCCAAGCCGTCCGGGCAAGCCGAATTAGCATCCAGCGCGCATCCCGCGTCGGGCTGCATGTGCATCAACATTTCTTTGATATCAGAGAGCGCCTTCTCAGCGACGGCGGCCGCGGGAGTCTGGGGAGCGCGAAGTTTAGGACCTATTCAAGCTAGCACCTTGAAGATTATAAGCGCGACAATCCAGACCGTTGTCGGGCGATAATCATAGATGGCGTCAGAAGTTCATCTCAAATGCCAAGAAGGGCGCGTCGTCCCGGATATTTTGCCGCCCATTTTGTTGGGCGCAGTCGTCCTGATCGTCGGGTATCTGAATCTCTCGCTGAGCATGCATCAAGGCTCCTTGGCGATGCCTCCCATCTATGACGATGTCGGATACCTGCTTGACGCCTATCTGCGGCTGACTTCTGAACGGGTGTCGTCGATTTTTGAGACGCTGCGATCGTTCTACCTTGATCCGCCGCACGCGCCTTTCAGCACGCTGGCCGCCATGCTCGGTTTCTCGCTTATCGGCCCGAAGCTGGCGGCGCCTTACATGATGGGCATATGGCCTTTGGCTCTTTATGCCTTTGCAATTTACATCGTAGTCCGCCGCGAGCTCTCTCCTTCCGTATCAGGTGTGCTTGCCGTTTGCTTCCTGTTCGCACGGGCTCCCCAGCTCCTCATGTCAGAGTTCAGGCCTGACATCCCCGCTGGTGTGGTGTTCGCGGTCGCAATCTACCTGCTCATCTTCACCAACTACGTCTCTATGGCGTCATGTGCCGTTGCCGGGATCGTCGCTGCCCTTGCGATCATGGCCAAACCAACGGCATTCGTTGCAACAATTCCGGTTCTATGCGCGGCTTCGTTCATCGGGGTCGTGCGGCCGTTCGACCCGGCCATCCAGGACAGGAGAATGCTGTACCGGAACGCCGCAATCGGCGTGCTATCAGCGCTCGTGATCTTGATGCCCTTTGGTTTGATTTGGGGGCCTTCGATCGCCGACTACACTTACGCCGTTCTTGTAACTGCACCGCTCGGTATGGGCGTCCGACGGGGGCGTATTTTTTCATGTGAAGTACTACTTCATTGGCGACGGTGGGCTGAAGTTGCTGGGATGGTTTCTTCTCCTGGGTACCTACGCCATAGCCACGGATGCAGCGTTTTCCTTTCGACGCTGGCGAGCGGATACCAGGGCTTACAATGCGCTGGCGTACTACTTTATTTTGAGGACTGATCTACTTCGGAATTTCGATCATCTCCTCGAAGACAATCTATTTCGGCAGCTTTTTTGCGCTGCCCTGGCTGCTGGCGTCTGCGATTGCCGTTTCGCGCCTGTTGTCTCGAAAAAGTCAGTTTGCCCGCGTCGCGACCTCAATCGCTCTTCTGTCGGTGTTCTGCCTGTTTGGAACGCTAAGGTCCCAGTATCAGAACAGCCGGAATTGGCCCGAGGCCGCGGCAATCGCAAACGCTGTTTTAGGCGCGATCGAGTCCAACCCAAATTCGTGTTCACGACCGCGTTCGATCGCCGCGCTGACGCCATATCCCGTCACTGTTGAAGCCATTGCACTGGAATCGATGCTGAAAGGAAACGAGCAGCTAATCCCAATTCAACTATTTCTGAGCGAGTCGGTGGAGACCATGAATTCGGGCGCAGAAGCGGCCGACTTCGTGCTTGGGCCGAACAATTTCGGATCGAAGATCCAGTCAAATCTTCCCGGATTTGGATTTATTGCTCAAGCTGAAGAGCGGCTTGATAAAGATAGCAGGTGGAAGCGATTGCCGTTGAGCGGCCTGCTGGATCCGCCGGTGCTGTACTACAAGACATGTAGTTGATTGAGGTGATGCCCGTCTTGCCGGCGGCGTTTGCCTTTATGCGATTCCTATAACGTCGCGATCTCGGCCGCCTCGAAAACCTATGGCTTGAATGGCACTTCAGGATCGTGTCCGGGAAGCGATCTCGTAGCGCTTCTCGGCCTCGCCCGCACTGTGATGCGCGCGTGAGTTCGGAGATTTCCATGCTGGATCTGATCATGCTGGCCCTTGGCCTTGGCTTCTTCGTCGCCGCGGCCGGCTACACCTATGCCTGCGAGCGGCTTTGACCCGGCGATAGCGTTTCAAAGGAGCAAGGCCATGGTGTTCGATTATGCGCTCGCGGGTTTGGTCTCCGCCGGCCTGTTGTTTTATCTGACCTATGCGCTGCTGCGGCCGGAGCGCTTCTGACCGCCGCACGGCCTTCGCGGCCCTCGCGCTCTGTGATTCCCAAACCTGATCCAAAGGCATCCTTGCCATGACTGCTATCGGATGGATTCAAATTCTCCTGTTCTGCGTCATCGTCGCCGCGCTCACCAAGCCGCTCGGCGGGTACATGACGCGCGTGTTCGAGGGCGAGCGAACCTTGATGTCGCCGTTGCTCCGTCCCGTCGAAGCCGCGATCTACTGGATCGGCGGGGTCGATGAAGAGCGCGAGCAGCATTGGGTCACCTACACGCTCGCGATGCTGTTCTTCCACGTCGGCGGCTTCGTCATTCTTTATGCGCTGATGCGGCTTCAGGCCGAATTGCCGTTCAACCCGGCCGGCCAGCCGGCGGTGCCGGAAGATCTCGCCTTCAACACCGCCATCAGCTTCATCACCAATACCAACTGGCAGAACTACGGTGGCGAGAGCACGATGTCCTACCTCGTGCAGATGCTCGGACTGACGCATCAGAATTTCCTGTCGGCGGCGACCGGCATCGCGCTGGCGGTCGCCTTGATCCGCGGCTTTTCCCGTGCATCGGTGCGCACCGTCGGAAATTTCTGGGTCGATGTGACCCGTGCGACGCTCTATGTGCTGTTGCCGATCTGTATCGTCGCCGCGCTGTTTCTGGTCTGGCAGGGCATGCCGCAGACGCTTGGCGCTTACGTCGAGGCGACGACGCTCGAAGGCGCGAAGCAGACCATCGCGGTCGGCCCGGTGGCCTCGCAGGTCGCGATCAAGATGCTCGGCACCAATGGCGGCGGCTTCTTCAACGCCAATGCGGCGCATCCGTTCGAGAACCCGACCGCGCTGTCCAATTTCGTGCAGATGCTGCTGATCTTTGTGATCGGCGCCGCGATGACCAACGTGTTCGGCCGCATGGTCGGCAATCAACGGCAGGGCTGGGCGATCCTCGCGGTCATGGGCGTGCTGTTCATTGCCGGCGTCGCCGTGACTTATTGGGCGGAAGCCAACGGCACTTCGACGCTGGAGGCGCTGGGGCTCTCCGGCGGCAACATGGAAGGCAAGGAAGTCCGCTTCGGCATCGTCGCCTCCAGCCTGTTTGCGGTGGTCACAACCGCGGCCTCCTGCGGCGCGGTCAACGCCATGCATGACAGCTTTACCGCATTCGGCGGCATGATCCCGCTGATCAACATGCAACTCGGCGAAATCATTGTCGGCGGCGTCGGCGCCGGCCTTTACGGCATGCTGTTGTTTGTCGTGCTGGCGATTTTTGTCGCCGGCCTGATGGTCGGGCGGACGCCGGAATATGTCGGCAAGAAGATCGAGGCGCGCGAGGTCAAGATGGCGATGCTCGCCATTCTGGTGCTGCCGCTGATGTATCTCGGCTGGACAGCGGTCGCCGTGGTGCTGCCGTCAACCGTGGCCGCGATGAATAACGCGGGGCCGCATGGCTTCACCGAGGTGCTCTACGCCTTCACCTCCGCGACCGGCAATAACGGTTCGGCGTTTGGCGGGCTCTCCGGCAACACCTTCTTCTATAACCTGACGCTCGCAAGCGCGATGTTCGTCGGCCGCTTCTTCATGATCGTGCCGGCGATGGCGATGGCGGGCTCGCTCGCGGCCAAGAAATCGATCCCGCCCTCGGCGGGCACGTTCCCGACGACCGGCGGCCTGTTCGTCGGCCTCGTCGTCGGCGTGATCCTCATCATCGGCGGCCTCACCTTCTTCCCGGCGCTGGCGCTCGGTCCGATCGTCGAGCACCTGGCGATGAATGCCCATACCCTGTTCTGACCTGACATTCGGAGCTCTCTCCATGGACGCCGTCCAGAAAACCAACAGACAAACACCGGCCGCCACCATGCTCGATCCGAAGATCGTGTGGCCGGCGATCGGCTCGGCTTTCGCCAAGCTCGATCCGCGGCTGATGGCGAAAAATCCCGTCATGTTCGTGGTCGAAGCCGTCGCTACGCTGACGACCGTGATCTTCCTGCGCGATCTCGTAACCGGCGGGACTGATTTGGGCTTTGCGTTCCAGATCATCCTGTGGCTGTGGTTCACGGTGCTGTTTGCCAATTTCGCGGAAGCGGTCGCGGAAGGACGTGGCAAGGCGCAAGCCGAATCGTTGCGCAAGACCCGCACCGAGAGCCAGGCCAAGCTCCTGGCCGGCGAGGGCAGGGACTATCGCCTGGTGCCGGGCACGAGCCTGAAGGTCGGCGATGTCGTGCTGGTCGAGGCCGGCGACAACATTCCCTCCGACGGCGAAGTGATCGAAGGTGTCGCGTCCGTGAACGAAGCCGCGATCACGGGCGAATCCGCCCCCGTGATCCGGGAATCCGGCGGCGACCGTTCCGCCGTGACCGGCGGCACGCAGGTTCTGTCCGACTGGATTCGCGTGCGGATTACGGCCGCCCAAGGCTCGACCTTCATCGACCGCATGATCAAGCTGGTCGAGGGCGCCGAGCGGCAGAAGACGCCAAACGAGATCGCGCTCAACATCCTGCTCGCCGGCCTCACCATCATCTTCGTGTTCGCGACCGTGACGATCCCGAGCTACGCCGCCTATGCCGGCGGCCAGATTTCGGTGATCATTCTGGTGGCGCTGTTCGTCACGCTGATTCCGACCACGATCGGCGCGTTGTTGTCGGCGATCGGCATCGCCGGCATGGACCGGCTTGTGCGCTTCAACGTGCTGGCGATGTCGGGCCGCGCGGTCGAGGCCGCCGGTGACGTCGATACGCTGCTGCTCGACAAGACCGGCACCATCACGCTCGGCAATCGCCAGGCGACGGCATTTCGTCCCATTCGCGGCGTCACCGAACAGGAACTGGCGGATGCCGCGCAGCTTGCCTCGCTTGCCGATGAGACGCCCGAGGGCCGCTCGATCGTGGTGCTGGCCAAGGAAAAATACGGCATTCGTGGCCGCGACATGGGCGAACTGTCCGCAACCTTCGTGCCGTTCACCGCGCAGACCCGCATGAGCGGCATCGATGCCGGCGGCTCGTCGGTGCGCAAGGGCGCGGTCGAGGCGATCCTCAATTATGTCGGGGGTGTCGCGGCTCAATCGGCGGCCGTCGGCAATACGGTTCGCGCCTTGCAGCCGGCGCTGAGTTCGGATGCCGCGCGCGAGATTTCGGCCATCTCGGACGAAATTGCCAAGGGCGGCGGCACACCGCTTGCGGTCGCCAAGGATGGCCGCCTGCTCGGCGTGATTCAGTTGAAGGATATCGTCAAGGGCGGCATCCGCGAGCGCTTCGCCGAGTTGCGCCGTATGGGCATTCGCACCGTGATGATCACCGGCGACAATCCGATGACCGCGGCTGCGATTGCCGCGGAAGCCGGCGTCGACGATTTTCTGGCGCAGGCGACGCCGGAAGACAAATTGAAGCTGATCCGCAACGAGCAGGCCAACGGCAAGCTGGTTGCGATGTGCGGCGACGGCACCAACGATGCGCCGGCGCTTGCCCAGGCTGACGTCGGTGTCGCGATGAACACCGGCACGCAGGCCGCGCGCGAGGCCGGCAATATGGTCGACCTCGACTCCAATCCGACCAAGCTGATCGAGGTCGTCGAGATCGGAAAGCAGCTTTTGATGACGCGCGGCGCGTTGACGACGTTCTCGATCGCCAACGATGTCGCCAAGTATTTTGCGATCATCCCGGCGATGTTTCTGGCGTTCTATCCGCAACTCTCGGTGCTCAATGTCATGCACCTGGCGAGCCCGCAAAGTGCGATTCTGTCGGCGATCATCTTCAACGCGCTGATCATCGTCGCGCTGATCCCGCTCGCACTGAAGGGCGTCGCCTACCGGGCCGTTGGCGCCGGCGCGCTGTTGCGCCGTAACCTGATGGTCTACGGCCTTGGCGGCATCATCATTCCCTTTATCGGCATCAAGGCGATCGACCTCGTGATCGCCGCGCTGCATCTGGCGTGAAAGGTCTAAACCATGCTGAGAGAAATCCGGCCCGCGATCCTGGTTCTGCTGTTGCTGACACTGATCACCGGCCTTGCCTATCCGCTGGCGATCACGGAAATCGCGGGCGCGATCTTTCCGAAACAGGCCGAAGGCAGCCTGATCGAGCGCAACGGGGTGGTGGTCGGTTCGGCCTTGATCGGGCAGGAATTCAAGGAAGCCAAATATTTCCACGGCCGCCCCTCGGCGACGACGGCGCCCGACCCGGCGGATTCCTCCAAGACCGTGCCCGCGCCCTATAACGCCGCGAATTCGGGCGCCTCGAATCTTGGCCCGACCAGCAAGGCGCTGGCCGATCGAATCAAGGAAGATGCCGACAGGTTGAAGGCTGAAAATCCCGGCGCGAACGTGCCGGTCGATCTTGTGACCACGTCGGCCAGCGGGCTCGATCCTGACATCTCGCCGGAAGGCGCGCTATTCCAGGTGTCGCGGGTGGCCAAGGCGCGTGGCATGCCGGAAGACAGGGTGCGGCAGCTCGTGGCGGAGAACACCGCTGGACGCATGGGAGGGTTGTTGGGTGAGCCCAGGGTTAACGTTCTCGAGCTTAACCTGGCGCTGGACGCTGCGTCGCACTAGCGGACACTAGGCCGGGCTTGGCGCGGGGACTATATTATTTCGATGGTTCAGCAGCCGCGCCGCGACCTCGAACAACGCCCTTCGCCGGAAGCCCTGCTGGAGGCGGCCAGGCACGAGAATAGTGAAGCCGGCCGCCTGAAGATTTTCGTCGGCGCCGCTCCCGGCGTCGGCAAGACCTACGAAATGTTGCAAAGCGCCCACGCCCGGCAAAAGGCCGGCATCGATGTCGTGATCGGCGTTGTCGAGACCCACGGCCGGATCGAGACCGGGGCGCTGTTGCAGGGGCTCGAAGTCATTCCGCGCAAGCGGGTCGCCTACAAGGATCAGGTCATCGAGGAGATGGATCTCGATGCGCTGATCGCGCGCCGGCCGCAGCTCGCGCTGGTCGATGAGCTTGCCCATACCAACGCGCCCGGCAGCCGCCACCCCAAGCGCTATCTCGACGTCGAAGAGCTGCTGTCGCGCGGCATCGATGTCTATACCGCGGTCAATATCCAGCACATCGAGAGCCTCAACGACGTGGTCGCGCAAATCACGCATGTGCGGGTGCGCGAGACGGTGCCGGATTCGATTTTCGATCGCGCCCACGCCATCGAGTTGATCGACCTCACCCCCGACGACCTGATCCAGCGGCTGAAGGAAGGCAAGGTCTACGTCCCGAAGCAGGCCGAGCGGGCGCTGGAGCATTATTTCTCGCCGGGCAACCTGACCGCGCTGCGCGAGCTCGCCCTTCGGCGAACGGCCGAGCGCGTCGACGAGCAGCTTCTCAGCCACATGCAGGCGAACGCCATCGCGGGCCCGTGGGCCGCCGGGGAGCGGATTCTTGTCTGCGTCAGCGAAGACCCGCGCTCGGCGGGCCTCGTGCGATACACCAAGCGGCTCGCCGACCGCCTGCATGCACCGTTCACGGTGCTCAGCATCGAGACGCGACGCTCCTTGCGCCTGAGCGAAGAGGAACGCGACCGGCTTGCCGACACGTTGCGGCTTGCCGAAGCGCTCGGCGGCGAGGCGCTGACGATCCCCGCCATCGGGCGGCGGATTGCCGACGACATCATCGGCTTTGCCCAGACCAATAATGTCACGCAGATCATCATCGGCAAGTCCGCGCGGAGCTGGTGGTTCGAACTGACGCGCGGCTCGGTGGTGCACGATCTGGTGCGCCGCGCCGGCAATATCAGCGTCAACGTGATTGCGGGCGAGGAGCTCGCCGCCGGTTCCGTTCCGAAGCAGACGGTGCGTACCGCGGAACGCCGCGAGCCGATCCAGCCAAGACCGTACCTGATGGCGCTCTTCGTCGTGGCGGTCGGTCTTGCCGTGGCCAAGCTCATTCAGAAGCCGTTCGGCATCGAGAATGTCGATCTCGTGTTCCTGACCGCGGTGGTGGGCGTTGCGGTTCGCTTCGGGCTCTGGCCGTCGCTGCTTGCCAGTGCCGCCGCCTCGCTCTGCTATAATTTCTTCTTCCTGCCGCCGATCTACAATTTCACGATCACCGATCCCACCAACGTCGCGGCCTTCTTCTTTTTCATGCTGATCGCGATCCTCGTCTCCAACGTCGCCGCGCGGGTGCGCTCGCAGGCCGACACCGCGATCGGCCGGATCAGAACCACCGAGTTGTTGTATGCGTTCAGCCGAAAACTGGCGGGGACCGGAACCCTCGACGACGTGCTGTGGGCGACCGCGTACCAGACCGCATTGATGCTGAAGGTCCGCGTGGTGCTGCTGTTGCCGGACAACGGCGTGCTCACCGTGAAAGCGGGCTACCCGCCGGAGGACCAGCTCGACCAGGCCGACCTCGCGGCCGCCAACTGGGCTTGGGGCAACGACCGCCCCGCGGGCCGCGGCTCGGATACGCTGCCCGGCGCCAAACGGCTGTTTCTGCCGATGCGGACCGGCCGCGGGCTGATCGGCGTCATCGGCATCGACGACGACAAGACCGGTCCGTTGCTGACGCCCGACCAGCGCCGCCTGCTCGACGCGCTCGTCGATCAGGGCGCGCTCGCGATCGAGCGCGTGCTGCTGGTTGAGGACATGGACCGCGTCAAGCGCAACGTCGAATCGGACCGGTTGCGTTCGGCGCTGCTGACGTCGATTTCGCATGATTTGAAGACACCGCTGGCTTCGGTGCTCGGGTCGGCTTCCACCATGCGCGATCTCGCCGGCGCGCTGTCGGAAGACGAGAAACGCGATCTGCTGGCCACCGTCATCGACGAGTCCGAGCGGCTCAACCGCTTCATTGCCAATCTTCTCGACATGACCAAGCTCGAATCCGGCGCCATCAAGCCGAACACCGCGCGACTCGATGTCAGCGAAGTCATCGACAGCGCGCTGCGCCGCGCCAACAAGATTCTTACCCATCACAAAGTGTCGCTCGAACTTGAATCGAACTTGCCAATGCTCGAGCTCGACGCCGTGCTGTTCGAACAGGCGTTGTTCAATCTGCTGGATAACGCCGCCAAATATGCGCCGGCCGAGACCACGATCGCGATCCGCGGATGGCGGGAGCAGAAATTCGTCACGCTCCAGATTCTCGACGAGGGCGAAGGCATTCCCCGTTCCGAACTGGAAAGCGTGTTCGACAAGTTCTACCGCGCCCAGAAGGGCGATCACATCCGCCCCGGCACCGGGCTTGGGCTCGCGATTTCCCGCGGTTTCGTCGAGGCGATGGGCGGCACGATTTCTGCCGACAATCGCAGCGACCGCTCAGGCGCGGCGCTGACCATCCGTTTGCCCGTTCCACCCTCCGCTTCCAACGCACTGGATACCGCCGCATGAGCGCGCCTCCGATCAAGGTCCTTGTCATCGACGACGAGCCGCCGATCCGAAAACTGCTGCGGATGGGGCTCAGCACGCAGGGCTATGAAATTCTGGAGGCGCCGAACGGCAAGACGGCGCTCGAATTGCTCGCGCAGGCGCCGGCCTTGATCATCCTCGATCTCGGCCTTCCCGACATTCAGGGACACGACCTCTTGCGGACGATCCGCAGCCGCAACGACAGCGTTCCGATCGTGGTGTTGTCGAGCCGCGGCGACGAGGCCGGAAAGGTTCAGGCGCTCGACCTCGGCGCCGACGACTACCTGACCAAGCCGTTCGGTATGGATGAACTGCTGGCGCGGATGCGCGCGGCGCTGCGTCATCAGTTGCAGATCCAGGGCGAGCGACCGGTGTTTCGCACCGGCGATCTCTCCGTCGACCTGGTTCGCCGCATCGTCAAGGTCGGCGAACGCGAGGTGAAGCTGTCGCCGAAGGAATATGACCTGTTGCGGGTCATGGTTCAGCATGCCGGCAAGGTGCTGACCCACCGGCTGCTGCTCAAAGAACTGTGGGACGAAATGACGGACGCGCAGTACCTGCGCGTCTACGTGCGTCAGCTCCGCCAGAAGATCGAGACCGATCCCGAGCGGCCGCAATTCGTGCTGACCGAAACCGGCATCGGCTATCGCTTGCGCGCGCCGGACTAGCGCGCTCTCCGCGCGCCATTGCGTTCTTGGAACCTTCCCGTCTGGCGACGATTGAAATCCTTGAATCGTTCCAGCGGGAGAAGAGATATGGCACGCAAAGCACGCAAATATTCGAAGAAGGCCTCAAGCTCCGTCGAGCGCGCCATGAAGAAGCGCAAGGCCGGCACGCTGAAGAGCGGCCGCTCGGGCCGCAAGGTCAAGAGCCGCAAGCAGGCGATCGCGATCGGTCTTTCCGAGGCGAGGGCTGCCGGGCGCAAGGTGCCGAAGAAGACCACCGGGAAGCGGAAAGCCAAAAAGAGCAAGCGCAAGACCGCCGGCTAGATGGGTCGCCAGCCGGCGGCGCAGGCTTTTCATCCCGCAGGAGGGAGCATTACAATGCTCCCTTCTTTCGTGCATTGACGCCTGATTTCGGGATTGCGTGTGCCCCCCAAAAGCCTTTCCACCTACCGGAAGAAGCGGGATTTCGAAAAGACCGCGGAGCCTAGCGGCGACAAGGCCGTGGCGCCGTCCAGGCAGCGGCGTTTCGTGATCCAGAAGCACGACGCGACGCGGCTGCATTACGATTTCAGGCTCGAGTTTGACGGCGTGTTCAAGTCCTGGGCGGTAACGCGGGGGCCGTCGCTCGATCCGCACGACAAGCGCCTCGCGGTCGAGGTCGAGGACCATCCGCTCGATTACGGCGACTTCGAAGGCACGATCCCCAAGGGGCAGTATGGCGGCGGCACGGTACAACTCTGGGATCGCGGCTACTGGGAATCCGATAATCCCGAGAAGGGATTTGCCAAGGGCGACCTGAAATTCATCCTGCACGGCGACAAGCTGCACGGAAGCTGGGTGCTGGTGCGGATGCGGAACGACCGCACCGGCGGCAAGCGCACCAACTGGCTTCTGATCAAGCATCGCGACGAATATGCCCGTGAAGACGGGGCGGGCGATCTTCTTGAAGAAGACCGTTCGGTCGCCTCCGGCCGCAGCATGGATCAGATCGCGGCCGGCAAGGGCAAGGCGCCGAAGCCGTTCATGACCGCGGGCGGGCGGGCCAAGGGGCAGGCCAAGGGGCATCCCAAGGCCGACGCGGTCTGGCATTCGAACCGGGGCGATGCGGCGGACGCACGCGCGCGAAACAACAAGCCAGCCATAGCCGCAAAGGCTGCGAAGGTCGACGCGATGCCGGATTTCGTCGCCTTCGAATTATGTACGGCGGTCGAGCGGCCTCCGGGCGGAGCCGGCTGGGGCCATGAAATCAAGTTCGACGGCTATCGCGTGCAACTGCGGATCGAGGATGGCGAGGCGACCTTAAAGACCCGCAAGGGCCTCGACTGGACCGACAAGTTCAAGGCGATCGCGAAGGCGGGCGGCGCATTGCCGGATTCGATGATCGACGGCGAGATCGTTGCGCTCGATCATGACGGCGCACCGAATTTTTCCGCGTTGCAGGCCGCGATCTCGGACGGCAAGACCGACAAGCTGATCTTCTATGCCTTCGATCTGCTGTTTGCCGAGGGCGAAGACCTGCGCCGTTTGCCGCTTGGGACGCGAAAGACGCGGTTGAAGAAATTGCTCGAGAAGCAGCCAGGAAGACCGCCAATTCGATACGATATGTCGAGCACTTCGAGGTCAGTGGCGGGGAAGTGCTGGAATCCGCAAAGAAGCTGGGACTCGAAGGTATCGTCTCCAAGAAGCTGAGCGCGCCGTATCGCTCGGGGCGTTCCGAAAGCTGGACCAAGACCAAATGCCGCGCGGGACAGGAAGTCGTGCTTGGCGGCTGGAAGACCACAGACGGAAAATTTCGCTCGCTGATGGCCGGCGTCTACCGCGGCGATCATCTTGTCTTTGTCGGAATGATCGGAACCGGCTTCGGGCAGGCGACGGTTCGAAGCATCATGCCGGCGCTCAAGAAGGCTGAAGCCGATCAAAGTCCGTTCGGCGGCAAGGATGCGCCGCGCAAGACCCGCGACATTCATTGGCTGAAGCCGGAGCTCGTCGCCGAAATCGAGTTCGCCGGCTTTACTGACGGCGGCAACATCCGGCAGGCCGCGTTCAAGGGGCTGCGTCAGGACAAGCCGGCGAACGAAGTCGTCGCGGAGAAACCGGCCATGGTTGGTATCATCAAGCCCTCGCCAAAAGCGTCGAACAAATCCTCCGAGGTCATGGGCGTGGTGATCTCCAAGCCCGAGAAAAAGCTGTGGCCGGACGCCGGCGACGGTGAGGGCGTCACCAAGCTCGACCTCGCACGTTACTTCGAGGCGGTTGGCGATTGGATGATCCCGTATCTGAAGGGACGCCCGTGCTCGGTTGTGCGCGCGCCCGATGGCATCAAGGGCGAGACGTTTTTTCAACGGCATGCGATGACGGGCACCTCGAAGCTGCTGGAGCTCGTCAAGGTCTCCGGCGATCGCAAGCCGTATTTGCAGATCGATCGCGTCGAAGGGCTGGCGGCAGTGGCGCAGTCCGGCGGGCTCGAACTTCATCCGTGGAATTGCGCACCGGATGCGACCGACGTTCCCGGACGCCTTGTCTTTGACCTCGACCCCGCGCCGAATGTCGACTTTGCGGAAGTGATCGAAGCCGCCAAGGACATGCGAGAGCGCCTCAAGACGTTGGGTCTTGAAAGTTTTTGCAAGACCACCGGCGGCAAGGGCCTGCACGTCGTCGCGCCGTTGACTTATGGCGCCAGGGATAAGGTGACCTGGAAGGAAGCCAAGGCGTTTGCGCAAGGCGTCTGTCAATGGATGGCGCGCGATAACCCCGACCAGTATCTGCTCAACATGTCGAAGAAGCTGCGCAAGGGAAAAATCTTCCTCGATTACTTGCGCAACGATCGCCTCGCGACCGCGGTCGCGGTGCTTTCGCCGCGGGCGCGCGAAGGCGCCACGGTCTCGATGCCGCTAACCTGGGCGCAGGTGCGCGGCGATCTCGATCCGAAACGATACACCGTTCGCACCGTCCCGGCCTTGCTTGCGAAAAGCAAGGCGTGGGACGGCTACGACGATGCCGCTTCGTCGATCAAAAACGCGATGAAGAAGTTGGACGCGAAGTCGTAACGTGGGCGTCAAATTCGCCCGAGTAGAACGAGTATCAGCAAGATCACGATGATCAGCCCGAGACCGCCGCCGCCGTAATAGCCGGTGCCATAGAACGGTCCGCCGCCGAGGCCGCTGAAGCCGCCAAGCAGGGCAATGACTAAAATGATCAGAATGATTGTTCCGATAGACATTGAATTTCCTCCAGCCGTATTGTCTGTGCGTGTTCCAGCCAGCCAACACACGGGAGTTCTGAAAGTTCCGCTTTCTCGCAGTGCAACCCGCGGCGGTTTGTCGAAGAAAAACAACGTTAGGCGAATTGCCTGATTCTTTTCGCAGCCGGGTTTGCCGAACCGATATAGGTCGCCTTCAACGCCGCGACCGGTAGATGCCTGAACAGGCTGGCCAGCGGCACCTTGGACGATCCGCGTGCGTCGCCGAGCGAATAGCCGTCGATATGAAGCTCGCCGTCGAACGCATCGCCGCCGGGCCATATGCGGCCTTGTCCCGAGAACGGCGCATGGCACCGTACCGCTGCGGCAATCACCGCATGGCGTCCGCGGCGGCGGGCGAAGGCAATGACGTGATCGCGATGGATGCCGCTGACTTGCAGCGGCTCGTATTCGCGGCTTGCGAAAACCTCCGCCATCTCGTTGCGAAGGGCGAGAAGGCGCCGGGTCCAGGCGAGCTTGATGTGGCCGTTCGACCAGTCCTGGGTGAGAGCCTGCCAGTCGGGCCGCTCTACCTGCTTCAGGACAGCGGCGCGCGCGTCGAAATCGACGGGCCGGCGGTTGTCGGGGTCGACCATGGACAGATCCCAGAATTCCGTCCCCTGGTAGAAATCCGGCACCCCCGGCATCATCGCCTTCAGCGTGATCTGGCTCAACGAGTTGAGCGCGCCCAACAGCGCCACCCGCCGTGCAAAATGCTCCAGCGACTCCAGAAATTCGGCAGATGCCGATCGATCCAGGATCCGTTCGATGAAGGTGCAGACCGAGGCTTCATAGCCTTCGTGCGGGTTGAGCCAGCTCGTTTCCTGCTTGCCCTCGCGCGCCGCCTTTACCGCGTAGGCCTTGAGGCGTTCCGTCAGGGATGGATCGGGGGAAGTCAGCGGCCAGACGCCGAGCAAGGTCTGGTACAGCATGTATTCGAACGTCGCCGATGGCGCGCGCAGATTGCCGTAGGTTAAGATGTGCGGCGCGTTGAGCACTTTCCAGCGGGCAACGGTTGCGGTCCATTCGCCGGAGAGTTCGCTGAGCGCGATCAAGCGCGTCCGTGCGTCCTCGCCGCGCTTGGTGTCGTGGGTGGCGGTCGTGGTGAGGGCACGCGGCCAGGCCGTCGCGCGGGTCTTCATCATCTGGTGGAAGGCATCGGGCGACAGCGCCGACGCCGAGGGCTCGCCGCCGACTTCGTTGAGCGCGAGCAGGCGGTGGGCCCGATAGAAGGCCGTGTCTTCCAGTGACTTGGCCATCAATGGACCGGTGAATTGCTGCACTTTCAGCGCAAAGCGCCGCACCCGCGGCGCGCTGTGCAGCGCGGGGCCGGGCTTGGCGAGGTCCATGGTGAGCGCATCGCGCAGAAAATCGAAGATGCCGTCGTCGGCGGCGTACCACTCGGCGCGCGCCTGTTCGATCGCTCCCGTAATCAGGGCGCGATCTTCCGTGGAGGCGCCGGCGGCGGTCAGGTAGGTTCGATAGATCGGAAAGTTCAGAACGTAGAGTTCGAGCGCCTGGCGCAAGCTGTCGGCGGAGAAGTCTCGCGTCGAATAATGTCCGGCCGCGATGCGCCCGAGCAGCCGCGCCAGCACGGTGAATTCACTCGTGAGCAATGTTTCGAGCACGCGCTGCTTGGCGGCTTTCAGCACCGGCGTAAGCGCGGGCGGCAAGTTGCTGATCTGCCGCCAGGTCTCGTCGAGCGCGTCCAGTCCGCTTTGGTTGGCCAGCACCCGGGAGATCGTGTTGAGCGTCTCATAGCCGGTCGTGCCGTCGACGCCGGCAAACGGCCGCAAGTCTTCGTGCTCGCCGAGAATTTTCTCGACCACGACATAGAACGACCGAGCGGTCTTTCCGCCGGCTTGCCGGACCAGACGGCTCAGGCGCTGGAAATACTGCACGGGATCGCTGAGGCCGTCGATGTGATCGAGCCTCAGTCCCTGCAACTTGCCTTCTTCGATCAGCCGCCGGACCAGACTGTGGGCGACGTTGAAGGTCGCTGCGTCCTCCACCCGCAATCCCGCGAGCGAATTGACATCGAAGAAGCGGCGATAGTTGATGTCGCTGGAAGCCAGCCGCCAGTGCCCGAGCTTGTAGTGCTGACGCTCCAGCAGATGATGCAGCGCCTGCGTCTGCGCGGGGCGGTCGCTTCCGGCGCGATAGGCGGCAAGCCCGCGTTCGATGATGTCCCGGGCGCCCGCGATGTCCCGGAGCTCGGCCTTGAAGGTGGGCGCTTCCTTGCGATTGGGATGCCGCAGGCCGCGATAGCGGGACGTGAGATCGAGGATGCGCTTTCCAGTGGCGCTGTCCCCGGCGTCGCCTTCCTTGACGATCGTGTGCAGGATTTCGCCGTAGCGTTCCGGCGCGATCGGCAGCCGATGTTCGAAATACCAGGCGGAGAAGCTGCCTTCGTCGGCGTCGTAGCGCAGCTCGATCTCGCCGTTTTCCAGCGCCTTGCCATAGGACGAACCGAGGATCGGCAACAGCACGCCACCGCGCGCGCGATACGGCAATTGCTCCCAGTCGATGTCGAACGAGATCGCGTGCGGCGAAGCTTCGCCCCATTCCAGCACGTCGAGCCACCAGGGATTGTCGTCATAGTGCACGCCGACATGGTTGGGCACGAAGTCGAGGATCAGGCCGAGGTCATGCTTCTTCAATGCTTCGTTCAGCCGCTCGAACCCCTCGTCGCCGCCGAGTTCGGGGTTGATGAGCGTGTGATTGACGACGTCATAGCCGTGGGTCGAGCCTTTGCGCGCCTTGGTGAAGGGGGAGGCGTAGACGTGGCTGATGCCGAGCGCTTTCAGGTATGGAACGACCGCCGCCGCCGCGTCGAAATCGAAGTTCGCGGTGAGCTGCAAACGATAGGTCGCGATGGGGGTGCCCGACCGCATCAGCGTGCTTCCAGATGCCAAAGCACGGACCATGGCTTCATGGTGGCGTCCGGCTCGCCCCAGATTGTTGTGCCCGGCGTATTGCGCGATGCGTCGGGTAGTGACGCCGTCCGACAGGTTCGCGGTGAGCGATAGACTTGCACCGTCGCCGAGGCGCCAGTTTGATCGCAGCAATCCGTTGTCGTCGGCGCGCGCTTCGCCGAATCGGGCGCCGTCAAGGCGCGGCATGATGTGGCGTCGTCGAACCGCAAGTAGCTCTCGCACCAGCGCCAGCCGCTCGCGACCATTGCCGGATCGGGCTTCCCAATCGAGGATCGCGGAGCGAAACGTGGCTTCGCTGAGGGGATCGGGGACGTCGCCGCCGAATTTTCCATACGCCCAGGCATATTCGTCGCGGCGTCCCTTGCGGACGGCTTCGGCAAGCCCGCCCTTGAAGTCGCAGAAGAACGGGAAGGGAGCTTTTGAGCCCCATTCCTCGCCCATGAACAGCATCGGAATGCCGGGAGCGAGCAGCGTGATCGCAAGCGCCGCCTCGATCGCCTCCGCGCTTTGCGAGAGCCTCGAGCCGATCGCCGAACGGGCGATTGCCGATCTGGTCGTGGTTTTGCAGGAAGTTGACGAAGGCCGTCGGTGCAAGCTCATTGCTCTTCTCGCCGCGCGGCTTGCCGCCGCGATGCTCGGAAGCTTCACCCTGATAGGCAAAGCCGGAGCCGAGGCAGCGGGCGATGTCGGCGAGCGGCGCGCGCTGATAGTCGCGGTAATAGCCTTGTTTTTCGCCGGTCAGCTTCACGTGCCAGGCATGATGATAGTCGTCGTTCCACTGCGCGCGATATTTGCCGCGCGGCGGGTCCTGCACGGGATCGAGCAGGCTGACGCAATTGTCGTCGTTTTCAAGCACGAGATGAATGTGCCGGTCGGTCTCGGCGGCCAATTGGCCGGCCGCAAGGCTGAGATCGTTCAGCATGGGGATTTCGCCGGTTTCGGCGATCGCGTGTACGGCGTCGAGCCGCAGGCCGTCGAAGCGGTATTCGTCGAGCCAGTAAAGCGCATTCTCGATCGCAAAGGCGCGCACCTGCGGCACGCGGTAATCGATCGCGCTGCCCCAGGGCGTCTGCGCTTCGGTGAAAAAGTCCGGCGCGTAGCGGCCGAGGTAATTTCCTTCCGGGCCGAAGTGGTTGTAGACGACGTCGAGAAACACCATCAGCCCGCGCAGATGCGCCTCGTCGATAAGATGCTTCAGGTCGTCCGGCCGGCCATAGGCGCTGTCGGGTGCGTACCACAGCACGCCGTCATAGCCCCAGTTGCGGTGGCCGGCGAAATCCGCAATCGGTAGCAACTCAAGCGCGGTGATGCCGGTGTCGACGAGATGATCGAGCTTGTCGATCATGGCCTTGTAAGTGCCCTCTCGCGTGAAGGCGCCGACGTGAGCTTCAAGCAGCACGGTCTCGTGCCAGGGACGCCCGCGCCAATCGGCCGCGCGCCAGGTGTAGCTCCCGTGGTCGATCACTTCGCTCGGGCCGAACACGTCTTCGGGCTGGAAGGCCGAGGCTGGGTCCGGCACATCGATCTCATCATCGATCCGAAACTTGTATCGCGTGCCCGCTTTGGCAGCCGGTATGTTGGTTTCGAACCAGCCGTGCCTGGCCGATGCGAGCGCGTGGCGCTGCTGGCCCAGCAACAGATCGACGCGTTGGGCTCCCGGCGCCCACAGACGGAACGTGGTGCCGTCGGAAGTCAGCTTTGCGCCGAAATGCCGTTCATTCATGCCGAACCTGAAAAGACCAGTACCGAGCGTGGGGGCGCGGTGGTCTCGCTTCCCGATGGGAAGTCCGCGGCCGTCTGCTTAACGTCGGCCGTGTTCAATAGTTGCTGCCAGCTCTTGTATTCGGGCATTTTCGGCGTGCTGAACTGGATCGCCTCGGGCGCCGCGTTGAGCACGATGAAGAGCGGAGGTTCACCCGGTTCGATCGGCGCCAGCACGTAGGCGAGAAAGCGGCCTTCCGGAAAATTCCAGTCCTGCTCTTTCATGTCGTCGGCGGAAGGCGTCAGCCACAGTACGCCGTAAGAGCCGTCGGCGCGCCGCCCGTCGAGCCAGCGGTGGCTGCGGATTTGCGGAAAGCGGCTGCGGATCGCGGTCACATGGCCGATGAAATCGGTGAGGTCGCTGCCGTCCTGTCCCGTGCCTTCCCAGCCGATCCAGCCGGTTTCGTTGTCCTGGCAATAGGCGTTGTTGTTGCCGCTTTGGGTGTTGCCGACCTCGTCGCCGGCCAGGATCAGCGGTACGCCCTGCGCCAGAAGCAGGCAGGCGAGCTGGTTTCTGCGCAACTGGTTGCGTAGCGCATTGATGGCGGGATCGTCGGTCGGGCCCTCGTGGCCGCAATTGTTGCTGTGGTTGTCGTTGGAGCCGTCGCGATTGTCTTCGCCGTTCGCCTCGTTGTGCTTGCTGTTGTAGCTGAAGAGGTCTTGAAGCGTAAAACCGTCATGCACGGTGATGTGGTTGATGCTGGCGCGCTGGGTGCGGCCATCGTGGTTGAACAGGTCGGACGAGCCGGTCATGCGGCTCGAGATTTCGCCGATCAGGCTGCCTTCGCCGCTCCAGTAGCGGCGCATCGCGCCGCGATAGCGGTCGTTCCATTCCGACCATTGCGAGGGGAAGCCGCCGACCTGGTAGCCGCCCATGCCGAGATCCCAGGGTTCGGCGACGAGCTTGACGGTGGCAAGCACCGGGTCTTGCCGAACGGCGGTGAGAAAGGCGGAGTTGCGGTCAAAGCCGTTCGGACCGCGACAGAGCGTGGTGGCGAGATCGAACCGGAAACCGTCGACATGACAGACCTCGACCCAGTAACGCAGCGAATCCATCACCATCTGCAAGACACGCGGATGGGAAAGGTTGACCGAGCTGCCGCAGCCGGTGAAGTCGTCGTAGTAGCGCGGGTTTTCCGGCTTGAGCCAATAATACGAGGCGTTGTCGATGCCGCGGAACGACAGCGTCGGGCCCAGATGGTTGCCTTCGGCGGTGTGGTTGTAGACGACGTCGAGCATCACCTCGATGCCGGCATCGTGCAGGCGCGCCACGGCGGTACGAAAGGAGTCGAGCGAATTGTCCTGCGCGTAGCGTGCTTCCGGCGCAAAGAAGGCCAGCGTGTTGTAGCCCCAGTAATTCGACAGTTTCCTTTCGACGAGGGCGCGGTCGTCGACCAGACCGTGGATCGGCAGCAACTCGACGGTGGTGACGCCGAGCCGCTTGAAATGCGCGATCATCGCAGGCGAGGAGAGCCCGCCATACGTGCCGCGCAGGTTGGGTGGCACGTCGTCGCGCTGTTGCGTCAGGCCCTTGACGTGGGCCTCGTAGATGATGGTGTCCGCCCAGGGGATGCTGGGTCTCGTTTCGCGCCGGCCCCAGTTGAAGGCCTCGTCGACCACGACGGCTTTCGGCATGCCGCGCGCATTGTCGCGCCGGTCGAACGAAAGATCCTCGCGCGCGCTGCCGGTGCGATAGCCGAAATGCGCGTCACTCCAAACCAGTCGTCCGGCGAGACGCCGCGCGTAGGGGTCGAGCAGCAGCTTGTTGGGATTGAAGCGATGGCCTTGTTCCGGCGCATAGGGGCCGTGAACGCGATAGCCATAGAGCTGGCCGGGAGAGACGTCGTTGAGATAGCCGTGCCAGACGTCCTCGGTGCGTTCGGGCAATTCGATGCGCTCGATCTCGCGCCGGCCCTGGCCGTCGAACAGACAGAGTTCGACCTTTTGCGCGTTGGCGGAAAACAGCGCGAAGTTGGTCCCCCTTCCGTCCCAGCTTGCACCGAGGCGCGAGGGCGTTCCGGCTGTCAGGCGCATCGGCTATTGCTCCGTTTCCGAAGTTCGTCACTGTTGCGGCACCCCTTCACGAACTTCGGAAACGAAAGAGCACTAGCCAAATAACAATTTCTAGTGCCGCTTTCGATTTGAAGTTCCTGATGCGAACTCGCGGCAAGGTATGCAGGAACTTCAAATCGGCGGCGCTAGGTATCCGGTACGAGAAAAATGGTCGCCAGCGGCGGAATGGTTATTCTCAGTTCCGGCCCCATGCCTTCGAGCGTTCGAACCTCGCCCACGTTGCCGGCATTGCTGCCGCCGTAGTGCGACGAATCCGTATTGAGAACCTCGCGCCACGTGCCCGCGATCGGCACGTGAACGATGTAGTTGTGATACACGTTCGGAGAGAAATTCGTCACGACCAGGCAGCGCGAGCGCTCGTCGCGCCCCTTGCGCAGCCACGCAAACACGTTGCCGTGCGAGTCGTCGGACACCAGCCATTCAAAACCGGACGGGTCGCAATCGAGTTCGTGCAGCGCGGGCGTTTCGCGGTAGAGCCAGTTCAGGTCGCGGACCAGCGATTGCACGCCGGCATGCGGCGCATATTGAAGCAAATGCCAGTCGAGCGAGTGGTCGTGATTCCACTCATTCGATTGCGCAAATTCGCAGCCCATAAACAACAGCTTCTTGCCGGGATGGCCGAACATGAAGCCGTAATAGGCGCGCAGGTTCGCAAAGCGTTGCCAATCGTCGCCCGGCATCCGCCCGAGGATCGAGCGTTTGCCGTGAACGACTTCGTCATGCGACAGCGGCAGGATGAAATTTTCCGAAAACGCGTAATGAAGCCCGAACAGGATGTCGCCGTGATGGTACTGGCGGTGGACGGGCTCCTTGCCGACATATTTCAGCGTGTCGTGCATCCAGCCCATATTCCATTTGTAGCCGAAGCCGAGCCCGCCAAATTCGACCGGGCGTGACACCTGCGGCCAGGCGGTGGATTCTTCCGCCGCGGTCGTGGCGTGCGGGAATTGGCCGAACACCTCGGTGTTGAAACGACGCAAGAAGTCGATGGCGTCGAGGTTTTCGCGCCCGCCAAATCGATTTGGCACCCACTCTCCGGCGGGCCGGCTGTAGTCGAGATAAAGCATCGAGGCGACGGCATCGACACGCAGGCCATCGATTCCATAACGATCGAGCCAGAACAGCGCATTGGAGACCAGGAAGTTGACGACCTCGGTGCGCCCGTAATTGTAGATCAACGTGCCCCAGTCGAGGTGCCGGCCCTGAAGGGGATTGGCGTGTTCGTAGAGCGCGGTGCCGTCGAAGCGTCCGAGCCCGTGCGGATCGTCGGGAAAATGACCAGGCACCCAATCGAGCCAGACGCCTAATCCCTGGGCGTGGCAGGCCTCGATGAGCGCCGCGAAATCCTCTGGCGTTCCGAAGCGGCTGGTCGGCGCAAACAGCCCGGTCGGCTGATAACCCCAGGAGCCGTCAAAGGGATGTTCGCTGACGGGGAGAAACTCGATATGGGTGAAGCCCATGTCGTGCGCATAGGCCGGCAATTGCTCGGCCAGCTCGCGATAGGTCAGCCACTCGTTGTTGCCCTTGCGGCGCCACGATCCAAGATGCACCTCGTAGATCGAGACTGGCCCGTTCAGCGAATTGATGTGGTCAGGCGCCGGCCGCGGACGCGGCAGCTTTTCCTCGTCGAAGACGACCGACGCGGTGCTTGGGCGGATTTCGGCGGCAAATGCCAGCGGGTCTGACTTCATCGGCAGGTGTTCTCCCTGCCGGCTGAAGATGTTGAATTTGTAGCGATCGCCTTGCGTGGCGTGCGGGATGAACAGCTCCCAATAGCCGAGGCCGCGCACGCGCATCGGGTGACGCTTTGGATTCCAGAAATTGAAGTCGCCGACGACGCTGACCTGCTGGGCGTTGGGCGCGAACACCACGAACGCCACGCCCGGCACGCCTTCCATCGAAATCGGATGGGCGCCGAGCTTTTCGTAAAGCTTCTGATGCGTGCCCTCGCCGAGCAGATAGAGATCGTAGTCGGTCAGCACGGGCGGAAAGCGATAGGGGTCGTCAAGGTCGACCACCCTCTCGCCGAAGCGGGCACGGAGCTGATAGGCGGCCGAACCATTGGGAAGAACGCCGGCGAACAGGCCATCGTCGTGAATGCGCGTGAGTGCCGCCGCTTCGCCATGCGGCGCGATCGCATCGACCCGTTGTGCTTCGGGCAGAAAGGCGCGCACGACCGTCTTGCCGTCCTCCTTGTGAGGACCGAGATACTGGAATGGATCGGAGTGACGGCCTTCCAGGATCGCATAGGCTTCGGCAGAAAGCTTGGTCATGCGGCCTCGCTGGCGGGCTGGGACAAAATCCGCAAGATCCGCCCGATCGTTGCCGGCACGGCCTCCGCCCGCTGTACCAGGTCGGTTTCGAGCACGTCGAAAGCTTTTTCGAGCAGGAAGAAATCGACCATCCCTTGCGCGGCGAGCCGATCGGCGGGCCAGATCGAGGAACCGCTCGTCAATTCGCGATAGGCGTCGACGAAGGTTGCGGTGGCGCGAGCGGTCCATTCCGACAGCGCCACGCCGAGCCGGCCATGTTCATCCGGGACGAGATGAAGGGCGCGTTCGCGCGCGGCCTGGCTTGCCGCCTCGATCGACCAGATCAGGCTGGCGACGTCGCGCGCCGCCGGGGCCTTGCGGCGTCGCTCTTCGATCGGCCGGCGAAGGTCGCCTTCGAAGCCGGTGAGGAACACGTCATCCTTGACGATCAGCACGCGTCCCAGATGAAAATCGCCGTGCAGGCGCACATTGAGAGCGCTCACATTGGTGCCGGCATCAGCTCGGTGAGACGTTCATGCAGTTTGTCCTGCCGCGCCAGAAGTTCGTCGACAAGCGCGCGGTCGGTTTCGCCAAACGAATGGCGCCGACGCTTCAGGCTTTGACAGGCGCTTTCGGCGCTTTGGGAAATCGCAGTCGTCCAGCGGGCGATGTCCTGCGGCTGAATGGCTTCAGGCGTCAAATCGGCCGATGCGCTGGCGCTCGCCAGGGCCAGATGCAATTCGGCCGTGCGCCGGCCGATCTGCGACAGGTTGCGCATATAGGCGACCTGTTCCTCGCTTTGCCGCGTCCGGCCGTTGTCCCTCAGCAGACGTTGCGTCTCGAGCAGGCGGTCGAGATAGGACGCCGTCACGGTCCAGGCGTCACCCTGGTTGCCGACATGGGCGTGAACGATGACAACCGCGTTGCGCTGATCGCCTTCGATCAATTCGGCGCTGCCGAGCATCGCGGGCGTATTGGCGAAGCCGGCGACTTCGGTCAGGAACCGGCCGATCTCGATCTCGGGATTGATGCCGCTTTCGAGCTTGCGGAACAGTTTCACGGTGTAGTCGGAATCGATCAGCAAGGTGCTGCTCAAGGGAGCTCCATCGCTCAGCGAAACGCGCTCGGGCAGCCTGACCTGCCGGCTTGTAAATCGGCTCGTCGGCGTGAATTCCAGTTTCAGGCCGCTTTCCTCGATCGTCAGCCTGTGGCCGAGATTGCGCAGCAGAAGCCCGATGAAAATGGGAGTGGTGGCGACATCGAGCAGCGTTCCTTCGCGGGCGCCCTGACGCACCGCGGCCAGCGCATTCGGATTATAGCGTTCGCGATCGAAGCGCACCCATTCGATCTGCATCGGCATCACGTAACGGGACTTGGATTCATCCTCGGCAACCTGGAAGAACGCAAGCCAGGGCTTGTTGTCGCCGATGTCGCAGAACGGAATCGCGGAGGTCAGCGTGGGATGGATCGTGGATGCGGTATGGACCGGAAACCAGCGCGAGCGGGCGAGGTGCCCCGGCAGCACGTCGCATTCGAACACACTGCGGGTGCGGGCGAGCGACACCCAGGTGGCGCCGACCGGCACGACCAGCGTTTCGAATTCAGGCACGATCGAAGGCGCTGCCGGCTCCGACTTGTCGCGCTCCTGAAGCTGGAACCAGTAGAAGCCGTAAGGCGCCAGCGTGATCATGTAGGGCAGTTCGCCGATCGCCGGAAAATGTGTGCGCCCGAGCATTTCCAGCGGTACGCGATCCCTGAACGCCGAAAGATCGAGCTCGGTCGCCTGCGCCGAGCGCGAAAGGTTGGCGACGCAGAGAATGGCCTCATCGCCGAGTTGCCGGATATAGGCCAGCACGGCGCGATTGGCCGGGCGAATGAAGGTGATGCTGCCGCGGCCGAAGGCGAGCGTCGACTTGCGCACCGCGATCAGCTTCTTCATCGCGCTGAGCAGCGACGACAGGCTGCGGGACTGCGCCTCGACATTGACCGCCTCATAACCATAGACCGAGTCCATGATGATCGGCGCGTAGAGCCGCGCGGGATCGGCGCGGGAGAAACCGCCGTTGCGGTCCGGCGTCCACTGCATCGGCGTGCGTACGCCGTTGCGGTCGCCGAGATAGATATTGTCGCCCATGCCGATCTCGTCGCCGTAATAGATGATCGGCGTGCCGGGAAACGACAGCAGCAGCGAATTCATCAGCTCGATCTTGCGCCGGTCGTTATCCATCAACGGCGCAAGGCGGCGGCGGATGCCGACATTGATCCGCGCGCGCGGATCGTTGGCGTAGGTCGACCACAGATAGTCGCGCTCGACGTCGGTCACCATCTCGAGCGTCAGTTCGTCGTGGTTGCGCAGGAACAGCGCCCATTGGCAATCGGACGGAATGTCCGGCGTCTGGCGCATGATGTCGGTGATCGGAAAACGGTCTTCCTGGGCGATCGCCATGTAGATGCGCGGCATCAGCGGGAAATGATATGCCATGTGGCATTCATCGCTGTTGCCGAAATAGTACTGGACGTCCTCCGGCCACTGATTGGCTTCCGCAAGCAGCGCCTTGCCCTTGGCGTACTTGTCGAGTTCGGCGCGAAGCCGCCGGATGACCTCGTGGGTCTCGGGCAGGTTTTCGTTGTTGGTGCCGTCGCGCTCGCAGAGATAGGGAATGGCATCGAGGCGGAAACCGTCGACGCCGGTGTCGAGCCAGCGCTTCATCACCTGGACGATGGCATTCACCACGCGCGGATTGTCGAAGTTCAGGTCCGGCTGATGCGAGAAGAAGCGATGCCAGTAGAACTGGCCGGCCTCGGGATCCCAGGTCCAGTTCGATTTTTCCGTATCGGTGAAGATGATGCGCGTGCCCTGGTACTTCTGGTCGGTGTCGCTCCAGACGTACCAGTTGCGGGCGCCCGACTTCGGATCGCTGCGCTTGGCGCGCTTGAACCAGTGGTGCTGGTCGGAGGTGTGGTTGACGACGAGTTCGATGATGACCCGCAGGCCGCGCCGCTTGGCTTCGACGATGAAGCGGCGAAAATCCTTCATGTTCCCGAAATCGGGATTGATGGAGCCGTAGTCGGCGATGTCATAGCCGTCGTCGCGCCCCGGCGAGGGGTAGAACGGCAACAGCCAGAGCGTCGTCACTCCGAGTTCTTGCAGATAATCCAGTTTTTCAGTCAGGCCCGCGAAGTCGCCGATGCCGTCATTGTTGCTGTCGGCAAACGCCTTGACGTGAAGCTGATAGATGATGGCGTCCTTGTACCAGAGCTGGTCGCTGTCGAGCGCGACCGCCGCCGTTTCCTGTGTATCGATGGAGGACATCAGATTCATCGGGGCCGGCGAACGAGCAGAGACAGGATCATGGTACGGTTCAGGCCGGGCGCGTGCCGAGCCTTCGGCGGTTTCGGTGATTTTGTTCACGATGGTGCCGTCGGCATGGATGGGTCCCATTTCGTTGGCGCGAAAGGAGATGCTCGGGACTATATAGAAAGCCGATCCCCTTGCATTGGTTCCCCGGGGAACGGCAAGGCAGGGACAAGCGTTAGTCACTTCTATCCTCTTCCGAAATCGGTAGAATTTACGGCAACCTCCCTCAGACGTTTTCCCCCTCCCTGTTCTCTTTTCTGCAAATGGCGTGCCGAATGGACGTTTATGACCGGGCCAAGGAATTGGGCATCCAGACCGAGTTTGTGGACGGTCAGGGTCACCGCCATGTGACAGACCCCACCGCTCTCAAGATCATCCTGGATGCCCTGCCGGAGCGGAATCCGACCCGGATTCTCGCAGGTCCCGTCGTCATCCGCTCCGGTGAGGCCGCACGCAGCGAATTGAGCCCGGCCGCGGCGCTGCCGGTTTCCTGGGCAGTTACCGACGGCCGCGAGGTGATCGCGCAAGGAGTGGCGGAGGGCCGCGTCATCGCCTGGCCCGCCGGCTGGCGGGAGGGGATCTATCGGCTGCGGCTTACGGACGCGGGCTCGCTCGCCGAGGAAGTCCCGCTGATCGTCTCGCCGCCCAGCGCCTACACCGGCGATTTCGACCGGGGATGGCTGGTCGCGGTCCAGCTTTACGGTGTTCGTTCGGCGCGCAACTGGGGCATCGGCGACTTTACCGATCTGGCCGCCTTGCTCAAACTCGCGGCCCAGCTCGGGGCGGATGGCGTCGGCCTCAATCCGCTGCACGCTTTGTTCGACGACAAGCCGGCCGATTGTAGCCCGTACTCGCCGAACAGCCGGTTGTTTCTCAACCCGCTCTATATCGACGTCGAACAAATTCCCGAATTCGAAGCGGGTGGTGACGCCCACAAAGCTGCCGCGCGCTTAAGGGAAGGCCATATCGTCGACTACAAGAGCGTGGCAGAGCTCAAGTGGCGGGCGCTGCGCGCGGCCTTTGAGAAATTCAAGATGCGGCCGGCCAAAGGGCGGAAAGAGGACTTTGACGCCTTCCGTGCCGAGCGAGCGCCTTTACTCTCGCGCTTCGCCTGCTTTGAGGCGCTGCGCCACCGGATTGAACAGGCATGGTGGGAGTGGCCGGCGGAATGGCGTGCGCCCGACGATGCCAAGTGCGCCGAATTGCGCCGAGGTAAAGACGCGGCCGAGATCGAATTTGTCGAATTCGTGCAGTGGACGGCGGACCGGCAGTTGCGTGGCCTGCCGCGACCTGGCCCGTCGGCTTGGTCTGAAGGTCGGGCTTTATCTCGACGTGGCGGTCGGCGTGCAGTCCGGCGGCTTCGATGCGTGGAACGAACAGACTGCGATCTCGCGTCATCTTTCGGTCGGGGCGCCGCCCGATCCGCTCAACGTCGCCGGCCAGAACTGGGGCCTTGCCGGCTTCAACGCGGCTGGTCTCGAACTGCAATCCTTTGCGCCGTATCGCGACATGCTGCGGGCCTCGATGCGTTATGCCGGCGCCGTCAGGCTTGATCATGTGCTCGGCCTGAAGCGGCTTTATCTGGTGCCGCACGGCTTTGCCGCGGACAACGGCGCCTACGTGCAAATGCCATTCGAGGCGCTGCTGGCGGCAACCGCGCAGGAAAGTGCGGCGCATCGCTGCATCGTGATCGGGGAAGATCTCGGCACGGTGCCCGAGGGCTTTCGCGACACGATGGCGTCGTGGGGGATCTGGTCGTATCTGGTCACGATGTTCGAACGTGACGATCGGGGCGCATTCCGCGCGCCTGATACGTATCTGCCGAACGCGCTCGTCACCTTCAACACCCACGATCTCTCGACCTATGCCGGCTGGCGCTCGTTCGCCGATCTCAAGATCAAGCGCTCGATCGGCTTCGATCCCGGCGAAAGCGACGAGGCGCGTTGGCATGCGCTCGCGATGCTCGACGAGGTGCTTCGGCACCACGGGATCCAGAGCAACGACCTCAATGCCGTTGCGGCCTTCATGTCGAAAACGAGGTCGCGGTTGCTCGCAATCTCGCTCGAGGACCTGCTTGGCGTGGTCGATCAACCGAATATTCCGGGCACGGTGGATGAGCATCCGAACTGGCGGCGGCGGCTTCCGGTTGCGGTCGACGATATTGCCCACGAAGTCGACATCGAAGCATTGAAGAATGCGACGCAAGAGAGAGCGAACGGCCATCGCGTGAGCGAGGCCGCTGTCGGACGGTAAACAACGTGTCCAGAATCGAAGACTATGGCCTGATCGGAGATTGCGAGACCGCGGCGCTGGTCGGTCGCGACGGGTCGATCGACTGGCTGTGCTGGCCTGCTTTCGATTCCGATGCGTGTTTCGCCGCCATCCTCGGCACGCGCAAGAACGGCCGCTGGCAGATCGCACCGGCGGACAAAGAGGTGCGCATCTCGCGCCGCTACTGGGACAATACGCTGATCCTGGAGACGCAGTTCGAGACCAAGGACGGCACGGTTGGGATCGTCGACTTCATGCCGCCCCGCGGTGAAGCCTCCGATGTCGTTCGCCTGGTGCGCGGCATCAAGGGCCGCGTGACGATGCGGATGGAGCTGATCATTCGCTTTGGAACAGGCGCGGCGATTCCGTGGGTCAAGCGCACCGAGGATGGCGCGCTGCTCGCGATCTGCGGACCGGACATGACGGTGTTGCGGACACCCGTGAAGCTGCGCGGCGAGGACATGACCACGGTCTCCGACTTCGAGGTGAGCGAAGGCCAGACCGTTCCTTTCGTGCTCACCTATGGCGCCTCGCATCTGGATCTGCCCGATCCGATCGACCCCGCGCAAGCGTTGCAGGATACCGAGGATTTCTGGCTCGACTGGTGCAGCCGCTGTACCCATGACGGCGACTACCGCGACCTCGTGATGCGCTCGCTGATCACGCTCAAGGCGCAGACCTACGCGCCGACCGGCGGCATTGTCGCCGCGCCCACCACGTCATTGCCCGAAAAGCTCGGCGGCAGCAGAAACTGGGATTATCGGTATTGCTGGCTGCGCGACGCGACCTTCACGCTGCTCGCGCTGATGAACTCCGGCTATACCGACGAGGCCTCCGACTGGCACAACTGGCTTCTGCGCGCGGTGGCGGGTGCGCCGGCCAATATGCAGATCATGTACGGCATCAAGGGCGAGCGCCGGCTGCTCGAATGGGAGGCCGGTTGGCTGCCCGGCTACGAGGGGGCGCAGCCGGTACGCATCGGCAATGCCGCGCACGCGCAGCTTCAGCTCGATGTCTACGGCGAGTTGATGGACGCTTTCCATCAGTCGCGCGTCACCAAACTGAAACTCGATGACGGAACCTGGGATATCGAATGCGCGGTGCTCGATCACCTCGCCGAGGTCTGGGACCAGCCGGACCAGGGCATCTGGGAACGGCGCGGGGAAGGCCGGCACTACGTTTTTTCCAAGGTCATGTGCTGGGTCGCGTTCGATCGCGGCATCAAGAGCGCCGAGCAGTTCGGCTTCAAGGCGCCGCTCGATCGCTGGAAAGCCTTGCGCGACACGATCCATCGCGACGTCTGCGCGAAGGGCTTTGATGCCAGGCTGAACAGCTTCGTCGAATCCTACGGCGCAGAGATTTTCGATGCGAGCCTCCTGCTGTTGCCCGCGGTCGGCTTCCTGCCCGGTTCGGACGAGCGCATTCGGGGCACGATCGCTGCGATCGAGCGCACCATGATGCGGGACGGCTTCGTGCTGCGGCACGACCCCCGCGAGATCACGACGGAGACGCAACCGATCGAGGGCGCATTTCTGGCATGCTCGCTCTGGCTCGCCGATGCCTACGTGATTTGCGGCGAGCTCCAGAAAGCGCAGGAATTGTTCGACCGCGTGGTCGGGGTAGGCCAATGATCTCGGTCTGCTGGCTGAAGAATACGATTCAGGCGCGGGCCGTCAGACCGGAAATTTCCCGCAAGCGCTGACCCATATCGCTTTGATCAACACCGCGCACAATTTGAGCGAAGCCAGGCACGCCAGGGACAAGCCGGCGATGCAACGGTCGAAGTGACGCCATCGGCGTCATGGGACCGGGCTTCCGTTCGCTGTATGACCCGGCCATCCACGTCTTCGTCCCGTCGAGAAGAAAGCAAGACGTGGATCACCGGGACAAGCCCGGTGATGACGGCTAGTGCGGGGCGACGCTGGTGCTAGCCGCGCTCTTCCAGAATCATCTCCATCGCCTTGGCAAAGCCTTCCTCCTCGTTCGAGGCAGTGACGTGCGTGGCCTGCTGCTTCACGTCGTCGGTGGCGTTTCCCATGGCAAACGACGTGCCGCTGACGCGAAACATCGCGAGATCGTTCTGCATGTCGCCGATGGTGGCGACAACATCGGTCGAAACGCCAACGCGTTTGGCAATCGTCCGCACGAAAGTGCCCTTGTTGACGGCGGGCGGCGTGATGTCGAGATAGTAGCTTTGCGAACGGATGGCGGTGGCCTGTGCACCGAGCGCCTGCTGCATGGCGGTCTCGCAACGCTCAAGGCCGGCCGCGTCCGTGCTGGCGCCGACGATCTTGCAGGCTTTTGAAAGATACGGCGTGAAGTCGTCAACGATGGTGGGATCTGCGCGGATGGCGCGCTTTTCGTGCGGGACATATCCGCCGTTGGGATCGCGGGCGAGCCAGAGATCGCTGGTGAACAGCCAGATTTCGGCGCCAAACTTGCTCAATATGTCAACCGCCTGCCGCGCGGCCGCTTCCGGGATCAAATGCTGTTCGACCGGCTTCAACGCGGGATCGACGATGCAACTGCCGTTAAAGGCGCCGATGGGGAGGGTGATGCCGAGCGGCTCGACCAGAAACCGCATGCCGATGGTCGGGCGGCTCGAAGTGATCGTAAAGCCGATGCCGGCCTCGTGGAGTTTTCGCACGGAAGCAATCGCGCGATCGGTGAGGAGTTTCTCCTTGGTCAGGAGCGTGCCGTCGACATCGGAGACAACGAGCGCGATGCGGGTCATGGCTTCAGGTCCTGACTTGGGCGGTCATTTGGGTAACGATATTGCTGACAATGGCCTCGACCGGCGCGTCGATCGAGACCGTGATCGGATGCTCATCGGCTTGCGGCCGTTCCAGCGTCTTGAATTGGCTGTCGAGCAATCCCGGCGGCATGAAATGCCCCTTCCGATTGCCGAGCCGGCCGGCGATCAGCGCCTGATTGCCGTCCAGGAAGACAATGCGGACATCGCTTCGGCCGTGCACCAGCAGATCGCGGTACGTACGTTTCAATGCCGAGCAGGCGACCACGACATGGCCGCCGGCTTCGCACACGCGGTCGATCTCGTCGGCAATCGCTTGCAGCCAGGGCCAGCGGTCGTCGTCGGTGAGCGGGTGACCCGCACTCATCTTGGCGACGTTGCTTGCGGGATGGAAACGGTCGCCGTCTTCGAAGGTCCAGCCGAGGCGGTCGGCGAGGGCGGCAGCGATCGTGCTTTTGCCCGAACCCGACACGCCCATCACGATCAAGGCACAGGGCGATTTGTTCGATTTGTCGTCCAACCGAATCCTCAATGACCAACAGCGGCGCGATCTACCAGCAGGACGGTCTCTTCGATAGAGCGCGCCCGGTTAGCCGGCAGGCTTTCGTCCTCGGAAAGCCTGGCGAGTATTGCACGTTTTTCCTGGCCTGCGACCTCGAACAGCATTTCGCGGCAGGAGGCCAGCGCCGGCAACGTGAGGGTCACCCGTGGCACGAAAGGTTCGACATGAGCCTTTGGCACGCCGGTGACCCAGTGCTTTGTCTCTGCAAGCGCCGGATAGTCCGGGAATAGCGAGGCGGTGTGGCCATCCGGGCCGACGCCCATCAGCACGAGGTCGAACAGCGGCCGCGCGGGGTCGAGCTCGTCAGCGCCGTAGAACGCTTTCAACGTGCTTTCGTAGCGCCTCGCGGATTCGTCGGGGGTGGCAACATCCGTCGGGATCGGGTGAATGTGGTCTTTGGGTGCAAGACGGTCGAGAAAGATCGCGCGCGCCATCGCCATGTTGTTCAGGGGATCGGCAGATGACACGAAGCGCTCATCGCCGATGAACCAGTGCATGCGGTCCCACGGAATGTTCCGGGCGTAGGTCTCTGTCGCCAGCAATTGATAAAGCTGCTTCGGGCTCGATCCGCCGGTCAGGCAAATGGCGACCCGGCCCGCATTTGCTTCGATCCGCGCCATCAGGCGCTCGGCGGCCGTGGCCGCAAGCGCGGCCGGATCGGCGACGACGATCCGGTTGATGGGAGAGGGCGAAGCCATGATCGTTAGCCGAGCTTGCGCCAGCTGCGGCCGTCGCGCTCGATCAATTTGTTCGCGGCGTCGGGGCCTTCGCTGCCGGCCTTGTAAGGTTCGAGCCCCCGGGCGCCGGCTTTCTTCCAGGCGTCCAGGAACGGCTGCACCGCCTGCCAGCCGGCTTCGACGCTGTCGGCACGCTGGAACAGGATGTTGTCGCCGATCATGCAGTCGTAGATCAGCGTCTCGTAACCGGTCGACGGTTCGACCTGAAAGTAGTCCTTGTAGCGGAATTTCATCTCGACGCCGTCGATGTTGATCGTCGGTCCCGGCACCTTGGTGTTGAACTGGAGCGTAATGCCTTCGTTGGGTTCGACCGCGATGACGAGATAGTTCTGCGAGAGCTGATCGATCGGCGTGTCGCGGAACATCGCAAACGGCGCCTGCTTGAACTTGATCGCGACTTCCGTGCGCTTGATGCCGAGCGCCTTGCCGGTGCGCAGGTAAAACGGAACGCCGGCCCAGCGCCAGTTGTCGATGGTCAGCTTCAGCGCGGCGTAGGTCTCGGTGGTCGAGTCCGGTTTGACGTCCTCGGTCTTGCGATAGTCCGGGATGTCGTTGTCGCCGCTCTTGCCCGCCTGATACTGGCCGCGCACGGAATTCTTCAGCGCTTCCGCTTCCGTCTCGGTCTGGATCGCCGCCAGCACCTCCGCCTTTGCCGAGCGCACCGCGTGGGCCTCGAATTTCGCCGGCGGCTCCATCGCCACCAGCGAGAGAAGCTGGAACAGATGGTTCGGCACCATGTCGCGCAGCGCGCCGGTTGCGTCGTAGAAGCTGCCGCGATGGCCGACGTCGAGCTTTTCGTCGACCGTGATCTGGATGTGGTCGATGTGGTTGCGATTCCAGATCGGCTCGAACATGCCGTTGGCGAACCGCAGCACCAGGATGTTCTGGACGGTTTCCTTGCCGAGGTAGTGATCGATCCGGTAGAGCTGCTGCTCGTTGGCGATCTTCAACAGTTCGTCGTTGAGCGCCTTGGCGGAAGCCAGGTCCGTGCCGAACGGCTTTTCGATCACCAGCCGCCGCCAGCAACCGTTCTCCTTCAGCATCCCGGTGCGGCCGAGTTGTTTCGCGATCGGCGCAAAGGCGGCCGGCGGCGTCGCCAGGTAAAACAGCCGGCTGCCGCTGGTCCCGCGATTGGTCTCGAGCTTGTGCAGCCGCTCGGCCATCGCATCGAACGACGCCGGATCGCTCGGATCGGCCTCGATGCAGGTCACACATTCAAGCAGGCGCTTGGCGATCGCTTCGTCCACCGGCCGGGTCTTGTATTTGCGCAGGCCGTTCAACAGGCTTTCGCGCATCTCGTCGCTCGACATGCCTTTGCGGGCGACGCCGACCACGCAGAATTTTTCCGGCAAAAGGTCGGATGCCGCGAGGTTATATAGCGCGGGGATCACCAGGCGATGCGTCAGGTCGCCGGTGGCGCCGAAGATGACGAAGGAACAGGAATCGGGTTTGGGCTTCTTGGCGGATGCTTCTGTCACGAATGGCCGGCCTTTGATGGATTGGGCGCCCCTTGTGCGGTCTCGTGCGGCTCCTTGTGGCCGCCAAAACCTTCACGCATTGCGGAGAGAATTTTTTCGGCAAACGTATGTTCCTTGCGGGAACGAAAACGTGCGAATAGCGCCGCGGTCAGGACTTCGGCCGGCACCGCCTCGTCGATCGCGGCATTCACGGTCCAGCGGCCTTCGCCGGAATCCTCGACGAAGCCGGAATAGTTCCCGAGCGCCGGGCTCTTTGCGAGTGCGGACGCCGTGAGATCGAGCAGCCAGGACGGGATGACGCTGCCGCGCCGCCAGACTTCGGCGATGTCGGCAATGTCGAGATCGAAGCGATGGTCTTCCGGCAGCGCGTCGATATTGGCGTTCTTGAGGATGTCGAAACCTTCGGCATAGGCCTGCATCAAGCCGTATTCGATGCCGTTGTGGACCATCTTGACGAAATGTCCGGCGCCGATCGGACCGGCATGGAGATAACCTTGTTCGACGCGCGGGTCGCGCCCCTCACGCCCGTCGGTGCGTGGAATGTCGCCAAGGCCCGGCGCCAGCGTCTTGAAGATCGGGTCGAGGCGTTCGATCACCGGCTTGTCGCCGCCGATCATCATGCAGTAGCCGCGCTCGATGCCCCAGACGCCGCCGGATGTGCCGACGTCGACATAATGGATACCGCGCGTCTTCAGCGCCTTGCCGCGGCGAACGTCGTCCTGCCAGAAAGTGTTGCCGCCATCGATGATGACGTCGCCTTTCTCCATCAGCTTGGCGAGCGCTTCGATCGTGCTTTCGGTGATGTGGCCCGCCGGCAGCATGATCCAGGCGGTGCGCGGCTTTTCGAGCTTGCTGACGAACTCTTCCAGCGAGCCCGCACCCGCCGCGCCTTCCTTGGCGAGGCCGCCCACGGCTTTGGCGTCCTTGTCGTAGACGACGGTCGTATGCCCGTGACGCATCAGGCGGCGGACAATGTTGCCGCCCATCCGCCCCAGGCCGATCATGCCAAGTTGCATTATAAAGTCCTCAGTTCAGTGCTTGCCGGATCGCGTCGTCGAGCGTCTTCAGGCCGCTCTTGAGATCGCCCTTCAGATGCACGCGCAGCGCACGCCGGCCGCGCTCGGTCAGCACGTCGAAGTCGCCGCGCGCCTGCGCCGCCTTGATCACGCCGAAGCTCGCTTTCTGGCCCGGCACCGCCAGATCCTTGGCATCGTCGGCGGTGATCTGAAGAAACACGCCGGAGTCCGGGCCGCCTTTGTAAGCCTGGCCGGTCGAGTGCAGGAAGCGTGGACCGAACTCGGCGCAGGTCGCGACACGAAACCGGTCGCGCACCGAAAGTCGCGGGCCCTGCAACGCCTCGATATGGTCGGCGTCGCGCTCGATATAAGCGAGCAGCGCCACATAATCGTTGGCGTGCAAGCGCGCAAAATGTGCTTTCAGCCAGGACCCGAGCGTGCCGTCGGCGCCGGCCTTGCGCAAATCGCCGGCATTGGTCTCGTCGGTGTAGAGGTCGGCCTCGTTGGTGGAGATCACAGGTTTTTCCGCCGGCAGGCTGCCCGACTTTTCGTAGGCCGCGGTCAGTTCGCGGGTCTTGACCTTGGCGGCCTCGACATCGGGCTGGTTGAACGGGTTGATGCCGAGAACCGCGCCTGCGACCGCGGTCGCCATTTCAAAGCGATAGAATTCCTGGCCGATATGTTCGATCGACTTCACGACGATGCGGACGACCGGATAGCCGGCCTTCTCCAGCGCGTCGAGCTTGGTGTCATGCGCTGCTTCGTTCTCACCCTCGATGCGCAGGTCGATGAAGAAACGGTCGTTGCCATAATCCGAGACGTTGCCAATGGTCTCGCCGTCGATCGGAATCAGGCCCTTGCCTTCCTTGCCGGTGGATTCAGCGATGAGCTGTTCGGCCCAGGCGCCGAAATCCGCGATCTTCTTCGACGAGAAGATCGTTATCTTGTCGTGGCCTTCGAGCCCCGCAAGGCCCATGGCGAGGCCAAGCTGAACGCCGGGATTTTCATGGGGCGGCACATCCGCACCGCAGGAGCGCACCATCGCGAGCGTGTGGCGAACAAGGCTCTTCACATCGATGCCGGCGGTCGCGGCCGGCACGAGGCCAAACGGCGACAGCACGGAATAGCGCCCGCCGATCGCGGGGTCGCCATGGAAGGTCCGCGCGAAGCCTTGTTTCTTGGCGACCTTCTCCAGCGACGAACCGGGATCGGTCACGGCGATGAAGCGATGTCCGGCCGCCTCAGTGCCGATCGCCTTCGACACTTGCGCGAAGAAGTAGTCCTTCATCACGTTCGGCTCAGTGGTGCCGCCGGATTTGCTCGAGACGATGAAGACGGTCTTCGCAAGGTCGATCGCCTTCTCCATCGCGCGCACCTGCGCCGGATCGGTCGAATCGAGCACGTGCAGCCTGGGGAAGCCGGATTTCTTCGGGAATGTCTGGGCCAGCACTTCCGGCCCGAGGCTCGATCCGCCCATGCCGAGCACGACGGCGTCGGAAAAATTCTGTCCCTTCACCCGCCGCGCGTAATCCTCGTAGTCGGCGACGTCGGCCTTGGCCGGACTGTCGAGCCAGCCCAGCCACTTGTTCTCGTCATCATTGGTCCAGACCGATTTGTCCTTGTGCCAAAGCTTTCGGATCTTGGCTCCGGCGCGCCATTCCTCGGTGCCCTTCTCGACGGCCTTTGCGAGACCGGGGCTGAGTGCGAGCTTCTGCGCGCCGATGGCGGCGCCGAGCACGGTGGCGCGCTTGTGGGCGACCGCGCCGTAGAGCTTGTCGGCGGCGTCCGCGAACAGCTTGACGCCGTCCTTGACCAGTTCTTCCGTGATGGCATCGAGCGAAATGCCGGATTTTTCGAGGTCGGCGAGCACGTGGCGCGCTTCGTCGATATTTTCCTCAAGGCTGTCACGCGGCTTGCCATGGTCGCGGAAGGCGTCGAGCGTTGCCGGCGGCACCGTGTTGACCGTGTTCGGACCGATCAGCTCCTCGACATAGAGGACGTCGCTGTAGTCCTTGTTCTTGGTGCCGGTCGAAGCCCACAACAGCCGCTGCGGCTTGGCGCCTTTTGCGGCGAGCTTTTCCCAGCGCGCGCCGGAAAACAGCTCCTTGTATTCCTGATAGGCAAGCTTGGCGTTGGCGATCGCGACCTTGCCCTTCAGCGCGGCGAGCCGTTCCTTCTCCTGCGGATCGTTGGCGCGGGCGATCTTCTCGTCGAGCTGCTTGTCGACGGCGCTATCGATGCGGCTGACGAAGAAGCTCGCAACGCTGGCGATATGGGAGGGATCGCCGCCATCGGCGACAAGCTTTTCCAGTCCCGCGATATAGGCTTTCGCGACTTCGATATAGACCTTCTGCGAGAACAACAACGTAATGTTGATGTTGAGGCCCTTGCCGGTGAGATGCTCGATCGCGGGCAGGCCTTCCGGCGTCGCCGGCACCTTCACCATCAGATTCTTGCGGTGAACGTCGTACCAGAGCCGCATCGCTTCCGCGATGGTGCCCTTGGTATCCATCGCCAGGTAAGGCGAGACTTCCAGACTGACGAAGCCGTCATTGCCTTTGAATTCGTCATAGACCGGCCGCAGCACGTCCGCGGCGTGCTGGATGTCCTCGACCGCGACGTGTTCGAACAGGTCGGCGACCGACCGGTCACCTTTTTTCAAGGCGCTGCCAATCGCGCCGTCATATTCGTCCGAACTGCCGATCGCTTTTTCGAAGATCGAGGGATTCGAGGTGACGCCCTTGACGCCGTCGGTATCGATCAGCTTTTTCAGTTCGCCCTTGGCGACAAAGCCGCGTGCCAAAAAATCCAGCCAGACAGCCTGGCCATGGTTTTCAAGTAGCTTGACCGGATTCATGATGTCCTGTTTCGGTTCGAGCGGATCGTTGGCCGGACATTACCGAGAGGTGCTGCCATCAACAATCCCGAGGAATAGGCCTTTAGGCCGCTCCCGTGACCGGATTATGGGTGCCCGGACCTGGATAATGCCCCGGCCCGGAGATTGATCCTCCGGGTAGCCGTCCAAACGTCACGTCTGATCAATTTTTCGGCTTATGACGGCGCGGACGTGTCGTCGTGCATGTCTGGCCTGCCGCAACCGGAGCCTTCCGGGTCCTCTTCGTCGCTGCTATCGTACCGACACAAAAACAAGTGCCGGGGAGGGCCACCACATGCTGCCAGACGATATTCGCGCCACCAGCCGCCGTCGGTTCTTGCAATTTTGCGCGGCCTCTCCGCTGTTGGCCTCCACCGGGTTTGCGGCCCGCGCGATGGAAGCGCCGTCAAAATTGCCCGATCCCATGATGTGGGCGCCGCAAGGCAGCATCGACCTCATCAAGTCGCCGAAAGAGGCGATCAACGTGTTCGATTTCGAGCCCGTCGCCCGCAAGAACACGCCGCCCGCTCATTTCGGCTACATGGCCTCCGGCATTGACGACGAAGTGACGCTGCGCGCCAACCGCGAAGATTTCAAGAAATTCCAGTTGATGCCGCATCGTCTCAACGATGTCTCCAAGGTCGATACCTCGATCGAGCTGTTCGGGACCAAATACGATTCGCCGATCTTCGTCGCGCCCACCGGCGGCAATCAATTCTTCCATCCCGATGGCGAACTGGCGGTGGCGCGGGCGGCGAAGGCCGGCAATCACCTTCAGATGCTTTCGACCTCATCCAATTTCTCCGTCGATGACGTGACCAAGGAGCGCGGCGCGCCGATCTGGTTCCAGCTCTACGCATCGCCGAGCTTTGAAGTGGCGAAGGCCCTGATCAAGCGCGCCGATGGCGCCGGCTGTCCGGTGCTGATGGTGACGGTCGACCGTATCGCCGGCCGTAATCAGGAGACGCTGTTCCGCCTGATGAAGTCCGACACCCGCGAATGCTCGGGCTGTCACGACCGGTCCAATTTCGCCAACCGGGCGCTGCGGCGGCACAATTACGACGGCATCGATCTCACCAGCATCAAGGGCGGCGGCAAGTCTTCCAATCTCGATTGGGACACGGTCAAGCGCATGCGCGACGTGACCAAGATGAAGATCATGCTCAAGGGCGTCATCACGGCGGCGGATGCCGAACTCGCGGTGCAGAACGGCATCGACGGCATCCTGGTTTCGAACCACGGCGGCCGTGGCGAGGACAATGGCCGCTCGACCATCGACGCGCTGCCGGAGATCATGACCGCCGTGAACGGGCGCATGACCGTGATCGTCGATTCCGGCTTCCGCCGCGGCACCGACGTGGTGAAGGCGCTGGCGATGGGCGCGCAGGCGGTCGGCGTCGGCCGGCCCTATCTCTGGGGATTGGGCGCCTTCGGCCAGGAAGGTGTGGCGCGGGTGCTTGAAATTGTCCGCACCGAAACCAAAGCCGCCATGCAGCAATGCGGCGCGAAGTCGGTCAAGGATCTCAACGCGAGCTACATCCGCCGGGTGACGTGACGTTCCTTCCTTGCGTCATGGCGGTTGTCCGCAGACACGCAATCGACACCCGGTCAATCAAGAATCATTGAGACGAACCGCACATGCTGCGGTTCGTTATCGTCGGCTATCGTGCTTTAGTGGCGTGGTAGGGCGAGCGATCCGCCCTCGGAACCTGGAATCCCGGATGAATGAGGTTCTACACCGGAGCAAGGTTCCGGAAATCACGCTGATTTTCTGGCTGATCAAGATACTGGCGACCACGCTCGGTGAAACCGGCGGCGACGCGGTGTCGATGTCGATGGACCTCGGCTATGCGCTTTCCAGCGTCATCTTCATCGGCATTTTCGTTGCCGCCGTCGCCGTGCAAATCTCCGCCAGGGCTTTCTACCCGCCGCTGTACTGGTTTGTCGTGGTCGCCACCACGACCGCGGGTACGACCATGGCTGATTTTGCCGACCGCTCGCTTGGGATCGGCTATTCCGGCGGGGCTTTGTTGCTGATTGTTCTGCTGATGAGTTCCCTGGCCGTCTGGTATCGTTCCGAAGGTTCGATTTCGGTGAACGAGATCTCCACGACACGTGTCGAGACGTTCTACTGGATGTCGATCCTGTTCTCACAAACGCTCGGCACTGCGCTCGGCGACTGGATGGCCGACACCAACGGGCTCGGCTATGAGGGCGGCGCGCTGGTGTTCTCGATCGGACTTGCGGTGATCGCCGCGCGCCTATTTCTGGACCAGCATCTCCAGGACGGCGCTGTTCTGGTGCGCTTTCATTCTCACGCGCCCGTTGGGCGCGACGCTGGGCGATTTGCTCGACAAGCCGACGAAGGATGGCGGCCTTGCCTTCAGCCGATATTATGCGACGGCGCTGCTCGGCGCGGCCATTCTTGCGTGCGTGCTGCTGCTGCCCCAGCGCGCCGGCTCGCATGCGGGCGAACCGGACGCGTCGCGTTCGTGAGCGGCTTGTTCAGCGCAAGGACGCGTTGATCTTTTCCAGGGCAGCGGTACCGGGGCAGAGCACGTCGGCCTCAAGGCGGTTGAGCGGCTGCTCGACCGTGTTGAGATGGCTGTGCAGGTCGTCGGCATCCGCGTCGACATACAAAAGCCCGGTGACGATCTGGCCCTTGGCTGCATGCTTCTGCAAAAACGCCATCGCGCCGACGCGATCGTGCGCGTCGTAGTCGGCGTCGATCTTGCGCAGCGCGATCTTGCTGCCGTCATGCTGCTCGACCACCTGCACCGTGCCGGGCGCATAGTCGACCGCGATCGGCTCGCGGCCGGTGAGCACGTCCAGCCGGTTCACGGCGTCATTATGCTCGCGCACATAATCGAAGCTCTTGGTCGAGCCGGCGTGGTTGTTGAACGCGATGCAGGGGCTGATGATGTCGATGAACGCCGCGCCCTTGTGTTCGATCGCAGCCGCAATCAGCGGCACCAGCTGCGTCTTGTCGCCGGAGAAGCTGCGCGCCACGAAGCTCGCGCCGAGCTGAAGCGCGATCGCGACGAGATCGACGGCGTTGTCGGTGTTGGTCACGCCCTTCTTGGATTTCGAGCCGCGGTCGGCCGTCGCGGAGAACTGACCCTTGGTGAGGCCGTATACGCCGTTGTTCTCGACGATGTAGGTCATGTTGACGCCGCGCCGGATCGAATGCGCGAACTGGCCGAAGCCGATCGAGGCGGAATCGCCGTCGCCGGAAACGCCGAGATAGATCAGATCGCGGTTGGCGAGATTGGCGCCGGTCAGCACCGACGGCATGCGGCCGTGAACGGTGTTGAAGCCGTGCGAATTGCCGAGGAAATAATCCGGGGTTTTCGATGAGCAGCCGATGCCCGAGATCTTCGCCACGCGGTGCGGCTCGATCGAGAGCTCGTAGCAGGCTTCGATGATCGACGCCGTGATCGAAGTCGTGGCCGCAGCCGGCGCACAACGTCGAGATCTTGCCTTCGTAATCGCGATGGGTGTAGCCGAGGCGATTCTTGGTCAGGCCCGGATGATGAAATTTGGGCTTGGCAATATAAGTCATGACTTCACCTTGCGGAGCGGAGTCAGCTTGAGCTGATCCTGATGTTCGCCGATTGCGTTTGCGATGAAACGCGCCGTGATCGGCGTGCCGTCGTAGTGGCGGATCGGCACCAGCCGCACCGGATCGATGCCGTTCTCGTTGACGATCAGTGAACGAAGCTGGGCGTCGCGATTTTGTTCGACCACGTACACGAAATCGTGGTCGGCGATGAAGCTCGCCACAGAAGAGTGGAACGGGAAGGCGCGGATGCGCATCCGGTCGAGCGTGTGGCCGCGCGCATCCAGAAGCTGGATTGCCTCGTCCATCGCGGGTGCGGTCGAGCCGAAATAGATCACGCCATATTTGGTCGGCTTGGCGGCGTTGGCCTGCAACGGCCGCGGCACCATGTCCTGCGCGGTCTCGAACTTGCGCACCAGCCGTTGCATGTTGTCGGCGTAGACCGCGCCTTCTTCCGAGTAGCGCGCATAGCGGTCGCGCGAGGTGCCGCGCGTGAAATACGAGCCCTTGGTCGGGTGCGTGCCCGGATAGGTGCGGTAGGGGATGCCGTCGCCGTCGACGTCGAGATAGCGGCCGAAGTCGCGGCCGCCGTCGAGCATCTCGGCTGTCATCACCTTGCCGCGGTCGTATTGCTTGGCGTCGTCCCACTTCAGCGGCCGGCACAGCCGGTGGTTCATGCCGATGTCGAGATCGAGCATCAGGAAGATCGTGGTCTGAAGCCGCTCGGCGAGATCGAACGCCTGTGCCGCGAATTCGAAGGCTTCCGCCGGGTCTTCCGGAAACAGCAGCACATGCTTGGTGTCGCCATGAGACGCATAGGCGCAGGCGATGATGTCGCACTGCTGCGTGCGGGTCGGCATGCCCGTGGAAGGGCCGGCGCGCTGCACGTTCATGATCACGGCGGGAATTTCGGCAAAGTAAGAGAGACCGATGAATTCGGTCATCAGCGAGATGCCGGGGCCCGAGGTGGCGGTGAAGGCGCGTGCGCCATTCCAGCCCGCGCCGACCACGATGCCGATCGAGGCAAGTTCGTCTTCGCCCTGCACGATCGCGTAGTTGGCCTTGCCGGTCTTGGGGTCGTGCCGGAGCTTCTTGCAGTGGCTCGCAAAGGCGTCCGCCAGCGAGGACGACGGCGTGATCGGATACCAGGCGCAGACGGTGGCGCCGCCATAGACCGCACCGAGCGCGGCCGCGCTGTTGCCTTCGATGAAAATGCGATCGCCGACCTTGTCGGCCTTCTTCACCTGCAAACCAATCGGGCATTTCAGGTTCTGCAACGCCCAGTCGCGCCCGAGATGCAGCGCGTGAACGTTCGAGGACAACAGCTTTTCCTTGCCCTTGTACTGCTCGCCGATCAGTTGCTCGATCAGCTTCGGGTCCATGTCGAGCAGCGCACACAGCGCGCCGAGATAGATGATGTTCTTGAAGAGCTGGCGCTGGCGCGGATCGGTGTAGGTCGAATTGGTGATGGCCGTCAGCGGCACGCCGATCACGGTGATGTCGGTGCGGAATTTCGACTGCGGCAACGGCTTGGTTGAATCGTAGAACAGGTAGCCGCCGGGCTCGATCGAGGCGACATCCTTTTCCCAGGTCTGCGGGTTCATCGCCACCATCAGGTCGACGCCGCCGCGCGCGCCGAGATGACCGTCTTCCGTCACCCGCACTTCGTACCAGGTCGGCAGGCCCTGGATGTTGGACGGAAAGATGTTGCGCGGTGAGACCGGCACGCCGTGACGCAGGATGGAACGCGCGAACATTTCGTTCGCGCTCGCCGAGCCCGAGCCGTTGACGTTGGCGAAGCGGACGACGAAGTCGTTTACGCTGCTGATCGGGCTTTGGACGGACATGATGTTCCTGCGTAGGTCATATCGATGAGGTATTTCTGCATGTCCCAGGCGCCGGTGGGACAACGCTCGGCGCACAGCCCGCAATGCAGGCAGACGTCCTCATCCTTCACCATGACGCGTCCGGTCTTGAGATCGCTCGAGACATACAAGGTCCTGATCCGGATGCGGCGACGGCGCCTTCAGGCGCTGACGCAAATCGGCCTCGTCGCCGTTCTCTGTGAAGGTGATGCAGTCCATCGGACAGATGTCGACGCAGGCATCGCATTCGATGCAGAGCGAGGTCGAAAACACCGTCTGCACGTCGCAGTTCAGGCAGCGCTGGGCTTCGCCGAGCGCGAGCTTGACGTCATAGCCGAGTTCGACTTCGGCGCGGATGTCCTTTAGCGCGATCACCTTGTCGCGATGCGGCACCTTGTAGCGCTTGTCGTCGGAAATGTCGTTGTCGTAGCTCCACTCGTGGATGCCCATCTTCTGCGACGAGACATGCACCTGCGGCAACGGGCGTTCCTGAACGTCTTCGCCTGACAACAGCCGATGGATCGAGAGTGCGGCGTCGTGGCCATGCGCGACCGCCCAGATGATGTTCTTGGGGCCGAACGCCGCGTCGCCTCCGAAGAACACCTTCGGGTGCGTCGAGCCCATGGTCTTGGGATCGACCTTGGGCATGTCCCATTTGTCGAAATCGATGCCGCAATCCCGCTCGATCCAGGGAAACGCGTTTTCCTGGCCGACCGCGACCAGCACGTCGTCGCAGTTGATGGTCTCGTCGGCTTCGCCCGACGGCACCAGGCTGCGCTTGCCCTTGGCGTCGTATTCGGCTTTCACTCGCTGGAAGGTGACGCCGGTCAGCTTGCCGTTGTTGTGCACGAAGGCGATCGGCACCATGAAGTTGAGGATCGGAATGTCCTCATGCATGGCGTCTTCCTTTTCCCAGGGAGACGCCTTCATTTCCTCGAAGCCGGAGCGCACGATCACCTTGACGCTCTCGCCGCCGAGGCGGCGCGCGGTGCGGCAGCAATCCATCGCGGTGTTGCCGCCGCCGAGCACGATCACGCGCTTGTTGATCTTGTCGATGTGGCCGAAGGAAACGTTGGAGAGCCAGTCGATGCCAATGTGAATATTGGCGGCGGCCTCTTTCCGTCCGGGAATTTCCAGTTCACGGCCGCGTGGCGCGCCGGAGCCGACAAAGACCGCGTCGTAATTTTCCGACAGCAGCTTCTTCAGGCTGTCGATGCGATGACCGGCCTTGAACTCGATGCCGAGGTTGAGGATGTAGTCGGTCTCTTCGTCGACCACCGAATCCGGCAAGCGGAACTTCGGAATCTGCGTCCGCATCATGCCGCCGGCTTTGGGGTCCTGGTCGAACACCGTGCAGTGATAGCCGAGCGGGGCGAGATCGCGCGCAACCGTCAGCGATGCCGGGCCGCCGCCGATGATCGCGATGCGCTTGCCGTTCTTGGCGCCCGCGCGCGGCAGGCGGCTCTTGATGTCATCCTTGAAGTCGGCGGCGACGCGCTTGAGGCGGCAGATCGCGACCGGATTTTCCTCGACCCGGCCGCGTCGGCAGGCGGGTTCGCAGGGACGATCGCAGGTGCGGCCGAGAATTCCCGGAAACACGTTCGATTTCCAATTGATCATGTAGGCGTCGCTGTAGCGGCCTTCGGCGATCAAGCGGATGTATTCCGGGACGGGAGTGTGTGCGGGACAGGCCCATTGGCAGTCGACTACTTTGTGGAAGTAGTCCGGCGCCGAGATGTCAGTCGGTTTCATTCCTACCTTATCCGCGCTTCACAATTTTGAAGGAACGCGCGGCCTCATCTTGCTTGCGAACGCTCGATGCGGCGTTCTTTTCGGTTCTTAAATTGCGTCATCAGCTAATCGCATTAAAGACCCAATCACGCTGATCTCCAAAGCCAATTTTGTTTGATCTCCAGCTTTCGCAAAGGGCAGCGGTATTCGGAAGACTAAAATCGGATTTATATCGCGCTGCAACATGAGCGGATTCGCCGCACGTCGGCGACGTGTTTCGCTCCATGAAATATCAGCCTTACGAAATATCGGCTTTGGCGATGTCCCAGAGCAGGCGGTATGAGCCGGATGAGACCACCATCGGCTTGAAAGCGATGTTGTCGGTCAACTTGCGCAAGGCGACGTCGGCGGGCGTTACGTCCGTCGCATCGATCAGGATGAACCAGTCACCGGCGCCGGGATCGGATAGCCGACGGATTGTCGGTCAGCGGCTTTGACAGCACGGGATCGTTCTCGATCACGTGCATCGAGATGACGCCATCAACGGATTTCGGGTCGAGCGCGGTACGCAGGGCCTCGCGCAAGATGTCATGCCCGCCGCTGGCAGGGCGAATGCGGATGATGCCGAGCGCCGCGCCGCGACCCTTGCCGTGGCTGATCGTGATACGCGCCACGCCGCGGATCATGTTCCTGAAGCGCGCGATGTTTGCCTTCGACCATGCGGTCTGGCTCGCAAGCGCCGCGCGATAAGCGGGGCTGTCGAGCACCTCGAAGGTTTCGGTGGAATAGAGGCTCAGATATTTCGGCGCGCCTTCCTCGGCGACATAACGCCGCGCCTCGATGAAACCAGGGATGGCGACGCGCTCCTCGAGGTGTTCGCGGTCGTACCAGCGGTTGAAATCGGCCTCGTGCGCGGCATCGACATCCATCGAGGTCAGCAGCATGCCTTTTCCGGCGATCGGCATTTCGAGACTCCTTCACGGTACTTTTCGTCGTCGTTGCCGGGGCGTGTGAACCGAGCGAACCCGATCTCGAGATTCCGAGGTCTGGTCCTTCGGACCATCCCGGAATGACGCAGGTCTGGATTGCTTCGCTCGCAATGACGAGGCTAATTCTCAATCTTCGTCGCCACGTCCGCGATCGCTTTCATCACCGCGTTGCGCACGCCGGGATCGTACAGCGTATGACCGGCGCGGTCGATGACGCGAAGTTCGGCCTCCGGCCATCGCGAGGCAAGCGCGTGCGCGGTCGTGGGCGGGCACAGCAGATCGTAGCGGCCTTGCACGATGACGCCGGGAATACCCCGGAGCTTTTCGGCGTCATCCAGAAGCTGGTTCGGCCGCATGAAGCAGTCGTTGGCGAAGTAATGCGCTTCCATGGCCGGCGTGGCGGGCAAGGCGCCCGAGGACTTCAGCGCCGCTGGGTCGAGCCGCGTGCGCGTAGGCGAGATCTCCGACAGGATTCGTTCGGTGTCGTGCCAGGCACGCGCGAAAGGTGCGTGCACGGCGGCATCGGAATCGAGAATGCGCCGCCAATAGGCTTCCAGGGGTTGCTTGCGCTCGCTCTCTGGCAGCAGCCCGATGAAATCCTCGCTGAGGTCAGGATAGAACTGCGGCAGCGTCTTGAGGAACGCGGCGTCGAGTTCCTCGCGCGTGCCGAGGAACGTCGCGCGCAGCACGATGCCGGAAACGCGCGCGGGATGAGCCTGCGCATAAGCAAGCGCGAGTGTCGCGCCCCAGGAGCCGCCGACGATCATCCAGCGCTCGAAGCCGAATTTCTCGCGGATCATCTCCATGTCCGCGATCAGATGCGGCAGCGTGTTGTGCTCGCGGCGGCCCTTCGGGCGGCTGCGGCCGGCGCCGCGCTGATCGAACAGCACGGCGTGGAAGCGTTCGGGATCGAACAGGCGGCGATGGTCGGGCTGGCATCCGCTGCCGGGTCCGCCATGCAGATAGACGGCGGGAATGCCGCCTTCGCGGCCGACGCTCTCGACATAGATTTCGTGGCCGTCGCCGACCGCTAGATGTTCCGAAGTCAGTGGCGCGAAGGGATCGGCGCGTCGTGCGATCGGCTTGCCGGCATCGGCATCAGGTGGCACTTTCCGTCTCCGGCGTGCCGCCCGCGAAATTGCGATAGATGAAGCGCGTCTGCTCGCCGGCTGCTTCTTCGGCGGCGGTCTTGAAAATCCGATCGTGGTGCGGCGAGAGCGTGCAGGCCGGGTCGGTGTTGCCGGCATCGCCCGTCAGCGCAAAGGCCTGACATCGGCAGCCGCCGAAATCGACTTCGCGGAACTCGCAGCTCTTGCACGGCTCGGGCATCCAGCCGGTGCCGCGATAGCGGTTGAAGGCCTCAGAATTCTGCCAGATCCAGGCGATCGAATGGTTGGAGCGCACGGATTCGAATTCGAGCCCGGTGATGCTCTCGGCCGCGTGGCACGGCAGGATCTTGCCGGCGGGCGAGATGTTGAAGAATTGCCGGCCCCAGCCGCCCATGCATTTCTTCGGCCGCAGCGCGTAATAGTCCGGCACGACGTAGTCGATCGCGAGCGTGCCCTTCAGGCGCACTTGGGCTTCCTCGACGATGCGGCTTGTCTCCTCGATCTGTTCCAGCGTCGGCATCAGCGCCGCGCGGTTCTTCAGCGCCCAGCCGTAATACTGCACGTTGGCGACTTCGAGCCGGTCGGCGTCGAGATCGACCGCCATCTGGATGATGTCGGGCAGTTGATGCAGGTTCTGCCGGTGCATGACGGCGTTCACCGTCAGCGGCAGATCGAGCTCGCGCGTCCATTTCGCGACTTCGATCTTCTTGGCGTGCGCATTCTTGAAGCCGGCGACGCGATCGGCCACCACCGGCTCGTTACCCTGGAAGCTGATCTGCACATGACAAAGCCCGGCGTCCGCGAGCGCGGCGAGTTTTTCGCGCGTCAGCATCACCGCCGAGGTGATCAGGTTGGAATAGAGCCCGACATCGCTGGCGTGCTGGACCAGTTCGACGATGTCCTTGCGCGCGGTCGGCTCGCCGCCGGAGAAATGAATCTGCAACACGCCGATCTCGGCGAGCTCGCTCAGGACCTTCTTCCATTCCTCGGTCGTGAGCTCGCTGCCGGAACGATCCAGCTCGACCGGGTTCGAGCAGTAGGGGCATTGCAACGGGCAGCGGTGGGTAAGTTCGGCGAGCACCGCGAGCGGAATGCCAAATGTCTCCGCGGTCGAGCGGCGTGATTCCAGCGCCGCGAGCCCGTCAGCGGGATCGGTCACGACAGGACTGGCATCGGTGAGCGTCGGACTCATGATCGTGTTCTCATGGCGTCTTCTCCCGCGCTTCGGTGAGAAAGCCCTTGTCAGCAAGGTCCTGCAGCATGGCGACCACGTCAGTCGCGATTGCCTCGCGCGGCGCGGTGTATTTGGCGGCGAGCTGATCGATCATCTCGGCGACGCTGCGCGCGCCGTCGCAAAGGTGAAGCACTTCGACCGCGATCTCGTCGGGCGCCAGCACGCGCTCCGGCGCCAGGATCACCCAGACCTGCCGCGTCTCATCGAATTTCAGCTTGGCGTGGCGCGGCAGTTTCGGCCGGCTCGTTTCGCTGACGGTGATGTTGCGGCTCGAGGTCATGGTTTCCCTGTTCTTATTCGAGCTGGCCTTATCAACTCGGCTTGTTCAGGTTCCCTTGGGAACAAACGCTCCTGGCGGAATATGGCCCTCGACATAGGCATGATACAGGGCATCGAGCTGAACCCATAGCACGTTGGTCTTGAAGATCAGGGCGTTGCAAACCGCTTCGCGCTGTTCCGGCGTTGTGGCGTGGGCCTTGACGTAGTCGAGGGCAAATCCAGCGTCGCGCGGCGCCTGGGTCAGGCGGCGGCTGAAATAGCTCATGATGTCGGGATTGACGAAGTCATAGTGCGCCAGCATGCCGGAGATGCGCTCTTCGTGCAGGTTCGGCGCGAACAGTTCCGTCAGCGAGGAGGCGATGGCTTCCAGCGGGCTTTTGTCGCGGACGAAGTGCACATAGGCCTCGACGGCAAAGCGCGTCGCCGGCAGGATTCCTTCGGTGGATTCGACGTAAGCCGTGTCGAGGCCCAATCCCTCGGTCAGCTTCAGCCAGCGCTCGATGCCGCCCTCGGCGCCGACGTCGCCGTCGTGGTCCTCGATCCGGTGCCGCCATTCGAGCCGTGTGTTGCGATCGCGGAAGCGCGAGATCACCACCGCATCCTTGATCGGGATCGTGCTCTGATAATAGTAGCGGTTCAGCGCCCAGGCCTGCACCTGGCCCTTGTTGAGCTTGCCGCCGTGCAGCAGTTTGTGAAACGGATGCAGGCTGTGATAGCGCGTCTCGCCGATATAACGGAGCGCGGCTTCGAGTTCGGACGCGCTGTTCAGCACGGTTTTGCCGCCAAGCGAAAGCGCCGTCATCCCTTCAAGCCTTGTCGCGCTCACAGCACAATCTCCGTTCCATCGGCGGGAATTTGCCATCCCGCTTGCTCGGCTGCCCGGCGCTCCTCGGAATCGTGGAGCAAAGCCGGGTTCGAGTTGTTGATATGCAAGAATATCTTTCGCTCGATGCCAAGGCTTTCAAGGGCTGCGATCGCGCCTTGTTCGCCCGACATCGAAATATGTCCCATGCTGCGGCCGGTCTTGGTCGCAAGGCCCGCCGCGATCATTTCGTCGTCCCGCCAGACCGTGCCGTCAAAGAATACCAGCGGGGCGCCCTTGAGGCGCACTTTGAGATCGTCGGTCACCTCGGCGCAGGCCGCGACAAAGTAGAAGAACTTGCCGGTTGCCTTGTCGCGGACGCGAAGGCCGAGCGTGTCGCCGGCGGCCTTGGCCCCCTCGCGACGTTCGCCTTCGAGGTACCATGCGCCCTTGCCGGTGACCTCGAAGGGCAGAATCTCGATGCCCGACGGCGTTCCATCCGGCAGCGCCGGTTCGAACGCCTGCTCGATCTCGATTTTTTCCCGCTTGACGTTCTTGTCGCTCAGCACATTGAAGACGCTGTTGGACTTCAGGGTCGCGAGCACTTTTTCGTGCGCGTAGATCGCAAACGGCCATCCTTCTCGCATCGAGAGCAGCCCTGCGATCGCATCGATCTCGCCATTGGTCAGGATGACGCCTGACACCGGCGAATGACGAAGCTTTCCGTGCGCGGGGTGAAGGGCAGGGGTCGCTGTCAGTTGCTGCCGCAGATCGGGCGAGGCGTTGATCAGAAACCAGTGATCGCCGTCGGCGCTGATCGCGAGCGACGCCTGCGTGCTTTGAAGTTCGGGGTTCGTGGTTCGCGCGGCCCGGCATACCTGACAGCCGCAATTCCACTGCGGAACGCCACCACCTGCCGCCGCGCCCAGGACGACGACGCGCAACATGATCCGTCTCCTGGAATCTCTGACCGCGGAAATCTCAACGCGGAATCTTGGAACGCGGAATTTTGGATGTCTTGGGTTCTCGAGGATCTGCGTTTTCGAGGATGGCTTCGCTTGAAAAACCTCGAAGACGATCCGACGAAAACGGTACTCAGAAAACTTCAAAGGTGGACGCGGGGTGAAAAGCGCGCCCCTTGAGGCGCGTCACTCCCGGCAATCCACCTTGTTCAAGAAGATGCTTTGTACTGCCGCTTACTTGCGGGCAGCGCAGGCATACATGTTGATTTCCATGCCGACCGGCACTTCGACGATCTTCGGTGCTTTCCAGGCCATTTTGGCTCTCCTTAAGTGAAACCGGACGAACTCCGCCCTGCGTATAAGGTAATACGGAACGCAAAGTTCGCCAGCGGAATCTTTTGCACCGGGCCAAGGGCAGAAGATATGTTGCGATGCACAATATTCCGTGAATTCGCGCCCAAACCCCTGTCAAAACAATGACGCATCAATAGGTTCTTCTGGACGCCTCCTCCGTCCGTGGGATCGGCATGCCGTCTCGGCCAATGCCAAAATAAAGCAACTGTGAAAAATCCGGCGGTCCCCAGCCGCCGGGGTCGCGATCCCTCCAAGCCGAAACAGGTTCGACCATGCCGCGATATTTCTTCAACACGCGAATCGGCAATGAGGTGATCTCCGATCCGGAAGGCGAGGAGTTGCGCAACCCGGACCGCGCCTGGGAAGTCGCCCGCGCCATGATCCTCGAGCTGCTGCGGATCGAGGGAATGGAGGACCTGATGCGGGCGGTCCTCGAAGTCAGGGATGACGAGGGCGAGATCGTGCTCGAGTTTCCCTTCGCGGAAGCCATCCTCGACGACATCGAAGCCACGTCCGATGACGCCGACATGCCCGTCACGAAGCATTGATAGGCCGGCCTGAGACCGGGCATAGCCCGGCGCGCTAGGATCGTTCGGGGGTCTTCGCACCCGCTTTGCGCTTGCCGTCGTAGCCGTCCGCGAGATGTTTCCGATTGCGTACGAGCGCAAAAATATTCAAGAGTACCGCCACGAAGTCCGCCGGTACGGGCAATGGGTTGCCCCGTGCGCAGGTCGAAGGCTTCCACAAAGGGAGAACTTTTATGAGGATCAGTTCATCGGTGCCGGCCAGGCTGTTGCTGGCGGGCGCCTTCATTGGCGTTTTGAGCTACGGCGTGGTCGCGCAGACGGCCAGCCCCCCGGCCGCGGCACCCGCCGCCGCTGCTCCGCTTCCTCCGGGTTCGCCGATGATTGGCCGCCCGGACAATGAAGCGGCGCAAAAGCTGGCGCCAAATGCGCCGCCGTCGCCGCTTGCGACTGCGCCCGACAAGCTGCCGATCGACAAACTGAAGGCCGCGGCCGGCTTCAACCTTGAAGTCTATGCCGCCGGCATGGCGAACGCGCGCGAGATGGCGCTCGGCGACAAGGGCACCGTCTTCGTCGGCAGCCGCACCGTCGACAAGGTCTATGCGATCGTCAACAAGGACGGCAAGCGCGAGGTCAAGATCATCGCCTCCGGCCTCTATCGGCCGAACGGCGTCGCTTTCAAGGACGGCACGCTCTACATCGCCGAGCTCTCGAAGGTGTCGAAGATCGAGAAGATCGAGGACAATCTCGACAATCCGCCGAAGCCCACCGTGATCTACGACAAGCTGCCGACGGACGAAGCCCACGGCTGGAAGTTCATCGCGATCGGACCGGACAACAAGCTCTACGTTCCGGTCGGCCAGCCCGGCAACAACGTGCTGCATGACAAGGATCACGGCCAGATCCGCCGCATCAACCTCGATGGCTCGGGCGCTGAAGTGGTCGCCGTTGGCGTCCGCAACACCGTCGGCTTCGACTGGAATCCGGAAACCAAGCAGCTCTACTTCACCGACAACAGCCGCGACTGGATGTCGGAAGATCTGCCGAACGACGAACTCAACCGCGTCACCAAGGTCGGCGAGCACTTTGGCTCTCCGTATTGCTGGCAGGGCAACATTCCTGATCCGGAATTCGGCTGGGGCCACAAGTGCAGCGATTACACGCCTCCGGTCGGCCTGATGGGCCCGCACGCCGCTTCGTTGGGCATGCGCTTCTACACCGGCAAGATGTTCCCGGCTGCTTTCAAGAACCAGCCGATCATCGCGCGCCACGGTTCGTGGAATAAGACCAACAAGTTCGGTGGTGACGTCGTCGTCGCTCATCTGAACAAGGATGGCACGGTCAAGAACATCGAGCCGATCGTCACCGGCTTCCTGCAGGACAACAAGTATGTCGGCCGTCCGGTCGACGTCCTGCAGATGAAGGACGGTTCGATGCTGATCTCCGACGACTGGAACGGCGCCGTCTACCGCCTGAGCTACGGCAAGGCGAAGGTCGCCGCGCAGTAAAACGCACGGCAAAAATCGGGGGCGACCGGGAAGGTTCGCCCCCGATTTTCATTTGGGAATAAGCACTGAGGCTCGATCGATGCAAAAAACAACAACAATCATGGCAGCGCTGGCGCTTGTGTCGCTGGCAGGCTCGGCCCGAGCTGCAGAAACCGTCGAGCAGCGCGCGGCGACGTGTTTTGCCTGCCATGGCGAACACGGCCAGTCCGAGATGGAAAACACGCCTTCGCTCGGCAGCCAGCAAGCGCCTTACGCGTTGATCCAGCTTTTCATGTTCCGCGAGAAGCTGCGCACCTTCGATCCGATGAATGAGATGGTGAAGTCGTTCACCGACGACGATCTTCAGAAGTTTTCCGATTTCATCGCCAAGCTGCCGAAGCCGCAGCCGCCGGCGGAAGCGGGCGATCCCGCACGGATGCAGAAGGGATTGGCGCTCGCGCAACAGCACCGCTGCAATTCTTGTCACAACGCCGATTTCTCCGGCAAGGAGAACGTGCCGCGGCTCGCCAATCAGCGCGAGGACTATCTCAACAAGACCCTTGCCGAATACAAGAGCAATGCCCGGCATGGCTATGACGGCACCATGGCGGACGTGATGGGCGAAGTGCCCAACGAACAAATCGCCGACCTCGCTTATTACATCTCGCACTATCGTTGAGACGAAATAATCGCCGGCGCTGCAACTCCAGGCGGACAAAAGGGGGCGAAACATGAAAGACATCTGGCGCTTGCCGGCCCAGGAATTGGCCGGCCTGATCAAGTCGAAAAAGGTCTCGGCCAGGGAAGCCGCAACGGCGGCCCTGGCCCGGCTCGATGCGGTCAATCCCGCGATCAACGCGGTGGTCGATCATCGCCCCGAGGACGTGCTTGCGCAGGCAGCCGAGGTCGATGCGGCGATCGCGCGCGGCGACGATGCAGGCGTGCTCGCCGGCGTGCCGGTCACGATCAAGGCGAATATCGATCAGGCCGGCTACGCCAACACCAACGGGCTGAAGATGCAGCGCGACGTGATCGCAAAGGACAACAGCCCGATCGTGGACAACCTGCGCAAGGCAGGCGCGGTTATCCTCGGGCGCACCAACTGTCCGGCGTTCTCCTATCGCTGGTTCACCACCAATCTCATTCACGGCAACACCAAGAACCCGCGCGATCCCTCGATCACGCCGGGCGGCTCTTCCGGCGGCGCCGGCGCCGCGGTCGCGGCCGGCATCGGCCACATCGCGCATGGCACCGATATTGCGGGCTCGATCCGCTATCCCGCTTACGTCAACGGCGTTCATGGCCTGCGCACGACGACCGGCCGCATCCCCGCGTTCAACGCCGCGTTGCCGGAGCGCGCCATCGGCGCGCAGATCGCCGCGGTTTCGGGACCGCTGGCGCGAACCATCGGCGATTTGCGGATTTCGCTTCAAGCGATGTCGATGTCGGACATGCGCGACCCCTGGTGGGTGCCGGCGCCGCTCGAAGGTCCGCCGATGCCAAAGCGCGCGGCCTTGTGCGTCAATCCGGAAGGGCTCGACCCGGTCGGCGAAGTGAAGGCGGCGGTGGTCGATGCGGCCAGGCGTCTCGAACGTGCCGGCTGGAAAGTCGAAGAAGTCACGTCGCTTCCGCCGCTGAAGGAAGCGGCTGAAAATCAGACCAAGCTCTGGCTCGGCGACAATTATGAAGGGCAACTCGCGGCTGCCGAGCGCGAGGGCGATCCCGGCGCGCTCGCATGTTTGCGCGGCAACAAGCCGAAAGTGTTCCCGTTCGATGCGCTGACGCTTTCCAAGATTTTGACGCGGCGTGCGACGCTGGCTCGCGACTGGTCGCTGTTCCTGGAAAAATACCCGGTGTTGCTGATGCCGGTGTCCGGCGAATTGCCGTTCCCCGATGAACTCGACACCAAGGACGATGCGTCCTTTGCGCGCGTCTGGCGCGCGCAACTGCCTCAGATCGCCATCCCCTTCATGGGCCTGCCGGGGCTGACGGTTTCCACGGGCCTGGTCGGGCGCGTGCCCGTCGGCGTGCATCTCGTGGCCGGGCGTTTTCGCGAGGATATTCTTCTGCTCGCGGGCGAAGCGATCGAGGCCGGTGGCACGCCGCCGTCGCCGATCGATCCGGTGCTGGGCTGACGATGTCGTCGATCTACGATTTCAACGCCAAATCGCTCACAGGCGAAGACACTCCGATCAAGCAGTTCGCGGGCAAGGTGCTTCTGATCGTCAACACCGCGAGCGCTTGCGGGTTCACGCCCCAATATAAAGGGCTCGAGGCGCTGCAACAGAAGTTCGGCGCGCGCGGCTTTTCGGTGCTCGGCTTTCCCTGCAACCAGTTCGGACGGCAGGAGCCGGGCAGTGCAACCCAGATCGGGGAGTTCTGCTCGTCGAATTACGCCGTCACCTTTCCGATGTTCGACAAGATCGACGTCAATGGCGACAAGGCCCATCCGCTGTATCAATATCTCCGGCGTGAAAAATCCGGACTGTTTGGTTCCGCGATCAAATGGAATTTCACCAAATTCCTGATCGACCGTTCGGGCAAGGTGGTCGGCCGCTATGCACCGACCGCGACGCCGGAATCGCTCACCAAGGATATCGAGGCATTGCTGTGAACGAGAAAAATGAAGCGCCGGCGCCGGGCGAATTGCCGGACCGTCTGTCGGTCGATCCCGATAGCCCCTATTACAACGAGGCCGTGCTGGCGCGCGACGTCGGCATTCGCTTCAAGGGCGTCGAGAAAAACAACGTCGAGGAATATTGCGTCAGCGAGGGCTGGATTCGCATGACGGCCGGCAATGCCAAGGATCGTTTCGGCAATCCGTTGACCATCAAGGTGCATGGTCCGGTCGAACCGTATTTCCGGGACAAGCCGAAAGCCTTAACCCCGTCATGGCCGGGCATAGCCGTTCGCAGAACGGCGTCGCTGCCGCTAGCCTGTGACCCGGCCATCCACGCCTTCGTCGTGGGAAGATTTCAAGACGTGGATGCCCGGCACAAGGCCGGGCATGACGCGCAACAAGAAACTGAGAAGCCCCATGTCCGTTCGCATCATCGACATCCAGGAAATTACAAAGCCGATCTCCTCGCCGATCCGCAACGCCTATATCGACTTCACCAAGATGACGACGAGCCTGGTTGCTGTCGTCACCGACGTGGTGCGCGACGGCAAACGCGTGGTCGGCTACGGCTTCAATTCGAACGGCCGTTACGGGCAGGGCGGGTTGATCCGCGAGCGTTTTGCCGCGCGCATCAAGGAAGCCGACCCGAAGACGCTGCTCAATGAGGCCGGCGACAATCTCGACCCGGACAAGGTCTGGGCCACGCTGATGTCGAACGAGAAGCCCGGCGGCCACGGCGAACGTTCGGTCGCGGTCGGCACGATCGACATGGCGGTGTGGGACGCGGTGGCGAAAATTGCAGGCAAGCCGCTGTTTCGCTTGCTCGCCGAGCGCCACGGCGTGAAGGCCAATCCGCGCGTCTTCGTCTACGCCGCCGGCGGCTATTATTATCCCGGCAAGGACCTGTCGATGCTGCGCGCGGAAATGCGCGGCTATCTCGACCGCGGCTACAACGTCGTCAAGATGAAGATCGGCGGCGCGCCCATCGAGGAAGATCGTACGCGCATCGAGGCGGTGCTGAAGGAGATCGGCAAGGACGCGCAACTCGCGGTCGATGCCAATGGCCGCTTCGATCTGGAGACGGCCATCGCCTACGCCAAGATGCTGCGCGACTATCCGCTGTTCTGGTACGAGGAGGCCGGCGATCCGCTCGACTTCCAGCTTCAGGCGGCGCTCGCGGAATTCTATCCCGCGACCGATGGCGACCGGCGAAAATCTCTTCAGCCACCAGGACGCACGCAATCTGTTGCGCTACGGCGGCATGCGGTCGGATCGCGACTGGCTGCAATTCGATTGCGCGCTGAGCTACGGTCTTTGCGAATATCAGCGCACGCTGGAAGCGCTGAAGGTTGCGGGCTGGTCGGCAAGCCGTTGCATCCCGCATGGCGGGCATCAGATGTCACTCAATATCGCGGCCGGTCTCGGGCTCGGCGGCAATGAAAGCTATCCGGACCTGTTCCAGCCCTATGGCGGCTTCCCGGACGGCGTGCGCGTCGAGAACGGCCACATCACCATGCCGGATTTGCCGGGCATCGGCTTTGAAGGAAAGTCTGATCTCTACCGCGAGATGAAGGCGCTGGCGTCGTAGGAGCGGATCTCAATCCAGCCGCGCCGCTAGGCCTGTTTGGGCAACGCGACGATGTCGAGCAAGCGGCGGCCTTCGCCCTTGAGCAGTTTCCTCACCGCGCTCGATGCCACCACGGTGCCATCGTTGGCGTAGGCCTCGTGGTTCTTCTCGATGTCGTCGAGACGGTAGAGATAGTTGACCATGACGCCGGCGGATTCCCGCAGGCCCTTGGCCGAGACGTCGCCGAGCCAGTTGATCCGCTCGAGCCGCGCACCGTTACCGAGATGGAAGCGCGCGACGGAATCGATCAGGCGTCCCTTCGGCGTGCGGGCCTTGAGGAAATAGTACGCCGCCAGGGTCTCGACGATCGGACGCAGCTGACCTTCGATCTCGGGGTTCCGCCACCAATCAGACTCGTCGAGATGCTTGAGAAGGGGGCGCTCGTCTTCGGTGACAGGAAGGTAGGCCGTCGTCTTCAGCCATTTCATGAAGCCCGGCACCGGCGACAGCGTCACGAAGTTTTCGAGCTTCGGCAGTTCACGGCGCAGTTCCTCGACCACCTGCTTGATCAGGAAATTGCCGAAGGAAATTCCGCCGAGACCGCGCTGGGTGTTGGAAATCGAATAGAACACGGCGGTGCGGGCGCGGTCGACCGGCACCGGCTCGCGATCTTCCGCGAGCAAAGGCGCGATCGCGTTCGGAATTTCTTCGGTCAGCGCCACCTCGACGAAGATCAGGGGCTCGTCGGCAAGCGCCGGATGAAAGAAGGCGTAGCAACGGCGGTCGATCGGATCGATGCGCCGGCGCAAATCGTTCCAGCCGCCGATTTCGTGCACCGCTTCATAGCGGATGATCTTTTCCAGGATATTGGCGGGCGTCGACCAGTCGATCCGGCGCAGCACGAGAAATCCCCTGTTGAACCAGGATCCGAGCAGATGGACGATGTCGCGGTCGAGCGCTGCGAGATTCTTGTCGCCGTTCATGAGATCGAGCAGATCGGCGCGCATCTCGACCAGATCGGCGGTGCCGCCGGGCGCCCGATTCAGCCGCCGGATCAATTCCTGCCGCCGTGGCTCGGAGGCAAAATGCAGCGCGCCGCCATTGCCGTCGCCGGGCTCGGCCATCCATGCTTCGATGGCCTTGTTCACCTTGTCGCGGTCGGGACCGAAATTGCGCGATAGCCCGTGAAAAAAGGCGCGCCGCTCCTCTGGATTGAGATCGTGGTAGCGGTCGAGGAGTTCGCTGGCCATCGCCGTGCCGGAGGCCTCGCCGCGGCCCGACAAGACCGCCTCGCAGAGCTCGATCAGGCCCTCGGCGTCCTCTTTGCCGTCGTCAGGTTTACCGCGCTGGAGCAGGGTGCGCCCACGCTCCGAAATGGTGGCAAGCAGGTCGCTGAAGAATGCAGTGGCCATCGGCTTACTGATCAATCCGTCTGGGTGAGCGTTGATGATACATAGATTTAAGGCGAAGTGCGCGGCAATCAAGCACAACAATTTGTCAGGGTTGTTGCGGCCAACCCAGGTTAATCCTTTTGGACAAATTCGGTCGGTGTCCGGCCGGTAACTTGCCGGAAGGCATGCGAAAATGCAGGGAGGCTTGCATAGCCGAGTTCACCGGCGACCTGCTTGATCGAGACATTGGTATCGGTTGACAGCCGCTCGATGGCAGCCGCAATCCGCGCCCGCTGGCACCAGCTCTTGAAACTCAACTGCGTCTCGGCTGTGAAGAGCCGCGACAAGGTGCGTGCCGAAGTTCCGATTTTCTCCGCAACGATCTCGATTTCATGAGCGCCGGCCGGATCGGCCAGCACCAGCTCTGCCGCGCGGCGGCAACGCGCGTCCTTGGGAAGCGGGATGAACGTCGCGGAATCCTCAGCTTGATGCAGTTCGAGCATGGCAAGCCGTATCAAGAGGGTGGTGCGATCACGGTCGTTGCGGCCGTCGAACAGAGCCAGGATCGTCTCGTGCAACAGCGGCGACACGCGCACGACGAATTCCTCGGTCAACTCGGCGTCTGCTTGCTCGCGCGCCAGCCACGCCAGATCGAAATACAAGGTGCGCATGTCGATATCGGCAAGCACATCGATGGAATGCGCCAGGCGTGCCGGCACCCATACCGCGCGATCCGGCGGCACCAGCCAGCGCCCTTTCGGCGTCGTGACCTGCATGGTGCCACGTGCGGCGTACACCAGTTGGGCCTCGCGATGCAGATGGGTGTCGAGCCGGGTTCCTCTCGGGTAGTGGTTGGCAATCATGTGAATGCCGTCGCCGGTTGAAATCCGCCGTCCCTGGATCACCGCAATTGGCTTTTCGACGATATTCATTGGCCGCATCCCGTCAGGGCAAATAGCTATATCTCATTCCCGGAAAAGAGGGGAATCGCTCCATGAATAGCCCGAGCCGGGTGATCGGCTTTGTCAACGCCGCGCACTTCATCGACCATTACGCGATGCTGATCTTTGCGGCGGCGGTGATCATCATGGGGCCGGCGCTCGGCATGGCCTACTCCGAACTGTTGCCTTATGCGACGCCCGGCTTTGTGGCCTTTGGCGCCGGCTCGCTCCTGACCGGCTGGCTGGGCGACCGCTGGAGCCGCCGCCACATGATGGTGATTTTCTTCATCGGCATCGGCGCCTCGATGATCGCGGTCGGATTGGTCAATACCCCGCTTGAGCTTGGCGCCGCCTTGTTGTCGATCGGCCTGTTTGCCTCGATCTACCATCCGGTCGGCACCGCGATGATCGTCTCCTATGCCGAGGCGCTCGGCCGCGAGATGGGCATCAACGGCGTGTTTGGAAATCTCGGCGTGGCGTCGTCGGCGCTCGTCACCGGCGTCGTCGGGCAATATCTCGGCTGGCGTTGGGCCTTCATCCTGCCGGGCGCTGTCACGATCCTGGTCGGGCTTTGTTTCGTTGCGATGGTCAAGCACGAGGATCGCACCAACGTGAAGCAGGCGGCGGCGCAGGCGCGCGTTGCCAAGAAGGATATGTGGCGGGTGATCGTCGCGCTTCTGATCGTGGTGATTGCGATCTCCACGACGTTCAACGCCGTGACCGTGGCGCTGCCGAAACTGTTTGCCGAGCGCTTGAGCGGCCTGACCCAAAGCCCGGCGCTGCTCGGGGTGATCGCGGCCGGCGTCTATGTGTTCGGCGCGATGACGCAATACACCATCGGCAAGCTGCTCGATCGTTACTCGTTGAAAACCGTCTCGCTGCCGTTGTCGTTCGTGCTGGCGCCGTTTCTGTACGTCGCCGCCGAACTGTCGAACTTGCCGCTGATCATTGCCGCCATCGGTATCGTGATGGGCGCGTTCGGCCAGGTCACCGTCAACGACGCCATGGTCGGCAAATACACCAGCGAGGAATGGCGCTCGCGCGCCTACGCCGTGCGTTACTTCGTCGGCTTTACTGCTGCGGGTGTTTCGGTCGGGCTGGTGGCCTGGCTGTACCAGCAGGGCGGCTTCGTCACCATGCTGCATGCATTCGGAGCGCTGTGCCTGCTGACGATCGCAGCCGCTCTCATTCTGCCGGTCGAGATCAGGACGCCGGCCGCGTAGAGCTCCGATTCCGAAGTTCGCTGAAACCGCGGCAACCTCCAATGCGAACCTCGGAATCAAAGAAGCTCTGGTATCGTTCTGATTCTGGTGCGGCCTTGCCGGTGCTTTCTGGCAAGCGTGCCGGTTGAGCCCGAATGGCTGCCTCACCGAATTTTCATTCCCGACGAGGTGTTGCGGCCTCCGCCGATCCGCCATAATGGATCTCAACCGCCCCGAATACTCAACAAGGGGCTGGCGGGAGCAGGTTATGCGTCATGGGTTTTTGCCGCGCGTCGGCGGTCTCATTCTGGGAGTTTCGGTCATGCTGACGGGCCATGCCCATGCGGACGGTTTGAAGGACGAAATCGCACCGACCGGCAAATTGCGGGTTGCGATCGGGATCAGTCCGGCCGGAGGCGCCTACTGGTCGACCAAGACGGAAAGCGGCTATGCCGGCGTGCCGGTCGATCTCGGCAAGGCCTTAGCGGACCAGCTCGGCCTGCCGGTCGAATATGTCACCTATCTCGAATTCCGGGTTGATCGCGGATGCGGGCGTCAAAGGCGAGTGGGATGTCAGCTTCCTGCCCGAGGATCCCGCGCGCGCCAAGAAGATCGCGTTCGGTCCGATCTATGAAGTCGCCGAAGCGACCTACATCGTGAAAGCGGGATCTGGCATCAAGGATTTTGCGAGCCTCGATCAGGCGGGCGTCAAGGTCGTTGCCGTCAACGACACCACCACCATGCGGGGCGCGGAGGCGCATCTGAAGAACGCCAAGGTCACGGGCTATCAGACCTATGACGAGATCTTCAATCTGCTGAAGAACGGCGAGGTCGACGCATTCGCCTTGTCGCGCGATCAGCTCAACGCGCTGGCCAAGAAGATTCCGGGCACGCGCGTGCTGGATGAAACCTTCAAGCAGACGGTGACCGCGGTGGCCGTGCCGCTCAATCACCCGCTCTCGCTGGAATATGCCAGCAAGTTCATGGCGGATGCCAAGACCAACGGTCTGTTGCGCAAGGCGTTCGACAATAACGGGCTGAAGGACACCCCGCTGCGGGCGAAGTAGCCTTGTTGTTTATCCCTCGCCCGCGAGCGTTAGCGAGCAGTGGGGAGGGTCGGCGTGAGCAAAGCGAGCGTCGGGCTGGGGCTCCTTGTTGCGATAACCCCCACCCGGCTCATCGTTCGCCGCTGCTCACGATGATCCACCCTCCCCACGAAGGGTGAGGGCGAAGAAAGTGCTTCGGGGCTAGCTTACTTCGCCGCGCCTTCGATCGGCTCGAGGCCGGAATTGACGATCGTCTTTCTCGCCGCAGCCGAGCCAAGGAACTTGATCAGCGCCTTGCCGGCCTCGGGTTCTTTCGACGCCGAGGCGATGCCGGCCGAGAATACCGTGACCTTTTGCAGGGATTCCGGCAGCGGGCCGACGATGTCGATGCCAGCGACAGCCTTCAATTCGCTGATCTGCTGCATGCCGATTTCGGCTTCGCCCTTGGCGACGATCTCCGCGACGGGGGTTGCCGGAATCTTTTTCGCCTTGTCCTTCATCTCATCGGCGATGCCGAGATTCTTGAACATCTCGGTCGAGATGTAGACGCCGCTGGCGCTGTCGGAATAGGCGACGGATTTTGCCGCGAGCAGCGCGCGCTTGAGGGCATCCGGCGTCGAAATGTCGGGCTTCGGCGCGCCTGTCTTGACGGCAACGCCGATCTTGGAATTGACGAGGTCGACGCGGCTGCCGCTACCGCCTTGCCCTTCTTGATCAGGTCGTCGAGCGCATAGCCGACCAGGATCAGCACGTCGGCGGGCTCGCCGCGGTCGAGCCGCATCGGAATCGCATTGACCGTCGTGCCCATCGACGGGCCGTAGGCCGTGACCACCTTGTTGCCGGTCGCCTTCTCGAACTCCGGCACCAGCGCGTTGTAGGCCGGCGACAGCCCGCCCGAGATCATCACATGAACCTCGGCGGCGTCGGCCGCGCTATTGAACAGCAGCAGAGCTGCAACGCCCGCGAACAGGCTGCGGAAGCTGGCGGTCGGCAACGTCATGGTCATCCTCCCCGGGAGCGCTCTTCTAGTACCGCCGCGTGCTGCGATGGAGCACGAACTTCGAAAAGTGGGCACCAGGCGGCCTCTTATCTTGTACGAGCGTACAAGGCAAATGCCGCGGGGCATATCAGGGCGTCGCCCGCGAGGTGCGGGCGCTGTCATGACGGTCGGAAATCGGCGTCAGTGCTGACGCGGTTCGTCATGCGGACTTCTGCGCAAGCGCGGGTTGCGGCGTCGTCTGGTAGTCCGGCGCGGAGGCGAGAAACTGGGCATAGGCGTCCGCATCGGGCGGCGTGAACTTTTCCGTCAGTGCGCCGCGGCGGCGCAGGGAGGCGCCGATATCGGCAAGCAGTTCGTCGAAATGCTTGAAGTGATAAGGCGCGACGCACAGGCCGCCATAGACGCCGGCGGCCGGCCGCTCCACCCGCTTGAAGTGCAGCATCATCTCGATGTTGTCGCGCATCTCCTGCGCGCTCGGCTGGTGGGCGAGCATGCCGTCGGCATAGCGCACCAGCCAGTGCGCGGCCATGTCGGCGCAGAGCACGGTGCAGAAGCTGGAATTGAAGCCGACAAAGCCGAGTTCCGGCAGATCCGGATTGGCGATCAGGCGATAGAGGCGATACTGGCCGTCGGGATCGACCAGCTTGCTGCGATAGGCTTCGGGCAGGAACGGCACGCCGAACTTGTAGCCGATCGCCAGCACCGCCACGTCGGCGCCGACGCGCTCGCCGTTGCTCATCACGATCTGATCGCCGTCGTAACGGTCGAAGGTGCCGCGGATCGCCTTGATGCGGCCATCCGCCACCATCGGGTAGAAGCCGGGCGTGGCGATCGGCACCGAGCAATTGACGCCGTCCTCGATCCGCGTCTTGCGGCACCATCTTGCATTTGGCGAGCTTGAGCTGCGCCTTCAACAGGCTCTCCAGCCCGCGCCAGTTGCGCCCAGACCATCGGCTTTGCGAGGTTGTGCGCAAGCCGCGCCATCGGCGCCGAGGCCCCAGCCCGCGAAACATCTCCTCCTGCGCGCGGATGTAGAGGATGCGCTTGAAATTGACGAGACCGCCGACGAAGTAGGGGATACGCCAGACCGGCTCGCGATAGACGATGGTGACTTCGCGCGCGCCGGAATTGACGGCGTTCACCGCGATGTCGGTTGCGGATTTCGAGCCGCCGAGCACGACGACCCGGCGGCCCTTGGCGAGCGACGCATCGCCATAGGTCGAGGAGTGCAGGATCTGGCCACCTCGCGCCTTGAATGCGTCCTCGCCGGCAAGTTTCAGTTCCTGCGGATCGTTGAACTGGCCGGTGCAGATCGCGACGAAATCAAAATCCTCACCGACGGTCTTGTCGGGCGTGGTCAGTTCAAGCGTCCAGCCCGGCTTGCCGTCGGCGCGGCGGCTCATGCTGGCGACCGTGGTGTTGAAGCGCATCAGGCGATCGAGCCCGTGGCCTTTGGCGTAGTCGGCCAGATAGGCGTGCACCTGCGGACCTTTCGGCCATTCGGGATAGGCGTCCGGCATCGCCTTGTCGGTGTAGCGATAGAGGTCCTTCGGGCTTTGGGTCTGCACGTCCGGATAGGCCCGCGACGGATCCCAGACGCCGCCAAGATTGGCGCTCTTCTCGACGATCGTGACCTTGTGACCGCGCGCCGCAAACGCCTTGGCTGCTGCGAGGCCGGAAACGCCGGCGCCGATCACGCAAACCTGTTTCTGGCTGACCATGTCCGTGCTCCGATGTTTTGAAGGCATGCGCCTTCGTTCGCCCGCGATGGCGCAGTCCTCCCGGCAATGACTACGTTTACGCTCTTTGATTGCGCATGATCTTTTCGGAAAACCGCTGCACGCTTTTCCGGGTCATGCTGCTAGTCGTTGGCTTCGGCGGCAGGAAATTCACCTCATGCTCCGCCGAGATCTTCACCACCTCGGCCGGGTCGGTGAGGTTGTGCAGCTTGTCGAACAGCGCTTCCAGCTTCTGCATCGGCGATACCCAGAACAGTGCGCGGGCCGGCTTGTCGGATTTGTTGAAATAGCCGTGCGGAATGCCGCGCGGCATGCGCACGAGGTCGCCGGCCTTGGCCTGTACCCAGACGCCATCGAGCTTCAGATCCAGCACGCCTTCCTGCACCAGGATGAATTCGTCCTGGGTCGGATGGACATGCACCGGCACGAACTGTCCGGGCTCGCTGTTGGTCTCGAACGCGAAGGTGGAATCGGTCACGGCTTTGGGGAAGTAGACCTGACCCAGGATGTTCCAGGTCTTGCCGCGAAATCCCTCGCCGCTACGCGTGATGCCTTTCTCAAGGCGCCATGATCTTGCCCTCCGGTTGACCGTGGGCGGGAGCATCGGACGGCCGGCGGTGGCTGTCTATCCGATAAACGAATCCGCACTCCATGGGACACCGGGGCAGGAGGTTGCACGGCGGCACAGCGAAGCCCTTGCCCGGATTGCCTATTCCTCGTTCTCGGAAGCCGCTTGCCAGAAGGCTGGACTGTTATAAGCTTCAAATAGTTTCGGAGGCGAAGCCTGTGATGGACGCGGTCGTTCCGATAATGGCTGGCAAAGCGATGCCGTCCGACACCGGGCGCCTCGCAGGCTTTTGCCGCGTCAACACCGCAAGCGTCGATGCTGCCGCAGAGCAGATCGGGCGCATCTTCTGTCCCCACGCGCTCGAGCCCGTCAAATCGACGTCGCACGCTTTCTCGGCGCGGCATCATTGCGCGCCGTTCGATGGCTTCTCCATCAACTACGTTGCCTATGGCGGATCGGTCGCAATCGACCCCGGCTGCCTCGAACGCTTTTTCCTGGTGCAGATTCCGTTAGCCGGGTTCGCGCGGGTGCGCACGGCCGCGCGTGATATCGAATGCACGCCTGGTGTCACGGCGTCGCTGCTGTCGCCGACGGTGCCGACGCAGATGCGGTGGGAGAATGATTGTGCCCAGCTCATTCTGCTGATCGAGCGGAGGCTGGTCGAACAACGCGCCGCGGCGCTCGCCGGCAAAGCGACGCGCGACGTCGAATTCGATCCGTTGATTGATCTCAGGCGGCCCGCAGGCCGCCGCTTGCAGACGCAGCTGGAGGGGCTTGCCGATCTCGCCGAAGGCCTTGGCGCCACCGGCCCCTTGTCGGCGGTGGCCGCTGCCGATTGCCGCGAGGCGCTGCTCGATGCGCTTCTCACTCGGACAGCGTCACGACCTGTCCGATGCGATCAGCAAGTTCTCCGGGCGAGGCCGAGACGCTTGCCCGTCGCATTGCGGCGGGCGCGCGATTGCCTGCGGACCAACGCCTGCCGAGCCGCTTGATCTCGCGCAACTCGCGAACGCCGCCGGCATCGGCATCCGCGCGCTGCAAATCGGCTTCCAGCGCCATTTTGGAACGTCGATCTCGGAGATGCTGCTCGATATTCGCCTGTCGCATCTCAATGCGCAGGCTCGAGCGTGGCGGGTCCGAGGCGCGCATCATCGACATTGCCTTCGATCTCGGCTTTACGCATCTCGGCCGGATGGCCGGCGCCTATCGCGCCAAATTCGGCGAGACGCCGTCGGCGACGCTGCGTCGGCTGCATTGAGCACGCCGCATTGTCGTTCGGATCGGTCCATCGTCCGCTGAATTAACGTTTTGGAAGGGTGGCGA
>CAWDES010000011.1:0-70552 GCA_963801325.1 uncultured Alphaproteobacteria bacterium
CGTCGAGGCCTTCGGGTTGTCTGTTCTGGTGCGGGCGGCGGGACTCGAACCCGCACGACGTTGCCATCGAGGGATTTTAAGTCCCTTGCGTCTACCAATTCCGCCACGTCCGCTTTGATCGCGAGATCAATCACTTAGCGCAGTTTTTAAGTCCGGCAAATGAGGCTGGCCCAGCTTAAACGCGCCTGAAACCTTTAAGCGACCCCATTCAACAAGGCAAAGCCTCATTCCGGACACGACCGCCGCCTAGTGCTCCCCGCACTAGCCCCTGACTTTACGCAACCTCAAGGTTGAGGGGCTAACAGGTCCATATGATCAATTCGAGTGCCCGCTTTCACGTGACGGCCCGCGCCCTTGCCGGCGCGGTCGTCCTGGCGTGCGCCGGATTGCTTTCCGGCTGCGCCGACATGAGCGACAGCATGACGTCGGCGTTTGCCGACCCTGCGAAGTACCAGCTCTACAATTGCAAGCAGCTCGAGACCGAGCGCAAGACGCTCGCGGCCAAGCTGGCGGAGTTGCAGGGCTTGATGAGCAAGGCCCAGGAAGGCGTAGGCGGGGCCGTCGTGGCCGAGGTCGCCTATCGCAACGAGTACATCTCGGTGCGTGGCCAGGCGAAGAACGCCGAAGAAGCGTGGGTGGTCAACAAGTGCCGCGAGACGCCGGGCGGCCAGGCCGCAGCGCCGGCAGCCGCTCCAGCCGTCGACAAGCCGACCACCAGTATGCCGACGATGAGAGGCGGGCGTGTTGTCTATTAGTATTGGCGTGACGGCCCTGTCTCAGGCCTGCCAGTTGTAGATCCAGTCCTGCCGCGACAGCATCCGCTTCGGTCCCATCGTCTTGATGACGAGGTTCCGCGCCAAAGCGAGCGGACCCGAGAGGTGATAAACCCGCCCCAACTGCCGCGCAGTGCGCTGTAGTCGCGTCACGCGTGGCCGGCGCAACCGCTCATAGCGTTGCAACGCGGCCGATACCGCTGTGGCGCTCTCGTTTTGTCGTTCGGCGATGCATTTGGCGAGCACGGCCGCATCCTCGATCGCCATGGCCGCGCCTTGCGCGGCGAAGGGCAACATCGCATGCGCCGCATCTCCCAACAGAGCGACCGCGCCTTCGGTCCATGGGCCGCCGCCGGGGACGGTGAACAGCGCCCATTTTCGCCAGCCGTCGACCGCGCCAACCAGCATGCGCGGGATGGCGTGCCATCCGGCGTTGACGAACGCGGTCTTGATCTCGTTGTCGTCGCCGCGCTCGCTCCAGCCGGGTCTGTTCCACTCTCCGGACACGACCGCCACCACGTTGATCCGTCGCGCACCGGAAATCGGATAGGTCACAAGGTGCGCGCCTGGGCCCATCCAGAGTTGAACGCGGCGTGATGTATATTCGCGCGGCAACTGCGTGGTATCGAGCGTGCCGCGCCAGGCAATCAGCCCGGAGAAGCGCGGTTGCAGATCGGGAAGCAAATGGTGACGGACCGCCGACCAGATGCCGTCGGCGCCGATCAACGCGAGGGCGAGTTCCTCGCGGCGCGTTGTGCCACTGCGCTGAATCACGGTCAGTCCCTTGGCGTGAGAACTGACATCCTCGAACTGGCAACCGAGCCGAAGCTCGATGTCGGGACTGTCTTGCACCGCGTCGCACAGCGCCGCTTGCAGGTCGGCGCGGTGAATCACCCAATAGGGCGCGGCGGAGTCAGGATCTTGATCGAGCGGAAGGCGGGTGATTTCGCCGCCGCTTGCAGCACTCATCAGGCAGATGGCCTCGGGCGTCACCGTGCCGGACAGCCGCGGTCGCAGGCCGAGATCGACCAGCACACGGCTCGCATTGGGCGAAAGTTGTAAGCCGGCGCCGGCTTCCTCGAGCCGTTCGGCTTTCTCCAGGATGATGACGCGAAATCCTTGCCGGGCCAGCGCCAGCGAAGCGGTCAGTCCCCCGATGCCGGCACCCGCAACGACGATCGTGCGCGAAGCCGCCATCAGTGCCCGCTTTCCGAAGTTCGTGCTCCCATCGTAGCGCCCCTTTCACGAACTTCGGAAAGTAACGGGCACTAACGGAAGCAAGCCGATTACGCGACCTTGTCGACCAGCACGCACTCCGGCGGGCGGGCCTCGCCGGCTTTCAGATCAGCGGCGAATCGATAAAGCGTCGAGCAATAGGGGCAGATGATCTCGTTGTCGTTGCCGAGATCGAGAAAAACGTGAGGGTGGTCGAAGGGTGGGTTGGCGCCGACGCACATGAATTCCCGCGAACCGATCTCAATAACGGCAACGCCGGCATCGTTATGGAAGTGCGGGACGACATGGTCGGACATCAGATTCACCTCAGGTAGAAACAGCGGCATACGACACCGGCATGACGTTCCACCACTTGAAAAGTGGAATCACCATAGAGATGGAACCCATCGATTCCTAGCCTACTTTCCGCAGGACTGGTGGAGTGGATTCGGTGCCCTTGCAGCTGGTTTGTTCTTACAAATTCGACACAATCTTGGTGTCCCGAGAAGCCCTTCTTTCGTCGGGGCAGTTGTGTCGCGAAAGTGGCGCATTATTTCTTGTCGCAGATAACCGGGTCTTTTTCGATGAAGCGGCGGCGAATCGTTTTGGCGTTGGCGGCGATGACGGTAAGCGGTGCGGCGCTTGCTGCGATTTTGCCGCATGCGCAGGAGGCCGCTTCCATCTTGGCGGCCCAGGACGATCCTGCCGAACTATCCGACCTTCAGATCGGTTCTGCCCTGCGGAATAAAAAAAGTATAAGTGTCGTGAGCGAGCAGATCGAGGCCGCGCTCGACGCACACGACACGAGCCTTGCCTCGAGCTTCGTCGATCTTGCCAAGTCCAGGGACATTTCGCTCCCCGACGATCTCCTGCAAAGGGTGGATGCGGCTGTACGCGAGGACAGCACCACGTCGCATTTTGCCCGCCGGTTTGCCGCAGGCTTTGTCACCGGAAATGCCGACGATGCCGGCAGCCTGTCGGGCACTGTGGCCGGCGATCTCTTTGTCTTCGGCGATATCCGCGACGTCGTGCGCGAAAGCAAGCATCTGGTGATGGGCGAAGATACCGATCGCCTGGTGCTCGGTCTTGCGACCGTCGGGCCTCGCGGTGACGGCGGCGACCTATGTGTCGGTCGGCGGCGTCGCGCCGTTGCGGGCCGGGCTCACGCTGGTCAAGGACGCGCGCAAGGTCGGGCGGCTCGGTGAGGGACTGACCGAGTGGGCCGGCCGCTCGGCGCGCGAAGTGGTCGACACCTCGATGCTCCAGAACGCCGTTTCGTCGGCCGCCGTGACCCGTCCCACCCAAACCGTCAGTGCGATCGGCGCGGCTTTCCGCGCCGAAAAGGCCGGCGCCCTGGTCCGGCTCGCCAAGGACGTCGGACGTGTCAGCGAAAAGGCCGGCGCGCGCGGCGCGCTCGACACGCTCAAGATCGCCGAAGGTCCGGAAGACGTTGCGCGGGCGGCGCGCCTTGCGGAAACCAGCGGCGGCAAGACCCGCGCGATCCTCAAACTGCTCGGCCGTGGCGCGCTTCTGCTCGCGGCCGGTGCATTCAACCTGTCGCTCTGGGTATTCGGGGCGATCTTCGCGCTGTTTTCCTTCCTGGCTTCGATCAAGGCCATGACCGAACGGCTGACGCAGTCGTGGATCGATCGCGGCAAGCGCCGGCGGCTGCGCCAACAGCTTGCAGCTATATCCAGTCCCGCAGTGGTCACCGCCGCCGCGAACGGCTAATTTCAACTCGTTCTCAAAAACACGGAATAACCGATGCCGAGTTTTCACCACGGCGCTGTTGAAATTGCCTACATCGACGAAGGCGAGGGCGACCCGATCATCCTCGTGCACGGCTTTGCCTCCAGCAAGAACGTGAACTGGGTTTATCCGACCTGGGTGTCGGATCTGAAGAAAAGCGGCCGCCGGGTGATCGCGTTCGACAATCGCGGCCACGGCGATTCAAGCAAACTCTATGATTCAGCCGAGTATGAGCTCGCCATCATGGCGAGCGATATCGCGGCGCTGATGGATCATCTCAAGATCGATCGCGCCGACGTCATGGGCTATTCGCTGGGGGCACGGATGACGGCGATGCTGGCGCGAAGCGAGCCGCATCGAATCCGTTCCGCCATTCTTGGCGGCATCGGGATCGGCCTGATCGAGGGCGGAGGTCCCGGCGAAAACGTGGCCAAGGCGCTGGAGGCGGATTCGCTTGACGAAGTCACTGATCCGGTCGGGCGGACGTTCCGCGCATTCGCCGACCAGACGCGCTCCGACCGCAAGGCGCTCGCGGCGTGCCTGCGCGGATCGCGGCGCCTGATGACGAAAGAAGAGGCGGCCGGGATTGCCGTGCCGGTATTGATCGCGGTTGGCACCGTGGATGAAATCGCAGGCTCAGCGCACGCGCTTGGCGAAATCATCCCGGGTTCGGAAGTGCTCGATATTCCCCGCCGCGACCACATGCGCGCTGTCGGCGACAAGGTCTACAAGGAAGGCGTTCTGGATTTCCTGTCACGCCGCCGGTGAACTATCGCGCGGACTGGTGTCGCGTTGAGGCCGCTTCATCGCCGCGATCATGACCGCCAGGGTTGCGATCCAGACAAGGCGGGAGCCATAACGATCGTGCGGTCCTGAAATCACGCCGCAGATGACGGCGTTGCCGAGCAGCGTCAGGCACACGGTCGTCACCAATAGCGTGACGTCGTCGACGCGGCGGCGGAAGATCGCGATAATCAGCAACCCAAACACCAGCGCGGTCGAGATCAACGCCACGGGAACGTGGATCAGGTTGATCGGGCCGAAGGTGAGGTGGCCGGTCTGCTGGCGCGCGATGTCCACGAGTTTTCGTTGCTGCGGCAGGTACTCCCGGAACATGCCGTAGGTGTGCATCAATGTCGGGTGATCGGTGTTTTCGCCGGTAGCGACCTTGAGCAGCTGTTCACTGCTGTCCATCAGCGCTTCCTTGGCCTGCAATAGCGGATATTCGGTCAGCGCGTGGGCCGCGATATATTCCATCTCATCGCTCATGCCGGCGAAGCGGCCGAGCTTGTTGAACATGCTCTCGCGGCTCCAGAGAAAATCGTCCGCGGTTTCCGGCAGTTCGTTGCGATAGGGGCAGAGCTTGAATTGCTGCGTCGGGCAGTGGTCGTTCAGGTAGCGGGTGACAATTCCGTCCTGGAGCATGCGTGCAAACGCGATGGAATAGCCGCCCGGTGTCCAGCCAACCGTTCCCGACAGGGCGTAGTTGGTCGAAAGGAGCATGATCGCGCCAGCCGCGATGGTGAGCGTGCCTTGCGCGAGATGAGCGAGCGGAATTCGTGCGCGCAGGAACGGACGCGCGATCCATCCAACCAGGCACAGCCCGAGAAGAACCGCCATGGTCGCACTGTGGGTCGCGGCGGCAAAAGCGGTGAAGACGAAGAGTGCGATCTTTTCGCCGGTCGAGGTCTTGTCGCCGAAGATCACGAGAAGAAACAGCGACAGCACCGACAGGCCGGCAAAGATGTCGGTCAGGAGCATGCTGGCGAGCCAGGGCAGTGCGGTCGTCAGCGTCAGCGTTACGCAGAGGCCAAACAGGCGCCACGGCCGTGCAAGTCCGAACACGCGCAGCGTGAGCTGCAGGATCCACATCGTCGCCAGGGCCTGGATGACGAGATTGACCCAGAAGTTGCCGGGTTCGCCGAAATGCAGATAGAGGCCGAAGGCGGTTGAACGGCTGGGGACCAGGTAGCCTTCATACCAGCGCGCCAGGTAGCCGCCGGTGTCCGACTGGAGCAGCGGGTAGCCGTTCCAGAGAGCAGGCGCGAGCAGCATCAAGGGGATCGCAGCCGCGATCCCCCAGACCAGGAGCGGGTTCGAGGCACGCACGGGCAAGTTATCTATGGTGTCCGCCATTGATCGACCATGCCTAGTGGTCCGATTCTAACATTTGCATGCGGATCGGGCTGGCACTTTTGCAAATGTTAGAATCAAAGGACCACTAGCAAATATAGGCATTTAATGGAGTTTCCGATTTGACATTCGCATTACGCATTCCGGGCTACGGGTAGCGAATGTCAAATCCACTCCACTACAGAGGCAGGGCGGCGGAAATCCGTCAATAGTCGGCTTGATTTATGGCGACGGCCAACCAAGTACCTGCAAGCGAAGCCATTCCAGCAGGGATTGCTGCCCTCTCATACCGGCATTCACCTTGGTGTGAGGGCAAGGGGACAGCGAGGGGCGCCCATGTTAGAATGGCCGGGTGGATTGCCCGATTATCCTGAGCACAGAACGATTTGCGGGGCGGCGTTATGATGAAGCATCAGATCAGTCCGCAGAGCGGCACTAAACTGGCATCGCTCGATCCGATCTGGGATCGGGTGCGGACCGAGGCCGAGGACATTGTTCGTCGCGAGCCCGAACTCGCGTCCTTCATCTATGCAACAGTGCTGCATCACGACCGGCTCGAGCAATCGGTGGTGCACCGATTCGCCGAACGCCTCGATCACTCCGCGCTTTCGGGTGATCTGATCCGCCAGGCCTATGACGAGGCGCTGCGCGACGAACCCGATCTCGGCAACGCTTTCCGCGCGGATATGGTCGCCGTCTACGACCGCGATCCCGCGACCTCGCGCTTCATCGATCCCTTGCTCTATTTCAAGGGCTTTCACGCCTTGCAGACGCATCGTCTGGCGCATTGGCTGTTCAAGCGCGGCCGCAAGGATTTCGCCTATTACCTGCAAAGCCGTTCGTCATCGGCGTTCCAGACCGACATCAATCCGGCGGCAATCATCGGCCGCGGCATCTTTCTCGATCACGCGACCGGCTTTGTCTGCGGTGAAACCGCCGTCATCGAGGACGACGTCTCGATCCTTCACGGTGTTACGCTCGGCGGCACCGGCAAGGAGAACGAGGACCGCCATCCCAAGATCCGTCACGGCGTGCTGATCGGGGCGGGCGCCAAGATTTCTCGGCAATATCGAAGTCGGTCATTGCGCCCGGATCGCCGCCGGATCGGTGGTGGTAAAGGCGGTGCCGCACAATGTGACGGTCGCAGGCGTGCCAGCCAAGATCGTCGGCGAAGCCGGTTGCGCCGAGCCGTCGCGCACCATGGATCAGATGCTCAACGCGATAGGGCTTTGAAATTTCGAGGGCTTTGAATTTCGGACCTGGGCGGTGCATTGGCGTTTTGCAGTTGGCGCGATGCACGGCTATAAGGCGCCTGCAAATGAGCTTCTCGCGGTGCTGGCGGTGATCGCCGTACCGGTCTAAAATTCCCCAGAAAACCTTCGCATTCGGAGACTGCCGTGGACGTTCAGGAAGTCAGGAAACTCGACGCCTACCTTAAGCGCGTATTCGGCAACCCCAAGATTCGCGTGGTTCCGCGTCCCAAGAAGGATGACTCGGCCGAGGTCTATATCGGCGAGGAATTCATCGGCGTGCTGTTTGTCGATGATGAGGACGACGATCGCTCGTTCCAGTTCCAGATGGCGATCCTGGAAGACGACCTGGTCGAGCAGGGCTAGGATAACCTTCGGCGCCGATCCCTTATTTCTGACCGTGCAATTGCTGGGTCAGGCGATCCATCGCATCCGCAACTTCGCGCCAATGCGCAAGCCAGTTGCGCGGAAAGCGAAAGGTCAGGTCGGCGCCCTCGACGCGGCGTTCGCTCAGGCACATGCCGGGCGTGGCGGCTTCGCGGCTGCATCGGGCGGTGAAATCCGGCGCGGTCGATGAGAACAAGTCTTCGCCGCTGTACGGCGTGCCATCACGGAAGGCGCGCATCGCCAGGCCATCCTCTCCGGCAGTGGTTCGATCGTCGAGATAGCGCGGTAAAATCGTGCGAACGCGCATGTCCGGCGCCAGCGCATCGTGATGCGCGGCAATCGACAGGAAAATCCGGTCAATCGGCTGCATCGCGTCCTCGACGTCGGCCGCGCTGACGCGCTTTGGCGCCTCCGGCGGATCGAGCGACGGGTAGACGAAGCTCAGGTCGATGCGTTCCTGCGGTCCGGTGTGGTGCTGAACCTTCACCCGGAACGAGGCGGTCGGGACGTTGAACAACGTCGCGCCGACGCTCACCGGCAGCCGCGCCGGGCCCTTGGCGGCATCCACTCCCCAGGTTGGCCACAACAGATAGGTGACGAATGCAAGCGAGGCCACCGCGATGGCGCCGACCACGAGGATCGGAAGCAGGTGGCTGCGCCAATCCTTGCCGGCATAGCGCGTGATGTTCTGGGCCGAGGTGATGAAGGTCATGAACCGATGATGCGGGGGAACGGGTAAGCGGACGGCGAATCAACGTTGAATATGCCATGTGCCGGCGCCCTTCCGCATGGTTTTGCAGCGAAGGCGTGTGCCGCGAGCCATGTTTCAGCCGCGGTTCCGATGCTTACGTGTTAACCTTTCCTTAAGGATGTTGTGGCGGCCGCGCACCAATTTTGCGAAGCAGGGGACCTGATTTCGTGGGTTGCGTGGGTAAGCCGAACATGTCGCCGGATGCGTTGAATTCCCTGTTTTCGCTTTGCATTGGTTTTGCGCTCGCAGGGGCGCTGACATCGGGTTTTCAGGCCTTCGTGCATCGGCCTGCGGGCTTCGGCCTGCTTCAGGAAGGTGTCGCACCCAGCACGTTTGCGGCCGTGCCGTTTCTGGTGTTTGCCGCGCCCTTCATCATCATGCGCAACACGCTGCGCGGCGTTCAGGTGGAAAGCCGCCGTTTCGAATTCGTGATGATGGCGACCGTGCTCGCAGGCTTCTGGAGCCTGATGTCCGGAACTTTCTTCATCATGACGCTCCGCCTTGCCGGCGTGCTGGTCTGAATCTCTTCTTCGGCGCGTTTTCCTGACGCGAACTGACTTCTGCTTCGCTTGAAACGCTTTGGCGGCGGTGCCAGAATCTCCCTGAAAGGGAGATTTCATCTATGGCGATGTACGAACTCGACGGGCAGGGGCCCGAACTTCCCAACAGCGGCACCTATTTCATCGCCGATACCGCAGCGGTGATCGGCAAGGTGCGTTTGCTGGAAGGCGCAAGCGTCTGGTTCGGCGCGGTGTTGCGTGGCGACAATGAGTGGATCGAGATCGGCGAGGGCTCCAACGTCCAGGACAACTCGACCTGTCACACCGATCCCGGATTTCCGCTTGTGATCGGGAAGAACTGCACCGTCGGGCACAACGTCATCTTGCACGGATGCATCCTGGAAGACGAGGCGCTGGTCGGCATGGGCTCGATCGTCATGAACGGCGCGAGAATTGGCCGTGGCAGCGTCGTCGGCGCCGGTTCTGTCATCACCGAGGGCAAGCAGTTTCCTGAAAACTCCCTCATCATCGGTTCGCCGGCGCGCGTAATCCGCACGCTGACGCCGGAGCAAGCGACCGCCATGGGGCGCGCGGCGAAATCCTACCAGCGCAACGGGCCGCGTTTCAAAGCGGGTTTGAAAAAGATCGGCTGACGCGCTGCGCTCACGCGTTTGTCGATGGCCTCACGGCTTGGCTTTTCGTGAAGGCTTGTCCTTTAAAGAAGTCTTGCGGCCGCCGCTCGTGTCGGCGGCGAGGCGGACGCTTTTGCGCAGCGCATCCTTCAGATCGATCGGAATGCCGTGCTTCTTGAGCAGGTCGGCGAAGGCTTCGTCGGCCAGTTCCTGAAAGGTCGCCATCCGGTCGCGCGCGAGCTGCTTCAGCTTGTCGAAAGTATCGTCGTCGAAGGCGATCAATTTGCGCATGCTTGAAAATCCGCAGCGATCAATAATGGAACGACGGTTATCAGGGATTGGCGAGACCGCCAAACGCGACGCCGAAACTTGAACGCTGAAGCTGCAGCGGTCGAGCGGTCGCTGCGCGTTCCCGCACCCTTTTCTAAAGTCGATTTTAGTCTGAACGCAGCCTGAACACATATCGCGTGGCGGTCGCGTAGAAGTGACGCGCGCAGCTTGGTCATTTCGTCGCGGTCTCACCATATGTGGGAACGCTGCCGTAGCAAATGCGTCTTCGTTCCAAGGGGCAGCGTCATCATCCTAGGAGGGATGACATGTTGCGTAAATCAATGATCGCGTTGTGCGCGGCGGCTTCGGTGCATCGCACTGACACCGAACATGGCATTGGCCCGTGGCGGTGGCGGTGGCGGCGGTGGTGGCCATGGCGGTGGCGGAGGTGGTTTCGGCGGGGGGCGGCCATGCCGGTGGCTTTGGCGGCGGCGGTATGCACGCCGGCAGCTTTGGCGGTGGCGGTAGCTTCGGCGCGCGCGCCAGCGGCTTCGACGGCGGCGGCTTTGCCGCGCGAGGCGGCAACTTCCAAAGCTTCGCGAGCGCACCGCCCGGCAACGTCGACGCCGTTCAAGGCAACCGCTTCGCCAACGGCAATTTCCAAGGCAACCGCTTCGCTTCCGCCAATTTCAACCGTATGGGACATGACGGCCGCGGCTTCCATCATCACCGCGGTCGCTTCTTCGTGGGCGGCTTCTCGGGGCTACGGCGGCTATTGGGACTACCCGGATTACGCCTACGACGACACCTATTACGACAACGGCGGCTGCTACGTCGTGCAGCGGCGCGTGCATACGGCGTATGGATGGCGGGTCCGTCCGGTCGAGGTTTGCAGCTAGGTTTGCTGCGGCTTGAATGAGAGAAACGAAAAAGGCGCGCGGGCCAGGCACCGCGCGCCTTTCTCGTTTGATGTAACTGGATTTAGCCGAGCACCTTGTACTTCTTGAACCAGGACTGCATCTGGTTCCAGGCGTCGTCCGCCGCTTCCTTGCGATAGCTCGGGCGGTAGTCGGCATGGAAGCCGTGCGGCGCCGCCGGGTAGATCTTGAACTCGGCGGGTTTGTTCGCTTTCGCGAGCGCTTCCTTCAGGGCTTCAACGGTCGCGACCGGGATGCCGGTATCGGCCTCGCCGTAAAGTCCGATCACCGGCGCCTTCATGTCGGGCGCGAGCTGGGTCGGGCTTTTGGGCCAGAGCGGATTGGCCGGGTCGACCGGAGGTCCGTAGAACGACGCACCCGCCTTCAACGCCGTCGAGTGGGCGGCATATTCCCACACGGTGCGGCCGCCGCGGCAAAAGCCGATGATGCCGAGCCGGTCGGTGTTGCCGCCTTGCGCCTTGGCCCAGGCGACGGTGCTGTCGAGATCCGACAGCAGTTCGGCGTCGGGCTTGGCGTTGACGATCGGCAGAAGCTGCGGGATGTCGGTGATCTTGGTGAGGTCGACGCCCTTGCGGTAGTAGTAATCGGGCGCGACGGCGAGCGCGCCGAGCTTGGCGAGACGCCGCACGACGTCCTTGATGTATTCGTGCAGGCCGAAGATCTCCATCGCGACCAGGATGACCGGCGGATTGGCGACGCCCTTCGGGCGCGCGAAGTAGCCCGGCATCTCGCCATCGGCGACCTTGATCTTGATGTCACCGGCATCGAGGCCGTCGGTCGAGGTCGTGATCACGTCAGCCCGTACGGGGCCGGCGGCCAATGTGTAGCCCGCCGCGACGGCGGCAGAAGCGGTCATGAAGCCGCGCCGGGAAAAGGGCGCAACCTTGGTCAGTCCGACGACGTCGGGTGTCAGCTCGGTGTGAATGTTCATGCGGATTCCTCAGGAAACGGGTGGACAGGAGGAACTGGTGGGTGGATTTCATTCGCGTCAGCGCTCCGAGCCCGCGCGAATGTCAAATCCGAACCACAGAAAACGATATTTTCCGGTGTCTGGTTCCGACATCGAAACGGGCTCTCCGCGGGTGCGTACGAATGTCAGAACCGAGACACCCGGATCTGGCCGATATTCCACCGCGAGGCAGGCGACGACGCACAGCGCCAGCGCGTGAGGGATTGGCGCGACCACGAAAAGGGGCCGCAAATGAACAAGGCCGTCGGCGGAGTATGCTCGCCCACGGCCTTGCCTGCCCCGGATCTCAAATTGGCTTACGCCGACCGGTAGTTCCGTTATCCCCCAATCGCATGATGGGGAAGTATGAGCTAGTTCACACTTGGCCGGAAAACTTGGCCCCAAAAAGGTGCGGCCAGCACTTGGGGGAATGCTGGCCGCGCGCGATCCGGTCTGGGACGGGGAGGGGTGGGGATATGACCGAACCGCGTAACTCCTAAACTGTCGTCTTCAACACTTGGCTTCTCTTGGCTTCAGCGATCCCGGGCGCTGGCGGTCAAAGCCGCCGGCTTGGGGTCGCCCAGAGAGACCCAGACGTTCGGGTCGCTCTGCGATTGGCGCTTGACGAAGCGGTAGCCAGTCTCGGTCCAGGCCACGACGCTTTCGTTCTGGTTGTCCAGAATGAACTCGCCCTTGTCGGACTTGACGGTCAACACCGCATGACCTTCGCCCATCTTGTCACGCACCACCGTGATCAGAAGCGCCTCACGCGGCCATCCCGCGTCGATCAGCATCTTCCGCTTCAGCAGCACGTAGTCTTCACAGTCGCCGTAGCCGTCGGTCGGCAACGACCATTTCTCGATCACGCCCCAATGATCCATGTCGGTCATCGGCTTGACGGTTTCGTTGACCCAGTGATTGACCTTGACCAGATCGCGCCAGGCCGCCTGCGTCATCACGATATCGCGCGGCTGCGAAGGGCCGCTTTTGCATTCGGCCGGATTCTCGCCGCAGAATTCCACCCAACCGATCGGCGCGCGCGTTGCGTCGCCAAGGCTGGCATAAAGTGTCCGCTCATCGGCAGCATTCGCCGATGCGCTCAATCCCAACAGGATGGCGGCAACCGCCAACCCTTTCTCCCTGAACCCGAACATGTGGCCCCCGCTTTTTTTGTTGGGACCACGTTCTCACGAAGGTTTTGCGCGGCGGCTAAGTACGCGAAGTACAATTGAAGCGAATACTGCTCAATACTTCAGAGAATTCGATCTATATTTGAGCCAAATTCGACGAAAATTTTAGACATCTGCAATTGATTCAAATTTTATCGATTAACCGCCGGTCTCCCGAAAATGCAGGCTTTGCGCGGCAGATGCTGCCAACATTAACCGCGACTTTGGCGGGGCCTGCGGGCTCATGCGCGGCCGCAGCGGACCGGCGAGGGTTAAGGAAGCGAAAATATCCGCTGGTTTCGGCTTTACGCGCCGGTAACGCTGTCCGCGGGCACTCTGAAAAATCTTGGAAAAATGCCGCTCGGCCTTGGCAAGCCGGCCGCCGCCATGCATCCATGCGGCCAACAACATCGGGAGGAAACAATGAAGAGCGTGCTTTTGGGCCTTGCTGCCGTCTTGTGCCTGGCCACCGGCCCATCGGCTACCGCCCAGGATGCGGCCCGCATCAACCCGACCGACCCCCAGCCGACCTGCCCGATGTGCCCGGGCACCTACATCCCGTCGGCGGAGCTGGAGCGATACACGCAGAAGGCCATCGCCGAGAAGCTGCTCGATCAGCAGGTGCGCGATATCGACATCGGCAAGGCCCGGATCGGCATCGGCATGGTCCATCGCGGGCGGCTGGAGAAGCCGTCACCCGATTCAGTCGCCGAGCATGACCAGATCAGCGAGGTCTATCACGTGATCTCGGGCACGGCGACGCTGGTGCTCGGTCCCGATATCACCAACCGGCAGCGGCGGCCCGCGACCATGCGCACGGTGAGGGAGTTCAACGGGCCCGGCAATAACGGCTCGGACATCAAGGATGGCGTCGCGCACGAACTCAAGGCAGGTGACGTCGTCGTCATTCCGGCAGGCACCGGCCACTGGTTCACGAAGATCGACGACCACATCGACTATCTCATGATCCGGATCGACCCGGACAAGGTGACGCCGCTCAGGAGTGAAGCGCAGTCGATGGAGTATCTGTCGAAGCCGGCGACGAAGGGGGAATAATCCAGCGTGCGCCGTGCCGCGTCCGCTTTGCTCGTGAAGGGCGGACATGACGTCAATCTGGATCGACGTCCCGCGAAACGGGCAGCCCAGCACGCTGTCGTTCCGGTATCCTTCAGTTCCCCATCTGCGACAGATAATCGCCGAGTGGAAGAGTCCGGCCACGCGCAATGACGGTGGCGGCAGCACGCTCCGCCGCGTCGACGGCGCCGGCGAGGTAGCCCGGGGCGTGATCGCTCGTCTCGCTGCCCGCAAGCAAGATACGATCACGCCATTCTTTGCCAACCCAGGGATGTCGATCGACCATTGGATGTCCAATGGCGATCCGATCCATATCTGTCGAGGTGAACGGATCGACTGCCCAGTCCTTGAAGAGCGTAGCGCGAGGTCTCTCCGCTTCGGAGCCAAACAGAGACGTCAGTTGCGCGACGCAAGCGGCCACTATTGCTTGCTCTCCGACAGAAGAACGGTGTTGCGCGGGTATGCCGAGGAAGCCGAACAAGGCTGCCTTTCCGCTTGCTGTCGTCGCATCGTGAATTTCGGCGAGTGGGCCCACCATGCTGTGCGCTGTGCCCGACAGGCCATGTGAACGCCAGAACGGTTCATCGTAGATAGCGAAGAACTTCGCATGTGGCGCCATCCAGGTCGGTGTATCCCGCCAGCGTCTTGCGGACGCCTCGTCAACGGCGGGAGCAAACGAAATGGTTGACTGGAGAAGACGTGGAGGTAACGCGAATACAACAAGCGGAGAACGAGCAGGTCCGCGCGGTACCCGCAGCATCGAGGTATGCAAGCTCGACACCCTCGTTGTTGATCCGTGCATCGGTCACGCAAGCGCCAAGCTCCACGCTTCCCTTCGGCAATGCTCCCTCGAGCGCGGCTACGATGGAGGCGGTGCCGCCGGCGAGCCGTGCCGAAGGCGGCGCGGGGCTGAAGCTTTGGCGGCGCTCCGGTGGCCCAGACGACATGCGCTGCAGGAGGGCGTCGCCTTTGTCATATTGGGCGAAGCTGGCCAGTCCGAGACTTTTGACCAGACTGCTGAATGCCGGCTGCATTTCGGGCCAGAACCAGGACGGACCGAGATCAAACCCATCGTGTGAGATAAGACCAGTTTCGTCCGTCGACAGGATGCGTCCTCCAAGCCGCGGTCGCGCTTCCAGCAGTCGGAAAGCGGTGCCCGCCTGGTGAAGCCGAAGGCCGACGGTGAGGCCGGCAATGCCTCCTCCGACAATGACAACGGGACTGACTGCATCGCGGTCAGGAGGGGGGCCTTACCACCCGACCGCCTGGCCGTCCTTCCGATGGTCGGAACCTGCTCTATAGAAGCCGTGACCGGGTTGGGCGCTCGATCCGGCGTTCGCCGGCGCATCCGGCATCACAAGGATCGATTGGAATCCGCCGACGGCCGACCCGTTGATCGAGGTGACGGTGTGCCCCATGCCGCTGAGGTCCTTGCCGACCAAAGCGTAGAGTTCCGACTCTAGCTCCAGCCTGTTCGGTACCTGAGCGTGATGGAAACGCGCCATGTCGGTCGCAGCCTGCATGTTGGCGCCGAGATCGAAGATATCGACCAGCGCCTGCGCATGGCCTTGCGCCTGCATGTCGCCGCCCATCAACGTGATCGTCATCAACGGCTTTGTACCTTTCATCACGAAGCCCGCCGACAACGTATTGAAGGGCCGCTTATGGGGCTCGATCACGTTCGGGCTCTTTGGATCAAGCGAGAATAGCGCCCCGCGATTGTGCAGAATAAATCCATAGCCCGGCACCGTGAGGCCCGAGCCCCAGCCTGCGAAATTGCTGTTGACCCAGGAAACCATGTTTCCTTCGTCATCGGCCGCTGACAACACGATCGTGTCGCCGCTTGCATCGGCGGTGGACGTCGGTCCAGTTGCGGAGGCGTGCTCCGGATCGACCTTGCCGCACAACGATTCGGCGTGCGCCTTCGACACCAGCATGTCGATCGGCACTTTCACAAAATTCGGGTCGGCGTTGTACCGAAACAGGTCCGCATAAGCGAGCTTCTTTGCCTCGACCAGCAAATGCCAGTATTTCGGATTGCGCGGCCCGAGGCTCGCCAGCGTGCCGCCATTCGTCCATTTCGGTACACAGGATTCGAGAATATTGAGCATGAGGTTCGCGCCCCATGCCTGCGACGGCGGCGGCAGTTCGTTGAGCGTATATCCGTGATAATCGCTTGCCGCCGCTTCAACCCATTCGCCTTTGTAGTTGGCAAGGTCGTCGAGCGTCATGCTGCCGCCGAGCGCTTTGGATTTCGCCACGATCGCTTCGGCAACTTCACCTTTGTAGAAGCCGTCGCGACCGCGCTGCTGCAACAGGCGAAAAGTCTTTGCGAGGTCCGGATTGCGAAATATCTGGCCGGCGACCGGTTGTTTTCCGTCGATGTACCAGGTCGCCACTGAATCCGGATCGAGCGAGTTGCAGCAGGCCCTAAGCGGCAGCGCATTGGGCAGATGCCAGTCGTTTGCAATCCGCTGCGAAATCGGAAAGCCGTTTTCAGCATAGTCGATGGCCGGCTGCAGAACTTCCTTGAAACTCAGCTTGCCGAAACGTTTGAGAACTTCCTCCCATCCCCAGGCCGTACCCGGTACGGTCACGGGTAGAATGCCGAAGACCGGCATCCCCGATCCTGGCCCCCAATTAGCGGGATCGGCGTGGTAGCCCAGCGAGCCGAAGTGCTCGACCGTTGCGCCTGACGGCGCCATGCCGCTCGCATTCAGGATGTAGAGCTTCTTTTCCTTCGCCACGTAAATAATTGCGAAGAGATCGCCAGCTACACCGACATTCATTGGCTCGACCAGATTAAGCACTGCCGAAGTGGCGACCGCCGCGTCGATGGCATTGCCGCCATGCAACATCATTTGCAGTCCCGCCTGTGCCGCGAGCGGTTGGCTGGTCGTTACCATCGCGTGGGGCGCCATCACCTCGGCGCGACTTTGTGCACGCCAACCGTCTGCCCGGTCGCCGCGTACCGCGCCGCACGCTGGAGGCTTTATCTCTTCGAAGCATGCCGATAATGGCGGATTCGCCTGCGCCATTGCCGAGGACGTGAACCACAGAGGCGCCAACATGGCAGCCACAAACGCCGAGATCTTCGTTGTCGTTCCCATCTTGCCATCCATCAGAGCACCGCGTGCAGGAAACATCGGAATTCAGGATGCATCGCAATTCCACTGAGAGTCAAAAGGGCGACCCTTTCACAAGGGAACTGGGAGGGCCCGATGGTTCAGCTTGAAAAGAGGAATTTGCCACGCGGCGCGCGTCTCGGAAGGCCATTCCATGTCCGCTTCGGGTCAAAAGCCGTCGATGAGGCAAAGCCAGGCGGCTTCCGCATCACGCTCAAAAGCGGACTTTATGAGTGCGCACTACCGCGCGGTGACGGCGTCCTCGAGCGTCTCGGCCACCTGTTCGTGGATGAATTCGAGCGCGAAGCCTTCTTCGAGATTGCGCACCACGCGCGACTGAACCTTGCCGAGCAAGACCACCGATTTCAGCGGCGGGCGGTTCTCGGCCGCGATCGCAGCGCCCGAGCGCGACATGTCGATGATGCGGCATGTCATCTTGGTGCCGTCCTCGAGCGTCAGCAGCGCGATCGGGTTGCGCGGGATGATACGGTCGTGGCGGCGATCTTCCGGCAGGTTGAGGATGTCGCGGTTGGCGAGCCAGGTCAGCTGTGCTGCGAGCTTGTCGCGCTTGCGCGCGGTTGCGCCGACCGTCATCGCAAAGCCGTTGTCGATGATGCGGGTGATCTTGCCCTCGACGCGGCCGATGTGATCGAGATAGGCGATCACGCGGTCGCCGACATTGCCGATGCCGGGCGCCAGCAGCGCCAGCCCACCCGGCGACATATTGATGATCTGGCACGGAAATTCGCGGCGATCGGGCAGCATGTAGCGTCCGAGCAGATGAACCTTCACCCGCTGGAAGCGCCGCCGCTCCTCGGCGGACGGCAGGATGGATTTCTTGTTCGCTAACGCCATTCTCGCCGCCACCGCACCCGCAATTTGTGCCGTGAGACCCTACGGCCAGCAGGGTTAATGAGCCGTTAGCGAAATCGCGGGGAACCCACTTCATGCGATTTTCGGCTGCGCTTCGGGCAGCCGGTTGAAGGCCCACAACAGCAGCGGACACGCCAGAAGAACGGCGGCGCCAAAATCGATGGCTGCGGCCGTGCGGCCGCTCGATTGGGCCAAAGCGCCTGCCACGGCCGGACCCAGCATCATCGTGCCGTAATAGAGCGTATAGAAAATGCCCATGCCGACCGCACGCGTCTCCGGCCTCAGTACACGCGCGGGGAGGCTCATGATCGGCCCGACCGGCAAGCCTCCGAGCAATCCGATCAATACGACGACCGAGACCACCGCATCGGTGCGTGGCAGGGCGGCCATCAGAGCGGCGAAGATGAGACAGCCGCCGACCAGAACCAGATCCGGCCGCCCGGTTCGGTCGGCGACAATGCCGCCGAGCGGGACCGATACGACGCCAAGCCATAGCGCGAGGCTGATGACCGAGCCTGCCGCCGATATCGACCAGCCATGCTCGTTCAGCATCGAGGGCCCAAAACTGAAGATCATGGCAAAGCCGACATTGAAAAGGCCCCAGATCAAACCGGCCGCGATCAACGCGCTGAAAGTTTTGCGATCGGGCCACGATGATCCGGTTGCGGCCGCGGTCGTGGTCTTCGGCGGCGACGGATAGACCGCGGCGAAAAACACCAGCCCCAACGCGATGGAGGCCGCTACCGCGAGATGGACCGCCGGTACGCCGAAGGCGGTTGCGATCAGCGGAAGAAAGATCAGCGAAAGGGCGATGCCCGCCGGCCACGAGTTGACGAAGATCGCCATCGCGGTTGCGATTTCCTGACCCGCAAACCAGTCGGCGACCATTTTGGTCATCTGGACATTGAACATCACGCCGCCGGCGCCGCTGACGAGCCTCCCTGCGATCTGGATCGTCCACGACGATGAAAGCGCCATCATCAGTTCGCCGATCAGCATCAAGAGGAGCGATGCCATCACCGTCGGCTTGTCGCCGAGCCGCTTTCCGATCGCGCCGCCCGGCAGTGCGAGGGCGAGGCCCGGCGCGAAGTAGAGGCCGATCAGCCAACCGACGTCGGCAAGGGAAACACCGAATGTCTGGTCGAGAAGCGGGGCAATGGCCGCGACGCTCTGGAATTGAAACGCCATCGTCAGGCGAATTGCGAACAGTACGGCGAGGGCGAACCAGCGATTATGCAAAGCGTGACGCCTTTCAGAAGCAGCGCATCTAGGCTGGAGGCTCGCAAAGCGGCTGTCAATCGCCGTGCTTCGCCGTTCGGTTCGGGCCGGTCATTGGCATCGCCAGGCCCTTCACATAGGCTCGCTCGCACGCAACGCACAAGAAACGCCAATGCGGGAGAAATGCCATGGATCAGATTCGCGTATGCACCTATGACGGCCCGGGCGCAAAACCCGTCATCCGCAGCGTGCCGTGGCCGAAAATCGGCAAGAAGGCCGCACTGATCAAGGTCGGCGCCTGCGGCGTCTGCGGGACCGATCTGCACATCCTCAAAGGACACTGGCCGAAGCCGTTGCCGTGGCCGTTCACGCTCGGCCACGAGATCGGCGGCGTGCTGGTCGAGGTCGGCTCTGAATTCACTGAAGACTTCATGAGCAAGCCGCTGAAAGTGGGCTCGAAAGTCATGATCCCGCCCTTGATGCCGTGCGGGCATTGTTACTACTGCATCCACTACCCACAGAGCGCCAACAAATGCCTGACGCCGGTCTATTACGGCCGCTATCTCGGTTTCGATAAAGCGCCGCATCTGTGGGGCGGCTGGGCCGAATATGTCTATGTCGATCTCGACATGTTGCCGGGCACCAAGATCTACAAACTGCCTGACGACATGCCGCTGCGATTGGGCGCGCTGTCGGAGCCGCTCACCTCCTGCATCCGCGCTTTCAACCGGGCGACGCGCGCCGGCGGATTCACCTGGGGCGACACGGTTGTCATCCAGGGGTCAGGCCCGATCGGTATCCTCGCGGTCGCGGCCGCACGTGAAATGGGAGCAGGGCGCGTGATCTGCGTTGGTGCACCGGAAGAGCCGCGCTTGAGGCTGGCGCGAAAGTTCGGCGCTGAGGCGACGGTGGACATCGAAACGGTCAAGACGCCGGCCGAGCGCATCAGCCGGGTGCGCGAGATCGTCGGCGGATTCGGCGCCGACCTCGTGATGGATTGCTCGGGTCATCCGAGCGCCGGGCCCGAAGGCATCGAAATGCTGCGCGACGGCGGCACCTATGTCGAGATGGGGCAATTCACCGACGCCGGTGCGATCGAAACGTCGTGGCACCGCATCTGCACCAAGGACCTCAACGTGCTGGGGTCGTGGGGCTTCACCGGCAATGACCTGCCGCTCGGCGTGGACATGCTCTACCGCACCCGCAACAAATATCCCTGGCTCGACATGCAGACGATCTATCCGTTCTCGGAAGAGGGCATCGGGCGAGCGGTTGCGGACGCGATGGCGATGAAGACCGTCAAATCCACCATCGTGCCGTGGCCGGAATTGGTGGAATAGGCTGGCGCCCGGTCATCTTGCGAGATTGACGCGAACCGGCCCGTGAGCGATCAATAAGGGAGTTGCATTGCACCAAAGCTCTATTTTTTGTCTTTAACCTGCGTCACCACCAAATCGGATGGGGCACCATGGCCGAGCAAGGCAAGTTTTCGGTCGAGCGCGACCTGAGGCTCGACCTGTTCCGCGGCGTCGGGCTGTGGATGATCTTTCTCGATCACATTCCGCACGACGTCGTTTCCTGGCTCACGTTGCGCAATTACGGCTTCAGCGACGCGGCCGAGTTCTTCGTCTTCATCTCCGGCTATCTGGCGGGCTTCATCTACGGGCCGATCATCAAGGCCGGATATTTTCTGGCAGCGCTCAAGCGGCTGTGGAGACGGGCGATGGAGATGTACGTCGCCCACATCATGCTGTTTCTGGTGTTCACCGCGCAGATCGCCCGCACGGCGAGGAAATTCGACAATCCGATGTATGAGGACGAATTCAACGTCCACAATTTCCTGCTGCATCCGGACACGCTGATCGGGCAGGCGCTGACGCTGCGCTACAAGCCCGTCAATCTCGACGTGCTGCCGCTTTACATCGTCCTGATCGCGACCGCGCCGTTCATGCTGTGGGCGATGGTGCGCCGGCCCAACCTGACGCTGCTGGGCTCGATCGTGCTCTATATCCTCGCGCGCGTCTTCGACTGGAACCTGCCCTCATATCCTCCCGGCGCGACCTGGTATTTCAACCCCTTCGCCTGGCAGTTGATGTTCGTCTTCGCGGCGTGGTGCGGTACCGGCGGCGCCAGCCGGATCTGGCCCATCGTCCAGTCGCGCGCGGCGTTGATCGTAGCGCTCGTGTGGATCGCCTTTGCCTTCCTGATCGTCATGACCTGGCACATCGCATTCCTCGACGCGATGGTGCCGAAATGGATGATCAAGATCATCTATCCGATCGACAAGACCGATCTCGACATGCTGCGCTTTACGCATTTCCTGGCGCTGGCGCTGATCGTGTCGCGTTACGTGCCGCACGACTGGGCGGCGCTCAAGAACAGATGGCTGCGCCCCGTCATCCTGTGTGGTCAGCATTCGCTGCCGATCTTCTGCTTCGGCGTGTTCCTGTCCTTTGCCGGGCACTGGATCCTGATGCAGTACACGAGGGGCGTGTGGGAGCAGCTTGTGGTCAGCGCCGCGGGCATCGTCATCATGGTCGCGATCGCATGGGTGCTGGACCGCGCCTCGCAGGTGCCCAACCTGTTCGTCGACGCCAGCGAGCTTCAAAGCAGAAAGGCCACGCTCGAAGCCGGCAAAGTGTGAGGCGGTGCGGTCGCTGGCCAGATCAGGCCTTGATCGCCAACGCGCAATTGTTGATCGGAGGAAATCATGGTCCGACGTCTTTTGATTGTCGCATGTCTTTTATTGCTGCCGCCGCTGCCCGCGCGGGCCGAGACGCCTGCACCCGACGCCATGACCGCGGCACGCAGCCTCGTCGCCACGATGAGGCTCGCCGATCAATACAAGGCGATGCTGCCCGCGATCCTGCTCAGCCTCAGGCCCGCGCTGACGCAGGATCGGCCCGAGATCGAACGCGACTACGAGGCGATGATGCCGATGATCGCCGATGCCTTCACGCCGTATTACACCTCGATGGTGGACGGCATTGCCGCGGTCTACGCCACCAACTTCACCGCCGCCGAACTCAGGGATATCGAGGCGTTCTATCGCCAGCCGACCGGACAGAAGATGTTGCAAAAGATGCCGGCGGTCAGCCAGCAGGCGCTAGCGGTGGGACAGGAGATCGGCCGCAAGGCGACGGACGATCTGCGGCAGCGCCTCACCGAGGCGCTGCGCCAGAAGGGTCACAAGCTCTAAAGCTCGGCAAGCGAAGCGCGCGAAGTTGCGTGCTTCCGGGCCGGCGCTACCGCAGGCCTTCATAGACCATCAGCCCGCGCGCCAGTTTCAGCTTGCGAAGCGCGCGCGGAACCAGGCGCTCGGTCGGCGGGTGGATATATCGCCACGACGTCAGTTTGAAATCCCGCAACTGGGTGTGCCCGGTCTCGAACGGCGCGAGCAGGCCGGTCATGCTGAGCGGCACGTGGGCGCGGTGATTGAACGGCAAGAGCAACAGTTCGAGGTGCGCAAGGCCCTCGGCCGAGGTTGCGGTGATGCCGGCCACGGCGGGCAGCATATCCTCCGTCACCGCTGTCGCGATGTCGGCGATGTCGCGGCGGCTCTCGGACCCGAACAGGGCCGGAAAGCTCTGATCCTTCAGGTCGCGGCCGAGCAGGGCGGAAAGGCGGGTGCCGGCCACCCGAAACGGGTAACGGCTGGCCTCGTCGCAGGAGAGGACGAAGATGTCGCCGAGAAGCTGGCGAATGGCGTCGGGTTTGAAGTCGCCGCGGTCCGGGGCGCGGGATTCGCCGCGCTTTTCGTTCCAATAGGTGAAGAACTGCTGGTTGGATGGGTGTTTCATGTCTGACTATCGCCCCCATGCCTGGGCACAGATGAGACATCTCTGTCCCGTTTCTGCGCACACGCATTGCTGGTTTCGTTGTGCAGAAACAGCATTGCAGCGTCCATGCCGAAGCTGCTTTCGGCCACGGGTTTGCAGCGTTAACGTTAAATTAACGATGGGCTTGGCGGACGGGGCAGGCCTGTTAAGGTCACGTCAATCAGATCCCTTGCCGCTTTCCATGGGCGACAAGGTCGTGGCACAGGCGTCGAACAGATTGGCCGCTTTGGGCGGGGAGGGGTGGGGATTATTCCCCGGTGAAACCCGGCTCGATTTAAGGCCAACGTCCATAGAGGGAGGGCTTTCTCAGAGCCCTCCCTTTTTGCATCTCAAGCACACGAAATGCCTGAACTATTGGGTTTCTACGCCCGCGCGTTCAAGGTGTTTCCATCCGAGCCGCCAGCGATTGACTGCTGTTGGCACGAAACGGGCTTTGCGGGGATCGGATGTATTCGGCTTAAATGAAATGGCGCCAGTGAAGCGCATGCGCGCGCCCCTGCGGCCAATCTCCGGGATTCCGGCTACGCCTCATGGCGTTACACGATCAGATCGTGAGGCCCATGGCTAACGAGAACGCTTGGCGCCTGGCCTGGAACGATATTGAGATGGTCATCCAGGTGTTGCCCCGGCGGGGGCAGCTCAATCGCTTGTGGTCCGTCTGAAATCGCCGGCGGCACGCGAGGCCCAGCAGTGTCTTCGTGATGGCTCATCGACGCTGGGATATCGTTGAGCTCTGCAACGTTAATGACGCCCGAACCCTTAGAACCCGGAATCTCGTCCCTGAAATGGAATGAGTCCCCTGGCGTACCGACGGTCCCCTCAGACACGACTTGCGGTACAGAGGATGGTTCGAAGGCATGCGCACTGGCGCCATGCGCGGGCGTAGCGTGTTCGCCCGCGCCGTTTGCAATCGAACGATCGCCGCTGCTGCTTTCCGGCGTTCCCAGGACTCCGGAGGCATGCACCACATTTGGACCGGTGTCGATTTCATGCACATGAGCGGCACCAGTATTTATTGGGCCGTCGGCTTTCGATGCCTCATGATCTTGGTTCGTCGAGCTCGTTGCAGAATTGGCCTTCCGATCGATCTCGTCCTCCGGTTTCGGGCCATGCACCGCGGCTCCGTGGTCCACCGTCATCAGATCGGCATTGTCGAACACCGGCTTGTGCTCGAACGCGAAATTGGTCTGCGTCGCCGCCATCACTGCAACTTGTGGCAGTTCGATTGATGGTCCGCTGGGCAGAGTAACCAGCGCGTCGTCAGCGCCGTATTTGCCCGAGGCCGCGCCGCTTTCGTCCAACCCGGAAAACTTGAAATAGCCCATCGAGTCGCTGTGGCCCCGAGTGGCGTCAAAATTTTCGCCAATGCCGGTTGTTTGCACCATCGAGTTGAAGTCGGCGATGGGCCGACTGCTATTGACAGTCGCGTCGGAAGCTGCGTCGGCGGTGGTTGCGACGATGGTCGCGTCGCTTTGCGGCGTGGCCAGATCGTTGTTCGGTTCGCTGGCTGCGACAACAGTCGACGTCGCCGCAAGCGCGAAATCCGACAAACGAACGGTCGCTCCCCCTGGCAGACGGATCTCATGCAGGTCGGAATCGCCAATGCTCAAGGCTTGGCCGGTCGGATTGACATACACAATCGTTGCATTCGCCTTGCTGACATAGGCAATGGTATGCGCCGGCACAGACGTGCCTCCGGGGAGCAAAGCCAAGATTGCGGAGGCAAGCGAACCAAAAGCCGTCAAATCGATCTTGTCAGGCCCCGATATGAAATCCGTGATGGTGTCGAACCGGGCTGCAGCTGGCGAGTTGACGGAAGTGTTTTTTCCATTGCCGCCCGTAAGCAGGATGGCACCAAATCCATTGATGATCGTGTCGGTCAGCGTGTTGCCGATATTGACCGCGCTTGCCGCACCGCTGTTGTTGGGCGTGTTGGTCCACACGCTGGCCGCCGTCAACGGGTATGTGCCGTCGCGACGATCGCTCTTCGGCGAGCTGACCGCCGTGGAGGCGTCGTACGTAGTGCTGACATCGGTATACGTGAGCGTGCTGGTTGCAATCGGCGTGCTCGAGGTGGCGGCGGCAGTTTCAATCGCGAAGCTGCTCGTAGGATTGGAAATCACGGCCGTCGAGTCGGTGCCGCTGTCGACAATCAGCCCAGCGCTGTCCGCAGTGGCCGTCGATGCGAGGCTGATTGCTCCGGTCGTGTTGCCCTGCAGGTCGACCTGAAGGCTGGCCGTCGCCGAATCGCCGTCCGCGTCGACCGCCGTCACATCGAACAGCAGGTCGGCGCTCGGGATTTTCGGCGCCTCGCTGTAGGTGATGTTGTTGATCGTAAAGGTGGCGTTTCCGATTTTCGCTTGATCGTAGTCCACCTGGATTTGATTGAATGTCTGTCCAACGTAGAGCGTATAAGTCGAGGTCGTGCCGTCAAAGCTGTAGGTGCCTATCAGCGAAGCATTCGGCGTTTCCTGCACCACGATGTTGGCGATGCCGCCCGAAGGCTTCGGAATATTGATGTTGAAGTCGTGGATGTCGGTGCCGCCATCAAGAACCTTGAAGATAACGTTTGCCGTGCCGTTGCCCTGCCACTGAGTGAGAATGAAACTGACCCGCGATTGCTCCTGCGAGAAGGCGAGGTGCAAGTCCTCGTTGGGATCCATTTGCAGCCCGGTGTCGCCGACCGCGATACCGTTGCTTGAGGCCTTGATATCGAGGGAAAGACCGTTGTTATCGGACCCGGTGATAACGAGTTGCTTGTCCGGCGCAATGAGCGACGGCGTGCCGCCGCCGGAAGCCCCGAAATCGGAGCCACTCACGGTTACTTCCTTCAGGAATCCGACGCTCATGAGATCAAAGGAATATGTTCCATCCGGATTGATCAGCAGCGAGAAGTACGGATCGGTCAGCGTCCCGCTTGTATCGGTAAAGTAAGCGTCCAGTTCCACGCCGCCGCCCAGCGCATGGGTCGTGTAGTAGAAGGTGTAATCGTCGCCATTCCCGGTCACATGGACCGACGTGATGCCGCCGCCCTGGCTTGAGGTGGCAAGATTGTATCCTGTGCTTCCAACCGCGCCGTTGTGGACGGCAACGAGCATCGCGGCGTCCCCGTCTGCACCGAATTTGACATTGTAGGTGCCATTGAAGATCTGATTGTCTTGAGCTGCGAGGGTTGCTTCCTCGAACCCTCCGATCGTCGGGCCGGCATCCGCGATGGTCAGCTGCTTGCCAAGATCAATGCTCGCGCTCCGGAAGTCGCCATCCGTGTCCGTGATCGTCGCAACCAAGTTCACAATTCCTGTGGTCAACGACACGCCTTCCCCGCCATCCGGGTTGGTGCCGGAAGACTGTATCACCGCGCGGTAGTCGGTGAAGGTCACCAGCCCCGTCGTCGGATCGAGCGTGATGGTGAATGCCAGCGTGCCGCCGGTGCCACCGACGCGGCCTTCTATTGTGTTGCCTTCCTGGACCAGCACGTCAGCAAGGCCGGTGTGCGAGTCGATCAGACCCGACGCGCTCCCGTTTCCGCCGGTGATCGTCAGCGCGTAGCTGATCTTTGCGCCGTCCGCGCCTTGCACCGAGATGAATGCCGTCGAGAAATCGCCCGAGGTCGTGATCGGCGACGAGGCGGCGATGTAGTCCCCCAGCACCGTCGTCGTCAGAATTCGCCTCACTCAACGTCAGCGACGGAGCCCTTGCTGCTGCCGTGATGCTCGGACCATCGTCGGTGATCGTCAGCCGGCTGGCGAGTTCAAGGCTGATCGCTTGGAAGCTGCCGTTCGTTTCCGTGACCGTCGCAACAAGGTTCACGATCCCTGTGGTCAGCGACAAGCCCTCGCCACCGTCGGGGTTGGTACCAAGAGCCTGCGTCACCGGACGGTACTCGGTGAAGGTCACGAGCCCCGTCGTCGGATCAACCGTGATGGTGAACGCCAACGAGCCGCCGGTAGTGCCGACACGGCCTTCGATAGTGTTGCCGTTGAGAACCAGCACGTCAGCAAGGCCGGTGTGCAAGTCGATCAAGCCTGACGCGCTACCGTTGCCGCCGATGATCGTGAGCGCGTAGCTGATCGTCGCACCATCCGCGCTTTGAGCGAAGGTGAACGCCGTGGAAAAATTGGCCGACGTCGTCGTCAATGCCGCGTCCGGCACCGAGCCGCCGATGTTGTCGTCCAGCGCTGTCGCCGTCAGATGTGTCTCACTGAGTGTCAGCGACGGAGCCGTTCCCGTTGTGCCAATCAGCGGGCCGTGGACGGTGATCGTCACCACCTGCGGGGTGCCGCCTATCGAGGTCACCGAGAAGGTATCGGTCAGCGTGTCGCCTACTTGGAGCGCTCGAACTGCGCTGTTGGCATTGTCGAGAGTGTAAGTCCACACGCCGGTCGCGGTCATCGTGAACGTGCCGTAGCCGCCGGTGCTTTTCGTTGGCAAGCTGACCGTCGTAAAGGTGTTGGCCGGATCGTCGACGTCGATGTCAGTGAGCGTTCCGGTAGCGATCACCAGGCCGGGCGAGGCACGGTCGACACCTGTGGCACCGACCACCGATCCGGTCGTGATGCCGGAAATGACGGCGGCGTCGTCAGCCCCGGTGATAGCGATGTTGAAGGCCTGATCGGCTGAGAGGAAGCCATCCGATACCGTAATAACGAAACTCTGAACTGTGTTAGCCTTCAGTGCGTTGATGGCATTGCCGTTCGGAACGAAAGTGTAGTCGCCGGTCGTGCTATTCGACGTGAAGCGTGCCAAACGAGCCGGTGCTCGCGACATTGTATGTCACGCCATCCAGCACCGTGTTGTCCGGAACTCCTCCGATGATACCGAAGGTCAGTGCGGTGCCACGCGCGCTGCTTGCGGAGAACGTTCCGCGCGTCTCGGTGAAAGTATCGAATACTACCGTATCGATTTCGCTCGGCCCGAGCCCAACCTTTAGCGTCGGCAGGGTGAAGCCAACGGGAGGAACTCTGAGGACCACCCACTCCAATGGAGGCAGCCCATTTTGCGAGTGGAAAGGATCAGTCTGAATAAAATTGAGAGGCTGCAGCAGTTGCTCCGGATTGAGCAAAGGAGGGGTGCTCGATCCGTTCGGTCCGAACCCCTTTGCGAAATTAGCGAGCACGTCCTGTTGGGCCGCCTGAAACTCCTGCATGCGAGCAGGTGAATTCGCAAACTCACTCACGCTGATCGAGGACCCTCTTTTGCTCAAGACCACGGTCTCTCCGGGGTCCTCAACAATGATGTGTCGCGGAATTGCCTCCTTGGTTATGAGTTCGAACACGCCATGCTCGAGGTCCTTGTACGTGATGGTATCGTCATCCAGGAATGTGACGTTCGGGTCTGCGGCCTGGACCTCCTTCATGAGTGAGAAGATAAGTGCCGCGAAGGACAGCATGCCGATACCGCCGGCCTGGGTCCGGCCACGGATACTGCCAACTGGGGTGTCCACTGTCAGGGAGCCGGTCTTTGCCATTTGGCCGGCAATGAAGGCGAAGGTACCCTTGGTTACCGCGAACAGGGCCGATCGCAAGGCGCCGCTGGAGTCACGCGTGAACTCGCTTACCTCCACGCGAGTGTCGCGGAATAGGTTGAAGACAGTGTCGTCGACGAAGCGGATTTCGATCCGCCCGTCGTCTGCGGTCTCGATGACGTCACCCTGACAAACAGGATCGCCAACCATGACTTGAACGGCAATACCACCCATACGCCTGATCGTGCCGTAACCGATCACCGTCTGAATGTTGCCGATCACCAGGGGAAGCTGGCCTAAAGCGGCCACGCACGCGTCCCCGAACTCTACGCCGGACGCAACTGACATTGGCTTCGACCTCGCCTGCAGAATATTTCAGGCCGAGCTTGGTACCGCAGTTTTTTGCTTTAGGTTGCCCTCGCCACGAGGTCAAAATATCCTGGCGCTGGCAGCCAAAGGCTTGCCCGCTGAAACGTCCTGATCGAATTTAATTTCAACAGTAAGGCGACCATTCGGCGCGACAGCAACATGGCAGGACTGCTGACGTTCTCTCGCGCGTGCGGCCCCGAAAAAAATATAGTATATTTTCCGCCTGAAATGTCCAATTCGTTAATTGCGTTGCGCGCCAGCCTCGACGGTCCAAAGCAACCATCGGGCTGCCACACGACAAGATCTTCTCGAGAAGGAGGGGATCATGTGCCAAACGATCAGTGTATTGGCGGCAAGTTTCGTCTTTGCGCTGGCGGGTCTCTCGCCTGGTCCAGCGCGAGCGCAAATCAATTCTACCCAGTCCGCCGTTCAGGACTCTTCGTCAAAGCCCATTGGGAAAGTTGTAACGGCCTCAGGTTCGGTCGCGATTGAACATGCGAGTGCAGTCGTCGTTCAGGCAAATGTCTCCGGTCAAGCCTCTGGGACGAAGGTTGGCGATGTCGTCTATTTAGGTGATGTGGTCCAGACCGGAGCAGATGGCCGGGTCGGAATCAACTTTACAGATGGCACCTCATTCAATCTATCGAGCAACGCCCGCATGATCATGAACGAATTTGTGTACGACCCAAACGGGAAGTCAAATTCGAGCTTGCTCAGCCTAACCAAGGGAACGTTCACTTTTGTCGCTGGTAACATAGCGAAGACCGGCGATATGAAGATTGATACCCCTGTCGCTACTATGGGAATTCGAGGTACCACGCCACGCATCGAGATATCGGATGACGGGACGGTCAAATTTGCCACCTTGATTGAAGAGGGCAAGAGTAAGCTCATCAAGAAGCGCGGAGCACCTACGCCACCGCAGCTCGAGCAAAGGACCGATCACAAGTTCAATCTCAACATTTGTCGCGGGTGCTAGAATTATCTCTTGAGCGCGAGCCGTCCTCAGCGCAAGCAGCCATCCGGTGCAGGGCGGCGACTTGCAGAAGTCAGCGACCGCACATTCCAGAGATCGGGAAGCCTGATATGGAAAATAGTGCAAAGGCCGGCACCATCGACGGCCTAGCGTCGATTCTCATCTTGCTACTGCTCGGGTCGCCGGCGCTGGCGCAGAACCCGAAGAAGGATAACTATCTCAGCAATATTGAATTGTGCAACGGCCTGGGTCGCACGCCGTTTGATACGCGGATTGATGGTTGCACAGCGCTCATCGACGCGCGTCAAGGCACGACGACTGCGCTGGCTATCGCCTATAACAATCGTGGCAATGCCTATACCGCAAGGCGCGATTACGACCGCGCCATTCAGGATTTTGATCAATCAATCAAGCTTAATCCATTTTATATGAAGCCCTTCAACAACCGCGGCGTGGCTTACCTGAAGAAGAGCGAATACGATCTCGCCATCGAAGCTTTCGATGAGGCAATCAGGCTCAATCCAGGCTACGGCGAAGCCTTCGCGAACCGTGCTGGAGCTTACTTGAAAAAGAATGAATACAATCGCGCGGCGCGGGATTACGATGAGGCAATTCGCCTTGAGCCCAACTTGGAGGGCGTGTGGAGCGGACGTTGCTGGACCCGGGCCATCCTCGGTGCGTTGCAGGCGGCGCTGGAGGATTGCAACAAGGCGCTTCAGTCGGGTTCGAGCAACGCCGCGACGTATGACTCGCGTGGCCTGATCTACCTGAAAACGGACCAGATTGCCGCGGCTATCGATGACTATAGTTCTGCACTTCGGTTCGACCCGAAGCTGGCGAACGCGCTTTATGGGCGCGGCCTTGCCAAGCTGAAGCAGGGCGACAGTGCTGGCGGTAACACTGATATCTCAGCGGCAAAGGCAATCCAGGGCAACATAGGCGACGACTTCACGCGCTATGGCGTGCGATAGAAACCAATCACCCGTCGGTCACGAGGTGCCAGCCCTGGAAAGTGTTTCTAACCCGGCGGGTCTCGAGGGTTTCCACGGGGTCGTTCACCCCCTTTCCAAAAACCTCCTGTAACTTCAGCTCTGGGAGAGCATTCTCAGAAGCCCTCCCTTTCTACGTTGTGACGCAGTCGCCTTGTTGCTTCGCCACATCAAGCCGGTGCGCATTCCGCCGAACATCACGAGCTTCAACCGCCGGTAACTCCAGCCGGGCGCGTAATCCGCCGCCCTCGTTTCTGCCGAGCGTGAGATCACCGCCATGTTCGCGTGCGGAGTTGCGGGCGACCGCAAGGCCAAGGCCGACGCCGCCGGTGTCGCGGTTGCGCGAGCCCTCGATCCGATAGAATGGTGCGAAGACTTTTTCGCGCTCATCTTCAGGGATGCCGGGGCCGTCATCGTCGATCGTGACGACGGCGCGGTCCGCGACGCGGTCGAGGCTGACACGCGCGCCGCCGCCATACTTGACCGCGTTGCCGACCAGATTAGCGACGGCGCGCGAAATGGCGACGGGCCGGCAGATGACGTGAATAACCTGTCGCGCCGACGACATCTCGACATCGTGTCCGGTGTCGATCGCGTTCTCGTAGACGGATTCGACGAGCGCACCGAGATCGACCAGCAAGGGCGCTTCCCGCCTCGCATCGTCGCGCGCAAAGGCGAGCGTCGATTTCGATCATCGCCGTCATCTCATCGATGTCGGCAAGTATCTTGCCTTGTTGCGCCCCGTCGCCAATCAACTCTGTACGCAGCCTGATCCGCGTCAGCGGCGTCTTCAGATCGTGAGACATCGCAGCCAGCATGAGCGTGCGGTCGCTGACAAAGCGACGCAAACGTTCCTGCATCTGATTGAAGGCGCGGGTTGCCGCCCGCAGTTCCTGTGGCCCGCTCTCGGGAAGCGGGACCGCTTCGCTACTGGCCCCGAAACGTTCGGCGGCGGCCGCGAAGGCCGAGATCGGCCGCGTAAGCCGCCGCGCCGTCCAGAACGAAAGTGCGGCTATCAGGAGAGCCAGGGAAATCAGAAGGGCGAAGATGAGCTTGCTGGGGCCTTCCAGGGCAAAATCGGAATTCGTGATGGCAAGCCATTTGCCGTCCGGCAACGCAATTTCCGCCACCAACTGTTCAGGCGTGGCCTCGTCCGATCGCTCTGTCGCTGGGCGCGTATCGACGTGCACCGTATCCGGCGCACTCTGGAGTTGGAACGCTATCAAGTCGCGAATGAGTTCGATTCGTGATTCGTTGCTTGTGCCGAGAGTCGGCCGATCGCGAATTTCGACACGGAACGGAGGTTCGGTGAACGCCGCGAGGAGCGCGGGGTGCGTGGAAGCCGGGGCCTTCGTCAACGCGGCTGCAATGGCGACGAAGCGTCCCGCAAGCAACTGCGGATTGTTATAGCGGTTGATGGTCGCCACGAAGGAACGGCCGAGGAAGACTTGTGTGTTCGATTGCCCGTCCGAATGCCTCGGAAAAAAAGCGCGGCTGATGCTGATCGTCACGGTCAATGCGATGCTCAACACGATCGTAAGCACAAGGGCGACGGCGATCCGGGTCGCGATGCTGTCAAGGCGCATGGGACACTTCCGCACCGACCACCGTGACGCTCGCCGCAAACACGTAGCCGCCGCCGCGCACGGTCTTGATGAATTCCGGGCCGTCGGAATCGAGCTTGCGGCGCAGCCGGCTTATCTGCACGTCGACGCTGCGATCGAAGCTGCTTGCGGCGCGGCCGCGGGCGAGGTCGAGTAACTGATCGCGGTTGAGCACGCGCTGCGGCCGCTCGGCAAGCGCCAGCAATAGATCGAACTCCGCGGCGCGCAACGGCACCAGCGCGCCGGCCGGCGAAAACAGCTGTCGCCCGGTGACGTCGAGGTGCCAGCCCCCGAACTCCAGCGTGCGGCTGGTTCCATTGAGCGAGTTCTGCCTGCGCGCCACCGGCGCGTCGCAGCACGGCGCGCACCCGAGCCAGTAATTCGCGCGAATTGAACGGCTTGGAGAGATAGTCGTCAGCACCCATTTCCAGTCCGACGATCCGATCGGTCTCGCTGCCGACCGCGGTCAGCATGATAATCGGAACGCTGGCGCTGGAGCGAACGCGGCGGCACAGGTTCAGGCCGCTTTCGCCCGGAAGCATGACGTCGAGAACGATGAGGTCGATGCGGGCGCTTTCCAGGTTCTGCAACATGCCCTTTCCATCGTGGGCGACCGACACGCGATAGCCGTGTTGGGTCATGAATTGCGACAACAGGGTGCAGATTTCCTTGTCGTCGTCGACGATGAGCAGATGCTGAGCCATGCCGAACTATCCCGTCTGCGCAACTCTGGGGAAGCGGATTTTTGTAACCGCGCGTTGCACGCACCTGTGCAGGTTACAGAAGGCAACATTCGGGCGTTTGCAGGACATCGTCAGGAAACCTAAGCCATCGAGTTTCCCCGAACCACGCTTTGGGAGCGTGTTCGGCGATGGAGTGATGATGGGACTGATGCGTCAGGTTGTTAGAAATGTTGCGGTGGTTGCTTTTGTGATGGTGTCAGTGGCTCGTGCGGCGGCGCAATCGGCCAATTCTTTCATACCGTCACCGTCCGGGCTCTGGACGCTTGCGATCGGCGCCAATTTCAACGGCCAGCCGACTTTTGAAGGCAGCAAAAGCGACAAGCTGACGGCGCTGCCGATCTTTTCGCTTGGCCCGGCGGGCGGTTCGACCGAACGCTTCCGACCCCCGCTCGACAGCGCAAGCATCGCATTGTTCGACTATGAGGGTTTTAGTGCAGGGCTAGCCGGCAATACGAAATCGGCTCGCACGGCCGCCAAATACACCGAACTCAACGGCCTTGACGACGTCAAGACGGCGTTCGAACTCGGTGGCTTCGTGCAGTATTTCCCGACCGACTGGTTTCGGTTGCGCACCGAATTCCGTCGTGGATTTGGCGGCCATACCGGCGTGGTCGCCGACTTCTCGGCGGACGTCCTGGTGCCGGTCTGGAGCCGCTTGACCGTGTCGGGCGGCCCACGCTTTACCCTGGCAAGCACGCAGGCGACGGCTCCCTATTTCAGCGTGGATTCCGCGCAGTCCGCGGCTTCCGGTTTACCCATATTCGACGCCAAGGGTGGCGCGCATTCGGCCGGCGCCGGCACGCAAGTGCGCTACCAGGTGACGCCAGCATGGGAAGCGCATGCCTACCTCGAGTACGACCGTCTGCTTGGCGATGCCGCTGCAAGTCCGCTAGTCGAACAGAAGGGGTCGCCGAACCAGGTTACGTTCGGTCTCGGCGCTTCCTATTCCTTCGATTTTCATCTGCCGTAAGCACGTCCGGTATGATGACGCGACGCCGCGCCCGATCCTGGCCCCGTTCGGGCGCGGCCGACCGCCGCGCGAAACCGCTCGCCCGCGGACTGATCGGCTTGTTGCTGACGCTGGTGGCAAGTGGCTGCGCGACGCTCGAAAGGACAGACGTCAGGTTGGCATCGGCAAAGACTGTCGGCATCGTTTCCGCGATCGGCGATGATTTCACCTTCACGCGGGCCGGCCTGACCGCGTCGGCCAAAGCCGAGCGACATTTTCCGATTCCGACGTGGGGGCTCGATGATCTCGTTGCCATCCGCGTCGGCCTGCTGCTGGGGAAGCGTTACGAGGTCGAAGGCTTGACCTATTCGCGCGCACCGTTCGCCACGAAAGAGGCGGTCTCACCTTTCGCGGTCTCCAACGCCGTCTCCAACTTGATGAGCTCGTCGGAAAATCGCTTGAGCGAACTGGTCCGCACCCAGGTCGCGCCACAGGGGCTTGATGTCTATGTGGTCGTGACCAAGGCGATGTCCCCCTATGGCAGCCGAAGCCGTACCGTGGCCGGGATCGGCGTCATCGAGCGTGTCGCGGTTGTCGGATCGTCCGGTCAGCTTCATGCACTCTACACGATCACTGTGATCGACGGGCATACCTTCAAGGTGATCGGCAAGAAGCAGGCCGGGCCGCTCGAAGGTGACGAACTTTTCAGGCTCAAGGGCCCGAGCCGTGAGATCGGTACTGAGCTATTGTCGGCCGCCCAGACCCCGGCCGGCAGCGAGGCACTGAAGGCGGCCGTGATCGACCTGATCGATCGCGGTCTGCCCAAGACCTTGCGCGATTTGCAGTTGATCGACCAGCCCAAGCCGTGAACGAGGGGCGGATGCCTAACCCGTCCAGTTCTTCTTTTGCAGCACGTCGAACCAGACGGCGAGGCTGATGATCAGCCCCTTGATGATCAACTGATAGAACGAGGAGACGCCGAGCAGGCTCATGCCGTTGTTCAGGACGCCGATGATCAGCGCGCCGATGATGGTGCCGCCGATCGTGCCCGATCCGCCGGAGAGGCTGGTGCCGCCGATCACGACCGCGGCGATGGCGTCCAACTCGAACATGTTGCCGAGGTTGGGCGAGGCGCCGTTCAGGCGCGACGCCAGCAAAATGCCTGACAGCGCCGAGAGCAGCGACACCACGACATAGACGATGATCTTGGTTTGATAGACGTTGATTCCGGACAGGCGCGCGGCTTCTTCGTTGCCGCCGAGCGCATATAGTCGCCGTCCAAAGCGGGTGTGGCCGAGAACGAAGATGGCGATACCGGCGATGGCGACAAAGATCGCAACGGGCACCGGCATGCCGTCGCCGGTGCCGAACACGTAGGCCGCCAGCAATAATCCGGCTCGCGGCCGCGATGATGCCAGGCATGCTCTCTGCAAGCGAAGGGCTGTTTGCCTTCTCGGCTTCGCGAGAATTCCTGATCAATCTGAAAGCGCCGATCGCCGCCGCGATGGCGAGCAGAACCAAGGTGGGTACCGGCGGAATATAGGCGCTGCCGAGCGCGGCAAAGGAGGGATCGGCGACCGGAACGGAGCTGCCGCCGGACAGCGACAAGGCGACGCCGCGCCCGATCGTCAGCATGCCGAGCGTGATGATGAAGGGCGGGATGCGGTAGTGCGCGATCCAGAATCCGTTCCAGAGCCCGATGACACCGCCGACGACCACGAGCGCGATGGGAACGGCGAGCCACGCGCCGAGTCCATATTGCATCAGCAGCGTCACGACCACGGCCGCAACGCCGACGACCGAGCCCACCGACAAATCGATGCCGGCGATCAGGATCACCATCGTCATGCCGACGCCGATGATGCCGACGATCGTCACCTGCCGGGCGACGTTGCTGAGGTTGCGTGCGGTCGGGAAGGTCGGATCGATGAGCGCCAGCAATACGGCGAGCACGACGAGTGCGATCAGCGTTGCGTTGGTCCTGATGAACGAGAGGGCCTGATTGCGGTGCATGTTCGCCTACTTTTCCGTCCGGCGCGCGCCGGTCGCCCATTCCATGACCGTTTCGCGGCTCGCATTCTTCGCGCGAGAATTCCCGGACGATGCGGCCCTCGTGCATCACGAGAATCCGGTCGCTCATGCCGAGCACCTCTTCGAGTTCGGAGGAGATGATGATGATGGCTGCGCCTTGTTCGGCGAGCCGGTTCAGAAGCCGGTGGATTTCGACCTTGGCGCCGATATCGATGCCGCGGGTTGGTTCGTCCAGGATGAAGATTTTCGGGCTCGCATTCAGCCAGCGCGCCAGCAGCACCTTCTGCTGGTTGCCGCCGCTGAGCGTTCCGACGATGGCATCGACGCCGGCGGCCTTGACGTCAAGTTGAGTGATATAGCGTTCGGTCAGCGCGCGTTCTTCGTTGCGGTCGATCACGCCGATCGGCGGCGAGCTCACGGTCTGCAACGACGAGATCGTGGTGTTGAAGGTGATCGGCTGGCCGAGGAACAGGCCGAGCGCCTTGCGATCCTCGGTCAGAAGCGCAATTCCGTTTTTGATCGCGTCCGCCGGCGAGCGGATTTCGATCTTTTTGCCGTCGACCAGCACGTCGCCATGGGTTGCTTCCGGGAAGGCGCCGAAGATCGCGGAGGCGAGTGTGGTCCGGCCCGAGCCCATCAAGCCGGAGATTCCCAGGATTTCGCCGCGATAGGCGGAAAAGGAGATGTCCGTGATCTTCCGCGCACCGGGCAGGGAGGGGTGATCGACGGCGAGGTTCCTCACGTCGAGAATCTTCTCGCCGCGCGGGTGCGCCGTATGCGGATACATCTCGTTCAACTCGCGCCCGATCATCCGTTCGATGATCTGGTCGAGCGTGATGTCGGAGATCGGCGTGGCCGCGCCGATGGTCCGGCCGTCGCGCAGCACCACGACGCGATCGGCGATCTGCGAAATCTCCTCCATCTTGTGCGAGATGTAGCACATGCAGACGCCGGCTTGCCGCAAGCCCCGGATCACGCGGAAAAGCTCGGTGACTTCCTTGTCCGACAGCGCCGAGGTCGGTTCATCGAGGATGAGGATACGCGCACGCTTCGACAGCGCCTTGGCGATTTCGACCATCTGCTGCTTTCCGACCGCGATGTGTCGCACCCGGTCGGTCGGCTCGATGTCGGATATTCCGAGTTCACGGAGGAGGGCGGCCGCGTCGGCGTTCATCCGGCGCCAGTCGATGGCGCCGAAGCTGTTGGTCGGCTGGCGGTCGAGAAAGATGTTTTCGGCAACCGTGAGCTCGGTGATCAGGTTGAGCTCCTGATGGATGACGGCGATGCCTGCATCCATCGCTTCGCGGGTTGAGCGAAACTGATGCCTCTCGCCTTCGATGAAGATATCGCCGCTCGTAGGTGGGATAGGGCCAGACGCCGCCGAGCACTTTCATCAGCGTCGACTTGCCGGCGCCGTTCTCGCCCATCAGCGCCAGAACCTCGCCGGATCGCGCCTCGAAGGTGACGTCATCGAGCGCACGGACGCCAGCGAACTCCTTGACGATGTGCTCCATCTTCAGGACGACGTCGGACATTGCGGATTCTCTCGCGACGCCCGGCTATTTTCCGTAGACCTGCTTGTGGGTGTAAAACCCGTCGGCGATGATCGTCTGATCGAGATTGTTCTTGTCGACGAGCACGACCGGCGTCACCAGCGTCGGCACGTCGACCGCGCCGTTGTTGATCACCCGGTCGGCCTTGAAGAGCGTCTTCGGATCCTTGTCGGGATTGGTCGCGAGCTTCACCGCGATCTCGACCGCGGTTTCCGCCAGCGGATCGATCTTCTTCCAGATATCGACGGCCTGCTTGCCTTGCGCGACATACTGAATGTTGACCAGGTCGGCGTCGGAGCCGGCGACGAAAATCTTGTCGGCGCTGGCGAGCCCCTGCGCATCGAGCGCCGCGATGACGCCGCGCGCCATGCCGGAATTGTTGCAGATCACGGCATCGACCTTGTTGCCCGATTTGGTCAGAAGATTTTCCGTGGTCGCCATCGCCTTGTCGGGCGACCATCCCTCGTGCGACTGATCGGCGATCAGCTTGAGCTCGGGGTTGGCTTTCAGCACCTCGAGAACGCCGCTGCTCATGGTGTTGGCGTTGGAATCGCCGGCCTGTCCGCGAATGAGCACGACGTTGCCTTTGACCGCGCCGTGTTTCGCCTTCAGCCAGGCCACCATGGCTTCGGCCTGAAGCTTGCCGACCGCCCAACTGTCCTGCATCACCATGGCGTCGAGCGGCCCGTTGACGAGCATGGCGTCATAGCCGACGACCTTCACGCCGCCCTTGTGTGCGGACGTGACCATGCTGCCGGCCGTGCCGGTGTTGACCGGCTGCAACACGATCGCCTGCGCGCCGCGCGACAGCATGTTTTCAAACGCCGCGAGCTGCGTCTGCTCGTCATTGTTGGCGGAATCGAAGATCACTTCGGCGCCGAGCGCCTTGGCCTTGGCGAGAAACGCCGCCTTGTCGCGCTGGTAGCGCTCTTCCTGCATGGTTTTCAGGAGAAAGCCGATCTTGACCTTGTCGGCCGCGGCCGGCCGGTCTGACCAGAGCGGGAAGCGGGACGGCGAGGGAGGCGAGACCGCACAGGATGGTTCTGCGCTGAAATTCCATGATGTTTCTCCCCCGTACGGCCGATTTTGTTTGCTTACAGCATGGTAGCGGTTCCGCCATCGTTAAGCCAACCGGCTTCCACTTCGCCGCAAAACCCTCTAATGGGGCGGATCGCTCGACCCCGGAGCTCTCGTCGCCTTGGAATCTCGACCCGAAGACTATTTGCCGGAAGTCCAGCCGCAGGAGCCGCCGCCACCGGCCCGCGAGCCGCTGCTGACGCTGCCGGGCGCGCTGACCGCCTATATCGTGCTGCTGGCGGTCATTCACCTGCGCGTGCTGTTGCCGCCGGATCTCGAGAACTGGACCATCGACGTCTTTGCGATTCATTCCCAAGCGCTACGATTCGGCGCTGCTGGCCGCCGGCTTTCCGGGCGGCGAGGGCGCCAGGATCTGGACGTTCGTCACCTATTCGCTGCTGCACGCCAATCTCAGCCACATCGGTTTCAACGTGTTGTGGCTGTTGCCGTTCGGCAGCGCCTTGGCGCGGCGTTTTGGCGCTATCCGGTTCTTCGCCTTCATGGCGGTGACGGCGGCCGCCGGCGCGCTGGCGCACCTGGTGACCCACGAGCACGCGCTGGCGCCGATGATCGGCGCCTCGGCCTCGGTTTCGGGCACCATGGCCGCCGCCATCCGCTTTGCGTTTGTGCGGGGCAGTTTTCTTTCCTTCAACCGCGGCGATGCAGACGCTGCCGCCAAGGTGCCGGCACAGCCGCTGTGGCGCGCTTTGCGCGATCGCCGCGTGGTCTCGTTTCTTGCCATCTGGTTTGGCGTCAATATCGTTTTCGGCCTGGGGTCGATTGCCGTCGGCGCCGAGGGCGTCAGCGTCGCGTGGCAGGCACATATTGGCGGTTTTTTGGCAGGGCTGCTTTGTTTGCCCTGTTCGACCCCGTTCCGCGCGCAGTTCCTGATACTGCGCCGCACGCTAGTGCGGCGAATTTGAAGTTCCAGCATCAGGTTGCAAATTCGATTAGCACCTCGCTTGCGGGCGCACGCGATTTCATTCATCATTTGGGACGATCGCGGCACGGTTTTGAATCCGTGAATGTGCCTTTGAAGCCGCCCCGCGTATCGCAAGCGCCCGCAACCAAAGTGGCGCAACACTGTTGTTTGAAGACTCAAAATGAAAAGACTGCGCTCGTCCAAGGGCGCGATCGGCTTCAGGGAGACGACAATGACGGTACGTTCAATTCTCGATACCAAAGGTCATCAGATCGTAAGCCTAGAGACGGAGGCGAAGCTCTCTGCCGCGGTCAAGACGCTGGCCGAGCGCAAGATCGGCGCCGTGCTCGTGATGAAGGCGGGCCAGATCGAAGGCATCCTGTCGGAGCGCGACGTCGTGCGCGTGCTGGGCGAGCGGGGGGCTTCCGTGCTCGAAGAGCCCGTCAGCGCGGTGATGACGCGCAAGGTCGTGAGCTGCAAGCCATCCGATACGGTCAGCGCCATCATGGAGATGATGACGCGCGGAAAATTCCGTCACCTGCCGGTGCTCGAGGGCGAACGCGTGGTCGGCCTGATTTCGATCGGCGACATCGTCAAATGGCGCGTGCAGGAATACGAGCGCGAGCAGGAAGCGCTGCGCGAGTACATCAAGACGGCTTGAGGCCGACCGCGAAGCCCTAGGAGGCTTCGTCGATGACGGCCTTTGCCGTCACCGGTGTCGGCGCCAGAACGTCGACCACTTCCTGGATCGAGACGATGGCGCGTTCGGCCGCGCGCGCACCGTGGTCGATCAATTCGTCGGCGCGATGAAAATCGAACCAGCCGATCTGGCCGACCCGGGGCGTGATCAACAGGTCCGGCGGATCGCCGGCGAGGCGCGCGCGGGTGATTCGGTCCTGCATGATGTTGAAAGCATCGACCATCACGGATGAGATGCCGGGCCGCCCGCCGCCGCCGAAAAACTCACGCTTCACGGCGCGTTCGGCCGAGAAGAACTTGCCGAGGCCGCGCTTGGGCAGGGCCGGTTCCTGAGCCTGCTCGGCCGCTACGGCCGAGGCGCCGTGCGAGTAGATCGTCGTCGAGTGGGTAAAGACGTCGCTCGAGAGGTTCGCGGCGATCACGATTTCCGCACCGAGCGCCCGCGCGGTCGATACCGGCACCGGGTTGACCAGCGCGCCGTCGACCAGCCAGCGGTCGCCGATCAGCACCGGCGCAAAGATGCCCGGCAGCGCATAGGAGGCGCGCATCGCGTCCACCAAGCGGCCGTGGGTCAGCCAGGTTTCGTGGCCGGTGCGCACTTCGGTTGCGACAGATGCAAATTTCAGCGGAAGGTCCTCGATCAGGGTCTGGCCGATCGAGGTCTCAAGTTCGGCGGCAAGCTTCTCGCCGCCGATCAGGCCCGAGCCGTTGAGCTTGAGATCGAGATAGGAAATGACGCTGCGCGGCTGAAGGCTGCGCGCCCATTCTTCCAGCGTATCGAGACGCCCGGCGGCAAAGGACCCGCCGACCACGGCGCCGATCGAGGTGCCGACGACGACATTGGGAACGATGCCGTGGGCGATCAGCGTCTTGACGATGCCGATATGGGCGAAACCACGTGCGGCCCCGCCACCGAGCGCGAGCCCGATCACGGGGCGCCGAGCGCCGTTCTTGGCGGGGGTATCCCCGTTGCTCTGGCCTCGGCCGATCCAGTTATTCAACACGGCGGGAAGCGATCTCCACTATTACCAGACGGCCATACGCTATCGCGAGAAGGCTACTCACGCCATAATGCCCGGCAGGCATGGTTTATGCCGCGGTTGGGGGTGAGAATGTGACGGGACCGCAGCTGACCAATCAAGCTAACGGGAGCGGCCTGCACCCGGTTCCGTATCTCTCCGGCCCAGCCCAATCGAGGCTTGAATTTGCCGCGTTTTCAGTGAAAAGCATCGTCATGATCAGGGGAAGGCAGGGCAGTCGCGGATCGGGCGGGCGCTGGCGCGTTGCGCTGGCCATGGCTCTGCTGGCCGGATTCGCCTTTAGTAGCCCCGTTTCAGCTCAGTTATTCGGCGATCGGCCGCCTCCGGTGCCGCCGGCATCCGTTCCCGAAGCGCCGGCAGGACCCGCGATGAACCTGGCGCCGTCCTCCGGCCCGGCATCTGTCCCGAATCTGCCGCCGCCTTTGACCGCCCCGCCAGCCGTTGCCGCCGTGCCCCCGGTCGTTGTCGCGCCGCCGCCAGGGGCTGCAACGAACCAGGCCGTGCTGGCGCTCACAGCTCGCTTCGGCAAGGACCAGCCTGCCGTGACTGGCGGATTGGTGTGGCGCATCTTTGCCGACAAGACGGACGAGGCAGGCGCCGTGAAGCTGGTCCGTGAAGACCGCAGCGCCACGCCGAACATCGTGCTGCCGCCCGGCAACTACGTCGTCCATGTCGCGCTTGGTCTCGTCAGCGCGGTAAAGCCGATGACGCTGAAGGCTGAAACCTACCGTGAAACCTTCCTGCTTCCCGCAGGCGGCTTGCGCATCGAGGGACGCGTTGGCACCTCGAAGATTCCACAAAACCAGATTTCGTTCGCGATCTACAAGGGCAGTCAGTTCGAGGCAGGCGAACGCGCCTCGCTGGTGCCGAACGTCGCGCCCGGCGACGTCGCGATGATCCCCGAGGGCACCTACTACATCATCTCCAACTATGGCGATGCCAACTCGGTGGTGCGTTCGGACATTCGCGTGCAGGCCGGCAAGCTGACGGACGTTACCGTCACCCATCGCGCCGCGGTCATCACGCTCAAGCTCGTCAGCGATCGCGGCGGCGAGGCGCTCGCCAACACCGCATGGTCGGTGATCACGCCGGGCGGCGACGTGATCAAGGAATCGATCGGCGCGTTTCCCAAGGTGATCCTGTCCGAAGGCGAGTACCGCGCCATCGCCAAGAACGAAGGCAAGGTCTATGAGCGCGCCTTCAACGTCGTGAACGGCGTCGACGGCGAAGTCGAAGTCGTCGCGCGCTGATTTCTTCCTGCACGTCTTTCATAGTCTCTGTGCGCACTGATCGCGCACCCCGCTGTAAGCGCGCCCTTTCGAAGTTCGGAAAGCGCGCCTCGCAGGCAGCGTGAACAAGCGCTTTGTCGGCTCGGAAAAGTCAGACGCATCATGCGTTCGAGGCGACAGAACCTGTGTCTGGAATGCAACACTCCCCAAGCAAATAATCCGCAATCAGGAAATCGAGGTCGCCGTCCTTGGATTGAAGGACGGGAGCTCTGGGAATCTCGATTAGGAGATTTCGCAGGCGATTTGCTGATGCGCGGTGGGAGGGGAATATGTTTTCAAACATGAAGAAGCTTGCATTGGTGGCCGTGCTGGCGACCTTCAGTGTCACGTCGGCCGTCGCGGCCGATCTTCCGGCCGGCATGTACGGAAAGGCAGCACCTTCAGCGGTCTATAACTGGGGTGGCTTCTATCTTGGCGCTGACGTTGGCGGCGCGTTTACAGGCCCCACCGCCACATCGAATTTTGTCCAGGATGGCGCGAGCCAGCACCGTAAATCAGTCGTCGCCCGCGGGCGTATTGGCTGCCGGAGTCCACGCCGGATATAATTTTCAGGTCTCGCCGCAATGGGTGTTCGGCATCGAGGGCGACTGGCAGGCGCTCGGAAAAAGCGGGACCTGCGGCGCGATCGACCCGACCCATCCGTGTGTCGACAGCGCCTGCCAATAATGACGGCATCATCACGACGAATACCTCGATCAACTCCATGGGGTCGGTGCGAGGACGCCTCGGCGTGACCTTCGACAATGTCATGCTGTACGGCACCGGCGGCGCCGCCTTTGCCGACGTGAGCAACACCGTCGGCCTACGCTGCCTGTATGCTGGCTGCGGCGGCAGCAGTAATTCACTTTCGATCGTCACACCGACTTCGACCACCAAAACCGGTTGGGTGGCGGGCGCCGGCGTCGAGTGGCACGTGATCGGAAACTGGATCGCGCGTGGCGAATGGCTGCACTATGACCTCGGCAGCATCTCGAGCGGATTCTCGGCGTTGAACGTGGACTGCAACTGCACGGCATCCGTCAGCCAAAAGCTCCATTACGACGTCATGCGCCTCGGCTTTAACTACAAGTTCGGGTACTGAACACGCACAGGCGTTTGACTGCAAAAGCCCGGCCTTGCGCCGGGCTTTTTGTTTCGCGGACTTCCTTGTCTCAGAACCGCGTGACGATGTCCGACAGTGCGGGCCGCGGCCGGTCCGTGCCCGGCTTCGACACCGTTCCGATATGGACGAGCCCGGCGAGCTTTTCGTCCGCCTTCAATCCAAATCCGTCGAGCACGTCGCGGTCGAAGGAAAACCATCCCGTCAGCCAGCAGGCGCCGTAGCCGAGCGCGGTCGCGGCGGTGACGATGTTCATCGCGCTTGCGCCCGCGGATAGTTCCTGCTCCCACGGCGGCACCTTGGGATGCGGCTTGGTCAGGCTGACGATGCCGATCACGAGCGGCGCATCGGTGAGGCGGCGCTTCTCGACGTCGATATCGGCCGGCTGCGCATCCGGATTCTTTTTGGCGAAAACCCCCGCAATGACGTCGCCGGCGCGGACGCGGGCATCGCCTTCGAACACGATGAAGCGCCAGGGCGCGAGCTTGCCGTGATCGGGGACCCGAGCACCGATCGTCAGGATGGTCTCCAAGCTCGGAAGGCGAGGGACCGGGGGTGGTCATCTCGCGCGGCTTGACGGAGCGGCGGGTCTTCAAAAGTTCTAGCGCGTCGGGCACGAAGCTGTCCTTGAGTGGTGACGGTCGCAGCCTAGATAGGCTCGGCGAAAGCCGTCTTTAGAGCGATTATGAAGATCAATCGCTGGATCCGAACATGCCCGCCTCGTCGGAGGCACTTTGCAATGTTGTCGAAGGCCAAGAAAACCGTGGATGACCGAGCAATCCCGGCAAGGACGGTCGATCTAGCCACAGCCGCGCCCGCTTCACGTCCGGCGGCGTGGCTTCCTCGACCAGCGCGGCAATGGCTTCGTCCGTCGCCATCACCTTTTGCCCGTCGCTGCCGAGCCGGCGCACCGAGACGGAATGCGTCTCGGCTTCCTTCTTGCCGACCACAAGCAGTGCCGGGATTTTCGCCAGCGAATGTTCGCGGACCTTGTAGTTGATCTTCTCGTTACGCAGGTCGATCTCGACACGAAGCCCGGCGCGTCGTGCCGCCGCCGCGACCACCTTGGCGTATTCGTCGCCTTCCGACGTGATGGTGGTGACCACGGCCTGGATCGGCGCCAGCCAAAGCGGGAAGTTGCCGGCATAGTGCTCGATCAGGATGCCGATGAAGCGTTCCATCGAGCCGCAGATCGCCCGGTGCACCATGACCGGCGCTTTCTTGGAGCCGTCGGCGTCGATGTAGAACGCGCCGAAACGCTCCGGCAGGTTGAAGTCGACCTGCGTGGTGCCGCATTGCCAGTCGCGGCCGATCGCATCGCGCAAGACATACTCGAACTTCGGCCCGTAGAACGCGCCTTCGCCGGGATTGATCTCGGTCCTGATGTGGTTGCTCTGGGATTTGATCTCCTGCAACACCGTCGCCATCACGCGTTCGGCGTGGTCCCACATCGCATCCGTTCCGACGCGTTTTTCCGGTCGGGTCGAGAGCTTGACCGTCAATTCGCCCTCGAAACCGAAATCGGCGTAGGTCGACAGGATCAGGTCATTGATTTTGAGGCACTCATCGGCGAGTTGGTCTTCGGTGCAGAACACATGCGCATCGTCCTGCGTGAAGCCGCGGACCCGCATCAGGCCGTGCATCGCGCCCGACGGCTCATACCGGTGCACGATGCCGAATTCCGCCAGCCGCAGAGGCAGATCGCGATAGCTCTTCAGGCCGTGCTTGAAGATCTGCACGTGGCCCGGACAGTTCATCGGCTTCAGCGCAAACCAGCGCTTGTCCTCGGCCTCGTCGCCGGCGGATTGCGCGGCGAACATGTTCTCGCGGTACCAGTCCCAGTGGCCGGAGGTCTCCCACAGTGATTTGTCGAGGATCTGCGGTGCGTTGACCTCGCTGTAGTCGCCGGTGAGGCGGCGGCGCATATAGGCAATCAGCGCCTGGAAAATCGTCCAGCCCTTCGCGTGCCAGAACACGACGCCCGGACCTTCTTCCTGGAAGTGGAAGAGGTCGAGCTCGCGGCCCAATTTCCGATGGTCGCGCTTCTCGGCTTCCTCGATCTGCTTCAGGTAGGCATCGAGGTCTTCCTGCTTTGCGAACGCGGTGCCGTAGATGCGCGTCAGCATCGGATTGTTGGAATCGCCGCGCCAGTAGGCGCCCGCCACCTTCATCAGTTTGAAGGCGTTGCCGACCTTGCCGGTCGAGGTCATGTGCGGGCCGCGGCAGAGATCGAACCAGTCGCCCTGGAAATAGATCTTGATCGGCTCGTTGCCTGGAATGGCGTCGACCAGTTCGACCTTGAAGTTCTCGCCCTTGTCGCGGAAAACCTGCTTGGTCTTCTGGCGATCCCAAACCTCTTTCGTAAACGGCTTGTCGCGCGCGATGATCTCGCGCATCTTTTTCTCGATCGCTACGAAATCCTCGGGCGTGAACGGCTCGTTGCGGAAAAAGTCGTAGTAGAAGCCGTTCTCGATCACGGGCCCGATCGTCACCTGCGTGCCCGGCCAGAGCGATTGCACGGCCTCGGCCAGCACGTGGGCCGCGTCATGGCGGATCAGTTCGAGCGCGCGCGGATCGTCGCGCGAAATCAGTTCGATCTTGGCATCGCTGTCGATGGGATCGTTGAGGTCGGCAACCTGGCCGTCCAGCGCCATCGCCACCGTGCGCTTGGCAAGTGACGGCGAGATGCCCTTGGCGATCTCGAGGCCGGTGGTGCTTTTCGGATATTCGCGCCGGGCGCCGTCGGGGAAGGTGAGGGTGACCTTTTGCACGGGTTCGGCCGGCTTCAAATTCGTAAGGCTGTACTGGAATCCCGGTGCGGGCGGGTTCTTGTCGGACATGGTCGTCTCCTCAAGGCTCACTCCTGCGAACGAGCGCAGGTAAGCGGGAATGAAAGCGGTATAGCAGGCGAATCGGGCGATGCAATCGCTGGAAGCCTGTAAAATCCGCAGAAAATCGTGATTGCTTTGAACGCACCCTGCAGTTGACGCATCATAGACTTGTCGCCGCGGCCTTGTTAGGCTGCAGATGTTCCGCATTTTCCGACGTTCTCCGGCCCATGATCGCGCGTATCGTTGCTGCTGTCGTCCTGACCTGCGCGCTGACCTCGAGTGGCGTGCTGGCCGCGCCATCACGACAACGATTGGCCGCGCCGGCGCTGCGCGAAGAGCCGATGTCCTTCTATGTCGTCAAGGGCGCGTCCGATGCTTGCGGGCCCGGCTGCGATAGCTGGATCGAGGCAGAGGGCAAGGTCGAAGCCAATACGGCCGCGCGTCTCAAGGCATTCCTGGACCGCGTTCACGACCGCAAGCTGCCGGTCTATTTCGCCTCGCCGGGCGGCAATCTCGATCAGGCGATCGCGATGGGGACGCTGCTTCACGGCAAGGCGGTCGTTGCCAGGATCGGGCGAACCACGGTGCGCGAATGCGGCTTCGAGGCGCAGAACAGTGACGTCTGTGTGAAACTCAAGCAGTCCGGGCGCGAACTCCACGGCGACCTCTTCACCAACGGCGCGATTTGCGCCTCCGCTTGCCCGTACGCCTTCATGGGGGCCGCGGTGCATGAAGTCGCGCCCGATGCGATCCTGGCCATCCACTCGCCCAAGGTCATTCTCAATTTCCACGGCGGCCAGCCGGACGCGTTGGTGATTGCTGCGGCCAACCAGCGTGGCCGCGAGCGCGCCGATCGCGTTGCCTCGACCTATCTTGCCAAGATGGGGATCGATGCCGGACTGCTTGCGCTCACCAGGACCATCAAATTCGAAGACATCCACGTCCTGACCCGCGAAGAGATCGCGCGGTTCGGCCTCGACCGCCGCGACACCGTCGAGACCTCCTGGAGGTTCGAGAGCAGTGCCTTCAATTCGGTGCGCAAGATCGCCGTTGTGAAGACACCAAGCGAGACGTCCTTCAGGCTGCTGCAATGGCGCGTGACCTGCTTCAATTCGGATCGCTTCGCGCTGGATTTTCAGCGGCCGGTGCATGGCGGCGCTTCTGTGGCGATCGCGCATGACGGGGTTAGCCCGGTCCATTTCAACGGACCACTGGCCGTGGGAAACGGGTCGAGCTTCGAGCAGTGGGGCGTGCCGTTGACCCGGTCGCGGCTGGATTCGCTGGTGGATCACCCGCAAATCGAAATCATCGAGACATCGGTTGCCACAGACGGGCATCTGGTCCCGCGATCGATCAAATTGTCCAACGAGGGTTGGGCTCGCGCACTCGATAGCCTGGTCGCGAGCTGTCCGCCGGCAAGAGAAGCCGCTTCCGTCCACTCAAGCGAGGCCGCGGCGAAGTAGCACGTTGGCCGTCACAGCCGGTATCGGACGACGTTCTTTCATGCCTCGCACGACGTTCTTTCATGGACATCGCGTGGCATCCAAAAAATTCCGACGCTGCCCTTCCCATCGGCAGGCCCGCGCTCTAGATGCCGATGAATGAAAAATCTCGCGCCCGATAGTCCGGTTCATCGTCGCTTTGCGCCGACCGCGCTGATGTTTGGAAATCTCGTCACGGGATCCACGATCCTGGCGCCGGCGGGCATGCTGATCGAACTGTCGTCCGATCTTTCCGTCACGGTGCACACCGCCGGTCTGCTGATCACGTTTGGCGCGATCGTGCTTTGCATCGGCTCGCCATTGACGGCCTGGCTGACCAGCCGGATCGAGCGCCGCACCTTGCTCACGGTCACGCTCGCGGTGATGGCGCTCGGCAATGCCGCTTCAGCATTCGCACCCGGTTACACGACGCTTCTGGTCCTTCGCCTCGTGATGCTGGCGATTGGCGCGCTCTACACACCGCAGGCGGCGGGCACCGCGGCGCTGATCGTGCCGGCGGAAAAGCGCGGCGGCACGATCGCCTACGTTTTTCTCGGCTGGTCGCTGGCTGCGGCGATAGGCCTGCCGCTGATCACCTTCATGGCAAGCCGCTATGGCTGGCGCGCCGCTTATGGTGGCGTCAGTGTCATCGGGGCGGTGAGCTTCCTGTTGCTGCTGTGGCGGCTTCCGGCCGGTCTCAGGGGTGCGCCGGTCGATCTCAAGACCTGGGCCGAGCTCGGGCGTAACCGCGTGATCATCGTGCTGCTGGCGATCACCACGCTGTTGATGTCGGGCCAGTTCGCGGTGTTCACCTATATGGGGCCGCTCCTGTCGAGGCTCACCCAGGTTGGGTCGGACGCGGTCGGACTGGTGTTTGCGATCTATGGCGCGTGCGGCTTCATCGGAATTGTCGTCGTCAGCAACATCGTCGATACCTGGGGCGCGTTGAAGACGTCGGTGCTGTGTATCGCACTGGTGTTGGCCGGGGTCGCCGGATGGGCGCTGTCCGCCGGTCTCTATCCGCTGATGGCATTCTCGGCGGCGATCTGGGGCCTCGGCTTTGCCTCGAGCAACTCGATGCAGCAGGTGCGCCTCGTCGCCGCGGCGCCTCAGCTTGCCTCCGCGTCGGTGTCGCTCAATACGTCGTTTCTGTATGTCGGGCAGGCGATCGGTTCGGCGATCGGCGGGGCGTTGTACGCGCACGATCTGCTCTACGGCATCGGTTATGCGGGAGCAGGCTTTGTCGCGCTGGCGTTGATCACGGTGATTGTGACGCGGAATCTGGCGCTGCCCGAGACAAGCACCTGAACGCCTGATCTCCTAGCGGCTGGATGTATCGGTATTGCTGGATGCAAACCGCGTCAGCGACGGCGTCAACGACATCTTGGCCAGTACTTCACGCACCGGCTTGTCGGTCCAGGCGTGCGTGACATAGTCGCGATGCGTCACGCCGTCGGGCGTCTTGACGAAGACGACGCTGCCGGGACGCAAGGGAACATCCATGTCGTCGGAGACGGCGACGCCCTTGTCGCGGATCATCTGCATCAGCTCCTGGTCGCGCCGCTGCGTGTAATGCGTATAGGCGCTGACGAAGAAGCCGGAACGGTTGTTGGCGATCCAGGACGCGAACTTGTCGAGTTCGCCATAGACGGCATCGAGCAGCACCACGCCGCGAATGCGGTTACCGACACCGCCGGCGTCGAGGCTGTAAGCCGTCGGCACGAAGCCGCCGCTATAGCCGATGATCACGATCGGCATGTTGGCGAAGGTCTTGGCCGCGCCGGGATCGCCGTAGAGCTGCGCGAGGTGATCGGCGGATTCATTGATGAAGCGCTTCAGTGCGCCGGGTTGCCAGAATTTTCCGGCGCTTGAATCGGCCGCGTCGACCGCAAGCTGCGGCGCGAGCAATACGGCGTTGGCGCCGGATTCCGAAATCTGCTGCGGCACGCGCTGACGGTCGCGCACGTCGCGCTCCAGGGTCGCGCCGTTGCCGTGGAAGAACACGACGATGACGCCGGGCTTGTTGGCGTCGAAATGCTGGGGAACGTGCATCAGCACGCGGTTGTCGTTGAAGGTCTCGTCCTGCCAGAACACGCGGCCCGAATAACTGCGGTGGCCGCGGCGGTCACCTTTGGAGACGTTCAGGAACGGCGCATCGGTGCGCGGGTTGTTGCCGAAATACGGGAAGGCCGACGATTTCAATCCAACCAGCGCCGTTTGATCTTCGCGCTGCGCGCGCTGGTAGGGCACGATCGGCGCCAGCGAAGCGACGCGATAAGGCTCGGTCTGCACGGTGCGGCGGTTCTGCGCGTCGGCGGTGTTCGCCGGCCGTTGCTGGAGGCTTTCGCCAGCCGTCGGGAAACGATCGTTGAATTGCGGCCTCGGGAAGCGGTCGTCGAAGCTATCGCTAGCCGAAGCCTGCACGTTGGCGGCGAGCGAGGCGACGCTCGGCGACTGGCCGCAGTTGGCAAGCGTGAGCGAAAGCGGGATCAGGACCGAGAGGAGAGGGAGCCAGCGAGGCGCGCGCGAAAGCGCATGACGCGACGATCCGGGCATTTTTGCCGGCGTCACGCGACCATGACTTTCAGATTTCGGATTGGCCCCGAACATCCACCCCTTTGCCCCAACCGCCGCAACCGGCCGATATCAGTGCACTAGTGTCCCGGTTCTGACTTGCGGTGACGTTAATCCTCCGGAAATTCTCCCCATTTCCGGAACGAGATCAGAGAACACGAGATCGTGTCCTGATTGTGGGCTGGGTCCGAGAAATCCACCAGTCCAGCCCCGAAGCAGGTATCCGGACACCAAAATCTGCCAATCCCGGAATGTCGCGAGCTCTCCTTGAATTGGCCGAAACCAGCCCGCACGATACCGGGGCAGGGCATGGCGCCCGAGAGCGGGCGAACATGGCGTCTGAGACGTCGTAGGGAGGGCCGGGTCGCGCAGGGATCGACGGTATCGCTCGGAGTCGCGACCGCCATTGTCGTGGCCGACATGGTCGGCGTCGGCGTGTTCACGAGCCTCGGGCTTTCAGGTCAAGGATATCCCGTCTGGCTTTGCGATCCTCGCACTCTGGATCGTCGGCGGCATCGTCGCGCTGTGCGGTGTGTTCTCCTACAGCGAACTTGGCGCGATGTTTCCGCGTTCCAGCGGCGAATACAATTTCCTCGGGCGTGCCTTTCATCCCGCCTTCGGCTTTGTCGCGGGCTTCGTCTCGGCCACGGTCGGCTTTGCCGCGCCGGTTGCGCTGGCTGCGATGGCGCTTGAACAATATGGCCACGCCATCGTTCCGAACGCGCCGCCGCTCTCGCTCGCGGTGGGGATCGTATGGGCGGTGTCGCTGGTCCAACTCACCGGCGTCAAGCATTCCGCGACCTTCCAGCTGATCGCAACAGTCCTGAAGGTCGTGCTGATCACGGCTTTCCTGATCGCGGGTTTTGTCGTCGGCACATCGCAGCATGTCTCCTTCGCGCCGCAGGTCCGCGATTTCGGTTATATCGCCAGCGCACCGTTTGCGATCGGACTAGTGTTCGTGATGTATTCGTTTTCCGGCTGGAACGCCGCGACCTACATCATTGGCGAGATGCGGGATGCGAGCCAGAATCTTCCGCGTGCGATGTTTGCGGGCACGCTGATCGTTCTCGCGCTTTATGTGGCGCTCAACGCCGTGTTCCTCCACGTCGCGCCGATCGACAAGCTCGCTGGCCAGATCGACGTCGCCCGCATTGCCGGCACTTACGTATTTGGCGAAATCGGTGGTCGTATCGTCGGAGCGATGATCTGCATCGGGCTGATTTCCTCGATCAGCGCGATGATGTGGATCGGACCGCGCGTGATGATGACGATGGGCGAGGACATTCCGGCGTTGCGGGTGTTTGCCAGCAAGTCGGCGCAAGGCGCGCCGGCCTATGCCATCCTGTTCCAGCTCGCGGTCGCAACCTTGATGTTGTTCACCCGCAGCTTCGAGGAGGTGCTCGACTTCATCCAGTTTGCGCTTCTGTTCTGTTCGTTCTTCACCGTGCTCGGCGTCGTCAAGCTGCGCATCACGCGGCCCGACCTGCCGCGGCCTTACCGGGCCTGGGGATACCCGGTCACCCCGATCATTTTCCTGCTCGTGACACTTTTCATGATGTACTATCTTGTCGTCGAGCGGCCGTTGCAGTCTTTTTTTGGTGCCCTCATCATGATTTCTGGCCTTTTGATTTACGCCGTTTTCCGCAAGAAGGACGACGCCGGCTCCGCTGCGATCTCATCGACAGGTCGCACATAGATGTTCCGCAACGTCAAAATCGCAGTCGCCGCGGCGCTTCTGTTGCTCGCGGGCGCCGTTGGCGCGGCGAACGCCGCTGACGCCACCGTCAACGATACCGCGCGCTTTCTCGCGGGCATGATGCCCTCGGCCGACTCGCCGCTGATGCCACTGACCAATGATCCCGCCTGGCAGCGTCACGCGAAGTTTTTCGATCAGGCCTTTGCCCAGCTCGATCAGCGGCAGATCTCCAGGGTTCGCGCCTGGTCGGAGACCAACATCGCCGCGCCGAAGCCGACCATGTTCTACATGTTTTCGGGGCCTGATTTTCTCTACGCCAACGCCTTCTACCCGAAGGCCACGACTTACGTGTTGAGTGCGCTGGAGCCGCCGGGTTCGGTGCCGGATCTGTCGAAACTGCCGCGCGGCAGCGTCGCTGCGGCCTTGTCCAGTGTCGAGCATTCGCTTGGCTCGATCCTGAGCTTTTCGTTTTTCATCACCAAGAAGATGAAAACCGACCTGCACGAGGGACAGCTCAACGGGTCGATGCCGTTGCTGTATGTGTTCCTGGCGCGTTCGGGCATGACGATCAAGAACGTCTCGACGGTAGCGCTCGACAACAAGGGCACGGCTTATTTTGCCAACGAAAGCGTTGGCGCCAAGGCGACGCGTGGCGCGCGCATCGTGTTTGCGGGGAGCGATGGCGTCGACAAGACGCTGTATTATTTCTCGACCGATTTGTCCGACTCCGGCGTCAGGTCGAGCGGCTTCCTGAAATTCTGCGCCACGCTCGCGCCGGGCAACAGCCTGATCAAGAGCGCGTCGTATCTTCTGCATTCCGGCAGCTTCTCGATGGTGCGCAACTTCATTCTCGCCAACAGCGCAAGCATCATCCAGGACGATTCCGGAATCCCGCTCGGCTATTACAGCGCCAAGAAATGGCGCTTCTTTCCGTTCGGCCGCTATGCCGGCCCGATCGACAGGTTTCCCGGAAAGTATCAGCAATCCTATGCCGAGCTTTTTCGCAGCGCCCAGCCGATGGATTTCGGCATCGGCTATCGCTGGCGTCCACATGAATCGAATTTGCTTCTGTCTGTCCGGCTGCCAGACGATGGTTCGGTGACGGCTGAAGTGACGACCGAGTCCATTCCGCCGCCTGCGCCGCAAAAGCCGCGCCCGCGCAAGCCCAGGTCGTCGTCGCCATGGGTCGATGATCCCTTGCGCGGATTTTTCTCGTTTCGCTAGGGCAGCTCGCGCGCCAGGTGGGGCGCTACCAGCGCACGCTTTGGCTCGGCTCGATAAAGCTGCTCGTCAGATGAGGTTTGGGGTGTTCGGTCAAATAGTGCCCGATCGCGATAATCACGACGAGTATCGCGAGGACCGCCAACAAATCGATCTGCCGGGGATCGTGACCACTGGGTTTCATTTTCCAGCGCATCGTTGATGTCCTCCGGGGTGAAGACATCAAGCTAACCCGTGAGGAACACTTCGGTTCCCGTGTGGCGGCGGACGCTGCACGATGCAGCGCAGCGCAGGCGTATCAGCCGGCGTTGACGCCGCGCCAGCGCCCGAACCGCCAGGGCAGGTACCAGCGCGCGCCGGCCGGTCTTGCAAGTGGCACATTGTCGATGCCCGATGTGCCGAATGGCTGGCAGCGTAACATCCGCGCCAGCGTCATCCATCCGCCACCCCACAATCCAAAACGCCCGATCGCTTCATCGGCGTAAACGGAACAGGTCGGCAGATGCCGGCAATTGTAACCGACCAGCGGCGAGAGCGTGTGCCGGTACAGCCAGATCATCGCGCGCCCGGCCTGCCGCGGCAGTTGTCCGACGTTGCGCGAACAATCCTCGCAACGCGCAGACAGCTTGAATGACGAAGGCTTCATGGGCGACTTGCGCTGATGTTGTGGGTGGACTGCCGGGTTCCAGAGCATGGAACCCGATCAACGCCAATAATTGTGCCACAGTTTCGAGAAATCAACGGTTTGTGCGGCGGCGCAACAAAGGTTCTATGGACGATTCGGTCATGCCCGTTTACGTTTCTTGACGAGGGGATGACAGAATCGTTTTCGTATTGGACCGGTGCAGCCGCCTTTTGGGCGGTTGCGGGGAAGGAACCAAATTGAAACTCGTCAGACTTCGCTTCCGCGGCTGCGCGGCATTGTTCGTCGCGGCGCTCTGTCTTGCAGTACCGGCGACGGTCGCAATGCTTGGCGGTTCGGCCCACGCGGGCGGAGCCCTCGAAGAGCGCAAGCTGCCGATGCAATTCAACTGGGTCGCCTGTCAGCCGCATTGCGGTGGCTGGATCAGCGCAGTCGGCATCGTGACCGCGGAGAGCCCGAAGGATTTTGACAATTTCGCGCAAGGGCGCGATCTGCGCGGCGCCACCATTGTGCTGGATTCCAGCGGCGGCTCCGTCAACGACTCCATCACGCTCGGTCGCCGCTTCCGCAATCTCGGTTTGATGACGACGGTTGGCACTAGCATTCGAACCCGCTCGGCGCAGGGCGATCGCGGCGCGATCGATCCCGAGGCCTATTGCGAGTCGATGTGTGTCTTCCTGTTGTTGTCCGGCAAGTCGCGTTACGTGCCTGAAGCGGCGCATGTGCGGGTGCACCAGATCTGGATGGGCGACCGCGCCGACGATGCGCGGGCTGCGACTTATTCCGCCGAAGACCTGATGATCGTCGAGCGCGACATCGGACGGCTTGCGAAATACACCATCGAGATGGGTGGCGGCGGCGATCTGCTGGCGCTGTCGCTCAGCGTGCCGCCGTGGGAAGAGCTCCACGAGTTGTCGCGGGAAGAACTGCGGCTGACCAATCTTGCGACCACCGATGCGGTCGCGGAAGTGCTGCCGTCGACCGGCGGATCGAGCATGCAGGGCGTGGCGATGGCGACCAAGCCGGTGCAGGATCGTTTCACGAGTTCCGCCGTGAATGATGCGGCCGCGAAGTCGACCCGGACCGCGGAAGCGCTCGCGCCGACGGCGAGCGTTGCGGCGGCGCCGGCGCAGTAGCGCTCATCTCACGTATGAGGAACGTCGTTTAAGCCGAAGCCGGCTGCGAAGCTTTGGGCTCGGCTGCTTTGCCATCGGTCTTGGCCTCGATCTGGCCGATCGCATCCACCACGGCGTCGAAGGTCAGCAGCGTCGAGGCGTGCCGTGCCTTGTAGTCGCGTACCGGTTCGAGCAGCGCGATGTCGGCCCATTTGCCCTCCGGCGGCTTGCCGTTTTCCTTGAGCATCTTGCGAACGCTCTCGCGGAGCTCGCGCAGTTCGCTCGCGGTCGAGCCGACCACATGGGACGCCATGATCGACGACGAGGCCTGGCCGAGCGCACAGGCCTTCACGTCATGGGCGAAGTCGGTGACGACGGGGCCCGTCCATCTTGAGGTCAACCTTCACGGTCGAGCCGCAAAGCTTTGAGTGGGCTGTGGCGGTCGCATCGGGCGAGGGCAGGCGGCCGAGCCGCGGGATATTGCCGGCGAGCTCGATGATCCGCTTGTTGTAGACGTCGTTTAGCATAGATCGATAGTCCCGCTTCTGCCGATAGCCCGCTCTTGGCGGCCACGGCGCATGGCCCTATATATGGCTGGAACTGGTGGAAATACACCCCACCAATTTTCGGTGGTCCGAAGCCGGTACCCGTTGGCCACCGAAAGCCGATATCTATTGAGGGACTCAGGCGCCCGGCGGCATGCCGCCCCGTCTGCCGGTGACACTCCGGTCTTAATCGGCCGGTCGAACGGAGCTGACATGGACGCATTGATTAAATCCCTCCGCCCAAATTCCAAGCCTTCCGACGTGAAGCCTTCGGACGTGAAGCCTTCCGACGCGAAGGCTGTCGATGCGCGGCCCGCCGAACTCGACCCTGCCGAATTCCTGGCGGCGGCGGTTCGTGCCGACCAGCCCCGGCCGTCGCGTGCTGAAGCGGAAGCGGCCGTGCATACCTTGCTGAGCTATATCGGCGAAGAGCCCCAACGTGAGGGGCTTCTGGATACGCCGCGCCGCGTGGTCGAGGCGTTCGACGAATTGTACCAGGGCTATCACCAATGCCCCGCCGAAGTGCTCAACCGCACCTTTGGCGAGACGGCCGGCTATGACGACTTCGTCCTGGTGCGCGACATCGAATTCACCTCGCAGTGCGAGCATCACATGATGCCGTTCTACGGCCGCGCGCACATTGCCTATACGCCGGTCGAGCGCGTGGTCGGGCTGTCGAAGCTGGCGCGGCTCACCGACATCTTTGCGCGCCGCTTGCAGACCCAGGAACATCTCACCGCGCAAATCGCCGCGGCCATTGACGAGGTCCTCAAGCCCCGTGGCGTGGCCGTACTGATCGAGGCCGAGCATACCTGCATGTCGGTGCGCGGCGTCGCCAAGCACGGCGCGATGACTTTCACCAGCCGTTATACCGGCATGTTCCGCGATAATCCGGCGGAGCAGGAGCGCTTCCTCTCCATGGTGCGCGCGCCGCACCGCTGAGAACTTCGGAATCGGAGCTCCCAGTGCCCTCGGCTTTCCGGAGTTCGAGGGTGCTCGGGGCGTATCACGAACTTCGGAAAGAGCGCACTCGTGTCCACCTCATCCGATCGCAACGACGCCGAAGAAGGGCTGTCGTTCCAGCCCAAATTCGATGCCAACGGCCTCGTCACCTGTGTTGCGACCGATGTCGCGACATCGGACGTGCTGATGGTTGCGCATATGAACGAGGAAGCGCTGCGCAAGACCATTGCGACGGGCGAGGCCTGGTACTACAGCCGCTCGCGCAAGGCGCTGTGGCGCAAAGGCGAAACCTCCGGCCACGTCCAGCGTGTCGTCGAGCTGCGTCTTGATTGCGATCAGGACGCAGTCTGGATCCGTGTCGAGCAGACGGGGGCGGCCTGCCACACCGGCCGGCACTCTTGTTTCTATCGCAAGGCCGAAGGGGCGGACGGCGGCGCACGGCTGTCGTTCGTCGATGCCGAACGGCAGTTCGATCCGAACGCCGTCTATCGGAAGTGACGGCGCGGCAGGGCTCGGCCGCGGAAGCCTTAACCCGCCATTAACCATAATCGCCGCACTGTGAGCCCTGCCTGAGCGCTGGTGGGAGCCTTTGCTCGGTCTTTTCTGGTGGTCCGATTCTAACGTTCGCATCCCGTCTCAGCAGGCACTTTTTGCGAATGTTAGAATCAAAGGACCACCAGCAAATATAAGTTTCTAGTGGAGTTTTGGATTTGACATTCGCCATGCGAACTCGCGGCTAGGCGGGGAGCGAATGTCAAATCCACTCCACTAGGTGGGTCGTTTCGCGAGGGAGCGGAGACCAAACAATGTCGGTCGACACATCGAACGCCACGGCTGCGGCAGGTGTCGATCCCGCGCGCGCGCGTGTTGCCGGCGCGATCAAGCAGGCCGCGATCTCGAGCGGCACGAGCTTTCAATATCTTCTGACCACCGCCAAGATGGAATCGGACTTCAATCCGACCGCCGGCGCCTCGACGTCGTCGGCGCATGGGCTGTTCCAGTTCATCGACCAGACCTGGCTCGCCACCGTCAAGGAGGCGGGCGCCCAGTTCGGTTACGGCAACCAGGCCGACATGATCAGCAAATCTTCCGACGGCAGCTATTCGGTATCCGATGCCACCGCGCGGAAGTCGATCATGAAGCTGCGGGACGATCCGGACGTCGCGTCGGCGATGGCCGCGGCATTCACGCAATCGAACAGCTTCAAGCTGACCGGCATGATCGGCCGGCGTCCGTCCGACAGTGAACTCTACATGGCCCATTTCATGGGCGTCGGTGGCGCGGCCAAGCTGATCGGCAATGCCGAGGACAATCCGCAAGCCTCCGCCACGCGGCTGTTTCCGAATGCGGCTGCGGCCAACCGCTCGATCTTCTATGACCGTGCCTCAGGCCGCGCGCGAAGCGTGTCCGAGGTCTACTCGGTACTTCAGCAACGCTACGCCAGCGCCGCTTCATCATCGGCAACCCAGACCGCGATGGCGGCTGTCGGCGGCGATATCAGGCCAGCCGTTGCGGTAGCGAGCGCAGCACCAGGTTCGTCAACCACGCCGGCGGTGGATACGGCAACGTATCTCTCGACCTTTCCGGACACGCGATCGGTTGCGCGGGCCGCATCAACCGCGCCGACTGCGCCGGTCACGATGGCATCAGTCTCGCCGTCATCAGGTGCAGCGCCGGCAAGCCCGGTCTTCCGCTCGTTGTTTCAGGACGGCGTGCGTGTGCAACCGGTTTCGCAAACCGTGCGCGAACTCTGGGGCAATTCCGCTTCGCTCACGTCCGATCCGCCAGCGTCGTCTGCACCAGCGACGACAACGGCTGCGGTCGCAGCACTTCCGCCGGCCGCTTCGGCTTCCGGCGGCAGGCTCGATCTCTTCAGCGATCGCAACGGCACCTTCAGCGGCTAATCGTTGATGCGGTGCGAAATCAAAGCGCGCCGCAGGCCTTAACAAAAGGTCAATAAAACCAGCCGGTTATAGTGAACGCTTTGTTAAGCGTCGTGGTTTATTTTGTCTTGCAATGGCGCGACATGAAGGCGTCAGAGGTTTTTGCGTAAGCCGGCAGGGCAATGATCGTTCGGCAGTTCATCAGTTGGATAAAGACCGCCCCCGCAGGCGAACGCGCTGAAGCGACGCGCGCCTTGGCGCGGGCATGGCTCATCTCCGATCTTTCCGCGGACGACAGGACAGCCGCCGAAGGCGCGCTGTTGATGTTGCTCGACGATCCGTCACCGCTGGTACGCCGGGCGATGGCCGAGGTCTTCGCGGGCAATCACGAGGCGCCGGCCGCCATCGTGCAAGCGCTCGCGCTCGACCAGCCCTCGGTCGCCTTGCCGATCCTCGAACGTTCGCCGCTTCTGATCGATGCCGATCTCGTCGACATCGTCGCCACCGGCGACGGCGAGACGCAGTGTGCGATCGCCCGCCGGATAAATTTGCCGCCTTCGGTCTGCGCGGCTATCGCCGAAGTCGGCACTGCCGCTGCGGCGCTCGAGCTGATCGAAAATGCGTCGGCGGAACTTCCGTCGTTCTCCTGGGATCGCATCGTCGAGCGTCACGGTCACCTCGCGGCGATCCGGGAATCGATGCTGGTGCTGGAAGATCTGCCGGCGGCGACGCGGGTCGCGCTGGTCGCCAAACTGTCGGACACGTTGGCGCAATTCGTCGTCGCCAAGAACTGGCTGAGTGCCGACCGCGCCGAGCGCGTGGCGGATGAGGCGCGTGACCGCTCGACCGTCAGCATCGCCGCTTCATCGCGCGGCAACGACATGCGCGGCCTGATCGCGCATCTGCGCGCGACCTCGCAACTCACGGCCGGATTGATCCTGCGCGCGCTGCTGTCGGGCAATCTCGAACTGTTCGAAGCTTCACTTGCCGAATTGTCGGGTCTGCCGCGCTCACGCGTCGCCTCGCTGCTGTTCGATCGTGGCGAGGCCAGCCTCGTCGCGTTGCTGCAACGCGCGGGTCTGCCGCAATCGACATTCGCGGCGTTCCGTGCCGCGCTCGAAGTCGTCCATGAGATCGGCTTTGTCGATACGCCTGGCGGGGCTGCCCGCTTGCGCCGCCGCATGGTCGAACGCGTTCTGACCAGTTGCGAATCCGATCAGAGCGCCGCCGCGCCGCTTTTGATCCTGCTGCGGCGGTTTGCTACGGAATCGGCACGCGAAGAGGCGCGTCTGTTCTGCGAAGAGGTTGCGGCCGAAGACGCCATCGAGCCCGCCGCATATGGCCTGATTGCGGCGTAGGACGCCGACGGCCCAAGGACGGCCCAAGGCGCAGGCGCGAGGCCTGCGCTTCATCTTCAACGATCATTTCGGAATTGGTGAAGCTGGGCGGCTACCTTCAGGCAGCCCGCTTTTTCTCAATCCACCGGCGCGATGCTCGGCGCCATGATGGCCTCGAGATGCTCGGGCCGGTCACGATTGACGCGCGCGAGATACTCGTCGGCGACGCCGCGCAGGCGCTGGCTGAGTTCGCTCGCCATGCTGATGGTGTCGAGCCTGGCGTGCTCGTTCACGATCGCCTGGATGGCGTTGATGTGGTGCGCGATCAGGTCGGATGGCACCCGTGAAAGGTCGGGCGCGTGCTCGATGATCCGGCACAGGCTTTCGGCGACAGCGCCGGCCTGGGGATAGCCGAACGTGACGGCATCGCCCTTGATGTCATGGGCGGCGCGGAACAGTTCGCCGCGCGCGTTATCGACGAATCCATGCTTGAGAATCGCCGCATGCGCCGCCGCAAGCCGTCCGACTTCGATTTCCATCCATTGGCCGAATTCGCTCGACATCTCGGCAAGCGCCTTCTCGGCGCGCGCGACGGGGTCGTCGATTTCGTCGTCGGTGACGCGGCGCAACACCTTGCGCAGCCGGTTAGGCTGCGTGATCACGATGTGATCGGCGAATTTCTTGACCTCGATGTCGGATTTGCTGTTCGCCATGGGCTTGCGCTTTTTCTGCTAGACGCTGGAACGTGCCTTATCGAGCAACGAGGGCTGCTGGAGGATTTCCATCTCGCCACCGACGCGACGTTCGGGCCCGATATAGGCGCCGTTGGTGTTGCGGCGGCGGTCCGGTCCAAAATAGGTCTTGGTCTTGATGAAAGGCCGCGGATTGGCGACGACGTTCAGGATGCGCTGATAAAGCCCCTTGGCCGAAATCGGCTTGGCGAGAAATTCGGTGACGCCGGCGTCGCGCGCCACGGTGACGCGTCGTTTCTCGGAGTGACCGGTCAGCATGATGATGGGAGCGTAGGGGTTGCCCTTGGATTCCGGCTGCCGGATCATCTGCGCGAGTTCGAGACCGTCGAAGATCGGCATCGCCCAGTCGGTGATGACGATATCCGGGACGTAGTGGGTGTACATCTCAAGCGCGGTCGCGCCGTCCTCGGCTTCGTAGACCTCGCGCGCGCCGAACGAATGCAACAGCGTCCGCAGGATGCGGCGCATGTGCGGGTTGTCGTCGCAGACGAGAAAGCGAAGTTTGTTGAAATCGATACGGAACATTGGCCGTGCCTCAGGACACGCATACAGGTCCACGCGCAGGTATACGCGTCGTTAACCATATCCCCGGCGCGTTAAGGAATGGTTGCGATCGCGCCGCCGGCGAGACCGATTTGAGGGCGGGCGGAGCGTGCGGTTTAGTAGGTGAACTGCTCGCGCAGGATGCGTTCTTCGAGGCTGTGGCCGGGGTCGAACAGCATCCGCATCGAAATGGTCTTGTCGGTCAGGACTTCGACGCGGCGGACGTCGCGGGCCTCGTCGTGGTCGGCCACCGCCGCGACCGGCCGCTTGTCGCCCTCAAGCACCTCGATGACGACAAAGGCGGTGTTGGGCAGCAGCACGCTGCGCCAGCGCCTCGGCCGGAACGGGCTGATCGGGGTCAGAGCGAGCAGGGCGGCGTTGATCGGAATGATCGGTCCCTGCGCCGACAGGTTATAGGCGGTCGAACCGGCGGGCGTCGCCACCAGGATGCCGTCGGCGATCAATTCGGGCATGCGTTCGTGTTCGTCGATCAGGATCCGCAGGCGCGCGGCCTGGTAGGTCTGGCGAAACAGCGAAACTTCGTTGATGGCGTGATGCAGATGGACGGTACCGTTCACGTCGGTGGCGCGCATCAGCAATGGGTTGATGTGGGTCTGGCGCGCCGCGGCCAGACGTTCATGCAAGTGATGAACCGAAAATTCGTTCATCAGGAAGCCGACGGTGCCGCGGTGCATGCCGTAGATCGGCTTGCCCGAGTGCATGTGCTGGTGCAGCGTCTGCAGCATCAAGCCGTCGCCGCCGAGCGCAACGATGACGTCGGCGTCGGCCGGATTGTGGTTGCCGTACATGGACGACGAGCCGCGTCAGCGCCTCTTGCGCTTCCGGGCTGGCGCTCGCGACAAAGGCGATCCGGTCAAATGGCTGGGGCGTTGTCATGAAATTGTGAAGAGCGTCCCGAGAGTGGATGGTCGTCTATACGAGCTTGGCGATGGTTGTCGAGATGATCAACTGCTACGGCAACGGCGGTTTTTTGGCTAAAATCCGCCGCCTCCCAGAAATAACACGCTTTGCCGCGTTGAAGTGACCGTTGCCGCCGGGGCTAAAGGAAAAGCTGGAGTAAAGTAAATGAGATTTCGACCTGCTCCCCTCGGTGTTTCGTTGGTCTCCTGCTTGTTTCCGTGCTGGCAATGGCGGGCGGGGCTCGCGCCCAGGATGTCCGGCCGCAATCGCCACCATCGCAGTCGACGACAGCGACGCCACCTCCGGCGGTGCCTTCCGGCCAGAAGGCGGGACCCCCGTCTTCGCGTGGCAACGCTTCGGTGTCGGGTGAGACGCGGCGGCTGCCGGAGGACTCCACCACCAAGCAATCCATCACCGTGAATGGCCGGACGCTTTCCTTCACGGCAACCGCAGGCTCGCTCCGGCTTTTCAATCAGAGCGGTGACCCGCAGGCCGACATTGCCTACACGGCCTATCAGCTCGACGGCACCGACCCGCTCTCGCGGCCGGTGACGTTCTTCTTCAACGGAGGGCCGGGCGCATCGTCGGCCTATTTGCAGCTCGGCTGCGCCGGGCCCTGGCGGCTGCCGATCGATGCTGGTGGCGCGATCGCCTCGGCGTCGCCGCAGTTGACGCCGAACGCCGAGACCTGGCTCGATTTTACCGACCTCGTCTTCATCGATCCCGTCGACACCGGCTACAGCCGCTTTGTTTCGACCGAAGGCGACGTTCGCAAACACTTCTTCTCCGTCGACGGTGACGTCAACGCGCTCTCGGTCGTGATCCGCCGTTATCTGGAGAAATACGATCGCCTGCTGTCGCCGAAGTTCATCGTCGGGGAAAGCTATGGCGGCATCCGCGGCCCGAAGATGGTGCGCGAACTGCAAACCCAGCAGGGCGTCGGCGTCAGCGGACTGATCCTGATCTCGCCGCTGTTCGATTTCCGCGAATTCGGCGGCACGAGTTTTTTGCAGTACGTCATCAGCCTGCCTTCGATGGCGGCGATTGCCCGCGAGGCCATGCATCCGGTCACGCAAGCCGACATGGCCGACGTCGAGACTTACGCGCGTGGCGATTTTCTCACCGACCTGATCAAGGGCGAAGCCGATAAGGAGGCGACCACGCGGCTCGCCGATCGTGTCTCCGCGCTGACCGGCATCGACCAGGCCGTCAGCCGTCGGCTCGCCGGACGATTTGGAACTGTCCGAGTTTCGCCGTGAGTTCGATCGCCGGGACGGAAAGGTGACCGGCCGCTATGATGGCTCGGTGCTGGGCTTCGACCCTGATCCCGATTCAAGCGACAGTCATTTCAGCGATCCTTCGGGCGATACGCTGATTGCGCCCTTGACGAGCGCTGCGGTCGATCTCGTCACCCGCACGCTCAAATGGCGACCCGACGGGCCCTACCATTTGTTGAACCGGTCGATCTCCTGGGATTACGGACGCGGGATAAATCCGGTTCAGTCGACCTCCGACCTCAGGCAAATCCTGGCGCTCGATCCGAAGCTGAAGCTTCTGGTCGGGCACGGATTGTTCGATCTGGCCACGCCCTATCTCGGCTCCAGGATCCAGCTCGATCAATTGCCGGCCTTTGCTTCTCCCGATCGGGTAAAGCTCGTGATCTATCCCGGCGGGCACATGTTCTATTCGCGCGAAGCGTCGCGACGGGCTTTCCGCACTGAGGCCGAAGCGATGATGAAATGAGAAAAGAGAAAACGAGACAAAAGAAAATGGCGCAGACCTGAAGTCTGCGCCATAGATGTTGCGTCTGTCGAAAGATCAGTAGACGAGGCCGGTGCCCGCGGGCTGGTCGAGGGCCATCGCCAACGACTTGTACTCGGAGCAGTCGGTGCCGCAGATCTGCTGGATGCGGCCGAGATGGTACTGGGCGGATTCGCGGTTGCCCTGTTCGAGCTGCCACAGGCCGTAATACTGCCAGGTGCGGACATGGTTCGGGTCGGCCTGGAGCGCGCGCTCGTACCAGACCTGCGAGACCTTGTAGTCGCCGAGCTTGCGGTAGGAATAGCCCATCAGGTTGGCAACGTCGGCGACGTCTTCGTGGCCCAGCGCCTTCAGCTGCGTGATCGCCGAGGTGTAGTCATGGCGGTCGTAGATCGTGGCGTAGGCGGCACGATAACCTTCGAGGAACTTCGGATCGCTGATGCTCGAGCTCTTGTCGTGCTTCTTTTTCTTGTCCTTCGACGAATCGGCGGGCGGCGAGGGGGTGTCGCTACCCGCAGCGTTGGCCGAGTTGACCATCGGCATCGCGACCATCGCGGTGGCATACATCGCCAAGGTCAAAAGCCGGATCGCAGTCTTTGTCATGCGTCTCTCCTGATTGAATGGGCAAGCCTACACCTAGTGGAGTGGATTTGACATTCGCAATCAGCCTGGTCGCGAGTTCGCAAAGCGAATGTCAAATCCTGAACTCCACTAGAAGCTCATGTTTTCCTGGTGGTCCTTATGATTCTAAACATTCGCAAAAGTGCCCGCTGAGAAGGGAAGCGAATGTTAGAATCGGACCACCAGCGCCCGTCGATTTGAACACCCGCAGTCTGCAATCATTCCATCGACATTTTTTTGCGGTTTTCGGGAATTTTCCAGGCCGACGGCCTGACCGCTTTGCGGGCGGCAGGGCCGGCGCGCCTTGATTTGCGTGCCGGCGAGAAGCTGAACGGTGGTTCATCGAGATGAACGATAGCCGTCGTTTGGTTTCAGGATGGGTTCAGCGGGCTGCTCGTAAGGTCATACCAACGATCGAAGAGACCGGTCATCCGGCCGGCACCCTCCGCGGTCCCTTTCGAGAGGAGCTGTCCATGTTGAAGACCATTTCCGCCGCGTTGCTTGCCGTTTCCGTTCTCGCTGCGCCGGCGATTGCCGCGACCGCCGCGAAGACCACCCAGGCCCCCGTGACCAAGTCGGCCACCGTTACCCCGGTGAAGAAGAATCCGCTGAACGCCAATGCCAAGATGGGCGGCCGCCATCACGCGCACCATCACATGCGTCATCACCGCTCGCACAAGATGTCGAAGATTCACAAGTCTTCGAAATTCTCAGCCAAGCATGTTTCGCACCCCGTCAAGCGCGGCTGAGGTAAGCCCGCGAAAGGCGATACTTGGCCCCCGCCACGCCTTCGCGGATTTCAGGTCCGGCCCACGTCACGCAAGTGGCGGCGGGCCGGACGCCTGATTCTTCCTGCTGATTTTGCCTTTCATTTTTGGAAGGGCTAGAAAGCCGCCAGTGGAGGTGGATTTGACATTCGCTACGGATGCGAATGTTGGAATTGGACCACTGGCGATGGGCTTTCAAACAGACAGGGCGCGGCGGTTGGGAATTTCGGCAAAGCGCGTGGCTGTCCTGCTGTTGCCGATTGCGCTCGCGTCCTGCGTAACCGGCGATGACAACCGAAGTCTGTTCGGCGAAAGCAAAGACCCTCCGCAGTCCTTTCCGAGCAACTATCGCACCGAACTGCTCGCCTTCTTGAAGACCTATCTCAACAATCCCGTTGGCGTGCGTGATGCGGCGCTAGGCGAGCCGGTCATGCGCGAGGTCAACGGCAAGAATCGCTTCGTCGCTTGCCTGCGTTATTCGGCGCGCGAGTCCGACGGCAGTTACCGCGAGCCGCGCGAGCGCGCGGTGCTTTTCCTCACCGGCCGGCTCGATCGGATGATCGAGAAGAGCGGCGAACTTTGCGCCGGGGTTGCGATGTCGCCATTTCCGGAAATGGAAAAATTGACGCGCTGAACGGGCCGGAAAACGGCATTTTTCGCCGCGAATGCCTGCATCCGAGGCAGAACTGGCCGGAACCGGCTTCATCACGTTTCGGCGAGCGCTGTTCCAAAAGCGAGCGCTGTTCCCAAATCTGAACCTTCAGGTCTCTATCGGGCGACCAACCAGAAAGATTGCTGCGAAAAAGCCTTTGGACCTGGAACAAAACGCTGCGTGTCGTTGCTGCGACACTTTGCAAGAAACCTGTTTTGGCAGCGCCACGAAGCAACCAAATTGAGGCCACGTTGTTTGGTTGTTGTCGATCAAGACGATAACGGGGAACTTCAATGAAAAAGATTCTGCTCGGCGCGGTTGCTTGCGTCGTGTTCGCGGCTCCGGCCTTCGCGGCCGACATGCCGGCGCGCACCTACACCAAGGCTCCGGTGTATCGGGCGCCTGAGGTCATCTACAACTGGACCGGGTTTTACATCGGCGGCCATGTCGGCGGCGCGTTCGCGGGCGATAACAGCCTGCAGGGCAGCGACGCTCGTTTCATGGGCGGCGTGCAGGGCGGCTTCGACTATCAGTTTGCCGGCAGCAACTGGGTGATCGGTGCGGAGGCTCAATATAGCTGGCTGACCGGCAACAGCGGCAACGGCGTCGCCTTCCCGGGCGGTACGGTCGTCACCGGTAATACCGACCAGATCGGCTCGGCAACCGGCCGGCTCGGTTACGCCTTCGGGCCGGCGCTGCTCTACGCCAAGGGTGGTTATGCCTGGCGCGGCAACGACAATCTTGGTGTGAGCACGAACGGTCTGCCGGTTGCCTTTACGGCCGACGGAAATCACCGCGACGGTTACACCGTGGGCGCCGGCCTCGAATACATGTTCACGCCGAACTGGTCGATCAAAGGCGAATACCAGTATTACAACTTCGGCAGCACGACCTTCACCAGCGGGCCCGCGCCTATCGTCGGTTCGCGCTTCCGCGACGACGATCACACCGTCAAGCTCGGTATCAACTACCGGTTTGGATGGGGCGGTCCTGTCGTCGCCAAGTACTGAGACCGGGTATTGATTGCAAGCTAAGAAAGGTCGGCGTCACGCCGGCCTTTTTCTTTGCCTGAAATCGGCCGGCCGAAAATTTATCTCGGCTGTCGCGAAACTTTCGCCAGACCTCGCTATTGTCTGCTTGCGCAGGGCTGGACCTCGCACATGCGCGTTTTCCCATTAGCGTTCGTCTTCTGTGCGATTGCTTTGCCGTGCGCGGCCCAAACCGTGCTGAAGTCCGAGCCGCTGTTGCTTGCCCCCTATGAGATCGTCCTGGTCCAGAACGCATCCTGTCCAGCCGGGCAGGTGATGAAGGTCACCGGCGCCATCCGGGGGCTTCATCGCCGCAAGGCGTGCGTGAGCCTTGGGTGGCATCCGAACAGGCCTCGCTCGTGACCGCGATCCCCTGAGGGGCCGCTGCGCCGGCCATGATTCCCGTAATTGGCGTTGTCAGGCATCCGGAGCCAGGGTGTCCCATTGCAGGCTGCGCGCCGCTTCCCGTTCGGCATCGGCCTGATTTCGCACGGGATCTTCCAGCGGGTCTGCCGGGCAGGGCCGGATTTCATAGTCATTTTCCAGCACGGGGCGCGGGGCCGGCCGGTCATCCTCGGATACCGCCTCGACAACCAGCCCGCTTTTGCGGGCGAGTTTCCAGACGTCGGCTTCGGTCGGATAGGCGTTGCTTAGCCGGGCTTCGTTGCAAAATAGGGCGTAGGGCATCCCTTGCTCCGCTCACGACCTCCTTAACGCAAAAGACCGGTTCCGGTTGCACGCGGGAAGGGCGATCCGGGCCGGTCCCTGAGTCGTAAACGAGTCATGAATCAGGGGCGAAATATCCTGTGGAGACTCGAAAATATCGGGTGGGACTCCACGGGTAGAATCGCCGGATGCTTTTATGGCCATGAGCATCATCAGCCAGATCGCCTGCGGGCGTATTCACGTGACACTGTCGCTAGCGCTGCTGGTGGCCTGTGCCGCGAACCTTGCGCTGCTGTGTGCGTTCTTGTGAGGCGAGGGCGGCCGCCGGTCGCCCGCCGGCCTTGAAGGCTTCGTAATTTCCCCTGATATTTGCCCCTGATCGCGATTGCCCGGTGGTCCTGTTACACGTTGCAATTGGGCCAGCAGGTCGAGCGTCTCTGATAAAGGCGAAAGGACGGTCTCGATGCCACGAAAGGGAATCACCGGCCACGACGAATGGGTGGTCACGGAAGCGTTGGCGACGGCCCTGATCGCGCTTGAGCAGTTGCCGGACAAGCATCAGCCCGCCGCGCAGATGGACGACATCAAGAAACTGCTCGCCGCCGGCTGCCAGTCAGGCACCGTCAACCTCCATTTGGCCCAGGCCAAATGCCGCCTGTTTCCGGCCGCCGACCGGGAGGCGATCTACCGGGAATATGGCCTGGAGGACGGCCAGGCCTGAAGGGTGACCGCGCCCGACAACGATAGCCCTCGGCCATCAACTCTGCTATCTGACCGCCGCGGATCGCGGCGCGTCGCCAGCGGTCCAGATGGGCCTCGTGCCCGATGCCGGTTTAGCTCAGCGGTAGAGCAGCGGTTTTGTAAACCGAAGGTCGGGAGTTCAATCCTCTCAACCGGCACCAGCATTCCCAGTGGCCGATTTTCGTTCCAATTTGCAGCCCGGCAGGCTCAAATGGCGGCTTGGTCCTGAAGCCGGGATCGCGAGGGGTTTGGCAGCTTGCATGTTTGCGATTTTGGGGTTGGGTTTTTTGCTTGGCATGCAGCATGCGCTGGAAGCCGATCACGTCGCAGCAGTTTCGAGCATCGCCGCGCGCCGCGACAACGTCGGTGACATCGTCAAGCACGGCCTGACCTGGGGCTTTGGCCACACGCTGACGCTGTTCGTTTTTGCCGGCGCGGCGCTGGCATTCGGGCGGGCCATCTCCGACGAATTATCCCGTCCGATCGAGACGGCGGTCGGCGTCATGCTGGTCGGCCTCGGCGCGCACGTGCTGTGGCGGCTGTGGCGCGACCGCATCCACTTCCACCAACACCGCCATGGCGACGGAACCTTGCACCTGCATGCCCATAGCCATGCCGGCGAAACGATTTCGCACGAGCGGGCGTCCCACAGCCACGAACACGGCTTTCGCTGGCGCACGCTGCTGGTCGGGCTGATGCACGGCATGGCCGGTTCGGCCGCGCTGCTGGTGCTGACCGCAACCCAGGCCCCGAACGTGGCGGTTGGGCTCGGCTATGTCGCGTTGTTCGGGATCGGCTCGATGATCGGGATGGGGGCCTTGTCGACGGTGATCGCGGTGCCGATTGCGCTCTCGGCGCGCTGGTTGACCTGGGCCAATCGCGGCCTGCAAGGGGCGGTCGGCCTGGTCACGATCGCCATTGGGCTGCGAACCATCGCGGAAACCGCGTTTTCCTGACCGGCGATACCGCCTGCGGTTACTTTTTTACGTCCCCATACCCTGCAAATTGACGAAGCATGAAGGCCTGCGCGTTAGGCTTACCGCTAGTTTGGCGGCCCGTTTTAACCCTCGAAACCTCGCCTTCGATTAGGGTTTTCCGGCCTATCGGGATGTGGATGCGATGCGTGCTCTGGTCACATTGGCGATCTTGATTGTAACCGCAGGCGCGGCCTGCGCCGAAAGCAACGGTCCGGTCATTGCGATTCCCGGCCGCGCCGGCGTGCCCGTCATCATCAATGGCGTCGACGCTTCCTACGCGGTCGTTGAAGGCGACTGGGGTCTGGACAAGGGCATCCACCGTCAGCCGACCGTCTATGGCGGTCACCCGATCGAGCCGATGCCGCCCGTCGGTCACTATTATCCGAGCGCGGGCCATATGCCGGGTATTGGCAGGCTCGAAATCGAAAGCGCCGCGCCACCGAAGCCGGCACCGAGCTTTTATGAATCCTGGTCAGCCGGATCCAGGCAGGCCGATCCCTTGATTCCGTCGAGCCAAAACCCGGTGCCGGAATATCCGCCGCCGGTGATCGTGGCGCCGCAAATCAACGAACGTACTCCCGGACGCCGCTTCCAGCAGAACTCAGCGATCCCGCAACGGAACGCGGCGCCACAGAACCCTGTGTCTCCTCAGCAGAGCGCCCCGGTCCCTCAGCCGGAAGTCAAAGAGCAGGGAGAGCAGCAACATCGTCCGTAACTGCAGGCTCAAGAACGAAACGACCTAACAGGAGAGTGTAATGCGTAAGATGATTTCAGGATTGGTCGCGGCGGTTGCCGTGATCGCTGCGGGCGTTGCGCCCGCCAAGGCTTGCGATACCTGTTCGCCGTGCGGCTATGTCAGCACGTGCGGTCAGGCTTATGTGCAGCCCTATGCGGCCTATGAGCGTCTGCCCGATCCGGCCTTGCAGTATCACTCCGCCCCGATTGCTCCGCCGCAATATTATTATGTCCAGCAGACCCCGACCTATACCGGCCCCGGCAACTTCGCTCCGTACCGCTATTATCAAGAGCAGGGCGTGACCGGCTGGGGGTACCGTCATCACCATCGTCACTACGGCTATCATCATCACTGGCACCGCTACGGCGGGCAGCGCGTTCTGCACAGCCGTTACTGATTGGCGGAAGCCGCAGCCTGATCGAGGCTGAAACGACATCGGCGCCCGTTTG
>CAWDES010000012.1:0-292480 GCA_963801325.1 uncultured Alphaproteobacteria bacterium
AGAGGCCGCTCGCTCAGGTGGCGACGTTTCTCACCTGGGTCTGACGTGCTTGGCAAATATCTTCAGGACAGAGTCGGGAGGGACCGGTCTTTCGTCAAAAAGGTTCGACGCGAGCTCTTCGATAGCGTCCCGTAAAGTAAGGAACTGAAGAATCCGAGCACTGTTTTCGGTGCCAGTCGTCCCGGCAAATACGTCCATGGCAAGATCACTGATCTGGCATTGTACGATTTGTCCGTCGTTCAGCATCGAAAACTTGACCGCCAGACGCTCGTCGTCGTGACCTATCATCTCGTGAGTGACTAACGGCATGCCTCTGCCCGTTCGGTGTGATCAAGTTGGGCCCTGAAACTAGCCCAAAGAAGCCGCCCGAGCTTTCGATTATCGATGATCCGGCAGCCATGGAAACAACTGCTTGATTTCCGCAAGAGGGTCCATGGCCAAAAGGCCTGCGGCGTGCAGCGCGATGGCAAGGCAAAAAACGAGGGCAAGCACTTTACCGAGCACGATCATGAAGAAGGCAGTCGGCTCGCGATCCTCCGAGTATTGCGACAACTCTCCATAAACGGTCCCGGTGGAGTAAGAGGAATAGATACCCCAGGCCGCACACAGGGCCAGCACTCCGAAAACCGATGCGATTACCCATTGGGGCATTGGAAACCACCAAATCCGAGCCGTCCAACAATAACTATTCGGTCATACACTATGCGGCGAGCGCTGAGCTTAGCCCGGCAGGACGGCGATAAAATTCGTGTGTCTGAAATTCTCGTGAATTTCTGTATAGCGATCAATCCTGAAAGCGCGGCCGCGCCGGTTAAGCCGGTAAATGTCAAAACCTAGCGGTTTCAGGAAGTACCAGAAATCCCGGAAGAACGTTCGGGTATCAATGTTGCATCCACCGAACTCGAAAGAGATCGTTTTAAAGATTTTGTTTTCAAACGACTTCACAGCACCTTTAAAGGCATCAAGTTCATGCCCCTCAATGTCGAACTTCGCGTAATCGACATGTTGGATGCCGTTCTGCTGGATAAAGTTGTCCAGCGTGATGACATCGACTTTCTCGGACAAGTTGAAGTCGATTGAGAGATGATCAAGGCGGCGCTTTGTCAGGCTGGCCATGCCTGATCCTTCTGCGTCGGAATAGAGTGTCGCCGTCCCAGGCGCTGACCCAATGGCGGCAGGAACAAAGGTGACGCGAGGGTCATCTATGGCGGCAATGCTTTGCAGGTGATGCCGGGAAGGTTCGAAGATGTAGATCTTCTTCAGCCGAGGTCCCCAGCGCGAAATAGCCGCTCTGGTCCAATCCCCCTTATTGCCACCGATGTCGAGAACGGTCTCGATCGTTTTGGGCAGAAACGCTTCGATTGCAGACAGTTCTGGAGCTACGCCGCCGGCGCCGCCAGTTCCTTTGCCGATCGAGCGTTGAACGTGATCCTCGGCCCGCTCGAGAAGTGCTGTCAGCATATTCGAAAGCATGGGCATAGCTGGGTTGAGAACAACCTCTATGGACGTAAATCTACTCTCAAGCGTTCGGCGCAATCAACTGTCGCGGTAGCAGCTTTCCGCTGCTCAACCTGCCTCATAAGAAATAGAGCAATTTTTCTGGAGAAAACGCCTCGATAGACACAACCGTTTCAGTGGGCGCTACCAGTGGGGATCGCTATCGAAGGTCGCCACAACTCTGGATCACGAAAAGCGCTGGCCTTCTGCCCGGTGCCTTCATTTCGGCGGGCCGACCGCCCTCGCCTTGTTCGCCAGATGCGGCGAGCAAAATGCCACCTTCGGCTGAGTTGGGGAACTGAAACCATCAAAGGAAGCCCGCCATTTGCGACGGGCGCCAAGTCTAGGGAGAAACCGTACCAAGTACGGCAAGACGACCGTAGGCCGATTCGCTTGCTTAAGGTGTGCTGCAATTCACACAACGGCGGGCAAACAAAGGCGGATAGAGAGATTACCGTCCATAGCACTGTCCTAATCTGCCCACTGGCATGAACGAGCAGAGGAAGCCCGCATTTTAGCTGTGCAGATGAAAGATGATGTCACCAAGCAAATGATGCTAGGAATCGCACGAGACTACGACCGATTGGCAGTCCGGGCCTCGATACGCCTTGACGATAAAGAGTAAGGCCGCTTACGGAACGCCGCTAGCCCGCACCACTTGTCCCACATGAGTGATCGCCGCGAAAAGATCGACGAGGAACTTCGGCACCTCAGACGGCTGGCAACTCAGTTAACCGACCAGCGGACGCTCGACGGCATCACGTCCCTGGTCGCCGATCTTGAAGCCGAGAAGGCTGCGCTTTCCGATAAGAATTAAGGCCGCCTCAGTGGGCGGCCTCTTTCACGTTAGTGGCGGCTCTATCTGGTCCTTAGCTTCTTCCTCAGCCAATTGTCTAAGCAGATCGTCGCGCCGATTCCGTTGTTTGATCAGTGCAAGCTCAGACTCCGCTATCCGCTGTCGATATCCCTCAATCTTTTGTTCGAGAGTGAAACGCACAATCTCGGGATCCAAGGGATTCGTCAGCAACGCAAGCACAGACGGACCGCTTTCCCCCAAGGCAGCTTCGTTCGAGTGCTTTTCAATCGACATGACCGGCCTCAAATTTTAGGCGCTAAATCAAAAACTGGCGTTTTCTCAATCTTGCCGGGGCCGGCGGGCGCGTCTTCGGTGGCGTGTCGTAGCGCCTCAGTCTCGGCATCTAACCCATCAACGGTTTCATTCGCCTGACTACCGGTGTCGTGGGTCTTGCAGGGGCGATAAGCTAAGGGGCGCGGGGCTTCGGCCCCGCGCTTCACTTCTGATCTAAGCCAGAAACCAGCTTGCCAACCTGAAGGCACCCCAACCCAACGCGGACACCCAGGCAACCATCGCGACGGCAGTTGCCTCAAGAAAGCGGATGTTGAAAAGCCTTTCGCTCACGTTGGTGCGCGCACCCCCGGCGATGAAAGCCACTCATTGATGTGTGCAGCCGTATCGAGTTGACGAAGCTTGTCTAGAAGCTTGTTTCGCGCTGTACCGGGTCCAGCTAGACCCAGCTGTTTTTCGAGTCGCTTCTTTTCTTCTGCGAGACGTTCGAACAGAGTTGGAGATTTATCGATAAACCAGGTCATATGCGCTCCTTCCAAGATTGGGCGGGAGCGTTACCGAACTCTCAGTCACCGATATAAGCCAGAAGGCAGCGCGGCGATGGATCGACAGAGCGCTTCTTATGCCTGGAAGTCCATCTAATTCGCTTTGAACTCTGCTAAGAATTACGCCACTGGCTGTCTAGTAGTGAGACGCTGTGATGCACATGTAGTTGGGATGACCGACGAGATGAGTATTCGCCTTCTGGACGTTGATGTTACGGCCGTGCAGCCGACGCTCTGGAAGTGGGCTATTTCCGAGAAGAATTTTGAAGTGTCGCATGGCTACGCGACTTCTCGGGAAACGGCGCAGGTTGAAGGCGACAATGCTCTATTCGCGTTGCTGTCGATCGCGCCTGGCTAACCCGTCGCCCGGCCTCGGCCCCGCACTCACACCACCGGTGCAGGTCTCAAGCCCCGATTCACCGCGGCGGGTTTCTCTTTGATTATCGATGGGCGTGGTTGCTGATGTTGCCGCCCTTCCAGGCGATGCTGGTCTCGGAGAGTGCGCGCGGCTTCAAATCTGGCCGCCCACCGCTGCTCGCACCTTCTTTCAAGGTCCAGGGGGATATTGCTCATAACTCAAAAACTCCGGGTTCGCGGTCGCCCCAGGTCTAACATCTCAACGCGCGCTGGCCTCTAAAGGTTCCGTGGGGAATCAGCGGGCGCCGAATCAGCATTATTTCCCGAATTAGGTGAAGCTTTGCATAGATGGCGGTCGCGACCGAGACCTTGTCGTACCGGCGCACGAATGTACGCAAATCACCTCGGTCTCATGGTGCGGGTAGCGCCCCCGCGTTCACATTGGTGGAGCGCTATGACAAGAAACGATTGATTGGTACGTATCGTACCGTCGACACACTTGAATGCGGGATCGCACGGTATGGCGAGAGGGAGCTTGAACGGCTCACACGGAAAGGCTGAGGCGGTAGCACCAGATCTTAATCAGTCCCTGTCAACGTCTGCACCAATCGCGGTTACCTACCCCCCGCGAGAGTAATGCGTAGGAGCCGTCGCTGGCTCAACCCGGCGGCGGCTTTTCTATTGCCGCGCTCCCCTTCGTCGCTCTAAGGTCGATGGGTTTCAAAAGCGGGAGTGCGGACGTGGCGACAGGTACAGTGAAGTGGTTTAACGCAGCTAAGGGCTATGGGTTTATTCAGCCCGACGGCGGCGGCAAAGATGTATTTGTGCACATCTCAGCGGTCGAAAAAGCCGGCCTGAGCACCCTCAATGAGGGCGCCAAGGTAAGCTACGAAGAGACGGAAAACCGCGGCAAAATGTCGGCAGAAAATCTGAGGGTTAAATAAAAGACGACCTTCGTGATCCGGACGCGAATTAGCGATAGGAGCGGTAAGTGGCGTCGATCCTGCCGTTTATCCGTAAGGCCGCGACCGCGTTTGACGACCACGCTACCCGGCTCATGGGCGAAGCCTTCGATGCCGCATGCAAAGACCTTCACGACAAGGGGCAGCCCAGCATCGTTTACGAGGTAATAGCCAAGCGCATCATCGATTTATTCAAGGACGGCGAACGCGATACAGATCGGTTGCGCAAGGCTGGATTAGCGGGGCTAGGCGCTCGCGACGACAAACAGGCAGGCTAGCGGGGAGCTTCGGTCCCGCGTTTCAATCACTTGGCAGATGAAAGAGGCCGCCCACGGAGGCGACCTTACTGCATCAAGTAAATACTCGTCATAACGGCGAACAACAGCGCGCCGAACGTCGCAATGCCAAGACAGATGCGTGCTGGGATTGAATAGGATTCGAAATGGGGCTGGTCGATCATGCGATGCTCGCCTTGCTCAGGCGGGAGCACAACGCTCTCAGTCACCGGTAGATGCCGTTACAGGGCGGTGATCACCCATCATGCATGTCGGATGGCCGACATAGTGAGCAATGCAGCTCACCTTCACAAGGAAATTAACGATTGGTTTACGAGTTGGTCCGCTGCCAGATTCAATTTTAGCAAAATCAAATTATCGCTCTGGCGGATCGTCGTCGCGGGGGTGCGGCTGGCGCAGGTTCTCAAGATAGAAGTAGCGGGCCAGGTCTCCAACTTCGGCGCTCGAGTTGGGTATATGCCAGAGAGCTCGCCGTGCGACCTCGCGAAGCAGCGCCATCTGGTCCGGCGCCGGATAGCGTTCGATCGCAGCGAGCGCGCCATCAACGATGTGGTGAGCGGCCCTGCGGGCCCAGGTTTCTCTTGATTGCTGGCCATCGTCTGCCATGTGCGCTGCCCTCAAAATAATTTTTGGGACTTCCCATACTCTTCCCAATCCGATTTTCTGGGAAGATTTACGCCACTGAAATCAATCTAAGTATTTGAAAATGTTGGTCGGGGCAGCTGGATTCGAACCAACGACCTGCAGTACCCAAAACTGCCGCGCTACCAGGCTGCGCTATACCCCGATCCGGGAAGACCCCGTCGATACACGCTTAGGCACCCATCATCAAGGCGTGAGACGAGTGGAGGCAGCCACCGTAGCCATCGTAGGGAATAGTGCGCTAACACGTTGATCGGACGTCAAATAAATCCGGCCAGACCAGCCCGCTTATTTGCCGTTGAACAGCGGGTGGGCGATCCGATCGCCGGGCGCGATCCCGTACTTCTGCGCCGTGCCAGCGATGACCTCGAGCACGCCTTTTGCCAAGCCCCGCGACGGGATGATCTTGGTCGACATCGGTTCAGTATTTTCCGCAATACGAAGAATCCGGCCGTCGGCGCGAATGAAAATCATGTCGAGCGAGATGTAGGTGTTCTTCATCCACATCGACACTTCCTGCTCGGGCGTGAAATCGAACAGCATGCCTTTGCCTTCGGGAAGCTCCTTCCGATACATCAATCCGGTCGTCTTCTCTTCCTCGGTCGTCGCCATCTCGACCGAAAACACGTGCACACCGGTCTTGGTCACGATCTCAAGTGGCTGGATCGACGCCGCACGCGCGCCGTCGCCCGCGAACATCCAAATCGCGGCTGTGAAGGCAAGCGCCATCCAGAAACGGAACTGCGATCCGCGGCTCAGTGCCGCCTGTCCGGACTTCGTCGACACCATCCGCCTCACCACGCCTCGTTAGTCGCACCGGCCGTCCGGCGCGAGCTGAAACGGCGCGGTTTTATCATCCGCGGCGGCCTGCGATAGTCACTTTTACGATTTTACCGGGCCACCCAGGCTTCCTGGGAAGCCGGATATAGAATGCCAAACGGGTGAGATCGGCGAAGCCGCGCAGGATTCGCCGCAAGAAGTCAGGCTCAGTGCGAGGAAAGGCCGGGCGCCCCGGTCTCGGGCTGGATCTCGGCCGCCATCATCCCCTTGGAACCCGGCCCGAACCGGACCAGCACGTATTGGCCGGGGCGCAGCTCGGTCATGCCATAGCGGCGCAGGGTTTCCATGTGGACGAAGATATCGGGAGTTCCTTCGCCGCAGGTCAGGAAGCCAAAGCCACGAAGGCGGTTGAACCACTTCACCTGCGCCCGCTCCAACCCGCTGGTGGCCGTGACGCTGACGTGGGTGCGGGGCGGCAACATCTGGGCGGGATGGATCGCCGTCGACTCGTCCATCGAGACGATGCGGAACGCCTGGTAGCCCTTTGCGCGCTGCACACATTCGCAAACGATCCGCGCGCCCTCATAGGCGGTCTGATAGCCGTCGCGGCGGAGGACCGTCACATGGAGAAGAACATCGGGCCAGCCATTGTCAGGAACAATGAAGCCATAGCCCTTTGATGCATCAAACCATTTGATGACCCCGGTGATCTCGACGAGATTGGCAGCGGCATCACCCAGCCCCTGCATCGCATCGAGCACTGGATCTCTCGGGCCTGCGGCCGAAAATCCAGAACCGAGCCTTCCCGGTGCAACCGCCCCCCCAGGCGATTGACCTCCGAGCTTCTTGGACTCAAATCCGTCCGACCCCATGACCCCGGACCCCACACTTATCAACATCCCGCCGGCGATTGCGGCGGTGACCGTCTGCGTCTGTCTTGGAATTGCCGACAAGCCGCCTGCGAATCTCTCGATTCGAAGATAACACTCTCGGTCGCGGCGCATAGACAAAAAACGATTCTGCCGGAACCTATGAACAGTCTTGCGCGTCGGCGAATCAATCGAGCATCAGTTGCCGACGAACGGACCGAGCGTGTCGCCGATATCATGGCGAATGACGAGATCGGCAATATCGTCCTGCTCGGTCGGTTCGTTATTGATGATAACGAGTTGAGCGCCCGAGCGTTTCGCCATTAGCGGAAAGCCCGCCGCCGGCCAGACAACGAGCGAAGAACCAATGGCAATGAACAGGTCGCATTGCTCAGCGAGTTCCGCAGCGCGGCGCATGGCGCCCTCGGGCATCGCCTGACCAAAGGATATAGTGGCGGTCTTCACCGGCTCCTGGCAGGTCGAGCAATCCGGCGCGCGGCCCGAGGCCTCAAAACGCTGCTTCACCCAGCCAAGGTCGTAGGTCAGCCCGCATCCGATGCAGCTCGCATAGGTCGTGTTGCCGTGCAGCTCGATGACGTGATCGTCCGCGAAGCCTGACACTTGATGCAAGTTGTCAATATTCTGGGTGACGATCGCCGGGATCTTGCCCGCGCGGTAGAGCGAGGCCAGCGCCCGATGGCCGCGGCCAGGAGCGGCAGCCTTGAACGTCGCGTCCATCGCAAACCGGCGGCGCCACGATTCATCTCGCGCATCCCGGCTTGCGATGAATTCATCGTAGGGGATCGGCCGGTTGCGGCTCCATAGCCCGCCAGGCGAGCGAAAATCCGGAATCCCGCACTCGGTCGAAATACCGGCGCCGGTAAAGGGTACGATCATCGAAGCTTCGGCGATCATCTCGCCGAGCTGCTCCACACCGCTACTGATATCCGAAGCAATCACCGCCAACAGCCCGAAGGTTCTTCCATATCGAATACAATATGGAGCTGCTTCTGGCTATTTCGAACTAGTGTGGCGGTTCAGAAGTCCGCATTATTGTTGCCGCCCTCTCGTCATGCGGACTTCTGAACCAAAGCCACACTAGATCAAAACGTTGGCTAGTGTCTTTTTCGATTCCGAAGTTCGAAACGTGGCTGCACAAAATGCGGCGACCTTCGGAATCGAGACACTAGCGTCACGCAGCTTCCGCCTCCGCGTCCTTTGCTTCATCAGCCTTGCGGGCGCCCTGCTCGGCCTTCTTCGGTTTGGCCGCCGGCGGCGCGACCAGCGCCTTCTTGGCGAGCTTGCCGTATTGCGACAGCTGATCCAGTTCCGCTTCGAGCTCTGCCTGCCGCGCCGTGACTTTCTGGGCGAGCTTTTCGGTTGCGGCGTCGCGAAGAGCGGCGAGTTCTTCGATGTTCAGCGAATCCAGATCGATCTTTGCCATACAGGCCTCCTGTTCGCGCTCTCGCTACCGGCAACGATCACGCCTCACAAGGAGCCGCAGTCCTTATCCACAATCACAATCTTGCAGCGCCAATATCCAAATCGCGCCTCAATTGCGGACGCCAATGGTGATGGGACGCGAATCAAATTCAAGGGATGGGTATGGAAGATCGACACGATCGCCTCGCGCGCGAGCGCGAAGAAATTGCTGGACGGGTGGCCAGCTTCAAAGCCACGCAGGAAAAATTCAAACGCGAGCGCGAGGAATACTTCACGACCACACTGGACAATGCGCGACACGGGGATCCTTCAAAGCGGATACTCGAACGCGCGCAGGCTTGGCCATAGCGTTAGTGGACAGAACTACCGGCCTCGACCAGAAAAAGCCCGGAGATTGATCCGGGCTTTTCCTTTAGTCAGGAAGGTTGGGCCTACCAATCATAGCGGTGGCGCCAATAGCGATGGTGCCAATAAGGTCCGCCATAGGGGCCGCCGTAATAGGCGTAGCCGGGACCATAGGCGGGTTGATCATAGTACCATAATAGCCCGGACCATAGTAGCCGTACGCGCCAGCGGCTCCAGCCGCAATCGCACCGGCGGCCAGACCGAAGGCCAGGCCCGGCCCAATTCCATGGTGGAAGCCACGCGCCTCAGCCGGCGCAGTCGCCGTGACGGTGGCCGCGCCGACCGCTGCAACCGTCGCCAATACTGCGAGTGTCTTTTTCATGCGCGCCCTCCGTTTTGCACACGCAAGTCAACGCAAGCCGGCTCTGTTGGTTACGGTCGGAACCCGCGATCAAATTTGAAGTTTGCGGGAACCATCAAATTTGAAGTTTGCCGGAACCAAAAGAAAAGAGCGGTCCGTGAGGACCGCTCTTCGCTTTGCTTTGGTACTGACTTACGGACAGGGATGCCGCATGCCATCGAAGCCGAGATAGGTACCGCTCGCCGGATCCCAGGAGCGGTAGCGCTGCGCGCAGTAGGACGCATCACCGCCGACAGCGACAGGGGCCGCCTGGTCGAACGAAACGAGCGGAATGCCGGTGTTGTACGTGGCGCCCGTATCGTAGGCGTAGCTGTCGCCATAACCGGAGTCATAAGCATAGTTGTCGCCATAATAAGACGGGTCGTAGCCGTACCCGTAGCCCCCGGCTGCGATCGCAGCACCCGTCGCGATGCCTGCGGCAGCCGCGCCGACCGCAAAGCCAGCGTCACGTCCGTAGCCGCGACCACGATCGCCGCGGTATTCGCCACGCTGCGCGAATTGCGGATTGCGCGCAAACTGCGTATTGCCGCGAGCGGCAAAGTTCGCATTACCGCGGGCACCGAAATTGCCACCGGCAACATTGGCCTGGGCGCCAACCCGCGGACCCGCGCCCATGCGGGCGCCACCGCCCATGTTACCCATGCGAGCGCCGCCGCCTGCGGTCGCGTGTGCGCCGGCAGCGGCACGGCCACCGTGGGCCTCCTGCGCCAACACAGGCGTCGCGATTGCGAACGAAAGCGAAAGAGCCGTAGCTCCCAAAACTCCTAATCTTGTCATTTCGTCTCTCCAGGTCTGTGAAGACAAGGAAACAGCGCTGCGACGGGATCGTTCCGACGCATCGCAAAATGACGGGCTAGCGGAGCAGCATCAAGGCGAAGACAAGAACAAAGGCTCCGATCAGGCCGCTCACGAAGATGGCGCGGCGAAGCGGCGTGTTGAGGATGATCTCACCACCACAGGCCTTTTCGGCCGGATATGGCTTTTTAGCCATGGCGCAGCTCCTCTCAGCGTCAAGATTTGAACACCTCGTTGGTTCCGAAACGCACAGGCGCCTGCTATTGAAGTTCCCGAGAACCGGAATAACTAACGGTCCATCCTGGGAGAACAGAACATGCGTTACCTTCACACCATGCTGCGCGTCCGCAATCTCGATAGCGCGCTCAAGTTCTATCGCGACGCGCTTGGATTGAAGGAAGTTCGCCGTGTCGACAACGACAAGGGCAAATTCACCCTGGTGTTCCTGTGCGCCCCCGAAGACGAAGGCATTTTGGCAGCCTCCAAAGGCCGCGGCGCGCCACTGGTCGAACTCACCTACAACTGGGAAGAGGAAAAGTACGGCGAGGATCGCTACTTCGGTCATCTCGCTTACGAGGTCGACGACATCTATGCGACTTGCGCTCGCCTGATGAAGCTCGGCGTCACCATCAACCGGCCGCCGCGCGATGGACAGATGGCATTCGTGCGCTCGCCAGATCTGCACTCGATCGAGCTTCTGCAGAAGGGTGACGCCAAGCCTCCGGCAGAGCCGTGGTCGTCGATGCCGAATACAGGTCACTGGTAGGCCAAGGCGGCCTACTTTCGACCACGTGCCTTCGCAGCCCTCGGAACTCCGGCCAACGGCGCGCGTTGCCCAACCATCAAGGTTGAGGAGGCGTCGATGGGACGAGGAATTTTGCTCTGGCTTTTAGGTGTACCGATTCCGGTGATCATTCTGTTGTGGCTGTTCTTCGGTCACTAGCAGAACCGACGGAAATATCGGGTAGGAGATCAGGCTTCGCTGACCGCGAGGCCTGATTTTTTGCATCCACACCTCAGCAGACTGCATTGCATCACTGCGACAAGGCCCCTGCTTTTGTCTGCAAGTTGCGCTATCACCCACCGATAGTCAGTGGGAGCGAACAATCGTGTCGAGCAGCAATCAAAGTCAGATCACCATCTGGGGCCGCGCCAACTCCGTTAACGTTCAAAAAGTCCTGTGGTGCCTGCATGAGCTCGACCTTGGCTATGAGCGCATCGATGCGGGCATGGCTTTCGGTAGAAATCGCGAGCCGGAATACCTGGGTATGAACCCCAATGGCCGCGTCCCCACGCTCGTGGACGGCGACTTCGTGCTATGGGAATCCAATTCCATCATGCGCTACTTCGTTCTCGCCTACCGGCCGCAGTCATCGCTTTACCCGCAAGCACCAAAAATACGCGCAAGCGCTGATCGTTGGTTGGACTGGACGCTCTCGACGCTTCAGCCGGTCGATCGCCCGGTGTTCTGGGCCTTGGTGCGCACCCCGGCCGAACAACGTGACATGGTCGCAATCCAAAAGGACGCAGACGCCGAAGCGGTGCAATGGCAGGTCGTCAATGCCTATTTGAAAACGCGCCGCTTCATTACCGGCGACGAGTTTACGCTCGCCGACATTGCGCTCGGCGCCTATGCGCGCCGCTGGTTCGGGGTCGAGGGGATCACCAAGCCAACCTTTCCCGATCTCGAGCGCTGGTTCGCAGAGCTCAGCACCCGACCGGGCTTCGTGCGCCACATCGCGCCACCGATGTCATGAAATCGCGACGGTCCGCCGGCGCAGTCTACTTGACGAATTTGACGCCGAAGGAACGGCCACGCCGCCAGATAACCTGGCATTGACGCCCTCGGGCGGCGTCGCGTGAAAACGCCAGCCTCACCCGGCCCGACAGCACGCTCGAATCCGACACCGTCAGCTTCGCACCGGTAGAGGACATGTCATGCACGACGCATTCGCGGGCGGCAAAGCCGCCCTCCAGAGTGACCCAGCCCGTCTGCTGCACGGACCTGCGCACTTCGCGTTTCTTGGGTGCGGGCACTCTTTCTGTTCCCGTTCGAAATAATCCCTGGGCCGACTTCCTATCCGAGTGGGCTTTAAAAACCGTTGCGAACTGCTGAGACTTCAAGACAGCGCGGCTACCACGCAAATACCCCGGGGACCGGCTGACGCCCCTGTGGGTAAACTGGTCCACGCGCGGCTTGCCGGGGGACGCAAACGCCACTATACGTTCGCCCGCCGGTCTTCGCGGCCTTCCGCGGCCAGATCGACCAAGTGAACAAACCTAAATAAGGCGTTGATTTACTTGATATATTTCGCTAGTTAAAAGCGAGGCGGCGACGTGGCCTTCAAGTTTGGCCTAGTCGCAGCAGGCGCCTTGCTCCCTTCGTCTATCGGTTAGGACGCCACCCTTTCACGGTGGAGAGAGCGGTTCGATTCCGCTAGGGAGCGCCATGCATTTCAATGGCTTAGCCCAATCCTCTCCGAACGTGTCCAACACCTGTCCCAATAAGCGCGTGTGGACACCCATAGATGTCGGTGCTGCCGGGCGCGTTGTTGAAAATCCGAAACATAGCTGTCGTCCGTCGCGAGGCAGCACGCCTCGATTCGAGGAAATCGAAATGAGCGACCAAGAAACGCAGTGGCGCGCCGAGTTTGAGGGGTTGGGAGAACAGCAGGTCTACGACAACGTAAAGCAAGGCGCGATCTACAACGACGAGGCAAAACGACAAGCGGCCTTCCGATGGCTCGGTGACGAGGCTCGCAAGCGACGCGAACGAGAGCAAAACACGTACTGGTACGCGCGCTGGACATTTTACGCTGCGATCGTTGCCGCGGCGATCGGCGTCGTCGGAATGATTGTCACTGTGGTGTTTTCACATTGAAAGCCGGAACGGACGCCCCGTGCTGGTGTTGGCTCCGGGGCGGGCCGCGACAAAGGGCATAAAGGCCCCCAGCCCTTCACCCGCCGCTAGTGGGCGTAGAGGCACGGGACCGAAAGCCCCGCGCCTATCTGGTCGACGAAACCATTTTCGCAAGCCCGCAACACACTCCTGAAACAGTGCAGGGCCTAGCTTTTTGGCTACGACGAACAATGGGGTTCGGTCATGTTGGCGCTCATCCAAGATCTTTACCGGGACTATTGCTTGGCTCGTTTGCAAGAAATGCGGAAGTACGAGCTATCGCACTGATGCAAACATGAGACGCACCGAAATTGTTGCTTAGGCGACACCATAAGGGAGGACGGAATGCGCACTCTCATATTCGGCGCCATCGTAATTGCAGTCACCGCTGCAGGATTTCACACGTCGATAACGTCTTCGCTTGTTGCAGTTCGGGACGCCAGGGCAGCGACGTTTTCCCAACGATTTGCCCCGGTGCTCGACCAAATGAAAACTCCCGCCGCCGCTCTCACGTCTGCAGGGTAACAGGCGTCAGGTTTAACTCTGCATACCCAACCTTGGAGAGAACGACGATGTCGACTTCACTTCGAATCCTTGCCGTATCAGCCTTGTTGGCCAGCGGTGTCGCCGCACTCACCGGCGCAGCCCGTGCGGCACCTGTTGGTGAGCCGCTTGCGATCATCAAAGCTGCCCCGAATGTCACGGAAGCCGTGCAATGGAGAGGCGGAGGTTGGGGATGGGGTGCTCCGGTTGCCGGAGGACTCATCGCGGGGGCAATCATAGGCGGAGCGATCGCCGCTGCTCCCTACGGCCCGGGCTATTACGGCGCTCCGCCGCCAGTAGCATACGGCCCGCCTCCCGGCGACGCTGTCGCCTATTGCATGCAGCAATACAGATCCTACGATCCCCGCAGCGGGACATATCTCGGCTACGACGGGTTTCGTCATCCTTGCCCTTGAGCCCTCCATAACAAACAAACCCGCCGGGTTTGAGACCGGCGGGTCCTGTGAGTTTCGTTCCAAAAGGCATCGCTAAGCGCGCGATTTCAGCAACGTACGGCAATCAAGTTGACGAGCCGTTACCGCCTCAGCCGATTGGCATGAGCCGCCAAGCGCTGCCGGTTGCGTTTCCGGTGTGATCGGCGCCGGCGCTTCATGATCGCTTCTTCGTGGCGCGGATTGAGCGCCTCGTAGGGTGAGCAGCCAGGAACGCCAGATCCTCTTTGAGCGCGCGTTCGACACGCTCCTTCTTGACGTACCGCCCAATAACATACTCGTTGCGGGCGAGCAGTGTTCGTTTCCAAGTCACCGAGGCAACATCCCATGCCGGAGTGAGAAGCTCCTCTGTAATTGCCTTACGGTGCTTATCGACCATTGGCATCCAATCATCGCGATCGATAGCAGGATGCAGACGACCCTCTGCAAGGTCATGGTTCCGGGCGAGGCCGATTGCGCTTTCGAAATCTAATCGCACACGCCAGTAGCGGGTCGCCGAAGCGCGTTGGCATCCGCTGCCCGTCTGATCCCGGCCAACTCGCCGCATTTCGCGATCGGGCCTGATGCTTGAGCCGTGGCGATTCTCACATTCACGGACAAACAAGCACCGGCGTTTTTGCGTGCGTCAGCACCTTGTTTGTCACGCTACCGACCAGAAGCATGGAAAGTCCGCTGCGGCCATGCGACGACATCACGATCAGATCGCAGCCCCTGTCCTTGGCAGCTTCGATAATGGCCTGATGGGGCTGCGCGTTCTCCACCTGAATCGTTTTGCAGGAAATCCCCGCCTCTCTTGCCGCGTTGGCCGCACGCTGCAAAGCAGTCGAGGCCTCCTCGTTGCGCAGCTCAACATACGTTGCAACGGTTTCACGGAGCCGTCCTGACATTTGCGAGAACGCCTCCATAACAAAGATGACGGATACCTTGGCTCCAAGGGATTTTGCCAGCGCCAACCCATGCGCCAGTCCGCGCTCCGCCAATTCCGACCCATCCGTGGGAATGAGAATATGCTGGTACATGCTTGCACCCCTGATTTTGGGACGGATGTAAGCTGAACCATCGTTTCGGAGACGGCCTTGAGGTAGATCAAGTCCTTTCAGCGCTGGTCGCGCCCACGGCGTTCGATCCGCGCAGAACGACTGATGTCGCACTGACGGTGCCGCTTAAGTGACAAATATCGAGATCAACGGCGGGGTTGATAACAAGCCGCCACCGAACAACTACGAGCTTCGTTCTATGGCCGCTTTCAAGTCAAGCAGGTCGATAAACGAGTCCGCCTGCCGCCGCAATTCATCGCGCGATCATCGGCGGCGCCGTCGATATCGACGAGACAACGGAGACCCGAACGCCCCGCCGCTGGACCGCTTCCACTAACGCACGAAATTCACCGTCTCCGGAGAAAAGCACGATCTCATCAAGGTGCTCGGCAAGCTCCATGGCGCCGACGGCAATCTCAACGCTCATGCTGCCTTTGGACTTACGGCGACCGATCGCATCGACATATTCCTTCACCCCTTTTTTGACGACCGCATAGCCATTGTAGTCGAGCCAGTCGACGAGAGGCCGGACGGAGGAATACTCCTGATCGTCGACAATTGTGGTGTAGTAGAGCGCTCTCACCAATGCGCATCGCCTGTTGAATTCGGCAAGCAGACGCCGGTAATCAATCTCAAATCCGAGGGCCTTTGCCGTGCAATGGAGGTTGGGACCATCGATGAAAAGTGCTGTCCTGCTTGGTGGGGCAGAATTGACGTCCATTGCTCACTCTTGATCCAGATCAATCAATACTTGAAATAAGCCCGTTCAATCGGTTGGCGCACTCTTCGCCGCGGGCGGACACGGTCTACACGAAGGAGGCGTGCCAAATCTTGTGATTCCCCGCCAATGATTTGGCCTATCTCGCCGTGGGCCGCTGACTGGCCGCCCGTTGATCGACCGCTCGCATGGACCACGCAAAACCAGAACGTTTACGCACCATTCCAACTGCCGCCGGCGGGATCACGCGCCTGGCATGTGAAAAATTGCGCGCGCACGGCAAAGACGTGAGAAGCATCCTGGTTCAGGCGGGCCTCGCCCCAGAGACAGTCGAGGATGATACCGCGCGCCTTGAGGCACGGGCGCAGGTCAAGCTCATGGAACTCGCGGCCCAGGAACTCGGCGACGACCTTTTTGGCTTTCACCTCGCCCACGATTTCGATGTTCGCGAGATCGGCCTTGTCTATTATGTGATGGCCTCGTCCGAGCGGCTTGCAGACGCGCTTCGAAACGCCGAGCGGTACGGCCAAATTGTCAACGAAGGCGTTTGCCTGCGCGTCGCACCCGGCAAAGGCACTGCGATCGCGCTGAACTACATCGATTTCGACCGCCGGCTGGACCGCCAACATATCGAGTTCTGGCTCGTTGCTCTGGTGCGCATCTGCCGCGAGATTACCGACAGCCGGTTCGCGCTGCATCGGTTGCGGGTAAGGCACAGCTCGCGCAACGCCACCCAAGGCTTTCAGGTCCTTCTTCGGAGCTGAAATAGAGTTTGGATGCGATGTCGATGAAATTGTGCTCTCGCCGCCCGTTGCTTCGCTGCCTTCCGCGCGGCGCGATACCCACCTCAACAGCCTGTTGCGTCGTTACGCCGAAGAAGCACTGGGCTCACGGCCTGCAAAGCGGGCCAGCGTCCGCCTGGAGGTCGAAAGAATATTGCCTGAGTTGTTGCCACACGGCAAAGCCAACGCGGCACAAGTTGCACGCGCACTCGGCACAAGCTCCCGCTCCTCTATCGCGAAAGCTAAACCAAGGCGGCGCTCCCTTTGCCCGTATACTTGTCGAATTTCGGCAAGCGCTCGCCAAACATTACCTATCCGAACGTGAAGTGCCGATATCGAAGATTGCGTGGCTTCTGGGATATCGGGAAGTCAGTTCGTTCACACATGCTTTCAGGCGTTGGACCGGAACAACGCCGCGACAATTCCGCCTGAAAAAGAGTGACGTGCAGGCGAAGCGAAAACCGCGAACTGCCAAGCCGGCCCCACCTCACCGCCGGGCCGGCCTAACGTGAAAACCTGAACCGGCGGCCGTTCACAGGAACTGCATGGTTTATTGTGACAGAGCTGCCCTTGGCGGCCAGCGCGGCCCTTCTTCCGCCTTTTCCAGCCAGTCGCGCGCCTCGATTACGCTCGGACAGACGCGTCCGGCGGCTTGATCTAAGTCAACGGTCGACCTCGCTCCGGCGCGCACGAAACATTGTGCCTTCAGGCTGCATATCGCACGGGCCCTTCAAACGGATCTCAGGACCGATCATGACCATCATCTCGAGCACGGCGCCAAAGCGTCTTTCGCAGGCAGACATCGCGCCATTGCGAGCCAAGTGGGGTTGGATCGTCGCCCTTGGCGTTGTCTATCTCGTCGCGGGGTTCGTTGCACTTGGCAGCATCCTGATGGCGACGGTCGCCAGCGTCTTCCTGGTTGGCATCATGATGATCGTCGCTGGCGTCGCCGAAATCATCAACGCGTTCCAGCTCAAGAGCTGGGGCAAGTTCCTGATCTGGGCCCTGCTCGGCGTGCTCTACATCGTCGCCGGCTTCGTCACGTTCGAAAATCCGTTGTTCGCGGCAGCAGTGCTCACCCTGATATTGGGCGGAGCGCTCGTAGCTTCCGGCTTGGTGCGGGTCTTTCTCGCTCTCAGCATGAAGCGTGAACGTCCGTGGGTGTGGCTGCTGATCTCCAGCATCGTGACGATGCTGCTAGGCTTGTTGATACTCGCGCACTGGCCCTTCAGCAGCGTCTATATCCTCGGCCTTTTCCTGGGTCTCGATCTTGTCATGGCCGGCGCGGCCTGGATCGGCTTCGGCTTCTGGCTACGCCGCAGCAATGGAGCCTCACCGGCGCAAACACAAGCAGCGGAGTAAGCGCATGCCCGAGATCATCTTCATAACCGTGGTCATTGCCTCGATGCTGTTTATCGGCGTTGCCTGGATCGTTGCGCTGCGCGAGAGCCGCCTCACGGCGGCCTGGATCGAGCAAACGGGGCGCCGCACGTTTGGTCCAAGTCCTTTGATCCGCGGGGACGAGCGTGCGCCCGACGGCCAGACGGCGCCGCGCCGCTGAATGACGCGACCGCAATCGTTCACTCGACCTTGTGCCAGCTCTTGTCTGGATCGAAGGACGTCATCAGACCGTCTGGAAGACCGGCCTTTGATCGAGATCAAGGAATTCAGTCCTGGAGAAGTTAGAGCGCCGGTCCTGCCGCAGGGTCGAACCTGATCGAACGCGGCAGGATCATCCTGACCACGGTGCCGTTTCCCGGCTCGCTGGTGAGCGTCAGCCGGCCCTCGAGGCGGTCGACCACCATGCTGTGCACGATGTGCAGGCCAAGTCCCGTAGCTCCCTCATGACGGCGGGTCGTGAAAAACGGATCGAATGCCTGGCGTCTGGTCTCCGGGCTCATGCCGCTGCCATTATCGGAAAGCGTAATTTGCACATCGTCGTCCCCAAGAGCACGCGCCGTAAAAATGATCGATCCCTTGTTGCCGTCCGCAAATGCGTGCACGGCCGAGTTGAGAACGAGATTGCTCAGCACCAGTCCAAGCGCGCCCGGCAAGCTGGTCATCGCAAGATCAGGTTCGCACTTCAGTTCAAGAACGAGGCCCCTCTTGCGTAGCTCGGGCCTCAATCCGACGAATACCTGTTCCGCCAGTTCGCCGACTTCAAAGCGCCGCCTCTCCAGGCGGTTCTGATCGACGGCCACCTGCTTGAAGGAGTAGACCAGCTCTGAAGCACGAATGAGGTTTGCGACCAACTGGTCCGAAGCGGTTCTCGCCATGTCGAGAAAATCGTTCAAGGCCGATCGCCTGACTTGCCCCCGCTCCGCTTCGGCCGCGAAGACCGCACATCGGCGCTGCAGCGACGATGCAACGGTCAGGCTGCTGCCGACCGGGCCGTTTATTTCGTGCGCCACGCCCGCGACAAGGCGGCCAAGCGCCGCGAGCTTTTCAGCTTCGATCAGCGAAGCCTGCGTCTCGCGTAGATGTTCCAGCGTTTCTTCCGCGACCTGCCGGGCGCGCAGCATTGCCCGCTCGCTACGCTTGCGCTCGGTAATCTCTTCGGCCGCCACGTTCACGGCAACGATTTCGCCGCCAGTTGACCGCAGCGGATGCCAATAAGTGATCCAGGATCGTTCCTCCTGCTGGTCGGCGCGCTGTCCGGCGACCTCGATGCCGGTGACCGGCGTGCCGGTCTCGACGATCGAACGAACGATCTGTTCCACCGCATCGGCCAGTGCCGGGACACATTCGCGGACCGAGCGTCCGATATGATCTTCCACCGAGATTCCGCAGATCTCGGTCAGTCGTTGATTGATCTGAAGATACCGACAGTCCAGGGAAAGACAGGCCAGGCCGATCGGCGCCGTGTCATAGATGAGCTGCAGCGCTGGTTGCGGGAACAGCAGCACTTGAGATCTGATGGCAGCCAATCGGCCGTCTGTGCTCGTCCCCACCGAATGCCCCGTGATGCCGTCCCATCGGTGGGCCATCGTTCAGCCCACGATGATGATTGACTTGTCCGGAATTGGCTCTGAATGCAGCCTCAGCGCGCTAAACGGGCCGGGTCTTGATCCAGATCAATGGAGCAAGACGGCAGCGTGTCCTCCAGACCTCTCCGGAACGCCGGATCTGAGGGCTAGACAACCAAACACGACGCGCGGAACCATCCGCGCGTCTTCACGGCCTCTCTCCAACATTGCGAATGACGGCCTAGGCGGCAGCGTATTTCTCCGCCGTCACGCTCCTTTTTTGGCTGCCTCGTAGGCGTCGCGATACCCTCTCGCAATTCCACGGACGCCTCGCCCGATATCGTCGTAGACCTCGTCTGGAAGGTTGGCCAGCGACACCCGGAGCGACCATTCGGGCGCTTCGAAGCCACCCCCGTTCAAGAGCACAATGCCGTGAGCCTCGGCCAACCGAAACGCCAGATCGAGTGGATGAATATTCTTCTTCAGATAGTCGACGGCCTCGTCGCCGATATTCTTTCGCGCCCAGAATTCGAAATCAATCAGGGCGTAATAGGCGTCGTAATTGGGATTGGGCGTCAGCTTGTCGGCCAAGCCAAGGCCGTCGAGCAACGACCATATACGCTTGTTGACGATCTCCATGCAGGCAGCTTGGTAGGCCTTCTTCACGTCCATCAGCTCCGAAAGCGAGAACATCGTCATCATCACCTGCTGCGGCAACGACAGGCCCGCGGTATGATTGAGCGCCACGTCCCGGCTGTCCGCGACGATACGGTCGATGAACTTGAGCTTGCGCGGCTCAAGCGTCAGCGGGCCATAACGCTTGTCAAGCGCCTTCACGGCCGCGTCGGGCAGTTCGGCGATCATCTTGTCGTAGATATTGTCTTCTTGAATGGCGATGGCGCCCAACCGCCATCCCGTGCAACCAAAGTATTTCGAATAGGAATAGACGCCGATCGTGTTGCGCGGGAGTTCACCCAGCAGGGACCTGAAGCCGTGCACAAAGGTGCCGTAGACGTCGTCGGTGAGGATCATCAGGTCGGGGCGCTTGGTTTTGACGAGGTTGGCCAGCTTGGCGATCGTCTCCTTGCTCAGCGCCATCCCTGGAGGATTGGATGGATTAACGACGAAGAACGCCTTGATCTTCGGATCCTCCAGCTTCTTGATCTCCTCGTCGGTGAACTGGAACTTGTTTTCCTGCGGCGCCCTGATCTGAACGACCTTGAGATCGTAATCTTCCAGGTGGGTCATCTCAATGTATGGTGTGAAAATCGGCGTCGCCAACGCAATGGTATCGCCCGGCAGTAACAGCCGATTGGCTTTCAACGACTTGAAAAGATAGCACATCGCCGCCGTGCCACCCTCGACCGCATAGATATCGAACTTGCCAGACGGACGCGGTTCGCCGCAGACGGCCCACATCAGATATTCGTGCACGATCTTCTCGTTGTGCACCAGCATCCGGTCCGGCACTGGATAGTTGTCGCCGATAATCGAATCGGCGAGCTCATGCACGAATGCGTCCGGGTCGAAGCCAAACTTCTTGATCGCAAAGGGCACCATCTCCGACAGGAACGTCGCGCCCGGCATATCGGCATGCGCTGCGAGCCAGGTCTCGAGACGCCCGGCGATGCCCTTAGCGGCCGGCATGCCACCGACCCCCGCAGGGTGATCCATCACCCGCTTGCTTTCGCTGATCGCGAATTGCCCGAACAGGAAGAACCCCTCGCGTGGCGTCGTGGCCACCCAGTTGGGATTGCCACGTCCAGCGTTCAAGAATGCCGACTGCGTTCGCTTCGAGTTCGCCTTGGCGAGGTTGATCAGTTCGTCCTTAATCTCAAAGGGGCTTAGTGCCTGGAATTTCTTTAAAGTGGAGAGATCGGCCATTTGATGCTCCTGAGCTGGGTAACCTGTTGGTGCGAAGACCGCTTTCTTCCGGGCGAACGACGCAGGGTTGATCGGAAGCCGACAACGGACTTGATCTACCCGCAGCAAGCGGCAGCGCCCGAACGCGCCGGCGCATGGCCGCCGAGATCAAAGCGGCGAGCCGTGCAGTCTCATCGGGTGCAACGGTGAGCCCGTAAGACGTGTGCTACTTGACATAGATCAACGTGCGACAAGCCAGACGTCGCCTGATGCTCGCGAACGCGACTTGGGTGAGCCTTCATCGCTTTGATCGGGGCGCGTGCGTTGCCTGAAGACAGCTCAACAGGTGGAACCATGATCAACTGGCTATTCCAGACGCTCAAGAGCTATCCGGAAATCGCGATTTTTCTGTCGCTGGCTTTTGGCTATTACTTCGGCTCTTTCACCTACAAGGGGCTGGGGCTTGGTGCCGTCACCGCGACGCTAATCGCCGCCGTGATCATCGGTCAGATTGGAATTACGATTTCCGGCCCGCTTAAGCCGACCTTCTTCCTGCTGTTCCTGTTTGCCATCGGCTACGGTGTGGGGCCACAATTCGTTCGCGGTATCGCGCAGGACGGCATTCCCCAAGCCATCTTCGCGGCGATCGTGTGCGTGTTCTGCCTGATTGCTCCGTATCTGGGCGCGAAGATGGCGGGGTATGACGTTGGATCGACCGTCGGACTCTATGCCGGCTCGCAGACCATTTCTGCCTCGATGGGCCTGGCCACTGATGCGATCAATCGCCTTGGATTGCCGGCGGATGAAGCCAAGAAACTGCTCGACGGCATGCCGGTCGCCTACGCCGTGACCTACATCTTTGGCACGGTCGGGTCGGCCATCGTGCTCGCTCTGTTCGGCCCGGCGTTGCTCGGGATCAACCTCGAGGAAGCTTGCAAACGATATGAAGACGAGCACGGTGGTGGCAAGAAGCAGGCTGGAGGCGCCGGCACCGCCTGGCACCAGTTCGAACTGCGTGCCTTCCGTGTCCGCGAGCGTGGGCCAGTGGTCGGAAAGACCGTACAGGAAGCCGAGGCGTTGATTCCCGACCAGCGCGTATTCGTTCAGCGTCTTCGCCAGGACGGAAAAATCATTGATGCGACAGCTGATACCGTGATCCATGCCGGCGACATCGTCGCGGTGGCCGGCCGGCGCGACGTGCTGGTTCGGCTGATCGGCGAGCAGGCCGAGGAAGTCGACGACCGCGAGCTGCTTGCGGTGCCGATCGAGGGCCTCGATGTCTACGTGACCAGCAAGGAAGTCGACGGCAAGACGCTGGAAGAACTGGCGAAGGCGCCGGGAGCCCGCGGCGTATTCTTACGCAAGATCACGCGAGGCGCGATCGCAACCGACATCCCGATTTTGCCGGCTACGAAGCTGAACCGGGGCGATATCGTCACCATCGTTGGACGCACCCCCGACGTCGCGGCCGCCACCAAACTGCTCGGCCGCCCGGATCGCGCCACCGATGTCGCCGACGTTGCCTTCATTGGAGCGGCGATCGCGATCGGCGCACTGGTTGGCGCGTTCGTCTACAAGATCGGGAGCGTGCCGCTCACCCTGTCCACTTCCGGCGGTGCGCTGATCTCCGGCCTCTTCTTCGGTTGGCTGCGCTCGGTGCACCCCACTTTCGGACGGATTCCGTCGCCCACCGTCTGGTTCATGAATTCGGTTGGTCTGAACGTGTTCATCGCCGTGGTCGGGATTTCCTCCGGTCCGGGATTCGTCGCCGGCCTGCAGCAACTCGGCTTCAGCCTGTTCCTGTGGGGCATGCTGGTGACCACCGTGCCGTTGGTCCTGGCGATGTTCCTCGGCAAATACGTGTTCCGTTTCCACGACGCGATCGTGCTGGGCTGTTGCTCCGGCGCACGCACCACGACCGCTTCACTCGGCATGATCAACGACCGCGCCAAGAGCCAGATTCCAGGTCTTGGCTATACCGTGACCTATGCCGTCGGAAACACGCTGCTCACGATCTGGGGCATGGTGCTCGTTATGCTGATGACTTAGCCGCAGCGGCCGGCGGTGCTGACCTGGCTGGCGCAATTTCTGGTCCGGTACCCGGAGCTCGCGCTGTTCCTGGTGATCGCCGTCGGCTATTGGATCGGCAGCTTCAAGATCGGCGCTTTCAGCCTGGGACCGGTGACGGGAGCGCTTTTTGCCGGACTGATGGTCGGCGACTTCGCGCATGTGCCTGTTTCCGGCATGACGAAATCGTTTTTGTTCCTGCTCTTTCTGTTCGGCGTTGGCTATTCGGTCGGTCCGCAATTTGTCCTGGCGATGAAACGCGACGGGCGTGAAGCCAATGCTGCTTGCGGTGATTGTCAGCCTGACTGGCCTTCTGTCGGCTATCGTGATCTCCAAAGCACTGGGACTCGATCCTGGATTCGCAGCGGGGCTGCTGTCGGGGGCGCTTAGCCAGAGCGCCGCGATGGGAACCGCGACCGATGCGATCAACGGGCTTCCGATAGCCGAAGCGCAAAGAGCGCTGATGGTCTCGCACGTCGCCGTAGCGGACGCCGTTTGCTACACTTTTGGTTACGCTGGCGTGATCACTTTCTGTACCGTGATTGTCCCTGCGCTATTGAAGATTGATCTGAAAACTGAGGCACTCAAGCTCGAACACGTTTTGGGCATCACGCGCGCCAAGCCGGGCCTGGCTTCTGCCTGGCGCAAATTCGAGTTGCGCGCTTACCGGATGGCCGAGCAATCGTCGCTGAAAGGATTGACGGTTGCCGCCGCGGAAGACCGCCTGCCCGATCATCGCGTATTCATTCACCGGATCCGCCGCGACACGCGCATCCTTGAAGCCGAGCCAGACACAATTCTTGCGGCCGGCGACGTTGTCGCGCTATCCGCCCCTCGTCAGGTGATCGTGGACCTAGGTCTTCGTGCCGACGAGGTCGAAGACAAGGAGCTTCTCGATATTCCGTTGATTTCCGCCGACATTTATCTGATCAACTCCAGTCTCGCCGGCAAGAGTCTCCAACAGGCTTCCGAGGAACGGTGGGCGCGTGGCCTCTACTTGCGCGCACTGAGCCGCGGCGGCCAGGAGCTTCCAATCGCGGCCGGGACCGTCCTTCAGCGGGGCGATTTGCTTCGTATCGTCGGACCTGAACCAGCGGTCGAGAACGCCGTCAAGAATATTGGCGTCATCGTTGCTCCCAACGCCAGCATCGATTTCGTGACACTGGGGCTTGCGATTTTCATCGGAGGCCTCGTCGGCGTTCTCGTGAGCTTTCCTCTCGGCGGCATTAAGATCGCACTGGGCACGAGCGTCGGCACGCTGCTCGCCGGACTATTCGTCGGTTATCTTCGCACGCGCCTGCCCCACTTCGGCAGGATTCCCGACGCCGCCATCAACTTGATGACGTCGCTTGGACTGGCTGCCTTCGTCGGCCTCACTGGAATTCATGCGGGACCGATTTTCTTGTCCGCCCTGCGCGAGACGGGCCTAGGTCTGCTTCTGGGTGGCATGGTAGTGACGCTGTTACCCCAGATCGTCGGTTTCTGCATTGGCCATTTCGTCCTGCGCATGAATCCGATTCTTCTCCTTGGCGCACTGACAGGCGCCCAAACCGTCACGGCGGCAATGGCTGCGATTCAGGAGCGCTCGGGCAGTTCCGTGGTCGTTCTGGGCTACACGCCCGCCTACCCGGTCGCGAACATTCTGCTCACCACCTGGGGCTCCGTCATGGTGGTGGTCTTCGCCGGGTAAATCGGCTGCCGTTCAGTGCATTTGATCGAGCGCATCGGCAAGGAAATGGTCGAAACCCTCGATGCTGATGAGCCCTAGGCGTGGATACTTCATGTCGGCGCAAATCAATATCCGTACCAGTAGCGATCAAATGACCAGGCGGCGGTGCACAAGTGCAACGCCGCCTCGTCTTCCAAATCGATTGACGGACGCTGCGCTTCGGGTCCTTCCGGTGCCCGTTAATGTCCGCTCAGCACCAGCGTCTTGATCGGCAGCAGCAGTGCCTGGATCCGCAGCAGCAGGGCATGCACAAGACCGACGGCATCGATCGCATGCAGCACAAAGCCGTGGAAGGTGCCGGTATCCTTTGAGGCAATAACTTCGTGGTTGCTGGTGTAGGCATTGACGATGCAGCTACTGCCGGCCGTCACGTCAGCGAGACCATTCTTTTCGAGCGGCTCGAGAAAGACGAGTATAGTACCGGGCTTTGCCGCACTCGCGTCGATCAATTGTTCACCGCCGCGGAACTGGCCCGCCGCGATGTAGTCCTGCACGCTGGTCACGACCATCGGAATGATCGTCCAGGGCAACGACGTACAAGCGGCCTCGGCGATCATGCCTGCCTTCAGGACCTGGGCCTCGATCTGTCCAAATCCCGCCTGCAGCCCGCGCTGGCCCGCTCCGTCGGGAATCAATATACCCGCGGGACGCATCAGACGGATTTACGATATCGCCGGGACGCAGGAAGAATTGCTCGACCCGCCCGTCCACGCCCGCACGAACGACGGTCTTGTCCAATTCGACCTGGGCCTGATCGAGCGCGGCCTCGGCGCTGGCTTTGGCGGCCGGAAGAAGCGTCGACAACTGGATTTCCTCCGACTGCTTCGTAGCGGTCGCAGCATCGACCGCGGCCTGCCGGCCGTCGGCGAGAACCTGTAGCTTCTCGATGTCGCGCTGCGGCACGATGCCCGGACTGCGACGCTGCAACTCGACCTTCACGTCGAGTTCATCCTTGGCCTGCTTATAGTCGCTGTTGGCTTGCTGGAGCTGGGCCTCCGCTTTGACCACGTCGACCTTGGCGGCAATGAGCTGCGCGTCTACTTCGGCGCTTTTCCGTTTCGCAGTTTCAAGAGCCGCTTTCTGCTTCGAACTGTCGAGCGTGAACAGGACGGTACCCTTCTTGACCGGCGCGGAGAAGTCCGACATTGACTTCGGCAACACGTCCTATCGTTTCGGGCACGATCGGCACGGTTCTGAAAAACAATGCGGCTGAGGTGGTCGACGGATGATAGTAGAAAATCATGGTGATCAGCAGCACCGTGAGCATCACGCATCCGGTGATACCCCATCGCAGCTCGTACCACATCGAAAACAGCGTGATTTCCTGGCCGATCCGCTTACCTTGCCGATAGCGGCGATACAGATAGTCCGGAACCAGCGTGAACAATGAACACAGCATCAGCTCAAACATGGCTGTGAATCTCCTTCACCGTCGTCCCTGCTGGCTTTGAAGGTGCGGACGCAGGCCGGGCCGCCTCCTCCGCTTCATCCACCGGCGGCCCGCCAGCGGGATTTTCGTTGTCCGCAATCTTCTCGACGGACCCCGCGATGCGCGCCAGCGGGGTGCTGAAATCGGGCAGATCGACCAGCGCCAGCAGCAGCCCCGCAATCCAGAAGATGTGCATATGGGTGAACAGCGAGATCAGCCCGAGGACGGCGACGATCTCGAATTGCAGCTTCTGCCCCTTGTGCGCCATGCGCTCCGGAAGCGAATGCAGGCGAAGGTAGACATTGCCGACCCCGAGTACGGCCAGCACCAGGAAGATGCCCATAACGATCATCAGGACATCCGTCTCTCCCGGCTTGGCCATGTAGAACGGCAGGTGGTGCGGCATCATCGGGTGAAGCTGGTCGGTCAATGCAGGTCTCCCGCCAAGGCCTTACGAAATCGCGCTCCACAATGAGATTCCCGGCCAAATCACGCTTGATCTGGATCAAGGAATTGCCGCCGGGCATGGCCGTAACCTCATGAGCAGGAATGATGATTGCTCGAAGGAGCTACCATGTCCAGCAAGATCGACGACCTGCTGCCTACTGCCAAGGAGATCCAGAAGCAGGCTGCAATCAAGGAGGCGGAAAAGGCCGAGGAGCATCTCCGGCATTTGGCCGCGGCGGAATCGGCACAGCGCGAATTGATCGAGAAGCTGAGCCAGCCTTCCGGTCTTTCCGAAGATGAAAAGGTCAAGCTTGCCTCGACCGTCATCCAGCGGGCAGTCCGTAACGGCCTCAACGAGGTTCAGGTCTACCGCTTCCCCAACATCCTCTGCACGGATCGTGGCCGCGCGATCAACCAAATGGAACCAGGCTGGGAGAAGACGCTAACCGGTATCCCGCTCGAGATCTTCCAGCTCTGGTCCGATCACCTCAAACCCCGTGGCTACCGTATCAAATACCAAATCGTCGATTTCCCTGGCGGCACGCCCGGCGACATCAGCATCGTGCTCGTCTGGGCCGATTGACCTGATTGGGTTTGCCTGCATCTTCGAACAAGCCGGGCTGACCAGGGCGCCGCGCCCTTGATCTGGAAATAGCTCTCGTCATCAGAGTTCGGATGCAATTCCGCGTGGCCTTATTCGCATGGCCACGCGCGAGGCCCGCAAAGATCGAGAAGAACAGTATGTTGTCAGGAATCCGAACAGGATCTGTACGCAGACCACTGTCCGTGCAAGTCCGGACTTTGGCTGAAATCTCGCATACCCGGTTGTCGTCATGGTGACGATGCTGAAATAGACAGCATCACTCAACTTGAGAGCTTCGGAAAAGGCGGCTCCGTCGCGACGAACGACATAGACGTACAGAACCGAGAAGCAGAAGATCGCGAGCAAGTAGCCGTCATCACCTCGGAGAGGATGCGCCAGATGGGCGTGCGCTCGAGGTAGTCGACGCTTTCGGGACCGTAGATGCCTTTGATCGCCCTGAAGATGCGCCAGATCACGTAAAACCAGATGGCGAACGCGCCAGCCTTTGCAGAGGCCGCAATCGAACCCGTGAGCGCGCTATCGGGCAGTCAGGTCGGGCACGGCCGGGTCGACCAGCAAACCGACCACGATGTAAATGCCGATGCCCAGTCCGACTATTCGGGGCCAGTAACGCCGTCGAGTCTGCCCGCCCTCGCTCATGACTAGCCTGGCGAGAACGGTCTGCGCGGACTGAGGCTCTTCTGGCAACATCAGGAACGACAGCCCGCGCGCTTAGATCGCCTTCATTGCAATACGACCGTGACTCCGCCGACCGCTGCAGACACTTCGACGCCGACCTTTCCGCCGGCCAGTTCGAGAACGACGCCCTTCTGGTTTTGCAAGGCGACCCCGCCGGCACCGGCCGCAAGCGCACCGCCTGCACCGATCGCGCTGTAGGTGCCCTCAATATCGGATGGGCGATGAAGGTTTCGGGCGTGTCCGGTCAACTGGCTGGTCGATGCTCCAATCGTAAAGCCGACGCTCGCGCCTGAGACGGTGAAGGGATAGCGGTGGCCGCGGAAATACAATACGCCGTGGCCGCTACCGACGCCGACGATGAAGCCGCCCTTGGTGAAGACGACGCGTACCTGCCCGGTTTCGGCCCTCGACGGTGAGGCGGCGCAACAGGCGAACAGCGCAAACAGGGCAGCTCCGAGCAGTCGAGTCCGATAGCTTCTCATGGTGCTTCTCCAATTTGAATTGAACATCAGTCCGGGGTCGAACGGGATTGATCGAGCTGGATCACAACCTTCGTGATATTGGCGGATACTTCGACGCCACCTATTAATCCCTGCAAATGAATGGTGACGCCTTTGTCGTTGCGGAGCGACACGCCGGCAACCCCGCCGACCAAAGCAGCGCCCGCGCCAACCACGCTATACGTGCCAGCGAAATCGCCGACGGTTTTGAGATGTCTGGCCAGCCCCACGAGCTTGCTGACCGAAGCGCCAGCTGTCAGGCCAACGCTCAAGCCCTGCACTGTAAAACGATATTTCCGGTGATCGAAGGTCAGAACTCCCCTCCCGCCCCCGGCCCCCACGACAAGGCCGGCCTTGGCGAAGACGACGCGAACGGTTCCCGTCGCGGCGTACGAGGACGTCGCGAAGCTGATCGCAGCGGCAACAACAATTCCGGCGATCGATGCCGGTACGGCAGATGCCTCATGCGCGTCGCTCCTCAGAAGACAGTGAGCACGAAAGCCAGCGCCACTGCGGACACGAGGATGAGCGACGTGAAGAAGCCCCGCACAACCGCACCCCCACCACTCTCACTCTGCGGCTGATCGGAAGCCGGAGGCCGGCGGACGACGTTCGCCAAACCTCGCCAGCGCCTCTGAGCGCACCAGCTTCAAACCATGCACAGCATTGTAGCCGTGGATTTCCTTCACATCGAGTTTGCGCATGAAATCGATCGCCCCCTGGGTGATGACCTGCCCGGGCACCATGATCGGGAAGCCCGGCGGATAAGGAATGACGAAATTTGCCGAAACCAGATCCGGACCATTCTTGAGGCGACGATCAATCTCGGGGTCATTCAGGCGAAGATATTCGCAACCCGCCGCGTCATAGGCAGCGAAGAAGCCGCTACGAATATCGCCTTCATTGGTCCGCTCGCCGGCGTCCCCACGGAAACCACCGTGGAAGTGCGAGAAGTTCGGCAAATCGGGCACGTCCGTCATCAAGCTCTTGACCCTGGCATCGAAGGCCTTGATCGCATTTGCGCCGCCCTGCGCCAGATTATGATCCACCTCGCTGCAGATCTCGGCCAATACCCGGATGAGATGAGCAACGTCACTGCGGGTGTTGTTGATGTTGGACTGGATCAGAACGGAGTTGCGCGAAGTCTTGTTGACCTGGATCCCGTATTTGGTCGCCAGCAAGCCCTTGAATTGGGTGCCATCGAATCCGGCGGTGCCACACACCAGGGTCAATCGGGTTGGATCAAGACAGAACTCGTCTTCCTTCAGGCTCTCGAGCACCTGCGCCCAATTGACGCCCTGATGCAGATAGTCTGCGAAACCGCTGGAGCGGAATTCCGCCGGCACCATCTTATCCGTACCAAGCACGCTGAAATACTTCGAGATCAGCGGATTAGCGGCAACGGCACGTCGTATCGCAAAGGCGATCTCGATCGCGTTGGCGACCAACCCGTAGCCCTCCAGTTCCATCTGCCGCCGCGCGACGTCGAGACTCGCGATCAGCTGCTGGTTCGGGCTGGTTGAGGCGTGGGTGAACACGGCCTCCTTGAATTGCGCCTCGACAGTGTGGAAATCGACGTCCTTGACGAAGAGCATCGACCCCTGCCGGATCGCCGACATCGATTTGTGAGTCGAATTGGTCTGATAGACGCGCAGGCGAATCTGCCTCGGATCGGGCAGCAGCCTTGTATTCAGCAGGGTTTCATTGGAAGGATTATCGCCAAGCGAGGCCCGGTGCTTTTCGTAGATTTCGATCGATTTGGGATCGTGCATCCACGCCTCGATGTCGCCCGCTGCACCCATTGCCGTGCGTGGCCGCAAGAATGGCGAGAAGCGCGCAAAGCCGAACCACGCTTCATCCCACAGAAAGATCAGGTCGGGCTTGATGGCCAGGCATTCTTCCATCACGCGACGCGTGTTGTAGATGTGGCCGTCGAACGTGCAGTTGGTGAGATCGATCATCTTCACCCGGTCGAGCCGGCCGTCGGCCTTCAGGTTCAACAACGCCTGCTTGATGGTCTTCAACGGCACGGCGCCGTACATCGAATATTCCGTCATCGGGAACGCTTCGACATAGAGCGGCTGGGCACCCGATAGCACCATGCCGTAATGGTGCGATTTGTGGCAATTGCGATCGACGATCACGATATCGCCCGGCGACAGCAACGCCTGTACCGCCATCTTGTTCGACGTCGAAGTGCCGTTGGTGACGAAGAACACCCGATCGGCGCCGAACGCTCGTGCCGCCTTGTCTTGTGCGCTTTTGATGTTGCCTGTCGGTTCAAGGAGGCTGTCGAGGCCGCCGGTGGTCGCGCTGCTTTCCGCCAGGAACAGGTTCGGGCCATAGAACTCGCCCATATCCCGGATCCAGTCGGACCGGAAAACGGACTTGCCGCGCGCGATCGGAAGCGCATGGAACGTGCCGATCGGACGCTGTGCGTATTTTTTCAAATTGTCGAAAAATGGGGTCTCGTAACGATCCTGAACGCCTTCGAGGATCGCAAGGTGCAATTCGAGCAGCTCTTCCACCGAATAGAAGATGCGGCGCGCGACGTTGGCATCGGGATTGCCGGCCAGCTGTTCTACATTCCGGTTTGACACGAGATAGATGTCGAGTTCGGGGCGAACCCGCTTCAGCACCTTGGCCAATCCCAACGCCGAGTCGGATGCTTCCTTCTGATCCATCGACCCCATCAGGGTCCGTAAGACCGGTGCATTGTGCCGGGAGCGCAAGGCAAAGCCTTCGTTGACGATAACGGCTGCGATGTCCGGATTGAGCATGGCGGCACAGAACGCATCTTCGAAGCTGCCAACCATGACGAACTCATAGACGAAGGAGTCGGTCGGCCGGCGCAGTTTGCGCCACTCCGCCGTCAGCTGCGGCCATCCGGTCGAGGGTAAGCCGGTGACGACCAGTGTCTCGAAATAGGGCCGCCGCGCGACGGTTTCGCCAAAGCCGGGCGGCAGCAAATCGGGTATCTCGGTATCGCCTTCGCCCTGAACATCCCAATCACCGACATGTTGCCGAAAGGACCGTGTCTGCAACGCCTGGGTGATGCGCATCGCCAACGCCAACACACCTGCCGCATCATTGGCGCCCGCGCGATCTCTCAAGGCCGCCATCAAGCGCGAACCCGGATAGGCATGAAATTCTTCGATGAACCGAGAGTTGGGAGAGCAGACTCCTCAAATTTGGCGCGGTCTCCCTGGCCTGCATTCCACGATTTGGCTGCCTCCACCAGCGATCGCCAATCATCGGCCCTCGCGCCCGGTCCCGCGAAGAACTGATCGATCCGCCGTTCCTGCGCTGCCTGTGCCATGGCCGTCTCCCGATCCGTGATTTTTCGTGAAATGACGGTAGCTGCCGGGCGGCAAGGCAACTCTTGATTTAGATCAAGCGGAACCGGCGCATCGCATCAGCGATTTTTCGACGCCGGCTCTGTGACAACCTTCACGTCATGTCCGCAAAGCAGCGCTACGACCAGCAGCAGCGTCACAGGAATTATCAGGCTGTAGCGTTGCGACATCTCGGTCACGAAAGCGCTGACGGCTGCTCCCGTGCCAAAGGCTACGCACATCGTTCCAAACACGTAAGGTCGGCGAAGCGGCCTTTCCTTGGCGCCCCCCGAGAACGCCGCAAACAAACCTTCGATGGTCTGACGGAGATTGCTGGTCACCATCGCGGAGTTGTACGTCCACCCCTCGACGCGGGGAAAACACACAATCTGGAAGGCTGCGACCACCGAGATGCCGAGCGTTCCCGCGAAAGCGGGAAGCCGGTTGTGAACGATCGCAACCCCGAAAAGGAACACGATCTCGACCAGAAGACCGATACGTGAGGCACGCATCGGCACGGCCCATCGCAACCAGCAAGCCATCGCGACACCCGCGATGAAAGCCAGGAGTGGCGGAACGTAGTGCGCCGCCTTCCCCCATTCTCCGGTGGTCAGATAGACCCAGAGGAACACCAGGTTGGCGCCTTGCGCATTGGCGAAGACACGGTGAGCAATCCAGGCATAAGCCTCCAGGTATCCGCCGGTGAACGCGAGTATGGTCGCGACGTACAATGCCTCGTCGGGCGGAAAAGGCGCCTTGGTACACTGCTGCACACGCAACTCTTCTGGTTCCGGTCGCGGCAATCCGTCAGGACGATTGCTCAGGCAAAGATCAACAGAGGGTCCCGCAACGTCGCTCGGCTGTCCTTGACTTGGATCAAGGCCGCCGGCCTCAACGCTGGAACGCTTCTCGATCAAGAAACCTCATTTTGCACGCAGCCCGTCCAAATGGCCTCGATTGTTCGGTCCTTATCCCTTGCTGTCGCGTGTCTGTCGGCGCTGCTGACGGGGCAATCTCCTTGCGAGGCGGAAGACCAGCAATCGCCGCGGCAAATCCGGGAAGAGGTCTGGGCGCTACCGCTCACTCATCCGACCGTTGCCTATGTGGTGAGGCCAACCGGATCCGGCCCGTTTCCGCTGGCCGTGATGAATCACGGCGTATCGCTCAGCGCGAAAGAGCGCAGCTTCTTTCCGCTTGTCGAATTTCGAGACGCGGCGATGTGGTTTGCACGCCGCGGCTACCTTGTCGTCGCCCCGACAGGTCCCGGGTACGGCGCGGCTGCACTCGATATGCCCGAACGCGGAGTGTTCGCCATCTTCTATTCGAAGATCGGCGCCTGCGAGAATCCGAACTTCCGCGACGCAGGCATGGCCGCCGCAGTCCTCGATAAATGGATCATCGACTACATGACTGACCAGAAGCTGGCGGTGCCCAACAGTGCCATCGTTATCGGCCAATCCGCTGGCGGATGGGGAGCCATCGCCCTATCCAGCCAGAACCTGCCCTCGGTGAAGGGACTTATCGTCTTTGCAGGCGGACGTGGTGGCCGCGTCGACGGCAAGCCCAATAATAACTGCGCCCCCGACAAACTGGTCGAAGCGACCGCAGATTTCGGGCGCAGCGCCCGCGCCCCAACGCTCTGGATCTACATCGAGAACGACACTTATTTTGGCCCTGACTTGTCCAGGCGAATGCACGCGGCCTATGTCGATGCCGGCGGTCATGCCGAATATCACCTGATGCCGCCGTTCGAAAACGAGGGACACGTCTTCATCGACTCTCCGAAGGCTATTCCGCTGTGGTCGCCATTGGTCAGCCGGTTTCTCGAAAAGCTCCATTGAACCCGGAGGAGACAGATGAAGCGCTTCGGTAGGACGACGCTCGTCGCTCTTATAGTCGTTCCGATGTCGGCCGCCCTCGCCTACGGACAGCAGGATGCGGCCGCCGGCGGATCCGGCGGGAAGCCAAAGGCTGAATTCGCCCTGCGCGGCCAACGCGAGGCGCGCACGATCAGCTACGGCGAATGGCAAAAATACTGCTTCAAGACGCCCGGAGCCAATCTGGTGTGCCGCACGACCATTAGCGGCAAATGGGAAACCGGGCAGTCAGCTGTCCGCGTCGACCTGATCGAGCGTGAAGGCGAGGATACCAAGCGCTTGCAGATGGTCCTGCCCGTCGGCCTCTATCTTCCGGCCGGCGCCAAACTCTCCGTCGATCAGGGCAAGCCGTTCCAGATCCCTTATATCTGGTGCTTCACCAACACCTGCATCGCCGCCGAGCGAGCCGACCCGGCGCTTGTCGATCAGATGGAGACAGGCAAGCAACTGAAGCTGGAAGTTGCCGATACTGATCTTCTGAGTGTGAGCACGATACTTCCGCTCGATCAGTTTGCGTCGGTGCGCAAAGCAACGCCGACACAGACCTTCACCCAGGACGTCGATGAGTAGCCGGCCCGCTCGTCAGGCGAAGCCAGCGGCTGCGCGCTCGATGGGCTCGATCAGCGACTTGGCCGAAAATGGCTTGGTAAGATAGGCAAGGCACCCGGACTCGATCGCGGCCTTCCGCGTCGCGGCACTGTCCTTGCCCGTAATGTAGATGACCGGCAGCGTTATCCCCGCCACTTTCAGACGACGGCGCACTTGAATGCCGGAATCGTCGCTCAGATCGATATCGAGCACGACGCAAATCGCCCCGCCGAAATCACCATGGCTTTGAAACGCCGCGGCTGACGAAAATGGCACGGCATCATAGCCATGCTCCCTCAGAAGGCGCTGGACGCCTCTGAGCATGCCGGGGTCGTCGTCGACCACAAACACCGACTTCCGTTGGACAAGTGCGCTGGTCCTGTTCTGCCAGCGCACTCGAGATGGCTGCCGGCTCGAATAACCAACTGGAATTGTAGTAGGGCAGTTCCAATCCGGGCAATTAGATCGCACAAATTTATTTGCTCTGTTCATTTAGGTGAACCGGTCCGGATTTCCAATTGTCCTTGAGGTCAATGCTCTTTGGTGCAGCGATAGTTATCCGCGGCAATTGAGGAGAACTAACAATTCAACTCTGCGGATGTTGTCGCCGCCAAAACGCCGAGTCTCTCGGCGATCGATACAAGCTCGGCGAGAGACTGGACCTTCATTTTCTCCATCACGCGATGACGGTGAGCCTTGATGGTGCGCTCCGCGGCACCGAGCTGCACGGCTATCTGTTTGTTGATCTTGCCCTGAACGACACACTCGAAAACCTGGCGCTCACGCGGCGTAAGGCTCGACAACAACTCGCGCAGCGCATCGTGCTTGTATCTTGTCTCACGCGACGCCTCGTGGTGCGCCATCGCTTTCTCGACAGCACGCAGCAACTGCTCCGAGGATACCGGCTTGGTCAGGAAATCCTCCGCTCCCGCCTTGATGGTTTGCACGGTGGTGCGAACGTCGGCGTAGCCCGTGAGGAATACGATCGGCAAGGTCGAGCCAAGCTCGCCAAGACGGACTTGCAGCTCCGGACCGCTCAGGCCTGGAATTCGGACATCGAGAAGGATGCAGCCCGGCTCGGCTTCGTCGGGCAGATGATCGAGCAGTTGCTGGGCGGACGGATAGGTCGCGACATCATAGCCGGCCTTCTTCAGCCGCCGCTCGATCGCCGCGCGGAATGACGCGTCGTCGTCAACGAGGTGAATGATCCCCGGCAAGCTTACCTCCCCACGAATGCGCCAGTGGTAGTGAAAGATAAAATACCGCGCCGCCGTCTGGATGATTTTCAGCCCATATCCGCCCCTTGTGAGCTTGAACAATCGTGCGCGCGATAGAAAGCCCTATTCCTAACCCTTGTCCCTTCGTAGTGAAAAAAGGATCAAATACCTCTATCAATTTCTCTGATGGGATACCTGGACCAGAATCCGAGATGGTGATTGTGGCCGAAGACCCATCGTTTAGACCAGCGCGGCCAATCACCGCACGTCCATAGGGGATCGACGACATCGCCTCCATACTGTTGACCACGAGGTTCAGGATCACCTGCTGAAGCTGAACGGCATCGCCCCTCACGGGCAGCGCTTCGGGAGATGCCTGGAAGTAAAGCGCGACGTTACCGTTTGACGCCTGCGCGGCAAGAAAGCCGAAGGCCTCGCGCATGACATCGTTGAGATCGATATACTTGAGTTCGAATGGCGTTCGCTTCAGGAAGCTGCGCATGCGGAGAATGACCTGGCTGGCGCGCTGATCGTCGCGCCGGATGTCGGCGAGGATCTCCTTCACCTCGACCAGATCCGGCGATGGTGAATTCAGGATCAATTCCGCCGTCTCGGCATTGGTCAAAATCGCACCGAGCGGCTGATTGAGCTCGTGGGCAATTGAGGACGACATTTCGCCAGCCGTGGCCTGCCGTCCGACATGCGCCAGTTCAGTCAAGCGACTACGCGCGTCGGATTCGGCATCGCTCCTCCTTCGACGCTCGTGCAGGAGAATTGAAATCAGCGCAGCCTGGATCAGAATTACGGCGATGACCGCGAGGCTCTGCCATCGGTATCTTTCCCAAAACGACGGACGAAGGAGCCGGATTTCACTTCCTTGCGGCAGTTGCGACTCGACGACACCCCAGCGCTGCATCTCCGGCCAGTTGAAGACCGGCACGGCAGCCTCGACGATCTTTGGAGGAATATCCGCAGGCCGTTCGCCATTGAGAATCCGCATCGCCAACCGTCCGGCCTCCGCGCCGATCTTGCGAGGGGCGAGCACGTACCCACCAATTCCGCCGGGTGAAAGAAGCGTTTCGGCAGCCACCACGATCGGCCGGTTGGCCTTTTCCGCAATCAGCGATAGCGCGGGTCCGGACCTGAAAAACGCGCCTGTGCCGTCTGAATGTATCGAGGTGTAGATAATCGCGCTTTCGTCGGGCAACGTCGCGAGGCGTTCGCGCAACTGCGTCATGGGAAGCCCCATGAGTTCAATCACGCGTAAATCACCGGGGACAGAGGATATCTCGTCTTTCCAATTGTGGAAGACTGCCTGCTGATCCCATGAGTCCCCGACGACATAAACGGTTGCGAGGCCTGGTACGACCGCGCGCGCCACCTCGACGGCATCCGCGAGTTTCACGTCGACGACGTTTCCCGTCACATCCGCAGGAGGCTTTTGCCGCGTGAGGTCGGGCTGGTCGACCATCGTGAAGACGATCGGGGTTCCAGGCCACAACTCGTCGCGCCAGCGTAGCGCGAAACACAGCGCTGCCGAGCCGATCGCTGTAATTACCCCAACGGGCCGGTCCCGGTATTTCGCGCTGAGCAGACGGGCAAGGTTCTCTTCATAGACGGCACCATTGAAGTGCTCGAGGTCGAGGTCTTCGGCATAGATCGTGACACGCGAACGCGGATCAGATGCCACCTGGGTCTGGAAGGAAGCGAATACCTGATGATAGAAGGCGCCGCGCATGTCGGATTGGTCGAGCACCAGGATCGAGCTTGGCCGCGCGTCTCCCGCCGGCGAATCCGCTGATGCCAGCAGTACAATCAGCCCGACCATCAATCCACAGATCCGGAAACGCATGACAAACCCAAACGGACCGGCGTTACCGGAAAGACTAGCACATGCGTGTAAGAACCGAAACATACACGCGGCACGTCGTGGGCGACCGATCGCCCCACCAGCCGGCGCTAAAAATACCGCTCGGGAAACGGTCGATGATGTTGCCCTTTAGGACAATGTCCCCTGAGCCAATGGTTCGGCAAACGATCTTTGTCGTAAAGAAAGGGTGGCTGGGATTGCGACGGATTAGGTCAGGAACGCTTACGAGTACGAGTTGCTTTTTCAAAGGGGCGTACACCTATGTTGGTAAATGTAAACGCCGGTCCAAGCATCCGGCCGCGATTTCTCGGCGAACTTGGCAGCCTGTCCCAGGCCGAAATCAACTCCAGCGAGTTCAAATACCGCCGCGGCGCCGAGATATTCGGCGAGGGCGAGCCGTCGAAATATGTGTACCAGGTCATCGATGGGGCGGCTCGCAGTTACAAACTTCTCTCCGATGGACGGCGGCAAATCGGCGCATTCCATCTGGCGGGAGACATTTTCGGCCTCGAGAATGGCGGCGTTCACCGGTTTACCACCGAAGCGATTGTCGACACGGTGGTTCGGCTGGTGAAGCGCGTGAGCCTTGCGGTTGTTGCCGAAACTGACGCCGCGGTTGCCCGCGATCTTCTCAACATGACGGCGACCAATCTACGGCATGCGGAAGACCATATGCTGCTGCTTGGACGCAAAACGTCCCTCGAACGGGTCGCGGCGTTTCTCCTGGAGATGGACACGCGGTTGACGGCCGCCGGCGTGATGGCGCTGCCGATGTGCCGCCGGGACATCGCGGACTATCTCGGGCTTACGCTCGAAACCGTTTCGCGCGCGCTGTCCGTTCTGCACGACAAAGGTATTCTCGGCTTTGTCGGACAAACACAGCGTCAGATCGTGTTGCTGGACCGGCCCAAGCTCGCTGAGCTCGATTTGTAGGGCAACGCCCTTCTCCTTTGATTCAAATCAAGCTTCGCAGCCATGTCTGTTTCAGGCTCTCAATGAACACGGAGCGCCACTCCGGGCGCGTTCGCGGGATTCTTGGGCATGAAATCCGTTTCCACCGAAGAAGCTGTTGCGATGATTCCCAACGGCGCCACCGTGATGGTCGGAGGCTTCATGGGCGTCGGCACTCCGGAGAGGCTGCTGGATGAACTCGTGCGACAGAAGAAGAGCGAGCTCAGCATCATCGCCAATGATGCCGCCGTCCCCGGCCGCGGCGTCGGAAAATTGTTCGATGCCTCGCTCGTCGCGACGCTCACAGCCAGCCACATCGGGCTCAATCCGAAAGCCCAGGAGCAGATGCTGGCCAAAAAGGTCGCGGTCAGTCTGGTGCCACAAGGCACCCTTGTGGAGCGCATTCGCGCCGGCGGCTCTGGCCTTGGCGGCGTACTGACGCCGACCGGCGTTGGCACGATTGTCGATGAAGGCAAGCAGCAGATCGTGGTCGATGGCAAGCCATATTTGCTGGAGATCGCACTACGCTCGCAGTTTGCGTTGGTGCATGCCTTCCTGGCGGACTATCTCGGCAATTTGTCTTACGCGCTCACCGCCAGAAATTTCAATCCGCTTATGGCAATGGCCGCGGATACCGTCATCGTTACCGCCGACCACATCGTGCCGATCGGCGTTATCGCTCCCGATCATGTTGGTACCCCTGCCCCGCTTGTCGATTATCTGATCGCCAATGGTTAGCGTCATGGATCCTCAAGCCCTCATCGCACGTCGTGTCGCGCTCGAGCTTCGACCCGGCAACCTCGTCAATCTCGGCATTGGCATTCCGACTCTGGTCGCGAACTACGTACCGGCAGGGATGAGCGTCTTCTTTCAGTCGGAGAACGGGCTGATCGGCACCGGACCGATCCCGGAGCAAGGAATGGCCCACCCGTTTCTGACCGACGCGGGCGGCCGGCCGATCAGCGCACTCCCCGGGGCTTCCACTTTCGACAGTTCGATGTCCTTTGCGCTGATCCGCGGCGGTCATGTCGACCTGACCGTGCTGGGTGGTTTGCAGGTCGATGCCGAGGGACATCTCGCCAACTGGATGATACCCGGCAAGATGGTCCCGGGCATGGGCGGCGCGATGGACCTGGTCTCAGGCGCCAAGCGCGTCATCGTCGCCATGCAGCACGCGGCGAAGGGCAAATCGAAGATCGTCCGGAAGTGTGGCCTGCCGCTGACGTCGGCCCGAGCGGTCGATCTCGTCGTCACGGATCTGGCCGTCCTGGGATTTGACGACGGCAGGATCACCCTCCTGGAGACAGCTCCCGGCGTCAGCGTCGCGGAGGTGATGGCGGTAACCGAAGCCGAACTTTCGATACCGGACCGGGTACCGGAGATGAAAATCTGACGCGATCCGGAACAGATCACCATGCGGATATTCAACGGATTTGAAGAGATCAAATCGGCCATCGGCACCGAGATAGGCGTCAGCGATTGGCTCGAAATCACCCAGGCCCGCATCGACAAGTTTGCAGAATCCACCTGCGACGAGCAATGGATCCACGTCGACCAGGACCGCGCCAAAGCCGAACTGCCCGGAGGTAAGACGATCGCCCACGGGATGCTTTCCCTCAGCCTTGCCCCGATGTTCATCCGCTCGGTCATCGGCCTCAAGGGTCTGAAGAACACGCTGAATTATGGCGCCGACCGCATTCGCTATCTCGCTCCCGTTCCCGCTGGCTCACGCCTCAGGGGACGCACCAGGATTGTGGAAGCAGAAGACGTTCCACCGAACGGCTTGCGCGTCAGCTACCGGATGATGATCGAGATCGAGGGCAGCGAACGCCCCGCCTGCGTCGCTGAGCTCATCGCGTTGCATCTGCGCTGAGCCTCGTCAGTCGATGATGTGATACCCGCCGTCAATATACATGACGCTTCCGGTGATAAGCTTGGCGCCATCGAGGGCGAGGAAAGCTGTCGCGGCGCCGACATCCTCGATGCTCACCAGACTGCGGGTCGGTGCCTTGGATTGCGCCTTGTCCATGAGCTCGTCGAATTCGGGTATTCCCGATGCCGCCCGCGTCGCCAGCGGCCCCGGCGAAATGGCATGAACCCGGATCCCCTTCGGTCCGACCTCGGCAGCGATGTAGCGGACAGCGGCTTCCAGCGCAGCCTTGGCAACCCCCATCACGTTGTAATTCTGCACCACCATCTGGCTGCCATAGTAGGTCATGGTGAACATCGTGCCACCGCGCTTCATCAGAGGCTCGGCGAGATGGGCCATGTGCATAAACGACCAGCAAGACACGTCCATGGTTTTCAGGAATCCATCCCGCTGAACGTCGATGACCCGGCCATGCAGCGCTTCCTTTGGCGAAAACGCGATGGAGTGAAGGAGGAAGTCGAGTTGGCCCCACTCCTTCTTGATACGCTCGAACACCTGCTCGGTCTGCCCTTCGACATTGACGTCGAGCGGCATGAAGATCGACGCTTCCAGGTCCTTGGCGAGCGGCTCGACATATTTCTTCGCCCGCTCATTCAGGTAGGTCACCGCCAGTTCCGCCCCGAGCGCGCGGAACGCCTTTGCGCAACCCCAGGCAATCGACTGGTCGTTGGCGATGCCGACGATCAAACCTCTGCGTCCCTTGAGTGCCACTCTGGTCTCGGGAAATGCCGGAATATTCATGATACTCTCTCCCTGGCATGGGCGGATGAAGACCGGCTCCACAGCAAGGACAATGTGTGCTGTGCAATCATCAACTCTTCGTCGGTCGGCAAGACATAAACGGGCGTCGTATCGGGCCGCGAAATCACGAGCAGCGTTGCGGCCGTTCTCGACCGGATCGAGCGCGACTCCGAGCCAGCCAAGCTTTTCAGCAATGCGCGCACGGATGCTGACCGAATTTTCGCCGATCCCGGCCGTAAAGACGAAGGCATCTACGCCTTGCAGCGCCGCGGCGAGCATCCCGGCGCTCAGCGCGGCGCGATATACAAAATACTCGACCGCAAATGCCGCATTGGGATCGCTGCTCCCCTGCAGCTCGCGCATATCGTTACTGATGCCGGACAATCCCTTCAGCCCGCATTCGCGGTAGAGAAAATCCTGCACCTCGGAAATCGTCATGCCCTTCACCGAGGTGAGATACAGCACCACACCCGGGTCGATCTGCCCCGGCCGCGTGCCCATCGGCAGGCCATCAAGCGCCGTGAACCCCATCGTGCTTTCGATACTGCGGCCGCCATAAAGCGCGCACATCGACGCGCCGCTACCCAGATGCGCCACGATGACGCGGCCCTTTGCGATCTCCGGTGCAACCTTGGGCAAGGTCTTGGCAATGTATTCATAAGACAGGCCGTGAAAACCGTAGCGCCTCACGCCTTCGTCGTGAAGCCGTTGCGGGATCGCATAGTGGTCGGCGACGTCGTCGTGATCGCGGTGAAACGCGGTGTCGAAGCAGGCGACTTGCGGAAGGCTGGGGAAATTCGCCAGCAACGATCGGATCGGCGCCAGATTGTGCGGCTGATGCAATGGTGCGAGCGTCGAATAACGCTCGAGCCGGCCCACCACGTTGTGGTCGATCAAAACCGGACGGTCATAGTCGGGGCCGCCATGTACCACGCGGTGGCCGACCGCGAGCGGGACGACCTGACGCTCGTCCCGTAACCATTCGGCGGCCAGTCTCAGCGCGGCCGGAACGTCCTGAACCGCCTCGATGGGATAGGCGCGGTCGGCCAACACATCGCCGACGACGCCGCTTGCGCGCAGACGCGGACGTGTGCCAATGCCATCCACCTGCCCCTTGATCTGCCGGCTCAACCGGCCTTCGGGATCGACCGCGAAGACCTGGAACTTCACGCTTGAAGAACCGGCGTTGACAACGAGGATTGTATCCATGGCCATCACGACGCCGTTGTTGCGCGCCGGCGCCGCGCGTCCGCATACAAAGCCGCCACAGCGCAGGAAGCCAGCCGCGCCCGGAGCGAATCCGCACGCGACGTCAACACGATCGGAACGCGCGCTCCGAGCACGATGCCCGCGCTATCCGCGTTGGCGAAATAGGCGAGATTTTTAGCCAGCATGTTGCCGGCCTCAAGATCCGGCACCACCAAAATCTGCGCGCGGCCGGCGACTTCGGATTTAATCCCCTTGATCCGGGCGGCTTCCGGGTCGACCGCGTTATCAAAGGCAAGCGGGCCGTCCAGCAATCCGCCTGTGATCTGGCCGCGATCCGCCATCTTGCACAGCGCGGCAGCTTCAATCGTGGAAGGGATCTTGGGCGTCACGGTCTCGACCGCAGAGAGGATCGCAACCCTGGGCAAAGCGCCGAAGCCCGCCTGAGTAAACAGATCGATTGCGTTCTGAATGATGTCGCGTTTGCAATCGAGATCGGGGAAGATATTGACCGCAGCGTCCGTGATCAGGATCGTTTCGGCATAACTCGGCACATCCATCACGAACACATGACTAATCCGCCGTTCCGTACGAAGGCCAGTCTTGGACGTCACGCTGCGCATCAGTTCGTCCGTATGAAGGCTGCCTTTCATCAGCATCTCGCCCTTGGCTTCGTGGATCAGTTCCACGGCCTTGGCGGCCGCCGCTTCGCTATGGGGCGCATCAACGATTTCGAGGCCGCTGATGTCGATCCCGTGCTCGGCCGCGGCGTCCTTGATCTTCGCTGCCGGCCCGACGAGGATTGGCGCGATGAGGCCGATCGAGGCGGCTTCGGCAACGCCCCGCAGCGAGCTTTCGTCGCAGGGATGCACGACCAGCGTCGCGGCCGGCCGAATGGCTCTAGCTGCGGCAATCAGACGATCATACTTCGTCTGAGATTGTCCCTCGGCCATCTTCGCTGCCTGCGCACTCATCACCGAACTCCTTAGTTCACATTGGCGTCACGATGCTTTCGCTTGCGGATTGAACGAGCCCTTGCCCTCCTTCATCGCTTCCTGATCCAAACCAAACAATTGCGCGACGCGGTCGAGACGCTTGGCGGTTTCGCCCGAAATCGTGTTACCTGCCGACAACACCTCCCGGATCGCGTTAAAGACATCCCGGCGAAGCTTCTGGTCGCGCGGTAGCATTTCGGGAATGGCGGCCAGACACGATTCCTGATCGAGCAACAGCATGAAGAACTGCTCGCGCACCAGCTTCTTGAACTCTGGAAGGCTGATGCGCGATGCGGCGTCATCCCTGCGCATGCGGCGCAGTGCTTCCAGACCGCGCTCATCGGCCATGCCTCGCGCCATGCCGACATAAAGCAGGGAACGTATCCCGCACTCCCGGAGGCCGCCTTCGCCGATTCCGGATTTCAACTCGGCAATTCGCGCATCCAGCTGTCTTCGATGGTCTTCCGGCATTTCCGGTCGAGGCGATGGATCGGCGTTCGGATCGATGCCGACGGCCGCCTGTAGCGCAGGCGAGCCGTAGATGGCGAGAAAGAGCGACTCGCTTAGGGCCTCTTGCGCGTCTCGCCATTTGTCGAGCACGTTGACGATGCGGCCGGAGAGCACTTCCTGCGCCTTGATGAACGGATTGTCCGCAGCCACGGGCTTTCTGTTTTCGCGGATGGTTTCGGCTCGCGTCGCCAACGATTTCATCGCCGGCGTATCGCGGCCAAAGCTTTCGTATCCCACCCGCGAAGGATGCAAGGCGCGCATCCATTCCGAGACCTGCGGCGCGGCGAATGCGCGAACCCAGGGCTGAACATATTTGCGATAGTTGGCGAGGTTGATTTCCGAAACGCGCTTGGCGGTGGCAAACCGCCGCTCGTCCTCGATCGAATTTTCGCCCATCGCGCGCAGATCATCGAGCGTCCGCTGCTCGCAGCGCATGATCCAGTTGCCCGAGGCAAGATCACCACGCACGGTATCACCGGATTTTTCCTCGAACGTCGCCTCATAGAGACCCGGCGGCAACACGTCGATGAGGTCGATATTGCTTGAGAATTCGCTGTGCTCTTTCTTGGCAACGCTGCCGGAAACAAAGATGCCGAGATGACCTACCGTCTCATGAACCGTGTAGACAATCGTCTGCCCGTAGTACCTGATCTCGTCGACATCGCGGTAGAGATCGAGAATCCAGCCGAGCGCCTGCTGCGGTGGCGTGATGTTGTCCCCCTTGGAGCAGAACACCACGATGGGGGATCGTATCTTGCGCAAGTCGACCGTCGCGCCATCGGAAGTCTTGAGCCGGCCGGCGGCGAGATTGTTGCCGACGAAGAGTTCGTCGACAATGAATTGTATCTCTTCGGCGTTGAGATTGACGTGGCCGCCCCACCAACGCTCGAACTCGAGGTATCGTTCGGCTTCGGTGTCGACCTTGGAATAGACGTTGTATTGCTTGCTCCACAGCGTGTTCGATGGATTCATATTTTCGAAGTTCTGGACCAGCCAGGCACCATCGAACTTGCCGCCGCCGAGATCGCCGGTGAGAGCGGTCAGCCAGCTTCCACCAAGTAAGCCGCCTGAATAGCGCATCGGATTTTTGCCACGCACACCCGCCCAATAGGAAAGCGGTGCGCCGGCGATGATGACGGGCCCAAACAGCTCCGGCCGCAGCGACGCCAGGATCATGACCGCCCAACCCGCCTGACAGTTGCCAATCACGCAAGGCTTGCCATCCGCGTCCGGATGCAATGCGATGACCTTCTCCAGGAACGTGCCTTCTGCGCGGGCGATATCCTCGATGGTCTGGCCAGGCATCGGTTCAGGCATGAATCCGATGAAATAACAGGGGTGGCCGGCTTTCATCGCGACGCCGATCTCGCTATCGGCCTTGAAGCCGCCAATGCCCGGCCCGTGCCCGGCGCGAGGGTCGATCACCACAAAGGGACGACGGGACCGATCGATCTCGACGCCGGCCGGCGGCTTGACGCTCACGAGGCCGTAGTTCACCGGGCGCTCCAGATTCCGACCGTCGGCTATTAGTTCGATCTCGTAATCAAGGACGTGGGGAACGGTTTCGGACATATGCTGGCGATACTGCTCGCCACGCTGCCGCATGACGTCCAGAAAGAGAACGCTGCGCTGGCGAGCGTCAACGAGATATTCGAATGCGGAAGCAAACAGATCAGGCAACGCGCTGCCCGGAAACGGCGACTTTTCTTTCATGACTTTTCATCCAGAGCTGCCTTGCTCCACCTCGCGCGGGCGGGCGCACAGACTCTTGATTTAGGTCAAGGATCGAATTCGCCGGCGCAAGCGGCATCGGTCGGCTCGTCGCGGCCCCACGCCATCAGCAATTCCCAGGCAACCGCCAGGATGATCGGGCCGACGAACAGGCCGACAATGCCGTGCGCGAGCGTTCCGCCGAGCACGCCCACAAAAATGACGAGCACGGGCGTGGACAGACCGCGTCCCATCAGCAGCGGCTTGAGCACATTGTCGGTTAGGCCGACCAGCACGAGATAAACCGTGATCAAGGCCGCTGTGCCCGGGTCCTTCACCATCCAGATCCAGACGGCAACGGGAAGAAAGACTGGCGCTGCTCCAACCTGCACAATCGCCAGCACGAGAACCGCGAAGGCGAGCACGCCTGCATGAGGAACGCCGGCCATCTTCAGTCCGATCCCGGCGAGCAATGATTGCAGCACCGCGACGCCGATCACCCCCTGCGTCACGGTCCGGATTGTAGCGCCGGCGAGCGCGAGGAAGTCCGTTCTTCGCTCCGGCGTGATCTTGACGAGCATTTTCCTCGTTGCGTCCACAAGGCGCGGCCCCGAAGGCAGCAAGAAGCCGGTGATCACAACCGAGGCAAGGAATTTGAGTGTCCCGGTACCGGCACTGCCTGCAAAGGCCAAAATCGCTCCAGTGAGCGGCTTGAGGTGCGGGGCGACTTGACGAAAGGCCGCCTCGAGGTTCAGCGAGGCCTGGCTCCAGAATTCGTACACGCGCTTGCCGACCAGCGGCCAGTCACCGACGCTGTCCGGTGGCGAGGGAATTTTCATCTCACCCGAACTGAGATACCCGGACAGGTTTCCCAGGCCCTCGACAAGGCCGAGGCCGAGCCAGGTCGCCGGCCCGAGAAAGACCGCGAGCATCACGATCGTTATCAAAGAGGCCGCGATCCGTGGCCGATGGCCGAGATGGACGGATAGCCAGTCGTATGTCGGATAGAGAGCGACGGCGAGCACCACGGCCCAAACGAGGATCGGAATAAACGGCTGCAGCAGGATATACGACCAATAAAAAAGGAACGCGATCAGCGCCAGGCGAATGGCGATCTGAATCACCTCATCGCCTGATCGCTGCTGCGGAAGCAGTTTCGAAGGTGTCTCGTCTGTACTGGTAAGCATAACCCGGTCGTCACCTTCGCGCGCCCGATGACGCGATGTCCGATCGAGTCGTACTGGCCCTTCCCTCGCCTTCAGGCTTGATCCAGATCAATCTGACGAGACCGGTTGCGGTTCATTTCGCCGGCAGACATTGACGACTTCCGCTGCGGCCGGAGAGACCAGCCATCGTGCCCAGTACCTATTCTGCCCGGGAGACTCTCCGCGACGGACGACAGGTCGAAATCCGGGCGCTACGTCCGACGGACGAGGCCAACATGCTCCTCGCCATCGACCGCATCGGCGTGGGCTCGTTACAGCGCCGCTTCTTCGTCACCAAGCACGGCTTTTCGGACAGTGAAAAAGAATTCTTCATAAAGATCGATTTCGTCAACCATGTCGCACTCATCGCCGAACTCGAGGAAGACGGCCGGCCTGCGATCATCGGTGGCGGCCGCTATGTCGTCGTCGGGTCCGGCGAGGCCGATGTGGCATTCATGGTCGTCGATGCTTATCAGGGACAGGGAATAGGCTTGCTGCTGACGCGCCATCTTGTCGCGCTTGGCCGCGCCGCTGGACTGAAGCAACTTGTTGCCGACGTTCTGCCGGGCAATGTCGCTATGCGCAAAGTGCTGGGAAAAGTGGGCTTCCAACCCACACGCAGCCGGGATCCGCAAGTTGTCCATCTAACGTTGCCCCTGATCTGACAAACGAGCAACCGTCCTCCGGCTGAGAGGCGTGGCAACAAGGTTGATATGGATCAAGACCGCGCGGGGCGAACGTGTCGTTGTGAGAATGCGCCATCACCCCAAAAGGCCGGCACGTCCCCCCGTGCAATCGGCCCCGAGCGCGCCGACGAGGCGGCCCCGACCCCCAACCCCACACCCCCGGGCCGTCTCGTCGGATCAAGGTCCTCGCTACGCATCTCACGTGCCGCTTGGAAAAGAACGACCCCGGCTCGGGTGAGAACCGGGGTCGTGTGCCGGGTGATTACGCGTGAAAGCGCGGGTCGGCCGCCTTGCCAAGTGCGTCGGAGATCAGCTCCTCGCGTGAGCGGCGGCTCTTTTTAAGATCTCGCTCTGTTGATGCCCGCTCGTTCAATCGCTGCGGTGTGCACGAAGCCGCACCGCTCATCAGATACGTCATCAATGGTGATGCCACCCATGATGACCGTGATACGACCAGTCGTAGGGTTGCCAGTTGGTGCGGCGCCAATAGGGCACGTAATAGACGGAGTTCTCCAGAGGGGCGTGGTATCCGTGGGCCGGGTACCCGTAGGCCGGATACGGCGCATAGTAGGGAGGATAATAGCCGTCGTGATAATAGGGTTCGGCAAAGGCGCTCGCGAGCGGTGACGCGAGCAATGTAGCGCCGGCAACTAAAAACATTGTAGCAAGAAAGTGCTTTGGCATGTCGGTTTTCTCCCTTGAGAAATCAGGTTCGCGTCAGCACGGGCTTCTGCGCACGGGGACCCCGCATGCCTTGCTACTGAAACGGCTACCCGATCGATCGAGATCAAGGTAGCCGACAGGCACGCCTCGTCAAAGGTCTGATCGCGCCTGCTCGGCTGGCAACTAGCCCGAATCCGCTTGATTTAGGTCAAAGCTGCCCACGGGCCCGGCCCGACAATTGCCTCACAGGCGCGCCGACGTGCTCCCGTGCGGCGTTCAGCGTGTTCGAAAGCAGGAGAACTCCACAATGCGAAACGGACTGGCTGTCGGTGTCCTTCTTATCTCTTTCCTGTTCCCAGTTCATGACGCAGCCGCGGCAGACGGGTGCGGCGCAGGTCTGTATCGTGACGCCTATGGCCGCTGTCACTTTTATCGAGCGGTTGAAACTCCGCGCCACGCCTGCGGGATCGGCTACATCTGGCGAAACGGACGTTGCCGCCAGAATATTGGAAACGATCCGTTCGTCTCAACTTGGCCTAACGCACCGCGCTGACGCCGATTTGCCGTCAGTCAATTTCAGCTTATCCGGACAGCCGCTGTAACCCAGATAACCTCTGCAAGCGTGGATCGGCGGGGCGTTGCTTATCACCGATCCGAAGGCGGCCCAGGGACACCCATGCTCAAATGGTGCGCCTATTGTCAGCAGTTCATGCATGAGATCGCCCCCTACGACGATTTCAGCATCACGCATGGGCTTTGCGATTCATGCAAAATGACGCGCAAGGATCTGTTTGCACCCCGCGAAGTCGAGCAGGCGCGCGCCCTAAGCAGAATATTTCACGCATTGTTCGACGCGGGACGGCACGAGGATTTCGAGGCCGCTACCGCGATCATTGAGGAAGCCCTCGCTGCAAATTTCCGACCGGTCGATATCCTGATCGGGATGATCGCACCGATGCTTTACGAGATCGGCGAGGAGTGGAAGCGCGGCGCGCTTAGTGTGGAATTGGAGCATCGTTTCACGGCGTTCTCGGAGCGGGTGATCGGACTGGTCAGATCCAGGATCGAGGCGGCGGACGGCGCCGTATCTGCCATTCGCTCCAAACCGCCGTTGTTCTTGATGAATGCCCCGGGTAACCGACACGATCTTGCGATACGCATTCTGACGCTTTGGCTTGAAAGCCGTGGCGTCGCGGTACGGATCATCGATGACGAGATCAATGACGTCAGCCTCATGCGGAACCTCGCTACCGATCGGCCGGAATATCTTTTGATCTCGATGGCGATGACGGAACAGCTTGATCGCGTCGTCCAAATTGTCAAAGCGACACAAGCGCTGCCCCTGAGCGTGCGCCCGAAGGTCATCGTCGGCGGTTATCCAGTGAAGGCTGGGTTGATATCGGCGATACCCGCCGCCGAACTGCTGACGGACATTAGCGCGCTGCAGATCGCTTAGCGTTTCAGCCTCGGCGTCATGGCTGGTTTTTCGAGCCAGAAGATGTGGCGCCTCGGAAAGAAAACGCCTTATACAAACACCTGCAAATCATTGAAATAATTATACTATTCTTCTGTCACGGTCTGGATCGACCAGTTACGGAGAGCCACCTCCCGGGCACAATCTGCACAACACCCAGAGCGCCGAATTCACCGATATAAATGATCTGCCCGCCGCAAGTCCCGTGACCTTCGGAGCCGAGTTGCCTGCCCTTGCGATCCGTGGTCCACCAATCGCCATGAACACAGCCCAGCGCCTGCCCGCTTCACTCACTGCGCTCGATGCGGCCCTGGCCACGCTGCTCGACGGCGTCGAACCGGTGGCCGTCGCTGAACTGGCCCTACCGGAAGCGCTCGGTTGCGTAGCCGCCGAACCGCCGCAGCTTGGATCGTATCCGCAGCACGATATCGCCTTGGTCGACGGGTGGGCTTTGCGCGCCCGCGATCTCGTCGGTGCCTCCGCCTATGCACCGCTGCCGGTAGCGAGCGCGGCTCGTTGGGTCGAGGCTGGCGATCCAATCCCGGACGGTTGTGATTGCGTGATTGATGCCGACGGCATCGACCAGTCCGGTCCGATTCTCCAGATCCTGGCCGAGGCATCCCCTTGGCACGGTGTGCGCCGACGCGGCGACGATTTTCCGGACGGCTTCGTTGTTGCCCCCGGCATGCAGCTTCGCCCCCTCGACATCCTGGCTGCACGTGCGGCCGGGCTTGAAAAGATGAAAGTTCGTCGTCCGAGATTGCGCGTGATCAATGTTGCCTCAACGAATGGCGACATCGAAACGTCGCACCTCATCCGGGAAAGCGCACAATGCGCCGGCGCCGAAGTGACATTCGTTGAGACCGGGTCGCGCGATGCCGCCTCGATCGCCGACGCGTTCGAAACGGCTGCCTGTGATTTGCTCGTAACCGTCGGTGGCTCAGGCGTCGGCCGGACCGACGCGACCGTCCTCGCCATCGCCCGGCGTGGTGACGTGATGGCTCATGGCCTTGCTCTAAGACCCGGCGTCACGTCCGCTGTCGGAAGGATCGAACGAACGCCGGTTATCGCTTTGCCGGGTTCGGTGGCTGGCGCGATGGCGGCATGGTGGACGTTGGGCCTTCCGGCGCTGGATCGGTTGTCGGGGCGGCAACCTCGTGAGGTCACGGTGCTTCCCTTGGCGCGCAAGCTCGCTTCCAGCGTTGGGATCGCAGAGATCGCCCTTCTTGAACGGAACGATGGCAGGTGGCTGCCGCTTGCGTTGGGGGATCTCCCTTTGCAGGCCATCATGAAGGCCGACGCCTGGCTGGCCATTCCCGGCAACAGCGAGGGGTTTGCAGCGGGAACGCCGGTTAGCGCCTATATGCTAAGGTAACGCCGCGAGTGCCGACATGACCAATACATCCCCGCCGAAAGGCAGAAACAGCATCGATCAGGATCAGTTCCTCACCATCCTGTCGCGTGAGGAAGCACTTCAACGCTTCGATGCCGCCCTGTTTCCGCGGGAGCTTCCCGTCGAACAGAGGAAGCTGGTGGAAGCGGTCGGTTGCTCGCTGGCAAAAGACATAATCTCGCCGATCGACGTGCCGCCGTTCGATCGCTCCAATGTCGATGGATTTGCGGTTCGTTCGGCCGACCTCACCTCAGCGGCTGAATTTGCTCCGGTACATTTGACGTTGAACCAGGAAATCATCGCCTGCGGCACTGCGCCCACCCAGCCGGTATTGCCCGCAACAGCGACGGCAATTGCCACTGGCGGACCCATTCCACGCGGGGCCGATGCCGTTGTGATGGTGGAGCACACCCAGCCCTCGGGAGCCCTCGCGATCGAGGTGCGCCGCGCGGCTTCGCCGGGGCAATTCGTTTCTTTTGCCGGGTCCGACATCGCGCGTGGCGAAGCGCTGTTGCGGGCCGGCACAGTGATCGGCTCGCGGGAAATCGGCATGCTTGCCGCCTGCGGGATAGCCGAGGTTGCCGTTGCGCGAAACGTCCGCGTCGCGGTGATCTCGACCGGTGACGAGTTGGTACAGCCCGGCGAGCCGCTGCGACCGGCAGCGATCTACGACAGCAACGGCGCCATCGTCGCCGCGGCAATCAACGAGAATGGCGGACACGCGGTATTTTGGGGCGCCATCCCGGACGACGAGGAAAAGCTCGAAGCGGTGATGCACCGCGCGCTTGCCGAAAGCGACATGGTGGTGCTGTCCGGCGGCACTTCTAAGGGAGCCGGCGATGTCACTCACCGCATTATCGCCCGCCTCGGCAAGCCTGGAATCATCTGCCATGGCGTCGCGCTGAAGCCGGGCAAGCCGCTATGCCTGGCCGTGTGCGGCGGCAAGCCTGTGGTGATCCTGCCGGGCTTTCCGACCTCCGCGATGTTCACGTTCCACGACATGATCGTGCCGGCGCTTCGGCGCATGGCAGGCCTCCCACCGCGTTCAGACGCGACGGTCACCGCGAAAGTGCCGGTGCGGATTGCCTCCGAACTCGGGCGCACCGAGTTTGTCATGGTCTCGCTGGTCGAGGGCGCCGACGGCTTGATCGCCTATCCTACAGGCAAGGGATCAGGGGCCATCACATCGTTTTCTCAGGCCGACGGCTTCCTTCGGATCGATGCCTTGGCTGATCAGATGCCGGCCGGCACCGAGGCCAAGGTGACGCTGTTCACGCCGCATGTCCGCGTACCCGATCTCGTCATCGTCGGCAGTCATTGCACAGGGCTCGATCTGGTGACGGCATCATTAGCGCACGCCGGTCTCACTGTACGCTCAATCGCGGTCGGCAGCCTCGGTGGACTGGCAGCGGCCAAGCGCGGCGAATGCGACCTTGCACCGATTCATCTGCTCGACGAGAAGACCGAAACCTACAACACGCCGTTTTTGAGCGCGGGCCTCGATCTGGTACAGGGCTGGCGCCGCATGCAGGGGATCGTCTTCAAAAAGGGGGACCAGCGTTTTGAGGGTTTGAATGCCGAACAAGCCGTGCGTGCAGCGATCGCCGATTCCACCTGCATCATGGTCAATCGCAATCAGGGCGCCGGCACACGCATCCTGATCGATCGTTTGCTTGGTGAGGCGCGTCCGGACGGATACTGGAACCAACCACGCTCGCATAACGCGGTGGCGGCGGCCGTCGCGCAGGGACGCGCCGATTGGGGCATGACCATCGCGCCGGTCGCGCGCGCATCGAACCTGGGCTTTATTCCGTTCGCCGAGGAACATTACGACTTCGCGGTTGTCGCGGCCCGCAAGAATCGCCCGGCGGTGCAGGCATTCCTCGACGCCCTCGCCTCGCCGCAAACCCGCGCAGCTCTCGAGAGCGCCGGGTTCCGGCCGGCCTGAACGTTCGATTCAAGAAGCGCGCGGTGCAGCCCGCTCGCGTTCGACGCGCACGGTCACATCCCGCGCGACGGCCACGGCGCCAAGTACCTCACCGGACACACCGCCCTTGACGATGGCGAATGTCATCTCGACGTACAGCTTTCGCCCGCTCTTGTGGACGGCGCTTCGCCTCGTAGACGCCTCGCTTACAAGGTCATCTGGAGACTAAGCAGATACGTCCGCGGCGTTCCAAGATAGGCCGTATTGGCGCCGGGACTTCCCACAATAGCGCCGTCCGCGATCGACGAGTAATAGAACACGTTGCCGATGTTCAGCACCTGGAAGCGTGTCGTGATGATATGCTTGTCGATCGTTTTCGAGAAACGAACTCCGGCATCGAACGTGGCGTATGACGGTGCAAAGTTATTGTTGATGTTGCTGGTGGCCCGTATCCCTTCGGCGTGAACACCGCCGGTCAGTGCAAACCCCATCCAGGAGGCTGGATGATAATCGAGGGCAACATCGGTCTTGAAGAGCGGGACACCGACGACCAGTCGGCCATTGGTGTTGGGATCACCGGTATTGAGCAGTCGGGCGTCGATGTAGCTAATGCCGCCAAAGATGGAGAGGTCTTGATAAAGCTCTCCCTGAAGGAACAGTTCCGCACCGTTATTTCGCTGAGTGCCGACCACCCCAAAAGTTACCACGTTCGGACTGACAAGGATGCTGGAAGCAAACGGGCGCGTCATGTGAAACAGCGCGAAAGTGGCGAGAAGCCTGGGCGTCACCGCGTATTTGACGCCGACCTCGTACTCTTCGTCGTGATACGGCGCGAGGAACTGACCGGAGTTTGTGACCGTCGTAGTGGATGTCGTCGTTGGAGCCTGATCGCTCTGTTCGACGCTGTTGGCCCACGTCGCATAGGCCGTGACTTTGTCGAACGGCTTGTAGATCAAGCTCACAGTCGGGCTGACGACGCCGTCGGCCGAATTGCTGGCTCGTGACAGCGCCGGCGGTATTCCAGGTCTGTGAGTGCAGGAAGGACGTGCTGAGCACGCTCTGCAATGCCCACTGGTCATTGAAATGGAAGGTGTCGGCCGTGACGATCGTCTGGTTCGACAAGACTACCGGATTTGAATTGGCCGCCGTTGTTTGGAAGGGGCGGCAACGTGAAATACGGTTGGATCGGCAAGGTTCGAGCTGCCGAGATTTTGCGCGATCGAGTTCCGATACGAATACTGGCCGTTGAAGAAGCCGTTGGTGCCGATCGTCACTTCGTTCAGAAAGCCAAACAGAGCCGAAGCGTCCGTTCAACGAAGCCGTGTTGCTGGCGATCGTGAAGTGCGGAACAGCCGTGAAGTTCTTGGTGACGGTGAAATTCCCGTTATTGTCGACAAAGGTATTGGTGATGCCGAAGAGATTGCGAACGGCATCTTGGTACAGGCCGCCGATCTCGAAATTCCAGTCATTGTTGAACTCGTGCTTGAGCTTGACGAGACCGGTATTGGTGATGAGGTCGGTACCCGCGCCCGGCTGTCCCAAACCCAACTTGGTCGGATCAACCGCCGCAGGGAGCAAAGGAGCGGTGAAGGGATTTTTCTGAGATCCGAAATAGACAAAACTGCCCGGCAAACCCGTGATGTTTGTCTCGTAGTGACTGAAATTGGTTTCGACGACCGTTCGGTTTCCCAAATAGAAATCGAGGGCACCGCTTGCGAGCGTCCTGATTGCTCGAGCTTAGCGGTGCCCAGGTCTCGCCTTCGCCGTGAACCACATTGAAGCGGTATCCGACCTTTCCGTCAGGCGTGCGTCCGCCGACGTCGATATTCTCGGTGAAAACCGAAGTGGAATCGAATCCCTGCGTGTAACTCGCATAGGGCGCATCGGTCGGCCGCTTCAGGACATAATTGAACACGCCGGCCGGCGTGGCGGGTCCGTACAACGAGCCGGCCAGGCCATTGAGCACCTGGATGTTCGAAAGATTCTCGGCCGGAATGGCAGTGGTACCGATGATGCTTAGGCCGTCCATCCTCGTGTTTTGCACGACGGTCCCTTGAAAGCCCCGCGCCTGCGGACGTGACACTTCGAAACCCTGCTGGTTTCTGATCTCGACCGATGGAAGATACCGCAGCGTGTCGTTGACCGTCTTCAGTTGAAGATTTTCGAGCATGTCTTGAGGTATCGACCGTCATCGAGAACGGCGTATCGAGCAGCTTTTTGTTTCCAAGCGGTCCAACGCTTACAACGCTGGCGTTGTAGTTCGGATTGGTAGCCGGGTTGTGCGGACCCGTGCCCGATTGCGCGGGCGCGCTGGCAGCAGGCGCCGGCGGAGCCGATCGATTGGCGGTTTGCTTCTTTTTCTTCTTCGGAGCGTTGTTCTGCCGCGTCGCCTGCTGGCCCTGCTGATCGGTGGCGCGAGGTTTTGCGGGATCGATGGTCACCGACGGAAGTGGTGCCTGCTGCGCATTCGCGACTTCGACAGGCCTGCACGCAAAACTCGCCAGCAAAACGCTGGCCGCTACTCGATACTTCATCTCTTTAGCCCCCGCTAAATCTCTTCAGGATCCATCGAAGAATCCCGGAAGAGATATCGTTATATTTCTTCCGATATAACGATATCATCGGAGAGACGATACCTTTTCTGCAACAGGCGTTGCTATACTGAAATAGGCCTAGCCCCCGAGTGATCGGGAACCCTAATGGAGTGATCGGAATGTCGTATCGAAATAGCGCGCGCCGCGTCGTAGGTATTTTAGTCGTCGCGCTGGCCTTCACGACGCCGACCCGCGCGGACACTTTCAAACTGATGGCCGCAGGCAGCCTGCGTGCGACCATGACCGACCTCCTGGAACGCTTCCCGCGGCAATCGGACACCGTCGAAACGCCGGAGTTCGGCTCGTCGGGCCTGATGCGCCAGAAGATCGAAAACGGCGCGGCCGTTGACGTGTTTGCCTCGGCGGATGTCGAGCAAGCTCGGCGGTTGGCTGTTGGCCATCCCGAACGTCCGGTCATTCTCTTCGCGCGCAATAGCCTGTGCGCGCTTGCGCGCCCCAACCTGGGAATCGATCAGGGCAACTTCCTCGACAGAGCTGTCTGGACCCTGCCGTGCGAATTGCAACCTCGACGCCGGGCAATGATCCCTTGGGAACCTACAGCTTTGAGGTGTTCGCAAGGGCCGATGCGATCAAGCCGGGAGCGCGCGCGACATTGGAAGCCAAGGCAAAGAAGCTGGTCGGTGGCGGCGAGAAAACGCCGCCTTTGGTGCCGGGCAAAGGTGCCGTCGAGGGAATCTTCCTGTCGGACCAGGCAGACGTGATGCTGATCTATTGCAGCGCTGTTCCCGCGATCCAAAAGGAACTGCCTGCTCTCATCTCCTTCAAGTTGCCCGCGGCAATGACCGTCGAGCCCGTGGACGGATTGGTTGTTCTGAATAGCAAGCCCGTCGCCTTGCGCTTCGTCACCTTCCTCATGTCAGAAGAAGGACAGGCGATCGTGCGGAGCCACGGCCTGGAGCCGATTGCATCGGTCGAGCCAGGCCGCCCCTGAGGCGGCCTGCCCCGTTATTCGGCAGCCGTTCGCATTTCGATTCGTTCGGCACGAACCGCGCAGAATTTGAATTCCGGGATTTTGCCAAACGGATCCAATGCCGGATTGGTCAGCAAGTTTGCTGCGGCCTCCGCGTAGCAGAACGGCATGAAGATCATGTTCTCCGGCACGTCGCGGTCGGCGCGCACCTTGAGCTCTACCGCGCCACGACGCGTCTCAAGTCGCATGAAATCGCCCGGTGCGAGCTTTTTCTTCCGCATGTCCTTTGGTGACATGAAGGCGACCGCTTCCGGCTCGATCTGGTCGAGCACCTGAGCCCGACGGGTCATGGAGCCTGTATGCCAGTGCTCGAGAACGCGGCCGGTCGAGAGCACCATCGGATATTCGTCGTCCGGCAATTCGTCCGGCGGAATGACCTTCGCCGGCACGATCTTGCCGCGGCCACTCTCGGTCGGAAAACCCGTGGTGAAGATGATCTCGTTGCCGGGCTTGTTCGGGTCGTCGACCGGATAAGTCACCGCGCCTTCGCGAACCAGACGATCCCAGGTGATGTTCTTCAACGACGGCATGAGCTGAGCCATCTCCGTGAAGACATCGCCCGGACCAGCGTAGTTCCACGGCAGGCCCATGCGCTTGCCGATCTCCTGGATGATCCAGAGGTCCTGCCTGGCATCGCCCGGCGGCTTGATTACCTGCCGCGCCAACTGCACGCGGCGATCGGTGTTGGTGAACGAACCCTCCTTCTCGGCAAAGGCAGATGCCGGAAGAATCACGTCGGCGTGGAAAGCCGTCTCGGTGACGAAAAGATCCTGCACGACGAGATGATCGAGCATCGCCAGCGCTTCGCGCGCGTGTTGCAGATCGGGATCCGACATCGCGGGATTTTCGCCCTCGACGTACATGCCGTGAATCGTTCCAGCATGAATCGCATTCATGATCTCGACGACGGTGAGCCCGCGAACAGGATCTATCTCCTGCCCCCAAAGCTTTTCGAACGAGCCACGCATGTCGTCGCGGCCGACCGGTTGATAGTCGGGCAGGAACATCGGGATGAGGCCGGCGTCGGACGCGCCTTGCACGTTGTTCTGGCCACGCAGCGGATGCAGGCCTGTCCCGGGGCGGCCGATCTGGCCGGTGATCAAGGAGAGTGCGATCAGGCACCGCGCATTGTCGGTGCCGTGCACATGCTGGCTGATGCCCATGCCCCAGAAGATGATGGACGATTTTGCACGCGCGTAAGTGCGCGCAACCTCGCGCAAGGTCTCGGCCGGAATGCCGCAGATCGGCGCCATCTTCTCCGGGGTGAACTCGGTGATCTTGGCCTTCAGGTCGTCATAACCTTCAGTGTAGCCGGCGATGTACTGCTCGTCGGTCAGACCTTCCGTGATGATGGTATGGATCATCGCATTCAGCATCGCGACATCGCTGCCGGGCTTGAAGGCAAGATGCTTGGTCGCGTGACGCGATAGCGTCTGCCGGCGCGGGTCCATCACGAACAGCTTGGCGCCACGCTTGGCCGCGTTCTTGATGAAGGTGGCCGCGACCGGGTGGTTGACGGTCGGATTGGCGCCGATCACCCAGATCACCTCGGCATCCTCAGCCGCGGAGAACGGCGCCGATACCGCGCCCGAGCTCAGGCCTTCGAAGAGCGCGGCGACCGATGAGGCGTGGCAGAGCCGCGTGCAGTGGTCGACGTTGTTCGAACCGAATCCAGTCCGCACCAGCTTCTGGAAAAGATAGGCTTCTTCGTTCGAGCCCTTGGCCGAGCCAAACCCGGCAAGCGCCTTGGGGCCCTTCTCGTCACGGATCTTGACGAGGCCCTTCGCCGCGATCTCGAGCGCCTCTTCCCAGGAAGCTTCGCGGAAGTGTGTGTAGGGATTGGCCGGATCGACCTGGTCGTTGGCGTCCTTCTTGACGCCCGGCAATCGCACGAGCGGCTTGGTCAAGCGGTTCGGGTGATGAATGTAGTCGAATCCGAAGCGTCCCTTGACGCAGAGCCGGTTGTGATTGGCCGGTCCGTCGCGCCCCTCGGCGTAGATGACCTTCTCGTCCTTGACTTGATACGTGACCTGACAACCAACGCCGCAATACGGGCACAGCGAGTCCACCTTCTTGTCGGCATAGGTGACGCGGGTCTGCTTGTCGTCGAGCATGACAGCCGGCATCAGCGCACCGGTTGGGCACGCCTGGACGCATTCGCCACAGGCAACGCATGTCGATTCGCCCATCGGATCGTCGAAATCGAACACGATCTTCGTACCGTGACTTCGGTACGCCATCCCGATGACGTCGTTGACCTGCACCTCGCGGCAAGCGCGCACGCACAGACCGCACTGGATACAGGCGTCGAGATTGACGCGCATCGCCGGATGGCTGGCGTCAACTTCCCAGCGCTCGGCGGTCGGGAAGCGGCTTTCCGTTACCCCGACCTTTTCGGCCCAATGCCAGAATTTGGAATCCGGATCGTGGGAGGTCTCACGTGCCGGCTGGTCGGCGACCAGAAGCTCCATCACCATCTTCTGCGCGGCGACGGCGCGGTCGCTCGCAGATTTCACTTTCATGCCGACGCTCGGCGTCCGCTTGCACGAGGCCGCAAGCACGCGCTCGCCTTCGATCTCGACCATGCAGGCGCGGCAATTGCCGTCGGGCCGGTAGTCCGGCTCGGGCGAATAGCACAGATGTGGAATCTCGCGGCCCTGACGCTTGGCGACCTGCCAGATCGTCTCGCCAACGCGCGCTTCGACCTGCTGACCATCGAGCTCGAATTTGATCATCTGCGGTCCGCTCCCTTTGCCGCCGACCGTGCCGACGGGTTCGCTGTGCGAGACCGTTACACCACCGTCCGGCACGTTCTTGCCGCCCGCCGCCCCTTTGGCGTCGTGACCGTATCCTTGCGGTGGAGGGCTTTGCTCTTTGCTCATCGAAACCTCGTTGGAGACCGTTACGCCGGGGCTACGTTTGCAGCCTACTCGGCGGCTTCCTTCGGCTGAAACTCGTCTGGAAAATACTTAATCACTGAGGTCAGTGGATTCGAGGCCGCCTGCCCCAGCCCGCAGATCGAGGCATCGCGCATCGCCTGGCTCAATTGGCCGAGCAGTTCCTTGTTCCAGACGGGCTGCTGCATCAGCAACGCCGCCTTCTCGGTTCCGGCGCGGCAAGGCGTGCACTGCCCGCAACTCTCGTCCTCGAAGAACTTCATCAGGTTCAGAGCGGCATCGCGGACATCGTCGACGTGCGACAGAATAACAACCGCAGCCGAGCCGATGAAGCAGCCGTATTTCTCGAGCGTGCCGAAATCGAGCGGGATGTTGTCCATCGTCGCAGGCAGGATGCCGCCCGACGCGCCGCCCGGCAGATAGGCGTGGAACGTGTGACCATCCGCCATGCCGCCACAAAACTCATCGATCAGCTCGCGGACGGTAATGCCCGCGGGGGCCAGCTTTACCCCGGGATTCTTCACCCGCCCCGATACGGAAAAGCTGCGGAGCCCCTGGCGGCCGTTCCGGCCTTGGCCTTTCCACCAGTCGGCGCCCTTCTCGACGATGTCGCGAACCCACCACAGCGTTTCGATGTTGTTGATGAGAGTCGGCAGGCCGAACAAGCCGACCTGGAACGGGTACGGCGGCTTGTGCCGCGGCAGACCACGCTTGCCCTCGATACTTTCAAGGAGCGAGGACTCCTCACCGCAAATATAGGCTCCGGCTCCCCGCCTCAGATGCAATTTCGGGCCGCCCGCCGGCAGTTTTGCGATTTCATGCTCGAGAATTTCCCGGCACGCCGGATATTCGTCGCGAATATAGATGTAGATCTCCGGCGCCTCTACCACATGCGCGCCGATCAACATTCCTTCCAGGAAACGGTGCGGATCACGCTCCAGATAATAACGATCCTTGAAGGTGCCGGGCTCGCCCTCGTCGCCATTGATCGCCATCAATCGCGGGCCGGGCTCACCGAGCACCGCACGCCATTTGCGGCCGGTCGGGAATCCAGCGCCCCCAAGTCCACGCAGGGACGCGTCGTCGAGGGCTTTTAGCAAATCTTCCTTCGGCAGATTGCCCGATCGGACGCGCGCGAGAAGCTTGTAGCCGCCGTCTTCAACGTAAGCATCGTAGCCGACATAGTCGGGAACATGGACATGCGTATCGCCGCTATTGGCAGTCGCAAGGACATTGAAAACGGCCGCGTGATCCACGAAGTTATGGCCAACTTCCGCGGTTGGCGCGGTATCGCAGCGGCCGACGCAGGGCGCTCTCACGACCCGAATCCCCGGACCTGCCTTGGCCTGAAGCTCCTTCAGCAATTTTTCGCCACCAAGCATCGCGCAGGTGAGTGAATCGCAGACGCGAATCGTCAACGGCGGCACATTCGGCTCGCCTTCCTTCACGATGTCGAAATGCGCGTAGAAGGTTGCCGTCTCGAACACCTCGGCGAAGGACAGCTTCATCTCATCGGCCAGGGCGGCCAGATGCGCCGCCGAGATCTGGTGATACTTGTCCTGGATCAGGTGCATATACTCGATGAGCATGTCGCGTTGCCGGGGCCGGTCGCCGAGCAACGCCTCGATCTGGTCCAGGGCCGTGGGGTCGACCTGACGCCCTTTCGGGGTCGATTTGGCTCGTTTTCGTCCCTCACCGGGATGCTCAAAGGCGCGAACTTTGTGGACGTCGTGGCTCATTGAATTCCGTTTCCACCAATCATGGCTACAGCAAACCTTAGCCACTGGTATACCAGAGGCAAGTCAATTTAGAACGCATTCAGAAAACGCGGAATTATCCTTTCAGGCAATCAGTTACCTGAAAATCGTGACGGCAGGATCATTCGCTTTTCGCTATCGGCCCATTGGCTTTTTCTATCAAGAACACGACACACTTGTCGTCGCGTTCGGTGACCTCAACCCTGTCGCCGGTCTCCCGGATCAGGTTCGGGATATCAATGACCGACAACGGGTCGGTGCAGTGCACTTCAAGGAAATGGCCGGGCAAGATGGATTTCAGGGCCTTCCGCGTCTTGAGCGCCGGCAACGGGCATTTGAGACCGGAGAGATCGAGCTTGGTCGTGGTCATGAACGAGCTTTACAACAGGCTGGCGTAACCAAGGAAGCCGACACTATCGCCTGGCTCGACCTTGACGATCGCTTCACCGAGCTCGGCCAGCCCGTCGGTCTCGACCAGCGACGACAAGAGACCTGCGCCTTCCCGCGGAAATTTTACGGCCTCGAGCGCGCCGTCTGCCGCCTTTCGAAGCGTGACACGGACATATTCGCGGCGCCCCACCTTCTTCTTGTACGTGAAGGCGGCCCTCACCGGCATCGGAATCAGCGGCTCCGGTTTGGCTCCCGAGAGCGCCAAGATCGTCGGCCGGACCACGTGGACGAACGTGACAAAGCTGGCCACTGGATTGCCGGGTAGACCGATAAGCGGCGTGCCATCGATGACCCCCATGGCGACGGGTCGTCCGGGCTTGATCGCCATTCGCCAGAGAACCAGCGACCCCGCGCTCTCGACACCGGCCTTCACATGATCTTCCTCGCCGGTCGAGACGCCGCCGGTGGTGAGGATGAGATCGTGCTGCCCGGCGGCCTGTTTTAAGGCGCTCGCCAACGATGACTGCTCGTCACGCAAGATGCCGAGATCGCTGATCGCGCAGCCCAAGCCGTCGCAGCATGGCCATCAGCATGAAGCGATTGGAATCGAAAAGCTGGGCGGCCGCACGCTTCATCCCCGGAGAAGCCAGCTCATCGCCCGTCGAAAAGACCGCCACCCGAAGCCGCCGCACCACATCAAGCTCCGTCAGCCCAAATGCGGCGGCCAATGCGACATCCTGAGGACGCAACCTCTGGCCCGACTTCAGGGCAACATGGCCTTGCGCGATATCCTCGCCGGCGGGACGCACATTGGCGCCCGCCTTCAATCCAGCCGGCAGGACGACCCGCCCGGCGTCGTCGATCCGCACGTCTTCCTGCATGAACACCGTGTCGGTGCCCTCCGGCATTGGTGCGCCGGTGAATATCCGCACCGCGAAGCCGGGACGCCCTGCTTGTGGGGAAGATCCCGCCTGAACGCGGCCGCCGATCGGAAATGCCCGCTCGCCGTCACGCGGCAACTCTCCGCCCGGTACGGCGTACCCGTCGACCGCCGAGTTGGTGAAAGGCGGCAGAGGCAGCGGGGCGACAACATCGCGCGCGAGAATCCGACCATCGGCGTCGACCAGCGGGACGGCTTCCGCCTCGCCGACCGTCTGCACGCGAGAAGCGATGATGCCGACCGCTTCGTCGACCGACATCATCGGTCCACCGAAAGCAAAACAGTCGTCAGAGAGTTGCGCCATCTTAAGGAACCGCGCCTAGCCAATACCCATGGTGCCTTATATCTAGGTCTTAGCGAATGTCATGCTAACCTCGAACCAGTGGAGTGGATTTGACATTCGCTACCCGCGAGTTCGCGCAGCGAATGTCAAATCCAAAACTCCACTAGAAACCTATATTTGCTCGTGGTCCTTCTAGTTCTAACATTCGCAAAAGCGGCCGCTGAGCAGGATGCGAATGTTGGAACTGGACCACTAGCCATGAAAATCGAGAAAACCCCCGCCCCCCTGATCGTGCCGAACCCCGCCGATCCACGGCTGACCGAGCGGGTAACCGGCATCGATCAGGCTGGAACCAGGACCGATATCAGGGTGCCCGTCGAGCGGCCTCTGACGCTGTATCTCAACGCGCAGGAGATCGTCACCATGATGACGATCAACGACTACCCGGAGTATCTCGCGGTCGGCTACCTCCTGAACCAGAACATGCTCAGATACGACGACGTCGTCACGGAGGTCGAATACGACGACGATCTCCAGGTCGTCGTGGTGCGCACCGAACATCATACGAATTTCGAAGCGAAACTGAAAAAGCGCACGCAGACCTCCGGCTGCGCCCAGGGCACGGCGTTCGGCGACTTGCTCGAAGCGTTCGAGAAGGTGAAGTTGCCGAAGGCTGAGCTTCGCACCTCCTGGCTTTACCAGATGACACACACCATCAACACGATGCCGTCGCTCTATCTGGAGGCGGGAGCCATCCATGGCTGCGTGCTTTGCAAGGAGGGCACGCCGGTCTGCTACACCGAGGACGTCGGTCGTCATAATGCCGTCGACAAGATCGCCGGCTGGATCTACAGCCACGGCGTCGATCCCTCCGACAAGATCCTCTACACCACCGGCCGGCTCACGTCGGAAATGGTGATCAAGACGGTGCGGATGGGGATTCCCATTCTCGTCTCCCGTTCCGGCTTCACGGCGTGGGGAGTCGATCTGGCGCGACAGGTCGGCTTGACCTTGATCGGGCGAACGCGCGGCAAGCGCTTTATCGCGTTGTCGGGTGAAGAGCGCATCGTCTACGACCAGAACCTTGAATATGTCGAAGAAGAATCGGCACGGCAACGGCGTAAAGGCGAAGGCGGCGATGACTAAACTACCGGGCGTCATTTTGGCCGGCGGACTGGCGCGCCGGATGGGCGGCGGCGACAAGCCGATGCGCGTCATTGCAGGCAAGACCATCCTGGACCGCGTGATTGCGCGTCTCGATTCGCAATGTGATGGGCTGGTCCTGAACGCCAACGGTGACCCTGCCCGGTTCGCGGCCTACGACTTGCCCGTGATCGCGGATGGGGTCGCGGACTTTCCCGGTCCACTCGCTGGCATCCTGGCCGGACTCGATTGGATGGCTGCAAACCGGCCTGACGTGAAGTGGATGCTGAGCGCGCCGGGCGACTGTCCGTTCTTGCCGCGCGATCTCGTGGCGCGGCTCGACCAGGCGCGCGCCGCAGAGAATGCCGAGCTTGCCGTTGCATCTTCCGGCGACCAGACCCATCCCGTCGTTGGGCTGTGGAGCGTGCGCCTGCGTGACGAGTTGCGTCAGGCCTTGGTGGGCGAAGGAATACGGAAGATCGATCGTTGGACCGCTCGTTATCCGCTTGCCACGGTCACCTGGCCGACTACGCCGCTCGATCCTTTCTTCAACGCCAACACCGTCGAGGACATTGCAGAGGCCGATCGCCTCGCGGCCATCGATGGCGGCTGACCTGCCAGCTTGCCGGCCGGTTCCTCATCCACAAGTTGTGCTCGAAGAGCACCAGATGAATAGTGTGAACCACAGCGACGATTGCCGCGACCAACGTAACGGCTGGGCAATGGAGGTCGTACATGACTGCACTGGTTCAGGCGTTTTCCCGTCTTTCCGTCGCCACGGATGTTGGAACCGAAACGCTGAAGGTCCTGGCCGTAATCTGCGGCGCCGGCTTGTTTGTCGCGGTTCTCTTCGCGACCTATGGGCTCGATCTCAGCCCTGGCTTCTTCTGAGCGTAAGGTTCTGCGTTCCGATTGCCCGCAACGAGACACCATGGACGGTGCCGCGGCCCTTCGAGGGCCCGGCAGTTCCGGAAGCACCACGATCGTTCTTCAGTAGAGCTGAAAACTCGCAGGGGAATCATCCGACTCCCCTCGCCCGGCTAAACTATTGATTTATCTTGCAAGCGATGTTCCTTTAGCAGTCGAACGACAGCACTTGCACAGGGATCATCGGTTTGCCGGGAGCTTCAGCAGCGGCGCGTAGACTCGACAGTTTCAAGCGCCTGCTCACTCACATCAACGCGCGTATCCTGCCCGATCTGGGCTTCGTTTTGTGGGATGGCTCAAGCGTACCTGCCGATCTTCGATCTGGTGCGCTGGCCTTCGCCATCGCCGACGAAGGCGCCATTGCGGCCATGATCCGGCGGCCGAGCATCGACACCTTTCTCAATCTCTGGGTCACGTCACGCTTCGACCTGCGCAATGGATCGTTTTTCGATCTGGCCGCGTGCCGGCCGAAGCTGCGGACCAGGGCGTTGATGAAATCGTTCAACAAGCGGCTGGCGCTCACGACGCTTGGTCGGTTTCTGTTCGTGCCGCGTGGCGGACCATGGCCGCTCGAAGCCGTTCGCCGCGACAAAGCGAGCATGGACGGCTCCGAGAGCACCAACAAGAAGAATGTCCACTACCACTACGACCTCTCCAATCGCTTTTACGAACTCTTTCTCGATCCGGAGATGGTCTACACCTGCGCCTATTTCAAAGACTGGAACAACGATCTGGCGACGGCTCAAGCCGACAAGCTCGACATGATTTGCCGCAAACTGCGATTGAAGCCGGGAGAAACCCTGCTCGATATCGGCTGCGGCTGGGGCGCGCTGGTCTGTCATGCGGCCGAACATTATGGCGTCCACGCGCATGGGGTGACGCTTGCCGAAGAGCAATTCGCCTACGCCAAGGAACGGGTCGCGCGGCTTGGACTCGAGGGCAAGGTAACGCTCGAGTTGCGCGACTATGCACTCGTTCAAGGCAACTTCGACAAGATCGCGTCGATCGGCATGTTCGAGCAGGTCGGGATCGCGAACTATCCCACCTACTTCCAGACGGTCAACCGGCTGCTCAAACCGGGCGGCCTGTACCTCCACCACTCGATCGCGCTCCGCTCCAAGAGCTTTGAACGCTTTCGCCGTGGCCGACGGCGGGATGCGGCCGCAGCCACCGCGATCGGCCGCTACATTTTTCCCGGCGGTGAGCTGGATCACCTCGGCATGTCGATCGGCAATCTCGAAATGTATAATTTCGAGGTCCACGACGTCGAGGCCTGGCGCGAGCATTACATGCGCACCACCCGGCTTTGGCACGATCGATTGTCGGCCAATCGCGAGGCTGCCGAGAACGAGGTCGGCCGCGAGAAGACGCGATTGTGGATTGCCTATCTCGCCGTGGTCTCGATCGCCTTCGCGCAAGGCACTATCGGAATTTTCCAGACGCTGGCCTCACGCCGCGTTCGCGGTCCATCAGGATTGCCGCCGACACGGGCCGATCTGTACCAAACCTATTGACTTCGCGTGGTCTCGCCCTGCTAGAGATGGCTGATTGAAATCGCGAGGCGACCAACATCGATGGCAGTTCAACGAAATCTTGCGATCTTGGTCGCACTGGCGCTCGCTGGATGCGGCGGCATGCCCAGCGTCTCCCTGCCCGACGTGAAGGCGAGAAACGATTTCAAGGGCAAGCCGCTGACCGCAGTGACGGTCCAGCTCGGCAATCCCGATTTTCAGCGCACGATCGGCGGACAGAAGACCTATACGTGGCGACGAGGTATCGCCTCGCAGGAATGCCTGATCAAGGTGGTCATGGCGGGCGATATCGTCGAGTCCTACGATACGTCCGGCGACCCCGCGATCTGCTCGCCCTACCTCGCCCCTGCTCAGCCCGTTTCCGCCGAATAGCGACAGCCGGATCTTAGTCCCATGAAAGAAGACCACGCGAAGGCCGACGGTGCGCGGGTTCTGGCCGACCTGAACGCGCTTCGCGCCATGGGCATTTACAAGACGGGCGTGCACCGGCCGACCTTTTCCGAACCGCACGTCCAGTCGCTGCACTGGCTCTTGCAGAGATTTCCGGAAGCCGGTCTTGCGGGTGAGATCGACGGCATCGGCAACGTACTCGGCAGGAGCACCAAAGCCGGGCCGAAATTGTTGGCTGGTTCTCATCTGGAGAGTCAGAACTTTGCGGGCTGGCTCGATGGTCCGCTCGGCGTCATCTACGCCCTCGAAGCCGCGCGCGTGATCAATCCCGACCCGAAAATCAAGGGCGCAGTCGAAGTCGCATCATGGTGCGACGAGGAAGGCCATTTCGGCCATTTCCTCGGCAGCCGCTCCTATGTCGGCGACGTCAGCGAACAGGAGATCGATGCGGCGCGCGATCGCACCGATGCGCGACCGATGCGGGAGGCGCTGGAGGCAGCCGGCCTGGCCGGCCGTCCACGACAAAACGCCGAACGCGGGCGTCACATCGGGTATCTCGAAGCCCATATCGAACAGGGGCGAACGCTTGAAGGCTCACACCTGGGCATCGGCGTCGTCACGTCGATCGTCGGCATCTGGCAATACCGGATCACTTTCACCGGCGAGCAAAATCACGCCGGTACGACGCGGATGAAGGATCGAAAGGACGCGGGTCTTGCGGCTGCGCGGTTGTGCGTCAGCATCGACGGCCGCTTTCCCGCAGCCAGCGGACCGCGAACCGTCTGGACCACAGGCCGCATCACGCTCGATCCCGGCGCGCCCAGCATCATTCCCGGCCGCGCTGAAATCCTGTTCCAGGTTCGCGACGACAATGCCGCGGTCGTCGAGCGCCTCGAAGCATTGCTGCGCGAACTCGCGACTGACGCCGGCACAGCGAGCGGATGCAGCGTCGAGGTCGAGCGCATCCGAACCGGCAAGCCCGCCATGATGGATCAGGGGTTTCAACGCACGATCGAAGAAGCCGCGGCGACTTTCGCGGACGGCAAATCCATTCGGATGCCAAGCGGCGCTGGCCACGATGCCCAGGTACTCGCCACGATCATGCCCGCCGGCATGCTGTTTGTACCTTCGATCGATGGCATCAGCCATCACTGGAGCGAGAACACCGCCGACGCCGACATCGTTCGAGGCGCGGAGGTGTTTGTCGAGACCTGCCGGCGGTTGCTCTCGGCCTGACGATACAAGGAGCGTCGCGACGCTCCTATTTTCCTTCCCAGCGCGGCGGACGCTTCTCGGCGAAGGCTTTCGGGCCTTCGATATAGTCCGCCGATGCGACCATTTCGCGAACCGCGGGATATTCGCGCTGCGCGATCATGGCGTCCGGCAAAGGCACATTCATTCCGTCCATGACGGCTTGCTTCGATGCGCGGATCGACATCGGGCTGTTCTGGCAGATCTGGTTTGCCCAACGCTCGGCAGCGCTGAGCGCCTCGCCCGGCGGCACCACCTCGTTGACGAAGCCGAGTTCGAAACCCTCCCGCGCCGAAACATGCCGGCCGGTGAGGATCATGCCCATCGCGCGCTTCAACCCGATCTGGCGCGGCAGCCGTTGCAGACCGCCTGCGAGCGCGGCAAGGCCCACGCGCGGCTCGGGCAAAGCAAACGTCGCATTCTCCGACGCGATGATGAGGTCGCAGGCCAAGGCGACCTCGAAGCCACCGCCCATCGCCACGCCGTTGACGGCGGCGATGATCGGCTTGTCGCAATGAAAGCGCAGCGTCAGTCCGCCGAAACCGCTCGAATTCCAGCCGCGTTCGCCGCCCGCCGCCTGCCATTTCAGATCATTGCCGGCACAGAATGCCTTGTCGCCAGCACCGGTGACGATCGCCACCCATTGATCGGGGTCGGCAGCGAAGGCGTTGAACACCTCGTGCAGTTCGAAATGCGCGGGTTTATGAAGTGCGTTCATCACGGCCGGACGGTTAAGCGTCACGATTGTGACGTGGCCGGCGACCTTCACGTCCACAAATTCAAAAGTCATCTTTCAACTCCCTGAAAAGTCCCTTTTGTTTCTTATATCGGTATGGCGCCCGCTGTTTTTCAGGTGGTGGCGCTTAATTCAGGCGCCCAGCCGGCGTGCCGGTTTTAGGGCCGGATCTCGTTGCAGTTCGAGCGCCCCGACATCACGCAATCCTGCATCTTGCTGGCCGCTCGCAATTCGTGCGCCAGCCACAGCCCGACCACCAAAAGCACGGCCGCAATCGCCAGCCCGGCCAGCGCGGGCGTGTTGTTTTCGCGGGATTCGGGAGTTGACGGTTTGGGGTTTGCAGGCTTCGGCTTTTCAGGCTTTGACGCTTCAGGTTTGGGTTCGTTCATGACCGGATCTTCTTGTTTTTCATTGGCCCGGGATCACTGCAGTCGGCGACGTCCCCAGGGAATGGCCGCCCAAACTCGTTCGTGGAGATAGTACCACGCGATCTTGGTCACGATCTCGAAGCCCGCGATCGAGCCCGCGACCTCGACTCTTCCGGTAAAGAACCAGCTGATCGCGAATGTGTCGAGGGTTCCAAGGGTTCGCCAACTGATGGCCTTGAGAACCGACCTTCCATGCGTTTCTGCCCCGCGGAATAAGACCACCGGCGCACTCCCTTTATCGTATTGGCCTTGAGCCTAACATGCAGCGGGGGCAATCCGCGTTCCGGTCGTCATCCAGAAGGGGCAACGGCCCCGGTCCTGGAATACACTCAGACAATCGCATAACCGTTTGATTTAGCTATCTTAATATCAGAGACCCGGGTCACGATTATCTCCCGTTCGGGTTGCGCATGGCCGACAGGCGTTGAACGACCGGCGCCAAAAAGGTTATCAGGGGATCGAGCAGCGACGTTGATGCGGCGAAATGCGCATCATTTGACGTAGAGAACGCGGGAAAATGGCTTATTTGCCATCCTGACGTCGCACGGCTGCTGATTTGACCTGATCGGAAACCAGAACCCGTTGGTGCGCTTTTGTTTCTAACAACGACTTTTAGCAACAATGAAATTGCCGCTGCCGGCTGCATGCGAGTGTTGGAACAGGCGTAGTCGATGCTTCTTCTCCTCGAATCTCTCCCGACAGTCATCGGAACGGCCGCGGTCGCGCCAGCGCTGCTGATTCTGTGGCTCGTGGTCGCCGCCGACGAGCGGCCGGGACCACCGACCAAGGTGTGGACCGCCTTTTTCCTCGGTGCGGCCAGCATATCCCTGCTGGGGCTCGTGCGTGCCCCCTTCGCGGCACTTCTGTCGGCGCCCGACAATCCCTGGCTCGCGCAAGGACTACATTCGCTGTTCGGCGTCGCGCTACCGGAAGAAAGCGTGAAGATCCTTGTCATCGCGATGGTGTCGGCATGGCGAAGGCCCTTCAGCGATCCCATGGACACAGTCGTCTACGGCGCGGCCGCAGGTCTCGGTTTCGCGGCCTACGAAAATCTCGCTTATCTCGTGCAGCATGCCGATATGTGGCAATCGCTGGCCGCACTGCGCAGCGTTCTCACGGTTCCGTTTCACGGCGCGCTCGGAATTATCGCCGGCGCTTACCTGGCGATCGCGCGGTCCGGTACGGCGCTCGGCGCTCATCGTCACCACCGCGACTGGGCCCGGATCGCAAGCCGCATCCTGGTGCTGGCCGGACCAGTCGGACTGCATGCCGCGTTCGATTTTCCGCTGCTGACGTTGCAGAGAAATCCGGACATCGACAGCACCACCCGCCTCATCCTCGGTGCGTCCAGTGTGCTGATCGGATTCTCCTCGATCGCATTTGCCGCGCGCCTGGTGCGGCGTGTCGGCCGGCACCACGCCCCGCGGACCGAAATCGCACGCGAACGGCTAAGCCAACTCCGGCGAATGTGGGCCTTGCTGGTGGTGGGCGGCGGGACAGGTTTTGCCGGCGTCATTTTCGTCCTGTCGTCAGTCCATCACTGGCTCTCAAATCCGGATCGCAACTTCACGCTCGTGCTCATTCCGATCGGGCTTCTTTCCATCCTGATCGGATTGGCGTTGCTGGTTGTGACGACGGCCGTCTATTTTCTGGGCCGCGACCGCATCCGCGCCCAAGCATAAAATAAAAGAGACGGCCTTGGCCCGGTGGGGGCTGACGCGCCAATCCGGTGCGCTATATTCGCCTCGTCACGAAGGCGCGTCATTCTGGCTGCTCGATCCACCTAATCGGTACGGGAGATTGCGATGACCCAAGACAATGCCGGCCTGCCGACAAAAATGCGCGAGGCCGCTCGCGAACACTGGAAGGCATTGCTGGTCGAAGGCATCCTTTTGGCGATTTTCGGGTTGGCCGCCATGATCGTGCCGCCGGCCGCCAGCCTTGCGGTGACGATCATCCTGGGTTGGCTGTTCCTGATCAGCGGGATCGCCGGGCTCGCATTGACTTTCTGGGCGCGCGAACTGCCGGGCTTCTGGTGGTCATTGATCTCGGCGGCGCTCGCGGTTCTCGCCGGCCTTGTCCTGCTCGCCCATCCGGCGCAAGGCATCCTCACTTTGACGATTGTGGTTGGCGCCTACTTCCTCGCCGAAGGCGTCGCCACCATCATGTATGCGCTTGAACACCGGCGCGAGTTGTCGGACCGCTGGTCATGGATGTTGATCGCAGGTCTCATGGATATCCTGATTGCAGCGATCATCATCATGGGATTGCCGGGATCGGCCGAGTGGGCGATCGGCCTTTTGGTCGGCATCAACCTGCTGTTTGGCGGCGCGACCTTGATCGGCGTCGCGCTCGCCGCGCGCAACGCGTGAAGCCATCAAGTCGTCTAGTGGTCCGATTCTAACATTTGCATCCCGTCGCGGTAAGCACTTTTGCAAATGTTAGAATCAAAGGACCACTAGAAAACATCGGTTTCTAGTGGAGTTTTGGATTTGACATTCGCGTTGCGAACGCTGGGCTACGAGGTAGCGAATGTCAAATCCACTCCACTAGTCAGCAGCCGCGGCAAATGCTCTTGATCTTGCGGTCGAGTTCGGCGTCCTGGCGCTTCTCGGCGTCCGCGGCGGGGTCATTGCCCTGCGGTACCTGATCGGCCCGCGGCTGGCGATGTCCGACGGGCGCAGGCAAAGGTTCTTGCCTTTTCGATGCAGAACTGCCGGTCTGCGCGACCGCGGCCGAACCGATCGTGAGCATCAGGAGTGTGGCCGTCATCACTAGTTTTCGCATCGGTTTCTTCCGTCTTTGACGTAAGCCCCCTCAAAATCCAGGCCGCGAAAGCGGTTACCCGGCCGGAGGGTAGAGGTGAACGTCACCGCAATAATCGACGATACGATAGCGGGTTTCGGAGGATTGTTCACGATCCGGCGAGAAAGATTTTTCGACGGAAAGGTAGCTGGGACCGGCCGGCGCCTTGCCGTAGCCGCCGGGAATATCGACCACGAAGTCCGGCTGACAGAGACCGGACACCCGGCCGCGCAGCGCGTGCATGATTTCCTGGCCTTTCGCCAGTGTCGTTCGCAAATGCGAAGTACCCGGCGCAAGGTCGCCGTGATGCAGATAATATGGCTTGATCCTGCACTCGACGAAGCCCCGCATCAGGGCCTCGAGCGTCTCGGGATCGTCATTGACCCCGCGCAACAGCACCGTCTGGCTCACCATTGGGATGCCGGCATCGATGATAGCCGCGCAGGCGGCCCGCGCATTCGACGTCAGCTCGCGGACGTGATTGGCATGGAGCGACACCCAGGTCGTTGCTCCCGCCACTTTCAAGGCAGCGACCATCTTTTCGTTGATGCGCTGAGGCTCGGCAACCGGCACGCGGCTGTGAATGCGGATCACTTTGACATGATCGATCTGCGCAAGATCTCCCATCACCTCGGAAAGGCGGCGTGGCGACAACATCAAGGGATCGCCACCGGTCAGGATGACTTCCCATACTTCCGAATGCGCGCGAATGTAGGCGAGCGCGTTGTTGTAGGCGCCTTCCGAAAGCGTCGTCGCCTTGCCCGGCCCAACCATCTCGCGGCGAAAACAGAAGCGGCAATAGACGGCACAGACGTGCACGAGCTTGAACAAGACCCGGTCGGGATAGCGATGGACGATGCCGGAGACCGGCGAATGCGCGTCGTCGCCGATCGGATCTGGCTTCTCGTTCGGCTGAGCCACAAGCTCTTCGGCGTTCGGGATGTACTGGCGCGCGATCGGATCCAGCGGATCGTCTGGATCGATCAATGCCGCCACCTCGGGCGTCACCGCAATCGCATAGCGCGCGGCGACCCGTTCCAGTGCCGGGATATCCTCGACCGGCACCAGGCCGCGCGCGACCAGTTCCGCAGGCTCGCGCAGGGTCGTCGCGGGCTTAATACTGATACTACTGCTCATATCTCTCCAGACACTACGGCGGCGTCCACACCACCTGATCGACCGACGTCGCACCGCTTGCCAGCATCACCAGCCTGTCGAAACCAAGCGCAACACCGCTTGCCTCGGGCATGCAGTCGACCGCGGCGATGAAATCGTCATCGAGCGGATAGCGCTCGCCGTATCGGCGCTGCTTTTCATCCATGGCAAGGATAAAGCGACGGCGCTGCTCGGCTGCATCCGTCAGTTCACCAAATCCATTCGCCAATTCGACACCACAGGCATAGACCTCGAAACGCTCGGCAACGCGTGGATCGGATGAAACGGCGCGTGCCAGTGCTGCCTCCGGCAGCGGGTATTCGTAGAGTAACGTAAGGCGTCCCTGCCCCAGATTTGGTTCAACAAACTCGACCAACACTTTACTGAAGATATCGGACCATGTGTCGTCAGTAGTAATACGGACCTTGGAATTCGCGGCCTCCGCGAGCTTCGTCCGATCGCCTTCACCGCCGACAATGGTGGCAAGTATGTCGATGCCGGCGAAGGATTCGAATGCGTGGGCGACCGTCAGCATCTGCGGCTCGGCGAACGGATTAGCGGTTCGCCCTCGAAACGAAAATTGTCCGATTCCGGTTGCCTGCGCGGCGTGCGCGATCAGCACGACGGCATCGGCCATGACAGCATCATAGGCGGCGTTCGCGCGGTACCATTCAAGCATCGTGAACTCCGGCAAATGCAGCCGGCCACGCTCGCGGTCACGAAACACCCGGGCGAATTCGAATATCCTGGATTCGCCTGCGGCGAGCAGTTTCTTGCAAGCAAATTCCGGTGAGGTTCGCAAATACCTGGTTTCGTGGCCCCCATCGGGAGCCGTCAATTCTGCGCGCGGCGCATGCAAATGGGTCTCGTTGCCGGGCGAGACCTGCAAAACGGCCGTTTCCACCTCGGTAAAGCCCTGTTCATCGAACCAGGACCGGGTTGCCCGGGTAATGGCGTTTCTGGCGGCCAAAAACGGCTTGATATCGGTGTGCCTGGCCGGGGACCACCAAGGCGACGAGTTGTTGTCCGTATTCATCCACCAATCGCCTTACCGGGTCCGCAAAAAGCTAGCTTCGAGGCGCAAAATCAGTATGTTGCAGCCCGAAACCGCCCTCACCGGCCCCCAGGGACACCCCTGCCAGGCTCGCTCCAGGGCCAGAATATCAGGAAAAACAGCTTTGAAAGTCATCGCCAGTTCTATTCGCAAGGGCAACATTATTGAGCAAGACGGCAAGCTCTACGTGGTGCTTACGGCTGAAAACATCCACCCGGGCAAGGGTACGCCGGTCAGCCAGATCGAAATGCGCCGCATTGGCGACGGGGTGAAGATCTCCGAGCGCTACAAAACGACCGACCAGGTGGAAAAAGCCACCGTCGAAGACCAGAATTTCAACTACCTCTACGAAGATGCCGACGGCTTCCACTTCATGAACGCCGAGAACTACGATCAGGTCCAGGTTTCCAAGGAGATCGTCGGTTCGTCGGCACCGTATTTGCAAGAAAACATGACCGTGAAGCTGTCGCTGCACGACGGTAATCCGGTCTCGATCCAGTTGCCGCAGCGCGCGACGCTGGAAGTCGTGGAAACCGAGCCGGTCACCAAGGGACAAACGGCTTCGTCTTCCTACAAGCCCGCCATGCTGTCCAATGGCGTCCGCACTGCCGTGCCGCCGCACGTCGCTACCGGCACGAGGATTGTGGTCATGACCGAAGACGGCTCTTACGTCGAGCGCGCAAAGGATTAAGATAAGGCGACGTGACAAACGCCGGGGGGCGTTGCTGTGGGATTGGGGGCCAAATTCGCTACGCGTTTTCAGCTCGCTTTCTTCTTGCTTGTTGTCGGCTGTAACGCGCTAGCCGCAGACGAATTCAGAAGCCCGGCGATCTCGGTCGCGCGCGTGGATTGGCGCGCGGCGCTCGACCAACTCCGTTCTGAAATCACCAGCGAGCCTTCGGTCGCGCCGGCGTTTACCTTCGCCAGCCGACGCCGGCTCGCCGCGTTCGACCCGCGTTCGATGCCGGCTTTCGTGCAACTGAACGCGACGACGTCCCATCTTTTCACCGGCATCACCCGCAGCACCGTACCTGTGCTTCTGCCGTTCGACACCGCCGCCTATCTCGAAGCCCGCTGGACCGGAACGCTTGAAGGCATCGCGCTGCCGCACTTCCAGGCTGACTTTCGTCCCGTCGACGTCTTTGACGCCGGTCCCGCCGGCTACGATGCGGTCTTTTCGCTCGAGCCCGGCGTCGGCTTACCGCAACGCGTGTTCGCCAAACCGGTGGAAGTCCAGATCACCGGCTCGCTTCTGATCTACGATCTCAACGATCCTCTCGGCGGCAAAGGCGAACCGGTCAAGTCGCTGGCCGCGCAATATCCCGACATGCGCCGCTTCATTCGCGAAGGCTACGTACGTTACGCCTTCACGCGCTTTGGCGTCGCCTACGTCGTTTCGATCCAATGCCTCGACAGCGCGCCCCGGCCACGGCGGCTGGCGTGCCGAGAGGCCTATCCCGTCGCCGAGCGGTTCCTGAAGGCGTTGCACGTGGCCGGCGGCCTGCCGTCACGTCCGCGCATGGATGTCGCACCGGAAGTCGTGGAGCGGCCGGCCGGCCTCTCTCCGGACTTCACCTACCGGGCTCCTGGCGACCTCATCGCCAACAGCGCATCGCGCAAGCAAGGTGGCCGCGCGGATTTCACCGCCTATGCGCAAATTCGTTTTCCGCTGGAGAAGGCCCCGGCCTTCGCCCACTCCCAATCCTTCGGCCGCCACAAGCCGGTCGACAAGCTCGACGAATTGTCGGGCGGCCCAACCAGTTATCCCTGGCAGGACAATTTTTGCGAAGCCCGCAGCTTTGGTGTCGGCCAGTGTCCGAGCGGTTTCGGCCATCAGGGCCAGGACATGCGGCCCGCACCCTGCCCGCTTCACGATGAGGGGCTGGAGCATTGCGACCCCAAACAGCAGCCGGTGGTCGCCGTCCGCGACGCCGTGCTGATCCGCTCACCGAAGCAGCAGGCGGCCACGCTTCAGGTCAATACGCGCAACGAGCATATTCGTTTCCGCTACATGCACATGAATCCGACCACCATGGATGCGGACGACATCCTGAACGGCCGCCATGTTGCGGAAGGCGAGAAGATCGGTGTCGTTTCCAATTATCTCGATCACCCTAACGGCACCACGCGTCATCTCCACTTCGACGTGCAGGTGTTCACGCGCGATGGGTGGTTGTGGGTCAATCCCTATGTCACGCTGGTCTCCGCCTACGAGCACTTGATCCACGGACGCGGACACGAGGTCGGACCGCGCAACCTGCCGGCGGCCGCGGACGTCGCTCACGCGCTTCCCGAAGACATGAACCGCCGTGAGCCGGAAGAAGGCAGCGAGAACTGATCGCACTGCCAAGGCTGATCGCCGGCTATTCAAGCATCGTCGTGAGCTGCGCACCTTCATCGGCGACGAATACGGCGATCAGTTCCGCCGGCTCCGAGTTGCTCGCATTGGCTGAAATCACGTGCGTCGAGCCCGGTGGCTCGAAGAACGACTGTCCGACGCCGAACGTTTCGACGGGTCCGCCACCCAACTGCGAGCGGATTTCACCTTTGGTGACATAGGCGGTCACCGAGCCCGCATGACGGTGCGGGCGGGTAAAACCTCCCGGACCATAGAACACGCGCACGATCGTCACACGCTTGCCCGGCACGTTCGGCAAGGCGTGCGATGTGATCACCTCGACCTTGTCGAGCGGCGAACTCGCGGCCGACGCGCTCGTCACGCAAAGCGGCGCGAGGACATCCGATATCTGGTCCATCTTGATCGGCAGCGTCCTACCCACGGCCAACGCGCAGGCAAGACCAGCGATTATCGCCAGCAGGACCGGCGGCCGCTGCGACTGTCTCAACAAAGATGATGTCATCGCCATCGACGTCATGATCGTGCCTCCAAATCGGCTGTTGATCCGCTCTTCAAGAAGCTGCCGCACCGGCTTTCGTTTGCCGCGCCGGCGGTGTCCAGCGATAGGCGACGCCGAACCGGTTCCAGACATTGATCGAGGCAATCGCCGACGTCAGGTAGGTCAGCTCCTGATCCGAGAACTCGGCCCGCGCCTGATCGTAGACTTCGTCGCTGACGCCGTCCGTGAGCACGGTCAGCGCTTCGGTCCAGGCCAGCGCCGCGCGCTCGCGCGCCGAGAACTGTGGCGCCTCGCGCCACACCACGACGAGGTTGAGCTTGTCCGCCGGCACGCCAAGCCGCTCGGCCAGCAGAATATGATGCTGCACGCAGAAGGCGCAGCCATTGATTTGCGAGGCGCGGAGCTTGATCAGTTCGAGCAGCGCCTTGTCGAGGCCGGCCTTTGCGGCAAATCCGCCGAGCGCCAGAGTCGCCTCATAGGCGTCCGGCGCCAGCTTTTGAAAGTCACCATACTCCTTGCGCGCATGTGACATTTTCAATCTCCCATGTTATAAGACCTCTGATTAAGTATAAGAGCACTGATACTATGCGCAAGACGTCAAACCTCACAAAGCGGCGATCGTCGAAAAGATCAACCCAGCCCCGCGCCCTGCACGGCGCGCTGCCGCCAGCGCCCGGCTCGGGCAAGCGCGGCGAGGATGGCCACATCGCCTACCTGCTGCGGCAGGCCCAGGCCGCCACCCGGCTGACCATCGAACGCACGCTCGCCGATCTCGGCGTCACGTCGCCGCAATTTGCGGTCCTCACGATGCTGAACGCCTATCCCGGACTTTCCGGCGCCGACGTCGCACGCGTGGCGCTGGTGACACCGCAGACAGTCGGCGTCATCATCGGCAACCTCGAACGCGACGGCGCCATCAAAAAGACGCCCCATCCCGTCCACGGTCGCGTGCTGCAATGGACGCTGACCCGTCACGGCTCCAGCCTGCTCGACAAATGCCGCCACCGCGTCAGTGCCGTGGAACGTCGCCTGGTAGCGGGCCTTGGCCCCAAGCAGGAAGTCACCATCCGGCGCTGGCTGTCCAAAATTGCCCTAGATTTGCAGGAGGATACCTGAATTGCCCGTCCGGTTTTGCCTGACAACTTCGGGCACGGTTAGACTGGACGAATGACGCAGGCTGATTCCCGCCGACCGCCTTCACGCCGCGCCGTGCTGCGCGGGGGCCTCATGACCGGCCTTGGCGCCCTGTTCACCAGGCCTTTCGCCGCCATGGCGGCGCCCGCCGGATTCGAGCAATGGCGAGACCGCTTTCGTGCCCGTGCGCTGGCGAAAGGCGTTTCGGAGGCGACCTGGACTCGGGTCATGGGCCGCATCGAACCTGATATGTCCGTTTTCAAGGAACTCCGGAGCCAGCCGGAGTTCAAAGAGGAACTCTGGCAGTACATCAACCGCCGCGTCTCGGATTGGCGCATTATCCATGGCAAGGAGGCGCTTCGAAAGAACGAAGCGCTGTTTGCCCGGATCGAAAAGGATTTCGGCGTCGAGCGCGGCACATTGCTGGCGCTGTGGGGTGTCGAGTCCGCCTACGGCGATCCGCTGGTGCAACAAAATCACATGCGCCCGGTTTTCCCTGCGCTTGCCGCACTTGCCTGGAACGAGCCTCGCCGCCGCGCCTATTGGGAATCCGAGCTGATCAACGCGCTGCGCATCGTCGATCGGGGCTGGAGCACGCCGCAAGAGATGCAGGGCTCCTGGGCCGGCGCGATGGGTCACACCCAATGGATGCCGGAGGTCTGGCTCAACGTTGGCATCGACTACAACCAGGACGGCCGGGTATCGCCATTCGGCAAACCAGACGACGCGCTCGGCTCGACTGCCCGTTACCTCGTCAACCGCGGCAAATATCGTGCCGGCGAACATTGGGGCTACGAGGTCCGCATCGGTGGCGCATCGGCTCACGGAAACCGCACCTATGCCGCGTGGACAAGCTCAGGTGTGACACGTGCCGATGGCGCGCCCTTCCCGCAACCGAACGCGTCCGCGCAACTCTGGACGCCGGTGCCGGGCGGACCGAGTTTCCTGTTGGGTCCGAATTTCTATTCGGTGCGGAGCTATAATCCCGCGATGAGCTACGCGCTTGCAATCTGCCATCTCGGCGATCGCGTGCTCGGCGGTCCGCCTTTCATTCAGCCGTTCCCCGGCTCCGAACGCGCACTGACCCTCGCCGAGATTCAGGAAATGCAGACGCGGCTGACCCGGGCGGGCTTCGACACCGGCGGCACCGACGGCCGCGTCGGCAATGACACGATGCAGGCCGTCAAGGATTACCAGACCAAAATGAGTATCGAGCCCGCCGACGGCTATGGCGGCCTGAAGGTACTGGCGAGCCTGCGGCAGCGGTGAGATCGACAGGCCCGTCAAAAACCTTCAAGACTTTTCGTGCACTTCCATTGCGGGAGATCTCCATGCGTTCCGCCCCGGCAACCACCGTTCTCGACTCCGCTCTTTTTCGCGACGCCTTCGGCACACCACGGATGCGCGAGGTGTTTTCCGACCGCGCGCTGGTTGACCGCTACGTCGAGGTCGAGATCGCGCTCGCGAAGGCCGAGGCGAAGTGTGGCGTCATTCCGAGCGATGCCGCCGAGGTGATTGCGACGCACGCCAACGCATCGGCGCTCGACTTCGATCTCTTGCGTGAAGAGACCGACAATGTCGGCTATCCGATCCTGCCGCTGGTGCACCAGCTCGCAAAGCAATGCGGCGAAGCCGGCCGTTACGTGCATTGGGGCGCAACCACGCAGGACATCATGGACACGGCCGTGGTCTTGCAACTTCGGGAAGCCCTGAGCCTCGTCGAGCAAGATATATCGGCGTTGCGCCAGATTCTCGCCGGCCTCTCACAGAGCTACCGCGATACGCCGATGGCCGGCCGCACCCATCTTCAGCAGGCGCTGCCGATCACCTTTGGGTACAAGACAGCGATCTGGCTTGCGATGTTCGACCGCCACGCCGAACGCTTACAGCAATTGAAACCACGCGTTCTCGTCGGCCAGTTCGCCGGCGCCGCCGGCACGCTCGCTTCGCTCGGCGACAAAGGCTTCGAGGTTCAACAGGCGCTATGCGAGGAGCTAAATCTCGGCGTTCCCGCATCCACCTGGCATGTCGCGCGCGACGGTTTCGCCGAAGCGGTCAACTTCCTGGCGCTTGTGACGGGATCGCTCGGCAAGATCGCATTCGACATCATGATGATGGCCTCGACGGAATTCGCGGAAGCCTATGAGCCATTCGTGAAGGGGCGCGGCGCGTCGTCGACCATGCCGCAAAAGCGTAATCCGATTTCCAGCGAGTTGATGCTTGCGGCGGCCAAAGCGGTACGCCAGCACGCTGGCCTCATGCTCGATGCCACGATCCAGGATTTCGAGCGCGCCACCGGCCCATGGCATGCCGAATGGATCGCGATCCCCGAGAGTTTTGTACTGACCGCCGGCGCGCTGCATCAGGCCAAGTTCGCCCTTGGCGGCCTGATCGTCGACGAAGCGCAGATGGCAAAGAACCTCGATATCAGCCGCGGCCTGATCGTCGCGGAGGCCGTCATGATGGGTCTGGCGCCGCAGCTCGGCCGCCAGGAAGCCCACGACGTGGTCTATGACGCCTGCCGGCACGCGAACGAGGCCAAAATATCGCTTCAGGAAGCGTTGTTGTCCGACCCCAAGGTCACGGCGCGGATTGATCGCACAACCATCGAGCGGCTGACCTCGCCTCGCAACTATCTTGGTCTCGCGCCGCAGATGGTCGACCGCGTGCTCGCCTCTGTAGCCCGAACGGCTGGCCAACCTACCTGATCAAAGCCGGTCCCTGATCCGGCACGGCGACATCAAGCACGCGGAATTGCACGCGCTCCGTGCCTTGCCAGCGATCGACCGCGAGCGATCCCGCCACATGCAGGACCTGGCCGCGATGCGCGGTCAGGGCGTTGCCGAGTTTTTGGCCGATCGAGCGAAACGCCACGCCATTGACGATGGCGCCATCGCCCGATTTGAAGCGCAGACGAAGGTGGGCCTGACCGATCTCGTCGGCGTAAACCAGTTGGTGCGACGGCAATGCCAGAACCGGCTCCGGATTGCCGCTGCCGAACGGACCGGCGCGATTGAGTGTGGCGGCAAGCTCGGTCGTGACGCCGCGCGCAGTCACCGCGCCGTCGACGAAGATCTCGTTGACGTGGCGCGACTGTGCGACGTCGGCGGCAAGCGCATTCTCCATATAGGCGCGAAACTCGGCGAGCTTTTCCTTTCGCAGCGTCACACCTGCGGCCATCGCGTGTCCGCCGCCCTTGATCAGGAGACCATCATGGACCGCCTGACGCACCGCCTTGCCGAGATCGACACCGCCGATCGAGCGCCCCGATCCGGTGCCAATGCCGCCAGGCTCCAGCGCCACAGCAAAGGTGGGGCGCGAAAATTTGTCCTTCAGCCGCGAAGCCACGAGGCCGACAATGCCGGGATGCCAGCCTTCCGAGGCGGTGACGATCACGGCGCCCTTGTCTTCAAGGCCAAGCGCGGCCAGCGCCTCCGCTTCGGCTTGCGCTTCGGCCGCCTGCTCGATCACCCGCCGCTCGGTGTTGAGCCGGTCGAGCTCAGTCGCGATCCTCGCGGCTTCCGAAATATCGCCTTCCAGCAAGAGCCTCACGCCGAGATCGGCGCGACCGATGCGCCCGCCCGCATTGATGCGCGGCCCCAGCATGAAGCCGAGATGCCAGGCTTCCGGCGGACCATTCAGCCGCGCGACGTCCATCAGTGCAGTGTGCCCGACATGATCTCGCCGGCGCATCGCGATCAGTCCCTTGGCGACGAAGGCGCGATTGAGTCCGATCAATGGGGCGACATCGGCAACGGTCCCCAGCGCCACGTGGTGCAGCATGCCGAGCAAGTCCGGCTCCGGCATTTCCGCCGTCCAGAAGCCACGGGCGCGCAATTCTCTGTTAACCGCCACCAGCGTGACCAGCACGAGCCCGACGGCTGCGAGATGACCGAGGCCCGAGAGGTCATCCGGGCGGTTCGGATTCACCAGCGCATCGACCTCGGGCAATTCGTCGCCGCACTGGTGATGATCGATCACGACGACGGACATCCCGAGTTTGCGCGCTTCAGCCAGCGGCTCGAAGCTCGTGGTGCCGCAATCGACGGTCACCAGCAACGTGGCGCCCTTCCCGGCGAGCCCGCGCACGGCCTCCGTGTTGGGTCCATAGCCCTCAAAGATCCGGTCGGGAATGTGAATCAGCGGGTCGAGGCCGCAATGGCGCAGATGCCAGGCGAGCAACGCCGCTGACGTCGCGCCATCGACGTCGTAGTCGCCGAAGATCGCGACTTTTTCACCGCGCACGGCCGCGTCCGCAATGCGCCCCGCCGCCGCTTCCATCTGCGTCACCGTGAAGGGATCGGGCATCAACTTGCGAATGGTCGGATCGAGAAAATCCGCAACCGCGTCGATGTCGACATCACGCCCGGCAAGAACGCGCGCCAGCATTTCAGGCAATTGATGACGCTGGGTGATCGCGAGCGCCCTCGCCGCCCCGCGCGCGTCCAGACGGTCACGCCACAGCTTTCCGGTCAGGGAATGGGCGACGCCGAGAAAGGCGTTCGGGGCCTCGACGGGCAATGCGGATACGGGAGGCGTCATGATGCTTTGGGAACATAGGCTTAAGCGGCGTATGTTCAATGATTCGTAGCCGTCTCATCCACGGCTAATTGCCCTCGCAGCGCAGGACGCGCAAGAAAATCGGCTTTTGCTGTCATGGCTCTGCTCGCCAATACGGCGGCGTTTTCACCCCGGGCCACTCGCGATGAACCGCCGCGGCCCAAAGTCTGCGACGGGTATTCTCCAAACATGCCATGGTAGTTGTGCGAGAAACGTCCAAGCTCGACAAAACCGTGCTCCAAGGCAACTTCGGCGATGGTCGTCGTATCGCGCGAGTTCTGCTTCAGGATGGAGTGGACGACGCACAGCCGCTTCTGCCGCAGGAAGGTCACAGGACCGATGCCAAAGACTTCGTGGAAAGCACGGTGCAGGCTGCGGCGCGAAACACCAAGTCTGCCGCACAGCTCCGATATGTGCAGCGGGCGATTACCCGTCGCCTCCAGATAGTCCACCACCAATCGGACAAGCTTCATGGCTGAAGGGAGATGGCCACCGTCATAGGCCGGAAGTGAATTGCTGATGGTCATGGCCATGCATTCGACGATCGTACGCCTCCAGAATTCAGCCGTGCCTTGCGACCGAATTCCCGGCCCTTGCGCGAGGTGGTTGGCCAGCCGGGACAGCCCTTGCGCCGCAACCAGGCTGACATCGGGGTTTGCCCGATAGCACTTGTTCTCCTGCCAGTTTTCCGCATCGCTCAGCCAGGGATCACCGCCGAAGATCGTCGGCAGTTCGCTCGGATCCAGTCGAATGACCGCATAGGCAGATGCGCCACAGTGAACGGCATGATGCTCGGCTTGCGGAGGTATCACGACGACGTCCGAAGGCTGCATTTCGAACGACCACTGGGTGACGCGATTGGCGGCGCCCAGCAACATGCCGACGAGGATTTTCTCGTCGGTTGATGCGCGTTGGGCGCAGACGCCTTCGCTGAAGGCATAGACGCTCAGCGTGAAATCATCGATTCCAAGATAGGAAATGCACCCGCCGAGTTTGCCGCGGCCAAGCTGCAAGATATCAAAATGCGTACCCTTGACGGCTTCCTGCAAACCCTCGAAGCCATCGAGATCGCGTCTTTCGACAGAGAGGTGCTGAGCCACCGCCGCCCTCGTTGTTGCTATCTGGCTTATACAACCATAGCGCGATCACGGATATGACAACAGCGCGAAACCAGGCAAATGCGACCAAGCGCCCCGCGACCAAAATGCCACAAAAACTATGCACTTTGATTCAAATCAAGCGACAGACTTCCATTTGGTTTCTAGTCGTTTTTCGAATTCGAAGCTGCGTGGCGGTGAAACGACTTGATCGATCTTTGTCACCATCCGTTAATCGTGAGCCCGGCCGCGGCGTCGATTGGCACAAACTGCACATCACAGCGCACCCGGACCAGCCTAGCATTCGAGCTCGAACGACGGCCGAAACGCGAGACCTCGGTTAGCAACCGCGGCACGCGCAGTGGAAAGTTGGCGCGCGCCCGAAATGGACAGGATGACTGACGTTATTTCCAAATAACATAACGATAAACCGGGAGTGAGTACCGATGCGTTCAACAGCTCAACCTCATTTTCTGCCGAAGACCGGCACAATCCTTCTGATCGCGGTATTCGGCTCCCTCGCGACAGTGACGCCGGCGTCTGCCGTGAGCGTCGCTACGCCTGCGTCGCTCGGCATCCAGGCGGCTTCCCAGGAGTCCGGAGATCTCGTCGAAGTGCGCGCCGTTGCTCGTCGCGGCGGCGCAGCGGTCGGACCGCGTGGCGGTGCGGTGGTTCATCGCGGCGGCGTCGCTGTCGGACCGCGCGGTGGCGCCTATCGCGGCCGTACCGCCGTTGTCGGGCCACGCGGCAATGTCGCCGTCCGCAGCACAACAGCCGTCGTGGGACGAGGCGGCGCCTGGGCGCGCCCGGCCTACTACCGCTGGCCGAGAGGCGGCGCCATCGCGGCCGGTGCTGCGATCGGCTTCGTCACCGCCGCGACGGCGGCGGCTTGGGCAGGCGCTGCCCCTGGACCCGGCATGTGTTGGTACTACACCGACCCGACCCGCACGCAAGGATTCTGGGACTATTGCCAGTAACGTTGCAGCGTGTGGAGCATCACGATGCTGCAACAGGAAGTTGGCCGGATCGAACCGGCGCCGGAATGCACGACTGACATGGCCAGAATCCCGGGCGGCACCTTCCGCATGGGGTCTGACCATCATTATCCCGAGGAGGCGCCGGCGCACCGCGTCACGGTCGACGGCTTCTGGATCGACCGCACGCCGATTACGAACCGGCAGTTCAAGGCCTTCGTCAAGGCAACCGGTTACGTCACCACGGCGCAGATCGTTCCTGACCCGGCGAATTACCCCGGTGCGCTTCCGGAAATGATCTATGCCGGATCGCTGGTGTTCTCGCCGCCGTCGCGCGTGCATGACCTGCGCGACTGGTCCCAGTGGTGGAGCTTCATGAAGGGGGCCGACTGGCGGCATCCCTACGGGCCGAAGAGCAATATCAACGTTCTCGACCATCATCCGGTCGTGCACGTCTCCTACGATGACGCGCTCGCCTATGCCACGTGGGCTGGCAAGTCGCTGCCGACCGAGGCCGAATGGGAATTCGCAGCCCGCGGTGGCCTCGACGCCGAAGAGTTTGCCTGGGGCAGTTCGCTGATGCCCGGCGGCCGGCACATGGCCAACATCTGGCAAGGAGATTTTCCTAGCCGGAATTTATGCGACGACGGGTACGAGCGAACCTCGCCGGTGACGGCATTTCCGCCGAACGGCTATGGCGTTTCCGACATGATCGGCAACGTCTGGGAATGGACAGCCGACTGGTGGTCGCACAGCACGAGGCCGATGCGGCGAAGGCCTGTTGCATTCCCGAAAATCCGCGCGGCGGTCCCGAAAATTCGAGCTTCGACGCCTGCCAGCCGCAAATCAGGATTCCGCGCAAGGTTCTGAAAGGCGGCTCGCACCTCTGCGCGCCGAACTACTGCCGCCGTTACCGCCCAGCCGCGCGCCATGCGGAGCCGGTCGATACATCGACCAGTCACGTCGGATTCAGATGCGTCGTTCGTTCCGCAAGAACTTCATAAGCAAGACGAAGGAGAGCCGAAATGTCTGGGACCCTCATCAATCTGATCATTCAGCTTGTTGCCGGCGCGCTCGGCGGAAACGCCGCTGGCGGCGCGATGAAGAATCTCGACCTCGGCACACTCGGTAACAGCATCGCCGGCGCGATCGGCGGCGCGGGCGGCGGGACGCTTCTCACCGCCCTGCTGCCGATGTTGCAGGGCGCTGCCGCGGGCAATGTCGATGTTGGCGCGCTGGTCGGCCAGGCGGTCGGCGGCGGTGTCGCCGGCGCGGTCCTCACCGCAATTATTGGCCTGATCAAGAACGGCATGGGAGGTGGGCGTACCGCGAGCTAGGGCCGCGCATTTCGCGATGTGGCCTGGCAGCCATCCGACGATGCAGAACATGCCGATCGCGCTCGCCACCAGGATGACGAGCACGATCCAGGCAAAGATGTCGTAGCCGCTCATGGGCGCTCTCACCTAGTTCCGGCCGATCGTGCCGATCTTTTCGACGGCCGGCGGGGTCCAGCTGCCTTCCAACCCGTTTTGAGAGACGAAATGACGATGGCATGCATTGGAACCGACAGTGTGATGCCCATACCACAGTCCTGCGTTAAATCGTCACCTACCTTAGCGTGTACGACAATATGGAATAGGATCATCAAGGAGTCGGCGGATCGAACGCAACTGTACCTGGGGGTATCTGTAGTGAGTTGACGAGACATGCGGTCAGCCGAGGGGAGGCAATCATGACGTATACGAAGTATCGCATCGTGGCGGGCGTCGCGGGGATGTTCGCGCTGCTGGGGCATCCGCAGGCCGCCCTCGCCGACGAAGGCGGCGTCAGCTTCTGGGTACCAGGATTTTTCGGGAGCCTTGCGGCCACGCCGCAGCAGCAGGGCTGGTCCGTCGCCAGCATCTATTATCATACATCGGTTTCCGCTGGCGGCGACGTCGCGCGCGCGAAAGAAATCCAGATCGGCCGGATACCCGTCAATCTCAACGCGAGCCTGAGCGCAACCGTCAACGCCAACGTTAACCTCGGCTTCGTGGCGGCGACCTACGTCTTTGCGACACCGGTATTCGGCGCTCAGGCCTCGGCGAGCTTGCTCGCGGCTTACGGCGCCAATTCCACCACGCTTGCGGGATCGCTCACCGGGACGGTGACGGGACCGGGCGGCATCGTCACTCCCTTTCCGCCGCGCTTCGACAGTATCGACAGCTCGCTCATCGCATTTGGTGACCTCATCCCGCAATTCGCGTTGCGTTGGAATGCTGGCGTCAACAACTACATGGCCTATGTCACTGGCGACATTCCGGTCGGGGCTTACGAATCGACGCGACTGGCGAATCTCGGAATAGGGCATGGCGCGATCGACGCGGGCGGCGGATACACCTATTTCAATCCGCAGACCGGACACGAACTCTCCGGCGTGCTCGGCTTCACCTATAATTTCATCAACCCGGCAACCCAGTACCAGAACGGCGTGGACATGCACTTCGACTGGGGCGCGTCGCAATTCCTGACCAAGCAGGTCCAGGTCGGACTGGTGGGATACGTCTACAAGCAAATCAGCTGTGACGGCGGATCGGGCGATCGCGTCGGCTGCTTCGAGTCGCAGGTCGCAAGCATCGGTCCCCAGGTCGGCTTCATCATTCCGCTCGCCGACAAGATGCAGGGATATCTCAATATCAAGAGCTATTGGGAATTCGCCGCGGAAAACCGGCCGTCCGGCTGGAATACCTGGGTAACCTTTGCGATCTCTTCTGCCCCACCGCCGCCAGCCCCGACGCCGGCCTACCACAAGTGATATGCGGAGACCGTCCAGAGCGTTAGCGCAAGCCGTCGCGCTGAACGGCGTCCGATTGTGCGGCTTTGCGGGCTGCGTGTTCGCCGCCGTAACGGGCGGATCGGTCGCGGCCATCGCGCAGACAACCACACAAAATCTGGCGGAAGACACCGGCGCGCCGGATTTTTTCAGGCCGCCGCCAAACATGTTTCAGGCCATGACGGGGTATAGGACGGCGCCGGGCTCGACCCGCGAGGTCACGACCGAGACGTTGAATTTGCGCTACGACCACGCCTTCGACCTGCCGTCGGGCTGGATTCTGGCGACGCGGATGGATTTGCCGCTGCTCGCAAAGAACCCGATTAATGCTTCAAACCCAAATGGCGATTTTGTCAGCGGCATCGGCGACACCGACGTCCAGGCGGTGCTGATTCACGACATCGATCGGCGATGGGCTTTCGGCTTCGGCATGCGGCTTATCGCGCCCACAGGCGATGACGTATTGGGTTCTGGCAAGTGGCAGGTGATGCCGATCGTCGGCGCGCGTTATGCGCTGCCGGAGATCAGCAACGGCAGCTACTTCGAGCCGCTGCTGCGCTATGACGTCAGCGTGGCCGGCGATCCCACCAAAAGGAACATCAGCAATCTGCAGATCGCGCCGATGTTCAATATCGGCCTGCCCAACCGATGGTCTGTTACTTTTTTCCCGAGCACGGACATCCGCGTCAACTACGGCGATCCGATCACGGGACAGACCGGACGCTGGTTCGTCCCCTTTGACTTTCGCGTCGGCAAGAAGTTCACCGACAACATCGCAGCCGTCGCTGGAGATCGGCGTGCCGATCGTCAAGGATTACCCGGTCTACGACTTCAAGACCCAGCTTCGGCTCAATGTGACCTGGTAAGGACTGCCATGCGCACCATCACCCTTGAAGAGCACTTCGTCACGCCCGGCTTTCTCGATGGCCCCGGCCGCGACGTCAAGGAACAGGCTCGCAAGGCCGGAAGCCGCGCCGAACGGCTGATGCTCGACTTGAGCGACCTCGGCGAAGGCCGGATCGCCCAGATGGACGCGGCCGGCATCGACGTGCAAGTCCTCTCGCTGACCCAGCCTGGCGTCGAGCAATTGGAAGCCGCTGATGCGCTCGCGCTTGCGCGCGATGCCAACGACGTGCTGGCCGAAGCCATGGCAAGATACCCCAAAAGACTTTCCGGCCTGGCCGTGCTGCCAACCGCGGTGCCTGATCGCGCAATCAAGGAGCTCGAACACCGAATCAGAAATCAAGGTTTCGTCGGCGCAATCATCCACGGGCATCAGCGTGGCCGTTATCTCGACGACAAATTTTTCTGGCCGGTGCTGGAAGCCGCCGAGCAGCTCAGCGCGCCGATCTATCTGCATCCGACCAGGCCACCGGCGCCAGTGATCGAGGCGTCTTACGGCGGCTTCCATCCTGATGTCACCGAGGTGTTGGCGGGGCCCGGCTTCGGCTGGCATATCGAGACCGCGGTCCATGTGCTGCGCATGGTGCTGGGCGGCGTATTCGACCGTTTCCCCAAGCTGCAAATCGTGATCGGCCATATGGGGGAAGGATTGCCGTTCTTCCTGCAACGTGTCGACAGGATGCCGATCGAACTGACCAAGCTCAAACGCCCCGTGAGCGCCTACTTGCGCGAAAATCTGCACTACACTTTCGGCGGCTTCAATTTTCCGCCGACATTTCTCGATCTCCTGCTCGAAATCGGGGTCGACCGCATCATGTTTTCGGCGGACCATCCGTACGGATCGATGGCCAAGGCACGCGCGTTTCTGGAGCAGATTCCGGTCTCGGCCGCCGACCGCGCGCGCATCGCGCATGGCAACGCGGAGAAGCTATTCGGACTTTGAGCGCGGTACTTCCCCAAGGTCATGCGTCGCGAAGGTATCGCATGTGGTAGAGCGCGCGCTTTCACTAACAGCCCATCCGCGCGGCCAATTCGCCGAAATCCTTGGCGACGATATCCCAATTGCCCTTGGCCTCGAGGTCGTATTTCTGCAACGGGCCGTATTCGGTGGGACGCGCGACAAAGGCCGTTTTCAATCCGAGTTTCTGGGCGGCCTTCAGGTCGTGATTATGGGCGGCGACCATCATCACCTGTTCGACCGGCAGGCACAGCAGCCGCGCGGCGCCGAGATAGGTCTCGGGATCCGGCTTGTAGTGCTCGAACAGTTCCGCCGACATCACGAGGTCCCACGGAAGGCCGGCGAACTTCGCCATTTCCGTCAGCAGTGCGACGTTGCCGTTGGACAGCGGGCTGAGAATGTATTTGGCCTTCAGGCGCGTCAGTCCGCCGACGCTGTCGGACCAGGCATGCAGACGATGCCAACCCATCGTGAGGTAATGCAGATCAGCATCGTTCAGGCCGGTGATCCCGAGTTGCGCGACCAGCGTTTCCAGCGAGCGCCGGTGCAGCACATCGAGAATGACGTAGCCCCGCTCCGGATGCTTGCGCACATCGTCCATCGAGGCGGCATAGACCGCGCGCCAGCCATCGACGAGCGCGGTCCAGTCGGCGTTGATCCCGCGCTTCTTGCCCCATGCGGTGAAGTCCGCAATCAGGCTGGTGCGCCAGTCCACCACGGTGCCAAAGACGTCAAAGATGAGCGCCTTGACTGCGGAAAGGTCGGACATGTCGAGGTCCTTCTCTCCGCTCCGTCATTCCGGGATGGTGCGTAAGCATCAGACCATGGTGCGCAATGCGCACCTGAGATCATTTCTCCAGACGTGCAATGTGGCACGATCGTTCAGGTCGACGCTGTGCGTGCTCCGAAATGACGGAGATTACTCAGTCGAGGTGGAACTTGTCGAGCTGACGATGCTCGGCCTTGATGTAACGCACGGTGCCGGTCACCGAACGCATGACAACCGTCTCGGTCTGGATCACGTCGCCACGGAATTTGACGCCCGACAGCAGCGAGCCGTCGGTGACACCGGTGGCGGCGAACAGGCAGTCGCCCTTCGCCATGTCTTCGATGCCGTAGATCATCTTCGGGTCGGACACGCCCATCTTGTGGGCACGCTCGCGCTTCTCCTCGCTGTCGAGGATCAGGCGGCACTGCATCTGACCGCCGATGCAGCGCAGCGCGACCGCGGCCAGCACGCCCTCGGGCGCACCGCCTGTGCCGATATACATATCGACACCGGTATTTTCGGGATCGGCGCAGTGGATCACGCCGGCAACGTCGCCGTCGGTGATCAGGCGAACCGCCGCGCCCGTCGAGCGAACACCGTTGATGATGTCGGCATGGCGCGGCCGGTCGAGCACCAGAACCGTGATCGCCGAGGGATCGACGCCCTTGGCTTTCGCGAGGCGGCGGACGTTGTCGGCCGGCGGCGCATCGAGTTCCACCACGCCTTTAGCGTAGCCCGGGCCGATTGCAAGCTTCTGCATGTAGACGTCGGGCGCATGGAGCAACGTGCCGCCGTCGGCCATCGCCATGGTCGCGATCGCGCCGGGCATGTTCTTGGCGCACAGCGTGGTGCCTTCGAGCGGATCGACCGCGATATCGACCTTCGGTCCTGCCTTGAGCCCGACCACTTCGCCAATGAACAGCATCGGCGCTTCGTCGCGCTCGCCCTCGCCGATCACGACGGTACCTTCGATCGGCAGTTTGTTGAGCTCGCGGCGCATGGCATCCACCGCCGCCTGATCGGCCGCCTTCTCGTTGCCGTGGCCACGCAAACGCGCCGCCGAAACCGCCGCGCGTTCCGTCACCCGCACGAGTTCGAGCGTCAAGATTCGCTCGAGCAGCAGTTGGGGCGGAACGGATATATGGGACGACATCGGCGAATTCCTCCTAAGACTAACTACCCGGCCTTACGCTTTCACGCAGCGCCGGTTCCAGCTTCTCAATTCTTTTCGATCCGGATCACCTGCGGACGCCCGTTGATGACCTTGTCACGCTGTACGGCTTCGAGCGCGCGATGGACAGCGTCTTCACTCGTGGCGTAGGTGATCAGGATAACGGGCACCGGCGCAGCTTTTCCCCCAGCCTGCACGGCGTCAACGCCGTTGGCATGACGCTGGACGATCGATTCAATGGAAATTTTCTGTTTGGCAAGGTGCGTGGCGATGGTGGCGGCGGTGCCTGCCAGGTCGCGCGCCATCAGGCGGATGTAGTAGCCGCCCTCGTGGCGTTCCATCGGCGCCTTGGCGATGGAACGCAAGCGTTCCACCGGACGGCCGAACGGCAGGGCACGAATGCCGCGCGCCACGTCGGCGATATCGGCAACGACGGCGGAGGCCGTCGCAGCCCCGCCCGCCCCTGGACCGACCAGCGTGATCGGCGGAATGCCCTCGCCATCGATCGTCACCGCGTTGGTGACGCCCATGACCTGCGCGATCGAAGAGGTCTTCGGCACCATGGTCGGGTGCACACGCTGCTCGATGCCTTTGGCGGTCCGCACCGCAACGCCGAGCAGCTTGACACGGAAGCCAAGGTCGGCGGCGGCGCGCAAATCCTCCGGCGCGATCGAGGAGATGCCTTCGACGTAGACCGCGCTTTGCGAAACCTTTGTCCCGAACGCGAGGCTCGCCAGAATGGCGAGCTTCTGCGCCGTGTCATGGCCGTCCACGTCGAACGACGGATTCGCCTCGGCATAGCCGAGCCGCTGCGCGTCCTTCAGGCACTCCGCAAACGAAAGCCCCTCCTGCTCCATCCGGGTCAGGATGTAGTTGCAGGTGCCGTTGAGGATTCCGTAGACGCGATTGACCGCGGTACCGGCTAGCCCTTCGCGCAAGGTCTTGACGATCGGGATCGCAGCACCAACCGCGGCCTCGTAGTTCAAGGCGCCGCCGGATTGTTCCGCAGCCTTTGCCAGCTTGAGCCCGTGCCTGGCGATCAGCGCCTTGTTCGCGGTAACGACGGATTTTCCCGACTTGAGCGCAGCCTCGATCGCCGACAGAGCCGGATCGCCCGCGCCGCCCATCAATTCGACGAAACAATCGATCTTGGGATCGTTTGCAAGTTCGAGCGGATTTTTGGCCCAGTTGATCCCTTGCAGATCGACCCCGCGCTTCTTGGCCTTGGAACGCGCGGTGACCGCTACCACGCGCACGGGGCGGCCGCAGCGCGACGACAGCGTTCGGCTCTGCTGCTCGATCAAGCGGACCACTTCAGCACCGACGGTGCCGAGCCCCGCGATACCCACTTTCAGGGTTGCGACCATGAGGGAAAAAACCTGCCGGAAGATTGCCCGCGCGACGCGCGGGCAGCGATGGTTGATTCCTAGCGCCGGTTGGCGAGAGGAACCACGTTGTGCAACGTTTCGATGCCGCTTTCAAGGAAGCGGCGCACGCCGCGGGCGGCCTGCCGGATGCGTTGTTCGTTTTCCACCATGGCGATGCGCACGAAGCCGTCGCCGTGCTCGCCGAAACCGACGCCCGGAGAGACGACCACGCCCGATTTCTCGACCATCAGCGTGGCGAACTGCATGCTGCCGAGGGTTCGGAACGCCTCGGGGAGCGGCACCCACGCAAACATCGAGGCCTCGGGCGGCGGAATCTCCCAGCCTGCCCGGCCGAACGACTCGACCAGCGCATCCCGCCGCTTGCGATAGGTATCGCGCATCTCGCGGATGCAATCCTGCGGGCCGTTGAGAGCCGCGGTGGCCGCGACCTGAATCGGCGTAAAGGCGCCGTAATCGAGATAGGACTTTACCCGCGCCAGCGCCGCGATGATGCGTTCATTGCCGACGGCAAATCCCATGCGCCAGCCCGCCATCGAAAACGTCTTCGACATCGAGGTGAATTCAACCGTCACGTCGATCGCGCCGGGCACCTGCAACACGGAAGGCGGCGGGTTGCCGTCGTCGAAATAGACCTCGGCGTAAGCGAGATCGGACAGAATGAAGATCTCGTGCTTTTTGGCGAAGGCGACGAGGTCCCGGTAAAAATCGAGGCTCGCGACATACGCCGTCGGGTTGGAGGGATAACAAACGACGAGCGCAAGCGGTTTGGGGATCGAGTGCACGATCGCCCGTTCGCACGCCTCGAAAAACTGTGGCGTCGGTTCGGACGGAACCGACCGGATCACACCGCCCGCCATCAGGAAGCCAAAGGCATGGATCGGGTAGCTCGGGTTGGGACACAGCACCACATCGCCTGGCGCGGTAATCGCCTGCGCAACGTTGGCAAACCCTTCCTTGGAGCCGAGCGTGGCGACAATCTGGGTCTCCGGATTGAGTTTGACGCCGAAGCGCCGCTCATAATAGGCGGCCTGTGCGCGGCGAAGACCGGGAATGCCCCGCGAGGCGGAGTAACGGTCGGTTCGCGGCTTGCCTAACGTCTCTTTCAGTTTCTCCAGCACATGGGGCGGCGTCGGGAGGTCCGGATTACCCATGCCGAGATCGATGATATCGGCACCGGCATTGCGTGCGGCCGCCTTGGCGCGGTTGACCTGTTCGAAGACGTAAGGCGGCAGACGGCGGATGCGATAAAAATCTTCCATGGACCCTTCAACTCCGGCAGCCCTCTTCACTGCATTTTCGAGGGACAAATTCGGCGACGCACCCCTCGCAGGCTTTTTCGCCCTCGCCTACAATCCACACAAAATCAATTACTTAGTGAGATTTTAGGCTGAAATGATTTAAGTTCGCGCCCGTCGGCGGGGTTCAGCGAAGCAATTCTAGCACGCCAAGCCCGGCGCGCCAGCGGCGAGATCACTTCTGGTTCTGCTCGTCCTTGGGCCGGCCCTGGTCCTTGCCAGCCGAAGCCTGACGTTCCCGCGCCGCAATCAGCTCTTTCTGGACCTTGGCCTGCTCGGCCGGGTCCATCGCGGCCTCTTCCCGCGCCGGGGGCGTGTCGTTGACCGGCAGATACGCTCCGGGGTCTTTGGGCCGCGTGTCGGACGCCGCGGTGCCGATCGGGATTTCCGAAATCGAGGTCGAGCAGCCGCCGAGAGCGAGCGCCGACAAGCAGCAGCGCTGCCCCAGCCAATGCTCCGCCTAGCCGCGTCCCCAACATCTCTCGTCCCCGCGCCATCCTGGCGTACCCAACACAGACATTATTTCGACGAAACGATGCCAGCCAAACAAACCATTGTCGCCTGAAACCGTTAAATGCCGAACAAGAAATCGGGCGTCTTGGGCCCGAATAAGACCAAGCTACGACAAATATCGCAGTGCAACAGCAACTTTTTGGGAGCGGCGCGCCTGTTTGTTGAGAGCGAGTGACTTATTTACCAGCCTCAACCAGCGTCGAACTGCGCGATGACGAACTCAAAACGAAGCTGTAGTGTTCAGGCCATGACGGACGTCACGACAGAAGCCCCGGCGGCGCCGAAGTTCAATGCCGAAGCGTTCGCGATGAACATCGCCAAGGCGATGGAGAGTAGCGGCCAGGCACTTGCGGCCTATCTCAAGCCGAGCGCAGCCGGCGACGTGCCTGACAAGCCGCCGAACGAGCTCTCCGAACTGGTCAAGACTTTCAGCGCAGTCGCGGAATACTGGCTGTCAGACCCCAGTCGCGCCAACGACATTCAAGCCAGGATCGGCAAGGCCTATCTCGACCTCTGGGGAAACTCGGTACGCCGTCTCGCCGGTGAAGAACCAGCCGCGGTAATCTCGCCTTCGCCACGCGACAAGCGGTTTGCCGATCCCGAGTGGAAATCAAACCAGTTCTTCGATTTCGTCCTGCAGCTTTACCTCCTGACGACGCGATGGGCCAACGACCTCGTCCGCGACGCCGAGGGGCTGGATCCGCACACGCGCAAGAAGGCAGCGTTCTACGTCCAGCAAATCACCAACGCGATCGCGCCGTCCAACTTCGTTTTGACCAACCCCGAGGTGCTGCGCGAGACGTTGACCTCGAATGGCGACAATCTCGTGCGCGGCATGAAGATGCTTGCGGAGGATATCGAGGCCGGCCGCGGCACGCTCCGCATCCGCCAGTCGGACTCGTCCAACCTGGAAGTCGGCGTCAACATGGCGACCACGCCGGGCAAGGTGATCTATCAGAACGAGCTGATGCAACTGATCCAGTATTCGCCCGCGACGGAAAACGTGCTGCGGACGCCGCTCCTGATCGTGCCGCCCTGGATCAACAAGTTCTACATCCTCGATCTCAAGCCGGAGAAATCCTTCGTCAAGTGGTGCGTCGATCAGGGCGTCACGGTGTTCGTGATCTCCTGGGTCAATCCGGACAAGGGTCTCGGAGCCAAGACCTGGGAAGACTACATGAAGGAAGGCCCGCTGGCGGCGATGGATGCGATCGAGCGCGTCACCGGCGAAATGAAAGTCCACACCATGGGCTATTGCGTCGGCGGCACTTTGCTCGCAACGACGCTCGCCTGGCTTGCGGAAAAGCGCCGCGTTCGCGTGACGTCGGCGACGTTCCTGGCGGCACAAGTCGACTTCACCCATGCCGGCGACCTGCTCGTGTTCGTCGACGAAGATCAGATCTCGGCCATGGAACGCGACATGAAGGCATCCGGCGTGCTCGAAGGCGCCAAGATGGCGATGGCCTTCAACATGTTGCGGTCAAACGACCTGATCTGGTCCTACGTCGTGAGCAACTATCTGAAGGGAAAGATGCCGTCGTCGTTCGATCTCTTGCACTGGAATTCGGACGCGACGCGAATGCCGGCCGCCAACCATTCCTATTACCTGCGCAACTGCTACCTGGAAAACCGGCTGTCGACGGGAAGCATGGTGCTCGACAACACCCAGCTCGACCTTTCGAAGGTCAAGGTGCCCGTCTACAACCTCGCTACAAGGGAAGACCACATCGCGCCGCCGGACTCGGTGCTTTATGGCTCGCAGTTCTTCGGCGGCCCGGTGAAATATGTGCTGTCGGGGTCGGGACATATCGCCGGTGTCGTCAATCCGCCGGCATCCGGCAAATATCAGTACTGGACCAACGACAACATCAAGGACGTGACGCTGGCCGACTGGATCAAGGGCGCCGAGGAACACAAGGGGTCCTGGTGGCCCGACTGGCGGCAATGGCTGGAGACGATCGACCAGGAGCACGTCACGGCCCGCGAAGCCGGCACGGCCGCGCTTCCGCCGATCGAGGACGCTCCCGGCAGTTACGTTCGGGTCCGCGCGTAACGAAAAGCGCTCGCATGGCGTAATGTCATCTGCTCATGTATAAGCTGCAATCCCGAAGGGATTCACGTTCTTAAATCTGGCAGGGGGAAACCATGACGCCTGGACTGATGACGCCTGAACTGTTCTGGCTGACCTTGACGGTCATTCTGACGGGATTGTTGTGGGTCCCCTATATCCTCAACCGCATCCTGGTCCGCGGCCTGTTTGGCTCGATGGCCAATCCCTCGCGCAACGACAAGCCGCATGCGGAGTGGGCGACGCGCCTGATGTTCGCGCACGACAACGCGGTCGAGAACCTCGTGGTTTTTGCCCCGCTGGTCCTGATCCTGGCCCAACTCGACTATTCGACGAAGGCGACGGGCTATGCCTGTGCCGTGTATTTCTGGGCGCGGGTGGCGCACCTCATCGTCTACACGCTGGGCCTGCCGGTGTTCCGCACACTGGCGTTTACCGTCGGATTCGTCGCGCAGGTCGTGCTGGCGCTTGCGATCTTCAAGATCGTCTAAGTCCGGGATCGGTTGAAATCAAAGGGCGGCGTCAACGCGCCGCCCTCGCCTGATTTCAATTCTTGATTTCAAGCCTTGATTTCGGGTCTTGCGTCAGCTTTTGCGCATGACGAAATGCAGCATCGTCGCCGGCGCGCCGTCGAAGCTTTTGATCTCGCTGGTATCGAAGCTGATCGTCTGCCACGAGCCCGCTCCGGCGTAAGTCGCACGAAGCCAGTCCGCGGAAACATAGTTGTAGTAGCGGCCGATCGAATCCCTTCCGTCGCCATCGCCTGCTTTGTAGCTCGCATAAAACAGGCCGCCGGCTTTCAATGCGCGGTGAATGCGCACGAGGATTCCGGCGAGCTCTTCTTTCGGGACATGCAACAGGCACGCGTTGGCCCAGACGCCGTCGAAGGCTTCGCGTTCTTCCAGTTCGTCAAAACGCATCGCCGCGACGGGATGGTTGAGCCGGCGCGATGCGATCTCCGCCATCTCGGGCGAGCCGTCAGTGGCGTGCAGAACAAAGCCGCGCGCCAGCATTTCGGCCGCATGGTTGCCGGCGCCACAACCGAGCTCGAGAATCGAAGCGCCCGCCGGCAACAATCCAAGGAAGCCGACGAGCCGGGTCGACGGTGCCTTCGCCCACGCCGCATAGGAATCCGCGTTGCGGCGGTAAAACTCAGTGTCCCCGGATCTGACATTCGTTTCCCCGTTGCAGCAAGCGCTGTTACGAATGTCAGAACCGAAGGGACACTAGCAAACCATATTTTCTAGTGCGGCTTTGACCCTGACGCTCCTTTGAAGAGTTTAACCGCAAAACTGAAAGGAGCGTCAGAGTCGCCGCACTAGGTGGCCTCGTCCATCGCTGCCCCCTTATGCGTCGGCCAATCCCAACATCAGCCGCATGTTCTGTACCGCAGCTCCCGACGCACCCTTGCCGAGATTGTCGAGCCGCGCGACCAGAACCGCCTGGCGATGCTTGTCGCTGGCAAAGACGTAGAGCTCGAGCTGATTGGTGTCGTTGAGCGCTTCGGGCTCAAGCCGGCCGCCTTTGGCAGCCTCATTCTCGAGCGGCATCACCGAAACATGCCGGCTGCCGGCGTAACGCCGGCTCAAGGCCGCGTGCAGATCGGCAGCACCGACCTTTCCCGGCAGCGCATCGAGATGCACCGGCACCGATACCAGCATGCCTTGCCGGAAGTTGCCCACCGACGGGATGAAGATCGGCCGCCGTGTGAGCTTCGAATAAAGCTGCAACTCCGGCAGATGCTTGTGTTCAAAGCCGAGGCCGTAGAGTTCGAACGACGGCGCGCTGCCATCCTCAAAGCTCGCGATCATCGACTTGCCGCCGCCGGAATAGCCGCTCACCGCGTTCACCGTGACGGGATGATCCGCGGGCAAAAGCCCGGCATCGACCAGCGGCCGCAACAGCGCAATCCCGCCGGTCGGATAGCAACCGGGATTGGCGACCTTTTTCGCGTTGCGAATCTTGTCGGCCTGATCGGCGGCGAGTTCGGGAAAGCCGTAGGTCCAGTCGGGCGCGACGCGGAAAGCCGTCGATGCATCGAGAACCTTGGGCGCAGCCGCGCCCATGGTATCGATCAACGCGACCGTTTCCTTTGCTGCCTGATCCGGCAGGCAGAGAATCACGAGGTCGACTTCTTCCATCAGCGCGCGCTTGGCCGAGGCGTCCTTTCGCTTGTCTTCCGCGATCGCCTTGACGACGACATCGTTCTGGAGCCGAAGCCGCTCGTTGATGCCAAGGCCTGTCGTGCCGGACGCACCGTCAACGAACACGGCCGGCTTGGTCGACGCGCCCGATCGTCTGGCTTTCTCTGGTGTCTGAAAGGCTCATGGCACGTTCCCTTCGAGCTTGTCGGTTTTGAAGGCCTCTGGTTTTGCATTCCGCATCAGATCAGCAATCTGTTGCGAGCCTGTGTCCGGTCGCTGCTCCAATGCGCCGGCCGCCGCCGCGTAGTCGGCTTCGGACTTGTGCTGGCTGAACTTGAAACTGCCTTCCACGTCTTCCACCGTCATGACGAGCCCGACAATCGCCTTCTTCATCGCTTCCAGCCTCGCGGGCGTCATCTTTCCCGAGGTCCAGGGCTTCTTCGGCAAAAGCCAATTCTCGAACTTTGCGCTCAGCGTATCGATCTGGACCGCCAGTTCGTTATCCGACAGCACCCGCACCGTTCCGGTCAGATGGACCGATTGATAGAGCCAGGTCGGCACCTGGTCCGGCGAGACGTACCAGTCGGGCGATAAATAGGCATCAGGGCCGTTGACCGCGAGTAGCCACGACGTCGCGCCGTCCGCGAGTTTGATCAGCGGATTATGGCGGGCAAGGTGAAACAGGACTTCGGGCGTGCCGTCGCGGGCATGGCTCAAATAGAACGGCAGCAGTGAGGCGATCGGCCTCTTGCCGTTCCACGCGCAGACGGTACCGAATCCGCGCTCTTCGGCAAACGCCAGGCTTGCGGCGTGATCCTGCTTGAACATCGGGGGCGTATACATCTCAAACTCCTGCGTGGCTTGATGGGGAAGCCGCCGGGATCAGATGCGCTGACTGGAGAGAATGCCGCGGATCGAAGCCGGCGGCAAAGACGGTGATCTAAACGCGAACAACCGCCCAAACCGCTGAAATGCAGCGGCGGCGGCGGGCGAACGAAATGGTCGCGGCGTTGATCATGGCGCGGGGCTATAAGGCCGGACCAGCCCGGCGTCAAGGATTTTGAGGCGCTTTTCGCGAATTTGGCGTCAACGCCGGGTACTCATACCGCCCGCCACAGCCACTCGACGACCTCGGCAATCACATCGCCGAACACCAGCAACGCGCCCGACCAGATAAACGCCGAGACGAAATTCGCGATCTGGAATTGCCAGTATGGCATCTCGAAAATTCCGGCCGCGAGCGGCACGGACGCGCGCAAGGGTCCGAAAAATCGCCCGATGAAAATGCTCGGCACACCCCAGGATTTCACGAAGGCCTCGCCGCGCGGCAAAATTTCCGGGTATCGCGACAGCGGCCAGATCTGCGCGACATGCTCTTTGTATTTGTAGCCAAACCAGTAAGAGACCCAGTCGCCCAGTGCAGCGCCAATGCCACCGGCGATACATAGCGGCCAGAAGCTGATGCCGCTGACGCCGATCAAGGCGCCGATCGCCACCAGTGCGCCCCAGGCCGGAATCAGCAGCGAAATGAACGCCAGCGATTCGCCGAATGCCAGCAGCAAGACGATCGGCGCGGCCCACATCTGATGATCGCGCACGAAATCAGCCAGCGCGCGCGTATATTCTTCCATTCCAAAAGGCCTTTCCTAGTGTGGCAGCTCAGAAGTCCGCATCACACTAGCTATTTGTCCAGTTCAAGCTGGCCGGTTTAAGCTGGCCCGGTCATCAACATCAAGTCACAATGACAGCTAACGCAAGGGGCAAAAGCCCTCCATTTTCAATTTCGAGCAAGCTAGCCAGGGGCGAGGCAAATGATTGATTCACGAATGATGCGCGCAGGCGCGATCTTTTTGGTTCTCGGCATGATCTGGGGAATTGAAATGGGCATCCGCCAGGAATTTTCGTTGGCGCCGGCGCACGCGCATTTCAACCTCGTCGGCGGCGTCCTCCTGCTCGTGGTCGGCTTCTATTACCGAATGGTTCCTGCTGCCCGCGACAGCATGCTTGCGAAGGTGCAAAGCTGGCTACATATCGCCGGAGCGATTGTGTTTCCGATCGGCATCGCTGTCGTCATCAAAAAGGGTGAGGCGTTCGTCGTGCTGCCGATCATCGGCTCGCTGATCGTGCTGACGGCAACGGCGCTGTTTGCGGTGATCGTTTTCCGTACTTCGCGCGCGTAAGGATCCGTCGACGGCACCTCCTCATAGCGTCACTTTTAAAGTCCATCCGTGGCATAGTCGTTCAAAGCGATTCGCCGCGCCCTCCTCTGCATCACCTGAAGAACTATGTCCAAGCCACTGAAATCAAACGCCAAAGCAAAATCATCCGACGACCTCTTTGAGGCCGCGCCGAAGGGCCGTTCGGCCGCAAAAGCAGCCGCACGCCCCAGCAGCGCCGAGGCCGGCTACACCGCGCGCGACATCGAGGTACTCGAAGGGCTCGAGCCGGTTCGGCGCCGGCCGGGCATGTATATCGGCGGAACCGACGAGAAGGCGCTCCATCATCTGTTTGCCGAAGTCATCGACAACTCGATGGACGAGGCGCTCGCCGGCCATGCGACCTTCATCGAAGTCGAACTCGATGCGGATGGATTTCTAACGGTCACCGACAACGGCCGCGGCATTCCCGTCGACCCGCATCCGAAGTTTCCGAAAAAATCCGCGCTCGAAATCATCATGTGCACGCTGCATGCGGGCGGCAAATTCGACTCGAAAGTTTACGAGACCTCGGGCGGCCTGCACGGCGTCGGCATTTCCGTCGTCAACGCACTGTCATCGCGGCTCGAAGTCGAAGTCGCGCGCGGGCAGAAGCTTTATCGTATGGTGTTCGAGCGCGGCCATCCCAAGGGCAAGCTCGAAGACCTCGGCAAGATCAACAACCGCCGCGGCACGCGAACTCGCTTCAAGCCGGACACCGAGATTTTCGGCGCCAAGGCCGCCTTCAAGCCGCAGCGGCTGTTCAAGATGGCGCGCTCGAAGGCGTATCTTTTCGGCGGCGTCGAAATTCGCTGGCGTTGCGATCCATCTCTGCTCAAAGGCGTAGAGGACGTTCCCGCCGAGGACAGCTTTCATTTTCCCGGCGGCTTGAAGGATTATCTCGCCGCGGCGATCCACGCCGACACGCTGGTGCACCCGGATATTTTCTCCGGCAAATCCGGCCGCACCGGGGCGCAAGGCGCGTGCGAATGGGCGGTGGCCTGGACCGCGGACGCCGACGGTTTCCTCTCCTCCTACTGCAACACGATTCCGACGCAGGATGGCGGCACGCATGAATCCGGCATGCGCAGCGCGCTTCTGCGCGGGTTGAAGGACCACGCCGAACGCGTCGGCCAGGGCAAGCGCGCAGCCTCCATCACCTCGGAAGACGTGATGGTGGGCGCGGCCGTGATGCTGTCGGTGTTCGTCCGCGAACCCGAATTCCAGGGCCAGACCAAGGACCGCCTCGCGACCGCAGAGGCGCAGCGCATCGTCGAACAGGCCATCAAGGACCCGTTCGACCATTGGCTTTCCGGCAATCCTGTGCAGGCCAACAAGCTCCTGGATTTCGTCGCCGAGCGCGCCGAGGAACGGCTGCGCCGCCGCGCGGAAAAAGAGATTTCACGCAAGACCGCGGTCAAGAAGCTTCGCCTGCCCGGCAAGCTCGCCGATTGCACCGACACCGCCGCCGAAGGCTCGGAGCTGTTCATCGTCGAGGGCGACTCGGCCGGCGGCAGCGCCAAGCAGGCGCGCGACCGCAAGAAGCAAGCGATCCTTCCGCTTCGCGGCAAGATCCTCAACGTTGCGTCCGCGACCAAGGACAAGCTCGTGGCCAACGCGCAACTCGGCGACCTGATCCAGGCGATCGGCTCCGGCACCGGCGCACACTACCGCGAAGAGGATCTGCGTTACTCGCGCATCATCATCATGACCGACGCCGACGTCGACGGCGCTCACATCGCCTCGCTGCTGATCACCTTCTTCTACCGGCAGATGCCGCGGTTGATCGACGAGGGTCACCTCTATCTCGCCGTGCCGCCGCTGTTTCGCCTCTCGCACGGCAGCAAGACGTTCTATGCCCGCGACGAGTCGCACCGCGATGCGCTGCTGAAGAGCGAGTTCAATGCCAATGCCAAGGTCGATGTCAGCCGCTTCAAAGGCCTTGGCGAGATGATGCCGGCGCAGCTCAAGGAAACCACCATGGACCCGAGCAAGCGCACCCTGCTGAGGGTCGTGCTTCTGGCCGACGATCGCGAAGGCACCGCCGATTCCGTGGAGCGGCTGATGGGGACGAAGGCCGAGGCGCGCTTTGCCTTCATCACCGACAAAGCCGAATTCGCCAACGAAGATCTACTGGACGTCTAGCGCGCTCGCCGTCCTGTCGCGGGGCCTTGGCGAGGTAGCGCCGGCCCAGCCCAGCAAAATCACCGTGAACCGGCCAAGCGCACCTGTTGAAGGTGCGTTTTCGCTGACGGCCGTACGCCGCCGAACTCTCTCAAGCGATCCATGGGACGCAAAACCGGGTCGCGCTTCGCTTTCATCCCGACAAGACCGAGCCTGCCAAAAACCAGGCATTCTCGACGTTTGACGAGTTCGCTCTCAGTCCTAGTCGACCGCAGCGCATGATGACGGTAATATGTTGCCTTTCTTATTGATTTTAAAAGACTTTTAACCCCTGCGGCGACTCGCGGAGTTTGTCGTTTTCAGCCAGGTGTGCTCGCCCAGACACAGCTTTCGGGCGAGAAACGTTTATACATGGGGGCAGAATCGAGATCGCGTCGGGGACGGCGCTAACGGCTTAAGGGGTAGCAAATGAAGAAGTTGGTGTTGGCATTGACCGCGGTTGCGGCGTTTACCGGATCCGCTCTCGCGGCCGACCTTCCCGCCCGCACCTACACCAAGGCGCCGGAGCCCGTTGTGGCGGCTCCGACCTGGACCGGCTTCTGGCTCTCCGGCGGCTTCGGCTATGGTCTGGCCCAGTACCAGCACTCTGAGAATGACGTTGCCGCGCCATTCGCGCTTCAAAGCCTGGGTCAGGACGTCGGCGGCAAGGGATGGCTCGCCAAGATCGGCCTCGGTTACGACTATCAGTTCATGGGCAATTTCGTGATCGGCGCGTTTGCCGACGCAGACTGGTCCAACATCGGCGGCCAATACAGCATCAACACCAGCAACGTGAGCGGCGCGCTTATCAACGCTTCGAATCTCACGGGCCAGTTCAAGAACGACTATTCCTGGGCCGTTGGCGGTCGCGTCGGTTACGTCGCGCTTCCGGGCCTTCTGACCTACTTCAACGCCGGTTACACCCAGGCGCACTTCAAAGGCACCGGCTTCCTCGATTCAACAGACCCGACCGCATTCACCGCGACGGGAATTGCGCTGGGAAGCCAGACGCGCGGCGGATACTTCATCGGTGGCGGCACCGAATACGCTGTGAAGCAGTTCCCCGGCCTGTTCTGGAAGAACGAAGTTCGCTTCTCCGAATTCAACAACAAGACCAACACTCTGATTTGTACGAACGGCGACGGGTGCGGCGTTGGCGCGGTGCTGAACCAGACCAGCCACGTCTTCGAGCAGAAGGCGACCACCGAGTTGGTCTACCGCTTCAACTGGGGTGGCCCGCTGGTTTCCAAGTACTGAGATCAGTCCTGATCTGAAAGAGATCTGAATTCGAAAAGCCCCGGCATCGTCCGGGGCTTTTTTATTGGCCCCGGCTCGTCCGGGGCCTTTTTGTGCCTGCTGCGCCGCCGCTTCTCCCCCGTTCGGTTGATTGTTCTGCCTCGGACCCGCGGCTAATCATCAGACACAACTTCGCAGCCCAGTGTGCCCTCGCGGACACAGCTTTTTACCCCGAAGCTTGTATACAGACCAAAGCTACTCAAGATTGAGTCGTTTGAAGGTCTAATCGTGGGGTTGAACTTGAAAAATCTGGTGCTGTCATTGGCCGCGGTCGCGGCGTTCTCCGGATCGGCTCTCGCGGCTGACCTTCCCGCCCGCACCTACACCAAGGCGCCCGTGATGGCTGAGCCGGTGTACAACTGGACCGGCTTCTACATCTTCGGCGGCGCCGGCGGCGGCGTGTGGGATGCGGACACCAACAGCCGGATGGTGACCGGCGCTGGCACACCGTTGGCCATCAACCAGCGGCTGGGCGGCGACGGCTGGTTCGGCACGGTCGGTGCCGGTTACGACTGGCAGTTCAACAACTCGTGGGTTGTCGGCATCTTCGCCGATGGCCAGTTCGGCAGCCTCAAGGGCTCGATCAACGATCACGGTCCGTTGCAATGACTGGCCGCATCAAGAACTACGAGCACTTGGGCCGTCGGCGCTCGCTTCGGCTAGCTCGTTGCGCCGAACGTCTATTCCTACGTCAATGCCGGTTTCACTCCAGTCCTATTGGTCGGGTTCGCAGCTCGTGACCTGGTGAGTGGTGCGGCGGCCGTCGTCTCGACGACCTTCCTTCAACCGCAGCGGCTGGTTCGTCGGTGGCGGCGTCGAAAACAATCTGAACATCTTCGGCATCTCGGCGCCGGGCTGGTTCATGAAGACCGAATATCGCGCGGCCTACTACGATCGCAAGACCTTGGACGAAACCATACATCGGCGGCGGCCCGCTGGGCCTACTCTGTCAGTTTCAAGCCCTTCGTGCAGACGATCTCGACCTCGCTGGTCTACCGCTTCAACTGGGGTGGACCGCGGTCTCCAAGTACTGAGATCAGCCCTGATCTGACCGACATCTGAATTCGAAAAGCCCCGGCATCGTCCGGGGCTTTTTTGTTGCTTGCACAAGACTCCACGTGACGAAGCGTCCCGTCCGCCCTTAAATACCGCCAACTCAAAGAAACGACTCCACCAGAGGAAACCCCATGCGTAACCTGCTGCTCGTGCTTGGCCTCATCGCGCTTGCCATCGGCGTCCTGTGGATCGGGCAAGGCACCGGCATGATCACCTGGCCCGCATCGAGCTTCATGATCCGGCAACTCGAATGGGCCGGCTACGGCGCCGCACTGTCCGGCCTTGGGCTGGTGCTGATCTGGCAGAGCAAGCGTTAGGGAGTATCCACATGACGACAGGACCGTTCGACCTCGCGGGCAAGGTCGCGATCGTGACCGGCGGCAATGGCGGCATTGGCCTTGGCATGGCGCGCGGCATGGCCGCGGCCGGCGCGGCGGTCGCGATCGTCGGGCGAAACGAGGCGAAATCGGCGGAGGCCGTCGCCGGCCTCGTGAAGGACGGCCACAAGGCGATTGCGGCCACGGCCGATGTCACCGATGAGGCCGCGGTCGACGCCATGGTGAAACGCGTTCGCGGCGAGCTCGGCCGGATCGACATCCTCGTCAACAACGCCGGCATCAATATCCGCAAATCGCCGGAAACGCTTGATCCCACCGAATGGGACAGCGTCATCTCGACCAACCTCACCAGCGCCTTCCTGTGCTCGCGCGCGGTTCATCCCGCGATGAAGGCAGCAGGCGGCGGCAAGATCATCAATATCGGTTCGATGATGTCGATCTTCGGCGCGAGCTTTGCGCCAGCCTACGCCGCGAGCAAGGGCGGCATCGTGCAGTTCACCCGCTCCTGCGCGGTCGCCTGGGCCGCCGACAACATCCAGGTCAACGCCGTGCTGCCGGGCTGGATCGATACCGATCTGACCAAGCGCGCCCGCGAGCAGATCGCGGGCCTGCACGACAAGGTGCTGGCGCGCACGCCGGCCGCGCGCTGGGGCGCGGCTGGGGATTTCGCCGGCATCGCGACGTTCCTCGCCTCGTCGGCGTCCGATTTCGTCACGGGCACCGCGATCCCGGTCGACGGCGGCTTTTCGGTCATGGGTTAGGCGTCGATCGGCCGTCAGGCCGCCGGCGAATGCACGTGTTCGGGACGGACGCCGATCGCGAGCAGACGCGCCGTGAGCGCCTGAAGCGGCGGAATCGCACTGACCATGCGCAGCAACAGCGGCACGCGAAGCGGCTGGTCGCCAGGTTTGATCGCGGCGGCTGATGAGTTGTTCTGCACCACCACCTGCATCGCTTGCGTCATCCGCACCGGAAACGTGCGCCGTGCCTGAACGGCGTCGAGTTCTTCCTCGAGGGACAAGCCCGATTGGCTTTCAGACCCAACCAGCTTCGCCGCAAGGAGATTGGCGGTCGCAACCGCGTCCTGAATGGCGAGGTTGACGCCGACGCCGCCGACCGGCGACATCGCGTGTGCGGCGTCGCCAATGCAAAGCAATCCCGGCCGCGTCCATCGCTTCAGTCGATTGATCGCAACCGTGAGCAATTTGACGTCGTCCCACGATTTCACGTCCGACAGGCCCGCACCCAGCACCGGCGCCATGCCGGCGACGTCGGTGCGCAAGGCGTCCAACCCCCTCGCCTTGATCGCGTCGAACTGGCCCTTCGCGATCACATAGGCGCATTGCCAGTAGTCGCCGCGATCGAACGTCACGAGCATCTTGCCGGATTGAATGCGCGCAAACAGGTTTTCGGTCTCGTTCGGCCGGCGGCCGGCGCGAAACCACAACACGTCCATCGGCGCGCCGATTTCGTCGACCTCAAGGCCCGCACGTTCGCGCACGAGGGAATGGCGTCCATCGCATCCGATGGTGAGGCCGGCGCGGATCTCGACCGGCCCTTCCGGCGTATCGGCATTGACGCCGACGACACGGTCGCCCGACCAGATCAGGTCGGTGGCGTTCGCGTCCATCATCACCTGGAGTGACGAGAAGCGCTTGCCGCTCTCGCGCAGGAAATTGAGGAAATCCCATTGCGGCATCATCGCAATGAAGGGGTATTTGACGTGCAGGCGGCTGAGATCGGCGACGCGGACGGACTGATTGCCGAACTTGCCGTCCATCTTCTGCAACCGCTGATGCGGCACTTTCAGAAAGCCGTCGATCAGCCCGAGTTCGTCCATCACCTGCAACGTCGAGGGATGGACCGTGTCGCCGCGAAAATCCCGGAAGAAATCCGCGTGCTTCTCGAGCACGACCGTCTCGATGCCGGCGCGGCCCAGCAGATAGCCCAGCATCATCCCGGCCGGACCGCCTCCGACGATGCAACAATGCGTTTGAATGGTTCGGGACATCGGCTACTCCCCGCAACGTTAGCGGGGTTATAGCGCGATATTCCGTTGGAAGTTAGCGCCGGAAACTCTTGATTTCCGACACGCTGCCGTCGCGATAGGTCAATTCCACCGAGACGAATTTGTTCGAAGGCGACAGCTTCAGATAGGGCTTGGCGTCAGCGGGAATGGCGAGCGGATCCTTCGCGTTGCACGGCGGCATCTTGATCACCTGATCCGGCACCGACGTATCGACGCCGATCTTCACCTCGCGGATGGCGCAACGATACGACATCAGATGGGTGTAATAGACCAGACAGCCCGTTGAATTCGCGAAACGACAGCCAGCTCGTCGCGGTCATGTCGAGGATTTTTCGCTGATCGCGGATCAAGGCAGCTTCCGGATCGAACTTGATCGGAAACGGCCCCTGCATATTGCCGGATGCGTCGATATAGCGGACCTCCAATGTGGTGGCCTGCGTATCGGCCGGAAGCTCGATCGACGGGTTGGCCATCCGCTTGCGGGTGCGGGAATCGAGCGTGTCGGCGAAACCGGTTTCACGGAATTCGCCGGTATCTCCCATGCGCCAGGAAATGCCGAGCGTGGGATCGACAATGGAGAAGTACACCGTCCAGCCGCCATTGTGACGGGAGAACATCGCGATCGGCGCGTTGACTGTGTCTTCTTTCGGCGGCCGCGGAATGGCCGCCGGCGACAGCGCGGCGACCTGCGGCTTCGGCTCGGCAGGCTTCTCGGCGCCCTTCGATGCCTGCGCCTTGTCGTTGCCGTTCAGAAAGACGTCGTCGACCATCTGGTCGAAATAGACGGGGATCTGCTTGTGGCTGACCGTTTCCGCCATTTCACTGACGATGCGGCGGGTGCGCTGGGCGACCTGCACGAGGTTCTCGCCCGGCTGCAGCAACTCCTTGGCGAAGGTGCGCGTGAAGACCGAGTTGGGATTGACGTCGTTGTTGGAGAGGCGGTCGAGCGCGGTCTGGCGCGGACCCGCCGAAAACACCGAGAACACGCCTTCCGGCAATTGCGTCATCGGCGCGAGGCCGCCGCCGCCCGCCACGGCGCGGGTTCCCGAACGTTCGAACGGATTGTTGCGGCAAGCGTCGAATACGAGAATCGCGGTTCGCACTTTCTTGTTTTGCAGGCGCTCGATGACGCGGTCGGCGAGCACCGAGGCGTCGCGCACCAATTCTTCCTGCCCTTCGGTCGCGGCCGGCACGTCGGTCGGCAGCAGGAAATTCTGGCCGGCGATCTCGAAGCCGTGACCCGCATAGAAGAAAAACGCGGTGTCGCCCTCCTCGACTGCCCGGTCGAACGCAAGTAGCGATTCGCTGAAAGCCTGCCGGGTCTGGTTCTCCGCCAGCATCACGGAAAAGCCGAGCTGCTTTAGCGTGTCACCCATCGTGCGGGCATCATTGACCGCCTTTTGCAGCTTCGGCACGTTCTTGTAGTCGTTGTTGCCGATGACAAGCGCCACGCGTTTGGCCGCCTCCGCCGGAACAGCCAACATAAATAGCGGTATGGCGAGGCCGAGCGCCGCCGTTGCAAACCTCAGCGAAAACCGGCCTTTCATGCTTATTCCCCTGCATTCCCTTGCGGCCCGTTGACGTCATTTTGGGCCGTCTTGCGGTAATAGTCGGCGCTTTGAAACCCAAGGTTCAACCGCCTGCCATAGAAACCACCGAGGTACGCGATTAATCCGTATTTGTGTCAAAAGATTAAGCTTTTTCAACGCTTCCGGCCTCGTTTCCATTGACTTTGGCCGATGCGCGCCTATGTTCCGGGTCGAAGCGGTCCGGTATCGAAGTGCGATACCTTGATCAAACCGCCTCCCCGCGTATCCGAAAATCCCGTGCAAATCTGCGTGCCGTTCCGGGGTTGAGCGCGACAGTCCTTTTCAAGATTCCAGACGGCGGTATCTGCCAGAGGCTAAATGTCTTTTTCTCATCTCGGCTTGTCCGATAAGGTGCTCGCCGCTGTTGCGGCAACCGGTTACACCACCCCTACCCCCATTCAGGAACAGGCGATTCCTCACGTTCTGGCCCGCCGCGATGTTCTCGGCATTGCCCAGACCGGCACCGGCAAGACCGCTGCTTTCGTCCTTCCGATGCTCACGATTCTGGAAAAGGGCCGTGCCCGCGCCAGAATGCCCCGGACCCTGATCCTGGAACCCACGCGCGAACTCGCCGCCCAGGTAAAGGAAAATTTCGACCGTTACGGCGTCGGCCAGAAGCTCAACGTCGCCCTGCTGATCGGCGGAGTTTCGTTCGGTGATCAGGATTCCAAGCTCACCCGTGGCGTCGACGTTCTGATCGCAACGCCAGGCCGGTTGCTCGACCACACCGAACGCGGCGGCCTGCTGCTCACCGGCGTCGAACTGCTCGTGATCGACGAAGCCGACCGCATGCTCGACATGGGCTTCATTCCCGACATCGAGCGCATCTGCAAGCTGGTCCCGTTTACCCGCCAGACGCTGTTCTTCACAGCGACGATGCCGCCCGAAATCAGACGCATCACCGAAGCCTTCCTGCACAATCCCGAAAAGGTCGAAGTCTCCAAGCCCGCGACCACGGCGGTGACGGTGACGCAGTTGCAGGTGCCCTCGGGACGCGAAGCGCACCAGAAGCGCGAAATCCTCCGCCATCTGCTCCGCGAAGCCAAGGACCTCAACAACGCGATCATCTTCTGCAATCGCAAACGCGAAGTCGCCGTTCTTTACAAGTCACTGCAGAAACATGGCTTCAGCGTCGGCGCCCTGCACGGCGATATGGATCAATCCGCGCGCACGGCAGCGCTCGATCAATTCCGCAAAGGTGAAATCCCGCTTCTGGTGGCCTCCGACGTCGCTGCCCGCGGCCTTGATATTCCAGCCGTCAGCCACGTCTTCAATTTCGACGTCCCTCATCACGCCGACGACTACGTTCACCGGATCGGCCGCACCGGGCGGGCCGGCCGTGCAGGAACGGCAATGTCGATCGTCACGTCACTCGATCACAAATCGATGGCGGCCATCGAAAAGCTGATCGGCCAGAGCATTCCTCGCGCCGAAGGCGCCCCGCAGGTCGAAGTTCAGGAAGAAGCCGAAGGCCACGAGCACAGGCGTTCACGCGGTGGCGAACGGGGCGAGCGAGACGGATCACGCCGCGGCGGCCGCAAGCCCCGCCGCGACCGTGACTCCGGCAACCGTGACGCCGGCAGCAGCGCCGGCCGCAACCCCGCCCCGTCAGCACCGTCCCAGACTGCTGAACCGAAGACCGCCCCGGCTTCGCCACGCGGCGGATCGCCGAGATCCCGGCCGGCTCCGCAAAATTCTTCTGCATCAGAACCGGCCGATCACTCGCACCTTCCGGCATTCCTGTTGCGGCCGATCCGCGCCCGCGTCTGAAATTCGCTCCACCTACGGGGGTACGGTTCCCCCGTTTACGGCTCGTTCACTAACCCCCAGTAGCTTGAACGCCATTATTTAAGTGATTAGCGCGATCAGCGGGCCCTGCTGATCGTCGCGGGGGCATTTCAGTGCTGGACGACTATGAAAGGACAATGGCCTTTGCCGAACTGGCATTGGGCCAGATCAAGTCGCTGCGGCAAACTGCGATTCCGCGCAATTACGAAATCTGGTACGTCTACGCGACCGGCTACAATTCCCAGCTCAACAAGGTCATCAACGAGACGCTCGCCCGCAACGGCAAGCTGACCGAGGCCGACCTTGAGCAGATCTACGAAACCTACCTTTCCCACATCAAGACCACCGACCGTATCGACAAGGTCGGCGCTCGCGTCATCGGCGAGATCGACGATGTGATGCTCCTGATCGGTGAAGCGCTCGAGATGTCGGCGACTTACGGCGAAAGCCTCTCGAGCGTCGGCCAAAAACTTGCAACAGTCGTCAACAACGAGCAGGTGAGGAAGCTCGTCGATACGCTCGTCAAGACGACGCACGACATGCGCGACACAACCAAGGCGCTGGAAGAGCGGCTGGCCTTGTCCAAGACCGAAATCAGCAACCTTCAGCAGAGCCTCGAGGCGATCCGCGCCGAAAGCCTGACCGACCCCCTGACCGGTCTCGGCAACCGCAAGTATTTCGACCAATCACTCAAGACGGCGGTCGCGACTGCACTCGAAACACGCGAGCCGCTCTCGCTTTTGATGTTCGACATCGACTACTTCAAGTCGTTCAACAACTCCTACGGTCACCTCACCGGCGATCAGGTGTTGCGGCTGGTCGGGATGTCGCTGAAGCAGTCGATCAAGGGACAGGACATCACCGCGCGCTACGGCGGCGAGGAGTTTGCCGTGGTGCTGCCCAGTACGGCGCTGCGCCAGGCCCTGACGGTCGCCGACCATATCCGTCGCGCCGTGATGTCGAAGGAATTGAAGAAGAAATCCACCGGCGAGATTTTGGGCCGCGTCACCATTTCGGTTGGCGTCTCGATGCTCAAGCCGGGAGACGACACGGACTCGCTGATCGAGCGTGCGGACGCGTGCCTTTATGCCGCCAAGCGCGCCGGGCGCAACCGCGTCGTTTGCGAGGCGGACCCCGAATACGTCGCCGAAACCCGCGGCCAAGTCGCCTGATCAGGTCGCCTGATCCAGGTCGCCTGATCGCGGCGCACCAAACGGCTATTTCCGCTTCGTGGTTTTTTTCGTCTTCCGCACGGACTTCCGGGCCACGGTCTTTTTAGCCGCGGCTTTCTTGACGGGCGCCCTCTTTTTGACAGCGCCCGCCTGCTTTCGCGATCTCGGACGCTTGCTCAATGCAGCCCGCTGCGCTGCCGCCAGCGCAGCTCTCGCCCAACCGGTCAGTTCTTCCGAATCGTCGAACAGCCGGGCCGGCAATTCCCAATACGAATTGACGGTGACGACCTTCCCGCTCCGTCGCTGCTGATATTGAAACGGCCGGGAGCCCTCCGCCTCGAATTGCGGAATGGTGGTTTCGTCGGCACGGAAGTAAAGGCCTGCGCGTAGCGCGAGCGCGAAATTGGTGCCGTCGGCGGAAATGCCGTAGCCGGAGAACATCCGGCGAATGGTCACCGGACCGAAGTCCGCAAACAGGTCGATCAGGAAATCGCGATCCATCGGGGTCCGGCGCTCCGCATACCAACCGGACGACGGTATCACATCTCGGGAAGTCTCAGCCCTCGACGTCGGCAGGCTTGAGCTGCACGGATTCGCCGCAGCCGCAGGCGCCGATCTGGTTCGGATTGTTGAAGATGAACTGGGCCTGCATCTTGTCGGCCTTGTAGTCCATCTCGGTGCCGAGCAGGAACAGAACGGCCTTGGGATCGACCAGGATCTTCACGCCCTTGTCCTCGACGACTTCATCGGACGGGCGGACCTCATGGGCATATTCGACCGTATAGGACTGTCCGGCGCAGCCACCATTCTTGACGCCGACCCGAAGGCCGACGATCTCGGAATCGGCGCGCTTGGTCAGTTCGGCAATGCGGGTTGCCGCGGCCTCCGTCAGCTTCATCACTTGCGGACGGGGACGCTTGGCCTTGGGGGCTGGTGAGGTCGGGGTCATATCGGTCATGTGGTCAATCCCAAAGCCAATTCAATGAGGCGTTATGTCTTCGACGACCGCTCACCACATATTGAGGACGAGACGCGCCTCGTCCGACATGCGGTCCGGCGTCCACGCCGGATCCCACACCAGGTTGACGTTGACGACACCGACGCCAGGCACGCTCGCGACCGCGTTCTCGACCATCTGCGGCAACTCGCCCGCCGCCGGACAATTCGGCGTGGTCAGCGTCATCAGCAGATCGACCGAGCGGTCGTCCTTGAGCTCGACCTTGTAAATCAGGCCAAGCTCGTAGATATCGGCCGGGATTTCCGGATCGAACACCGTCTTCAGCGCGGCCACGATATCGCCGCTCAGCCGCTCGGTTTCCTCCGGCGGCAACGCCGACTGGGTTTCCATGTTGGAAGCCTTGGCTTCCAGGTCCTTGACTGCCAGGTCCTTGGCTTCGACTGTGTCGGTCATGCAAACAATTCCCGCGCCTTGATCAGCGCCTGTGCCAGATGGTCGACTTCCTCGCGGGTATTATACATCCCGAACGAGGCCCGGCACGTTGCGGTGACATTGAACCGCTCTAAAAGCGGCATCACGCAGTGGGTGCCGGCGCGCACCGCAATCCCCTGCCGGTCGATGACGGTGGCGACATCGTGCGGATGCGCCCCCTCCATCTCGAACGAAATCAGCGGCCCCTTGCCTTTCGCCGTGCCGATCATGCGCAGCGAATTGATTTCCCGTAAGCGCGCCTCCGCATAGGTCAGAAGGTCGTGCTCGTGCGCGGCGATGCGTTCCTTGCCGATCGAATTGACGTAGTCGATCGCAGCTCCAAGGCCAATCGCTTCCACGATCGCGGGCGTCCCGGCCTCGAATTTATGCGGCGGGTCGCCATAGCTGACCCGGTCGCGCGCCACTTCGCGGATCATCTCGCCGCCGCCGTTATAGGGGCGCATGTTGACGAGATGCTCGTGTTTGGCGTGAAGCACGCCGATGCCGGAGGGCCCGTAGAGCTTGTGACCGGTAAAGACGTAAAAGTCCGCGCCGATGTCCTGCACGTCGATCGTCAGGTGCACCGCGCCCTGGCTGCCATCGACCAGCACCGGAATGCCCCTGGCGTGGGCAATCTTCACGATTTCCTTCACCGGCACGATGGTGCCCAGCGCATTCGACATCTGGGTGATCGCGACCAGCTTTGTCCGCGGCGATAACTGCTTTTCAAATTCCTCGATCAGGAAGTTGCCGTCGTCGTCGACGTCGACCCATTTGAGGACCGCTCCCTGACGTTCCCGCAGGAAATGCCACGGCACGATGTTGGAGTGGTGCTCCATGATCGAGAGCACGATCTCGTCGCCCTCGCCGATATTCGGCGCGCCCCAGGAAGACGCCACGAGGTTGATGGCCTCGGTCGCGTTGCGGGTGAAGATGATCTCCTCGGTCCGCGGCGCGTTGAGGAATTTCGCGACCTTCTCGCGGGCGCCCTCATAGGCCTCCGTGGCCGCGTTGGCGAGGTAATGCAGCCCGCGATGCACGTTGGCGTATTCGCTCTTGTAGGCCTCGGTCATGCGATCGAGCACGGCGTACGGCTTCTGCGCCGACGCGGCGTTGTCGAGATAGACAAGCGGCTTGCCGTAGACCTTGGTCGCCAGCGCGGGAAAATCCTCCCGCAGGCGGGCGACGTCGTAGGAACCGTTTGAGACAGCCGGGTGCATGGTCATCCCCGTGCCTCCAGCCAACGCTGCGCGGTCGTGATCGCCATTTCGCGCAGGGTGTCATTGGCAATGGATTCGATGGCTTCACCGACAAAGGCCTGAATCAGCAGCGCCTGGGCCTCTTTCTCGGAAAGACCACGGGCCCGCAGATAGAACAGCAGGCTTTCGTCGAGCGCGCCGGTGGTGGCGCCGTGACCGCAGGTCACGTCGTCAGCGAAGATCTCCAGTTCCGGCTTGTTATCGGCCTCGGCCTCGTCCGACAGCAGCAGCGCCCGCGTCATCATCTTGGCGTCGGTCTTCTGCGCTTTCGGCTTGACGATGATGCGGCCCTGGAACACCGAATGGGCGCGATCGTCGACGACGGCGCGGAAGATTTCGCGGCTCGCGCAGTTCGGCACCGCGTGATCGAGGAACAAGGTGGTGTCGGCGTGCTGCCGGCCATTGAGCAGGTTGACGCCGTTGACACTCGCCTCCGCGCCCTCGCCCGCGAACGTCAGATAGCCCTGATATCGGCTGACGCCACCGCCGCTCGTCATGTTGAAGGCGTTCAGGCGCGCCTTGGCGCCGAGCGTGAAGATCGCGGTCGTGACGTTAGCGGCATCGGCGCTATCGGCCATCAGCCGCACATGCTGCAAATGGGCGTCATTGCCGAGCCAGACGATGACGGCATCGTTGGTCTGATAGGACTTGGCTTCGCCGGCCGCGACAAAGCTCTCCACCAGCGTCGCGTGCGCGGCGTTGCCGAGCTTCAGGTACGAGCGGGTATAGGTTGCAGCGGACGGGCGGGTCGCGACGTGCAGGACATGAAGCGGCTTGGTGAGCACCGTGCCGTTCGCGACCGTGATCACGGCGCCGTCGGTCGCCATCGCCGAATTCAGCGAGATCATCGCGCCGGAGGCCGGGCCATTTTCCAACACGTCGGCCCGGGCAGCGTTTTTGTCTTCGAGAATCTCGCGCAGCGTCTGCACGCGGACGCCGGCTTCCAGCGCGCTCAGACCGGACAGCGACGGCGCAACGACGCCGTCCACCAGCACCAGCCGATGGGCGTCCATGTGCGGAAGCGCGGCCAATGCGGCCTTGGCGCGCTCGATTGCACTTGCGTCAGGGGCTGCCGCCAGCGGCAGCACCTCGCGCATCAGGGCGCGCAGGTCGGTATATTTCCAGTCTTCCAACCGGCGATGCGGCAGGCCGGCGCGGGCATAGGCTTCAAATGCCTGCGCACGCAATTCGGCGACCTTGCCGGCGCCGGGCAACCGATCGCGCGCGGCGGCGAAGATATCGGCCGCCTCTCGCCTCGTGTCGGTCTTTGCCAAAGCAATATTCATCACAACATCCGTATCAAGCTGCGTCTTCGAACTGCGCGTAGCCGGACGCTTCAAGCTCCAGCGCCAGTTCCTTGCCGCCGCTCTTGACGACCTTGCCCTTCGACATCACGTGGACGAAGTCGGGCACGATATAGTTCAGAAGCCGCTGGTAGTGCGTGATCACGACCATCGCACGTCCAGGCGAACGCAACGCGTTGACGCCATCGGCCGCAACCCGAAGCGCGTCGATGTCGAGGCCTGAATCCATTTCGTCCAGAATGCACAGGCTCGGCTCGAACAGTGCCATCTGGAGAATTTCGTTGCGCTTCTTTTCGCCGCCGGAGAAGCCGACATTGACGCCGCGCTTGAGCATATCCAGCGGGATGCTGAGCCGCGTGGCGACCTCACGCACTTTCTTCAGGAACTCCGGCGCCATCAATTCGCTCTCGCCACGCGCCTTGCGCTGGGCGTTGTAGGCCGTGCGGAGGAAGTTCATGGTGACGACGCCGGGGATCTCCACCGGGTACTGGAACGCGAGAAACACGCCCTTGGCGGCGCGCTCGTCGGGGGCCATCTCGAGCAGGTCTTCGCCCTTGAACAGGATTTCGCCGCCGGTGACTTCGTAGCCCGGCTTGCCGGCGATGACGTGAGAGAGCGTCGACTTGCCGGAGCCGTTCGGCCCCATGATCGCATGAACCTCGCCCTCGTTCACCGTGAGCGAGAGCCCGTGGAGGATTTCGCGTTCCTCGACACGCACCTGCAAATTCTTGACTTCTAGCAGTGACATTCAATTACCTTTCAAACCAATCGCTACGCACCGCCTGCAAAGGCGCGCGAGGCCGCGTCAGCCGACGCTGCCCTCCAGCGAGATCGAGATCAACTTCTGCGCTTCCACCGCGAATTCCATCGGCAGTTGCTGCAGGACATCCTTGACGAAACCGTTGACGACGAGGCCAACCGCCTCTTCCTGGCTCAGGCCGCGCTGCACGCAGTAAAACAGCACGTCCTCTGAGATCTTCGAGGTCGTCGCTTCATGCTCGAACAGCGTGGAGGAATTTTTCGCTTCCACATAAGGCACGGTGTGCGCACCGCATTTGTCGCCGATCAGAAGCGAGTCGCAGGCGGTGAAATTGCGCGCGCCGGTCGCCTTGCGATGCGCCGTGACCAGGCCGCGATAGGTGTTCTGTGACACGCCGGCGGCGATGCCCTTGGAGATGATGCGGCTCGTCGTGTTCTTGCCGAGATGGATCATCTTGGTGCCGGAATCGACCTGCTGATGGCCGTTCGAGATCGCGATCGAGTAGAACTCGCCGCGCGAATTGTCGCCGCGCAGGATGCAGCTCGGATATTTCCAGGTGATGGCTGAGCCGGTCTCAACCTGGGTCCAGGAGATCTTGGAGTTGACGCCGCGGCAGTCGCCCCGCTTGGTGACGAAGTTGTAGATGCCGCCCTTGCCTTCGGAATTGCCGGGGTACCAGTTCTGCACCGTCGAATACTTGATCTCGGCGTCATCCAGCGTGACGAGTTCGACCACGGCGGCGTGAAGCTGGTTCTCATCGCGCTGCGGCGCGGTGCAGCCTTCGAGATAGCTGACGTAGGAGCCCTTGTCGGCGATGATCAGCGTGCGTTCGAACTGGCCGGTATTGCGCTCGTTGATGCGGAAATAAGTCGACAGTTCCATCGGGCAACGCACGCCCGGCGGCACGTACACGAACGAACCGTCAGAGAACACCGCGGAGTTCAGCGTCGCGAAGAAATTGTCCGAGGTCGGCACCACCGTGCCGAGGTACTTCTTCACGATCTCCGGATGCTCGCGAATCGCCTCCGAGATCGGCATGAAGATCACGCCGGCCTTTTTCAGTTCTTCCTTGAAGGTGGTCGCAACCGAGACCGAATCGAACACGGCATCGACCGCGATCTTGCGGCTCGGCGAAGGCGCACCACCGGGCGGCGGCTCGACGCCTTCGAGAATCGCGACCTCGCGGAGCGGAATGCCGAGCTTCTCGTAAGTCTTGAGAATTTCCGGATCGATCTCGTCGATCGACGACAGCGCCTTCTTCGGCTTCGGCGCGGCGTAATAGTAGAGGTCCTGGTAATCGATCTTGGGATAGTTGACGCGCGCCCAGCTCGGCTCGGTCATGGTCAGCCAGCGCCGATAGGCCTCCAGGCGCCATTCCAGCATCCAGGCCGGTTCGTTCTTCTTTGCAGAAATGAAGCGGACAGTATCTTCCGACAAGCCCTTCGGGGCCTTCTCGGACTCGATGAGCGTCTCAAACCCATATCGATACTGGTCGACGTCGATCTGGCGAACCCGATCGACCGTCTCTTGTACGGCAGCCATCCATTCCTCCGCTCGCGGTTTCAAGGACCGCGGTGGAACCCAAATTAAGGGCGTCTATTACGATGTTTCACGGACGAAATCACCTGCTTAGAACGGTTCAAGCTGTGTTTCGTCGCTGTCCCTTAAGTAAGCTACCGGCGAGCCTTCGCCAAGCCTCCAGACACCGATCTATGTCCGCATCTTCGGTGGACCAGCCCATACTGAGGCGCACCGCGCCCTGGGCGATCTCGGCGCTGAATCCCATCGCCTCCAGCACGTGGGACGGCTGGACCTTGCCGGAGGAACAGGCCGAGCCCGAAGACACCGCAATTCCCGCCAGATCGAAGCCGATGACCGCGGTTTCGGCCTTCAGCCCGGGAATCGTGAACAAAACGGTATTTGGTAACCGCTCAACGGAATCCGAGAATATGATCGCATCATCCGTTTGCCGGAGGCCTTTTTCGAGGCGCTCCCGCAGAGCTCTGAGCCGGGTGCCCTCGCCTGAGAGACCGGCCATGGCCGCAGACGCGGCCGCGCCAAAGCCGGCAATCCCGGCCACATTCTCGGTGCCGGCCCGGCGGCTCAGCTCCTGCCCGCCGCCCCGCAACAGCGGCTCCGGCCCGTTCAAGCCTTCCGCGAGGACCAGCGCACCGATGCCCTTGGGGCCACCGATCTTGTGCGCGGACAGCGTGAGGAGGTCGGCGCCCAATTCCCTAATATCGAGCGGGATCTTGCCGAATGCCTGAATGGCATCGACATGCAAAAGCCCGCCCGCGTCGTGCGCGATCCCGGCCGCCGCGGCGACGGGCTGGATGGCCCCGGTTTCGTTGTTCGCCAGCATGATCGACACCAATGCCGGCGGCCGATCGCGAAGCAGTTCGCGCAAATGATCGAGATCGACCACGCCTGCGGACGTCACGCGGACCGTCTCGATCTGCTCGGGCAGAAAACCGTCCGCCTGCGAGCACCGAGGCGTGTTCGATCGCGGACACCACCAGGCGTTCCACAGTGGGGCCCGACCCACGCCGAAGGTTTGGCGCCAGCGCGAGCGCATTGGCCTCGGTCCCGCCCGACGTGAAGACGACATTCCGTGGCGCGGCACCAACAGCGGCCGCCACCGCGGCTCGCGCGCCCTCAATCCATTTTCGCGCCTCGCGCCCTTCGGCGTGGACCGAGGACGCATTGCCCGGCAAATCCAGCGCAGACGCGATCGCGCGCCGCGCTTCGTCACGGAGCGGCGTGGTCGCATTCCAGTCGAGGTAGACGCGGTTCGGCATTGATGTAATATAATACCTTTATCGATCCCAGCTAGGTGCGTGATGCGGTGCCTTACGCCAATTGGCAAGCGGCGCGCGCCTCTGCAATTGCGCAATGCTACCTAACATCTTGGGCACGCGGGCGGATGTTGAAAACCCTTGCATTTTGCCCCACGCCCTATGTTAGAACGCGGCCTCCATAATCAGCCGTCGTCGCGCGATCCGCGCTTGAGAGGGCTTCTCCCGATTTTCCGTGCGCAGGATCTCGTCTGCCAGAGCGCCAGATGAAGCCAGCGATAAACCGGTCGATCTCACCTAAGGACCGTCCATGCCTGAAGTCATTTTCACTGGCCCCGCAGGCCGCCTCGAAGGCCGCTATCACCCGGCCAAGCAGAAGAATGCGCCGATCGCGATGATCCTGCATCCACACCCGCAGTTTCACGGCACGATGAATCATCAGATCGTCTACCAGTGCTACTACGCGTTCGCCCATCGCGGCTTTTCGGTGCTGCGTTTCAACTTCCGCGGCGTCGGCCGCAGCCAGGGCTCGTTCGATCACGGCACCGGTGAATTGTCGGATGCCGCGTCCGCGCTCGACTGGGCGCAAACCATCAATCCCGAAGCGCGCGCCTGCTGGGTTGCAGGTTTCTCGTTCGGTGCCTGGATCGGCATGCAACTGCTGATGCGCCGCCCCGAGGTCGAAGGCTTCATCTCGATCGCCCCGCCCGCCAACCTCTACGACTTCTCGTTCCTCGCGCCCTGCCCGTCGTCGGGCCTGATCGTGCATGGCGAGAAGGACGCGGTGGTGCCGCCGAAGGACGTCAATACGCTGGTCGAGAAGCTCAAGACGCAAAAGGGCATCGTGATCGACCAGCAGGTCATCCCCGGCGCCAACCACTTCTTCGACGGCAAGCTCGAACCGTTGATGCAGTCGGTGACGGCGTATCTCGATATGCGCCTCGCCAACGTGCGCTGACATAGCGTTTTCAAGCGAAGTGTGAAGCGGTTCGCGTGAAGAAAACGCGTCAGAAAAAGGCCTCGCGTAGATGACCGCCTGGGTCGCCTTGCTGCGCGCGGTCAATGTCGGCGGCACCGGCAAGCTTCCGATGAGCGAGTTGAAGGCGATGTGCGACGAACTCGGCTTCGCCGCGGCCAAAACCTATATCGCCAGCGGCAACGTCGTCTTCCAAAGCAAGAAGTCCGAGGCCGCGATCAAGTCCGCGCTTGAGAAACGGCTTGAGGCCTATGCCGGCAAGCCGGTCGGCGTGCTCATCCGCACCGCCGCTGAAATGGCGCAGGTCGCAGCCGACAATCCGTTTGCAAAACTGGCGCCGAACCGCACCGTCGCGATCTTCCTCGATCGAGCGCCAACGGCCGACGCAGTCGAAGGCGTCCGTGGCCGGAAGGACGAGAAGATCAGCCTCGGACGGCGCGAGATCTACGTCCACTACGGCGAGGGCATGGGAACTTCGAAACTCGTCATTCCCGCCGCCAAGGCCGGGACCGCGCGCAACATGAACACGGTTGCGACGCTCGCCAAGATGGCCGCCGAACTTTAGGCGTTCAGCAGCCCGCACGTCTGGAGCTGCGATATCCACGAATTACGCCGCTTGAGGAAATCACGCAGCAACGCCGGGTATTCGGCGCTGACGGCCGCGCGCACCGATGGCCGTTCCGCCAGGGACCGTCGCCAGCGCGCAAGCTTTGGCTTCCCGGTCAGAATGCCGAAGTCGCCGATTTCGTCGAACACATCGAAATAGCGAAACACCGGACCGAACACCGCGTCGACCAGTGAGAAGCTTTCACCATCGAACCACGGCGAAGCCACCACCCGCGTCTCAAGCCGGGCGAACCGCCCCTCCAGTTGAGCCGCTTTCGCCTTGAACGCGGCTTCGTCGGGCGCCGAGTAAAGACCGGCGATGTCGTTGAGCACGGCCGAGCCGAATTCAATCCAGCCGCGGTGCTCGGCCCGCCGCAAGGCATCAACCGGATGCAGCGGCTTCGGTTCGGTCTCCTCCAGATATTCGAGAATGACCGCGGATTCGAAGATTGCGGTATCGCCGACCTGAAGCACCGGCGTGCGGCCCAACGGCGAGACGCCCAGGAACCAGTCCGGCTTGTTGGCGAGATCGACGTCGATCCGCTCGAAGGCGACGTCCTTTTCCGTCAGCGCGATCACCGCCCGCTGCACATAGGGGCAAAGCTTGTGGCTGATCAGCCGGAGGCGATGGGTCATTCGCAGGCCTTCGAGTTCATGCAGATGCATCAAATTAAATGCATTTGCATGAACCTGTCAAGGCGCGTGTATTCCGGCGGCGGCCGGGTCCTTACGGCCGCGCGACGAGACCTCCGGTCATCGGGAGCGGCACGCCGGTCGTGGCGGGATAGCTGAGCGGCAGGCCCTTGAGCCCTCGCGCGGCGAGAAAGCCAAACGCCTGGGCTTCGATCGCATCCGTCGACCAGCCAAGCGCATCGGCCAATTCGACGCTTGCGGGATGCAGCCGCTCGCGGAGCGAGCGCATCATGGTGTGATTGCGCGCGCCGCCACCGGCAACGACCCAGCTTTTCGGGCGCTTCGGCAACAGCGGCACGATCCGGGCGATGGCCGCAACCGTAAAGGCCGTCAGCGTCGCCGCACCGTCCGCGGGGCGAGGCGTTGCGAAGGATCCGCTTGGCGAAATCGTTGCGGTCGAGCGACTTCGGCGGCGGCAGCGCGAAAAACGGATCGTTCAGGGCCTCTGCGATCCATGCCGCGTCCGCGGTGCCTTGCGCCGCCATGCGGCCATCAGTGTCGAAGCGCTGGCCGGTCGTGCGATTCATGAAATCATCGAGAAGCGCGTTGCCGGGCCCGGTGTCGCAGGCAATCAGGGTATCGCCGTCGATATAGGTGATATTGGAAACCCCGCCGATATTGAGGACCACGATCGGGCCCTCGCGCTCCAGCGACTGCGCGAGCGCGCGATGATAGACCGGGACCAGCGGCGCACCCTGGCCGCCGGCGGCGACGTCGGCAGCGCGAAAATCGTGCATGACCGGGATATGGATCGCCTTGGCGAGCGCCATCGCATCGCCGATCTGCACCGTCATCTTCTCGGCGGGACGGTGCAGCACCGTCTGACCGTGAAATCCGACGATGTCGACGTCCTCGCTCGCGATGCGATTCTGGGCCTTGAAGCTGGCGATGGCTTCGGCGTGCGCCGTGGTGACGACCCGTTCGGCCTCGAGGAGGATTCCCGGACGCGCCTCACGCGCCTCCAGGTGAACGGCCTCGGTCAAGGCCTGGAGCAGCAGGCGCCGTTCGAAATCGCTATAAGGCCGGTAGCCCGACGGGCCGAAGGCTTTGACCTTCTTGCCGTCGGTTTCGATCATGGCGACGTCGACCCCGTCGAGAGACGTGCCGCTCATCAGACCTATGGCTGTCAACATCATGCTAATCTAGCCTCAGCCCTACCCCTAGGACCTTAAGCTTGTGCCAAAGGGACACATCTTATAATGGCACAGCGCGCGCCCTCGCAGCAGCCCACTATGGTTAAGTTCCAGCAATTTGCTGCAAATACCGTAAAACAAAACTGATCAGGTTCGACGAAAGATGACCGCTTTCAAGTCTGATTTCCTAAACGTACTCCAGGAACGCGGCTTTATTCACCAGGCTTCCGACTTCGAAGGCCTGGATGCGCTTGCCGCCAAGGGCGAAGCCACCGCCTATGTCGGCTACGACTGCACCGCACCCTCGCTGCACATCGGCAACTTCCTGACCATGATGATGCTTCACTGGTTGCAGCAAAGCGGCAACAAGCCAATCACGCTGATGGGCGGCGGGACCACCATGGTCGGCGACCCCTCCGGCAAGGACGAGACGCGCGCTATTCGCACGGTCGCGGAGATTGAAGCCAACAAGGCCTCGATTCGTGGCGTTTTTGCGAAGGTCCTGCACTACGGATCGGGCGCGAGCGATGCGGTCATGCTCGACAACGCGGAATGGCTGACAAAGCTCAACTGGATCGAAATGCTGCGCGACGTCGGCAAGCATTTTTCGGTCAACCGGATGCTGACGATGGATTCGGTGCGGCTTCGCCTCGAGCGCGAACAGGAGATGAGCTTCATCGAATTCAACTACATGGTCTGCCAGGCCTACGACTTTGTCGAACTCGCACGGCGCACCGGTTGCCGTTTGCAGATGGGCGGCTCGGACCAGTGGGGCAACATCGTCATGGGCGTCGATCTCGGACGGCGCATGGGCACGCCGCAGCTATTCGCGCTGACGACGCCGCTCCTGACGACCGCCTCCGGCGCCAAGATGGGCAAGACGGCGCAAGGCGCGGTCTGGCTCAATGCCGATCAGTTTTCGCCCTATGACTTCTGGCAGTACTGGCGCAACACCGAGGATGCCGACGTCGTCCGGTTCCTGAAGTTGTTCACGGTTCTGCCGATGAGCGAAATCAACAAGCTTGCCAAGTTGCAGGGCGCCGAGATCAACGAGGCCAAGAAAGCGCTGGCGGATGCGACGACCGCGCTCCTTCACGGCGAAGAAGCCGCGCGCCAGGCCGCGGAAACCGCACGGCGAACCTTTGAGGAAGGCACGATCGCGGAAAATCTTCCGACCGTGGAAGTGCCGCGCGGCGAACTCGAAGCCGGCATCGGCGTGCTCGCCTCGTTCGTCAAGGCAGGCCTTGTCGCTTCCAACGGCGAAGCACGGCGTCAGATCAAGGGCGGCGGCTTGCGGGTGAACGATGCCGCGGTCACCGACGAAAAGATGATGCTCACGCCTTCGGAACTGACGCCGGAGGGCGTGATCAAGCTGTCCTTCGGCAAGAAGCGCCACGTCCTGCTCAAGCCTGCATAAGCGCATTCCTCAAGCGCGCTTGTGCTTTGGGAGCAAAACAGGCTCCCATCGTGTCCAGATGGACCAGCAGACGCCAGAGGAAGGAACCGCCGTCGCACCGGCAAAGCCGGTGCATGTCGCACTCACGTGCCTTGCGCTGTGCTTTGTCCTTTCGGTTCTCGGGCGCGGGCTTGGCGAGAGTTTTTCGGTCTTTCTTCTTCCGATCTCCGAAAGCTTCGGCTGGGATCGCGCCCAAGTGGTCTCGGTCTATTCGCTGAGCGCACTCGCGGGCGGCCTCGCCTCCCCCTTGATCGGCCGTCTGTTCGACTATTCCGGACCGCGCAGCGTTTATTCGCTCGGTCTCCTGCTGTTCGGCGGCGCGTTTCTGTTCGCCGCCAATGCGCATCAGCTGTGGCAAATCCAGTTCAGCGTCGGCCTCTGCGTCGGCTTGGGCATTGCGCTGATCGGCAACGTGCCGAATTCGATTTTGCTCGGCCGCTGGTTCGGCCCGAAGCTGCCGACCGCGATGGCAGTGGTCTATTCCGCGACCGGCGCCGGCGTGCTGGCGCTCTTGCCGGCTTCGCAAGTCCTGATCGATCACTTCGGCTGGCGCGGCGCCTATCAGATCTTCGGCACCGCCGTGTTGTTGCTGCTTGTGCCGCTTCTGGTCCTGCCTTGGCGGCTTTTCGCCGAAGGCCAGCCCCATTTGACCAGGCTGGCAACGGCCGACGTCGCCGACGAAGGCTGGACGGTCGGACGCGCGGTCAGGCATCACGCCTTCTGGGCCCTGTTCTGGACCTTCTTTTTCACCGCGATCGGCATGTATGCGATCACGCCCCAGATCGTCGCCTATCTGATCGACGCCGGCTTTCCACCCTTGCAGGCGGCAACCGCCTGGGGCTTTTCCGGCGTCGTGCTGCTGTTTGGAATGCTCGGCGTCTCCTGGCTTGACGGCATCATCGGACGCCGGCCGTCGGTGCTGGCGTCATACGCGTTGTCGATCCTGGGAATTTTTCTGCTCTGGCTGTTGCAGTGGTACCCGAACATCTGGGTGCTCACCGGCTTTGTCGTTTGCTTCGGCAGCATGATCGGCTCACGCGGTCCGCTGCTGACGGCGACCGCAATGAAGCTCTTCAAGGGAAAGCGCGTCGGAACGATCTATGGAAGCATTTCGATCGGCAGCGGCCTCGGATCGGCGTTCGGCTCCTGGAGCGGAGGCCTGATCCACGACTTCAGCCACAGCTACAATCCGCTGATCGTCTACGCCCTGATTGCCGTCATCCTCGGCATGATTCCGTTTCTGGTAGTGCCGGCGCTACGGAATTGAGATGCGGGCGGTAGTTCAGTTGGCAGGGAATTCGGCCCCGCCGTTCTGCCTGCCCGTGTTGAAATCCATGATCTTCCGGGTAATCCCCGGGAGCAGCGGCGATAGCGGATTGACGTTCAGCGTCGGCTTGTCCGGCGTCCCGACAACCTCGTAGGTCAATCCGAACACACCTTCGTTGCTGCCACCGAAGAACAAGCCGACGACCGGCACATTGTTGAGAAGGTTGTTCAACCCGTAGACCGGAACAAAGGTGCCGCTCATGCGCACCTTGTTGCCAGGATAATCGATGCTGCCCTCGATCGTACCGCCAATGCTGGGCCCCTTGAGCACGCCTTCCTTGATCGTGAGCTGGCCGCTCTGCCGGACAAATTCCGCGCGCAGTCGCGTGAAACTGATGCCGCCGGCCGCACCGGGCGTTCCGCCCGCCGCCAGCTTGTCGAGCGAGGCCTCGCCCTTGACGGTGAAGTCTCTGACGTTGAGCAAACCTTCCTTCGGACCGGAATCCGAAGTTGGCGGATCGACCGCCAGTTGAAGCTGGCCGCCGACCGCCTTTGAATAGGTGTCCGTAAAGCGAAGCAGCGCGCCGGCATCGTTGGTCTCGAGGTAGACCACCTCGCGGCCTTGTCCACGGCGCAAATCAGCGGTGACTGGCGTGTCGCGCCCAAGTTTTCCGCTGAAATTGAAGGTTCTGATCGCTCCGTTGCGGCGCGACATCTTGGCATCCACGCTGCGCAAGGTCTCGCCACCATGACCGGCCACCGCGCCGAGCTTCAAGTCGAGGTCGAAGTCGATGTTCTTGGCCTTGGCCTTTGATTCGGCCTCCCTGCCGGAAATTGCAGTCTTGAGAAAGGCGCGGCCGTCAAAGACGTCGCCACGCATCGTGACTTTGAGCACGCCGTCGGGTCCGCGCTCGGCCCGCAGCGAGGTCTTGTCGCCATCGGAAGGCGCGTAGGTCGGGAAGCTTGCGTTCAGCAGGTCGCCGTTCTGATCGACCTCGAGCGATCCTTTGATGGAAACGCCGCCGCCTTCGATCGCGATGTCCTCCAGACGGGTCGATTGCGGCTTCTGAACCACGTTGAAGGTGGCCCGCGTCGACTTGCCCGGCGTCTTGACCCAGCCCGGGAGAATGTTGTCGAGCCGGAGCGAGGTCAGATCGGCATCCACGCCAAGGCGCGAATTTTCGCCGCCGATCTTGCCAATGAGTTTGACCGGAATGGAGCCGCTCACCGCCGGCCCAAGATCGAAGCCGAGCCGGGCACGGCTTGCATCGTCAAGGGTCGCCTGCAACTTGATATCCGCATCGGCGTCATTCTGCTTGCGGTAGTCGAGCGAAGCCGCCTGCCCGTTGATCTTGACGTCGCCCTTGACCTGATAGCCCTGATTGTTGGCGACCACCTTCAGCGAATTCGCTTCCAGCTTCTGGTTCATCACCAGCCGATCGGCGGCAAACCCGCCGAGATCGGCGATGACCGTATAGGTCGTGTCGGCGCGTGTGATCTCGTGTTTGATCGGCAACGCCAGCGTGACGACGGCGGAGGCCGTTCCCTTGCTGGAATTGGGATCGATAAAGGTCCCGGACAAATCGCTCAGCTTGTCGGAGGCAAGGATTTCGGCGGCCGCCGGAACCGGACCTTCGACCTTGAATTTGACTTTGGCCTGCACCGGTTTCGGGAAGGTGTCCGGCACTTCGAATGCCGCATCGGAAACCGTGAGCTTGCGGCCCGCGGGCGTGTCCGCCGCGCCCTGGCCGATGGTGACGCTGGCGCTTCGACCGGTGATATGCGCTTTCAGATCCGCATCGTGAATGGACGGCAAACCGTCCACCGGCCGCAGCGTGACACCGCTGGCAACGATGTTGATGTTGAGGCCGTCGTCAGGAATCGGCGGCCCTTTTCGCGAGAGATTCTTGACCGGAGAATTGACGCCGACCTCGATGCGCTGGACCGTGCCGCGCTCGATCCGGTCGACCACCCATTCCCGAACATCGGCAACAACCAGCGACGGCCAAATCCGTTTGAGCGCCGACGCCGACATCGGCGTGCCGGCAAACCCCAGCATCAAGCGCGGCTCGCCCGAATAATCGACGCTGCCGGTGCCTGCGACCCCGATTTCGCCGTTGCTGAAATCTGCCTGCGAAAGCACGACCCGTTTTTTCGCGGTGTCAAAGCGCAGACCAATGGCGACGCGGTTGAAGATGACAGGCGGTTCGTTGTCGTTGCCTGCCAACAGGATGGTGCCGCCCGAAAAACCTAGCTGCCAGTCGTTGACGCTGCCGTTAGGCGGCTCGAGATGAGCAAGCAGCGTGATCCGGTTCTCGCCGGAAATGATTTTGAACGGCGCAACCAGCACCCGCTTGCTGGCGTCCCATTCGAGATTCACTTCGGCTGAATCGATCGCCATCGGGTATTCGGGCGTGTCGCTGTCGACGATCGTCCCGGCGCCCGACGTGATCTTGCCGCGGAAATAGGTGGGCAGCCCATCGCGGCCAAGCTCGCCCTTCAGCTCGCCGCTCAAAGGCAGGTTCGCGCTGTAGTTCAAGTCCTTCAGCCGCAGCGCGAGAAGGATGTTGGTCGTCGAAACCTTGTCGGCCTTGATATCCACCGCGCGCACGCCGTTGGCGCGCGGTCCCACGGTCACGCGCAGCGACCAGCCCGGAGTGCCGTCCTCGGCAACGCTGAGCGCCACGCCGCCGCCACTCGGCCGGCGAAGGCTGAGCGAGATGTTCTGGAAATTCCACTTGTTGCCGCGCTGCTGATCGTCAACGAGGAGACTGCCGTTCTTCAAGCCGATCTCATTGAGATTTTGTCCGTCGAGACCTGTCAGGCTCAGGCTGTCGAGCCAGTCCAGGCCCGCCAGCAATCCCGCCTGCGCGCTATCGGCCGCCTGCGCCGGCTGGTCCGGCATGGCAATGGCTGCGGCTGCGCCGGTGCGGCCTGGCGCGGGAAGGTCGGCGGAAGTCCGGCCTCCTTTTTCGAGGCGACGCCGGTGGCGAGCGGCCGCGCATTGTCGCCGGTGGACACCGTGACATAACCGTCTGGCGTAATGCGCACGCTGAGTTCGGCATCAACCAGATTGAGGCTTTCGGCCCTCAGGCGTCCCATCAGAAGCGCGTAGCCGGACAGTTTCACTTCGGCCTTCGGCGCGCTCGCCACGATCGCATGATCGCGATCGCGCACGATGATGTCGCGGATGCGCACGGCGATACGGATTCGCCCTGCGCGCTCGATCTGCGTGCCACCGACCTCGACCGTGTTGCCGTGGCCGATATTGTCCGCGATCGCGGCAGCCAGCCACGGCGTCGCCATGTCGAGATTGATTGGCCCTGCGCCAAGCCGCCACCAAAGGCCGCCAAAGCAGCCGGCAAAGATCACCAGCAGAGACGCCAATACGACCGCGACCCGCCAGACCCAGCGCTCGCTGGAGAGCCAACGCCGCACAGATCCAAGTCGATCGGTCAGCACGTAGTAGCGGGAATTCGATCGCGACAGCAGACGACGTGCACGACGTCCTGCCGCTTCATCCTGCTCCTCATCCTCCCAGTCGGCGCCGTCCCATTGGTGAGCCTGGGCGTCAACGGAAGGATTGGGCTTTTGGGTCGACCGATGTCCTATCATTGCCTCTCGTTGCCGGCGCCGATGGATGGATCTGGATGGGCAACGAAGGCTGATCGTGCCGGCATTTTACCCCTCCACTTCCCAGTTGAACCGATCCGACATTCGCCACCCATCTTACCGCAGGGTCCCAAAGCGAACCTCAAATCCCCAAATCCACTAAAACCTATATTTGCAAATAGTCCGTCGATTCCCGCTTTCGCAAAAGCGGCCTTCCCCCATTCTGATGCGGATCGATCGCCCCGCCTATCATCCGGCTGAGGCCATGTCAGCGGGCGGGTGGCGCGTCGAAATCCTTTTGAGCATAATCCGGAAAGGCCAAAATTGACCGGCCGACAATCGGCCCGATCCATATTGCCTCAATACCTCAATGATTGGCCCGCGGAAAGCGACGAAAGGAAGGCGTATGTCCAAGAAAACGCGCAAGAAATCCGGCAGCCCTGCGGCTCGGAAGACAACGCCTTCGGCATCGAAAACCTCCACCAAACGGGTGATCTCGAAATCAGGGCGCTCGCCGGCACGCAAAATCCGGCAGGGCCTCAAAAGTCACGCAACCCAAAGCGCGGTCAGCACTTTCGCCGAAAGCGCCAAAGCCAGTCACGGCAAAGTCGGATCGCAAGACGACGGCGCGCTTGGCGCTGACGCGAAGGCACGAAAGCCCCCGCCTTCCACCTTCCGCGCGACGGCGGAGATTCGGTTTCTCTTGTGGACTATGCCGGCCAGAAGCTCGTCGTGTTCTTCTACCCTCGGGCCGACACCCCTGGATGCACGAAGGAGGCGATCGATTTCACCAGACTCAAGGCCGCCTTTGCCAAGGCCGGGACCTCGGTCATCGGCGTGTCGGGCGATGCTCTGAAGGCGCAAGAGGCATTTCGCAACAAGCATCAGCTTTCGGTTCCTCTCGTATCGGATGAGAAGCACGAGATGCTTGAGGCCTACGGCGCATGGGGCGAAAAATCGATGTATGGCAGGACGTTCGAGGGCGTCTTTCGCACCACGGTTCTGATCGGTGCCGACGGCCGAATTGTCAGGATCTGGCGCAATGTCAGGGTCGACGGGCACGCTGACGACGTGCTCGCCGCGGCGCAGTCTGCCTGACCGCGAAAAACCGCTATTGGCGAAAAATTAACCATGACCGGGCCAAATTCATCTCGCAATTTGCGCCGCAAGGAACCCCTCTCCGACCGGCACGGGAGTGTCGATGTCGTATCGTTCCGGTCAGCAGTCCGAGTTTCGCCAGTCACAAGATCCAGCCCGGCCCCCCGCCCGCCAGGCTGCCAGTCCACCGCCCGCCACGCGCGAAGAAAACGGCTACACGCTGGTTCACGCCGGCAAGCAGGTCCGTTTCGGACCCGTGGCGTTCTGGATCGTGGTGGGCACCGTCACAACGCTCGGGATGTGGTCGGCGGCGACAGCGACTTATTTCGCATTTCGTGACGACGTCCTGACGCGACTGATCGCGCGACAAGCCGAAATGCAATACGCCTACGAAGACCGCATCGCGGAACTTCGCGCCAAGGTCGATCGCGCCACCAGCCGCCAGCTGCTGGACCAGGAGCAGTTCGATCAGAAACTCGACCAGGTCATGCGCCGGCAGAGCACGCTCGAATCGCGCGCGGCCGCGATGGGCGGCATGTCCGACGTCACGGGATCGATCAAGCCGACATCGCGCGGCGCTGCTGCGGCCGAGCCCGCCAGTTCCGGCACGCCCAAACCTTCGCCGATCAGTGACACCGCCGTGTTCGTCGCGCCGCCCGATCGCGAAGCTCGCCTGGAATCGCGCACCCCAATTCTCGGCAACGCGCCCGCAACCAAGACCGCGAAGATCCATGGCGTCGACAATGTGATCGTCCGCCTGCAGACCTCGCTCGATCAGGTCGAGCGGCGTCAACTCGCCTCCCTCACCTCGCTCGAAGACAGTCTGGAATTGCGCGCGCGGCGCATGCGCGGCGTCTTCTCTGATCTCGGCCTCGATGTCGGTCAACTCGAGGCTGCGACACCGCGCGGCGGCATGGGCGGTCCTTTTGTGCCCGTGAAGCTGACGGCCGATGCCGGTGCATTTGAACGCCAGCTTTCTCGCATCAATATCAGCCGCGCTCAGCTCGACCGTCTCAACCGCACGCTGGCGCTGGTGCCTTACCGGAAGCCTGTCATAGGCGAAGTCGAATTCACTTCAGGATTTGGCGTCCGCTCCGATCCCTTCCTCGGCCGTCCAGCGATGCACACTGGTCTCGATTTCCGCGCCGCCATGGGTGACCCCGTGCGTGTGACCGCGAATGGCAAGGTCGCCTCATCGGGCTGGGCCGGCGGCTATGGACGGATGGTGGAGGTCGATCACGGCAACGGACTGTCCACCCGCTACGGACATCTCTCGGAGATCAACGTGAAGGTCGGCGACGTCGTCAAGATCGGGCAAGTGATCGGCGCCGTCGGTTCAACCGGCCGCTCGACCGGGCCGCATCTGCACTACGAAACCCGCATCGATGGCGAGGCCGTCGATCCGCAGAAATTCCTGCGCGCCGGTGTACGTCTGAGCGCTGGCTAGGCCGGTCTTATCAGCGCCACGATGTCACCGGCGCGCAGCGTCTGGCCAGGCTTGACCGGCACCGACGCGACGCGACCGCCCGCGGGAGCCTGCACGGAAATCTCCATCTTCATGGATTCGATGATCGCAATCGTGTCGCCCGGAGCAACCGAAGCGCCCTCCTCGACCAGAATCTTCCAGATGTTTCCCGGCACCTCGGAGAAGGCCCCGATTTGACCTTCGGGAATGCCCGTCGAGATACCCGCACCGATTGCCTCGGCCGGCGCATCGTCGAGCTTCATCTCGCGCCAGCGCTGGCGCTCGGCATCGAACGCCGCCTGCTGTCTCGCCTTGAAAGCTTCGATCGATGGCCGCGCCTCGGCGAGTTGCCGCGCGTAATCGGCGTAGGAAAACTCCCCCTCCTCGATCCGGACATCGTATTGCCCGTGCGGGAATGCGGCCCTCGCCTCGCGCAATTCGTCAGCGTCGACTGGAAAAAAGCGGATGTTGTCGAAAAATCGCAACAGCCACGGATGGCCCGGCCTGAACACAGACGTCGCGCGCCAGCTATTCCATACCTGGATGGTGCGGCCGAATAGTTGGTAGCCGCCGGGCCCTTCCATCCCATAAATGCACATATAGGCGCCGCCGATCCCGACCGCGTTCTCCGGCGTCCAGGTCCGCGCCGGGTTGTATTTGGTGGTCACCAATCGGTGCCGCGGATCGAGTGGCGTCGCGACAGGTGCGCCGAGATAGACGTCGCCGAGCCCCAGCACAAAATAATTCGCATCGAACACAATGCGGCGAACATCCTCCTCGCCGCGAAGCCCGTTGATGCGACGGATGAACTCGACATTCGATGGACACCACGGCGCGTCCGCGCGCACCAGTTCCTGATACTTGCGCATCGCAAGCTCGGCCTCTGGATCGCGCCACGACAACGGCAAATGCACGGTGCGGCATGGCACCCGCATCTCGTCGACCGGCGGCAGTGTACGCTCGATCCGACGCAGCACATCGAGCAATTTATGCCGCGACAGCGCCGTGCCGTCGTAGTGGATCTGCAGCGAACGGATACCGGGCGTCAGATCGATCAGCCCGGCGAGCTTTTCCGTCTCCAGGGCCTGTGCCAGCACATGAACCCGCAAACGAAGCGCGATGTCGAGTTCCATCGGACCGTACTCGACCAGAAGATTGTCGTCGCCAGCGCGCCGGTACACCACCGGAATCGGTCCATCATCGTTCTGCCCGACGATTGCGGCTCCCAATTCGGGCGCCCGCAGCACGGTGGGCCCAACGATGGGGTCGTCACGCCTGACGGGCACGAAGCGCACGGTGTCGCCGGGCTTGAGCTGGCCGATCTTCCAAAGTTCATCACGCGCGACAACCGCCGGACAAACGAAACCACCAAGGCTCGGCCCATCGGGACCTAGAATGATCGGCATATCGCCGGTGAAGTCGATCGAGCCAATCGCATAGGCATTGTCGTGAATGTTCGACGGATGCAGCCCGGCCTCACCGCCGTCGGCGCGAGCCCAACGCGGCTTCGGTCCGATCAGTCTTACGCCGGTGCGGGCGCTGTTGAAGTGCACCTCGTAGCTTTCCGCAAAAAGCGTCTCGATATCTTCGTCGAGGAAGAAGTCCGGCGCACCATGCGGTCCGTAGATCACCCCGATCTGCCAAGCCGACGTCAGTTCCGGTCGTTCGGCCTCGGCCGCGCGACGCGGCGTCACCAGATCGGGCGTCTCCGCGCCAATGTGCAGCACGTCCCCGGCCTTGAGGGAGCCCGTCGCATGACCTCCGAAAGCTCCCAGCGCAAACACGGCGCGCGACCCCAGTATCTCGGGCACGTCAAAACCGCCGCGCACGGCAAGATAGGCCCGCTGGCCCGGGCCCTGGATACCGCCAACGGCAAGCGTCTGACCGGCGCTCACCACAACCGGCTCGTCATGGGCGAACTCTGCGCCATCGAGTGAAGCCTTCATGCGCGCGCCCGAAAGGGCAACGATCGCATCGGTGTTGAAGCGCAAGGTCGGCCCATTGACCGTGAGTTCCAGCGCGGTTGTCGTCTCGGGATTACCGACAACGCGGTTGGCGAGACGGAAAGAGCGTTCGTCCATCGGACCACTCGGCGGCACGCCGACATGCCAGAGATGCAAGCGACCGGGCAATTCCTGGACTCCGCTCTGCGCGCCCGGCGCGACGACGTCGATCGTGCGGGGCCGATACGCAAAGGCACCGAGCACACTGGTCGCGACCTGCCCGCCGCGAAATACGTCAGACGCCGCAATAGCGCGCAGGTAGTCGAGATTGCTTTCGATGCCGGCTACTACCGTCTCATCGAGCGCCTGCGTCAGTTTTGCGATCGCAGCGTCGCGGGTCTCCGCCGACACGATGATCTTCGCCAACATCGGATCGTAGAACGATGAAACCTCGGTGCCGGTCTCGATCCAGCCGTCGACCCGCGCAACGGGCGAGAAGGCAACCGAGGTGAGACGCCCGGCACTTGGGCGAAAGCCCGCGCCCGGATTCTCTGCGTAGAGCCGCGCTTCGATCGCCGCACCCTTCGGTACCAGTGCGCCCGCATTGCCGAGCACGTCCTCGCCCGCCGCCTGTCGAATCATCCATTCGACCAGATCAACGCCGTAAACCTGCTCGGTGACGGGGTGCTCGACCTGCAGGCGGGTGTTGACCTCAAGGAAATAGAAATCCTCCCGCACGACGTCGTAGATGAATTCCACGGTGCCGGCGGATTCATACGACACCGCTTTGCCGAGCGAGACCGCGGCCGCATGCAGCCGCGACCTGACGGCGTCGGCAATCCCGGGCGCTGGTGTCTCCTCAAAGACTTTCTGGTTGCGCCGCTGCAGCGAACAGTCGCGCTCGCCGAGCGAGACGACGTCGCCCTTGCCATTGCCGAAGATCTGCACTTCGATGTGGCGCGCCTGAGCAACGAACCGCTCGAGATAGACCCGGGCGTCACCGAAGCTTGCACGCGCCGTTCGCTGCACCGAGGCGAAGCGCTCGCGTAACGTCGCTATGTCGTGGCAGAGCTGCATGCCGATACCGCCGCCGCCTGCTGTACTCTTGAGCATCACCGGGAATCCGATGGCCTCCGCCTGCTGCACCGCCTGGTCGAGGGTTTCGAGCAGCCCGGAGCCCGGCAGCAGCGGCACGCCGCTGGCTTCCGCGATGCCACGCGCCTTGTGTTTCAGCCCGAAGGCATCAAGATGCTCCGGCCGCGGTCCGATGAAAGCGATGGCGTGCTGCGCCAACCGTTCGGCAAAGCCGCGATTTTCCGACAAGAACCCGTAACCGGGATGCACGGCTTGCGCGCCTGTCTCCAGACAGGCCGCCATGATCGCCTCAACGTCGAGATAACTCTCAGCGGCCGGCGCCGGGCCGATCCGCACGGCCTCGTCCGCATCGAGCACCGGCCGCGTAAAGCGATCGGCGTCGGAATAGACCGCAACCGAACCAATACCCATGCGTCGCAACGTTCTGCCAATCCGCCCGGCGATCTCGCCGCGGTTGGCGATCAGGACCTTTTTGAACATGCCTCACGCCTCCGGTTCGAAGATCGTGACCTGGACCGGCGTCGGGAAAAACCCGTTGCAGGGGTTGTTGATCTGCGGACAGTTCGAGATCAGGCACAGCACGTCCATTGCGGCCAGAAGTTCGATGGCATCGCCCGGCTTGGAGACGCCGTCGACGACGGTGAAATTGCCTGCGGGATCGATCGGCACGTTCATGAAGAAATTCAGGTTTGGCACGATGTCGCGCTTCGACAGGCCATATTTCGCGCCTTCCAGCACAAAATTCTCGCGGCAGGCGTGCTGATAGCGCGTCTGATGTCCAAACCGGACGGTGTTGCTCTCGCACGAGCACGCGCCGGCGCAGGTGTCGTGCAGGCCGCAACTGTCAGCCGTGACCTGCAGCATCACCCGGCCTTCGCTGGACATGAGCCTGGTGCCGAGCCCGACATAGGCCGCCCCCTGTGCACGCAGCGTTTCCTGGCCGCTATAGCGTTCGGCAAAATCGTCGGCTCGGTAAAACAGCGTATCGACCGCCTGCTGACCGTGGGTGTCCGATATCCGCAGCGTCTGCCCCTTGCGGATCGTCGCCGACCACGGCTTGCAGGCTGGGATTTCGACATCGAGAATGATGCGCCGGGTCATCGGACGGCTCCTTCGATGGTTTTGCCGAGATAGGCTACGTTGTTCTCGAAAGCACGCACCGCTTCCGAGGTCGCGGTACGACACAAATCGTCGGTCTTTGGGACGCCGGCCCGGTAATATCGCACGACGTCCACCCCCGCCTGCGAATAGGTCGGCGCGGGATCGAGCGGATGCGGACAGTTCGACAACGCGACCAACAGATCCAGTTCGGCACGTAGATCGACGAAATCGCCCTGCTGCCGGCGTCCCTCGGTCCAGAAAAACTTGCCACCCGCATCGATCGCGACCGGAGCGAAGAAGCTGACGCAAGGATGGACGTCGCGGCGATCGAGCCCGAGCTTGCTCGCCGCAAGAATGAAGTTTTCGCGTGTATTGCGGAAAGGACCTTCGCCGTATTTTTCACGGTTGGTCGCCGCCGTCGAACCACCAACGAGCGCATCATGCGCGCCGCTTGTATCCTCGGTGATGCCGAACAGCGCGCGCCCCATGTCCGAAAGCAGTATCCGGCCCCTCTGAAGGCGAGCCGCCCACTGTACCTTGATGGTGTCGGCGTGATTGAGCCGCTCGCTGGGGTCGCTTGCGTTCCAGGCCAACAGGCTGACGGTCGATAATCCCGATGTATTGATGATGCGTAGAGTGTCTCCGCGATTCAAACGCGTCGTCCAGTACCAGCCGGACGGAATAGCCTCCCGGTGAATTACCGTCCTGACGTCGATCGGCGCGGCATCGCGTGGTGTGGGCTCCGGTAGCGTACGCGGCGCGTGTTCCTGACCCGCCGCCTTCAGTTCGTTGTACCGCTGCGTATGCGCCGCGATCTCGGCCTTTTGTTGCTCTGACAAGATCACGATTGTTCCTTCGAGACGAGTGCCGGGCCGTCCCGGCTGGTGCTCCTTGTCTGATCGGGTCGTCCCGATCGGAGCTGGGGTAGTCTCCTGCCGCTCCTATGCGGAACGACGCGGAAAGATTTCGAGGTCGCGCGACACCGTGGCGCCGTAGCGCTCACGCTCTTCCGGTCGGTCGCGCGTTCGCTCCAGCACGATCACGCGCGTCGCGAGCCCAAAGGCCTCGCTGAGGTCGTGCGTCACCATCACGACCGTCAGATGATTCGCCTTCCAGAGCCGCTTCATCAACAGGTGAATATCGGCGCGGATACCCGGATCGAGAGCCCCGAATGGCTCGTCGAGCAGCAGGATCTTCGGCCCACGAATGATCGCCTGGGCCCATGCGAGCCGCTGCTGCATCCCGCCCGATAATGCAGACGGATATTTGTGCTCCTGACCGGCGAGCCCTACCTCGGCAAGGAGAACCATCGCCTCGTCCCTGGCCGCACGCCGCGCCGCGCCGAACAACCGGCCGGTGAAGCTGGCATCACGCAGCTCGCGACCCAGCATTACATTCTGCAACACGGTCAGATGCGGGAATACTGAGTAACGCTGAAACACCACACCGCGGTCGGCGCCCGGCTCCGGGGGCAACGGCTCGCCATCGACCAGGATCCGCCCACGCGAAGGTTGCTCCTCGCCGAGCAACATCTTCAGTAGCGTGGTCTTGCCGCAGCCGGATGGGCCGACCAGCGCGATGAACGCGCGCGGCTGGATTTCCATCGTGATGCGTTCGAGCACGATGTGATCGCCGTATTCTTTCCAGACGTCGTCAAATCGGATCGCGCTCATTCCGCCCTCACCGAGGCGAACCACGGAAACAGTCTGCGTTGCAGGACGCAAAGGCCGAAATCGATCAGGAAAGCGAGCAACGTGATCCAGGCCACGTAGGGTATGATGACATCCATCGCGAGATAGCGGCGCACCAGGAATATCCGGTAACCGAGGCCGGAATTGGAAGCGATCGCCTCCGCCGCGATCAAGAACAGCCAAGCCGGTCCAAGTTGCAGCCGCAGCAGGTCGATCAGCCGTGGCAGTGTCTGCGGCGCTACCACGCGCAACGCGATCTGCCAGGTCGATGCACCCAATGTCTGCGCCTTGATGATCTGCTCACGGGGCAACTCCTGTACCTTCATTGCGAGATCGCGGATCATGCAAGGCAGTGTCCCGATCACGATCAACGCAATCTTCGAGTTCTCGCCGAGGCCCATCACAATGAACAGGATCGGCAACAGCGCCAGCGGAGGCACCATCGATGTGACCGAGACGAACGGCCCCAGCAGGGCGTTGGCGCCCGGCAACAGGCCGATCAAGATACCAAGGACGAGCGCTGCCGCCGTCGATATCGCTAGCGCCGAACCAAGCCGTTCCAGACTGGCAATGGTATCGGACAGCATCAGATGGCTTCCGGTGCGCGGATCAACCTCGAATGCCATCTGCCTGACCGCCTGAACCATGCCCGATAGCGCCGGCAGCAGCTTGTCATTGGGATTTTCTGCAAGCCGCGCGCTGGAGCCGACGATGTAGGCGATTGCGACCAACAGGAACGGCAGCACGAGCAGATAAAATCGTGCTTCCCGTCCCGGACGTATGTTCACAAGCCGCATTGTCGGCTCCCTGCGTGAGGCGTCGCTATTCGCTCAGAGCTTGCCCTTGGCCGCGGCATCCATATAGGTCGGATCGAAACGCAGTTTGACGTTCGACTTGTCGCCTAGCACCGACTTGTCGGCGAGTTCGATGCCGACGGCATCGACGGACTTCGCGCTCTTGCCCAGCAAATTCTTTGCGAACAGGAATTTGCGGACACGGTCCATGGTCGCGCCGGTCGCCTGGCTTCGCGTAAAGGTTTCCGCATCGGCCGCCTTGTCGAACAGTCTGGTGGACGCAAGCTGGCTATCGAAACCAGCGAGATCGGTGCCGGACGCCTTGGCCATCGCCTCCTTGGCCGCTTTCGCCGCCGGATCATTCGCCATCATCTTCGCGATCGTCTCGTACCAGATTCCGGCCAGTGCCTTGGCGAAATCGGGATTGTCCTTCACTACCTTTGTGTTCGCGACCATCAGATCCATGATCTCGCCGGGGATCTGCGAGGAATTAAACACCTTCTTGGCATCGGGCGATCCCAGGATTTCCGTAACCATCGGATTCCAGGTCACAACTGCTCTGACATCGGCTGTCTTGTAAGCCGCGACGATGTCCGCATCGGAAGTGTTGACGACCTTGACGTCCTTCTCGCTCAGCTTTCCAGTCTCAAGCGCGCGCGCCAGCAGATAATGCGACACCGAGAATTCGACCAGATTGACGCTTTGTCCCTTGATCGCGGCAAAATCCGGCTTGCTCTTGAGGATTACGGCGTCATTGCCGTTAGAAAAGTCACCCATCACGATCGCGGTGGTGTCGACGCCGCCGGCTGCGGGGATCGAGAGCGCATCCATGTTGGTGATGGTCACGGCGTCATAGCCGCCCGCCGTGTACTGGTTGATCGATTCGACGTAGTCGTTGAACTGCTTGACCTCGATCGTGATGCCGTATTTGTCGGCCCACTTCTTCACGATGCCTGTGTCGGCGGCATAACCCCACGGCATCCACCCGACATAGATCGACCAAGCCACCTTGAAGCTTTTCTTCGGTGCCGCATCAGCGGTCGAAGCGGCCGCGAGCATGAGCGCGCAGCCGATGACACCGGAGCGAAGAAATAGAGAGAGTTTGTTCATTGCCGATCCTTCTTGCAGAACTTCGCAAAAAGGGATTGGCGCAAAGACCATCGCTCCGCCAATCCCTTGGCCAACGAGGTCTCCCGGGCTTTTATCCCGCCGTGCACCTGCGGGGATGTCTCCCCCGCAAGCGGCTGCTCTCGGACCAGCACCTTCTCGTGGAAGATCGGAACCCTAGCGGCCAACTCAACGCCACGTAATGCACGTGGCGTGCCATCGTACCGACAGTTGAAACTCATTGGATTTTTCCGCGTGCGCCAGCTCGGGCGCGATCAATCTCTGCTCAAAAACTGCGCAGGCCTGCCTACAGATGGCTCGATCATTCGGCGGCGGAATTAGCCGGTCGACAAGACGACGCGCAGTCGCATCGATAGCGGAGCCTGTCTCGGTCACGCACAGCTCTGAGCGTGCCCTCTGCGGCGACCGCTTCATTCCGAAACATCTTACGGCTTCAACGAGCGCGGCTGGGCTCACGCGGCGTGGCTAGTCCACGTCCTCGACCGCGCCCGGCCCGGTGCCGAACGCACGCTGCGCCAGCGTTGCTGCCATGAACTCGTCGAGATCGCCGTCGAGCACGCCGGACGTGTCAGAGGTCTGAACGCCGGTCCGCAGGTCCTTGACCATCTGATACGGCTGCAAGACGTATGACCTGATCTGGTGGCCCCAGCCGATATCGGTCTTGGCGGCCTGGTCGGCGGCCGCCTGCTCCTCGCGCTTCTTCAGCTCGATCTGGTAAAGACGGGCGCGCAGCATGTCCCACGCCTGCGCGCGGTTCTTGTGCTGGGAACGTCCGGCCTGGCAGACCACCGCGACGCCGCTCGGAATGTGCGTCAGCCGCACCGCAGACTCGGTCTTGTTGACGTGCTGGCCGCCCGCACCGCCCGAGCGCATCGTATCGGTGCGTACGTCGGATTCCTTGATATCGATCTTGATGCTGTCGTCGATGACGGGAAAGATCGCAACGCTCGAAAACGACGTGTGCCGGCGCGCGTTGGAATCGAACGGCGATATCCGCACCAGGCGATGGACGCCCGCTTCGGTCTTCAGCCAGCCATAGGCATTGTGGCCCGAGATCTGGATGGTCGCCGACTTGATGCCGGCTTCTTCCCCCTGGGATTCTTCGAGATACTCGATCTTGAAGCCGTGCTTTTCGGCCCAGCGCGCGTACATGCGAAGCAGCATCTGCGCCCAGTCCTGGCTTTCGGTGCCGCCCGCTCCGGCATGAACCTCGAGATAGGAATCGAAACGATCCGCCTCACCCGACAGCAGCGCTTCGAGTTCGCGGCGCGCGACCTCCTTCTTGAGTTCTTTCAGGGCAGACTCGGCCTCGCTGACGACGCCGGCATCGTTCTCGGCTTCGCCGAGTTCGATCATGCCGATATTGTCTTCGAGATCACGCTCGACCTTGCCGATGCCGGACAGCGAATCCTCCAGCGAGGTGCGCTCCTGCATCAGCTTCTGAGCCTTTTGCGGGTCGTTCCAGAGATTGGGGTCTTCGGCGAGCGCGTTCAGCTCTGCCAGTCGAGCGGTTGATCTTTCGACGTCAAAGATGCCTCCTCAGCAGCCCGACTGACTGCTTGATCTCTTCGACAAGACGTTCGACTTCGGCGCGCATGATTTTCTCGTTTCAGGCTCTGATCGGTTTGGCTGAACGCAAAACTTCCGCCTCAAGTAGCGGCGGAAGTCGCAAAGCGCAATCTGCGCTTTAATATAAACCGCCGGTACCGGGCCGGAAGAAGTTTCGATCGGCGTCCGGTGGCGGTTGCTGCGGGTAGACCTGCCGGCCGTCGGCATCGGCAACGCCAATGACGGCGTCCGGCGGCGCCGTTCCGGGCTTGAAGGCTTCGAGAATGGTCCGGCCACCATCGCCGGGACCAGCGCGCATGCCGGACTTGGCGTCGACGCGGACGAGCTTGATTCCAGCCGGGATCTTGAAGGGCACCGCAGCCTTGTCGGCGAGCGCCAGTTTCAGGAAGTCGCGGGCGATCGGCGCGGCCAGGTGACCGCCGGTCGCGGCATTGCCACTGCCAAGCGGGCGCGGCTTGTCGTAGCCGAGATAGATGCCGACCACGATGTCCGGCGAGAAGCCGATGAACCAGGCGTCCTTGGCCTCGTTGGTCGTACCGGTCTTGCCGGCGATCGGCTTGCCGACTTCCTTGACCGCAGTCGCCGTACCGGCCTGGACAACGCCTTCCATCAGCGAGGTGATCTGATAGGCGGTCATGGTGTCGAGCACCTGCTCGCGGCGGTCGATCAGTTGCGGCTCGGGCTGGTTCTTCCAGCCGGCCGGCGCGTCGCAGCCGCGGCATTCGCGGGCGTCGTGCTTGAAGATGGTGTGGCCGTAACGGTCCTGGATGCGATCGATCAAGGTCGGCTTCACGCGACGGCCGCCGTTGGCGATCATCGAATAGGCCGTGACCATGCGCATGACCGTCGTTTCGCCGGCGCCAAGCGCGTAAGACAGATAATTCGGCAATTCGTCATAGACGCCAAAACGTCGCGCATATTCGCTGATCAGCGGCATGCCGATGTCCTGCGCCAGCCGCACCGTGACGGTGTTGAGCGACATGCGCAGCGCGTTGCGCAGCGTCACCGGTCCCTGATACTTGCCGGAGGAGAAGTTCTCCGGGCGCCAGACGCCGGCGCCCTGCCCCTGATCGATTTCGATCGGCGCGTCGACCACCTGCGTCGACGGCGTATAGCCGTTGTCGAGCGCCGCCGAATAGACGATCGGCTTGAACGACGAACCCGGCTGGCGATAGGCCTGCGTGGCGCGGTTGAACTGGCTCTGGTCGAACGAGAAGCCGCCGACCATCGCAAGCACGCGGCCGGTCCACGGATCCATCACGACCATCGCGCCGGACACTTCCGGCAATTGCCGCAGACGATATTGCCCTTCGACGGGGTTGCCGTCCCTGAACAGCGGGTCGGCATAGATCACATCGCCGGGCGCCAGCACTTGCGACATCGAAGACGGCTGACGGCCTTTGGTGGTGCCTGAGGTCGGTTTCGCCCACTTCACGCCTTCGAGCGTGACGATGCCGGTCTGCCGTTCCTTGCTCACGGCGCCGCCGAGTTCGCGGCCCGGCTGAAAACCGATCCGCGCCGACTGGTCGCTGACCTCAAGAACCACCGCCATTCGCCACGGCGAAATGTCCGTCAGCGACTTCACGTCGGCGAGCTTGACGCCCCAGTCGCCGGAAATGTCGAGCTTGCTGGTCGCGCCGCGCCAGCCTTGCCCCTCGTCGTAATTGACGATGCCGGCTGCCATGGTCTTGCGGGCCATCACCTGAATCTTCGGATCGAGCGTGGCGCGAACCGACAGGCCGCCTTCGTAGAGCTTCTTCTCGCCGTACCGCTCGAAGATGTCGCGACGGACTTCCTCGGCGAAATACTCACCGGCGAACGTGTGCGCGCCGTTGGAACGGTTGGTCACCACAAGCTGATCCTTGCGGGCCTTGTCGGCATCGGCCTGCTTGATCCAGCCGTTTTCAAGCAGCCGGTCGACCACATAGTTGCGGCGCTCGATCGCGCGCTCGCGGTTGCGCACGGGGTGCAACGCGGCAGGCGCCTTTGGCAGCGCGGCGAGATACGAGGCTTCGGCAACCGTGAGCTCGTTGACCGACTTGTCGAAGTAGACGAGCGAGGCCGCAGCAACGCCATAGGCGCCGAGGCCGAGGTAGATTTCATTGAGATAGAGTTCGAGGATCTTGTCCTTTGAATAGGTGCGCTCGATTCGCATCGCGAGCAGCGCTTCCTTGATCTTGCGGGTGAAGGAGACCTCGTTGGTGAGCAGGAAATTCTTGGCGACCTGTTGCGTGATCGTGGATGCGCCCTGCGGCCGGCGGTTCGAACCGATGTTCTGCGCATACAGCACGGCGGCACGCGCCATGCCCGAGAAGTCGATGCCGCCATGTTCGTAGAAATTCTTGTCTTCGGCGGCGAGGAACGCGTTGATGACGAGTTTCGGCACCGCCTGGATCGGCAGGTAGAGACGACGTTCCTTGGAATATTCGCCGAGCAGCGCGCCGTCGGCGGCGTGAACGCGCGTCATCACCGGCGGCTCGTAGTCCTGAAGCTGGGAATAATCCGGCAAATCCTTCGAGAAGTGCCAGATCGCACCGGCCACGGCGGCGACGCCAACAAGGAACACAACGGTTCCCGCGGCGAACAAGAAACCCAAGAACCGCACCAGCAAGCGCATAATTTGAATTCCGTTCAGTCCCCGCGCCGAACGACCGGCGCTCCTGTCGAGATATTTTCCGCTACACGCCCATTGCTGGCCGATGCCGCATTATATCACATGATATCATACGCCATCACCCGCCGCCGCGGGGGCGAATTACGCCAATTCTTCAAGGCTCCGCGCCGTTTATAGGGCGGTTGCTGTGGCCAAACTAGGGCCTCATGCACCGGCCGTTTTTCAGTTCCCGCTTCCTGCCGTTACCAGCCGCTTGGCGAAGAACATGTCGACCGCGTGCGCCACCGAGCCCACGGTCCGCGAGCGCCAGTTGTCGGATTGCAGATGTTCCAGATCATCCTTGTTGGAGACATAGCCGAGTTCGACCAGAACCGACGGTACGTCAGGCGCTTTCAGCACCCGGAAGCCGGCTGACTTCAACGGATTCTTGTGCATTCGCGTGACCGTCTTCATCTCGCCCATCAACAGCCGCGCAAAACGGTTGGAAAAGGTGCGGGTTTCTCGCTGGGCGAGATCGATCAGGATATCGGCCACTTCCGTGGGCTCTTCCGTCAGATTGACACCGCCGATGGCGTCGGCCCTGTTCTCAGCCTCGGCGAGCTTTTCGGCCGCGGCGTCCGACGCGCGATCGGAAAGCGTGTAGATCGTGGCCCCCTGCGCGTCGCCTTCGTGACGCGGCAAGGCGTCGGCGTGGATGGAGACAAACAGCGCGGCAGTGTGGGCACGCGCGAACTTCACACGGTCGTCGAGCGGGATGAACGTATCGTCGGTGCGCGTCATCACGACGCGGTACTTGCCGGTTTTCTCGATGCGGTCACGGAGCGCCAGCGCAAAAGCCAGCACGATCGACTTTTCGCTCGCACCGTCCCATTGCGTGCCGTTGTCGGGACCACCGTGGCCGGGATCGATCACGATGATCGGCCGGGTGTCGGGAGGCGACGCCTGGGCGGCTTGCGTCTCCGGCTTTGGCAATCCGCTCGACACCGGAAGCGCAGGGTCCTTGGCGTCGGCGATCGCGGGACGAAGTTCGGGACGGCTTTCCGGCGCAAGCAACTGGACGAAGGTCGTCCGGTCGACCTCCTCCAGTTCCAGGACCAGTCGCGCGGGCTGACCATTGACCGCCTGGAGCACCGACGCATTGGTGATCTTGGCAGGTCCGGTGAGATCAAAGACGATCCGCGAGCCGCCGGGCATCACGAGGCCATAACGAAAGGCCTTGATCAGCCCCCGCCCCGTCCCGCCGATCCCCTGCGGGAGGTGAAAACTGAGCTGCGGGAGATCGACGACGACGCGGTAAGGATCGGCCAGCGCGAAAGCGTGGACCTCGACCGGCTGATCGAGATCAAGGATGAACCGGGTCTGCTTGCCGTCACCGGCCAGACGCGCTTCCGAGGCGACCGGGATTCGCACCGATGAAGCCGGCTTCGGTGGCTGGGTTTCGACGGCGGCCGCCTTGCCGAGCGGCAGGCACAGCAAATGCTGCGGCGCACAATAGCGCAAAGCCCGCTAATACGAGGTGATTTCCGCGGCCCGCCACCTGATCCGTACCTCTGAGCGGCTCTCTTACCGCAATAAAACCACAGGGTTAATCGCAGCTTAAACATTATCCGCCGAAAAGAAGGGAGTGTTGCCTGACAGCGACGCCTCCCTTGCACGAAAACGCCGATCCACGTATGTAGGTAGGTGCTGACGGCCAAAATTCCCGGTTGTGTCGCGTTCAGCCTCCCGGTGCAGCGCAGGAACCTCCAAAACGGAGATTTCAGCGTCTTTCCGGCCTCTCCGGAGCCAGCGCAGCGCGCGGCTGACAGGAAGGGCGGTTTTAAGCCCGAGCGGCGTCCGATCCCAGGTCACAGCTTGTTCCAGGGACGGTTTGAAATTCGACTTAACCGACTATGGGGCCACCAGGCCCAATAGGTGATTGAGGCATGCGCCTTGGCGCAAGGCCGAGCCTTCAGCGACCTACAAGGCGGTCTCTATTGCCGCCCACAATTACTCAGACGGGCCGACGCTTGATGCGCCAGACTGTGTTGCCGGCACTCCAGGAAGAAACTTCGCCGATGCGGGGCGCAAGCCACGCGCGTCGTCGTCACTTCCGGGAAACATGTTCGGCGAGGCGCTCGAGGTTGCGTTTCGGCCTTCCCCTCACCCCCGAATCAGGTGGACCGTCGCGTCATCCGGCCGTGCGATTTGCGCGCGCCGCACTGCGTGCCCGCCGCCTTCGAGAGTTCGAAAATGCCCAACAAAATGCTTATCGATGCCACCCACCCGGAGGAGACCCGGGTCGTCGTGGTCCGCGGCAATCGCGTCGAAGAATTTGATTTCGAAACCGCGCAACGCAAACAACTGCGCGGCAACATCTATCTGGCGAAGGTCACGCGCGTCGAACCGTCGCTGCAAGCCGCGTTCATCGAATACGGCGGTAACCGCCACGGCTTTCTCGCCTTCAGCGAAATTCATCCCGATTACTACCAGATCCCCGTCGCCGACCGTCAGGCGCTGATCGAGGCGGACGAGCGCGCCCATCGCGAAGCGGAGGAAGAATCGGAAAACCGCGCGAGCCGCCGCCGGTCGCGCCATCGTTCCTCGCGCCGCCGCGGCCACAGCGAGCGGGTTCAGAGCGAGGTCGTCGATACGTCGGCGGAAGGATTGGTGCCCAGCGAGGCCCACGCCGAAGATCACGACCACGCGCACCTCCACGATACCGAGCATCATCACGATCACGCCGAACATCATGATGACGGGGCGCATGATCATCACGATCACGAGCATGCCGAGGACCACGAGCATCACGATGACGAACATCACGATGATGCCATTCTCATCATGACGATGCCCATTCCGAAACGCCGGCTCTCTTCGCGGAGCCGCAGCCGCGGTAACGGAGGCCGAGTCGGCCGTCGATATTTCGGACGCGATGCGCGAGGCCCCCGAGGACATCGCAGAGCACGTCGGCGAAGAATCCGACGCAGAGACGATCGTCTCCTCCGACGAGAGCGTTCATGAGGACGCCTCGCATGGAGCGCACGCCGCCCATGAAGAACATCCCGCCTCGCCCGACGGCGTTCACACCGCCGCCGAGGGTGAAGAAGCGCACGACGACGACGGCGACGATGTCGAGGAAGAGGTCGAGTCGGTTGGCGGTGACGACGTGCTGGAAGAGGTTCCGGAACGCGCGTTCCGGCCGCGCCGCCAGTACAAGATCCAGGAAGTCATCAAGCGGCGTCAGGTCATGCTGGTGCAGGTCGTCAAGGAGGAGCGCGGCAGCAAGGGCGCGGCGCTCACGACTTACCTTTCGCTCGCCGGCCGTTATGCAGTCCTGATGCCGAACACCGCTCGCGGCGGCGGCATCAGCCGCAAGATCACGTCCGCTCAGGATCGCTCGCGGCTGAAAGAGGTGGTGCAGGATCTCGACGTCCCCGAGGGTATGGGGATCATCCTGCGCACCGCTGGTGCCTCCCGCACCAAGCCGGAAATCAAGCGCGACTTCGAGTACCTGATCCGGATGTGGGAGACGGTGCGCGACATGACGCTGAAGTCGCAGGCGCCGACGCTGGTCTATGAAGAAGGCTCGCTGATCAAGCGCTCGCTGCGCGACCTCTACAACAAGGAAATCGACGACATTCTGGTCGCGGGCGAAGCCGGCTACCAGGAAGCGCGCGACTTCATGAAGATGTTGATGCCCTCCAACGTGCGCGCGGTGAAGCAATATCGCGACGGCCAGCCGCTGTTTTCGCGGATGGGCGTGGAGAGCCAACTGGACGCGATGTTCTCGCCGACCGTGCAGCTACGATCGGGCGGATACATCGTCATCAATCAGACCGAGGCGCTGGTCTCGATCGACGTCAACTCCGGCCGCTCGACGCGCGAACATCACATCGAGGACACCGCGCTCAAGACCAATCTCGAGGCAGCGGAAGAAGTCGCGAGACAACTGCGCTTGCGTGACCTCGCCGGGTTGATCGTCATCGACTTCATCGACATGGACGAGAAGCGCAACAACCGCTCGGTCGAACGCAAGCTGTCCGATTGCCTGCGCCAGGACCGCGCACGCATTCAGGTCGGGCGCATCTCGCATTTCGGCCTGCTCGAAATGTCGCGCCAGCGCATCCGCGCCAGCGTGCTCGAAAGCTCCACCGAGCCCTGCCCGCAATGCGGCGGCAGCGGCCACGTCCGTTCGGTCTCCTCGGTAGCGCTGCAATTGCTGCGCGGCCTCGAGGAAGTTCTGATGAAGGGCGCGACCCACAATCTGGTCGTGCGCACCCGAACCGACGTTGCGCTCTATGTTCTCAACCACAAGCGCGGCCATCTGCGCGACCTCGAAAACTCCTTCAAGGTAACGCTGGCCGTGATCGCCGATCCGACCGTGAGCGGACAGCAGTCGTACGTGATCGATCGCGGCGAACAGGTGCACACGCTGGAGGCCGCAAAGGCGCTGCTGGTGGCGCAAGCCGCAGCCGCGCCCGCGGCTACGGAAGAGGCCATCGACGACGAAGAGTTCCTGGACGCCGAGCAGGAATCGGAAGTCGAAACCGAGGAAACCGAGGGCCTTTCGGACGAGATGGCCGGCGGCGAAGGCTCCGAAAATGGGGGCGATGGTACACGGCGGCGGCGACGTCGCCGGCGGCGTGGCCGCGGTGGCGAAGCACGCGAAAATGGCGCGCCCCGTGAGGAAAACGGGTTCACGCAGGAGGCTGCCGCTCCGGCAGAGGCCGACCTCGCCGATGAGGACGCCGATGACGACGAAGCCGGCGAACAGCCGAACCAGGCGCGTCCCGATCAAGGCTCCGGCGAACGCCGGCCAAGGCGTCGCGGACGTCGTGGCGGCCGTCGCCGGCGTGGCGGACCCGAAGAGGGTCTCGCCGGATCGATATCAGATGAGTTCGAGCCCGTTGCGGCGCCAGAGGCGGCGGGCGCGGTTGCGGATTTCGATGGAGCATCTCCGCAGCCTTCCGCTTCATTCGCCGAATACGCACCGGAAGCGCCCGCTGTGGAGCCGCCAGTATCCGCACAGTCGACGGCGTCCGCAGACGCCGAGGCGCCCGAGTCCGACAGGGCTGCACGGCGGCGGTCGACCGTCCGCGAAAAGGTGAGCTTTGCGTCTCACAGTCCGTCGGAGCCGGCGCGGCGGATTACAATCAGGCTGAACCGGCGGCGTCCGCCGAGACGCCGGCCGAGTCTGCCGACGCTCCGTCGGATGGCTCGCCTCGTCGCGCTGGATGGTGGTCACGGCGCTTCGGCGGCGGCTAGGCCTTCCGGGATTTCAGATAAAAAAACCGCCCGGCAAAACCGGGCGGTTTTTTCTTTTGCCGATCAGCGCGGCCAAACGCTAACTCGTCGTGACCGCCGTTTCGATATCGGTCGGATCGACCTGCTTGTTGAGACCGGCCTCGAGGCGACCGCGATCGAGTTCGCCTTCCCACCATGACACCACGACGCAGGCGACGCCGTTACCGCAAAGGTTGGTCAGGGCACGGCACTCGCTCATGAACTTGTCGATGCCGAGTACGATCGCCATGCCGGGCACCAGTCGGGGATCGACCACCGCGAGCGTTGCGGCAAGCGTGATGAATCCCGCGCCGGTAATACCCGAAGCGCCTTTCGAGGTGAGCATCGCGACCAGCAGGATCGTGATCTGCTGCCCAAGCGTGAGGTCGAAGCCGAGCGCCTGCGCGATGAAAAGCGTCGCTAGCGTCATGTAGATATTCGTGCCGTCCAGATTGAACGAATACCCGGTCGGCACCACAAGGCCGACCACCGATTTCGAGCAACCGAGCCGCTCAAGCTTCTCCATCAAGGACGGCAACGCGCTTTCCGAGGACGACGTGCCCAGCACGATCAAGAGTTCGTCCTTGATGTAGGCCAGGAACTTGAAGATCGAGAAGCCGACAACGCGCGCAATGATGCCGAGCACGACGATCACGAACAGCCCGGCCGTGAGGTAGAAGGTCGCGATCAGACCGACGAGATTGAGGATGGCGCCGGTGCCGAATTTGCCGATCGTGTAGGCCATCGCGCCAAAGGCGCCGATCGGGGCTGCCCGCATCACGATCGAGATCACGCCGAACACGCCCTGCGCCGCATCGTCGATGAAGGAGCGCAAGCGTATGACCGCGTTCGCCGAGCGCCATCAGAGAAAAGCCGAACAGGATCGAGAACAAGAGAACCTGCAAGATCTCGCCGGTCGCAAACGCGCCGACGACGGTGTCGGGAATGATGTGCAGGAAGAAGTCGACGCTTTTCTGTTCGCCCGCCTGCTTGGCGTAGGTGGCGACCTTGTCAGCGCTGGCCATCGCGCCGCCGAAGCCCGCGCCGGGCCGGGCCAGGTTGCCGACGACAAGCCCGATGACGAGCGCGAAGGTCGAGACGACCTCGAAATAGACCAGCGCCTTGATGCCGATGCGCCCGACCTTCCTGGCATCCTGGATATGTGAAATACCGGATACCACGGTGCAGAAGATGATCGGCGCGATCACCATCTTGATCAGCTTGATGAAGCCGTCGCCGAGCGCCTTGATCCAGTCGCTGGTCGCAAAATCCGGAAACTTCCAACCCACCAGCGCGCCGAGCACGATGGCGATCAGCACCTGGATGTAGAGAACTTTGTACCAGGGCTTGGCCGCGCGGACCGGTGCTGCAGTTACGGTTGTGGGCGCCATCGAATCCATCCCCTCGTCGACATTCTTGATTGCTGACTAAAATCCATTGCAGGGGCACGTAGCCCCGTCAATGGAGACGATCCGGCTTTTGCCGGCGCGTCACTTCAGCCAGCGGGCGATCCGCTCGACCGCCTCACGCATTTCCTGCGCCGAGCGCGCATAGGAAAACCGGATGAACTGCCGCCCGTGAATCGGGTCGAAATCGACTCCCGGCGTGGCGGCGACATGGGCCTTTTCCAGCATTTCACCGGCGAATTTCAAGCTGTCCGACGTGAAGTCCGAAACGTCGGCGTACAGATAGAACGCACCGTCAGCCGGGAGGAATTTGGTGAGGCCTGCGCGCGGCAAGCCCTCGATCAGGATCCGCCGGTTTTCCAGATAACCGCGCTTCACCTCTTCCATCTCGGCCGTGCCGTCGAAGGCCGCTTCCGCGGCGATCTGCGACAGCGTCGGCACTGATATCGAGAGGTTTTGCTGAAGCCGCTCGATCGGCCGCACCAGCGGCTCGGGCACCACCATCCAGCCGACGCGCCAGCCGGTCATGCAGAAGTATTTCGAGAACGAGTTGATCACGAGCGCATCGGGAGAGAGTTCCGCAGCCGTCACGGCCGGAAACGCGTAATCGAGGCCGTGATAGATCTCGTCCGAAATGAACCGGATGCCCGCGCTTTCGGCCGCCAACATCAGTGTGCTCAATGCCTCGCGTGACATCATCGTGCCGGTCGGGTTGGCCGGGCTTGCGACCAGGACGCCCTTGAGGGGGGCCTTGCGGTGCGCGGCGAGCAGCGCCTCGCCGGTGAGGGCGTGACGGGTCTCACTCGACGTCTCGATCAATACCGGCTCGCAACCGAGGGCCGTGAGGATATGGCGGTAAGGCGGGTAGCCGGGAACGGTGACAGCGACCCGGTCGCCCGGCTCGAACATCGCCATGAAGGCCAGGATGAAAGCAGCCGAAGAGCCGGTGGTAATCGACGATCCGCCCTGAATCGACGGCAAAACCGTAGGATTCGCGATAGTGACGGGCGATCCGCTCCCGGAGGCTCGGGGTTCCGAGTGCGGCCGTGTAGTCGATCCGCACCGAATCGAGCGCGGCATGGGCCGCCTGAATCGCCGTTTTCGGCGCCGAAGCGGCCGGTTGGCCCACCTCCATGTGAATCACGTGGCCGCCGGCCGCCTCGATACGGGCGGCCGCCGCCATCACGTCCATCACCATGAATGCCGGGACGTCGCTGCGCCCCGAAGCTGCGGTCAAAACGGTCTTCGCGCGTTCGCTCAGTGTCGCTTCAAGCATCTATATCTGCTACAGGTTTCATGTTCCGGTTCCGACATCCCTGTCGTGTCGCGGCGAGAGCTTTGGGTCAGAACACAGACTAGCCTCAATCCGCGGATTGTTAGGGCATATCGCGGATCAAACCCGCCGCCAATCCATAAAGAATACTTGATGTTGCTGCGCTTCGCCCTGCTCCGGAAAACGACCAAACTGATCGCAACCGCCACCGCGATCGCCCTTGTCGCCGTCCCGACGGCTGCCTTCGCCCAGGAGGAAAAGCTTCGCCATCCTGCGCGACACCGAGAGCGAGCAGTTGCTGCGTGACTATACGCGCCCGATTCTTCGCGCGGCCGGTCTCGAGAAACAGAACATCCAGGTCACGATCATCAATCAGCCGGTGTTCAACGCCTTCGTCGCGGACGGCCGACGCATTTTCGTCAATAGCGGCGCCTTGATGCAATCGGAGACCCCGAACCAGATCATCGGCGTGCTGGCGCACGAAACCGGACACTTGGCCGGCGGCCACCTCGCCCGCCTGCGCGAGCAATTGGCCGGAGCTCAAACGCAGATGATCATCGCCATGTTGCTCGGCGCCGGCGCACTGGTCGCCGGTGCGCGCAGCAGTACCGGCGGTGGATCCGGCCTCGCCAATGCCGGCGCCGCCGCGATTTCCGGACCGCAGAACATGATCATGCGCTCCCTGCTCTCCTACCAGCGCCAGCAGGAAGAAAGCGCCGACCGCGCCGGGGTCAAATTCCTGACCGCGACCGGGCAATCCGCCAAGGGGATGTACGAGACTTTCAAGCGCTTCACCAACGACAGCCTGTTCTCGGCTCACGGCGCCGACCCTTACTACCAGTCGCACCCGATGCCGGCGGAGCGCGTCGCGGCGCTGGAGGAGATCGCCCGCACGAGCCCCTACTGGGACAAGAAGGACGACGCTGCCCTGCAATTGCGCCACGACATGATGCGCGCCAAGATTTCCGGATTTCTCGAACGCCAGGACACTGTCTATCGGCGCTATCCGCTGTCCAATACCAGCCTGCCGTCGCGCTACGCGCACGCCATCGCAACCTACCTTCATGGCGATTTGAACAACGCGCTGACCCAGATCGACTCGCTGATCCAGGCCCAGCCCACCAACCCCTATTTCTACGAATTGCGCGGCCAGGCGCTGATCGAAGGCGGCAGGCCGACCGAGGCTATTCCGGCGCTGCGCAAGGCCGTGACGCTGTCCAATAACGCGCCGCTCATCGAGATTTTACTTGGACAGGCGCTCGTGGCGGCCGACAACAAGGCATACACTGAGGAGGCCATCAACATCTTGCGCAATGCAATGGCACGCGAAACCGAACAACCGATTGGTTATGCTCAATTGGCCATGGCTTTTGCCAAGAAGGGTGATTTTGCCGAGGCCGATCTCGCATCGGCACAAGCAGCGTTTCTGCGTGGCGACAACAAGACCGCACGCGATCTCGCCTCTCGCGCCAAGACACGTTTCGCCATCGGCACGCCGGGATGGGTCAAGGCCGACGATATCGTGCAGGCCAAACTGCCCGCCGGAAAGAAAGACGGCCCCCACTTCGAGTTCACGACAGGGTCACCAAATCGAACAGGTCGCCCGGGTCCCCAATCGGCACCCGATGCGAACCAGTAAAGCACTGAAGAAATCCAAAAAGGAATTGCACATGTCCCCGCTCCGCCTGCTCTCTCCCGCTTTGCTTGCGCTCGCGCTCTGCGCGGCCCCCGCCTCGGCGCAGACCTTCTCCGACGGTCAGCGCGGCGAGATCGAGACTATCGTGAAGAACTATCTGGTCTCGCATCCGGAAGTGCTCGAAGAGGCGATGGCAGAACTGAACAAGCGCCAGGCCGCAGCCGAAGCCGAAAAGCACGAAGCCAGCATCGCGCAGAATTCGGAAGTCATCTTCAACTCGCCCCGTAACGTCACCCTCGGCAACAAGAGCGGCGACGTCACCTTCGTCGAGTTCTTCGACTACAACTGCGGCTACTGCAAACGCGCAATGACCGACATGCTCGACCTCATGAAGGGCGATCCGAAACTCAAGGTGGTGCTGAAGGAGTTTCCGGTATTGAGCGAAGGTTCGGTCGACGCCGCGAAAGTTGCGGTGGCCGTGCGGATGCAGGATCCGGGCGGCGCGAAGTATCTCGACTTCCATCAGAAGCTGCTCGGCGGCCGCGGCCCGGCCGACAAGGCGCGGGCGCTCGCCGCCGCGAAGGAAGCCGGTCTCGACGTCGGCCGTATCGAAAAGGACATGGCAAGCCCGGAGGCACGCGCCACGATTGAAGAGAACTTCAAACTCGCGGAATTGATGGGCATGAACGGCACGCCGAGCTACGTCATCGGCAAGCAGGTTGTCGTCGGCGCCATCGGTGTCGAGGGCCTGAAAGAGAAGATCGGCATCGCCCGCTGCGGCAAGGCAACGTGCTGATCGCTTAGCGGCACTCGGTCGCACTTCAAGCTGATATCTTTGACGAGAGGCCGGCGGAAGCGCCGGCCTCTTTGTTTTGCGGTGTTTCGCGAACGTCGCTGGCCTGTGGGTTTTCGTAACACAGCGCATTTAACCAACGTTCATCAAACAAAAGCGGTGGAACCGGGAAATCAACGGAACATCGCCAATCTCCTTTCGTTGTCGGCGCGGGCAGTGCAACTTCCTGAGGAGGAATTTCGATGAGTAATCGATTGATGATATCAGTCGCGACCGCGGCATTGATCGCCGGAACGGGTCTTGCCAGTGCGCAAGGCATGGGCGGTGGCCGTGAAGGCGGAGCGTCCGGCGGCGCCAGCGTACAGCAGAGCGCACCGTCGTCACCGTCTGGCGGCGCGACGAGCCATGAAGGCGCGTCGGGCGGCATGAAGTCCAGCCAGTCCGAACCGAAGGCCGGCGCGGCGACCCACAACGCCCAGCAGGAGAAGTCCGGCTCGATGGGCGAGAAGTCGACCGGTGAAAAGTCGGCCCAGGACACCAAGGGCGATCATTCCAAGAGCATGAGCTCGCAGAATGAGAAGGGCTCCGGCAAGGACATGAAGGCCGAAGGCCGCGAAGACCGCAGCGGCAAGGACATGAAGGCCGAGGACCGCGACCGCAACACCACCGTTGGTGCGAAGGAAGGCGAGCGCTCGCAAACGACCGGACAGGCTGGCGCAGGCGCCAAGCTCACCACCGAGCAGCGCACCAAGGTCACGACCGTCATCCGCAACCAGCACATCGCACCCGTGACCAACGTCAACTTCGCGATTTCGATCGGCACCCGCGTCCCGCGCGAGGTCGGCTTCCACCCGCTTCCGACCGAGATCGTGACGATCTATCCCGACTGGCGAGGCTATGAGTTCTTCCTCGTCCGCGAGCAAATCGTGGTGGTAGATCCGCGAACCCTTGAGATCGTGGCCGTGCTCGACGCCTGATCTCTAAGTCCAACATCGCGAATCCGGGGCGGGTCCTAGTGGCCCGCCCTGTTCGTTTTGGCCCTGAGGCCACCCAAGCCCGGGGCGGACCGGCTGACCATCCATTGTGGTAAATGAATGGTTTACATCGGTTTTGTCAGAGTTTTCCCAACCAGATGAGGCATTTGGGAGCCGGCCCCGCCGGGCATGAGGCTTCCCTCCCGTCACTTTGTTACCTATAACGCGCCATCACCGCCACATGACCGGGACCGGGATGGCCAAGACCGCAGCCGATACGATTTACGTGCTCAACGGCCCGAACCTCAATCTTTTGGGGACGCGCGAGCCCGAGACCTACGGCCACGCCACGCTCGCCGATGTCGAGAAGCTGTGCGCGGAGACCTGCGCCAAGTACGGCTTCAAGGCCGATTGCCGCCAGTCGAACCGGGAGGGCGAGCTGATTGACTTCATTCACGATGCCCACGCCAAAAAGGCGGCTGGCATCATCATCAATCCCGGCGGCTATTCCCACACCTCGATCGCGCTCCACGACGCGCTGGTGGCGGTGAAAATCCCGACCGTCGAGGTTCACGTCAGCAACATCCACGCCCGCGAGAGCTTCCGCCATCACTCGTTCACCGCAAAAGCCGCGTTCGCGACGCTTGCAGGTTTCGGCATTGACGGCTACCGCCTTGCGATCAGCTGGCCTTGCGGCCAAACTCAAGGCCAAAGGCTGAAGGCCAACGCCTGACGCTCTCTTTGAAAACCACGAGATAGAAAGTTCTGGATCAAGATCATGGCGCGCCAGCCTGAGGACAAAGCAGCCGCAAAGTTCGTAACCAGCGACGGAGCGCTCATTCGCGAACTCGCTTTGTTGCTGGACGAAACCAGTCTGACCGAAATCGAAATCGAGCGCGAGGGCCTGCGCGTGCGCGTGGCGCGCAACGTGACCATCGCCGCTTCTGTGCCGGCCGCGGCTCACGTCGCCGCCGCAACACCGGCCGCAGCGGCCGCTTCGGCCGGTGCGCCTTCGGCCGCGGCCGACTTCAGCAAGCATCCCGGCGCCGTCCCCTCGCCGATGGTCGGCACCGCTTATTGGTCGCCCGAACCCGGCGCAAAGCCCTTCATCGAGGTCGGCAGCAAGGTATCGGCCGGGCAGACGCTGTTGATCATCGAAGCCATGAAGACGATGAACCAGATCCCGTCTCCGCGCGCCGGCACCGTCACGCAAATTCTCGTCGAAGACGGCCAGCCCGTGGAATTCGGCGAGCCGCTGGTGATCATTGAATAGAGCGCGGGTGGCTGATGGCGCCGAGCCCACCGGCCGGTTGCTCTCGCTGCTCACCTTAGGCTTCGTGGGACGCCATGTTTGACAAGATCCTGATAGCCAATCGCGGCGAAATCGCACTGCGCATCCTGCGTGCGTGCAAGGAACTTGGCATCTCGACGGTCGCGGTCCACTCGACGGCCGACGCGGACGCCATGCATGTGCGGCTTGCCGACGAGAGCGTGTGCATCGGCCCGCCGCCGTCGAAAGACAGCTACCTCAACGTGCCCGCGCTGCTCGCGGCCTGCGAAATCACCGGCGCCGATGCGGTGCATCCCGGCTACGGCTTCCTGTCGGAAAATGCGCGCTTTGCCGAAATTCTTTCCGAGCACAACCTGCATTTCATCGGCCCGAAGGCCGAGCACATCCGTTTGATGGGCGACAAGATCGAAGCCAAGAAGACCGCCAAGCGCCTCGGCATTCCCGTGGTGCCGGGCTCGGACGGCGCGGTCAGTGCCGGCGACGATGCGATGGCAATCGCAAAAGACATCGGCTTTCCGGTACTGGTGAAGGCGGCGGCCGGCGGCGGCGGACGCGGCATGAAAGTGGCGCAGACCGCGCAGGACCTTGCGCTGGCGCTCTCGACCGCCGCCAACGAAGCCAAGTCCGCTTTCGGCGACGCGTCGGTCTATCTCGAAAAATATCTACAGAAGCCGCGCCACATCGAAATCCAGGTGCTCGGCGATGGCCGCGGCGGTGCGATCCATCTCGGCGAACGCGACTGTTCGCTGCAACGCCGGCATCAGAAGGTGTGGGAAGAAGGCCCCTCGCCCGCGCTCGACGCCGCTGCCCGCAACCGGATCGGCGGTATCGTCGCCAAGGCGATGCAAGAGATGAAATATCTCGGCGTCGGCACCGTTGAATTCCTTTACGAGGACGGCGAGTTCTATTTCATCGAGATGAACACGCGCATCCAGGTCGAACATCCCGTCACCGAGATGATCACCGGGATCGACCTCGTGCTGGAGCAGATCCGCATCGCCGCCGGCGGCGACTTGCCCGCCACGCAGGATCAAGTCGTGGTCAACGGCCACGCCATCGAATGCCGCGTCAATGCCGAAAACCCCGTCACCTTCCGTCCCTCGCCCGGCAAGATCCTGCAATACCATTCGCCGGGCGGCCTCGGCGTGCGGATCGATTCCGCGGTGTATCAGGGCTACGTGATCCCGCCGTATTACAACTCGCTGGTCGGCAAGCTGATCGTGCACGGCAAGACCCGGGCCGAGTGCCTGATGAGGTTGCGCCGCGCACTCGACGAGATGGTGGTGGACGGCATCGAAACGACACTACCGCTGTTCCGCGCATTGGTCCGCGAGACCGAGATTATTGAAGGCGACTATCATATTCACTGGCTGGAACAGTATCTCGCCGGTCAGACGGCGAACTGAGCCAACCGGCATACCAGCCCGGCGGTTCCAGTTGCGGAACCAAAGCCGCGCTCACGCGTTTTGATTTTCCCGTTAGAACTTCGGATTATTTCCCGCCAGAGGGCTTTTGATTTCGTCGAGCGCTACAACCGACATGCCGCATGCGAAAGGCGGACGGGCCCTCGGCCAGACCTTGCTGCTTGCGGCGGGATTTCTGGTGCTGGTTGCCGTCAGCGCGCTGTCGGTCATCCTCGTCAACCGCGCGCGCGAGGACAACGACTGGGTCGTGCACACGGTTGAGGTCGAAAACCAGATCTCGACCCTCCTGCTGCGCATTCGAACGACCGAAAGCGCGGCGCGCGGCTACCTCCTCACCGAAGAGCAGCGCTTCCTCGATGAATATTCGGATACGGCTGCAAACGTGCTTTCCGATGTCGACGAGCTGGTCAAACTGTCCGGCGACAATCCGGCCCAGATCGACAACTCCAACCGGCTGAGGGAGCCGGTTCGCGCACGCCTGCAGGAATTCGAACGGGCCATCGACTATGCCAAGCGGCACGACACCGTCGGCGGCATCGCAATGTTGCGTTCGTCCGATTCCGGCCAATCGGTCCAGCGCATCAATGACGCTGCCAGCCAGATGCGGACGGAAGAAGAGCGGCTGTTTGCGTTGCGCACCCAGACCGCAGACCGCACCGAGCGGCTCGCCTCGATCGTAACCGTTTCCGGCTCCGGGCTCGTCGTGCTGCTCGCCGGCATATCGGTTTTTCTGGTGCGGCGCTCGACCCGCGCACGCGACGCGGCCGAAGCCGCGTTGCGCGACAGCAACCTCAATCTCGAAGAAACCGTGGACGAGCGGACTGCCGACCTTCGCGAGGCCAACAACGAAATACAACGCTTCGCCTATATCGTGAGCCACGACCTTCGCTCGCCGCTGGTCAACATCATGGGATTCACCAGCGAACTGGAGGAGTTGCGCGCGGACATCTTCAGGCGGCTCGCAGCGCTTCATCTTGCGGCGACATCAGCGCCTGCATTAGCGGATGCGGAAGGCGGCATCGAGGGCACGCTGGAACCACAGGACAAGCAGCTCCTGACGGATTTCTCCGAGGCGCTCGAATTCATCAAGTCCTCGATTGCCAAGATGGACCGGCTGATTTCGGCCATCCTCAGTCTCACCCGCGAAGGACGGCGCGAGTTCGAGCCGGTCCGGATCGATATGCGAGAGCTGATCGAGGCGATCGTGACGACGGTTGCGCACCAGGCCTCCGAGGCCGAAGCGGACATCCACATCGAGCCATTGCCTGAAATCACCAGCGACCGCCTCGCGATCGAGCAGATTTTCTCCAACCTGATCGACAACGCCCTGAAATACCTCAAGCCCGGCACTCCAGGTAACGTCTCGGTTCGGGCGCGCACCAAGCTCGGCTTTGCGATCTTCGACGTCAGCGACAACGGCCGCGGGATCGACCCGAAAGACCACCAGCGCATTTTCGATCTTTTCCGGCGGGCGGGCCAACAGGACAAGCCCGGCCAGGGAATTGGCCTTGCCCACGTCCGCACCCTTGTGCGCAGGCTCGGTGGTACCATGTCGGTCGTATCGGAGCTTGATCGGGGAAGCACCTTCACAGTAACCCTTCCCATCAACTGGAACGTCAACCAACGGAACAGGGACTCATGAGCAAACCGGTCTCCATCATCATGATCGAGGATGACGAGGGTCACGCTCGTCTGATCGAACGCAATATCCGGCGTTCCGGCGTCAATAACGAAATCGTGCCCTTCAAGGACGGTACGACCGCTGTACGCTACCTGTTCGGAAACGATGGTTCCGGCCTTGATCACAAGGGAGAGGCGCTGCTGATCCTGCTCGACCTGAACCTGCCCGACATGGGCGGCATCGAAATCCTGCAGCGGGTCAAGGAAAACAAGTATCTCAAGTCGACGCCGGTCGTGGTGCTGACCACGACCGACAACTCCCAGGAGATCAAGCGCTGCTATGAGCTCGGCTGCAACGTCTACATCACCAAGCCCGTGAATTACGAAAGCTTCGCCAACGCCATTCGTCAGCTCGGCCTGTTCTTCTCGGTCATCCAGGTGCCCCCTGCCGCCCTATGAACGCTGAGACGCCCACCCTGCTCTATATCGACGACGACAAGGCGCTCGCGCGCCTGGTCGAACGCGGTCTGACGCGGCTCGGCCTGAAGGTCGTGCATGCCACCGGCGGAACCGAGGGGCTCGATCGTCTCGCCCAGGGCGGCATCGACGTCATCGCGCTCGACCAGTACATGCCGGGTCTGGACGGACTTGAAACGCTCGAACGGATCATGGCGATCCCGAAAGCGCCGCCGGTCGTGTTCGTCACGGCATCGCAGGATTCCAAGATCGCCGTCACCGCGCTCAAGGCCGGCGCGGCCGACTATCTCGTCAAGGACGTACAGGGCGACTTTATTCCTCTGCTGCAAGTCGCGGTTGACGGCGCGCTGCGGCAAGCGCAATTGAAAAAGGCCCGCGATGACGCCGAAGCCGAGGTGCATGCCTCGCGCGATCGCTTCGCGGCGCTCGCGGCCGAGCGAGAGGTGTTGTTGCGCGAGGTCAATCATCGCGTCGGCAACAGTTTGCAGATCATCGCATCGCTGTTGCATCTGCAAGCAAGTTCAGCCGCGGAGGATGACGTCAAGGCCGCGCTCACCAACGCCATGGGGCGCGTTGCCGCCGTGGCGCAGGTTCATCGCCGGCTCTATACGTCGCACGACCTGAAGAGCGTGGTGTTGAACCAGTATCTCGACGCCTTGCTCGAAGATCTCCGGCGATCGGCCGAAGGCAATAAGATGTCGCGCCTGACGCTGAAATCCGAACCGGTCGAGATCGATCCGGACCGCGCCGTTGCGATCGGAATCATCGTCAACGAGCTGGTGATGAACGCGGTGAAATACGCCTATCCGGATGGCGCCGGCCCCATTCACGTCGACCTCGTGACACGCGGACCCGATCTTGAACTGTCGATTGCGGACGACGGCGTCGGCCTGAACGCAAAAAGCGATCCGCGTTCGACCGGCATGGGTCAGCGCATCGTGAGCGCGATGGCTACCAAGCTTTGCGCCACGGTCGAGCGAGATCCGGCCCATTCCGGCACACGGGTCGTGCTTCGTTTTCCGCGGACCGGGCAGACCAAAGCCAAGGTCAGCGCCGAGACCGCGAGTTAGCCCTCGTCATCTTTTGACGCATGGTCGCCGGAAGCCTGCTAACCTTTCGAGCCATGACGTCGCGCGATACCAGTGCCGCCGATCTGAAGTCCCTACAGCGCCGCAGCGATTTCGCACGGGGACTTCAGATCGAAAGCGGTACTGGAATTGTAAATGTTGGCCGGCGCCCTTAGCTTTCCGAAGTTCGTACAAAAGGTTGCCGCGATGTCTGACGAACTTCGGAAAGCGGGCGGTGGCTCCGAAATCACGCCAGAAGTGCTGCTGCGCGCCTATGCCTGCGGCATCTTCCCGATGGCCGAGAGCGCCGACGATCCCGGCCTGTTCTGGGTCGAGCCGGAATTCCGCGGCGTGATCCCGCTCGATGGTTTTCGCATCGCATCCCGCCTCGCCCGCACCGTACGCTCTGATACCTTTACGGTGACGGCGGACCGCGCCTTCAAGGCCGTGATCGCCGGCTGCGCTGCGCCTCAAGCAGGACGCGACGACACCTGGATCAACCAACGGATACGCGATCTCTATGTCGCCCTGCATGGAATGGGACACGCCCACAGCGTCGAGGTCTGGCAAGACGACGATCTCGTCGGCGGACTTTATGGCGTCAATCTCGGCCGCGCGTTCTTCGGCGAAAGCATGTTTCACCGCGCCCGTGACGCCTCCAAAGTCGCGCTGGTGCATCTGGTCGCACGCTTGATCGCCGGCGGCTTCGAATTGCTCGACACGCAATACGTGACCGAGCATCTGCGCAGCTTTGGGGCGGTCGAAATCCCGCGCCGCCGCTACACCTTGCTGCTCGACAAGGCGCTCAAGGCCGACGCGGATTTTGGCAGGCTACCGGCTGATGCGCCGCTTGCGGGGGCGCACGCGCTCGAGATCATCGCTGCGCGCGGATAACGGCAGCGGTTGCCGCGACTACTGCCGGAAAATTCCGAACAGGCCGCCGGATTGCGGCGGTGGCTGCGGTTGGGGCGGCGGTGGCGGCTGATACTGCGCCTGTGGCGGCGGCCTCGGCGCCTGCTGCACCTGCTTCGGCGCCGGCGGCCGCTTTTGCGCAGGTGGCGGCGGCGGCTTCGGCGTGTCCGGCTGCACGCTGACGACCGTGGTGTCGGGCAATTTGCAGTCGGTCAGCCAGATGTCATAGATCGGATGTTCGACGCCGTGCAGGCCCGGACTTGCCGCGAACATCCAGCCCGAAAATATCCGCTTCACTTCGCCCTGCAAGGTGATTTCGTCGACCTCGACAAAGGCATCGGTGTTGGCGGCTTCGGTCGCCGGACGCGTGTAGCAAGCGTCGGTCTTCACGCGCAGCGCACCGAACTGAACGGTCTCGCCGATGTCTTCGTCGAAATTGATGATGCGGCCGGTGATCTTGTCCAAGCCGGAGAAGCTCGCCTTCTTGTTGACGATCTTCTGCGCGGGCGGCTCGGTCACCACCTCGTCGCCGGGCTGCAAGGTCGGCGCTGCCGCCGGCACACCCTTTTGCCCCGGGCGCGCCGGTTGAACATTGGCGCCCGGCGGCGCAACTGCGACGTTCTGACCGGGTTGCGGCGCGCCGGCCACAGGGGCTTGCTGATTTTGCGGAACGACTGTGGTGCCCGGCGGCGGAGCCAGCGGCTGCGACGTCACCGCTCCCGGCGCCGGCACTCCCTGGCCCGGCGGCGGCCGGGTGGGCGTCGGCAACAGACGGCCACGCGGCAATTCCGGAACTTCTTCTTCGTCGTCGGGTATGGCCTGTTGCTGCGGCTGACCACCACGGGGAACGCTGCCCGGCGGTCTCGGCTGGTCGGAAAAGATGTTGCCAATCTGCGCCTGCGCCGGTGGCGCAAGCGAGATGGTGGCTGCGGCGACAAGCGCCGCAAAAATCGTCAGGACCAGTGTTCGAAGCATCTCGCGGCTATAGCAAGCAAATCGGGCGTGCGACACTGAAAAGCGTCCCGGCGCGCACGGGCAGCCTCCGGTTAACATGCCGAATACGGCGGCGGAAGGGCGGCCTTAAGCCGCGTCGGACGCGGACGACCGCTGGACTCGCCAGCTTCGGCGCTCAATGGGATAGTTTGTCTGGTCCAGGCTCGCCCAAGGTACCCATGATGTCCGTCATCCTCGATCCCGATGCCGCCTTCGTCTTCAAGGCCTTCCAGGATGCCGGCCGACCGGCCTACGAGACACTGACACCGGCCGAGGCGCGCGAATATTACCGCCAGGCTCGCCTCGTCACCAACCCCGACCCGCCGCTCCTGAAATCCGTTGAGCCTCTCGCGATCACGGCGACCGGAGGCACGATCCCGGCGAGAATCTACCGGCCGAGGGCGCCGAGAGGAACGAACGGCCTCGCCCCATGTCTGGTGTTCTTTCACGGCGGCGGCTGGGTGATCGGCGATCTCGACACCCACGATGTCGTGTGCCGGAAACTGGCCGATGAGGGCGAGCTCATCGTCATCTCCGTCGATTATCGCCGCGCGCCCGAGCACAAATTTCCCGCCGCCGTGGACGATGCCATCGCCGCCACGGCGTGGGTCGCCGGTCATGCGGCAGAACTCGGCATCGATGCGGCTCGCCTTCTGGTCGGCGGCGACAGCGCCGGCGGCAATCTCGCCGCGGTCGTTGCGATCGAGGCGCGCGACGGCAATGGCCCATCGATTTCCGGACAAGTGCTGATCTATCCTGCCACCGACTTTGCGATGACGCATCCCTCGCATCGTGAGCCGGAGACCAGCATCCTGCTCACCCACGCCGTGATCCGCTGGTTTCGCGACCATTATCTCAACGGACCGGACGACGCGGGAAACTGGCGTGCCTCGCCTGCCCGCGCCGAGACACTCGCCGGTCTGCCGCCTGCCTATGTCTTGACCGCGGGCGCCGATCCCCTGCGCGATGAGGGCGAGGAATACGCCAAACGGCTGCAAGCTTCCGGCGTCGCCGTCACCTACCGGACGTTTCCCGGACAGTTCCACGGCTTCTTCACCATGGGCAAACTGCTCGATCAGGCCAATGTCGCGGTCCGCGACATCGGCGCGTGGTTACGCGCGCTGACCTAAAATCACGGTAAAACCCCATCCTCGTCGCTTTAGACCTTCGACGGTCATGCGCGCGCAGCGATCTCCGTCTCGAAGCCCCGCCTCGGCGTTATCCTCATCGGCAAACCCCCGATCGGCCGCAAAGTCACCCTTTGAACCGGCCACACGTGGGTGTCCGGCGCTAGCTCCAGGTCGAAGCGATGTACGAGAGTTGCGAGCACAACAGTCGCTTCCTGCAATGCAAAAGAAGACCCGATGCAAGTCCGCGGACCAGCCCCAAATGGCAAAAAGGCGAAGCGCGGAATTTCCGCCTTCGCCGGCTCAAGGAACCGCGAGGGATCAAAGAGGTTCGGACGAGCCCACAGGCGACGGTGCCGATGAAGGACATAGGGCGCGATCACGATGAGCGCGTGACGCTTGACGCGATGACCGCTGAGAACGTCGGCCTGCTCTGCCATCCGACTCAACGCCGCAATCGGAGGATAGAGCCGCAATGTCTCTTCGACCACCGCCCTGGTAACGGTAAGACGTTCGGCCAAGCCTTCAACATCTCCCGTCAGCTCGCGGTCTGCCTCCTGTCGCACCCGCGCGTACCAAAAAGGCGATTGCGAAAGCAGAAACAAGGACCAGGCTAGCGTGTTCGCCGTGGTCTCATGTCCGGCCGAAAGAAAGGTCAGGATATTCGAGCGCACCTCAGCGATCCTCATCGGCTGTCCAGTGGAGGGATCGAGCACTCGCAGCAGCAGGGTCAGGAGATCCTGAGGAACATCGGGGGAAGCCTCGAGACGGCGGCGTCTTACTTCGATGATCTTGTCGACGATCCTTTCGAAGTAGGCCAAGGATTGCCGTAACGACTTGCGTTCCGGTCGCGGCACGAAGCGGGGCACGCGCATCAAGTCGAACACATCGATGCGTCCAATCGCATCGAAATAGGCAGTCATCGCCGAACGAAACTCACCTAAATCTCCACCGATGCCTTCGGAGAAAATCGTCAGAGCCAGAACATTCAAAGTCAACAACGTCACCTCCGCTGCGACGTCGATGGGATGTCGCGGCGCCAGGGCTAACCACCTCGTGCTCAGGATGTCAGCAGCTTCCAGCATGGCCCCGGTGAACGATGTGACAGGCCTGCGCGCGAAAAGCGGTGCAAGGCTGCGGCGTTGCGCCTCCCAGCGCGCTCCTTCCACGCCCAGCAAACCGTCGGCAAGTCCGGCGGCGAGGATGCGGCGTTGGATGGGGTCCTTACGGTAGTTAAGGGCGTTGTCGATCAGAACCCGCCTGATCGATGCGGGATCGTTCACCACAAAAGTCTGCAAGAACGGAAGCTTTACGCCTACGATCGGCTCTTCGAAGAACTCCTGGCTCCAGCATTCCAGAGGGTTGCGCTTGAGGGTAGGCAGCAGTCGAAAGAACCCGGGCCGGCTCCGCTTCGGAACCGGCGCGGGCGGACAAAACCACCCCTCAGGGACAGTTTCACGCAAATGCAGCACCAAATGAAAAAATAAAAAATCGTCAGCGCAACGCCCGGTTGGGGAGAAAGTTCCCAACGCCCGAGACAGCGCGGCGGCCCTCACGTCCGAAAACGAGGGCAATACGGCATTTTTGACAAAAGACCATCGTGCGAGACTGTGGCCAATTCAAACCACGAGGCCGATGCGCATGACGAACCCGCTTCAAATCGGAATTGTCGTATTCCCGAAAGTGACCCAGCTCGATTTCACCGGCCCCTTGCAGGTGTTCTCGAGCGTTCCCGATGCAAAAGTGCATCTGATCTGGAAACGGATCGAACCGGTTCCGAGCGACACCGCGCTGACCGTGATGCCGACCACAAGCTTTGCCGACTGCCCGCAACTCGACGTGATTTGCGTGCCCGGCGGCGCCGGCACCGACGACATGGTCATCGATCAAGAAATGCTGGCCTTTCTGCGGGCGCAGTCGAAGACCACGAAATACGTCACGTCGGTGTGCACGGGATCTCTGGTGCTGGGCGCGGCCGGCTTGCTCAGGGGATACAAGGCCACCACGCACTGGGCCGCGATGGGTTATCTCGAGGGTTACGGCGCGCAACCGACCAAGACGCGCGTCTGCATCGATCGCAACCGCATCTCCGGCGGCGGCGTCACCGCCGGAATCGATTTTGCGCTGACGGTGGTCTCGATCCTGGTCGACCGCCCGACCGCGGAGATGATCCAGCTTCGGCTCGAATACAATCCCGCACCGCCTTTCACTTCGGGCTCGCCCGACACGGCACCGCCGGAAGTCATCGCGCGCCTGCGGGCGATAAATCCGGCAGGCCAGGAACGGCGTAGAGCGAACAACCAGCAAGCAGCGGCGGCGTTACACCCTCACGGCTAGCGCCCTGCGCGAACGGATCGATGGAACAATCCGCGCTGACGTGGAACACGGGATAGTTTCCCAAAAACTCAAAAAGAATTCACCTGAAGTTCCGGCAACGACACCTCTCCTCGCATGTTGGTCTTGCGACGAAAGGAAAGAAATCATGAGAAAAATCATCCTGACATTGGCGGCCGTTGCCGCAGTCGGAACAGCCGCCATTGCACCGGCGGAAGCCCGTGGCTTCCGAGGCGCTGGGATTGGCCTAGGCATAGGAGCCGTCGCAGTAGGCGCCGCCGTCGCGGCGGGTGCCTATAACAACGGCTATTACGGCCCGGGCTATGGCTACGGCTATGCCCCGAATGACGGCTATTATGCTACCCCCGGCTACTATTACGATGATGGTCCGCGGGTCTATCACCGCCGCGTCTACCGCAGCTACGACGCCTGGTAAGACAGACGTTTGATAACGGAAAAGCCCGGCCTCAAGCCGGGCTTTTTTGTTTGGCGGTTCAGCCGTTCGGTGTGTCATCGCGCCGGAACAAACTCCCTGCCACCGAATTACCTTCACACAACAACGATAGTGTTTGGCGACGCTGTCGGCAGACCCCGCCCCTCAAGCGGGGTTTTTCTGCGGGAGAACGACTATGGATCGAGAAGAAGGTTTTCCGCCGCACGTTGTCGGCTTCCTGAGGCGCAAGCGCGAAAAAGACGCGGAGCAGAAAGAGCCCGTGAAGTCCTGAGCGACGCGCCCTTCAAAGGGCCGCAAGCAATCATCGTCCGACACCAAAGAAAAAGGCCGCCCGGTTTCCCGAGCGGCCTTCCTGTCTCACGGTAGCCTCACATTAAACGGGCGATCTCAGGACGTGGTCATCCGGGGGCCTATCTCCCGGCTCTATCCTGATCGGAAGCCGCTGCTTATCGGGTCAGTCGCGAGCTGTTGCCCGATCCGTCCGCGGTGGTTTCCCATCTCCGTAAGATGACCTTAGTAAGCCATCGCTCCGCAGGCGCTCTCTCCAGTGTCCCCGTTGATCCCGTTGTTCACAGGCCAGGGTCCGCTCTCATTCGCATGCCGTCTCAGCGGCCCCTTTGGATGTTAGAATCGAAGGACCACTAGCAAAGTATGTTTCTAGTGGAGTTTAGGATTTGACATTCGCTTCCGAGCTCGCGGCAGGTCTGGCGAATGTCAAATCCACTCCACTAGCGGGCATGCGCACGGTTCTCAATGCTTTACGCGTCGCGCATCAGCGGACGGATGATCCGATCAAGCTCCGCAAACGACGCAACGACGTAATCGGCGCCGGCGTCACGCAGCCGCGCATCGTGGCCGGGCTGCACGTGACCTGCCGCGGTGAATCCGATCGAAGTGCACCCTGCGGCGCGCGCCGCGGTGATGCCGCCAACACTGTCTTCGATCACGACGCACTCGCGAGGCGCGACGCCGAGTTGTTCGGCCGCATGCAGGAAAATGTCGGGATGCGGTTTGCCGCGCGCGACGTTCGAGGCGCTGAACACGCGCCCCTCGAACATCGCGGTCATGTCCAGCACGTCGAGGCTCAGCGCCAGCCGCTCCGGCGACGATGACGAGGCGATGCAGTTCGGCACCTCGCGCCAGGCGCTAAGGAATTCGCGTGCGCCTTCGACCGGCTTCAGGCGTGCGCGGAAGGCTTCAAACGTTCGTCGCTGATAGGCATCGGCAAAGTCAGGCGGCAGCCTGCGGCCGGTCACGGTCTCGATGGTCGCGATCACGTCCTCGAGCCGCTTGCCCATGTAGGTGCGGTAGGCGTCGTCGAGGCTCGTCGGCACGCCGAGTTCGGTGACGATTTCGGCAATGACGGAATTGGACAGCACCTCGCTGTCCGCGAGCACGCCGTCAAAGTCATAGATGATGGCGCGGTGGGAAGCGCTCAGCGGCTTACTCAGCTGCGAGTAGTTTCGACGTCAGTTTCCTGGCGTCCAGGGCTGGTAGTCGCCGGTCGCCTTCGGCCTGCGGCCGCTCGCCAGCGTCGATCCGGACGGGCGATAGGCGTTGGGCGTGCCGGTCATGTTCGGCACATGCGGCTTTTCCCACTCGCGGGCGACGTAACCATCCTCGGTCGGCGGCACGTCGACGGTGTGGTGCATCCAGCCGTGCCAGGACGGCGGCACGCGGCTCGCTTCGGCGTAGCCGTTATAGACGACCCAGCGGCGCTCGAAGCCGAGCGTCGGATCGATCTTCCCGCCCTTGGTGCGGTAGTAGCGGTTGCCCTGCTCGTCTTCGCCGACCAGCTCGCCGAACCGCCAGGTCCAGAGCTGCGTGCCGAAGGTCTGGCCGTTCCACCAGGTGAATAGCTTGAGGAAGAACTGCTTCATAACGATTAGTGCTCCAATTCCGAAGTTCGTATCATGCTGCGGCTCCACGTTTACGAACTTCGGAATCGAAGGAGCACTAGCTGACTATAAAATCTAGCGCGGTATAGAATTTGAAGTTCCTATGACGAGATTACCGCGAAACTGATAGGAACTTCAAATTCACCGCGCTAGGGCCGCCTTGTGGAATGATGGGGTCCTGATGCCATTTGCGGGCTGAATTGTCCAGTTAAGGGAGGACAAAAGGCCGTGCGAAGCCTCAGGATTGGGTGGCGAGCGCGACGCCCGCGAGCGTGAACAGCAGGGCCATGATCTGGCCGATGCCGAGCGGCTCGTGCAAGGCGATCGCCGATGTCACGACGCCGATCACCGGCACCGCCATGGTCCCGATCGCCGCCACCGAGGCCGGCAGCCGCGCCAGCGCCGCAAACCAGGCGACGTAGGCGACGCAGAACTGGCCGATGGTCGAATAGCCGAACAACAGCCAGCCGTTGACGGAAAGTCCGGCGAAGTTGGACTTGTCCAGCAGGAAGCCGACGATCGCGATCGGAAAGCATCCGACGCCGATCTGCCAGGCCGCGGCCGATACCGGCGGCAGATGCAGCGGCCACTTTTTGGCGAGCACGGTGCCGAGCGCAAAGCCGAGCGCGCCGCCGAGCGCCATGATGATTCCGGGCAGTTTCGACAGGCTCGTCCCGAAGCCGTGGGCGCCGAGAATCGCGGCCAGCCCCGCAAAGGCCATCACCAGCGACAGCACGCGCAACAGGTTCGGCCGCTCGCCGAGGATCGGCCAGGCCAGCAGCGAGGCCCACACGGGCATGGTGTAGGCCACCATCGTCGCCTCGCTCGCGGGCAGATAGAGCAGCGCAAAGCCCATCAGCACCATCCAGCAGCCGACATTGAGGATGGCGGCGAGCACAAGCCGCGGCCAAAGCTCGCGCGGAACCCGTAAGCTCTGGCCCCACATCACGGCAATAATCGCCAGCAGGCTCGCGCCGATGATCCCGGTCGTGCCGCGCAGCGTCAGCGGCGGCAGATAGCCGATCAGGTACTTGGTGACGGGCCAGTTGAATCCCCAGCCGATCGAGGTGATGGCGAGGAAGGCAAGGCCGGCGGGCGCGATGCGCGCTTTCGCAGCCGGCTGGTTGGGAGGTGTCATGGAGTGAGGTGGGCCCGTCGTTTTCAGAATCGGCGGTGACATTGACCCCGATCGGACGCTCAAACCACGGTCAGGAAAGTATACCTGACCGGCCTCGCGCGGCAGATTCCCGTAGCCCTACGTGAGTCTCCGAAACGCAAGAGAACGCGCAACAAAAATACTTCGCCTGTGAACAGCGGGGTGAAGCCTGTGGGCGCCTCCCGCCGACAAATTTTTTCCCTTGGGAATCCCTGAGGACTCACTGATACTTGGCTCAACCGGGCGAGGCTATCGCCCCCTGGTTTTCCCCGCTTCCCACCATATTTAGTATTTGATTCAGGAACTCGTACTACTTCTTGACGGGCGCGTTGGAGTCGTCCTAGTTTTTCTCCTGTTCGGCGCGAGTGAGTTTGGGTCCCGCCGGTCGCTCCCTAAAGGGTTCCAAAACGACCACTCCGCCAGGCCGGTTGAGGCCGCGGACAAGGGCTGTTTTGTCCCTCGTTCAGAGGACCCTCGGAAGCGCAAAAAAGCGGCCGAACGGCCGGAAGTCGAAGTTGGGGCGTTGAGTACATGGGTTTGGGACGGCGCAGGGGTGCGTTTCTCAAGACCATGAACCGGCCGACCGCGGTGCTCGCACCGTGAGCGTGCCGTCAGAGAACAAAGGGCCGGGTCCACCGGCTTGGAACTGCGGACTTCGAGGACCAGGGTTGTCGTCAACTTTGGTCCGGGGAGGATCGCATAAGGGCAATATCACCCGGCAGCCGCGGCGGCGGCCGGTCAAGAAGAACGGGGCACGACCATGCGAATCGAACGGCGCCACACCAAGACGGGCCAGTCACCCTACGCACAGATAGATTTCAGATTAACGACATCTGAGATCCGCAATCCCGACGGCTCGATCGTGTTCCGGCTGGAAAACGTCGAGGTGCCCGAGTTCTGGTCGCAGGTGGCCTCCGACGTTCTGGCGCAGAAGTATTTTCGTAAAGCCGGCGTCGCCGCGCGGCTGAAGAAGGTCGAGGAAGAAACCGTTCCGTCCTGGCTGTGGCGTTCGGTGCCGGACACCGATGCGATGGCGAACCTCCCCGAGAACGAGCGCTTTGTCAGCGAACTCTCGGCCAAGCAGGTGTTCGATCGCCTCGCCGGCTGCTGGACCTATTGGGGCTGGAAGGGCAAGTATTTCTCTTCGGAAGAAGACGCCTCGCCTTCCATGACGAACTGCGCTTCATGCTCGCCAAGCAGATGGTCGCGCCGAACTCGCCGCAGTGGTTCAACACCGGGCTGCACTGGGCCTACGGCGTCGATGGTCCGGGCCAGGGCCACCACTATGTCGATCCCTTCACCGGCAAGCTGACCAAGTCGAAGTCGGCTTACGAGCATCCGCAGCCGCATGCCTGCTTCATCCAGGGCGTCGGTGACGACCTCGTCAACGAGGGCGGCATCATGGACCTGTGGGTGCGCGAGGCGCGCCTGTTCAAATACGGCTCCGGCACCGGCTCGAACTTCTCGCGCCTGCGCGGCGAAGGCGAACGCCTGTCCGGCGGCGGCCGCTCGTCCGGCCTGATGAGCTTCCTCAAGATCGGCGACCGCGCGGCGGGCGCCATCAAATCGGGCGGCACCACGCGCCGCGCCGCCAAGATGGTCGTCGTCGACGCCGACCATCCGGACATCGAGACCTATATCGACTGGAAGGTGAAGGAGGAGCAGAAGGTCGCCGCTCTCGTCACCGGCTCCAAGATCAACCAGAAGCACCTCAAGGCCGTGATGAAGGCCGCCGTGAACTGCGAAGGTTCGGGCGACGACTGCTTCGACCCCGAGAAGAACCCGGCGCTGCGCCGCGAGATCAAGCTCGCGCGCCGCTCGCTCGTGCCTGACAACTACATCAAGCGCGTGATCCAGTTCGCCAAGCAGGGCTACAAGGAAATCTCGTTCGACACCTACGACACCGACTGGGATTCGGAGGCCTACCTCACGGTATCCGGCCAGAACTCCAACAACTCGGTGTCGCTGAAGGACGACTTCCTGCGCGCGGTGGAGACCGACGGCAACTGGAACCTGATCGGACGCACCAACAAGAAGATCACCAAGACGCTGAAGGCGCGCGACCTCTGGGAGAAAATCGGTTACGCCGCCTGGGCGTCGGCCGATCCGGGCCTGCACTTCAACACCACGATGAACGACTGGCACACCTGCAAGGCGTCCGGCGACATCCGCGCGTCCAACCCGTGCTCGGAATACATGTTCCTCGACGACACGGCGTGCAACCTCGCCTCCGCCAACCTGCTGACGTTCTTCGACGTCAAGACCAGCACCTTCGACACGGCGTCCTACGAGCATCTCTGCCGGCTCTGGACCGTCGTGCTCGAGATTTCCGTGATGATGGCGCAGTTCCCGTCGAAGGCGATCGCCGAACTCTCCTACGAGTTCCGCACGCTGGGCCTCGGCTTCGCCAACATCGGCGGCCTCCTGATGACCATGGGCTTGCCTTACGACAGCAAGGAAGGCCGCTCGCTCTGCGGCGCGCTGACCGCGGTCATGACCGGCATCGCCTACAAGACCTCGGCCGAGATGGCGGCCGAACTCGGCACCTTCCCCGGCTACAAGAAGAACGCCGCCCACATGCTGCGGGTGATCCGCAACCACCGCCGCGCCGCGCATGGCCAGTCCACCGGCTACGAGGCGCTCAGCGTCAATCCCGTGCCGCTCGACCACGCCTCCTGCCCGCAAGCCGACATCGTCACGCATGCGATGAAGGCCTGGGACGACGCGCTGGCGCTCGGCGAAGTCAACGGCTTCCGCAACGCGCAGACCACCGTGGTGGCGCCGACCGGCACCATTGGCCTCGTGATGGATTGCGACACCACCGGCATCGAGCCCGACTTCGCGCTGGTGAAGTTCAAGAAGCTCGCCGGCGGCGGCTACTTCAAGATCATCAACCAGGCGGTGCCCGCAGCCCTTCGCGCGCTCGGCTACCGCGAAAGCGAGATCGCCGAGATCGAGGCCTATGCGGTCGGTCACGGCTCGCTGTCCAATGCGCCCGGCATCAACGCTTCGACGCTTCGCTCCAAGGGCTTCACGGATGAAGCCATCGCGAAAGTGGAAAAGGCGCTGCCGACCGCGTTCGACATCAAGTTCGCCTTCAACAAGTGGACCTTCGGCGAGGACTTCATCCGCGACCAGCTCGGCATCGGGCCGGAGGCGATTGCAGCGCCGAATTTCGACCTGCTCGCCGCGCTCGGCTTCACCAAGCGCGAGATCGAGGCCGCGAACGTCCACATCTGCGGCGCGATGACGGTCGAGGGAGCCCCTCACCTCAAGGCCGAGCACTATCCGGTGTTCGACTGCGCCAACCCCTGCGGCAAGATCGGCAAGCGCTATCTGTCGGTCGAGAGCCACATCCGCATGATGGCGGCGTCGCAGCCGTTCATCTCGGGCGCGATCTCGAAGACCATCAACATGCCGAACGACGCCACCGTCGAGGATTGCAAGTCGGCGTATCTGCTTGTCCTGGAAGCTCGCGCTGAAGGCCAACGCGCTCTACCGCGACGGCTCGAAGCTGTCGCAGCCGCTCAACTCGCAGCTCATCTCGGACGATGAGGACGAGGACGATGCGGTCGAGGCGCTCTACGAGAAGCCGATGGCGGCGCGTGCCGCGCAGGTGTCGGAAAAGATCGTCGAGAAGCTCGTCGAGCGCATCATCGTGATGCGCGAGCGCGAGAAGATGCCGGATCGCCGCAAGGGCTACACCCAGAAGGCGGTCGTCGGCGGCCACAAGGTCTACTTGCGCACCGGCGAATATGACGACGGCCGCATCGGCGAGATCTTCATCGACATGCACAAGGAAGGCGCGGCGCTGCGCTCGTTCATCAACAACTTCGCGATCGCGGTCTCGCTCGGCCTGCAATACGGCGTGCCGCTGGAAGAATATGTCGATGCCTTCACCTTCACCCGCTTCGAGCCGGCGGGCCCCGTGCAGGGCAACGACTCCATCAAGTATGCGACCTCGATCCTCGACTATGTCTTCCGCGAACTCGCGGTGAGCTACATGGGCCGCTTCGACCTCGCCCATGTCGATCCGACCGAAAGCAACTTCGATGCGCTCGGCAAGGGCGTCGAGGAAGGCAAGGAGCCCGGGGACGCCCATCACCACCAGGCGACCAAGTATCTCTCCAAGGGCCTGACGCGTTCGCGCACCGACAATCTCGTGGTGATGCGCGGCGGCTCGGCCGCGGTCAGCCAGGGCTCGGACTCCGCGCCGTCGGGCGGCTCCAAGGTGACGGCGCTGGCGCCGGGTGGCGGTCACCGCGTCTCCGACACGCTCGAGGGCGCGGTCGCGCTCAAGCAGGAGGCGCAGCACGACCTCTCGCCGACCGAAAAGCTCGAGGCGTTGCAATGGAGCAAGGCGGGCGCAGCCGCGCCGCCGCACCCTCCAAGGCCGAGCGTCGCGCGGAAGCGAAAGCCAAGGGCTACGAAGGCGAGATGTGCTCGGAGTGCGGCAACTTCACCCTGGTGCGCAACGGCACCTGCATGAAGTGCGACACGTGCGGCAGCACGACGGGGTGTTCGTGAGTTTCGGCGGATCGTCATGGCCGGGCTCGACCCGGCCATCCATCGAGAAACAAAGGGCGGCCGAGAGGCCGCCCTTTTGTTCTGGTAGTCGAACCCTATTCTAATCTAAGTTGCTTCGATCGCTCACCTAAAGAAAAGGGAGCCGGTACTTTGGCAGGATCGCGACAGCATTACTTGCCGGCTAGTTATATCGCTCTATTTTCTTCAGAAGCGACTATTCCGCGACGAGGCCGAAAACTTTCGCAAGGCGACCGAGTATCTCAAAGCTGCATCGAGGCCTCCGCCTCCGACCTCGCGATTTTGCGAAACATATATACCTTACAGGAGGATCCGAATCCTCAATTGATCGATGAAATTTGGGGGAAATACGAATCCAAGCTCGCCGAATGTATCGATCAATTGCTCGACGGTACTATATCCGCACTAAATTGGGCTCGAATACTCGTCCCATTCGTCACCTGCTTACTCGTGCGAGGCCCAGATTTCGGCCAGCGAATGTCCGTACGCCTGCAATCGTTCGGTCTCGAAAAGCAATACCTAGACGACCGACCCGATAATACAAACTTGACGCGAATAATGGAAATTCAGCGGCTGCTGGCTCCAATAATGGTCGCGGAATGGAAGATCATTTCTTTCACGGAAGGCGAACAGCTGCTTGTCAACGATTGGGGCTTCATGCCCGTCGGCCCGTTCGCGGGGATGTATGTACCACTTGGCCGTGACCACGTATTGCAACTAATCCCACGTACGAGCCGCTTGATCGCGGTTCTGCGTGACGGCAATTGGCTGCCCAACTTGTCGACAACAAAAATCGACAAATCACATCGCGAAACCTTCAATCAAGCTATCGGCCACAACGCTAAACGGTTCGTCTTTGGCGCAAATCGAGAACTAGTCCAAAAGTATCTATACCGTGAGGAGGAATTTCTTTCTCTTCTCGAACCAAGCGATCTTGGCTTTATTACAGGCACTCACGCCATCGTTCATGAATTCATGTGGCATTATTTTGTAAGCGCCTTGAAGAACGGGATTAGCGAAAATATGGAGCCTCAGGATTTCGATTTCGATTTCAAAGGCCTCAAGGAAGGGTGGGTACCACCAATCATATTTCCGACGAACCTTCCAAATTATCCGGCAGGACTGCGCAGACAGGGCGATTTCTTGGCTGCATATCTCTACCAGACTGAAGTTAAGGCCGTCCCTTATAAAAAGGAGAATCCCAACCCCGAATAGCGGCGGTAACGCGCACAAAGAAGACAAGATCTGTTGATTCTTTAAATCCTGACTCCATTAGGAGCCTGCCTCACCAAGGATATTGGTCAGCCTCAGATTTTAGAATTAGCAGATAGGAAAGTCTGGCCTTCAGATACTCGATTTGAACAGACCTCCGCATATCGAGATGTCTAACAGGTCTAAGAAAATCGGCGCTCTCTAAGAATCCTAGCTCTAGCTTTTGGCTCTGTTTGCTTATGTCGACGGCTTGGACCCAAGCTGGTCCAATCTCCTCCTCTTTGAACAATGCCGAAAGTTCGTCTTGAATAGAAGTGATAGCCTTTTCAAGCTTCTCCAGCTCATCTTCTTCAGAACCATCCGGTCCAATTCTGTTCGGGAAATCTTGGGGCGAAAATTCCGTTACTTTCGCTTCAACTAATTTGATCGCGTCAACGACCGCCACCCCATATTGGACTGCCGTCTCAGCATCCCAACCATCCCTCAACAAGTAATGTCCCACGATCGAATGATCAATTTCATGTACGAGGCGATTCCGGGCTTTAAATAAATTGTCTAGTATGGCGTAGAGGTTACCGGTTCCTACTTCGTGAGCCAGATAAATATCAGTTTCGACCCGTCGCAATTGACCTTCAATGATCTCGGTGACGCCGAGCGCATTAAATACGCGCTTGAAAACGGCAACATACTCATCAACGCTAGAGATATGTGTGGCCGCGCCTAATAGATGAGGTACGGTTACGCCATCTGCCATCATTTGGCTTATGGCCAACGACGCTATCCCTTTGATGTCGCCCACCTCGATGAAGGAAGGCCGAAATAGCATTGTATCGATTAATCTCGATCGGGCATGCCACTCTAGGCATGTCGCATACCCAACGGCATAGTATGAAAACACCTCATACGGTGATCGCGAGTTGCCAAAGCGAATCCCTTTTTCGTCGGCCGCTTTCTTAAGTTCACAAAACGCTCGAGCATCATCAAGGAGCGTTTCGGCTCGCCAGAGCGCCGAGGCAGCATTTAACGTCTTGAATGGTGATCTAGTGTAACGCGACGCGAAGTCAACGAGGTAGTGTTTGACGCTCTAACTGATGATCCCCCGCAGTAAATAGCAGGCCGCACTATAGCAAAACAGGGAGACTTCAGAAGGCTGGCAGTTTACCCAACTTCACTGAGTTATTCCCGTGGAAATAGGCAACTTTCCTCTCCAACCGCATGCCCACAAAACCCACCCGCCTCCTCCCTCGCCTCCGCCGCTGGCGACGCCGCGCACGCCGGGCGCGGCTGAAAGTTCGCGCAGCGCGCCGCGAACGATTCGGATCGCAGTCGGCGCGGCGATCCTGCTCGCCGTCGTCGCGCTCGCGAACCTCATCTCCGCCGTGATCCACAAGCCGACCGAGTTGTTCGCCTTCGTCGGTCACCGGCTCGACAAGGAGCCGGCGGAGACATGGCGCAGCTATGGGCCGCTGTTTCGCACCTATTCCACCAATGCGATCGCGCCGGAATTGCTGGCCGCGCTGGCGCAGATCGAGAGTTCGGGCAATCCGGTCGACCGCACCTATTGGCGCTGGCGATGGAGCTTCAACCCGTTCGCGATCTACCAGCCGGCCTCATCAGCCGTCGGCCTGTTCCAGATGATCGATGGCGCGTTCGCCGAGGCCGCAAGGTTCTGCATCCGGGATCATGCGGTGGTGGATTCCGGCTGCGGCTTGGCGAGTTTCTACATCCGCACCATCCCGAGCCATTCGATCGAACTCGCCTCGATCTATCTCGACCGCAATGTCGCTGCCGTTCTCGCCCGCGCCGGACAACGTGAAGCCGAGCGCGAGCCAAACCCAGGATCTCGCGGCCTTCATCCATCTCTGCGGCGGCGGTCCCGCCACCGCCTTCGCGCGCCGTCACTTCAAGATGATATCCGACGAGCGCTGCGGCGATCACCTCGTCGCGGCCTATGTCGCGCGGGTCAATGCGATGAAGCGTCAGTTCGTGCGGTTGGCGGCGGATGGCGGGGGCTAGGTGGTTGAAGCCGAGCATTTGGTCACTAGCCCCCTGCTCGTCATTCCGGGGCGCATCGAAGATGCGAGCCCGGAATCCATCATGCCGCACGAATGCTCGGAGAAATGGATTCCGGGCTCACTCGCTTTGCTCGTGCCCCGGAATGACAGGAGAGGGTGCGCGCCCCGGAATGACAGTGGAGAGAGCGTGCGCCCCGGAATGACAAGTGATGGGTTTCGCGCGCCCTTGCGCAAACGCTGTCGCGTTTGTCGCAGGGAATGACGATGGAGAGAGCCGCGCTGCCCTTAAAGCCGCGCAGAAATCACACACCGGGAACTCGCCGCGCGCAGCACGCAACGGCGAGTAAAACTGCGGCGCATGCGCCACACCGCGGCGATTTCGTGACCTCACGGCCTGACGTTCTCGTGTGTGCCGCGACTCCGCCGCATTGTGAACCCATTCGAACGCTTCATCGGTACGTGCGCAGGTCCCGATGGCGACTCAACGTCACCATCGTGCCTGTTCCAGATATCGACGACTTAAGGAGAACACCCGTGGTGAAAATGCTGATCGCAACCGCTGCAACGCTGGCCCTCGTGACTGCGGCTTCCGCTGCCGACCTGCCGCGCCGGCAGCCCGCGCCCGTCTATTCCGAGGCTCCCACCGTCGGCAAGATGCCGATCGGCAAGAACCCGATTGGCAAGGGCGCCCTACGGCAAGCAGCCGGTCGTCGCCGCTCGGTACTGAGCCAAGTAATCCTGCCTTTGGTCATTCCGGAGCGCGACGACAGCGGCTCGTCATTCCGGGGCGCATCGAAGATGCGACACCCGGAATCCATCGAGCCGCACGAATGCTGAGGAGAAATGGATTCCGGGCTCGCATGCTTACGCGTGCCCCGGAATGACAGCAGTGACGGGACGCGGCATGGCACGTTTGACTGGCATCAGGCATCGCTGCGGCTGCTCGCGTTGGCGATTTGCGCGCTTGACGGGCGCGTGTGCACCCCGCCTCCGCCGAAGGGATCGAGGTACTGGCCGCCGCCAAGAAGATGTTCGCCTCGATCGAGCCGCCGGCGGACATCCCGTCCGCGCCGGCCCTCGCGCAAGCCGTGGCAGCTTCCGCCAAAGGCCCCTACTACGTCGACTTCCGCGCGCGCACCGCCGCGAGCTGGGGCCACTCCTTCGTCTGGTACGGCAAGACCAGCCGAGCGCGCCGTCGAGGTGGCCGGCCTGACGCCGAAGGGTGACACCGCCGAATACGTGCTCGGCTATTTCACCTGGGTGCCGTCGGAGACCGGCGCCAGCTACGGCGATCTCGATCCGGAATATCTGCTGTCGCATTACAAGGTCTACCTGAGCGAGGCCGACGCCAAGCGCGTGTTCGCCTATATCGAGAAGCTGCAAGAAGCACTTCGGTGGTGTGGAACGCCGAGATCACCAACTGCAACAGCTTCATCGGCGACATCGCCTCCTTCATGGGATTGAAGACGCCGTCGCGCTGGATCCGGCCCGAGAACTACGTCAACGAGCTCAAGTCGCTCAACAGCGGCAAGCAGGTCGTGCGGCTGTCGGAGAAGTAGGCGGCGCCTCGAACTGCTCTCACCGTCATTCTCCGATGTTCAATTGCACATCGGAGACGCATCGCGCTTTTCCTCCCATGTCATTCCGGGAATGCGTCCGAAGGAGCGCAGACCCGGAATGCGCGTTGCATGCTCGCATTCCGGATGCTGCGCAACGCCATAGCACGTCCAGGACCGCGCATATGGTGTTGCGCTGCCGATCCGGAGTTCGCATGCTCCTCGCATCGCGTCCCGGAATGATCGCGCATATCAACCGCGCCGCGTCCGGGACACGAGCTTCATTGCCTCCCGCGCAATACACCCCGACCCGTTGCCGCATCTCCCAATCGGTGCCAGTTTCCGCCCATGCACTCCGCTTTCGCCATCGCAGGCTCGATCGTCAATTTCATCGGCGGGCTCAGTTACGTCCGCGCCATCTGCGAAGGGCGAAGCGTCGCCGAACCGCGTCACCTGGGGCCTGTGGGCACTGGTGCCGCTGATCGCCGCCGCCGCGCAGTGGGAGTACGGCGTCGGCATCTCGACCCTGGTGGTGGCGTCCGTCGGCGCGAGCCCGGCCTGCGTCGTGCTGGCGTCGTTCGTCGCGGGCTCCGGCTCGTGGAAGCTTGGGCCGTTCGACTATGTCTGCGGCGCCTGCGCGCTGGCCGCGCTCGCGCTGTGGGCAATCACCGGCGATCCCGTCACCGCCATCGTGCTCTCCATCCTCGGCGATACCGCCGCCGCGCTGCCGACGGTGCGCAAGGCGTGGCTCGCGCCCGAAACCGAAGACAAGCGGGCCTATGTGCTCGCCTTCATCGGGGTGGTGCTCGGCCTCTTCTCGGTGCAGGAAGCAACGTTCTCCGCCTACGCCTTCAATGCGTACCTCGTGGTGGGCACCGCCACGCTGCTCGCGATCCTCTATTGGCCTCGAAAAGTCCGCCCATGTCTTCCTTGAAGTCTCCCCTGAAGCCTCAAGTCACCTACCGACGATTTCGCCAAGCTCGACATCCGCATCGGCAAGGTCGTCGACGTGCAGCCATTTCCGCGTGCCCGCAATCCGTCGTGGAAGGTCGGCGTCGATGTCGGCGCGGAGCGCATCATGTGGTCGAGCGCGCAGATCACGAACTACGAACCTTCAGCGCTGATCGGCTCGCTGGTGGTATGCGTCTGCAATTTCGCGCCAAAGAACATCGCGGGCTTCACGTCAGAGCTCCTGATTTTGGGCGCGAAGAACAACGACGGACAGGTGATCGTGCTTTCGCCGCGCAGCGATGTCGCGGCCGGCCAGACGGTGTTTTGAGGGTATGAAAGCAACTGCGATGAGCGAACGCAGACAACGCGCAACAGGCCCTCGATGCGCTCAAATCGGCCGAGCAAAAGCCGGCCGCCGAGGCGTTGCCGATCCTGAACGCGCTGATCCCGCTGGTGCAAAGCGGGGCTGCGGAGAACCTCGAAACGGACGAGGCTCGCGCCAGCGCCTTCATGGCGATCTGCGAGGTCGGAAAAGCGCTACACCGCGGGCAGCCGGTTGACGGCCATTTTGCCAAGGCGATCACCGCGACGGAGCGATGGGTGGCGCTGGCGAGGTAGGCTACGGCATCCACCGTCATTCCAGTGCGCCACGCTCTCTATCGTCATTCCGGGACACGCGTAGCGTGGGCTATGGTGCGCAATTGCGCACCTGAGAATCCATCTCTCCCGGTATTCGAGCGGCATAATGGATTCCGGGCTCACACTACGCGTGTCCCGGAATGACAACCGGAGAAAGCAGTGGGTATCGGAAGATTGTGATACGCTACCTCCGCCGTCCTTCCTCGCAGCGCTCTCATGGCCTATTACGTCTACCTTCTCGCGAGCGACAAGAACGGAACGCTTTATCTCGGCGTGACGAATGACGTCGTACGCCGAGCCTACGAGCACAAGAGCAAGGCTGTCGACAGCTTTACCAAGCGCTATCAAGTCGAAAGGCTCGTCTGGTTCGAAATCTACGACGACGCCATCACGGCGATTGCGCGCGAGAAAGCGCTAAAGAAATGGCGCCGCGCTTGGAAAATCCGATTGATCGAGGAAAGCAACCCGCATTGGACGGACTTGTATCCAACGATTGCGGCCGGACACCTTGGATGATCCGGGGCGCGTCCTCCCACCCATTGCCTCCGCCGTCATTCCGGAACGGACCATACGCTCTCGTCCCCGTCATTCCCGGACACGCCGCCCCACGCTCATCTGTCATTCCGGGATGGTCCGAAGGACCAGGCCCGGAATCCATCGCGCCGTTCGAAAGCTGGGCGAAATGGATTCCGGGCTCGATGCTTCGCATCGCCCCGGAATGACAGATCAGTCTGATTTCCGCGGCCTTTCGGAACCCCGGGCGACGGAAACCACACTTCACCAAAACTCTGATTTCCCAAACCCGATCAAGCCCTGAGTCTACTGTCCACCCCTGCGCGCCGAAATATTTCGCTTCGCCCGTCGGGCAAATCATCTCTAGAAGCTCGCGCCATCCCGTGCCCACAGGAGGGGCGTATCGCGATCGTCACGGACGTTGGTGCGGGAGGCGATGGACGCGACCGGCAGCGCTTGACGAAGGCAGCCGGCGCGGACGGCGAAGTCGTGTGGTCCTGATGCCTCGACGCTGGCATATGGCGACAATGCTTGCATTGCGCCGGCGGTGACAACAAAGCCCGATCACCGGGGAGAGCACGAAGGAAACCGTTAAAACCACCGCGCAGGGAAAGCCGGATCGCTCCGGCGAACCTGTGGTGACGAACTCATGTGCTTTTTACTTTGCGCATGAGGCTGCGGGTGCTGCCGGCACCCGGCTTTCCCTGCGCCCTCTGTTTGATGGAGGGTCGAGGTTCGAGCATCACTCGGGCGCGATGGCGTCGCGGGAATGCGAATTTATGTCTCGTCATTCCGGGACGCCCAAAGGGCGAACCCGGAATCTGCGAGATTCCGGGTCTGGCGCTATCGCACCCCCGGAATGACAACGGAAGCCTTGCCGAAGCGTGTTTCAAAGCGAGCCGAAGATACCACGCAGGAGAGCCCGGAGTTTGGGCATGAACCTCAGCCTGTGTCGCGCGCTTCTTCTCACTGCCCTCGCCTTCACCGTCAGCGCCGCTTCCGCGCAAACCACCGCGCGGCCGCCGATCGGCGGCGTCAACTCGTCACCGAACGCGATGATCTTCTATATCGCGCATGGCGCGGACGGCGCTTGCGGCCCCGGCTGCGCCGACTGGATCGCCGCCGAAGGCGCCGTGCAGTGGGACACCTACAAGCGGCTGATCGCGATCCTCGACCGCCAGAATGGACGCAAGCTGCCGCTCGATCATCCATGCATTCGGTGAGTCCAATCTCAACGTCGCCGTCGGCCTCGGCCGCATCCTGCATGAGCGCGGCATCGACACCGCGGAAGGCATCACCGATGTCGCCGCCTGCAACGACCGGCGCGATGCGGATTGTTTCGCGCTCAAGCGTCCGGGCGGGCCGCTCGACGCCACGCTCAACACCAGGGATACGCGCTGCGACATCGCCTGCGTGCTGATCCTGGCCGGCGGCGTCCATCGCACGCTTCCCGCAGGCGCGCGCGTGATCCTGACCGGCATGACGATCCGCAATCGCGTCGCGCCCAACGTCTCCGACGAGCACCGCGAAAGCCTGACCACGATCTATGGCGAGCAATTCCGCGTCTACCTGCGCGAGATGGGCGTCGATACCGAACTGCTCGACATCGTCGACCGCAACAACGGGCAGCACCTGGCGACGGAGGTGCCGCAAGCCGACTGGGCGCGGCTGCATCTCGTCACATCCGCGCCGCAGTAACAGCCGTTCGCTTGAGGCAGGCGGGTTCGCTCTGGATGAGGCCGCTCGCTTCCGCTAAAATCAGAGCGTGTCAGGGGACCATCCGCATGACCGACTTCAGCCAGCTTTCCGATCCCGAGATTGCCAACCGCATCGCGATCCTGCGCGACAACCTTCGCCAGCTCACCGAACAGGCGGCGGCGCAAGCGGGGGCTGCGAACGAGGAGCGGCTGGCGAACCGGATCGAGACCCAGAGCAAGGAGCTCGACGATCTCCTTGGCGAACAGGAACGGCGCGGCAAGAAATCGAAATAGCGCGTCGACGACGCACCGCGAAACCCACCGCTAACCTTCGCCCCCTATGATGTCGGCCCATTATGCGCGTTAACGCGCGATTTACATTATTGCGGGGGCAGGATGCTCAGATTTCTGGTATTGGCGGCAGCGCTTTTGCTGTCGGCTGGTGAAGCCTTCGCGCATGGCGAGGAACCTGCCCCGCCGCCGAAGAAGGAAGCCCCGCCGTTTCCGGCAAAGATCGCGCAGAGCCGCAAGGGCCAGATCTTCGTCAATCTCGCCGGCATGACGCTCTACACGTTCGAGCGCGACACCTCCGGCAACAAGTCGACCTGCGATGGCGCGTGCACCGAGCGCTGGAAGCCGCTCGAAGCCGCCAAGGATGCCGAGTCCAAGGGCGACTTCACCGTGATCATCCGCAGCGACGGCAGCAAGATGTGGGCCTATCGCTATCGGCCGCTCTACACGTCGCAGTCGGACAAGGAGCCCGGCGACACCAACGGGCTGTTCGACGCCACCAAGCTGTGGCACCTCGCGCGGCCGCGTTCTGAGCCGCACACTTCAACGCGAAACCGCCGGCATGCGCGCGGGTTGCGCCCGGTGGTTCGTCTCTTGCGATGTCGGGAAAACGAAAAGGCCGGGAAAACGAAAAGTCTGGAAAATCTCTTGAGGGAAAACGAGGCCCGGTGAGCCTAGGAGACCGGACCTCGCTAACATCCCCCCACCCCAATGGCCTCCAGCCGACAGGGTTAGTGGCGTCTCGAATAAGCAAAACCGCCCGCACGCGATAGACCGTACCACTACGGTGGGGATATCGGCGCGACGCCCGGAATGACGAGCAGCGTGATCGCTTCAGCCTCTCCGCGAAAATTCATGAGTCAATCGAATTGGTTACGTTGTCTTGGAAGACACACGCAAGTGGCTTTGAAGAAAATTGTCTTTACTCCCCGTAGTTTCACTCCCCGCGTTCATCCGGATTCTCCGACTCAGCAAGTGGTGCTATCTCTAGGTGCATCAGGCTTCTCCCTGAGGAGAACGGACATGGCTCAGCTCTTCTTTCACTGTTCGAACGACGCGGGCATCTGGATCGATCGGCGGTCGACCCCCGTCAGCAGCCTGAGCGAAGCCATGGCGCAAGCGGCGGGCGTCGTGCAGGAGCTCGTGATGGTGCCTTCCAACGAGGACTGGCGCGGCTGGACGTTGCACGCCAGCGACGATTTCGGCCACGAGGTTTTCGCGGTGCCGTTCGCCTCCGTCCTCGGCAAAGCTCATTGAGAAGCGCCATGCTGCTCAGCCTCACCTCATCGCTTCCGTTCCGCCATCGCCTCATTACCCTCGTCGAGGTCTGGCAGCGCCTGCTTCAGATTGCAGCCACGCCCTATCGACCCGAGCTTCACTACATGCGCGGCCCCGGCCCCGCATGCCGCGCCCGGCAACAGCGCGAACTGACCGAGTTCTGACGTTTCTCCCAGGCTGGTAAAGCCCACCTTGAAGGCGCCGTTAGCGACAATGCGACGGCGCCATTTTCTTTTTGTTAAGCACCCGGCTTAGCCGAAAGACTGAAGCCACCCCTCTGGCCAAAAATCGCCAAATTATTTCTATTTGAAAGAAGTGATCACAATCCATTTGCGGAGAACTCCTCATGCGGATCGCGCAACCGATCTTCGTTGGTTTGATCGCCGTCGTTGTTGCCCTCGCCTCGCCCGCACTCGCCAACGGTTCGAGCCCGAGTTCCCACGCCAACGCCAATGCGCAGGCGGTGGAGGACGCGCCGGCCACAGGCTGCCACGCTTATCAAAAGGGCCCGGACGGTACCTGGGTCGAGATGGCCTGCCACGAGGGCATCGAGACCGCGCCGGCGCCGGTGCACGGCAAGTCCGCAAGCCATCAACACATCGATCAGACCACGACGCGCTGAGGCGATCAGCTTCCGGCCGCAGCGCCTGGTTTCATCCAGGAGCGCAACAGGTAACGGTCCAGCGACAATGGACCGGAGCCGCCGAGCACCAGCGCGACGATGCCGCACAGATACAACAGATCGGTCTCGTAGCCGGGCTGGCCGAAATGCGCGCCCGCCGACGTCACCGACAGCAGCTTGATCGAGCTGAAGCCATTCGGCAGATGGACCGTGAATATCGCAACCAGCAGCACGATCACCATCGGCACGCTCACGAGCGGAATGAACAGGCCGGCGATCACGGCCGCGCCGCCGACGATCTCGACCAAGATGGTCGCCCAGGCGAGCAGCGCCGGATCGAACATTCCGAGTGCATCGAGGATATGGGTGAAGTTTTCCGGCCCACGCGCCAGCTTGGCGTAGCCGTGCATGAAAAACCCGCCACCGACAATCAGGCGGAGCGGGATTGCATACCAACATGGCGGCAACGACGGGATAAGCCTGATGGTACGAGCGATCAGCGTGTTCATTTCAGAACCTCTTCCGCGGGTTTTGATGAGCCGCCGAAAACGGCGCGCAGATAAGGTTCGTTTCTCAGAGCTGTTTGTTACCTCGATCGCCGCCATCAGGAACACGAAAGTATCGTCAGCCCGACGAACGGGCAGCAGGCGTCTCGACATCGTGCGAAAAACCGGGATTATCCAGAAGGACTAAGCCGTCAGGAGACGACATGCCTTTCGAAAACGATGTTCATCTCGTCAGCCATCCTCTCGTCCAGCACAAGCTGTCGCTGATGCGCCAGATAGATCGATCGACCAAGGGCTTTCGCGAGCTTCTGAACGAAATCGGCATGCTGCTCTGCTATGAGGTGACGCGCGACCTGCCGCTGGAGATGGTCGATATCGAAACGCCACTGATGCCGATGAAGGCGCCGAAAATCGCCGGCAAGAAGCTGACATTTGCACCGATCCTGCGCGCCGGCGTCGGCTTTCTCGACGGCATGCTGGCGCTGGTGCCTTCCGCGCGCGTCGCCCATATCGGCCTCTACCGCGATCCGCAGACCTTGCAGGCAATCGAGTACTACTTCAAAGCGCCCCACGATCTGTCCGACCGCACGGTGATCCTCATGGACCCGATGCTGGCAACCGGCAATTCGGCCTCTGCCGCAGCCTCGCTGCTGCGAACGCGCGGCGCGCAAGATATGCGCTTCGTGTGCCTGTTGGCAGCGCCGGAAGGCATCAATCATTTCCAGGCCGAACACCCGGACATTCCGGTCTGGACGGCCGCAATCGACGAGAAGCTGAACGATCACGGCTATATCTTGCCCGGTCTCGGAGATGCCGGCGATCGGATGTACGGCACCAAGTAACGACAGACACAGGCGCCGATGGACGCAGCGCTAGTGTCGCTTGAAGTACTGGACCTCGCGCTCATGCTTTTGCGCAGCCGCGCGCGACTTGAAGGTGCCGAGGTTGCGGCGACGGCCGGTTTTCGGACTGGGCTTTCGCGAATAAAGCCGGTACTCGCCGGACTTCAGTTTCCGGATCATCGGGCGAGACCTCGTTTGACGAACGTGATTTACCAATCGCACGAAGAGCCGATTGTTCCTCTTGCGGCTAAGGCAGCCGCTCCAGTCCGGATTCGATCAGCGCCGGTGTCGCCTCGGCGGAAGAGAGAAACGTCAGAAGCAGGTCGGACGCGTCGACCTGCTGCGAACCCGTCATGCGGCCGGCAGAAAACACCGCTGGCGTCTGCAAATGGTGCGGCAAGGGACCTACGATCTCGATCCCTTTCACCTGCTTCAACTCGCTGAGCTGCTGGATCGCAACGTCAGCCTCTCCGGTGATGATGCGCTCTGCCGTAAAGCCCATCGGAGAGATGGTAGCGCGCGTGTTGATCTCTTTCTCGATGCCCATTTTGGAAATCAGTTGCGCGAAGAAAATTCCGCTGGCGCCGAGCCTGGAATAAGCGACGGAGCGCGCTGCAAGCAACGCCGTGCGCAAGCTCGCTTCGGTCGAAATATCCGGATGCGCCTCGCCCGCCTTGACCGCGAGCCCGACCCAGGAGCGGGCGAGATCAACGCGGCTATCGGCGACGACGCTGCCTGCTGCAATCAGCCCGGCCAGCCCCTCATCGGTCAGGATCAGGACGTCGGCGGTCTCGCCCGCCTTCAACCGCTCGAGCACCCTCACCGTCGGCGCGAAATCAGCGTCGATGCGCGCGCCGCTTTTCGCCTGGTACTTTTCTGACAGCGCTCGAACCGCGCCGGCGAGCGCAAGCGTTGACAACACACGTACCGAATTTTCCATTGACCGAACTCCACTGCAAAGGCGGCTGCTTCTAGCACGATTGATCCGCTGCCAAAACGCAATGATCCGCCAGAGCGGCCGCTCTGGCGGATCATGTGGTAGTTGGACCAGCGGCGCAGCGCGCCGCGAGCGACGCGTCTTAGGCTACCGCCTTCTTCGCGCTGGTCGGCACCGAGGAGATCGTCTTCAGAATCTGGGAAGCGATCTGGTAGGGGTCGCCCTGCGAATTCGGACGGCGGTCTTCAAGGTATCCCTTGTAGCTGTTGTTGACGAACGAGTGCGGCACACGGATCGACGCACCGCGGTCGGCAACACCGTAGCTGAATTTGTTCCACGGCGCGGTCTCGTGCTTGCCGGTCAGGCGCTTGTCGTTGTCCGGACCGTAGACGGCGATGTGCTCCATGATGTTTTTCTCAAAGGCCGCCATCAGGCTCTCGAAGTACTCCTTGCCGCCGACTTCGCGCATGTACTTGGTCGAGAAGTTTGCGTGCATGCCCGAGCCGTTCCAGTCGGTGTCGCCGAGCGGCTTGCAGTGGAATTCGATGTCGATGCCGTACTTTTCGGTCAGACGCAGCAACAGGTAGCGGGCGATCCACATCTGGTCGGCGCAGGTCTTGGAGCCCTTGCCGAAGATCTGGAATTCCCACTGGCCCTTGGCGACTTCCGCGTTGATGCCTTCGTGGTTGATGCCGGCTGCGAGGCAGAGGTCGAGATGTTCTTCGACCAGCTTGCGGGCGACATCGCCAACGTTGCTGTAGCCGACGCCGGTGTAGTACGGGCCCTGCGGTGCCGGGTAGCCGGTCGCGGGGAAGCCGAGCGGACGTCCGTCCTTGTAGAAGAAATATTCCTGCTCGAAGCCGAACCAGGCATCCGCATCGTCAAGGATCGTGGCGCGCTTGTTGGACGGATGCGGCGTCTTGCCGTCCGGCATCATGACTTCGCACATCACGAGCGCGCCGTTGGTGCGGGCAGCGTCGGGAAAAACCGCAACCGGCTTGAGCACGCAGTCCGAGCTATGGCCTTCGGCCTGCTGGGTCGAGCTTCCGTCAAAACCCCACAGCGGCAACTGCTCCAGCGTCGGAAACGACGCGAATTCCTTGATCTGCGTTTTGCCGCGCAGATTCGGCGTCGGCGTGTAGCCGTCGAGCCAAATATACTCGAGCTTGTACTTGGTCATTGAGCCTCTCTTGAGTTGAGAATGAAAGGCGTGAGATCGAACCGGAGGATCCTACCCACACACGTACCCGGCCACGTTGGGCCAGTCATGAATAAGCAATAAAAGTGCCAAATGCCGCAGCGCGGGACCTCGACTTGGCGGGCCGCGGGTGCTGGCTTCCGTCGGCTTTGGGGTGCGGCAAAGCCGCGCGGCCGAATCAAAAAATGACGTCAACATGCGCGGTATTCGTTCGCCCCTGACGCTTGTTTTGACGGCATTCGCTGCACGGCACATCCAGACAGATCAACGATGCGGCAGGCTCGCGCAACAATCGCCACGAAAAGACCGGCCCTTGCGCAACCCGGCGGCCGCCTCCGGCTCTATCGGCCGAAACCTGCTCTGCACAGTGCAAAGGCGAAAGTGCATATTTTTTAGTCACCGAATGGATTCATTTTAATCAGGTTGCGACTCCGGGGGGCAGGACCAATATCGGCACTCCAGTAACCGCAAGCGAACGAGTTGGGCGCAGCATGCGTTGTAGACGTCCCGGCCGATGGAGATTTCGAATGAATAACCGCAATCAGGAGTCCGCACGCATCTACCAATTTCCCGCCGGGGGCCGCGCCGCTCTCGGCGGAAAGCGTTGGGATAAGGTCGAGTCCGCCGTCCCCCAGAGTCTTGAGCGCGTCAATGAGGTCGCTTGCAGTGACAGCTGGTATCACCAGGCAGCCATTCAGGAAGCTGCCGAGCGCGGCCGCGACCACTAGCGACGCTGCCGAAGTGATGCGGACGCGCTGAAAGGTTCAGCTTGCGATGCCGTTTATCAAAGCTCGCACGCCGTCACTGGCCGCCGCACGTGTTTGAGACGGGCTCCGGTTGGGGTCATGACAAGGCTTACGCCACTGCCGGAATAGCGCCTGCCGGGCAAGACTGGGCTTTTCTTTAGAGTCACCGCGCGGCCGTCGATTTGCACATAGGCACGCTTGTCGCCGGGATAAAACGCCAAAATGAAATGCGTGCCGTCGGCGCAGCGATAGGAATCAAATGTTTGCGCGGATGCCCGAGACGGCTGGAGCAGCAGGACCACTGCGAAGTCGTCGTCCAGCCGACCGCGGCCTTGCGCCATTTCATCATCGCCCCGAAGCCCGTCCCGTTGAAACGATGGGATCTGAATAGCGCCGGCAGCGACAGGTGTACAGAACCAGAAACGAGGAAGGCCTATGCCGCCGCTTCGATTTCCATTTCGGCGTCGAGGTCAGCGATGACGTCTTCAAATGCGGAAATCGCCTGCTGTACGGCTGCGATCTGCATCAGCTCCCAACTGTTGAGCGGGCCGTTGCGGTTCTGCAAAGCAACCACGAGGTCCCGCCGCTGCTCCTTGAGCTGCACGAGCGGCAAACCGTGGTCGGGCAAATGCTTCAACATATTCCCCCTCCATCGAGCGAACCCAACTCATAACGCAACGGTTCTGCCTTCCGATTACAAAACTCCGGCAAATTTTAACGATCGCCAATAAGTGCTGGAATATGTGCTTTTCTTTCGCGAAAACGTGTTTGTGCGGAAGCGCCTTGGCCGCATTGCCAGCGGATTTTGCCTGGACTTAGAGTAAAAGGCGCATTGGCCCCCTGCCCCCGGAGATCCCGCCATGGAAGGAAAGATCGTTGTCGTGACCGGTGCCTCCGGTGCACTGGGCAAGGTGGTCGTGGCCTCCGCGCTGGCCAAAGGCGCGAAGGTCGCCGCGATCGACTACGCGGCTTCGGCGGCAAAGCCGACGGACGAACGGATCGAACTTGGCGGTGTGGATTTGACCGACGCCACCGAAGCCGGAAAAGCCGTCGATGCGGCAGCCGCGCATTTCGGCAGGCTTGACGCCTTGGTCAACATCGCGGGCGGGTTTGCCTATGAGACCACAGTCGAAGGCGACCCGAAGACCTGGCAACGTCTCTATGCGCTCAACGTCCTGACAACACTCAACACCTCGCGATCGGCAATCCCCCACCTCGTTGCCTCCGGCGCGGGGCGGATCATCAACGTCGGTGCGATGGGCGCTATTCAGGCCGGTGCCGGCATGGGTGCTTACGCCGCATCAAAGGCGGGCGTGCATCGTCTGACAGAAGCGCTTGCTGCGGAATGGAAGGGCAAGATCACCGTGAACGCGGTGTTGCCATCGACCATCGACACCCCGGCGAACCGCGCCAGCATGCCGGATGCGGATTTTTCGAAATGGGTCCGGCCCGAAGAACTGGCCAACGTCATCCTGTTCCTGGCAAGCGAAGCGGCAAGTGCCGTCACGGGCGCCCTGCTCCCGGTTACCGGCCGCGTTTAGATCACCACGTCCCCGGCCCGGCTTTATCGCCGCGCGGCAACGGCAATCCGCGGTAGACTGAGACGTTTCGAGTCGCTGGGCGACGCAGAATCCTTCCAGGAAGAGCCGTTGGAAACCGCGCTTTATCTGCCCGTCAAAAACTTTCTCGAAAAGCTCGGCTTCACCGTCAAGGGCGAGATCGGCGGCTGTGACCTCGTGGCGCTTTCGGCCGATGACCCTCCGATCGTGGTCATTGGTGAGTTGAAGCTCGCGTTCAACCTCGAACTGATCTTGCAGGCGGTCGATCGCGCCGCGGCCAGCGATGAAGTCTGGCTTGCCGCCAAATTCTCCGAACGCGGCAAGGGACGGGAGAGCGATGCGCGCTATCGTAACCTCTGCCGCCGTCTCGGCTTCGGCATGCTTGCGGTGACGAAGTCGGGAACGGTCGAGGTGATCGTCTCGCCGGCCACGGTGCCGCGCCGGGACCCGAAGCGCCGCTCGCGGCTGATTGCCGAACATCGCAAGCGCCAGGGCGACCCCGCGCTTGGCGGCAGCACGCGCGCCCCGATCATGACGGCCTATCGCCAGCAGGCACTGGCATGCGCCTCGGCGCTCTCACGCGGTCCTCGCAAGGTCCGTGAACTCAAGCCGGCGATCCCGGATGCCCCGAAAATCCTGCTGCATAATGTCTATGGCTGGTTCGACCGTGTCGAACGCGGCATCTATGTCCTGACTGACTCGGGGCATGCCGCACTCAAGCGATGGCCGCAACAGCCGATCGAGAAGACAGGCGCAGTCGAAGCGGTGCCATGAGCCGTGACGATGGAGAAATACGATGATCCTGGTGACCGGGAGTGTGACAGCGCGGGAAGATTCCTTCGATGAGGTCCGACGATTGAGCCTGGAGCACGTGCGTCGCTCTCGTCTCGAACAGGGGTGCCTCTCCCACGCCGTGCATATCGATTGCGAAAATCCCCTGCGGCTGGTGTTCCTTGAGCAATGGGCTGATCGCGCCGCGCTGGGAGCTCATTTCGCGGTGCCTGCCTCGCGCGATTTCATTCGGGCTCTGAAATCTCTCGCGGCGGGCGCTTCAACGATGGAGATTTTTGATGCGACTCGGGTGGAGAATCTTTGAGGTCAGCGGACGCATAGCTGACCTGCCACACCAGTTTCATATTGCAATGCAACATACCTATCCCTAGATATCGCCCGCAGGAACCATGGGGTCGGCGATGAGCCAGGATTGGAATACGAAGTACGGGTCGCGGCGCGTTCGGCATGATCCGCCAACGCTTGAAGAGGCGATCTTCGCCGCCGCAGGCATCACCGAGGACCTGAACGAACAAGCGGAAATCGCGGCATCCCTGATGGGCATGCCGATCGAGACGGTCACCGCCGAGGTGAAGAAGACGAGTCGCATCCAGGCGCGCTCCGCTACTCGCGTAATCGCCGGCGAACAGGGCGCGCAGCGTTCGGTCGTGGTCGAACGTCGCGTGGTGCGCAGGTTCGGTAACGACAAGCGGACCGGCACCTGAACGCCCGCTGACGCTAAAACGCAACGTCGAATTTGGCGTCTGCCGGCCGCGGTGTTTTACGCGACCTGTTTCCAGCCGTACAATCGCAACAGAAACTTCCAGTAGGCACGGTTGAACTGCATGACCGCACGCGCGGCATCGCTCGGCGTGACCATCGCCGGTCGTGCGGATTCGGGCCGTGGCTGTTCCCTGACGTCGATCGTTCCCGTAGATTCGCCGTGGCGAAACGTCAGATGCGCACCAAACTTGTTGGCGAGCGCACGCATCGCGTCGTTTTGAGCGCCGGTGGTAATCCGCAGGAAGCGATAACCCTTGCTGCGGGCCTCCTCGATGAGCTTTTGGAACAAGAGGCTGCCGACGCCGTGACGGCGCAAATCGGTCTCGACGCTGAAAGCGATCTCCGGCAGCAAGTCCGGTGACGTCTCCGGTGGATGAAGTTCCGCAGCACCGCGAACCACGCCGTCCTGGAGATAAGCAATCACGACCGTTCCGTCGTTCGCGCATTTTTCCGCGTAACGCTCGATGAAGCTGTCGTCCATGAAACCGTGGAAGCGGTCATGACGGCTCGCATGATCGAGCCGCAACAAATGATCGCGCAGCAGCGGCAACTCTTCCTGCTGGCGAAGCGTCCGAACGATGCCCTTGGCAACGGTCGAAACCGGAACGTCCTGATAGCTCACGTCTGATCTCCTCGTGGTAGCCCTCGAGGAGGCGTCGAATCCCTAGACCGGTTATATTGTGCACCGCAACAGGAAATTCAAGAGCATTTTCAGCACCCAATCGCGGTGGGTTAACCCACATGCCGTCGCCGCTCAGAGCACCATCTGGGTCTGGGTCACGATCGCCACGAGCTTGCCCTCCTCGGTTTCAAGCCGGGTTTGCCAGACTTGCGTGCGTCGTCCCCGATGAATGGGCGTAGCCGTCGCAACAACGGTTGTTCCCTCCTTGGCGCCGCCCACGAAGTTGGTCTTGCTTTCGATCGTGGTGGTGCCTTTGGCGTCTTCCGGCAGGTTGATCACGGTTGCCGCCGCGCCCACGGAATCCGCGAAAGCCATCACGGCGCCGCCGTGAATGCTGTGACTGACCGTGCAGAGATCGGGGCGGACCAGCATCCTGGCCACAACGCGATCCTTGTCCGCTTCGACGAAAATCACTCCTTTCAACTCCGCGAAAGGCATTTTCATCGCACGTATTTTTTCAAGCGGCGTCATTCCCGGTTCTCCTCGCCGTCACTCCGGCAAGACGAGATTTTCAACTGAAGCAGGCCGTGACAAGCGATCTTTTGTTCTGCATATCACGCCCATGCGCCAATTCCCGCCTCGCCGAATCGTTTGCCTGACCGAAGAAACCGTGGAGACCCTTTACCTGCTCGGCGAGCAGGACCGGATCGTCGGCGTTTCCGGCTACGCCGTGCGGCCGCCGCAAGTCAGACGCGAGAAGCCGCGCGTCTCCGCCTTCATTTCCGCCGACATTCCAAAGATCCTGGACCTCAAGCCCGATCTCGTTCTTGCTTTCTCCGATCTGCAAGCCGACATCGTCGCCGAACTGGTGCGCGCCGGCGTCGCGATCCACGTCTTCAACCAGCGCGACATAGCCGGCATTTTCGCGATGATCCGAACGCTGGGCGCGCTGATCGGGGCGAGCGAACGCGCAGAACAACTCGCCTCCGGCTACGAGCGGCGATTGGCCGACATCGCATCGATCGTGCGGCCCCTCCCCAAGCCGAAGGTTTACTTCGAGGAGTGGGACGATCCGCTGATCAGCGGCATCGGTTGGGTGTCCGAATTGATCGAGATCGCGGGCGGCGAAGACGTTTTGCCAGATCTTAGATTTCATCCATCGGCGAAAGACCGGATCATTTCGCCGGAACTGGTTCGATCCACGGCGCCCGATGTGATCCTGGCGTCCTGGTGCGGGAAGAAGGTCGTTCCGGACAAGATCAAGCGGCGGCCCGGATGGGACGATGTTCCGGCGGTCCGCAACAATCGCGTTGTCGAAATCAAATCGCCCTTGATCTTGCAGCCAGGCCCCGCGGCGCTCACCGACGGATTGGATGCCATTCTTGCGGCGTTGTGGCCTGGTGTTTGAGAATCACCGCCATCTCAATAGACTCTGCGGCAACGCCACTCCTTGAAACGGAAATCTCCGATGGAACGTAATATCTCTTTCTCGCACGGGATTTCTGCAGGGGTCGGGCGTTGAAAGCCGCCTGTTTCCTGGCCACGGTTGGCTGGCTTGCAACGGGATTGGCACCTGGCTCGCAGGCGGTGACGTATTCCCGCGAGCAAGACGTTGTCGATCTGAAGCTCGGACAGCGGGTGCGCGTCGAAGACGGAACTTGTCCCCCCGGGCAAGTCAAGGAGGTCTCCGGCGCTAAGATGACAGGGGCTGGCGTCGCACGCTCAGCAAAGTGCGTCCCACGCGTCGGCATCAAGCACAAGTGAGCAGCAACTTCACGCATGGTCGGCCATCGGGCGAGCAAAGTCGTCCATTGGCGGACGAGCGTCTGCATGTGTCTTTTGTTGCCCTACTCGATAAACTCGCCGCACTTCTGGACCGTCGTGTCACCCGATCCCCAGGGCATGATCGGCACCGATGAGGTTGAGTTTTTCGGCGAGCCCTCAATCAGCCGGTCCGAGTAGACCATGTAGACCAGCACGTTTCGCTTGGCGTCGCAGCCGCGCACGATTTGCATCTTCTTGAAGAAGAGCGACCGCCGCTGCCTGAACATGTCTTCGCCCTGCGCAACCTTGCCCTTGAAATGAATGGGCCCGATCTGACGGCAAGCGAGCGAGATGTCCGAGACCTCCTCGGCTACTCCCAGCCAACCCTTGACGCCACCTTTCTCCGGCACGGTGAAATGACAAGCCACGCCTTCAACCTCGGGATCGTCGATCCCGTAGGTCGCGAGCTTGTCGTTGGGAGTGAGCCACTTGAATACGGTAGAGCGGCGAAAGATCAGATCCGGTTCGTCGGCAGCCGATGCAGGCGACCCCACTGACGCAAGCGACATAACCAGGAACAGCAGGCCAATTCTCCATCCCGTGCCACGGGGATGGCTTGCTACGCGTTCCATGAAGGTCTCCAGATACCTGATTGAGAAAGTGGCGTTATGAGGGGCTCATTCGCGCGCCGACAGCCGGGAACCAGGGCGCTACATCAAGTCTTTGATCTCACATAGCTTTGACTCAATGCCCTGCGATGGGGGTGCAAGCTCATCCGGAGTTCCGAATCGCCCTGCTGGCAAACCCTGCTAATTTGCAGGATGTAGGCATCGGCCACATCAAGCGGAAGCCTCGGGAGAGCCCGCCTTTAATATTAGGTGAGGCTTTTTTGCTACTGTTGAGGTCAAAAGCGCAGACTCGGAACCGTTACACTGGTGAACGCGAATCCCGTCTGCAACACTTAAATCAGAAGTTGGACGATGGAAGGCATACGCGTGAGCCGACAAGGATTTGGTCTGGGAAGCGGGCGATTTTGGCGGCTTGCGATTTTTGCAGCAACCGGAACGCTCGGGGTCTCCTCACCGACGCAAGCCGCCATCTACTACTGGCAAGATTCACCACCCGGCGCCACGGAGCCCGCATCGGCGCCGAAGCCGTCCGCGCGGCGCTCCAAGACCCAACGCCATGGCGACAAGAAACCCGCGGTCGTGGAAAAGGAATCCAAGCCGCAGGGACCGCTGATCATCTCGGTTTCCATCGCCCAGCAGAAGGTGCGCGTCTACGACGCCAACGGGCTGTATGCGGAGTCACCGATCTCGACCGGCATGCCCGGCCATTCGACACCGATGGGCGTGTTCAGCGTCATCCAAAAACAGAAATTCCACCAGTCGAACATCTATAGCGGCGCACCGATGCCGTTCATGCAGCGGATCACCTGGTCCGGCATTGCTTTACATGCCGGCGTGCTTCCGGGACATCCGGCTTCGCACGGCTGCATCCGCATGCCGATGGCCTTCGCCGTCAAGATGTACGGCTGGACCAGGATGGGTGCACGCGTGATCGTCACGCCGGGCGAGCTCACGCCACAGAATTTCTCGCATCCCCTCCTCGCCTCTTTGAAGGTCCCGCCGCAACCGGTCGCCGCGCAGGAAACCAAAGCGGATGCCGCGGCAGTTCAGGCGCCTGAAAAGTTGGAGACCAAAGCTGCTGATACCAAGGCTGCTGACACCAAGATCGTTGTCGATGCCGGGTTGGAACTGCGTCCGACCGTCGGTCACGCCGATGATGTGAAAAAGGCCGCCAGCGATGCCTCTTCGAAGCTGAAAACTGCCGACGCCAGCGGTGCGATGCCGGCAGCGCTCTCGACGACAGCAATCTCGGCCGGGGCGCCGGCCAGCGCGCATGCACTGGCGCAGCCAGACGCAGAGGCTTCCGCCAAGCAGGATACCGCAGGGATCGCGGCCGAGGCCGAAGCGAAGCCAACGAATGAAAGGCCGGTCGAGACGCAACCGGCCAAAGCCGCAGACGGCGAAGCCATGCCTGCCGATGCCGTGAGCGCCCTGCCCGCCAAAGCTGAGGCAGCTGAGACTACTAAAGCTGAGGCAGCACCGAGCGAAGCGGCCAAGCCGAGCGAAACCGTCACGACGGCACCTCCCGCCGATGCGGCCAAGGCCGCAACCATGCCGCCCGCCGCGCCCGCTGCAACAAATGAGGCCCCGCTCAAGGGCGACCTCAAGAGCGATTTCGCGAAGGCCTATCTGTACCCGACGATCAAGAAAACGGAACAGGTTGCCGTTTTCGTCAGCCGCAAGGATTCCAAACTTTACATTCGCCAGAGCTTCGCGCCGTTGTTCGACGTGCCGGTGACGATCGCCGCCGACGAGCGGCCGCTCGGTACGCATATTTTCACCGCGAAGGTCGACAAGAACGACGCCAACGTCCTGCATTGGTCGGTCGTGTCGCTGCCCGCGCCGGTCAAAGCGGCTACCCGGCGTGTCGAAGACATGCACGTTTCGCACGGCCGCAAGATCGCAAGCCCGGCCCCGGTCGAGGCCAAGCTGGTGCCTGCGCCCGACAGCCCGGCGGAAGCGTTGGACCGTCTCAACCTGCCCGCCGACGTCATGGCGAAAATCTACGAGGCCGTTTCGACCGGCGGATCGATCATCGTCTCCGATCAGGGTATCGCAGGTGGTGAAACCGGCGAAGGCACGGACTTCATCGTTTCCTTGCGTTAGTTACCGGAGAAAGCGGTTCCCAATCCCGCCGGGCCTGCTTAAAGACGGCAGGCATGAACCGATCTTCGACCTCCGCGCCGCCTCCTGCCCGCACCAGCGTTGACGCTCTCGCGCCGCTGACCTTTCTCGGTTGGCGATGGGGGTTGCTGGCGATCGTCCTCAGCCTTGCGGCGTCGTTTTTTCTGTTCGGTTATGCCGTGGTCTATTGGCGCAATGCCGACATGGACTTCATGGTGATCTACAACGCGCTTGTCCTCAACGACGGCAAGCCACAGCATTTCTTCGATCATACCGGCTACCTCACCATCGTCGCGGTCAAGGTCTGGTTCGAGATGCTGCACGGCCTCGGCCTGCTTGGTCCCTATTCACTGTCGAGCATGCCGCCGGCCTCAAATCCCGAAGCTTTCGCGGCCGCCATGACGAGCGCGGTTCGCGCCGGCCGCGTACTTGCCTGGCTGATCGCAACCGGCGCGGTGCTGGTTTTTGCGGGCCTTATCCGGATCATTGTCCGCGACTGGCGTGTCGCACTCATCGCGACCTTTGCATTTGCCTTCTCCGGCGGGCTCGCGGTGCATGCGCGTATCCTGCGCACAGAGCTTGTCGCGGCATGCCCGATCCTTTTTGCGTTCATGATCCTGATCGTGATCGGGCGCCGCGCGAGCCTTGCGCGACCGCTGTGGATGGCGCTTGCGGCTGCACTTTGCGTGTTGGGGCTGGAAAACAAGGTGCAGGCGATCCTTCTGATCGCGGCATTGCCAATACTCATCCAGCCTTTTGGAAACACGGAAGGCGCGAGCGTAGCCTTTTGGCGCGGCGGCGCGTCCTTCGCCGTTGCCGTCGCATCGGCCGCCGCGGCCGCTGTTGCGGCCTGCGTCGCCTGGCCGCTGATCGCGACCGGCTTTGACGGCGCACTTCTCGATGCCGCCGGATTTCATCCGATCTTGCTGGGCCGCTTTGGAATCTATCAGGCAGCATTACTGCTCCTGATCGCAGCCTGCATGCTGGGCTATGCCGCGATCTGGCGCGTCAGTGCGGCGGAAACGCTCACATCGATCGCCGCGGTCGTCACGGGCGCGTCTGTGGCGCTGCTCGTACTCAACCTCGATTACAACTCAAACAATGTGATCGCCGTTTTCAATCCGCTGGAAAAGATGCTGAGGTTTGTCGACGCGGGAACGGCGGCCGCCGCCAACAAGTCTGGGCTTGCGGATATTTTCTGGCTGTTGCTCGACGGCATCGCCTCGGTTGCGGCGCGGTATTCGTTCGTACTGCATTCTTCGCCGCGGCCCACAGTTTTCCTGACCTGGCTCATCGTGCCCGGCATCGTCTATGCGTGGAACCGAGGTGAACGGCAGGCAGCGGTCCAGGCGCTGCTTTTGCTGCTGGCGGCGGTCGGCATCGATGCGCTGGGCGTGCGGCGCGGATTGAAATCCGAATATTTCATTTTCACCGACCCGCTGATCATTCTCGCGGGCGCCGTTCTGCTTGATCGCCTGAGCGATCTTCGCGTTCGCAAATGGGCCTTTCCGATCGCAATGGCGCTTTTTGCATCGCAGATCGTGGTCAGCCAGGCCGAACCGATCAAATACGCGCTTCAACGCCGTGGACCGGAATCGATATGCGAATGGAACCAATATTACATGCCGCTGATGCCGCTGCCGTGGTGCCCGACCGCGCGATCCTGAACGCCTTGCCGCGCTTGCCGATTTAACCAACACCGGAGAATCCCGGACTGTGCCAAAGCCCGTATAGCGTTACGCCGCAACTCGGCTATGATGGGCCAAGGTGGGGAAATCGCGCGACAGGCCACGAGAACGCCGAAGTCCAGCGCGGTCAGCAAACAGGGAAACCAACATGCGGATTGCGGCAGGACTGATCTTGGCAGGCGCGATTTCACTCTGCTCGACCGGGGCGGCATGGTCGCAAACCCCGCCCGCCAAAGCCGACGCCGCGACTGCCGCCGCTCCGGCCGCAAAGCCTGCCGCTGCCAAGATGCCCTGTTCGAATCCCGACGCACTCGGGATCGGCCGGGTCGTCGAGATCGACACGACGGGCGGACCGGGATTCGGTTTCGAGCATTTCAAACAACTTGATTTCCTGCGCGACAAGGAAGTCGTGCTGACCTTCGACGACGGCCCGTGGCCAGAGAACACCCCCAACGTTCTCAAGGCGCTGGCGAACGAGTGCACGACCGGGATCTTCTTTTCGATCGGCAAACACGCGACCTACTATCCCGAAATCCTCAAGCAGGTCGCCGCCGCCGGCCATACCGTCGGCACTCATACGTGGTCGCACGCCACCCTCACCAACAAGAAGCTGACAGAGGAGCAGCGCAAGGAAGAAATCGAGAAGGGCTTTTCGGCCGTCAAATGGGCGCTCGGAACTGCGCCTGCGCCATTCTTCCGCTTCCCGGCGTTGCAGCACCCGCCGGAGATGGTGACCTATCTCGGCTCACGGAATATCGGAATCTTCTCCTGCGACCTCGATTCCTTCGACTTCAAGGCGCGCAACGCGCAACAGGTCATCGATGTCACGATGAAGAAGCTCGACAAGCTCGGCAAGGGCATCATCCTGATGCACGATTTTCACAAGCACACGGCCGAAGCATTGCCGGATCTGCTGCGGAAGTTGAAGGCGGGCGGCTACAAGGTCGTTCAGGTAAAGGCCAAGGCCCCGGTTCAGACCATTGCCCAGTACGACGAAGAAGTCCTGAAGGACGCCAAGCTGCCGACGGTCAGTGCCCGACCGGTGTCGAGCGTCGTGCAGACGATTTCGGAATAGCCTTCGGGATCGCGACAGCGCAGTGCCCGGATTCCACTTCGAGGGTTATGTCATCGTATCCGCCGACGGCATGTTGGCGGATGCGAGCGGCGTGATGCCCGACACACTGAAGTTCGAAGGCGACAAGCAGTTTTTCACCGCGGCGCTCGACCATGCCGACCTGATCGTCCATGGCCGGAACTCGCATGAGGGCCAGCCGAACTCGCCGAAACGAAAGCGGATCGTCGTGACGCGCAAGATTGCGCGCATCGCCGACGACCCGACCGGTCCGAAGACCACGCTGTGGAATCCCGCCGGCGCGCCCTTCGAAGCGGCGTGCGACCATGCCGGCGTACACGCCGGTACGATTGCGGTCATCGGCGGACCCGACGTGTTCGACATGTTCATGGATCGCTACGACACGTTCTGGCTTTCGCAGGCGCCGAAAGTCAGACTGCCGGACGGAGAGCCGGTGTTTTCAGGCGTGCCACGCCTAACGCCGCAGCAAGTCCTCGCCAGCCACGGCCTCAAGCCCGGCCAAAGCCGGGTTCTCGACGCTGTCCCCGGCGTCACCGTCACGCCGTGGCAACGGAGAAACCTTTAGACGTCGTATGCGGGTTCGTGAACTTTCGCGGTACGGCCCATTCCCGCGATAATGAACAACGCGCCGATCAGCGACAGATTTTTCAGCGCATGTATCATGTTGTTGGTCGCCTCGGTCCCTGTCTGATTCCAGAAATCGTGGAAATAGAAGGTCGCGGCGGCCACGAACAGGATCAGGATGATGGCAAAGAAACGCGCGCCGAAGTTCAACGCAATCATCACACCGCAGACCACCTCGATCGCACCGGCCGAAATCGCGAGGAGTTGCGCCATCGGCATCCCAGTGATGGTTTCAAGCTGTGCCGTATAGGGCGCGGCGATCGCTGGAAGGACGATCTTCTCCGTCATCTGGGCCGTCGCCGACACGTTCATGAGCTTCAAGGCTCCAGACAACACAAACAGCACGGAAAACAGAACTCGTCCAAGGAAAACAAACGCTGGCATTATCGGCCTCTCGCTTCAATTAGTCGGCATCAGGTCGCAAGCTCAGGAATGGTAGGGCGATTATGAGCGCTCCGCGCGGGCTTTTCAAACGATCCGTCGATTTCCGACTGACCGCACTAGACGAACAGCGAGGGTTGCTGGCGACCGGCGAGCTCCTGCGCTTCGACGGCGGCAATCGCCGTCATGTTGAGGATGCCGCGCGCGGTTACCGATGACGTCAGGATATGCGCCGGTCGTGACGTTCCTATGAGGATCGGACCGACCGGTAGCGCGTCAGCCACTGCCTTGATCATCTGATAGGCCACGTTGGCGGTATCGAGATTGGGCATGATCAGCACGTTGGCCACGCCTTCGAGATGCGAATGCGGCAAGACCAGCTTGCGCGCCGCTTCCTGAAGGGCTTTATCCGCCTGCATTTCGCCGTCCGCTTCGATTTCCGGGTGTTTCTCACGCAGCAACGCGGTGGCACGGCGCATTTTCCGTGACGATTCCGTGTCATAGCTGCCGAAATCGGAGTGTGACACGAAGGCGATCTTGGGCTTGATGTTGAAGCGCTGGACGTGAACCGCGGCCAGCGCCGCCATTTCGGCGATTTCCTCGGCGTTCGGATTCGGCCGCACCTGGGTATCGGCGATGAAATAGGCGCCCTTGGTCGTGATCATCAAAGCCAGCGCCGCAAAATCGCTGACACCCGGCCGGAAACCGATGATTTCCCGAACGTGACGCAGGTGGCTCATGAAGCCGCCTTCGACGCCGCAGATCATGGCGTCCGCCTCGCCACGGCTCACCGCCAGTGCGGCAATCACGGTGGCGTTGGTTCGCACGGCCGTCCGCGCGGCATCCGGCGTCACGCCGTGCCGGCCGGCGACCGTGATGTAGGATTGGACGTAGGAACGATAACGCGGATCGTCCTCGGGATTGATGAGGTCGAAGTCCTTGCCCGCCTTGATGGCGAGGCCGAACCGCTTGATGCGCGCCTCCACGACAGCCGGGCGTCCGACCAGGATCGGCCGGGCCACGTTTTCTTCCAGCACCACTTGCGTGGCGTGCAGCACGCGCTCGTCTTCGCCCTCGGCGTAGATCACCCTGACCGGCTGCGTCTTGGCCTTGGTGAAGACCGGTTTCATGATCAAGCCGGAGCGGAACGCAAAGCGCTCGAGCTGGGCGGCATAGTCTTCGAACTTCACAATGGGCCGGGTAGCAACGCCGGAATCCATCGCGGCCTTCGCCACCGCAGGCGCGATGCGCAGGATCAGCCGCGGATCGAACGGACCCGGAATCAGCGACCCCGGTCCAAAACCCTGGGATTGGCCGCTGTCGAAACCGGGAGCAAGCGCATCGACCGGCGGATCACGCGCGAGTTGCGCAATGGCATCGACGGCTGCTTTTTTCATCTCCTCGTTGATTGCGGTTGCGCCGACATCGAGCGCACCGCGGAAGATGAACGGAAAACACAGGACGTTATTGACCTGGTTGGGGAAGTCCGAGCGGCCGGTACAGATCATCGCGTCGGGACGCGCCTTTCGCGCCTCGTCCGGCATGATTTCCGGATCCGGGTTGGCGAGCGCCATCACCAGCGGCTGGTCACCCATCTGCTGGACCATCTCCGGTTTCAGCACGTTCGGCGCCGAAAGACCGAGGAAGATGTCGGCGCCGGGAATCACATCGGCCAGCACGCGCTTATCGGTCTTCTGCGCATAGACCGACTTCCAGCGGTCCATCAGTTTCTCGCGGCCTTCGTAGACGACGCCCTCGATGTCGCAGACCCAGATGTTCTCTCGCTTCGCACCCATCACCACCAGGAGATTGAGACAGGCGAGCGCCGCCGCGCCTGCACCCGAGCAGACGATCTTGACGTTCTCCAGTTTCTTTCCATTCAGGAACAGCGCGTTGGTGATGGCCGCGCCGACGATGATCGCGGTGCCATGCTGGTCGTCGTGAAACACCGGGATTTTCATCCGCGCCTTGAGCTGCGACTCGATCTCAAAGCAATCCGGCCCCTTGATGTCTTCAAGGTTGATGCCGCCGAAAGTCGGCTCGAGTGCGGAAACGGTTTCGACCACGCGCTCGATGGTGTCCGCGGCGATCTCGATGTCGAATACATCAATACCGGCGAACTTCTTGAACAGGACCGCCTTGCCTTCCATCACAGGCTTGGAGGCCAACGGTCCGATGTTGCCGAGGCCAAGCACGGCGGTGCCGTTGCTCACCACCGCCACCAGGTTGGCGCGAGACGTCAGCGTGGCCGCTTCGGCCGGATTTTTCGCGATCTCGGTGCAGGCGCAAGCGACGCCCGGCGAATAGGCCAGCGCAAGGTCGCGCTGGTTCGCTAGTGGCTTGGTTGCCTGGATCTCGAGTTTGCCCGGCCGCGGCAGCCGGTGATAGGCGAGCGCTGCGGCGTGAAGGTCATCGGAATAGGACATTACGCTTCCCCACGGGGGGCATATCCGAGCCCCCAAACAATCGACCCAGAGGTATTGGTTTTAGTTCTGCGGTAGATTGAGCCGGATGTGAAGCTCGCGCAACTGTTTCGGCGTAACCTCCGAGGGAGCACCCATCATCAGGTCCTCGGCCCGCTGGTTCATCGGGAACAGGACCACCTCGCGCAGGTTTTCCTCACCGCACAACAGCATGACGATCCGGTCGATGCCGGGTGCGATACCACCGTGCGGCGGGGCGCCGAGCGAGAGCGCACGCAGCATGCCGCCGAACTTCGCCTCCAGGACGTCTTCGGGGTACCCCGCAATCGCAAAGGCCTTCTTCATCACGTCGGGACGATGATTACGGATCGCGCCTGACGACAACTCGGTGCCGTTGCAGACGATGTCGTATTGAATGGCCTTGAGGCTCAAGAGCTTTTCATGGTCATTCGGATCGAGCTTCAGGAACTCCTCCGGCTCGATGTTCGGCATCGAGAACGGGTTGTGCGAGAAGTCGATCTTCTTCTCTTCCTCGTTCCATTCGAACATCGGGAAGTCGACGATCCAGCAGAACTTGAACTGGCCCTTTTCGACCAGGTTCAATTCCTCACCGAGCCGGGTACGCGCCGAGTCCTGCGAACTTCCAGAACTTGTCGGGATCGCCGGCCACGAAGAAGGCCGCATCGCCCTCCTTCAGCCCGAGCTGCGCGCGGATCGCTTCGGTCCGCTCCGGGCCGATGTTGTTTGCAAGCGGACCTGCACCCTCGCCGCCTTCGCGCCACATGATGTAGCCGAGCCCGGGTTGGCCCTCGCCTTGCGCCCAGGAGTTCATCCGGTCGCAGAAGGCACGCGAGCCGCCGCCTTTGCCGGGGATCGCCCACACCTGGTTCTTCGGGTCTTCAAGCATTCGCGCGAACACCTTGAAGCCGGAGCCGCGGAAGTGCTCCGAGACGACCTGCATCTCGATCGGGTTACGCAAGTCCGGTTTGTCCGTGCCGTATTTGCTCACCGCCGTCGCGTACGGGATCATCGGGAATTTCGCGGTGACGGATTTTCCTTCCGCAAACTCCTCGAACACGCCGCGCATCACCGGCTCGACCGCATTGAACACGTCGTCCTGGGTGACGAAGCTCATCTCGATATCGAGCTGATAGAACTCGCCCGGCGAGCGATCGGCGCGCGCATCCTCGTCGCGGAAACAGGGAGCGATCTGGAAGTAGCGGTCGAAGCCCGCCACCATCGTGAGCTGCTTGAACTGCTGCGGCGCCTGCGGCAGCGCGTAGAACTTGCCGGGATGCAGCCGTGACGGCACCAGGAAGTCACGCGCGCCTTCCGGCGAGGAGGCCGTCAGGATCGGGGTCTGGAATTCGAAGAACCCCTGATCTTTCATCCGCTTGCGGATGGAATCGATGATCTGGCCGCGCTTGATGATGTTCTGGTGCAGCTTGTCGCGGCGGAGATCGAGGAAACGGTACTTAAGCCTGATGTCTTCAGGATATTCCTGTTCGCCGAACACCGGCATCGGCAGTTCCGCCGCCGGTCCCAGCACCTCGATTTCGGTGGCGTAGATTTCAATCAGCCCGGTCGCCAGTTCCAGGTTGTCGGTGCCCTCGGGCCGCCGGCGGACCTTGCCGTCGATCCGGACTACCCATTCCGAGCGCAGTTTTTCAGCCACCTTGAACGCCGGCGAATCCGGGTCGGCAACGCACTGCGTCAGGCCGTAATGATCGCGCAGATCGATGAACAGAACACCGCCATGGTCGCGAATGCGATGGCACCAGCCGGACAAACGAACGTTCTGGCCGATATCGCTCTCCCGGAGCGCGCCGCAGGTATGGGACCGGTAACGATGCATCGAGTTTCCATCAATCAAATGTAGGAGGAATTGGGAGCCACCAGTGCTTGCCCGAAGAGGTTGAGGGTTTACCCGAGGCCGTCAGGCCCGGCAACCGACCAAGGCCCCTTCGGAGGCCCCCAAAGCCGGGAAACTTCGTCCTTTCCGATGCGGACGGATTGTCTAATGACGCCATATGCCTATCTTGATGGCATGACGGTGCATTTCCCTTTCCAGAACTCCTACGCGGCTCTCCCGGACGGCTTTTTTGCGCGGGTGGCGCCGACCCCCGTGGCCGCCCCCCGGTTGATCAAATTAAATCGACCGCTCGCGGTCCGGCTGGGGCTCGATCCCGACCTGTTGGAGAGCCCGGAGGGCGCTGAAATCCTCTCCGGGAAGCGCCTGCCCGACGGGGCCGAGCCGATCGCCATGGCCTATGCCGGCCACCAGTTCGGCCATTTCGTGCCGCAGCTCGGCGATGGTCGTGCTGTCCTGCTCGGCGAGGTCATCGATGCCGACGGCATCCGCCGCGATATCCAGCTTAAGGGCTCCGGCCCGACGCCGTTTTCCCGCCGCGGCGATGGCCGGGCGGCGCTGGGGCCGGTTCTGCGCGAATACATCGTCAGCGAGGCGATGGCGGCGCTCGGAATTCCGACCACACGGTCGCTCGCTGCCACCATCACCGGCGAAAACGTCATGCGCGAAACCGTCCTGCCCGGCGCCGTGCTGACGCGCGTCGCCTCGAGCCATATTCGCGTCGGCACGTTCCAGTACTTCGCGGCCCGCGGCGATACTGACGGCATCAAGCGGCTCGCTGACCACGCCATCGCGAGGCATTATCCGCAGGCAGCACTCGCTGAGCGCCCGTATCACGCGCTGCTCGAGGGCGTCATCACGCGTCAGGCCGAACTGGTGGCGCGCTGGCTCTTGGTCGGCTTCATCCACGGCGTGATGAACACCGACAACACCTCGATCTCGGGCGAGACGATCGACTACGGTCCGTGCGCGTTCCTCGACCATTACGACCCGGCGGCTGTGTTCTCCTCGATCGACGAACAAGGCCGATACGCCTACGCCAACCAGCCGCGGATCGCGCTCTGGAATTTGACGCGGCTCGCCGAATGTCTGTTGCCGCTGTTTGCCGACGACAAGGAAAAGGCGATCGAGCAGGCGCAGGTCATTCTCGGCGAATTTCCGAGCCAATTCACGACGGCCTATCAATCCGGCCTGCGCCGGAAGATCGGCCTGTTTACGTCGCGCGACGGCGACGAGGCGCTGGTTCAGGACCTTCTGGATGCGATGGCCAAAAATCAGGCCGACTTCACGCTGACCTTCCGCCGGCTAGGCGACGCCGCCGCGGACGAGGCCCATGACGACGTGCGTGCGCAGTTCACCGATCCCTCAGCCTATGACGAGTGGGCCGCGCGATGGCGGCAACGCCTCACGGAGGAACCGCAGACGCCGGCGGAGCGCGCTGCGATGATGCGGAACATCAACCCGGCCTTCATTCCCCGCAATCACCGAATCGAGGCCGTCATCCAGGCAGCCGTCAGCCGAGACGACTACGCACCGTTTGAGGAGCTCGTCACGGTGTTGGCGAAACCCTACGAGGATCAGCCGACATTCGCCGACTATGCGAACCCGCCAGCGCCGGATCAGCGCGTGCTCCAGACCTTCTGCGGAACATAGATCGTTAACCCTCCGCCGCACATTGCGCGGCCTGCGCGGGGTGAAACGCCCGAAATTAAGGGGCGCTCAATCGCTTCCCAGCAAACCTGCCGGTTTGTTTGGGGAGATTTCACGTGGACGCTCTGGTTTTCGAATTCATGGGTCTGGCGGTGATCGGCCTATGCGTCATCGTGCTGGCGACACCCGCCAGCCGGCGGCCTTCAGGCCGGCCGGCCCGCGATAACTGACCGGTCAGCACCCGAAGAAGGCAAAGACGGTCCGCCATATTATCCGCGGTTTGCCTTGAATCACGGTCCAAGCTTAGAATTGCGGCCTCGACTCCGCCGCAAGCCCCTTGACATATCAGCGCTTTCGGCCGAACGCCCTTCGGGAAAAGCGTATGGACCGTTCATGGACCTGATTACCACTACGGCGGAACTCGCCGCCTTCTGCGACCGCCTCGCCAAACATCGGGTCATCACCGTCGACACCGAATTCCTTCGCGAGACCACCTATTACCCGCTGTTGTGCGTGGTGCAGATGGCGAGTGCGGACGAAGCCGCCGTCATCGACGCGCTCGCCGAGGGCATCGATCTCAAACCCTTCTTCGAATTGATGGCCAACGAACAGGTGCTGAAGGTCTTCCATGCCGCGCGCCAGGACATCGAAATCGTCTGGCATCGCGCCGGCATCGTTCCGCACCCGATCTTCGACACACAGGTCGCTGCCATGGTGCTCGGTTATGGCGACTCGATTGCCTACGACCAGTTGGTCGAGCGCGTCACCGGCCATCGACCCGACAAGACCCATCGCTTCACGGACTGGTCGCGCCGCCCGCTGACGGAAGAGCAGATGCATTATGCGCTGGCCGACGTGACCCACTTGCGTGACGTGTTCGCAGCGCTCGATGCCGATCTCAAGAAGCGCGGCCGCAGCGACTGGGTCAGCGAGGAAATGGAAGTCCTGACGAGCCCGAGGACCTACGATTTCCACCCTGAGCGGGCGTGGGAGCGTCTGAAGACGCGGGTGCGCAAGCCCAAGGAATTGGCGGTGCTGATCGAAGTCGCAGCCTGGCGCGAGCAGGAAGCACAGGGCCGCGACGTGCCTCGCGGCCGCATCCTGAAAGACGACGTCGTCGGCGATATCGCGACCCACGGGCCGACAAGCCTCGAGAAGCTTGCCAACCTGCGTTCGCTGCCGAAAGGCTTCGACCGATCGAAATGGGGTTCCGACATCGTCGCCGCCGTGCAGCGCGGGTTGGCCCGTGACCCCGCCACGCTTCCGAAAATCGAAAAGCCGCGCAACAACAGCAACGGCGCGGCGATTGTCGAACTGCTCAAGGTATTGCTGCGCATGACGTCGGAGCGCCACGCGGTCGCAAGCAAGGTGATTGCAACAGTGGACGATCTCGAACAGATCGCAGCTGACGACAATGCCGATGTCGGCGCATTGCATGGTTGGCGCCGCGAACTATTCGGCGAGGCCGCGCTGGCGCTCAAGCACGGTCAGCTTGCACTCGCGATCGAAAAAGGCCGGGTTGTCAAAGTCGAGCGTAGCTGACCAGCTAACTCGTTTTACCGCCGCCGGGTTTGCGGGCCGCTTTCGCGGCCTTCGATACTTCCGCGAGAGCCATCGATAGAATATAAGCGCTGGTGTGCATGTCTAACCGGCGTGCTTTCTCGATCGCGGCCGAGATCATGTCAGCCAGTTCGTCGAGGTGGTTTTCAGTCGCCATTTTTACGGTCTTCCGGAGCGCGCACGGTGAACATCGACGATCCCGATCACCCCGGCGACAAATTGCTGCAATTGCTTCGCGAGAACGAGATCGACCTGAATGTGGTTGAAGGGTTGCGGCTGGTCGTTGCCTTCAGAAAAATCAAGGATCCGGCCGATCGGCGCATCCTGATCGAACTCGCCGAGCGTCTCGCGAAATAGAGGTGCGAAAAGGCGCGCAGAATTGTGCTCAATTCCGCACGCGACAGCAGCCGGCCCGACCGGCCCAGCGCATCAACCCAATCCCGCATCGAAAGTTACCCCTTGGCGCGGGACCACTTTAACGGGCATTTCTGTTGTGTTTCAACTTTTTTCCGGCGCGGGCGTGGCATGGATGCCGTGCGCACCAGGCAACGCAAACGCCGCTTACCATCTGACTTCGATGCCGGCCGTTCCCTGTTGGGACTGGAAGGCCGAGCGAAACTTGCCGTCATAATTGAAATAGACGCGCACCGCGTTGGTCAGACTCAATGAAAGCGCAGCGCCAGCATCCGCGCCGTACCGGCTCTCGCCGATCCCTTGCACCAGAATGCTCTCGGGCCCGAGACTGACGGTGACCATGCCGAGCCTCTGCTCGAAATTGTCGACGAACTTGCCGTAGGCGGAAAGATCGAGAATCTTTTGATCCATGATCCAGTAATGACCAACTTCCGCGCCGACCAGCATCCGCGCGCGTTCGAGCGTCGCACCGCTTGCCGAGACCGGCTCGAAGCCGCCGACCTCCTGGAACGATCCGGTCGAGGAGCGAACATATTCAAGCGCAGCTTTCGGGACGAGCCGGCTCTGGTCCACCGTCCAGTAATAGCTGAGCTCCGTCAGCGCACCGTCGACCCGGCCATGGTAGCCGGCCGTCGCAAAGCCCAGCGCGGTATCCCGGCTTGAGTTGATGTTTCCAAAGCCATGAACCAGCGCGATCGCCCAGGTCCAGGGTCCCCGGTCGATCGAGGCGTTGAAACCAAGCTGCGTCAGGTCGAGGTTCGCCGACTGCATGGCCAGTGGCACGTCGATGCCCGTCCGGCTCTGGTCGATCGAGAATCCGACGTTCACGCCCGGCGCGACGCGCGCGCCAAATCCCGCGACGCCGCCGGACGTTGAGCGCTTGTCGCCGAAGAAATTGCCTTGCGCGCCCGTCGTCGAGGAGATGCCATAGAGCTCGCCCCAGCTTCGGAAGACCTGGCCATCAAGGGCTTCCGAGGCACCGCCGCCTCCCGGATTGCTCCGCGACGCACGGCCGAAGCCGCCGGTCGCCTGATCACCGAGCCGCTCCAGAAAATTGCTGCCGAGATTCGCCATCCCCGCGAGCGCCGAAAAGTCCGATGCGGTCGTCGACGGCGATGGAGGCGCCACTTGCGCACGAGCGTCGCGTTGGGCCGAAAGCGCAACGACGAGCGCGAAAGTGACGAAAAATGTCCTTGTCGGCCAAGAGCCCATCGACGCCGGTCCAAAGATGGGCGGTACAGCCCGAAAATACCAAATTGCTTTGAATTGAAGGATTTGGTCGCAGTTCGGCATCGGCGTCAATCGCTCGCGGCTCTGCTTTGACGGCAATTGGCGAGGCCTGTTGTCGTGCGGCCACAGCCTTCGCGCAGCGGTCCCGGCATACCTTGGGATTTTCGCAAGGCCCCCAGAGGCTTGCTAACACGCAAATTTCGTGTTGCAATCCTTGCCACAATCGGAATTAGGCCGATCGGCTGTGCGTTTCGCGACAAGGAAATTCAGCAGACATCCTCAAAGCCCGCTTGTGGCGTGGCACGCAATGAGCGCGTGGCCTCGTCTTCTTTACGTCTAGACCAGGAGACAGGCGATGCAAAAAGGCACCGTCAAGTGGTTCAACCCGACGAAGGGTTATGGGTTCATCAAGCCGATGGTCGGCGATAAGGACGTGTTCGTCCATATCTCTGCCGTCGAGCGCGCAGGACTCACCACCCTTAACGAGAATCAGGTTATCGAATACGACCTTGTTGAGAACCGCGGAAAGACCTCCGCAGAAAATCTCAAGGTTTCCTAAGCCTCGTCACGATCCGCGAAAGCAATCCTGATGTCCCCCCGGCCCCGCCGGGGGATTTTATTTCTGAACTACGTTTTCGGCGAAATCAGCGTGCCGCAATCGGCCGCGGCGCCAACGAGCCGGCAAACATCCTTATCAAGGCGAAGCTTGCCGCTAGCCAGAAGCCGCAACGCTTTCGGATAGATCCGGTGCTCGATTTCGAGAATGCGCGCCGAAAGCTTGTCGGGCGTGTCGTCGTCACAAACTGCCACCACCCCCTGCATCACGATCGGTCCGGCGTCGGTTTCCGGCGTGACGAAGTGCACGGTCGCGCCCGACACTTTCACGCCCGCATCGAGCGCCTGCGCGTGCGGATCAAGCCCCGGGAAAGACGGCAGCAGCGATGGGTGGATATTGAGCATCTTGCCATACCACCGTTGCACGAATTCCGCCGTGAACAGCCGCATGAAGCCGCCGAGGCAAATCAACTCGATCCGGTGATCGTCGAGTGCCGACTGCAACTTCGCCTCGAACGCGGCGCGATCTTTTCCGAACGGCTTGCTTTCAATCGTAACCGTCGGGATGCCTTCCGCATCCGCCAATGCAAGGCCACCCGCATCGGCCCGGTTTGAAATCACGACTGAGATTTCGGCCGGAAAGCCGGACGCCTTGGCCGCTTTGATCAGGGCCGCCATGTTCGACCCGCGCCCCGAAATCAGAATCGCCACGCGGCGACCTGGATGCACCCATATGTGGATCCGGCGTCACCATGAAAGATCGAGATGGCCGTTATAGACGACGCGATGTTCGCCCTCGGCCGGGATCACTTGACCCAGGAGCGTCACGCCCTCGCCGGCATCGGTGAGAACACGGGTCACGGCATCGACAGCCTCGGCCTCGACGACGGCGATCATGCCGATCCCGCAATTGAAGGTACGCAACAGTTCAAGCTCGGCGATGTTGCCCTGCTCCGCGAGCCACTTGAAGACCGGCAGTACCGGCAGCCGGGCCAGATCAATCCCGACGCCGAGTTGCTTGGGCAGCACGCGCGGGATGTTGTCGGTGAATCCACCGCCGGTGATATGGGCGAGCGCCTTGACCGCGCCGGTCTCCCGGATCGCGCGCAGGCAGGAGCGGACATAGAGTTTGGTCGGGGCCAGCAGCGCGCCGCCAAGCGTCATGACCGGCGAAAACGGCGCTGGCGCATCGAACGTGAGGCCAGAGGCTTCGACAATTCGCCTCACCAGCGAAAAGCCGTTGGAGTGAACGCCAGACGACGCCAGACCGATCACGGCGTCACCGGCGCGAATATCCTTGCGCGGCAACAGCGTGCCGCGTTCGGCGGCTCCGACCGCAAACCCCGCAAGGTCATAGTCGCCGTCCTTGTAGAGGCCTGGCATTTCGGCGGTCTCGCCGCCGATCAGCGCGCAGCCGGATTCGCGGCAGCCTTCGGCGACGCCGGCGACGATTGCAGCCGTCGCATCGGGATCGAGCTTGCCGCAGGCAAAATAGTCCAGAAAAAATAGCGGCTCTGCACCCTGCACCACGAGGTCGTTGACCGACATCGCGACGAGATCGATGCCGATCCCGCCATGCAGCCCGGTGTCGATCGCGATCTTGACCTTGGTGCCGACCCCGTCCGTGGCGGCCACCAGGACCGGGTCCTTGAAGCCCGCGGCCTTCAGATCGAAAAGCCCGCCAAAGCCGCCAATTTCTGCCTCGGTACCGGCTCGCGCGGTGGCGCGGACCATCGGCTTGATCAGATCGACCAGGCGGTTGCCCGCATCGATGTCGACGCCCGAATCCGCGTAAGTGAGGCCGTTTTTGCGCTCGCCCATGACCTGTTCCAAAATGCCGTTACGGCTGATTTTCTACCTGCGCACGCGACTTGCGGGCTGGTTACGTCGGATTTCACCTATGTGCAATGGTTACAGGCGCTTACTATGTAGACAACAGGCGGGCGACCCCGCAATAAGGGGATAACCTTGGGAAATCAGGAAGGTCACCGGGAAACGACCGAGTTGAGCATTCCGAACATCATCACGCTGGGGCGCATCATCCTGGTGCCGGTCATTATCTGGGCGATCGCTTCCAACGAGATGGAGATTGCTTTTGCGATCTTTGTGATCGCGGGCGTCAGCGACGCCGTCGACGGATTTCTGGCAAAGCGGTTCAACATGGCGAGCGAACTGGGCGCCCTGCTCGATCCGCTCGCCGACAAGGCGCTGCTGGTTTCGATCTATGTGGCGCTTGGCATCTGGGGCGCGATGCCGCGCTGGATCGTCATCCTCGTTGTCTCGCGCGACATCATGATCGTTTCGGCCGTGATCGTTTCGTGGCTGTTCGACAAACCGGTCGAGATAAAACCGCTGATGGTCTCCAAGCTCAACACCGCCTCACAGGTCGCGCTCGCCGCACTGATCCTCGCCTCGCTTGGTTTCGGTTTCAAGCCGATGCCATACGATGTCGTGCTGATGGGACTGGTAACCATCTTTACTTTGGGTTCCGTATCCCTCTATCTCGTCGAGTGGGTGAGGCATATGAGCACGATCGAGGCAAACAAGATCTGATCGCCGGTGTTTGAAGTTGGTGCGGCGAATGTCCGCGCCGGCAGATACCAGATGCTGAAGCTCCTTGGATTCCGAAGTTCGTATCAAAGGAGCTGTAACCGAGTGCGAACTTCGAAACCGGAGCTCCAGGTGGCAGGCCACCCTCGTCAACTGGCATTTGCGCTCCCGCACGCCGAGAGCTTGACGCGCGACAACTTTCTGGAAGGGCCGGCCAATGCCGCCGGCCTCGCGCTGGTCGAGAGCTGGCCCGATTGGCCGAACCGCGTGATGTTTCTGGTTGGCCCCGAAGGATCCGGCAAAAGTCATCTCGCCGCGATCTGGGCCGAAGAGTCCGGCGCGCGCTCGATCTCGGCGCATGGCTTGACAGCCGAGGAAGTCCCGGGCGCGTTGGCGACGGGTGCGCTCGTGATCGAGGATTTGAAATCCGCCGATATCGATGAACGCGCGCTGTTCCACTTGTTGAACATGGCGCGCGAAGACGGCGCCTTCGTCCTGATGACGACGCGCGCGCCGCCGACGGAGGTGGAGCTTCGCGATTTGCGCTCGCGGCTGCGCGCGGTGCCGACGGTACAGTTGCAGCCACCGGATGATCATCTGTTTCGCGCTTTGATCGTTAAGTCCTGCGCCGACCGCCAACTCGTCGTCGACGAGGCTGTGGTGAGCTACCTCTCCACCCGTCTCGAGCGCTCTTACGCCGCCGTACGGCAAACCGTGGAACTGCTGGACACCGAAGCCCTACGGCTTGGCCGGCCCGTTACCCGGGCACTGGCGGCGGAGTTGCTGCGCGGTAACGGCTGACTAAGAGGCGGCGTGCCATCTTGACGGAACTCGCGGCGGGAACATCAATGTCATTGAAACGTCACCGCGAAATCCCAAGGTCGGTGCGCCCCCGACGCGGTATCGGATGAATTGGATCGAAGCTTCATGGAATCCGCACAAGCCACTGTATTAAAAGAAGAAAATAAAGAGGCCGAGAACCTGCCGACGATCGGAGGCAGTCCGGAGCGCTTCATCAACCGGGAACTTTCCTGGCTCCATTTCAATCGCCGCGTGCTCGAGGAGTCGGTCAACCCGAGCCATCCCGCCCTCGAGCGGGTCAGGTTCCTGTCGATTTCCGCCAATAACCTTGATGAGTTCTTCATGGTCCGCGTCGCCGGCCTCAAGGCGCAGGTACGTGAGGGCATCACCGAACGCAGTCCGGACGGGCTGACACCGTCGGAACAGTTGGCGCTGATCAACAAGACCGTGCCCCAGCTTGCAAAGGATCAGCAGGCCATCTGGCGCGACTTGCACAAGATCCTCTCCGACGTCGGTATCGTGCTCGTCGAAGGCCGCGACGTCACCAAGGCCGAGCGGACGTGGGTCGAGGATCATTTCCTCCACCACATATTTCCGCTGCTGACACCGCTCGCGATCGATCCTGCTCACCCCTTCCCGTTCATTCCGAGCCTCGGCTTCACCGTTGCGCTTCAGTTGGCGCGTACCGCCGACGGCAAGGCGATGAATGCGCTTATCCGCATGCCCGGCAAGATCGACCGCTTCATTCGCTTGCCCGCGGGCAAGGATGGCACCGTGCGGCTGATCACGCTTGAGCAGGCGACGAGTCTTTTCATCGGCCGGCTATTTCCCGGTTACACGGTCAAGGGCCAGGGCGCATTCCGCATCATCCGCGACTCCGAACTCGAAATCGAGGAAGAAGCGGAAGACCTCGTTCGTCTGTTCGAGACCGCGCTGAAGCGCCGACGCCGCGGCTCGGTGATCCATCTCGAAATGGAAGCCAAGATGCCCGAAGAGCTGCGTGCTTTCGTGCAGCGTGCGCTTTCCACGGCCGACGACGAAGTGCTCCTGGTCGACGGCGTGCTCGCCATGAACGAGCTGTCGCAACTGACGCGGCTCGACCGGCCCGATCTTGAATTTACGCCTTACGTGCCGCGATACCCCGAGCGCGTGCGCGATCACGGCGGCGACATCTTCGCCGCCATCCGGCAAAAGGACCTCATCGTCCACCATCCCTACGAATCCTTCGACGTCGTCGTGCAGTTCCTGCAACAGGCCACACGCGATCCCGACGTCGTTGCCATCAAGCAGACGCTCTATCGCACCTCGAACAATTCGCCGATCGTGCGGGCGCTGGCGGAAGCCGCCGAAGCCGGAAAGTCGGTCACGGCCCTGATCGAACTCAAGGCGCGCTTCGACGAAGAGGCCAATATCCGCTGGGCGCGCGACCTCGAACGCGCGGGCGTGCAGGTCGTCTACGGATTTATCGAACTCAAGACCCACGCCAAGCTGTCGATGGTCATTCGGCGCGAGGGCGGCAATCTCACGACCTACGTCCACACCGGCACCGGCAACTACCATCCGGTGACCGCGCGCATCTACACCGATCTTTCCTACTTCACGTCGGACCCGATCATCGGGCGCGACGCCGCGCGCGTGTTCAACTACATCACCGGCTATGCCGAGCCGAGCGACATCGAGAAGATGGCGGTATCGCCCCTCACCTTGCGCAAGCGGATGATCGAGCACATTCGCGCCGAGACCAACTTTGCCCGGCACGGCAAGCCGGCCGCGGTCTGGCTGAAAATGAATTCGCTGGTCGATCCGGAAATCATCGACTCGCTTTACGAGGCCTCGCAGGCCGGCGTGTCGATTGAACTCGTGGTGCGCGGCATCTGTTGCCTGCGTCCGGGCGTCGCCGGCCTTTCGGAAAGTATCCGCGTCAAATCGGTCATCGGGCGCTTTCTCGAGCACGGCCGAATCTATTGCTTCGGGATGGGACAGGGACTGCCTGGCCCAAAGGCGGCTGTGTATATCTCCTCTGCCGACATGATGCCGCGGAACCTCGACCGTCGCGTCGAAATTCTCTGTCCGTTGCAAAATCCCACGGTGCATCAGCAGGTTCTCGAGCAGATCATGGTGGCCAATCTCAAGGACACCGAGCAGAGCTGGCAGTTATTGCCCGATGGTTCTTCAACGCGTATGAAGGCCGCCAAGGGCGAGGAACCCTTCAATCTGCACAATTATTTCATGACGAATCCGAGTTTGTCCGGCCGTGGAAAGTCGCTCAAGGAATCATCGCCGCGCCGCCTTACCCGCCGCTCCGACCGCCATCCTCCGTCATAAGGGGACCGGGCTGTGAAGCGGGCGCGCAAGCGCGCGTCGAGCGTCGCGGTTATCGATATAGGCTCGAATTCGGTTCGTCTCGTCGTCTACGAGACGATGGCCCGCAGCCTGATCACGATCTTCAACGAGAAGGCGCTGTGCGGCCTCGGCCGCGAGGTGCAGTCGACGGGACTGCTCGCACCCGACGCCGTCACCAAGGCCCTCACCTCGCTGCGGCGCTTTCGCGCACTGTGCCGCGTCATGCAAGTCGGCCGCGTTTATGCGATCGCGACCGCCGCCTGCCGCGATGCCAACAACGGGCCTGACTTCATCGCCAAGGCCGAGCGGATTTGCGGGACAAAAATCGAAATCCTGTCAGGCCCGCGCGAAGCGAAATTGTCGGCGCTCGGTGTCGTCTCCGGCGTGCATCGTCCGGACGGCATTGTCGGCGATCTCGGCGGCGGTTCGCTGGAACTGATCGATGTGCATGGCAATCGCGTCCGCGGTGGGCTGACGCTTCCGCTCGGAAGCCTGGCGCTGCAAGACCTGTCGCACAAATCGCTGAAGCGCGCCGAACGCATCGTCAAGACCGCGCTTACCGACGTCACGCAGATCAGGAGCGGTCGCGGCCGAACGTTCTATGCGGTCGGCGGCACGTGGCGCGCTCTGGCGCGCATCCACATCATCCAAAGCGAATATCCGCTTGGCGTCATGCACGGCTACTCGATACCCGCGCAGGACGCACTCGATTTCGCGCAGCGGCTTCGCCGCCTGGTCGCGGCCAACATGCTGGCCAACATCGAGTTCGATCGCCGATGCCCGACGGCCGCTGCTCGCCTATGCCGCGCTCGTTCTCGAATACATCATCCGCGTCGTGCGGCCGAAGACCATCGTGTTCTCGACCTTCGGCGTCCGCGAAGGCCTGCTCTACGAGATGCTTCCCGAGAGCGAGCGCGCCAAGGATGGTTTTCTTTGCGCGGCTCAAAAGCTCAACGAATTGCTGTCCCGCTCCGCGCGTCACGCCCAGGAACTGATCGAGTGGACCGATCGCTTTGTCCGCATCGTGAAGCTGCGCGAGACCGAAGAAGATCGCCGCCTGCGCCACGCCGCTTGTCTGTTGTCGGACATCGGCTGGCGCGTGCATCCCGACCATCGCGGCGAGGAAACGCTGAATCTCATCACCAATGGCAATTTCGGTTCGATCAGCCATCAAGGCCGGGCCTTCGTGGCGCTGTCGGTGTTCTACCGCTATGCAGGCCTGAGCGAGCAGAATGAACCGCCGGGAGCCATGCAGGAGCTGATACCGCCCGCAATGCTCGAGCGCGCCCGCATGCTGGGAGCTGCGTTCCGTGTCGCGCATCTGATATCGGCGGCGCGGCCCGGCGTGCTGCCGGCGACGCATTTCCGCAGCAACGGCCGCAAACTGACGCTGGTGTTCGAGCACAAGCTCGTCGATCTCGTCGCCGACCGCGTCGGCAGCCGCTTCAAGCAGCTCGCGCGGCTCGCCGGCCGTTCCGGATCGATCGTGCGGCGCTAGTTACGAACGCCGATCATCGGAATCGTTGATCAGGCTGCTTTCACCGGTTCTTCGAGCTTCCGCAGCCTTCGACTGCGCCAAACCGAACCAACAACCAGCACCACGAGCGCGCCGAGAACCGACGCAATATACTCGTCGAGTTCGCCGTCGAGACTGAATTGCGGCGAGACGCCGAACACCAGCGATTTGGCATCAAGGTGAAGCGAGATGGTGCCGTCCAGCAGATGGTGCAGCCAAGGCTCCACCGCCGGATCGGTCTCCATGACGTCGCCCGCGATCCAGCCGAGCAAAAGCGCTCCGAGCCACACCAGAACAGGGAAGCGATCAAGCACCATCATGATCAGCGCCGCGCCTGCGATGATCATGGGAATGCTGATGGCGAGCCCCAGGATCAGAAGCGAGAGCTGCCCGTTGGCAGCAGCCGCGACCGCAATCACGTTGTCGAGGCTCATGATGATATCGGCAATGACGACGATGCGGATCGCCTGCCAGAGCGTGGCGCCGGCCGCGACTTCGTTGTCTTCGTCTTCCGGCACCAGCAGTTTCGCTGCGATGATGAGCAGCGCGAGACCGCCGGCGAGCTTCAGGTAGGGCAACGCCATCAGCGTGGCGACGATGCCGGTGAAGGCAATCAGCAGCACCACCGCAATGCCGGCGCCGATGATCATGCCCCACAGCCGGTGCCGGCCATGAAGCCCCCGGCATGCCATCGCGATCACGAGCGCGTTGTCGCCGGACAACAGCACGTTGATCCATATGATCTTGCCGACCGCAATCCAGAATGCGGTCGTGTGCATGTCGATTTGAACTTGCGCGAAAAACGCGCCGACATTGGCGGGATCGATCGCTTGCAACAGCGAGCTCACAGCCTGCCCCCTCGGCGCGTCTTCAATCAGCCAACGATTTCGTTGCCGGAAAAGAACTGGGCGATCTCGATCGCCGCCGTTTCCTGCGCATCCGAACCGTGCACCGAATTCTCGCCGATCGATTTCGCATGGACCTTGCGGATCGTGCCATCGGCAGCCTTCGACGGATCGGTCGCGCCCATTACGTCGCGGTATTTGAGAACGGCGTTTTCGCCCTCAAGCACCTGGACGACCACGGGAGCCGAGGTCATGAACTCCACCAGTTCGCCGAAGAACGGACGCGCCTTGTGGACGGCATAGAAAGCCTCCGCCTGCTGGCGCGTCATGTGGATGCGCTTCTGGGCGACGATGCGGAGGCCGGCCTTTTCGATCAGCGCGTTGACAGCGCCGGTCAGATTACGGGCCGTCGCGTCCGGCTTGATGATGGAAAAGGTGCGTTCGATCGCCATGATTTTAATCCTTGAAAAAGCGCCGTTGGAGGGTTGCGGGCTTATATCGGTGCGGCCCCCGCACGGCAAGCGATGCGATGGCCTGAAAACGGGCCTTTCAGGCCGATTGGCGGAATTAAGGATTACGACGATTTCACCAAAATGAACCCTGTCTGAAACGGCCGTCCCGCTTTCATTCAGCCGCCCGGGTTTAGGTTTTCGTCATCCGGACGCCTCTCTGTTTCGAAAAAGGGCGTTCAGGAAAGCGCTTTTCACCGATGGCGCATCTGACGCCCAAGCTTGAGGAGACGACGATGTTTCGCAAACTTTCACTCGCTTTGGTTGCTGCTGTTTCGCTCAGTGCGGCAGCGCTCGCTCCCACTTCCGCCTCGGCCTGGGGCTGGCACGGCGGAGGGCATGGCGGCTGGCACCACGGCTGGGGCGGCCCACGCCTCTTTGTCGGCGGTCCCGTCTATTACGGCTCCGGTTACTCCGGCGGGTATGGCGGGTGCTACGTGCGGCGACTGGTGCCCACCCCGTTTGGGCCCCGCTGGCGCCTGATCAATCGCTGCTACTGAACTCGACCTGTAAAGGCGACGTCCGGAGGCCCTGAATCTCTTGTGATCAGGGCCTTCGGTGGTTCCGCGACGAAGGCCTTTTTTTCATCGAAAATTTGCCAAAACGATCCGCAATCCACAGGCTTGGCGGAAACTAATTTATGTTGAGCGACTTGGTACGCCGTCACCTGACCTAACAATTGTCAGGCACGGAACCGCTCATGAAAAGTCCAAACGCAGATGAAATCGAAGCGCTCGATCGCAGGTCCAGCCGATCGATCTGCGATGCCGTGGGCGAGCGCCTCCAGCAGATTCTTCGGCCCGACTCGACGGATATGTCGTCCCATCTACGGCATCTTGTCGACGAGCTGAGAAGGCGAGACGAAGCCAATGAGTTGAACTCCCGCTAGGACAGCGAAAGGTTAAGGCCCGTCATTTTTTCCGGTCTGCCGGAGCAACATACGGGTTGCGTTTTGGGCGGCTCGCGGTGAAAAGCCCGCATGCTTTCCCTGTCAGATATTTCGGTCCGGATTGCCGGGCGTCTCCTGATCGACCGCAGCACGGTACAAATCACACCCGGCGCACGGGTGGGCTTCGTCGGCCGCAACGGCGTCGGCAAGTCAACGCTGTTTCACGCCATTCGCGGGGACCTGCCGACCGAAACCGGCGCGATCGCTATTCCGCCGCGCTGGCGAATTGGCAGCCTCGCGCAAGAGGCACCGAACGGCCCGGAAAAGCTGGTCGACGTCGTCTTGAAGGCCGATCTCGAGCGCGAGGCGCTGGTGCGCGAAGCCGAGATTGCGAGCGACCCAAACCGGATCGCCGAAATCCAAACCCGGCTCGTCGACATCGAAGCCCATTCTGCGCCGGCGCGTGCGGCCGCCATTCTGAGCGGCCTCGGCTTTTCGTCCGAAGATCAGAACCGGCCATGCTCGGAATTTTCCGGTGGCTGGCGGATGCGCGTGGCGCTGGCCGCGACGCTGTTTTCGGCCCCCGACCTGTTGTTGCTGGACGAGCCGACAAACTATCTCGACCTCGAAGGCACGCTCTGGCTGGAAGACCATCTCGCCAACTACCCGCGCACCGTCATCGTCATCAGTCACGACCGCGATCTGCTCGATACGTCGGTCGACCAGATCCTGCATCTCGATCGCGGCAAGCTCACCCTCTACAAGGGCAGCTATTCCTCGTTCGAGGAGCAGCGCGCCACGCGCGAAATGCTCGATGCCAAGCATGCCAAACGGCAGGCCGACGAACGCAAGCGCCTGCAGGCCTTCGTCGACCGCTTCAAGGCCAAGGCCTCGAAAGCCCGCCAGGCCCAATCCCGCGTCAAGATGCTGGAGCGAATGAAGCCGGTGACAGCGCTCGTCACCCAGGACGTGCGCGAGATCACGTTTCCAACACCGGAAAAACTGTTGTCGCCACCGATCATCGCGGTCGACGAAGTGTCGGTGGGCTACGATCCGAAACAACCGGTGCTCAACCGCGTGACGCTGCGGGTCGACGCCGACGACCGCATCGCGCTGCTGGGGGCCAACGGCAACGGCAAGTCGACGCTGGTCAAGCTGCTCGCCGGCAGGCTTTCGCCGTTTTCCGGCAAAGTCACCCGCGCCGACAAGCTGTCGGTCGGCTACTTTGCCCAGCATCAGGTCGACGAACTCAACGTCGATGCTTCGTCATACGATCATGTTCGCCGGCTGATGCCTGATGCCCCTGAGAGCAAGATACGCGGCCGCACCGGCGCGATCGGCTTCTCCGGCAAGGCCGGCGACACGCTGGTGAAGAATCTCTCGGGCGGCGAGAAAGCGCGCCTGCTTTTGGGGCTTGCGACGTTTTTCGGCCCCAACATGATCATTCTTGACGAACCTACCAACCATCTGGACATCGACAGTCGCGCGGCGCTCGCCGAAGCCATCAACGAATTTCCTGGCGCGGTGATCATGGTCTCGCATGATCGCTACCTCATCGAATCCTGCGCCGATCAGCTATGGGTCGTCGCCGAGCACGCCGTGACGAATTACGACGGCGACCTCGACGACTACCGGCGGACGGTTTTGTCGGCACGCGGCGCGAGGCTCGTCCCACGTGAGCGCGAAGGGGAACGCAGCGCTCAGGGCGACGGCAATACGCGTCGTCCAAGGGAAAAGCGCACGCCGCTCAAGCAGCGGATTTCGGACGCGGAAACGGAAATGGCGCGGATCAGCGGCATCATTGAAAAGATCGATGCGGCACTCGCTTTGCCTGACCTGTTCACACGCGATCCCAAAGCAGGCTGCCCAACTCAGCAAAGCACGCGCGAGCGCGGCCGATGCGCTCACAAGGGTCGAGGAGGAATGGCTGGCGGCGAGTTCGGAACTCGACAAGACGGCGGCACGTCCTGCGTAACCGGATCGAGGTCGATCAGGTCGGTGCTTGCGCCGACTTTTTCTTTTTCGGCTTCGCGGTTTTCGGCTCAGCCGCCGGCTCGGCGCCGCGCTCGATCGAGCTTAACCGCCCCGCCGTGAAGGTGTAGATCCCGGCGCGTGCGCCTTGCGAGAAATTAATCACCGTCAGGCGTTCACCGCGCCCGTTATTCGAGACGTTGACGCTGGAGGGCGCGCCGATCCCGCGAACGACGTCACACTCGGTATGGCCGAGAGCGACTGTACCGTTGCTCACCGGCACCGGCGCCGGCGCACCGTCAGACAAGGCATTGGCATTTGTCGGCAGATTGGCTGCGGCCATTCCCGGGCATGCGCCATCGGTGCTGACGAGATCTTCAGCCCCGACCGGCTTGTCAGGCGTCAGCGGCGGCGCATCGATCGAAACGTTCTTGATGAAGAGACGGCCACTGCGCGAAAACCACTCGGCATCCTTCGACACGAGATCGGTGGCGAAGATATCGGACGCCGTCGCTCCACAGCCCGTCAACACGGGCGCGAGCAGCAACAACGCCAACACTGATTTCCGATGAAGGTATTGGTTGCGCACCACGAACTAAACCTCACCCCTCGCCCTAAGCAATTGTCCGACCATCACTTTGCGGCACGACCATGGCCTTATACCGCCCGGCGCCCCGAAACCATAGAATATCATTTATAGCGGAACTGTTAATCGCGCTTTTGCCACCGGCCTCGTTCGTCGGCCTGCCAATAGGTTACGTCGAATCCCCGCCCCTTGCAGTCGGTCCAGGCATGACGCGCTGCGGTAAGCGCCTCCGCATCGTCGCCGTTGAAGAGCAGGACGACGCGGTCGTAGATGTCGGTGTTCGGCGGCAGTGGCGCGTTGTCGACCAGAAACCTCACATTGGCCCGATTCGGATTGCTGTCCTCGATGACGAGGACGATCGGCTGATCCTCGACGTCGGTCACCCGCCAGGTCGCGTGAGGCAGAAATGAGTCCTCTCGATAGGTCCACAGGTGAGCGTCCAGCGCCTCCGTTCGCTCTTCCGACGTCGACTGCACGACCACCCGCCAGCCGCGCTCGAGAGATTTTTCGAGCAGCGGCGGCAGCACGTTCTCCACTGTGACGTCTTGCAGATGATAGAACAGAACTTCCGTCATCGCTTCGTTTCGTAGTGCTCCGCGACCAGCCGGTCGAGCAGACGGACCCCGAACCCGGAGCCCCAGCTCTGATTGATCTCGTTTTTCGGTGCGCCCATCGCGGTGCCCGCAATATCGAGATGGGCCCAGGGCGTACCGTCGACAAAGCGTTGCAGGAATTGCGCCGCCGTAATCGAACCGCCGTTGCGCGTGCCGGTGTTCTTCATGTCGGCGAATTGCGAATCGATCTGCTTGTCGTATTCGGGACCGAGCGGCATGCGCCAGACGCGCTCGCCCGTCGACAGTCCCGACCTTCATCAGACGCTCGGCCAGCTCGTCATTGTTGGAGAAAAGGCCGGCATATTCCGTACCGAGCGCCACCATGATGGCGCCGGTCAGCGTGGCGAGATCAACCATGAATTTGGGCTTGAACTTCTTGGCGACGTACCAAAGCACGTCGGCCAGCACCAACCGTCCCTCGGCGTCGGTGTTGATGATTTCGATGGTCTGGCCGGACATCGAAGTCACGATATCGCCGGGACGCTGCGCGTTGCCGTCGGGCATGTTTTCGACAAGGCCGATCGCGCCGATCACATTCGCTTTGGCCTTGCGGGCCGCCAATGCTTGCATCAGTCCCACGACGCAGGCAGCACCTCCCATGTCACCCTTCATGTCCTCCATGCTGCCGGCGGGCTTGATCGAAATGCCACCGGTATCGAAGCAAACGCCTTTACCGATGAAGGCCACCGGCTGTTCGCCGCGTTTGCCGCCGTTCCAGCGCATGATCACGGTGCGGCCTGGTTGCGTCGAGCCCTGGGCCACGCCGAGCAGCGCGCCCATGCCGAGCCGCTTCATGGCGCTGACGTCGAGGACGTCCACGGCAACGCCAAGCTTGCGCAGCTGACCAGCGCGGCGCGCGAATTCGACCGGAAACAGCACATTCGGTGGTTCGTTGACGAGGTCGCGCGCGGTGATGACGCCATCCACCACATGCCCGCTCGGCGCAAACGCCTTTCGCGCAGCGGCGACATCGCCGACGGCGATCGAGACGTCGGCCCGCAGCTTTGCGTCCTCGCCGTCCTTTTTCTTGGTCTTGTAGCGGTCGAACGTATAGGCGCGCAGCCGAATGCCTGAAGCGATGCCGGCCGCCTGATCCGCGGTCATGGGACCTTTGGGCAGTTCGGCGATGACCCCGACGGCGGCGCGCCCCGCCTTCAGCTTGCCAGCGATGGTGCCGCCGAGTTTGAGAAAATCCTGGTCCTTGAGCTCGGCAGGCTTGCCCGTCCCCACCACGATCAGGCGCTTCGCCTTGAGGCCCTGCGGCGCCAGGATATCGAGAACCGAGCCGTTCTTTCCCTTGAATTGATTGGTTTCGGCCGCTTGCTTGATCAAGCCCGCCGCTGCCCCCAACACTTTGCGGGTTGACGGGCCAAACTCGAGCCCATCGTTGCAAAAGACCGTCAGAATTCCGCTCGGGGCACCGGAAAACGAGACAAAGCCGACCTTGACGGCGTCGGTCATAGATAAATCCTCCAAGAATCCAGGGCTGTCGCCGGTGATCAGGCCGCACGCCTGTCGGCGAAATTCTCTTCCGGCTGCCTCAAGCATCCGTCAAGAGTGTGCTTCGACCCCACTATGGCCCGCAAGAAGCCGCGCTGCCAAGCACCGGCGCCGGCCATTTGAAGGTTTGGCATCGCCAGATCGCTCATCACCTGGGCGCCACCACCTGATTCTGTCCCATACCTCCACGTCCTTTGCGGATAAATCTGCAACAAGACTATCTCTAGTTGTCGCATTTTGCCGGAGTTTGGGATTGACATTCGCGCGCCCGAATGCCCCGGCGTCGGGCGTTGCCCGAATCCACCCAAATACCGTGGCGAACGCGCCACATCGCTGAAATTATTAACCATATGCCAAGCCCGCCACGGCTCAGCCATTTTGTTGACGGATCAAAGGGATGGTAGTGAGAGAATAGTGCCTGCCTGAACAACGGCGGACCGGCCAAAGGGGACCCCATTCGGGGTTGGCCGGAAACCGCTTGAGGGCACGCCAAGGTGGGATCGTGCGGTAACGATGGGGTCGATCGACAGGTATATCTTTCGCACGACGCTGGCGTCGTTTGCGCTGGTCCTGATCAGCCTCACCGGCGTGATCTGGATTACGCAGGCTTTGCGCGGCATCGACCTGATGACCAGTCAGGGCCAGACCATCCTGACCTTCCTCGGCATCACCAGCCTCGTCGTCCCGGCGCTGGTTCTGATCATCTCGCCGATCGCCCTGATGATCTCAATCTCGCACACGCTGAACAAGCTCGCGACCGATTCGGAAATCATCGTGATGAACGCGGCGGGATTCTCGCCCATCCGCCTGTTCCGCCCTTTCCTTTATGCCACCTGCGTCGTCGCGCTGCTGGTCGGCTTCATCGCCGCCTATCTGGCGCCGGATGGCCTGCGCCGAATCAAGCAATGGGACGCCGAGATCACCGCAGACGTGCTGACCAACGTCTTGCAGCCGGGCCGCTTCGCCCAACTCGATCAAAACCTGACGATCCGAATCCGTGAACGGCAACCGGGCGGCCTGCTCAAGGGCATCTTCATCGATGACCGCCGCGATCCGAAGGAGCGCGTCACCATCCTGGCCGATCACGGCACCATCGTGAAAAACGAAGGCGGCTCGTTCCTGATTCTCGAAGATGGAAATCTCGAGCGCTTCGAGTCCGGCAAGCACGACCCGGCGCTGGTCGCGTTCGGCCGTTACGGCTTCGACATGTCGAAATTCAACAAGGGCCATGACGTCACGCTTGGCATTCGCGAACGCTACCTCTGGGAATTGCTCGCGCCCGACGATTCGGATCCGATCTACAAGCAATTGCCCGGACAAGTCCGTGCCGAGCTGCATGACCGCTTCCTGTCGCCGATCTATCCGTTTGCGTTTGCCGCGCTCACTTTTGCGTTTCTCGGCGCACCGCGCACGACGCGCCAGAGCCGAAACTTTTCGATCGGCGGCGCAGATACTTGCGGTGTTCGGGTTGCGCCTGGCGGGATTCGCCTGCACGGTCATGGCCGTGAAGTCGCCGCTGGCCGTCCTCGTTCAGTATCTGACGCTGGCCGGGGCCATCGGTCTCAGCTTCTGGATCATCATTGGCGGCGTCGTCATCGAGCCGCCGGCCATGCTGATCGAGGCGATCAATCGCTCGAATGAACGAATCCTGCGGTTCTTTGGACGCCCGGCCGCCGCATGAGCATGGTCACCAACACGCTAGGGCGTTACTTCGCCGGCCGTTTCGTGGTCGCGGCGCTCGGTGTCTTTGCCGCCATCTTCGTGCTGCTGGTGCTGGTCGACTACATCGAAATGGTCAGGAAGACATCGGGTCTTGCCCAGGTTTCCGCGATCGCGGTCGCAGAGACCTCGCTGTTCCGCGTGCCGCAACTGCTCGAAAAGATGATGCCGTTCTGCATCCTGATCGGAGCCATGACCTGTTACCTCGCGCTTTCCCGGCGGTTGGAACTGGTGGTGGCACGGGCGGCAGGCGTGTCGGCCTGGCAGTTCATTGCGCCGGCTCTGGCGAGCGCAATCGTGCTTGGGGTGCTCGCCACCACCGTTTACAATCCCATGTCGGCCAACCTGCGCGAGCTCTCCAAACGAATGGAAGCCGAACTCTTCGGCGGTGCGCCCGGCGGCGGCGTGCAGGATGCAGCCGGATTCTGGATCAATCAGATCAACAGCGACGGACAGGCCATCATCAACGCCGCGCGCAGCGAACAGCAGGGTGCGCGACTGACGGGCCTGACGGTGTTCCGCTTCGACAACAACGAGCAGTTCAAGGAGCGAATCGAAGCGCAGCGGGCCACCCTCGAACAAGGGCAATGGCTGTTCAAATCCGTCCGCCGATACACGCTGGACGGTCCTCCGGTCGATCAGGACAGCTTCACGCTCGCCACGAGTCTCACCGCGGCTCAGGTTCGGAATAGCTTCTCCACACCCGAAACTGTGTCATTTTGGCAACTGCCCGGCTACATCCGCTCTTCCGAAAGCTCGGGCTTCGCCACGGCGGGCTATCGGTTGCAGTACCATAAGCTGATTGCGCAGCCTTTTTTGCTGGCCGCCATGGTTATGTTGGCTGCAAGTGTGAGCCTTCGATTCTTCCGCTTCGGCGGTGTTCAGAAGATGGTTTTGAGTGGCGTGGGCGCGGGCTTTCTGCTCTACGTTTTGTCCAAAGTAACCGAGGACTTGAGCAAGGCTGAGTTGATGCATCCGATCGCTTCGGCGTGGCTGCCCGTATGTGTTGGCGGCCTCACCGGCTTTTTGGCCTTGTTGTACCAGGAGGACGGGTAGTGGCTGTGGTTGCCGCCCTCCATAAACGGCTGTTTGCGATGCGGCAGAGCGCTGCCGTGCGCCGCGATGGCGCACGCCTTGTCGCCATTGCGTTCGGCGTGGTGCTGTCGGGCCTGTTTGGGCTCGCCACCACTCCGGAAGCGTTTGCGCAAAGCTTCAGCTACAATGTGAGGCCGCCCAAGCCGGTCACGCAGCGTCCCGCCAATGACGGCCAGATGCTCGTGCAGGCCAGCGAGGTCGATTACGACTACAACAACTCGCGCGTGTCGGCGGTCGGCAACGTGCAGCTGTTCTACAACGGAACCAGCGTCGAGGCGGACAAGGTCATCTACGACCAGAAGACCAAGCGGTTGCATGCCGAAGGCAACATCCGCATGACCGATGTCGACGGCAAGATCACTTACGCCAACGTTCTCGACCTGAGCGACGATTATCGCGATGGCTTCGTGGATTCGCTCCACGTCGATACGGCCGATTCCACACACATGGCCGCCACCCGCGCCGACCGCACCAGCGGCAACTACACGGTTTTCGAAAACGGCGTCTACACCGCTTGCGCGCCCTGCAAGGATGATCCGAAGAAGCCGCCGCTGTGGCAGGTCAAGGGCATACGAATAATTCACGACCAGATCGACAAGATGCTCTACTTCGAGAACGCGCAGATTGAGTTCTTCGGCGTTCCGCTGGCCTACATTCCCTACTTCTCGACGCCCGATCCCACCGTGAAGCGCAAGAGCGGCTTCCTGATGCCCTCTTATTCCACCAACTCGACCTACGGATTCGGCATCGAAACGCCCTACTACTGGGCGATCGCACCCGACTATGACGCGACCTTCAACCCGCGCTTCATGACTGAGCAGGGCGTGTTGCTTCAGGCCGAGTTCCGTCAGCGTCTGATGGATGGCGCCTACCAGATCCGTGCTTATGGAATCGACCAGCTCGATCCCGGCGCGTTCGCCGGTCAGCCCGGCGATCGCCAATTCCGCGGCGGCATCGAGACCAAGGGTCAATTCGCCCTGAACGACAAGTGGGTCTGGGGCTGGGAAGGCGTCGCGCTCTCCGACTACATGCTGCTGTCGGACTACCGGCTCTCCGTCTACAAGGACGCGTACAATTCGTTCCTCGCACTGCCGACCGAAGCACCGTCGCAGCTTTACCTGACCGGCGTCGGCAACCGCAGCTACTTCGACGCGCGAACGATTTACTACCTCAGCCTGTCCGGCAACCAGGCGCAGGTGCCTGTGGTCTGGCCCGTGATCGACTATGCCAACGTGATCAACCACCCGGTGCTGGGCGGTGAGGTCAGCTACAAGACCAACTTCGTCAATCTGACGCGCGACAGCGCGGTGTTCGACGCCATCAATCCGGCCGCCGCGGCGACCGGGGCGTGTCTGAACAACACGGCCGACAGCGCTCAAAGCATCACCCGGCAGAACTGTCTGCTTCGCGGTATGCCCGGAACCTACACACGCTTTTCGGCCGAAGCCGATTGGCGGCGCTCCTTCACCAACTCGATCGGTCAAATCTGGACGCCCTTTGCCAGCGTGCGCGCCGATGCCATCAACGCCGACATTTCGAATCAGCCGGGCGTTTCGAGCTTCCTGCCCGTCGGCGACACTCAGGCGCTGCGCGTGATGCCCACGATCGGGCTCGAGTACCGCTATCCCTTCATCAACGTCCAGCCGTGGGGCTCCACCACCATCGAGCCGATCGCACAGGTCATTATCCGGCCGAACGAATCCTACGCGGGTAAGCTGCCCAACGAAAATTCGCAGAGCATGACCTTCGACACCTCGAACCTGTTCAGCGTCGACAAGTTCTCCGGTTACGACCGGGTCGAAGGCGGCGGACGGGCCAATGTCGGCGTTCAGGCGACCACGCAGTTCGACCGCGGCGGATCGGTCACTGCGGTGTTTGGCCAATCGTACCAGCTGTTCGGCATGAACTCCTTCGCGGTACAGGACGTCACCAATACCGCGGTCGACTCAGGCCTTCAGACCCCGCGATCGGATTACGTTGCGAGCCTGAGCTACTCGCCGAACCGTACCTACACGGTCGCGACACGCGCACGCTTCGACGAGGCGACTGGCGCTGTTGAGCGCTTCGAAGCCGAGGCCAAAGCCAACTTCGACCGCTGGTCGGTCAGCGTTCTCTATGGCGACTATGCCGCACAGCCGGACATCGGATATCTGACGCGCCGCGAGGGCATTCTGGTTTCCGGCTCGGTCAAGCTCGCGACCAACTGGGTTGCGACCGGCGCCGCCCGCTGGGATCTGGTCGCCAACCAGATCAACCAATACGTCGTCGGCGCCGGCTATGTAGACGACTGCTTCGTGCTCGCGGCCAACTACGTCACCTCGTACTCCTATGCGACGACGACCGCGCCGCCCATCCTTGGCCACGCGTTCATGCTCCAGATCGGCCTGCGGACCATCGCCAATTCGGGGGCGACAGGGAACTAGGCGCGGCCTTGAGGGCCTCGCGGACGAAATTGCTGATGCGGTATGATCCGTCAGGCCACGGCCGCTTTCCGACAAAGGTCTTCTTGACGGGGATCGAGGGCTGTCGGCAAGATTCCAGCGTAGTTTCAGGGTCTCGCCCAAGGAGCGAAGTGTCGTCAATCCTGCTCCACTTGAACCAACAGGACTGAAACCAACAGGACTTGAACTAACAGGACTCGGACTGACAAGATGATCACGACCGTTGCCTTCCCGAACCGGCTTTCAACGCTCTTCCTGGGCCTCGTCCTCGCCCTGGGATCGCTGGCGCCGGCCTGCGCGCAAGTCGCTGTCATGGTCAACGGCGACCCCATTACCAACTACGATATCGAGCAACGATCCAAGCTGACGATGATCAGCACGCACAAAGCACCTGACCGCAAGGACGTCATCAATGAGTTGATCGACGAGAGGGTGAAGCTTCGCGAAGGAAAGAAATTCAGCATCGATCCGTCGGCGGCCGACGTCGATCAATCCTATGCCGGCATGGCCAGCCGAATGCGCATCGGTCCGGATCAGCTGACGAAATCTCTGGAGAGCCAGGGCATTCGTCCCGACACGCTCAAGGCCCGCATCAAGGCCGACATGGTGTGGAGCAACCTGGTCCGGGGCCGATACAAGGAGAGTCTCCAGGTCGGCGAAAAGGATGTCGCAGCCGCTGCAGGAGAAGACGAAAAAGCGGCCGCACAGGGTCTGGAATACAAGATGCAGCCGATCGTGCTGATCGTTCCGCGCGGTTCGGCGTCAGAGGTGACGGAATCCCGAAAGAAGGAAGCCGAGGCCCTGCGCGCGCGCATTCAATCGTGCACTGAAGCGAACGCGTTCTTCAAATCGATGCCGAACGCTGCGATCCGCGAGTCCGTCACCAAGACCTCGGCTGACATTCCGCCTTCGCTCCGCGAGATCCTCGACGGAACACAAATCGGTCACCTGACCCCGCCCGAGGTAACCAAACAGGGAATCGAAATGGTCGTGCTGTGCTCGAGAGAGCCGACCAAGGTCGACACGCCCAAAAAGAAGGAAATCCGGGACAAGATGTTTGCCGAAAAATTCGAGGCAAAGTCGAAGTCGTATTTGCGAGACGTGCGCGCCGCTGCGATGATCGAATACCCGAAGTCGCAATAACAGAACATCTTTCAGATATGGCAAAGCCTCTCGCGCTGACATCGGGCGAACCCGCCGGGATCGGCCCCGACATCACGCTCAAGGCCTGGCTTCGCCGTGCAGAACTCAATCTGCCTGCTTTCTATTGGCTCGGCGATGCCGCTTCGCTCGATCGCCGCGCCAAAAGCGCTGGGGCTGAATATCAGGCTCGCCGAAGTCCAGCCTGAAGACGCAAACGACACCTTCACGCACGCCCTGCCGGTCGTTCCAACAGGCCACGTTGCGACCGCCCAGCCCGGCCAGCCCGACGATACGAGTGCCGCCGCCGCACTTGCCTCGATCCGTCAGGCCGTCAAAGACGTCATGACCGGTCGCGCGAGCGCGGTCGTGACAAATCCGATCGCCAAAAACGTGCTGTATCGCGCGGGCTTCCGCCATCCCGGTCACACCGAATTTCTCGCCGAACTTGCAGCAACGAACACATCCGCGCCACAGCCCGTGATGATGTTGTGGTCTCCCGCGCTTGCCGTCGTTCCTGTCACGATTCACGTTTCCCTGCGCGAGGCGCTGGAGCAGCTTTCGAGCGAGCTGATCGCTTCGACCGCGCGCATCGTGGCGGCGGACTTGAAATCCTATTTCGGTATCGCGCGTCCGCGGCTGGCGGTCTCCGGCCTCAACCCGCATGCAGGCGAGGACGGTTCACTCGGGACCGAGGACAAAACCATTGTCGCCGCCGCCGTCGAGCCTCCTGCGCGGCGAGGGTCTCGATGTCCGCGGACCGTTGCCGGCGGATACGATGTTCCACGAGGCTGCGCGGCGAACTTATGACTGCGCCATCTGCATGTATCACGACCAGGCACTGATCCCGATCAAGACACTGGCGTTCGAAGACGCCGTCAACGTCACGCTGGGGCTGCCGTTCATCCGCACTTCGCCCGATCACGGCACGGCGTTCGACATAGCCGGGACCGACAAGCCAAACCCGTCAAGCCTGATTGCGGCGCTGCGGCTGGCGGCTCGAATGGCGGCCACGCACCCAATGCGGCGGCTCTGACGTTCCTACAGCGTTGCCGCGGCCTCATTCAAGGAACGGCAGAGTCAAAGCCGCATTGGAAACGTAGATTTACTAGTGTCCCTCGAGTTCTGACATTCGTAAACTTGCCCGCTGCGATATGATACGAATGTCAGAACTGGGACACTAGCATGAGCGCGATCGACGATCTTCCGCCGCTTCGCGACGTCATTCGACGGCATTCGCTCTCGGCCCGAAAATCGCTCGGACAGAACTTCCTGTTGGACCTCAACCTCACCGCAAAGATCGCGCGGGCGGCAGGACCGCTTGAAGATGCCACCGTGATCGAGATCGGACCCGGTCCGGGAGGATTGACGCGCGCCCTGCTCGCGATGGGTGCGCGTCACGTGATTGCGGTGGAACGCGACGAGCGCGTTCTCCCCGCACTGGAGGAAATCGCCCAGCGATATCCGGGCCGGCTGGAGGTCGTTTGTGCCGACGCCCAGCATTTCGATCCGCGTCCATGGCTTGGGTCGACACCCGCGAAAATCGTCGCCAACCTGCCTTATAATATCGCGACCGCGCTTCTGGTCGATTGGCTCTCGATCGAGCCGTGGCCGCCCTGGTACGACACGATGGTGCTGATGTTTCAGCGCGAGGTGGCCGAGCGCATCGTGGCGCACGAAAACGATGAGGCCTATGGTCGGTTGGGCGTGCTCGCGAACTGGCGTGCCGAGACGAAGATTCTTTTCGACATTTCGCCCGCCGCCTTCGTGCCGCAGCCGAAGGTGACTTCCTCCGTTGTGCGGCTGATACCGCGTCCGGCCCCCGATGTGTGCGACCGTCGCGCGCTGGAGCAAGTGGCAGCGGCCGCTTTCGGCCAGCGCCGCAAGATGCTGCGGCAAAGCCTGAAATCATTGGGGATCGATCCAGCGCGGCTGGTCGCTGCGGCCGGAATCGATGAGACGCGTCGTCCCGAAACCGTTCCCGTCGGCGGTTTTGTTGCCATGGCGCGGGAATTGACCCATATACGCAGCGATAGCTGAACATTCTCCGGGAGAGACTTCATGCCGCTCATGCGTCGCCAATCCCTGGTCAAGTTTGATGCGCCGCTGTGCGAAACGGTCGTCGATACGCCGAAGCCCGCGGGGCGGGAAGTTCTGGTCCGGATCGAGCGCTGCGGGCTCTGCCATTCCGATCTTCACATCCAGGACGGCTATGCGGATCTCGGTGGCGGCAAGAAGCTCGACACCACGCGCGGCATGACGCTCCCCTTCACCCTCGGTCATGAGATCGCGGGTGTCGTCGAGGAAGTCGGGCCCGACGTGCCGAAGAATTTGATTGGCGCCAGGCGCGCCGTGTTCCCGTGGATCGGCTGCGGCCAGTGCCGCGAGTGCCTGGCGGGCGATGAAAATCTCTGCGCCAAGCAGCGCTTTCTCGGCGTCGCCATCGACGGCGGCTTCGCCAGCCACGTGCTGGTGCCCGACGCGAAGTATCTGCTTGAATACGACCCCTTGCCGGTCAACCAGGCCGCAACGCTGATGTGTTCCGGCGTCACCGCCTATGGAGCGCTTAAGCGGCTCGTCGACCGTCCCCGGCAACGCAACCTCCTGCTGATCGGTCTCGGCGGCGTCGGGATGATGGGGCTCTCCTTCGCGCAAGCGATGTTCAAGCAGCCGATTACGGTCGCTGACCTGAGCGCCGCGGCCCGCGAAACCGCGCTCAAGAACGGCGCGGCTTTCGCCTACGATCCGTCGGAAGCGGAGGTCAGCCGCCGCATCCTTAAGGAAACCGAAGGCGGGTTTGATGAGATCGTCGATTTCGCCGGTAGCGAGAAGTCGATGGCATTCGCCGTCTCGGTCGCAGCGCGCGGCGGCAAGATCGTGGTGTCGGGCCTGATGGGCGGCAATTTCAGCATGCCCATGGTGCAATGGGCTTACAAGCGGATGACGATCGAGGGCTTCATGGTCGGGACGCTGGCCGAAGGCCACGAATTGATGTCGCTGGCGCGGGCCGGCAAGATCAAGCCGCCCCCGATGCGCGAGGAGCCGATGGCGGATGTCCAGAAATGGATTGACGCCCTGCGCGCCGGGCAGGTCGTCGGCCGCATCATGCTGAAAAACTAGTGGAGCGGGTTTGACATTCACGCGCCTTCGCCCGGCATGCGTAATCCGAATGTCAAATCCACTGGCGCGCAACCGAAAAACTAGCGCCTGAAAACCCTCATCCGCAGCGTGTCCCAAGCGCGCCTTGAGTGTGTCCTGGACGCCATGGGCGCGGCCCGAATTAAGCCCAATGCTGTCCGGAATTGCGGCGCATTACGACCCCATTTTTTGGTGAGTTTGGCCGGTGAAAAGTATCGCGTACACCGGAGTTGCGTATGCCACGAGCCGCAAGAATTGCGTCCGCCATTTTCGTCAATGTTCTCGTGGGCATTCCGCTCGTGATGTTGGCCCGCGCCGAAACGGCTCCGGTCGACACTTGCCTTTCCAGTCCGAAAAACGAAACGCCCGCAGGCAGCCACTGGTATTACCGCATTGATCACGTCAACAAGCGCAATTGCTGGTATCTGCGCCAGGAAGGAGGAGGCGTCGCCCAGGCCGTGCCGCAAGCCGAGCGCACCTGCACCGGCGCCCGCACCACAGCCCACCGCCAAGCCGTCATTCTCCGACGCCCACGCCGAACTCCGGCCGCAAGCCACCGTGCGCGAGGACAGTACCGTAAGCAACCCTCCGGCCAGTGCCCCCGGCAGCAATGCCAATGCCGCAAGTACCACTGCTACCGGTTCGGCCGCCGCCTCCGTGTGGAATTCGCCAAATGCGACCGCAGCCGTAGCCACGCGCTGGCCGGAATTGTCGCCCGCAACCTCCGTGCCCAAGGCCGTAGCGGCCACCACCGCCGATGCGACCAACAATGCGGCCCAACCTTCGACGGCGGTAACGGCCGCGGCGTCATCGACGGCGTCCGTTGCCGATTTGCCTGTGCCTATTGAGCCCGAAATGATCCAGACATTGATTGCCGCGGCCATCGGCGCGCTCGCATTTGCCGTCATCGCGGCGATCGTTTCCCGGCGTTACCGGCGGCGCGTACGCCGCCGCAAGGCGACTTCTGCGCAAGGACCGATCTGGGATACGACGGATGACGATCGCATCGTGCTGTCGGATTATCCGGCGAATGACGATCGGGATTATCGCCCACGATTTGCCCGTGGCGTTGCCAGTGCCGCGCCCCGCCCCCGCGCGGCGGAGTTCAGCCAGCGCGCACCTGAATTCGCCCAGCGCGCACCGCGCCGCGCGCGGAGGTGAACGCGGTTACTTCTCGAGTTGCCGCTGCAATTCCCGTACGAACGTCGTCAGGCCGGTGCGGCGTTCGCGCTTGAGCCGCTCTGCTTTCAGGATTGATTGAACTTCGGCGAACGCCTCGTCGACGTCGTGGTTGATGACGATGTAGTCGTATTCAGCCCAGTGACTCAGTTCGTGGGTGGCGCGACTCATGCGCGAGCGGATCACCGCGTCGCTGTCCTGGGCGCGGCTGTGCAGCCGCTTTTCCAGATCGGCCGCCGACGGCGGCAAAATAAACACGCTGACCACGTCCGCGCGCGCCTTCTCGCGCAGTTGTTGCGTGCCCTGCCAATCAATGTCGAACAGAACGTCCTGCCCTGCCGATAGCGCCGCTTCGACCGGCGGCCGCGGCGTGCCGTAGCTGTTGTCGAAAACGGTGGCCCATTCCAGCAGTTCGTTCCGCTGAACCATTTCCTTGAAGCGCGCCTGATCGACGAACAGATAGTCGCGGCCATCGACTTCGCCCGGCCGCATGGGGCGGGTCGTCGCCGAGACCGACATTCGAAGGCCAGGCATTCGCTCAATCAAAAGACGCGACAACGTCGTCTTGCCGGCGCCAGACGGCGAAGACAACACGAACATCAATCCGCGCCGTTCAACCGACATCGCTTTGCCCTCCATCCGCCATGCGTCACTCCAGATTTTGGACCTGCTCGCGGAATTGCTCCACCACGTTCTTCATTTCAAGGCCGGTGTTGGTCAACTCGATATCGTTGGATTTGGAGCAGCAAGTGTTGACCTCGCGATTGAATTCCTGCGCGAGGAAGTCCAGACGCCGTCCGATCGGGCCGCCCTTGGCGATCATCTCACGTGCCTGCGCGACATGGGATGCGATACGGTCGAGCTCCTCGCGTATGTCGGCTTTGGTTGCGATCAGAAGCGCTTCCTGGCTGAGGCGATCTGGGTCGAAACGATCCGAGGTCTCCATGAGCGTCGCGATCTGTTCGGCGATCCGCGCCTTGATCGCCTCCGGCTTGCGCCCCGGCGCCGCCTCGGCCTTCTTCGCCAGTCGCTCGATCTCGTCCATTCGCTGCAGCAGAATTTGGCCGAGCGCGGTGCCCTCGCGCTTGCGCATGTCGACAAGGCTGGCAAGCGCCTGATCGAACGCCACGGCGGCGGCATCTTTCGCGGCCTTTTCTGCCACCTCGTCGGCCTCGGGCTCGACGACTTCGATCACGCCCTTGATTCCCAGTAGCCCGTCGATGCTCGGCGCGACCGCATCGATCTTGTTGGAAAGCGCCGCCGCAACGCGCAGAACCAACTCCAGCACATCTTCGTTCACACGAACGGTCGATTGAGCGTTGGTGCGCTTGACGTTCAGATTGACGTAGATCGTGCCACGCGACAGCACCTCGGCGGCACGCTTTTTGGCGAAGGCTTCCAGTTCGTCCCATCCGGGCGGCAGCCGCAGACGCAGGTCAACCCCCTTGGCATTGACGGACTTCAGCTCCCATTCAAACGAATAGGGCCCGCTGGCGCCGTGGCTGCGGGCAAAGCCGGTCATGCTCGACAGGACCATCGCGTGTGGTTCTCCAGAAGGAAAGAAGGCCAGATTCGCTGGCCCGCCTGCTGGCAAGTCTAGCGCGTCTCAGGCCAAAGTGGAATTTGCGGGCTCCGCCGGCGTCGCGTCCCGGTTGCCGGCAGGATCGCGCCCGCGCGCTTATTGCTGAACCACCGGTGCGGAGGCTGCGGCGCCCTGCCGGGGTGCAGGCGCAGCGCGCGCCGGCTTCTTGGCCGGCGCCGGCTTCGCCGCTGCTGCAGGCGCGCCGGTATCCGACGCGGAAGCATTCGCCGCGGCAGCCGGCGGCGGCGCATCCTCGGCGGGCTCGACCGTATCGTTCTGGATCTGCTTTTCCATCGCTCTCAGCTTGGCGACGTTTTTGGAGTGCTGATCGTAGGTGTCGCTGAAGGAATGCCCGCCGGTGCCGTCAGCAACGAAGAACAGATCACGCGTCCGTGCTGGATTGGCTGCAGCCTCAAGTGAGGCGCGGCCGGGATTGGCGATCGGCCCGGGCGGCAACCCATCGACCACATAGGTGTTGTAGGGCGATGGCTGCTGAATTTCGCTGCGCTTGATCGGTCGGCCCAAGGTTCCCTTGCCGCCGACCAACCCGTAGATGATCGTCGGATCCGACTGCAATTTTATTTTCTGCCGCAACCGATTGACGAAGACGGCGGCAACGCGGCTACGCTCGTCGGCCCGTCCGGTTTCCTTCTCGATGATCGAGGCCAGCGTGACAAGCTGTTCCGGCGACTTGATCGGAATATCCGGATTGCGGCGGTCCCATATCTCGCCAAGCACGCGCTTCTGGGCTTGCTGCATGCGCGCGATCACCTGCTCCCGCGGCGTGCCACGCGGAAACTTGTAGGTCTCGGGCAGCAGGGTGCCTTCGCGTGGCAGTTCGCGAACGGAGCCGGAGAAAATGTCGTTCTCTGAAAGCCGGGCTACGATCTGCTCGGAGGTCAAGCCTTCGGGGACGGTGATCGAATGCTGAACCACCTTGCCTTCGACGATCGTGCCGATGACATCGCGCAGGCTCGCGTTCTTCTGGAACTGGTATTCGCCGGGCTTGAGTTCGGAACGCGCCTTCAGCGCAAATACGCTGCCGATGAACGCCCACCTGTTGTTATCGATGACCCCTTCACGTTGCAGGACGTCGGCGATGTCGGTCACGCCCGCCCGCGACGGAATGTTGACAATCTTGTCCTCCTGCAAAGGACCGGCCGCTTCGATCTTCTGCTTGCCGTATATGTAGATGCCGCCGACGGCGATCATCACAAACAGGATGAAGGTGATGATGGCGTTGCCGACGACGATAAACGGATTGCGGGCGCGCTCGGACCGCTTGGGTGGCGGCGGAACCTGTTCCGGCTCCAGCGCGGCACGCGGGCTCCTTGGCGAAATGGGCGGCCTCTCACTCATCGATGCAACCTGAAATCCTGTCGGTTCAATCGTGGCCATGAGAAACACGGCCGGTGGTCTCGCCCACGCCTAGGAATATCACCGAATGCGGCGAAACGGTGAACTTCCGTGTAGTCGGATGGACGCCGTTGGACTGATTTCTACATTCGCACTGGATTGCGTGCATGTGGTGACCGGGCGGATTAATAACTGTCAATCCACTAATCGGCGGACACGCGACGCAGAATCACAGATGCGTTTGTACCCCCGAAACCGAACGAATTCGACAGGACGACATTAATTTCGCGTTCGCGCGATACTTTCGGCACCAGATCGATCGCGGTTTCCACCGACGGGTTGTCAAGATTGATGGTCGGCGGCGCGATGTTGTCGCGAATCGCGAGAATACTGAAAATCGCCTCGATCGCGCCGGCCGCACCCAGCAGGTGGCCTGTGCACGACTTGGTCGAGGACATCGACACGCGGGAAGCTGCATTGCCCAGGAGACGTTCGACGGCGCCGAGCTCGATTTCGTCACCGACCTGCGTCGATGTGCCGTGGGCGTTGATGTAGTCGAGATCGGAAGCGGAAATCTCCGCGCGCTTCAGCGCGGCGCTCATGCTGCGGAAACCGCCATTGCCGTCCGGCGACGGCGAGGTGATATGATAGGCATCGCCGGACAGGCCATAGCCAATCACCTCGGCATACATCTTGGCACCGCGTTTTTTCGCGTGCTCGAATTCCTCAAGCACGAGGATGCCTGAGCCCTCGCCCATCACGAAACCGTCGCGATCCTTGTCATACGGCCGCGAAGCCTTGTGCGGTGCTTCGTTGAAGCCGGTCGACAAAGCGCGGGCGGCACAAAAGCCCGCCATGCCTATTCTGCAAATCGGCAATTCGGCGCCGCCGGCGACCATCACGTCCGCATCGCCAAGCGCAATCAGCCGGCTTGCATCGCCGATCGCGTGCGCGCCGGTCGAACATGCCGTGACGACGGAATGATTCGGACCCTTGAGGCCGTGCGCGATCGAAACATAACCGGAAGCCAGATTGATCAAACGTCCCGGAATGAAGAACGGCGAAACCTTGCGCGGCCCGCGTTCCTTCAAAAGAAGGGCGGTGTCGGCAATTCCCGACAGGCCACCAATGCCGGAACCGATCATGGTTCCGCTGGCGCATTTGTCTTCCTCGCTCTCGGGATGCCAGTTGGCATCGTCAAGCGCCTGCTTCGCCGCACACATCGCGAAGATGATGAAGTCGTCGACCTTGCGCTGGTCTTTCGGCTCCATCCACAGGTCGGGATTGAAAGTGGCGTTACTGCCGTCGCCGCGAGGCACTACGCAAGCGATCTGGCTCGGCAGATCGGAAACGTCGAACGTTTCGATCTTCCGGGCACCGCTTTCGCCATTGAGGATGCGCTTCCAGATGGGCTCGATGCCACAGCCAAGCGGCGAGACCATGCCAAGGCCTGTGACGACAACCCGCCTCATCTAGATCACTCCAGCCCGCGATTCGCGCTCTCCGACAACGAGCGGCGGGACCGCGCAGCCGCGATCCCTTCCGTCTCTGTCAGCTCCACGCGAGCGCGTCAGCTCTTCGCGTTCTTTTCGAGAAATTTAGTCGCGTCGCCGACGGTCAAAATGGTTTCCGCGGCATCGTCAGGAATTTCACAACCGAATTCTTCTTCGAAAGCCATCACGAGCTCGACCGTATCGAGACTGTCGGCGCCGAGGTCATCAATAAAGCTCGCGTTATCGACCACCTTCTCGGGTTCGACACCAAGGTGCTCGACCACGATCTTCTTAACCCGCTCGCCAATCTCACTCATCGCTCAACCTCGTGCTGTTCCCATTGGACCGACCCAAGACGTACGAGCCATCGTGGTCGTGAATTTCAATCGCGCTAATATGGATGAGGCCTGTTACGGCCGACACGGTCCCGGCGCACGATGTCCGGTCCCGCAACGCCAATTATACAGGGTTTCAACGTCCTGCAATGGTGTTCTTTTGCTCCCATCCGGGGTCCGGTTATCATACTTCCCAGGTCTTGACTACAATCCCCGGCCGCGCCGTCCCCGAAGCCCGAACCGTGGTCCTGTTCGGACGCCTGCGTCGCATCGCGGCAGGCTGTTTGCAATTGCCGGAATCAAAAAGACCACCGGCAAATTCAGGCCTCCAGCGGCGTTTTGCGCTGACATCGAACTTGCGGTTAACGGCGTAGCCTCAAATCCGATCCACCGGATTCAGATCATGGCCATTCCACCATTCACGTGAATGGTCTGCCCGGTCACATAGGCTGCTTCGTTGGAGCTGAGATAGACCGCCGCTGCGGCAATATCGTCCGGCGTGCCCAGACGCGCTGCTGGAACCCTCGACAAAATGGATTCGCGCTGCTTGTCGTTCAAGGCATCGGTCATGGGAGTTGCGATGAAGCCCGGCGCGATGCAATTGGCGGTGATATTCCGCTTGGCGTATTCGGCGCCCAGCGTCTTGATCATGCCGATCAGACCGGCCTTCGAGGCCGTGTAGTTGCCCTGGCCGGGATTGCCTGTGACGCCGACGACCGACGTGACCGCGATGATGCGGCCGAAACGCTTGCGCATCATCAGTTTGGTGGCGGCGCGCGCGAGGCGAAAGGTCGCGGTCAGGTTGACGTTGATGACCTGCTCCCAGTCCTCATCCCGCAACTGCACAAACAGATTGTCGCGGGTAATTCCGGCATTGGCGACGAGAATATCGACCTGTCCCAGCGCCGCCTCGGCGGAGGGCACGAGCGCTTCGACCTCGGCGGCGTCCGAGAGATTGCAGGGCAGCACATGGACTCGCCCGCCGAGCTTGGCAGCCAGCGTATCCAAAGCCTCGCGCCTCGTGCCGGAAATGGCGACCGTCGCGCCCTGCTTGTGCAGGGCTTGCGCGATCGCGCCGCCAATGCCCCCGCTTGCGCCTGTGACGAGCGCGGTCCTGCCGGTGAGATCGAACATCATCTTCCCCTTAAACTCAGGACGACTGCGCTGCCGCGAGCGCGTCCTTCGCTGAAACAATATCATTCGGCCCGCTGACCGAAACACCAACGGCACCTTCGGCGATACGCTTGACCAGGCCGCTGAGCACCTTGCCGGCCCCGATTTCGAAAAACCTGCTAACGCCGTGACCGGCCATATACGCAACGGACTCGCGCCAGCGCACCGTCCCCGTTACCTGTTCGATCAGCCGGCGCCGGATCTCGTCCGGATCGGTGATTGGCGCCGCCAGGACGTTCGACACCACCGGCGCTGCCGGCGGCTTGATGACGACGCCGGCCAACGCTTCTGCCATCGCGTCGGCCGCCGGCTGCATCAGGCGGCAATGAAACGGCGCGGAGACCGGAAGCATCATCGCCCGCTTGGCGCCTTTCGTCTTGGCGATCTCGACCGCTCGCTCGACGGCGGCCTTGTCGCCGGAAACAACCACCTGCCCGCCACCGTTATCGTTGGCAGCCTGGCAAACCTGTCCCTGCGCGGCTTCAGCCGCAATCGCGACCGAAGTTTCGTAGTCGAGACCCAGCAGGGCTGCCATTGCACCGACGCCTACGGGAACGGCCTTCTGCATCGCGAGGCCTCGCGTGCGAAGCAGACGTGCGGTGTCGCCGATGCCGAAGCTTCCGGCAGCGGCTAGCGCGGAATATTCGCCCAGCGAGTGGCCGGCAACGAACGCGGCATGCTTGGCAACCGAGAAACCGGCCTCGCTCTCCAGCACCCGCATGGTGGCCAGCGAGACCGCCATCAGCGCCGGTTGCGCGTTTTCAGTGAGTTGCAATGTCTCGGCCGGACCGTCCCAGATGATGGCCGTCAGCTTTTCGCCAAGCGCCGCGTCGACCTCGTCGAATACCGCACGCGCCGCCGGAAAAGCCTCTGCGAGCGCCTTGCCCATACCGACGGCTTGGGAACCCTGACCCGGAAAGGTGAATGCTGCCGTCATAAGCGTCCCCGAACGTTCCTCCCGTGGCCCGCGGCAGAGGCGGACAGCACGGAATACATCTATTTTTCAATGTCTTGCGAGAGAACTCGAAACCAAAATGGGGCGCAAGGCCGCCAATCTCGCCTGCAAGCCCGCCGAAAGACACCGCGAGGGCCGTCCATGTCAAGCAGAGAGGCCCGCTGGAGCGCCGCCGCGACGCCTGGTCGATGAGGCGGCTTTCCCTTGCCAGCGCAGGGAAAATGCTTATAACGCGGCCATCCGTGGGTCCCGGCCGGGAGCTGAACGGACGGTCTCAGCAATATCACCTCTGGTGTTTTGATGTGGCAGGGCCAGTCGGCCCGTCGTCCCGTGCTTCCGCCTTCTGAGCTTATCCCGAGTCCTTTCCGAAGGTCTCGAAGGGCTTGCCGCTGGGAACCGCGCTAACACTAGGAAAGGACATCCATGCCTCTTTATGAGCATGTTTTTCTCGCGCGTCAGGACGCGAGCACCCAGCAGGTCGAAGAACTGACCACCCAGATGACCGGCATCGTCGAACAGGCGGGCGGCAAGGTCACCAAGACCGAGAACTGGGGCGTGCGTTCGCTGACCTATCGCATGAACAAGAATCGCAAGGCGCACTTCGTGCTGCTCAACATCGACGCACCGTCCGCGGCCGTCGCTGAAATCGAGCGCCAGGAGCGGATCAGCGAAGACGTCATCCGCTACCTGACCGTTCGCGTCGAAGAACTCGAAGAAGGTCCCTCGGCGATGATGCGCAAGGCCGATCGCGATCGCGAACGTGACGACCGTGGCGGCGGCTTCCGTGAAGGTGGTTTCCGTGGTGATCGTGAAGGCGGCGGTTTCCGCGGCGATCGTGACGGTGGCGGCTTCCGCGGTGACCGCGGTCCTCGCCGGCCCCGTGAAGACGCTGAAACAACGACGACGGACCAGGAGTAAGAACAATGGCTGAAGCTGGTGCACGCCGTCCGTTTTTCCGCCGCCGCAAGACCTGCCCGTTCACGGGTCCGAATGCGCCGAAAATCGACTACAAGGATTCCAAGCTGTTGATGCGTTACGTCTCCGAGCGCGGCAAGATCGTGCCGAGCCGCATCACCGCGGTTTCCGCCAAGAAGCAGCGCGAACTCGCGCGCGCCATCAAGCGCTCGCGTTTCCTCGGTCTGCTTCCCTACGTCATTCGCTGACGAAGATTTCGATCCGCGGCCGCATGGGCCGCGGATCAACTACTCACTCATAAGGCTTCCGGGTCGTCCGGTTGCCGATGGTTGGGGTCGAAGAGACCTCTAACCGCTCGAAAGGAGCGGGACAGCTGATGATCGCGACCATAGCAATAGCGTTGGCGGCCGGCCTTGCGTCGGCCTTGATGTTCGCCTCGATCACCTCGGGCGCGGTGATCTCGTTGCTGTTGATCAACCTCGCTCCGCTGCCGCTGATGGTGGTGGGATTGGCGTGGGCTCCGCTCAGCGCCGCCATTGGCGGCATCGCGGCGACCGTCGTCATCGCCTCCCTGTTCGGCCTTCCCTACAGCATCGCGTTTGCCGTGGTGAATGTGCTTCCGGCCGTGTGGCTGGCGCACCTCGTCCTGCTCGCGCGTCCGCACGCAAACGACGGCGCCAGCGATCCGAATGGCGCGCTGGAATGGTATCCGGTCGGACGGATCCTGGTCTGGGTCGTGATTTTTGCGACGATTCTGACGGCCGCCATGCTGCTCACGATGGGCACCGATGCTGCGGCAATCCAGAAGACCATCCGCTCAGGTTGGACCGAGGTCGTCGAAGCAACCGGCTTGACCCTCAACAATTCCACGCTCGATGCGCTGGTCGTGATCGCGCCAATCGGCGCCGAAATAGCCGCTGTCGCGATGCTGACCATCAATCTGTGGCTGGCCGCGAAAATCGCCGCGACGTCTGGACGTTTGCATCGGCCGTGGCCCGATCTGAAGGAAACCACGCTGCCGAGGACAACGATTGCTGTCCTCTTCGCTGCGCTCGTGTGCTGCTTTTCGGGCGGCTTGCTCGCCATTCTCGCCCAGATACTCATGAGCGGCCTGTCGATCGCCTATGCGATGACGGGCTTCGCCGTGCTGCACACAATTACGCTTGCCATGAAAAGCCGCGCTCTATGGCTCGGTTGCATCTACGCGGTGGTTGCAGGCTTCGCCTGGGCGCTTCTCGCCATCGCGCTGCTTGGATTGGCGGACGCCGTCTTCGGGCTGCGCCAGCGCTACCTGCGCAGCAGGCCTCCACCGCTTCCCAAACCCTGAAACTGAAACTTCAATCCCGAACAATCTGAAAGGAAAACAAACATGGAAGTCATTTTGCTGGAACGTGTCGCCAAGCTCGGCCAGATGGGCGAGGTCGTTCGCGTCAAGGACGGGTACGCCCGCAACTTTCTGCTCAAGCGCGGCAAGGCACTGCGCGCCACCGCGGACAATCGCGCCAGGTACGATGGCATGAAAGCCGAACTCGAGGCCAACAACGTCCAGGCCAAGGGAGAAGCGAGCAAGATCGCCGAGAAGATCGAGGGACACGACGTCGTCATCATTCGTCAGGCGTCCGAATCCGGCCAGCTCTTCGGTTCGGTCTCGGTGCGTGACATTGTCATCGCGCTCGCCGCCGACGGCATCACCGTCTCGCGGCCCCAGGTCTGGCTCGATGCGCCGATCAAGACGATCGGTCAGCAGAAGGTAGCGATCGCCGTTCACCCCGAGATCGAAGCCACGATTTCGGTCACGGTGGCGCGCAATGCCGACGAGGCCGGGCGCATCAAGCGCGGCGAGGACATCTCCACGCGTCAGGAAGATCGGGATGCGGCTGCCGAGGCCATCGCGGCCGCCGGCGAATTTTTCGATCCGGAAGCCGTTCCGAACGAAATGGCGCCGGAGGCGAGCCCCGCAGCCGAGGAGTAAGCGTCTCTCCATCGCTGGCGAAAACGACAAAGCCCGGCCGATCAGGCCGGGCTTTTTCGTTGGGCGTTAGGTCGCAACGCTATTTGGAGATCGGCGGTGCCGGCGGTCCGCTCTGTACCGGCGCAGGCAGCGGCGCCGACGCGGTCACGGCCGGAGGCTCGGCAACGGCCGGCGCCTTGGGTTGCGGCGCGGCCGCTTCAGTCGACGCGCCAGAGCCAGCCGCAGGTGCTGAAGCCGCGGGCGGTGGCGCCGGTGTCACGGCGTCTCGACGAACAGCGGCAGGCTTGTCGTTCGCGCCCGCGTCCTTGGGCGGTTCAACCTTGGCTTCGTTGGATTTGATGTCCGCATCGGGTTTCGTCCGCTCGGCCGTGCCCGTGTCAGCTTTGGGCGTATCAGCCTTGGGAGCCTCAACCTTGGGCGGCATCGGCCTTTGGCTTGTCCACGACGCCGGGCTCTGCCTTCGCCGATTCCGCCTTGGGCGCTTCCATCTTGGCCGGCTCGCTGACCGCCGGGGCCTCCTCGCTGCCAGGCTGGCCCGGTCGGCCGCGCTTGAGCCTTCGGCCATCGGGACTGCGCTCGATCGCTGCCTGAGCCGGGGCCGGAGCCCTTGCGTCATCTGACGGATCACCCGGTCGCATCTGGCGTCGGCGCGACTGGCGCCCGCCCTCGCCGGGTGCTGCTGCGTCATCCGGCCGCGCGGCTTCCTGGGTTGGCGCATTCCGGTTCTTGCGGCCCTGACGATCGGCCTGATCGCTGGCGCCCTGCCCTTGCTTATCGGCACCTGGCTTGTCCTTGGCCTGCCGGGTGTCGCTGGCACCATTGGAAATCAAGTAGTTTGCAAGCTGCGCGGCCATGTCGCCGCTCGTCGTATAGTGCTCACGCAGGAAACCCGACAGCGATCCGGGCGACACCGTCTTCAAAAGACCGCGGGGAGATTTGTGGCAGGCGTTGCATGTACCCGCAAAGAGCTGAGAGGCGCTCTTGCCCGCTTCGAGATTTTGCACCTGCGCCCAAGCTGGGCCCGCAAAGCAACTCGCCAAAAGCGTGACCGCCGCAAAGATGCGCGCTCGGCTCGACATTCCAAATTCTCCAGATGCGGAAAACGCGTTCCGGCGCTCTTTTCGCTGGCACCGGAGGCGTCACCTTTTAGCCGATTATGCTGCGAATGGAAGCGTAGTTGTGACCTGCCCACACCAGCTCATGTTCCCGAAATAACTGCTTTACATACAACGCAATAACAGACGAGCGCCGTCGGGTTTTGTCATCCTACGTTAGCGGGATGGAACCTTCTGGTTTCCTGCGCGTTGTGCACAACGGCTGGTTTTCCGGGATCGCTGGTTGGTGGTTTCGATGGACCATTTGTTGCGTTACTTCCTTCAGAAGTTCATCCGTCGCGGCGCGATCACCTTTACCACCGCCAGCGGGAATAAATTCACTTGCGGCGATGACACTGGAGCGCACGTCTTCGTCCGCTTCCTGACCACTGACGCCGAACGACGGATCTTGCTCAACCCCGAGCTCGCACTCGGCGAGATCTATATGGAAGGCGACTTCATCGTCGAAAACGGCTCGATCGCGGATGCGCTGGCCGTCCTGATGGATCAGCCCGCTGTGGTGCCCGGTTGGGCCAAGCCGCAATGGTGGCTACGCTACATCGGACGGCATCTGCGCCAGCTCAATCTGCGCAGCCGCGCCAAAAATAACGTCGCCCATCACTACGACCTCGATGGCCGGCTCTATTCGCTCTTTCTGGACTCCGACAAGCAATATAGCTGCGCTTACTTCGACCAGCCGGGCATCACGCTGGACGATGCCCAGCTCGCCAAGAAGCGCCACATCGCTGCCAAGCTCCTGGTCCGCCCGCGCGACCGCGTGCTCGATATCGGTTCGGGCTGGGGCGGCCTCGGGCTCTATTTGGCTGAGACCGCGGGCGCCAACGTGACAGGCGTGACGCTGTCGGCCGAGCAACTCCAGGCATCCAACGCTCGCGCCGCGGAGAAGAATCTTACCGCCTCGGCGAGATTCCTGCTTCAGGACTACCGCGATACTCCGGGGCCCTTTGATCGCATCGTCTCGGTTGGCATGTTCGAACATGTCGGGGTCGACTTCTACGACACCTACTTCCAACGCTGCGCCGAGCTCCTCACCGACGACGGCGTCATGCTGCTCCATTCGATTGGCCGCTCGGAAGGCCCTGACGTCACCAATCCCTGGATTTCGAAGTACATTTTCCCGGGAGGCTACATCCCGGCATTATCCGAGGTGTTGCCTTCGATTGAGCGTGCCGGATTGCTCGTCTGTGATATCGAGATCCTGCGGCTGCACTATGCGGAAACACTGAAGGCATGGCGCGAACGCTTCATGGCGCGCCGGGAGGAAGCGATCCAGCTCTATGACGAACGCTTCGCGCGCATGTGGGAGTTCTATCTCGCCTGCTCGGAGATGGCCTTCCGCAAGCAGAACCTGATGAACTTGCAGATTCAGCTCACCAAACGTCAGGGCGTCGTGCCGATCACGCGCGACTATATCGCGCACGAGGAAGCAAAGCTGCGGCGCTTCGAACGCGGCAACAAGCCGCGTCTCCAGATTGCCGGTGAATAGAATAGGGTGAACAGAATGGACGGAATAGTTTCGGCTAGTTTCTCAAGCTGAAACGGGAACCGTAGGCGGGGTGGAGCATCGCGGGCTGCGACAATCGGGCTCGCATGGCGCAAAGTTCCGCCGGATCGAGCGGACGTGCGCGCCATTCGGCGCGGGAAACCTCATCCATGGCCTCAATCAGCCGCGACAGCCAGGCGGTCTGACCTTTTGCGGTATGCCATGCCGGAAGTTGTTGGTTCATAGCCTTCCCTGTGCGCTTCCCGAAAACCTGCGAAACAATTCCCGACGCCACACTCTCGTTCCCGCGATCATGCGCAAAAGAAAATCGCCGGGATGTGATCTGCTTCACAAAGGACTTCGACGCCCTGCCCTAAATCACCAAAATGGCTCAGAAAACCACGCCATCATTGCCGGCAGCGCATTCGGACATCCGCACCGATTATGCCGTGATCGCCATGGCCCTCGGTGGTGCCGTCCTTGCGCTGGTCTATCTCATCCTGATCTGAAGCCTTTTCGGCCAGACGCCCACTCGCAAGTATTGAGTATCGGCTGCGGGCGGATGGTTCACCGTGATCGCGAAGTTTTTGAGGCAACGGCCGCGACAAATCGCGTCAAGTGCCGCCGCGACACACCTCGTGAATTCCCGAACACCGATTGTGTGAATCGTGCATAAGGCGGTTTGCCGCTTCCGCTTGCTCCGCGAGAGGCGCTTTATCGCTTCCCCTATCCAAACTTTCGCGAACACTGACCGCTCATGGCCCCACTTGATTCGAACGTTCTGAAGCTCGCCCCAGAGCCGGGAACTCCGGCTTTCCGCACGGCTCCCCACAACATCGAGGCCGAGCAGAGCCTTTTGGGCGCGATTCTGGTCAACAACGACGCGTTTTACCGGGTTTCGGATTTTCTGGAGCCGAAGCATTTCTTTGAGCCGATCCACCAGACGATCTTTGAGACCGCCAGCAGCCTGATCCGGATGGGCAAGGTCGCGACCCCCGTGACGCTGAAGACCTTCCTGCCGGCCGACACCGATCTCGGCGGCATGACCGTCGGCCAATATCTCGCCCGCCTTGCGGCCGAGGCCACCACCATCATCAACGCGCAGGACTACGGGCGCACCATCTATGAGTTGTCGCTGCGCCGCGATCTGATCCGCATCGGCGAAGACATGGTCAATGTCGCGTTCGATGCACCGGTCGACTTCGCGCCGCGCAACCAGATCGAGGATGCCGAACGGCGGCTCTACGAATTGGCCGAATCCGGTCGCTATGAGGGCGGATTCCAGCGCTTTTCTCAGGCGCTTACGATCGCGGTCGACATGGCGGCCAAGGCCTTCCAGCGTGACGGAAAGCTGTCCGGCATCGCGACGGGCTTGCGCGACCTCGATACCAAGATGGGCGGCCTGCAACCTTCCGACTTGATCGTTTTGGCCGGTCGTCCGGGCATGGGCAAGACGGCCCTTGCCACCAACATCGCCTACAACATTGCAAAGGCGCACCGCGCTGAAGTCCAGGTCGACGGCACCCAGAAGACCGTCAACGGCGGCATCGTCGGTTTCTTCTCCTGCGAAATGTCGGCCGAGCAGTTGGCAACCCGTATCGTCGCCGAGCGTACCGGCATTCCCTCAAGCAATATCCGCCGCGGCGGCATTACCGAAAATGATTTCGAGAAGATTCGCGATCACTCCATCGAGTTGCAGTCGCTGCCATTTTACGTCGACGAAACCGGCGGTCTTTCGATCGCGCAACTCACGGCGCGTGCGCGCCGGCTGAAACGGCAGCGGGGCCTTGATCTGGTTGTGGTGGATTACATTCAGCTCTTGCAAGGCTCGAGCAAGCGCTCCGACAACCGCGTGCAGGAAGTCACGGAGATCACGACCAGTCTCAAGGCGCTGGCGAAAGAGCTCAACGTGCCCGTGATTGCGCTGTCGCAGCTATCGCGGCAAGTCGAAAGCCGCGACGACAAACGCCCGCAACTGTCCGACCTGCGCGAATCCGGCTCGATCGAGCAGGACGCCGACGTCGTGATGTTCGTGTATCGCGAAGAGTATTATCTCGCCAACAAGGAGCCTCGTCCGGGGACTCCCGAGCATGTGAAATGGCACACCGAGATGGAGCTCGCGCATGGCAAGGCCGAAGTGATCATCGGCAAGCAGCGCCACGGTCCGACCGGCACGGTCGAGCTCCAGTTCGAAGGCAGCGTGACCCGCTTCAGCGATCTGACCTCCGACCACCAGTTGCCAGAACGGTCATATTGAGGCGGCGGCCGGGTTGAACGGCGGCAGCCGCGCGCGTAAAACTGCCGCATGAACATCGCCTCCGATCCAAAGTCGCTACCGGCCGATTCCATCCTTTCGCCGGAAGCCAACAAGGCGGCGGCGCTGGCCGCCGTCAGCGGCATCCTGACGGTTGACCTCGACGCACTGGTCGCCAACTGGCGCAAGCTCGAAAAGACCGCCGTTCCCGCCGAATGCTCCGCCGTCATCAAGGCCGATGCCTATGGCTGCGGGTTGGAGCCGGTTGCGCGAGCCCTCGCCAAGGCCGGCTGCAAGACTTTCTTCGTGGCGACCCTCGATGAAGCCGCGATCGCACGCGCTGCGGTGCCTTCTGCCGCGGTTTATGTGCTCAACGGTTTCATTCAGAACACCGGCGACGGTTACGCCAAGATCGACGCACGACCGGTGATCGGCGAACTCAACGAACTCGCCGAGTGGGACGTCTTTTGCCGCCGCACCGGCTGGGCCGGCCGCGCAGCTATTCACGTCGATACCGGCTTGCACCGGCTCGGGCTCACCGTCGCGGAAGCGCAAGGGCTCATTCCAAGGATTCACGCGGGCGATCACGGCATCTCGCTTGTCATGAGCCACCTCGCCTGCGCCGAAAGCCTGCATCATGCGATGAATGCCAGGCAGCTCGCCACCTTCCGCGAGGTTGCGAGCGCCTTCTCCGGCGTGCCGGCGTCACTTTCGAACTCTTCCGGCATTTTCCTCGGAGGCGCGTTCCAGTTCGACATGGTGCGGCCCGGCGCGGCCCTCTACGGCGTCAACCCGACGCCGGAGGCCGACAATCCGATGCAGCCGGTCGTTGAGCGTGAAGGCGCGTATCCTGCAAATCCGCGACGTCGAACGCGGCGAAAGCGTCGGCTATGGCGGAAACTGGACCGCCCGGCGGCCCACGAAAATCGCGATCGTTTCTGCCGGTTATGCCGACGGCTATTTCCGCGCCGGCAGCAGCAACGACGGCACCCGTGGCGCCGAGGTGATCGTTGCAGGCAAGCGTTGTCCGGTAGCGGGACGCATCTCGATGGATTTGATGGCCGTTGACGTCACCGATCTCGACAAGAACGCGGTGCGACGCGGTCACCTGGTGACACTGATCGGCGAAGGCATCACCGTTGACGAACTGGCCCACCATTTTGGTACCATCGGCTACGAGGTTCTGACGAGCCTCGGGTCGCGCTATGCACGCATCTACAAGGGCGAGGTGACCGACGGCGAGTAACGGTCGATGACCCCTCACAGGCCAGCCGATGAAAGTCGCCACCTTCAACATCAATAATATCAACCGCCGGCTACCCAATCTTTTGGCGTGGCTCAAACAAGCGAAACCCGACGCCGTCGCTCTGCAGGAATTGAAGTCGAGCGACAACGATTTCCCGCAACAAGCGCTCGCGAAAGCCGGCTACGGCGCAGTGTGGCGTGGGCAAAAGACCTGGAACGGCGTCGCGATCCTCGCACGAAACGCCGACCCGGTTTTGATCCGGACCGCGCTGCCCGGCAACAGCGGCGATGACGAAGCGCGTTACATCGAAGCCGCGATCAAAGGCCTGATCGTGACGAGCATCTACTTGCCGAACGGCAATCCGCAGCCGGGACCGAAATTCAATTACAAACTCGATTGGTTCAGAAGACTTCGCAAGCACGCCGCCAGTTTCATCAAGCAAGACGTGCCGGTGGTGCTTGCCGGCGACTACAACGTCGCGCCGACGCCGCTCGATATCTACCCAACCAAGTCATGGGACAAGGATGCGCTGATCCAGCCGAAGAGCCGCGCGGCATTCCAGTCGCTGATCGCGCAAGGCTGGACGGATTCGCTACGACAGCTTCATCCCTCGAAGCCGATGTTCACCTTCTGGGACTACAAACGCAATCGCTGGCCGCGCGATGCCGGTCTCAGGCTCGATCATCTCCTCGTCAGCCCTGCGCTTGCGCCGCGTCTGAAAAAGGCCGGGGTCGACCGAACGGTGCGAGGTGAAGAAGGCGCAAGTGACCATGCACCCGCATGGATTACCCTCGGCTAGCCGGATTCGCTGGGCTTTTCGCCCTGCAGCCGCCTAACTCGTTTAATCTTTACTAATGAACTCATCATAGGCTGACGGGCCAAGATAATATTTTCAATCTAAACGAGTGTTTTTCGATCTCGTTATATCCGCTGGACTACATGCTCGTTTGCTATCTCACCGATGAGCCGTCCAAGATTCCGGCGATCCGCGCGATGCTGGAACCGCATCACCATGTCGTTCCCAAACTATTGGGTGAAAAGGCGCAGCTCGGCTCGGACGACGTGCTCATGGTTGATGCTGACCTGCGCGTCATGGCCCGGGTCGAGCAGGTCAAGGAGACCTTGAGCGAATTGCAGGCGGTGTCGGAAAAGCTGTTCGTCGTTCAGAAGCACCTTCACCACATGGTCGCACAAGCCTACGCCTTGGGCGCGACGTCGGTGGTTCGCAGCACCCGCGAACTCGGCCCCAAGCTGGCGCAGATCGAAGCCGCCGCCGCGAAGGCTTCAGGAACCAATTCAAATTCGGGAACGATCCGGTCGGAGATCGTGGATTGCGCGAGAGCCTTCACGTCGATGTTTTCGGCGATCAACCACGCCCAATCAATCGATCTCTCGGAGGCCGAGCGCGCCACGGCGCGCGTCGTGTCGGGCATCGAGCGCGACGGGCTCGGCTCCTGGCTGGACGATGTCCGTCGCTATCATGAGGGAACCTTCCAGCATTGTCTGCTGGTGACGGGAATCGCGGTCGGCTTTGCGCTCGACATCGGCTTCACCGAGCTTGACGTCAGGCGGCTGGGAATGGCCGCAACGTTGCACGACATTGGCAAGGCGAAAATTCCATTGTCCATTCTCGACAAGCCGGGCAAGCTTGATCCGAACGAGAATGAGATCATGAGGCAACATCCGGCGATCGGCCACGAATTGTTGCTGGCCCTGCCGGATATCAGCGAAGAGATACTCGACGGCGTGCGGCACCATCACGAATATCTCGACGGTTCCGGTTATCCCGACGGACTCAGTGCGAGCCAGATTTCCGACCTGGTGCGACTACTCACGATTTCGGATATCTTTGCCGCACTCATTGAATCCAGGCCATACAGACCGCCAATGCCGCGGCAAGACGCCTACAAGATTTTGTGCGACATGGACGGCAAGCTCGAGACACCGTTGGTCAAGGCGTTTCGCAACGTCGCACTCGTCGCCTGACGCGAAGCGATTTCCCGGGAATGCCTAAATGCGATCGGGAAAGCGAATGATGAAGTTGTCGCGGTTCGGCATCTTCACCTTCGGAAGCGTCTCCGCGTTCATGGCCTGATTGGCGTCAATCAACTTGTTCTCCGCCAGAAGATAGGCCGTCAGCGCATAGACCTCATCGTCGCTGAGCGAGCGCGGTGCGGTGAACGGCATCGCACGGCGAATGAAATCGAAGATCGTCGTGGCATAAGGCCAGAAGTTCTTGATGGTCTTCTGCGAGGCCGAGATGCCGGTGATCTTCTCTTCCTTCACGAGTGCAGCCGCGGGACCGCCGCCCTTGCCGTTGTCGCCGTGACAGGCTGCACACTTCTCGGCGAAGATCGCAGCCCCTTGCGCGGAAGTTCCACTTCCCTTCGGCAGTCCCGTCCCATCGGGGAGGATGCTGATGTCCCAGTTGGCGATCGCGGCCTCATCGATCGGCTTGCCGAGATGCGGCGTCTCGGCCTTCGACAGCCCGGCGGTTACTCGCGAGCACCATCGCCGCGGCAAGGAGAGCGGATCTAGGCGTAGACATGTTTCACCTCGCCACTCGTTCCAACGCCCCAGCTTGTGATCGAGTTGTAGTGCTGGTTGGGGAAGCTCAAGATCGGCGGTGGCTTGGTGAGTTCGCCGCGCACCGCAATGAATTCCGCGCGCGTCGGCTGTACGTTGCCCGCTTCGTCCCACGCCCTGCTTTGCAAGGTGGCCGGCCCACCGTCCCACCGCCACGGCATGCGGAAACGCGTGAAAGCCTTGCTCAGCACCGGCTCCTGAAGCGCGGCTTGGCCCCAGCTTTTCCCGCCATCGGCCGAGACCATCACTTTCTCGATCCGCCCGGCGCCCGAATAGGCGACGCCGGAGATCTCGTAGAGGCCGGGGCCCTTCAGGGCCATGCCGTGCGATGGATTGACGATGAAGGATTTGACCTCCTGGAGAAAATAGAAGCGATAGGCTTTGCCGTCCGGCAGGAGCTGCGAGTAAGTGCGCAATTCATACATACTCATCGCGGGCTGTTCGACGAGCTTGATACGGCGCAGGAACTTGACGTTCATGTTGCCCTCGTAACCTGGCAACAATAGACGCATCGGGTAGCCGTTCCCGGGCATCAAGCGCTCGCCGTTCTGGTAGAGCGCGATCATCGCGTCATCCAGCGCCTTCTTCACCGGTACGCTGCGGCTCAAGCGCGGCGAGTCGGCGCCTTCGGCAACCAGCCATTTCGCCTTCGGATCAATGCCGGTTTCCTCGAGCAGCGTCGAAAGCCTCACGCCGGTCCACTCCGCGCAGGACGCGAGCCCATGCAACGCCTGCACGGTCTCCTGCATCGGTTGCGGTGAGAACATCGGCGCGCTGTTGCCGCCGCATTCGAGGAAAGTGATCCGCGAGACCTGCGGATAGCGCGATAGCGTCTCGAGCGAGAATTCCAGCGGCTGCTTCACCAGGCCGTGGATCACAAGGCGATGCTTGTCCGGATCGATCACCGGTATGCCGCCGTGATTGATGGTGAAATGAAATCCGTTCGGGGTGGTCATCCCCTCCAACAGATGATGCGGCGTGCGCGCGTGCGAATTGCGCGGCTCATTGTCGGGATTGCTCAAGGTACGAACGACCTTGGCTTCGAACTTCGAGCGGGTCTGATAGGGCGGCGTTGCCTCGCCGATCTCCAGGCTCCACGGGTCTTCCGCGAGCGGCTCCGCGCCGGCGGCAGATGAGGCAAGGCCGGTCCCGACAGCCCCTGCCAATATCACGCCCCGTCCAAGCAATGCGCGGCGATCGATCAATCCATTTCCGGCAACGATCGGCAAATCTTGATTGCGCTTGCCTTCTGTTGCGATCGGCGGACTTGTCCATCACAAGTTCCTCCCTGGCGATGGGGCGTTTTCAACCACCCATTGCGTGCTTGATAAGCTAGCCCCGCGCCGGGCAGCCGTCTATATCCGGCCGTTGATGGCGCGACGCAAAACGCATCGGCGCCAAATCGAGATCGCCAAGGGAGCACAGATCGTTGAGTTTTCTTTTCGTCCTTGCGGTCGGGCTCGTCGCCGGCACGATTTCCGGAATCGTCGGCACCGGCTCGTCGATCATGCTGATGCCGGTCCTGATCTACCAATATGGGCCGAAGCAAGCGGTGCCGATCATGGCGGTCGCTGCCGTGATGTCCAACCTGTCACGTATCCTGGCCTGGTATCGGGAGGTCGACTGGCGCGCCTGCGCCGCCTACTCCATTCCGGCCATTCCTGCGGCGGCACTTGGTGCGCGCACGCTGCTCGAACTGCCGTCGCACGTTGTCGACATTTCAATCGGACTGTTTCTGATTGCGATGGTGCCGGTCCGGCATTGGCTCGCCAGCCACGAACTGAAACTTTCGCTGTGGCATCTTGCCGTCGGCGGCGCCGTGGTCGGCTATCTCACCGGCATTGTCGTCTCGACCGGTCCGCTGAGCGTGCCCTTGTTTCTGTTCTATGGCCTCACCAAAGGTGCGTTCCTGGCGACCGAAGCGGCGAGTTCGCTCGGCATGTATGTGAGTAAATCCGTGACCTTCGAACGCTTTGGCGCGTTGACGCCCGAGATCGCATTGCAGGGCCTGATCGCGGGCTCCTCGCTGATGTTCGGCGCCTTCATCGCCAAGCGGTTCGTGTTGCACCTGAAGCCGGAAGCGTTTCGGCTCCTGATGGACGGCATCATGATCGCAGCCGGCCTTTCCATGCTGTGGACGGCATTTTCGTAAATCATCGTCCGGTCGTTCCGTGCTAAGGGGAAGGCTAACGCCTTCGAATCTGTCGCCAAACGAGGCCATGGCCAAATCATCCCTTTCTTTTGTCTGCCAGAACTGCGGCGCGGCCTATAACCGCTGGCAGGGCAAGTGCAAATCCTGCGGCGAGTGGAACACGCTGGTGGAAGAGGACATCACCGGCGCCACCACGGCGCCGGCCTCGGTCCGCTCCAAGCGCAAGGGCCGGCAGTTCGCGCTCGAGAGCCTCTCCGGCAAAAGTCAGGATGCCCCTCGCCTGTCCTCCGGTATGGGCGAGCTCGACCGCGTCACCGGCGGCGGCTTTGTGCGCGGCTCGGTGCTCCTGGTCGGCGGCGACCCCGGCATCGGGAAATCCACGCTGCTGACGCAGGCCACCAGCATGATGGCCCGCGCCGGCCACCGCGCGGTTTACATTTCCGGTGAAGAGGCCGTCGCCCAGGTGCGGCTGCGCGCCGAGCGTCTCGGGCTTGCAGATGCCCCGGTGCAACTGGCGGCGGAGACTTCGGTCGAAGATATCGTCTCGACGCTCTCCGAGGGCGCAACGCCGCGCCTGATCGTGATCGATTCAATCCAGACGATGTGGACCGACACGGTAGAATCCGCGCCGGGCACCGTCACCCAGGTGCGTGCTTCGGCGCAGGCGCTCATTCGTTTTGCCAAGAAATCCGGCGCCGCCATCATTCTGGTCGGCCATGTCACCAAGGACGGCCAGATCGCCGGACCTCGCGTGGTCGAGCACATGGTCGATGCGGTGCTGTCATTCGAGGGCGAAGGCTCGCAGCATTTCCGGATCCTGCGCTCGATGAAAAACCGTTTTGGCCCGACCGACGAAATCGGCGTGTTCGAAATGACGGGCCTCGGCTTGCGCGAAGTCGCCAACCCGTCCGAGCTCTTCCTGTCCGAGCGCGACCTCGGCAGTCCCGGAACGGCGGTCTTCGCCGGCATCGAGGGGACGCGCCCGGTGCTGGTCGAACTCCAGGCGCTGGTGGCGCCGACCTCGCTCGGCACGCCGCGCCGCGCCGTCGTCGGCTGGGATCCGAGCCGGCTCTCGATGGTGCTGGCGGTGCTGGAGGCTCATTGCGGGGTCAAGTTGTCCGGCCACGATGTCTATCTCAACGTCGCCGGCGGGTTGCGCATCCAGGAACCGGCCGCCGACCTTGCCGCCGCGGCCGCGCTGGTGTCGTCGCTGGTCAACGCGCCGTTACCGGCAGATGCGGTCTATTTTGGCGAGATTTCGCTGTCGGGCGCGATTCGGCCGGTGGCGCAGACCTCGGCCAGGCTCAAGGAAGCCGCCAAACTCGGCTTCGGCCGCGCAGTATTGCCCGAATCAGCCCGTGGCGAGGCCGGTGGCGATTCGGGACTTTCGCTGAATCCGGTCGGAGGATTGACCAGCCTGGTGGCCGAAATCGCCGCGCGCGGGTCCCCGAGGGGGAACAGGGACAATTCACGAGCGGCCCGATCCTAACATTTGCATCCCGATCTGGCAGGCACTTTTGCAAATGTTAGAATCAAAGGACCGCTCGCAAATGTAGGTTTCTAGTGGAGTTTTGGATTTGACATTCGCTTTCCGACCCCCCGGCTAGGTGGGCAGCGAATGTCAAATCCATCCCACTAGTGGAAAAAAATGCAACACCTGCGAGATTCCGCCGTCAGGAAGGCTAGGTGGGCGTGACGTCACCCGCCCTCACCGCTATACATCCGGCGCGCATGGCGAGATGGCAAATTCCAGCTTGCCGAGCGCCCCACCGGGCCGTCAGCTTCAGGCGGTGCCGACCAGCCGATTCGCGGTTTGAATCTTGATGCGGACCTGACTAGCCGATGCCAATCACCATTCTCGATCTCGTCCTGCTCGCTGTGATGCTGATCTCTGGCCTGCTCGCGATGGTCCGCGGCTTCATGCGGGAAATCCTCTCGATCGCCGCCTGGGGCACCGCCGCGCTGGTGACGCTCTATTCGTTTTCCAAGCTGCTGCCGACCGCCAAGACCTATGTGAACAACGACACCGTGGCGAGCCTCGCCGTGGTCGGCGGCGTGTTCGTCGGCACCTTGATCGTGGTTTCGATCATTACGGTGCGGATCTCCGACATGATCCTGGATTCCCGGATCGGGGCGCTCGACCGCACGCTCGGCTTCCTGTTCGGACTGGCGCGCGGCCTGCTGATCGTGGTGGTCGCCTTCCTGTTCTTCACCTGGCTGGTCCCGGACAAGCAGCGGCCGGATTGGGTGACGGGCGCGAAGTCCCGGGTGGTCCTGCAGGGAACCGGGGATTGGCTGATGGCACTCTTGCCGGATGACCCCGAGAATACCATCTTGAAGAGATTCAAGAAGAATAAACCAGAAGATGAACAAACTGACGCCGACCAGGCGACCCCGGCATCAGGCGACGGATATAGTAAACCGGCCCGAGACAGCCTTAAAAAGCTGATCGAGAAACCGGCGGCAAAGTGATAGCTGGTCAAAAGAGAGGCGCGATGGACAGCCAACAAAGCCCTTCCGACGACGCCAAGGCTCAGGGGCCGACAACCGGCCCGCTCTATCTCGAACGATCCGACCTGAAAGGCGACACGCTGCGTGAGGAATGCGGCGTATTCGGCATCTTCGGCCACCCCGAAGCCGCCGCTATCACGGCGCTCGGACTACACGCCCTGCAGCACCGCGGCCAGGAAGCCGCCGGCATCGTCTCCTTCGATGGAAGCCGGTTTCATTCCGAGCGGCGTCTAGGTCTGGTCGGCGATACGTTTTCGCGCCGCGAAGTGATCGAACGCCTCCCCGGCAATGCCGCCATCGGCCATGTGCGTTACTCGACCACCGGCGAGACCATCCTGCGCAACGTGCAGCCGCTGTTTGCCGAACTCAATGCCGGCGGCTTTGCGGTCGGCCATAACGGCAACCTCACCAACGGCCTGACGCTGCGCCGCGAACTCGTGCGCGGCGGCGCCATGATGCAGTCCACCACCGATACCGAAGTCATCCTGCATCTCGTCGCCCAGTCCAAGCGCAACCATTTCATCGATCGTTTCATCGAGGCGCTGCGGACCATCGAAGGCGCCTACTCGCTGGTGTCGCTGACCAACAAGAAGCTGCTCGGCGCGCGCGATCCGCTCGGCATCCGTCCCGCTGGTACTGGGCGAATTCGAGGGCTGTCCGATCCTGGCGTCGGAGACCTGCGCGCTCGATATCATCGGCGCCAAATATGTCCGTGACGTCGAGCCCGGCGAGATCGTCGTGTTCGACGAACGCGGCGCACAAAGCCACAAGCCATTCCCGCCGAAGCCGCCGCGCCCCTGTATCTTCGAATACATCTACTTCTCGCGGCCGGATTCCATCGTCGGCGGACGATCGGTCTATGACGTGCGCAAGGCCTTCGGAGCCCAGCTCGCGCAAGAAAGCCACGTGCCGGTCGACGTCGTCGTGCCGGTGCCGGATTCCGGCGTTCCTGCCGCGGTCGGCTACAGCCAGCATTCTGGCGTTCCGTTCGAGCTTGGCATCATCCGCAATCACTATGTCGGCCGCACCTTCATCCAGCCGACCCAGAGCATTCGCGAGTTCGGCGTGAAGATGAAGCACAACGCCAACCGGGCCGCTATCGAAGGCAAGCGCATCATCCTGATCGACGATTCACTCGTGCGTGGCACCACCTCGAAGAAGATCGTCCGTATGATGCGCGACGCCGGCGCCCGTGAGGTCCACTTCCGGCTCGGCCTCGCCGCCGATCCTTTACCCCGACTACTACGGCATCGACCTGCCCGACCGTGGCGGCCTGCTGGCGGCGACCCATGACCTCGAACAAATGCGCGAGCTGATCGGTGCGGATACGCTCGCCTTCCTGTCGGTCGACGGCATGTATCGCGCCATGGGCTATCCGGGCCGCGATCCCGCCAATCCGAAATTCTCCGACCATTGCTTCACCGGGGCGTATCCGACGAGCCTCACCGACCAGGATCACGTCGAGCCGCAGCCGCGGCAGCTCTCCCTGCTCGCCGAGGCGAGCTGATCGCCTAATCGGGTTATTTTTCCTTCATGGCCGGGCTTGTCCCGGCCATCCACGTCTGTAAAACCCGCAGCAAACGTGGATTGAACATCATGACCAAACCTCTCGCCGACCGTATCGCTCTCGTCACCGGCGCCTCGCGCGGCATCGGCTATGCCACCGCGCGCGCGCTCGCCAAGGCGGGTGCGCATGTCGTGGCGGTCGCCCGCACCCAAGGGGGCCTGGAAGAACTCGACGACGAAATCCGGAAAGACGGCGGCAGCGCCACGCTGGTGCCGCTCAGCCTGACCGATTTTGACGGCATCGCACGGCTCGGCGCCGCGTTGCACGAGCGCCACGGCAAGATCGATATTCTCGTCGGCAATGCCGGCGTCGCCGGTCCCTCTTCGCCGCTCGGCCATATCGACATGAAGCCGTGGAACGACGTGATCGCACTCAACCTGTCGGCCAATTTCCAGTTGATCCGCTGCACCGAGCCGTTGCTGAAGAAATCCGACGCCGGACGCGCGGTGTTCCTCACTTCAGGCGCGGCCAACAAGGCGACCGGCTATCTCGGCCCCTACGCGGCCTCAAAGGCCGCGCTTGAAACGCTGGCGCGCGTCTGGGCCCACGAAACGGCATCGACGACGCTTCGGATCAATCTGTTCAATCCCGGCCCGATCCGCACCCGCATGCGCGCCACGGTATTCCCCGGCGAGGATCCCGCGACGCTCGATACGCCGGAACAGGCAGCCGAATTCATCGTGCCGATGTGCCTGCCGTCGTGGAATGAGAGCGGCAAATTCTACGACTACCCGACACGCAGCTTGTTGAATTTTCAAAGCCCGGCGTAGAGGCCTTAGGCCGCCGCTTTCTCTTCGTCAGGCTTGGTGCCGGAGAGCGTCGCCGCCGCAACGGCGAGCGCCAACAGCACCAGCACGGACGCCAGGAAGAATGGCGCGCCCGGCAGGTGCACCGGCGCTTGCGGGCCGATGAAATAGGCGAAGGTCAGCGTAAACACGAACGGTCCGAGCAATTGGGAGACGCTTTGCACGCTCGACGTCGCCCCCTGCAACTGGCCTTGCCGGTCGGCGTCGACCCGCTTCGTCATCAACGATTGAATCGCCGCGCCTGAAACACCCCACAGCGACATCACGGGAATGCCAAGCCACGACAGCGGCCCGGTCGGCGCAATGGCGAAGATAAAGAAGCCTGCGGCACCACATACCAGCGCCAGCAACAACGCCCGCCGCTCGCCGAATATCCGAACGATCGGCCCGATGCCGGCGCCCTGCACCACCATGGCGCAGATACCGACCATCGCCAGCGTCACGCCAACCGTCTTTGAATCCCAGCCATACCGATACGTCGCATAAAGCACGAAGATCGAGGGCAACACGGCATGCGCAAGCTGGGCAAAGAAATTCGATATCGACAGCCCGGCGAGGATGCGATCGGCGCGCAACAGGCGCAGCGCGCCGATCGGATTGGCGCTCTTCCATCGAAACGGCGATCGGCGGTCGCGCGGCAGCGACTCCGGCAGGATCAAGAGGCCATACATGGTGTTGGCAAAGCTCAAACCGGCCGCAACCCAGAACGGCAATCGCGGATCGACATCGCCGAGCAACCCGCCGACGGCCGGACCGACGATGAAGCCGGCGCCAAAGGCCGCGCCCACCTTGCCGAACACCGCGGCGCGACGCTCCGCCGGCGTGATGTCGGCGATGTAGGCAAAGGCGGTCGAAATGCTCGCGGAGGTGATGCCCGAGATCACCCGTCCGATAAACAGCCAGATCAGGGACGGCGCGAGCGCCATCAGCACGTAGTCGAGCCCAAGGCCGAAATTCGACAACAGCACCACCGGGCGGCGGCCGAACCGGTCGGACAGGCTGCCCAGGATCGGCGAGAACAGAAACTGCATCAGCGCCCAGGCGGTGCCGAAGACACCAAAGATCCGGGCTGCGCGTGCGGTGTCATTGTCGACAAAGCTTTCGACGAGCTTGGGCAGGATCGGCATGATCAAGCCGAGCGCGAGCATGTCGAGCAGGATCGTGACAAAGATGAAGGCAACTGCGGCACGGCGCGGACGATGTTGCCGGCGGCGTCCGACGGCACTGGTGCCCACTTTCCGAAGTTCGTGCTCCATTGCAGCGCCCACCGTCACGAACTTCGGAAAGTCATGGGCACTAGCAAACACATTGATCCAGTACCGCCTGGTCGATCTGAAGTCCCTGACCGAACTCGCCGCTTCCAGTGCAGGGACTTCAGATCGGCGGCACTTGTTCCGCTCATGACGGCCGCTTTCGTTTATGCGCGAAGGGATTGGCCTTCTCGCGCAGCGAAATCCGCATCGGCGTGCCGGGCAATTCGAACTCCTCGCGCATGGAATTCACGAGGTAGCGCAGGTAGGATTGCGGCACGGCATCGGCACGTGAGCAGAACAGAATGAAGCTCGGCGGCCGCGCCTTGGCCTGGGTGATGTAGTTGAGCTTCAGGCGGCGGCCCGAAACCGCCGGCGGCGGGTTGGCATGTACCGCGTTTTCAAACCAGCGATTGAGCGCCGCAGTCGGCACCCGCCAATTCCATACCGCGTAAGCCTCTTCGATGGCGCGCATCAGCCGATCGATGCCCTCGCCCATCAGACCCGATACGGCAACCAGGGGCGCTCCCCTGACCTGCGGCAGCAAGTGATCGGCCTCGGTGCGCAAGGCAGAGATCGCGCCCGGTCTGGCCTCTGCCAAATCCCATTTGTTGACGGCAATCACGAGTGCCCGGCCCTCGCGTTCGACGAGGTCGGCGATGCGCAAATCCTGTTCTTCGAACTTGTTCTGCACCTCCGTCATCAACACGACGACCTCGGCGAAACGCACCGCGCGCAGCGCGTCAGCAACCGAAAGCTTTTCCAGCTTTTCGTCGATCCGCGAGCGCCGCCGCAGCCCCGCGGTGTCGAATACGCGAAAGTCCCGGCCATTCCAGTTGATTTCCACCGCGATGGAATCACGGGTGGTGCCGGCCTCGGCGCTGGTCAACAGACGCTCCTCGCCGAGCAGGCGGTTGATCATCGTCGATTTGCCGGCGTTCGGACGTCCGACCACCGCAACCCGGATCGGCCGCCGGGCCAGTTCCTCTTCGGTTTCGGCGATCTCGTCCTCGTCGAATTCCTCATCTTCGTCCACTTCCGGCATCAGGGCGCGCAACGCGTCGTAGAGGTCGCTCATGCCCTCGCCATGCTCGGCGGAAATCTGGATCGGCTCGCCAAGCCCCAACGCATAGGATTCCATCGCGCCGGCTTCGCCGTGTTTGCCTTCGCTCTTGTTGGCGAGGAGGATGACGGGCTTGTTGGCCCGGCGCGCAAAGTCGGCAAAGGTACGGTCGTTCGGCGTCAGCCCGGCTCGTGCGTCGATCACGAACATCAGCGCATCGGCAAGCCCGATCGCGGTTTCGGTCTGCTCTTGCATTCGCGCGGTGAGCGATCCCTTTGCGCCCTCGTCGAGCCCGGCCGTATCGATCACGGTGAAGTGGAGATCGCCGAGCCGCGCTTCGCCTTCGCGGCGGTCGCGCGTCACGCCCGGCGCGTCGTCGACCAGCGCGAGCTTCTGCCCGACAAGGCGATTGAACAACGTCGACTTCCCGACATTGGGCCGGCCGATAATAGCGATCGTGAATGACATCAGATATCCGGACGCGCGGGAAAATCGAACAAGGCTTGCGGCCGCCAACCGGGCTGGTGGCGACCGAGTGTCCGTATATCAAGCGTTAGCGCGTAAAGGTACCGCCCGGAAGCGGCGCCGGGAATGCCGCGCCTGATTGTTGGGTGGGTTGGGCCTGCGGTGCGCCCGGCTGCCCATCCGCCGCCTGGTCCGGCGGCGGCGCAGTCGTGCGTTGGCGAACGATCTTCTTCTTGGGTGCGGGCGGCGCTGCCGCTGTGTTGTCTTCCTCGGGCACGGCCGAAGGATCAGTGCTGGCCGTTGCGGGCGCAGGCTGCTGCTTGCCCTTCTTGGCGGTCTTCTTCGGCTTGTCTTCCGGAGGAGGTGGCGGGACAGCTGCCTGCTGCGCGTTCGGATCGTCCTGGGCGCCCTTGTACAGAGATTTCGGAACGCCCTGCTCAAGACCGGGCACGCCTTCCGGGAATACCGGCTTGCGATCGCCCTGCACCTTCTTCTTGGTGTCGATCCAATCGAGCCAGTCCATCGGATCGAACGTATTCATGCTGCCCGCGCAGCCCGCAACGGCGCCGGAGAGCGCGACGAGAACAGAAGCGGCGATCAGACGTTGCAGGCGACGCATGGTCGATTTCTCGTTCAACGTTTTACGGTCAGCCCTTGGCGACCGGCGGAAGCAACGCTTGCAGCGCTTCGGCCCGCTGACGCATGGCCGACGGCGTCTCGCCGTCGCTGGCAATCATATCAAGCCACTGACGCGCCGCGGCGGTATCATTGGCGCGCCAGGCCGACAGGGCCAGCAATTCACGCGCCGTATGACGGAAAGTCCCCTCCGGCTTGGCGGCGGTTTCGAGTCGCTGCAACATGTTGGGATAGCTTTCCGTGTCGAGCAACAGTCCGGCCGCGCGAATCCGCGCCAGATCCTGCTGCTCGGTGCCGATGCTACGGTCGGCGGCAAGCTCGTCGTACATTTTCGCGCCCGCCTTCGGATCGCGGGCTGCGGCCTCGCCGGCCGCGCGCAGGCGCGCCAGCATGCGATAACCTGATGGCGCTGACGCCGCGAGCTTTTCGAAGGCCGTTTCCGCCTCCGCTTTCTTGTTCTGATCGACGAGCTCGATCGCGGCGTCGAACGCCGCTCCAGCCTCGGCCGCCTTTTGCGCTTCGAGATATTCGTAGCCGCGCCAGCCACCGACGGCGGCAACGATCAGGACAGCGGCCGCGATGATATAGATCGAGTACTGGTCCCAGAGCTTCTTGAGTTGCTCCCGGCGGACTTCCTCGTCGACTTCGTCAAATAATTCAGACACTTAGATGTACCCCATCCCGGCCCGGCACGGCTGGAACCAATTGGCGCGGTTGATCTGCCCCTTGATGGCGGCCGCGTTACCCTAGCGATATGGCGGTGGCAAGGCAAAGCAAGACCGCCAGCCCGATCAAGGCGTTAACCGTGCTGCCGAAGGGGTTATCCCCCTTCCGCCACCGACTCGGGCAGTGCTTACGCCTTTGCCTTCATGCCGTAAACATGCTCCGGACCCAGGGAAGGCACGGGAGCGGACGTCGGCCGCATAGCCCTGGATGGCCGCCTCGATCATCGGGCCGAGGTTACCGTAGCGGCGGACGAATTTCGGGGCCCGTGGCGACAATCCCAGCATGTCCTCCAGCACGAGCACCTGACCGTCGCAGGCAGCGCTTGCACCGATGCCGATGGTCGGAATGTCGATCGTTTGGGTGATCTTGCGCGCCAGGGGCTCGGCAATCGCCTCAACGACCACCGAGAAGGCGCCGGCCTGAGCCACCGCCAGCGCATCGTTTTCGATCGGCGCCCAGCTTTCTTCCTCGCGACCCTGGGCGCGGAACGAGCCCAAGGTGTTGATCGACTGCGGCGTCAGGCCGATATGGCCCATCACGGGAATGCCGCGTTCGACCAGGAACGCAATCGTCTCGGCCATTCGCGCGCCGCCCTCGAGCTTCACCGCGCCGCAATGGGTTTCCTTCAATATCCGCACGGCGGAATGAAAGGCCTGCTCCCTGGAAGCCTCATACGAGCCAAAGGGCATGTCGACGACGACAAGCGCATGCTGCGAGCCGCGCATCACGGCGTGACCCTGAAGGATCATCATGTCGAGCGTCACAGGCACGGTGGTCTCGAATCCGTGCATGACGTTGCCGAGGGAGTCGCCGACCAAAATGACATCGCAATAGCGATCGACCAGCGCCGCAGTATGGGCGTGGTAGGACGTCAGCATGACGATCGGCTCGCCCTTTTTCCGCGAACGGATATCGGGTGCGGTCTTGCGCCTGATCGCTGCCTGGACTGACATTTCCTATACTCCTACGACGGGAACGCCGATCACGACCGGATGGAACGCAAAGGCGAGTGCGAGATAAACGATAAATCCGACAGCAACCGCGATCGCGTCATTGCCCCAGCCGGCGACCGGAATCTGCGGGCCGCCAGCATCCGAGCGGCGCTTCAACGAGATGCGATCGAACACCGCCCATCCCAGAAACGAACCGAACAAAATGATCGAGCCGAGATCGCCGTTGGCAAGCAAATGCGCGGCGGCCCATAATTTAACGGCCGCCAGCATCGGATGCTTGAGCGCTATGTAGATATGTCCGCGCAGATAGGACGCCACCACCAGGATCACCGCGGGCAACATCAAAGCGAGCGTGATGTGCCTGAGGAGGACAAGGGTCTTCCGAGAAACCAAGCCCTCCCATACGTCAATCATTCCTGCCGCCCGGTAATGCGCAAAACCCCAGGCGATCAGCGCGATCCCGAGCAGGGACACGAGCGCGTAGACCAGCTTGTAACTGCCCTCGCCCATGGCCGAGACGATGCGGCTACGGAGTTCGCGCTGGGCCGGCAGCGTGTGGACGCCGAGGAACAGGGCGAGGCCCACGATCATCACCGCCAGTCCCATTGCACCCCCTCCGCGACCCCACCTGCGGGCCTACCGGGTACACTTTAGCGGGCTGCACGGCAATGCGGGAGATGGCGACGCCTGCGTCCGCCAGGAGGTCATGGCGGCGATTACGGCGTAGCCTTCTGTTTCTCGAGATCGCGGTTATCGACGTAGCGGATGGCAATCGGCCGCCCCGCCAGGGCGCCACCGAGATTGCCAGTGAATTTGAGCGGCACGCAGGCGCCGATGGAATCGTTGATGGCCTGGAAATAGGTGGTGCGGACCTCGGCAGGGACGCCAGCGGTCGCAAACGTCAGGCGCGGCGGACCGATCAAATCAGCCGATCGCTTGAAGCTGAATCGTACCGTCATCTGCATGCCCTCTTTCGCAGAGTCCGCTTGCGGCGGCGTCCAGCAGGAGCGCAGGGCGGCAAAGAGATCGCCGATATTATCCAGATCGTGATCCGGCTTTTGATATTTGGATACGTCTCCCTCCGGCGGCTTGCTCTCGACCGTCAGTTGAAGGTTCTCGCCATAGGGATAGTCGATCTCGGGAATGCAGGGGCCATGATTGAACACGCTGCAAAAATAAGGCGTGCACGGGTGGTGGGACAACACGCTGCACGGCTCATGGGAAAACGGGATGGGATTGATGCGGTGCCAGCGCCTCGCATCGGCGTTTCCCGCCGCAGCCACGCCTGCAACAACAACGAAACCGACCACAATACGACGAAGCATGCTTTGCGCTCTCAGCAACGGCACATGCAAAACAATATACCGCGAAAATACGAGCAACGGTCCGGGTGCAGGCAGCGCGCCGTTCACATCCTCGCGCGTACCGGCTTTGCCGATCGCTTAGGCGCTACGCCTTCTTCTTCACGTCCTTGACGCTTGAGAAAACGATGCCCTCGGCGCGCTCCTTGGTGTAGCCGAGATAGAATTCGTTCTTGGCAAGGAACACCGGATCGCCATCGACATCGTCGGCCACGCCGGAGCCGTTGGCCGCAACGAATGCATCGAGCTTCTTGCGGTCTTCGCAGGAAATCCAGCGCGCCAACTGGAATTCCGAAACCTCAAATTCGACTGGCAGCGAATATTCGGCGTCCAGGCGCGCCTTGAGCACGTCGAGCTGGAGCGGACCGACCACACCAACCAGCGCCGGCGCGCCGTCGCGCGGGCGGAATACCTGAACGACGCCCTCCTCCGACATCTGCTGCAAGGCTTCCTTCAGCTTCTTCGCCTTCATCGCGTCGGTAAGCCGCACACGACGGACGATTTCCGGCGCAAAGCTCGGTACGCCGACAAAGGTGATGTCCTCGCCCTCCGTCAGCGTGTCGCCGATACGCAAGCGAGCCGTGATTGGGAATGCCGACGACATCGCCGGCAAAGGCCTCGTCCGCAACCGAGCGGTCCTGGGCAAAGAAGAATTGCGGGCTCGACAGCGGCATGGTCTTGCCGGTGCGCACGAGCTTTGCCTTCATGCCGCGGGTCAGTTTTCCGGAGCACAGCCGTGCGAACGCGATGCGATCGCGATGGTTGGGATCCATATTGGCCTGGATCTTGAACACGAAGGCGCTCATGCGCGGCTCCGATGCATCGACCTTGCGCAGATTACCCTCTTGCGCCCGCGGCGGCGGCGCAAAGCGGCCAAGCCCCTCCAAGAGATCGCCGACGCCAAAATTACGGAGCGCGCTGCCGAAATAGACCGGCGTCAAATGGCCTTCGCGAAACGCGTCGAGCTCGAACGGCTTGCAGGCTTCCGAAACCAGCGCGAGTTCTTCCTTGACCTCGGCAACATTGAGGTTGGCGTTGTGGCTCGCCAGTTCCGCAATATCGATCTGCTGTGCCGCGCCGGTCTTGGCGCCGCCGCCTTCCAGAAGACGCACGCCGCCGGTGGCAATATCGTAGGTTCCCAGGAAATCGCGGCCGCGGCCGACCGGCCAGGTCATCGGCGTGGTGTCGAGCGCCAGCGTCTTCTCGATCTCGTCCAAAAGGTCGAACGTGTCCCGGCTCTCCCGGTCCATCTTGTTGATGAAGGTGATGATGGGAATGTCGCGAAGACGGCAGACCTCAAACAGCTTGCGGGTGCGCGCCTCGATGCCCTTCGCGGCGTCGATCACCATGACCGCGGAGTCGACCGCCGTCAGCGTGCGATAGGTGTCTTCGGAAAAGTCCTCGTGACCCGGCGTGTCGAGCAGGTTGAAAACGAGACCGTCGAACTCGAACGTCATCACCGAGGTGACCACGGAGATTCCGCGCTCACGCTCGATCTTCATCCAGTCGGAGCGGGTATTGCGGCGTTCGCCCTTGGCCTTGACCTGTCCGGCGAGATTGATCGCGCCGCCGAACAGCAGCAGCTTTTCCGTCAGCGTGGTCTTGCCGGCGTCCGGGTGGGAGATGATCGCAAAGGTGCGCCGGCGCGCCACCTCGCCGGCGAGCGGCGATGAGGGCGACGAATCGGCACTGAGGGCAAGATCGGACATGGGCGAAGCGTTTGGCAGGGAAAACCGGCTGGATCAAGGAGGGCCAATGACCCCATATAGGCGTTGCGCCAACCGCCTCCAACCGATGCTTTCCGCCTACTTCAACAATATTACCAGCCAATAGGCCACGGCCGCGACGCCGGCAGCGGCCGGAATGGTGATCACCCAGGCGTAGACGATCGAACTTGCCACGTTCCAGCGCACCGCCGAGACCCGCCGCGCAGCACCTACGCCCACGATCGCCCCGGTAATGGTGTGCGTGGTGGAAACCGGAACCCCCAGGAACGTCGCGAGGAACAAGGTCGCCGCACCACCCGTCTCGGCGCAAAACCCCTGCATCGGGGTCAGTTTGGTTATTCGCAGGCCCATGGTGCGCACGATCCGCCAGCCGCCCATCAGCGTGCCCATCGCCATCGCCAACTGACAGGCGATCACGACCCAAAACGGGACATGAAATTCCGAACCCAACTGACCTTGCGAGTACAGAAGAACCGCGATGATGCCCATCGTCTTTTGCGCATCGTTGCCGCCGTGACCAAGCGAATAGAGCGAGGCGGAGATGAACTGAAGGATCCGGAAGGCGCGGTCGACCGCAAATGGCGTCGAGCGAACCGAGGCCCACGACACGATCGCCACCAATGCAAGCGCGAGGAGAAATCCGATCAGCGGTGACAGCACGATCGCAAGCAGCGTCTTGATCAATCCGCTCCAGACCGCCGCCGAAATTCCGGCCTTCGCCATGCCTGCTCCGACCAGGCCGCCGATCAGCGCATGCGAACTCGAGGACGGAATACCGAGCGCCCAGGTGATCAGATTCCACACGATGGCGCCGACGAGCGCTGCAAAGATCACAGACACGTCGATGATGCCGGGATCGATGATGCCGGTACCGATCGTCTGCGCGACGTGCAGTCCGAACACGAGGAAGGCGACAAAATTGAAAAACGCCGCCCAGATCACCGCGTATTGCGGCCGCAGCACGCGGGTCGATACGATGGTCGCAATCGAATTGGCGGCGTCGTGCAGTCCGTTGAGGAAGTCGAACAGCAGCGCGACGCCAATCAGCGCGACCAAAACTGGAAAACCAAGTGTGGCGTCCACTTCGCTAGCCCTGCCTACACTTGCTCGATGACAATGCTGCTGATCTCGTTGGCGACGTCGTCGAAACGATCGGCCACCTTCTCAAGATGATCGTAGATTTCGGCTCCGACGATGAAATCCATCGCGCTGGCGTCACGGTGTTTCAGGAACAGCTCTTTCAGACCGATGTCGTGAAGATCGTCGACGCGACCCTCCAGCTTGGTGAGTTCTTCGGTGATCGTCGTCAGCAATGCTACGTTACTTCCGATCGCCTGCATCAATGGCAATGCGCGGCCGACGAGTTCCGAACATTGGACAAGCAGTGTTCCGATCTCGCGCATCGGCGGCTCGAACGTCCGAACCTCAAACAGCATCACTGCCTTCGCCGTCTGCTGCATCTGATCGATGGCGTCATCCATTGCCGTGATCAGGTTCTTGATGTCGCCGCGGTCGAACGGCGTGATGAAGGTACGCCGGACCGCGGTCAGGACCTCGCGCGTGACGTTGTCTGCATCGTTCTCGAACTGGTTGACCCGTTGGCAGAAAACCGGCGTTTCCTCGCCGCCCCGAAGCATCCCCTGCAGCGCGAGCGCACCTTCGCGCACGGCCTGGGAATGCTTGGCAAAGAGATCGAAAAAACGCTCTTCCTTGGGAAGGAAGGCGCGAAACCAGCGCAGCAGCATGGCTATGTCCAAATTGCAGAAAAGGCCGGGCCGAACAGCCCGTCACACATCTGTCATAGACCAATTCGAACGAGATGGCACACCCGGCAGATCCGTGGAATCGAGCCTCATCCACGGCTTTATAGGGCCGAAAAAGCCGATACGAACGCCCCGCCTCGCCTACAGCGAACGGCGGAAAAAATGAGCTATTTCACCGACGATGCCACGGCGGAACGTCAGCACGCAGGCCACGAAAATCGACCCCTGGATCACGGTCACCCAGGAACCAAATCCGGCGAGATATTGCTGCGTGGCGACGATGATGAACGCGCCGACCACAGGGCCGTATACGGTCCCGAGGCCGCCGACGAGCGTCATCAGCACGATTTCGCCAGACATTCCCACCTCGACGTCTGACAGCGAGGCGTTCTGGACGACAAACACCTTCAAGGCGCCGGCAAGGCCAGCCAGAGTCCCTGACAGGATAAAAGCCAGCAACTTGTACTGATCGGTCTTGTAGCCCAGTGAGATCGCGCGCTGTTCGTTTTCACGGATCGACTTCAGCACCTCGCCGAACGGCGAGTTGATGGCGCGGAAGATGATGAGAAAACCGAGCAGGAACCCCGCGACGATGACGTAATAAAGCACCGTCGGCTTCGAGAGATCGAAGATTCCGAACAGATGGCCCTGCGGAATTCCCTGGATGCCGTCCTCGCCGTGCGTGAATGGCGCCTGCAGATAGATGAAGTAGATCAGTTGCGAGAGCGCCAGCGTGATCATCGCGAAATAGATTCCCTGGCGGCGGATCGCGACGAGGCCGGTGATCGCGCCGAGAGCGGCGGCGCCTGCCGTGCCGGCGACCAGGCCGAGTTCAGGCGGAAAACCCCACACCTTGACCGCGTGCGCCGTCAAATAGCCTCCCGTTCCCAGGAACATCGCATGGCCGAATGACAACAGGCCGCCATACCCGATCAGGAGATTGAAGGCGCAGGCAAGCAGCGCAAAACACAGGCCCTGCATCACGAAGAAGGGATAGAGCCCTGTCAGCGGCACGATCAGCAGCAGGACGGTCATGATCGCAAAGGCGACCATCTCGTCACGGATCGCGCGCGGGGGTGCGTGTATCGTATCGTCGGTCATCGCCGTCATGCCGCTCGTCCCGTCAATCCCGTGGGTTTCACCAGCAGCACCAGCACCATCAGAACGAACACGACGGTGTTGGAGGCTTCCGGATAGAAGTATTTCGTAAGGCCCTCGATCAGGCCCAGCGCAAAGCCGGTGATGATCGATCCCATGATCGATCCCATGCCGCCGATCACAACCACCGCGAACACGACAATGATGATGTTCTCGCCCATCAGCGGCCGCACCTGGTTGATCGGCGCCGACAGCACGCCGGCCAGCGCAGCCAGGCCGACGCCGAGGCCGTAGGTCAGCGTGATCATTCGCGGCACGTTGATGCCGAAAGCACGCACAAGCGTCGGATTTTCGGTTGCCGCGCGCAAGTAAGCGCCAAGCCGCGTCCGCTCGATCAGGTACCAGGTCGCAAGGCACACCACGAGCGAGAACACCACGACCCAGCCGCGATAGATCGGCAGGAACATGAAGCCGAGATTCATGCCGCCCTTCAGCTCATCGGGGATGGCGTAGGGCAAACCCGATGACCCGAAGTAATTCTGAAATACGCCCTGAATGATCAGCGCCAATCCGAACGTCAGCAGCAAGCCGTAGAGGTGATCGAGGCCGGAGAGCCATTGCAGCATGGTCCGCTCCAGGATCATGCCAAAAATGCCGACCACGATGGGCGCGATCAGCAGCGCCCACCAATATCCGATGCCGGTGAGATTGAGCAGGAAGTAGGCGCAGAACGCACCCATCATATAAAGCGCGCCATGCGCGAAGTTGATGATGTTGAGCATGCCGAAGATCACGGCAAGCCCGAGGCTGAGCAAGGCATAGAAGGAGCCGTTGATCAATCCAACGAGGAGCTGGGCGTAAAGAGCTTGCATATCGGTCGATCTTTCAACTCATGCCGCTTTGCCGAATTTGCGGCCGGACGGTCTCGAATGTCAAATCCACTCCACTAGGCGGCCTCGCCAACGCGAAGCCGCCCAAATTGCTCGCCTACTTCTTCAGGAGCGCACACTTGCTTTCGGACAGCGGCGTGAACGCCTGATCCGCAGGGATGGTAGACACCAGCTTGTAGTAGTCCCACGGCCCCTTCGATTCCGCCGGCGTCTTGACCTGGAACAGGTAGGCCGGATGAATCGTACGTCCATTCGGCTGGATGCTGCCCTTGCCGAACAGCGGATCGTCCGTCGGCATTTCCTTCATCTTTGCGACGACCTTGGCGCCGTCATGCGGGTTGCCGCCGAGCGCCTCAAGCGCCTTGAAGTAATGCAACAGGCTCGAATACACGCCGGCCTGAACCATCGACGGCATGTTGTGATTCTTCATCCGCTCCTGGAAGCGCTTGGCGAAGGCGCGCGAACCGTCGTTCAAGTCCCAGTAGAACGTCTCCGTGAAATTCAGCCCCTGCGCCGCCTTCAAACCGAGCGAGTGAACGTCGGTGATAAAGAGCAGCAATGCAGCAAGCTTCTGGCCGCTGGCGGTGATGCCGAATTCAGCGGCTTGCTTGATCGAGTTGGTGGTGTCGGCGCCGGCATTGGCAAGGCCGATGACCTTGGCTTTGGAAGCCTGCGCCTGAAGCAGGAAGGACGAGAAATCGGCCGTGCTGATCGGCGCCTTCACGCCGCCAAGCACCTTGCCGCCGGACGCCTGGACCGCCGCAGTGGTGTCGCGCTCGAGCGCCGCGCCGAACGCGTAGTCGGCGGTAATGAAGAACCAGCTATCGCCGCCGTTCTTGGTCAGCGCCGTGCCGGTGCCATGCGCCAGCGTGTAGGTGTCATAGGTCCAGTGAATGGTATTGGGCGTGCACTGCGCGTTCGTCAGATCCGAGGTGCCGGCTCCGGAATTGAGGAAGACGCCGTTCTTTTCCTTGACGAGATTGGAGACGGCGAGCGCAACACCGGAATTCGGAACGTCGACGATGACATCGACCTTGTCGACATCGAACCACTGGCGCGCGATGTTGACGCCGACATCCGGCTTGTTCAGATGATCGCCGGAGATGACGTCGATCTTCCAGCCCTTGGCGGTCAGGCCGGAATCCTCGATCGCCATCTGGGCGGCGAGCGTCGAGCCGGGACCACCGAGATCGGCATAGAGGCCCGATTGATCGGACAGCGAACCGATCTTGACGGTCTTGTCCTGGGCGAAGGCCGAGCTTGTCGCCGCAAGGCCGATGGCCGTTCCGAGCAACAGGCTGGCGAGAATTTTGGTCTTCATGGCGATCCCTCTAAAATGTCAGCGTTGTTTCTCAGACACCGAGATAGGTGTGAAGCTTGTCCATATTGGCTTGCAGCTCCGCATTCGCGAAGCCGTCGATGATCTTGCCGTGTTCGACGATGTAGTAGCGATCGGCAACAGTCGCGGCGAACCGGAAATTCTGCTCGACCAGCAGAATCGTAAACCCCTCGCTCTTGAGGCGTTTGATGGTCTGGCCGATCTGTTGGATGATGACGGGCGCAAGCCCTTCGGTCGGTTCGTCCAGCATCAGGAAGCGCGCGCCGGTGCGCAAAATGCGTCCGATCGCCAGCATCTGCTGCTCGCCACCCGACAACTTGGTGCCCTGGCTGCTCAACCTTTCCTTGAGATTGGGAAACAGCTCGAAAATCTGATCCATCGACAGTCCGCCGTTGCGAACGGTCGGCGGCAACAGCAGATTTTCGCGCACGTCGAGGGTTGCGAAAATTCCGCGTTCCTCCGGGCAGAACGCGATGCCCGAACGCGCGATCTTGTCCGACGAGGCGCGGATGATCTCCTTGCCGTCGAAGCGGATCGATCCGCTCCGCTTGCCGATGATGCCCATCACCGATTTCAGCGTGGTGGTCTTGCCGGCGCCGTTGCGGCCGAGCAGCGTAACCACCTCGCCCGGGTTCACCTGAAAATTGATGCCGTGCAGGATGTGGGATTCGCCGTACCAGGCTTCGAGATTCTGGACCGCGAGGATGGGGGCGCCGGACGCCGACGGCGCGGTGGTGGCATCGGCCATTTTCACATCAACCATGGCCGGCCCCCAGATAGGCTTCCTTCACGCGCTCGTCTTTCGAGAGCTCGGCATAATTTCCTTCCGCCAGCACATGACCGCGCGTCAGCACGGTGATGATATCCGACAGGTTGGCAACGACGGACAGATTGTGCTCGACCATCAGGATCGTGTACTTCGCGGAAATGCGCTTGATCAGCGCGGCGATCTTGTCGATGTCCTCATGGCCCATCCCCGCCATCGGCTCATCGAGCAGCATCATCTCGGGATCGAGCGCCAGCGTGGTTGCAATCTCGAGCGCGCGTTTGCGGCCGTACGGCATTTCAACCGCAGGCGTGTTGGCAAACTCGCTCAGGCCGACATCGTTCAACAGCTCGAGGGCGCGCGGGTTGAAGCGGTCGAGCACGACCTTGGAACGCCAGAAATCGAAGGAATGGCCGTGCTGGCGTTGCAGCGCCACGCGCACGTTCTCCAGCGCCGTCAGATGCGGAAACACGGCCGATATCTGGAACGATCGCACCAGGCCAAGCCGGGCGACATCCGCCGGCGCCATCGCCGTGATGTCCTGCCCCTTGTAAAGAATCTGCCCCGCGGACGGCTTCAGAAACTTGGTGAGCAGATTGAAGCAAGTCGTCTTGCCGGCCCCGTTCGGGCCGATCAACGCATGAATGCTGCCGCGCCGGACCTTGAGGGAAACGTCGCGTACGGCAAAAAATCCCGCGAATTCCTTGGTCAATCCGTGGGTTTCGAGAATGAACTCATCCGACAATCAAATTCCCCCGCATGCCATCGCCGCGGCGTCCTGAACCGCGCGTAGCTCGTCGTTTCCTTACAGCGGGTTCCCCCAGGGCGCCTTACCGCGTTGGTTTCGCGTGTTGAAATTCGTCCCGGGACCCGCCGCCTCCAAGCGGAATATGCCGTCATCGCCCCACATTGTGCAAGGCGGAAAGCGGCTTGGGCGGCGGTTGGCCATTAGTCGTATGGCCATTTTGGCTATCTTCGGTCGCAGACCCGCGGCTGCACATTTGGAAAGCGGCCGTTAACGTTGTTGTCCCCATTGGGAAACTCTTCACCAAATCTTTTCGCCTTGGAGCGATGGTTTGGCGTTTTACCGGGACCGGGATCAGAGCCTTGGACTTCGTCAGCGCCAACCCGACGATCGTCAAATCGATCAAGCAGCGTGATCTCCTGAACACGTGGCTGCGGCTTTTTGCCCCCACGCAGCGCTTGCCTTGCATGGTGGACTTTCAGCCGGACCGGATCGAGGACGAGCTTCCCGACCTCGTCTTCATGACGGTCGAGACGGCCGAGCCGTTGCAGATCGTGATCGACAGCGACGGCACCCGGATGTCGGTCGCTTACGGCTATACCGGCCGGGGCCGCTATCTCGATGAATACCTTGGCCCGCGGCTGGCGCCGCAGGTCATGCCGATCTATCGGCAATGCGTCACCCGCGCCCTTCCCGCCTATTCGATCGCGCATGTCGACGATGCCCGCGGTCGCATCGTCGCCTATGAGCGCCTGCTGTTGCCGTTTTCTGAGGGCAAAGGCGTTACGCAAATCATCGCTTCGCTGAAGACCATCAGCGAAGACGGCAGCTTCGAGATCACGAACCTGATGCGCGGCAACGACGCGCTGCCGACGCAGAAGCTTTGCGCCGTGATCGACCGCGAGCTGGTTCACCGCATGCCCGGCCGCATTCCCTCCGGCGACCTTATCGAATTCAGCTGATCGGGCCGGCGAGCCCGCATTATGCCTTGGCGCGGCCCGCCTTTACTTCCTTTGCGTAGACCTCCGGCTTGAAGCCGACCAGCAGCTTTCCGCCGACGTCAAGCACCGGCCGCTTGATCATCGATGGTTGATCCAGCATCAGCGCCAGCGCCTTGCGTTCGTTCAGGCCTTCCTTGTCGGTCTCGGGCAATTTCTTGAACGTGGTGCCGGCACGGTTGAGCAGCGTCTCCCAGCCCACTTCGTCGCTCCAGGCCTTGAGTTTTTCCTTCGGCGCGCCTGCGGCCTTGTAGTCGTGGAACTCGTATTTCACGCCGTGACTATCGAGCCAGGCGCGCGCCTTCTTCATGGTGTCGCAGTTCTTGATGCCGTAGATCGTGATCGGTTTCGTCATTTCCCCCTCGCATACTGGTCAAACGCGCTCAGCACCGCGAGCGTCATCGCCTTCACACCTGTCTCGATCGTGGGCTTGGGCACCGGCGCGAACTGCGGCGAGTGATTGGACGCCAATTGCGGGCCCGTTCCGTTCAGCGCCGCTGCGACGCGCTCCGGCTCGTAGACACCGATGTTGAAGAACATCGACGGCACGCCTGCCTCGATGAATTCGGAATAATCCTCGCTCGCCGTCCCGGCCGGCGACGTCGTGATCTTGTCGCCGAAAGCAACTTTGAGCACTTTCGCCGCGGTCTCGACCACGGCGGCGTCATTCACGACCGCCTTGGCACCCTCGGTGAAGATGATCTCAGGCTCCGGAGCGCCCGACATCGCGGCCGCGGCCTTCGCCGTTCGCTCGATCCCCGCCAGCATCCTGGCGCGAACCTCCGGCTTGTAAGTGCGGATGGTCCCGCGCAATTCGACCTTATCGGGAATGATATTGTGGGCCGTGCCGGCGTGAACGGCGCCGATGCTGAAGACGCCGAATTCAGTCGGATCCTTTTCGCGACTGATGACGCTTTGGACCTCCACGATGAACCGCGCCGCGATCACCACTGGATCGATGGTCTTCTGGGGCATGGCACCGTGACCGCCGCGGCCACGGAACGTCAGATCAAGACTGTCCGAATTCGACGATCCGATGCCGGTACGGTAGGTGATCGTTCCGTAGGCAAGCGGACCGTCGTGCAAGGCAAAGCCGAAATCCGGCTTCTTGAATCGCGTAAAGAGCCCGTCGGCGATCATTGCTTTCGCGCCTGACACGGTTTCTTCGGCCGGCTGGGCAATGAACATCAGCGTGCCGTGCCATCGGTCCTTCAGCCCGATCAGCGTTTTGGCCGTGCCAACCCAGCTCGCCATGTGAATATCATGACCACAGCTATGATCGACGAAGGTCTCCTGCCCGTTCCAGTCGGTCTTGTCCCGGCTGGCATAGGGAAGTCCGGTCTTTTCCTCCATCGGCAGCGCGTCGAGTTCGGTGCGCACCAGGATGGTCGGCCCCTCGCCGTTCTTGTAGATCGCAACCAATCCGGTCTTGCCGACCTTCTCCGTCACCTCGAAGCCGAGCGTGCGCATCTCCGCGGCGAGCTTTGCCGCGGTCTTCACTTCCTGGAAGGCCACTTCCGGATGGGCGTGCAGATCCTTGTAGAGCGCGTCGAGCTTTGGATAGTCGGCCTCGACCGAGGTTTCGATCGAAGCCTTGAGTTTGGCGACATCAAGCTCGGCCCGGGCGGGAGCGCGGCCCAGGCAAATCCGTTCATGGCAGAAGGCTCCCTTGTTTTTATGAGCGGCAAACGGAACCGCAATATTGAAGAACGCTGGAAAGACGCAGGGTGGACTAGCAAGCGTCATTCGGAAAGCTCCTGTGCGGGCGCAAGACAGGGGCCGCGAAAGGTGGCTACGAGGCAGACGGCGACAGACATCAGCAACGGCTTGAGCGCGACCCCGGAAATTCCGTTCATGACAGAAGGCTCCCTTGCTTTTATGGCGGACAGACGCCAACCGACATCAGCAACGGCTTGAGCGCGACCCTGGCAAATCCGTTCATGGCAGAAGGCTCCCTTGTTTTTATGAGCGGCCAAACCGGAACCGCAATATTGAAGAGCGCTGGAAAAGACGCCGGGCGAGTATGCGCATTCGTTGAAGTAATAGTAGACGTTTCCGAGAGGCACTTCCGCTTCGCTTGCGATGTCGGCAAGCGAAGTTGCACCGAACCCGTTCCGGTAGGCCAAGCCTACCGCGGCGTCGAGCAGCCGGGCCGCTTGTCGGCCAGCACCATATGACTGCTCCCCGAGTTAGTTGACCAACTCACTTTGGCAGATCGCAGGAAGCTGTCAAGCCGGGTGCCGTCATGTTGCGATCATAAGTGGCTGTCGCCCGCGGCTGATGGCGCCCGCAGCCTATGGATCGGCTTAAGGGCGCTTTGGAATATCCAGCCCGCGCTGGACCGCCGGCCGTGCCAGGCCACGGTCGAGCCAGGCCGCGACATTGACGAAGTCATCGAACGCGACCAGATCACGCGCGCCGTAAAAGCCGATCAGGTTGCGCACCCAGCCGAGCATCGAAATATCGGCGATGGTGTACTCGTCGTCCATGATCCATTGCCGACCCGGCAAGACGGGACTCGATGACACCAAGAAGCCGCTTCGATTCATTCACGTAGCGCTCGAGCGGCCGCTTGTCTGCGATCTCCTTGCCTGCGAATTTGTGAAAGAAGCCGACCTGGCCGAACATCGGCCCGATGCCGCCCATCTGGAAATGCAGCCATTGAATGGTCTGATAGCGGCGCGCCGCATCAACCGGCAACAGCTTGCCGGTCTTGTCCGCGAGATATTGCAGGATTGCACCGGACTCGAACAGAGGAAGCGGCTTGCCGCCGGGGCCGTTCGGGTCAAGGATCGCGGGGATTTTTCCGTTCGGATTGAGCGACAGAAATTCCGGCGTCTTCTGATCGTCCTTGTTGAAGTCGACGAGATGCACCTCGTAGGGCAACGCGACTTCCTCCAGCATGATCGAAACCTTCACGCCGTTCGGCGTCGGCAACGAATAAAGCTGAAGCCGGTCGGGATGTTGCGCGGGCCAGCGTTTGGTGATCGGAAAGGCGGAGAGATCTGACATCAGTTACTCACATTTTCTTCTGATTTGACGACGCGCGGCGGTTAGCGGCTACGAATTGCGGAATCGAGACACCACCCCGTCCTTTCCGTCATCGAAGCTGACGATCACGGCAGCATTCGCGATCAAGATCGGATCGTTGCCGATGTCGGAGGGAATTTCGAGACCGCCCTTGACCGCGGTCACCTTCTTCGTTCCGTAAGGCAGTTCCTTCGCCACCGCATCGGTGTCGACGGCTTCCGGATTGGGCACCGCGATCGTGACATCGACAAACATGTCGTTGGCGGTCTTGCCCAGCATACGGAAGAAGCCGAGGCTCGAATGGCGGATCGCGTCCGACACCGCACGCTTGGCCGCCTTGGTTGCATCGCGTCCGTGGACGTCGACACCCATTCCCATCTCAGTCACACAGCGCACGCGGGTCATTGGTTCCTGCCTCCGTTGATTGGTGTCACCGCTGGATATTTTGTGCACGCGGTGAATGTCAACAGCCGGGAACCGGCAAATTTTCGTTAGTCCGCGTCTTTGTCCGTCGCGGTCGCGCCATCCGCCACCAGCAGCAGTTTGGCATCGTCGACGATGTAGCGCGCGTAGCGATAGTCGCGGATGAAACTGATACGGCCGTCCTCCCATTCGAGCCACATGAAGTAGCTGGGCGTGGCCGCACCCCGCTCGAACACCGCGATTACTTCCCTGCCCTCGACCCAGGCAGGCTGAAGCCGCACGCCGTCGAACTTCGGCGTAAATCGTAAAGAACCTGCCGACCTCGGCCGATCCGACGCGAGCCGGATAGGTCGACTGATGCAGCCGGACATCGTCGGCGAGCAACGCCCGCAGGCCGTCCCAGTTCTGGGCGTTGAACAGCGCGACGTAACGCGCGATCGCTTCCGATACCGGCTTCGCTGCGGCCAACGTCGCGGCCTGCGCGTTGATCTCGCGAAGGCGTGTGCGCCCGCGAGCGAGGTGGGCCTTGACGGCATCGACCGTCAGGTCGAGCAGATCGGCAATGTCCTTCAGCGGTTCATCAAGCACGTCCTTGAGGATGACGACACTGCGCTGCATGAGCGGAAGCTCCGCAAAACGCGATACCGCCGTCTCGACCGCTTCCTGACGCATCAAGACCTCCATCGGGTCCGGGCTGGCTTCGTCGGCGACATCGGAAGCGGCTTCGATCGGATCGGCCTTGCGCACGGCCCGGCTGCGCAGGACATCGAGCGCGCGGTTATGCGCGATCCGAAACAGCCACGGCCGAAGTTGCGGCATGTCAGCGATCTCGTCGAGCGCCGCCAACGCCCGGGCCATCGTGTCCTGCACGATGTCCTCACCGTCGATCACCGAACCCATCAGCCGCGCGCAGTAACGATGCAACTCGGGGCGGAGTTCGGCCGTCAGGGCCATCAGCTCCGCCCGAGGATCGCGATCCCCTGAGGATGCGCCTGCGTTCAAGCCGCCGCTCCCTCGATCATGGTCACTCCCGTGTCGCCCTTCAGCCCGAACACCTCGCCGTTAGCGTATTTCGGGTCTTCGAGCACGGAAACGACTTTCTCGCCGAAATCGCGCGGCGGCATTGGCGCTCCGAAGCGCGCCAAAAACTCCTCACGGCCGATGCCTGCGGCGCCTGCATAGGCGTTGACGCCGGCATCGCCGACCCCGGTATTGCCGATGATCTGCTGCGGCACGATCGCCTGGAAACGAATTCCAAGCTTGTTCTGCATCGAGATGCCGTTGGCGTATTTCGCCATCAGCCACAGCATTCGCTTGGCACCGGCATAGCCGCCCGACAACGGCGATCCATTCTGCGCCGCGCCGCTCGACCCGACCAGAACGCGACTGCCGGGTTTGAGCGGCGTCTTCAGCGCGGCCTGTATCCAGTAAAGACCCGCTTTCACGTCGGTTTCCCAGGTCGCACTGAAGTCCGCCCAGCTCAACTGATCCAACCGCCCCATCGGCGGCTTCGCGCCGGCGTTCAACACCAGCACCTCGGGGCTGACCTCGGACAGAATGCGATGGGCTGCGGGCTCGTCGGTGATGTCGGCGGAAATCACGGCGACGCCAAGCCTCGCTTGCACCGCCGCCAGCGCTTCGGCGTCACGCGCCACGACCGTCACGTTGGCGCCGCGCGCGGCCAATGCTTCGACCAGTCCCAATCCCAATCCACGGCTTCCACCGGTAACGACGACTTTGGTGTCTTTGAGGTTCATGGCTTCTGCTCCATTGTTTGGACGTCACCAGAACGATTGAGAGTCTGGAAAAGAGTCACGTCCCGTTGTCTGGAGATCGCTTTCAGCCATGGCGCCGAATGAAAGACGGCCATCAGCAAATACATCGGCGCCATACCGCTCAGGCCCAGGGCGTCACCGGCTGAGCAGAACGGCATGCCGCCTTCCTGCGCAGCCGTGACGAGCGCCATGATCGTAAAGACCGGCGCTGCCGCAAAGGGCAGCCACCTCGTCATGGCTTTGCGCCGGCGTCGCGGTTGCGAAACGCGGCTTCACCGGCATCCGACACGGCGACCCACTTCGGATCGGGCGCAGTATTCGGCACGTAGCTCTCGTTCCAGTTCCACCACTTGTAGGGCCGCTCCTTGGGATAACCCTCCGGCGAATCCTCCCAGATCTCCTGACGTCCGAGCGCGGTCATGTCGAGATAGCTCCAGACCGTGCCCATCGCCTCGTCGCCGCGGCTGTTGATGAGGTAGGTGCGGAAGATGCGTTCGCCGTCACGGATGAAAGCGTTGTGGCCATGCCATTCATCGACGCCGAAATCGCGGTCGAAGCTGTCGGTGATGGTCACCCACGGGATCCCTTCCCACCCCATGCGCGCTTTGAGCCGCGCGATGTCGGCCTGCGGCGCGCGCGAAGCGTAGACCAGCGTGGTGTCGCGCGCGTTCAAGTGAACAAGGTTGGAAACCTGATCGGCGCCGAGCGAACAGCCGATGCAGGCATGATCGGGCCAGCCATGCACGCCGGGTTCGAAGAAGGCGCGGTAGACGATCAACTGGCGGCGGCCCTCAAACAGATCGCGCAGGCTTACCTTTCCCGCAGGCCCCTCGAAGGTGTAGCTCTTCTCGACCGCCATCCACGGCATCCGCCGGCGTTCGGCGGCCAGCGCATCACGCGCGCGCAACGCGGCCTTCTCTTTCACGAGCATCGCTTCGCGCGCGGCTTCCCAGTCCTTGGCCGATACGACCGGCGGCATGGTGATCGTGAGCGGTGACGTCTTTCTGGTTGGGTGACATCGTCGATCTCTCCTGTTGATGGAGCAAAGACGTCCGAGAACCCCAAAAGGAGTCAGCCTTTTCGAAAAAATCCGCCGGCCTCGTTGACCGGCGGCGTTTTGGCATGGGTTCCCGGCTTGAACGCTGCCAGTTATGCCGGCACGGCAACGGGTTGCGGCTCGGTCTTGGGGAACGGCCTGAACGTCAGGATGATGAAGAACGCGCCAAGGCCGACGGCCCAGGAGCCGATATAGAGCCAGGCATAGCTCCCAAACGTATCGTAGATCAGCCCACCGGCGATCGGACCGGTCGCCATCCCGAGGCTGCCCGCCATCGACAGGCCGCCGATCACGGTGCCCAGCATCTTCAGCGGGAAATTCTCGCGCACCAGTACCGAATAGAGCGGCATGGTGCCGGCATAGATGAAGCCGAACAGTGCACCGGCGGCATAGAATTCGGCGAGGTGTTGCGCAAAGACGTAACCGAGCGCGCCGAACGCCTGCAACAACAGGCCGGTCACCAGCACGCGCTTGGCGCCGTAGCGGTCGCCGAGCAGACCGAAGACGAGACGGCCACCCATCCCGGCGAGGCCCTCGACGCTGTAGATCGTGACCGCCGCGATCATCGGAATGCCGCAGGAAACCGCGTAGCTCACGGTATGGATGATCGGCCCCGAATGCGTCGCGCAGCAGAAGAAGTTCGTCGCCAGCAAAATGATGAATTGCGGCGATCGCCAGCGCTTCCTTGAGCGAGATATTCGGCGGCGCCTCGCCCGACGACGACGGCGCGGCGGCCGCATCGAACGCCGGCGGGCGACGAACCAGAAGCGAGACCGGGATCATGATCGCGGCCACGACCAGCGGCCAGGATCTGCATCGAGGTGCGCCAGTCGTGGTTCGAGACCAGCCAGGCAGCCAGCGGCGCCATCGTCATCGGCGCCATGCCCATGCCGGCCGATACCAGCGACACCGCAAGACTGCGATGGGTGTCAAACCAGCCGGTGACGGTCGCCATCATCGGCGCGAAGATCGCGGCCGTCGCGCCGCCGATCATGACGCCGAAAAAGATCTGAAACGCGATCAGCGAGGTCGCAAGACTTGCGAGCGCCAGGCTCGCCGAGATCACTACCGAACCCGTCAGCACCACCGGCAACGGCCCGAACCGGTCCGACAACGTGCCCCAGACCATGCTGGTCAGCGCCATCGCCAGAAAGCCGATGGTCATGGCGCTGGAGACGCCGGTCACGGACCAGCCGGTGTCGCGCGCGATCGGCTGAAGCAGCACCGGCAACGAAAACATGCCGCCGATCGCCACACAGCCAAGCAGGCCTCCGGCCGCGACGATCACCCAGCGATAGCGAGAATTGGTCATTCTTGTCTCCCATTTACCCCTGTCTGGGATGAAGACGAATGAAATGCCGGGGAACCGACACCCTCCAAATCAGATTCTCACATTTTTTGCGGCCGGACGAGCCTGGTTCCTTCCATCGAAAATCTCGTTGCCAATCAATACGCTCAGGCGACTTTTTCCCGCATGAAGTAAGCGTTGCGCTCGCGCTCCTGCGAATTGACCACCGAGCGGATGCGCAACAGGTCCTTGCGCGCGATCAGTCCGATCACGCGATGCTCGTCGCGGTCCACAATCGGAATGCGCCCGAGATCGAACGAAACCATGAGATCGGCGACCCGTCCGAGCACCTCATCGGGATAGGCCGACACCGCCGAGGAATCCGAGACCAGATCATCGAGCGTCATGGCCTGATGGGCGCCCTCGGTTCGCCAGCGCAGCACATCCGCGCGAGCGACCATGCCGGCGAGACGCCCGTCGACTGTCACCACCGGATACGACTTGTGCCTGATGTCGTCGGCCGTGAAGAAGGCGACCGCGTCGTCTACCGGCATCGTCACCGGCAACGTATCGACCTTCTTCACCATCACGTCGGCGACCCGCAGCAGTTCGAACTGGTCGATGGAGTATTCGCGCGTGATGTGCTGGCCGCGCCGCGCGATCTTCTCGGTGAGAATCGAACGCTTCAACAACAGCACGGTGACGGCATAGGCAGCACCAGTCGCCGCCAGCAGAACGGGCAGCATCTCGACGTTGCCGGTCAGCTCGATCGCAAACATCACGCCGGTGAGCGGCGAGCGCATCGTGCCGCCCATCATCGCGGCCATCGCGACCAAGGCCCAGAATGAAGGTCCTCCGGGCAGGAACTGGCCTTCGAGCCAGCCGGCCGAACCACCGAGGATCAGAAGCGGCGCCAGAACGCCGCCGGAGGTGCCGGACGCCAGCGCGACGATCCAGATCGCCGATTTGACCAGAAGCAGCCGGCCGACCTCGTGGGCGTTGGCGTGGCCGGACAACAAATCGGCGATGACGTCGTAACCCACGCCGAGCGCGTGCGGGTCGATCAGCCCGCCGGCGCCGACGGCCAGCCCCCCAAGCACCGGCCACCACATCCAGTGCACCGGCAGGCAATCGAACAGGTCTTCGGCTGCGTACAGCAGGCGCGTCATCAGGCCCGATTGAAGACCGGCGACGATGCCGACACCGACCGCCACGGCCATCCCCCACACCGGCAGGTTCGGATGTTCGGCGAACGGAAACAACGGTCCCGCGTCGAACAGGAACGGACGACAGACCGCAGAAACGATGGCGCCGACGACAACTGGCAAAAAGCTGCGCGGCTTCCATTCGAACAACAGCAATTCGACGGCGAGCAACACCGCCGCGATCGGCGTGCCGAAAATCGCGGTCATGCCGGCGGCCGCGCCAGCGACGAGAAGCGTCTTGCGCTCGGCGGCCGTGAGATGGAAGCACTGGGCAAACAGCGAGCCAACCGCGCCGCCGGTCATGATGATCGGGCCTTCCGCGCCGAACGGTCCGCCCGAGCCGATCGAGATCGCCGACGACAACGGCTTCAGCACGGCCACTTTCGGATGCATGCGGCTTCCGCCCAGCAAAATCGCTTCGATCGCTTCGGGGATGCCGTGTCCCCTGATCTTCTCGGATCCGAAGCGCGCCATCAGCCCGATGACGAGGCCGCCGACCGCGGGCGCCAGCACGATCCATTGGGCGCTGCGGACGGTATCCGCGAGCGGAATGTTCCGGAAGCTGAACTGGCCGAACCAGACGAGGTTCGTGACCAGCGCGATCAACTTGATGAGGATCCAGGCGGTCGCGGCGCTGGCGCTGCCGACGATCAGCGCCATGCCCATCAGAAGCAGCACTCGGCGGTCTGCCGTGAAATCGCCGAGTTTGTTACGATGCCGCGCGCCGCCGCGGGCCTTGTCGATCGTTTGACGCATGAATGAGCTTTTCGGGAGGGAATTGAAGCCGCCTGCCTAACGCGCGCGGCGGGCGGGATCAAGCTCGCCCATGCATGGCTGCAATCGCAATTCGCCTAACAATATCGTGACCCGATATATTTTAACTCTTGTGTGATTCGTCTCGTTTACCTCTTGCTGGCCTTGCCTGATTTCGCGGCCTTCTTCGCCTTCGCCGCAGGCGGCTTTTTCGACTTCTTCGTCTGGTTGTAGGCGATGGCGGCGCGGATGAGATCCTTCAACGCGCGCGCATTGACCTTGTCGCCTTCAAAAAAATCGATCGCGCGGCGCTCGTTGCCTTCAAGGCCGGCGTTGAACAACCCGTCCGGATCGGCGAGCTTCGCGCCGTACATGAAGGTGAGCTTCACCTTGCCCTTGTGCGGGTTGCCGACCGCGATGATGCCGTCACGCGACCACACCGGGCTTCCCATCCACTTCCACTCTTCGACGATTTCATTATCGGCGGCGAGGATAATCTTGCGGACGCTCGCAAGCGTCTCGCCGCGCCAGTCCGCCGTCCGTGCGATCAGTTTGTCGATCTGTTCGGATGCGCTCATGTGAAACGCCTCTCAGCGGGCTTTCCGGATATCATCCGGCGAACAAGATGGCCCTTCCACATCCACAACCCCGACAGCAGCATCACCGGGAAAAACACAAACCGCGTCGGGAAGGCATAATCCGGCAGGTTCGCGAACGGGCTGTAGATATAGCCGATGATCGGGATCGCGCAGACAATATGAATCCAGCGAACGATAATACGTATGGTCGTCTCTCTCATGAAATTTCCCCTCTTCGGCGATATCAAATTCAAATATGCGCGGCCCGGCTCTCAATCGTGTCTTCGCGACGACCTGGTCCAGGTTCTCCAAAAACTTCTGCCAGCCGAACCTCGCGCCGCCAAACGCCTGCGGTTGATCTTTCCGGAATCCCGCCTGCTCCACGCGCAGATGCGTGCCCGCCCTGGTCGGCGTCAGCGTGAACGTCACGACGCTCATCAGGTTGTAGGCGGCATCCGCATGCGCGTGGTTCCAGGTGTAGGACAGCGTCTTGTGCGGCTCGATCTCGAGAACCTCGCAATCCAGCACGCCGCCCCAGTCGCCGCGAAGATTGAACTTGTGGCCGACATCCGGCTTGAAATCGTTCTTCATCAGCCATTCCTCCATCAGATGTGGCTGGGTGAGCGCACGCCACAGTCGCTCCGGCGGAAACGGAAAATCTCGTTCGACGACGACGGAAAGCGTCCCGGTCTGTTGGCTCATTGATCCATCCTCTTCAGCAAATCCTCGAGCGCATCGAACCGGCTCTGCCAGAAGCCGGTCATCTGGCTCGTCCAATCGATCAGCGGCGCGAGCGCATTGAGCTGCGCGCTGTAATGTGTCTGGCGGCCTTCGTGGCGATCGCGCACCAGCTTGGCCTTTTTCAGAAGGCCCAGATGTTTCGAGACCGCCGGTTGCGAAACGCCCGAGCGCGCGGTTAGTGCCGCGACCGTCTGTTCCCCTTCCCGGCATAACCGTTCGAAGATCGCCCGCCGCGTGGGATCGGCCAGCGTCCTGAAAAGCGTATCGTGAGCGTTCGCCATTTTTCCATAACTCGTTGGTTATTGATTTACGTATAACCGTACAGTTATGAATCCGTCAAGCGGCATTTTCGATGGCCATCTTCACCCACGCCGTTACGGCGATTTAATCTGTTGAACAGGAAGAATTAATGCGCGCGACAGGAGGCAGTAATGCGCGGGTGTTACCTCCAGTCCCAAGCCACACGGCTTCAAAATTGGAGATGCACTCATGACTCAAACCAACCAACAGCCCCCTCGCAAAACAACATGGTCGGCGCGGCGCCTCACTTTGCTCTGCTCCGCCGCCGTTCTCGGATCGGCCCTCGTCGTCGGCGGACCGCTCGGATATGGGAACTTCGCAGGGCAAGCCCTTGCCGCGACGCCTGCGCCGCAGACAGTGAACGCGCCGGGACAAACCGGATTTGCCGATCTCGTCGCCAAGGTAAAACCCGCGGTGATTTCGGTGCGCGTGCGCGTCGACCAGGGCGCCGAGTCCGACGATCCCAATGCGAGCGACCAGAACGACCAGCAAAATTCGCCGTACATGCCGGGTTCGCCGTTCGAGAAATTCTTCCGGCGATTTGGTGATGAAAACGGCCAGCAGGGCCGCATGCAGCAGCGCCACCAGATGGTCACCGGCGTCGGCTCGGGCTTCTTCATTTCGGCGGACGGCTATGCCGTCACCAACAATCACGTGGTCGACCATGCAAAGTCGGTCGAGATCACGACCGATGACGGCACCGTCTACACTGCCAAGGTGATCGGCGCCGACCAGAAGACCGATGTCGCGCTGATCAAGGTCGAGGGCAAGAAGGACTTCGCCTATGTCGACTTCGCAACGGCGGCGCCGCGGGTCGGCGACTGGGTCGTCGCAGTCGGTAACCCCTATGGCCTCGGCGGCACGGTGACCGCGGGTATCATCTCGGCCGAGGGACGCGCGATCAGCGCCAGCCCCTATGACGACTACATCCAGATCGATGCGCCCATCAACAAGGGCAACTCGGGCGGCCCGACCTTCGACACCAGCGGCAAGGTGATCGGCGTCAACACCGCGATCTATTCGCCGTCCGGCGGATCGGTCGGCATCGGCTTCGACATCCCGGCCTCGACCGTGAAGATGATCGTGGCGCAACTGAAGGACAAAGGCGCCGTGACGCGTGCCTGGCTCGGCGTGCAGGTCCAGCCGGTCACCGCGGGCATCGCCGAAAGCCTTGGCATGAAGAAGGCCGAAGGCGCGCTGGTGGACGAGGCCCAGCCCGACACGCCGGCGGCCCAGGCGGGCATTCAGCCCGGCGACGTCATCACGGCGGTCAACGGAAACCCGATCAAGAATTCGCGCACATTGGCGCGCGAAATCTCGGCAATGACGCCCGACAGTTCCGCCAAGCTCGACATCCTGCGCAAGGGCGAGGCCAAGACGCTGACGGTGACGCTGGCGAAAATGCCTGACCAGCATCAGAAGCAAGCCAGCGCCGACGAGTCCGGCAACGCTCCGACCCGTGGCGTGCCTCACCTCGGTGTCGCGGTCGCGCCCGCCAGCGAAGTCGCCGGCGCCGGCAACCAGGGCGTCGTCGTCACATCAGTCGACCCCGACGGCCCCGCCGCCGAGCATGGCGTGAAATCCGGCGACGTCATCCTCGATGTCGGCGGCAAGAGCGTCGCCAATATCCGCGATCTGCGTCAGGCGCTGTCGCAAGCCAAGAGCGATGGCAAGCACGACGTGCTGATGCGGGTGAAGACCTCCGACAACACGCACTTCATCGCCGTGCCGATCGGCTACCGGGATTGAAGAGGGAGCCCGCCGACCGCGTTTCTCCAGGCGCGGCGGCGGGTGCCTCTTTGCGGAAGCGGCTTCAGGCCCTTACTGATTGATCTCGGGCTCGACGAGCCGGGCGAGATTTCGCAGCGACTGCTGCCAGCCGAGATAGCAGGCTTCGGGCGGAATCGCGTCCGGCAGACCGGACTGCTCGATATTCACTTCGGTGCCGACCAATACTTTCTTCAACGCGACCGTCACCTTGATCTCGCCGGGCAGGTTCGGATCGTCAAATCTGTCCGTGTAGATCAGCCGCTCACCCGGAACGAGCTCGACATATTCACCGCCAAACGAGTGGCCGTTGCCGGTCGTGAAGTTACGAAAGGACATCTTGAACGTGCCGCCGGCTTTCGGCTCCAGGTGGTGAACGGTGCAGGTAAATCCGTTCGGCGGCAGCCATTGCGCCAGCGCGTCGGCCTCGAGGAACGCGCGATAGACCTTCTCGGGGCTTGTCGCCAGAACGCGGTGCAGGCGGATGGTATTGGGCATGTTTTACCTCATGAATTACGAGATGACGCCCCGAGGACGAACGAAGCTTGCCTGATCCGACACAGGGCATTCGATTTTTTTGAGACGGCGATACGGCCGTTCCCGCGCCCCGTCATGGACCATGACGTCCCGCATCACCCTACAGTGTCAGACAGCAGGCGCGCGCAGTCCATCTCGCGGCGCGGAGTGCGCCCAAGTGATGCATTGACCTTCGTCCCTCCAGATGAGAGGGCGCAGGGAAGACCGGGCGCTCGGTGAGCACCCGCAGCCTCATGCGCAAAATAGAAAGCACATGAGTTAGTCACCACGGGTTCGCCGGATCGATCCGGCCTTCCCTGCGCAATGGTTTTAACGGCTTATTTCGTGCTCTCCCTGGTGAACCGGGCTTTCTTGCCACCATCCCCCCGCAATGCGCAGCATTGTCGGGAGTTGACGCCAGCGTCGGGGCGTCAGGACCACACGGCTTCGCCGTCCGCGGGATGTGCGCATTCGCCTATCGCGCCATCCGCGTCCACCGCATCCCGCCTCCACGTTCGTGACGATCGCGATACGCCCCTCATGGATGAGGCGGGACGGCTGGAATCACTAATGCTGTGTCTAGCGATCCGCGAAGCGGAATATTTTTGACCGAAGGGATGGACATGTCCCGACGACGGCAAAGTGATTTGCCCGTCGGGCAAGGCATCGGGTGGAGGTGTTCAGCGCGATTACGGCGTTTCATGAGTTGGGAACGAGGCCGGCGTAGGCGAGATCATCTCCCGAGAGACCAGGCTGCAAGCGCGATCGCGACAGTCCAGACCACATACGCCGCAGCAAAGATCCGGTTGGGAATTCCGATCGGCATCTCCGGTCCGGGTTTTCGCCCGGCACGTCGCCAGCGCGTAGCCAATACGATGAAGGCGACGAACGCGACCCAGACCAGAAGGGCCGTCCCGAGGAAGCATGGCCAAAGCGGCGATGCCCCTTTGACCGTCGTGATCGCAAAAAGCGCCGCGACCATCGGAAACCCGAGTGAAAGTATACCGAACACCCCATGCCAGCGGCCATGCGCGGTGGCATCGTTGGGCGACGTGGTGATCGGGTCGGCCATTGCGAACGCGGCGCCCAGGGGCCCGGCCGCAACCACGATCAGCAGCGCCGAAAGCCACGGCGGCGCCACCCCCCACAGCGCCACGCCGAGCGCCATGTTGCTCACGGCC
>CAWDES010000013.1:0-544452 GCA_963801325.1 uncultured Alphaproteobacteria bacterium
GACGTGGCGACGGGTCACGGCACCGGCGGCGGTGAATTTCTCGGAGTCGACGACACGGTCGCAGCGCCCATCGAGCGCCGGCTGCAACGCGACATCACCCGTCAGTCCCAATGACTCGGCGATCGCCACCATCGGATGGATGCCAATCCGGCTCGTGAGCGACGGGATCACGACACGCGCCGAAACCGGTTGGCCGGTGACAGCGCCCAAGCACCGTTCGTGATCCGAAATCCCCAGCCTCAGAAGCTCACTGACGATCAACGCGCATCGGTCCCGCTCGCGACGCAGTGGATGGTTCTTGTAGTTGCGCAGCACGGCCGCCGAGTCGGTGCCGTCAACGGCGTAGGCCAATGGCGCGACAAGATCGGCCAGACCCAAGCTGCGTCGATGGTGGCGGCAGCGCCAGCACAGTGAATGGCCGTCGACCGGTGCGGCGCACACGCCGCAGGTGCGCGACGGCTCACGCACGACGTTGCGCAAGAAGTCGAGCCGCACGGCCGGCTCACGAGGCACAACGTTCGGTGTTGCGGGCACGGCCCCACCTCCAATCGCGCGAACCGCATGCTCGCGTGATTGCAGAACTACTGCCCGGGGCCGACCAGTTGTCGCCCCGTCGAACGGTTGATCAACACTCACCGAGTTATCCCCAGGCTGGGGACAACTCGGTTATGACGGCGCCCGACAGGGACCGCCTGCCCATTCAAACGAGGATCTCTGCGTCCCCGAGACAGTCGCGCGTACCGCGCAGCAGGATCACAAATCGACCAACCAGCTAATTTGCTTAGCAACTTCTAGTCGACCTAATATGCTCAGCGCTCGTCATCGCGGCGATGCGAGTCACAACTATAGGAGGTCGCTATGATCCGCACATTTCTCGTCGCCATCACCATCACGGGTATCGCGATGAGTGCGGTTGCGACCGCCTCTGCCAGCCCGAACTCGGGCGAGTCGACGCAATCCACCACGTCGTCTGACGTCTACTACCCGAATTGCGCTGCTGCCCGGCAGGCCGGCGTGACACCGATCCTGGCGGGTCAGGCCGGATACCGCGCCGGTTTGGACCGTGACGGCGACGGCGTGGCCTGCGAGTAGCAACGTCCAGCAGTAAGCGGATGCCTGCCCCGGACGTCGTCACACATGTCAGGTGCGCTGCGGCACACTGCACGCGTGCAAACCCCGATCCGATTGGTCGCCGCGGTTATGACAGCGGCCACGCTGTTCCGCGATTCCGACTGTCACCGGATCGGCACATGCCGATCCGGTGACCACGACCGCGACCGTGCTCAAGGTGGTCGACGGTGACACCGTCGACATCGTCGACGACGTCCGGGGGCGGCTGCGCATCCGCCTGCTCGGCATCGACACGCCCGAGACCAAGAAGCCCGGCTACAGCGTCGGGTGCTGGGGTCCGGAGGCGACCGAGTTCGCGAAAACGACCCTGCTCGGACAACGGGTCGCGCTTCGTCACCGACCCGACCCAGGGCGTGTACGACCGCTACGGCCGGACCCTCGCGTACCTGGACAAGGCCGACGGCTGGGACTACTCGGTGGAAGCCGCCCGCGCGGGTGCGGCCCATTCCTACGTTTATCACCGCCATTCTTCGGCCCGAGCCGGCGAGATCGCCGCTGCCGAACAGGAGGCCAAGGCCGCCGGCCGGGGCCTGTGGGGGCCGCCGTGCTTCGGCGAAACAGCCTCGCTCCCCGAATGATTCGCCAGTAAGCCTTTGCGAAATGTCATCGCCTGGGTCGCAGCGACGGGGCCACTCAAATCAGCGACCACCCCGCAGCGGGGACAACCTGCCCGCTTACCCGCTCGGGCACAGGACAACGACCTTCTCGAAGTAGTGCGGTGTCCCACGTTGGGCTATAGCAAGAAATACTATAATTGCAGCGTGAGCGACCGCAGTGAGGTTCTGCGAACGGTGATGCATGAAACCGGCACTACCCAGTCCGAGCTGTCTCGTCTCAGTGGCGTGCGCCAGCCGAGCATCAGCCAGTTCTGCTCGGACAAGGTGGATTTGAGCGATGAACAACTCGACCGGCTGCTGTCGTGCATGGGCTATCGGCTCGAAATCTCACGGCGACCGGTGGCCCCCAAATTGACACGTTCAGAACGCCGCTCCTGGATGTTGCACCGTGAGTTGGCAAGACAGCTGACGCCGTCCACCCTTGCGCAGTGGCGCCCCAGGATCAAACGCAACCTGCGACTGCTGCGGTCCGACGTCAAAGGCCAGCCGCACCTGCGAAACGTCGATCGTTGGGAGTCCCTACTCGAACGCTGCGACGTACCGGGCCTTCATCGCGTCCTGACTGGCCTGGGCCGCGATTGCGTCGAAATGCGCGAAGTCTCACCGCTGGCCGGACTGCTTGCGGACGAGGAACGCGTCCGCATTCTGCGCGAGTTGCGCTAATGCGCCGCGATCAACCCACCGCCGCCATGGCGGCCTACGCATAGGACCAAATCGACTACGCCCGAGCAGAACTGAACGCCGTCTCGAAATCGACATACGAGGGTCTTTAGACTTCGTGTCGGACATGGCGCAGCGATATGACGGACATCGCTGACCCCCGTGAAACGATACTGACGTGGACCACAGCGGGGAGCATTGCTGATCGGGTACATGTGCTTCTATGCGGACCCGGGTGAGAAATTCTTCGTCCAGGCGATGATGATCGGCTCGATGACGGCGATCATCATCTCGGGCATTGGGCTCGTCAGGTTCCTCGAAAAGCCATACGAGGGCCAGCTCGGCAGCATCAGACCCGTGGAGATGACACGAACTCTGGTCCTCATGGAGGAGCAGCGGGAGTCGACCTGTCGACCGGACGCTGTGCCATGCGACGATCAGGGTAGGCCACTAGCCGCATGACCGGCCGGTCTCCGCCCCCGGCACGCAACGGAGTTCGGTTAGCTCCATATCTCGTCGAGACGGCGTTGAGATTGAAGCGCGCCTTCCGGCCTGAGCTCGAATCATGCTGTTTAACAAGGGTTTTCGAGGACAGTGTGCAGAAGTGTCGGCCGAGGGTTCGTGTTCGGGCCGGAGCCTGACGACGGGTCGAATGCGGGTAGCAGGGGTTACAGCTATCCCGAGTAGTCGGACGCCGGCAGGCCCGGGCAGCCCTCCTCGTAGTCGATGTCCTTTGACACCCGGTCGTTCCACTGAACTTGGCTCATGTTGTGAGTAATTTTGGCGCACAACGCTTTTCGTGCGGCATCGGGTAAGGGCACTGGCCAGAGGCGAACCGTTCCATCGGCGCTGGCTGAGAGTAAGGTTGTTCCGTCCGGGCTGAATGACAGACTCGTGACAGAAGCCGTGTGACCCGTGAGCGGGGCGGCCACCGGGGATGCTCCTTGGGCTTCGAACAATTGGATCGTCCCATCGGCGCCACCGGAGGCGACCGTCCTCCCGTCGCGACTCCATGTGACAGTCGATGATTTGGCGTTTAGGGTCATCGGCGCACCTTCAGGCTCTGAAGTCACTGTGTTCCACACGCTCAGGGTTTGAGAACTTCCTATCGCGAGCCGGTGTCCATCGCGGCTGAACGCGATACTCGCGGACCCCCCGTTCGTCGGGATCGGCTGCCCAAGGCGGTCACCGGTCTCCGAGTCCCACAGCTCGACGACACTGCGTTCGCCGGTCGAGGTGGCGAGAGTACGGCCGCCGGGGCTGAAGGTCATTTTCGAGACCTGGCCAGCGGGCCGGATCGGCTTTCCGACCGGCCGCATCGTGTCGGACCTGAATATCTTCACTTCCCCCGATTCGACTGTGGCGGCGATCCGGGGATTGGTTGTGTCGTCCGCGACGACGATCCGTCGCGGGTCGGGCGAAAGAGGTAGTGGCTGGCCCAGCGGCAGGCCGGTGCGCGCGTCCCACAGCTGTGCGGTGACGGCCGATCCGAACGACAGGGCGCGGCGCTCGTCGACCAGGTACAGCTTGTTGATAGCACTGTCGACGATGTGCACCGGATTACCGATAGGGAGGCCGGTGGAGGTGTCCCACCACCGGACAGTCGTACCCGCGTCGCCCTTATCTACTTCGACCGAGCCGATGCGCCGGCCGTCATCGAAGAACCTCGCCCACGCCACCCCCCCGCGGCCAATCATGGGTTGCCACCTGGTGTCCCACAGGCGAATGGTCCCATCCGTGCCGGACGACAGCAGGTGCGTGTCGTCTTTGTTGAACGCCACGGCCGTTACCGGAGCCTCATGCCCGGACAAGACACCGACCAGGCTGCCCGAATTCGCGTCCCACACCCGGAGCTTGTGGGGTCGGCGACCATGAGCACGTCGGCAGCGCCTTCCATCTCGGGCATGCCGAAGCCGCCGCCCGAAGTGAAGACTGGAAATACCGTGCGATGCGCGGTGTCCTTGGCGAGCATCGTCGTGGTGATGGTGCAGCCGCTCGCCAGCGATGCAAGCGCCTCGCTGGCGACAAGAGTTTTGCCGCGGAGGATGCCGTGCTGATCGGGAAACGACAGACGAATGGTTTCGAGTTTTTGTTCCTCGACGATGCGCCGAAGGCGGTTCGCCGCCTCCTTCTGCTCGCCGGACCACAGGCTGTGACGCTCGACGAAGCTCACTAGACCACCTTCAGATGCGGGACCGCATCCGCAATCTCTTGAACCGGCGCGGCCCACGGCGCGCCGCGGCGGCGCTTGACGTCGACTTCCATCCAGAACGTTTCCCAGCCACGCGTCGGTCCGATGCCGTCCATCGTCGCCGGGCCCTGGATGCTCCGGGCATGTGAAGCATCGAGAGACATGAACGGCTTCTCGCCCTTGGACGCTTTCTCGATCTCCTGCCGCAGCAGGCGGCGGTATTGCACGATCGCCTTGTCGGCGGTGCCGAGATGCTCGCGGGTGCGATCCTGGATCGGTCCCATCGATTCCACCGCCCACTGGTCGTGTACGTTGATGTCACTTCCCATGCCGGTATAGGTCTCGGTCTGTTGCTCGTGCGGATCGAAGCCGTAGTCGTTGGATTTGTTCTTGCGCGACTTGTAGTCCGGCAACTCATAGAGCTCGAGGCGCTGGTCACGCATCTTCTTCTTGTCGACCGGCGCGGCGTAGGACGTGAAGATCGCATACCAGTAGCAATTCTTGTCATCGACCGGCACATGCCATTGCGTGATCGTCATCTCGGTGCTCATCGGAATGACGAAGGCATGCGGAAAGAGCTGGTTGGTGACGCGGACATGCGTGCGCTCGTCGTCGATCTCGCGCAGCGCAATCAGCCGCAGGCCATATTCGGTTTGCTCGACATTGATGATCGGACGATCGTATTCGCGCAGGATCCTGGTCATCGGCAGGTCGGTGCCGGAAGACGCGCCGCGGAACTGACGGCCGTAGGCCGCGGACGTGTCCTCGTCCTCGAAGAAGCGATGCAGGAACGAGGCGTGCGAAGGATCGATGCCGACCTCGAGCGCCTGCAGCCAGTTGCAACCGATGTGGCCCTTGAAGGCGAAGGTGTGGCTGCCGGGCGCGACGAAGCAATCGATCTCCGGGAAACGCCGGCGGTTCGCCTTCGCCCATATAAGCCCAGAGAATGCCGCCCTTCTCCACGACCGGATAGCCGCGCTGCTTGATGCCGCGACAGAGCTTCGAATCCTTCGGCTCGGCGGGCGTTTCCAGACACTGGCCCGATGCGTCGAACAGCCAGCCGTGAAAGGCGCAGCGCAGGCCGCCTTGTTCGAGCCGGCCGAAGGCGAGGTCGGCGCCACGATGCGCGCAGTGGCGCTCGATCAGGCCATAGCGCCCCTGCTCGTCGCGAAACAGCACGAGGTCTTCGCCGAGCAGTTTTACCGGACGCACCGGTCGCGGCCCCTCGAGTTCATCGAGCAGCGCCGCCGGCTGCCAGTACATCCGCATCAGTCTGCCGCAGGGGTCGTTCGGGCCCGTGCGCGTGATCAGGTCGTTCTGTTCCTGGCTCATCATGGCGCGTTACCTCATCCTAAAAAGGCTTGCGGTGGAAGGCGGTCTCAGCGTATTGTTCGTCTATTGAACAAATGTTCAATTATCGTAGCACGCTCCCGAAACTTCGCAAGCGACTTCCATGGTCAAGCCCAAGCGACCTGACGGCGAGCCCCGCGCCACCGATTTCGTCGAGAGCCTGGATCGGGGCTTGAGGCTGTTGCAGCTCTTCGGCGAGCGCACCTCGCCGATGACGCTGAGCGAGATCGCCGGTCTCGCCGGCCTGCCGCGCGCGACTGCACGGCGCATTCTCCTGACGCTCCAGCACGGTGGCTACGTTTCAAGCGACGGCAAAGTGTTTGCGCCGACACCGCATGTGCTGACGCTGGCAGGTAGTTACTTACGTTCGAACCAGCTCGTCGCCGTATTGCAGCCGGTGCTCGACGAGATCGCAACTCGCTCGCAGGAGATCAGTTCGCTCGCGGTGCTCGACGGCGACGACGTGGTGTTCATCGCGCGCGGCAGTCCGACGCGAATTTTCTCGGGCGGCATCGACATCGGCTATCGCCTGCCTGCGTTCTGCACCGCGGTCGGCCGCGCCATGCTCGGCCGGCTTGGCGACGTCGAGCTGAAAGCAAAACTGAGCGCGATGAAACGCGAGGCGCTGACGCCGCAGACCGTGACCGATCCGAAACGTCTGCTGGCCGCCATCATTGCCGATCGCGCGCGAGGCTATTCCCTTGTCGACCGCGAGGCCGAGCCGCATTTCCGTTCTATTGCCGTGCCGGTGAAGCGTTACGATGGCACCATCGTCGCTGCGATCAATATCGGCGCGCATGTCGATCGCGTTTCGACCGATGAGATGGTCAAGCGCTTTTTGCCGCTGCTGCGCGATCATGCCGCAGGCGTCATGCCGAAGTTGCTTTGAAAGGCGGGAGGGTGAAGTCGCGCATAAAGGGCAGCAGAGGGAGCCGCGATCTGCTAGAATTCACTGCGAAGGAGTCCGATCGATGGTCAATCTCGGACCTGAACGCAGGCTTGCTGCGGTGTTTGCCGCTGACATGGTCGGCTACAGCCGGCTCATGGAGGTCGACGAGGCGGGAACGCTTGCGCGCCTCAAGACCCATCGGATCGAACTGATCGATCCAGCCATTACGAAGAATCGCGGACGCGTCATCAAGACCACCGGCGATGGCATGCTGGTGGAGTTTCAGAGTGTCGTCGACGCAGTGGTTTGCGCCGCCGAGATACAACGGCGCATGGCGCGGCGTAACGCGGATGTCCCGCCGGCGCGGCAGATTCAATTCCGTATCGGCATCAATCTGGGCGACGTGATCGTCGATGAAGACGACATCTTCGGTGACGGGGTCAATATCGCGGCCCGCCTGGAAGGCCTCGCTGAACCGGGCGGCATCTGTGTCTCCGCGGCCGTATGCGACCAGGCCGGTTGCCGGCTGGAGGACATTGTCTTCGAAGATATTGGCGAGCAGCAGGTCAAAAACATCGCGCGCCCGATTCGCGTTTTCAGGCTTCGGCTCGATCAAAACACCGGCGTCGCCCCGGAGGCCGCGAACAATGTCGCGGCTGTGACCAAATCCGCGAAGAAGCCGTCCATTGCCGTGCTGCCACTCGCCAACATGAGCGGCGATTCCGAGCAAGAGTTCTTTGCTGATGGCCTCACCGAGGACATCATCACGGAGTTGTCGCGCTTCCACGACCTGTTCGTTATCTCCCGCAATTCCACCTTCGTGTACAAGGGGAAGGCGGTCAAAGTGCAGGAGGTCGCGCGCGAATTTGGCGTCGACTATGTCCTTGAGGGGAGCGTGCGGAAGGCAGGCGGCCGCATCCGCGTCACCGTACAGCTGATCGACGCGGAAACCGACCGGCACATCTGGGCCGAACGCTACGACCGCGAACTCGAGGATATCTTTGCCATCCAGGATGAAATCACCCGTGCCATCGTCGCCACATTGCAGGGGCGCGTCGAGGCGGCCACCCAGGAACGTGCGAAACGCAAGCCCACCGACAACATGATTGCATACGAATGCGTGCTGGCCGCCAAGGTGCTGCATCATCGCTCGACACGTTCCGACAATGAGCAAGCGCAGCATCTGCTCGACCGTGCCCTCGCACTCGATCCGAACTACGCTCACGCTCATGCCTGGAAGGCGTGCGTGCTGGGGCAGACCTGGGTTTATGACTGGTGTGCGAATCGCGATGCTACGTTCCAGCAGGTCGGCGCGGAATTGGAACTCGCGCTCGCGCTGGACGACAATGACAGCGACGTGCATCGGGTTTTTGCCGCGGTGAATCTCAACCGCGACGATCACGATAGAGCGGCATACCACCAGGAGCGAGCACTCGCGCTCAACCCCAACTACGATCTTGTCGTGGTGCAGCAGGGCGAGCTTTTGACGTGGCTGGGGCGGCCGGAGGAGGGGATCGGCTGGATCAAGAAGGCGATGCGGCTCAACCCATATCACCCCGAGCGCTTCTGGAATCACCTCGGTCGTGCCTGTTACTGCGCGGAAAAATATCCTGAAGCCGCCGAAGCCTTCTCACGGCTCACGCGCCCGGACCACACGCATCATGCTTTCCTGGCCGCCACGTTCGCGCAAATGGGCAATTCGGTCGTAGCCGCCGCGCACGCGGCCGAGGTCCTGAAACGCGAGCCGCAATTCACGGTGGCAGCCTATCTCGGCACCCAGCACTACAAACACGAGGCCGATCGCAAACGGCACGAGGCTGGCCTCCTCAAGGCCGGCCTGCCGGCATGATCGGAAACCGCGGACTGCCGATCGCCCGCCTCTAAACCGCTGCGCTGTGCAGGCCGAATGCTTTCGGTTCGTTTTGCAGCACCGGTGAGACGGCATCGAGCAGCCGCGCCGCGGCCGCATCGACCGAGAGCCCAGCGGTGTCGACGACGGCGGAGGCGCGGGCATAGAGCGGTTCGCGGCTAACCAGAATGTTGCGCAATTCCGCCATCGCCGATCGATCGTCCGCCATCGGGCGCAGATCGCCCTGCTTGCGAACGCGGCCCATGTGCTCCTCCGGCTCGGCCTTCAGCCAGATCGTATAGAACGACGACAAGATGAGATCGAAGGTGACGGGCTCGGAGACGATACCGCCGCCGGTCGCGAGCACCGTGAGTTCTTTTCGCGCCAATAGTTGCGTGAGCGCGGATTGCTCCATGCGGCGAAAGCCTTCCTGGCCGTACAACGCGATGATCTCGGCGATGGAAAGGCCGTTCTGCGCCTCGATCTCCTTGTTGAGCTCGACGAAATTCCAGCCGATTTTTTTCGCGAGCAATCGACCGAGCGTCGATTTGCCGGCGCCGCGCAGGCCGATCAGCGCAATTCCCGCAAACGACTTCTGCCGCTGCTGCGTGGCGCTCTGGCCGGAGAGAATGTCCTTGGCGTGAGAGATTTGCGAAGGCGACGCCTTTCGCAGGAGATCGCGAACCACGGCCCAGTCCGGTGAGGGCTCCTGGTGCGGAATCAAATCCTCCAGATGCGCGCCCATCGCATTCGATACCCGCCGCAGCAACACGATCGAGACATTGCCGCGGCCGGCTTCGAGCTGCGCGATATAGCGCTCGGAAATACCGGATACTTTGGCGAGCACCTTGCGCGACATGCCGCGCAGCGCACGCATGGTGCGCACACGCTGACCGAGTTGTTCGAGAAAGCCGGTTTCGGGATCGCTGGTGGATCCCTTATTCGAAGCGTCCATGCGCTGGCCGTCGTTCACGGTGTATGTTGATAGGAAAGATAATGCCGATGAGGATTGACAGCAAGCGCACAGAGTGCCTTTCTATGAATTATAATGCTTATAACTTGAGCGAAGCGTGTCTTCGCCTTGGGTGACGGGAGCTTCCAGGGGATCGGCATGAGCGAGACATCCGGCGCTTACAATGCGGTGACCTATCTGCTCGACCGCAACATCGATGAAGGGCGCAGCCAGAAGCTCGCCTACACCGACACCGTTTCCGAACTGACCTATGGCGAGTTGCAGCGGCAAAGCTGTCGCGTCGCCAACATGTTGCGCCGGCTTGGCGTCCGCCGCGAAGAGCGCGTGGCGATGATCATGCTCGACACGGTGGATTTTCCGGCGGTGTTTCTCGGCGCGATGCGCGCCGGCATCGTGCCGGTGCCGCTCAATACGCTTTTGACCTCCGATCAGTACGCCTATGTGCTCGCCGATTGCCGCGCGCGGGTGCTGTTCGTGTCGGAGGCGCTCTATCCGACCGTGAAAGATATCGTCGGACGAATGAGCGATCTCGATTGCGTCGTCGTCTCCGGAAAAAATGCATTCGGCCACAAGTTGCTGTCCGAAGAACTCAAGAGCGAGAGCGATACGTTCACGACCGCGGCGACCCATCCGGACGAGCCGGCCTTCTGGCTTTATTCTTCCGGTTCGACCGGCATGCCCAAGGGTGTGCGGCACTTGCACGCCAATCTCGCCGCGACCGCCGAGACCTACGCCAAGCAGGTGCTCGGCATTCGCGAGGACGACGTCTGCCTGTCGGCGGCGAAATTGTTTTTCGCGTATGGCCTTGGGAACGCGATGACCTTCCCGATGTCGGTTGGCGCGACCACTGTCCTCAATCCGGAGCGTCCGACGCCAGCCGCGATGTTCGCGCTGATGAACAAGTATCATCCCAGCATCTTTTACGGTGTGCCGACCTTGTTCGCGGCGATGCTCAACGATGAATCCCACAAAGCCCAGCGTGGCGGCGAGCGCTTGCGCGTCTGTACCTCGGCGGGTGAAGCCTTGCCGGAGTCCGTCGGCAATGCCTGGAAAGCGCGGTTTGGCGTCGACATTCTCGACGGCGTCGGTTCGACCGAATTGCTGCATATCTTCCTGTCGAACGCGCCCGGCGATATCCGGTACGGCTCTTCGGGACGTCCGGTGCCCGGCTACAACGTGCGGCTGGTCAACGAGGCGGGCGCCGATGTGCCGGACGGCGAGGTCGGCGAATTGCTGGTGGATGCGCCTTCGGCCGGCGAAGGCTACTGGAATCAGCGCAGCAAAAGCCGCCGCACCTTCGAGGGACATTGGACCCGCACCGGCGACAAATATGTGCGCGAGGCCGATGGGCGCTATATTTTCTGCGGCCGCAGCGACGACATGTTCAAGGTTTCCGGCATCTGGGTGTCGCCGTTCGAGGTCGAGAGCGCGCTGATCACCCATCCGGCGGTGCTGGAGGCCGCCGTGGTGCCAGAGGCCGACGCGGAAGGCCTGCTGAAGCCGAAGGCGTTCGTCGTTTTGCGCGCCGGCGTTGCGACCAAAGGCCTCGACGAAGCGCTCAAGGAGCACGTCAAGCAGAAGATCGGCGTCTGGAAATATCCGCGCTGGATCGAAACCGTCGAGACGTTGCCGAAAACCGCCACCGGCAAGATCCAGCGGTTCAAGTTGCGCGAAGACAACAAATAGTTTGTTCGTCATTCCGGGGCGATGCGACAGCATCGAACCCGGAATCTCGAGATTCCGGATCAGGCCGCTTCGCGCCCCGTCCGGAATGACGGAAGAAAGATCATGGCACTCTCTCCCTCCGGCTTCCTGCGCATCGGCAACAGCGATCTCGAATATCGCATGATCGGGCCTGCGCCTTCGCAAGCACCCACCATCGTGATGCTGCATGAAGGCCTCGGCTCTACGGCGCTGTGGGGCGATTTTCCGCAATCCTTGCAGGCGGCCACGGGAATGGGCGTGTTCGTTTATTCGCGCGCCGGCTACGGCGCTTCGACGCCCGTCACGCTGCCGCGGCCGCTCGACTACATGAGCCGCGAGGCGCTCGACGTTCTTCCCGTGTTGCTCGATACGATCGGCTTTCAGCGCGGCGTGTTGCTCGGCCACTCCGATGGCGCCTCGATCGCGGCGATCCATGCCGGCGGCACGGGCGATCATCGCGTGCGCGGCGTGGTGTTGATCGCGCCGCACTTCATCACGGAGGATGTCGGGCTCGCCGCGATCGCGGAGACCAAACGCGCATACGAGACGACCGAATTGCGCGACAAGCTCGCGCGTTGGCACAGCGATGTCGACAACGCCTTTTTCGGCTGGGCCGATGCCTGGCTGGACCCCGACTTTCGTCGATGGGACATCAGCGAATACCTTGCCTACATTCGTGTGCCCGTCGCCATCTTGCAGGGCGAGGCCGATCAATATGGGACAATTCGCCAGATCGAGATCGCGCAGGAAGAGTGCTATTGCCCCGTTGACGTGACGATGATACCGCGCGCAGGACATTCACCGCATCGTGAGGTGCCTGAATTGACGCTCGCGACTATTTCGGAATTCGTCAGCCGTATTTTGACGGTGCATGAAGGCGTAGAACGTCGCGTCGTTTGAGTTTTAAGCCGTTTGAGTTTTAGGCCGTTTGAGTTTTTAGGTCGTGTAAGTTTTCAAGTTGTGGCTTTGATCAATGAATATGACTTCGTCCAGCGCGGCGCATTTGCCGCTGCCCGAATGGGCTTACGTGCCCGGCGAACCGGCAGATAGCGAACCGGATCACGAGACCCTGTGGCAGGCCAAGGCGCTGGTGCCCGCGCAATTCTTTGGCTTCGTACCGGCGCGTCATCCCGCGCTTCGCTACGGCATCGCGCTGAACGACGCCGGCTATTTCTGGGAAGCGCAGGAAGTGCTGGAAGCCGTCTGGGCGGCGGCGCCCCAAGGCGGACGCGAGCGCATCCTGCTGCGCGCCTGTATCCAGATCGCCAATGCCAATCTGAAGCTACGGATGCAGAAGCCGCACGCGACCGCAAGGCTGTGGCGCGAGGCGCTGGGCGCGATCGAGGGATTTACTGTCGCGTCGCTCAAGCGGCGCCGGAGATGGTTTTGCCGATCGCTTTCCGGCAGCCCACCTCGCCAGGTTGCTGGAAGCCCGTTTGGCGCAGCCGGCTTTGTCCAAGACCGACTGGATTGCGATCGGGTCGATCGGGAAAATATGAACGAAAATGCAGATTAACTGAGCTTAGCCCCCTAGACCTGCCCCGTAACATGCATTATTGTGCATGTACCCCGTAACGAAGACCCGCAATCAGGGATGGGCCATGGCCGGTGACGACCGCGTTCTCGCAGGCGGTGCGAGCTTTATCGATTTCCAGACTGAACCCTCGCGCTACCGGCATTGGAAGCTTGCCGTCGACGGCGACGTTGCGACGCTCACGATGGACGTCGACGAGAATGGCGGGCTGTTCGAAGGCTATCAGCTCAAGCTGAATTCGTACGACCTCGGCGTCGACATCGAGCTCGCTGACGCCGTGCAGCGCCTGCGCTTCGAACATCCGGGCGTGAAGGTCGTGGTTGTGCGCTCGGGCAAGAACCGCGTGTTCTGCGCCGGCGCCAATATCCGCATGCTGGCCGGCGCCACCCACGCCCATAAAGTGAACTTCTGCAAATTCACCAACGAAACCCGCAACGGTCTCGAGGATTCCTCGGAAAATTCCGGACAACGCTTCATCACGGTGGTGAACGGCACGGCAGCGGGCGGCGGCTACGAACTCGCACTCGCCACCGATCACATCATCCTTGCCGATGACGGTTCCGCGGCGGTCGCGTTGCCGGAAGTGCCGCTGCTCGCGGTGTTGCCCGGCACCGGCGGTCTCACGCGCGTGGTCGACAAGCGCAAGGTGCGCCGCGACCATGCCGATTTTTTCTGCACCATCGAGGAAGGCATCAAGGGCAAGCGCGCGGTGCAGTGGCGGCTGGTCGACGAGATTGCGCCAAACAGCAAACTCGAAGCGAAGGTTTCGGAGCGCGCCAGGGAATTTGCCAGCGCTTCCAAGCGCAACGGCAATGGCAAAGGCATCGCGCTGACGCCGCTGTCGCGCAGCATCGGCGACACGACCATTCGTTATGGCATCGTTAGCGTCGATATCGATCGCGCCGCGCGCACAGCCACGATTTCGATCGCAGCGCCCGAGGCCGCGCCGCCCGCCGATATGGATGGCTTGCTGACGCAAGGCGCTTCGTTCTGGCCGCTCCAGGTCGCCCGTGAACTGGACGATGCGATCCTGCACCTGCGCATCAACGAGCTTCAGATCGCGATGATCGTGTTCAAGTCGCACGGCGATCCCGCCCAGGTGCTGGCTTACGATGGGTTTCTGGAAGCCAACAAGGCGCACTGGCTGGTCAACGAGATCAGGCAATACTGGAAGCGCGTGCTCAAGCGCATCGACGTCACCTCGCGCACGCTGGTAGCGCTGGTCGAGCCGGGCTCGTGCTTTGTCGGCACGCTCTGCGAACTCGTGCTTGCCGCCGACCGCTCCTACATGCTGATCGGCACGCGCCAGGGCGATAACCGCGCGGCGCCGACGGTCCAGCTTTCGGCGCTGAATTTCGGCGCCTACCCGATGAGCCATGGTTTGACGCGACTGGAGTCGCGTTTCCAGGCCGACCCTTCCGATCTCGAACGCGCGCGGGGCCGCATCGGCGAAGCGCTCGATGCCGAGGAAGCCGAAGCGCTTGGTCTCGTCACCTTTGCGCTTGACGACATCGACTGGGACGACGAGGTCCGGGTGTTCCTCGAGGAGCGCGCGAGCTTCTCGCCCGATGGCCTCACCGGCATGGAAGCGAATTTGCGCTTCGTCGGACCGGAAACGATGGAATCGAAAATCTTTTCGCGCCTCACTGCCTGGCAAAACTGGATTTTCCAGCGGCCGAATGCGGTCGGCGAGGAGGGCGCCTTGCGCCGCTACGGCACCGGGCAGAAGGCGCAGTTCGATACGACACGGGTTTGATCGCGCGAGAACGCGAGCAAGGAGCACGCCATGAACGCCAACATCATGAATGTCGACTACTCGACCAAGATTCCGAACAACGTGAATCTCAGCGAGGACCGCCAGGTGCTTAAAGCCCTGGAGGGCTGGCACCCCGGCTACATGAACTGGTGGGGCGACATGGGGCCGGAAGGTTTCCAGCAGTCGCTGGTCTACCTGCGCACGGCATACTCGGTCGATCCGCGCGGCTGGGCGAAATTCGACTACGTCAAGATGCCGGACTATCGCTGGGGCATTCTTCTGGCGCCGCAGGAAGAAAACCGCGTCGTTCCCTTTGGCGAGCATTTTGGCGAACCGGCCTGGCAGGAGGTGCCCGGCGAATACCGCGCGATGTTGCGGCGACTGATCGTGATCCAGGGCGACACCGAGCCGGCATCCGTCGAGCAGCAGCGCCACCTCGGCAAGACCGCGCCTTCGCTCTACGACCTGCGCAATCTGTTCCAGGTCAATGTCGAGGAGGGCCGTCACCTCTGGGCGATGGTCTATCTGTTGCAGAAATATTTCGGCCGCGACGGCCGCGAGGAAGCCGATGACTTGTTGCGCCGCCGCTCCGGCGATGCCGACAGCCCTCGCATGCTAGGGGCCTTCAACGAAGCGACGCCGGACTGGCTGTCGTTTTTCATGTTCACCTACTTCACCGATCGCGATGGCAAGATGCAGTTGCACTCGCTCGCGCAATCCGGCTTCGATCCACTGTCGCGCACCTGCCGCTTCATGCTGACGGAAGAAGCGCATCACATGTTCGTCGGCGAGACCGGCATCACCCGCGTGGTGCAGCGGACCTGCGATGCGATGCGGGAAGCCGGCATTTCCGATCCCGAACGACATCGCGAAGGTCCGCGCCTTGGGCGTGATCGATCTGCCGACCATCCAGAAGAAACTGCACCTGCATTATTCGCTGTCGCTTGATCTGTTCGGCTCGGAAGTCTCGACCAACGCGGCGAACTCGTTCAACGCCGGCATCAAGGGCCGCTATCACGAGACCCAGATCGCGGACGATCATCGCCTGACCAATGACACCTATCCGGTGCTCAAGCTTGTGGATGGCGTGATCAAGCGCGTCGACGAGCCGGCGCTGACCGCGCTCAACATGCGCCTGCGCGACGACTATACGCAGGACTGCGTCAAGGGTCTGTTGCGCTGGAACAAGGTGATTTCGACCGCCGGCTACGATTTCAAGCTGACATTGCCGAACGTTGCCTTCCACCGCGCCATCGGCGAGTTCAAGGACATCCACGCCACGCCCGAGGGTATCTTGATTGACGATGCGAGCTGGGCCGCGAAGAAAAGCGCGTGGCTGCCGTCAACCGAGGACGGCGATTTCATCGCCTCGCTGATGAAGCCGGTGACGGCGACTGGCGAGTTCGCCTCCTGGATTTCGCCGCCCAAAATCGGCATCGACAACAAGCCCGGCGATTTCGAATACGTGAAGATCGAGACCTAGCGGGCTCCAGATCTCGCTTTGACGCATTGCAAACCGGGCGCGATCTCCCGCAGATTTGGCTTGTCGTGAGCCGATAGCGCGAGCTAGCTTCATGGCATCCGTGAGAGAACGAAGCCGCAAGGCCGCCTCGAAAGCAACGCTGGAGGAATGCGATGATCTTCACGGGAACAACGTCTGCTGGCGAAACCATCACCTACCGGGACGGCAAGCGCTATCTGTGGTTTCTCTCGTTCATCCCGCCGCTGATCCCGCTGCTGTCCTACGGGCTTTATCTCAAGACGCACGACCCGCTCGTGACGCTCATCCCCTTTGTGTTCATCTTCGTCCTGATCCCGCTGCTCGATGCGCTGATCGGCGAAGACACGCACAATCCGCCGGCGGAAGTGGTCGCCGCGATGGAAGCCGATCCCTATTATCTGCGGCTCGCGCGCCTCAACGTCATATTTCCCTGGGTGAACTATTTTGCCTTGATCGCCTTTGTCGGCACGCAGGACCTGCCGTGGTGGTCCTACGTCGCATTGCTGCTCGGCGTCGGCACCATCGATGGTGGCGCACTGCTGGTTGGGCACGAACTCGGCCACAAGGCTGACCGGCTCAACATCTTCTTTGGCCTCCTCGCCAACAATGCGGTGGGTTATGCCCACTTCCGCATCGAGCACAATCGCGGCCATCACACCTGGGTCGCGACGCCAGAAGATCCCGCCAGCGCGCGCTTCGGTGAATCGATCTATGCTTTCGCGTCCCGCGAACTGCCCGGTGCGTTCAAGCGCGGCTGGCGCAATGAAGCCGAACGATTGACCAAGCGTGGCGAGCGGGTCTGGTCAATTCACAACGAGATCCTGCAGGGTTTCGCGTTCACGCTTCTGGTCGCCGCCGCGCTGATTGCCCTGTTCGGCTGGAAGGTCGCGCCGTTCATCGTCGCCCATCATTTCCTCGGCTGGTATGCGCTCACCCAGGCCAACTACGTCGAGCACTATGGGTTATTGCGCGAGAAGCTGCCGAACGGCCGCTACCAGCCGGTCGAGCCTCGCCACTCCTGGAACACCAACCATATCGTCTCGAACCTGATGACGCTCCACTTGCAACGTCATTCCGACCATCACGCCAACCCGATGCGTCCCTATCAGTCGCTGCGCGATTTCCACGATATTCCGCGCCTGCCGAACGGTTACACGGGCATGTTCGGGCTTGCGGCGATCCCGCCGCTGTGGTTCCGCGTGATGGACCCGAAAGCATTGGCCTGGGCGGGCGGCGATGTCCGAAAGCTGAATCTGGGCGATGTTGCTTCGCCGAACGACGGCGCGGCGGTGAACGGCTGAGAATGCCTACGCCACGATCAACGATGCGCTTTGCGGGATTGCGCTAGCTGCCTTCCGCGTCGAAACCATCAGAGGTCTGCGCCCAGGGCGGCTCGGGCCTCAGATAGAACAAGAGACAGCAGACGCACATCGCAAGCCCTGCGATCGGGTATTTCAGCGCGACGAGCGACGGCGGCTCCGAACACGCACAGCGTGACCAGCGAGCGCGCTCGCATGATGGTGCGCACTTTCGACGTGATCGCTGCCGGCGACGAGCCGACCAACTCCCAGATCAAGGCGATATAGGTCACGTTCACGACGAAAAAGGTCGCCGCATAGAAGGCAACCGGTAGCGGCGACAGCCTGCTTACGGCCATCCAGGCGGTCGAGACCGGAAGCAACGACATCGAAAACAGATGCGCGAAGTTGAACCAGAGCAGCCGTGGCGTTGCTTCGGTGGCATAGCGCAACAGATAGTGGTGGTTGGCCCAGACGATGGCGATGAACAGATAACTGACTGCGTAGCTCAACCAGGTTGGCCAAAGCGCAAGCAGCGCTTCCAATGTCGGTTGCTCCGGCGGGCGCAGTTCCAGAACCAGCACGGTGATCAGGACGGCGAACACGCCGTCCGAGAACGCGCTCAATCGTTCCGGCGTGGCCCTGCGCAGCATTTCTCAGCTGTCCCAGCCGCCGCCCTTGATGCCGGGATTGGCGTAGACGATGCCGCCGTCAACCGCGAGGGTGGCGCCCACGACGTAGTCGCCGGCACGTGAGGCGAGATAGATCGCAGCGCCCGCCATGTCTTCGTCGGTGCCGATGCGTCCCGCCGGCACCCGCGTCGCCACCTCGTCGGAATTGTCGCGCGCGGCCTTGTTCATATCGGATTTGAACGGACCCGGCGCGATCGCCGACACCACGATGTTGTCGCCGATCAGCTTGGCGGCCATTCGGCGCGTCAAATGAATGAGGCCGGACTTGCTCGCGGCGTAGGAATACGTTTCCAGCGGATTGACGAAGATGCCGTCGATGGAGGCGATGTTGATCACTTTCGCCGGCCGTTCGGTGCTCGCGGCCGCGCGCAGCGCCGCCGCGAGTGCCTTGGTCAGAAAGAACGGCGTCTTGAGATTGAGGTTGATCACCTTGTCCCAGCCGCTTTCCGGGAATTCGTCGAAGTCCGCGCCCCAGGCCGCGCCCGCATTGTTGACCAGAATATCGAGCTTGCCTTCGCGTTTATCGATCTCGCCGGCCAGCATCTCGATGCCGGCATTGGTGGAAATATCGATCGGCAGCGCAACGCATTCGCCATCGAACGCCGCCGTCAGTTCCTTTGCGGTGGCTTCGCACGCCGCGCCTTGCGCGCCGTGATGTAGACCCTGGCCGCGCCCTGGCTCAGAAAACCCGCGGCGATCATCTTGCCGATGCCGCGCGATCCGCCGGTCACCAGTGCGACACGGCCGCGAAGCGAAAACAGATCAGTGAACATGCGCGCCTCCATTGGCTCCGGCGGAAGTTCTGGGCGCGCGAAAGATGTTAGTCAAGAAATAGCGGTTTTTCTCGCGTCCCTTCGAGGGAGAGGCGAAGCAAGGGAGAAGGTCAGCTCAAGCCGCGTCGACGCGCCGAAAGCCGTTCCACATCGCGGTCGCGACGCCTGAGGTGAGCACCGGGACGATACGCGTATCCTGGTAATTGCCGTTGAGCGAAACCCGCGGCAGCGCGGTCGGATATTCGGCGCTTTCCGCAAAGACCATGCCCGGCCGCGTCGTCACGGCGGTCTTGAAGCCGGCCTGCCTCGCGAGCGCGAAATCGCGTGGGCCGGCCGCCAGCCTGTCGCCATAGGGATAGGCGAAGTGGAGCGCGGGCCGCTGCAAGGCGTCTTCAATTCGCGCCCGGCTGAGTGCCATCTCCTGCTTTGCCATCTCGTCGGATTGTTGCGCGATGTTGCAGTGGGTCACCGAATGCGCGCCGATGCCGACCAGCGGCTCGTCGGCAAACGGCTTCAGTTCGTCCCAGGACATGCAGAGGTCGCTGCAAATCTTGTTCTGATCGACGCCATGTTGAGCGCACAGCTTGCCGATCTCGCGGGCGAGATCGTCGCGGCCGGGCAACGCACGCAGCCAGTCGTGCAGGCGATGGAAGGCTGCGGTTTTGGCGGAGGGTGTCGAGCAATCGACGCGTGTCGTTACGCCGTCGATCGTTGCCTCGACGCTGGCCGCCTTGGCGATCACCGTCTCGAGCGCGACCCACCACAGGTTGCCCGCGCCTTGCGCAAAGTCGCTGGTCACATAGACGGTAAACGGTGCGTCAAATTCGCGCATCACCGGTAGCGCGAAGTCGCGGTTGTCGCGATAGCCGTCGTCGAAGGTGAAGCTGGCGAAACGCCGCGAGAAGTCGCGCTCGGAGAGACGGCGATGCATCTCGTCCATGGTGACGATGTCGATGTTTTGCGAACGCAAGTGAGCCAGGACCGCGCGCAGGAATTCTGGCGTGACCTCGAGGTGGCTGTTGGGCTGGAACGCCGCTCCACGCGACGGCCGCACGTGATGCAGCATGAAAATGCTGCCGACGCCGGAGAACATCGGTTGAAACAGGCGATGTGCACCGGTGAGATAAAGCACTTTCAAGCCGGCGCGGATGATGTTGCTGCGTAACTGCTTCATCTAGTGTCCCGGCTCTGACATTCGTATCCTATCGCGGGAGTCGCCACATTAGGCTGGATTTGGCCGGTTGGAACGGCCTGCAAATTAGCGGCCTACTCCTGAAGAAACGATTAGCCGAGACGGCCGCCCCGCAGTGGACCCATCCCCGTTATTTCGGGTTTGACAGCCCCGCAAGGGTTTGTTTTCTCTCTCATTCCGGTGTCGGTGCTTGGCGGTTCCGGCGCGGCCTTTCGCAAAACTTGCGGATGCTGCGCCAAGCCAAAAAGCAATAACGGATCAGAGTGTTGCTGGCCTTCCCGTTTGCCGAAATTCGCGCCTGGGGAAACGCCTGCTTGGATGTTGCGAGTTTCGGAAAAGACGAGGCTCTCGCCTCGTAGGATGTCGGATGCGCGGATTGGTCAGGTGGAGTAGCAAATGGTGGCCGGGCACGGTGCTGCTGGCTGTCATTTGGATTTTGGCTGCCTGGAGCAGCACGTCGCCCCTGGAAACCGAACTCGCGGGGCGTGCGACCACCGCGCTCAAGGATATCCTGCTCGACAAGAGCAACGTCACGGTGAGCGGCCGCGACGTCACGCTGGCGGCTGACGCCTTCTCTGAAGATGGACGCCGCAACGCGGTCGCCGCGATCGAAGCGGTGCCGGGTGTCCGGCTGGTCAACGATGAAACCCGTCTCATTCCCGAGGCCAAGCCGTTCGTCTGGTCGGCCGAGCGCGACGTGGTGCGGGTTACGCTGACCGGCAGCTCTCCCTTGCCCGCGATCAAAGCCAAGTTGCTGGAGAGGGCGCGCGCCGACTTCGGCGGCGTCGAGGTCGTCGATCAGACCAATCTGTCGCGCGGCGCGCCGCCACGTTTCGACGAAGCCGCACATCTGCTGCTCGACCAGGTGGCCCGGTTGAAGGACGGCAAGATCACGATTACGGATACCAAGGTAGGTCTTGCCGGAATGGCGCGCGATCTCGGTGGCCGCGAGGCGATTGCGGCGGCTATGAAGAGCTTGCCGGAAGGTTTTTCCGTTGCGTCCAACGAGATCAAGGCGCCGCCCTATATCTTCCAGGCCAACAAGGATCCGGTGGCGTTGACGGTGACGCTGACGGGTTACGTACCCGACAACAACGCGCATACGGCGATCGCTGCCGCGGCGGGCCGCAAATTCTTCAGCGAAAAGGTCGTCGACAATCTCAAGACCAGCCTCGGCGCGCCGTCCGGGTTTTCCAATGCCGTGGTACCGGCGCTTGGCGCGCTGTCGCGGCTGTCGACGGGTACGCTCGTGGTGACGGATCGCGAAGTGAAGCTGTCGGGCGATGCGCTTTACGATGCAGCAGCAGGTCAGCTTCGCGCCAACCTGATCAAGGATTTTCCGCAGAACTGGCAGCTCAAGGCGGATATCTCGGTCAAGCCTGCGGCGGCGCCGGTGGATCCAACCGTTTGCCAGCAGCTATTTTCGGAAATGCTTGGCAAGGGAACGATCCGCTTTGAATCCGGGCGCTCCAATATCGAGGTGGATTCGGCAGGCCTGCTCGATCACCTGATCGAGATCGCGCTGCGCTGTCCGGCCACCAATATCGAGGTCGCCGGCCACACCGATACCGACGGCGATGGCGCTACGAACCAGTCCCTGTCGGAAAAGCGCGCCCAGGCGGTGGTGGACTATCTGGTGAGGGCCGGCCTGCCTGCGAGCCGGTTCTCCGCGGTCGGTTACGGCAGCACCAAGCCGGTGGCCGTCAACGATACCGATGAAGGCAAGGCGAAGAACCGCCGCATCGAATTCGTCGTGAAGGAGCAGCCATGATGTTCCTGGCGACATTTCATTGGGGCTGGCTGCTTGGCTCGCTGCTCCTGGGTTTCGCGATGGGCTGGATCGCAGTGGTTCATCGCGGTCACGGCGTCTCCAAGACGCTCGCAGGCTGGCTCGGCGTGCTGGTCGCTATCCTGCTGGCTGCGTCGCTCGCTCGTGTGGTGCCGGGCCGGACTGGCTATTGGCTCGACCTCGGCCTGATGATCTTTGCGATCTATCTGATCGGCTGCGCAATCGGGTCGTGGTTGCGAGACCGCGTACTTCCCGGCCCCACAAGCGCGAACTGAGGTCCGGTTTCGCATGACGGCCTCATCCTTTACGCTTGTGGATCATTACCGGATGTTCGGCCGTTATAACGCCTGGGCCAACGGCCGCCTGTTCGCCGCCGCAAGCCGTCTTTCCCTCGACCAATACCGGGCTGACCGCGGCGCCTTTTTCAAGTCCGTCCACGGCACCCTTAACCATCTCCTGGTGACCGACCGGGTGTGGATGCATCGTTTCACCGGCAAGGGCGAAGCGCCAAGCCGGCTGGATGCCATCCTGCATGAGACTTTCGACGAATTGCGTGCCGCGCGCGAGGCCGAGGACAAAGGGATCGTTGCTTTTGTCGACGGTCTCGACGAAGCGCGAATTGCCGCGACGATCAAATATCGCCGCGTCTCATCGCCGCAGGAAATCGAGCAACAACTGGCGCCTGCGTTAGCCCACTGGTTCAATCACCAGACCCACCACCGGGGGCAGGCGCACGCGCTCCTGACCGGCCTGGTCGGGGAAGCTCCGGAGCTGGACCTGTTGTTTTACCAGCGTCTGGCCGCCGAAAAGGTTGCCTAGATCGCGGGCATCAATGACGTTTTGAAAAGCCTGTACAAGGCGTCTAATATGTTGAAAGAGCAGGATTATTGGCATGAAGCGAATTCCCCTCCGGCGCAAAACCGGCTACCAGACGGGTCGGGGATTGGCTGGGGCGAACTTCACATTCGCTCCAGATGTGCGAGCAGGGCTGTACGAATGGTAAAACGGGATCGCTGGTTACGGTGCGGTTGGCGGTATTGTCCGCACGACAGCCTTTTCGAGGTCTAGATGTTGGAACCAATACGCAGGGCGATTTCGTTTCTGCGCCACAGGCAGATCCTGCACAAGCTAGGCGTCGCGATCAGCGTCACGGTCATCGGTATTGCCTGCTATGTCCTCTTTCACATGCTGCGCGACATCGACACGTTCGAGGTCCTCGAGGCGATCAAGAGCACCGAGCCGCGGTCGATTGCGCTCGCCGCGCTGTTCGTCGCCGCCGGCTATTTCACGCTCACCTTCTATGACCTGTTCGCCATGCGCGCGATCGGCCGGAGCGACATCCCTTACCGCGTCAATGCGCTCGCGGCCTTCACCAGCTATTCGATCGGACACAATGTCGGCGCCAGCGTCTTTACCGGCGGCGCGGTGCGCTACCGCATCTATTCGGCCTCGGGGCTGAACGCGATCGATGTCGCCAAGATCTGTTTTATCGCCGGGCTGACGTTCTGGCTCGGCAACGCCGCGGTGTTGGGGCTTGGTATCGCCTTCCATCCGGAGGCTGCCTCCTCGGTCGATCAGCTTCCGTCCTGGCTAAATCGCGTGATCGCGATAGCCATCATCATCTGCCTTGTGAGCTATGTGATCTGGGTCTGGATTCAGCCGCGCAATGTCGGCCGTGGGCCATGGACCGTCGTGCTGCCGGGCGGACCGCTGACGCTGCTTCAGATCGTGATCGGCATTGTCGACCTCGGCTTCTGCGCGCTGGCGATGTACACGCTGGTGCCGGACGAGCCCAATCTCGGCTTCGTCGTGGTGGCCGTCATCTTTGTCTCGGCGACGCTGTTGGGATTTGCCAGCCATTCGCCCGGCGGGTTAGGCGTTTTCGACGCCGCGATGCTGGTCGGTCTCTGGCAGATGGACCGGGAAGACCTTCTCGCCGGAATGCTGCTGTTCCGTCTGCTGTATTATATTGCGCCGTTTGTCCTATCTGTAATCTTATTGACGTTTCGGGAGGTTATCGTTGGCGCCCGGTCGAAACGCCTGCGCGAGGCGGCATCTGCGGTGGTCGCTGAGCCACAGCGGGAAGCAGTCTACGTCCGCGAGCGTGGAGACCACGGGGCTTGACGCTGGCTTGAACCTCGGAAAGCAGGCACTGGTGCCGTCTATTTGAAGTTCCCTCGGTGGTGGTGGCGAGCTCGGTACGGGAACTTCAAATAGAGAACGGTACCAGAATTGAATCCTTGCCAGTGCCCATGATTTTCCGAAGGTCATGGGAGAGGGTGTGGCGGAAGAGCATGAGCTTCGGAAAGCGGGCACTGGTCCGATGGCAATAGACGATACTCCTTCATTCTTTTTTTCGCCGTGGCCGGACCGGCTGAGGCACTCGGCCATTGTCCTGCTGGCGGCAGCGCTGGCGTTGTCGGCGGTCGTCGTGCTTGGCGAATTGTCGGTGCTGCGCGCGGTCGCGATTTTCGTCTGCATCGCCGCCGCCTCGCTGGTGCCGTGGCGTCTGCATGACGCGACGATGTCGCGTGAAGACGTCCGCGGCGTCAATCCGGTCGAGTCCGCGGCCGTCGCCGCGGTGGTGTCCGGCATTCCGGATCCGGCCGTGTTGCTCGATCGCGCGGGACGCGTCATCCATCTCAATGCGGCCGCAGCCCAGCTTGCGCCAGCCTTGCGCAAGCACGAACTCGCGCAATTTGCGTTGCGCTCGCCGGAAATCATCACCGCGTTGCGCGAGGCCATCGCGACGACCGAAGTGCGGCGCGCCACCTATCTCGATCACGCGCCCGTCGATCGCTGGATGGAACTTGTTATCATTCCCGTGCCGGTCCCGACGCTGTTCGGCGGCACCGACAAGTGCATGCTGATGACTTTCCACGACCAGACGCCGCTGCGCCGGGTCGAGGAGATGCGCGCCGACTTCGTCGCCAATGCCAGCCACGAATTGCGCACGCCGCTCGCGGCGTTGTCGGGGTTCATCGATACGCTGCAAGGACCGGCGCGTGACGATCCGAAGGCGCGTGAGCGCTTTCTCGGCATCATGCACAGCCAGGCGACGCGGATGGCGCGCCTCATCGACGACCTGTTGTCGCTGTCGCGGGTCGAGCTTTCCGCGCATGTCCGCCCCGACACGTTGGTCGATATCGTGCCCATCATCCGGCAGGTGGTCGACGGGCTCGAGCCGCTGGCGGGCGAACGCCAGGTCGAGGTCAATGTCGATTTGCCGGAGACGCCGGCCTGGATCGCGGGCGAGCGCGAGGAACTGATGCGGCTGTTCGAGAACCTGGTCGAGAACGCCCTGAAGTACGGCGCCTCAGGCGGCAAGGTGGACGTCTCGCTCGCCGAGGCCATGTCGGGCGAAGGCCAGCCTGAGCTTCGCGTGCTGGTCCGCGATTTCGGTCCCGGCATTGCCCCGGAACACCTGCCGCGGCTGACCGAACGGTTTTACCGGGTCGATGTGGGCGACAGCCGGGCCCAGGGTGGAACCGGCCTCGGACTATCGCTGGTGAAACATATTGTTAACCGCCATCGCGGCCGGCTGTTGATTGAAAGCGTCCTCAAGCAAGGCGCCAGTTTTACCGCCTGCTTTCCCCAGGCCCGGCCGCCGGCTTCGACCTGAAGCGAAGCATTTTCAACGGCTTGCTGCTGTCATCCAGCCGTCATCAAACCTTCGTAAAAGCGGCAACGACGGCTCCTAAAGGGACCGCGTGAGCGCAATGCTTACTGGATGGAGACCAGCAATGAATTTCATGAAAACGATTGTCGCTGCCGGCCTGGTTGCCGCCTCGACATCGGCCTTCGCCGCCGACATCACCGGGGCGGGTGCGACGTTCCCGTTCCCGATCTATTCGAAATGGGCTGACGCCTACAAGAAAGAGACCGGCAACGGGCTAAACTACCAGTCGATCGGCTCCGGCGGCGGCATCAAGCAGATCCAAGCCAAGACCGTGACGTTCGGCGCGACCGACATGCCGCTGAAGGTCGATCAGCTCACCAAGGACGGCCTGGTGCAGTGGCCGATGGTGATGGGCGCGATCGTTCCCGTCATCAACGTGGAAGGCGTCAAGCCGGGCGAGGTGGTGCTCGATGGATCTATGCTCGCCGACATCTATCTCGGCAAGATCACCAAGTGGGATGATCCGGCGATCAAGAAACTCAATCCGAAAGTGAACCTGCCGTCCGAGGCGATCACCGTGGTGCGCCGCTCCGACGGCTCGGGCACGACGTTCAACTTCACCGACTATCTCTCGAAGGTGAGCCCGGACTGGAAGACCAAGGTCGGCTCCGGCACCGCGGTCGAATGGCCGGTCGGCGTCGGCGCCAAGGGCAACGAAGGTGTCGCCGGCAACGTCAGCCAGACCAAGAATTCGATCGGCTATGTCGAATACGCCTACGCCAAGCAGAACAAGCTGAACTACACCGCGCTGGTCAACAAGGCCGGCAAAACGGTGCAGCCGACCGTCGCCTCCTTCCAGGCGGCCGCTTCGAACGCCGATTGGGCCACTGCGCCCGGCTACTACGTGATCCTCACCGATCAGCCGGGTGAACAGTCGTGGCCGATCACCGCCTCGACCTTCATCCTCATGCACCGGGAGCCGGTCGACAAGGCTGCCTCCGCGGAAGCCGTCAAGTTCTTCAAGTGGGCTTTCGCCAAGGGCGACAAGATGGCCGAGGAACTCGACTACATTCCGATGCCTGACGCCGTGGTCAAGCTGATCGAAAAGACCTGGTCGGCCGACATCAAGAGCTGAGGCTTCCTGTCTGAACGTGACTACCCGCCCGGATGCATCGTGTCCGGGCGGGTTACGATCTACCGCTGATATCGGGAAGCTCCAGGACCTCGCTTTGGAACTTGATCTTCCTCGGCTGTTCGGGACTGATTTGGCTTCAGGACCAAGACCGCTGGCGACAAGGCGACAATCCCGCGAAACGCGCGGGTAGAACTTTGAACCAGACGGAGGGAATTGGCGTGGCAGACATGGCGGTTCAAAGCGGAGCAGTAGACGTCGCAGGACCTCACGACCGCGCCAGGGCGTTGAGCGCCTTCAAGGCGGGTGACGTCACTTTCTACTGGATCACGCGCGCCTGCGCGATTTCGGTTCTGCTCATTCTCGGCGGTATCATCATTTCGCTCATCGTCGGCGCGTGGCCTGCGATGAAGGAATATGGCTTCGCATTCCTTTGGACGCAGCGCTGGGCGCCGTCGGCCGATCCGCCCGTACTCGGTGCGGTGGGTCCGATGTACGGCACGCTGATCACCTCGTTCATCGCCATGCTGATCGCGATCCCCGTCGGCCTCGGCATCGCGGTGTTTCTTACCGAGCTTTGCCCGCAATGGCTGCGCCGGCCGATCGGAATCGCGATCGAGCTGCTCGCCGGCATTCCTTCGATCATCTACGGCATGTGGGGCTTCTTCGTGCTGGGCCCGTTTCTGGCCTATACGTTCCAACCCTTCATGATCGGCCTGTTCGACGGGGTTCCGCTGCTCGGCTCGATCTTTGGCGGGCCGCCCTCTTATCTGAGCCTGTTCAATGCGGCGCTCATTCTCGCCATCATGGTGCTGCCGTTCATCACGGCGATTTCGGTTGACGTCTTCAAGACCGTGCCTCCGGTCCTGAAGGAAGCCGCCTACGGCCTCGGCTGCACGACATGGGAAGTGGTTCGCAACGTCGTCATTCCCTACACCCGCGTCGGTGTCATCGGCGGCGTGATGCTGGCGCTCGGCCGTGCGCTCGGCGAAACCATGGCGGTCACCTTCATCATCGGAAATTCGTTCCGGATTTCGGCCTCGATCTTCGCGCCGGGCACCACGATCTCGGCGGCGATCGCGTCCGAATTCGCCGAGAGCGACGGGCTGCATCAGTCCGCCCTCATGCTGCTCGGCCTGCTGCTTTTCGTGCTGACTTTCCTGGTGCTGTCCGGTGCGCGGCTGATGCTGCTGCGCCTGGAAAAGAAGGCGGGGAAGTAACATGAACCCGATCTATTCCCGCCGCCGCCGCAAGGATGTCATTGTCCGGTGGCTTTGCATCGGCGCCGCCGCGTTCGGCGTCACCTGGCTCGCGCTGATCCTGTTCACGCTGTTTTTCAACGGTCTCAAGGGGATCAATCTCGAACTCTTCACCCAGAACACGCCGCCGCCGGGATCCAACGAGGGCGGCCTTCTGAACGCGATCACCGGCTCCATCATCATGACCGTGATCGGCGTCGGTCTTGGCGCGCCGCTCGGCCTGTTCGCCGGAACCTATCTCGCCGAATACGGCAGGAACGACCGTCTCACCTCGGTGATCCGTTTCATCAACGACATTCTCCTGAGCGCGCCATCGATCATCATCGGCCTGTTCATCTATGGCGCCATCGTGGTGCCGATGGGCGGCTTCTCGGCGCTCGCGGGTTCGCTTGCGCTTGCGGTGATCGTGATCCCGGTCGTGGTGCGCACCACCGAAGACATGCTGCTGCTCGTTCCCAATCCGCTGCGTGAGGCGGCGTCCGCGCTCGGATTGCCGCGCTCGCTCGTCATCCGGCGCGTCGCCTACCGCGCGGCGCGCTCCGGCCTGATCACCGGCGTGCTGCTGGCGACCGCCCGTGTTGCCGGCGAAACCGCGCCGCTGCTGTTCACCGCGCTCTCCAACCAGTTCTTCAGCCTGAACCTGACCAAGACGATGGCGAACCTGCCGGTGACGATCAACAATTTCGTGCAGAGCCCGTACGCCTACTGGAAGCAGCTTGCCTGGAGTGGGGCCCTGATTATCACGCTAACTGTTCTCGCTCTCAACATTGGCGCGCGCATTCTTGGCGCCGAGAGGACCGCAAAATGACCGACCTTTCCGCCTCCGTGAGTGTTCCACCGACGTCGGCGCCACCGATGGCCGGCCACGCATCGGCTCATGCGGAGCCGCCGGCCAAAGTCACGGCGCGGGGCCTGAACTTCTATTACGGCGAACACCACGCGCTGAAGAACATCAACATCACGCTCGGCACCAACCGCGTCACCGCGTTCATCGGTCCGTCCGGCTGCGGCAAGTCGACCCTGCTGCGGATTTTCAATCGGATGTACGACCTCTATCCGGGGCAGCGCGCCACCGGCCAGTTGATGCTCGACCAGACCAACATTCTCGATTCCAAGCTCGATCTCAATCTGTTGCGGGCGCGGGTCGGCATGGTGTTCCAGAAGCCGACGCCGTTTCCGATGACGATCTACGAGAACATCGCTTTCGGCATCCGCCTTTATGAGAAGATATCGCGCTCGGAAATGGACGAGCGGGTCGAGAAGGCGCTGCGCGGCGGTGCGCTGTGGAACGAGGTCAAGGACAAGCTCAATGCGTCCGGCTTGAGCCTGTCCGGCGGCCAGCAGCAGCGGCTTTGCATCGCGCGCACCGTGGCGGTGCGTCCCGAAGTGATCCTGTTCGACGAGCCGTGCTCGGCGCTCGATCCGATCTCGACCGCGAAGGTCGAGGAGTTGATCCAGGAACTCGCTGAAAATTACACGATCGCCATCGTTACCCACAACATGCAGCAGGCGGCGCGCGTCTCCGACAAAACAGCCTTCATGTATTTGGGCGAATTGATCGAGTTCGACGAGACCAACAAGATTTTCACGTCGCCGAACGACCGGCGAACCCAAGACTACATCACCGGCCGTTTCGGCTAGGTTTAAGGAATAAGATCAGGCTTGGCGTGTTCCGAGCAGGATCGAAGGAGAGCAGGATGGCCACTGAACACACAGCCAAGGCGTTCGACAGCGATCTTCAGGAATTGACCCGGCTCGTCGCCGAAATGGGCGGTATTGCCGAGCGCATGATCGTGGACGCCGTGGACGCGCTGATCCGCCGCGATGTCGCGGTCGGCCGCCGCGTGGTCGAAACCGATGCCGAGATCGACAATCTGCAGCGCCTGATTGAAGAGCGCGCGGTACTGACGATAGCCCGGCGTCAGCCGATGGCGGTGGATCTGCGCGAGATCGTCGGCGCGATGCGGGTGGCGATCGATCTCGAACGAATCGGCGATCTCGCCAAGAACATGGGCAAGCGGGTGGCGGCGCTGGAAAGCGACTTTCAGCCGTTGAAGCTGATCCGCGGTCTCGAGCACATGACCGACCTCGTGCAGGCGCAGGTGAAGTCCGTGCTCGATGCCTATGCGGCGCACGATCTGCCGGCCGCCATGGTCGTCTGGAAGAACGACGAGGAAGTCGATGCGATCTGCACCTCGCTGTTTCGCGAGTTGCTGACCTATATGATGGAAGACCCGCGCAATATCAGCTTCTGTATCCATCTGATGTTCTGCGCCAAGAACATCGAGCGGATCGGCGACCACGCCACCAATATCGCCGAGACCGTATTCTACATGATCGAAGGCCAGCAAATTCTCGACAAGCGGCCGAAAGGCGACATGACGACCTTCGCTACAACCGTGCCCGGAAACTGATTTCGCGCTTCCGGGCACCCGCATCACACGTAGGCAAACGAATTTCAAAGACGAAAGAAGGCTACGCACATGAGCGCACGCATTCTGGTGGTGGAAGACGAGGAGGCGCTGACGACGTTGTTGCGCTACAACCTCGACGCCGAAGGATATGACGTCGAAACGGTCGGACGGGGCGACGATGCCGACACCCGCTTGAAGGAGCGGGTTCCCGACCTGATCGTGCTGGACTGGATGCTGCCGGGTCTCTCCGGCATCGAACTCTGCCGCCGCTTGCGGGCCCGGCCCGAAACCAAGCAGCTTCCGATCATCATGCTGACCGCGCGCGGCGAGGAAAGCGAGCGGGTGAGGGGCCTTGCAACCGGCGCCGACGACTACATCGTCAAGCCGTTCTCGGTTCCGGAACTGCTGGCGCGGGTTCGCGGCCTGTTGCGCCGCGCGAGCCCCGAGCGGCTTGCCACCGTGCTGACCTATGGCGACATCGAACTTGATCGCGAGAAGCGCCGGGTTGCCCGCTCGGGCCGTCCCGTCGACCTCGGTCCGACCGAGTATCGGCTGCTCGAATTCTTCCTGGAACATCCCGGCCGCGTGTTCTCGCGCGAGCAGTTGCTCGACAGCGTCTGGGGCCGGGACATCTATATCGACGAGCGCACGGTCGACGTGCATATCGGCCGGTTGCGCAAGCTGCTCAATCCCGGCCGCGAGCAGGATCCGATCCGCACCGTGCGCGGCGCGGGTTACGCGCTCGACGATCGCTTCGCGAAGGTCGAGTAAAACTCCGCTGGAAACAACCGGCAATAAAAAAGAGCGCGCCACTGGGGCGCGCTCTTTTGCTTTCTTGCGACCGATGAAACGCGATTACCGCGTCGTCTTCGGCGCCTGACGGCGGCGGTCGCCGGTCGGTTGATAGGCGATCCGCGAGTGATGGGCGCAATAGGGCAGGCTGGTCAGCGCCTTGCCGCCGCAGAAGAAGAATTCCGGGCTCGAGGGATCGCCAACCGGCCAGTGGCAGGTTGCCTCGTTCAATTCGAGCAGCGACAGGCGCTGGCTCATCGGAACCACATTGTCGTAGGCGATCGGATCGGGCTCGAGCTCGACCTCGAAAGCATGCGCGAGCGCGGTATTGCCGCGCGACACCGGGCGCGATACCCGCATCATATGTTGGGCGGGGCGAGCTTTACGGGGGCGGGGAGCGGCCGACGAGGGGCTCTTGGCGCGGCCCGACAGGCCGAGCCGGTGCACTTTGCCGATCACCGCGTTCCGGGTCACATTGCCGAGCTCTGCGGCGATCTGGCTCGCAGAAAGGCCTGCTTCCCAGAGCTTCTTCAGCTGCTCGACGCGATCGTCAGACCAGGTCAATACCGTCATCGCACTCTTTCCTTCGCGTCGCGCCGGCCTGTTGCGGGCAGCGCTGCGATGTCAATCGTCTCAAATATCCCTTCCGGCAGAATCCCTTAGCCCTCGCCGGGCGCGAATTGAGCGCCCGAACGTTACGCGAAACATTAACGACTTAGAGGATCAGAACTACCGCACGAGATGTCGTATCCGACGGATTGGAAGCTACAATATGGCGTGACTCGGGCGCAAGAGTTGGCGCGAGTGCGTCCACATGTTCCGCCACTTTTAACGTTTGTGTGGAGTGTTTTTAACGTTTGTGTTGCGCGAGGGCGACCGCAGTTTTACGGGCCATCCGTTGACACAGTTCGCGGCGGGCCTAAAATACCCGCTACGTGCCGCCCCGAAAAGGCGGCACGTTCCGTTTCGACCTCCGGTCGTCCATCTCGTTTCGACCTCGGTCGTCCATCTCTGGCCGTAACTTGCGATCGCGCCAATGCGCGCAAAGAACGGCTGCTTCTAACGTCTAAGTGTAGCCATGACCAAGAGCGCGACGTCGCATCTGCTTCCGGTATTCGCCAGGGTCGATCTCGCCTTTGAGCGAGGCGAAGGCTGCTGGCTGATCGCCACCAACGGCGAACGCTATCTCGATTTCACCTCCGGCGTCGCGGTGAACGCACTCGGACACGCGCATCCGCATCTGGTCGCGGCCCTTCAGGAGCAGGCGACCAAGCTCTGGCATATGTCGAACCTGTTCAGGAGCCCGGACGGCGAGCGTCTCGCCGCGCGCCTCTGCGAACAGAGTTTTGCCGACTACGTTTTCTTCTGCAATTCCGGCGCGGAAGCGCTGGAAGGCGTCATCAAGCTGGTGCGCCACTATCACTTCGCAAAGGGCCATGGCGAACGTTATCGCATCATCACCTTTGAAGGCGCCTTCCACGGCCGGACGCTGGCAACGCTGGCTGCGACCGGTACGCCGAAATACCTCGAGGGCTTCGGTCCACCGGTCGATGGCTTTGACCAGGTGCCGCATGGCGATCTCGAAGCCGTCAAGAAAGCGATCGGCCCGCACACCGCCGGCATCCTGATCGAACTGGTGCAGGGCGAGGGCGGCGTGCGCTCGGCGTCGCCTGCTTTCATCAAGGCGTTGCGTGCGCTGTGCGACGAGCACGGCCTGCTGCTTGCCTTCGACGAAGTGCAGACCGGGATGGGCCGCACCGGCGAGCTCTTCGCCTACAAGCGCGCCGGTGTCACGCCCGATGTCATGTCGCTCGCCAAAGCGCTTGGCGGCGGCTTTCCGATCGGCGCGGTGCTGGCTTCGGCTGAGGCCGCATCCGGCATGGCGCCGGGCTCGCACGGCTCGACCTTCGGCGGCAATCCGCTGGCGATCGCTGCCGCCAACGCCGTGCTCGACGTGATGCTGGCGCCCGGCTTCTTCGAACACGTGCAGAAGATGTCGCTCCTTTTGAAACAGAAACTCGCTTCGGTGGTGGATCGTTACCCGTCCGTCCTGTCAGAAGTGCGTGGTGAGGGACTCCTGATCGGCGTCAAGGCCGTTGTTCCGTCGGCCGATCTCGTCGCCGCCTTGCGCGAACAAAAACTGCTGACGGTCGGCGCCGGCGACAACGTCGTGCGTTTCCTGGCGCCGTTGATTGTCTCGGAGGCCGAGATCGATCACTCCGTGCAGTCATTGGAGCGCGCCTGCACCGCACTTGCAGCAGCCCACGAAAAGGCGGCCGCGCGATGAGCAAGGCGTTGCGTCACTTTCTGGACCTCAACGAGCTCCCCCTTGGAGAGCTGCGCGAAGTGCTGGCCGCGAGTTCTCGCCATGAAGGCGAAGCTGAAGGCGGAGAAGGCCGGCGGAGCGCCTGCCGACCGGCCGCTTGCCGGCAAGACGCTGGCGATGATTTTCGAAAAACCGTCGACCCGCACGCGGGTGTCGTTCGACGTCGGCATGCGCCAGCTCGGCGGCGAAGCGATCATGCTGACGGGAGCGGAAATGCAGCTCGGGCGAGGCGAAACCATCGCCGATACCGCGCGCGTGCTGTCGCGCTACGTCGACATCATCATGATCCGGATTCTCAATCACGACGCGCTGCTTGAACTTGCCGCGCACGCCACCGTGCCCGTCATCAACGGGCTGACGCGCCGTTCCCACCCCTGCCAGGTGATGGCGGACGTGATGACGTTCGAGGAGCATCGCGGGCCGATACAGGGCCGTACCGTGGCCTGGAGCGGTGACGACAACAATGTGCTCGCTTCCTGGGCGCACGCCGCGGAACGCTTCAAGTTCAATTTGAACGTGGCGACGCCGCCGCAGCTTGCGCCCAACAAGGTGATGCGCGACTGGATCAAGGCGACGCAGGCGCCGATCATGCTTGGCAACGATCCCGAAGCCGCCGTGCGCGGCGCCGATTGCGTGGTCACCGACACCTGGTTCTCGATGGGCGACAAGGACGGCGAACACCGTCACAATTTGCTCAGGCCATATCAGATCAATGCGCGGCTGATGTCGCTGGCAAAACCCGATGCGCTGTTCATGCATTGTCTGCCGGCCCATCGCGGCGACGAGGTGACCGACGAGGTCATCGACGGTCCGCAATCGGTGGTATTCGACGAGGCCGAAAATCGCCTGCACGTGCAAAAGGGCATCCTGGCCTGGTGCCTCGCGGCAGTGGGTTAGCGTTCGCCGCTTGGCGGCTGTTACCCGCTCCCACAAGGGGAGATGGTGTGCAGCGATGGCGGCGGCGTTGATCCGCGCTCACCCCTTTCGCTTCGCACTCTCCGACCCCAGATAGAGCGCCATGACCTCCAATTCCCCCGACATCAAAGCAAAAGAGACGCCGGTGCGCGCGCCGTCGTCGGTTCCGGTCGACGACGCGGTGCTGTCTTTCGACGTCGATGCACTCGACCTGCGCGGGCGGCTGACCCGGCTCGGCCCCGGGCTCGACGATCTTCTTGCCAAGCACGACTATCCGCCGCCGGTGGCGAAGCTTCTGGGCGAGGCCATCGTGCTGACGACGCTGCTCGGCTCGTCCCTGAAATTCGACGGCCGCTTCATCCTGCAAACCCAGACGGATGGTCCGGTTTCGTTTCTGATCGTCGACTTTCAGGCTCCCGACCGACTGCGTGCCTATGCGCGGTTCGATGCCGGCCAGATCCGGGAAGGACAGTCCTCCGGTGAATTGCTTGGCAAGGGTCATCTGGCAATGACGATCGACCAGGGTCCGGACATGAGCCGCTATCAGGGCCTGGTCGCGCTTCAGGGCGGCAGCCTCGAAGACGCCGCGCATGAATACTTCCTGCGCTCGGAACAAATTCCGACGCGGGTACGGCTTGCGGTCGGCGAGGAGTGGCGCGGCGGCGAGGGCGGTGCCCGGCGGCGCTGGCGCGGCGGCGGCATGCTGTTGCAGTTTTTGCCGAAGGCGCCGGAGCGCGCGCGGCAGGCCGATCTCGATCCCGGCGATGCGCCGGAGGGTACGGTCGCCCACACCGTTGCGGACGACGATGCCTGGGTCGAAGGGCAGTCGCTGATCGCGACGGTAGAAGACGTCGAGTTGATCGATCCCGCGCTCTCGGGCGAGCGGTTGCTCTACCGGTTGTTTCATGAGCGCGGCGTGCGGGTGTTTTCCCCGCTCGTCCTGCATGCGCAATGCTCGTGCTCGCGCGATGCGGTTTCCGCCATGCTCAAGAGCTTTGCGGCGGAAGACCGTGCCGCGATGGTGAAGGATGGCAAGGTGGTCGTGACGTGCGAGTTCTGCTCGTCGGTCTATCAATTCACGCCGCAGGAAGCCGGCGTTGACGAGGGTGCCGCGTAGAAGTTGCCGTCATAATCGGCGCATCGCCGATTGCCGTTTTCTCCCCGTTCGCTTCCAGCGCGACGCACACGCCAAATTGTCGACGTAAAAGTTAGCGCAACCTAGCGGTGTTATCGGTTTTTTTACCCCGTTGCCTGTCTATTACGCCTCGCGTTGGGGCGGCGGGGAAAAATGCATGCGTAACAGGATATCGAGACGGCACCTTCTAGCGGGTGCCGCTGCTGCCACTGTGATGCCGGGCCTTTCGAGCCGGCGAGCTTATTCGGCGGTCCAGCCGCGGGTCTTGCGGATCGGCTTCACTACCCCCCGGGATTCGCAATTCGGCGCCGGCGCATTGGAGTTCGCCAGCTATGTCGAGCGTAATTGCGGCGGCCGGCTAAGGGTCGAGTTGTATCCGGTCGGCGAGGTCGGCGGCGAATTGGAAATGTGCCAGGACGTCGCGGCGGGCACGCTCGAGATGGCGTTCGCATCCTCGGTGGTTTTTGCAACGATTGCCCCCGAGCTCAGCATCTTCGATATTCCCTTCCTGTTTCGCGACCTGGCCCACGCCCGTGGCGTGTTGGACGGCGAAATCGGCAAATCGGCGCTGGCGCGGCTCGAGCCGAAAGGCATTGTTGGCCTCGCCTGGGGCGAAAACGGCCTCCGCCACCTGACCACCTTCGACCGCGCCGTTCATCGTCCGGAGGACCTCAAGAATCTCAAGCTCCGCGTGCCGCAATCCGACGTGATGGTGGATAGCTTCAAGGCGATCGGCGCCGACGTGCACCAGCTGCCTTTCCCCGAGCTTTACGCGGCGCTGTCCTCGGGCTCGTTCCAGGGCCAGGAGAACCCGATCGCGACCATCGTCGCGACGAACTTCGACAAGGTGCAGCATTATCTGTGCCTGACCGGACATGTTTACTCGCCGGCCGCCTTCCTTATCTCGAAGCAGGTGTTCGAGCGTTTCTCGCCGGAAGATCAGCATGCGCTGCGCATCGCCGGCGCGGCCGGAAGCAAGGCCAGCCGCATTTATATCGACCGGGCTGAAAAGAACGGTCTCGATGAGTTGCGTCGTCGTGGCATGAAAGTGGTCGAAGATATCGACCGGCCCGCCTTCGTTGCCTCCCTCGCCAGTCTTGAAAGCAAGTTCCAGAAGCAGTTTGGCAAAGACAACATCGACGCCATTCGCGCCTTCGGTAAATGAGAAAATCAATGTCCCTATTGTCTATCGCAAACCGGATCAGCCTCAATGGCCGCCTCATCGGCGGCTTCGGTCTCCTGATGGTGCTGAGTGCAGGCACCTCGGTCTTCTACAACTCGCGGATTCGCGACGTCCGCGACAACGTCGTCCACATCGAGCGCGCCTCGGTGGCCACCGATGCGGTCAGCAATTTTACCCGCGAACTTCTGTTGCTGCGGCGCGTCACGGTCGATTATTTCCGCTCCGGCTCCGCGACAGACCGGGCAAAGACGCTGGCGGCATTCGAGCCGCTCGACAAGTCGATCGACAAGGTGCGTGAAGTCGTTGGTCCTCGCGCCGATGTGCTGCGCACCGGTCTTTCCGAATACCATGTCGAATTCGGCAAGCTGGACGAAGAAATCAAGAAGCGGCAGGCCGCGCTCGGCGGCATCAACGCCAGCGGCATACGGCTCACCAACGCGCTGACGGCAGCGACGCTCGAGCTTGGCGCCGCAAATGAAGCCTCGCTTCCGGCGGCGCTGCGGCTCGAACAGGCGGTCCAGGCGCTTCGCGCCGTCGTTTATCGTTACATGGCTACGCCGACGGCCAGTGATCTCGATATCATCACGGTGGAGCGCGAACGGGTCGGGAAGGAATTGGCCGCCGTAAAGGCGTTGCCTCCGGCCGACCCAATGCTCGCGAAGATCGTCGCCGGATTGCCGGCGCAGGCCGAGAAGATGCTGGCTTCCTCCGAACAGCTCATCAGCGCGGCGGCCTCGACCGAGCAGACCTTTGCCGCTCAGGTCACGGCCGGCATCAAGCTCGGTGACGACGCCGAGGCGCTGCGCAACGAGTACCAGACCAGCCGCCGCGAAGCTGTTTCGACGGCTGTGAAAATTGCCGAGGAGGCCTCGACGTCCGGCACGATCGCCGCCGTAACGGTCGGTGTGCTGGCCGTTATCCTGGCGGCCCTCATCACGATTTCGATCTCGACGCTGATCAAGCGGATGACCCGGACCATGTCGAAGCTCGCCGACGGCGATCTGAAGGTGGAAATCGAAGGCGCCGAGCGCCGTGACCAGATCGGCAACATGGCCCGCGCCGTCAGCATCTTCAAGGACAATGCGAGCCGCATTGCCGAGGTCGAGTCCGAGAAGAACCGTCTCGCGGCGCAGACCGAGGAGGATCGCAAGGCCGGCCTGCGAGAGCTCGCGGCCCGGCTCGAACGCGCGGTCAAGGACATTGCCGACGCCGTGAAGCAATCGGCGCAGCGGATGCACGATGGCGCCGCTACCATGAGCGGAGCCGCCGAACGAACCAAGATCCAGTCGAGCACGGTCGCGACCGCGTCCGGGCAGGCATCGGCCAACGTGCAGACTGTCGCTTCTGCCGCCGAGGAATTATCGGCGTCCATTCGCGAGATCGGTCAGCAGGCGCAAAGCTCGGCTACCGTTGCACGCCGGGCCGCCGAGGCGGCCAGCCAGACCACGGCAACGATGGAGGGGCTGTCCCAGGCCGCCGATCGCATCGGTGAGGTGATCAACCTGATCAACGACATCGCTTCGCAGACCAACCTGCTGGCGCTCAACGCGACGATCGAAGCCGCGCGTGCGGGAGAAGCGGGCCGCGGCTTTGCCGTTGTGGCGTCAGAAGTCAAAAACCTCGCCTCTCAAACGGCGCGCGCGACCGAAGACATTGCCGCGCAGATCTCGTCGATCCAGGGTGAGACCCGTGAGGCCGCGACCGCCATCAAAGGCATCGAGTCCATCATCCTCGAAATCAACCAGATCGCGACATCGACCGCGAGCGCCGTCGAGGAGCAGGGTGCCGCGACCGCCGAGATCGCGCGCAACGTCCAGCAGGCGGCGGCCGGCACCGATGAGGTCTCGACCAACATCGCAGGCGTGCTCGATGCCGCGGCGGAAACCGATGAGCATGCCCGTATTGCTCTGGAGAACTCCAACGAGCTGTCCGATCAGGCGGACCGGCTGTGGCAGGCCGTGATCGGCTTCGTCGAAGACGTCAAGGCGGCCTGACCACGAGCGATGGCGGCCCGGCAATCCGGGCCGCGGTCGTCAATTCAACGGGTCGCCAGTTCAACGGGTCGTCAGTTCAAGACCCGCTTGGCCTCAGGGCTGTCGAGCGAAAAGGTCGGGACGTCGATTTCGAATTTCTCGCCGCCGTCGGTCACCATTTGATATCGCCCGGTCATGAAGCCCGATGTGGTCGGCAACGGGACGCCCGAGGTGTATTCGAAGCGCTCGCCGGGTGCGAGCACGGGCTGTTCCCCGACCACGCCCTCACCGCGGACTTCCTGCTGGCGGCCGGTTGCATCCGTAATGATCCAGTGCCGCGTGCGCAGTTGCACGGTCTCGCGACCGGAGTTGGTGATGACGATGGTGTAGGACCAGAAATACTGCCGGTTTTCCACCGACGAGCGTTCCGGCAAAAAGTTCGGCTCCACCGTCACTTCGATGTCACGGGTCACGGCGCGGTACATGTGGGTTCGATCGTCGTCTTTCTTCGGCACGCAGCCATCCTATCCGATCGCTGGAACAGAACCAATTGTGGCGGAGGCCCGAAGCGATTTTATCCATCGCCGTTTCACCATAGTTCGGGGGTAACGCGCCTTTGCTTGTCTGCCTTTGGCCTATACACTTGCAAAATGCGTCGGCTGAACGGAACACCCCTTGAAGATGATCTGAGATGACGTCGGTTGCCGATCAAATTTCCGGACCGCCGCTCGCCGCTGAGGCCGGTGTGGCCGCGCGCGATGTTGCCGCTGCGCCCGCAATTACGAAGCCTGTGGCTGCCGAGCGCGAGTTGCGTCTCGATCTGTTCCGCGGGCTCGCATTGTGGCTGATTTTCATCGACCATTTGCCGCAGAACCTTCTGACCTGGCTCACGATCCGCAACTACGGATTTTCCGACGCCACCGAGATTTTCATCTTCATTTCCGGCTACACCGCTTCTTTCGTTTACGGCAGGGCTATCCGCGACGCCGGTTTCGTGGTGGCGACGGCGCGCATCCTGCGGCGCGTCTGGCAGATCTATGTCGCGCACGTCTTCCTGTTCACGATCTTTCTGGCTGAAATCTCCTACGTCGCGACCCGGTTCGAGAACCCGCTCTACACCGAAGAAATGGGGATCCTGGATTTTCTGAAAGAACCTGACGTCACCATCGTCCAGGCGCTGCTGTTGAGATTCCGTCCCGTCAACATGGACGTGCTGCCGCTCTATATCGTGTTGATGTTTTTCCTTCCCTTTATCCTGTGGCTGATGCGGCGAAGCGCGGACCTCACATTGGCGCTGTCGGTTCTGATCTATGCCGCGACCTGGGAATTCGATCTCTATCTGTCGGCCTATCCGAACGGCTTCTGGGCCTTCAATCCGTTCGCCTGGCAACTGCTGTTCGTGTTCGGCGCCTGGTGCGCGCAAGGTGGGGCGCAGCGGATGTCGCGCATCCTCGCTTCGCCGATCACCCTGTGGATCAGCTTCGCCTACCTGCTGTTCGCCTTCTTTGTCACGCTGACCTGGTACGTGCCGCAGTTCAGCCATCTGATGCCGAAGCGGCTCGAGCAGTGGATGTATCCCATCAGCAAGACCGACCTTGACGTGTTGCGCTTCGCGCATTTCCTGGCGCTGGCTGCCCTGACCGTGCGCTTTTTGCCCAAGGATTGGCCGGGCCTGAAATCGCCCTGGCTGCGGCCGTTAATCCTTTGCGGCCAGCATTCCCTCGAAATCTTCTGTCTTGGCGTATTTCTGGCCTTCGCCGGCCATTTCATCCTGGCGGAGTTTTCGGGTGGTACCGGGTTGCACTTTGTTATTAGTATTTCAGGAATCCTGATCATGTCGGCCGCGGCCTGGCTTTTTTCGTGGTACAAGCATTCTGCCGACAAGAGTGGCGCCAAAGCCAAGGCCACCGGCGGCAACGCCGATTTGGCGGGAGGGGGCGCATGAAGTTCGTCTCAGGGGCAATCCTGAGTGTGAGCGTGTTGGCCGGTTTTCTGGCCGCCGTTCCTGCGTGTGCCGAGGATGCTCCTGCTCCTGCTGCCGGGCCCGCCGCATGCGAAGTCCCCGACTATCTCCTCTCCCCGGATAACACGCTGCCGAAGGTCAACGAGGCCATCAAGGCCAACCGTCCGCTGAACATCCTGGTCATCGGTAGCCGCTCGTCCACGATCAATGTCGGCGGTGCCAACGGCTCGGAGGCGGCCGCCTATCCCGGCCAGATGCAGGCCGCGTTGAAGGCGAAGCTGCCGTCGGCCAGCGTCAATTTATCCGTAGAAATACTGCCAAAGAAGACCGCGGAAGAAGTCACCGCGGGGATGTCCAAGTTACTGGAAGGCAAAAAGCCTACTTTGGTTGTCTGGCAGACAGGAACCGTGGATGCTATGCGCTCCATTGATCCGGATGACTTCCGTACCGCCGTCAGCGAAGGCGTTGTGGCGTTGCAGGAGGCCGGTGCCGACGTTGTTCTGCTCAACCCGCAATACAGCCCGCGCACGGAATCGATGATTTCAGCATCGCCCTACCTCGATAACATCCGCGTGGTGGCGCAAGAGCATGACGTTCCATTGTTTGATCGTTTCGGGCTGATGAAGACCTGGTCGGAAGCTGGTGACTTCGATCTGTTCACCGCGGTTCATGGCGCAGAGCTCGCAAAGCGCGTTCACAATTGCCTCGGGCGTGCATTGTCGCAATTCATTTTGGCAGCGGCTCATCCGAAGCCGACGCAGGAGAATTGAGGAAGTCTATCGTTGATGCGTTGGAGCTGTTACCGCCCTTTTTGCCGATCGGCGCAGTTTGCGACCGCCGCAGCGCTCATCCTGCTGGCGTCGGCCGGGGTTGCGCCGCTTTGCGCTGAAACGTCCGGGCAGGGCGCCGCACCGGCCGATGGCGCCAGCCAGGCGCCCGCCGTCAGCCAGGCATCGCCCGCCAACCCAACATCACCGTCCACGCAGACGCAGCCAAATAGCCCATCGCCACCGAAGAGCATCACCGAGAAGGCGATCGACAAGGTCAGGCAGGTCGCAAAATCCGCGACCGACATCTTCAGCCGGGTGCCGTGCTTGCCGCCGAAGCGCCTGACGCGATCGTTCTCGCTGCCGCGTGTCACGCACAAGCTTGCGGCGGGAGAGCCCGTGGTGATCGTGGCACTCGGGTCGTCATCGACGGCCGGCTTCGGCACGTCGGCGCCGGAGTTCACCTATCCCAACCGGCTCGCGGCGCAATTGCATCGGAAATATCCCACCGCCGATATCAGCGTCGTCAACCGCGGGCGCGGCGGCGAAGATGCGCCCGAGATGATGAAGCGGTTGCAATCCGAAGTGATCGACATGAAGCCCGATCTTGTGATCTGGCAGGTCGGGACCAACGCCGTGATCCGCAATCTCGATGCCGATGCGATGGCGCAGGTCGTGCAGGATGGCGTGGCGCGCATTCAGGCTGCGGGCGCCGACGTGGTGCTGGTCGATCCGCAATATTCGCCGCAGGTCATCGAGCATCCGGAAGGCGCCAGCAAGATGGTGAAGCTGCTCAACAGGGTCGCCCAGCTTCGCCATGTCGGCGTATTCCCTCGCTTCGAGGTGATGCGCCAGTGGCACGAAAGCCAGTCGCTGCCGATCGAGACCTTCGTCATCGCCGACGGCCTGCACATGAACGACTGGGGCTATGCCTGCTTCGCGCAGATCCTTGGCGACGACATCATCCGCTCGGTCGGCCAGATCAAGCTCGGCGTCAACGTGCCGCCGAGCTTGCCGAACCGGCCGATGTGAGCAGGCCTCAAGCCTTCTCCAGCGCCGTCTCCAGGTCCTCGATCAGATCGTCGGCATGTTCGAGGCCGGTCGAGAAGCGAATGAAGCCGTCGCTGATCCCAAGCTCGGTACGCGCCTCCGGCGAAAGCCGCTGATGCGTCGTGGTCGCGGGATGGGTGACGAGGCTCTTGGCGTCGCCGAGATTGTTGGAAATGCGCGCAAGCTTCAGGCCGTTGAGGGTGCGGAACGCCGCCGCCTTGCCGCCCTTGACCTCGAAACCGACCAGCGTCGATCCCGCACGCATCTGCTTCTTCACGAGAGCCGCCTGCGGATGGTCCTCGCGGCCGGGATAGATCAGGCGCGAGATTTTCGGATGCCGCGCCAGCGCATCCGCAACCTTGGCCGCGCTGTCGGTCTGGGCGCGAACCCGCACCGCCAGGGTTTCCAGCCCCTTGAGCAACACCCAGGCATTGAACGGCGACAGCGACGGTCCGGTCTGGCGCATGAAATTGTGCAGATGTTCCGCAACGAAGGCTTCCGAGGACAGGATCATGCCGCCGAGGCAGCGGCCCTGGCCGTCGATGTGCTTGGTCGCGGAATAGACCACGACGTCAGCGCCGAGCGCGAGCGGGCTTTGCCAGATCGGCGTGGCGAAAACGTTGTCGACGATCAACCGGGCGCCGCCTGCATGCGCGATCTCGGCGATGGCGGAGATATCGAGCACGTCGAGCGTCGGATTGGTCGGGCTTTCGAGGAAGAAGCTCTTGGTGTTCGGCCGCACCGCGCGCTGCCACTGGTCGAGATCAAGCCCGTCGACCAGCGTCGAGGAAATGCCGTAGCGCGGCAGCAGATCTTCCACCACATAGCGGCAGGAGCCGAACATCGCTTTCGCCGCCACGACGTGATCGCCAGCCTTCAGCGGCGCGAGAATGGCGGTCGTCACCGCCGCCATGCCGGTTGCGGTCGAGCGGCCGGCCTCGGCGCCTTCGAGTTCGATCATGCGCCGCTCGAACATCGCAATCGTCGGATTGGAATAGCGCGAATAGATGTAGCCGGGGTCTTCGCCCTTGAAGCGCGCCTCGCATTGCTCGGCGGTTTCGTAGACATAGCCCTGGGTGAGAAACAGCGCTTCCGACGTTTCGCCGAATTCCGAGCGAATGGTGCCGGCGTGAACCAGCCGGGTTTCAGGGCGGTAGCGGGCAGGGGAAGCGGGTGTTTGAGACGAAGACTTGGTAGACGCGGAACTGGACATGTGACCTCCTGACCGTTCTTCGAAAACGGCCACAAAAAAACCGGCCTGGAGAAACTCCAATAGGCCGGGATCACATCCCCGGCCTGTTTAGCGACTTATTTAACGTGGCTGCAAGCCGGCCGGCTCAAATCACCACGGGATAAGTCATGCTGATATTCCCTCGTGCCCTTTCCGTCAAGGCGGCCATCGGATAACCGATAAAAGCCCTTGTTTTTCGGCATTTGGACGGTTTCGCCACTGTTTAAGGATCGCATTCCGTGAGCTTCACGCTTCCGCCCGGCGCCCATGGCATCCTGCCCGACCGCATGATCGCGGCGATGGCGGATTCAGGGCTGATCCTGCCCGCTTATCCGTTCGTCGAAAGCCAGATCCAGCCGGCGAGCCTTGATCTTCGTCTCGGCGACATCGCCTACCGGGTGCGGGCGAGCTTTTTGCCGGGGCCCGGCGCCACGGTGGCCGAGCGCATCGACGAGTTGAAGCTGCACGAGATTTCGCTGGCCGACGGCGCGGTGCTCGAGACCAACTGCGTCTATATCGTGCCGTTGCTGGAATCGCTGGCGCTTCCGAATGAGATCGTCGCCGCAGCCAATCCGAAGAGCTCCACGGGACGGCTCGATGTCTTTACGCGCGTGATCGCGGACGGCACGCGCCGGTTCGACATGATCGGCGCCGGCTATCACGGGCCGCTTTATGCCGAGATCAGTCCCAAGACTTTTCCGGTGCTGCTGCGCGAGGGCTCGCGGCTCTCCCAGGTTCGTTTCCGCGTCGGTGATGCGATCCTCAGCACAAGCGAACTAGACGCATTGCATACGCTGGAAAAGCTGGTCGACGTCGACAAGGCCGATCTCACCAACGGTGTCGCGTTGAGCGTCGATCTCTCGGGCGAGAAAGCCGGCGGCTTCGTCGGCTACCGCGCCAAGCGCCACACCGGCGTGGTCGACGTCGATCGCCGCGGCGGTTATTCGGTGGAGGAGTTCTGGGAGCCGATCGCGGCGCGGTCCGACGGCAGCCTCATTCTCGATCCCGGTGAGTTCTACATCCTGGCCTCGAAAGAAGCGGTGCAGGTGCCGCCGGATTACGCCGCCGAGATGGTGCCGTTCGATCCCTTGGTCGGCGAATTCCGCGTGCACTATGCGGGCTTCTTCGATCCCGGCTTCGGCTACGCCGGCGCCGGCGGCAAGGGTTCGCGCGCGGTGCTGGAAGTGCGCTCGCGCGAAGTGCCGTTCATTCTCGAGCACGGGCAGATCGTCGGCCGCCTGGTCTATGAGAAGATGCTGTCGCGTCCCAATGCGATGTACGGCCAGCGCATCGGCTCGAACTATCAGGCGCAGGGCCTGAAGCTTTCGAAGCATTTCCGGGTCTAGCCTGTCCAAGCGTGGCCGCTTGTCGGCCACTATTCCTGCACGTTCGCGGCTACAATCTACCGCAGTTAAAATTATTTCATGTTTCTTTAAAGTTGTTGCCATTTGAAGGGGCGCTTTGATGTGGACCTTTTTCAAAAAGTCGGCAAAAGCAATTGCGCGCTTTGTCTGGCGACTTGGCCCGAGGCTGGTAAGCCTCGCGTTCGTCATTGGCCTGCTGTTCTTTCTCATGTTTGCCGTGCTCGATACGCGCCGCGACGTCGCCTATCGCTATTCGCCGCCGGACTCGCCGAAATGTGCGACATGGCGTTTGGCGGACAAGGCGACGGATGGCGTGAGCGATAACGCGACCGTCCTGACCAGGTACAACAACGACGAGCTGAGCGCCGTGGCCGCTGATTCCGGTCTCGGCGATGCCTTCAGTTGCATGCTTCAGCGCCATGCGATGCGGGAGGGCTTTGTTCCCGAGAGCAAGGACAAGGCAGGCAACCCTTCCATCGGCTACTATCTTTCCTTCCTCGAGTTTCAGGAAAATGGAAACCCGGTTGAACCACGCCAGTTTCAGGCGCTGTCAGATCATTTGAAAAAGCAAAAGGACGCGGGACGCCAAAATTTCGTGTTCGCATTCGTCCATGGCTGGCGGCACGATGCGCGCATCGGCGACGAGAATGTCGAAAACGTCCGGTTGATGACCGCGCACCTGGCGAGCTTTCTCGAGCAGCGCTGCAAAGCCGCCAGCCGGTATTGCGGGGTTTCCGTCACCGCCGTCTATATCGGATGGCGAGGCGCGCGCGTCGACGAGCAACGGCTGGATTGGCTGTTTCGCGGCTACTTTCCCGGCGTGACTTCGGCCATCGGCAATGTCCTCGCTTCCATGACCCTGTTCGACCGCAAGCCGGTCAGCGAGCGAATTGCGCCATCGGTTGTGTCCGCGTTGCAGGAGATCGACCGGCGGATGCGCATCGGCGAGAGTGATGCGCAGGATTGGTACGAACGATCCCGCATGATTGTCGTGGGGCACAGCCTCGGCGGCAACCTGCTGGCGACGGCCTTGCAAGACCAGATGATTGCGATCGTAAACAAGAATTTCGACGCGATTCAAAAAGCGGCCGCAGCTCCCAACACAATTCAACCAAAGCCTTTGGTCAAATCGCCGCTTGGCGATCTGGTGGTGCTGCTCAATCCCGCGGCCGAAGCGGAAAAATGGACCTCGATCCAGCGCGCCTTTCTGAATCGCGTCAACGCGGCGGTTGTCTCGAAAGACGTGCAGACTGCATATCGCGTCGATCAGCCGCCGATCTATCTGTCATTGACGGCGGCGCATTCCTGGCCGGCAAACGACATTCATAATACCGACATTGCCAGCCTTGAGCGGAAGTATCCAGGACAGAACCCTTGCCTTCTTATCAAGAGGCACATTTTCAGCGAGTACGAGCCTTCTTACGAATACGACTCGGCGACCTACGATCTCTTCCCGTTCTTCAAATTCGACTTTCGGCCGCTCGCGCAGACGATCGAAGATCAGTCCGATCTGAACCGTTTTGATTGTACGGCCAAAAAGGGCACGGACCCCTACTGGGCCATCAAGCCAAATTGGCTTGTCAGGAAAACGCTGGTCGGCCTTGCGTCGGCGCTGCGAAACCTTCCTTTCATGAACACAAACGTGGAGCAGACTCGCACCATCGGTCATGTCGATCCGATGCGGGCGCCGTATGGTCAACTGACCGAGGCAAACGGCTCGGCCACCTTCATCGGCACGACCCACGAATTTCTGATCAATGCGATGGGCAAGAAGCAAAGGCCGCCGGCGCCGCGGGGACTGAGGATCGAGCAGCCAAAAGAACAGACGCCGGACGCTGCGACCGCTTCCTACGAAGACGCGGCTTCACCGCAAAATTCGGAATGCGACGCCGTCGACGGCTGGCTGGTAGCCGCGCGCAAAAGAGGCAATGCGAAGTGGGACAGCGGGTGGTCGAATCTCAGCCGGGACGGCCAGTTCTTGCCGGGCAGTGAGCCGAACCTCACCCATATTCGTTTCCTTCCCGACAATCCCAAACTCTATGTCGAGGGCCAGTTTCGTCAGGACCTGTTCGTCTCCGGCATGAGACCGATCACCGGGCCAAACGATCCGTTCTGGAACGCGCGTGCGTTTGAAAGCGCGATGACCAATCACGATGGATATATTTCGTACCCGCTGATCTGCTCGATCTTTCAATTCGTGATGGACAAGATTACGGCTGAGCCTGCCGCGGCGCCGCCGGCGAAGCCATAAGGAGTTTCCTCAGACGGAACTGCATCCAATCGTTACGGCTTCGTCGGCGTGACGCGCCAGATCGCGTTGCCGACATCGTCGGCCACCAGCAGCGCGCCGCGCTTGTCGATGGCCACGCCTACGGGGCGCCCCTGCGCCTCGCCATCCGCGTTGAGAAAGCCGGTCAGGATGTCGCGCGGCTGGCCTGACGGCACGCCGTTTGCAAACGGCACGAAGATCACCTTGTAGCCGGCGAGCGGCTTGCGATTCCAGGAGCCATGCTGCCCGACGAAGGCGCCGTTCGCCATGTCGGGCGAGAACGAAGTGCCGGTATTGAAGGCCAGGCCCAGCGACGCGGTATGCGCGCCGAGCGCATAATCAGGCGCGATCGCTTTCGCAACCAGATCAGGACGCTGCGGCTGGACGCGCGCGTCGACATGCTGGCCGTAGTAACTGTAGGGCCAGCCATAGAAGCCGCCATCCTTCACCGAGGTCATGTAGTCGGGCACGAGATCGTTGCCGAGTTCGTCGCGTTCGTTGACGACGACCCACAGGGCGCCGCTTTGTGGCTGCCATGCCGGTCCGTTCGGATTGCGAATGCCCGAGGCGAACACGCGCCATTTGCCGGTCGCGCGATCGACCTCGAATATGGCGGCGCGATTGGCTTCGGCTTCCATGCCGTTTTCGCCGATGTTGCTGTTGGAGCCAATGGTCGCATAGAGCTTGGTGCCGTCGGGTGAGGCGACCAGGTCCTTGGTCCAGTGATGATTGAGCGCGCCTCCCGGCAGGTCCGCGAGTTTCACTCCGGCCGCGGTGATTTTCGTTTCGCCGGGAGAATAGGGAAATTTCACGATCGCGTCGGAATTGGCGACGTAGAAATCATTGCCGACCAGCGCCATGCCGAACGGTGAATTCAAGCCATCGAGAAATGTGGATCTGGTTTCCGCGACGCCGTCGCCGTCGGCATCGCGCAGCAGCGTGATGCGATTGGCGCTTTTCGTGTCGGCGCCCGCCCGGCCCAGAACGATCTTGGTGATCCAGCCCTTGATGCCTCTGTTCTCTTCGGGACGTGCCGGTGCGTTGGTCTCGGCGACCAGCACGTCACCGTTCGGCAGGACGTGGAGCGTGCGCGGATGATCGAGCCCGCTCGCAAATGCATTGACGGTCATTCCATCTGCGGCGGTCGGTTTGCCGCCGGCAGGCCAGCCCACCGCTTTGGCAATGCTCACCGTCGGCACCGCCGACTTTTCCGGCTCGACCAGCACGGGCTTGGGGCCAAAGGTTTGCCCGACCGTCGTCGTTTCCTGATCGTTGCAGCCGGCCAGCGGCATAGCGAGGCTTACGGCAACGGCCGCAAGCCAATAATTCCGGTGAATGGGTTTGCGCATCCTGACCTCAGCCTGTGGCGCACCACGGCGATCCGCCACCTCCAACATATACCACGAAATACGTCACCTCGTTCTTTGTCGCGGAATAACGGCGATTTGAGCAGGCGGCCCATGCACGGGGCGCACTGGCGTCCCGAATCCGAAGTTCGTACCGTTTCGCGGCTCGACAATTTGCGAGCCACACTGGCGCAGCGTCGGATCGATGCGTGCGAAGCTAACAGGAGCTGGCCGCCCAAAAGGCCGCCCTGTGCGGGAGAGGGAATGTCCGAGATCAGTGGCGCCGTCATCACCGGCGCCGGCGACGAGAATTTGGCTCTCCCGCCGAAAAACGCGCTGATCGAAGCGCCGATCCTGCGCACGCTGCTGCGTCTCGCCTGGCCCAACGTCATCGCGCTCAGCGCCAACACCTGCGTCGTCATCGCCGAGACCTCCTATGTCGGCCGGATCGGCGTTGAGCCGCTGGCGGCGATGGCGCTGGTGTTTCCATTCGTGATTCTCACCATGACGATGTCGGGCGGCGCGATGGGCGGCGGCGTTGCATCGTCGATCGCTCGCGCGCTCGGCAGCGGCGATCTCGATCGCGCCTCGACGCTGGCCTCGCACGCATTGCTGATCGGGTTCGTCTTCGGGCTCATCTTTACGGTCGGCCTTTTGATTTTCGGTCCGGCGCTGCTGGAAGTGCTCGGCGGCCGCGGCGGCGTGCTGGCGCATGCTTTGGCTTACATGCAGGTGTTTTTCAGCGGCGCGGTGCTGCCCTGGGTCATGAATTCGATGGCGGGTATCTTGCGCGGCACCGGCAACATGAAATTGCCGTCGATGATGATTCTCTGCGCGGCCGTCCTTCAGATCGTCTGCGGCGGGACGCTCGGCCTTGGGTTCGGTCCCATTCCGCAATTCGGCATGCGCGGGGTGGCGGCTGGTGCGTTGATCGCCTTCTCGGTCAGCATCACGGTCATGGCGTGGTACCTGTTTTCGGGGCGGGCGCGGGTCGTGCCGAAGATTGCGGGCCTGCAAATTCAATGGGTGATGCTTGCCGACATTCTCAAGGTCGGCGTCATATCGTGCTTCTCGCCGCTGCAAGCGGTTTTGACGATCAGCATCTTCACGCATCTGCTGGCGGTGTTCGGCACGGAAGTGTTGGCCGGCTACGGAATCGGTGCCCGGCTTGAATTCATGCTGACCTCGCTCGCCTTTTCCGTTGGCATTGCGTCGGTCCCGATGGTCGGCATGGCGATCGGCGCGGAAAAAATCGCACGCGCTCGAAAGGTCGCTTTGACGGCAGGCGTGATCTCGTTCGTCACGGTCGGCCTGATCGCGACCGTGATTGCGATCGTCCCCGGCGTCTGGGTGAATATTTTCACCGGCGATCCCGGCGTGCGCGCGGCCGGACGGCAATATCTGTCGACGGCTGCGCCGATGTACGCCTTCATTGCACTTGCGATGTCGACGTATTTTTCCTCGCAAGGCGCGGCCAGGATGCTGGGCCCGGTGCTGGCGCAGACCGCCCGCCTGCTTGTTCATCGCGGCCGGCGGCTGGTGGCTGACGACCCGCAATGCGTCGGCTTCGGACTTCTTTCGTCCTGGCAGCGGCCTCGATGGTGCTGCTGGGCGTGCTATCCGCCGGCAGCGTGTTTCTGACGCGGTGGGGACCGAAGAGCGAGCCGGCTGTGCCGGGCCGGGCGGCGCTCTCCGGCGCGATCGATTGAGATTGGCGACGTCTCCTCGTCTGACGTTCGTGCCCAGGAATCGTCTTCTGCATCGCGACGGCTGCAAGGTCCATCTGGTCGGAGATGTAGGGCGCAATCTCGTTCGGCAGCACGTCGACGATCCAGGCGATCCGGCTGCGGCCATCGCCATCGCCGAGCACTTTCACAGAGCCGTTGTAGTGCGTGATGCCCTCCCGGCCGACGATGGCATAGGCCAGACGCCGGGCTTGCTCGTTGCAATCCACGAACTGCTCGCGCACCACATTGCCGTTGTGGAAGGTCACGATGCGCGCATCGCCGTCGAGACGGCAGTCGACGACAAAGCCGGGGTTCAGCCGTTGATGCACGGCGCCGAAATCACGCACCGCATCCCATACGGCGTCGGGATGCGCATTGATCGGGATGTCCTTTTGGATCGAAGCCATGGCATGCCCCCTTACATGCAGACCGCTTCGACGTTGTTGCCGTCGGGATCGATCAGGAAAGCGGCAAAATAGGTCGGGCTGTAATCCTTGCGGGGGCCGGACGCGCCGTTGTCGCGGCCGCCGGCCTTCAGGCCTTCGCTGTGGAATTTGCCGATTGCATCGTGGTTGGGCGCCCGGAAGGCGATGTGGGCACCGGTGCCGGCCTCGCCCTGATGCAGGTGAAGCCACAGCGCTGGCACGCCCTTTGGCCCGAATCCCGCGCCGCTCGCATCTTTCGAACACAGGACATAGCCGAGCGGGGCGAGCGCCGCCGTGTAGAAACGGACGCTGGCATCGAGGTTACGTACTCTAAGTCCGATATGATCGTACATGGTGGTCTCCATTCATTTCTGGCGGAGTGCAGGTCCGCCGGGGGTGGAGACGACCCTAGTCAGTGCAGCGCGTCGCTCGCTTGGAGAATCTTGCGCTTTTCTTTGAGCTTGCCTCCGCCCTTTCCTTTGCTCTTTCCTTGGGCGGTCTCGCGGAAGGCGCTCGGCGAGACGCCGGCGGCGCGGTGGAAAGTGCGGACAAAATTGGAGAGATCGCCGAAGCCTACGTCATAGGCGATGTCGGTGATGGCGCTGTCTTCGTCGGTCAGGCGGCGCGCCGCCTGACGCAGCCGCGAGCGCACCAGATATTGGTGCGGCGTGACGCCGAGCACCTTGGAAAACAGGCGCAGGAAATGGAACGGGCTGATGCCGGCCTGGCTGGCGGCGGCATCGAGATCGATCTGCCGGTGCGAATTCGTCTCGATCCAGGCCGCGGTTTCGACGGCCCGGCGGCGATCGCGGGCCTTGATTTCAGCCGGCTTGCGCGCCCGATCGGAGACCGCATCGACGAAGCGGCTGGCGAAGAGATATCCGACTTCTTCAAGGCCGATATCGCTGCGGCCGTCTGCTGCGGCCTGCGCCAGCTCACCGACCACCATCAGTTCGGACAAGGGCGGCGCGGCGCCGATCCGCCACGCCTCGTGCCGGTCGCCGATCGCCTCAACCAGTTCCGGCTCCAGGAAGAACGACAGGCATTCGTCACCACAGATATGGTGATCGTGGGTGCAGACATATTCGTCACCGGGAAAGCCGACCAGCACCGAGCCTGTCACCAGTTCAAACGTCCGGCCGCGGGATTGGCAACCGAAGCTGCCCTTGCGCACATAGGAAACCGAGTGGCATTGAAACCGCTCGGCAAACGGCTTCTCGCCCGGACCCGCGGTGCAGCGGAAATCCGACACCGAGATCGAGCGGTGCTTCAGCAGGGGCGTCCTGATCATCCACAGAAATTTAGCTGGACAGGCGCGGCGGGGCAACCGGGAGCAGGACGTCAAGCAGCGTCTTGCTGCTGGAACCGACAGCCCCCTCGATCGACAGCAGCCGCCGTTTTGAGATCAACCCGGCGTGAGGCGACATCCGGTCGGCATAACCGCCGGCTTCCAGCACGCGGTGACAGGGGACGATGACGACAAACGGATTGCGCGAAAGGACCTGCGCGACCGATCGCACGGCGCTGGGAGAACCGAGCCTGCCGGCGAGCTCGCCGTAGGTCAGGGTTTCGCCGCGGACCACCCGCTGGGTGATCCGATAGACGCGCTGGTCAAAGCTGTGAATGCCGGCGGGATCGAGCCTGACATCGGAGAAATCAGCCGCGTCTCCGTGGAGCAAGGCGACGATGCCCTCGATCGCCGCTTCGGCGTTCGGTGTCGGCTTGGTTTCCCTCGCCTCGGGATAAAGGTGAAAGAGCCGCCTTCGGGTTTCAATCTCGCGGGCTTCCGGAAGCTGGACGCCGACGACGCCCGCCTCACTCCATGCGATCGCGCATCGGCCAATGGCCGTGTCGAAAACGGTGTACGCGCGCCCCGGCATGCTTGCTTCCCCCGAAAGCATCATAGCACCGTCACAAACGGCCGCATCCTAAAAGTGAAGGTTCGGTTAAGAGCTCGAGCCGCGGCACGTTCGCGCGGCGCGGAGATTCTGCGTCGCTCGCGCGTGACCGACTTACACACACCCATCAACTATTATTCAGTTCTGGTGTGACCGATGCTTTGCTAGAGGTCCCGCACCGGACTCCCCCGTCCGGGACAACCTGGTAAGGCCGTCGAGCGCAACCGCTCGGCGGCCTTGCTGTTTATGGGTGGATGCAGCAAGGTGGGACGGCGTCGCGGGCGTAGTTCAATGGTAGAACGGCAGCTTCCCAAGCTGCATACGAGGGTTCGATTCCCTTCGCCCGCTCCAAGCCCGCTCTCGTGACGTCATCTTTTCACGTGATCGCTCATCGCCTCGGCAAATGTGATCGTCAGGTCGATGAGGTCTCTTGTCGAGCGGCGGTGGCTGCGACGACACTTTTGCGATCACGAGTTCGTTGGCTTTGTCGACAAAGACGTTCTGGCCGTAGACGCCCAACCCGAATGCAATGTCTCTTTCGCGGAGCGTGTACCACTTGTTGCGGTAATGCATGGGGCGATCGCCGAAGTAGGGAATCATGTCGCCCGTCGCCCAGGCTTTGGGATCGCCGCCACCCAGCATGTCCTCGATCCAGTGCGTCGGAATGATCGGCGTATCGCCTCTGCGGCCGTTCTGCACGATCAACTGGCCGACGCGCGCAAGGTCCATCGTCGTGGCGCAGATGCCGCCGGCGCAGCGCGGCGCGCCGAGGCGATCGACCGTGATGTAGGCCGGACATTGGGCGCCCATCGGCTTCCACAACAGCGTACTCAGGAGATCGGCGAAACGGACGCCGCTTGCCCGCTCGAGGATCCAGCCCAACAGATCGGTGTTGGTCGAAACATAATGGAACGGTCCGCCATGGGGCCCGCTGCGCGTCCTTCAGACTGGTGAGGAATGTCCGCAGATCGCTCGCGCGCTCCCCCGGCCCCAACGGATTCCAGTTGGTGGATTTGCGGTATTCGACGATCGGCCCTGAGGTCGCGAGATAATCTTCATCGAAGTCTATGCCGATGCGCATATCGAGCACGTCGCGCACGGTTGCGTCGGAATAAAGCGAGGTCCCAAGCTCCGGGATGATCGAAACAACTTTTTGCTCCGGATCGAGCTTGCCCTGTTCAATGAGGATGCCGGCGACAATGGCCGTCAGCGATTTCGAGACGGACATCAGAATATGCGGCGTGTCCGCCGTCATTCCGTGGCCGTAGCGCTCAAGAACGACCTTGCCCCGGTGCAGGATGACAAGACCATCGGTGTCGGTTTCGTCGACGAATGTATCGAGGCCGTACTGCTTGCCGCCATGCGCGAAGGCAAACGACGAGAAATCCACTTGCGCGGGCGTCAGCTTCCAGACGTCGCCCGGGGCGTTGGGGATATCCGCTGACGGCACGATTTCCCGCACGTGCTGAAAGGCCCATTTCAGGTACGGCGCGGTTCGCCAATTCGCCAGGGTCACCTGATCGGCGTCGGATGACGGGAAGCCTGACATGAGAGTCGCGGACATCGAGTGGTCTCCGGGAAGCGCCGCTCACCCTGATCCGGGCGGGCGCTGATTGTGTTGTTCACGCATGATGAGGCGGCTCTCCGGGGAGAACCGCCTCACATATTGTACCCGGCGGGTGCGTCATTGCCACCCGTCAAACCCGGTCTCAGGCGAGGCCGGGCTGACGCCCTCACGAAGGCGTCATGGGATGGGTGATCAGGCCGAGTTGCGTCAGCGCAGCGACGCCGTCGTCGAGCCCGATTTCCTCGACGATCTTGCCGTCGATCACCTTCAAGACGCTGGTTCCCGTGAATTGCAGTTTGCGGCCGGTTGCCGGCGGCAGGCTGCCCATCAGGAGGTCATCGAATGCTGCGCCAGTGTGCGTGCCGCCACCTTCCCATTGACCGACCACGTAATCGCCTTCGGCGATCAGATCCGCCGTGCCCCAGAAGTTGAGGTCGGGGAATGCTGCGCGGAAGTGGGTGATGGCCGCCTTGATCTTGGCGCGACCGCGGCGGGGTTCGTGCAGCGAGTAGTTCTGCAGCATGTCAGGGGCGGCAAGGTCATCGATGACACCGGGATTAAAGTCCTTACCCCAGAATTCGGTGAACCAGCGGCCGACCACTGCCTTGTTATCTTCTTCCTTCGACATGTCTTGATCTCTCTGTTGTTCCAATTGTCACCGGAAGCATCGAGCTTCCGGCATGAGACAGACGCTAGATGGACGGCGTCGCGGCAGCGCTCCGTTTCTTGCCGACGTATCCAAATCTTCGGCCGATCGCCGCAAATGCGCGGCAAGTGACTTCAATTCAAACAAGTGACTTCAATTCAAAAGCAACAAGCGGAGTGTCGCCTCGGACATCGCTGGGTCTGATGCCGGCCGATGAAACGAAAGGCGCGGGGGATCGAGGTCACCGCGTCGCCGCACGCGAGAGAGGGAATCACGATGCTGGATAAGAAGGTTGCCATCGCGCCGACGCTGCAAAGAAGCGAGCCGCCGATACTTTATGTCGGCACGCCCGTGGTGCTGATCAGCACCTGCAACGAGGACGGTTCGCCAAATCTTGCGCCGATGTCGTCGGCGTTCTGGCTCGGGTGGCGCGGCGTGCTTGGCCTTGACCGGTCGTCGAAGACCGTCGCGAACATGCTTCGCACCAGCCAGTGCGTGCTCAATCTGCCGTCCGTGGCGCAGGTCGATGCGGTCGACCGCATCGCGCTGACGACGGGATCGGAGGTCCTGCCGCCGCACAAGGTCACGCGCGGCTACCGTTTTGAGAAGGACAAGTTCGGGATGGCCGGGCTGACCGCCATTGCGTCGGAGACCGTCGATCCGCCGCGCGCCGGGGAATGTCCGATCCAGATGGAAGCCGTCGTCGAGCATACCTACGAGATGTCCGAGAGCGATCCGGTGTCGCGTGGCCGCCGCATCCTGTTTGAATTGCGCATTCAACGTGTTTTTGTCGAGCCATCCATCCTCGCCGACGGCGATCCGGACAGGATCGATCCCGACAAATGGCGGCCGCTGTTGATGAGCTTTCAAAAGCTCTATGGCCTGGCCGATCGACAGGCGCAGCCTTCTCGGCTGTCGCAGGTACCGGAGGCGCTCTACAAGAGCGCGGATATCGAGCGGTCCAGGAGCGCGTAGCGTAACGCTTGATGACGATCCTGCATCATCACGCGACGCAGGATCGTCATTCGCACTGCTTTTACCGAGGGCCTCGCGACAGCAAGTTCACCACCGCAGCCGCCACGCCCTTCGATGAAGCGGGGTTTTGTCCCGTCACCAGGTTGCCGTCCGTTACGACATGGGATTGAAAATTGTCGGCCTTGGAGTAGATGCCTCCGTTCTGCTTCAGCATATCCTCGACGAGGAACGGCACCGCTTCGGTCAATCCGACCGCCGCTTCTTCCGTGTTGGTGAATCCGGCGACCTTCTTCCCGCGAACGAGCGGCGCGCCGTCCGGCGCCTTGGTGTGCCTGAAAACCGCCGAGCCGTGGCAGACGGCTGACACCGGCTTGTTTGCCGCGAACATGGTTTCGATCAGGGTGATGGACGCAGCATCTTCGGTCACGTCCCACATCACGCCGTGGCCGCCGACGTAGAAAACCGCATCGTAGTCGTCCGCGGAGACGCCGGATAATTTGACGGTACCGGCAAGGTTCGCTTCAGCCACTCGATCCCCGCGGAAACGGCGGGTGTCGTCGGTGTGAAAGTTCGGCGTGTCGCTTCTGGGATCGAGCGGCGGCTGGCCGCCGAGCGGCGAGGCGAGCGTGACGTCGGCTCCCGCGTCCTTGAAGGCGTAATAAGGTGCGGCGAATTCTTCGAGCCAGATTCCGGTTTTCTTGTCCGACGCGCCGAGCCTGTCGTGCGAGGTCAAGATCATCAAGATGTTCATGTGAGGCGCCTGTTCGTTGTTGGATGACGCGGACGTACGGTCATCCAGGCGGCGTCACACTCCGCTTTTTGCTTTGAAATCGAGAAATGCGTCGCCGTGCGAACTACGCGTCCGTCGCCTCGCGTGCGATGAGTTCGCGCTTGCGTTCCACGCCCCAGGCATAGCCGGATATGTCGCCGTCATGCCGAACCACCCGGTGGCACGGGATCGCAACCGCGATGTTGTTGGCGGCGCAAGCGCTCGCCACCGCGCGAACGGCTTTCGGCGCTCCAATGCTGCGAGCGATTTCGGAGTACGAGATGGTCTGCCCAACCGGAATAGCCTGGAGCGCCTGCCACACCCGCCGCTGAAACGCGGTGCCGCGCACGTCGAGCGGAAGGTTCAGGCCGATTTTCGGCGTCTCGACGAAGCCAACGACGCGGACGACCATGGATTCATATTCCTTGTCACCGCCAACCAGCCGCGCATTCGGAAAACGATCCTGAAGATCGCGCACAAGTTCGTCCGGATCGTCGCCGATCAGGATCGACGCGACGCCCTTGTCGCTCGACGCCACCAAGATGGCGCCCAATGAGGATTGCCCGACCGCGAAACGGATGTCTTCATTCGTTCCGCCGGATCGATATTGCGTGGGCGTCATGCCGAGCATGTTCCTTGATTTCTCGTAAAACCGGCCGCTGGAGCTGAAGCCGGCGTCGTACATGGCTTCCGTCACGCTGTACCCTTTGGCAAGCCCATCGCGGACACGAGAAGCGCGATGGGCCTCGGCATAATCCTTCGGCGTCAGGCCGGTTACGCTCTTGAACAGGCGATGGAAGTAGCTGGTGCTCAAGTTCGCCGCCTGCGCGAGCCCCTTTAACGACGGGACCTCTTCACTCGCTTCGATCAAGCGGCAGGCTTTGGCGACGATCGCGGCGTTCTCGACGTCGGCGGACGGACCGTCCGGATTGCAGCGCTTGCACGCCCGAAACCCGGTTGCTTTCGCCTCCGCCAGCGAACCGTGAAGACCGACATTCCCCGGATTTGCAGTCCTCGAGGGGCACGACGGCCGGCAATACACGCCGGTGGTCGCGACCGAGTACCAGAATTGCCCGTCGGCCGAACGGTCGCGCGCGATGACGCGCGACCAGCGCGGATCGTTTTCAACTGCTGTCTCTGGTCGAATGCGGGCTGCTTGCGATTTCGCAATCATTTCGTTCCTTCGAAGGTCCGGAGCCTCGATTGAGCCTCTGATCCCTTCGATCGCGCTTTTCCGGCGCTGGAACCACCCGCTTTCCGTTCCATGGCCGGCAGGGCGCATCGCCGGAGCCAAAGAAAAATTTGCGGTTTGGCCACCGAGGCACGCGTCTTCGACGCCGTAATTTTGGAAATGGCTGATGCAGTTTCCGTGCAGGGCATGCCCGAAAGCCCGTTGACATAGATCAACGGCCTCTTCGGGGCGGCGCCGATGATTTGGCTTTCATGCCAGAAGGGACGATGTCGTGAAACACCCGTCAATTGCCATCGTTGCCGCCGCCACCTTGGCCGCCAGCGGTGCGTCTGCGCAATCTGTCAATCTCACCGGCACCTACCAGTGCATTCAGATGTGTCGCGGCGATATGCTCGCTTACGTCACGCAAAACGGCGCGTCGCTCAATCTGCTGACCGAAGCCGGTGTGGCAACCCGGGCATGGCCGGACTGGTACGCTCCGATGAGCCGCCTCTGGATTGATCTCTACAATATTAGTGCGGTCTATACGCCTGACGGCATGGCGATCCAGTTCGACAACGGGACGATCTGGCAGCGTTACGTGCCGCCGCCCCCTCCGCCGCCTGTCCGCCGTCGGGTAAAATAGGAGTGAACCACGTACTGAGCGAGCGAATTTGGGTTGAAAGCCTTGAGATAGGTCAAGGAGCGAAGACTCGCTGCGAGGCAGCATTTCACTGAAGCTTGAACAAGGCTTCTTTCGATCTGTCGCGAACGAGGGAGTATTGGCATGCGAGTTCTCCGAAGGATACTCGCCCTTACACTGGGAGCAGCTCTGTTAGCGGGCCAAATTGGTGTGGCAGCGGCAGCTCCTTTACCAACCAATATCGCCGCAATGAAATCCGCTGTTGACGGGCCAACCCAAGTCTATTGGCGCGGAGGCTGGGGTTGGGGCGCTGGGGCGGTCGCCGGTGCGCTTATCGGCGGAGCGATTGCGAGCAGCGCCTACGGTTATGGCGCCTATGGCTATGGTGCCTATGGCTACGGCGCTTATGGCTATGGCGGCAATGGCTACTACGGTGCGCCGGCCTACTACTACGGCTACCCTTACGCGGGTTCGGGCTACTACGCGCCGCCAGCGGCCTACTATAGGCCGTCGTATTACGCGTATCCGCGCTACGGCTACTATGCGCGGCCCTACAGGGTCTATCGCCCTTATTATGGCTATCGCCGTTGGTGAGGCTGAACGAGCCCGGCCGTTCTGCAGTCTGGCTCCGCATTCGATCAATCTGATGGATTTGCGGAGCCAGGGTCATGAGGTTCTGATCAATCGAGCATTTCATTGACGAGCGGCATCACCTTGGTGCCATAAAGCTCGATGCTCTTCATCAGCTTCTCGTGCGGCAACTGACCCGCCGAGTATTTGAGGTGGAAGCGCTGTATGCCGAGCGCCTTCACCGTCGCCGTGATCTTGCGCGCAACGGTCTCGGGCGATCCGACATAGAGTGAGCCGTGGTCGGCCTCGCGCACGAACTCGTCACGATTTATCGGAGGCCAGCCGCGTTCCTTGCCGATGCGGTCGCGCATGGCCTTGTAGTCCGGCCAAAGCTCGTCGCGCGCCTGCTCGTCGGTTGCGGCGACGTAGCCCGGCGAATGCACGCCGATCGGCTTCGCCGTTCGGCCGAACTGGCTCGAGGCACGATGATACAGATCGACATAGGGTTGAAAGCGCTTTGGGATCGCCGCCGATGATGGCGAGCATCAACGGTAGATCGTAGTGCGCGGCGCGCACCACGGACTCCGGGCTGCCGCCAACGCCGATCCAGGTTTTCAAGGTGCCGTGCTCGATCGGTGGATAGACGCGCTGATCTTGTAACGGCGGACGCAAATTGCCCTGCCAGGTCACCGGCTCCTGCTTCAGCAGGGCTGCGAACAGGTCGATCTTCTCTTCGAACAGCGCCTCGTATTGTTTCAGGTCGAACCCGAACAACGGAAAGGATTCGGTAAACGAACCGCGGCCCAGGATCACCTCGGCGCGTCCGTTCGAGGCGGCATCCACCGCCGAGAACCGCTGGAACACGCGGATCGGGTCGTCCGAGCTCAGCACCGTGACGGCCGAACCGAGCCGGATGTGTTCGGTTCGCGCGGCGATGGCCGCGAGCACGACTTCGGGCGCCGAGATGGCGAAGTCTGAGCGGTGATGTTCACCGAGCCCGATGAAGTCGATGCCGAGCCTGTCCGCGAGAACGGCTTCCTCGATCACGTTGCGGATCACCTGCGCATGCGGCAATAGCGCGCCGTCGGCGCCGCGCGTGACGTCGCCAAACGTATCCAATCCAAATTCAACAGCTTTGGTCATCAGTCTGATCTCTGCGGGGAAAATCAACCGCAGAGATAGTGATCAGCCCGCCACCCGGCTAGAGCGGTTGGCGAAACGCTTGGTTTCCATTTTGGAGGTGGCGCGCTCGGGTGACCGTCAAAGGACGCGGCCGCCTCTTGACCAACAGCCTGTCGATTGTCGTGCTCCGCGACACCAAGTCGTCGCGGTTTGTCGGGCCGTTGACGCGGCACCTCGAAAAGATCATGCGCGACCTTGTTCGGGATGGAACGTGGCAGGGCGCGGTGGTGCGTCGATAGCCCGCCGGACAGCGACCGCGACCGGCCGGGGCGTTCACCCTCCAATGTCGCAACCGTGAACGATGCCGGGCGTAACAATGCTCGTCCTTCTTGCGAAGAAGACACAGATCGCCCAAAGGAGGACCATCATGTTGTCGCGCCTTGTCCTGTCGCTCGGATTGATTGCCGGTCTCTCGCCGATGGTGGCCGACGCCACTGAGCGGCCCGTCGTCGTCGAACTCTTCACCTCGCAGGGCTGCTCGTCATGTCCGCCTGCCAATGCCTACCTGAACGAAATGGTCAAGCAGCGGCGTGACGTGCTCGCGCTCGCCTTCCACGTCACCTATTGGGATCGTCTCGGCTGGAAAGACCCGTTCTCGATGGAAGCGGCCACGGATCGGCAGGCCGTCTATGGCCGCCGCTTCGGCGACGGCTCCTATACGCCGGAAATGGTGATTGATGGTGCGGCCGGCATGGTCGGTTCGGACCGCGAGGAGGTCGGCTCGGCCATCGAGACCGCCAAGCGCGGCAGCCAGACCGCTGCTTCGATCAATGTGGTCAAGAACGGCGAGCAGCTTTCGATCGAGGTCGGCGCGGGTTCGGGCAGCGGCAGGGTTTTGCTGGTCGGGTTCGACCGCGAGCACACTACGGCGATTGGCCGCGGCGAGAATTCCGGCCGCACGCTGACCGAAGCCAACGTGGTCCGCTCGTTCCGCACGGTCGGCCAATGGTCGGGCGCAGCGCTTCGGCTCAACGAGCGCTTTCCGCAAGGGCAGGACGTCGCGGTGCTGTTGCAGGCTTCCGATGGACGGATCATCGGTGCGGGCCGCCTGACGGCGGGCGGCTCGACCTGATCACAAGGTTGACCGTCACATCAGGGCGTGACGGTCAGCGTCGCCTTCATGTTCGGATGAAAGCGGCAGTAGTAGTCGAAGGTGCCGGCTTTCTTCAAAACCAGGCTGCCGCTCTTCTTGGGCGGCAGCATCACGTCCCAGTCGCCGTTCTTCGCCGTCGCGGTATGCGCGAATGCGTCGTTGTTGACCCATTCGATGGTGTCGCCGACCTTTGCGGAGACTTCCTTGGGCGCGATTTCAAGATTTACCATCGAAATCTGCACGGTTGCAGCCAGCGCCGAGATGGATACGCCCGACACAAGTCCTGCGACGATAGCGAGAACGATCCACCTCGGCTTCATCGACGTTCCTCCTACTTCAACATCGCCGCAACGTGCTCGGCGTGCTGCTCGTGGCCCTGGAAGATCTTCAATCCGGTCTGCAACAGGCTCTTCAGTTCTGCGTTGCTGGAAGAAGGAATCAGCGTGGTCTCGAGCGCGCTGTCGACCGCTTTGTGATAGGCGACCTCGTTGGCGACGTAGGCCTTGTCGTAGGCGGCGCCTGAGAGCTTGCTGAGCTCGTCGAGCTTGGCGGCGGCATTCTTCGACAGCGTCTTGCTGGTGTCGTTGTCTTCGGGCGTGACCTTGAGCTTCTTGACGAGGTCGAGCGCCTGCTTGTTCACGGCTTCATGGTCGCGCACCATGTCTTCCGCGAAGGCCTTGACGTCCTTGTTGGTGGATTTCGCCAGCGCCTGTTTCGCCGCAGCGACGTCGATGACGCCGGCGGTATAGGCAATATGCGCGATTTGCGGATCAGTCGGCTTGGCGCCTTGCGCCAGCGCGCCGCCGCTCAACAGACCTAATGCGGCTACCGCCGCGCTCAATCGAATGAACATGGTTTGACACTCCCGTGAGGCCGGGGCGTGAGCCGCCGGCCGTTGTTGCACAGGAGTTGGATGAAGCGACTCTAAAAAGGTTCCTGAAAAAATTACGCCGAGAAAAGTTACGCGGTGATGCCGAGGCGCTTCAGCACTGCTTCGGTCAAGCGTTCGCATCGCCGTCCGGCGAACGGAAACGCTTCCATGACCACGGGGCCGATCTTTCGCTCGACGTTCTCGCGCAACATCGTGCGCGCGCGATGTAGCCTGGTCTTCACGGTTTCGGGCTTCAGGTTCAAAATCTCGGCGGTCTCCTCGACGTTCATGCCTTCGACGACGCGGGTCATGAAGACGAGACGGAAGGGCTCGGGGAGTTCATCGATCGCGTGCTCGACGACGTGCTGGATTTCGCGTTGAGCCATGGTCTGTTCCGGGTCGATATTGGCTGAGCGGGGAAACTGGATGATCTGGGCCTCGATTGTCCCTGACGGCAGCGACGCCAGATCGACGGCTTGTGGCTTGCCGCGCAACCGGCCTAGCGCTTCGTTCATGGCGATGCGGGCGAGCCATGTGGCAAGGCTTGAATCGCCGCGGAAGCTGTCGAGGTGGGTGAAGGCGCGGACGTAGGTTTCCTGAACGACGTCTTCGGCCTCGCTGTCATTGCGCAGGATGCCGCGGGCGAGCCGGTACAAGCGCCGGTTGTTCGCCTGCATGATGCTGCGGATGGCGGCCTCGTCGCGGTTGCGGGCCCGGGCGACGAGCTCCTCGGCCGTCACTTCCGTCGGTTTCGGTGTTTGTGCCTGGCGCATGGTGCAATCCTGGAAGGGTTTCTAGGTGTTGGATGCACAAATTCCCGGAAGGTTCCCGGATTTTTCGGGAAAACGATAGGCGGGCGGGCCGCCCGGGCCAAGGGCTGCGACAAGGCTAAACGACGCGGGGGTTAAGAAAAACGGCCGGCAGAGCCGGCCGTTTGGTTAAGACGGACAAGCTGGCCGCCTGATTACTTCGCCGCCGTTACCATGATCTCGACGAGATATTCGGGCGCGGCGAGCTTCGCCTCGACCGTGGCGCGTGCCGGCGTATTGCCCGGCGAGACCCAGGCGTCCCATGCGGCGTTCATCTCGGCAAAATTCTTCATGTCGGTGATGTAGATGTTGGTCGACAACAGCTTCGACTTGTCGGTACCGGCCTTTGCCAGATGACCGTCGATGATCGACAGGATCTCCTGCGTCTGCTTGGCGACGCTTTCGCCCTTCGCCTTGTTGGCGACGACGCCGGCGAGATAGACGGTGTTGCCGTGGACGACGACCTGGCTCATGCGCGGTCCGGTATCAAAACGTTGAATGGTCATTTTTCTCTCCCGTGGATGGTGCTGCCACTTAACCCGCCAGCGCGTTGGCAGCTACAGTCTTCTTGCAGCAAAGCCCTGCATCTAAACCCTACACAACGGCTTTCGCCGCCGCGCGCCCGGCGTTGCGGCCGGAGAACAGGCAGCCGCCGAGAAATGTACCTTCCAGCGCGCGGTAGCCGTGCATGCCGCCGCCGCCGAAACCGGCCGCTTCGCCAGCGGCATAAAGTCCCGGCATGATCCTGCCGTCCTGGCCGAAGACGCGGGAGTCGAGGTCGGTCTCGAAACCGCCGAGCGTCTTGCGGGTCAGGATGTTGAGCTTGACCGCGATCAGGGGCCCGTGCGCGGGATCGAGAATCCGGTGCGGGCTTGCGGTGCGGATCAGGCGGTCGCCGATATAGCGGCGCGCATTGTGGATGTTGATGACCTGCGTGTCCTTGGCATAGGCATTGCGGATCTCGCGATCGCGCGCCTCGATCTGTGTCTTGATTTCCTCGAACTTCAGAAGACCGTTGCCGGCGAGCGTATTCATCGCGCTGACGAGATCGGCAAGGTTGTCGCGCACGATGAAATCGGCGCCGTGCTTCTTGAACGCTTCGACCGGCGCGGGCGCGCCCTTGTTGGTGGCGCGGCGGGCGGTCATCAGCCAGCTCTTGCCGGTGAGATCGGGATTTTGTTCGGAGCCGGAGAGCGCGAATTCCTTCTTGATGATGCTCTGGGTCAGGATGAACCACGAATAGTCGTGGCCGGTCGAGACGATATATTCGAGTTGGCCGAGCGTGTCGGAGCCGGGGAAAAGCGGCGAGGGCAGGCGCTTGCCGGTCGCGTCGAACCACATCGGCGATGGGCCCGGCAGGATGCGGATGCCGTGGCGCGGCCAGATCGGCGACCAGTTCCGGATGCCCTCGACGTAGTGCCACATGCGGTCGCGGTTGATCAGCCGCGCGCCGGCCGCTTCCGTAATCCCGATCATGCGGCCGTCGACATGTTCGGGCACGCCGGAGATCATATGCGCGGGCGCGGGGCCTAGCCGCGCCGGCCAGTTCTGCCGCACCAGATCGTGGTTGCCGCCGATGCCGCCGGACGCGACGATGACCGCCTGCGCGCGCAGCGCAAATTCGCCGGTCGTCTTGCGCGAACTGCTTTCGCCCCGGGCGACCGGATCGGCTTCGAGGATCGCGCCGCTGACGCCATCGACGGTGCCGTTCGTGATGGTCAGCGCGTCGACGCGGTGGCGGAATTTGAACGTCAGCCGCCCGGATTTTTCCGCCACGCGGGCACGGCGCTCAAATGGTTCGACGATGCCGGGGCCGGTGCCCCAGGTCACGTGGAAGCGCGGTACCGAATTGCCGTGGCCCATGGCGTCGTAGCCGCCGCGTTCGGCCCAGCCGACCACCGGGAAAGATACGGTGGCCCATCGCCCGCAGCCAGTCTCGTTTCTCGCCTGCGGCGAAAGCCAGATACGCCTCGGCCCAGCGCCGCGGCCAGAGGTCTTCGTCGCGGTCGAAGCCGGCCGTGCCCATCCAGTCCTGATGGGCCAGCTCGTAACTGTCTTTGATTCCAAGCCGGCGCTGCTCCGGCGAATCGATCAGGAACAATCCGCCGAACGACCAGAACGCCTGGCCGCCAAGACTTTGCTCGCCCTCCTGGTCGACCACCACGACGCGCCGGCCGGCTGCCGCGAGCTCGGTCGCCGCGACGAGGCCGGCAAGGCCGGCGCCGACCACGATGACGTCAACTTCTTCTGCCATCGCGTTTCCCCCGTTAGTTGGATGCGTGAAGTGAACCCCGCACTCGCCCGGATGGTCAACCGCTACCGGCAGAGTCAAAATAGGCCGTTGGCCGAGCGGTATCCGTCGAAGGTCTTGTTCCGGTTCGGGATACGGCCGGAAGGGTGCAGCACCCCGGCAACACCCGGGGGGAATTTAATTTGAACCGCGCCGGGCATCTGGACAAAATAGCGAATTGGCAACACGCTCTCGACACGCATCACCAACCGGGCCTTAAGTCCGGCAAGGTACGAACTGGGGCCGGACGATGAAATTCATGATGGGGCTGCTCGCTGCGGTTGTCTTGCTGGCGAGCATGGGAGCTAGTCATGCGGTGGTGCGTATCGGCGAAGATCGCGGCGGGCGAATCGGCACTTACGTTGACAAGTATCAGGAGGTTCGCACCTCCGGCGACATGGTGATCATCGACGGGCTCTGCGCATCGGCCTGCACCATCGTTCTCGGCGCCATTCCCCACGACAAGATTTGCGTCACCTCGCACGCCGCCCTCGGCTTCCACGCCGCCTGGGACATGGACGATGAGGGGCATGCCGTCACCAATCCCGAAGCCACCCACATGCTCTACGCGATGTATCCGGCGACGGTGAAAAAGTGGATCAACCAGCGCGGCGGCTTGACCTCGCGGATGATCTATCTGCGCGGCAAGGAGCTGGCGAGCATGTACCACTCGTGCTTCCTGGACGCCCGGGCACAGGCGGCGCATTAACCGCCTTTATTCCCAAGCTAAAATCAGCATGACGTGATTTAGGGCCCTAGTGCCCACTTTCCGAAGTTCGTGCTCCGTCTCAGCGGGCAGCTTTCACGAACTTCGGAAAGCCATGGGCACTAGCAAACCCATAATTTTCTAGTGCCGCTTTTCCATTTGAAGTTCCTGGACAGAATTCGCCGCTTGGGTGCAGGAACTTCAAATGGGCGGCACTAGCAGCCCAAGCGCTTGCCGGGGCCGCTGGCAGGCCTTATCTGGAAGGATAAGGGCCTCGGCGGCAGCGCCGGCTGGCCCCTGGCAGATGACCGGTCACGGATGGCGCGATGGCGCAGCTTCTTTCCACGCCGCAGGCTTTTCAGCGGACCTCCGGGTCGGCTCGTTTGGCGCGCGCGGTGGTGGTCGGCGGCGCAACGCTCGGCGTCCTGCTTGGGCTCGCGGCTGCCGCCCTGTGGCTGCATTACGGAAGCACCGTCTTCTTCGAGATGATCGCTTCCGGCTTCGCCGCTTGTTTCTAGCTCGTTTGCAGGAATCCTGACTATGGACCGGACCGCCCGCCCGCTTGTCGTCATTGGAGCGTTCTCGGTGAGCCTCGTCGTCGGGCTCGTCCTGATGCTCTGGGTAATGGGTGGCCTGCGCCACGCCGCGGCTCCGGCGGCGATCGGCGGACCGTTCCAGCTGACCGACCAGGCCGGACAGGCGGTGACCGAGAAATCCATGCAGGGTCGCCCCACCCTGATTTTCTTCGGCTTCACCCACTGCCCGGATGTCTGCCCGACGACGCTGTTCGAGATTTCCGAGGTGATGAAGGCGATGGGCAAGGACGGCGACCGCATCAATGCCTATTACATCTCGGTCGACCCCGAACGGGACACGCAGGCGGCGATGAAGGAGTATTTGTCGAGCTTCGATCCGCGTCTGAAGGGCCTTACCGGCAACGCCGAAGAGATCGCCAAGGTGCTTTCGGAATATCGCGTCTACGCCAAGAAGGTGCCCGTTGAAGGACGGCGACTACACCATGGACCACACCGCGCTGATCTATTTGATGGATCGAGACGGCAAGTTCGTCTCGCCGTTCAATCTCAACCGGAAACCGGAAGACGCCGCGACCGACCTCAAGCGCTACCTTTGACGGTGCCTTGCAGTGGTCGAAAGGCCGTTCGCCTTCGCGCCCCAATAGGTCTATAAGGCCCCCGATTTCTCTCGAAAATCGGCGATTGATGCATCTTCACCAGACCGGTCTTGTTGGACGAAAGCCGTTTGGCGTCAGCCGGGCCGTATCGGCCTGCCGGCTGGTTTTGGCAGCAGTGCTCGTGCTTTCCGGCGGCTTCGCGCAGGCCCAAAACGCCAAACAGCCGGCATCGCCGCCCGGCCAAGCCGCGCCAAATCCGCCTGCGCCAAATCCGTCCGCGTCAAATCCGTCTGCAGCCAAGCCCGTCGCCGAACCCGGCCCGCAGGCCGTGCCCGGCTTCTGGGACCCGCGGCGGCGGCCGGACCGGCCGGACCTGTCGCGCCTGACCGTGATCCGCTTCCTGACCGAGACCGACTACCCGCCGTTCAATTTCACCGGTCCGGACGGCAACCCCGCCGGGTTCAATGTCGATCTGGCGCGGATGATCTGCGACGAGATCAAGGTCACCTGCACGATCCAGATGCGACGCTTCGAGACGCTGCTCGATGCGATTTCCTCGAATCGCGGCGATGCCATCATCGCCTCGCTCGCGGTGACGCCGCAGCTTCGTGCGCGGCTCGATTTCAGCGATCCTTATTACCGTGTCCCGGCCCGCTTCGTGTCGCGGAAGGATTCGGTGATGCGCGAGATCAAGCCTGAATTTCTCGAGGGCCGGAAGATCGGCGTGATCGCCGGCACCTCGCACGAGGCCTATCTCAAATCGATGTTCACCGACGCCGAGTTGCACGCTTACCCGAACGACGAGGCGCTGCGCATCGCGCTACGGCGGGGCGAGGTCGATTTCATCTTTGGCGATGCGATTTCGCTCGCGTTCTGGATCAACGGCACGGATTCCGCCGACTGCTGCGCATTCTCCGGTGGTCCATTCGTCGAAAGCCGTTATTTTGGCGAAGGCATCGGCATCGGCGTACGCAAGGGCAACGACCTGCTGCGCCAGGCGCTGAACTACGCGCTGTTCCGGCTCTGGGAAAAAGGCCGCTATACCGACCTGTGGCTGCGCTATTTTTCCGTGAGCCCGTTTTAGGTTTCCACCGTCATTCCGGGGCGATGCGTAGCATCGAGGCCCGGAATCTCGAGATTCCGGGTCCGGTGCTAGCGCACCATCCCGGAATGACAGCTATAATGATCGTTTAAGCACCACTCGGAGAACTTTCCTAAAAATGTCCGTCATCGACCTCACCGCCAACCCGAGCGATCTGCGCTCGCTCGCCGAACAATCCAACGCCTGGCCGTTCGAGCAGGCGAAAGCGATCGTGGCGCGGCTGAAAAAGAAGCCGAAGGACGAAGTGCTGTTCGAGACCGGCTACGGTCCGTCGGGCCTGCCGCATATCGGGACCTTCGGCGAGGTCGCGCGCACCACCATGGTGCGTCACGCCTTTCGTGTGCTGACCGAGGACAAGATCAAGACGCGCCTGCTCGCCTTCTCCGACGACATGGATGGCCTGCGCAAGGTGCCGGACAATGTGCCCAACAAGGAGATGCTGTCCGAGTATCTCGGCAAGCCGTTGACCAAGGTGCCTGACCCGTTCGGTACGCATCCGAGTTTTGGCGCGCACAACAATGCGCGGCTGCGCACCTTCCTGGACACGTTCGGCTTCGACTACGAATTCGCCTCTTCGACCGACTACTACACGTCAGGCCGGTTCGACGCGACGCTGCTCAAGATGCTGGAGCGGATCGAGAAGGTGATGGCGATCATGCTGCCGTCGTTGCGCGAAGAGCGTGCCGCCAGCTATTCGCCGTTCCTGCCGATCTGCCCGCGCACCGGCATGGTGTTGTACGTGCCGATCACGGCGCATGACGTCAAAGGCGGCACCATCTCCTATGACGATCCCGAGACCAAAGAGCGCGTCACGCTGCCGGTCACGGGCGGGCATTGCAAATTGCAGTGGAAGCCGGACTGGGCGATGCGCTGGGCTGCGCTTGGCGTCGATTACGAAATGGCCGGCAAGGACCTGATCGATTCCGTCAAGCTTTCCGGCAAGATCTGCGCGGCGCTCGACGGCACGCCGCCCGAAGGCTTCAACTACGAGCTGTTCCTGGATGAGAAGGGCCAGAAGATTTCGAAGTCGAAGGGCAATGGTCTCACCATCGACGAGTGGCTGCGCTACGCCTCGCCGGAATCCTTGTCGCTGTTCATGTACCGCGAACCGAAGGCGGCCAAGCGGCTTTATTTCGACGTCATCCCGCGCAACGTCGACGACTACCAGCAGTTCCTCGATGGCTTTCCGCGGCAGGATGGCCGGCAGCAGCTCGGCAATCCGGTCTGGCATGTCCATTCCGGGCATCCGCCGAAGGCGGACATGCCGGTGACGTTCCAGCTCCTGCTGACGCTGGTGTCGTCGTCGAATGCGGAAAATGCCGCGACGCTCTGGGGCTTCATCGGGCGCTATCGGCCTGGTGTCACGCCGCAGACTCATCCCAAGCTCGACGCGATGGTCGGCTATGCCATCAACTACTATCGCGACTTCGTGGCGCCGACCAAAAAATTCCGCGAGCCGACGCAAGGCGAACGCGCGGCGCTATCGGACTTGCGCGATGCGCTGGCGAACATGGGCGCGGAATCCAGCGCCGAAGATATCCAGAACGTCGTCTACGAGATCGGCCGCCGCGAGCCGTTCCTCGATCCCGCCAAGAAGGGCAAGGACGGTCGGCCGGGCGTATCGCTCGACTGGTTCAACATGCTCTATCAGGTGCTGCTCGGTCAGGAGAAGGGCCCGCGTTTCGGCTCGTTCGTCGCGGTCTATGGCGTTGCCAATGCGGTCGCCATGATCGACGGCGCGCTGGCGCGGTCGGCGTAACCCTGTCATCGCCGGGCGGGTGGCTTTTACCCTCTGCCCTTGTGGGAGAGGGTGGTTTCGAACGAAGTGAGAAACCGGGTGAGGGGTTCTCCTCCTCGATGAACCGTAACCCCTCACCCGGCTCGAATTGCGCTTTGCTCATTCTCGCCACCCTCTCCCACAAGGGGAGAGGGAAGATCGTGTCGCGGCGCGCATGCGCTCGCCTGACCCGCGCATCCATCTCACTTTGCAGAAGAGCCTTTCATTTTTGATGGACGGCCGGGCCAAGCCCGGCCATGACGGACGCGCGGACCTGCGCTACACTCCCTGCCAACAACGGACATTCAGGGAGAGGTTCATGCAGTTCAGGGTTTCGCCGGAGGCGGTTTCGGATGTGAGCGCCGAGCAATGGCAGGCGCGGGTCGATCTGGCGGCGGCGCATCGGCTCGCCTTCATGCAGGGCTTCAGCGAAGGCATTTTCAATCATCTGACCTTCGTGGTGCCTGGCCAGAGCGATCGCTATTACCAGATCCCCTTCGGCACCCATTGGTCGGAAGTCACGGCTTCCTGCTTCATGGAAGTCGGCATCGACGACGGCAAGGTCAAGCGCGGCGAGGGCGATGTCGAGCGCTCCTGCTATTGCATCCACGCGCCGATCCACAAGGCGCTGCCGCAGGCGAAAGCCGTGTTCCACACCCACATGCCCTATGCGAGCGCCCTGACGCGTCTGGAAGATCCGCGCATCAAGGAGATCGGCCAGACCGAGACCGGCATGTCCGGCAAGATCGCCTATGACGACGAATATACCGGCCCGGCCTTCGATCCGGCCGAGGGCGCGCGCCTCGCCAAGGTCATCGGCGACAAGACCGTGCTGTTCATGGCCAATCACGGCATCTCGACGGTGGGCGAAACCATCGCTGCCGCCTACGACAAGCTCTATTACATCGAGCGGGCCGCCCAGGTGCAGATCTACGCGATGTGGACCGGCCAGCCGCTGAAGAAGCTGCCGGAGCCCGTGGTGGAAAAGACCAGGCAGGAAATGCGCGGCAATACCTACTACACTGGTTTGTCGCCGGCAGAGCGGCACTTCGCGGCGCTCAAGCGCATGCTTGACCGCAAGGAGCCGGATTACGCGACGTAGGGCAGTTGACCTGACCCGGTTCTGAAGTGGACCGCGCGGATGAGCGGCTTGATATTTGCCGCTGTCCCTGCGAAAGCAGGGCATTAGTCGTCCATTTCAAAAGGTGAGCCGCGCCGACACGGCGCGGTCGAGGGATCAGAGACCTTCGTGCGAACGATCTACAAGATCTGCCCGGCTTCGGCCTGGCGCGAAGCGGAACGGCAGGGCGTGTTCGGCGGCAGTCCTGTCGATATCAGCGATGGCTTCATTCATTTTTCCACCGCGTCGCAGGTTGAAGAGACCGCACGAAAGCATTTCGCTGGCCAGACCGGCCTGTTCCTGATTGCGGTCGATGCCGACGCGTTGGGTAATGCGTTGCGATGGGAACGCTCGCGCAACGACGACCTGTTTCCGCATCTCTATGGCGAACTCGATCTTGGCGCGGTCACGGGCGTTCTTTCCATGCAAGCGCGGTCCGACGGATTTCACGACATTCCGGAGCTTGAGCCGTGATCCGCGCTTTTGACGCCTTGTCGCTGCCGCTACTGCGCTGGCTCGATGCCGAGGATGCGCACCGCCTCGCTATTCATGGCCTGAAGCTGTTGCCGCCGGCGCGGCCGCGCCCCGACGATTCGAAACTCGCGGTGCGGGCCTTCGGCCTGAATTTTCCGAATCCGGTCGGCATGGCGGCGGGCTTCGACAAGCATGGCGAGGCGCCGGATTCGCTGTTGCGCCTCGGCTTCGGCTTTGTCGAGGTCGGCACGGTGACGCCGAAGCCGCAGCCGGGCAATGCGCGGCCGCGGCTGTTTCGTCTCGAGCGTGACGAAGGCGTGATCAATCGCTTCGGGTTCAACAGCGAGGGCGCGCATACGGTGTTGCGCCGGCTGGCGGCCCGCGCGCATCTTGGCGGCATCGTCGGCGTCAACATCGGCGCCAACAAGGATTCCGCCGATCGAAACGCCGATTATGTCAGCTTGATCGAAACCTTTGCGCCGGTGGCGAGCTATTTCACGGTCAACGTGTCTTCGCCCAATACGCCGGGCCTGCGCAATCTTCAGCAGGCGAGCGCGCTCGATGATCTCTTGGCGCGGGTGATCGATGCGCGGGAGCGGGTGCGGAAGAACGCCGGCGATTCACCGGTGCTCTTGAAAATTGCGCCTGACCTCAGCCTGGCCGAACTCGACGACGTGGTTCATATCGCGCGCTCGCGCCGGGCCGACGGCATGATCGTCGCCAACACGACGATCGGGCGGCCCTCGACCTTGCGCGAGCAATATCGCGCCAAGGAAGCTGGCGGATTGTCCGGCCGTCCGTTGTTCCGGCTGTCGACGCGGATGGTGGCGGAGACCTATGTCAGGGCAGAGGGCGCGTTTCCGCTTGTCGGCGTCGGCGGCATCGATTCCGGCGGCGGCGCGCTGACCAAGATCCGCGCCGGCGCCAGCCTGATCCAGCTCTATTCGTCGCTGGTCTACAAGGGCCTTGGCCTCGTCGAGGACATCAAGAGAGACCTGTCCTCGACCTTGTTGCGCACCGGGCGCGACTCGCTTTCGGAGATTGTCGGCGCGGACGCGGCGACGATCACGGCCGAGGATTGGCCGATCGTCAATTGACGCGGCCCTGGCTCAACTGCGCCTGACGGCTGCTTGAGCCGTCGCCGAACGACGCGCGCAGGTTCGCCGGATAGCGCAGCGCCTGCAATCCGCCGCGCGCCGCATAGTGGACGAGAAACGCGATCCAAAGTCCGGTATTGCCGAGGCCGCGCAGCGCAAACCATGCGCCGAGAAAGAAAAGCAGCGACAGGATCATCAGGTTGCGCATCTCGCGCGCCCAGGTGGCACCGATGAAGATGCCGTCATAGCCGAAGGCGAAAACCGCCAGCAGCGGCGAGGCGACGACGAACCACAGATAGTCGTGCGCGGTCCGCTGCACGTCGGCGTTCGCCGTCATGGTGTGGATCAGCCAGGGCCCGAACAGCGCGAACACGATCGCAACCGCGACGGCGAAACCAAAACCCCATGACAGCACCAGGCGGACGGCATCGGAAAATGACGTCCGGTCGCGGGCGCCATAGGCCTGCCCGCAAAGTTGCTGGGCGGCGTTGGCGAGGCCGTCGAGGAAAAACGCGCTGATCAGGAGGAAATTGTTCAAGACCGCATTGGCCGCCAGGATCACGTCGCCGGCGCGCGCGCCCTGCGCGGTGAAGAACAGGAACGTCGTGATCAGGGCGGCGGTGCGGATCATGATGTCGCGATTGACGGACAGCATACGCCACAGCTTGGCGCGGTCGAGCAGTAGCGCGCGGGGTACGGTGAGCGGTTGATGTGAGATGGATCGCGCGATGATGACGCCAAGCACGAGGCCGACGGTTTCCGCGATGACCGCCGCAATGGCCGCGCCTTCGATGCCCGCGTTCATTCCAATGACGAACGCAAGGGTCGCCGCCATGTTGATGACGTTGACGACGATCTGGATCGCGAGCGCGAGGCCGGCGCGGGCCTGGCCGATCAGCCATCCGAGCACGACGAAATTGGCAAGTACGATCGGCGCCGACCAGATGCGGATTGCGAAATAGGCCCGCGCGGCACGGGTGACGCCCTCGCTGCCGCCCATCGCGTCGAGCAGGATCATGCCAAGCGGAACCTGGAGGACGATCAATCCAAGCCCGATCACGCCGGCAACGACAAGTCCGCGCATCAGCAGGGCGCGAATCTCCTGCGTTTCACCGGCGCCGATCGACTGCGCCGTGAAGGCGAGCGTGCTGTGACGCAGAAACGAAAACAGCCAGAACAGGCAATCGAACACTACAGACGCGATCGCGACGCCACCGAGCAGCGTCGCGTCGCCGAGCCGTCCGATGGCGATCGTCGAGACGACGCCGATCAGGGGCGTCGTCAGGTTGGCAACCATCGCGGGGCCCGCGATGGAGAAGACCCGCGCGCTTGTCACTCTGGCGGGCGTTGGAATCGCACCACTGACGTTCAAGGAATAGCCTATAACTTCGTCGTTGATGCCCTATCGCCCGCGCGGCGTGCCGAACAGCCGCATCAAGAGCCAGACCGGGATCACGATCACCGCGCCGAGCAGGAAGTAACGCCACAGCCAGTTGACCGCGTCGAAGCCGAGATCCCAGAGACGCCGGAACAACAGCTCGATGCTGCGCAAGATATTCCAGGGATCGAAGCCGACCGCGGCCAGCACGACGCCGACCAGAACCGAGAGCAGGATCAGCCGAAAGGCCACGGCCAATGGCGAGCCGCCCAGAAACCGGTACAGGGCGTCGTTGCTCGCCGGCAATTCTCTCGTATCGTTGTTCGGCATCGGCATTGGTCGTCTCCGCGGCATCTCTGCCTATTCTAAAGCATGAAGGGCAAAAGTGGGAACCTGTTTTCAGCAATCAATTCCATTGCGGTTTTTTAATCTGCCCCCGATTCTGTCAGTTCTGATGTCGCCGAACTCTTCAGCAGCCGCTCCAGCGTTTCGAGCCGGTCGGCTTCGCGCGGCGGCTTGTCCCAGCGCAAGCGGTTGATGCGGGGAAATCGCATGGCGACGCCCGACTTGTGCCGTGTCGAGCGTTGCAGGCCTTCGAACGCCACTTCCAGCACCAATCCCTGATCCGGCTCGTGCACGACATGCCTCACGGGGCCGAATTTCTCCGTGGTGTTGCGGCGGACGAATCGGTCGATCTGCAAAAGCTCCTCGTCGGTGAAGCCAAAATAGGCCTTGCCGACCGGGACAAGCTGCGCGTCGTCTTCGTCGCCGGTCCAGACCCCGAAGGTGTAATCCGAGTAATATGACGAGCGCTTGCCATGGCCGCGCTGCGCATACATCAGGACCGCGTCGATGATGTGCGGATCGCGCTTCCATTTCCACCATTGGCCCTTGGGACGCCCCGGCAGATAAAGCGCATCGCGGCGCTTGAGCATCACGCCTTCCACGGCTTCCGAATCTTCGCCGGCACCGGCCGACGCCGGATCGCGGCGCGCCGCCGCCAGGGTTTCCCAACGGTCGAATGGGACCGTCGGTGAAAGGTCGACCCGGGAATCGCCGAGTTTGCTGACGAAATCTTCCAGCCGGGCGCGGCGCTCGACAAAGGTGAGCTCGCGCAAGTCCATTTTGTCGTCGCCAAGCAGGTCGTAAGCGCGCAAGTGGATGGGATATTCCTTGATCAGCTTTGGCGAGACCACTTTGCGGTTGAGGCGCTGTTGCAGCACGTTGAAGGTCTGCACGCGGCCTTCGCGCACGACCAGCAATTCGCCGTCGATCGCGCCGGGCAGATGCAGCGATGGCAACAGGTCGGGAAAGCTTGCCGTGATATCCTCGCCGGTGCGCGAGTAGAGCCGGGTCGTGAGATGGCCTTCCGGATTTCGCCCGCTGACCGCCTGCACGCGAATGCCATCCCATTTCCATTCGGCGATGTAGTCCGCGGGATTGAGGTTGGCGAAATCCGCATCCTCGATGGCGTGCGCCAGCATCACAGGGCGGAACGGCGCCGGGTCGCGATTGACCGGCTTTTCGCCGCGTCCTTCCAGCCAGGCGAACAGGTCGAGATAGGGTGGCGCAAGGCCGGGCCAGATCAGTTCGACATCGTGCGCGTCCTTGTCGCCAAGCGCCGCCGCAGCCGTCTTGGCCAAACGGGCGGAGACGCCGATCCGCAGCGCGCCGGTGACGAGTTTCAACAGCGCCCAGCGGCCGGTTTCATCGAGATGATCGAGCCAACGCGACAACTGCTTCGGTATTTCCGTTTTCCCGAGGGTGCGCAGCGTGGTGACGACTTCGGTCAGCGTCGGCGGCGGCGGATTGTTATGGAGACGTTCCTCGGAGTTCTTCGGCCACATCAGCGCGACCGTCTCCGAGAGATCGCCGACATAATCATACGACAGGGCAAACAATGTGGGGTCGGTACGTTCGGTGATCAGATCGCGGATCAGGCCGGGCTTGGCGTGCTTGAACGACAGCGCGCCGGTGAGTGCGGCCAGCGCATAGCCGCGATCCGGGTCTTCCACGCGTGCGAAAATAGTTCGTGATCAGGCGCAGCTTGTTGTTGCGGCCGGGTTCATAGGCGAGGCGATCGAGCAACTCGGCGAAGCAATTCATGCGTTCTAGTGCCCACTTTCCGAAGTTCGTGTTACACCTCAGCGCCCACTTTCACGAACTTCGGAAAGTCGTGGGCACTAGCAAATATTTTTATTCTAGTGCCGCTTTCTATTTGAAGTTCCTGGAACGAATTCGCCGCTTGTGGTGCAGGAACTTCAAATAGGCGGCACTAGCCACCTTCGTCCGATGTGGCCACGTCGCCTTCGCCGCTGTCCTCGTCGCCATAGCCAACGAGATCGAGCGGGCGCGCGGCCAGACCTTGCGTCTTGCACCAGTGCACCAGCGCGTCTTCCTGGCCGTGCGTGACCCAGATTTCACTCGCCGCCGTCGCCTTGATCGTCGCCGTCAGGCCGTCCCAGTCGGCGTGGTCCGAAATCACCAGCGGCAGTTCGATGCCGCCCTGGCGGGCACGGGCGCGCACGCGCATCCAGCCCGAGGCAAAGGCCGTCACGGGATCGGGAAATCGCCGCGTCCAGACATCGGAGGTCGCCGAAGGTGGCGCCAGCGTGATGGTGCCGGCGAGATCGGCCTTCTTCATGCCCTTGACGGGCCGAAGCTCGCCGAGCGCGATGCCGCGGCTTTGATAGTAATAGGTGATCTTCTCCATCGCGCCATGCAGGTAGATCGGCGCGTCGTAGCCGGCCGCGCGCAACAACGCGATCACGCGCTGGGCCTTGCCGAGCGAATAGGCGCCGACCAGATGGGCGCGCTCCGGAAACAGCTTGACCGATGCAAGCAGCTTCTTCACTTCGTCGCCCGCATCGCCATGACGGAACACGGGCAATCCGAACGTCGCTTCGGTGATGAAGACGTCGCACGGCACGACCTCGAAAGGCGTGCAGGTTGGATCTGGCGCGTCCTTGTAGTCGCCGGAGGCGACGATGCGGGTTTTGCCGCTGGTGACGGCAATCTGCGCCGAGCCGAGCACGTGGCCGGCCGGATGGAACTTGACGCTGACGTCACCGAGCCGCACTTCCTCGCCATAGGCGACCGCCTGCGTCGAACGGGCGAAATTGTCGCCGTAGCGCAGCCGCATCATGTCGAGCGTCTCTTGGGTGGCGAGCACCGCGCCATGGCCGGCCCTGGCGTGGTCGGAATGGCCGTGGGTGATCACGGCGCGTTCGACCGGCCGCACCGGATCGATGTGGAAGCCGCCCGTCTTGCAGGCGAGGCCGGCGGGTTGCGGCGTCAGGATGTCTTGCGGGCGCATGTCGTTTATATAGGCTTCCACAGAACCCATTCGAGTCCCGCCTGCAACGGAGTTCGGCCCGGAAATGCCCGCCCGCCTGTTTCTCACCTCCGGCGATCTGATTGCCGACCGCCGGTACGAATTCGCGCGCGACCTTCAGCTCAGGGGTGATCTCCCGGCTGCCGCCGATCTCCTGGAACAGGCGATCGAGCTCGCGCCCGGCTTCGTTTCCGCATGGTTCACGCTCGGTGAAATCCGCCAGCAGCTCGGCGAGCACGACGCGGCCATTGCCGCTTTCCGGAAGGCGCGTGACGCGGACAGCCACGATCCGCACGGCGCAAGTCTAAAATTGATGCGGCTTGGCGCCGAAGAATTGTCGGCGATGCCGCTGGCCTACGTTCGGACGCTGTTCGATCAATATGCGCCGCGTTTCGACCGCGCGCTGACCGAGGACCTCGGCTATCGCGGGCCATCGCTGTTGTTCAAGGCGGTGCTCGCGGCGCGGCGCGCGGTGAAGAAGCCGGCCTTCTTCAAGCGCGCGATCGATCTCGGCTGCGGCACAGGTCTGGCGGCAACGGCGTTCGCCAGGGAGGTCGATCATTTCATCGGCATCGACCTGTCGCCGGGCATGATCGAAAAGGCGAAGGCCACCGGGCTCTATGCCGAGCTTGAGGTCAGCGACATGTGCGAGGCCTTGCGGACGAAGCCGGATGCGAGCGCCGATCTCGTTCTCGCGGCCGACGCCATGGTCTATGTGGCCGATCTCGCGCCGGTGCTGGCAGAAATCCGCCGGGTGCTGGCGCCAGGCGGGCTTTTGGCCTTTACGCTGGAGCGCAATGCCGGCGAAGGCGTCGTGCTCGGCGAAGGGTTGCGTTACGCCCATAGCCCGCAATATGTCCGCGCTTCGCTGGCCGCCGCGGGGTTGACGCCGTCGCAGACTCGAGGAACAGTCGTTCCGCACCGAGAGCAACGTTCCAGTGCCCGGTCTCGTGGTGGTTGCGGGCTAGTGCCGCCAGCCCAACCAGATCTTTTCACGAACGCGCTGCTTCCTGCGAATTTCCTGGGCTGGTTTGCCGCGCGCGGGTGGGCACCGCGGGAGCATCAGTTGGCGTTGCTGGAGAAGGCGCGGGAAAATCGTTCGGCGCTTCTGATCGCGCCCACCGGCGCCGGCAAGACGCTGGCCGGCTTCCTGCCGACGCTGGTGGAGCTTTCCACAAGCAGCGCCTTTGTTTCCACCGGGCGAAGCGTGAAGCGCAGCGGCGGGTTGCACACGCTCTATATCTCGCCGCTGAAAGCGCTCGCGGTTGACATCGCGCGCAATCTGGAAACGCCGATCGCCGAGATGGGCCTGCCGATCAAGGTCGAAACCCGCACCGGCGATACGCCAGTGTCGCGCCGGCAGCGGCAGCGGCGTTATCCGCCGGATATCCTGCTGACGACGCCCGAGCAGCTCGCGCTGCTGTTGTCGTCGGACGATGCGCCGTTCCTGTTTTCGTCGTTGCGTCGCATCGTGCTCGATGAGTTGCATGCGCTCGTGACCTCCAAGCGCGGCGATCTGCTGTCGCTCGGACTGGCGCGGCTGTGGCGTCTTGCGCCGCAGATCCGCGCGATCGGTCTCTCGGCGACGGTTGCCGAGCCCGAGCAGCTATCGCGATTTCTGGTGCCGCAGCGCGACGCAAAGCCCCAATCGGCCGACATCGTCGTCGCTGGCGGCGCGGCGGCGCCTGAAGTCGAAATGCTGGATACGCGCGAGAGGCTGCCCTGGGCCGGGCACAGCGCGCGTCATGCGCTCGGCGAGATCTACGACCTCATCAAGCGCAACAAGACCACGCTGGTGTTCGTCAACACCCGCAGCCAGGCCGAAATGCTGTTTCAGGACCTGTGGCGCATGAACGACGACGGGCTCGCGATCGCGCTGCATCACGGCTCGCTCGATGTCGCGCAGCGCCGCAAGGTCGAGGACGCGATGTCGGCCGGGAAACTGCGCGGCGTGGTCTGCACGTCGTCGCTCGATCTCGGCGTCGATTGGGGCGACGTCGATCTCGTCATCAATATCGGCGCGCCCAAGGGTGCCTCGCGGCTGATGCAGCGCATCGGCCGCGCCAATCACCGCCTCGATGTGGCCTCGCGCGCGGTGCTGGTGCCGGCCAACCGGTTCGAGGTGCTGGAGTGTCGCGTTGCGATCGACGCGGTCGCCGAGAACGCGCAGGATACGCCGCCGCTCCGTACCGGTGGGCTCGACGTATTGGCGCAGCATGTGTTGGGCTGCGCCTGTGGTCAGCCGTTTTTGTCCGATGATCTCTATGACGAGGTGCGCACCGCCGCGCCGTACACGGAGTTGAGCCGCGTCGATTTCGATGACGTCGTCGATTTCGTCGCCACCGGCGGCTATGCGCTGAAGACCTATGAGCGTTTTGCGCGCATCAAGCAGGACAAGAACGGCCGCTGGCGCGTCGCCAATCCGAAGGTGCGGCAAAGCTATCGCCTCAACGTCGGCACCATCGTCGAGGAGGCGATGCTGAAAGTGCGCCTGGTGCGCTCCCGCGCGGGCGGGGCGGGATCGACCGGCGCGATTGCGCGGGGCGGCCGCATGCTCGGCGAGATCGAGGAGTATTTCATCGAGGGATTGTCGCTCGGCGACACCTTCGTGTTCGGCGGCGAAGTCGTGCGCTACGAACATCTCGCCGAAGACCAGGTCTACGTCTCGCGCGCCAACGACAGCGATCCCAAGGTGCCGTCCTACATGGGTGGCAAGTTCCCGCTTTCGACTTATCTGGCCGAACGCGTGCGCAAGCTATTGGCCGACAAGCGCGCGTGGAAGGGCTTGCCCGAGCAGGTGCGCGACTGGCTGTCGTTGCAGGCGCATTTCTCGCGCGTGCCGGATACGCGCGAACTGGTGGTCGAGACCTTCCCGCGCGGCAACAAGCATTATCTCGTCTGCTACCCGTTCGAGGGGCGTCTGGCGCATCAGACGCTCGGCATGTTGTTGACGCGAAGGCTGGAGCGCGCGCGGGGCCGGCCGCTCGGCTTTGTCGCCAACGAATACGCGCTCGCGATCTGGGGTCTTGGCGATGCCTCGTCGATGATCCGGCAGGGCCGGCTCGATCTGAACGCGCTGTTCGATCCGGACATGCTGGGCGACGATCTCGAGGCGTGGCTGGCCGAATCGGCGCTGATGAAGCGCACCTTCCGCACCTGTGCGCTGATTTCGGGTCTGATCGCGCGGCGTTTCACCGACGAAGAAAAAACCCGCCGCCAGGTGCTGTTCTCGACCGACCTGATTTATGACGTCCTGCACAAGCACCAGCCGGATCACGTGCTGCTGCGCGCCGCGCGCGCCGATGCGGCAACCGGCTTGCTCGATCTTCGCCGGTTGAGTGATATGCTCACCCGAATTCGGGGGCGAATCATCCATCGGGAACTCGACCGCGTTTCGCCGCTGGCCGTGCCGGTGATGCTGGAAATCGGTCGCGAAGCAGTCTATGGCGAGGCGTCCGATGAACTGCTGGCGGAAGCCGCGGAAGAATTGGTCAAAGAGGCGACGGGATAGGGCAGGCTTTCGTGAACGCGGGCGGAGAATTTCTGGACAACGAAAGCGCGCGGGCGCCGACGGCGAGCCTCGAGGTCGCCGGCGTCACGTTGCTGGCGGACTTGTCGGGTGCATTGTTCTGGAAAGAGCAAAGCCTGCTGGTCGTGTCCGACCTGCATCTGGAAAAAGGCTCGAGCTTTGCCGCGCGCGGCGTGCTGCTGCCGCCCTATGACACGGTGGCGACGCTCGACCGGCTCGCCTCCGCGATTACGCGGCATGATCCCAGGACCGTGATCGCCCTGGGCGATAGTTTCCACGACCGCACCGCGCATCAACGATTGTCCGCACCGGATCGCGAGGCGCTCGGTGCCATGCAGGTGCGCCGCGACTGGATCTGGATTTCCGGCAATCACGATCCGGCACTGCCGTCCGATCTCGGCGGCATCGTTGCGAGCGAAGTCGCGATCGGCCCGATCGTGTTCCGCCATGAGCCGACCGGGGCGGTCGGCGAAATCGCCGGGCATCTTCACCCCAAGGCGCGGGTCGCCACGCGCGCGCGTTGGCTGGAGCGGCGGTGTTTTGTCGGCGATGGCGAGCGCATGGTGATGCCGGCGTTCGGCGCCTATGCCGGCGGCCTCAGCATCCGCGACGATGCGTTTTCGAGGATCTTTCGCAACGCCGCTTTAGTGGCGCATGTGCTCGGCGATTTCCGCCTGCACACCATCGCCGCCTCGCGCTGCTATTGAGTAGCGCTTTGCGGCCTCGAGGCGGCGCGCGCTTCTCGTCGCGTCAAAGGTTCGGAATCTGCTTCGACGCGCGATACTGCGCGATATCCTCCAGCGCCGTGCCTATCTGGCCGCGATAAAGGCCTATGTCACTCAGCTCCCGATCGCTGAGGCGGCTCAAGGTGGCTGAGGCAGCACTGCGTTGACGAAGCGCAATAAACGCCGCGAAACGCCGCCTGCAGATGCCGGCGACCCGCTTGCGGATGTAGGGCGCCCATGAATAATCCGGGCTACAGGTCAGCGAGGTCATCGTCTGTGGCCTTCCGGGAACGGCGGCAATTGCGTCGCGCGGGGTCATTGTTCTAGCCGACGCCTTTGTCGTCGACGTTCATGCCATCCTCGTGCCTGCCTCTGGCGCTGCGTAGAATGATCGTGCGTCCGGATCGCATGCTCGCGCGTCGCCGTTCGGTCGGTCCGCCCTTGCAAAGGTTCGAACCTTTCACAATTGTCCCGCGACAGGAGATATTGTTACCGGACGCCTGTTGTGTTCTCTCCGATAGTTCGAATTCCCGCTGCCTCACGCAGCTCGCCCTGACGCCTGGAGTATTTCGCACATGCAGATTGGTCTTATCGGCGGGATTGGTCCGGCGGCTACCGACTTCTATTACCGAAGCTTGATTTCGGCCTTCGCAGCCCGGAATACTCCCCTTGAGCTGACGATCGTCCATGCGGACACGCCGACGCTTCTTGCGAATCTTTCAAGCAGGAACACGCGGGCGCAAATCGACATCTACAAGCGGTTGACCGATCGGCTGGTTGCCGCAGGCGCTGCTTGCGTCGTTGTTACTTCGATCGCCGGCCATTTTTGCATCGACGGCTTCAAGGAAGTGTCGCCGCTTCCCGTTGTCGACATGATCGCTGAAGTCAGTGCTGCCATCAAAAGTCGGGGGCTCAAACGGATCGGGATATTGGGGACCCGAACCGTCATGGAAACGCGCTTCTTATGGAGGTGTTACGTCCGCCGAGATCGTTCCGCCGGACGGCAATGATCTGAACGATGTCCATGATGCCTACGTGACGATGGCCGCTGCGGGTGCGGTCACGGATGCGCAGCGGGCGGTATTTGTCGCTGCCAGCCAGCGGCTGTTGAAGGACAACGGCGTTGAGGCCATCATGCTTGGAGGGACCGACCTGGCCCTGGTCTTCAATCAGCAGACGGCCGGTTTTCCGCTGGTCGATTGCGCGGCAATCCACGTCGAAGCCATCGTGCGTTCGGCGATCGCCTGAGGGCTGCGGCAGGCGTCGCCGGCTAGGATGCCGTTCGCGCCAGGCGATAGATCAGCATGGCCTTGCTGACGCCTTTGAGTTCCGCCTCGCTCTTTGCCACCGGGTAGGGCGCAATGATTTCGGCGACGCCAGACGCGCCATGAACCTCTTCGGTGAGGCAAATCTCGTCGCCATCGGCCAGGTTTTGCACCCGCGCGGCGATGTTCACCGTCTGGCCGAAATAATCGAGCCGCTCGTTGAGCGTGACCGCGATCGAGGCGCCTCGATGCACGCCGATCTTCAGGATGAAATCGCGCTGCGCGCGATCCCGGTTCAGCTCATCCACGGCCTCGCGCATGTCGATCGCCGCCTGCACCGCATCGGCCGAGGTCAGAAACGCCGCCATTACGGCGTCACCGATCGTCTTGGTGACCGCGCCATTGTGCCGAACCGTGACGTCGAGAAGATGCTGAAAATGCCGCTGCACCTGAATGTAGGCGTTGAGGTCGCCGATCCGCTCATAGAGCGCCGTCGAGCCCTTGAGGTCGGTGAAGACGAGGGTGACGTCGAGAACCGCAATGCCCTCGGTCGCGCTGATCACTTCCGAGCGGAAGAAGTCGCGAAAGGTTTGCGTCATCAATAGCCGCTTGCCGGACAGGGCAGGCACAAAATGAAGGGGCGGGCGCTGAAACGCCGCCGACGGAAGCTGCAGGATGCCCAATACCAGGGGAAGCTTGCCGGCGTTGCGGACTTCGAACACGACCTTGCCGGGTACGATATTCGCCGTGGCGGCCACGCATTTGCCGTTGTCGAATACGACCGGCACAGCTTGCGGTGCCGCGTTCGCTCCGCTTGCGACCGGGAAGAAGAATTGGGCGTCGGTTTCGAAATCCTGGCCCACAAGCGCGCCTTCGGTGGCGTCAACCTCAAGACTGGCCGTCGAGCCGGGCTCGATGCGGGTGAGAGCTCTCACCAGGGTTTTGGCGGCCTCGCGCCAGGGCACGCCGTCGGGCATGATGCCGCCGGAGGTCAGTTTATAGTGGAAGACGAAATCCCAGGCCGAAAGCGCTTCGGGCTTGTGGAAGCGGATGCCGCGCACAGCGGGCGAAACCGTAAACGTCACCGCGATGTAGTCGTCGAGCGCGGCGTCATAGTCGGTTTGACAGAGTTGGCAATGGAAATGCGTGTGCAGTTTGCGCAAGGATCGGAAGCTCTCGACGACGTCGGAGCACATCGGGCAAACCAGCATCCAGTCCATGTCGAATAGCCCGACCATGCAGGCATGCAGGAAGAGATCGATCGCTTCAGCCTCGGCGATCGACTTCTCTGTGGCGAACTGGATCGGATTGATGCGGTAGAGCGCTTCGTCCGCGCCCGAGCGCAGCAACGTCTCCAGCCGCGAGACGACGCGCGGGGACCAGGATTTGGCCGCTTCGAGCGCGACCAGGCGCTCTTCGAGCTTCTTTTCGTCGATCATCACGTGAAAAATACACAATTCACGGGCCCGGGACAGCCCGCCGGCGCGATTTTTTGCGGGCTACAACCTTAGCCGTGTGACGGCTTGTTCGTCCGGCGACGAACGATTTACGCGGCGTCTCGCCCGCCCGCCGTACTCCGGCCGAGCAGGCCCGCCTCGAACAGCGCCATTTTGATCCGATCGACTTCCGCGGCCGAAATCTTGACCAGCGGCGGGCGAACGACCGCACGCGGCAACTTGCCGAGCAGCACCAGCGCCTCCTTCATGCGATTATGCATGTCGACGAACGGCTCGTCGTAGAACACCCGCGCCAGCGGATAGATTCGATCATTGATCCGGCGCGCCTCTGCGAGGTCGTTGGCTTGCACGGCTCGAAACAGCTTCGCTTGAAGATCCGCGATGACGCTGCCGCTGCCCGACAGCAATCCACGGCATCCGAGCACGAGCGAGCTGAGAAGCCAGGCACTGTTGGTCGACAGCACATTGATCGGACGCTGGCGACCTTGCAGCGAGCGAATTTGATGTTCGTGCTGGGCGACCTGCGGCGTCCAGTCCTTGATCGCGCGAATGCTGGGTATCTCGTCGAACAACCGCTCGAGCGTTTCCATCGGATAGCCCTGTCGCGTCGCCAGAGGATATTGAAAAACGATGATCGGCAGATCGGACGCGGCGCTGATGGCCTTGAAATGCGCCAGCACCATTTCAGCCGACTGCCCCAGCGTGAACGGACCGGGCGGGAACACCAGCAGCGCCGAGGCGCCGCCCGCCTGCGCCTGGCGCGCGATACGCGCCGCCTCCAGGCTGCCGTCGGCCCATACGCCGTGGATGATCGGCAAGGTGCTGCCAACCTCTTCGCCTGTGATTTCCATGACGCGGCGCTGCTCGTCGTTGGTGCACGAGGCGACCTCGGTCGAATGCGCGTTGATTGTAATCGCCGAAAGCCCGCGAACCGCGGCAACGTCACGCAAGTGCGAGCGGAAACTTGCCTCGTCGATCGACAAATCTTCGTGGAACGGCAGCAGGACCGCGGGAATGACGCCCTGAGGTACGAAATCGGGATGGCGGCCCATGTATCGTTCTCCTTTAGTGACGTGACCAGGAACCGATCTCGCCCCGTTCGATGGTCAGCGTGACATCGGCGAAGCTCTCGAGCAACTTCGGATTTGATTCCGTGATCAAGAGCGTGATGTTCTTGTCCTGGGAGCGTAGCCGGCGCAGCGCCTCCGCGTAGCGTTGAACCAGAACGGGCGCGAGCCCCTGAAACGGTTCATCCAGGATGATCAGTCGCGTGCCGAGCATCAGCGCCCGGCCGAGCGCGATCATCTTGCCCTGGCCGCCCGAGACCGATCCGGCCGGGCGATTGGCGAGGTCCTTGAGTTCCGGCAAGACGGAATAAGCGCGCTCCAGGCGTCGCCGCATCTCCTCGGCGCTCAGTTTCGCCACGCGTCCGGGAAGCAGGATGTTTTCCTCCACCGTGAAGGCGGAAAACAGGCGGCGGTCCTCGGGCGCATAGCCGACACCCCGCGACGGCCGCCGGTGCGGCGGCACGACGCCGAGATCTTCCCCACCGAGGCGCACGGTGCCGCTCGCTTTCGTGAAACCCATGATGGTGCGGACCGTCGTGGTCTTGCCGGCGCCATTGCGTCCGATCAGTGCTGCGCTCACGCCGGGCTCCAACGCGAAGCTGACATTGCGCAGCACCGGTGCATCGGCGATGGCGACGTTGACGTTCTCGAAGCTCAGCATGGCCGTCATATTCCGATCACCTGCTCCCTGACCGTGGGGTCGGCCAGAACCTCGGCCGGCGTGCCGACCTTCTGGATCTTTCCAACGTTCCACACGGCCACGCGATGAGCGTAGCGCTCCACCATGTCCATGTCGTGCTCGACGAATACCGAAGTGACCTTCTCCTTTGCGAGGGCCGTGGTCAGGATATCCATGATCTCCAGCTTCTCGGACGACGCGACGCCCGAAGTCGGCTCGTCCATCAGAAGCAGTTTGGGCTTCAGTGCCAGCGCAAGCGCGATATCGACCAGCTTGCGTTGCCCTTCGGGAAGTTCCCGCGCTCTTCGCTGTGCGTAGGATTTGACGCCGACCAGGTCGAGCAAGCGCTCCATTTCCGCACCCTCCGGCAGGCCGGACAAGGCATGAAAGCCCGACGGCCGTCCCCGTTGCGAAGCGGCCGCGATCAGCATGTTCTCGATCACGGTCTGGTCGAGGAACAGTTGCGGAATCTGAAACGCGCGCGCAATGCCGAGCTTGGTGATCGTGCGCGGCAGTTGTGCGGTGATGTCCTGGCCCAGGAAAGTGACCGTGCCGGCGTGGGGCCGAAGGTAGCCGGTCGAGATGTTGAGGAACGTCGTCTTGCCCGCGCCGTTCGGCCCGATGATGGCGAGGTTCTCGCCTTCGAGAACGTCGAGGTTGATGCCATCGGCGGCAACGACACCGCCGAACCGGATCTTGATATCCTTCACCGAGAGCAGGACCTTGGCCATCAATGCCCTCCCTGCTTCGCTTGACGGTGACGCTGCCTGAGGCCGATCAGGCCGTTCGGCGCGTACAGAATGATGACGATCAGCACGACACCGAGGATCAGTTGCCAGGAGTCCGCGAGGTGCGCGGCCGCGTAGAAGCGCACGCATTCGAACATGGCCGCTCCGGCAAATGCGCCGAACGCGTGGGCGCCGCCGCCGAGAACCGCGATGAACACGAACTCGCCCGACTTGGTCCAGAAGCCGAACTCCGGCGTCGCAATCTGCTGGATGATCGCGACCAGCGTGCCGCCAACGCCGCCGAGAAACGCCGAGATGACGTACCCCACCAGCAGCACGCGCCGCGCCGACGTGCCGAGATATTCGAGCCGGGTTTCGTTCGATTTGATCGCCCGCAACATATGCCCGAGCGGGCTGTCGAGGTAACGCTGGACGCCGTAGAACGCGGCGACCGCGATGAAAAGGCTGAGGTAGAGGATGACGTATTGGAACGTCTCCGGCGTGAACGAAAATCCAAGGAGGCTTGGACGGGGTACGCGGATGCCGTCCGCGCCGTTTGTGTAGCCGTACATCTTTTCGAGCAGCGACCACAGAACCATCGAGAAGGCGAGGTTCAGCATGCCAAAGAAGATTTCCCGGTAGCGTACGACGAACAGGCCGACGATCAGTCCGATGATGGTGGACGATACGCCGCCGAGCACGAGAAAGAGCAGGATATCGCCGCCGCCGACGTATCTGCCCCAGAAGGCGGCGGCGTAAGCGCCGGTTGCGAAGAACATCGCGTGCCCAAACGACACCTGTCCCGCCTGCAACAGCAGCACGATGCCGAGCACCACGATGCCCTTGGCGAGGATCAGCGCGAACAGCGTCGCCCAGCTCGACACGAACAGCGGCGCAACGGCGCTGGCCACAAAGAAGATGATTGCGGCCGCTGTGATCGGCTTGATGCGCGCGGTCATCAGATTTTTCTCATCTGCGGGGCGCCGAACAGTCCGAACGGACGCACCAGAAGCACCAGCACCATCAGCAGATACGGAACGAGCACCTCGAATTCCGGCTGGAGATAGATGACAAAGGCGCGGGTCAGGCCGATCGCGAGCGCGGTGATCGCGGTGCCTTCGATTTGCCCGAGGCCGGCGGTGGCGGCGACGGCAAAGGACAGCACGATCATGTCGGCGCCCATGCCCGGCACCAGCGACGTGGTAGGCGAAGCCAGCGCTCCGCCCAGTGCCGCAAGACTCGCGCCAATGATGAAGGTCATGAAATAGACGCGCCGCGCGTCGATGCCGATCGCCGTTGACGCCTCGCGATCTTCCGTGACCGCCAGGATCACCGCGCCGGAAAGCGTCCGTCGCAGGAAGTAACGCAGGCCCAACAGCGTCACTACCGCCACGCTCGGCAGCAGGATGACTTGATAGGATGTGTAGGTGACGCCGAATACCGTGATGTTCGGCAGCAGCTTCAAGGGTTCGGCGGCAAAGATCGGCTGAACGCCCCAGATCAGACGCTGCAAGTTGTCCATGATCATGAAGGCGGCAAACGTGATCAGGAGTTGCAGCACGTCGTCCCGGCCGTAGAGCGGCCGCAACAGGAAACGCTCGATGAAACCACCGCACACCGCGCCGATCACGACCGATGCCGCCAGCAGTGCGGGATAGGTGAGCCACGGCGACACCGGCGCGATCTTCAGCACGAAGGTCGCGGCCAGATAAGCGCCGAAAGCGTAGAGCGAGCCGTGCGCGACGTTGACGACACGCAGCACGCCGAAGATCAGACTAAGCCCAACGGAAACCAGGAAAACCAGAGCGGCATAACTGATCCCGTCAAGGACAGCCAATACGGCAAGCGTTGAGTTCATGGGAGCCTTCGGGAGAACTGCCCTCCGGAGAAAGCCGGAGGGCAGCGATCAAAACCGCTATTGCTGCTTGAAGGAAGGCACGTCCATCTTGACGAATTCCGGCTTGAGCGTCTTGAGCCACTCCACCGATCGCACGCCGGCCGGGTTGGTGATCACCTTCGGATCGAAGATCATCATGTTGTCGAGCAGCTTGAAGTCGTAACCCGGGAAGGACTTTGTCACGCCGACGATCTGTGCCTCCAGCCCCTGATTGTCTTCCGTCCGCAATGTGACCGGACGGCCGAAGCCGGTGGCGAATTCCTCTCCGGCGGTGGCATCAACGACCTGTTCATGGGTAGGCCAGTTGCCGCCATTGGTCTTGATCGCCTTGTCATAAGCCGTCTGCAACGCCTTGAACGCCTGGGCCATGTGATAGACCGGATAAATCGGCCAGGAGCCCGTCTTTGCCTTGAATTCCTCGTTGAAGGCCTTGAAGGCCGCATCGTTCTTCCGTTCGGGGTGCAGGAACCAGTGGTCGCCGCGCGCGCCGACGATCAAGCCTTCGGGCAGGTCCTTGCCCAACCGCTGAATCGACGATTTTCCGATTCCCAGTACGAACGTCGACTGTTGCAACAATCCGCGTTGGCCGGCCTGGCGAACCAGCGTGTCGAGGTCGCCGCCCCACGCGGTGGTGAGCACAACGTCCGGCCGCAACGCCAGCAAGCGGGAGATTTCGGTGGAGTAGTCCGGCGCGCCGAACTTCGGGAAAAGCTCTGCCACGACCTGAACCTCGGGTTTCATCGCCTTCAGGCCGGTGGAGAAGATCTCCCAGCTTTCGCGACCCCAGGCATAGTCCTGGTTCACGACCGCGATGGTCTTGAAGTCGGGCTTCGTCTTCAGGAGATAGATAAGCACGGCCAACATTTCGGGCGTGCCGTTCGCCTGGGTGCGGAAATTGTATCGGTACTTCTTCGTCTCGAGAATGGACGCCGCGCCGCAGTCCCACATGAAGTTCATGACCTTGAGGTCTTCGGCAACCGGGACAAGCTGGTTGCAGCTGCCGGAGGAGATCGACGCAAATGTCGCATCGACCTTTTCGTCCTGCACCGCGCGCCGGTAATTCGAAACCAGCGCTTCGCCGCCGGCGCCTTCGTCGATGAATGAAAGCTTCACCGGTACGCCGCCGATGCCGCCTTTCTTGTTGAGGTCCTCTGCGATCATCTCGGCTGCGGCTTTCGCCGGGACGCCGAACACCGACGCCGGTCCCGACAAAAATGTCGTGATACCGATCTTGATCTCGGCTGGTTTGCCTTGCGCAAGGGCGGCGCCGGTAAAAGTCGCGACCGAAAAGACTGCCGCAATCGCGGCCTTTGAAAGACGCATCAGACCCTCCCTGTTGATTTGTCGTGGCCGGGCGGCCATCGTTTTTCTTGGCCATAACGCTACTATAATTTTCGACGATTACCAGCGCTCAACCAGCCTGCATTGCTGCGCCGCGCATGCGACCCGTTGGCGCTTCGAAATGACCGCGCGTCGATCGCGCCTGATTTGCCCGACGGGCAAAACGGGGGCAGATCACCAGCATAGGAGATAGCCATGAATTCAACTGAGAATCGGACGCAGGAAGTAGATCCTACGCGGGCTAAACGCGCGTTGGTGCGGGGACGCGATGGACCTAATAGCCGTGTGACGATCGGCGGCCGCAAGGTGCCGATCGCGTCAGCGCTTCTGATATGGGTGGAAGATATGGTCCTTCGCCTTCACGGCGACATGGCAGGCGTGTCCGCAGTCTGAAGGGCTGGGATCGGCCGTGAACGCGTCGGATGCGGCGTCGTAGTTGAACAGGGCGTATCCCCATCCGCCGCTTTTCGGAAATCGCTGGCTGTCCTTTTCCATGACGAAAGCCTGCGTGAAGATATCAGGCACATCCACAGCGAAGGGCGCCTCCGTGCTCTTCTTCGGCTTCCATTGCAGCTTCGCGATTTTTGCGCCATCCGGGAACGGTTGTCCGTTGCCGGGAATGCCGGCCTTGTAGGCCGCGATCATGGTCGGATTGGCGACGATCACCTTGAGCACCTCGTCGGTCCGCGCGGAAGAGACCACCGACCAGTCCTCGTATCCCCTGAAATCGGAGAAGGCGACGCCATCAGGCGATTTCAACGTGTACTTCTCCTGCGCGTAAACCACGCTGCCGCAAAGGACGGCGAGCACGGCGATGATCGAGAGCTTGCTGTTGCGTTTCATGGCTATTCTTCTTCCTTCTGCTTCAGAATGGTTGTGTCGTGTTCTCGGCATTCGCGAAAACGTTCACTCCCTGTGAGGACGGTGCATAAAACCATAGATTGCGGTGAGAAAGTCCGGCAGAAATAAGATGAAAGCGGCCGTGCACGCGGCCTTGATGTCGCAGGTCGCGCCTGCCCGACGGGCAAATCAGTTCGACGTTTTTCATCCATTCGCAAAAGTCCATCGCGTGCCGCGAAAACTTTCCGCTTTCGCCGTCGGGCAAATCAATTCTAGAGCTTCGCCCGTCTCGCGCCCTTACAGGAGGGGCGTATCGCGATCGTCACGAAGCGTTGGCGCGGGATGCGATGGACGCGGGTCACGTCAAAGACGAAGACGTCGACGCGCGGACGGCGAAGTCGTGTGGTCCTGATGCCTCGACGCTGGCATATGGCGATAATGCTTTCGCATGTCGCCTGCGGTGACAACAAGCCCGATCACCGGGGAGAGCGCGAAGTAAGCCGTTAAAACCATTGCGCAGGGAAGGCCGGATCGATCCGGCGAACCCGTGGTGTACTTACTCGTATGCTTTCTACTTTTTGCATACGAGGCTGCGGGTGCTCATCCGGCGCCCGGCTTTCCCTGCGCCCTCGATCTCTCGAGGGACGATGTTCGAGCAAAGCTCAGGTGAGATTGCACCGTGAGAACGCTAACGTGCATCTGCTGTTTGAAAATTGAATCAGAAAGACAGGCGTGTTCCCTCATGGTGAGGAGCCGCGAAGCGGCGTCTCGAACCACGAGCCGCCATCCATCCTTCGAGATGCGCGCTCCTCAGGATGAGGTCGTGTGGTACGATCCTAAGCCGTCTTCACTTGCATGGTGTTGCAGAATTTGGCGAGTCGATCGGCGAGCCGCAGCGTCGCCGGGCTGGCGTCGGGCGCTGCAACGAGAGCTGCTTCGGTTTCCTCGATCGGTGCGAAGCCATTCTTCGCCGTCAATACCTTGTGGTCTGGCCGGATCGAGATCTCCGACAGAACACTCAAACCCACGCCCGCCGCGACTGCGGCCTGGATTCCTAAAAGGCTCGAACTGGTATAGGCCATGTGCCAGTTCCGCCCGGCGCTCTCGATCGCATGGATAGCGCGCGCGCGATAAAGACATCCGGTGGGGAAGAAGACCAGCGGAACGGAGTCGGCCTTGACGTTGGCCGGATGCGCTTTGCTGGTGACCCAGTGTAGCCGTTCAGGCCAGACGGCAATGCCCCCTTTGTCACCGGCACTGCGTTTCACCAGTGCCAGATCGAGGTCGCCGCGGTCGAGATCGCGCTTCAGGTTCAAGCTTTGGCCGGCGCGAACATCAAGCCGCAGGCCGGGACGGCACTTGGAAAAACTGGCCAGCAATCTGGTCAACCGGTATGCGGCGAAATCCTCGGGGATGCCGAGTCGGACGGAGCACTCGTTGGTCGGGCTTGCCAGCGTGTCGCGGGCTTCTTCCGCGATCGATAGAAGCCGCCGCGCGTAAGATAGCAGACGCTCTCCTTCTTCAGTGGGTGCCACCGTTTTTCCCGTGCGAACGAGCAACGGGCGTCCAAGGTCGTCCTCCAGCCGTTTGATCTGCTGGCTGACGGCCGACTGGGTACGATGAACGCGCTCGGCGGCGCGGGTAAATCCGCCGGCGTCCACGACGGACACGAAGCTACGCAAAAGCTCGAGATCGAGCACGTTCAACCTCATTCGTTTTCCTACTGATCGGCAGTATATCATTTAATTTCCCAATGAGAACGAGCGAGCCTAGAGCGGTGGCCGAAGGAGCCCCCGCCATGTCGTTCGCAACTCCGGCTGCCGGTCGGCGCAGCCGGATCGATCCGCTGCCGTTCTACGTCATCATCTTCTGCCTGCTTTGGAGCTCCGGTTTCGTCGCGGCCAAGATTGGCGTCACCGATTGTCCGCCGCTGATCTTCCTCACGCTGCGACTGCTGGGTGCAAGCGCGCTGATCATCGCGATCTCGGTCCTGCGGGGCGATCAATGGAAGATGTCGCGACGCGACGTCTTTGCGTTTATCCTGATCGGCCTGGCCAATAACGCGCTCTATGTCGGGTTGTTATCCGTCGGATTGAAAACGATTTCCTCCGGCCTCAACGCATTGATCATCAGCGCCAATCCGATCGTTACAGCCGTGCTGGCCACCGTTTTCCTGGGCGAACAGATGACGTGGCGCAGGGTCGCCGGGCTGCTCCTGGGCCTGGCCGGTGTGGCGTGGATCGTCGCCGATCGAATTTCGGCCGGCTCGGACAGCCCGATCGGGATTGCATTCTCGGTGGGCGCGCTGGTCTCGGTTGTCGCCGGCACGATCCTCTTCAAGATGCTTGCGCCGAAGGGCAGCCTGTGGATCGGCAATGGCATCCAGAACCTGTCCGGCGGACTGGCCGTCGCGCCAATTGCGTTCATGCTGTCTGACGTTGGCGATATCGTATGGAGCGGACGGATGCTCGCCGCGCTCCTCTGGCTGACCGTTTTTGGTTCGATCCTGGCATTTCTGTTGTGGCTGTACCTTTTGACCGTGCTCGGTGCGACGGCCGCGAGCGCCTACCATTTCCTGATGCCGCCGCTCGGCATGCTGTTTGGCTGGATGATTCTGGGCGAGCACGTCGCGTTGCGTGATCTCCTGGGCATCGTTCCGGTCGCGATCGGGATTTATCTCGTGACACGGCCGACCGCGGCCACGACGTCTGCCGCCTCGCGATAGGAGGATCGATGGCTTCGCTCACGCTCGCTCCGGTCGGTGGCCGGACGGCGTATTTGTGTGCGGTCGGGTCTAAGCCGCCTTCGTCTGCACGGTGCCGCAGAATTCGGCCAAACGGTCCGCAAGCCGCAGCGTCGCGGGACTGGCGTCGGGCGACGCCACCAGCGCCACTTCGGTGCGGTCGATCGGCGAAAAGCCGTCCTTGGTCGCGAGCACGCGATGATCGGCCTGGATCGACATCTCCGAGAGAATGCCGAGCCCCATGCCGGCGGCAATCGCCGCTTGAATGCCGGCGAGGCTGGAGCTCGTATAGGCCATGTGCCAGGGGCGGCCGGCGCTTTCCAGTGCATGCACTGCGCTGGCGCGATAGAGGCAGCCGAGCGGAAAGCCGATCAACGGCACCGAACCTGCTTTGGTGTCGATCGGATGGCTCTTGCTGGTGACCCAGTGCACGCGCTCCGGCCACACCGCAATGCCGCCCTTTTCGCCGGCCGCGCGTTTGAACAGAGCAAGGTCGAGTTCGCCGCGTTCGAGATCGCGCTTCAAATCGAGGCTTTGATCGGCGCGCACGTCGAGCCGCAGGCCGGGATGCGAGCGCGAAAACGACGCCAGCAGTTTCGCCAGCCTGTAGGCGGCGAAATCCTCGGGCACGCCGAGCCGCACCGCGCCTTCATTGCCCGGCCGCGCCATCACGTCGCGGGCTTCCTCTTCGAGCGCGAGAAGCCGCCTCGCGTAGGACAACATCCGTTCGCCGGCTTCGGTCAGGGTTACGTCCTTGCCGTTGCGGTTGAGAAGCGGCTGGCCGACGTCATCTTCCAGCCGCTTGATCTGCTGGCTGACGGTCGACTGGGTGCGGTGAACCCGTTCGCCTGCGCGGGTAAAGCCGCCGGCATCGACGACGGACACAAAACTGCGTAACAGCTCGAGATCCAGCATGGAAATTATCCATTTGTTTTTCCACTGGATGACAGTTTAATATTTAATTTGCAAATAGCAAGGGAGGGCCTACATCGGACGCAACCCACGGAGAATTCCGATGTCCCTGGCGCCCTCAGCCACAATGTCCCGTCCCACCTTCAATTCGCTCCCGCTTTACATCGTCGTGTTCTGCCTGCTCTGGAGCTACGCCTTCGTCGCCGGGAAAATCGGCGTCACCTATTGCCCGCCGCTGATCCTTTTGGCCGCGCGGTTTTCGCTGGCCGGGGTCCTGATCCTCGGAATTTCGGCGATCCGCCGCGAGCGCTGGTCGTTGTCGTGGCGGGACACGCTGGTGTTTGCCGTTCTCGGAGTTGCCAACAACGCGCTCTATCTCGGCCTCGGCTATACCGGCCTGAAGACCGTGTCGGCCGGCCTCGGCGGTCTCATTGTCAGCGCCAATCCGGTTTTCACCGCGGTGTTGGCGGCGTTGCTGCTCAACGAACAACTGACATGGCGCAAGGTCGCGGGGCTTGCGCTCGGCATTGCCGGCGTCGGCTTGATTGTCTGGCATCGGATGTCGGTCGGCACCGACAGCCTGGATGGCATTCTCTTCACGTTGGCATCGCTGGCCTCGATCGTGGTCGGCACCATCCTGTTCAAGCTGCTCGCGCCGCAGGGAAGCTTGTGGATCGGCAACGGCGTGCAGAATCTCGCGGCGGGCATCGTGCTGGCGCCGTTTGCCTTCACGCTGTCGAGCGTCAACGACATCGTGCCGAACCTTCCGCTGCTGGGATCGTTTGCGTTCCTGACGCTCGGCGGGTCGGTGCTGGCCTATCTGATCTGGTTTCATTTGCTGCGGGTTTGCGGCGCGACCGCCGCGAGCGCCTACCACTTCCTGATGCCGCCGCTTGCGATGATATTCGCCTGGATCGTGCTCGGTGAGCATGTCGCGTTCCGCGATCTCTTAGGCATCATTCCGGTGGCGCTCGGCATCTATCTCGTCACGCGTCCGGCCGCCGCCGCCACGCCATCCACTGCCACACGATAGGAGAGATCGATGTCTTCGCTCACGCTCACCTTGGTCGGCGGCCCGACCGCCCTGATCGAAATCGACGGCTTTCGCTTGCTCACCGACCCGACGTTCGATTTGCCGGGGACCTATCAACTGCCGGCAGTCAAGCTCGAGAAGCTTTCGCCGCCCGCATTGACGGCGGACGCCATCGGCGAGGTCGATGCCGTGCTGCTGAGCCACGATCAGCATTCCGACAATCTCGATGAATCCGGCAAGCGCTTCCTGTCCAGGGCCAAGCGCGTATTGACCACCGAAATCGGCGCGAAGCGTCTTGGCGGACATGTCGAGGGATTCGCGCCCTGGGCCTCCACCGAACTGACCAAGAACGGCCGTTCGCTGACCATCACGGCAGCGCCGGCGCGCCACGGGCCGCACGGCATCGAGCCGCTCGCCGGCGATGTCATCGGCTTCGTGCTGAGCTCGAAGAACAGCCGCCCGATCTACATCAGCGGCGACACGGTCTGGTACGACGGCGTGGCGGAAGTGGCGCAGCGTTTCAAGGCGGGGGTCGTGATGCCGTTTGCGGGCGCCGCGCAAACCCGCGGACCGTTTCATCTCACGATGGACGTCAATGACACCATCGAGACGGCGCGCGCCTTCCCGGATGCCGTGATCGTGCCGCTCCATACCGACGGGTGGGCGCACTTCAAGCAGAACGCGAACGACTTGCGGGTTTCCTTCGATGCGCTCGGATTTGGCGCACGCCTGAAACTGCTGGAGCCCGGCGTCGCGACGGAAATCGCGATACCTGGCTAAAGCGCAAGGTTCTAATCCTTGCGGAACACGATCGAGGCCATCCAGCCGGCCATCAGCGCCATGCAGGCCGTGACGATGCCATAGACCAGCCCGTCCTGACGGGCGGTCGTGGCGACGAACTGCTCGAAGCCGACCTTGACGATGTCGAACGCGGTTTCGGTTCGCGTGATCAAAGCGCCTTCGGAAAACAGCTTGATTTCGACCGTGTAGGTCCCGATCGGCACTGCGGCCGGCAGCGGAATGCCGGTGCGAAACAGCGTCGGCGTCAGGAACGTCACCGCCGATGTTTCCTCGCGGTAGAGGCCGTGTTCGCTGCGCAGCCGTACGAAAGCGCTGCGGAACGCATCATTGGGAACGACGTCGGCGTAGTCGGTTCCTACCCTCTGGGTGAGAAGCACGTTGTTCAGGCCCAACTGCTGCCGCCGCTCCACTTCGGGCGAAGCGATAGCGTCGAACGGCCGGTTGGAAAACAGCGCCAGATAGGATGGCACCTGCAGGAATTCGCGGTAGTCGGTGTTGATCCAGATGCCGAACTTCCGCTCCTTCCGCCGCGTCACCATGTCGGCGCGCGGGCCCATGACGGTGACGACGAGGTCGTAGTTGTTTCGGTTGGCGGGCGTCGTGGCGTCCTTTTCGACCGAGCCGAACAACACCAGCTCTTCGCCGGAATAATTCGGCGTCACGGTGACGCGGTGGTTCGAGACCGAAACGATCAGCCGTTCCGCGCGGGCGGGCGAGGCGGCCGCGATCGCGCCGAATGCGACCAGCAGCCCGATTGCGGTGCCGAGCCGGCGTCCGTTCATGCGGCGCCTCCGGCTTCACGGATGGTGAAGAGATCGTCGGGCCGGATCACGAGTGCGGCCGCAAATCGAATACCGACGATCAGAATCAGAAGCCCAAGCAGGAGCCGCAGATGCTCGCCGCGAATCTTCTGGCCGACGCGTGCGCCGAATTGCGCGCCGGTGACCCCGCCGGTCATCAGGAGCAGCGCCAGTACCGCATCGACCAGGTGGTTGGTGACGGCGTGCAGCAGGGTTGCGAACGTCATGGTGACAAGGGTGAGCACCATCGAGGTGCCGATCACGGTCGAGGTCGGCACCCGCAGGAAATAGATCATGATCGGAACCAGGATGAAGCCGCCGCCGATGCCCATGATGGCGCCGATGAAGCCGATGATCAGGCCGACGCCGATCACCGGAATGACAGACAGGTAGATCTTGGAGCGCTTGAAGCGCATCTTCATCGGCAGGCCGTGAACCCAGCCATGGCTGCCGGAGCGGCGCATCGACACTGTGATGCCGCGCCGTACGCGAAGCATCGACCGCAGGCCTTCCCAGAACATCAATCCGCCCACGGTCGTGAGCAGCAGGACGTAAGAGAGCGCGATCATCAGGTCGAGCTGACCGAGCGAGCGCAGCAATGTGAAGGTCCACACCCCGAGCGCCGTGCCTATCGTGCCGCCGCATAAAAGTATCAGCGCCAGCATCGGATCGATGGCGCGGCGGCGCCAGTAGGAAATGGCACCGGAAAACGACGAAGCCGCGATGTGGCTGGCGACGGAGGCGACCGCAACCGCCGGCGAAATCCCGATGAAGATCAGAAGCGGCGTCATCAGGAAGCCGCCGCCGATCCCGAACATGCCCGATACGACACCGACCGCCGCGCCCATTGCGAGGACGAGAAAGATATTGACCGGAATGTCGGCTATCGGAAGATAAAGCTGCACGCGCGTCGTTTCGGGATAGACCGTGAGGTCGGCCGAAACCGCTCATGGCCTGGTTTCATCGGGAATGCGGGCGATAAACACCGCGTCCCTGCATAGCCGAAATTGGCTGCCTAAGGGATTAAAGAATCCTCTCAATGCGGATTTTTTGACGCGGCCCGCGGCTTACCCGTCAACGTGGTGAAAAGTAACGATTAACGAGCGGCCCGGGTGCCGTCGATGGGATCGGTGATCAGGTGCGTCTGCACGGCTTCCGCGGGTTCAAGCCACCGGACGTCCCGCGTTGCCGACATGGCTTCAATTACCGAAGGAGAAATGCCCATCTTCGTGATGTAATTCAGGACGGCTCCCGTCGTGCGTTGCGTGTCGGCGACCGGATCGCGTCCGGGCGCGCGGTTCACAAACCGATGCACTCCAAGCGCCGAACCTTCGATGCCATAGCGCGGCGCGCCGCCGGCATAGACGAGGACGCACGCGCTGGCGCAATAGGATCGCTCCACCTTGCCTGCAACGTCCGCCGTCCCGACAGCGGTTGCTAATCCGCGGGCGCGGATGATTTCGCCCATGATGAGCGCCTGTTCGAGATTTCCGCCGGGCGAGGACAGCAGGACGATGTCGCCCGCGGCGAGACCGGCTTCGTCGAGCCGTGCGCGCAACCAGCTGGCGCTGGCGGCACCGATCGTGCCCTGAATGGCCAGACCTGCACGCTTGCGGCTTTCGCCGCCAAGGTTGACCCCCGCAACGACCGACGACGTCATGCTTGGCGAGAGATAGGATTCCTTCCAGTACGTCCACGCTTCGGGCCGCGACAGGTCTCGGTAGGCACGAATCCCGACGCCGAGCACGAGCAGCGCGAAAAATGTGGCTGACCAGATCGGCGGCCACCGCCTGCCGCGCACCCGTGGCCGCGGTGCTGGGGAGGGATCGTCCGGCGCGCGCGGCGGCACGACCCAAGGGCCGGTCGGCGAGTTCTTGAACTTGCGTTCGTCGTCCAGCAACACGGACCTCTTGCGCGTTCCCGGCCGGTGCGCAGCCTGGCAGCGTTGTTTAGTCGATCTTGTCGGCTGGGAATATGTCGGCGGTGCCGTATGGCACCGCTACCTTAGTGGGCTGCGGCCGTACGTTTGGTCGCGACCGGCTTGACGGCCGGCTTGGCGCTTGCAGCCGGTGCCGAGTCCCATCCGCCTGCGGGCGCCGCCACGTTGACGGCGTCGTCGGGCTGCGGCTCAGGCGTGAAGGTCTGGATCGCCAGCTTGGCCGCAGCGAGTGACTGGGCATCGAGCCGCTTGGCGATGTCGTCGCGCTTGCGGCCGGCATCGACATCCCCCTGCGCTGCCGCGAGGCTGAACCACTTGAAGGATTCAGCGAGGTTCTGATCGACGCCGATGCCGCGGGCATAGAGAATGCCGAGGTTGTATTGGCTGTCGGCAATGCCTCGATCGGCGGCCTTGCGGAACCATTGCGCCGCGCCCTTGTAGTTGGCGCCGTTGCCGCCGCCGTCGGCATCGAGCACCGCAAGATTGTGCATCGCCTTGGCGTTGCCGCGCTCGGCAGCCTGCATGTAATAGCGGCGGGCGATATCGACGTCCTTCTTCACGCTGAGGCCCTTCTCGTAGAAGGTGCCGAGCCGGAAGATGGCTGGTATCACGCCGGCCTGCGCCGCGCGGTCGAGCCACTTCGCGGCTTCATCGTAATTGGTTGCAACGCCTTTGCCTTCGGCGAAGCGCACGCCGATTTCATAGGCGGCGGTTGGATCGCCCTTGAGCACGGCGGCGCGCAGAACCGGACCGCCAATGGCTTCAGGCACTTTCTCGCTCGGTGGAACCTGGATCGTTGCCAGTTTGCCGGTGCCGGAAGACGCCGGCGCAAGCGGGATCGCTCCGGTGACGTCGCCGGTTGCCGATATCGAGGGCGCTGCACGGTTCTGCGGAACCGAGACGGAAGCAATGCCGTCGCCGGTCGCCGATGCAGGGTTGTTGTAGGATTGCCGTCCGATCGGCGTCGGGGACGTCATCGAGGGCATCATTTGAGCCGGCGCGGCCGGATTTGCACCGCTGTCGGCAGGCGCAGCCGCCGGTACGTCGGACGAACTTTCCGCCGCCGGCATCGCGGGCGGACTGCCGGTGTCGAGCAGGGTCATCGCCATCTTGAACGTGCCGAGCACGATCACGACGACGCTGGCGCCGACGAGCAGCGAACGGATCTTCGAGGTGATGTTCGAGGCCGCCTTGCCGGGAGCGGATTGTATGGCCTTCAGCTTCCCTGTTTTCTCGGGCGGCGGCGCCGCGGCCGCAGCCTGCGCGGCGCGGCGTGCGGCAGCGATGAAGCTCGACGTGCTGACCGGCTCCTTCGGACCAGCGGCGGCCGGAATGTTGCTGATGGCACTTTCGGACGCCGCGATGCGCTCCGAAGGCGAGGCGCCACGTGCCGACGGACGGGTGCCCGGCTCGAGCGGATGATCGGGCGGCAGTTCCGGCGCGATCGCGACGCGCGAGGGCGCTGCGTGCGGTTCCAGAATTTCGCTGATGGTCCGTGGCGCGGCTGCCGGCGGCTCGTCCGACGCAGCGGCATGGAAATCGCGCGGAGCAGCCACGAAGGCTTCCTCGGCGGGAAGCGCCGGTGGCGTCTCGGGTCTCGCGTGCGTGGCCATCGCAATCCGCGCAGGCGAGGGTTCGTCCACGAAGCTTGGTTCGGGCTCGATCGCCGGCGGTTCGAAATAAGAAGGTTCGGGAGCAGGTGAGGGAGCGGGTGCGAAAGCCTGCGGCGCTGGAGGTTGCTCGCGCACCGTCCGCAGATCGCCTTCGATCGTCGAAAGACGATCGACCACGTGGCCAAGCGTGCTGTGGACCGCTTCCAGGGAGCCCTGGGTCTGACGATCGGTCTCTGCCTGGCTGAAGCGAATGTCGGATAGTTCGCGCTTGACGAGATCGGCAAGTCCGCTGTCCTGGGCGACCGGCTCGCTGCGGTTGTTGGCAAGATCGGCAAAGTTGGCGTTTTGCCGTTCGAGGTGATGCAGGATGTCGTGAAGACCTTCCTCGACCCGCCCGAGATTGCCGGAGCGGGGATCGGATGAAGCCTCGACCCGTTCGAGCAGATACGAGACGCGCTGCTCCAGATGCGCAAAGGCAGACGCGCTGTCATTGCCGACCGGGATGCGGTCCAGACGATCGGACAGCGCGAGCAAGGCGCGTTCGATCTGTTCGGAATTTTCCGATGACGACGGTCGATTGTCGCGGCTTTCCAGCGACGACATCAACGCGCCGATACGCTGCTCCAATGCCATAAGCGAGTCGGAGTGGTTGTCCGGCCGCGCCAGCTGGTCGACCTTGGCCGACAGCGCATGCACGTCATCGCTGAGACGGGCCAGCGCGTCGTTGGATGCGACATTGGAAACGATGGTGCGAAGCGCTGCGATCGCGCTTTCGAGCTGATGGATCGTGGACGGGTCGTCATTGGCCCGAATGATCTGATCGAGTTTGGCCGTGAGGTTGCGGATCGCCTGGTCGTAGCCGGCGAGTTGCTCGGCCGGCGTCAGCGAACCCAATACTTCGCGAATTTCGCCAAGTGCGCGCTCGATGCTGGCCAGCGTCTGTCCGTCGTTGCTGTTCTGCCGGGTATCGTCGATGCGGCGGGAAAGCGATCGGATCTCGCTCTCGATCAATTCGATCGCGCGGCGCGGCATCGCTTCGGTGATGGCCTGACGGATTTCGGCGAGTTCGCTGCGGAAACTCGCAATCGATTGTTCGACGTGATCGGGTTGCCGCAGCAACTCGATCTGGCTCGTGATTTTGACGAGGTGCCGTTCCAGCGACGAAAAATCCGGCCCCGGAGGCGGTGGAGCGTGAGCGGGCTGCGGCGCATAGGCCGGCGCGGGCGCAATCGGCGGCGCATTGCGCAGCATCGGTTGCGGCGCAGCGCTGTCGAGCTCGTTCTGGCGCGCGGAGATTTCCGCAATCGCCGAATCGAAAGAGCCGGGATTGAGCGGAGGCGAGGGACGATACACCTGCGTGGCGGCGTGCTCGACCATCTCGGCCTGGCGCTGCTTTTCCTGCGCCTGACGCTGGCGCGCGGGCGCAGGGTTGGAAATCTGTGACAGCCGCGCATCGAGCCGTGCAATGGCGTCGTTTAATTGCTGGGCGACCGGCTGCGGTTCGTTGCGCGGGGCGTCGTTGCGCGGCCGGGCCTGTGAAATCTGGTCGATCTGCTGGGTGATCGCATCGAGCCGCTGATGAATGTCAGCCACGTCGCGACTCTCCCGCGCGGGCATCGCGGCCCGCTGATCGGAAGGATTGCGGAAATTCGGCGGGGTGGCATCGCCCAGGTTGAGACTAAGCCAGTCGTTCAACGATACGCCGGCACGGCGAGCAGCGGCCTCAGCCCGCTCCCGGACACCAGGATCGATGCCTTCATTACTCCACGATACGCGCGAATTCATGCTTCCGTCCGGTTCCGCTCTGGCGCCCCACCTGGCGCCTCCGGCCTTCCCGCGCGTCCCAAAGAAGAGACAATCGAATTCAACGCGGGTCGTCTGCCTCTACGGCTCGACTTTTTCGCGTTACGGTAAATAACGGGTTAAGGAATGAGGTGCGCGGCCGCAAAGTTTGCAGGTCCGTGCAAGTCTCTCTGACCTGGATGGTTTTATTCGCCGGAACCGGTCTCGTTCCGTTTTCCCTCGAACGGTACGATGCTGGCGCCGCCCGAAATCGCCGACAGCGTCGTGATCGCCTCCTCGCACCATTCGGCGACCATCTGCTCGTGCTTCAGTCCGATTCGAAGTCCGAGCAGCTTGCCCATGTCGGCCGGCGACGCGATCCCGTCCGGGAACCGCTTCTTGAGGATGCGCTCGTAGCGCTCGTAGCGGTCGCGATGGTGTTCCTGCCGCGCCATCAGGTCGGCGCGTAACGGCTCGATGTCGACCGCATCAAGCGCATAAAGGCGGATCAACAGGTCATCCTTGATCAAAGCCGGCGTGGAAGGGCGGCCGGCCCAATGCCGGAACGCGGCTTTGCCTTCAGCGGTCAATGTGTAGACCAGCTTGTTCGGCTTGCCGGACTGCACGACCTCGCGGCCCTGGATGTGGCCGCGCTCGCGCAGCTTGGAGAGCTCGCGATAGATCTGCTGGTGGTCGGCCTTCCAGAAAAAGCCAATCGAGGAGTCGAACGTCTTGGCGAGCTCATAGCCCGTCATCGGCCGTTCGGTCAGGCAGGCCAGAATGGCGTCGGCAAGGGCCAAAGGTCGAACTCCCGACTTTGATTGATCCGCGATCAACACGCTTGACTTTATGCGCATTGGTGCATATGCGTCAATATGCATATAGGATTGATCTAAGTCGGCCCGCACCCGCTGTCGCTGAGGAGGCGCCCTTGCCAACTGTCGGTCTGCAAAAGTGGCACAGTTTCATCAAGTCGCAGGATCATGCGGCACTCCGGGACCTGCTGCACCCTGATGTCGTGTTCGAAAGCCCGGTGGTGCACACGCCGCAGCGTGGCCGCGACATCACGTTCAAATATCTCGCCAGCGCGACCAAAGTCCTCGGCGGTCCGACCTTCCGCTATGTCGGCGAATGGACCAGCGATGACGGCGCCGTTCTGGAATTCACCACCGATATCGACGGGATCACCATCAATGGCGTCGATATCATCACTTTCGACGCGGACAATCGCATCACGAATTTCAAGGTGATGGTTCGCCCGCTGAAAGCCATCAATCTGTTGCACCGCCTGATGGGAGAGCAATTGGCGAAGCCCTAAACGCGATCCAAGCCCGCCATCCGATTGCAATAGATGCTGCCTTCGACTCACAGGAAGTGGATAAGCTCCGCTACAATCCATTCCAGAAACGTCATCGCGACCTCGCCAGGGAGAACGTCATGCCGATCTACAAAGCGCCTGTCGAAGACGTCAATTTCCTGCTCAACGACGTCTTTCAAATTGATCGTTACGACAATCTCCCCGGCTTCAGCGACGCGTCGGCAGATGTCCGTGAGGCCATTCTGAGCGAGGCCGCCAAGCTCAGCGAAGAAGTCTTGCAGCCGCTCAATCGCGTCGGCGATCTCGAAGGCTGCAAGCGCAACGACGATGGCAGCGTCACGACGCCGAAAGGATTCAAGGAAGCCTTCAAACAGGTGGTCGAAGGCGGCTGGCTCGGACTTTCGGCGCCGACGGAATATGGCGGCCAGGGTCTGCCGATCACGCTGAGCCAGACCGTCGCCGAATTTCAGATATCGGCCAACATGGCTTTCTCCATGTATGGCGGGCTGACTGTCGGTGCGACCGCGGCGCTTCTGGTGCACGGCAATGCCGAGCAGAAGGCGATGTATGTGCCCAAGATGGTGGCCGGCGAGTGGACCGGCACCATGAACCTCACCGAGCCGCAATGCGGCACTGATCTGGGCCTGCTGCGCACCAAGGCCGTCAAACAAGCCGACGGCAGCTACAAGATAACAGGCACCAAGATTTTCATTTCCGCAGGCGAGCACGACCTTGCCCCCAACATCATCCATCTGGTGCTGGCGCGGATCGAAGGTGCGCCCGCCGGCATCAAGGGCATCTCGCTATTCGTGGTGCCGAAATTCCTGGTCAACGCCGACGGTTCGCTCGGGCAACGCAACGGCGTCAGCTGCGGCTCGATCGAGCACAAGATGGGCATCCACGGCAATTCCACCTGTGTGATGAACTACGACAGCGCCACCGGCTGGCTGATCGGCGAAGAGAACAAGGGCATGCAGGGCATGTTCGTGATGATGAACGAAGCGCGGCTCGGCGTCGCCGTGCAAGGCCTGGCGCAGTCCGAAGTCGCCTATCAGAATGCAGCCGCCTATGCCCGTGATCGCCTGCAAGGACGGGCGCTGTCGGGCGTGAAGTCGCCGGACAAGCCGGCCGACCCGATCATCGTGCATCCCGACGTGCGCCGCACGTTGCTCACGATCCGCGCCTTCAACGAAGCCGCGCGCGCCATGGTGGTCTGGACGTCGCTCAAGAGCGACCTCGCGCATCGTTCGACCGACCCGAAGGACCGTCAGGACGCAGACGACCATCTGGGGCTGATGACCCCGGTGCTGAAAGGCTTCCTCACTGAAACCGGCTTTGCCAACGCCGTTCAGGCCCAGCAGATGTATGGCGGCCACGGCTATATTGCCGAGCAGGGCATGGAGCAGTTCGTGCGCGATGCGCGCATTGCCATGATCTACGAAGGCGCCAACGGTATTCAGGCGCTGGATCTCGTCGGGCGCAAATTGCCGCGGGACGGCGGCCGTGCCGTGATGGCGTTCTTTGGCGAGGTCGGCGCCTTCACCAAGGAACACGCCGGCGACGAGGCGATGAAACCTTTCGTCGCGCCGCTGTCGACCGCGCTTGGCCATCTTCAGCAGGCGACCGGCTGGCTGATGCAGAATGCGATGGCCAAGCCGGACAATGCCGGGGCGGCCGCCACCGACTACATGCATATGTTCGGCCTGGTGACGCTGGGCTATATGTGGGCCAAGATGGCGAAGGTCGTTCACGACAAGATTGCAGGCAGTGGTGCGACGCCCTATCTGTCGACCAAGCTTGTGACGGGCCGCTTCTTCATGGAGCGGGTTTTGCCTGCGACCTCGTCGCATCTGACGCGCATTCAGAGCGGCAGTGCGACCATCATGGAATTGGCGGCCGACGCTTTCTGATCGGACAATCCTTTGGTTTCCGCGGAGAGACTAATTCCGCGGCGACCCATCCATATGATCCTCAACCCGGGAGGGCATCATGCCTGAGGCATTTATTTACGATCACGTTCGCACGCCGCGCGGTCGCGGCAAGGCCGATGGCTCGTTGCACGAAGTGACGGCGCTGGCCTTGGCCACCGTGCCGTTGAAGGCGCTCAAGGAGCGCAACAATCTGCCGGAAGACGTCGTCGACGACGTGATCCTTGGCGTGGTCGATCCGGTCGGCGAGGCCGGCTCCGACATCGCGCGCTTCGCAGCGTTGCAAGCGGGGCTCGGTGAGGCCGTGCCGGGCATGCAGATCAGCCGCTTTTGCGCTTCCGGTCTTGATGCGGTGAATTTTGCCGCGGCCCAGATCATGAGCGGGCAGAACGAGCTGACGATCGGCGGTGGTGCGGAATCCATGAGCCGGGTCGGCATCGGCGCCTCCGGCGGTGCCTGGCCGATGGACCCCTCGATCGCGGTGCCGGCCTATTTCATGCCGCAAGGCATCTCGGCGGATTTGATTGCAACCAAATACGGCTTCTCGCGCGATGACGTCGACGCCTATGCGGTGCAAAGCCAGCAGCGCGCGGCGAAAGCCTGGGACGAGGGCCGCTTCAATAAATCAGTGGTTCAGGTGAAAGACGTCAACGGGCTGACGATCCTTGCCAAGGACGAGCACATGCGCCCCTCGACGACGATGCAGTCGCTGGGCCAGCTCAAGCCGTCCTTCGGCGACGTCGCGGCGATGGGTGGCTTCGACGGCGTCGCGATTCAGTCACATCCCGAGATCGAGCGTGTCAACTACGTGCATCACGCCGGCAATTCGTCGGGAATCGTCGACGGCGCCGGCGCGGTGCTGCTCGGCAGCAAGGAAGCCGGCAGCAAATACGGCCTGAAGGCGCGCGCGAAAATCCGTGCCTTTGCCAACATCGGCTCGGAGCCCGCGATGATGCTGACCGGTCCGGTCGACGTCACCGAAAAGCTGTTCGAGCGTTCCGGCATGAAGAAGTCGGACATCGACCTGTTCGAGCTGAACGAAGCCTTTGCCTCCGTGGTGCTGCGCTACATCCAGGCCTTCGACATCGACAACGCCAAGATCAACGTCAATGGCGGCGCGATCGCGCTCGGCCATCCGCTCGGCGCAACGGGCGCGATGATTCTCGGCACCGTGCTCGACGAACTCGAGCGCAGCAACAAATCGACCGCGCTCGTGACCTTGTGCATCGGCGGCGGCATGGGCACGGCCACCATCATCGAGCGCGTGTAAGGGGAGCGGTCAATGGCTTTCAAGAATTTCAAGGTTGAGACCGACGCCGACGGCATCGCACTGGTGACGTGGGACATTCCCGGCCGTTCGATGAACGTGCTGGATCAGACCTCGAACGACGAGTTGGAAGAGATCATCAAGCAGACGACGGCGGATGCCGCCGTCAAGGGCGTTGTCATTACATCGGGGAAGGAAGCCTTCTGCGCCGGCGCCGACCTTTCGATGCTGGAAGGCATGAATAGCGCCTATGCCAAGGCGCTCAAGGAGCAGGGCGAGACGGCTGCGAACCAGATGCTGTTCGACGAGAGCCGGCGGATGTCGCTGATGTTTCGTGCGATCGAAACCTCAGGCAAGCCTTGGGTCGCTGCGATCAACGGTCTTGCGCTCGGTGGCGGCTTTGAGATCACGCTCGCCTGTCATTACCGCGTCGCGGCGCAAAATCCCAAGACCCGTCTCGGATTGCCGGAGATCAAGATCGGGCTTTTCCCCGGCGCCGGCGGCACCCAGCGCGTGCCGCGCATCGTGTCGCCGCAGGATGCGATGCAGATGCTGTTGAAGGGTGAGGCGGTCGCCCTCGACAAGGCCAAGGCGCTCAACCTGATCCACGCCGTTGTTCCGGCCTCCGATCTGATCAAGGCGGCCAAGGACTGGATCAAGGGCGGCGGCAAGGCTGTCGCGCCCTGGGACGAAAAAGGCTTCAAGCTGCCGGCCGGTCCGGTCTTCTCGAAGGCCGGCATGATGATGTTCCCGGCGGGCAATGCGATCTACCGCCGCGAGACCTTCGACAACTATCCGGCGGCGCGCGCCGTCATGAAATGCGTCTACGAAGGCTTGCAACTGCCGATCGATGCGGCGCTCCGCGTCGAGTCACGTTATTTCGCGCAGATCCTTCGCTCCAATGAAGCGGCCGCGATGATCCGCTCGCTGTTCCTGTCGATGCAGGAACTGAACAAGGGTGCGCGCCGTCCGCCAAACGTACCGCCGACCAAGGTCAAGAAGCTCGCCGTGATCGGCGCCGGCTTCATGGGCGCAAGCGTCGGCTACGTTTCCGCGCGCGCCGGCATCAATGTCGTTCTGATCGACCGCGACCAGGCCAGCGCCGACAAGGGCAAGGCTCACGCGCAATCGGTCATCGACGATCTGATCAAGAAGGGCCGCGCCAAGGACAGCGACCGCGACGCGATCCTGTCGCGCATCACCGCCACCGCGGACTATTCCGCGATCTCGGATTGCGACCTCGTGATCGAAGCGGTGTTCGAAGATCGCAAGGTGAAGGCGGAGACCTACGACAAGGCGCAGCCGCTTATGAGAGGGGATGCGATCTTTGCCTCCAATACCTCGACGCTGCCGATCAATTCGCTGGCCGAAGAGTTCAAGGACCAGGGCAAGTTCATCGGCATCCACTTCTTCTCGCCGGTCGAGAAGATGATGCTGGTGGAAATCATCCTCGGCAAGAACACCGGCGATGTCGCGCTCGCGACCGCGCTCGATTACACGCGCCAGATCGGCAAGACGCCGATCGTCGTCAACGACTTCCGCGGCTTCTTCGCCAACCGTTGCGTGCTGCGTTTCACGGCCGAAGGGCTCGAAATGCTGATGGAAGGCGTGCCGCCGGCGATGATCGAGAACACCGCCAAGATGGCGGGCATGCCGGTCGGACCGTTGTCACTGTCGGACGAAGTCGCGCTCGACCTCGTGCTCAAGATCATGAAGGCGACCGAAGCCGATCTCGGGGCGAATGCGATCGACCAGGCGCAGAAGAAGTTGCTGACCGAGATGGTCGAGAAGCAGGGCCGCTTCGGCCGCAAGAACGGCAAGGGCTTTTACGACTATCCCGAGAAGGGCAAGGGTCAGAAGAGCCTGTGGCCATCGCTCGGCGGTCTTCAGCCCAAGCACCTCGATCCTGACACGCTCGATGTCGAAGAGTTGAAGCAACGCTTCCTGGTGGTGCAGGCGGTGGAAGCTGCCCGCACCGTGGAAGACCATGTCATCACCGACATGCGCGAAGCAGATATCGGCTCGATCCTCGGCTTCGGCTTCGCGCCGTTCACCGGCGGCACGCTGTCTTACATCGACTTCATGGGAACGAAGAAGTTCGTCGAACTCTGCCACAAGCTCGAGGCCAAATACGGCTCGCGCTTCACGCCGCCGAAACTTCTCGTTGAAATGGCGGCGAAGGGTGAGACGTTCTATGGCCGCTTCCCGCCAAAGAAGGTCGCGGCTCAGGCGGCGGAATAGGCGATCCGTCATTCCGGAGGGTGCGGCAAGCGCGGGTGATGGACTTGCGCGAGCCCACACCCGGAACTGACCTCGGGATGATCGATTTGCACCTCCCCGGGAGATCGGAAGATCTTACGCTGCCTTCAGGCCTTCCTTGACGAGTGCTTCGTTCACCTTCGGCCGCGCCGCGACGCGGTCCTTGTAGGCGAGAAGGTTGTTCAGGCCTGAAAGATCGAACTTCATGCCGTCGGCCCATCGCAGCATCACGAACAGGTAGCCGTCGGCTACGTTGAACTGCTTGCCCATGAGATAGTCGTTGCCGGCGAGATGTCCGTTGACGTGTTTGAACTTGCCCATCGCCCGGTCCTTGAAGACGCCCTTGGCTTCATCCGAGAGCGCGGGATTGAACATCGGGCCGATGTTCTTGTGCAACTCGCTGTTGATGTAGGTCAGCCACTCCAGCAGCTTGTAGCGCTCATCACTGTCGCGGGCGGGGGCGAGGTTCTTCGATGGCGCCTGGTCGGCGATCCTTTGCACGATGACCGGGCCTTCGGTGACGAGTTCACCGCTGTCGAGTACCAGCGCCGGTACCTGACCCTTGGGGTTAATCTTCAAGAAATCGTCACCATTTTCGAGCTTCTTGGCGCGTAGATCGACCTTGACCAGATCGTAGGGAAGGCCGGCTTCCAGAAGGGCGATGTGGGGGGAGAGCGAACAGGCTCCCGGCGAATAATAGAGTTTCATTGGTTTTCTCCCTTGGACCATGGCAAATGGACAGCGCATGGCTACATGCATTTGCATGAAGCAGTCAATATTGATGCATGTGCATCAAGTGCGCTAGAGTACGCGCGGATATTGTGGGCCTCGACCATGAAACGCAAACCATCGACGGAAGCGACCGGCGCCTGGATCCGCCTGATGCGGGTCCAGAGCCGGGTGCTCAATTGCGTCGAACAGGATTTGAAAAAGGCCGGCTTCCCGCCGCTTGCCTGGTATGACGCCCTGCTCGAGCTGTCCCGCGCGCCAGCCGGCGAGCTTCGGCCGGTGGAATTGGAAAAGCAGATGTTGTTGCCGCAATACTCCACCTCTCGCCTGATCGACCGGCTGGTCGATGAGGGGCTTGCGGTGCGCCGCGAATGCAAGATCGACAAGCGCGGGCAGTTCGTCGAGATCACCGAAGCCGGGCGTGAATTGCAGAAGAAAATGTGGAACGCCTATTCCGCGGGGATCGAAAAACACGTCGGTTCGAAATTGTCGGACGCCGACGCCGTCAAGCTCTGCGGTCTTCTGGACAGGCTTGGCTGCTGCGCGGGCGGGGAGACCCCCTCGCTCGCCGCAAAAGACGGCGTGCCTGCCCGATGATACGGTTCATTACTCTCAACTCCGCGCACCCCCGGGTTCGCGGAAGCCTTCGGTACCGCGCGCGTTCGCTCGCGGCGCCTCACATTCGGAATTTCCATGGCGCGTGACCAGATCGATATGACACCCCTTCAGTCGCGCGACGAACTCGTCGCCTGGCTCGAGGATGGGGTAAAGCAGCCCTCCGAGTTTCGGATCGGGACCGAGCACGAAAAGACCCCGTTCACACTGGTCGGTCATCAGCCCGTACCTTACGAGGGCGCGCGCGGCATCGGTGCGTTGCTGGAAGGCATGCAACTCCTGCTCGGTTGGGAGCCGATCATGGAGCGCGGCAACATCATCGGGCTTTACGACGTCACCGGGGGCGGGGCGATTTCGCTCGAGCCCGGCGGCCAGTTCGAACTGTCTGGCGCGCCGGTGGAGTCCGTGCATCAGACCCAGAGCGAGCTGATGGCGCATCTGGCGCAGGTGCGCGAGATCGCCACCCCCTTGGGGATTGGCTTTCTCGGGCTCGGCATGACGCCGTCCTGGTCGCGGGCAGAAGTCCCGGTGATGCCCAAGGGGCGCTACAACATCATGACCAACTACATGCCGAAGGTCGGCCGTTACGGCCTCGACATGATGTACCGGACCTGCACGGTGCAGACCAATCTCGATTTCTCGTCGGAAGCCGACATGGTCAAGAAGCTCAGGGTATCGCTGGCGTTGCAGCCGGTGGCGACCGCCTTGTTCGCCAACTCGCCCTTCACCGAAGGCAAGCCGAACGGCTTTCTGTCGTTTCGCTCGGAAATCTGGCGCGACACCGACAATGCGCGCTCCGGCATGCTGCCATGGGCGTTCGAGGACGGCATGGGATTCGAGCGCTGGGTCGATTACGCGCTCGACGTTCCCATGTATTTCGTCAAGCGCGGCGAGAACTATATCGACGTTTCCGGCTCGTCGTTCCGTGATTTCTTTGCGGGAAAAAATCCGGCGCTACCCGGTGAGCGTCCGATGTTGTCGGACTGGGCCAACCATCTCTCGACGATCTTCCCGGAAGTCCGGCTGAAGCGTTACCTCGAAATGCGGGGCGCCGATGGCGTGCCGTGGGGTCGGCTACCGGCTCTGCCCGCCTTCTGGGTCGGACTGCTTTATGACGACGTCAGTCTCGACGCGGCCTGGGATCTCGTCAAACACTGGACCGTCAGCGAACGGCAGTCGTTGCGCGACGACGTTCCGCGTCTCGGCTTCAAGGCCAGGATCAAGGACCGCTACATCTTCGAAGTCGCCAAGGAGTGCCTGGTGCTGGCGCGTTCCGGATTGCGCCGTCGCGGCCGGGCCGACCATTCCGGGCATGACGAGACGCGCTATCTGGAGCCGCTCGACCGGATCCTCGATGCCGGCCATACGCCTGCGGAGGAAATGCTGGCCAAGTTCCATGGCCCATGGGCCGGCTCGGTCGAGCCCGCCTACAGCGAATACGCCTTCTAGCGCGCGGCTTCGCCCGCGCGCCTTTCGGTCCGCATCATTCTTTAGACCAAGGAACCCACTGGCGCTGTTCATCAGCCGTACAGGTTGATGGCGATCAAATGGCGGATGCCGCGCTTTTTGCGAAGTTTGCGGGTAACTCCAATTGGTTGAAGGCATTGCGAATGTGGGGAGGCCGGCTCCTAGTGGCGTGTTTGGGGACGCTTGTTCTCTTCGCCGTCACCACCGCCAGCCGACCGGCGCAAGCGCAGGCGAGCTTCGATCGCCCCGGAGGCGACTATTCGAGCGGGCCGGTGACCTCCGGCGATCCGGCCGATTGCGCCCTGGTCTGCGAGCGCGACCGTCGCTGCCGCGCCTGGAGCTTCAACTATCCGAACGACATTTCGCATGCGGCGGTCTGCTGGCTGAAGAACAGCGTGCCGGCCCGCGTCGCCGACGACTGCTGCGTCTCCGGTGTGCGCGGCGCGGGCGTGGTCGAGCCGCGTAATGGTGCGGTCGAAACCTCGATCGACCGCGCAGGCGGCGATTACCGCAGTTTTGAGCTCAAGCGCGGCGAACACGACGAAGCCTGCAAGGCCGCTTGCGCTGCCGACAATAAATGCCGCGCCTGGACCTTCGCGCGCCCGGGCTATATGGGCCGGGAGCCTCACTGTTTTTTGAAGAAGGAAATCAAGCCGCCGCGGCGCAAACCAGGCTTCACCTCCGGCGTGGTCAGGTAACATTGGCCCTGTTCGCGGCGTAACAACGCCATGGGCTGGATGCGGCCGCCATCGACGGCGGGCCGCGGGCCGAAAAGACCAAACACGGAGTTCTCCAATGATCGTGACGCGCAGGTTTTTGAACGGGGCCCTGATCGCAGGCGCCCTTGCCGTCGCCGCACCGATGGCGCCTTCCTGGGCCAGCCCCGCGGTCCCCTTTTCAGCGGAGGCGTTCAAGGCGGCGCAGGCATCCGGCAGTCCGATTCTCGTCGAGATCCATGCCGACTGGTGCCCGACCTGCAAGGCGCAGAACCCCATCCTCGACAGGCTGACGTCGGCTTCAAAATTCAAGGATCTGAAAATCTTCCGCGTCGATTTCGACGCCCAGAAGGCAGTGGTCAAAGAGTTCGGCGCGCAGATGCAGTCGACGCTGATCGTCTTCAAGGGAGCCGCCGAGCAAGGGCGCTCCGTCGGCGACACCAAGGAAGCATCGATCGGAGCCCTGCTCGACAAGAGCCTTTGATTTGCGCGTGATTACGAAGTGACCGCGCTTTCACTGGCGTTTGCCGCCGGGATTCTGTCGATCCTGTCGCCTTGCGTGTTGCCGCTGGTGCCGATCGTGCTCGGCGCCGCGGTCACGGCCCATCCGCTCGGCGCGGTCGCTCTCGCCGCTGGACTGGCCTTGTCCTTCACCGGACTTGGCCTGCTGCTCGCGCTGGCGGGATTTGGACTCGGCATCGATGCCGGCATGTTCCGCTATTTCGCAGCCACGATCATGGTCGTGCTCGGTGCAATCCTTCTGGTCCCGTCATGGCAGGCGCGGCTCGCGGGTGCCGGCAGTCCGGTTTCGGCCTGGGCCGATCGGCAGTTCGGCGGCTTTGCGGCTTCAAGCCTTGCGGGCCAGTTCGGCATCGGCCTTTTGCTCGGTGCGGTGTGGTCGCCTTGTGTCGGCCCGACACTCGGGGCCGCCTCGCTTCTGGCCTCGCAAGGCCACGACCTCGCCCACGTCGCGCTGACGATGGTGGTGTTCGGCATCGGAGCCGGCCTTCCATTGGTCTTGCTCGGCCTGGTGTCGCGGGCGACGTTGATGCGTTTTCGCACCAATCTGATGTCGGCTGGAAAACTCGGCAAAGGCTTGTTGGGCGCGGGCTTCATCGTCATCGGCATCGCAATCGTCAGCGGCGTCGACAAGCGGATCGAAGCCGTTCTGGTCGAGGCCTCGCCGCAATGGCTGACCGATCTGACGACCTCGTTCAGTGTGGCGGTTCAGAAGTCCATCGGTGTTGCCGCAGGCTCGGTCCGAAAAGCCAGACAAGGGTTTGCAGTGTCCATTCCGAAGTCGAAACGGCTCCGGAAATGATACGAACTTCGGAATCGGGACACTAGCCAGTGGAGCGGTACACGATATGCAGTCGGAATCGACGCTGACGTGCCCGAAATGCGGCTTTCAGGCCACCGAGACCATGCCGCTCGATGCGTGCCAGTTCTTCTATGTCTGCAAGGGGTGCGGCGAGAAACTCAAGCCGCAGCCCGGCGATTGCTGCGTGTTCTGTTCTTACGGATCGGTGCCGTGTCCGCCGGTCCAGCAGCACGGCAAGGGATCGTGCTGTTAGACGCACCGAGGTGAAGAACCTCGCGAGGCGAAAGCCGGATAGCCACGTCCACACTGGCTGTTCGCGGATGCCGAGATCCCATGAGCCGATCACGGCATCGGCGCGGCCGACCAGATCGTCGATCGGCAGCATGCCGACGCCGCCATCGCGCAGCGGCACGCGGCTGTCGGCGGAGTTGTCGCGGTTGTCGCCCATGACGAACAGAAGGCCCTCCGGCACCGTCACTTCCGCGGTGTTGTCGAGCCGTCCATTGTCGCGGATCTTGAAAATCGCGTGGCTGACGCCGCCCGGCAGCGTCTCGATGTAGCGGCGCGCGGGCTCGTATCCGCCGCGCTCGTCTTCGACCTCGCCGAGGCCATCGGGCTTCAGCGACGCCGCGCGGTCATTGATGAAGAGCTGACCCTGGCGCATCTGAATGCGATCGCCCGGAAGGCCGACGACGCGCTTGACCCATGCTTGCGAGCGATCGCCGGGCCAGCGGAACACCACGACATCGCCGCGCTTGGGCGCGTTGGCGAAGATCCGTCCCGTCTCCGGCAGGTTGATCTGGATCGGCAGGGAAGCCGAGCCATAGCCGTAAGGGAATTTCGAGGCGAGCAGGGCGTCTCCGATCAGAAGCGTCGGCTCCATGGATCCGGAGGGAACATAGAACGGCTCGGCGATCGCGCCCTTGGCCAGAAACACCAATCCCAGCGCTGCGAGAAACTGAAGAAGCTGAGCGCCCCAGCCGCGTGCGCGCGTGGCCATCGTTTGCCGTTCCATGGTCATGCGCCGGTGCCTCCAACCGTAATCCGTTCCATCCGTAGCGTCGGTTGGCCGACACCAACGGGAACGCCCTGACCGTTCTTGCCGCAGGTTCCGATCCCGGTGTCGAGCGCCAGGTCATTGCCGATCATGGTGATGCGATGCAGGTCGGTCGGTCCATTGCCGATCAGCATCGCGCCCTTCAACGGCGCGCCGACCTTGCCGTTCTCGATCCGATAGGCCTCGGTGCACTGGAAGACGTATTTGCCGGAGGTGATGTCGACCTGGCCGCCGCCGAAATTGGCGGCATAGATGCCGTTTTTGACCGACGCCAAAATCTCGGCCGGATCGCGGTCGCCGGACAGCATGTAGGTGTTGGTCATGCGCGGCATCGGCACATGGGCATAGCCCTGGCGGCGGCCGTTGCCGGTCGGCTTCATGTTCATCAGGCGGGCATTTTGCCGGTCCTGCATGTAGCCGACGAGAACGCCGTCTTCGATCAGGACGGTGCGATTGGTCGGCGTGCCTTCGTCGTCGATCGAGAGCGAGCCGCGGCGCGAGGCCATGGTGCCGTCATCGACCACGGTGACGCCCTTCGAAGCCACTTGCTGGCCCATCAGGCCGGCGAAGGCGCTCGTCTTCTTGCGGTTGAAATCGCCTTCAAGCCCGTGGCCGACCGCTTCGTGGAGCATCACGCCGGGCCAGCCGGCCCCTAGCACCACGTCCATTTCGCCGGCGGGGGCCGGCACCGAACTCAAGGTTCACCAGCGCTTCGCGGATCGCGCCATCGGCGGCTTCGCGCCACGCCTTGGTTTCGATGAAGCGGGCGTAGCCCTCGCGGCCGCCATAGCCTCTGCTGCCGCTCTCCTGGCGGCTGCCCTGGCCCGCGACCACGGAAATATTGACCCGCACCAGCGGGCGGATATCGCGATAGCTCTCGCCGTCGGGCCGGTGGATCTCGACCACCTGCCAGGTAGCGCCCAGGCTGACCGTCACCTGGCGCACGCGCGGCTCTTTTTCGCGCACATAGGCGTCGATTTCGGCGAGCAGCTTGACCTTGCTCTCGAAGCCCGGCGCGTCCAGCGGGTTTTCATCACCGTAGAGCCGCACATTGGTGTGCGAGGGCGCGGCGGCGAACGTGCCGCTATAGCCGCCACGAACCGCCGCGACCGCGTCGGCGGCGCGAATGAGCGCCGGAAGCGAAACGTCGGAGGAATGCGCATAGCCGACCGCATCGTCCTTCACCGCGCGCAGGCCGAATCCCTGGCTGGTGTCATAGGTCGCCTGTTTCAGCCGGCCATTGTCGAACATCAAGGCTTCGGTCTGGCCGTATTCCAGGAACAACTCGCCATCGTCGGCGCCCGCAAGTCCGCGTGCGAGCTGCTGCCGGACTGAATCACGATCGAGGTGGGCGCGGTCGAGGAGCGAGGTGGGGGCTGTCATGCGTACTCCAGATTTCTGTCTTTCGCTTTGCCACCGCCGGCGCGCGACGACGTGCAGGCGCCGTTCAATTTAAACAATTCCGGCAGGGTGGTCGCCTTACATCACCGTAACCCGAAAAGCCTGCTTCCCGTCCACATGATGATCGCGCGACTTTTCCAAAATAAGCGCGATAGTCTGCAAAAGGGAGGGGGCGGGGCGTGCCGAAAAGCGAGGCAGATTGCCTCACGGTAATTTGTCGTAACCCTCGCCTAGCCCGTTGAGGCTGAGCGGGAAGCCGATGCCTTCCTCAGGCGTCTCGAAGATGATGAAAGTCGCGGTCTTGGCGCTCCGCAACTGGCCCAGCAGCTTGTCGTCCATGACGACCTCGGCCACGCAGCCATTGGGCAGGCACCGGACAAAGCCGGCGCGTCCCACGTCGACATTGTCGAGCTTCAGGCCAAGCCCGGACGGCAACAGCACGCCAAGCGGCGCGACCACCCGCATCAGTTTGCTCTTCTGGTCGGCGGTCTTGAGCACGATGACGGTAAGGCCGGCGTTGGAGCGGTCCTCGGCTACCACGCTCTGAATCAAGGCGCATTGTTCGCTTTGGGCGCCGGGCGGGGTATCGCAGCGGATCTGCCAGTCGCCGTGGACCGAACGCACCGCGCCTTGCGCGTTGGCCGGCGCCGTCAGGCCGAACAAGCAAAGAACGGCGAGCGCGGCCGCGATGCCGCCGATCCAGCCCGACCGATGGCGGGATGCACGAGGCGGAGCGGAACTGGTGGTCGGGTGTTTCGGAGGCCCCATCAGGGTCGATCCCTTGATTTCTTCAGCAAATTTCATCGGCAGCAACGGACGTACCCGACTGATACGGCAAATGACGGCGCCATGAAGGCTGGTCCTGCGCGGGAAGAGCCGAATCCAGCGACAAATCAGCCCGCCCAAGAACGCCATTTCTGTGCCTACATCCGGTAATCCGCCTGTCAAGCCATCACCAGCGCCAAACGGGAAAATGGGCTGATTTCTCGGGGGAAATGCGACATCCCCATAATAGCCGCGCATGCACCCCTGCACGACGTACTACTGCATTGCGATGCCCGTGGAATTATGGTTTGAGAGGCTGGATTTTGACGCATTCCAACAAGCTGGCCCCATGTGCCGCCAGGCACATCCGAAGGCCATTTGTCAGGGGCCGGGATCGTTGCGTTATTCGCCTCCGGCGGAATGCGCGAGGGGATTTTTTCGATAGGGAGCGCGAGCGACATGAAGATGTCGAAGGGCCAAATTGGCCGTCGGTTGCTGGGTTGGGCGGTGGCCGGCGTGACGGCGACAGCCAGCGGGTCGGCATTTGCCGAATTGGGGCAGCCGGCGCCCTGGGAATACAAGCTGCAGGAAGCAGCCTCTCCGGTGATGGAAAATATCACCTGGTTTCATAACTTCCTGACCGTCCTGATCACTGTCATTACGGTGTTCGTGCTGGCGCTGCTTGTCATGGTGGTTGTCAAGTTCAACGCCAAGGCCAATCCGGTTCCTTCGCGGACCACCCACAACACCCTGATCGAGGTGGCCTGGACGCTGGTTCCGGTGCTGATCCTGGTCGGCATCGCGGTTCCGTCGTTCCGCCTGCTGTTTCTGGAGCTCGACCTTCCGAAGGCGGATCTGACCATCAAGGCGACGGGCAAGCAGTGGTACTGGTCCTACGCCTATCCGGACAACGGCAAGTTCGAATTCAATTCGCTGATGGCCCAGGACAAGCAGCCGCGGCTGCTCGGCGTCGACAACGAAATGGTCGTGCCGGTGAACAAGGTGATCCGGGTCGAGACCACCGGTGCGGATGTGATCCATTCCTTCGCGGTCCCGGCTTTCGGCATCAAGATCGACGCGATTCCCGGCCGCCTGAACGAGACCTGGTTCAAGGCCACCAAGACCGGCATGTTCTATGGCCAGTGTTCGGAATTGTGCGGCAAGGATCACGCCTTCATGCCGATCGCGGTCCGCGTCGTCACCGACCAGGAATTCGCGGCGTGGGTCGCGGATGCCAAGAAGAAATTTGCGACCAATCCGGCGAACTCGTACGCCTCGATTGGAGCGCCGGCGCAGTGAGCCGGATGGGCCGGCCTCCTCGGCTTTGAGGGGGCGGTCCGGAATTTATCGTCGGGCCCACGGCAGGTCGCAAGGCGCGCCGTACGGGGCCACAGACCTGAAGAGGTCTTGAGACAGGGATTGCAAGGCAGGGTTTGAAAATGGCAACCACCGCAGCGACACACGACCACGCTCATGACGACCACGCCCATGATCATCCGACCGGGTGGCGGCGCTGGGTGCTTTCGACCAATCACAAAGACATCGGCACGATGTACCTGATCTTTGCGATCATCGCTGGCTGCATCGGCGCAGCGATGTCGATCGCGATCCGGATCGAGCTGATGTATCCGGGCGTGCAGCTGTTCCACGAAACCCACACCTACAACGTCTTCGTCACCTCGCACGGCCTGATCATGATCTTCTTCATGGTGATGCCGGCAATGATCGGCGGTTTCGGCAACTGGTTTGTGCCGCTGATGATCGGTGCGCCGGACATGGCCTTCCCGCGCATGAACAACATCTCGTTCTGGCTGCTGCCGGCTTCCTTTGCGCTTCTCTTGCTCTCGACCTTTGTCGAGGGCGAGCCAGGCGCCAACGGCGTCGGTGCGGGCTGGACCATGTACGCGCCGCTGTCGACGACGGGCCATCCGGGACCGGCGGTCGATTTCGCGATCCTGTCGCTGCATCTGGCCGGTGCGTCGTCGATCCTCGGCGCCATCAATTTCATTACCACGATCTTCAACATGCGTGCGCCCGGCATGACGCTGCACAAGATGCCGCTGTTCGTATGGTCGATCCTGGTGACGGTGTTCCTGCTTCTTTTGTCGCTGCCAGTGCTCGCCGGCGCCATCACCATGCTGCTGACTGACCGCAACTTCGGCACCACGTTCTTCTCGGCCGACGGCGGCGGTGACCCGGTGCTGTTCCAGCATCTGTTCTGGTTCTTCGGCCATCCCGAAGTGTACATCCTGATCCTGCCGGGCTTCGGCATGGTCAGCCAGATCGTCTCGACCTTCTCGCGCAAGCCCGTGTTCGGCTATCTCGGCATGGCTTATGCGATGGTCGCGATCGGCGGCATCGGCTTCGTCGTGTGGGCGCACCACATGTACACCGTCGGCATGTCGTCGGCGACGCAGGCCTATTTCGTTGCCGCCACCATGGTGATCGCGGTGCCGACCGGCGTGAAGATTTTCTCCTGGATCGCCACGATGTGGGGCGGCTCGATCGAATTCAAGACGCCGATGCTGTGGGCGATCGGATTCATCTTCCTGTTCACGCTCGGCGGCGTCACCGGCGTCGTCCTGGCCAACGCGGGCGTTGATCGCGTCTTGCAGGACACCTACTACGTGGTGGCGCACTTCCATTACGTGCTGTCGCTGGGCGCGGTGTTCGCGATCTTCGCGGGCTGGTACTACTGGTTCCCGAAGATGTCGGGCTACATGTACAGCGAGGCCATCGGCAAGGCGCACTTCTGGTTCACGTTCATCGGCGTCAACCTGGTGTTCTTCCCGCAGCACTTCCTCGGGCTGTCCGGCATGCCGCGTCGCTATGTCGACTATCCCGATGCGTTCGCCGGTTGGAACTTCGTCTCGTCGGTCGGTTCCTACATCTCCGGTTTCGGCGTGCTGATCTTCATCTACGGTGTCGTCGATGCGTTCATGCGCAAGCAGCAGGCCGCTGACAATCCGTGGGGTGCCGGCGCGACCACGCTGGAGTGGACGCTGTCGTCGCCACCGCCGTTCCATCAGTTCGAAGTCTTGCCACGCGTACAGTAACGGGCGGCGCGGCGCGATGAGCGCCGCGTGCTCTTGCGTCTGAAGGAAGCGAGAACCGTCTTGTCGGTCGTAGACCACCCCAGCATCGAACTCAGCCCCCGGATTTCCGAAGCCGGGGTCGCCGACTATGTCGCGCTGCTGAAGCCGCGGGTGATGTCGCTCGTGATCTTCACGGCGCTCGTCGGGCTGATGATCGCGCCGGTGCATGTGCATCCCGTTATGGCCTTCACCTCGATCCTCTGCATTGCCGTCGGCGCCGGCGCGTCGGGCGCGCTGAACATGTGGTACGAGGCCGATATCGACGCCTTGATGTCGCGGACCGTCAACCGGCCGATCCCGCGCGGCCGGATCACGCGGCCGGAGGCCGCCGCCTTCGGTCTGACGCTCGCCTTCTTCTCGGTCATGACGCTTGGAATCCTCGTGAACTGGGTGGCCGGTGCGCTGCTCGCGTTCACGATCTTCTTCTACGTCGTCATCTACACCATTGGGCTCAAGCGCTGGACCGCGCAGAACATCGTGATCGGCGGTGCGGCGGGCGCGCTTCCGCCGGTCGTCGCATGGGCGGCCGCGACCGGCTCGCTCTCGGTCGAGCCGCTGCTCTTGTTCATGATCATCTTTTTCTGGACCCCGCCGCACTTCTGGGCGCTGGCGCTGTTTCGCAGCGACGACTATGCCCGCGCAGGCGTTCCGATGCTGCCGGTGACGGCCGGGCCGGATGCGACGCGGCTGCAAATCCTGCTTTATACGATCGTGCTGGTCGCGGTGGCGCTTGCGCCCTGGCCGCTCGGCTATTTCGATGCGATCTACGGCGTGATCTCGCTGGTGCTCGGCGCCGGCATGCTGGCGCTTTCGATCAACGTCTACCGCCTTCGCGAAGGACGCGAAGCCGCGCGCGCCACGCGCCGCCTTTTCGCGTTCTCGATCCTTTATCTGTTCGCGTTGTTTGCGACCCTTCTGCTCGAGGTCGTGGCGCGCGCCGTTGCACCGATGATCTGGTAAGGGCGCATGGCGAGCCAATGGCCGATAACGACAAACCAGACGGAATCGTCCTCACCGAGGCGCAAAAGAAAAGCCGCCGCCAGCGCTCGATTGCGATTGCGCTCGCGCTCGGCGTTCTCGTCCTGCTGTTTTTCGCAGTCACACTCGTCAAGGGGCCGGCCGTCCTAGTGCGGCCGATGTAAGGACATGGCGAACCATCAGAACCAGGATCAGGCTTCCCGACGCGAGACAAAATCATCTCGCCGCGGCCTGACTCGTGACGCCACTGTGGCTGCGATCTGCGGCTTCGTGGTCGTGTTGATGGTGGGCGCCGCCTACGCCGCGGTCCCCTTCTACAACTGGTTCTGCCGCGCCACCGGTTTCAACGGCACCACGCAGGTTGCGACCTCTGGGCCATCCGGTGCGCCGCTCGATCGGAAAATCGCCATTCGTTTCGATTCCAACGTCGCCGGCGGGTTGCCCTGGAAGTTCGAGCCCGAGCAGACCGAAATCGAGGTCCGGATCGGCGAGGTCACGACCGTCTTCTACAAGGTGACGAACCAGTCCGCCCGGACCACGTCTGGACAGGCCGCCTACAATGTCGCACCGCTGACGGTCGGATCCTACTTCGAAAAGATCAATTGCTTCTGCTTCACCGAGCAGACCATGACGCCGGGTGAGACCCGTCAGATGCCGGTCGTGTTCTATGTCGATCCATCGATCGTCAAGGACAGTGAAAATGACAGCCTGAACACCATTACCCTGTCCTATACGTTTTATCCCGTCCGCGAGCCTGCGGTGAAGCCGTTGGCGGCCGGAGAAGCTGAGAAGCCCGGGGCAAGCGCGAAGGGCAATCTTTGAGATGTGAATACGCGGCGGCCGATCAGCTCAGGCCATTGCGGAGTTTGAATTGAACCAATGAGACGGAAGGGTCGGCAGGCCCTGCTAACGGAGAGATCGAAAAATGGCTACGGCGCAAGTCAAGCATCACGACTACCACCTCGTCGATCCGAGCCCGTGGCCGATCGTCGGTTCCGTTTCGGCTTTCGTCATGGCCCTCGGCGCCATCCTCTGGATGCACCACATGACCGGCTTTGCGCCGATCATCTTCGCCGTCGGCTTCATCGGCGTGCTCTACACCATGGCAAGCTGGTGGATGGATGTGATCCGCGAAGCGCAGTACAAGGGCGACCACACCCGCGTGGTGCAGATCAGCCACCGCTACGGCATGATCCTGTTCATCGCCTCCGAGGTGATGTTCTTCGTCGCCTGGTTCTGGGCCTTCTTCAACTCGGCGCTGTTCCCGGCCGACGCGGTTCATGCCGCGCGCGATGCGATCTTCGGATGCGGCGCCGGCACCCAGATGGGCGCGTGCGCCGTTCCCGGCACCTGGCCGCCGAAGGGCATCGACGCGTTCGATCCCTGGCATCTGCCGCTCTTGAACACGCTGTTGCTTCTGACCTCCGGCACCACGGTGACCTGGGCTCACCACGCGCTGCTCGAAAACGACCGTCAGGGCCTGAAATACGGTTTGATCCTGACCGTCGTGCTCGGTGCTCTGTTCACCTGCGTGCAGGCCTACGAATATAGCCACGCGCTGTTCGGCTTCTCCGGCAACGTCTATGGCGCGACATTCTTCATGGCGACCGGTTTTCACGGTTTCCATGTGCTGGTCGGAACCATCTTCCTGATCGTCTGCCTCGCGCGCGCTTACGCCGGGCACTTCACGCCGACCCAGCACCTCGGCTTCGAATTTGCCGCCTGGTACTGGCATTTCGTCGACGTGGTGTGGCTGTTCCTGTTTGCCTGCATCTACGTCTGGGGCACTGGCGGCGGCCGGCTCATCGGCGCCGAATAGGCTTGCCGTCAATCATCTCGCAAAGGGCGGCCTTGCGGCCGCCCTTTTTGTTAGGGCGTTGCGGCCATGGTAGATTGCCTGACATGAATTCCTCCGACAGCACCCGATCGGACACGCCGTCCTTGCTCGAGACCGTCACGCGCGGCCTTGCCTGCAAGTGTCCACGCTGCGGCAAGGGCAAATTGTTCGACGGGTTCCTGACGCTGCGGCCTGCCTGCGAAGCTTGCGGGCTCGATTACACGTTCATCGACACCGGCGACGGCCCCGCCATTTTCATCATCATGCTGGCGGGGGCGATCGTGGTCGCCTGCGCATTGATTGTGGAGATCAAGTACCAGCCGCCGTTCTGGCTGCACGCGGTGCTATGGCTGCCGCTGATCCTTGCGACCACGCTGCTGCCGTTGCGCGCGATGAAATCGCTCCTGATCGCGCTGCAATTCCATCACAAGGCGGCGCCTGGCCGCTTAATCGACCGCGAGCCGAAATGACCGAGACGGCAGAACGACGCCTCGGCTTTGGGCTTTTCACCCTGGTCATGATTGCGGCCTTCATCGCCCTTGGTGTCTGGCAGCTTGAGCGCCGCGTCGCAAAGCATGCGCTGATCGCAGCGCTGACCGAACGGCTCGCCGCAGAACCCGTGTCATTGCCGTCCGCGTCAGTGTGGAACTCACTGACGCCGCAGAAGGACGAATTCCGCCGCGTCCGCTTCAAGGCGACGTTTGGTGCGGGACCGGACGCCATGGTCTATAGCGCCGGTTCTGCCGTGCGTGAGGATATTTCCGGACCGGGCACCTGGGCGTTCGTGCCGGCGCGGCTTCCGGGCGGCGAAGTCATCGTCGTCAACGCCGGCTTCGTGCAGAACACGATGCAGGACCGGGCCGATCAGGATCGCGCCGTGACGCGATTTGCCAACGGGGCGGCGATCGACCTCACCGGCTATATTCGTTTTTCCGAACACGCCGGCTGGCTGACGCCTGCGCCGAACGTCATCAAGCGGCTGTGGTTTGTGCGCGATCACCAGGACATGGCAAGCGCGCTCGGCTGGGGCAGCGTCGCGCCGTTCTACATCGACCTCGAACAACCCGTGCCGCCGAACGGCATCCCCAAGCCGGGCCCGCTTCAGGTGCACCTGAAGGACGATCACCTGCAATACGCCATCACCTGGTTCGCGCTGGCCGGCGCGGTGACAGTGGCCTTTGGCTTCTGGTTTGCGCGGCATCGGCGCGGGAGTCCGTAAACGAGGGAAAAACGCCGTTTGGAAAGTTGCGCAGCCATGGCAAGCCTATATGCCGATGACCTGGGAGCCGACCATGAACGCCACCGCGCCCGCGCCCGCCGCTCTTATCGTTGTGGATGTACAGCGCGCATTTGATGAGTGGGAGGCGGCGGGTAAGCGCCGCAATAACCCGCAAGCCATGGCGCGGATCGTGGACTTGTTGGGCGCATTCAGGCATCGAAGCGCGCCGATTTTTCACATCCGCCACGAGGGCACGCGCCCAAATTCTTCTTTCCGTCCTGGCAGCACAGGTTATGTCGTCAAGGACGAAGCGCGTGAAATGGCCGGAGAACCGGTGATCGTGAAGCGCGTAAACAGCGCCTTCATCGGCACCGATCTGGAGGCAAGACTGCGCGGATTGGGCGCCAAAACCCTGGTCATTTGTGGTGCGACGACGAACCATTGCGTTGAGACCACGACACGTATGGCCGGCAACCTCGGATTCGATGCGTGTCTGATCCGTGATGCGACGTGGACCTATGACCGAACCGGTCCCGACGGCGATATGCATTCGGCAGAGGATATTCATGCGATGACACTCGCCAATCTCAACGGCGAATTCGCACGTATCGGGTCGGCGGCGGAGATCGTGGCGGCGCTCCGTTAGAGCTGCGCGTGTTCGCCAGAGTTTTGCCCTATCAGGCTGTTATGATACTTGCCTGTTCTCGCGGCCGAGGATCGCAGGCTCTTCGGTCTGAACGGTCTCAAGCCGGGCCATCATCAGGATGCCGGCGACAAACGTCAGTCCGAGGTCCTCGGCTTGCTCGATGGCATCGTCAATCTGCTCGATCAATACTCTCGCTTTGTGCTCCCGGAACATGAAATCTCCTTTGCTTGCTATCGCGCCAATGCGCCTCAAATCGTCTTCAAAACTCGTCTGGTGATCACAAACAAAACGTATGCAGCGGTCAGGCGGCCGGCACCAGGTGACGGAGCGCGGGCCGTTCGACAACGGGAAGTCCTTGCCAAACCAGCGTCGGCCCCGGCACCGACCGGCGGAGGCAGATTTCCGTCCATGCCTGTTCGTTCACATCGACTATCACGGCGACCGTCGACATCTGGTCGATATCGATTGGGAGGCCGAGCGGGCGTGCGACCCAGCCTTGGTCGAGCAGCCGCGGCAGCCACCAGCTTTCGAGCACGATCGTGAACGCCGAAAAGCCCATGGAAAGGCCGTACTCCATCGCTGCGGCTTGAATCACGGCTTCGGCGCGCGGCCCTGCGTGTTCGCCGCGCCGGTTTCTCACGACGAAGATGCGTGACAATTCGTAGACGTCGGGGCGCCGAATTGGTCCGTCCAGCGCAAGCCTCGGAAACAGCTCGCTGAGCAGCGTGGGCGAGGTCGTCGGCACCAACCGCATGCCGGCGATGATGGAACCGCCCTCGAGCCCGAGCAGGTAAACCGTTGCGTCCGTGTCGAATTGATCTATCTCGCGCTTGTCGGGACGATCGAGTGCGGCCCACTTGCGTTCGACGACGTAAATCTGATGGCGAAGACGAAAATAGTCCTCGAGAATATCCTGATACAAATGCTTGTTGTCGTGGCGGATGACATGGACGTCCATTGAACTCTCCCATGCGGCGCGCGCAATGCGCGTGTCGGGAGAGTGGTTTTTTCGCCGGTCAACCGGCTACTGTCCGAAAGGACAGGTGAACGCTTCTGATTCCGAAGCTCGTGATGGTGGGCGCTGCGATGGAGCGCGAACTTCGGAAAGTGGGCGCTAGAGCTTGATCAGCCCGCGGGCCAGCGCCTTGGCGACCGCCGAGGTTCGGTTGACGGCGTTCAGCTTGCGTGAAGCTTCGACAAGATGGAATTTCACGGTGCGTTCGGAGATCTTGAGGATGACCGAGATTTCCCACGAAGTCTTGCCGCAGGCGGCCCAGCGCAAGACTTCACGCTCACGCAAGGTCAACAGATCGCGCTTGTCCTGCTGCGCGCGGGTAAGCGATCGAATGCGGTTGTGGGCGTACACGCCGATCAGTTGCAACGCGTTCTTGGCGAGCGGGTCAAGGTGGAGGTGCTCGGTGGCGAGGCTGATCACCGCGCCGCCTCCGTCGTAATGCATCGGAATGCAATAGCCGTCTCTCAGCCGGAACTCGGTGGCACGGGTCATCACCAGATGCGCGGCGGGATCGTCTTTCTTGTCGTAACGCGCTTCAGACCATCCGAAGGGTTGAACCGTCGAAGCGCCGTAACGGGGAACGGGATCCAGCGCGCTGAAGTTTTCTCGCGTGTAGAGTTCAAACCATTCCGCCGGCCAGCCGTTGGCAACCGTCAAATCGGGAAGTGCGGTTCCCGGTGCGGGAAGGCCTGCCATGATGTAGGCGTGGAATCCGCAGGATTGAATTTCGGATTCGAACAGCTTGACGACGCCGGGCACGTTTAGCCGCTCGACCGCGTCCACGAAGTCGAGTGCTCGCCTCCCCCATTGCCGGGCTGCGTCCACCGTCATGTCCCCTTAAGTCCCTGTCAGAGACTGCAACCTCACCGTGCCTGCGTCAATTGAGACAGTCCGTCGCTCGTCGAGCCTGGCGCGGTAACCTGCTCCGCGGCTGACCGGAAAAGCGGATGATATTCGGTTAGCCGCTATTGCTCGCGGGCCGGAAAAAGCCGGTCCAAGGAGGCGCTGGTTTGGGGCGTTTCGCAGGCAGCGCGCATGACGTGACCGGCGGTCCCGAAGAAGCGGTTTCCAGTTCCCGCCAAAACGCTTATGGTGGCGCGGCTTTGCTTCCGGCAAAGTCGTTTTTTCAATTGATATCAAAGGTTTGACGGAGCGTCGGACCTTTGGAGGCTGGTCTGGCTTGACGCAGTATATTTCGACGCGGGGGGAAGCCCCCGCCCTGGGCTTTTGTGATGTGATGCTGACCGGGCTTGCCCGCGACGGCGGCCTTTACGTGCCCGCAGCCTGGCCGCAGCTCTCAACCGAGACCATCGCCGGATTTTTTGGACGGCCCTATTGGGAAGTCGCGGTCGACGTGATCCGTCCTTTCGTCGCAGGTGAAATTTCCGACGCCGATCTTGGCCGCATGGCCAACGAGGCTTACGCGACCTTCCGTCATCCCGCGGTGGTACCGCTCGACCAGACCGGCCCCAATCAATTCCTGCTCGAGCTGTTTCACGGCCCGACGCTGGCGTTCAAGGACGTCGCGATGCAGTTGCTGTCGCGATTGATGGACCATGTTCTGGCGAAGCGGGCGCAACGCACCACGATCGTGGTGGCGACGTCGGGGGACACCGGCGGCGCGGCGGTCGACGCTTTTGCCGGTCTCGACAATGTCGATCTCATCGTCCTGTTTCCCCATGGCCGTATCTCGGACGTGCAGCGGCGGATGATGACCACGATCGGCGCCGACAATGTTCATGCGCTCGCTGTCGAAGGCACGTTCGACGACTGCCAGGCGATCGTGAAGGAATTGTTCAACGATCACGCGTTTCGCGATGCCGTGGCGCTGTCGGGGGTCAATTCGATCAACTGGGCACGCATCGTAGCGCAGGTGGTGTACTACTTCACTGCCGCGGTCGCCCTCGGCGCACCGGCGCGCAGCATCGACTTCACCGTGCCGACCGGCAATTTCGGCGATATTTTTGCCGGCTTCGTCGCCAAGCGCATGGGGTTGCCGATCCGGTGGCTGCGCATTGCTTCCAACGTCAACGACATCCTGCCGCGCACGTTGAAGACCGGCATCTACGAGACCCGGGAAGTGCATGCGTCGACTTCACCCTCGATGGACATCCAGGTGTCGTCGAATTTCGAGCGCCTGTTGTTCGAAGCAAGCGGCCGAGACGCGGCGATGGTGCGGCGGCTGATGGCCTCGCTCAAGCAGTCCGGACGCTTCGTGCTGCCGGACGCGGTTCTCGCCGCGATACGCAGTGAGTTCGATGCCGGCCGCGCCGACGAAACCGAGACCAGCGCCGTCATTCGCGCCGCCTGGCGCGAAGCGGGCGATCTGGTCGATCCGCATACGGCGGTGGCGCTCGCGGTGGCCGATCGCGATACGTCGGATTCGAAAATACCCAACATCGTGCTGTCGACTGCCCACGCCGCCAAGTTTCCCGATGCGGTGGAGGCGGCCTGCGGCGTACGGCCGGAACTACCGTCTTGGCTCGAAGGTTTGATGACGAAGGCGGAACGTGTCCAGGTGATGAAAAACGACAAGGTTGAAGTTGCGCGATTTGTCCGTTCGGTCAGCCGCGCCGCCAGAGGAAGGAACTGCCGGATGAGCGTAGAAGTCACGAAGCTGCCGTCTGGCCTTACTGTCATCACCGATAGCATGCCGCACCTTCAGACCGCAGCGCTCGGAGTGTGGGCCGGCGTCGGCGGCCGCGACGAAAAGCCCAATGAGCACGGCATATCGCATCTGCTCGAACACATGGCGTTCAAGGGAACGACGCGGCGTTCCTCGCGCGAGATCGTCGAGGAAATCGAGGCCGTCGGTGGCGACCTCAATGCCGGAACTTCGACGGAAACCACCGCTTATTATGCGCGTGTGATGAAGGCCGACGTTCCGCTGGCGCTCGACGTATTGTCCGACATCCTTGCCAATCCTTCCTTCGTGCCCGACGAGCTCGAGCGCGAAAAGAGCGTCATCGTGCAGGAAATCGGCGCGGCCCAGGACACGCCCGATGATGTCGTGTTCGAGCATCTCAACGAGTTGTGCTATCCGGACCAGCCGATGGGCCGATCGCTGCTCGGAACGGCGAAGACGCTGAAGTCCTTCGATCGCGACATGCTGCGCGATTATCTCTCGACGCATTATCGCGGCCCCGACATGGTGGTGGCCGCGGCGGGCGCCGTCGACCACAAACGGGTGGTCGAGGATGTGGCGCAACGGTTTGCCGGCTTCGACGCCACGCCGGCGCCAAAGCCGGAGTCGGCGATGTTCGGCAAGGGAGGCTCACGCGTCGTGCATCGCGAGCTGGAGCAGGCGCATCTGACGCTGGCGCTTGAGGGGGTTCCGCAAACCGACCTCTCGCTGTTTTCGCTTCAGGTATTTACCAACATTCTCGGCGGCGGGATGTCGTCGCGCCTGTTTCAGGAAGTTCGCGAGAAGCGCGGCCTCTGCTATTCGATTTACGCATTCCACGCGCCCTATATCGATACCGGATTTTTCGGTCTCTACACCGGTACCGATCCGGGCGATGCCCCGGAGATGATGGAAGTCATCGTCGATGTCATCAACGATGCGGTCGAGACCCTGACCGAGGCCGAGGTGGCCCGTGCCAGGGCGCAGATGAAGGCCGGGCTCCTGATGGCTCTGGAAAGCTGCGGCTCGCGCGCCGAGCAGCTCGCGCGCCATATCCTGGCGTACGGACGGCCGCTGACGACCGAGGAGCTGGTGGCGCGCATCGATTCTGTCAGCGTGGAAACGACACGAAATGCCGCGCGTGCGCTGTTGTCCCGTAGCCGGCCTGCCGTTGTTGCGCTCGGCAGCGGAAGGGGACTAGACACGGCGGTCGCTTTTGCGGAAGGATTGACCAAATCGAAGGCGAAGAGCCTTCATTAGAACGATTGAATGCCGTTGCGCAATGGCGGAAACATGAGCCTCAATCCAATCACGATTTCTGTTTGAGGCCGCGGGGGAGTTTCACAGATGGCCCTGTTTCGGTTGCCCTCGAGCGGACCGGCCGCGCTGATTCCGCGCGGTCATGGCCTGTTGCTGCGCGCTCCGCAAATGTCGGATTTTCTGCAGTGGGCGCATTTGCGTGAAATCAGCCGCGGCTATCTGACGCCGTGGGAGCCGATCTGGCCGTCCGACGATTTGACCCGCTCTGGCTTCCGGCGGCGGCTCCGCCGCTATGCCGAAGATATCGCGGCCGACCGGTCGTATCCCTTCATCGTCTTTCGCGAGACCGACGGCGTGATGATCGGCGGGATTACGCTTGCCAATGTGCGCCGTGGCATCGTTCAGGCCGGCACGATCGGCTATTGGGTCGGCCAGCCCCACGCGCATCGCGGCTACATGACGAACGCGCTCCGTGTGCTGTTGCCGTCGCTGTTCGGCGAACTCAATTTGCACCGCATCGAGGCCGCCTGCATCCCGACCAATGCGCCATCGATCCGGGTGCTGGAGAAATGCGGCTTTACCCGTGAGGGGCTGGCACGTCGTTACCTCTGCATTAACGGTGTCTGGCAGGACCACCTGCTTTTCGGCCTGCTGCACGAGGATTTCCGCGGCTAACCAAATTATGACAGGTGCCTTGGGTTTGCCGCCATTGCGCTGCTATAAGCACCCCCAATGCGCCCCGCCGAATGCGGCAAACGGTTCGGCGGTGGTTTCTGTTGGGGACTTTTAGCTGATGCGGCACAGGCTGATCGGGCAGGCGAGGGTGGCCGGCATGGCAAGCCGCAAGCGCACTGCGCTCGCGCTAGCGACGGCCTCTTTGCTTGCCGGATGCGGCGCCACCGTCAATAGCCCGTTCAGTACGGCACCACCGGTCCAGGAAGATATTCCCACCATCAGCGAGCGGTTCGACCAGGTGTTCGGCGGCCGAGGGAAGGTGGCGGAGACGGCGGCCGACGGCACCGAGGTGGATTGCCCGGCTGTCAAGATTCGCGCCGGCGCCTCGACCTATGGCGTCGCGCCGCCTGGCAGGCAGCCGGTGGCCAGCGAGTTGAACTACCAGGCGACCATCACCCGGACCGCGCGCGATTGCCGACGCGTCTCCGGCGGCCAGGTCGCCGTGCGCATCGGCGTTCAAGGCCGCGTCATTGCCGGTCCTGCCGGCGCGCCCGCAACCGTTGAGGTTCCGCTTCGCATGGCGATCGTGCAGGCCGGCGTCAACGAGAGGGTGCTCACCACCAAGGTGTACCGGACCACGGTTGCGATGACCGAGGGCGGTGGTTCGTTCAGCCTCGTCGGCGAGGACCTGTCGTTCAACATGCCGGCCAACCTCACCAGCGATTCGTTCGTTTTCTATATCGGCTTTGACCCACAGGCAGTGACGCCGCAGGCGCCACGGTCGCGCCGAAAATAGGCTGGTCGATCCTCGCAAAAGAAAAAGCCGGCGCGAGACCATCGCGCCGGCTTTTTCTTTCGCTCTAATCAGATCGTCAGTTCAGCTTTTGGCGAACTTCTGTGATGCCCTTGGCGAGCAGGTCGTCGGCGACCTGTCCCTTCACCGTCTGCGACAGGACCGTAGAGGCCGCCATCACCGCGGCGTTGGCGGCTGCGGCGCGCACGTCGGCGAGCGCCTGGGCCTCGGCCAGCGCGATCTTGTTCTCGGCAGTCTTGGTCCGCCGGGCAACAAAATCTTCCATCTTGGTCTTGGTTTCGGCAGCGACGCGTTCAGCATCGGCCTTCGCCGCGGCAATGATGTCCTGGGCCTCGCGCTCGGCGCTGGCGCGCCGGGCTTTATATTCTTCCAGCAGACTGGCCGCCTCCTGCTTGAGGCGGCGTGCATCGTCGAGTTCGGACTTGATGCGTTCGCTGCGATGATCGAGCGCCGTCAGCACCGTGCGATGCACGCCGATATAGGCGAACACACCCATCAGGATGACGAAACCAACGGCGACCCAAAATTCTGGTTCGGCGAGCATGAAAGCCTATCCCTTCAAGGACGCATCGACGGCCTGACCGACCGACGTGTTGTCAGGCGCAACGCCCGTCAACCGTTGGACGATGGCCGCGGCCGCATCGGTGGCGATGCCGCGCACGTTGCTCATGGCGGCTTCGCGCGTGGACGCGATGGTCTTTTCCGCGTCCGCGAGCTTCTGCGAGAGCCGGTCTTCCAGCGTCTTGCGTTCTGCTTCGGAAGCCGCGTTCAGCTTTTCGCGGGTTTCCGCGCCGATCGCCTGCGCGCGGGAACGTGCCGCAGCCAGTTCGCTCTCATAGGCCTTGAGCGCACCGTCCGACTCGTCCTTCAGCTTTTGGGCTGCGGCGAGGTCGCCTTCGATCGTGTCCTGACGCTCGTCGATCACGGCGCCGACACGCGGCAGCGCAATTTTCGAGACGATCAGATACAGCGCGACGAACGCAATCGCCAGCGACACCAACTGCGAGGCGAAGGTGTCCTTCTGGAACGGCGGAAACACCTTGTGACCGCCGTCGGCCTCGGTGTGGGCGGTGGCGCCCTTGTGCTCGCCATGACCTTCAGCCATGGGCTTCTCCTGTTCGGCTAACCGGAATTCGATACCCGCCCCTTAACAGGGCGGGACCGGCGATGGATCAGAGCGCAAACAGCAAGAGCAGCGCGATCAGCAGCGAGAAGATGCCGAGCGCTTCGGTCACCGCGAAGCCGAAAATCAGGTTGCCGAACTGGCCCTGAGCGGCCGACGGATTGCGCACCGCAGCGGCGAGATAGTTGCCGAAGATGATGCCCACGCCAGCGCCGGCGCCACCCATGCCGATGCAGGCAATACCAGCACCAATGTACTTCGCGGCAATCGGATCCATGAAACGAACTCCTTCTTGAGGTTTGGTTGAGGGGCCTTTTAGTGGCCCGGATGGATAGCGTCGTTGATGTAGATGACGGTGAGGATGGTGAAGACGTAGGCCTGGAGGAAGGCCACCAGAAGCTCGAGCGCGCTGAGCGCCATCACCATGCCGAGCGGCAGAACGGCGCCGAAATAGCCGGCGATGCCGATCCCGGCGAGCATTGGAATAAAGCCCGCGAACACCGCGAGCGCGATATGGCCCGCGAGCATGTTCGCAAACAGACGCACCGAGTGCGAGATCGGCCGCAGGAAGAACGAGAAAATCTCGATAAAGACGACCAGCGGCAGGATGAAGATCGGAATGCCCGACGGCACGAACAATTTGAGGAATTTCAAACCGTTCTTGTAGAAACCGTAGATCAGCACGGTGAAGAACACCACGAACGCCAGCGCCGCCGTGACGATGATGTGGCTGGAGATCGTGAAGCTGTAGGGAATGACGCCGATCATGTTGGAAACGGTCAACAACATGAAGATGGTGAACACCAGCGGGAAGAACTTCATGCCGTCCTTGCCGGCGTTCGACCGTATGGTGTTGGCGACGAATTCGTAGGCGATTTCCGCCACCGATTGCATGCGTCCCGGCACCAGGCTCTTACCCGGCCCGAGCATCAGCAGCGTAATCAGCGCCACCGAGCCGAACATGTAGGCGGAGGAGTTGGTGAAGGCGATCTCATGATTGCCGATATGGCCAATCGTGAAGAGCTTCTCGATATGGAATTGTTCGATCGGATCGATCATCCGCGCAGCAATCTCTAGCTTTGCCGGTCATGCCGGCATGTCAAATTACGTTGTTCGCCACTTCCTTAACGTCCGGCCTTGCGCTGGGCAACACCTGCCGACCTGACCACGTTCAAAACGCCGGCCGAGAAGCCGAGCAGCACGAACACGATGAGCCCGAAAGGTGACGTCGAAAGCAGACGGTCGAAACCCCAGCCCATCAGTGCTCCGACGGCAACGCCGGCGATCAATTCCGATGAAAGGCGGAAACCCATTGCCATCGCCGAAGCGCGGGCGCCAGGGTCTCCACTTCCAGCGTCGGATTGGTCAGTTCTGATGTTTCGGCCGTCCTTGAGTGTGGACAACCGGTGCTCCAGACTTCCGAGCCTTGCGGAAAGTGCGGCCTCGTCGGAGGACGATTTGTTCCCATCTTCGCGGTCATTCGTGCCTTGCGCCATGCTTGCTAAGACCCGAAACGATTGCGGTGAATGAAAACGACGCCCGTCACCCCTCAAAAGCCGCGCGGACCATACTGACCACGCCAAATCAAGTCAAGATTACGTCACAGCCATCTACACAATTGAAATTGCTCGGGTATTTGTCCAGTTTTCAACTGGTCGAATCGCGCGAACATCGCACTGCAATAGATCGCCGCGATATCGCCTGCAAATCCGCGCCGGGAGCCTTCTTGCATCGCCATTTTGGGTCTGTTGGGATAACGCAAGAACCCAAATCTTCATCAGGGAAACTGCATGCCGCGCCAGATCGACTACTACTTCTCGATTTCCTCGCCTTGGGCCTATATCGGACACAAGCTGTTTCCCGAGGTCGTCGCGACCTACGGTCTCAAGGTCAATTACAAGCCGGTCGTCCTGGCCGAACTGTTTTCGGAGACCGGCGGGCTGCCGCTCGTCAAGCGTCACCCGGTGCGGCAGCGTTATCGCATGCTCGAATTGCAGCGCTGGCGCGACAAGCGTGGGCTGAGTTTCAATTTCCAACCGAAGTACTTCCCGCTCAATGCGCGACTGGCTGACGGCATGGTGATCGCGGCCATCGAAGCCGGTCACGATCCCGATCCATTCCTGCGCCGGGCTTTTGCCGGCGTATGGGAGGACGAACTCAATCTCGCGGACGCCGCCACGTTGATTCGGTTGGCCGACGAAAGCGGCCTGCCGGGCCAGGCGCTGGTTGCCCGCTCGGAGACCGACGATGTCAGCCAGAAGTACGAACAGAACCGGCAGGACGCCATGGCGGCCGACGTGTTCGGATCGCCTGCCTATGTGCTGGACGGTGAGGTATTCTGGGGTCAGGATCGGATCGAATTGCTGGTGGACGCATTGAAAGCAGGCCGGGCGCCCTATCGTTCGCAGGTTTGAGCGGCAGGGCCGGTGACGGCAACGGCCGCGTAGTCCTTGAGGCGGAGCATCCCATGACCACGAGCGACCTTCCTGACATCTGCCGTCGTCTTCGTGTCGGTGCTGGCTGCCAGCCACGCTGCCGTGGCGCAGTCGATGCCCGACAGTGAGAAAGGCCGTTACACGATGTCGCCGATTACCGACGGTGTGATCCGGCTGGACACGCGGACCGGCGCGGTCTCGACCTGCAACAATGGCGAGGCAGGCTGGGCCTGTCGCGTGGTGCCCGATGAGCGCGCCGCCTACGATCAGGAGATCGGGCGGCTGCAAGCGGAAAACGAAAAGTCGAAGGCGGAAATTGAAAGACTGACGACTGAACTGGCGTCGCGCGCGCCGGTGGCCGAGAACAAGACAGACGAGGCGCTGCCGAAATCGGACCCGCTGAAAAAGGCCGAACCAAAGGTGGCTGAGAGCCCGCGCAAGATCGAAATCCCGCTGCCGAGCGACCGCGACATGGATCGGGTGATGTCGTTTCTCGAACAAGCCTGGCGGCGGCTGGTCGAGATGGCCATCCGGATGCAGAAAGACGTCAGCGGCAAGATCTGAAAGTCTCGGATGGCCGTATCGTCTTTCATCTCCCGTCATGCGCCGTCAGTCGTTTCAGCTGGCTCGGTCGTTTCGTCATTGCTGACGGTGCACACGTCGGGCCGCAGCTTCCTCGATCTGACGGCCGAGGTTGCCGAGTTCGTTCGGGAGACGAGCGCCGTCGAAGGCCAGGTGACGCTGTTCATTCGTCACACCTCGGCGTCGCTGACGATTCAGGAGAATGCCGATCCCACGGTGCTGAAGGACTTGACCACCGCGCTCGATCGTCTCGCACCGGAAGATTTCGCCTGGACCCACGACACCGAGGGCCCCGATGACATGCCGGCCCACGTCAAAACTTTGCTCTCGGCGACCTCGCTGCAAGTTCCGGTCATGAACCGCAAGCTGATGCTCGGAACCTGGCAGGCGATCTATCTGATCGAGCACCGGCGGCGTCCGCATCGCCGCGAGATCGTGGTTCAGTTTATCGGCAAGACCGGCCCGGCCTAGTGGTTCGCCTTGCGCTCAAAAAGAAAACCGGCCGCGGATTGCTCCGCGGCCGGCTTTGGTCCTCTCGAGGACTTTGATCAGTTGTTGCGGATGTCGACATCCTTGGTTTCGGGCAGGAAGAAGAAGCCGATCACGACGGTGATGGCTGCGAAGATGATCGGGTACCAAAGGCCGGCATAGATATCGCCGGTCGAGGCGACGATCGCGAAGGCCGTCGCAGGCAACAACCCGCCAAACCAGCCGTTACCGATGTGATAGGGCAGCGACATCGAGGTGTAGCGGATCCTGGTCGGGAACAGTTCGACCAGCATCGCGGCGATCGGCCCGTATACCATGGTCACAAAGAGGACCAGGATGAACAGCAATCCGATGATTGCTGCGACCTGCGGACGGAAGATGTCAAACGGGTTGCTCATCTTCACGATGCCCGCATCTCCCGCCTTGGGATAACCAGCAGCAGCCACCGCAGCGGCGACGGCCGGGTTGCCGGCTTTCGCGTCGGTGTAGGCGACATCCTTGCCATTGATCATCACCTTCACACCCGAACCAGCCGGGCCTGACGTGGTCGAATACTTCACCGATGATTTGGCGAGGAAGTCCCGCGCGGTGTCGCAAGGTGAGGAGAACACGCGCGTGCCGACCGGATTGAACAGATCGCCGCAGCCTGCGGGATCAGCCACCACTTCGACCTTCACGGTTTCGATCGCCTTCTCCAGCGCCGGATTGGCATTGGCGGTGATCATCCGGAAGATCGGGAAGAACGTCAGCGCCGCGATCAGGCAGCCGGCCAGGATGATCGGCTTGCGGCCGATCTTGTCCGACAGCGCGCCGAACACGAGGAAGAAGCCGGTACCGAGCAGCAACGACCAGGCGATCAAAAGGTTCGCGGTGTAGCCATCGACCTTCAAAATCGATTGCAGGAAGAACAGCGCGTAGAATTGGCCGGTGTACCAGACCACGCCCTGACCCATCACGCCGCCAAACAGCGCGAGCAAGACGATCTTGGCATTGCTCCAGTTGCCGAAGGCTTCGGTGAGCGGCGCCTTCGAGCTTTTGCCCTCTTCCTTCATCTGCTGGAAGATCGGCGATTCATTCAGGCGCAGCCGGATCCAGACCGATACGCCAAGCAGGACCACCGAAACCAGGAACGGAATGCGCCAGCCCCAAGCGCGCGAAATCGGCTTCGCCCAGTCGCGGTGCGGGTGAACAGGATGACCAGCAGCGACAGAAACAGGCCGAGCGTCGCGGTGGTCTGAATGAACGAGGTGTAGTAACCGCGTTTGCCGGGAGGAGCGTGCTCGGCCACGTAGGTGGCGGCACCGCCGTACTCACCACCGAGCGCCAGACCCTGGGCCAGACGCAGGCCGATCAGAATGACCGGCGCGGCAAAGCCGATGGTTGCTGCGTTCGGCAACAGGCCGACGATGAAAGTCGACAAGCCCATGATGAGGATGGTGACGAGGAAGGTGTATTTGCGTCCGACGATGTCGCCGATGCGTCCGAAGACGATGGCGCCGAATGGGCGTACCAGGAAGCCGGCCGCAAAGGCGAGCAGCGCGAAAATATCGCGAGTTGCGGGCGGATAGGCCGAGAAGAATTGCGCGCCGATAATGCCGGCAAGTGAACCGTACAGGTAGAAGTCGTACCATTCGAAAACGGTACCGAGCGACGAAGCCAAAATGACGAAGCGTTCGTCTTTCGTCATCCCACCGCTGCGGACCTCGCTGCCCGCTGCTGCTGCCATTGCCATAGTGCGCACTCCCCGAGAATCCAGTTGCTGCCGTTGTCCTCATGCGCCGGGCGAACCAAGCCAGAGGTTGTGCCGCAAGGTAACATCGCCGTGAACCCCCGCACAGTAAGACTTTCGGCCTGCTGGAGAAGGTGCATTTATATGGGCAGACACAAATGGAGCGACGCCTGTTTGGACGAGCCTGCCCCACGGGAGTATTGCGGCGCACAAGCAATCGAATTAACCGCTATTTCGCATGGCGGTACGCGTGCTCTTGCGTGCGCTCGTAGGCCGCAGGACAATCGAAAAGCAAAACGGCTACACCGGGATTTGCCTTCACCGTAACCCATTGCAAGCAATAGATGACTACTGCCACCCATCTCGTGATTGCCGACGATCATCCACTGTTCCGCGACGCCTTGCGTCAGGCGGTGGCGAGCGTCGTGACCTCCGCCAAGATCGACGAGGCCGGGAGCTTTGAAGAACTGACCGCGTTGCTCGATCAGGATTCAGACGTCGATCTCGTGCTGCTCGATCTGACGATGCCGGGAATCTCAGGCTTTTCCGGACTGATTTACCTTCGGGCGCAGTTTCCGGCGATTCCGGTGGTGATCGTCTCGGCCAGCGACGACGGCGGAACCATTCGTCAGTCGCTCGATTTCGGCGCGTCCGGCTTCATCCCCAAACGATTTGGCGTCGACACGTTGCGCGATGCGATCATGAAGGTGCTCGACGGCGACGTCTGGGTGCCGGCGGATACGGACCTGTCGTCGCAGACCGATCCGGAACTGGCGCGTTTGCGCGACCGACTGGTGACGCTGACCCCGCAGCAGGTGCGGGTGCTGATGATGTTGTCGGAAGGATTGCTCAACAAGCAGATCGCCTATGAACTCGGCGTATCGGAGGCGACCATCAAGGCCCACGTCTCGGCGATCCTGCAAAAGCTCGGCGTCGAAAGCCGCACGCAGGCGGTGATTGCCGCGGCCAAGATCGCCGGCGGCCAGTGGCGGCAAGGGCGCACGCCTCCGCAGCAATAGCCTTTACTCCGCGGCCACCATCTGCTGGGTGCGCCATTGCCCGACGAGGGCGCGCAGCGAAGCCGGCTTCACCGGCTTGTTCAGCACGGCGACATTCTCCTCACGCGCGGCGGCGCGTACATGCGGGCTGCGGTCGGCGGTGATGAGAATGGCCGGGATCGTTTCGCCAAACTTCTTCCGGATATCGCGGATGGCGGCAAGCCCGTTGCCGCGGTCGAGGTGATAGTCGACGAGAAGGCCGGTGACGCGTTTGTTGGCTGCTTCGATCGCCTCGATGGCGGCTTCGGGGTCGGCCACGGCGATCACCTCGGCGTCCCAGCCGCTCAACAGCGTCTTCATGCCGTCCAGGATCGCGGCGTCGTTCTCGATGCAGGCGATCAGCGTGCCCGACATCGGCGTCTTCGCAAGCGGCGTCGCGCTGGTAACGGCTGCCGTGTGGTTGATGGCTTTCGCGGTCGGCACCGTCACCGAGAACATCGAGCCGCCGCTGGCGATGGAATCGATGGCGATGCCGTGACCAAGCACGCGGGCGAGCCGCTCGACGATCGACAGCCCCAGTCCGAGGCCGCGCGCAATCCGCGCGCCTTGCTCGAGCCGGTGGAACTCCTTGAAGATTTCGCCGCGCTTCTGCACGGGAATGCCGACGCCGGTGTCGTAAATGCCGATCTGCAAGGATTGGCCACGGCGGCGGCATCCGACCAGCACGCGCCCACGCGGTGTATATTTGATCGCGTTGGAAATCAGGTTCTGCAACAGCCGCCGCAGCAACAGCCGATCCGATTGCACCGGCAGCGAGGAGGGCACGAAGGTCAGTTCCAACCCCTTGGCGCGCGCGATCGGCGCAAACTCGATCTCCAGCGAGCGCATGAGGTCGCCGATCTTGAAACTCGTGACCGACGTTGTCATGGCGCCGGCATCCAGCCGCGAGATATCCAGCAGCGCGCCGAGAATCTCTTCGATGGCCTCGAGTAAATCGTCGATGTTCTCGACGAGCCTGGAATCCTCGCCGCCGCTCTGGCGCTCGACGAGGCTCGTCACATAGAGGCGCGCCGCATTCAGCGGCTGAAGGATGTCGTGGCTCGCGGCTGCCAGGAAGCGCGTCTTCGAGATGCTGGCGTCCTCGGCGGTGCTTTTCGCCAGCGCCAGCTCCGAGTTCAGCCGCGTCAGTTCCTCGGTACGGTCGCGGACACGCTTTTCCAGCGTGGCGTTGGCGCGCTCGAGCGCCTCGGCGGCTTCAAAGGACGGCGTGACGTCGGAGAAGGTGATGACGAGACCGCCGCCGGGCATCCGGTTGGAGCGGACTTCGATGACCATGTGCCGGTCGGGCAGGCGCTCGAGATACGGTTCGCCCTCGGCGGTGTAGGCCTTCAACCGCCGCTCCACCACCATGTCCTGGTCGCCGAACTCGGAAGGCGTGATCGTCGTCATGTATTCGAGGATTTCGCGCAGGGGAATCCCGATCTGCACGAGATGCGGCGCCAGCCCCAGCACGTCGCCGAACTGACGGTTGGAGCAGATCAGCTGCAAGTCGGCGTCGAACACCGCAATGCCCTGCCGCACGTGATTGAGCGCGGTTTGCAGGATCTCGCGATTGAAATGCAGCGCCGCGTGAGAGTCGTCGAGCAGCTTGAGCGCGGCCTTGGCGGACACCGTGCGTTTGCGCAGCAGCAGCGACATCACGAGGCGCGACGAAGCCGCACCGATCGACGACGCGATCAGATGCTCGGCGTGCTGGAGCAACTCGAAATCGGCCGGAGCCGACGGGGCGAGGCGGAGGTCGCGGGCGCCTGCAAAGGCTTCGAACGAATCCCGCGCGCGGTCAGGCCCGAGATATTGCGCCACCGTGCTCTGGATATCCTGCACGGTCACGGTCGTACGCCAGCGGCGGAAGGTCGGCGTCATCGGCGTCAACACGCTGGGCGCGAACAAATCTGCCTGCATCCGTTCGATCGAGGACGGCTGGCGCGACAGCGACATCAGCACGTAGGTCAGGACGTTGAGCGAGAGCGACCACAACACGCCGTGAAGAAGCTGAGGCAGGTTGGAACCGAACAGGGCCTGCGGCCGCAGCGTCTCGATTCCGAGCGGGCCGTTTTGCAGGAATGCGAGCCCGGCCGGTGTGCCGTCGAGGAAACTCGGCAGGAACAGCGTGTAGCCCCACATGGCGAAGCCGATCAGCATGCCCGCCATGGCGCCGCGCGCGGTCGCGCGCTGCCAGAACAAGCCGCCGAAAAAGGCCGGCGCGAGCTGGGCGATCGCCGCAAACGACAATAGTCCGATCGCAGCCAACTGAGCTTGGCCCAGTGCGCGATAGTAGAAATAGGCCAGCGCCATGATGGCGAAGATCGCAAAGCGGCGGGTGCCCAACAGGAAGCGGCCGAAATCCTGCTGCCCGTTGCCGGTTTCACGCCGCCGCTGCAACACCAGCGGCATGATGATGTCGTTTGAGACCATGACCGAGAGCGCGACGCATTCGACGATCACCATCGCGGTCGCGGCCGACAGGCCGCCAACGAACACGGCGACACTCAAGAGCGACGCATCGCCTTCTACCGGCAGCGCCAGCACGAACATGTCCGGGTCCACCGCGCCGAACGGAAACATGATGAGGCCGGCGAGCGCGATCGGGATCACGAACAGGTTGATCGCCACCAGGTACATCGGAAACAGCCAGCGCGCGCGGTTGACTTCCGACGGGGTGGAGTTCTCGACCACGCTGACGTGGAACTGGCGCGGCAGCAGCATGATCGCGCAGAACGATAACAGCGTCATGGTCAGGAAATTGCCGACCGATGGCACATACTCGATGGCGCGCACGGCTTCCGGCGTCTTCATCGCGCGCTCGACCAGTTCGTGCGGCGAGAACATCCAGAACGTTACGAAAGCGCCCACTGCAAGGAAGGCGACCAGCTTGACGATGGATTCGGTCGCAACCGCCAGCATCAATCCGTGTTGATGTTCGGTGGCGTCGGTCTGCCGGGTTCCGAACAGCACCGCGAAGGCCGCCATGGTGAGCGTGGCGATCAACGCGATATCGCCGATCAGCGGGATGGCGGCGACGGCCTGTTCGTCGATCAGGATGGTTTCGAGCGAGGAGGCGACGGCCTTGAGCTGGAGTGCGATGTAGGGCACCGAGCCGATGATGGCGATCATTGCGACGGTCGCGGCGACCGCCTGGCTCTTGCCGTACCGCGCGGCGATGAAATCGGCGATCGAGGTGATGTTCTGCGCCTTGGCAAGCTTGATCACCCGGCGCAGCAACGGCGTGCAGAAGCCGATCATCAGGATCGGGCCGATATAGATCGCCAGAAAGTCGACGCTGGTGCGGGTGGCAAAGCCGACCGAGCCGAAGAAGGTCCACGAGGTGCAATAGATCGCAAGCGACAGCGGATAGATCAGCGCACTGGCGCGGCCGCGCTGCGCCGGCGAGAGGCGGTCGCCGTAACTCGCCACGAAAAACAGGAAGCCGATGTAGCCGAAGGCGGCTGCGATCACGCCCCAGTCGTGCAGCATCGCTGCTTGTTCTCCCTAACGTCGTGAGCTCCGCGTGGAGGCGGTCGTTCAACGGAGAATTATAGCCGGAATAGGCCGGCAACGCACGCTGCGTCGGGGTTTTGGAGGCGAAACCGGCCGTTATCGGCGGATTAAGGTTATTCCGCCGCCAGCGACTTTTGCTTCAGCGGCAGACCGAGCTGTTCCCAGACCTGCAACAGGGCGTCCGCCAGCTGATCGATGACCGCGTCGTCGTGATAGGGCGAAGGGGTGATCCTCAGGCGTTCGGTGCCCTTGGCGACCGTCGGATAGTTGATCGGCTGGATATAGATGCCGTGGTCTTCCAGCAGAAGGTCGGACGCCTGCTTGCACTTTTCGGGATCGCCGACGAACAGCGGCACGATGTGGGTGTCGCTCGACATCACCGGCAAACCCGCCGCGGTCAGGATCGCCTTGGTCCGGGCCGCGCGCTCCTGGTGGCGCTCGCGCTCCCAGTTGGAGGTCTTCAGGTGCCGGATTGCCGCGGTCGCGGCCGAGCAGATCGCCGGAGGCAGCGCCGTCGTAAAGATGAAGCCCGGCGCATAGGAGCGGACCGCGTCGACCATCTCGGCGCTGCCGGCGATGTAGCCGCCGAGGCAGCCGAAGGCCTTCGCGAGCGTGCCTTCCAGGATATCGATGCGATGCATGACCCCGTCACGCTCGGCAATGCCGCCGCCGCGCGGGCCGTACATGCCGACTGCATGCACCTCGTCGACATAGGTCATGGCGCCATATTTCTCGGCGAGGTCGCAGATCTTCGACAGCGGGGCGATATCGCCGTCCATCGAATAAAGGCTTTCGCAGGCGATCAGCTTGGGCCGGTCGCCGGCAGCCCGCAGCAGTTCTTCCAGATGCGCCATATCGCTGTGGCGGAAGATTTGCCGCTCACAGTTCGCCCCGCGAATGCCTTCGATCATCGAATTGTGGTTGAGCGCGTCGGACAGGATGAGGCAGTTCGGAATGAGTTTGGCGATGGTCGCAATACCGGTCTGGTTGGACACATAGCCCGAGGTGAACAGCAGCGCGGCTTGCTTGCCATGGAGATCGGCGAGTTCCTGCTCGAGCTGCACGAGAGGATGATGGGTGCCGGCGATGTTGCGGGTGCCACCGGCGCCGGTGCCGACGCGGGTCGCGGTCTCGACCATGGCGCCGACCACCTTCGGATGCTGGCCCATGCCGAGGTAGTCGTTGGAGCACCAGATCACGACGTTGCGGGTGCCTTTCGGCGAATGCCACACCGCGTGCGGAAAACGGCCGGCGACGCGTTCCAGATCGGCAAACACCCGATACCGGCGTTCATCGTGGAGTTGATTGAGCGCGGCACGGAAAAACTGGCTGTAATCCATCACAGAACCTGGAACTGGAGGCGGGGCCGAAGGTGAGGCCACCTTTTTAGAGGGTTTCTATAATCCCTGTCGAGCCGTTTTCGAACAGTGCCTGAACTGCGAACACCTTGATTTCGATCAAGTTTGGGTGCGCGCCGCGTTCGGCTCTGCCATGCACCAGCGTAAACCTCAGTTCCTCAAGCCTTTCTAAAAGCCGCCCCTTGTCGGGGAGGGTGGCTTTGCCGGTTGCGGCGCTGCCTGCAGCCCGGTGCGTCGGGCGGTGGCCGCTTGCCGATCCATATGAATTGAAAATAATAGATTTGAAACAATTGTTGCAAAGCCGATGGACGTCGGCCTAGGATTGGCACCATGGACCGTGGCCCGCTGACCGAACGCATCATCAGCTCGTTCGACGACATGCCCGCACAATTGCAGGCAGGCGCGCGTTACGTGCTCGATCGCCCGCGCGACGTGGCGCTGTTGTCGATGCGCGAGCAGGCGCGTCAGGCCGGTGTGCAGCCGGCGACCATGACGCGGCTCGCCAAGCGTCTCGGGATGGATGGCTATGACGAGGTGCGTGAGCTTTATGCCGCGGCCGTCCGCGATGGCGATCTCGGTTTTGCCGGCAAGGCCGGCGTTCAGGTCATCAGCCAGAAACTGAAGGGCGACAAAGCGCTCGCCGCGGACATGCTGGCGTCGATCGGCCAGCAGATCCAGAAGCTCGCGACGCCCGCGGGCCTTGAACGTCTCGCCGGTGCCGCCCGGGCGCTGGCGTCGGCACGCCGGATCTATTGTCTGGGCTTGCGGTCGAGCCATTCGATCGCCTGGCATCTTCATTACGTGCTGACGCTGGTCGGCGATCGCACGGTTCACGTCGACGGCATTGGCGCCACGGGCTCCGATGCATTGGCGCGTGCGACGCCCAAGGACGTGCTGCTGGTCGCGAGCGTGATGCCCTATACGCGCCTGACCATCGAACTGGCCGAATATGCGGTGGCGCAGGGTATCGCAGTGGTCGCGATCACCGACAGCGAGGTCGCGCCGCTGGCGCAGATCGCCCAGCACACCGTGCTGGTCTCGACCGAAAGCCCATCATTCTTTCACGCGATGTCGCCGGCTTTCGCCGTCGCCGAGGTGCTTGGTGCGATCATCGCGGGCCGCGGCGGCGAAACGGCGCTTGCTTCGCTCCGGCACTCGGACGGACATCGCGCCGCGCTCAATACCCATCTCAAATCCAGACAGAACAAGAAGGCGTCATGACCCACATTCTTCATCGCTCCGCCAACGCCAAGATGCCGGTAGCCGTCGGCGGCAAGGGCATCGAACTGTTCGACCAAACCGGCAAGACCTACATCGACGCCTCCGGCGGCGCGGCCGTGTCGTGCCTTGGCCACAGCCATCCCGATGTGATCGCCGCGCTCCACAAGCAGCTCGACAAGCTCGCTTACGCCCACACCGGCTTTTTCACCACCGAAGTCGCCGAGCAGCTCGCCGACCGGCTGGTCGAGACCGCACCTGACGGCATCGATCACGTCTATCTCGTCAGCGGCGGCTCGGAAGCGATCGAGGCCGCCCTGAAAATGGCGCGTCAATATTTCGTCGAGAAGGGCGAGCCGCAACGGCGGCACATCATCGCGCGCCGCCAGAGCTATCACGGCAATACGCTGGGGGCGCTGGCGACCGGCGGCAACGAATGGCGCCGCTCGCAATTCCGGCCGTTGTTGATTGAAACCCATCACATCGATCCCTGTTATGCCTACCGCTGGCAGAAGCCCGGCGAAAGCGATGCCGATTACGCGGCGCGTGCCGCGCAGCAGCTCGAAGACAAGATCCTCGAACTCGGGTCCGATCAGGTCATCGCCTTCGTGGCCGAAACGGTCGTCGGCGCCACCTCGGGCGCGGTGCCGCCGGTTGCGGATTATTTCAAGCGCATTCGCGCGATCTGCGATCGCTACGGCGTGCTGCTTATTCTCGATGAAGTCATGTGCGGCATGGGTCGCACCGGAACGTTGCATGCCTGCGAACAGGATGGCATCGCGCCGGACCTGATGGCGATCGCCAAGGGACTTGGCGGCGGGTATCAGCCGGTCGGAGCGACGTTGCTGAGCAGCAAGATCTTCGAAGCCTTTTCGAAAGGTTCGGGCTTCTTCCAGCACGGCCACACCTATATGGGCCACCCGATGGCGGCTGCGGCGGGGCTTGCGGTGCAGGACGTGCTTCGCCGCGACAAGCTGCTCGACAATGTCGTCGCCATGGGCGGCCACCTGCAACGGCGTCTGGAAGAGCGCTTTGCCAATCACCACCACGTCGGCAACATCCGCGGCCGTGGCCTGTTCCGCGGCGTGGAGTTGGTGTCGGAAGTCGATTCGAAGAAGCCGTTTGCGCCGGATCTGAAGATCAACGCGCTGGTGAAGCGTGAAGCCATGGCGCGCGGCCTGATGGTCTATCCGATGGGTGGCACGATCGACGGCGTCAATGGCGACCACGTTCTGATCGCGCCACCGTTCATCGTCAATAGAGAGCAGATCGACACCATCGTCGAACGCCTGGGCGATGCGGTCGATGCCGCTGTCGCGTCCGTCAAATGAGCATGCACTGAACGTCGCGTAAATCTGGAAGAGGGGAGTACATCATGAACAGAATAGCCATCAGCCTTGCGGCGCTGGGTCTACTGGCGCTTGCGCCGGTTGCGGCCTCGGCCCAAAGCCTCAGCCCGACGCTGCAAAAGATCAAGGACGCCGGCGCGATCACGATCGGCCATCGCGACTCCTCGGTGCCGTTCTCCTATCTCGACAACAACCAGAAGCCGATCGGGTTTTCGCTCGAGCTGTGCGACCTCGTGGTGGCGAAGGTCAAGGAGAAGCTGAGCAAGCCTGATCTCAAGATCGCCTATCAGGCGGTCAACTCGTCGAACCGCATTCCGCTGGTCAAGAACGGCACCGTCGATATCGAGTGCGGTTCTACCGCCAACACCATCGCGCGCCAGCAGGAGGTCGCTTACTCCGTGATCTTCTACGCGCCGCAGTTCAAATGGCTGGCGCTCACCTCGTCGAACCTGAAGACCACCGATGATCTCAAGGGCAAGGCCGTGGTCGTCACGCAAGGCACCAACACCGCGCAATTCGTCGCCAAGCTCAACACCGAGAAAAATCTCGGGTTGAAGATTTTGCAAGGCAAGGATCACGCCGAATCCTTCCTGCTGGTCGAGACCGGCCGCGCCTCCGCCTTCATGGAGGACGATATCCTGCTCGCCGGCCTCAAGGCCAATGCGGGCTCGCCTGACAATTTCGCGTTTCTGGGCGATGCCTATCCGAGCGATCCCTACGGCGTGATGATGGCCAAGGGCGATGCGGAGTTCAAAAAGCTGGTCGATGACGCGCTGGTCACAGCCATGAAATCCGGCCTCTACGACAAGCTCTATGCCAAGTGGTTCGAAAGTCCGATCCCGCCGAAGAACATCAATCTGAAGTTCCCGCAATCGGACGGGCTGAAGGCGCTGATCAAGAACCCGAGCGACAAGGCGATCGGCCAGTGACGAAGGGCCGCTCAACCGCATCGTGATGCCAGGGGGTAGCGGCCGATGTCCCTGCTGTTCGAGACCGCGCCCGATGGCGTGAGCCGATACATCGACTGGATCCTGAACGGCCTCGTCTGGACGCTGTCGCTGGCGTTCGGCGCCTGGGCTATCGCGCTCGTGGTCGGCACGCTCGTCGGCGTCGCGCGCACAATAAGAGGCGGTATCTGGCCCCGGCTGGGGCGGGTCTATGTCGAAACCTTCCGCAACATTCCGCTGCTGGTGCAGATGTTCTTCTGGTACTTCGTGCTACCGGAAATTCTGCCGCAGCGGCTCGGCGTCGCGATCAAGCAGATGGACCCGCCATGGGGCAGCTTCGTCCCGGCGCTGATTTGCCTCGGCCTGTTCACCGCGGCGCGGATCGCCGAACAGGTCCGCGCCGGCGTGCAGGCGCTCCCGGCGGGCCAGAGTGCTGCGGCCTCCGCTCTCGGGTTCGGCCGGGGCGGGCTGTACCGATTGATTTTGTTGCCGCAGGCGTTCCGCATCATCCTGCCGACGCTCACCAACGAGTTCATGACCATCTTCAAGAACACGTCGGTCGCGCTGACGATCGGGCTTGTCGAGTTGACGGCGACCGCGCGCGAGATCAACGAGAACACGTTCCGCACCTTTGAAGCCTATGGCGTCGTCACGCTGGTCTATCTCGTGATCGCGATGCTCGCCTGGTCGTTGATGTACTGGATCGAACGGTCCGTGCAGTTGCCGAGCCTCGTCAGCGGGAGCGCGCGGAAATGAAGCTGGACATTTCCGCCATCACTTCCGTTGTGCCGTTCCTGCTGTCGGGGCTGCTGTTCACGATCCAGATCACGGTGGTGGGCGTTGCCGGCGGTATCGTGTTCGGCAGCCTTTTGGCGGTGGCGCGGCTCTCGTCAAATCGCCTGCTTTCGGCTTTCGCGACCGCCTACATCAACCTGATGCGCTCGATCCCGCTGATCATGGTGATCTTCTGGGTTTTCTTTCTGGTGCCGTGGGCGATCGGATGGCTGACCAATGGCGGCCGCCCGGTTGCGGTCGGCGCGTCGCTGACGATCTACGTGACGTTCGTGTTGTTCGAGGCGGCGTACTACGCCGAGATCGTGCGCGCCGGCTTCCGCTCGATCTCGACAGGCCAGTACGCGGCCTGCGAAGCGCTCGGGCTCTCCAGGTTTCACGCCTATGTCTATATTCTGTTTCCGCAGGCGATCCGCAACGTGCTGCCGATCCTGCTGACCCAGACCATCATCCTTTTTCAGGATACGTCGCTGGTTTACGTGATTTCGGCGACCGACCTGTTGGGCGCGGCCACCAAGATCGCGCAACGCGACGGCAGTCTGGTCGAAATGTATCTCACCGTCGGCGTCATCTATTTCCTGTTCTGTTACGCCGCTTCGCAGTTCGTCAAACGGCTGCAAGGCCGCCTCGCTTATGGAGCCCGCTGATGATCTCGATCAGCCACGTTTCGAAATCCTACGGCACGTTCCAGGTTCTGAAGGATTGCAACGCCGAGGTCGCCCGCGGCGAAGTCGTGGTGATTTGCGGGCCGTCCGGTTCGGGCAAGAGCACGCTGATCAAGACGGTGAACGGGCTGGAGAGCCATCGATGCCGGCGAAATCAAGGTCGGCGACTTTCGCCTCGCGCCCGGCGTCATCAATATGGCGGCGCTGCGTCGCTCGGTCGGCATGGTGTTCCAGAGCTTCGAGCTGTTTCCGCATCTCACCGTGCTGAGCAATGTGACGATTGCGCAGACCAAGGTTTTGAAACGCCCGAAAGCCGTGGCGGAGGAGAAGGCGCGGTCGCTGTTGGCGCGGGTTGGACTCTCCGCCCACATCGCGAAATATCCGGTGCAACTGTCCGGCGGCCAGCAGCAGCGCGTCGCAATCGCGCGCGCTTTGGCGCTCGATCCCGAAGTGATGCTGTTCGACGAGCCCACCTCCGCGCTCGACCCCGAAATGGTCAACGAGGTGCTGGATGTGATGACGTCGTTGGCGAAGCAGGGCATGACCATGATCTGCGTCACCCATGAGATGGGCTTCGCCCGTAACGTCGCCAACCGCGTGCTGTTCATGGACGGCGGCGAAATCGTCGAGACGGCAGACGCCGTAAAGTTCTTCAACGCGCCGGCCTCCGAACGCGCCAAGGCGTTCCTCGCCAGAATTCTCAAGCATTGAGGGTTTGATCGCCGCTCAGCGGCTTGCCCGCGGCCCACGCACTATTCTACGATCTCTCCCAATTCCGCCATCAAGGCGGCCGGCCCGCGCAATATGGGCCCAACAAGAACCATGGGAGCAAACGTCATGACCACGCGCCGCGATTTCCTCAAGACCGGCACGGCGGCTGCGGCCACCGGCATTATCTTCTGCGGCTGCGGGCTCTCACATAGCGCGCACGCCCAGGAACCAGCAAGGCAAAAGCTCCCGGTCAGCGTCAACGGCAAGCGGGTCAAGACCGTCGACGTGCACGCGCATTGTAATTTCCACGAAGCCGGCGCTCTGCTGGGCGAAGAAGGCAAACGGCGTCAGGCCGGTCCCATTAACGGCGCGGAAGAGACCTTCATCGATCTCAAGCAGCGTCTGGCTGCGATGGACGCGCAGGCCGTGGACATGGAAATCCTGTCGATCAATCCGTTCTGGTACGACAAGGAACGCGATCTCGCAGGCCAAATCGTCAAGATCCAGAACGAGAAGCTCGCCGAATTCTGCGCGGCGCACTCGGATCGTTTCGCCGCCTTTGCTTCGCTCACGCTGCAAGCGCCGGACCTTGCCGTGCAGGAGCTCGAAACCGCGGTGAAGAAGCAGGGCCTGAAGGGCGCTGCGATCGGCGGCTCCGTCGATGACGTCGATTTCTCGGATCCGAAATTCCATCCGGTCTGGGCCAAGGCCGAAGAACTCGGCGCGCCGCTGTTCATTCATCCGCGCGGCATACCGGAACTCAGGAAGAACCGGTTTGCGGGCAATGGCTGGCTCGACAATATGATCGGCAACCCCCTGGATACGACGATCGCGCTGTCGCACCTGATCTTCGAGGGTACGCTTGATCGTTTCCCCGGCCTGAAGATCATCGCCGCGCATGGCGGCGGCTATCTCGCGTCCTATGCCGACCGCGCCGATCATGCCTGCACGGTCGGCCCCAAGAGCTGCAATCCCGAGATCAAGCTGAAGAAGAAGCCGACCGAATATCTGAAGCAGATCTATTTCGAACTCGCTGGTCTTTACGCCAGAGGCGATCCGCCATCTGGCGGCGCAAGTCGGCGCAAGCCAGATCATCCTCGGCAGCGATTATCCCTATCCGTGGCAGCTCAGCCCGGTGGACCACATCTTTGCCTGCACGTCACTCAGTGATGATGAGAAGGCAGATGTCCTCGGCCGAACCGCGGCAAAGCTCTTCAATCTCACGGCTTAGGCGGCAACGTCACGCCGGCTTCACGATAGAACCGCATCGCGCCGGGATGGAACGGCAGAATGCGGTTGTTGGCCGCGTTCGCGGCGCGCGTGCCCGATGCGGTCGGGTAGATCTCGGATTTGGGATCGGTTGCCGACAGCACCGCCTTGGTGATCGCATATGCGATGTCATCCGGCAGGTTCTTGTTGGCGACAACGAAATTCCAGGCCGAAAAGCTTTTGATCTCCGCGGTCTGCCCTTTGTAGGTGGCGGGCGGAATGGTCGTTGGCGACAGCGCCGGCATTTTTGCGAGCACAGCCGCGACTTCCGCATCGGAAAGCCCGAACACGATCGCATCGGCGTGGTCGGCGACAGCGGTGAGCGAGGGGATCGGCACCACGGCGCCCTGCCACAGCGCATCGATCTCGCCGTTCAGAACCTGCTTCGATAGCGCGGCAGGATCGCCGTTGACGATGATGGGCTTGATATTCGCGACCTCGGCCGCGGCGCGGAAAAATCCTTCCGCCGGGCCGCGTGCCGGGCCAACGCCGACTTTCTTGCCGTCGAGATCGGCGAGCGCATGAAGCCCGCTGGTGCGCAACGCTGCGACCTGGAACGAGGTTTCATACATCGGAAACAACGCGCGTACATTCTCGTGCTTGTGGCCGGCGAAAACGCCGGTGCCGTTGACGGCCTCATAGGTGGACGCCATGAAGGCCGTTCCGATCGTCATGGCGGAGGCATCGACGGCCATCAGGTTGTCGTTGGAGCCGCCGCTTTTCTTGATCTCGATGCGGATGTCTTTCTTGGCGAGATAGGCTGCCACGCCTTGGCCATAAGGCAGGAACGCGCTGCCGTCGCCGGCGGTCATGAACGTGACCGGCGCGGCCGTTTGCGATGATGCCGGCGCGGCGAGCACGGCGAGCGCGAGCAGGCCGAAAGCCAGATTTCTTCTCGCGAAGATCATGTCGTCGTGTAGCGAAGCATGCCGTCGGCTTCATCGGCGGTCAGGCGGCCTTCGACCAACATGTAGTTGACATGAGCGACCAGTTCGCCGGCGGCGAATCCCATCTGGTGCTCGTCCAGCACGTGCTTGTGAAACACGACAGGCACGAGTTCTCTGGACGTCTGCGGCGTCTGGCGGCACGCATCGGCGATCAACCGGCAGCGCTCCTCGTGATGGTCTGCGAGTTGCTTGATCCGCGTCTTCAATCCGTAGAACGGTACGCCGTGGCCGGGCAGCACGAGCAGATCGTAAGGCAGCGTGGTGGTGAGGCTCGCGAGCGAGGCAAGATATTCGCCGAGCGAATTCTGCTCGGGCTCGACCGCCCAGACACTGACATTGGGTGAGATCTTGCTCAGCACCTGGTCGGCCGACAGAAACAGCTTGTCGGCGGCGCAGTACAGCATCACTTGATCGAGCGCATGGCCGCCGCCGGTAATCACCTTGAAGCGGCGGGTGCCGATCGAAATCTCATCGCCATGCGAGATGCGGCGATAGGAGGCGGGGAGCGTCGAGACCCGCTTCAGGTAGTCCTGTCCGCGCCCCAGCAGCCTGTCGGTGAGGCTTTCGTCCATGCCGTGACGGCGGAAGAACAGGCGCTGCGCCAGCTTGCGCTCTTCGGTGCCACGGTTCTGGTGATAGACCGATTGCAGATATTCGACCTGCGACATGAACAGCGGGCAGTTGAAGCGCTCCACCACCCAGCCGGCGAGCCCGACATGATCGGGATGGGAATGGGTGACGATCAGGCGGCTGATCTTCACGTTCTTGAGCGGACCATCGAACAGGGCGGTCCAGGCCGCGATGGTTTCCTCGTTGCCGAAACCTGAGTCCACCATGGCCCAGCCGTCGCCGTCGGCGAGCAGGTAGATATTCACGTGGTTCAGGCGAAACGGCAGTTTCAGGCGAACCCACAACACGCCCGGCATGATTTCCACGACCTGATCGGGGCCGGGATGGTTTTCCCAAGGGTACCGCAAGGCTTCGGCGGAAGATGTCGTCGCGTCTGTCTTTGAAGTCGTCATCCCCGGTCCGGTTTGCGAGGTCAGCTTCCGGCACTATCGGCATGTCGCTCGCCGAACACAATCGCCAATTCGGCGTGGCGAGACCTGCAAAAATTAAAAAGGCCGGCGTTACGCCGGCCTTTTCTCTTTCCAAGTGATCAGACGAAGATCAGTACCTCGCGACCACCGGGCCTCCCCAGTTGAAACGGTAGTTGATGCCCGCCTTCACGACGTGGTCGTCGGTGCGGAAGCTACCGAACGGAACCAGCGCGGCCGGCGCGGTGAAGTTCGCATTGCCGAAGTTGTAGTACTGATATTCGAGCTTGCCCGACCAGTTCTGGGTGAACATGTATTCGAGGCCGGCGCCGACGGTGTAACCGTTGCGATGGTCGCCGGAGGTCGCGAACGCGGTCGGCACGCCGCCAACCGTCACCGACTCGTTGTTGTCGGAGAAGGCATAGCCGCCCTTCACGTAGAGCAGGCCCGGACCCCAGGTGTAGCCGACGCGGCCCGTCAGCGAGCCGAGGCCACGCTGGTTGTTGGTGTAGGTCGATCCGCCCGGGAATACGACGCTGCCGTTGTCGCCGGCGATCCAGGAGTATTGGGCTTCGCCGCCGACCACCCAGTTCGGATTGAACTGATAGTCAGCGCCGGCCTGCACGCCGCCGAGGAAACGGCCGTTGCCGTTGTTGCCGGTGGCGAGGCCGCCGAAATTGCTGTTGTCCGAGAACACGCCGCCGAGATGGCCGCCGATATAGAAGCCGGTCCAGTTATAGAGCGGCGCGGCGTAAGCCGGCGCCTTGGCGTAATACTGGGGGCGTGCCGCGAGGTCGGCTGCGAGTGCTGGCACGGTCGCGCCGAAGGCGACGAGGGCCACAGTTGCGAATGCAAATTTCTTCATTGGTAATTCTCCAGAGTAGTGCGTCCACGAGACCGCGCATTCTGCGCCGTCCATGGCGTGCACTTAGACAGCTTTCGGGTAAAAAGCTGTCACTGGGCAGACACACCAGGAGATAACCCAACATATTGGCGAACAACGCGAATTTATGCTTAAGCGCTGCTTAATAAAGCGCTAAGGAAGCCTTAATTTCAGCCCCTCGCAGTTGTCGAAAACGCAACGGCGGGAACCGTTTTCCGCAGCATGCGCGATCATACGCTGCTCGGCAGGATCTGCATGAGACGCGCCAGCTACAAGAACTCGCCGAGGGGCTGGTCGGATCTCTTCGCCGTCAATGTGATCCGAGCCGTCGGCGTGCATTCGATCGCCACGACGGCGCGAATTGCCTGCGTGGCATTCCCGACACCGATGTTCGACGAAGACGACCACGTCATCGGTCGCATCAACATGCTCGTCGATATTTCCAGGCAACAAGCGTGCAGTGATTTTCAGGACGCTTTCTCCGTCTGCATCGCCGCGCTGCCGAAAGCCCATTCGCTTCTGACCGACAACGCGCAGCAGTACGTTCCCTTGCGAGCGCTCCCAAGCAATGAATTCGCGATTTATGAGGACGGTGATGGCGAGCCCATCAGGTTCCGGAGCAGCCTTTCGGGCATTGATCGGGATGGTGCTGCCAGACAGGATTGAACTGTCGACCTCTCCATTACCAATGGAGTGCTCTACCACTGAGCTACGGCAGCATGCCCCGGATCAAGAATCGGCCGAAAAGGCCCTACAAGGCGGCCGATCCTTGCCACAAGGTCAGGGGACACGCAAGCGCGGGAAATGCCGGGCGGAAGCCGAAATCGCCGCAATTGGCGCCCCTAATGGCCCAATTCTAACATTCGTATCCTTTCTCGGCCCCCCTTCGGGAATGTCTTGCGGTTTTGGCTCGGTTTCGGCCAAAAGCGGGCCGGGCTGATGGTGGTGTCGCAGGCAGGCAAGCGGGTCGACCATGAAGGATGACAGGCAGGACCATGGCGGTCCCGGTGGAACAGCGGCGAAGGACACGCGCCAGCAACGGCTGAAGTCGGCGCTGCGTGAAAATCTCAAGCGCAGAAAGTCGCAAGCCAGGGAGCGGGGCGATTTCATGCCGGCGTCGCCCGCCTCTGATGAGGTGACCGGCCCGGGCGGCAATGAAGGCCCGGCTAAATAACCGGTTGGCTGTCCCCGTATCGGCGGAGAATATCGCACTGAGCGGTCAGGTTGCGGAATGAGGCGGTAGGTCATGTCGGAAGAGGCCATCATCGGACACGAAACGAACGGGGCCGCGAACCTCGCCAGCGCCTTCCCACGCTATGAGCAGACATTTCCGGAATTGACCGCGCCGGAAATCGCGCGCATGCGCCGCTTCGGCGAGGAGCGCCACTACACGCACGGCGAAGCGCTGTTTGAGGCCGGCAAGGTTGGGCCCGGCCTGTTCGTCGTGTTGTCCGGCCATGTCGCCATCACCCACCGCGACGGCCTCGGCCGCGTCACGCCGATCATCGACCAGGGGCCGGGACAATTCCTGGCCGAGATCGGTCAATTGTCCGGACGAGCCGCGCTTGTCGACGGCCACGCCGAAGGTGACGTCGTCACCTTGTTGCTGCCGCCGGACAAGTTGCGCGCGCTGATGGTGGCCGAAGCCGATCTCGGCGAGCGCATCATGCGGGCGCTCATCCTTCGCCGCGTCAGCTTGATACGTGACCATGCGGGTGGGCCGGTGCTGATCGGCCCGGGGAACTCCGCCGGCGTCGTTCGTCTTCAAGGCTTTCTCACCCGCAACGGCTATCCGCACCATCTGCTCTGCCCGCATGTCGATGCGGACGCCGCCGAAGTGATCGCGCGCTATTCGCCGCTGCCGGAAGAATTGCCGCTGGTCGTCACGCCCGACGGGACGGTGCTTCGCAACCCGCGTGAATCCGAACTCGCACGTGCCATCGGCATGGTGCGCGCCGTCTCAAAGGACAAGGTCTACGACCTTGCCATCGTCGGCTCGGGCCCAGGTGGGCTGTCTACGGCGGTTTATGCCGCTTCGGAAGGGCTCGCCGTTGCCGTCTGCGATACGCGGGCTTTCGGCGGGCAGGCGGGCGCCAGCGCTCGCATTGAGAATTATCTTGGTTTTCCGACCGGCATTTCCGGTCATGCGCTGATGGCGCGCGCGTTCAATCAGGCGCAGAAATTCGGCGCCGACATCATGATCCCCACCGAAGTGAGTTCGCTCGATTGCTTGCGCGTCGACGGCACGTTCGGCCTGACGCTCGACGATGGCGAGGTGGTGCGGGCGCGCGCCATCGTGATCGCCAGCGGCGCGCGTTACCGGCGGCCGGAAATCGCAAACCTCGCTGACTATGAGGGACGTGGCGTGTGGTACTGGGCTTCGCCGATCGAGGCGAGCCTGTGCACCCGGCAGCAGGTCGTGCTGGTCGGCGGCGGCAACTCGGCCGGTCAGGCCGCGGTCTTTCTTTCGGGGCATGCCAGCAAGGTTCAGATGGTGATCCGTGGCGGCGGGCTCGGCGCCAGCATGTCGCGTTATCTGATCGAGCGGATCGAGGCGGCGTCGAACATCGAACTGATCTTCAACGCCGAGGTCATCGGCCTCGAGGGGGCCAAAGAGGCTTCGCTCGAATGCGTGCGTTGGCGCAGCCGCCTCTCGCCCGAAGAGATGCGGTTTGATGCCCGCAATCTTTTTCTGTTCGTCGGTGCCGATCCGGCCACCGGCTGGCTCGAAGGCTGCGGTGTCAAGGTCGACCGTGCCGGTTTCGTCATCACCGGCGCGTCGAACGGCAGTGGCCCTCCCGTGTCGACACTGGAAACGTCGGTGCCTGGCGTTTTCGCGGTGGGTGACGTCCGTTCCGGTTCGGTCAAGCGCGTCGGCGGCGCGATCGGCGAGGGAGCCGCCGTCGTTGCCGCCTTGCACGGCTATCTCAACGATTCCGCGCGCCCATCGCTATAAGGCCTGCACAAGGACTGTCCCTGCGTGGACTGTCGCCGTCATGACAGCGCTGCGAAAATTCCGTGACGCGGTCATTGCCGTTCGGCGGCAATCGATCATGGCAATTTCAAATGATCAGCCGTAGCATCGAGCAATCCAACAGGGGGACTACGTCATGATGCTCGGTCTAAGCCTGCACGCCGTTACGGTGTTGCATGTCGTCATCAGTCTGATCGGAATCGTCACCGGCCTTGTCGTCTTGTATGGGCTGTTCAAGTCGCAGTCGATGCCAGGCATGACCGCGATCTTCCTGCTCACGACGATCCTCACCAATGCCACCGGCTTCATGTTTCCGGTCGACAAGCTGTTGCCGTCGCACATCATCGCGATCATATCGCTGGTGCTGCTCGCGGTCGCCTGCATTGCGCTCTACGGCATGAAGGCGTCCGGTGCCTGGCGCTCGATCTATGTGGTCACGGCGATCACCTCGCTCTATCTCAACGTCTTTGTGCTGGTGATCCAAAGCTTCCTGAAGATCGGCCCGCTTCATGCGTTGGCGCCGAGCGTGCCGCCGAGCGAGCCGCCGTTCGCGGTCACACAGGGCATTGTGCTGGTGCTCTTCGTTGTTGCCATCATCGCCGCGGTGCGGCGTTTCCGCCCCGCCTGATCTCAAGCCAGACCCGGGGCTGGCCGAGCGGCCGGCCCCCGGGGAGCGGTACCGGCGTCCTTCCCATCAATTCGCCGCAAAGGTGCAGGCGTTCTGTGCGAGCGGGAAGTTGGCCGGGGTGGTTTGCTTTGGGCGCCGTTCGCCCTATACCCTTGGCCGTAACGGCAGGGGCCAATATGGATCGCATTCGCATCATCGGCGGCAACGCCCTCAACGGCACCATCCAGATTTCCGGGGCCAAGAATGCCGCACTGCCCTTGATGATCGCGGCGCTTTTGACCGACGAAACGCTGATCCTGGACAACGTGCCGCGGCTCGCCGACGTCGCTCAATTGCAGCGCATTCTCGGCAATCACGGCGTCGATATCATGTCGGCCGGAAAGCGGCCCGGCGATCGCGAATATCAGGGCCAGACCCTGCATATTTCCGCCGCTGAGATCATCGACACCACCGCGCCCTATGACCTGGTGTCGCGCATGCGCGCCAGTTTCTGGGTCATCGCACCGCTGCTGGCGCGGATGCGCGAAGCCAAGGTGTCATTGCCTGGCGGCTGTGCAATCGGGACGCGTCCGGTCGACCTCCTGATCCTGGCGCTGGAAAAACTCGGCGCCGAGATCGTGATCGACGCGGGTTATGTGGTTGCGCGGGCGCCGTCGGGCCTGAAGGGAGCCGAGATCGATTTTCCCAAGGTGACGGTCAGCGGCACGCATGTCGCGCTGATGGCGGCGACACTCGCGGAAGGAACCACCGTCATCAGCAACGCGGCGTGCGAGCCCGAAATTCGCGATGTCGCCGACTGCCTCAACAAGATGGGCGCGCGAGTTACCGGCGCCGGCACGCCGCGGATCGTCATTGAAGGCGTGAGCAAGCTGCACGGCGCGCGCCACACCGTGCTGCCGGACCGCATCGAGACCGGTACCTATGCCATGGCGGTGGCGATGGCCGGCGGCGACGTTCAGTTGAACGGCGCACGACCGGAACTCCTGCAAGCGGCGCTCGACGTGTTGACGGAGGCGGGCGCCATCGTGACCTCCACCAACGACGGCATCCGTGTGACCCGGAATGGCGCCGGCATCAATCCCGTGAGGGTTTCGACGGCGCCGTTTCCGGGATTCCCGACCGATCTTCAGGCGCAACTGATGGCGTTGATGACCTGCGCCAAGGGCGCTTCCCATATCACCGAGACCATATTCGAAAACCGCTTCATGCATGTGCAGGAGCTGGCGCGGTTCGGGGCGCGCATCCAGCTCGACGGCGAGACCGCGACCATCGACGGCATCGGTCAGTTGCAGGGCGCACCGGTCATGGCGACCGATCTGCGCGCTTCGGTTTCGCTTGTGATCGCCGGCCTTGCCGCCGAGGGCGAGACCATGGTGAACCGCGTTTACCATCTCGACCGCGGCTTCGAGCGGCTGGAAGAAAAGCTCTCCGCCTGTGGCGCCCGCATCGAGCGCATCAGCGATTAGAGAAGCCGGCAAGTCCCTTTCCGCAACCGGGAGCCCGTGGATTCCACGGGTGGTTCGTCGTGCTTTGGGAAAGCTGTCCTGGAAGGCTTGACGGCGATTTGGCCTCGCGCCATGGAGCAGAAGCCTTTACGTTGAGCCTTCAAGACACGTTGAGACTTCAAGACCTCGGAAAGCCGCCAATGCCCGTTCTTCTCGATACCTCCAGCCCCGATTTCGCGCACCGGTTTGGCGCATTCCTGGCGATGAAACGTGAGGTGGCGGCAGACGTCGAGGCCGCCTGCCGGCGCATTGTCGATGATGTGGCGGGGCGGGGGGATGCGGCCCTGATCGAGGCCACCCATCGTTTTGATCGGCTCGAGCTTGACGCTTCGGGGCTTCGGATCACCGAGAGCGAAATCGCGCTCGCCGTGAAGGCTTGTGATCGCGAGAACACTGGCCGCCCTCGAACTGGCGCGCGACCGGATCGAAAGTTTCCACCGCCGGCAACGGCCAAAGGACGAACACTTCACCGATGCGCTCGGTGTCGAGCTTGGCTCGCGCTGGAGCGCGATCCAATCGGTCGGCCTCTATGTTCCCGGCGGCACCGCTGCATATCCGTCGTCGGTGCTGATGAATGCGGTGCCGGCCAAGGTCGCCGGTGTCGACCGCATCGTCATGGTGGTGCCGTCGCCGGAAGGAAAGCTAAATCCGCTGGTGCTGGCGGCGGCGCACCTTGCCGGGGTTTCGGAAATCTATCGCGTCGGCGGGGCGCAGGCGGTCGCCGCGCTGGCCTACGGTACGGCGACGATTCCACCGGTCGCCAAGGTCGTCGGACCCGGCAACGCCTATGTAGCGGCCGCCAAACGGCTGGTGTTCGGCAAGGTCGGCATCGATATGATCGCAGGCCCATCCGAGGTGCTGGTCATCGCCGACGCTACAGCCAACGCTGCGTGGATCGCCGCGGATCTTTTGGCGCAAGCCGAGCACGACGCCAACGCGCAATCGATTCTGATCACGGATGACGCTGCCTTGGCTGGCGATGTCGCCCGCGCGGTCGAGTCACAGCTTGCGACCTTGCCTCGCGCGGAAATCGCGCGGGCTTCGTGGCGGGATTTCGGCGGCATCATCAAGGTCAGATCGATCGATGAATCGATTCGGCTCGCGGACGCGCTCGCCGCCGAACACCTCGAGATCATGACCGCCGATCCGGAAGGTCTCGCCGCGAAAATCCGCAACGCCGGCGCGGTGTTCCTGGGCGCTCACACACCCGAGGCGATCGGCGACTATGTCGGCGGCTCCAATCACGTGTTGCCGACGGCGCGCTCGGCGCGATTTTCGTCGGGCCTCGGCGTGCTCGACTTCATGAAGCGGACGTCGATCCTCAAATGCGGGCCCGATCGATTGCGCCAGCTAGGCCCCGCGGCCATGACGCTCGGCAAGGCCGAGGGTCTGATGCGCATTCACGCTCCAGTCGGAAATCCGTCTCAACCTGTCATGACCAACCAGCCTTCGGGATGACTCGCAGAACCGTATCGTCGCGGTCACGCTCGATGAGGAGTCGATCGGCCGTTCCGGTCCCGACATCGAGCATGAGCGCGCGATCGCGATCTACGACCTGATCGAGCAGAACCTGTTCGCGCCGGACGGCGTCGACGGCGGTCCCTTCACGCTGAACCTCAGCATCACCGGCAACCGTCTGGCCTTCGATATCCGTCGCGAGGATGGCTCGCCCGTCGTGGCGCATCTGCTGTCGCTGACGCCGTTCCGGCGGATGGTGAAGGACTATTTCATGATCTGCGACGGCTGCTACAAGGCGATCCGCACCGCGACGCCGGACCGGATCGAAGCCATCGACATGGGCCGGCGCGGTATTCATGACGAAGGGTCGCACACGCTGCAGGAACGGCTGAAGGGCAAGGTGCGGATCGACTTCGAAACGGCCCGCCGCCTGTTCACGCTGATCTGTGTCCTGCACTGGAAGGGTTGAGCCGCATGACGGCGGATGACGCTATGCGTCAGGGAAAGAAAGCCTGATGGCGGCGCCGCCGACGCGCACCCCACAAGCCGTGCTGTTTTCCTGCGCGTTCAACAGCGTGCGCTCGCCGATGGCGGAAAGCCTGCTGCAGCAGATGTTCCAGGCGCTTTATGTCCGCTCCGCAGGCATCAGGAAGGGCGAGCTCGATCCGTTCGCCGTCGCCGTCATGGCCGAGCTCGGCCAGGACATTTCCCGGCACCGGCCGATGACGTTCGAGGAGCTGGACGACTGGGAAGGTCTCAACTTCGACCTCATCATCACGCTGTCGCCAGAGGCCCACCACAAGGCGCTGGAACTGACGCGGACGCTCGCGGCCGACGTCGAATACTGGCCGACGCCGGACCCGACCGGCATCGATGGCGGCGCCGCGAGCAGAAACTGGACGCCTATCGCGAGGTCTGCGACGGCCTGCTGCTGCGGGTCGTCCGGCGGCTTTTTCCAAGGGTGCGGGCTGCGAGCGGCTCGCGCAGGTTCCCGCCCCTGAAGCGCGCGCGGGATGGGGGTCTGTCTCGGCGCTGCTCGTGACGGCTGGGTGTCAACCCGGCGACCGGCGCATTTCCTCAGGCCCGACCGGCAGTTACCGGGGCCACTCTTTGTCATGATGTACGGTTGTCTCGGCGTTGAGGCTTCCGATAGGTTCCGCGCGCATTCAAGGGTTCGAACTCTCCCGCCGATTTAATTCCCGCATGCTTGGCCGTCCCAAACTGGTTCTCGCTTCAGGTTCGCCGCGACGTCTTGGCCTGCTCAACCAGGCCGGCATGGAGCCTGATGCGCTGCGTCCGGCCGACGTCGACGAGACCCCCAAGCGCGGTGAGCTGCCCCGCGCCTGCGCCAACCGTCTCGCCCGCGCCAAGGGCGGATGCGGCGCTGAAATCGGTAAAGCTCGACGACGAATTGCGCGGCGCCTTCATCGTCGCTGCCGATACCGTGGTCGCGGTCGGCCGCCGCATCCTGCCCAAAGCCAATCTGGTCGACGAAGCAGCGCAATGCCTGCGGCTGTTGTCGGGCCGCAACCACCGCGTCTACACCGCAATTTGCCTCTCTCACGCCGAAGGAGGCGTTTCGCCAGCGCCTGATCGAAACCCACGGTCGCTTTCAAGCGCCTCTCGGAAGATGACATCCAGGCCTATATCCGGGTCCGGCGATTCGCGTGGCAAAGCCGGCGGCTATGCCGTGCAGGGCATCGCCGGGTCGTTCGTGGTCAAGATGGTTGGTTCCTACACCAACATCGTCGGCCTGCCGCTCTATGAATCGATTTCGTTGCTTGGCGGTGAGGGCTTTCCAGAGGTCGCTTCGGCTGGGTTGATGCAGGCCGCCACCGGCAAGGCCACGCCCGATGGCGCTGCGCGGAAGCCTTGCCCGATTTGCGGCAAGCCGTCCGTCGGGAAACCCATCCCTTCTGTTCGGAACACTGCCGTTGATGTCGATCTCAATCGCTGGCTATCGGGTTCGTATGCGATCCCTGTCCGTGCCGATGAAGATGACGACAACGAATAGTCTTCTTACTTTCATTATATATTTCAATCGGTTGTTGGGTTCTCGCGTCGCGAAGCCTTGTCCGGACGGAGCGCCGTTTGACGGTTGGCTGAATCAGGCCGGTATCGCCTCGAAGCGCGGTGGACAGGACGGTTTGTCCTGACTATAAACCGCCGCTCCCTCAAGCTTGTTCGGCCGGGAACGACCAGGGTCGCTCAGTTGGTAGAGCATGCGACTGAAAATCGCAGTGTCGGTGGTTCGATCCCGCCCCTGGGCACCACGCACAAACTAAGCGCCTGGTTCTCCTAACAAATCAGTTAAATCAACGGCTGGCACCTCGAGAGTGGTACAAAGAGGTGGTACAATGCCGCTCGCAATGTCACGTTCGTGGAAACATCCAAAGAGTGGAATCTACTGGCTCCGAAAAGGGCGTTCCCGAAGCTCTGCGCGGGGCTGTCGGCAAACGCGAAGAGAAGCTCAGCCTTCAAACTAGGGATCCAGTTGAAGCCACGCTCCGACACGCGGAAGCGCTGACGGAAATCGAGAAGCAGTGGGCCAATCTGCGGGCGGGGCCGAAGTCGCTGACCGAGCGCGAAGCGCATCAACTCGCGATCACGGCGTACGATAACTGGTTCGCAAAAATATCGCGACAATCCAAGCCAACAAACGATGTGGGAAGTTGGTGTGGGTGATCGATTGTTTGGGCTTCCGGCAGCGGCGAAGTCCAATGACTTTGACTTTCTCTATGAGACGACGACGACCGTAGACCCCCAGCAAGTCGCCATCCGGCGAATGGAACAGTTGTGCTTCCAATGGGCGGACGATTGTGTGGGCGTCCCTGCGATTTGGACACGGCGTCACCGTTCGGACCTCGCACCGCGTCCCGGTGGGGATTCGCGATGTGGGGGTCGAATTGCGTCTCCTCGATTGCCAGTCATCGAGTTGCGCATGGTTGCGCGAGACGATCTGGCGCCTGCAGCAAGCCGAACTGAGGAGGCTCCTGGCGTCCGTCGTCCGGGAAAGGGTGGTGGGCGCCAAAGCGGAGCGGGTATCAGTGGCTCGGTAGCGGCGGTGACAGCCGTGCTAGTTCGCTGCCGATCGCCGCCCCAAGTTGACCACGGCGTCCAGTATCTCGTCCTCGCTATTGAAATGGAAATAGAAGGTACCTCGCGAAATCTGAACGATCTCGGCTGCAGTGCGGCGACAGGGAGTTCGCGCGACAGGAGTAGTTTGGTTATCGCCTGAGGTTCGCCATTAGCCGCTGATCACGCGGGAGCCCCGCGAAAAAACTCCGTAGGCCGACCTTTGTCGGGTTCGTCGAAGACCTGCGTTGGCCGGCGGGTAGGCGCGCGATTATCTTATCGAGCAACAAGACGGGCTTTATGTAATTCGCGCAAAAATGACCACATGCCGCGCAATTCTATCCGTTCGAGTGGCCGAACACTGGATAGTTCATGCCGACTTGGTTGAAGTAGAAACGTTAGCTCGTCTGCAGTTAGCCTGAAGCGGACATAGGCAACGAAGTGATCAAGTCAATTTCGTTAACCGGGCAGCCGCTTGGCCTCGAAGGCTGCCTTCAGTCTGGGAACCGCAAAATCTGTCAAAGCGCGGGTCTTCGGCAGCGACAGGCGATCCTTCGGGGCGACCAGGTGAGCTGGCAGTGGCGGCGGCTCGAACTCCGCTAAAAGGATCTTCAGGCGGCCGGCGCGTACGTCGTCGGCAACCTGGTACGACAGGAGGCGCGCAACTCCGCGACCCTCGATTGCTGACGCGCGGGCTCCAGTGATGCTATTTGATACAAAGCGGGGCGCCAAGCGAACGGTGCGACCACCGGCAAAGATCCAAGCTGAATTCTTGTCGCGTTCCGGCAAGCCCGATGATTGCGTGCGCCGCAAGGTCAGACGGTTCTTGTAGTGCTGGGCGGGTCGAAAGATAGACAGGCGAGGCGCAGATGACGCGGCGGATGTTTCCAACCCGGACAGCGACAAGGCTGGAATCCGGCAGTTGGGCCAAGCGGAGAGCCGCGTCAAAACCCTCCTCGACCAGATTGGCTATGCGGTCAAGAAGCAGCAGGCGCGCCTGGATCGTCGGATGCGCATCGAGGAATGCGTGGAGGACCGGCCGCAGGATATCCGCGCCTGCGGCGCGAGGTGCCGTCAGAGTAAGAAGTCCGCTCGGGACGGCGTCCGTGCTTGCCATGCCGTCGAGCGCATCCGCGTGCGCCAGCACGCGGCGTGCTGCTTCCGTATAACGGGCGCCGGCTTCGGTGAGCCGCAAACGTCGTGTGGTCCGCTCGAATAGTCGGGCGCCCGCTCTCGCCTCGAGGGCTGCAAGCGTACGGCTCATCGCGGCCGGCGACCGACCGACCCGCCGGCCGGCTGCTGCCAAGCTTGCCTCGTCGACCATCACTACCAAAGCTCTCAGTGTGTCCAGCCGGTCCATTATTGCGCCTGGCGAAAGTGGGGCTTGCGATAGGTGGGCATTCGCGCGCGCGATGCAAGCGTCTATACGCGCGGGCCATGAAACCTTCCGAAAGGACGTGCACAATGAACTCCCGTTTTATGTCTGCCCTAGCGCTCGCGGCGCTACTCTCTGTCGTCGGCGGCGGGGCGGGACATGCGGTCGCGCAAACTGCGTCCACTGCGGTCACACAAACTCACCACCGGACTATCCGAGCCGAGGGTGTAGAAATGGCCTATCGCGAGGCCGGGTCGCCGGATGCACCGACTGTGCTGCTGCTGCACGGGTTTCCCACCTCGTCGCGCATGTTCCGCAACCTAATTCCGGCGCTCGCCGGCCGCTACCACGTGATCGCTCCCGACTATCCCGGCTTCGGCGCGAGCTTGCCCCCCGATCGAAACACATTTCACTATACTTTTGCCGCCTATGCTGACCTGGTGGACAGGCTGGTGACGAAGCTCGAAGTCCAGCGTTACGCACTTTATGTGCAAGATTATGGGGCCCCGATCGGCTATCGGCTCGCGCTGGCACATCCCGAGCGCGTTAGCGCGCTGGTTATCCAGAATGGCAACGCCTATGAGGAGGGCCTCAGCCCTTTCTGGAACCCGATCCGAGCCTACTGGGCCGAACCGTCAGCGGAAAAGCGCAAGGCACTCCGCGCGGGTCTTACCCCCGAAGCAACGCGCGCACAGTATGTCGATGGGGTTACCGATCCGAGCCATATTGATCCTGAAAACTGGTTCGTGGACCAAGTCCTCCTGGATCGACCCGGTATCGACGAAATCATGCTCGACCTGTTCTATGACTATCGCACCAACGCGGATCTGTACCCGCAGTTTCAGTCCTTCTTTCGAAAGAAGCAGCCGCCGACCCTGATTGTCTGGGGAAAGAACGACATCATCTTCCCGGCTGGCGGCGCGCGGGCTTACCTGAAAGACTTGCCGAAGGCCGAACTCCATCTTCTGGATAGTGGACATTTCGCGCTCGAAGATAAGGGGCCGGAGATTGCGAACCTCATGCGTGCTTTCCTCGATCGTTCGCTTCAGCGATAGCGGGAATTCGCAAGGCGCTCGAAACTGATGGCGGTCGGGGATTAATGTCGCCCCGATCTGCTTCGATAGCCAAAGATGCGCGTAGCGAGTTTGATCAAGTGTCCGTTAGGAGCCAGAAGCGGACTGAGCGTGGCCATAAAGAGCCGGTAGATTATCTCTTGCAAGGAGCTGAACAGATGCCCCCCGAGAGCGTAGGTGCTTTCGCCATCGTCCCGAGCAACGATCTGAAGGCGGCCATACCATTTTGGGAGCGTCTGGGATTCAAGCGCACCGGCGGCGACGAACAGTACGTCATCATGAGTGCCTGGGACTGCGAGGTGCATCTGACGCAAGCGGGAGATGGCCAGTGGCGGGTGCCGGAAGCCAACAACCCTTTTGGCGTTTTCATTCGAACGCCCCATGTCGACGACATCGCAGCGCGAGTAGACGATTTGGTTATCCGTCCGGGTGGCGTCCTGCGCCATCGTGAATGGGGGCTTTACGAGGTTGGTATATGCGGACCTGATGGCCTTCTTGTCCGAATCGGCTGGCCTTCTCGGCTGATGAAGGCGGCGTAATTCCGCTTCGGGTTTCCGAACTCAAGCTGCATACTTCCATGGCAATCTAGCGCCGCGGGCGCGGCGACAAGGGTTTGGTTCGTTTTCCGTCGAACAGCGCACGTTCCGAGGCGAACGCCTTCGCCAGAAAGTCGAGTGTCGCGCGGATGCGGGTTGTGCGCCTCAGATCTTCATGGGTGAGCAGCCAGAGCGCCGATCGAGGCTCTGTCATCGTCCTCTGCGCCAAGCGATGAAGCCCCGGCGTAGGGTCTCCCAAATAGCAAGGGAGTAAGGCGAGGCCGAAGCCAGCGAGCGCTGCGTCCCGTAGTGCGGTAAGCGTGTCGACGCGGCAACTAATGTGTGGCGCGCGGAGGTTTTCGTAAAACCAACGACCGATCACTGTGCTAGCCAGTGCATCGTCGAGCGCGATCCAGTCGTGAGCCGACAGCTCAATTTCTTTATGCCGAGACAAATACGCATTCGATCCGTAGATGGCATGGGCGATGTTCGCAACGCGACGCCCTACCAGGATGTCGGGTGGCTCCAGAGTAGGCCGGATGGCTATGTCGGCCTCCCGCCGCGTAAGGTTGGCCATCGCATTCGAGATGGCGACTTCGAAGTGAATTTCCGAATAGACCGCGCGCATCGCCGGCAGGTGACGCATCAGGAACGTGCCGAGCGTATCGGTCGTGGTTATCCGAACGACACCCGAAGGTCTTAGGTCCTGGCCGGAGAGCTTTCGGTCGAGCGTCAGCACCGCATCTTCAAGACGAGCTGCGGTCTCGGCCGCTGTCTCGCCAGCGGGTGTTGGCACGTAACCGTCCCGGAATCGCTCGAACAGCCGGACCCCACTCCCCTCCTCGATCGCGCCCAGACGACGGAAGACCGTCGAATGGGTCACATTGAGCTGCCGCGCCGCTCCCGAGAGGGTGCCCTCCCGGAAGACGGCGAGCACGATACGCAAATCGTCCCAGTTCATCATTGTCCATTTCTGCAAACGAACTTGGCCAAAATATAGGATGGCTGTTCTTTTGCGGACAGTCAAAGTCAATGTTGGACAAGCGCCAGGGGCGAGTATGCAGGTTCAAACAGATCAAAGAGTGCTAGGCGACCAAGCCGCCGGCGACCCACGAAGATGGCTAGCCTTGCTGGTTCTTTTGATTGGGGCATTTCTGCCGATCCTCGACTTCAACGTAGTCAACCTGGCTCTGCCGGCGATTCGCCAGAATCTCAACGCGTCTTCGAGCGAGATCGAATTCATCATCTCGGCATATGCAGGGACCTACGCAGTGTTCCTCATTACTGGCGGACGTCTAGGCGATTTGTTCGGCCGCAAGCGCATGTTTATGCTAGGCGTGACCGGCTTCACGCTTACTTCCCTGCTGTGCGGATTTGCGTGGTCGCCAAGTGTGCTCATTGTGGGCCGCATTTTACAAGGACTGACTGCCACCGCGATGGCGCCGCAGGTGCTCGCCTCAATTCGTGTTCTCTTTCCAACCGCAGAGCAGGCGATAGCGCTGGCGCTTTACGCGGCCACGTTTGGACTCGCTAACATTTGTGGCCAGGTGCTGGGCGGCGTTCTCATCTCGACGCATCCATTCGGCTTCGCCTGGCAATCAATCTTCCTTGTTAATCTTCCTATCGGTCTCGTCGCGCTAGTCGGCAGTTCGCTGGTACTTCGCGACTCACGAGCCGAGCATGCGCAACGGCTCGATCTCGGCGGGGTCGCGCTTCTGTCGCTTACACTTGCCTTATTGGTCTATCCGCTTGTCGAAGGGCGCGAAGCCGGCTGGCCCGCGTGGATGATTGCATTGCTGGCGCTATGCCCCATTGCTCTGTTGGCTTTTGTGCGGTTTGAAGCCCGTCTTTCGGCCCGCGGTGGCGATCCGTTGGTCGCCTTGTCACTCTTCCGCGACGGGGCATTTGTCGCAGGTCTAGTCATGGCGCTTGTCTTCTATACGCAGTCGTCATTCTACCTGACCTTCGCGGTCTATCTGCAAAACGGCCTTCACAGATCTCCGATGGAAGCCGGGATGGCGACGCTGCCGTTCGCCCTCGGCTATTTCGTTAGCTCACTTTTTTCCTCGCCCCTGATACAACGTCTCGGTATCCGGGCCCTGACGCTCGGATTTTTTTTCGAGATCCTGGGCTACGGGCTGGTTTTGCTCGCGGTTACACAGGTGCTGCCCAGCGATCTCAAGATTGGCCTCGTAGGGGCTGGTATCGGGTTCGGCATCGTGATGCCCTCGGTGATCAAAGCGGTTCTCGGTGGCGTCGATCAGCGCCACGCAGGGCTTGCGTCCGGGATGGTGATCTCGACCCTCCAGATCGGCGCGGCGCTCGGCGTCGCCATCATTGGCGGTGTCTTCTATCGTGCGCTCGGAAACGACCGGACGGTCGGTGCATACACAGATGCCTTCGCACTCGCTCTCGGGTGCAACATCGCCCTGATTACACTTGCGGCGCTCATCTCGGCGTGGCTTGCGGCGCACCAATCCAGCGCCGCGCGGGGCAGCCCGGCGTCGAAGCCTCTCTGAGCTCAACCTTCAACTCGTCTGAGGACTAAATGACGACCTACATGCACTACGCAACACTTATGGAAGCCGCTTCGGCCATCCGATCCCGAAAGGTATCTGCCGTCGAGCTGACACGCGCCTTGCTGGATCGGATCGCGAAGATCGATCCATCGCTCCATTCATACGCGACGGTTACTCCTGAGCTCGCATTGAAGCAGGCTGAGGCCTCCGATGCTGAGATTGCTGGCGGAGACTATCGCGGGCCTCTGCATGGGGTCCCTATTGCCGTGAAAGATATCTTCAACACCGCCGGCGTCGTGACCGCCGCCGGCATGACGATCCATGCGGACAACGTGCCCGACCATGATTCGACCGTGGTGAAGCGATTGCGCGATGCGGGAGCTGTGCTTTTAGGCAAACTTCAAAACACAGAAGGCGCTTTCGTAAACCATCATCCAAAGATCACGCCACCTCGCAATCCCTGGAATGCGGACTACTACGCAGGAGCCTCGTCGAGTGGGTCTGGAGTCGCCACCGCCGCCGGATTGTGCTTCGGCTCTCTGGGGAGCGATACGGGCGGGTCGATTCGATTTCCGTGCGCAGCCAATGGCATCACCGGGCTGAAGCCAACTTGGGGCCGGGTCAGCCGCCACGGAGCCTTCGCGCTCGCCGCGAGCTCGGATCATATCGGCCCTATGGCGCGCTCCGCGGCCGACGCCGCTGCCATACTTGGCGTGATCGCCGGACGAGACAATGCCGATCCCACGACGTTGATCGCACCCGTTCCGGATTACCTAGCCGGACTCGATACAGGTGTTCGCGCGGTCCGCATCGGGATAGACGCCGCATACAACGAGACAGACTGCGATTTCGAGACTGTCTCGGCGGTGCGTGAAGCCCGAAAAGTTTTCGAGAGCCTTGGCGCAGTTGTCAAAGAAGTAACGCTGCCAGATCCAAGTGGAGTGATGGTAACGAGTGCTTGGGGCACCATCTGCGCCGTAGAAACCGCTATAGCACATGAGGCGACCTATCCGGCTCGCTCGTCCGAATATGGCGGCCTTCGCAATCTCATCGAATCAGGCCGCGCTGCCTCCGGAACGGATGTCATGGACGCGTATCACAACCGCCTTGCTTTCACAGGCAACCTCGCCGCGATATTTGCCGACATCGATTTGCTATTGATCCCGACACAGACGCACGCCGATTTCACGATCGCACAGGAACAGGAGCTCTTTGCCACAGCGGAAGGTCTCTCGGGGTTCGTCCGCTTCGCCACACCCTTCGACATGTCCGGCAATCCGACAATCACCTTGCCAGGCGGCTTCACTCCGAAGGGCTTGCCGTTGTCCTTTCAGCTTGTGAGCCGCCATCTCGAGGAAGCGCTACTCGTGCGCGCCGGTCATGCCTACCAGCAAGTTACGGACTGGCATCACCGGCATCCATCGCTTTGACCATCTATAATGGCGAACGTCCCCTTCGATGAAATGGATAGTCGACGGAACGTGGCGCGGCGGCGTCGCGCCGCTACCCGGGTGCGATGTCGAAGGATGATCCGGCCTATGGCGCCTCGTTGCCGCTCTACACGGGGAAGATCACTGTTCCAAAAGGGATCGGTGTGACGAGCGAGTCGACCTCTATCCTGTGCCGCCTAACTTAGATTGCCCGGGCCGATCAGAAACAGAGTGTTGTGCATCAATGGCCACTTCAAGAGCCTTAGTAAGGCACTCGATAGGCTTTACAAGTCTACCTACCGGCGGCCGGCGAACGATCCAAGCTCGGACTCTGGGTTCGAAGCCCTGCACAGCGACGATCTGGAGAACGTCCCGCAGCGGGCTGCTTTCAATGGCAGCTCTTGTCGCCAACGTGATGCCTAACCCGCGGGCAACGAGTGATAAGCGAAGATCCGAGCTGAGAGCCTCTATCCCTATTCGAAAAGAAAGATGCTCTTGCTCGAAGCGGCGCTGGATCGCGCTTCGGAAGCCGCAGCCATCTTGATTGAATATCCAAGGCAATGGTGAAAGGTCTTGCAGCGTTGCCGGAGAAGGAAGATCCAGTGACCGAGGCGCCGCAACAAATATCGGTTGGATATCAAGAGAGTCCGCCTCGATTTCCGTCGGCGGATTGATGCTATCTGGAAGGCAAAATGCAGCGACGTCGATCTCACTGCGACGGAGTTGCTCCAAGAGTTGTTCGGGCCATCCTATCGTGATGCGGAGCATGAGATCAGGAAAGCTGGCACGGAGTGTGTCAGCGACCGTCGCTATCCCGACCTCCGATAGATAAGGAGAGATGCCGAGACGAAATTCTCCGCCGACGACTCCCTCAGGCGACAATCCCGTCTGCAAATCGTTGAGCACGCCTAACATCCGTCGACCATGCGCATAGGCTTCGCGGCCCGCGGCCGTTGGCTTCAAGGGCTTTGACTGTCTGTCTAGCAACGCAACGCCAAGCCGTTCTTCCAAAGTCTGGATGCGGCGGCTCACGCCGGGCTGCGTGAGATGAAGTCGCGCTGATGCGCCGACAATCGAGCCGGTTTCCACCACCGCCAGAAAGGCCTCGAGGTCTCGCGTGTTCATGCGCCTCTCGTATAATCTTATTGAGAATTACTGAATTGCCTCATATATCGTAAAACGTAAAATGTCATCAAACAATATGCGGATTTGGTGATATGCTCTATCCAGATACCTTTCAACAACACGGTAGAAAGGAATCCGCTCCGTATTGGCCGCTCTGGTCGGGTTGCTTCCTCGGCTTCAGCGTGATCGGGATGACGATCCAGGTCATGCCGGCCTATGCGCACGAGCGCTTTGGAGCCAATGCGGTCACAGCTGGTCTCGCAGTGACGATCGGGTCTCTCGCCACCATGATTTCCCGACCCGTATCGGGACGCGTTGCTGATCAGAGCGGCGGACGCCGCGTGGCGATGGCCGGAGCCATACTCGCTTTGATTGGCGGCATCGGACACGCGGTTGCGACGAACCTTTTCGTTCTGGTGCTTGCCCGCCTCTTCCTCGGTGCGGGCGAAGGTGCGCTCTTCACCGGCTCGGTCGGCTGGATCCTGGCGCATACGGCGCAATCACAGCGCGGCAAGATCGCTGGGCATTTTGGTTTGTCGATGTGGATGGGACTGGCATCCGGCCCAATGTTCGCAACCGCGCTGATGGCAACCGGCGGCTATGACAATGTCTGGATTGCCGCTAGCACCATTCCGATGCTCGCTTTCTTGTTGGTCGCGTCGACACAACCAGAGGCCCGTATTCCATCGGTCGGCGCAAATATCCGCCGCGCTCTTTTTCCAAGAGCAGCATGGCTGCCGGGCGCTTCAGGCGTATTCGCCGCTATCGGATACGGGATCATTGCTGCATTTCTGGTGCCGCGCTTTGCGAGTCTTGGCTTCGCAGGTCAAAACCTAGCGCTCACGGCATTCGGCATCGCGTTCATGATTACACGCTTTCTCGGCAGCGGGTATGCTGATCGCTTCGGCGGAAGGCGTGTGCTTTTCGCAGCCTTCCTCATCGAGGCTGCAGGTTTAGCCGGCCTGTTCTTCACACATATCGAGGCGCTCGCGTTCGTCTCGATAGCGCTGACTGGGGCAGGGCTTTCCCTGCTGATTCCGAGTGTAACAAGCTTAGTAACGGAAGCTGCGGATCCGCGTGAACGCACTGCAGCCTTGGGCGCGGTGACCTCTGCATGGGACTTGGGCACAGCTGTAGGCGGCCCGCTAGGAGGGCTTGTTGCCGGCGCATCGAACGCAGGGCCGTTTGCCCTCGGCGCAGTCGCGGCGCTGATCGCGATCGCGCCGCTCGCAATCAATCCCAAAGCTGAGCGCGCTTTCGTGCCTCCAAAGGAAGCATGATTCGATTTCGTGCACGCACGCCAGAGATTGGCCTGGCTACCTTCGTCACCATTTTCGCAAAGACCATTCGCAACTGAGTCCGAGGAACCAGATCATGCAAGTACAAACGGTGGGCTCACGCCGAGACATTGGTGAACGGGCCGACGACGCGGTCTCAAAATTTTCGCGCGCGGTCCCGCGGCTACCCGGTGTCACGGCCGCGCTTGCTTACCTGGCGCCGAGCACTGAGCGTCCTTACACCTACATGTATGAGCCGCCGGCCGGAATAGCCCGAGATAATTGTGAGTTTCGAATGAGCCCGGTATGGATCACGGACGCGCGGGCGATGGCATCGCCGTCTTCCATCCACACCGAAGGATTCGAGCTGTGGGATGCGCCGAGCACAGTGGCGGACTTTACCGATGAAGACGCGATCCGAAATTGCTATTACCCGGAAGCGGCGGAGCTCGCGAAGTGCGTCACGGGCGCCGATCGCGCTTACATTTTCGATCATCAGATCCGATTACGTGAATCTGGGCGGCCTGACTTGACCTTTGGACGCCATGGTGACGGCAGGCGCCCCGGTGCAGCCGGACGGATCCATAACGACTACACCGAGACATCGGGACAGAAGCGGTTCGACATCCTGCCTCTCGAAGATAGCGATCGGGCCAAGACGCAGCGCTTTGCGATCGTCACCATCTGGCGCTCCATCGGTGGAAAAATCGTGGATACGCCGTTGGCGGTGTGTGACGCACGCTCGATTTCGGCAAAAGATCTGGTCGCCGCCGAACTTAGGTATCGAGATCGAACCGGCGAGCTTTACCTCATGCAGGAATCGCCGCGCCACCGCTGGGCCTACTTCTCCGAGATGGATCGCAACGAGGCGTTGGTGTTCAAGCAATACGACTCGCAAGTGAACGGTGCCGTTCGCTTCACGCCTCATTCGGCGTTCGATCTCCCCGATATCCCGCCGGATGCGCCGCTCAGGCAGAGCATCGAGATCCGTTGCCTAGTGACGTTTGGCTGATCGCGTCCTTCTCGTTCTTACGTTCCGACGGTGAAGTTACTGTCGTCGGGCGGTAGGAGCGGCATCGTCTGAGGATCTGCGCCGATGAACTCTCCCTGGAGCGGGGACCGAAATCAGCGGGATGACGTCCGGCCGGGTTTCGGACGGGTGAGCCCGTCCCAGGCGGCCATGGACGCGGTGGCTCCCAACAACAATTCCTCACGCGACGCGCCGTCTCGCGCGCGGAGCGGCAGGCCAGTAAGCACCGTGGTGTAGAGCGATATCAGCGGCTCTAAATCGCATCCTGCCGGCAGATCTCCCTCGGCAATTCCGCGCAGCAGCCGACGCCTCAGGACATCTGAAACCGCGGTGCGGTAGCCGACCATCTTGTCCTGCACGCTCTTGCTGGCGGGGGCGCAATTGATTGCGCCGAGGAACACCAGGCACCCCCGCGCTCATGAGGAGACACTCCCCGCCGCGTTCGCCGGGGGGTGCACCCCTCAACGCCAGGCATCACAAAATCGACAGTTGCTATCCCGGAGCAAGGCTTTCATAGTGGTTCTATTATAGAACCACTAGCAAATGGAGCGGCTATGACATTCCACCGATACCTCAAGATCGATGACACGCGGATTTTCTACCGCGAAGCCGAAAAGCCGGGAGCGCCGGTTCTTCTCCTTTTGCACGGCTTCCCAGCATCGTCCTTTATGTTTCGCGAACTCATCGGTAGGCTGTCAGGACGTTTCCATATCGTCGCTCCGGATTACCCTGGCTTCGGATACAGCGATGCCCCACCGGAAAGTGTCACCTATACGTTTGACTATCTCGCCGACGTCATGGAACGATTTACAGAACGGCTCGGTTTGAAGAAGTACGCAATCTACATGCAGGACTTCGGCGGCCCGGTCGGCTTCCGCCTCGCGCATAGACACCCGGATCGCGTCTCGTTTTTCATCATTCAGAACGCAAACGCCTATGACGAAGGGCTACCGGACAGCTTCTGGGCGCCGGTCCGCCAATTGTGGGCAACCCCGTCGCGCGAGAACTTCGACATGATTCGCAACGCGGCCATGTCGCGCGAAGCGCTTGAATGGAATTATACGCACGGTGTTACGGATCGCGAAAAGATCAGCCCCGACAGTTGGGAGCTCCAGGACGCGTTGTTGAGCCGGCAAGGCAATAAAGAACTGATGCTGAAGTTGCTCTACGACTACCGCTCTAATCCGCCAGAGTATCCGAAATGGCAAGACTACTTCCGCCGTCTGCAACCGCCAGCACTCATTGTCTGGGGCAAGAACGACATCATCTTCCCGGAATCAGGGGCACATCCCTATAAGCAAGACCTAAGAAATATCGACTTCCACCTGCTGGATACGGGTCATTTTGCGCTTGAAGATCACGCCGATGAGATATCGGGGTTGATCCGAGAATTCGCCGCAAAGCAAAAAGGACTTTAGCATCAAGGCTACGGCCCGGCTGGGGTGCCGGGCCGCTGCCACTTTACTTACGGCTTTGCTTGCTCAACTTCATTGGGCTCCCAGTCCTTGCTCAAGCCGCCTCGCAGGGGATGATACATCTCGTCGCCCGAATGCTGCGTGAACTCAACGTTGATCTGCTCCATGCGGAGCCCGAGAATGTCGATGCACGCTTCGATCAGCACTTTCGCAAGCTCAGCCCGCTGCTCGGCGGGGCGACCCTTTCTGATGTCGCACATCAGAAGCGCCGCCTCATAGGGATCGGCGGTCGTACATCGCCACAGGCTACCGGGTGTCAGTTCACGGATGGCGACCGACACTCTTTGGACGTCAGCCTGCATCCTGTACGCGTAAATCTCACCAAGCGTCCTAGCGAGGCGCTTCTTCGCCTCGGTTGGATAGTGCGCCGATACGTCTAGCTGAAGATAAGGCATAGTCCCATTACCTCAATTCGAAAGAGCAAATTCGATAGCTTGGGCGACGGCGAGCAAGCGCCAGTCTTGGTCACGTTCGCCCACCACCATGAGACCAACCGGGGCGTCTCCTCGTTTCTGGATCGGGATGGAGATCGCGGGCCGGTCGAGGAAGTTGAAAAGTGAGGGATTACGCAGCAACTTCGCGCGCACATTACTCTCGTCACGCTCGCACTCAGCCATCGTGGGTGCGGTCATCGCGACGGTCGGAAGGATGACTGCGTCGTATTGGAACGTATCGCGGTCAAAGCGACCGATAGCGTCCTTGCGCCACTCCTGCATTGCCGCGTACTCAGCCGCAGCGATCGTCGCACCCTTCTCGACACGGCTTCGCACGTTTGGATCGTAATCATTTCCACGTCGGGCGAGCAGATCTTTATGCCACGCGAGCGCGTCGACATATTCGATCACACCGCAACCGTTTCTAGCCTCGATCTCGGCGAAGTAATCGAACGTCGCATCGACCGGCCTGGAACCTGCCGCGGACAGGCGCGTCACCGCGCGTTCGAATGCCCGGGCGACCTCGGGGCTCAAGCCTTCCAGCACGCGCGTCTGCGGAATTGCGAGACGCAAGTTCTCGATACCTATCGGTTGTAAAGCGCGCGTAGGCTCGCCCGAGATTGCTCCATAAACAAAGGCACAATCCTCCACTGTACGGGCGAGCGGACCGACGGTGTCGAGTGTGATCGAGAGTGGAATGGTTCCGGAAAGGGGGACAGTTCTTTGCGTAGGCTTGAAGCCAACGACGCCACACAAAGCTGCGGGAGCGCGGATGGAGCCCACTGTGTCCGATCCGATCGCCGCCACCGACATGCCGTCTGCGACTGAGACCGCCGCTCCAGACGACGAGCCGCCGGGAATACGCGTCCGGTCGAAGGGGTTACCGGGCGTGCCGAAATGCGGATTGAGGCCGACGATCGAGAACGCGAACTGCGCCATATTGGTTCGTCCCGTGAGGACTGCGCCCGCGGTCTTGAGCCGGGATATCACAGGCGCGTCCTTCACAGCGGGCAGAGCGTCATCAAGGGCCTTGGTGCCGGCGAGCGTGGTCTCGCCGGCAACGTCAAGCATATCCTTGACCGATATCGGAATGCCAGCGATCGGAGACGGTGCGAGGTTGATGCCGCGAAGTGCGTCCTGAGCTTTAGCCGCGACACGCGCCTCCTCCGCCCATACCTTAATGAAGGTCCGCTTTCCTTCGCCTGCCGGATCGGCAATGCGGGCCAGGCACTCCTCCGTCAGCGATGCGCTTGATGCAGCGTCATTCGCGAAAGCGCGCGCATGAAGCTTAACGAGAGACCTCGTGCGATCGTCGTAGACGCTCGCAGGGTCGACAATCAGTTGGTTCATAGAGAGGTCCTTTCAACATAATTGGAGGCGGCTGTTACCGCCTCCTTGGGTGATGTGTTGGACGGCGGCACAGCCTCAGGAGTGTCTGGCCTGAAGAGCCATTACTTCCTCGCGGAGGCTGCACTCGCCCCTGCCGAGGCGTAGGCTGTCGGCGCGACGGATGCACGACTGGACGAATTGGACTTGCCCGGCCGAACCATCAACATGGAGAGCATTCCGATCGCCATTACGACGCCGGCGGCCACAAACATCGAGTTGTAGCCGTAAGCGCTCACGAGGTATCCGGTAAGCGTGGGCGCAATGATCGAGGCACTCGCGGCAAACAAGTGCATGATGCCGCTGTTGGTGCCTGTCCTCGAGCGAGGTGAAGTGTCGATCACGACGGCCCAGTAGACAGCATTGGGAAGCGTGTTGAGGGCGTTCGCGATGGCCATCAACGCGATGACACTGGCGGCACTCTGCGCCCATGGAATGGCAATGAAGCAGAGACCCGCCAGGAGAAAGGATCCCGCAGCAAACCAGCTTCGGGCCGCCACGAGGCTGCCGGTCGCAACCAGAATTTTATCGGAGACTTTCCCGCCAATCACAACGGTAATGCACGAGCCGAGCCATGGAATCATGCCGACATACCAGAGCGAAGCGAGATCGTAGTGGAATTGCTCTTGAAGGTATTTCGGGGTCCAGGTGAGAAGCAGGAAGGTGATGTAGAGGAATGCAAAATAGCCGATCGTGTTAAAGATCAACGTCGGGCTAGAGAAGAAGCTGAACCACGACGGTCTCGCGGCTTCTTCGAGAGCCGGTGGCTGCGACACGCCAGGGACGGCTTCATTGATCTTCGCAAGCTCAGCTGCGTTTACCTTAGACGACTTCTCGGGTCGGTCAGAAAAGATGATGGCGAAGAGCATCACGAGCACAAGGCTGACGAGCCCGACTATGATAAACATCAGCCGCCAGTCGCCAGTCAGCAACAGTAGGCCGACCGAGATGGGTGCAGTTATCATCGCGCCGACGGGTGTGCTTGCGAGCGTCAACGATGACATCAGGGCGCGTTCCCGGGGAGCAGCCCAATTCGAAACCGACTTATTAATGGTCGAAAATGCTGGGCCCTCGGCAAAGCCAAACAGCACCCGGATGGTGGCAAACCCGGTGACTGCCGAGCCGCCCAACAGAGCGATGCCGATGTCGCCGGCATAGGCGGTCGCGATCTCGAAGAGAGACCAAACAAGGCCAGCATAAATCCAGACTTTGCGCGGTCCCCAGCGATCGCTTAAGGTGCCGCCCAAGACGGCTCCGAACATGTAGCCGTAGCCGAAATAGCCGAGTACCGAGCCCCACTCAGCTTTGGTGAAACCGTATTGTTTGATCAGGTGCTCGGACGTGTAGGACAACGCGCCGCGATCAACATAATTCACGGCCGCCATCAGAAACAGCATGCCGATAATGACGAATTTGAAGCGGGTGGCCCGCTCATCGGTCGGCTTTGAAGGCAATGACGTCGTTTTATTCTCATTCCTCATTGGCTTTCTCCCCGCTAATTTCGTTAGATTTCGTTGTTTTTGCTGCGTCCAGCTGAACGTCATGCACGCACGCGCCACCACGCTATCGTGGAGCCGTTTGGCCTCCCTTGAAGCCCAAGAGTTGGTCGTAAAGATCCGTTCGGCGATCCCGATGAAGATCGTTCAACTGATTCCAGATCGGCGCTGAGCGCGCTTGAACAAGATCGATGTCCGCGTAGAGGATCGTGTCCTCGGAAGGCCCCGCGATACGGCCGATCGGCCATCCGTTTGTGCCAGCGATAAGCGAATTGCCCATGAAGCCCGACCCGCGTTCGGTACCGATACGGTCAGCCGTCGCGATGAATATGTTGTTGGCATGGGCCGCGGTCATGGTGAGATAGGCCGCCATGCAGGTATTGCTGGCGTCGTAGAGAGGTGGCGGCGTCCAGACCCAGCCTGTGGGAATGCAGATGATGTCCGCACCGAGCTGACTGACGATGCGCGCAGTCTCCGGAAACCAAATATCCCAGCAGATCAGCAATCCGATCCGGCCGATCCGTGTTTCGAATACCGGAAAGCCGAGATCGCCCGGCGTGAAAAATAGCTTCTCCTCGTTCCAGAGGTGGGTCTTGCGATAGCTTCCAATAAAGCCGTCCGGACCGACAAGAACGGCAGTATCAAATAGCCGGAGCCCTTCCGCCTCGACCAAGCATCCGACGATGTAGACTTCGTGTTCCCTCGCGAACGTCGCCCAGCCTTGAACCGTCTGACCATCGGGCACCGATTCGGCGTGGGCGAAGGCTTCCTCACGCGACTCAAAGGAATAACCCGTGGTCGCCAGTTCCGGGAGAACGATCAGATTGGCATCGTTCCTGACGGCTTGGTCCAAGCGTTCGCGGACGGCTGCGGCGTTCGAATCGCAATTCTCCAGTCCTACCTGGGGATCGAACTGGGCCACGGCGACACGAACCGGGCTTTTGCGCCTGACGGGGGCCCGCGCTTCCTGGGCTAGTCCTGCTGTTGTCATCTGCTGCTTCCGAATGGTTCTATAATCGAACCATTTGCAGCAACCCTTGTCTAGTCCTATTTTAGAACCAAATAAAGATAGCGACCGGAGAGATCATGAAGAGAACGGCTTTGGGAAGGGTAGAGTGCCCGGTAGCCCGGGCGCTGGATGAAATCGGCGACTGGTGGTCGCTCTTGATCATCCGAGATTGCTTCGACGGGATGCGGCGGTTCGGCGAATTCCAGAAGAACCTCGGTATTTCCAAGGGAATTCTGGCCGCGCGCCTGAAGCATCTGGTTGCAATTGGTGTCCTCCGGACAGAGCCAATCAGCGACGACGGCGCCTTCGAGGAATACGTTTTGACCGACAAGGGGCGCGATCTGTTTCTGGTCAATCTCAGTCTGCGCCAATGGGGCGAAGACCATTGTTTCAATAGCTCAGAGCCCCATTCGGTACTCGTCGAAAAGGCCAACGGCCGCCGCGTAGCAAGGCTTTCACTGCGGGGACATCAGGGCGAGGAGCTCAATGGCTCTACGACAGTCGTCCGAAAGGTCTCGGGCCGGCTCGGTTCGGCTAAGCGAAGCAAATCGAAAGGGTTAAGCTCAGCGAAATCGTGATTGTCGAGTTGCTTTGACAAAAGCTGCGCGACAGCACGCTGACCTTCGCGTGCAGCGCGGCGGAGACCCGCTCGACGCGACGTATTTTGGTCTCGTAACCCAACACCTAGCGGACCAGGGCGAACACAAAGCCGTCCCAGCCCTTCGAGCCCACGGTCTGCATTGCGGTCGCGTCCAGCCTCGGATCGGCCGCTATCTGATCGAAAAAGGCCCGCACACCTCGGACGCGGTCGTCGGTGCTGCCTGCATCTATCACGGCCCCGTTTCGAACGACGTTGTCGCCTATGATCACCGTTCCGGGACGCGAGAGCTTCATCGCCCAATCCAGGTATGCCGAATTGTTTGGTTTGTCGGCGTCGATAAAGATCAGGTCGAAGCGTTCAGCCCCTTCAGCTGCCAGGCGGGGTAGGCTCTCCAGCGCCGGCCCCACTCGAAGGTCAACGCGCGTGGCCAGACCTGCCTTAGCAAGGTTGCGCTCGGCGACTTCGGCATGGTGCGGATCCAACTCGAGCGTTACGATACGGCCTTCCGGGGGAAGCGCTCGCGCCAGCCAGATCGTGCTGTAACCTCCTAGCGTACCGATCTCGAGCACGCGCTTTACGCCCAACACGCGTGCCAATAGGTGCAGGAATTTGCCTTGCGCGGGCGACACATCATGGGCCGGCAGGCCCGCGCGTGTATTCTCAGTCAGCGTCGCCTGGAGAACTGCGTCGAACGGAACAAGTTTGTTCACCATATAGGCGTCGACGAGCGACCATTTGGCTTCCTCCATTACATTCCCTCCGCGATCCCGACTCTGCCATGCGTACACCCAGCTATGACGCCTTAGCCTCAATCCTCAAGACATGGACTGACGCCGACTTATTCCCGAGCTTGGTGCATGATGGTCCATCCAACTTTCCATCGCGTGTCTTTGCTTCTTGCCACGCATTGTTGCATGGGCCCTGGAAGACCCTGTCTCGATCGCCGGAGAGAGCGCACCGAACGCGGTGCTGCAATAGCCGTACCGGCGAATTACGACGTCCCCGCTAGGGTTCGCCGGCGTGATAGTTGGCTTCAGGTGCGTCAGACAGGAACTTTCGACGACGAGCCTAGACAACCGCGCTTGTATATGGTTCTATAATAGAACCATGGCGCGCGCTCTCGACGAAGGACGACTTCTGTGATTTTGGCATCTGAAACCTTCAACGGCACCTTTCCATTTGCGCCCCACTTCAACGACGCAAGCGGCTTTCGAATGCACTACGTTGATGAAGGTCCTCGGGATGGCGAAGTCGTGCTTTGCCTGCACGGAGAGCCAACGTGGGGCTTCCTCTTCCGAGCTCTCATAAGAAAATTGAGCCAGTCAAACCGCGTGGTTGTTCCTGACCATATGGGGTTTGGAAAGAGCGCTGCCCCGCGAGATCGAACATACTGGCTGCAGGATCACATCGACAACATTGAGAAATTTGTCTTGGCGCTGGATCTGCGAGACATCAGCCTCGTCATGCACGATTTCGGTGGCCCGGTGGGGATGGGTTTGGCGGCACGACATCCGGGCCGAATTCGACGTATCATCTCAGTAAACGGACCGACCCCATTCGGTCAGGCAGACCTTTTCGAACGACTTGTCGCAAATTCAGCTGCTTCGCCCTGGTTTCAATGGATTTCGAAGGCCGAAACGGAAGGGACGCTCGAGGCTACGCTAGGTCAACTCGGCTTCAACATATTGAGTGTCTTGAAGCTCAATGGTTTCGAAAATAATTCGATTATCACTCCGAGCTGGCTATCGGCATACGGCTCTCCCTTTCGCAGCGCGTCAGATTGTGCCGGCGCAATTGGTTGGGCAAAGGGGTTCGCCACCGAAGCGCACCAATTCGAAATGCCAAGCGCGGCAGCAAAGAAGACAATCTGTGCATTGCCCGCCATGGCTATCTGGGGAGACGCTGACCGCACGCTTTGTTCCGCGCACATGATCCCGCTGTTCCGCGACCTTTTTCCTCAAGCGCCTGTACACCGTCTCTCGGGAGTCGGCCACTATTCGCTGGAAGATGCGCCCGAAGACGTTTTTAACCTGATCGCCGCCTTCGTTGAACAAACCTAGATTGTCTAACTCTGTGACCACATTCCTCTGCGGTCATAATCACGCCTGCCGGGGCGACGGCCGTGCGCATGAACTCGCGAGGGCCTTGGCTTCCGACAGCCCCGACGGGCCTGCAAAAGCCCTGAACTAGGTCTCAACCAAGGTTTGTTGCGAGGCTCATACCATTGACCCGGTACCAACGACCCGCTGTCGCGCTGCGGCATATCGCCTTCGAGGGTTTGGGACTTCTCGCCCCTGTTCTCGAACGCGAAGGATGGGACGTTGGATTTTGCGAAGCGGCGGTTGATGATCTTCGCCACCGCTCGATCAGGGACACCGAACTACTGATCGTTCTCGGCGGCCCGATCGGCGTCTATGAGACGGATGATTATCCATTTCTGAGCGCCGAGATTGCGCTTCTGGAATACAGGCTGTCGCGCAACCTGCCGACCGTTGGAATCTGTCTGGGCAGCCAATTGATGGCCAAGGCGCTGGGCGCCCGGGTCTTCAAGGGGCATGTGAAGGAAATCGGCTGGGGCCCCCTGAATTTGACCGAGGAAGGAAGGTCATCCTGCCTGAGCGCATTGCAAGGTGACGACGCCGTCGTCCTTCACTGGCACGGCGATACGTTCGACCTGCCGCCCGGCGCTACGCGCCTGGCGTCGAACCCGAATTACGACAACCAGGCGTTCGCTTTCGGCCGCAACGCGCTTGCGCTTCAGTTCCATCTGGAAGCCGACCCGAGACAGCTCGAAGAATGGTTCGTCGGTCACGCGGTAGAACTCGCTGCCGCGGAAATCTCGATCGCCGATTTGCGGACCACCACACGGCAGCACGCGAATGGCCTGGCACAACGCGCCGACCGCGTTTTCGGAAGCTGGCTCCGCCAGCTAGAACGGACCGATCAGCTCCTCAGCCGATGATGAAAGCGTAGCGCCGCCATCTCCATCCGTGAGTGGAACGGCCATGTGGTCGCAATCTTTGGAGCATCTTCATCTGTACGGTCTCTATGACGGTCGCCTTCCACCGCTTCGCCAAACAAGCGGTCGAAAAAAATTCGCATCTTGCAGGGGGAAATGAAGCGCCCTCGTGAAAGGATGGCCGAACTTTATTGACTGGCGCTTAGCCGCGGCCACATCGACATCACCTGGTCGACCACCTTGCGCAAGCTTGGACGCGAGGCGCCGTCGCGGGCCTTAATCGAAAGGCCATAGAGCGTCGTGACGATCATCCCGGCAAGCGCGTCGACGTTGGTATTGCCGACAAGTTCGCCGGCGTCGCGGCCGGCAGCAACGCGGTTTCGAATAACACGCTCGGCGGCGTGCCGGCGGGCGGCCAATTCGTCGAGAATGTCGCTCAACTCCGTCGTACAGTTGGTGGCGGCGAGCACCACCATGCAGCCTCTCGGATTGTTTTTTTCAAAAAAAGAGTCGATCGTGTCCAACAGCAGGCGGCGCATGGCGCGTTCGGCCGTCGGTTCGTCGCGGAGCGCGCGTTGCGCGAAACTTCCGGGCCCCGCCTGATAGCGGTCGACCGATTCGAGGAAAAGACGCTTCTTGTCGCCGAACGCCGCATAGAGCGACGGCGGCGTAATGCGCATCGCCTCCGTCAGGTCGCTGATAGACGTCGCCTCATAGCCGCGCCGCCAGAACAGAAGCATGGCGCGATCAAGCGCTTCGTTGCGATCGAATGCTCGCGGCCGCCCGCGGGGTCGGGAGGAAATCTCCACCTTATTCATAGCGATCAATATATATCGCTTGACGCTGCCGAACAACCGTGCACATTTGTGTATCGATCACTATGAAAATGTTGCCAGCATGAAAAGATTGACGGGCAAGGTTGCGATCATCACCGGCGCGAGTTCGGGCATCGGCGAAGCCACGGCGAGACTATTTGCAAGCGAGGGTGCGCGGGTCGTGGCCGGTGCGCGCCGGACGGGCGAACTCAACCGGCTGGTGTCGGAGATCGAGGCTTCGGGCGGCAAGGCGGTCGCGCTGTCGGGCGACGTCTGCGACGAGAGCTACGCGCGGGCGCTGGTTCATCTCGCCGAGACGGCCTTCGGCGGGCTCGATATTGCCTTCAACAATGCGGGTACGCTTGGCGAGATGGCGCCGACGATCGGGGTTTCCGTGGCGTCCTTTCTAGAAACCGTCACCACCAACCTAATCGCAGCGTTTCTCGGCGCAAAGTACCAAGTGCCAGCGATGCTCAGACGCGGCGCGGGCTCGTTGATCTTCACTTCCAGCATCGCCGGTCATACTGTCGGATTTCCGGGCGTCGCAGCTTATAGCGCCAGCAAGTCCGGCCTTGTCGGTCTGACGCAATCGCTTGCGGCGGAATTCGGTCCGAAGAACATTCGCGTCAACGCAATCCTGCCCGGTGCCGTCGATACGCCGCTTTATCGCCAGATGAATGCGACCGCCGAGGCGCAAAGCTTCGTCGCCGGTCTCCACGCACTGAAACGCGTCTCCTCACCGGAGGAGCTTGCGCGGTCGGTATTGTATCTCGCATCCGACGACGCCGCCTTCATGACGGGGTCTACGATGATCGTCGATGGCGGCGCCTCGATCAATCGCACCTGAGATCATTGATGCTCAAGCCTATCTGTCTGATTACCGGCGCAACCGAAGGAATCGGCCGGATGACCGCGATCCAACTCGCGGGCAAGGGATTCACCGTCGTACTAGCCGCGCGGAGCGCGGCTAAGGCGGAGGCCGTGGTGAAGGAAATTCTGGCTACTACCGGCCGCCGCGACGCAGAATACATCACGGCCGATCTGCGATCGCTTTCGGAAGTGCGCGCACTGTCGGAAACCTTCCATCGGCGCTATCCGCGGCTCGATGTCTTGATCAACAACGCGGGAATATTTTCCGGCGCAAGAAAGCTCACCGCCGACGGTTTCGAGACGACCTATCAGGTGAATTACCTGGCGCAATTCTACCTCACGAATCTGCTTGCTGGATGCGCTGAAAGCGGCCGATCAGGGCCGGATCATTAATCTCTCGTCGAGCGTCTATGCGAGCGGCAAATTCGATCCAGGCAATCTGCAAAGCGAGAAGCGGTTCTCCACCTTCGGTGCCTATGCCAACTCCAAGCTCTTGATGCTGCTGTTCACGATCGAACTCGCCGGTCGGTTGAAGACGACGTCAATCACCGCCAATGCGGTTCATCCCGGTGTCGTCAGGACGCAGATGATGTTGCGGGCGCCTGGCATCTTCCGCGCTGCTGCCTATCTTGCATTGCCGTTTGCGCTGTCGCCGCAACAGGGCGCCGCGACGTCGGTGCACCTGGCGGCGTCGCCCGACGTGGCGGGCTCGAGCGGAAAGTATTTCGCGCGAGCCAAGGAGGCGAACGTCAGAACCGCGTTCAACACACCGGAAAATCGCGAACGTTTGTGGGATATTAGCATGCAGTCGTTGCGGCTCGCAGAGACGCTGGGCGGGTGAGAGAGATGACGATGGTCAGGCGGCTCGGGTTCTTTTATGGCGCAGCGTTCGTCACCGGCGGCGTGCTCGGCTTCGTGCCAGGCGTTACCGTCGATGACGTGTTTCTCGGTATCTTCGCGGTGAACCCTCTTCACAGCGCCATGCACGTCGCGTCGGGTGTGACGTTTCTCGTTGGGTCCGTTTTTAGCACCGGCGCCGTGCGGCTGTGGTTCAGGATTTTCGGAGGGATCTATGCCGTTTTGGCTGCGATGGGCTTTTGGGTCGGCAACGGCATGATCCTCAACTGCATCACCAACAATCGCAACGATAGCTGGGGTCACGCCGGCCTCGCGCTGTCGATGCTACTGATCGGCTTTGTCACGGCAAGACCGGCAAAAGCGCGGACGCAGTCCCTGTCGCCTTACTAGGCCGTGGACTCATTGGCGCGCAGCCAGGGGCGTATAGATGCAAGCTGGATGAATGCGAGATAATTGGCTTCGAATTTGTCGCAGCGCGTTGCCACGCGTCGGCAGTGTTTGATCCTGTTGAAGGACCGCTCGACCAATTCCGGGTTCGATAGAGATACGGGCTGAAGCAGATTGGCTCCTTGCGATTGTGTCGTGGCGGGATGTTGGCCCATGCGCCCTTCTCGGCCGCAAGGGTTCTGATCCAGTCCGCATCATAGCCTAGTCAACGAGCCGCATTGTTCCTGACTTCAAGCGAGACAGGAGTCTTCCGGCGAGACGGTTATCGTGCGCCTCACCAGCCGTCAGGGCGAGCCGGATCGGCAAGCGATTAGTGTCGACCACCGCATGGATCTTGGTGGTCAACCCGCCTCGTGACCTCGTAACTGACGAAGGTAAGCGCCTGAGCGCATGGATTGATACGCTCTAGTTCCGAGGATGTGAATCAGTAACGTGGCTCCCGTGATCTGCGGATGACAGCAATTCAAAGCCGGTTAAACCGGGCACTTTGTCCGTCATAAACTGTAAGAACACTTTGGTTCGGGCAAGTTGCTGGCGTCGTGACGGGTAGATCAGATGGATGGATTGTGAAGGCATCGTCCAGTCAGGAAGCAGGTGGATTAAGTCTCCTTTGTCGATGTGGTCTTGCACAAGCCATGCCGGCGCAGTCCCTAAACCAGCGCCTTGGAGAAAACATTGCCGCAATGCGAGCGAATTGTTGACCCTATAACGACCGTGCAGAGCAATTGCGATATTTTCTGCTCCTTTGGAGAAGGTCAGCTGTTCGCCTGACGCAAGGCCAGCATAACGGACAAAAGCGTGCTGACTTACATCCTCGGGCCGTTGGAGTGCGGGAGCTTCCCTTAAATAACCCGGACTGCCCACCAGAACCCGGGGCGACTCCGCCAATCTGCGCGCGATAGCGTCTGGCGGCAGATTGTCGCCGAGCCGGATCGCGACATCGATACCATCTTCTACCAGGTCGACCATACGATCCACCAGGATCGTCTCGATATCGATCTGAGGATATTCCTTTAAAAATTCCAGGAAGAGCCCGTTGAGACGCAATTCGCCCAATCCGACGGGCGCGCTGATGCGTAGCGGCCCCGAGGCTCGTCGCAACTGGCCGCGCGCCTCAGCAACGGCCTCATCGTAGTCTGCCACAAGCCCTTTGCTGCGCGTATAGAAGCGGACGCCTTCTTCCGTGACCTTCAGACGCGCCGTGGTTCGTTCTAGCAAGCGAACCTTCAAATGATTTTCCAGAGCGGCCACAGTTTTGCTGATGGTCGGTTGGGTAACGTTCTCCGCTCGTGCCGCAGCCGAGAAACTCCCTAGCTCAACCACGCGAATAAAACTTCGCATGCGCTCGATTGCGTCCATCTTATTCCTCTCCCGCATAAGGCTAGTTCCAAATACTCACGTTCCCCGAAAAAAGGGAATGACCTAGCTTTAATTGAAAGCAATTTGATGTAGGAGAGACATGTCCAACCCTTCCCCCCTTAACGGCGCTAATATTGTTATCTTTGGCGGAAGCTCGGGCATCGGCCTGGCAACCGCAGTCGCGGCCAATCAACAAGGCGCAATGGTCACGATTGTCGGCCGCTCGCCTGTCAAGCTGGAGACCGCGGCGGCAGGGCTTAACCGTGCCCATACCGTTGTCGCCAATATAACGAACCGCGAGAGCGTCACCGCCGTTTTTGACGGGATGACCCGCGTCGACCACCTTGTGATTACCTCCGGTACGCTTGGCGGCGGCAAACTAGCCGACACGGATCCTGATGAACTGCTGAGGTCCGTCCAGGAGCGTATCGCAGGTCCACTTTATGCCATCAAGACGGCTATGCCGCTAATGCCTGCAACGGGATCGATCGTGCTGATGGGCGGCCAATATTCGGATCGACCATCCGGTGACGGCGTTGCGGTCGTTTCAGCCGCGGTTCGTGCAGTGGAGGCACTGGCGCGGTCCTTGGCGCTTGAACTTAAACCCATTCGGGTCAACGTGATTGCACCGGGCCTCGTTGATACGCCGCTATTCGATGTGTTTGGTCGCGAGACTCGGGCCTCCATCTTTGACCAAGCCGCGCGAAGCTTGCCGGGAGGGCGGGTTGGCCGGCCGGAGGAGGTCGCAGAAGCAATTCTGTTGCTGCTTCGTAACGGCTACATCAACGGCGAGGTGTTGCACGTTGATGGCGGCGGACGTTTCGCTTGATGGTACTGTCGCTGCGATCTTGGCCGTCAAGCTCAAGACCCCGAACGCTTAGTTAGCGTCATGGGCTCGGGCAGCCGTCGGCGACTGGCCCTTGGCCGACCGACATCTGATCAAACCGTGAGATGCCAGATCTGGGCATCGAAGCGGATCTGGCGAGGATTTTGTTGGGCTGAGATCGGTGGCGCTGCCAGGGCGGTTGAGCTGACACAAAGCTATGGTACAAAGGCCGATCTCGACGGCTCGTAAACAATTGAAGTAATTAGACTTGTTGATCGTGCGGGCCATCCCGCCCCTGGGCACCACGCTTGGCTTGAGCGGCTGAACCAACCCTGCGTTCATGACCACAAACATATGGCCAAAGCGACGCTCGATTTCATCGAGCAGGGAGCGTTCGAATCAATTCGCCTGTTCCATTTTGAGGCTCATGGCGGCGCAACGCCGCGGCGCCGGTTCCATTCGAACCTGCGGATGACCTGCCGCGACCTAATACGGGGCCCATTTGATGGAGGTCACCAATGGCAGCATTGGTTCAGGTACTTTCCCGTTTTTTCGCCGACACAAGCATCGAAATCGAGACAATCAAGGCGGCTGCTATCTGTAGCGCCGCTCCCTCCGGCCTTGGCGTTCTATGAGCGTTTTGGGGGTGAATGTGGGACGACCCAATTTCAAAGAAGCGTGCGGCCCACAGGCCGCTAATGCGCGCCAGGCGCCTTTCACCGAAGAATGCAGAGAGCGCGACGTTCCTCTCAAGGATTCTCCCGATCGAATTCCAATGACGCTCAAGCTGATCATGGCCGGCTTGATGGGAGCGAGCCGCGGCTAACGGCTCTTCGACCTTCTGACGGCGACTTGGCGTTCCGTTTGCCTTTCATGTGAGCCCGGGAAGACCAGCATGCGACCCGCATTTGGCGAAGCCTGTGCGGGTCGAATCACGCATCGAACATCACAGGCGTCACTGACGGTCCTGCGCCGTAAACGGGCGTGAAGAAGCGTCAGGCCTGCGCTGGCGTGCGCCTGCGCCAGCTGACGATCACTGTGATGCGATGACACGCCGCGCGAGCCGTTGTATCGCGACAGGCCGGTTCAGGATTTCCGGGACGCAAGGCTTGCCGAAAAACGAAAAGGCCATCCTTGGCGGATGGCCTTTTGTGATTTCCAAAGAAGGTGTCGCGGCCAGAAGCGGTCTCAGGAGTGACCGTGTCTGCCTCTGAACGTTGAACTGGAAGCTCTTGGCGCCGGCCGCATTGCCGGTGTCGTTCTGCACCTTGTAGTCCATGCGGAATTCAGCAAACGAGAGGCCGACCGCCTCCTTGAGTGACTGAGCGTCACCGTCGCCGATAAACTGCACCTTGGTGACCATGATGTCGGTCAGCTTGACGATCAAATATTCGACTTTCTGCTCGCCGTCGTTCTTTCTGCAGGTGATCGTCCCGTTCTTGATGTGCTTTCCGGTGACGCAGTTCTGGTACAGGGTCACGGAAGCCTTATCGCAGATCTTTTCGAGCTCGATGTCCTTGATTTCGACCTTCGTCGACTGGCCACCCTGGTTGATGTCCCATCTGACATTGTTGTTCGTGACCCATCCCCAGCCCTTGATTTCGATCTCGCCGCCGTGATCCGCGTCCAGGGACTCTCCTTCGATCCCGTCGAGCTTCAAGAACATCTCAGCCATTGGCTTTCCTCTATACGTATGTGTTCGAAATCGACCGGAAGATACTTCCTGGTCGGGACTTCAGCCTCATCATCGCCCATTGGTAGCGTCCCAAGGACGCCGGGTTCAATTATTTTGCGACGGGCAATCGCGACACGAGACGAAGGCCGATATCCATACCCTCCAGCTGGAAGTGCGGCCGAAGCTCGAACGTCGCCGAGTAGTATCCGGGGTTTTCTTCGTTCTCTACGATATTGATCGCAGCGCCCGCCAGCGGCCGGCGGCACTTGGTTGCCTCGGTGGAGTTGATCGGGTCACCGTCGACATATTCGCTGATCCAGTTCGTCAGCCACTTATGCAGTTGTTCCTTTTCGTAATAGGAACCAACCTTGTCGCGCACGATGCACTTCAGATAATGCGCGAACCGGCAAACCGCGAACATGTAGGGCAGGCGGGACGACAGGTTGCTCGACGCCGTCGCGGCTGGGTTATTCTGGTAGGCGCGCGGCTTGAACAGCGATTGAGCGCCGATGAATGCCGCGCGGTCGGTGTTCTTGCGGTGCACCAGCGGAATCAGGCCGGCCTTGCCGAGTTCGGCCTCGCGGCGGTCGGTGATGGCGATTTCGGTCGGACATTTGAGGTCCACGCCGCCGTCGTCCGTCGGGAAGGTGTGGGTCGGAAGATCTTCGACCTCGCCGCCGGATTGCACGCCGCGAATCCGCGCGCACCATCCGTATTCCTTGAAGGCGCGGTTGATGTTTGCGGCCATGGCATATGCCGCGTTCATCCACGCATACTTCTCGCCCTTGTGACCGTCGGTATCCTCCTCAAAGGCGAATTCCGCGACCGGCTCCGACTTGGCGCCGTAGGGCAGCCGGGCGAGCACGCGCGGCATGCAAAGCCCGACATAACGGGCATCGTCTGAATCGCGCAGCGATTTCCACGCCGCATATTCGGGCGTGTCGAACACCTTGCTGATATCGCGCGGATTCATCAGCTCGTTCCACGTATCCATTCCCATCAGCGTGGAATCCGCCGCGGCAAAGAACGGCGCATGCGCCGCCGCCGCGATCCTGCTCATGTCGCGCAGCAACTGCACGTCGGTCGGCAGGTGGCTGAAGGAATAGTCGCCGATCAGGCAGCCATAGGGCTGGCCGCCGAGCTGTCCGAACTCTTCTTCGTAAACCTTCTTGAACAGCGCGCTCTGGTCCCAGGCAGCGTTGGGATATTGGCGCAGATGCCGGTAGAGCTCGCTTTTCGAAACGTCCATTACGCGAATCTTGAGCATCGCGTCGGTTTCGGATTGATAGATCAGATAGGCGAGGCCGCGCCAGGCGCCCTCGATCTGCTGAAACTCCGGCGCATGCAGAATCTCGTTGATCTGCGCCGAAAGCTTCTTGTCCAGCTGGGCGATCATTTCCTCGATCGTATCGAGGACGTCCGTCTTGATGACGCTGGAATCCACCAGCGCCTGATCGACCAGCGTTTTGACCGCGTTCTCGACTTCAGTTGCAGCGCGCTCGGTGCGCGGCTTGAAGCTTTGCTTCAGCAAAGCCGAAAACTCGTCGGGATCGCGGGTCTCGACCGAGGCTTCCTTGTTGGGGCGGGCGGTATCTGTCGCCATAACGACGATCTCCAAATATGAGAGACTTAAGAGCCGGTCTTGTCGTCGTTCGACGACTCGCGGTTCTTCAATGCCAACATCAGCTGAGGATCAGCCAGCAGCTTCTTCAGCGACTCTTCCGCTGCAACCTTGCCGTCCATGTAACGCAGCAGGTTTGCCAGGTGAGTTCGCGCCTCAAGCAGTTTCGCCAGAGCCGGGACTTGTTTGGCGATCGCCGCCGGTTCGAAATCGGCCATCTTGTTGAAACGCAGACTTACCGACATTTTCTCATCGGTATTCTCGGCGAGCTTGTTGGCCACCCGAAAATTGACGCCGGGCTGAATGGCCGCCATCCGATTGTCGATATTGTCCATGTCGATGTCGAGAAACTTGCGCTGCTCGATGTCGACCTTGTCGACGCCGGGGTTGTTGCCGGACAGGTCGGACATGACGCCCATCACAAACGGCAGCTCGATCTTCTGTTCGGCGTTTGTCGGGTCGTCGTATGTGATGTGCACGCGAGGCGGGCGGTTCCGCTTGATAAATCTCTGACCGCTGTTCTTCGCCATCAGCATACCTCTTCAGGGCTAATTCGTGTTGGGTCTAATCGCATCGGTGCTGGCGTATGTGCTTGATTAGAAGTCTTTTTTTCCGCAACGTCAATGCTCGGCCACCGACAGATTTGTTGGTCGATCGTGATTGTTTACGCTACGGCTACTGAACCATTTCCGAAGTCTTGACGACAAAACAGACCGGCTCGTGCGCAATTCAACCTGATCGAAGTTCGACTGTTTGTCGACGTGGCGAAGCGATCCGTTCGAAGCTGATCTTGATTAAGGTTACGCGGACGGTTGGCCATCATCTGACTGGATGAGGATCGGCCGGATTTCTTGGACTAAACCGGCCCTTAAGGATTATTTCACTGCGATCCCTTGATAAAAAAACGCCATATCTGTCAATGAGATGCATGCCGGGATCTGGTTGTGAGGAACCGCTGGTACGCGCAATCGAACGCTCGATTGTCGTTTTAAGCTTATCCGGCCGCACCGTAGGGCGCGCCGGAATGGTTTCGATCGGGTTCGAGAAGACAAGGTTGCCGGCGGTGCCGCAGCAGAAGCAAGGAAAGACCACTATGAAAGCCTGTTTTGCGGCGCTGTCGTTTTTGGCCGCAGTCGTTTGCCTGGAGGCCGCTTCATCGCCCGTGCTGGCCAACGACACGTCCGCAGAGCTTGCGATCGGCGGTCTCACGTTTACCAAGAATGCGGATATATCGATGGAGTCCGAAGAACTGAGGATCGGGCTCGACGCAGTCACGGTTCGCTACGTGTTTCTTAACCGCAGCACGAAGCCGGTGACGCTGACGGTGGCGTTTCCGTTGCCCGACCTCAGTCTGGCGGATGCATCGAATGCAGCGGTTCCGGTCGGCAATCCGCTGAACTTTGTCGGATTCTCGACCAGGATTGACGGCAAGCCGGTCTCCTTCGTCACCAATCAACAGGCCTTCGTCAACAACAAGAACGTCACGGCGGCGCTCACGGAGATGGGCATTCCGATTTTTCCCGTCGGCGCCGAACAGTTGAAGATCAACGATCTGTCGCAGGACGTGCGAACGCGCGCCGTCGCACAGGGGCTGCTTGTTGAATCCGGCACCAACGACAAGGGGATGCCGCTTTACGACGCGACCTGGACGCTGAAGACGTCGATCGTGAGACAGCAAAGCTTTCCGCCCGGAAAGCCGGTTCTGGTCGAGCATCGATATCGCACCAGCGTCGGCATGAGCTTCGATACGATCCTGCGCCAGGGACTGCGCCAGCACAAAAACCTCGAGTCGGAAGTGCAGCGTTACAAGAGCAAATATTGCGTCGACGACAACTTCCTCAAACTCGTCGACAGCCTGAAAGCCGCCGACAAGCCCGGAAAACCCCGCATGATCGAGCGCCGGATCAGCTATGTCCTGGCGACCGGTGCGAACTGGGCCGGTCCCATCAAGGATTTTCACCTTATTGTCGACAAGGGGCGCGCAGACCGCATCGCCAGCTTCTGTGGCCAGGACATCAAGGAAATTTCCGCAACCCAGCTTGAAATGCGGGCGGCGGACTTCACGCCGAAACAGGATCTTGAAATCCTGATCCTTGGTCCGAACTGAAGTCGGCCGGTTATTTTTCCAGGTTGAACGACTTGATGCGGGCATCGATGGATTGCCCGGATTTCCTGGCTTCGTCGGCCACGCGCGCGAAGACCTGATCGGCGGTGCCGAGCTCCAGCGAGCCCGCTTGCCGCACCTTCAAGGCTTCGAGCGGCTTGCTGGTGACAAGCGCGATCAGCAACTGAAGCCGCGCGGGACCCGCGTCGCCGCGTTGCAAATTGATCGTGAACGACTTCGGATCGCTGTCGCCCTTCAACAAGGACGTCAGCGACAGAACGTTGCCTTCATGGTCAACCATCAGCAGTTCGACGCTGCGATTGCCGAAATCGCCGACGGCCCCACTGACGTAACCGTTGCTGCGCAGGTTGCCGGCGCTGACATCGAGCCGCGGTACCGGATCGCGCGGATTGCGCTGGCGGCCGAGGAAGCTGATCGCGGCGCATTGTTGCGGCGAGACCACGTGGTACCCGACCGACGCCTCGAAGCCATTTGCTCGCTTGAAGTCGGTGTCCAGCACCGTAAATGGCGACGCCGTGCGGCCGTAGCCCTCGAGCGTGGCGTTGCCTTCCGCGACCGTCACCGGTTCGACAAAGAAGCAGTCGCCGCCATCATAGGATCTTATGAATTGCCGGATTCGTTCCACGGGGTCGTTTGATGGCCGGTCGACGGCCGAAGGCTTTGCAAGCTCGCTTTTGGCCTTGGCCTCGGCGAGCTGTTTCGCTTCTTCGGCGCGCTGCTTTGCCTGGAGATCGGCGGCCATGCGGCGCGCGTCTTCGGCACGGCGGGCGTCGACGCCGGCGTCCGGGTTCAGCGAGGGTGGGGTCACCACGACACTCTTGCCGGTGCCGGGCGACGCCGATTCGGCAAAAAAGTAATAGGCGCCACCGGCCAGGGACAGCAGCACGAGGGCAGCGACGGCGCCGATTGCCCATTTTGGTGCTGGCCTGGCGTCGGCTCTGGCCGGCTTGCTTCTCGGCCGGAGCCGAAGCGCGAGGCCGCCATGCCGCGACGGTCGCCATCGAGTCCGGGCGATCGTTGGGATCGGGTTGCAGCATCCGTTCGATCAGAGGCCGCAAGCGCGAATCGATCGCGCCCAGGTCCGGCACTTTCCGGCGCTTTTCGAGAACCTCGAATTGGCTGCCGCCCATGTCGATCGCACGTCCCGTGGCGCACTCGGCAATCACCAGCCCGAGGCTGTAGATGTCGGACTTCGCCGACACGTCGCCGCCGAAAAGGCCCAGTTGCTCCGGCGAGACGTAGTTGTACTTGCCGGCAAATCCCGAACCGATGATCGTGCCGTCGTTGTTGCGCGTCGACCTGGCGATGCCGAAATCGATGATCTTTGCGCGCTGAACGTCATTGCCGGAAATCAGTATGTTGTCGGGTGACAGATCGCGGTGAACGATGCCGTGTTGATGTGCTGCGTTCAGTCCGCTCGCCAGTCTCTCGACCAGATTCAGCGCGGCTTCGAAACGGAGGGGGGCCGATTTCAGCAATTCGGAAAGCGGCTGACCGTCGACGAACTCCATCGCCAGGTAGTGCCTGCCGATACCGGGGTCGAGCGAGAACACATAATAGCGGACGATCGCGTCGTGATAGATGTAATGCAGCGCGGACGCCTCTTTGCGAAAGAGCGCCAGCGCCATGGTGTTGTCGGCGAGATCGGATCGCATCACCTTGATCGCGACGCTGTCGCCGGTTTCGATCGCGTGGCCGCTGTAGATCTCGCCCATCCCGCCGGATGCGATGTGCTGATCGATTTCAAAGATGCCGTTCAGGCGGGTGCCTTGGGCCAGGCGAATGGTCGAGGCGTTGGATGAATACATGTCCGACATCGCCGCCTACCCCTCGCCATCAATTGGGCGTGGTTCGAAGCGGACGACGACGACGGTCACATTGTCTGTTCCGCCGCGGTCCAGCGTCAGCTTGACGAGGAAATCGCAGGCGCGCTGCGCCGGGTAGTTCTTGGCCAGCGCCAGGATCTCGCGATCTTCAACGTGGGTGGTAAGGCCGTCGCTGCAGATCACGAAAATATCGCCGTGATCCAGCGTGCCATTTGTCAGTTCCAGCTCGAGGTCGTCATAGGTGCCGATCGCTCGCGTGATGACGTTTCGCCGCGGCCATGATCGGGCTTCTTCTTCCGTCAATTTTCCATCGGCGAGCAGTTCCTGCACTTCGGTATGATCGACGGAGAGTTGTTCGATCTTCGACTGCCGGATGCGATAGATGCGGCTATCGCCCGCCCATATGCAGGCAAAGAATTGCTCATAGACCAAAAGCAACGCGACCGTCGTCCCGATGATATCGCCGGGCCGGCCTTCCGATATCTCCCTGAGGCGATTGTTGGCATCGACGATCCGCGCTTCGCAATCCGCAAGCAGGTCCGCGGCCGACGATGGCCGGGGCAATTCGTTTGAGTTCGCCGACGACGGTCGAACTTGCCAGATCGCCGGCGCTGTGACCTCCCATGCCGTCCGCCACGGCCCACACGCCGGACTCGGTCAAGACGAGATAGCTGTCTTCGTTCTGCTGACGCATCTTGCCGACATGGGTTGCTGCGCCGACTTCGGGCCATGAAATCTCTTGTTTCATGTCTCCATCCATGCCGCCGGTCGATCTCAGGCCGCAACCGTGGCGAGCTGCCCGGTCAACATGCCGGCAAACAGAAACGGATCCGGCATCCGCTTGACGGATAGTGCCATCGGTTTGAAATCCTCACCGCCGTCGGTCCACCAGAACGTGGTTCCGGCGTAAACATTGTCGTAGTCGGCATGGCGAAGCGATGCAAATACATCGGTGAAGCGCCGCTCATCGTCCTTGACGCTTACCGCCGCATTCCTTTCCATACAGACGTCGGCTGCCGGTGCAAGCCTCGTCTGGAGCGGCATGGCGAGCTCGTTGAGGTCCTGGGCCGCCGCCTCGAAAGTCTTTTCGTGGTCGAGCGTCGAAATCAGAAAGTCCTCGGCGGCCTTGAACCAATCGTCCTGCGAGTCGATTTCCGGAGGCGGGATCGTCGCGCCCTGGTCGGCGCTGGCCATGAGTGTCAGCGGGAAGTAGCGCCCGACCTTGTCGAGCGACGGCATGAAGGCGCCGATCGTGGTGACGCCACAAAGATCGGCTCCCAGCCAGAAGCGCCAGATCGGCGCTCTCAGGAACGCCTGTTGCCATTGGTCCTTCAGCATCGCCTGGGATGCCGAGACGCCGCTCTGGAGCCACGGCTCCCATTGGTCAAGGAAGTCGCGCGTGGCTCCCATGGCAATGAAATCGCGTTTGGTCGGAAGTTTGCCATAGAGGTTACACGGCATGGAATCCTCACAGCGAGGGTGGGCACTTGAACTCCGCCAGCGCCGGTAATTGCAGCGGATTGAACACCGTACCCGTTCCGATCTGGAAAGGAACCTCGCGACCGCCGACAATCCAGCTTGCCGTGATGCTGTTGTTCTTCGGTGTTTTCGAAGCCTTGTCCAGCAGCCGGAAAAGCGCCCATTGACCTGTGCCGCCCGAAATTTCCGAGGCGGGCGCATTGCTGCCTGGAACCGACTGATCCTGCGCGAGCGATACGGCGGTCTTGCCGCCTGCGCCGGGCCACTGAATGGCAACCGGCGCCGGGTTCGGCTGATTGGAAGAGGTGATCGGCAGGCCGTTGATTTCGAGCTTTGCAGTCAGGCCCATGTCAGGGAGCACCGGCGGGGTGATGTTGAGGCTGATCGAGGGGACGTTGCCGTTGGTCGGGAAGAAGGCGTCCTTGATCCTGCTTGCCCGCTGAAACTGCCGCAATGTCTCGGCCGACATCAGCTTGGCCACGGGATTGTCCTGGCGCCACTTCCATTCGCGTTGCGAGGTGTCGGCGTAGGTCTCCAGATATTTCTTGAAGAAGCCGTCGAAATAGCCGTTGCCGCCGAAAAGCCTGCCGAAATCGGCCAGGCCAATCTCGCCGCGCGCACCGTGGTCCATCGGGTATCGGTTCGATGCCAGGCTTTGGCATGGACCATAGACCGACTTCTGGAACTCATCGCGAATCTGCCGGTAGGTGTCGTCGGCGATCGTGTTCTCGAATGCGTTGGCCGATTGCAGCAGCATCGTGCTGAACGGCGAGGGCATCCGCGTTGCGTCGGTCTTGAATTGACCGACCTGGCCGCGAATGGCCGATGTCGACTGCTGCTCCTGCGAGGAGTTCAGCGAAACGGTCTGAAGCGTGTTGTTGATCGCCGCCAGATCGCCGGTGATGATGTCGATCAGGCGCCGCGAGCCGTCGCCTTCGACGGTCTGGTGGAACGGCTTGAACTCGGCTTCGATATCTGCGCCGGGAACGCCGGCCTGTCCGCTGACAAGCGACGGCGCCAATTCCTTTTTGACAGGCTTGCCGGTGCTCTGGTCCTTGCGCTCACGGGTCAAAGCGGTCTCGTCGCGGATGGATTCGATCAGCAAGCGGATCGGCGATGTCGATGCGGCGGCCGCATTCAGCGCATCATATCGCGGCTTTCCGACATTGAGCGGCCGCATCCGCAGCTTTTCGAGCGCCTGTTTCCAGGCGGCGGTGAAGTCCTTGGTGTAGAGCGCGAGGAGGTCGCGCGTCAGGTTGTCGAATTGCGAGGTGACCGCTCCGAGCTTGCCCGCATCGCCGAGCACCCAATTGTCGCGCTGCAACTGATCGGCGATGGTCGGAAGCTTGTCGATGAACGCATTCTGGAAGCCGGCATAGGTGAAGAAGCCAGGGACCAGGACGCTCTCGACATTGTCGCCGGTCGTCGTTTCGAACACGGTTGCAAAGTCGGGGCCGCCATGGCGGGCCGCAACCCAATCCGGCGCGATGGACTGGCGCGCCTGCGACTTCAGTAGCTGGTAGGCGCGGTCGGCGACGCTGAGGCGTGCAAGAACGCGCCGGCAATCCTCGACCAGTTCCCAGTTCGGCTCGACGAGCGGCTGGTCGCCGCCTTCGAGGTCGAACATCGCAAGGAGCTCTCCTTCGAGCGCCTTGCGGCCTTCGGCGTTGGAGGCGCCTTCATAAAGATTGTCCACCCAGTCGTTTCGCATCCAGGTCAAGACGAGTTCGCGGTCGGTCCGCTCGACCCCGGCGATCATCAGGTAGACCTTCAATGCTTCGTAGATATAGCTCGGCTTGGTCTTGTTCGCTTCCAGCACCTCTTCCAGGCGGTACATCAGCCGTGGCCGATAAAGCCGCTCGAGTCCGACGTGATAGATTTGCTCGGCCGACGCCTGTAGCCGCTCGCGTTGACTGAGGCCCAACTCGGCGAGGAGCGGAGTGGGCACGTCGCGCGACGCGTAGCCGGCGGGCAAGTTCCGCAACTTGAACAGCAGCGGCAGCACCTTGTGCAGATCGCGATCACCGATCACGGTTTCCTTCGCCAGCGGACCTGCTTGCTGGTTGAACTGGGCAACGGCCGTTTGCGTATCGGCAATCAGGTCGCGGTTGCGGCGATAGCTTTCCCACCATGCCCCCGCCGCCGTGAGCGAGACCACTGTCAGGATCGTGTACAAGGCGGCCTTGATGATGCGCGCGCGCCGTACCGCGCGGCGGTCGCTCGACACCCATGCGGCCTCGCCGATGATCACCTTCAGGATCAGATCGGCAATGAAGAAACTCTTGCCGCGCCCCGAATAGGCCTGCGCTCCGACCTGTTCGGCGCCAAAGCTTTTTTCCAGTGCGCCGATCAGACGGTCGATCGGCGTGCCGTGCTGGGTGCCGGAGGTGAAGTAAAAACCACGCAGCGTGGCGTTGGCGTGATAGCGGGTCGGTTCGAAAATCTGGTTGAGGAAATCGTAGACCTGCCGCTTCAGCCCGGCGATCTGCGGCGGAAATCCGTACAGCAGGACGCGGCTGCTCGGCGTCGGTTCTTCTTGCAGGCGATCGGTCAGGCTCGAATTGAGCCGCTCGACGAGGGCGTCGAATTCCACCGGGACTTCGCCGACCATGTTGCGGGTCTTGCTGTCGGTCTGGAACGTCGTGCCCCACACCTGCCGCCGGTCCTGATCGGAAAGATTGGCGAAATATTCCGTGAAGCCGGCGATCAAGTCGGCTTTCGTGAACAGCGTGTAGACCGGGAAATCGACTTTCAGCCGTTCGTGCAGCTCGAGCAGGCGGCTTCGGATCGCGTCGGCCTGGGCCTTGATCTCGGCCGGCGACAACATCAAGAGATCTTCGAGGCTGATGGCGACCATGACGCCGTTGATCGGCTGGCGAGGCCGGTTCTTTTTCAAGAGATCGAGGAATCCGAGCCAGCTCTGCTTGTCGAGCTGGGCATCGGAATCCTGGGTGGTGTAGCGGCCGGCTGTATCGACCAGCACCGCGTCTTCGGTAAACCACCAGTCGCAATAGCGCGTGCCGCCAACGCCGGCGATGGCTTCCGGCGTCGCGCCTCGGGCCAGCGGGAATTTGAGGCCGGAATTGATGAGCGCGGTGGTCTTGCCCGATCCGGGAGGCCCGATCAAAACGTACCACGGCAGGTCATAGAGGAAGTCGCCCTTGCCGCTGCTGGCGGTCTTCAGCGTCGCCAGCGCGTCCTTCATCTTGCCTTTGAGGACGTCGGTGTCGTCCGCGGGCTTGTCGGCGGCCGTGATGCCCTCGGCGATCTTCGCGGTGGCCTTCTTGCGCCGCTGCCACTGGAACGTCATCACCGAAGCGAAGATGGCGCCGACCGCGAGGATCGCGATTTCGCGCCCGATCATCGTCTGGAGCGGATGGTAACCACCGATCGAAACCAGCGGGCCAGCCAGGTAGATCAAGGCGGCAATCGATCCCAGGCCGACGCCGTAAAGGACGATCCTCGACACTTCCTTGAACGAGAAATGCGTCATCGGTGCAAAGTCCTGTCGAGAAGGACCTGTCTCTGTTTCATTTGCGGCATGTGCGTTCGGTTACCGGCCCGGTATCGGTGCGAGGAATGACAATCTCGACCCGCCGGTTCTTGGCTCGGCCTTCGGATGAGTTGTTGTCGGCAATCGGCGCGGTTTCGCCTTTGCCTTCGGTTTGCAGGCGATCAGGGTTGATCATCAGCGGCTTGAACAGCTCGGCGACATTCTTGGCGCGCTCGACGGACAGTGCGTAGTTGGAAGGAAAGCGGACACGATCGGAACCGATCGGGCTGTTGTCGGTATGCCCGATGATCTTGATGTAGCCTTCTTCCTTGTCGAGCGTGGTCACGATGCGTTCGCCGATCGGCTTGAACGCATCCATCACCGTGGCAACGCCGGAATTGAACAGTAGCACGTTGCCGATGCGGACCGTGATCTGGTTGGCGGTCTGCTCGACGTTGACCTTCTGGGCCGCGACTTCCGGGGCCATCGCCGCGCAGATGCGCTGCAACTGGGTAATGCGGTCGGGTTCGGGCGGCGGAATGACCGGCGGCGGCACCGGTACGACCGGAGCCTTGCGCTCGAGCGAAAGCTTGTCCCGGCTCAACAGGGATACGACGTCGTTGGACGCGACGTCGGCGCCGCCGGTCAGCCAGTACAGGAAGATGAAATAGGTGCCGAACAGGAACAGGCCGGCCATTCCCAGCACGCCCCACCACGGCACCAGCGTTCGCGACAGACGGAGCGCCAGCTTCTGGCCCTGCCAGCGCGGCGACAATTCGCGATAGACCTTGGGACGAACCCGGCGCAGCGTCTCGTAAAGGTCACGTTGAATTTGTTGCAGGGTCGAGACGCCACCCGCCGAGGTGCGGTGGACACCCTGGAAGCCGAGGCTCAAGCAAGTGTGCTGAAGTTCGAGCACATCATAGTTGAGCAGCGGGTCCTGCTTGAGGCGGTTGAGCTCGTCGAAAAATCTCACGCCGCCGATGCGCTCGCCGAAAAACCGGCTCAGCATGCTGTATTGCGTCCAGACGTGGCGATCCTCGGTTGGAATGTTCTGGACGATATCATCCGCGGTGGCGCAAATCAGGTATTTGGCGGCATTGGCGTGCGCTTCTGAAATGCCGGCGGAGCGAATATCCTTTTCGAAGAACTTGATGCTGTCGGCGACGATTTCCATCAGGTTTGCAAAGGAGGCTCGCGCAAGCGCGACGCGCAGGCGGCCGAGCAGCAGAAGCAGCGGTCCGGCCGATCGCAGGATCGGATTCTCGTTCGGTGCGACGAGTTCGTCGATGGAAATCGCGGGGCCCTGCGCCTGCGCCGACGGCTGCGAAGCCTGCTCGCGCGTGAAAATCCATTCGTCAGGACTGGGATTTCCCGGCTTGCTCGGCGGAACGTACGGCGTGGCGCTCGGGGCCGCCGGCTGTGGCGGCGTCGGCGCAACAGGGGTCGGTGATGGCTTGTTGCCCGGCGGCGGCTCAGCCGGGCGCCGCCCGCCCGGATTGGGCCGGATGATGGTCCGCTCGCCGGGTGCACCAAAAGGCGCGCGAGGTGGATCCTTGTCGGTCATCGCCGATCTTCCAATACGGCCCACAATTCGAGTTCGAGTTCGGGCCAGTCACCGGAGAAATGCATCCCGATCGAACTGGCGACGGAAAATTCCGGCCACAACGGCGATTTGCGATCGAGGAAGAAATAGACATGGTCGGTGATCGCCCGGATCTGCGGCGGCGGCGTCGGAAGATGAATCAGCGTCACGCCGGGAAGATGCGCGTGCACGATCTCGTTCATCTTGGTGTTGGGCCCGATCTTGAACAATTGCGGGAACTGGCTCTGGATTTCCGTCAGCGAACGGTTCGCCGCGACTTCGAGCACCAGCGTCGCGTCGCGGAACAGGGTGCGGTCGCGTATCGTCGAGATGAACGCATTCTGCGCGCGCTCGATGATCTCGAGACGAATGGCGCGGCGGCCGAGCCGCACGCTCAGGAAGTCTTGCAGGTCGCGCATCACGGGCCCGAAGACGTTCTCGAGATTGTCCTGGTCATAGGCGGGGTATTCGCGCGCGCGCCGTTCCGGCGTGGCGAACGTCGCCAGTTCGCCCACCAGGCGCAGCAATTCCTCGAACAGGCGCTCCGGATGCAGATAGCTCGACGAGCGATAATGCTTCAGCACGGCGATATGCCGGTTCAGGAGTTGCAGGACGAAATAGTCGATGCTTTGCAGGCCGCCGCCGGCGGTCGGATCCGCCGCATAGCGCGCCAATTCCTCGAGCTTGTTGTCGATCCAGCCTACCACGCGGTCGATCCAGCCGTTGACCGTCGGGTGCGCCCCGCACAGCAGGACTGGCGGCACGAATTTTTCATCGAACACGATTTGCCGGTCGCGGACTTCGAGGACGCGCGCGATGCCGAGGCTCGTGAAGCCGGGCTTGGCGGTCTTGCGAAGCTCGAGGGTCAATCGCGGAAAGGCGATATCGACCTCTTCTTCGATCCGCAGCGATGAAGTCGAGTCGATGAAGGATTCCGAATGGGTCGTGTAGCGCGCGGCGCTGTCGGCGTCGCGGTCGTCGGCCTCGCGCATGTTGGGCGATGCCATCGGCATCGTCAGCCAGACGATCTGCTGCGAGGCCGTGTCCGGGACGGCAATGGCCGCAGGCAACGGGCTGTCGGCGGGAATATCGAACGGCGTCCCGTCCGGCATCACGCCGGAGGCCCGCCGCAGGGCAAACTTGCTCTGCTGGGCAAGATCGCGGTCGATCTCGAGCGCCGTAAATCCCCATGGATAGGGCGTGGCGTATCGTACACGCGACTCGAGAAGGTGCTCGTGATAGCGGTCGTTCTGCTGGAAATGATGCGGGCGCAGAAACAGCCCTTCCGTCCATGCTACTTTGCTGTACCAGGACATCAGCTAGCCATCTCTGTCTTGGGCCATCGCCGGCAAACTCCGAGCGGGCCATGCGGGCAGCGCGTCATCATCACACCTTGTTTCCATCTCGATCATAATATTCGGCAAAGTAATGCATGAAAGTATTCAGCATGCCGTCTTCCTGGCCACGCGTGGCGGCCTTCCAGCGAGCAGAGAACGTATCCCAGCACACCGGCTTGTTGGGGCCGCGGCCGAAAACACCTCGGCTGAGGGTTGAGACCTTTTCGATTTCCTCCGGCGCGAACTCTTCCAGGAGCCGCTTCAAGGCGTGCTGCATCGCCGAGAACGTCTTGACCTGGTGGGCTTTCACGTCGTCAAAGCCCTGCGAGATCGCACCCGTGGCGCCGAGGTAGCTCTTCGTCGGCGGCCCAAACATGATACGCATCGCTTCGTCCGTCGTCGGCGCAAACTTCAGCGGGTTGTTGTCCAGCGCTTGAACGGTCGTCTGGCTCGAGCTTCGGGCAAGCCGTTTGGCCTGCTGTCTGGCTTCAAGCAATTGTCGCATGTTCTCGGTGAGCAGGCGGAGCAGTTGCCCAATCTCTTCAGCGAACTGCGTCGGGTTCTGCGCTGCAAACGCATTTTCCGGCAAGCCGGCGCTGCGGGCAATCAGGCGAACCAGATCGGCGCCCGAATTGTCTCCATGAACCAATGCATTGTCGCGCGAGTCCGAGTTCTCGACGACCGAGGGCGAGGAGGACAGCTTCGGCGCTTCCGAAGGCGACGGCGTTGCCCACGGGCCTTGCGGCTCCCCGGTCACCCACACCGGACGTCTGGGAGTAGGAAGGGCTGCGGCGGGGGCAGGCTCGGGCGGGGGCGGCTTTGGCGAACTCTTCGCCCAGTCCGCCTCGTTCGAGCGCGGCGATTCGCTCCATACGGCAGACGCCGGCGGTTGCGAAGCCGGTCCTCCCCGCGGCGGTTGCAGGTCGACCGCCCAGTCAAGGAAATCCGGCTTGACCGGGTGCAGATCGCGCGCCGCCTTCAACTGGCGCGCTTCGATCGGCGGTGCGGCTTCGCCGACCGGCTCCCACAGGTTTTCGTAGTCGGGTGACGCGCTGCCGCCGGCGGTTTCAAATGCGGCTGCCTCAGCCGTCCGTCCGCTGATGTTGGTGAGGATGATGTAGTGGCCGATCAAGAAACGATCGCCATCGCACAATTTATGCGGGGCCTTGAGGCGTCCGTCCGCGCCATACAGGAACGTGCCGTTGGTCGATACGTCGTGGAGCCAAAAGTCGCCGTCCCGCCAGCGAATCTCGCAATGCTTGCCGGAAATGAAGCGGTTCGGGTCCGGTAAAGTCCAGTCGAGATACTGGTCGCGGCCAATATCGATGCCGCGCGTCCCCTCGACTGAAATACTCAGCGGGCCGCCATCCGGCAGAGTCGTTTCATTTTCGATCCGAAGCGTCAGCAAATATGGCTTCCTTAGCAATAGCTTACGCAGGCGATGGTTCTCAGATACCGTTGTTAAAGCTTAGCGGCCGGTCGTGCGGTGTCGAATCCGAACGGCCGAACCCATCTCAACCGGTCCTCGTCGCTACGTCAAAACCCCGCTCGGCCAATTTGATGCCTTCGTTAACGCAGGCTGTCGTGCGGGACGGTCGTTCCGCCGCCGCGATGTGAGGGGCGGCAAGCAGGATCGCGATGCGAATGGCTCTCGCCGTCAGATATGGCGGCACCGGCACCGGGGGAGTCGGGACGGTGCTGAGCATCCCTCCCGCCCAGCCCGCGCCGAAGGCGAGCCAGGTGAAGCAGTCGGAATTGTCGCCGCCGGTGGCGATCTGGAGTGCCCGAACTCTGTTCGGGTCGGTCGGATTCTGCACCCAGGCCTCGGCCGCAAGCAGCGGGGCCGAGCGGGATTGCGGAATGTCCTGCAGGAAGGCGCGAAGGCTTGCGCATCCCCACCACACGGCCTCTCGCCTGGGCAGCAGATGGGCGCAAAACCCGACGGCGTCCTCGAACTTTTGCCTGGCCGACAGATTTTTCAGAAAGGCGATCGCCGGCTCGTCGGTCGGGGCTACCGTCGACTTGCGCGCCAGTTCAGGAAACGTTTCGAAGACCGATCGGGCGGTGGTAAATCGGACCCGCGACATCTAACTAACACCCTTCGAAAAAACCTGCGGCGTGCGCGCTCTCGATCAAATTTGACGGGACATCGAATTTGACGGGACAATGCGTCCTGCGAACAGCCTTGCGATGACGACTATACCGGTATTACGACCGGTACCATTCCGTTGATGAGCACCATTCCGTTCAAATTGATAATCGGCGCCGTGACATTGACCACCGCGCCCGCCGTATAGTTGATCACGGCCTCCGCGTTATGGTTGATGATCGGCGCGTCAACAGACCGGGCGGCGGGCGTAAGTGTGACGGTGGTCATGCCGACCGTGTGGGTGATGGAGATCATGGCGTTGGTCGACTGGCTGCCCAGCGGAATTGAAACGTTGCGGTCGCCCATCTGGATCTCGAGCTGGTCGTCGCCGTTCTTCAGCGTCGCGCTTCGTGACGGGCTGCCTTTCGGCGGCATGAACACCTCGCCGATCGTCCACGTCTCCGAATTCTTGACCGTTACGTTGTGATCCTTCTCGGCGTGCATTCGGATATTTTCGGACGATTTCTTGTCCTCGAATATCAACTCGTTGTAGCCGTTGCCGCCCTTTGAGGAATCCGTCTTCCAGCCGGCAACCGTCTTGTTGTCGGGAAGATCGTAAGGGACCTTGTTGTCGCCGTTGTACACGGCGCCGACGACGAGGGGACGGTCTGGATCTCCTTCCATGAATTCGACGACGACTTCCATGCCGACGCGGGGAATGAATATTCCGCCCCATTTCTTGCTGGCCCACACCTGCGCAACGCGAATCGGGCACGTCAACTTTGGTTCGCGGTCCCAGAAGAACTGGACCCAGATGCGGCCGTGCTCGTCGGTCGAGATTTCCTCGTTTTCCTCGCCCTTCTTGCCGACGACCTTGGCGGTCTGAATGCCGTGAATGCGCGGCTTCGGCGTAACCGGGAGCATCCGGAACGGCCGGTCGCTCGGCTGAAACTCGTAGCGGCCGCGATAGATCTGATCTTCTTCGCCTGACTCCGAATCTGAAGAAGCCCGACGCGTTCGGCGCGTCCGCCGTTACCGATCGGTAGTGATGCGACGAAAAGCGATGGTCGGTGCGAACCACCAGATACTCTTTGTTCTCGGCGGAAGACGGATGCTTTTCCACCGTCACGAGGCCGCCGGGATAGAGCGACGTCGCATCGCCCTCGATGAGGCGACGGTGATCGGCCGCCTGTTCGGCCTCGAGGCGAAAACGCGCAAGCTTCTTGCCGTGGTCCTCGTCATCATACTTGCCGGGGAAATCGTAGACTTCGAGCTTGGCGTGCGCGTACTTCTCCGACGCTTCCTGGGGAGCCAAGAGGTTTTTCTTCGGCTTCAGGTAGTCGTAATCGTTGAATTGCACCTTGCCGGTACGAAACCGCCGGTCGGAAACCCAGCTATAAAGGTGTTGCTCGGGCCGCAACTCGGTATCGGACAGCGGGATAAAGGGCACCTTCGAAAGATCGGGGATGGCCTTGTGCGACGAGCGCGAGTCGGCGAGCACCATCGTGTGCTTGCCGTCGGCATGCTCGAAGAAATAGTAGATTCCGTACAGCTCCATCAGGCGGCTGACGAAAGCAAAATCAGTTTCGCGGTATTGCACGCAGTAGGGGATTTTCTCGTAGTCGCCGTTGGTGCGGAATTCAAAATCGTTGAAGCCCGCCTTGGTGAAGACGTCCTTGATGATGTCCTTGACATCCTTGTCGAGAAAAATACGGCAGTCCGCTCGCCGTCCGAGCATCCAGAACCACGGCCGCAACACCATCCTGTAGTGATAGAACTCTTCGGTCTTCCCGATCCACTGCGCCTCGGTCATGATCCCGTGGAAGATGCGCTGCTTGTCGCCATACGCCTTCATCTTGAGCGTACATCCCTGGCCGAGCGCCTTGTCGAAGTCGATGTTCTCCTGTTCGCTCAACGCCTCGATGTGAAATTCGAACAGGTCGCCAAGCGCCTCGGTTCCCTCGATATTGATGAGCGCGAGTACATTCTCACCGAGCGGCGTTTTGAATTCGGCAACGCGTTCAGATTGGCTCAATTGGGCCATGCAATTCACCTTCGAAGGATCGAAAAGGCAGGGTATAGGCCTGCTTTTGCAGCGTCTAGGCCGATGCCGCAAGCGGACCGCGGGCAACTTGCCGTCATGCTTTAAGAAAACCCGCTCGGATTTGTCCCGCTACATTTCGGCTGCAATCACCCTCGTACTCTTGGTGTTATTCCAGACGGGTTGAGTTCAATGAATGGCGAGGTTTTTTGACCTCAACGCGCGGCGCCGCAGGCCGAATCCGGGAGGTCGCGAAGGTCTTGGTTAACAGGTTTACGCTGCGCCGCTACAGATCGCGGGCAATACGAAAGCCGTTGGCGTAATAGCGGACGTCCTGGTCATAGCGGAAGCGCGCCGGCGACCGCACAAAGCTGGCCTTCGAGGCAAAGGAACCGCCGCGCAGCGAACGCTGCTGGCATTGACCCGTCGTCCATGCAGAGCCGTTGGTGGGGGCGCCCTTGTAGGTATCGTTCCAGCAATCCTCGACCCACTCTGCGACATTGCCGGCGACATCGAACAACCCGAAGCCGTTCGGCCGAAACGACTGCGTCGGCATCGTTTTGTGCAAGGGAGCATCGGCGCAATCTTCACAGTTGGCGCTGCCCTTCACGAGGGTGCGGCCCCACCAGAATGACGATTCCGTGCCAGCGCGCGCCGCGTATTCCCATTCGGCCTCGCTGGGCAGGCGATACTTCTTGCCGGTTTTCTGCGACAGCCAGTTTACGAACTCGTGCGCATCGTCCCAACTGACATCGATGACCGGCCGGTTCCCTCTTCCCCAGCCACGGTCATCGGGACGAAATCGACAACCACCGGAAGCCAACGCAGAGGTCCCATTCATCAAAGGTGACCTCGTGACGTCCGACCGCGAAGGAATTCGCGATGACGACCCGATGAACCGGCTTCTCATAGGGGGTTTCTTCCGCCCCCATTTTGAACTCGCCGCTCGGAATTGCGACTAACTCAGGACAGTCCGGGCAGTCGCGAAATATCTCTCCCGGATCCGGGATCGCGGACGCTGTCGCAGGAGGCGTACTTGTTGTCGCAGGAGGCTGAGTTTTTTGCTGCGTCGGCGTCAGCGGTGACTGACCCTCGGAGGCTGCGGCCCAAAAGGCTGCCAGTGCGATGACGAAAAGTCTCAGCATGCCGCGGGCGCAAATTCATTGTGGCCTTACTCGCCTTAGTTGAATTTCGGCGGGAAGCCGCAGCGGAGGATCGCGCTTGCAACATTGGTCACAGAACAAAACCTTCGCCTTGGACGCCGATGACGTCGCGCTCAAGTAATCTGAAAGAGAGGAAGGGGGCAATCCCTTGCTAAGATTAGGTGCGCGTTGGTATATTTCGTCCGCTTGGTTCGATGGCGATGTTGTCGACGGCAGTCAACAGAAGATCATTCTAACAGCTCGTCGGCCAGCCTGGCCATCGATTGAAGGGATTACGCGGTGTTTTTGAGAACCTTCAGATCGGCGCTTCTTCCTGCCGTCGTTTTTGTTGCAGCGTCGAACGTTGCGTTGGCTCAGACCAAGGCCGCGGGTGGACCGACGTCTTCGCCAGCCGGCGCGATGGTTTATTTCATCGACGTCAAGAATGGTCAGACGATCACGCCCAAGACGATCCTCCATTTTGGCCTGCGCGGAATGGGGCTGGCGCCGGCAGGCGTCGATCGACCGAATTCCGGCCACCATCATTTGCTGATCGATAGCGAGTTGCCGCCGCTCGATGCGCCGATCCCAAATGACTTCAACCATCTCCATTTCGGTAACGGTCAGACCGAAGCCGAGGTCAGCCTGTCTCCCGGCGAACATACGCTCCAGCTTTTGCTGGGGGATATGAATCACATTCCGCATTCGCCTGCGGTGATGTCGGAACGCATCACGGTTCGCGTCGCGGAAGGTGCGCCAGCGCCGTCGGCGTCAACGCCTCCGGCTCCGGGCGGCCGGCATGCTTCGGCTCCAAACGCCAAGGTCTATTTCGTTCAGCCGAGCGATGGCGGCTACGTCACCCTCAAGCCGACGATTCGCTTCGGGTTGATCGGCATGGGTATTGCGCCGGCCGGCGTCGACAAGGCCAACACCGGTCATCACCACCTGATCGTCGATGCCGCGTTGCCGCCACTCGGAGAGCCCATCCCCACCGACTTCAATCATCTGCATTTTGGAGCAGGACAAACCGAAGCCCAGATCACGCTCACGCCGGGTCGGCACACGTTGCAACTGCTGCTCGGCGACGCGAGCCATGTGCCGCACGATCCGCCGGTGTTTTCAAAGCCGATTACCGTGATCGCAAGCGAGTCCGGCCGCCGTCCCGTTCGCCATATCAAGAAGCATCCGCGTTATCGACGATGGTCATACGATGATTAAGCTGGTGCGGACATGGGTTGTTGCGGTCCTCTGCGGGCTGTCCTGTGTCCTGCTGTCGACTGATTTTGCTCGCGCCGACCGAAAGGTCGCGCTGGTGGTGGGCAATACCCAGTACAAGAATCCCAGTCTTGTCTTGCTCAATCCAAAGAACGATGCGGAAGACGTAGCCGCAGCGCTGCGCGGGCTGGATTTTGAAGTCGTGCTCGTCGTGGACGCGACCAAGCACGATTTCGATGTGGCGATGACGCAATTCGCCCGTATCGCGACCGGCGCAGATGCTGCGTTTTTCTATTATGCCGGTCATGCCTTGCAGTTTCAGGGACGAAACTACCTGATGCCGACCGACGGAGAACTCGAAGACGAGTTGAGCCTCCGCTACCAGATGGTGATGGTCGACGATATCCGAGCGGCGGTCGAGCGCGCCGACGGCGTCAAGATCGTCGTCCTGGATGCTTGCCGCAACAATCCGGTGGTCGACAATCTGCGCAAGAAAATGGGAGGCGTCACGCGCAACGTCGCGGCCACCCGTGGATTGGCGCGTCCCGACAAGGCGCTTGGAATGGTCGTGGCCTACTCGACCGCGGCCGATGAGGTCGCCGCCGATGGCTCTGGACGAAACAGTCCGTTTACGAGCGCGCTGCTCCGGCGCCTTAGAGAGCCGGGCCTGGAAATCGGCAGCATGTTTCGTTTGATCGCGGCCGACGTGAACGAAAGGACCAACGGGCGGCAGCGGCCGGAGACGTATATTTCTCTTATCGGCGAATACTATCTGAACGAGAAGGACAAGCCCGCCTGGGAGAAGATCAAGGACTCGAATGATCCGGCAGCGTTTCGCAGTTTCATCGTGCAATTCCCGACCTCGGCCCGCGTCTCGGATGCGCAGTATCGTCTGCGAATTCTGGAGCGCTTGGCCAAGCAACTCGACCTGAACGGCCCGGTCGCCGATCAAGGCTCCATTCCGCCGCCATCTGGCCAACAAAATTCCGTCCAGGCCAACCCGCCGCCGGCGGTCGACAATAACCGTCCGAAGACGGCGACCGCCGAGCCAAGGCGTCCCCAGCCTGCCGGCAGCGAAGCGAAAGGCGGCCCCAGCGAGCAGAAACAGGCCAGCGTGACGAGCGAGCCTGCGAAAAGCGCGCCGCCGGCGCCACCGCCGATACTCACCAAGCTGACGCAGGAACAAGTCTGCAAGCGCGACGCCGACTGGCTCGTGCATGTGCGTGCCAGTCAATCGCTTGAAGAGGTGATCAGCCTGGAGCGCGAGCTTGGTTGTGAGAAATTGCGTCCGCAGATTCTCAGATTGAAGGAAAGCCTTGGCCTCGACAGCCCACGCGCCGATAGCCCGGTCATCGCCTCGGCAGGCGCGACGCGGGCCTCGCAGTTGACCCCTCGCAGCTCTGTCCAGGTCATTGTGCCGCCTCACGCCGGCGGCCGAGCCCGCTCTGCAGGAATCGCGGGCGGTGACGCTGCCTGCGGATACGCCCGTGGATGACGCCTGCAAGCGCGACGAGGAGAAACTCGTCGCGGCTGCGTGCCAGCCCGTCGCTGGATCAGATCGAGCGGTTCGAGCGGGAACTTCGTTGCACGCGGCTTCGGCCGCAAGTCGCCAGATTGCGCGAGAGCGTCGGCGCCAACTGATTCATGGCGTCGCGAAGCCGCAACGTCTGCGTGGCCAGGCTCGATTCAAGGCTCGTTACTTCAAGGGCTCGCTACTTGATGGATATTTCGACCGGAACGCCCTTGGTGCCGGTGCAGTCCATGGCTCCCCTATAGGTGCCTGAAAAGCTGCCCGTCAGCCGGCATTCGGATCCGTCGATAACAAAGCTTGCTCTGACTTCCGACCTCGCTTTTGCGAACCAGGACTTTGCATCTGTTATTTTCAGGATGAGTTGCGTGGTTGTCTCGTCGGGGCCGTCATGGGTGCACAGGCCAACATGCTTGATGCTCATGGGGCCGGCAAATTCACCCACGGTCGAGGTTGGCGAGAGCCGGGCGTCCAACTGCCATTCCGAGAGATAGCCGGCTACCCCAATGGCAGACAGCGATTGAGCAGACACCGGTGTGCCGGCAAAAAGCAGAGCGGCCGAAAGCAGGAGAAAGCAAGGTCTCACGTCGGTCTCCCGGGCGCGTCACAGGTGTTTCGGTCATCGAGCGCCAGGCGAACCGTTAAGGATAATTCGCCGTGCCTCAAATCGATGATATTAAGGCGTTCTTCCCAAGGGAAGCCTGCTGTAAATATTTGCTCTAGACTGGCGTTTTCAGCCGGACGATCGGCTCCAGAAATTCTTGTTTTGAGATCAGAGGGCTTCGAGTTTGTCAGAATTCCGCGCAACTCGGCGATAACGAGCACGCTGCGGCCACCAGTGGTGCGCCGGAGCCGGGTGAGGTTGTCTCTCCGGCGATCGATCCCGATGTGGCCGCGCTGTGTCTCCCCCTGTCGGGCGATGACCCCTGTGGCCCCGATCTCGATCTGTCCGGCGATGCCGACTATCTGAATTTTCTGGCCCAGGTCGAAGGCGTGTTGCCGACGTCCTTCTTCTCTCTTGAAGACGGCAAGCCGTTCGACCCATTCACGATCGATCTGCGCAGTCACCTTGCTGAAGCCGACCGGCTCTACACGCGCAGCCGGGACATCAGGCTATTGGTGACCCGCGCGCGTCTGTTGGTCCTGAACAGGGATGTCGCAGGCTTTTCCGTGACGGTGGCCGCCATTGCCGAATGGCTGGACGGGTTTTGGGATGCCGTTCATCCGCGCCCGGATGGAGAAAATCTGACGGCGCGACGGTCGACGATTGCCGCGCTCGATCTACCGACCGTGATCTTCCCGCTCCAATACGCGCCATTGTTCGAAGGACGGCGCATCGGGCCGGTGACGTACCGTGCCTGGATCATTGCGACCGGAGAAGTCAAATCGCGCGAAGGAGATGGCGATGCCTCGGCGGCCGCGATTTCGGAAGCGGTCGCGAACGCCGACACGAGCACACTTGCCGATGCGCGCAAGCACATCGCACTGCTCGATCGTTCGGTGCAGCGGATCTGCAAGTCTTTCGGCGACCGCGGGGTGTCGGTTCTCGACACCCTTCCGGAACAAGTGCGGAAGATGCGGGCGTGGATCGATCCGCATGCGGCAACTGATGCCAGCCTCGGCGCGGGCGGAGCGTCCCAGACGGATCACCGGCAGGATGCGTCGGTTGGACTTGTCGCGCTCACGTCGATCGGGGAGGCCACGCAGGCGCTGGCTGCTATCGCGGAATATTACGCCGCTTCGGAGCCCTCGAGCCCGGTGCTGCCTTTGGTCCGCCAGGCGCATCAACTGATCGGAAAATCATTCCTCGAAATCATGACGATCCTTGTCCCGACGCATGTCGACAAGGCGGCATTCCAGATCGGCACAAATCCGGTCTTTGACTTGCCGGTCAGCAAACTGTCGTCGCATTCCGCCAATTCCGGCAATTACGATGCTTCATCGGGAACTGTTCGATGACGCGTCGAATTCGGCGGGTCCGTCGCATTCAACAAGGTCCTATCGCGTTGGATCGCGCGCCCAGGCTCTCGCCATGCTTGAATCGGTCCAGCGCTATTTCCGGCACACCGAACCATCGAGCCCGGTGCCGATGCTGTGCGAGCGAGCGCGAGTATTGGCCGAACGCGATTTCATGGGCGTGCTGGAAGACGTCTTGCCGAAATCGGCGCTCAAGGCTTTCAACGCGGACCGGTGAGCTTCGCTTCTACCTGATCAAATAGGCCTTGCCGTCGAACGACCATTTCGGCCGTTCGAGGTGATCGTTGTCACGGTTCGGCACCACGAGCGTCAGGGTCTGGTCTCGCACGTATTTCAGTGTGTCCGCGGGCGCAAAGGCCGGCGGCGGGGCATTGGGCAGATCAACCAACTGTACCGGTTTGTCACTCAGCAGGGCCACGAACATCGCGACGCCGGCAGGCGGCTCGGCAACGAATTCAAACGTTGCATACGAACTGCCGAGCTGGGGGATGATCAGCGGCTTGCCCGGCTTGATCAGGCAGGGCTCGTCGCGAACGGCGCCGGCTTCGGTCGGGGCCTCGGGAAAGATCTGGGACAGTTTGCCGTCGGCGTCGACGTTCAGCAAAATCAGATAGCCGGGCTTTTTCGTCGTAAAGCGAAACCCGATCTTGGAGCCTGCGATTACGTCTCCGCCCGGAATAATGTCCAGCGTCAAGCCGGCGCTGTTATCGGTCTTCATGTTGAGATTGATTGAAGCCAGATCTACCGACGCCAGGGATGGCCCGGAAGGGGCGCTGTCCGGAGCGCCCGGAAGAACCTTCACGGGGCTTTCGCGCGACGGATTGCGCTCACCCGGCGGCTTCGAATCCTGTGCTGGCGCCGTGGTGACGATGAGGACGGCACACAACGCCGCGAGAAGGATTTTCACAACGGCCGCGGGCATTGCGTCTCTCTCCGCCTCAAGGGCTGGTGTAAAGGCTCGTGGCGCCAACGCGCGCGTCCGGCGGGGCGTAACGCTCTACCAGCCGGTAAACTTCGACAGCGGTCTTTTGTTGATTCCATACCTTCAATACTTGCTCGAGATCGCTCAACCGCTGGCCCGACGTAACGGCGACGATCTGGTCCGCGCCAAACGGTTCACGAATGACGACGGGAAATTTGAAGTCCGGGGTCGTCAGGATAGGCTGGTCCGAACCGATCGGATAAAGCGCCTGAACGGTGCCGTCGCCGGCGATATTGAAAAGTAGCAGGGAGCGTTGCGCCACGCCAGACACCTCGACTTCGATACGGGTATCCCGCGAATAGACCTTGTCACCCGGCAGTATGCGCACCGTCTGGGGCGCCTTCGCTGCGAGCCGCTTGAATCCGTTGATCGCCGCAATTCGATCGATCACGCCGGGCAGTTCCTGGCGGTTGATCTGGCGGGCGACCACGTCGCCATTGGCGACGACCTCGAGCGTGACCGGATCCCATACCAGGTCGGGATTTTCGGAAACCGCAACGGGCTGAAAATTGGCTTCTTTCGGTTGAACCGACTTTAGCAGCTCGGTCTGATTGCCGAGCACGGCGACGCGGACCGTGTCGAGTGCGGGCATCGGCTTCTCCTGCCGAGAGGCCGCGGCTTTCGAAGGCAGCTGCCGGAGCCGGCGTGAGCGCCGTGGACGGTGCGAGCGATGGCGGACGAGTTTCGGTCCTCGGCTGGGGATCGAGCAGCACGACGCCGCGCGTCCGTCCGTACAATACCTCGGAGCCGGAGCCCGGCGTTGTCGGTTGCACCGGAACGCGCTGCCGCTGGTCTGAGAGCTGATAGGTAACCTGGCTCACATAGCGAAGAAGCTCGTCCCGTGTCACGTGTCCGTCGCGGTCTTCATCGGCGGCGCCCTCCAGCGCACGCGCGACCGCGTAACTCAAGGCGCCGCGAAAGCCCGCTTCACCGGGAATTCGGACCTCCGGGGCGGCCGACGTCCGTTCGCCGGCGGCGAGGATCGTCGCGTGCGCGAGACCGTCTCCGCTCAGTATAACGTCGTCTGCCGTCGAGATCGGCTTGAGCGTGTCTTGGGCGATCGCGTAGGGTTTGGTCTGCCGATAGCTCACCTCTGCCGCGCGCGGATCGACATTACGGGCGAGGTCGCCGCTATAGGCGGCGTCGGCGATGAACAGCACCTGCGCGCCCTTGAGCGCGAATTGCTTGATCAGGTGATTGAATTCCGATCCGAGGATGCGTTGCTGGCTGCCCGCCGCTGTACCCGGATCGAATCCGGCCAGGATGAAAACGTCCTCTTTGGCCTCTGGGTTGGAACTCTTGAAGCGTTCGGCCTCCTGCGCTCCGCGGCCTGCGATCGACAGAACGACCAGATCGCCGGCATGGCTGCGGAAGAGCAAGTCGCTGAACGCGCGCATCACAGAGGTTCGGTCGGCTCCCGCGTCGAACAGACTACCGACGTCCGCGACCCCGCTGCGGCGTAATGCGGATTCGATATCACGCGCATCCGCAACCGCGCCCTTGAGCGGCGGTTCGAACTGGTAAGCATCGACGCCGATAACGAGCGCGCGAGCCTCGCCGGTGGGTGGCCCGAGCTTGCGATCCTGGGCAATCGCGCGGGCGTCCGAGGCCGAAAGAAACGCAACGGCCAAGGCGAATGAAATTGTCGGTAGCCGAAGACGTGCCGGCACAAAAGAACGGCTCATCGGGGTTCATTCCCTCGAGGAATGCTTTCTGTGATGCCGAACCGATCGCTTTGTCCTGTCGCCCGCACTTGCGTGTCTTTCTGTTTCATCCGACTTTTTTGAATTGCTCTTCGATTTGTCGTCCGCGCCGGCCTTGCTTTGATCCATCAGGGCAACCTCCCGGGATTCGATCGCCGGGGCACCTTCGAGCACGCGATAACGTACCGGCCGGTAACCGCGCGCCAGCAATGACGATAGCGGGTACACGTTCCGGCATACCTTGCCGTTGCAGCCGCCCGTCGATGATTCCATCACCTCGGCCCTGCGATCCGCCGTGAAACGCAAGAACAGCATCACGTGCGAGCCTGGCTTGTTGAGCGCGTCGCCGGGCTGAAGATCCCAGGCGTTTTGCAGTTGTTGCGTAATGCCGGGAATGGCCGCGGTCGTGAAGTGGGTCGACAAGCCCCATGCCGCGCTGACAAACGCCGAACAATCGACCCCGGCCGTGTCGGGCCGCGGATTATTATGCGTGCACACGTTCCCGGCCAGCATGCCGTTTGCGATATTGGCGCGGAATTGATTCAGCGAACCATGACAGCCCCAGCAATACGGAACGCTGCGGACTTCCTGGTTCATTTTTCCCGACAGATATCCGGGCCGGCGAATCCGATTGAAGCCGGAGCAGGACGTATCCGGATCGCGGCCATAGACGGCGGGCGTAAGACGCCATTGCACGCTTTCGAACGCAAACGCCGTTTCGACCACTTGCTGTCGGGTCAGTCCCCGGACGGCGGCGATCGGCCCCTTCGGAATCTTGCTGGCCTGATCGGATGCCCGGGACAGACCTGGATTATCGATAACGTCGCCGGCATGTACCGTGCGCGAGCCGACGCCGATCAAATCGACATTGGACGAGGCGGTGCGGAGAAAATACACGTCGCCGTCGGGTGAAATGGCAATGAACCTTCGCGACAACGAAAGCGTTTCCGAGAAGGGAATGTCGTAGACGGCATCCTGAACGCCGTTCGAGCCGTAGCGAACGACATAGGCAGACGCCCGGCGGCTCGAACTGGTCGGAATATTCTCGGTCAGCACGAACATCCGCCCGGCGTTGTCGATCTCGAGAAACTCGACGATGCCGATCCGGTCCCGGACCTTCAACGTCAGCTTGGCCATCGAATTGTTCGAAGGCTGTTCGCGCACCAGAACGGTGGCAGTATCGGACTTCGCGCCGACGCTGACGTCTGCGATGACGGTCCCGTGGCCGCGCGTGGCGATGGATTGATGCGCCGCTGCCGCGCGGGCAGGGATCCCTCTCGACTTCCCGCCCAAAACCTGGTCCGGAGTGTCGAGGGTCTGCGATCCCATTTGGGCGAACGCAGTCAGCGTTTCGTCGTCGGGCTTTTCGGCGGTCCGCGTGCGTGTCAACTCGCGCACGAACTCGTTGTCGCTTCCGCTGGCTTGAAGGGCCTGGGGAGAGCCGTCCCACACGTAGATATTGCCGCGCCTCACCACGACATCGGTCGGACGCAAGTCCTGCGGCAGCTCCAGCGACTGGACCGAACTATCGGCTCTTCTTGGCGTCAAACCGCAGCACCCGGCCATTGATCTGGTCGAGCAGATAAACGCTGCCATCTTCGGCGGCATAGATCGCCTGCGGTCCGTCCGCCGGCGCATCTTCGCGGGCATCGATCATGCCGACGAAGTCGCGGGAGGTTCCATTCGAGAAGTGCTTGATGACCTTGTCTTCGGCGTGTGCCTCGATGTGCGGAACCAGGGTGGCCAGGCCGACCAGCGCCGTCGCGGCAACTCGCTTCAGCGACAACGGCCAAACGACGGGCATGACGGCGCCGCTGGCGAACAATGTGCGCCAATTCGGCCTGAGAGGCCGTGAAGCTGCCAGCTTTCCGGCGGAATGCCGAAATCCGGCAGGTCCGCGCATGCGATCGGGCATAGAGTTCCTGCCGCTTTCAAGAATGTACCAGTGGCCACTAGTCAGTAGCCTCGTCGGCGACTTCGGTTCAAAAGGGCGGCGAGGCGGTTCCAATCCCGGCTTTATAGCTCATTTCCGGCGCCGGAGCAGGGCCTGTTCCCGGCCCGCGAAAGCCGCAATTAAGCATATCCCAGGACGCAAGCTTGACGTGTGGCACTGAGCCTTAAGTCATCCCTTCGGAGGAGGCGGCGCGCTCAGTGCCAGGCGAAGGCGAAGCCGCCGTCCTTGATCGTGACTTCGACGGCATCGGGGGTTTCCTTGGCCAGCGAACGCTTGAGAAATTCGCGCGACAGCGATGGCAACAGGGAGTTGGTGATGATGTTGTCGATCATGCGGCCGCCCGAATCCGGATCGTCACATTTGGTGACGATGTGATCGACGACGGCTTGATCGTAGCTGAACGTCGCATCGTGGTTGTCGCGGATGCGTCTTCCGATCCGGTCGAGTTGCAGGCGGACGATCCCGCTCAGCATCGAAGGCGAAAGCGGGTAGTAGGGGATCGACACGATGCGCCCCAGCAAGGCCGGCGGAAATACCTTCAACAATTCGGGCCGCAGCATGACCGCCAGTTCCGCCGGATCGTCGCGGTATTTCGGGTCAGCCGCGCATTCCATGATGAGATCGGTGCCGACGTTGGTGGTCAGGATGATCAGCGTGTTCTTGAAATCGATGCGCCGGCCGTTGCCGTCATCCATAAATCCCTTGTCGAACACCTGAAAGAATATCTCATGGACGTCCGGATGGGCCTTCTCGACCTCGTCGAGCAGGATGACGCTGTACGGCCTGCGCCGCACGGCCTCGGTGAGCCGGCCGCCTTCGCCATAGCCGACATAGCCGGGAGGGGCGCCCTTCAGTCCCGAGACCGAATGTGCTTCCTGGAATTCGGACATGTTGATGGTGATCATGTTCTGCTCGCCGCCGTAGAGCGCTTCGGCCAAAGCGAGCGCGGTCTCGGTCTTTCCGACCCCCGAAGGGCCGCACAACATGAAGACGCCGATCGGCTTGTCGGGGTTGTCGAGCTTGGCGCGGCTGGTCTCGATGCGCTTGGCGATCATCGACAGACCATGGGACTGACCGACGACGCGCCGGTTGAGAATATCCGGCAGCCGCAACACGTTTTCGATGTCGTCCTTCACCATCCGGCCGACCGGAATGCCGGTCCAGTCGGAGACAACAGATGCGACGACGTGTTCGTCGACATAGGCATAGATCATTCGCTGTTCCGGGCTGCGCGCCTGGAGCGTGTCGAACTTCTGGCGAAGTTGCTCGCGGGCCTGGTCGGGCGAGAGCGCTTGCGCAGTCGCGGGAGCCGTCTCAGGCTTTTCGCTGCCTTCGTTCTTCTTGGGCGGGTCGATAATGTCGTGAAGATCGCGGATTTCCTGAACCAGCACCTTCTCGGTTGCCCACTCGGCCTCGAGGCCGGCGAGCTTGCTCTTCAGTGTGTCGATCTCGGCGGTGATCGCCGCCCGCCGCTCGGCCTGATCCACCCCGAGGTCGCTCTCGCCGGCGAGCGCCGCCGTCTCCGTCTCGCGCGCTGCAATCGAGGCCAGTGTGTCCTGGATCGCGGCGGGCGTGGTGTTCTGGCTGATCGCGACGCGCGCCGCGGCGGTATCCAGCAGGCTGACCGCCTTGTCGGGTAGCTGGCGCGCCGGAATGTAGCGGTGCGACAGGTTTACGGCGGCCGAGATCGCGGTATCGAGAATTCTCACCTTGTGGTGTTTTTCCATCGGCCCAAGAATGCCGCGCAGCATTTCGCAGCATTGTTGTACGGCGGGCTCACCGACCGGAATCGGCTGGAAGCGCCGCGTCAGCGCCGGATCCTTTTCGATGTACTGACGATATTCCGACCACGTGGTGGCGGCGATCGTCCGCAGCGTGCCGCGTGCCAGTGCCGGTTTGAGAAGGTTGGCGGCGTCGCCGGTTCCGGCGGAGCCACCGGCGCCGATCAACGTATGCGCCTCGTCGATGAACAGGATGATCGGAACCGGGGAGCTCTGCACCTCGTCGATCACGGAGCGCAATCGCTGTTCGAATTCTCCCTTCATGGAGGCGCCGGCCTGCATGAGGCCGACGTCGAGCACGCACAGCCTCACGCCGCGCAACGCCGGGGGCACGTCGCCTGCGACGATGCGTTGGGCAAATCCTTCGACGACGGCGGTCTTTCCGACGCCGGCCTCGCCGGTGAGAATGGGATTGTTCTGACGGCGACGCATCAGCACGTCGATCACTTGCCGGATTTCTTCATCGCGGCCCAGGATCGGGTCCATGTCGCCGGCCTTGGCCTTGGCGGTGAGATCCTGCGAAAAGCGATCCAGCGCCGTCGATCCGCCAGCGCCAGTCGCGGCTTGCGCGCCGGCCGAGCCAGCCGCCACCATCCCCGAGCCATCCATCGGGCGCAGCTGTTCCTCTTCGGAGCCCGCCCATATCTTGCGATATTCGCTGGTGAGCGTCTCGAGCGAGATCTTGGAAAATTCCTTGGATGCGCCGTGCAGCGCGCGGGCGAGTTCGCGCGATTGCAGCGCGCCGACAAGAAGGTGGCCGGTTCGGATCTGGGTCTCGCCAAAGAAAAGCGTGGCGTGGTGCCAGCCGCGGTCGAACAGATCCATGACGGTGTTCGAGACCGCAGGCATTTCGGTTTCGTTCTTGCGGAAACCCGCGATGACGGCCTGAATGTCCGAGGTCAGGGCGGCGCGATCGAGTTTGAAATAGTCGGCGGTGGCGCTGATGTCGGTGTTCTCGACCTGAAGGATCTGGGCCAGCCAATGCGCCAATTCGACATGGCGATTTCCCGCGCCCTTGGCCTGCCGGAGCGCCTTGAAGAAGGCCTCGTATCCGATCCGGTTGAGTTTGCCTGCGACGGTTTCGAGGCTAATGTCCGCCATCGCGTCGTCCTTCCTTTTCAGATCTGTTCTGCGAATGCTTGCGCTTGTTCTTCATGCGCTCTTCGGGATGAAAGCGCGCGTCCTTGCGATAGGCCTCTTTGCTGGTCCAGTTCGGCGCCATCCAGCTTGTCCAGCCGAGCTGACCAAAGCTGCCGAGCCGGACGGGTTCTGCGGCCCCGGCAGGGATCGCCAACTCGACGTCGTATTCGAGCTGCTCGCCATTGTAGAAGAACACCAGATCCGCGAGCGGCTCGCAGAGGTCGCCGGTCGGCAGGAAACGAATATATTGGGCCAGGTTTTCCGAGAAAATCCGCACCCTGATCTTGTCCTGGACGCTGAAGATGCTGCGGCCCAACAGCGCGTCCTCGCCAAGGACGTTGTATCCCTTGCCGAGAACGGTCCACTCGGCGCTTTCGAAGACGAGACGCGAGCCGACGAATTCGTCGACTTCTGCTTTGACGCCGAACATTCCCCGGATCGCCGCAGCCAGCCGCGACGCTGATTTTGCCTGCGCGCCGAGCAGGCCGGCGAAGCTCAGCTTGGCGTCATCCGGCAAGCTGTCGAGATTGTGGTAGGGGCCTGATCCTACCCCGATCACCGAGCCGATATAGGCGGCGAAACGGTCGGTCTCGGGGCGGTCATGCTGCGCGATCGGACGGGAGTCCGCCCAGGCGCGGAAGAACAATTGAATGAAGCGGTGATTGAAGACGTCGAGGAAGCGGGGAAATGCTTCGTCCTCTGCAAGCGAATAATGATAGGCCTCTTCGGTGATCGCCAGCGGCAGCGGACCTTGCGGTCCGAGCATGCCGAGATGCCTGACAAGAATCTTCAACGGCTTGTCTTCGTCGTGGTCGGCTCGCACGACGTTCGAGGCCGGAAATTCCATGTAGGGATTCTGGCCGAAACGCGCGAACTCGTCGCGTGAGGTCGCGCTGTCGCCAATCCGCGGCTTGTCCTTGAACGTTCGTTCGAGGTGCCGCAGCAGCGCAAAAAAATCGAACCTCCACGGCTCGGCCGAGAGATTGCGAATGAAATTCGCGGCCTTCTCGGGACGCTTACTCTGGTCGCCTGCGCTCATAGCGGTTTGCGTGTCCCCATGCGCGCCGGCCACCGCATGATCTCGCCGCGCTCGACCGAGCGGATCACGGTCTGCGTAAAATGGTTGAAGGCGGAATATTCGGCGAAGAATCGGTCCAGCACGGCGCCGAGCAGGAAGATGCCCGAGCCTTCGAACGCCTTTTCATCGATCGTTACCGTGATCTCGATGCCGCGCGCCGCTCCGACGCCGCTGCGCTGGCGGATACGACGCACGATCGGCCGGCTGTCGACGTGGCGCACGCCCCGGATACGGCGCTCGGTCACGCCGTCGGACAATTCGCCGAACATCGACAGGATTTCGCGCAAGGCCTCGGCATTCCGGCCGCCGCCACGCTCGACGAGGCCGAGATGATTGGTGCAGAGCATGTTGATCAGGCGCCAGGTGACGGTGCCGGTATTCGCCGTCTCGGCGCGGCCGCGCAACTGGCTGACGACCGGCTCGCTGGGAGGGGTCGGGCCGACAACGCAACGCAACTCGAGTGCGATGTCGTCGACCAGGCGGAAGTCGGCGCCGCCTGCCCCGACGGGCAGTTGTTCGGTGAGATGCCGGTTCGAGCACAGCGCGCGAACGCTTAGTTCCGAAATCGCGTTGTCGTCATCGTTGCCGCCGAAGTCGCTCAGCGAAACAAACATGTCCGTGCCGGTATAGTTCGAGGAAACGCCGTCGCGCTTTTCCTCGACCGACCGGCGTCTGGGCTGCCGGCGCACGGTGAAATACGGACCGGAACCCTGCGCGCCATCCAGCGAGGCGGAATAGAGCGGCTTGACGGGAATCTTGGACCTTCCGCCCGAATAGTGCGCGAAAACTTCCAGCAGCCGGTGAGGCTCGAAATCGAGGTAATGGCTGCGGTCCGGCACGACGTGATATTCGTACTGGTTGGACTTGAGCGCGATCCGGTCTGTCGTCTTCTCGAACAGGTTGACTGCCGGTGCCGCATACATCGCAAACATCGAGGGCTGCACGGCGGCCGCCAGACGGATGTTCACCTCATCGAAGGCAAACAGGATGTCGATGGTCTTCGTCTTGAGCTGCGGAAAGATGCGATCGAGCCCGGTCAGCGCGCAGCCAAGGAATTTTCGCGGAAAAACGAAGAACTCGCGCAACAGGTCGAAGCCCTCGAAAACCCGCGCGTCGTTCGGGAACAGCGCTCCTTCACGTTCGAGCCCGACCTGCTGAACGCACGACGCCGGCAGCGGCACCACGACGGGATCGCCGAACTCATCGAGAAAGCGGAGGTAGATGCCCTTGCAATGGGCAAAGATCTGCTCGTAGAGCGCAATCGAGTCCGCTTCCGAGCCTGCGAAATAGAACGGGAGCGAGGTCGTGCGGCAGCTCGCGAACATCATTTCAGGCTTCTTGAGCGCCTGGGCGTCGGTTGGCTCCTCGTCCGCGCGCGCGGTCGTACGCAAGTTCAAGGTCAGCCGCATTCCGGCGAGGGTGTCGGTCCCGACGCGCAAGCCCAGCGCGCCGAGTTGAGCCGGCGAGGAGAAATATTCGGCGCTGGAAAGCTCGAACGGCCAGACGGCGATATCGTCGCTCAAGCGATAACGGCAGGCGATCTGCCGATCGCGCTCGCGAAACGAGGCGTCGAGATAGGCGTTGCGTGGAATGGTGAGACCGTCGTGAAGCGCCTTGTCGCCAAACGACGGGACGACCTGAACGATCATCGCCGACGGCGTGGGGGCCAGGAAGTGCGGCACCAACTGCTCGAGCAGGTTGCCGGTGAATTCGGGAAATTCGTGCTTGAGCTTGAGCTGCACGCGCGCTGCAAGGAATGCGGCGCCCTCGAGCAGCCCGCCGACCATCGGATCGACGCGATCCTCGAGAATGCCGCCAAGCCGCTCCGCAATTCCGGGATACTCCTCGGCGAACTCGCGCGCCTGTTCGTTCAGCAACTGGAGTTCGCGATTATAGAGGTCGAGAAATTCGCGGTTCATGCGCGGCTACAATCGGTTGACGACAATTTTTCCGCTTTCGACAATATCGGCAACGAACTCTACGGGAATCTGCACCGGATAGCATGTCAAATCGGCCCGGACCAGAAACCTTATCCGGAGCTCTGCCGAATCTAAGGTTAAATCCCGCTCGATTTGCAATGAAGCGGATGCGAGCCGTGGCTCGAAATTAACCACGGCGGCACGAATTTCCTCGGGGATTCTTTTGATCTCCGTCGAGTCGATGGTCAGGGTCGAAATGTCGGGAAGGCCGAAATTGAGCACCGACTTTTTTGCGTAGGAAACCTCCGTCATTTCGACGGTCGATTCCATGGCGACGGTGTTGAGCAGGGCGTCCAGGTCTCGCGCGACCTCGCGGCGAAGCACCTGTTCGGTGATGACTTGTCGCGGCCGCAGCCTGCGTCCGGCGATCACGCGGTCGCCGTCGCTGGTTCGAAGGTCGATCTTGCTGGTCGCGTCCTTGGCCTCGTGCGCCGCGCGGAACGCGTGCATCAGTGGCGGACTGACATGTGTCTTGCGGCCTATATCGGCCATCGATGTATCCCTCGAACGGTCACTTTGCCGTCAATGCCTGCTGCCGGTCCGATCAGCCTGTTTTCAATCGCAGCTTCATGCAAGGTCGCCAGCGACTTCACGGTTAATCCGGACGAGCCGATCACTTTCCTGGAGTCGCCTTCTCCTTGCGGACGTCCCATTCGAATTCACTCTTTCCGGCCGTTAAACCCTCCTTGGTGGCCAGTGAACCGTCCTGGACCTGGGTTTGGTAGATGACCTTGAACAGAAAGAATGAAAAGTCGACGGCTTCAGGAATGCCGCGGTGGTCTTCGCCTTTGGGCGTCCACTTCACGCTGTTCACCTTGACGCCGGTAAACATGAGCTTCAGGTATTCGACTTGATTGTCTCCATCGTTCTTGCGGCACGTCACGATCGCATGCTCGATCTTCTTGCCGTGCGCGCAATAATTCAACAGCGTAGGCGACGCCCTGTCGAACACCTTATGGACGATCAGGTGCTGGGTTTGCGTCTGTTTGGTCGCCTCGCTCAGGGTCGAGCCGAAACGAGGCCGCGTTATCCATACCCCATTCCCAATCGTGAATCTCGATTTCGCCCGCGTGCACGTGATCCAGGGATTCGCCGTGGATGTTGGTCAGCGAAAGAAACATATTGGCCATTCAAGCACCCCTCTGCTCGACAATCGAAACAGCTCGTTTGTGATCCCGATCGCCGTCGCCGGCGTGAAAAATCACTATTAGTTGTCGCGGCGCAAGCCAAGGTTCAATCGCCGCCTCGCGATATTCTGCCACCGTTGGCGGCGGTAGGCCTCGGGCACTTGACTACCGTATTGACCGGCAGCGAACCGGTTCGTTTTGGGACACACCAAGGCACGGCCCGGACCTGCACCCTTGCCGGGAAAGCATGCGGCCACCGTATCCGAGTGGTTGTCCGGCGCTGCCCTGCACTGCGGCGAGGCTCTGAAAGCAAGCCCGCTACATCGTCCTCCAATTGCAGGACGATGATCGCCGACGCCGATGGTATGAGCCCCGATCAGGCGAGCACCTGATCGGGCGAGCAGAGGTCTGCAACCCAATTCAAACCTGAAAATGTTTGATAGTGTGAGGCCATTGGGTGAGCTCCGGCGGCCCGACAGGTCGTCGGCACAATAGGGAAAGTGATCATGAAAACCATCAATGCATTGGTTATATTTTTTTCCCTGACTCTCGCCGGCGTGACGGTGGCGCATGCCGAGGACAAGTGTGAATCGACTGAACATAACGTTTCGCACGAGATTGGCGGCAAGAAGTACGTCTGCGACAAATGCGTCGTTCTGGCTTGCGATACCAGCGGCAAAGCCATCGGCCAGTGCACCAAAACGACCAAATATACGAATTGCGTCGAACCGCCCGCAGACAAGAAGAAGTAGATTCGAGCGACAAATCGCGCTGTGACTCTGCCGCATGCCTGCGAGCGCATGCTTGGCGATGGCGGTTGGCTGCTGAATACCCGTAAGCCCTTGGCGAACTCAGCAGGCTGATTCCGGCGATGCGATGCAACCAGCCCGATAATGCGGCCGGGTTCCTTAAGCGACTGCCATTTCACACGGCCGGAACAAGACTTTATGGCCGGCTGGCATGAACCTGCTCGCAAGACCCAGCAACTAACAGGCAGAGGCGCCCGGGACATAATTTCAAGGAAGAATGCAGGGGCTTCAATTTCCGGTCGTCACCAACCCCCCGGCCGGGCGAGACCGGCCCCTTCGTTCTCTGATTTGCGACAGGTAATCCACACGGGACGCCCATGAAAACCGCTTCGCCTTTGCATCAAAAGATCGTGGGAGCCGTGTGGGGCTTCACGATAAACATGAACGAAAACAAACGCGTTGTGCCGGGCGAGCGGTCCGGCCTGATCGTTGGCCGAATTGCCCAAAAATTTCTCTCTGGTAATAATGTGCTGCGGGAGAGGTCCATGCTGCGGTCCCTGCTTTTCTTGTCATTCGGGTTGTTGTTCCTGACGGTTGCGAACCCCGCACACGCGGAAAAGCGCGTCGCGCTCGTCATTGGGATCTCCAACTATCAGCAGGTTCCTCGGCTCGCCAATCCGCTGCGTGACGCCGAAGCAATCGGCGGGCTTCTGAAAAGAGCCGGCTTCGATGTCGTCGACGAAAGGCGGGATCTTGGAATTGCTGATTTGCGCCGTGTCGTCCGCGAGTTTTCGGAAAAGGCGCGCGATGCCGATATCGCGGTGGTTTATTACGCGGGGCACGGCATCGAGGTCGACGGTACGAACTATCTGGTGCCCGCGGACGCCAGGCTCGCAAGCGATTTTGACGTCGAGGATGAAACCGTATCGCTGGATCGCCTGCTCAAGGCGCTCGATCCGGTCAGGCGTCTCAGGCTGGTGATCCTGGATGCGTGCCGCGAGAATCCGTTCTCCAACGCCATGAAGAAGAACGTCGCGACCCGCTCGATCGGCCGCGGATTGGCCAGGATCGAGCCGGCGGCGTCCAACACGCTCGTCGCATTTGCCACCAAGGCCGGCGCGGTTGCGGACGACGGGGCTGGAGAGAACAGCCAATACGCGACGGCGCTCGTCAAATATCTTGCCGAGCCCGGCGTGGATCTGCGGGTGGCCTTTGGCCGGGTTCGCGACGAGGTCCTGAAAAGGACGCTCAACCGGCAGGAGCCATTTGTGTACGGATCGCTTGGCGGCGATAACCTCGCGCTGGTGCCGTCACCCGCCAAGCCGGTAGACGCCGACGCTGACGCAAGGGTCGATTATGAATTCGCCGCGCAGCTCGGGACCAAGGACGTATGGGATTTATTCCTCGTGCGCCATCCGACCGGCTTCTATGCGAACCTCGCGCGTGCGCAGATGAGCAGATTGGCTACCGCGGAAAAATCCCAGGTGGTGGCCGATAATGCGCGGCGCGATGCCGAGGAGCAGGCGGCGCAGAAAGCCGAGAAGCTGCAGAAGCGCGCCGACGAGCCGGCCAAGAGCCAGGCGGCCGCAGCACAGCAGCAACTCGTTGAGCAATCGAAGAAGGAGCTGGAAGAGGCCAGGAAGCAGGCCGAGCTCGCGCAGCAGCGTGCGGATGCGGCCCGGCAGGAGGTTGAGCAGGCCAAACGTCAAGCGGTCGAGGAAGCCCAGCGCCAGATCGAAGAAGCCAAGAACGCGGCAAAGAGCAACGGCGAGAAGGTCGCCTTGTTGGCGCCGGGCCAGGGGCAGGACCGCTCCGCCATGCCGTTGTCCCCGCCGCCACAACTCGGTCAGGCAGATATTGCGCGATTGTTGCAGGCGCACCTGAAGCGCGTCGGCTGCAACTCCGGCAAGGTTGACGGCGAGTGGGACGACGGTTCCCAGCGGTCACTCGAGCTCTTCAACAAGAACGCCAAGACCACGTTCGACACCAAGCTTGCAAGCCTCGATGCGCTCGATGCCGTCCGCAACGAGCTCGACCGCGTCTGCCCGATGATCTGTCCGACAGGCCAGCGCACTGACGGCGATCGCTGCATTCAGATCGGCTGCGACAGCGGCTACGTCCTGAATTCCAGTGGTTCATGCGAGAAGCGCCCGGAACGTGCGCAGGAGCGCGTCCATGAGCGCGAGCGGGTGCGTGATCGAGACCGTGAGCGCGAACGTGATCGCGAGCGTGCGCAGGAACGTGAATCAGCCAAGCGGCAACAACGGGCCGCGGTGGGGTCACGTGCGCCTGCACGCGTCTATATTGATACTCCGCGTGCGCGGGTGGGAATCGCCCCGGGAACGACCAGCTGCGTGCTCGACGGTTCCGGGCACCGGGAGACTGGCGGCCTTCGCTGCAAGGATTTCTAAACCGCCGGCAGTTGTGTCTCTGACTCGTGAGCGGCCTCGTGGTGTGCCTGGTTGGCGCCGATCGTCGATGCCGCAAAACGAAAGAACCCGCGCCACGACAATTCCAGGACGACCTCGTGGTGTTTGAGGCCCTTGCCGCCCTTCACCGGTCCGAGGTCCCGAATGAGGCAGTAACGACCACTGCTCATTCGGGCTAATCTACTATGCGCAAAACGACTCATGCGGCGAGCATGCATCACGCGGCGACCGCGTCAATTCTTGACAGTGGCGTGATCTCCGTTTCGCATTTTTTGAGAATCAACTCGACTGCAGGAAATGAACGCGGCTGCTACGCGCGCGGGAACGCCGTGCAGCCGCCGGCGTCGATCGATATGCCGACCTCGGTGCCGGGCGGAAGGTTGGCCATCGCTTGATCGCCTGCTGCGCGCACCAACATGAGACCGTCACCGCAGGCGGGACAGGCGATCTGAAGATCGACATGACCGCCGTGATAGGTCTGCGCCACGATCCGGCCGGCCATCGTGCCGGGTTGGCCCGAGTTGCCAATGCGAAGCTGCTCCGGCCGGACGAACAGATCGACCGCTGTCGAGGCCGGCGCACCGGCGAGATGTCCGGCCGGGACCTTGATCTGCAAGCCGCCCAACGCGATCACCGCCTCGAGCGCCTCGACGCCGACGAGTTCGCCCCGCAGGCAATTGGTGTCGCCGACAAAGGAGGCCACGAAACGGTCGCCTGGCCGGCGATAGATCTCCAGCGGAGAGCCGAGCTGACGGATCTTCCCTTCCGACATTACCGCCATCCGGTCCGACATGCTCAGCGCTTCGCTCTGGTCGTGGGTGACGAAGATCGTCGTCAGGCCGAGCTTGCGTTGAATTTCCCTGAGTTCGATCTGCATCGAGGCGCGCAGATTCTTGTCGAGCGCCGAGAAGGGCTCATCGAGCAGCAGCACCGTTGGATTGATGACGAGCGCGCGGGCCAGCGCCACGCGCTGCTGCTGGCCGCCCGAGAGCTGCCGAGGCTTGCGATCGTCCATATTTGTGAGCTTGACGAGCGCGAGAACGTCGGCCACGCGCTTGCGGATTTCGGACCGTGGAACATGCCGCGTCTTCAGGCCGTAGGCGATGTTCTCGGCGACACCCATATGCGGAAACAGCGCGTAGTTCTGAAACATCATGCCGATTTCGCGTTTGTAGGTCGGCAGGTCGTTGACGAGCTTGCCGTTGATGGCGACCGAGCCGCTGTCCGGCCCGAGAAATCCGGCGGCGAGTTTCAATAGCGTGGTCTTGCCGCAGCCGGATGGCCCGAGCAGGGTCATGAATTCGCCGCGGCCGATCTCAAGCGACACGTCGTCGAGCGCCTTGACCGCGCCAAAGCTCTTGGTCACGCCATCGAAGGTGACTGCCGCATCATTCGCCATCGTCGGGGCCATCGTGATGCTCCGTCAATGGCTCTGTTCGATATTGAGCACCTTGCCGAGACCGAGAAAGCGGTTGGCGAAGGCAATCAGCGCAGCGGTGCCCGCGATGTACATCACCGACAGTGCCGCCATCGAAGGATCGGCAAACTCGCGGACATAGTTGTACATCGCGACCGGCAGGGTCTGCGTCCGTTGCGACGTCACGAACAACGACGCGGTGAATTCGTTGAAGGAGAGGATCGCGGCAAACAGCCAGCCGCTGACGAGGCCGGGCAGCAACAATGGGACCGTGACGGTCAGCAGCACGCGGAGCGGCGAGGCGCCGAGGCTGGCGGCGGCGAGCTCATAACTTGGGTCGAGATTTCGCAGCGACACGTAGACGCTGCGCAGCACGAACGGCAGCACCAGGACGACGTGACACGCGACGACGACGGAAAAGCCGCGGTTCCAGCCGACTTGGGCGGCGAGGATGAGGAAGCCGAGGCCAACGGTAAAATGCGGGATCACCAGCGGTGACACCAATATGCCTTCGATGAGCCGCTTGAGCGCAAACTGATAGCGATCGATCACGAAAGCGAACATGGCGCCGACGAGGAGTGCGATCGAGGAACTCCAGGCGGTGACGATCAGCCCATTCTGAAACCCGGCACGGAAATCGGGATAGGCCAGCGCGCGCTCGAACCATCGCCATGACCATGCCTGCGGCGGAAATGAGAGAATGGCCTTGTCGTTGAAGGCAGCGATCGTCACCACCGCGGCGGGCAGGATCAGGAAGCCGAGGATCAGGATGACGACGAGCCAGCCGGCATAACCGAGCCATCGCTGATAGGCCGAGCGCGGCGTCATCTTAATGCGCTCCAATGTTCTTGAAGGGACGCGAGGCGAGTCCAAGGATCGACAGTACCGCGATCGTCAGCGCGAGGCCCGCGACGCAGAGTGCCGCGGCAAATGGAAAATTGAAACTCGACAGGCCGAGCTGGTAGACGAGGTTCGAGACCATGTTGACGCGGCCGCCGCCGATCATCTGCGGCGTGGCGAAGGCCGAAAACGTCCAGGCAAAGGCGGTGGTGACGCCCGCGATCATGCCAGGCATCGACAGCGGCAACGTCACGGTCAGAAAGGTCCGGATCGGGCCTGCGCCTAGACTTTCCGCCGCGCGCTGATAGTCCCGATCGATATGCGACAGCCCCGCAGCGAGCATGATGACCATCACCGGCAAAGTCACATGAACGAGCGCGACCACGACACCGAACCGCGTGAACATGAACTGCACAGGTTGTTCGATCAGGCCGAGCCCGCGCAGCGCGGCGTTGATGAAGCCGTTGTTGCCGAGCACGATGATCCACGAATAGGTGCGCACGATTTCGCCGAGAAACAGCGGCGTGACGATGATGACGAGCATTACCGATTTCACGAGCGGCCGTTCGATGTGCACCAGCGCGTAGGCGAGGGGATAGCCGACCAGAAGCGTGACGATGGCAGTCAACGCGCAGATCCAGACCGTGTCCAGGAATACTCGCCCATAGAGCGGCTTCAGCAGATCGAGAAAATTGACGAGCGTGAAACCGCCGGGGTCGAGCGAACCGGGAATGTAGGCGCGAAGACTATATTGCAGCACCGCCGCCATGGCCGCGACGAAGCCGAGCGCGCAAAGCGCGGCCGGCATCGTGAAGATGCGGAAAAAAGGCCGCTGGTTCATGTCTTTGGGATGCGCCCGGTCAGTTCATGATGTTCTCGGCAAACCACTTGCGCCATTCGGCGGTCTTCTCCGAGCGCAATTTGGCGTCGATGTTGATCTGCTGTTTCCATTGTTCGGCGGTGGTGAAGACGCCCGGCAGCTTTGCGATCTCCGGATCGAGCTTGGCGTTGAGCACCGCGGGGCTGCCCTTTTTCAATTTGGCGATCTCGGCCTGGATCTCCGGATCGTACAGCGTGTTGATGAACTTGTAGGCGAGATCGGCTTTCTTCGATCCCTTCATGATGGCGACCGTGTCGATGCCGAGCACCGCGCCTTCTTTCGGGATCGCAAGCTTGATAGGCACGCCTTGCCCCATCATGTAATAGGCATTCATCGACAGCACGATTTGCAGCGGCGTCTCGCCGCTTGCCAGCAGTTGCTGGCTGTTGGCGTCGTTGGTGTAGAAAGCCTTGAAGTTCGGCTTCAGCGCTTTCAGCTTGTCTTCGCCTTTCTCCCAATGCGCGGCGTCGGCGCCGGACGAGCATGGCGGAAACAACGATGATATGGCTCGGATCGAAGTCCGGAGCCGCGAGCTTGGCCTTGAGTTCCGGCTTCCAGAGGTCGTTCCAGCTTTCGAATTTGGCGTCCTTCATCAGATCGGCGCGATAGCCGATGGTATAGACGTAAGCCCATGCGCCGAGATGATAGGGACTGATCCGCGCTTCCTCCGCGAGGTTCTTGGCGTTCGGAATTTTCGACGTGTCGAGCGTCTCGAACAGGCCGTCATTGGCGTAAAGCCATCCGACATGCGACGTCGTGAAGGTGATGTCGCTCTCGGGATTGCCCTTGGCGAGCTTTTCCTTGTTGAGGCGGTCGATGGTGCCGCCGGTGACGAACTCGACGGGCGTGCCGGTCTCGGCGGTAAATTTCTTGGCGACGGTCTCGGCAATCAGGTCGCGCCAGCTGCCGCCCCAGATGCTGACGACGAGCTTGTCCTGCGCATGCGCGGGAACAGAAAGAATCAAGGCAAATAAAACCAGCCAGAAGCGACGCATGTCAAACTCCCCTTGCGACGCGTTTTCGCATCGTCAAATACTTACCGGCGCCGACAAGTCTGCACCATTGCATGGCGGCCGACAACGGCTGATTGGTCTTGTTGTCGACAAGCAAGACTTGCGCCGCTAAGTTTGCTGCAAGGCCGGTTGATTCAGCTCGTCTAGCGGGTGGGAGGAATGGTTTGAGCGGCGTGCTTGCAAAGGAAGGCGACGAGCATCGGCCGTCGGACGTGCTGAATACGCTCAAGCGGCTTGGCTTCGGCGCGGTCGTGTCGGTGCCGGATGGCTGGCTCGGCAAGATCCTGGTCCGTATCGAGCATGAGCCGTCGATGCGGCTGGTGCGTGCGACCCACGAAGAGGAAGCGCTGGCGATCGCCTGCGGCCTGCGGCTTGGTGGCGTGCGCACGGCCTTGCTGGTTCAAAATGCCGGCGTGCTCAGCATGGGGGCCGGCATGGTGCTGCTGGCGCAGCGTTATCAGTTTCCGCTTTTGATGCTGGTGTCGTATCGCGGTACGCCGGACGACCCGGTGTTCTATCATGTGCCAAAGGGCCGGGTGACCGAGCCGGTGTTTCGCGGCATGGGCCTAAGCTATGCCTGCGTCGATCGGCATCGCCCGATCGGCCCGCAGGTCGAGCACGCCGCGACCTACGCCGAAGAGGGGTCGTGTCCGTTTGCGCTCTTGCTGTCGCGGGAGGATATCCAATGGTGACCGTTGGGACGCGCCCGAGCCGGGCCGACTATTACCACGTGCTGGCCGAGAACCTGCCGCCGCAGGCACTTGTCGTGACTTCGCTTGGCAATGCTTCCTACCTCTGGGCCAAGGTTCACGAGGCCCCGGAAAATTTCTATTTCGAAGACGCGATGGGCCTGGCGCTGCCGCTTTCGCTCGGGCTTGCAATCGCCCAGCCGAACCGGCCGGTGATCGTGGTCGAGGGCGACGGCGGGTTGTTGATGCACATGGGCGCGCTTGTCACGGTCGGTGCGGTCAATCCGGCCAACCTCACGGTGCTCATCATTCAAAACGGCGTGCATGCCGCCTCCGGCGGGCAGGCCTTGACCAATGCCGCACTGGATCTCGCGCAACTCGCGCGCGCTTCCGGTATTGCCTCGAGCGAGAACATCGACAAGCCGCAAGCGCTCGCCGACAAATTGCGCAACAAGGCCACACGCAACGGTACGGAATGTCTTGTGCTTGCGACCGAACCCGATCTCGATGTGGTTCGGCCGCCGGCGACTTTCGATCCGCTCCTGAGCAAGAACCGCTTGCAAACAGCGATCGGAGCGCGGCGTTATGTCCACGCCGTGTTCGGCGGCGGCAAGCTCGAAGGTGCTTAACGCTTCGTCTCGCTAGCTGACGCCGTATTTGTCGAACAGGTCGGGCGCGAATTTCAGCCCGAGCCCAGGTCCTGATGGCACGGCGATATCGCCGTTGACCGGCATCGGAGGATCCTCGAACAACCGCCAGGTCCAGGGCATGTATTCGACCACCAGTCCGTTCGGTATCGCGGCGATCAGGTGGACATGGATTTCCGGCAGCAAGTGACTGGCCACGGGCTTGTTGAAGGCTTCCGCCATGCCGGCGACCTTCATCCATGGCGTCACACCGCCGACCCGCAGCAGATCGATCATGGTGATGTCGCTCGCGTGGTGCGCCATCGCCTGCCGGTGAGGCTCGATGCCCCAGAGATATTCGCCGGCGCAAACCGGGGTCGCCAGCGCATCGGCGATCTTCGCATGTCCCTGGTGGTCGTCGCACGTCGTCGGATCTTCCAGCCATCCGAGCCTGAGATCCTCGATCTGGTGGCCGATCGAGATCACCTCGGCGACGCTCCAGCGCTGGTTGATGTCGACCATCAGGTTGACGTCGGGTCCGACAGCTTCGCGCACCAGGCGAATGCGCTCGATTTCCTGGGCCGGCGTCAGCCCTTCCACCGCCATTTGAGTCTTGACTTGCCGATAGCCCTTTTCGACCAGGGCGGAAGCCGCGCGTTGCAGCTTGTCGGTCGGCGTGGTGCGCGTCAGCGCGCCGCTCGCATAGGCTGGCACCTTGTCGCGCGCGCCGCCCAACAGCCGTGCCAAGGGAACATCGAACGCCTTGGCGCGGATGTCCCACAACGCGGTATCGATCGCTGAAATTGCCAGCATCGCAATGCCGGAACCGCACGACGCTGATGCAGCGCGTAGCTTGGCCGACACCTGTTCGACGCGCAGCGGATCGTCGCCCTTGATCAGTTCGCCAAAGTCTTCCAGTGCAGCGTGGAGCGAGCGCACCAGCTTCCCGCCGAAGCCGGTGACGCCGATGCCCTCGATCCCCTCGTCGGTCTGCACCTGAACCGTGAAGAACTCACGCAGCATGCCGATCATGTAGGGCGCGCCGACCAATGGCTCTTCGAGTGGCAGGCGGACGAAATTGACCTTGATTTGCTGAATTTTCATGCTGCCCTCACGCATCTCTCCCGTCGCGCTTGTCATTGTTCACGCGCCTGACGCTGTTATGATTGGGCACGGCGCCGGAACGGCGGATGCCGCAACGATAAGAGCCGCGACCAGATCGGGAGGTCAAGATGCGAAGCAGCAAGGGTGACCGGCGTTTGACGAGACGGGATGCTGTTGCCGCCATGGCCGGCGGCGTCAGTTTGGTCGCGGCGCCCGCGATCGTTCGTGCGCAAGCGCCACTCTCGGTCAGTTTCGTCCAGCAGCGCGGCCTGCTCTATCTTCCCGTCGACATGATGGTCACCGGCGGCGTGCTTCAGGAGGAAGCAGCCAAGCTCGGGCTCGGCAAGGTCGAGGCGTCAGCGCGAACATTGAGCGGTCCAGCGGCGGTGACCGACGCGTTGCTGTCGGGTTCGGCCGGTTATGGCGCGGCCGCGTTGCCGTCGTTGTTGACACTCTGGGACAAGACCCACGGCACGCCCAACGAAGTCCGGGCGGTCGGGACCATGTCGAACGGCGCGATGGTGCTCTACACCATCAATCCCAACGTCAAGACGATCGCCGATTTCACCGAGAAAGACCGCATCGCGGTGCCCTCGGTGCGCATCTCCTTCAACGCCATGATGTTGGAAATGGCGGCGGAGAAAATATGGAACGATCCGCATCGTCTCGATCATTTGACGGTTGGTCTCGGTCATGCTGACGCGGTTGTCGCGTTGTCGGCGGGTTACGGCAAGTCGACGGTAACTGCACATATCGCGGTGCAGCCTTTCACCGAGCGTGGATTGAAACTGCCGGGGGCGCACGTCGTTGCGGATAGCCGCGAGGTATTCGGCGGGCCGCTGACGCAGGTCACGCTGCTTGCGACCAAGCAAACACGGGACAAGAACCCGACCTTATTCAAGGCCGTCGGCAATGCGTTGGAGACCTCGATCAAGATGTGCAACGCCGACAAGCCGGCCGGCGCGGTGTTGTGGAAGAAAGCCCAGAATGCGTCGGAAAGTATCGAGGAGTTGCGGGCGCTGCTCGACGATCCCGGCTTTGAGTTCACGTCGCAGCCGCATCGCATCGCCTATTTCGCGGCCTTTCTCAACCGCATCGGATCGATGAAATCAAAAGTCGATGATTGGAAGCAGCTGTTCTGGGAAACCGCCTACGATCAGCAGGGCGATTGAGCAGCGTCAGCTTGGCCCAAGCCGCAAACCGCCGTCGCAGACCAGGGCGTGCCCGGTCATGAACGTGTCTGAAATCAGGAAGGCGATCGCTCGGGCGATATCATCCGCCTTTCCGACGCGGCCGACTGGCGTTTTTTCCGAAAAATCATCGAATACCGCGGTCTTTTGATCGGGAGGCAGAAAATCCCACCACGGCGTGTCGATCACGCCGGGTGATACCGCGTTCACCCTGAGCGGCCGCAATTCTGTGGCGAGGATCGGCGCCAGCGCTGCGATAGCCGCATTCGCCGCGCCGAGGCCGGCGGTTCCCGGAAAGGCGCCATGTGCCGAAACCGCCGAGACGAAGGTGATACTGCCGTCTTTGCGCAAATGCGGCAGCGCGGCTTGGGCGCAGGAGAAATGCGGAAAGACCTTTTCCTCGAACTGCTGGCGAACGTCGCCGACGCTCACCGATGCGAAAGGACCTGCACCCTTGCTGCTGCCAAAAGCCAGAACGAGGTGGTCGAACGGTCCGATTTGCGCGAAGGTTTCGCGAAGCCGCGCTTCGTCGGAGGCGTCCGACGCAATCGCGGCGACGGATTTCAACGATGCCTTCGCCGCGGCCAAGTTTTCTTCGCGGCGACCGGTGATCGTGACCCTGTAATCGTAATCCAGAAGCAATTTCGCGGTGGCAAGGCCGATACCCGATGAACCGCCCATGACGACGACGTGTTGTGATGACATGTTTGTTCGTTCCCTTGAGTTGATGATCGAGAGATTGCACGTCGCCAACGCGCCCAACCAGTTTCTCTGTTATCCTGGTATCAATAATGCTATCAAAGCGCATGCGAAAGACTGAGGCACCCAGCGTCCTGGCGATCCGACACCGTGAGTTCGGCGCCTTTTTGCGCTCCCGCCGGGAAAGGCTCGACCCCGCGGGCGTTGGTCTTCCATCGGGCTTTCGGCGACGGACGCCGGGGCTGCGGCGCGAAGAAGTAGCAATGCTCGCCGGCGTCGGCGCTACCTGGTACACGTGGCTGGAGCAAGGCAGGGACGTCCGTCCCTCGGCCGAGGTGCTTTCGGCGCTGGCGGACGCGTTGCAACTCGATGCTGCCGAGCGCCGTCATATCTTTTTGCTCAACGGTCGTGCGCCGCCGGATAAGTCGCGGGCTATCCGCCCGGAGCAGATCGACGGGCCGCTGCGGCAAATGCTGGATAGTCTCGAGCGGCAGCCGGCCTATATCCTGGGCCGGCGCTGGGATGTGCTTGCCTGGAATCGCGCCGCCAATACCGTCTTCGGCGACTATTCAAAACTTCAGGGCGATGAGCGCAACATCATGCACATGGTGTTTGCCAACGAAAACCACCGGCGGCTCCTGATGGACTGGGACCAGATAGCGCCGACGTCGCTTGCGATGTTTCGCGCCGACAGCGCACGTTATGCCGGCGATCCTGAATTCGAGCGGTTGATCGATAACCTGAAGCGGTCGAGCGCGGCATTTCGCAAGTGGTGGCCGAAATACGAAATTCGGGAACCGTTTTCGGGATGCAAGCGGTTGCAGCATCCAACCGTCGGCCGCATGATGTTTGACTATACGAGCCTTGCGGTCGGCGATCCGCCGGCGATGCGCTTTGTCGTGTTTACACCTACCGGTGAAGAACAGACGGAGGCGAAACTGAACAAACTTCTGGGCGATGGGAAAACCGGTTCAAAGAAGGCCGGCAGCAAATCGCATCGGACGGCTCATGGCAAAACAATCCGATAGTCAATGCGCGATGTCCTCGCGGCCGGTAATCGCCATCAGCGTGCCCGTCATCGTCGCGATGAGTTTTTCCTTCGATCCTTCCAGCGCCAGCGCGCGCGCTTCGCAGATCGTCAGCGTTCGGCCCGGCTTGACGACGTGGCCGCGGAAAATAAATCGCTCGCCTTTGGCCGGCGCCAGCAGGTTGGTCTTGAATTCCACGGTCAATATCGCGGCATCCGCCGGCATCAGCGTGAACGCCGCGTAGCCGCAGGCGCTGTCGAGCGCCGTGGTGATGATGCCCGCATGCATGAAGCCGTGCTGCTGGGTGTAGGCGGGATTGGGCGGCATGGTGAGGTGAACTTCGCCGGGTTCGAGATGAGCGATCTCGATTCCCAACGTTGCCATGACCTGCTGCCGCGCAAAGCTTGCACGCGTCCGTTCCTTGAAGCTCGGATCCTGTGCCTGAAACATCCTACCCGTCCCGGTCATTACGTCACTGCAAGGCATATCGCGGTAAGCCGCTGACATCAAATCGTGCGGTCGCACGACCCCGCGATTTGTGGAGGCCGCCGATCCGGGCTGGCGCCGGTTGATCGAAACGGCATTCTCGTCGAAGCTGCAGGCGAATTGCCGGGCCGTGAGGTGATCGACGGAGGTTTCCAGATGCGATTTGTCAACGTCGCGGCGGGCCAGCTTGGCCCCATCGCGAGAAGCGAGACGCGGACGCAGGTGGTGGCGCGTCTGTCGGACTTGATGCGTCAGGCGCGCTCCAGCGGGTGCGACCTGATCGTCTATCCGGAACTGGCGCTCACGACATTCTTTCCGCGCTGGTTCATCGAGGATCAGGCGGAAATCGATCGCTTTTTCGAGCGCGAGATGCCGGGGCCGGAGACACAGCCCTTGTTCGATCTCGCCCGTGAACTCGCAATCGGCTTTTATCTCGGCTACGGCGAATTGACGGTCGAGGACGGCGCGATCCATCGCTACAACTCGTCCATTCTCGTCGACAAGAGCGGCGCCATCGTCGCGAAGTACCGCAAGGTCCATTTGCCCGGCCATGCGGAGCACGAGCCGTGGCGAAAATTCCAGCATCTCGAGAAGCGCTATTTCGAGCCCGGCGATCGCTTCGGCGTCGTCGAGGCGTTCGGCGGCGTCATGGGGATGGCGATCTGCAACGATCGCCGCTGGAGCGAGACCTATCGGGTGATGGGGCTTCAGGGCGTCGAGATGGTGATGATCGGCTACAACACGCCGGTGCACAATCCGCCCGCACCCGAACACGACGATCTTTCGCTGTTCCACAATCAACTCGTAATGCAGGCTGGCGCCTATCAAAACAGCACCTGGGTGGTCGGCGTGGCCAAAGCCGGGATCGAAGAAGGCGTCGACCAGATTGGCGGCACTTGCATCATCGCGCCTTCGGGCGAGGTCGTTGCAGCCTGCACGACCAAGGGCGACGAGATCGCGCTGGCGCGCTGCGATCTCGATCTTTGCAATTCCTACAAGCGCACCACTTTCAACTTCGACATTCATCGCCAGCCGCATGCCTATCGAATGATTGTCGAGCGGAAGGGGCGAAATCTGATGGCCGATGGAACGCGGGTGCGTTCCGGCAAATGAGGGGCTTGAACCGTCTCAAATTGCCCAGGCGTTGATCAGCCAGCGGACCAAAATTTCGGCAATGTCCGATTTTGCTAGATACAATATCATATATAATATCAATATAATTACAAGAAATTGCATGCAGCATGCAAAATGTCGTTGCTGCTTTTCCCGCCTTGCCGCAGACTTGGGCCTGCCGGCAGCGGAGGATCGTCAGTGGCGACGGTCGCGCGAAGATAACAAGAAGGCTCGCGCAAGGACCTGCCGGCATTGGGGAGAGCCATGAGTAATCAAGCCATTGCTGCCGCCGCCGCGGACAAGCCGACCGGCGTGCGTTGGAAGATTTTTTTTCTGCTGCTGTTTCTCGTTTCCGTGAACTACATCGACCGTGCCTCGCTCTCGGTCGCGATGCCGTTGATCTCCAAGGAATTCGACATCGATCCCGCCTGGCAAGGGCTGATCCTGAGTTCGTTCTTCTGGACTTACGCCTTCATGCAGGTGCCGGGCGGCATGCTGGCGGACCGCTTCAAGCCGAGAATCGTGGTGGCGCTGGCGACGGTGTTCTGGGGCGCGTTCCAGGCGATCGCAGCGGTGTCGACCAACTGGTTCGTGTTGCTGCTGACCCGGCTCGGCCTCGGCGCTTCGGAGGCGCCGATCTATCCAGCCGGCGGCAAGCTCAACGGCATCTGGATGACGCAGACCGAACGCGGCCGCGGTGCGACGCTGCTCGATGGCGGCGCGCCGCTCGGCGCAGCCCTCGGCTCGATCGTGATCGCCTGGCTGATCGCCGCGTTCAACTCCTGGCGCATGGCCTTTGTCGTTGCCGGTGTCGGCACGATCCTGTGCGGGATCTGGGCCTGGTATTACATTCGCAACTCGCCGCGCGAGCATCCCTCCGTCAACGAAGCCGAAGCGCGCTACATCGAACAGGCGCATGCGGAGGAAGATGCGGGCTCGACACCCTCATCGGGCGGAAGCTGGACGTCCTATTTCACGTTCCGCTCGGTCTGGTGCATGTGCCTGGGCTGGTTCTTCTTCAACGTGACGTTCTACGGGCTGCTCACCTGGATGCCGACCTACCTGTTCAAGGTGCACAATCTCGACATCAAGACGCTCGGCAACACGTCCTTCATCATCTTCTTCGCAGGCTTCGTCGGAGAGCTGATCGGCGGATGGATCGGCGATCGCTGGCGCGGCAGCGGCGGTTCGCCGAATCTCGTGTATCGAACGCTGTTCGCGATTGCGGCCATCATGGTGACGATCTCGATCTTTCTCGTCGCCTATACGAAGGACGCGGTGCTGGTCGTCGTGCTGCTTTCGACGACGTTGTTCTTCCTGCGCTGGTGCGGCATGTACTGGGTCATTCCGACGGCGCTGGCGGGACGGGCAAAAGCAGGGTTTCTCGGCGGCTGCATGAATCTCGGCGGCAATATCGCGGGCATCACAACCCCGATCATCGTCGGTTTCATCGTGCAGGCGACCGGGTCCTACTTCCTGGCGCTGATGTATTTCGCGCTCGCCGGCGTCGGGCTGTTGATCTCCTCGACCTTGATCGACTACAGCCGTCGCCTGCCGGTATAGGCAGAACAGGCTTGAAGGATACGACATGACCAGACTCGGCATGCTTACGCCGTCGTCGAACACCGCCCTCGAGCCGGTCAGCTATGCGATGCTGGCCGGCGTCGAGGGCGTCTCGATACATTCCTCGCGCTTCAAGGTGACGGAAATCGCGCTGTCGGATTCCGCAAAGCGGCAGTTCGATCACAGCGAAATCCTGCGCGCAGCCGAACTGCTGGCCCACGCCAAGGTCGACGTCATCGCCTGGAACGGTACGTCCGCAAGCTGGCTCGGCTTCGATCGTGATGAGCAGTTATGCGAGCGTATCACGGAAGCGACCGGCATCCGCGCCTGCACCACGGTGCTCGCCTATCGCGACCTGTTCCGGCAATTGCCTGCCGCGCGTATCGGACTGGTGTCGCCTTACACCGCCGATGTGCAGGACCGGATCATGACCGTCTGGGGCGCGCAGGGATTGAATTGCGTCGCCGAGCGACATCTGTCGCTCGCGGATAATTTCTCCTTTGCCGAGGTGCCGGAAGCCGAGGTGAAGCGTCTGATCGAGGAAGTTGTGCGCGAAGGGGCCGATGCGGCCGTCGTGCTGTGCACCAACATGCGCGGAGCCGGCGTCGCGGAACCTCTGGAGCGGAAGCTTGGCGCGCGGGTTTTCGATTCGATCGCGGTGACGCTGTGGGGCTGCCTGATCGCAGCGGGTGTCGATCCGTCCGTTGTGCAAGGCTGGGGCAGCGTGTTCGCCAATCGTGATCTGCTGCCCGCATCGTTCGCGCCCGCCCGGCGCGATCAGCCCGTCGCGGCGCGCCATGGCTAAGACTAAAGTGGCTAAGACTAAGATAGCTAGGACCAAAATGGCTAAAGCCAAAACCAAACCCGCCAGCCAACGGAAAGCGCCGAAGCCGCGCGGCGGGATGGCGGCGTTACGGACGCGCACGTTGCGCGTTCCCCGCACCGGCCTGCACGAGCAGGCCGCCAACAAGCTTCGTACCTTGATCGTGCGCGGCGGTCTTGCGCCCGGCGAGTCGCTGCTCGAGGTCGGCCTGTCCGAGGCGCTCGGCATTTCGCGCACGCCGCTTCGCGAAGCCTTGAAGCAACTTGCCGCCGAAGGCCTGGTCGAATTGCGTCTCAATCGCGGTGCGGTGGTCGCGCCGTTTCGGCATGACGAGTTGGCCGAACTGTTCGAGGCCGTCAGCGCAATCGAGCGGTGTGCGGCAGAACTCGCAGCGCTCCGAATGACGGTGCAGGATGTCGAACGGCTCGAGGCGCTTCAGGCGCGGATCGAACGGCATCGCGAGCGCGGCGAATTGCGTGACTATTTCGAAGTCAACCAGCAGATCCACAGCTCCATCGTTGGCTTCGCCCGCAACAGCGTGCTGAAGGCCTCGCACGACGCGCTACTGGCTCGGGCGGAGCGGGCGCGCTTCTTTGCGTTGTCGACGCACGGGCGATGGGAAGAATCGGTGCGCGAGCACCGGCAAATTCTCGCGGCGTTGAAGGCGCGTGATGCGGAGCGGGCTGGGCGATTGCTCGGCCAGCACGTTCGCCGTACCGGCGAAACCGTGGCCGAGACGCTCGCGAACAGGAAAGAGATACCGTGAGAATACTTCTGCTCAATCCCAACACCACCGCTGAAGTGACCGGTCTGCTTCATGCCGCCGGCAGCCGGGCGGCGTCGGCCGGCACCGAACTGGTGCCAATGACCGCTCAACGCGGCGTGCCTTATATCGCGACCCGGGCCGAGGCGCAGATCGGCGGTGCGATCGCGCTGGAAATGCTGGCGGAGGCCGGAGCCGGTTTTGATGCCGCCATTATCGCAGCCTTCGGCGACCCCGGCCTGTTCGGCGCGCGCGAATTGTTTTCGTTTCCGATTGTCGGACTTGCGGAGGCCGCGATGCTGACCGCTTGCATGGTCGGACGAAAATTCGCCATCGTGACTTTTTCGCGCACGCTCGCGCCCTGGTACCAGGAATGCGTGGCGATGCACGGCCTGGAAGCGCGTTGCGCCGGTATCCGTGCGCTCGACGAAGCGTTCCAATCCATCTCGGATGTTCAGTCCGAGAAGGAGGAGGTGCTGGTTCGGCTCGCCAATACGGCAATCGAGCAAGATGAGGCCGATGTCGTGATCCTGTCGGGTGCGCCGCTTGCCGGTCTTGCGGACAAGGTCAAGGATCGCATCCCGGTCCCGGTAATCGATCCGGTTGCGGCCGCCGTGCGGCAGGCGGAAACGCTTGCCGTGCTCAAGCCGCTCAAGGCGCGCGCCGGCACCTTCCGCCGTCCCGGTCCCAAGCCGACGACGGGGCTCGCCGAACCGCTCGCCGCCGTCATCGAACATCAGGGACGGAAAGCAGGGAGGACACTGATGCGGTTCGACACCATCATCCGCGGCGGCACGGTGGTGACCGCGGCCGATACGTTTTCCTGCGATGTCGGCATTTTCGACGGCAAGGTCACAGCGCTCGGCAACGATCTCGGCACGGCGGCGACGGTGATCGACGCGACCGGCCGGCTGGTGCTGCCCGGCGGCATCGACAGCCACGTCCATTTCGCGCAGCCCTCGGGCGACGGCATCGTCATGGCGGATGGTTTCGCCACCGGTACGCGCTCGGCGGCGTTTGGCGGCAACACCACCGTGCTGCCGTTCTGCCTGCAGGAAAAAGGACAGACGTTGCGTGAGGCCTTGCGCAAGTATCACGCATTGGCGGACGGCGAATGTCATGTCGATGTCTCCTTCCATCTCATCGTCTCCGATCCGACCGAGCATGTGTTGGGTCAGGAACTGCCCGCGCTGGTGGAGGACGGCTACACCTCGATGAAGGTCTTCATGACCTACGAGGGCCTGGCGCTGTCGGATCGCGAACTGCTGGAGACCATGTCGGTGGCGCGTGAGACCGGCGCGATGCTGATGGTGCATGCGGAAAATTTCGACGCGATCCGGTTTCTGACCGACCGGCTCGAACGCGGGGGCAACACCGCGCCGCGCTTTCACGCGACCTCGCGGCCGATACCGGTCGAGCGCGAAGCCACGCACCGCGCCATTTCGTTGTCGGAACTCGTCGACGTGCCGATCATGATCGTGCACGTCTCCAACCGCGAGGCGATGGACGAAATCCGCCGCGCGCAGCAGCGCGGGCTCAAAGTGATGGGCGAGACCTGTCCGCAATATCTGGTGCTGACCGAAAAGGACCTCGACCAGCTCAACATGGAGGGCGCCAAGTATGTCTGCTCGCCGCCGCCGCGCGACGTGGCAAGCCAGAAGGCGTGCTGGGAGGGTCTTCAGCAAAAGGTGTTTTCGGTATTCTCCTCCGACCACTGCCCGTTCCGTTATGACGATCCGCAAGGCAAGCTGGCGCCGAAAGGGCGCACCAGTTTTCGCTGGGTGCCGAACGGGATTCCGGGCGTGGCGACGCGGCTGCCGATCCTGTTCTCGGAGGGCGTCGTCAAGGGCCGCATCGACCTCAACAGCTTTGTCGCCTTCAGCGCGACCAATCACGCCAAGATTTACGGCCTTTATCCGCGCAAGGGCACCATCGCGGTCGGCTCGGACGCGGACATCGCGATCTGGGATCCCGAGCGCAAGGTGACGATCCGCCACGATCTGATCCACGACGGCTCGGACTACACGCCCTATGAGGGCATCGAAGTCACGGGCTGGCCGGTGCTGACCATGGTGCGCGGCCAGGTCGTGGTCGATGACGGCGAGCTTGTCGGCAAAAAGGGTTACGGTACTTATTTGTCGCGCAACAAGCCGCCGAAGAATTTCGCAGTATAACTTCGCAGCACAACAACGATTAACAAGAAGCAGGGAGAACGCCATGCCATACGCAACGACAGATGACGGAGTGCGACTCTATTTCGAGGAGACCGGCACAGGAGAGCCGGTGATCTTCGTGCACGAGTTCGCCGGCGATCTGCGCAGCTACGAGCCGCAGATGCGCTATTTCGGCAAGCGCTATCGCACCATCGCCTACAATGCGCGTGGCTTTCCGCCGTCGGATGTTCCCGAAAACGTCGCCTCCTATTCGCAAGCGCGCGCGGCCGATGACATCCTGGCGGTGCTCGATCACATCAAGGCGCCGAAAGCGCACATCGTCGGTCTTTCGATGGGCGGTTTCGCGACGCTGCATTTCGGTATTCGCCATCAGGCGCGTGCCTTGTCATTGTGCATTGGCGGCTGCGGATATGGCGCCGAACCCGACAAGCGCGAGATCTTCCGTGCCGAGGCGGACGTGATCGCGGCGGCGCTGCGCAAGGACGGCATGGCGGCGTTTGCCGAGCGTTACGCCTACGGGCCGACCCGCGTGCAGTATGAGAACAAGGACCCGCGCGGACATGCCGAGTTCAAGAAGATGCTGGCCGAACACTCGAACATCGGTTCGGCCAACACCCAGCAGGGCGTGCAGAAGGAGCGGCCCTCGCTCTACACGCTGGTTGAGGAGATGAAGCGGATCACGGTGCCGACGCTCGTCATCACCGGCGACGAGGATTGGCCGTGCCTGTTGCCGGGCATTCTGATGAAGCAGAACATTCCTTCCGCGGCGCTGTCGGTGATCCCGAATTCCGGTCACGCCATCAACATCGAGGAGCCGGAGGAGTACAATCGAATCGTCGGCGATTTCCTTGCGCAAGTGGAGAGCGGACGCTGGCCGCAACGCGACCCCCGTGCGGTCTCGGCATCGATCACCGGCATGAAAAATTGATTGTTAAATCAATGTGATGGACTGCATTCCACACGGCGGAACGTGATCGTTGACGCTCGTGTGGAATCGCGCCAATCTTTGGCGAACCGTGATCCAATCTGGAAAGAAGACGCGGGGCGCGCAGGGAGTGCGGTGGGGCGATGAGCAAGGATCAACGCTCATCCGATCGGGATCGGGTGGAACGGGACGAGGCTGCTGAGGACGCGTTGGAGCTCGCGCGCCAGATGGCGCCTGGGCCCGAGCGTAACGAAGCCCTCAAACTGGCCGGCGCGCTTCGCCGCTCCGCTGACGAGCGCGGTGTGGTGTTTGCCAAACGGGGCCGGCCGCGCAAGTCGTGAAGGCCGTTTGAACCACCAAATTCCTGCGCTTCTTTGTCGCGTTTTTGCATTGCAAAAACGGCTTTCGCGCGATCCTGCCGGGGCAGGGAACACCCTGACCGCACACTAAATTTTATATTAGTTGCCGCACTGCGGCGTGCTTCCCATCATTCGCGCGGGCTGTGGACATGCGCGCGATCCCGGACGGTCAGTCCGGTTCGATCTCTTCCCGCGCTTCCAATCTCCCGTTTGGGCGTCTGGAGGATACAAGCTGCTGTCATGATCGTATCCCTCCGGACCTTGTGGGGAACGGCGAAATCTTCGCCGGGACCGTCCAATCCTGATAGTTTATCGCTTGGCTCTCGTCGGGCGGATCGGCTGCGATCACTGGCGAGATGTGGGAGGGCTGCGTCGTGTGGATCGTTCTGACCGCGCTGAGGCGGCCCTATACGTTCGTGGTGCTTGCGGTGCTGATTGCGCTGTTCGGCATTCGCGCCGCGCTCACCACTCCGACCGACATTTTCCCGAACATCAACATCCCGGTGATCGCGGTCGTCTGGAGCTATAACGGCCTGCCGCCGAACGACATGTCGGGCCGGGTGATCTATTACTACGAGCGCTTCCTGACCGCCCAGGTCAGCAACATCGAGCACGTCGAGTCGCAGTCGCTCGCCGGCTATGGCGTGATCAAGGTCTTCTTCCAGAAGGACGTCAATATCGCCGCCGCGATGGCGCAGGTGACGGCGTCCTCACAGACCGTGTTGAAGCTGCTGCCGCCCGGCATCACCCCGCCTTACGTGCTGAGCTACAACGCCTCGTCCGTGCCGATCCTGCAACTGGCGCTGTCGAGCACGTCGTTGCCCGAGATGCGGCTGTTTGATCTCGGGCAGAATTTCATCCGGCCGCAACTGGCGACGGTGCGGGGCGCCGCGGTGCCTTCGCCCTATGGCGGCCAGGTCCTGCAAGTGCAGATCGATCTCGACCAGCAGGCGATGCAGGCGCATGGCGTCTCGGCGGAAGATGTCGTCAACGCTGTGTCGGTGCAGAACCTGATTCTTCCCGCCGGCGACCAGAAGATCGGAAAGTTCGACTGGAACGTCTCGCTCAACGCCAGCCCCGTCAATCTCGAAAAGATCAACGATCTGCCGGTCAAGAAATCCAACGGCACCGTGATCTTCGTGCGCGACGTCGCTTACGTTCACCAGGGCTCGCCGCCGCAGACGAATCTCGTGCGGGTGAACGGCTCGCGCGCGGTGCTGATGACCATCCTGAAGGCGGGGGCGGCGTCAACGCTGGACGTCATCGACGGCGTCAAGACGTTGTTGACGCGGGTCAAGGAAAGTCTGCCTTCCAGCCTCAACCTGGAGGCCGTCGGTGATCAGTCGGTATTCGTGAAGGCCGCGGTGTTCGGCGTCATTCGCGAGGCCATATTGGCGGCCGTGCTCGTCGGCGTGATGATCCTGCTGTTTCTCGGCAGCTGGCGCTCGACGGTGATCATTCTCACCGAAATTCCGCTTGCGGTGTTGTTCTCGCTCACCGCGTTGTCGCTGCTCGGCGAAACCATCAATGTCATGACGCTGGGCGGACTAGCACTCGCGGTCGGCATCCTGGTCGACGACGGCACGGTGACGATCGAAAACATCAATTACCATCTCGAACAAGGCAAGGAGATCGAGCCCGCGATTCTCGACGGCGCGCAGCAGATCGTGATCCCGGCCTTCGTCACTTTGCTTTGTCTCTGCATCGTCTTCGTGCCGATGTTCCAGCTTGGCGGCGTTGCCGGCTATCTGTTCCAGCCGATGGCGGAAGCGGTCGTGTTCGCGCTGATCGGCTCGTTCATCCTGTCGCGCACGCTCGTGCCGACGATGGCCAACTTCCTGATGAGCGCGCATCACCACTCGATCGAGACCGATATCGGCCATGACCGGCTGCCGATCCGCTCGCGCAATCCGATATTGCGATTCCAGCAGGGTTTCGAGCAGTACTTCGAACGTTTCCGCGCCGGATACCGCGCGTTGCTGGTCCGCGCGCTCGAGGCGCCGAAGGCGTTCATCGTGGGCTTTCTCGCCTGCGTCGTGGTGTCGTTCGCGCTGGTGCCGTTTCTCGGCTCGAACTTCTTCCCGGCGGTCGATTCCGGCCAGATCATGATGCATGTGCGTGGCCAGCCAGGCACGCGCATCGAGGAGATGGCGCGCCTGTTCGAACAGGTCGAGCAGACGGTGCGCACGACGATTCCGCGCGATGAACTCGCCAACATCGTCGACAATATCGGCCTGCCGTTCTCCGGCATCAACATGGCCTATCAGAACACCGGCACGATCGGACCCGAGGACGGTGATGCGCTGATCACACTGAAGGAGGACCACGGTCCGACCGCCGAATACGTCAAGAAACTGCGCACGATATTGCCGCAGAAATTTCCGGGCACCACCTTCTCCTTCCTGCCCGCCGATATCGTGTCGCAGATCCTGAACTTCGGATTGCCGGCGCCGATCGACATCCAGGTCGTCGGCAACAACCAGAAAGCCAACTTCGCCTACGCCAACGACCTGTTGAAGAAGATTCGCCAGGTGCCGGGCATTGCCGACCTGCGCATCCAGCAGATCTTCAACTACCCGCAGATCAATATCGACGTCGACCGGACCATGGCCGCCGAGGTCGGCCTGACCCAGCGCGACGTCGCCAACAGCCTGCTGGTCACGCTTTCCGGCAGCGGTCAGGTGAAGCCGAATTTCTGGCTCAACCCGGAAAACGGTGTGTCCTATCCGATCGTGGCCCAGATGCCGCAGTACCGGATCAACAGCATCTCCGATCTGTCCAACATCCCGATCACCACCACGGAGAACGGCACCGTTGCGCAGCGCTACCTTGGCGGCCTTGCCAAGATCACCCAGGGCCCGAGCGCCGGCGTCGTGTCGCACTACAACGTGCAGCCGGTGATCGATATCTTCGGCGACACGCAGGGGCGTGACCTCGGCGCCGTGTCCGGCGACATCTCGAAAATCCTGGCCGAGACCAAGAAGGATCTGCCGCGCGGCTCCTACACGATCGTGCGCGGTCAGGTTCAGACCATGAATAACGCCTACAGCCAGCTCTATCTCGGCCTCGTCGGCGCGATCGTGCTGATCTATCTCGTGATCGTCGTCAACTTCCAGTCCTGGCTCGATCCCTTCATCATCATCACCGCGCTGCCCGCAGCGCTCGCCGGCATCGTCTGGACACTGTTCATGACCGGCACCACGCTGTCGGTGCCGGCCTTGACCGGCGCCATCATGTGCATGGGCATTGCGACGGCCAACAGCATCTTGCTCGTGAGTTTCGCGCGCGAAGGTCTGGAGAACGGCCTGAATGCCACCACCGCGGCACTGGAGTCCGGCTTCACCCGTTTCCGGCCGGTGTTGATGACGGCGCTCGCGATGATCATCGGCATGATTCCGATGGCGCTGGCGATGGGCGAGGGCGGCGAACAGAACGCCCCGCTCGGCCGTGCGGTGATTGGCGGACTTGCCGTCGCCACCCTTGCCACGCTGTTCTTCGTTCCGGTCGTCTTCAGCGTTCTTCACCGCAAGGGCGACCAAGCGCCGGCGATCGAGCCTGGCCGGTGAACTGGGAGAAATATCTTGCTTGATTCTTCACCCGCATCACGTTCCACCGGAACAGGACACAAGGCAGGCGAGGATTGCGCCGCCGCCCGGCAAGTCGCGCCGGGTCGCGATCATCGCCGTGCTCGTGGCGGTCGCGATTGCCGTCTCCGGCATCCTGTGGCGCCGCCAGCAGGAGAACGAGGTCGCGAAGTGGACCGCCGAACTCGCGGTGCCGACGGTCGCCACCGTCGCGCCGAAGCAGGGCGTCACCGGTCAGCAGATCGCTTTGCCCGGCGATATCGAGGCCTGGTTCGAGGCGCCGATCTACGCGCGGGTGAGCGGATATCTCAAGGACTGGTATTTCGATTTTGGCGCGCATGTCGAGAAGGGGCAGCTTTTGGCGGAGATCGATGCGCCCGATCTCGATGCGCAATTGGCGGCGGCCAAAGCGAAACTCAATGCAGCCGAAGCCCAGGTCAATGTGAGGGATGCGGAGCGGAATTTCGCCGAGACGACCTACAAGCGCTGGCGGGAATCGCCGAAGGGCGTGGTTTCCGAGCAGGAGACGGAAGCCAAGAAGGCGGAGTTCGGCAGCGCCGATGCGCGCTACAAGGCGGCGATTGCGGAAGCCAATGTCAACAAGAGCGAGGTCGACCGGCTCACCGCGCTCGAGCACTTCAAGCGCATCAGAGCTCCCTTTGACGGGACCGTGACCCAACGCAACACCGATATCGGCGCCCTGATCAACGCCGGCAGCAGCGGCAACGGTCCCCAGATGTTCCGGGTCGCGGACACGCACGAGATGCGGGTGTTCGTTCAGGTGCCGCAGGAAATTTCGTCCAACATGAAGGCCGGTCTCACCGCCGAGATGACCTTGCCGCAATATCCCGCCAAGGCCTTCAAGGCGGTGGTGTCGACGACGTCGGAAGCCATCAACAAGACGGCACGGACGCTGCTGGTCGAACTCCACGCCAAGAACGATGAAAACCTGCTGCAACCGGGCACGTTCGCCGAGGTGCGTTTCAATCTCGCCGACACCCCCGGCACGCTGCGAATCCCGACCAGTGCGCTGATCTTCCGTGAGAACGGCCCGCAACTGGCGATCCTGACGCCCGGCGACAAGGTCGAGTTGCGGTCGATCAAGCTCGGCCGCAACCTCGGAACCGAGTTCGAGGTGCTGGGCGGCCTTACGGCATCGGAGACGGTCATCAACAGCCCGCCGGATTCGCTGTCGCAAGGCGAGCAGGTCCGCGTCGCCAAGGATGCCGCGCCGCAGCCGGCTCATGAGGCCGAAGTGCGATGACGCGCCTTCGTTGCCTTTTGACAACACGGGTTGAGCAAAGTTTTTCGGGTGGGTTGACGTCGATGCAGCGCTCGACGTCCTATCGGCGATGTTTGGCGTCTCGCGCCTGTGGGCATGGCGGAATAGGGGCATGAGAATCCAAGGTCTCGCGTGTGTGGTGGTGTGTGCCGGCGCATTGGCAGGATGCTCGCTGGGCCCGGAATATTTCACGCCGGATGCCGCCATTCCTGCGGGCTTTTCGGTTCCGCCCGCGGGCAACGGACCGCAGTCCGGCGGCAAGGCCGAGCTCTGGCAGTGGTGGCGCACGCTGCATGATCGGCAGCTCAACGAGCTGGTTGAACTTGCGATCGCCAACAATATCGACCTCAAGATTGCGCTCGATCGCCTCCAGCAGGCGCGGCTGCAACTGATCGTGGTCGGCGCGGCGGCCGTGCCGCAGCTCAATGGCGGGGTCGGCGGCGGCACCGGCACCGGCACCGACGAGACCAAGGGCAGGGTCGCGCAGGGCTTGCGCGACGGTGATAACAATGGCGGGCTGAAGAAGATCTCCGGCGTCGGCGGTCTCGATGCGGAATGGGAAATCGATATCTTCGGCAAGATCGCCAAACGCGTCGAGGCGCAGGTCTACACCGCCGAGGCGCTGAAGGAGGCGCGCGACTGGGTGTATGTCGTGGTCGCGGCCGACGTCACCCGGCTCTATTTCGATCTTCGCGCGCGGCAGGACCGGCTGCAAATTCTCTACCGCAACATCGAGGCGTCGCGGAAGATTCTCGATCTGGCGCAGACCCGCCTCGATCGCGGCCTGACCAATGAACTCGACGTGCTGCTTGCCAAGCGTCAGGTCGAGACGCTTCAGGCCGATGTCGAGCCCCTCAAGGCGCAGATCGCAGCCAACTCCTACGCGATCGCCGTTCTGGTCGGCGAATACCCCGAAAACATTTCCCGCCGTTTGCAGCGGCCGAGCGCGGTGCCGCGTCTGCCGGCACGCGCGCCTGCCGGAACCCCGGTCGACCTGATCCGCCGCCGTCCCGATATCCTGGAAGCCGAGCGCCTTCTCGCGGCGTCAGTCGCAGATATTGGCGCTCGCACCGCGGAGCTGTTCCCGAGCGTGGCGGTGATCTCCGGCGCGGGCGCACAGGCCGGTCCTCGATCGGGTTCGACGATTCCGATCACCTGGATCGCATCGATCGGACCCTCGATCGAGGCTCCGATCCTCGATTTCGGCGCCCTCGATGCGAGGGTCGAGATCGCCGACTATCGCGCCCACGAACTGGCCGGCGTTTACAAGCAATCGATTCTCGTCGCGATCCAGCAGGTCGACGAAGCCAATGCGGCCTATCAGGGCTTCCGTCAGAGCCTGCGCAGCCTCGACCTCGCGCTTGACGCGGCCCGTCAGGCGACCAAGGTGGCGACGGAACGTTACGATCGCGGCCTGACCGACTTCCTCAACGTGCTCGACGCCGAACGGCAGCAATTCACGCTGGAGCAGCAACGCGCGGAAATCGTCCGGCTTGCCGGGGACAGTTTTGTGGCGCTCTATAAGGCGCTCGGCGGTGGCTGGCCGCCGGATGAAATCATCCCGCCGGTCCGGCGCCCCGATCCTGCGGTCGTCGCCGCGATCAAACGTCTTGCACAGGATCCGCCGCATGCGCGGCCGGCTCCGCCACCGCCCGGATTGACCCCCTGACGCAAAACGAAGGTATTGCAAGGAAGGGATCGAGCCTGTGACGAACACCGCTGATGCCCCCGCGCCTACCATCGTGCTCGTCGAGGACGAACAGGCGATGGCGGACGAGATCAAAAGCGAGCTCGAAGGCAAGGGCTATCTGGTGCGCCACGCCTCGATTGCGCAGGCCGCCGACGCTGCCCGGGTCGGCGCCGCCGATGTCATGGTCATGGACCGGATCGTGTTCGGCGAGGACAGCCTCGTGACGCTGGAGGCCTTGCGCAAGGAAGGCATCAAGGTGCCGGTCCTGGTGATCTCGGCCTTGTCCTCGGTCGACGAGAAGGTCCGGGGGTTGAAAGCCGGTGGCGACGACTATCTGACCAAGCCGTTCGCGATGGTCGAGCTTTCGGCGCGCGTCGAAGCGATGCTGCGACGCCTCGACGACGTGCGCACGACCAAATTGCGCGTCGGCGATCTCGAGATGGACCTGATCGAAAAGACCGTCCATCGTAACGGCAACAGGGTCGAGTTGTTGCCGCGCGAATTTCGCCTGCTTGAATATTTTCTGCGCCATCCCGGGCGCGTGATCACGCGGGCGATGTTGTTGCAGGAAGTCTGGCAGTATCACTTCTCGCTGGAGACCAACGTCGTCGACGTCCACATCAGCAACTTGCGGAAAAAGATCGACACAAAGGGTGTGCCCTCTTTGATCGTGAACATCCGCGGCGCAGGTTTCATGCTGAATGCGAATGCTTGAATTTTTCCGCTCTTCGGCGGTTCGCGTCGCGCTCGCCTTCGTGTTGGTCACGACGGTGGCGACCACCGCCATCTTCGGTCTCGTCTATTTTCGGATCGGCGAAGCGAACGAGGCGAGGAATCGCCTCATTCTCGAAACCGAGGCGGCCAAGAGCGTCGATCGTCCGGTCGACGAGTTGCGAAATGCTTTCGATGTAAGGCTGACGAACGACCTGCGGCGCATCGATTATGCCGCGTTGTTCGATTCAAATCACAAGGTGATGTTCGGCAATATCGACGTCCTGCCGGCGATAACTTTGGACGGCAAGGCGCATTACGTTGCGGCCACGCGGGTGCCCGGCAGCGACAACCGGCTGGAGCCGACTATCTTCGTCGCGCGCCAGCGTCCCGACGGCAACATCATGCTGCTCGGCCGAAGCCTGCTGGAGACGCTGGCGTTCCGGCGCATCGTGCAAAGCGCGCTCACGGCCGGGCTCGCCCCGATGCTGCTGCTGGCGCTTGCGATCGGAGCCTTCTTCGCCCGCCGCTCGTCGCGCCGTCTCACCGCCATTCATGACACGATTGCCCGCATCATGAAGGGAGATACGGATTTGCGGCTGCCGGTCGGTTCGCGGCGCGACCCGATCGCCCAGATATCGCGGGACGTCAATCTGATGCTGGACGAGATCGGGCGGCTGCTGGTGCAGCTCAAGGGCGTCGGCGACAACATCGCCCACGACTTGCGAAGCCCGCTTGCTGTCGTTCATGCCCAGCTCGAGCGCGGACTTGAAAGCTCAAGCGACGAGCAGTTGCGCTCGGTGGTGAAGCAGGCGCTGGCCCACATCGACAAGGCCATGCTGACGGTCGCCGCGCTGCTGCGTCTGGCCGATGTCGAATACGGTCCGAAATCGCGCAACTTCCAATCGATCGACCTGGCGGCGATCTGTGCGGACCTGTTCGAGTTCTACGAGCCGCTGGCAGACTCGAAATCGATCAAGATGACGCTTGAGACCCAGTCTCCGGTTCAAATCAAGGGCGACGGTGACCTGATGCGCGAGGCTGTCTCGAACCTGATCGGCAACGCGATCAAGTTCACGCCCGAGAACGGCAGCGTCAGCATTTCGGTGATCCGCGAAGATGGCTTGCCGGTGGTGCGGGTGCGCGACAACGGGGTCGGCGTCGAGCCGGCCGAGCGCGACAAGATCTTCAAACGGTTCTACCGCACATCGAGCGGCCACCCCGTTCCCGGCAGCGGGCTTGGGCTCAGCATCGCCGCCGCGATCGCCAACCTGCATGAGTTCGATCTGCGCTTTCACGACAACAATCCCGGCGCGGTGTTCGAGTTGGTTGGCCGGAGGCGTTGAAGGCCGCGTCGCGCCCGCTCCGGTAACAACCTGTTAACCAAGAATTGGCAAAGCTCGAAGCCGGCTTTCTTGTGAAAACTTCAGCCGATCCGCCGCTTTCTGACAGGTGCGATTTCGATGCAGACCTCGACGCTTCCAGGCGCTTCCCCGGAAACTGACACCACCGGCTCGGCCGCTCAGCAACACCTGCGTCTCGGTCTGACCCTGTTCAGGGAAGGCAGGCCCGCCGATGCCATCGCCGCCTTCAGGCAGGGTCTTGCGGAAGCCGAGAAGAGTGGAGCCGAGTCTACCGAGACGGTGTCCGAGTTACATGCCCGGCTTGGCAACGTGGCCGCCGCCTCCGGCGACGTCGGGCTCGCCAGCGCCAATTACCAGGCGGCGTTGACGATCGCGCCGCATCTGACGAATTGCTGGTGCAGCTTCGGCGATTTGCATTTGAGGTGTGGACAGCCGCAGACCGCGATTGAACTCTACCTGAAGGCCCTCAGTCTCAATCCCCGCCATTGGGCGGCCCGCGCCAACATGGTTCACGCGCTGATGGCGGCCCAGCAATATCTCGTGGCCAAGGCCATCCTGATCGAGCTGAAAAGCGAGCGCCCGGAAGATTCCCGGATCCATCACCTGCTCGGCAAGACGCTCTACGAGATGGGTGAGATCGAGCCTGCGATCGCGAGTTTTCAGGAGGCCGTCGCCCTCAATCCGCAGGATGCCGAGAGCCTCAACTGGATCGGTGCGCTCAGGCAGACCGCCGGCGACGACGCGGCCGCCCAAGCGGCCTATGCGGAAGCCGCACGGATCGAGCCGTTGATCCGGCGGCCAGCCTTGAGGCAGCCGGCGGAATTTCGCGTGCTGGCGTTGTACGCGCCGTTCGGCGGCAATACGCCGACCGAGTATCTTTTTCAGGACGCATTCTTCGACACCGACACGCTGTCGCTGTTCCCGGAGCGCGAATACGACACCGCCGCGCTGGGCCGGAATATCCAGCTTGTCATCAACCTGGTTTCTGACGCCGACCAGACCGCGGACCTGCTGCCGCTCGCAGCCGATCTGGTCGAGCGTCTCGGTTTGCCGACCGTCAATCATCCGCGCAAGGTGCAGCAGACGACGCGCGATGAGGTTGCCAAGTTGCTTGCCGAAATTCCCGGCTGCCGCGTGCCGCAAGCGCTGCGGCTGAAGGCCGGCACCGATCATTCTGAAACCGCGTTGAAGGCGGCTTTGCCGTTCACGTCGAGCTGTCTGGCGCGGCCGGTCGGCACCCATGGCGGCGATGACTTCGAAAAGGTCGAGGACCTCGCCGCATTGTCGGCCTTCCTGTCGCAGCGAACCGACCACGATCACTATCTGATCGAATATATCGATTACCTCTCACGCGACGATTATTTCCGGAAGTACCGCTTCATCTTCGTCGACGATCAGGTGCTGCCCTACCACCTCTGCATCGGGCGTGACTGGAAACTGCATCACATCAATACCGACATGGCCCATCATGCGTGGATGCAGCAGGAAGAAGCGGCATTTCTGAACGACTCGTCCGCGGCTTTCGGGCCGGCGCAAATGCAGGCGCTGCATGACTATCCGCGTGCGCATGGGTCTGGATTATTTCGGCATCGATTGCGGGCTCGACCGCGACGGCAATGTCGTGGTGTTCGAGGTCAATGCCTCGATGCTGGTCCATGCCCGCAACGAAGGCTTCCTCTACAAGACGCCGGCGGTCGAGCGCATCAAGCACGCCTATGACGCGATGCTGCGCAAGCTGGCTGCATCGCGATAAGCGATCGCGCCTACTTCAATTCCTGCGCCTGTAGCAGCACCGATAGCGTGCCTTGGCTGAGCCGGCCGGGTGAATGGTGTGGCTTGCGATCGGCTCCCTCGATCTCCGGAAAGTCCTGCGGAAGCTGGCCGAATATCGCCATCGGCTGACCGGACGCGCTGCTTTCGCCAGTCTCCGCCGTCTCGTCGGGTTGGCCGACGCCGACGCCAAGCGGCGCTTCTTCTCGGTCTTCTTTGGCTTCGGTGGTGCCGTATAGGCGATTGGCGGCAATGTGTGATGTTTTGACATGTCGCATGGGCCTCAATGAGCAAACTCACGCAACCGGCACAAAAACCTGCGGGTTGAGCGAAGCAAAGCTCAGGCCAGAAAAATTACGTTGGTAGATCAACGACCCATTGGGCACCCGCCACCAAGAACCCGGCAAGCTTTGCCTGCCGGGTGGCGCTTTTGGCGCGGTGAATGTTTCGCTTTATTTCGCGGCGGCGGTGCGCGGCGTCCGGCCTTCGATCGGATATTGCGGATCGTTGTAGCCGGGCGTCGAGGGGTGGCCGGTGACGACGAGCCCGTCGATCAAGGCCTCGTCCTCGCTCGTGAAGCGGTAGTCGAGCGCGCGGATGTAGTCGTCCCATTGTTCTTCGGTGCGCGGACCGGCGACGACGCCGGTGACAAAGGCGCTGTTGAGCACCCAGCCGACCGCGAACTGGCCTGCCGTGATGCCGCGCGCTTCCGCATGCTTGCGGATTTCCTGCGCCAGCTGCAGCGACTCGGGCCGCCATTCCGTCTGCATCATGCGCGTGTCGCTGCGGCCCGCGCGCGATCCCTTGTCCGGCGTCGCATCGGGGCTGTATTTGCCGGTCAGCACGCCGCGCGCGAGCGGGCTGTAGGCCACGATGCCGAGCCCATAATAATTGCAGGCGGGGATGTGTTCGACCTCCGGCATGCGGTTCATCGCGTTGTAGTAAGGCTGGCTGACAATCGGGCGGTCGATGCCGAGGTCGTCGCAGATGTTGCAGATTTCCGCGACGCGCCAGGAACGAAAATTCGAGACGCCGAAATAGCGCACCTTGCCCTGCTTGATCAGTTCGCCCATCGCCCGCACGGTCTCTGCGAGCGGCGTCGCGTGGTCTTCCTTGTGCAGGTAATAGATGTCGATGTAGTCGGTGCCGAGCCGCTTCAGGCTCTCGTCGGCCGCTTGCAGCACCCAGCGCCGGGACAGGCCGCCACGGTTGGGGTCGTCGCCCATCTGGTTGGCCAGTTTCGTGGCCAGCACCCAGCCGGGGCGGTTGTTGGAAATGGCGCGGCCGACCACCGTCTCAGCGCCGCCGCTCGAATAGGCGTCGGCGGTGTCGATGAAGTTCACGCCGGCCTCGCGCGCCTTGGCGACGATTCGCATCGAAGTCGCTTCGTCGGTCGGTCCGCCGAACATCATGGTGCCGAGGCAGATCGGTGAAACCTTGAGGCCGCTACGGCCGAGCTGACGATATTCCACGTGAGGCGTTCCTTTCGATTGAAAATTCGGATGGGGTCAGGAGTTGTCTTTCAGGATCTTGAACACACCGCTGGCGGTCGCAACGACGCGGCCCTCGGCCACCACCTCGGTGGTGGTGAAGATCAGCGTGTGGGTGACGCGGACGACGCGCGGCTTTGCAATCAGCAGTTCGCCGATCTGGCCGGCGTCGATGAAATGAACGTCCATCTGGACGGTCGCAAGCGTCGGCCGGCCGGAGATCAGACGGGCAATCATGCCGGAGGCACGGTCGGCCAGCGTCATCAGCACGCCGCCCTGGACCCGGTCGCGGCGGTTGTGGTGCTTGTGCTCGGCGAGGATCGCGTATTCCTGATTGCCGTCGACGATGCGTTCCCACAGCGGTCCGATCAGGTTCAGGAAGCCGCTGGTCTCGACCACCGTCCAGCCAGCCGCTTTCAGCTTTTCATGGGCCGGTTCTGTCATCGTCGGGAGCCTTCTTGTCGCGCGGGGTTCTTGGACGGATTTGCGGCCATTTCTTCAATCGATCACGGTCGCTGGCGTGGCGGATTTGACATCCGCTTCAGTTGCGCCGCGAGTCCTTTAAGCGAATGTCAAATCCAAAGCCACACCAGGATTGATATTTTAGCTAGTGTCCCTTTGGTTCTGACATTCGTAAACGAGGCCGCCGCGAAAAAAATACGAATGTCAGAACCGGGACACTAGTCAAGCGGAATGGTCGCCTTGCAGAGGTCCCTTCTTTCGACGACGATGCGAAAAAACAGGGAATATTCGGGAGGTTGCCCATGCGCGGCGTAAGCGCGTTGCTTGCCCACTTACTGGTCGCGCTCGGCGTGGGTGGCGTTGCCGACGCTCAAACCTATCCGAGCCGCACGATCACATTTGTGGTCCCGTTTCCGCCCGGAGGCTCGACATCGCTCGTCGGGCGCGTGATCGCCGACAAGATGAGCCAGTTGCTCGGCCAGAGCATCATCGTCGACAACAGGGGCGGGGCAGGTGGCACGGTCGGCGCCAAGTCGGTGGCAAAGAGCGAGCCGGACGGTTACACGCTCATGGTCGGCTACACCGGCACACTCGCGATTGCACCGTCGCTCTATCGCAATGTCGGTTACGATCCACGCAAGGACTTTGTGCCGATCGGCATGATCGGCAGCGCGCCGTCATCGCTGGTGGTGCATCCGTCGTTTCCGGCGAAGACCGTGGCCGAGCTCGTCGCCTACGCCAAGGCCAATCCGGGCAAGGTCAACTTCGGCTCTGCCGGCATCGGCACGGTCGGCCACATCACCGGCGAATATTTTGCGCGCGCGACCGGAATTTCGATCGTTCACATTCCCTACAAGGGATCGGGGCCTGCCGTCAGCGATCTCCTGGGCGGCCATATTCCGTTGTCGTTTTCGCCGATCGCCACGATCGCCGGCAACGTCAACGCCGGCCTCTTGCGCGGCCTCGCCGTGACCTCGGTCCGACGCAACAATCTATTGCCCGATGTGCCGACGATGATCGAAGCCGGCGTAACCGGCTTCGATGCCGTGCTGGCCTATGGCCTCGTCGCGCCCGCGGGCACGCCGCGTCCCGTCATCGACAAGCTCAATGCGGCGCTGCAAGGCGCGCTCGCCTCCGACGAGGTGAAGAAGCAACTCGAGCTTGACGGAACCGAGATCACGCCGAGCTCGCCGGAACAATATGCTGAATTCATCGACAAGGACGAAAAGAAGTGGTCGGAGCTGGTGAAGGCGAGCGGCGTCGAGCCGGAGTAGGCGCGGCTTTTTGGCGCAAAATCCGCTCCCGCCCTGCGCCGTGATGCTCTAAAATCCGGCCATGCTCCTTCAAATGATTCGTTTTCGCGTCGCCTGGTTGCGTTGTTCCGCTCGCCGCCTCGTCGCTCCTGATTTTTGCCGGCACAGGCCACAGATAGCGCTACATCGTCTCCGGCCGACGCGTTGGCGCAAGCCTCGCCGCTCTCGGTCGGGGAATATCGCCGGCTGTTGCGTGACTATCAGGAGGCCCGCGCGGCCTTCGAACAGGATGCGGGCGCCTACTGGAACGCCGTCACCGAGAAACGGCGCGGCCGCAACGCCAAGCGGCGCGATCATCAGCCGATCACGCTCGACGATTACGTGTTGCAGCAGCCTCCTAGCTATACCGGGCCGAAGCGGCCGGTGAATCCCGAACCTGAACCGGAAGCAAAGCCCCGGCCAGTTCAAGGCCATTCCCGTGGTCGGCGATCTGCTGCGCGCTGCGAATGAGCAGTTCCAGTGGTCGCCGCAAAAACCTGCAAGCGAGATTGAATTCAAGCGCGCCTATGCGCGCTACGCGCAAGCCGCGGGCTTGACGCGCGAGCAGGCGGTGCGGGTCTATTCGTTCGAGACCGGCGGCACCGGCAACTACGATGTGCAGTCGGGAATCGAGCATGGCGGCAAGCGCGCGATCTCGACCGCAGTGGGCTATAATCAGCTTCTCACCACCAACAGCGTCGAGCTGATGGCCGAACAGGGCCAGGAGTTCATCAAGGAGCTAACGATGAAGGCCGCAGGCCTCTCGGGGCCACAGCTCCAGGCGATGGATCGCAAGATCGCGGTGCTGAAGAAGATGGTGGCTTACGCAAGCTCGGTGCCGGACGACTGGTCGGCTCACCAGAAACTCGCCGATACGCCGCAGGGCTGGGCGTTGCACGCCATGGTGCTCGATATCGACGTCGGTCCGATGCTGCAAACCCACAAGCTTCTGACTTCGGTGCTGTTTGCGCGCGCCAAAGGCTACACCCGCCCCCTGACCGCCGCCGAACTCGAGATGATGAATCTCTCCGGCGACGGCACCGGCCTCGACATGGTGACGATGCCGCAGGCGATGCGCGAGCAGGTGCCGACGTCGAATTTCTTTCAGCGCGGCGGCTATGAGCGCAACCCGGTCGTGATCCGCCACAACACGGTCGCCAGGCTGTTCGCGAATACCGACAGCCTGATGGACTCCAACAGCCGCCTGCCGGGCGCGAAGGACCTCGCCGCGGCGTTTTAGGCCGCGGCCGGCTTCAGCCTGGGTGATCGATCAATTCGATCCGAACATGAACTTGCCGTCGCCCTCGAGATAGGGGCCGGTGCGCATATAGAGCTGTCCGTTGTGCCCGACGAAGAACAGCGTGCCCTTGGACACCTTCTTGGCGCCTTTGAGCAGCAGGGCGGCATTGCTGGTACCCATCTTGTAGACGTGGGTCTTGCCCTCCTTGTCATAGGCGTATCCCATGTCCGGCTTCAGTTCCCAGGCCGCCGGCTCCTCGGCAAGTGCCGGCGCCGACAACGCGGCGAGCACGGCTGCTGCCATCAGCGGTTTGATCGAAATTCGCTTCATATCTCGTCCTTCCCCAAAAAATTTTTCGCAAATCACAGCTGTCCCATCGGTTTTGAACAAATCACGAACGATGTCGGCCCGTCAATGCGACAGGAGAGCGGGGAGCAACACTGACTTTGTCGTTCCCTGTCTCAAGCTTCGCGACTATCTTTGGCCGCAACACATTTCAGAAAACGTTCTGGGGACGGTTCGGATGAAGCACTTCGTGAAAGTCGGCCTTGGCGTCGCGTTGTTTCTGCCGCTTGCGACGGCCGCGCACGCCGACGACTTCAAGCTCAGCAACAATCAGCGCATTTCCTGCAGCCGCGGCCTATCCGCCGGCAAACTCAACACCGCGACCTGCAAGTCCTACGCCTATGTGTTCAATACAAAGACGTCCGAATATTTTCGCTGTCAGGTGACGCTGGCGCTGACGCGCGACAACAAGGAAGTCATCAACGTCCAGACCGACGGCAATTGCGCCAAAAAGCCGCGTATTTTCGACACCGACTCCAGCTATTCTTTCGACGCCACCGAAACCGAGCCGCCGAACACGAACTCGTTCTTCGGGCCCGGCGGCTATTCGATCTGGGTCAGCGACAATACCAAGCAGAAGGTGCGCGGCTGCATCACCATCTCTTCGGGGCTCGGTTCGGACATTTCGAAATGCGTCGACATGACGTTCCAATGAGCGCCAGCTAGCGAACTTCAGGTTCGCTCCACTGGGAGTGCCCATGCGCCGCCTGCGGCCTGCGCGATTTTGTCGCTCCTGGCTTTTCCTGGAGGGCGCCAATGAGGCCGTGCTCTCCCGCGCGCCGACGAGTGGCGCCGACGTCCTGATCCAGGAGCTGGAAGATTTCACGCCGCCCGAATTGCGCGCCGCCGCGCGGTCGCTGGCGCCGGATCTCTATGCCGCCTGGCGTGCCGCGGGGCAGATGGTGGCCGTGCGCATCAATCCGCTCGACCAGGATGGCCTGGACGATCTCGCCGCCGTGATGCGCGGCGCGCCCGATATCGTCGCGCTGCCGAAAGTGGCCGAGCCGTTTCACGTGACTCGGCTCGACGAGGCGGTGACCCGGTTCGAACGTGACTACGGCATCGCCGAAGGCTCGACCGCGCTGTTGCCGAACATCGAGCTCGCCCGCGGCCTCGTGCAGACGGTTGCGATCGCCAAAGCCAGCCGCCGCACGGCCGCCTGCCTGATGGCCTCCGAAGACATGGCCGCCGATCTCGGCGCCGAGCGCGGGCCGGATGGCGCTGAGTTGGCCTATTGCCGCCAGCGCTTTCTGGTCGAATGCGTCGCCGCCGGCGTCGTCGCGGTCGATTGCCCCTATACGTTCAGCGACGCCGACGGCGTTGCGCACGAGACGCGTTGGGCGCGGCGGATGGGCTATGTCGCAAAGAGCCTGGTCGATCCCGCGCATGCGCCCGTGATCAACGGCATTCTGTCGCCGGGCGCAGATGAACTGACGCGCGCGAGGCGCCTCGTTGCGGCGTTCGATGCCGCACGCGCGGCGGGGCAGGGGCGCGTCGAACTCGATGGTGCGCTGGTCGAAGTGCCGACCTATCAAACCGCCAGGCGCCTGCTGGCCCGTCACGACGCGATGCAGGCGTTTGAGCGAGGCGAATAAGAAAACGCCCCCACCCGTGAGGGAGGGGGCATCGTTGGATCAAATCCGCGATCAGTGACCGGTCTTTAGTGACCCATGCGGGCCGAGGCCGGGTGGCCCGGCACCTTGAAGCGCTTGCCGGTGTCGGTGACCTTGGTGCCGTCGACCTTCAGGATCGAGAAGTCCTGGTCCATGTAATTTCCGGCCAGCAGGTATTTGCCGTCGGGCGTGAAGGCAACGGCCTCAGGCAAGCCGCCGACCTCGATATCCTGGGTCTTGGTCACCTTCTTGCCGTCGATCTTCAGAATCGCGAGGCTGCCGTTCTTGTTGTAGAAGAACGCCTTCTTGTTGGCGTTGGAACCGCGCAGGATGGCGGCGACCGCGAGATCACCCTTCGGCGAGATCGCAAGGCCCTCCGGACCGTCGCCGACCACCACGCGATCGATGATCCGCGGCGGGTTGGCTTCGAGATCGATCACGCTCGTGGTGTCGACGCTGCCGTCGGAAGCGCCGGAGTTGCCGTTGTCCGAGGTCAGCGCCAGCTTGCTGTTCGGGGTCACGACGACGTTGTAGGGCCACTGACCGGTCGGCAGGTCGACCTTGTTATAGGTCACCTTGTCGCCCTCGACGTCGAGTACCGACACCTTGTGCGCCGGGAAACGCACGGCCAGCGCATGCTTGCCGTCGGGCGTGAACAACACGTGCGCGACACTGTCGGGGAAGGTGATCGTATCGGTCACCTTCACGTCGGTGCCGTTGACCGACAACACGCTGACCGAATTGTCGGCGCGGTTGGCGACCAGCGCCATCTTGCCCGACGGGCTGAAGTTCAAGCCGGAAGGCTGCTTGCCGCCGGTGATGGTCGCTGCAAGCTTGGGCGGACTGGCCTTCATGTCGATGACGAAGATCTGGTTGGTCGGCACCTGCTTCAGTGCATCGCCGTCCTTGACGACATCGACGGAGTTCGCGACCAGCGCCACCGAGCCCGTCGGATCGATATCGACATTGACGGGCGGGCCAACCACGGAATTTTCCAGCGGCAGCGTGGCCACGATCTTGGGCTCTTCCGGCTTGGCGAGATCGACGATCAGGACCGAGTCCTTGCCTGGCGCCGCGAGGATGGTCTTGCCGTCGGCATCCCACGTCACTTTTTCGTCGATGCCGACGATCATGAAGGGCTTGGCTTGGGCGCAAGTAACGGCCGCGCTGCACAGCATCGTCGTCGCGAACGCAAATCCAACGGTACGAAAAACAGAAGACATATGGTGGTTCTCCCCTGGGACCGGCCTCTAGCGGGCGGGTTCGCGGGGGGACATTACGCGGGGAAATCTTGCCTTGCTAGGGTCGTCATCGCGGCGAAAGACCACGACTTTATGAGGGGTGGACAGCATGGGTTGACCGCAGGCCCTCACTTGGCCAATTTCCGGCAAACGTTTTTGAGGAGGTGCCGCGTGGGGCGTCTGGACGGCAAGGCCGCGATCGTGGTCGGCGCGGGTTCGATCGGGCCCGGCTGGGGCAATGGCAAGGCGACCGCCGTGACGTTCGCGCGCGAGGGGGCGCAGGTCTTTTGCGTCGATCGCAATGCCGCCGCCGCTGACCGAAACGGCCGAGATCATCGTCAAGGAAGGCGGCCAGGCGACGGCTTTTGCGGCCGACGCCTCGCGCGCCGACGATATCGCCGCGATGGTGGCCTCGTGTCTGAAGACCTATGGCCGCATCGACGTCCTCGACAACAATGTCGGCATCGCCGAGACCGGAAGCGTGGTTGACGTCGCCGAGGCAGACTGGGATCGCGTCTTCGCCGTCAACCTCAAGAGCGCCTACCTCGCCATGAAGCACGTCATTCCGGTGATGGTGAAACAGGGCGGCGGCTCGATCATCAATATTTCCTCAATCGCCTCGATCCGTCATCTCGGCATCTCCTACGTCACCTATGCAACGACCAAGGCGGCGATGAACCAGATGACGCGAACGACGGCGGTCGAATTCGCCGCGCAGAGGGTTCGCGTCAACGCGATCCTGCCCGGCCTGATGAAGACGCCGATGGTCGCGCATTCGGCGGGTCTTGCCGCGAGCTATGCCAAGGGCGACGTGGAGGCGATGTGGCGCGCCCGCGACGCCCAGGTGCCGATGGGGCACATGGGAGACGCCTGGGATGTCGCCAGCGCCGCGCTGTTTCTCGCTTCCGACGAATCGAAGTATGTCACCGGTATCGAACTCGTGGTCGACGGCGGGATCACGTTAAAGGTGACATAGAAGTTCCGATGCGGTTCCCCCTTGCGCTCCTGATCGCTGGATTGATGTTGAGCGGCTTGGCGCGGCCAGTTGGCGTGCGCGCCGCTTCCGTTGAGCCGACCGGCGAACAGATCGATTCCGCGCCGTGTCTGGCGGCACTCACCGCCATGGACGACGACAAGATCATTGCCGCCTGCGGCTCCCTCATCGGCAACGACAAGGCGCCCAAGGCAGACCGGGTCAAAGCGGCGATTGCGCGCGCCGCGGCCTACGACCGCAAGGGCGAGATCGACCGTGCGATCGGCGATGACGATATCGCGTTGCGGCTCGATTCGACGCAGGCCGAGATATTCAATGCCCGCGGTGAACTGTTCCGCCGCAAAGGCGACCGTGTGCGTGCGCTTTCCGATTTCGGCACGGCGTTCAAGCTCGACCCCAACAACGCGGTGGCGCGCGCCAATTACAAGTCGCTGTCGCTCGAGATCGAGCGCATCGGCGCGATGATGGCGGTCAATAACAAGCCAAGCTTCAACTGTGCCACCGCGACGACGGCCGGTCGACAAGGCGATCTGCGGCAATCCCGAACTCGCCAATCTCGACCGCGAGATCAATGCCGTTAATACCAAGGCCGTCCGCGAGGCCGGGCAGGGCAATCCGCGCGCCGGGCGCGCCATGCAGCGCGAGCAGGACGAATTTCTCGCCCGCCGCAACGCCGAATTCGGCAAACCCGACTTTGACATGCAGAAGATGATGCGGGAGCGGCTCGACCACCTGCTCGGGCTCGTGCGCCACTGATCGCCGGCGACCGGTTGGCCGCAAAGCCTTTTAGCCGAAGGACTGACCTGTTCCGGCTTGAATTGTCGCCTCGAGGGGCGACAATGCGCTTCAAAATGGCGCCGGGCGATGAGCTGATGGCGCCGGAAGTACGCGGGAGAGACGCCATGAGCATTCAGCGACAAAAGCCGTTATCACGAGGTCCATGCGCGCTCGCTCCGCGACCCCGAGGGCTTTTGGGGTGAGGCGGCGCGCGAGATCGACTGGATCAAACCGGCCGAGAAAATTTTCGATTCCACCCAGGGCCTGTATGGCCGCTGGTTTGCCGGCGCGATCGTCAACACCTGCTACAACGCGCTCGATCGCCATGTCGAAGGTGGCCGCGCCGATCAGCTCGCGCTGATCCACGATTCGCCGCTCACCGGCCGCGTCACCAAATTCACCTACGCCGAGCTTCTGAACGAAGTGAAGACGCTGGCCGGCGTGATGACGGATTTTGGCGTCACCAAGGGCGACCGCGTCATCATCTATATGCCGATGGTGCCGGAGGCCGTGGTGGCCATGCTCGCCTGCGCGCGGATCGGCGCCGTCCATTCGGTGGTGTTCGGCGGCTTCGCGCCAAAGGAATTGGCGACCCGTATCGATGACGCCGCGCCAAAGCTGATCTTTTCGGCAAGCTGCGGCATCGAGCCCGGCCGCATCGTGCCCTACAAGCCGCTGCTCGACGAGGCGATCAGGCTTGCCAAGGTCAAGCCCCAGGCCTGCATCATCCTGCAACGGTCCCAGCAGCCTTGCGAGTTGACCAAAGGCCGCGATCACGACTGGGCTGACTTGCGCGAGGCCGCCATCAAGGCGAGGAAATCCGCCGATTGCGTGCCCGTGCTGGCGACCGATCCGCTCTACATCCTCTACACATCGGGCACGACCGGCATTCCCAAGGGCGTCGTGCGCGACAATGGCGGGCATCTGGTCGCGCTGAAGTGGTCGATGTTCCACCTCTACGGCATCAAGCCGGGTGAAGTCTGGTGGTGCGCCTCCGACATCGGCTGGGTGGTCGGCCACAGCTATATCGTCTACGGCCCGCTGTTCCATGGCGCGACTTCGATCATGTATGAAGGCAAGCCGATCGGCACGCCGGATGCGGGCGCGTTCTGGCGGGTGATCTCCGAGCACAAGGCGGTGGCGCTGTTCACCGCGCCGACTGCGTTCCGTGCGATCCGCAAGGAAGATCCGGACGGCAAGTTCATCCGGCACTATGACCTGTCGAAATTCCACACGCTGTTTTTGGCCGGCGAACGCGCCGATCCGCCGACGGTCGAATGGGCGGAGGCGCAATTGAAAGTGCCGGTCATCGATCACTGGTGGCAGACCGAAACCGGCTGGTGCATCGCCGGCAACCCGATGGGTCTCGGCCAACTGCCGGTCAAGCACGGCTCGCCGACGGTGGCGATGCCGGGTTATCGCGTCGAGGTGGTGGATGAAGCCTCAAAGCCGGTCGAGCGCAGGCATCATGGGCTCGATCGTGATCAAGCTGCCGATGCCGCCGGGATCGCTGCCGACGCTGTGGCAACAGGACGAGCGCTGCAAGGAGGCATATTTCAGCGAATTTCCCGGCTACTACAAAACCTCCGACGCCGGTTACATGGACGAAGACGGCTATGTCTATGTGATGGGCCGCACCGACGACATCATCAATGTCGCCGGTCATCGTCTCTCCACCGGCGGCATGGAAGAAATTCTGGCCTCGCATTCGGATGTCGCCGAATGCGCGGTGCTCGGCATCAAGGATGCGATCAAGGGCGAGGTGCCGTGCGGTTTCCTGGTGCTCAAGGCCGGTGTCGCGCGCAAGCCTTCAGAGATCGAACAGGAGGTCGTGGCCCTGGTGCGGGAGAAGATCGGCCCCGTCGCGGCGTTCAAGCTTGGCGATCACGGTCGGACGTCTGCCGAAGACCCGCTCGGGCAAGATCCTGCGCGGCACCATCAAGAAGATCGCCGATGGCGATCAATGGACCATGCCCGCCACCATCGAGGATCCCAAGGTGCTGGACGAGATCGGCGGATGCCTTGAAGGGGAGGGTCGTGAGCGCTCGTCATTGCGGGAGCGAAGGCGACGAGGCAATCCAAATTGCGCGTGCTGAGAGGATTTCTGGATTGCATTCGCTTCGCTCGCAATGACGGCAGACTGACCGTCGAATCGTACGTGTCGGAAGCGGGCTTACAAATCCCACAATTCGGGCTACACCTACGGCCCGAACTCACGGGATTTTGGCATGCGGCTTGTTAACTTCGGACCTTCCGGTTGCGCTGGCGCTGATGGCACTCGCGCTCAGTGCCTGCTCTCATCGCGGCGAGGCACCGGCCAGCTATGGCCTGACCGAGGACGACGACACTTTCTGCCGGAAGGGCGGCCAGGTCGCGCCGGGATCACCCGAATATGTCAATTGCCGAAAGGATCGCGACACGCAGCGCGGCAACGCGGTCACGCGCGCCGACAAGAAGCAGCGCGATCTCGGCGAATACATGCTGAACAATCCGTCGCGGCCGTAGACGCGCCATTCTTCGCGCTCACGAGTCATCGGCCAGACCGGAAACATCTCTGTAGCAGCGCAAAAGCAAACGCCGCATCGAATCTTTGCGCGTTTGCAGGCGCCGTTACGATCCGCGCGGGAGGCCGGCTAGCCACTCCAGGGCCGTCGCCAACCCCGCCTGCAAGGTGCCGTTGTGGTCGGCCTCGACTTGAACAAGCCGGTCGCGGGCGTCGTTTTGCGGACGTGCGAAGGCTCTGCTGTTGTATCGTAGGATGTTCACGTCGCGGGTTCCGGCGACGAGCAATAGCGGAACCTTGAGCCGCGCCACCGTCGCCGGCATCATTTGCTCCGGCGGTTGCGCGACAAAGCTCAAGAAATGCGCGGCCGTCGTTCGCATCCCGCCATTGCCCACGACCCGGAAATCGGCGAATTCGTCCATGGTGTTGCCCTTGCCCTCGCCGACAAGGCGTTGCGCCCGAGCGATATCGGGCAGCATGGACGGCGGCCCGAAGAAGGGATCGCCCGCGGAGAATCCGATAACGCCGGCGAGACCCTTATGACTGGCGCCATACGCGATTGCGGCCGCGCCGCCGAGACTGTGCCCGGCAATCACGATCGCCTTGACGCCCCGCTGCCGAAGATCGGCCACTGCCGCGTCGATCTCCGTCAGGCATTCTGGATAAAGGCGGTCGTACAGGCGGCGCTCCGACCAACACATTTCAGGCGTCGAAACGAGATAGCCGCGATTTTGGAGTGCGGTTTTGGTGGACGCCAGATACGCGGGCGATCCCTTCTTGCCGTGCAAGAGAACGATGCCGAGCGGCGAGGCAGGCTGCGCCGCAATTGACTGCGCGAACGCGGCCAACGAAACCGTGATGAGAATCAGGACAACCCGCTTGGCGACCATTTCAGTACTCTATGTGTGCAGCCAACGAACCCGTGATGAGAATCAGGACAGCCCGTCTGGCGACCATTTCAGTACTGTATGTTTTTCGAACGTGTCATTCGTCAGCGTAACGAATGAGGCGCGGATCGATTTGATGCCCCGAAATGCTCAACAGCTCCGGGGCAGGTTTTCGATGACCTACTCCTGATCCTCATTCTTCTTGCCGCCGATGTTCTTGAGCTTGGCGAACACCGCGTCGACGTTGAGATCGTCGGAGCTCTTTTCGGTGGTCTCGAACTCCGGCTCCTTGCGGGTGGTTTCGGAGGCCGGCAGCAGGGTCGGGCCGCCATGGCCGATATCGGTCGGCTTCTCCTTGGCCGCGCGCTGCACCTCGAAATCGAGTTCGATCTGCGAGCAGAGGCCGAGCGTCACCGGGTCCATCGGGGTCAGGGTCGAGGCATTCCAGTGGGTGCGGTCGCGCACGCTCGCGATCGTGGTCTTGGTGGTGCCGACCAGGCGCATGATCTGGGCATCCTTCAACTCGGGATGGTTACGCACCAGCCAGAGGATCGCGCTCGGCCGCTCGTGGCGGCGCGAGACCGGGGTGTAGCGCGGGCCCTTTTTCTTGGCCTGGGGCGGCAGGGTCACCTTGCTCTCGGCGATCTTCAGCCGGTAGTTCGAGTCCTGTTCGCCCTTTTCGATCTCGTCGCGGGTCAACTGGCCGGTCGAAATCGGGTCCATGCCCTTGATGCCCTGGGCCGCATCGCCATCGGCGATGGCGCGAACTTCCAGCGGGTGCATCTTGGTGAAATCGGCCACCTGATCGAAGGTCAGGGCGGTATTGTCGACCAGCCACACGGCAGTTGCCTTTGGCATCAGCGGTGCATTGCTCATGGCAAATCTCCTTTGTGCTTCGCCCACCTCTCGGAGGCGAAGCCGTGGTCATCAACGATGACGGGAATTGCGCCCCTTATAAGCCGTCCCGAGCCGGTAGTGAAGTGGATTTGACAACCCGCTTCCCTGCCCGGATGCCGGCCCGTTAAGCTCTTGAGAACGGATGCGAACATTAGAATCAGATCAAGGACCGCAATGACTTGCCCTTGACAGCGCCCGAAAGCCGTCCCAAGTCCTAGTCCGGATATCCCTTTGAATCGACCGTTCCACGTCCCTTCCGGCCATGGTTAAGGCTTAAGGGTAGACCCGGTCCGAGGCCGCCTCATGCCAGCCAAACCACCCCTTAGAATCGTGCTTTGTTCTCCACGCGGCTTCTGTGCCGGCGTGGTCCGGGCCATCGATACCGTTGAGCGGGCGCTCACGATCTATGGCGCTCCGGTCTACGTCCGACATGAAATCGTGCATAACCGATATGTGGTGGACAGCCTGAAAACCAAGGGCGCCATTTTCGTCGAGGAACTGGCGGAAATCCCGGACAATACCAACGCGCCGGTGGTGTTCTCGGCCCACGGGGTTCCCAAGTCGGTCCCGGCCGAAGCCCAGACCCGCAATTTCTTTTCGCTGGATGCGACCTGCCCGCTGGTCACCAAGGTGCACCGCGAGGCCGCGATCCATTTCAAGCGCGGCCGCGAAATCCTGCTGATCGGCCATTCGCACCATCCGGAAGTGGTGGGCACGCTCGGTCAATTGCCGCAAGGTGCGGTGACGCTGATCGAAACCGCCGAAGATGCGGTGACCTTCACCCCGAAGGACCCGAACAATCTGGCGTTCGTGACGCAGACCACGTTGTCGATCGATGACACCGCCGAAATCGTCGCTGTTCTGAAGGGGCGTTTTCCGAACATTTCCGGTCCGCACAAGGAAGACATCTGCTACGCGACCACCAACCGCCAGCTCGCGGTGAAGAAGGTCGCGCCGGTGGTCGATGCGCTGATCGTTGTCGGTGCACCGAACTCCTCCAACTCGCAGCGCCTGCGCGAAGTCGCCGAGCGCGAGGGTTGCCCGATCGCGATCCTGGCGCAGCGCGCCAGCGACCTCGACTGGGCGCGGTTCGAAGGCATCACGAGCCTCGGCATCACGGCAGGCGCTTCGGCTCCGGAAGTGATCGTCGAGGAGATCATGGGCGCCTTCGCCGAGCGCTATGAACTGCACGTGGAGACGGTGTCGGCCGCGGAAGAAAACGAATTCTTCCCGCTGCCCCGTTCGCTACGGCCCGACGCCGCGTAACAAGCTCTAACTTCAGGGTAAGCGCAAATGGCGGTCTACACCGACGTCGCCGCCGATGAGCTTGCGGATTTCCTGAAGAACTACGAGATCGGCGAACTCCAGTCCTACAAGGGCATCGCTGAGGGCGTCGAGAATTCCAATTTCCTGCTGCACACGACGTCGGGCTATTTCATCCTGACGCTCTATGAGAAGCGGGTCGCCAAGGGCGACCTGCCGTTCTTCCTCGGGCTGATGACGCATCTTGCCTCGCGCGGCGTGAACTGTCCGCAGCCGGTGAAAGACAGGAGCGGCGAGGCGTTGCGGACGCTTGCCGGCCGCCCGGCCGCGATCATCACGTTCCTGGAAGGCATCTGGCCACGCAAGCCCAACGCCGCGCATTGCGCCGGCGTCGGCAAGGTGTTGGCGCAAATGCATCTGGCGGGCGCCGATTTCGCAATGTCGCGGATGAACGCGCTGTCGGTTTCCGGATGGCGGCCGTTGTTCGAACAGGCGCAAGCGCGTGCCAACGAGGTGCAGCCGGGCCTGCGCGACTTTCTTAGCCGGGAACTCGAATATCTCGAAGGCGGAGTCTGGCCGGCGCAGCTGCCGCAAGGCGTCATTCATGCCGACCTGTTTCCCGACAATGTGTTCTTTCTCGAGGATCGCGTGTCCGGGATCATCGACTTCACTTTCGCCTGCACCGACATGCTGGCCTACGACGTCGCGATCTGTCTCAACGCCTGGTGCTTCGAGAGCGACTGCTCGTTCAACGTCACCAAGGCGCGCGCATTGCTCTCGGCCTATGGCCGCGAACGGCAGATGTCGAAGGCGGAGCAGGATGCGCTGCCGCTGCTTGGCGCGCGGCTCGGCGCTACGTTTCTTGCTCACGCGTCTCGTCGATTTTCTCAACGTGCCGAAGGGCGCGCTGGTGCGGCCCAAAGACCCGCTCGAATATGTCCGCAAGCTGCGCTTCCATCAGAGCGTTTCGTCGATCCGCGACTACGGCGTTCTTGCCTGAAGAGAGACTAGTGCTTTGGATTTGACATTCGTTAAATGAGGTCGCTGCAACATGATACGAATGTCAGAACTGGGACACTAGTGAGCGACCTCCCTCAAGTCATCATCCATACCGACGGCGCGTGCTCGGGTAATCCCGGGCCCGGCGGCTGGGGCGCGATCCTGAAGTTCGGCGACGTCGAGAAAGAGATGAAGGGCGGCGAAGCGCACACCACCAACAACCGTATGGAGTTGATGGCGGCGATTTCGGCGCTCGAAGCGCTCGAAGAAGCGCTGCTCGGTCGACCTCTATACCGACAGCCAGTATGTCCGTCAGGGCATTACGGCGTGGATTCATGGCTGGAAGCGAAACGGCTGGCGCACAGCCGACAAGAAGCCGGTGAAGAATGCGGAGCTATGGCAGCGGCTCGACGAGGCGCTGAAACCGCACGATGTGCGCTGGCATTGGGTCAAGGGCCATGCCGGCCATGACGAGAACGAGCGGGCCGATCAGCTTGCGCGCGACGGCGTCGCGATGGCGAAGCTGAAGGGGTAGCGGCCCTTGTTCGTCATTCCGGGGCGATGTGGAGCATCGAACTCAGGTGCGCAATTGCACACCTGAGAATCTCGAGATTCCGGGTCTGGTGCTAGCGCACCATCCCGGAATGACAGCAGTGGTTACAGCTGCCCGAGCAGCGTATCGCCGCCGGAAACCTCGACCTTGCCGGGCGCGGGTTCGAGGTTGAACTTCTTGACGACGCCGTCTTCCACCACCATCGAGTAGCGCTTGGAGCGAATGCCGAGCCCGTTGCCGGAGGCGTCCAGCTCCATGCCGATGGCCTTGGCGAATTCGGCATTGCCGTCGGCGAGGAAGATGGCCTCATCGCGCTGGTCGGTGTCGCGCTTCCAGGCGTTCATCACGAAAGCGTCGTTGACGGAAACGATCGCGATCGTGTCCACGCCCTTGCCCTTCATGGCGTAGGCGTTCAGGAAAATGCTCGGCAGATGCATCTTGTGGCAGGTGCCGGTATAGGCGCCGGGCACTGCGAACAGCGCGACCTTCTTGCCTTTGAATACGTCGTCGGTGGTCCGAACCTGAGGGCCTTCCGCGGTCATCACGCGAAACTTGGTCTCGGGCAGCTTGTCGCCAACTTTAATCGTCATTGTCGTTTCTCCTCAGATGGTGCGGACGTTCCTTAGACCGGCGTATTGCACGGCACAATACGGGGAGGTCTAACCCGAAAACCCGCCAGCGTCGAGAAAGGCCTTCTCTTCCGGCGTCGTGGTCCGCCCAAGCGGACCGTTTCGGTGCGGAAAGCGCCCGAAGCGGCGGATGATGTCGGCATGTTCCTCGGCATATCGCAGGTTTTCCGGATCCCTCTGAAACAGTCCAACGCAGTGGAGCCTGGTCGGCGAGCTCTTCCGAATGCATGAACGGCAGATAGAGGAATTGCAGAAGCGGCGTGTCGGTGCGTGTATCGACGCCGCGGGAGATCGCGCGGGCCGCGACCTCGCGCGCCAATGCGTCGCTCGAAAAGGCTCTCGCCAGTCGCCACGAAACATGTTGCGCGGGAATTGGTCGAGCACGATGACGAGCGCCAGCGCGCCGTCGTCGCTCTCCTCCCAGGACGATAGCCGGCCCGCCGCCGCTTGTTGCCAGAGGTCGAGGAAACGCTCGCGCACGAGTGCATCGAAGCCGGCGTCGCGCGTGTACCAGCGGTTCGGCGCCTGCCTCGCGCCAAAAGGCGAGGACGTCGCCGATGCGGCAATCGTCCGTCATGCCGTCGATGCGGTTATGCTTCTCAGGCGGCCGCCGCCTTCTTCTCGTCGCGCAGCTCGCGGCGCAGGATCTTGCCGACATTGGTCTTCGGCAGGCCGGTCCTGAACTCGATCTGCTTCGGCACTTTATAGGCGGTGAGCTGCGTGCCGCAGAACTTGATGACGTCCTCGGCGGTGAGGTTGGGGTCCTTCTTGACCACGAAGGCCTTGACCGCTTCGCCGGACTTTGCGTCCTGCACGCCGATGACGGCGCATTCCAGCACGCCGGGGTGACTGGCGATGACTTCCTCGATCTCGTTCGGATAGACGTTGAAGCCGGAGACGAGGATCATGTCCTTCTTGCGGTCGACGATCTTGGTGTAGCCGTCCGGGCTCATCACGCCGATGTCGCCGGTGCGGAAATAGCCGTCCGCGGTCATCACGTTTGCGGTCTCGTCCGGCCTGTTCCAGTAACCCGCCATCACCTGCGGGCCCTTGGCGCAGATCTCGCCGGCCTCGCCGAGCGGCACCTCGTTGCCGTCATCGTCGCGGATCGAAATCCAGGTCGAGGGAACGGGAATGCCGATCGAGCCGGTGAAGTGGTCGACGTCGGCCGGGTTGCAGGTCAGCGACGGCGAGGTTTCCGACAGGCCGTAGCCTTCCGACAGCGCGCAGCCGGTCACCGCGAGCCATTTTTCCGCGACGGGTTTTTGCGTCGCCATGCCGCCGCCGAACGATGTCTTGAGCTTGGAGAAATCGAGCTTGTCGAAGCCCGGCGTGTTGAGCAGGCCATTATAGAGCGTGTTGACCGCAGGGAAGCTGTTGACCTGATATTTCGACAGCTCCTTGATGAAGCCCGGCATGTCGCGCGGATTGGGGATCAGCAGGTTGACGCCGCCGGCGCGCACCGCGAGCAGGTAACAGGCCGTCAGCGCGAAGATATGATAGAGCGGCAGCGCGCAGACGATGAAGATCTGATCGACATGCGGCGGCTTTTTCAGCGCCGGCTGCAGCCAGGCATCGTTTTGCAGCACGTTGGCGAGGATGTTGCGGTGAAGCAGCGTTGCTCCCTTGGAAACGCCGGTGGTGCCGCCGGTATATTGCAGGAAGGCGACGTCGTCGGGCATCAGCCGCGGCTTCTGGAACGTCATGGTCCGGCCCGCGGAAACCGCGTCGTTGAACGATACGGCGCCCGGAATCGAGAAGGCCGGCACCATCTTCTTTACGCGCCGAACCACGAGGTTGACCAGCACGCCCTTGAGGCCGAGCAGGTCGCCCATGCTGCCGACGATGACATGCTTGACGGCGGTCTTGCCAATCACCTGCTGCACGGTGGTGGCGAAGTTCTCCAGCACGACGATCGCTTCGGCGCCGGAGTCCTTGAGCTGATGCTCAAGCTCACGCGGCGTATAGAGCGGATTGACGTTGACGACAGCGTAGCCCGCGCGCAGCACCGCCGCGGTCGCGATCGGATATTGCAGCACGTTCGGCATCATCAGCGCGACGCGTGCGCCCTTTTGCAGGCCCTTGCTCTGGAGATAGGCGCCAAGCGCCAGCGACATCTCGTCGAGGTCACGATAGCTGATGGACTTGTCCATGCAGATGAAAGCCTTGCGCTCCCGAAACTTCGCAAAGCTCTCTTCCAGCAGCTCAACCAGGGATGAATACTGGGTCACATCGATGTCGGCGGGCACGCCGGCCGGATACTGCTTGAGCCAGATGCGCTCCATGTCACTTCCCCTCTCGGTTCGTTCCCTCGAATTCTGCCCGTTCGTTGTGACGGGGCATTTTTATTTCGGACAATATTGAGCGCTGCGGCCGCCAATGGCAAGCCGCCGCCAGACCGCAGGGTTGGAGGGTCACGAAGATGTGCCGGCCCGCAAACGCGCAAGGTCACCCGCTGGCGTCAGCCGGTCAGCGGTATCTGAAGCCTGTTGTTTGGCTCAGCCGTTCTTGTTCAGCCGTTCTTGGCGTCGCTGCTCTTGGGTTTGGCCGGCTTGGCGACCGCCTTCGGCTTGGCCGATTTGTCGGCCGCAGCCGGCTTGTCGGCGGCCTTCGCATCGGGCTTGGCGCTGGCGTGCTTGGCGGAGGCGGCCGCCGGTTTGGAGGCAGCAGACTTGTTCGAGGAAGCGGACTTGGCGCCGTCATCGGCGCCGGCTTCCGGCGGCTTTTTCGAAGCAACGCGCGTTTTCTTGCCGCGATGCTTGGCCGCGGCCTGCTCCTGCACGGCAGCGTCAGCCGCGACCGCGGCGATCAATGCCGTACCGGTTCGGGTCGGTCCGGTATAGACCGGGATCGGCTCGGATTCGGCGGGTGCCGCCGCGAGCAGCTCCGACGGCTTCATGGCCGGGGCCTGCCCGGTGGCGAAGAAGGCGAGTGCTGGCGAGTTGCCGCCGTTGCTGGCGGTGGTGTCTTCGTCTTCATCGCTGGCCGGCCGGTGGCGCTTGCCGCTGCACATCTCGTCGCGCAGGTTCGGCGGCGAGGCGTCGATCGGCGCCAGACTATCCACCGTGCCGAGCGAGGGACGCAGCCACGTCAACTGGTCGTTGGCGAAGCCGCGGTCCAGCATCTGGACGGCCTTGACGGAGCGCGCCATCCCCGAGGAGGCGCCGAGCACGACCGCGATCAGCCGTTTGCCGTTGCGGGTCGCGGACGCGACGAGGTTATAGCCGGCGGCGCAGATGAAGCCGGTCTTGAAGCCGTCGGCGCCCGGATAGCGCCCGATCAGCTTGTTGAAATTCTGGGTGACCCTGCGGCCGTAACGGATCGAGGGGATGTGGACGAAATATTCGTATTCCGGCAGGTCGCGAATGATGGCTCGCGCCAGGATCGCAAGGTCGCGCGCCGAGGTGATCTGGCCGTCGGCCGGCAGGCCGTTCGGATTGACGTAGCTCGTCTGCGTCATGCCGAGCCGCTGCGCGTTCTGATTCATCAGCGCCGAAAAGCCGTCGATCGAGCCGCCGACGCCTTCGGCGAGAACCACGGCCATGTCGTTGGCCGACTTCACGAGCATCATCTTGAGCGCGTTATCGACGGTGACTTGTGTGCCCGGCCGGAATCCCATCTTCGACGGCGATTGCGAGGCCGCGGTCGGCGACACCGTGAACATCGTGTCGAGGGTGATGCGGCCTTCCTTGATCGCCTTCAGCGTCACATAGGCTGTCATCAGCTTGGTGACGGACGCCGGATACCAGGGGTTGGTCGCGTTCTCCGCTTGCAGGACCTTGCCGGTGTCGGCTTCGATCAACAGCAAGGCCTCGGCATTCGCCGCACCGATCGAGGCAAGCGTGAAAGCAGAAACAAACGCGATCGAACGCAGTGACGATCGGAAGCGAAGCGAGCGATGAAGATGAAATTGCACTATCCGATTCCGGTCCTTTGAGACCCGCCTTCTAAAAGGAGGTCTTCATCATCTGACATTCGGGTTTCAAGCGTGTCCGGCGGCGGTCGCCAACCTATACCGGCTCACCATGGGGGCTCAATAACTAATTCGGCGGCGATCGGGGCCGAATTTCGACGGTAAATCAATCATGACGTCGATGTGAGGAGTTTTACCGCGGTTGCAGGCTCGCGCGCGTGCTTTCCTGCACCATGAACTGAGCCTTCGCCAGTTCGGCAAAACGGCCGCCTTTCGCGACGAGTTCCTCGAAAGTTCCGCTTTCGATCACCCTTCCGCCATCGAACACCAGGATGAGGGTCGCGTTGCGAATCGTCGAAAGGCGATGGGCGATCACGAAGGTGGTGCGTCCCTTCATCACCTCGTCGAGCGCGGCATTGAGCTTGGCCTCGGTGACCGCATCGAGCGCGCTGGTGGCTTCGTCGAGAATCAGGATCGGCGGATCCTTCAACAGCGCACGCGCAATCGACAGCCGCTGGCGTTCGCCGCCGGACAACATCCGTCCGCGTTCGCCCGCATTGGTGTCGAAGCCATGCTCGCTGCGTTCGATGAATTCCAGCGCTTGCGCGCGGGCAGCGGCGAGCCGCATCTCTTCATCGGTCGCGTCGGGTTTGCCGACCCTCAGGTTGTCGGCGATCGTCCGGTTGAACAGCAGCGCTTCCTGAAACACCACGCCGATGTTCCGGCGCAAGGCGGTCAGCGTCAGGCCGCGCACGTCCATGCCGTCGATCTTGATGAAGCCGGATTGCGGATCGAAGGCGCGGTGCAGCAGCGCAATCGCGGTGGACTTGCCGGCGCCGGTCGGGCCCACCAGCGCAATGGTCTGGCCGGGCAGTGCCGTGAACGAGAGGTCCTCGACGGCTGGCCGCTTGCCGTCATAGGAAAACGACACGTCGCGGAATTCGACGAGGCCGGAGAGGCGTCCGGTGTCGATCGCGTCGGGCCGGTCGCGTACCGCCGGCACCGCATCGAGCACGTTGAAGAATTCCGCAAGGCGCGGCGCTTCCATGAACACGTTGTTGATGAAGCTCACCACCTGCTCGAGTCGCTGGATCAGCATGGTGGCGAACGAGACGAACATCACGATCTCGCCGACGGTGGTCAGGCCCTGTTCGTGCAGGACGATGCCGACGGTGAAGATCGCGAGGATGGTGATCGTGGTCGAGGCGCGCGTAATCACGGTGACGAGCGCCCACCACGACAGCACCGGCATCTGCGCCGCCAGCAGCTTGTCGGCGACCGAGCGCACGCCCTGGACTTCCTCATCGACGCGCACGAAGCTTTGCACCAGCGCGACGTTGCCGAGCGCATCGGAAGCCCGCGCCGAGAGGTCGCCGTAGTAGGTCTCGACGTCGCTCTGCATGCCGTAGGTCTTGCGAACCACCAGCGTGGTCAGCACGGTGAACACCACGCAGAGCGCGAACAGGAGGATGGCAAGCCGCCAGTTGATGTAGAACGCGAGCGGCAGCAGCACGACCAGCGACAGGATCGCGGCGAAATGTTCGCGGAAGAACCCGAGCCAGAGCCGCCATAGCGCATCGGTGCCGTTGAGCATCACCTTCATCAGCCGGCCCGAATGCGTGCCGGTGTGGAAGGTGAGGGGCAGTTGCATGATGTGTTCGAAATAGCTCGTCAGCACGGCCTGGCGCTGCCGGTGCGCCAGCCGGTCGGCGTGTAGCGCCACCACGGCGCCACACAGGATCGTGAACAGGCCAAATCCCGCCCATGCCAGCAGCATCGGCCAGGCCGAGGACGAGCCGAGTGTGCCTCCGGCGGGCTTGCCCGAAAGCGTATCGACGATCTTGCCGAACAGCACCGGTTCGGCGAACTGGGCGATGGCGAGCAGAAGATTGCCGACGGCAAGGATCCAGCCAAGCCGCGCTTCCTTGCCGAGCAGTTCGAGCACGCGCGCGTATAGACGAAGCAAGGACATGCGACTTCAGCACCAGCCGAGGGACGATCGTTTCCCTCCCACGGCGGCATCTTAATCGGGGAGCGGCATGAAGAGATAGCCTCCTAGTGGTCCGATTCTAACATTCGCATCCCCTTCTCAGCGGCCACTTTTGCGAATGTTAGAATCAGAGGACCACTAGCAAACATGGTTTCTAGTGGAGTTTTGGATTTGACATTCGCTTTAGAGGTCTGCGGCTAGGTGGGTAGCGAATGTCAAATCCACTCCACTAGCAGGCTTATGCTCAGTTGATCAGGCGGCCGGCGCGGGGCGGCAGGAAGCGGTCGTCGAAAATGTCCGAGGCGTGCGGGCGCTTGGAAAATTTGAAACCTTCGCCGACCTGATCGATCGCGCGCTCAAGGCGCACCGGATCCACCCCGCCGATGCCGTTGCGATTGACCTCCTCGGTCATGATGTTGTCGCGGACCACGGCATGCAGGCGCTCGAGTTCCAGATCGCGCGAACCGCCATCCATCCGGGTGAGGACCTGGTCGACCGCATGGCCCTCGTCGCGGATGGTCAGGCTGGTGCCGGCAATCAGCGCTCGGACAAAGCCCTTGACGGCGTCGGGCTGTTTGGCGGCGAAATCGGGATTGACGATCACGGCAAAGCCGTAGGCATCGCAGCCATAATCGGCAAAACGCATCACGGCGAGATCGTCGGCGGGAACGCCGCGATCGCGCAAATTCACCGCCGATTGGAATGAAAAGCCGGTGACGGCGTCGACCTGGCCCGCCGACAGCATCGGCTCACGCACCGCGGCGCTGATCCGGCTCTGCTTGACGTGATCGAGATGGATGCCGTTCTGGCGCGCCACCGCTGGCCACAGCCCGGCGGAAAGGTCGCTGTCGGCAACGCCGAGCGTCTTGCCCTCGAGATCGGAGAGCACGTGAATGCCCCGGCTCTTGCGAGCGACGATGGCATAGGGCGCTTTGTTGAACAGCACGAACACCGCCTTCACCGGTGATGTGCTTTGGCTACGAAAGCGGATCAGGGCGTTGAGGTCGACCATGGCGAACTCGCTGGCCCCGGAGGCGACGCGCGCGATGGCCTCCGGCGATCCCGCCGTCGTGTTGGTAATGACAGTCAGGCCCTCAGCGGCAAAAAGGCCATCGGTCATGGCGACGACAAACGGAGCTTCGCCGGCATTGATCGGGCGGTCGAAGGAAAGCGTGACCGAAAGCGGGTGCGCGCCCTCGGCGTGGCCAGGACGCGTGTTCGGCCCGGCGAGATCGATCCCGAGGACCAGCAGGCAGCACGCAAAAAGGGTCTGAACTACGCGCATCGGCACCACACTGCGACCAGGCCGGCACCACATCAAAGGCCAATTGCCGCGCTGGTTATGTCGGTTTCATGACACCATTCGCGACCGGTCCCCGCATTGTGCGGGAGCCAACCTTAACCGGAGATGAGCGGCGATGGTTGCTACCGGGTGAGCGCCGTCCATTTGGCGGTCGCCCATTCACATCTCCGGGAGATGCGCGCGGCCCGTAATCATACGGCGATGACGTGGCCGGTCGCAGCCGGTATTTCTGACCCGTGCAAGATTCGCAGGCCGCGCCCTGACGCCGGCTGCTGTCTCGCAGGCACCTTCAAATCTCACGACCGAGTTAAGTCGCTGGTCACCGTCGCCGGTGGTTTTCCCGTCCTTGTGAGGCCGTTAACACGCTGGCGAGTGGTTTGGTTTATTTTCAGACACATGAGTGATTCGCTGGAAAAGCTCTATCAGGCGGTCATCGCGGCCAAGGACCTCGATCCCTCGGTCTCGCGGACGGCACGGCTGTTTCAGCGCGGTCCCGACAAGATGGCCAAGAAACTCGCCGAAGAGGCGATCGAAGTCGTCATCGATGCCGTCAACGGCAAGACCGACGCGGTCATCCGCGAGAGCGCCGATCTCCTTTATAATCTCACCGTGCTGTGGGCCGCCGCCGGGGTGCGCCCCGAAGACGTCTGGCGGGAGATGGAGATGCGCGAGGACCTGCTTGGCATCGCCGAGAAGATGCCGAAGTCGCCGGTCAAGGTTCCTCAGGCCCGGCGACCGATTGTCGCGCTCGAGGGCCGCGCGCTCCGCAAGCGCCACTAACCTCAGCCTCAACGCATTCCCGGCAAAAGACGAATCCGCCCCGTGGCGGATGGACAAATCCTTTGTGGGGTGGTTCATCGCGGCATGCTCAGACGTATCTACGATTGGTGTATCGACGCCGCCGACAAGCCCTACGCCCTGTGGATACTGGGAGCCGTCGCTTTCGCGGAAAGTTCTTTCTTCCCGATTCCTCCCGACATCATGCTCTTGCCGATGTCGCTGGCGCGCCCCCAGCGCGCGTGGCTGTTCGCGGGACTTTGCACGGTCGCGTCCGTCGCCGGCGGGGTGCTCGGCTACGCCATCGGCGCGCTGCTCTATGACTTCGCTCGGGCAGTGGCTGATCAACCTCTATCACCTCGGTGACAAGGTCGAATCCTTTCGCACGTCCTATGCCGAATGGGGCAGCGTCATCATCCTGCTGAAGGGGTTGACGCCGATCCCCTACAAGCTCGTCACCATCACCTCGGGCTTCGCCGGTTACAATATCTGGCTCTTCGTCCTGTGCTCCATCGTCGCCAGGGGCGGCCGCTTCTTCTTCGTCGCGATCCTGCTCAACCGCTATGGCGATGTGATCCGCGCCGAGATCGAAAAGCGCCTTGGGCTGTGGCTGACGGTGTTTGTCGCGGTCCTCGCAGCGGGCTTCGTCATCGCGGTCAAGCTGATCTGAGACGTTGCCACGTGGCCGCGCCACGCATCCTGACCGCATGGGTGATCGAGTGAGCCGCCTCACAGCAATGCCCGGTGCAAGGATTGCGCTTGCGGCCCTGATCTGGACGATCGCGGCCACCGCAGGCTGGCCGCAAACGGCGGCATCGCCGCCACCGGCACAGGCCACGCCGCAGCCCTCAGGCCCGCCATCAGATCCGCAGCCACCGAGCCCGCCACCGGGCGGGCCGGCGGCCCAGCCATCGCCTGGCAATCCGGGCCTGTTCGACGAAATGGGCAAGGTGCTGGAAAAGTCGCTCTCGATCCTGCCGCCGCTGAAAAGCCCGAGCGAGACGCTCGATGATCTCAAGGACGCCGCCAGGAATGCAAGCGAGGGCCTGTCGCGGCTGACCGTGCCGTCATCGATGGCGGAGGGCCGCATCAAGTGCCCGGTCGCGGCCAATGGCGGCCCGGATTGCAAGGCCGCCGCCGACAAGCTCTGTCAGGCCAAGGGGCTCAAGGAAGGCAAAAGCCTGTCGACGGACTCGGTGGAAGCCTGTTCGCCGAAAGTGATGATTCCGGGCCGGACCCGAAAGCCCGACGATTGCCGAACCGATACCTTTGTCATCCGCGCGCTGTGTCAGTAGCCGGTTCTCCGGGTAGCTTGGCCTCCGGGACGAGGCGATTGCCTTCTTGATATGATGTCGGGCATCCTTTGATCGGAAGACCGGATTTCCCGCCAGTACCGCCGATCTGAAGTCCCTGCAGTGCAAGCGACGAATTCGATCAGGGACTTCAGATCGACAAAGCGGTACTGGATTCAATAGGTTTGCCAGTACCCATGACTTTCCGAAGTTCGTGAAAGTGAGCGTTGCAATGGAGCACGAACTTCGGAAAGTGGGTACTAGCCGGAATAGAGGATTTCGCTGATGTCCATGCCTGCGCTGTTCAAAGGCCGCCTGTCGATTCCTGCGATCGGTGCGCCGCTGTTCATCATCTCGGTGCCTGACCTCGTGATCGCGCAGTGCAAGGCCGGAATCGTCGGTTCGTTTCCGGCGTTGAATGCGCGCCCGGCGGAACTGCTCGACGAGTGGCTGACGCGGATCAAACAGGAACTCGCCGCCCATGACGCCGCCCATCCGGAGCGGCCATCGGCACCGTTTGCGGTCAATCAGATCGTGCACCGCTCGAACAACCGCCTCGAACACGACCTGGCGCTTTGCGAGAAGCACAAGGTGCCGATCATCATCACCTCGCTCGGCGCCCGCGAGGAGGTCAACGAGGCCGCGCATCGCTGGGGCGGTATCGTCTTTCACGACGTGATCAATCAGAAGTTCGCCCACAAGGCGATCGAGAAGGGCGCCGACGGCCTGATCCTGGTCGCGGCCGGCGCCGGCGGCCATGCCGGCGTGATCTCGCCATTCGCCTTCGTGGCGGAGACACGGCAATGGTTCGACGGCCCGATCGCGCTGTCGGGCGCCATCGCCAACGGCCGCGCGATCCGCGCAGCCCGTCTGCTGGGCGCCGATTTCGCCTATGTCGGCTCGGCCTTCATCGCCACCAAAGAAGCAAACGCCATCGAGCGCTACAAGGAAATGATCGCGGCCTCGGGCGCGGAAGATATCGTCTATTCCAATCTCTTCACCGGCGTGCACGGCAACTATCTGAAGCCGTCGATCGTCGCTGCCGGCATGGATCCGGAGAACCTGCCGGAGTCGGACGCCTCGAAGATGAGTTTCGGCACCGATGCTTCCGGCGAACGCGCCAAGGCGAAAGCCTGGAAGGACATCTGGGGCTCAGGTCAGGGCATCGGCAGCGTCCACAAGGTGGTACCCGCGGCCGAACTGGTCGCGCGTCTCAGACGAGAATACGACGAAGCGTTCGATCCGGCACTTTAACGCGAGGCGCGTTGCACTAAAGGCACGGCGAGCTCAGATTGCACGGCGACGGAGGCCACTTAACCCGCAATTAACCACGCCCACCCAAGATTCATTTCGAAAGCCGCGCGTCCGCAAACGGACGCGGGCAGGCGGAACGGCGATCGTGGGTGGAGTGACATGGATTTCGAGACGCTCTTTGCAAAGACGCCGGCTACCGTCGAAGAGATCAAGCGCCGGGTCGGCTTACGCTCTTGAACGCCACCCGCTCTGCCGCCAGGTGAAATTCGATGTCGTCGGCATGCCGCGTACGACCAAGGGCGGAAACTGGACCATCACCTGGCACACGGTCGCGCCTGATGCGCTGTGGGAAGCGTCCGACATCATCGCCGACATCCAGGATGCGTACGAACTCGTCGCAGCCGCCTGATCGGTCAATCCTTTTTTCCGCAAGCCAATATTCACCACAGCGGCACGGTTAAGCCTTATTTCCTGCCCGATTGCCGGGGAAGAATGTCCCTGACGATCATGTACCGGCCCCGTCCTGTTTGAATCGGAGCTCTCGCCTGTCGAAAGCCATTACGATTATCGCGCTCACCTGTTTCCTCATTGTCGGCGCGGCCGCGGCCGCCATCCTGGGCCGCGACAGCGTGCCCGCGGCGGGGGCGGCGATGGTGACATCCTCGGCCATGCCGGAGATCGTGTCCAACCGGCAGAGCAAGGGTGACAAGCTGACCGTTGCCGCGGTCGCACCGGCTGCGGCCGAGACCACACAAGCAATTCCAAGCGAACCGACGCTGCGGCAGGCCTACACCGAGACGACGCCGGCCGAAATCGAGGGGCTCAAGCTCTCCGATCCAGCGCCGCAAGCGCCGGCGAAACCGAAGCAGGCGGAGCCCAAGCCGCCGGTCGCTGCCAAGCCGCCGGTCCAGAAATCCTATGCATTGTTGAGCGATGCGCAGATCGCGGGCATCAAGGATCGGCTGAAGCTGTCGCCGTCCCAGGAATATTACTGGCCGGCGGTCGAAAATGCGCTGCGTGCGGTGGCCCACAAACTTCACGCCACGAAGCAGGCCGATCCCAGTGGCCGTGCGGTGCCACAAATCGACCCCGAGGCGGCGGAAGTCCAGCAATTGAAATCCGCGGCGATGCCGTTGCTGTTTCAATTGCGCGAAGACCAGAAGCAGGAGGTGCGTTCGCTTGCCCGCCTGATCGGTCTGGAGAGGGTTGCCGCGGCGATCTGAGCCGGCGTCAGCCGGTGCGCCGACTTCAGGCCGCGATCTCTTCGTCGACCGAGGATTCCTTGACCGTGCAATTGCGGCCTGAACGCTTGGCCTGATAGAGCGCGCGGTCGCATCGTTCGATCATGCCGTCCGCCAACTCAGCCATGCGGAATTGCGCGACCCCGATCGAGACCGTGATGCTCGATATTTCCTCGCCGGTGGTGCGGCGGGTCAAACGCGCCTCGCCAATGCGGCGCCGGACGCGCTCGGCGACCTCGGCACAGGCATTGAGCGGCGCGCCCGGCAGCACGGCGATCAGCTCTTCGCCGCCGTAACGCGCGGTAAGATCGCACTCGCGCACGCTCTCCTGCAACACCCTGGCGACCAGCCGAAGCACCTGGTCTCCAACCTGATGGCCGTAGCCGTCGTTGAAATTCTTGAAGTGGTCGATGTCGATCATCAGGATGCTGAGCGGCGTTCCCGCCTCCATCGCTGTGATCTGGGCGGTACGCAGGAAGGCATCGAGCGAGCGGCGGTTGGCGAGCCCGGTGAGCGGGTCGGTGTTGGAATGTTCTTCCGCGAGCTTCAGCGAGTCCTTGATCTGGTCGAGATCCTGTGTGGTCCGGAGGAAGTTCGCCTCCAGCGCCGAGGAGCGCGACGTCGCGTGCGAAAGCTCCTTGAGCAGCTTTTCGATGATCGGGCGCGGATCGGCCGCGACCTGACATTCCGATTGAACCTCGTCGAGACTTTCCATCTGCGAGCGGTTGTCGGAAATCGCCGTCGTCAGAAAGTCCTGGGCGCTTGCGATCACGCCGCGCAACTGCTCGGGGAAGTCCTCGCTCGCGCTGGGATCCGTTTGCGGCTTGACGTAGGTGACGTAGAGATCGCGGTTGACGACGGAATCGAATTTCCGCTTGTTGGCGATCAGGATATCGATGGTCTTCCTCAGCGTGAGCGAGCCGCCCATCGCATAATAGAACCAGACGGCAAAATTCTCAGGCGTCGGCGGCACGCGGTGCTCCGCCAGAAAGCCATTGGCTCGATCCGCGAGCGTCGTCGCGTAGTCGAAGTCAATATCGTCAGGCGCGCTGCTCATTCCTGCGGTCCGTCCGCACCCCAGATCGTTGCGGTCTAAATCGTGGAAAGCTGTTTATTAATTTTTTTAAAGGGATTTGGATCGGGGCAATTGGGGTCGAAGCGTAGCCATCACATCTAAACGATGCTTTAAACATTGCGACAACATGGCGTCGATGGGCCTCCAAAACGGCGGCAAATGCCAAATGCCGTCATGAACGGCGGCATTTCTCGCGCTGGTCGCGATTGGAGATTGGCGCAACCCGAATGCCCCGACCCCCGGATAAAAAATCCCGGCTTGGAAATCCCGCTGCATTTTGTTTTGATCATCTCCTCTCGCACGACGGGACGAGGCACCCCATGAGCACGCGGCGCGAACATGATCTATTGGGCGACCGGGATGTTCCGGCAGACGCCTATTACGGCGTCCATACCCTGCGGGCGGTGGAGAACTTCCCGATCACCGCAACCCCGATCTCGATCTATCCCGATCTGATCGCCGCGCTGGCCTCGATCAAGCTGGCGGCTGCGCGGAGCAATCGCGATCTCGGCCTGCTCGACATCACGAAGGCCGATGCCATCGTCGCCGCCGCCGAGGAGATCAGGGCGGGGCGGCTGCATGAACAGTTCGTGGTCGACGTCATCCAGGGCGGTGCCGGCACCTCGACCAACATGAACGCCAATGAAGTGATCGCCAATCGCGCGCTCGAGCTGCTCGGCCGGCCGAAGGGCGACTACAAGACTTTGCACCCCAATGAGCACGTCAACATGGGGCAGAGCACCAACGACGTCTATCCGACGGCGCTGAAGCTCGCGGCCTATTCCGGCATCATGCGCCTCGTCGAGGCCATGATGGTGTTGCGGCAGACGTTCGAGGTGAAGTCGGAGGAATTCAAGGACATCATCAAGATGGGCCGCACCCAGTTGCAGGACGCCGTCCCGATGACGCTGGGCCAGGAATTCTCGACCTACGCGGTGATGCTCGGCGAAGACGAACTGCGCCTGAAGGAAGCGGTGCTGCTGGTCTGCGAGATCAATATGGGTGCGACCGCGATCGGCACCGGCATCAACGCCCATCCCGACTACGCACGGCTGGTCTGTCAGCATTTGCGCGACGTCACCGGCGTTCCTGTGGTCACCGCCTCGAACCTGATCGAGGCCACGCAGGATTGCGGCGCCTTCGTGCAGTTGTCCGGCGTGCTCAAGCGTGTCGCGGTCAAGCTGTCGAAGACCTGCAACGACCTGCGGCTGTTGTCGTCGGGTCCGCGCGTCGGGTTGAACGAGATCAACCTGCCGCCGATGCAGGCCGGCTCGAGCATCATGCCGGGCAAGGTCAATCCGGTGATCCCCGAGGTCGTCAACCAGATCGCGTTTGAAGTGATCGGCAACGACGTCACCGTGAGTTTCGCGGCCGAGGCGGGTCAGTTGCAGCTCAATGCGTTCGAGCCGATCATCGCGCATAGCCTGTTCAAGAGCGTCAATCATCTGCGCTCGGGCTGCCTGACGCTGGCCGAGCGGTGCGTGAAGGGCATCACCGCCAACCGCGAGCACCTGCGCCGCGGCGTCGAGCGCTCGATCGGAATCGTGACCGCGCTCAATCCTTATATCGGTTACGCCAATGCGACCGAGGTCGCGCAGCAGGCGCTTTTGACCGACCAAAGCGTTTACGACCTGGTGCTCGCGAAGAAGCTTCTGACCCGCGAACAGCTCGACCAGATCCTGCAACCGGAGATACTGACCCAGCCGCGGGTATTCGGCACCGCCACCACGACTGCGGAAACCCACCCGCTCAGCGTCCGCCGCGACCAGACCGACTGATACTTTTGCCACCTGATGAAAATTTAGCCCGGCGCGCGCTGCGATTTCGGGGCTAGGGGATTTGCGGTTGCGCCGGTGGAACGATAGGCTGCGGCAAAGTTAAGAAAAAGCCATGGATCGCCAATGCCATGGGTCGAGTAGACCGAGGGAGGTATCGATGCAGGAGCTGACGCCGGAAACCATCACGCAGGCCGTGCTTGACCAGATGGCTACGACGCCCAATCCGCGCCTGAAGGAGATCATGGCCTCCGCGGTGAAGCACCTGCACGCTTTCGCCAAGGATGTGAACCTGACGCCGGCGGAATGGATCAAGGGCATCGCCTTCATGACCCAGGTCGGGAAAATCTGCACGCCGGCGCGGCAGGAATTCATTCTGCTGTCCGATACGCTCGGCCTTTCGGCGCTGGTCAACGGCCTGCACGACGAGACCGCCATGGAGGAAGGCACCAACACCAGTCTGCTCGGCCCGTTTTATCGCGAGACGACGCCGAATCTCGCGGCCGGCAGCCAGATCGCCAGGAATGCCGACGCTTCCACCGAGATCGTGCTTTACGGCTACGTGTCCGACGTCAATGGCAAGCCGCTTTCCGGCGCCACGGTTTCGCTCTGGCAGACCAGCGCGAGCGGTCTTTACGATATTCAGGAAGATCCCACGTCCGTCGACTATCGCGGTATCTTCACGACCGACGCCAAGGGCCTCTTTATCCTGCGCACGGTAAAGCCGCTCGGCTATTCGATTCCGATGGATGGACCGGTGGGCGAGATGATCACCGCGCAGCGGCGGCACGGCATGCGGCCGGCGCATATTCATTTCCTGGTTGGCGCGCCCGGCTACCGTGAACTGGTAACGGCGCTCTACCTGCGCGACGATCCGCATCTCGCCGACGACGTCGTGTTCGGCTCCTCCGGCGATCTCGCCGTCGATATCAATCCGCAAGACAAGGAATGTCCGATTCCGGGCTTGCCCAGCATTCGCTTCGACATGCGCCTGTCGCGTGAAACCGAAGCGGACCGGGCCGGCGGACGCGTCGGCGCCGATCCAGCCGCGATCCTGAAGCAGCCGGCTTGACGAAAAGCAGGCGCCGTTGGCGGGCATGCATCACACTAGAGTCGGGTTGTGGCCGGGCGCACCCCGGCCCTAACCTTGGGCGACATCTGACATGACCCGCGAACATAAGAATTCGCGGTCCAAATCGAAAAAACAACGAGGATAGGGGAGGAACGATGAAACGCAGATCGCTTCTTGGCGCGGCGGTCACGATCGCAGGCCTTGCTTTGATTCCGGCCGCGAACGCCCAGCAGCCGCCGATCAAGATCGGCATGTCGATGGCGCAGACCGGCGGATTGGCCGGCGGCGGCAAGGCCTCGCTGCTCGGCACCGAAATCTGGCGTGACGACATCAACGCCCGCGGCGGCTTGCTCGGCCGCAAGGTCGAACTCGTGGTCTATGACGACAAGTCGAGCGCCGCCGAGACGCCGGCGATTTATTCCAAGCTACTCGACGTCGACAAGGTCGATCTGCTGTTCTCGCCTTACGCGACGGTGCCGACCGCGCCGATCATGCCGCTGGTCAAGCAGCGCGGCATGGTGCTGATCGGAAACTTCTCGTTCCAGGTGAACAGCAAGGTCGGCCACGACATGTGGTTCAACGTGGCGCCGTGGGGACCGGCGGACTGCGTGGGCTGCGGCATTTCTCGATATCGGCCAGAAGGCCGGCGGCAAGACGGTGGCGTTGCTCACCGCCGATCAGGAGTTCGCGCAAAATCTGGCGACGACCGCGCGCGAGGTCGCCACGAAACGCAGCATGCCCATCGTGTACGATCAGGCCTACCCGCCGAATACGGTGGAATTTTCCGGCATCATTCGCGCGCTGAAGGCGGCCAAGCCCGACATCGTCTATGTCGCGTCCTATCCGCCGGACTCGGCCGGTATTCTGCGCGCCATCAATGAGATCGGGATCGGCGACAACGTCAAACTGTTCGGCGGCGGCATGGTCGGCCTGCAATTCGGCCCGGTGATGGAGAACCTTGGCTCGCTGGTGAACGGCGTCGTCAACTTCAACACCTGGCTGCCCGAACCCAGCATGTACTTCGACGGCACCAAAGCGTTCTTCGACACCTACACGAAACGCGCGACCGAGGCCAAGGTCGACCCGCTCGGCTACTACCTCGCGCCCTTCGGTTATGCCGAGGGCCAGCTCATCGAGGCCGCGGTCAAGGCGGTCGGCTCGCTCGACCAGAAGGCGATCGCGAAATACTTGCACGAGAACGAGGTCAAAACCATCGTCGGTCCGATCTCGTTTGCGGCCGATGGCGAGCGCAAGGTGACCGCAACGCTGCAGGCGCAGTTCCAGGGCATCGTCGACAAGAACATGGATCAGTTCAGGAAGCCGGGCAAACAGGTGATCTTGTTTCCGCCGAACCTGAAGTCCGGCGAACTCGTCACGCCGTTCGAGGCCGCGCGAAAGTAAGCGATGGGAATTGAACTGCCGTCATGTCCGGCGGCGGCAGTCTGCCCTTGCGCAGACCGAAACTTGTGGGCATCCACGCCTTACCGGCGCTTATACTGGGAAGACGTGGGTGGCCTGCGACGCAGGCCAGCGGAAGCGACGCCGTTCTTTGAACGGTTATGTCCGGCCATGATGGGTTAAAAGGGCGAGGGGAGCCTAAAGTTGTTTTCGATGGACCTGCTGCTCGAAGCGGTGGTGACCGGCGTGCTGCTCGGCTGCTTCTATGCAGCCGTCAGCATCGGGCTGTCGGTTTCGTTCGGCCTGCTCGACGTGCCGCATGTGGCGCATCCGGCGTTCCTGGTGCTGGCGTCCTATGGGGTCTATTTCCTCAACGACAGCTACGACATCGATCCGCTGGTGGCCGGACTTCTGATCACGCCGCTATTGTTCGTGTTCGGGCTCGTTGCGTACCGGATTTATTATGAAACGTTCGAGCGCCGCGGCAGCGATGCTGCGGTGCGCGGCATTGCGTTTTTCTTCGGCGTCGCCTTCATCATCGAAGTGCTGATCATCCTGCACTTTGGCGTCGACCAGCGATCGGTCACGGCGTCCTATATCGGAAAATCCTGGCGCTTCGGCGACATGCGGATTCCGCTTCGGCTGATGGTGGCGTTCGCGGTCGCGACCGGGTTGACGGTGCTGCTTGCGACCTATCTGTCGCGCACCTTCATGGGTCGCGCGATCCGCGCGGTGGCGCAGGATGAAGAGGCCGTGCGGCTGATGGGCGCCAATCCCGTTCGTATCAAGCAATGGGCATTCGGGATTGCGACCGCCGTGCTCGGGGTTGCCGGCGCGCTCCTCATCATTGTCGCGCCGGTCGAGCCGACGCTCGACCGCGCCTATATCGGACGCACCTTCTGCGTCGTCGTCATGGCGGGACTTGGCAGCATGACCGGCACGTTGATCGCCGCCATCATTCTCGGTGTCGCCGAAACCATCGTGCTGACGATGTTTGGCGCATCCTGGGCGCCTGCGATTTCGTTTGCCCTTCTGCTCGGCGTGCTCGCGGTGCGGCCGCAGGGCCTTTTGGGACGGCGATGATGAAGCGCAACGCCATTGGTTTCTGGGGTGCGGCCCTGCTGTTTCTTGGCGTCGTCCTGCTCACGACGCAGATCGTCCGCAACGAATACTGGTTCTTCGCCGGTTACGTGATCCTGCAATTCATCGTGCTGTCGGTCGCCTGGAGCATTCTCGGCGGCTATGCCGGCTACGTGAATTTCGGCACCAGCGCCTTTTTCGGCGTCGGCGTCTATACGGCCGTTTTCCTGTTCAAGGCGCTGGGCGCGCCGCTACTGGTGCAGATCGCGGCCGCCGCCCTCGTCGGCGGATTTCTCGGGTTTGCGGTCGGCCTTTTGACGCTGCGCATGCAGGGCATCTTCTTCTCGATCGCAACGATCGCGTTGACGATCGTGATCGAAACCACCGTGACCAACTGGCGATTTCTCGGCGGCGCGGCCGGCATCCAGCTTCAGCGGCCGCCGGTCACGGCGCCGTTCCCCGGCTACGTGCAGATGCTGGTGTTCGTGCAGGCATCGATGGTGGTGATCTCGGTCGCGATCGCGCGCTACATCCAGAATTCGTGGATCGGCCGCGGCCTTCAGGCGCTCCGGGACGACGAACTCGCCGCCGAATGCACCGGTGTGCCGACGCTGCGGTTGAAAATGGTGGCCTGCGTCATTTCCGGCGCGTTGATGTGCGCGGCTGGCGCGCCCGCGGCGATGTATCTGCAATATGCCGACCCCGCTTCGGCCTTCAACCTCAACTATTCGGTCTCGGTGCTGGCGATGGCGCTGATCGGCGGCACGTCACACTGGATCGGCCCCGTCATCGGCGCGATCCTGCTCGGCGTCACGCAGCAGCTTCTGGCCGTCACCATTTCCTCGGAAGTCAACGTGCTGGTGCTCGGCGTCATGCTGGTGCTGTTTGTGGTCGGCGCGCCGGAAGGCATCATCGGCCTGTTCCGCAAAGGCCGCCGCGCGGAGGGCAAGACATGACCTCCGTGTCCACGTCCGACATTCCCCTGCTGAAGATCGAGGCGCTGACCAAGCGTTTCGGCGGTTTCACCGCGCTTGATAACGTCAGCGTCGATATCATGCCCGGCGAGCGCTTCGGCCTGATCGGCCCCAACGGCTCCGGCAAGACCACGCTGATCAACTGCATTTCCGGCGCCTTCCGCACCGAGCCATCGACCGTCACTTTCAATGGTGAGGATATCACGCGCCTGCCGCCGCACGTGCGCACGCGGCGCGGCATTGCGCGCAGCTTCCAGATTCCACGTCCTTTCCGCAGCATGACGGTGATCGAGAATTTGATGGTCGCGGTGGATTTCACCAGTGGCCAGCTCACGCTCTCGGCCGCCGATCACCGCGACCAGGCGATGGCGATCCTCCGAGAGATGGGGCTTGCGGCCAAGGCCAACGCGCGGGTCACGGGTCTGAGCCAGGTCGAGCTGCGCAAGATGGAATTGGCGCGTGCGATGGCGACGCGGCCGAAACTTCTGATTTCGGACGAGGCGATGGCGGGATTGTCGGGCTCCGAGGTCGATGAGGTGCTCGACCTTCTGCTGAAGCTCGCAGGCGAATCCATCACCATCATCATGATCGAACACATCATGCAGGCGGTGATGCGATTCTCGGAACGCATCATGTGTCTCGAGGCCGGCAAGATTATCGCGATCGGAAAGCCGTCCGACGTGATGGCGAATGCGCGGGTGCAGGAGGCCTATCTTGGCACTTAGCCTTGCGATCCGCGACCTCGATGCCGGCTATGGCGCGGTGAAGGCGCTGCGCGGCGTCTCGCTCGACGTCGCGACCGGCGAGACCGTGGCGCTGCTCGGCACCAACGGCAACGGCAAGAGCACGCTGATGAAGTGCGTCATGGGCCTGGTGCGGCCGTGGCGTGGCAGCGTTTCGCTCGATCTCGACGGCACCACGCACGATCTCGGCAAGATGTCGCCGGAGGCGATCGTCGATCTCGGGGTGGCGCTGGTGCCGGAAGGGCGACGGCTGTTTCCGCGGTTGACGGTTTCGGAAAACCTCATGCTCGGTGCATTTCGCCGTGCCGCACGCCGCGACATCGCGCGCAACCTTGCACTCGCCTATGAAACCTTCCCGGTGCTGAAGGAGCGCGCCAACCAGCTTGCCGGCACCATGTCGGGCGGGCAGCAACAGATGCTGGCGATCGCGCGGGCACTGATGTCTTCGCCGCGGCTGCTGTTGATCGACGAGCCGTCGGTCGGCCTGTCGCCGCTATTGGTTTCGCAGATGATCACCAAGATCGGCGAACTCGGCGAGCGTTTCGGCCTCACGGTGCTGATGGCCGAGCAGAACTTCAATCAGGCGGTACGCATCGCCGATCGCGGCTACATCATCGTCCACGGCGAGATCGTGGTCGCGGCTGATGTCGAGGAGTTGCACGGCAACGACATCGTCAAGCGGCTTTATCTCGGCGGAGTAGCGTAACGGAGATGAGCATGACCGCGAAACTGTTGCCTACCACCGTCGTCGGCAGCTATCCGCAGCCGGACTGGCTGGTCGACCGCCAGATGCTGTCGAAGGGTGTTGCGCGGGTGCGCCTCGATCTGTGGCGCGTCGCCGAGCCATACCTCGAACAGGCGCAGGATGATGCGACGCTGCTCGCCATCCGCGACATGGAGCGCGCCGGAATCGACATCATCACCGACGGCGAGGTCCGCCGCGAAAGCTATTCCAACCGTTTTGCGACCGCGCTTGAAGGCATTGCCTCGGGCAAGCCGGGTGAGGTGATCTCCAAAGCCGGACTTTCGACCGCCGTACCGCGCGTGGTTGGGCCGGTCAGGCGCACGCATGCGGTCGAAACCCGCGACATGACGTTCTTGCGTCAGAATACCGAGCGGCTGGCGAAGATCACGCTGCCGGGTCCGTTCACGATGAGCCGTCAGGCGATCAACGAGTACTACAAAGACGACGACGAGATGGTGATGGATTTCGCCGCTGCGGTGAATGCCGAGGCGCGCGATCTCGAAAAGGCCGGCGCGGACGTGATCCAGCTCGACGAGCCATGGCTGAGGCAAGATCCTCCAGCGGCCCAACGCATCGCGGTGAAAGCGATCGACCGCGCGCTTGAAGGGCTTAAAGCGACGACGGTGGTGCATCTCTGCTTTGGCTACGCCGCAATCGTCAAGGGCGAGAAGCCGGTGGGTTATTCGTTCCTCGGCGAACTCGGCGCCTGCAAGGCAGACCAGATCTCGATCGAGGCGGCGCAGCCGAAGCTTGATCTTGGTGTGCTCGAGGGATCTGGCGCCGAAGAAAATCATGCTCGGCGTGATCGATCTTGCCGATCCCAAAGCGGAGACACCCGCCGTGGTGGCCGAATCGCATCCGCGCCGCGCTGAAGCATCTCACCCCGGAACGGCTGGTGCCGGCGCCGGATTGCGGCATGAAGTATCTGCCGCGCGAGCTGGCGTTCGCCAAGTTGAAGGCGCTCGCCGACGGCGCGGCCATGGTGCGCGCGGAACTCGCCTAGTTGCTGACGGCGAGGCGGCGCTCTCGCCGCCGCTGACGCCAGAGCCGCGCCCGGTCGAGATAGAGATACACGACCGGCGTGGTGTAGAGCGTCAGGATCTGGCTCAGGATCAGTCCGCCGAAGATCGCGATGCCGAGCGGCTGGCGGAATTCGCTGCCTTCGCCAAGTCCGACCATCAGCGGAACCGCGCCGAACAGCGCCGCCATGGTGGTCATCATGATCGGCCGGAACCGCATGATGCAGGCCTCGAAGATGGCGTCGCGCGACGACAGGCCGCGCTGGCGCTCGGCGTCGAGTGCGAAATCGATCATCATGATCGCGTTTTTCTTCACGATGCCGATCAGCAGGATCACGCCGATCATCGCAATGATGTCGAACTGGGTGTGCGACAGCATCAAGGCGAGCACGGCGCCGACGCCCGCCGACGGCAGGGTCGACAGGATCGTAAGCGGGTGAACGTAACTCTCGTAGAGCATGCCGAGCGAAATGTAGATCGTCGCAAATGCGGCCAGGATCAAAAACGGCTCGTTTGCCAGCGATTGCTGGAAGATCTTGGCCGCGCCGGAGAACCCGCCCCTGATGTCCGCGGGCATGTCGATTTTCTTCATCGTGGCTTCGATCGCCGTTACCGCCGAACTCAGCGAACCGCCCGGCGGCGTGTTGAAGGAAACCGTCGTCGAGACCAGAATGTCCTGATGGTTGACCGACAGCGGCGTCTCGCTCTGCGTGAAGCGCGCGACGCTCGACAGCGGGATCATTGTCTCCACACTGGTCGAGACCGCGGTTCCCGTCGACGAGCCGCCGCGGCCCGCGGCACCGATCGAGTTGGTGGCGAGATTGCGCACGGCGCTGCCGGCGATCGCGCTCAGCGAGTTCTTCTGTGAGGATGAGGCGACCGTTCCCGGCACCGCGTTGGTGGTTTGTGAGCCGGTCGCCGGTCCGCCCGTCGTGGAGATATAAACGTCCTTCAGCGTCTCCGGGCTCTGCCAGTAGCTCGGCGTGACCTCCATGATCACGTGGTACTGGTTGCGCGCGACGTAGATCGTCGAGACCTGGCGCTGCCCGAATGCGTCGTAAAGCGTATTGTCGATCTGGCTGACCGTGATCCCGAGTTGCGAGGCGGCGTCGCGGTCGATCACCAGATTGGACTGCAGCGCCCGGTTCTGCTGGTCGCTGTTGACGTCGGTCAGCGCCGGCTCGGATTGCAGGGCCGCGACCAGTTTCGGGGTCCATTCGCTGAGCTCTTCGGATGTCGAGCCTTGCAGCGTGTATTGATAGGCGGCGTTGCCGGAACGGCCGCCCGCGCCGAGGTCGCCGACCGATTGCAGAAACAGCGTGGCGCCGGCCACCGCCGACAGATTGCCACGCAGCCGTTCGATCACGTGCTCGGCCGACAGGTCGCGCTCGCCCATCGGCTTCAGCGATGCGAACACCGTGCCGGTGTTGGTCGCCTGGCCGGGCCCCGGACCGCCGCCGCCGGAGAAGCCGACAACGGTATCGACCGCCGGGTCGCTTTTGACGATCTCGATGAACCGGGTCAGCTTTTGCTTCATCAACTGGAACGAGGTGCTTTGATCGGCCTGGATCGAGCCGATCAAGAGGCCCGTGTCCTGCTGCGGTACGAAGCCCTTCGGCACCACGCGGTAAAGGTGAAAGTTCAGGCCCAGCGTCGCCACCAGGATCAGCATTACCGAGAGCGGGTGACGCAGCGCGATCCCGAGCGACCATCGGTAGCCGCTCAGCATGACCTCGAAGACGCGTTCGCTGAAACGATAGATGCGTCCATGCTGCTCGTCGCGTTCGGCGCGCAGCAACACGGCGCACATCATCGGCGTCGTCGTCAGCGAGACCACCAGCGAGATCGCGATCGCGATCGTGATCGTCATGGCGAATTCGCGAAACAGCCGGCCGACCAGGCCGCCCATCAGCAGGATCGGCACAAACACCGCCACCAGCGACACGCTCATCGACAGCACGGTGAAGCCGACCTCGCGGGAGCCGAGCAACGTGGCCTCGAGGCGCGACATGCCCGCATCCAGGTGGCGGGTGATATTTTCGAGCACGACGATGGCATCGTCGACCACGAATCCGGTGGCGACGGTGAGCGCCATCAGCGAGAAGATGTCGAGGCTGTAGCCCAGTAGATACATCACCGCGAAAGTCGCCACCAGCGACACCGTGACCGCCACGACGGGCACCAGCATCGCACGCGCATTGCGCAGGAACGCGAACACCACAAGGATCACGAGCGCCACCGCGATCACCAGCGTGATCTCGACATCGCGCAGCGAGGCCCGGATCGTTTTGGATCGGTCGACGGCGAGATTGATGTCGATGGCAGGCGAAACCGAGGCGCGCAATTGCGGCATCAAGCCCTTCACGCGGTCAACCATCTGGATGATGTTTGCACCCGGCTGCCGGTACACGATCATCATGACCGCGGGCTTGCCATTGGCGAGGCCGAGCGTGCGGACGTTTTCGACGGAATCGATGACATCGCCGACGTCGGACAGGCGCACCGGGGCGCCGTTGCGGTAAGCCACGATCAGCGACTTGTAATCTTCGGCCTTGTTGGCCTGGTCGTTGGAGTAGAGCTGATAGCGCTGCTTCGCGACGTCGATGCCGCCCTTGGGGCTGTGGGCATTGGTGCTGCCGAGCGCTGCGCGAACATCCTCCAGCCCGATGCCGTATTTGAACAGCGCCGGCGGGAGCAGCTCGACCCGAACCGCCGGCAGCGATCCGCCGCTGACCGCGACTTCGCCGACGCCTTCGATCTGCGACAGCTTTTGCGCCAGAATGGTCGAGGCGGCGTCGTAAAGTTCGGCCGGCATCAGCGTATCCGACGTCAGCGTGTAGATCAGGATCGGCGCGGATGCCGGATTGAACTTGCGGTAGGTCGGGTTGCTCCGCAGATTGGTCGGCAAATCGGCGCGCGCCGCATTGATCGCCGCCTGCACGTCGCGCGCGGCGCCGTTGATGTCGCGGCCGATCTCGAATTGCAGGGTGATACGCGCAGAGCCAAGCGTGCTCGCCGAGGTCATTTCGGTGACGCTGGCGATCTGGCCGAGATGGCGTTCGAGCGGGCTTGCAACCGTCTTCGCGACGTCCGCGGGGCTCGCGCCGGGCAAAGTCGCCTGAACCGCAATGGTCGGAATGTCGACATCGGGAAGCGGTGAGACCGGCAGCTTGAAAAACGCGATGACGCCGGCCACCACGAGCCCCAGCGAGAGCAGGGTGGTTGCGACCGGGCGGCGGATAAAGGGTGCGGAGAGGTTCATAACATACGCGATCGTCGGTGCCGGCCAGCTTCTATCCGGCAACGTCCCGATGCAAAAGCCTCATGATGTCACACGATATCGCCACACGGCCGCCCTAAATCAAGGGGCTGGAATTGCCCAGCTTTCGTGTACGGCCATTCTTGCGCATCCACTAGCGATATTGGTAGGAAGCGGTCATGTTACGAGATCACATCCCGATGAACCAACGTAAAAATCGATTGCAAGACAAGGCCGGGCGACGCGTTCGGTTCGTCATGTGGGCGACGTTTGCTGTCCTGCTGGCAGGTCCAGCCTTCGCCGCGGACGCGTCTGCCCGCAAGCCAGGTCTGTGGGAAGTGAAGACCACGATCGAGGGGCAGGGGCGTGCGGTCACGGTGCAGCAATGCATCGATGCCGCGACCGACCAGATGCTGCAAGCGAGCGCCGGCCCGTTTTCAGCGCCGTTGTGCAAGGGGCGCGAGGTGACGAAATCCGACGCCGGCATGACGATCGACACGGATTGCAGCCTCAATGGCAAGGCCGCGACGGCGCATGCGGTGGTGACAGGCAGTTTCGACAGCGCCTATACGATGACCGTGACCGCCGAAGGCGGCGCGCTGCCGCCGGTCAAGATGACGATGGAAGGAAAGTGGCTTTCCGCCTGTGCCGCGGGCCAGCAGCCCGGCGACGTCATCATGGCGAACGGCATCAAGGTCAACATTCCGGAGTTGCAGAAGCGCGCGCTCGGGCCGGACCCGTTGCAGCCACCCAAGTAGTGCACTTGCCCGACGGGCAAATCAGTTCAGGCGCCTCTGACCCGTTCGCAAAGTCCATCCCGCGAGCGCAAAATTTTTCGCTTTCGCCGTCGGGCAAATCATCTTTAGGAATTGTCGCGTCTCGCGCCCGATGAGAGGGGCGTATCGCGATCGTCACGACACGTGGGCGCGGGATGCGATGGATGCGGATGATGTCAGGCACTTCGTGCCGGACGAAACATCAGCCGCATACGGCAAAGCCGTGTGGTCCTGATGCCTCGACGCTGGCATAACTGGCGATAATGCTTACGCATTGCGCCGGCGGTGACAACAAGCCCGATCACCGGGGAGAGCGCGGAATAAGCCGTCAAACCAATCGCGCAGGGAGTGCCGGGATGTTTCGGCGAACCTGTGGTGACTTACTTGCGTGCTTTCTACTTTTGCACGCAAGGCTGCGGGTGCGCTGATCACCCGGCATTCCCTGTGCCCTCTGTTTTCGAGGGACGACGATCTGGCAGAGCTCGGGCGGATTTCGCCGCGGGAATGCGAAGGCGTGGCTGTTTGACAGTTGGAATCTCAGATGCGCAAGTTGCCGGCGATCCCTCCCCCGCGCAGCTCGGGGGTGGTGCGCATCGAGCGCAGCGAAGATGTGTCGGGTGGGGATATTTCTGCTCCGGGACCCGCAACCCGACCCGGCGCGTCGCGCCACCCTCCGTGCAAGGGGAAGGGCTTACCCCGCGCCGACCTTCTTCTTGCGCCAGGCAAGATGCACCGCGCAGTTGCAGCCGGGCGGATGCGACGACAGGCCTTCCGCTTCGTCGTTGGCCGGTGTTGCCGGGAACGGCGTCTTGACCGCCTGCTGGTCCTGGCCGGGGATGTAGTTGAGGATCGGCGCGAGCCAGCGTTCGGTCTCTTCGACGGTGAAGCCCTTGCGCGCGGCGTAGTCTTCGACCTGGTCGCGCTCGATCTTGCCGACGCCGAAATAGAAGCTCTCGGGATGGCTGAAATAGAGTCCGGACACCGACGAGCCCGGCCACATCGCAAAGCTCTCGGTGAGCTTCACGCCCGCGGTGTTCTCGGCGTCGAGCAGCGTGAACAAGGTCGCCTTCTCGGTGTGATCGGGCTGCGCGGGATAACCGGGGGCAGGCCGAATGCCGTCGTACTTCTCAAGGATGAGATCTGCAGGCGCAATGTTTTCGTCCGGCGCATAAGCCCAGAACTCGCGGCGCACCCGTGCGTGCATGCGCTCGGCAAAGGCTTCGGCGAGACGATCGGCCAGCGCCTTGCACAGGATCGAGGAGTAGTCGTCGTTGGCGTTCTTGAAGCGATCGGCGACCACGTCTTCGCCGATGCCGGCCGTGACCACGAAGCCGCCGACATAGTCGCTTCACGCCGGAGGATAGCTGGCGCGATGAAGTCGGAAAGCGCCGCGTTGTAGCGGCCCTCGCGCTTCTCGAGTTGCTGGCGCAGCGTGTGAAGCGTCGCAATCGGCGTCTTCCGCGTCTCGTCGGCATAAACGATGATATCGTCGCCCTTCGTGTTCGCCGGCCAGAAGCCGATCGTGGCCTGCGCCGTGAACCATTTCTCCTTGATGATGCAGCTCCAGCATCTTGCGCGCATCGTCGTAGAGCGAACGGGCGACCTCGCCGACCTTGGGATCGTCGAGGATGGCCGGGAAACGCCCGGTCAGCTCCCAGGTCTGGAAGAACGGCGTCCAGTCGATGTATTCGGCGAGTTCCGCCAGATCGTAGTCGCGGAACGTCTTGGTGCCGAAGAATGTCGGCTTCTTCGGCGGCGACTTGGTGAAGTCGACCGGCATGGCATTGGCGCGCGCATCCGCGAGCTTCAGGCGCTTCTTGTCGGCCTGGGCGCGGAAATGCGCCGCGGAAATCTTGGCGTATTCCTCGCGGATTTCGGCGGCATAGCCCGCACGCTTGTCCGCCGACAGCAACGAGGAGGCGACGCCCACCGCGCGGCTGGCGTCGTTGACATGCACGACCGGTCCCGAACGATAATTCGGGTCGATCTTCACGGCGGTGTGGACGCGGCTCGTGGTCGCGCCGCCGATCATCAGCGGGATATTCAGCCCTTCGCGCTCCATTTCGCCGGCGAGGAAGCTCATCTCGTCGAGCGACGGCGTGATCAGGCCGGAGAGGCCGATGATGTCGGCTTCCTCGCGCTTGGCGGTCTCGATGATCTTGGCCGCCGGGACCATCACGCCGAGGTCGATCACCTCGTAATTGTTACATTGCAGCACGATGCCGACGATGTTCTTGCCGATGTCGTGGACGTCGCCCTTGACGGTGGCGAGTACGATCTTGCCGGCGGCGTTGCGGCCGCTGTCGCTGGTGCCGTTTGCCCGGTTGCGCGCCTTCTCTTCTTCCATGAACGGCATCAGATAGGCGACGGCCTGCTTCATCACGCGGGCGGATTTCACGACCTGCGGCAGGAACATCTTGCCGTCGCCGAAGAGGTCGCCGACGATGTTCATGCCGGCCATCAGCGGTCCCTCGATGACGTCGAGCGGCCGCGTGACGGAGGTGCGGGCCTCCTCGGTATCGGCCTCGATATATTCGGTGATGCCGTGCACGAGCGCGTGGCTCAGGCGCTTTTCGACCGGCCATTCACGCCAGGCGAGTTCCTGCGCTTCGGTCTTCTTCTCCTTGCCGCGGAATTTTTCGGCGAGCGCGAGCAGCCGTTCGGCCGCGCCCGGATCGCGGTTGAGGATGACGTCCTCGCACACCTGTCGCAGCTCGGGGTCGATGTCGTCATAGACGATCATCTGTCCGGCATTGACGATGCCCATGTCCATGCCGGCTTTGATGGCATGATACAGGAACACCGAGTGCATGGCCTCGCGCACCGGTTCGTTGCCGCGGAACGAGAACGAGAGGTTGGAAACGCCGCCGGAGATATGCGCGTGCGGCAGGTTTTTCCGGATCCAGCGCGTCGCCTCGATGAAATCGACGCCGTAATTGTTGTGTTCCTCGATGCCGGTCGCGATCGCGAAAATATTCGGATCGAAGATGATGTCTTCCGCCGGGAAGCCGACGCGGTTGACCAGGATGTCATAAGCGCGGCGGCAGATCTCGGTCTTGCGCGCGAACGTGTCTGCTTGTCCCTTCTCGTCGAACGCCATCACCACCACGGCCGCGCCATGGCGTCTGGCGATGTTGGCCTCGTGGATGAACTTCTCCTCGCCTTCCTTCATCGAAATCGAGTTCACGACCGGCTTGCCCTGCACGCATTTCAGGCCGGCCTCGATCACGTTGAATTTCGACGAGTTGATCATCACAGGGACGCGGGCGATGTCGGGCTCAGCGGCAACGAGATTTAGGAAGGTGACCATCGCCGCTTCGGAATTGAGCAGACCCTCGTCCATGTTGACGTCGATGATCTGCGCGCCGTTCTCGACCTGGTCGCGCGCCACTTGCAGCGCGGCGGTGTAGTCGCCGGCGGTGATCAGCTTGCGGAAGCGCGCCGAGCCCGTGACGTTGGTGCGCTCGCCGACATTGACGAAGGGAATGGCCGGCGTCAGTTCGAAGGGTTCGAGGCCGGAGAGCCGCAACCGCGGTTCGATCTCGGGAATGACGCGCGGCTTGTGCGGAGCGACCGCCGCAGCAATGGCTCCAATATGATCGGGCGTGGTGCCGCAGCAGCCGCCAACGACGTTGACGAGGCCGGCGGAGGCAAACTCGCCGATCAGGCGCGCCATGTATTCCGGGCTTTCGTCATATTGCCCGAATTCGTTCGGGAGACCGGCATTGGGATAGGCGCAGACCAGCGCGTCGGCGACGCGGCCGATGTCGGCAATGTGGGCGCGCAAATCTTCGGCGCCGAGCGCGCAGTTGAAGCCGATCGTGATCGGTTTGGCGTGACGCACCGAATTCCAGAACGCCTCGGGAAGCTGGCCCGACAGCAGGCGGCCGGATTTGTCGGTGATCGTGCCCGATACCATCACGGGCACGTCGATGCCGCGTTCTTCGGTGATCTCGGCGATCGCGTAAAGCGCGGCCTTGGCGTTCAGCGTGTCGAAAATGGTCTCAAGCAGCAACAGATCCGCGCCGCCGTCGAGCAATCCCTTGATCTGTTCGCCATAGGCGGTGCGCAAATCGTCAAAGGTGACGGCGCGGTAGCCGGGGTTCGAGACGTCAGGGGAGATCGATGCGGTGCGATTGGTCGGGCCGATGGCGCCCGCGACAAAGCGCGGCTTGCCGTCCTCGGCACTCACGCGCACCGCGGCGGCGCGCGCGAGCTTCGCGCCTTGAAGATTGAGTTCGTAGGCGAGGTCCGACATGTCGTAGTCGGCCTGCGCAATCGAGGTGGAGGAAAAAGTGTTGGTGGCGACGATGTCGGCGCCCGCGCGCAGATAGGCGGCGTGGATGTCCTCGATCGCCTTCGGCTGGGTCAGGATCAGGAGATCGTTGTTGCCGCGGACGTCGCGATGAAAATCGGCAAACCGCGCGCTGCGAAAGGCGGCTTCGTCGAATTGCAGCGCCTGGATCATGGTGCCCATGGCGCCATCGAGCACGAGAATGCGCTCTCTCGCGGCAGCGAGAAATGCGGTGCGCTTCGCAGAAACGGGCAGGGTCATATCCTCACGCGGCCTTCTGAGCGACAGCCGGGCGGATGCCGAGCAGATGGCAGATCGCGAAGACGAGATCGGCGCGGTTCATGGTGTAGAAGTGAAAGGTATCGACGCCGTGCTTGTTGAGCTTCTGCACCTGGCCGGCGGCAACCGTCGCGGCGACAAGCTTGCGGGTCTCGGCGTCGTCGTCGAGGCCATCGAACTTTTCGGCAAGCCAGCCCGGCACCGTGGTGCCGGCGCGGGTGACGAAGTTCCTCGCCTGCTTGAAATTGTGCATCGGCATGATGCCCGGCACGATCGGAATATCGATGCCGCGGGCGCGGACGCGGTCGAGGTAGCGGAAGTAAAGATCGTTATCGAAGAACACCTGGGTGATGGCGCGGGTTGCGCCGGCGTCGACCTTGGCCTTCAGGCCATCGATGTCGGCGTCGAAACTCGGGCTTTCCGGATGCTTCTCCGGGTAGGCCGAGACCGAGACCTCGATATCGGAAAATCGCTTCTTGATCCCGGCGACGAGTTCGGAGGACGTCTGGTAGCCGTCGGGATGGGTGGAGAAAGGCGTGCCGATGCCGCCGGGCGGGTCGCCGCGCAGCGCCACGATGTGGCGGACGCCGGTCGCGTGATAACGGCTGACGATGTCGTCGATCTCGCCGCGCGCGGCACCGACGCAGGTCAGGTGCGCGGCCGGCAGCAACTCGGTTTCACCGAGGATGCGGGTAATGGTCGAGTGGGTGCGCTCGCGGGTCGATCCACCGGCGCCATAGGTCACCGAGACGAAATTCGGCGTGAGCGGCGCCAGGCGGTTGATGGTCTCCCACAGGCTCCTTTCCATCTCTTCGGTCTTCGGTGGGAAGAACTCAAAGGAGATCGCCGGATGCCTCGGTGCGCCCAATGTGGCAGGGGTGGCTTCGCTCATGACTTTCGCAATCTCCGCAACAAACCTTGGGGCGCCAGACCTGGGCGTCGGGCTATTCCGTCCAAGATAAGGGAAGATGGTCATTGCAAATAGCCCACCGATAATGGGAAATTGCCCAATAGTAATAAAAAACTTCGAATATATCTGATAAATTTACATAATGTGGGCAGCGGCAGAATTGTATTAAACTAATGAAATATAACATATATTATAAATATTAGGCTCTACGATTGAAGTGGGCAAAATGAAAATTATAAGAACGGATGAGGAAGTGGCCCACTTTAGCTGTGGAAACCGTCGGGGACAGGGTCACCAGCGGGCTGGTCTGCATGCGCCGCCGTTGTGCGTTCCGATCGTCGCACTAGGTTTACGCCCATGATTCCGCTTTCCGTCCTCGATCTATCCGTCGTCACGACCGGCACCAGGCCGGCCGCGGCGCTTCGCAACAGCATCGACCTCGCGCGTCACGCCGACGCGCTCGGTTTCACGCGCTATTGGCTTGCCGAACACCACAACCTGGCTTCGGTGGCGAGCCCCGCGCCTGATCTCATGATCGGCCAGATCGCGGCGGTGACGAAAAACATCCGTGTCGGCTCCGGCGGAGTGATGCTGCCCAATCATGCGCCGCTGGTGATTGCGGAGCGTTTCAAGATGCTGGAGGCGCTGTTTCCCGGCCGCATCGACCTTGGGCTCGGCCGCGCGCCCGGCACCGATGGGCCGACGGCTTATGCGCTGCGCAGCCGCCTCGATAAACGAGAGGGTGATGATTTCCTCGAACGCCTGCACGAATTGACGTTGTGGGAGACCCGCAACTTTCCGCCCAACCACCCATTCAACCAGGTGGTGGCGATGCCCGACGACACGCCGCTGCCGCCGATCTGGCTGCTCGGCTCATCCGATTACAGTTCGGAATTGGCGGCCCAGGTCGGCATGGGCTACGCGTTCGCGCATCATTTCGCGTCCTATGACGCGATCGCCGCGATGACGAACTACCGCACGCATTTCAAGCAAACCGGCTGGCGCGAGACGCCTTACGCGATCCTGGCTGTGGCCGTGGTCGCCGCCGAAACCGATGCCGAGGCCGAACGGCTCGCCACGTCGATGGATCTCAATCGCCTGATGCGCGAACGCGGCCAATATATTCCGCTGCCGAGTATCGAGGAGGCGCAGGCCTATCCGTATACGGACGCCGATCGCGCCGTGATCGCGCGCAACCGCTCGCGCATCTTTGTCGGAAGTCCTGCGACGGTGCGCGAGAAGCTTCGAGCCGATGATCGCGGCAAGCCAGGCGGACGAGTTGATGTTCGTCAGCGCGATTTACGATCACGAAGCGCGCAAGAAATCCTACAGCCTGATGGCTGACGCGTTCGGACTAACCAGGAAGGATGCGGCGTAAGCCGGCTTACGCTTGCTGCTCGCTGAAGGTGGCGCGAAACGGATGCGCCGGATAGACGCCGACAATGCGCAGTTCACGCGAGAAGAACTTCAGTTCTTCCAGCGCAAAGGCGAGACCCCGGTCGTCGGGATGGCCGTCGACATCGGCATAGAATTGCGTGGCGAAGAAGTTGCCGTCGACCATGTAGCTTTCGAGCTTGGTCATGTTGACGCCGTTGGTGGCAAAGCCGCCCATCGCCTTGTAGAGCGCCGCTGGCAGGTTGCGCACCCGGAAAACAAAAGTCGTGACCAGCGGTCCCGAGCCTTGTTTCGCCCAGTTTGCCTCACGCGCCAGCACCACGAAGCGGGTGGTGTTGTGAGCTTCGTCCTCGACGTCCTCGGCCAGGATATCGAGGCCGTAAATCTCGGCCGCGAGGCGCGAGGCAATCGATGCGCAGGTCTTGTCGCCGCGCTCGGCAATGATGCGGGCGCTGCCGGCGGTGTCGGCCGCGACGATCGGCTTGATGCCGAGCTTGCGGATGATGCGCCGGCACTGGCCGAGCGCATGGATATGGCTTTCGACGGTCTTGATATCGCCGAGCTTGACGCCGGGTAGCGCCATCAACTGGTGATGGATCGGCAGGAACCATTCGCCGACGATGAAGAGGCCGGATTGCGGCAACAGGTGATGAATATCGGCGACGCGGCCGGCGACCGAATTCTCGATCGGGATCATGCCGAGATCGGCTTCGCCCGAGGAGATCGCGGCCAGCGCATCCTCGAAGGTCGGGCAGGGCAGCGCTTCGGCGTCCGGATAGGCCTCGGCGATGGCGATGTGGGAGTTGGCGCCCGGTTCGCCCTGGAATGCGATTTTCATGGTCTTCGTCTTCGTCATGGGGGCCTTGTACCAGCCGCTCAGGATTTCGCCAGTAGTTGCCGCGTGGTCTCGAGATCGGCGGGCGTGTCGACGCCGCGCGGCACGGTGTCGACGATTCCGATATCGATCCGCATTCCCGCCTCAAGCGCCCGCAGCTGCTCCAGCTTCTCCTGCTGCTCGAGCGGCGATGGCGGCAGGCCGACGAAGCGCTCGAGCGCCGCACGGCGATAGGCATAGAGGCCGATGTGATGGTAGCGCGGGCCGTCGCCATGGGGCGCGGTCGCACGGGTGAAATACAGCGCGCGCAGCCGTCGCGGGCCGATCATCGAACCGACCGCCTTCACCACGTTGGGGTTGGTCGCCTCTTCCTCGGAGTGGATTTCCGCGGCCAGCGTCGCGATGTCGACTTCGGAGTCGGTCAGCGGCGCCAGCACGTCGCGAATATTGTCCGGGCTGATGGTTGGAAAATCGCCCTGCAAATTGACGACGATCTCGGCCTTGCCGGCGGGATCGAGGGCGCCTGCCGCCTCGAAAATCCGGTCCGAGCCCGAGGGGTGGTCGGCGCGGGTCATCACGGCTTCCCCGCCATGCGCGGTGACGACCGCGGCGATCTCGGCCGTGTCGGTTGCGACCGCGACCCGGCCAATTCCAGCGGCTTCCGCCCGGCGCAGCACATGGACGATCATCGGCAGGCCGGCCATTTCCAGCAGCGGTTTGCCGGGCAGGCGGGTGGCTGCCATGCGGGCAGGAATCAGCACCAAGATGCGGGGGTCGGTCATCGGAATCCGGTTTGGTGCGGTGGATTTGGTGGCCGGAAATAGTGGGGGACGGGTCAAAAGCCAGAGCGTTTATACGGGTTGCCAGAGCACGGGCAAACCGATATCTGATGCGGGCTTGGGGTGCGGCGCAAAAGGCCAATTCCATGCGCTTATCGCGGCCGTTTCTCACCGGCCCTACTCGACATTCCCGGCCCGGAGCCTGATCCAAAATGGACTCCTTCGAACTCAATAAAGTCCTCGGTGCCATTCTCGGTACCTGCCTCGTTTTGCTGGTGACGAGCTTTGCTGCCGGCGCGATTTTCAGCCCCGTCAAGCCCGAAAAACCCGGCTTCGAAATCGCCGTCAAGGAAGAAGCCGCCGGTGGCGAAAAGGCCGCGGCTGCGCCGGCCGAGCCGATCGAGAAGCTGCTCCAGACCGCCTCCAAGGAAAAGGGTGAAGCGGCAGCGAAGAAGTGCGCCGCATGCCACACCTTCGCCAAGGGCGAGCCCAACAAGGTCGGCCCGAATCTCTATGGGATCGTCGGCGACCACAAGGGTGAAGGTCGCGGCTTCAACTTCTCGGCAGCGATGAAGGGCAAGGGCGGCACCTGGTCGATCGACGACCTCAACAAGTTCATCGACAATCCGAAGGGCTTCGTCCCCGGCACCGCGATGGGCTTCGCCGGCATCCAGAAGGACAGCGAGCGCGCCGACCTGCTCGTCTATCTGAATTCGTTGTCCGACAGCCCGCAGCCGCTGCCGACCGCGGCAAAGTAACTGCAATTTTTTCGGGCATTTGTTCGACGGCCGGGGTCTTGATCCCGGCCGTTTTGCGTTGCGTCCCGTTTGTTCCCCAAATCGGGGGAGGATGCGCCGATTTCGCCTTGTTACCGCGGCCTTTCGCCCCAAGAGGGGTGTCATGATGAGCAAAAAGCAACTTAATCGGCCGAAACCTTGCCCTATACTAGAGCTCCGATTTCGAGGTTCGCAAACAATCGCGGCAGCCTCTCGATGCGAACCTTCGAAATCAAAGGAGCTCTAGCAGGTATTGGTTTCTAGTGCGGGCCTTGAATTTGAAGTTCCTATGACGAACTTGCGGCTAAACCGATAGGAACTTCAAATTCGCCGCATCTAGCGCCCTTAAGAACTAGGGGTAACGAAGAGGATTTTGCCTTTGACGTTGAATCGAAGACATCTTTTGCAGGGCGGCGCGGTGGCCGCGATCGCGCCGGCGCTTGGGCAGGCTTCCGGTTTTTCGATCCTTCCTTCCGCCAGCGCGCAAGCCGCGGCCAGCGAACCCGCCTGGCGGCACGGACTGTCGCTGTTTGGCGACCTCAAATATCCCGCCGACTTCAAGCGCTTCGATTACGCCAATCCCGATGCGCCGAAGGGCGGCGTGGCGCGTCAGATTTCGCTTGGCACGTTCGACAATTTCAATATCGCGGTCGCGGGCGTCAAAGGCTCGATCGCCCCGGCGGTCGGGCTGATCTACGAAACGCTGATGGAGCGCGCGCAGGACGAAGTCGCGACCGAATATGGCCTGCTCGCGGAAGCCGCCCAGCATCCCGACGATTTCGCCTGGGTGACCTATCGTCTGCGCAAGGAAGCGCGCTGGCACGACGGCAAGCCGGTGACGCCGGAGGATGTCATCTATTCGCTCGAGATGCTGAAGAAACTCAGCCCGATGTATTCGTCCTACTATCGCCACGTCGCGAAGACCGAAAAGATCGGCGAGCGCGACGTCAAGTTCACCTTCGATTCTCCCGGCAATCGCGAACTGCCGCATATCGTGGGCGAGTTGACGGTGCTGCCGAAGCACTAGTGGGAAGGCACCGACAGCCAGGGCCGCAAGCGCGATATCTCGCAGACGACGCTGGAGCCGCCGTTGGGCTCCGGGCCCTACCGCATCAAGGAGTTCGTTGCCGGCCGCTCCGTGAAGCTCGAACGCGTCAAGGATTATTGGGGCGCCAAGCTTCCCGTTCAGGTCGGCCACAACAATTTCGACGAACTGCGTTTCGAATTCTTCCGCGACAATGTCGTCGCGCTCGAGGCTTTCAAGGCGGATCAGGCGGACTGGATTGCGGAGAATTCCGCCAAGCAGTGGGCGACGGCGTACGATTTTCCGGCGGTGGCCGAGAAGCGCGTGGTCAAGGAAGAGTTTCCGATCAGCGATTCCGGACGGATGCAGGCCTTCGTTCTCAACCTGCGTCGCGACCAGTTCAAGGATGCGCGGGTACGGCAGGCCTTCAATTTGGCTTTCGATTTCGAGGAGATGAACAAGCAGCTGTTCTTCGGACAATATAGCCGCATCAATAGCTACTTTCAGGGCACCGATCTGGCCTGCTCCGGCCTGCCGCAGGGACAGGAATTGGCGATCCTGGAGACGGTTCGCGACAAGGTGCCGGCTGAAGTCTTCACCAAGGCCTACCAGAATCCGGTGGGCGGCAATCCGGACGCGGTTCGCACCAATTTGCGCGAAAGCGCGCGGCTGTTGAAAGAGGCGGGGTTCGAGGTCAAGGACCGCAAGCTGGTCGATACGGCCGGCAAGCCTGTCACGGTCGAGATCCTGGTCGAAGATCCTTCAACCGAACGAATTGCGTTGTTCTACAAGCCCTCGCTCGAGCGCATCGGCGTCACTGCCTCGATCCGTGTCGTGGATGATGCGCAGTACGAAAATCGAAAGCGCAATTTCGATTTCGATATGATCATCGATACCTGGGCGGAATCGCTTTCGCCGGGCAACGAACAGCGCGAGTATTGGGGATCACAGGCGGCCGATGTGCCGGGCTCCAGAAACTACCATCGGTATCAAGAATCCCGCGGTCGATGCCTTGATCGACAAAGGTCATCTTCGCGAAGGATCGAGCAGAGCTGGTGGCAGCGACCAGGGCGCTTGATCGCGTGCTGTTGTGGAATTCCTACGTCGTGCCGCAATTCACCTATGGCTTCATGCGCTACGCGCGGTGGGACCGCTTCAGCCACGCCGAATTGCCAAAATACGCCCGCTCGGGCCTTCCATCCCTGTGGTGGTTCGACGCCGACAAGGCGTCCAGGACGGCAAGAAATCTTGAGGGATTTTTCACGCATGGCGTTTTTCTCTCGCCGGCATGTGCTCGGTCTTGGCGCCGGTACTCTCGGCGCGAGCGTGCTCGGCGTGCGGCCGGCGTTTTCAGCTGAAGGTGCCGGCGAGGCCCACGGACTTTCGGTGTTCGGGGATTTGAAATACCCGGCGGAGTTTCCGCACTTCGACTACATCAATGCGGCCGCGCCGAAAGGCGGGATGTTCTCGTTGATCCCCTCGGTTCGCGCCTACAACCAGTCGTTTCAGACCTTCAACTCCTTCAACGCCTATATCCTCAAGGGTGAGGGCGCGCAGGGCATGGACCTGACGTTCGCGCCGTTGATGGTGCGCGCAGGCGACGAGCCCGATGCGATGTACGGGCTGGTGGCGAAATCCGTCCAGATTTCGCCGGACAAACTGACTTATCGCTTTACGTTGCGTCCCGAGGCGAGATTCCACGACGGCTCCAGACTGACGGCGCAGGATGCGGCGTTCTCGTTGATGACGCTGAAGACCAAGGGGCATCCGCTGATCATCCAGCAGACGCGCGACATGGTGAAAGCGGAAGCGGCCGACGACGCAACATTGGTCGTCACCTTCGCCGAGAAACGCGCGCGCGACGTTCCGCTTTACGTGGCGGGCCTGCCGATCTTCTCGAAGGCCTATTACGCCGCGCGGGCGTTCGACGAGTTCACGCTCGATGTCCCCTTGGGCTCCGGTCCTTACAAGGTCGGAAAATTCGAGGTCAATCGTTTCGTCGAATTCGAGCGCGTCAAGGATTGGTGGGGACGCGATCTTCCCGTCGCCCGCGGCAGTTATAATTTCGACGTCGTGCGCTACGAGTTTTATCGCGACCGCGATGTCGCGTTCCAGGGATTCACGGCCAGGAATTATCTCTTCCGCGAGGAATTCACGTCGCGGGTATGGGCGACGCGCTATGATTTCCCGGCGGTGAAAGACGGTCGCGTCAAGCGCGAGACCCTGCCGGACGAGACGCCATCCGGCGCGCAAGGCTGGTTCATCAATACCCGCCGCGAAAAATTCAAGGATCCGCGCGTCCGCGAGGCGCTGATCCAGGCGTTCGATTTCGAATGGACCAACAAGACCATCATGTACGGCGCCTATGCGCGTACCCATTCGCCATTCCAGAACTCCGATATGGTCGCCAACGGTCCGCCTTCGCCGGACGAACTCAAGCTGCTCGAACCGTTTCGCGGTCAACTGCCGGCTGAGGTGTTCGGCGCACCCTTCCTGCCGCCGGTCTCGGACGGGTCCGGACAGGATCGCAGCCTCTTGCGCAAGGCGCAGCAGTTGCTTCAGGAAGCAGGCTTGCCGATCAAGGATGGTAAACGCCTGTTGCCGAGCGGCGATGTCTTCAAAATCGAATTTCTCGTCGACGAGCCGTCGCTCGAGCCGCATCATGGGCCCTACATCAAAAATCTCGGGACGCTCGGTATCGAGGCGAGCCTGCGCCTCGTCGATCCCGTGCAGTACCGCGCGCGCGTCGAGGATTTCGATTTCGACATGACGATCGAGCGCTTCAGCATGTCGGCGACCCCGGGCGACGGCATGCGGCCGTTCTTTACCTCGCAGGCGGCGACGACCAAGGGCTCGTACAATCTCGCCGGTATCTCCGACCCCGTGATCGATGCACTGGTCGAAAAAGTCCTTGCTGCCGATAACCGCGCCGAATTGACGGTCGCTTGCCGGGCGTTCGATCGGGTGTTTCGTGCCGGGCGCTACTGGGTGCCGCAATGGTATGCCAACACGCACAAGCTCGCGTACTGGGATTTGTTTGCGCACCCCGAAAAGCCGCCGCGTTATTCATCGGGCGTCGGTGCCCGCGAAAACTGGTGGCTGGACGCCGACAAGACGGCCAAAGCCGAGCAGGCGAAGTAACGCATGGGCGCCTATATCGCACGACGCATTCTCCTGATGTTCCCGACGCTGTTGGGAATCCTGTTCGTGTCGTTTGTGGTCGTGCAGTTCGCGCCGGGTGGCCCGGTGGAGCGCGTGATCGCACAGCTTTCCGGCGCCGATACCGGAGGCACGTCGCGAATCTCAGGCTCGCAGGGCGGTGATTTCGGGGCGCGAGGCCAGGTCGGCGCATCGTCGGATGCGGTCGGTTCGAAATATCGCGGCGCGCAAGGGCTCGATCCGGATTTCATCAAGAGCCTGGAAAAGCAGTTCGGCTTCGACAAACCGGCGCCCGAGCGCTTCGCGCTGATGGTCTGGAATTTTTCGCGGTTCGATTTCGGGAAAAGCTATTTCCGCGATGTCAGCGTGCTGCAACTGATCAAGGAGAAGCTGCCGGTCTCGATGTCGCTCGGGATCTGGATGACGCTTCTGACCTATCTGATCTCGATTCCGCTTGGTATCCGCAAGGCTGTCGCGGATGGATCGAAGTTCGACATCTGGACGTCGGCGGTGATCATCGTCGGCTTTGCGATTCCGGGCTTCCTGTTCGCGATCCTGCTGATCATCCTGTTTGCCGGCGGTTCGTTCTTCAGCATCTTCCCGCTGCGCGGATTGACTTCGGACGGCTGGTCGCAATTTCCATGGTACTGGAAAATTATCGACTATTTCTGGCACATCACGCTGCCGCTGGTGTCGATGGCGCTCGGCGCTTTCGCTACCATGACGCTGCTGACCAAGAATTCCTTTCTCGACGAAATCCGCAAGCAATATGTGATGACCGCGCGCGCCAAGGGGTGCAGCGAGTATCAGGTGCTCTACGGTCATATCTTCCGCAATGCGATGCTGATCGTGATTGCCGGGTTCCCCAGCGCGTTCATTCACGCCTTCTTCTCCGGCTCGCTGCTGATCGAAACCATCTTCTCGCTCGACGGGCTCGGTCTGCTCGGATTCGAGAGCGTGCTCAACCGCGATTATCCCGTGGTGTTCGGCACGCTCTATATCTTCTCGCTGGTTGGCCTTGTCGTCAATTTGATCTCCGATCTTGCTTACATGTGGGTCGATCCACGGATCGACTTCGAGGCGCGGGAGGTCTGATGACGATCACATCTCCACCTCCGGTCGAAACCACCACGCAGTCGCCGATGGGCTCGACGGTCCCGGCGACGAACCATGGGATCAGCATTTCTCCGCTCAATCGCCGGCGCTGGCAGAATTTCAAATCGAACCGCCGGGGCTTCTGGTCGCTCTGGATATTCCTGATCCTGTTCTTCGTCTCGCTGTTTGCCGAACTCATTGCGAACGACCGGCCGTTCCTGATCCGGTTTGACGGGCACCTGTATTGGCCGGCTTTCGTCAGCTATTCGGAGACGACGTTCGGCGGCGATTTCGAAACCGCGGCCGATTACCGCGATCCCTATTTGCAGAAGCTGATCGCGGAGAAGGGCGGCAGCATCGTCTGGCCGCTGATCCGCTATTCCTACGACACGCACAATCTCGATTTGCCGACGCCCGCGCCGTCGCCGCCGACCTGGATGCTGACGGAGGCGCAGTGCAAGGAAGTGGTGGAGCGAAAGGGCCTCAAGAGTTGCCGCGATCTCGAATATAACTGGCTCGGGACCGACGATCAGGGGCGAGACGTCGTTGCGCGCCTGATCTACGGCTTCCGCATCTCCGTGCTGTTCGGTCTCAGCCTCACCATCATCTCCTCGATCATCGGCGTCGCCGCCGGCGGCATCCAGGGCTATTTCGGCGGCTGGATCGATCTGACGTTCCAGCGCCTGATCGAGGTGTGGACCGCCATTCCGTCGCTCTATCTGTTGTTGATCCTGTCTTCGGTGCTGGTGCCCGGCTTCTTTGTGCTGCTCGGCATTCTCCTGCTGTTCTCCTGGGTGTCGCTGGTCGGCCTTGTGCGCGCGGAATTCCTGCGCGGGCGAAATTTCGAATACATCCAGGCGGCCCGCGCGCTCGGCGTATCCAACGCGGTCATCATGTTCCGCCATCTGCTGCCGAACGCGATGGTCGCGACCATGACATTCCTGCCGTTCATCGTCTCGTCCTCGGTGATGACGCTGACCGCGCTCGACTTCCTCGGCTTCGGATTGCCGCCGGGATCGCCGTCGCTCGGCGAACTGCTGTCGCAAGGCAAGGCCAACGTTCAGGCGCCGTGGCTCGGCTTCACCGGCTTCTTTGCGGTCGCGATCATGCTGTCGCTCCTGATTTTCATCGGCGAAGCCGTTCGCGACGCCTTCGATCCGCGCAAGACGTTCAGGTAAATCCCATGGACGCCATCAACCAGCCCTTGCTCGATATCCGCGACCTCTCGGTGGTGTTTCACCAGCCGAGCGGCGATACGGTCGCGGTCGATCGCATTTCATTTTCGATCCGGCGCGGGCAATGCGTGGCACTGGTCGGGGAGTCCGGGTCCGGCAAGTCGGTCAGCGCGCTCTCGGTTCTGAAGCTGTTGCCGTATCCGACCGCCTCGCATCCCACCGGCAGCATTCTGTTCAATGGCCGCGATCTGCTGAAGGTCAGCGAGCGCGAGATGCGGGGCGTCCGCGGCAACGATATCTCGATCATCTTCCAGGAGCCGATGACCTCGCTCAATCCGCTGCATACGATTGAGCAGCAGATCGGCGAAATCCTGCAACTGCACCACGGCGTCACCGGCCAGATGGCGCGGGCGCGCACGCTTGAATTGCTGACGCAGGTCGGCATTCCCGAGCCGGAAACGCGGCTCAAGAGCTATCCGCATCAGCTCTCCGGCGGCCAGCGCCAGCGGGTGATGATCGCGATGGCGCTCGCCAACGAACCGGATTTGCTCATCGCGGACGAGCCGACCACGGCGCTCGACGTCACGGTGCAGGCGCAGATCCTGGCGTTGCTTGCCGAAATCCGCAAACGGCTCGGCATGAGCCTGTTGTTCATCACCCACGACCTCGGCATCGTGCGCCGCATCGCGGACGTCGTCTGCGTCATGAACAACGGCAAGATCGTCGAGCAGGGGCCGGTCGAGGAAGTCTTCACCGCGCCGAAACACCCCTACACCCGCGCGCTGCTCAACGCCGAACCCAAGCCAGACCCCGCGCCGCCGCGGCCAGAATCACCGGTGGTGATCTCGGCCGATGACCTGAAGGTCTGGTTCCCGATCAAGCGCGGTCTGTTGCGCTCGGTGGTTGGACACATCAAGGCGGTGGATGGCGTCACCCTGTCGGTGCGCAAGGGAGAGACGCTCGGCGTCGTCGGCGAATCCGGCTCCGGCAAGACCACGCTGGGGCTGGCGCTGTTGCGCCTGATTTCCTCCGACGGACCGATCGTGTTCCTCGGCAACAAGATCCAGGGCTTGCGTTTCAAGGAGATGCGCCCCTTCCGCCGCGACATGCAGATCGTGTTTCAGGATCCGTTCGGCGCGTTGAGCCCGCGCATGTCGGTCGGCGATATCGTCGCCGAGGGGCTCAGCGTGCACCAGCCGCAGCTCTCACGAGAGGATCGCGAAGCGCGCGTGATCCAGGCGTTGCGCGAAGTCGGCCTCGATCCGGCGACGCGGTTTCGCTATCCGCACGAATTTTCCGGCGGCCAGCGCCAGCGCATCAGCATTGCCCGCGCCGTGGTGCTGGAGCCGAATTTCGTCGTGCTGGACGAGCCGACCAGTGCGCTCGACATGCTGTTTCAGGCCCAGATGGTCGATCTGTTGCGTGAACTGCAGCGCAAGCGCGATCTGACCTACATGTTCATCTCGCACGACCTGCGCGTGGTGGCTTCGCTGGCGAGCCATCTGATCGTGATGCGCAACGGCAAGGTGGTGGAAGAGGGGCCGGCGGCGGATTTGTTCAAGCATCCGCAGACCGATTATACCCGCGCGCTGTTCGCGGCCGCCTTCCGCCTGGAAGCCACTGGCGACGGCGTCGTCAAGGAATAGAAGATCTACCCTTTGGCGCGAAGTTGCTCGATCGGCGCGCGGCCGTTGACCGGAACGTTCCAGATATCTTCGGCGTATTCGGCGATGGTACGGTCGGACGAGAACCACGCCATTCGCGCCACGTTGAGGATGGACGCCCGCGCCCACGCCGCCCGGGTTTGCCAGCGGTCATCGATACCGCGCTGCGCTGCGTAATAGGAATCGAAGTCGGCGCTGACCATGTAATGGTCGAGATGACGCAACGCATGCGCGATCGATTCAAAGCGGCTGGGATCGTCCGGCGAAAACTCGCCGCTGCCGATGGCATTGATGGCGCGGGACAGTCCGGGCGACGCCCGGATCACGTCGGTAGCATCCAGCCCCTGCTTGCGGCGGATCATGACGTCTCCGGCTTCCAGGCCGAAGATCGCGATGTTTTCAGCGCCGACATTGTCGCGGATTTCGATATTGGCGCCGTCAAGCGTGCCGATGGTGATGGCGCCGTTGAGCGCGAGCTTCATGTTGCCGGTGCCGGAGGCTTCCATGCCGGCGGTCGAAATCTGTTCGGAAAGATCGGCGGCGGGAATGATCACCTCCGCGAGGCTGACATTGTAGTCCGGAAGGAACGCGACCTTCAGACGTCCGGCGACGACGGGGTCGTTGTTGACGACGTCGGCGACGTCGTTGATCAGTTTGATGATCAGCTTGGCATAGCGATAGCTCGCCGCCGCCTTGCCGGCGAAGATCTTGACGCGCGGCACCCAGTTGCCTTGCGGGTTGTCCTTGATCGCGTGATAGAGCGCGATCGCCTCCATGATGTTGAGCAGTTGCCGCTTGTATTCATGGATGCGCTTGATCTGCACGTCGAAAATGGCGGTTGGGTCGACCTGGATATTGATCTTTTCGCCGATCAGGCGCGCCAGCGCGAGCTTGTTGTGATGCTTGACGTTGCGGAACTTGTCCTGGAACGCGGCGTCGCCCGCGCTCTTTTCCAGCAGTTGCAGCCGGTTCGGATCGTCGAGCACGGCGTCGCCGCAAGCCTCGCGCAGCAGGTCTGTCAGCTTCGGATTGGCCAGCATCAGCCAGCGGCGGAAAGTGATGCCGTTGGTCTTGTTGGTGATGCGGCCGGGATAGAGATGGTTGAGATCGTGAAACACGGTCTCCTTCATCAGGTCGGAATGCATCGCCGAGACGCCGTTGATGCGATGCGAGCCGACGAAGGCGAGCTGCCCCATCCGCACGCGTCTTCCGGATTTCTCGTCGATCAGGGAGACCGAGGCGCGGAAATCGACGTCGCCGGGGCAACGCTCCTCGGCAAGCGCGAGATGGCCGTCATTGATGCGGTAGATGATCTCGAGATTCCGCGGCAGCAGGCGCTGGAACAGCTCGACCGGCCACGTCTCGAGCGCTTCCGGCAACAGCGTGTGGTTGGTGTAGGACAGCGTCGCGACGGTAATCCGCCAGGCGGATTCCCACGGGAAGTTGTGCAAGTCGACCAGAATGCGCATCAGTTCGGTGACGGCGAGACTCGGATGAGTGTCGTTGAGCTGCACGGCTGCTTTCTGGGAGAGGCCGCGCAATGGTCCGTCGGCTTCGAGGTGGCGCTTGACCAGATCCTGCAAGGAGGCCGAGACGAAGAAATATTCCTGCCGCAGCCGCAGTTCGCGCCCCGCGGGGCTTTCGTCGTTCGGATAAAGAAACTTGCAGATCGATTCCGCGCGCGCTTCCTCGGCGACCGCGCCGATATAGTCGCCGGTGTTGAAGACGTCGAGCTTGAGCGGATCGGGCGAGCGCGCCGACCACAGGCGAAGCGCGTTGACGTTTTGGCCGCGCCATCCGACGATCGGCGTATCATAGGCGACGGCCTGCACGGTCTCCGCCGGATGCCAGATCGCGCGGTCGCGTCCGTTGCCATCGATGTGCTCGACGCCGCCGCCGAAATGAACGTGATAGACCACTTCCCGCCGCTGGAATTCCCAGGGATTGCCGAAGCTCAGCCACTCGTCGGGATATTCCTGCTGCCAGCCGTTGTTGATGATCTGGCGGAACAGGCCGAAATCATAGCGGATGCCATAGCCGATCGCGGGGATGCCGAGCGTGGCCATGCTTTCCATGAAGCACGCCGCAAGCCGACCGAGGCCGCCATTGCCTAGCGCCGCATCCGGCTCGCACTTGCGCAAGTCCGACAGGCTAACGCCGAGATCGCCGAGCGCGGCGTCGAACAGCGCCAGCAGTCCCATGTTGTTCAAGGCATCGGTAAAGAGCCGGCCGATCAGGAATTCGAGTGACAAATAATAGACGCGCTTGCGGCCGGCGTCGTAGCTCTGTTTGTCGGCCGAGAGCCAGCGATGCACGATGCGATCGCGCAGCGCCAGCGCCGCCGCCTTGTACCAATCGTGCCTGGTGGCCATGCCGGCATCCTTGCCCATGGCAAGGCGCAGCTTGGCAAGGATGGCGCTCTTGATTTCCGACAGCGCCAGCTCGTCGATCGGCTGGCCCGGTGCCGGCGAATTCACTGGATGTGAAGGCTCTGGCAAAATCTAAATCCCGCGACTGACGGCATGATACGCAGCTCGCACCGGGATCGAAACCCGGCGTTTCGCGGTACCCTATGCATGCACAGTTTTCATGCAAGGACCGGGCCGGGTTCCATTAAGACTGAACGATCTCAGGAGCCGTCAGTCAGTCACTTCGATGGCGTTGATCCCTTCGTCACCGAGCGCCGTCATCAGTCGCTTCGATGTCTTCTGGCGTGCCGTCGTGTTCCGAGAGACACAACTCGGTGAGCTGGTCGAAGGTCACAAAGCCGTGCATGCGGCCAAGGTCGAGGGCTTTTCGGATGATGTCGCTGCGCATTTGCTTGCTCCTTGGAAATCGGGCCTCTACTTAGGGGCATATGGCGACGACGGCGAAGCAGCTTCGGAACAAATTAAGAACACTTTAGCAAGTCTTTGATATATCATTGTGATTCGAGATACGTCTCGACACCACATCTATGGTCTATCGAGATTGCCGAGGACTACATGTCCACCATCGCCTTCGATCAATTCGCCCTGACCCGCATCGCCGACTTCGCTCGTTCGCTGTCGCGCCTGCATAAAAACTCACGCCGCCAGGCGGTCGATGACGACGCCATCGACCGCGAATTCAATGCCGTCTGCCAGTCGGTCTGGGGCTACACCACGGACGATATCAGCGACGAGCTGTTCTCCGACGAAGACCATGTCTTTCTGGATTCGCTCGATGAGGCGCAGGCGCGCCTGTTCGCGGCCGAGCAAGGCTATGACCTCGTCGACGACGAGGGCATGCTGACGGACTGGTGGGGCTATTGCTGGATGATCCTGGCCGAAAAGCGCGGCCTGCTCACGGCAGAAAACCGCGCCGCCGCCCGGGCCCAGATCGAGGAGAAATACCGCGCGGCGCCGAACGTCATCGGCGTCATCGTCGGGAAGATAGAGCGGCTTCGTCCTTAGGAGCGCGCTTCTTTTGGGTGGCGTCTCGAAGGACGATCAGTCCAGGATCAGTTCAATGCCGCGCGCTTGTCACGTGGAGGCTTTGCGCCGGGGTCGCCGGAACCGTCACGTCGCCGCTGGTATCGAGCCGGGGCAGTTCGTTGCCGATCGCTTCCGCCGTCACCGGCGCGACTTTCATGCTGGCTGAGACGGGCGCGAACCTCCGCCGTCAGGCCGGGATAGGTCGCGATCGGAATGAATTCCGGGCTGTTGTTGTTGCCGACCTTGATGCCGGAATAGGCAACGAGCCCATCGGTGGTGGCGATGACGTCACCGGCGCGCAGCGAAGCGTCGAGCGTCAGGTCGACCGGCGCGAGACCGGCGGCGTCGCGGCCGTTGCACGTGCAATCCGCGCGCAGCGCCTTGCGATAGCCGAAGGCGTTTTCGCTGTCGGCATAGCGTTCGCCGGTGGTGCTGGTCGCATTGTCGATATTGCTGCCGTAGAACACCTTGGTCGGGCTGGCCGGACAGAAGGCCTGGCACATCTGGACTGGTGAGGCGTTGCCGCGGGTCAGCGGAAAATACTTGCCGTCGCAGCTTCGCACGCAGAAGGCGGGACCACCGCCGCCCGAAGCCACGGCGCGCGGCGCAGGAGTGGCCGGCTGGCTTTGCGGATCGGCGAAGAAATTTGCTTGTGGTGTCGCCTGGTGCTGCTGCTTCTGGAGACCGTTGAAAAACAGGTCGAACAGGCCTTCGGCGGACGCCGCGCGGGGCGTAGGGGCGAGGGCAAGCACGGCGGCGGCAACGAACATGCGGCGGCGCATGCGCTGATTGGTCAACTCGGTACGCAACGCTTACTCCACGCAACGCTAGAACATGACCCGGGCCACGCAATGCCCGACGTCACTGACCTTAATGCGGGATGGTAAACGAGCTATGTGCGTGGGCAGGAAAGCGGCAAAGAAAGTGCTTCCGGTCGCCTCGCGAGCCGCTCAATCCTTCAGATATTCGCTCGCCTGAAACAGCCAGCGAAACGGAAGGCCGGCTTTCGCAAAGTTCTCGGTGGCGCCTTCCTCGCGATCGACCATGGTCAGCACCAGAACGACTTCGCCGCCGGCGTCACGCACCGCGTCGACTGCCTTCAGCGCGGAGTCGCCGGTCGTGGTCACATCCTCGACAATCACGACGCGCTTGCCGTGCAGGGTTTCGTTCCTCGCAAGGCCCTCGACCGCAAGCTTCGCGCCATGCTCCTTCGGCTTCTTGCGCACGAAGAAGGCCGCGATGGGGTGCCCCTTGAGCCAGGAGATCTGGGCCACCGCGCCGGCGAGCGGGACCGCGCCCATTTCCAGCCCGCCGATATAATCGAGGCCGTCGTCCTTCAGCGCCTCATAGGTCAGCTCGGCCAGCAGGGCGGCGCCCTCCGGGTCCAGCATGGTGGGCTTGAGGTTGAAGTAAAAGTCACTCTTGCGCCCGGAAGCCAGCGTGATCTCGCCGCGCCCGAAAGAGCGTTTGCGAATGATCTCGACGAGGCGGGCACGGGAAGCGGATTTGGACAACAGCGGTCTCCATTGGGTGGCGCAATTTATGCGTGGACGGGCGCTATTTCCAGACCGGAACCCCCACCGTCAACAGGGCAGGCCCCGCGTTGGCAGGCCATTTCCGGGGATATCGGTCGATGCTACAGACGCCTTTTCGCGCCAATGCCCCAAATGCCCCAAGGGACCCGAAATGACCATCGAACTCCATACCTGGAACACACCAAACGGCCGCAAGATCAGCGTGGCGCTCGAGGAAATGGGTCTGCCCTACAAGGTCGTTCCGATCCACATCGGCAAGGGCGAGCAGATGGCGCCCTCGTTCCTGGCGATCAGCCCGAACAACAAGATCCCGGCGATTGTCGATCCCGATGGCCCCGGCGGCAAGCCCGTCAGCGTGTTCGAATCCGGTGCCATCCTGCTCTATCTCGGCGAAAAGACCGGCAAGTTCCTACCGTCGCCGCTGGCCGAGCGCATTCCCGTCTACGAGTGGCTGATGTGGCAGATGGGCGGCTTCGGGCCGATGCCGGGCCAGGTGCATCATTTCATTGCGCTGGAGAACGAACACGAGCGTGCCTACGGCCTCAAACGCTATATGGCCGAGACAGTACGGCTCTATGGCGTGCTGGACCGCCGTCTGGCGGACCACGAGTTCGTCGCCGGCCCGTTATCGGTGGCTGATTTCGCCATTCTGGGCTGGGCGTGGCGTCATCCGCGCCACAAGGTGGAGCTTTCGGACTTTCCCAACGTCAAGCGATGGTACGAGGCGCTGATGGCGCGGCCCGCCGTCAAGCGCGGGATGGAAGCGAAGCTCGACTAGTGTCTCGATTCCGAAGTTCGTCGCATTTTGCGGCCCCACGTTTCGAACTTCGGAATTGAAAGGACACTAGTTAATTTATTGATCTAGTGTGGCCTTGGCTCAGAAGTCCGCATGACGAACTCGCGGCGGTAAACAATGCGGACTTCTGAACCGCCACACTAGGCCTTCAGGCTTTCCGCGTCTCCAGCGCCATTCGCACGGCGAGGCCCGCGAGCACGGTGCCCATCAGCCAGCGCTGCACCAACAGCCAGGTCGGGCGGGCGCCGAGGAAGCGCGAGATCGACCCGGCCGCGAGCGCAATCATCGCGTTGACGCTGACGCTGATCACGATCTGGATCGCGCCCAGCACCACCGACTGCACCAGGACGCTGCCGCGCGCCGGATCGATGAATTGCGGCAGCAGCGCCAGGTAAAGCATCGCGATCTTGGGGTTGAGCAGGTTGGTGACGAATCCCATCGCAAATAACTTGCGCGGACCGTCCACCTTCAGCGTCTTGACCTGAAACGGCGAGCGGCCGCCGGGCTTCAACGCCTGCCAGGCCAGCCACAACAGATAGGCGGCGCCCGCAAGGCGCAAGCGCGTCGTAGGCATAGGGCACGGCGAACAGCAGCGCGGTGATCCCGAAGGCCGCGCACAGCATGTAGAATACGAAACCGAGCGCGACGCCGCCGAGCGACACGATGCCGGCGCCAGGTCCCTGCGTGAGCGAGCGGGAGATCAGGTAGATCATGTTTGGCCCGGGCGTCAGCACCATGCCGAGGGAGACAAGGGCAAAGCCGAGCAGGGCAGTGAGCTGGGGCATCTTCGACTCGCTGGGGCATGATCGGAAAAAATGGGTACCGATTCTCCGAAAAGATCATGCTCAAAGAAACAACGGATACAGCATCCAATAGCGCGCATCGGCCCGCGGCGCCATTCCGTAAATGGCATGGATGGTGGTCGAATATTTTCAGGGTCGGTCAGCGATTTCCGATCGCGTCGACGAATTTCCCGACCGCGGCGCGCAACGGCCCGGCGAGCTCTGGATTGGCGACGATGCTCTCGGCGTCGTTCGAGGTACCGAGGAGCGGCAGCGTGATCGATGCATCGGCGATCACATTGGCCGACATCGTCTCGAGCGTGAGGGTGATCGCGGCGAGCGCGGCCGTTGCGCGCGGCGAAGTGTTGATCAGGGCCACCGCCTTGCCTGGAAATTCGAAGCTGCCGACCAGCCAGTCGAGCGCATTCTTCATCACCCCGGAAACACCGCGGGCATATTCGGGGCTTGAAATCAGGATGCCGTCCGCCGCGCCGATCGCTTGCCGGAACGCGACGACTTCTTCAGGCAGGCGTTCGGGCGTTTCAAGATCGGAATTGAAGAACGGAAGCTTTTGGATTCCATCGAACAATTCGATGACGACGCCGGCGGGGGCAAGCCGCTTCGCCGCGGCAAGCACGGCCGTGTTGTGCGAACCGGCGCGAAGGCTGCCGGAAATGGCGAGGATCTTCATCGGCATCCAGTTCCCGTGTCGCGCTAGTCCAGCCGCTTGATCGCCGTGACTTCGTTGCCGGCGGCCTTGCTGCGGGCAAAGACGTCTTGCGCGCGCTCGATCGCGGTCATCATGTGATGCGCGTTGGCGTGAACGATCGTGTCGGCGTCGCGCGCAATCGCGACATGGCCGTTCCAGAAAATAAGATCGCCTCGTTTGAGATTTCTCGCCTCTTGCGCCGTGAGTTCGCGGCCGAGACCGTCCTGCTGCATGTCGCTGTCGCGCGGGCAACCGGTGCCGGCGGCGGTGAGCGAGACCTGCACCAATCCCGAACAGTCGATGCCAAGGCTGCTCTTGCCGCCCCACAGGTACGGCGTTCCGACGAAACGCTCGGCGACCGCGACGAAGTCGGCCGCGCGATGGTCGATCGGGTCGAGATGCTGGCGCGGCAGATACCAGCCCTCGTGCGTCACGGCAAACGAGCCTTCTTCGCGCGAAACGGTCAGCACCGTCCCCATCGCCAACGTTTCAACTGGCGGCAATTTGATCGAAGGGCCTGGAAAGGCAAACGTCAGCAGCGCCGTGACCTTGTGGGTCGGCGACGCCGCAGGTTTTCTCAGCGCGCGGTCGGGAAGCCAGCCGACATAGCCGTCGCTGTTGAGCTGGCCCCAGGCCCAGCCTTCGCCGTTGCGGTCGTAGATCGTGGCACGTTCGCCCTTCAGCGCCTGCGTCATCAGCTCCGCATCGGACGACGACGTGCGGCGAAGCGGGGCGATGGCGTCTGCGATTTCGAATTTTTCGCCGGTGACGAAGCGCGCCGCCTCGACCTTGCCCTCGAGAAATTTCGCGGCGAGGTCACCTCTCGCCGGCGTCATGCGCGGATCGTTAGTGTCCATAGCGATTGCTCAACAGCCGATAGATGGCGCGCGCCGCCTGGCATTCGCCGCCCTCGGGGCGCCCCGGCTTGGCGCTCGGCGTCCAGCCGTAGATGTCGACATGCAGCCAGCTCTTCGCGGCTTCGACAAAACGCTGGAGAAACAGCGCGCAGGTGATCGAGCCGGCAAAGCCGCCCGACGGCGCATTGTTGATGTTGGCCACTTTGGAGTCGAGCCAGCTATCGTAAGGCGGCCATAGCGGCAGCCGCCACAGCGGATCGTGTTCCTGCCTGGCGCAAGCCGACAGTGTTTCGGCCAGGGTTTCGTCGTCGGTGTAAAACGGCGGCAGATCGGGGCCGAGCGCGACGCGCGCGGCGCCCGTCAGCGTGCCCAGATCGACCAGGAGGTCGGGCGTTTCTTCGTCGGCGAGCGCCAGCGCGTCGGCCAGTACCAGCCGCCCTTCGGCATCGGTATTGCCGATCTCGACCGTCAAACCCTTGCGCGAGGTGAAGACGTCGAGCGGACGGAAGGCGTTGCCGGCCACTGCATTCTCTACCGCTGGAATCAACACGCGCAGGCGTACCTTGAGTTTGGCGCCCATCACCATCTGCGCCAATGCGAGCACGTTGGCGGCTCCGCCCATGTCCTTTTTCATGATCAGCATGCTGCTGGACGGCTTTAGATCGAGGCCGCCGGTGTCGAAGCACACACCCTTGCCGACCAAAGTTACCTTGGGGTGCGATGGATCGCCCCAGGTGAAATCGATCAGGCGCGGGGCGCGCGGCGATGCCATGCCGACGGCGTTGATCAGCGGAAAATTCTGTCGTGTCAGATCTTCGCCGACGATGCAGTTGAATTTGGCGTCGAAACCTTGCGCGAGCTCTTGCGCGGCTTGCGCCAATTCTTCCGGACCCATGTCATTGGACGGCGTATTGATGAGGTTGCGGGCGAGCGCGGCCGCGTCAGCCATCCGTGCGATGTCGGCGATATCGACGCCATCGGGAGGGACCAGTCTGACTTCGGGCGGTTCCGACTTCCGGTAGCGGCCAAATCGATAACAGCCGAGCGCAAAAGCCAGGGTCGCAAGATGTGCCTGATCAGGATCGACATTGGCGAAGCGATAGACGCCGGGCGGCAGCAGCCCCGGCAACTGGCCGGGGCGGAACGGGTCGCGGAATTTCGCGGTCTCGCTGTCCAGCCCAAAGATCACTTGCGCGATCGCGCCATTGGCGTCGGGCAACGCCAGCCACGCTCCCGGCTTGGCCTTGAACCCGTTGGCGGAAGCGAACTGCCGGGCGGGAGAGGGAAGATCGGCGGCAATCGTATCCCACGTGGCCTTGGTCGCGAAGGTAATGGGAATCGCCGGCGTTGCAGGTGCGGTTTCGAACGCTGAATGCATGCTTCTCCCGATCTTCAATCGCAGCGGACCGTTCCGGTTCTACAATGGCAGATGGTGCCAAACCAGTGGTCACTTTCCGAAGTTGGCGCTTCTGCCTCGGCAAGCGATATCGGAGCGATTGGCCGCGCGATCTACATGTTTCCGCTCCGTCATGATAGCCTGCCCGCACTCGTTCAGCAGGGGAGTGTCAAATGGCTAGAAAAGGTTTGGATGGCCGGCATCGCGACACGACTGGCCGTATCGACAAGAAGCACGGCAACACGCGGGTCGGCAGCCTTCGCAAGACCTATGGCGAGCACTTCGCCAAAGGCCGGCGCAAGGACATGATGCTGAAGACGCTGCTGGCCGAGACGGGGACGGATTCGCTTCACGCCTATCTGCGCAAGCACCACAAGTAGCCGGGCACTTCCGGCGCCTGGCCGTGAGGGATCGCAGGGACGTCACGGGATTGCCTCGGTTGCCCCACCGGCGCCGTTAACCCGGCGTTAGGGTTAACAGACTATTGCTGGGCGAAATCGGCGTGGTCCGCCGCTCACCCCGCGAGTTTCTGAGTCATGCGTCAGCAGTCCCGGTTTCTTGTATCCGTGGCAGTCACGGCGATCGTGGCCGCCGGTCTTGGCGGCTGCCAGACCATGTCCGATATCACCGGATCGATATCGTCAAAGCCCGCGCCCAGCGCCGAGGCCGATCCGCATCGCACGGTCGACGCCGCCGGCGAACGATACCGTGCCGACCCCAAGAATGTCGAAGCGGCCCTGGCCTACGGCCAGGCGTTGCGGGCTTCGGGACAGCGCAGCCAGGCGGCTGCCATGCTGGAACAGGCCACCATCGCGCATCCCGGCGACAAGGCGTTGCTTGCGGCCTACGGCCGGGCGCTGGTCGACAACGGCAATTTCCAGCAAGCCCTCGACGTACTCAACCGTGCGCACTCGCCCGACAATCCCGATTGGCGAATCCTCTCGGTGCAGGGCACCGCGCACGACCAGATGGGTCATCACGACGAGGCCCGCCGCTACTACGAGAGCGCGCTCAAGATCGTCCCCGGCGAGCCGTCGGTGCTGTCAAATCTCGGCCTGTCCTACATGCTGTCGAAAGATCTGCCGAAAGCCGAGGAGGCGCTTCGCCAGGCCTATGCGAGCGGCCGGGCCGATGCGCGCGTGCGGCAGAACCTGGCGCTGGTGATCGGTCTGCAAGGCCGTTTCGCCGAGGCTGAGCAGATCGTACGCGCCGATCTTCCTCCCGATGAGGCGGCGGCCAACGTCGCCTATCTCAAGCAGATGCTTAACCGCAAGGACGATCCGCGGACGGCTGCGGCAGGAAAAATGCCCGTCGCCGCGCTAAGACGCCCGGAGTAACGGCGTCTCACCTTTCCCGCTGACCGAATATTCGTTCAGGACGCGTCTGCGTCCAGTGCCGGTTTTGGCGTTCGTATGATGTGGCCGCGGGGTCGCTGACGAGCAGCGGAAACCAAAGGCACACCAGCAACCACTGAAATCCAGTGTGGCTTCGGACCTGACATTCGCGTTCAGGACTTTGCGGCTCGCATCGATGCGGTCACAGCCAGCCACACTAGCGCTGGCGCGCTAGTACGGCGAATTTGAAGTTCCTATCAGTTTCGCCGCAAGTTCGTCGTAGGAACTTCAAATTCAAAAGCCGCACTAGCGTCAACAAGTTGCTAGAGCTCTTTTGATTCCGAAGTTCGTAAACGTGGAGCCGCAATATGATACGAACTTCGGAATCGGAGCTCTAGTGCATGTTGGCGACCTTGATGCCTGTGGGTCCGAGAATGACCACGAACAGCACGGGCAGGAAGAACAGGATCATCGGCACCGTCAGCTTGGGCGGCAACGCGGCGGCCTTCTTCTCGGCCTCGTTCATGCGCATGTCGCGATTTTCCTGCGCCATCACGCGCAAGCTCTGGCCCAGCGGCGTGCCGTAGCGCTCGGACTGTTGAAGCGCGAGACAGACCGACTTGACGCCTTCGACGCCGGTGCGCCGGGCGAGATTCTCATACGCCACCTTGCGGTCCTGCAGGTAAGACAGTTCCGCGGTGGTCAGCGTGAATTCCTCGGCCAATGCCACCGACTGGGTCACGATCTCGACGCTGACCTTGCGGAAGCCGGTTTCGATCGACATGCCGGATTCGATACAAATCAAGAGCAGGTCGAGCGCGTCCGGAAAGGCGCGTTTGATCGACAACTGCCGCTTTGAAATCGCGTTCTTCAGGAACAGCATCGGCGCCTGGAGACCGAGATAGGCGGCGCCGAGGCAGATGCCGATCTTGACCGGCATCGACTTGTCGAGATGCGAGATCACGAACACGTACAGCACGGCCCCGATGAAGAACAGGATCGGCGTCACCGCGCGGAAGAACAGAAACGTGACGTAGGGCGCCTGGCCGCGATAGCCGGCCTGGATCAGCTTGTCGCGCGCCGCTTCCTGCGCCAGGTACTTTGTCAGGTTCAGGTCTTCGACCACCTTCGAGACGAGCTGCTTCGGCGTCTGTCGCAGCGACACTTTCTCGGACTTGTTGAGGCGTTCGCGTTCCCGTGCCCGGATTCGCTCGCGCTCGCTGGCGACCGCCTTCATGCGCTTGGCGAGCCCTTCGCCGGCGAACAGTGGCATGACCAGCGTGTAAGCCGTCGCGCTGGCGGCGATCGCCGCGAGCAGCATGGTCATGAAGCGGGCGTCGTGGAGCTTTTCAACCAGAAAACTAATCATGTGGCACCGTCAAAAGTCGAAGTTGATCATTTTCTTCATCACCATGATGCCCATCGACATCCAGATCACGCAGCCGACCAGCATCAGCTGGCCGGTCGGATGGGTCCAGAGCAGCGAGATGTAGTCCGGCGTCGTCAAGTAGACGAGCAGCATGACGATCGGCGGCAGAGCGCCGATGATGCCGGCCGAAGCCTTGGCTTCCATCGACATCGCCTGAATTTTCTCCGCCATTTTCTTGCGGTCGCGCAGCACCTTGGAGAGATTGCCAAGCGCCTCGGAGAGGTTGCCGCCCGACTTCTGCTGGATCGCAATGACGATGCCGAAGAAGTTGGCTTCCGGCACCGGCATGCGATCGAACAGGCGGCCGCAAGCCTCGCCGAGCGGCATGCCGATGGCCTGGGTTTCGATGATGGCGCTGAACTCGGAGCGCAGTGGTTCCGGCGAATTGGCGGCCACCACCTTGAGCGATTCAAACAGCGGCAGGCCGGCCTTGATGCCGCGGACGATGACGTCGACCGCATCGGGCAGGGCGCGCAGGAAGGCCTTCTCGCGGCGCTTCTTCATGAAACCCAGTGCCCAGCGGGGCAGGCCGAAGCCGGCGGCGAAGCCCATGCCGGCGGCCCCGAGCAATCCGCCGCCACCAAACATGGTGACCGCAAAGGCGACCGCACCGAGAATGCCCGAAACGATCCAGAATTTCCGTGGCTCCCAATCGAGCCCCGCCTGGGTCAGGCGGGTGCTCAGCGAGACTTTCGAATCCTTGGCGCGCCTGGCCTCGGCTTCCTTCAGGGTGCCTTCGACCTGTTCGCGGCGGGAGCGCTGGTCCCGTTGGGCCTGTCGCGCGGCGACCGGCTCGGACTTTGCGATCGAAGCGCGGCGGCCTTCGGCCTTTTTTTCCCCGGACAGCAGCGGATAAAGGAAGACCCAGGCGAGGCCGCCGACCGCTGCGGTCGCGAGAAAAGCCAAGGCCAGTACTTGCATCTTCATCGCGCTCTCCTCAATTCGTCGCCGCGACTTCCGCAGCGTCGATGGCGGCCGCGAGCCGCTTCTCCTCGCCGTAGTAGCGCGCACGTTCCCAGAAGCGCGGCCGGCCGATGCCGGTCGAACGGTGACGGCCGATGATCTTGCCGTTCGCGTCTTCGCCGATCATGTCATAGAGGAATACGTCCTGTGTGATGATGGTGTCGCCTTCCATGCCCATCACCTCCGTGATGTGCGTGATGCGCCGCGAGCCGTCGCGCAGGCGCGCGGCCTGGATGATGACGTCGATCGAGGCGCAGATCATCTCGCGGATGGTTCGCGAGGGCAGCGAGAAGCCGCCCATGGTGATCATGGATTCGCAGCGCGACAGTGCTTCGCGCGGATTGTTGGCGTGGAGCGTGCCCATCGAGCCGTCGTGGCCCGTGTTCATGGCCTGCAGCAGGTCGAACGCCTCGGGTCCGCGGACTTCGCCGACGATGATGCGTTCAGGGCGCATACGCAGACAGTTGCGTACCAGCTCGCGCATGGTGATCTGGCCTTCGCCCTCGATGTTGGGCGGGCGGGTTTCCAGGCGCACCACGTGCGGCTGCTGCAATTGAAGTTCGGCGGCGTCTTCGCAGGTGATGACGCGTTCTTCGTCATCGATATAGTTGGTCATGCAATTGAGCAGCGTCGTCTTGCCCGAACCGGTGCCGCCGGAGATCAGCACATTGCACCGGACCCGGCCGATGATCTGGAGGATTTCCGCGCCCTCGGGCGAGATCGCGCCGAACTTGACCAACTGATCGAGCGTCAGCTTGTCCTTTTTGAATTTTCGGATTGTCAGTGCGGGTCCGTCGAGGGACAGCGGCGGGACGATGGCATTGACGCGCGAGCCGTCGGCGAGACGGGCGTCGCAGATCGGTGACGATTCGTCGACGCGCCGGCCGACCTGGCTGACGATGCGTTGGCAGATGTTGAGAAGCTGCTGGTTGTCGCGGAAGCGAATGCCGGTGCGCTGGATCTTGCCCGCGACTTCGATATAGACCGTGCCGGCACCGTTGACCATGATGTCGGCGATGTCGTCGCGGGCGAGCAGCGGTTCAAGCGGACCGTAGCCGAGAACGTCGTTGCAGATGTCGTCGAGCAGTTCTTCCTGCTCGGCGATCGACATCACGATGTTCTTGATCGCGATGATTTCGTTGACGATGTCGCGGATTTCCTCGCGCGCCGACTCGCCGTCGAGCTTTGCAAGCTGCGCAAGGTCGATGGCTTCGATCAGCGCGCCGAAGATCGTCGCCTTGACCTGGTAATAGGTGTCGGATTTTCGCGTTTCCGCGGCCGGCGGCGGAGGGGCCGGCTTGGCGGGAGCAAGAGGCGGTGAGACAACGGCCGGTGGCGCGGCAGCGCGGGGAGCTGCTGCTGCAACGGGCGCCGGTTCCGGCGCCGCGGCAGGCCGCATGCTTCTCGTATCACCATCTGGTCCTGAACGCTTACCAAACACGACTACACTCCCGACGGATCAGCTTATTTCGACCGTAGTTTTTCGATCAGAGGCGACAGGAACGAAGCTCGCGGCTTTTTGGTCTCGCCGCGGCCGGTGAGCCGTTGCGCGATTTGCCGGAACATTTCGGTGCTGCGGTGATTTTCGGAAATCTCCGCGATCATCTGCCCGTTATTGGCCGCCGCGCCGAACATCTGCGCATCGAACGGGATCGACACGATTGGATCGCTTTCGATCGCCTTGGCGAATTCGGTTGCATTGATCTCGGGACGCTTGGGTATGCCGACCTGGTTGAGGCAATAGAGCGGCATCCGATCGTTGGGACGCGATGCCTTCAACAGATCGAAGATGTTCTTGGTGTTGCGAAGATTGGCAAGATCGGGCGCCGCCACGATCAGGATGTCGTCGGCGGCCACCAGCGCGCGTTTCGTCCAGCCCGACCATTGATGCGGTATGTCGAGCACGATGCACGGCATCGAGGCGCGGAGCGTGTCGAAGATGGCGTCGAAAGCCTCTGCACCGAAGTCATAGACGCGATCGAGCGTTGCCGGCGCTGCCAGCAGGCTGAGGTGATCGGTGCATTTCGACAGCAGCCGGTCGATGAAGGCGGTATCGACCCGGTCAGGCGAGAACACCGCGTCTGCGATGCCCTGCGGCGGATCCTGGTTGTAGTCGAGGCCCGCGGTGCCGAAGGCGAGGTCGAGATCGGCCACCACCGAATCCAGCGCCAGGTCTCGTGCGATCGCCCAGGCGACGTTGTGCGCCACGGTCGATGCGCCGACGCCACCCTTGGCGCCGACCACGGCGATGATGCGCCCGACGGCTTTGGCTTCCGGCGAGGAGAACAATCCGCAGATCGAGCGCACCACATCAATGGTGTTGATCGGGGCGATCACGTAGTCGCTGACGCCCCTGCGTACCAGTTCTCGATACAGCGTGATGTCGTTGATGCGGCCGACCACGATCACCCGCGTCCCCGAGTCGCATACCGAGGCGAGCTGGTCGAGGCCCGCCAATATGTCGTTGCGGCCTTCGGTCTCCAGAATGATCACGTTTGGTGTGGGCGCGGTTCGGTACGCTTCGACCGCCGCTGCCATGCCGCCCATCTGGATTTTCAGATGAGCCTTCGCAAGCCGGCGGTCTTCGCCCGCGGACTGCACTGCTGCAGCCGTCTCGACCGTTTCGCAAAATGCCTGCACCGACACCCGTGGTGCAGGTGCGATGTGGTCTTCCGCGGCTGGAGAAGCCGATTCCGACTGTGCTTCTTCGTTCTGACGCGCGTAACTGATCATTTGCCTGTATCGCTGAGTTTGGCTTTGTCGGCTTCGGGATAAACTGTCGAGGTGGTCGTGCCCTTGCGATATTTGTCGAAGCCTTCCGAGCGCCGCGGGGTGTAGGCCGGCGTCTCCGAACGCGGTTGCACGAGGTCGGCCGGATTATCGATCATTGCCGCCAGGTTGCGCTGGTTGGCGCATCCGTAGTTGTAGTACGGCTTGTTCTCGAGGTAGCTCTTGTTCTTGATCGAAGGACCAAGGTCTTCGGGCCACAATCCGCAGGGACCGGCAACTGCCGTGATTTTCGGGTAGTTCAGGCGGAGCGTCGCGAGCTGCCGCGGGTCATCCGGACGATAATGACGCATGGTGACGCCGCGCGACGGCACGCCGGCCGCCGTCAGCAGGGCCTGGGCTTCGCGGAATGCGTCCGCGGCTGCGCGGGCGTTGGGAGTGCCGACGGGAACGTCGGCCACGATCGCGCCCGTGCCCTCATGCAACCAGACCTGCGCCAGCCCCATGACGTCGGCGCGTTGTTCGGCCGAGAGGCCGCCGCGCGCCTGGCCGACGAAGATCACGACGGAGCGATTGGCTTCCTGGATCGCAATCGGGTGCCGCAGGCGGTAGTCGTCGGGAACGCTCGCCGTCGTCGTGATCGCCGTCTGGTCGGTAAGAGTACAGGCTCCGAGTGCGGTTGCGAGACCGAAAAGCGCCCCCGCGATGCGGAGCGCGCGCCGGTATTCGACGGGTGTACTGGCTGTCATGGTCGTCGTCCTTGTCCCGTCTTAGTCCGTGATGAAGCCATAGGTGCCGCGGTAGTTCTTGGCCGGCTCGTTGCGGCCGGGAACACCGTAGATGCGGTTGATGCTGCCGAGCAGATCGGCCTGCGGATCGGAAGCCGCGGCGAATCCGTCATCCGGCCGCGACAGGTCCTTTTGCGAGACCGCGCGAACCACATACGGCGTGACGATCACCATCAACTCGGTCTTGTTGTCCTGGTAGTCGCGGCTGCGAAACAGGGTGCCGAGGACCGGCAGCGATGAAAGTCCGGGAAGGCCGTTGATCGCCTGCTTGGTCTGGTCCTGGATCAGGCCGGCCATCGCCATCGATCCGCCCGAGGGAATCTCGAGGGTCGTTTCCGCGCGGCGGGTCTTGACCGAAGGAACCGTAATCCCGGTCACGGTAATGGAGTTGTCGTTGGACACTTCCGAAACTTCCGACATGACGCGCAGGCTGATGCGGCCTTCGGTCAGAACCACCGGCGTGAAGTTGAGGGAGACGCCGAACTTCTTGAAGGCGATCGACGGCGAGCACTGCCCGATGGTGCCGCCCGTGGTCGTTTGGCAAGTCACACCGGTTGGAACCGGAAATTCGCCGCCGGCGATGAAAGTTGCGGATTCGCCGGAAATGGCGGTCAGATTGGGTTCTGCCAGCGTTCGGGTCACGCCCGCGCTTTCCATCGCCCGCAAGGTGGCCTGTACCGTCGGCTTGGCGCCGAACGCCGTCGTGATGGCGTTACTGCCGACCAGCGGCTGGCCCGTCGCCGTGAAAGGATTGCTGTTGTTGAAGTTTAAGACGGCAGTGCCGTAGTTCATCGAACCGGCGAGGTCGATGCCCAACTGCTTGATGATCGAGCGCGCGACTTCGGCGATCGTCACCTTCAGCATGACCTGGTCGCGGCCGCGAACCACGATCGAATTGACCACCTTGTCGACGCCGCCGGCGAGCCGCACGGCGAGGTCGTTGGCCTGTTGCGCTTCGATCGGGTTCGACACCGAGCCGGTGAGGATCGACGCCATCGCCGAGACCATCGATCTGAATGTCGGAATTCGGCAGGATCTGCTTGAGCAGCAGCGCGCGCGCCGTTGAGATCGCGCTTGACGGCGATGTCATAGGCGGCGATCTGCTGGCCGGCGGAGTCGAAGAACACGATGTTGGTTTGCCCGACGGCCGCGCCGATGATGTAGGCGCGCTGCGCCGAGCGCACCACGGCGTTGGCGATCTTCGGATCGGCGACGAGCACATCCTTGATATCGCGGGGCAGGTCGATCACGATCGATTTGCCGATGCCGAGCGAGAGTGGCCGCGCGTTCATCTGCCCGTCGAGGGCGGCTTGCGGAGCCGGACGGTAATCGGCAGCAATCGCCGGCACCAGCGCCGGATTGAGCACCATCGCGGCCGCGGCCGAAAACGACAGGGCACGGACCCAAAGCGCCCGCGTCGGAAGCTGTTTTTCCCTGCACTTCATATTGTCTGGTCCCTTAGTCACTTTTGAACCGTCGTAGGGCTGGTCACGCCGTAGCGGACCACGTTGATACCGGAGCGAGCGGTCGGCTCGTTGACACTGACCGTGACCTGGTTGACGTCGGCAATGCTGCGCAATGCCAGCGACAACGTTCCCGCCTGGCGGGCCTCGGCCAGCGTTTCCGCCTGCTCTGGCTTCAGTTCGAGCGTGACCGTGCGGCCGACGACGGTGTTGGTGCCTTCTTTTTCCTTCGGCGCCTGATCGATCGCGAGGACGCGAATATTGGACAGGACGATCTGGGAGCGAACGATCTCGGGTGCCTTGTCGTTCGACGGATCCTTCAGCCGCCGGGTCAGCAGAACGTCGACGCGGTCATTGGGCAGGATGAAGCCGCCGGCGCCGGTCTCCGGCGAGATTTCGGTCGATACGGCGCGGTATCCGCTCGGCAGGATCGCGGCCATGAAGCCGGACCCGTTGGCCTTGATCAGCTTCGGATCGCGGATCGGTTCGCCTGTGATGAACGGAGCGCGCGCGATCGAGCCCGTAACTTCCTTGGGAGCGTCCGGCCGGTCGTTACGGCGGATGAAGGAGTTGCTCGCGGACGTCGACGGCCAGCTTTGCCAGATGATGTCGTTGGGCGTCAGCGTCTGGCCGAGGCCAATATCGGCTTTGGCCACGAGAACGTCGACCGTCTGTAGCTGCGCCACCGGCTCGGCCGAAGGGGGTTTGCTATCCGATCCGCTCGCGAGATAAGCGGCAACACCGCCAGCGCCGATAGCGATGGTCAGGACGACAATGCGTGCCCTATTCATACGCTTCACTTTCCACATTACGCCGCGACGCTTCGCGCCGCCGTGATGGGAGTTGACCAGCTATTCGTCAAAGCATGGTTAATGAGGCGTATCTAAATCGCCTTAACGAGAGTTTACTTGTTCTGGCGCCGCCCGTTTGACGTTCTGCGCCACGCTCGGCCAGAGGTTCGTTAGTGGCGTGTGCTGAGGTGCGAACTTCGGAAAGTGGCCGCTTGCGCGGTCAGCCGATCATGAGGCGCGTCAGGTCGACGGCCTTGATCCATTCGGTTTCGGGATAGACCACGAGTGCGCCGACGGCGAGCGCAATGCCGTAGGGGATCCCGCTCTCCTTGTCGTGAAGTTTCAGCAGCCAGTGCTGCCCCGCCAGCGCGTAGGGAAGCGGCCATTGCCGGAACTGGAGCAAGAGCAGCGTCAGCGCGCCGCCGAACAGCGAGGCGTAGACCAGATAGTTCAGGAGGTGGGAAAAGCCGAACCAAAGCGCAACACCAGCTGCCACCTTGGCGTCTCCGCCGCCGATCCATCCAAAGGCAAAGCAGGCAAAAGCCGCGACCAGCACGAGGCTGCCTGCCGCGAGATGCATCAGAATAGCCGGCGCTGCCATGCCGCTTAAGGGCGCGAGCACCAGGAAGCCCGCCACCAGCGCCAGCGATACCCGGTTTGAGATCGTCATCGTGAAAAGGTCGCTCGCTGCCGCGAAGGCCATCAGGGCCGGAAACAGCAGGAGGCGAGCAATATCAAGGATCATGAAACGAACCACTCGCGTGGATTGCGGTTACAGGGGGCGGCTTTCCGCGACGCTATCGCCGATTGATGAATAATCGGAAAATGCGGAGGCCCGCAGAACGCCGGCGATCTGAAAGGCGAGAAACACAAGCGCGAGCATCAAGGCTGCGCAGATGATCGCTGCCGGCGACGTGGATATGGCGCGAGGCCGAGCTGGCAACGGCTCTGCCGAGGCCGGCGCGACCGGAACAATACGCATGATGCTACGCTACTGAGATACAGGTAGAAAAAAGGCCCCGGATGAACCGGGGCCTTCATATCAAGACTTCAACCGACGCTTACTTCAGCGAGGAGTTGATGTTGCTGAACGTGCCGTTCAGCTTGCTGCCGAGGCCGTTGACGGCCGCGATGATGGCAAGCGAGATGCCGGCGGCGATCAGGCCGTATTCGATGGCGGTAGCGCCCGACTCGTTCTTGATGAAACGCGCGATCAGATTCTTCATAGATAACTCCATGTGACACGTGGCTGTCGAACTAACTTTGGTCTCGCGGCGTTCTCAGCACCGTGACCATGCGCGACCCTACGTGCGGACGGATTTCGGCACGGTTAATTCGACTGCGCAAAAAGCCGCGAACGGCGGTGTTCTTGAGCACAGTAAATTTGGGTTTAATCAGCTTCTTCAAGTTCGAATGATGCGGCGGCAGGCATTCCGCGCCTAATAGATAGAGACAGGCGGCGCGCCACGGCGCGTTGCTTTACGGCTCTTTAAGCGGCAAGGCGTACGCCTTTAGGCCACCGCTCAAACGAGGTCGTCATGCCCAGTCTAGCTTTGGAAGTCGTCGAAATGCTCGGTCAGACGATTTCCAAGGTGGTGCCGATTACGATCGCACTGGCGGTGGGGTTCTCGGTGCTCACGCATTTCTGGGCCTGCAACGATGCCGTGCCGTGGTGGCGCAAGCGCGAACTCATCACCGACGTCTGCTACTGGTTCTTCGTGCCGGTATTTGCACGGGTGTTGCGGATCGGGCTGCTCGTGCTCGGCGCCGGCGTGGTCTTCAACATTCACGATGCCGACGGCCTGATTGCATTCTACGACAACGGGCACGGCCCGCTGTCGCAGTTGCCGCTCTGGTGTCAGGCGCTACTATTCCTCTTGCTTTCCGACTTCATGCTGTACTGGCTGCACCGGCTGTTCCATGGCGGCGGCTTCTGGAAATATCACGCGATCCATCACTCATCGGAGGAGCTGGACTGGATTTCGGCGGCGCGCTTCCATCCGGTCAATCTGTTCCTGGGCACGATCGGCGTGGATGTCGTCCTGCTGATGGCCGGGATATCGCCGAACATCATGCTTTGGGTTGGCCCCTTCACGACCCTCCATTCCGCCTTTGTGCACGCCAACCTGAAATGGACGCTCGGACCGTTCAGATATGTGCTGGCAACGCCCGTGTTTCATCGCTGGCACCACACCGGGGTCGAAGAAGGCGGCAATACCAACTTCGCAGGGACGTTTCCGATCTGGGATATCCTGTTCGGGACTTTCCGGATGCCCGAAGGCCGTCTTCCGGATGAGTACGGCGCCGACGATCCGCGCATTCCTAATGAAATTGTTGGGCAACTTGCTTACCCTTTTCGCCAGTAGGTTTGTTTCGGCTGGCGAATTTGGCCGCTATTTGCAGTTCATTCACTAATTGAGCTCAGATTTGCCTCGTCGGGCGCCGGTTCCGCTGCGTATCGCTTAAGCCGGCTCGTCAACGTCCCGGGGTACAGTATGTCGTCTCAGTCCTTGCGTTTCTCCACCTGCCTGCGCATCGCGTTCCACACGCTTGCCGCCGGCATTCTGATGTGGCCGATGGCGGCCACCGCGGAGCCCTCCACCAGCGCCATCGCCAGCGCCATTGCGGTGAATGTCGACCAGGCGAGGCTTGTGAAGCTTCCCGCGCGCGTTTCCACCATCGTCGTCGGAAATCCGCTGATCGCCGATGTCGCCCTCCAGGCCGGCGGCGTTCTGGTCGTGACCGGGAAGGGTTACGGCGCCACCAATTTCATCGCCATGGACCGTTCGGGCGAGGTTCTCGTTGACCGCCTGATCCAGGTCGAAGGCCCGACCGATCAGCTGATCACGGTCTATCGCGGCGTGGACCGCGAATCCTATAGCTGTATGCCGATCTGCCAGCGCCGCGTGACGCTTGGCGACGGAGATAGCTTCTTCAAGAACACGATGGACCAGGCCGGAAGCCTGAGCAATTCGGCGAGCGGCGCCGGGTCGGCGGCGGCGCCGAAGTAGCCCTGGGTCGACGTCTTACGAACTAGCGCACGGCTAAAGAAAGTGCCGTGCGGTGTCCTACCGTCATGAAGGGGCGATTGCTCCTGTAAACAAAAAGGCCGCGCTGCACGCGCGGCCTTTTTCGTTTGTACGAGAGCGTGCTCAGCTGTTCTGAACAGGGCCGAAAATCGCGGCGGTCGATAATGCGGCCGCCGCGATTTCCAGCGTGTCAGAAATTAGCCGGCTGCGCGCAGATTGTCGGCGGAAGACTTGCCGGAACGGCGATCGGCGACGATTTCGTAGCTGATCTTCTGGCCTTCACGCAGGGTTCCAAGGCCAGCGCGTTCGACGGCGCTGATGTGAACGAAAACGTCATTGCCACCATCATCCGGTTGGATGAAGCCATAGCCCTTGGTTGCGTTAAACCACTTTACAGTTCCCATGCTCACGGGATAGTCCCTTCTCAAGATAGACATAACTAAGCCAACTCTCGCTGGCTGGTGAGATCGAATTTTTGGAAGGGTCGTCAGCGTCTAAACCGGCTGTACCGGTGGATAGCTAATGTCGTCCGGCCGAAAATCGATAAGGTCATATTATTCCAAAGTAGCGCCCCAAACAATCCTCAACGCGCGCGAATTTTTAGGCGCGCGCGCGCAAGGCCGCGGCCGGTTGCGCACGGCCCTGACACGATCCCGTCACGGGGCCAACAGTTTCCTGAGGCTTATCTGCGGCGGAACTGGCCACCACGCTGGGCTGCGCCGCGCGGGGCTCCCGGACCGGCGCCCGGCCGCTCGTCCTTGTGGCGGAAGATCAGCCGGCCCTTTTCCAGATCGTAGGGCGACATCTCGATCGTCACCCGGTCGCCCGCCAGCGTCTTGATGCGGTTTTTTTTCATCTTGCCCGCGGTATAGGCGACGATCTCGTGCCCCGCATCCAGCTGGACGCGGTAGCGGGCATCCGGGAGGATTTCGGTGACCAGTCCTTCGAACTGGATCAGCTCTTCTTTAGCCATGGTGTTCTCCAGGTCGATCGGCGTTAGCGTGGCCGCTGGTTGCGGTTGGGTTGGGTCTTCGGACGGCTTTCCCGATACAGAAAGGAGACCCCTTGCAATCCCTCGGCGCTACCGCCGCCGTGTGAGGGGCGGTTCTGCTGTTGCCGATTGACTTCGTTCCGGTTGGATTTTGAGGGGCCATTGTTACCACCATGACGGCGGGGTCGGCGAGGGCCTTTCGCGCCTTCTCCAGCGCCATTTGCGCGCCCTCCATGCGCCCGTTGCGCAGGGCGCCCGCCGCGATGGCCGGTTGGAGCAGGCGCTGCATCGCGCTGGCCGGGAGTACGCCGGTCTTCCTTCGGCAACGCGACCCGGATCAGCTTCTCGATGTCGCGCAGATAGCCGAGTTCCTCGGCGCCTGCGACCAACGAAATCGCCGTGCCTTCGGCGCCGGCGCGCGCGGTGCGGCCGATGCGGTGGACGTAGGTTTCGGGCACGTTGGGAAGATCAAAATTGACGACGTGGCTGACGCCGTCGACATCGATGCCGCGCGCGGCAATGTCGGTTGCGACCAGCGTGCGGATGTCGCCGGAGCGGAATGCCGCAAGCACGCGCTCGCGGTGATTTTGCGACTTGTTGCCGTGGATGGCGTCGGCGGTGATACCGGCCCGTGCGAGGTTCTTCACCACCTTGTCGGCGCCATGCTTGGTCCGGGTAAAGACCAGCGCGCGATCGACGGTATCCTGCTTGAGGATCTCTGCCAGAACCGCGCCCTTGGCCGAGAAGTCGACCTGGAGCACCTGCTGATTGATGCGTTCGACGGTCGAGGCGACCGGCGTGACGGCGACCCGGGCAGGATCGCGCAGCATCGTGTCGGCCAGCTCGGCGATGTCCTTGGGCATCGTTGCCGAGAAGAACAGCGTCTGCCGGCGGACCGGCAACTTGGCGACGATTTTCCGGATGTCGTTGATGAAGCCCATGTCCAGCATGCGGTCGGCTTCGTCGAGCACGAGAAACTCGATCTGGTTGAGCTTCAGCCCGTTGCTTTGGACGAGGTCGAGCAGGCGGCCCGGCGTGGCCACGAGGACCTCGACGCCCTGCATCATGCTGCGGACCTGGCGTCCCATCGGAACGCCGCCGATCGCCAGCGCCGAGGTCAGGCGCATGTGACGGCCATAGGCATTGAAGCTGTCGAGAATCTGCCCGGACAGTTCGCGGGTGGGGCTGAGCACCAGCACGCGGCAGCTCTTGGGCTGCGGCTTGATCCGGTTGGCCAGGATGCGGTGGAGGATCGGCAGCGCGAAGGCCGCCGTCTTTCCGGTGCCGGTCTGGGCGATGCCGACGACGTCACGGCCGGCCAATGCGAGGGGAATGGTTTGAGCCTGGATAGGCGTGGGCGTCAGGTAGTTTTCTTCCGTGAGCGCGCGCGAAATCGGATCGGCGAGGCCGAAATCCTGAAAGGAGGTCAAAATAGGATACTTTCCATGTAAGGCTTTCGCCGCCCGATCCCGTCAGGACCGGCAGCGTTTGCGGTGTCTGAGACACCCGCGTGTATAGGGGCATCGGTGTTGTTTGCTGAAAGGGCAAGCCAGAAGCCGTTGCAGATATGCAAGGCTAGAGAACACGCAGCTCGCGCTGACCCGATGATTCGGGTTGCATGGCGCTCATATGGAACAGGAACGCGGCGCTTTCAAGGTGGATCGTCAATATGATTGACGGGTCCTTTCCGAAAGCCCGCGTCGGGCAGGAATGTTGCTACATTTTTGGGCCGAAGCGGACGGTCGCGTGAAAAGTGACTATAAATTAGTCAGATTGCGGAAAAGGCATACATTCCTCTTGCTCAAAAAGTGATCAAGAGCACGCTTCCGATAGGCGGTTTTGACAAATTCTATAGCAAATACATTGCCTTAATCCCGGCGCGAGACGTGGCATGGTTCTTGCGATTCTCTTAACGCAGGCGGCCGTGGGGCCGTTCGCAGCATTTCACGCCTGCGTCAGGGAGATGACATTTCATGCTTACAAACCTTACTCATGAGAAGGCGACCTTGAGCCGCCGGCGGTGGCTCGCCGCGACCGCGGGAATGGTGCTGGGTTTGACCGCGTTCTCGAACGCAAAGGCTGCCGAGGACACCATCAAGGTCGGCGTCCTCCATTCGCTTTCCGGCACCATGGCCATCAGCGAAACGACGCTGAAGGACACCGTCCTCTTCCTGATCGACGAGCAGAACAAGAAGGGCGGCGTGCTTGGCAAGAAGCTGGAAGCCGTCGTGGTCGATCCCGCCTCGAACTGGCCGCTGTTCGCGGAAAAGGCCCGTGAGCTGATCACCAAGGACAAGGTTGCCGTCGTATTCGGCTGCTGGACCTCGGTCTCGCGCAAATCGGTGCTCCCGGTGTTCAAGGAGCTGAACAACATCCTTTTCTACCCGGTGCAGTACGAGGGTGAGGAGAGCGAGCGCAACGTGTTCTACACCGGTGCCGCGCCGAACCAGCAGGCGATCCCCGCCGTCGACTACCTGATGAAGGACGAGAAGGTGAAGCGCTGGGTGCTGGCCGGCACCGACTACGTCTATCCGCGCACGACCAACAAGATCCTCGAGGCCTACCTGAAGTCGAAGGGCGTGGCGCAGGACGACATCATGATCAACTACACGCCGTTCGGTCACTCCGATTGGCAGACGATCGTGGCCGATATCAAGAAGTTCGGCTCGGCCGGCAAGAAGACCGCGGTGGTCTCAACCATCAACGGCGACGCCAACGTTCCCTTCTATAAAGAGCTCGGCAACCAGGGCATCAAGGCGACCGATATCCCGGTCGTTGCGTTCTCGGTTGGTGAAGAAGAGCTCGCCGGCATCGACACCAAGCCGCTGCTCGGCCATCTCGCCGCCTGGAATTACTTCGAATCGATCAAGACGCCGGCCAACGAGAAGTTCATCAAGGAATGGCAGGCCTACACCAAGAATCCGAAGCGCGTCACCAACGATCCGATGGAAGCGCACGTGATCGGCTTCAACATGTGGGTGAAGGCGGTCGAGAAGGTGAAGTCGACGGATCCGGACAAGGTGATCGACGCGCTGCCCGGCATCGAAGCGGCGAACCTCACAGGCGGCGTTTCCAAGATGCTGCCGAACCACCACATCACCAAGCCGGTGTTCATTGGCGAGATCAAGGGCAACGGTCAGTTCGACGTGGTGTGGAAGACCCCGGGCCTGGTGGCCGGCGATGCGTGGTCGAAGGAGCTTGAAGGCTCCAAGGACCTGATCGGTGATTGGGTTGGAAAGAAGTGCGGTAACTACAACACCAAGACCAACAAGTGCGGCGGTCAGGGATCCTGATCCTCCGTGACTTGAACCAATCCACGAGACAGGGGGAAGGCGGCGAAACTGTTGCCTTCCCCATTACTTCTGCCGGGGTCGTCCCGTGCGGCGAATTTGAAGTTCCTATCAATGTCGCCGCAAGTTCGCATAGGAACTTCAAATTCAAAGCCGCACGAGAACCAATAAGTTGCTGGAGCTCCCTTGATTCCTAAGTTCGCATCAGAGGCGCCGCGAAAGCTTGCGAACTTCGGAATCGGAGCTCCAGTGGTCTGTCATTTCTTGGAGCGATTTCGTTCGCTCGCTCTTTCCGCTTTTGTCGTTGTCTGTCTGAGCCTGCCGGCGTTTGCCGGCGCCTTCGAGGATGCGGTCGGCAAGTTTGCCAACGACGAGTTTTCGGATACCGAAGAGGCGATTGGTGTTGTCGCGGCTTCCGGCAATCCGCGGGCGTTTGCCATCATCAGCGCGCTTCAGGACGGCCGTTTGTCGGCCAGTTCCGAGACCAAGAAGGTCTTCGTCACGGACGCCGATGGCAAGATCAGCGACGCGGCCACGGGCGCTGCGGTCGACAAGCTTCCCGACGGCGCCGATGCGGTCCGCCTCAATAACCGTTTGCGGCGTTCCGTCGCGGCAGCGTTGGGCAGCCTGACGCTGCTGTCGCCCGATCCCTCCAAGCGCATCGCGGCGGCGCAGTCCGTACTCAAGTCGCATGACGAAAACGCGCTGCCCGTCATCGAGGGAGCGCTGGCGAAAGAAACCAACAACGCCGTGAAGGCGGCCTTTGCCGAAGCGCGTGCGGCCATCCTGCTCTACAAATCCGATGCCAGCGACGCCGACAAGATCGAGGCCATTGCGACGGTCAAGGCGAGGGGCGATCAGGAAGCCTTGGCGCTCCTCACCGGACTTTCCGACCAGTCCCCGCTGGTAACGAAAACGGCCGCGAGCGCCGTCGCGTCGATTCAAAGCACCTTGGCCGTCTGGTCGACGGTACAGAATGCCTGGTACGGGCTTTCGCTCGGTTCGGTGCTGCTGCTGGCGGCGATCGGGCTCGCGATCACCTTCGGTGTCATGGGCGTCATCAACATGGCCCATGGCGAGATGGTCATGCTCGGGGCCTACACCACCTTTGTGGTGCAGGAGATCATTCGCACGAGTTTTCCGGGCCTGTTCGACTATTCGCTTCTGATCGCCGTGCCGCTCGCTTTTCTGGTGGCGGGCGCGATCGGCGTCGTGATCGAGCGGACGATCATTCGTTTTCTCTATGGGCGCCCGCTGGAGACGCTGCTCGCCACCTGGGGTCTCTCGCTGGTGTTGCAACAGGCGGTACGCACCGTCTTTGGTCCGACCAATCGCGAAGTCGGCAACCCCTCCTGGATGAGCGGCGCGTTCGAACTCGGGCAAATCACGATTACCTATAACCGGCTGTGGATCCTCTGCTTCACGCTGGCGGTGTTTGCGATCCTGCTGGCGATGTTGCGCTACACGGCGCTCGGGCTCGAGATGCGCGCGGTGACGCAGAACCGCCGCATGGCGGCTTCGATGGGGATCGCGACCTCGCGGGTCGATGCCCTGACCTTCGGGCTCGGCTCGGGGATTGCCGGGATCGCCGGCGTGGCGCTGTCGCAGATCGACAACGTCAGTCCCAACCTCGGCCAGAGCTACATCATCGATTCCTTCATGGTCGTGGTGTTTGGCGGGGTCGGCAATCTGTGGGGCACGCTGGTTGGCGCCTTTACGCTCGGCATCGCCAATAAATTCCTCGAACCGGTCGCAGGCGCGGTGCTCGGCAAGATCGCCATCCTGGTGCTGATCATTCTGTTCATCCAGAAGCGGCCGCGCGGTCTGTTTGCGCTCAAGGGGCGGGCGGTGGAAGCATGATGCCGCATCTGCTGACGCGTTCCCTCGACCGCAGCGCCAACCTTTTCGTGCTGGTGGTCGCCGGCTTGGGCATTTTGATTCCGCTGTCCAACCTGTTGTTGCCGTCGGGCTCGGCGCTGCAGGTGCCGACCTATCTGGTGGCGCTGTTCGGAAAATATGCCTGCTACGCCGTGCTGGCGCTCTCGATCGACTTGATCTGGGGCTATTGCGGCATTCTCTCGCTCGGCCACGGTGCTTTCTTTGCGCTCGGCGGCTACGCGATGGGGATGTACCTGATGCGCCAGATCGGCAGCCGCGGCGTCTACGGCAATCCGATCCTGCCCGACTTCATGGTGTTCCTGAATTATCCGAAGCTGCCGTGGTACTGGCACGGCTTCGATATGTTCTGGTTTGCAGCGCTGATGGTCGTCGTGGCGCCGGGACTGCTCGCCTTCTGCTTCGGCTGGCTGGCGTTTCGCTCCCGCGTCACCGGCGTCTATCTCTCGATCATCACGCAGGCGATGACGTACGCGCTGCTGCTGGCGTTCTTCCGCAACGATTTCGGGTTTGGCGGCAATAACGGCCTCACCGACTTCAAGGACATTCTCGGCTTCAACGTACAGGCAGATGGCACGCGCGCCGCGTTGTTTGCGTTGAGCTGTCTTGCCGTCATCGTGACGTTCCTGATCTGCCGGGCGGTCGTCAGCTCCAAGCTCGGCAAGGTGCTGATCGCGGTGCGCGATGCGGAATCCCGCACCCGCTTCCTCGGTTACCGCGTCGAATCCTACAAGCTGTTCGTCTTCACGCTCTCGGCCTGCATGGCAGGCGTCGCCGGCGCGCTTTATGTGCCGCAGGTCGGCATCATCAATCCGTCGGAGTTTGCGCCCGGCAATTCCATCGAGGCCGTGATCTGGGTCGCTGTCGGCGGCCGCGGCACGCTGGTCGGAGCTGCCTTGGGTGCGGTCGTGGTCAATTACGCCAAGACGTTCTTCACCTCGGGAGCGCTCGCGCCTTACTGGCTGTTCATGCTCGGTGCGCTCTTCATCCTGGTGACGCTGTTGCTGCCGAAGGGCATCGTCGGCACCTTCAATAGCTGGTGGGAGCCGTTGAAGGCGAGACGCCTGGCTGCGAACGCCGAGAGTGCCGCCGCCGAAGACGGCGTCAGCGAACCTCATATGGCGGAGTGAGAGCGATGAATGTCAGGGATGTCAGAGCTACTTCCGCGCTGCTGTACCTCGACGGCGTGCACGTCTCGTTCGACGGCTTTCACGCGATCAATAATCTCTCATTGACGCTCGAGCCCGGCGAGATGCGCGCCATCATCGGGCCGAACGGCGCCGGCAAGACCACGATGATGGATATCATCACCGGCAAGACCAAGCCGGACGACGGTGTCGTCCTGTTCGACGGCGTCACCGACCTGACGCGGCTTGACGAGACCCGAATTGCCGAACTCGGCATCGGCCGCAAATTCCAGAAGCCGACGGTGTTCGAAAGCCAGTCCGTCGAGGATAATCTGCTGCTCGCGCTCAATGTCGATCACAGCGTCAGGGGCACGCTGTTCTGGCGCGGCAGCCGGGCGGAAGCCGAACGCATCGACCGCGTGCTCGAAACCATCCGGTTGAAAGATGCACGCAGCCGGCTGGCCGGAAGCCTGTCGCACGGCCAGAAGCAGTGGCTCGAGATCGGCATGCTGCTGGCGCAGGACCCGAAACTGTTGCTGGTCGACGAGCCCGTGGCCGGCATGACCGACGTCGAGACGCATCAGACCGCCGAGCTGTTGAAGGAAATCAACAAGGACAAGACCGTGATGGTGGTCGAGCACGACATGACCTTTGTCCGCGAACTCGGCGTCAAGGTGACGTGCCTGCACGAAGGCACGGTTCTGGCAGAGGGCACCATCGATCAGGTGTCGGCGAATGAGCGCGTGGTCGAAGTGTATCTGGGGCGCTGATCGATGCTGAAGGTCGACAACATCAATCTCTATTACGGCGCGGCGCAAGCACTGCGCGGCGTCTCGATCTCGGCCGAGCCCGGCAAGGTGACCTGCGTGTTGGGTCGGAACGGCGTCGGCAAGACCAGCCTGTTGCGCGCGATGGTCGGGCAATATCCGATTTCCGGCGGTTCGATCACCTTTGACGGCGCCGACATCACCGCGCTGAAGCCTTATGAGCGGGCGCGCAAGGGCATCGGCTTCGTGCCGCAGGGGCGCGAGATTTTCCCGCTATTGACGGTCGAAGAGAATCTCAAGACCGGCTTCGGGCCGCTGAAGCGCGAAGACCGCAACATCCCCGACGACGTGTTCTCGCTGTTTCCGGTATTGCAATCGATGTTGGGCCGCCGCGGCGGCGATCTCTCCGGCGGGCAGCAACAGCAACTGGCGATCGGCCGCGCGCTGGTGATGCGGCCAAAATTGCTGTTGCTTGACGAGCCCACCGAAGGCATCCAGCCCTCGATCATCAAGGATATCGGCCGCGCGATCACCTATTTGCGCAGCCTCGGCCACATCGCGATCGTGCTGGTCGAGCAATATCTCGACTTTGCGTGTGAGCTCGGCGACAATTTCGCGGTCATGGACCGCGGGGCGGTCAAATATGCCTGCGATCGAACGAGCCTCGATCCAGGCGAGATCAGCCGTCAGATGGCGCTTTAGACCGACGCGCGGTGGACCGCGGTTGAAGTGAAGGTTGGGGCCGGATGCAGACCGATACCACGCGTCAAAGCGCTGCGATTTTTGCCGCCAACCGGGCGAGGGGCGCGGTGCGTTTCGATGTCCACGGCGCCGATGGGGTGACGCGCCGCCGTGAGCTGCATGAAGCCGGCTCGTTGCGGGTGCGCTTTCCTTCGCCCGAAGATGACGGCCTTTCGGCGGTGCTGGTGAACACGGCGGGTGGCATTGCCGGCGGCGATCGCTTTGACATCGACATTACAAGCACCGCCGATGCGCGGCTCACGGTCACAACGGCGGCGGCGGAAAAGATCTACCGCGCGAATGGCCCGGCGGCGGTGCTCAACGTCACGCTGAGGGCCGAAGATCGCTCGCATCTATCGTGGCTGCCGCAAGAGACGATCCTGTTCGACCGGACGCGAATCCATCGCCGCTTCGAGATCAGTCTTTCCGAGAACGCCTCGCTTCTTCTTTGCGAAATCGTGGTGTTCGGTCGCCTCGCGATGGGCGAGCGCATGCGCGAGGGCGAATTTCTCGATTCCTGGCGGCTTCGCCGCGGCGGCAGGCTGGTCTTTGCGGAGAATGTCCGCCTCGACGGCGATATCGGCGCCAAGCTCGCAAATCCCGCGATCGCCAACGGCGGCGTTGCGATCGGGACCGCGTTGATCGTGCCCGGCGATGAGGCGCTGGTCGAGCGCATCCGTGAGCTCGCGCCGACGTTCGGCGGCGAGGTCGGCATCTCCGCATGGAATGGATTTGCAATGGCGCGCTTCTGTGCCCAAGATGCGGCCCGGCTGCGCGCCGACATGATCGCTGTGCTCGGCCGCGCCTGCGGTTCGGCGTTGCCGCGGCTGTGGCTCAACTAGTCCATCAATCACTGGTCCATCAATCAGAGTGCTCGCATGAATCTCTCTCCTCGCGAAAAGGACAAGCTCCTGATTTCAATGGCGGCGATGGTGGCGCGCCGGCGTCTTGAACGCGGCGTCAAGCTCAATCACCCGGAAGCTGTCGCCATCATTTCCGACTTCATCGTCGAGGGCGCGCGCGATGGCCGCACGGTGGCTGAATTGATGCAATCGGGCGCGCAGGTGCTGACCCGCGCGCAGGTGATGGACGGCATTGCGGAGATGATCCACGACATTCAGGTCGAAGCGACGTTTCCGGACGGCACCAAGCTCGTCACCGTGCACGAACCGATCCGATGACGTCAGTCATTCCGGGATGCCGCGAAGCGGCAGACCCGGAATCCAGAAGTTATTTATCTCGAGATTCCGGGTTCGATGCTTCCGCATCGCCCCGGAATGACGGAGGAAACAAACGATGATCCCCGGCGAACTCTTCATCAAGGACGGCGAGATCGAGCTCAATGCCGGCCGCAAGACGGTGACGCTCTCGGTTGCCAATACCGGCGACCGGCCCATTCAAGTGGGCTCGCACTATCATTTCTCCGAGACCAACCCCGCGCTGAAATTCGATCGCAAGAAAGCCCGGGGCATGCGGCTCGACATTGCCGCCGGCACCGCGGTGCGGTTCGAACCCGGCCAGACGCGCGAAGTGCAGCTCGTCGCGCTTGCGGGGAAAAAGACCGTCTACGGCTTCCGCGGCGATGTGATGGGCAAGCTGTAGCGCAATCGAGATTCAGGTTGTCTTCCGCTCGGGCGGGAGAGAGGGCAGAAATCATGGCCGTAAAGATCAAGCGTTCCGTCTATGCCGACATGTTCGGCCCGACCACCGGCGACAAGGTGCGGCTTGCCGACACGGATCTGATCATCGAGGTCGAGAAGGATTTCACGACCTATGGTGAGGAAGTGAAATTCGGCGGCGGCAAGGTGATCCGCGACGGCATGGGCCAGTCGCAGGCGACCAACAAGCAGGGCGCGGCCGATACCGTCATCACCAATGCGCTGATCGTCGATCACTGGGGCATCGTCAAAGCCGACGTCGCGATCAAGGAAGGCATGATCTCGGCGATCGGAAAGGCCGGCAATCCCGATATCCAGCCAGGCGTCACCATCGTGATCGGCCCCGGCACCGACGTGATCGCCGGTGAAGGCAAGATCCTCACCGCCGGCGGCTTCGACAGCCACATCCATTTCATCTGCCCGCAGCAGATCGAGCACGCACTGATGTCCGGCGTCACCTCGATGCTGGGCGGTGGCACCGGGCCGTCGCACGGCACTTTTGCGACGACCTGCACGCCCGGCCCGTGGCACATGGGGCGGATGATCCAGTCGTTCGATGCGTTCCCGGTCAATCTCGGCATTTCCGGCAAGGGCAACGCTTCGCGCCCCGCAGCACTGGTCGAAATGATCAAGGCCGGCGCCTGTGCGCTCAAGCTGCACGAGGACTGGGGTACGACGCCCGCCGCCATCGACAACTGCCTGTCCGTGGCCGACGATTACGACGTCCAGGTCATGCTGCATTCGGATACGCTGAACGAATCCGGCTTCGTCGAGGACACGGTGAAGGCGTTCAAGGGCCGCACCATTCACGCTTTCCATACCGAAGGCGCCGGTGGCGGCCACGCACCTGATATCATCAAGATCGCCGGGTTGAAGAACGTGCTGCCGTCCTCGACCAACCCGACGCGTCCGTTCACCCGCAACACGATCGACGAGCATCTGGACATGCTGATGGTGTGTCATCACCTCGATCCATCGATCGCGGAAGATCTGGCATTCGCCGAAAGCCGCATTCGCAAGGAGACGATTGCGGCCGAGGATATCCTTCATGATCTCGGTGCGCTCTCGATGATGTCGTCGGACTCGCAGGCGATGGGTCGGCTCGGCGAAGTCATCATCCGCACCTGGCAGACCGCCGACAAGATGAAGAAGCAGCGCGGCGCCTTGCCGGAAGACAAGGGCAAGGACAACGACAATTTCCGCGTCAAGCGCTACATCGCCAAATACACCATCAATCCCGCGATCGCGCACGGCGTCTCGAAGCTGATCGGTTCGGTGGAGAAGGGCAAACTGGCCGACCTCGTGCTGTGGTCGCCGGCCTTCTTCGGCGTGAAGCCCGAATGCATCATCAAGGGCGGTTCGATCGTGGCCGCGCCGATGGGCGATCCGAACGCCTCCATTCCCACGCCGCAGCCCGTGCACTATCAGCCGATGTTTGCCGCCTTCGGAAAATCGCTGACGGCGTCCTCGGTGGTGTTCACCTCAAAGGCGGCTGTGACCGGAGGTCTTGCGCGCAAGCTCGGCATCTCCAAGAAGCTTTATGCGGTGCAAAATACCCGCGGCAAGATTTCCAAAAAGAGCATGATTCACAACGGCGCCACGCCTGATATCGAGGTCGATCCGGAGACCTACGAAGTGCGTGCCGACGGCGAGCTTCTCACCTGCGCGCCCGCCGAAGTGCTGCCGATGGCGCAGCGCTATTTCATGTTCTAAGGTCGGTCCGGTCAGCCCAACGAAAAATACCGGGAGAAGATCGTGATTTACGTCATTGCCACCACCCAGATGAAGCCTGAAGGCCGGGAAGCCTTCATCGAAGGCCACAAGAAGTGCATCGTTGAGACACTGAAGGAGAAGGGCTGTCTCTCGTACGAGGGGCATGTCAGCGTCAACGATCCCAATCTCTATGTCGTGGTGGAGCGCTGGGAGACGCGTGAGGACCTCGGTGCGCATAGCAAGGCGCCGCACATCAAGGTCTGGCGCGAATATTCCACCCCGTACAGGGCCGCGCCCACGGTGATCGAGGTCATCAGCGACGCCAAGGTCGAGAAGTTCTGAAGGAGCGGTTGAGGATGATCCGCGCGATCAAGGTCTCGAAACACCACCGCTGGAGCGAGGCTCCGGCCGATACGATTGTGCTCGATTTCGACGATCGCCACCGTCGGCGAATGGCGATGACGGCAACGCGCGGGCTCGAATTCCTGCTCGATCTCGAGAATGCGACGGCGTTGCGCGGCGGCGATGCGCTGGTGCTCGAGGATGGCCGTCTGATCGAAGTGGTCGCGGCGGCGGAGCCGCTTCTCGAACTTCGCTGCAAGGATCCGCAGCATCTGGTTCGCGTCGCCTGGCATCTCGGCAATCGCCATTTGCCGACGCAGATCTTGGCGAAAGCACTGCGTATCCGCCGCGATCACGTGATCGAGGAAATGGTGAAGGGGTTGGGCGCGCGGGTGATCGAGATCGAAGCGCCGTTCGATCCCGAAGGCGGCGCCTATGACGGCGACGGCCATGCGGCAGAACAGCCCCATGATCATGCATCGCATGGCCATGCGCACGACCATGCCGGTCATCGTCATAGCCACGATCATGACGACCACGGTCATCACGATCATGGTCATCACCATGCGCATGATCACGGCCACCATCAACATGACGAGCATTGTGGGCACGACCATCACCACGGCCACTCCCATGCTCATGAAGACAAATAAGCCGCCGCCAAAGCGGCGGACGGCGGTGCCCGATACGGCGTCAGGCAATGCGCCGGCATCTACGCTTGCGAGCATGCCGGAGAGCGAAGCAGCCGTGCTTTATCGGCTCATGACCTGGCTCTCGCCGTCTTTTCCGGTCGGGGCGTTCTCCTATTCCAGCGGCATCGAGTGGGCGGTGGAGGCCGGCGACATCCGAGATGCGGCTTCCCTGCGCCAATGGCTTGGAGCCATGCTGACGGACGGTGCCGGGCTTTGCGACAGCATCTTCCTGGCGCAGGTCCATCGGGCTGCATCATCTGGGGACGAGGCGACGTTGGCCCAGCTTGCCGAACTCGCCTCGGCTTTTGCGCCCTCGCGCGAACGTCACCTCGAGACCACGGCGCAGGGCAGGGCGTTCATCGAAATCGCGCGCGCGGCCTGGCATACTGCGCAACTCGATCGACTGATCGACGCTTGTAAGTCGGCGATCGTCTATCCCGTGGCCGTTGGCCTGGTCAGCGCCGCCCACGGACTTCCGGTCGCGCCGACGATTCATGCGTTTCTCCATGCGGTGGCATCGAACTGGATATCCGCCGGCGTGCGCCTCGTTCCGTTGGGACAAACCGACAGTCAGCGTCTGCTGGCAGAACTTGAACCGGTCGTCGCGGACACCGCCAGGCGGGCGCTCGCGGCCTCGCTCGATGACCTCGGCAGCGCCACCTTCCGCGCCGATCTCGCCAGCATGCAGCATGAAGCGCAGTACACGCGGTTGTTTCGGTCGTGAGCGTCGGGACACTGCAATTCAAAGGAAATTCAAAATGGCTAGTTCGCATGGTCCGCTTCGCGTTGGCATCGGAGGCCCGGTCGGCTCCGGAAAGACCGCGTTGATGGACCTGTTGTGCAAGTCGATGCGGGAACGCTACGACATCGCCGCGATCACCAACGACATCTACACCAAGTGGGACGCTGAATTCCTGGTGCGGTCGGGATCGTTGACGCCGGACCGGATCGCCGGCGTCGAGACCGGCGGTTGCCCGCACACGGCCATTCGCGAAGATGCCTCGATGAATCTGGCGGCGGTCGCCGACATGCGCGCCAAGTTTCCCGGTCTTGACGTGGTCCTGATCGAGTCCGGCGGCGACAATCTGGCGGCCACCTTCTCGCCTGAGCTTGCGGACCTGACCATCTATGTGATCGACGTGGCCGCCGGCGACAAGATTCCATCCAAGGGAGGGCCAGGCATCACCCGCTCGGACCTTCTGGTGATCAACAAGATCGATCTGGCGCCTTACGTCGGGGCGTCGCTGGAAAAGATGGATACAGACGCCCGACGGATGCGAGGCGAGCGGCCGTTTGTCATGACCAACCTGAAAAAGAGCGAAGGCCTGGATCGTATCATCGGCTTCATCGAGACCAAGGGCGGCCTCGGCAAGGCCGTGTCCGCCGGGCCGCGCGGGGCCCACGGCCGCTGATTCGCCGTCGTTATTTCCTGTTAACTTGATTTTCCGATCAGGCACGCGGCTCTGCGGAACAAAATCGGCCGGCTGCGGTTAATATCCTCCGACGCCGTTAACCCCTTTTGCGTGGTAGCCACTTTGTTCGCCGTCTTAGTCACGATCTGCCAGCGTTCGTTTCGATCGACGATGACGGCTTTCCAATACGGAGCGGTTGGTTACATTCCAGTACGTGGCCATCCCGGCCATGATCAGATGGTTGTCCAATCCATTTGCCAACACATCCCATTTGAGTGAACGAGTGGTTCGGCTGGGCTTCATCACTGGGTTTATCGCACTGATCGGGGTTCTGCTCTCCGGTCTCGCGGCCTATCGCGTCCACGACCAGGAATTGACGGTCGATGGTATCGCGCTGGCGCGTGCGATCGACATTCACGCAAGCCTGGTCCAGGACCGCTTGACCGAGCGCGAGTTGCTGGCGAGCGTGGCCTCGGGCCTGTTCCGGTCACCGTCGGTGATCAAGGCCAATATGTTGCAGCCTTTGCGCTCGTCGATCTATGCCTTCAAGACCGACTTCGTGGTGGCAACCTGGATCGCACGGCTTCGCCCCGAAGAGTTGGGAGCGGCGCAGACCGAGCTTGCCAGCGCCGGTTTCCCAAATTCCACCATCCGCAACTCTGAGGACGTGCCTCTGCAAGCGTCCGCGCTGTCGGCGCCGATCGACGTGTTGATGGATGTCGAACCCCGCAACGCCGAGACGATGCGCTTTGCCGGCCGCAGTCTGGATCAACAGCCGATTCTCGGGCCGATGTTGGCGCAGGCAATGTCGACGCTCAAGCCGGTGGCGTCCGATCCGTTTCCACTGCTACGTCAGGACGGTCCGGTCGGTCTGCTGCTCGCCGCACCGGTCTTGCAGGAAAAGGCGACGCAGCCGGTCGGATTCGTGACCTTCTCTTACGAACTTGCGCCGTTGATGTTGACCAACGACGATCTGTCGCTGTTCTCGGTGGCGCTGAAGGATCCGCGCAGCGACAGCACCGAATTGACCGCTACCGAGCGCGGAAGCGTCATTTCGCGATCCATCGACGAGCGGAGACAGGCATCACCCGTGACCCGGTCAGTGTCGTTCGGCGGGCGCGACTGGACGCTTGCCTATTATGCGAAGACCAATGCGTTGAATCGAGCGAGGCAGACGGCCGCGATCGTAGCCGCCATCGGTCTTGCCTTGACCGCGATCGTTTGCGGCCTGTTCGGCTATGTCGCCTACAACAACCTGCGCCTAAGCCGTGAAATTCAGGTGCGGATCGGCTTCGAACGCCGCCTGACCGCGGTCATCGACGAGCTCAATCATCGCGTCAAGAATATCCTGGCGGTGATTCAGTCGATCGTAACCCGCACGCTGCGCCACGGGGCGGACATCGATGTTGCCCGCGAACTCCTGATCGGCCGCATTCACGCGATGTCGAACGTGGTTTCGCTGCTCAGCGAAAGCCAATGGCAGGGCGTCAACCTGAAGGGGCTGTTCGAGGCGCGCGCGATACCGCATGCCGAACGTATCGCGGTGAGCGGGCCCGACATCACGGTGAGCGCGCGCGCCGCGCAGTCGCTGTCGCTGTTGTTCTTTGAGCTGGCGTCACATTCCGACGAAGGGCTGTCGCTGGTCGGCAAGCATCCGCATATCGTCGCGCATTGGGAAGTGACCGGAGAGGAAAATCCGGGCACCATCTTTCACTTCCGCTGGGAAGAGTTCAACACCAGTGCCGCGACGCGCCGTCCCGACAGCGATTTCAGCCTGATCCTGCTCGATCGCGTCGCGCCCGAGGCGCTTGGGGGCACATCGACGCGGTATTTCACCGACGTCAGTTACGTCTACGAATTGACGGCTCCGATGGAGACCGTCATCGACATGTCGGAGCGCGACCGCACCGAACAGTTCTCGGCGCCGCTCAAGCCCGTTCGATAGCGCTGCAGGCAATTGGATGTTGCCGAAAAAACGGCAGCGACAAACGCGATTTCGCGTTTGTCGCTGCTGAGGCTCTAGCCGTTGCCGCCAATCACCGCGCGCACAGTTTCATCCGGACCGAAGTCCTCGGCGCCATCGACATAAAGCAATGCCGAAAGCTTGGATCGCGCACGATTGACGCGGCTCTTGATGGTGCCGACCGCGCAGCCGCAGATCGCCGCGGCGTCTTCATAGGAAAAGCCGGAGGCACCCACCAGGATCAGCGCTTCGCGCTGGTCTTGCGGCAAGCTTGTCGAGTGCCACGCGGAATTCCTCGAACTCCAGATGGGCGCCCTGCGCCGGCTGGGCCTTCAAGGTCTTGGCGTAGCTGCCATCGGCGTCCTCGACCTCACGGCGCCGCTTGCGATAATCCGAGCGAAACAGGTTTCGCAGAATCGTGAACAGCCAGGCGGGCAGGTTCGATCCCGGTTGGAAAGAGTCGATATTGGCGAGGGCGCGCAACAGGGTTTCTTGCACCAGGTCGTCGGCGCGATCGCCGTTACCTGAGAGCGAGATTGCGAAGGCGCGCAAGCTAGGCACCGACGCCAGAATGTCGTCGCGGAGCGAGTCGGTGAGAGGCATTAGTCCCTCCCGTCATTTTTGATCGTCTGATCGCCCGTGTTCTGTAGGTGGGGATCGGCAGAGGGCACATCAAGCTTGCGGATCAAATCCGCAAACCGGTCGGGGACGCCCTGTCGAACGACATCGTCGTACATGGCGCGCAACTGATGGCCGATTCTGGACTGGATCTCGGCATTCAGGCCGCCCTGCTTTTTGGCTTCTTTCATATCCTGTCCCACGCTTCCCCGGGGGTTAAGCTTTTGTATTTTCACGGCTATTCCTCGAATTGACCCATGCGTCGGCTCCTTACCGTGCCAAGGCCTAATTCGAGTTGCGCATAAAAGTTCCGCAAACAGTGGGAACTTTTCTCGAGGTGACGCGTAAATTCCTGACCTTGGGGAGTTACGGGTCAGCTCCCGCTTTCGAAGCTTTGACCCAGAAAGATATGGAGTGGGGATGTCCCGATCACAGCTCGTTGCCGAACACTTGCCGTTGTTGCGCCGCTACGCCCGCGCGCTAACCGGAAATCAGACCTCAGGCGACGCCTACGTTGGAGCCATGCTCGAGGCGCTGCTTCAAGATCCCGTCGCTGCTCGATGAGAGCCACGGTCCGCGCAGCGGTCTCTACCGGCTATTCACCCAGATATGGAATTCGGTTGCGATCAACGACGATCCCGATGTGACGACCTTGCCGATGCCGCCGGAGCGCCGGCTGTCGAATATCACGCCGCTGCCGCGCCAGGCTTTCCTGCTTCTCTCTCTGGAAGGTTTTTCGGAGGAGGAAGTCGCCTTCGTTCTCGGCGTCGACGTGGCGGAGGCCCGCAAGCTTGCCGACGCTGCGGGGCGCGAAATGGCGGCGGAGATCGCCACCGACGTTCTGATCATCGAGGACGAAACTTTCATCGCGATGGATCTCGAGAGTCTCGGTCAAGAACCTCGGCCATCACGTGATTGGTGTCGCGCGCACCCATACGGATGCGGTGGCACTCGCCAAGAACAAGCGGCCGGGCTTGATCCTCGCCGACATACAGCTCGCCGACGGCAGCTCGGGTCTCGACGCCGTCAACGAGCTGTTGCGGACCTTCGAGGTGCCGGTGGTGTTCATCACCGCCTACCCCGAACGCTTCTTGACCGGCGAGCGCCCCGAGCCGGCATTCCTGATCTCAAAACCGTTCCAGCCGGCGATGGTATCGGCGGTGGCAAGCCAGGCGCTATTCTTCCAGCGCAATTCGCGAAACCGTTCACCCAAAGTAGCTTAATAAAAAACAAGATCCGACAAAGATCACTCCCAAGGAAGGAAAACGGACGCGCCCAAAGCGCGTCCGTTTTTTTATTGTCCGTCCTTTATTCGGAGCAGTACAGGTCAGCGTTGCGATCTGAGCGCCGAATGGCGCCCGATCAGGAGCAGGATTCCGCCGATTTGCGGCAGCAGCGCCAACAACACCAGGCGAAGCATGGCGAAGTCTTCAAGCGTCGGCCGCAGCAGGCCGTGCGAGACCCAGGTAACCAGCTTGATCGCCGCGTCGCTCTGCACGTCTGCCGTTTGTCCGACGGAGGCGGCTGCGGAATCGAGAACCTGACGCCGCTCGACGACGGCCGCTTCACGTTCCCGGCAGAATTTCCCGACGCCGCTCTTGCACTCGCGGTCGCGCGCGGCCATGGCGTCGTTGAGCGCACCTTGCGCGTTCGCGATCGCAGGCGTTACGCGCGATGCGCGCGCAATGGTCACGTCGCTGATATTGGTGGAAGCGAAGCCGATGCCCGCCGTCACCGCAAACACGAATGTCATGATCCAGACGGCCCAGCCGACCAGTGCCGTAGCGCGCTGCCCGCTCTGCCATAGACCGGCGGCACAGGACGGCATCACGAGTGCGACGAGATCGGCAGCGACGCCAACCGCGAGGAAAAGCCACCCCGCGACGTCGCTCGAACCCAGCGACCGGGCAAACCAGCCATTGATCGTGATGCCTACCGCAGCCAAGGCAAGGGCTGCGATTGACAACAGAGCCGGCGCGAGCTGTCTGCGCGAACGGGTTACGGCTTCGTTCGGAGCGGCTTTGTTCGGATGAGACGCCGCGGCCGGCGGCGCAACCGGCGGTTCCGTACCCAAGCCGTTTTCCGCACTCAAGTCATTACCCGGGTCATTTGCGGGCAGGAATTCCGGCGGGATCAGGAATTCCGACGGCAACACCGACGCCGAAGAAAAGGATTCGCCTTGTTCCGGGATGGCGGTCTTCGCTTTTCTCTTGCGAGGGCGGCTGGTTCCGTTGCGCCCAGCCGCCTTCTTTGCCCTCTTTTTCAGCGGGACGTGGTGAAGAGGAATAACAGAGGCAAAGGTGTCGTCCGCCATGGAATCGCTCCTGCCGATTGCAATGGGTGTGCGGAGGGGACGCACGCCACGCCGCCGCATCGACAGTTAGAGATCAACGCCAATTCATCGTCTAGGAATGGCGCGCAACACTCGCCAACTCATTTCGGCAGGAGGCGTATTGCAGGGGTTTGGCGAGCTTTGTGACGACGAAATTCGGTGGAAAACGTGCGCGGCGACGTCGTTTGGCAGAGGCAAAATCAGGGCTGCATTCGGGCACGTCCGAAATCGACGGCGCGCGGCGCTGACGGTTCCGCATCGGGAACGCCGGATAGTCGTTTGCGAACAGGAGGGTAGAAAAGAAAATCGGGGCGCGGCTGGCATCACCACAGCCGCGCCCCGCAATCGCCGGTCAATGGGGCAGGGGGGATAACCGGCTGCGAGGATGACTCGGCGGCAAAAGGATCGTTCCAGGCGGATCTCATTTTTTTTCAATTTTTTTCACCGCCACATTTTTTCCGCTGGCGTCGCCGATTTCGAGCAACCTTTGTGGTTCCGACCGCGTTGAGGGACTGCCAACTGGTCACCGCGGGACAAGAAATGTCACGGCTTACAACGGGAATATCGGGCGCGATCGCCCTGGTGCTGATTTCCGGAGCAGCCCAATTTGCAATGGGACGCGACCTTTCCGGCGTCGCGGGCCAGCTACCTTCATCCAGCCCGTCTGCATCCAACGCGCCAGTCGCGTTCCCATCGCGACCGACGCGGTTGCGGTCAACCGGGGCGCCAAGGCAGATCGGGCGGCTGGACCGGCGGGTTCCCCTGCCCAGTTGCGGACGATCTCGCTGAAGCTGAATGGCGTTTCGGACACGGTCGTGCTGATGCGCGTTCCAGTGGCAGCGGCCAAGCCTTCTTCGGCGTCCGCCCCGACCAAAACCATCGCGCGCAAACCGATGGTGGCATGCGAACCGGTGGTCAGCGTCTTGACCGAAGTCGCGCGACGCCTTCAGCCCGGCCGGTGCGTGACCTGAGTGCGTCACGGGACGGGCGTTTAAGTCTCGATAGAAATCCGATCGATTACTCGGCCGGCGCTTCATGCGAGGACGGCCGGTTGGCGAGCAATCCCAAAGCGAGGCCCCCGACAGCGAGCAGCGGGACCAACCCCTTGACGCCGATGGCGCGGGCGGCCTGGATCCCGGCGGCGACCACCATCGGATCGGCGAGAGCCGTGTGCAGGGCGGATTTGGCCGTTTCCTTTGCCTCGTGCCGAAGCTGGTTTTTCCGCACCGCGTAGACGATGATTCCAACCAGCGCGACCGCAAAGAAAATCGCAGCGCCCGTCAGGCAAGCTTCGATCAGCCCGTAGGTCTGGAGCACGTAGACGAAAGCGGCGGCGCAAAGGAATGAAATCGTGACGAATGCCGCAATTGCGATCGCGGCGGCGAGCGACGTCATTCGGACCGCCACCCCCGTCGATTCCTTGATATCGTCGATCATACGCACCAGCATCGCTCCGTCTTATCGGTTACGCGTGAGCCTATCTCAACGACGCCAGATCGCGCCGATCAGAAAGCCGATTCCAAGCGCGAGGCCGACGGTTGCAAGTGGACGCTCAGTGATGACGTCTTCCAGGGTTTCTTCGAGCGAGGCAGCGGCATCCTGCGCAGCACTCATCGCTGCCGAGCCACGTTCGGACATGTCGTCGACAACTGAATCGACATTTTCGCGCGCCTGCTTGTAGCCGCGGCGGGCCTGCTTGCGGGCCGTGCCTGCGATGGTGTTGAGCGCATCGGTAATTTGTTCTGCGAGGTCGCTGATATCGGTTTGTACTTTGGCCACGTCTTTCTCCAGGCGTTCATAGGTCGCTTTGTCTGTCATGTCCTGCATTCCCATTTCACCGTCGATACTCGACATCGAAAGCTCCCGGCGTTCGGATCGGCACTGTGAAAACGCTTGCCGCCCCGGGAAGTTCCCGAAACGAAACTTGCGTGAATTTGCGACGGCTTACGGCAGTTGCGGCGCGGCCGATGGCAACAAGTGCTCCCGCAAGATCAGGGATACGATCAAAAGCGGCGACGACAGGAACGCTCCCATCGGTCCCCAAAGCCAGGTCCAGAATGCAAGCGCGATGAAGACCGCCAATGCGTTCAACTCGAGCCGTCGGCCGATGATCGTCGGCGTGATGAAATGACCCTCGAGGAACGTCAGTCCGACAAAAGCAACCGGTGCGATCAGGCCCATGCCAATCGTTGGCGAAGTGACCATGCCGACCAGCACCAGGATCGCAAACATCGCGACCGGCCCGATGATGGGCAGATAATTCAGCGTTGCCGCAAGCGCCCCGAGCCCGGCGGGATTAGGCGTGCCGGAGGCCCAACAAATCAAGCCGGTAGCGGCGCCCGACGCCCATGTTGATCAGCGTCACCGTCATCAGATAGGAGCCGAGGTGGTCTTCGATGGCGTTGAGCACGCGGAGCGCGCGCAGCCGGGAATCGTGACTGGTAAAGGTCAGGACGAGGGCGCGGCGCAGTTCGCGCCAGCTTGCGATGAAGAGAATGAGCGTTGCGAAGAACAACAGGAATTCGGTGAAGGTCGGCGGCAGAAATTCGATCGCGGGCTGCACCCATTCAAGTTTCGGCATCTGGAATGGCGCCGTCGAAAAGGCGTCGGAGGCGCCAAGCATGCTTTCCAACTCGTGCCAAAGCGCCAGCGGGCGATCGAAGATGTGAAGCTTGTCTTTCAACAGCCCGACAAGTTCAGGCAGGCGGTTGGTCCACTCCATGACCGGCGCTGAAATCAACCCGACAATGAAAGTAACGCCGGCGACGAGCGCGCACACGATCAGCACTGCGGAAACCGCGCGGGGAATACGACGCCGCTCCAGGAATCCCGCGGCCGGCGACAGCATGGTGCCGACCACAAACGCCGCCACGATCGGCAAGAAGAACGCCTTGGCGAAATAAAGTACGGCGACGACGGTGATGACCAGAAGCGCGATCAGGGAAAATGCGACAACATCGGCGCGGCCGATGGCGGGTAATGCCTCTACGTCGGCATCGGGCTCCGTTTGCGCGGGGAATGTCCTTGGCCGGCGCTCGTTCGTTAGGCAGCGCACGCAACTAGAGCTCCGATCCCGAAGTTTGCTGGCGTATTGGCGTTAGATAAAGCGCTGGCCGCCTATGGGTTCCATCGCGCAGATGTGAGTTTTGAAATTCTTGACAGCGACAATCTGACTGCGGGCCGCATCGGAACTGTGCCCGGGTCCCGCGTTTGTTGCAGCATCATCATTCACGATGCGCCACACAGCCGGGGGCCAGCCATGACAAAGATATCCAAGCAGACTGGTCGCTCGATGCGTCAGCTCGGAGCCTTCAATGCGATTGTCGTCGTGGGCGTCCTTTCATTGGCGCCGTTCGCCCTGGCCGATCGGGCCAATGCACAGGCGTTGAGTTTCGCGCCGATGTCATCCTCCGCTTTCCCCTCGGATGAAGCTGACGTTGCGCCGAATGATACCCTCGCAAGAAGTCCCTCTGTGCTTCCGGACCGTTTGCGGCGAACGATGGTGGCGCTCGACACGAAGGAGGCGCCGGGCACCATCATCATCGATACCGGAAACACCGTGCTCTATTACGTGGTCGCCCCTGGCCGGGCCGTCCGCTATGGCGTCGGCGTCGGCCGCGAGGGATTTACCTGGTCGGGCGTGCAAACCATCACCAACAAGGCGGAATGGCCGGACTGGCATCCGCCGGCGCAGATGATCGCGCGCCAGCCTTATCTGCCGCGCTTCATGGCCGGCGGCCCCGGCAATCCGCTCGGCGCGCGGGCAATGTATCTCGGCTCAAGCGAGTATCGCATCCACGGCACCAACGATCCCACGACCATCGGCAAGTTCGTCTCGAGCGGGTGTATCCGGCTGACCAATGAAGACGTGACCGACCTGTTCAACCGGGTCAGCATCGGCACCAAAGTGGTGGTCATGCCGAAAAACGCCGTCCATCTCGCGGCGCGACCGATCGGTGGCAGCGAGGTTGCCTCGGCCGCCCTGCGGCCGCGCGCCGAGGTCATCGATGCTTCCTTCGGGACGCCAGGCCCTGAACCTTTCGACGTCTGCACTCTACTGAGGAGAAGAGCCATGCCTGAGGCGCGCCGCATGGACATGAGCAACGGCAAACGGGCGAACCGTAAACGGGCAAAGGCCAGTTGCGCCTTGGCTGGTGTTGCCGCTCTCGCGACACTGGCCGTCACGCCCGCGGCGCAGGCCGGAGACTTCTTTTCTGCGCTGTTCGGCGGCTTCGGTGTTCACCGGTCGCACCAGCCGGCGACGCCGCTGTCGTTTGGCGGCGAGCAAGGCGTCGTTTTTCCGCCGGAAGGCCAAGCTTCGCGTGGCCGGATTTCTTCCGGTTCGCAGGCCTATTGCGTGCGAACCTGCGACGGCCGCTATTTCCCGATCTCGGCTAGCGGCAACCAAAGCCGCGCCGCGTCCTGCAACAGCTTCTGCCCGGCCAGCGAGACCAAGGTGGTCTATGGCAGCAATATCGACGGCGCCGTCGCTGAAGACGGCAAGCCCTATTCCGAACTGCCCAACGCGTTCCGGTACCGCGACGAACTCGTCACTGGCTGCACCTGCAACGGCAAGGATCCGGTCGGCCTGGCGGAAGTGAAAGTCGAAGACGATCCGACCTTGCGCAAAGGCGATATCGTCGCCAGCCCCGAAGGTTTGATGGTGGCCGTTCGTGGCGCCGACCGCCGCGGCGCCTCGCTCGCGTTATCGCCCGCGCCTGATTCGATCAGATCGCGCTATCAGCGCGTGCCGGTGGTCGCGCGACAGTAAGACTAGTGGTCCGATTCCAACATCCGCATCCCTCCTCAGCGGGCACTTTTGCGAATGCTGGAATGAAGGACCACAGCAAATATATTTTCTAGTGGAGTTCTGGATTTGATACTACGAACCAGCAGCTACACGGGTAGCGAATATCAAATCCACTCCACCAGCCGCACGATCAGGCCGCGCGGATCTTTGCCAGGAATTCGGTGACCTGACCGCTGAGCTGAAGGCTCTGGGTCTCCAGCGTCTCCGAGGCTTGCCTGACGTTTTGCGCGGCCGTTGCGGCGGCATCCGCGTCGACTTTGACGCCCGCGATATTCTCGGAGACGTTTCTCGTGCCCTGCGCGGCGTATTGCGTATTGCGCGAGATTTCCTGGGTGGCGGCGCCCTGTTCTTCGACCGCTGCCGCAATCGCGGTTGCGACCTCGTTGACCTCGCCGATGATGCCGCCGATCGCCTTGATGGCCTCGATCGCCTCGCTTGCCACCTTCTGGATATCGGCGACCTGCTCGGAGATTTCATCGGTCGCCTTCGCGGTCTGGCTGGCCAGCGACTTCACTTCCGAGGCGACGACTGCAAAGCCGCGGCCGGCCTCTCCAGCGCGCGCCGCCTCGATGGTCGCGTTCAGCGCCAGCAGGTTGGTCTGGGAGGCGATGGAGTTGATCAGGCCGACGACTTCGCCGATCCCGGCTGCCGTCTTGGCCAGTCCCTGCACCGTGTCGTCGGTTTCGCGCGCCCGGTCGACGGCGCGGCTGGCGATGCCGGCCGCATGCGAGACCTGGCGGCTGATATCGCCGATCGAAACGCTCAATTCATGCGACGCCGAGGCAACGCTTTCGACGTTCATCGAAGCCTCGCCCGAGGCCTTCTCGGCAACCTCGACCCGCGAATTGGTTTGATCGGATGTTTTCGACAGGCCTGCCGAAGTCATCCGCATGCCGTTGGAAGCCTCGTTCAATTGGCCGAGCGTTGCCTGCACCTGGCTTTCGAATTCGCCGACATAGACCTCGATGGTCTTTTGCCGCGCGGCTGCGCTTGAGTTGCGCTCGCGCTCCTGCGCCTCGATCGTGAGCTTGTCCGCCGCCTGTTGTTTGAAGGTTTCGAGCGCGCCGGCGAGCGCTCCGATCTCGTCGCGGCGCTGCGCATAACCAGTGTCGACGCTGAGGTCGCCGGACGCGACCTTCAGCATGGCATCGCGCATGGTGTGGAGCGGATGGATGATACGGCGTGTCACGGCGACCATGGCGGCGATGGTCAGCGCCAGCGCGCAGATCAATAGCACCAGTTGCAGAACCAGCGCGCGCTGGGCCGAGCCGTGCTGCGCGGTGGCGTAGGCGTGGGCCGCGTCCAGCGCGCGTTCGGCGACGACGACCGCGCTCGTCATGTGCTGGACCGAGAACGGGCTCCACTCGTTGGCTTTCATCGCCTGCTTCTCGCCGGCGGCGAGGCCGTTGGCGAGTTCGTCCCGTTTGCCGGCGAATTCCTTGGCGAAATAGGCCGTTTGCGCCGCAGTGATCGCAGTCGCCAGTTCCGGCGGCAGGTCGGTACCGGACGCAACCGTCTTCACCGCGGCCCACGCGGCCTCGATGCCGCCGACAAGCTTGGTGTAGTTCTGGCGGAATTCAGGTCCGACATTGCCGAAGGTCAGTCCGTTCGAGATCAATAGCGACGCTTCGCCGGCCGTGTTGCGCATCAACCAGGCCAGCTGCTTGATCGTCAGCATCTGATCGATCACCGGGTCGATGTGGCTGACGGAAGCGGCGCTACGCGTCGAAATCTTGTCGAGTGTCTCGACCAGGGCGGCCGTGTTGTCCATGAACTCCTTGCCGAGCGCGGGCCGGCGCGCCGACTTCGGCTTGTTCAGCGCTTCCCAGGATTCGGCTCGTCCAGCGCGGCGAAGGCCTGGATCAGACTGGTTGAGTTGGGGAAGCAGCGTCTCCCGTTCGGGAAATTCGACCCCCTCCAATGCATTGGCGGCGGCACGCATGGCCGGCAGTTCGGCATCGCGGGTGGTGCGCAGATAGACCTGCATGTCGGCGGAAAGCGGCGCGTCATCGGTCAGGTTGCGGCTGGTGGTCGAGCGGTCGCTGCGCAGGTTGTGCAGCGCCTTGAAGAGATTGGAGGAGGCGTCGGTCACCACCAGGATCCGGCTGGTCTTGGCGAGCCGTCCCCAGGAATCCCAGGCGGTGACGCTCAGCAGCGCCGTCATGCAGAGGGCCATCAGGACGATGACGGATTTGATGAGCGAAGAAACCGTGAAACGATCGAGCATGTGACCCCCAAAGCAGCCCGCCGACTTAGCCAAAAAAGGGTAAATTTTTAGCCAGCAACCCTGCCGTTCTGGTGAGAAAGCGCTGATCCTGCTGATATTTTTTAAAACGGTTCCGGTCTCGGAACCCGAGATGCGCTCTGCGCGTTGAGTTCGCGCGGACGTTCTCTTCTCGCATGTCAGGGGGAATCTACATGCTCATTAGTGCGCTTGTGACCTTTCTGGTCGTTATTCTGATCCTGTACCTCGTCAACCTGTTGCCGCTCGATGGCCGCGCCAAGCAGATCGTGCGCGTCATCGTGATCATTCTCGGCGTCTTGTCGCTGCTCAAATATATCGCGGTATTTTAGCGCGGCGGGTCGCAAGACTTTTCATTGAAAGCAAAAAGCCCCGGTCATGGACCGGGGCTTTTTAGTCTTTGAATTCAGGCGGGATCTCGGACAACCAACTCCGACAACCTTACTTGAGCGTCCTGAACCAGTCGTCCACGTCCTTGTGGATCTGATCCTTGGCGAAGCCGTAGCGCTGCTGCAACTTGCCTTCGAGCTGTTCACGGCGGCCTTCGATGACATTGAGGTCGTCATCGGTGAGTTTGCCCCACTTCTCCTTCGCCTTGCCCTTGATCTGCTTCCAGTTACCTTCGACCTGGTTCCAGTCCATCGTCGTCTCCCGGGTTAGCAAGACGACTAAACGGCGGCGATGACCGATCGTTCCGGACAAGACGCCGCAGGGGGTCAGCCGGCAGCTTTGGCCTCGCGACGCCGCGCGGTGAGGATGTATTCGGTGTAGCCGTTCGGCTGCTCGCGTCCCTTGAAGACGAGATCGCACGCTGCCTTGAAGGCGACACCGTCGAACTTCGGCGCCATCGGCTTGTACAGCGCATCGCCCTTGTTCTGGCCGTCGACGACGACGGCCATGCGCTTGAGCGAATCCGTCACCTGCTCCTTGGTGACGACGCCCTGATGCAGCCAGTTGGCGAGATGCTGGCTCGAGATGCGCAACGTTGCGCGGTCTTCCATCAGGCCGACATCGTGAATGTCCGGCACTTTCGAACAACCGACGCCCTGATCGATCCAGCGCACGACGTAGCCGAGAATGCCCTGGCAGTTGTTGTCGATCTCCTGACGCACATCGTCCGGCGCCCAGTTCGACTTCGAGACAGGAATCGTGAGGATGTCGGACAGCTTGCCGCGCCGGCCGCCCTTGGCGAGCTCCTGCTGGCGCGCCGGCACGTTGACCTGATGATAGTGCAGCGCGTGCAGCGTCGCCGCCGTCGGAGACGGTACCCACGCGGTGCGTGGCGCCGGCCTGCACATGCGCGATCTTCTGTGCGAGCATATCCGCCATCATGTCGGGTGCCGCCCACATGCCCTTGCCGATCTGCGCGTGGCCGGGCAGGCCGTCAATCAAGCCGGTGTCGACGTTCCATTCCTCATAGGCCTTGATCCAGGGCTGCGCCTTCATCTCGTTCTTGCGGATCATCGGGCCCGCTTCCATCGAGGTATGAATCTCGTCGCCGGTGCGGTCTAGGAAGCCGGTATTGATGAAGACGATGCGCTTGAGCGCCTGCTGGATGCAGGCCTTGAGGTTGACGGTGGTGCGGCGCTCCTCGTCCATGATGCCGACTTTCAGGGAGTTTTCCGGCAAACCCAGCATCTTCTCGACGCGCGCGAACAATTCGCAGGTGAAGGCGACTTCGTCCGGCCCGTGCATCTTCGGCTTGACGATGTAGACCGAGCCGGTGCGGCTGTTGCGCAGCTTGGTCAAGCCCTTGATGTCGTGGATCGCGAGCAGGCCGGAGACCGCGGCATCGAGCATGCCTTCCGGAATTTCTTCGCCGGACGAATCGAGCACCGCATCGGTGAACATGTGGTGGCCGACGTTGCGGATGAGAAGGAGACTACGTCCGTGGAGCTTGATCTCCTTGCCGTCGGGCGCCGTGTAGACGCGATCGGCGTTGAGCGATGCGCTTCAGCGTCTTGCCGCCCTTTTCGAAATTGGCCGACAGCGTGCCGTTCATCAGGCCGAGCGTGTTGCGATAAACCTGCACTTTGTCTTCTGCATCGACGGTGGCGACGCTGTCTTCCATGTCCAGGATGGTGCTGACGGCGGCTTCCATGACGACGTCGGCGACGCCGGCGGGATCGTCCTTGCCGATCAGATGGCTGCGGTCGATCTGGATTTCGACATGCAGACCGTTGTTGACCAGAAGAATGGCCGACGGCGAGGCGGCATCGCCGGAAAAGCCCGCGAACTGATCGTTGGATTTCAGCGCGGTCGCGTTGCCGCTCTTGAGCTTGACCGCGAGCTTGCCGCTGATGACGGCGTAGGAGACGACGTCGGTGTGGCTGCCGGTCGCGAGCGGGACGGCGGAATCGAGGAAGGCCTTCGCCTTCGCCACCACCTTGTCGCCGCGCGCCTTGTTGAAGCCCTTACCGCTTTCGCTCGGATCGTGCGGGATCGCATCGGTGCCGTAGAACGCATCGTACAGGCTGCCCCAGCGCGCGTTTGCCGCATTGAGTGCGTAGCGCGCGTTGGTCAAGGGAACCACGAGCTGAGGCCCGCAGATCTTGCCGATCTCTTCGTCGACATCGACCGTCTCGACCTTGTGGGTCGCAGGCTCCGGCAACAGGTAGCCGATCTCTTTCAGAAAGGCCGTATAGGCATCGAGATCGAGCGGCTTGCCCTTGTTGGCGCGATGCCAGTCGTCGATCTTGGCCTGCAAGCCGTCGCGCGTCTTCAGAAGCTCGCGGTTCTTCGGCGCCAGATCGCGAATGATGGCGGCGAGCCCTGCCCAGAACGCATCGGGCGCAATCCCGGTTTTCGGCGCGGCTTCCTTGGCGATGAAATCAAACAGGACGGGCGCAATCTTCAATCCGTGGGCGTCGATACGGTTCATGATGGATTTTTCTCGCAAGGAGGCGCGCGCCCGGAGGCGCCGTCATCAGGTGATTGTGTGGCAAAAAGTGCGCCATTGTGGCGCTGATTTTGGGGACTTTTAGCGCTAAACTGCGCCCCAAGAAAAGCCCTTCAAAGGGGAATTATGCCTTTGTCAATCGAGTCAAATATTGGTGTTGGGTCTGTCAAATATTGGCAGCCAGATCAATAACCTCGTCGAAAAGCACGCCCGATTGCAGCAGCATGTGCTCGATTGCCGCGGCGGCCTCGCCGACCGAGCGGGTCGAGGTATCGATGACCAGTTCGCAATCGAGCGGCGGCTGGTAATCGTTGCCGATGCCGGTGAATGCCGGCAGGTTCCCCGCGCGGGCCTTGGCGTAGTGTCCCTTGGGATCGCGGCTCTCGCAGATATCGGCCGGCGTCGCGACATGGATTTCGCGGAACGCGGTGTCGGCGATCTGGCGGGCCAAAGCGCGGTCGGCGCGCGAGGGCGAAACCGCGGCCACAATGGCGACGTGTCCGTTCTTCGCCAGATGGCTGGCGACTTCGGCGAGCCGCCGGATGTTCTCGCTGCGGTCCTCGGCCGAAAAGCCGAGGTCGCGGTTGAGGCCGGCGCGCAAGGTGTCGCCGTCGAGCAGGATGGGCGCGCCGCCTCGCGAGAACAGCGTGCGTTCAAGCGCGCGCGCCAGCGTCGACTTTCCGGAAGCCGGCAATCCCGTCAGCCAGACCACCGCGCCCTGATGGCGATAGCGCGCCGAGCGTTCGTCGGGCCTGAGTGCGGATTCCACCGGCACAATGTCGATCGGCACTGCGCGCTGTCCGGCATCGACCGACAGCACCAATCCACCGCCGGCGATGCGGCCGTTGACTTCGATCACGAGCCGTCCCGTGCGCGGATTGTTGGCATAGGCGTCGGCGGCGATCGGCTGCGCCAGCGCGATGTCGATCTCGCCGACATGGTTGCGGGCGATCGAACGGTTCTCGACGCTCGATAGTTCACCGGGGTCGACCGCCTTCTCGATGGCCACCACGCTCGCGCGGCTCTCGCGGGTGCCGAGCCGCACCAGGATCTGGTCGCCCTTGCTGAGCGGCTTGTCGTGAAGCCAGAAAATGCGCGCATGGATGCGCCTGGTGTCGCGCGGCGCCGATGCGGCGTGCGCGATGATATCGCCGCGCTCGACAAACAGCTCACGATCAAGCGTGATGCCGACCGAGCGACCCGCGGTGAGCTCGCCCTTGAGCGGCGTCACCGGCCAGCTCTCGACGCTCTTGATCCTGGCGATTTTTCCAGCCGGCATGACCACGATCTCGTCGCCGGTCGAAAGCCGGCCCGAACTCGATGCGTCCGGCGACGATACGGCGATCGTCGAATTTGTAGATCGCCTGAACCGGCAGCCGCAGCGCAAGCTGTTCCGGAGGCCGGGCGGGTTCGAGCATATCGAGCGCGTCGACCACGCTCGGACCGTCATACCAGCGGATGCGCGGCGACGACGCCGTGACGCCATCGCCATCACGCGCCGAGATTGGAATCACCGCGAGCGGCGTGACGCCGAGACCGGTGAGGTGCGCTGAAATCTCGTCGCGAATTTCTCCAAACCGCGCGGCGCTGAAATCAACCCGGTCCATCTTGTTGACGACGACGGCGACCTGTTTGACGCCGAGAAGATGCAGAAGATAACCGTGACGACGGGTCTGGTCGCGCACGCCCTCCAGCGCATCGATGATCAACAGCGCGCCGTCGGCCTGCGAGGCGCCGGTGATCATGTTGCGGAGAAACTCGGCATGGCCGGGTGCATCGATCAGCACGACCTCGCGCGAATGCGTGCGAAAACGAATTTGCGTCGTGTCGATGGTGATGCCCTGGTCGCGCTCGGTTTGCAGCGCATCGAGCAGGAACGACCACTCGAACGGCATGCCGCGCCGCGCGCTCACCGCTTTCAGCATCTCCAGCTTGCCGTCGGGCAGACTGCCGGTCTCATGCAGAAGGCGGCCGACCAGCGTCGATTTTCCGTGATCGACATGGCCGACGATGACGATGCGCACTTGCGGGCGGCTGGTTTCGTTCGACGTGGTGGGTACGGCCTTGGGGACAGATATGTTCATGGCAATCACAAATAGCCGGCGACGCGCAGCCGCTCGAAAGCATCTTCGGTCTCATGGTCGAGTGCGCGGCCGGCGCGTTCCGGCACCTTGGTGCGCGCGAGTTCGACCAGGATCTCGTCGATGTTGGTCGCGGTTGAATCGACCGGGAAGGTGATGTCGGAATCGCCGAGCGAGCGATAACGCTTGCCGCCATTGGCGAGGTAAAGCGGAATGATCGGAATGTTTTCACGCAGGGTGTAGGCCCAGATGTCGGCCTCGGTCCAATGCAGGATCGGATGGATGCGTAGAGTGAGCGCCTGGCGGCGGCGAGGCGTTGAACTGGTCCCAGAATTCCGGCGGCTGGTCACGTACGTCCCATTCGCCCTCGGCGCCGCGCGGCGAGAACACACGCTCCTTGGCGCGCGTGGCTTCCTCGTCGCGGCGGATGCCGGCGATCAATCCGTCAAAGCCGTATTTGGCGAGCGCCAGCTTGAGGCCTTCGGTCTTGCGCGCGGCCGAACGCGCCGCAGGCGGCAGGGTCGGATCGACCGCATCGATTGGCGGGCAAGGCTCGATCTTGAGATCGAGTCCCCATTCCTTCGAAAACGTGTCGCGGAAGGCGTACATCTCCGGAAACTTCTTGCCGGTGTCGACATGCAGCGCCGGAAACGGCACCCGGCCGAAGAAGGCCTTGCGCGCCAGCCAGATCATGACGTTGGAATCCTTGCCGAGCGACCACAGCAGCGCGAGCTTCTTCAGCCGCGCGAAGGCTTCCCGGAAGATGTAGATGCTTTGCGCCTCGAGCGCGTCGAGGTGGTCCATCGAGGGCGCGTGCGCCGCCGTCTGGCTTGAATTTTGCGTGACCTGCGGGGTCTGGGCTGGAAGGTCGCGATGCACTCCGTTATGCGCGTGACTCTGTTCAAGAAGATGCATCTACCGACCCTTGGCCTTGCGAAGCGAAAATTCTATATTTGCGCCGCTCCAGAGAAGAAATAATTTTCTCTTTGCGGGCAGTTGATGACACATATATAGAAAATAATTCCAGTCAACCCGGAAGTTCTGAAGTCAAAGATCGCAATGCAGTATCTTCCCGTATTCCTCGATCTGCGACGCGGCACGGTGATGCTCGTCGGCTCCGGCGATCTCGCTCGCGCCAAGCTCCGTTTGCTTGCTTCCGCGGGTGCCCGCATTCGCTGGTATGCGACCGGCGGCGATCGCGACCTCACCGGGCTTGGCGCGGACGAAGCCTCGCGGGTCGAGCTTGCGGCCGGCGATCCGCTCGCGGCCGATTTGAATGGCGTGATCGCCGTTCTGTGCGCGGGCGCGGGCGAGGTTGGACCGGCGATGTCGGCGCGCGCCAAGGCGATCGGTTTGCCCATCAATGTGATGGACGATCTGGATCATTCCACTTTCATCTTTCCGGCCATTGTCGATCGCGGCGATGTCGTGGTTGCGGTCGGCACCGGTGGCGCCTCGCCCGTGGTCGCGCGTCGGGTGCGTGAACTGATCGAGACCGTGCTGCCCGCGCGGATCGGCGACCTCGCTGGCTTCATCGGCCGCTGGCGCAAGACGATCCATGGTTTGATTCCGGAATTTCCGTTGCGGCGTCGTTTCTGGGAGCGCGTGGTCGACGGCGAGATCGGCGCGCTTGTCCTGGCCGGACGTAACGACGAGGCCGAGGCCGCCATCAAGAACATCGGCGACGCATCGGCGTTTGCCGGCGGGCTGACGTCGGGCAAGGCGGAGGGCCGGGTGACGCTGGTCGGCGCTGGCCCCGGCGATCCGGATCTGCTCACCGTCAAGGCGCTGCGCGCATTGCAGGATGCCGACGTGATTTTTTACGACGAGCTGGTAACGAGCGAAATTCTCGACCGCGCCCGCCGCGATGCGGCCCGCGTTCCGGTTGGCCGGCGTGTCGGCAAGCCCGGCATCGGACAGGATGCCATCAACCGGCTCTTGATCGAGGCGGCCCAGGCCGGGCAGCGCGCGGTGCGCCTGAAGGGCGGCGATCCCTTCATCTTCGGGCGCGGCGGCGAGGAAATCGAAGCGCTGCGCCAGGCCGGCGTGGTCTATTCGGTCATTCCCGGAATCACCGCGGGCCTTGGCGCGGCGGCCCAGTTCGAGGTGCCGCTCACCTTCCGCCATGAGGCGTTGCGCATCACTTTCCTGACAGCGCACAAGGCAAAGGACGCCGACGCCGTCGACTGGTCGACATTGACCGACGTGAAGATGACGATCGTCGTCTATATGGGAATGACCGCGGCGCCGTCGGTGCGCGCGGGCCTGCTTGCCGCCGGCCGCTCGCCGCAGACCCCCGTTGGTGTGTTCGCGCGCGCGACCCGGAAAGACGCCGCGTCCGCAATCGGCACCCTTGATGAACTGCCCGATCTCGTCGAAAAGATCGCCGGCGGTCCCGCCATTCTGATCATCGGCGACGTCGTCGCGCATGCCGCGCCGCCGCGCCATCAGCAACTCACCCAAATCGCTTCTTATTTTCAGGACGCCGCCGAATGACATCTCCGCTTGAACAAAAAATCCGTATCGCCGGCCCGTCCATCATCACCGCCAATCGCACCGCCGATGGCGCCGTGATTTACCGTAACCGTGTCACAGGGCTGGTCGACCGATCTCGCGGACGCTGCGATCGTTCGCAACGCGGATGAGGCGCGCGCGTTGCTCTCCGAAGCGGTCGCGGACGATGTCGGCGCCGTCGGCCCCTATATCGCGCCCGTGCAGGTCAGCGACGGCGGCGTGATCAAGCCCGGTAATCTGCGCGAGCACATTCGCCTCCAGGGCGTCACCATCGATCTTCTTCCGGTTCCCGCATAAGGCTTTCGCGATGTACGCGTATGACGAACTCGACCGAACGCTCCTCAACGAACGCGTTGAGGAATTTCGCGACCAGGTGAAGCGCCGCCTGTCCGGCGAACTCACCGAAGACGAATTCAAGATGCTGCGGTTGCAGAACGGCGTCTATCTGCAATTGCACGCCTATATGTTCCGCGTCGCAATTCCCTACGGCACGCTGTCGTCGAACCAACTGCGGCGGCTGGCGCATGTGGCGCGGAAATACGACCGCGGCTACGGGCATTTCACCACGCGGCAGAACATCCAGTTCAACTGGATCAAGCTTGCCGAACTGCCGGATGCACTCGCCGACCTCGCCGATGTCGGCATTCATTCGATGCAGACGTCCGGCAACAACACCCGCAACGTCACGTCGGATCAATGGGCCGGCGTCGTGCCGGGCGAGGTCGAAGACCCCCGTATCTGGTCGGAACTGCTGCGGCAATATACGACGCTGCATCCGGAATTCTCTTTCCTGCCGCGCAAGTTCAAATTCGCGATCACGGCTTCCGCGCATGACCGCGCGGCGATCAAGGTCCACGATATCGGACTGCGGCTGCACCGGAATGCCGAAGGCGAGATCGGATTCGAGGTTCTGGTCGGCGGTGGCCTCGGCCGCACGCCCTTCATCGCCAAGACCATCAAGCCGTTCGTTCGCGGCCGCGATCTCCTCAGCTACGTCGAGGCGATCCTGCGCGTCTACAATCAGTACGGCCGCCGCGACAACATCTACAAGGCTCGCATCAAGATCCTGGTGCACGAACTCGGCATCGAGAAATTCGCAGCGGAAGTCGATGAAGAATGGCGCGCGATGGGCGAGACCGCGCTGACGCTGGATGACGGCGTGATCGAGGAAATTCGTTCGCGCTTCAGCTATCCGGCCTACGAAAAGCTGCCGCATGTGCCGGATGAGCTGAAGAAGGCGGCGGCCGATCCGCTGTTCGAGCGCTGGCGGCGCAATTCGGTCTCCACCCACAAGGTGCAAGGCTATTCGATCGTGACGCTGTCGCTCAAGCCGGTCGGCGGACCGCCGGGCGATGCCACGGCCGACCAGATGGACGCACTCGCCGATCTCGCCGACAAATATTCGTTCGGCGAAATCCGCGTCGGCCATGAGCAAAATCTCGCGCTGCCCCATGTCGCCAAGCGCGATCTTCCGGCGTTGTGGAAGGCGCTCGACAAGCTCGGGCTGGCGACCCCGAACGTCAATCTGGTGTCCGACATCATCGCCTGTCCGGGACTGGATTATTGTTCGCTGGCGAACGCACGTTCGATCCCGATTGCGCAGGAATTGACGCGCCGCTTTGCCAATCACGATACGGCAGAGCTGATTGGCCGGCTGCATATCAACATCTCCGGCTGCATCAATGCGTGCGGCCATCACCATGTCGGCCATATCGGCATTCTCGGTGTCGAAAAGAACGGCGAGGAATTTTACCAGATCACGATCGGCGGCCGCGCCGACGAGAACGCCGAGCTTGGCGTGCTGATCGGACCCGCCGTGCCTTACGGCGAGGTCGCCGACGTGGTCGAGGACATCGTTGAAGCCTATCTGGCGCTGCGCGAACGCCCCGACGAACTCTTTGTCGATGCGGTGAAGCGGCTCGGCGTCGAACCTTTCAGGGAGCGCGTTTATGCCACTCGTTAAGAACGGCAAGGTTGCCACCGACATTTTCGTCCACGTGGCCGACGATGGCGAACTGCCCGAGGGAGGCAACGCGCTGGTTTCGGCCGCGCAATTCCTCGAAAACCCGGAAGGCCTGCTTGCGAAGACGGCAAAGCTCGGCGTGATCTGGCCGAACAATCGCGATCTCGACGATCTCGTGCCGTTCCTCGACCGCCTTGCCGTGGTCGCGCTGGTGTTTCCGACCTTCCGCGACGGGCGTGCGTATAGCCAGGCGCGGTTGCTGCGCGAGCGCTACGGATACGACGGCGAATTGCGCGCCACCGGGCAGGTATTGCGCGACCAGTTTTTGTTCATGCTGCGCGCCGGCTTCGACACGCTCGAAGCGAAGAAGGCGAGCGATGCCGAGGCCTTCGCACTCACCTCAGAGCGTTATTCGGTGTTCTACCAGCCGACCGGCGACGGCCGGCTCACGGCGCTTCACCGGCGGATGCAGCAGCGCCATTCGGAGAGTGCACGCTAGTGCCGCCTATTTGAAGTTCCCGCAGAGCAAGGGACGAATTCGTCCCAGGAACTTCAAATAGAAAGCGGCACTAGCAAATAAAATGTTGCTAGTACCCATGACTTTCCGAAGTTCGCGGAAGTGGGTGCTGCGAGAGAAGACGAACTTCGGAAGGTGGGTACTAGTGACATTCTCGCGGAGCAAATCCCGGCGACGGCCGAGAAAGCCAGTCGCTCGACGAGGTGCTTCGCAACGCCTCGCCGTCGGAAGTGATCGAGAGCGCCTTGCGCATCGTCGGCCGCGAGCGGCTGGCGCTGGTGTCGTCGTTCGGCACGGAATCGGCGGCGCTGCTCAAGGTCATGGCCGACGTCGACCCGGCGATCCCCGTGATCTTTCTCGACACCGGCTGGCTGTTCGAGGAGACGCTCGCCTATCGCGATATGTTGATCGCACGATTGGGCTTGCAGGATGTGCGCTCGATCAAGCCGCAGGAGGAAACTCTGCGTCGCGAGGATCCCGATCGCGAGCTGTGGTTCTCCGATCCCGACGCGTGCTGCCGGATTCGCAAAGTGGAGCCCTTGAAGCGCGCGCTCGCGCCATTCGATGGCTGGATCAACGGGCGTAAACGTTTTCAGGGCGGTTCTCGCGCCGAAATTCCGGTGGTCGAGGCCGATGGCGTCCGGCTGAAATTCAACCCGTTTGCGAATATCCCGCGGGCGGGGATCGAGGCGATCTATGCGCAGGCGCAGTTGCCGCCGCATCCGCTGGTGACTTCAGGCTTTCTGTCGGTGGGCTGCATGCCCTGCAGCAGCCGTGCGCAAGCGGGCGAAGATGCCCGCGATGGGCGCTGGCGGGGCCGGGGCAAGACGGAATGCGGGATTCATACCGGCGGGAGCTCCTGAAGCCGCCGCCTGGCCTTAAGCCCGGTTCTGGCCCGAAAAAGCCCTCCCGTTCACCTTTCAGCCACTGTTGGCGTGCAACAACCGCCCCCGATATATTTGGGGGAATGATGCGGGCTTTGATCGCGATGATTGGACTGCTTGGGCTCGCCGGCTGTGCCTCGGATGCCCCGGTGGAGCAGCCCAGCATGTATGCCAGCATGGCCGATCCGGGCGCCAGGCTCGATGCACCGGCGGCGGCCACGATGATCTCGCTTTACCGGAAAAACAACGGCATCGGTGCGGTCGTGGTCGATCCCGAATTGATGAGGATCGCCGAAGCCCAATCTCAGGCCATGGCAAGCCGCAACAAGCTCGATCACGACGTCAAGGCCCCGCTGCCCAAGCGCTTGCAGGCTGCCGGATACCCGACGACGCTTGCGGTGGAGAATGTCTCAGCGGGCTATCACACGCTGGCCGAAGCATTTTCCGGCTGGCGGGACTCGCCGCCCCATCGTGCGAATATGCTGCAAACGGGTGTCACAAAAATGGGCATTGCCGCAAGCTATGCTCCGAATACCAAATACAAGGTATTCTGGACGCTTATCCTCGCATCGACCGAGCCGCGCGAGCAAGCCGGGATACCTGTTCCTACCGGCAAGACCGATTGACGCGACCGCGAGCTGGTGTCCTAGTTCGACGGTTCGAGGCCCCGCGCAGGCGGTTGGCTCGCGAATGTCAGAGCTGAAAGGGACAGCGCGGCGAATTTGAAGTTCCTGTCAATTTCGCCGCGAGTTTGCGAACTTTGGAATCGGAGCTCCAGTGCGATGATGAATCCGTCAACGACGCCAGCAAATGCTCAGCGCGTCCTGGTCCTGCAAGGCGGCGGTGCGCTCGGGTCCTATCAGGCAGGCGCGTATCAGGCGCTCTGCCACTTCGACTTCGAGCCGGAATGGATTGCCGGAATTTCGATTGGCGCCGTCAACGCCGCCATCATCGCCGGCAACGACCGGTCCAAGCGTGTCGAGCGCTTGAAGGAGTTCTGGCACACGGTGTCTCCGGGGTCGCCATGGGTGCCGGCGCCGATCACGAAGGCCGATCGCGAGCGCTCGCTGTACAACGAGACCAATGCAGCCATGGTTGCAACCTTCGGCACGCCCGGTTTCTTCACGCCGCGGCTGCCGCCCGCGCCGCTGTGGCCGAAAGGTACCCAGGAGTCGCTGAGCTATTACGACACCTCGCCGCTGCGAAAGACGCTGGAGCGCCTGGTCGACTTCGACCGCATCAACGATCTGAAATGCCGGCTCAGCGTCGGCGCCGTCGGCGTGGCAACGGGCAATCTCAAATATTTCGACAATGTCGAAATGAAGCGGCAGGGAAAGCGGATCGGTCCGGAGCACATCATGGCTTCGGGCGCGCTGCCGCCGGGCTTCCCCTCGATCGTCATCGAGGGCGAGGCCTATTGGGACGGCGGCATCGCCTCCAATACGCCGCTCGATTATGTGCTGGATGCCGAGACCAAGAACGATCTCCTGATTTTCCAGGTCGATCTCTTCAGTGCACGCGGCCGGCTGCCGCAATCCATGCTGGAAGCCGCCGAGCGCGAGAAGGATATCCGCTTCTCCAGCCGCACCCGCATGTCGACCGACAAGAACCGCCAGCTCCATAATGCCCGCAAGGCGGTGCTCGATCTGATCGAGAAATTGCCGGCCGATCTGAAGAACGATCCGTCCGCGGTCTTTTTGCGCGAGGCGGCCCGAGAGAGCACCGTTACCGTGGTGCACCTGATTTACCGCAGCAAGAATTACGAGACGTCGTCGAAGGACTACGACTTTTCCCATGTCGCCATGGTCGAGCATTGGGAGGCGGGCGTCCGCGACGTTCACCTGTCGATGCGACACAAGGATTGGCTGGAGCGGCCGCAATCCGACGAGAGCATGGTGACCTACGATCTCTCGGGCGAAGAAAATCCCCCCAAAAAGGAGCAATGAAATGACGACCAATCTGAAGGGCAAGACCGCGGTTGTGACCGGTTCGACCTCGGGCATTGGGCTGGCTTATGCCCGCGCATTTGCCAGCGCCGGCGCCAACGTCGTGATCAACGGCTTCGGCGCGCCGGCCGATATCGAAAAGGAACGCTCCGCGATCGAGGCGGATTACAAGGTCAAGGCGGCCTATTCGCCGGCCGACATGACCAAGCCGGCCGAGATCGCCGACATGGTGGCGCTCGGCGAAAAGACTTTCGGTTCGGTCGACATCCTCGTCAACAATGCCGGCATCCAGTTCGTCTCGCCGATCGAGGAGTTTCCGATCGAGAAATGGGATGCGATCATCGCGATCAACCTGTCGTCGGCTTTCCACGGCATTCGTGCCGCCGTTCCCGGCATGAAGAAGCGCGGCTGGGGCCGCATCATCAATACGGCTTCCGCGCATTCGCTGGTGGCCTCACCGTTCAAGTCGGCCTACGTCTCGGCCAAGCACGGCATTGCCGGCCTCACCAAGACGGTGGCGCTCGAGGTCGCGACCTCGAAGATCACCTGCAACTGCATCAGCCCCGGCTACGTCTGGACGCCGCTGGTCGAGCACCAGATCCCCGAGACCATGAAGGCGCGCAACATGACCAAGGAGCAGGTCATCAAGGACGTGCTGCTGAATGCGCAGCCGACCAAGGAGTTCGTGACGTCCGAACAGGTTGCGGCGCTCGCGCTGTTCTTGTGCGGCGATGACGCCGCCCAGATCACCGGCGCCAATCTCTCGATCGACGGCGGCTGGACCGCGGAGTAATCGAAGTCGGAAACGCCGCCATTGCCCGTTCGCGGGCGGTGGCGGCTTTTTTGTGCTCAGCGCTTTCCGAATGCCGGTGAAGTGGATTTGACATTCGCCGCCCAGTGGCCGAGAAAACCCGAGGCGAATGTCAAATCCAAAACTTCACGGAAACTCATATTTGCTGGCGGTCCTTTGATTTTTAACATTTGCAAAACGCCAGCCGCAACGGGATGCAAACGTTAAAATCGGACCGCCAGCACGTGAAGTCCGAGCCGCTGGCGGACGATATAAAACAGCAGCACGGTCTCGAACACCAGCGAGATCGAGGTCGCGGCGGCTGCGCCGTGGCCGCCGAAGCGCGGCACCAGCGCCACGCAGAGCACGACGTTCATCACGAACGATAATCCATAGGCCAGCGCGCAGACATATTGATGGCCGAGCATGTTGAGCAATCGCTCGACGGGCCCCACCGCGGCGCGCACCACAAGACCGATCGCGGCGACGAACATGATGTCGTAGCCGACCACGAATTGCGGCCCGAACAGCCACAGCAGCGGCTTGCCCAGCGCGAGCAGCACGATGGTTGCGGCGAGCGAAGGCCAGAACGTCCACTTGATCGCGTGCGCGACATAGGCCGAGAGCCGCGCCCGGTCACCGAGTGCGTGGTACTCGGCAAACCGGTGTGCCGTCGTCGCCGACATCGCGTAGTGAATGAAGGAAACCAGCGCCAGCGTTTTGACGACCGCAAAGTAGACACCAACCTCGTCCGAGGGACGGAATTGCTGAAGCACCAGCACGTCGGTGTAGGACAGCAACAGGTAGAAGCTCTCGACCATCAGGATCGGCAGCGAGATCGAGAGCCAGAAACGCACGTCATAGGCTTTTGGGCCGGGCGCAATGTGATTGGCGAGCCGCTGATTGAGCGCGATCATCTGGCCGATCATCGCGATCCACACCGCGGCCGCACTCGCCAGCATTGCTGCGGTGGCGCCGAGATGGAAGCCGAGCACGAACATTCCGGCGGTGACGCCGATGATCAGCGCCTGACGGATGACGAATTGCGGCATCAAGCCGAGCCGCATCCAGTCATGCGAGCGCGCGATGCCGTCTTGCGTATTGGCGACGACGAAAGCGGGCAGGGTGGCGCAGCCGATGTAGAGGGGAACGACTTCGTTCGCGCCGATCCATGGCGACAGTATTTTCACGAGACCGGCAAGCATCGCCGAGACGAGCGCCGACACGACCAGCGTCATCCAGCGGCTGCCCGAGAGAAAGCCGCGCAGCAGCGCATGCTCGCCGCGGGTGCGGTATTCCGGAATGATCTTCTGCGCCGAGGCTGAAATGCCGAAGTCCAGCATGCTGCCGAGCAGCAGCACCCAGGTCCAGACATAGACGTAGATGCCGTAATCGGAACTGCCCATCCAGCGCGCGAGCAGCACTTGCGAAAAATAAGCCAGTGCCGCGCTGAACACGCGGATGATGAAGATCGTGCCCGCCAGCCGCCGGGTCAGTGAGGCTTCATTGGAGCCGCCGAGCAAGCGGCCGAGCATCGACCGCAAGCGCGCAATCGGGCCCTGCGGCGGCGTGGTGGCGGACGGAGCGTCGATCGCGGCCAAGGCGGAAAGTCCTTATGCCGCAGGCAATGCGGCGAAAGGCTCTAGCTATCAACACTTCGTTAAGAATCGGTTGGAAGACGCCGGCTGTCTAGTCGAGATTGATGTTGAACTCGTAGGAGCGATCTCCGCCGACCAGCGTCAACTTCAGCGCCGCGCCTTCCGGGTTGGTTCCCGGCGGCACCCCGTCGAGCGCGAAAGCGAAGCGCTTCACGCCAGGCGGTCCGTGCTCGACAAGTTTCGGAACCGGGAGCCCCCAGTCCGGGGTCGGACCTTCGACGAACAGATTGACCGTTCGTGCATCGGGAGAGAGCACGTCGACCAGCACCGTGGATTTTCCGTCGCGCTTGACGTCGCGAATGGTCAGCGGATTGGGGTCGCCAACTGACGCCGGCTTCGGAACAGTGTCGAGCGCTGCAAACAGCACGCTGTCTTCGGTGCTTGCGACGCTTGCAAATGTCAGCTCCGTGCTGGCCTCGACCGGAATGCAGATTTTCTCGCACACCGCGTAATTGATGTTGGCGCGCAACGTCACCGGCTTGTCGTTGCTCTTCGGCACGATGCGCAGCGGCAACACCACATGGTCGTGATAGCCGAGCGAGAAACCGCCGGCGCCGTCGTCGAACTTCGCAGGCGCGGGCCACAGAACGGTCACGGCCTCGACATTATCGGATTTGGAAAAATCAAAGCGCGGCGGAACACCGGAATCGCCAGAGGTACGCCAGTAAGTTTTCCAGCCGGCATCGAGCTGCACCGCGATGCCCCCGAGCAGCACCGGACCGCTGCGCGATCCCGCCAGCAGCCGGACCGCGGCGTGCGTGCCTTTTTGCCAGGCCGAGGCATCCTGCGCCTGTGCGTCAACGCGGCAGCAGCGAGGCGAACGTAGCCAGGGCAAACAGTGCCGCCAAGCGCGTGGGCGTACGCATGTGATCGGGGGGAACCATCATGTTCATAAAACGTCCTTAACTCCGGACGAGAAAGCAAGCCATTGAATTGCTTGTGATGCACGCCGGAACGCGCCTTAAGCTTGATTGACAGAACTTAAGCCCAATATCAGGATGGATGATATAGCGAGTTTTTGGCGATGAGTTCTGAAGACAAGAAAGCCAAGTTTCGGCCTCGAACGGTTCGCCGCGAGATTACGGGTGTCGGCGAAACCGGAGACGGCCGTTATCTCGACGGCCAGTTGTTGATCGCCATGCCGGTGATGGGTGACCCTCGGTTCGAGCGCTCGGTGATTTATCTCTGCGCGCATTCGGCGGAGGGGGCGATGGGGATCATCGTCAACCGCCCGGCCGGCAGCATCGATTTTCCCGGCCTTCTGGTGCAGCTCGAGATCATCAAGAAGGCTGATCAGATCAAGCTGCCGGAAAATGCCGAAAGCCTGAAGGTGCTCAAGGGCGGTCCGGTCGAGACCGGGCGCGGTTTCGTGCTGCATTCCAGCGACTTCTTCATTCAGGATGCGACGTTGCGGATCGACGAGGAGATCTGCCTGACCGCGACCGTCGACATCCTCAAGGCCATCGCCAAGGGGGCCGGCCCCAAGCACGCGATACTGGCGCTCGGCTATGCCGGGTGGGCCGCGGGCCAGCTCGAAAGCGAAATCCAGGACAACGGCTGGCTGCATTGCGATGCCGATCCGGATCTGATTTTCGGAAGCGACATCGGAGAAAAGTACGATCGCGCGCTGCGCAAGATCGGCGTCGATGTCGGCATGCTCTCGAACGAAGCCGGTCACGCGTGAGCCTCCGTCGCCGGGCCGCCGTGACGGTGCTGGCGAGAACTACTCCGCGGCCTGCTGGGCGACGGTCGGCTCCGTGCCGGCCACGGTGGCGCGCCGCATGTCGCGCGGCTGCGATTGATCGTAGCGGCGCACGCGATGCATCGTCTGCCGGTTATCCCACATGATCAGGTCATGAACCGTCCATTTGTGGACGTGGACGAATTCCGGCTGGGTGGCGTGTTCGGTGAGGTCGCGCAGCAGAAGCCGCGCTTCGGGCACGCTCATGCCGAGGATCGCGCCGGCATGCGATGACAGATACAGCGATTTGCGCCGATGAACGGGATGCGTGCGCACCAGCCGCTGCCGCACCGGCTTGAACATCTGCTTCTCTTCCTCGCTGTAATCGAGAAAGCCGAGCGAGCCGCGCGAATACATCAGCGAGTGTTCGCAGATCAACTCCTCGATCTCGGCCTTGGTCTCGTCGTCGAGCGCGTCATAGGCCGCGCGCATGTCGGCGAATTCGGTGTTGCCGCCCTTGGGATTCACCACGCGCGCCGAGAGCAGCGAGAATTTTGCCGGGATCGGGCGAAACGAACTGTCGGAATGCCAGAGGCAGTTGCCGAGATTGAACAGGTGGGTGCGGTGATCGCGCGGCAGCGGCTTGCCGTCCTTGCCGAGATTGGAGACGTCGTTGAGGCCGGAGGTGAGGCGATAGTCTTCCTTCTTGGTGACAGTGCCGCCGCGAGCGTTCTCGCGCTCCCCGAAATTCCGCGCAAACACCAGTTGCTGGTCGTCGGTGATGTCCTGACCGGGGAATAGCAGCACGGCGTATTTGTCCATGCCGGCTTCGATCTCTCTGGCCTCGTCCGCCGTGAGAGGCTTTCTGAGGTCTACGCCCGAAACCTCGCCGAAAAAATGCGGATGAAGCTGGCGGATCGTCACAGTCACGGCGTGCCTCCCTGACTACTTGCTAGCGGTTTCCCCACTGTCTTTTTCAGGTGAAGGCTACTCCCGGTCGCGGTGAAGTCAACGCAATCGCACCCCGCGCCGATCGCGGGGCAGGCCTGCTCGATATCCGGATTTATTGCGCGAGGTTACCCGGCGGCACCGACGCCGACCGTCCGACGCCCGCCGGTGGCCGCGGCACATTGGGGCCAGGCGTGGTGCGCGGCTGCGGCTGCACCTGACGCGGCGCGGGCGGCGGTGAGCCCAGGCCGAAGAAGTTGCGGAACGCCGGTGGGGCCGCTTGCGCTGCACCGGGTTGCGTGGCTGCGGGCCGTTTTTGTTTCGACTGTGCCTGAGGCTGCGTTGCTGTCGGCGTTCCTTCGGGAGAGACGGAAGCCACCGGTGTGTCGCCTCTCGCCTGTTCGCGTCCGACTTCCCGGCGCGGCCAGGCGAAGTCGTCGGCGCGTCCGGCTGGCGCTGCCAGCGGTTCGCCTTTCACCAGCGTACGGGCGACCAGCGCGTCGACCGCGGCAGGGCGCGAGCCGGGACCGCCAAGCAACTGGTCGGTGCCGACAGAGGATGCCACCAGCGGCACGATCGGCCCGGCGAGCGGTCGCGGCGCCGGTTGACCCGGCTGCGCGTTGGCGTCCGGCGTTGCCGGCTCGCTCGGCAGCGTGATCGGCCCGGAGCGGGAAGCCAGCAGGCGCGTGATTTCGCGTTCGGCGTAGTGCGCCAGTTTTCGCGCGCCGGCCTTGGTGAAATAGACGCCGTCATAGGAACGCAACCGGCGGATCTGACCTTCGAAGTCGGGACCCTGTTGCAGGAAGCGTCCGGCTTCATCGACGAATCCGTCCCAGACGTCGACATAGGTGATGCCGGCCTTGTTGGAAGCTTCGCGATAGAGCGAATCCAGAAACAGCGTGTCGGCCGTCGCCTTGACGCCGCGCACCGCGGGCAGGCCGACCCAAACGACCGGCACGCCCTTCGATTTCAGGACGGCGATCATCTCGTCGATTTTCTTGTTGTAGAGTTCGACCCAGCGGTCGTCGTGGAATTCGACCAGGCCGTTGGGCGTGCGTGCGCCTCTTTCCGGCGCCGCGACTTGTGGCGTATCGCCGTTCTCGGCGTCATCGGCCTCGGCGTCCTGCGCCTTCTCTTCGGGCTTGCCGGCGTCCGCCGCGTTGTCGCTCTTGGCTTCCGGCTTGGCTTCAAGTTTGGCGTCGGGTTTGGCTTCGCCTGGTTTGCGGGCTTCTTTCTTGTCGCTCTTTTTGGCGTCGGGTTTTTCCGACGCCGTTTCGCGAATCGCAACACGGTCGTTGAGACCGAGCATCACCACGATCACATCGGGTTTCTCGGAAGCGAGGATTCCCTTCGCGGCAGCCGCCCAATCGGCCGGATCGCCCTTGGGTTGGTAACGGATGAGGCCGGAGACGGTCTTGTGCCGCCGGATCACGCCCATGTCCGGCTGCTCGTTGTAGGCATCCTCAAGGCCGTAGGCGAGCCAGTCGGCCATCGCATCGCCCAAGACCAGCACGTTGTGCTCGGCGACGGTGTCGCGCTTGGGCGGCGGCGGCGCCTTCGAGTAGTTCTCGACAGGCCTCGGCGCTTGTTGCTGGAAGGGCGCGAACAGGTCGCCGCCGAACCAGCCGCCGGGTCCGCGTTGCGACGGCTGCGGCCGCGGCGGGCCGCCGAAATTGAAGAATTGCGCCGATGCCGGTGCGGCGACCCCGATCACAAAAGCAACCGCGAACGCGACCAGCGGTCCGCGCTCGGTGAACAACCTCAAAAAGGATCGCTTCTCTGGCATTCGGTTCGGTCGCAATGGTGTTCGATCGGAAACATAGTAGCAAAATCGGGCTGCAAGCGGGCAGATTTCCCGGTGGGTAACGGGGCGCGCCGTCAGGTGCTACCGCCTTGGATTCGAAGGCAAGTTCGTAGAGCACGATCCGGTTCCGATTGGAACCGGTTTCACAGCCCAGCCTGCCGGCGGTGGCAAACAGGGTTACTTGGGCAAGTCCGTTTTGGGCAAGTCTGTCTGGGCGGGGCTATTTGGGCCGGACCATTTGCGGAAAGCTCATTGCCCGCGGAGCCGATCGAGCATCCCTGCGGAGGCAAAGCCGTCCGCCGGCGCGCCGATCGAGGCCTGGAAGCCGCGAAGCGCTTCCCGGGTTTCGCCGCCGAACTGGCCATCCGGCGTACCGCGGTAGAACCCGCGCTGTGCCAGCAATTGTTGCAGTTCCAGCCGCTCGTTCCGCGACAATTCGCGCTCCTGCCGCGGCCAGGCCTGCACGAAAGGCGGACCGCCGCGCAAACGATCGGCGAAATGGCCGATCGCAAGCGCATAGGCTTCGGCCGGGTTGTACTTCATGATCACGCGGAAATTCTGCAGCATCAGAAAGCCGGGCCCTTCGGCGCCCGCGGGCGCCAGCAGATAGGCCTTCTCGCTCGTCGCCGGAAAGGCCTGGCCGTTGGCGCGCTTGAGGCCGAGATGCTCCCATTGCGGAAGTGTCATCGCCTTGGCGCGGTCGGCCAGCATGTAGTTGAAGCCTTTCGGCACCACGACCTCGTAGCCCCAGCTCTGGCCGCTCTGCCAGCCGTCTTTCTTCAGGTTGTTGGCGGTCGAGGCAATCAGGTCGGCCGGGTCATCGACGACGTTGCGGCGACCGTCGCCGTCGGCGTCGACCGCAAAGCGCTTGAACGCCGTCGGCATGAATTGCGTTGGCCCGAACGCGCCGGCCCATGAGCCGCGCATCTGCTCGGGGCTGAGATCGCCGTGGTGGAGGATCTCCAGCGCCGAGAGAAATTCGTCGCGGAAATATTTCTGACGGCGGCCGACGCAGGCGAGGGTGGCTGTCGATTGCAGGACGCTGCGATCGCCCATCTGCGTCGAATAGTTCGATTCAATGCCCCAGATCGCCGCGATGATGTAGCGGTCGACGCCATAGGCTTTTTCGGTCGCGTCGAATTGCGGCTTGTACTTGGCGAGAACCTCGCGGCCCTTGGCCAGACGGTTGTCGTTGACCAGGATGTCGAGATAATCCCAGATCGACTTGGTGAATTCCGGCTGGGAATCCAAGAGGTCCATGATGCGCAGATCGGGCGTCAGCCCTGCGGTGAAGCGCTGAAAGCTTTCCTGCGAAATGTTGCGCCGTGCCGCATCCGGCCACATCGAGGCGACGCAGTTGTCGAAATTCGCGGCAGCCTCGCGAATTGCGCTCGCCGTCATCAGCGGATGTCCGGAGGCGCCGTCCTCGCCGCTCCAGGGTTGCGCGCCGCCAGTAGACGCCGGCTGAACAGGAGCCGGCGAGCCGGTCGGATCGGATTTCGACTTGAAGATGTTGCCGAGAAAATCGAGCGGTCCGCCATTGGCCGACTGGGCGGGCGCCGGCGCCGACCAAAGCAGCGCGGCGGCGAGAATTGCCGCGCTTGTCTGCCGCATCGGCCGTTCGTTTGTCGTCCCGTCGTTAACCCATCGTGAAATGCCGAAGCCAGGGTCTCCAAGAGGACCGGGCACGGTTGCCAATAGCTTAACAAAAGCGGGCTTTTTACGTTAGGGATTTGGCCGGTCTGTTGGAAAGGAGCCGGCTCTGGAGGAACCGAAAGGCCCATATCGGCCTTTGTTCTCGGCTGCAAACCAGCTACCAAGCGTTATTTCATCGAGACGACCCGCAAGGCAGTGCCATCCCATGAAAATCCGTAAAGCCGTCTTCCCCGTCGCCGGTCTCGGCACCCGCGTGCTGCCCGCCACCAAGGCGATGCCGAAGGAGATGCTGACCATCGTCGACAAGCCGCTGATCCAGTACGTGGTCGACGAGGCCAAGGAAGCCGGCATCGAACACTTCGTCTTCGTCACCGGCCGCAACAAGGGCGTGATCGAGGATCACTTCGACCGCATGTTCGAACTCGACGCCACGCTCTCTGCGCGCAGCAAGAAAGCCGAGATGGACATTCTGGCGCGTGACCAGCCGCCGGCGGGTGCGATGAGCTTTACGCGCCAGCAGGCGCCGCTCGGGCTCGGCCATGCGGTGTGGTGCGCGCGCGATATCGTCGGCGACGAGCCGTTTGCGGTCGTGCTGCCGGATGAACTCGTGCTGCATTCGCCCGGATGTCTGGCGCAGATGATCGAGGCCGCAGGCAAGCTCGGCGAGAAATCCAACGTGATCGCGGTGGAAGCCGTGCCGGATCATCTCACGCATCAATACGGCATCTGCGGCGTCGGCAAGCGCAACGGCAAGGTGTTCGAGGTCGACGGCATGGTCGAGAAGCCGCCAAAGGGCACCGCGCCGTCGAATCTCTCGATCACCGGGCGCTACATCCTGCAGCCGGAAATATTCAAGATCCTGGAAACGCAGGAGCGCGGCGCGGGTGGCGAGATTCAGCTCACCGATGCGATGATCGGTCTTGCGAAAACCCAGAAATTCTACGGCGTCGAGTTTGCCGGCGAGCGGCACGACTGCGGCTCAAAGCCGGGCTTCCTGCGCGCCAACATCGCCTTCGGCATGGCGCGTCCCGAATTGCGCGACGGCCTGCTCGCGGAGATGAAGAAATACGCGAAGTGAGCTACGCGACCAGCGACAGCTTCGGGCCGCTGGCAAGCACGGTGCGATTGCGGCCACTCGCCTTGGCGGCGTAGAGCGCCTCGTCGGCCGCCCGGACCATCGAGGTCCATTCGGCCTTGCTGTCCGGCACCATGCTGGCGGCGCCGATGCTGACGGTGGTGGTCGCGGCATCGCCGCACCATTGCTCGACCTTGAGACGGATCGTCTCGGCCACCACGAACGCCTGTGTCGGCGACAGGTCGGGCAGCAGCACCGCGAATTCCTCGCCGCCGTAGCGCGCGGCACAGTCGCCGGCGCGATGCACCGAATCGGAGATGCAGATCGCGATGCCGATCAGGACTTCGTCGCCCGCCTGGTGCCCGAAGGTGTCGTTGAAGGTCTTGAAATGGTCGGCATCGATCATCAGAAGCGCGAGCGGCCGCTTCTGCCGTGCGGCGCGCCGCCACTCGGCCTCGATCGCGGCGTCGAACTTGCGGCGGTTGCGCAGGCCGGTGAGGGCGTCGGTGGTGGCGAGCTCCTCGAGCTTTTCTTCGGCTGTCGCGCGGCGGCTGATTTCGTGGGCCAGAAACAAGGTGGCCCCGAGCACGAATACGGCGAGCGTCGCCATGATCGCGCCGATCCGCGTCGCTTCGATGCGCCAGAGCTTGTAGATATCGGCCCAGGGCTTTGCGACCAGGACGACGAGCGGACGTGTGCCGTCGCGCCAGACATAGAGGCGCGGCGTGTGGCTCGTGGTGGAAATCCCTGAATAGGAGCCGCTCGGTTCGGAAAGCACGCGCTTGACCCCCGGGAGGTCGCCAAGGTTCTTGCCGATGACGTCGAGGTCGAACGGCGTGCGCATGATCACGGTGCCGTCGTGCCGGAACACCGCGATAACGTCGTTGGGATCAAGCCGCAGCCGGCCGAACAGGTCGTGAAAGTAGGAAAAGCGGATCGAACCGGCGACCACGCCGAGGAAGCTGCCGTCCTCGCCCGAGATGCGGCGGCTGAGCACGATGGCGTAGGCGCCGTGATGCAGCATCGGGCGGCTGATGAACAGGCCCACAGCCGGGTCATCGCGGTGGACTGCGAAATATTCCTCGCTGCTCCGGTTTTCCGGCAACGGATCGAGCGTCGAGGCATCGACGGTCAGTTTCCCCGTGGAATCGAACACCTGGATCGCACCGAAATGCCGGGCGGTCGCGACGCGATCGAACAGGATCAGTTGTCTTAAGGGCTTGCTGACGTCGTTGATCTCTGGCGCCATCATGTTGTTGGCGACCGAACGCAGCGAAAGATCGTACAGCTCGACGTTACGGCCGATATCGGAGTCGATGCCGGAGGCCAGATTTTCGAGCGTCTGGCGCGCCAGCTCCTCTTCGCTGTGGCGCATGTCGAGCATCACATTGACGCAGATCGCCGAGAAGCCGATTACCGTGATAATAGAGCAGGCGATCAGCAGTTTTGCTGATAGCCGCCAGGGCCGGCTGGCCTTATCCTTGCGCCGTCCAAATCCAATCACGTCACTTCGCTCCCGAATGACCGGAATGCGCCGTGAATGGTTGCTGCGGGCTTAAATAGAGCGGGATAGAACTGTAAACCGTTAACGTTTGGTTGCTGAGGGTTACTGTGTCCAATTACGACGCGCTGCGTGATTATCTGAAGGTGCAGAAGCAGGCTGAGTTCGTGCTGAGCTTCGAGCAGATCGAGGACATCATCGACGCCGCCTTGCCGCGCGCGGCCCATCGTGCGTCGTGGTGGGAGACGCTGCGCAGCCCGCAGGAAAAGATGCCCCAGCGGGAGGCGTGCCGCGAGGCCGGCTTCATCGCCACGCGTCAGCCGGATGGTGAAAGCGTGAAATTCAAGAAGATGCCGCGCGACCGGCGCCGCCCTCGCGATGACGAAGGCACGGAAGGCTGACGATCAGCTCGCGGCTTCCAGCCTGACCTCGGTCAGAAGCCGCATCGCGGCGTCGGCGTCCATCGGCTCGCCGAAGGCAAAGCCCTGGGCATATTCGCAGCCCAACTGATAGAGCTCGACCGCATCGGAATCGGTCTCGGCGCCTTCCGCGACCACGTCCATGCCGAGATCGTGGGCGAGCGCGATGATCGATTTCAGGATCACCGGACGGGTGCCGCGGCTTGTCGTGCGCACGAAAGACTGGTCGATCTTGATGGTGTCGAACGGGAAACGTTGCAGGTAGGACAGCGACGAATGGCCGGTGCCGAAATCATCGAGTGAAAGGCCGGTGCCGAGTTCGCGGATCCGCGTCAGCATTTGGGCTGCGTGTTCCGGATTTTCCATCACCAGCAATTCGGTCAATTCGAGCTTCAGCGTGCCGCGCGCGACGGAAGATCGCGACAGCACGGTGCGAATGTCGTGAATGAGATCGTGGCGCAGAAGTTGGCGCGAGGAGACGTTCACGCTGGCGAAGATCGGCTCGCGCGAGCGCATCGCGCGCTGCCATACCGACAATTGCCGCGCCGTGCGGTCGAGCACGAAGGTGCCGAGATCGACGATCAGGCCGATCTCCTCGGCGATGGTAATGAACTCGATCGGCGACATCCGTCCGAGCTTCGGATGATCCCAGCGCGCGAGCGCTTCGAAGCCTGCGACCGAGCGGTCTTCCAGCCGCACGATCGGCTGATAGAGGATGGTGATTTCCTCGCGCTCGATCGCCCGGCGCAATTCGCTCTCCAGCGTCAGGCGGTCGGTCTTTCGCGCACGCATCGCCGGCTTGTAGACGTCGATGCGGTCGCCGCCGATGCGCTTGGAATGATACATCGCAAGCTCGGCGTCCTTGATGATCTCTTCCGTGAGCTGGGTTTGCGGATCGGAAAGCGCCAGCCCGATCGACGCGGTGAGGAAAATCTCGCGGTCGTTGAAGGCGATCGGCGCGCGAATGGTCTTGCGGATGGTTTCGGCAAACGCCGTGATGCGCGCCGGGTCCTGTTCCGACATCAGGATCAGGCCGAACTGATCGCCGGCGAGCCGCGCCAGCGTGTCTTGCGGCTTGAGGATTCGCGTCAGGCGCCGGGCGAGCGTCAGCAGGATGAAATCGCCGACCGCGATGCCGACGAAGTCGTTGACCTGCTTGAAGCGGTCGAGGTCGATCACCATCAGCGTCGGGCGCAGGGTCGGCATCGACTTGGCGAAATTCGCGACCGCGTTGAGGCGGTCGATGAACAGCTTGCGGTTCGGCAGACCGGTGAGGTTGTCATGCACGGAGTCGTGCAGCATGCGCTCTTCGGCGTTCTTGGTCTCGGTCACGTCGGTCAAGGTGCCGATCACGCGCGAGACTTCGCCGTCGGAGCCGACGACGGGGCGGGCTTTGAGCGCGAACCACATGAAGTGGCCATCCGGTGTGCGCAGGCGGAAGTCCTGCACCAGCCGTCCGCGGCGCTGGTCGAGCACGCTGTCGAGCGCGGCGCGGAAGCGATCCTGATCGAGCGGGTGCAGCACTTCGAGCCACTTCGCGGCCGGGCCTTCCAGCGTTCCGCGCTTGAGGCCGAGCAGCGCTTCGGTCTCGGGGCTGGTGAAGACCTTGTCGGACGAGACGTCCCAGTCCCAGATCAGATCGCCGGAGCCTGCAAGCGCCAGCGCGCGCCGTTCGACGTCCGAGACGATGCCCGTGGTGGCGCCGCCGCCGGCGAAGGCGTGCTGCATCACCGTGAAGCCGATCAGCATCACGATCAGCACCAGGCCGCCGAGCAGCGCGGGGCCGACGATGTCGTTGGTGACGCTGCCCGCAATCGTCATGCCGGCCGCGATCACCCAGACCACCAGCAGGAACCAGGTCGGGATCAGCAGCACCGCGCGATCGAAAGCCATGCGTAGAGAGGTAGACGATCAGCGCAAAGCCGGCGATCGCAATTAGCACCAGCGACATGCGCGCGATGCCCGAGGCGACGGCCGGATCGAACAGCGCGAGCGCCACCAGCGAGCCGAGGAACACCAGCCAGCCGACGGTGATGTGGGAATAGCGCACATGCCAGCGCGACAGGTTGAGATAGGCGAACAGGAATACCAGCAGCGTCGCGGCGAGGATCGCTTCACCTCCGGCGCGCCAGACCCGCTCGGCGTTGTTCGACATGTCGAGGACCTTGCCCCAGAAGCCGAAGTCGACGCCGATATAGACCAGCACCGCCCAGGCGAGCGCGGCCGCCGCCGGAAACATGATCGAGCCCTTGACCACGAACAGGATGGTCAGCACCAGCGCCAGAAGACCGGAGATGCCGATCACGATGCCCTGGTAGAGCGTGAACGAATTGACCTTGTCCTTGTAGGCGTCCGGCTCCCACAGATAGAGCTGCGGCAGCTTGTCGGTGCGCAACTCGGCCACGTAGGTGACGACCGAACCCGGATCGAGCGTGATGCGGAAGATGTCGGCGGTCGCGCTCTCCTGCCGGTCGGGGCGGTCGCCGGTCGAGGGCGTGATGGTCGCGATGCGCGATAGCCCAAGATCGGGCCACAACAGACCGGACGAGACGATGCGATAATGGGGTGCAACGATCAGACGATCGAGCTGGTCGTCGGTGTTGTTGGCAAGCGCGAACACCACCCAGTTCTGACCGCCCTCACGCGCGCGGACTTCAATGCGGCGAACGATGCCGTCGGTGCCGGGCGCGGTGGAGACCTGGATGCGGTCGGTGTCGCTGTGTTGATGTTCGAGCACCGCGGTCAGGTCGATCGCAGACACGTCGCCGCGGACGGTGACAGCGTCGATCGCCCATGCCGGCGTGGCCGCAACAATCATGAGGCCCAGCAGGAACGCTGCCAGGCACCTGATCAGACGCAATGTCGGTTCTCCGCGGTCAACACCTCAGCGGCGCACTACGCAGGCGCGCCCGGATAGATGACACGAATGCGAAGCAAATCAAAGGGTTTCCACCCTCCGATCGCCCGCGAGCGTTAAAGCGCCAACACAATTTTGCCAATATGTTCGCTGGTCTCCATGCGGCGGTGCGCATCGGCCGCCTTTTCCAGCGGGAAAGTGCTGTCCATCAAGGGCTTGATGCGGCCTTCACGCAGCAGCGGCATCACTTTCGCCTCGATTGCAGCCACCATCGCCGCCTTGTCCGCATTACTACGGGGACGGAGCGTCGAGCCGGTGTGGTGCAGCCGCTTCACCATGAGCTTTGCGACGTTGGTGGTGACCTTGGCGCCGCCCAGGGTCGCGATCTGCACGATACGACCGTCGGTTGCAGCGGCATCGTAGTTGCGCTCGACATAGTCACCGCCGACCATATCGAGAATGAGATTGGGTCCAGTGCCCGCCGTCATCGCCTTGGCGGCGGCGACGAAGTCCTCGGTCTTGTAGTTGATGGCGTGGTCGGCGCCGAGCTTGAGGCAGGCGTCGGCCTTGTCCTTCGATCCGACGGTGACGATGACTTTCGCACCGAATGCCTTGGCCAACTGGATGGCCATGGTGCCGATGCCGGACGAGCCGCCGTGGATCAAGAGGCTTTCGCCGGCCTTGAGCCCGCCGCGCTCGAACACGTTGTGCCAGACCGTCATCAGCGTTTCCGGCGTGGCGCCGGCCTCGAGGATCGACAGCGAAGCCGGGACCGCCATCGCCTGTGCGTCTTGCGCGATGCAGTATTGGGCGTAGCCGCCGCCCGCCACCAGCGACATCACCTTGTCGCCCATTTTGTGCTTACGCGCGCCGTCACCGAGCGCGACGACTTCGCCTGCGATTTCGAGACCAGGCAAATCGCTGGCGCCGGGCGGCGGCGGATAAGCGCCTGAACGCTGGGCCACGTCGGGCCGGTTGACGCCGGCGGCCATCACCTTGACCAGGATTTCGCCGGGTCCGGGCGCCGGAACCGGCCGGGTTTCCGGCACGAGCACCTCCGGACCGCCGGGTTTGCTGATCGCGACGACGGTCATTTGCGAAGGGATTTTTTCCATGATTTGTCCTTGGCCAAACGCTAGATTTGAACCCCTGATTAGCCAGCAGTGTCCGGCCTTGCAACCGGTCACAGCCGCGAGGGAGCAAGCAGATGCCCATCGAGGACGACGACCGGCCGCGAAAGAAGGTCACCCACGAGATCGGGCAGGATCTCTCGCTGCTTTCGGTCGAGGAGCTCGGCGAGCGGATTGCGTTGCTGACGTCGGAGGTCGAACGGTTGCAGGCGGCGGCGACCAAAAAGCGTGCCTCCAAGGACGCGGCGAACAGTTTCTTCAAGTCGTAATTGAAGCAACCGGTCGGCCAATGACCGACATGGCAAACAATTCCTAAAAAAAATCGCTCGTTTACGGTCGATTAAGCTTTCCCAGATATGACTGTCAGCGTCCTCTTTGGACACCGAGTGGCTCCTGTCCACTCTGTTTGACGCCTCCCTGTTATCAACTTCAAAGCCGCCGGCAACGGCGGCTCTTTTTTTGCGCGTTTTCCATCACATAGCCGCGCTTTCCGAGAAGTTCGTGCAACGTTCGCTTCTGCTTCGCGGAGGCCGCTGGAAACCATAATTTGGTTTGCGGCTGGACTATCGTACCCGCGTGCGCAATGATTTGTTCATCATAATTTTCCGGCACCTAAAGCCGGCTGTGAACTGTTGCGTGAGGCGTTTTTGATGTCGGACCGGTCGCAAGGCGAAACCCCGCTTGTCCAGTTCAGCGAGAGGCTGACCAATTCGGCGGCGTTCGGCACCTTGTTTCGCGAAGGCATGGATCTGGTCGAGGAGACCGCCGCCTATCTCGACGGCGCCGGCCGCACCGAGGCCAAGGCGCTCGAACGTTCCGTCAGCCTGACCTACGCCACCGAAAGCATGCGACTGACCACCCGCCTGATGCAGTTGGCGTCGTGGTTGTTGCTGCATCGCGCGGTCAAGGAAGGCGAGATGACCTTGATCCAGGCCAACCGCGAAAAGACCAAGGTCAAGCTCTCGGCCGCCGATCCCGGCCCGGGCGACATGATCGAAAAGCTGCCGCAGCATTTGCAGGAGCTGATCGGCCGCTCGATGGCGCTGCAAGGCAAGGTCCGCCGTCTGGATTCGACGATCCACGCCGCTCCTGCCGAGCGCGCGCCGATCGGCAATCCGCTGGTGCCGCAGCTGAACCGGCTAAAGGCCGCGTTCGAACAATAGGCGTTGCTCTCTCCTCTCTCTATTCTGCTGGTCCTGTCTGCCGCGTTGCTGCATGCAGGCTGGAATGCGCTGCTGCGCGGCGGTGCCGATCGCCTTCAGTCGATGCTGATCATGAGCATCACGCTTGGCATCGCCGGCTTCCTGATGATGGCCTTGGCCGGCGTGCCGTCGGCCGCCGCGGGCTACGTCGTCACCTCGGGCGCTATTCATCTTTGCTATAACGCGCTGCTGGTGCGGATGTATCGCAGCGGCGATCTCGGCGAGACCTATCCGGTCGCGCGCGGCACCTCGCCCGCGCTGATCGCGCTCGGGGGCAGCGTGCTGGCCGGCGAATGGATGGGCCCGCTTGGAATCCTCGGCATCGGTCTCGTCTGTTCGGGGATATTCATGCTCGCGGCGGCGCGTGCAGGGGGCGGCCACGCCGGCTTGCATCTTTCGAACTTGCCGTATGCGCTCGCGACCGGCGTCAGCATCGCGGCCTATAGTGTGGTCGATGGGCTCGGCGTGCGCGCCGCCGGCAACTGGGTCGCCTATACCGGCGCCATCTTCGTGATTTTTCTTGCGATGCCGCTGTGGGTTCTGGCGCGGCAGGGGCGGGCGGCTTTCGCGATGCCAATGTCCGAAATAGCCAAGGCGGCAAGCGGCGGCCTGATTTCGCTCGCAGCCTATGGCGTCATCATCTGGGCGATGCAGGGTAACGCGATGGGGGCGGTGTCGGCGCTGCGTGAAACCAGCGTGGTGTTTGCGGCTTTGCTGGGCGCTGCCTTTCTCGGCGAACGCCTGACCGGCCTTCGGCTCATCGCATGCTGCATCATCGCGCTGGGCGCGGTTTGCGTCGGCTGGCGGTCCTGACAAAGCAAAACGCCCCCGACCGGGTCGGAGGCGCTTAATGCATCGGCTGAGAGGCTGAGGCCGGCTGGTCTCAATCCTTCTTGAGGAAGCCCGAAAACTTCTTCTGGAACCGGGAGACGCGACCGCCGCGATCCATGAGCTGCTGGGCTCCGCCGGTCCAGGCCGGGTGCGACTTGGGGTCGATATCGAGGTTCAGCTTGTCGCCTTCCTTGCCCCAGGTCGAGCGGGTCTGGTACTCGGTGCCATCGGTCATCACGACCGTAATCGTATGATAATTCGGATGAATTTCGGCTTTCATGACGGGTCCTTCGGCGCGCCGGCGCCTGTATTTCTGGTGTCGCGGTGTCGGATTTGGCCGGGTCTATAACGCAAGCGGCCCCTTAAAACAAGCGCGTGGGCAGCGGATTTGGGGCCCGCGGCCGGTCGTTCGCCGGATTTGCCACCTGCCGCTGCCCGGCCTATCTGGGGGTGACAAAACCAGTGGTTTGAATTCATGAGCGCAGTTGAACGGCTTGAAGACCGGCGTGATCCAGCGATGCCTTCCGGGGAGGGCCCACCTGAGGCGGCATTGCCGCTCGATGCGGCCCTGAATCCCGCTTCCAAGGAACGCGCGGCGCGGCTGCGACCGCTATTGGCGCTATCGCCCTATGTGCCTGCGCTATCGCGGACGGGTGACGCTTGCCTTTATCTCGCTGACGGTGGCTGCGATCACGACCCTGATCGTGCCGGTCGCGGTACGGCGGATGATCGACTTCGGCTTCACGCCGGAAGGCATCGCCCGCATCAACAGCTATTTCAGCGTCATGATCGCGGTGGTTGGCGTGCTGGCGCTCGCCAGCGCCTCGCGCTTCTACCTCGTGATGACCATCGGCGAGCGCATCGTCGCCGACTTGCGGCGCGATGTGTTCGCGCATCTGATGTCGTTGTCGCCCGCGTTCTTCGATTCCTCGCGCAGCGGCGAACTGATCTCGCGGCTGACCGCCGATACCACCCAGATCAAGTCCGCCGTCGGCGCCTCGGTGTCGATCGCGCTGCGCAATGTCATGCTGTTCATCGGCGCGACCGCGATGATGCTGATCACGAGCCCGAGGCTGTCCGGCCTCGTGCTCCTTGCCATTCCCGTGATCGTGTTGCCGCTGATGGCATTCGGTCGCTGGGTGCGCCGGCTGTCGCGCACCGCACAGGACACGCTCGCCGACGCCAGCGCCTATGCTTCCGAACTGGTCGGCGCGATCCGCACCGTGCAGGCCTATACCGGCGAGCGGCTTGCGAATACGCGCTTCGGCGGCGAGGTCGAGCAGGCCTACGGCGCGGCGGTCGGCTCGACCCGCGCAAGGGCCGCGCTCACCGCGATCGTCATCTTTATCGTCTTCACCAGCGTCGTCGTCATTCTCTGGATCGGATCGAACGACGTCGAGGCCGGATTGATCACCCCGGGCCGGCTCGGCCAGTTCGTGCTCTACACGGCCTTTGCCGCGTCCGGCCTCGGCCAGCTCTCTGAAGTCTGGGGCGAGGTCTCGGCCGCGTCCGGCGCCGCCGAACGGCTGTTCGAGATCCTGCGGGTGAAATCCGAGATCACGCCGCCCGCAGTCACCCGTTGCGCTGCCGGAGCCGCCCCGCGGCGACATCAGCTTCGACAACGTCAGCTTCGCCTATGCCACGCGTACTGACGCGCGCGCCGTCGAGGGCGTTTCCTTCTCGGTGCGGGCGGGCGAGAAAGTCGCGATCGTCGGCCCCTCCGGCGCGGGCAAGAGCACGCTGTTTCACCTGTTGCTGCGCTTTTACGATACGGCCTCCGGCACGATTTCCATCGATGGCGTGCCGATCCGCTCAGCCGATCCGATGGAGGTGCGCAAGCGGATTGCGCTGGTGCCGCAGGATCCGGTGGTGTTTGCCGCCAGCGCCCGCGACAATATCCGCTTCGGCCGGCCCGATGCCAGCGATGCCGAAGTCGAACGCGCGGCGGATCTGGCGCATGCGAGCGAGTTTCTCCGCCGGATGCCCCGCGGATTCGACGCGCCGCTCGGCGAGCGCGGCGTGACGCTTTCCGGAGGCCAGCGCCAGCGCATCGCGATCGCGCGTGCGATCCTGCGCGACGCGCCGCTTTTATTGCTGGATGAAGCCACTTCCGCGCTCGACGCCGAATCCGAGACGCTGGTACAGACCGCGCTGGAAGAGTTGATGAGCCATCGCACCACGCTGGTGATCGCGCATCGGCTGGCGACGGTTCTGTCCTGCGACCGCATTCTGGTGATGGATCAGGGCCGGATCGTCGAGCAGGGCACGCACGCCTCGCTGGTCGCGGCGAACGGGCTCTATGCGCGACTGGCGCGCTTGCAGTTCGAAGGGGCGTAGGGCCGCGTTGATAGCCTCCAGCGCTGGCCGGTCAGGCGAACGTCGAGAGTGTCGATCCCGGCGTGCTGGTCTGAATTGCCTTCGCTGATACCGACACCGCCGATTCCTGCACGCTGATCTGGCCGGTCGCATAATTGACCAGGAAGGTGATCGACGAAGACTGGGCATCCACTTCGCTGGCCGAGGCTGAACCTTGAGATGTCGATACCGAGGCGCTGCTTGCCGCTGCGACGTTCCGTGAAATCGTGATGGCTTCTATCGCCTGGTTGTTGCCGACCGTTTCCGTGCCAACCGAAACGCCGGGTGGCACTGCATCGGTGCCACCGACTCCGGCACTCGATCCGAAATGCTTGTTGTAGGCCTGAACGCCGTTGCCGCTGACCTCGACGCCGTAATACTGGGTGCTGGCATTGGTGCTGAGGTTCAACGTGTAGCCATCGATGGTCACACTGTTCGACAGGCTCTTTGTCGGCGTGAAGGTCTGGAAAGCGGGCGGTTGATCGGAGCCGACTTCCACCTTGATCTGCGTGACGATCGCATCGATCTTCGCGCCGCTGGTCGGTTGCGCGCCCGTCGACGGAGCGCTCGCGCCAAACAGGTTCTGCAAGCTATTGGTATTGCCCGTCTGGTTGCCATCGCCGCCATTGTTGACGCGATGCGCCTCCACGAAGGCTTCTAACTGGTCGGCCGCCGACCGCTCGGCCTCGGCCCTTGCGGCCACCGCCTCCTTGGCCTGCTCGGAAAGGGTGACGAAGCTCGCGGGGCCGGCGTCGTCCTGCGAAGCAGGCGTCGCGGAAGTGGAATCCGCAGGCGCGAGAAGCCCGCCGAAACTCCCCGAAATCAGTTGAGCCAGCGAGTTCGCGATCGAAGGCGCCGTTGAGGAAATCGCTGCCATCACACACCTGCACACCGAGCTTTTCGATACCTGAGCTTCCACGGCGCAGGTTAACAAAAGCTGAAATCACCGGTTGTGCGTAGCGATCAATTGAACGTTGCGCGGATGGCCGGCCCGGCCGGGATCACTCGCACTTCGGCGAAAGGGCCGGCACGTTCGCCCAAACCCAGTTTTTCCACGAACCGTCCGTGCCCACGCAGGCGGTTCCCGGCGTGGTCTGCGCAACGTCGGCGGTGTAGTGGCGGGTCACCCATGTTGCCGAAAAAAATCCGGCGACAATGACGACGAGGAAAGTCGCTGATCCCAGCACCAGTTCTCTTTGCGTCATCGGCCATCCCCGTCTTCGACAGTTGCCTTCCATTCCATCTTCAACACCGGCCGGCCCGAGGTCGGGTTGACGTCCGGTCCCGCGTGAACGAAGCCGTTGCGTTCGTAGAAGCGGATCGCGCGAGCATTGTCTTCATTCACCAACAGCGTGATGGAATCGGGCGACAGCCGCTTGGCTTCATCGACCAGCACGCCGGCAAGTCTCGAACCCCATCGATCGGGCGCGACCACGAGTTGGTCGAGATAGGCTTTGGCATCGACGGTGACGAAGCCGACCAGCAGGCCCGCTTCCTCGGCAACGATGATCGCCGCATTCGGAACCAGTTCGCAGCGCCATCGCTCGCGCCACCACGGCACGCGGGCGGCAAAGTCGATCGACGGATAGGCCTTCTGCCAGCTCTCCAGCCACAGCGCGATCGCGGCGTCTTCGTCGTCGGCGCGATAGGGGCGGAGGGTGAAGGGCTGGGTCATCTGCCGACGCCGTCATTCCGGGATGGTCCGGGACGATCCAGATCCGGAATCTCGCGTAATTCTCGGATTCGATGGCTGCCGCGTCAGCTCCGGAATGACGATACCGATGGCATCTTTACCGCTCCGTCAGCTTCAATTCGATGCGGCGGTTGCGCCGGTAAGCGTCTTCGGTATTGGCGGTGTCGAGCGGTTGAAACTCGGCAAAGCCCGCGGCCACCAGCCGCTGCGCCGGCACGCCGAGCGAAATCAGGTATTGCACCACCGAGATCGCGCGCGCCGAGGAAAGCTCCCAGTTCGACTTGAACACGGGGCTGTTGGTGATCGGCCGCACGTCGGTGTGACCGTCGACGCGCAATACCCAGGCGATCTCGCTCGGAATCTGCTTGTCGAGCTCGGTCAGCGCGGCGCCGACCTTGTCGAGTTCGGCGCGGCCTTCGGGCAGAAGCAGCGCCTGTCCGGTGTCGAAGAATACTTCGGACTGGAACACGAAGCGGTCGCCGACGATCCGCACATCCGGCCGGTTGCCGAGGATGGCGCGCAGCCGTCCGAAGAATTCGGAGCGATAGCGCGACAGTTCCTGGACCCGCTGCGCCAGCGCGACGTTCAGCCGTGTGCCGAGGTCGGCGATGCGGCCCTGCGATTCCTTGTCGCGCTTCTCTGAAGTCTGCAATGCTTCCTCGAGCGCTGCGAGCTGGCGGCGCAGGGCGCTGATCTGCTGGTTCAACACCTCGATCTGCGCCAGTGCGCGGCCTGTCACCTGCTTTTCAGAATTCGAGCGCCTTGTTCATCTCGCTGGTTCGGCTTGCCGCATCGTTGCCGGCGCCGGCAAGGCCTTCATAGAGCCCCTTGACGCGGTCGCGCTCGCCTTCGGCCGAAGCAAGTCCGGCCCGCACCTGAGAGAGCTGGTCCTCGAGATTGAACTTGCCGAGCTTTTCCATCGAGAGCAGATCGTTCAGCTCGGCGATCTTGGCGTTGAGTTGTTCCAGCGCCTTGTCCTTGCCGGTGACTTCCTGCGACAGGAAGAATTGCACCACCAGAAATACCGACAGCAGGAACACGATCGACAGCACAAGCGTCGACAAGGCGTCGACAAAGCCGGGCCAATAATTGAAAGCGCTTTCGCTGCGTCGTGCGCGGGCCAGTGCCATCAGGCTTTCTCCGGTAAAATTTGTGCGCCTAGCTCTTTTCCGGCTGGCGCGCGAGCCGTTCAAGCAGCTTCTTGATTTCGCGGTTCTGTTCGCCCTGGCCGTCGGCCCATTCGCGGATCATCTGCTGTTCGGTGCGCATGTGGGTCACGAGGCCCTGGATCGCTTCGGCCAGGCTCGCCATCGCCGTGGTCGTGGCCTTGCTGCCGCTGCCTTCTTCGAACGCGGTGCGGAGCCGGTCGATGGCGCCCTCGAGATCGCCGCCCGATCCGGCGTCGCCGGAAGAGGAGTAGTTGCGCACGGTGGAGGCGAGCCAATCCTCGAGGTCGGTATAGAAGCGGTTTTGTGCCCCACTCGATTGCAGGTCGAGAAAGCCCAGGATCAGCGAGCCGGCAAGGCCGAACAGCGAGGACGAGAACGAGATGCCCATGCCGCCGAGCGGCGCGGCCAGGCCTTCCTTCAGGGTATCGAACAAGGCCCCGGCATCGCCGCCGACCTTCAGCCCGTCGATGACGTGGCCGACCGAGCCCACGGTCTCGATCAGGCCCCAGAAGGTGCCGAGCAGGCCGAGAAACACCAGCAGGCCGGTCATGTAGCGGGAAATGTCGCGCGCTTCGTCGAGGCGGGTGGCGATGGAATTGAGCAGATGCCGCATGGTCTGCTGCGAGATGGTCATGCGGCCGCTTCTCTCGCCGCCGAGGATGGCCGCCATCGGCGCCAGCAGCGTCGGATGGCGCGCGATCGCCAGGCCGGGATCGGCGATCCGGAAGTTGTTGACCCAGGCGATTTCGGGATAAAGCCGGATCACCTGCCGAAACGACAGGATGATGCCGATCAAGAGCACCAAGCCGATCAGCGCATTCAGGCCGGGATTGGCGAAGAACGCGGTGACGATCTGCTTGTACAGCACGACCGCGATCAGCGCGCACAGCACCAGAAACACCAGCATCCGCACCAGGAAGATCCGCGGCGGAGCAAGCTTCGTGAATTCGAGCTCCATCGTGGAGCGGGCAGAAGTGGGCATTTCCAGCGGTCCGGTTTTTAACATTGCAGCTTTTCGCACCCCCAATATGGCACAGCGCGCCCGGGAGGGAAGGCGGGTCGTGGCCGATCGGGAGACGAAGGGGGAACTTCCACGTGAAACCGGGCGTCATCTTGTCCGTAACTCAACAAACAGCTGAAAGGTCAGCCGTTTAGCGACGGATTTCGGATGATCCCATACCTTGCGGCGCTCGCGGCGATTGCGCTGGCGCTTTCGGTTCTGATGGCGGGTGCCTGGGGGGTGCAACAGCGTACCGGCAATTCCGGCTGGGTCGATACCATCTGGACGTTTTCGGTCGGCCTGGTCGGCGCGGCCAGCGCGCTCTGGCCGCTGGGAGATGCTGCGCCGAATGCGCGGCAATGGCTGGTCGCGGCCCTCGTGGGCATCTGGTCGCTGCGGCTCGGTGCGCATATTGCGGTCCGGACGTCAGGCATCTCGGATGATCCCCGCTATGCGGCGTTCGCGAAAGAATGGGGGCTGGCGGCACCGCGGCGAATGTTCGTGTTCCTGCAAAACCAGGCGTTGGGTTCGATCCCGCTGGTGTTTGCGATTTTCGTCGCCGCGCATTTCCCGAGCGAGGGATTGCGGTGGCAGGATTATCTCGGCGCGTTCATCCTGGCTCTCGGCATTGGCGGCGAGGCACTCGCCGACAGCCAGCTCAAGCAATTTCGTGAAAGCCCCGGCCATCACGGCCAGGTTTGCGATGCCGGATTGTGGCGCTGGTCGCGGCATCCGAATTACTTCTTCGAATGGCTGGGATGGCTCGCTTACCCCGTCATTGCGATCTCGCCTGATTACCCCTGGGGTTGGGCGAGCCTGCTGGCGCCGGCTTTCATGTACTGGATCCTGGTTCACGTCACCGGCATCCCGCCGCTGGAAGAACAGATGCTGCGTTCTCGCGGCGAGCGCTATCGAGACTACCAGGCGCGTACCAGCATCTTCTTTCCGCTGCCGCCGCGCGAAACAGGTCAAGGGGAGAGGCAAAGTGAGTCTCACCTCGGGCATCATCGGCTTTGCCGAGCGGGTGCCGCTGCCGGATCTCGTGATCCGCGCGGCGATCCATCAGCTTTGTTCGCGCACCGCGGCGCGGCTCGCCAAGGGCGATCCGGCCGCCGATGCAAGATTTGCCCGCGAAATGGCGGCGCGCGCCGTTGCCGAACATGCGCAAGCCGCCAATGCGCAGCACTACGAGGTGCCGGCCGCTTTCTTCGCCCACGTGCTCGGGCCGAACCGCAAATACTCCTCCTGCTTCTACCGCGCGCCGGCCACGACCTTGCAGGAAGCCGAGGAGGAGGCGCTGCGCCAGACCGTCGATCACGCCGGCATTGCCGATGGGCAATCGATCCTCGAACTCGGCTGCGGCTGGGGTTCGCTGTCGCTGTGGATGGCGCGGCGATTTCCGAATTCGAAAGTGGTTGCGGTGTCGAACTCGCATTCGCAGCGGATGTACATTCAAGGTGAGGGCGCCGCACGCGGACTGAAAAATCTCTCCGTGATCACGGCCGACATGAACGATTTCGATCCCGAGCGGCGGTTCGACCGCATCGTGTCGGTGGAAATGTTCGAGCATATGATGAACTGGCGCGAGCTTTTGGGTCGCGTGCGATCATGGCTTGCGCCGCAGGGCCGCTTCTTCATGCACATCTTCACCCACCGCACCGGCGCCTATCTGTTCGACCGCGACGACAAGGCGGACTGGATCGCGCAACACTTCTTCACCGGCGGGGTGATGCCGAGCCATCTTCTGATCCGGCAATATGCCGATCTGTTCGAGGTGGAGAAGGAGTGGCGCTGGAGCGGCGAGCACTACCAGCGCACGGCGATGGACTGGCTCGCCAATTTCGATACGCATCGCACCGAGATCGAACAGGTTTTGCGCGCCGTCTATGGCGCGGATACCGAATTATGGATGCGGCGCTGGCGCTGGTTCTTTCTCGCAACCGCGGGCCTGTTCGGCTTTTCCGGCGGCAGCGAATGGGGCGTCAGCCATTACCGCATGAAGGCGGCGCGCTGATCGGTTGAGCGCGATGGTCATCGACTTACGGCGTCTTCGTCGGAGCCAGTTCGGTCAGCGTCTTGTCGTCGGAGTGAACGGCAAGGATGTTGATACCGACTTCTCGCAAGACATAGCCTCGATCGGTGAACCAGCGATGCAGTTCTTCGCCGTTGCTCTTGATCTTTTCGACCAGAAGAATAGGGCGGCCGCGACATATTCGGCTGGCTCGTAAGAAAAATCACGACATCGCTGCGCGCGATGGTGGCGATGTGCTCGCCGTGCGATTGCTCGGACGGGATCAATTCGACGCCGTGTGCACGCAACGCGCTGCTGAGGCGCCGCTCTTTGCCGTGCGGCAGCGCATTTTTGGTGAACTTCAGCAGGAATTTCGTGCCGGGAGATCTGTCCAGCACTGTGCGAAGGATCCGGTCGACCTGATCCAGCGTCACGCCGCTTCGCGCATTGAAATGCATGTAAATGACGGGCGAGGCCTCGTTCGCCTGGCGCGCGGGGGAATTTCCCCGTAGTGTTTTGGTAGCGGCATCGGAAACACGCGGCGTGCGCGGAGTTGCGCCAATGGCGCGATCAGCCGTTCGTTGTTGACGGTGAAGAAAACGCGTTCCTGTCCCGGCCTCAGCGACAGGTCTCTGGCGGCGAAGCGGTGCATCCAGCTTTGCTCGCTGAAGTTCGTGTTCTTCAGGTCCAGATATTCGTGGTTGAAGAACCGGAAGAACACGGCTGGACGGCGCGCTTGAGGGAGCCGGGCCAGCCACGCGCCGAGGCTGTAGATCACGACCGGACGGGACGATGTGATCATCACGATGTCATGCGACGCGACGTCCGTCGCTTCGATCGCACGCCATAGCGACTGCAATTGCCGGTCACCTTCCGCAAAACTGTCGAGTTGGTCGGGGAACGTCGCGACCTGCATCGGGCCCAGTTCGATAAGCCGACGGGCGCCAAGTGGTTCGGCAAGAGCTGGCGCCACATCCGTGCCGAGCAAGACGTGCGGGAGCATGCCGCGTTCCTCGGCCGCCCGCTTGAAACCGAGCACCTGATTGAAGAAATGGCTCGAGAGTTCGTTGAGGTCGAATTCAACGATGAAAAGCTGGGATGCCGCTCGCTTGCCCTGGTTGTCGGTCATGGATAGACGCCGCCCTAGATGAACGAGCGATAGGCGGCCGGCGTTGCAGTGTCGCCGGGCAGGGCACGCGCGAAATCGAGAACGATCTGGTCCGGCCTCAGCATCGGGAAGATCGATTTATACTCTTTGCCGTGCGAGCAAATCACGACCGCGTCGGACCAGGCGATCAGCTCCGGCAGATCCTCCATCAGCGGCACGTCGGGCAGAACATCGTCGGCACCGGCGTGCCGATGACGCGCCGACCGGCCGGCGGAAACGTCGCGATCGAAGGCGCGCACCTGCAGGCCACTGGCCTGCAACTTCCGAACGATATGCACGAATGGACTCGAGCGCAGATCGTCGGTTCCGGCCTTGGTTGCCAAACCAAGCACCGCGAAGCGCTGCCGTCCGCTGGCAACGAGCCAATCAATGCTGCGCTTGAGGTGACTGTTATTGCTCGCCTCGACGTTCGACAGCAGGGGAAGCTCAAGCCCAGCGGCCTCGCCCCATCGGACCAGCGCTCTGAGGTCCTTTTGAAGGCAAGCCCCTCCGAACCCAAACCCTGGCTTGAGGTAGGCGCTCGAGATGTTGAGCTGGTTGTCGGCGCAGAACAACTCCATGAGCGCACGGCTGTCGATCTCATCGCGATGACAGAGCGTCCCGATCTCGTTTGCGAAAGCAACCTTGAGGGCGTGCCAGCCATTGTCAGCGTACTTCACGGCTTCGGAAAGCTCGGGCGTCGTTCGATATGTCGACCGCGAGAAGGGGGAGAAAAGCTCGGCAAGGACGTCGGCGGTTCGGGCGTCGAATTCGCCGATGATCGAGCGGGACGCGCTGCTAAAATCGGCCACCGCGGTGCCTTCGCGAATGAATTCCGGATGGTGAGCCAGCCCGGCGCGAATGCCGATGGGACCTGCGGTCCGTTCGAGAATGGGCAGCAGGCGACGGCGCGTCGTCGTCGGAAGAACGGTCGAACGGACGGCAACGGAATGGAATCGTCCTTTTCGCGCAATGGCTTCGCCGATCCGGCCGATCAATTGCTCCAGAGGAGCAATCGCCTGTTGCCCGCTTGGCTCGGTATCAACATTGATGCAGATGAGCGAGATGTCGGATGCGGCGATGGCGTCCTCGGCGCTCAGCGTCGCGTGAAGACGGCCTGACCGGAGGCTTGCGGCCAATAGATCGTCCACCTTGGGTTCACGGACCGGCGACAGCCCTCGCGATAGCGCGTCGACCTTGGACTGGTCGACATCCACGCCGATGACATGATGACCGTGATACGCTAGACAGGCCGTCGTTACCGTACCAACGGCTCCGAGCCCGAACACACTGATATCCACGCTTCCCGTCCTCGACGCAAAATCTACGCTTGATCCGCCGTTGTCCGTCAAACTAGCTACCTCGAAAGTAAATTGACATCCATCGAACCGGGAATGGTGTCGGACGCCGAAGCTGATTAACGTTGGCGCCTGCTTGGAGCCGCGGTACGATAAGGCCGTTCAGCGGCCACTTGTCGGGCCGGCGAGCGATGGTAGCTTCAGGTGGAAGCCTGTGCGGTCAATTCGGTGCAGCGCCTTGGCCGTCGAGTGATCAGGCATAGGCCGCGCGGTAGCGTTGGCGCCCGACCAAAACACACACCACCAGCAGATTGAGAACGTTGCTGCCGATGCCCGCGGCAAACGCCGGCGCGTAGTATCCGAAATGATCGTAAAGCAGGCCGGCGATCCAGCTGCCGGCGCCCATGCCTCCGCCGCTGAACAGCAACAGGGTCGGAATTCTCCAGGAGGCTTGCGATGGCGGGAACAGTTCACGCGCCGCCAGCACATAGGCCGGGATGATGCCGGAAAAGCCGAGGCCGAAAGCAGCCGTCACGGTGAACAGGCCGATCTCATTCTGCGTCAGCAAGAGCGCCGTCATCGAAGCGGCCTGCCAGGCCGATCCGATCAACACGGTGTTGAGCCCACCGATACGGTCGGAGATGGCGCCCCAGACCTGCCGGCTCAGAAACGCCGTGCCGAGCAGCACCGACAGCATCAAGGCGCCGACGGAACGGTTGATGCCGAGGTCGCTGCAAAACGCGACGAGGTGTCCCTGCGGCATCGCCATCGGGATGCAACACAGAACGGAAGCAAGGCAGATCATCGCAAACACGGCGTTGGGCGGCCAGCCGAGCACGCGCGCGTTTCCGGCGCTGGTCCCCAGCGAGGCTGCCGGATGTGCCGCGTCGGGAGGCGCGCGGAAATAAATCGCGGCAATCGGCACCACGACGAGGATCTCCACAACGGCGTATAGCAGCATCGAATGCCGCCAGCCGAAGGTGATGATCGCGCGTTCGAAGATCGGCGGCCAAATCGTGCCGGCGAGATAGGTGCCGCTCGAGATCAGCGCCAGCGCCGAGCCGCGTCGGCGGTCGAACCATCGGCTGACATAGACGTACATGGGCGCATTGATGCTGCCGATCCCCATCATGCCGATGAACAGTCCGTGGCCGATCCATAGCGGCCAGGGTGGTCCAAGGGTGGAAATCGTGAGGCCGAGCCCGATCATCAGCGAGCCGAAAATCACGGTCGATCGGGTGCCGATCCGGCCCGCGATCTGAGACATGATGATGCCGCCGATACCGGAGCCGAGCCACGCCAGCGAGCTGGCAAGCGCCGGAACGGAGCGCGATCCGTCGACTTCGCTCGCAATATCCTTGAGAGCGACGGCGGTGATCCAGGCGGCGCCAAACGACATCGCCAGAACGAACAGCGCGGCCGACGCGACGGTCCACGACGCCTTGGTCTCAATGGAAGCGGAAGGAGATTGCAACATCGGGAGAGAAACTCGGCTTGGCAGTCCGTTTTATAGACTGCACAAGATTTCACCACCCACATCCAAGCGGGGCAGCTCGTCATGCTGCATTGCGCAACGTCGGAATGATCTTCGCGTCGATTGATGTCTCGGCGATCAGCGGCCGAATATTCCGCCAACGACGTGGCCGATCGCGCCGATCGGGCCGCCGATGCCGCCACGGGCATGGCGCGTGCGCCCGCCGCGATGCCGCTCTGCGCGGTCGGATTTGCCGGCGTCCGCGGCCGCGGCGCTTTCGCTCAGCAACGCCTGATGCTGCGCCGTGTTGAGAAAGCCGGACTTGGGATAGCCGTGTTGCTCCTGCCAGCGCCCGATGGCATCGCGGGTCGCATCGTCGAATTTTCCGCTGGCCTTGGTGTCGAAACCGAGTCTCGTCAGCCGGCGCTGCACGTCGCGGCGCTTCGTCTTGTTCAGGCGAATCTGATCTTCGCTTTGCTGATTGGCCTCGTCGGTCGAAACGGCTGGATCATCCGCGGGCGCCGATATTGCGCGAGGAGCGTCGCTCAAGCCCGCTTGGGCGGATGGCACGTTCGCGGCGATCCCCAGGATGAACAACACGATAATCAACGCGCGCATGGCTTGTTGCCTGACGTTGGGGTCGACGATCGCTGGCTCAGGCCAAGCTAGAGAGACGTGGCGCCGCCTTCAACTCGCCTTTTGTCGCGGGGCAACGATTATTCGCAGCTGTTGGTTCCACGCCTCACTTGCGATGACCTCACCGCATTGCACGCGTGCGCACGGTTGACGGTACGAGGCTGGTCGCGGGGCTTACGTCCCCAACGGCTTGAGGATCTTCACGAGTTCGGCGTGAATGAACTCGTTGCCGCAGATCACGTTGCGGGTGATGAGCGGGTCGTCGTTGCCGGCAATGCCGGAGACAATGCCGCCGGCCTCGCGCACCATGATCTGGCCTGCCGCCATGTCCCATGACTGCAAGTTGCGCTCCCAATAGCCGTCAAGACGCCCGGCGGCGACGAAGGCCATGTCGAGCGAGGCGGCGCCAAACCGGCGCAGTCCGGCCACGCGGTTCTGGATTTCGGTCATCTCCTGCCGCGACAGCGCGTGATCGCCGCGGCCGATGTGCGGCAAGCCGCAGGCAACAACACATTCGTTGAGCGTGCGCCGGCCAGCGACGCGCAGGCGCTGATCGTTGAGAAAGGCGCCCTTGCCACGTTCGGCGGTATAGAGCTCGTCATTGGCCGGATTATAGATCACGCCGGCAATCACGGTGCCCTCGCGCTGGAGCGCGATCGAGATCGCAAATTGCGGAATGCCGTGCAGGAAGTTGGTGGTGCCGTCGAGCGGATCGACGATCCAGGTATGGCTCTTGTCGGCGCCTTCGCGCTGTCCGCCTTCCTCGCCGATAAAGCCGTAGCCGGGCCGCGCCTTGGAAAGGTCCGTATACAGCATCTCCTCGGCGCGTTTGTCGGCCAGGCTGACGAAATTGGCCGGGCCCTTCATCGACACCTGAAGGTTTTCGATTTCGCCGAGGTCACGCTTGAGGCTGCGGCCGGCGCGGCGCGCCGCCTTGACCATGACGTTGAGGAGGGCTGATTGCAGCATGATCTAGGACAGACTTCCGCGAAAACGATGGGCTCGCCACCGGGGGGAGAAGTGAAGACAGACGTGGGTGCCCTGTAGCGCGGGGGCCGTCAAGGTCATTTGGCGCCGAACCATTTGCGTACGGCGGCGTCCGCCTTGGCCTTGTCCTCCGGGCTCACGGCGGAAAGGGCCTGATCGAGGTCGGGATCGCCCTTTCCGGCGGTCTTGGCGATGGTGTGCCACTTCAGCGCCTCGGCCTTGTCCATGGGAACGCCCTGGCCGCTGGCCAGAATCCGCGCCAGGCGGTTTTGTGCGATTGGATTGTTCTGCCGGGCAGCCTTGCGAAGCAGGGTGATCGCCGCCGCCTCGTTTTTTGGCGTGCCGGTGCCGTTGAACAGTGCGATCGCATACTCGACCTCGGCATCGATGTTGCCGGCCATCGAGGCCGCCTGAAGCAGCCGCGCCGCTTTTTCGGCGTCCTTCGGCACGCCCGTGCCCTCCTTGTAGAAGGTCGCGAGCGCATATTGCGCTTCCGCGTTGCCGGCATCGGCCGAGACGCGCATCAACTCTGCCGCGCGCCTCAAATCCTGCGGCAGCGTCTCGCCGCCGAGATAGAGCAAAGCCAGATTATAGGCGGCCTTTGGATTGCCGAGCTTGGCGGAAGAGGCGAGTAGTTTCGCCGATTCCTCGCGATTGACCGGCCCGCCGCGGCCGGCCAGCCGCAGCATCGCAAGCTCGAACATCGCCTCACGGTCGCCCGCGTCACTGGCGCGCTTGTACCATTCGGCGGCCTTGGCATCGTCGCGTTTGCGGCCGAACCCGTTGGCATAGAGCTCGCCGAGCATGGTCATCGCCTTCGGATCGCCTTTCTCCTGCACGCGTTTGGTCGCGAGATCGAACGCGGTCTTGTAGAGGCCGCGCTGGTAGGCGCCGAACACGAGGTCGGCATTGGGATCGTCGGGCGTTTCGGCGGGGGCGGCCGTCGTGGCGGCGGGCGGTGGGGTGGGCGCGGCCGGCTTCTTGGCGGCGGGCCTGACCTTCGGCTTCGCCGCAGGGGCCGGTTTCGCCGGCGCCGGTGTCGCGGGCGTTGCTGCCGGGGCGCCGGGCGGCGGGGCGAGCGGGACCTGCGCGAACGCGCCAGGCGTCATCGTCACGGCTGCCAGGATCAGAGAAGAGCGCAGGATTCTCATGGTCGATTCTAGCCTTGCGACGCTTCGGCTTTCGCCGACATTGCCGCATGGGCCTTGCGGATGGCTTCCGTGGCGGCGCGTAGCGCGGCTGCCGGACCTTCGGGAGCATTCCAGATAAAATCGGCGGCGAGAATGAAGTCCGCACCGGCTGCGGCAAAGGCGCCGACTTCTTCAAGTGTGCCGGCAAAGCCGACCGAAGGGATTTCGAACAATTCGTCCCACCATTGCAGGCGCTCGGCGATTGCGGCGGCCGATGGACGCTGTCCGCTTTCGTCGGGTTCGCCGAACATCACGTAATCGACGCCCAGTTCGCCTGCCGTCATCGAGTCGTGGCGCGTCGCAAGGCCACTGACGCCGGCGATGCGATCGGGCCTGAGTGCCGGAAGCGCTTCCTCCAGCGCGGCGATGCCGGAAAGATGCGCGCCGTCGGCGCCGCCTCGCGCCACGAGATCGACATTGCCATCGAGCAGAAGGGCAGCGCCCGCGTCCTGAATGATTGGCGCCAGCGCTTTGATGCGTGACGTCAGCGTGCGCGGATCAGAAGGCTTCAGCCGCAGCAGAACGGCGGCGATATCGGCTTCCGCCAGCATCGACGGAAGCCGTTGCGCGACGGCCTGCGGATCGTCGATCACTGGCGTCGCGAGGTAGAGACGTGCAAGCGGCCGCGGCGGAATGGTCTTCGAGGACAAAGTCACGCCACCTTCTTTTCAAGATCAGAGGTCCATCGGCCGGTGCTCGCGAGCCCGTTCATGCGCGCGCGATGACTGAACGCCCGTTGCCCGGCTGCGACGTTCTCCGGCTTGCCGGACCACGCCTTCTGCGGTGCGGCCTGCAAGGCGCGGCCATAGGAGAAGGTGAGGGGCCAGGGCAGGTTGCCGATCGCATTCATGGCATTGAGATGCGCGGTTGCTTCTTCGTCGGACTGTCCGCCGGACAGAAAGGCGACGCCGGGCACGGCAGCCGGGACGCAGGTCTTCAGCAGGCGGATGGTCTTTTCGGCGACCTCCTGCACGCCCGCCTGCTTAGCTGATTTCTTGCCCGAGATCGCCATGTTCGGTTTCAGGATCATCCCCTCGAGCGCGACGCGCTGGACGCGCAATTCCTGGAAGGTCTTGTTGAGCACGCGTTGCGTTACCTCGTAGCAGCGGTCGATATCGTGATCACCGTCCATCAAGACCTCAGGCTCGACGATCGGCACGATCTGCGCCGCCTGGCACAGTGCGGCATAGCGCGCCAGCGCATGCGCATTGACGCGGATTGCGGTCATCGAGGGGATGCCGCGACCGATGTCGATCACCGCGCGCCACTTCGCAAAGCGCGCGCCGCGCTCGTAGTATTTCTTGAGGCGATCGGCGAGCTTGTCGAGGCCGACGGTGACGAGTTCGCCCGGGCAGTTCGGTAAGCCTTGCGTGCCCTCATCGACCTTGATGCCGGGAATGGCGCCTGCCTGCTCGATCAGCTTCACCAGCGGCGTGCCGTCCTTGGCATTCTGCCAGATGGTCTCGTCGTAGAGGATGACGCCGGAGATGTACTTGCTCATTGCTTCCTGCGAACGGAACAGCATCTCGCGATAGTCGCGGCGGCTGTCCTCGGTCGATTCCACCTGGATGGCGTCGAAGCGCTTCTTGATGGTGCCGGACAATTCGTCGGCGGCGAGAATGCCCTTGCCCGGCGTGACCATGGCAACGGCGACTTGGTTGAGATCGGCGAGATTCATCGGGAACGTCCTCCGGCGGGATAGCGATCCATTTGCCGACAAAATAGACCGTTCTCGGGCAAAAGAGGAGTTTATCGTTGGTCGCAGGCTGAGGCGTTAACTATCGAATTCGGCGTCATTCCGGGATGCACCGAAAGCGCAGACCCGGAATCCATGGTGCCGCAGCGCTGGTGGTGCGATGGATTCTCAGGTGCGCAATTGCGCACCAAAGCTCGCACCTAGCGGTGCGCCCCGGAATGACAACGAACATGGGCCCGACGTCATTCCACTTTTTCGCGCGCGCTACGCGACGCGCGGGTCGAGTTCGCCCTTGGTGTAACGCTTGGCCATTTCGGCCGTCGTCAGCACCTTCTTGATCTTGCTCGCTTGCCCTGCGGTGTTGAACTCCTGGAGCCGCTGCTTGCACAGCTTGGTCATCGCTTCCATTGCAGGCTTGAGATACTTGCGCGGGTCGAACTCTTCCGGATTGTCCTTCAGCACTTTGCGGATCTGCCCGGTCATCGCCATCCGGTTGTCGGTGTCGATGTTGATCTTGCGAACGCCGTTCTTGATGCCGCGCTGAATTTCGGCGACCGGCACGCCCCAGGTCGGCTTCATCTTGCCGCCATTGGCGTTGATGATCTCCTGCAGATCCTGCGGCACCGAAGACGAGCCGTGCATCACCAGATGCGTGTTCGGCAGCTTGCGGTGAATTTCCTCGATCACCTTCATGGCGAGAATGTCGCCATCCGGCTTGCGGGTGAACTTGTAGGCGCCATGCGAAGTGCCCATGGCGATCGCGAGCGCGTCGACCTTGGTCTCCTTGACGAACTTCACGGCTTCGTCCGGATTGGTGAGAAGCTGGTCGTGCGACAGCTTGCCTTCGGCGCCATGACCGTCTTCCTTGTCGCCCATGCCGGTCTCGAGCGAGCCGAGCACGCCGAGTTCGCCTTCCACCGAAATGCCGCCGAGATGGGCCATGTTGGTGACGGTTTTGGTGACGCCGACATTGTAATCCCAGTCGCCGGGAGTCTTGCCGTCGGCCTTCAGCGAGCCGTCCATCATCACGGAGGTAAAGCCGGCCTGGATCGCGGTCATGCAGGTCGCGGGTTCGTTGCCGTGGTCGAGATGCACGCAGACCGGAATCTGCGGATAGATCTCGGTGACGGCATCCATCATGTGACGGAGCATGACGTCGTTGGCATACGAACGCGCGCCGCGCGAGGCCTGGATGATGACGGGTGCATCGAGTGTTGATGCCGCCTCCATGATCGCGAGCGCCTGCTCCATATTATTGATGTTGAAGGCCGGCACGCCGTAGTCGTGCTCCGCCGCGTGGTCGAGCAATTGGCGCAACGTGATCCGAGCCATGAAATCTTTCTCCGCGCTGGGGCTAATCGCCCGAAAATGAACCAAACCTGATCCCTCATGGCGAGCAGGCGTGAAGCGCCGTCTCGAACCATGGGGTCCCGATACCTACCTTGCGTCCCATCCTTCGAGACGCTTGCTGGCGCAAGCTCCTCAGGATGAGGGAAACGAAACTAGCCCTTCTTTAGAACCTCGACACCGGGCAGAGGTTTCCCTTCCATCCACTCCAGGAAGGCGCCACCCGCGGTCGAAACGTAAGTGAAGTCACCGGCCACGCCGGCCTGGTTGAGCGCCGCCACGGTGTCGCCGCCACCGGCGACCGAAACCAGCTTCTTTGCCTTGGTGCGTTCGGCGGCATGGCGCGCCGCGACCATGGTGCCGCGATCGAACGGCGTCATCTCGAATGCGCCGAGCGGGCCGTTCCAGACCAGCGTCTTGGCGTCGTCGATCGCCGAGTGAATGCGTGCGGTCGATTGCGGACCGATGTCGAGGATCATGCCGTCGGACGGAATGGCGTCGAGACCATAGGCGTGAGACGGCGAATTGGCGGCGAAATGAAACGCCACCACGGCGTCCACGGGGAGGATGATCGCGCAGTTGGCGATCGTTGCCTTTTCCATGATCCGCTGCGCGGTCGAAGCGAGATCTTTTTCGGCGAGCGACTTGCCGACGCCGATGCCCTGGGCGTGCAGGAAGGTGTTGGCCATGCCGCCGCCGATCACGAGCGCGTCGACCTTGCTGACGAGGTTTTCCAATAGATCGATCTTGGTCGAAACCTTCGCGCCGCCGATGATGGCGATCACCGGGCCGCGTCGGGGCCTCCAGCGCCTTGGAGAGCGCGTCGAGTTCGGCCTGCATGGTGCGTCCGGCGTAGGCCGGAAGCTTGTGGCCAAGTCCTTCGGTCGAGGCGTGCGCGCGGTGCGCGGCCGAAAACGCATCGTTGACCCAGATGTCGCCGAGCTTGGCGAGTTCCGTGACAAAGCCAGCGTCGTTCTTTTCTTCCTCTTTGTGGAAACGGGTGTTTTCCAGACAAAGAATGTCGCCGTCCTTCATGGCGGCGACGGCCTTCGCGGCCGGCTCACCGATGCAGTCATCGGCGAAAGCGACCGGCTTCTTGATCACATGCGACAGCGCGGCGGCGACAGGCTTGAGCAATTCCTTCGGGTCACGCCCCTTGGGCCGGCCGAAATGCGCGAGCAGGATTACCTTGCCGCCCTTGCCGGCGATTTCGGTGATGGTCGGTGCAACGCGCTCGAGGCGGGTGGCGTCGGTGACGCGCCCGCTCTCCATGGGCACGTTGAGGTCGACGCGCAGCAGGACGCGTTTGCCCTTTACGTCGACGTCGTCGAGGGTACGGAATTGTTTTGTCATTGGCGCCTCCGCGTGCGTCATCCCTCGAGACGCCTCGCTTCGACTCGGCTCCTCAGGATGAGGTCTCTTTCCTCGTGGCGAGGAGTCGCACCAAATGGCGCGCGTGCCCGAACCGGGCACGACGCTTCGTTAAAGCAGCTTGCCCATCGCGACGGCCGTGTCGGCCATGCGGTTGGAGAAGCCCCACTCGTTGTCGTACCAGGACATCACGCGCACCAGCGTGCCGTTCTGGACCTTGGTCTGGTCCATGTGGAACGTCGAGGAGTGCGGATCGTGGTTGAAGTCGATCGAGACGTTCGGCGCATTGGTGTAGCCGAGGACGCCCTTGAGCTGCTGTTCCGAAGCCCGCTTCATCGCCTCGTTGATCTCTTCCTTGGTGGTCTTGCGTGAGGCGACGATCTTGAGGTCGACCACCGAGACGTTCGGCGTCGGCACGCGGATCGAAACGCCGTCGAGCTTGCCGTTCAGTTCCGGCAACACCAGGCCGATCGCCTTCGCCGCGCCGGTCGAGGTCGGAATCATCGACATCGCCGCCGCGCGGCCGCGATAGAGATCCTTGTGCAGGGTGTCGAGCGTCGGCTGGTCACCGGTATAGGCGTGGATCGTGGTCATGAAGCCGGTTTCGATGCCGACGGTGTCATGCAGCACCTTGACGAGCGGGGCCAGGCAATTGGTGGTGCAGGAGGCATTCGAGACGACGAGATGCTCCTTGGTGAGCTTGTCGTGGTTGACGCCGTAGACGATCGTGGCGTCGGCATTCTCGGCCGGCGCGGAGACCAGCACGCGCTTGGCGCCGGCGGTCAGATGCGCGGAGGCCTTGTCCTTGGCGGTGAAGATGCCGGTGCATTCGAGCGCGATGTCGACGCCGAGCGCCTTCCACGGCAGCTTCGTCGGATCGCGTTCGGCGGAAACCTTGATCTTGCCGTTGCCGAGGCTGATCGTATCGCCTTCCACCGTCACCGTGCCGGGGAAGCGGCCATGCACGCTATCAAAACGCAGCAGATGCGCGTTGGTCTCGACCGGGCCGAGATCGTTGATGCCGACGACTTCGATGTCCTTGCGGCCGAACTCGGCGATGGCCCGCAGCACGTTGCGGCCAATGCGGCCAAACCCGTTGATAGCGACCCGGACTGCCATGGTATTTCTCCTCTAATAGGCCCTGCCGTCCCAGCGGGCAGGTCCCGCAAGGAGGCTGACGGCGGTTCGCCCGGTTCGGCCGGACGAGGAACGGAAAAGATGACGGTTAGGTAGCCCTTTTCGGGCGTTACCTCAACCGTCAGCGGAGCACCGCCGATTTGAAATTCCTGCATGGTTGCCGTGAATTCTCACAGGAATTTCAAATCGAAGCGGTTCTCCCAAATCTTAATCCGGCTAGCGCCCTCTTGTTTCCGAAGTTCGAAACGAGGGGCCGCGGTACTTCGGAAACGGGCGCTAGACCCGCTTCTGGACTGCGTTAACTGTAGCCTCGGCGGTAATTCCGAAATGCTTGTAGAGGTCCTTGGCCGGACCGCTTTCGCCGAAACCATGCATGCCGATAAAGACGCCGTCGTGCCCGATCACGGCATCCCAGCCCCAGCGGACCGCGGCTTCGATCGCGACCTTCACCGGGGCGTTACCGATGATGGCCTTTTGCTTGTCCTCCGGCAGGGACAGCAGCAGTTCGAGCGAGGGCACGGAGACCACCCGCGTCGCGATGCCGCGCCCGGCGAGTTCCTTCTGGGCGGCAACCGCGATCTCGACTTCGGAGCCCGAGGCAAACAGCGACACTTTCGCCTCGCCTGAAGCCGCGACCAGTTCGTAGGCGCCGTGGCTGCACGGATTGTCTGATGGTGCCGAGGTGCGCAATTGCGGCAGGTTCTGGCGGGTCAGCGCCAGCACGGTCGGACCGTTGGTGCGGTTGAGCGCGAGCTCCCAGCACTCGGCGACCTCGACCGCGTCGCAGGGGCGGAACACCCGCATGTTGGGGATGGCGCGCAACGCGGCGAGATGCTCGACCGGCTGATGCGTCGGACCGTCTTCGCCGAGCCCGATCGAGTCATGGGTCATCACGTAGACCACGCCCGTTCCCATCAGCGCCGCAAGACGCATCGCCGGCCGCGCATAGTCGGTGAACACCAGGAAGGTCGCGCCGTTCGGCGCGAAGCCGCCGTGCAGGAAGATGCCGTTCATGGCCGCCGCCATGCCGTGCTCGCGGATGCCGTAATGGATGAAGCGGCCCTTCGGCGTCTTGGCGGAGAACGCAACCGCGTCCTTTGGCTTGTTGTTGTTGGAGCCGGTGAGGTCGGCCGAACCGCCGACGAATTCCATCGGCATGGCCTCGGCGATCGCATCGATCGCGGCTTCGGAGGATTTGCGCGTGGCGATATTGAGCGGGCTTTCCAAGAGCTTCTTCTTGTGGTCGCGCAGCGCCTTCGCCAGCGAGGCCGGGCGTTCGTGCCGCATGCGGCGCTCGAATTCGGCGCGCTTGCGCGGGCCGAGCTCGGCAAAGCGCGCGTCCCATTCGGTGCGCGCGGCCGCGCCGCGGCTGCCGGCGGCGCGCCAGGCCTTCAGCACGTCGTCCGGCACCGAGAACGGCTCGAGCGAAATGCCGAGCTTTTCCTTGGCGCCCTTCAATTCGTCCGCGCCGAGCGCTTCGCCATGGGCTTTCGCCGTGCCGGCCCTGGTGGGCGCGCCATAACCGATGGTGGTGCGGCAGGCGATCAGCGACGGCTTGTTGGATTTCTGCGCGCGGGTGATCGCAGCCGCGATCGCCGCCTGATCCTGGCCGTCGATCAACTCGGCGGCCCAGCCGGCGGACTTGAAGCGCTTCACCTGATCGACGGAGTCGGCGATCGAGGTCGGGCCGTCGATCGAAATGCCGTTGTCGTCGTAGAGCACGATCAGCTTGTTGAGCCGCCAGTGGCCGGCGAGCCCAATCGCTTCCTGCGATACGCCCTCCATCAGGTCGCCATCGGAGACAAGCACGTAGGTGTGATGATCGACGATCTTCTTGCCGAATTCGGCGGCCAGCATCTTTTCCGCCAGCGCCATGCCGACCGAGGTCGCAATGCCCTGGCCGAGCGGACCGGTGGTGGTCTCGATGCCCTTGGTGCGGAAATTCTCGGGGTGACCGGGGGTGAGTAAGTCCACCTGGCGGAAGCGCTTGATCTCATCAAGCGTCATGTCCTTGTTGCCGGTGAGATACAGCAGCGCGTAGAGCAGCATCGAACCGTGGCCGGCCGACAACACGAAGCGGTCGCGATCCGGCCAGGCGGGGTGAGTTGCGTCGTATTTCAGGAACTGCGTGAACAGGACGGTCGCGATGTCGGCCGCGCCCATCGGCAAGCCCGGATGACCGGACTTCGCCTTCTCGACCGCGTCCATCGCGAGCCCTCGGATCGCATTGGCCATGCGGACGTGATCGACCTGCGTCATGATGAATTTCCGTCAGATAATGAGATGCTTGGGTGAGCCTGCGTGGGGCAGCGAGCGCCTCGGATGGAACCTTAAAGTCGAGGGCTGGATAGCACCTCACCTGCCAAAGTCAAAGGAAGTGCGCCGGATTTGCCGCTGGTAGTGTCCCGATCCGAAGCTCGGTACAGCTTGCGGCCCTGCGCTTCGAACTTCGGAATCGAAGGGGCGCTAGCTAACCTATTGATCTAGTGTGGCCTTGGTTCAGGCGTCCGCACGCCGAATTTGCGGCACAAACGATGCGGACTTCCGAACCGCCTTACGAGCGAGTATTTCAACCTGCTTTGCGGTGCATAGTTCCGAAGCGGCGTTGCGCTGGCCTTGTTCGTTACGTAAGTTTCTCCTCCCAAGCGCTTGATTTTGCAAAAAAGCATCCAGCGCTGCCGGAGGTGCGTACCGCCTGTCATGAGCGATGCCATGGACGATCAAACGGTCAACGGTTCAGGCCAGCCCGACGAGGCTTTTGCCGGCATCGAGGCCGCCACGCGACGCCTGATGGCGGCGCTCGATGCGCTGGAGCGCGCGGCCGAGCGGCGGCGTGAGGCGGATCGGGACGAAGACGAACTCGCCGCACGGATCCAGGCGCTGGGCGCTGACCGTGCGCGGCTCGCGGACGAACTCGACGGATCGCTGGTGCGCTCGAAGCGGCTCGAGCGGTCCAACCGCGAGATCGCCGAGCGGCTCGATGCCGCCATCGGCACCATCCGCGAGGTGCTGGAAGCCGGAGAGATGGAATGAACCACGTCAACGTCACCATCAACGGCCGGCAATACCGCATGGCCTGCGAGGAAGGGCAGGAGGGGCGGCTGCTCAGGCTCGCCGAAAGCCTGGAAACCCGGATCGGAAGCCTGCGCGGCAAGTTCGGCGAGATCGGCGATGCGCGGCTCACCGTGATGGCCGCACTCACCGTTTGCGACGAGTTGCAGGACGCCGGCAATCGCATCCGCGCACTGGAGGAGGAACTACTTGCGCTCAGCGATGTGCGCACTGTCGCCGCCGACCGCGCCAAGGCAACACAGGTCGCGGTGGCCAATGCGCTCAATGCCGCCGCCGACCGCATCGAGAAGACGACACAAGTGCTCAACCGCACCATCGGTGGCGGCGTCGCGATCGGGTGAGGGGTGCAGCGGCCTCGCGGCTAATCTCACCCAAGCTGGTGCCACCTGCTGTCGATCAGGTGACGATATTGCCGAAAGGTGTGCCGTGCCTGTAGCTGCCGCGAATGGTGCAGCGCTCGAAGGAGGCGCCCGAACAAGCCTTTTTGCCGAATTGCCTTTCGAGGGCAGGTCTCGGGCGCGACAATCGAAAATACCGCCTCGCTCACGGTTGGAGCCCGGCTGGCAGACGACGGCACGGCAAATGCCGCCATCGACTGAAACATGTTGCGGAGCAGCAGCCCGTAATACGCGCGCGTGAGACGCTGTGTCTTGTCTTCCCTGCGCATGGCGCGAACACCTCGGTGAGTGGATGCGGTGGGAAGTATCGGGCGGGACGCCGCGCCGCGCTTTAACGCGGGCTTAAGATGTCCTTATCGTTTCCTTGATTCTTGACCGGCGCCGCTGATTTCGGGCCGTGTGCCGGACGCGCGATCAGTCCCTCACCAGCCGAAAATGCCCTTGAGCCCGGCGTAGATCGAGGCACCGGCAGAGGCGGCGATCCCGACCAGAGGACCGACGGTGCGCAGCAGATCCTGGATCGTCCGGGCGCGGCGACGAAGCTGGTCCTCGCCGACGTGTTGGCCGAGGAGCCCGGCAATCCTGTAGGCGACGAGATTGGGCTTTCCGCCATGTGACATCGTCTTCGGCAGCACGTCGAAAATCAGAGAACCGAGAAGATTGCCGGTGACATAGGCGAGCGCGATGCTGGCGATGTATTCCATCACCTCGCGCCATTCGATCCAGCTCACCGGCAGGATCGGAACGTTGTCGTTGATGCCGGTGACCGTCAGCATGCCGATCACCGCCAGCGACGCCGTCACAACGCCGACGAGAAAAGAGCCGATGCCGATTTTTTCGCGTGCATAGAGCAAGAGCCCGAACGGCAAGGGAATCACGACCGATGCCAGCCGCAGATACAGCGGCGTCACGTTCAGCGTGATCGTGATCAGGATGTGCGCCGCGACCAGCAGCAGGAGTGGCGCGAGGACATATACGATCGCACGAACGGCGGTATACCGGATCGGCGAACGCGCCCACGCCAACTTCGCATTGACCCGGTCCATTCTGTTGTGCAGCCGGTCGAGCTCGGACACCAGTTGCTGGATTTCGAGCATCACCGGACGCGCGACGCGCAGGTCGCGCGAGCAATGCTTGCACGCGATGGCTTCGTCCTTGATGGTTTCGGCGCAGAACGGACATTCCATCAGGCTGACGGACGCCGCTTGCGGCGCTCCCATTTTTCGAGCTCGGCAGTGGCCGCGGCGAGTTGCTGATGCAGGGCGTCGCGCTTGCGGACCAACTCGTCGCGCTCGGCCAGAAGCGATTTCGGCACCGCGACGTCGCGCCCGCATGCGGCGCACACGGTTGCCGAAGACGCGTTGTCGCTTTCACAAAACGGACAAATCATGGCCTGTCCTCACGGCAACACTTTCAGCAGGAAGCTCGTGGTTCCGACACGCCCGTCCGAATCCTTGATGTCGACCCGGATCAAGTGATCGCCCGGTGGGAGTTCGGCATCGGGCATGTCCAGTCCGCTCATGCTTGCGAACGATCTGACGCGCTCGGTCAGGTCGACGTTGGGATTTCGTAGATAGGTCACCCGGAGCGAAGCCGGATCGATTTTCGAGCCGCCGAATGATTCGAATTTGAGCTGGAGGTGGAGCGGCGAGTGGTTCTGCTCTCTTTCGCCGACGAGCTCGATCCGCGGTCCTCGGGTGATGCCCCGGCGGTCGGCTACCACGGCGCCTTTCGGCGGCGGCAGTTTGGCTTCCTCCTCGCTGATGAGAAGGTTGTTGGCACGGGCCGAAGACGAGACCAAACCCGCCGTTACAGCACAAACCAATAGCAATGCCAGATAAGCAGTCCGCCGCATCATTCCCCCTCGTAGACTTCAGTCTAAATTCACCACCATCAGCGCGCGCCGCCGTCTCCAATGATCGTATAAGGCGCCCAGAACAGCGGATGAGCGTAGGCAAATTCGGTCTTGCCGTCAGCGCCGACGTAGCCGGGGCCGTCCATCAGCGCCACCATCGCCTGCCGCAGAGCCTCCGCGCGCGTCAACTTTGGATCATCGGCTTGCCGTTTGAAAAGGTCCGTGACGAGTTCGCGCGCCGATTGCGAATGAACCGACCAGTTGGTCACCAGCAATGCGCGCGTGCCGGCATAGAAGAAGGCGCGGCCAAGTCCCGATGCCGCTTCGGCCCCGGCTCCTTCGCCCGCCCCGGTGTTGCAGGCGGACAGCACGACCCAATCGGCGTCGAGCTTGAGCGTCAGTACTTCCTCCATGGTCAGGAGACCGTCGCCTTCGACACCTGCCACCGCGGGCGCCGAAAGCGCCAAAGCCGGTTGCGTCAAGCCGTTGAGCTCGCCGGGCACCAGCCCATGCGTCGCAAAGGCCAACACCTTGAAGCCCGAGAGATCCATCGTCTTGACGTTGGCTTCGTTCGCGTCCTTGCCAAGCTTCAGGACTTTCGAAGGGTCTGCCTGCAATGCGAGCGCAATCGATTTCAGCTCCTCGGCTGTGTCCGGCAGCCGCGGCAGCATCGCCAACTCGGCGCTGTCGACACCCTCAAGCTTCGGGCTCGAACGCCGCTTGAGCGGAACCCCGCGCATGGTCGTCATGCTGGCGTCGGCCAGCTTGATCGGCTCCGGTTCGCGTAAAGCCTGTTCTGCCTGCTCGGGACTGAACAGTGGATCGCCGAACCCGATGAGTTCGTTGCGCCCCGCCTTACCGGGCGGCAACTGTCGCAAGGTGCGCAAGGCAGCCGAGGAGGGGACACTCGTGACGGCGTAGCTGCGCGCCAGCCACGGCACGGCGCGATAGCTCGTAAACAAGGGGTCGTCGTTGGCGTCAATCTGGGCCGGCGAGGTCGGCAACAGCGACAACGGCAACAGGCCGAGCGCGCCGTTGGTGACCACAATCAGGCTCTTCGAATTTTTCCAGCCGGCTTCGACCGGCTTGAGCAATAGTGAATATAGCTCGTAGCCTAGCTTGACGTCGAAAACGGGGATGTCGGAAATCATCGCCGCCTGCGGCTCGAGCGCTTCACGCAGCCGGCGGACCTTGCTCTGGATTTCGCCGCCCGTTGCCTTGATTTCCGCGAACGCAACCGGGCCGTCCTTGGGAACTGCCCACACGAAGCTCGCATCGCGTCCGAAATAGAAGGACAACATGGCCTCGCCTTCGACAAGCGCCGCCTGAACCTGCGTCACATTTGGCGGTTTGGGATCGACGAGATCGGCATAAGAGGGAAAGCGCTTGTTGATTTCGGCGCGCGCCTGGTCGCGCTCCTGGCGCAGTTTGTCGATCGAAGCGTTCATCGACTTGACGCCCTGCGGGTCACGCTCGGCCGAGGGAAGTGCGAGAATATTGTTGAGCAAACCGAGTTGCGCGCCGACCTGCTTGCCGAGGTCCTGCTCCTTGCGCACAAGCTCGGCGAGCGCCGGATCCTTGATCGAAGCCCGGGCGCCCGAGGCCGCCAGCGCCTGTTGGACCGAATGGCTGCGGATCGAATCCGCAAGGCTGAATGCATCGATGGCGCTGCCGCCATTGCCGGGCTGCGCGTTCGCGAGGAGCTTGATATAGGCCCCGACGATTCCCTGGAGCTGCTGGCTTCGCGCGGCAACGACGGTCGCATCGTCATCGTCGGTGTTGTCGCGTGCCGAGGCCAGGAGGACGGGAATCGCCAGGGCGAATTCGCGAATAGCCTCGCTATCCTTACCTGCGCGCACGAGCCCGACCGCCAGGATGCCGCGGGCGGAGGCTGTATCGTAATGCTTCTCGCCGACGCGCGCGATTTCACGCTTCAGCAACGCCTGTGCCGCCTCGAGCCCGGCTTGCGTCTGCCCCGCCGCGAACATGGCGTTGATGCGCGATCCGTTCAGCTCGAGCACCAGCCGGCGCTGCGGCTCCCATTTGGCGATCGCCTTGTCGAGCTCGGCATAGACGGAAGAAGCCTCGGTCAATTTTCGCTCGAAGGTCAGGATGGCGCCGAGTTGCGACAGGGTCGAGGCGCTGTATTGGGTGTCATCGCCGATGTTCAGCGTGCGCTGGATATCGAGCGCGATGCGCGTCAGCTTTTCGGCTTCTTCATAGCGGCCTTCTTCGACCAGGACATTCGCCAGCCCCCTGACGAACGCCACGGTTCGCGGATTGTATTTGCCTTGTGCCTTGAGCTGCGATTGCAGGACACTGCGAAGATCGACTTCAGCTTCCGCCAGCCGGCCCTGCTTTGCCTTCATGCGTCCGACATTGAGCGCCTCATTGTCGGCATATCGCTTTATCTGATCCGCAGATGGCGCATGCGGGAAGGTCATGTCGGGGGCCGAAGCCAGTTTCCAGTCGCGCGATTTCGCGTAGGCAGCCTCGGCTTCCCGAAATTGGCCGCGCGCATCGAAGATCACGGCGCGGATGGCTTCGACTTCACCTTCCCAGGCGCGCCCCGCTTTTGCGTAGCCCTCGCGCCAGCCCGGAAGCCCACTCGTGCGGGCTTCCTGGATCAGCGTCAGGCTCCGGCGCATATGGCTCTCGGCCTGCGGAATATCTCCCGTCTGCACGAGAACCTGGGCTGCGATCCGCTGCGCATTGAACATGTATCCCTTCTGTCCCGGCCGGTTGGCGTCGGTGACCATGAACTGGGATACCTGGAGCGCGCCCTTCACGTCACCCAGCGAGATCTTCTGAAGCGTGATGAACTGCCGGATGCGTTGACCGAAAAATCCGTCGTTCGAGGCCACGGCCAAAGCGAGCGCCTTCTCGCCATCGGCCAACCCTTCCGCGTTGCGGCCCAGCGCCGCACGGGCGTTGCCGCGGTCGTAGTAGAATTGCGCGAGGTCGGACTGCGAAATCGCCTTTGCAGGCTCGTTGTTGGCGTCGGCCTTCAGTTTGGCCAGAACCGCAGGATCCGGTTTCTCGCCATCAAGGATGGCTGCGATATCGCTGATGGTCCGCGGCGGCGGAACGAAGCCTGCCGGCAATGCATTTCCGGGAGCGACCACGTCCTCCTTCGGCTTGCCGTTCTTGTACATTTCGATCGGGACATTCGCCCGGCCGTTCGCGGCATTGAGCGCCGCGAGCACACAAGCCTTCACTTTCGGGACGGCGGTCTCTCGGCATCTTGCGAAATTGGCCTCGCCGCCGCCTGAGCCGCGCATACAGGCCATGACGGTGGGACGCCCGACCGTCTCCCGGCAGTTGGCGATGGCCTGTTCTTTCGAGAGCGCGAGGGCGTCTCCGCAGGTCGCGACCAGGGCGACGCTCGCGATTGAGCCGGCCGCCAGCGCGGTTGCAAACGGGCGCCATGGTCGCGGGAGAGGGGAGGCCGGATTGAAAGACTTCCACATGGAAAAGCCTCACAAAATGACTGCAATATTGGCCCGAAACGAGCCACGCGTCTCGACTTGTTCAACCACTAAAATATCAGAGCTGGCAAAAAGCGATCCTAGCAATTTTTGCGTTTAAAATGATAGAAGTAAAGCTTGCTCAGGCGTCGACTTTGGACCCGTCGTGACGCGATCCGACAGGGAGGCTGCAGCGCTTGCGGCCGCTATGCTCTCTTTCGAGCTTTCGCTGGCGGCTTGCGCTTTTGCAGGAAGCGGCCGAGTAACCGGCGCTTGCCTTTGCGCGGGATCAGATCGATGTCGCTGACGAGTTTCGCACCGCCCTTGCGCCGCTCCAGCGTGACCTTGCGGCTGTGATAGGCCTCAAGCTCGGCGCGATGGGCGACGCTGACGACTGTCGCCTTGGGCAACTCCTTCAGCAGCATGTCCATCATCTTGTCCTGGCTCTTTTCGTCCAGCGCGGACGTGGCTTCGTCGAGGACCACAATGTCCGGATTGTGCAGGAGCAATCGCGCGAATGCGAGACGCTGCTTCTCGCCGCCGGACAGCGTTTGGTCCCACGGCGCGTCCTCCTCGATCTTTTCCTTGAGGTGATCGAGCCCCACCTTGTGCAGCGCCTCGGCAATCTCTGCCTCGTCCCAGCTATCCGCCGATCCGGGATAGGCCACCGCGCGGCGCAGCGTGCCCGACGGGACGTATGGCCGCTGCGGCAGCATGAACAAGCGGCGATCGGGATGGAAATTCACGCTGCCGCTACCCCAGGGCCAAAGGCCTGCGATGGCGCGCACCAGCGTACTTTTGCCGGAGCCGGATTCGCCGGCCACGAGCAGACGCTCGCCCGGTTCGACGACGACCTTCGTCTCGTCGACAACGGCGGTGCCGTCGTCGAGCGACACCGAGAGATCCTCAAGGCTTAGCATGGCCTCGCCTGACGTCTCTCCATGCTTGATACGGCCAAAACCCTCGGCTTCCTCGGCGCGCTCCAGGCCGTCGAGCGACATCATCAGCGAGGCGATCCGGCGCGCGCACGCATTCCAGTCGGCGAGGCGCGGATAATTGTCGACCAACCATCCGAACGCGCTCTGCACGATCGTAAAGGCGGACGCCGCCTGCATCACCTGCCCGAGCGTCATGGAGCCATCCAGGAATTTCGGGGCGCAGAGAAGCAAGGGAATGACGGGCGCGATCAGGCTCGATCCTTGCGAGACCAGCGTCGTGCGCATGTGCTGACCTGCAAGCCGCGCCCACTGGCGCAGGACGTTGGCAAAAGTCCGGTCGATCCCATCGCGCTCTTCCTCTTCGCCGCCGAGCAGCGCGATGCTTTCGCCGTTCTCGCGTACGCGCGTTAGCGTGTAGCGAAATTCCGCCTCTGCCTGGTTCTTGTCTTCCGATATCTGAACGAAGCGGCGGCCAATCATCATGATCGAGCCTGACGCGATCGCGGCATAGAGGATTGCAGCGATCACCAGGAAGCCCGGAATCGTCAGCGTTGAACTTCCGATCGTGACGGTGAGCGCGCCGCCGATGGTCCAGAGCACGACGATGAAGGTCGACGCCGACAGGAAGGCGGATGTGACGCCGGCGACGAAATCGACCGGCGAGTCGGTCGCGACGCGCAAATCCTCGGCAATGCGATATTCCGGATTCTTGTGATCGCCCTCGACCAGGTTGAGTTGGTAATAGCGGCCGCTGGCAAGCCAGCGTGAAATCACTGATGTGGTCAGCCAGGTGCGCCATCGGCGCTGGATGCTCATCCGCGCATATACCTGTGCGATGCCGAGGACGACGCTGCCGATGGCGAGTGGGAAAAAGAGCGCGGTGAGGTGATACACCGTGCCGGCATCGCGCTTTTCGATCGCATCGAAGATCGAGCGATTCCAGACGTTGATGCCATACTGGAGGCCGACGGTGCCAACGATAAGAACCAGCAGCCCGGCTGAAAACGGAATCGCGAGGCGATCGCCTTTGCGTCCCCAATAGCCGCGGGCGCTGATCCAGAATCGCGTCAGCAGATATCCCTTGCGTGCCTCCTCGGCCTCTTCGGGCGTCAGTTCGGGGTCGGGTTCGATTATCTCGGGCGGCGGAGGTTCGACCTGGTCGCCGCCCTCGGCGACGACTTCAACAATCGGCGCCTTTTCGTCCGCCTTCTCATCATCGCGCGGCGGGGCGGAGCGGTCTTCCCTGGATTTGGCGTCTGCTCCGGTCATCGACTGGTAACGGCAGCGAAATCAGAAGGTTCCAGCGTGAAACCCGGGCCACCAATGGTCTGCGACGAATTGCAAGGCTGCGCGCGATCGCAAAGCAACGCAGAATCCCGCCATGGATGCTCCCCGGACTGCCGTTGCCTGCGCGCTCGAACTGCTTGCCGTCGTCGTGGCATGTTTCGCGATGCCTTGCCGGGTCGCCGTCGCGGGCGGGGCGACGGTTGCGGCGGCGGGGTTGCCGGTCGTCGGGACGGTCGACGAACGCTTTCAATCCTTCAACGTCGAAATGATTGGGGTTACGGGCGGGCCGTTTTGGAAGCCCTACGCGGCTGGACCTGGAAAAGACGATCTGTTCGCGAATCGGTCGCCGATCGATCTCTCCAGCAAATTGTTGCGCAAGCTCGCATTCGCGCTTTCGCCCGCCTTGATGCGTGTCAGCGGTACCTGGGCCAATGTGACGTTGTTTGCCGAAGCGGACGACAAGCCGCCTCAAATACCAGCCGGTTACAGGGGCGTGCTCACGGGCGATCGCTGGCGCGAGGTGATCGACTTTTCGAATGCCGTCGATGCGCCGATCGTCACATCGTTTGCGATCGGTCCTCCGGCGCGCGACTCCAAGGGAATATGGAAACCCGATCAGGCGCAGCGGATGATAGCGGCGACGCGCGAGGCTCACGGAAAAATCGTCGCAGCCGAGCTCATGAACGAGCCGGACCTGCCGGCGATCGGCGGCGCGCCGGCAGACTATGGGGCCAGTGCGTTCGCGAAAGACTTCGGTGTTTTTTACACCTTCATGAAACAGGCTGCGCCCGACGTGATGATCCTCGGACCGGGAACTGCTGGCGGCGGCTCGGAGGCTACCGATCTCTTCAGCGCTTCGGCTTCCGGGATCGACGCCGTTTCATATCACTACTATGGCGCGCTATCGGAACGTTGCGCGGGCGGCCATACGCCCGATGCAGCGCTGTCGGAGGCGTGGCTTTCCCGCACGGATCAGACGTTGGCCTTCTATCGAGAGCTGCGTGATCGGGACGCCCCCGGCAAGCCGATCTGGCTCACCGAGACCGCAGAAACAGCATGCGGTGGAAATCGGTGGAGTTCGACCTTTCTCGACACGTTCCGATACCTCGACCAGCTCGGACGCCTGGCAAAGGCAGGCGTGCAGATCGTGATGCACAACACGCTGGTGGAAAGCGATTATGGTCTGCTCGACGAGGTGACCTTCAGGCCAAGGCCGAACTACTGGGCGGCATTGTTGTGGCGGCGTTTCATGGGCGCCGTGGTGCTCGATTCGGGCGTGCCGATTGAGCGAGGCTTGCACGTCTATGCGCATTGTCAGCGGCGCACGCCCGGCGGCGTGGTGCTGCTTGTCATCAATAACGACACGCAAGATTCACACGAATTGATTTTGTCTGAGGCCAACGTGCGTTTCACGCTGGACGCCGCAACGTTGCAGGACGCATCCGTACGGCTGAACGGTACGGTGCTGGCTCTGGATGCCTTGGATCAGTTTCCCGCAATGGCCGGCATGGCAACGAGCCCGGGTCCGATAAACTTTGCTCCAGCAACCATCAGCTTTGTCGCGATCTCCGGTGCGAAAAATCCGAACTGCAATTAGTTCGAAGTGCAGGCGTTCTCAGATGAACGCTGAATGAACGGCCAGCTACCGCAGCGCAATCGTTTTGGTATTTTCAAGCGTGCGACGATTTTTCCCGGAACGCTCGCACCGGTCGGACGTTCCTCTGTCAGAGGAGAACCGTGTCATGAAACTGAAAGCAATCCTGACGGCAGCAATGCTGCTCGCGCCAACTGCCGCGCTCGCAGCGCCCGGTATCGTCACCCAATCGGCGGGCTTGAGGGCCGGCCCCGGCCCGGGCTTTCCGCTGGTCGATCGCATCCCCGGCGGCGCCCGTGTCAACGTCCACGGTTGTTTGACGGGCAATGCCTGGTGTGATGTCAGTTGGTCCGATGACCGCGGCTGGGTATCGTCGCAATATCTCGAATATCTCTATCGCAATAGTTACGTCTATCTTCCCGACTATGTCGATCAGATCGACGTGCCCGTCGTGCCCTTCGTATTGAGCTCATATTGGTCGAGCTACTATTCGGGGCGGCCCTGGTATCATCGCCGGGCCTATTGGGGCAACTACTGGACGTCCCACCAGCGCTTCGCGACGCGGATGACCATCAACCGTTCGGCGGCTCGCATCGGCCGCGCGGCAACGCGCAATGCCGCGATCAATGAGGGACGAGGACCGCGTGCCGGTATGACGGAGCGCGGGATGCGCGAGCGCAACGCTGCACAGTTCCGCGGCGCACGGGAGACGCGTGGACATGAGGTTGCGGTCCAGGCCCGTACGGGCCACGAGCGGATCGGCCGTACGGGCAATGAGCGGATGGGTCATGAGCGAGGTGCTGTCCGGGCCAATGCGCGCATGCAGCCCACCCGCATGCAGCCCACGGGAAGAGCGCATGAATCGACGCGGTTTTCCGCCGGGCAGGCCACGCGGCCGATGCAGCACATGGCGCAGCCGACGGTTGGCCGCGGTTCCCCGGTGAACGCGCGCGCGCAGACCATGCCGCACGCGGCGCCTTCGATGCCGCGGGCCGGTGGTGGCGCGCCGCATATGAATGCCGCGCCTCGCGGTGGTGGCGGACCGGCCGGTGGCGGAGGCCACGAACGGCGCTAAACGACGAAAGCCCGGCCAAGCGCCGGGCTTTTTTCTGCTCGGCAGCCGCCGCTGGCGATTTAGCCACTTCGTTGCTACATTGGTCTCGCGAAGCTGCGTCGCGCGTCAGGAGCCATATATCCCCGGGGCCTTATCGATCCTTTAGGGAACTGTCCCTGGCCGGGTCCGTGGATCCGGACATATGGTGCCCACCTACTTTCGTAGGGAACTCCGGGATCGAGTGCTCCAACGGCGATCGCGGCTTCGCACTCTCTCCTTGCCACGTTCTCTCCTGTTACTTTCTCTCCTTGTTGCTCTCTCCTGATTGGCGTGAGGTGGTATTTCATCCGAAGGGGGCCGACGCATGTCCGCACTTCCATCGAAGGGCGATCTCCGCAAGACCGCGCTCGATGCGCGCGATGCGATGGAGGAGGCTGCGCGCGCTGCCGCCGGTGAAAAACTTGCCACGCGAGGACTTCCGTTCGAGATGGCTCCCGGCACCATCGTGTCCGGCTATTCGCCAATCCGCAGCGAACTCGATCCAGCGCCGCTGATGCAGAAGCTTGCCGGGCAGGGCGCAAAACTGGCGCTGCCCGCGGTGCTTGCCCGTGGCAAGTCGCTCATGTTTCGCGCCTGGTCGCCGGGCGATCGCCTGACGATGGGCCCGCTTGGCATCCTCGAACCGTCGCCGGCGATGGCCGAGCTCATTCCAGACGTCATGCTGGTGCCGCTTGCGGCGTTCGATCGCCTCGGGCACCGCATCGGCTATGGCGCCGGACATTACGACTTTACGCTGGCGCATTTGCGCAAGCTGAAACCGATCATCGCCATTGGCCTTGGTTTTGCTGCACAGGAAATCAAGACTGTCCCCGCCCTCGCACACGACGTCGCGCTCGATTATGTGCTAACGGAGAAGAAGGCATTCGTTATTCGGAGTGTGTCGAGTTGAGAATTCTTTTCGTGGGTGACGTGGTCGGGCGGGCCGGCCGTACCGCCGTGACGGAGCAACTGCCGGAGATGATCCGCAAGTGGTCGCTCGAACTCGTCGTGGTCAACGGCGAGAATGCGGCCGGCGGTTTCGGGATCACGGAAGCGATCTACCAGGAATTGCTCGATGCCGGCGCGGATGCGGTCACGCTCGGCAATCACGCCTGGGATCAGCGCGAGGCTCTGGTGTTTATCGAGCGCGCGCCGCGGCTCATTCGCCCGGCCAATTTTCCGAGCGGCACGCCAGGCCGTGGCGCCGCGCTGATCGACACCAAGAACGGAAGGCGCGCGCTTGTTGTCAACGCCATCGGTCGCGTCTTCATGACGCCGTTCGACGATCCGTTTGCGGGCCTTGCCCGCGAACTCGCGGCATGCCCGTTGCAGGAAGCGGTGGACGCGGTGGTGGTCGATTTCCACGGCGAAGCCTCGAGCGAGAAGCAGGCGATCGGCTATTTCTGCGACGGCCGCGCCAGCCTCGTGGTCGGAACCCACACCCATGTGCCGACCGCCGACCACCAGATCCTTGCCGGCGGCACGGCCTACATGACCGACGCCGGCATGACCGGCGATTACGACTCCATCATCGGCATGCAGAAGGACGAGCCGATCCGGCGCTTTACCTCGGGCATTCCCGCGGCGCGCTTCGAGCCGGCGCTGGGGCCGGCAACGCTGAGCGGCATCGCGGTCGAGACCGACGATGCGACGGGATTGGCGGTGAAGGTCGCAGCCGTTCGCGTCGGCGGACGGCTTTCGCAGTCGGTGCCGGAATTCTGGTGAACAGATCAATGACACCCGGTCGTGACCCGATCGTCGAGCAGAGTAACGAATAGAAGTCAGCCCTGCCGGAATCCCAGGCGGAATGCGCCCCAGTGGCGGCCGCGGACGAAGATCGGCGAGGATGCGTCCTTCATCAGCACGAAATTGCCTCCGCCCATGTCGCGACGGTAGGTTTGCAGCAGGAACGGCTTGGTGCTGGCCGCCACCTTTTTGACGGCGCGGTCGTTGAAGAGCCGCCGGTTGCGGCAGTTCGCGTTGTTCCAGACCGGATCTTTTCCCTGCGGCAGACGATAATTCGGATTGTGGGTCGGCAGATAGCCGCCCTTGGCCCAGGCCACGCAAAACACGATGCGCGAGTCGGATTTCTGGATCGGGTCCTGAATGGCCGGCAGTATGCGGTCGGTCAGTTCGACATAGTTCGTCATGTACTGCTTGGGGTCGGTGCCGGGCATCACGCGGTAGTTCTCGTCCATCAGGTCATCGAGGGTGATTTCGCCCCGCCCGACCGCGGCTTCGAACATTTCCGAGATCTGCCGGGCGGTCTCGACGACCACGCGGATCAACGGTGCATCTGATGTTTCGACCCCGCTGTCGGCAATCAATGCGATCAGGTTTTCCGAGAGATCAAGCAGTTTGGTGACGCGCTCGTCCGCATGCTGCAGGTCGCTCGAGGAGAGATCGACGCCCTTGGCGAGGTTGCGCAGTTCCTCGATCACGCTGTCGCAGTGACCAAGATTGGACGTCGCAGCTTTCGCGACGCCGTCGATCTCCTGCCCGACCTTGGTGAAGCCGTCCTGGACGCGAGCGATGATGGTTTGGATCTGCGTTGCGCCTTCGCTCGCGGTCTTGGCTCGCGACGAGGCTTCGCCACTTTCGCCGATCAGGCTGCCGAGCTGACCGTCGAGGTCGCGTACGGTGTCACCGATCTGGAGGGTTGCCTGCCGGGTCGCTTCCGCCAGACTCTTCACTTCGTTCGCAACCACGGCAAAGCCGCGGCCGGCCGTTCCCGCGCGCGCCGCCTCGATGGTGGCGTTCAAGGCCAGAAGATTGGTCTGCTTGGCGATCGCTTCGATCGAGCTCGAGACTTTCGCCACCTCTGCCAGCGCCGAAGAGACCGCGCTCAGGCGAGTTTCGATCCGGCCGACGGATTCGACCAGTTCGGCGATGTGTCCGACCGCGGCTTCGACGGCGCCACGGGACTGGTTGATTTCTCCAACGGTGTCTGACGATGCCGACTGTACCGCGCGTGAAGCGTCGGCGATGTCATGGTTGGCGGAAACCATCGTTTCCGCGGTCTTTTGCAGATGCGCGAAATGCTGCGATTGGGTCGAAACCCGGGTCGCAACCTCCTGCACGTTGCTGGCAACGTCCGCCAGCTCGACCCCGAGGCCACCGAGCCGATTGCTGAGCTGATCGACCAGCCGCTCGCTTTCCGATTGTTCGGGAGAAACTTCAGACATCGTCAAGCTCCGATTCGGGCTCTCGTTATCTTAGGCAACGCGCCCAAAATTCAGCAATTCGCCTTAAAGCTTATAAGCGGTCCGGAAGCCGCCCCAATGCTTGCCGCTGACGCGGATCGGCACGTCGATCTCGCGCATCATCACCGTGCTGCCGTTGCCCATGTCGCGGGCGTAGCTCTGGATCAGGTAGGTGCGCTGGTTGCGGCCCGCGGCGAGACCTGCGGTGTCGTTGAAAATGCGCCGGTTGCGGCTGTGAGCAGTGTTCCAGGCGACGTCACTTGGACGCTGCGCGTGGGAATAGACCTTGTTGTGCACCGGCAGGTAGCCATTGCGATCGATTGCAACGCAGAACACCATGCGCGGATCCTTCGCGAGGAAGGCTTCCTGGAATGGCGGTAGCGCGCGATCGGCCCAGTCGAGAATGCGGGTGCGGTGTTGCAGCGGATTGGTGCCTGATATTTCGACATAGTCGCTGTCGAACAGGGCATCGATGGCGATCGCGCCGCTTGCGACAGCGTGTTCGAACATCTGGTTGAGCTCGACGCCGGCTTCCATGGCGCGGGTGACGAATTCGGTATTTTCGTCGTGAATCGACCAGAGCTTGTCTTCGACCTTCTCGCCGAAGGCGGCTTCGTTGGTCATGAAGGTGGCCTGCACGCCGGCGCTTGACCGCTCGCCGCTGCGGATCTTGCAGGCGCCGATATCTTCCAGCGTGGCGTTGAGCATCTGATTGAGCGGTACGGTCGCGGCTTGAGGCCCGCCGATCAGAATGTTCTCCAGCGAAATCTCGTAGACCTGTGCCGCGATCCCGCCTTGCGCCGTCTCGATCTCGATTTTCAGGTTGCAGGGCAGCCGCTCGCTCTTTCTGCGGTCGGCGCGCATGTCGGTGCCGAGAAGCACGGCACAGCGGGTCTTCAGCTTCTGCGCGAAAGTGGTGACGGCCTTGCCGGCATTGGCGACGTGTTCGCGATGCAATTCGGCTTCCTTCACGGCATCGTCGATTTCGGTCGCGCTGTCGCCGACGGAAGCGATGAAGTTTGAAGCCGTCGCGACGTTCTCGGTCATCGCATTGGTGGTTTCGTTCTGCTCGGCGACGGCGCCATTGACGTTCTCGAACACCGGGCGGATTGCCTGGATCGCCTGCGAAATCCGGTGCACGGCTTCCACAGATCCGGCGGCGTCCCGTTGCAGCGCCTCGATCTTTTTCTTGATCTCCTCGGTGGCATCCTGGGTCTGCACCGCCAGCGCCTTGACCTCGGAAGCGACCACCGCAAAACCACGCCCGGCGCTGCCGGCACGCGCCGCCTCGATGGTCGAGTTGAGCGCCAGCAGCGTGGTTTGCCGCGCGATCTGCGCAATCAGGTTGACGACGTTGCCGATCGCCGCGGAAGACTCCTTGAGGCGATCGACGTTGAGGCTCGCGTCATGGGCGGCGGCGCTGGCCTCATCGGCAAGCTTGCCGGCATCGCGCACCTGCGATCCGATGCCTTCGGCGGAGTTGGCGAACTTTCCGGCCGCCTGCGAGAAAACGGCCGCGGTGCTCTGGGCTTCGCTCGATCGCACACCGAGCGCGTCGGTGCGCTGGCGGACGGCCGTCAATGTGATGGCGGTCGCCTCCGCGCCGCCGGCAACGGAACTCGCGGCGCGTTCAAGCTGACGAATCATGCCGCCGAGTTCGATTTCGAGCAGTTCGAGAATGGCCTTGATCGACTCGGCTTCGGAATTGTCCGCGGCTTCCACCAGCGAAGCCGGCTTCGCCTGGATTGCGGCGGCAGGCGCAGGTGTGGGAGGCGCAGCTTTCCGGAACAATCCAATCGCCATTTGCGAGGCTCAGCCGTCGGATCAGGTCGAACGATCGTTTCACGGCGCCGTGAAATCATGGTTAACAACTGCCTGATTTGTCTGCGGTTTCCTCTACCTCGGTACCTGCGACGCAGCTAAATCTTTGATTTCAGCAAGTTCGAGGCCTATAAGCCGCGCTTCCCATCCAAACCACCGCTTTCGACTTCCAGAGATCAGGCATGGCCGGACATTCCCAGTTCAAGAACATCATGCACCGCAAGGGGCGTCAGGACGCCCAGAAGTCGAAGCTGTTCGGCAAGCTGGCGCGCGAAATTACCGTCGCTGCCAAGCTTGGGACGCCCGATCCCGCGATGAACCCCCGGCTGCGGGCCGCCGTGATCGCCGCGCGCCAGGAAAACATGCCGAAGGACAATATCGAACGCGCGATCAAGAAGGCGCTCGGGGGCGAGAGCGAGAACTACGACGAGATCCGCTACGAGGGCTATGGTCCGGGCGGCGTCGCCGTGATCGTCGAAGTGCTCACCGACAACCGCAACCGCGCGGCCTCCGACATCCGCTCCTATTTCACCAAGTCGGGCGGCAACCTCGGCGAAACCGGCGCGGTGTCCTTCATGTTCGATCGCACCGGCATCATCGAATATGAGGCCAAGGTGGCCTCCGACGATGCGATGCTGGAGGCGGCGATCGATGCCGGCGCCGACGACGCGGTATCGGGCGAAGGCGGCCACGAAATCTATGCCTCGCAGGAAACCTTCCGCGATGTCGCCAAGGCGCTGGAGACGAAGTTCGGCGAAGCGCGCAAGGCGGCGGTGATCTGGAAGCCGCAAAATACGGTCGCGGTGGACGATGAAACCGGCGAGAAGCTGCTGAAGTTGATGGACCTTCTGAATGAGCATGACGACGTCCAGAACGTCTATGCCAATTTCGAGGTTTCCGACGCGCTCGTCGCCAAGATGGGCGGATAACGCCGCGAATCTTGGGTATAAATGCCCATGTCCTCGCAGCCAATTCGCTCCCCCGTCCGCATCCTCGGTATCGACCCCGGCCTGCGCCGCACCGGCTGGGGCGTGATCGAGGTCGAGGGTAATCGTCTGGTCTATATCGGTTGCGGTTCGGTCGAGCCGCCGGACGATCTGCCGCTGTCGAGCCGTCTGCTTGCGATCCATGAGGGGCTCGCCGCCGTGCTTGGCGATTTTCGCCCCCTCGAGGCCGCCGTCGAACAGACCTTCGTCAACAAGGATGGCGTCGCGACGCTGAAGCTCGGCCAGGCGCGTGGCGTGGCGATGCTGGCGCCGGCGATGTTTGGAATCTCGGTTGCGGAATACGCACCCAACCAGGTGAAGAAGACCGTGGTCGGCGCCGGTCACGCCGACAAGAACCAGATCATGATGATGCTGAAGGTGCTTCTGCCCAAGGCCGAGCCGAAATCCGCCGACGCCGCCGACGCGCTCGCGATTGCGATCACGCACGCCCATCACCGTACCAGCGCCGCGATGCGGCTCAAGGTGGTCGGTCTATGATCGGCAAACTCAAGGGCCTGATCGATTCCTACGGCGAGGACTTCGTCATCCTCGATGTCGGCGGCGTCGGTTATCAGGTGCATTGCTCCTCGCGTACCTTGCAGGCTCTGCCTGCGGCGGGCGAGGCGGCGGTGTTGTCGATCGAGACCTATGTGCGCGAAGACCAGATCAAGCTGTTCGGTTTCAAGAGCGACATCGAGCGCGAATGGTTTCGTCTGTTGCAGACCGTGCAGGGCGTCGGCGCCAAGGTCGCGCTCGCCGTGCTCGGCACGTTGTCGCCGCCGGACCTTGCGAATGCGATCGCGCTTCGCGATAAGGCAGCCGTGGTGCGCACGCCGGGCGTCGGTCCCAAGGTCGCCGAGCGCATCGTGACGGAATTGAAGGACAAGGCGCCTGCCTTCGCCAATGTCGATCCGGCGGTGGTCGCTCTCTCCGGCGCGATCGACGATTCCCGCGCGCCGCGTCCGGTGACGGATGCGATCTCGGCGCTGGTCAATCTCGGTTACGGTCAGCCGCAGGCGGCCGCCGCCATTGCGGCGGCCTCGCGAAGCGCCGGCGAAAAAGCGGAAACGGCGCAGCTCATCCGGCTGGGCCTGAAGGAATTGGCGAAGTAGGAACGCATCGTCGATCATGCTGAGCAAGAAAGACAAGGAATTGATCGCCGCCGCCACCAAGGCGATCAGCCAGCGCTATCGCAACGACTGGCAGGAAGTGGGCGCGGCGATGCGCACCCGCGACGGCCGTATCATCACCGGCGTCAATATCGATGCCTATATCGGCCGCATCGCGGTGTGCGCCGAAGCGATTGCGATCGGTCGCGCCATCACCGAGGGCGGCGACCACGGCATCGAGACCATCGTCGCCGTGCGTCATCCAAAGCCGGACGAGCCGGGCAAGATCGCGGTGGTGTCGCCGTGCGGCATCTGCCGCGAACTGATCCACGACTACGACGCCAAGGCGCGCGTGATCGTGCCCGATAACGGCCGCACGCCCAAGGTGGTCAAGATCGGCGCGCTGTTGCCGAACAAATACCGGCGGGGGAATGAATGAACCCGCCCTCGCGCATGGTGACGCCGGAACGCCGCGCCGACGATGTCGGCGATACCGCGATGCGTCCGCAATCGCTGTCCGAGTTCGTCGGGCAGGCGCAGGCGCGCAAGAACCTCTCGATCTTCATCGAGGCCGCGCGCAAGCGTGGCGAGGCGCTCGATCACGTGCTGTTCGTCGGCCCTCCCGGTCTCGGCAAGACGACGCTGGCGCAGATCGTCGCGCGCGAACTCGGCGTCGGCTTTCGCGCCACCTCCGGCCCCGTGATTGCCAAGGCGGGCGATCTCGCAGCGCTCTTGACCAACCTCGAAGAGCGCGACGTGCTCTTCATCGACGAAATCCATCGCCTGAGTCCGGCGGTCGAGGAAGTGCTCTATCCCGCGATGGAGGATTTTCAGCTCGACCTGATCATCGGCGAAGGGCCGGCGGCGCGCTCGGTCAAGATCGAGCTCGCGAAATTCACGCTGGTCGGCGCCACGACGCGCGCAGGCCTTTTGACCAATCCGTTGCGCGATCGTTTCGGCATTCCGGTGCGGCTGAATTTCTACACCGAGGACGAACTGGAAAAGATCGTCAGCCGCGGCGCCCGCGTCTTGAACATCGGGATGACGAGCGATGGCGCCAATGAGATCGCGCGCCGCGCCCGCGGCACGCCGCGCATTGCCGGACGGCTGTTGCGGCGGGTGCGCGATTTTGCATCGGCGGCGGACGCGGAATCGATCGATCGCAAGATCGCAGACCATGCGCTGGGCGCATTGGAAGTCGATGCCGCCGGACTCGATGCGATGGACCGGCGTTACCTGACCACGATTGCGATGAACTACGGCGGCGGCCCGGTTGGCGTCGAGACGATGGCCGCGGCGCTGTCGGAGCCGCGCGACGCCATCGAAGACATCATCGAGCCTTATCTGATTCAGTGCGGCTATCTGCAACGCACCCCGCGCGGGCGGCTGTTGACCTCGCACGCCTTCCGCCATTTGGGTCTGGTTGAGCCCACGCGCGATCCGTCGCAGTTCGGATTGTTCGGCAACGACGGCGAGGATGAATGACGGCGTCCCGCACCATCAAGGTCGTCGCAGCGTTGATACGCGACGATGCCGGCCGCGTGTTGGTGGTACGCAAGCGCGGCACCAGCGCCTTCATGCAGCCGGGCGGCAAGCTCGATGCCGGCGAAGACGACATCGCGGCGCTCTCGCGAGAAGTATCCGAGGAACTCGGTTGCCTGGTCGTCCCCGCTTCGGTCCGAGCGCTCGGGGCATTCGATGCGGTCGCCGCCAACGAGCCGGGCTTTCGCGTTGCGGCCAGCCTGTATCACGTCGACGTGACCGGAGAGATCGCGCCGAGCCGGGAGATCGACGAAGCGATCTGGATCGATCCGGCGTCGCCGCCCGACATTGATCTGGCGCCGCTGACGCGCGATCATGTCTTGCCGCTGGCCGCCCAGGCCTAGGTAAGGTTACTGCGCAGTATCTGCAAAAGCGCTCCCCAATTCGGCTGCATTTGTTGATCATTGAGAAAAGCGCATCACATTCGCGTCTGCATGATCTCGCGTCGTCATTTCCTTCGTACCGTTTCGGGCCTCGGCGTTGCCGGGGTTTCGACCGTTGCCTATGGGGTCAGCGAACCCGAGCTTCGGCTTCAGGTCACGCGCTATCAGATATCGCCGCCGCAATGGCCGGCCGATTTCAATCTCAAGATCGCCGTCCTCGCCGACATTCACGCCTGCGATCCCTGGATGTCGCTCGGGCGCATTCGGGAAATTGTCGAGCACACCAACACGCTCGGCGCCGACATCACCGTTTTGCTTGGCGATTACGTCGCCGGTCACCGGCATGTGACGCGGTTTATTCCGGCGGATGAATGGGCGGCGGTTCTGGCCGGTCTCAAGGCGCCGCTCGGCGTGCATGCCATCCTCGGCAATCACGACTATTGGGATGATCGCGCCGTCCAACATGACGGGCAGGGCGCGACTGCGGCGCGCCGCGCGCTCGAAGCCGCAGGGATTCCGGTTTACGAGAACGATGTGCAACGGCTGAGCAAGGCCGGCAAACCATTCTGGCTTGCGGGCCTCGGTGACCAACTGGCTTATCTCCCGGCGCAGCGATTTCGTCCCGTGAAGCGCATTGGCGTCGATGACCTCAGTGCCACGCTCAACAAGGTGACTGACGACGCGCCGGTCATTTTGATGGCGCATGAACCGAATGTCGCTAGCCGCGTGCCGTCGCGCGTCGCGCTTCAGCTCTCCGGTCACACCCATGGCGGGCAGGTGCGGGTGATGGGCTGGTCGCCGGTTGCGCCATCTGGACAGCGTCTGGCGTACGGCCATATCCGCATGAACTGCGACGTCGTCGTCTCCGGCGGTCTTGGTTGCAGCATCGTGCCGTTCCGGCTCGGCGTTCCGCCGGAAATCGTGCAGGTGACGCTGGGGAAACCCGGCCTCATGCTGTCGTAACGCCTCCGTCGCTTCAGCCTGCGCTTGCGCGTCATGGCGATTTCTCGCACAACGATGGCCTGAAATGGACGATCGAGGCTGCACGTGACCCCACCCCATCTCGACGGCGAAATCCGCGACGGCCGCCATCACATGCAAATCCGCGTCTATTACGAGGACACGGACTTTTCCGGCATCGTCTATCACGCCAACTACCTGCGATTCATGGAGCGCGGCCGCACCAATCATTTGCGGCTGATGGGCGCCGAGCAACACGCGCTGTTCACCGAGGCGGAGACCGAGACGCCGGGCTTCGCCTTCGTGGTGCGTTCGATGAAGCTCGATTTTCTGAAACCTGCGCGGATGGACGATGTGCTTGATATCGTGACCTGGCCGCTTGCGGTGAAAGGCGCTTCGATCGTGCTGGCGCAGGAAGTGCGGCGCGGCACGGATGTGCTGGTTGCCGCAGAGGTGCGCGTCGCCTTTATCAGCGAGGGCAGGGCGCAGCCGATTCCAAAATCTATTCGCGCGTTGATGAAGGCCGATCTCGAGTAGACCGGCGCAATTCGTCACCCTGTTCGATTGGATGTTGCAATCACCCGATAGAAACACGGCCATCGAACTCCGCCCGCCGCCGCGATAGGCTATCGCTCATCGAGAAGCCTGGAGGTCACCACCATGTCGCGTCCGCCACTGCCGCCGTTCACCCGCGAAACCGCCGCGCAGAAAGCGCGCATGGCGGAAGACGCCTGGAATTCACGCGATCCCGAACGCGTCGCGCTCGCCTACACCGAGGACAGCCGCTGGCGCAACCGCTCCGAAATCTTCGAAGGACGCCCGGCCATCGTCGCGTTCCTCACGCGCAAATGGGCGAAGGAGCTCGATTACCGCCTGATCAAGGATCTCTGGGCGTTCGACAACAACCGCATCGCGGTGCGCTTTCAATATGAATGGCACGACGCGAGCGGCCAGTGGCACCGCTCCTACGGCAACGAGCAGTGGGAGTTCGACGAGCACGGCCTGATGCGCCGGCGCGAAGCCAGCATCAACGATATGACGATTGCGGAGAAAGACCGGCGCTTCCATTGGACCGCACCGGGACCTCGGCCGCAGGACGTGGCGGGCCTTGGCGACACATCCGTTCTGATGTGGCGACCGGGTTAAGTCACGGCCGATATTCCCTCGGATGTGCGGGGAAGCCGCGTGGACGCATCCCTCATGCAGCTTTCAATACCCCCGTCCGGGATCGACGAGATTTTCCAGCCTCTCGCCGCTCTCGAAGCGCTCGATCTGCCGCGCGACATATTTCGAGATTTCGTCGGCGTCGGTGTCGGCGGCATTGTGTGGCGTCAGCACGACCTTCGGGTGGCTCCAGAACGGACTGTCCGCCGGCAGCGGCTCGACGTGATAGACGTCGAGCGAGACTGCACCCAGCGTGCCGTCGTCGAGACAAGTGAGAATATCCGCTTCGTTCTGCAACCCGCCGCGGCCGGCATTGATCAAGACCGGCGCGCCGAGCGGGCTTGAGCGGTTCAGTTTGGCGAAAAGCTCGCGGTTGAGGATGCCGCGCGTGTCAGGCGTGAGCGGCAGGAGGCTGACCAGGATGTCGGTCCGGCGCAGGAACGCATCGCGTTGCGCTTCGCCGTGGAAGCATTCGACGCCCTTGATGGTCTTCGGGCTGTTGCTCCAGCCGACGACCTGAAAGCCAAGCCGCACCAGAACTTCCGCCGCATCCGATCCGAGCGTGCCGAGCCCCATGATCCCGACCGTCAGCGCGCCGGCCGACCACTGATGCTTGGGCGCCCAGCGCCTCTCGCGCTGGCTTTCGCGCAGGTAAAGTTCCTGCCGGTGATGCATCAGCACATGCAGCACGACATATTCCGTCATCCGGCCGGTGAGATCGCCGACGGAAACGCGCACCAGCGGCACCTTCGGCAAGGTCTTGTCGGCCATCAGCGCATCGACGCCGGCGCCGAGGTTGAAAATCACCTTCAGGTTCGGAAACGACGCCAGTTCGCCGGGCACTGGCTTCCAGACTGCCGCATAGTGAACCTCGGCCGGATCGCCGCCTTTGTCCGTCGCGAGGCGCAGCGGGCGGTCCCCACAGACGTCCCTGAACCGGCGCTCCCAGCGCTCCAGCGACCAGTTTTCGGTGCCGCCATGGATCAGCAGCGCCAGTGTGCCTTTTTTCGTTGTCATTTTCTCTCCTGGAACTTCCGCCTCAACCTTACCGGGGGCTGTTTTCAGTGCAAAATTTTTTCCGTAAGCATGTCGGGGCGGGGCTCTCCCGCTCGTCCTTGGGGCACAAAGGAGCCTTTTCCCATGCTGTATGCCATACTTTGCTATCACGATGAGGATTTCGTCGGCTCCTGGACCCGTGAACAGGACGCCAACGTCATGACGAAGCTCATGGTCGTCCAGGACAAGCTCAAGAAGGAAGGCCGGCTCGGTCCGGTCGCCCGGCTGTTGCCGACGACCGCGGCGACGACGCTGCGCAAGGACGATCCGCCGCTGGTGCTGGACGGTCCCTATGCCGAGACCAAGGAACAACTGCTCGGCTTCTATGTCATCGACTGCGAGAACCTCGATGCCGCCGTCGACGTTGCGCGCGATCTGGGCGCCGCCAATCCCGGTGGCGCCTATGAAATTCGCCCGGTTGGATTTTTTGAACCCGGCGCCGGCGCGAAATGACCGATACCGCCTGGATCGATGCAGCCCTGACCTCGGCGCGTCCCCAGGCCGTCGGCGCGCTCTTACGTTATTTTCGCAACCTCGATACCGCGGAGGAAGCGTTTCAGAACGCCTGCCTGCGCGCCTTGAAGAGCTGGCCGCAGAACGGGCCGCCGCGTGATCCGGCCGCCTGGCTGATCATGGTCGGCCGCAACGCGGCGATCGACGAGGTGCGCCGGTCCAACAAGCAGGAAGCATTGCCAGACGACGCCGCCGCCATATCCGACGTCGACGACGCGGAGGAGGAGCTTGCGGATCGGCTCGACGGTTCGCACTACCGCGACGACATCCTGCGGCTCCTGTTCATTTGCTGTCATCCTGACCTGCCGGCGACCCAGCAGATCGCGCTCGCGCTTCGTATCGTCTCCGGCCTTTCCGTGAAGCAGATCGCGCGCGCCTTTCTGGTTTCGGAGCCGGCGATGGAGCAGCGCATCACCCGCGCCAAGGCAAAAGTCGCCAATGCCGGCGTGCCGTTTGAGACGCCGGGCGCGGTCGACCGCAGCGAGCGGCTCGCGGCCGTGGCGGCGATGATCTACCTGATCTTCAACGAAGGTTATTCGGCCAGCGGCGAAACTTCCGAAATCCGAAAGCCGCTGTGCGAAGAAGCGATCCGCCTGGCGCGGCTCTTGCTCCGGCTGTTCCAGAGCGAGCCCGAGATCATGGGCCTGACGGCATTGTTGTTGTTGCAGCATGCCCGCGCGCCGGCGCGGTTCGATGCGAACGGCGAACTGGTTCTGCTCGAGGATCAGGACCGCACGCTGTGGAACGGAAAATTGATCACCGAGGGGCAGGCGCTGATCGACAAGGCAATGCGGCACCGCCGCTCCGGGCCGTATCAGGTGCAGGCGGCGATCGCGGCCTTGCATTCGCGCGCGCAAAAGCCCGAAGAGACCGACTGGGCGCAGATCGATCTGCTCTACGGCACGCTCGAAATCATGCAGCCCTCGCCGGTCATCACGCTCAACCGCGCGGTCGCGGTGTCCAAGGTGCGCGGGCCCGAGGCCGCCTTGCAGATGATCGAGCCGCTCGGCGAGCGGCTGTCGAACTACTTCCATTATTTCGGGGTACGCGGCGCCTTCCTGATGCAGCTGAACCGCAATGATGAAGCGCGCGTGGCCTTCGATCGCGCCATTGCGCTCGCCAATACCTCGGCGGAAGCCGCCCACATCCGCATGCACCTGGACCGGCTGATCCGCGACAGCCAACCCCAGGGTGCGGCCACGGTAAAAAGCAAAAAATAATTTGGAGCGGCCTGTCGGCTCGCTGCTCCCCCGTTCGTCTTGAGGTCATGAGATGCGCGATAGGGGACGCGACCATGAATACGCAAGATGTCAATTACGTCGAGAATATATTGGCTGGAACGCCCGCGACCGCGCTGTCGCGGCCGGCGATCTGGCTCGGCCGTGCGTCGAGCGGCCTCGTCATTCTGTTCATGGTGCTCGATGGCGCGATCAAGCTCGTGCCGTGGCCAATTGTCACGGAGACGATGGACAGGATGGGCTATGGTTCGAGCGAAAGCCTCGCGCGAAGCCTGGGCGCAATCAGCCTCGTCTGCACGGCGCTTTATGCATTTCCGCCGACCTCGTTCGTGGGGGCGATCCTGATGACCGGCTATCTCGGCGGCGCGATGGCTTCGCATGTGAGAATCGAAAGTCCATTGTTCACCCACGTCCTGTTCGGGTTCTATCTCGGCGTGATGGTGTGGGGTGGCCTGTGGCTGCGCGACCGCCGCGTGCGCGAATTGTTGCCGTTCGCAAGCTAGTGGATTTGAAGGGGAGAGTTCGATGCTTGAGATCATTGCCATCATCGCCGTCATCCTGGCGATCGCGATTGCGATCGTCCTGATCCTCGCTTCGACCAAGCCGGCTACATTCGCCGTCCAGAGGTCGGCGATGATGCAGGCGCCGGCCGAAACCATTTTCCCGCTGATCAATAATTTTCATCAATGGACGAAATGGTCCCCGTGGGAGAACCGTGATCCTGCGCTCAATCGCAGCTATGGCGGCACAGAGAGCGGCAAGGGCGCCATCTACGCCTGGGAAGGGAACAAGAATGTCGGTTCCGGGCGGATGGAAATTCTCGATGCCTCATCACCGTCAAAAATCACGATCAAGCTGGACTTCTTCAAGCCGTTCGAAGCGCACAACACGGCCGAGTTTACCTTCGTGCCCGAGCGCGGCGCTTCCGCGACCAACGTGATCTGGGTCATGCGCGGCCCGTCGTCGTTCATGTCCAAGGTGATGCAGGTGTTCATGGACTTCGACAAGATGATCGGCAAGGATTTCGAGACGGGTCTCGCCAATCTCAAGAGCCTCGCCGAGAAATAGACCAAACGTCACGAGACCAGGAGAAAGCGATGCTCAATCCCTACCTGTTCTACAACGACAATTGCGAGGCGGCCTTCAAGTTCTACGAAAAGGTCCTGGGCGGCAAAATCCAGATGATGCTGCGCGCCGACGAGGGGCCGGAAGATATGAAGCCGGGGCCCGGCCGGGAGAAGTTGATCATGCATGCGCGCATGTCGATCGGCGACCAGGTGTTGATGGCGTCAGATTCACCGCCGGAGCATTTTCACAAGCCGCAGGGATTCGCGGTCTCGCTGACGATCCACGATCCCGTTGAGGCCGAACGCAAGTTCAACGCACTGGCCGAAGGCGGCAGCAAGAACATGCCGTTCGGCAAGACCTTTTTCTCGAAGGGCTTCGGCATGTGCATCGATCAGTTCGGCATCCCGTGGATGGTGAACGCGCCGCTCGAAGGGATGTGAAGACGATCGCGAAGCGGATTGATCAGCGGCAGGCCGGATAGAGCGCGGCGAGTTCGCGGCCGCGCAACAACAGTAGCCGCGAGGTCAGTCCGCCGCGATGAACGATCCAGTTGCGTACACCGGTCGGGTAAGCCTGGAGCACCAGTGCGGAGGCTTCCGGCTCCGCATACATCCGGCCGCGACGGTCCATCGACCGCGCGGCATGGAATCCGAAGACGGCACGGCGCGTAACGCAGATGCGCGAACTCGGCACCATGCTCAGCACCAGCGTGCAGGCGGAAAGGCAAGGGCCATCGATGACGACGCGTTCTCCGGAGTCGCGGACGCGCTCGAACAGGTCGAGGAAGGGCCCGACCTGACCACCGGGGCTCGACAGGATCCGGACTTCGGCATGGGCCGGGGGCGCGGCAAGCGCGCACAAGATCAGGGCGGCGGAGCAAATTCCGACGAAAAATTTCCGCATGACCCCCTCCATCTTACTGAGACTGCCAACTCTCCAGGATGGATAGGCAAATGCAAGGCCTGAGCCAAGGTTCCGGTATATTCGACGATCCGCCGGGAGATGTGGCCCGAAAATGCCGCACGGCTCGTTCCGTCCAGCGTCACGCAATGTGGCCATCCGGTGTCAGCATTCACCGTTCGCGCGCCCAACCGGGCGCGCTCCCTGGCATCGGGTGGTTCCGGCCAGCCGATCAGTAAGTCAGCCTGTCAGGCGGTGCGGTTCTTTAGCGCGCCGACAATCGCGGTGAGGACGGCACCTGCAACTCCGCCACCGGCCGCCTGGCCGATGATGCTGCCGATATCCGGCGTCGAGGCCGAGTTGGCAAGCAGCGGAATCAACATGCCGAGAAGCTGACCCCCGGCGCCGCCACCGATCGCGCCTGCGATGGTGTTTCCTATCGTTCCGAGATCGATGTTTTTGGCGGCGCCCGCCGCGACGTTTCCGCCGACGGCTCCGGCGATTATCTGGATAACAAGGTTGATGAGCATGCCAGACATTGCGCGATACTCCCCCGATCCGGAGTTCAGTTTCAGCGATGCCAACGGTGCCGGACCGTCACCGTGACCCAACCTTAGGTGGTTGGGCCGCCAAGGTCACGCTGCGGTCGCGAACGAAGTGAAAAAAAGAAATGGAAAAATAGGTGAGGCCGCTGGTCGCGAGAGGCTTGCCTTAGCCGTTTCGCCGTGCGCCGCGTAGCGTCGGCAGACCGATGCCGGCGGCGTCGAAGCCGCCATCGACGGCAAGAATTTGGCCGGTGATGTAGCTTGCCCGGTCGCTGCAAAGAAAATACACCGCCTCCGCCAATTCCTCTTCGAGGCCATAACGATTGAGCGGGATCGCGTCGTGATAATCGGCGCGGATTTCCGCGCTGTGAACTTCCTTCGCCATCGCGGTGTCGACCGGTCCCGGCGCCACGCCGTTGACGCGAATGCCGAGTTCGGCGAGTTCGACCGCAAGCTGCTTGGTCAGATGCGCCAGTCCGGCCTTGCTGGTGCCGTAAGCCGAGCGCAGCGTCGAGGCGCGCAGTCCCGAGATCGAGGTGATGTTGACGATCGCACCGCCGCCGTGATGGCGCATCAACGGCACCGCGGCCTTCGCGCACAAAAACGGCCCGGTGAGATTGACCGCGAGCACACGGCTCCATTCGGCGTCGGACGTTTCCATCAATGGTGCGAACACGGCAACGCCGGCATTGTTGATCAGCGCATCCAGTCTGCCGAAGCGGCGCTCGATCTCGGCCAATGCCGCAGCAACCGCGTCAGCGTCAGAAACGTCGCAAGTCAGCGCGAGCGTGGCGTCGGGCCTGGCGAGCGCCGTCACGCTCTTTTCCAGCGGTTCGCCGAGAATATCGAGCAGCGCCACGCGCCAGCCGTCGGCGAGAAAACGTTTGGCGACGGCAAGCCCGATGCCGCGGGCAGCGCCGGTGACAAGAGCTACTTTCTGCGAGGAAGCGACCATACCTTTATTCATCCTGCTTTTGATCACCATGTCTCTGGTGGTGCCGATTCAGAATTCGCATCCTTTCTCGCCGGCACTTTTGCGAATGTTAAATTCAAAGGACCACTAGTAAAATTATTGGTCTAGTGTGGCTTTGGTTCAGAAGTCCGCATGACGGTCTCGCGACGCAAATGATGCGGACTTTCGAACCGCCACACTAGCACGGAAGGCGGAGCTCTGCTTTGTTGCGGCGGCTTGACGGACCTTGTTGGAAGCGAAGGAAATCAGGGAATGACGGGTGAGGGTAGGGCTTTGAAAGCGACGTTTGACCAGCTTCGCGGCGTGATGGCTGAACACGTCGAGCGCGGCGACCTGCCGGGTCTCGTGATGCTGGTCAGCCATCAGGGCGAAGTTCATGCCGATGCCATCGGGCGGCTCGCCTTCGAAGGCTCGTCGATGTCGCGGGATTCGCTTTTTCGCATCACCTCGATGACCAAGCCGGTGACGGCGGTGGCAGCGATGGCTCTGGTCGAGGAGGGGCGGTTGCAACTCGACGATCCCGTCGACCGATGGCTACCCGAATTGGCCGATCGCAAGGTGCTGCTCAGATACGATGTACCGGTGCATCAGGTCGTGCCGGCACGGCGCGCGATCACCTTGCGCGATCTGCTCACGTTCCGCTGCGGCTACGGCATCATCCCGGTATTTCCCGAACACCTTCCGATCCAGCGCGCCTATGCGGAAAGAGGCCTGGCTCCGGGGCCGGTGTTTCCGTCGTTTCCGCCCGACGAATTGATGCGCCGCTATGGCAGCCTGCCGCTGATCTTCCAGCCCGGCGAGCGCTGGCTCTACAATGCCGGTAGTGAAATTCTGGGCGTGCTGATCGCGCGGGTGACGGGAAAAACGTTCGGCGAATTTTTGAACGAGCGCATTTTTGCGCCGCTCGGGATGAAGGACACCGCGTTCTGTGCGCCCAAGGACAAGCACCATCGGTTCACGACTGCCTATATGTACAATTCCTCGGCCCGACAGTTGAAGGTTTTCGATCCTCCGGTGACCGGCCGATTTTCAAATCCGCCCGTCTTCGAGAACGGCGCCGCCGGTCTCGTCTCCACCGTGGACGATTTCAACGCCTTCGCGCAGATGATGCTCAATGGCGGCAGTCTGGGCAGCGCGCGCGTGCTGTCGCCGGAATCCGTGCGTTTGATGACGACGAACCACATCGTGGCCGACGAGAAGCGCGAGTCGCAATTGTTTCTCGGCAACGCCCGTGGCTGGGGATTCGGCATGTCGGTCTTCACCGGACTGGATGACGCCAGCATCAAGCCCGGCCGCTTCGGCTGGGATGGCGGCTACGGGACCTCCTGGTACTCCGATCCCAACGCGCAACTCACCGGCATTCTCCTTACCCAGCGGGTAATGGATTCGCCGAAGCCACCGGCCGTATTTTCGGATTTCTGGACCACGCTCAACGAAATCGCCGCGAGCTGAGGCTGGTGCCAACGACGATCGACCGCGGTTCCCGAAAAAAAATGTAGGGCCGATGTCGGGAACGTCCGCCGTCAGTCGTCTTAAGGGGGAGAGCCGGCCTGTCCGGGGTCTTTCGAACCAAAACGGAGAAAATTGATGCAATTCATGATGCTGATGATCCCGCGGGGCTATGAGACGGCGGCGCCGGACGCCATGCCGTCGGCGGAGGCGGTGGCGGCGATGATGAAATACAACGAGGCGCTGAAGGAAGCCGGCGTTCTGATCACGCTGGACGGCCTGCATCCGCCGGCCTCGGGCGCACGTGTTTCGTTCGAGGGCGGCAAGCCGGTCGTCACCGACGGTCCCTTCACCGAGTCGAAAGAGGTGATCGGCGGCTACTGGATGATCGACGTGAAATCGCGCGACGAAGCGATCGCCTGGGCGAAGCGTTGTCCGGCCTCGGGCAATGAGGTCATCGAAATCCGCCAGGTTCACGAAATGTCGGACTTTCCGCCGGACGTTCAGAAAGCGGCGGCAGGCTTCGACGAACTGCAGCGCGGCAAGCGCTGACCTGAAACTCTATCAGCCAACTGCAAACCGGGAGAAACCAGATGAGCACGAATGACACCTTCCTCGCTGTCTTCCTTGGCAGCAAGAACGGACCGAAGTGGGCAGCGTGGAACGCACTGCCGGAGACCGAGCGAAAGGCGCGGGAGATGCGCGGTATCACCGCGTGGAAGGCCTGGGTGGAGAAGCACCAGGGCGCCATCGTCGGCATGGGCGGCCCGCTCGGCAAGACCAAGAAGGTCGACGCGCAGGGCATCGCCGACATTGCCAACGAGATGGGCGCCTTCACCGTGGTTCGTGCGGCCTCGCACGAGGCGGCCGCGAAAATGTTCGAAGACCACCCGCACTTCTCGGTTTTTCCGGGCGAGCGTGTCGAGGTCATGCCGGTGCTGCCGATTCCGGGCGGTTAGGGCCAGGCCGGAAGGTTCGCTAACCGCGTTTTGGATTGGAGGCCCGCCTTGCCGCTCGTCGCGGCGCGCGGGCTTCTAATCGGCATCCGCTTCATGTAAAAGCCTTTTACATGAGCTGGCGCAAGGATTCCGGCCGCAACGAACGCGGCTATCACCACGGCAACCTGAAAGAGGCGCTGCTGCAGGCAGCCCTTGATCTCATTGCCACCAAAGGCGCGGCCGGCTTCACCTTCGCCGACGCCGCGCGCATCGCCGGCGTCAGTCCGGCGGCTCCCTATCGGCATTTTCGCGATCGCGATGAGCTGCTGTCGAGCATCGCGCAACGGGGCTTCGAGCAGTTCGAAGCCGTCCTGACGGCTGCTTGGGACGACGGCCGGCCAGACACTGTCTCGGCGTTTGAGCGCGTCGGCAAAGCCTATCTCGCTTTCGCGCGCGAGAAGCCGGCGTTCTATTCCGCGATGTTCGAATCCGGACTTGCGACCGATGTCAGCGCGGGCTTGCAGGCAGCGGCCGAGCGCGCTTTTGCCGTGATCCGCGCAGCCGCCGAGCGGCTTGCCGCGCTGGCGCCTCCGGGCTCGCCGCGGCCGCCGGCCTTGATGATGGCACTCCACATCTGGTCGATGTCGCATGGCGTGGCTTCGCTATTTGCGCGCGGTGACGCGGCACGGCGCAAGTTGCCGATGTCGGCCGAGGAACTTCTGGAAGCCGAAGTGCTGATCTATCTGCGCGGGCTCGGTTTTATGACCGACCGCAGGCCGGCGCAGGAACCCCAAGGGAAGGATCAGGGAAAGAAACCGGCGGAGCCGCCGCCTGTTCCGCCGTCCGGTTCCCCATCCGGGGCTCCCTCTGGACCTTGGGGCCGCCCAAAATAATTTGCGCGGCCGGTGGCGGGCCCAGCTTGACAAAAATCCGGAAGGGTTTACGTATGTAAATGTTATTTACATTCACAACGGCCTTATCGCCGGTATGGAGAGGGAAATGGCCTACACCGCAGATGTCAATCGATGGCGCGGCCCGACCGATGAGTACGACCGCCCCCGCATGCTGCATTCGCCGTGGCATCCCGGCTGGATTGCCGTGACGATCCTCGGCTTCCTCATCTGGTGGCCGATCGGCCTTGGCCTTCTCTTTTTCACACTCGGGAGCAGAAAAATGGGTTGCTGGAGTCATCAGGATCGCTGGGCGAACAAGATGGAGCGGATGCAGTACAAGATGGAGCGGATGCGCAACCACATGGATACCTGGCAAGCCTATCGCCGCGGCTTCGGCTTCGGCCCGCCCTCGAGCGGCAATCGTGCCTTCGACGAATACCGCTCCGATACGTTGCGGCGGCTTGAGGAGGAGCAGGTCGAGTTCAAGAATTTCCTCGATCGCCTGCGCCACGCCAAGGACAAGGAAGAGTTCGATGCATTCATGGCGCAGCATCGCACCCGTCCGACGCCGCCGCCGTCCGACGACCACCCCCAGAACTAAAAGCAGGACTTAAGGCGTAACGCCCCTTACGACCTTGAGACGTCGAGCCGCCCGCCTGCCCAAAGCAGGCGGGCGGTTTGCTTTTGGCCGCGGAACCAAAAATGGCCGCTTGCCGGCGGTTTTAAGCCCTTGGCCGGCCGGCATTTCCCGCAGGCCAAATCCCCTTTGGTAACCAGACGTTAACCACGATTGGCGTCTGGTGGGAGACGAAAGGACGCGCGGAAAGCCCTTGTTTTGACACGTTGGCAGGGGAAGCCAGCCCCGGCTTTGGACGGGCCTCCCATGTGACACATCACGGCTTTTCGCGCCGGCGTAGACAGCCCGCGCTTTTCAAGCGGCCGTAGAGATCGGAAGCCAATGCATTTCCGGCGGCCGAAAATTGGGAAACATGCTTTGAGAGGACATCGCTTATGAATCCGGCTGACGTGGCACAGTCCGCCTTGCCGCTGCCATCCGCTGACGTTTCGCTGATTGCCCTGTTCTGGCAGGCGCACTGGATCGTCAAATGCGTGATGCTCGGGCTGTTGTCCTGCTCGGTCTGGGTCTGGGCGATTGCGATCGACAAGCTCATTCTCTACTCGCGCACGCGACGCGCGATGGATCGCTTCGAACAGGCGTTCTGGTCCGGCCAGTCGATCGAGGAACTGTACCGCACGCTCGCCGCCAAGCCGACGCAGTCGATGGCGGCCTGTTTCGTCGCAGCGATGCGCGAATGGAAACGCTCCTTCGAAAGCCAGGCGCGGTCCTTTGCCGGCCTTCAGATGCGCATCGAAAAAGTGATGAACGTCTCGATCGCGCGTGAAATCGAGCGGCTGGAGAGAAGGCTTCTGGTGCTTGCGACCGTTGGTTCAGCCGGGCCCTTCGTCGGCCTGTTCGGCACCGTCTGGGGCATCATGTCGAGCTTCCAGTCGATCGCGGCTTCGAAAAATACGTCGCTGGCGGTCGTGGCGCCCGGCATTGCCGAAGCGCTCTTTGCCACGGCGGTAGGCCTTATCGCCGCCATCCCGGCGACTATTTTCTATAACAAGTTCACGTCCGAGGTGAACCGGCAAGCCCAGCGGCTGGAAGGGTTCGCGGACGAATTCTCAGCCATCCTGTCGCGTCAGATCGACGAGCGCGGCTGAAAGATCGAGACGATGAGTTGATCGTGAGCACCGAAACATGGCGATGAACATGGCAGGCTCGTCCGGCGGTGGCGGGCGTCGCGGCCGGCGGGCCGCGGTGATGGCGGAAATCAACGTCACGCCGATGGTCGACGTGATGCTGGTGCTGCTCATCATCTTCATGGTGGCCGCGCCGCTGATGACCTCGAACATCGACATCGACTTACCCGTCGCCTCGGGGGGCAAATCGATCGCGTCCAATACGCCGCCGCTGACCTTGTCGGTCAAACGGACCAACGGCAGCTGCAACTCCAATGTCGAGCTTTATCTTGGGGATGCGCCGGTTGCCGCGGCCGATTTGTTGGCTAAAATCAAGGCGATCCGCGAGACGCGGTCGGAAGCCGAAAGCGTAGTTTATCTGCGCGGCGACAAGGATGTCTGCTACACGGACATGATGAAATTGCTCGGACAGATCCGGACCGCCGGATTCAAGGCCAATATCGTCATCATTCCGGAGCAGGGTTCGTAGACGATGACGGACGAAGCGACGTCTGGATCGAACGGAAGACCTGGCTTGAAGGGCAAAATCGACACGACAATTGTTGCGTCGATTCTCCTGCACGTCCTCGTGTTCGGGTGGGGACTGATGTCGTTTTCGACCAAGGCCTACGTCATGCCGGAGGAAGACACCGTCGCCGTCGATGTCGTTTCCGCCGATCAACTCTCGAAGGCCATGCAGGGCTCGAAGACCGGCGACAAGAAAAATCCGAAGCCGTTGGTCGAGAAGGTCGCCGAGCCCAAGCCGCCGGTCGAAGACGCCGTGGGCAAGATCACCGAGAAGGCGCCGGTCGTGACCGACACCTCGCCGCCGCCGCAACCCAAGCCCGTTGAAAAGCCGGTCGAGAAAAAGCCCGATCCGCCCAAGCCGGTGGCTGAAGCGAAGCCGAAGGAAGAGCCGAAGCCGGTCGAGAAAAAACCCGAAACTCCCGATCCGATCGCCGAAGCGATCAAGAAGGAAGAGAAGAAGCCGCCGAAGCCGCACGTCGAAGCCGCAAAGCCGCCTCCGCAACCACCGAAGCCGAAGGATCGCACCTTCGACCAGACCAAGATCGCCGCACTTCTCGACAAGCGCGATCCGTCGCGTCAGGCGGTCACCGGCGATACGATCAATTCCCAGGCAGCGCTGGGCACGTCGAAGGGTTCGGCCGCCGACAACTCCGCGACATGGGGCGCGATGTTCCGCCAACAGGTCGAGCGCTGCTGGAAAAAGCCTTACGGCGGAATCGAGAGCCAAAATCCGGAAGTCGCTTTTTCGATCAAGTTGAAGCGCGACGGCACGCTGGAATCGATGCCGGTGCCGGAAGGCACGCCGGCGACGCCGTACCTGAAGGTCTATCAGGAGAGCGCGTTGCGCGCGATCATCGAATGTGCGCCCTATAATCTTCCGGCCGCTTACTTCGAAGAATGGAAATTCTTCGCACCGGTGTTCACTGAACGGAAAAGCTGAAACGTGGGCGTTACGTTCCACGTATATGAAATGAAGCCCTGCACATGACCGACAAAGACCTTTCGCGCCAGATGCCATTTCACCTGAACCGCCGCCAGCTTGTTTCCGGCATGCGCCTCGCTGGGCCTGCTCGCGGGCGCCTCCGTTCGACCGGCCGCCGCGCAGAAGCGCATCATCTGTCCAAGAGGGCGATTTCCAGCCGGTTCCGATCGCGATTCCGAATTTCGCCGCCGGCACGCCGTCGGATGGCGACGTCGGCGCAGGCGTCACCCAGGTCATCACCAACAACCTCAAGCGCAGCGGTTTGTTCGCGCCGATCGATCAGGCGGCCTATCTCGAAAAGGCCGTCAACTTCGACGCCGTGCCGCAGTTCAACAACTGGAAGACCATCAACGCGCAGGCGCTGGTGACCGGCCGCATGACGCGTCAGCCGGATGGCCGCCTGAAGGCCGAATTTCGTTTGTGGGACGTCTCGACGGGCCAGCCGCTGGCCGGCCAGCAATACTTCACGCAGCCGGAAAACTGGCGGCGGATCTCGCACATCATCTCCGACCAGATCTACGAGCGGATGACCGGCGAGAAGGGCTATTTCGACAGCCGCGTGGTGTTCGTCGATGAGACCGGTTCGAAGGAGCGGCGCGTCAAGCGGCTCGCGCTGATGGATCAGGACGGCGCCAATGTGCGCTATCTGACCCGCGGCAGCGACCTGGTGCTGACGCCGCGCTTTTCGCCGTCGACCCAGGAAATCACCTACATGGAGTTCGCCCAGGGCGACCCGCGCGTCTATCTGCTCAACATCGAAACCGGACAGCGCGAGATCGTCGGCAACTTCCCCGGCATGACGTTCTCGCCGCGTTTTTCGCCCGATGGGCAGCGCGTGATCATGAGCCTGCAACAGGGCGGCAACTCGAACCTGTTCGCGATGGACCTGCGGTCGAAATCGACCACGCGCCTCACCGACACACCGGCGATCGACACGTCGCCGTCCTATTCGCCCGACGGCGCCCGCATCTGTTTCGAGTCCGACCGTGGCGGAAAGCCGCAGATCTATGTGATGGGCGCGAGCGGCGGTCAGGCCCAGCGCATTTCTTTCGGCGAGGGCAACTACTCGACGCCGGTATGGTCGCCGCGCGGCGACTACATCGCATTCACCAAGCAGGGCGGCGGACAGTTCTCGATCGGCATCATCAAGCCCGATGGTTCCGGCGAGCGGATCCTCACCTCGGGCTTCCATAACGAAGGACCGACCTTCGCGCCGAACGGACGGGTGCTGATGTTCTTCCGCGATCCCGGTGGCAATGGCGGGCCGTCCTTGTTCTCGGTCGACATTTCCGGGCGCTTCGAACAGCGCGTGCCGACGCCGGGCTTCGCTTCCGATCCGGCGTGGTCCCCGCTGCTGTCCTGACAGGGTTAACACGGAAATTGCCGGAGCCATCGCCATGGTTGGCGGCAAAGCTTACCTAGCCTGCTGATTCCGTGAGCAGATTTTGGATACGGGGACAAAAAACAACGTCCCGGTAACGATGTTCCCTCAGAAAGACTTCACCCGCGGCGGGTAAGACTGCGCTGGCAAATGACGTCCGCGGTCCGCATGCAGTTGGTCGACGAAAAAAAGCAAGGCAATCGAGAAGAGCTGCCGCCCTCCATCTACGCGGCGCTCGTCGATTCGCTATTTCAGAATTTCACCGCGACGCTGGCCGGCACGTTGTGCACGACCGTCGTCGCGGTCATGACGGCGCTGAAGACCGGCAACCAGATGATCTGGCCGTGCGCGATCTGGATTTCGGTCGTCGGTATCGCGCGCGCGATGCAGATGCGCGAATACGAACTGGAACGCCACGTTTCTCCGCTGACGCCCGAGCGCGCTCCCTGGTGGGAGAACAGCTACAAGAATCTGGCCGACCTCTATGCGGGTTCGCTTGGCCTGTGGTGCTTTGTCGTGGTGCTCGGCAGCGACGATGCCGTCGCGCACATGCTGTGTGCCTCCGTCACCATCGGATACGCGGCCGCGAGCGCCGGCCGCAACTACGCCCGCCCCTGGATCATCCAACGTCACATTGTGTTCGCCTGTGCGCCGCTGGCGCTGGGGCTGATCCTGCACGGCGACGCTTACTATAGCGGGCTCGGGCTGCTGCTTGCGTTGTTCTTCATCGGATTGAAGTACATCAATCTCAGCCTCAACAAGATCTTCGTCGACGCTCTGACTTCGAGCATGAGGGAAGCAGCGCTCGCCACGCGTTTCGATACCGCGCTGAACAACATGCCGCACGGCCTCTGCATGTTCACCAGCGACGGGCACCTGGCGGTCATGAACCATCGCTTCGGCGAGATGATGGACCTGCCGGCCGATCTGAAGCATTTGCGTCCGAGCGCCTCCGGCATCCTTGCGGCTTGCGTCGATGCCGGGTCGATCTCGGAAGCGAATGCCAACATGATCCTTGCCGAGATCGAGAACCCGCAGGCAAAGGGCATCATCACGACCGATCCCGACATGGCGCGTGGCCGCGCATTGTCGTGGGCGTTCCAGCCGATGGCCGACGGCGGCGCCGTCGTTCTGCTCGAGGACATCACCGAGCGGCGCAATGCGGAAGCCAGGATCACGCATCTGGCACGTTACGACGAACTGACGGGATTGCCGAACCGGGTCAATTTCCGCGACGAAATCGGCCATCTCCTGGCGAGCCCGCACGGCACCGAGGAGATGTCGGCGCTGCTGTTCATCGATCTCGATCAGTTCAAGCAGGTCAACGATACGCTCGGTCATCCCTGCGGCGATCAATTGTTGTGCGCGGTTGCCGACCGCTTGCGCGCGATGCTGCGCCCGGAGGATTTCGTGGCGCGGTTCGGCGGCGACGAGTTCGTGGTGTTCCAGCAGAACATCAAGTCGCCGGACGAGGCGGCCGCGCTTGGCCCGCCGCATCGTCGACCATCTGAGCGAACGCTACAAGATCGACAATCATCTGGTCGAGATCGGCGCCAGCATCGGCATTGCGCTGACCTCCGGCGTCGGCGCCGACACGCTTTTGAAGAACGCCGACATGGCGCTCTACCGCGCCAAGGCCGATGGTCGCGGCACCTTCTGCTTCTTCCGGGAGGAAATGGCGCAGATCGTCGAGGCGCGTCGCATCCTCGAACTCGACTTGCGCAGGGCGCTCGCGAACGAGGAGTTCGAAATTTTCTATCAGCCGCTGGTCAATCTGCAGAGCGGCAAGATATCGACCTGCGAGGCGCTGTTGCGGTGGAATCATCCGCTTCGCGGCACCGTGTCGCCGGCCGACATCATTCCGGTCGCCGAGGATATGGGCATGATCGTCGACCTCGGTCGCTGGATCCTGCGCAAGGCCTGTCTGGAGTGCATGCAATGGCCGGAGGCGGTCAGTGTCGCGGTGAACTTCTCGACGCAGCAATTCCATCAGCGCGATCTGCTGAGCGAGGTTCGCTACGCGCTCGACGTCTCCGGATTGCCGCCGCACCGGCTTGAAATCGAAATCACGGAATCGTCCCTGCTGCGCAACACGCAGTTCACCCACGAAATGCTCGCGCAGTTGCGTGAACTTGGCGTGCGCATTTCGCTGGACGATTTCGGCACCGGCTATTCGAGCCTCAGCTATCTGCACACTTTCCCGTTGCAGAAGGTCAAGATCGACCGCTCCTTCCTGGAGGGCATCGATACCGATCGGCCGCTGCGGCTGTTGCGCGGCGTGGCGCGGCTGAGCGCCGATCTCGGCATGTCGGTCGTGGTCGAGGGCATCGAGACCAACGAGCAGCTCGAACTCATCAATGCCGACGGCACGGTCAGCGAAGCCCAGGGCTATCTCTTCAGCCGGCCGGTGCCGGCGATGCGGGTACGCCAGCTGCTGGACGCATCCCACGGCCGGCGGGCCGGCGAAGAGCTGCTCCCCTCGCGATCGATCGCCTAACCGCCTTATTTCACATCCGGATTTTTACGGTGTTTGTCCCGGCCGCGGAAAATTCCTGGCCGGGGGTTAACCGTGTTCGACCGATTTGTTTGCACTTGCGGTAAGAAACAATTAACCTTCGGTTGTATGCGGCTCGGTGGCCGCTGCGGGAGGCCTGATTGAGTTTAGTGCAAGAAACGCGAATCGGCCCCCACCAAAGCCAAGTCGACCTGCTAGACCAAGTCGAATACCGGCTCGCTGAAACAGAAGTTGAAAAAGAAGAAATATACAACTTACGGTACCGGGCCTATCTGAACGAGGGAGCCATCGAGCCGCGGGCCGATCAGCGCCTCGCCGACCGTTTCGATGAGCTGCCAAATTCCTGGACGTTCGGTATTTTTCTCGGTGGCGAACTGACCAGCTCGGTCCGCATCAGCGTCGCGGCGCCCAGCCATAGCGATACGCCGGCGGTGGACGCCTTTCCCGACCTGCTTGAGCCGGAATTGGCCAAGGGCAAAGTCATCGTCGATCCCAACCGGTTCGTCGCCGATCCCGTTCGCAGGACCAAATACCCGCAACTTCCCTACATCACGCTGCGGCTTGCTTACGTGGCCTGCGAGCATTTCAAGGCCGATATCGGTACGGCGACCGTCCGCAAGGAACATCAGGCGTTCTATCGCCGGGTGTTCCTGCATCAGCCGTTGTGCCTGCCGCGTCCGTACCCGACGCTCACCAAGCCGTTGTGCCTGATGGCCGTCGATTATCCGAAACTGCGCGACAAGGTGTTTCGGCGCTACCCGCTGTTCCGCTCGACCCAGGCCGAGCGACAGATGCTGTTTGAACGGAGCCGCAACCCGTTGTCTCCTGTGCTCGATCTGCCGGAGCTCGGCCAGACCTCGATCTCGCCCGGCGGTTAAGATCGGCGGTCCTTCCCGCGTTTCCCGGCGTGCAGGCCCACTCCCATGCGCTGCGGCCCCTCGAACGGGGATGCCCCCTTAGGCCTGGCCGGTTGTGCCTGGCGTGGCTTTTGCGGGTAAGTCCACTCCGATCACCTTGAAAAATCGATATATTTGGGGAGAACGGCCTTGCCTTCACCCTCGTGCCACATTTACAACCCATTAACCATCTCGGTCGCTTTTCGCCGTTTGGGGGCATTTGAACGGGTTCGGCAACGCCCCATCAAGGTTGACGGAACGTTCGTTTAACCATCGCCCTGTAGACCGGATAGAAGTCGAAAACGTGAGCGTGGAGGCTCCCGAATGAAACACCCTATGCGTATCCTCCAGGGTCTGAAGCTGGTCGCAGCGCTTGCGATCGCGCTGTCGATGGGCGCCTGTGCGAAAAATTCGTTGACCGATGGTGCAATGGCCAGTGCGGCCACGCCCGGAAGCCAGCAAGACTTCGTGGTCAATGTCGGCGATCGCGTCTTCTTTGAGAGCGACCAGACCGATCTGTCGCCTCAGGCGATCGCGACGCTGGAGAAACAGGCGCAATGGCTCCAGAGCTATCCGCGCTACACCTTCACCATTGAAGGTCACGCCGACGAACGCGGCACCCGCGAGTACAACATCGCGCTCGGTGCACGGCGTGCGCAGTCGGTGCGCTCGTTCCTCGCATCGCGCGGTATCGATGCGTCGCGGATGCGGACCATCTCCTACGGCAAGGAGCGTCCGGTCGCGGTTTGTAACGACATCTCGTGCTGGTCGCAGAATCGCCGCGCGGTCACGGTGCTGAACGCGAGCTCCTGAAAACCGCTTGTTTGAAAGAGTTTTGCCGGCGCCCCTCTTAACTGAGCGGCGCCGGTTGTGCTTTGGGCGCAGTCCAAGCGAGTAGTCCAAGTGAGTAGTTCATGTGATTTGTCTCAGTCACATTTTTGGCGTACTCCCTCACTCAAGCTGATCCATCGTCGCGCTCAAATCGTCCGGCTCAAATGTCATTCAGGATTTATAAAACCACCCGCGTTGCCGCCCTGGCAGCGACGCTGACGCTTTGCGCTCTCGCAGGCTCTTTGCCGGCGTTCGCGCAATCCGACGATGTCGATCCGGAGGCGCGGATCCAGCAGCTCGAAAATCAGTTGCGGCAGCTCACCGGGTCAGAACGAGGAACTGCAATATCGCAACCGGCAGCTCGAAGAGCACTTGAAGATGCTTCAGAGCGGTGCGCAAGGATCTTCTCAAGGATCGCCGCAAGGCGCGGTACCAGGTCAGGGCGGAGCCCCGCTGCCGTCGAATGTGGCCGCGATGCCTCCCGTGCAACAGCCGGGGCCGTCTTACCAACAGCAACCGCCGGTCTATCAGCAGCCGCCTGGCGGCTATCAGTCGCAAGCGACAGCCCCCGCGCCGATCCTTCAGGAGCCTGCGGGCGCCCCAGTGAGGGGCGGCCGCCGCGGCGATGCCTTCGATCCCAGCCAGAATCCCAACGCGCCTGGCGCGCCGCGCGCGCTCGGTGGCGGCCAGCTCCCCATTCCCGCGGATGCGCCGATCGGCGCACCGGGCGGGCGAGGGGCCAGCGACCCGCTCGACCTCGCCAATACGGGCGGCGCGCCCGGAAGCCCGCTGCCGCCTCAGCAGCCGCGTAACACCAACGCACCCGGCGGGCTCACCACCTTGCCGCCCTCGGCGACGCCGCGGGACGAGTTCGATCTCGGCGTCGGCTATGTCCAGCGCAAGGACTATGCGCTCGCCGAAGAGACCATGCGCAACTTCCAGCGCAAGTACCCCAACGATCCGATGATGGCGGAGGCGCAGTTCTGGCTCGGCGAGAGCCTGTTCCAGCGTCAGCAATTTCGCCAGGCGGCCGAAGCCTTTCTTGGGGTGACGACCAAATTCGACAAGTCGGCGAAAGCCCCGGATGCCTTGCTGCGGCTTGGCCAGTCGTTGGCTGCGCTGAAGGAGAAGGAAGCCGCCTGCGCCGCTTTCGGCGAAGTGACGCGGAAGTATCCGCACGCTGCGGGCAATATCAAGCAGACCGTCGATCGCGAGCAGAAGCGCTCGAAGTGCTAGGTGTGGCGCGAGCGCGCAGGCATGGGCTAAGGTCCGCCTCGCGGCCTTGATCCAACAGCCGGCGACGACATGCCTGAGGACGACAAATCCCCGATCTCGGTGCAACAGGCCAAAAGCCTGTTCGCGGACTGGAAGCGCGCGCCCGCGCTGGTGCTTGCCGTTTCGGGCGGCCCCGATTCCATCGCCCTGATGTGGCTGGCCGCGCGCTGGCGAAAGTCGCTCGCGCGCGGACCCGATCTTCTGGCGGTGACGGTCGATCATGGCTTGCGGCCAGAGGCCGCACGCGAGGCGCGCAACGTCAAGCGCCTGGCCGGCACGCTTGGCGTGGCGCATCGCACGATGCGCTGGAGCGGCGCGAAACCGAAATCGGGCGTGCCGGCGGCGGCGCGAGCGGCGCGCTACCGTCTGCTTGCCGGCGCGGCACGCGGCAGCGGCGCCAGCCACATCTTCACGGCCCACACCCGGGACGACCAGGCTGAAACGTTGCTGATGCGGCTGTTGCGCGGCAGCGGCATTGGCGGCCTGGCCGCGATGGCGCGCGAGAGCGAGCGCGATGGCTTCGTCCTTGCCCGGCCGTTTCTGAACATTTCGAAATCGCGTCTGATCGCAACGCTCGAAAAGGCCGGCATCGGCTACGCGGATGATCCAACCAACCGCGATGTCAGCTTCACGCGGCCGCGCATTCGCAAGGTGATCGAGGGGCTGGCCGCCGAAGGCGGCGATGCGCGTAACCTCGCCAGGCTGGCATCGCGGCTGGCGCGGGCCAATGCGGCGATCGAAGTCCTGGTCGACGGCGCCGCGCGCTATCTGGCGCTGAGAGATCCTGAAATGGCATCACGGCCGGCAGCCTCTCGCGGCCGGCCCGAAAATACCAGTTTCGATGCGGCTGGTTTTGCCGCTTTGCCGGAAGAGATCAGGCTGCGGCTCTTGCTGCGCGCGATCGACCGGTTCGGTCATGAGGGGCCGGCGGAACTGGGAAAGGTGGAAACGCTTCTGGCCGCGTTCGACCGGACGTTGCAGGCGGCCGGTCAAGGGAGGCAAGAGCGGCTGAAACAAACCCTTGCCGGCGCCGTCATCAGCCTCGCCGGGGGACGAATCCTCATCCAGCCGGCGCCACCGCGCCGCCGCCGGCTCAGTTAACGGGGCTTTTCGCGAAGTCTTTGTGTTTTGCGGGTCTTAACCACCCCCCAAAACACCGTATTTCCGCGACATGAATTGGCCCGCAATAGTCCCGGGATAGGCTAAATAGTCTCATGCGGTTCCCTTGGCAGGGGACGCCTTGGCACCTAAATTGTAACGCGAAGTCGCCGTAGGGGATCTCTTCGCGCGCACCCAAGGAACAAGGCCGCGATCCGCGCGACCACGAAGGAAAATCAATGAACGCCAATCTGCGCAACTTCGCTCTGTGGGTCATTATTGTCCTGCTGTTATTGGCTTTGTTCACGCTCTTCCAGAATCCGGGTCAGCGCGCCTCGTCGCAGGATATTTCCTTCTCGCAGCTCTTGACCGAGGTCGATCAGAACCACGTGCGCGACGTGGTGATCCAGGGACCGGAAATTCACGGCACCTTCACCAACGGCTCGAGCTTCCAGACCTATGCGCCGAACGATCCGACGCTGGTCTCGCGCCTCTATAACGGCAAGGTCTCGATCACCGCGAAGCCGCCGGGCGACAACGTGCCGTGGTTCGTCTCGCTGCTGGTATCGTGGCTGCCGTTCATTGCGCTGATCGGCGTGTGGATTTTCCTGTCACGGCAGATGCAGGGCGGTGCCGGCAAGGCCATGGGCTTTGGCAAGTCGCGCGCCAAGATGCTGACCGAGGCACACGGCCGGGTGACGTTCGAAGACGTCGCCGGCGTCGACGAAGCCAAGCAGGATTTGCAGGAGATCGTCGAATTCCTGCGTGACCCCGGCAAGTATCAGCGGCTGGGCGGACGGATTCCGCGCGGCGTGCTGCTGGTCGGTCCTCCCGGCACCGGCAAGACGCTGATCGCGCGTGCGGTCGCGGGCGAAGCCAACGTTCCCTTCTTCACCATTTCGGGCTCGGACTTCGTCGAGATGTTCGTCGGCGTCGGTGCGAGCCGTGTCCGCGACATGTTCGAACAGGCCAAGAAGAACGCGCCTTGCATCATCTTCATCGACGAAATCGACGCGGTCGGCCGCCATCGTGGCGCGGGCCTCGGCGGCGGCAATGACGAACGCGAGCAGACGCTGAACCAGTTGCTGGTCGAGATGGACGGCTTCGAGGCCAATGAAGGCGTGATCCTGATCGCGGCGACCAACCGTCCCGACGTGCTCGATCCCGCGCTGCTGCGTCCCGGCCGTTTCGACCGCCAGGTCGTGGTGCCCAATCCGGACGTCGTCGGCCGCGAGCAGATCCTCAAGGTTCACGTCCGCAAGGTGCCGCTCGCGCCCGATATCAACCTCAAGACCATTGCCCGCGGCACGCCCGGTTTCTCCGGTGCTGACCTGATGAACCTCGTCAACGAGGCGGCGCTGACGGCTGCACGCCGCAACAAGCGCATGGTGACGCAGGCGGAGTTCGAAGAGGCCAAGGACAAGGTCATGATGGGCGCCGAGCGCAAGTCGCTGGTCATGACCGAAGAAGAGAAAATGCTGACCGCCTACCACGAAGGCGGTCACGCCATCGTCGGCCTCAACGTCATCGCCACCGACCCGATCCACAAGGCGACGATCATTCCGCGTGGTCGCGCACTCGGCATGGTGATGCAGTTGCCGGAGCGCGACAAGCTGTCGATGTCACTCGAGCAGATGACGTCGCGTCTGGCGATCATGATGGGTGGCCGTGTTGCCGAGGAACTGGTGTTCGGCCGCGAGAAGGTGACCTCCGGCGCCTCTTCCGACATCGAGCAGGCGACGCGGCTGGCGCGCATGATGGTGACCCGCTGGGGTCTTTCGGAAGAACTCGGTACCGTGTCCTATGGCGAGAACCAGGATGAGGTGTTCTTAGGGATGTCGGTTTCTCGCACCCAGAACGCGTCCGAAGCGACGGTGCAGAAGATCGATACCGAGATCCGGCGGTTCGTCGAGGAGGGCTACAACCAGGCCACCAAGATCCTGACGGAGAAGCGCGCCGATCTGGAGGCCCTCGCCAAGGGCCTTCTCGAATACGAAACGCTGACCGGCGACGAGATCATCGATCTCTTGAAGGGCAAGAAACCGAACCGCGAGTCGGTGCTGGAGCCGACGACGCCGCGCGCCTCGGCGGTGCCGCCGGCCGGCAAGCCGCGTCCGCGTCCCGATCCGGATCCCGGACTGGAGCCGCAGCCGCAGGCCTAACCCCCGCGGCGATGGCCGACCCATCAAGTAAAGCAGTTGCGCAGAAGCTCGGCATCAAGCCGGGCTTTTGCATTTTTGTCGACGGCGCGCCGTCAGCCTATGGCGCGCTGGTCGGCCCGTTGCCGGCCGACGTCTCGATCACGGCTGCACCGAAGCCGTCGCTCGATATGGTGCACCTGTTCGCGACGCGCGCGGCGGGCTTGCCGCAAAGCTCCGGCGTTACCGCAAGACGATCGCACCCGACGGCATGATCTGGGTGTCCTGGCCGAAGAAATCCTCAGGGGTCACCAGCGATTTGAGCGACGTCGTCGTGCGCGACACCGCGCTCCCGCTCGGTCTGGTCGACACCAAGGTGTGTGCGATCGACGACACCTGGTCAGGGTTGAAATTCGTGATCCCCAAAGACCAGCGACGCGGTCAGCGGTAGTTCGATCTTCGGAAAAAATGGCGGGATGACGCAGGGGTAGCCCCTTGGCGCGGGACTTGCTTGAAATAAGCTGTAACATCCGTCGTTGCCTCGAGTTCAGGAGCTGCCGATGTCAGGCCATTCGAACGCCTCGCCCGTCATTGCCGTGCCCGACGCCGACCCTCGGCTCTATAACCACGATCTGGCGCCGGTCGCGCCCGCGGGGCGCAATTGGGGCGTGTTCAGCATCTTCGCGATGTGGATGTCGGACGTGCACTCGGTCGGCGGCTACACCTTTGCGGCCAGCCTTTTCTTTCTCGGCCTGACCGGCTGGGAAGTCTTGCTGGCGATGACGATCGGCATCGTCGTGGTCTATTTCCTGATGAACCTGATCGGGCGTCCGTCTCTGAAATACGGCACGCCGTTCCCGGTCGTGGCGCGCATGGCCTTCGGCGTGATGGGCGCCAATATTGCGGCCGCGCTTCGCGGCATCGTCGGCATCGTCTGGTATGGCGTGCAGACCTACTTCGCTTCCAAGGCGGTGCAGGTGCTGGTGCTGACGTTCTATCCCGGCGCGGAAGCGTGGACGCATTCTTCCTTCATCGGGCTTTCGGGATTGGGGTGGGGCTCCTTCCTGTTCATGTGGCTGTTCCAGCTTTTGATCTTTCTCAACGGCATGGAGACCATCCGCAAGTTCATCGATTTCTGCGGACCGGTCGTCTACGTCGTGATGTTTGCGCTCGCGATCTGGATCGTGACGCAGACCGGCATGTCCAGCCTGTCGCTGCAACTGGCTCCGCCCGCTGAAGGCTCGACGATCGCCCACATGGCAAATGCGGCGATGCTGATCGTCGCCTATTTCGCGGCACTGCTGCTCAACTTCGGCGACTTCTCGCGTTTCGCAAAAGACGAGCGCGCGATGAAGGTCGGCAATTTTCTCGGGCTGCCCATCAACTTCATCGTGTTTGCCGTCGTCACCGTGATCGTCACGGCGGGCACCGTGAAGGTGTTCGGGCAAGCGATCATGGACCCCGTCGGCATTGTCGAGCGCATCGGCAATCCGATCGTGGTGGCGCTCGGCTCCATCACCTTCATCGTGGCGACCATGGGCATCAACATCGTCGCCAACTTCGTGTCGCCGGCCTACGACATTTCCAATCTCTACCCGGAGAAGATCGATTTTCGCCTCGGCGGCCTGATCACCTCGATCCTCTCGGTGGCCGTGTGTCCGTGGATCTTCGTCTCGAGCCCGCAGGCGATCACGATCTTCGTCAGCATCTTCGGCGCCGCGCTGGGGCCGATGTTCGGGATCATGGTCGCCGACTACTATGTCGTGAAGCGCCAGCAGGTCGTGCTCAACGACCTCTATACGATGTCGCCAAAAGGCTCGCTGCATTTCCAGAACGGCTGGAATGCGAGAGCGCTGCTGGCACTGGCAGCCTCGGCCGCAATCTCGATCGGGCTGGCGCTCGCAGGCGCCTATGGCGGGATCACCAATGTCGGAGACTGGGGCTGGCTCATCGGCGCTGTGCTTGGTGCGTTGTCCTATATGGCGTTGATGCACGGGCGAGGGATGCCGGCGCCGGCAAATCTGGCCCGACAGGCCGAGACTTCTTAAGATTTCGGCAAGCCGGCCGGCCTAAAGCTTAGAGGGGAGTGCGCGTGTCCGACGCGCCGGGAGCCCCGCTTGGCGACGTTGACGTCCGATATCACCATGCCCACAGCGAAGAGCGCGATTTCGCCCGCGCTCCTGATCGGCTGTCTGGTCCTGTGCATGATCAATGCGGCGATGCTGCAAAGCGCGCTGACCAATCATTGGTGGATATTCGACGAAAACGGGCTCGGCATCCCGACCGATTTCGTCAATGTCTGGTCTGCGGGCCGGCTGGTGCTCGATGGTCACCCGCCGCTCGCCTACGACTGGGACATCCAGAAGCAGGTTCAGGTCGCTGTTCTTGGCCAGAGCTATCCCGGCAATTTCGCCTGGCATTACCCGCCGCCATTCCTGTTCGTGGCGTCCATGCTGGCGCATTTTCCGTATGCGGTGGCGTTTCTCGGCTGGGCCGCGGTCAGCTTCCTGCCGTATCTGGCGGCCATGCGCGCCATCGTCGGCCGCTCGTTCGGCTTCTTGCTCGCCGTCGCGTTTCCGGTGGTGTTCACCAACGCGCTCGTTGGACAGAACGGATTTCTCACGGCGTCGTTGATCGGCGGCACGCTGGCGCTGATGCCGCGTCGGCCGGTCCTCGCCGGAATCTGCCTCGGTCTTCTGAGCTACAAGCCGCAATACGGATTGCTGTTTCCGCTCGTCCTGATCGCGGCCTCGCAATGGCGCGTATTCTTCACCGCGGGCATCGTCGCGTTGTCGCTCGCCGCGGTCTCCTGGCTCGCTTTCGGCACCGAGAGCTGGCAGGCCTTCGTCCATTGGCTGCCGATGTTCAACCAGGCATTCCTGGTCGAGGGGCGCGCGCCTTGGGGCAAGCTGCAAAGCATCTTCGGATTGACGCGTTACTTCGGCGGTCCTGAATCGCTGGCCTGGGCGTTGCAGTGGATCATGAGTGCTGCGGTCGCGGCTCTACTCGCGCTGTTGTGGCGCAGCCGCAATGTACGGCACGAGCTGAAGGCTGCGGCGCTGGCGGCCGGTACGCTGTTGGTGACGCCCTATCTGTTTCTCTACGACGAGATGGTGCTCGCGATTGCCGTGGCGTTTCTCGTTCGCATCGGACTGGACGAAGGGTTCGAGCGGCACGAACTGCCGGCGCTCGGCCTCGTTGCTGTGCTGTTCATCCTCTTTCCTTTCCTGGCAGCGCCGACCGGCTTTGGCGCGACGCTGGTGGTTGCCACGCTCATTGCCTATCGCGTCGGGCCTTGGTGGCGGCAGAGAGCGCCGGCGGCCGCTCCGGCTGAATAGGCCGTCATGCAAAACGCTTGTCATTCGGCCTGAATTATTGTTCACTTCTTGAGCGGTTGGTCGCCGGCCGCCAAGAACTGAATACGCGCCTCGGCAGGTTCTCAAGGCTCGAGCGCGCCGGGAACGGGAAACCCACAGAATGGTCTATCGGCGCACCCATCAGGTCGTAAAGCGTCTTGCGGCGCGCCGCAGCGCCATTCTGGCAGCGGCAAGGAATGCCGCGGCAGAGGGCGGCATGTCGGCGGTCCAGATTGCGCCGATCGCGATCCGCGCCAACGTCGCGGCCGGTACGGTTTATCGTTATTTCCCGTCCAAGGCCGAGCTGATCTCCGAACTGATCGCCGAAGTCTCGCGTGACGAACTGGCGGCGATCCGCCGCGCCGCCGACGCCGCGCCCGGTCCGTCATCGGCGCTCGCCGCAGCCGTCACGACGGTTGCGGTGCATGCCTTGTCGCAGCGGAAGCTCGCATGGGGCATCCTCGCTGAACCGGTCGATGTCGACGTCAGCGTCTCGCGGCTTGCCAGCCGCCGTGCGGTCGTTGCCGAAGTCGCAGGCCGGATCGATGCGGCGGTGCGCGCAGGTCACTTGCCGGCGCAGGACACCAGCCTTGCGGCAACCGCGCTGCTCGGCGCGCTGAACGAAGCGCTGGTCGGGCCGCTCGCGGCCGAGAACATGGACGATCCCGGCAAGCTGCGCGACGCCGTGCAAACCGTGACGCTGCTTGCGTTGCGCGCGGTCGGCGTGATGGACGCGCGTGCCCGCGGTCTCGTGGTGCAGGCGGCGTTGCCGGCCCCGGCTGTGGCCGGCGCCTAAGGCACCAAACCTTTCGACTTCAAAGCGAAGCATTTCGTTAGTTAACGAATGCCTGCGTGGAACCCGCGCTGACGGCATCAGCGCGGCATGGCGCCGGTCGAACGCCGCGTTCGTCGCAAAGTTGTCAGTTTATTAGATGTCACGCCCTTATATGACCGCCGGTATCAACCGGGACGTTAGAAGCCTTTGTCCATGGATGTGCGCAAGTATATCGGGGCTCCGGCTGTCATCCTCGGGGCGCTTCTCGCGGGCGCGCTGTACACCTGGTTCAGCGGCGAAGATCTCAATTGGGATTGGCGCAACTATCACGAATACGGCGCCTATGCGCTGTTGAACGGCCGGTTCGATGTCGATGTCGTGCCGGGCGGCTTTCAGAGTTTCCTGAATCCTCTCGCTTACGTTCCCGCCTACCTGTTGCGGCACGGCGTCGGCGCGCCGTTCTGGGGAATTCTGCTTGGCGCCATCCACGGCCTCAACCTCGTGCTGGTGTGGTGGATCTCTCGCTCGCTGCTCGGCATCTCTGCTTCCGCTTGGGCCGTTCTGGCATCGGTCGCGATCGCAGCATTCGGTCCAATGACGCTTTCGGAAGTCGGCACCAGCTTTGTCGACATCCTCACCGCGCTCCCGGTGTTGGCTGGCCTTGGCCTGATCCTGTCCACGCGGGATCGATATCCGGCTCGTCTTTTCGCGGCTGGTCTCTTGATCGGAGCAGCGGTCGGGCTGAAGCTCACCAACGCCACCTTCCTGATGGGCGCGGTCGTGTCGCTGTTGGCGTTCGATCGTCCGCTGCCGAAAATCGGTTCGTTCGCGTTGGGCAGTGCAGCCGGCGGACTGGCAACCGGCGGTGCATGGGCCTGGACGCTGTGGCAAGCGTTCGGCAGTCCCGTATTCCCGTTCTACAATACGATCTTCCGATCTCCCGAGGCGCCGCTGATGCCGTTCGCCGACGGGCGCTTCATGCCCCGCGGCCTGCTCGACGCCATGGCTTACCCATTCTACTGGCTGATCGGGATTCATCCCTCGTCGGAAGAACCGTTTCGCGACCCGCGCTTCGCGCTCGTGATCGTGCTCCTGATGATAACGATCGCGGTCGGCCTCGTGCGCAACGCGCCGATCCTTCGACAACGCGACAAGCAATTCCTGCTGTTCCTGGTCGTGTCCTACGGCGCATGGCTGGAAATGTTTTCCATCCATCGCTATGCGATCGTGCTCGAGTTGATGACCGCGCCGATGATCGTGCTGCTTCTGACACGATTGTCCGAGACGCTCGATGGTCCGGACGGATCGCGGAGCTTGCGTGTTCGCAACGCTTTGGTCATTGGCGCGGCGCTCGCGATCGCCTTGTGGAGCCGCCCCGCCGATTGGTCGCGGCGGCCCTGGTCCGATCCGTATCGGCCGCAGCTCGCCGGCGCGCTGTCGACACCGGCGACCTATATGTTGCTGGAAAAGCCCGTCGGTTACGTGGTTCCCTTGTTGCCGGCGGCCTCGCGGGCCTACCAACTCGCCGACATCCTGCTGCCGATTGCGCCGGGCGGCATACTGGATCGGCGCATCCGTCACGGGCTCGCGCATCCGCTCGAAGGCGGCGTCCGGGCGCTTTTTCTCGCGGGATCGCAGCCGCGAAACGAACTTCTTGCGCCTTATGACTTGGCGATCGACGAATCGCGCGCGTGCGAACACATCCCCGGCGCCGACGGTGTGGACATTGTCGCATGTCCCTTGATCTGGAAATCGCAAGCGTCGCGCGGCCAGCACTCCTGAGCAGACAGGCGGCGCGTCGGTTTGCGAGAAATTCCGCCGCATTGACGGTTCAGGATGTCGTTGCAGGACACCATCGGAACCTCAAAGGAGCTCGCATGACGACCACATCGGGATCTGCCAAATGGCAGGGCGGTATCAAGGACGGCAAGGGCGCGATTTCGACCAAGAGCGGCGCCTTGAGTGAATACCCCTACGGCTTCGCCAGCCGCTTCGAGGGCAAGCCGGGCTCGAATCCGGAAGAACTGATCGGCGCTGCGCACGCCGCGTGCTTTACCATGGCGCTGTCGCTGATCCTGGGCGAAGCAAAGCTCACTGCCGAGCAGATGGAAACCAAGGCCGACGTCACGCTTGAAAAGGTCGGCGACGGCTTTGCCATCACCTCGGTGCATCTTTCGCTTCACGCGAAAGTCCCTGGCGCCGACAACGCGAAATTTCAGGAACTGGCCGGCATGGCGAAAGCTGGATGTCCGGTGTCGAAGCTTCTCAACACCAAGATTACGCTGGACGCAAAACTCGTCTGAGCAAACGGCGACGCACGCTGTCGCCTAGCGTTTTCGAGCGAAGTGGAAACCGGTTCGCGTAAAGAAAACGCGTCGAGAAAAGATGCCAGAGCCCGGTTCTGATTCCATCAGAACCGAGCAGGCTCTAGATATCCGCGTCTTCGTCTGGACCGACGGAGGCGATCCGCAGCATGTTGGTGGTGCCGGGCGAGCGCAGCGGCACGCCGGCCACGATGATGATGCGCTGGCCCGCGCGCGAAAAGCCGTCGCGGAAGGCAATGCTGCCGGCGCGGCCCACCATGTCGTCGAGATCCTTGGCGTCTTCGGCGACAACGCAGTGAACGCCCCACACCGCCGACAGCTTGCGTCCCGTCACAAGGTTCGGCGTGATCGCCACCACCGGCGGCTTCGGCCGTTCGCGAGCGACCCGCAGCGCGGTCGATCCCGAACTGGTCCAGCAGATGATCGCGGAAAGATCGAGCGTCTCGGCAATCTGCCGTGCCGCATCCGCGATCGCGTCTCCGACCGTCGGCTCAGGTTCGGCGCGCTGCGCATTGAGGACGCCGCGATAGGTCGGGTCGCGCTCGACCTCTTCGCCAATGCAATTCATGGTCGAGACTGCCTCGACCGGGAATTTTCCGGCCGCGGATTCAGCCGACAGCATGATGGCGTCGGCGCCTTCATAGACGGCGGTCGCGACATCGGAGACTTCGGCGCGCGTCGGAACCGGCGACTGGATCATCGATTCCAGCATTTGGGTCGCGACCACCACCGGCTTGCCGGCGAGCCGTGCGAGCCGCGTCATTTGTTTTTGGAGACTCGGCACGCGCTCCAATGGCAGTTCGACGCCGAGATCGCCGCGCGCCACCATCAGCGCGTCGGATGCTTCGATGATTTCGGGCAGGCGATCGATGGCTTGCGGCTTTTCGATCTTGGCCATGACGGCGGCGCGGCCGCGGATCAGTTTCTTGGCCTCGATCACATCCTCGGCGCGCTGCACGAAGGAAAGCGCGATCCAGTCGACGCCGGTCACCAGCGCGGCTTCGAGATCGGCGCGATCTTTCGGCGTCATCGCGGAGACCGGAAGGTCGGTGTCGGGCAGGCTCACGCCCTTGCGGTCCGACATGCGGCCGCCGATCACGACGCGGGTGACGGCGCGCTCGGGCGAGGTTTCCTCGGCGATCAACCGCACCTTGCCGTCGTCGAGCAGAAGCGCATGGCCCGGCTTGAGGGCGGCGAGAATTTCCGGATGGGGCAGGTGGACGCGGGTGTTGTCGCCCGGCGCCTTGTCGGAATCGAGCACAAAGCTCTGGCCGTTGTTGAGCTGCACGGCGCCGTCGGTAAACGAACCAAGCCTGAGCTTCGGGCCTTGCAGGTCGACCAGGATGCCGATCGGCCGGCCGTAGCTGCTTTCGACATTGCGGATGGCCTTGACCAGATCCCGCATCTTGTCGTGCGAGGTATGGCTCATATTGATGCGGAAAACGTCAGCGCCCGCCTCGAACAGCTTCCGGATAACACTGCTATCGGAAGAGGCGGGGCCGAGCGTTGCGAGAATCTTGATCCGGCGCATACGCCTCATGGCTTGGTCCCAGGCGTGGATGGCAGACCCGGTGCGCCCGGTGGCAATCCGCCTGGCGGATTGGAGATGCCCGGAATATTTCCGGGACCGCCCGGACCGATACCAGGAAGCCCCGGCACGCGCTGTGCGGGTTGCTGTTCGTTGGAGTCGGTGAGTTGCACGGTCCATGCCCGCTGATCGGCGGTGTCGACTTCGAAGTAGCCCGTCCGGTCGAAGCCGCGCGCCAGACAATTATCCGCACCGCGGATGGTGAATTCCTTGTCGCGCGAACACATGAAAGCCTGTCCCGACCATTCGCCGCCGCGATCGTAATCGAGCGCGTAGATATAATAGAACCGCGCGACAAGCGTGCCACGCAGCAGCGTCTCACAGCTTCGCGAGGAGACGTTCCACCAGCCTTCGGTGGTCCAGCCCTCCGCGTCCTTATAGCCCAGCGCGATACCGACCCGGCTTGAGGTGTTGTTGCAGAGACGAAAGTCCGCGGCCGCCGATCCGTTCCACAGGCAGGCCAGCGCAAAAAGCAACGCTGGTGCCAGTACCGCCGACCTGAAGTCCCTGCGCCACAAGCGGCGGGGTGCTGCGACGGAGCGCGAACTTCCGAAAGTGGGCACTAGCACGGCGCGGAAGCGCTTTGCTGTTCGGGCTGATAGGAGCGAATCTTTTGCAGTCATTGAGGCCAAGTTATACCAAGATATTGACGATTTCGCGTGAGCGAATGTCAAATCCACTCCACCTGGGTCTAGCGGAATTTCGCTGACATTTCCGTTCGAAAGGGACCGGTTCGGCCCCTCCTAGATCGGGTCGAATGTTTGGGTCGCGATGTGGAAAAATGTGTGACAGTTTCCTACCTAATGCAGTGGAAGGCATGTTCCCTATCGGACTATGCGTGAAGGATGCGGTCATGGCGATTGACGACAAAACGAGAACGGAGCTTGAGGCCGCGGCGTTTCGGCGGCTGGTGGGGCATTTGCGCTCCCGCACCGATGTTCAGAATATCGACCTGATGAATCTCGCGGGCTTCTGCCGCAACTGTCTGTCGAACTGGTTCAAGGAAGAAGCCGACGCCAAGGGCGTTGCGATCAGCAAGGACGAAAGCCGCGAAGCCATTTACGGCATGCCGTACGAAACCTGGAAAGAAAAATTTCAGGGAACCGCGACACCCGAGCAATTGGCTGCGATGAGCAAGGCCAATTCGGGACACTGATCGGGTAACGCGATGCGCCGCAGACGGTGATCCGCCGCTTTCTGTGGGCGGCTGTGGATGAGCCAGCCAGTCGGCTTGACGTAAGCGGCCATACTCTTGAGGGTCATTTCTAGAACTGCGCCTCACGCTTTCAGATGTGCGGCGCTTTCTTTTTCCATCCAACCGCTAGTCTATTCAGGAGTAACAAATGGCCACGTCTGCTGCCGCCAAGGAAGACGAATCCCCCGCAACGAGATTCGCCAAGGATCAGCTCAAGGCCATTATCGAACGCATCGAGCGCCTGGAAGAAGAGAAGAAGACCATCTCCGACGACATCCGTGACGTCTATGCGGAAGCCAAGGGCAATGGCTACGACGTGAAGGCGCTGCGTACCATCATCCGCATGCGCAAGCAGGACGCCAACGAGCGGGCGGAACAGGAAACGATCCTGGAAACCTATCTGCAGGCGCTGGGAATGCTGTGAGGCTTGTGCGGGCCGCATAAGCTTGCGGCCCGAAGACTTGCTTTCCCGAAGACTTGCTTTGGAGATTAGCGCAGCGACGCCGTCCGCAATCCGAAGGACTGCGTCGTGAGCGGTGCGGTCGCAGGGCCGCTGAAGCGCTCGGTGGTCAGGCCCATCAACGGATCGTCAGTGAAGCCCATCACGATCGACGCCTGGGGCTTGATGAAGAGCTTGCTCAGCAGCGTCATGTTGGGGTCGCCGAGCATGGTGACGGACATCGACCGGCTCGCGCTCGGCGCCAGCATCATCATCCGCATCCACACGTCGGTCACTGTCGCGGCAACGATCCGCGTGGCGGTGGCAACCACGCCGTCTTGCCCTTGACCCTGTTTGTGGCCCTTGGCGACAACGGTGGTGACGTCGTTTACGGCCATCACGTTACGGTTCGATGCGGGCCGCGCGCTGTGCGGGACGGGCGCGCTGGCGGCGACGACATTGGCCCGATCGACTTGCGAGGAAGCCGCGGGCGCGTAAGCCATCGCGTCGTAGGCGGCAGGAACGCTGGCTGTCGATTGCGGATCGGTTGATGCGAGCGCCTTGCGGGCGTTGAGGGCCGCGACCTGGGCGGGCGTTGCCTGGTTCGGCGTCGCCGGCATGTCGTCCCAGAATCCGCGGGCGTTGATGATGTCGGCCGGTGTCTGCGGCCTGGCTTCAGCCTTGTCCGAAACGACCTGCGGCTTCGGTCTGGCCGGCTGCACGACCTGGACGTCGGCTGAGGCCAGTTGCAGCGTCGCACCCGTGGGCCTGGCGCGCGGCGCCGGCACGGCGTCAGCCGGTTTGGCTGCGGCCACTTGCACGGTCGGAACGGACTTGGCCTGAACGGCCGGCACCGAACCTTCATCCTCGTCGTCGTTCGACTTGCCGCCAAACAGGCGCGCCAGCAGGTTCGGCGGCTTGGCAACCGTTGCCGCATCGTCGCCGTTACCGCGCCGCTCGATGTCGGCGCGCGCGAGCTCATATCCCTTCAGCGGCGTACCGTCGGTGGGAACATGGACGGTGCGGCCGTCGGGGAACACGCGTGCGAGCTGGTCGTGGGTCATCCGCGGCCAGTGGCGGATGTTGCCGGTGTCGAGATGCACGAACGGCGATCCGGAAGTGGGATAGAAGCCGACGCCGCCGCGTTGCAGGCGAAGCCCGGCGAAACGGATCTGCTCGAGCGGCACGTCCGGAATGTAGAAATCCATCGCATGGCCCAGCATGTGCTGGCTGAAGCGCGCCACGCCGGTGTGGGCGGAGCGGCGGCGGAGCATGGCGTTGGTTTCGGGAGAGCGGTAGGCGGAGATGATCTGGATCGGCTTCTTGCCGTCGACGTCGCGGTAGGCTTCCCAGATGATATCGAACAGATGTCGATCCATCGTGGTCTCTTCCTGGGTGCGCCAGTCGCGCAGGAAATGGTTGAGCTGCTTCAGCGCCTCTTCGTCGTAGCGGCCCTCACGCTTGAAGGTGACGGTGAGGTCTTCGCCGGAATGGGTGTGATGGAAAGAAAGGGTGCGGGTTTCGTTGAGGGCGCTGGCGTCATGGACCGAGCCAATTCCCGCCAGGAGCAGCACCGAGGTCAACCCGAGCTGGTATCCGGCTTTTGGCAGAGTCGGCAAATTGAATTGGCGTGCGAAACCAGTCAGCACGTATAGCCCACCCCTACAGACTTCGCGTTAGACCCTTTCGCGACCCCGTGTGGCGAATAGGGTAAATGTACTCTTAACGCGGGAGGGTTAAGCGGGACTTAACCCTTCCCCCCAAATCCGAAGGTTAAAGTTAACCCATTGAGTGTGGCGAAAACTAGCCCGCCGGCCAATTCGCGGTGGAGGATGGTTAACATAAAAAGGCCCCGCCGGATGGCGGGGCCTTTGATTTAGTTCGATAATCCCTGGGGCTGCGGGGCCCGGAGGCTCGTCAGCGCTGGTAGTACTGCCCGCCCTGGGGCGGTCCCCGGCGGCGGCCGGGAGGGGCCGGCTGCGGGGGCTGGCTCGGACCGCCAAATAGCCGCTCGAAGAAGGAAGGGCCGCCCGACGAGATCGAATTGTCGCTGGCGATGTGCAGGTTACCGACCGGCTTGACGTAGTTCGGCTGCGAGTGGGCGACGACGGTCTCCAGATCCCTGTTCTTGCCCGAGCGCAGCAGCGACAGCATGTTGGCGTCGCGGCCATAGACGTCCTTGCGGAGTTGCAGGTTGCCTTCGTCGTCCACGAAGGCGGTCTGGTAGGTGATGTTGACCGGGATCGGCGTCGGGAATTTCAGGTCGATCTCGCTGTGTCCGTACATGCCGCGAATCTTTTCCGGCGTGTAGTGGGCGTTCGGCTCGGTGATGTTGAGCAGGACCGAGGCGTATTGATCGGGGTTCTGAACGCGCATGCAGCCGTGGCTGAACGCGCGGTCTTCCTTGGCGAACAGGTGCTTGTCCGGCGTGTCGTGCTGATAGACGAGGAACTTGTTCGGGAAGTTGAAGCGGATGCGGCCAAGCGCATTGCGCTCGCCCGGGGGCTGCGAAATGTGGATCGAGCCGTCGCGGTTATGCTCGAGCTTCAGTCCCATGCGCTCCAGGACCGACGGGTCTTGCTGAAGCGCCGGCAGGTATTCGTTGTAGATGATCGACGGCGGCACGTTCCACGTCGGATTGACGGTGATGAACTTCATCGTCTCCGTCAGAAGCGGCGTGGCGTGAATGCCGGGCTGGCCGGTCACGACCCGCGTGGTCCAGACCTGCGCGCCGTTCTGCATCACCTTGAGCGTATAGTCGGGGATGTTGAGGATGACATAGGCGTTGCCGATCGCCGGCGCGCCGAGGTCGCGCGGCAACCAGCGCCAGCGCTCCATGTTCACGACGACCGTGTCGATCTGGCGATCGCGCTTCGGGCTGTTGAGGGCCTTGACGGTGCGATCGTCGAGGATGCCGGTGGCCTTGAGATCGGCCGTGGCCTGGAACCTGCGCACGGCGTCGGCGACCTTGCCGTCGTAATGGCGGTCATCGGCGTTTTCGACGCCGAGCTTGGCGCGCAGTTGCGGCACGCGATCGTCTTCCACTTCGACCGCCGGCTGGTTCTTGCCACGCTGCGGCAGGTACCTGAGCGCCGGGCCATCGGCGATCTGGACCACCGGTCCTTCGCCCTGGCCGCGCAATTCGGCGAGCTTCTTCTTGAGCGCCGCATAGAGCTTGTGCGGCGGGTTGTAGCTGTCCAGCGCGACGGAGGCGTCCTTCGCCGACGTGACGTTGGCAAGCACCTCGGTCGGGTCGGTCGGGTGTTCCGGATATTGAATGTCGCCTGATACCTGCGACCAGTGCATCCGGCCGCTCTGCGCATGACGCGCATAGTCGAGCATGCTTGCGGTGAGCTTCAACTCGGCATCGGCCAGCGCATCGGGATTGGCCGCAGCCGCAAAATCGGGAACCGGATAATCCGTCGGGTTCAATCCGTCGGAAGCCGCGTCCTTCAGCCGGGCCACGACACCCTTGCCGTCGCTGGTCAGCTTGCCGCCTTGCGTCCAGACCGGAGCAAAGTCACGGCGCGGTATAAAACTTCTCAATGGCAGCGCGCTCGCCCTTGCGATCGAAATAACGCTGGGCCTTGGCGCCGAACACTTCGCGCAATTTGTCGGCAACCGGCTGATCTTCCGGCGCGACGTTGCTTGCGGCCTTGACGGGCTCCTTGGCCGGCTCGGGCGCTGCCGCCGCGGCGGGCGCTGGCGCCTGTGCGGGGGCTACGACGGCCGTATCGGTCTTGGGAGCATCGATCTTCGGAGCGTCAGCCTTTGCAGCAGTCAGCCTTTGCAGTGTCAGCTTTGGGCGCGTCGATCTTGCTGGGTTCGGAAATCGGAACTGCAGCAGCCGTCGTGGGCGCCGTCGTCGCGGCAGAAGGCGCATCGAGTTTGATATCGGCGGCCGTGGGCGGCGGAACGTTGGCCGGTTCGGGGCGGGGGACTGCTGCGTCGATCGCGAGCTCGGCGGCGGAAGAGCGCGGGGCATCGTTCTGCGCCAGCGCCGCGCTCGCCGATACCGTGAGGAATGTTGCCGCGACCGTCATCAGCACGCGGTCATATCCAGCACGGTTCTTCCAACAGTCACGCATTATCACACCCCTTGGGTGAGCTGCTTCGGCTTCGAAGCAGCTGTGGTTATCCCGTCAAACAAAGCTTTCGCGAAAGCACTGCCCAAATCGGATTTTGAAGCTCATTTCGGTGAAATTGTGCTCCAGGTCTCCGCGTGTGGCATGGCTGCCGCAACGATTCATACGCAGACGATACACGGGCACCTCACAAGCGGCCAGCAGCGGGGACCGCAACTCACGACAAACTGACCGCAAAGCGTCTCTTCTTGCATCGCTTTGACCAAGTCTTGCCATGCGAGTCGCCATTTGTCTGTCACCCCAAGGCAACGGTTCAAATGTTCTGCCGCGCTGCAATTTCGGTTGCGTCGTCCGCGTGTTACGGACGCTGCATCCTATCAAGCGTTATCCCGCTTGATCGGTTCCGCCGCCATCCTCCGATTGCCCGATGGTCTCATCAAGCTTTCGATAGAGCGTCGAGCGGCCGATCTTCAACCGCCGCGCCACTTCCGACATCTGTCCGCGGTAATGCGAAATCGCGAAACGGATGATCTCGCTTTCGAGATCTTCCAGAGGGCGGACTTCGCCGCCATCGGTCAGCATGGCGAGCGTGCCTGCCGTCGGGAGCGGAGCGATTGGTATTTCACTACCATTGATGGAGCCGGTCGCGTGGAAGCCCGGCTCAATGACGAGCGGCTCGCCGTGGAGAGCCGCTGTCGGCGGCGACGCGATTCCCGCATTTGACGGGAAATCCGAGAGGACGAGCTGGTCGCCTTCGCTCATCACGACGGCGCGGTAAACCGCATTTTCCAACTGGCGGATGTTGCCCGGCCAATCGAGTTGCGAGAGATGCGCCATCGCTTCGCCGCTGACGCCGGTAATGTGTCGGTTTTCCTCCGCCGAGAAACGCGCGAGGAAATGCCGCACCAGATGCGGAATGTCTTCGCCGCGCGACCGCAACGGCGGGACCGTGAGCGGCAAGACATGAAGCCGGTAGAACAGGTCTTCGCGGAAATGACCGCTCTTCACGCGGTCGAGCAATTTGCGATTGGTCGCGGAAATGATCCGCACGTCGACCTTGACCGGCTTGCGCGCGCCGACCGCCTCTACGCTGCCTTCCTGGAGCGCGCGGAGCAGCTTGACCTGCGCGGAGAGCGGCAACTCGGAGACTTCGTCGAGGAACAACGTACCGCCGGAGGCTTCGACGAACTTGCCGGCATGTCGCTCGGTTGCGCCGGTGAAGGCTCCCTTTTCGTGGCCGAACAGAATCGACTCGACGAGATTGTCCGGGATCGCGCCGCAATTGACCGCCACGAACGGCTTTGATTTGCGCTCGCTGCTGCCGTGAATGGCGCGTGCGAACAGTTCCTTGCCGACGCCGGATTCGCCCTCGATCAGCACTGGAATGGAGGAGGCGGCCGCTTTTTTCGCCGTGCGCATCACGCTCGCCATCGCTTCGCTGCGGGTGATGATGTCGGCAAATGTCAGCCGGCCTTCGCGGCTGTGGCGGATGCGTTGCAACTCGCCCTTCAGCGCACTGGTGGTGAGCGCATTGTGCAGGCTGACCTGGAGCCGCTCCATGCCGACCGGCTTGACGACAAAATCCTGGGCGCCGGCGCGCATCGCCGACACCACATTGTCGATGCCGCCATGCGCCGTCTGCACCACGACAGGAATGGCAAGGCCGGCTTCGCGGATCTTGGCGAGAACGCCCATGCCGTCGAGGCCGGGCATCACGAGGTCGAGGACGAGCGCGTCGATCGCTGGCGCGTCAGGCGCGGTCAACATGGCGATCGCGGCATCGCCGGAATCGACCGTGACCGTCTCATACCCGCATTTTTGCACCATGTTCTCGACCAGGCGGCGTTGCACGGCATCGTCGTCGGCGATCAAAATGATGGCAGGCATGGTGTTCCTCGCACGCAACAACTATGTGTCTCGAATCGGGGCACTCTGGCCGACGTCGATTAACGCCTGCTTAAATCTTGCCCCGCCGTTTTGATGGAATACAGGTTTCGAACATATGACCTCTCGCGCCGCCTCCGCTCTCCGCAAATCGACCGCCCAACGCAAGACCAGTCCCAAAAAGGTCAGCCCCAAAAAGGCCAGCCCAAAAGCCGGCTCCTCGGTCTCCAGGGCCAAGGGAGATAGACTGCCGGAATGGAATCTGGCCGATCTCTATTCCGCGATCGACGCGCCCGAAGTGACGCGCGACCTCGACAGGCTGGATGCCGAATGTGTCGCGTTTGAGAACGACTACAAAGGCAAGTTGGCCGAGCGGACCGCGGGAGAAGGCGGCGGCTGGCTCGCGGGAGCGGTGAAGCGCTACGAGGCGATCGACGATCTTGCCGGCCGCCTCTCCTCCTATGCGGGGCTGATCCACGCCGGCGACAGCGTCGATCCCGTGATCTCGAAGTTTTACGGCGACGTGTCCGAGCGGCTGACCAACGCCTCGGTGCATCTGCTGTTCTTCGCGCTCGAACTCAATCGCATCGAGGATGCCGTGATCGAGGCGGCGATGCGCGCGCCCGAACTCGGGCATTACCGGCCGTGGATCGAGGATCTGCGCAAGGACAAGCCGTACCAGCTCGAAGACCGCGTCGAGCAGTTGTTTCACGAAAAGTCCCAGAGCGGATACGCCGCCTGGAACCGGTTGTTCGACCAGACCATCTCCGCCTTGCGCTTCAAGGTTTCGGCCAAGGAACTCGCGATCGAGCCGACGCTCAATCTTTTGCAGGACCGCGACGGCGCCAAGCGCAAGGCGGCCGCCGAAGCGCTCGCCAAGACCTTCAAGGCCAATGAGCGGACCTTTGCGCTCGTCACCAATACGCTCGCCAAGGACAAGGAGATTTCCGACCGCTGGCGCGGCTTCAAGGACGTGGCGGATTCGCGCCATCTGAACAATCGCGTCGAGCGTGAGGTGGTGGATGCGCTGGTGAGCGCCGTGCGTGCGGCCTATCCGACGCTCTCGCATCGCTATTACCGGCTGAAGGCAGGCTGGTTCAGAAAGAAGAAGCTGCCGCATTGGGATCGCAACGCGCCGCTGCCGTTCGCAACCTCGGGCGCGATCGCCTGGGGCGACGCCAAGAACATGGTGTTGTCGGCCTATCGCGGCTTCTCGCCCGACATGGCCGCCATCGCCGAGCGCTTTTTCACCGACCGCTGGATCGATGCGCCGGTGCGGCCGGGCAAGGCGCCGGGCGCTTTCTCGCACCCGACGACGCCGTCCGCGCATCCCTACGTGCTCATGAACTATCAGGGCAAGCCGCGCGACGTGATGACGCTCGCCCATGAACTCGGCCATGGCGTGCATCAGGTGCTCGCCGCAAAGAACGGCGCGCTGATGGCGCCGACGCCGTTGACGCTTGCGGAAACCGCGAGCGTGTTCGGCGAGATGCTGACCTTCCGCCGGCTGTTGGCCGAGACCAAAAGCGCCAAGCAGCGTCAGGCGCTGCTCGCCGGCAAGGTCGAGGACATGATCAACACGGTGGTGCGCCAGATCGCGTTCTACACGTTCGAGCGTGCCGTCCACACCGAACGCAAAAACGGCGAACTGACCGCCGAACGTATCGGCGAGATCTGGCTCAGCGTCCAAAGCGAGAGCCTGGGACCCGCGATCGACATCCGTCCCGGCTACGAGAATTTCTGGATGTACATTCCGCACTTCATCCATTCGCCGTTCTACGTCTACGCCTATGCTTTCGGCGATTGTCTGGTGAACTCGCTCTACGGGGCCTACGAGCACGCGCAAGCCGGCTTTGCCGAGCGCTATCTCGCCATGCTCTCGGCCGGTGGCACCAAGCACTATTCCGAGCTGCTGAAGCCTTTCGGGCTGGACGCCAAGGACCCGCAGTTCTGGAACGGGGGGCTTTCGGTGATTTCAGGCATGATCGACGAGCTGGAGGCCATGGGCTGACCGGCCTCATGTGCCCAAGGAGCGGGCAATCGGCGTTCCAAATGGCCCGATAGGTTTCGCGGCGTTGCTCTGCCTTTCGGTTTGCGGTAAGTCCAAACCAGCACTGAGATTCCACTGGGGACAACAATGGCAGACCATAGCGAAGTGGCCTACACGACGGCCGACGGCAACGATTACGTAGCCCACGAGCAGACCTACGAAGGCTTCATCATGCTGGTGAAGTACGGCACGATCTCCGTGATCGCGATCGTCGCCTTGATGGCGATCTTCCTCGTTTGATTTCCCGACTTTTGCGCCGCTAGTCGCGGCGTAATTTTTAGAAAGCCCGCCCGTGCCCGGTTGCCAGGCCGGTGCGGGATTTGCCAATCTGGCCGGAATGACGCCCGCGAGTTTTCCGCGCCGCCGGAGGCCCCATGAAGATTGCCGTCGCCAAGGAAATCGATCCGTCCGAGCCGCGGGTCGCCGCTTCGCCTGACACCGTGAAGAAATTCAAGGCGCTGGGCGTCGAAGTGCTGGTCGAGCCGGGCGCCGGGATCAAGTCCGGCCTGCTGGATTCGGACTTCACCGCGGCCGGCGCCACCGTCAGCGCCGACGCGCTCAAGGACGCCGACATCATCATCAAGGTGAAGCGGCCTGAGGCTTCGGAGCTTTCCAGGTACAGGCGCGGCGCGCTGGTCGTCGCGATCATGGACCCTTACGGCAATGACGCGGCGCTCAAGGCGATGGCGGATGCCGGCGTCGCCGCCTTTGCAATGGAATTGATGCCGCGCATCACCCGCGCGCAGGTGATGGACGTGTTGTCCTCGCAGGCGAACCTCGCCGGTTACCGTGCGGTGATCGAGGGCGCCGAAGCCTTCGGCCGCGCTTTCCCGATGATGATGACCGCGGCCGGCACGATTCCGGCGGCGAAGGTGTTCGTGATGGGCGTCGGTGTCGCCGGCCTTCAGGCGATCGCAACCGCGCGTCGCCTCGGCGCCATCGTCACCGCGACCGACGTGCGTCCCGCGACCAAGGAGCAAGTGGAATCGCTCGGCGCAAAGTTCCTCGCGGTGGAAGACGAGGAATTCAAGAACGCGCAGACCGCCGGCGGCTACGCCAAGGAAATGTCGAAAGAGTATCAGGCCAAGCAGGCCGCGCTCACCGCCGAGCACATCAAGAAGCAGGATATCGTCATCACGACCGCGCTGATCCCGGGCCGTCCGGCGCCGAAGCTGGTTTCGGCCGAAATGGTCAAGTCGATGCGGCCGGGCTCGGTGCTGGTCGATCTGGCGGTCGAACGCGGCGGCAATGTCGACGGCGCGAAAGCCGGGCGAGGTCGCCGACGTCGATGGCGTCAAGATCGTCGGCTACACCAACGTGGCCGGCCGTGTCGCGGCCTCGGCGTCGAGCCTTTACGCGCGCAATCTGTTCTCGTTCATCGAAACCATGATCGACAAGGCCAACAAGGCGCTCGCCGTGAACTGGGACGACGAACTGGTCAAGGCGACGGCGCTGACCAAGGACGGCGCCGTCATCCACCCGAATTTCCAGCCGAAGTAGGAGCAGAAGCCATGGAGCATCTCGCGCAGGCCGTCGATCCCTTCGTGTTCCGGCTGTCGATTTTCGTGCTCGCCGTGTTCGTCGGCTATTTCGTGGTCTGGTCGGTGACGCCGGCGCTGCATACGCCGCTGATGTCGGTGACGAATGCGATTTCCTCGGTGATCGTCGTCGGCGCGCTGCTCGCGGTCGGCGTCGGCATGATTTCAAGCGGATCGGGCTGGGCGCGCGGCTTCGGCTTCGTCGCGCTGATCTTTCGCCTGCGTGAACATCTTCGGCGGCTTCCTGGTCACCCAGCGAATGCTCGCGATGTACAAGAAAAAAGCGAAGTGAGCGGCAACCACCTCGGGGTGAGAAGGAAATGGGGGACCTGAGATGAGCGCCAATCTCTCTTCACTGTTGTATCTTGTGGCGGGCGTGTTGTTCATTCTGTCGCTGCGCGGGCTGTCGAGCCCCGCATCGTCGCGCCAGGGCAATCTGTTCGGCATGGTCGGCATGGCGATTGCGGTCGGCACGACGCTGGCGGCCCATCCGCCGGCCGACGGCGTCGCCTGGCTTCTGGTGGTCCTCGGCATCGCGATCGGCGGCAGCATCGGCGCGGTGATCGCGCGCCGCGTGCCGATGACCTCGATGCCGGAACTGGTCGCTGCGTTCCACTCGCTGGTCGGCATGGCCGCGGTGCTGGTCGCCGCCGGCGCGTTCTACGCCCCGGAAGCCTTCGATATCGGCACACCCGGTCATATCCATCCGCAAAGCCTGGTCGAGATGTCGCTCGGCGTCGCCATCGGCGCGCTGACCTTCACCGGATCGGTGATTGCGTTCCTGAAGCTGTCGGCGCGGATGAGCGGCGCCCCGATCATCCTGCCGTTCCGCCACATCATCAACATCGCGCTGGCGCTGGCGCTGGTGTTCTTCATCGTCGGGCTGGTGATGTCCGGCAGCGCGCTCGACTTCTGGCTGATCACGATCATCGCGCTTACCCTCGGCGTGCTGATGATCATTCCGATCGGCGGCGCCGACATGCCGGTCGTGATTTCGATGCTGAATTCCTATTCCGGCTGGGCGGCGGCCGGCATCGGCTTCACCCTCGGCAATTCGGCGCTGATCATCACCGGCGCGCTGGTCGGTTCATCCGGCGCGATCCTGTCCTACATCATGTGCCACGCGATGAATCGCTCGTTCATCTCGGTGATTCTCGGCGGCTTCGGCGGCGAGACCGCGGCCGCAGGCGGTGGCGGTGGCGAGCAGAAGCCGGCCAAGCTCGGCTCGGCGGACGACGCCGCTTTCATCATGAAGAATGCCTCGAAGGTCATCATCGTGCCCGGTTACGGCATGGCGGTGGCGCAAGCCCAGCACGCGCTGCGTGAAATGGGCGACATCCTCAAGAAAGAGGGCGTCGAGGTGAAATACGCCATTCACCCGGTCGCCGGCCGCATGCCCGGCCACATGAACGTGCTGCTTGCCGAGGCCAACGTGCCCTATGACGAGGTGTTCGAGCTCGAGGACATCAACTCGGAATTCGCGCAGGCCGACATCGCCTTCGTGATCGGCGCCAACGACGTCACCAATCCCGCGGCCGAGGACGACAAGACCTCGCCGATCTACGGCATGCCGGTGTTGCAGGTCTGGAAGGCCGGCACGGTGATGTTCATCAAGCGCTCGCTGGCGTCGGGTTATGCCGGCATCGACAATCCGTTGTTCTATCGTGACAACACCATGATGCTGCTCGGTGACGCCAAGAAGGTCACCGAAAATATCGTCAAGGCGATGTGAGGCGGGCAAGCGTGGCCCTGAACAAGGAGTGGCATCGATCAAATCGCATGCCGCTCCGGGCTACGCGCGAACAGCGCATCAGATGGCATGTCGCGCACGCGCGCATTTGCGCTTGCCGCGCGCTCCCTGACAGCATCAAATCCGACGTCCAGAAGCTTCTCAAACCGCGGAAAAGATAAGCCGGTGTATCGGCCGGTCCGATCGATGATTGCGCTGAAATGGATCCTAGTTGCCGCCGTGACCGTTTATCTCGGCGGCGTTGCCGCGCTGTATTTCAAGCAGCGCGACATGCTGTTTCCGATTCCACCGGTTGGACGTACCACGCCAGAGGCAGCGGGTTTTCCAGAAGCGGAAGAACACTTTCTCGGTACGGCGGACGGTGAGCGGATTGTCGCCTGGCACGTTCCTGCGAGGCAAGGCTGCCCGGTCGTGCTGTTCTTCCACGGCAACGGTGATTTTCTCGCAGGCCGCGTTCGCCGCTTCAAAAGCCTGACGGCTGACGGCACCGGGCTCGTGGCGGTTTCCTTTCGCGGGTACGCGGGCTCGACGGGTCAGCCCAGCGAGGCTGGTCTGTTGCAAGACGCCGAAGCCGCTTATGCGTTTACGACGGCGCGTTACGAGGCGAACCGGATCGTGGTCTGGGGTTTCTCGCTCGGCACCGGCGTTGCTGTCGCGCTGGCAGCGAAGCACAAGATAGCAAAGCTGATCCTGGAAGCGCCGTACACATCAACCGTCGATGTCGCTGGTGCGTTGTTGCCGATCGTGCCGGTCAGCCTGCTGATGCGTGACCAGTTTCATTCCGATCAACGTATCGGCAGCGTCACGGCGCCCCTTCTGGTGATGCACGGCGCCGACGATCCGGCTATTCCGATCAGGTTCGGAGAACGCTTGTTCGCACTGGCACATGAGCCGAAGCAATTCGTGCGGCTGAACGGCGGTGGTCACGAAAACCTCGATGATTTCGGAGCGATCGAGGTTGCGCGACGCTTTATCGACGCGCCAAAATGCCCGCCAAGGTAATCTGCTATGATCAGCGAATCTCTGGTGGGTCTTGAGGGAGGGGACGCATGAGCATCCACGGACCGATGCCGCGCTCGGCGTGGTTCTTTCCTCTGCTGTCCGTGTTGCTGTTCGCCGCCGTCACCGCGCTGCGTTACACCTTCGCGCCGACGGCCTTCGGGTGGGTGTTCGCCGCGGTCCTGCTCGTGATTCCTGTTCGGCACGGTATTCGCGGCCGTTCATCATGCGGAAGTGGTTGCGGAACGGATTGGCGAGCCGTTCGGCACGCTGCTCCTGACGCTCGCCGTCACCATCATCGAGGTCGCACTGATCGCAACCATGATGCTCGGCGAGAAGACCGTGACCACGCTGGCGCGCGACACGGTTTTTGCGGTCGTCATGATCGTCTGCAACGGGCTTGTCGGCATTTGCATCCTGGTCGGCGGTTTGCGTTACCGTGAACAGGATATCCAGGTCAGCGGTTCGAACCTCTATCTCAGCGTTCTTGCGGTCCTCGCCACCATCACGCTGATCATGCCAAATCATACGGAGACGACGCCGGGACCGATTTATTCGGCAGGTCAGCTCGGCTTCGTCAGTGTCGTGACGATCCTGCTCTATGGCGTCTTTCTTTACACGCAGACGGTGCGGCACCGGGATTATTTCGTCGCGAGTTCGTCGAACGCCGACCATGACGGCCCGCAAGCCTCGAACCGGACGATCGCGCTCTCCATCGGCCTGCTGCTGATTTCGTTGTTGGCGGTGGTGCTGCTTGCGAAGAAATTCTCCCAGGTCGTCGATGCCGGTGCGGCGCTGATCGGTGCGCCGCCCGCCTTTGCCGGCATCCTGGTGGCGCTGTTGATCCTGATGCCGGAGGGCGTGGCCGCCGTCGCTGCGGCGCGCCGGAACGACCTGCAAAAGAGCATCAACCTCGCACTCGGTTCATCGCTCGCCACCATCGGGCTGACGATCCCGGCCGTCGCCATCGCAGCCTACGAACTCGACAAGCAGCTCGTGCTCGGGCTTCCTTCCCAGGAGATCGTGCTTCTGGTCCTGACGCTGCTGCTGGCCATGATGACGCTCGGCAGCGGCCGTACCAACATCCTTTTCGGGCTGGTCCACCTTGTGGTATTTGCGATATTTATGTTCCTGGTGTTCGTTCCCTGAACGGGAGGAAAGCCGAAAATGATCAGCGCCACGTCCGATGTTCAGGTCGACACCCCGGAGGTGCGGGTGACCCGATGGCGGCTGGCGCCCGGGTCGGCCACCGGACATCACATTCATGAGATGGATTATGTTATAGTGCCCGTGACCGCGGGCGAGATGACCATCGTGGCTCCCAATGGGGAGCGCTCCAAGGCCCAGTTAGGGGTCGGCCAATCCTACTTCCGCAAGGCCGGGGTGGAGCACGACGTTCGTAACGAATCCGCGAGCGAGATCGTATTTTTGGAAGTGGAGCTAAAGCCATAACCGCGCCGTTTACCGAATTGCCACCGATATGCCTCAAAGCTTCGGCATCAGAGCCCGCGCGGGAGTGGTCGGCATGCTGAAACTGGTGTCAAAATTTGCGATGGATATCTTTCCGTCGGTGATTGCGACCATCCTCGGCGCCTACATCGTCAATCATTACATCAACAACAAGACGCCGGCCGCCGACACCGCCGCCGCGGTATCCACTGCCGACCCGAAAAAGGCCGCTTCCAAGGCCGAATTCGAAGCCTGCCGAGCGCTCGGCCGACCTTGGCACTGCGCCGGAGCATGGCGTCCGGGCGAAGGGGATTTCCGAAAAGTCGATCACCGACAAGGGGGCAGCCGACAAGGCGACCTTTGAAAAGCCGGCCGAAAAGGCCGATCGGCCGTCCGAAACCGCCAGTATCCCGCCGACCGCACCCGCCGACACGGGCAAGCACCGGCCGACGCGAGAGAAGGCTTCCAAGGCGACCCCGGCTCCCGCGCCGGCCGCCGAACCCGTGGTGGCAGCCCCCGTTACCGCTCCGGCGGCTGAGCCGACGGTAACGCCCGATGCCAACGTTCTGGCACGCGAAGCAATCGAGCGCCTGCGCGGCAGCGAACCTGCCCCCCGCGCGCAGGCCAAGGCCGTAGAACCCAAAGTTCTGGAACCTAAGCCTCTCGACACCAAGGCTTTGGAAGCCAAGCCTCTGGAAACCAAGCCTGCGGAGCCGGCCCCTGTTTTGGCGGCGCCGGTCGTTCCCGCACCGGCCCCGGTGGCGGTTGCCCCGTCAATGCAACCCTTACCGCCGCCGATCATGGTTTCGACGCCGCCGTTCGACAGCAAGCCGGTGGCCGCGCGGACCAATGACCCGCTGCATCCGACGCCACCCGCCGACATTCCCGATGCGCAGAATGGGCCGCTGGATCTGCGGGCCGATGCTGCGGTGGAGGCGCCTGCGAAACGGCCGTCGGTTGCCGACGACGTTCTCTCGGCCACCAAGAAGCTGTTCAACTCGGTGATTCCGAAGTAGTCGGCCAGCCGTATGCGCGCCGTCGCGCTGCGACGGTGCGGCCAAAAATCATTTAAAAGCTTGCTGGCGTTGACGAGGCGGGCGGCCATGGCCCGTGGCGCCTATTGGCGCTCATTTCACGTCGTGCGTCGCGCAAAAAGAAACGCGGACCCGAAGGCCCGCGTTGTTCAATTCCTGTCCGAAAATCGCTGAGCTCAGCGCGGGCCGCGAGGTCCGCCCGGGCCACCGCGACCGCCGCCGGGGCCACCGCGATCGGCGCCGGGGCCAGCACCGAACACCGGCTTCGGCTTCATCGGCAACAGGCCTTCACGCTGCAACTTCTTGCGGGCCAGCTTGCGCGCGCGGCGCACGGCTTCGGCCTTTTCACGGGCCTTTTTCTCGGAGGGCTTTTCGTAGTGACCGCGGAGCTTCATCTCGCGGAAAATACCCTCGCGCTGCATCTTCTTTTTCAGCGCCTTGAGGGCTTGATCGACGTTGTTATCGCGAACGAGAACCTGCACGCGGCATCCTCTTCAATTGATCGGCTTGGATTCTGATAAGGTCAAAGGGCTGGCAAAAAGCCTCGCTCCCGGACCTTTGAGCGCGCGGATGTATCAGACAAAGGGGCTAATGTCTACCTGGGAACAGAAAAATCGATCCGGAACAGCGCTGTTCGGGCCCCTCGGAATTCGGTGACTAAATGTGTCGACCCGGGGAATCTGCAACTTTTTAGACTAATTTCGCTGGGAGGATCGCGAAGGGTGTATTCGGGAGGCTTCCATGAATGCCAAAAAATATGCCGCTGAATTGATTGGTACATTTTGGCTCACCTTTGCGGGATGTGGCAGCGCGGTCATTGCCGCTGCTTTTCCGCAGGTCGGCATCGGGCTGCTCGGGGTATCGCTGACATTCGGCCTGAGCGTCGTGACCATGGCCTATGCGATTGGCCATGTATCCGGCTGCCATCTTAATCCGGCTGTGACGGTCGGTCTTACCGCCGGCGGGCGTTTTCCGGCCGGCCAGGTGCTGCCCTATGTGATCGCGCAGGTTGTCGGCGCTGTGGCGGCTGCAGCGCTGCTTTATGTGATCGCGAGCGGAGCGCCAGGCTTCGACGTCGGCAAAGGTTTTGCGTCCAATGGCTACGGGGCCCATTCACCGGGCCAATACGACTTGATGGTTTGCTTCATCACTGAAGTCGTGATGACGGCGATGTTCCTGTTCATCATCATGGGCGCGACGCATGGCAAGGCGCCCGCAGGCTTTGCGCCGCTGGCGATCGGCCTGACACTGACGATGATCCATCTGGTCAGTATCCCTATCACCAACACCTCGGTGAATCCGGCGCGCAGTACCGGCCCGGCTTTGTTCGTCGGCGGATGGGCGCTCGGCCAGCTCTGGCTGTTCTGGGTGGCGCCCTTGATCGGCGGCGTGCTCGGAGGCGTCGTCTATCGCTGGCTAAGCGAGGAGCCGACCGGCATCGTGGAAGGCGTGAAACCGGGCTAGACGGTCAGCTCTGACGAGGTCGTCGCCTCGCTCGGTCGATCCAGCGGGCTATTTTTTGCCCGGCGGCGTCACACGGGTCACGTGTCCCATCTTGCGCCCGGGCCGGGGTGTGCCCTTGCCGTAGAGATGCACGGTCGCGCCGGGAACGCCGAGCCAGTCGGCGTAGCCGTTGATTTCGTCCCCGATCAGGTTGGTCATCGTGACGTCGCCATGGCGGAGCGGCTTGCCGAGGGGCCATCCGGCAATGGCGCGGATATGCTGTTCGAACTGGGAGATCGAGGCGCCGTCCAACGTCCAGTGGCCGGAATTATGCACGCGGGGGGCGATCTCATTGACGAGGATCTTCGGTCCTCCGTCGCCGGGCACCACGAACAGTTCCACCGCCAGCACGCCGACATAGTCGAGCGCATCCGCGATCTTCCGCACGATGTCGCGGGCCTGTGCGGCGAGCGTGTCCGATATGGCGGCCGGCACGCGCGAAACCTTGAGGATATGATCGCTGTGCTCGTTTTCCGTGACGTCAAAGCATTCGACGCTGCCGTCCGCGGCGCGGGCGGCGACGACCGAAATTTCGCGCTCGAACGGAATGAAGGCTTCAAGGATCGCAGATTTGGTGGCGAGGTCCTCCCAGGCGCGATCCGGATCGTCGCCCGCGCGGATGATGGCCTGGCCCTTGCCGTCGTAGCCGAAGCGGCGGGTCTTCAGCACCGCGGGCAGCCCGATCCTGGCGATCGCCGCACGCAGGGTTTGCGGCGACGAAACGTCGGCATAGTCGGCGGTCTTGATGCCGAGGCGGGTGACGAAATCCTTCTCGATCAGCCGATCCTGCGTCGTTTCCAGAATCTGGCGATCGGGCAGCACCGGCCGCCGCGCCGCGAGGATCATGGCGGAGGCTGCCGGAACATTCTCGAATTCATAGGTGATGACGTCGACGTCGCTGGCAAAAAGTTCGAGCGCCTCGACATCGGCATATTCGGCGCAGGTCGCGTTGGCGACAACGTCGAAGGCGGGCGAGTCCGGGTCGGGCGAAAACACACGGCAGCGCAGGCCGAGCCGCGCGGCCGCCATTGCCAGCATTCGCCCGAGTTGTCCGCCGCCAACAATTCCGATGGTGTCGCCTGGCTTCAGCTTCACCGGCGCTACATCAGTCACGCGGATTCCTCCGGACGCTCGGCGACCGCGTCGGTCCGTTGTTTGCGCCAGGCGGCAAGCCGGTCCGCCAGCGCCTTGTCGGTCAGCGCCAGGATGCTGGCTGCGAACAGCGCGGCATTGATCGCACCTGCCTTGCCGATCGCAAGCGTTCCAACGGGAACACCGGCCGGCATCTGCACGATCGAGTAGAGCGAATCGACGCCCGACAACGCCTTGGATTCGACCGGCACGCCAAGCACGGGAAGTTCCGTCAACGCCGCGGCCATGCCGGGCAGGTGCGCGGCGCCGCCCGCGCCCGCAATGATGACCTTGAAGCCGGCCGCCTTCGCACCCTTGGCGAAAGCGTAGAGCCGATCCGGCGTGCGGTGCGCGGAGACGATGCGCTTCTCGAACGCGATCCCGAGTGCGCCGAGCGTTTCGGCGGCGTGGCGCATGGTTTCCCAGTCCGACTGGCTTCCCATGATGATGGCGATAGGCGCGGGCATGTCGTTAATTCTTAACCGTCGGAAAACAAAAGATTCAGGTCCGATTATAGGATCGGCCCTCTGTTCGGCAAGCTGGCAAGGGATCGACAATGGACTATCCTGTCTTGGTACGAACAAGCAAGCCTTCTGGTGAAAAACCCGCAACCGGCGTTAACGCGAGTTTGCGAAAAGGCGGGCTATGTCCTGATTCCGCAGTTCGGCCGGATGCCGCGCGTGATTCAAGGAAAAGCGATGAAGAAGAAAACAAAGACTACGGCACCGCGCGCCGCGAAACGACAAAAACCCGCAGCGGCAGGCCGCAAGGCCCCCGGGCGCCGTGCCGCCTCGGTATCCCGCCGCCCGGCGAAGGGCGATGCCAAGGACAATGCCAAGGACGATGCGAAGGCCGAGATCAGGCGGCTCAAGACCCAGTTGACCAGGGCGAACTCGCGCATCGAAGAGTTGCAGGCAGCGGCCGAGACCGATTTCCTGCTCGGAATCTCCAATCGTCGCGGCTTCGAACGGGAGCTCGGCCGCGCCATCTCCTATATCCAGCGCTACCAGGCCAGCGGCGCGTTGATCGTGCTTGACGTCGATCGCCTCAAGCCGATCAACGACAAGTTCGGTCATGCGGCCGGAGACGAGGTGCTGAAGGCGATCATTGCCGTGCTGTTGCAGCAGATCCGTTCTTCCGACGTGATCGGCCGGCTCGGCGGCGATGAGTTTGCGTTGCTGTTATGGAATCTCAGCGAAACCGATGCCCATGCGAAAGCGGCCGCGCTCGAGGAGGACATCGATCGCCTCAGTTTCGCCTTTGCAGGCAGCACGGTTGGGACCGGCGTCTCCGCAGGCGTAGCCCTTCTCGGGCCGCATTCCGAAGCAGCGCGTGCGCTGGGCGAAGCCGATCGCGCGATGTATGTGCGCAAGGCGCAGCGGCGCCACGAAGTGAACCAACCTTCGACCAGCGAGCCGGACAGCATCATGACCAAACCAGTGCCGTTCACGCTTCACGTCGCGGACACCGATATCGCCGACCTCAAGGCGCGTCTGGCGCGTACCCGCTTTCCCGATTCCGCGCCTGGCGAAGCTCAAGGCAATTCCTGGGCCTACGGCACCGACGTGGCTTATCTGCGCGGTCTTGTCGAATATTGGCGCGACGGCTTCGACTGGCGGAAGGAGGAAGCGGCGCTCAACGCCTTTCCGCAATTTCGTGCAGCCGTCGACGGCATCGACCTGCACTATCTGCGTGTCGAGGGTAAGGGTGAAAACCCGATGCCGTTGTTGCTGCTGCACGGCTGGCCGGGTTCGGTGTTCGAATTCCTCGACATCATTCCCCGCCTCACCGATCCGGCCCGGTTCGGCGGCAATTCCCGCGACGCTTTCACGGTGATTGCCCCGTCGCTGCCGGGCTACGGGCTTTCGTTCAAGCCGGGTCAAAAAAGATACGGCGTGCCAGAGATGGCCGATTGTGTTGCCGCGCTGATGCACGATGTTCTCGGCTTCTCGCGTTTTGCCGCGCAAGGCGGCGATTGGGGTGCGGCGATTACCAGCCGGCTCGGCTATGCGCATGCAGAGAAAATGATCGGGATTCATCTCAACCTGTGGGCGGCCGCAGGACGCGAGGCGAGCACATTCGAAAATCCGACCGAGGAGGAGAAACGCTATCTCGGCGAACTGGCACATTGGACGCGCGAAGAAACAGGCTACCAATGGATTCAGGGCACGCGTCCGCAGACGCTCGCCTTTGCGCTGACGAACTCGCCGGCCGGTCTCGCGGCCTGGATCGTGGAGAAATTCCGCGCCTGGTCGGATTGCGGTGGCGATGTCGAAAGCGCGATCAGCCGCGACCGCATGCTTGCCGATATTTCGCTTTACTGGTTCACCGGCGCGATCGGGTCGTCATTCTGGCCCTATTACGCACGGCTCCATGGCGCGGCCATTCTGCCGCGCGGCGCGGTCATCAGCGTTCCCACAGGTTACGCGCAATTTCCGCGCGAAATCCTCAAACCGCCGCGCAGCGCGATCGAGCGCGTGCACACCAACATTCGCCGCTGGACCGTCATGGAAAAGGGCGGCCACTTTGCTGCCCTCGAGCAGCCCGACCCACTGGCGCATGAGGTGCGCGCCTTCTTCCGGGAATTGCGCTGAAACTAGTGTCCCGATTCCGAAGTTCGTATAATTTCACGGAGCCACGTTTCGAACTTCGGAATCGAAAGGACACTAGCCAATTTATTGATCTAGTGTGGCTTTGGTTCAAAAGTCCGCATGACGAACCCGCGGCACAAATGATGCGGACTTTTGAACCGCCACACTAGAGAGCAATCAGATCGTCCGGCACTTGGCCGAACTTCCTCAGCACCTGCGCATCGCCGAACTCGCCGACCATCGGATCGCCACTGCGGCAGAACGCCACTGCGCCGATGCTCCCGGCTGCGCGTGACATCGCCTCGGCTCGCCGCAACGCAGCCGTCGAGTGCTGGCACTCTTCGGCTGCGCCTGCGACCGGGAGGCCGGCGTCATCCTGGAAAAATGGCATTGCGACGTAATAGGTAACGTTGGCCATTACACGCTCCTTTTCAAATGATCAGGCCGCGTCGTCTCGCGCACGCGACCGTCGGATGGCTGCGCCCAGATTCAAGGCCTTGGTCCGCAACTCGCTCAATTCGGTTTCCAGATATTCGTTGGCCAGGATGAGCGCCTTGATCGTGCTGCGTGGATCGCCGTTGCACATCGCGATCAACTGATCGCAGGCCTGTTCGTAGCTGGGGCTGAAGGGAAACGAGACAGGTTCGGCCATGGCGGGTTTCCTTGAGGCGGTGGTGGGGGCCCGCAAATGTTCCTATTTTGTTCTCATTAAGTCAAGCCTGATTTTCGGGCGTGACGCCGCCACGCACGCTCAGGCGATGATGTCAGGCGTGATCTGGTCTTCGATGAAGGCGATACGGTCGCGCAACTGCAGCTTGCGCTTCTTCAACCGTTGCAGCCGCAACAAATCGGGCGCAGGGGACTGATGCAGCGCATCAATCGCGGCGTCGAGATCGCGGTGTTCCTGTTGCAACCTTGCGAGCTCGGATTCGAGTTCGCGCTCATCTTCGTCGGTCATGGTTTACTTAGTCAAAACGCGGATGAGATTTGCGAAAATTCCGGCAAGCCGAGTGCGGCGGACACTGGCCCCGCAACTATCCTCCCTGGCAGCCCGCTCCGCAAGCGTGTTCCATTGCGACTAACAGGTGGCTTGGAAGGAACGAGGTGGCGTGGCGTCCGTATAAACGCCGGCGCGTGCCGGCCTTCGAACGTTAAGGTTCCAATTGCTGTGCGGCGGCGTCCGTTTTCGCGGGGGAAACGGTTATCCCGCTGTTGCGAAGGGGCTTCGCGCTTCCCACTCACAATTCGTTACAGATGCCGGTGAAATATGAGGATCGCGTCTTTCAAACCCATCGACAAATTCAAGCCTTGGTGTAAGCTTGGCTGGTGGAGTGGGTTTGACATCCGCCAGCCACCTAGCCGCGGGCTCTTCGAGCGAATGCCGAACCCAAAAACTCCACCAGAAACTTATATTTGCTAGTGATCCTTGATTCTAACATTCGCAAATGTGGTCGCTGGGACGGGAAGCGAATGTTGTCGGAATCGGATCACGAGTCCGGATCGAATCTGAGGTCTTATCCAACCGAGGAGGTTTCGAATGGCAATTCACGCACATCTCGTTGAACTGGAACGAAAACACAAGGTTCTCGAAAACGAATTGCACGATGCTCTTCTACACCTTTCAACAGATGACTTGCAGATTGTCGAATTGAAGCGCCGGAAGTTGATGGTCAAGGACGAAATCGAGCGCTTGAAGCACTCCGCCAGCGCCACGTTGCACTAAGTTCAGTAGCCGCCAGACCTGAGCCTGCTTGATCGCCGCCGCTGACAGGCGTTGTCAGCGTCGATTGGCGAAGCTCGGTTGATGGTGCGTTCCCGTAACGCTCTCATGTTGGAACTGGCTCGCATGCTTGAACTAGCTTGCTGAAGCCAGCTCGCCGACGTAGTCGGCGAGCGCGAGCGACGACGTCAGGCCGGGCAATTCAATGCCGAACAGGTTGATCAGTCCCTCGATGCCGTGGTCTCTCGGCCCCTGGATCATGAAATCCTGCACCGCTACCGCGGGCGGCACGATCTTCGGCCGCATGCCCGAGTAACTCGGCATCAGCACCCCATCCGGCAGCGCCGGCCAGTAGCGGCGGATCGCCGGATAGAACCGTTCGGCACGGGCCGGATCGACCGCATAGTCGATGCTGTCGACCCATTCCACATCCGGGCCGAACCGCGCCTGTCCCGCCATGTCGAGCGTGAGATGCACCCCGAGGCCGCCGGGCTCGGGCACCGGATAAATCAGATGCGAAAACGGCGCGCGCGCCGAGCAACTGAAATAGTTACCCTTCGCAAGATAGGCTCGCGGAATCTGTTCGACCGGCATGCCGTCGATACTGCGCGCTACGCTCGTGGCTCCAAGGCCTGCCGCGTTGACCAGAAGCTTGCACTCCAGCGACATCGGCGTCTCGCCGCCGGCGTCGATCTCGATGCGCCCCTCCCGGACGCGTCCGCCAAGCATCGGGGTGTGAAACGCAAAGGCGGTGCCTGCATCTTCGGCATTGCCGCGCAGGGCCAGCATGTAGGCGTGGCTATCGATGATGCCGGTGGAAGGAGAGAGCAGCGCGGCTTCGCAATGGAGCGCCGGCTCCAGCGCCCGGGCGGCCTCGCCTGAAAGCGTTTGCAGGTCGGCAACGCCGTTGGCCTCGGCGTGCGCCCTGATTGATGCCAGCTTTTCGGTTTCGCCTGGCGTCGTAGCGACGATCAGCTTGCCGCAGTTTCGGTGCGGGATGCCTTGCTCGCGGCAGTAACGGTACAGTGCCTGCTTGCCGCTGACGCACATCCGCGCCATCTGGCTGCCTGCCCGGTAATAGATCCCGGCATGGATGACTTCGCTGTTCCGCGAGGAGGTGATGGTGCCGATCCCTTCGGCGGCTTCCAGCACAATGACCTCCCGACCGGCCTGGGCCAGTCGCCGCGCCACGGCAAGGCCGACCACTCCCGCACCGACGACGACGCACTCGACCTTTTCCATTCGAAAATTCCGATCCGGATTTGCTGGCTGATCGGAGCGGCGGGAAAGTCGACCGATTGCAACTTTCGCGTCCAACGCCCCGGCTGGCCGCGGGTTCTGGTTGTGGTTTGCTCGCTTGGGCAACTCTTTGGATTTGTTCCGGAAGTCGTCCGGCAAATCGTTAGGGATCCATTAATCATGTCGGGGCAATTGGCGCAATTTCCCGCCGCAAATCAGCCCGGCTCGGGTACGCGTTTACCTGATCCAAACGCGTGAAGCCAGAAACTCCGGCCCGGTAATGCGCGGGTGACCGATGGCTGACAAAGACTGGCAGGCAGGCGGCGGGATCATGATTCCTGCGGGAATCGTGCTGTGCCTGGTTGCGTCGTTTTGGGCCGCTGCCGCGTCCAATCCCGAATCCAGTGTTGTGGGATACTTCGCCGCCGCCGGTCCGGACGTGGTTTCGGACGCCGTGCTGGGCGGGCTCGTCGTCTGCTGTTTTCTGATCTCGGTCGGGCTCTGGACCAGGTCGACGATGCGACGCTTCAGGCTGTCGCGACAGCGCCGAAACGCCTTCGTCAGTTCCGCCCTGAACAACCTCAAGCAGGGCGTGGTGATCACCAACCCCCGGCAACGGATCGTTTTTTTGAACGACCGTTACCTCGATATCTACGGGCTCTCGCGTTCGGATATCGCGCCCGACCTTTCGGGCAGGGAACTGCTCGAGCTGCGACTGAAGCGCGGTGTGCTCGATGTCAGCATCGAAGAATTCTATGCGCAGGCGGCCAAGCCCGAAGGTCTCATCAGCGAGCTGCCGAACGGTCAATCCGTTCACGTTAAACATTTTCCGCTGTCAAATGGTGGCTCGATTACCACCCACGAGGATTGCAGCGAGCAGCGTTCGCTGTCGCGCGAACTCGCGTCCACCAAGCACTTTCTCGAATCCGTGCTGGAAAATATCCCTGTCTGCGTGGCCGCCAAGAATATCGAGGACGGCCGCTACATCTTCGCCAATCGTGCTTTCGAGCGCTTTTCGCGTTTCTCGCGGGACTTCATCGTCGGCAAGCGCGCCGACGAGATTTTCACCGCCGGTACGGCAGCCAGCATCGAGGCCGCCGACCGCGCCGCGCTCAATGCAACAGAAGGCGCGTTCAGCAGCGAATTCGTCGTCGAGCGTGGCTCGCGCAAGCGGGTGCTTGCCTCAAGCCGCGTGATCGCGCGCAACGACAGAGGCGAGCCCGCGTTCCTGATCGCGTTGTTCGATGACGTGACCGACAGCAAGACGCTTTCGCAGGAACTGCAAAGCACCAAGAAGTTCCTCGAACTCGTCGTCGACAACATTCCGGTCTCGCTGACGGTCGAACGGGCGGGTGACGGACGATACCTGCTGGCAAATCGCAGCGCGGAAACCATTCTCAACCGCCGCCGCGAAGAGGTCGCCGGGCTTACGGCGGCCGAAATCTTCAATGCGCGCGAAGCCAAGCTCATCATGGCGCGGGACGAAGCGGCGCTCAAAAATCGCCGGCCGCTCACCGAGGAACATCCGATCAGCACCAAGGACGGCTTGCGGCTGTTCCTGACGCGCCGCGTCACCGTGCTCAACGATGCCGGCGAGCCGCAATACCTGATCAAGACCCACGAGGATGTCACCGACCGCCGTCAGACCGAGTCGCGAATGGCCCACATGGCCTATCACGACGGTCTCACCGATCTGCCGAACCGCGCGGCGTTCCTCCAGGCGCTGACGCAGATGATCGAGGCCTGCACCGAGGCCGAGGAGGAATTCGCCGTTCTCTCGATCGATCTCGACGGCCTGAACGAGGTCAATGACGTGTTCGGTCATGCCGTCGGTGACAAGTTGCTGATTGAGGTGGCGCAGCGGATGCAAGCGACCGCGCGCGGCGGCGTGGTGGCGCGACTTTCCGGCGATGCAGTTCGGATTGATCATCGACGGCAAGCAGCCGATCGCCGGTATGCTGCTGGCGGAGCAGTTCGCCGAAACGATGTCCAAGGAAATTCGTGATCGACGGAAAACCGGTTCGCACCGGCGCGACCACGGTATCTCGATTTTCCCGCACAATGGGCACGACGCCGCGTCGCTGCTCGCCAATGCAGGCGCGGCGCTGGCGCGCGCCAAGGCGAAATCCCGCGGTACGATCAGCATCTACGAGCCGGAGATGGATCAGCAGGTCCGCGACCGGCGCGTGCTGCACCAGGACCTCTCGGCCGCCATCAAGAACGGCGAAATGTCGCTCCACTATCAGCCGCAGGCCTCGTCGCGCTGGACGCCGGGCAGCAACGAAATCATCGGCTTCGAGGCGCTGGCGCGCTGGCGTCACCCCGTGCGCGGTTTCGTGCCACCATCCGATTTCATTCCGCTTGCCGAGGAAAGCGGCCTGATCTTCGAGATGGGCCAGTGGATCCTGCGCGAAGCCTGCCGCGAGGCGGCCTCCTGGCCGGTGCCCCTGCAGGTGGCCGTCAACCTGTCGCCGGCGCAGTTCATGCATGGCGACGTCGTCAGCCTCGTGCATTCGATCCTGCTCGAGACGGGCCTGGCGCCGGGGCGGCTCGAGCTGGAAATCACCGAAGGCGTACTGATCGAGGATTTCGATCGCGGCCTTGCGCTGCTGCGGCGGCTGAAGGGGCTGGGGGTACGCATCTCGATGGACGATTTCGGCAGCGGCTACTCCTCGCTCAGCTACCTCCAGGCCTTCCCGTTCGACAAGATCAAGATCGACCGCGCCTTCATCATGAATTTGGGACGCAACCCGCAGTCGGCTGCGATCGTGTGCGCCGTGATCGGTCTCGGCCACGGCCTCGAAATGTCGATCGTCGCCGAAGGCGTGGAAACCCAGGAGCAACTCGTCTTCCTCGACGAGCAGGGCTGCGACGCGGTGCAGGGCTATTTCATCGGCAAGCCGCTTCCGGTCGATCAGTACGACGCGCTGGTCGGCCGCGCCTCCGCCGGCGGCGCCGCCGAACCGGTGCGCAAGACCGGCTAAGTCTGTCGGCATTCTGCCTCTTTCCTTGCTTATGGCGGGCCGTTCTCATCAAGGGAAGGGCAAGCTTGGCCATGCGACGCTGCTACTGGTGCGGCGGATTTGACATTCGCTACAGAGTTGCCGCGAGTGCTCGAAGGGCGAATGTCAAAATCCGAAACCGCACTGGAAATTTTATCTGCTAGTGTCCCTCTGGTTCTTACATTCGTAAGCAAACCCGCCGCGATGTAATGCGAATGTCAGAACCGGGACACTAGTATGGCGGATTACGATCTTGCGATCATCGGCGGCGGATTGAACGGCGTTAGCGTGGCGCGCGAGGCCGCCGGACGCGGCCTGCGGGTCATCCTGATCGAGCAGGGCGACCTTGGCGGCGCCGCCTCGTGTGCCAGCGGACGGCTGATCCAGGGCGATCTGTCGGTACTCGAGCGCAGGGCGTTCCGGCGCACGCGCACGGCGCTGGCCGAGCGCGAGATTTGGATGCAGATCGCGCCGCATCTGGTGCGGCCGGCGAATTTTGTGATCCCTGCGCATTCCGATGAGCGCCCGCCATGGCTGCTTCGGCTCGGGCTCTACGTCTATGACCGTCTGGCGCCTAAGGACAGCCTGCCGCGCTCGGCGGCAATCGACATCACGCATCATCCGATCGGCGATGCATTGCAGCGGCCGTTTGGTACAGCCTTTGGCTATTCGGATTGCCTGGTCGACGATTCGCGGCTGGTGGTTGCGAGCGCCGTCGATGCCGCAGAGCGGGGAGCGGTGATCCGCACCGGAGCTCGATGCGTGCGCGCCGATCGCAGCGATGTCTGGCGGCTGGTGATGATCGATCGCGGGCACCGTCAGGTGATTACGGCAAGGTCGCTCGCCAACGCCGCGGGCGCCTGGGCGGCGATCGTCGCCGAGACCGTGCTGCGGGTGCCACCGCCGCGCGCCAGCGCCGTCAAGCTCGGACAGATCATCGTCCGTCGCCTGTTCGACACCGATAACGTGTACGTCTTGCAGAATTCAGATCGAAGACTGGTTTTCGCCAGCCCCTATCAGCGCGACTTCACCATGATCGGCACCATCGCGCGAAGCTTCAAGGGCGATCCGGCGGCGGTATCGATGTCCGCCAATGAAGTCAGCTATCTCTGTGATGCCGCCAACAGGTATTTCCGCGAGCACATCGATGCATCCGACGTCATCAGGTCGGTCGCCGGCGTCAACCTCGTCACGGGGCGCCCCGGCAGACGATTTGCACGCGAGGGGACGGTGCTGTTCGATGCGCGGCGGCGCAAGGCGCCGTTACTCACGATTTTCGGCGGCGACGTCACGACTGCGCGGTTGCGCGCCGAGCGCGCGGTCTCGCGCCTGCTGCCGTTCTATCCGATGTCACACAACTGGAGTGCGCAAGCGGCACTGCCGGGCGGCGATTTCCCGCGCGAGAGTTTTGAGGCACAGGTGGAAAATGCGCGTGCACGGTGGAACTTCCTGACCTCCGATCAGGCGCTCCGTCTGGTTTCGGCCTATGGCTCGCGGCTCGGTGAGGTGCTCGGCGAAGCCAAGGCGAAGGCCGATCTCGGTGAAAGTTTTGGGCCGGAGCTCACGGCGGCGGAAGTGTGCTATCTCATGACAAAGGAGTGGGCGCGCTTCCCGGATGACGTCCTTTGGCGCCGCTCAAAGCTTGGCCTGACCATGGACCAAGCCGACCGCGAGCGTCTGGCGGTCTTCATGGCCACGGTATGATGCGAGAATATCCAACCGTCATCCACAGCGCTGCGGTTGAGCCGGGACTGCGCCGGGTTTAGCTTGCGCCTTCCATGGGGCAGGCTGAGAGCATGACCGAAGAACTAGCGAATACCGCAAGACGGGCGGATTCGCCGCAATCGACGCCGCCGGCAGCGCCCGGCAGGCCGCTCCTGCGCATTGACGCTGTCGTCAAGACATTCGGCCGGTTCCGTGCGGTGGACGCGCTGTCGCTCGACATTCACGCCGGCGAGTTCTTCGCGCTTCTCGGACCGAGCGGCTGCGGCAAGACTACGCTGCTTCGAATGCTGGCCGGCTTCGAGACGCCCGATGCCGGGCGCATCCTGCTCGATGGCAAGGATATCGCGCAGGTGCCGCCGCATCAGCGCCCTGTCAACATGATGTTTCAGAGCTACGCGCTGTTTCCGCATTTGAGCGTGCGGGACAATATCGCGTTCGGATTGAAGCGTGCCGGCATGCCGTCTCCGGAGATCGATGCGCGCGTCACCGAGATGATCGCGCTGGTCAAACTCGAAGGTATGGAGAAGCGCAAACCGGATCAGCTTTCCGGCGGCCAGCGGCAGCGCGTGGCGCTGGCGCGCTCGCTGGCACGGCGACCGCAACTATTGCTGCTCGACGAGCCGCTGGCCGCGCTCGACAAGAAGCTTCGCGAAAGCACGCAACTCGAATTGATGGAATTGCAGCGGCGGCTCGGCCTGACCTTCGTCATCGTGACCCACGATCAGCAGGAAGCGATGACGATGGCAGGCCGGATCGGCGTGATGGACGCCGGCCGCCTGCAGCAGGTTGCGACCCCGCGCGAGCTTTACGAGGCACCGCGTTCGCGCTGGATCGCCGAATTCGTCGGCGACATCAACCTGATCGAAGGCAAGCTCGATACCGCGACCGATCATTATCCGACGATGGCGCGGCGCATCGCCATCGCAACCGACACAGCCGGTGTCATGCACGTCGCCGAGCCGCGCCAGCCGCTCACGGCGACCGATCTCTGCGTGGCGATCCGCCCCGAGAAGGTCAAGCTGTCGCGCCGCGCACCCGCGTCGGAAGATATGCGCGCCATGAACCAGCTCGAGGGGGTCGTAACCGATGTCGGCTATCTCGGCGGCATCACGAGCTACAAGATCAGGCTCGACAGCGGTGCATCGCTGCGTTCGTCGATTGCGAATACCGCCCGGCTCGACGTCGACGCCTATGCGTCAGGCCAGCGCGTAGTGGCGTGGTTCTCCCCGGAAGACTGCGTGGTGCTCGAGCGATGAGCGAGCGCACCATCTTTACCCGCCCGGCGCGACTGGCGGCCATCGCGCCCTATCTCTGGATGGCGCTGTTCTTTCTGGTGCCGTTTCTGTTCGTCCTGAAGATCAGCCTGTCGCAGACCGCGATCGCGCAACCGCCCTACACGCCGGTGTTTGGCTTTGGTGAGGGATGGGGCGGGATTAGTTCTGCGTTTGCCGCGCTGTCGCTCGATAATTTCCGCCTGCTGGTTTCCGACAATCTCTACATCCTGTCGTATCTGCGCAGCGCCACGGTCGCTGCGGTTTCGACGGCAATCCTGCTCGTGATCGGCTATCCCGTCGCTTATGGCATGGCGCGCCTGCCGCAACGCTGGCAAGCCATCGCGATGATGCTGGTGATCGTTCCGTTCTGGACGTCGTTTCTGATCCGCATCTATGCCTGGATCAACATTTTGCAGCATGACGGCCTGCTCAATCAGATCCTGCTTGCGCTGCATGTGGTTTCGGCGCCGGTGGTCTGGCTCTCGACCGACGCCGCGATGTATCTCGGCATCGTCTATTCGTATCTTCCGTTCATGATCCTGCCGCTTTACGCGACGCTCTCGAAAATGGACCCGGCCTTGCTGGAGGCCGCAAATGATCTCGGCGCCGCGCCGCGCCAGGCATTCTGGCGGGTGACGTTTCCGCTGTCGTTGCCGGGCATCGGGGCCGGCGCATTGCTTTGCTTCATTCCGATCGTCGGTGAATTCGTCATTCCCGATTTGCTCGCGGGATCGGATTCGCTGATGATCGGTCAGACGCTATGGCTCGAATTCTTCACTAACAAGGACTGGCCGGTGGCCTCCGCTACCGCGGTCGTGCTGCTGCTTCTGCTGGTCGCACCGCTCGTGCTCTATGACCGCCTGCAACGGCAGCAACTGGAGCGGACGTGATGGCCGGTGCCAACAAGCTCACGCGCTTCAACATCGCGGCACTCGCGCTGGGACTGGCGTTTCTATATCTCCCCATCGTGATCCTCATCATCTATTCCTTCAACGCCTCGCGGCTGGTGACGGTGTGGGGCGGCTGGTCGCTGCGCTGGTACACGGAATTCTTCAACGACGGCGCCATGATCGATGCGGCCTGGATGAGCCTGCGCGTGGCGGTGACGTCGGCGACGCTGGCGACGCTCCTGGGCACGCTCGCGGCGATCGCGCTGTCGCGTGGTGCGGCGTTCAGGGGGAGGGCGCTGTTTTCCGGCATGCTCTATGCACCCTTGGTGATGCCCGAAGTGATCACCGGGCTCTCTTTGTTGTTGCTGTTCGTCGCCATCGATGCCGAGCGCGGCTTCTGGACTGTCGTTGTCGCCCATACCACGCTGACGATGTGTTTCGTCGCGGTCGTGGTGCAGGCGCGGCTTGGCGCGCTCGACCGTAGTCTTGAAGAAGCCGCGATGGACCTCGGTTGCGATCCCGCGCGTGCGTTTGTTGCGGTGACCCTACCGCTGATTCTGCCGTCCGTCATTGCGGGCTGGATGCTGGCCTTCACGCTCTCGCTCGACGATCTCGTGATCGCGAGCTTCACGACCGGCCCCGGCTCGGCGACGCTGCCGATCCGCATCTATTCGGAAGTGCGTCTCGGCGTGAAACCGGAAATCAACGCGATCTGCACGCTGGTCGTGGCGCTGATCGCGCTCGTGATCGTCGGCGCCTCGCTGGCCGCGAAACTTTCTGAGGCGCGAGGCAAGAGCGCCGCGCTGTTTTGAGTGCCTACGACTTCACCGCGCCCGCAGTGAGGCCGCCGACCATGTAGCGGCGGAAGGCATAATAGATCGCCGCTGGCGGCAGCGCGTAGATGAAACCGGTCGTCATCAGCAATTCCCACGGCGAATCGTCGGCGGAGAGGAAGTTGCCGAGCGCCACCGGCAGCGTGATGTCGCGGTCGTTCGAAAGCAGCAGGAACGCGTAGAGATATTCGTTCCACGCGAGCAGCACCGCATAGGTGCCGATCGCAACCAGCGACGGCATCATAAGCGGCAGGTAGACCATGCGGAAAATCTGTAGCGGCGTCGCGCCGTCCATCACGGCGGCTTCATCGAGTTCGACCGGCAGCTTGTCGGAAGCTTGTTTGAGCACCCAGATCGCGTAGGGGCAGGCGATCGTCACCATCGCCAGGATCAACGACCAATGGCTGTTGAGCAGGCCGTAATTGCCCATGGTGCGGTACATCGGCACGGCGAGGAACGCCGCCGGGATGAAATACGTAAAAAGCGCGAGGTTGAGCACGATGCGCCCGCCGGGCACGCGCAGCCGCGAGATCGAGAACGCCGCCGCGGTGGCAATCACCAGCGTCAATATGCCGGCGGAAGCCGCGATCAGCGCCGAATTGCCGAACTGCACCCAGAAGTCGCGCAGGAAGTAATGCTGCTGGTGAAAAACGATCGAGAAATTGTGCAGCGTTGGATGCTCCGGCCACAATTTGCCGGAAAACGCATCTTCCTTCGGCGAGATCGCGAACAGGAACATGTGATAGATCGGGATCATGGTCCAGATCAGCACGGGAATGCCGATCAGGATCAGCCGCGCTTCGGTTGCGGTTTCGCGCAAGGTTGGAAGCTTCATCGCGACAACCGTTTCATCATGAAATAGACCAGCGGCAGCACCAGCGGCATCGCGCAGACGATCGAGGCCATAGCGAGGTTGAGCTGGTCGAGCCGCAGATAGCGGATACCGAGCGTCGAGAGCACATGGGTAAGATCGGCCGGTCCGCCGCCGGTCAACAGATAGACGCTGTTGAAGTCGCCGAGCGTCCAGATCATCGAGAGCAGGGTGCAGGTCAGATACAGCGCCTGCATCGACGGCCAGGTGATGAAGCGGAATTTCTGCCAGAAGTTGGCGCCGTCGACTTCGGCGGCCTCGAATAGGTCCTGCGAGATCGCAAGCCGTCCCGTCATCAGGATTAGTGTCCAGAACGGCAGCGACTTCCAGATGTGCACGCCGATCGCCATCGCGAGCGCGACCGCCGGATCGTTCAGCCAGTTCGGCCCGTCGTCGCCGGTGAACTTGAAGATGAGCTGGTTCACCACGCCCCATTCGGGATTGAGCATGAAGCGCACGGAAAGAATCGTCGGGATCGACGGCACCGCCCAGGGCAAGATGAAGATCACCGACAGCCAGCGGATCCATGCGCGCTGCTGCACGAAGAAGCCGGACAGGAACAAGGCGATCAGCATTTTGATGTTGATGCCGATGACGAGGAAGATCAGCGTGTTGACGGCGGCGCGCGCGAAGATCGGATCGTTGAAGAGCGCGACATAGCTTGAGGGCTGCCGCGCCAGCCAGAAGCCGTAGCCGACGGGATAGACGACAAAGGCTAGAAACACGAGCAGATAGGGTGCGATCAGCAAGATGCCCCAGACCTGCGGCGTCGACAGCCGCGGCGCGGCGGGCGTGCCCGGCAGGGTGGAGTCGGATGCTGAAAGCGTGATCGCCATGGCTGTCCACTTGGTGCGGCCGCGCGTTGCGGCCGTCGTTGTCTTTCACGTCGCCCCGCAAGCGGGGCGAGGGAGAAGAAAGTTGTCCCGGCCGAAGGCCGGGACGACGCCTTTGGCTTTTACCCCGCGACCTGCTTGATGCGCGCGATCAGCTCGTCGACGGCCTTGTCGACCGGCACTTTCTCGCTGACGACGCGGTTCATTGCCTTTGCCCACACATTCTCGTTGTTGAGAATCGTGAACTTCCAGTTCTTGGTGAAGTCGAACGGCTGCGTGCCGCCGGTGAACTGGGTCCAGACCGCCTTGCGGTGGCGATCGGCCTGCCAGAACGGACTCGCCTGGCTGGCGGTCGTTACCGGGAACCAGCGGCCGAGCGCGCCCTCGATGTAGGGCCGCACGTTTTCCTCCTGCAGCAGGAAGCTGACGAACTGCTTGCCTTCTGCCTTGTTCTTGGCCGCGGCGAAGATCAGGCCGGTCTTGACGTCGGAGCGATACTTGATCACGCCACCATCCGGCTTGTGCGGGAAGGACGCCGTGATGATGTCTTCCTCGTAGGCCTTCTTGCCGGCGGCGCGCTGCTCTTCGGTCAGCGCCGGATTGGTGGAATCCTCGAACCACTTCGCCGCGATCGAGATCGTGAAGTTGTGCGTCATCACGATCGTCTTGTTGTGGAATGCGACGTTGTTGTCGGGATCCTTCCAGGTGGTGGAGGAGGGCGGTGTGCAGCCCTTGATGTAGGTGTCGGTGTAATCCTTCAGCGCATGGATCAGCGCGTCGCGAACCTTGGGATCGTCGACCTGGATCTTGCCGTCGTCGTCGACCAGTCGGATGTTATAGGCATCCATAAACGTGTAGAACGATTGGAACGAGTCCGTGGATTCCACGCCCATCGGCTGGCCGACGCCGTAGATGCGGCTTCCGGTGGCCTTGCGGATCGCCGGCTGCACCTTGTCGCACCAGAACGACCAGTAATCTTCCCATTTTGTCGGGATGTCGCTCTGCTTGTAGCCTGCCTTATCGAGCAAATCCTTCCAGATCTGCACATGCATGCTCTGCTGCTTCAGCGGAAAGCCGTAATACGCGCGCTTCTTGGCCTGGTCGTTGTAGAGATAAGTGGTTTCCAGCGTGTTCGGCGCGAAGGCCCCCTTAATCGGCGTCATGATGTCGGTAAGGTCTTCGAGCTTGCCCTCGAAGGCCCATTTGCCCTGCGCCTGCACGTCGTAGGAATCGGAGAAGGCCACGTCCGGAACAGTGCCGGAATCCAGCGCTGCCACCGTCTTCGGGATCATGTCCTGGATCGCGTATTGCGACAGTTCGACCTTGATGCCGGTCTTGGCTTCGAACTTCTTGATCGCGGCGATCAGCGCGTCGTCTTCGGACTTGTAGAAGCCCTTGCTCCACCAGACCGTAATGGTTTTTTGCGCGGCGGCAGGGCCGGCGGCAAACAAAAGCGCCGCGGCGGCGGCAAAAAGCGCAATTCTTCCCCGAACTCTCACATCCCTCTCCTCTTTGGCGCCGGCCTTATTTTATTAACCGGTCGGGTGAAAGACTAGCGCAGGGACAGGCCATGTCCAGCCGGTTCTTGTCGCACTTAGGTAGCGGCATGGTGGCGTTTTGCCCCAAATCCGTCTTTGGTCATTCCGGGGCGCCCCAAAGGGCGAGCCCGGAATCCATCGTGCCGCAATATATTGCTGTTCATCAGATGGACACGCTTCCACGCTCCCGCGCCGCAGATACGACCGGGTTTGCCCCGTTCTCTCATCGCCCAAAGGAGGGCGTGGGGAATGCCGGGTGCTCAGCGCACCCGCAGCCTCGTGTGTAAAGAAGTAAAACACACGAGTTAGTCACCACGGTCGCGCCGGGATCACCCGGCATTCCCGCACGCGAATGGTTTTAACGGTTTCCTTCGTGCTCTCCCTGGTGACCGGCTTTCTTGCCACCATCCCCCGCGTGATGCGCTAGCATCATCGCGAGGTTAAACGCCAGCATCGGGGCGTCGGGACCACACGACTTCGCCGTCCACTTCAGCAACGTTCGTCCGCGTTGCCCAAGCGTCCATCGCATCCCGCGCCCAACGTTCGTGACGATCGCGAAACGCCCCTCGTGAGGGTGCGGGACGACCGGAATCACTAAGGCTGCTTCTACCGAACCGCGAAGGGATTTATTTTTGCGGGAAGGGCTGGACAGGGATTCCGGCAAATTGCCCGACGGGCAAATCACCGAACCGATGAGGTCCGCCTTGGCTGGACTGCCGGCTGAGGTTCGGCGGGCTTCGATGTAGCGAGCCCGCCGAGTTACTGGTGGATCAGTTGTGCGCGTCTGCGCGGGCGTGCTGGATGACTTGATGCTCCTCGCTCGTCAACTTCACCGGCCCGACCTTCACGGTGAGTTTGTTGAGCTTGCCGTTGAAGCGGAACGGCACCTGATAATCCTTGTCCTCAACAGCGGTGCGGGTATCGACACCCACATCGAATGTTTCGTCGATGGTTATGAGGAATGGGATGGTATGCGGGATCTTGCTGTTCGCGACCTCCTTGTCATCCACCTTCAACACGCCGGTGCCGCTCTTGCCGAAACCGGGGCCGTCGTATTTGAAATCAAATACGATCGTGTGCTTGCCGGGTGCGAGCGCGTCCTTGCTCTCCCAGCGGAAGCGTTCGAGGTCGAGAAAGTTGTAGAGAAACACTGGCCTGCCCTTGAGCAGATAAAGTCCATAGCCACCGAAACGGCCGCCCAGTGTGACGAGCATTCCTTCCGCACCGCCTTGAGGCACTTCCACCTCGGCGGTGATCGTGTAGGACTTGTTCAGGATGCTCGGCGCGTCGCTTTCGGGAATACCGGGCATTTCGCCTGAATAGGTGAAGGTCGTTCGACCCGCAGTCGCGCTCGGGCGGGGCGCGACGATGCGCTGAAGGACCGAATTATCCAGCGGAAAGACGTTGTACTTCGTTGCCTCGACCATGAATAACTCCTGCATATCGCGGAGCTTGTCCGGCATCTTGGCCGCGAGGTCGTTGCTCTCCGAGTAGTCCTCGGCAATGTTGTAAAGCTCCCACTTGTAGCCGTTGACCACGTCCTCCGGTAGTTTGGCCGTGCCGAGAAGCCACGGGGGCGCCGGCGGCGTGGTCGCCGCGATCCAACCGTTGTGATAGATGGCGCGGTTGGCGAACATCTCGAAATACTGCGTCGTTCGCGACGACGGGGCGTTGGCGTTCGCCTTGTCGAAGGTGTACGCCATGCTCACCCCTTCAATTGGCTTCTGGGCGATGCCGTTGACCATCAACGGTTGAGGAATGCCCGCTGCCTCAAGGAGGGTCGGCACGATGTCGATCATGTGGTGGAACTGGGTGCGGATGCCGCCCACGTCGTTGATGTGGCCGGGCCATGAAATGGCCATACCTTGCCTGGTGCCGCCGAAGTGCGAGGCGACCTGTTTCGTCCACTTGAATGGCGTGTCGAAAGCCCAGGACCACGCCACCGACATGTGCGGATAGGTGGCTGAGGAGCCCCAGGCATCGTAAGCCTTCAACTGCTCGGCGATCGGGAGGTCCAATATGCCATTATAGGCGGTGTACTGGTTCGGCGTCCCGCGCGTGGTTCCTTCCGCGCTCGTGCCGTTGTCGCCGCTGATATAGATGATCAAGGTGTTGTCGAGTTTGCCTTCGTCTTGCACTTCCTGGATCACGCGGCCAATTTCGTTATCGGTGTAGGCGGCGTACGCGGCGAATACCTCCGCCTGATGCGCGAACAGCTTCTTCTCGTCAGCGGTTAACGTGTCCCATTTTTGCAGTTCGTCGGGCCATGGCGTGAGTTGCGTATTTGCCGGGATTACGCCAAGACGCTTTTGATTGGCGAAAATCTGATCGCGCAAGGCGTTCCAGCCCATATCGAACTTGCCCTTGAACTTGTCGATCCACTCCTTGGTCGGCTGATGCGGCGAATGTGTCCCGCCGGGCACGTAATAAACAAAGAATGGCTGATCGGGCGCGGCGGCATTGAGCCGTCGCAAATGGCCGATGGCATCGTCAGCCAAGTCCGTCGTCAGGTTGTAGTTTGGCTTTCCGACCCACGGAAAGACCTGGGTCGTGTTCTGAAACAAGTATGGCGTCCACTGGTCGGTCTCGCCCCCCATGAAGCCGTAGAAGTAATCGAAGCCCATGCCGCTGGGCCATTGATCGAACGGTCCGGCCGCGCTGTACTGGTAGCTCGGCGTGTTGTGGTTTTTGCCGAACCACGAAGTGGCGTAGCCGTTCTGTTTCAGGATCGTGCCGATGGTGGCGCTTTCCGGTCCGATAACGCTGTCGTAACCGGGATAGCCGGTCGATTGCTCGGAAATGATGCCAAAGCCCACTGAGTGATGGTTACGACCGGTGATCAAGGCGGCGCGAGTTGGTGAGCATAGCGCGGTGGAGTGGAATTGTGTGTAGCGCAGGCCCGCCTGCGCGATGCGGTCCATTGCAGGCGTTGGGATGACGCCGCCGAAGGTCCCCGAAACGCCATAACCCTGATCGTCTGTCATGATGAGGAGCACGTTGGGCGCCCCCTTGGGGGGCACAACCCTTGCGGGCCAATACGGCTTCGACTGGCTGGCTTGAAGGTTGATCTCGCCGCCAAATTTTGGCGGCGGAGGCGGAAGATATTTCCCGTCGATCGTCGTCGTCGCACCGGGCGAGCCCGGTGTGCCGGTGGTCTGTTGCGCTGTCGCCGGCACAAACGAGAGCATTGCCGACGTGAGCGCCGTAAGCGTCAGTACTGTCGCCTTCATCGCCTAACCCTCCTCGAAGCCTCGACCGAAGAGCTATTCCCGATGGAGCGATGCATCTGTCCGTTGATCTAGATCAACCGGTCCGACCGGGATCATTAGCCGACGCTGCTGACCGTCGTGCCCTCGGGCCCGGCTGCATTTGAAGTTGATCTAGATCAATACCCGGCCCCGTTGCGAGTACGTGACTAGCGCCCGAAAAAGTCCGCTGCGAGTAGGGTATGAGCGAGACAGCGTTTACGGCACATGTATCCTTGTCCGATGAGTCCGGACCATCCGGCGATGGTCTGGCTTCCGGGCGGCACGTTCGCGCAGCGGCATGAAGCCAATGCGCCGCAAGCGTGCTGCGCGCCTGAAAATCCACGCGCGGTGGCGAGCAAGGCAGCTACGACCCTTGCCAGCCGCAGATCAGGATTCCCCGAAAGGTCATCAAAGGCGGCTCGCATCTGTGCGCGCCGAATTACTGCCGCCGCTACCGTCCGGCCGCGCGCCATGCGGAAGCGGTGGATACGTCAACCAGCCACGTCGGATTTCGATGCATCCTCAGAGCAGGGAGAGAGAAATGCCAAGTGAAGCGAACGGAGATCGGCCGAACCTGAGCAGAAGCGCGCTCAATCGCCGAAATGTCTTGCTGGCAAGCACCACGCTCGCTGCCGCGTCGGCACTGGGCGTCGCGGCGGGCGTGCAAGAGGCGGTCGCGCAGGCGACGTCCGCTTCGTCGGGAAAGCCGAACATCGTTGTCATCATGGGCGATGACATCGGCATGTGGAATATCGGTGCGTATCACCGCGGCATGATGGCTGGCCGGACGCCCAACCTCGACAAGCTTGCCGCCGAAGGCATGCTGTTCACCGATTACTACGCGGAGGCGAGCTGCACGGCGGGCCGCGCCAACTTCATCACCGGCGAACTTCCAATCCGCACCGGCATGACCACGGTCGGCCAGGCCGGCGCACCCACCGGCATACCGGCCCAGGCGGTCACCATTGCCGCCGCGCTCCAGGGAATGGGGTATGCCACCGGCCAGTTCGGCAAAAACCATCTTGGCGACAAGAACGAATTTCTGCCGACGGTGCATGGCTTCGACGAGTTCTTCGGCTACCTTTATCACCTCGATGCCATGGAAGACCCGGCGCATCCGGCCTATCCCCAGGAGTTGCTGAACACCGTCGGTCCGCGCAACATGGTCCATTCGTACGCGACCAATGTCGACGACGCCACGGTGGACCCGCGCTGGGGCAAGGTCGGCAAACAGAGGATCGAGGACGCGGGCACGCTCTATCCCAAGCGGATGGAAACCGTGGACGACGAAATCCGCGAGCTCGCCCTGAAGTTCATCGACAAGGCCAAGGCCGACAACAAGCCGTTCTTCCTGTGGCTCAATCCGACCCGCATGCACATCGTCACGCATCTGTCGCCGAAGTACGAAGCGCTGCGCAACTCCAAGAACGGCTGGACCATCCACGAGGCGGGCATGGCGCAGCTCGACGACGACGTCGGCATCGTGATGCAGAAACTCAAGGACATGGGCGTAGACGACAACACCATCGTCATTTTCACCACCGACAACGGCACCGAGGTCTTCACCTGGCCTGACGGCGGACAGACGCCGTTCGCGCAGAGCAAGGGCACGGTTTTTGAGGGCGGCTTCCGCGTGCCCTGCATGGTCCGCTGGCCAGGCAAGGTGCCGGCGGGCAAGGTCGAGAACGGCATCATCTCCGGGTTGGATTGGTTTCCGACCCTCCTTGCGGCGGCTGGCAACCCGAACATTGTCGAGGAACTGAAGAAGGGCAAGCAGATCCGCGACACGACCTACAAGTGTCATCTGGATGGCTATAACCAGATGGACATGATCACTGGCAAGGGTCCGTCGAACCGGCACGAAATCTGGTACTTCGGCGAAAGCGAATTGGGTGCCGTGCGCATCGACGACTACAAATATCGCTTCATCGACCAGCCTGGAGGCTGGCTTGGTGACAAGACCAAACCCGACGTCCCGTACCTGATCAATCTTCGCCTCGATCCCTTCGAGCGCACGGGGTGGCCGAATAACGGCACAAAGGAAGGCGCGCAGCAATATTTCGACTGGTTCAAATACGAATTCTGGCGTTTCGTGTTTGTTCAGCAGCAGGTCGAAAAGCTGGCGATGACGGCGATCGAGTTTCCGCCGATGCAAAAGGGCGCGAGCTTCAATCTGGATGCCGTGAAGGCGAAAATCGAAGCTGCAAGGACCGCAATGGCCAAGTAGGAACGACACAGCGGCGGGGCGAAGGCCGACAAGCCTTGTCTTCGCTCCCCGGACAGTAACGAGCACAGGTACGGCATCGATTGATCTATACACGCTGTCCCGTAGCTGCCACCATTACCCGGCCGCGCACCAAGCGCTGCCGGGTAGGGCCTCAATGAGCCAGGATGCCAGACGCGAGAAGGCCCGCCAGGCAAACACCAACGAGGTCCTCGTCATGTGGAAACCCGAATATTGCGCACTCATGCTGGCTGGTCTGGTTGGCCTTGCCGCGCCACGACCCGCGGTGGCTCAGCAGGAGACTGTGAAGGGTATGCTTGCCGCACAGATCCGTACCCAGGGTTTCGTCTGCGATAACGCGCTGAAGGCCAGGAAAGATTCGAAACGCTCGCGGCCCGATCTTGGCGTCTGGACACTGCGATGTAGCAACGCGACCTATCGGATCAGTCGCGCCCCCGACATGTCGGCCAGGGTCGAAAAGCTTCGTTGACCTGATCTTTCGGGAAACTACCCTACGGACAAATCACCCGGATCGGGTCAGGCTTTCCGGCGTTTTGCCGGCAGCTTCAGATCGCGCCTTCGTCGCGACCAATTCCAGGCGTTTGATCTGGATCAAGCCGACGACGCTGGCGTCCTCGAAATCTCTCTCGTCGTCGACGTCTTTCCCGTCAGCTTGCCGCGTAAGTCTTGTGGTTGGGCCTGTTCGAATGCAAACGCGCGTACGACCGCTCATTGCCATCGCCCTCGCGCTCACGAGTTTGGGCGCGATTTCCGAGCGCGCGCGCGACCAGGCCGTGACCGACACTGAAATTCGCATCGGCAATCTCATGCCCTATAGCGGACGTCTGCAGGCGTTCGGCGCGATCGGCAAAGCCGAAGCCGCCTATTTTGAGCTCCTGAATGAGCGCGGCGGGATCAACGGCCGCAAGATCAACTTCATCTCCCACGATGACAAGTCCGATCCAGTGACCGCCCTCAATCTGACCCGCGATCTCGTTGAGAACGACAACGTGCTGTTGATGTTCGGCTCGTTTGGAACGCCGGGCAACTTTGCCGCACGCAAATTTCTGAACGAAAAGCAGATCCCTCAGCTGTTTGTGGCTTCAGGCGACGATCACCTGTTCGATCCATCGCTGTTTCCGTGGACCATGGGTTGGCAGCCCTCGTTCCGGGAAGAGGGGCGCATCTACGCCAACTACATCCAGGCAACCTACCCGAAACGCCGGATCGTCGCGCTTTGGCAGAACGACCAGGTCGGCCGGGAGATATTCAAGGGATTGGAAGACGGGCTGGGAGACACTGCTCGTTCGATCAGGGTCGATATCGCCTACGATGCCGCAGACGAGCATCTCGACACGCATGTGTCGATCCTGAAGCAATCGGGAGCCGAGATTCTCGTATTTGCCGGATTGCCGGAAAACGCAGCGAAGGTTGTCCAGGCCGCGGCCAAGATGAATTGGCACCCCGTGTTCATCCTGGACCACATGGCCTCGTCGATCGCGACGGCGCTAAAGCCCGCCGGTCCGGAAAATTCCACAGGTGTGATTACCGCCGCGTTCCTGAAGGATGCGGATGATCCCGCCTGGAAAGACGACGCCAGGAACTGGCAGGCATTTATCGAAAGATACAGCCGCGCGGGAGGCAACGACGCGGGTGCTGCGATCTTCGGCTATGCCGCCGCCGAGACCCTGGTGCAGGTGCTCAAGCAGTGCGGCAACGACCTGTCTCGCGAGAATGTCATGAAGCAGGCAGCAACGCTGAAGGATTACCAGAACTCCGCTTTGCTGCCGGGGGTCAAGATCAGCACGGGACCTTTCAACTTTCGGCCGATCAAGCATATGCGGCTGGTTCAATTCGACGGCCGGACCTGGCAACCGATCGGCGACGTTCTCGAAACGGCTTTCTCCAATGCCGAGCACTAGAATGCCGGTATGAGGCGGTGACCCAGCCGGCGACGCCAGCTTCGACGCTTCTCAGTAATGGTTGGGGATCGGCTGACCTGCGCCCAGTCCCTCGGTCGCGCCTTTGGGCCGCGGCTGCGCCTTCGGAATCTTCGGCAGGTCAACCTTGACCTTCTTGTAGGGGATGCTGTCGAGCAGGTGACGGATGAGGTTCAGCCGCGCGCGCCGCTTGTCGTCGGCCGGCACGATGTGCCACGGCGCCTCCGGCGTGTGCGTCGCCGCGATCATGCGTTGATAGGCCGCGGTGTAGTCCCACCACCGCCGCACCGATTCGACGTCCATCGGGCTCAGCTTCCAATGCTTGGAGGGGTCGTCGATCCTCGCCTCGAAACGGCGCCGCTGCTCGTCCTGGCTGACGTCGAGAAAATACTTGCGCAGGATGATGCCGTTATTGACCGCCAACTCCCGCTCGACCGCAGGCGCCAGCTTCAAGAACCGTTCGTACTCGTCGTCGGTGCAGAAGCCCATCACCCGTTCGACGCCTGCGCGATTGTACCACGAGCGGTCGAACAGGATGATTTCACCGGCCGCCGGGAAACGCGCGATGTAACGCTGAACGTAGATCTGCGACTTCTCCCGGTCGGAGGGGGCGGGCAAGGCCACGTGCCGGTAGACGCGGGGGCTCGTGCGAGCGGTGATGCGGCTGATCACGCCGCCCTTGCCCGCCGTGTCGCGGCCCTCGAAGACCACCATGACCCGCGCGCCGGTGGCGCGTACCCAGCTCTGCAGGCGAACGAGCTCCAATTGAAGCTTCGCGAGTTCTTTCTCGAATTCCTTGCGACCCATCTTGTCGGAGACGCCGGTCGCGTCTGCTAGGTGCTTGCGCTGGCCATTTCTTACCAATGTGGTGCGCTCCCATGATTGCCAGGAGTGAGCCTAACGAGGGCGGCCGGAGCAGGTGGTTGACCTAGATCAATGCGCGACGGTTCGACCGATCAACCTTGGCCGTTCATCGGGGAAATCAAGCAAACCGATAAGAGCAGCGGTCCTTCAGGGGGAGTGGCGGATGCCAGACGATGCCATCGAAGCGATCGAGGCCGGAATCCGGTCCGCGTTCACCAGCTATCCCAGAGACGACGATCCGGACTGGCGGGCGCCGTCCTGGATCATGCCCCAGGAATGCTCCCAGTTGGCCAAGAGCATATTGACGGAATTGCAGGCGAGGGGATTTGAGGTCGTGAAAGCGAAAGCCCCGTAGATCGGGTCGATGATCGCGCCTCCGAAGTGATCCGCACACCGTCCATTTCGGGGATCCGGCCCTTGAGCGATCCGCATGAAACGCGGCATGATTGGGCCATGGCACCATCCCCGTCATCCGCAACCGGCGGCCTGCGTATTCGCACCCTTCGTCCGGACGAAGTTGCGCTTGCCGTCGACTGGGCCGCGGCGGAGGGGTGGAATCCCGGCCTCGCCGATGCCGCCAGCTTCACGACCGTCGACAGCGAAGGGTTTCTTGTCGGCGAGATCGAAGGCGAGCCGGTCGCGACCATCTCCTGCGTCAATTACAACGACCGCTTCGCCTTCCTCGGCTTTTACATCGTGCGCGCCGATCTGCGCGGGCGCGGCTACGGCCTGCGCATCTGGCAGGCGGCCGTCGCACATGCCGGTGGGCGCGTGATCGGGCTCGACGGCGTCGTCGCGCAACAAGCCAACTACAAGAAGTCCGGCTTCACGCTTGCCTACGCGAATATTCGCTATGGCGGCACGGTCAGAGGAATGAATGCGCCGAAGGCCGGCGTTGTGGCGCTCGGCGACGTTCCCTTTGCGGTGGTGGAAGCGTCGGACGCCACGGTCTTTCCCGCGCCGCGCACTGGCTTCCTGCGCGCCTGGATCGGTTCGGCGGGACATGTCGGCCGCGCGCTGCTGCGTGACGGTGAGCTTGTAGGGTGGGGCGTGATCCGCCCGTGCCGGCAGGGTTGGAAGATCGGGCCGCTGGTCGCCGATGACCGCGCCGCGGCCGAAGCGGTGCTGTCGGCGTTGCTCGCCGCAATCGGCGAGGCCGAGATTTTTCTCGATGTGCCCAGCGTCAACCCTGAGGCGGTCGCGCTGGCGCAAAGCCTTGGGCTTTCGCCGGTGTTCGAGACGGCGCGCATGTACACCGGCGCAATCGCTGCGTTGCGAACGGAGCGGGTGTTCGGCGTGACGACGTTCGAGCTCGGATAGCGTTCAGCGCGATCAGCCGGCGGCGCTGCCGCGTTTTCGCTGCTCGGCCGATAACGGCCAGGCGGAGATCGAACGGCCGACGCTGCGCAGCATGGCGCTCGCCTGGTCGGCGCTATGGTCGAGCAGCCAGCGGCCGAACGCCGGCGGCGACAGCGCGGGCGCGTAGAGGAATCCCTGAATGACTTCGCAGCCGAGATTGGACAGCAGATTTCTCTGCCCTTCGGTCTCGACGCCCTCGGCGACGACGGTGAGCTCCAGGCTCTGCCCGACGCGCACCACGGTGGTCACAACGGCCCGTGCCGCCGAATCGCTCTCGACGTTGCGCATGAAGCTGCGGTCGATCTTCAACTCGCGGATGGGCAGATGCGCGAGCCGGTTGAGGCTCGAATAGCCCGTTCCGAAATCGTCGAGCGACAGGCCGGTTCCGAGTTTGCGGATAGCGCTCATGGTCTCGAGCGCCACCGCGTGCTCGTTCATAAAGACGCTTTCGGTGACCTCGAGCATCAGGACTTCCGGCGGCAAGCTGTTCTCGCTAAGAATTTCGGCGACGACGGAAGCGAGGCCCGCGTTCTGGAAATTGAGCGGGGAAAGATTGACCGACACGCAGGGAATATCGAGGCCCGCCTCGCGCCATTGCGCCATTTGGCGGCAAGCCTCGCGGATCGACCACAATCCGATCTGCTCGATCAGCCCGCATTCCTCGGCGAGCGGAATGAACTTGGCCGGCGAAACGTCGCCAAGCACCGGATCATGCCAGCGCGCCAGCGCCTCGACGCCGTGCAACGAGCCGTCGTTTGTCCTGATCTGCGGCTGATAGTGCAGCGAGAGGCCGTCATTCGCGAGCGCGGTCCGCAGCGCTGCGCTATGGGCCAGCCGCTGCTCGGCGAGCCGGTTCATGTCTGCGCTGAAGAAGCGATAGGTGGCGCGGCCGGCCTGCTTCGCCTTGTACATCGCCGCGTCCGCCTGCTGTATCAGCGTGTCGAGGTCGGTCGCGTTGTCCGGATAGAGGCTGATGCCCATGCTGACAGAAACCGGCACGAACCTGGTTTCGAGCTTGAGTGGCGCGCTCAACGCTTCCATGATCCGGGAGGCCACCAGCGAGGCGCCCGCGGCGTCGCGATCGGGCAGCAGGATCACGAATTCGTCGCCGCCGAGACGTCCCATCACGTCACCCGGCTGGAGCTGCGTATGCAGCCGCTGCGCAAACTCGACCAGCATCTCGTCGCCGGCGGCATGTCCGAGCGAATCGTTGACGTCCTTGAAATTGTCGAGGTCGAGGAAGGCGAGCGCGACGCTCTTGCCGTTGGGCGCCGACGCGATCGCTTCCGAGATCAGATGCCGCAAGCGCGCCCGGTTGGGCAGGCCGGTCAGCGTGTCGTAATAGGCAAGCTGCGCGATCTGGGCGCGCGCTTCCTTGCGCTCGATGGCAAGCGCGCCGAGCTGAATGCAGGCCTCGACGATCCTTTCATGCCAGCGTGAGGGCGTACGGCATTCCCTGAAATAGAACGCGAAGGTCCCGATCACACGGCCATCCCTGGCCTTGATCGGCGAGGACCAGCAGCCGCGCAGGCCCACTTCCAGCGGCCTCGCTTTGTAAGGTTGCCAGCGCGGATCGCGGTCGATGTCCATGGTATGTACCGGCTCGCCGAGGAAAGCGGCCGATCCGCAGGAGCCGACATCAGGTCCGATCGCAACGCCGTCCAGCGCCTTGGAATAGTCATCGGGAAGGCTCGGGCCACCCAACGGATGAATCAATCCCTCGGCGTCGATATGAAGCAGCGAGGAAACGACGTCAGGCGCGATTTCCTCGACGCGGCGGCAGAGCTGGTCGGCGATTTCCGTAATCGGTATTTCGTCGGCGAGCGCCGTCATGATCAGTTGCTGCAACGACCACAACTGCCGGCTTTCGCTGATATCGGCCAGCAGCGCGACGACGTACTTGACCTTGCCGCGGGCATTGCGGAACGCCTTGACGTGGGCCCCGAGCCAGATTTCCTGGCCGCTGAAGTCATAGGCGAGGATTTCCTCGTCGACACCGGCTTCGCTCTCGACGCAACGCTGCAACCGCTTCAGCACCCTGCGATCGGTATGAGGCCCGGCGAGCAGATCGTCAATCTGCCGGCCCTTGGCTTGTTCGATGCTGTGGCCAAGCATGCCGACGAAGGTGGCGTTGATGTAGACGACCTTCATATTGCGGTCGACGATGATCACCGCGCGATTGGTCCCGTCGGCGATCATCACATGCAGCGCCAGCCGTTCGCGCAGCTCCAGCTCGGGCGTGATGTCGCGCACCAGCGCAATCGTGCGCGGTGCTCCGCCGGAAATGACATGCGAGAGCGACAGCACAACGCGCAGGCGCGCACCATTGGGACGTGTGATCGTGCGTTCGGCTCGGCGCTCCTGGTCGAGGTCGCTAAGGCCGAGTGCGTCGGCCGGCCGGCCCAGAATCTCGGTCCGGGCTATCCCCCACATCCGTTCGGCCGACGCGTTGAAATGGCTGACGCGCTGATCCTGATCCAGGATCACGACAGCATCATTCGACTGCTCGAACGCAGCCAGCAGGACGTCGGAATTTTCCGTTGCAGATTGGTCGTGCAGGGACATCAAGGCCTTGATCCCGCTCGGGGAACGCTATCTTCGCCGATAAACTATCGCCGCAAGGGTGTTTAAACGGTTGTGCAACCCGGCCCGTTGCAGCGGAAAGAAGTTATCCTTAAAAAATCGCTACCATCGCCGGGCTCGCCTCGAACGCCGGAGGTCGGTGACGGTTCCGTCAATCTATGGAGGGTGTGTGCGGCAAGTTCAGCGTAGAGGCACAGGCTTCGATGTCCGTTTTTCCTCTCCATTGCTGTGGTTCCCGGCCAATGCCACACTTCTTCTCGGGTTCAACCGCAAAGACCAGTCAGGCTGGTATCGAAACGCGAGAGGCAGCGATGAAATCGGCCATGAACCTGCTTGCCGGCTTGCTTGTGCTGGTCGCCGCGACGGCGGCATCGGCGCAATCGGGTTATCCCGACCGTCCGAAACCGCAACCGGACGCGCCCGGCGCCTATAACGCCGCCGTCAGCCAATTCGAGACGGTGCTGCGCCAGCGGCGCGCGCAGCTCAGCGCGCATCAGGCGTTGCCGAACCTGCCGGGGCAGGCGCTCTATCTGGCCCGCAACGACATGATCAGTGCATACAAGGATCTCACCGATCTTGTTCCTTCCAGAATCGGCAAGCCCAACAAGTTCGCAATCCCGCCGGCGTATTTCGCGGTCGAGAACGAGGCGCTGCTCGAGGAGTATTACAAGATCTTCGACGTCCTGGATGCGCCGCCCGCCAATGCGCAAAGCTCCGACACGCCGTTCAAGGATGTCGTCGATCTCGGCATCGCGGTGGCGCGGGCCAGGGGCCTGGACGCTGCGAATGCGGAAATCGCCGGCCGCATTGCCTTGGGGATTTTCTTCGCCGAGACCAACGGCGTTCAGAATGCCGGCAATGCGCGCTCCAACAAATACAAGGGAAGTTTTCAGACCGGTCCGTCCGAAGACCGCACCGGTCAGGCGAAGTGGGCCGCGATCAAGCAGCGGGTTGCCTCATCAGATCCCGCGCTGAGCCGTCGCGACGACAAGGAAGAGGCACGGATCGGCGATCTCGATCATCGGCTCAACCACTGGACCAATGTGCGCGACGCCCTGATGGGCACGCATGCCGATATTTTCCCGCAGGTCGCGGACAATCGCGAAGATCCTGCCGGATCCGATCGACCAGATGAAGCTGTTCGAGCTGATGCAGATCATACCGACGCCGACCCGCGCCGCGTTGAGGTCGGGCAATCTGCTTGCGAGCCGGGTTTCCGACCCAACCGTGATGGGATATCTGCGCAACAACAGCATCTTCGCTTACGGGCGGGCCGACAGGGCCAGAACATCGGCCAACTATCGGGAGATTCTCGATGCGATGTGGCTGTTCAATGCCAAATTCGAACAGGCGCAACTCAAGTTCGACGAGATCAGGGGACGATAAACCGCTGAACGTATTGCGTTTTGTTTCGCGGGGGCGTTGGAACCATATTTTCAGTAACCTCCGGTTTCAAAATCCCTTAAAACGTCGCTTTGTGCAGCCATCACGCGGGAACGGAACTTCTTTCCGGGGAAAGCCAGGGATTGCCGTCGCCAACTCCAACAAGCGCATTGTCCAGCCGTGATGCCCGGCGCTGGCTTTTTGCCATCGCGCCACTCGTGGCATTGATGGTGCTCCCGATCGAGGCGAGCCAGGCGAACTGGCTGACGGATGTTTTCAAGGGCAAGGATAAAGACAAGGACAAAAGGTCCGAGGCGCATGCCGATGCGTCATCAAAACAGGTCGCGTCGGATAAGCGTAAGAAAGCAGCAAAGCACGCGGCCGCGCCCAAGTCCCACCACGTCAAGCTTGCCGCGCTCGGGCCGCTGAATCCTCCGGTTTTGAAGCTGCGATCGGCCGCGTGCGAGCCCGCGAAATTCCGCATCGCCGTGGATGTCGGTCACACCGTCGAGTCCGAAGGCGCGACCAGTTCGCGCAACGTGTCTGAGTTCTCGTTCAACCTGCGTCTGGCGCAACAGATTTCGGAGAATCTCAAGGCGGCCGGCTTTGCGCAGACAAAGCTGCTCGTGACCGAAGGCAAGGCCAAGCCCAGCCTGTTCAAGCGCGTCGCCGTGGCCAACGACATGGAAGCGAATCTCTTCTTGTCGATCCATCATGATTCCGTGCCCAACAAGTTGCTCGAGGATTGGGAGTTCGAGGGCAAGAAGAGTCATTTCAGCGATCGCTTCGGCGGCTACTCGGTGTTCGTTTCCCACGACAACGCCGACTTCAAGACGAGCTTCGCTTTCGCCGAACTGGTGGGCAAGGAAATGAAGGCGAGGGGGCTGGAATACGCGCAGCAATACACGATGCCCATCATGGGGCATTACCAGTATCCGCTCCTGGACAAGGAAACCGGCGTCTATGCCCATGACGAACTCGTCGTGCTGCGAAAGACCCGGATGCCCGCGGTGCTGCTGGAGGCAGGCTCGATCATCAACCGCGATGAAGAGCTGAAGATGGTCTCCCCGGAGCGGCGCGATCTGATCAGTGACGCGGTCGTGTCGGCCGTGAAGAATTTCTGTAGTCCGCCGGCGCCGCAGGCCGCTGCAACGGTCGGCCGATGATTCCAAGGCTAAGCGCCGGCCTCGTGCTGATCGGTATCGTGCTATCAGGTCCGGCTTTCGCGGGCGCCTTGCCCGAAGGCTTCGTCTACTTGCGTGATGTCGATCCGACGATCGTGCAGGATATCCGCTACGCCAGCGCGCATAATTTCGTGGGCCGGCCGGTCAAGGGTTATCTCGCCGCCGAATGCATCGTCACCGAGCCGGCGGCACGGGGCCTTGCCGCCGTGCAGAAAAAGCTCGCCGAGAAAAAGCTCTCGCTCATCGTCTGGGATTGCTACCGGCCGAAGCGGGCGGTCGAGGATTTCCTGCAATGGAGCAAGGATCCGGCGCACGCCGAGATGAAGGCCGAATTTTATCCCAACACCAGCAAGGAGAAGCTGTTCGCACTCGGCTATCTCGCGAGCCGGTCGGCGCATTCGCGCGGCAGCACGATCGATCTCGGCATCGTCCCGGCCACGCTCGCGTCGGCGCCGAAGGCCGATGCTTCCCAGCCGCTGAAGTCATGCACGCTGCCGAAGGCCGAACGCTTCGAGGATGGCGCGATCGATTTCGGCACCGGCTATGACTGCCTCGATGAACTCGCGGCGACATCGCACGCCGGCGTGAGCGAGACGGCACTCGCCAACCGTCAGATGCTGAAGGCCGACGATGCAGGCCGCGGGCTTTCGTCCCTATTCCAAGGAATGGTGGCACTTCGAACTGGCCGATGAGCCGTTTCGTCAGGACGGCTTCGACTTCGAGGTCGCGCCGCACCGGTGAACGGTCCGCGCGCTCAAGCGCCCGTCGTTACCAGCGCCATCCCCAACCCCAGCCCCAGGGCCGGTAGTAGTAGCCGTAGGGATAATGCGGCCGATAGTAATAAGGCGCGGGACGGTAGACCGCGGCGGTCCCACGACTTCTTCCTCGTAGTAGACTTGGGGAGGGCCGCGGCGTGGCGTCGGCGGTGGCGCGAGGCCGACATTGCGCGCGATGACGAATCCGTCTTTCCCGTCGAACGATGCCTCGCACCAGCCGCTGCTGCATTTGCCGATCTCGACCGTCGTCCCCTTCGGGATCAGCATGACCACCTCGCTGTCGGTGCCAGCCGCCTTTCTCAAATTCGTCTCGGCAAGCGTGGCGATGGGCTTGGCGGTGGCTGCACTCGTCAACAACAAGGTGACGATGGCGGCGGACGCCGCGGCTCGTACAAAGCTCATAGCTAAAGGCCCCTCTCGGTGATGCTGACCCAAGAGAATGCAGATGGACGCAAGGTTTGTCTTGTCAAAAATCTGCAAGCGCCGCAGCGTTTGGCGCGAGCACGCCTCAGTTCGACTTCGCGCTCGCGGCGTCCGAGGGCGTGGGGGCTGCGTCATCCGGCGACTTTGTCCGGCACCTTGTTGCCCGTGAAACGTTCGATCACGGAGCGCACCGCGTCGCGGGTCTTCTTGTCCTTCACGGCGTCGAGAAGCGGCGCGGTCGCCGGCGAACGACGGATCAGGCTGTCGGGATCTGGGAAGATCAAGGGATCATCCCATGGGCCCTGCACCACGAACGGCAATTCGAATCCGGGCTTGCCATCGACCGTGGTCAGGCTGGCGACGCCTTTCATGTCGAATTCGCGCGCCGGCATCGAGGCGGTGCCGGTGAGCGTCATGCGCGCCGGACCATCGATATGAACGTCGTCGATGGTCGCGACACCGTCGGCGAACTTCACCGCAACGGTGAGGTTGGAGTAGGGCGTGGTGCCGGAGCGGAAATTGCCGGCGCCCGAAAGCGGCCGTCGCTCCAGCCGCTTGAGCAACTGCTCGGCGTTGAAGCCCGAGATCGCGCCGTCATGTCCGGTCAGCATGGCGGTGCCGTCGAGCGATTGCGCCAGACCAAACGGGCTCGTGCCGGAAGCCGCGAGCGACACGCTGAGATTGCCGCGGCCGGACAGTTTATTGACGCCGAACAACTCGCTGGCGCAGGCCTGCAGGTCGACATCGGTGAACTGGAATTGCGCTTTCACGTCGGCGGCCGCATCGGCGCGCGACAGGCCGAACGATCCCTTGGCGATGCCGCCATAAATCTGCGCCTCGCCGACGCTCAGGGCCAATGCGCCGTTGCGCAAGTTGGCGCCGATCGCGGTGCGCCCTAATTTGGACGGGCCGATCGTCATCTTTGCCGCGGACAGCCGGATATCGAGATCGGTGGTCGACAGGGAATCGAGGTCGAACAACTGCCGGTTCCAGTCGCGCGCGCCGCTCGCGAGCAGACGGAAAGTCGAGATATAGGGCGTGAAGTCGAGCGCATCGGCAGCCAGCGTTGCCTGCAAGGATTGCCGGCCGTTATTGGCGTAGGTCATCACGCCTTCGGCGACATTGCCGTCGAGTTCGACATTGACGTTGGTGAGCGCGACCGAAGCGCCGACGACGTTGGCGCGGGCTTTCAGCGCGAAGCGGCCGAAGCCGCCGCTGCCCGGAGGCGCCTGACCCGTCCAGCGCAGCGCATTGCGCAGCGATGCCGAGTCGATCGTCATCGTGCCTTCCATCATCATGCTGGTGCGGTTGGCGGCGGTGCCGTCGAAGGCGAGCTTCAGCGGCGCGCTGGCGAGCCGCGCCTTGAAGCTGGAGCGATCGCCGGACAGCGCCGCCAGGAAGTCGCCGATCGAGATGCTGCCGTCGACGCGCTCGCCGCGCCAGTCGAACTGGCCGGTCGCGGCGAACGAACGCGAGATCGACGGCCATGCCAGCGAAAGGTCGATATCGCCGAGCGCTTCCTTGATCTGGCGAACCGGGTCTTCGTAGCTGAGTTCACCGTCCTGGATGCGGATCTCCGAGAACGAGACCTGGTTCTCGGCGCCGGGCTTCATGGTGCGGGTGATGGTGCCGACGAAGGGCGTCCAGTTGCTGTCGCCGTTGATATCGCGAACCACCCGGATGCGCGGCCGCAACATCATGACGTCGGCGATTTCGAACCGCTGTAACAACAGCGGCAGCAGCCGCAGGTTCGCGGTCAGAACATCGACGGTAAGCGCCGGATCGGCGTCAGCGCCGCCCCGCAAGCCGACGTCATGGAAGGAGACGTAGCTGCCGGGAAACACGGAAATGTCGGTGCCGCCTTTGACGACCAGATCGAGCCCGGTCACGGCGCGGATCTGCGCCTCGACCGCCTTGCGAAGGGCGTCGCGGTTGAGGAGCCAGGATGAGCCGATCAGTACGACCACTACCAAGCCGAAAAGCGCCGCGACAGGCATCGCGAGGCGCCGTGTTCCCTGGGCCATCGTCAACGGAAAATCCTAGAAATATCCAAGTTTGATCTTGCCTCGATGCGCATCAGGCACGAGGTCGCTGGTCATTGCCAAAAGGGTGGATAGGGCATCGGCCCGCCAGCGCCTTCCAACTCGTGGCAACTTGCTGGTTTTTCGTGACCCTTTCAAGGCCGAAGCGACCCCTCCCGGTGGGTGCCGGGTGGGGTAGCTGGCGGCCGGTCCCTGTCATTGACGCACTGCGAAGATTTCGCCTAATAGATGGCAAGCGCGGTTGACGCGCATTTTCTCCATCAGGTCGCTATTCGCATGAAAAAGGTTTATCCCGACGCCAAATCGGCACTCGACGGCATCCTCAAGGACGGCATGATGATCATGTCGGGCGGCTTTGGCCTCTGCGGCATCGCCGAGACCCTGTCGGATGCGATCCGCGACAGCGGGGTCAAGAACCTGACGGTGGTTTCCAACAATGCCGGCGTCGACGGTATCGGTCTTTCCCGCCTGCTCGAGACCCGCCAGATCAAGAAGATGATCTCGTCCTATGTCGGCGAGAACAAGCTGTTCGCCCAGCAATACCTCGCCGGCGAACTCGAACTCGAATTCAACCCGCAAGGCACGCTCGCCGAACGCATCCGCGCCGGCGGCGCCGGAATTCCCGCCTTCTACACCAAGACCGGCGTCGGCACGCTGATCGCCGAGGGCAAGGAAGTGAAGGAATTCGACGGCGAGAAATTCATCATGGAGCGCGGCCTGGTTGCCGACCTCGCCATCGTCCACGCCTGGAAGGGCGATACCGCCGGCAATCTCGTGTACCGCAAGACCGCGCGGAACTTTAACCCGATGATGGCGACCGCCGCGAAGGTCACGGTCGCAGAAGTCGAGCATCTGGTGCCGGCCGGCGAGATCGATCCGGACCACATCCACACGCCGGGCATCTTCGTCAAGCGCATCATCGAGGTCGGCACGGCCAAGAAGCGGATCGAATTCCGCAACACCCGGCCGAAGCCGGCCGCCTGATCCCCGCGACAAACGCCTAGCGTTTGCGCGTAGATCGCGCAAAAAACCGACGAGCATTTTTCAAGGAGCTTCCCATGGCCTGGACCCGCGAACAGATGGCCGCCCGCGCCGCCAAGGAATTGCGCGACGGCTATTACGTCAATCTCGGCATCGGCATTCCGACGCTGGTCTCCAACTACATTCCCGACGGCATCGACGTCTCCCTGCAAAGCGAGAACGGCATGCTCGGCATGGGCCCGTTCCCGTATGAAGGCGAGGAAGATCCGGACCTGATCAACGCCGGCAAGCAGACGGTGAGCGAACTGCCGGATACGAGCTATTTCTCGTCGGCGGATTCCTTCGGCATGGTGCGCGGCGGCCACATTGATCTTTCGATCCTGGGCGCGATGCAGGTCGCCGCAGAACGGCGATCTCGCCAACTGGATGATCCCCGGCAAGATGGTGAAGGGGATGGGCGGCGCGATGGATCTCGTCGCCGGCGTCAAGCGCGTCGTGGTGGTGATGGAGCATTCCGCCAAGGACGGCGCGAAACTCCTGAAGCAGTGTACGCTGCCGTTGACCGGCGAGCGCGTGGTCGACATGGTGGTGACGGATCTCGCCGTCTTCACCATCGACAAGCACGGCAAGGACGGCATGGCGCTGATCGAGCTCGCCGACGGCGTCACGCTCGACGAAGTCAAATCCAAGACCGAAGCCGATTTCCGCGTCGCCTTGAAGAACGCGTAACAGACGCGATTTCCATCCGTCCTGGCCGGGCTCGTCGGCCATACGACTTTCTTGAACGGCGCAAGATCTGGCTGCCTGGCAGCGCAGACAAGTGTATGCCGTCGGCGCAAAGAGGCCCGCTGAGACCGGGCCTGACGAATCGCGCGCGGCTAGACACCTCCTGCTTTCGCCACCTTCCGGCCTCTTGCCGTGACCGCGCCCTGCTGGCAGAATTAGCCCGTTTGGGGTTATTTCGGTCAGGCCATGCCGCTCATCAGGATCTGGGTCTACGATCACATTCTCGCATCCAGCGTTGCGGGCTGCCTTGACGTCTTCGCGGCGTCGAACTTCTTGTGGTCCAAACGGCGTGGCAACGGCGAGACGCTGCCCTTGAAGTGGCGGATTGAATCGCTCGACGGCAAGCCGGTTCGGACGGCCTCCGGCCAGGTCTTGAACGTGGACGGCGCGATCAGCGCGCGATCGGCGGCCGGCGCCGTGATCGTGCCCGGCCCGTTCGTCGCCGATGTCGAACGCTTCTTTGGCCGGACCGACCTGCTGAAACCGCTTTGTTCGGCACTGCGCTATCAGCATGGGCGCGGTACGCTGCTCGCGTCCTATTGCACCGGCAGCTTCATTCTTGCGGAGGCCGGCTTGCTCGAAGGCGGCGTCGCGACCACGCATTGGGCCCGCGCGACCACGTTTGCGCGGCGTTATCCGGATGTTGACTTGCGGGTATCGGAAATCCTCACCGAACAGAACAACATCATTTGCAGCGGGGCGGTGACCACGGCGTTCAACCTCGCTTTGCGGATCGTGGAGAAATTGCTGGACGCTTCGGTAGCCGCCGCGGTCGGCAGGATCATGCTGATCGACCAGAACCGAGCGTCGCAAGCGTCTTACGCCATGATGGAAGACGAACCGCAGCATTCGGATGCGCTGGTTGCGCGTGCGCAGCGGCTGATGCAGAAATCGTTGCAGGGCGGCTTTAGTCTGGGCCAACTCGCCCGGCTGCTTTCGGTCAGTGAACGCACCTTGAACCGGCGCTTCAAGCAGGCGACCGGCGAAGCACCGCTGCAATATCTCCAGTCGCTGCGCGTCGACGTCGCAAAACGGTTGTTGCAGAAGAAGCGGCTGACGGTCGACGCCATCGGCGAGCGGGTCGGCTACCGCGACCTCTCGACCTTTCGCCGCCTGTTCAAGCGCGAGACCGGGCTTTCGCCGCGCGACTACCAGCGCCGCTTTTCGCTCACGAATTAGATTCGCGAAAACCTGGGCTTTGCAGGATTGCGTCCTTGCGTCCCAATGTCCGATTTTGCACGAAAGATGGCGATACTGCCACTCCCGACGGAAGCCGTCCGGCGACTAGATCTCGGCCTCCAGTAAACAGCGAGGTCCGCCATGCCGATGATCGACGTCACGATTCCTGAAGGCGCGTTGCAACCGGAGGCCGAGGCCCGGTTGATGAAGGAACTTACCGATATCCTGATTACCCATGAAGGGTTCGGCGCCGACAACAAGGTGGCGCAGCGCGTGACCTGGGTTTATCTGCACCGGCCGGCAGCAGTGTTCGTCGCCGGCGAGCGTTCGGCGCTGCCGCGTTACCGCGTCGTTTCGACAGTGCCCGAAGGCCAGTACACGCAAGCGATCCGAGAAGCGCTGGTGAGGGACGTCACCGCGGCGGTGGTACGTGCCGATGGCGGCAAATACGAGGAAGTGGCGCCACGGGTTTGGGTATTTCCGAGCGAAATCCCGGACGGCGAATGGGGCAGTCGCGGCGCGATCCAACCCCTGCCGAATATCCAGGCCCTCATCGCGGGCGAACACGAACGCCAGATCGGTGTAGAGCGGCTTGCCAGACGGCGTCGCGTGAAAGCGCTTGCGCTACTGGAAGGCGCGCTCGATGCCGCACGCAATGGCACCGATTAAGCCGGGCGAGGGTCGGTCATGTCCAACGACGAACGTTTCAGGCTCGCCGCGATCCAGGCCGCAGCCGTGCCTTTCAACCGCGACGCATCGACGGAGAAGGCCTGCCGCCTGATCAGGGAAGCCGGCGCGATGGGCGCCACCATCGCCGGCTTCGGCGAGACCTGGCTTCCCGGCTATCCGTTCTTCTGCAACGCGCCGTTGACGCCGCTGACATGGAAAGCGATGGCGGAATATCTCGACAATGCGGTCGAGATTCCTGGCCCGACCACGGATGCGCTTTGCCAGGCGGCGGAAAGCGCCGGCATCGACGTCGTGATCGGCGTGGCCGAGCGTGACGCTACGACCAAAGGCACCGTGTATTGCACGCTGCTGTTCATCAGCCGCGAAGGCAAGATTCTCGGGCGCCATCGCAAGATCAAGCCAACCTTCAACGAACGGTCGGTGTGGGGCGATGGCGATGCTGTGGGGCTTCGCGTCCACGAGCGTCCCTATGGACGGATCAGTGGGCTCAATTGCTGGGAGCACAATGCGATGCTTCCGGGCTATGCGCTCGCAGCCCAAGGCACGCAGATCCACGTCGCGGCCTGGCCAGGACGCGAGCCGGCAACCGCGCCGGCCTCGCCCAGTCCGCTATGGCCGCGTCAATTACTGCTCTCGCGTGCTTTCGCCTCGCAAGCCGCCAGCTACGTCATCGCGGTTGGCGGCATGCGCTCGCATGCCGATACGCCCGAGCGATACCGTGAACTGTCGACGATCGAGTATACCGGCGACAGCTACATCATCGATCCCCGCGGCGAAATCATCGCGGGTCCCGCCAAGGGGGAAACGATTCTGATTGCCGAGGGGTCGCGAGAAGCGGTGTTGGCCGCCAAATCGCTTTCCGATATTGGCGGCCATTACTCGCGGCCCGACCTCTTGCGGCTGATCGTCGATCGCAGCCCTGCGGCGCGCACGCAGGATGCGGGCGTTACGTCATGCTGCGGGCCGCAGGCGTCTTGCTAGCTCACGCCTGCGCTTTCGCCACCTCTTCCAGACCGCGGTTGCGCGGCTCGACGCCCCAGGCCCACACCACGATAATCTGGACCACGACGAGTCCGATCATCAGCCAGACCACGCCGGGCAACTGGTAGGACGTCATCAGCGCGGCGACGATGAACGGCGAGATCACGGTGGCGCCACGTCCGAAGAAGTTGCAGATGCCGTTGGCGCGGAGCCTGATCTCGGTCGGGAACAGTTCCGTCGTATAGACGCCGTAGAGGATCGCGGTCTGCACGTAGATCGCGACCACCAGGACGAAGCCGATTCCGAGCACGATCGCCGGATCGGACGCCGCGTTGAAGCGGGCATAGACGTAGCCGCTGATGATGGTGACGATCGACGCGCCGATGATGCTCGGACGCCGCCCGATCGCGTCGGACGAATAGGCGCCGAGCGCGCAGCCGACCAGCGACGCCGCCGACAGCACCAGCGTATAGGCGAGCGAGTTGGTGATCGTCAGTCCCTGACGCAGGAAGAATTGCGGCAGGAAGATCACGAAGCCGAAGATCAGCGTGTTGATCGAGATCAGCACCCAGGAGCCGACGACCATGCGCTGCAAGCAGCGGCGGTTTCATCATGTCGCTCGCCGCGACCGGCACGGTCGGGGCGGGCATCACCACCGGCGGCAGCGGCTTGCCGCCGGAAGCTTCCTGCTCGATCGCCTTCATCAGTGCTTCGGCCTCTTCGGTGCGGCCTTCCGATTCGAGCCAGCGCGGCGATTCCGGCAGGTTCTTTCGCAGGTACCAGACGATGAGGGAGCCGATGCCGGCGATGACGAACATCGGCCGCCAGCCGAAATTCGGAATGATGAGATAGCCGAGCAGGGAGGTCGCGGGGAAGCCGGCGACCACGATGAAGGCCATCATCGACAACCAGCGCCCGCGCGTCTTCGGCGGGACGAATTCGGTCATGGTCGAATAGCCGACGACGATTTCGGCGCCTAATCCGAGGCCCTGCACGAAGCGGCAGGCGATGAGCTGGTTCATGTCCTGCGCGAAGGCCGCGGCGAGCGAGGCGAAGCCGAAGATCAACAGGTTGATCTGGTAGGTGAAGCGGCGGCCGTACTTGTCGCCGACAAAACCCGTGATCAGCGCGCCCGCCGTCATGCCGACAAAGGTCAGCGAGAGGAACTGCGAATTCTGGGTGACGGTCGAGAAGCCGGACTTGATCGCCGAGGCCAGCACGCCGCCGGCGACATAGAGATCGTAGCCGTCGAAGAACATGCCGGCGCCGACCAGCCAGAAGATCCGGTAATGAAATGACGAGATCGGCAGCCGGTCGAGGCGTGCGCCCGCGTTTACTGCAGTAGCCATGGAAGTCCCCCCTTTTATGTCATTCGTGTCAGAACGCCGGCCTTCGCAGCCGGCGCTGCTTGTCGTGTTCAGTTCAAGCCGCCGCTGGCCCGCCGTGTCGCGGTACCAGTCGAACGGCGCGTCGTTGGTGGCGACCATCACGCTCTTGACGTTGAAATGATCGTCGAAACTTTCGGTGCCGCATTCGCGTCCGACACCGGAATCGCCGACGCCGCCCCAGGGCGAGGCCGGATCGAGCCGGTGGTGATCGTTGATCCAGACGATGCCGCATTTCACGCGGCTGGCGACGCGATGGGCGCGCGCCACGTCGCGGGTGCGGATCGCGGCCGCGAGGCCAAACGGTAAATCGTTGGCGAGCCGCAGCGCATCCGCCTCGTCCTTGAACGGCGTGACCGAAGTGAACGGACCGAACACTTCCTCCTGGAAGATGCGCATGTCGGATTTCACGTCGGCGAACACCGTGGGCTCGACGAAGTAGCCGTTCTCGAAGCCTGCGATCTTCGGCGCCACGCCGCCCGCGACGAGCTGTGCGCCGTCTTCGTGACCGAACTTGCAATAGGACAGCACGCGGTCGCGCTGGCGCGCCGAGATCACCGGTCCCAGTTGGGTCGCGGGGTCGGAGGGATCGCCGATCCGGATGGTCTCGGTCTTGGCCTTCAGCTTGGCGACGAACTCGTCGTAGATCGAGGCCTGCACCAGGTGGCGCGAGGCGCAGATGCAGGTCTGGCCGGCGCCGATGAAGGCGCCGAACGCCGCATAGTTCACCGCGCGGTCGATGTCGTAATCGTCGAACACCATCACCGGCGTCTTGCCGCCGAGCTCCATGGTCTGGTGCGCGAACACTTTCGCTGCAGCACTTCCGGCGATGCGGCCGGCCTCGGTGCCGCCGGTCAAGCACCAGCTTGTCGATGTCGGGATGTTCGGCGAGCATCTTGCCGGCGTTTTGGCCGAGGCCGAGCACGATGTTGAACACGCCCGGCGGCAGTCCGGCCTCGGTGAAGATCTTTGCAAGCCGCAGCGTCGTCAGCGGCGTGTATTCCGACGGCTTCACCACGGTGACGCAGCCGGACGCCAGCACCGCGGCGAGCGACTTGCACAGGATCATCAGGGGATGATTGAACGGCGTGCAGTTCGCGACGATGCCGATCGGCGTCCGCAGCGTGTAGTTGAGGTACGAGCCTTCGACCGGGATCACCGAGTCGCGCCGCGCCAGCGCCAGCCCGGCGAAGTAGCGGAAGAAATCCGGCAGCCGGGAGAGCTGCGCGCGCGTCTCGTTGACGGGGCGGCCGTTGTTGAGCGTCTCGAGTTTGTAGAGCTGATCGAGATTGGCCTCGAACGCGTCGGCAAGCTTGTTCACGAGCCGGGCGCGGGCGCGCACGTCCATGCCGCCCCATTCCTTGCCTTCGAAGGCCGCGCGCGCGCTTTTCATGGCGCGGTCGATATCGGCGGCGGTCGAGTTCGGGATTTGCGCGATCACCTCGCCGGTGGCGGGATTGCGCACGTCGAGCATCGGGCCCTGGCCTGCTTCGACCTCGCGGCCGTCGACGAAATTGCCGTGGACTTCGATGGATGAGGAGCCTGGCTTGGCTGGAATGTTCATGTGTTTTTTTCCTCCACGATCACGGCGTTACGCTTGAGTGCGGGCAGCACGCGCTTTTCGGTCTGCTGAATATGAGCCTTGATGAGGCCGAGCGCGCGCCGCCGGTCGCGCCGCTGCATCGCCTCGATCAGTTCGCCGTGCTCGGCGACGAGCTGGGTCGGATCGTGATCCACCGACATTGGCGAGGCTGACGCGAACCAGACGATCGGCCTGTCCGATCAGGTCGCACAGCGCACCCGCCATGCGGCGATTGCCGGAAGCATGGGCCAATGCCGAGTGGAACGCACGGTTATAGGTGATGAAGTCCTCGCGATCGCCGGCAAAGCTCCTGAATCCATCGAGCGCGCCAAGCGTCTTCTCCGGCGCGTGCTCGATCGCTTCGGCCACGCAGGCCGGCTCCAGCGCCAGGCGAAATCGCAGGAGGTCGCGCGCGTCCGAGAGCGAGATCGGATTGACGCGGTAGCCCTGGCGCGGCGTCACGGTGACGAGATGCTCGCGCTCCAGCCGCAGCAGGGCTTCGCGGACCGGTTGGCGGCTGACGGAATAGCGGGAGGCCAAGTCCTGCTCGCGGACGTCATCGCCGGGCGCCAGGCGGCAACTTAGAATATCAGCGCGGAGACTTTCATAGACGTTGTCGCGCAAAAGCATGGAGGTTTCCGCCGGAATTTGGCTCTATCTTGCATTCGTGAAATATCACGTCAAGCATCAAGGGGTTGAAATGTCCGTGGTTTGATTTATCAATCGGTTCCACCTCACGCTTCCTCACCCGCTGTTTCCCCTTCAGTAAAGAGAGACCCGCATGGATCGATTGTTCGCCAACGGCACCGTCAATGCGGCCGTCTCGGGCGAGGGGCCGGCGCTGTTTCTGTTCCATTCGTTGTTGTCGGACCGGGCGAGCTTTGCGTCGATCGAGCCGGAATTGGCGCGCTCGCATCGCGTGGTGACGCCGGAACTGCCGGGGTTTGGCGGCTCTCAGGCCGTGAGCGGCGGGCTTGCGGCAGTTGCGGACCGGATGGCGGAACTGGTCAAGGACGCCGCAGGTGATCGCGACGCAATCGTGCTCGGCAACGGCTACGGCGGCTTCGTCGCGTTGCAGATGGCGATCCGCCACCCCTCAATTGCGAAGAAGCTCATCCTTGCCGACTGTGGCGCGGCGTTCTCGGAAGCCGGCCGCGAGGCCTTCCGCAACATGGCGGCCGGCGCCAAGGCCAAGGGTCTCGTCGCGATCACCGACGTCGCGATGCGCCGGCTGTTCGCGCCGGAGTTTCAGGCGGCCCATCCGGACCTGATGCGCGACCGCCGCGATGCTTTTCTGAAGACCGATTCCGCCGTGTTGCAGGCGGCCTGCGCCCAGCTTGCCGAACTCGACCTGCGGCCGGACCTGACGAAGGTCAAAATGCCGGTGCTGGTATTGGTCGGCGAGCATGACGAGGCGACGCCGCCGCCGATGTCGCACGAGCTTGCGGCGCTGTTGCCGGATGCGCGGCTGAAGGTTCTGGAGGGCTGCGCGCACGTCCCGCAATTGCAGGCGCCGCGCGTCTTCCTCGACGCGATCGCGGACTTCCTCAAGGCGGTCCACGCGAGCGCTTAACTTCCCCTTGAAAAGGGGAGGGCAGTTCAGGTCTTCGCCATCGCGCGCGAAAACACCACTTCGACCAGCGTGCCGGAACGCGTGCCGGTCTTGATGTTGAACTGCGCGCGGTTGGCTTCGACCAGCGCCTTGGTGAGCGACAGGCTGCTGGCTGCCTCCGGCGATTGATCGAACGGCGCCTGTTGGCGGAACGGCTCCATCGCCGCCGCCACCTCGTTGTCGTTGAGCCCGGGGCCGCTATCGCGGATCCGCAACGCCACGTCGCCAACGTCGGTGAGCGCGGTCGACACGATCACCTGGCCGCCGGCATTGGTGAGATGGATCGAGTTGCCGATCAGGTTCATCGCGATCTGGCGCAGCGCCGGACCGTCGGCGACGACCGGCGGCAACATCTGCGCCAGCGAGGTGCGAATGATGATGCGTTCGCGGCTGGCCTGCGGCTGCATCACCGCGACACAGCTTTCCACGAGGTCGTTGAGGTTCTGGCTGGTGAAAGCGAGGTCGAGCTTGCCGGTCTCGATGCGGCTGAGATCGGTCATGTCGTCGAGGACCGCGACCACGCGCTGGCCGGAGGTGCGCACGTCCTTCATGTATTCGATATAGCGATCGTTGCCGAGCGCCCCGAAGCGCTCGCTGATCATCACTTCGGCAAAGCCGATGATGGCGTTCAGCGGCGTGCGGATTTCATGGCTGATCCGCGCGAGCAGATCCGCCTTTGCGTTCGCCGTGCGGTCGGAGAGTCGCTGGGCCTCGCGGAGTTCGCTTTCGCCCTTCTTGATCTGCGACAGATCGCGGAAGACCGCAAAGAAGTTCGGACCGTTCGACTGCGTCCGTCCGATCGTCATCGACAGCGGAATGAGATCGCCGCTGCGGGTGCGGCCCTGGATCTCGTTGCCGTGCTCCAGCAGGCTCGCAACGTCGCTGTTGCCAAGGCTTTCGAGATATTGCTTGACGACGCCTTCGCTCTCCGGCGCGAACAGGGAAGCGAGGTTGCGCTCGGTCAGTTCGGTGCCGTCATACCCGAACAGCGCCTCGGCGCTGCGGTTGCAGGAATGGATGTTGCCCTGCGCGTCGAACATCAGGATGCCGTCGGCGCTGGTATCGAGGATGGCGGCGAGTTCTTCCGCATTGGCATGGCCAACCGCGGACGGCTCGGCCGCGGCCGAAGCCGGCGCTTCGACCACGGGGGCCGGGGCCGTGCTTTCGGCAAACGCGCCGGCAAACATCAACGCATGCGCGGATTCATTGTCCCAATTGATGGTGTGGAGGCGCGCGTCGATGGCGCCGGCGGACGGCGCTTCCGGCGAGGAAATCCTGACCGGCGTGCCGGTGTCCGACGTGCTGCTCGCGTTCGAAACGCCGGGCTCGACATAAAGTGCATCGACGCCACCCGCCTGCTCCAGTGCGTGCAAGCTCGGATATCCCATGCGCTCGAGGAAGGCCTGGTTGGCGTAGATCAGGCGATCGAGCCGATAGATCATCACGCCCGTCGGCAGCAGATCGAGCAGCATCTTGTCGCGCTTGCTTTCGCCGCGCGCCGGCGGTTCGGGTTCGGCGAGCCAGGTCGGCGGCGCGACGCTGGCCTCCGGCGTTTCGATTGCCGCAGGCACGTCAGTGACGTCTTGCGGCGCATCGCTCGCTTCCGCCGCGCCGTTCTCGTTCTCGAGCCTCGCCGACAATTGGCGGGCGAGTTCGTCGAAGGCGCTGTTCTCGACCGGCGTCAGTGCCGGCGTGCGCGTCTCGGCGAGCGGGCGGAAGGGGACGACGTTGGGCGGCGGCACTTCCTGGAGGGTGTCGTTGGGCGTTTCCACCGGCGTGTCCTGATCGGTTGGTTGTGCAATGTCGGTCGAAGCTGAAGAAATGGACGCTGTCGAATTAAGGGCCGTCGAATTAAGGTTTGTGTCGGCAATGTGGGACGGAGGCGCAGGCGATACAGACGTTCCCGCAAGGGCTGGGCCAATTTCAGGCGACATCATGTCTGCTGATGGCGGATCGTTGAAGAATTCCTGACTGCGTAAGGCATCGAGGCGCGTCAGGCCATCGACGTCGCGGCAAACGCCGAAGCCGCGATAGCCGACGAAGTTTCGCATCGCATCGTGGATCGGCAAGCCCGACAATTCGACCGGCAGACGGCTGCCGTCGTCGGCCGGCCAATTCACGACGATGCCGCTCCAGCTCTCGTGCGTGGCGACGGCTTTGACGACGAGCCCTTCCGGATCGAGTGAGAAGGTTTCCGCGATCTCAGCCCACGGCCGGCCAAAACCGGCGGCGGTGTGCACGCCGATCAATCGGGTGAAGGCGTCGGAGCCGAGCGAGAAGCGGCCATCGGCATCCATCTGCCACATGAAGCGCATGAGGTGGCGGCGCGCCGCGGGCGCTGATGGCTGTGCGGGCTGCGGATCGGCCGCACGCAGTTCGGTCGCCGGCGTAGTCTCTTCAGTATTTTGCTCTTCAGCACGTTGCTTTTCAGTATTTTGTTCGTCGGCATTCTGTGGCGCAGCGCCGCCCGACCTGTTGTTGGTTGGCGCGAACCCGGCCGCAGCGTCGTCCGCAATGGCATCGCTGAATATTGCCGCGGGCAGCTCGTCCGGCGCGGCTGGAATCTCCGCGGGCGTGATCACGGCAAACAGGCCCGTGTCAGTGCGGCCGCCGAGGCGCGTCAGCGTGATATGGCCTGAACCGAGCGGGGCCTCGGCGCGGCCTTCCTTCAAGGCGAGCCGGCGCGCTTCTTCGAGGCCTGCGTCGGTGAGGTGATGAAGGCCGTACATGTCGGCCCTGCTGCTTGCGGCGACCAGCGTGCCGTTGCTTTCGAAGGTCGCAACCGGAGCGTCGGCATCCTCGACCAGCCGGGCCAGGCGTTCGGCGAGCGGCAAGGTGTGGCCGACCGGTTCGGTGAGGGCGATCAGGACGCCTTCACGGCCGTCGGCGAATTCAAGCCGTGCGCACGCGCAGGTGACGAGCGAGTTGAGAACGGAGCCGAAGCCGCGCAATCGTTCGAGACGAACGGCGCCGTTCGGCAACAACCGATGCGCGAGCTGCGCGATCTGGCGGCGGTGAGGATCAGCCGGTCCGAAGATCTTGCCGGCGAGGCGCGCGCTGTTGCGGGAACCGAGCGCAAGCGCGCCGGACGGGTTGGCCCATACCACCCGCGTGCCGTCGACCGACCACAACCAGGCGGGGAGGGGGCTCATCGCATGCACAGCCAGCCGGGGATCGTCGGGGCCACGCGCCTTGAATTCCGTATTTTCCATCGTCTCCGGCGTCGGTGGTTCGTCTGACAGACATGACAGCGTTAACAGATCGTTAGTATCACCTTCTGCGTTCCGCAGGTCCACGGCCGGCGCACGATATCGGGCTCGAAAGGCCGGATAACCTTAACCCGTGCGCACTTTTTCGGAGTTCGCGTTTCGCCTCGGCACCCTGCCTCTCGCGAACTCCGGAAAGCCGAACTTCGGGAAGCTCCCGGCACGGCCAAACCGATGGTTCCAGCACGGCGTCTCTATTTGACGTTCCCGGGGACCTAGTGGCGCGTTCGAACGTTGTGCGGTGATGGAACGCTCAAGCAGGAGGCCGTCCATGACCGAACCGGGACAGAAAAATTTCGAGATTCCAAAGGAAATGCGTTCGATGGCGGATGCGGGCCTGCAACAGGCGCGCAAGACCTTCGAAAAATTCATCGAAGGCGCGCAAGCCGCTGCCGAGACACTCTCGACGCGAACGACGACCGTCGGCGCCGGCGCCAAGGATGCCAGTGCGATGGCATTTACCTATGCGGAAAAGAACGTCCAGGCTTCGCTGGATTATGCCCAGTCGCTGGTACACGCCAAAGATCTGAGCGAGGTCATGCGGTTGCACCGCGAATATATCCAGGCGCAGATGCGTTCGCTGGCGGAACAAGCGAGCGACATCGGCCAGATCATGAGCCGCGCGGCCATGGACGCCGCCAAGCCAAAACACTAGTTATCGCAGCCGTTTAGAGATGAAAGATCAGCCTCCGGCGTGCCGGAGGCGGTAGCCTTCTCATTATTTGTGGCATTGCACCGGCAATTTCGTTGCATTGCACAAAAATGCCATGATAATGTGCTTATATCTTAAGCGCCCAATCAGGGCATTTCCGCCTTTGTGATTCATGCCGACGTGCCCGGAAGTTTGCCGGGCGAGCAAGGGGTCACAACCGTAGCCACCCTTCCCCCAGAGGATGCATGCCATGGCCAACACCACCGACCCGTTCTCCGCCTCCGTCATTCCGTTTGAAGTCCCCGAGCAGGTCCGCGCTTTCGCCGAAAAAGGCGTTTCGCAGGCTCGCGACAACTACGCCCGCTTCAAGGACGTCGCCGAAACCAACAATTCCACGATCGAAGCCGTGTTTTCCAACGCCACCAAGGGCTATAGCGAGTACTCCGCCAAGCTGATGGAAATCGTGAAGGCCAACACCTCGGCCTCGCTCGACTTCGCGCAGGAACTGGTCGCCGTGAAGACGCCGTCCGAGGCGCTCGAGCTGTGGACCGGCCACGCCAAGAAGCAGTTCGAGGCTTACACCGCCTGGGGCAAGGAGCTCACCGAGCTGTCGCAGCGTGTCGCGAGCGAAACCGTCGAGCCGATCAAGGCCAACGCCGGCAAGCTGTTCAAGCCGGCGGCCTGATCGCCAACAGGCTGGTTCAACCAAAACCCGGACCCGTTGGGTCCGGGTTTTTTATTGGGTGAGCGAGGGCGATCAGGCGATAATGCCTTGTTTTGGCGCGTGGTCGGCCTTGCCAAAGCACGGCGTTGCACCTAGTTTCCCGCCATCTCGGGCCCCCTATTTCGAGGGGCCGATCGAGGGATGCAGTTGTAGCTCAGTTGGTTAGAGCGCCTGTCTGTGGAACAGGAGGTCGGTGGTTCGAGCCCACCCAACTGTACCAGCTCCCTCCCTGCAAAAATCACCAATCGTCTTTCAGAGCTTCCGACTATTTGCGAACGCCCGGCAAGAGGCTGAGGCCTGTCGCCGTTACGCGCGAAAGATCACCGTGGTTGCCGGTCGATGACGTCGCTTGTTCGAGTGCGAAGAGCGGCTGCTTCTCGCCGGAGACATTGCCGTTTCGCAACGCGGTTTGATTGAGCATCTGCGAAGGCGATAGCATCTTCGACCTGCGAAGGATTCTTACGCTATCTTGCGAGTCATTCAGCACTCGACTTCGTGGAGGTGTTGGGGATTCGTCGCTCGCGCGCGCTCCTCCGGAGTTTCACGGACGGAACCGGGGCCGCGTTAAGTGCAGCAAGAGCACACCGCGCATCTTTCCACTGCTCGCTTGCTTCATCCTGCGAAGGTTGGCTTGCCAACGCGATGACGCTTACTCACAATTTGATTCGGGGTGGATGGGGGAAATCATGTCTGACTTTGCGCTTGGACGAAAATCATTCGGTGCGGGAATTCTCGTGGCCGCGTTGTGGGTCTTGCCCACGGCGGGCTGGGCCTACACCGCCGAACAACAGCAGGCCTGCATGGGCGATGCATTCAGCCTGTGCGGTTCTGAAATTCCCGACGTGCAGCGCACGGCCGCCTGCATGGTGAGAAAGCAGGCCCAGCTCAGCCCGGGATGCCGGGTCTATTTCAGGCCTGAGCCTCAGCAGGTGTCTGAAAGACCGCGTCGTCAGCACCGGCCGTATCGGCAACACTTCAGTTCGGACGACTAGTGTCCCGGTTCTGACGTAGGCTTCCTGTCGAGCGGCGGCTTCAGTCACGGCGGTCGCAGCATCCAGCGCCATGACGGCATCATGGATGCGGCGGACGTATCAGGGGACGACCCAACCGGGGTGACTCAAAAAAGCAACCACCGATAGCTATTCGTCGTCTTCGCCACATTTGACTCCAAATTCCGCTTCCACGAATCAGCGCGCTGATTCATTTTTATGTTCCTGGGGTCAATCTGGAGGCGAAGGGTATGAACGTTATAGTTTTTGCGTCGCGTAAAGGGGGCTCGGGGAAAAGTACCCTCGCGGCTCATCTTGCGGCGCATGTCCACAAAACAACGAAGCCGTGCCTGCTTGTCGATGCGGACCCGCAAGGCTCGCTGACATTGTGGCACAAGCTGCGCGGCACCAACGAGCCGGCGATCAAGACCGCCGTCAATTCCGTCAGCGGAATCGTCGCCGCCGCCAAGCGCGACGGCTACGAATGGGTGTTCATCGACACGCCGCCGAACCTGTCGGCCGTGGTCGACGATGCGATCAAGAACGCCACCATGGTCGTGATTCCGGCGCGGCCGGGCGTCTTTGACGTCAACGCGGTGCAGGAAACGATTCAGATGTGCCGGTCCGCGCGCAAGCCCTATGCGGTCGTGCTCAACGGTGCGCCTGCCCGGCGCGACGAGGTGGAGAGCCGCATCGTCACCATCGCACGCGAAGCCCTGACCAAATTCCGTGCGCCGGTTTGGGGCGGTCAGATCACCAACCGCGCCGATCTTCTGATGGCGCTCGGCAAGGGCGAAGGTGCGCGCGAGTATTTTGCCGAAGGCCGTGCGGCTGCCGAAATCGGCCGGCTGTGGGCTGCGATCGAACGTTCGGTAAAGGCGATCCGCGGCACCGCATCGGCAAGCGGCGTGATGCACAAGCAGGCGGCCTGAGCCAGCCTGCACTTCAACATCATCCCGCGTGATCGCCGTACCAGCGGCGTTCACGCGGGATGATGTCTTATTGTCGTTCGGCTAGTGCACCATCAACATGTAGAACACGACGACCGGCGACAGGGTCAGGATCGCCGACCAGATGCCGACCGCCCACAGGACGTCCTGGCGGCAAAAGCCGCCCGACATGGGCTCCGTATCGTGCTGAAAGTCGACCATAACGCCCCCGCGTTTTCCTGTTGTGCGCCTTCAGCTTCCGGCCAGGAAGCGAAGGGCCAGCACCGGCGAGAAGCCGAGCAGCATCGCCCACAGCCCGAACGAGGAAACGATCAGGAAATCCTGCTTCCTCTCGGCCCATTTGGAATTCGCAAAGCGCTTGTTTGGAATGATTTCGGTCGTCATGATTGCCCCCGCCTTCTTTGATTGGGAGGCATACGTACCGGCAAAGTCCTAAAATATCGGCCCCGCCGCCGCCACAGAGTTTAACAGGGCATTTCAGGGCGGATTAACCACGCGCACCCGCCCCGGTATTTTCCCGGATTGATCCGAGTTCACCTGTCAGCGCGGCCGATCACGTCCATCAGCTCGGTGATCTTGCGGCGCTGATCGGCCTTGTCGCCGGAAACGATCGCGTGCTCGACGCAATGGGCGACATGGTCGCGCAGGATTTCCTCCTCGACGCGGCGCAAGGCCGCTTTCGCCGCCGCGATCTGCGTGACGACATCGATGCAATAGCGGTCGTCTTCGACCATGCCCGCAAGTCCGCGGATCTGGCCTTCGATCCGTTTGAGCCTTTTCAGGCAGGACGTCTTGATCTCCTGTCGCATCGGGTTCATATACCCCCCTAGGGTATCGGTTACAAGAGGCAGAACGGGAAAATGGCTCACGGCGAACACGCAGACAAAGACGCCGCTTCCGGCCAGCCTCACGCCTGTCATCATCACGCCGGCCATGATCACGCCAAGCAGGCGGCGTCCTGCTGCGGCGGCCAGCATGACAGCCCGTCCGTTCAGGAAGCCGAAGTCGCGATCGATCCGGTCTGCGGCATGAAGGTCAAGCGCGAGACCGCCAAGCATCGGTTCGAATATCGGGGCCACGAATATCTGTTTTGTTGCGCGCGATGCCGCGAACGCTTCCAGGCCGATCCGGAAGGCTTTCTCAAGCCGAAGGAGTCAGCATCCGTGCGGCCGGAGCCTCCGGTCGTTGCAGGAGCGATCTATACCTGTCCGATGGATCCGGAAGTCCGGCAGGTGGGGCCGGGGACTTGCCCGATCTGCGGCATGGCGCTCGAACCCGAACAGGTTTCGCTCGACCAGGGGCCCGATCCCGAACTGACCGACATGACGCGACGGTTCTGGATCGCGCTGGCGCTGACTGTCCCGGTGTTCGCAATCGAGATGGGGCGGCATTTCGGGCTGATGCATGTGATGCCGCCGGCCTCGTCGAACTGGATTTCGCTGGTGCTCTCGACGCCGGTCGTGTTGTGGATGGGCGCGCCGTTTTTCGTGCGCGGCTGGCGCTCGGTCGTGAGCGGTCATCTCAACATGTTCACGCTGATCGCGATGGGGACCGGCGTTGCGTATCTTTACAGCGTGATCGGCACGCTGGCGCCGCGGGCCTTTCCGGCCGGCTTTCGTGACGCCCATGGCGCGGTGGCGGTGTATTTCGAGGCGGCTGCCGTGATCACGGTGCTGGTGCTGCTCGGCCAGGTGCTGGAGCTGAGGGCGCGCGAGCGTACCTCCGGCGCCATCCGCGCGCTGCTTGGGCTTGCGCCGAAGACCGCGCGGCGCATCACCGGTCACGGCGACGAAGATGTCGCGATCGATGCGATCGCCGTCGGCGATCGCTTGCGGGTTCGTCCCGGCGAAAAAATCCCGGTCGATGGGCGGGTCACGGAAGGCAATTCCTTTGTCGACGAATCCATGGTGACCGGCGAGCCGATGCCGGTCGCCAAGGTCGAAGGGGCACGCGTCATCGGCGGCACCGTCAACCAGCTTGGCGCGCTGGTGTTGCAGGCCGAACAGGTCGGCCGCGATACCATGCTGGCGCGAATCGTCGACATGGTGGCACGCGCCCAGCGGTCGCGCGCGCCGATCCAGCGTCTGGCGGATCGCGTCGCCGGCTGGTTCGTGCCGGCCGTGCTGGCTTGCGCTGTCCTCGCCTTCGCAGCCTGGGTCATGTTCGGACCGGAGCCGCGCTTCACATTTGGGCTGGTCGCCGCCGTGACGGTGCTGATCATTGCCTGCCCCTGCGCGCTGGGTCTTGCCACGCCGATGTCGATCATGGTTGGCGTCGGCCGCGGTGCGCGCGCGGGCATCCTGGTCCGCGATGCGCAGGCGCTGGAGGCGTTCGAGCGGATCGACACCATCGTGATCGACAAGACCGGGACCCTGACGGAAGGCAAGCCAAAGCTCGCTTCCGTCTCAACCGCGCCCGGGATCGATGAGAATACGCTGTTGCGGTTGGCCGCCAGCGTTGAGCAGGCCAGCGAACATCCGCTGGCGCGCGCGATCATCGCGGCCGCCAAGGACCGCGGCCTGATGCTCGAAGAAGTCGTCAATTTTGCTGCCCATCCGGGCAAGGGGGCCACCGGCAGCGTTCAAGGCCAGGCGGTCGCGCTCGGCAATGCCGAACTGATGCGCGAGCTCGGCATCGCCATATCCGAATTCGAAATGGCGGCGGAAGCCGCGCGCGGATCCGGCGCGACGGTAATCCATGTCGCGATCGATGGCCGCGCGGCCGGCATCCTCGCCGTCGCGGATCCGATCAAGCCGTCCGCGAAGGCCGCCCTCGCAGCGCTGCGGTCGGAAGGTTTGCGTATCGTGATGCTGACCGGCGACGTCGCGACCACCGCGCGCGCGGTGGCATCACAACTCGGCATCGCCGACGTCGAGGCCGGCGTCTTGCCCGAACGCAAGAGCGAGGTGGTGCAACGTCTTCGCAGAGAAGGCCGCCGCGTCGCCATGGTCGGCGACGGCGTCAACGATGCGCCGGCGCTCGCCGCCGCCGATGTCGGTATTGCCATGGGCGGGGGCACGGATGTCGCGATCGAGAGCGCGGGTATCACGCTTCTCACCGGCGATCTCTCCGGCCTGGTGCGGGCGCGGCGATTGTCGGCGGC
>CAWDES010000014.1:0-75169 GCA_963801325.1 uncultured Alphaproteobacteria bacterium
CGCAAGGATACCGCGCTCCTGCTGATTCCGTTGTGGGTCAAACGGAAGCGGGCTCGGCACGAATGACATGTCGGCTTTGCCCTCGGAGCAGACATCTCTTGCGAGACCGGCCACGTCCGTTAAGTGCCAACAGGCGACATTCCAAGGCGGCCCTTGCTCTGCTGTCAGGGCAATTAGGCGCTGGTTTCAGGTGAGGCCACAGCAACATCCCATTACCCCAGCGCCACTAAGCTGCAGATTTCTCTGCCTCGCGCTCAAGTGTTGCGGCGTGAGCCTTCGCATCCATTTCTGAATCCGTTGTTCCGACAACAGTCTCCTTGCCGTCGGCGCCTATCTTGACGATATGCCAATGCAGGATGCTTCTTGCGACATATTGTTCTCGCGCCGTCTCCGTACATACTTGGCTTGGCTGCTCGCCCGTTGCAGGCTGAAACAGCACCGTAAATCTCGCCCCTCGCCCCGAACGATTTGGACCAAATAGCGACTGGCCGCCAATTTGATTGACGAGAGATGAAACAATCTTCATCCCCAGACCTTTTGACTTCGTCGGGTCAAAACCTTTCGGAAAGCCGGGGCCATCATCAGAGACCGAAAGTTCGTAGCCCTTGCCGTGCTTCACGCCCAAACTGACTGTAATTTTGCCTTTGGCGTATTTGGCGCAGTTCGTCACAAGTTCGCTGACAATGTTTCCAAGTGGTATTCCAATCGCTGTCGGGACTTCCAGCGCAATCCCTTCAACTGCAAGATTACGCTCGCCAGCTTCGGTTGGCAGAATGCACCTCATGTCCTGGCAGAGATTCGCAAGATATTCTTTAAGCTCAACCCGTCTGACGTGATCCAGAGCATGAAGACGTTTATGCACGCTGCCAATTGTCGCGACGCGATTGGCGGCAACTTTCAATTGCTCCGCTGCCTTGGCATTCTGTGCCTCACGGCTTTGCAGTGAAAGCAAGCTTGACACCATCTGAAGGCCATTCATCAACCTATGATCGGATTCTCTGCTCATAAGGTCTTGGTGCCGGATCAACTCATCTTTTTGCTCCAATAGCACTTGCTCTCGCGCGAGAGCCTCTCGCAATTGGGCTTCCGCGTGATTTAGGCGTTCTAGTTCTTTCAGTCCGCTCTCAAGCGCTACGCATGATGGGAGTGGGCAATCCGGTGGCGGCCGAAATGCAGCCGCTTGAAACGAAGATGTTGCTTGCTGAAGCCCGCGCCCCGCATCGACACTCATCGGATTCTCCCGAAATCCTGAACTCATGTGCCCGCTATCTGACATGAGACGTTGACAATACCGGGCGGTTGATTTAGATCAACCGTTAGCGGACTTCCGTTTCGGGTCACACCGCGACGCCACGACGGCATGTCGGCTTGACCTCCAGAACGGACATAAAGGCCAATGCCGAAAAAGCGAAGGCCGATGCTGCAAGGGCCAGCGCCAACGCACGCAAAGCCGAGGCAGACGCCCGCAAATCCTACGAAGAAGCGTGGGGCGACTTCCGCCGCAGATCGTCCTCCTCAAGGACCAAGTCCAATACTGAGACACGCGAGCGCTTGGTCAAGGTGCTCGGAATGCTCGGCTCTGATAAGGCAGGCGAGCGCGACGCGGCAGCGATCACGGCAGAAAGACTTCGCAGACGTCTCGGTATGAGTTGGGATCAACTGATCGTCGAGGACATTTGGCAAACAGCCGAAGATGATGCGCCCCACCAACCTGCTGCTCATGCCCCTTCATGACTCTGCCGTCGCCGATGAACGCGGTTGCGGCCTTTGCCGGTGTCAGACGGCCCGACAGCGGCAAGGCGCTTCATCGGGCTCCCTACGCGATTTCCGAGGCAGCCTTACTCATCCCAAATGCGTTCGCCGCACCCTTCACATTTGAAAAGGCGAACGGGATCGATGAACTGATGCTCTGTTGAAGTCTCTTGCCACATGCTGGACAGTGGAGAAAACGATCTCGCGTCTCTGTCTCATGCTCGTCGTTCATGCGCCATTTCTACCGTATGGGTACCGAGTCCAAAAGTGGACGCTACGCTCCCGGGGCCATTTTCTTGATGGCCTTTTCCACCTCGGTCGCGAGCACGATGGAGTGCTCGGCAAGCCTTGCGAAAGTTCCTTTTTCGCTGCGTCGGTTGCCCTGGAGGCGATGCTGTCAAGTTCTGCTGCTTGTTCCCGGAGCTTCTCTAGCTGCGCCTGCATGTCCTGGACATAGGCAGGCCGAGCAAGCTGACGCCGCACCAGAAGCGTGAGGCCATCGCACGGCGTGACGCGGGCGAGGCACACACTGCCATCGCTCGCACCTTCGGCGTGAGCCACACCGCCATCGGCCGCTTGTAGCGCCAGGATCGAGCCGCAACTTGCCAACTGGGTCCGGTGCATACCCCCGAGCCCGCGTAATGGCAGCACCTCCTCGTTCGTGGCAGGACGTGCCTCTCCGCCTGCCTGCTTCAATTTTTCAAGATAATTTTTCGAGGGACCTGCCGCAGCCACTCTTAAAAATAACGGAGCCATCGAGCCAATAGCGGCTCCCACCAGTATGCACCGGACCCCATTTCAGTTTCAGTCGGGTCGATGGGGTGCGTTACGCGGGCAGGAGCGCGAGCACGCGCCGCCGGCTGAGGCGGCCCTACTTTCCTTCCTCTTTGACAATTACCGTCAGGGCCTCAAGCTGATTTGCCAGTGCTGCCCAGCTACGTGAAATACTTAAAAGAACATTGGATCGGCGAGCTGAAATTGTCTGATCGGTTGCCATGGTTTTGTATTCCGCAGCGTATTCGACATTGTTCGATTGCTGGCATCCTGCACCCCGTCACATCAAGGCCAAAAGATCACTCCCGCGGCCATCATCACAACGAGGCCGCCCAAACCGATTACCGTCACGACGAACCAACGATCTTCCGCCATCAGCGCAAGATAATGGAATGATGGCTTACCTATTAATGACGATTTTGAAACGCAGCCATCTATTACGGGCACCGTATTTTTGCGGACTGAGATGACTTACTGCGGCCTGTACTTGAACGGTCCCGAGGCCACGCAATGATGATCCCAAGCCTCTTTGCAACGGAATCCCGGTCTACCATTGCGCACCGAGCTGGCGCGACCTGGCTGAGCGATATTGCTGTGATCCTCAGTGAGACTCAACCTGGAGAGGAAGTACATTCACGGCTAACGCTTGGCTCGGATTGCAGCAATGCACTCTGGGGAAAGCTGGGCTCTGTGCGCTCGCATGCACGCCAACCGTTTGTCGGAGTCATAGATGACCGCATTGCAGAACTTGACGGCATCAGCGCCACATTCTGGAACACCGCCCTCAGGCTGAAATCTAAGTGCATTCGCAGAATCAAATACAGCTACGATCATTAGTGCCGCCAGAGCAAATCAAGTCATCGCAAGCACCCCTCTGGAAATGAGGTGATAGTAACCAACGCATGATGACGCGCAAGCCGCTCGAACTACCAAACAAAAACGCTAGCCAGTCGCTAGCGTTGGTTGCGGCTTAAATCTGGCGTTTTCGCGCCAGGCTGTTAACCGCGCGGCGACAGTGCCTGGGAGCTGTTCCAATCCGCCGGAAATGCAGTGAATTTCCCTCACGTGACATTCGAGCTATCGGCAAAGCAACCTGTTCAAAGAATCCCGTGCTACTGGGTAGCGCGCAGCCGACGCGGAGGGCCTTGCCGATCAATTCGGATTGCACCGCGCTGTACTCGTCGACGCGTGAACGTCTCCTTGACTTGGATCAACCGGCCGGTGGCCTCGACTGCGACCCTCTGCTCTGGGGCAACGACACGAGATCCGGCAAGTTCTTCGTCCTGTGCGGTCCACGAGCATGCCCGACAAACCGAAAAAGCTGGGCGTTTTCACCAAGCGCGGCCCGCTGATTGCGCTAGCCATCGCGGCGGGGATTGCGCTCGGCATTGTCGGACCCACCTCAGCGCAATTCTTCGGCGGATTTCAGCAGCGCCCGCAGCAACAAAGAGGTGGCGGCTGGTTTGGTAACAACATGTTTGACCCGTTCCAGCGGTACCCGCCCCAACCTCGTTGGGACAGGCGGCAAACGCTACCGGCCGTGCGCGAGGATTTTTCAAAGGCACCGGCGCCTGTGAAACACGACAGCGTACCGGAGCGCCAAATTCTTGTGCTCGGTGATGCCATGGCGGACTGGCTCGCCTATGGTCTTGAGGACGCTTATGCTGATCAGACGGAAATAGGCATAATCCGCAGGCACAGGACCGTCTCTGGCCTTATCAAGTATCAGCTGAAGGGCGATCCGGCTGACTGGGCCACCGCGGCGAAGGGCATCCTTGCCACTGAGAAGCCGGACGTCATCGTCATCATGCTCGGGTTAAACGACCGCGTGGCGATGCGCGAGCCGGCGGTCGATAAATCCGACAGTAAGACATCGGACAAAAAGACCGACAAGAAGGACGTCAAAGCCAAACCGGACGCCAAGTCCGCGGACGGAAAAGCCGGCGCAAAACCAGGTGGCAGTACAGACGCTACCGCGAAGCGGGATGACAAGCCGGTCGATACCGAATTGCCGCCGGAAGACGCCGCCAACAATGACGGACTGCCGGCCATTGCGCCCGAGAAGAGCACGCGCTCGCCGAACGGCCTCTATGAGTTTCGCGAGGAACGCTGGGTCGAGCTCTACAAGAGAAAAATAGAACAGATGATCGGCGTGCTTAAGTTCAAGGGTGCGCCGGTGCTGTGGGTCGGTCTGCCGGCGGTACGCGGCTCCAAGGCGACCGCCGACACGCTCTTTCTGGATTCGCTCTACCGCGATGGGGCCGCCAAGGCCGGCGTCACCTATGTCGATGTCTGGGACGGCTTTGTTGATGAAGCTGGCACCTTTATGCAGCAAGGTCCCGATTTCGAAGGCCAGATCCGCCGGCTGCGCTCTTACGACGGCGTATACTTCACCAAGGGCGGCGCCCGTAAGCTTGCGCATTTTGTCGAGCGCGACATCAACCGGTTGTTGGCTGCTCGTTCAGCGCCGATTGCGCCGCCGACCGAACCGGCAACGCCCGACGCCAATACGCTGGCGGGTCTGCCGGCCACACGCCCACTGGCCGGACCGATCCTTCCCTTGGTGGCCTCCTCCGTCGGCACCGATCAACTGCTCGGCGGTCAGGGGTCGCGGCCAGTGGCGAACGATGCGCTGGCAACGCGGGTGTTGGTCAAAGGAGAGCCTCTGCCGGCACCGGCCGGTCGCGCCGATGATTTTGCCTGGCCGCGCCGCGAAGTCGGACACGAACAAGTAAAGGGTGAGCCCGCAGTGGCATTGGCATCGCCCAATGTCGGGGCCCGGGCAACGGCACCTGCGGCATCTCAGAAGCCCAAAAAGCATCGCAGCTGGAGGTGGGACAGGTCTTTCGCGCGCAGCAATGTGTGGTAATTGGCCTAGCAAGTCCGCTTTGTGCCAGAAGCGGAATCCGGCGAGCTTCGTTCGATACGTGAGCGAGTAACGCTGCACTTTCGCTTCATGTGTGTCCCGTCATTTCCTCAAGAGCGGACACCGCCAGTCCGCTGCGGATGTCCGCCAAGTGCTGCGATGAACAGACATGCAGAGCTTCAAAACATCTACAGGCGAAGCTATAAACGCCCTGCCGATGCTTTGTTGAGCGGCTCAATGAGTGACTGCGTAGAAAAGGGCTTTGTAAGAAATGCGATGCATCCAGAGTCCAGCGCAGCCTCGCGTATGGCAGGATCCTCATTCCCGGTCATGTAAATAACCGGCACCCTTATCCCAGCGGCTTTTAGACGATGCCTCAGTTCGATCCCCGACCCGTCGTTTAGGTTGATGTCAAGAACGACGCAAGCCGCCTTCTCGAAATCGGAAACTCCGCAGACGAAAACAGGATGGGCACGTACGCGTGCGCACGGAGCAGGCGCCCGAGCCCCTCCAATATTCCCGAGTTCGTCGACGACTAGAACCACGTTCCGATCTTGCACTCACGATATCCCTGATTAGTCCGGCGACATTCCAAGACGCGTGAGAAAGCGAGCCGCCGGCACCGACTGTTTTGTGATGTTGGGTTCGGCGTGCGCCATCCGCGCGCCGCTGAGTCCCATGCAGGATTCAATCATTCCGAGAACGGCTCTGCCTACGTTGTCCCGGCGATCTTTTGAACTTAAAATGGTTGTCGAATGTCGCCAGATTGGTGTTCTGGCAAGCCAGCGAGGGAGTCAGCTATGGTGAGGTGGCGGTGCTGAAAAGATAAAGACCGAGGCATCTCGGCCCCGGCGGCGGACTGCGGCCCTCGCCCAGCGCCACCCGTGGTTGGCGATGCCCACGCGGTGAACGACTAACCTCGCACACTGCCTTCCCCGTGCGTGACTTTAGCCGCAACTCGGTCCTGATACTTCGTGATGACCGCGCGGGCGTTGAACAGCAGCGGCTCTTGGCCCAGCTCCGCCAGTGGCGAGGCGCGGATACACGCCAGCACGCTGGGGTTCGCCGCCGCGAGCCAGACCGTGACCCCGTCGGCGGTGGAGCTTCGCTCCTCGCTCATCACGTTCGCGGTTGCCTCCGCAGCGCTCGTCGCTCTCTGGTGGCCGAACGGCTGAAGCCGCATTCGTCCGCCCCGCTGTTCGTGGTGGCCGGCGCCCCTTGGGCATCTTCGGCGGTCGTCGTTGGGAAACGCGCTGTGGTGCCCTTGACGATGCCCACCATAGGACCGAAATCGAAAAGCGATACGCTGACCAAGCACGCGTCACGGGCCCCCCCACCGGGGGAAAAATAACGGCGCGAAGCTTTTTGTTGAGGGACCGGCGGCTGTCACACCATGCCGTGATTTATGTGCCAACCGGTCTTGTCGTGATGGCGCTGCGAAACGCGAGCGGCGACGTAACGTTGGAAATGGTTTGCGTGCCCTCGCCGACGCCCTGAATGGTGAGGTCGCCGTAGTTCATAAGGCGGCCAAGAATACTCTGGTTGACATCGACGCTCTCGACTTTGTCGAGGCTCATTTCGAAGGTCCGCCGCTTGATGAAACCCGTCTTACCGCATGTTGGGTACGTCGGTCTCGGTGGTCCAGCGGAGGAACCAAGCCGTCGCCGTCCAGTACAAGGCCGCGAGCCCAGCGACAGCCGCGAATGCCAGGCAAACCAACGCCGGCGCGTCGGTAGCAAAGAAGCGCCACAAGCACCAGAAATGCGACCGCCACGATCCACGCTGCGATTGCCGGCAGGAAGAGCATCCAATGTTCGTTGGTCGAATACAGCACCCTTTCACCGGGTTGTAGAATTTTGTCGATATACCGCGCCATACGGCTACCCTGAATTAACCCATCACCGCAGCAATGCGCCATTTTGAGCCGATCAAGACCTTGATCTATCTCAAGCCTTCGAGCCATCAGCGCAGGAAGTTTGCGTTGCTTTCACACGAGAGCCGGATGCTGTTGTGAGAGGTCGGGGTGGACGGTTATGGGAGGTGCAGAATGATTAGGTTAATTGCTATTGCTGGCTTTCGGTTGCAGTATCGGCGCAAGCTATGACACCCGCACCGATTGTTCCTCAGCCGGACGACATGATCGCGAAAGTCGCGGCTGCTGCGGCGCGGGGAGGACACGGGTTAACGGTGTGTGCGTGGCAAGAACCACCGTCCGCCAGACGCGCCGAGCCGTCCGCAGGTGTGCGACCGGAATGACTTGCTAGCCAATCCTTCTGTTGTTCTGGGCTTTCGTTATGCTAGACGCTCGAAAGGGAGCGAACTCTTGCGTCAAAGCGGTGCTACTATTTTGTACGATCGCATTTAGCCAACATCCCGCCAGTAGCGCCTTAAGTGAGGAGGATACTGTGACCCACGTCCTGATCATCATCAGCTGGCTCGGCGGGGCCGTCCAAGGTGCCGCGATATCGACACAGGAATTTACGAGCGCAGAGCGTTGCGATGCAGCCCGCCTAGCACTCATTGATTATGCTAAGGCCCGTGGCACCGAAGAGACCCTTCGGGGCTTCTGCAAGGAAAAATGAAATAGGTTGATCGCCGCAATCAGCGCGCCAGCTTGGATTGCGTGTCTTGCTCGCTTGCAGGCAGCGGCTTTCTTCTATCTTCGCAGGCGCAGTCCTTCGATTTAAATGGCGCTGGGGCGACGAGCGCCGACCATTGCAATAAAGTCTTCGTCAAAAACGGCGATCAGATCAGTTTTGCTCAATTTTCCGAAGATGGTCGCGGCTGCCGCTGCAGCGGTGACCAGCGAGGCGATCTGCGTCGCCGCCGACCGCGCACGAACAAGACATGAGACAGTTCGCCCGACCGACCGCGCGAACCACGGGCGGTCTGCGAGGTGCCCCCACCGGCCGGCATCGCGCCGAACAAGGCGCCAACCAGGTTCGCGGCGCCGGATCGCCACGAGCTCCCGGTTGGCGGTGATCGGGGGGAAGAGAAAAAAATGAAAATAAGCTGAAAGAAAAGTAACTGGGTGAGGGAAAACTATGTTCGATAGAAAAAGTGAAAGATCAGCCATTGTAGGGGAAGAAGAGTGAAAAAAGTTAAGAGATGATTTTAGAGGGAGGAGAGTGGAAAAGGAGGATTGGTAGGGAATAAAGTTAAAAAGAGCAGCGGTAAGTGATGAAGATGAGGATGAGTGATGAAGGAGAAGTTGCCCGGGGTCGCAAACGCCCGCCCGGCGGCGATCGTTTCGGTAAAGCTCATCAGGGCGATGCCAAGGGCCCCCGGCAGCAATTGTCCTACCAGGGCGAAGCTCGGCAACGTCAACGCGGGCAGCGCTTGCGGAATGGAGCCGACTGTTGCGACGCCAAACGCAGGCAGGCTGAAAAACCATGAAGCTGCAATGCCCGGCGCGCGCACCACGAACAGCGGGGCGGACGAATGCGGCTTCAGCCGTTCGGCCACCAGCAGGGCGACGAGCGCTGCGGAGGCAACCGCGAACGTGATCAGCGACGCCTCGGGCACGTGCTGCGCCAAGCTGGCGATGTCACGGAAGAAACCCTGCTTGGTAATGTGAATGCCGACCAGCTTCAGCATCTGGTCGAGCACGATGACCAGCCCGATGCCAGCCTTGAAGCCGGTGAGCACGGGCGTCGATATGAAGTTCGCCAGAAAACCGAGCCGGAGGACCGACGCACCGACCAGCAGCACGCCGGTCAGCGCGGTCAGCGTCGCGGCTGCGACCGTGAGCTTGACGGGATCGACCGTCGAAAGCGCGAGACGACCAGGAAACGAGGACCAGCGGCAGCCAGCGCCGCGACGAACCACGCGCGCAGAGGCAAAAACGACGAGAACGGCGGGGGCATAACTGAACGACGATCGAGCTCGACCTGCGGGATCGTCCAGAGCTGCAGGCGCGGCCGGAATCGCCGGGGGAACCGCCAATCCGAGCTGCGTACCGGTGAGGATCGCCAGCGTCGTCGTCGAGCTGATCGCTCGAGCACGCGCGACGTCCCGATGAGCGCGTAGACGATCAAGGGAACGGAACGCGGTGTAGAGCCCGACGCTGACGGACAGCCCGGCAACCGTGGCATAAGCCATGGCCTTCGGCAGAGACCACGGCGGCAGCCGTAAGCCGACGCGGGAAGGCGGCAGCCGTGGTGGTGGCTTCGCCCGGCGAGATGGCGTCGGCGCGGAGCGTCGAGGACGAAAGTCCGAAGTTGGGCAAGGGGGGGGGGCGCGGGGGGGGGGGGTAGGGGAGGGGGGAGGTATGAGCGGCGATGCGCAGCAGGCGTCGGAGCCAAGCTGGCGTCACGGAGAAGCGGGGGGAGAAAGGAAGAGGGGAGAGCGCGGGAGAGAGGGAGGGGGGAGGGAGAAAGGAAGGGGGTCATAGGCCTGGTCACTTTCCAGCGGGGTGTCCGCTTCGACATTCGTTGCGCCGGCGCGGCGCGTTGGCAAGCAAGAGCGTAGCCCGGAAGCAATTTCAGTTCCGATCATTGCGTATCAGGCCACCAATGCTTGCTTCGGGTTCGTACGTAAGCGGCTTCCGAATTGAGTGCAGAAGCGGAAGTCGAGAAGCGCCCTGCCCTTGTCCGCTTCAACCCCAAAAGCAGACATTCACTGACAAGACAACGGAGTCCGTTAATGCCAATGGCAGACATTCAAGCGCAAACCTTGAACAAGACTTCCACGCACGAACTGTGACGGAGCCTATGAACGTCCTGCCGATGCATTTGAGCAACTCAATGAGCGACGGCGCGGAGAAGGGCCTCGTAAGAAATGCGAGAGTGCTGCGGAGCCCTGCGTAGGGCTGGGTCTTCTGCTTATGTAAATAACCGGTACGGAAATCCCGGCGGCATTGAGACGGCGCCTGATACATCTCAATAGTTCAAAGACTGGCGATTATCCCAGTGTCTTGCTGTGGTTTAAAGATGGGGCACCTGGGGCTTGCCGTTCTCTCGCTTCGTAGTATTCGGCTGAGAACTTAATTGACCATCGCGAGAGGAACGAACTCAATTTCTGAGAGGGCTTCTCGACACCTAAATGCTCGGCGACATGCGCCTTGCCTAACCAGCTAATCGCGGAAGCGATGCCGACGGTGCGTTCGAACCTCTCAAGCGCCGCAATGCCGACGATCTCTGCCTGCCGATAGCGGAACCTGACCTTTTTGATCGCATACAGGCGCTTGAGAGTTTCATATCCCTTGAATACGAGCTGAACGAATTGATTGTTTTTGGCCTGTGGCCAAGCTGCCGGGTACACCGGCAGTACCAGGAGCTTGCTCTTCGCGATGACCGTTGCCAACGGATGCAAGAGTTGCATCCAAGCTGGCCAGGACGTGATCTTGGCAAACAATACCGCATGCATCGCTGTTGCAGCCGCGAAAGAGATCGGGAACCAAAGTACTGCGCCCATGATCACGAGCAATGCGGTGTTCGGCGTGAGATGCCGGCATTTCCCGAACACCCAAGCCATGCCGCTTTCGAAGGCGTCATGCACAGCTCGTTCGAACGCCCGATAGCTGATCTTCCGCCTGAGGCGCGACCAGCTTCGACGAATCGATATGCTCCAGCGTCGACGCTTCGCCTCGGAAAGAGGAAGGAGGCGCAATGCGCCGTTTGTGGCAGTAACGATGACGTTGCCAAGAACCCTGGCCGCGATGAGCGGAAGCCAGACGATCTGCATCGTTAAAGGGAAGGCGTAGTCGAGCAGCCGTATCAAGATCGAAACGATCGAACGCAGGATCTTGTTTGCGGCGAGCGTTACAAACACAAGTGGGACGATAATCACATCGTCAAGGCCACCGCGGAAGGGGCTTTCCTCGGTCCATGCGGGATTACGATAATCGGTCATGGCGCAACGGTTCCACGCTGAGACAGGGATCGTGCCAGTCCGAATTTAGCACATACGTTGATGGCCAGGAGCCTCAGTTACCAATCGCCTGGTCACAGCCCGAAGTCACTTGTCATGCCCTGCTTAACTGGACAAGCGGCAAAGAGCCCGCGGAAGTCCTTCTACATCAATACGACCAGCAATTGACCGGTCTTCATCCGGCCATTTATGGGTTATGAATTTAGCTTGATATTCTGTTAGCTTAGTCGGAAAGCGCTGGAGCGGATGGCTCCACGTCGCGTCCTGCGCGGGGAGTTTTTTTGTGGGGATGAGCGCCTGCGCCGGCGTAATCGCTAGGTCGGGCCGTCGGCCGGGCTGCATGTCTGGCGCGCCGCAGATCGCGGCCGCACCTAAGGTGTCGTACGTCCGAAAAGCGCTGGCTGCGGATGGCTCCATGTCGCGAGCTCCGACGGTAGTCCTTCAGTCGACGAACGCCTGCGCCGGCGTAAACGCAAGTCCGTGCGCCTCCGCCACCGGCTTGCAGGTGATCTTGCCGTCGCAGACATTGAGGCCGTTACGTAAATGGATGTCGTCCTTCAAAGCTTGGCGCCAACCCTTGTCGGCAATCTGCAACGTGAAGGGCAGCGTAGCGTTGTTGAGCGCAAAGGTCGACGTGCGCGCCACCGCTCCCGGCATATTGGCAACGCAATAATGCACCACACCATCGACCACGAAGGTTGGATTAGAATGTGTCGTCGGCCTCGAGGTTTCGGCGCAGCCGCCCTGGTCGACGGCTATGTCGACGAACACGGAGCCCTGGAAGCTTCCTGACGTTTTGAGCATTGCTCGGTCGGTCATGTGTCCGGCTTTGGTGCGGAAGGTGTGGCCGCTGGCACAAGCTCTGCGCGGATCGGGTCCCAATCGTTCGCGCGCACTTTAGACGATGTGCGTTGACCCAAGCGGGTTCTCCCGATCCCCGGAACGACCGTATCTGCATTACGTCGTCATGCCCTCGCCAATTGGTGTTGCCGATCTATCTGCCGGCGTGTCGTCATGCCGCCAGCAACAGTTTCGGCTCCTTGTATCTCTCGCCGCGGACCATGATGGCCCAGGCCATCCGCGCAATCTTGTTGGCGAGCGCCACGGCCGCCACTTTGGTGGGGCGACGCTCCATCAATCGGCCGAGCCACGGACGCCTCTCGGTTCCGTGCTTGCGCGCGTAGCGGATGACGGCCATTGCCCCGACCACGAGAGCCAGCGCAAGTATCGATTGCTCTGCTTGGTGATGCTGCCCAGCCGGTCCTTGCCGCCGGTCGTGTGCTGCTTCGGCACCAACCCGATCCAGGCCGCAAGACTGCGTCCCGAAGAGAAGTATTCCAGTCGCCGATCTCGGCAACCAAGGCGGTGGCGCCGACCGGGCCGATGCCTGGGATCTCTGCCAGCCGCCGGCTCGCCTCACAGGCGCGGTGCAGAGCCATGATGCTTTTGTCGATGGATGCTATCTCGGCGCCGATCGAACCATACTGCCGCGCCAGCACATCGAGGATCCGCGGACGGCCGGGGAAATCCGCCCATCCGCACTATCCGCAATGATCCTGAGCAACTCTGCCGTTCCATTGCGGCCCTTGGTCGACACGATACCGAGTTCCGCCAGGTGCCCGCGCAAGGCATTGCTCAGCATCGTGCGCTGGCGCACCAGTAATTGCCGGGCCCGGTGCAGCATCAAGGCGGTCTGCTGCTCCTTCGTCTTGATCGGGACGAACCGCATCGATGGCCGCGTGACCGCCTCACAGATCGCGGCCGCATCGTTCGCGTCGTTCTTGCCGCGCTTGAGGCAAGCCTTCGACATAACTCGGCGGGAGGAGCCGACAGTGTGACCAAACCTCTGAAGCCGCGGCCCAGTGATGCGCTGACGGACACGCTTCGATTCCGACCAGACAGGCGGCAGCTCGCTAAAGTATTCCAGCACCTTCGGCGTCTGACGCGCTTGCGGATCACAACCGGGCGCGCAGATCAGCTAGGTGTACCTGAAAGACCGACTTCGCAACATCTAGCGCAATCGTGCTAACCTCGCCCATGGCGGCTCCCTTCAATGTGGTTGCTCTGACGCAACCACCCTATGGCACCGCGAGCGAGAAATGGCAATTCCTGCGGTGTAAAGTCGACAATATTCGGAGTAGGCGCTGCTTGCGTGTACGCGAATAGAAGTACTGCGACTTTTCGTAGTCTTGCCGTCGCGTTCGGATTATGACTCCAACTGGCTGGCGCCTGACAGCTTGACTAATCGATCAGCCCCGGCATTAGAATATTCATCGTCGAACGGCAGACCCGACGCCCGACGCCAGCGGATTTCTCAATAATGACGGTGTGACCGCGATGCGTGAGCTCGGCAACTGTGGCGGGCGTCAAGCCGACACGAAATTCGTTGTCTTTCGTTTCTTTTGGTGCGCCAACTAACATTCCTCGACCTTTTCAGTCGTCACAGCCTCTGTTCGGTTTTGAGCTCTAACTGACGAGGCGGCTGCCACCTTGACCTAAATCAATCAGATCCCGAGCTTCGAAGTCCGTTCAGGGTCGAAAGCGGAAACCGCGAGGCGCCCTTCCGTCGTCCGTTCTACTCCTGAAAGCAGACACTAACCGACAGAACGACGACGTCCGTTAAGTGCCAGAAGCAGACATCTCAAGAAATGTCAGCGACGGCGAGCGGAGGCCCGGCCTAATCGCCCGGTCCCTCGGCAAGCGGCAGCCTCACATGGAAGGCAACTCCCCCTGTCGCCCGGTTTTCTGCCCATATACGGCCCCCGTGAGCCTCGACGATTGTTCGCGCGATCGACAATCCAATCCCCATGCCCTGCGCTTTGGTCGAAAAAAATGGCTCGAATACATCCTTCAGTTTGTCCGAAGGAATGCCGGGACCAACGTCGGAAATGGACAATTCGGCAAACTTGCTGATGCCCGATGTCCGGACGGCGATCTTACGCTCGGCCTTTGGCATATCGGCCATGGCATCCATCGCATTGACAATCAGGTTCAAAATGACCTGCTGAAGCTGAACGCGATCGGCCCGGATACGCAAGGGCTTTGGAGTGATGGAGTTGCTCAATTCGACTTGTCGCCCGGCGGCAAGCGCGGAAAGAAACTGCTCGGTCTCGCGCACGAGATCATTCAGGTCGATATCGGAAGGCTCGAATGGCGCCTTTTTCAACATGCCTCGCAACCGGCGTATCACCTCGCTGGCGCGTCCTTGGTCACGCAGGATATCTTCAGTGATCTCCTTCATCTCCACGATGTCCGGTGACGGCGATTTGAGAATCAATCCCATTGTCTCGGCGTTCGAGTGAATCGCACCGAGCGGCTGGTTGATTTCGTGGGCAATCGAGGCGGTCAACTCCCCCGCCGTTGAAAAGCGATTGACATGCGCAAGCTCGGACATGCGCTCCCGCGACTGGACTTCGGCGTATCGACGACGACCTCTCTCGTACAGAAGAAGAGAAATCAACCCCGCCTGAACTACGAGGACCGCGAAAATCGCCGCTATTTGCCAGCTGTAGGTTCGCCACACACTGAGGTCACGAAAATCAATCTCCGCATCTGCTGGCAAACTCTGTTCGCTGATGCCCCAACGCCGCAGCTGCCGCCAATCGAACAAGGCTCTGGTGCTGGTCAATTCCGCGACGGCCGCAGATGGGGCGACGCCGGATAGAATGCGCAACACCAAACTCGCAGCGTCCGCACCATGCGACGCGAAACTGAACAGGCGTCCCCCAACGATCCCTCGTCCAAGATATGGATCGCCAGCAGAGGCATAGACGGGGACGCTCGCAGCGGCGGAAATTCGCTTGAGAGCTTCGTATGGGTTGAACGGCTTTCCTGCTCCGTCCTGAAAAAGCGTCGTAAAGAAGACGATGTTGTCGGAAGGCAAGCGCGAAAGTATCGTCAGCAATGATTCAAAAGGTAGCTCGGAGAGATAAGTAACCCTGAGCCGGCCCTCATAGGCGCGGAATTCGTTGCGCGCCTGGGCGGAAATTGTATCGTCATATTCCGACGTGCCGGAAACGACGACGACCTCTGTCGTCTTGGGATGAATACGAAGCGCGATGTCAAGCGTCGGCGCAAGTTCACGCTTGACGAGGACACCATACCAGTTGGGCGGCGGCGGCCTGTTCCCTAGTTGCTTTCTCTCCAGCCCGCAGAACACGTACTGTGCTCCAGGAAAGACCAGCTCGCCGTATTTTGACAGGAACTCGAACGCGGGGAGCATAACCGCGACCGCGACGTCGATTTTCTTGTCTGAGTATTTCGTCAGAAGGAAATCTCGCAGCGACGACTTGTATGCATCCGAACCGAATCGGGACAGATCCATCGGCTCGCGATAGATCTCGACGGGATCAGGGGAGTTGGCCTGCAGCGTGCGGGAAAACTCCGCATCGAGCCGAGACATTCCGGGCAACTCAACCCGCTCGTCGAAAAGCAACACAACTCGTCGCGTTTCGGCGCAGACCGGCAAAGGGCCAGCTAGCGTCAATGCAAGGCTAGCCCACATAACCAGAGGCAAGATACGCGGCATCATGGCAGGCCCAAAATCCACGAACTTGGTGAGAGACAACCGGCGTGCAGTCTAACCTACTCTAAACCAGACGTCGGTGCCACGCACGCGGGCTTGGGGGACATGGTCATTGGCAGGACTTTGAGCGACCAGCGATCCGCACTCTACCGGGCCGTTGAATCCGTAATTAGCGTCAGGCATCGATCGGTCGCAAGAAGTTGCATTCATCATCCGGCAGCCCGAGCTGCCCGATACTCATCGGAACTTCTGACGGCCATTTCTTAATCCATGCCCGGCACTGATTTCAACAATGAGATTCGTGCTGGAAGCGGCGACGGCTCATATTGACGACTCTTCGGGCAAGCCCGCCACTCCCGCGACCAAGGCAAGAATAGCATCTTGCATCCTCAAAAATGCCGCCGAAGGTGTAACTGACGCCGACACATTGAGGTTCGCCGCCATTGAAGAAGGTCTCTGTGTAGCGGATTGAAGTCGTTACAGCATTTAGAAGTTTGCAGGACCGAGATCGTACCAGCCCCGGCCTCCGCGAACATAAACCTTGGCGGCCGCAGCGCATATCTTTTCACGGTTCGCATCAAAAGCGTTTAACAATCCGGACTCATCCAACCGGACGTCGGGTTGGATACGCGTAAGCGCATCCTGGCTTATAAAAAACGCCGCCTCGATCGCACTATCATGACCCCAAAACCGCACAACGCGCCGCGTGGGGTCATAGGAACGGCTGTGGTTTGGAAAATCAATCATGTGGCGCCGCTCCCTTTTGCCGATCAACGACAACTCTAATCGGGACCAAGACGCCCGTCGGCTGAAGCAGACGCGCCGCGGCAGCAACAATCGCCTGCCGCACCTGGCCGAGAAGATCGACCTCCGAGGCCACCCTGCGTGCAATACGACGACTGACGCTGATAACATTCATGGCCTATTCTCGCTAGTTTACCTGATCGATTATTACCTAGGTATTATTCCGGCAATTGCGAGTGCAAACAGCCATATCCGGGAACGTAGCGGTCCTCAGAGACTTGTTTCGTCGAGATCGCAGCCCGACCGGTACTATCCATGAGCACAAACCAAAGCGACCTGGCGACGGCAGCACTGGAAACCCTCCATGGGGCGCGCGGCCTTCCTTCTGCGGAGGCTACGGTCAAACTGCGTGACTTCGCTGAATTCAATAGGGACAATCTTTCCCTCGACCGCCCGGCTTGCGGATGCATCAGGCGCCCTGAGGAAACTGGTCAGCCAGCTGGAATCGGAGGGTACTGCGACCGACGACAGCTGGGAATACGCGATCGAAACCATGCTCAGTTTTGCCAACGAATCCGCTTGATCTTGACATTCAGGGCCGCGACCAAATCGACCCCACCATTGGAGCACACCGCCCGCGCCGTGGCCGACTCTGCAACGCGGCGGCCCTATCCCTCGCAATGGGAAAGGCATCTCGTCCTCGGCGGCAGTTGGAAGGTTTCCTTCAGCTGTTGCAGCATGTCAGCAAGGAAGATCTGCGGCTTCGCTTCTTCGATTCGATCGAGGAATTCAGCTACCCTTTCCTCGTGCAGCTGATCCGACTCGACTACGCGCGCGCGATAGCGTTTGTGGCATTTGACGAGACCAGCAGCGATATCCTGGGCGTTGTCCGCCTTCACTCCAATCCGGCCGGTGATAGCGGCGAATATGCGATCCTGCTGAGATCGGATCTGAAAGGCCTCGGATTGGGGTGGGCCCTCATGCAATTGATCATTGAATACGGACAATCCGAAGACCTTAAGCGAATAGTCGGCCAGGTTCTCCAGGAGAATTCGATCTCGGAATCGCAGCTCATCTCGAATTGAGATTTGCAAAAGTAGCGCTCTACATCGCGCGCTGGTCCAAGGCGGACAATCTGCCAGAACACCTCGAAAGTCTGGTCAAAACAGATCACGCCAGGATTCTTTTAGATTCTGACGTCCGAGTGGATCGACCTACCCCGAGGGTTCATTCGGAGTGTCGCGCGACTGCTGCGGCAGTTCGGTCGCACGAGCCTGTTGTTTCCGTCTGCGAAGGCTTTCGAAAATTACAACGATTTCGACAAGGCAGTTTGCGTCCTTCTCGACATTGACTTGGGTGATGGATCAGGCATCGAGCTGAGGCACCGTCTCAAGACGAATGGCAATTCTGTCCCGATCATCTACATGACGGGGAACGACAGCCCTGCCGTCCGCGACGGCTGCGCATCAATCCGGATGCCTCGCCTATCTCACAAAGCCGTTCTCCGCGAGGTCGCTGATCGAGCCGCTTGAGAGAGCATCGGCTGCCTGATGCTGCCGAAATCGTTGCTGCCGTCGCAATAATTCCTTAATTCGGGGACCCAATCTAGAAGCGCTGGGGGTCAGAGCATGGGGAAATCACCATGACTGGCAGCGAAAGTTGGACGGAGCGCAGACATCAGGTAGCGCGCGAGTTCCGAAAACCCTCGCGCGTAGACCGACGATTTTCCATGATCGAAAAGGCCGCGCTGGCGACGATCATTGTCAGCTTGCTTGTAATCGCCAGTGTCTTGTTTGCCATTTGGGCAACACCCTGAAGGCCGGAGTGCGCCGAGGCCGCCGCTTGCTGTTCGGGGATCGGGAGCGTGGCACCAATGAAACGCTGTCTCGCTGCTTTCGCAATCGCCGCCAGTCAGTTCGCACCAGTTGCGCACGCCGATGATGCCTTGGAAACCAAGGTGCGGGCCTACGTTCCGGTCTTCTCCCTCGCCAAGGTATGTGACTTCAGGATCAATGACGCCGCCTCGGCTGACCACCGGGCCATACTCGAAGCGGTGAAATCCGACCCGAACGCCGACAAACTCGCCTACCGCCTCCATTACGAAACGCAGACGGCCTACATCAAGGCCCGCGACGGAGGTCAGCGGGTCGTCTTCTGCAAGGACTTCATCGCAGCCAACAGCCAATACGCCAAGGCGCGCGTCACCGCCGTGGCCGAGGACCACATGAGCCACGTCAGCACTAGTGTGCAGAAAGCGATTGCCTACAACGTCTGTGGAGCGGACACCTCCGCCAAGCTGTCCAAGGCCGACTGGAAGCCGTACGCGCTCACCAAAAAGATGCTCGAGATCGAGCATAAGTTGGCCAAGGAAAATGCCGAGACGAACGGCTGGAACGTCACCGAGGAAACGACGGCGGTCACGGAACAGTTCTGCGCGGCGGTAAAAATCCGATGAGCATCACCGCAAAGCCCCGCTGATGCGTGCAAGACCATGATCGGAGGATAGGTTGGCGGCCCGCGTGAAGCTACGCCGCCCTCGCGTTAACCCTCAACCTGCGGCGGTGTGGTAAATGCTAGCGTTGGGCGCACCAATGGTCGGAAGGACGATTAAACTCGATCCCGACGACCGCAAGGATCGCTTCTTGAGGGACTGTGATGGCTGACACATCGATCGAGTGGACCGACGCGACGTGGAACCCGGTTGCAGGCTGCACCGTGATTTCTCCCGGCTGCACGAACTGCTACGCGATGCGGATGGCGGCACGGCTCGACGCGATGGGTATGAAGAAATATCGCGGGCTGACGCGCAAGAGCGGCAAGCGGGCGGTTTGGACTGGCAGGGTCAGGCTTGATCACAGCGCGCTCGACGTCCCGGCGGGCTGGAAAAGGCCGCGCCGGATTTTCGTGAACTCGATGTCAGACTTGTTTCACGAAGCCGTTCCCGCAAAGTTCGTCGCCGCCGTTTGGGACGCGATGCAGGCAACGCCGCAGCACACCTATCAAATTCTGACGAAACGACCGGATCGGATGGCGCAGATCACCGCATCGCTATCGGCGCTGCCGAACGTGTGGCTCGGGACCAGCGTCGAGAGCGTCGACTATCTCGGGCGCATCGATGATCTTCGCAAGGTCGATGCCGCCGTCAGATTTGTTTCGTTCGAGCCGTTGCTCGGGTCGGTGGCTCAGGCTGATCTGCGGAGCATCCAGTGGGCGATCGTCGGCGGCGAGAGCGGCCCGCGGTCGCGGCTAATGGACGAGCAGTGGGTCTCGGAGATTGAAATCGCATGCCGCAAGGCAAGGACGGCGTTTTTCTTCAAACAGTGGGGCGGTAAGAACAAGAAGGCCGCTGGGCGCACATTAAACGGTCGGACCTATGACGAGATGCCGGGCTTGACGGCCTAATTCTCACCGATGTTTCCTGAAAATGTCGTCGATGATCTTCTTGGCCACGGGCTTCTGGGAAGCAAAAAACAGGTAATAGACGACGGCGTTCGTGCTGTTCTTCATCGGCAGAGGTTCCGGTACAAACTGGAAGCCCGCCACCTTACGCAGCCGGTCCTGAAATGCGGCGACGATGGCGTCGTTTCCTTGTTTTATGATGGGCGTCCCAAAGAAGTCGCCCTGTGATTGCTCGACATAAGCGGCGGTCCTCCAAGAGCCGTCACCCCAAAAGCGGTCCATGCGATCGAGACCGTCTTGAGGGACCGCACTAGGATTGCGCCAAATCGCATTCCTGTTCATGTCCATGACAGGAAAGTTCAGGAACATATCGACCGCACGAGACTGCCCAGCCATCTCCATGGCCTGCCACTCTAGATGCAACCCATACGGGTCAAACAGGCAAAGAGCGCGATTGTAGTTTTCATACTTTATCGTTGGGAGCAGCGTCTGCGTGAGATATTGAGACGCGTCGCCGGTCTCGATATGAACATCTCCCCGACTACCGCAGAGCGATTTCAAGTGCGCCGTTTTTTTCTCGTTCATGTCGATGAAGAAGTAGCCGTCGAACGGCGGGGAAATCTTTAAGGCGCGAGCAGGACTGCCGGGGATCTGACTTCCGCTACTTTTCGAGATATGAGCGCCAGCGCCGCTGAAAGCATCAACATAGATTTTCTTAAGTCGTGGATGGCGCGAAAACGCTCCCGTATAGGCAGCGCCATATTTCTCAACGATTTCAAGTTTGATTTCGGACCAGACGTTTACCTCATCGAATTTAAACGGCGGCGGGTCGGTTACTGTCACCTGAGCCTCTGGGTGCGGGAAATTTGCGGATACAGACTATCGCAGGTTGCAGCGCGTCCGCCAGCCCTGCGCGTTCAAGCTGCCGCCTTGTCCTCTTTGTCCGCCCCGCGCATCACGATCCTGAGCGCATCGTCCGCCAGCGGTCGTTGCAGCGCCTTCGCTTCATCCCACGGTGCGCGCATCCAAACGTCGCGCTCCTCGTCGGTGGTCAGGATCACCGGCATGGCTTTCGGGTGGATCGGCTCGACCACCGCGTTCGGCGATGTCGTCAGAAATCCATAAACCTGATGCGGCCCGGGTATCGGCTTGGCGCGAACTTTTTTAGTCTCCGGGTTCGGCTCTGGTGCGTATTCCGCGAAGCGAGTTGAACGGCACTAGACATCGGTTGTCCGGCTTCAGCAAGCCGTGCCGGTGCGGCGATGACGCGTTGCGTATGTTAGTGATCGGCGGCCCGCCCGTGCGCGGGGGCGGCGGCATGCCCCAGCGCATCATGCTCAGCTCACGCCCGGTCTCGGTGTTGCGCACGACCGGGGCCGGATAATCTGGAAACAGGCCCGGCATAGGCGCGAGGTTGCCGACATAGCGGTTGACGACGCGAAACAGCGCGATGATCGCGGCTTGGTTGGTGGTGATGAGCAGTTTAAAACAACGTCCATATCATTGCGGATATTGAGGTTACGCAGAGTGAAGCGATCACAACAAACGTATTCGTTTTCTGGCCGGTAGTCTTCCCTGCTGTCTCGGAATAGAGACGCGCGGCGCGCTCATATGAAGAAGCCTCGCCGTCTTCGAAGGCATCGTATATGTTTTCACTAAAGCTGCCCAGCACGTCGACAGGCAACGATCCTCTCGTTACTTGCGCTCTAATGAGGTTGGAACTGCTGTCGCGGTAAACGCCATCAACACTTCTTGCCAGAGACCTTGAAGTTACAATCGGGTTCATGGTGGCTTCTCATCATGGGCCACAGCGCGGTCACTTTTATTTCCCAATCGGCTCAGAGCTTGATCTGGATCAACGTCAGCGATCCTTTGGCGCTCACGCTAAGAGGCGGTTCCCGTCACCTTTCAGTCCGCAAGCGCGAAGAGGGGGTCCCATGTATCCGAGCAAGCGTCTTTCGATCAAGTCAGCGACTGTTGCCGGGTTTGCTGCTAGCGCCCTGTTGGGGCTTGCAGGTCTCACTCTCAATCCAGCGCCAGCCAAAGCGGTCGTGTACTGCACGTACGTCGGTTATCCCGCCCATTGCGTCGCAAGGGCTGGCGTCGTGCTCAGGCCTCGTCCGGTGGCGCGCGCTGCGGTCCGTCATAACGCCGGTGGAAACTTAAATGGTGGCGTCAATCGCGTTGGGGTGCGGCGGTAAAGGCTTGTTACACGGGTCACGAGCCCGTCAGCGCAGGCTACAGGACAGACACCGGGGCCACGCAGCGCCAGCGCACGTCCGCGACCACGTTCGTCGCGCGGGATGCACTTTGTGCCAAGCCGAGCCAAAGCGAAACTCCTGCAGGACAGCACGCCGGACCAGCAATTGCCCCTAGGGACAATTGCACGCTTCTGTTTTGTCGCCTTTTATGGGCATGCGAATGGCGTCGCGCAGGGACAGGGAGGCGCTCATGGGATCGATGGAAGAGTTCATCCACTATGCAAACTTGATCATCGCGAAGCGGCAGCTTGCCGATCCGAGCATCACGGACGAACAGCGGCGGATGCTCGCAAGGCTGCTCGCGCTAGACCAAGCGAAACGCTTTCACGAAAAGGACTACGGTCTCGCTGAACGCTAGGCGAACTTGGTCAAGCGGTCTTGGTATCAGTCACAACGGCACCGACGCAGATCGCGTCACCGTATGTCGCTCGCGCCTAGAGCGGGCCGGAGCGCAAGGCTACAGGAAACCGGGCAAGCCGCGCCAGCGCATAGACGCCCACGCGCCGGAGGCTGGCCGGATTTCCGGCGGCATATGTCTGCAACCCACGACGATTTAGTCTAACTAGCGAGAGGCGTCCTCAGATCGCACCATAGTTCCGTCACGGATTTGCTTGAAGGTTCAAACGTCTAGGAGACCGGAAAGATGGGTAGGCCGGTTGGCAGCCTGAACCGACAAAAGCCGTTCACCGATATGCTTCGGGTGGCACTGCTAAGTGGCGGTGGCCGTCGCTTACGGATCATTGCCGACAAGTTGGCCGAAAAAGCGGAACAAGGCGACTTGCAAGCCATCCAACAGATCGCGGACAGATTGGACGGAAAGTGCGCGCAAATCATTGAACATGGCGACGTGCCGATTGAGGCAATGACGGACCAGCAACTGATGGCGATCATTCGCGGTGGATCAGGCGCACCGAGTGGGATTCGAACCAACGGTACAGGCGGCGGAATTTGAGCCCTTCCAGCGACTCTATGCCAGAAATGACTGGCTTTCGTGCACGAACAGAGCGTTGCTGTGGGTGACAAAGGGCCGCCAAAAGCTGGCTTCGGGGTCCTGCCCTGCCGGGTGTTTTTGCCTGAGCAGGGCTGAGGTGGTGCGGCGGATGACGTCGCGCAAACCTCAAAGGATCCCATGATCAAGTCCAAATCCAGGCCGAAGGCTGCGACGCGCTCAATCGCCCGCAAGACCGCCAAATCCCCCTCGCGGAAACGCCCGGCATCTGCATCGTCCAAGCGAAAAGCGGGGTCCGATACCAAGCGTGCTCGCATCATTGCGATGCTACGGGCGCCTGCGGGGGCAACTATCGCGGCGATCATGACGGTTACCGATTGGCAGCACCATTCAGTCCGCGGCTTTCTCGCCGGTGTCGTCCATAAGAAGCTCGGTCTCAATCTTATTTCGGAGCTGACGGATAAAGGTCGGGTCTATCGCATTAAGGACGGCAAAGCCGCGCCTCTCTCGACCGGCCGGAACAAACCGGCGGCCTGATGCGATGCCGAAGCAACGTCGCAATGGTCGTACCTCGACCAAAACTTCCATTGGAGACGAGATCGCGCATCTGCGCTGTCTCGATCTCAAAGGTCTTCGTTCGAGATGGCAGAGCGTATTTCAGAGACCGCCACCCGATCATCTGCCACGGCATTTGTTGTCCGCAATCATTGCCTATCGGATTCAAGCCGACCGCCTTGGCGATTTAGATCACGAGACCCGGCAGATACTTGATCGGACGGACGCAAGGGACACCGGCGCGAAGGTGGCCGCGCGTCTCGTCAGCTTCGATCAGAAGCGGACTGAACTAACACCGGGAACTGTGTTGGTACGAGAGTGGGATCGTCGATCGCAACGGGTAATGGTGATGGCTGACGGTTTTGCCTGGAACGGCCAGACCTATGACAGCCTCTCCAAGGTCGCCTTCGCGATCACCGGAACCAAATGGAACGGTCCGCGCTTTTTCGGTCTCCGGGATAAGGACGATCGATCGAGGACGGAGGCCCAACCATGAAGTCCTCTTCGGTCAAATCAGTCCGTTGTGCGATCTACACCAGGGTTTCCACCGAGCAAGGACTCGACCAGGATTTCAACTCGCTGGATGCCCAATACGAGGCGGCCTCGGCTTATATCAAAAGTCAGGCCCATGCCGGCTGGACTCCGATCCGGTCGCGCTATGATGACGGCGGATACTCTGGTGGGTCTACCGATCGCCCGGACCTGCAGAGATTACTCGACGATATCCGCGCTCGGAAGATTGACGTCATTGTCGTCTACAAGGTCGATCGCCTGACGCGATCGCTGGCCGACTTTGCCAAACTGGTCGAACTGTTCGATGCACATGGCGTGTCGTTCGTCTCGGTCACCCAGCAGTTCAACACGACGACTTCGATGGGCCGGCTGACACTCAACGTGCTTTTGTCCTTCGCCCAGTTCGAGAGGGAAGTCACTTCCGAGCGCATCCGCGACAAAATTGCCGCCTCTAAGCGAAAGGGCCTGTGGGTCGGCGGTCCCCTCCCCCTTGGCTATCACATGAAGGACGGCAAGATTGCCGTCGTTGAGGACGAGGCAGAACGGGTCCGACTGATCTTCGGTCGCTATCTCGAACTCGGCGGCGTCAACGCACTGGTACGAGACCTTCGGAAGCGAGATATCCGAACCAAATCAAGATTGCTCGCAACGGGCGCTACTCGGGGCGGCGTCCCCTTCGGGCGTGGCTCGCTGTTCTACCTGCTGCGCAATCGTTTTTATGTTGGAGAGGTCAAATACAAAGACGAGATCCTGCCCGGCGAACAGCCGGCGATCATGGATCGCGCACTATTCGACGCGGTCCAGCAGAAGCTCTCGGATCAATGGACCACTCGATCCACGTCGCGGAACGCGAGCGACCATCTGTTGACCGGACTTTTGTTCGACGACGTCGGTCATCGCATGGTCCCGACCCATGCAACCAAGGCCGGCGTTCGCTATCGCTATTACGTCTCGTTTCCGCACCTGCATGGAGAATCGAAAACAGCATCCGTCGGGTCGGTCTCCCGTGTTCCGGCGATCCGATATCGAAAACGTCATCGTTAAGTCCCTCAACGAGCATCTGGTCGCTCAGAAGGAGAAGCCGGCCTTCAGCCTATCTCACGTTAGAGATAGCAAAGCGTCTCTGGAGCAAGTCGCACGTATCGAAGTGCACGAGGATCGTCTGGCTGTTCGGTTGAAGTCAGCTGACGACGAAGAAACATCTGACGACGCGGCAGACGACCATTTACTCTCAATCCCGTGGCAGAAGCCGCCCTCCAGGAAATCGAGGCAGATTCTTATCCCGCACGGCATTCCCAAAAATGAAATCCGTCCAACGCGGATCGAACGTCGCGCGCGCCTCGTCAGCGCCATCGCCCGAGGTCGTCGCTGGCTTGACGAAATCGTTTCGGGCTCCGTGACCGACGTTAAGCAGATCGCGACACGACAAAAGTGCAGCGTGCGTCAGGTCAACATGACGATATCGCTCGCGTTCCTCGCACCAGACCTCGTGCGACGCCGCGGTCGAAGGTCGTTTGCCACGCGGCATCGGAGTCGAGCGGTTGCGTGATGCTCCAGCCGAATGGAGCCAGCAGTTCGAAGCCCTCGGATTAAATCCGCGATAACTGCGGCCGGGCTCAAAACGACGCGTCTTTTGGCCTCCCAGACTCCCTAAATTCCCGGCAGCCGACCGGCATTGGCCGTCAAAGACCCTGCCGCGGGGAACGGAATTTTTGGACGCAGAGACTGCAGGCCAAAAATCAGCCTAAGAGACCGCAAGGGTCCCCGGAGACCGAAAGAGGGGAACGACACCGGCGAAAATCCCCACAGAAATGGCCTATCGCGAGTAGGCGCCAGGATTTGCGGTTTCGTAGGACTGGATGGTGGGCACGACAGGGATCGAACCTGTGACCCCTACCATGTCAAGGTAGTGCTCTCCCGCTGAGCTACGTGCCCTTTAGTCCTGTACGGGTGAGGGTCCTATATCGGCTCCGGCGCGGGCAGGCAAGCTGAGAAGCAGCCTTTTCGGGACCCTTGAAGGATAGGCGGATCAGGCCGCCAGCATCTTGTTAACTTCGCTGACGAGCTCGCGAAGGTGGACCGGCTTCGACAGGACCTTGGCGTTCTTGGGCGCCTCGGAGTCCGCATTCAGCGCCACCGCCGCAAAGCCGGTGATGAACATGATCTTGATGTCGGGATCGAGTTCCGAGGCCCGGCGCGCCAGCTCGATGCCGTCCATTTCCGGCATCACGATGTCGGTGAGCAGCATCTCGAACGGCTCTTCGCGCAACCGCTGGTAGGCCGACATGCCGTTGTCGTGTGGCGAGACCTGAAAACCGGCGTTTTCCAGCGCCTTGACCAGAAAGCGGCGCATGTCGTTGTCGTCTTCGGCAAGCAGGATCTTGTGCATGGCAGGAATCGTTGAATCCGGTTTGAAGATCACCCCGTTCCACTAAGCCCGACAGAGAGTAAATTTCGGGTGAAAGCGGCGCTACGAGCGGTCTTTCGTGCCCGTATTTCTGGGCCCGATTACGGCGCGAATCAATCCAGACGTGGAATTCCCGCCGCAAGTTTACGTTTCCTCCAACTTGGAGTTTTTTCGCTTGGCAGGGCGACCGCGATTACCGACAATGGCGCCTGAAAAGCCACCTCTTCTGGCGAGAAGGGTGGATTCGAGGATCGGCGCCGGACGATGACCCAACTTCACGAAGGACCGCCGCCGCCGTTCGAAATCGTCGAACCGGCCGTCTGGCGCGCGCCGATCATCTTCAATTCGCCGCATTCCGGCTCGGTCTACCCTGCCGAATTCCTGAAGATATCGCGGATCGACCTGACGAGCCTGCGCCGTTCGGAAGACTCGTTCATGGACGAGTTGATCGCAGGTGTCAGCAACCTCGGTTTTCCGACCGTGGGCGTCAATTTTCCGCGCTCCTATGTCGACGTCAATCGCGAGCCCTATGAACTCGATCCGCGGATGTTCTCAGGGCGGTTGCCGAGCTTTGCCAATACGCGCTCGATGCGGGTTGCGGGTGGACTCGGGACCATTCCGCGCGTGGTCGGCGACGGCCAGGAAATCTACAGCGAGCGCATCACGGTCGATGACGCGCTCGGGCGGATCGAACAACTCTACAAGCCCTATCACCGCGCACTTCGGCGGCTGATCAACAAGGCCCATCGCGCCTTCGGCACCGTGATCGTGGTCGACTGTCATTCGATGCCGTCGGTCGGCGTCTCGCGCGAAGAACCGCGGCGGCCGGATGTCGTGATCGGCGACCGCTACGGCACCAGTTGCGCCCCTGTCCTGACTGACACGGTCGAAGAAACGATGGGCCGGCTCGGCTATTCGATCGGACGCAACAAGCCCTATGCCGGCGGCTTCATCACCGAGCATTACGGTAACCCGGCTTCGGGGCTGCATACGATTCAGCTCGAACTCAATCGGGCTGTTTACATGGATGAGCGGCGCCGGACGCGCAGCGAGCGGTTTGCGCAAGTGGCGCACGACTTCACTGTGCTGGCCGAGGTACTCGCCGCGCTGCCGCTGGACGGCCTCGAGCCATTCCCTGCCGCTGCGGAATAGCTGTCGTCATCGCCAAGGTGACCATCAAGAGATCGCGGCGACGGCTGAAAGGAAAAGGACCGCCCAAGAAAAAAGGGCCGCCTGAATGAACAAGCGGCCCAAGTCTAGGGAGGAAACGCCCAAGGAGGGCAGCGATAGCGCGAGGCGCTACCGCACCGCAACAATATGCGACCGCGCTGCACAAAGTGCAAGACCTTTCGAATTATTTCTGGTGCATACCCTGTTGAAGATGCGGCGTGGCCAAGCGCCATCGATGATCGTAATTTTTGTATTTTAATCAAATACTTAAATATAGACCCGGGGCCGCGTTACACCCCCGTGTTCGCGCCCTTCGATTTACTCTCGAATTCGTGATCCGCCCCGCTCATCGGAAATTTACCCCTTGGGCGGACCGATTCGCCGAGTGAAAACAAGCGTGGCTCGGCGGACATCCCTGCGCCGACGGTGCGGAATTGGCCGGATTGCGCTAGTGGTCCAATTCTAACATTCGCCCCCGCCCCAGCGCGCGCTTTTGCGAAGGTTAGAATTGTAGGACCACTAGCAAATATAAGTTTCTAGCGGAGCTCTGGATTTGACATTCGCTAGCGCGCTTGCGGCCAGGCTGGAGCGAATGTCAAATCCGCTCCGCTAGGCAGTAACCGACGCACATCCCGTTGTGCGGCAGCCAAGGAGTCTCCGTGACGGTCATTGATTTCACCGCCTTCATTGGCCGCCTTGCGACCGCCTCCGGCGAAACCATCCTGCCGTTCTTTCGAACCTCGCTCGGCGTCGACAACAAAGGCGGCCGCGAATTCGATCCGGTGACCGAGGCTGACCGGGCGGCCGAGGCCGTGATGCGCCGCCTGATCCAGGCCAACTTTCCCCAGCACGGCATCGTCGGCGAAGAGTTCGGCAACGAACGCGAAGATGCCGAATATGTCTGGGTGCTCGATCCGATCGACGGCACCAAATCCTTCATTTCAGGCTTTCCCACCTGGGGCACGCTGATCGCGCTGATGCACAAGAAAATGCCGGTGTTCGGCATGATGCACCAGCCGTATATCGGCGAGCGCTTTTATGGCGACAACGGCTCGGCGAACTATTCCGGATCGGCCGGCCAGCGCCGGCTGGCAGTCCGGCGCTGCGCCTCGCTCAAGGAGGCGACGCTGTTCACGACCAGCCCGCTGCTCATGAACGAGACCGATCGCGCAACCTTCGACCGCTTTGCAGATGTCGTGCGGCTCACGCGCTATGGCGGCGACTGCTACTCCTACTGCATGCTCGCGGCCGGCCATCTCGATCTCGTCATCGAGACCGAGCTGAAACCTTACGACATTGCGGCGTTGATCCCGATCATCACCGGCGCCGGCGGCGTGGTGACGACGTGGGAAGGCAAGCCCGCACAAGGCGGCGGGCGCATCGTCGCGGCGGGCGATCCGCGCGTCCACGAAGCAGCACTCAAGCTGCTCAACGGTTAGAGGGAAATCCCATGAGAATTCTGTGCGCGCTTGTTGCGGGCCTGTCCCTGCTGCTTCCGGCGACGCCAGCCGGCGCGGCGGACTTTCCATCGCGCCAGATCCGCCTGATCGTTCCGTTCCCGGCCGGCGGGCCGAGCGACATCATCGCGCGCGTGCTCGGCCAGCGGATGTCGGAAATCACCAAACAGCCGGTGATCATCGATAACCGCGGCGGCCAGGGCGGCGTGCTCGGCACCGAGGTGCTCGCCAAGGCAACGCCCGATGGCTACACCATCGCGCTTTCGAGCGCCGGCGCGCTCGCCATCAGTCCGACGATGGAACGGGTGACCTATGATCCGTTGAAGGACCTGCAAACCATCACGCTGGTAGCCAAGGTGCCGGAAATGCTCGTCGTCACACCCGACGTGCCGGCGAAGAACATGGCTGAGCTGATCGCGCTGGCAAAGGCCAAGCCCGGCAAGCTCAATTTCGCTTCGACAGGTCCGGGCAGCATGCCGCATCTGGCAGGCGAATTGCTCAAGCTCATCGCCAAGGTCGACATCGTGCATGTGCCCTATCGCGGCGCGGCGCCGGCGATGAATGACCTGCTCGGGCAACAGGTGCAAATGGCATTTCTCGATCAGCCCGTGCTGCTGCCGCAGATCAAGGCCGGCGGCTTGCGCGCGATCGCGATCGGCGCACCTGAACGCGCGCCAACCTTGCCGGAGGTGCCGACCACCGCCGAGGCCGGCATGCCCGATCTTCTGGCTGAAAACTGGCATGGCATGGTCGCGCCGGCCGGCACGCCGGCCCCGATCGTCGCGAAGTTGAACCAGATCGCGACCGAAGCCTTGCAGGACCCGACCGTGAAGGAAAAGCTCGCCATTCAAGGCGCCACGGTCGTCGGCGACAGCCCGGAGCATTTCCACGCCTTCCTGGAAAACGAGATCGCGCGCTGGGCGAAGGTGATCAAGGACGCCGGCGTCACCACCGAGAAGTGAGTATTATCGCGCCGCCTTGCGCAGGTGGTCGACGAGAAGCTTCGCCGGCTTCGGCAGGTTCTTGAAGCTGCGGGCGCAGATCGCAAGCCTGCGATTGGCCCAGTCGTCGCGGATCGCGATCAACGCAATCGGCATCGATTGCATGCAGCGGCGCGCCGCCGCCTCCGGCACAACCGCGATGCCGACACCGGCCGCCACCATGCGGCAGATCGCATCGAAATCCCGTAACCTCGCCCGTCAGCCGCAAACGCACCCCAAGCCGGGCCGCGTGCCTGCCGATATGAATGGCGAGCGCGGTCGTGTTCGTCAGCCCTACGAAGTCGCAATCCGTCACCTCGATGAAGTCGATCTGACGCCGGCTTGAAAATTCGCTGCGCTTGGGCGCGACCAGCATCAGACGGTCTTCGCCGAACGAAAATCGTTCGAAATGCGCAGGGATTGCGTGTTCGGCGGCAAAGCCGAGATCGGCCGCGCCGCCGGCGATGGCGCCGACAATATCGGCGCTTTCGCGTTCCTCGACGTCGAGGCTGATGTCGGGATACTCGCGCAGGAAAGAGCCCAAGGCTTTCGGCAGGTACTCCGACAGGCCGGATGTGTTGGCGAGCAAGTGAACGCTGGCCCGGACGCCACTGGAGAAGGCTGCGATGTCGCCCTGCATCATCGCGACCTGATGCATGATCGCCCGCGCGTGATCGCGCAGGCTTTCGCCGGCCGCGGTAAGCTCAATGCCGCGGCGGCGGCGCCTGACCAGCGACACGCCAAGATCGGCTTCAAGTCCCTTGATCCGGGCGCTCGCCGATGCGAGAGCCAGATTCGCGCGGGCCGCACCATGGGTGATGCTGCCGAAATCCGCCACCGCGACGAACAGCTGAAGGTCGACCAGATCAAAACGCATGGCGCTCTTCCAGTTCCTCATGGCGAGGAGGCGCTTGCCCGCCTCATGATGAGGTTTCCTGCCTTCGTCAATATCCGAAGGCTCATTCAAGAAGTCACAGATTGTGCCCGATCTCGCGATCGGTCAATGTACCGGTGGAGTGGATTTGACATTCGCTCCCTACCCAGCCGCGAGCCGGACCACCAGACATGAGCATTCTTCTTCTGACCTTCATCGCCGCGGTGTTCTTCCTGGCCGGTTTCGTCAAGGGCGTGATCGGGCTGGGCCTGCCGACGGTATCGATGGGATTGCTTGCGGTCGCGATGGCGCCGGCGCATGCGCTCGCGATCGTCATCGTGCCGGCCATTCTGACCAACATCTGGCAGACGTTTTCCGGCCCGTACTTTCTCGGCATCGTAAGACGGCTGTGGCCGCTGCTGCTCGGACTTGCCGTCGGCATCTTGCTCAATGGCGGCATGATGACCGGACCGTATGCGCGCTACGGAACCGCCCTGATCGGCGTGCTGCTCGTGATCTACGCCATCATCAGCCTCCGCAGATTTGCCATCACCGTCGACCCGCGCCACGAGAAGTGGATCGGCGGCATCATCGGACTGATCACGGGCGTCATCTCGGCCGCCACCGGCGTGCAGGTGATTCCATCGATGCCGTTCATGCAGGCGCTCAACATGAAGAAGGACGAACTCATCCAGGCGTTGGGTGTGTTCTTCACCGTCGCCACGCTGGTGCAGGCTTTCAACCTCTCCGCCGCAGGCGTGCTGGATCAGTCGACCGCCTTGCCCGGCGTGATCGCACTCGCCTGCTCGTTCACCGGCATGGCGATCGGCCAAAGCGTGCGCACACGGCTCGAACCGGAGGCCTTCCGGCGCTGGTTCCTGATTTCGATGATCGTGCTCGGGATCTATCTGGCGCTTGTCGCGACCTACGAAATCTATTTCGCGTAAGCGCTTCAGCCGAACAGCGGCGTGCCCGGCACGAAGGCATCGAAGGCCGCCCAGAACTGCGAGCGGTAACGATCCTGTTCCTGCAGGATCTCATGCTTGGCGCCGGCAATGACCAGATGCGAGCCGGCCCGCAAATGATAGGCGAACTCCTCGATCGCCGACGTCGATACGACGGCGTCGTTGCTCGCCGCGAGCATCAGGATCGGCTGACGGATTTCCGACGGATAGGTCATGGCGCGAAAGCCGTGCATCGCGCGGAAGGCGGTATCGGCCCACGCGACCGTCGGAGAGCCGAGGCCGAGCGTCGGGTCTTCGGCGAGAATTGCGGCGTTACGGGCGTAGCGCACGGGATCGCTGGTGAGCGGATTGTTCACGAACGGCGCGGCGCCGGTCAGCCCATCGCTGCCGCCGGGGACGTAGCGGCCGCCGAGCCCGGCCAACCGCATTGTGCGCAGCAGCGCCCGTGTCGGCAGCGACGTCAGATGACCGGGCAGATCGATCATCGGCGCCGACAGCACCATGCGGTCGAACCAGCGTTTTCCCGCATGCGCGGTCCGCAGCAGCACCGTGCCGCCCATCGAATGGGCGAGCGCAAAGAATGGCGGCGGACAATCCGGCAGCACCACCTGCTGCACGAAGGTCTCGACGTCGATTTCGTAATCGGAAAAGTCGCGCACATAGCCCTTGCGCGGATCGCGCAGCCGCCGCGACGAATGCCCCTGGCCGCGCCAGTCGATCATCGCCACCGCGAAGCCGCGGTCGCGCAAGTCGCGCACGGTCTCGAAGTATTTTTCGATGTACTCGCTGCGGCCGGTGAAGACGCAGACTGTCCCCTTGCGGTTGGCCGGCGGCGCCCAGCGCGCGAACCGCAATTCGGCGCCGTCAGGCGTCTTGATGGTGCCGGAAACGACGTCTTCGGGCACAGGATTGGCGGGGATCGAGACGAGCGTCATGGAAGCTGCCGGGGATAGTGGTCCGATTCTAACATTTGCATCCCGATCTGGCTGGCACTTTTGCAAATGTTAGAATCAAAGGACCACTACCAAATATAGGTTTCTAGCGGAGTTTTGGATTTGACATTCGCATCACGTATTCCGGGCGACAGGGTAGCGAATGTCAAATCCACTCCGCTAGGCGAAAAGCGCTGAAAATCAAGGGTACAGGCGCATCAAAGGAGCGCCTTGAACGCATTCGATTCCCTCCCATATCATCTTCGTGCAGGCCACTGCCAGTATTTCCGAAGAACCGGGAAGCACTGGAGGCTGCACATCAACAAGCCCGGCCCCATGGCGGGCGGGTTCACTTCAACAGTCGCTCAATGGAGGACTACACATGCGTACGTTTGATCTTGCCCCGTTTTATCGTTCCACCGTCGGCTTCGATCGCTTTTTCAACCTGCTCGACCAGGCCACCGCTGACGGCAGCCCCGGCTATCCCCCCTACAACATCGAGCGCACCGGCGAGAACGCCTACCGCATCAGCGTCGCGGTTTCCGGTTTCGCGCAGAGCGAGCTTTCGATCGTCGCCAAGGAAAACACCCTGACGATCAAGGGCGAGAAAGTCGCCAACGAGAATGCGAAGGAAAAATCCGAAGTGCTCTACCGCGGTATCGCCGCGCGCGCCTTCGAGCGGTTATTCCAGCTCGCCGATTTCGTGGCGGTAAAGAACGCTTCGCTCGAGAACGGCCTGTTGCATGTCGATCTCGTTCGCGAGATTCCCGAGGCCAAGAAGCCCCGCAACATCCCGATCGGCAGCAGTGCGCCCAGCACCCCCGTGATCGAGGGCTCGGCCGAGAAAGCCGCTGCCTAAATCAAACACTCCCTTCGGCAGATATTGGCTGAAGAAGAAACGCCCCGGGAAAGCGGGGCGTTTTTGTTGGCGCGTCTTTCCGTGCAGGTCTTGCCGTCGCTTCAGGTCTTGCCGTCGCTCCAGCGCCGTCACTCCAGGTTCTGGACCTTGGGCATCGGCTGGGTCGGTTGAATGGTCGGCGCAGCCGGCTTGGCCTCCACGGCCGCAGCGGGAGGCGATGCCGGCGTATCCACAGGCTTGGCCTGGACGGCGGCCGATTGCTGCATCGGCGCAGGTGCCGGTTTCGCGGCCAGCGGCTTCTCATCGGCGGGCCTTTGTGGAGCGGCCCTCGGCACCGGAACCTGTTGCGGCAGGCGGCTTGCGACCTTGGGCACGGCAGCCGGCGGCCGAGGACCATCGAGCCGCGTCCCATCCAACCGGGTCATAGGCTCCAGCGGCCCATAGGAAGGCCGGGGCGCCCCGCCATAGTAACCGTCGCCATAGCCACCGTAGCCGCCACCATAGCCGCCGAAGTGCTCGGCCGGCACGAAGCGGACGATCCGCCCGTCACGCGCATCGATCACCAGCCGGCCATCGTCGCCGCGGCGGTCGATCGCCGAGACCGAATAGAAAAGGCCGCGCAGCCGCGGCGCCCCGAGCGGAGAAAACCCGTTTTCGCGCAAGACCGCATAGACCTCGGTCGGCGGCAGCAGCGGCGCGCCATAGGCCGAGCCGTATTCGGCAGGGCCCGGGCCATATGCCGGCGGCGGGCCATATGCGCGCGGTGGACCGTAGGCCGGCCCCGGAGGAAGCGGTGGCGGCGCATCGGCATAGGGACCGGCAATATCGGATGCCGCCTGGTAGCGGGCGGGACCAGCCTGCGGAGCCGCCGCGCTTTGCGCATTCGCCGCCGTCGCTGCGAAGACCAGCCCGGCCGTGATGGCCCACCCTCTGAACGCCTTCATCTTGGAGCTCCTGTGACGCTCTCGCCTTAGAGAGCTTTCTGCCCTCACCCCTGCGGCGGAATTTCGTGGCCGATTTCGGCGGTCCTTGGGCGGGATCGCGGCGCGCTTGCCTCAAATCCGGGGCAAGGTTTGTCGTCAGGACAGCGCGGCTTGCAGGGCAGCTTCGCAAGCGACTTTCACATGCTTGTGTGATAGAGAAAAATTTGGCATGGTGGAAGTTAGGACAGTAACACTGTCTCAATTTTAGGCCGCACTCCCGGCACAGGGATTGCAGCGCCCAGGCTAAATTTAAGAAATTGCGGCAAGCAACGACGACCAGTGGCCCCGGTGGGTGCCACAGCGCCCAAGCTGCGCCGCGACGGTGAGGCTGAGAGCCTTATTGATTGAGAGGACGCAAAGAATGAGCCGGTCCGAATTCGAACGCGAAAATATCGTGGCCCCCGGGCTGCCGGTCGCGGCGTCGAAACCGGCCGATTCCGCGCATCCTATCGAAAAACACACGTTCCGCCCTGCGGCCGAAGGCCTGTACGACCCCGCGCTGGAAAAGGATTCCTGCGGCGTCGGCTTCATCGCCAACATCAAGGGCAAGAAGTCGCATCAGATCGTTTCTGACGCGCTCCAGATCCTCTGCAATCTCGAACACCGCGGCGCGGTTGGCGCGGACCCGCGCGCCGGCGACGGCGCCGGCATCCTGGTGCAGATCCCGCACACCTTCTTCGCCCGCAAGGCCAAGGAGCTCGGCTTCACGCTGCCGCAACCCGGCACCTATGCGGTCGGTTCGCTGTTCATGCCGAAGGAGAACGCCTGGCGGAAGGTGATCCAGAGCATCATCGCCGACCAGATCAAGGACGAGGGGCTGACGCTGCTCGGCTGGCGCGACGTGCCGACCGACAACTCCTCCTTGGGTGAAACGGTCAAGCCGACCGAGCCTGCCAACATGCAGGTGTTCGTCGGCCGTGGCACGCACATCAAGGACGAGGTTGAGTTCGAACGGCGGCTCTACATTCTCCGCAAGTCGATTTCGCAGGCGATCTATCAGCGCCGCGACCGCGGCATGGCGGGCTATTACCCCTGCTCGCTGTCGTGCCGTACCGTGATCTACAAGGGCATGTTCCTCGCCGACCAGCTCGGCAAGTACTATCCCGACCTGCATGAGGTGGATTTCGAAAGCGCGCTGGCGCTCGTGCACCAGCGTTTCTCGACCAATACCTTCCCGACCTGGTCGTTGGCGCATCCTTACCGGATGATCGCGCATAACGGCGAGATCAACACGCTGCGCGGCAACACCAACTGGATGGCGGCGCGGCAGGCTTCCGTGCATTCGGAGCTCTACGGCAAGGACATCAGCCGGCTCTGGCCCATTTCCTATGAAGGCCAGTCCGACACTGCCTGCTTCGACAACGCGCTCGAATTCCTGGTGCAGGGCGGCTACTCGCTGCCGCACGCGGTGATGATGATGATTCCGGAAGCGTGGGCCGGCAATCCCTTGATGGATGAGAAGCGCCGCGCCTTCTACGAATATCACGCCGCGATGATGGAGCCGTGGGACGGCCCCGCCGCGATCGCCTTCACCGACGGCCGCCAGATCGGCGCCACGCTCGACCGCAACGGCCTGCGGCCGGCGCGCTATCTCGTGACGTCAGACGATCGCATCGTCATGGCTTCCGAGATGGGCGTGCTGAAAATCCCCGAGGACCAGATCGTCACCAAGTGGCGGCTGCAGCCGGGCAAGATGCTGCTCGTCGACCTCGAACAGGGCCGCTTGATTCCCGACGACGAGATCAAGGCCGAGCTCGCCAAGAGCCATCCCTATCAGGAGTGGCTCAACGGCTCGCAGATCGTGCTCGAAGAGTTGCCGGAAGCGCCGACCAAGGGCATGCGCTCGAACCTGCCGCTGCTCGATCGGCAGCAGGCGTTCGGCTACAGCCAGGAAGACGTCACCATCCTGATGGCGCCGATGGCGTCCACCGGCGAAGAGGCGCGCGGGCTCGATGGGCAACGACACGCCGATCTCGGCGCTGTCGGACAAGGCCAAGCCGCTGTTCACCTACTTCAAGCAGAACTTCGCGCAGGTGACGAACCCGCCGATCGACCCGATCCGTGAAGAGCTCGTGATGAGCCTCGTCTCGATCATCGGACCGCGGCCGAACCTGTTCGACCTCGAAGGCGCCGCCGCAAGCAAGCGTCTCGAAGTGCGTCAGCCGATCCTGACCGACGCGGACCTCGAGAAAATCCGTTCGATCTCCGAGATCGCGGACACGCATTTCAAGTCGCGCACACTCGACACGACCTTCCACGCCGGTCTCGGCGCGGCCGGCCTCGAGCAGGTGCTCGACGAACTCTGCGCGCGTGCGGAAGCAGCCGTGCGCGAAGGCATCAACATCGTCATCCTGTCCGACCGCATGGCGGGCACGGACCGGATTCCGATTCCCTCGCTGCTCGCCTGCGCCGCCGTGCATCACCACTTGATCCGCACCGGTTTGCGGACGTCGGTCGGTCTCGTCGTCGAATCCGGCGAGCCGCGCGAGGTGCACCACTTTGCGTGCCTGGCCGGCTACGGCGCCGAGGCGATCAATCCCTACCTGGCGTTCGAGACCATCATCGCCATGAAGGACCGCCTGCCCGGCTCGCTCGACGATTACGAGATCGTCAAGCGCTACATCAAGTCGATCGGCAAGGGCCTGTTGAAGGTGATGTCCAAGATGGGCATCTCGACCTACCAGTCCTATTGCGGCGCGCAGATTTTCGACGCCGTCGGGCTGAAGGCCGATTTCATCGCGAAGTATTTCGCCGGCACCCACACCCGCATCGAAGGCGTCGGCCTCTCCGAGATCGCCGAAGAAACCGCGCGCCGCCACGCCGACGCGTTCGGCGACCAGCAGGTCTACAAGACCGCGCTCGATGTCGGCGGCGAATACGCCTACCGCACCCGCGGCGAGGACCATGCGTGGACGGCTGAATCCGTCTCGATCCTGCAACATGCCGCGCGCGGCAATTCGCTGGAGCGTTATCGCGCCTTTGCGAAGATCCTCAACGAGCAATCCGAGCGGCTGTTGACGCTGCGCGGCCTGTTCAAGGTCAAGTCCGCCGAGGACGAGAAGCGCAAGCCCTTATCCGCTCGACCAGGTCGAACCGGCCAAGGACATCGTCAAGCGCTTCTCGACCGGCGCGATGTCGTTCGGCTCGATCTCGCGCGAGGCGCATACGACGCTTGCGATCGCGATGAACCGGATCGGCGGCAAGTCCAACACCGGCGAAGGCGGCGAGGAATCCGATCGCTTCAAGCCGTTGCCGAACGGCGATTCGATGCGCTCGGCGATCAAGCAGGTCGCCTCGGGCCGCTTCGGCGTCACGACGGAATATCTCGTCAATTCCGACATGATGCAGATCAAGATGGCGCAAGGCGCCAAGCCCGGCGAAGGCGGACAGTTGCCCGGCCACAAGGTCGACGCGACGATTGCCAAGGTGCGGCATTCGACGCCCGGCGTCGGCCTGATCTCGCCGCCGCCGCATCACGACATCTATTCGATCGAGGACCTCGCGCAGCTCATCTACGACCTGAAGAACGTCAATCCGGACGGTCAGGTCTCGGTGAAGCTCGTCTCCGAAATCGGCGTCGGCACGGTGGCCGCGGGCGTTGCGAAGGCGCGCGCCGACCATGTCACCATCGCAGGCTTCGAAGGCGGCACGGGTGCATCTCCCCTCACCTCGATCAAGCACGCGGGCTCGCCCTGGGAAATCGGCCTTGCCGAAACCCACCAGACGCTGGTGCGCGAACGGCTGCGCAGCCGCATCGCGGTGCAGGTCGACGGCGGCTTCCGCACCGGACGCGACGTCGTGATCGGCGCGCTTCTGGGCGCCGACGAATTCGGCTTTGCCACCGCACCGCTGATTGCGGCCGGCTGCATCATGATGCGCAAGTGCCATCTCAACACGTGCCCCGTGGGCGTCGCCACGCAGGACCCGGTGCTGCGCAAGCGCTTCACCGGCCAGCCCGAGCACGTGATCAACTACTTCTTCTTCGTCGCCGAGGAAGTCCGCGAGATCATGGCAGCCCTCGGCTACCGCACCTTCAACGAGATGGTCGGCCAGACCCAGATGCTCGACCAGACCAAGCTCGTGGCGCACTGGAAGGCCAAGGGCCTCGACTTCTCGAAGCTGTTCGTGCGGCAGCCGGAATAAAAGGGCCAGAAGATCTATCACGCGGAAGCGCAGAACCATCATCTGGAAGCTGTGCTCGACCGCACGCTGATCGAAAAGGCGCAGGCCGCGCTCGACCGCGGCGCGCCGGTCAAGATCGAGACCGAGATCAACAACACCGACCGTTCGGCGGGCGCGATGCTGTCGGGCGCGGTCTCCAAGATCTACGGCCATGCCGGCCTGCCGCTCGACACCATCACGGTGAACCTCAAGGGCACCGCCGGTCAGGCATTCGGCGCCTGGCTCGCCAATGGCGTCACCTTCGACCTCGAAGGCGTCGCCAACGACTATGTCGGCAAGGGCCTGTCGGGCGGACGCATCATCGTCAAGCCGCCGCGCAACTCCGGTATCGTGCCGGAAGAGTCCATCATCGTCGGCAACACCGTGATGTATGGCGCGATCGAGGGCGAATGCTATTTCCGCGGCATCGCCGGCGAACGCTTCGCCGTGCGCAACTCCGGCGCCATTGCCGTGGTCGAGGGCGCGGGCGATCACTGCTGCGAATACATGACCGGCGGCATCGTCGTGGTGCTCGGCAAGACCGGACGCAACTTCGCGGCCGGCATGTCGGGCGGCATCGCCTATGTGCTGGACGAGACCGGCGACTTCAACAAGCTCTGCAACATGGCGATGGTCGAACTCGAACCGGTGCTCTCGGAAGAGATGATCAACGAGGGCACTTACCACGCATCGGGCGACCTCGAGGCGCATGGCCGCGTCGACGTGTTCCAGGACTTGCTCGATTCGGACGTCGAGCGGCTGCATGTCCTGATTACCCGTCATGCCAAGCTGACGGGCTCCAAGCGCGCGGCTGAAATCCTCGGCAATTGGAAGACGTGGCTGCCGAAGTTCCGCAAGGTGATGCCGGTGGAGTACCGCCGCGCACTCAAGGAAATGAAGGCGAACGCCGACGCCGAGCCGAAGATCGCGATCGGGGCGTAAGAATAAATCCTCATGGTGAGGAGGCGCAAAGCGCCATCTCGAACCATGAGATCACAATGGGGGCCTTCATCCTTCGAGACGCGGCGAAGACGCCGCTCCTCAGGATGAGGATCAGAAGCAAAGCACGCAGGGGCTTTTGGGTTAGATGGGCAAGGTAACCGGTTTTCTCGAATTCGAACGGCACGACCGCAAGTATGCGCCCGTGGCCGAACGGCTGAAGAATTTTCAGGAATTCGTCATCCCCCTGACGGAGAAGGAAACGCGCGACCAGGCCGCGCGCTGCATGAATTGCGGCATTCCCTATTGCCACGGCACCGGCTCGGTCGCGCCGGGCACGCCGGGCTGCCCGGTCAACAACCAGATCCCCGACTTCAACGACCTCGTCTATCAGAACAACTGGCAGGAAGCCTCGCGCAACCTGCATTCGACCAACAATTTCCCGGAATTCACCGGCCGCATCTGTCCCGCGCCGTGCGAGGCCTCCTGCACGCTCAACATCGACGACAACCCGGTCACCATCAAGACCATCGAATGCGCGATCGTCGACCGCGCCTGGGACAATGGCTGGATCAAGCCGGAAGTAGCGTCTCAGAAAACCGGCAAGAAGGTCGCGATCGTCGGCTCCGGCCCGGCGGGTCTTGCTTGCGCGCAACAACTCGCGCGCGCCGGCCACGACGTGCATGTGTTCGAGAAGTTCGCCAAGGCCGGCGGGCTTCTGCGTTACGGCATTCCCGACTTCAAGATGGAAAAGAACGTCATCGATCGCCGCGTGGCGCAGATGGAAGCCGAAGGCGTGACCTTCCACTACGGCGCCCACATCGGCAACGGCGGCACCGATCCGGCGAAACTGGTCGAGGAATACGACGCCGTCGCCCTGACCGGCGGCGCGGAAGCCTCACGCGACCTGCCGATTCCCGGCCGCGAGCTCGACGGCATTCATTTTGCGATGGATTTCCTGCCGCAACAAAATCGCCGCGTCGGCAACGAGCCGCTCGGCGACACAGCGCGAAATTCTCGCCGGCGGCAAGCATGTCGTCGTGATCGGCGGCGGCGATACCGGCTCAGACTGCATCGGCACGTCGTTCCGGCAAGGCGCGCTGTCGGTGACGCAGCTCGAAATCATGCCGGCGCCGCCCGAGCACGAGAACAAGGGCCTGACCTGGCCGAACTGGCCGCTGAAGATGCGGACGTCGTCGAGCCAGGCCGAAGGCGCCAAGCGCGAATATGCCGTCCTGACCCAGAAGTTCTCGGGCACCGACGGCAAGGTCGCCAAGCTGCATGGCGTGCAGGTTGACGACAAGTTCAAGCCGGTTGCCGGCACGGAATTCGAACTCGACGCCCAGCTCGTGCTGCTCGCGATGGGCTTCGTGCATCCGGTTCATGAGGGGCTGTTGAAGTCGCTCGGCGTCGACCTCGATCCGCGCGGCAATGTGCTCGCCAACACCGCCGACTACCAGACGTCGCTCGCGAAGGTGTTTTCCGCCGGCGACATGCGCCGCGGCCAGTCGCTGGTGGTGTGGGCGATCCGCGAGGGCCGGCTTTGCGCCCGCTCGATCGACACCTTCCTGATGGGAACGACGAACTTGCCGGGGTAGGCAACTCGTGTCCCGGACGCGATGCAGCGTGTTTACGCTGCTTCGCAGAGCCGGGACCTATCTTGATGGACCCCGGATCGGCAGCGCATCGCTGACGCGTTGCGCAGCGTCCGGGGAACGAGCCTCGCTCAAGACATTAGTTCTGCACCCGCACGCCCAGCATCACGACCGTCGAGGCCGAGCTCGCCAGCGGCACGTTGGAGCTGAGGATATCCCGCCGCAACGTGCCCTTGATCCAGAGGCTGCGCGTCATTTTGTAAATGACGTCGCCTTCGTACGAGTAGGTTTTGTCGAAACGGCCGTCACCCTGATAGTCGTAGGTGCCGTAGGTGAACTTGCCGATCGCCTGCAGCCAGCGGCGGAAGTCGTGGTCGACCTCGAACGTATAGGTGTGGGTCAACACGCCGGAGACGCCGGGCACGATGGTCTCGTCGATCGAGGTGGTTGAGTAGTATTTCGCCGTGGTCAGCGGCGTCGCGGTCCAGGTCAGCGACGACGAGGTCAACAAGCCATCGAGCCGGCTGAGACGTGGATCGACATAACTGCGTTCGGCCCAGCCGACCGCGACTTCGCCGGTGAGCAGCCGCGAGAATTCGAACGAGGTGCCGGCCTTGCCGTAGCCGCCGGTGGAATTGCGCGCATAGCCGGAATTGTCGAGGTACTGGTCGTGCACGCGGCTGTCGCCTTCGGCCTCGACGAACGGCTTCACACCCGGCAGCAGATCGTAGCTGACACGACCGACGCCACCATACTGGTTGAAAGCGCGGTCGGCGTTGCTCGCGGTCGAGCCGTCGGTGAGCAGCGAGTTCTGATAGACCGTGCGATCGAACGTGGCGCCGGCCGCAACATCGAGCCGGTTGAATTGCTGATCGATCCCGAGCGTCGAGCCGAACGTTGCGAACATCGGATATCTGGCGAGACCCGCCGCAACGTTGGGGCTGCCGGGATTGTCGGTACCGATGCGCAGGCGCGCTTGCGCGGTGATGTGGGTGAAATCCGTCACGTCGAGGCGGCCGTCGACATGGCCGAGGAAGTCCGGCCGGTTGACGTTGGTCGGCGACGGCGAGATTGCGCCGTCGACGAAGCGCGGCAGGCTGTTGCCGTAGCCGGTGAAGGAGCCGCGCAGGTCGGCGACCAGCGCATGCCGCTCCCAGTCGGAGACCGCCAGAAATTCCGGCGCGACCACCCAGAACGGCGCGCCTATCGGCTGGGTAAGGCGACCGGGGTTGGTGTCGTAGCCGCCGCGCAATTCGACCGCGGACTTGATCAGGAAACTGCCGGCGTAATCGCCGACCGCCCCGAAGGGATCGATATCGACCGGCAGCGGCTTGCGCGCGGGCTGGCCCACCGCCGTGCCTGCCATTCCAGCGGGCATCGGCGAGCGATTGGCGGCAAGCGAGGGCGGCGGCGAGATGCGCACACGCGCATTCGGATTGGTCGGCCCCTTCGCCTCCGGCGGCAAGGGCGTGCCGGGCCCCGGTGATCGCTTGGGCTTCACCTGGCCGGGATAGAACTTCGGCGGTTTGCGTTTGCGGTTGAGCGAATCAAAGCCTGCCTCCGCAGCGCCATTCGCGGCCGGCAGGCCGTATTTCGGAATCTGGCCGATGCGCGAAGGCGCCGGCGCGGGCCTTGTTCTTGCGCTCGCCGTCGATCGTCGGATCGCCCGATCTGATCGGTGGTGTTTTCGCTGGTCCTGTCGTTGGTCTTGCGCAAAAACGAATCCTGCGGCGCGAGAAAGCCTTCGCGGACCGGGCGCAGAAAGATCGGGCGTCAGGGTCTGGGCTTTGAGGGGGGAAGCGATCGCGCTCAGCACGAGGCACGGCAAGGCGGCACGCAACAACGTTACGCGCTTGCGGCGGCCGTCAACTGGCCTCGGCGTCACGATGGAGATACCCCAGCAAATTCATACGTTTAAATAGACGGCCACGGCGACCGGTTCGGAAAACGTCCTTAACGGAGTAAAAACAATTATGGTTAATGAGCCGTTGAGAACGGCCGCTTGCGTCGCCTTCCGGGGCTTGGACGTGGTAGGAAGTCGGTCCTCTCTTGCGAGCCTGCTTCGGAACCACCGTATGCGTCCTTCGAAACCGCTGATGGCCAATTCAACCGGCACTGATTCCGCTAACGCCGCCGTTCGATCGGCCTTACGCACCCTGGAGGCTGAAGGCAGCGGCATTGCCGCGCTCGAGGTCGCGCTGCGCGCCGATCTCGGCGAGCCCTTCGCCAAGGCCGCCAGTCTCATTCTCGGCGCCAAGGGACGGCTGATCGTTACCGGCCTCGGCAAGTCCGGCCATATCGGCCGCAAGATCGCCGCGACCTTCGCCTCGACCGGCACGCCCGCGTTCTTCGTTCACGCCGCTGAAGCCGGCCACGGCGATCTCGGCATGATCACATCAGACGATGTCATCCTGGCGCTGTCATGGTCCGGCGAGCAGCCGGAGATGAAGGCGCTGATCAGCTACGCCAAGCGCTTCCGCATCCCGCTGATCGCGATGACCGCCGATCACGATTCGACGCTGAGCCAGGCGGCGGACGTGGCGCTGACGCTGCCGAAGGCGCGCGAGGCCTGCCCGCACAATCTGGCGCCCACCACCTCGTCGCTGATGATGCTCGCGCTCGGCGACGCGCTGGCGATCGCGCTACTGGAAGGCCGCGGCTTTACGTCGGTCGATTTCAGCGTGCTGCATCCCGGCGGCAAGCTCGGCGCGATGCTGAAACATATCGGCGACATCATGCATACCGGCGCCGCGGTGCCGTTGAAGCCGCTCGGAACACGCATGTCGGAAGCCCTGGTCGAAATGACGTCGAAGGGTTTTGGCTGCGTCGGTATCGTCGATGCGCGCGGCGCCGTCGCCGGCATCGTCACCGACGGCGATTTGCGCCGTCACATGGGGCCCGACCTGATGTCGGCCCTGGTCGACGACGTCATGACGAAAAACCCCAAGACGATCCGCGGCACCATGCTGGCGAGCGAAGCGCTGGAAGTCCTCAACGCTTCGAAAATCACCGCCCTGATCGTGACCGAGGCCAACAAGCCTGTCGGCATCGTGCACCTGCACGATCTCTTGCGCGCGGGCGTGGCGTAGACCACGACGATCATTCCGGAAACCGCGCGGCCTTCTCTTCCAGCGGCAGGCGCAGGCCGTTCGCCAGATACGACACCGTGCGGTAGAATCCGCAAAGCAGGATGATCTCGAAGATCTTTGCCTCGTCATAGTGCGACGCGAGGCTCGCGAATTCGTCGTCGCTGAGCGTCGCCCGCAAGTGCAGGGCGTCGACGGCCGCAAGCAGCGCCTGTTCGGCGGCCGACCAGCAGGCAGCATCGGCGCCTTCGCGCACCGTGGCGCGGACTTCGGTCTCGGTCAGGCGAGCGGCTTGCGCAAATGTCGCGACGTGAACGCCCCATTCGTACTCGCAACCGTTGAGCGCGCAGGTGCGGTCGATGACGATCTCGCGCTCCCGCAAGCTCAGCGGTCCGCGGTCGAGCAGGCCGGCGCTGCGGAATTTTTCCCAGGCGCGCGGGCTCGAGGCGATCACGCGAAACAGCATCAACGGCGGCGCGCCGCGCATGATGCGGTCGAACTGACCCTGGATTTCCGGCGCATAAGGCGGCTCTAACGGCGCAATTCGCGGCATCGCTCAACTCCTGCTACAATAATCATAGCAACTTGCTACATTATTTGTAGCAATCCAGCAAGACGAGAATGGAATGCCCGATGCCGAAGCCGCCCTCACTGTCCCGTCAAACCGTCGGCAAAGGCCGCGTCCGCGGCTCCCGGACCGGACGGCCGATCATGGCGCTGCTCGACCTGCTCGGGCGGCGCTGGAGTTTGCGGATTCTCTGGGAGTTGCGCGAGCAGTCCATGACCTCGCGCGCACTCCGCACCGCCTGCGACGAGGCGTCACCGACGGTGCTGAACGAGCGGTTGAAAGAGCTGCGCGAGGCGGGCTTCATCGAACTCGTCCCGGCCAGCGGCTACGGCCTGACCCAGATGGGCCGGGAGTTGCGCGAAACGCTGATGCCGCTGCATCGCTTTGCCGGGCGCTGGAGCAAGGAGCGCGGCTAGCCTTGCTCCCTCTCCGTCCTTACCCGGGGAGAGGTGAAGTAGTCAGGCCGCCGCCACCGTCAGGCTGGCGCCGTGGGCCTGCACGATCTTCACGCGGCTGCCTGCCGGCACATCGGGTCCGGCGATCCGCCAGACCGTGTCGTCGATCCGCACCGTGCCCGCGCCGTCGACAATCGGCTTTTCCAGCGTGAAGACCCGTCCCACCAGCGCATCGGCGCGCTTGTTGAGGAACGGGCTGTCCGCGCTTGCGAGCCGCGTTGCTGCGCGACAGACGCCGCCACAGCGGCACGGCGGCCGCCGCGAACACCGCGAACATCAGGATCTGGACCTGCCAGGACGGGGTGAACGCAAACGACACGAGGCCAACCAGGAGCGCGGCAAGCCCAAGCCAGAACAGGAAAACGCCGGGCGCAATCAATTCCAGCGCCATCAGGATGACGCCGAAGATCAGCCAGTTCCAGGTGCCCAGGGTAACGAACATCTCGGTCATGGATACATCCTCGCTTACGCCCGGGACGGCCCCGGCGGGGGATTGCCGGCCGGCGGCACCGAGCCGCGGCGTGCGGCCGCCTGCGCCGATAGCGCGCTCTCGCCGAAGGTCGCCTTCGCGATCTCGCCGATGCCGGCCAGCGAGCCCAGCAGGCTCGTCGCCTCGATCGGCAGCATGATGACCTTCTGGTTCGGCGAGTCCGCCAATTGTCCGAACGCCTTGATGTACTTGTCGGCGATAAAATAATTCAGCGCCGCAACGTCGCCCTTGGCGATCGCTTCCGACACCATCTGCGTCGCCTTGGCTTCGGCCTCCGCCAGACGCTCGCGCGCCTCGGCGTCGCGGAATGCTGCTTCGCGGCGGCCTTCGGCCTGCAATATCTGGCCCTGCTTGGCGCCTTCTGCGCGCAGGATTTCAGACTGGCGCTGGCCTTCGGCCTGCAGGATGTCGGCGCGCTTGACGCGCTCGGCCTTCATCTGCCGGCCCATCGCTTCGACCAGATCGGCCGGCGGCACGATGTCCTTGATCTCGATCCGGTTGACCTTCAATCCCCAGGGCGAGACCGCGGCGTCCACCACGCGCAGCAGGCGCTCGTTGATCTCGTCGCGATGCGACAGCACCTGGTCGAGGTCCATCGCGCCCATCACCGAGCGGATGTTGGTCATCGTCAACACGATGATCGCCTGTTCGAGGTTGGAGACCTCGTAGCTTGCCTTTGCCGCATCGAACACCTGGAAGAACGCGACGCCGTCGGCGGTGACCGTGGCGTTGTCCTTGGTGATCACTTCCTGCTCGGGAATGTTGATCACCTGCTCCATCATGTTCATCTTGCGGCCGACGCGGTCGAAGTAGGGAACGATGAGGTTCAACCCCGGCGAGAGCGTGCGGGTATATTTGCCGAAGCGTTCGACGGTCCAGTTATAGCCTTGCGCCACCGTCTTGACGCCGGCGAACAAGGTGAAGATCACCAACAGTACGAGCGCAATCGCGAAAATGTCGAAACCGGTCATACAAATCTCCTGGCGGCAAAGCGCGAAAATCACCGCATCCCGCAAATGCCAATCGTTTGCGAGAAGCGGCAACCCCTTTTACTTGGTCGCCACTACAGGATGTAGGGTTCGGCGAAGAGAAAAGCGAGTGGCTAGCGGAGTGCGTTTAGAATTGGACCACTAGATCCAGCCCTGAAGCTCGCGCAAGACGAGCTGCCGGATCATGTCCATGCCGACTTCGCTGTCGTTCAGGCAGGGGATGAAGGAAAATTGCTCGCCGCCATGGTGCTGGAAAATCTCGGCATTTTCCTGCGCGATTTCTTCCAGCGTCTCCAGGCAATCGGCCGCAAAACCGGGCGTGACGACGGCAATGCGCCGCACGCCCTCCTTGGCGAGCCTTTCCATGGTCTTGTCGGTATAGGGCTGAAGCCACTCGTCGAAACCGAAGCGCGACTGGAAGGTGAGAAGCAGCTTCGCCTGGTCGAGGCCGAGGCGCTTGCGCAGCGCGTCCGTGGTCGCCATGCAGTGGCGCTCGTAGGGATCGCCCTTCTCGACATATTTTTTCGGCATGCCGTGAAATGACGCCACGATGACTTCGGGTTGAAACGAGAGCCCCTTCAGATGCGTCTCGATCGAAACCGCGAGCGCCTCGATATAGGCAGGATCGTCGTAGTAAGGCGGCGTCACCCGCAACGTCGGCTGCGCACGCTTCTCGCCGAGCACGCGAAACACCTCGTCGCACACCGTCGCCGACGTGGCCGCCGAATATTGCGGATAAAGCGGCATGACCAGCAAACGATCGCAGCCCTGCGCGATCAGCGCGTCGATCCGCGAGGCGATCGAGGGATTGCCATAGCGCATCGCCCAATCGACCACGACACGATCGCCCGCGATATCGGCGGCGAGCTTTTCGGCCTGTGCGCGGGTGATGGTCTTGAGCGGCGACTCGTTCTTTTCGAGATTCCAGATCTTGCGATAGTCACGCGCCTTTCGCCGCGGGCGCGTGCGCAGGATGATCCCATTGAGGGCGAGCTTCCAGACCAGCCCCTGGTTTTCGATCACCCGCGGGTCGGAGAGAAACTCTTTCAGGTACACGCGCAGGCCGCGCGCATCCGCCGTGTCGGGCGTGCCGAGATTGACGAGCAGCACCCCGACGCGCTCCGGCGAAGTGCCGGCAACGGGCTGTGAAGGATCGGTCTGCGAGGCCATGCTCATGGCGCTGGCTTCGCGCGGCAGACCATCCTTGTCAAGATTGCAGCAGGTTCGGTACTGTTATGGCCAAGAGCACACGGACGTCACAAGGGCGGGAACAAACGCCGCCGGGGCGTCCGACAATAACTTCCGCATGCCGGGGGAGCCATGACCGTCGCCGAGTGGTGTATTTTTGCGAGCCTGATGCTCTATCTCCTGAGCATCGCCTCGATAAAATGGTTCAGGCATGGCCGTTTCGACAATTCAAAGCCGCGAGACCCCGCCTTCTATGAAGACCCGATAGCCGCCCGCGCGCTGGGCGCGCACCAGAACGGGATCGAGTTGTTTCCGTTCTTCGCCGTCGCGGTCCTGCTCGCCGAATTTCGCGCCTGCCCGCAGAACCTGATCAACGAACTCGCCGTCCTGTTCGTGATCGTGCGGATTTCCTACGTGTTCACCTATATCGGCAACCGGCCAACGCTGCGCTCGATCCTGTGGTCGATCGGCTTTGCGATCAACATCGCGATCTTCTTCCTGCCGGCGCTGCGGAAGTTTCTGCCGCTATAGGATCGGCTGGAGGCACGTCAGCGGCTCGGCAAAGAGATAGCCGCTCAGAAGTCCGATCCCGAACAGCAGCACGAGACCGGCGGCGCCAAATTCGATGCCGCGCATGACGAGCGCGCCGCGGCCGTCGCCGGCGCCGCTGATCCGTTGCGCGACGCCTTTTGCCGAAACCGCCAGCACCGCGATCGCCGCCACCGTGATGGCGGTGCCGAGCCCCATCACGAAGGTGGCGGCAATGCCGGCCCAGAACAGGCCCTGCGCCAGCGCAAACACCAGCACCAGAATGGCGCCCGAACACGGCCGCAGGCCCACCGCGAAGATCGCACCCAACCCGCGCCGCCAGCCGCCGGGGCCGGCGAGTTCGCCCGGCAGCGGCCCATGAGAATGCCCGCAATGCTCGTCGTGGACATGGCCGTGATCGTGATCGTCGATGATCGTGATCGTGGTGGGCGTGCCCGTGCCCATCATGCGCATGATCGTGGTGACCGTGATGATGGGCGTGACCATGAGCGGCCGATGCCATCGCCAATGCTCGGCGCCGGCGGCCGAACCTGCAACGCCCGCATGAAGCCTGCGCCCTTGGTCCAGACCAGACGCGCGCCGAATGCCGCGATCAGGCCATAGCTCGCGATCGCGATCACCCGCTCCGCCCCGCACATGGTTTTCGCGGTGACATTGAGAAGCCAGGCGCCGATCGCGACGATCAGGACCGCGACCAGCGACTGCAACGTCGCCGAGACGAAAGAGAGCACGATGCCGCGCCGCGCGGTCTCCTGATTGGCGACGAGGTAGGACGAAATCACCGCCTTGCCATGGCCGGGGCCGGCGGCATGAAAGATCCCGTAAGCAAACGAGATCGCGAGCAGGCCCCAGACCGCGCTGCCGTCCGACTTGGCGGCGCGAATGGTGGACGACATCTCGCGATAGAATTCGGACTGTTTTGTCAGCAGCCATCCGATCAGGCCGCCGCCGTGTTCGGTTGCCGGAGGCCGCACGCCGCCGAACGGCGTCTGCGCGGCGAGCAGATGGAGCGCACTATCGGCCGCCAGCACGGCGGCCACGGCCAGTGCGCCGATTGCGAGCGCACGACCGAGGCGCGAACGGCCCTCGCTCCGACTTCATGGACATGTCACCGTGATCTTGTTGGCGAACATCGCCCCGAAATTGGAATTGGGGCCATTCGTGAACGTCTGCTCGTCGATGCCTTGCGCGCTGGCCGCACCGTCATTCGGCCGCTGGAAATCCAACGCGCACGCCGCGGGCGCACCGACCAGCTTCACCGGCTCCTTGTCGGCCAGCTTGAAGTCGACAAAGAAGGTCGGGTCGAAGACTTCGAGCGCGAGCACCTTTGATTTCACCGGCGTCTTCAGCGGCAGGGTGAAATGCAGCACCAGAAGGCCGTCTTTGTATTCGAGGAAATAGTCGACCGGTTCCTCGAATTTCGCCTTCTTGCCGTCGGCCTTGGCAAAGGTGAAGATAGCCGAACTCCTTGAGCGACTCGACGTTGGTTTGCGCGAGCGGCGCCAGTTCCTCGTGGGTGTAGACGCCCTTCTGTCTTGCCCTCGATGCCTTGGATGGCATAGCTGGAAAACATGTCGTCGAAGGTCCAGGCGTGACGCACGCCGGTGACCGAACCGTCGGGCGCGTACATCAACTCGCTGATCGAGGTGATCCAGACATGCGGATGGGCGTGCGCCACCGTCGAGCCGGACACGCCGAGAAAAGCCACCAGCAGCCAAGGGAGCAGGCGCAAGGTGGCATGTTTCAGAACCCATCTCAGGCGGCCGGGGCTTCCAGGAGGCCACGACGGCGCAGCAGCGCGTCCGGCTCGGGCTCGCGGCCGCGGAAGGCGACATAGGCGTCTTCCGGATCGCGCGAGCCGCCGGAGGAATAGATGTCGTCGTGCAGCCGCTTGGCCACCGCGGGATCGAAGATGTCGCCGGCTTCCTCGAACGCACCGAAGGCGTCGGCGTCCATCACTTCCGACCACATGTAGCTGTAGTAACCGGAGGCATAGTGATCGCCGGAGAAGATGTGGCCGAATTGCTGCGGCCGGTGGCGCATCGCGATTTCAGCCGGCATGCCGATCTTCTCCAGTTCCCGCTGTTCGAAGGCGCGCACGTCGGCGCTCGCCGACGCCGGCTGGGTATGGAATTCGAGGTCGAGCAGCGCGGACGCGACAAACTCGACGGTGGCAAAGCCCTGGTTGAATTTCCGCGCGGCGATGAAGCGCTGAGCAGGTCGTCGGGCAACGGCTCGCCGGTCTGGTAGTGCCGGGCGAACTGCCGCAGCACCTGCGGCTGTTCCTGCCAGTGCTCGTAAAGCTGCGAGGGCAGTTCGACGAAATCGGTGAACACGCTGGTGCCCGACAGCGAGGGAAACAGGACGTCCGACAGCATGCCGTGCAGGCCATGGCCGAACTCGTGGAACAGGGTGCGGGCATCGTCCGGCGACAGCAGAGACGGCTCGCCGTCGGCGCCCTTGGAGAAGTTGCAGACGTTGAGGATCACCGGCGCGGTCTCGCCGTCGAGCCGCTGCTGGTCGCGGAGCGACGTCATCCAGGCCCCGGAGCGCTTGGAGGGCCGGGCGAAGTAGTCGCCATAGAACAGCGCCTTGTGCTTGCCGTCGCGATCCCTGACCTCCCAGACCCGCACGTCGGGGTGCCAGACCGGGACATCCTTGCGCTCTTCGAAGGAGAGGCCGAACAGGCGGGTGGCGCAGTCGAAGGCGGCCTCGACCATGTGGTCGAGCGAGAGATAGGGTTTGATCGCGGCGTCGTCGAAATTGGCCTTCACCTGCCGCAGCTTCTCGGCGTAGTAGCGCCAGTCCCAGGGCGCGAGCGCGAAGTTCCCGCCCTCGGCCGCGATCATCTCCTGAAGCGCGTCACGGTCTTTCAGCGTCCGCTCGCGCGCCGGCTTCCAGACCCGCTCGAGCAGCCCGCGGACCGCTTGCGGCGTCTTGGCCATGGAGTCTTCCAGGCGGTAGGCGGCGAAAGTCGGATAGCCGAGCAATTTGGCGCTCTCCTCCCGAAGCGCCAGGATCTCGACAATGGTGGCGGTGTTGTCGTTGGCGTTGCCGTTATCGCCACGGGCGATGAAGGCCTTGTAGACCTTCTCGCGCAGCTCACGACTGGACGAGGTCTTCAGCAGCGGCTCCACGAAGGAGCGCGACAGCGTCACGATCGCCTTGCCGGCCAGCCCCCGCTCCTCGGCGGCGGCACGCGCCGCCGCGACAAAGCTGTCCGAAAGCCCCTCGCGGTCGGCCTCGGTCGAGCTCCGTGAACCACTCCTGCTCGTCGCCGAGCAAATGGTGGCTGAACGTCGTCCCAAGATGGGCCAGCCGCTCGTTGATCTCGGCCATCCGTACTTTTGCGGGCTCGCCGAGCCCGGCGCCGGCGCGGTGGAAGCGCGTATAGGTTCGCTCCAACAGCCGCATCCGCTCGCCATCGAGGCCAAGCGTCGCGCGGGTCTCGTAGAGCTGGGCCACCCGGCCGAACAGCACGGCGTTCATCATGATCGGATTCCAGTGCCGCGCCATCCGCAAGGACACCTCCTTGTCGGCCTCGAGCAGCGCCGGGTTGGAATGCGCCGATACCAGCGCATAGAAGACCGAGGAGACCCTGGTGAGCAGCTTGCCCGAGCGCTCCAGCGCCGTGATCGTGTTGTTGAAGTCGGGCAGCGCCGGATCGTGGGTGATCGCGGCGATCTCGGCAGCATGGTCGGCAAAGGCCTGCTCGAACGCCGGCAGGAACATCTCCGGCGAGATCTCGGCAAAGGGCGGGGTTTCGAACGGCGTCTGCCACGGCCGCAGCAGCGGATTGGCTTGAGTGGATTGAGAGGCCGGGGCCTGGGCTTCTGACATCGAAAATCCCGTCTTTAAGTATCGATTTGAGGCCTCACGCTATATCACGCGGTGGGGCTTTTTTGGGCCCTTTTGCGCTTGATACGGGCCCGCTTTTCATGGAGATTGCGGCCCCGAAAGCAGGAACTGACATGAGCGCGCAAACCTCTCCCTCCACTGGCCGCCAGATCGCCTGGCCGAGCGTCATCACCGTGATCAGCGCGGCGATCCTGATCGGCGCGGAGGTGTTCGGCGCGGCGTTTGCCGGCGGCTGGGCGCTCGCGATCCTGTTCGGTCTCGACGACACCGGCGCGCACATCCTGCAAGCCGTGCTGTTCGGCGTCGGCGTCCTGATCATGATCGCTTTCATCCGCGCCGCGCAGCGCGTCGAGCCGTTCACCCGCCGCAACTGAGTCGCACGCCGCGCGCAGATCAACTCAGCGCGCTTCGTCGTGCGCACCGGCGTTACACTTTCTTAAAAAAACTTAACGCACGTTCATCTTCGACGCCGCTTTCGCGCGTCGTGCGCGCCGACGTAAGTTCGCGTTAGGGAAATTTGCGCACACGCTAAAAAAATTGTTGCGAACCAGATTCAAAACCCTTATTTGCGTTCTTGCCCAATTTCGCACGTGCCTGTGGTCGTGTGTCAGTCGGTAGGTATCCGGACAAGAGGCCGGACAGCCGCCAAGGGACGAAGAAGCCGAGGGTCACTCGACGTCGATCTCATAGATCGAAACTCAAGTGGCCAGCATCTCTCTCCAGAGATGCCGTTGAAGGCGACCTCGCTCCTTGCAACCGTGACTGGCAGCCGGAGGCGAACCGGCGCACCTCGTTCTCAACGGGGGACGCGACTTAAAGCAACGACGGATCGGGCTTTTTTGGTCTCTACCGGCATTCCACCGCCGGCGCGGGCTACTGAAAAGGCTTGTCCTTCATTGCCAGGTGATCGGGCGGGAAAATTCCCAACCAATCCAACGGCAGCACAGTTCGGTTCTGAGTTCGAGGCTTTGTCGCGTCTCCATCGTGCGGCAACAGCCACGACACTTACGACCGAGATCATTTTGAACGGGCCCCGTCGCTTGGGCCGTTTGGGAGGGTGCTATGACCGAACGCATCATGGAATTCCTGCGTAACCGCCGGAACGAGGGCCAGGATATTGAGCCCTGCCTCGTCGTCGACCTCGAAGTCGTGCGCGACAACTATCAGACCTTCTCCAAGGCGCTGCCGGACAGCCGCGTGTTCTACGCGGTGAAGGCAAACCCGGCGCCGGAAGTGCTGTCGCTGCTCGCCTCGCTCGGCTCGTGCTTCGATACCGCGACCGTTGCGGAGATCGAGATGGCGCTGGCCGCCGGCGCGACCGCTGACCGCATCTCCTTCGGCAACACGATCAAGAAGGAGCGCGACATCGCGCGTGCCTTCGCGCTCGGCATTCGCCTGTTCGCAGTCGACTGCGCCGCCGAAGTCGAAAAGGTCGCCCGTGCCGCCCCCGGCGCGAGGGTGTTCTGCCGCATTCTCTACGACTGCGCCGGCGCCGAATGGCCGCTGTCGCGGAAGTTCGGCTGCGACCCGGAAATGGCGGTCGAGGTTCTCGACCTCGCCAAGCGCCTGGGCCTGGAGCCGTGCGGCATCTCCTTCCACGTCGGTTCGCAGCAGCGCAAGGTGAAGGCCTGGGACCGCGCTTTGGCGATGGCCTCTCAGGTGTTTCGCGACTGCGCCGAGCGCGGGATCAACCTCTCCATGGTCAACATGGGCGGTGGATTCCCGACCAGGTACCTCAAGGACGTTCCTCCGGTCGTGACCTACGGCCGGTCGATCTTCCGCGCGCTACGCAAGCATTTCGGCAACCAGATCCCGGAAACCATCATCGAGCCGGGACGCGGCATGGTCGGCAATGCCGGCATCATCGAGTCCGAAGTCGTCCTGATCTCCAGGAAGAGCGACGAGGACGAGGTGCGCTGGGTGTACCTGGACATCGGCAAGTTCGGTGGTCTCGCCGAGACCATGGACAAGTCGATCCGCTACGCGATCCGCACCCCGCATGACGGGGCGGAGATGGCGCCGTGCGTGCTCGCAGGTCCTACCTGCAATTCCGCCGACGTCCTGTACGAGAAGATGCCGTATCCGCTCCCGGTTACGCTCGAGATCGGCGACAAGGTGCTGATCGAAGGGACCGGGGCCTATACGTCGACCTACTCGTCGGTGGCCTTCAACGGCATTCCGCCGCTCAGGACCTACCACATCTGACGAGCCCTCTTTTGGGCTGACATAACCGGGAGCCGGTTTACCGGCTCCCTCCCCTCGCATTGCCGATTTGGACAACGCAGCTGCGCGCTTTGCCGCGCGTGGGCTGTGGGGACTGACGTGCCATGACTGCTTTTCGGAAGACCAACCTCGCCCTCACCCCGAAAGCCGCTCCGTTCGCGATCCGTGCGGAGAAGGCTTCGGACGTCGTCGCCCGCGAGACGCTGCTCGATGCCTGCTTTGGCGAGAACCGAAGCTTGCGCACCTGCCAGCGCCTGCGCGACGGACGCGCGCCCGCCGAAGGCCTTGCCTTCTCGGCGAGTCGCCCAGGGCAACCTGGTCGGGACGCTGCGGTTGTGGCACGTCAGCGCCGGGGGCGTCCCGGCGCTCGTGCTCGGCCCGCTGGCGGTGGAGGCTTCCTCCCGCAAGCTCGGGGTCGGGACCGCGCTGATGGACCACGCGCTCGCGGCGGCGAAAGCGCGTGGCCATCGCGCGGTGATCCTGCTCGGCGACGCGCCCTACTACGCCCGCTTCGGCTTCTCCGGGGAAAAGATGGCCGGCCTGTCGCTGCCGGGCCCGTTCGAGCGGGATCGCCTGCTGGGCCTGGAGCTGCAAGAAGGCGCACTCGACGGCGTGGCCGGGATGATCGTCCCGACCGGGCCTTCTGTGCCCCTCAGGAAGGCGCCGCGCGCCCGCGCGGCGTAGCGGCCCAGCCATGCGCAAGTACGCCCCAACCGCCCGCGCGGTGACGCAGACCCGTTTTCGCGGCATCGTCACCACTGTCCTGTTGATGGCGCTGAGCCTGCTGATCGTTCGGGACGTGATTATGCGGCGGTGGGGTTCCCCGCCGCCTACCCCCGACGTGACACGCCGTCTGCCCTGAGCTAATTCCGTTCATCGCCAGGAAGCCCCGAAATGCCCCGCCGTTTGATCTCGACTGGTTCGCCCTTTGAAAAGACCGCCGGCTACAGCCGCGCGGTGATCGACGGCGACATGGCCTTCGTCGCGGGCACCACCGGCTACGACTACACCACCATGACCATGCCGGCGGACGTCACGAGCCAGACACGAAACTGCTTCAAGACCATCGAAGCTGCGTTAAAAGAAGCCGGCTTCGCGATGGCCGATATCGTGCGCGCGACCTACTATCTCACCGACGCCACGGAGGCCGATGCGCATTTCGCGGTCTGCGGCGAAGTGCTCGGCGAAATCCGCCCGGCGGCCACGCTGGTCGTCGTCGCGGGCCTTTACAAGCCCGAGATGAAAATCGAGATCGAAGTCACCGCCAAGCGGCGCACCTGATTCACGCAACACCAACGACCAAGCTGCCCTCTGGAGATCATGATGTCCTCGAAGATCTACGCGAAAATTTCCGGCCCCATCGTCATGGTCGGCTTCGGCTCCATCGGCAAAGGCACGTTGCCGATGATCGAGCGGCATCTCGATTACGACAAGTCGCGCATCACCGTGATCGATCCCAAGGACGAAGGCCGCAAGGCACATTGCGAAAAGCACAATGTGAAATTCATCCAGCAGGCCGTGACCAGGGACAATTATCGCGACTTGCTGACGCCGCTGCTCACCGAAGGCGGCGGCCAGGGCTTTTGCGTCAATCTCTCGGTCGATACCGGCTCTACCGACATCATGGAGCTCTGCAACGAGCTTGGCGCGCTTTATATCGACACCGTCAACGAGCCCTGGCTCGGCTTCTATTTCGATTCGTCGAAGGGCCCGGAAGCGCGCTCCAACTACGCGCTTCGCGAGGTGACGCTGGCCGCCAAGAAGGCGCGTCCAAAGGGCTCGACGACGGCCGTCTCCTGCTGTGGCGCCAATCCCGGCATGGTGTCGTTCTTCGTCAAGCAGGCGCTGCTCAATGTCGCCGCCGATCTGAAGCTCAATGCACCGAAGCCGAAGACCAAGGCCGAATGGGCGGACTTGATGCGGCAGGCCGGCATCAAGGGCATCCACATCGCCGAACGCGACACCCAGCGCTCCAAATCGCCGAAAGAGCCTGATGTCTTCGTCAACACCTGGTCGGTGGAAGGCTTCCTGTCGGAAGGCGTGCAGCCGTCAGAACTCGGTTGGGGCACCCATGAGAAATGGATGCCCGAGAATGCGCACACCCACCAAGCCGGATGCGGCGCGGCCATCTATCTGATGCAGCCCGGCGCCAATACGCGCGTGCGTACCTGGTGTCCGACCCGCGGGGCGCAATATGGCTTTCTCGTCACCCATAACGAGTCGATCTCGATCTCCGACTATTTCACGGCGCGTGACGCGTCGGGCAAGGTGATCTATCGGCCGACCTGCCACTACGCCTATCATCCGGCCGACGATGCCGTGCTGTCGCTGCATGAAATGTTCGGTCGCGCGGCGAAGATGCAGGAAAAGCACCATATCCTCGATGAGAACGAAATCGTCGATGGCATCGACGAACTCGGCGTGCTGCTGTTTGGCCATGACAACAATGCCTACTGGTACGGCTCGCAGCTCTCCATCGAAGAGACGCGCACGCTCGCGCCCTATCAGAACGCCACCGGCCTGCAAGTGACCTCCGCCGTGCTCGGCGGCATGGTGTGGGCGCTGGAAAACCCGAACGAAGGCATCGTCGAAGCCGACGAGATGGATTTCGATCGCCTGCTGGAAATCCAGTTGCCGTATCTCGGCCCGGTGAAAGGCTACTACACCGACTGGACACCGCTCACCGATCGCCCCGGACTGTTCCCGGAAGACATCGACACCAGCGATCCCTGGCAGTTCAGGAACGTGCTGGTGCGCTGAAGCAAGGCTTCCGCCGCGCTTCCCTGACGGCTGAGTTCCGCTGGCTATTTGCAGAGCCTGTCGGAACGCCCAAGGCCATGCCGCGTTGCTCCGTCGAATTCGGAGGAGACGCGATGGCTTTCAGCGGTTCGTCTTATTTTGCCGGGATCGGAACGGCGTTCGCTGCGATCGCGGTTGGATTCGCAGGCGGTGCGATGGTCACGACCAGCGCGGTCCAGCCGCCAAACCGGCTGGAACGCGTGAGCGCAGCCCCGATCGCGCCTTCGAATGCCGACGCGGCGCCAGCTTCGGTCGCGTCGTCGAGTGCGGAACAGGCCAACACGGCAAAGCCTCCGCAACAGGAAACACCGCCGTCATCGGCGGTGGCCGCCGCTCCAACGGACGTTTCAAAACCGAACCCGCAACCACAAGCGGCGACACCGGTTAGCGCGAAGACAGATACGGCGACGAACGTTCAGGAGCAGCCGGTTGCGGCAGCGAAGATCACCGCATCTCCCCACCGCCAAAGCGAAGATGCGGCTTCCGTCAAGAACGAAAATGCGGCGGCGCGTTCGGCCGACTCGAACAAGGAGTTCTCTCGCAAACGCGTCGACGGGCGAAGGTCCCCGGACGACCGCAGGGTTTCAGACCGCAGGCGGCGGCCGGACCAGGACGAGCAGCGCCGGCTGGATGAGGCGGCCAACGCCGTCCGGCAGATGCCGCGCGGCTACCCGGCGGATGAGATTGTGGAACGCGATGCCTCCCCGCGCTTCAACGGACGCCCGCGTCGCTATCGAAATGCTCGGCGACGACGATGGCCCACGCGCCGTCAACGAGCCGGCCGCCTCGCTTCGGATTTTTCGGAGACAACTAGTTCGTTCTTTTTTGCGCGGACGTCACTTCGCCAGGTAGTCGAACGCCACGCTGCCGAGGCCCAGCGTCAGATCGGCCTTGAAATGCAGCGCGGAGAGCACCTCGCGCACCGGAAGGCGCGCCACATCGGCGAGGGCGTGCGGGAACAGGCCGAGCGCCGCCGGCCCGGACCAGGCCTCCTTCAGCGTGATGTCCTCGAGATGAAACCGCACCAGTTCGCAGATCCGCGTCGATCCATCGATGTCCGGAATGATCTTGAGAATGAAGTTCGGCGCCTTCATCCCCTTCAAAACCGTGTCGTGATCGACGGGCCGATGCTTGTAGCCCATGGTGGCGGAGGCGCAGAGCACGGAGCCGTAATGCAGGGTGCCGACCAGCACATCGCTTTCCACCTCGATCTTGGGCCGCGCCAGCTTCTTGGGAAATCCCCACAGCTCCCTGCCGCCCGCGATCGGCCCCTCATCGTCGAGGTACATCGCATGCGTATAGGCGCCCTCCTCGCCCTTGAAGCGCACCGGAATGACCTGGCCGGTTTCCGTGTAGTCGCCGAAGCCGGTTGAGTCCGGCATGCGGATGAATTCGTATTTGACGACCGGCTCGGTGACTTCAAGCGGCTCCGGCACGACGGCGGCAAGCGCCTCCGGGTCGGTGCGATAGGTGATGATGAAATATTCGCGATTGAAAAACTTGTACGGTCCCGGCGGAAAGGCAGGATTCGTCAGCGGCATGGAATAGGCGTTTCGCCGGACATCCTCGATTTTCATGATCGCCCCCTCTGGTCGCCTGCTTGCTGCTCACGCCTCGCGCGGTCCGCGCAGCATGGGCAACAAGGTGACACAAACGAGACAAAAGAAAAGGCGGCAGCGGTATCCATTCGGACAGCGACGTGACGCTCACGCGCCGCGGATGATCGCCGTCATTGTTTTTGCTGGATTGGCGGAGCCATCTTTTCCGGAGGTGCAGGCGGAAGCGCAGGCTTCGCGCCTTCCTGTTGCGCCTGCGTGTCGGGCCGCGCCGGCTCCGGAGCCGGCGTCGTCGGACGCGTGCCGCCGGGCATGGACTCAGCAGGCTTGGACTCCGCGGGCTTGTTGCTCTCGGCAGGCGCAGGCGAGCCCTGCAACGGCGGCGTCGCTTGCGCAACGCGCACGTTGGGGGTGCGGGCAATCATGGACGCTGTAGAAAAGCCGGTCAGCGTCAATCCCGACACCAGCATCGCCGATGCAATCAGCAAATCCGCCCGGCGCTTTCGATCGTTCAACATCCGCTTTCACCCGACCGATAGTTCATGGGCATCAACGGGCGCTCGAAAGCGTTGTTCCCGGGAACCTGGTGGAGCGAATGCTAGAATTAGACCGCCAGGCTGAGGAACTCAGAGCTCCAGAATGCCGGCTTCGCCGTCTTCCGCCGCGAACGCCAACAGCGTGCCTTTTGCGTTCCAGGCAAGCCCTGCAATCGGCGCACCGCCGTTGCGATGAACCAGGATTTCCGCGCCATCGGCCATGCGCACCATCAGCACGGTGCCGTCGCTGTAGCCGGAAACCAGAATGGCCTGATCGGGATGACAGGCGACCGCGGTGACGCGCGCCTTCATCGGCGCCAGCATCGCCGGCTCCTTGCCCATCGGCCCATCCTTGCTCCCGAACGGCCACATGATGACCATGTCGGCGCCCGAGGTCGCCAACGCCTTGCCGCCTGCGCTCCATGCAAACGAGCGGACGCGGCCGGGATAGCCGGTCATGCGCATGTGCCGGTAATCGGCGAGCCGCCAGCCATGCAGCGCCGCTTCGTGCATCGCCGTCACCAGAAACTTGTTGTCCGGGCTGAACGTCACGGCGAGATGCGAGCCGGCCCAGGGCAGAAACTCGGGCGTTGCCGCCATGTTGGGAAACCACAGCGTCACGCCGTTATAATGCGCGACCGCGACCCTCAAACCCTTCGGCGCGAACGCAAGTCCGCCGACCGTCGAAGGCACGTCGAGCGATTTTTCCTGATCCTTGCCGCTGCGGATGAACGCCGTCTTGCTCGCCGACCACGCCACCGCGCCATCGGGATGAAGCGCGACATTGTCGATCCAGCGCCGCTTGGCGTCGGTCGCAAGCACCTTGACCTCGCCCTTGGCGTCAAGGCTTGCGACCTTGCCGTCATCGCCGCCGGTGACAATGCGTTTCCCGTCGGTGGTGGCGCACAGGATGCCGCCGCCATGCACGGCAATCGCAGTGGGCTCTGCCTCGCCCGCGACCACGAAGATGCTCTCTTCAGAACCGACAAAGGCCGCCTGGTCGCCCAGGAAATGCACGGCGCTCACGGGCGCGCCGATCGAAACGGCGCGCACCTTGTCGGTGACGGAAATGATGGAAGCGGATTCGCCCGGCTCGAAATCGGTCATCGCGCGACGATGCAGCTTTCGAAGCCTTCGCGGATCATCGCTTCCGGCAATTCGCGGCCGATGAAGACGAGGCGGCTCAGGCGCGGCTCGCCGTCTTTCCACGGCCGCTGATGATCGCCCTCCAGCATCATGTGGACGCCCTGGAACACGTAACGCTCGTCATCGTCGTGGAAAGCAAGGATGCCCTTCGAGCGCAAAATCTTCTGGCCTTCGCTGGCGACGAGGTTTTGCAGCCACGGCATGAACCTGGCCGGGTCGAGCGGCTTGTCGGAGCTCAGCGACAGCGATTGCATGTCTTCGTCGTGGTAGTGCTTCAGGCCATGCCCATGGTCATGATTGATGGTGATGGTCGTGATGATGGTGGTCATGGTCGTGGTGGTGATCGTCTTCTTCCAGGAAATTTGGCTCGATCTCCAGGATGCGATCGAGATCGAACGCGCCGCGCTCCAGCACATCGGACAATGCGACCTTGCAGCGCTCGGTGCGGTGCAGCTTGGCGTAGGGATTGATGCCCCTGATCCGCGCTTCGACCTCGGACAACTCCGGCTTTGAAACAAGATCGGTCTTGTTGAGCACGATCACGTCGGCGAAGGCGATCTGGTTCTTGGCTTCCGGCGCATCCTTCAAACGATCGCTCAGCCACTTGGCGTCGGCGACGGTCACGACCGCGTCAAGCCGGGCATTCTTCTGCACGTCTTCATCGACGAAGAAGGTCTGCGCGACCGGCGCGGGATCGGCGAGGCCCGTGGTCTCGACAATGATGGCGTCGAACTTGCCCTTGCGCTTCATCAAGCCGTCGAGGATGCGCACGAGATCGCCGCGCACCGTGCAGCAGACGCAGCCATTGTTCATCTCGAAGACTTCTTCATCGGCGCCGATGATCAGGTCGTTGTCGATGCCGATCTCGCCGAATTCGTTGACGATGACGGCGTATTTCTTGCCGTGGTTTTCCGACAGGATGCGGTTGAGCAGCGTGGTCTTGCCGGCGCCGAGATAGCCCGTCAGCACGGTCACAGGGATTTTTTGGGACGACACTTCCGACATTATGACTCCGCAAGAAACGGTATTCGATACGCTTGCAGGAGGGCCATTTCGGCCCTAATCCTTCAGCGCGCTGGTCAGCGTTCTTATATTGTGCCTGACCATGTCAATGTAAGTGGGGGCCTCGCCCTTTTCGTCGGTCAGGCTGTCGGAATAGAGCGTCCCGCCGACCCGCGACCCCGTCTCTTCCGAGATCCGGCGCATCAGCCGGGGGTCGCCGATCCGCTCCAGAAAGACCGCCGGGATATGCTCGGCCTTGACCTGGGTGATGATTTTCGCGACGTCCCGCGCGCTCGGCTCGGCTTCGGTCGAGACGCCGATCGGGGCAATGAAGGCGATGCCGTAGCGGGCGGCGAAATAGCCGAAGGCATCGTGGGTCGAGATCATCCTGCGGCGGCTTTCCGGAATCTGGCTGACCGCCTGACGCACCTCGGCGTCAAGCGCTTCGAGCCTGGCGAGATAGTTTGTCGCATTTTGACGAAAAACCTCCGCATCCGCGGGATCGGCGGCCGCAAGCGCGTCGCGGATATTGGCGACGTATTTCTCGGCGTTGACGACCGACTGCCAGGCGTGCGGGTCGGCGTCGGAGCCCGCCTTGAGCGGCGCGATGCCGTCCGTCGCGGTGACAATGGAAGCCTTGCTGCCCGCCGCCTGAAGCAGCCGCGGCAGCCAGCCTTCAAGGCCGAAGCCATTGATGACGAGCAGTTTCGCGTCCCTGATCCTGCGCACGTCGGATGGCGTCGGCGCATAGACATGAACGTCGCCGTCGGGACCGACCAGCGTCGTGACATCGACCCGATCGCCGCCGACATTTTTGACGAAATCGCCGAGGATCGAAAAGCTCGCCACCACGTTCATGCGCGCCTGCGCGTGCAATGGTGTGACCGCAAGCGATAGCACCAACGCCAGCACCAGACGATGCAAACGTCCCATCGCGCGCCTCACGCTTCGAGATGCGGCGCGGGAAACAACTGCCGGACCACACCACGAACATTGCCGAACAGGATCGACAGCACATAGAGCACCGCCGACACCAGGATGATCGCCGGGCCGGAGGGAATGCGGGTCTGGAACGACAGCACCAATCCGGCATAGCCGGAGACGATCGCACTCGCGACCGCAATGGAGATCATGCCGGTCAGTTCGCGCGACCAGAACCGCGCGATGCCGGCGGGAAGGATCATCAGGCCGACCGCGAGCAGCGTGCCGAGCGCCTGAAAGCCGTTGACGAGGTTGACGACCACGAGCGCCAGGAACGTCAGATGCGCGACGCCGCCGGCGCGGCTGACCGTGCGCAGGAAAAGCGGATCGACGCTCTCGATCACGAGCGGACGATAGATCACCGCGAGCACGACCAGCGTGAGCGTGGCATTGAAGGCGACCACAAGCAGCGTCTGGTCATCCATGGCGAGAATGTTGCCGAACAAGACGTGCAGGAGATCGATATTGGTGCCCTTCACCGAGACGATGGTGACGCCGAGCGCGAGCGAGGCGAGATAGAAGGTCGCAAGCGAGGCATCCTCCTTCAGGTCGGTGGCGCGCGCCACCAGGCCCGCCAAAAGCGCCACCGCAAATCCGGCGATCAATCCGCCTGCCGTCATCGCAAACAGATTGAGGCCGGAAAGCAGAAAGCCGATCGCCGCGCCCGGCAGGATGGCATGCGCCATCGCATCGCCGACGAGGCTCATCCGCCGTAGCATCAGAAATACGCCGATCGGAGCTGCGCCAAGCGAGAGCGCGACCACGGCGGCCAGCGCCCGGCGCATGAACTCGAATTCGAGGAAAGGCGCGATCAGCGCGTCATAAATCATTGATCAAGCGGCCCTTGATGCATCGTCATCGGCGGCGCAGGCGACCGCACTGTCGTCGAAGGCCTCGCACATCCGCCGCGCCTCCGCGAGATTCTGCACGGTCAGCACGTCTGAGGTCGCGCCCCAGGCGACCTTGCCGCGCGCCAGCAGCAACGTTTCGGGAAAATGCGCGCGCACGAGATCCATGTCATGCAGCGCCGCGAGCACCGTGCGCCCTTCGGCGTGCCATTGCTTGACCAGCGCCAGAAGATCGGCGGAGGTCTTGGCGTCGATCGCGTTGAACGGCTCGTCCAGCACGATCAGCCGTGCATCCTGCAACAACACCCGCGCGAACAGCATGCGCTGCATCTGGCCGCCCGACAGCGTGCCGATGCCGCAATTCTCGAACCCGCTCAACCCCACCGCGGCGAGCGCTTGCGCGATCTTCACGCGCGCGCCCTTGCCAATGCCGCCGAAGAAACCGACCCCGCGCCACAGACCGGTGCCGACGAAGTCGAACACCGAGATCGGAAAGGTGCGGTCGATATCGGCTGACTGCGGCAGGTAGGCGATATCCTTGGGATCGACGCCGCCGGTCAGGATCGAGCCCGAGAGCGGCTTGAGAATTCCGACGATCCCCCGGAACAGCGTCGACTTGCCGGCGCCGTTCGGACCGACGACGGCAAGCAAGGCGCCGGGGGCGACCTCGCCGCTCAGATGATGCACGGCCGGGTGGCGGTCGTAGCCCAGCGTGACATCGCGAAATTGCAAAAGTGCCGACATCTTCACTTCATCGCCAACCAGATGAACGCCCAGAGCGCGACGCTGACCGCCGCCGCCGCCGCAAACCGCATTGGCACGGTCATGCGCAAAATCGACCAGGTGACGGCCTGCGACGGATGCGGCGCGGCCGGGCCGTGGCTATGCGGATGATGATGCGAATGGCCGTGGTCGTGACCATGGGAATGGGGAGTTACCATCCCAAAATGTTATAATGTAACATCCGAGAAGTCCACCGACGGGGGCCTCAGAGACCCTCATGCCAGACTGCGGACAACGGCAAGCCCGGCAAAAAGACCGATAATCGACAGCACCACCGACCCCAGCACGTAGGCCGCCGCGAGCCCGATTTCACCGCGCTCGTACAGCAGCGCCGCATCCAGCGAAAACGCCGAGAAGGTGGTGTAGCCGCCGAGGATGCCGGTCATGATGAACAGCCGCCAGGACTGGACGGCGTCGCCCTTGAAGGCGAGATAGCCCGCGATCAGGCCCATGATGGTCGAGCCGGTGATGTTGATGATGAAGGTGTGATACGGGAAATTGGTCCCGAGAAAGCGCGGACAAATCACGTTCACCGCGTGGCGCAGGCATGAGCCCAGGCCACCGCCGATAAAAACCAGAAGATAGTTCATCGCAGAATTCCCAAAGCGAAGGTGTCGACCGTCAGCTTTGCCGAAAGGGCGTGCCGGTCGCAAGCGGACACAAACAAAAAAGCGGCAGCTCACGCTGCCGCTTTTGACCTGTGATGGCCGATGAATCAGGCCTTGCTGAACATCTCGTCGACGTATTCCCAGTTCACGAGATGCTCGACGAACGCCTTCAGATAGTCGGGGCGGCGATTGCGGTAATCGATGTAGTAGGAGTGCTCCCAGACGTCGACGCCGAGGATCGGCGAGGCGCCATGCACCAGCGGGTTTTCACCGTTGGGCGTCTTGGAGATTTCGAGCTTGCCGTTCTTGACCGACAGCCAGGCCCAGCCCGAGCCGAACTGGCCGGCGCCGGCGGCGGCGAAATCGGTCTTGAATTTTTCCAGACCACCGAGGTCCTCGTTGATCTTCTTTTCCAGACGGCCGGGCAATTTGCTGCCGCCGCCATTGGGCTTCATCCATTTCCAGAAATGGATGTGGTTGTAGTGCTGGCCGGCATTGTTGAAGAGCGGGGCGTTCTTGCCGAACGAGCCCTTGACGATCTCCTCCAGGGACTTGCCCTCGAATTCGGTGCCCTTCAGCAGATTGTTGCCGTTCGTCACATAGGCCTGGTGGTGCTTGTCGTGGTGAAATTCCAGCGTTTCCTTCGACATATGCGGCGCGAGGGCATCGTGGGCATAGGGAAGGTCGGGAAGCGTGAAGGTCATGGGGTCATGTCCGAACTGGTGGGGTACAATTTCTAACGGGAACCCTTATAGAAGGTTCCTGACCACTTAGACACTGAAATTCCCCCGATCAACCCGTGGGTCGCATTCCGGGCACGCATGAGTATCGAAATTGAAGTCGTGAATGGCGCACAATTCCGGCCGCAGGCCGAGACGCTATTCCAGCAGATGGAGCCTCACGACGCCCAGGCGAGCGAGAGGGGAAACGAGCCCGGCTGGGCTCGCGTCACATGGGCCGATCCTGATCTGCGCGTGATGATCGAGGATCTCGACAGCGGGCTGGTTTGCCATGCCGGTATCTTCTTCAGAACCGTCACCTGGAATGGCCAGAAGGTGCATGTCGGCGGCGTCGGCCAGGTCGCGACACGTCCCGATTGCCGCCGCCGCGGCTATGCCAGCGTCGCGCTCGAGGCATCCGTCCAGACCATGCGCCACCATGACGCCGCGCAGTTTGCAATCCTGTTCTGCGAACCGCACAACTTCGAATTCTACCAGTCGCGAGGCTGGCATGCGTTTACCGGAACGGTTTATGCCGACCAGCCGAACGGCAAAACTCGCTTCGAAGCCATGGCCCCGTTCGTGCTCGATCTGAAGCGCCGCGCACCGACGCTGGGCACGCTTGACCTGTGCGGCCTGCCGTGGTGACGGATTTGCGCTGCGTCCATCCGGACCTGCCGAATGTCCTGGCGCAAGAAAGTCCTGGCGCAAGATCAGGCTTATCCCGCGAGCGCTGCCTTCAATGCGGTCGCCGCCGACGCGTAGCCGCCACGCGCGCCGTCGATGAAATGAACATGGTCGCTGCGCGTGGCCGCGGGCGTGAAGCAGGTCATCATCGCTGCGTCCTGCCGGTGCAGGCCATATCGCGCGACGCCGGCCGATGACGCCGCGGCAAGGCGGGCGCTCAGCGCCTGCTCGAGATCGGACGTGCAATCGAGCACCATCCGCAAGCCGTCGTCGTATTTGCGGAAGTCGGAATTCTCGACCACCTGCTGCACATAGACTTCCGGCACGAAGCCGCCGACCTTGATGCCGAAGCGCATGATGAAATAATAGAACAAGGTCCAGGCGAATACGCCCAGCCGCCGTTTGAACAAAGGCCCTCCGCGTTGTGCCCGCGCCTCGAATTCGACGCCGGCCGGCGGCCAGCGCAGCGGCGGACCACCTGGAGGCACCGGCCGGCCCTGATCGGGACTCCGTTCGACCAGCGAGACGATATTCTCGATCAGTTTGCGATAGGCGGTGGGATCGGCACCCCTGACCGGCATCACCAGCACCGCGAGTATGAGGCCGCGCACCGCCGGTATCTCCTCGAACCGGCATGAAAGCCCCGAGAGATCGGGGTGCGTGCCGGGCGGCGCCGGCGCGACCGCAAACTCGCCGCGCTTCATGGCCGCATCCGCCCAGCCAAGACCGCCGCCGGAAAACATGGCGTAGGAAAGATTGGGGGACGGGCCGAAACGGGCGACGCGAACATCGAGCCCCTGCGCACGGATCGCGCTGAGCGGGATCAGCGCTACCCGCATCTCGAGATCGAGGTCTTCCTTCACCCATGCGGCCGTTGCGGCCAGCGCTTCTCGCGTGCGATCGAGATCATCGGGCGCGACCGCAAAGCTTGCGCCATCCCCTCCGAACACGAACGGAAATTCGCGGCCCTCGAGCGCATTGGTCACGGCGGCAATGACGGAAGCGCCCGCCATATTCACCGCCTTGTAGCGCGCTTGCGCAATCGCCTTGGTCGACCCGACGATATCGGCGACCCCGATGCTCCAGTCATCGGGTAGTGGCGAATAGAGCTGATGGCTCCATCAGCCGCGTGAAGCCGCGAAATACCGGCACCGCACCGTAGAATTTGTCGCTGCCGCTGGGTGAGTTCATGGCGCGCAACCGTCGAAGAGGATTTGCGGAAAGATACGGGACGATCAGAACAATGGGTTCAGCGGATCGCCCGCCGGCCGGGGTCAAATCGTCACGGGCACCAATGAAGTTATCTCGCCGGGCGGCGAGCGCAGTGCCCACTTTCCGAAGTTCGTGCTCCATCGCAGCACCCACCGTCACGAACTTCGGAAAGTCATGGGCACTAGAACTAGTACCGCTTTATCGATCTGAAGTCCCTGATCGAATTCGCCGCTTGTGGTGCAGGGACTTCAGATCGGCGGTACTAGGCCGTATTTCCGGCGTCCACGGTCAGGACCGTGCCGGTGATGTTGCGGCCGCCCTCGCCCAGGAGATATTCGACCATGCTGGCCACGTCGTCGGTTTCCGGCAAACGGCGCAAGGCGCTGCGGCCGGCAATGCGCTGACGTTGTTCGGGCCCCAGGCTGTGCGTCAATTCGGTGTCGATGAAGCCGGGCGCAATCGCATTCACCGTGATGCCGAGCTTGCCGACCTCGCGCGCCAGCGAACGGGTGAAACCGGTCGCGGCCGCCTTGGTCGCACCATAGACCGAGAGGCCGTTGTAGCCGGTGGAGGCGATGATCGACGACATGTTGACGACGCGGCCGCCGGCGCCGTCCGCCATCATGTGCCGCACGACATATTTGGTCAGGATGATCGGCGACAGCACGTTGAGGCGCATCAGCGCCTCGATCTCGCTGTTATGCATTGTCGCAAGCAATCCCTCGGTGCCGAGGCCCGCATTGTTGATGAGGCCGTAGATCGCGCCGAATTCGTCGCGCAGACCTTTCACGAAAACTGGAATGCCGTCGACGTCGCTGAGGTCGAAGGCGCGAAACGAAATGCGGCCGCTGCCTTGCGCCGCCGCCGCGATCGCCTCGCGCAGATCGTCGCTTTCGCGGCGCGCGACCGCGATCACATGATAGCCCGCGGCTGCGAGCCTTTGCGCGATCGAAAGCCCGATGCCGCGGCTGCCGCCTGTCAGGAGAACATTACGCATCTGACCGCGCGAGCTTTCCGGCCGCCGTGATGTCGAGCTTGTCGACGAACTTGATCATGGCAGGCACCTTGTGAGGCGCGAGGCTTGCGCGGCAATCGGCAATGATGCGGCTCTTGATGTCGTCGCCGCTGCTTGCATCGCTGCCATCGACGAGAACCACGTCGGCAACGACGATGGCGCCGGTGATCGGACTGCGGCGCGCCTTGACGCGCGACATCCGCACTGCGTCGTGCCGGTTGATCACCGCTTCGATTTCCTCGGGATGAACCTTCAACCCGCCGATATTGATGATGCCGCCGCGGCGGCCAACGAAGTGATAGCGGTCGCCGCGCAGTTCGACCATGTCGCCGGTGTCGACGAAACCTTCATCGTCCGTCAACGGAGCCGCCCGGCGGCCGATATAGGCATGCGCCGCGCGCCGCGAGCGAATTCGCAAGCATCCGTCGACGACCTTCATCTCGACGCCGTCGCGGTTGCCGCCAATCATGCTGGCGGGAAAACCCTCCAGGCCGTCGTTGACGGCAAAACCAACTCCGGCCTCGGTCGAGGCATAGGCGTGGCCGACCGAAGCTTCAGGGAACGCCTGGCGCAAACCGTCCAGCACGGCCTGATCGGCGATCTCGCCGGAGAGACGGACATATTTCGGCGAAAAGGCCGAGGCCGCGCCGCTCATCAAAAGCTTGCGCCAATGCGACGGCGTTCCGGAGATATGCGTGACGGCCCTGTCGTTGAGCCGGGCAACATGGTCCGCGAGCGCTTCGCCCGATCTCCGACAGCACAAGCGAGCCGCCGCCGATGATCGCGCGCAGAAAAATCTGCAAGCCGCCGTAGCGGCGGATATCGTAGAACGTCGCCCAGATCGGCCTGTTGCCGCGGGCCGGAACATCGGCCGCGATCGCACCGGTCAGGCCTTCGAGCGTGTGGCCGACAATTTTCGGCACGCCCAGCGTACCCGAAGTGAGCATCAGCCATTCGGTCGCACGCTCTGTCTGGGCGCGGGATGCAGGCTTCAACTCCTCGCCGGCGATGACGACAGATGCAACGCCCGATGCCGTGAAGCGATCCGGCTGGTCGGTGACCACCGTGTCGATCTCGGCGTCCTCGACGATGGCCTGGACGTAGTCGGGGTTAAGATCCGGCGGGCAAAGCAACATGCGCCGCGCAATGCCGTCGATCTCGAGCATCACGAGGGCTGCGAGGAATTGACTGCTGACGGCGAGCAGCACCGATTTGCCGGAGAGTTCGGCGAGCCGCCCCTTCAGGCAGGTATGGCCGGCGATGTCCGTCAGCGATGCCGAGTGCCGCGCGTCCGAAAGCGTGCGGCCGCTTAAGCCGGGATCGAGATAGTCACGCAGCGCGAAGATTTCACGCGGGGACATTTTCATAGGCCCTGATGAAATCGCCTATCGTCAGAGGGAAGCTTGCGTCAGCCGATATGGTAAACGGATCGACGCCGATTTCGTCTTCCAGGCGCGCGACCAGGATGGCAAATGCGAGCGAGTTGAATCCGGTTTCGTGCAGCGAAAGGTTATCTTCCAGCGGCGGAAGCGTGACGCGCTGCTCGGCGGCGATCTGCTGGATCGCTGCAATAATCTTTAACCTTACCGACATGGATTGCTCCGCATTCTCATAAAATTTTGAAAGTCCATGTTAGAGCGAAAAGGTGAAATAACCCCACGCTCGCGCGATCTTTTACGTCCGTTGGTAAACATCATGCCCGCCGTCCAGCCGCGATTCCGCGAGATTCAGGAAAGCGATGTCGAGGCCATCGCCGATCTGCTGACACGCGGCTTCGTGCACCGTAGCCGGCAGTATTGGATGCTTGGTCTGCGCCGGCAGGGTGCGCGATCGCTGCCGGCGGATGCGCCGCGTTACGGATACCTGATGGAACACGACGGCAAGCCGGTCGGCTGCCTGCTTCTCATCTATTCGACCAAGGTGATCGCGGGCGAGACCGCCGTCTGCTGCAACAATTCGAGCTGGTATGTCGATCCGGAATTTCGCAACCACGCCGCGTTGTTCGCGTCGATGACGCAGAAGCGCAAGGAGGTGACCTATTTCAACGTCACCCCGGCGCCGCCGACCTGGCCGATCCTCGATGCGCAAGGCTTCAAGGTCTATTGCCGCGGCCTCACCTTCTCGCTGCCGGTCCTGTCTCGCAACGGACGCAAAATGCGTGTGGAGACCGTGACAGCGGACGCGACACACGTCGCAGGCCTGCCTGACGACGAATTCGCCCTGCTCAAGCGCCATGCCGGTTATGGTTGCATCAGCCTCGTTTGCCGCAGCGATACTGAAACCGTCCCCTTCGTCTTCTTTCCGTTGCGCAAGCGCCGCGGCATCATTCCGCTGCCCGGCCTTCAACTCGGGTTCTGCCGAGATATGACCGACTACATCAGATGCGCGGGTGCGATCGGACGCCACCTGCTCTGGCGCGGCAGCCCGGTCGTGATCGCGGACGCCAACGGTCCCGTCGCTGGCGTTGCCGGCATCTATAGCGAGGCACGTGGCCGCAAGTATTTCAAAGGCCCGCGCCAGCCGAGGCTTGGCGACCTCTCCGACACGGAACTCGCGATCTTCGGCATGTGAGGCCTAGTGGTCCGATTCTAACATTCGCATTCCTTCTCAGCGCCCACCTTTGCGAATGTTAGAATCACAGGACCACTAGCAAATATGAGTTTCTAGTGGAGTTTTGGATTTGACATTCGCTTGACGAATTCGCGGCCAGCAGGCAGCGAATGTCAAATCCACTCCACTAGCGCTTACAGGCGGATGACGCCTTGCAGCAGCTTCGCGTACTGATCGGCATCAAGCGGCCGGAAGTCGCCAGACGCTGGCTCCCGGAAGAACAAGGGATCGGTGACGCGTTGCGGATCGAAGCCCGAACGCATCAACTCCTGCTTCTTTTGCTTGAACGTCTCGGTGCTGTCCAACGTCGCACTGAGACGGATGAAGACCGGGCAGGCATAGGCTGGCAGGCAGCGTGCCAAATGATCGCGAAATTCGGCCAGGTCGAAATCTGTGCCGGTGACAACAGCAGCCATGCCGGCGCGGCCGTCGGTCCCGGCGACCTGGACGCCGTAGGTCGTGGCGTCGACCACACCGCGACATTGCAGGATGGCGTCGTTCACCTCGGATGTTGCGACGTTCTCGCCCTTCCAGCGGAAGGTGTCGCCGAGACGATCCACGAAATGGAAGAAGCCGCCATCGTCGATCCTCATCAGATCGCCGGTGCGAAACCACGCGTCGCCCTTGGCGAACACGTCGCGCAGGACTTTCTTTTCGGTTTCGGCGGCATTGGTATAGCCCTCGAAGCGGCCACCGGCCTCGTCAGCCGTCCCGATCCGCCCCACCGCTTCGCCGGCCTCGCCGACGGCGCAAGCCACGCAAAGACCGTCCGGATCGCGGACCGGCGCCAGGGTTTCAGGATCGATGCGAACGATCGCGGCGGGAAAGCGATGCGCCAGGAGTGGCGGGATCCGGCCGATCGCGCCGGGTTTTCCTTCGACATTATAGAGCGAGAAATTGCCTTCGGTCGCGGCGTAGAACTCCAGGACCTGCGGGATCGAAAATCGCGCCTGAAATTCCTCCCAGACATCGCCGCGCAACCCGTTGCCGCAAGCAAGCCGCAAGCGGTGCTGTTTCTCGAACTCCGACGTCTGCGCTTTGAGAAGGTAGCGACACAGCTCGCCGATATACTGGAACAGCGTACAATCCCAACGCACCACATCGCGCCAGAACGTTCCGGCCGAAAATTTCTCCGGCAGGACCACCGACGCTCCTGCCGCGAGCATGCTGCACGGCGCGACCACGCCGCCGACGCTATGAAACAGCGGCAGGCAATTGAACAGCCGATCCTCGGATGACGCATTCGTCAATCCGGCAAACCAGCCGCCCCAGTTCTGGATGCGGCGGTGACTGATGCTGGCCGCCTTCGGCAGGCCCGTCGTGCCCGAGGTGTAGATCAGGAGCGCGCGGTCGCCGATCGTGACGCCGCGACGTTCCATTGAATTCAACGGCGCCGCATCGAAACCGGCCAACGCCGTTCCCAAATTGGTTTGCAGCCAGACCCTGGGTGTCCGCTTCAGGTCGGAGCGAATCTCCTCGAAGGCGGCTTCCAGATCCTGCCCGACGATGACGTAGCCTGCGTCCGCCACATCGATGCAATGCGCCAGCGACGATCCGACGAGCCTGGTGTTGATCAGCGCAACGACGACGCCGACCTTGCCGAGACCGAGCCATGCGGCGAGGTAATCAGGTTGACCCGACAGCAGGAGACAGACCGTCTCACCCTTGCCGATGCCTTGCGCGAGCGCCCAGCGCGCGTAGCGATTGATACGTTCGTTCAGTTCGCGGTAGCTGAGGGTCTCTCGATCCGACATCAGCGCCGGACGGTCCGGTTGCCGTTCAGCCCATTCCTCGACGAGATCGGCGAACAGCCGGTTGGGATCGGCTTCGATGCGGGACGTACGCTCGATCGCCTTCAGCCAGATCTTGGCTGTCGACGGCTTGGCAGTCGAGGGTTTGGCTGTCGGCGGCTTGCCTGGCGGCCGGGGCGCTGCCACCGGTTGTTCGGCTGTCGCCTGATCGATGACGCCTGCGCTCATAGCTGACCATTTCTCGCGTGGTCGCTATCTATAACCGCGCGGGCCTTTTGAGGTGTTAATCGGCAGGGTTAAACAGGCGCAACGCGCCCGATCCGAACGAAGAAACCCGCCCGCATGAATGCGAGCGGGTTCGTCGGTTTCCGCTGAGAACGGAGAAAATCGACCGCCAGTGTCCAGAAGTTGTTGGATCACAACCGTTGCTTATTTCAGCGACGAGTTGATGTTCGAGAATTTGGGTCCCCTGGCGAACAGTGAAGTTAACTCATTAAGAATTGAGCGAATCGACGCAATGAATAATTCATTAAGTCAGGCAAGCGCTCATCTGCCTTGAGCCTGAGCTTCCATTGTCTCGATCAGGAGCTCATTCAACAAAAGTTACCTGGCGTGACAGACCAGCTTTTCTTCAGCAAAGAACTGGAGCGCGCCATAACCTTCCATGTCCACGGCGTAACGAAAGTTGCCATCCGTGGTGGGGAACACCGCGATGACGACCCCGTCTTTATGGTCGTCAGCCGCTTTTTCAACCCGTTCGCCAATCGCAAATTTGGCCATAGCCCTATTCCTCGTGGGAATCTCTGCGGACGATTCTCCCGCAAATCAGTTAAGGGTTCTTAAGCAAAGGCCTGGTCAAACAAGTGGCGGCAATTGCTGAGGATTACGGCCGCTAATGCGTTAAGCCATTCTGGACGCGCGTAAATCTTCTCGCGATGATCCCGCTTCCCGTATGACCACCCCCCGATTACTACGGTGTCCGTGAGAGGCTGCATTGATCGACAGACGGCACCTGCTTCATTCGGCCGCGACATGCCTGGCCTGGCTTGGCACCGAACAGGTCGCGACGGCGCAAGGCGCGTCCTACCCGTCGCACCCTGTGCGCTGGATCGTTCCTTATACGGCCGGCGGCGCAACGGACGTGCTGTCGCGGCTGATCTGCCAGCGCCTGTCCGACCGGCTCGGTCAAACCTTCATCGTGGAGAACAAGCCGGGCGCCGGCAGCAATATCGGCACGCAAGCGGTGATCAATTCGCCGCCGGACGGATATACGCTTCTGCTGACCAGCACCGCCAACGCCATCAATGCGTCGTTCGATCCAACACTGCCTTATGATTTCCTGAAGGGGATCGCGCCGGTCGCTGGACTGGCGCGCATTCCGCTGGTGCTTGTCGTCAATAACGATCTCCCGGTGCGCAACGTTGCGGATTTCATCGCTTACGCAAAAGCCAATCCCGGCAAACTCAGCATCGCCTCGTCAGGCATCGGCACTTCGCTGCATCTCTCCGGCGAATTGTTCAAGGCCATGGCGCATGTGCAATTCGTTCACGTGCCGTATCGTGGCTCGGCACCGGGACTGTCCGACGTGATGGCCGGGCAGATCCAGGGCATGTTCGACAATGTCACCTCTTCGTTCGAGTTCGTGCGAACGGGCAAGATGCGCGCGCTCGGCGTCACCACGAAGGAGCGCTCGGCGACGTTGCCCGACGTGCCTCCGATCGCAGACACGCTGAGCGGTTTCGAAACCAGCTCGTTCTACGGCGTCGGCGCCCCGCACGGCACGCCGGCGGCCGTCATCGATCTCCTCAACAAAGAGATCAATGCTGCGTTTGACGATCCCCTGATCAAACAGCGATTTGCCGAGCTTGGCGCAATTCCCATCACCGGAAACGCCAGCCGGTTCGGCGACATGCTCGTCGCGGAGACCGCGCGCTGGCGCAAGGCTGTGGAACTTTCCGGACAGCGGAAAGAGTGACGCC
>CAWDES010000015.1:0-83191 GCA_963801325.1 uncultured Alphaproteobacteria bacterium
CCTTCGTCCTTCACATAAGGATCGCTGGCGTTCGACGAGGTGTGAATCAGCGCCTTGGCGAGCTTCGGAACCGCTTTCAAAGTCTCGCCAAGCTTCGCGACATCGTCGCCGGACAGCGCGGTCCCACGCAGCCGGAAGATCAGAAAAAGGCACGTGTGCATGAAGCGCTCTTCCATCAAGACCGTGGACGCTGGCCGCCGGAGCCGCGATCCCAGGTCTTGTCAGTGATGCCGCGGTCGCGCAGCTTGAACTTCTGAACCTTGCCGCTCTCGGTCACCGGCAGTTCGGTCATGAATTCGAGATAGCGCGGAACGGCGAAGTACGGCAACCGCGGCTCGCAAAACGCAATCAGCTCGGCCGGCGCAACGTCCTTGCCGGGATGCAGCACGATCGCTGCCATCACCTCGTCTTCGGCGAGCGGCGAGCGCACCGGAAAGGCTGCCGCATTCGCCACCGCGGGATGGCTGAGCATCACCTGCTCCACCTCGAAGGACGAGATGTTCTCGCCGCGTCGCCGGATCGCGTCTTTCAGGCGATCGACGAAACGGTAGTAGCCGTCATGCTGGCGGACCACGCGGTCGCCGGTGTGAAACCAGCCGTCGCGCCACGCCTCGGCGGTTTTCTCCGGCGCGTGGAAGTATTCGTGTGCGAAGGCCAACGGCTCGTCGGCGCGTACCACGAGCTCGCCCGCGGTGCCGTCGGGCGTGTTCTGGTCCTTGTCGTCCGCCACACGGGCGTCGAAGCCTTCGAACACCGGACCCATCAACCCCGGCTGCTGGTGCTCGATGGTCGCGCCCAGCACGAAGTTGGTCTCGGTCGAGCCCCAGCCGTCGATCATGCGGATGCGGGTGCGCTCGGTGAACGGCTGATTGAATTGCGCAGGCACACCGGGCGCGAGCGAAATGCGCACGCGATGCGCGGTCTCCTCGGGCGAAACCGGACGCGACAGAAGGATCGGCACCATGGCGCCGAGCAGAATGTCACCGTGGCGCGGGTGGGATGAGCGACGGGAAGAAGCCCGACGCGGAGAACCGCTTGTCGTAGTGCACCGTGTTGCCGGTCAGCAGCGCCTGATAGAACGTGTTGAGCGCGTTGGTGTGAAACAGCGGCAGGCTGGTGCACAGCACATCGTCGTCCTGCAGCTGCAGCAGCGCCGAAGTGTTGACGGCCCACCAGAAGTATTGCGCCTGCGGACAGCACACGCCCTTCGAGGGTCCGGTGGTGCCCGACGTGTAGAGGATCAGGCCCAGATCGCCGGGATCGACGGCAGCTGCGGCAATGGGCCCCGCGCCGCGCGGCATGGCTGACGCTGTGACGCGTCCAAGCCGCACATCGCCGGCCTCGCCGATCAGCCAGATCATCTCGATCGACAGCGTCGCCGGGTCGAGCATCGCGAGATTTTCGCCGAAAGCCGCCTCCATCACCAGGAGCCGCGCGCCGCAATTCGACAGGATGTGCTGAAGCTGCGGCCCGCGGGAGGCCACGTTGATCGGCACCGCCACCGCGCCGAGCCAGCCGCAGCCGAGCACGACCTCGAGGAATTCGATGCGGTTCGAGCAGATCACCGCGACGCGGTCACCCGGCTTGATGCCGGCCTCGCGCAATGTGCCGGCAAATCGCGCGGCAGCATCGCGGGTATCGGCGTAACGTCAAGACCGCCTCGCCCGCGCCAACCAGTGGCTTATCGCCGAGCCGCTCGGCTTGGCGCGTCAGCATCTTCGGCAACGTGCGATCGGACGCCGCAAATGACGATATCCAGCGGGCGCGCAAGGCAGATGCGGATTGGCTTCCGGTCACTCGACTTTGCCTCCGAGATAGCTCGCGATCACGCGCGGGTCATGGACCAGGTCGGCCGCGCGCCCTTCAAATACGATGGAGCCGGTCTCCAGCACATAGCCATGGTCGGCGGTCTCCAATGCGGCGCGCGCATTCTGCTCGACCAGAAGGATTCGACACGCCGAGTTCGCGCAGCCCCATCACGATGCGGAAGATCTCGCGCACGATCAACGGCGCCAGCCCAAGGCTCGGCTCGTCGAGCAGCAGCAGCCGCGGCTTGGCCATCAGCGCGCGGCCGAGCGCCAGCATCTGACGTTCGCCGCCCGACAGCGTGCCGGCAAGCTGCTTCCTTCGCTCATCGAGGCGCGGAAACCGGCGATAGACATCCGCCAGGTCGGAGCGCACCGCGCCGCGGTCGCTCCAGCGCGTATAGGCGCCGAGGATCAGATTGTCTTCGACCGTCATCTCGGTGAACAGCTCGCGGCGCTCGGGCACAAGGCAGATGCCCCGCCGCACCCGCTCTTCGGTCGACAGCAGCGTAAAGATCAGCACCTTCGTAGCGCAAATGCGCCCTTCGACGGCAGCAAGCCCATCAGCGCCGCGAGCAGCGTGGTCTTGCCGGCGCCATTCGGCCCGATCACGGTGACAATCTGACCGGTCTGCATTTCGAGGCTTGCGCCGGTGACGGCTTCGACCTTGCCGTAGCTCACGTGCAGGTCTTTGACCGTGAGCAGCGCCGTCATGCGACACCACCCAGATAGGCTTCCTGCACCCGCGCGTCGGCGCGAATCTCGGCCGGCAGGCCTTCGGCGAGCTTGGCGCCGAAATCCATCACCACGATGCGGTCGACGAGATTCATGACGAAGTCCATGTCGTGCTCGACCAGCACGATGGTCATGCCGTCGCTGCGCAGGCCGCGCAGGAGATCGGACAGCGTCCGCTTCTCCAGCGCGCGAAGGCCCGCGGCCGGCTCGTCCAGGATCACCAGCACCGGATCGGTCGCGAGCGCGCGCGCGACCTCCAACAGGCGCTGTTGACCGAGCGGCAGATTGCCGGCAAGTTCGCCGAATTTCTCGCCGAGGCCCGACGCGCTGCAACTGGCGCAGCGCCTCCGGCGCGCGCCGAGCGCTCTTCGTTGCGATCGAGGCGCAGTGCACCGGCGAAAAAGCCCGTCCGGGTCCGCGGATAGGTGCCGAGCAGCACGTTGTCGAGCAGCGTCATGTTCGGGCGGAGCTTCACGTGCTGGAAGGTTCGCGCCATGCCCTTGGCGGCGATATGACGGGGCGGCAGGCTCGTCACATCGTCGCCGAGGAACATGACGTGGCCGCTGTTCGGCTTCGACGTGCCGGTGATCAGATTGAGCAGCGTGGTCTTGCCGGCGCCGTTCGGACCGATCAGGCCGACGACTTCGCCGGGCCACACCTCGAAGCTCACGCCGTTGACCGCGACCAATGCACCGAACTGCTTGATGGCGCCTTCGATCCGCAGCACCGATTCTCCGGCCACGACTGCCCGCGCGCCGTGCCGGCAACGGCCTGCGCCTCGTCCGGCCTGGCCTGCGTGCGCTACGCGGCAACAGGCGGCGGATCATCGGCACCACGCCACCGCGCGCCTTCTGCAGCAGCACAATGAACAGGATGCCGAACAGCACGAGCTTCCATCTGCGCGTTGTAGCGGGTGATCGACGGCAGCACATCCTGCAGAAAGTTCTTGAGCAGGATCGACGATCGCCGAGCCGACCACCGCGCCGGCGATCTGGCCGGTGCCGCCGACCAGCGCCATGAACAGAAGTTCGATGCCCGGCCGGATGTCGAACGGGTTGGGGTTCGACGAAGCGCTGCACGTGGGCGTACAGCCAGCCGGACAAGCCGGCGAGCAGGCCCGCCAGCACGAACACCGCGAGCCGCGTGCGGAAGAAGTCGACGGCGAAGCTCTCGACCATGGCGACACCGCCGCGCAAGCCGCGGATCGCCGCGCCCCTGTCGCGAATCCAGCAGGTTGCGACAGAGCAGCATCACTGCGCCGACCACGACCCAGATGAAGTAGTAGATCGAGACGGTGCCGCCGAGCGCCAGACGGCCCGAGCGAGATCGGTGGAATGCCGGAGAGGCCGCTGTAGCGGTTGAGCGCGTCGAGATTGCCGAACACGAAATAGATGGCGATGCCCCAGGCGATGGTGGACAGCGGCAGGAAGTGGCCGCCGAGCCGCAGGGTCGCGGCGCCGAGCAGAGCGGCAACGACGCCGGTCAGCGCGAGCCCGAGCGCGAGGCCGATCCAGGGCGAGCCGCCCTGCACCGCCGTGTACCAGGCCGTGGCGTAAGCGCCGATGCCGACGAACGCGGCCTGGCCGAACGAGGTCAGACCACCCACACCGGTCAGCAGCACCAGGCCGAGCGCGGCGATGGCGTAGATGCCGATATAGTTCATCAGCGTGATGGTGAAGGTGCCGAACAGCGCCGGCGCGACCGCGATGAAGGCGACGATCACCGCAAGCACGATGAAGGAACGCCAGCGCATCAGGCGTCCCCCTCTTCTTCCTCGATCTCCTCCTCGACGCCGCCGCTCGAAATGAAGGATTGCCAGATCAGCACCGGGATGAGCGCGCCAAACACCAGCACTTCCTTGAACGCGGAATCCCAGAACGCCGCGTAGCTTTCCAAAAGGCCGACGAGAAGTGCGCCGATCGCGGTCGCCGGATAGCTGACCAAGCCCGCCGATGATGGCGCCGACAAAGGCCTTCAGCCCGATCAGGAAGCCCAAGTCGTAGTAGAGCGTCGCCACCGGCCCAATCAGGATGCCGGAAATGCCGGCGAGCGCCGAGGCCAGCAGGAAGGCGATCGCGCCGGTGGTCTGCGGCTTGATCCCGACCAGTCGCGCGCCGATGCGGTTGACCGCGGTGGCTCGCAGCGCCTTGCCGATCAAGGTGCGTTCAAACATCACGAACAGGAGGAAACTGAACAGCGCCGAGCTTGCGACGATCAGAATGCTCTGTCCCGAAATCGCCGATCGGGCCGAGATTGAAGAAGGCGCTGGTCATCGGCTCGGTGCGAAAGCCTTCCGGGCCGAAGAAGATCAGCGCCATGCCCGAGACGGCGAAATGCACCGCGACTGCGACGATCAGCAGCACCAGCACCGAGGCGTCGGCAAGCGGCTGGAAGGCGATGCGATAGAGCAGCGGCGAGATCGGCATCACGATCAGCAGCGTCAGCCCGACCGCGAGCCACATCGGCAGATCGCGGCCCGCCGCGAGCCAGACCAGCCCGGCGCGTCAGCGCCGGCAGGACCGCGTAGGCGAGCAGCGCCCTCGGCAGCCGTCGCATCTCGCCGCGGCGGATCAGCGTGACGACTTCCATGGCGGTCGCGAGCGCCGCAAGCGTCAGCACCAGCCAGACGGTGCCGGGCATCTGCTTGAGCTGGATGCGCGGCAAGCGTCAGCGCCGAATAGCCGACCACATCGCCGAACGGCACGAAGATGACGCGCGTCACCAGGAAGATCAGCACAAGGCCGAGCGCGACCAGCACATAGATCGCACCGGTGGTGATGCCGTCCTGCGCCAGGAGAAGGGCGATCTCCGGCGTCATCGCTTCAGGGTGCCGCAACGGTTCAGCGAGCGCGCGGCTCACTGCATCAGCTTCCACTTGCCCTGCTCGAGCTTCACCAGCACGCGGGCGCGTTCGTCGACGCCCATACACGTTGCCGGGCTTGAAGTTGTAGACGCCGTGGGTGCCGACGACTCTCCTTGGTCGTCGAGCATCGCGTCCTTGAAGGCCTCGCGGAACTGCGGCGTGCCGGGCTGCGCTTTGGCCATGGCGCGCTTGGCGGCGTCGACCATGACCAGCCAGCCGTCGAACGCATAGGCCGAGAACGCATCCGTGGTGGGCGCGTTGTTGGCCTTCTGGTAGGCGTCGCGAAACGCGAGCGACACCTTCTTGGTCACGTTGGAGTCGGGCAACTGCTCGGCGACGATCCACCGGACCGGTCGGGCACACAACGCCTTCGACCGCGGCGCCGCCGACACGGACGAAATCCGGATTGATCAGCGCGTGCGTGCCGTAGAGGCCGCCCTTGAAGCCGCGTTGCTGCAACGCGATGTAGGGCAGCGCGCCGGGCGTGCCGGAGCCGCCGGTGATCACCGCGTCGGGCTGCGAGGCGACGATCTTCAGCACCTGGCCGGTGACCGACGTATCGGCACGGGCGTAGCGCTCGTTCGGTGACGACCTGGATCGAGGAGCCCTGCACGTTCTTCATCAGGCCGTCGTAGACCAGGTCGCCCCAGAATCCGAGAAGCCGATGTAGGCGGCCTTCTTGACGTTCGCGCTCTTCATGCGATTCGACCACCGCGGCGACCATCAGGGGCGGCGGCTGCGGGATCGAGATCATCCATTGGCCGTTGGCATGCTGCGGCGCGGGCGCCGGCGTCAGCGAGATCATCGGCGTCTTGGTCTCGGCACCGACGGTCGCCATCGCGGTGGTGCCGGGGACGCCCGACGTGCCCATCAGCACGTCGACCTTCTCCTCCTCCACGAGCTTGCGCGGCGTTGCGCGACGCCGCCGACGGATCGGAGGCGTCGTCGAGGCGAATGAGCTTGATGTTGACGTCGCCCACCTTGGCCGGCGATAGGCCTGGCGGCCAGAACACCCTTCTCATACGGAATGCCGATGGAGGCGCCGGGACCACTCAGCGAGGTGACAAAGCCGATGGTGAGGTCGGCCGCCGAGCTCGCGCCAGCCGACAATGCCAATGCAGCAACACCCGCGCACAAACGTGACAACATGTCGACCTCCGTGGCCTGGCTTTTCCCGCTGTCGCACCGACCGGCCGCCATCCCCGTCAACGGCCCGAGAGAATTGCGAGATTAAAGCAAGGCCTGCGCCTGACAAGGGCGCGAAATATTTGCATCTGCGAATGTTTTCGCCTCTTGACGCGTTGCCGGGCGAAGCCCAGAACTTAAAATAACGCTGTTCGCGAAAGGAGATGCCGATGAGCCGATACCGCGGCAACGTCCGAGGCAGTCCGCAGTCTGATCCGCGAGACTGAAGTCCATCGCGACGTCTACATCGACGACGAGGTGTTCCAGCTCGAGATGGAGCATCTGTTCGGCAACACCTGGGTCTATGTCGGCCACGAGAGCCAGGTGCCCAACGAGGGCGACTACTACGGCACGACGATCGGCACCCAGCCGATCCTGATGGTCCGGCACAGCGACAACACGGTGCGGGTGCTGCACAACCGCTGCCCGCACAAGGGCACGCGCATCACCACCGAGACCTACGGCAACACTGGAAAGTTCTTCCGCTGCCCCTATCACGCCTGGACGTTCCGCACCGATGGCACGCTTGCGGGCGATCCCGCTCGCCAAGGGATACGAATGCGCCAAGCTTGAAGAAAGCCATGCCGGCGCCGGCATGAATCCGGTGAAGCACGTGCACAACTACCGCGGCTTCGTCTTCGCCAAGCTCAACGACGTCGGCCTGGGCTTCGAGGAGTTCTTCGGCGAGCAGTCTTCAAGCATCGACAACATGGTGGATCGCTCGCCGGTCGGGCGGCTCGAAGTCGCGGGCGGCGTGCTCCGCTACATGCACAACTGCAATTGGAAGATGCTGGTCGAGAACCAGACCGACACGTGTCATCCGATGGTGGCTCACGAATCTTCGGCGGGCACCGCCATCAAGGTGTGGGACAATGCGCCGCCCGGCGCGAAGAAGCCGATGGCGGTCGAAATCTATGCGCCGTTCGTTGCGCCCTATGACTTCTTCGAGAAGATGGGCATCCGTGTCTGGCCGAACGGACACGGCCACACTGGCGTGCATCACTCGATTCATTCCAACTACTCGGCCATCCCGGACTACTTCGACAAGATGATTGCGGCTTATGGCGAAAATCGCGCCAAGGCGATCCTCGACGAGAACCGGCACAACACCTGCTATTTTCCCGAACCTCATGGTGAAGGGGCCGATCCAGCTCATCCGCCTGTTCAAGCCAATCTCCGCCAACAAGACGCTGGTGGAGTCGTTTACATTCCGACTGGTCGGTGCGCCGGACCTGCTGTTGGAGCGTACGCTGGTCTACAACCGGCTGATCAACGCGCCCACATCCGTGGTCGGCCACGACGACCTTGAAGTCTATGAGCGCGCGCAGGAGGGCCTGAAGTCGACGCCAACCAGTGGGTCAATGTCGGCCGGCTGTATGAGCCGAACGAACAGGCTGACGTCACGGCGGAGAGCGACGGAACGACCGAATGGCAGATGCGCAATCAGTTTCGCGCCTGGTCGAAATTCATCACACTGTCGATGTGAGCGGAATGGTTGCACCGACGGACCAGGAACTGATCGATTTCGTCGTGCGCGAAGCGCGGCTGATCGACGAGCATCGCCTCGATGAATGGCTGGAGCTGTTTGCCGATGACGGTATCTACTGGATGCCGCTGGAATGGGGCCAGACCGATGCGAAGCTGACCGCATCCTGATGTACGAGGACAAGCTGTTCTGACCATTCGCATCGAGCGGCTCAAAGGCAATCGCACCTTCTCGCAGAAGCCACGCAGTCGCTGCCATCACCTCTTGCAGACGCCGCAGGTCGACAAGCGCGACGAGACCGCAAACGAGTATTTGACCTATACGCCGATGCATTACGTCGAGACCCGCAACGATGAGCAGCAACTTTACGCGGCCTGGGCGCGGCATACGCTGACCGTCATGGACGGGAAACTGCGGATCAAACTCAAGCGCATCGACCTCGTGAATTGCGACGCGGCTTTCGGCAACATCCAGCTGTTCATGTGAGCCCGATGGCGCCGAGTGCGAGTACCAAATCTTATGACGGTGTGGTTCTCTGCGCACCGATCACCATCCCCTATCGCCGCTACTCGACCAACAGCGCGCACTGGTGGATCGGCCGCGCGCTGCACGAACTCGTAAAGCGCGCCAACATCAAGCCGCGCGACATCGACGGGTTCGCTGCGTCGAGCTTCACGCTCGCACCTGACACCGCCGTCGGCCTGACTCAGCATCTGGGTTTGTCGCTGCGCTGGCTGGATCACATTCCAATGGGGGGAGCGGCTGGAATAGTCGCGTTGCGGCGCGCAGTGCGAGCGGTTGAGGCGGGGGACGCGGAATGGTTGCCTGCGTCGGCGCCGACACAAACTCCCCTGACGTGTTCGGATCGACTCTGGGGAATTTCAGTCGTTTTACCCAGGACGCTGTCTGACCCTACGGAGCCGGTGGCCCCAACGCCGCTTCGCGCTGCTGACTTCGTACTACATGCGGGAGTACGGCGCCAGGCGAGAGGATTTTGGCAAGCTCTGCGTTGCCCAACGTGAGAATGCGCTGAGCTTTCCGGCAGCGCTGTTTCGCAAGCCGCTGACGTTGGACCAGTATCTCAACGCTCGCCCCATCGCAGATCCGATCCATCTGTTCGATTGTGTGATGCCTTGCGCGGGAGCTGAGGGTTTCCTCGTCTGTCGGAGACAACGCGCCCGCAGCCTCGGCCTCAGGGCCGTAGCGGTGCTATCGACCTGCGAACGCCACAACGCCTTCCCTGACGACCCCATCCAGATGCGCGGTGGTTGGGTGTTGGATCGGGATGAGCTGTTTGCGCGTGCCGGGGTCAAACATGAGCAAATCGATCTGCTGCAGACTTATGACGACTATCCTGTCATCAGCGTGCTGCAGATGGAGGACCTGGGGTTCTGCGCCAAGGGCGAGGGGCCCCGATTTTGTCCGCGACCATACCTTCACCAACGACGGGACCTTCCCGCACAACACCTCAGGCGGGCAGTTGTCTTCGGGCAGGCCGGAGCTGCGGCGGGTTTCTGGGTCTGACGCGAGGCCATGCGGCAGTTGACGGGGGCCGCGTTGGGTAAGCCGGTCGCGGATGCGAAGCTCGCGCTGGTGAGTGGGTTCGGCATGATCAACTACGATCGAGGTCTGTCGTCCTGCGCCGCCGTTCTCGCGAGAGCCTGAATGACCGAACCGCTCGTCCGCCCGAAACGGAAAAAATCCGCTGAGGCGGACACGGCTGCCGCTGTCTCCGCAGGGCGTGCGAAGCCGCACCGGCCATGGCCTCACGGCCGCCGCGGCAGAAGGCCGCTTCGCGCTGCAGGTCTAGGCAACCGCGCCGACGCCCCGTGATCGCCGACGGGCGCCGCACCTGACTGCGTGAGGCGATAGATCAGCCGGATTTCGCCGCAGCTCTCGGGCGCTACAAAGGCGCGGTCCATCCGGTTGACGATGCCGGCGAGCACAAAGCGGTTGGCCTGCGAATAAAGCTGGTCACGGTCGAAGAGCTGGAAGTCGAACTCCGGCCCGACGCCGATGGTCTGGCTCGGAAGCTCCGTCTTGTGCCGCTGCACGTAACGCTCGAATTCCTCATCGAGCGATTTTCGGATCGGTAGGGTCGCAGGCAGCGCGAACAAGGCGCTATTGGTGAGCGGCTCGCCCGGCGATGCCGACAGCATCCGCGCAAGCCCGAACGGGCCGCGGTCGAGTTCACGCAAGGCGCCGGGATCGGTGATCGCCGCGCCGCGTTCCAGCAAGGGCGCGCTTTGGGCGGGGCTCGACGAAGCAGAACGATCGCGAGGGATGAGGTTAGATAACGCAAGGAATTCATGTCCTGACCAACACCACGCTAAAGCCCCATTCCGGTGCCTCTCGCGAAGTCGGGCGTTCAGGAGATAGACAAAAAGACGGCGGCTGTCTTGTGACAACCGCCGTCTTTTCGTATCCGGCGAACGCCGGGAAAGGTTGCTTTAGCGTGCGACGATCAGCCCGCGGCTGGTCACGACCACCCAGCGGCCGTCCTGGCGGCGAATGGCGTCGACGCGGCCGAGGCCGGGGATCGTGTCGCCGGCATAGACTTCGTAGGTGCCGCGGCGGCTGCCGATCAGGGCCCCGCCGTAAGCGACGTCGCGCAGCACCCAGTCTTCCAGCGTCGGCAAACGGGCGACTTCGGTCTTCGCGTCGACCTTGGCCTCGCTCTTTGGAGCCTGCGCGGCGGCTTGCTGCTGGGCGGAGGTGGATCCGATCGAACCGGTCACATCCTTCGCGGCGGAACCTGCGGCAGGAGTGGCGACCGCGGCGACGGACGCCGCAGCGGGAGCACCACGGAGCTTGTCGACGGCTTCGCTGAGCTTGGCAAGCCGGGCGGCCGGTTCGGCCTGCGCCCGCTCGAGCTTGTCGAGACGATCGGTGGTCTTGTTGAACTGGTTCATGCCGAGCTTCGAGGTGTGGTCGAGGCCGGTCTTCAGCGACTGGATGTCGGCATCGATCCGCGACAGCGAGGCTTCCAGCGATGTCGGGGGACTGGCCTTGGCCACTTCGGTCCCGCCGTGCATGAAGCTTGCGGTCGCGAACGCCCCGCCCAGCGCGCCGGCAACGGCCGCCAGCGCCACCACGGCCGCGATTGCCGCCATCCGCCGCTTGCCGAACACGCTTCCGTGCGCGGCAGCCTCTTCGGCCCCGACATGGATGTCCTGGTCGGCCCAGGCATGCTCGCCCCGCGACATCACGATGACCTTGCCCGGGGCGGCAGAAGCCTTCTCGGGCGCCGCCTGCGGCTCGGATGCCGGTGCGCTCGTCTCGGCCTTTGCGGGCTCGACTTTCGTGACATCCGACAACGCCGGCTCCGACATCGAAGGCTCAAGTGCGACGGGCTCGGATACTACTGCCTCGGACGCCGCGGCGTCCTTGGCCGGGCCGGCCTCAGCGGCCGAAGCCGCCATCTGGTCGTTCGGCGCATCGGCCGAATGGGAAATCCCCGCGCTGACGGAACCGGTTTCAGCGCTGTTTGGCTTGGGTTCTTGGTCGCTCACGGCAATTCTCCATTAACGATTGACCATTTGGTAACTTTCATTGCTTGCCAAATCCTTACCTGGCCGAGGTCTTACCGAAATTTTAGGAAATAGCAGGCCGCTCGCCCTACCCCGCTGCCGCCCCTTGCCGCACCCGCCTCCGGGCCGCTGCCGGTTTCCAGCACCGGCTTTCCCGACTAACATTGCCCAAGAGGTGGGATGGAGGGGCCATGACCATCGAGAAGTGCATCAACGAGTTTGACGTCGATCAGGTCATCTTCGAGGAAGGCTCGACGGGCCGCGAACTCTTTGTCGTGCTCGACGGCGAGGTCGAGATCGCCAAGCTGAACGGCGATGCCAAGACCGTCATCGTCACGCTCGGCAAGGGCGAGTTTTTCGGCGAGATGGCGGTCATCGACGGCTCGTCACGCTCGGCCACCGCGATCGCCGCCGCACCCAACACCCGCGTGATGCGGATCAACCACGCCCGCTTCGTCTATCTCGTGAGCCAGCAGCCGGCGTTCGCGCTGATGGTGATGGATGCGCTGAGCAAGCGCCTGCGTGCGTCCAACGCGGCGGCCTTCAGGGCGTCCGGCCCATGAGCGAACACAGGCCGAGCCCGTTTCCGACGCTGTTCAACAACGACGTCTGTTCGCTGATCCAGGCGCACGAGAACGTCTATCAAATCCGCTTCAAGAACCGCGCCGCCAACGCCTACCTGGTGCGGGGCAAGTCCCGCACCATCATGGTCGATGTCGGGCTGACGTCGAATTACCCGGCGCTGGTCGAGTGCCTGCATCACCTCGATTGTCCGCCGGAAAAGATCGACATGGTGATCCTGAGCCACGAGCATCTCGACCATATCGGCGCGGCGTGGCACTTCAACGAAAAGCGAACCATCATCGCGGCGCATCGGCTCGCCGCCAACAAGATCATGCTGCGCGACGACTTCTCGATGCTGCGAAAAATGTTCAACGAGCCGAACAAACCGATCGACGTCGATATCTGGCTCGAGGAAGGCAATCTGCTCGACCTTGGCGATTTTCGATTGAACGTCATGTACACGCCGGGGCACACCTCGGCCTGCATCAGCCTGTTCGATCAGGACAAGGGCTTGCTGTTTGCGGCCGACACCCTGATGCCCGGCGGAGTGATGGGCGGCGTGTTCGGCTCGGGGAGCATCAGCGACTACATCCAGTCGCTGGAGCGGCTCAAGGGCCTCAACTCGAGGATCCTGCTGTCGGGACACGGACGGCTGTCCGATACGCCGCAGGAAGACGTGCGGATCGCCATCGCCCGCTCGCACGCGCTGCTCGCGGACACCGCGCAACTGTTCGACGCCCTCGATGCGCGGTCGAACTTCGACCCGATCATGCAGTCGGTGCGCGACCTCAACAAGCTCGACGACGGCTAGGCCTGGAAGTGCGGATCGTTTGACAGGCCGCCTGCGGGTCTGCTCAATGCGCCCGCCTTTCAAGAAACAAGAGGGAGAACGCCGTGAAACTTTACGACTCGATCGGGCCCAATCCGCGCATCGTGCGCATCTTCATGGCGGAGAAGGGCATCGAGATACCGAAGCAGACGGTCGATCTGCGCGGCGGCGAGAACCGTCAGGCCGAACATCTCCAGCGCAATCCGCACGGCCAGATGCCGGCCCTCGAACTCGATGACGGCAGCTTCCTCTCCGAAATCACCGCGATCTGCGAATACCTCGAGGAGATGAAGCCTGCGCCCGCGATGATCGGTTCAACGCCGAAGGAGCGCGCCGAGTGCCGGATGTGGACGCGCCGCGTCGACCTCAACATCTGCGAGCCGTTGGCGAACGGCTATCGTTTCGGCGAAGCGCTCAAGTTCTTCGAAAAGCGCATTCCGGTGGTGCCTGAAGCCTCGGCTGGCCTGAAGATGGTTGCGGCCAATCGCCTTGCCTGGCTCAACGGCCAGATGGCGGACGGCCGGGATTATATCTGCGGCAAGCGCTTTACGCTCGCCGACATCATGCTGCATTGCTGGCTCGATTTCGGCGCGCTGGTCGGCCAGGGAATCGATCCCGCCAACGCCAACCTCAAGGCGTGGTTCGATCGCGTCGCCGGGCGGGCATCGATCAAGGCCGATCCCGTGCCGCCGCCGGCCGGCGCTGCTGCGCGCGCATAGAGATGGCGCAAAATTCCGGGGCCGCATGAGCGCGCCCCGGAATGACAAAGCTTGACGGACGCCTCACATCACGACCGGCGCATCCGGCAGCTCGTTCGGGTTGGCGCCGTGTCGCGGGAAATATGTCGCGAGTTCGCGCGAGACCGCCTGAATCCCCCTGATCACACCGCCTGAAAAATTGCTTGCTCTGAAATCGGCTTCCATCGCGGCGCATATTTTTTGCCAGCCGGCCGCGCCGACCTTCGCGTCGATGCCGCGATCGGCAACGATCTCGACGTCGCGATCGGCGAGCAGAAGATAGATCAGCACGCCGTTATTGTGCGCGGTGTCCCAGATCCGCAAATGCGAGAAGATATCGAGCGCGCGCTCGCGGGCGGACTGGTTCGCAAACAGCGGTTTGCCGTCGAGCGCGCCTTCGACGACGAAGCGCACTTGGCCCGAATGCGTGGCCTCGCCGACCTTGATCGCCTGCTCGATCACGGCCAGCGCCTCCTTCGGGAAAACCCGCCGCGCCCGCCAGTGATGTTCGACCAGGTGTTTGCCGATACGCTTGATGCCCATCTAGTGGTCCGATTTTAACATTCGCATTCCTCCTCAGCGGCCACTTTTGCGAATGTTAGAATCAAAAGGACCACTAGCAAATATAAGTTTGTAGTGGAGTTTTGGATTTGACATTCGCCTTCCGGACTTGCGGCTTGGCGCGTAGCGAATGTCAAATCCACTCCACTACCAACTCCCCGAGGCGCCGCCGCCGCCGAAGCTGCCGCCGCCACCCGAAAACCCGCCGCTGTCGCTCGAACTCGAGCCGCTCGACCATGAGCCGCCCGACGAGCCCGAGGACCAGCCCCCGCCATAGCCACCTCGCCCGCTGCGGGAAGCCTGCTGGCTCGCGGACAAAATGCCGTCACCGAACATCGCGAGGACGCCCGCGACGAGGCCAAAGATGGCGGAGACTGCGATCGAACCCAACAGGAACCAGAAGATCGCGCCAACGACGCCTGCGGTCGCACCGGCGCCAAGCAGGCGGCCGAAGATGCCGCGGAAGATGCCGGCGATCGCGAGGTAGCCGATGAGGCCGAACGGACTGAAGATGATGTTGAACGCCGTGCCGTCGTCGCTGCTGTGCGATACCTCCGGCGCCGGCTTCGGCAACGGCTCGCCATCGACGATGCGGATCATTCGATCGACGCCGGCCGAAATTCCGCCCGCGAAATCGCCGGTTCGGAAACGCGGCACGATGTATTCGTCGATGATGCGCCGCGCGGTCACGTCCGGGAGCGCACCTTCGAGGCCGTAGCCGACCTCGATCCGCAGCTTGCGGTCGTTCTTGGCGACGACCAGAAGCGCGCCGTCGTCGATCTTTCTTGCGCCCGATCTTCCAGGCCTCCGCCACGCGGATCGAGAACTGCTCGATCGCTTCCGGCTGCGTGGTCGGAACGATAAGGACCGCGACCTGGCTGCCCTTGCGCGTTTCGAGGTCTTTCAGCCGCTGCGTCAGCGTGGCGATGTCGTCCGACGACAGCGTAGCCGTTTGATCGACGACGCGGCCCGACAGCGGCGGCACGGCGACCTGCGCCGACGCCGCGAGCGGCCAGCAGATCAGAAACGCAAAGAGAAGAGCTCTCGCGAACATCGCCGAACCGATCCTGACAATAACAGGCTACTTCGCAGGCTGAGGCGCCGGATTGAAATCGACCTTCGGCGCGGTCGAAATTTCCTTTTCGTTCTCGACCGTGAAGTTGGCCTTTTCCTTGTAGCCGAACGCCATCGCGGTCAGGTTGTTCGGAAAGGTGCGAATGCCGACATTGTAGTCCTGCACCGCCTTGATGTAGCGGTTGCGCGCCACGGTGATGCGGTTCTCGGTGCCCTCGAGCTGGCTCATCAGGTCGCGAAACAACGCGTCCGACTTGAGCTGCGGATAGTTCTCCGTCACCACCAGAAGCTTGGACAGCGCGCTGGTCAATTCGCCTTGCGCGGCCTGGAACTTGGCGAACGCGCCGGGATCGTTGACGAGTTCCGGCGTCGCCTGGATGCTGCCGACCTTGGCGCGCGCGTTGGTGACGCCGAGCAGCACGTCCTTTTCCTGCTGCGCGAATCCCTTCACCGAATTGACGAGGTTCGGCACGAGATCGGCGCGGCGCTGATACTGGTTGAGCACTTCCGACCAGGCCGACTTGACCTGCTCGTCATTGGTCTGAATCGCGTTGTAACCGCAATTGGTGAGGCTCAGCGTCGCCAGTGCCGCGAGCACCGTCAAAAACTTGCGCATCGAAATTCTCCCTGCATTGACGTCAGAACCTAGCAGAACGGCTCTCGCAGGTAAGCCCCACGAAAGCCGGTTCGGCCCGCAATTCTGAAAGAGCTGTCGGTTTGAGTCGCTTTGATGACAGGAAAGGTTCAGCGGGGTCGGGGCCAAAGGACGGCGTTTACCTCTCCCGGCCGAGAGGTGTGAATAAGGTCCTCATTTATGGAGCTACGCCGCTTTCGCCCGGGCGTTCCGGATCGCTTCCCACACCTTCATCGGCGAGATCGGGGTCTGGATCGAAGTGATGCCGAGGTCGGCGAGCGCGTCCATCACGCCGTTGGCAATGCAAGGCGGACCACCGATTGCGCCGGACTCGCCGCAGCCCTTGGCGCCGAGCGGATTGGTGCGGCACGGCGCCGAACCATCCAGCGTGACCTCGATCGGCGGCACGTCATCGGCGCGCGGGATGCAGTAATCCTGATAGCTCGCGGTGATGAGCTGACCTTCGCTGCTGTAGGTCACGCCCTCATAGAGCGCCTGGCCGATGCCCTGCGCGACGCCGCCATGCACCTGACCCGTCACCAGCATCGGATTGATGGCAACGCCGACGTCGTCCACCGTGGTGTAACGCACCACGCGCGTCGTTCCGGTTTCCGGATCGATCTCGACTTCGCAGATATGCGTACCGTTCGGCCAACTCGGACCGTCGGTCTGGCCTTCGCTGTCGACCGAGAGCCGCGCGCCGGTTTCCTTTTTGGCGATGTCGAACAGGCTGACATGCTTGTCGGTACCAACCACAGTGAGCCTGCCCTCGCGATATTCGATGTCCTCGACCGAGGCTTCCAGCATCTGCGAGGCCTTCTCGCGGGCTTTCGTGATCAGGTCGGCGGCTGATACCACCGCCGCGGTGCCGCCGACGAACAGCGAGCGCGAACCGACGCTGCCGAAGCCGATCGCGAGATCGGTATTGCCCTGGATGACATCGACCTTGTCGATGGAGACGCCGAGCGCATCCGCAATCATCTGCGCGAACGAGGTCTGGAGCCCCTGCCCCATTGCCTGCGTCCCGGCATGGAGCACGATGCGCCCCTCGGCGGTCGCGTGCAGGCTGACGGCTTCATTGTGCACGGTGCCGCCGGTCCATTCGATGTAGCTGGTGAGGCCGCGCCCATAGAGCAGGCCTTTCTTTTTCGCCGCCTTCTTGCGCGCGGCAAAGCCGTCCCAATCCGCAAGCTTGGTGGCGCGCTCCAGCATGTGCGCGAAGGCGCCGGAATCGTAAACCTGCCCGACGGCGTTGGTGTAGGGCATCTGCGCCGGCTTGACGTAGTTCGTTTTTCGGATCGCGCGCGGGTCGATCTTCAACTGCCGCGCGGCGGCATCCATCAGGCGCTCGACCACGAACACGGCCTCGGGACGGCCCGCGCCGCGATAGGCGGCGACCGGCGCGGTGTGTGTCATCACCGCCTTGACGTCGTAATGCACGAGCGGCAGGTCGTAGACGCCGCTCTGCACGAAGGGGCCCAGAATCAGCGGGATCAGCGCACCGGGGCCGGCGATATAGGCGCCGGTGCCGCCGAGGGAGCGCACGCGAAACGCCTGCACGCGGCCCTTGGCGTCGAGTGCGAACTCGGCGGTCGTCGTGAGATCGCGGCCGTGGGTGCCCCCCAGAAAATCGTCCGACCGCTCGCCGCGCCAGCGGATCTTCCTGTTCAGCTTGGTTGCGGCATAGGCGACCATGCCGTCTTCCGGATAAAGGTTGGTCTTGTGACCGAAGCCGCCACCGATATCGCCGACCAGAACCTGGATGCTTTCCTTCGGTCGCTTCAACACGGCGTCCGCCAGGATGTCACGGGTCGTGCCCGGCGTTTGCGACTGGACATGCAGGATCAAGCGGCCGGTCTTCTTCTCGACTTCGGCAATGGTCGAGCGCGGCTCCATCGCGCAGGGAACGAGACGCTGATTGAGGAGATCGAGCGAGACGGTGTGGTCGGCCTTGGCGAAGGCGGCTTCGACGGCCGCCGCATCGCCATAGCTCATGCGGGCCACGACGTTATCGGGCACTTCGGACCATACGACGGGCGCGCCCGGCTCGATCGCGGCAAGCGGATCAACCACCGACGGCAGTTCCTGATATTCCACCACGATCGCCTCCGCGGCGCTTTGCGCGGCAAAGCGCGAGGTCGCGACCACCGCGGCAACGGTCTCGCCGACATAGCGCACCAGTTCATGGGCAAGCAGCCGGCGCGGCGGCACCGTCATCGGCGAGCCATCAGGTCGCGGGAAAACCAACAGCGTCGGCAACGTGCCGATGTCGTCGGCGATCAGATCAGCGCCGGTGTAGATGGCCTCGACGCCCGGCATCGCGCGGGCGGCCTTGGTGTCGATCGAAACGATCTTGGCGTGCGCGTGCGGCGAACGCAGCATATAGAGCCACAGCGCGCCGTCTTCCGGCTTGTCGTCGATGAACTGCCCGTTGCCGGTCAACAGCCGCTGGTCTTCCAGACGCTTGGGCGACTTGCCCGCTCCGAAACGCAGATTGCCGGGAAGAATGTTCATGGGATTTTCCTTGAGACTTGGTCAGGATGCCAATGTAGCCGACAGGCACGGAACAGGCCAAGCCCTCGGTTCCGTCATTCCGGGGCGCGAGTGCAACGAGCGAACTATGGTGCACAATTGTGCACCTGAGAATCCATGGCGCCGCACGAATGCTGGGAGAAATGGATTCCGGGTTCAGTCCTGCGGACTGCCCCGGAATGACGAAGTAAGAAGGCGCCCAAATGGACACTTGAACCGCTAGTACGAAGTCCTCATCCAACCTCCCGCAAAACCGCCTCGACCGCCTTGCGCTCATCCGTGGTCAGCGCCTTCTGCGGCGGGACGGGATCGCCGACGTCGTAGCCCTGGATCGCCAGCGCCGCCTTGATGCAGGCAGCGAGGTTATAGCGCGCGAAGGCCTCGTTCACCCGCCATAGTTTCCGCTGAAGCGTGAGCGCCTCGTCCCAACGCGCGGCCTTGCAGAGATCGTAGAGCGCAACGCTCTGGCGCGGAATGATGCAGGCCGGTCCGGCCATCCACCCGACACCGCCGATCAGCATCACCGCGGCCGGGATGTGGGCCGATGCCGAAAACACGCGAATGGAATCGCCGCAGCGGTTCATGATCGACAGCAGCCGCCCGGTGTTGGTCGAGGCATCCTTGATGTAGCCGATGCGCGGATGGGCCGACAGCCGCTGAATGCAATCGAGCGACAGGTCCGAGCGCTGGAATTGCGGATTGGTGTAGATCACGACGGGAATGTCGACCGCATCCGCGATGGCGCGGAAGTAGGATTCGACCTGCGCATCGGCGAGCGGGAAATAGGCCTCCAGAATCGCCAGGATGCCGGTAGCGCCGAGTTTCTGATACGCCTTCGCTTGCGCCACCGCGTCCGACGTCGACGTCGAGGCGACACCGGCGACGACCGGCACTCGACCTTTGGCGGCCTCGATCGTGGTCTCGACCACGGCGAGCCGCTGGGCGTTGTTGAGATAAGCGAACTCGCCGGTCGAGCCGAGCGGCGTCAGCCCGTGGACGCCGGACGCAATGAGGTCATTGCAGAGGCGCGCCAGCACCTCACGGCGAACGGCGCCGTCGGCATCGACGGGCGAAACCAGATAGGGAAAGACGCCGTGGAAATCGGACATGCGAAGACTCCTGGAAGATGCGGCAGACGGCGACAATCAGGCCGGCTGCGACCACGCCGACGCCGCCTGCACCTTGAGCATGACGAAATCGAGCAACAACCCGACGCCGAGCATGGTCAGAATATAGGCGAAGACGGTCGGACTTTCGAAGAAGCGTTGCGAATACATCAGCGTTGCGCCCATGCCGCCACCGCCAGAGACCATCTCGGCCGTGAAGGTCGTGATCAGGGCCACCGGCAAGGCCACACGTAAACCTGCAAAAATCCGCGGCCATGCCGCCGGCAGCACGATGCGAAACAGCACGGCGGCATTTGAAGTTCCCATCGAGGCCGCCGACCAGATCAGGACCCGGTTGACGCTGGACGCCGCCGCGAAGCTGCCGATCAGGATCGGAAACACGCAGGCGAACGCCACCAGCAGGATTTTCGACAGGCTGTAGATGCCGAACCAGAGAATGAAGATCGGCAGGAAGGCGATCTTCGGCGACGGAAAGGCCAGCGCGATCACCGGATCGAACAGCCAGTGCAGCAAGCGGCTGCGCGCCATCGCAATGCCGAGCGGCACGCCGATCGCGGTCGCGAGACAAAGCCCGACCGCGGCGCGCGACAGGCTGATGCCGAGATCGACCGGCAGCGAGCCGTCGGCGCAGACGGACCACCATTCGGCAATCACTTTCGTAAACGGCGGCAGGAACAACGCCGGGGCAAGACCGGCACGGGCGACCGCTTCCCAGATCACGACGATCACGAAGACCGAAGCGAGCGAACGGAGGAAAAGGCCGCGCTGGCTTATGGCTTTTTCCATCATCGTCCCCGCCCCGATTCATGCCAGCGCAGGCTCTTCTCTGTCAGCATCAGCAGCAGACGATCGGCGAGAAACGCGACGACGACCACGCAGGCGATCGCGGCGAACATGTAGTCGTAGGCGCCGTTCTCGCCATACATGAAGATCAGTTTGCCGATGCCGTTGGTCGAGGCGATCATTTCCGAGGAGATCGCCAGCACGAACGAAAATCCAAGCGCCACACGAAGGCCGGCAAAAATATCCGGCAGCGCGTGCGGCAGATAAACCCGCCACAACATCGCACGCGGCTGGGTGCCGAACGCTTCCGCGCCCCACACCAGAACGCGTGGCGTCGACGAAACACCTTGCGCGGTGTTGACGACCATCGGCAACAGGCACGCAAGAAACACCGCGCAAACCGTGGTCGCCGTCCCGATGCCGAACCACAGGATGAAGAGCGGAATCAGCGCCGACTTCGGCAGCGAATAGGTGCCACCGACGATCGGCGCGGCATAGGCGCGAAACACCGGCGACCGCGCCATCATCAGCCCGAGCCAGACGCCGGCGATCGAGCCGAGGGCTAAGCCCCAGGCCGGCCCGCCATAGCGTGATGAAAAGATTGTCGCGGATTTCGCGCCCCGTCAGCAAGTCATAGGCGGCAACGCCGATCCGCGCCGGCGACGGCAGAAACGAGGGATTGACCAGGCCGAAGCTGCTCGCCGCCTGCCAGGCCAGCGCGATCAGGACCAGCGGCAGCACGCGTCCTGCCGGCGACGACAGCCACGAGGCGCGGTCAGCTTCCATGCGCCATTTTCTCTGCCGCTAATGCCTGCTTTCGGACGGAAATCCAGACTTCGTTGCGCACCTTGTTGAAGGCGTCCGAGGTGAAGAGCTTGCTCGCGCGGAATCGGTGCGGTCGAGATCGATGGTGAATTCCTCGACGATCTTTCCCGGCCGCGCCGACATCACGCAGATGCGGTTGGAGAGATAAACCGCCTCGCTGACGTCGTGGGTGATCATCAGCACGGTCTTGCGGGTCTCGAGCCAGATCCGCAACAACTCGTCCTGCATCACCTCGCGCGTCTGCGCATCCAGCGCGCCGAAGGGCTCGTCGAGCAAGCAGGATGGCGGGATCGCACGCCAGCGTCCGCGCGATCGCCACGCGCTGCTTCATGCCGCCGGAAAGTTCGCGCGGGAACCGGTCCTCAAACCCTTCAAGGCCGATCACGCCAATCAAACGGTCGGCGATGCGCGCGCGTTCGGCCGCCGGCAGAGTGCCGCGCTCCAGACCATAGAGGATGTTGTTGCGCACAGAGAGCCAGGGAAACAGCGCGTATTCCTGAAACACCACGCCACGGTCCGTGCCGGGGCCCGCAATCGCCTTGCCGTCGACGAGCACCTCCCCATTGGCGGGAAGAAAGCCGCCGGCCACATAAAGCAGCGTACTCTTGCCGCATCCGGACGGCCCGACGATCGAAACGAACTCACCGGTCTTGATCGAGAGGTTGACGGTCCGAAGCGCCTGCACTGCCCCCTTATCGCCGGGATAGGTTTTGGAAACCCCCTTGATCTCGACCTTGGGCAGATCAGGCATCACAACGCGCACGGCTTCGGAAGCAGACCTACATTGAGATATTGGGAAACGTCGATGCGGCGATCGATCAGCTTTTCCTCGAACATCGCATCGAGCGGCTTCTGGATGGTCTGCGCCGATACGCAGGCATTGGGATCGCGATAGTAGTCGCGTCCGGTCGCAAAATACGAATTCAGCACATCCTTCGACGACTTGGTGAAGTCGGAAACGAGTTGCACCGCCTTCTCGCGATTGGCGGGATCGTAGAACCAGGCGATGCCATCGACATAGTCGGCAAGGAAAGCTTTCACCGCGTCGGGATGGTCTTTGAGGAACGCATTGGTCGTGACCTGGAAGATCACCGACGACGGGCCGCCGAAAGCGTCACCGCCGGTGAAAACCGGCCGCAAATCGCCCTTCGGGCTTTCCATCGCCAGGAACGGAATCACCAGGATGCCGCAATCGATGCGCTTCTCGCGAATGGCAGACGCGATATTCGGGAACGCGATTTCCACGATCTCGACATCGCGCCGCGGGTCGATGTTGTTCTTCTTCAGCGCGACGCGCAGCGCCAGATCGACCGCGGAGGCAAAGGCGTTGATGCCGATCTTCTTGCCCTTGAGATCAGTGATGGTCTTGATCGGCGAGTCCTTCAAGACCATGAAACTGTTGGTCGCGTTGCCGGGATGGCCGTCCTGGTAATTGTCGGAGATGATCGTCAGACCGTTCGGCACCGCATTCTTGACGATGATGGTGGCAAAAGCCGGCCCCGACAAAGTGGCAAGATCGGCCTGGCCCGCGGCGAGCAGCGACGCAGCTTCCGGCGTACCGCGCGTAAACGTCATGTCGAGCGTGTAGGCCTTGCCGTAATTCTTCAGGACGTTCTGCTTGACGTAGTCGAGGAAGATGATCGTCTCCATTTCGTTTGGGCCAATGCCGCCGCCGGTGGCGTAACGGATGTTGGGCACGGCGGCGAACGCGGCGCGGCTCACGAAGGGCGACGATAATGCGGCGCCGGCAGCGCCCCGCATCACGGCGCGGCGGGACAGGGAAAAGAACGAGGTCATCTGGTTTCCTCTCATCGGGCAAAGCGAAACGGCAAAAGCAACGGCCATAACATCCGGCAAATCTCAGGCCTTGAGAAGAGCCAATATGACGAGGGCAGCCGCTATGCCTTGAGGACGGCCATCGCCTCGATTTCGACGACCAGATCGGGATGCGACAGGCGCCGCACCTCAACGGTTGTGCTCGCAGGCAAGCCGACGCCGAGATAGTTGTGCCTGACATCGACGTGCTTGAAGAACTCATCGATGTCGGTCACGAAGGTCGTCGTCTTCACGAGATCACTGAGCGTGGCGCCGGCAGCTTCCAACGCGTTCTTGAGGTTTTCGCCGACCTGCCCAATCTGCGCGCGCATGTCCTTTGGACCGACGATCTGGCCGTCCTTGTTGCGCGCCAACTGGCCGGAAACGAACACCAGCTTCTCGCCGGACGCGACGACGACATGGGAATAGAGCAAGTGGCCGCCGACATTGCGTTTGAACAGCTTGTCGGGCTGGATTTTTTCGATTGTCATTTTTGATCGGCTTTCGCGAGAGCTACATCCGCGCACGGAAAGCAGGCGCGGTACGCAACTCTCGCCAAAGGCTCGGCAAAGGGCAACCCAGAAAAACCGCATAGAAATAATACAAAATCCTAATGGGCGCAGGCGCGAGGCTCCGTCGAAAATCTAGCCGGCTGGCAACCTATGGTATAAGCCTGCTCGCACTTCTCGCCTCATGAAATGCGGCAATGCCGGACGACGATACTGTTCTATTCTCCATGGTCGAAATCGCGATCGAACCGAAGACGAAAGCCGATCAGCAACAACTCGGCGACGCACTCGCGGCGCTGGCCGCGGACGACCCGTCATTCGTGGTGTCGACCGACCGTGAATCCGGCCGTTGACTCATCCGTGCTGGCATTTGAAATCGCCGCACGTGCCTGCTTTCGCGAAGCGCTACAGAAGGGTAAGTCGGTTCTGCTCGAGCCGATCATGAAGGTGGAAGTAATAACGCCGATTGATTGCGCGGGCGCAGTCATCAGTGATTTGAGATTGCGAAGAGCGGAGATTGGTGAGCGGGATACGCGCAGCAATGCCGTGATTGTCCGCGCGATGGTGCCGCTCATGGATGTGTTCGGCTATACAGTTCCGTTACGTCAAAAGTCGAGCGGCCGCGCCACGTTCACCATGCAGTTCGACCACTACGCCGAAGCGCCCAATAGCAGTGATCCAGGCGACCCGCCGTTTCGACCGGCTGTCGGCCTGCGCGCTTGATATCTGCTGGCGTCGGAGCGGAAAAACTTAAGCGGCGTTAAGCGTCGGCCAGGTGGCCGCCTGAACCATCCAGCTCTGCAGCGGGCTCGCGCTGACCTCGCCGCGGCCGAAATAGGCCTCTAGCTCGGACAGGGCGCGGCTTTCCCACGCATCTGCCTGCTCAAGTAGCGAGAGCCGCTGGTTGGGGCGAAACGCCGCCGTTTGGCGATACAGCGATGCCGTAGCGCGATAACGCCGCACATTTTCCAGAATTGCCATCCCGCCCATCGACGTTTCTCCCCGAAACTTCCCAACGAAAGCGACTTTGGCGGTGGCAGGTTTTCAATTGCTTAGCGGGCGCGGTAAACGACATTCACGGTTTGCAAAATGTTGACGGCATGGGCGGCTACGCATGCAGGCGCGCCCCTTGCTCCCGCGCGGGGTGAGCGGGTAGTGTCCAACCGCCCCGAAAAGCTGGGGCCAAAAGCAGTTTTCACGGGAGGAAAATCATGAAAATCACAAACCAGCTCTGGCGATTTCTGCTGATGCCGCTGGCGCTCGCCGGCATGTTGAGCATGTCTTCGGCGGCCGAACTCAACCCAGCTGCGATCACCATCAAGATGCCGGACAATATCCCGTGGAGCCCGGTCGATGCCCGCGGCGCGCAATCGGCCGTCGTGGTCGGCGACCCCACCAAGCCCGGCTTCTATATGATCTATAACAAGTGGACCAAGGGCAACCATTTCAGCCGTCCGCACTTCCACCCCAACGACCGCTACATCGTGGTGCTGCAAGGCACCTGGTGGGTTGGCACGGGACCGCATTTCGATCCCGCCCAGACCAAGGCGATTCCCGCCGGCAGCTTCGTCAAACACACCGGCAAAGAGGTGCATTGGGATGGCGCCAAGGACGAAGACGCGGTGCTCGTGATCATGGGCGAAGGTCCGGGGTCCTCGACGCTGGTAAAAGAAGAGTAACCGTCCTTCCAAATCGCGCGAGGCACGCCATGCGCTGGTTGAAGTTCACAGCAAATCAGACGTCATCCTGGGGGATCGTCGAAGGCGACCGCGTGATCGCGGTCGACGGCGATCCCTTTGGCGAATGGCAGCGCACGGCGCGCAATCATGCGCTCGCCGACGTCAAGATCGAGCTGCCGGCTGATCCCGCGCACTTTCTATTGCGTGGGACTGAACTATCTCAAGCACCTCAAGGAGGCCGCCAACAAGCGCGGCGAGGTGCCGAACGTGCCCGACCGGCCCGAGGTCGGCTATCGCGCGCAGAATGCGCTGATTGCCCATGACGAGAACGTGGTCATTCCGGCACATGCGACCGAGCAGATTCACTACGAGGGCGAGCTCGTCGTGGTGATCGGCAAGAAGGTCAAACACCTCACCGAAGCGAACGCGATGGATTGCGTGTTCGGCTACACCATCGGCAACGACGTCAGCGAGCGGACCTGGCAGAAAGCCGATCGCGGCCTGTGGCGCTCGAAGAACGCCGACACCTTCAAGCCGATGGGACCGTGGATCGAAACCTCGGTCGATCTCGGCAAGATGGAAACCATCGTGCGGGTGAACGGCAAGCAGAGCAATCGCTTCCACACCAACGACATGCTGTTCGGGGTGAAGGAATTCATCGTCGAGATGACGAAATATTTCACGCTGTGGCCGGGCGACGTGATCTGGATGGGCACCGACGGCGCGTCGCCGAACATCAAGGCGGGCGACGTCGTCGAGATCGAAATCACCGGCATCGGCACGCTCCGCAACAAATTCGTCAAAGAGAAGGCTGCATGAGCCGCCATTCGACCGCGCATCACTTCCTGCAAGGCCTCGTCGACCTCGGCATCGACTACATCTTCGCCAATCTGGGTACCGATCATGTGTCCTTGATCGAGGCCATGGCGGAGTGGGACCGCGACGGCCGCAAGCATCCGGAAATGATCCTGTGCCCGCACGAGGTGGTCGCCGTGCATATGGCGGCCGGCTACGCGCTCGCGACCGGAAAGGCACAGGCCGTGTTCGTGCATGTCGATGCCGGCACGGCGAATGCGTGCATGGCGATCCAGAACCTGTTTCGCTACCGCCTGCCCGTGCTGCTGTTCGCCGGTCGCGCGCCGTTCACACTGCATGGTGAACTGCCGGGATCGCGCGACACCTACGTGCATTTCGTGCAAGACCCTTACGATATCGCGAGTATCGTCCGTCCCTACGTGAAGTGGGAATACTCGCTTCCCTCCGGGATCGTGGTGAAGGAAGCGCTCGCGCGGGCATTGGCCTTTGCGCAAAGCGACCCTCCGGGGCCGGTCTACATGATGTTGCCCCGCGAGACGCTCGCGGAAGAATGGGACGATGCGGCGATGCCGGCCTATCCGCCGGCGCGTTATGGCAGCGTGCACGCCGGTGGCATCGAGCCTGCGCGTGTTGCAGGCGATCGCGGATGCGCTGATGGCGGCCGAAAACCCGATTGCGCTTACCGCCTATCTCGGCCGCAACGCGCAGGCCGTGGCCGCGCTGGAACGCCTGGCAGAGCTTTGCGGCATTCGTGTTGCGGAATTCAACTCGATCGATCTCAATATCTCGCAAGATTCGCCGTGTTTCGCCGGCTTCGACCCCTCGGCCTTGCTCGAAAAAGCCGACCTCGGCCTGCTGCTCGATTCCGACGTGCCGTTTGTGCCGCAATACGCCAAGCGCGCGGACGCCATTAAATGGATCCAGATCGACGTCGATCCGTTGAAGGCGGATTTCCCGATGTGGGGCTTTCCGACCGACCTGCGCATCCAGGGCGATTGCGCCACCATCCTCGGGCAGGTGTGCGACGTCATCGAAGCACGGGCCGATCACGGCTTTCGAAAGCGCGTCGCCGCGCGCATCGCCGGCTGGAGCGGCGCGCGCGAGGCGATGAACAAGCGGCGGGCGGATGCGCGCGGCAACAAAGGCGCGTCCGGCGCGCTGACGCCGGCCTTCCTGTTCGCGACGCTGAACGAGAAAATTTCGCAGGACGACATCGTCGTCAATGAGGCGATCCGCAACGCGCCGATCCTGCAAGAGCACATCCGGCGCACCAAACCCCGCAGCTATGTGGGCCTGGCCGGCGGCGGGCTCGGGTTTTCCGGCGGCATGGCGCTCGGACTGAAACTCGCCGAACCAAACCGCCGCATCGTGCAGGTGATCGGCGACGGCGGATTTCACTTCTCCTCGGCCGACAGCGTCTACGCGGTCGCGCAACAATACCGGGTGCCGATCTTCACGATCGTGCTCGACAATGGCGGCTGGCAGGCGGTGAAGTCGGCCGTGCAGCGCGTCTATCCGAAGGGCGTCGCTGCCGAGACCGACCAGTTTCAGTCGCGGCTCACGTCGGGGCGTCAGGGCGAGCGGCGGGATTTTTCGGCCGTGGCGAAAGCCTTCGGCGCGCACGGCGAACGCGTCTCCGAACCGGACGAATTGGCGGCAGCGATCGATCGTTGCCTTGCTGCGCTCGACGACGGTCAGGCCGCGGTGATGCATGTCCACATCACCCGGCTTTAAGGCAAGGGAGCCGCGATGAAAGCTTTGCGCTCATCCGCTATCGTTACTTTCCTTGGGCTGGCCGCCTTCGCAACTGGCCTCGCCCACGCGCAGGAAGACCCGGCGAAATATCCGACGCGCGCGGTCCACATCGTCGTCGGCTTCACACCAGGCGGCGGCAACGACCTGATCGCACGCATCGTCGGGCAAAAGCTGTCGGAAAGACTGGGCCAGGCCGTTGTCATCGATAACAAGCCCGGCGGCGGCGCCATCGTTGCGACCGAGTACGTCGCCAAGCAGCCCGCGGATGGTTACACGCTGCTGGTCGGCGCCAGCGGCGCGATGGCGATCAACCCGGCGGTCTATGCGAAGCTGCCTTACGATCCGGTCAAGGATTTCATTCCGATCACCGAGCTCGGCTCGTTTCCGCTGATCCTGATCGTCAACGCGTCATCGCCGATCAAGTCGGTGGCGGAACTGATCGCCTTCGCTAAGGCTCATCCGAAAGAGGCTAACTATTCGTCGTCGTCGGCTGCATTTCAGCTCGTCACGGAATTGTTCAAGCAGAAGACCGGCGCGACGATGCAGGAAATTCCCTACAAGGGCGCCAACGAACTCGGTGATGGCCGTGATCTCCAGCCAGGTGACGGCGACCATCGCCGACGCCGGTCCGGTGTCGGGTCAGGTCAAGGGCGGCCAGGTGCGCGCGCTCGCCGTGACATCGCCGACGCGGGCGGCAGACTTTCCCGACGTTCCCACCATGAAGGAAGCCGGCACCGATGTGGATGCGGTGTTGTGGAGCGGCATCTTCGTGCCGCGACAGACACCGCCTGCGATCGTCAAGAAGCTCGAGGCCGAACTGACGCGGATCATCAAGGAGCCTGACGTCGTCGCCAGACTGAAGCCGCTCGGCATTCAGCCGGTCGGCAACACGTCGGAGGAGTTCGCGCAGATCATTGCCGCCGACATCGCGCGATGGACCGAGGTCGCGCGCGCCGGCAACATCAAGATCGAGCAGTAGCGGTCCGCGGCGAAATCAGGCTGGCAGCAACAGTGCCGATGACGGCAACGATCGCATTGAGGATCAGCGCACCGAGCCCGACATAGAACACGTAGCTGGCGTCGCCGAAATGAAGCGTCGCGAGCGGCTTCAGCCCGTTGCTCCACGCGGTCCAGGTTCCCCACACAATGCCCGCCGCCCAGCCGAGCAGCAGCCCTTCGGCACGGAACCAACGCGTGAACAGGCCGAACACCAGCGCCGGGAAGGTTTGCAAAATCCACAAGCCGCCGAGCAATTGCAGGTCGAGCGCATATTGCGTCGGCAGGAAGGTGATGAAGGCGAGCGCGCCGACCTTGACGATAAGCGACGCAATCTTGGCGACCGAGGCCTCGCCGGCATGGCTGATGCCCGGATTGACGTAGGATTTCCAGATGTTGCGGGTGAACAGGTTGGCCGCACCGATGCTCATCACCGCCGCCGGCACCAGCGCGCCGATCGCGATCGCCGAGAACGCAAAGCCCGCGAACCAGGCAGGGAACAGCGTCTTGAACAGCATCGGCACGACTTCGTTGTTCGACGCCACCTTGATGTGCGCGGCGTAGGCCATGTAACCGAGCAGCGCGATCAATCCCAGCAGCAGGGTGTAGGCCGGCAGCAGGATCGCATTCTTGCGGATGGTGTCGGCGGATTTCGAGGCGAAGATGCCGGTCAGCGTGTGCGGATACATGAAGGCGGCGAGCGCCGAACCGAACGCAAGGCTCGCATAGGCCAGCATCTGCGCCGGCTTCAGCACGAGGCCGGTGGAACCGCCCTTGGCCGTAAAGGCATCGTTGGCGGCAGCAAACACCGCACCATAACCACCGAGCTTGGCCGGCACCACGACCACCGCCACCAGCACCACGATATAGATCATGATGTCCTTGACGAAAGCGATCAAAGCGGGCGCGCGCAAGCCCGAGCTATAGGTGTAGAGCGCGAGGATGACGAAGGCCGCCACGATCGGCAGTTCGCCGGTGAGGCCCATCGCCTCGATCACGGCGCCCATGCCGATCAGTTGCAGCGCGATGTAGGGCATGGTCGCAACGATGCCGGTGATCGCGACCGCAAGCTCGAGCCCGCGCGAGCCATAGGTACCGTGGACCACGTCGGCTGCCGTCACATGTCCATTGGCATGCGCGACCTTCCAGAGCAGCGGCATCACAGCAAACACGAAGGGATAGACGATGATCGTGTAGGGAAGCGCGAAGAAGCCATAGGCGCCGACCGCATAGACCAACGCCGGAACGGCAATCACGGTATAGGCGGTGTAGAAGTCGCCGCCGACCAGGAACCACGTGACCCATGTGCCGAACTGACGCCCGCCGAGGCCCCATTCGTCGAGATGTCAGTTGACCGGGCCGGACTTCCAGCGCGCCGCAAAGAAGCCCATCACGGTGACGAGGGCGAAGAAGAAAATGAAAACAGCGAGTGCGGTCCAGTCGAGCTCAGCGGACATGGCGAGCCTTCCTTGGCAATAGGGTGCAGATGATCATTGCGTTTCGTCGTCGGGCTTTTGCGAGCGATACACAATCCAGATCAGAAGCGAGCAGATCGGCACCCAGGCAAACTGGTACCAGTAGAAGAACGGGAAGCCGAACAGCGCCGGTTCCTGGAAGTTATAGAAGGGCACCCACAACAGGCCGACGAACGGCAATAGCAACAGCACCCACATGACAGGCCTCCTGGACTTCAAAGCGCAACCCGTCACGTCGTGATCCGGGCACGCTACTGAAGCTACTATCTAACGAGCGGATTATCGTCTCGTCCAGCATTTTGCTGCCGCCGCATTCCAGCGTTGATGCCACCACAACGCGACAGCGCCGCGGAGGATTACCTCCGCGGCGCTGTCAGGCGATGGACTTGAAAGGGAAGTCGCAGACCTACTTCACGAGCTCGGCGCCGACCTTGCAGATCGCCGCGTCCTGATCGCCGGTGCCGCCACTGCAACCGATCGCGCCGATCAGCTTGCCGCCTTCCACCAGCGGGAATCCGCCGGGGCTCGCGGTGAGCGTCGGATCGAGGGTGCCGGCATAGGTGTGACCGGTCTCGTAGCCGTTGTAGAACAGCCGGGTTTCACGGCGGAAGCGCGCGGCGGTGCGGGCCTTCTTGATCGAGATCGACGCCGGAGGCGATCTGCGCGCCTTCCATCCGCTCGAACATGACCAGTTCGCCATTGGTATCGACGACGGCAATGTTCATTTTCCAGTTGCGCTTCTTGGCTTCGGCTTCCGCCGCCGCCATCACCTGCTTGGCCTTCTCGAGACCGATCGACATGCCATAGGGAATATCGAAGGGCATCGCATCGGGCGTGCCGCCCGACGGGCCGGCGGGCTGGCCGGTGCCGGGGTCTGCGCCAGCGCCTGCGAAGAGATCGCCACGGCGGCAACCGCCGCCAGCGCCAGGGAAATCGTCGAACGCATCATGTACTCTCCTTGTTGAAGTTGTTTCCTGGTGGTTGGTTTGATCGACGCGGCCTTACATCGGCGGCGTCAGACCATCCTTGCCGTAGGTGACACGCGGCGTCTGCCAGGTGCCATCGGCACCTTTCTTCGCGCGCGCCGACGAAGATCTTGATGCCTGGCTTGAGGTCGGCCTTGCTGCCGATCTCGTAGGAGACGACCTGGGTCTCCGGCGTCACCATCACCTTCTTCTCACCGTCCTTGTATTTCACGGTCAACACCGGCCCTTCGACGCCACCAACCGTCTGCTCGACATTGGCGTTGGTCATCTTGGTGTTGGGCCGCAGGTCCCAATCGTAGTGGCCTTCGCCGGTACCACGCATCGATTCCGGGAAGATGTGCACTTCGATGGCCTTCTGGCTGCCGTCGGGCTGGGTCACGCCGGTGGCGCCGACGAACTGGCCCGGCTTGATATCGGCCATCGTCGATTTCACGATCGCGACATAAAGCTGCGGATCGGTGACGGTGAGCTTTACTTCCGCGCCGTCACGATTCTTGACGACAAAGGCCGCGCCGTCGACGCTCTCGATCGTGCCGCGAATGCGCAAGGTTTCCTGCGCCGACGCCGGCGTTACGAAAAAGGGCGCGACAAAAATCGCAGCAGCGAGCATGCGCTGGAGCGTACTGAACATTGGATTCCTCCGTAGATCTGAATGGACGAGCAGAAGGCCGTTCCGGCCAAGTGCCTGAAAGGCGTGTTCTCTGCAACCCCCGCGCCCCTGGAATATTCCTTAACGGCCGCCCGTCATCGCACTGCAACAGGCGTCATTCCACCTTGATCCCGGCTTCGCCGATCACGCGGCGCCAGCGTTCTTCCTCATCGTGAAAATATCGGTCGAGCGCCTCCGGCGGGAGCATGACCATGACCAGGCCCTCGTTGACGCCGAGCTTTTTGAAAGCTTCGGACTGCACCGCCACGGCCGCCGATTTGTTGATCCGGTCGATGATGTCTTTGGGCGTGCCGGCCGGCGCAAACAGGCCATACCAGCTTTCGGCGGCATAGCCGGGCACACCGGCCTCGGCGACGGTCGGCAGTTGCGGAAAAGCCGGTGAACGCTCGGCCGAAGTGACCGCGATCGCGCGCAACTGGCCGCTTTCGACCAGCGACGCCGCGCTTGCCACAGTCGTGAACATGACGTCGATCTGGCCGCCGATCAGGTCGGTGATCCCGGGCGCTGCACCTTTGTAAGGCACAGCCGTGAGATTAACCCTGGCCATGTTCTTGAACAGCTCGCCGGCGAGGTGCGGCTGACGTTCCGGCACCAAAGGTCCCGAACGTCAGCTTGCCGGGATTGGCTTTGGCCGCTGCGATCAGATCGGCGATCGTTCGAACGGGGGATTTCGGATTGACGACGACAATGTTGAAGGAGCGGGCAATGAGCGCAACGGGGGCAAAATCCTTGTGCGGGTCGTACGGCAGCTTCGCGTTCAGGCTGGGATTGACCGCGTTCGCAAACGTTCCCATCAACAGCGTGTAGCCGTCCGGCCTGCTGGTGGCGACCGCTTGCGTTCCGACGATCGTCCCTGCCCCCGGCTTGTTCTCGATCATGACGGACTTGCCGAGGTCGCCCTCCATGTCGTGCGCGAGCGTGCGTGCGACGACGTCGGTGCCGCCGCCCGGCGCAAACGGCACCACGATCCTGACGATTCTTTCCGGGTAGATCGCAAGCGCCGGCCGGATTGAAACCGCCGCCAGCAGCAGGGCGGCCACGAATGCGAGCCGCCAAAGCGGCGGTGGCCGGGTCAGCACAGCGACCATGGGCATTTGCCTCCATCAGAGCCTTTTGACCGCAGCCTATCAGACCGGTGCCATGCGCGGGGCGGCATCCCGTTATGACGTCGAAATACGCCCACCAATGTGGACGGCGGAAGGCTCATTGAAATAGTCTCCGCCGCAACGAAAAACGCGAAATTCTCGGGAGGAATTCATGAAGCGTTGGCTGTTCGTTTTGCCGCTGTTGATCGGGTCACAGGCGTTCGCCCAGCAGGCGGTCCCGACGATCAATTTCGAGTCGGTGTCCAATCCGCTGAAATTGCCGACCAACATGTATTTCGGCGAGGTCTCGGGCGTCGCGGTCAACTCCAAGGGGCACGTGTTCGCGTTGTCGCGCGGCAATACCACCGGCCCGGCCTACGCGGCCGCCGCCACGCAGTTGCTGGAATTCGACAAGGACGGGAAATTCATCCGCGAGATCGGCAAGAACCTCTACGCCTGGTCGTTTGCCCACACCGTGAAGGTCGATCCCCAGGACAACATCTGGGTGACCGACAAGGGCTCGGACATGGTGATCAAGTTCGATACCGAGGGGCGCGTGCTCATGGTGTTCGGCCGCAAGCAGGAAGCCTCCGACGACGGCACCGAGCCATTGAAGCATCCGAAGCCGCCGCTGCCGCCGGATGATGGTCGCTTCCGCCAGGTGACGGACGTGGCCTGGGACAAGGCCGGCGATACCTTCATCAGCGACGGCTACATCAATTCGCGCGTTGCCAAGGTCGACAAGGACGGCAACTGGGTGAAGTCATGGGGCGAGCCCGGCAACGGGCCGGGCCAGCTCAACACGCCGCACTCGATCGCAACCGACGCGGAAGACCACGTATACGTCGCCGACCGCGGCAATCACCGCATCCAGGTGTTCGACAAGGACGGCAAGTTCGAGCGGCAGATCGTGATCGACGTGCCGGTGCCACCGGATGCGAAGCCCGCGATCGGCAAGATTCCGGACGAGGCGACGATGGCCAAGGGCACTTTCGCGCCGGGCTCGCCCTGGTCGATCTGCATCACGCCGCCGCCGCATCAGGTGCTCTACAGCTCTGACGCGTGGCCCGGCCGCATCTACAAGCTCAGCCTCGACGGCAAGGTGCTCGGCGTGATCGGCAAGTCCGGCAAGCAGCTCAAGCAATTCGGCTGGATTCACGCAATGGCGTGCCCGTCGGAAAACGTGCTTTACGTCGCCGAGCTTCTGAACTGGCGCGTGCAGAAACTGATCCTGAAGCGCCTGGATGACGCCAGGATTTGGAGCGGAGATAGCCATGATCAGATTAGTGTTGACGGCGGCCATCGCATTTGCGGCTTTTGCGGGCACGGCGCGTGCGGAAGATTCCGAGACCGCCAAACCGGTGCAAAGCGAGAAGCTTCCAAACGTGCCGGGCAAGAGCCTCACCGCGGTCCACGTCAGTTACGCACCCGGCGGCAAATCACCGCCACCACCACGCCGGCAGCGTGTTCGTCTACGTGCTGTCGGGACAGGTTCGCTCCGAAGTGTCGGGGATCGGGCCGGCCAAGGTCTACAAAGCGGGCGAGACCTTCTTCGAGCCTCCGGGCAGCACCCATCTGGTCAGCGAGAATGCCAGCGCGACGGAGCCTGCGAGCATTCTTGCGGTGTTCGTCGCCGACGATGGTGCGAAGCTCGACGACCTACGACACCAAGTAGCCGCTCGTAACGCTACTCGCCGGTGGCGCGCGCGAACTCGATATAGATTTCGCGCAAGCGCTGGGCCATCGGACCGGGCTTGCCGTCAGCCACGGTCTTGCCGTCGATCTTCACGACCGGCTGCACAAAGGACGAGGCGCTGGTGATGAAGGCTTCCTTGGCCTTCAGCGCTTCCTCGATCGTGAACGCCCGCTCCTCGATGCGGAGCTGACGTTCCTCGGCGAGCTTGACCACCGCCTTGCGGGTGCACCCCGGCAGGATCGAGCGCGAGTTCTCGCGCGTCACCAGCACGTCGTCCATGGTCAGGATGAAGGCGGACGACGATCCGCCTTCGGTAACCTTGCCGTCCTCGATCATCCAGGCTTCGCCGGCGCCGGCCTCGGCCGCCGCCTGCTTGGCGAGCACCTGCGCAAGCAGCGCAACGCTCTTGATGTCACGCCGTTCCCAGCGGATGTCAGGCACCGTGATGACGCCGATGCCGGTCTTGGCCGCCGCCGCATTGACGATGTCCTTCACCGACGTGAACATCATCAAGGTCGGCTTGACGCCTTTCGGAAACGCGAAGTCGCGCCCGACGTCGGCGCCGCGGGTGACCTGGATATAGACCAGGCCATCCCTGAGCTCGTTGCGCGTGATCAGCTCGCGCTGGATCTCCTTGATGCGCGCAATCGTCTCGGGCAGCGGCAACTTGATCTCGCCGACCGAGCGCTCCAGACGGGCGAGATGCGAATCGTTGTCGACCAGCTTGCCTTCGAGTACCGCCGAAACCTCGTAGATGCCGTCGGCGAACAGGAAGCCGCGATCCAAAACCGAGACCTTGGCTTCGCTGAGCGGCACGAAATCACCGTTGACGTACGCGATCGGGTTCAAATCGTTCTCCCGGAGAGATTGACGTAAAAGCGAAATCTATAGGCGAAACATCGCGGCTAATAAACCCGCTGAAGCATCATGGGCGCCACGCATCACGCGATCTGCTGATCCCTCCCCCTTGTGGGGAGGGAAGGCGCGAGTGTAGCGAGCGCCAGGGTGGGGGTACGAGGCCCGAACGGCCCCCACCCGGCCGGCCTTGCAGGCCGTCCACCCTCCCCACGCGTCCGCGGGGGAGGACTGAATCAATGCGACAGGATCTTGGACAGGAACTTCTGCGCGCGTTCGCTGCGCGGCTTGTTGAAGAAGTCATCCTTGACGGCGTCTTCGACGATTTCGCCCTGATCCATGAAGATCACGCGATTTGCGACCTTGCGGGCAAAACCCATTTCGTGGGTCACGACCATCATGGTCATGCCGTCGCGTGCGAGATCGACCATGACGTCGAGCACCTCGCTGATCATTTCGGGGTCGAGCGCCGAGGTCGGCTCGTCGAACAGCATCGCGATCGGGTCCATGGCGAGCGCGCGTGCGATCGCAACGCGCTGCTGCTGGCCGCCGGACAATTCGGCTGGATATTTCTGCGCCTGAATCTTGAGGCCGACGCGATCGAGCAGCTTCGAGGCTTTCACCACGGCTTCGGCATGCGGACGGCCCAGCACCTTTTCCTGCGCGAGGCAGAGATTGTCGATGATGCGCAAATGCGGAAACAGCTCGAAATGCTGAAACACCATGCCGACGCGCGAGCGCAGTTTTGGCAGATTGGTCTTGGGATCGCCGACCGAGATGCCCTCGACGGTGATCGTTCCCTTCTGGAACGGCTCGAGCGCATTGACGCATTTGATCAATGTCGATTTGCCCGACCCCGACGGGCCGCAGACCACCACCACTTCGCCCTTGGCGACGCTCGTGGTGCAGTCCTTCAAGGCCTGGAAAGCTGTGCCGTACCATTTGTCGACGTGACTGATCTCGATCATCGATGATCCCGACTATTTGCGCATGATCTTATTTGAGAAAACCGTTTCCCGCTTTTCCGGATCATGCATTAGCGAACGATGGCGACGCGCGCCTGGAGGCGACGAACGCCAAAGGACGCGATGCTGGAAATGACGAAGTAGACGACGGCTGCAAACAGATACATCTCGACCAGACGGCCATCGCGTTGCGCGACCTTGCTGGCTGCGCCGAGAAAATCCGTGATCGACAGCACGTAAACGAGCGAAGTGTCCTGGAACAGCACGATGGTCTGCGTCAACAGAACCGGCAGCATGTTGCGGAATGCCTGCGGCAGCACGACGTAGCGCATGGTCTGGCCATAGGTCAGGCCAAGCGCGGAGGCCGCGGCCGGCTGGCCTTTCGAAATCGACTGGATGCCGGCGCGCATGATTTCGGCGAAATATGCAGCCTCAAACAGCGTGAAGGTGAGCAACGACGAAGCGAAAGCGCCGACCCGAACCGGCCGCGGCGCACCCGTCATCCATTGTCCGATATAGGGCACCAGGAAATAGAACCAGAAGATCACCAGCACCAGCGGCAGCGAGCGCATCAGATCGACATAAAGCTGGGCGAAGCGCGACAGCCCCCATACGCCCGAAAGCCGCATCATCGCGATCAGCGTGCCGAGGACGATGCCGCCAGAGGTCGCGAGCGCCGTCAGCGTCAGCGTGAAGGTCATGCCGTCGAAGAACAGATAACCCAGCGAGCGGCGGATGACATCGAAATCGAAGCTACCGAGCATGCGCTATTTCCCGGTGATGTAGCCAGGGATCGCCACGCCGCGCTCGACGAAGTGCATGGCGACGACGACGACGATATTGATCATGAGGTAGAGCACCGTCGCGGCAGTGAAGGCCTCGAACACCTGGAACGAGAATTCCTGCATCGCGCGCGCTTCGGCGGTCAATTCGATCAGGCCGATGGTCAGCGCGACCGACGTGTTCTTGATGGTGGAGAGAAACTCCGACGTCAGCGGCGGCAGGATGATGCGAAACGCGATCGGCAGCAAAACGTAACGGTAGACCTGCGCCGTCCGCAAACCCAGCGCGGTGGCCGCGAATTTTTGTCCGCGCGGCAGCGAGTTGATGCCGGCGCGGGTCTGTTCGGCAACGCGCGCCGACATGAACAGGCCGGTACCGATCGCGGCCGTATAGAACGGCGCATTCGGCAGTTGCTTCAGCCACAGCCCCCAGGACGCGGGAAGCACTTCCGGCAGCACGAAGAACCAGAGGAAAAGCTGCACCAAAAGCGGCATGTTGCGGAAGAATTCGACGTAGCAGAAGCCGAACAGATTGGCGGCTTTTGAGGGCAGCGTGCGCATCACGCCGACGATGGTGCCGGTCGCGAGCGCAATGACCCAGGCCGCGAGCGCGGTGACGATCGTCACCACAAGCCCGGACAACAGCATGTCGAGGTAGGTGCCGGTGCCGTTCGGCGACGGTTCGAAGAAGACGTGCCAGTTCCAGTGATAGTTCAAGACCGCTCCCTCACATGGCCTTGTAGGAATCGGGATCCGGCGAGTCGGTCGGCTTGGCGAATGCCTTCTTCAACTCCGCGCCCATCGGCACGTTGAGGTTCAAACCCTTGGGTGGAATCTTCTGCAGGAACCATTTCTCATACAGCTTTTGGCCTTCGGCGCTCTGATAAAGCGCCGCGGTTGCCTCGTCCGCCACTTTCTTGAAAGCCGGATCGTCCCTGCGCAGCATGATGCCATAAGGCTCGGGCTTGGAAAATGCGTCGGTCGAAATCACGTAGGCGCTCGGATCCTTCGCACCAGCAGCAAAGCTTGCGAGCAGGATGTCGTCGAGCACGGCCGCCACCGCCCGGTCGGTCTCGACCATCAGGAAGGATTCGGCATGCTCCTTGGCCGGAACGATGTTGATGCCGAGATTGCGCGCGGCATTGGTCTCGGTGAGCTGCTTGATGTTGGTGGTGCCGGAAGTGGACGCGACCGTCTTGCCCTTGAGGTCCTCGATCGAGTTCAGGTGGCTGGATTTCTTGGAGATGAAGCGCGTCGCAGTGAGAAAGTGCGTGTTGGTGAAGGCCACCTGCTTCAACCGGTCGGGATTGTTGGTGGTCGAACCGCATTCCAGATCGATGGTGCCGTTGGCCAGCAAGGGAATGCGTCCCGACGACGTCACGGGATTGAATTCGACGTTGAGCTTGTCGAGCTTCAATTCCTTTTTCACGGCCTCGACAACCCTGAGGCAGATATCGATCGCAAAACCCACCGGCTTCTGGTTGTCGTCGAGGTAGGAGAAGGGAATGGAGGAGTCACGGTAGCCGACGTTGATGGTGCCGGTGTCCTTGATCTTCTTCAGCGTGCCCGTGAGCTCTTCGGCGCGAGCTCCGCCCGCACAGAGAACAGCCGCAAGCATAAACCCTGCAGCACGCAGGCTTTTCGTTCGCATCTCTCTCACTCCAACGACATCAGACACGACATTCCTCACAACTCTGCTCGCTTGTGGTAGCTATCATACACGCTTATGCAAGGATCGGACCGCCTCAGGACCGCTGCGACCTTACATGACTTTATAGGCTTCGGGGTCGGCAGAGTCGGACGGCTTGGCGAATTCATGCCTGAGCTCGGCCCCCATCGGCACATTCAGATTCAAACCCTTGGGCGGGATTTTCTGCATGAACCACTTTTCGTAGAGCTTGGGCCCCTCGGCGCTCTGGTAGAGGGCGGCGGTGGCCTCATCCACCACTTTCTTGAAAGCCGGATCGTCCCTGCGCAGCATGATGCCGCACGGCTCGGGCTTCGAGAACGCGTCGGACGAGATCGCGTAAGCGTCCGGGCTTTTCGAGCCGACGGCAAAAGCCGCCAGCAGAATATCGTCCATGACGAAAGCGACCGCGCGGTCGTTCTCGACCATCAGGAACGCCTCGGCGTGATCCTTGGCGTGAATGACGTTGATGCCGAGATTACGCGCGGCATTGGTCTCGATGAGCTGCTTGATGTTGCTGGTGCCGGAGGTTGCGACCACTGATTTGCCGCGCAGATCCTCGATCTTGTCGAGCTTGTTCGCCTTCTTGGAAATGAAGCGCGTCGCCGTGAGGAAGTGGGTGTAGCTGAAGGTGATCTGCCGCTGCCGTTCCGGATTGTTGGTGGTCGATCCGCATTCGAGGTCGATCGTGCCATTGGCAAGCAGCGGAATTCGGGTCGACGACGACACCGGAACCAGTTCGATCGCGAGCTTGTCGAGCTTCAATTCCTTCTTCACAGCCTCGACGACCGCATAACAGATGTCCATGGCGTAGCCGACGGGCTTCTGATTGTCGTCCAGGTATGAAAACGGAATCGAGGAATCACGAAAGCCGAGCGCGATCGAGCCCGTCTCCTTGATCTTCTTCAGCGTTCCCGAAAGCTCTTCGGCGCGCGCCGGCGCAACCCCCGAAACCGCTTGCGCGGCGAGCAAAGCCGCCGCGAAAGCCAGTCCTGCGCTGCGCAAGCGCCGCATGCGTCCTCTTATTCCTGAACGATGTTACATCGCCTTGTAGGAATCCGGGTCCGGCGAATCCGAGGGATGGGCAAACTCATTCTTCAGTTCCGGCCCGAGCTGGACCTTGAGATTAAGGCCCTTCGGCGGAATCTTCTCCATGAACCACTTGGCGTAGATCTTCGCGCCTTCGCCGCTCTGGTAAACCGCCGCGGTCGCCGCATCGACGACCTTCTTGAAGGGGGCATCGTCCTTGCGCACCATGATGCCGTAGGGCTCGGGCTTGGAGAAGGCATCGGTCGAGATCACGTAGGCTTCCGGATCTTTCGAGCTGGCAACGAAGCTCGCGAGCAGAATGTCGTCCATCACGAACGCGACCGCACGGTCGCTCTCGACCATCAGGAACGCCTCGGCGTGATCCTTCGCCGGGATGATGTTGATGCCGAGATTACGCGCGGCATTGGCTTCATTGAGCTGCTTGATATTGGTGGTGCCGGAGGTCGAAACGACGGACTTGCCCTTGAGGTCGTCGATCGACTTGATGTTGTTCGACTTCTTCGAGACGAAGCGGCTGGCGGTGAGGAAGTGGGTGTTGGTGAACGAGACCTGCTTCTGCCGCTCGGCGTTATTGGTGGTCGAACCGCATTCGAGATCGACGGTGCCGTTGGCCATCAGCGGAATACGCGTGGCCGACGTGACCGGATTGAGCTTGACCTCGAGCTTGTCGAGCTTGAGCTCCTTCTTCACGGCGTCGACGATCTTGTAGCAAATGTCCATCGCGTAGCCGATGGGCTTCTGGTTGTCGTCGAGATAGGAGAACGGAATCGAAGAATCGCGGAAACCGAGCGTGATCGCACCGGTGTCCTTGATGTTCTTCAGCGTACCCGTCAGCTCCTGCGCCATCGCCGGGCATGCCGAGAGCGCAACGGCAAATGCCGCGCCTGCAATAAGCGTTCGTTTCATGGAAAAATACTCCCTGTTATTCGACATAAGCCTTTTGCGGCCGGTCCGGAGACCGGCCCCTTGACCCCACCTTATGGTCTGAACGGCAGGCGGTCGCAAGCCAACCTTTGATGGTTGAGGCGCTCATGCGCCACTCCGTCACGCCTCGCGGGCTGCGGCCCTGGTGGCATGGATAGTTAATAGCGTCCCCAGGCTCAAAATCGCGACCGTCGTCAGATAATAGCCGGGCGCCAGATCACCGATCAGGGCAAATCCGCCGAGCCAGGTCATGGTCGCCGGCCCCATCCCGCCGAACAACATGACGCCAATATTATAGCCCAGCCCGAGCCCGGTGGCGCGCGTCGCCGGCGGCAACAGCTCCGCCATCAGCGCGGCGAGCGGGCCGTAATACAGCGCCTTCAGCGTCGACAGCACGAACACCACGAAGACAATCACGGCCGGCACGGGATTTCTGGTGATCAGCAGGAACATCGGAAAGATCGACAGCAGCAGCAGGATATTCGCTGCGATCATGTGCCGGGTGCGGCCGATCCGGTCCGAGAGCATCCCGGCGAATGGCGTCAGCAGTGTGACCATGATGCCGCCGACGAAGGTCGCGGTGAAACCGGTGACCGGCGCCAGATGGAAGTTTTTCACGACATAGGTCGGTATGTAGATGATCAGGTAGTTGACCGCGGTCGAGATCGCGAGCGCGCCGATGCCAAGCAGCACGCGTGATTTCTGGTTCAGGAAAACTTCTCTCACCGGCGAGCTCTCGGCGGCCGGCGGCGCGGTGGCGTCTTCCAGATGATTGCGAATGTAGATGCCGATCGGGCCGATCAGGACGCCGAACAGAAATGGAATGCGCCAGCCCCAGGAATTGAGGTCCTCAGGCGCCATCCAGGCGGTGAGCACGACGCCGAAGGTCGAGGCAAGCAGATTGCTGAGGCCCTGGCTCGCAAATTGCCAGCTCGCGATAAAGCCGCGCCGGTCCGGCCGATGCTCCACCAGAAATGCCGTCGAGCTGCCGAATTCGCCACCGGCGGAAAATCCCTGCACCAGCCGCGCGGCGAGAACCGCGATCGGCGCCCAGATGCCGATCGTGGCAAAGGTCGGCATCACAGCGACCGCACAGGTGCCGATTGTCATCAGGACGATGGAAATCAGCAGCGAAGCCTTGCGGCCGTAACGGTCGGCATAGGCGCCGAGCACGACGCCACCGATGGGACGGGCCAGATAGGCGAGACCGAACGTTCCGAACGTCAGGAGCAACGACGTCGTCTGGTCGTCGTTTGGAAAGAACGCCTTGGACACATAGACGGCGAAATAGCCGTAGATCGTGATGTCGTACCACTCGAGTGCATTGCCGATCGACGTCGCCACGATCAGCTTCGTGATATTCCTCTCGCCGCTGGCTTGCGAGGTTTGCGATAACTCAGCGGATGCCGACACAGTCATGCGATATCCTTGATCGGTTCAGAGCGGCCGCTTCAGTTCACCGAGATCCCAGTACAGGCCGGCCATGATGCCGAGCGCTTCTTCGGTCACCGACAGCAGAATGTGCTCGTCCGGCGCATGCTGCGAGCAGCCGGGATAGGAATGCGGCACCCACATCGTCGGAACCTTGACAATATCCGTAAAGACATCGTTGGGCAGCGAGCCGCCGAAATTCGGGAGCACCGCGGGCGGCTTGCCGGTGGTCTTGCGGATCGATTCCGCGGTCCAGTTGATCCAGGGACTGTCAAGGTCGGTGCGCGAGGCGGCAAAGCGTTGCGTCGCGGAAACCTCGACCATCGAGAAGCCGCGCGCGTGCAGATGCGCGCGGATCACCTCCGCAATATTGTCGACCTTGGTGCCGACCACGAAGCGCAACTGCAAGACAGCCGACGCGCGGCCGGGAATCGCGTTGGCGGGCTTTTCAGTATTGCCCGATGACATCGCCAGCACCTCGAGCGTATTCCACGCATACAGCCGCTCGGCTGCCGACAGGTTATCCTCACCCCAGTTTTCCGACAGCGCGGGCTCATCCGCCATCGGCCTGACCTCGACGTCGGCGAGCGCGGCACGAATTTGGTTCGACAGCCGCGGCGGCTTCAACTGCTCGAGCTGCAAGCGGCCGTTGGCGTCGACGAGCGAGGCGATGGCGTTCGCCAGAATGGTGGCGGGATTGGCGAGCACGCCGCCCCAATTTCCGGAATGATGCCCGCCGTCACGCAGGTTGACGTCGAGATGAATCCGGATGCCACCGCGGCACCCAAGAAACAGCGTCGGCCGCTCGGCCGAGAGCCGGGGCCCGTCGGACGCCAGCAGCAGATCGGCCTTCAATTCGTCGCGCAGGCTTTCGCAGACCTGGGGCAAATCCGGTGAGCCGATCTCTTCGCCGGTCTCGATAATGAATTTGACGTTGAAGCCGAGCTTGCCGCCACGGGTCTCGCGCACCGCACGCAGCGCCGCCATGTTGATGCTGTGCTGGCCCTTGTTGTCGGCCGTGCCGCGGCCGTAGACGCGGTTGCCGACCTGGGTCGTGCGCCAGGGATCGAGGTTGTCCCGCCACTCGCCCACCATGCCGTCGACGACATCGCCATGGCCATAGACCAGGACGGTCGGCGCGGACGGGTTCTCGCGATATTCGGCGAACAGGTACGGGCCTTTTTGGGCCGGCGATTCGATCAGCCGTGTCGCGAAATCCATTTTTTGAAAGGCCGGCTCAAGGTCGTCGGTCAGATAGGCCCGCAGCGCATCGCGCTTTTCGGGATTCTGGCTTTCCGTCTGAAAGGCGACACGGCGGTCGAGTTCGGCAAGAAATTCTCCCGAACGCAGCATGGCGTGGGCACGGGCGACGGCATCGGCTCTGGTCATGACATTTTATTCGCTGGGGTTACGGCGTTGGCGTTTTTCGATCAGGTCACGTTAGCGGGATGGCCCGCCGACTGGAAGGCTTGAGGTCTTTGCTAATCGCATTGGGGATGCGACAATTCAAGGAACGGGCCGGCACACAAAAGCACACAAAGCGGCCACAAAAAGGGAGCGCTCCATGAAAGCCATCTTCCGCCTTGCAACAATCAGCCTCTTGTTTGCCGGCTCCGCATTCGCCCTGACCGGCGAGCGCATGCCGGAAATGACGCTCGAAAAAATGACGCCAGCGCAGCGCACCATCGCGGAAGCCATCATAAACGGCCCGCGGGGCCGGATGAGCGGCCCGTTCAACACCTGGCTCCGCAGCCCGGTGCTGGCGGACCGGCTGCAAAAGGTCGGCGAATACGTCCGATTCAACACTTCGCTCGACAAGCGCATCAACGAAATGGCGATCCTGATGACGGCGCAGGCCTGGGGCGCACAATATGAGTGGTACGCGCACGCCCCGCTCGCGATCAAGGCAGGCCTCGACCCGGCGGTCGTCAAGGCGATCGGCGCCGGACAAAAGCCGGCCAGCATGAAGGACGACGAGGCGATCGTCTGGGAGTTCACCACCCAATTGCGTCGCGACCACAGCGTGGACGATGCGATTTATTCCAAAGCGCTGGAGAAATTTGGCGAGCAGGGCATCGTCGACCTGATCGCCGTCAACGGCTATTACGACGTGGTCTCGATGACCCTCAACGTCGCGCATGTAAAGGCGCCGGCGGAAGCCGAGATGCCGTTCAAGCAGGCCGGCCAGTAAATCCCGCTGTCAGAATATCGCGCAGGCCGGCCCGGCTTGCGCGATGACGTCCTTTCGAAAGTTGCCTCGCATGAAGAAAGAAATCCGGCTCAACGCGTTTGCGATGAACTGTGTCGCACATCAATCGCCGGGATTGTGGACCCATCCGCGCGACCGCACCGCCGACTACCACCGCCTGCCCTATTGGCTTGATCTCGCCAGGACGCTGGAGCGCGGACGGTTCGACGGCCTGTTTCTCGCTGACGTGCTCGGGGTCTATGACGTCTTCGGGGGCAACCACGAGGCGGCGGTGCGCAACGCCGCGCAGACGCCCGTGAACGATCCGATGCTGGTGATCCCGGCGATGGCCGCGGTGACCGAGAACCTCGGCTTTGGCGTCACGTCCAATCTCTCCTACGAGCCGCCCTATACGTTCGCCCGGCGCATGTCGACGCTCGATCATCTCACGGAAGGACGCGTGGGATGGAATGTCGTCACCGGCTATCTCGACAGCGCCGCGAAGGGCGCCGGCAAGGACAAGCAGACCGGTCACGACGACCGCTACGACATCGCCGACGAATACATGGAAGTCGTCTACAAGCTCTGGGAAGGAAGCTGGGAAAACGATGCGGCGTTGCGCGATCGTGCGCGCGGCATTTTCGCCGATCCGAAAAAAGTCCATCGCGTCCGGCACGAGGGAAAGAACTTTCGCCTCGACGCCATCCATCTCTGCGAGCCCTCGCCGCAACGCACGCCCGTGCTCTACCAGGCCGGCACCTCGCCGCGCGGACGCGAGTTCGCGGCTCAACATGCCGAATGCGTCTTCATGTCGGGCCCCTCGGCGAAGGTGATCGCACCGCGGGTGGCCGGCATTCGCGAACTCGCGGCCAAGGCCGGGCGCAATCCCGCCGAGATCCTGATGTTCTCGATGTTCACGGTGATCCTCGGCCGCACCGAGGCCGAGGCGAAAGCCAAATACGACGAATACCGCAGCCACGTGAATCCGGAAGGCGCGCTGGTCCTGATGTCCGGCTGGACCGGCGTCGATTTCTCGGTTTACGACCTCGACCAGCAGGTGCGGCATGTCGAGAACGATGCCGGACGCTCGGCGATGGACAACATCACCCGCGCCGATCCCGACCGCGTCTGGACCGTGCGCGAGGTTGCGCAGCATGTCGGCATCGGCGGCATCGGGCCTTTGGTCGTCGGCACGCCGGAAAAAGCCGCTGACGCCATCGAAGCCTGGTTCGATCAGACCGACGTCGACGGGCTCAACATGCCGTTTGCGGTCTCACCCGGCGATTTCGCCGACATTACCGATATGCTGGTGCCGGAACTGACGAAACGCGGGCGCTACAAGACCGCCTACAAGGAAGGCACGTTGCGGGAGAAGCTGTTCGGCGCGGGGCGCGCGCGCCTCGGCGCGCCGCATCCGGCGGTGAACGTCAGGCCGAAGTAAAACTTCATCCTTTTGGTCATTGCCGGGCTTGACCCGGCAATCCATCCATCTTCGCAAAAGCGCTTCAGATGAACTGATGGATGCGCGGGTCAAGCCCGCGCATGACAGATCAATTCACACCGTCCCGTCGACCATCACCTCGATCAGCTTGGCGCCCGGCCGCTTGAACGCCGAGGCCAGCGTGGATTTCAGTTCCTTTGGATCGGAAATCCGGATCGCCTCGCAGCCGAGCGATTTGGCGACGCCGGAAAAATCCACCGGCGGATCGGCGAAATCCATGCCGACATAGTGATCGTCGCCATGGAAGGCGAGCAGGCGCTGCTTGATGATGCGGTAGCCGCCGTTGTTGGCGATCACGATATTGAGCGGCAGCTTGTGGTGCGCCGCCGTCCACAGCGCCTGGATCGAATACATCGCGCTGCCATCGCCGGAGAAGCAGACGACGGGCCGATCGGGATTGGCGATACTGACGCCGACCGAGGCCGGCAAGCCCCAACCGATGCCGCCCGAAGCGAGCGCATGATAGCCGAAGCGATCGCGATGCGGCCGCAGCGTCAACATCTGGCGCGAGGAAGTCAGGCCTTCGTCGACCACGATGGCGTTCTCCGGCAACGCCTCGACCACCTGCAAGGTCAGGTAATCCGGATCGATCGGCGCGCGGTCGCCACGTTTAGCCAACTGCTCGACCAACGCGGCGCGGCGCGCGGTCCAGTTGTTCGACGACAGCGCGGCGATGCCTTTTTTGGCCTTGGCTTCCAGCGCAGCGCCGCCCTTGGCCTTCAGCGCCGGCACGAGCGCCCGCAACGTCTCCCGGACGTCGGCCTTGAGAGCGATTTCAGCGCCATAGTTCTTGCGCAAGGTCCCAATCGACGAGGCCGATCTGCACGATCGACAGCCCCTCCGGCAACGGATCGACCTCGCTATGCACCGACATCCGCAAGGGATCGGCGCCGAGCGCGATCAGGAGATCGTAAGGCGCGAGAACGTCGCGCACCTGCGGCTGCGAACGCGACAGCGCGCCGACGAAGCACGGGCTTTCGGAGAGGAAATGCGCACCATAGGGCACCGATTGCTGAAACGCCGGACAGCCGAGCGCCTCGGCCAATTGAGCCGCCTCCTGCAACGCGTCGCTTTTCACGATCTCGTCCCCGGCAATGATGACCGGGCGTTCGGCTTTCAGAATGCGCGACACCAGCGACTGCAAGGCGTCGTCGGAAGGCTTGACGCGCGCGTCGACGCGGGTCGAGCGACCGAGGTCGATGCCGGCTTCCGAGTTGAGAATGTCGCCGGGCAGCGAAATGAAAACCGGGCCGGTCGGCGGCGTGGTCGCGATCTTGGCGGCGCGGCGCACGATCCGCGGCAGATCTTCCAGGCGCGTCACCTCGACTGCCCATTTCACCAGCGGCTCGGCCATCCGCACCAGGGGGCCGTATAGCAACGGCTCCATCAGCCCGTGGCCCTGCTCCTGCTGGCCGGCGGTCAAGATCATCGGCGTGCCGGTGAATTGCGCGTTGTAGAGCGAGCCCATCGCGTTTCCGAGCCCCGGCGCGACGTGGACGTTGCAGGCGACGAGGCGGCCCGACGCCCGGCTGTATCCGTCGGCGATCGCAACCACAAGGCTCTCCTGCATCGCCATCACGTAGGTGAGGTCGGGATGATCCTTGAGCGCATGCATGATCGGCAGTTCGGTGGTGCCGGGATTGCCGAACAGATGGGTAATGCCTTCGTCCTTGAGCAAAGCCAGGAACGCCGAGCGTCCGGTAATGCGATTTTTCATATTTCCTCCACGCTCGCGACTATTGCCGTCGTGGCGAGCATCATGATCAACTTTGCTTGTCTAAGGCAAGGAAGCCGCTTCATGGCTGCATTGCAGGCCCATCAGCGGCTACACTTGTTCAAGCTTCGTCATATTCGTATGAATACACTGAACTAACCCCGCCTCGTCGCATCCATCAAATAATCAATAAAGGGAGAAGAAAAATGAGCACGCCCAAAACGGCTGCCAACAAGTCGGCTGCCAAAAAGCCGGCTGCAAGATTGATCGAGCGATTGTTCTACGGCGCGATGGCCGCCACGTTCAGCGTGTCGCTGGCCGCAGCGCAAGCCCCGCTTGCGCCGGTCGTATCGGGCAAGCCCCAGGTCACGCCACCGAAGGACGACCACCTGCTGAAGGAGCTGACGCCGGTGCCGGCGAAGATGCTGCTCAATCCGCCGGACAAGCGACTGGCTGATGTGGCGCCGCACCTACGACGCCTGGGGATACAGCCCGCTGAAGCAGATCAACACGGACAATGTGAAGAACCTGACCGTGGCCTGGAGCTGGGCCATGACGGCCGGCGCCACCGAAACCACGCCGATGGTGCACGATGGCGTGCTCTTTCTCTACAACTGGCTCGACAAGGTGCAGGCGCTGGACGCCACCAACGGCGAGCTGTTGTGGGAATACAAGCGCGACATTCCCGCCGAAATCCCGCGCCAGAATGGCAACTTCGCCGCCAAGCGCAACATGGCGATGGTCGATGACAAGCTGATCGTCGCGACCTCGGACGCACATATCATCGCGCTCGACATGAAGACCGGCAAGGTGGTCTGGGATCACCAGACCGAGGATTACAAGAAAGGCTGGCGCTATACGGGCGGCCCGCTGGTTGCAGCCAACATCATCGTGCAAGGCATGAGCGGCTGCGGCAACGCCATGCCCGGCGGCTGCTTCATCACCGGCCACGATATCAAGGATGGCAAGGAGCTCTGGCGCTTCCACACCATTGCACAGCCCGGCGAGCCCGGCGGCGACAGCTGGAACGGCCTGCCGCTGGAGAAGCGCTTCGGCGCCTCGACCTGGAATTCGGGCAGCTACGATCCCGACACCGACACGCTGTTCCTCGGCGTCGGCCAGCCCTATCCGCATGTCGCCGAAATCGGCGGCCTGCTGCCGAAAAAGGAAGGCGCCAACAACGACGCGCTTTACACCGACGCCACGCTCGCGCTCGATCCGAAGACCGGCAAGCTGAAGTGGCACTACCAGCATCTGCCGAACGACACCTGGGACCTCGACTACGCCTATGAGCGCGTGCTGGTCGATCTTCCCGTCGACGGCAAGACCCGCAAGGCGATGGTGACGGTGGGCAAGCTCGGCATCATCGAGGTGCTCGACCGCACCAATGGCCAGTGGCTGTGGTCCAAGCAGACCGTCTATCAGAACGTGATCAAGGCGATCGATCCGAAGACCGGCGCCAAGACCATCAACGAAGAGAGCGTGCCGCATATCGGCAAGACCACGACCAACTGCCCGGCGGACCCCGGCAGCCGCGGCTGGCCTGCCACCGCCTACAGCCCGCGCACGCACATGCTGTACATTCCGCAGAACGAGTACTGCTCCGACACCACGCCGATCCCGATCGAGGAAGGCAAGACCTACACCGGCGGCAGCCGCGCGATCTTCGCGCGCGGACAGGTTCCGAACAGCGACGGCAAGATTGGCCGCGTCGACGGCGTCGATTTGTTCACGCAGAAGGCAGCATGGTCGGACCGCACGCGCGCACCGCAGACCGGCGCCACGCTCGCAACCGGCGGCGGTCTCGTGTTCGGCGGCGCGCTCGACCGCTACTTCCGCGCCTACGACGACAAGACCGGCAAGGTGTTGTGGCAGATGCGGACCTCGAACATCGTCAACTCCTACCCGATCACGTATTCGGTGAAGGGTCGGCAGTATGTCGCGGTCGCGGTCGGCAACGGGTCCAGCCACGCACGTTCGCTGGCGACGTTGACGCCGGAAATCGCGATCCCCGACAGCGGGTCGGCGTTGTTCGTCTTCGCCCTGCCGCAAAACTCGAAGTAACCGATGCAACGATCCCTGTTCCGCACTTTTCTTCACCAGCCTTGCCGCCAGCGTCTTGCTGGCGGCATCGCTCCCCGCACAGGCGCAATCCGGTGCGGCAAGCGCGGATGCGGGATCGCGCGTTTACGCCGCCAACTGTGCCGCCTGCCATCAGGCGGGCGGCACAGGTATGGCCGGCGCATTTCCGCCGCTGGCCGGGCATTTTCCCGACCTGCTGAAACGAGCCGACGGACGCAGCTATGTCGAGAAGGTGCTGCTGTTCGGCCTCGAAGGCGAGATCAGCGTCAACGGCAACAACTTCGCCGGCGCGATGCCGCCGTGGAACGCCCTGAGCGACGACGATATCGCCGCCGTGCTCAACTATGTGAGCAACGCCTGGGACAACGGCAAGTCGATGCCGTCGGGCTTCAAGCCCTTCACCGCTGACGAGATCAAGGCGTCGCGCGCACCGGAGCTGACGTCGGCGCAGGTCTATGCGTTGCGATCCGGCGGTGGCGCGCCGGCGACCGCCAGCGGCGCCAGTGGAATGTCACCGGTCAGTTTCACCGCCGACCAGGTCACGCGCGGCTCCGACATCTATGCGGAGCGCTGCGTCCAATGCCACGGCGACCAACTCGACAACGGCGAGTTCGGCGGCGCGGCGCTGAACGGCTCGGTTTTCAAGAAGCACTGGAACGGCGGCTCGGTCGCAGCGCTCGTGGCCTTCATGACGGCGAAGATGCCGCCCGACCGGCCGGGCAGTCTCACCGAACAGACTTCTGCCGATCTCGCCGCGTTCCTGCTTGACGCCAACGACTATCCCAAGGGCGACAAGGAATTGCCGCCGGATGCAGCCTCGCAGCAGAAGCTGAGCCTGAAGCGCAACTGATCAGAACATCCCCTCGCGATCGTTTTTGCGCGGCGTTTTCTTCGCCGCGGTGCCAGACCACGCCGGGAAAACCTTTCAGCGGCACCAGCGGTTCGCCGGCATAGGTCCACTCCTGCAACTCTTCGATCGCGACGTGATAGAGCGGCTGGCGGCCGGTGCGGTCGGAAAACAGCGCGCGGGGAATGTTCACCATGTGCGGCGAACGCGGGCGCTCATAGATCAGGGGCGTGCCGCATTGTTTGCAGAACGAGCGCGCGGTTTTGGTTGCGGCATCCTCGAAGCGCGAAATATCTTCCTCGCCGGCGGTGATACGAAAGCGCTTGCGCCAGCTTCCGACATAGGTCGCGTAGGCCGCGCCGTGCGCGCGGCGGCTGGCCGATGAATGATCGTGCCAGGCCCAACGCGCCGGAACGTCGATCTCGAATGCGACACTGCCGCAGAGGCATCGGCCTCTGGCAACACCGCCGGCTTTGGTGGGTTTGGCCATTAGCAGCTCTCTGTCATTCCGGGGCACGAGCAACACGAGCGAGCTAAGGTGCATAATTGCGCACCCGAGAATCGATTTCTCCGGGCACGCTGGACGGCACGATGGATTCCGGGCTCGATGCTCGCATCGCCCCGGAATGACGACTGATGAGATGTCTACGCCGTCGCCATGCCGTCGTGTACCGGGTAATCCGTATAGCCCGCTTCCTCACCGCCGTAGAACGTCGCACGGTTATACGGCGTGAGCGGGAAGCCCTGCTGCAAACGGCGCGGCAGGTCCGGATTGGAAATGAAGATGCGGCCGAACGCGATCACATCCGCATGGCCCTGCGCGATCGCAGCTTCCGCGGTCTCGCCGGTGAAACCGCCCGCCGTCATCAAGACGCCGCGCCAAAGCGGCCGGAACAGCACCATCGCCGACGGCACGTTCTGCCAGTTCACTTCCGCGCGCCCTGCCCCGCTCGATCGCGGCTCGATGAAATGCAGGTAAGCCAACCCGAGTTCATCGAGCGCCTTGACCACATGCGTATAGAGCGGCATCGGCTCCGCTTCGCCGCTGCCATTCGCCATGCCGTAGGGCGACAGCCGCACGCCGACGCGGTCCGCGCCCCACACCCCGATCACGGCCTGGGTAATCTCCAGGAGCAACCGCGCACGGTTTTCGATTCCGCCGCCATATCGGTCGGTGCGCAAATTGGTGTGCGATTGCAGGAACTGCTCCAGCAGGTAGCCGTTGGCGCCATGAACCTCGACCCCGTCGAAGCCGGCCGCCTTGGCGTTAACAGCCGCCTGCCGGAACGCCTCGATCACGTCCTCGACTTCGCTGGTCTCAAGCGCGCGCGGCGTCTCGTAGGGCACCATCTTGCCGTCTGATGTCATCGCCAGCATGCCGTTGCCCGTGATCGGTACCGCCGAAGGCGCGACCGGCATCGCACCATCAGGCTGAAACGACGAATGCGAGACGCGGCCGACGTGCCAGAGCTGAAGGAAGATCAAACCGCCTTTGGCGTGAACGGCGTCGACCACGCTGCGCCATCCATCGATCTGCGCTTGCGAGTAGATGCCGGGCACCCCGGGGTTGCCGCGGCCGGTGACCATCACGGGCGTTGCTTCCGCAATCAGAAGGCCGCCGGGCGTGGCGCGTTGCCCGTAATATTCGGCATTGAGCGGTCGCGGCACGAAGCTCGATCGTTCGGCGCGCATTCTCGTCAAAGGCGCCATCGCCACGCGGTGCGCGAGCCGGTATGCACCGACTTGAAGCGGAGAAAACAACGACGGAAAATTCATGTAGCGTGCCCCCGAAAATATCCTTGCCGCAATTTGCGGTCAGGACTTCTAACTGTAAGACTACCGGATTTGATATTCGCTATTCTGCGGCCAGGTGAGCAGCGAATATCAAATCCACTCCGCTAACGCGATAGCAAGACGAGAAGATCTCCCATGCCCCATCCTGTCATGTCGCCCAATAACGTCGCCGTCGTCACGGGAGGTGCGGCCGGAATTGGCCTTGCCGCCGCGAAACGGTTCGCGCAACTCGGGATGAAAGTGTGCGTGGCCGATCTCGGCGCCGATCGCCTGGCGTCAGCCGAAAAAGAACTGGCGGCGGCCTCACCGGGCGGCGCCGCCGATATCATGACGATGGCCGTCGATGTCAGCCGCACGGAAGAAGTCTCCAAACTGGAAGCCGCCGTTCGCGCGCGTTTCGGCGGCACGGACCTGTTGATGAACAACGCCGGCATTCAGCCGGGCAGCACGATGTTCGGGCCGGAGGCAAACTGGCAGCGAATTCTCGGCGTCAATCTGTGGGGCATCATCCACGGCTCGCAGATTTTTGCGCCCGGGCATGATCGAGCGCGGAAGGCCGGGTCTCATCATCAACACCGGCTCCAAACAAGGCATCACCACACCGCCCGGCGACCCCGCCTACAATGTCTCGAAAGCCGGCGTGAAGGCCTTCACCGAAGCGCTGCAACACGAACTGCGCAACGGCAAGAGGCGGCCGCCTCACGGCGCATTTGTTCATTCCGGGTTTCGTGTTCACGGGCCTGACCGCGAAGGGCCGCACCGAGAAGCCGGCCGCCGCCTGGACGCCCGAGCAGACCGTCGACTTCCTGATCGAACGGCTGGAAGCCGGCGACTTTTACATCCTGTGCCCGGACAACGACGTGCCGCGGCAACTCGACGAGCGGCGCATTCTGTGGGCCGCGGGAGACATCGTTGAAAATCGCCCCGCGCTATCGCGCTGGCATCCGGACCATGCGGAAGCCTTCGCGCGCTTCGTCAAGCAGAGCTAGTCCGCTCTGTTTTGCGCGTTCCAGTATCGCTCGAGATTGGAGATCAGCGCCGGGCTGAAATGGCAGTAGGCCTGTTCGCGCGCGTAGACCGCCATGTAACTGCGAAACAGGTCGAGCTGCTCCACCGCGATCCTGAACGCCCGGCGGTTGCCGATCGCACCGACAGCGCCGGAGCTGCTCATGGTCTGGACCACCCGGTCGATCGCCGCATCCATCTCGCCGGCATCGACGATCTCATCGCAGATGAGCCGTCCTTCCGGGCTGTCGCAGATCAGCTTGCGTTCATACTGCACGAGTTGGCGCGCGAGCCGGTCGCCGACGAAGCGATGCAGCCGCAAATTCGAGGCGCCGGGAACGATGCCTTCCTTTCGCGCCGGCAGCGTCATGAACGCGTCGCTTGCCGCCAGCACATAATCCTGCGTCAGCAGGATCTGGCAATGGCCACCGATCGCAAAGCTCTCAACCGCCGCGATCCAGGGCTTTTCGATGCCGGTGCCATGGACATCGTCGGGAAGCGCTTCCGGCCGCGCCACGCCACGCATGAATTTGTGCACGAAGCCGAGCTCGCGCTGGATGAACCAGAGAAACGGAATCTTTCCCCGGTAGAGATGCGTGAGATTGATCCCGCTGCCCAGGATCCGGCGCCCACGATATTTGGCGTGATCGACCTCGCCGCCCCTGAGCACGGCGATGTTGCTTCGGGGGTCGAGCGTCGCCAGATCGACGGCAATTTCCGTCGCATCGATCGTCGCCTGATCCTCCGCATTCAGGTAGCGCGGATTCTTCAAGGTGACATGGACGGCATTTTCGCGGCGCTCGACGGTCGCAGCACCCAGGTCCACAAAGCCATCGGCGACAAACTTCTCCAGATGCTGCGTCGTGTCTGCGCGCGGCAGCAGCATCGAATGACACAGATGCGTGCCGGCGCGGGCCTCACCCAACACATGCGACAGAAATATCCCCTGGTCGATTTCGACGCCTTCCTTGTCGCGTTGCAGCCGGCCGGCATCTTCCGCGACCTGCGTCAACACTGGGGACAAGACCCGGGAATGCATCGGCGGCGGCCTGAACCAGCGATTCGACCCGGAGAAACTTCTGATAATCCTGCGTCAGCGCCTGATAAACCGAAGCCACATGCCGCGACAGGAAACGCTGCCGCGCGGCGCGCGCTTTCTGCTGGATGGTTTCAGCGGCGGCTGCCTGCTCATCGTTGCGATCCGGCTTGGCCGGCAAGCTTTCGAGCAGCTCGCGCGCGAGCTTCCAATAGGCTGGCGTAGCGGCGGCAATCGCCGGCGAAGTCGCCACCTGCAATACTACTGGTCGAATCCGGCTCGGTGGTTCGCCAGGTCTCGAAGGTCGCAGCCGGCAGCCCGGCGAGAGGAAGCATGTCCGACTTCACTTCAGTCCTTCCTCACTTCTTGCTCAGTTTTTTGGCCTGAGATCGAGAACGCGCTTGGCCTTGCCCTGCGAACGTTCGACCGCACCGGGATCGACGATGCGCACGCGCGAAGTCACCCCGACCGAGGCCTTGATCAGGTGTTCGGCGCGAAGCCGCAACGTCTCGCGCTCGCTCGCGGCTTCCTCGCCCAACGCCTGACGCGTCTCGACGACGACATCGAGCTCATCGAGCGGCCCGGAACGGCGCAATTCGAGAACATAGTGCGGCGCCAGTTTTTCCTCACCTGACAGCGCCGCCTCGATCTGGGACGGGAAGACGTTGACGCCACGAATGATCAGCATGTCATCGCTGCGCCCCTTGATCCGCTCCATCCGGCGCATCGTTCGCGCCGTGCCCGGCAACAAGCGCGTGAGGTCGCGCGTGCGGTAGCGAATGAGCGGAATGCCTTCCTTGGTGAGCGTCGTGAACACGAGTTCGCCTGCCTCGCCGTCGGCAAGCGGAGCTCCCGTATCCGGATCGATGATCTCGGGATAGAAATGATCTTCCCAGATCGTCAGGCCGTCCTTGGTCTCGATGCATTCCTGCGCCACGCCGGGTCCCATGATCTCGGACAGCCCGTAGATGTCGAGCGCTTGCAGTCCCATGCGCGATTCAATTTCGGACCGCATGCTTTCGGTCCACGGCTCGGCGCCGAAAATACCGACCCGCAAGGAGCACGTGCTGGACTTGATTCCCTGACGGTCGAACTCGTCGGCGATCGCCAGCATATAAGACGGCGTCACCATGATGACCTCAGGCTGGAAATCGCAGATGATCTGAACCTGACGTTCGGTCATGCCGCCGCTGACGGGAATGACCGCCGCGCCAAGACATTCGCCGCCGTAGTGGGCACCGAGCCCGCCGGTGAACAGACCATATCCATAGGCAACGTGGATCTTGTCGCTCGATTTGTCCGCCGGCTGCCCGAATCGAGCGCGCCATCAGTTGCGACCAGGTCTCGATGTCGCCCCTGGTATAGGCAACGACGGTGGGCTTGCCCGTCGTGCCGCTGGATGCGTGAATCCGGATGATGTCGTCCATCGGAACCGCAAGCATTCCGAACGGATAATTCTCGCGCAGATGCTGCTTGGTCGTGAACGGAAATCTCGAGATGTCGGAAAGGTCTTTGAGATCGTCCGGGCGCACGCCCGCGGCGTCAAAGGCTTGCCTGTAATGCGGCACCTTCTCATACGCGCGGCTGACGGTTTGCTTCAGGCGCGAAAGCTGTAGTGAACGCAAGCGGTCGGCGCTGGCCGTCTCGATCGGCTCCATTCCCTCCGCTGCACGCATCCCCTCACCTCGAAGCGGTTTAGAGCGTCTCCTGCTTGTGCCCACATTGCTTGCAGGTGAATTTTGCCCGCGTCACGCCGCGTTCGGCGGAAACCCGGTTCGGCGCGCCGCATTTGCCGCACACCGCCTCGATGCGAGTGCTTCCTTCCTTGACGACCAGCGGCTTGCGCGCCATGGCCTCGCGGATCAGGCGTTCGGCCTCTTCGCGCATCGCCTGCTTCGACATCGTTCACACCCGTCATTGATCAATGATGTCGGCTTATAACACGACAATTGTGTCGAGGTGAAAAAACAGTCAGGTCTCGACGATCACGTAATTGTCCTCGACAAGAACCTGAAAGGTCTCGGCGACGTATGGCCCCTTGGCGAGCGTTTCGCCGTCTTCGATGACGACCGGATAGGTCCTGACCTTGACGCGCTTGGGATCGAACCACGACTGGCCGTTGCGCATGTCGAATTCCCAGCCATGCCAGCCGCAGCGAAGCAACTCGCCGACGCGCGAGCGCTGATACACGCCCGGCTCCGGCGAGGTCAGCCGCGCTATGCAGGCGGCCCGGTCGAGCGGCGCGCCGGCATGCGGGCACCGATTGAGCAGCGCGAAGAATTCGCCATTGGCATGGAACACGACGACGTCGCGGCCCTCGAGCGAGACCACCTTGTTACCGCCGGGCGGGATGTCTGACGTGCGGGCGACGATGTGACGGGGCATGACAGCTAATCAGGCCTCGCTATCGCAGCTTGTAGACGTCGTGCGCGTTGGTCTGGAACAGCTTGGTCCGCTCGGCTTCTGAAAGCGGCGCCTTGAACGCGTAGCGTGGATCGTCGAAATCCCAGTGTGGATAGTCGGACGAAAACAGCAGGCGATCGATGCCGACCCACTCGATCAGCGAGCGCAAATGCTTCGCTTCGTCGGGCTCGTCGACCGGTTGCGTCGTGAACCAGAAATGCTCACGAACATATTCGGACGGTTTGCGCTTGAGATGGGGCACTTCGCTGCGGAAGCGTTCGAAATGCTGATCCATCCGCCACATGGTGGATGAGATCCAGCCGAACCCGCCTTCGATGAACACGATCTTGAGGCGCGGGAAACGCTCAAACACGCCCTCGATCACAAGGCTCGTCAGCGCCGCCGCCATGGTATGCGCGTTCGACTGATGCTCTTCGGCATAATAAGACGGCCAGCCGCCGGCAGATGGCGGATGGCCGCCATAGCCGCCGGTATGAATGCCGATCGGCAAGCCCAACTCTTCCGCGCGTGCATAGATCGGCCAGTAACGGCGGCGGCCGATCGGCTCGTTGGCCCGCGGCGAGATGTTGATCTGCACGTACCGGCCGACCTTGGCGCAGCGCTCGATTTCGGCGACCGCCAGATCGGTACCGTCCTGCCCGACCAGAATGGAAGCCTTCAACCGCGAATCCCTGTCGCTCCAATGCGCAAGCTGCCAATCGTTGACGGCACGCTGGATCGCCGCCCCGCATTCGAGGTCCTGTTGCGAGAAAATGAACATGTCGAGCACTTGCAGGATGCCGAACTCGACATCGAGCGGATCGAGATATTGCTTGCGCATGAAGTCGAGGTCCGAACCGGGCGGGCCGCCGGTCGGCGGCCAGGCGTCGCGGCGCGAAATCAACGGCGACGAACGCGGATACGGCGTCGTGCCCATATACGGCGTGCGCAGATGATCGCCGTAACTTTTCAGGTGCTCATGCCAGCGTTTCGCCAGAAACGGGTTGAGGTCGCTCTTCGAATGCAGGCTCGGATGAACGTCGCAATCGATGATCCGGAACCGCGCCTTCGCGGACTTTTCCTGATCGAGCAGCGGGCGGTCGATGACTTCACTCATGCGATCCTCCTCGGAAGTAGATTATGCTGCGAGCGACAGCCGCGGAAAGGTTTCAAGCGGATTGTCGGCGCACATGCGCGAAACGATGGAAGCCGGCAGGTTCGGCGGCACCGCGTCGTCGCCGTCGAACTGCCAGTGCGGATAATCGGACGCGAACAGGAACATCTTGTCGGAGCCGATCATCTCGATGATGTCGGCGACGTCAGTTGCATTTGGCGGCGCATCGAAGGGCTGCATCGTCACCCGGACATGATCGCGGATGATCGCGGCCGGCTCGCGCTCGACCCACGGCACCTCGACGCGGACGCCGCGCCAGGTCTTGTTGGCGCGCCACATGAAGGCCGGCAGCCAGGTCACGCCGGATTCCATCAGCACGACCTTGAGCTTCGGGAATTTTCCAGAACACGCCCTCATAGATCAGGCTGAGCACCTGGCTCTGAAACGCTTGCGCCTCGGCGAGATAATATTCGTAACGATAGGACGGCCAGCCGACCGAACTCGGCGCCTGCCGGTAGGCGCTGCCGGCGTGGATGGCGATCGGCAGTTGATGTTTCTCGGCGGCCTGCCACACCGGCCAATAGTGACGACGCCCGAGCAAATTCTCGCCTTGCGCCAGCACCAGCACGGAAACGAAGCGATTATCGCCGGCGCGGCGCTCGATCTCTTCGATGGCCAGATCCGGCGCCTGCAACGGCACCACGATCGAGGCACGAAGACGCTTGTCGCGGTCCAGCCATTCGGCTGATATCCAGTCGTTGATCGCCTTGCAGAAGGCCGATGCCATGTAGGGATCGTAGACGGCCTGCGCGCCATACAGCACGTTGCAGATCGCGTGGCTCGCGCCGAGCTGATCGAACGCGCCGCGCTGGACCATCGCGAGATCGCTGCCCGGCTTTCCGGTTTTGGACCGCCAGTCGGCGCGTCCGGAGAGCGGCATGTTCGGCGGATAGCTGTTGAGATCGAGCCCGTCGATGGCGCGGCTGACCACCTGCTCTTTCCAGTGGTCGTCGAGATAGGGCAACAGCGTCGTGCGCGTGCCGCCAATGGCTGGATGGATATCGCAGTCGATCCGCGTCGCCGCCATGTTCCGTCCCTGATCTTATTGTTGCGGGCCGCCTGGAGACCCTGCGCCTTGCGATCAAGTGTGCCGCCGGGATCGTGGCGGCGCAAGGGGCGAGCGCGGCCTTCGTCATATCAAAAACGCCGGGCAAAGCCGCTTCGAAAAGAAACGGTGCGGCTCAGGGGATCAGTAGAAACGGTTGCCCCTTCTTGACGGTATAAGCGATCAGGTACTTGAGCGAAGACGTGCGATCCGCATTGCGAAAGACCGTATGCGTGACCTGCGCCTGATCCTGATAGCTCCGCCCGGCTGCAAACCGTTTCAGTTCCTCACCCTCGTACTGGGATTCGGCAACACCTTCGAGCACGTAGTTGTGCGCAACGGACGAATGGTGATGCGAGGGCAGGCCGAGGCCGGGCGGATGGGTCGTCAGGACCAATCGAAAATCCTCGCCGGCCGCGTTGGTGTAGCTTTCCAGCGTGGTGCGAACGATACCGTCGGCAGAAGTCACCGTTCGCTCGGAAGGCGTGGTCTGCGCCAGCGCTCCTCTTGTCGCGAATGCGCCGGCTGCGCCCAACATGCCGCTCAGCAAGAGGCGCCTGCGTACATCACCCTCGATCTTCGGCAACATTGCTTCCGCCGAATGCGACAGCAGAAGCGCGAGCTTTGACTTCGACATAGTTTCTCTTTGCATCAAGCGCCGTAGAGGCCGGCGATATTATTGAGACCCGATCCGCAGGGCCGCCGGTGGACCCGGCAGCGCGATGTCCGCACGCGTATCGACGAGCTTTCCATTCTCGAGGTGCAGAACCGAGATGCTGCGCGAGGCGAAATTGCCGACATAGACCCAGTCGCCGTCCGGTGAGAACGCCACACCCTCTGGGAAGGCGCCGACATCGGTCCGGTTCGCAAGGGTGACCTTGTCATCTGCGATCCGCAGCAACGCGACGCTCCCGGTGCGATGGCCAAACCACGCCCCCCTCGGCGCATCGAGGCTGCCCTGAAGGATCGTCGCGGCGGCATAATCGCCGCGGGGACTGACCACAAGCCCTTCGACGCTGTCGCCCGTTGCAATGAAATCGACCGTGCGCGGCGGGGTTACCGCGAGATCGATCACGGCGATCGGATCGATGTTGCCGTCCGACGTTGCCTGGTTACCTGTCGACCCCGCAAGCCCAAGCCGGCCATTTGGCGTCACCGCGACGGTGTATGGCCACAAACCAACCGTCGGCGCCACCGTCGTCCGCTTCACCATGCCATTTTCAATATCGAGGAGTGCGACGCGATGGGCGGCATATTCACAGATCAGCGCATGCCTGCCGTCGGGCGCAAAAGCAGCGGAGGTCACGACCTCATCCATCGCAATCGTATCGGTGACCGACACCTTCGTGCCCTTGATCGACAATACCGAGACCGACTTGCCGGCACGGTTTGTCACCAACGCCATCGTGCCTTCCCCGTTGATCGCGATGCCCGAAGGTTGCGCGCCGACCTGAACCGTATCCAACAGCCGCGCCGGGCGGGCGGCGATATCGACGACAAACAAGCGGTTGTCGGGGGCGGGCTTGTAAGGCTCCGTTGCCCCGACAAGAATAGAATTGGCGATCAGCGCGAGCTTGCCGTCCGGCGTCACCGCAAGGTTGGTCGGCGGACCCACCACTGAATTCGGCAGCGGCAACTCGCGGATCAATTGCGGGTGCGCCGGGTCGCTCAATTCATAAACCTGAACGATGTCGCCGCTGTCGGGCCGGAACACCCGGTCCCCCGCATCATCGATCCAGAATTTGGTATCGATGCCGACAACCATGATCGGCCCCGCCGCGATCGCCGCATTGGCGATGATGGCGCTGACGGACAATACCGCGATATAGAGCATGCGAAGGTGAGACATGAAATGACCGTTTGAAAGTGAATGACGCGCGCGCACGGCGTGCTTGCCGCAGGAGCGTCGATCATTGCGACCGTCAAAACAAACGAGTAGTTTCAATTCTCGAAGTTGAGATTTCCTCATGTGAGAATTTCTCGTGCCGGGACAGCAGCCGAATTTCGACATTGCCGTTTTGCGAACGCTCATCGCCGTCGATGAACTCGGAAGCTTCGCGCGCGCCGCCGCCAAGGTGGGCCGCTCGGAATCCGCGGTCAGTCTGCAACTGAAGAGACTGGAAGAGCAGGTCGGCTTCCCGGTGTTTCAGCGCATCGGCCGCAACATGGCGCTAACGGACGCGGGCGGCGCGCTGATACGCAATGCACGGAGGCTCGTCGAACTCAACGACGACGCATTTTCGACGCTGCCGAGTGCGTCGATTGGCGGCACCGTGCGTCTGGGCGTGCCGCCAGATTTTGCCGAGTCATGGCTGTCGGTTGCGTTGATCCGCATCGCTCGGACCTTTCCTGCGATTCGCGTTCAGACCGTCGTCGATCGCAGCCCGATCCTGGTCCGCCAACTCGAAAAGTCCGAAGTCGACATCGCCATCACATTCGCCTCGGAGCAAGCAGACGACGCGGCGTGGTCAGCGATACTCCCGATGAACTGGATCGGCCCACGCGAATTCGTACGCTCGAACGCCCCGGCCCCATTGCAATTGGCGGTATTCGATCCGCCCTGCTTTTTCCGGGCCGCGGCCAGCACCGCGCTCGATGCCGCCGGAATTTCGTGGAATATCACCCATTCGAGTCCCAATTTGATGGATCTGTGGGCGGCGGTCAGCGGCGGCCTCGGCATCACCGTGCGGACGCCGATGGGACTGCCTTCGCAACTTTCAGTCCTGAACGCCGACGCAGGCCTGCCCCAACTCCCGACGGTCGCCATGGTGATGCGACAGCGGGCCGATGGCGAGGCGACGCCGGCGATGTCGCGCCTCACCGACGCAATGATCGAGACGCTCGAAGCCACGCTCGACGCCGCGTTCTGAGTTTGGGCCCGCTTGGGGGTGATGTAAGTATCCGGCGTTGACGGGGACCGGATGGTGGCGGATGCAGTCTAGCGAAACCGGTCTCCAATGCTGGAACAGGGAATTTTCTCGCAATTCTTGGAAAAAACAGGCTTCGGACGAGAAAACGAAGATCGCCCGTTCGAAATTCGACAGCGTTTTCGGTTAGTTGCAGCGGCGCCGGGGCACTTTCCTGTTATTCGGCAAAACAGGCAATTCAAGCGCGGAAACAGGGCTTGAGATCGGCAACATCAGGCATTTGCAGCCCTGTAACAGGTGACAACCGAGGGCGAATCGCGCAAGTGGCTTACTGAAAGTACCCGCACCGCTTCACCACGCCCGCCTCCTGACCTTTCAAGCACCGTTTAGCGATAACCCGTAAGCCGGAAACGAGCGATACGCTCTCGTTGGCTGTTTCGACACGCTCCCAGTGGAACGGCCTGGACGGATGCGACGCGCAAATGCTCGCTAAGGGAAACTTGGTCTTTCACCCGCAAAACAAAAGTCCATCATGAACGATGTACCAACAATTGCAGTCGCGTCGCGGCTGACTGTCACCTATCGCGCGATCGGCGACCTCATTCCCGACCCCCGCAACGCCCGTACCCATTCGAAGCGCCAGATCGAGCAGCTCAAAGCGTCGATCGAAGCCTTTGGCTTCACCAATCCAATCCTTGCCGATCCCGAAGGCCATATCATTGCGGGCCATGGCCGGCTTCAGGCCGCGCGGGCGATGGGGCTTATAGAGGTCCCCACGATCATCCTTTCCGGCCTGTCGGAGACCCAGAAGCGGGCACTGCGGATCGCCGATAACAAAATCGCGCTCAATGCCGGTTGGGATCTGGAAATCCTGCAGCAGGAACTGGGCGAGCTGGCTTCGCTCGATGTAGATATCGACCCTACGCTGACAGGCTTCTCGACCGGCGAGATCGACGTGATTCTTGGCTCGGCAGACGATCCGGACGACGAGGTCATCCCGCCCGTTCCGGCAAAACCGCGTACGAAGCCGGGCGATATCTGGATTCTCGGGGATCACCGCGTGGGATGTGGCGATGGCCGCGATGCAGGTTTCTTACAACGGCTCATCGGCGACGGAGCGCGGGTCGATGCGGCTTTCCTCGATCCTCCCTATAACGTGCGGATTGGAGGACATGCGGTCTCCGCCGGTAGCCATCGCGAGTTTGCCATGGCCTCAGGCGAAATGAGCGAGGCGGAGTTCCGTTCATTCCTCGCGGATACACTGGGCGCCGCGGCGCATTGGTCGCGCGATGGTGCGGTCCATTTCGTCTGCATGGACTGGCGACACATGGACAGCGTTTCGGCGGTCGGCTCAAAAGTCTACGGCGAGCTTCTGAACCTCTGCGTCTGGAACAAGTCCAACGCTGGTATGGGATCCCTTTATCGGTCCAAGCACGAGTTGGTCTTTGTCTACCGGGTAGGAACGGCCCCTCACCACAACATGGTCGAGCTAGGCCGGCACGGCCGCAATCGGACGAACGTCTGGGACTATGCCTCGGTCAACTCCATGAAGGGCAGCCGGAGGGAAGATCTCGCCTTGCATCCGACGGTCAAGCCGACAGGATTGGTTGCCGATGCGATCCAGGATGTGACGCGGCGCGGCGATCTCGTCCTCGATCTTTTTCTGGGGTCTGGGACGACGCTCTTGGCGGCCGAGCGGACAGGACGAAGTTTCCGCGGGCTCGACATCGATCCGGCCTACGTCGATGTGGCAATTGAGCGCTGGTCGGCCAGGACAGGCCTCGAGCCGCGTCTTGAGGGGGCGGCGTCGTGAGCAAGAAGGCTCGCTCCGGCCCAAAGCCGAATGCCGGCTGGTTTGGCAAGGGTCGCAGCGGAAATCCGGCCGGCCGCCCAAGGACCTCTCACGCCTCACGACGCTCCGTATTTGACATCATAATGGAAAAAACCCTGACGGTGCCCCACCAAGGCGGCACGCGTGAAATAACCATGGAAGAGGCGCTTCAGCAGCGAACTTATCGCGATGCCATAGCCGGCAAGAACATGGCCACGCGCCAGGTCGCAAAATGGATCATGAAGCGCGAGGCCTGGCTGGCGAAACATGTGCCGCAAACGCGTTGGCCGCAGATCAAGCAATACATCTCGCCCGATCCGAACAACGCGGATGCGGCTCTTGTTCTTCTCGGGGTCGCGGCGCCAAATCGGGCACGCGCGGACGTTGGCAGCCACCGGGCGCAACTCCTCCTTGAGCCGTGGGCGGTGCAAGCGGCCCTTCGCCGGAGGCGCGGCGGCCAGTGTCTGACCGAAGACGATCGTAATTCGATAAGGCGTTGCACGCGTGATCCGGACAGTTTGCGATGGCCGCGGGAGCCGAACGAATGAGGTCGGATGACGATCCACCGAACAATGGAGAGGATTTCGATGTTGGATATCGCCGGCCGCCAATGATCACTCGCTTTACGAAAGGCCAGAGCGGCAATCCGGCTGGGCGTCCTCGCGGGCGTCACCGCGAAGCGCCGTATCAGGCCGTTCTCGGACAGATGGTAACCGTCCGCGAAGGCGGAACCTCGCGTCGCGTAACGGCGGCTGAAGCCTTCCTGCTTCAGCTCACAAAACGAGGGTTTGAAAGTGGCGGCGCCGCAGCCCGTGAATCGCTCGCCATCATCGACCAAGCCAGAGAAGGGCACGGTGTGGCCGACGCCCAAATTGATGCCATCGTCAGAGTAGTGGTAGCGCCCGGGAGCGTCACATCCGCGCTGGAGCCGCTGCGGATGGCCAAGAAACTCGATCCCTACCGCGAGACTGCGCGCATGGCCCTCGAGCCATGGCTGGTTGAGAGCGCCTTGGCTCGCCTTGATCGGAAGCTCAGCCCCGCCGAACAACGAACCATCGTGAACGTCACTCGTACACCCGGCAGAGTTCGTTGGCCCGAATGGTGGACCGAGCATCCGTAAGCGAAATGAGCTTTTCTGCCGCGGGCATTTGCGCGACGGGATTTCCGAGCTCATTCATCGCCCGGCGCTCAGTTGCTTGCCCCAAACTCCTCCTGAGCGGGCAAGGGCCATGTGTGGACGGCTCCGGGTTGGCAAGAGGAATCTTCACTTTGCAGCGTCGGTCGGTGCAGCAATGTGTTCGGCCTGTTTTGCGCGGCATCGATGACCGCTGGCCATAATGCCCTCCGCGGATCAGGTCCCGGTCAAAAGCGCGCATTCGATGATGCTGTGGCCCTAGTGGGTTGTCCTGATCACCGGGAGCGACCGGTTCTGCATTAAGTGCTGTTCGCCCTTCCAACCGTCACATCGCGCCAGCGGATCCAGCGCGATCTCGTTTATGCCGTAAGCGCGGCGGGTTCCTTGTAGCACTCGTTCGTCGCCAGCATGGCCCAGGCCATCCTGGCGAGTTTGTTAGCGAGCGCGATGGCTGCGACCTTGGTGGGCCAACGGCTGATGCCCATCCCCGCGAAGTCTTTAGATTACGCCCGTCCGCGAGCGGCGGCATATGCAGTTTGTGTCAATGTCGCGTCGAACTCAGTGCCAGAGAGTTCGCAGGGGATGGCATTAGTTCTCCGCCCGGAGCGCACCTGCCACTCCCGCCTACTCGCCGAGTACTCGACTTCGGCTATGGACCAACGACAGTACCATCAGATTGGCTTGAAATCACAAATTCATGGCTCGCAATCACGAGAACCGATCTTCGACCCTTGCGATAAGCAATCTATCTCTAGGGGGACTGGAACCGATGGCTCGCTTTTATTTTCACACGCACCGGAATGGCGTCCAATCAGAAGATAAGAAAGGGCGTGAGTTTCGCGACGAACAAGCAGCGTGTCGTCACGCATTCCGTGAGGTCGCTGCCGCGCTAGGCCGGGTCGGTCACACCAACGATTAAACCGGAACGTATATCGGCGTCGAGGTGAACGACGGCGAGAATACGCGATGCATTGTAAGGGCGTTTATTGTCGTCGAACATCCCCGTTGAACCGACGCCGGTCCACGGCGTTCGCACCGAATGTCGGCGACGGCTAAAACCATGTCCACTGTTGTCTCGCCTTTCCCGAGCCAGGCAAGGCCAGTGAATGGCCATCCGTGAGACTAGATCGGGAAGCCGGGATGAAGCGTCGGCGCATTCATCGAAGAACCGCGTGCAGGCGGACGCCGCGCGGCATCGGGCAATCACGGGGACAGTCCCTCCAAAACATGAACTGCATCGATGCTCCGAAAACCGTCAGAGATCGCCTCAACAATTATCGCGTTGCCGGTGATGTCCAGCGACAGATCGGTGACGCCGATCTCGCCACAGACCGGGCAGCGCAATCCGCTGGAGCGGCCTTAGCTGATCATCACTATAGTCATGACCACAAAAGCGCTGATCAGAACGGCCATCCAGATCAGCGACAGACGATAGTACAGAGTACCACGGCTCACCCTGGCTCAACCAATCCCATCGTCGCCTGGTAGGGCCAGCGGCGGCGCGAAGCGCGCTGGAATTGTCGCTATCCTTTGGCGCAGCCCGCGGGCGATCAGGTCGCGCCGTATGTGTTCGATCTCACGCATGATCTGGGCCAACTCGCGCTCGATCTCGATCAATCGGCTTCTTGTCATCATGTTTTCGCTCTCCGCATGAGATTTGTGCCGTCGGGCGTACTTCGTCTTCGTCGCGGCAGGTGAACCTTGATGTATGTCAAACACTGCTGGCTAGTGCCGGAACGAAGTGAGCGGAGTTGTCCGCCGGGACAATACCCCGCAGGCGTCGGATGTGCTGCGCTCGCCACGTCCGTCTTACCTCACCCCCAACCCCATCGGCGGACGTGCGCATTGACCTCGGCGCGTTTGTGCACGCCGGCGGCAATCCTCGTTTAGCCGGGATCGGGCGATGGACGCAGAGCATGAACGTCAGCGCGGTTTGGAAGCGGGCCGGTACTGGGCGCAGTACGCCTCTACTGATGATCTTACGAGCGTTGTGAAAGGGTCATTTGACGATTTAAGCGGTCTTCTGCCGCCAAACGTATCAGATCACTTTGTTGGTGGTTTTCGCGAGGCTGTCTTGCACGTCTGGCGCGGCGCGTAGACGCCGCCCGCCGAGGATCCAAGCTCAAAAGCCAACCCATTAAGGGCACGATTTGATTGACAATCAAAAGAGGGCGACGATGCTCTCATCCCGCCACTTTGACGACCGCGAGCGTTGTCAGGTGCGCACGCCACTAACTAACGTGCTGTAACCGGTCCACAGAACCTGAATACCGATGCATAGGAGAATAAACGCAGACAGGCGTATAACGACATTGACGCCATTCTCGCCTAGTAGAGCGGTTATACGCGTGGCGAAACGGTAACAAACATAGACCGTGAAGGTGAGCGCGACCACCCCCGCGATAGCCGACGCGCCGAGTAGCGCAAGCTGCGACAATGTCAGTGGCCCATCGGGCCGTTGGCTTCCGAGACCAATGGCGACCGCTATCGACCCCGGGCCGACCGTAAGCGGCATCGTTAGTGGATAGAAGGACTCAATCGCCTTCGAACTGCTTCTCGTCTCTGAAGAACATTTAGCTTCTGGTTCGACGCCATCGTGTAAAAGCTTCCAGCCGAACGCGATCAGGACCAGGCCGCCAGCAATGCGGACAACGGAGAGCGTAATACCGAAGAATACGAGTAGATACGAGCCGATCAACATCGACCCTGTAAGGAGCAGCACGCTGTTGATCGCGACACGGCGGGCAAGCGCGTTCCGCTCATCTTCCGTACAAGAGGATGTCAGCGCGAGAAAGATCGGTGCGGTCCCAATCGGGTTCAGGATCGGAAATAGTCCGGCAAAGACCAGCAAGAACGCGTTGGTGAAAGCTGTCATAACGTACGTGGAAGCAGATGGAATATCGTGACGGAGAGACTAACGTCTACCTTTGCGCGCGCGTTACTTGGCCCCTTGCGTGCGCCCGTCAACGTGGCGCGGCGGTGGTCGCCGCAGGTTGTTGCCCCGCAGTTGGCGGCGCAGTAGGCCGAGCCGTGACAACAGCGCGAGCGCAGCGGCGGCGGGTCTGATCATTGCTTCGCTCCAGTATAACCGGAAAGTGCAGGACCTATCACTGGCCGTTGTCGGCCACTTGTCTTAAGTCAATGGGGCGGGCCGAGCGGCAAGGACCTTGCGGCTCGGAAAGGGCAGTTGAACGTCGGCTCCCGGTCAAAAGCCGACACCGCGACGACACGACGGCATGTCCGCTTTGGCACTGGCAGCGGACACCACATTGACCCAATCCGAGGTCGGCTAAGGGCCGAACGCAGACGTTCCTAAAGCAAATGGTGCTTTCGCGATGCCACGCGGGCCACCCCATAAGCTCAACCGCTTGTTGATCTAAGTCAAAGTCGGGAACCTTGCCGAGGGCAACATAAATCCGGCAGGGAGATTTCCGATGCTCCACAATTTAAACTCTGGTCAGCCGAAATTATCAAACGCACTCAACGCGCTAACTTGCACGCCAAGAGCCTGTAGCGAGTTTCGATATTGTCGAGGGGCTGAAATTTTTGGCGAAGCCGAGCCGGTAAAGTATGTCTACCAGATCGTCGAAGGAGCCGTGCGGAGCTACAAGCTTCTGGCGGATGGTCGCCGTCAGATCAGTGCATTCCATCTTCCCGGCGACGTCTTTGGGATCGAAAACGGGGAAGTTCATCGATTTACGGCTGAGGCCTTGATTGACACCAAGGTTCTGCTGCTAAAGCGCCAAGGCTCGGAAGCCGTCGTTCCCGAAGATGCTTCAATCGTGCAAGAACTCCTCGGTCTGATGACGAAGAACCTGATCCATGCCGAAGATCATATGCTGCTACTCGGTCGCAAAAGCTCGCTGGAGCGCGTGGTTGCCTTTCTCATCGAAATGGATAGGCGGCTGACCGCAACCGGCGTTATGGAGCTTCCCATGGACCGTCGCGACGTTGCCGACTATCTCGGCCTGACGTTAGAGACGGTCGCGCGTGCACTTTCGACGCTTAAACGCGAAGGAGTACTTTCGTTCATAGGAAGGAAGCACCGAGAGATCGTGCTGCTCGACCGCGACAGGCTAGCCCAAATGGATACCGAGGGCTGCACGAAGAACCTTTAGAATAGCGAGGCTGTTATTTGCGCCTCCGCCGAGGCCTCGCATGGAAGCACAGACTGACCTGGTGCGCAGATTTGACGTTAGATCAGTGAACTGCTGAGGGCTCATCGTGGAATATGCCAAGCAAGCCGAACGACATCGTGAAATAGCCGAGTGGTACCGAACTCTGGCAGACAACTCGCTACAGGAAACCTTGCGCGGCAGCTATCGCGAACTTGCGGGCTCTTACGATCGCTTGGCTAAAGGCGAATTCCAACTGGCCAACCGATACAAGCGCGCGCATTAGGCCGCGCGGGCGAACGTCTGCTTCGGGTCATTAGCGGAAGTCGTTCGGTCAAGCGCGACGAAATCGGCGCACGTCAACTCTCGGCGCTGAACGAGTTTCGAGGGCGGCAGGAGAAGCCGCTTCGGCTTTCCGACATCAAGACGATGTTTAAGGCAATGAAGGATCAGGCCTGAAAGCGCTTCGCCGTCCGCTGGTCACGTCAGAAACACCCGGAAACAAAATTCCTAGCGCGGCGATCACACGCTCTAGGTCAATGTTACGCTTCCGAGGTACTCTGTCACGATGCGATGAGATTTCAGAGACTCATCCATATGCAATCTCCCCGCTCATATCCCCCGTGAGCGGGGTTTCTTGTGACCATTACCCCAGGCGTCGGAGGCCTCTCATGGTGGAGAGTGACCGCTTCCTTGTATTGGGCGCAGTCATCTTGGCGACGTTGACCGTAGCGATTGCAGTCCTTGGCCTGCTCGCAATGTGAGGGCCATTGAAAACAAAGCCCCGCTACGCTTTGCGCGGCGGGGCTTAGTCAGCCGGCTTGGGGGCCCCAAAAGGGCTTAAGACCGGAGCTCTGATCCTATTTGAACTGGCTTACACGCACCTTACACCCCCGATATTTGACCTCTAAATGTTGCGCTCAGGGAGTGTGCTTTAGGGATCTCCGTGGTTCCCCGTCTGGAGAACAGTTCCCCGTAGCCCGTAGTTTTCCTACCGTGAACAGCCGCCAGCAGCCAGTTGTGACAGCCGCCGACATTGAGAGCGCTCGCGACATTGTCGTGGCTATAAGGCCGCCGGTACGGGAGTCCGTCCAGACTTCGCGCGCAGCCCGCACCGCAGAGTTGCGTACACCACCAGTTGACACCCCAATCCGCATCCTTGGCGAACTTTGATGACCGAATTGACTAGCTGTTGAAGCGGGACCAACGGCATACTCTGTGCTGAGGACGCTACGCACAGCGCGAGCGCAGCGGCGGCGGGTCTGATCAGCCGTTTGTTTCAACCGTCCAGAACGTCGCTGCAGTGCGAGCAAGCGGCTCCCATTCGAAAATCCGAATCGGTCTCTCCCCGGGTGAGCTCTGGGTCACTAGCGGAAGTCAACGACTGCCCTTCCCCACATCTGCTCTGGATCGTACTGCCTTTGCGCAGTTTGCATCGCAAATCGGTGCCGCGATTGTCTAGCCTTATTGTCTGAGTTAACTGGTGGCTCGCCCGCGGGGTCTACCTTTCGGGATCGCCGGTCCAGAAACCGTGGTCGCCGGTCGGGTATTCGATGTACTTCGCGCCCGGAATTGCTGACGCGAGCTTACGGCCCAGTTCGACGGGAACTTGAAGATCGGTTCCGAGCCGGCGATGCTGGTCAGCGGCGTGCTGAAGTCAGGCAGGTCGATCAAGGCGAGCAGCAGCCCTGCGATCCAGAAGATGTGAATGTGTGTTGCCGACGCCGAGGATCGCCAGGAACAGGAAGATACCCATCACGATCATAAGGACGTCGGTCTCGCCGGGCCTGGCGACATAGAACGGCAGGTTGTGTGGCGTCATCGGATGAAGCTGGTAGTCACCGCGTATCTCCGGCCAACGGACTTGCCCCGTCGCGCCGGACGGTGCGACCGTCCAGCACACGAAGCTTGATCTGGATCAAAGGGCGGTGTTTTCGCGCGGCGTAGCCTTAGAGGCACGATTGGTGAACGGCCTAAAACGGCTCGATGAACTGCTGCCGACCACCAAGGAGATCCAGAGGCAAGCCGCAATCAAGGAAGCAGGTTTAGGGCGCGCCCGACACCAACAAAATGATCCGGCGGGACATACCGGCTTGACTTGGGTCAATGGGTTTGAATGGGCGCGATCCGAACCTGTGCGCATATGGGCCTGAGGATCTCGCCGATGAACACAATCAGCTGGATTATTTCGACCGCGCCGGAAATTTTCCTGCTGCTCTCGATCGCATTGGGAACGTTTTTTGGACGGCTCCAGTTCAAGGGATTTTCGATCGGCGCTACAGCCTGCACGCTGGTAGCGGCCGTACTCCTTGGACAACTCGGCACTTTCGTGATCCCCCCGCTGTTCAAGTCGATCTTCTTCAGCCTGTTCGTGTTCACGATCGGCTATAAATCGGGACCCGAATTCTTTGCTTCGCTAAGCCTGCGGACCCTTTCGCAAGTCGGGGTGGCTGTCGTTATCAGCATTACGGGCCTCGCCCTTGTCCTCCTTTTTGCTTCTGTCTTTCACCTAGATTCAGGCACAGCTGCCGGTCTTGCGTCCGGCAGTCTCACCCAGTCATCCATGATCGGCACGGCGACGAGCGCGCTCGCAACGCTCGGTCTTGCCGATGATGTCTTGCGCCAGCAGCAGGCCAACATCGCGGCGGGTTATGCCGTCACCTACATTCTTGGTTACATCCTGACGCTGCTGTTCGTGCCCTTTGCCGCGCCCTGGCTGATGGGGATCGACCTCAAGGAAGAAGCGACGAAGCTGGAGGCGACGCTTTCCGGGGGCAAAGCACGCAAGACCGGGAGTCTGAATTACCAGAAGTTCAAGGCGCGCGCCTATCGGGTCGTCACCGCAGCCGGCCAAACGGTTGGCGCCATCGAAGATGGTATCGGCCACCGTGTTGTCGTCGAACACATCGACCGCGGCGGCAACGAAGTCGGATGCATAAGGATGACGATTCTAGAGAGCGGCGATGAGATCGTGATCGCCGGGCCGGCAACCGCGCTCGTCAGGGCCGGTACCTTGATCGGCCCCGAAATCGAAGGCGCCGATGTGCTGCGCGAAGTATTGGGCGATGCGCTCGGCGTTCTCGTTAGCAATCAGGCGCTTCACGGTCGGACCTTGGCCGAAATAGCCGATCAGGTCGGCGATAACGCGCGGGGCGTATTTCTGCGCGATCTGACGCGCAGAGGCCAAGAGGTACCAGTCACGCCCGACACAATAATCTATCTCGGCGATGTCATGACGCTGGTAGGCGCAACGCACGACGTCCAGCGCGCCGCAACGAAAGTCGGCGAGGTGCTCCGCTATGGTGACCGGACCGATATTGCCTTCCTGGCGGCGGGAATAGCAGTGGGCCTGCTAGTAGGCTTGCTCAGTTTCAAGGCCGGATCTTTCGCCATATCGCTCGGAGGCGCCGGCGGCACCTTGCTTGTGGGACTGATCTGCGGCTGGCTGCGTACGCGCCGGCCCACAGTCGGAAACTATCCGCCTGCCGCGGAGCAAACGTTGAGCGACATCGGCCTTGGTGGATTCATCGCCGCCATCGGGCTTGCCAACGGGCCCGCGGCGCTTACGGCGATTCAATCCCACGGTGTGCTACTTCTGTCTTTGGGGGTGGTCGTAACACTTGTCCCGCTGACGATTGCGACCATCGTGGCGTATCGCGTCCTGCACCTGAACCCGGTCATCATTTGTGGCGCGCTCGCGGGAGCAATGACGGTAGACGCAGCCGTCACCGGAGCCTGCGAAAAGGCGGACAGTCAGACGCCGGTCCTTGGGGTCGCCGTGCCCTATGCTGTTGGAAACGTACTCCTGACCATCCTCGGCCCCGTGATCGTGGCGCTTACCCACACCGGGTGATGTCGTCGGCACGCCGTTGATCTGGATCAACGTCCCTGGCTGACGTCAGGAGAGCCCGGTGCCAAGCGCGTCATCGTTGCCATGCAGCACGCCGCGAACGGAAAATCCAAGATCGTCCAGAAGTGCGCTTTGCCGCTGACATCTTGCGGCCGGTCGACCTTGTCGTTACCGACATGGCCGTGATCAGCTTCGCCGGTGGAAGGATAACGCTTCAGGAAACCGCGCCCGGAGTAACCGTTGCCGAAGTCATGGCCGTGACGGAGGCGGATTTGTTCGTTCCAGCCAGCGTTCCGGAAATGAAGATTTGACCCGCTGCCCCTACCACCAGAAGTTCTCACCGAACCATCCAAATTGCGGGTGGCGCGCCATCGCAAATCTGGGCGCCGGCGCGCGTCTCCTGGCGAGTTTAGTCTGGCGTACCGACTTCGGTTCTCGCACTTTCGCTTTGACCGCCTGCGGTTGGTCGGCGGACACTTTCAGCATCCCAAAGGCGTCCCGTGCTCCTGTTTTGGCCGGCGCGCCGCCAATCGCCTCTGGGGCGGGCGCGAGCCCCTCCGCGCTTGCGGTCGACGCCGGAACGATGGTTTGGAGATTGGTATCGTATACGACGCGCTCCGGCCATTTCCGATCAGAGTGTATGCGAATAATCGGCAAATTGGGGGGCGCCCTCTCCACGACCGGAGGTTTCGGAAACCATGCATCCAGGATGAACAACGCCGTGAGCAGCACGCCGCCGACATAGGAGAAATATCGCCGCAGGGGCATTCGATACTCCGTGACCCAGCCCCTTGGCCATCAGCCCTTGTTGTAGGTCAGATGCATTGATCAAGATCAAGGTCAGCAGCGCCGATCGAATTATCGATGGAACAGGGCCGGACCGGCCAGGGTGAGCTGTTCGTGGATCAGCTCTGACCGAATGTCCCGTACCAGCATCCTGCTGACCCCACGTCGTTTACCGCCATACGCTTGCTCGTCGGCCTAGACCATCATCGTGCCCGAACCCGGAGTAATTAGGTCGGGTCGACCTGACAGCCAAAGTTTCCGAGTTGCTCGTTTCGCAATCTCAATCAAATGCGAATCCTGATCGCCGCGACGAAGCTTGCGTGCACAACGCGCCGCCCGCGCCGGTCGGCTTTGATTTAGATCAAATCGTCGTCGGTGGAGTCGTTCGCTGCTGCATCGGTAGACTCGTTGCACTGACGCTTCGAAGAAACGGCAGTTATTGACCGATCGAAGTCGTCGTGACGGGTCAGGCAGCACGCTCGCCTGGGTCAGCGATGAAACATACTTGGTATGTAACATATGAAGTACCGAGAAGCGGCACCTCGGTCCCACGACGAAATCCCCACCTGACCAAGACGTTCGAAACCGAAGCAGAAGCCAAGGATTTCGCGCGAACGAAGTTCCACAGCGGACTGATCGTCACCGCCGGTACCGTCAATCCTCACTTACCGAGGAGGGCAATCCCGTCGAAGGAGATTCCCGCTTGGCTTGAATCGAGTTCGACGCGGGAATCGCAGGAACAGCAAGATATTCACGGACCCGCAACAGACGCCGATTAGGTCTGCATGCCTTACCTTATTGAGCCAAACGGTCGCACATAAGCGCGACAAAAAAGCACAATTTTCACACCAACAGCATTTACCACGCGGGTGTTGCCATTTTGGTACGCGGCGTCCGGTCGTACACGCTTAGGATGAGTACGGTAACGCGTGAGATTCCATCCAAAAGTGGGGATACCGTGCATGAAAAAACTTCTGCTTAGTGCTGTCGGTCTTGTCGCCCTGTCAGGGTCTGCCATGGCCGCCGATCTTCCCGTGCATTACAAAGCACCGCCGGCTCCTGTCATTCCTCCCATTTATGACTGGTCAGGTTTCTATATCGGTGGCAACGGCGGTTGGGGAGAAAGCCGCAATTGTTTGGACGCTAGTCCGTTGACGGGCGTCGGTATTTCTGACGGCTGCGTCAGTCGATCAGGTGGTCTCGTCGGCGGTCAGTTCGGATACCGTTGGCAATCCGCGCAGTTTGTCTTCGGTGTGGAGGCGCAGGGTGACTGGGCCAACCTCAGCGCATCCCATGTCAGCCTGGTGAATCCGCTTTTCACGACCGGCGTCAAGGTGGATGGCTTGGGCCTCTTTACCGGCCAGATCGGCTATGCCTGGAACAATTCGCTGCTTTATCTGAAAGGTGGCGCTGCTGTCACAAGCAATCGTCTTGACATAGTCGAAATTGCAACCGGCATCGATGTCGCCTCGGCAAGCTCAACTCGATGGGGCGGCGTCGTGGGCATCGGGTGGGAGTATGGCTTCGCGCCGAACTGGTCGGTCGGTTTCGAATACGATCACCTCTTCATGGGTGATTCGAACAACTCGTTCTCGAACATCAGTCCGGCTGCTGCCGCTTTTGTCAACGATCGGATCAGCCAGAACGTCGACATGATCACGGTTCGCTTCAACTACCGTTTCGGTGGCTATGGCGCCCCACCGGTCGTTTCGAAATACTGAGCAACCAACCGCGGTTGCTGCTCGAAAGGCCGGCCAGAAGACCGGCCTTTCGCCGCGCTGACGAAGCGGGTTTGCCGATCTACGCAGCGGATGCGTGCGATACGCGCGAGGACTACGTGCTGTGCGTCCGCGCTACTTCGGCCAACCAGGCTTCGTGGCTTCGTCTCCCGCCAGTAGCGTCATCCTCAACACCTCGAAAACCACGGCGGTCGACCAGCCGAACAACAGCACACCGTTCATCGCGGTCATGGGCCCAAGCAGATGCCAGCGCTCGACCGGCGTCACGTCGCCATAACCAAGCGTTGTGTAGTTCACAAAGGCGAAATAGACGATATCCGCGCCTTCTGGCGCGACGCTGAATATCGCGTAGGTCAATGACCAGACCATCACCTCGGCAAGATGCGCGATCATCAGCACGGTCACGGCGGCACTCATGACGGCGATTAATCGGAACGTCTGATACGTCGTTGTCAACTCGTCCGCGATGCGCGCCACTTTTATAACAGACACCATCACCAGCGCGTGGATCGCAATGTTGCAAACGCTGGCGAGCGCGCCGACGAGATACTGACGCAACATTCCAATTCCTCCGGAAATGGATCGCGCTGCTGCGCCGTGATGTCGAAACGGCAATCGGATCGCGTCTTGAGCGCCTGAAAACGGTCAAAGGCTGGCCAACACTTGCGCCTGAACGTCAGGGTTTCGCTGCAAGGGTTTTTGTGTCCTGCTCCATATCAGGCGCGGCTACCTCGGCCCGCTCTTCGCGGATCCATGCCATTGCCAGTTCCCATGTCACCGCGAGGATGATGGGCCCGACAAACAGGCCAAGGATTCCATGTGCGATTCCATGTGCCAGCATGCCACCCAGGACACCGATGAAGATGACAAGCGTGGGCGTGCTCAGCCCGCGCCCCATCAGTATCGGCTTCACGACATTGTCGGCGAGCCCCCCGATCGGCTTAGTAGCAAGTAACGCCAGCGGCGCAGCGCCGTGCAGATCTGCGCGCTACACCGGCGACGCTGGCGGGCGTCCCCGGCCGCCCGACCCGTGCATCCGCCGTATCCAGCGCGACCGAAACGACAGTCGCTTGCGAGAAATGCAGAGACAAAGGGACAGCGCAAAGCATCATGCTGCCAATGAGTGTTGTTCCGATGATTGCTAGCTTTTTCATGAGATTCCTCTCCTGCGTTACCTGCGTGCCTCCCACTTTGAAACCGATATGCCTTCGTTGGCCGCGCGCATTGCGATGATCAGTGGCTCTCACGAACGTCACAACATGGAAAACTTGATAGGTGCGCGACCACCCCAAGCGCCGGCGTTTGAAAACATCAGCGCTAGCAAGTCATTCCGACCGCACACCTGCGGACGGCCCGGCGGGTCTGGCGCATGGTGGTTCTGGCCACGCACACACCGTTAACTCGTGTCCTACCGACGCCGCAGGCGGCAGCGATTTGCGTGATCATGCCGTCCGGCGGAGGAATCGGCGCAGGTGTCATAGCCTGTGCCGATATCGAAACCGATAAGGCGAAGCCAGCAACAGCAATCAGCCTGATCATCATTCTGCTCCTCTCCTAACCGTCCAATCACTGCGACCTCTCACAGCAGGGGATGGTCCGGCTCTCGTGTTCAAGCGGTGCCCCAACAGACTGACGGCGCTGGTCGCTCGAAGCCTTGACATAGATCAAGGTTCAAGGTCCGTGCGAGGACCGAGCCGGAACCTTCTCGAAAACCGGGGACACAGACCATGACACGCCCAGCCGTCGGTCGGTGTTGGTCCCAACGCTGAACAAGATGCGCTTGCGCGAGAACCGATCAGGTGCTGGTACGCTCCCCTCTCGGCCCTGACCTGACAGCAGACATTCCGATTCGTCGGTTTAGGGTCATAGGCGGAAGCGGTTCGGCTTGAATGCCATGTCGGATTTCGTCCGAACAGCGGACATCGCGAGCGCGGCCGGACATGTCGGCTAAGTGCCATGAAGAGACGTCGGGGGCCAGAGCTGAGAGGCACTTCCGATTGATGCCGCCAAATGCAAAGCCGCCCGTAGGCGGCTTGACTGTTCAAGGCTGACAAAGGTCGATCAGGTTGTTCTTCTAAGCCAGCGCCCCGACCCCCAACGAGACCAGGTTCTGCACCAGTTCTAGTAGCTGCAGGCTGGATAGGGATAGTAACCGCAGCGGGCAGCGCCGTATGCGCCGTAGGCAGCAGCACCGACCGCAGCGGCTCCGACGCCTACGGCCACCCCACGGCGTACCGCTGCACCACGGTAAACTCCACCACGGTAAACGCCAGCGCGGTGGACGCCACCGTGATAAACGCCAGCACGACCAACACCAGCACGACCGCCACCGCGGTACGCAAAGGCATCAGTTGAAATCGTCGCAATGCATCCAACACCAATGATGACGGATGCAACAACCGAGGTAATGGTTCGACGTGACATGACCGATCTCCTTTCGGGTGATCAAATGAGAGAGAGGCGGGAGTACAACACTCTCGGTCGCCGATAGATGCGGTCGAGACATTATGCCGCAGCACACGCGAACTTAATGATCAAAATTGCTCATTCATGAGCATTTATCGCACCGGGATCTTGCCATCAGATTTGGACGATAACAGTCATTAAAATTTGGCCCGTCGGATTAGAGCCGACTTCCTAGATGGGTCAAAAGCCGACATCAGGTTGCGTCGCGCGATAGGTCTGCTTTACGGCCGGAAGCAGACGTAACTTCGACAAGCCCAAGCGCAGCTATGTTGGAGATGATGTAATTGAAACACAATTCGAGAGTAAAGTCGCTGCTTGCACCGTCGTTCGACGAATTTTGAAAATTAAATCCACACGCGACCAGCTCTGGCGACACGTGGGGAGATCTGATTTTGTGGTTTAAGGGTATTTTCGTAGTCTTGCCGATCGCGTTCGGATTAATGGCTCCCACAACTGGCTGGTCGACTGACATGCCTGTCGATCGGCAAGCGACGCCCAATCCCGCAACGCCCCCTGTCGCGGAAATCGGTAAGCTGGACGGCGACGACTCTCTCTCCTACTTTCTCACCCCGTTCAAGCTGGCTTCTCAGCCCAACCTCAAACAGTCGATATTCGGCTTCGCGGGCCGCACGGATTCCGGAAACCTGGGCAGCACATTTGTCTACGGTGTCGGTGCACCCGAGCGAATTTTTTACGACAACTACATCGTAGGCGGAGCCTATCAACGGGACTTTGTCCAGTTCAACAGTGGGCTTCTTATTGGCGCTGAAGTTGGGATTGCCGATCGCTTCGGGCACTACAGTATTTGCTGCAATACCATTGTTTATTCCAACAGCATTGTGCAGTCGGCAGAGTTTTGGGGAGGTGCCTCTTTCCGAACCCAAGGCCTCGCGTTATTCGATACGGTCCGAGTTTCGCCGGGCTTTGTTTTCGGATTGAGCCTCATATCAAATCCGATTGGCCAGGAAGGCGAGCATCAAATCGTCCATCAAGGCAGCGCCAAGATACTTTTTTACTTGGGCTTCGATCTCGCGTTTGCTCTGACCAATTTGCCGGACACCGAACTGGTTTTTCGCATTCAACACCGCTCTGGCGCCTACGGGACGTTGGGTGCAATGAAAGAAGGCAACAACGCCAACGTCATCGGGATACGGCAGCGTTTCTGATGCCGTCGTAGCAGTATCGCTTTCGGCGGTCATTAGCCTCAATCGTTGAAGATTTTCATGTCTGCTTTGGGTCATTAGCGGAAGTGGCTCGGCCCGAATTACATGTCGGCTCTTCCCTCAAGAGCGGACATCGTCGGCGCGGTCGGACATGTCGGTTAAGTGCCAGTAGGCGACGTGGCCCGATATGAGAGAGGCCGACACAGTCCACGGTCTTATCCCATCGTTATAAGCGCCCGTACTGCGCCAGCCATCGCGAGAACTGCCGCAATAAAGATCGGGAATTCAATATTCTTCCACGCCGCAAAGGCAGACATTGGATTGAAGATTGAGTACCCCGACGAAAACATTCGCTTCATCATACGCGAGTTGGCCCACATGGCCGTGAAAAAGGCGACCAAAAAGATTAGGATTAACGCGCCCTTGGCGATTGCTACGAGTATCGGAGACATCGTTTGATTGTAGTCGGTCGGTCGGTCGGCGAAAGAAAATGTACGCCTTGGGTCACAAGCGGAAGTCGTTCGGCAAGAGTGCCATGTCCGCTTTGCCTCCAACAGCCGACATCGCGAGCGAGGCGGCACATGTCGGATAAGTGCCAGAATCGGACGTCGCGATTCATGGTTCAGAGCAACGACGATCAGACCCGCACAACACGATTTTGCGGTGCTGTTCCGAGACCCATCGCAGAACGGTTAGCCATTGCATACGAGAAAGTCTTGGGAGATCGATCCGGCTAATTTGTTCTCGGCGGCCAACGCCGGACCGCCAACCAGCCCACCAGAGGCGCGCCAAAGGCCAGGCACCACATAAATTGCGCAACGAATGGAGCGACGGTGGCTATCCCCGTGCATCCTGCGCGGGGAGATTTTTTGTGGGACATGAGCGCCTGAGGCCAGTGGCCGCAACGCGGCGTATCATCGCATAGGTCGGGCCGTCGGCCGGGCTGCATGTCTGGCGCGCCGCATGTGATAGGCCCGCGAGAAGCGCAAGCTGTCGGTTGGTCAGCGATCCTGTCCAATCGAAAGAGATCGGAACGTCCGTTGATATAAATCAAACGCGCGCACACGCCGACGCGACGACATCGATCCTGGGTGGCTAACATCTGGAGAAATGCCATGGCTAAGCGCTTCGGTAAAATTGCGATTGCTACCACGACCCTCGCACTTGCGACTCTGGTGTCTGTCGATTGGTCTGAACAGGGCGGCGTTTCCCTGTCGGTCGAAAGCGCTCAGGCCCGCATCGGTCGGCCGCTAACACCCCTAAGTGTCGCTGGTGTCGGGCGCCGACAATACCGGCGGGCTGCGTATGGCTACGGCTATGGCGCCGGTGCGGTCGGCGTCGGACTGGCGGCCGGCGCCGTTACCGCTGCGACGGTCGCCGCGACTTCCCCCTGGGGCTATGGCTATCAATCCATGGCTTACGCCAACGGACAACCTTATGGCGGGCAGGGTGGCTATTACGCCAGCAGCACATGGGGCAACCACGAATGCCTGCAGCCCCAGCTTTATGAGTGTCACCCCTACTCAAATCTGGGTGGTACCGCTAGGTACGATTCGAACTCGTAGCGAGGGCCACGCTCGCTAACCGAAAGAGGCGATCGAACGAACGCCCTCTTTGGACTGTCCCAACGATGGCTTGCTCCCGCGATGTGCGTTGATCTGATCGCGACCAGGCTTTGTGGTCTCGCACAGCGGTGGCGGTGAATTAGTTTGTCAGCGCGAGGCCGGCAGCGGCTTGGTTGCGAACCAGATGACGTGGTGGGCGCCGCTTGGTCGTTGCGCGCAAGCCAACTTTATTCACCTCGAAATCAGCCGCACCGAGCCGTTTCGAAAACGCGGCGTTTGGCCCGGATGACCAGACCGCAAGGATACCGCGCTCCTGCGAGGTCCGCTATGGGTCAAAAGCGGAAGCGGCTCGGCCTGAACGACATGTCCGTTTTGGCCTCGGAGGCGGACATCATCTGCAGTAACGACTGCGTCCGCTAAGGGCCAACAGGCGACATTCCAAGGCGGCCCTTGCTCTGCTGTCAGGGAAATTAGGCCGCTGGTTTCAGGTGAGGCCACAGCAACATCCCATTACCCCAGCGCCACTAAGCTGCAGATCTCTCTGCCTCGCGCTCAAGTGTTGCGGCGTGAGCCTTCGCATCCATTTCTGAATCCGTCGTTCCGACAACAGTCTCCTTGCCGTCGGCGCCTATCTTGACGATATGCCAATGCAGGATGCTTCTTGCGACATATTGTCTGCGCCGTCTCCGTACATACTTGGCTTGGCTGCTCGCCCGTTGCAGGCTGAAATAGCACCGTAAATCTCGCCCCTCGCCCCGAACGATTTGGACCAAATAGCGACTGGCCGCCAATTTGATTGACGAGAGATGAAACAATCTTCATCCCCAGACCTTTTGACTTCGTCGGGTCAAAACCTTTCGGAAAGCCGGGGCCATCATCAGAGACCGAAGGTTGCTTTGTAGCCCTTGCCGTGCTTCACGCCCAAACTGACTGTAATTTTGCCTTTGGCGTATTTGGCGCAGTTCGTCACAAGTTCGCTGACAATGTTTCCAAGTGGTATTCCAATCGCTGTCGGGACTTCCAGCGCAATCCCTTCAACTGCAAGATTACGCTCGCCAGCTTCGGTTGGCAGAATGCACCTCATGTCCTGGCAGAGATTTGCAAGATATTCTTTAAGCTCAACCCGTCTGACGTGATCCAGAGCATGAAGACGTTTATGCACGCTGCCAATTGTCGCGACGCGATTGGCGGCAACTTTCAATTGCTCCGCTGCCTTGGCATTCTGTGCCTCACGGCTTTGCAGTGAAAGCAAGCTTGACACCATCTGAAGGCCATTCATCAACCTATGATCGGATTCTTCCTGCTCATAAGGTCTTGGTGCCGGATCACTTATTTTTTTGCTCCAATAGCACTTGCTCTCGCGCGAGAGCCTCTCGCAATTGGGCTTCCGCGTGATTTAGGCGTTCTAGTTCTTTCAGTCCGCTCTCAAGCGCTACGCATGATGGAGTGGGGAATGGTGGCGGCCGAAATGCAGCCGCTTGAAACGAAGATGTTGCTTGCTGAAGCCCGCGCCCCGCATCGACACTCATCGGATTCTCCCGAAATCCTGAACTCATGTGCCCACTATCTGACATGAGACGTTGACAATACGGGCGGTTGATTTAGATCAACCGTTAGCGGACTTCCGTTTCGGGTCACACCGCGACGCCACGACGGCATGTCGGCTTGACCTCCAGAACGGACATAAAGGCCAATGCCGAAAAAGCGAAGGCCGATGCTGCAAGGGCCAGCGCCAACGCACGCAAAGCCGAGGCAGACGCCCGCAAATCCTACGAAGAAGCGTGCGACTTCGCCGCAGATCGTCCTCCTCAAGGACCAAGTCCAATACTCAGACACGCGAGCGCTTGGTCAAGGTGCTCGGAATGCTCGGCTCTGATAAGGCAGGCGAGCGCGACGCGGCAGCGATCACGGCAGAAAGACTTCGCAGACGTCACCGGTATGAGTTGGGATCAACTGATCGTCGAGGACATTTGGCAAACAGCCGAAGATGATGCGCCCCACCAACCTGCTGCTCATGCCCCTTCATGACTTTGCCGTCGCCGATGAACGCGGTTGCGGCCTTTGCCGGTGTCAGACGGCCCGACAGCGGCAAGGCACTTCATCGGGCTCCCTACGCGATTTCCGAGGCAGCCTTACTCATCCCAAATGCGTTCGCCGCACCTTTCACATTTGAAAAGGCGAATTGTCTTTCCCCGATCGGGGTCGAGGAACTGGTGGGTCTGTTGAAGCTCGTGCCACACGCAGGACAGTGAAGAAAACGATCTCGCGTCTCGTCGTCGTTGCTCGTTGTTCATGCGCCATTTCTACTGTATGGGCACTGAGTTCAAAAGTGGACGCTACGCTCCCGGGGCCATTTTCTTGATGGCCTTTTCCACCTCGGTCGCGAGCACGATGGAGTGCTCGGCAAGCCTTGCGAAAGTTCCTTTTTCGCTGCGTCGG
>CAWDES010000016.1:0-142851 GCA_963801325.1 uncultured Alphaproteobacteria bacterium
GGCGGAGACTATTTCAATGAACCTTCCGCCGTCCACATTGGCAGGCGTCTTTCGACGTCATAACGGGATGCCGCCTTATGCATGGCACGTTGTGGGCCTGGGGGTTAGGCTTCGCCAAAAGCTTCGACGGAGGCAACGCCCATGGCCGCTGCGCTGACCCGGCCGTCGCCGTTTTGGCGGCTCGCATTCGTGACCACCCTGCTGCTGGCCGCCGTTTCAAGCCGGCCGGCGCTGGCGATCTACCCGGAACGAATCGTCAGGATCGTGGTGCCGTTTGCGCCGGGCGGCGGCACCGACGTCGTCGCACGCACGCTCGCGCACGACATGGAGGGCGACCTCGGCAAGTCCGTCATGATCGAGAACAAGCCGGGGGCAGGCACGATCGTCGGAACGCAAGCGGTCGCCACCAGCAGGCCGGACGGCTACACGCTGTTGATGGGAACGTTTGCGAACGCGGTCAATCCCAGCCTGAACGCGAAGCTGCCGTACGACCCGCACAAGGATTTCGTCCCCGTTGCGCTCATTGCCCGCTCCTTCAACATTGTCGTCGTCAATCCGAAATCCCCCGTTCGAACGATCGCCGATCTGATCGCAGCGGCCAAAGCCAATCCCGGCAAGCTGACGTTCGGGACCTTTGGTGCCGGAACGTCAGCCCACCTCGCCGGCGAGCTGTTCAAGAACATGGCCAGGGTTAATCTCACGGCGGTGCCTTACAAAGGCGCAGCGCCCGGGATCACCGACCTGATCGGCGGCCAGATCGATGTCATGTTCACGACCGTGGCAAACGCGGCGTCGCTGGTCAAAAAGCGGCCAGTTGCGCGCGATCGCGGTCACTTCGGGCCGAGGCGCTCGCCGGCTTTTCCGCAACTGCCGACCGTCGCCGAGGCCGGTGTGCCCGGCATGCCGCCGAAGGCTGCGACGGCCTGTTTGCGCCGGCCGGCACGCCCAACGACATCATCGACCGGATCAACAAATCGGCGGCCGTGGCGGTGCAGTCCGAAGCCTTCAAAAAGCTCGGCGTCAACGAGGGCCTGGTCATGGTCATGCTCCCGCCGGAGGCGCTCGACCGATATTTTCACGATGAGGAAGAACGCTGGCGCCGCGTGATCGGCGAAGCCGGATCAAGGTGGAATGACGCCTGTTGCAGTGCAATGACGAGCGGCCGTTAAGGAATATTCCAAGGCGGGGGTTGCAGAGAACACGCCTTTCAGGCACTTGGCCGGACGGCCTTCTGCTCGTCCATTCAGATCTAGGAGGAATCCAATGTTCAGTACGCTCCAGCGCCTGCTCGCTGCTGCGATTTTTGTCGCGCCCTTTCTCGTAACGCCGGCGTCGCGCAGGAAACCTTGCGCATTCGCGGCACGATCGAGAGCGTCGACGGCGCGGCCTTTGTCGTCAAGAATCGTGATGGCGCGGAAGTAAAGCTCACCGTCACCGATCCGCAGCTCTATGTCGCGATCGTGAAATCGACGATGGCCGATATCAAGCCGGGCCAGTTCGTCGGCGCCACCGGCGTGACCCAGCCCGACGGCAGCCAGAAGGCCATCGAAGTCCACATCTTCCCGGAATCGATCCGCGCTACCGGCGAAGGCCACTACGATTGGGACCTGCGGCCCAACACCAAGATGACCAACGCCAATGTCGAGCAGACGGTCGGCGGCGTCGAAGGACCGGTGTTGACCGTGAAATACAAGGACGGTGAGAAGAAGGTGATGGTGACGCCGGAGACCCAGGTTGTCTCCTACGAGATCGGCAGCAAGGCCGACCTCAAGCCAGGCATCAAGATCTTCGTCGGCGCGGCCAAGAAAGGTGCGGATGGCACCTGGCAGACGCCGCGTGTCACCTACGGCAAGGATGGTCTGACGCCGCCGATGTAAGGCCGCGCCGATCGAACCAACCACCAGGAAACAACTTCAACGAGGAGAGTACATGATGCGTTCGATGATTTTGGCGGCGGTTGCCGCAGTGACGATCTCTTCGCAGGCGCTGGCGCAGGCCCCCGCACCGGCCGCTAACCCGCCGGCAATGCCGTCGGCAGGCGGCACGCCCGATGCGATGCCGTTCGACATTCCCTATGGCATGTCGATCGGTCTCGAGAAGGCCAAGCAGGTGATGGCGGCGGCGGAAGCCGAAGCCAAGAAGCGCAACTGGAAAATGAACATTGCGGTCGTTGATACCAACGGCGAACTGGTCATGTTCGAGCGGATGGAAGGTGCTCAGATCGCCTCCGGGTCGATCTCGACCAACAAGGCCCGCACCGCCGCGCGCTTCCGCCGCGAAACCCGCGTGTTCTTCAACGCCTATGAGACCGGGCATACCGGCGCTGGCACCCTCGATCCGACGCTGACCGCAAGCCCCGGCGGATTCCCGCTGGTGGAGGGCGGCAAGCTGATCGGCGCGATCGGTTGCAGCGGCGGCACCGGCGATCAGGACGCAGCGATCTGCAAGGTCGGCGCCGAACTCGTGAAGTAAGTCAGCGCTCCACGCTCTAGTCAAAATCCAACGACCGACAGCGCCGTGGAGGTAATGCTCCGCGGCGCTGTCGCGTTGTGGTGGCATCAACGCTGCAATGCGGCAGCAGCAAAATACTGGACGGCCCAACGATCCGGTCGTAGACCTGCAAAAAGGTTATCAGCTTCGTCGTGAACGCCGAGCTGGCGCTAATGAGAGGATGTTCGTCATGTGGGTGCTGTTGCTATTGCCGTTCGTCGGCTTGTTGTGGGTGCCCTTCTATAATTTTCAGGAGCCGGCGCTGTTCGGCTTCCCGTTCTTCTACTGGTACCAGTTTGCCTGGGTGCCGATTTGCTCGTTTCTGATCTGGGTTGTGTATCGCTCGCAGAAGCCCGACGACGAAACGCAATAAGCGCCCCTCCAGCCAAGCAAGGCTCGCCATGTCCGCTGAACTCGACCTGACCGCACTCGCGGTTTTCATTTTCTTCTTCGCCCTCGTCACGGTGATGGGCTTCTTCGCCGCGCGCTGGAAGGCCGGCCCGGTCGACTCCCATCTCGACGAATGGGGTTTGGGCGGGCGTCAGTTCGGCACATGGGTCACGTGGTTCCTGGTCGGTGGCGACTTCTACACCGCCTATACCGTGATCGCCGTTCCGGCACTGGTCTATGCGGTCGGCGCCTATGGCTTCTTCGCGCTTCCCTACACGATCATCGTCTATCCTTTCGTGTTTGCTGTGATGCCGCTGCTCTGGAAGGTCGCTCATGCCAATGGACATGTGACGGCCGCCGACGTGGTCCATGGTACCTATGGCTCGCGCGGGCTCGAGCTTGCGGTCGCGATCACCGGCATCGTTGCGACCATGCCCTACATCGCGCTGCAACTGATCGGCATGGGCGCCGTGATCCAGGCCATGGGCCTCACCGGCGAACTGCCGATCGTGGCGGCCTTCGTCATCCTCGCGCTCTACACCTATAGCTCGGGCCTGCGCGCGCCCGCTTTGATCGCTTTCGTCAAGGACATCATGATCTATATCGTGGTGCTGGTGGCGGTGGTCGTGGTGCCGGCCAAGCTCGGCGGCTATGCCGCGGTGTTTTCCGCCGCCAACGATGCCTTTACGGCCAAGGGCGGTTCCACCGGCCTCGTGCTGAAGCCGGCGCAGATGCTGGCCTATGCGAGCCTTGCGTTCGGTTCGGCGCTCGCCGCCTTCATGTATCCGCACACGCTGACCGGCATCTTCGCCTCGAAATCCGCCGACACCATCCGCAAGAATGCGATCCTGCTGCCGGCCTACACGCTGCTCTTGGGATTGATCGCGCTGCTCGGTTACATGGCCTACGCCGCGCACATCAAGGTGGCGTCGAACAACGAAGTCGTGCCGATGCTGTTCAAGACGCTGTTTCCCGCCTGGTTCGCGGGCTTTGCGTTCTCGGCGATCGCGATCGGCGCGCTGGTGCCGGCGGCGGTGATGAGCATCGGCGCCGCCAACCTGTTCACCCGCAACATCTGGAAGTCCTACGTCAATCCGGACATCAGCCATGCCGGCGAGGCCTCGGTCGCCAAGATCGCGTCGCTCATCGTCAAGGTCGGCGCGCTCGCCTTTATCACCTTCCTGCCGACGCAATATGCGCTCGACCTGCAATTGCTCGGCGGCTTGTGGATTTTGCAAACCTTCCCGGCGCTGGTGTTCGGCCTGTTCACGCGTTGGCTTCGCCCAAGTGCACTGCTGCTCGGCTGGGCGACGGGCATTGTGTGGGGAACCTGGACCGCGTGGAGCAATGGCCTGAAGCCGCTCGCGACGCTGCATTTCGGCGACACCAGCTACGTGTTCTACGTCGGCCTCGGCGCGCTGATCCTCAATTCGGTGGTGGCGATCGTCGTGTCGGCGCTGGTGAACATGACCGCGCCGCGAAAGCCGCTACTGCTCGATCTTGATGTTGCCGGCGCGCGCGACCTCGGTCCATCGCGCGATGTCGGCGGCAATGATCCGCGCAAACTCTTCTGACGTATTGCCGACCGGCTGAATGCCGAGCGGCTTCAGCCTGGCGACGACGTCAGGCTCCTTGATGATCCGCGTCAGTTCGGCCTCGAGCTTCTTGACGATCGCAGGCGGCGTCTGTCGCGGCACGAAGATGCCGCTCCACAACACCGCGTCCACATCGGTGCCGGCTTCCTTCATGGTGGGTACGTCGGGAAAGTCTGCCGCCCGCGTCGGCGATGTCACGGCGAGCGCGCGGACCTGGCCGCCCTTGACCTGGCCCGACACCGGACCGGCATCGGCGATGGTCGCCGTCACCTGGCTGGAGATCACGGCCATCACCGAGTCGTTGGCGCCCTTGTAGGGAATTTCCTGCATCGGCGCGCCGGTCTTCTGCTTGAACAATTCCGTGACGAGCTGAAATGCGGCCGAGGACGACGAATAGTTGGCTTCTTTCGGATGGGCCTTGGCGAAGGCGATCAGTTCCGCGACCGACTTGATCGGTGATGACGCATTGACGATCAGGATCAGCGGAAACGAGCCAAGCTCGGTGATCGGAATGAAATCCTTGACCGGATCGTACGGCAGCCTGGCATAGACCGCCGGGTTGATCGCCATCGCGCCGCTGGCGCCGACCAACAGCGTGTAGCCATCTGCCGGCTGCTTGGCGACGTATTCGGTCGCGACGATAGCGCCGCCGCCGGGCTTGTTATCGATGACGACGGCCTGGCCCAGGCTTTCCGACAGCTTTTGCCCGACGATCCGTGCGATCAGGTCGTTGCCGCCGCCCGGTGTGAAGCCGACGACGATGTGGACTGCGCGTGTCGGATATTTCGCCGGGTCTTCCTGCGCACGAGCGGGGCTAGTTGCGAAGGCGGCCAGCCCAAGGCAAGTAACAAGGCATGTAACAAGGCGGCTAACGATGACGGTAGATCGGCGCAAAGCTTTCATCGCGGCTCCCTTGCCTTAAAGCCGGGTGATATGGACATGCATCACCGCGGCCTGTCCGTCGTCGAGCGCCGCAAGACAACGCTCGATCGCTGCCGCCAGTTCGTCCGGTTCGGAGACGCGTTCGCCGTGCGCGCCGAAGGCTTTCGCCACGGCCGAAAAATCCCGCCGCTCGCCCTGGCGCCCCGACGTGAGCCGGGACTGAAACTGGTCGGTCTCGGCAGCGACGCCCTTCGGATAGACGCGCTGCACGGCAGACTTCACCGCCTGCCAGCCGCCATTGTCGAGCACGACCGTGAAGATCGGCACCCGGTATTGCTGCGCCACCGCGTAGACGCTGTCCGCCGAGGAGAAGTGAAATCCGCCGTCGCCGATCACCTGCACGATGCGGCGGTTCGGCTCGGCGAGTTTCAGTCCGAGCGCCATGCCGCCGGAAAACCCGAGCCCGCCGCCGGCCAAGCCCACATAGCTGCGGGGCTTGGTGCGCCTGATGTGTTCTTGCAGGATCGGCGCGTTGCGGATCGCCTCGTTGACGACGATGTCGTCTTGCGAAATCTTCTCGTTCAGCGTTGCAAACAGGAAGGCCGGCGTCAGCGCGCCGGACGCGCCTTTGTTGCCGCGCGCATCCGCCCGCCGCTTGTTCATCGCTTCGCGCGCGCCGTTCCAGCCTGCGATGCGCGCCGCGACGCGCTTTCGAAAGGCGTCATCGGCCCGCGCTTCAATGACGTCGCACACTTGTCCGAGGATGGTGGCGCAATCGCCCTGAATGCGCAGGTCGGTCGGAAAACCCCACATCGGAAAATCCGCCTTCAACGGATCGACGTCGATCTGGATCCATTTGATGGCGTCCGCGCGCTTGGCGTATTGCGGCACAAACGGCACGTCGGAATCGAGTAGCAGGCCGAGGTCGGCCTTTTCGAGCAAAGCTGAAGGGTCGAAGCCTGCGAAACACGGCGAGTCTTGCGAGATGTTGAGATCGATCGAGTTGAATTCCGCAACGCGAATACCGCAGAGCTCCGCGAGGCGTTCCAGCGCGGCTACGGCCTGCGCGTTGCGGCCGAGATAGGCGGTAAGCGCAATCGGGTTTTCGGCCGCCATCAGCGCATCCGCAATGGCCTCGACACGCGCAGGCTCGATGCCGCCCGCGTGCACGCTGCCATAACGCGCCGGAAGATAGGCCGGCATCGCCGCATCGTCCCATTCTTCCGCGAGCGTCTCGCGGGGCAACATCATGTAGACCGGCCCCGGCGGGTCGCTTTGCGCAAAGGCATGTGCCCGCGCGAGCGCTTCCTTCACCACGATGCCGGAGGGCAGCGAATATTCCCACTTCACGTAGGGACGTACGATGCTCGCGATATCGTACGGGTCCTGGACGAAATGCACATAGGTGTCGCGCGATCCCGGCAATTCGCCATGCAGCGTGAACGGCGCGCGGCCGGCGAACAGCAGCACGGGCAGGCGATAGCGAAACAGGTTCTGGATCGCCATGCACGCATTCGCCGTACCGGCATCGACGTGCACGAATACGGCCTGTGCCTTTCCGGTCGCGAGCGCGTAGCCGGCCGCCATGTGCACGGCGACCACCTCGTGCGGGCACAGGATCATTTCGGGATGTTTGCGGCCGTCGCGGTCCCATTCCGCCATCGCCTCGATCAACGACACATGATCGGTGCCGAGATTGGCGAAGATGTAGTCGATGCCGAGATCGACGAGACCTTGCAGGAAGTGGTGCGCCGTGGAGTGGCGGCTCATGCGATCTGTCTCGGCCACGAATTTGTTGCGCAGCGTGCCGATGCCGGTGATTTCGATCTCGACGACGTCGCCCGCCTTGATGTTCGGTGACGCGCCGTCGGTGCCCATCCAGATCACATCGCCCGGCCACAGCGTGAAATACTTCGTCATCTCGACGATGAATTCCTTCACTCCGAACAGCATGTCGTTGGTGTGGAAGCGATTGCTCTCCTGGCCGTTCAGCCGCACGATGGTTTCCATCTTGTCGAGATCGACCGAGGTTTCGATCCACGGCCCCATCGGCTTGAAAGTGTCTGCGTTCTTCGAGCGCCACAGGCCGCGGTCTGCCTTCTGCCAGGTGCGCTCGCTGACATCGTTACCGATGGTGTAGCCGAACACGCAATCCATCGCGTTCGCTTCGGTGAGGTGTTTGACCTTCTTGCCGATCACCACGACGAGCTCGCCCTCGTAGTGAATCTGCTCGGTCGCGTGCGCCGGAATGACCACGTTCTCGTCATGGGCAATCAGCGCATTTTGCGCGCGATAGCCGACCTCGGGCCGATCGGGCACGTTCGGCACCTCGCCGCGCTTGTTGGCGGCCTCCTTGAGGTGCTTGAGATAGTTCAGTCCCACGCAATAGAAGGTGCGCGGGATGACCGGCAGTTCGATCTTGACGTCGGCAAGCGCATGGTTACGCGCCGTGCGCTGCCATTCGCCAAAGGGATCGCCGTCGACCGCGATCACGCGGTCGCCTTCGACGATTCCCCAGGATGACGTCTGATTTGCTGTGAACTTCAACCAGCGCATGGCATGCCCCGCGCGAATTGGAAGGACGGTTACTCTTCTTTTACCAGCGTCGAGGAACCCGGACCTTCGCCCATGATCAGGAGCACCGCGTCCTCGTCCTTGGCACCGTCCCAATGCACCTCTTTGCCGGTGTGTTTGACGAAGCTGCCGGCGGGTATAGCCTTGGTCTCGGCGGGATCGAAATGCGGTCCTGTGCCGACCCACCAGGTGCCTTGCAGCACCACGATGTAGCGGTCGTTGGGGTGGAAGTGCGGGCGGCTGAAATGGTTGCCCTTGGTCCACTTGTTATAGACCATATAGAAGCCGGGCTTGGTGGGGTCGCCGACCACGACGGCCGATTGCGCGCCACGGGCATCGACCGGGCTCCACGGGATCTGGTCGGGCATCTTGATGGTGATCGCAGCCGGATTGAGTTCGGCCGCCGAAGACATGCTCAACATGCCGGCGAGCGCCAGCGGCATCAGCAGAAATCGCCAGAGCTGGTTTGTGATTTTCATGATTTTCCTCCCGTGAAAACTGCTTTTGGCCCCAGCTTTTTGGGGCGGTTGGACACTACCCGGTCCGCCCGCGCGGGAGCAAGGGGCGCGCCTGCATGCGTGGCGGCCGATGCCGTCAACATTTTGCAAACCGTGAATGTCGTTTACCGCGCCCGCTAAGCATTTGAAAACCCGCCGTGCTCAAAGTCGCTTCCGTTGGGAAGTTTTGGGGAGAAACGTCGATGGGCGGGATGGCAATTCTGGAAAACGTGCGGCGCTATCGTGCTACGGCATCGCTGTATCGCCAAACGGCGGCGTTTCGCCCCAACCAGCGGCTCTCGCTGCTGGAGCAGGCCGATGCGTGGGAAAGCCGCGCTCTGTCCGAGCTAGAGGCCTATTTCGGCCGCGGCGAGGCCAGCGCGAGCCCGTTGCAGAGCTGGATGGTTCAGACGACCACCTGGCCGATGCTTAACGCCGCTTAAGTTTTTCCGCTCCGACGCCAGCAAATATCAAGCGCGCAGGCCGACAGCCGGTCGAAACGGCGGGTCACCCGGCCCACTAACATTGGGTGGCGCTTCGGCATAGTGGTCGAACTGCATGATGAATGAGGCGCGGCCGCTAGTTTTCTGGCGCAAGGCGTCAGCGTAGCCGAACATGTTCATGAGCGGCGCCATGGTGTGGACGGCCACGGAATCGCCGCGCGTATCCTGCTCGGTTATCTCTGCCCTCCGCAATCTCAAATCACTGATGACTGCGCCCGCGCAATCAATCGGGGTTATTACTTCCACCTTCATAACCGGCTCGAGCAGAACCGATTTGCCCCTGTGTAGCGCTTCGCGAAAGCAGGCGCGCGCCGCGATTTCGAAAGCCAGCGCCGATGAGTCGGTGTCGTGGTACTTGGCGTCGATCAACTGCACCTTGACGTCGGCAACGGGGAAGCCAGCGACCACGCCGGAAGACAACACGCTCTCGAGGCCCTTTTCGACGCCGGAGATGTATTCCTTCGGCACAGCGCCGTCGACGATCCCGGATTCGAACTCGTAGCCTCTGTCAGGTTCGTTCGGCTCGACGATAATCGTGACCGCCGCAAACTGGCAGGTACGGCCGGTCTGCCGCTTGTGGGCATAACTGTGCTCGACCCGCTGGGTGATCCGCTCACGGAACGCGACCTGTGGTGCGCCGACGTTGAAGCCTATTCCATCGCGTTCGAGTTGCCCGACTTTCGCGTCGAGATGGAGTTCGCTCGTCCCTTTTAAGATCGTTTGACCGGATTCACGGTCGGTCGACACCACGAATGACGGATCGTCCGCGGCCAGCGCCGCGAGTGCGTCGCCGAGTTTTTGCTGATCGGCTTTCGTCTTCGGTTCGATCGCGATTTCGATCACGGGGAATAGGACAGTATCATCGTCCGGCATTGCCGCATTCCATGAGGCGAGAAGTATGGGTGAGTTTATACCATAGGTTGCCAGCAGGCCAGATTTTCGACGGAGCCTCGCGCCTGCGCCCATTAGGATTTTGTATTATTTCTATGCGGTTTTTCTGGGTTGCCCTTTGCCGGGCCTTTGGCGAGAGTTGCGCGCCGCGTCTGCTTTCCAGGCGCGTAGGTAGCTCTCGCGAAAGCCGATCAAAAATGACAATCGAAAAAATCCAGCCCGACAAGCTGTTCAAGCGCAATGTCGGCGGCCACGTGCTCTATTCCCATGTCGTCGTTGCCTCCGGCGAAAAGCTGGTATTCGTCTCCGGCCAGTTGGCGCGCAACAAGGACGGCCAGATCGTCGGTCCAAAGGACATGCGCGCGCAGATCGGGCAAGTCGGCGAAAATCTGAAGAACGCGCTGGAAGCCGCCGGTGCCACGCTCAATGATCTGGTCAAGACGACGACCTTCGTCACCGACATCGACGAGTTCTTCAAGCACGTCGATGTCAGGCACGACTATCTCGGCGTCGGCTTGCCCGCGAGCACAACCGTTGAGGTGCGCCGCCTGTCGCATCCCGATCTGGTCGTCGAAATCGAGGCCATGGCCGTCCTCAAGGCATAGCAGCCGCTCTCGTCATATTGGCTCTTCTCAAGGCGTGAGATTTGCCGGATGTTATGGCCGTTGCTTTCGCCGTTTCGCTTTGCCCGATGAGAGGAAATCAGATGACGTCGTCCTTCTTTTCCCTGTCCCGCCGCGCCGTGATGCGGGGCGCAGCCGGCGCCGCAATATCGTCGCCCTTTGTGAGCCGCGCCGCGTTCGCCGCCGTGCCCAACATCCGCTACGCGACCGGCGGCGGCATCGGGCCGAACGAGATGGAGACGATCATCTTCCTCGACTACGTCAAGCAGAACGTCCTGAAGAATTACGGCAAGTCCTACACGCTCGACATGACGTTTACGCGCGGCACGCCGGAAGCCGCGTCGTTGCTCGCCGCCGGCCAGGCCGATCTCGCGACTTTGTCGGGACCGGCTTTTGCCACCATCATCGTCAAGAACGCGGTGCCGAACGGGTTGACGATCATCTCCGACAATTACCAGGACGGCCATCCGGGCAACGCGACCAACAGTTTCATGGTGCTGAAGGACTCGCCGATCAAGACGATCACGGATCTCAAGGGCAAGAAGATCGGCATCAACGCCTTTGCCTCCGCGGTCGATCTGGCGCTGCGCGTGGTGCTGAAGAAGAACGACATCGATCCGCGGCGCGATGTCGAGATCGTCGAAATCGCGTTCCCGAACATTGCCTCTGCCATTCGCGAGAAGCGCATCGATTGCGGCGTGCTGGTGATTCCGTTCCTCGCGATCGAGAGCCCGAAGGGCGACTTGCGGCCGGTTTTCACCGGCGGCGACGCGTTCGGCGGTCCGTCTTCGGTGATCTTTCAGGTCACGACCAATGCGTTCCTCAAAGAGCATCCCGACGCGGTGAACGCCTTCCTGGCCGACTATGTCGACGGCATCGCCTGGTTCTACGATCCCGCCAATCGCGAGAAGGCGATCCAGATCGTGTCGGACTTCACCAAGTCGTCGAAGGACGTGCTGAATTCGTATTTCGCGACCGACCGCGACTATTATCGCGATCCCAACGCCTGCGTATCGGCGCAGACCATCCAGAAGCCGCTCGATGCGATGTTCGAGGAAAAGCTGATCGACCGCCGCATCGACGTCTCGAAATATCTCAATGTCAGTCTGCTGCCGAAACCATGCGCGTTGTGATGCCTGATCTGCCCAAGGTCGAGATCAAGGGGGTTTCCAAAACCTATCGCGGCGACAAGGGGGCGGTGCAGGCGCTTCAGACCGTCGACCTCTCGATCAAGACCGGCGAGTTCGTTTCGATCGTCGGTCCCTCCGGCTGCGGCAAGAGCACGTTGCTTTACGTGGTCGGCGGCTTTCTTCCCGCCGATGGGGAGGTGCTTGTCGACGGCAAGGCGATCGCGGGCCCCGGCACGGACCGTGGCGTGGTGTTTCAGGAATACGCGCTGTTTCCCTGGCTCTCGGTGCGCAACAACATCCTCTACGGTCTGGAGCGCGGCACTCTGCCGGCGGACGAACGCGCGCGCATCGCCGATCGTCTGATCGGCGTGATCGGACTTGAAGGGTTTGAGGATCGGTTCCCGCGCGAACTTTCCGGCGGCATGAAGCAGCGCGTCGCGATCGCGCGAACGCTGGCCTGCGATCCCGCCATCCTGCTGCTCGACGAACCCTTCGGCGCGCTGGACGCGCAGACGCGCGAGGTGATGCAGGACGAGTTGTTGCGGATCTGGCTCGAGACCCGCAAGACCGTGCTGATGATCACCCACGACGTCAGCGAGGCGGTTTATCTCTCCAACCGCATCTGCGTGATGTCGGCGCGGCCGGGAAAGATCGTCGAGGAATTCACCATCGATCTCGACCGCACCATTCCGCGCGAGCAACTTTTCACGTCGGACGCCTTCAACAAGGTGCGCAACGAAGTCTGGATTTCGGTCCGACAGCAGGCATTAGCGGCAGAGAAAATGGCGCATGGAAGCTGACCGCGCCTCGTGGCTGTCGTCGCCGGCCGGACGGGTGCTGCCGCTGGTCCTGATCGCGCTGATCTGGCAGGCGGCCAGCAGCTTCGGCCTGGTCGATCCGTCGTTTCTGCCGTCGCCGGCGCGGATCGGCGTTGCCGCCTGATGATCTGCTGACGGGGCGCGAAATCCGCGACAATCTCTTCGTCACGCTGTGGCGGGCCGGCCTGGGCCTAGCGCTCGGCTCGATCGCCGGCGTCTGGCTCGGGCTGATGATGGCGCGTTCGCCGGTGTTTCGCGCCTATGCCGCGCCGATCGTCGGCGGCACCTATTCGCTGCCGAAGTCGGCACTGATTCCGCTCTTCATCCTGTGGTTCGGCATCGGCACGGCGACCACGGTCTGCGCGGTGTTTCTGGCGTGCCTGCTGCCGATGGTCGTCAACACCGCGCAGGGTGTTTCGTCGACGCCACGCGTGCTGGTCTGGGGCGCGGAAGCGTTCGGCACGCAGCCGCGCGCGATGCTGTGGCGGGTTTATCTGCCGCACGCGCTGCCGGATATTTTTGCCGGCCTTCGCGTGGCGCTGGGATTTTCGTTCGTGCTGGCGATCTCCTCGGAAATGATCGCCTCGACCAACGGCATCGGCAAACTGATCTTCATGTATGGCGAGAACGGCGCCTACGACTACATGTTCGCCGCGATCGCCTGCGTGGTCGTCGTCGCGTTTCTCGCCGATCGTCTGTTGCTGATGCTGACCGAAAAGAGCCTGCGCTGGCATGAATCGGCGGCGGGGACGATGATGGAAGAAGCGACAAGCCAACGCGGCCTTTTCCTCCGTTCGCTCGCTTCGGTCTTCGTGATCGTCGTGATCTGGGAAGCGGCCGCCCGTGCCGGTCTTGCCCCGGCGCTGTTCCTGCCGCCGTTTACGAAAGTGATTGCCGAATGGTGGTCCGTCTGCGCCGACGGCTCGCTGCCGGTCGATCTCGGCATCAGCCTGTCGCGCGCCGCGGTGCGGGCTTTGTCTCGCGACCGCGATCGGCGTGCCGCTCGGCATTGCGATGGCGCGCAGCCGCTTGCTGCACTGGCTGTTCGATCCGGTGATCGCGCTGGCCTTTCCGTCGCCGAAGATCGCGTTCCTGCCGATCTTCATTCTCTGGTTCGGCATCTACAGCCTGTCGAAAATCCTGCTGGTGGCGTTCGCCTGCGTGTTTCCGATCCTGATCGGCAGCTTCTGCGGCGGCGTCCAGCGTCAACCGGGTCCTGATCTGGTCGGCGGCCTCAATGGGAACTTCAAATGCCGCCGTGCTGTTTCGCATCGTGCTGCCGGCGGCATGGCCGCGGATTTTCGCAGGTTTACGTGTGGCGCTTGCCGGTGGCGCTGATCACGACCTTCACGGCCGAGATGGTCTCCGGCGGTGGCGGCATGGGCGCAACGCTGATGTATTCGCAACGCTTCTTCGAAAGTCCGACCGTGTTCGCCTATATTCTGACCATGCTCGGAGTTGGGTTGTTGCTCGATTTTGTCATGCTCAAGGTGCAAGCGGCGTCGGCGTGGTCGCAGCCGGCCTGATTGTCGCTGTCTGCCGCATCTTCCAGGAGTCTTCGCATGTCCGATTTCCACGGCGTCTTTCCCTATCTGGTTTCGCCCGTCGATGCCGACGGCGCCGTTCGCCGTGAGGTGCTGGCGCGCCTCTGCAATGACCTCATCGCGTCCGGCGTTCACGGGCTGACGCCGCTCGGCTCGACCGGCGAGTTCGCTTATCTCAACAACGCCCAGCGGCTCGCCGTGGTCGAGACCACGATCGAGGCCGCCAAAGGTCGCGTGCCGGTCGTCGCTGGCGTCGCGTCGACGTCGACGTCGGACGCGGTGGCGCAGGCGAAGGCGTATCAAAAGCTCGGCGCCACCGGCATTCTGGCGATTCTGGAGGCGTATTTCCCGCTCTCCGATGCGCAGGTCGAATCCTATTTCCGCGCCATTGCGGATGCGGTCGACATTCCCGTCGTGATCTACACCAACCCGCAATTCCAGCGCTCGGACCTGTCGCTCGATTGCATTGCAGCGGCTGTCGGCCCATCCGCGCATCGGCTACATCAAGGACGCCTCGACCAATACCGGGCGGCTGTTGTCGATCATGAATCGCTGTGGCGACTCCATTCGCGTGTTTTCGGCATCGGCCCACATCCCGGCCGCGGTGATGCTGATCGGCGGTGTCGGCTGGATGGCCGGGCCGGCCTGCATCATTCCGCGCCAGAGCGTTGCGCTTTATGATCTCTGCAAGGCCGCGCGTTGGGACGAGGCGCTCACGCTTCAGCGGAAACTATGGCGGGTGAACGAGGCCTTCGCGCGCTATAACCTCGCTGCCTGCATCAAGGCGGCGCTGGCGATCCAGGGCTATGACGTCGGCGATCCCGTCCCGCCGCAGAAGGCGCTGACCTCCGACGAACGCAAGGCGGTCGAGGCGGTGCTGCGGGAGGTTGGATGATTTGCGCCGTCATGCCCGCTTTATGCCGGGCATCCACGTCTTTGTCCGGAAGGGATGACGTGGATTGGCCGGGTCATAGACGCTCGGGTGCGCAATTCTGCACCATCGTTTGTCGGAGGCAATGACGCTCCCGGAATGACGGAACGCTTGGCCTGTTCCTTGCCTGTCGGCTACATTGGCATCCTGACCAAATCTCAAGGAAAGTCCGATGAACATTCTTCCCGGCAATCTGCGTTTCGGAGCGGGCAAATCGCTCAAGCGTCTGGAAGACCAGCGGCTGTTGACCGGCAAGGGGCAGTTCATCGACGACAAGCCGGAAGACGGCGCGCTATGGCTCTATATGCTGCGTTCGCCGCACGCGCACGCGAAGATCGTTTCGATCGACACCAAGGCCGCCCGCGCGATGCCGGGCGTGGAGGCCATCTACACCGGCGCTGATCTGATCGCCGACGACATCGGCACGTTGCCGACGCTGTTGATTTTCCCGCGACCTGATGGCTCGCCGATGACGGTGCCGCCGCGCCGGCTGCTTGCCCATGAACTGGTGCGCTATGTCGGCGAGACCGTTGCCGCGGTGGTCGCGACCTCGCGCTTTGCCGCGCAAAGCGCCGCGGAGGCGATCGTGGTGGAATATAAGGAGCTGCCGTCCGTGGTCGATCCGCTTGCCGCGATCGAGCCGGGCGCGCCGGTCGTGTGGTCCGAAGTGCCTGATAATGTCGTGGCCCGCATGAGCTATGGCGATGCGGCAGCGGTGGAAGCCGCCTTCGCCAAGGCCGACCACACTGTCTCGCTCGATCTCCTCAATCAGCGTCTCGTTCCCTGCGCGATGGAGCCGCGCTCGACCATTGCCGAAGTCGAGAAGAAGACCGGCCGCTTGATCCTGCATGTCCAGTCGCAAACGCCGGGCACGACCCGTGACATCCTGGCGGACGCCGTGCTGAAGCGACCGAAGGAAAGCATCCAGGTTCTGGTCGGCGATATCGGTGGCGGCTTCGGCCACAAGACCAACCTTTATCCGGAAGACGGCATGGTCGCCTATGCCGCAATCAAGCTGAACAAGAAGATCCGCTGGCGCGGCGAGCGGTCGGACGATTTTCTGGGGGGCACCCACGGCCGCGATCTCACGACGACCGCCGAGTTCGCACTCGACGCCAAGGGCCGCGTGCAGGCGTTTCGCGTGCGCTCGCTCGGCGGCACCGGCGCCTATATCGCCGGCCCCGGTGCGCTGATCCCGCTGATTCTGGGCCCCTTCGTGCAGAGCGGCGTCTACGATCTGCCGCTCGTGCATTACGACGTCAAGGCGGTGATGACACACACCGCGCCGGTCGCCGCCTATCGCGGCGCGGGCCGTCCCGAGGCCGTGTTCGTGGTCGAGCGCCTGATGGATGCCGCCGCGCGGCAGTTGAAGATCGACCCGCGCGCGATCCGAAAAACGAACTACGTCAAGCCGGCGCAGATGCCCTACACCAACGCCGTCGGGCAGGTTTACGATTCCGGCGCCTTCGCGCACATGCTGGAGCGCGCCACCAAGCTTGCGGATTGGGACGGCTTTGCCGCGCGCAAGAAGGCGGCGAAAAAGAAAGGCCTGCTCTATGGGCGCGGCCTCACCAGCTACATCGAATGGACCGGCGGCACCGTGCACAATGAAGCCGTCAGCCTGCACGCGACCGCCGAGGGGCGCATCGTGCTCCATGCCGGGACGCAGGCAATGGGGCAGGGGCTCCAGACCTCGTTCGCGCAGATGATTGCGGATGCGCTCGGCGTCTCCATCGACAAGGTCGATGTCGTCCAGGGCAATACCGATCTCGCGATCGGCTTCGGCAGCGTCGGCTCGCGCTCGCTGTTCGTCGGCGGCACCGCGGCGGTGGTATCAGCCGCCGACCTGATCACGAAAGCGCGCGAGAAGGCCTCGCAGATGCTGGAGGCGTCGGTCGAGGATATCGAATATCGCGAGGGCAGGCTCACTGTGGTTGGTACCGACAAGCATGTCAGCCTGTTCGACATCGCCAAAAAGGAAACCGGCGCGCGGCTCTCGGTCGACAGCGAAGGCCAGACCGACGGTCCGAGTTGGCCGAACGGTACGCATATCTGCGAAGTCGAGATCGATCCGGAAACCGGAACGACGCGCGTGGTGCGTTACACCACGGTGGACGACGTCGGTGTTGCCATCAATCCGATGCTGGTGACGGGTCAGGTGCATGGCGGCGTCGCGCAGGGTATCGGCCAGGCGCTCTATGAGGGCGTGACCTACAGCAGCGAAGGCCAGCTCATCACCGCGAGCTATCAGGATTACTGCATCCCGCGCGCCGATGACGTGCCGCCGATCGAGGTCACGCTGGATGGTTCGGCGCCATGCCGCACCAATCCGCTCGGCGCCAAGGGTTGCGGCGAGTTCGGCGCAATCGGTGGTCCGCCTTGCATTGCCAACGGCGTGATGGACGCGCTCGCCGACCTCGGCATCACCTCGATCCAGACCCCGATCTCGCCGATGAAGGTGTGGGAAGCGATCCGGAACGCCCGGGCGAAAGCGGCGTAGCTCCATAAATGAGGACCTTGTTCACACCTCTCGGCCGGGAGAGGTAACGCCGTCCTTTGGCCCCGACCCCGCTGAACCTTTCCTGTCATCAAAGCGACTCAAACCGACAGCTCTTTCAGAATTGCGGGCCCGAACCGGCTTTCGTGGGCTTACCTGCGAGAGCCGTTCTGCTAGGCTCTGACGTCAATGCAGGGAGAATTTCGATGCGCAAGTTTTTGACGGTGCTCGCGGCACTGGCGACGCTGAGCCTCACCAATTGCGGTTACAACGCGATTCAGACCAATGACGAGCAGGTCAAGTCGGCCTGGTCGGAAGTGCTCAACCAGTATCAGCGCCGCTCCGATCTCGTGCCGAACCTCGTCAATTCGGTGAAGGGATTCGCGCAGCAGGAAAAGGACGTGCTGCTCGGCGTCACCAATGCGCGCGCCAAGGTCGGCAGCATCCAGGCGACGCCGGAACTCGTCAACGATCCCGGCGCGTTCGCCAAATTCCAGGCCGCGCAGGGCGAATTGACCAGCGCGCTGTCCAAGCTTCTGGTGGTGACGGAGAACTATCCGCAGCTCAAATCGGATGCGTTGTTTCACGACCTGATGAGCGCAGCTCGAAGGCACCGAGAACCGCATCACCGTGGCGCGCAACCGCTACATCAAGGCGGTGCAGGACTACAACGTCGGCATTCGCACCTTCCCGAACAATCTGACGGCGATGGCGTTCGGCTACAAGGAAAAGGCCAACTTCACGGTCGAGAACGAAAAGGAAATTTCGACCGCGCCGAAGGTCGATTTCAATCCGGCGCCTCAGCCTGCGAAGTAGCCTGTTATTGTCAGGATCGGTTCGGCGATGTTCGCGAGGGTTCTTCTCTTTGCGTTTCTGATCTGCTGGCCGTTCGCGGCGTCGGCGCAGGTCGCCGTGCCGCCGCTGTCGGGCCGCGTGGTCGATCAAACGGCTACGCTGTCGTCGGACGACATCGCCACGCTGACGCAGCGGCTGAAAGACCTCGAAACGCGCAAGGGCAGCCAGGTCGCGGTCCTCATCGTTCCGACCACGCAGCCGGAAGCGATCGAGCAGTTTTCAATCCGCGTGGCGGAGGCCTGGAAGATCGGGCGCAGAAAGATCGACGACGGCGCGCTTCTGGTCGTCGCCAAGAACGACCGCAAGCTGCGGATCGAGGTCGGCTACGGCCTCGAAGGCGCGCTCCCGGACGTGACCGCGCGGCGCATCATCGACGAGTACATCGTGCCGCGTTTCCGAACCGGCGATTTCGCGGGCGGAATTTCGGCCGGCGTCGATCGAATGATCCGCATCGTCGATGGCGAGCCGTTGCCGAAGCCGGCGCCGGAGGTATCGCACAGCAGCGACGACGGCACGGCGTTCAACATCATCTTCAGTCCGTTCGGCCTCATCGGCTACCTCGCGATCGCCGGCATCTTCCGCGGCATCTTCGGCCGCCTGCTTGGCGCCGGTGCGACCGCAGGCGTCGTTGGCGCGATCTTCTGGTTCCTGTTGGGTTCGATCGCAGTCTCCGCCATCTTTGGCCTCGTCGCGGGCGTCCTCGCGATGTTCGGTGACGGCATTTTGTCCGCGAGCCAGCAGGCTTCCCGCAGCGGGCGAGGTGGCTATGGCGGGGGCTGGTCCTCGGGCTCGTCGGGCGGCTCGTGGTCGAGCGGCTCGAGTTCGAGCGACAGCGGCGGGTTTTCGGGTGGCGGCGGCAGCTTCGGCGGCGGCGGCGCCTCGGGGAGTTGGTAGGATGGATTTGACATTGCAAGCGTCAAGCTGCAGAGTCCGGAGCGAATGCAAATCGACCACTAGAGGGCATACTCGGCAAACACTGGTCGAGCATCACTGGCGGGCGCGGCGGGTTTTCCCGAAGGAGGCGCTGGCCGTGATCGAGCAGGCGATCAAGGCCGGCGAGGCCACGCATTCGGGCCAGGTGCGCTTCGTCGTCGAAGGCGCGCTCGACGGCAGGCCGCTGTTTGCGGACCAGTCCGCGCGCGAGCGCGCGCTCGATATATTCTCGCATTTGCGGATCTGGGACACCGCGCACAATAACGGCGTGCTGATCTATCTTCTGCTCGCCGATCGCGACGTCGAGATCGTTGCCGATCGCGGCATCGACGCGAAGGTCGGCGCAGCCGGCTGGCAAAAAATCTGCGCCGCGATGGAAGCCGATTTCAGAGCAAGCAATTTTTCAGGCGGTGTGATCAAGGGGATTCAGGCGGTCTCGCGCGAACTCGCGACGTATTTCCCGCGACACGGCGCCAATCCGAACGAACTGCCGGATGCGCCGGTCGTGATGTAAGGCGTCCGTCAAGTTTCGTCATTCCGGGGCGCGTTCACGCGGCCCCGGAATCAACTTGCGCCGATCTGCTATGCGCGCGCGGCGGCGCCGGCCGGCGGCGGCACGGGGTCGGCCTTGATCGAAGCCCGCCCGGCGACGCGATCGAACCACGCCTTGAGGTTGGTGTTGGCGGGATCGATTCCCTGGCCGACCAGCGCGCCGAAATCGAGCCAGCAATGCAGCATGATGTCGGCGAGCGTAAAGCGCTTGCCGCAGATATAGTCCCGGCCGTCCGCCATCTGGCCGTTGAGCCAGGCAAGGCGATTGGCCGCAACCATCTTCAGGCCCGCCGAGGCTTCAGGCACTACCGGAATGCGTTTCTCGAAGAACTTGAGCGCTTCGCCGAAACGATAGCCGTTCGCCAACGGCTCGCAGATGTTGAGGTCGACGCGGCGCGTCCACATCCGGCACTCAGCGCGCTCTTTCGGCGTCGACCCGATCATCGCGGGCGCAGGCTTCATCTCCTCGAGGTATTCGCAGATCGCGGTGATTTCGGAGAGGTAGCTGCCGTCATCGAGTTCGAGGGCCGGCATCTGGCCGTGCGGATTGCGCTGGAGATGTTCGGCCTGACGGTTCTCGCCGCCGCGCAGATCGACCGTCTGCTTCGGTATCTCGATGCCCTTCTCCGCCATGAAGATGCGCACGATGCGCGGATTGGGCCCGATCGAGTCGTAAAGTTTCACGGCGTTCTCCCTCTTGTTTCTTGAAAGGCGGACGCATTGAGCAGACCCGCAGGCGGCCTGTCAAATCCACTCCACTAGCCGTCGTCGAGCTTGTTGAGGTCGCGCACCGACTGCATGATCGGGTCGAAGTTCGACCGCGCATCGAGGGCGTCGAACAGTTGCGCGGTGTCCGCGAGCAGCGCGTGCGAGCGGGCGATGGCGATCCGCACGTCGTCCTGCGGCGTATCGGACAGCCGCCCGTGTCCCGACAGCAGGATCCTCGAGTTGAGGCCCTTGAGCCGCTCCAGCGACTGGATGTAGTCGCTGATGCTCCCGGAGCCGAACACCCCGCCCATCACGCCGCCGGGCATCAGGGTGTCGGCGGCAAACAGCAGGCCCTTGTCCTGATCGAACAGGCTGATGCAGGCCGAGGTGTGCCCCGGCGTGTACATGACGTTCAGCCTGAAGTCGCCGAGGTCGAGCAGATTGCCTTCCTCGAGCCAGATGTCGACATCGATCGGTTTGTTCGGCTCGTTGAACATTTTACGCAGCATCGAGAAGTCGTCGCGCAGCATGATCTTGTTGGCGGCAAGCCGATGCGCCGCGATGATGGTGCGCTTTTCGTTGAAGTGCCACGCCGCGCCGATGTGGTCGAGATGCTCGTGGCTCAGGATCACCATGTCGATCTTTTCCGGCGGGCAATCGAGGTGATGCAGGCACTCGACCAGCGCCGGGTAATTCGACGTCAGCCCGACATCGACCATGATGGTGCGGGACTTGCCCCGCACCAGGTAGGCGTTCGCGGCGCGGTTCTTGAAGCGGATCTGATAGACGTTCTCGTGCGCCTGGATCAGCGAACAGACGTCGTTGTTGAACAGTGTCGGAAACGGGCTCGGCCTGTGTTCGCTCATGGATTGGACGCCCTGAAGGCCGCCGCGTTGGAGGCACGCAGGCGCTTGCTCAGCGCATCCATCACCATCAGCGCGAACGCCGGCTGCTGGCTCACGAGATAGACGAAGCGGGCGTGGTTGATCCGCATCACGCGGGTGTTGGGTGCGGCGGCGATCGCGGTGGCCGAGCGCGACGAGCCGTCGATGACCGCCATCTCGCCGAAAAACTCGCCCTTGCCGAGCGTGACGATGACGGTCTTGGCATCGCCGTTCAGCTTGGCGATCTCGACCTCGCCGTCGAGCACGACAAAGAGTTCGCGGCCCGTCGAGCCTTCCTCGAAGATGACCTGATCGACGTCAAACTCGTTGATGCACTTCTCGATGGTCATGGCCCCTCCATCCCACCTCTTGGGCAATGTTAGTCGGGAAAGCCGGTGCTGGAAACCGGCAGCGGACCGGCAGGCGGGTGCGGCAAGGGGCGGCAGCCGGGTAGGGCAAGCGGCCTGCTATTTCCTAAAATTTCGGTAAGCCCTCGGCCAGGTAAGGATTTGGCAAGCAATGAAAGTTACCAAATGGTCAATCTTTAATGGAGAATTGCCGTGAGCGACCAAGAACCCAAGCCAAACAGCGCTGAAACCGGTTCCGTCAGCGCGGGGATTTCCCATTCGGCCGATGCGCCGAACGACCAGATGGCGGCTTCGGCCGCTGAGGCCGGCCCGGCCAAGGACGCCGCGGCGTCCGAGGCAGTGGTATCCGAGCCCGTCGCACTTGAGCCTTCAATGTCCGAACCGGCGTTGTCGGACGTCACGAAAGTCGAGCCCGCAAAGGCCGAGGCGAGCGCACCGGCTTCCCAGCCGCAGGCGGCGTCCGAGAAGGTGTCTGCCACCCCCGGCAAGGTCATCGTGATGTCGCGGGGCGAGCATGCCTGGGCCGACCAGGACATCCATGTCGGGGCCGAAGAGGCCACCGCGCACGGAAGCATGTTCGGCAAGCGGCGGATGGCGGCCATCGCGGCCGTGGTGGCGCTGGCGGCCGTTGCCGGCGCGCTGGGCGGCGGGTTCGCGACCGCAAGCTTCATGCAGGGTGGGACCGAAGTGGCCAAGGCCGGTCCCCCGACATCGCTGGAAGCGTCGCTGTCGCGGATCGATGCCGACATCCAGTCGCTGAAGACCGGCCTCGATCACACCTCGAAGCTCGGCATGAACCAGTTCAACAAGACCACCGATCGTCTCGACAAGCTCGAGCGGGCGCAGGCCGAACCGGCCGCCCGGCTTGCCAAGCTCAGCGAAGCCGTCGACAAGCTTCGTGGTGCTCCCGCTGCGGCGCCCGTCGCTGCGGCCGCCACTCCTGCCGTAGGTTCCGCCGCGAAGGACGTGACCGGTTCGATCGGATCCACCTCCGCGCAGCAGCAAGCCGCGGCGCAGCCTCCGAAGACCGAGGCCAAGGTGGATGCGAAGACCGAAGTCGCCCGTTTGCCGACGCTGGAAGACTGGGTGCTGCGCGACGTCGCTTATGGCGGGGCCCTGATCGGCAGCCGTCGCGGCACCTACGAAGTCTATGCCGGCGACACGATCCCCGGCCTCGGCCGCGTCGACGCCATTCGCCGCCAGGACGGCCGCTGGGTGGTCGTGACCAGCCGTGGGCTGATCGTCGCACGCTAAGGCAACCTTTCCCGGCGTTTGCCGGATACGAAAAGACGGCGGTTGTCACAAGACAGCCGCCGTCTTTTTGTTTATCTCCTGGACGCCCGGCTTCGCGAGTTGGCTACCGGAATGGAGCCTTTGGCGCGGTGTTTGTCAGGACATGAGTTCCTTGCGTTATCTGCCTCATCACCCTCGCGATCGCTCTGTTTCTGCTCGAGCCCCGCGCAAAGCGCGCCCTTGCTGGAACGCGGCACGGCGATCACCGATCCCGGCGCCTTGCGTGAACTCGACCGGGGCCCGTTCGGGCTTGCGCGGATGCTGTCGGCCTCGCCGGGCGAGCCGCTCACCAATAGCGCCTTGTTCGCGCTGCCCGCGATCCTGCCGATCCGAAAATCGCTCGATGAGGAATTCGAGCGTTACGTGCAGCGGCACAAGACGGAGCTTCCGAATCAGACCATCGGCGTCGGGCCGGAGTTCGACTTCCAGCTGTTCGAGCGTGACCAGCTTTATTCGCAGGCCAATCGCTTCGTGCTCGCCGGCATCGTCAACCGGATGGACCGCGCCTTTGTCGCGCCCGAGAACTGCGGCGAAATCCGGCTGATCTATCGCCTGACGCAGTCAGGTGCGGCGCCGGTCGGCGATCACGGCGCGTCGGCGCGGCTGCCGATGACGCTCAACCTGGTCCTGAAGGCAAAGGCCGAAGGGAGCGCCGCGCGGCCTTCCTGTGCAACGCTGGCGCGCCGTTGGCTCGACACAGCCAATTGGATCGCTCACCGGCGCGGCGCTTGCGGAAAGGCTGACGTCGCCGGACGGGCCGCTGGCCTCGATCGGGCCCGCCAACATCGATCGCATCGAAACCAATCTTCAGATCGCGCACGTCACGCAATCGCCGGCGCATGAATTCCGCACCGACTATCTCCTGAAGGTTTTCGATTACGACCCGAAAACAAAGACCTTCGAGGAAGCGACGCTGGAAGACCAGATCGATCGCGAGCGGCTGTTGTCGGACGAAAAGCTGCGGCGCGATTTCAAGGCGTGGCTACTCGATCCCGCTCATCTTGCCGAATTCGATCGCGGCACGGCGCTGATCCCGAAAGAGTATCTCGCGAAAGGCGCGATCGCGCCGACGCCGATCGGCTTTTCGGCCTCGGCCTCGCAACCTTCGTTCGGCCTGGTGCAGGGCGAGGGCGACAAGGCGCTGTTCTCCAGCGACGATGTGGTGACGGCGCTGCAAAAGGCCGCCGCGCGCGGGATCGACTTGCAGAACATTCGTTCGGTCGCCGGCTTCGAGCGCCGCCTCAACGACATCACTTGCTCCGGCTGTCACCAGACCCGCGGCATCGGCGGTTTTCATTTCCCCGGCGTCGACTGGCTGGCGCAAAATCCGTCCAACACCACGATCGTGCCGGCTTCGCCACATTTCTTCGGCGACCAGGTTCGCCGCCGCGAAATCCTGACCGAAATCCGCGACGGCAAGAAGGTCGACTATTCCCGTGGATTCTCCGAACGGCCGCAACTGCGCGGCAGCCGTGAACTGGCCGGAACGGAATATGATGACGGTTGGGGCGCGCATTGCTACGGCCTGCGTGGTAAGACTTCCGATAACGACCGCAGCTTCACGTCGTGGGGGTGCGCCAAGGGGCTTTCCTGCCAGGTGGTGAGCGAGGCCTCGCGCATGGGCATGTGTTTCGTCGGCAAACGCTGAAGGGTGTGGCGCGCTCTCCCCGAGATTGACAGTAAGCTCACTAATCGTGTTTCATCGGTATAACCGCACGGCTGAACGGCGGGGGAGGAGACATGGACGACATTCTTATCGTCGGTGGCGGCATCGGCGGCCTCACGCTCGGGCTGGCGCTGCATGCGGCCAAAATTCCCTGCCGCGTCTTTGAGTCTGCGCCGGAAATCCGCGCCGTCGGCGTCGGTGTCAACCTGCTGCCGCATGCCACCAGGGAGCTTGCCGCGCTTGGCCTCGAGGCTGAGCTGGCGCGTGTCGCAATCGCGACCAAGGACGCTTCGTTCTTCAACCGCTTCGGCCAGTTGATCTATCAGGAGCCGCTCGGGCGAGCGGCCGGCTATGACCATCCGCAGTTCTCGATTCATCGTGGCGATTTGCAGATGGTGCTGCTCGATGCCTTCAAGAGTCGCGTCGGCGCCGATCGCATCGCGACCGGCCACCACTGCACCGGCATCGAGCAGGATGACGCCGGCGTCACCTTGCGCTTTGCGTCCGGTCAAAGCGTGCGTGGACGCGCGGCGATCGCCTGCGACGGCATCAATTCGGTGATCCGCAAGCAGTTTTTCCCGAACGAGGGCGAGCCGCGTTATTCCGGCGTCAACATGTGGCGCGGCGTCACGCGGTGGAAGCCGATCCTGTCGGGCGCGAGCATGACGCGCGCGGGATGGCTCTCTCACGGCAAGATGGTGATCTATCCGATCCGCGAGGCCGGATCCGACGGCCTGCAACTGGTCAACTGGGTGGCCGAGATCGAGACACCAAACTATCGGCGCCGCGACTGGAATCGCGCCGGTTCGCTCGACGACTTCATCGGCGCCTTTGCCGATTGGCATTTCGATTGGCTCGACGTTCCTGCTTTCATCCGCGCCGCCGACAGCGTGCTGGAATTTCCGATGGTCGACCAGGACCCGCTGCCGCGCTGGAGCTTCGGCCGCGTCACGCTGCTGGGCGATGCCGCGCACCCGATGGTGCCGCGTGGTTCGAACGGAGCGGGACAGGCGATCCTGGATACGCGGGCGATGGCGTCGGCGTTGCTGGAGAACAACGATCCCGTCGCAGCGTTTGCGGCCTATGAAAAGGATCGGTTGGAAAAAACCACGCGCATCGTTCTCACCAACCGCACCAATCCGCCGGACGCGATCCTGCGCGAAGTCTATCAACGGACCAACGACACACCGTTCAAGACAATCGACGATGTCATCAGCCACGACGAGCTGGTCGCGCTGTCGGATAGCTATAAGCAGATCGCAGGTTTCTCCAGAGAAGCGTTGCGCGCGTGACAGGCACTTCGGCACCAGACGCTTCGACGGTTGACGTCGCCGCCTTCATCGATGCCCAGCCGGTCGGCAACTTTCAGGTCAAGCTGCTGCTGACTTGCGCCGCCGTGTTGTTTCTCGATGGCTTCGATACCACGGCCATCGGCTATGTTGCGCCGTCTCTCGCCAGGGAGTGGAAGGTCGACAAGATCATACTCGGTCCTGTGCTCAGCGCGGGACTGGTCGGCCTGATGATCGGTGCGCTATTTTTCGGTCCGCTCGCAGACCGCATCGGACGCAAGAAGATCATCATCTTTTCGACGATCGCGTTCGGCATCGGCACGCTGGTCACCGCCTTTGTCAACGATGTAGGCTACGCTGCTCGCGATCCGGCTTCTCACCGGCCTCGGCCTCGGCGGCGCAATGCCGAACACGATCGCGCTGACCTCCGAATTCTCGCCGCATCGCCGCCGCGCCACCATGGTGATGGTGATGTTTGTCGGCTTTTCGCTCGGGGCAGCGCTCGGCGGCCTGCTTGCGGCGTGGCTGATTCCGCAATTCGGCTGGCGATCGGTGTTTGTCGTCGGCGGCGTCGCGCCGTTGTTGTTGGCGCCCATCCTGGCGGCGAAGCTGCCGGAGTCGGTCCGGTTCCTTGCGCTTGCCGGCAACGCCAATGCGCGCGTCGCCGAGTTGCTCGCCCTCGTCAATGCGAAAGCCGCTTTCGGGCCGGCGACGCGCTTTGTCATAGCCGAGCCCGCACTGAAGGGGATTCCGGTCCGGCATCTTTTTCAGGATGGGCGCTGGATCGCCACACTGCTGTTGTGGGTCGTGTTCTTCATGAGCCTGCTCGACATCTACTTCATGTCGGGCTGGCTGCCGACCGTGCTCAACGACCTCGGCGCCTCGATTTCGGTCGCGGCCGTGATCGGCGCGATGTTCCAGATCGGCGGCGTGGTCGGAACCTTCGTGCTCGGCAGCGTCATCGATCGCTTTTCGTTTCGTGCGCTGGCGCTGGTCTATTTTATTGCGGTGTTCGCGGTCGCGGCCATCGGCCAGCTCGGGCATTCGGCGATCCTTGCGACGGTCGCGATCTTCGTGGCCGGCTTCTGCATCGTCGGCGGCCAGATTGCGGCCAATGCGCTCGCCGCCGGCTTCTATCCGACCTCGGTGCGGGCAACTGGCGTCGGCTGGGCGCTCGGTATCGGGCGCATCGGCTCGATCGTCGGCCCGTCGGTCGGTGGTATTTTGCTGAGCCAGAAATGGACCGCAGGCGAGGTATTTGTGATGGCGGCCTGTGCGGCTCTCTGCGCGGCAGTGGCGGCATTCTCGCTCAGCCGGTTGGCGGGGCTGGCTGGAGCGGCAAGACGCGAATGTCAAATCCGCTTCACTAGGCTAGCTTAGTGCTGCACGCCACCGCTGGAGCCACGCCGTGACCGATCCGACCGGGGAAAAGGAACGCGACCGCGAGATTGCCGCCAATGAGAGTGCGCGGCAGACGACGAGTTCGATCCGCGTCAGCGTCTGGGCGGTCGCGGTCGCCGTCGTCATCGGACTGATGGCGCTCGGCTGGGTGATGCTCAACAACAAGTAGCGAGCGAGGAGCCTCAGGCTTCTTTTCCGGCGTAATGCGTCAGGCGTTTGCCCGGCAACAGATCGTATGCCGATCGCCAGCCCGGGCAGTGCCGCCACGCGCTTTAGCCATTGATCGATTGCCGGATGGCTCGCCGCAAGATCATAGCCGGTCTCGTCGCTCGGATAGTGAAGGTAGGCGATCATCGAAAGATCGGCGATGGTCGGGCGATCGCCGGCCACGAAAGCGTTGGCCTGCACTTGGGCATCGAGAATGCCGAGGAAATCGTCGAGGCGCCGTCGCAGAAATTGCAGCACGTTGGGGTCCGGCGTCGGCGTGAAGGTGCGCAGGAAACGATAGGTCGCCATGTAGCCGGTCAGCTTGTGATTGTCCCAGAACAGCCAGCGCAGCACTTCGTATTTCTCGGCGCTGCTTTCGCCACCAAACCGTCCGTATTGCTCGGCGAGCTTGAGCAGGATCGGCGCCGTCTGCGTCAGGCGCACACCGTCTTCCTCCAGCACCGGGATTTCACCCATCTCGTTCACGGCTTTCCGCCACGCGCCGTCCGCGTCACGCCAGCGGCGAAATCGGTCCAGACGGGCTCGAAGCTTTGGCCGCAAAGCGTGAGCATCAGCGCGAGCTTGTAGCTGTTGCCGGACTCCGGGAAGTAGTGCAGTCGATAGCTCGGCATTTCGTGCTCCTTACGCCACGGCGCCGGAGGCCTTCAGGTTCCGGATCGAGCTCTCATCGTAACCGGCCTCGCGCAGGATTTCCTCGCTGTGCTGGCCGACCTCGGGCGGATGCTTCGGCTTCACCTTTTCGTCGCCGTCGATCCAGATCGGGCTGTTGATCGTCAGCATCGTGTCGTTCGCGAATGGCACCAGTACGTCGTTTTCGATCATCTGCTTGTCGTTTGGAATATCGTCGAGGATATTGACCACGCCGAACACCAGGCCGTTGCCGTCGAGTAGCTGACGCCACTCGGCGAGGTCCCTGGTGGCGAAGACCTGATCGAAGATCGCGATCAGTTCGATCGAGCGCGCATGGCGATCGGCCTTGGTGGCAAACCTGGCGTCGTCGACGAGGTCTTCGCGCCCCATGCAACGTGCGAGCGACGGCCATTGCCGTTCTTCGTTGAGCAGCGACAGGATCAGCCAGCGGCCGTCCTTGCAGCGGTAATGATTGGTCACGGCGTTCAACGCCCGCTCGCGCGGCCGGCGTTCCTGGAACTGCGCGCCGCACAGCTTGGCCTGCGCCAGCACGCCCGCCGCCCACAAGCCGTTGGCCATCAGGTTCGAGGAAACGTGCGAGCCTTCGCCAGTGCGCTCGCGCTTGTAAAGCGCGGTGACGATCGCGCCATAGAGCGCCATCGCACAGGGGTGGTCGCCCATGCCGGGTGTCGAGCGCGCCGGCGTCGTGTTCTCGTCCGCGCGCACGATATCCATCAGGCCCGACCGCGCCCAATAAGCGTTGCTGTCGAAACCGGGCTTGTCGGCCTCGGCGCCCTTTTCGCCATAGCCGGTGAAGGATGCATAGATCAGGCGCGGGTTCAGCGGCTTGATCTCTTCATAGGTGATGCCGAGGCGCTTGCGCACGCCGGGCGGAAAATTGGTGATGAAGACGTCGGCCTCGGCGGCGAGACGATAAAGCACATCGCGTCCGTCCGGCTTGGAAAGATCGAGCGCAAGGCTACGTTTGTTGCGCGCTTCCAGCAGCCAGGCGAAGTTGTGCTCGCTGAGCGGATAGCCCGGCAGTTTCGGCAGCAGCCGATAGGGATCGCCCGTTCCTGGCGGCTCGATCTTGATGACTTCGGCGCCGAAGTCCGACAGCACGGTTGCGGCCGCGGGCGCCGCGATGAAGCTCGCGCAATCCAGAACCTTCAAGCCTTCGAAGATGCCCGCCATATTGGAATTGTCCTTAGGCCCGTGTTGTTGATCTTATTCCGCGCCGTGGAAGGTCGTCCCACGCCCGTTGTCGGCTTATTTGATCGATAACGGCCGCCGACGCAACGGCGGTTTATGCCGGCGATGACGAGGCTATTCCTCGCCCGACAGCAGCTCCGCATTGCCGCCGGCGGCGGCCGTATTGATCGTCACGGTCTGCTCGGTGGCAAAGCGCGCAAGATAATGCGGGCCACCGGCTTTCGGACCGGTACCGGAGAGGCCGGAGCCGCCGAACGGCTGCACGCCGACCACGGCGCCGATGATGTTGCGGTTGACGTAGACATTGCCGATCGCAAGACGCTCGATCACCCCATCGACGACGTCGTCGATGCGCGAATGAATGCCGAGCGTCAGCCCGTAGCCGGTGCGTGCGATCGAGGCCAGCACCTCGTCGAGCCGGCCGGCGGCGTAGCGCACGACATGCAGGATCGGGCCGAACACTTCCCCGGTCAATTGCTCGGGATTCGTGAGTTCAAAGATATGCGGGGCGACATATTGGCCTGCGGGCGCCTTCCCCTCGAAATGCAGCTTCGCCTCGCGCTTCATGCGGGCGATGTGCGCGTCAAGGCGCGCCTTGGCCTCAGCGTCGATCACAGGACCGATATGAACGCTGGCGTCGTTGGGGTCGCCGATTTTCAGTTCGCGCGCCGCGCCTGCAATCATTTCGATCATGCGGTCGGCGACGTCTTCCTGCACGAACAAAAGACGCAACGCCGAGCAGCGCTGTCCGGCAGACCGGAAGGCTGACGTCAGAACGTCATCCGCGACCTGTTCAGGCAACGCGGTCGCATCCACGATCATGGCGTTGATGCCGCCGGTCTCCGCAATCAGCGGCACGATCGCACCGTCCTTGGCGGCAAGTGCGCGATTGATCGCGCGCGCAACCTCGGTCGAGCCGGTGAAGACGACGCCGCCGACATCGGGGTGGGCCACCAGCACCGCACCGATACGGCCATCACCGGGCAGCAGATGCAGCACTGATGCAGGAACGCCCGCCTCATGAAGCAATCGCACCGCCTCAAAAGCGATCAAGGGCGTCTGCTCGGCAGGCTTGGCCACCACCGCATTGCCGGCCATCAGGGCCGCGGTGACCTGTCCCATGAAGATCGCGAGCGGGAAATTCCACGGTGAGATCGCCACGAACACGCCCCGGCCGCGCAAGGCTGAGCGCGTTGCTCTCGCCGGTCGGTCCCGGCATGGCCTCGCTTGCGCCAAAGAGATCGCGCCCTTGCGCGGCGTAGTAGCGACAGAAATCGACGGCCTCGCGAACCTCCGAGACTGCGTCATCGAGCGTCTTGCCGCCTTCGCGTTGCATCAGCGCGATAAAGCGCGCAGGCCGCTGCTCCAAAAGATCCGCGGCGCGCTCGAGGCAACGCGCGCGGTCTGAAGCCGCCGTTCGGCTCCAGGCGAAGAAGCCGGCACGCGCGGCCGCCATCGCGGTTTGCGCATCGTCGGCCGTCGGCTCGATCACGCTGCCAACGGCTTGTGTCGGATCGGCAGGGCTGAATAGCTGCCGTGCGTTACCAGTGGCAGCCTTACCGCCGATCAGCGAGGTCGCGGCGACGGCAGCGGTCTCGGCCGCGACCGATGCGAGCAAATCCTGTAACGCCACGCGGTCACCGAATTCCAGGCCGTGCGAATTTTTCCGTTCGGGCTGGTAGAGATCGGCGGGCAAGCGGATGTTTGGATGACGGGCGCCGGCGGGTGTCGCGATGATGTCGGCCGGCCGCCGCAGCAAGGTCGCGACCGGCACGTTCTCGTCGGCCGCGAGCGCCACGAACGAAGAGTTCGCACCGTTCTCGAGCAGGCGCCGCACCAGGTAAGCGAGGAGATCGCGATGACTGCCGACCGGCGCATAGGTGCGGCAGGCGAGTTTTGGATGATCCGCGATCAGTTGCGCATAGAGCGCTTCGCCCATGCCGTGCAGACGTTGCAGTTCGAAGCCGCCTTCATCGCCGGCGCGCTCGATCACGCTCGCAACCGTCAACGCGTTATGGGTGGCGAATTGCGGGAACAGTCGCGGGCGCAGCTTCAAAAGCTGTTCGGCGCAGGCGATGTAGTTGAGGTCTGTCATCGCCTTGCGCGTGAACACGGGAAAGCCTGAAAGTCCGCGCTCCTGCGCGCGCTTGATCTCGGTGTCCCAATAGGCGCCCTTGACGAGACGCACCATCATGCGCCGGTTCAACGCCACGGCGAGTTCGTGCGCATAACCGATGACTGCGCTGGCGCGCTTCTGGTAGGCCTGGATAGCGAGGCCGAAGCCGTCCCAGCCACTGAGCGAGGTGTCGGCGAAAGCCGCCGCGATCACCTCAAGGGAAAGCTCGAGCCGGTCGGCCTCTTCGGCGTCGACTGTGAGGTTGAGATCGTAGGATTTGGCGCGCTGCGCCAGATCGATCAGACGAGGCACCAACTCTTTGAGGACGCGCTCGCGGCTCACCGCCTCGAAGCGTGGATGCAGCGCGGAGAGCTTGATCGAGATGCCCGGCCGGTCGGGCAGAGCGCGCGTACCGGCGCTGGCGCCGATCGCTTCGATGGCGCGAGCATAGGCATTGAAATAGCGCTGCGCATCCTCAGCGGTCCGCGCGCCTTCGCCGAGCATGTCGAAGGAATAACGCAACGCCGCGCCGGATTGCGCCCGTGCCAGCGCGGCCTCGATGGTCTCGCCGAGCACAAAGTGGCTTCCCATCAGCCGCATCGCCTGCCGTGTGGCGGCGCGCACCGCCGGGGCCCCGAGCCGCTTCACCAGCCGGCCGATGGTGCCGTCCGGCGTCTCGCCGGGCTGGATCACGCGCGCCGACATTCCGAGCGCCCAGGCCGAGGCGTTGACCAGGAAAGCGCTCGATTTGGTCTCGTGATGGATGAAGTCGCCTTCGCCGAGCTTGTCCTCGATGAAGCGATCTGCGGTGCGGGCGTCCGGCACGCGCAGCAGCGCTTCGGCGAGCACCATCAGCGCGAGGCCTTCCTTGGTCGACAGCGCGAATTCGCGCAACATGTCCTCGACGCCACCGAGTGGATCGTCGTTGCTGCGGATGGCTTCAATCAGTCGTGTTGCGGTCCGGTCGATCCGCGCTTCGCGCTCTCGGCTCAAGCCGGGCCGCGCCCAGGAGCTCGCCTGCGATGGCGGCATCCTCGGCGGCGTAAGGCGCGGTGAAGGCGGCGAGGTCGGCGGATTTGGGAAGCATCGCAAGCTCCGACGCGGAATCCGCGCCAGCTCCAACGCGGGTACCTCCGGAGCTTACGGCTCGACTAGCCTGTCCGCAACGAAGCGCCTTGCTGCAACGAAGCGCTTTGGCCGATCGGCGTGCGCGAGTGCCGGTCCTGACGCTTGGACCAGGCCACGTAGCTTGCAACCAGGGTCATGATGGCCAAGCCGGAAAGGCTGACCAGGACCTGTTCCAGGATCGTGCCGTAACCGGTCACCAGAACGAAATGACCGGCCAGCGAAAGGAACACGCCGGCGCAGAACACCGGCAGGGCCTGTTCGCCGCACACGATCAACGGCTTGAAGACGGGCCAGTCCAATGCATGCCATTGCTTCGGGATCAGGCGCGTGGCGAACAGGGCCACGACCATGAAATGCAGGATGCGATAGGGCGCCAGATTGACCCGGTCGTTTGGAATAAACGCATCGTGCAGCCAGGCCGGAAGCGTGTCGCCAAGCGCAGGAAAGCGGGCGGCCATCGACATGACGTAAGCGAAGACCAGAAAGGCCACGCCGAGATAGGCCCATGCCGGGGCGCGGAAGCGGGCGTGAAGCCGGCTGATGCCGCCAAGCGCGCACCATGCGCCGAGCACGAACAGCAATTGCCAGCAGAACGGGTTGAAATACCAGTTGCCGTCCGGGAAGGTCGACAGGTTCCATTCGAACTGGCGCGCGGCAACATAGAGCGCGAATGAGCCGGCCAGCGCGAGCGATGGGAGCGCGCAGCAGCAGCCATAGCGCCGCAGGAAAGGATGCCATCAGCAGCACCGAAAGCTGAAGCAGATCGAGATTCAGCGCCTTGGATTGCAGCAACAGGCCGTGGGCGACGGTGCGAACCGGATCTTCCAGCAGGCCGGCGACGTTGAACTCGTAGATGATGTCGGGGGCCGCGTAGCGGGTGGCGGCGTCGCCGATCAGGACCGCGTAAATCGCAAACAGCACGATGAACGCCGCATAGAGTTGCCAGGCGCGCTGGAACACCCGCGTCGCGCCGACGATGGCGCCGCGCTGGAGCATGATCGGCGCGTAGGTGAGCGCCGCGCTATAACCGATGATGAAAATGAATATGTCGGCGGCGCCGCTCAAGCCAAGATGGCGCGGCGTGATCCAGCTCACCACGTCGTTCGGGATGTGGTCCAGGAAAATGAACCAGTTCGCGAGACCAAGGAAGAGATAGAGCCTCGTATCGCGCGCATGGCGGGCGAGGGCGGTAGTGGCATTCATGGGAGCAATTTCGTGTAGAGGGCGTTCTGCCAGCGTAGCAATTGACAGTGCACTTATGATTGTTCGCCTGCGCGTGCAAGCGGGCTCGCCTTTTAGTGACCCAGAGGTGATCGGAGGTTCACGTAAATACTAAATGCCGCGGGCGAACACGAAGCCGTGAGTCGCGGGAATATTAATAATCCGCCAATCGAATTGGGCCTCGGTGCGCTGAGCGTTAACGCCCGGCTCCGCGACCGGCCGTCAGGCCATCAAAGGCGCGGCGCTCGCGCCATACTTCATGATCAGGGCGAGGACGATCGCAAGCAGGATGATGAACAGGAGCCGCCGTTTCATGGCGCGATTAGCGCCTCTTCAAGTCAATTCCGGCGAGGTGCCGGGTGGGTCCGTCAATCTGTGGATAGCGGACCAGCGGGCGCTCGCCGTTGTCGAACGGCAGCGTGACATTTTCGAGCGCGAAGGCCTGCGGTGATGAAAAGCCTGCGGTCAGTGCCGCCAGGCCGGTGCGTTTGAGCAGTTCCCGTCGGTCGATCATGGCGTCTCTCCGCAGGTCTCTTGTCGGAAGCCCTTGTCTTGCCGACGAGTGTGACACCTGAGGTCGCCGAGTTCAATTCCGGATCATTGTTCCAACCGCCCGATCATGAAGCGACGCTCCGGCCGCAGGCTTGCGACCGGAGCGACGAATGTTGAGCGTCTGGATCAGTAGCCGCAGACGTTGACGGTGCGCATGCGGTAACCATACGGCGTCATCACGCGCTGGGGCACGAAGCAGCTTTCATTCATGGCGACGTCATCCGCGATAGCGGCGCTCGCAGCGATGGCGCCGACGATACCGAAGCCGCCGAAGTGACCGAAATGATGGTGGCCGCCCATGCCGCCACCCATGCCGCCGCCCTTTGCGGATGCGACCGAGGGAGCAAGAGCAGCAGCAATCGAAGCGGTGGCAACAAGGGCAATCGTCAGTTTGCGAAACATGGTTATCTCCTCAAATGGTGCGCTGGTGGCGCCAAGGGTTGGACATCAGTTTGACCCCTTGCCCATCAGTCGCACCGTTTCAAAACCGGGTTCGAAAGGACCCGGTCCCGGTTCGAGGATTTTTTCTGAATGCCCGTTCAGCCTGGCCCCGCTCAGGCAGCGCCTGGCGGCAAGATTGTCAGGCGGCCGCGGTGGCCTCGGCCTCGACGAGGGCGGAGAGGGTGCTGGCCTGCCCGACGACGCAGACGCTGGTAGGACCGGTGCGGCCGCGAATCTCGATCTCCTGCCGAGGCAGGGCGTCGGCCGGCAGGCCGGCGGTGGCGCGCACTTCATCGGAGAAGACGACCTCGCAGCCAAGGCTCTTGGTCATGTCCTGAAGCCGCGCCGCGACGTTGACGGCATCGCCAAGCGCGGTGAACACCATGTGATCGCGATAGCCGATATCGCCCACGATCACCTCGCCGCCGTGAATGCCGATGCCGAAGCGGATCGGCTCGCGCAGGTCGTTCTTGAGGAACTGATTGAGCTCTTCGATGTGGAGCGAGATGCGCCCTGCCGCCTTCAATGCCTGGCGGCAGGCGGTCTGCCGGCTGGTCGCAAGACCAAACAGCGCGAGCTGTCCGTCGCCGAGAAACTGGTTCGGCTGGCCGCCGCATTCGATCACGGCCTGCGAGACCGCGCCAAGAAAGCGGTTGACGACAAACACCGTGTCGAAGGGCAGGCGGTTTTCGGCAAGTCGCGTCGAGCCGCGCATGTCAACAAACATGCTGACCAGGTATCGCTCCTCGCCGATATGCGAGGGGCCGTGACGGGTCGGCGCGGTCTGTGGCGTGAAGATCTGGAAAAAGGACAAATCAGTTTCGGGGCGGAGCTGGCAGGCGAGCCGGATCGCGGGATCGGAATCGCCGACGCGGCTGAGCACGAAGGCCTCGCGGTTGGAGGGCTGTGGCAAAGCGGCGCAGTCGCCGATCACGCGGATGCGGCAGGTCGAACAGCGGGCGCGGCCGCCGCATACGCTCGCATGGGGCACTTGATAGCGCAGGCTCGCCTCGAGCACGGAAAGGCCCTTCGGCACGCGGATGGCGCGGCCATTGCCGTAGGAAAGCGTGATCATGCCGCCGCGCCGCTCGTGCAGGGTGCGAACGCCGCGCGCAATCAGCACGAAGCCGAGCAGGCCGAGATAGCCGATCAGGAAATATTCGGTGATGGTTTCAAGCGTGTCGGATTGCGCCGCGGTGCCGACCTTGTCAGGCGGGAGATTGACCGCCCGCCACTCCGCGCTCTCGCTTTCCTTGGCGATGGTGCGGCCCCCCTGATAGAGGCCGAGCAACGCCAGCGTCGGCACCAGGATCGCCGCGGCCAGCAAAAACGGTGCGGCCGGCTTGAAAAACGCTCGCATCCGCAGCCAGAAGTAAAGACCGATGCTGCCATGGATCCAGGAAACGATCAGAGCCGACAGCGTCAGCCAGATCCGCATTGGGAATACGACCCAGTATCCGTAAAGCACCTGCGGATAGAATCGGTCGAGCCCGAACAGCGTGTGAGCGAGCCGCACGCCAATGATGTGAGCGCAAATCAGTGCCGGAATGCTCAGGCCGAGCACGAGTTGCAACGGCTCGATTGCTTTCCACCGGAATTGCCGGCGCTCGTAAAGCGCCCAGATACCGAGACCGCTATGAGTCGAGAATCGCGGCGTAGAAGATGATCGCAATGGGGAGGAACTGCCAGAACAGCACGTGGTAGTGGATGCCCCACGCCATCGCCTCCACCGAGATGTTGCCGAGCGCATGGTTGAGGAAATGGCTGATCAGGTAAGTGAAGAGAATGAGCCCGCAGGCGAGGCGAACCTGGCGCAGGCTGACGCCGCGCAGGAGTTTTCCGATCCGGGTCAGAATGGGTTCGCTCATGCCGATCCACCGATTCATAAACCTTGAGGCTAGCGGTTAATTTCGCCCGGCACGAGTGGTGGTTTTCCGTCGAATTCACGCCGTTGTGGGCAATTCCTAAACCGTTGACACCCCTCTCCGAGCGGGGGAAAAAGCGCCGTGACGATTGCGCCCTCAGATAGCTCCCGCGGAACTGCCGAAAATTCCACCCGTCGCCTCTGGCTTGGCGTCATTGCGCTGATCGCGGCGATGACGGTGATGCGCGGCCTCTATGCGGGCCTGCTCGATCTGCGCACCGATGAGGCCTATTACTGGACCTGGTCGAAGGAGAGCGTGCTTTCCTTCCTCGACCACCCTCCCATGATCGCCTGGTTCGTGCGTCTAGGCACCGCGATTTTCGGCGACACCAGTTTCGGCGCGCGGTTTGCCGGCCTGCTGGCGATGCTGGCCACGCAAGCCTTGCTCGCCGACATGGTCTGGCGCGTCACGCGCGATGTCCGCGCGGTGGTGACCGCGGTGCTGATGATGGAGGCCTCCCTCTATTTCGGCCTGTTGATGACCAAGATCTCGCCTGACCTGCCGCAGGTTCTGTTCGTCACGGCGATGGTCTGGGCCCTCGTACGGCTTGCTGTGAGCGGCGACGGGCGCTGGTGGCTTGCGGCCGGGGTTTTCGCAGGCCTCGCGGCATTGTCGAAGTTCACGATCGCCTTGCTGCTGCCGGCGGTGCTGGCATTCACGCTGGTGCCGCGCTGGCGTGGCCGTTGGCTCCGCAGTCCCTATCCGTACGCTGCGGGCGTGATCGTGCTGCTGCTGTTCCAGCCGGTGGTGATCTGGAACATGCAGCACGACTGGGCCTCGTTCCGGTTTCAGGCGGTGCGGGCAACCGTGGAACATGCATGGTCGCTACGTACATTTGGCGAATTTATCGGAATGCAATTCGGCCTCGTCGGCTTCGTGCTGCTGCCGGTGGTGCTGACCGGTGTCGCAATGACCGCGTGGCGCGGATTTCGAAAGGCTGAACCGGTCGCCATCCTGTTGTCGACCGCGGTGCTCGTTCCCTTTGTCTACTTTCTCTGGAAGTCGCTGAGCTTGCGCATCGGCGATACCTGGCCGACGCTGCTCTGGCCGATTGGTTTTGCCGCAGCCACCATCAACCTTTCGATGCTGAGGCAGAACGGATGGAGCGCTTCGTTTGTCGCGATGTCCTGGGGCTGGGTCAGGATCGCGATCGTTTCCGGCATCGCCTTCGTCGTTGCGGTTTGCATCTACTATCTCGCGCTGTCGTATAATTTCCTCGGCACCACCGATCCCATCGGCAGCGAGGCTGGATACGAAGCGGTCGTCGTTCGCGTCGAGGCCGAATTGCAAAAGACCGGGGCGACCTGGATCGCGACTAACGATTACCGCACCTATTCGATGCTGCGCTGGTTCTTCAACAATCGCGTTCCCGTCGTGCAGATCAATGAGCGCGGGCGATACCAGGGGTTTGGCGCCCCCGACATGAACCTGATCGCGGGCCATGCCGGCCTTTATGTCGGGCGCGTGCCTGAAAACGATCCGGGTATTCCGATGTGGAAGTCCGTTCCGGCAAGGCGCGAACCCCTTGAGCGCGTCGATCGCATCTGGCGCGGCACGGTGATGGATACCTACGCGATCGAGAAGTTCACCGGCTGGACGCCGGAACTGTCGCCGCCGCAGGACTCGCCGCTGTTTGGTTGGCGCTGGCTGGCCTAGCGATTTACGAAAATCACTTCTCGTCGTCGCGCTGGCGCAGCAGGTCTTTGGCGAGATCGGTCAGCGAAGGACGCGGCAGCGCCGTGAACGGCAGCGGCCGGGTGACGTCGATCGCCGCCAGGCCGAGCCGCGCGGTCAGGAGCCCGTTGAGGAATCCTTCGCCAAGCCGCTGCGAGAGCTTTGCCGCCAGCCCGTGGCCGAGCACCTGCTGGATCACGCTGTCGCTCGCGGCCATGCCGCCGGTAATCGCAAGGTGCGCGAGCACATGCCGCATCAGCCTGATCATGCCGAGCGTACCGGGCCGGCCGCCATAAAGCAGCGCCAGTTGCCGTATCAGGCGCAGCGAAGCCGCGAGCACGAACGCCACGTCGAACAGCGCCCGTGGCGAGATCGCGGTGACGAGCGAAACGCGTTGGGCGGCCGCGGAAATCAGCAACCGCGCTTCCTGATCGAGCGGCGTCATCAGTTCGCGTTCGGCGAGGCGGATCATGTCGGCGCCGTCGATGATGTCGCCGGCATGCTGGCTCAGCGTGGCGCGGGCGTGCGCCAGATGCGGGTTGGCGTGCGCGATCTTCACGAGGTCGCGCAGCACGTTGCGGCTCTCGTGGCGATCGTCGTTTGCGATCACGGCAGCGGCCCGCCGGTGCAGGTTTTCGATGGCGGACAATCGCATCAGCCCGATCGCTTCGCGGCCGGCCACGACCGCGAATGACAGCGCGGCCAGCGAGGTCAGCGCGAGGCCGAGGACACCGAGACTGTCGCTGCGGGCAAACAGGTCCTCGATCAGGTGGGCGACGCCGAGACCGGCGCCAAGCAACACCAGCCCGCCGACCGCGCCCCAGAACAGCGTGCCCCAGCGAAAGCGTGGTTGCCGGGGGACGATGGTCGGCTCGATGACGGCCGGCAATTGCGGCGTTTCGATTTCCGGTGTGACGAGAACCGTGCCGCGCGAGGGACGGCCTTCCTCGTTCGGATCGGTCACCACGACGTTGGCGTCGTCGAGCTTGAAAGTCGCGGGCCGGCGATAGGATGGACGATCGCTCATTGCAGGCGGTCTCCGATCAGGAACTGCAACGCCCGGTCGAGGCGGATGTGAGGCAGTGCCGCGCCGCTTTCGCTGTCCTGGGTCAGGCGGGGAGGGCGAAAGCGCAGAAAGCGGAAGTCGGTCGCTTCACCCGTACTGGCGAGGCCGCGGAAGGCGTTCTCGTTTTCGAACAAGGCGTGCGGGTCCTCGGGGATTTCGCCTGGAAAGGTGGCGACCTCGGTATTGCCGTCGAACACCTCGCCATCGGCTTTCTCGCCCGCAATCGGCGTTCCCAGGATCGACGGCAAGGTTTCGCGGCCGCGCGTGACCTGGGCTTCGCGGGTCGCACGAACGGCAGCCAGCGCCACGACGTCGATGGTGGCGCCGGTGTCTTCGGCCCGCGACACTGCATGCGCGACGGCGCGGCGCAGCACCGCTTCCAGCCGGTCGTGGCTCGAATGATGAAGATGATCGGCCTTGGTTGCGGCAAACAGGATGCGATCGATCTTCGGCCGCAGCAGCGCGTTCAGGAACGTGCCGCGGCCAATCCGGAAGCAATCGAGAATGCCAGTCAATGCCGCCTCGAGATCGAACAGCGCGCTGGGTCCCGAATTGAACGCGGCGAGCGCGTCGACCAGCACCACCTGGCGATCGAGCCGCGCGAAATGGTCGCGGAAGAACGGCCGCACCACGACGTCCTTGTAGGACTGATAGCGCCGCCGCATCATCGCCCAGAGCGATCCTTCCGGCGCGTTGCCGTCTTCCGGCACGTCCAGCGGCGCAAACGTCAACGCCGGCGATCCTGCAAGGCTGCCGGGCATCAGGAAGCGGCCGGGCGGCAGCAGGCTCATGGCGAAGCGCTCGTCGCGGCAGGCGCGCAGATAGTCGGTGAACAGACGCGCGGCAGCCAATGCGGCCTGTTCGTCGGCCGGAGCTTCGGCGTTGAGGCCGGCGAGATGCGCATGCCAGGCGGAGGCGAGGGCAGCGCGGGCCGTGCCGCGCGACAGCGCGAGGCTCTCGCGCGACCATTGCTCATAGCTCTTGTTGAGCAGCGGCAGATCGAGCAGCCACTCGCCGGGATAGTCGACGATGTCGAGCGTCAGCGTACGCTCGGCGCCGTTCTGGCGCTGGTAGTCGATCACAAGCCGCAATTCGCTGATGTCGACGGTCGAGTTCGGCCACGCGCGGTCGCCGATCAAGGTCTGCACGTGGCGCTCATAGTCGAAGCGCGGCACGGCGTCGTCCGGCTGCGGCTCGAGCCGGGCGCGCGCGATCCGGCCGGAGGCGAGGGGCTCGAACACCGGAAAGCGCCCGCCGCGGGTCAGGCCGTGGATCAGCGCCGTGATGAACACGGTCTTGCCGGCCCGGGAGAGCCCGGTAATGCCCAGCCGCAGCGTCGGATTGAAGAGGCCCTCGCTGAAGTCCATCAGCGCGCGCGCCGAAATGCGCGCCTCTTCCATCATGTCGGAGAAATCAAAGGCCATGCGCTAGTGGTCCGATTTAACATTCGCATCCCATCTCAGCGGCCACTTTTGCGAATGTTAGAACCAAAGGACCACTAGTAGATACTAAGTTTCTAGTGGAGTTTAGGATTTGACATTCGCCTACGAACTCGCGGTTGGGCGCTAGCGAATGTCAAATCCACTCCACTAGTGGAAAATCCGTCCTGGGAAAGGTAATTTGGTAAACCAATCACAAAAGTGGCAACTGGCCGGCCAAAATCAAGCTTTCACATTTAGGACGCGATTTTTGCCTAATCGTTTAGGGGATCGTTGACGCCCCGAAACTAGCATTTGTTTCATGTTGAAGAAGAGTTGGCTGGTCCCGTGAGTATCTTCAGACTGAAACAAATCGCCTCGCATTCCGCCCATGCGGCCGCCGATGCCATCAGGTGGAATTACGACCGCGCCGAGCTGATCGCGGACGGCATCGTTCACGGCGTTGGTGTGCTCTCAGGCATCATCGCAGCAACCGTTTTGATCGTGCTTGCGGCGGTGTTCGCGTCAGCCAACGAGATCGTCACGGTGTCGGTCTATGCCGCGGGCCTGCTCGCGATGCTTGGATTTTCCGCCGCCTATAATCTCTGGCCGGTGTCGCAGCGCAAATGGATATTGCGGCGTTTCGATCATTCGGCGATCTACGTGCTGATCGCTGCGACCTATACGCCGATCTTCGCGCAGTTGCAGGACCGCGTGTTTGCGATGTCGCTACTGGCGGGCGTATGGGGCGTGGCCGCGGTCGGCATCGCGGTCAAGCTGGTTTTCCCCGGGCGCTTCGACCGGCTGGCGGTCGGGCTCTATCTCGCGATGGGCTGGAGCGGCATCATTGCCTATGACGCCGGCATTTCTTCCCTGCCGCGGACGGTGCTGTGGTTCATCCTTGCGGGTGGCCTGCTCTACAGTTTCGGGGTAGTCTTCCACGCATGGCAACGGCTGCGCTTCCAGAACGCGATCTGGCACTGCTTCGTGCTTCTCGGCGCGGCGTGTCACTACACCGCCGTGCTCGACCTGGTTCTGGCGTAACCCCCACCCTCATTCCCTGGGTTCTGAAATGCAGGTGAGCGGCAAAATTGTCGTCGTCACCGGCGGTGCGAAAGGCATTGGCCGGGCGCTGTGCGAGGCTTTCCACCAGGCCGGCGCGGCCAAGGTGATCGTCGCCGACATCGATGTCGCGGCGGCGCGAACGGTCGCGGCCTCGATCGACGGCGCGGCGTTCAAATGCGATGTCGCGCAGGAAAAGGACATCCTTCACGTCATCGACGAGACCGAGCGCCTGTTCGGTCCGATCGCGCTGTTTTGCTCCAATGCCGGTATCTTCGCGGGCCTCGATCTGTTGGGGAAGAATGTCGGCGGCGCGTCGGACGAACCGTTTGCGCGAAGCTGGGCCATTCATGTCATGGCACATGTTTATGCGGCGCGGCATCTCGTGCCGCGTTTCAAGGCGCGGGGCGGCGGCTATTTCCTCAACACGGTTTCGGCCGCGGGGTTGTTGTCGCAGGTCGGCAGCGCCGCCTATTCCACGACCAAGCATGCGGCGGTGGGTTTCGCGGAAAGCCTCGCGATTGCGCACAAGGCCGACGGCATCAAGGTTTCGATCCTGTGTCCGCAGGGCGTCGACACCGACATGGTGCGTTCGCTGCCGAAGGGGCCGCAATCCGGTGACGGTGATCTGCCGCCGGCGCAGGTAGCGAAGGATGCGCTCGAGGGCATCGAGCGGGAGACCTTCCTGATTTTGCCGCACCCGCAGGTGCTCGGCTACATGGGCAAGAAGACCGACAATTACGACCGCTGGATTTCAGGCATGGCCAAGATCCAGGCGAAGCTCCGGGAAGAGCACGGGGGGTGACTTGTTCTTTATCCCTCCCCCGCGGAACGCGTGGGGAGGGTGACCGGCCCAAGGCCGGTCGGGTGGGGGCGGGCTAACCGGGGGCGTCTTTGCCAAATGAGAATGCGCGTGCGCTTCGTAAACGGTTGACGCCGCAGGAAGTGAAAATTTGGGTGAAGCTCCGAGAACTAAAAAAGCTCGGCTTTCACTTTCGCAAGCAAGCACCGATCGGTCAGTACATCGTCGACTTCGCGTCGTTCGGCGCCCGAATTGTTGTCGAAATTGACGGCGGCCAACACAATCTCAAAGATGGCGTCAAGCTGGACCGGCAACGCGACAGCTTCCTTCGATCGCAAGGGTTTCGTATTTTGCGGTTTTGGAATTCGGACGTCGACCGAAATCTAAATGGTGTGGTCGAAACCATCGCGGATTCTTTGAGAACCCCCACCCCGGCGCTACGCGCCGACCCTCCCACAAGGGGGAGGGATGAAAGCGCCGTTCACTCCTTCCGCTCGTACAGCACCGGCACGGCGGAATCGACCATCACCTCGACGACGCTGGTGCCCTTGTGCGCCAGCGCACGCTTCAGCGCGTCCCGCCAGTTCGACTGACTTCGTCACCCGCGCCGCGTCGCAGCCCATGCCTTGCGCGATCTTCACGAAGTCGATGCCGGGCATGTCGAGGCCGGGCACGTTGCGCACCTGCATCACCTGGCTGAACGAGCGCATCGCGCCATAGCCTTCGTTGTTGATGATGACGACCGTCAAAGGCAATTTCCGCTGTGCTGCGGTCCACAGCGCCTGGATCGAATACATCGCGGAGCCATCGCCGACGAGGCACACGGTGCGAACGTCCGGGCGGCCGAGCGCGATGCCGACCGCGGCCGGCAGGCTGTGGCCGAGGCCGCCGCTCGCCATGGTGTAGAAGCTGTCTTGCCCGCGCATCGGCATGAACTTCTGCATCGCGGGGCGGTGCGAGGGCGCTTCCTCGACCAGCACGGCGTCGGCGGGCATCGCCAGGTTGAGGCTATGCAGCAGAAACTCGGCCGGGAATCGGATCGGCGGCTTGCGGTGCCGGTGGCAACACGCGGCCTTTGGGGATGGCGCGTTTGGTCTCGCCGGCCGCCCCGATCAGTGCGGCGAGCGCCGGCTTCATCGAGGCGATGATGCTGGTGCCGCTTGGCATGACGGCGGCGGCTTCGGCATCGTCGGTGATCTGGAACAATGCGGTGTCGCCATCGAAGATCGCAGCGTGGCCTTCGACATGAAACGTAAAGGCCGGCGCGCCGATCACGACCACGACATCATGAGCGCGCAATGCTTCCGAGAGCTGGCCGGGCGAAGCGTGCAGAAAGCCTGCAAATTGCGGATGACGTTCCGGGAAACTACAGCGCGCCGAAAACGGGCTGACCCAGATCGACGCGCGGGTCTTCTCGGCGAGCCGCACCATCAACTCGACGGCTTGTGCGCGGTCGATGCCGGGGCCGACGACGAAAGCGGGGTGTTTGCTGGCGGCAAGCGCGTCCGACAAGCCCTTGATCGCATCGGGATCGGGGCCGAGCTCGCGCGTCACGCTGCGCGCCTCCAGGGCTTGCGCCGGCTTTTGCCAGTCGTCGATCGGCACCGACACGAAGGTCGGCCCGCAAGGCGGCTGCATCGCGGTGTAATAGGCGCGTGCGATCGCGGCCGGCACGTCTTCGGCCCGTGCCGGCTCGACCGCGAATTTCACATAGGGCCGGGGAAATTCCGAGGCGCGTTCGGCGAAGAGAAACGGCTGCAAGGGGAGGATCGAGCGCGCCTGCTGGCCCGCGGTGATCACAAGCGGCGTCTGGTTGCGATAGGCCGTGAAGACGTTGCCGAGCGCGTGTCCGACGCCGGCCGCCGAATGCAGGTTGACGAAACCGGCGTTGCGGGTTGCCTGCGCATAGCCATCGGCCATGCCGATCACGGAAGCTTCCTGCAGCCCCAGCACGTAGTCGATGTCGTCGGGCCAGTCGCTGAGGAAGGGCAATTCGGTCGAGCCGGGATTGCCGAAGACTTTTCTGATGCCGAACGCCCGCAAGAGGTCGAAGGTGGCCTGCTTGACGGTGGTCGTCTTCACCACGTCGCGGTGCCCTTCATGGTCGGCTGGCCTTCGGAATTGGCCGTCCACGTTTCCAGACCGGCTTCGGTCTCATTCGCGTTGACCGAGAATTCAGAACCCTCGAACAACGGCTGCACGCCGCGATAGGAAAATTTCTTCGGCACCAGGCCGCGCAGCTTGGCCGCGAATTCGATCTGCAACGCCGCCTGCATCGGTCCGTGGAAGATCAGGCCGGGATAGCCTTCGACCTTGGTGACGTAATCGCGGTCGTAGTGGATGCGATGGCCGTTGAACGTCAGCGCCGAATAGCGAAACAGCAGCACCGGATCGGCCATATGCGTCTCGCGATGCTTCGCCACTGGCGGCGGGCCGGCGGGCTTCGCGGGCGCTTGGGATCCCGTGGTGACGTCGCGGTAGACGATGTCATGTCTTTCGCGGATCGCGATGCCGCGCGGCGTGGTCAGTTCGTGATCGACGGACACAAAACAGAGCTGTCCGGTCGAGCCGCTCTTCAAGTTGACGTCCTTGATGCGCGAGGTTCGCGTCACCTCGTCGCCGACGCGCAGCGTATCGAAGAATTCGAGCTCGCCGCCCGCCCACATCCGGCGCGGCAACGGCACCGGCGGCAGGAAGCCGCCGCGCGAGGGATGGCCGTCGGGCCCGAGTTCATCGGCGGGGACGACCGCCGGCGACAGGCACCAATGCACCGTGAACGGCGCGGCATCGCCCGCCTTCGGCTCGCCAACGGGAAGAAACAGCGTGGCGCGCAAGCCCTTCACGAGCTGGGCAGTGACCACGTCGGTCGCTTCGGTGCTGCGGCCGATCCACTGCCGCAAATGATCGAGGTCGGGCTTTTCGGTCATGATGCTTTCCGGGAAGATTTCTTGGCGGTAGCCGGTTGCTCGCCGATCGCGGGCACGGCGCCGTAGGTTCGTGGCTCGTCGACGAAGATCACCGCCGGCGCCGGATAGCTCACGACGCCGTTTGGCGTGTTCACCTCGATCCGCCGCAGGTGCGGATGCTGCGACAGGTCTTCGGTCGAGTTGACTTCGGCAAAGGCGATGTCGGCGTCCGCGAGACGCTTCAGCAACTCGTCGCGCGTCATCGACCCAAAGCAGTCCGCCACGATGCCGTCGGTAAGCGGACGGTTCTTCACCCGCTCCACCATGTTGGCGAACCGCGGATCGTTCGGCAGGTCGGGCTGGCCCAGCACTTTGGCGCAAAGTGTCTTCCACTCGCGCTCGCTCTGGATCGAGATCAGGATGTCCTTGCCGTCCTTTGATCGAAACACGCCATAGGGTGCGATCGAGGGATGGGCGAGGCCGATTCGCTTGGGAGGTTGCCCGGCTTCCGAGTTGATCAACGGCACGGTCATCCAGTCCGCCATCACGTCGAACATCGAGATGCGGATGTCGGCACCCTTGCCGCTGCGCGAGCGCGCAATCAGCGCTTCGAGGATCGAGGCATGAGCGGTGGCGCCGGTGGCGATATCGACAATCGACAGTCCCACGCGCGAGGGACCTTCCGGGCCGCCCGTGACCGAGGCGAGACCGCTTTCGGCCTGGATCAGGAGATCGTAGGCCTTGCGGTGGGCGTAAGGTCCTTCATCGCCGTAGCCGGTGATGGTGCAGCAGATCAGCGCCGGGTAGTCCTTCTTCAGGCGTTCGAGCGAAAAGCCGAGCTTGTCCATCGAACCGGGCTTGAGGTTCTGCAACAGCACGTCGGCGCCGGCGATCAGCCGCTCGAGCTCAGTGCGGCCCTCTTTGGTGGCGAGGTCGACGACCGCGGAATCCTTGCCGCGGTTGAGCCAGACGAAATAGCTGCTTTGACCCTTGGCCGCAGCGTCATAGCCGCGGGCGAAATCGCCTTCGGGGCGTTCGACCTTGATGACATGGGCGCCGGCGTCCGCCAGCCGCGACGAGCAGAACGGCGCGGCGACGGCCTGTTCGACGGCGATGACGGTAATTCCTTCGAGCGGCAGCATGGTTTTGCTCTCAATAGGAGCGGGGCATGCCGAGAATATGCTCGGCGATGTAGGACAGCACCAGGTTGGTGGAGATCGGTGCGACCTGATAGAGCCGCGTTTCGCGGAACTTGCGCTCGATGTCATACTCCTCGGCAAAGCCGAAGCCGCCATGAGTTTGTACGCAGGCGTTCGCGGCTTCCCAGGAGGCGTCGGCCGCCAGCATCTTGGCCATGTTGGCTTCGGCGCCGCAATCAAGTCCGGCTTCGTATTTGCGAACCGCTTCCTTGACCATCAGTTCGGCCGCGCGCATCGCCGCATAGGCCTTTGCGATCGGAAACTGGATGCCTTGGTTCTGGCCGATCGGGCGACCGAACACCGCGCGATCCCTCGCATAGGCCGATGCCTTTTCGATGAACCATTTGGCGTCGCCGATGCATTCCGACGCGATCAGGATGCGCTCGGTATTCATGCCGGAAAGGATGTAGCGGAAGCCCTTGCCTTCCTCGCCGATCAGGTTTTCGGCCGGCACCTTCATGTCGGTGAAGAACACTTCGGTGGTCGAGTGGTTCATCATGGTGCGGATCGGGCGGATCGACAGTCCCGCCTTTTTCGCTTCCCGCATGTCGACGATGAACACCGAGAGTCCGTCGGTGCGCTTCTTGGCCTGTTCCTTCAGCGTGGTGCGCGCGAGCAGGATCATCAGATCGGAATATTCGGCGCGGCTGGTCCAGATCTTCTGGCCGTTGACGACGTAGCTGTCATTGCCTTCGCGGCGGGCAAAGGTCTTCAGCGAGGAGGTGTCGGTGCCGCTGGTCGGTTCGGTGACGCCGAATGCCTGCAACCGCAATTCGCCGCTCGCGATCTTCGGCAGCCATTGGGCCTTCTGCGCATCGCTGCCGTGCCGCAGCACCGTGCCCATGGTGTACATCTGGGCGTGGCAGGCGCCGGCGTTGCAGCCGTTCTTGTGAATCTCTTCCAGGATCGCGGTCGCGGCCGACAGCTTCAGTCCGGCGCCGCCGAATTCTTCCGGGATGAGGACCGAGAGATAGCCGGACTCGGTCAAGGCATCGACGAAAGCCTTCGGGTAGGCCATCTCGCGATCGAGCTTGCGCCAGTATTCACCGGGGAACTGGGCGCAGAGTTTGGCGACGGCGTCGCGGATGTCGGAATGGTCGTCGTGATCGGTCGTTGTCATCGGAACTCGGCTGGAAGATCGAGGCCGCGCATGGTGGCGGTGCAGAATGCGCAGAGGGTTTCGCTGGCCCCGTCTTTGCTGAAGATTTCGACCGTTGCAACCCCGATCGAGCCCGACATTTTCAGGGTCCTGGCCCGGGCGACCAACTCCGCCCCGCGGGCCGGCTCCATGAAGTTGATCTTGAGCTCGACGGTGACGCCAATTCGCCCCTTCGGCAGTTGCGAGGTGACGGCAATTCCGGCGGCCTGATCGGCCAGCGCCGTGATCACGCCACCGTGGAAATGGCCGAAAAACTGCAAAAGATCGTCGCGACGGGGCAGCGCCACCTCGGCATAGCCGGGCTGGACGGTGACAATGCGGAAACCGGCCGCCTTCGTGAAACCCTTGCCATTGACGGCTTCCGCCAGGCTCGGCGGGTTCAGCGCGTCGTTCATGAGGGTATGCGCACAGGTAGGGACTTGATGCCGCGCACGAAGCTGGAATAGACCCGCTTCGGCTCGCCCACCACCTCGATCCGCTCGAACCGCTTCAAAATCTCCTGCCACACGATCTTGAGTTGCAGTTCGGCAAGCCGCATGCCGACGCAACGGTGGATGCCGAAGCCGAACGACAGGTGGATTTTCGGCCGCGCCCGATCGATGATGAACTCGTTGGGCCGCTCGATGACTTCCTCGTCGCGATTGCCGGAGATGTACCACATCACCACGCGGTCTCCCTTCTTGATCTTCTTGCCGCCAAGCTCGGTATCGACCAGCGCGGTCCGCCGCATATGGGCGAGCGGCGTCTGCCAGCGAATGACTTCCGGCACCATGGTATCGATCAATGCCGGGTTTTCGCGAAGCTTGCGGTACTGGTCCGGGTTTTCGTTCAGCGCCAGCACCGATCCGCTCATGGTGTTGCGGGTGGTGTCGTTGCCGCCGACGATCAGGAGAATGATGTTCCCCATCAGGTTCTCGGGATCCATGTGGCGCGTGGCCTCGTTGTGCGCCATCATCGAGATCAGGTCGTTTCTCGGATCGGTATTGACGCGTTCGTTCCAGAGCCGCGAGAAATAGGCCGCACATTCGTCCATCTCGGCGCGGCGCTGTTCTTCCGAATCGACGACGCCGCTCTTCGGCAGCGCGGTCGAGACATCGGACCATCGCGTCAGCTTGCGGCGTTCCTCGAACGGAAAGTCGAACAGCGTCGCCAGCATCTGCGTCGTCAGTTCGATCGAAACCAGGTCGACGAAATTGAAGGTCTCGTTGCGCGGCAGCGAATCCAGCACGCGCGCGGTGCGCTCGCGGATCAGGATCGCGAGTTCGTCGAGGTGTTTCGGCGTGAACATCGGCGAGACGGTCTTGCGCTGCGCCGAATGCCGCGGCTGGTCCATGGCGATGAAGCTCGGCCAGTCATAGCCGGGCGGAACGTCGCGGATCGAAATGCCGCCGAGCGAAACGTCCGAAGAAAAGATGCCGTGGTTGGTGTCGACATGCATGATGTCGTTGTACTTGGTGACCGACCAATACGGCTCGATCGGCGCCTTGGTGCAATAATGCACCGGCTCTTCCTTGCGCAGCCTCTCGAAATACGGCCACAGCGTATCGTCGCGGAACAGTTGCGGCGCGCCGGGATGAAACTCTTGCAGCGGCGTCGCATAGGCGGCCTGGCGCGCGGCGCGCATCCGTTCCTGCCTGTCGATGTCAGGCGATGTCTGGATGTTCATGGTCGCTCTTCCCTGGAAGTGCCCCTGCCGTTGGATCGGACGTCGGTTCAGATTTTGTGCGAATTACATCCCCTTGCACGGTGGAGGGCAAGAGAGAGTTTTGACGCGGAGGTCAAGTCGCCGTGGCATGCCACGTACGAGGCCGTGACAAGGTGCGGTCCAGGGATTAAGGCATTAGAAGAACATTATAGCCTGATCGGTGGAGGCCGCCCCGTCATGATTCCGAATGCGTACCGGACGTTCAATTTCGACCTCGGCGAGACCGCCGACGCGTTGCGCGAAACCGTGCACGATTTCTCCAACAATGAAATCGCCCCGCGCGCCGCCGAGATCGACAAGACCAACCAGTTTCCGATGGACCTGTGGCCCAAGCTCGGCGCGCTCGGCCTGCATGGCATCACGGTCGAGGAGGAATATGGCGGTTCGGGCCTCGGCTATCTCGAACATTGCGTCGCGATGGAGGAGATTTCGCGCGCCTCGGCCGCGGTCGGCCTCTCCTACGGCGCGCACTCCAATCTTTGCGTCAATCAGCTCCGCCGCAACGGCACCGATGCGCAGAAGAAGAAGTATTTGCCCGGGCTGATCTCCGGCGAAGATGTCGGGGCACTGGCGATGTCGGAGCCCGGTTCGGGTTCGGACGTGGTGTCGATGTCAACGCGCGCCGAGAAGAAGGGCGATCGCTACGTGCTGAACGGCTCGAAGATGTGGATCACCAACGGTCCGGTCGCCGAGACGCTGGTCGTCTACGCCAAGACCGAACCCTCCGCCGGCCCGCGCGGCATCACCGCCTTCATCATCGAAAAGGGCATGAAAGGGTTCTCGACCGCGCAGAAGCTCGACAAGCTCGGGATGCGCGGCTCCGATACGGCCGAACTGGTGTTCGACAATTGCGAAGTGCCGGAAGAAAACGTGCTCGGCCCGGTCGGCCACGGCGTCAATGTGCTGATGTCCGGCCTCGATTACGAACGCACGGTGCTGGCGGCCGGCCCGCTCGGCATCATGCAGGCTTGCATGGACGTGGTGTTGCCTTACGTGCATGAGCGCAAGCAGTTCGGCCAGCCGATCGGCAGCTTTCAGCTCGTGCAGGGCAAGATCGCCGACATGTACACGACGATGAATGCCTCGCGCGCCTATGTTTACGCGGTGGCGAAGGCCTGCGATCGCGGCGAGACCACGCGCGAGGACGCCGCCGGCGCGATCCTTTACGCCGCCGAGAAGGCGACGCAATGCGCGCTCGACGCGATCCAGTTGCTCGGCGGCAACGGCTATATCAACGACTATCCCACCGGGCGCCTGCTGCGCGACGCCAAGCTTTATGAAATCGGCGCCGGCACATCCGAAATCCGCCGCATGCTGATCGGCCGGGAATTGTTTGAGAAGTCCGCTTAAGGGCGAATTAAGCAGTCGCGACACGCGAGCGTTGACTTAAGCTCAATCCAAGGTTTCACTAGTGGCGTGGATTCGACATTCGCTGCGTATCTGGCCGCGCGTGCAGGAAATGCGAATGTCAAATCCTGAACTCCGTCAGCAAAGATATTGCTAGTGGTCCGAATGTTGGAATCGGACCGCCGGCCTTTTCCCGGGGGGCGACGTGAACGAGATGAGCTCCGTACCGCATGTTCCGCCGCCGCCGCCCTTGCCGGCATCGTCGGTCAAGGTGAATTTTTCCGGGGATCGCGGCGACTTCTTTCGCCTGGTGCGAAACGGCACCGGTTTGGAGCTCGATTACCTTCGGCTTCTACCGCTTCTGGCTCGCCACCGACATTCGCCATCATCTGTGGTCGCATACGTCGATCGAGGGCGACGCGCCGGAATACACCGGACGCGGCCGGGAATTGCTGATCGGCTTCCTGTTCGCGATGGCGATCCTGGTGCCGATCTACCTCGCCTACACGGTCATTGGCATCGAAGCCGAGCGCGCCAAGGCGTTCGCGAGTTTGCCGCTCATTCCTGTTCTTCTATCTGTTCGGCCAGTTCGCGATCTATCGCGCGCGGCGGTACCGTCTCACACGCACGGTCTGGCGGGGCGTACGCTTCTGGATGGATGGTTCAGGATGGGCCTATGCGGGGCGGGCCTTTGGATGGGCCTTGCTGGTCGCGATCACGCTCGGCGCACTGCTGCCGTGGCGCGAGGCCGCGCTCGAGCGCTACAAGATGCGGCACTGCCATTACGGCGACCTGCAAGGGAGTTTCGAAGGACGCGCGTCGGAGCTGTTCAAGCGCGGCTGGAAATTGTGGCTGGTGGCGCTTTCGCCTGGTATCATCGGGCTCGCGATGGCCATTGCCAACGCCGGTCACAAGATGTCTGCCGGGGAAGGAAGCCTCTTCGGTCTGGTGATGCTGCTCTGGATGATCGCGTTGCCCTTCATCTATGGCGCCTTCAAAGCAATCGAGTGGCGCTGGTGGATTTCAGGCATCCGCTTTGGCGACGTCTCGTTTGAATCGAATTTGTCCGCCCATGACCTGTACGGCCTCTACTGGAAAGTCGTCGGCTGGTATGTGCTGATCTCGCTGGCTTTCGGTGCCTATCTGGCCGCTTGCGTCGGTCTGCTCGTCGGCTTTGGCGATGCCGCCCATATCGCTGCTCGCATGCAGGGAAAGATTTCGGTGACGGTCGCGACGGTGTTCGGCTATCTCGCGATGCTTCTGGCCGCTAATGTCGTGCTGCGGGTCTATTTGTTGCGGGATGTCTGGGCGAGGGTGGCGGCGTCGACGACCGCCTTCCGCCTGGAAGCCGCCGACAACGTCGCCGCCAAGGGCGAACTCGCCGACGCGCTGGGCGAAGGCTTCGCCGGAGGTCTGGATGTCGTCGGATTCTAGCGGCACAGCGGTCAGCGCGGATCGCAGACTGGAACCGCTTCGGCGGTCACGCGTCGACGATCTGCCGATTTTTTTCGACGGCGCCTCGAGCCGGCGTCATTCCGTTCAGATCGCGCTCAAGGACCGGCTCGAAATCAGCGAGAACGGAGCGGTCCTTGCTGCGTGGCCGTTTGCCGATATTCGTCGGGTCGATGGCCTCGCCGGCGTCCTGCGTCTGAGTTGCCAGAGCGCGCCGCCGCTGGCGCGGCTGGAGGTGCGCGATGCCGCACTTGCCGAAGCAATGCGTTTTCGCTGCGCGCACCTCGAAGACGATGCGGCGGGGCGGCGTGGCGTCGCGGCCATCATCGGCTGGTCGATTGCGGCCACGGTGTCGATCGTCGGTGTGATCTGGTTCGGACTTCCGTTGGCGGCGGATCGTCTCGCGCCGCTGGTGCCGCCCGCGCTGGAGCGCCGCATCGGCGACGCGGCCGAAGGACAGGTCGCCAGCATCTTCGGCGGCAAGGCCTGCACGGGCGCCGCCGGCGGTTTTGCCTTCAACAAGCTGATGAAGGAAATCTCGATCGCTGCCGGCTTTGATGCGCCGGTCCGGGCCTCCGTGTTGGGTACGGCGGTGCCGAATGCCTTCGCACTCCCGGGCGGCAAGGTCTTCCTGTTCAACGGATTGCTGGCGCGCTCCAACGATCCCGACGAGATCGCCGGCGTGCTCGCGCATGAACTCGGCCATGTCATGCACCGCGACAATACGCGCAACATGATCTACAGCGGCGGGACCTCGTTCCTGATCGGGCTCTTGTTCGGCGACGTCACAGGCTCCGGCGCCCTGGTGTTCGGTTCGCGCTCACTTTTCACCGCGTCCTATTCGCGCGACGCCGAGCAGAACGCGGATGATTTTTCGATTGCCGTGATGCACCGGCTCGGCCGGCCGACCAAACCGATGGGCGACTTGATCTTCCGCGTTACCGGAAGCCAGGGGGACACGACGCTGTCGATCCTGGCCAACCACCCGCTCACCGAAGACCGGCTCAAGCACCTCTCGGACGAAAATCGCCCCGCCAGCGGTCCGCCATTGCTGACCGCTGCGGAATGGGCGTCGCTGAAGGCGATCTGCAAGTCGGGTGGTTGAGGTGATCAGCGCGCTTTGGTGCGGCCGGTCTCTTTCACCACGAAGCTCCCGCTAACTCAGCAACGTGCGTGTCTTTGCGTTAGCGTCATAGATTTCTATCTGAAGCATCGGATAAGCCGCCTTCAGTTTTCGACCCGATGCCTCTGCCGCGTCGATCGTGTCGAATTCCGACTTGAAGTGACCATCGACAATCGTCACGAACCCCTCAGCAGGTGGCCTGTCGGCCCGTAGCGTTTTCTTCGGCTCCGGCTCTTCGATCGAGAGAACGGGTTTCTTCATCACCTGGATCTTCCATAACTGTCGTCATCAATTGCGATTACCTGGTATTTCTGAAATCCAGGCTGCGCAATATGATACTCGGCGGCGTGCCCTCGAATTCCCTTGCGACGAATTTCTCAGCGGCACGTTGTTCAATCCGATCGCGCAATCGCATGAACTGCACTTCGCGCTGGTCGGGGTGCATCGGCCCCGCCTTTTCAAGGTCATCCATCGCGGATGTGCTGACGGCGCAGGGTATTGCCGTTTCGCCGTCAACCATCGAAAACAGGACCACCATCCGGTTAAATTCATAACCGTCGAAGCTGCCGCGCATCAGTGCCACTTGACGCCTCCTGGATCGTTATGAAGCGGGTGCGCGCTTTGCGGGTTTTGCCGGCGGGGGATTGATCTCGGCGATCCTGCGCAGGCAATCGGCCTCGGAATCGTGCGGCCCGGAAACGAACGTTCCACTCACTTTGGTGCTGTACCAGCCCGACTCGACGCCAAGCCGAAGCGACTCTTCTGTCTTGACGTGACGCGGTGAAAGAATTTGCATGAACTATATGGCTTTCGGGTTGGCGTTCGATCTCTATCGAGCGCTTGGGAATCTCCGACCATTCGAAGACGCAATTGGTTCAGTTCTTGTAGTCGTTCAGCTCTTGCTCATGAGCCGTTCAAAATCGGCAAAGACGGCCGTGACCAGATCCCGGTGATGGGTATCTCCCGTAGCAAGCCCCGCGGCATACAAATTCATGACGTACCTTGCCTTGGCGGCGGCCTCGGGCCAGGAGGTAGCCTGAACCGACAAGAGTTGGTTTTCGAGCACCTCTTGCCGCTCGCGCAATTGCCTGGCGTTGTTTTCGACATCGGCCAAAGCGCGCCGGATGTCGGTGGCTTTTTGCGCGGCCATGCCCCGATGCTTGTCGAGATCGAGCGGTTCGTCAGTCACGAGACACGCTCGCATCCGCGTGCTGCGCATCGGCCAGATCGACCGATCCGATGGAGACCATCTCCATCGCCGAATTCTGCGCCGCCGCGGGAACCATGATCATGGTAGCGACCCGGCGAAACGCCGGGAACGACAATCCTTCGATCATCTCCTCATCGGTAATGACTTCATAAGCACCTGGAGGCAACAGGCGGTCGACACCCCTGAGCCGGAACGGATGCTGAAATGTGATGGTTTCGCGTCGCGATCTCGTGGTCATGCCACAATACGCTTCGTCAGCGGCTTTCGCCCGACTTTGTGCATCGCTTCACCGTGCGCTCTTTTGGTCCGAATAGCTACTGCTTTCTCGGAACAAACGGCGTCATCGGCCAAAAGGCCTCGCTCGTCTTGTAATCCACCGTTGTCGTAGCCATTTCAGCACTATGCCGGGAGATCTTCCGGCAAATCCGCAGGCGAATTGCTCAAAGTGACCCGATCGAGGTCTGCGGCGGCATTTCAGACGTTCTTCAAAGACCGTTTCAGAAGTTCCACAGCACGGCTTCAGAACGAAAGCCGCGTGCAATTGCTGTCATGCAATCAGATTGAACTGGGTGTTTCGCATGAAGATTCATGTCGGCTTCGAGATGATTTACGACTTTCCTCAGCCGACGCCTTTGATCGCGGTGGTGGGCACGCATTTTTCCAGGGCCTCCGACATCCTCCAGCCCGATCATCTGACCGTTGCCCCTTCGGTGCCGATCACGCCCTATCGCGATGGCTTCGGCAACTGGTGCAGTCGTCTCGTCGCCCCTGCGGGCCGGGTACGTCTTGCCGCCGATGGTCTCGTTCAAGACAGCGGGCTGCCCGATGTGATCGTGCCTGCCGCCACGCAACACGCCGTGGAGGATCTTCCGGCGGAAGCGATCGTTTATCTGTTGGGCAGCCGCTACTGCGAAACCGACCGGCTTTCCAACATTGCCTGGAACCTGTTCGAGAAGACGTCGCCGGGTTGGGAGCGCGTCCAGGCGATTTGTGATTTCGTCCACGACCACATCGCATTCGGATACGAACATGCGCGCTCGACGAAGACGGCATGGGAGGCGTTCGACGAGGGTAAAGGCGTTTGCCGTGATTACGCGCATCTGGCGATCGCGTTCTGCCGCTGCATGAACATTCCCGCGCGTTATTGCACGGGTTATCTCGGCGACATCGGCATGCCACCTCCTTACGCGGCGGGCGACTTTGCCGGATGGTTCGAGGCCTATATCGGCGGCCGCTGGTACACATTCGATGCGCGCAACAACGTTCCGCGAATTGGCCGTGTCCTGATTGCCCACGGCCGCGATGCCGCCGATGTTCCAATCACCCAGACCTTCGGAGCAAACACCTTGGTGAGCTTCACCGTCTGGACCGACGAAGTGGTCTGAGCCTGCGGTCCCGGCGCTTCCTGCGTAAACGAGTTTACTCTTTGACGGAACGCGATTGGCCTCGCTATTGCGCGAACGAGCTGTTAGCGTTCGACATCACCGCGCGCTCCGGGCTGTTATCGGTGACTGAGAGCATCATCGCTCCCGCCTTCATCAGGAACGGCGGTCAACGTGCCCGAAAACCATAGCTTCGATATTCGAGACTGGCTTGTGCCTCCGGTGCTCGTCCCGTTGTTTTTCGCGGTCTTGATCGCCGTGACGGTCCTTCTTCGCTGATAGAAGCCGTCGAATGCGGCCATACGGAAGCGCAATCTCATGACAGAACGACTGGAACTGCTGAAGAAAGCCCGCGAGCGCATGATCGAGGAAAGGGATGCACACGTGAAGGTGCTTGCCGCTCCTTTCGACCGCGACAAATCGGAGCGAGCACGCAACAAATTCGTCGAGACTCAGACGGTGATTGAAGCCCTCGAGCGTGCCATGAGCGCGGAGGAGCGCGCCGCGCCAGCTTCTTGAGCCGATCGAACGGTCGATATTGGCGTCCAGTCGATATCGAATAACAGGAGAGCGACATGGCCAAAGGCGAGCAAAAAGGTAACCGGGAAGCCAAGAAGCCCAAGAAGGAGAAGATCAAGACGATTGCCGCGGCGCCAAGCCAAAAGACCGTGTCGTGGCAGCCGAGCTTCGCCTCCGGGAAGAAAAAATAGAAATAGAGAGGCTCGATCGCGTCGACGTCCGACGCGCATTCAACCGCGGCGCGTCCGGCGAAGCGCTGCGCCGTCGGCGTGCCGATTTATCGAGAAGGGCTTCAGGCGCACGGGCTCATAGATGCGGTCGGTGCCTTGCAAGCGAAGATAAATGTGGTTCCGGCATTGCTTTGTTGCGATCGAACGCATATGTCAGATGTATTCGATTTGCCGCTGTGCCTTTTTGAACGCGCCCGCAAGCCCCTTCCCAAAGACATCGACCAGTTGGATTGGAATCGCGTGCCTTTCACGCGATATGTTCTTTGGAGAAAGTAGATGCCGGTAGGTACCGTCAAGTGGTTTAATGGCCAAAAGGGGTTCGGTTTCATCCAGCCCCAAGATGGCGGGAATGATGTTTTCGTGCATATCAGCGCGGTCGAGCGGGCAGGTTTGTCGGGCTTGGCCGAGGGGCAGAAAGTCTCGTTCGAACTCAAGTCTGATAAAATGCGAGGCAAGGTAAGCGCGGAAAATCTTTCGCTGGCTGACTGAGCCCACAAGGTCGTTTCACGGATGTACTGAAATGACCGTACGCCCGCTCAGTCGATCGATTGAGCGGGTTTTATCGTTTCCGGTTCGGAAAAGCAGAGATGGTCCGAAAAAAATTGATTGAGCCATCTCCTGAAAGCGTGGCGCGCGAGAAGCGGCAGCGGTTGGCCCGGGAAGAAGGCGTTCGGGCCATGGCTGATATCGAAAAGCAAGATATCGCTGTTCGCAAGAACATGGAGCGCCTCCGCGCCCTCAGGGTAGCCAGTGAAGAACTGGCGGCGAATGCTGAAGCGCATCTACCTCGAGCAGCGGCAAAAACGCGCAAAAAGGTAATTCGGCCATAGCAGGTGACAGCGGCAGCCGGCGCTTGGTCTTGAGCCGCGGCCTGCTGTCCTAATTGATTTTTGGGTTTGGCGCCGACCGCGTTGGACGGAGTTCGCGTACCTCGCCTGGCTTCAGGTTGAGTGCTTCAATCTCAACCGCTCTCAGTTTGTTGGAAAACAGAGAGGCTGCCCATCCTTCTGGAATGGCGTCGAGGACTGCGGTGACGGCTTCCGACCTGGGCGTGGCGGCAATCCAGACCCGACGATCCCTGTCATCGGTGGTCACGCGGACCAGATGAGCTTGAACAGCGATTAAGTCTGTCGTGACCCGATGCACATCGACCTCGATTTTTCGCTAGCCCGGAATGATCGAAACCAAGGCAAACAGAGCATTATCGCCTTCGATTTGCGCAGCTTCCCGAGAATTGGCATAACCATACGACACTTCGAGACCCTTCTCGGAAACCGTCCATTTCCAAAGCTTCGAGTCCAAAGCGGACACGTCAAGGTCCAACAAACGAACGTTCAATGGTTGGCCATTTTGAGATGTGTTCATCGCGGCGTGAATGCTGTCCTCGTAGGCAGTTTCAGTGCTTTATGACCTCGAAAAAGCCGAGGATCCGACCACTGGCATCGAAAACGGAAACCGTTTGGCCGGTGTCTTCAACAAATTGCATCGCGAGTTCGAGCGCTTCTTCGGAGTCCGCGAGATCGTGCACGATCATGGAAAGTTTGGGCTCGTCTCCGACTCCCGTGCAGTGAAACTTCTGTCTCATGGTTGCGGAATGGACGGCGAAAGCCACCGATTCATGTGTACCGCAGCGTCCGCTTGACGAGCCTTCTGAAGAAGTTCGTCGCGACGAATGCCGGCAGGCATGCCCTCAGCCTGCTTACGCAGCCTGACTGCTTCCATCTGAAGCCGAAATTCGAAGGTTTCGATCTGTTCGGGGCGGTTCCGCTCAATGGTCACCGGCGCACCTTTCCGTTCGAGGAAGGCGAGAGCGCGACTTGGCGTCCACATCACCGGTGAATGCCAAGGGCCGGCCGGCGACAGAATGACCTTGGACTTGGTCGCCGGGAATAGCTAGTCCTTTATTTGGACACGACGCGGGGAACCCTTTTCGGCATGCGGCAGGTTGCCGACCAGGTTGACGCAGGGCCACGCTTCCCGTTCGGTAGACGTCGCGGGGCTGTTACCGCCCCACCCCGGCGACATACTCGTTCCCAAGCCGGCGGGCCATCAAGCTTAATGCACGGGCCATCAAGCTTAATGCACTTCTTACATTGCGACGCGGCCGAAGACCGATAGGGTACTGGTTGTCGGCGACTATGGAGGCCGTGGCGTTGGGCGTTCCGTCAATGCGGCGCTTGACCATTTGATCAGTCTCGGAGGTTCGTCATGAGCAGATATGAAAAAAAGGCCAACAACGCGTTCCGATCATCGGATCGCCCCGTTAGCGAATACGAACGGGAGCAGGCCGCGCTCCGCAAGAACCTGGAGCGGCTGAGGGCTGAGCGCCTGCTGAGAGAGAAAACAGAAGAGCCGAAGAAAGACTAAGCCAGCGCTTGAACGTCGGCGGCGCAGCGCCGAAGCGCTGATCCATTGCTTTTGGAACAATTCGAGCTACCGAATGGGCGTCGTTGAAGGCGATCTGTAAGTCGGGCCGTTGAAACCGCCTGGTCGCGAGCCGTGCTTGCGGTGAGCCCGACCTCCGAAGTCAAACTTACATGCCGCCACCGCCGGTGTTCCTTCGGTCGAAGTCGTCGTACATCGGGGGCGGCCATGACGGATCAGGCGACTTGCGATCGCTTGCACCAGCGCTCTTTGGGGGCTTCCTGTTGCCCTTCTCGCGGCTGTCGCTCGCGGCAGCCTTGACCGGCGAAATCACGGGAATCACGATCAGCGCCGCAGCGCCTACGCTCAGCGCCAAAAGCCGGGTAGTGAATGTGTGCACGTACTTCTCCCAAAGCGGTTGATGTCGATGGTACGCTTTGGGAAAACGAACGTTACGGCAGCGAAGCTGCGCCATTTTGTCATCGTGGCAGGATCGATCCGATGCGCCAGGAGGGCAAATCCAACCTCTTCGTCATTCCGGGAAGCGTCGTCGCGGCAAATAACGAAGTTATTTGCGCGAGGCGCAGGCCAGGAATCCACCAGGTCAGGAATCCACGGCGCCACTAGAACGTGCTGAGAAATGGATTCCGGGTCTGGTCCTCCGCGCAAAATAGCTTGCTATTTTGTCGCGCGGACCATCCCGGAATGACGAAGTGGTTGCTACCGCACCACCACCATCGCGCCGACCGAGACGCGGCTATAGAGGTCGGTGACATCCTCGTTGGTCATGCGGAAGCAGCCGGAGGACACGGCGTGGCCGATCGTCTCGGGCTCGTTCGAGCCATGGATGCGGTAGAGCGTGGAGCCCAGATACATCGCGCGTGCGCCGAGCGGGTTCTCGATGCCGCCGGCCAAGTAGCGCGGCAGGTCAGGCCGCCGGGCGCGCATCTGTGCTGGCGGGGTCCAGCCCGGCCATTCCTTCTTGGCGCTGATGTGGTGGGTGCCGGTCCAGCGGAAGCCGTCGCGGCCGACGCCGATGCCGTAACGCAGCGCCTCGCCATTGCCGAGGATCAGGTAAAGCCGCCGCTCTGACGTCGAGATGAAGATCGAGCCCCGCGGCTGCGCAACTGGCGCTGCGACCCGTTCGCGGGCAATCGGTCCGCCGCCACCGCCACCGCCGACATAGTCGGAGCCGGGGCCATAATAGGGATAGCCGCGCTGCTGCATCGGCATCATCGGCTGCTGCTGGCGGCGGAAGCCAAAGAAATCGTCGTCCATGGTGGCGCGGGCAGGGGAGCTGGCAGCTAACACCAACAGCGCTGCGGCCAGTGGGGCGAAAATCCGGGTCATCGGGTTCCTCGCGTTAAGCTTGACATGCAAGCAGGCCATATCGGGGGTATTTTCGCAAGCGAACGTGACGGATTTCGAACGGTGCGGTTAAAATTGCGGGACGCTATCGACACGCGATAGCTGCCATGCGGGTCACCCCCCTTTGACTGACGGCTAGTGTCCCGATCCCGAAGTTCGTATGAAGGTGCGGCCTCATCATCGCGGACTTCGGGATCGTAAGGACACTAGCAAGATATTGATTCCGGTGCGGCTTTCGTTCAGAAGTCCGCATGGCGGTGAGTGTGGAAGCAATGATGCGGACTTCTGAACGCCGCACCGCGAGGAATGATTGATCTTGATGCAAATCAAGCCCTTGAATCGCGAACGGAGCGAAACGAATGAACGGTGCTGAAAGTCTGGTGCGAACCCTGGTCGCGGGCGGGGTCGACGTCTGCTTCACCAACCCCGGCACCTCCGAGATGCATTTCGTCGCGGCGCTGGATCGCGTGGAGGGCATGCGCTGCGTGCTCGGCCTGTTCGAGGGCGTGGTGACGGGCGCAGCCGACGGCTATTTCCGCATGAAAGGGACGCCGGCCTCGACGCTGCTGCATCTTGGACCCGGCCTCGCCAACGGCCTTGCCAACCTGCACAACGCCAAGAAGGCGCATTCCGGCATCGTCAACATCGTCGGCCAGCATGCGACCTACCACATCGGCTACAACGCGCCGCTGACTTCCGACATCGAAGGCCTGGCGCGGCCGATGTCGGAATGGGTGCGGACCTCGCCGGATGCCAAGTCCGTCGCCGCCGACGGCGCCGCGGCGATTGCGGCCGCCAAGAGCGCGCCGCCGCAGATCGCGACCCTGATCCTGCCCGCCGACACCGCCTGGAACGAGGCCGACGGCATCGCAACGGTAGCAGGCTCCGAAGCAGCAGCCGGGCTTTTCGGCTGATGCGGTCGAGAAGGCGGCCAAGACCCTGCACTCGGGCGGCTCGCAAAATCTCCTGCTGATCACCGGCAATGCACTGACCGAGCGCGGTCTGGCGCTGGCGCAGCAGATCGCCGGCAAGACCGGTTGCAAGGTGATGGGCCAGACCTATCACCCGCGCATGGCGCGCGGCCGCGGCCGTTTCTCGATCGACCGCATCCCTTACGTGATCGAGCAGGCGCTACCGCTGCTGAAGGATTTCAAGAACATCGTCCTGGTCGAGGCCAACGACCCGATCGCGTTCTTCGCCTATCCGAACAAGCCGAGCCATCTGAAACCGGAAGGCTGCGAGGTGCATCGCATGACCGCCTGGGGCGAGAACTCGGTCGCTGCTTTGGAAGCACTCAGCGATGCGCTCGGCGCCAAGCCGTCCGACGTCAAGCCGCAAGCACTCGCCGAACTCAACAAGCCGACCGGCGCCTTGAATCACGCGACGATCGCGCAGGCGATTGCGTGCGCGATCCCCGAGAACGCTGTTATCGTCGACGAATCCATCACCACCGGCCGCGGCTTCTTCCCGCCGACGGCAGCGGCGGCGCCGCATGACTGGCTTCAGAACATGGGCGGCTCGATCGGGTTTTCGACCCCGGTCGCGACCGGCGCGGCCGTGGCATGCCCCGACCGCAAGGTGATCTGCATGGTCGGCGACGGCAGCGCGATGTACACGATCCAGTCGCTGTGGACGCAGGCGCGCGAGGGCCTCAATGTCCTCACCATCGTGTTCGCCAACCGCATCTATCAAATTCTGCGCGGCGAATTCGATGGCGTCGGCGCCGGCGCGCCGGGTGCCCGTGCCATGGACATGCTCAAGATCGACAAGCCGACCATCGACTTTATCGGCCTTGCCAAGAGCATGGGCGTCGAGGGGCGCGCGGTCACCACGGCCGAGGAGTTCAACAAGGCGCTGGCGGACTTTGTCCCCACCAAGGGCCCCCGGCTGATCGAAGTGCAGATGTGACGGCTCGAATGGCCGTCATTCCGGGGCGCGATGAGTGAGCGACCTTAGGTGCGCAATTGCGCACCTGTAAATCTCGAGATTCGGGTCTGGTGCTCGCGCAAAATCGCTGCACCATAGTTCGCTTCGCACCATCCGGAATGACGACGTGAGTGAGGCCCAGATGCACGCCGAACTGGAAAAGCTCGTCGCCGCGTTGAAGGAGTTTTACGCCCGTGAGGGATTCCTGTTCGAGCACGATCTCGGCGAGCGCACCTTGACGCATCGCCTTGCGGTGCAGGTCGAGCGGAAATTCCCGGATTTCGAGGTCGATTGCGATTTCGATCGACTCGGTCAGCGGACGTTGAACTTGCCGCGCGGATCGATCGTCTCGACCGACGACCATCTCGGCAAATCGATCTACCCCGATATCGTGGTGCATCAGCGCGCGGTTCCGAACAACCTGCTCGCCATCGAGGTGCGCAAGGCTTCCAATCACCAGCCGTTGGAGCACGACCGGCATAAGCTGCGCGCTTTGACCGATCCGCATGTCTGGTTCGCCTACTGGATCGGTGTGCTGGTGACGCTCGGAAAGACCAACGTCACGTCGCCGGAGGTCTATGTCTCCGGTGCGCCGCACGAGGAGCTGTCGCACTTCCTCGCGCAGAAGCTGAAGAAAGCCAAAATCGGCGCCGAGTAAGAGACGGTTACTTGCCCTTGCCGGCCTTTTCCCGCATCCGATAGAACTTGAGCGCCATTCGCGCGGTTTCCGGTTGAAGCCGGAAGAAATTCGCGAAGGTCACGTCGAGTTGCTGGCGGGACGAGCCGTTGACGCCGGCGTGGAGCAGCAGAAGCTTCAGCGTCGTTGCCCACGAAAAATCGAGCGCGCGGGCGAGCACCACGATCTGCTCGGTCTGGTTCTGGACGAAGGATCGCTCCACCGCGCCGAGCGGGATATCGCACATCAGCGACAGTGCGGCGACGATCTTGTCGAAGGAGCCCTCGTCGGCGAAAACGATCAGGCGTTCTTCGTTCAGCTTGCCGGCAGCGTTCAGCTCGCGCACCTCTTGCGCCGCTTGCGCGAAGTCGCTGGAGCCGGCGCGGGCCTTGGTCTGGATCTCGTCGGTCGCCTGCGCGACCATCGACTTGATCAGGTCGGCGCGCCGCGGATCGGCTTCCACGAGCTGGCTCTTGACCGCTTCCGACGCATCGACGAACAGCTTGACCAGGTTTTGCCGCGGAATATCCGGACGCGACCACACGCAAAGCGCCAGATTGCCGTCGTCACGCGCCTTGCGGACCAGGGTGGAAATCCCGAATTCGGAGAATTTCGCACCGGCATTGTGCGCGGTCGCCGAGACCACCGCGCGATTGCCGCGGTCGACCAGAACGTCGGTCACGGCTTCGACCAGCACCTTGCGGCCGGAGATCGCGAGCAGATGGTCCTGGCTGCGGGTCTTCGCGGTGTCGACCAGCGTGTCGTCGTCGAGCCGTTCGCTATGGGTAAGCAGGGGGCCGGCAACCGTGATCGTGTCGTCCTGCGCCAGCAGGCGGACAACCCCGCGCGGTGCGTCGGACAGTTTCGCGATGCGGCTGCCGAATTGCGCGCGGGCCGCGTTCTCGATGTTCTCGAGCAGCTTGGCCATCACGACGTCGAACAGCGCGACCTGATCTTCGGAAAATGATCCGGATCTCAGGACGAACAGGTCGGTCACCCGGCGCAGCACCTCGGCGCGGCGCGCCAGGTCCCTGTTGCCGAGCGCGTCCTCGAGCTGGTCGATCAAGCCGCCGTTCTGGTCTGCCTGTGCGTTCATGGTCAAAATCCGAAGGTTCTGCACTCAAGCCACCATATTTTGCTTAACCGACGGATAACGAATTGCGAAATCGAGCTCGGAGACCGGTACCGGACGGCTGAAGAGGTATCCCTGGGCGAGGTCGACGCCGGCCTGGCGCATGTATTCGAACTGCTGTTCGTTCTCGATGCCTTCCACGGTCGTGAGCTTGTCGAGCCCGCGGGCGAGCGCGAGCACCGACGACACCACCGCGGCATAGTCGCGCCGCTCCAGCACGTCGTGGGTAAAGGTGCGGTCGATCTTGATCTTGTCGAACGGGAAATTCGTCAGGTAGGTCACCGAGGAATAGCCGGTGCCGAAATCGTCAAGCGCCAGCGATATTCCGAGATTCTTGAGCTGGCGGATCGTCACCAGATGCGCTTCCTGGTTTTCGAGCAGCGAGGTCTCGGTGATCTCGAGCTCCAGCCGCTCCGGCTCCAGGCCGCTCTCGACCAGCGCGCACAGGATGACCTCGAACAGGTTGCCCTTCTTGAACTGGACGGCCGAGATGTTGATCGCCAGCTGGATATGTGACGGCCACTGCGCGGCGTCGGCGCAGGCCCGTTGCAGAATCCATTCGCCGATCGGCACGATCAGGCCGGTCGATTCGGCGAGCGGGATGAACTGATCCGGCTCGATCAGGCCCTTGTCGGGGTGCCGCCAGCGCACCAGCGCCTCGACGCCGCAGATTTGCCGGGTCGCGACGTCGACGACCGGCTGGTAGTGCAGCTCGAATTGCTGTTGCGCGATGGCGTCGCGCAATTCGCTTTCCGCCAGTTGCTGCGAGGTTGCGCTTTCCAGCATGTCGGCCTGATAGATGCGGAAATCGTTGCGTCCCTGCGTTTTCGTTGCATAAAGCGCGAGATCGGCACTCTTGAGCAGCTCTTCCGGGTCGGTGCCGTGCTCGGGCGCCATCGCGATGCCGATGCTGGTGCCGACATTGACCTCGAAGCCGCCGAGATCGAACGCTTCCGAAATCGCGCTGATGATGCGGAGCGCCAACGCGATCGCTCCCTCGCGCTGCGCGGGGCCGCCTTCCTGGATGATGGCGAACTCGTCGCCGCCAAGACGCGCCAGCAGGTCGGTGTCCCGCAGCGTGGATTTCAGCCGGTGGCCGACCTCGACCAGAAGCTTGTCGCCGGCGGGATGGCCGAACATGTCGTTGACCGCCTTGAAGCGGTCGAGGTCGAGCATCATGACGGTGATGGGGGCGCCGCCGCGCTTGACGCGCTTGCTGGCCTCTTCGAGCTTCTCGTTGAACTCGGCGCGATTGGCGAGCCCGGTCAGAACGTCATGCCGCGCCAGGTGGACGATCCTGGCTTCGGCACGCCGTCGCTCCGTGATGTCTTCCATGACCGCGAGCCAGCCGCCGCCGGGCATCGACTGGCGGGTCAGCAGCAGCAGCCGGCCGTCCGCCAGTTCGTCGACGCGCTGGGAATTGGTCGCCAGCGAAGACAGTTCGGCGACCTTGGCCTTGACCGTTTCCGGGGTGGTATCCGCCTTGGTGACGCCGCGGGCGAAGCGATCGGCGATGATCTCCTCGTAAGGCGTTCCGACCTGAAGGAATCGTTCCGGCACGTCGTAGAGTTCGGCGAAGCGCCTGTTCCAGACGACGAGCCGCTTGCGCTCATCGAACATGGAAAGCCCTTGCGTCATGTGACTGAGCGCCGTGTCGAAGCGCAAGTTGATGCGCGCGAGTTCGGCCGCCTGGTTGTGCAGCGCCTGTTCGTCGCCGACGCGCTCGGTGATGTCTTCGTGAATGGCGACCCATCCGCCGCCGGCGATCGCAGTATTGGTGACCGAGATCGTTCGTCCGTTCTTGAGCAGCGAGGTATTCCTGCTCTTGCCGTTTTGCTCGAGCTCCTTGCGAAATCCGTTGACGTAGCTGCTGACGTCGCTCTCGAGGCCGCCGGTTTCCTTGCGGTGCGCGACAATGTCGTGAATGTCCGCGCCGCGCCGTACCAGGTCGGGCGACATGCCATACAGCTCGATATAGCGCTCGTTCCATACCATCAGGCGGCCGTCGGCATCGAACATGCTCAGGCCCGTCGGCATGTTGGCCAGCGCCGCGTCGAAGCGGGCGTTGGTCTTTTGAAGGGTGACCGAGTTTCGCGCGAGGTCCTTGGTGGCGCGCCAGACGAAGGCGCCCATCAGCAGGATGAAGCAGGCGATTGCGCCGGCTTCGATCAGCCGGCGGATGGTGCCTTCCTTCCACGGCGCCATCAACTCGTCCATGTTCTGGGCGACGGCGACCACGATCGGGTAGCTGTGGCCCTGCTCATAGCTGTTGAAGCGTGCCACGCCGTCGATCGACGCCTTGATCTCGAGGCTTCCCGACGGCGCCTCTTTCAATGCAGCGACGATTTTGCTCTGCGACATGTTGCGGCCGATATTGGCCTCGACGTATGGCCGCCGCACCAGCAGCGTGCCTGCCGTCGTCGCCAGGATCACGGCGCTGTTGTTGCCGATGTCGAGGCGATCGTAGATTTCCTGGAAATAGTGCGGATCGATCGCGGCAAGGGCGACGCCGCCGAAGCTTCCGTCGGGCTTGTTGTAGCGGCGCGTCACCGGAATCAGCCATCCATTGGACTGGCTGTGAACGGGGCGGCCGATGCGAAGCGCATCCTCGTCATGCGAGCGGTGGTAGATGAAGTATTCCCGGTCGGCGAATTGCGACGGCGCATTCTCCCCGAGCAGGTTCACGATCATGGTGCCGCGCTCGTCGAGCACGCCGAAGGCGACGAACTGGGAGGAGTTCTTCACTTCCCGCTTGAACCACGCCTTCATTCGCTCGCGTCCCGCCGCATCCAGCGTCTCGCGTTCAAGCCGTTCGACGACGCCGATCAAAACGGCGTCCGCGGTGCGGAAGGTCAGTTCGGCGTGCTGAATGAGGGAGCTTGTGAGGTTCGCCGTGTCCTTGCGCGCATCGGCGATGACTTCGGTGCGATTGACGATGACGCGCGAGATCTCGAGGCCGAACACGATGATGCAGGCAAGCGCAACGAACCACGCGATGCCGCGCGTCGCCAGAAGATGCGCCGTGCTGCTCGACTTCATTCGTGCCTTTGGTCCAAACATGGCGGCGGCGGTCCCGAAAGCGCCCGGAAAACACAGCGAAATTCGTCCTCAAAGGTAATTTTAAGGGGTTAAGAAAATGGCGCGGCGTTTGCTTAACAACCGTGCGAAGGATTGAGGAAGATTGCGCGCAAGAAATCAGAAAATTCTCTCTACCGTCAGCGCATTGGCCGGCTACACGGATTTCGCGCAAGGCGGCCCGCAGAAACTACGGAACTTTCGTAGGGATTGAAGCCATCGGCAGCGATACTTCGCTGAAGTCGCGAGGCCGGCAGGCTAACATGACGCTGGCGACATCCTTAGCGGGCCTCTAACGCCGCCCTATTCGCGGCGAGGTCGCCACTCCGAGATGGCGGAAATCGGATTGGTCTCAGGGAGCGGCGATCATGTCTTGCTCAGGGCGCGCACTTCGGCATCGCGGTGCTTGGCGATAAGCTCCGGCTCCTTTTCGTCGAGCCGCGTCAATTCCGATCGCGCGTTTTCGTCGGCGCGGATGAGTTCGTCGAGCTTGGCGTGGATGGCAAGCGTGTCGCGGCGGCTGGAACGCTGAATGAACAGCGTCATGACCCAGACGATCAGCGTCGCGACCGCGTTGAAGTCGAATGTCGGCCTGTCGAAGACAAACCAGGTCAGCGCATAGAGAACAACGACGGCGAAAGCGGCGGGGTGCGCGGCTGCCTGGCCGAGCGTCGTCGTCCAGTGCGATCTTTCCCGTGCCTTCGTCGTCGTGGACATCTTGAAGCGGTTGCTCCGTGAAATTTCTGGGACCAGCCGTTTCGCGGCTAGCCGGCCTGCTCCTCGCACGCGCTCCTGGATCTCTTCCTGGGCCGCGTCCAGTTCTTCCGGGCTCGCATTCTCGATCGCGGCAATGCGGTTGTTGGCGGCCTCCAGCGCCAGGATCAATTCGGAGAGCTTGACCTGCAACGCCTGGCTGTCGCGGTTTTGCGTGTTCTGAATCAGGAAGACCATCAGGAAGGTGACGATCGTGGTGCCGGTGTTGATCACCAGTTGCCAGGTGTCGCTGTAGTTGAAGACCGGACCGAGAACCGCCCAGATCAGCACGACCAGAACGGCGACTCCGAACACCGTCGACGTGCCGGCCCAATGCGCGGTCGTCGTGGCGAAGCGCACGAACCAGTGGTGGGTCGGCTGCGGCGCCGAACCCGTCCGCGATGACACTGGAAGACTGCCGCGCATGCATCCGTTCCCGAGAGCTATCGCCTTATAATCCCTCGGGTTCCCCATGGTTCCGTCGCGGAACGGAGTCGATTTGCGCTTTATCGCGGTAGCTCACCTAGTGAACCATCACCCAGCCCGGCTGCAGGATCGGGTAGGCGATCAGGCCGATGACGGCGGTTGCACCGATCAGCAGGGGGTTGCTGACTTTCCAGCGGAACAGGACGGCGAGGCGAAACGATTCCGATCAGTGCGGTCAGCCAGTCGCCGATCGCGATGCGCCCGAGCAGGATGCAGGCGCCCAGGATGGTGCCGATCGCCGCGGCGTAGGCGCCCTTCACAAAGCCCTGCACGTTGGCATTGCCGCGATGACGCGCCAGCAGCGGCGCTGCGATCAGGACGAACAGGAATGACGGCAGGAAAATGCCGATCGTCGAGACCAGCGATCCCCAGAAGCCGGCGACGAGATAGCCGACAAAGGTCGCGGTGATCACCACCGGCCCCGGGCTGATCATGCCGATCGCGACCGCGATCAGGAACTGCCGCTCGTCGAGCCAGCCGAATTGCTGCACCAGTCCCTGTTCGAGGAACGGCACGATCACGAGGCCGCTGCCGAACGTCAGCGAGCCGGCCTTGAGGAAGAACAGCAGCAGCTTGCCGAGGATCGAGCCGGGAGCCGCAGGCGCGAGTTGCGCCAGCACCGGCGCCACGACGGCGAGCGGCGGCCGGCGTCCGGCGCCACAGGCTGCCGTAATAGAGGATGCCGACAAGGCCGGCGCCGATGAACAGCAGCGCGACTTCCGCCTGCAGGATCACGGTGACCACGAGGCAGACGGCCGCGATCGCCCACTGCAACCAGTCTTCCATGCCGAGCTTGGCCAGGCGGTAGCAGGAATGCAGGATCAGCGCGATGACGGCGGGGCTGACGCCGTAGAAGATGGCGGTGACCGGCTGCAGGTCGCCGAGATAGACGTAGAGCGCGCCGAGCGCGGCGACGATGAGGAAGTTCGGCAGGATGAACGACCAGCCGCCGGCCCAGGCGCCCCAGAAGCCGCATCGCAGGTAGGAGACGTAGATCCCGACCTGGATCGCCAATGGCCCCGGCAGCGACTGGCAGATCGCGATCGCCTCGCGCATCTGCTCTTTCGTCAGCCACTTCTTGTCGTCGACGAGCTCGCGCTCCATCTGGCCGACCAGCGCCACCGGCCCGCCGAAGCCGAGGCAGCCGAGCCGGAGGAAATAGCGCACCAACTCGCTCATTCGTCCGGGCTCGACTGTCGAAGTCATCTCGTGCTCCCCCGAAATCAGCTCTTCGTGCTGGCCGTCTTGTCGAGCGCCGCGCGCAGGCCCTTGGCGAGCTTGATGGCGTCGTCGTTGGCCCAGAAGTGCATGAAGAATAGCCGCGGTTGCTCGCCGATCATATGGCTGTGCAGCGCGGTCACCTCGATGCCGTTACTGCGCAGCGCCGCGATCACCGGATTGACTTCCTCTCCGGTCATGACGAAGTCGCCGGTGATGGCGGCCTTGCCGGCGCCGGTCGGCTGGAAGTTGATGCCGGTCGCAACACCCATCGGACCGGGCGGGGTCAGCGCCATGCCGCCTTCGGTGATGGGATCGCGCCGCGGCACCGCGAACTGGTAGATGCCGCCATTGGCCTGTCCCTTGACGCCCATGATCTGGTCGAGTTGTGCGGTGTCGAGATCGATGGCGGGCGGCGGCGCGGCTGGAGCTGGCGACGGCAGGCGGCGTTTTGCTCTCCGCGAGCGCATCGTGAATCGCCGAGGCCAGCTTGACCGGATCGCCGTGACCGGCGACGTGCATGTAGAAGGTCGCAGGATTCGCGCGCAGCAGGTGATTATGCACGGCGGTGATCTCGAGCCCGCTTGCGATCATCCTGGCCATCACGGGATTGATCTCGGTTTCGAGCAGCACCAGATCGCCCATCGCCATGACGCCGCCATGCGCCGGCTTGAACGCGACCCATCCGCCGAGCGCAAAGCCGGTCTTGATCGCGACGCCGTCCAGCGTCACCGAAAGGTCGGAGCGCGGAAAGCCGTAGCGATGTACGTCGCCGGACACCGCGCGCTTTCCGGCCGAGCGTCTCGTCGATCTTCTGCCAGTCGATTTCCTGGGCATGGGCCGGCGAGATGAAAGCTTCCGAGAAACCAGCCCATTCGATTTTTTGCGCACCGAGGGCGGCGGCAAACGCCATGAGAGCAAAGGTGGTCGTCCATATCTTGTTACGCATGATCGCGTCCTTTCCGTTGGTCTTGTCGCCCCGCTTGCTGCGTTTGGTCCCTCGTGGTCGTCCCCTTACGGTTTCACCTTGTTGGTTGGCCAGTTGTGGGTTTCTTTCGCGGCGTCCCGGCACCAGCGATAGAACGCGTCGTAGAGCAGCATGCCGGCGTTCAACTGCTCCAGATCGTCGTCATACATGCGCGACAGGCCGAGCGAGGCGGCGAGCAGGCCCGGCGCTTCCGGTGAAAGATCGAGCCGCGCCGTATCGGCGGCGCGCACCATCGTGGCCAGCCGCTCCAGTGGCGGCATCGACAGGCCGAACTCGGCAATCATGACGTCGAACGTGCAGAGCTCGCCGCGATGGCTCCAGAACACGTGCTCGACGTCGAACGGCACGGCGTCAAAACGCTTCGCCACCGCATCGATTTCGGCTGGCGCAACGAACAGGAATACGGCGCGGGGGTCGACGAAACGCCGGATCAGCCAGGGACAGGCGATGCGGTCGATCTTCGGCCGCGACCGCGTGACCCAGACCGTGCGTTCATGTGCGTCGCGTTTTGGAAGCTTGTCGGCGGCGACCGTCGGCAGCTCGGCGTCCTTCCAGGCGGTGTGACCGCCTTCGAGCGTTTCAGCCGCGATGCCAATATGACGGAGCCATGCCGCGGTGCCTTCCGCGAGCCCGCCGCCATCACGGCAGATCACGATCACGGGCTGACCGGCAAAGCTCGCCGCCCAATCCGCGACGTCGTGATGGGAGCGGCGCGTGGCGCCGGGAACGAGCCGCGGCTCGCTTGCGAATTCTTCGTCGCTGCGGACGTCGATCAGCGCCGGCGCTTTTGCCGTGCCGATGAGGCGGAACAATTTATCGGATGAGATGGATGTATATGAAGACATGCTGCGCCCTTGGTGAAGAGGACGCGATTCTTGGGCATGTCGCCTCGTGGGGAGATCGCAATCCCCATGGGTCGGAGGTAGATCAGTTTCGAGAAGGCTGTCAACGATCGCGCCGGGGAACAGCGCGTCTCCCCCGGCGCTTGCGGTTCGTTGCTCCGGGATTACGGGTTCTCGCGCAGGAACGGCAGGATGATCGCGATCGCCTGGTCAGGCTGTTCTTCCATGATCCAGTGACCGGAATCGGTGATGACGGCGCTGCGGACATTGTCGGCGGCGAAGGCCACTTCAGCGGCAAGCTTGGCGCCGTAGGAATGATCGCCGCCGATCGCGAGCACCGGCATCTTCAGCTTGCCTTTGTCTGCCAGCAGTTTCTGGTTGTCGATCGCGTCCTGCGCGAACGCCGCGAATTGTCCGCCAAGCGCGTTATGGATGGCGCCCGGCCGGGCGTAGAGTGCGGCGTAATGTTCGCGCGTCGGCTCGTCGATCCGGGACGGCGTCGCCGACAGTTCGTTATAGAACCTGTCCAGCAGGATGCGCTCGCGGCCCGCGACCAGCCGCTCGACGTCGGGTCCGCGAAAGTTGAAGTGCCAGACCTTCGGGTTCTTCAACTGCTCGTCCCAGTGCCCCAGTCCCGGCAGCGGTGCGTCCATCACCACCCATCGCGTGGTCCGCGCCGGATACTGCGCCACGAACGCGTAGCCGACCATGTTGCCGATGTCGTGGGTGACAAGGGCTGCATCCTTGACGCCGAGCCGGTCGAGGATTGCAGCGAGATCGCGTGCCTGCGCGACCTTCTCGTATCCGCCTTCGGGATGCGACGACAGGCCCATGCCGCGCAGATCGGGCACGATCACGGTGTGGTCCTTCATCAGCACTTCGGCGAGCGGCACCCACATGTCGCCGGTGTCGCCAAAACCATGCAGCAGCACGACGACAGGGCCCTGGCCGCCGACACGCACATACTGCGTGCCGTCGCTGACCGGCATCTGTTCGCTGCGGATGCCGGCGGGCCACGGCTTGATCTCGGCGCTGGCCGGCGTTCCCGCAACGATGGCCGCCACCGGCGTCGATGCGACAAGCCCTCGGAATAGCAAGCGCCTCAAGTCCGCAATAAAACCCGCAAGCATCAAAATTCTCCTTCATCCGGGATCGTTACCGCGGGTGATCCTAGACGAAGTTTTGCTTGGCTTGCATCCATTGCTTTCGGATGGCAGGGGCACGCGAAGCCGGCGGACACCAAGCCGTTCGTGCGTGTCGTCGCAGCGTTACAGGCAGGTATCGTTGAGCATGATCCGGCAGGGCTTTAGCCTTGCCGTCCTTGCCGCGCTTTTCCTGTTTGATCTCCGGCGCCGCGATCACCATCGCCCAATAGGTGCGGCCGCTCTTGGCGCTTCTGGCGCTGGCGATGCCGACACGCGATGCGCCGTGCATCAGCAGGTTATAGCGGTGCCCGCTGGAATCGATCCACTGACCGAGCGTCTTCGGAAAGCTGTCGTAGCCGTAGGCGATGTTCTCGGCGGACCGGACCGAGCCCAGTTGCGTGACGCGCGCGCTGAACGGCCGGAGCGCGTCGTGGTCGAGCACGTCGCGTGCGGCCATCGCCGTCGCCTGCTCCTGCGGCAATACGAATGAGCGCGGCGTCGTTCGAGACCTTGCCTTCGCCGTGCTGCAATCGATAACCGGAAATCATCTCGGCCGGGCTTCCGGCATGTGCGGCCGGCGCGACGCAGGCCGCGCATAGAATTGCAGCGAGTGCGGTGAGCGACCGGGCAAACGGAGATGCGAAAGAGGTGGTCGGCACGAATGCCGAAAACGACGTGATGCGATGGCGCATGATGCGAGAGACCCCTGCTGGAAGCGCCGGTATATCCCGAAAAAATAGGCCAAAAAATGGAAAAAATGGGCAGGCCGGCGTAACTCCCGGCATCGCCCTGACGTAGATCACCTCGCAGGCCTTGATCAAGGCCCAAAGAGAGGTGAAGCGTGAGCGAAGGGTTGAGTATCCGAAAGGCGCGAGCTGCGGGATTTCGACGCCGTGCGCGGCCTTGCCGAAGCATTGGCGGCGCATATCGAGGAGCCGCCTCCGCCGCTGACGCTCGAGCGCTATCTTGATTTCTATGTTCGCGATCATGCGCCGGTGAACCTGTTTCTCGCGCTACAGGACGATCGCGTGGTCGGCATGATCGCGTGGATCCTGACCCACGAGCTCTATAGCGCCAACGCCGGCCTTTATATCAGCGACATCGCCGTGCATGCCGATGCGCGAGGCGAGGGCGTCGGCACGGCGTTGATGGCGCATGCGAAGACGTGGGGCCGCGCGCACGGCGTGGCGAAGCTCGGCTGGGATGTCTGGAAGAACAACAATACGGCGATGAAGTTCTATCAACGCCTCGGCGCGGTCGTCGACACCGAGGCCGTTCCCCATCTTTTGAAACTTGCGAATGGTTAGTGCTGACATGCGCAAATGGCGACTGCGGGCTTCGCGGCCCGAGGATACTCGAGGCGATGTTCGAGGTGTGGTACACGTCCGTTCTCGCCACGCATGATTTTGTCTCTGAATCGGATTTCGCGGACATTTGCGTGCTGGTGCGCAGGGATTACCTGCCGCACCCCGGCTTCACCGTGGCCGTCGACAAGGACGACCGGGTGATCGGATTCCTCAAAGTCGACAGGCAACGAGATCGACTCGCTCTTCATCGCGCCGGCCTTTCGCGGCAAGGGGCTGGGCCGCAGGTTCGTAGCCGAGGCGAGTCTGCGCGCTTCCACGCTCGAGGTCGAGGTGAACACGCAAAACACGCAGGCGGTCGGGTTTTACGAGGCGATGGGTTTTGGCGTGATCTCGTCCACGGAAACCGACCGTGACGGGCGTCCCTATCCGCTGTTGCGGATGCGGCGGTAGCCGGGTGAGGGAAACGGCCTCCCGGCTGAAACAAAACTTGACGGGGATAATCCCAAAATAGACTTGATCTGCCTTCTAGCTCAGGAGAGCGGCGTCGGATGGGTAAGGCAAGTTGACCGATCGACGGTTGATCTTCCGGCCGCCAGGCGAGCCGAAGGGGACAAGCGTATTTCGGACGGAGGGGTGGAGGTTCCTGAGCGGCCTGATTTGGGGATGGCCGCAAGTCGATTTCGGTGACGAAGTGAAATTTGAGGTGCGTCCATGACGAAGCACTTTTGTTCAGTCGTTCTCACAGTCCTGTTCGCCGCGCTCTTTTCCATGCCCATCGCGACGGCAATTGCAAAGCAACAATGCAGCGCATCGATGCCCTCGGGCGCGCATGGCTACTGGTCCTGGCGCATGATCGATGAACGCAAATGCTGGTACGAAGGCAAACCCATGCTTTCGAAATCGTCGCTGGAGTGGCCCGCGCGGCCCGCGATCAAGCCGGACGTGGAAGAAGAAGTCGCAAGCGCGGTGACCGAGAAGCCCGGCAATCCCATGGATGCGCAGGCGCGGGCGATCGATACGGATGCCCAGGCAGGCATGATCGAGAGCAGGACTTTCGACGCGTTGTGGCGCGCGAGAGTGGGACACTAGGGGGCTGTATGGATCGCGCGTATCAGAGTAAGCGAGCCGGCCTCGAGGCTGCCCACGAAAAACCGGTCTTCTGTCCCTCGTGCGCGGCACAGCCGGTCCTGTTCATTTCGTTGCTTGATTCCCGAAACGGCAAACAGCATCGCGTCTTCAAATGCGAATGCGGCGAGATTGTCTGGGACGATAGGGCCACGTCGATGTGATTGGGGCGAGGTCGGTCATCGCTGCGTCAGTTTCTTGCCCTTAGCAGACTTGAGCAACGGCCCTCGAAATGTCTGCCTCCGAGAGTGAGCGGACATGTGGCGAGCGTTGCCTGATGTAGGCCAATGTCCCACAACCGACCGCCTTGCGCCGCGTGGTACCATGCGGCCGCGTCCGCAAGATCAATTGGCTCAACGCTGGGGCGGGGTTGCTCTAAACGGGTTTAAGCTTTCCAGAAAAGACGGTGGCTCGGCATATTGCGCCGACTGGGTCTGTGCTTGTGCATCCTGTGCGGGCCGGGCCTGTACCCGTTCATTTTTCTGCCGGATATTTGCTCGGCGTTCCCGCACGTGCCGGATCATTTCTGCCCGCGCATTACGTATGGTCCGGGCCCTTCGGTGCTTTTGCATGGGTCGCACATATGCTGGGGCAATTTCTGCTGGGGCAATTTCCGCGACCGGTGCCGGGTCATCTCGTGCGGGCTTAGCCAAATCCCGCGCATCTTGCTCGGCATTCCACGCTTGGAATTCCCGAAACAGCGCTCCTAATGATGTCTCACTGTTTTCAGCCTGAATCTGGCTGGCAGGTTCGGAGACACTCATTTCGTGGGTCGGGCCCTCAGGCGTTACCGGCGGCGCTTCTGCGTCAGCGGTTAACTGTACGACGGCTGATTGAATACTTGGCGTCGGCTCATTGGTGCCAGGCTGCGACGCCGATTTGTCGACCGAAGCTGTGGCGTCAGCAAAGAGCGTCATCGGATTGTCGATTGATAGAATCGAAACACCAACCGCTATTGCCGCTGCAACCAAAATACTTGCCAAGACGAATCGTAACGAGATGCCTGCTCTGTCGCTCCCGATTCCCAATTCAGGCTCATCGGCCGACAGAAAAAGTGGCAAGGAATCGTCCGGATCAAACCCGTCTCTCGTCGCCATCGCGTGATGCCTCATCATGATGCCTCATCTTGCGGTTCCCGGTCGACGCTAGCGCTTGATCGGGGTCCAAAAAGCGGAGAAACCTTGGTTTCACTTGGGCCGGTGGAACCGGTCAATCACGCGGCAGGGCCCAAAGCTGACAAGACCGAAAGACCGCTCCGATGTCGGCTAATGACCCGAGGCGAACATGTTGTCAAAGCCGGTCAGACTGGCACCAGAGCGTCCAAATCTCAACCGCGAGCGAAGGAAGGGCGTCCGTCGATACGCCGACGATACACAGGGATCGCGAGAGTTCGTCGTACAAGATGGTCTTCTGCCCCTCATGCGCGGCACAGCCGGTCCTGTTCATTTCGCTGCTCGACACCCGGAACGGCAAACAGCATCGCGTCTTCAAATGCGAATGCGGAGACTTTTCTGGGGCGATTCAGGAAGCGAACTGACGGTGGCAGCGATGCTTCGACCGGAACCGGCCCATATGTGCTGACGCGATCTACCTGATTATTTTGCCTGCCACCGAACCTGTTGGCCCTACGCGTTCACCAAGAAGCTAGTGAAGCAGCTCACAGGCTTCCGCTTAGAGAGACGGTAGGTTCAGCTATGGAAAGCAGCATTGACTTCGTCACGGTTGCCACGGCGGGCGGCACGGCGGTCTACGCCGCTTGGAGTCTTGATTACTTTGCGACTGATAAGTTTGGATTTCCAGTGCAGACCGTTTGCAACGGTTCAGCGCTGATTGCGCTTCTCATCGGTCTATACGTTGCAATAGATTTCTTCGGTGACAGGCTGAAAAAGGTTGAGTGACGAAGTCGCGCCGCGTCCTCCGATTGGATGAGGCGATCTGCTTAGCTTACGATTTTTGAAGACTGGTGTGACGCATTTCACATCAGACCACTTTGGCTGCGCATAGATTGGCGGGGCCAGCGGCTCAAATTCATTTCAACAGTTAACCCAACGGAGGATTGCCAATGAAACAATTTATTCTCGCAACGATATTCGTGATTTGCACAATGTTCTCGCAAGCTATCGCACAGCCTGTACCGCCTGCCGGTGATGGCTGCGCAAAATTAAGTAGCGCAAAGGGCGTGTGGAGTCCTACCGGGTCGATTACGTTCGACAAGAGCAAGCCGCAAAGCTGCTCGCAGAACTTCGCTTGCGGCCCGGGGTCACTCACTTCAGACCAGAACAAATGCAAGCCAGTTGTCAGCAGCACTAGCCCGGTGAACTACTCCGGTACATGTGTTCCGAAGGACCCGAAGGACGTTTCCAAGGGATGCAGTTCGTGTATGGCTACCCCAAATGGGTCTTGCACGATTACCTTCGTTGCGAAGAAGTAGGTAGCCAAAGCGCGTGTTGCTTCGGGCCGTCACAGTGGCGGGCGCTCTATAGAACTCTGCTTACATCGATTACAGTGATTACACCCTTGTAATTGGTGTAACCACTGTAACCAGAGGTCTTATAGGGAAGTTCTAGCGACGGCTCGATATGAGCAAAAGTGCCCGTATGAATATGATCGTCCGAAAGCAGAAGCTCTGAACGCGTTGGGCGCTTTCGAGGTCGTTTGCGGCAAGAAGCGATGTAAGCTTCTGATTGCAGTCCTTTGACGTAGACGAGGAAATCGATCTTTGTTGACAATGTAGTTTCCCTGACACGCGAAAATACCGGGGCGTGCGATCCCGTTTTGGAGTGGATGGAACGAAGTTCAGATGGCCGGATTGGTCTACGAAGGGAACTCAAATGGCGGAAAACGATTTCGAGCCGGAAGACGGCAAGCGAATTCCTGCGCGACCCCGTGATTCCGGCAGTCAGGCGAATGGAACGGCAGACGGATTAGATGCCGAGACGGAGGCTCTACGTCACGCCACGGAAGACATGCTCCCAAAGCAGACATCGAGAAAACGCCGGTCTTTGACCGGGCTGATTTGCCGCCGAAGGTTTGAAGTCGGCCTTGCATCGCGTTGAGAGACGGCGCAATACGGTCCTTGGCAATTTGCTGGGACCGTATTTTTTATGAACAACCTTTCGTCGCGAAACCAACTGAAACGAATTGCGTCGAATGTAACGGGACGGGCTTTCCTGTCGTGAAGCAATCAGTCCGGCCCGGCGTTAGGATTTATCCGAAACGCTGTGAAGCTTGCCAAGGCAAAGGCAGCGTTGCTGCTAATTGAGGCGGCGGCCTCAATGGGTCCCATGCGTTCATCGGTCTGGTTAGCGATCTTCGTCGGTTCGACGATAGGTGGCATGGTGCCAGAGCTGTGGGGCGGTGACATGCTTTCCTATTCGGGTGTACTGCTAAGTGGCGTCGGTGCGTTCGCGGGCCTATGGGTCGCCCATAAAATCTAAATGAAAGAGGCTGCTCACTGAGGCGTGCCGCATACGATCTTTGGGCAATCGGGTTTCAGATTTGGCCAAAAAATACAGCGATCGTTTCATAGGAACGTGTCCCGTAAGGACGACTTATCGCGGTGGGATTTAACCCAACGGAGATACCTATGAAGAAGAATTCTTATCGCTGCGGCGGCTTTGACCCTCATGTGCGGTTCGGCTTTCGCACAGTCGACGACAGGCCCCGGCAATCAGACAGACATGGCCAAGCCCGGCACAACGAACGGATCGATGGACAAGGGCTCCATGGACAAGGGTTCGATGAGCAAGAACACGACCGGCATGAAGAATGACGGCATGAAGAAAAATGACATGTCCAACAACTGAATGTCCAAGGACGGCATGAAGAAGTAGTTCCCAACCCTCAATGGTCTCAAGTCAACGGCTCTGGCAGGTCAACGCTGGAGCCGTTTTCGTCGTGTGGGCCGCTCATTGAGGCCTCACTGCACGAAAAGGGCGATTGCGGCCAGTACAGCCGGTGTCATGCCCAGCAGATGATGCCCCAACGATAGAAGCGGTCGTCTTCCATGGGAGCAGAATAAATCTGAGCGGGGAAAGTTGACCAGTGCAATTGTGCCAAAAGGGCGGCTTTACTTCGCTCTGGCGTATATCAACGAGCTAGGCGCATGCTTTTCGTGAAAGCTGATCGTGCCATCGTCCCAGACCACCTTGATCTCAGCGCCGGTGACATCGGTCACGGTGCCGAGTTAATCCGGCGCATCTTCTCGGGATACACGCTGTCCAACTACGCACTGCATCACTCGCCCCTTGTGGCGATGATAGCACGCGGGGATATTGCCGTCTGTTACTGACGTCCATTCTTGGGCGGCCGTAACCCCGGCGAGTTTGCCCATTCGTTGATGTGAGCCGCCGTATCGGCAACACGCGCCCGCCTGAGCAGCATCTCTTGCTCTGGACCGGGTCGAAGTTCAGCGGCCTTCAACTTCAACTGATCGGCAAAAACCTTGAGGCGGTCTATGAGAGGAGTCGTCTGTTTGACACGCTGTCGTAAATGCACGGCGCGCTCCGTTCGTGAGAGGAAGGCGGAGCGCAAACAGGCGTTCTCACACAGATGAAAGCCAAGGTCCGGTCTGTGACGGTTGTTAACGTTCCATAGATCGCATGGTTCAAGTCGGTCGGTGTGAACCTTCAGAAGCCATCCGTTGCGCGGCTGAAATGCGGAACATCGCGCGAACTTACTGCACGGATTTTGCACGTAACTGCACGCCATTTCATGCTTCGTTCTGCGTGCAGATGCCAATTAGCGAGCCGCACCGCAGTTCGGTAATTCGAAAAGTATCTGATTTTATTGAAGGTTCTGGTGGGCGCACAAGGGATCGAACCTTGGACCTCTCCCGTGTGAAGGGAACGCTCTCCCGCTGAGCTATGCGCCCGGCCGCCGCAAAGGGGGACCAGAAGGGTGCGATTTACGAAGTGGGGGGCAGGGGTGTCAAGCGGGGATTGGGTTCGACTAGGCGAAGTCTGGCCCCGGCGTCATCACCGGGCTTGTCCCGGTGATCCATGTCTTCCTTTTCCGTGACGGACAAAGTCGTGGATGGCCGGGTCAAGCCCGGCCATGACGGGTCAGCTCAAGCAATTGCTCATCACTTGACAGCTTTCCAGCGCCGTGAGCTGATTTGCCCGTCGTGCCAATCGGCCGCAGGTGCGCGCGTTGAGCCGTCGGGCAAATCACCAGCACAATTCCGCGCATCCTGTGCCCGATCAAAGAGGGGCGTTTCGCGATCGTCACGAACGTTGGGCGGGGAGGCGGTGGACGCCTTTGTTTGCGAACGACGAACGCAGAAGAGGCGGACGGCGAAGTCGTGTGGTCCTGGCATCTCGACGCTGATGCCGTCGCGACAATGCTTCGCATTGCGCGGACAACGGAGACAACAAGCCCGATCTCCGGGGAGAGCACGAAGGAAACCGTTAAAACCATTCGCGCAGGGAATGCTGGAACGCATCCGGCGAACCTGTAGCAACCACCTCGTGTGTTTTCTTGCACGCGAGACTACGGGCGCGTTGGAGCGCCCGGCATTCCCTGCGCCCTCTGATGTCGAGGGACGATGTTGATGCAAAGCCTCGGGTGTGGAAGCGCCGCGGGCGATTTGGTATGCCCGGACTTGGTCATCCGGGCATCCGTCAAGCTTCGACAGGACGCATTTCCATGAAAATGGATTGCGCCGGCCGAATACTGGGAGAGATGATTCGGACGGCTCGCGACAAAATAGCTCGCTATTTTCGCACGGCCCCGGAATGACGAGAGAGGCTCGCAAGCTGCGATGGCGGGAGAAGCTTACGCCCCCTGGTTGGCGCGGGAGGCGTGGGCTTGCAAAGCGCGGATGCGCTCGGCCAGCGTGCCGCCGCCCTCAGTCGTGCTGCCATGGGCGGCCGCGCCGTTCGCCGGCTTGGCGGGCTCGGCGGCAAGCAGCGCCTCGATCGGCGAGTTCGGCCCTTCGAGCTGGATCGCAAGCTTGGCGACTTCGGCGGCGATGTCGTTGATGCGTTCGCGCAGCAGCGCATTTTCCATGCGCTCGGTGGCCCAGGAGCTTTCGGCCTGCTGCTGGATCGCGTTGATGTCGCGCTGGAGTTTTGCCCGTTCGTCGCGCGCGGCGCGAAGCTGATCCTCGACCGCCGCCTTCTCGGACTTCAGCTTCTCGATGACAGGCGCCGAGCCGCCGCTGGTGAGCGCGAGCTCGTCGCGCAATTCCTTGATGGTGCGCTCGCTGACGTCTCTGGCCTGGCGAAGCTGGTTGGCTTCGTAGTCGCGCTCGGCAAGCAGCTTGCCTTGCGTGGAGAGCCGCCCTTCGAGATCGTTGACGCGGTTGGAAAGCAGTTCGGCTTCCTTGACCTGGAGGATCAACTGGCGATCGAGATCGGTGACGCGCTGGCTGAGATTCTCCACCCGGCCGCGCGCGTCGGTAAGCTCGCGCGTCGTGCTCTCCAGCGAATTGCGTTCCTGCTCGAGCCGCGTCTGGGTGGTGGCGAATTCCTTCTCGGCGTCGCCGACGCGATTCTTGAGCACGTCGATCTGCGCGTGCACGGCGACAAGTTCGACCTGGCGGGTCTCGGCCATCACGGAGCGGTCGTTCAGCTCGGTCTTGATGCCGGCGAGTTCGCTCCTGCTTGTCGGTCAGCGCTTTTTCGGCCTGGCGCAGCGACTCGGTCTTGGTCGAGAATTCCTCTTCGGTGGCGCGAAGCTGTTCCTTCACCGCCTTCTCGCGCGCTTCCAGCGAAAAGATCGTCGCGTTCTTCTCGCCGAGTTCGAGCTTCATGCGATTGATCGCATCGGTCTTCTTGCCGAGTTCGGCGAGCTGGCTCGTGGTCTTGTGCTTGAGCTGGTCGACGCTCATCTCGAGCCGCCGCGCCGACATGGCGAATTCCGCGCGCAACTGATCCTTGTCGGCCTGGATTTCCGCCATCGACAGCGGCGTCGCCGCTTCCATGCGTCGCGTGGTCAGCCGAACCGCCCGGTTATGCACCAGCGGCACGATCGTCAGACCCAGCAGCATCGCGACCAGAAAACCGATCGCCAGATACATGGCCGGCTCGACCATAAGACCTCCACACCAACGCTTAGACGACTCGAACTATTCGCTAACCAACAATGCCACGGTGCGCGGGGGCAACGCCAGCGCCAAGCGCCGCACCAAGCGCGTTAACGTGGACAACCGAACTTTCGTGTTCCCGTCCGACCAATGCCCGCTAGCCGGGCAGAAAAATCAGAAGGGATTCCACGTCGCGCGCGGGGTGTATTTGAGATAGCCGATATTGGCCCCGAGCCTCAGGCCCAGGCCCGAGCGGATCGGCACCAGCACGATGTTGTTGGCGGTCAGCGCCGTCATGCCGAAGCCGCCGATGATATAGGCGGAACCGTCGATGCCGGCGAAGCGCTGGTAGATCGCGCTGGTGGCCGGCAGATTGTAGACGAGCGTCATGGTGCGCGCGCCGTCGCCGCCCCAGTCGAAGCCGACCGATGGACCCTGCCAGTAGACCCGCAGATCTCCGGCGTTCTTGGTATAGAGCGTGCCTTCGCCATACCGCAGCCCGGCGACAAAGGCGCCCGAGCCTTCCTCGCCGAGGATATAGCCGTTCGGCAGGCCCCACTGGCTGACCGCGCGCTCGATCACCGAGGCGAGACCGCGCGAGACGTTGCCGAAGAACTTGTGACCGGCGCCGACCAGTTCGTCCGGCCCGTAGGTAGCTCGGGCTCGCCTGGCGTTGCGGTGGCGGCAGGTCCGGCGGCGGCGCCGCTTGCTGCGCGGAAACCGGCACAGCCCAGCACGTCAGCGCGATGAAGGTCATCGCAGCAAGGCGCGTCGCGAAAGTCATCGAAGTTCCCCTAGATAGTGAAATCCGGCGTCGGCTTTAACTCAATGCTGACGAGCATGAATTTAAGCTGAACCCGGTGTCCCCGTTTCGACATTCGTACCCCGTTTCGGCAGGTAGCGGATGTCAAATCCGCCACACGGGTGTCCCCAACTCGTTATCAGGTTCAACTATGACGCTAGAACGGCAGGAAGCAAACGGGATCGGCGACGAAACCGCATTTTCGTCCCGGATTGGCCCTGATCGCGCTCGGCTTTTTGGCCGGGTTGGGCGCGGTCGTGGCGCTGGGGCCGCGGGCGCAGCCGCCACCACCACCGAACGCGTGGTCACCAACCGCTTCAGCGGGTTGGCCATCGAGGGCTACGACCCCCTGGCCTATTTTGTCGACGGCGATCCGCAGGTGGGGTTGCCGGCCTTCGAGGCCGTCCAAAGCGGGGTGGTCTGGCGCTTCCGCAACGAGGGCAATCGCGACTCCTTTATCGCCCATCCCGAAATCTATGGGCCCCAGTTCGGCGGTTATGACCCGGTGGACGTTGCCCGCGGCGTGGCGGTGGCCGGAAATCCGCGGTTCTGGCTTGTTGCCGGTGACCGGCTTTATCTGTTCGGCCGCGAAGACACCCGCGACGCCTTTGCCGCCAACCCGATGCCTTTCCTGAAAGAAGCCAGGCTCCGCTGGCCGGCGCTTGAGGCACAGCTCTCGCAGTAAGTCTAACGCGCGACAGGCGCACGCTCTCCTCATCCGGAGGAGCCGCTCAAGCGGCGTCTCGAAGGATTTGGGTGCCGTTCGCTGACGGCCTCGCTTAGGCTCGGCCTGCTCGGGCACGTTAGCTTGTGCCGTTCGCTAACGGCCTCGCTTAGGACTCGGCCTGCTCGGGCACGGGTCGGATCGCCCCACGCGATGAATCCCGGCACGATAAAGTCGCGGGCCGCACCGAAGGCAGAGATCGCTCGCCCGCCATATCGGTCACCTTGCCGCCGGCGGCGGTGACGACGGCGTGACCGGCCGCGATGTCCCATTCGCTGGTGGGCGCGAGCCGCGGATAGATGTCGACCTCACCCTCGGCGACCTTGGCGAGCTTCAAGGCCGAGCCGAGCCTCAGCCGGACCGCGCCCGGTCTCGCATCGATAAAGGCATCTGACGCGGCGTCGCGTGCGAGCGGCTGGTCGCGGCGACCCAGGGCTGGCCCGGCGGCGGAAACAAGCGGGTGCGGATCGGTTGCGCGGGGCCGGTGACCCCTTGGCTGACGGTTAGCCGCTCGGCGCCCTGTCCGACCAGGCCGCGCCAGATCAGCCCCAACGCCGGCGCGCCGATGATGCCGAGCAGGGGCGTTCCCTTGACCACCAGCGCGACGTTGACGGTGAACTCGTCGCGGCCGGCGACGAATTCCTTGGTGCCGTCGAGCGGGTCGACCAGAAAGAAGGCTTCCGGGCAGCCACTGAGCGGCTTGGCGCGTTCCTCGGAGAGTGCGGGGATGCCGGGCGCAAGCTGCTTGAGGCCGTCGGCGATGATGCGGTCGGCGGCAAGGTCGGCTTCGGTGACCGGCGAGCCGTCCGGCTTGCCATCGACATGCAGCCTGACGCGATCGACCTTCTGGATCGCCAATCCGGCCCGTATCACGAGTTCGGTCAGCGGCGCCAACAGACGAGCGGCGGCCTCACGGTCGATCGGGGAGTGAGAAACGTGCCTGTCGGTCGGCGGGCCTTTCAAATGCCTTATCTCCTGCGTAGCGAATGGTCTGCATAGTTCCGCCTATTTGACGGGCACCAGCCGCGGCTTGCAACAGGTGTCGGGAAAACGCGGTACTTCGCGCCTCCGGCTCATGTTGGCAGCATGCGGTCTCGCAGTGTATCAAGCCCAGCGAACCTCAGTGGTTCGATTCGCAACATTCGCATCTTCAGCCTCGATTTTCAGGAACGCCCATGTCTGGTGCCCCGTCTCCCGGTCCCGCTCCCGATGCCCTTGAACTCGCGGCGCTGCTCTGTTCGCGGGTCTGCCACGATCTCATCAGCCCGGTCGGCGCCATCGTCAACGGGCTCGAAGTGCTGGACGACGATCCCAAGCCCGAAGACCGCGAGTTTGCCCTCGACCTGATTCGCAAGAGCGCCAAGACCGCGTCGGCCCGCTTGCAGTTCTGCCGGCTGGCGTTCGGCGCGGCGGGCTCTGCCGGCGCCCAGATCGATCTCGGCGACGCCCAGAACATGGCGCGCGGTCACATCGAGGACGGCAAGTCGACCATCGTCTGGAACCTGCCGCGGCTGTTGCTGCCGAAGAACCGCGTCAAGCTGCTGTTGAACATGATGGTGATCGCCCAGCACACCATTCCGCGCGGCGGCACGCTCACGGTCGATCCGGTCGGCGAGGGCGAGAGCATGAGTTTCCGCGTCACGGCCGCCGGATTGAATGCCCGCCTGCCGCAAAACATCGCCGATATCCTGAGCGCGGAGCAGGCCGGAACGACTGACGCCCATTCGGTACAGCCTTATTACACTCGCCTGCTGGCGGAAGCGTGCGGCCTGCGCGTCAGCCTCGCGGTCGAGGGCGAGACGGTGGTGGTCAGGGCCGCCTGACGCGTTTTGGTTCGCTTGGCATCCGCAAACGGCCCTCGAATGCGCCGTTCCGCGCGCTGACCGGTTAACGGAAAGTAACGAAAGGCATAAGCGGCGGACCCGGTAGATTACGGGCCGAGCTTATCTCTTTGTTGAGGCCGTTCTTTTCCAATTGCTCAACCAAACTTAAACGCTTTGCATAGAAGCTGGCCACACTCGGAAACCGCGTTGAGTACGCGTGCGTGGGTGAAGGCCAGATTTCATGGATGATCTTTTGCGAGAGTTCTTGACGGAGACCAGTGAAAGCCTGGACACCGTCGACAATCAGTTGGTGCGGTTCGAGCAGGAACCGAACAACGCCAAGATTTTGGATAACATCTTCCGCCTGGTCCACACCATCAAGGGAACTTGCGGTTTCCTGGGATTGCCGCGGCTCGAAGCGCTGGCCCACGCCGGCGAAACGCTGATGGGCAAATTCCGCGACGGCATGCCGGTCACCGCCGAGGCAGTGACGCTGATCCTGAGCAGCATCGATCGCATCAAGGAAATTCTCGGCGGGCTCGAGGCGACCGAAGCCGAGCCCGAGGGCAACGATGAAGACCTGATCGTGCAGCTTCACCACATGGTCGAACGCGGCATGGCCGCGATGGCCGGCGCGCCGCAAGAGGCCGCAGCTCCACCGCTCGTGCCCGCCGCGCCAGTTGCGGAAGATCCCGCGAACACGGCGGGTTCTTTGACCTATCAGGTGCTGCAGCGCCAATTGCGGCCGGGCGAAGTGTCGCTCGACGAGCTTGAACGCGCGTTCCGTGAAACCGCAACCGAAGCTCCCGCGCCGGTGGCGAAGCCGGCTGCGCCGAAGGCCGAAGCCAGTGCTCCCGCTCCGAAAGCCGAAGCCAAGCCCGCCGTGGCCGCCGACAGCGCGTCGAAGCCCGGGGCCAAGAAAGCCAAGACGGCGGTCGAAGTGGACGCGGGCGACGCCGACCGCGTCGCCAACCAGTCGATCCGCGTCAACGTCGACACCCTCGAACACCTGATGACGATGGTGTCCGAGCTGGTGCTGACGCGTAACCAGCTTCTGGAAATCTCGCGGCGTAACGAGGACACCGAGTTCAAGGTGCCGTTGCAGCGGTTGTCGAACGTCACCGCCGAACTGCAGGAAGGCGTGATGAAGACGCGCATGCAGCCGATCGGCAATGCGTGGCAGAAGCTGCCGCGTATCGTCCGCGACCTCTCGGGCGAACTCGGCAAGCAGATCGAACTCGAGATGCACGGCGCCGACACCGAACTCGATCGGCAGGTGCTGGACCTGATCAAGGATCCGTTGACGCACATGGTGCGCAACTCGGCCGATCACGGCCTTGAGACGCCGGCCGAGCGCGCCGCCGCCGGCAAGCCGGAGGGCGGCACGATCCGCCTGTCCGCCTATCACGAAGGCGGCCACATCATCATCTGCATCGCCGACAACGGCCGCGGTCTCAACACCGAGCGGATCAAGGCAAAGGCGCTCCAGAACAACCTCGTCACCGAGGCCGAACTGGAGAAGATGACCGAGGCCCAGATCCACAAGTTCATCTTCGCGCCGGGCTTCTCGACCGCTGCCGCCGTCACCAGCGTCTCCGGCCGCGGCGTCGGCATGGACGTGGTGCGCACCAATATCGACCAGATCGGCGGCACCATCGACATCAAGTCGGTCGCCGGCGAAGGCTCTTCCGTCACCATCAAGATTCCGCTGACGCTTGCGATCGTGTCGGCGCTGATCGTGGAAGCCGCCGGCGACCGCTTCGCCATCCCGCAGCTTTCGGTGGTCGAACTGGTGCGGGCGCGCGCCAATTCCGAGCATCGCATCGAACGCATCAAGGACACCGCGGTGCTTCGGTTGCGCAACAAGCTGTTGCCGCTGATGCATCTGAAGAAGCTGCTCAAGATCGACGACGGCTCTTCCATCGATCCGGAGAACGGTTTCATCGTCGTGACCCAGGTCGGCAGCCAGACCTTCGGCATCGTGGTCGACGGCGTGTTCCACACCGAGGAAATCGTGGTCAAGCCGATGTCGACCAAGCTGCGTCACATCGACATGTTCTCGGGCAACACCATCCTTGGCGATGGCGCGGTCATCATGATCATCGATCCGAACGGCATTGCGAAGGCGCTGGGCGCCGCGGGCAACGCCGCTCACGAGATCGCCGACGAGAACGCGGCCCATCGCGCCGCCACCGCCGAGCAGCTCACCTCGCTCCTGGTGTTCCGCGCGGGCTCGAGCCAGCCCAAGGCGGTGCCGCTTGCCCTCGTCACGCGTCTGGAAGAAATCGCCTCCGACAAGATCGAGCTCTCCAACGGCCGTTCGATGGTGCAGTACCGCGATCAGCTCATGCCGCTGGTGCAGATGGTCGGCGTGGACGTCCGCACTTCCGGGTCGCAACCGATCCTGGTGTTCGCCGACGATGGCCGCTCGATGGGTCTCGTGGTCGATGAAATCATCGATATCGTCGAAGAGCGCCTCCATATCGAAGTGGCCGGATCGAGCGATGGCATCCTTGGCTCCGCCGTCATCAAGGGGCAGGCGACCGAAGTGATCGACGTCGGCCATTTCCTGCCGATGGCGTTTGCCGACTGGTTCTCGCGCAAGGAGATGCGGCCTTCGCTCAGTGCCCAATCGGTGCTGCTGGTCGACAACTCCGCTTTCTTCCGCAACATGCTGGCGCCGGTGCTGAAGGCTGCGGGCTACAGGGTCCGCACTGCGCCGAACGCGCAGGAGGGTCTTGCGGCGCTGCGCTCCGGCCAGCCCTTCGATGCGGTGCTGACCGATATCGAAATGCCCGACATGAACGGCTTCGAATTCGCCGAGACGATCCGCGCCGACGCGCATCTCGCGGCGATGCCGATCATCGCGCTGTCTTCGTTGATTTCGCCGGCGGCGATCGAGCGTGGACGTCAGGCCGGGTTCCACGACTACGTTGCGAAGTTCGATCGTCCGGGACTGATCGCGGCGCTCAAGGAACAGACCTCCGAAATGAACCGCGTAGCGGCGTAGGAATTTCAGCATGACCAGCAAAACCGAAGCCGTCGAAGGCGCCGTCTCCGAGTATGTCACCGCCATGATCGGAGGCCAGTTGTTCGGCCTTCCGATTTCGCGGGTGCAGGACGTGTTCATGCCGGAACGCGTGACCCGCGTTCCCCTGGCCTCGCGTGAGATCGCAGGCGTTCTCAATCTGCGCGGCCGCATCGTCACCGTGATCGACATGCGCGCCCGTCTCGGAGTGCCGAAGAACGACGACGGCAAGCCGCCGATGGCGGTCGGCGTCGACCTGCGCGGCGAATCCTATGGGCTGTCTGATCGACCAGATCGGTGAAGTGCTGAGGCTTCCCGATGAAGGCCGCGAGGAAAATCCGGTCAACCTCGATCCGCGGATGGCCAAGCTTGCCGGCGGCGTGCATCGCCTCGACGGGCAATTGATGGTCGTCCTGGATGTCGATCGGGTGCTTGAGATTTCGCCCGAGATGATGGCCGCTTGAATCTGACGAACGCGTAACTGAAGTACCGATCTAGGTTGGAAGGGTAACAACAATGAAAACGTGTCTGGTCGTGGATGACTCGAGTGTCATCCGAAAGGTTGCAAGACGCATTCTGGAAGGTCTGGATTTCCAGATCGTGGAAGCCGAAGACGGCGAGAAGGCGCTCGAGGTCTGCAAGCGCGGCCTGCCGGAAGCCATCCTGCTGGACTGGAACATGCCGGTCATGGACGGCTACGAATTCCTCGGCAATCTCCGCCGCATGCCGGGTGGCGATCAGCCCAAGGTGGTGTTCTGCACGACGGAAAACGACGTGGCCCACATCGCCCGCGCGCTTCATGCCGGCGCCAACGAATACATCATGAAGCCCTTCGACAAGGACATCGTGACGGCCAAGTTCCAGGAAGTCGGCCTGATCTGACTTCGAATGCGTATCCGGCGGGCTCTCGGGCCCTCCGGCGATACCGCGGAGCGCATACTGGCTTCGCGGCGGTTAGTTTGAGTTTTGGTTGGTACGTATGAGTATTGCGTTGACAAGTGTTTCGACACCGAACCCGGTGCAGCCCGAGCCGCTGCGGGTCATGCTGGTTGACGATTCCGTCGTCATCAGGGGAATGATCTCGCGCTGGATCGGCTCTGAGCCCGATATGGTCGTGGCCGCATCGCTGCGCACGGGCCTCGAGGCGGTCAACCAGGTTGAGCGCATCAACCCCGACATTGCCATCCTTGACATTGAAATGCCTGATCTCGACGGCATTTCGGCGCTACCGCAGCTGCTTGCGAAGAAACGCAACCTGATCGTCATCATGGCGTCGACGCTGACCCGCCGCAACGCGGAGATCAGCTTCAAGGCGCTGGCGCTGGGCGCGTCGGATTATATTCCGAAGCCGGAAAGCACCCGCGAATCCTCCGCGGCCGAGACCTTCCGCCATGACCTCGTGCAGAAGATCCGCCATCTCGGCGCCAAGGTTCGCCGCTCGTCGGCCGCGGCGCACGCGCATTCGCCGGCGCTCGATCGCGCAGCTCGTATTCCGGTGGCGCCGGTCAACGCGCCGATCGTAAAGCGCAATTTCTCGACGCAAAGTCCGCGCGTGCTTTTGATCGGGTCGTCGACGGGCGGTCCGCAGGCGCTGATGAACATCGTGGCCGAGATCGGCCCGGTGATCGACCGTTTCCCGGTGCTGATCACCCAGCATATGCCGCCGACCTTCACGACGATTCTGGCCGAGCATCTCGCGCGGGCCAGCCACCGGCCGGCGCATGAGGCGATCGATGGCGAAGCCATCAAGCCTGGTCACATCTATCTCGCGCCGGGCGGCCGTCACATGCGCGTGGTTCGTCACGGCGCCGGTCCGGTGATCTCGCTCGAGGACGGTCCACCGATCAATTTCTGTAAACCGGCGGTGGACCCGTTGTTCTCTTCCGCGATCGATGCCTGGCAGGGCTCCACTCTGGCGTTGATCCTCACCGGAATGGGATCGGACGGCACGCGCGGCGGCAAGGACATCGTTACTGCCGGCGGTAGCGTGATTGCACAGGACGAAGCTTCAAGCGTGGTGTGGGGAATGCCGGGCGCGGCGGCGCATGCCGGCATTTGTGCAGCGGTGCTGCCGCTGAACCAGATAGCACCGAAACTGATCAGATTGTTTTCAGGAGATCGCTCGTGACGCCGTTGGATTATGAGTTCTTGCGGAAGCTCCTGAAGGAGCGCTCGGGGCTCGACCTGTCCCCGGACAAGCAATATCTGGTCGAGAGCCGGCTGGCGCCGCTCGCGCGCAAGGCAGGCCTTGCCGGCATCACCGATCTCGTTTTGAAGATGAAGGCGGGCGGGGCGGAGCCCTTGATCGCGGAAGTGGTCGAGGCGATGACCACCAACGAGACCTTCTTCTTCCGCGACAAGACCCCGTTCGAGCATCTGAAGGACACGATGCTGCCGGCGGTGTTGCAGGCGCGCGCGGCGCGGCGCTCGTTGCGGATCTGGTGCGCGGCGTCCTCCACCGGACAGGAACCTTATTCGATTGCGATGTGCCTGAAGGGACTGGGTCCGACGGTCGCCGGCTGGAAGATCGACATCGTCGCTACCGATCTTTCGCAAGGCGTTCTGGAAAAATCCAAGGCCGGCATCTTCAGCCAGTTCGAGGTTCAGCGCGGCCTGCCGATTCAGCTGCTGGTCAAGCATTTCACGCAGATCGGCGACATGTGGCAGCTCAATCCCGATATTCGCTCGATGGTGCAGCATCGTCAGCTCAACCTGTTGCAGGATTTCGGTCATCTCGGGACGTTCGACATCATCTTCTGCCGCAACGTCCTGATCTATTTCGACCAGGACACCAAGGCAGGCATTTTCGAACGCATGTCGCGACTGGTCGAAGGCGACGGCTTCCTGGTGCTCGGCGCGGCCGAATCCGTGGTCGGCATTTCCGATGCCTTCAAGCCGCTTCCCGAACGGCGCGGGCTTTATCGTCCGAACGCGACGCGCACGACAAGGCCCGGCTTTGCCGGCTCGATGCCGCAGCGGGCGGCTGCGTTCGCGGCCCGGTAGACCGCGGCTCTGCTGTTTTTAAAGGATCGCGTGCGGCAGAAAGCGCGACGAGTTGCCGGTGATCGGATTTTCGTCCTCGCGGATCGATAGCCCGCACGGCACGTGGTCGACGAGCCAACTTCCAAGCACCGGATACTGGCCGGAAAAATTCGGCAGCGGCGCCAGGGCCTGGCGGATATAGCCCTCGGCGCCATAGGGCCCTTGCTGCGCGGCCACCACATCGCCGTGACGGATGATCGCGACATTGGCGCCTTCGCGCGAGAACAACGGCTTGCGCACGAAGGAAGAGCTGAGGCCTTTCGCGTTCGGCTCGTCCTCGAAGAATGCCGGCAGCAAATTCGGATGACCGGGAAACATTTCCCATAGCAACGCCAGGATCCCCTTGTTGGAAAGGATCGCTTTCCACGGCGGCTCGATCCAGCGGGTCAAGGAAGGACCGAGCCTGACGCCGAACTCCTCCTGAAACATCCATTCCCAGGGATACAGTTTGAAGGCCAGTCTGATTTTTTCCTCGTCGAGATCGACGAAGCCGCGGCCGTCGCGCCAGCCGATGTCCTCCATCGCAAGCAGCGTGGTCTGAAGGCCGGCCTGTCGTGCGGTGTCTTCGAGATAGCCGAGCGTGGTGGCGTCTTCCGGACTATCGAGCGTTCCCGCCAGATGCAGACGGCTGGCGCCGAATGTTTTCCAGGCCTCGATCAGGCGTTCATGCAGCGAATTGAACTGGTCGGCGTCGGACCTGAGCAGGCCGCGCTCGATGCCTTGCTCGAGCCAGGTCCATTGAAACACCGCCGCCTCGAAGATCGAGGTCGGCGTGTCGGCATTATATTCCAGAAGCTTGGCATCGCCGCTGCCGCCGAAACTGAGATCGAGCCGGCCGTAGAGACTGCGGTCGCCGCGGCGCCAGGAGTCGCGGATCAACGGCCAGAACGCACTGGGGATTCGCAGACGCTTCAGTTGGCGTTCGTCGTCGATCACGCGGCCGCAGAGCTCGCGGCACATCGCCTCGATCTCGCCGGTCGGCGTCTCGATCCGGTCCTCGATCTCGGCGAGCGTGAAGGCGTAATAAGCGCGCTCGTCCCAGTAGCGCTCGCCGTCGATGGTGTGAAAGTCGAAGGCGCAGGCCTGCGCGGTCGCCTGCCAGTCGTCGCGCTCGCTGCAGGGGATGCGCTGCACGCTAGTGGTCCAATTCTAACATTCGCATCCCTTCTCGGCGCGCACTCTTGCGAATGCTAGAATCAAAAGGACCACTAGCAAAATAAATATTTGTAGTGGAGTTTCCGATTTGACATTCGCTTTACGAATATGCGGCCGGCTGGGTAGCGAATGTCAAATCGACTCCACTAGGTACTTAGCCGCCGCCGGAGAACATATGCGCGAAGCCGCCGAAGCCGCCGCGCGTCGTCGTGGTTGTCGAACCAGCGCCGGTCGATGTTCCCGACGATGAAGTGCTGCCGCCGTAGAAATTGCTGTGCGACCACCATCCGCCGGAGCCGCCATGGCCGCCGCTTGACGACGAGCCACGCGCGCAGGCGGCCGCCGCCTCCGGCGATGACGGTGCGGCCATTCCAGGGCCGCTCGGTTGGCAGTTCTGGCGCGGCATCATTGCGTACGCCGTGCCGCCGACAGCAAGCGTGCCGGTCAGCAACAGCGCCACGTGCCGGGAGCGTTTCACCGGCGGGCTCGGCGTCGCCGGAGCAACGACCGGCTTGCGCTTGCCGAAATCTGCGGGCGGGCGTGCCATCTCGGCCGGCCTAGTAGATCATCGAGGCGGCGTTGAGTGCGCCGGCGGCGAGCGAAGACAGCCCGAGCCAGATCGCGGGCGCCATTTCGCCGGCTGCGATCTTGGCCGACAGGTTCGGCACCGGAATCTTGATGACGTAATACACCACGACCTGAACGATCAGCGCGACCAGGCTCCAGACCAGGCAATCCACGACGTTGGCGGAATGGGCGATGGCGCTGACCACGGGCAGCGTGAAGCCGAGCAGGCTCAAGCCCAGCGCAACCGCGGCCGCCGGATCGTTGTCGCGAATCAGCTTGAACTCGTCATGCGGCGTGATGCGCGTGTAGACGAGGAGATAGACGACGACGCAAAGGATTGCCGTGCAGAAGTAGACCAGAAACGCCGGAAGGCCGGCAAGCGATTGCAGGATCATCGTCAGTTTGCCTCGCTGATTTCACGCTGCCGACATCCTCGCTCAATATAAGATTGTCGAATCCGGCGAGCGTTCGTATTTCAATACAACTTTGAAATGGTCGCCTCCGCACAAGGAGATTCGAATGCCCGAGGTCGCGGTTGCCTTTTCAAACAACGACATTGCGATTGTTGCCTGGACATTCGATCGGCATCTCGACGGTTGTCTCGGCTTTGCCATTCACCAGATCGACGTCGGCAACAACAACAAGGAAACTGTCCTGCCGGCAATGGCGCGCTTCGCCGGCCAGACTGGCGCGGACCTGACCACCGCGCAAGCGCCGATCCAGAAGTTCTGGTGGAAAGACCTGTATGCCAAGCGCGGCGGCACCTACCAGTATCTCATCGTGCCGATGGGCGGCGCCCCCGGCGGGATGCTGACGCCGTTGGCGGATATCCAGCCGCTGCGCAGCAACCGCGTGACGCTGACGCCGGAGCAGGTCGCCGTTCGAGGTCTATTTCAACCGCGGCATCGTCGCGACGCAGGCCCTTGCGCATGCGCTGGGCGATCATCCGAGCGTCGATGCGCTGACGCCGCATATCCAGAATCCGGACGATCCGATCCGCATCAACCTGATGGGCCAGTTGCAGGAGGGCGTGACCTCGCTGCTTGCCCGCGCCGACAAGAACGGCGGCACCATTCATGCCGCGCTCTACGAACTCAACGATCCGCAAGGCTTGGAAAAGCAGCTCCACGCCAATGCCAAAAGCCGCAACGTCATCCTGGGCAACGAAGACGGCCCGGCCAGCGACGATGCCGACGCCGATAACCGCGCGGCATTGAAGGCCGCTGGCGCCAACGTCATCGATCGCATTCTCGGCAAGGGCGATATCCCGCACAACAAGTTCATGGTGCTGACGGAGAACGACCAGCCGGCCGCGGTGCTGTCGGGCTCGACCAACTGGACCTCGACCGGGCTTTGCACGCAGTCCAACAATGCCCTCATCATCGAATCCAGGGACGTGGCTCAGCGCTACCTCGATTACTGGAACGCGTTGAAGGCCGACACCGATGCCGCCGACAGCGATCCGCACAAACTGCAATCGCCAACGCTGCGTACGTTCGATCACGGCAATAACGACAAGGCCATTGCCGGCCCGATCGATCTCGGAGGCGGCGTCAAGGTCGAGCTGATGCTCTCGCCCAATACGCCGGGCAAGCTCGGCAAGCATCCCGACACGCCAAACGATATGGGGCGGGTGTTCGAACTGATGGACGGCGCAAAGCAGGCCATCCTTTTCCTGGCGTTCGACCCCGGCAACAACTCCATCCTGGATGAAGCCGGAAGAATGCTGGCGAAAAAGCCGGACCTGTTCGTTCGCGGCGCGCTGACCAATGCCCAGCGCGCGACCAACTTCTCCGCAGCCTTGCATGCGGGCGGCTCGGCGGAAGCCCATGATGGCGGCGCCCCGGCCGGCGGGAAACGCGGGGCAGGGACCGTCACCGTCGTCGGCGAACAGGGCAAGCCCAAGAAGCAGGGTGAAGCCAGCGGCATCGATTATCGCGCCATTCCGGCCGGCGCCGTCACCGCCAAGGACGCGCCCGGCGGCTGGGAAGCTGAATTGGCGAAGTACGGCTTCGCCATCATTCACAGCAAGATCGTCGTGATCGATCCGTTCAGCGACAATTGCGTGGTCGTGACCGGCTCGCACAATCTCGGCTTCCGCGCCTCGCACAACAATGACGAGAACATGGTGATCATCCACGGCCATCGCGGCCTGGCCGAGGCCTATGCCTGCAATGTGCTCGATGTCTACGACCACTACGCCTGGCGTTTTTTCCTGAAGGAGAATCCGAGCCAGTTCGGCAAACCGCTCGAAGGTGACGACAAGTGGCAGGAGCGCTACATCACCGGACCTGCGGTGAAGTCGGCCGAGATGCGGTTCTGGCTGGCGGCGGGCGGTCAGGCGCCCACGCCTGCCGACAACTCTCCCGGAAGCGCGCCGAAGCAGCCCGTCATTTCGAACTCGCCGCCGACGGCGCCTCAGTCTCCCGTGGAGCAGGCCCCGGTCGTGCAGCAGGCGAAAGCGAAGACAAAGACGGCAAAGCCAGCGGTGAAGCCCGCGGGCAAGAAAGCGGCCGCGAAATCGTCGGCCGGGAAGGTCGCGAAGAAAGCGTCCAAGAAAGCGGGTAAGAAAGCCGGCAACGAAGCTGGCAAGAAGACCGCGAAGAAGGCCGCCAGCAAGAAGAGCGCGAAGACCTCGGTCAAAAAAGCAGTGAAGAAGGCTGCCAAAGCCGGGGCCGCCAGGAAGACTGGAAAAAAGAAGGCCGGCAAGGCCTCCAGGAAGAAGGCGACCAAAAAGAAAACGGGCAAGAAGCGCTAAAGCGCGTTAGCCCAAATAAAAACCCCGCCATTTGCGGCGGGGTGCAGTTTTCGGGAGGATGAGCCAACGGGCTCGCTACGCGAAGATCAGGCGGGAATGCGCTCTTCATGTTCGTGCGGCTCGCGCAGCACGTAACCGCGTCCCCACACGGTTTCGATGAAGTTGCGGCCTTCCGAAGCGTTCGCAAGCTTCTTGCGCAGCTTGCAGATGAAGACGTCGATGATCTTCAGCTCCGGCTCGTCCATACCGCCGTAGAGGTGGTTGAGGAACATTTCCTTGGTGAGCGTGGTACCCTTGCGGAGCGAAAGCAGCTCCAGCATCTGGTATTCCTTGCCCGTCAGGTGCACGCGCTGGCCGCCGACCTCGACCGTCTTGGTGTCGAGATTGACCACGAGGTCGCCGGTCTGGATGACCGACTGGGCGTGACCCTTGGAACGGCGCACGATCGCGTGGATGCGGGCAACCAGTTCATCCTTGTGGAAAGGCTTGGTCATGTAGTCGTCGGCGCCGACGCCGAGACCCTTGACCTTGTCCTCGATGCCGGCGAGGCCGGAGAGGATCAGGATCGGTGTCTTGATCTTGGAGACCCGGAGCTGCTTGAGCACGTCGTAACCGGACATGTCGGGCAGGTTGAGGTCGAGAAGAATAATGTCGTAGTCGTAAAGCTTTCCGAGATCGACGCCTTCTTCCCCGAGATCCGTCGTGTAGACGTTAAAACTCTCGGATTTCAGCATCAACTCGATCGACTGCGCGACGGCGCTGTCATCTTCTATCAGCAAAACGCGCATGCCAGTCCCCTATCGTCGCCGCGTCGGGCGTCAGGTCGGCCGCACTTGCGGCACTCAAAACGCCTTTGAACAACTGATTCGGATCCTGACGGGATATGGTTAACAAAATCTGATTCTGATCCGCAAGTGTCTTAGGTGCAATTTTTTCCGAATCGCCCTAAGATATTGCGTCGAAGCAGTTTTTCGTACCCGATCTCGCTCAAGTTCAACATTAAGAGGCGGACCTAACCAACTCCTAAGATTCGCCCTTCCTTTTGCAGGTCGAGCGTCCTCAGTTACCAAAGACAGTGACGCAATGATTAACGATGCGGGTAAACACCAAGTTAAGGAACGGGCCCTAAGCCGCGCAAACTTAAGGTTTTCGCAATGAAGGCGCTCGCCGAACAGATCAGCGACATCGACGGCATCAACATCTATGGCCGCGTCGTCGGCGTTCGTGGCCTGATGGTGGAGATCGCGGGTCCCATACACGCCATGAGCGTCGGCGCGCGGATCGTGATCGACACCGGCGGCAACCGCTTCATCCCCTGCGAGGTCATCGGCTTCACCGGGAACAATGCCGTGGTGATGCCGTTCGCGGGTCTCGAAGGGGTGAGGCGCGGCTGCCGCGCCGTGATCGGCAATGCCGGCAACCAGGTGCGTCCCTCCCCGCATTGGCTCGGGCGCGTCATCAACGCCATGGGCGAACCGATCGACGGCAAGGGCCCGCTGACGCTGGGGGCCTCGCCCGTGCCCTACCGCAACATGCCGCCGCCGGCGCATTCCCGTAAACGCGTCGGCAGCCCGCTCGATCTCGGCGTGCGCGCGCTCAACACGTTTCTCACCTGCTGCCGCGGCCAGCGGCTCGGCATCTTCGCGGGTTCAGGCGTCGGCAAGTCGGTGCTGCTGTCGATGCTGGCGCGCAATGTCGATGCCGACATCACGGTGATCGGTCTCGTCGGCGAACGTGGCCGCGAGGTGCAGGAATTCTTGCAGGACGACCTTGGCGACGAGGGCCTGGCGCGATCGGTCGTGGTGGTGGCGACCTCCGACGAGCCCGCGCTGATGCGGCGGCAGGCGGCTTATCTGACGCTCGCGATCGCGGAGCATTTTCGCGATGAGGACAAGGATGTCCTGTGCCTGATGGACTCGGTGACGCGCTTTGCGATGGCGCAACGCGAGATCGGTCTGTCGGCCGGCGAGCCGCCGACCGCCAAGGGCTACACGCCGACCGTGTTCACCGAACTGCCGAAGTTGTTGGAGCGCGCCGGTCCCGGCACCGGCGATGGCACCATCACCGGCATCTTCACGGTGCTGGTCGACGGCGACGATCATAATGAGCCGATCGCAGATGCCGTGCGCGGCATTCTCGACGGCCATATTGTGATGGAGCGGCGGATCGCCGAACGCGGAAGGTTTCCGGCGATTAACATTCTCAAGTCGGTTTCGCGCACCATGCCGAGGTCCGCCGACCCGGCCTTCCTGCCTGTCATCACCAAGGCGCGTCAGACCATGGCAACCTACGCCGATATGGAGGAGCTGATCCGGCTCGGCGCCTATAAAGCGGGCTCGAGCGTCGAGGTCGACGAGGCCATCAGCCTGCATGAGCCATTGGAGACGTTTTTGCGCCAGGCCAAGGACGAATCCACCGGTCTCACGGAAGGTTATGGACGATTGCAGCAAATCCTTCAGGGTTTGGAAACGGAACGCTAACTTTGTCAGGCCATCATCCGCGCCACAGTTATGTTGCTGGCGGGGCCCCCAGGGGGAGCCGGCACCTGTCCCGTAACATTTTGGGACTTCTGGGGAGTATGAGTTGATGAAGTCACGTGAAACGCTAATCCGCCTGAAGAAATTTCAGGTCGACGAGAAGCGCCGCCGGGTCTCGCAGATTGAAGCCATGATCGCGGATTTCCAGCGCATGTCGGTCGATCTGGAGCGCGAAATCCAGACCGAGCAGGACCGCGCCGGTATCAACGATCCCTCGCATTTCGCTTATCCGACCTATGCCAAGGCCGCGATCCAGCGCCGGGAAAACCTCACCCGTTCGGCGGAGGAGTTGCGCGTTCAGCTCGATGAAGCGCGCGGTCTTCTCGGCGAAGCGTTCGACGAATTGAAGAAGGTCGAACTGCTCGATGAACGCGATCAGGCGCGTGAGCGCGCCGAAGAGAGTGCCCGCGAACAGGCCGATCTCGACAGCATCGGCTTGATGCGCGCCCGTATCGGCGCCGTCGCTTAAGGCACAGCTTCTTTCGCACAACCTGAACCGCCGAACCCGGACTTTAAAGGTCCGGGTTTTCTGCGTTGCCGCCATGTTTTTCGCCGGCCGTCCACAGGCCGCCGCAACCCTTTCCCGGTGGACGGATTTGGCCCAAGATGTGATACGAAACGCCTGGTGAATGCCTGACGGGCAATCGCGACTTTGGGGGACTGGTGCGGCGAATTTGAAGTTCCTATCAGTGGTGAGGTCAATTCGTTATAGGAACTTCAAATTCAAAGCCGCACGAGAATCAGTAAGTTGCTAAAGCTCCTTTGATTTCGAAGTTCGCATCAGAGGCTGCCGCGATATCGTGCGAACGTCGAAAATCGGAGCTTTAGATGCTGACACCAGCAGAGCTGGTTTGGCTGATTGCCGCGGTGGCGAAGGGGGATCAGGCTGCTTTCGAGCGGCTGTACACCGCCACGCGGGCGAAACTCTTTGGCGTCGTGCTCCGTATCTTGCGGCGACAGGATCTCGCCGAGGAGGTGATACAGGAAGCATACGTCAAGATCTGGAATAACGCGGGGCAGTTCAATCCGGGCCAGTCGTCGCCGATCACATGGATGGCGTCGATTGCGCGCAATCGGGCGATCGATGTCGTGCGCAAGCGCAGCGAGGCTTCGATCGAAGAAGAACCGGCGGCGATGGAAGTTGCAGCCGATACGCCCGATCCGCTGGCGCGGCGCGAGATGACCGAAGATTTGAAGCGGCTTCTGGAATGCGTCGGCAGGCTCGAGCCTCAGCGGCAGAAGCTGGTGCTGCTCGCTTACTACAATGGCTGGAGCCGCGAGCAATTGGCTGAGAAATTCAAGACACCGGTGAATACGGTGAAGACGTGGCTGCGTCGCAGCATGATGGATATCAGGGAGTGTCTCGGGCTCTCGTAGTGTCAGCGACACGCGTGAGAATCGGCTTGGAAGGATGATGGCCTACAACGAGGATCAGATCGCGCTCGCCGCGGAATACGCACTCGGCACCCTCGATGCCGACGAGCGCGCGCAGGTCGAGACCATGATGTCCGTCGACAGCGATTTCACGGCGATGGTCGTTGCGTGGGAGCACAAGCTCGGCGCGCTCAACCAGATGGTCGGGTCGGTCGAGCCGCGTCGCAGAAGTGTGGGAGAGGATCAAGGCCGCGATCGGCCACGCCGCGCAGCAGTCGACGATCGTGCTGCCGGAGCCGTTGCCGATGGCGCCCGACACCGAAGCCGCGCGGGTGATTGCGGAAGCCGCCAGTACGCTCGGGGCAAACAACGTCGACGCCTCAAACGCCGACCTCTCCAGCATCGGCACTTCCAGAACCGGCACGTCCAGCGTCGACGCTTCCGATATTCCGCATTCCAATGTGGTCGACTTGGCTGCCTATGCGCAGCGTTGGCGCAGGATCGGGACCGCTGCCTCGGCGATCGCAGCCGCACTGGTTGCGATCATCGGGATCGGCGTTTCGATGCCGGATCTGCTTCCGGACAGCATGCGGCCGAAACCGAGGGCCCAGGTGGCGGACGTCAGGCCGCAGCCGGCAGCGCCCAGATCCTCGGGCCAGTATGTTGCCGTGCTTCAGAAGGAAGGCGGCGGACCGGCCTTCATCCTCACGGTCGACGACGCCACCAAGAATTTCACGGTGCGCAAGGTCGGTTCAGCCCCGGATCAAGGCTCGAGTTTCGAGTTGTGGCTGATCTCCGACAAGCTGCCGAAGCCGCGTTCGCTCGGCGTGATCGGCGCCAGCGATTTCACCTCGCGGCCGGTGCTGTCGTCCTACGATGCCGACCTGGTCAAGACCGCGACTTATGCGGTGACGGTCGAGCAGGCCGGCGGATCGCGCGACGGCAATCCGCATTCGACGCCGATCCTGACCGGCAAGCTGATCGAGACCGTCCCGCCGCCGCGCTAGAAATTTCAGGCTACCGCACAAAAAGAAAACGCCCGTGGGGGGCGGGCGTTTTCGGGGTACCAACTTGGGGGACAGTTGGGTCTTCCATTATCCACGTAGCGACTTTGGGGGGCTGATAAAGCGCTCCGTGAATTCACAAAACTCTTATCGCACCATCGAGGTGTCCGAACTCGTTACGACCACCGGCTTGCCTGCCTTCATGACGCGCGCGGTTTGCGTGTCATTCGAGAAGGTGTGAGTCGAAATTCCAAAACCTGCCACCGCGATACCGGCAACGAGCGCCACCACCACAATCTTGAGGTGTGTCGTGCGATCAGCGCTGTAAATCGAATGATTCATCAAAGCCTCCTGCCGCCTGCCCTTGTTTCGCGGATTCGTCGTTCTCAGCCGCCGGCAGGTTCATCACCTCGGCACTAGAAACGTAGGAAATAGCCCTTCGTTTCCAAAGAGGCGATCACAAGGCTGTGATCAGACGTGATATTTCGGGAACCGGTTTGCCGTAAAAAGCCGTAATAATTCAAAATTAATAAGTAAATATAGTATACTTAGGTGTTTTTCAGGATTTCAGGCAAAAAAGCGGCAGGATTGCGGAAAATTAAGAAATCAGTTGCCTGTGTCGCAAAAGCACAGGTCGTTTCGCAAGTGATTTGCGGCCCGAGACGGGTTTCGGGCTTGCCGGTGGTTAAACGCTACCGACGGTCTTGAGCCGGGCGCGGGGGTGGATTTCGGCCTGCGACAGCACCGTGGTCTGGGCGCGGAAGCGCTCAACCAGGGAACGAACGAAGGGCCGGATCGAGGCCGAGGTGACGAGAACCGGCGATTCGCCTTCGCGTGCGGCCTGCTCGAACCGGTCGCGCACGATCGTCATGAACTCCGACAGCCGCGACGGCTGCATCGCAAGGCTGCGCTCTTCGCCCTGGCCGATCAGCGATTCCGCAAACGCCTGCTCCCATTTCGCCGACAGCGCGATCAGCGGCAGATAGCCGTTGATCGTGGTGTTCTGGGCGCAGATCTGGCGCGCCAGGCGGGCGCGGACGTGCTCGACCACGGTGGCCGGGTTGCGCGAGAAGGCGAGCGCGTCGGCAATGCCCTCGAGGATGGTCGAGAGATCGCGGATCGAGATGCGCTCGGACAGAAGGAGCTGAAGCACGCGCTGGATGCCCGAGATCGTGATCTGCGTCGGCACGATGTCCTTGACGAGTTCGCCCTGTTCCTTGGGCAATTCCTTGATGAGCTTCTGCACCTCGCCGTAGGACAACAGGTCCGACATGTTGTTCTTGAGCAGTTCGGTGAGGTGGGTCGAAAGCACGGTCGGGCCGTCGACGACGGTATAGCCCTTCAGCGAGGCTTCTTCCTTCAGGCTGGCGTCGACCCAGGTCGCCGGCAGGCCAAAGGTCGGCTCGGTGGTATGGATGCCCGGCACATCGACCTGGCCGCCGCCGGGATCCATCGCCATGAACTGGTTGGGCCAGATCCGTCCCGTGCCGGCATCCACTTCCTTGATCTTGATGATGTAGGTGTTGGCCTCGAGCTGGACGTTGTCGAGGATGCGCACCGAGGGCATCACGAAACCCATTTCGATCGCGAGCGAGCGGCGCAGCGCCTTGATCTGTTCGGTCAGCCGGTCGGTGCCGTCGGGACCGTTCACCAGCGGCAGCAATGCGTAACCGAGTTCGATCTTGAGATCGTCGATCTTGAGCGCCGCCGAGATCGGCTCTTCGGCCGCCGCCGCTGCGGCCGCTGCCGCCGCCGGGGTCGGTGCCGCCGCCGCAGCTGCCGCCGCCGTGGCCGTGCGCTTGAACTTGCGGGCAGAGAACGCCAGCGCCGCCGCGCCGCCGCCGAGCGCCAGGAACGGCAGCATCGGAATGCCGGGCAACAGCGACAGCACCAGCATGACGCCGGACGACATGCCGAGCGCCTGCGGGTAGCCGGAGAGCTGCTTCATCAGCGCCTTGTCGGCCGCGCCGGAGACGCCGGCCTTGGAAACCAGAAGGCCCGCCGCGGTCGAGACGATCAGCGCCGGGATTTGCGTCACCAGGCCGTCGCCGACGGTGAGCAGCGTGTAGGTGCGGGCGGCTTCCGAAAAGCTCAGGCTCTGCTGCGCCACGCCGATGATGATGCCGCCGACGATGTTGATGAACACGACGAGCAGGCCTGCCACCGCGTCGCCGCGCACGAATTTCGAGGCGCCGTCCATGGCGCCGAAGAAGCCGCTTTCGTCTTCCAGCGCCTTGCGCCGTTCCTTGGCGGCCTTCTCGTCGATCAGGCCGGCCGAGAGGTCGGCGTCGATCGCCATCTGCTTGCCGGGCATGGAGTCGAGGTGGAAGCGGGCGGCGACTTCGGCGATGCGGCCCGAACCCTTGGTGATGACGACGAAGTTCACGATCACCAGAATCGCAAACACGATGATGCCGATGACGTAGTTGCCGCCCATCACGAAGCCGCCGAAGGCTTCGATGACGTGGCCGGCCGCATCCGTGCCCTCGTGGCCGTGCGACAGGATCAACCGCGTCGAAGCGAGGTTGAGCGACAGCCGCAGCATGGTCGAGATCAAGAGGATGGTCGGAAAGGCCGAGAATTCGAGCGGCGCCTGGATGAACAACGAGGTCATCAGGATCAGGATCGACAGCGTGATCGAGATCGCCAGAAACAGGTCGAGGATGACCGAGGGCAGGGGAAGGATCAGCACCACCAGGATGGTGAGGATGCCGAAGGCGAGCGCGAGGTCGCCGCGCTTGAGGATGTTGCCGATTTCACTGAGGCTTAAGAGGTTGGCCGAGGGGGCGCCTGCGCCCTGGCCCGCGGTGACGTCGACCATGGAACTCAAATCCTCCCGCGAATGCCTTCCACGGCGGCCAAACGTCTGCGCGGCGGGCGCCGGCCCGCCGTTTCGAAAGTGAGGCACCGCACTGGCGTCCACGGAAGTAACCCCCCGTCTTACGCGGCTGACGACACTCGACTTCGCAACTGGGCAATTTTTGCCCGGTGTATGGTTAGCAAACGGTTAACGGTGGGAGATCGGCGCTGTTATTTCGGGCGGCGACACCACAGGTCGGCGCCTGCACGGCTGATCATCGCAGAGCGGTCAGTTCGCGGGCGCCACGATTTTCGGGAAACGGACCACGGTGTCGGCGGCCAAGGAGCCATGCGCGCAGGCTTTCGATTTCCGGGCAGTCGGCGGTCCCCTCCGGGCAGATCAGGCAGTCGCCAACGCCGGAACCGGCCTCGAGACGATCGCAGCGATAGCCGGGGTGGTGGCCGAGGCTGCGGTCGACCAGCGCGTCGATCTTTCCTTCTACGAGTTCGTGCAGTCCGGCTGGTTCGACGATGCGAAGGCCGATCGCCGGATTGGCGGCGCGAAAACGCTCCGGGCCAAGCCGGGCGAGAGGAAACCGGCTATGGACGCCGACGGTCAAAACCCAGGTGACCCCGGTCGGCTTCAACCGCGCCGTGGCATCGGCGATACAGCGAAATCCGTCACGTACTGAGGCGACGTACTCCCGCCCCGCGGGCGTCAGGGTCAGTTGCTTGTGCAGCCGCTCGAACAGAGCGCACGCCAAGCCGGTCCTCCAATGCCTTCACCTGCTGCCCGACTGCGCCCGGCGATACATGCAGTTCGTGTGCGGCGAGCTTGAAACTGAGATGGCGCGCGGCTGCTTCGAACGCGCGCAGCGGATTCATCGGTGGCAGGGTGTAGGTCATGGCGCGGACATTATCGCAGCATCGGCCGCCGACGCTTGCAATAGATTTTCTGTCGCAGACCGCGATCAACACTGATTTGCGGCAGTGCCCGCCTGGACTATGCCGATGTCATCCTCTGTTACGGTACATCTGCATGCCCAATATCGCGCCATGGTGGTTGACCTTTAGGCTTCAACCAAGGAAGTTCCGCCCCGCCGTGGATACCACTTCTTACCCCCTCAAGAGCCCGATTCCGTTCGTTCCTGACTCGCGTCAGGCATGGACGCGCCTTGTCGTGGCCGTGCTGATCGGCTCGCTCGGCAGCGTCGGCATGTGGTCGGTCGTGGTGGCGCTTCCCACCGTTCAGGGCGAATTCGCAGCGACGCGCGGCACCGCCTCGCTCGCCTTCACGCTGGTCATGCTCGGCTTCGGCATCGGGCAAGTGGTCACCGGAAAGATCAGTGACCGCTACGGCATCGTCGCCGCGATCGGCGTCGGCATTGGTATTCTCGGCCTTGGCTATGTCGGCGCCGGACTCTCGTCCGTCGATCTGGCAATTCATCCTGGTGCATTTTCTGATCGGACTTTCGTCGGCAGCGACCTTCGGGCCGTTGATGGCGGAGGCCTCGCACTGGTTCGACCGTTATCGCGGCCTTGCGGTCGCGATCGCCGCGAGCGGCAACTACGTCGGCGGCACGATCTGGCCGCCTCTCGTCAACTGGGGCATGCAGACCTACGGCTGGCGCGAAACCCATATCGCGATCGGCATCTTCACCGCCGTGGCGATGCTGTTGTCGCTGATCCTGCTGCGCGTTCTGATGGGATCGCAAACCCGGCGCAGCCACGCCAACGCGGCTCCGCCGCGGGTCGACCTGAAGCTTTCCACCAATGCGTTGACCGCGATCCTGTCGCTGGCGAGCATTTCCTGCTGCGTGGCGATGTCGATGCCGCAGGTTCATATCGTGGCCTATTGCGGCGATCTCGGTTACGGCGTGGCGCGCGGCGCCGAAATGCTGTCGCTGATGCTGGGCTTTGGCATCATCAGCCGCATCGGCTCGGGTTTCCTCGCCGACAGGATCGGCGGCATTCGCACGCTGCTGATCGGCGCGATCGCGCAAGGCTCCGCGCTGTTGCTCTATCTGTTCTTCGATGGCCTGACATCGCTCTACATCATTTCCGCGCTGTTCGGCTTGTTCCAGGGCGGCATCGTGCCGAGCTACGCCATCATCGTGCGCGAGGCGATGCCGGCACGGGAAGCCGCGACACGGATCGGCATCGTGATCTTCGCCTCGGTGTTCGGAATGTCGTTCGGCGGCTGGGTGTCGGGCGTGATCTTCGACGCCACCGGCTCCTACGCGGCCGCTTTCCTCAACGGGCTGGCGTGGAATGCGCTCAACATCACCATCATGGTGGGCTGTTGCTTCGCGCCCGGCAGCGGTTGGCTATGGCGGGCGCAGTCTAGCCTGGCGCAGCGTTAGCGCGCGCCGGCCTGAAGCGCGGGACTATCGAAAACCACGTCGATGCCGTCGTCGGATTCCAGCGGCGAACGCGCGACGACGAGGCGGACAACGCGCGCAGCGGATTCATCGGTGGCAGGGTGTAGGTCATGGCGCGGACATTATCGCAGCATCGGCCCGCGAGTTTGCAATAGATTTTCTACGGCTGACCGCGAACAACTCTGGTTTGCGGCAGTGCCCGCGCGGACGTAAGCCGATGTCCTCCCTCCGTTACGGTACATCTGCATGCCTTCAGCCAACGAAGTTCCAGCCCGCCGTGGATACCGCTACGTACCCCCTGAAAACCCGACTTCGTTCGTTCCCGACTCGCGTCAGGCATGGACGCGCCTCGTCGTGGCCGTCCTGATCGGCACGCTCGGCAGCGTCGGCATGTGGGCAGTCGTCGTCGTGCTACCGGTCGTACAGACGGAATTTTCGGCGACGCGAGGCGCGGTGTCGCTGGCCAGCACCATGAACTACCTGGGCTTTGCGCTCGGCGGGGTTGTGACCGGCAGGATTACGGATCGTTTCGGCATCGTGGCGGCGCTCGGCTTGAGTATCGCGTGTCTTGGCGTTTCCTTCGTCCTTGCGGGCGCCGCCGCATCGCTTTGGCAATTCAATGCGGTCTATTTCCTGATCGGGCTCGGCACCTCGGCGACCTTTGCGCCGTTGATGGCGGAGACCTCGCACTGGTTCGAACGCTATCGTGGGCTGGCGGTGGCCATCGTTGCGAGCGGCATGAATGTCGCGGGCACGATCTGGCCGCCGCTGATCAATAGGGCCGTGCAGTCGGTGGGTTGGCGCGCGACTCATATTGCAATCGGGGTCATCTGCGCCGTCACAATGGCGATCCTGTTGTTCGTGCTGCGCGCGATCATGGAAGGTGAGGGGACGCGCGATCGCGCGAACGCGCCGCCGCCCCAGGCCGATCTCGGGCTGTCGACTAACATGCTGACTGCGTTGCTCGCGCTCGCAAGCATCGGCTGCTGTGTCGCGATGGCGATGCCCCAGGTCCACATCGTCGCCTATTGCGGCGATCTCGGTTATGGCGTGGCGCGGGGCGCCGAAATGCTGTCGCTGATGCTGGGCTTTGGCATCGTCGGTCGCATCGGGTCGGGCTCTCTCGCCGACAAGATCGGCGGCATCAGGACGCTCCTGATCGGCTCGCTCGCGCAGGCCTTTGCGCTGCTGTTCTATCTATTCTTCGACGGACTCACCTCGCTCTATCTGGTTTCCGCAATGTACGGCCTGTTTCAGGGCGGGATCGTGCCGAGCTACGCCATTATCGTTCGCGAAACGATGCCGGCAAATGAAGCCGCGACGCGTATCAGCATCATCATCTCCGTGTCCCTGCTCGGCATGGCGTTCGGCGGCTGGGCGTCGGGCGCGATCTTCGACGCCACCGGTTCTTATGGTGCGGCTTTTCTCAACGGGCTGGCGTGGAATGCGCTCAACATCACCATCATGGTGGGACTGTTGCTTCGCGCCCGGCAGCGGTTAGCGATGGCGGGCGCAGTCTAGCCTGGCGCAGCGTTAGCGCGCGCCGGCCTGAAGCGCGGGACTATCGAAAACCACGTCGATGCCGTCGTCGGATTCCAGCGGCGAACGCGCCACGACGAGCCGGAACACATCGTGGCAGCTCTGAGCATTCGTAGCTCCGGACATCGTGCCGGTTTCTGCCGGGCCTGATGCTGATCAGCATTCTTTCGAGATTGCAGCTCGTGCAAATCGGTACCGCCGCCATGTCCTTGACGCCTTCTCGCGTACTGGTTGTTGAATCGGGCGCACCCTATCGTGGTTGGTCCGGGCAGCGGTTAACTTAATGAACCGTATGAATACGGGCCGGTCGATTACGGGCTGAGTTCGCGATCCGGCTTGCGGGAGGCCGAAAAGGCTGGATAAGCGGCCGGATTCGGCAGCGTCACGCCTGCGAATCCTGTACGGATGTCAAGCGGGTGTCACATTTGCGGTCCCGTTGGGGGATCTGTCTCGATTTGCGTTTACCTCGATTTGATGGCCTGTCGCCGTCTGCATTTTTCTGTTTGGATTTATGACCGAGCACATTTCAGCATTGCCGACTCCGGCTGAAACCACGGACGTCTTGCGGTTCTTGCGCAGATTTGCCGACCTGATGTCGAACGGCAGCAATTCCGACAATCTGTTTCGCGCGGCCGGACTGCTCGAAACCTACAGTGACCTCCTGAAAGAGACGCATGAGTTGCTTCAGGCAGAGCGCGTCAAGGGCGACGCCACTGCCGAGGCGCGCAAGGCGCTCGAAGCCGCGATCAAAGAACAGGAGCAGGCGAACCTCGCCCTGACATCGGGGCTGAACGAACATCGGCTTCGCGCGGACGAGATCGTCGCCGAGATGGAGCGGCGGCAAGGCGAATTCCTTCAGCGCGCCGAAGAGGCGGAAGCGCGGTTGGCCGAGACCCTCAACACATCAGCCGCGATGGCGGATGGCTGCGTCGCCGTGCCGCTCGCGACGTTGAAGATGGCCAAGGCCCAGTTTGAATCACTTGCCGGTCTCTTCGAGAAATCCGGCAACATCGTCTCCCAGGTGATGTGCGAGGCCAGTGCCTCGACGCTCGATCGGGTCATTCATGACGCCGCTAGCGATGATCCCCAAGACCATGATCACGCGCAGGACGCGGCCTGACGGCGCATCGGCCGAAAAATCCCTAAGCAAACGCCTTTTAAGCAAATTGACGTGGCCCGCGTCGTCCTGATCGCGCAAGCTTTTGGCGATTGAGATGCTAGTGGAGTAGATTTGACATTCGCTACCCAGCTAGCCGCAAATTCGCCAAGCGAATGTCAAATCTAGAACTCCACTAGAAACCCATATTTGCTAGTGGTCCGTCTGACAACATCGCAAATGGCCAAGGATGGAACCTTGGCAATGGCCACCGCTCACGACTGGATTGTGATGACCGGAAACACGAAAACACCACCCGCCAAATTGCCGGTTACACTCCGCGACGTCGAGGCTGCTGCAGCGACGCTGGGCGGCTTCGTCAAGCGCACCAGTTTCGAGCACAGCCGCACGCTGTCCGATATCACCGGCGCCGATATCTGGCTCAAATTCGAGAACTTGCAGTTCACCGCAACTTTCAAGGAACGCGGCGCGCTCAACCGGCTATCGGCGTTGTCAGCCGATCAGCGCAAGCAGGGCGTGATCGCGGCATCCGCCGGCAATCACGCGCAGGGCGTCGCTTACCACGCCGCGCGGCTTTCGATTCCCGCCACGATCTTCGTTCCCGTCGGCACGCCCACGGTGAAGATCGAGAACACGCGCCGCCACGGCGCAACCGTCATCGAAGGCGGCGCGACGCTGGAGGAGGCGGCAGCGCTCGCCAGGGAATATGGCGACAGCCGCGGCCTGACCTACATTCACCCCTATGACGATCCGCTTATCATCGCGGGGCAGGGCACGATCGGGCTCGAGATGCTGTCGTCCGTGCCTAACCTCGACGCGCTGATCGTGCCGATCGGCGGCGGGGGTCTCATCTCCGGCATCGCGGTCGCAGCCAAAACGCTGAAGCCTGGAATCGAGATCATCGGCGTGCAGGCCGCGCTCTACCCGTCGATGTACAATGTGACCAAGGCGCAGTCGTTGCCGATGCGGGGCGACACGCTCGCCGAAGGCATCGCGGTGAAGGCGCCGGGCGTCATCACTTCCGAGATCGTGCGGGCGCTGGTCGATGACATCGTTCTCGTCACCGAGCAGGATGTCGAACATGCGCTGAGTCTGCTCTTGAACATCGAGAAGTCGGTGACCGAAGGCGCCGGCGCGGCCGGGCTTGCCGCCGTGCTCGCCGACCCCGATCGCTTCAAGGGCCGCAAGCTCGGTCTGGTGCTCAGCGGCGGCAATATCGATGCGCGCCTGTTGTCAGGCGTGCTGACCCGCCAACTCGCGCGGGAAGGCCGGTTGTCGCGGTTGCACTTCGACATCATCGACCGGCCGGGGCAACTGGCCGCGGTCGTCACGGTGCTGAGCAATGCCGGGGCGAACGTCGTTGAAGTTTCGCATCAGCGGATCTTCACAGACTTGCCGGCCAAGGCGGTGGTTCTCGAAATCGTCATCGAGAGCCGCGACCGGGCGCATCTGGTTTCGACCATCGACGCCTTGAAGACCGCCGGTATCCAGGTCGAGGTGCTGAGCTAGCTACTGCGAGCTTCCTAAATTTAGTTTTAGGCGCGAATATTTTGCGCCGGAACGGGTTTGTCCTTGAAGTTTTAGGGAGAAGCACATGAGCCAATTTGCGATCCGGCTTTCGATCCTGGCTACCTGCGCCACCGCTTTGGTGGCGATTCCGGCCGTCACGCCGGCGCAGGCGAGCGGAAAGCATACGCATAGCCGGAAACATCACCGGCACTGGCAACACCACTACGGTGCGCAGGCCTGGCCGATGGGGCCGGCGCAGCCCGCCGCGCGGTCTTATACCGGTGAGGTCTGTCCGGGCATCGGCCGCAGCTTCGACTGCAAGATCTGGCCGCCGCCGTTTGCCGACGATCCCGATCGCAAGACTTCCAGGTTCTGAAGACATCCCGCTTCTGACGACATCCCGCCTCTGAAGACTTCAGCGCGCGAAGGGCCAGCACCCTCGCGCGCCATGAGGCACGAGCGGTGCTATGCGGAGCGCAGGCATCGGCATGCGCAGCGCCTTCACCTCTGGACAGCCATCTCCGGCGGCGTCAAAACTTCCTCAAAATAAGAGGAGACGCCACCGATGCCGATTATCGATTCCCAGGTCCACGCTTACGAGGCGAACACGCCGAAACGGCCCTGGCACTCCGTGCCGAACTGGCCGCCGCACGTCACCGGCGACGAAATGGTGGCAGCGATGGACAAGGTCGGCGTCGATGGCGCGATCTTCATCTCCGCCTTCTCCATGTACCAGTATGATGGGAGCTACGCCGCCGAAGTGGCGCGCGCCCATCCCGAACCGGATGGCGATCGTCAAGCCGGTCAATCCGGACGATCCTGCTGTCGATGACGTCATTGCCGAGTGGAAGAAGACGCCGGGCACCGTCGGCATCCGCATCATGCTGACCAAGGAAGGCAAGCGCGATCCCAAGGACCCCGGCCTCGACCGCATCGCGCGCTCGGCCGTGCGCCACGATTTTCCGGTCAACATCCTGTGCTGGGACAATCTGGACGCCGGCACCGCGCTGATCGACCGCAACCCGGACACGCGCTTCATTCTCGACCATCTCGGCATCTTGCAGCCGCGTGTGCCGGGCCCGCCGGCCGAGCCCTGGGCCGATCTGCCCAAGGTGCTCGATCTCGCCAAGCGCAAGAACGTGGTGATCAAGGTCTCAGGCGCCTGCACGCTGTCGAAGCAACCCTATCCGTATCCGGACATCTGGGATCCGCTGGCGCGGGTGTTCGATGCCTGGGGTTTCGAACGCTGCCTGTGGGGCACGGACTGGACGCGCGCGTTTGCCGTCGTCAACTACGAGCAAGGCGTCAAGCCGTTCCTGGAGACGGATCGCCTGAGCGCCAGTGAACGCGCGATGCTGATGGGCGGCGCCTGCGCCAAGGCCTACAACTGGTCGCCGAAGAAGGGCTAGCGTTTCACGGCGGACATTCCGCGCCGCTGTCGATCCAGGCTTGCACCAGTTGCCCGGCGGCTTGCTGGTTGCCGGGCGCGGGCTCGCGGCCTTCGCCCGGATCCCAGCCATGCGCGACCACGTCATCCTTGGCGATGTGTTCCTGCAACATGGCAAGATCGCGCCCGCCATTGAGAGTGACGTCTTTCAACTGCCGGCAGATTTCGCCGAGTGACTTGTTCTGCCAGGCCATCGAGAGGGGCGCGAGAGACCAGCGCGGATTGCCGGGAATGCTCTTGTAGCTGGCAGCTTCGTGAAGCGTCGTGTTCTGGTCGGTGTGACAGCCCGCACAATTGGTTGCGAGGTGTCCATTTTCGCCGCGCCATACCGGCGGCATGTGTTCGTGCTGGTCCTCGCCCTGCAAAGGATGCTCGCCGGCCGGGTGGCAATTCATGCATCGGGGATGCGTGACGAGCTTGCCGATTTCGCCAAAGATCGCGCGCGAGCGCTCGGTCTTGTTTGTAATGGAAGCAAAGGCGGACGGGCTCTTGAGTGTGCGATCGGCCGCCGTGTCGGCCGCGGCAAAGGCCGGCGACAGCAACACGGCGGCTAGTATCACTCGGAGGCCGACCTGACGCAGCCTGATTTTACGATTCACAGTCATGCCGGCGGTAACCGCGCTGGCAGCGGTTGGTTCCTAAGCCGTCATGCAGTGCCGGCCGATCGACCTTCGCGCTTGTCGCAGACGACGTGACCTAGTTTTCAAGCTTGTACATCTTGGACTTGTCGAGCTTGTAGGACCACGGCAAGCCGGCATTCTTCCAACCGTTGACGGCGCGCTGTCCGGCCTTCGGCCCGTCTTTCGCGAGATCGCCCTCATATCCGTCGACGACCGAGTAGACATTCTTGAAGCCGGCCTCCGCGAGAAGATTGGCCGCGGAAGCACTGCGATCGCCCGAGCGGCAGATCAGCACGATGGGATCGGTCGGCTTTAGATTTTTTGCGGCCAGCCGTCGGCGAACCTCGGGGAGGAAGTCCGGATTGAGCTCGAGCTTGAGCGTTGCCTTGGCGTTGTCCCACGCCGGAAAGTCAGGCTCCTTCATGTAGGGAACGTTGGCGTCGGCCTGCGCGGGCATCCCCAGGAACGCAGTCTCGGCAGGGGTTCGCACGTCGAGGAACAGCGCCTTCGAGGCGTTCTGATCCATGAACTTCGCCGCTTCAGGCGACGACAGGTAGAGACCAACCTTGGTGCGCTTGATCTCCGGCACGGCCGCCGCATCGAACGCCTGCGCCGTTCCAGATGCCATCAAGAGTACGATCAACCAACCAGCGAAAACTCTCATTTGCTTTCTCCCCGTCCTCTCTTCTTCTCCGAGAGGTCCATTGCCTGTCCCGTCACGTTCGCCCGATCGTTTCCGCTTCACAGGGCTCGCTTGCAAAGAACCGGCTGCGAGAAGCCTGCGATTCGGCGAAAGATGACCGTAGCGAACGCGATTTGGAGAAAAGTTGACTTCAACTGCGTCGCAACTGTGACGCGATCTCGCCTTGCGTGCGGCGAATGGCCGTGTGATCAAGGCTGCTGCAACGCAGCGGACGAAAGCGGGTGCAATCAGGTCGGATGACACGTTTGTCGCGCTCGGCGAGTTCCGGGCGGAACATATGGCTGTTCGGATTCGGCCACACTCAAACCCAACAATCATCCAAATGCAGGGCACGGCAGTCGATTTTTGGACGGATTCGAGTCGCTGAGTGATCAACTTCTGGTAGCGGGGCGCTCTGGATGAGAAAAATCGTTAACGATTTCCGCGATGCCCCCGTCGTTGCGTCACAGTAGGCGGGAGAGCAGCCATGGCAGACCACGCTCCGCGTTATCCGTCGTTTGAATTTGAAGACGAGCCGTACGAAGAGCGGCTCGAAGAACGGCTGACCACTCGCAGCCATTCGGTCGCGCCTTATCAGGTGGGGCAATCGGCCCGCGCGAATTATTCGGAGCGGTCGGTGCCGCTGTTTCTTTCCGATCGCGAGGGCGTGCCGGATCCGAGCGAATACGTTCCCTCCCGGAGAAAGTGAAGCTGGGGTCGTATTACACCTCGCGTATTCTGGCGGGCGCGCTGGGTGGTGCAGTCCTTGCCATTCTGGCCGCGCTGGTTTCGTCGGACTCGGCACGCCAGTTCGTCGCCAGCGCCAAGGCATCGAGCGTGGCGGCGCTTTCGGTAGCGTCCGTGGTGATGCAGCCGGCTTCGATAGCCCAGCCCAAGATTGCCGAACAAAGATTGCCGACGTGAAGATCGCCGATACGAAGGTCGCGACGGAAGATCCTGATGCGCCAATCAAGCAAGCCGCCCAAGCGGTAGCGCCGGACGCTCAGGTGGTTGCCGGCGGAACCGTCGCGATGGCAGCAGTGACGCCGACCCGCGAAGACATCAAGACGGCCTATCAGAGTGCGTTACAGGGCAGCACGCCACACAGCAGCGGCGGCCCTGGAAGTCGCAGCGCCTGCGGACGTCATTCATCGTCTCGACCCCGCCGAGATCGCATCACTGCTCAAGCGGGCGGATGCGCTGATCGGAAGCGGCGATGTCGCCGCGGCTCGCCTGGTGTTGCGGCGCGCCGCCGAGGCCGCAGATGCGCGCGCGGCGATGATGTTGGCCGGAACCTACGATCCGGCGGTTCTCGAGAAGCTCGGCGTCCATGGCGTCGTGCCCGACCTCGCGATGGCGCGAAGCTGGTACGAGAAAGCCAGGCGATTTGGCGCGTCGGAGGCGTCGTCGCAGCTCGATAGGCTCGCGAACCGGCAACGTTGAGCCGGGCTCACGGGCATTGCAGATCACAGCAGAGGGAAAAGTTATGGGCGTCCTGACCGCAGCGGCTAGAAATTCGTTCGTCTATCTGTCGTTATCGGCGTTGCTGATCTCGGCAACGCTCGCCTCACGTCCCGCTTTGGCCGAAGGCCAGAGGCGGGCTGCGGCCCAAAGCCAGTCGGCGAGCGGCAGTTACGAGGACAAGAAGCGGCAGGCCAACGATATCGCCGTGTCGGTCGTCGTGTCCGGTCTGTCGTGCACATGCGCGCGGTTCACCGAAGACATCCGCAATGTCGTGAACGACCTCAGTCCCGACGGGATTCGGATCCTGCCGGTTCTCGGCGTCGGCGGACTTCAGAACGTGAACGACGTGCTGTTTCTCAAGAATATCGACATGGGTGTCGTCGACGAGGACAACCTTCGCCTCTTGAAGAAGAAGGACCCTGCGCTTTACGCCAACATCGAGCAGCGCATCCAGTACATCACCAAGCTCTACAATTCCGAGTTTCACGTCGTCGCGCGGGACGACATCAAGTCCTATGACGATCTCAGAGGCAAGAAGGTCAACTTCAACCTGAAGGACAGCCAGACCGAAGTCACGGCCGACACCGTTTTCAATTCGCTCAATATCCCGGTGCAGCGCTCCTATTACGACAACGACGAGGCGATCAAGCGGCTGATCGCCGGCGATATTTCAGCGATGATCATCCTGACAGGCGCGCCGCAGGCAGCCCTCGCCAAATTGAAAAAGGAAGACGGGGTGCATTTCCTGGCATTGGATCAGGAAAGCTTGCCGAAGCACGACCTCAACCCGTTGCTCGCGGAATACCTGCCGGCGGAGATCACCCACGAACTCTATCCGAACCTGGTCCCGGAGGGTGTGACCGTGCCGACCATCGCCAACCGCGCGCTGCTGGTGGCTTATGCCTGGCCGGAGAATTCCGAGAAGTACAAGAAGGTCGCCAAGTTCGTCGACGCCTTCTTCAGCAAGATCGACCAGTTCAACAACCCGTCACGGCATCCGAAATGGCGCGAGGTGAATCTTTCGGCCGAAATGCCAGGCTGGGTGCGCTTCAAGGCGGCGTCCGACTGGCTTGCCGCGCACAAGAATCAAGCAGTGTCCGCCAATGGGGACGCCACCGCCGGGCTGTCCGCGTCAGAACTTCGGCTGGCCTTCGACAAGTTCATGCAAACCTACGCGTCCGCTTCCGGCGGCAAGGAACTCTCGGCCAAGGAACGTGAAGCGCTCTTCACGCGATTCAAGGAAAGCCTTGCGGGTTCCAAGGCCCAGCAGGCAAACGCTCACTAGGGGGCACGAACTCCGGCACTAGGACCACCGGCGCCGCGTCAATGCGTGGCTCTTCCCGCCCAACTCCGATGGCCTCGCACATGATGTGCGAGGCCATTTTGCTTGTTGCGACGGTTGCTTGACGAAATTATTTTGTCGCAAAGACGAAAAGCGCGACGAATGGTTTGCTTCTGCAGCGCTGAGAATTTTCCGCACACAAATCCGGAATAAATCGTGATGTGAAATGGTCGCGTCACAAAACGGCATAACAAGCCGAAGATATTGCGCGACGTTACGTCTCATTGCGTTCTGTTGCTCGTCGCACCGCGTCACCGCGGCTTTCGCGGGCATTCCGCAGGTCCTGGGATCATCAGATGATTGGCAAGCATGTGGCGCCACGCCTCCTGCTCCTGACACTCGTTGTCTGCGCGCGCACGGCCGAGGCGGGCGCGCTCGACGACGCGGCGGAGCGTTATCGTCCTTACGCGATTGAGGGAATTGGATCGGCGCTATCGGGCGCGCGCGATCTGCGCGAGCGGGTTGCCGCCAAGGATCTGGCTGGCGCCAAAAAGGCCTGGCTGTCCGCGCGCGCCGGCTGGGAGCGGTCCGAAGTCTTCACCGCCGGCTTCGTTCCGGAACTCGATGCGCTGATCGATGCGTGGCCCAACGCCGACAGTGGCTTCCATGCCATCGAAGCCGGGTTGTTCGGCGCGGGCCGGACCGGCGTCGAGGCCGAGACCGATGCGCTGGTCAAACATCTCGACGAGCTTCACGGCAAGCTTCGCGAGATGCCGCTTTCGCCGCAGGGCCTGCTCGACGGCACGGTGCGGCTCGCCTACGAGATCGGCGAGAGCAAGGCCGACGGCGGCGAATTCCGCATCAGCGGCACCTCGCTGGATGACATGCGCAACAACGTTGCGGGCGTCGAATTCGCCTATCGCACGATTTTCGCCGACGCGCTCAAGAGCGCCGACGCCGATCTTGCCGATTCCGTGACCAGGCGGATCGATCAGCTCAAGGCCATCGTGGCGGCGCGCGATCTTCCGCACGTCGACGTTCGGGCGTTGCGCCGGTCAAGCGAGGAATTGGTGGTTTCGTTGCAGGCCGCCTCTGTCAAGCTCGGTCTGCGCCGTCCGACGCTGGAGGCGCAATCGCGATGAGCTTTCGTGCGTGGAACGGCGCTTTGGCCGTCATGATGCTGCTGATCGCCGGCCTGCATGAACGCGCCCTCGCGTTCCCGGTCGATGGCGACCAGACCGCGCTGCCGGCGAAGACTGAACTCAACGAAGATGCGCTAAGCCGGCCGCGCGAGGTGTTTCATTCCGAGATCACCGGCCGCAGGTCGGACATGATCAAGCTCGGCAATCTGGCGTTCTCCTCGCCCTCAATTCTGGGCCCCGTCGCGCAGCAGGCCGGCATCAGTTGCGAAACCTGCCACGTCAACGGCGCCGGCAACGCCAGGCTCTTCATGCCGAAGATGTCGACGCGACCGGGAAATTTCGACACCACCGGCGCGCTGTTCAACCCGAAGGCCGACAACGGCGTGCTGGATCCGGTGCGGATTCCGAGCTTGCGCGGCGCGCGCTATCTCGCGCCCTACGGTGCGGATGGCCGAATGGCCTCGCTCCGGGATTTCGTTCACAACGTCATCGTCAACGAATTCGCCGGCGCCGAGCCGTCGCCGGCTGTCCTCGATGCCATCGTCGCCTACATCCACGACATCGATTTCCTTCCAAACCCGAGCCTCGGCACGGGCGGGCGGCTGGTCGGCAAGATCAGCGAATTGGAGCGCCGCGGTGAGGCCTTGTTCGCAAGGCCGTTCCCGCGCGACGCCGGCATGAGCTGCGCGACCTGCCACATTCCATCTGCCGCCTTCGTCGATCATCAGCAGCATGATGTAGGCTCCGGCGGACTGTTCAAGACGCCGACGCTTCGCAACGCCGATTTCAACGCGCCGTATTTTCATGACGGCCGCTTCGACAGCTACGACCAGGTGGTCGCGCATTTCGATCGTGTTTTCGAGCTGGGTCTTTCCGCGCAGGATCAAAAGGACCTCGTCGCCTATCTCACCGCGGTGGGTGACGGAGCGATGCCGTATGAGCGTGGCGGCGCCGGCGCCGCGTTGAAGGAAATCAACGATTTCGCAAGCCTGCTCGGTCCCGCGATTGCCGCGGGCGACAAGGAAACCGTCGCGCTCGCGGTCGACACCATCGGCGGCGAGCTGCGCGAATTGACCGAGCGCTATCCCGATCGCAAGGACACCAGCGTGGCGGGCGGCGAGCAGGAGCGCGCCAGTGCGCGCGCCGCGCTCAAGGAAGTCGTGCTGTTGCTGCGGCGGATCGAGATGGCGGTCGGCGAGGGCCGCACAGTCGACGCCACCGCCGACTATCGCAGTTATCGCTCGCTGATGGCGGCGGCGATTCCCGCGTTGCTCGCCAGCGCCGAGCGATGGTCGCTTTTCGATGTCGCGGTGCATGACCGGCACTACGAGGCGCTTCGTCAGGTCATGCGATCGAAGCACATGTTGCAATAGATCGCAGTGCGGGGCTGAAACCACTCGGCACGTTTGTGTTGCGTCGTAGCCGAACAAAAATCCGCGCGTCGATCGCGCGGAAGATCGATGCGGCTGCGTCGCAAGCGAAAGCTTGCGCGCTCAATGCGCGTTGAGTGAAGCGTCGAAATAAATTTCCGAATGAATGTTGTTTATCATATTTATCGGTCGCTTTCACAACGTTGATACGCCTGCGTCACGTTGATGCACTACGTACCGCGGCGTTAACAAACCTCTTTTGGAGTTGATGATGACTTTCAAGAATAACTGGCGAACCACTACAGCGCTGTGCATCGCTTCGACGATCGCAGTCGCCACGACGGCTTATGCCTCCAATTCCGGCGGCCTCAGCAACTGGGACAAGCGTTTCCATCTCAATCGTTTCCTCAAGCTCTTTGCCGAAGTTGAAAACAACAAGGGCAACGGCAACAAGGACAACGATCCCGCCAACAAGGTGAAAACGGCGTCGCCGATCAAGCACGTCATCGTCCTGATCGGTGAGAACCGTGGCCTCGACCACACCTTCGGTATCTACAAGCCGAAGGGCAAGGGCGAGACGATTTCGAACCTGTTGTCCAAGGGCATCGTCAACGAGGACGGCACGCCGGGCCCGAACTTCGCCCAGGCGCAGCAGTTTTCGGTCGGCACGCAGCCGTCGTATTACATCGGCGCTCCCGCCGTCGCGAAGTCGCCCTATAACGCCACCAACGCGATGCCGCAGCCGAACACCAACGGCGCTCCGTCGGCTCAAAGCGATGTCGGCCCTCCCTTCAAGAGCGTTGCCGAAGCAAGCGCCGAGAAGGACATGGATCCGGCGGATCTCAACATCCTGACCACGGGCTTTACTGGTCTGGCGGCTGGTTCGCTCGATACCCGCATTCCGGGCGCCGGCAGCCTGACGGGACCGTTCCCGTTGCAGGGCGTTTCGATCAATGATGACGACTATACCGGTGATACGACCCACCGCTTCTACCAGGACTGGCAGCAGAACGATTGCAGCGTCGCCAACGCGACGAAGAGCAACACGTCGGGTTGCCTGAACGACCTGTTCCCGTTCGTGATGGCGACCTACGCCAAGAACAACAGTCAGGGCAGTTCGATGGGCTTCTACAACGCCGAGCAGGGCGAAGCTCCGATCCTGAAGATGCTGGCTGACCGGTTCACCCTGGGCGACAACTTCCATCAGTCGTTCCATGGCGGCACCGGCGCCAACCACGTGATGCTGGGCACCGGCGATGCCATTTACTGGAGCGACGGCAACGGCAACCCGACCACGCCGCCCGCGGGTATGATTGCCAACCCGAACCCGAAGCCGAACACCAACAACGCGTATACGGCCGACCAGGCTTTCTCGGCCTGCGCCGACTTCACCCAGCCGGGCGTCGGTCCGATCGTGTCCTATCTGAACAATCTGCCCTATGCGGCGGAGCCGAACTGCCAGCCCAACCACTACTACATGCTTGACAACACCAACCCCGGCTACCTGCCGAACGGTGCGCTGTCGGGCGGCAACAATCTGCCTCCGTCGTCGCTTCGCAATATTGGCGATGCGATGATCGAAAAGAACATCACGTGGGCGTATTACGGCGGTGCGTTCAACGCCGCGGTGGCGCTCTCGAACGATGCGGTCAAGGCGGGTTCGACCAACTTCACGGCGTTTGCCGTGAGCGATCCGGCCAACGCCATCGGCGTCGCCTACTGCCAGATCTGCAACCCGTTCCAGTATTCGACCTCGATCATGGCCAATCCGGCTGTTCGTACGGCGCATATGAAGGACACGGCCGACCTGATCACGGCGATCCAGAACAACACCCTGCCTTCGGTGTCGTTCGGCAAGCCGGACGGCCTGCTCGACGGTCACCCGTCAAGCTCCAAGGTCGATCTGTTCGAAGCCTACGCTCTCAACGTGCTGCAAGCTCTGGACGCCAATCCGGAACTGAAGGCCGAGACCGCGGTGTTGATCACCTGGGACGAGGCCGGCGGATACTGGGACTCGGGCTTCCAGCAGTCGATCGACTTCTTCGGCGATGGACCGCGTATTCCGATCCTGATCCTCTCGCCGTACTCGACGGGCGGCAAGGTCTACCACAACTATGGCGACCACGTTTCGATCCTGAAGTTCATCGAGCGTAACTGGAACCTCAAGCCGCTCACGAGCCGCAGCCGCGACAACCTGCCGAACCCGACGTTCAAGAAGAACAATGCGTATGTGCCGACCAACAGCCCGGCGCTTGCGGATCTGTTCGATGCGTTCGATTTCGACAAGGCGGTCAACATCAACTACACCGAGTGATCGCAAGGCAGATCACGACGTGAGTTGATGCGTCGAAAAAAAGGCGCCGATCGAGCCCTCGCGGTTCGGTCGGCGCTGTCTCGTCTGGAGCGCATGATCGGATGCCGCGAATGAAAGCGTTGACCTCGATGGGCTGGCGCGTGGCGCTGCTGGCCGTAACCTGTCTATTCATCAACGCCGCCGCGCGGGCGCAGCAATTTTCCGCCGACATCGTCATGCGGCAAGACGGCGTCTCGAAACCGGCGGGACGCCTGAGCGTGCGCGACGGCAGAGTGAGGATCGAGACCGCTGAGCATCCCGACGGCTTCTTCCTGATCGATACCGAAAAGCCGTCAGCCTCGTTCGTGCGGCCCGCCGCGCGCGTCTTCATGGATGCGAAACAATCAAGCCGGTTGACGCGGCTGTTCGTTCCGGTCGATCCCGATGCGCCGTGCACGCAATGGCAGGCAATGGCGAAGCTCGCCGGCGTGGCCGAGCATGGCGAATGGCGCTGCGAGCGGACCGGCGAGGAGGCGATCGACGGCCGCAGCACGATTGCGTTCCGGGCGTCGTCCGAGGCAGGCGAGGCGTTCGTCGGCTGGATCGATCGCGAGCGAAAGTTTCCGCTGCGGATCAGGACCGGCGACGGCGGTCTTTTCACGCTGGAGAAGATCAAGGACGGTGCGTTGCCGGAATCGTCCTTTGAGATTCCCGCAGGCGCGCGAAAATTCAGCCCCGAGGCGCTGATCGAGCGCATCAAGCAGAGCGACGTCTGGGTGGCGAGGCCCGAAGAGCGCTGAGCCTTCCCGCCCGTGACCTGAGCGCCTTGGTCACGTCGGCGTCGCAAGGCGGCAACGAAGCGAGGTTAGCCATCATCCGCAATCATCGCCTCAGGCGGTCGACGATGGCAAACAGCCGCTCGCAAGCCGCCGCGAGGCGCTTTTGCGGAGATGTGGCGATGCCCAGCAACAGCCCTGATCGCTTTGATTTGGCCGATGCGTACCAGAGCGACAGCGGCGTGGGCGCCAGTCCGAATGACGCGGCTTCGCGGGCGATGGCAAGGTCAGGCGCTCCGTCAGGTAATTGCAGGACCGCGGCCAATCCGGCGGCGGTCACGTTGCTTGAGTGAGCCCGAAGCTGTTTCAGCAGCGCATCGCCTTGCGCGGCATAGAACCGTTTCGTGCGCCTGAGATGCCGCAAGGTAATGACCGTCACGCATGAAGTCGGCGGTCGCGAGTTGCACCGAAGGCCCCGGCGCCGGCGCAAGACATGCGGCGACTTCGGCAAACCGGGCCGCGAGCGAAGCGGGCGCAACGACAAAGCCCAGCCGCAAGGCAGGGCTAAGGGTCTTGCTGAATGAGCCGATGTGAATGACGCGCCCGGTGCGGTCGAGCGAAGCGAGTGCCGGCGTGGCCCGGCCCTTCAACTGAAGCTCGCTCAGATAGTCGTCCTCGATCACCCACGCGCCAGTTTGCGAAGCCCAGTCGAGAAGGCGCGAACGTCTGGCGAGCGATAGCGTGAAGCCGAGCGGCGCCTGCTGCCCCGGCGTCACGACAGCCAGTGCCGCATCGGGCGCGTGTTTGAGGCCGTAACTGACATCGATCCCGTCGGCGTCAACTGGAATCGGCTTGATCGACATCCTTGCAAGTTCGAGACCGTGCCGGGTGAAGGGAAAGCCGGGATCTTCCACCCAGACCTTCTTCTGCTCGAGGCCCAGCACATGCAGCGCCAATCCGAGGCCGCCGGCGAAGCCGCCGGTGATGATCACCTGCGAAGGCGAACATTCGATCCCGCGCGCCAGCGCCAGATACGCCGCGATCTCGCGCCGCAATTCCAGTTCGCCGCGCGGATCCGGATACAGGGCCGGCGCGCTCGTCTCTGCGCGAACCGCGCGCGTGCGGATCCTGGCAAACAGTGTGGCCGGAAAAATCTCCTGCGCGGGCACACCCATCTGGAATATCGAAGGGCCGGACGTGAGCTCCCGATACGTTTCCATGAACGAGCCGGGGCCGGGGGCCTCTTCGCGCCGAATGACCCGGGAAGGCCGATCCGCGACGTGCGTTCCGGTCGCGCGCGACGCGACGATCAGTTGGGCGGAAGAGAGCTTTTCATACGCCGAGCGGACCGTACCTCGCGCAACGCCAAGCTGGGCGGCGAGGTCCTGCCATGAAGGCAGACGCGCGCCCGGCGTCAGCACGCCGCTCTCGATCGCGGCGCCGATGCCCTTGCGGATCTGCTCCGCCAACGGCGTTTTCGCGGATCGATCGAGCTCCAGTCGCAGCGGCCTGGCCATGCTCCGTGGTACACGATTTTTGTGCATTCTTGGTGCTTTTTTGTGGACCAGGACGGGGGCATCTATGCGGGGCCAGATCATCAAGGAGAACGAAATGAGCAAGCGCCTCGATTACACCCAGATCTCACCGGCAGGCGTGAAAGCGCTGGGCGGCGTCTACGGTTACGTCACGCAGAGCAGGCTTCCCGCTAACGCTGATCAACCTCGTCTATCTGCGCGTGTCGCAGATCAACAACTGCGCCTATTGCCTCGACATGCATACGCGCGACCTGCTCAAGGGTGGAGAGAAGATCGAAAAGCTCGCGCTGCTTCAGGCATGGGAAGAAGCCGGCGATCTCTTCGACGCGCGCGAGCGCGCCGCGCTGGCATGGGCCGAATCCGTGACCCTCGTGGCCGATACCGGCGTGCCGGACCAGGCGTATCAGGCGGCCCGCGCCGTGTTCGACGAGCGCGATCTCGTCGATCTCACCATCGCGATCGGCCTGATGAACACCTACAACCGCATGGCCATCAGCTTCCGGAATACGCCGCAGGCCGTCGCCGAGCTGAACCGTTGAAGATGCGAGGACAGGAGGCTCGAAAATGACCAGCGTGATTTCCGGCGTCGAGATACCCGACAGCCAATTGGCGAGGGAGGCGGCCGAGCTGGTGCGCAGTTACGAAGACGAGATGCTGTTCAACCATTCGGTTCGCGTCTACGCGTTCGGCGCGCTCAAGGGCATCCGCCAGAACCTGAAATTCGATTCCGAGCTGCTCTATATCGCGGCGCTGTTTCACGATCTCGGCCTCGTCGATCATTACCACACGCCGACGAAACGATTTGAGGTCGACGGCGCCGACGCCGCGCGCGAGTTTCTGAGGGCGCACGGCATTGCCGAGCCCAAGGCCGATCTGGTGTGGGAGGCGATTGCGTTGCACACCACGCCCGGAATTCCGCAATACATGCGGCCGGAAATCGCGCTGACCAACGCGGGCGTTCTGGTTGATGTCGTGGGCGTAGGCTATGACGATTACACGCCGGAGCAGCGCGAGCAGGTGATATCGGCGTTTCCGCGCGGCGATTTCAAGAACGCGTTCCTCGAGATCCAGACCTGCTCCGCGCTGAAGAAGCCGCACACGACGTTCGGGACTGTCAATTTCGATTACATCGAGGATCGCGATCCGACCTTTCGCAAACCCAACGCCTGCACCCGCATCCGCAATACGCCCTGGCAAAGCTAAAGCGGTCGTGCGCGTTCGTCAGGCGTGTTCCGGTCTCAGGTCGTGATCTTCAGCAGCGCGGGATCGATCGGCAGAGAGCGGATTCGCTTGCCGGTGGCCGCAAAGATGGCGTTGGTGACGGCAGGCGTGACGATTGCCGTGGCCGCTTCGCCTAGCCCACCCGGGGCCTCGGCGCTTTTGATCAGATGGGTTTCGATCACCGGCACCTCGTCGATCCGCATCGGCAAGTAAGTGTCGAAGTTGCCTTGTTCCACCCGCCCGTCTTTGAACGTGATGCTTCCGTGCAGCGCGGCGGTCAGGCCAAACAGGGTGCCACCCTGGATCTGTGCCTCGATCGTGTCGGGGTTGACGGCGAAGCCGCAATCGACGGCGCAGACGATGCGATGGACCTTGACCGACCCGTCTTTCGCGACCTCAACCTCGGCCACCTGCGAAAGGTAGCTGCCGAACGCGAACTGTACCGAGACGCCGCGGCCGCGCCCCTTCGGCATCGGCGCACCCCAGCCGGCCTTCTCCGCCACCAAAGCGAGGACTGCGAGCGCGCGCGGATTATGACCCAGCAGCGCCTTGCGATATGCGACCGGGTCTTGCTTCGCCGCCGCCGCCAGTTCGTCGATGAAACTCTCGACCACAAAGACGTTGTGCACCGGGCCAACGCCGCGCCAGAAAGCCGTCGCGACACCCGGTGGCTCTACCCGGACATAGTCGACATGGATGTTGTCGAAAGCATATGGCGGCTGCGCGGCGCCATCGACGGCATCGAAATCGTAACCGTTCTTGAACAGGAACGGGAGGTAGCGCGCAATCACCGAGGAACCGGCGATCCGATGGGTCCACGCCACCGGCCGCCCTTGCGCATCGAGCCCTGCCGACAGCTGGTCATGGTAGCAAGGCCGGTACATGTCGTGCTGGATGTCTTCTTCCCGGCTCCACACCACCTTCACCGGCCCATCCACGTGACGCGCGATCTTGACCGCCGTCAGGGTGCCGTCGGGTTCGAGGCGACGGCCAAAGCCGCCACCAAGCAGATGGTTGTGGACCTGCACATTCTCTTTCGGCAGGCCGAGAAATTCAGCCACCACCGCCTGCGTCAAGGTCGGGACTTGCGTGCCGACCCAGATCTCGCAACCGTCTTTGCGGACATGGGCGGTGCAGTTCATCGGCTCCATCGCCGCATGTGCCAGGAAAGGCAGTCGATAGACGGCGTCGAGCCGTTGCGCCGCGCCCGCCAGTCCCTTGACGACGTCACCGTCGTTGCGGGCCACGACGCCCGGTCTCTTCGAGTCCTCTTCCAACGCACGAACGATGTCGGCGCTGGAAACTCCGGCATTCGGACCGTCGTCCCACTGCACGGCCGCCGCCTCGAGCCCCTTTTTGGCCGCGCCAAGATGGTCGGCAACGACAGCCACCGCTTCGTCAGTCCTGACCACCTGACGCACGCCCTTGATTGCCAGAGCCGCGGCCTCGTTCACGGCTTTCGGCTTGCCGCCGCGGACGGGAGAGAGGGCGATTGCCGCGACTTTCAAGCCCGGCAACTTCACGTCGATGCCGTAGACAGCCTTTCCGTCCACCTTGGCCGGTGTGTCCAGCCGCTTCGCCCTGGTGCCGATCAACTTGAAATCCTTCGGATCCTTCAGCGTAACGGTCTGCGGGTCCGGCATCGGCAGCATGGCCGCCGCATCAACCAGCGCGCCATAGCCGAGCCACCTCGTGCCGTCGGTGATCCTGCCATGCTCGGCCCGCAGCCGAGCCGGATCGACGTTCCACTGCCTGGCCGCGGCCGTGATCAGCAGCGTGCGCGCCACCGCTCCCGCGCGACGCAATGGCTCCCAGAAAGCGCGGACCGATGAGGAAAGTCCCGTCGTCTGCACGTGCAGCATCGGATTGGCGTAGAGCGCATCATTCGGCGGCGAATGTTCGAGCCGGACCTGGTCGAGCCCGACCTCGAGTTCCTCCGCCAGCAACATCGCATGGGCGGTGTAAGTGCCTTGCCCCATCTCCACCATGGGCATCACCAGCGTCACGACGCCGCTTCGTTCGATGCCGATGAAGGCATTGGGCGCAAAGCGTGACGCCGCTTGCGGCGCGGACTGCGCCAGCGCCGGCTGCAACGCGGGCGGCAGGATCACCGTCAGTGCGAAGCCGCCGCCGGCAGCGGCGCCGATCTTGAGGAGCGCGCGGCGGTCGAGATCGGGAATGCAAGATCTGTCAGACATGGCGGCCGCGTCACGGCCGCAGCGTGGTGGATCGCGGCGCGGATGCGCTGATACGTGCCGCATCGGCAGACATTGCCGGACATGGCGGCATCGATATCGGCGTCGGTCGGCTTCGGCGTGTCCACCAGCAACGCTGCCGCCGACATGATCTGCCCGGACTGGCAATAGCCACACTGGACCACTTCGAGGTCGAGCCATGCCTGTTGCAAGGCCTTCCCTTGCGGGGTGTCGCCGATCGCCTCGATCGTCGTCACCGCGCTATCGCCGATGCTGTCGATCGTGGTGATGCACGCGCGCGTCGCCGCGCCGTCGACATGCACGGTGCAGGCGCCGCACAGCGCCATGCCGCAGCCGAATTTGGTCCCGGTCATTCCGAGCACGTCTCGCAGGACCCAAAGCAGCGGCGTGTCGCCATCCACGTCCACGTCATGCCGGGTTCCGTTGATCTTGATGGTGAAAGCCACGGCTATCCCTCCATGCGCAGACTGAAGCACTCGATCCGGTTTCGGCGGCGCGCGAAGACACGCGAGCCCTGCATATTTCATTGTGTGATTTTACTCGCAGCGAGCATACAGCGTGAAACACAACCTGATGGACAACAGGTCGTGATAACGACGATCCTCTCAACGTGGCGATTGTTAGCGGGCTCCAAGGTGGCCGGCAAAACATCACGCCAATAATGAAGAGACTGCCATCATCACGGTGCGCTTCCGCGCGTGCTGCGCCGGAAGCGCGGCGCTGAGTGCGGTCAGAATCATTCACTTCATCCGACCAACCGCGATGTCCATGCGCGTCACCGTCGACAACTTCACTGCTTCGCAACGCTCGGGTCTGAAGCCGGCGAGGGCGACGGCGCGACCGCGAACAATGCCGCGGGGATCTTCGGCGACGGATGTACGCTGGCCGGCTCTCGCTGCGCCCGGTGAATTGCAGCGGTGGCTACCGAACGCTCGCGATCAATATTTACGATTGGTTAACGAGGCCAAAAGGGGGCTTAACCCTCTCTCTCACTACGTCTTTTCAGGTCTCGGCCCCGTAGTTCCGCGGTCCGTCGGCTGCTTGCGAGGAATGACCCGCGTAAGTAGAGTGCGGCGCAGTAGCGTTAATTTTTTATGAATGGATTGTCTAAAATGACCGCAGTTCGGAGCTCGGTGCCGGAAGAAAGCGTCGGAAAACTTCCGCCAGGCACGATCGTCGGCGGTCCGGTGGTCGAGGCCAAGCTGCGCGAATCCTATGCCGTGTTCGGCATTCTCTACGCCGGTTCGATCGCCGCGGTGCTCTGGACCGTCATGCAAGGCATCGGCTGGACGGAGATTGCGGTCTTCGCCGGCATGTTCTGGCTCACCATGTTCGGGATGGGCGCCGGCATGCATCGCCTGTTCGTGCACCGGAGCTTTCGCTGCGGTCCGGTGATGCGGGCGTTCTTCGCTGCGCTCGCCACGATGTCGGTGCAGGGCTCGGTGCTCAAATGGGTCTCCAATCATCGCCGGCATCATCTTTACGCCGACAAGCCCGGCGATGTGCACAGCCCTTTCTATGACGGCCGCGGCAACCGCTATCTCAGCTTCGTCAAGGGCATGCTGCATGCGCAAGGCAGCTGGGTGTTCGACGACGTCTCGACCGACGGCGAATACTACGCCAAGGACATCCTGGCCGACCCGATCGCCATGTTCTTCACGAGAACGCGCTGGGTCTGGTACGCTTTGTCGGCTGTCTTCATTCCCGGCGCTATCGGCTACGCCGTCGGCGGCTTCCACACCATGATGGGCTGCGTGCTGTTCGCAGGCCTGTCTGCGCGCCTACCTGATGGTGCTCGCCACCTCGCTGGTCAATTCGTTCTGCCATAGCGACGGCCGCTACGGTTATCGCCGCTTCGAACTCAATGACGGCACCACCAACGAACTGATGATCTCGATCCTCACCCTCGGTGAAGGGCTGCACAACAACCATCACCGCTTTCCGCGTGACGCCTACATCTCGCACGCCTGGTACGAAATCGACATCAATGGCCTGATCATTCGCGGCCTTGAGAAAATCGGGCTCGTGCACGACGTTTTCGACGGCGGGCGCACGTCGGCGGATGCGACCGAGCAGACGTCCGCAAGCCGTGACGTGAATACGGCGAGCGAGCCGCCGGTTCGCTTTCACGTCGAGGGTTTCACGGCGAGGGGTTTGCTGCCGCTAGTCATCTTTCCGGCGCTTGGCGGGTCTTGTTCGACCAGGCGGGAGGTTGAGCGGAAAGTAGCGCCCTGCGATCTCTCGTCTGGCCTTTTCCCGGAAAAGTTCGATCGGCGGAGTTGTGCCGGCTTCGCGCCAGATCATCGATACCGCAATGCTCGCCGGCGAACTTGGCTGACGAAAAACCACCTGCGGCGACCAGCTTGCAATCATGCATGCGGGAATCAGGCCGACGCCGTAGCCGGCCGCAATCATCGTCAGTGCATGCGGCAGCTGGTGCGCGCGGTGAACGAAAACGGGATTGAAGCCGGCTTTCCGGCACAGTGTCAGAACCTGCCGGTGGTAGCCGATCTCGGGGCTGTCGACGATGGACACGAACCGTTCGTTGGCAAGCGCCTTCAGCGGCAATTCGGCTCTCTTTGCCAGAGGATGATCGGCGGGCAGGGCGATCGCCAGTTCTTCCTGCCATAGTTGTTCCGATGCGAGCGAAGTTCCCTGGTAGGTGGGTTTGAATTTGCGCGAAAGCGCGAGGACTCCGACGTCGATCTCGCCGCGCGCGATTCCCGCGATCTGATCCGCCGGCGAACGCTGATCGATGGCGACGTCGACATCAGGAGCTGCTTCGCGGAAAGCGGCAAGCAGCGGCGACAACCGCCCGAGCAACGCGCCGCTCATCACGCCAACGACCAGCCGGCCGACCTCGCCGCGCCCCACGCGCAGCGTTTCCTGGCGTGCATTGCCGATGGCTTCGACGATGGCCCGTGAACGGCGCAACAAGGCTTCGCCGGCTGAGGTGAGCTTGATCCTGTGACCGCTGCGGTCGAACAGCGCGACACCGATACTTCGCTCCAGAGCCTGGATCTGGAGGCTGAGCGGCGGCTGGGTGATGTTGAGCCGCGCAGCGGCGCGGCGAAAGCCGCCTTCCTCCGCGACAGCGATGAAATACTGAAGTTGCTTTATATCCATGTGATATGGATTTTATATCATTCTGACACAAAATACGAATTATCTATATCGCGCCCGGCAATGTAGCCTTGTTTCGGTAGCTTCCGTGAACAAGGCTGACGCATATGACCACTGAGACGACCGCGCCTGATTTTGCCCGCCTGGCGCCGCCACCGGGCAGCCGGATGCTGGTCGTGGGCGGATGTGGTGCGATCGGGGGCGCCGTGGTTGCAGCGGGGCTTGCGCTGGATTTGCAAGTCGCCGTGTTTGCGCTGGAGCGTTCTTTGCGCGCCAGTCCGCCGCCGGAGGGCGCTTTGTGCTTTGCCGTCGATGCCACCGATCCCGGATCGGTGCGCGATGGGTACCGCGCGCTCGGCAAGCACTGGGACCGGCTCGATACATTGGTCTATTCGGTTGGCTTTCTTACCGTGCCGCCTCGCACCGTGGATCAGTTGGATGTCGTGGAGTGGGAAGCCGTTCAAGCCGGCAACCTGCGCTCTGCCTTTCTAACCGCCCAGGGCGCGCTTCCGCTGCTTTTGGCGGCCGGGCAAAGCAGCATCGTCAATGTCGGCTCGAGCCTTGCGTATAATCCGCTCAAGGGCGTCAGTCCCTACGCATCGGCGAAGGCCGGCCTGGTGGCGCTTACCAAATCCCTCGCGGTTGAAAATGCACCCGCCATCCGGGCGAATGTCGTGGCGCCGAGCGCGGTCGATACGCCGTTTCTGGCGGGCGGTGGCGGAGCGCGAGGCACTGCGGCTGCGGCCGAAGGCGGTCGCGCCTGGTTCCAGAGCATGAGACCGAACTACGAGCCGAGCATTCCGATGGGGCGCATTGCAACGCCTGCCGACATCGTCGGCCCGGTGCTTTTTCTCGCCGGCCCGAGTGCTGCGTTCATCACCGGACAAGTGTTGCATGTGAACGGAGGCCGGGTGACGCCATGATCGAGATTACAGCCGACATGCGGGAGATCATCAAGTCGCGCCATTCTTTGCTTTGTCGCGACCGTCAACGAGAACGGAACACCCAATCTCTCGCCGAAGGCATCGCTGACCGTGAGGGGCAATGCGCTTCTGTTCGCCAACATTGCGTCGCCTACAACGGTCAGCAATCTGAAACGGAATCCGGCGATGGAACTCAATGTCGTCGATGTCTTCGCCCGGCGAGGTTACCGGTTTGCAGGAGACGCTGACGTGCTCTCCGAGGCAGAACCGGAATTCCGGGAAGTCTCAGCCTGGGTCAAGGTAACCAATGGCGAGATCTATCCCGTTTTCGACGTCATTCGCCTTGTACCCATCGCGCGTGCAGGAAGTTCGATCCCCGCCTATGAGATTGGACACGCCGAGGAAGCCTTCCTCGTTCACAGCTATCGATCGAAATACCGGCTGGCGGCGGCTGATCCGATGTGCGCGTGACGGCGTCGCGGTTTCCGCCGAGCGTCTGCGGCAGACCCGTTGGGGATGGCGGAGCCGCGAGGCGAAGCATAGGATGGACCTCGCGGGACACGCACCGAACCCGGCCGCGGTGAGCACGCGAGAATGCCGGCGGCTGAGGTCAGGGTCGTCCGCGCGAAGGATGCATTATCCCGGGAGGATCCGATGTATGCCGCGATCCGTCACAGCAAAGCCAAAAGCGGAATGGCGGAGGAACTCGCCAACAGGATCAAGGAAGGCGCGATTCCCATCATCAGCGACGTCGAAGGCTTCATGGCCTATTACGTGGTCTATGCCTCCGATGACACGGTGACCGCGATCAGCATCTTCAACAGTTTTGCGGGCGCCGAAGAGTCCAACCGGCGCGGGCTGGCCTGGGCCGAGCAGAACCTGTCACCGCTGCTCATCGGCCCGGCGACCGCGGTGGCGGGACCGGTCATCGTTCACACGCTGGCCTGATCGGACGAACTGGGCTGGAATCCGATGCGGCGGCCTTGCTGGCTCGGCGGTGCCTGCGATCGGCGGCCTCGTTGATGTTCGGCCAGTCCGGCGCCGGCGTGAAAGCGCAGTCCGAGCGGTTTGTCTTCGCCCTCACGCAAGAAGGGCAGGTGCTGGGAATAGCCGATGCCGACATCGCCAGATTCTTAGGGATTCCCTATGCCGCCGCTCCGATCGGGGCCGCCCGCTGGCGCGCGCCGGCCGCGCCGCCGGAGCGGACGGAGATATTCTCCGCCAACAAGTTCGGCCCTTCCTGTCCTCAGACCTCGGTGCAGGCTTTCGAAGCCGCCGATTGGTAGTTCCGAGGATTGCCTCACCCTCAACATCTTCACGTCTGCCCGCATGGACGAACGACTCCCCGTCATGGTCTGGATCCATGGCGGCGGGCTCGTCTCCGGGGCCGCAGGCGATCCGCTTTACGACGGATCCGCACTGGCGCGGGACGGGGTGACCGTCGTCACGTTCAACTATCGCCTGGGCGCGTTGGGCTGGCTGGCCAGCGGAAAATTGTCGGGCGAGGATGAGGCGAGCGGGATCGGCAATTTCGGCATGAAGGACCAGGTCGCGGCGTTGCGCTGGGTTCATGACAACATCAGCGCCTTCGGCGGCGATCCCGACAACGTCACGATCTTCGGCTCGTCGTCCGGCGCGACCGCGGTCGCAAGGCTGCTTGTCTCAAAGCGCGCGACCGGACTCTTCCATAAGGCGATCATTCAGCAGGCGTCGTTGCGGGAGCTTGCGCGCGATCGCAGCGCCGCCGAGCGCGCGGCAGGTGCGTTCGCGCGGGCGCTCGGCGTCAACGAGACCGAGATGCGGCAATCGAACTTGCAGAACATTCTCGCCGTGCAGAACAAGCAGGCCGGGGATCCCGGCCTTCGGCCCGCATACACGATCGATGGCGCTGACGTGGACGAGCAACTCTTGGACGCGATCGGCGCAGGTCACGAGCAGCACATTCCCTTGCTGATCGGCAGCAACGCCTTTCCATACGCGCCGGATGCGCAGAGCATGCCCGCCGCGCTGCTGGACGGCCTGTTGCCTGTGACGGCCCGGCTTTATCCGGATTCTTCCATGCAGAAGGACGCAGCCGCAAGAATCCGCGCCGACTGGGTGTTTTCCGCGCCCGCACGGTTGGTGGCGCGCAGTCATGCCGGGCACGGCGCGGCCACCTACAGATATCTGTTCGACTACGTCCCAGCGGGGGCAGAACCGCCCGAAGAAGGGGAAGAAGGACAGGAAGTGCGGTTCGTGTTCGGCACGCTCGGCGTTCGCGCCGGGCGAGGTCTCCAACACGATGCGCAGCTACTGGACCAACTTTGCCAGGCATGGCGATCCGAACGGACCTGATGTGCCGGCGTGGCGCCCCCAGTCTGCCCGGGACGATCTGCTCGTGATCTCCAACGCCGGAATAGCGTGCAGCCCCGATCCCATGAAGGAGCGGCTGGACCTGATCGAGCAGATCACCTCGCGTCATTGACGAGGAGGTCGCCGCTTTGGTCCGCCTCCGGCGCGAAGCGCTGGAGTTGTTCGCTACAATCGATCTGTTGGGTCAGGCGATAGCTCGTCCGCTTTCGACGTCGCCAGCGCAAGCAACGATCCAGACAAAGCCGCCTGATACCGCAAAAAACCACACGGCCGTCCAGACCTCTTCTTCGCTTTGAATATCGCTCGTGCTGATCGCAGCCATGATCGTAATCGCGGCGACCTCGGACAGAAAGGTGAGCGCCAAACTGAACCAGACGAGCAGGGTGGCGAGATTAGGTATCGGCCGAGCTTCGGCCCACCTGAAGGCTGCACCAAACGATTTGAACATGTGTTTGCATCTTGGAAATAACTGTTTCTGAAAACGGCAATGAATAACGACTAAACGAACACAGGCGAGGAAGTTTCGAAATCAAATACGGCCGCCTTGCGGCGGCCCCGTGGCTGCATCGCGAGAAGACGAACGTCTCTTTCCCGTAAAAACACGGCCTCGATAATTCGCACCAGCACGAACCGGTTGAGGAATGGCTGGTGTTCCTTGAAACCGCTTGGAAACAGCACTGACAGCAGCGTTGATCGGCCCCATTGGCCCGTCGCCATCTTTTGCAAGTGGTGACCTGCAAGCAGTCAGGCTGGTCGCTCTTGCTAGACCGGAACGCTAGCGATCTTGTTCCGCATGTCCTCGCATGTCTTGCGCACCTGCTCACTGAGCAACGCACATTCTTCGATGCGGGTGAACATCTTCTTGGCGTCTTCCCGATAGGCAGTCGCGGTCTCCGTCACGAAGGCCATCGTTTTGTGCACTTCGGCAGTCATCGCTTCACATTTTCTGGCCGCTTCCATCAGCTCGGCCCCCATTGCCTCCATCTCCTTGGCGGCCGCTTCATACTCGCGGACCACGGCTTCGGCACTCAGCGATCCGACCTGTGAAACACCCTCACGATGCTCCACGTAATCCGGCATTGGCGCTATCCGCGCCTGCCGAATGAAGGGCGTGTGCCGCCTGGGGATGAGATGACCGATTTCTTCTTCGAGCCTTTCGGGACTGAGCGTGGGAGCTCCGTCCGCAATGTCCGGTTTAAAAGCCATGGCACTGATACTCCAACTGTTAACGAAGGGTTGACGCTAGCAGCGTCAAGCCTTTCAAGTCTTGGTTAATTTCGTAAATTGCTGCGGTGCAGCATTCGATCGGGAGCGGGTTTAATCCGACCTTGTGGGCTTTTCTTCGAGAAGGCGTGCCTGGGCGACGCCAGACTGCCTGGGACGATCTGCTCTTGATCTCCAATTCCGGAAATAACGTTCAGCCCGGATCCGACGAGGCAGCGGCTGGACCTGATCGAGCAACTCACCTCGTGTCATTGACGCGGAGGTTGCCGCTTCGGATGGGATTGCGGTGACGCTGCACTCGCCGGACAGCCCGCCTTCGCCGAGAGGCTTCGGCGTGGCAGCCTTCGTTCACTTCGCAGAGAAAGATCGAGGCTGGCTCGCCTGGCCGAGGCCCGCCATCTCGTAGACGTGGGCAAGCTGCTTCGCTAGGAGGCCTTCGATCAACGTTTCCATCTTAGAGACATCAATCGTGCCACTGTCCTTGAACGCGGCGTCAGCTGCATCAAGCGCTTCTTCGTAGCCACTGCGGTGATCGATAATCAGATCAGGCAGTGTCGGCGTACCTGGCAGCAACGCCCCTAGCTTGCTGAAAAGGACGTAGAACGACAGGATGCGAGAAGTTCGGCGATTGCCGTCCGCGAAGGGGTGTATCCAGTTCAGCCGCCACATGACATAGGCAGCTAGATGGATAGGTGAAGCCTCAGCCCAATGCTCGTTGACATAGTCGCACATGTCCTCGACCAATTCAGGCACCAGATGAGCGCCCGGCGGTTCGTGCTTGCTGTGTTGAATCTTGACATCGCCGGGGCGATAATTGCCGGCATAAGCACTAATTCCATTCAGCGCCTCGCGTTGAAAGGAAAGAATTAGCGAAGCACGAAGCCTGAATGCCGACCGATCTATAGCGGTAAAAACCGCTTGTACCGCAAGATCATACTGCCGAAGGCCGTTGGCGGCTTCCGCCTCGGCCTTCAGCTTTGGATCGGTGATCAGTTCCGGTTCAAGAGCGCGACTATGTCGCCGCTCCTCGTCTTCACCCATTATCCTTGGCCAGCTTCTCGGCCTGCTCGTTCACCATCTCGCGGGTGATGTTGCCGTTTTCAAATGCTGTATTGCCATAGGCGAAGCTTCGTCGCTGCTCTTCGCGATGCTCCGGGGTGCTCTTTACGCTCTTGGCAATCTCGATCAATTTTTGCAGTTCTTCACCCATCGCCGACCTCCAAGAGCATTCTCTACGTACACGTACGTATAGCCCTTATGTTTGATTCTTTAAGGTTTATATAACCGTAGCCGTGCGGATTTTTAGGGCCTATAGGGTGCGCTTCGTTCGAAATATTCTCCATTTGTTCTTATGAGGTCAACAAGAAACTTGGCCACAGAGGTTCCCGCTGTGCCGCCCTATGCAGGGTGTTCCATGAGGTCCAACACGACGGCTATTACGACGCATCACAATTTTCTCCAGCGGCGTCGGTTTGCTGCGCGCGCGGGCGGCAATCCAAAGCGCTTAAGCCTTCCAGGCTCAATCTAGGTTGAGCGTCGAAAGCAACTCCGCAACTAGGTCGACGGTCACTTGCTCTGGTATCGCGTGTATCTGCGCCGCTCTCATTCGCACAAAATTCTTCGGCGACATTTTGTCGAGCAACGCGAGCAAATATCGTGCCCGGGAACAACGCGTTCAAGCGTGCAGCTAGCGCTCGCAAGTTGTCGCTGGCTGACGGTAACGTTCGAATAAAACGTGGGACGCTTCAGTGGGATTTTTGGTGGCTTTATTGAATTTCGGAAGCCTGCTCATCGAAGGCTGGTGGGCCCGGCAGGAACTCGAACCTGCAACCAGACCGTTATGAGCGGCCGGCTCTAACCATTGAGCTACAGGCCCCCGCGTCTGCCTCTCAGAGGCAGGCGGTTGCGACAGATGAATTACATGGCGTCGACCGATCCGGCAATGCCGCCGGCCCACGATTTCCCAATTTCGGATTTTCCGAATTTAACTTGACGGCGGGGTAGAAACAGCACTATTCCGATTCGCATCCCGCGCCCTTCCAGAGGGGCGTTTCGCGATCGTCACGGACGTTGGGTGCGGGATGCGATGGACGCACTTGCGCCGCCGGACGAGCGGCGCTTTGGGCGGACGGCGAAGTCGTGTGGTCCTGACACCTCGACGCTGATGTCTGGCGATAATGCTTTCGCATTACGCCTGCGGTGACAAAAAGCCCGATCACCGGGGAGAGCACGAAGGAAACCGTTAAAACCATTGCGCGGGGAATGCCGGGATCGTTCGGCAACCCTGTGGTGACTTGCTCGTGTGCTTTTTACTTTCGCACGCGAGGCTGCGGGGGCGTTCGAGCCCCCGGCATTCCCTGCGCCCTCTGTTGCGAGGGCAAGATTCAACAACTCGGGTGCGATTGCGCCGCGGGAAGGTGAGGGCGTGTGCTGGCGGAGATTCGTACGTCATTCCGGGGCGCGCGTTAGCGCGAGCTTGGTGCGCAATTGCGCACCTAAGAATCCATCGTGCAGCGGATTACGACGAGGGATGGATTCCGGATCGCCGCTTCGCGTCGTCCGGAATGACGAAGAGTCGAAAATGACGGCTAATTCACTCCACCGAGACGCCCGCAAACTCCACCACCTTGCGCCATTTCTCGGTCTCGTCGGCGACGAGCTTGCCGAATTCGGCCGGCGTCATCGGCTTGGGGATGCCGCCCGCGGTGGTGAGCTGCTCGATGATCTTGGGATCCTTCAGCGCCTCGCCGATCGCCTTGTTGAGGATATCGACCACTTCCGGCGGCGTGCCCTTTGGCGCGGAGATGCCGTAGAAGCCGACCGATTCAAATCCCGGCACGGTCTCGGCGATGGCGGGCGTGTCAGGGAAGCCGGGCCAGCGCTTTGGCGCGGTGACGCCGAGCGCGCGCACCGTGCCGGAGCGCGATTGCGCCAGCGCCGCCGGCATGTTGTCGAAGATCAGCTGCACTTTGTTCGAGATGATGTCGGGATAGGCGATCATCGATCCGCGATACGGCACATGCAGCATGTTGCAGCCGGTCATCGCCTTGAACAGTTCGCCCGACATGTGCACCGAGGTGCCGTAGCCGGACGAGGCGAAGCTCACCTTGCCGGGATTGGCCTTGCAGTAGTCGATGAACTCCTGGACCGTCTTCACCGGCATGCCGTTGGAGACGACGAGCATGTTGACGAGCTGCATGATGCTCGCGACCGGCACGGTGTCGCGGATGAAGTCGTAGTTGAGATGCTTGTAGAGCGAGGTCGAGATCGCGTTGTTGGGCGCGACGAAAAGGATGGTGTAGCCGTCCGCCGGCGAGTTGATGGCGGAAGCCGCCGCGATATTGCCGCCCGAGCCGGTGCGGTTCTCGACCACGAATTGCTGGTTGAAATGTTCCGACAGCCATTGCGCCATGATGCGCGCCACCACGTCGACCGGGCCGCCGGCGGAAAAGCCGATCAGCCAGTGCACCGGGCGGTTCGGATAATCGGCCGCGAGAGCCCGTTGCGTGCCGCCGGCAAGGCCCAAAAGGGCGACCGTGGCAATCACCGCTGCACGCAAACCATTCATGACGGACGCTCCATTCAAACGCTGGTTGAGTTATGCTTTCATACTAAGCGGGCTTTGTCCCACACCTTATTGTCCCAGCCCGGCTTGGCTGAAATGTGAAAGGGTTGGCCGATGTACATCAGGCGTGCGATCGGAGCAGTGTTCGCGCTATTTCTGGCAAGCGGCGTTGCAGCGCAAGAAGGAGACAAGGCCATTACGAAAACGAATCTGGTCCTCGGGACCGCGACGCAAGGCGGCGGCTTTCCGCTTTATGGCAACGCCTTCGCCGAAGTGATGATGCAGGCCGATCCCTCGCTGTCGATCCGGACCCAGAACACCATGGGCTCCAGCGAAAACATGCCGATGATGGAAAAAGGCCAGCTCGATCTCGGGCTCGTCGCCGGCGAATCCTTTTATCAGGCGCTGCAAGGCATCGGGCGGCCGCCGCTCAAACTGAAGGTGCTGACCGCGATCTACGGCAGCGCCGGCATGTTCGCGGTGCGCGGCGACAGTCCCTACCACACGATTGCGGATCTCGTCGGCAAGCGCATTGCCTTCGGCGCCAAGGGCTCGGGCATTCCGATCCTCGGCCGCTACATGCTGGACGGCATCGGTCTGAAGCAGGATGAGGATTTCAAATCGTTCCTGCTCGATCACGCCAAGGAGGGCCCGGAGATGGTGCTCGACGGGCGGGCCGATGCGATCTGGGGCGCGGGCGTCGGCTATCCCGGCTTTTTCGATCTCGCCAAGGGCCCGTCAGGCGTGCGCTTCATCGCGCCTTCGGCGGAAGAGATTGCTAAGATGAAGGCCAAGCACGCGCTGCTGAAGCCGATGACGATTCCGGCCGGAAGCTATCCCGGCCAGACGCAGCCGATCAATTCGCTGGGCTCGTGGAGCTTCATCCTGACCCGGCTCGATCTGCCGGACGATGTTGCCTATCGGCTGGCGAAAACGCTGCACGGCGCCGAAGGCACGTTCTGCAAGAAATTGGCGCAGGCGTGCGAGACCACCGCGGCCAACACGGTGATGGCCGTGCCTGATGTGGCGCTGATTCATCCCGGCGTGGCGAAATATTTCCGCGAGATCGGCGTGATGAAACAGTGAGGAGACTATCGTGCCCCGGACGCAACGCAGCGTCTTGAGCGCGTTCGCTCGCTGATGGCGATGCGTTGCAGATCCGGGGCCTACCGTGGGTCCCGGATCTGCGTCGCGTCATTTCATGCCGCGACGCGTCCGGGACGCGAGCTGCCGTCACTTCTTCACCATCGAACACGCCGGGTCCGGCGGGCCGAAGGCGTCCTCGCCGGAAATCTTCGCCAGCACATCATAATAGTCCCAGGCGTATTTTGACTCTTCCGGCTTCTTCACCTGCACCAGCATCAGGTCGTGAACCATCAGGTTGTCGTCGCGCAGTTGGCCGTTGCGGGCGAAGAAATCCTCGATCGGCCGTTCGCGCATCTTCGCCGTCACCGCGAGCGGCTCGTCGGTGCCGCTGGCCTCGATCGCCCGCAGGTAATTCGTCACGGCCGAGTAGACGCCGGCCTGCCACATCGTCGGCATCTGTCCGACCTTGGCGAAATAGCGCTTCGACCATTCGCGCGTCTTGTCGTCCATGTCCCAGTAGAACGACGTCGTCAGCAACAGGCCCTGCGCGGCGGGAAGGCCAAGCGCGTGAATGTCGGTGATCAGCGCGAGCAGGCCGGCCATCTGCTGGCCGCCTTTCAAGATGCCGAACTCTCCGGCGGCCTTGATCTCGTTGATGTTGTTCGGCGGCCCGCCGGCGATCCCGATGATCTTGGCCTTCGAGGCCTGCGCTTGCAGGATGAACGACGAAACATCGGCGGTGGCAAACGGCAGGCGAACCGAACCGAGCACCTTGCCGCCGTTCTTGACGATGACGGAAGATGCGTCCTTCTCCAGCGCATGGCCGAAGGCGTAGTCGTCGGTCAGGAAGAACCAGCTGTCGCCGCCGCGCTTGACGACGGTCTGCGCGGTGCCGACCGCCAGCGCGCGGGTGTCGAACACCCACTGGATCGCGTAGGGCGAACAATATTTGCCGTGGAAGTCGGCGGTGCCGGTCGACTGGACGATGAGAAGGCGCTTCTTTTCGTTGGCGACGTTCTGCACGGCAAGGCCCACCGCCGAGACCGGCACGTCCACCACCAGGTCCACCTGCTCGACGTCAAACCAGCGCCGCGCGATCGTCGCGCCAATGTCGGGCTTGTTCTGGTGGTCGCCGGACACGAGCTGAATCGGTTTGCCCGCGACGTGCTTGCCGAAATCGTCGATCGCCATCTGGGCGGCGGTGAGCGAGCCCTTGCCGGTAGCGGTCGAGGCCGGGCCGTTCATGTCGGTGAGCACGCCGATCTTGACGACGTTGTCGGAGATTTGCGCCGACGCGGGAGCCGAAACCGCAAGCGTTGCGGCGAGCGCCAAAGGGATCAAGGGTACCAAGCGGGCCAAGGGGATCAGGGCGGGCGTCATCTTTCCGGTGGCCATCGCGTTCTCCCCTGGCAAATGACTTCTGGCGCCAGCCGGCGCGCCGTCGACCGGCCTATTATATGCTGTCTTCATTCGACCATTCAGGGGCTGCCGTCAACGCGAGGTCGTTGCGTTGCCGCCGTGTTCGCCTCCCGGTCGTCTTCATCATACCGGGGGGCTTCGCATGACATCCGCCCGCAGCCGAGATAAGGACAAATGGTCAGCCCTTCGGGCGGCGTCGGAGACTTTAATGAGAGTGATCGGAGTAGCCGGCTGGAGCGGCGCGGGGAAAACGACGCTGATTTCGCGCGTCATTCCATATCTGCGCGAGCAGGGGTTGCGCGTCTCCGTGATCAAGCATGCGCATCACGCCTTCGATGTCGATGTGCCGGGCAAGGATTCCTGGGTGCACCGGCAGTCCGGCGCCGAGGAGGTTATGGTGTCATCGGCCAACCGCTGGGCCTTGATGCATGAATTGCGCGGCGCACCGGAACCGCCTCTGCGGGACCTGTTGAAGAAGATGTCGCCGGTCGATCTTCTGATCGTCGAAGGCTTCAAGTCGGAGCCGTACCGCAAGATCGAGGTGCATCGAAAGGATAACGGCAAGCCGCCGTTGTTTCCCGACGATCCCACCATTGCCTGTATCGCAACGGATGCCGGGATCGAGACCGCGCTGCCGGTGGCGCACCTCGACGATATCCCGGCGGTGGCTGCCATGATGCGCGAATACGCGCTTCCGATCGCGGAAGTGCTGGCGACACGCCTCCCGTGACGCCTGAGGGCCTGATCGAAAAGGCGAATGGCGCGATTGGCGGCACTAATGCTCCCCCCGCAGGCCGATTTCATCGGCGGATCGGGACAAATGACCGCACCCTTTGCAAGCCGCCCGGGCCGGGAGAGGGACCGATCTCGACCTTTTGCCTATCGACACGAGGCGGAGCTTCTGACCGAATGTGGCAGGATGACGTGCCGTGGGGGACTGGCACAGCGGGAAATTGTGCAAAGCAACAAAGCGATGCTTCGCCAGGCCGCCGGGAATTTTAGCGAACGATAACGGTTAAACGCACAGATATGCCCGGCCAAGGGCAGCTGTAGGGAGGGACTGAATGACGACAATCAGCGGCACAGGAACGGTGCCTGACGCCGGATCGGGAATTCTCGATCGCGCGCACACAATTGCCAAGCCCGGCTTCAATCGCTGGTTGGTGCCGCCCGCGGCGCTTTGTATCCATCTGTGCATCGGCATGGCCTACGGCTTCTCGGTGTTCTGGCTGCCGCTGTCGCGCGCGATCGGATTGACCGCGCCGAAGGCCTGCCCGGACATGTCGCTGGTGCAGGAACTCTTCACCACCACTTGCGACTGGAAGGTCGCAAGCCTCGGCTGGATGTACACGCTTTTCTTCGTTGTCCTCGGCGTCTCCGCAGCTTTGTGGGGTGGCTGGCTCGAGCGCGCCGGCCCACGCAAGGCGGGCGTCGTCGCGGCGTGCTGCTGGGCTGGCGGCCTCTTGATCGGTGCGTTCGGCGTCTACGTCCATCAGCTCTGGATCATGTGGCTCGGCGCCGGCGTGATCGGCGGCGTCGGCCTTGGTCTCGGCTACATCTCGCCGGTTTCGACCCTGATCAAATGGTTCCCCGACCGTCGCGGCATGGCGACCGGCATGGCGATCATGGGCTTTGGCGGCGGCGCCATGATCGGCGCACCGCTGGCGAACCTCTTGATCAACTATTTCAAGACACCGACCGATGTCGGCGTCTGGCAGACATTCGTCGCCATGGGCGTGATCTATTTCGTTTTCATGATGATCGGCGCTTTCTCCTATCGCGTGATTCCGGCCGGATGGAAGCCGGACGGCTGGACGCCGCCGAGCGAAACCAAGACGATGATCTCCTCGCACAACGTCCATCTCGACAACGCGCACAAGACGCCGCAGTTCTGGCTGATCTGGTGGGTGCTGTGCTTGAACGTGTCGGCCGGCATCGGCGTGATCGGCATGGCTTCGCCGATGTTGCAGGAAATCTTCGCCGGCAAGTTGATCGGATTGCCCGACCTCAAGTTCAACGCGCTTTCGGTCGAACAGAAGACGATGATCGCGGGCATCGCGGCGGGCTTCGCCGGCCTGCTGTCGTTGTTCAACATCGGTGGCCGCTTCTTCTGGGCCTCGTTCTCGGACTATATCGGCCGCAAGAACACCTACTACACGTTCTTCATCCTCGGCATCGCGCTCTACGCGCTGGCGCCGACCTTCGCGGCGATGGGCTCAAAACTGCTGTTCGTGCTCGGTTTCGGCATCATCCTGTCGATGTATGGCGGCGGCTTCGCGACCGTGCCGGCCTATCTCGCCGACATGTTCGGAACGCAGTTCGTGGGCGCCATTCACGGCCGGTTGCTGACGGCATGGTCGGCCGCCGGCATCCTCGGTCCGGTGGTGGTCAACTACATCCGCGAATTCCAGCTCGCCGCCGGCGTTCCGCGCGACCAGCTCTACAACACCACGATGTATATCCTCTGCGCGATGCTGATCGCGGGCATGATCTGCAACT
>CAWDES010000017.1:0-65000 GCA_963801325.1 uncultured Alphaproteobacteria bacterium
GACCGTCAACAACGTGATTTACGACATCAATATTGCCGCGCTGGCGGAAGTCTTGCCGATGGCGGTCGCGATGGGTCTCGATCCCGAGCGACTTGCCGCCGTGGTAACGACGGGCACGAGCCGAAGCTTCGCTTCGGAGTATTTCGTGCCGCGCATCCTGAAGGGGCTGTTCGACGAGGGCTATCTCTCGCCAAGGCCTACAAGGACCTCGTTAGTTGCTCGGAGGTGAGCGTCAAGCATGGCTTTCCCATGCCGGTCACAGCCGCAGCGTCCGCAACGTATCAAACGGCGCTGCGACAAGGTCACGGCGACCGCGACAAAGGCGCCATGATCCTTCCATTCGAGGCGCTTCTTGGCGTGCAGGTTCGCGCGCGGCCGACAACGCCGGGATCAGGCTAGGGCGTGTACTCAAAAATGCTCCTCGGGCCGACGTCCGCTCCTGACCCTTAGCCGACGTACGCGATTTTCGACCCAAGCTCCTGTTTGCAGGTAATTTCGGACAGGTGCCCGCAGCCACTGCCGGCCCCTGATTATTCACGGCCAGCCGCGTTCATCGGGAGGTAAGCGAGCACAATTTGCGACGAACAATGCAGGCAATGCATGGCTATCACACGCCACGTCTTCACCGTTTGTTGCTATGGTCAGGGCATCGCGACACGTGTTGAAGTCTGAGAGAGGCGGACACATGGTTGACTTCGTCAAACTATTTGCGGTGCGGCGTCTAGCCCTCGCCGGGCTGACGACTTTCGGTTTCACCGTTTTGATCTCGGCAGCCCTGGCCGATGAAAAGCCGCCGCTAGCGCCGGATGCGGTCGCCCCCTTCACCACGGATTCGCGGATTTCGGCGGCGATTGAATTCGGTCTGCCGGCGCTCGCCTCCAAAATTGGAGAAGATATTCCGAAGCGACTCGCCACGATCGACGAGCGCGTCAGCTGCGTGCACCGGCGTGTCTTGTTTTTCCGAGTCAACGCCAATTGCGACATCTACGGCTTTGTCGAACGGTCGGGGCCGGTCTCGCTGTACGGTCGCGGCGACCATGTCTACGGCTCGGTGCCGATCTATGGCGCGCTGGAAGGACAGGGCGCCAACCGTTTCACCGCCCGCATCCACGGTGAAACCGAGGCCAGCGCGACGATCGAGGTCGAGGCGCGCCCGCAACTCAACAAGGACTGGTCGCTTGATTTGCATTTCAGCGATGGCTTTCGCTGGAATGAGCCGCCGGTACTTCACGTCCTTGGCCGCGATATTCCGGTGTCCAAATATGCCGAGCCGCGGATCCGCACCCAGCTCGCCAAGGTGAGGACGCGTGCGCTGGCTGCCGCCCGCCGCCTCGATCTGCAAGGCAAGGCGACGACGGCCTGGCGTCGCGCGTTTGATCCCATCCAGCTTCGCGACAATCCGCCGGTCTGGCTGCAACTGACACCGCAAAGCGCGGCTTTCGCCGGCGTTCGCGCCGACTCCAAGGTGCTTCGTGGAACGCTCGAGCTTGCGGGCTCGGCGCAGACGCTGGTCGGGCAGCAACCGCCGCCGGTCACCGCGCCGCCACTGCCGACGCTCGGCCGCGACGTCAGCGAGCCTGGGGCGTTCGATGTGATCCTCCCGATCAACATCGGATACGACGTTCTCAAGCAGAAGATTTCCGACGCGCTGGCCGCGGCACCCCCGCTCGCCGAAATGCTGGTTCGCGAGGTCGAGGTTTATCCGTCGTCGGGCAAGCTCGTCATCGGACTGCGTCTCAGCAAGACTTCGGATAGTGATGCGGGTGCGGGGCAGTGGGTCTATCTGTCGGGCGGAATTGCCGTTGCCGACGACGGCCATTCGGCCGGGCTTTCCGATCTCGCTGTCACAAGCAGCAACGAACAACTCAATGCGTTGATCAGCCCGCTGGTGGCACAATTGCGTGAAAAGACCAGCCTCGATTACGGCATCGCCTATCAGAACCTGCTGAATGCCGCGAACGAGAAACTGACGCGCCCGCTGAAAGATGGCTTCCGGATGGAAGGGCATCTGACCTCGGCGAAACTGGAAAAAGTGTATTTGCCGGCGGACGGCATCGTGATTGCGCTGCGCGCCAGCGGCGATCTGAAAATTTTGTATGGGCTCTGAGCCATGTACCCGCGGTTTCTTAAAACTGGAGCCCGTCTGGCCGCCGCAGGATTGTTGTTTCTCCTGTTCGGTCATGTCGGCCCGGCATCGGCGCAGGCACCATTCTATGCTGCGCCACGATCTTCGCTCGCGGGGCAGCCGGGAACGATCGTCCGCCAGGAGCGGATCGACGGTGCGCCGCTGGGAGCGGTTGCATATCGAACGCTCTATCGCTCGACGGGATTGAAAGGTGAGCCGATCTTTGTTTCCGGCGTCATCATTGTGCCGCGAGGCGATCCGCCGCCCGGCGGCCGTCCCATCGTTGCGTGGGCGCACCCGACCTCAGGTGTGACGCCGCGCTGCGCGCCATCGCTCGCGATCTTTCTGTTCCAGCAAATCCAGGGACTGCGATCCTTCGTCGAGCGCGGCTATGTGGTTGCGGCGACCGACTATCCTGGTCTGGGAACGCCCGAGACGCATCCTTATCTGGTCGGCGACAGCGAGGCGCGCGCCGTGATCGACATCGTGCGGGCGGCTTCTAGCATGCCCGGTGCCGGAGGCGGCAAGCGCTTTACGGTGTGGGGCCATTCGCAAGGTGGCCAAGCCGCGCTTTTCACCGGCATGATTGCCAAGTCTTACGCGCCGGAGCTTGAACTGCTTGGCGTCGCGGCGGCGGCGCCTGCGACCGATCTGGCTGCCCTGATGAAGGACGATATCGGGACCAGCGGTGGCAACAACATCATGGCGATGACGCTGTGGTCGTGGCATCGCGTGTTTGATGCATCCCTCGCCAAGATCGTCGATACACGCGCGCTCCCCACGCTCGATCGGCTTGCGCGCGTCTGCATCGAGGGGCCTTTTGATTTGTCCGCGCGTCAGAGAATCGGGCAGGCGCTCAACCAGCATTTTCTCAGCGTCGACCAGCCCGCAGATATCGAGCCGTGGCGTTCGCTTCTGGAAAAGAACTCAGCCGGCGTTCTGCCGACCGAAATCCCGGTGTTCCTGGCGCAGGGGACGACGGACCAGATCATCAATCCAAACGTGACGCGCGGTTACATGAGCAAGCTCTGCAACGCCGGCAGCAAGGTCAAACTGATGGTCTTGCCCAATATCGGCCACGGCCGTGCCGCGCAGGCGAGCACGATGGCTGCGGTGGATTGGATAACCGGTCGGTTTGCAGGTGCTGCGGCACCGGATGATTGCGCTCGCTAGTGGCGGAAGTCGCGCAGATTGCAAGTTTGCTGTCCCTTGTCGGCCCTAAGCCGACCATCAGGCGAAGCCACGCGACGTCGGGTTGCGAGGGCAAAGCGGACAAAGAGCAGGACCGAGTCCAATGTCGGCGAATGGCCCAAAGCGGACATCGCTCCTCACGATATCCACCCGAATCCACTGCTCGTGAAGGCTGGCTCGATTTAGTTACCAAATCGCACCGACGCTATCGCTCAGGCGTTGGCTGCCATGGTTCGCGCAATCGTTGTCACCTAAATTGCGCAGTGCAAAAAAACATAGCTCCGTGATCTAGATCAACACAGGTTCGGATCAACCTTAAACCGTGGACGCATTCGGCGATCTAGGATTTATTGAGCGGCATTCTTCGCGGCGCAGCTACCCCTAACCGGCTAATGAGGAGATTTTCATGAGAATTTTCGGTTGCCTGGTGCTGTCGGCATTCCTTGTTGCGCAATCCGGCGCAACGCGAGCGGCGGATTTGAACGGAGCCTGGACGGTCGATGCTGCGTCCTGCGCTCAGGTGTTTACCAAACAGAATGACAAGCTCGCCTTCAAGAAGGATGCGGACCTCCACGCAGGCGGCTTGATCGTGCAGGGAAAGCAAATAACCGGCACATTCCAGAAATGCACTGTCAAATCGTGGCATGATGACGGATCGAACAAGAAAGTGGTTGCGTCATGCTCGGATGGCGTCTCATTTTCCGACATCGCGTTTGACCTGAAATTCTCTGGAGAGAATGCGATTACACTGAGCCAAAAGGAACCGGTGCCAGTGGAAATGCAGTACGTTCGCTGCTCCCTGTGAACGTTTTGATCGCTTGAGCGTCTGGCGCGATGGCTTTGCCGTCGGATCGTCAGATCGGGCACAAGCAGATCGTGTCGTGAATCTCCAAGAGATGGAGCACTCTGCAAGCACGTGCGCGACGGAAGCGATCTCTCGCCTTGAAGGACGGCCCTGGCTACGATGTCCGTTTCTGGCCCTTAGCTGACCTGTTTAGTCGAATCCCCGACGTCCGCCATATGGGGCAAAACGGACAAGCCGTCGTCACATCGCTATGTCGGCCATTGACCCAAGGCAGACATCCTGCACCGACTGCGCGGGCGATTGTCCCAGTCACGCAGCGAGCCAATGTCCCTTGTGAATATCAAATTTGACTGCCCCTTCGTCCCGCATCTTCAATAGAAGCGATTGGCAGTCCTCTTGATTTCTTATGTTCACACGTTTCATTATTTCGAAGGTTTTCAGGGGCTTTTCGCGCAGGGCAATTAAGATTTTTTCTCGGTCAGTCATTTAGTTTCCCCCACTGGCGTCAGCTACGCTGCTCGAGGGCACATAGCGATTTGGATCTCGTACGCGGGTGTCTGTATTTCACTTTAACAATGCAGGCGCGCTCCCCTTTGGTTCTTCGGTCTTAATCGCCATAAGATGACCTGCGGGCATGGCTAACGGCAATAGCAACCGCCCGCAAATGGCGTGAGAAGTTTTGCTCTCAATTTACGCCCAAAAAAGGGGGCCCCGTACAACAAATCCCACAATTTAAAAATGCACCGGGCTTGTCCAATTTTGCATAGTCGTTCTGGATTTGTACAGATAAAGCTACCAACGGATCCGAGGCCGCACGCGACAATCGTTCCGTTCGCTGGTGCGGCTAATAGTTGATCTTCGCGGATTTTCGAGACGCGATTCGTCGTCCGGGGGACAGAGATGATGAAGAATATAACCGCCGCGCTCGTGACGTGCGCCCTTGCTTCCATGGTTCAAAATTCCGCCAGGGCGGAGGTGGGTGACCGAGTGGAGGCGTATGAGATTTCGAAAGCGGCTTACATCTATGCCTTCCCGATGATTGCCGCCTACAAGGCAATGTACGAATTCAACGTCGACAAGACCAGTTCACAGTACAAAGAACGCGGATGGCTCACTGACACTTTACATCCAGAACAAATCCCCCGGCGCAGACAAGGAGTCGAACTGGCTTCCGGCGCCCAATGGTCCGATCTATATGGTCATGCGGCTGTACTGGCCGAAGGAAGAAGCCCTGAACGGGAGCTGGAAGCCCGCGCCGATTGTCCCTGCGCAATAGCATCCATCGAGGCGCGGCCTAAGACCAACCAGAGGATTTTCCCCGCGACCGATCATGACAGCGGGCGAGCTCTCCAAGCACTACAAGGCGGCTTTCGGGCTTTGTTTTTGATGTCTGCTCGTGGCCCTTAGCCGACCACGGGCTTAGCGAATTTAACGTCCGCTCTCGGTGGCAAAGCGGGCCAATGGCGGCGCAGGTCCCAACCTCCGCCAATGACACATTGCAAACGTTTGCAGCGTTGCTGCCGAGCGGAGACGTAACGGCCACGCGGGCACACGCCGTACCACCATTCGGCCTAAATGTGCCTTAGCATGGCCACGCACGTAGCCATTGCAGCAGGAGCTTGCCATGCGATTTGCGATCGGGGATGCCGTCGTCGACATCATCGTGGATGACGACGACCTGCGGCTTCCGCTGTCGCAGTACTTTCCTGGATTCGATCCGCTCGTGATCGAAGCACAGCGCAGCGTGCTGGAGCCCGAGTTTCTCCTCAGCGAGCGCGACGAGGCGAGGTTCGCTATCCAAAGCTTTGTCTTTCGCGCGGGAGGACGGACGATCCTGATCGATAGTTGTGTCGGCGAAGGCAAGGATTGTCCCGAGATTCCGGCCTGGCATCAGCGGCGCGGCACCGGTTTCCTCGATCGGCTGCGGCGGACCGGCGTCGACCCCGCCGCGGTCGATCTCGTATTCTGCACCCATCTGCATGTCGATCATGTCGGCTGGAATACGCAACATGAGAGCGGTCGCTGGGTGCCGACCTTTCCCAATGCTCGCTATTTGTTCGGCCGTCGCGAGCTTGCCGGCTGGATGGCACAACGCGAATCCGGGAGTGTGCCGCCGATCCACGCCCGGGGGCTGGAGGCGAACGTCATTCCAATCGTCGAGGCAGGGCTCGCCGATCTCGTTGATGACGGCCATGAGCCCGCCCCGGGCCTTCGGCTCGTACCGTTGCCGGGCCATACCGACGGCCAGATGGGGCTCGTCGTCGACTATGCCAACCATCGCGCGATCTTTTGCGGAGACGCGATTCACAACCCCATTCAGATCTTTCAGCCTGACATGTCGACCTCGACCTGCACCGATCCTGCGCAAGCGAACCGGACACGAATAGCCATTTTGGCGGAGGCTGCTGACAGCGGCCGGCTCGTGGTGCCGGCCCATTTCCGTGGCGGGCGCGCCGCGCATGTTCATCGGCACGGAAGCGGCTACAAGCCGGTGTTCGACGCCATCGGCGAACAAATCTGAGCTTCGTTGGTGCGGCCGCGACGTCCGCTCCGACCCTTCGCATCAAGGCGCTGCCGGTCAAGACTGCAATGCTCGTCGGCTCCTGTCAGTATCATCACGATAAAGGACCGCACGCTCACGCCGCTCGCCGAGCGCTTCATCAAACGCACGCGCATGGTCGCGGGTCTGGATCTTGGTCGGACGGCGGCGCAGCGCACCTAAGCTTCGCTCGGGCTAGAACATGAGTAAGCATTGCTGCCCAGAATTTGCCGGGCAAAAGAGGGTGAACCTCATGCTTGTTACGGAGACCCATCACAAGGGCGGCGTGTGCCCAAAGCGCTTCCATCTGCGCCCTAACCGTCGCTGCGCCGTTGATCAGGCGTCTCGATCATATTTGAAGGTAAAACGGTCATAGACCAGCAACCGCCCCCGGTACAATGAAATCCGACGGTCAGCCCAGTCTAGCCGGTCGCCGGCAGACCGCTCATTAGGAGGACGCCCAATGAACCCGAACAAGGCGCTGTGGGAAAAGGGCGACTTCACGCGCATCGCCGCGAGCATGCGAGACAGCGGCGAGGCGCTCGTCAACAGTCTCGGGATCACTAAGGGGCTCAAAGTCCTCGATCTCGGCTGCGGCGATGGAACGACCGCCCTGCCCGCGGCGAGACTCGGCGCTGAAGTGCTGGGCGTGGATATCGCGAGCAACCTTGTCGCGGCCGGGAACCGACGTGCTCAGGAAGAGGGCCTCGGCAATTGTCGGTTTCAGGAGGGCGATGCGAGTGATCTGAATGGGCTGCGGGACCAAACGTTCGACCGTGTCGTGAGCATATTCGGCGCCATGTTCGCCCCGAGGCCGGTCGAAGTCGCCAAGGAGATGGTGCGCGTGACCCGAGCCGGTGGGCAGCTCGTGATGGGAAACTGGATTCCGAACGACCCCACCCTGGTCGCACAAATCCTTAAGATCAGCAGCTCCTATTCGCCGCCGCCGCCCGAAGGCTTCATCAGCCCGGTGACCTGGGGCAACGAAGCCGCCGTGACCGAGCGGTTCGTCGCAGCGGGAATCGCGAAGGAGAACATCCGCTTCGCCAGGGACACGTATTTCTTCAAATACCCCGCTCCGCCAGCGGAATTGCTCGACGCCTTTCGCCATTACTACGGGCCGACGATGAATGCTTATGCCGCCGCCGAAGCAAATGGCCGCACCGGCGATCTGCATCGCGAACTGCTGGAACTGTTCGAGAGCCAAAACAAAAGCGGTAGCCCGTCTGTCACCTCGATCCCGGCTACATTTCTGCGGGTGACCGTGACGATCCACTGATGCGAAACAGGCAACCAAGGAGGCTTGTGCGATGAGTATGCGCCCGGATCCTACGTTCCACGCCTCACCGAAACTCGCGATGGAAGCGCCTGCGGAAGAGTTTGCTTATACTGTGTTGCTCAGCCCCGATTTTTCGCAGCCTGACGCGCTCGCCGTCATTGACGTGAAGCCAGGCTCGCCGACCTACAGCCGGGTGGTGCACACGGTGCCTATGCCGAACAAAGGCGACGAGTTTCACCACTTCGGGTGGAATGCTTGCTCATCGTCACTGTCGCCACTTACCGGCCACGCATTCTTGGAGCGGCGTTACCTGATCATTCCGGGGATGCGCTCCTCGCGCATCTACATCGTGGACACGAAGCCCCATCCGACCCAGGCCCGGATCCACAAAATCATCGAGCCTGAAGAGATCTTTCGCAAGACCGGCTACTCGCGGCCACACACCGTGCATTGCGGGCCTGAAGGAATTTACGTCAGCACGCTGGGCGGCGGCGGGAAGGATGGAACAGAGGGGCCACCGGGTATCTTCATCATGGACTGCGAGACCTTCGACGTCCTCGGCCGCTGGGAAATCGACCGGGGCTCGCAGGAAAAGCACTACGATTTCTGGTGGAACCTGCCGCGCGACTACATGGTGTCGAGCGAGTGGGCATTGCCGCCGCAGTTCGAGAATGGGATCGTTCCCGAAGATCTTCTGTCTAACAAATATGGGCACCGCCTCCATTTCTGGGATCTGCGGGCGAGACGCAACGTGCAGACCATCGACCTCGGTGCCAATCACCAGATGGCGCTTGAAGTGCGGCCTGCCCACGATCCCACCAGGGAGTACGGCTTTGTCGGGGTTGTGGTTGACACGACGAACCTGGAGGGTTCGATCTGGACTTGGTGGCGAGAGGGGGAAAAATTCCACGCCGAGAAAACGGCAACAATCCCCCCCGAGGCCACATCCAAAGATCTTCTGCCGCCGTTGCTTCAGGGCTTCGGTGCCGTGCCGCCCCTTGTAACTGACATCGATCTCTCCATCGACGACAAGTTTCTATATGTGGCATGCTGGGGAACCGGCGAAATGCGCCAGTATGACGTGACAGACCCACGGAAGCCAAAGCTCGCCGGATCGGTTCACATCGGGGGCATCGCGCGACGGACGCCGCATCCCAACGGCAAGACCTACGCCGGCGGCCCGCAGATGGTCGAGATCAGCCGCGACGGGAAGCGGGTGTATTGGACCAACTCGCTCTACTCGACCTGGGACAACCAGTTTTACCCCGATGGCGTGCCTGGCGCGCAAGTCATGGCACGGGCTGCACCCGGCGGAGGTCTGGCGCTGGCGGACGACTACTGGGTGGACTTCCCTCAGGGCTATCGGGCTCATCAGATCCGGCTCGAAGGCGGCGACTGCTCGACCAATTCATTCTGCTACCCTTCGGTCTGATCGTGATCGGCAGCGGCTGGTCGCAGATTGGCCTTTGGTTCGCAGTCGCGACGAGCGGTGTCTATCACGGGGTCAACCCGGCGATGGGATGGCCGCTCGCGGTTGCCAGCGGGCTGATGAGGAGACGCGCCCGCGCGCTGTTTGCAGCGCTCGGCTATCTCTCGGCAGGGCACGTGCTGGCGATGTTCGTAGTGATCGTACCCTTTGCCGTGCTCGCGGTCCTGGTCGAATGGCAACAGGAGATTCAGATCGGTGCGGGCGTACTCGTTCTCTGCTTTGGCGCCTCTCAGTTGGTCAGGAGACGACACCCGCGGATGCTCGCGCGGATCCCGCCATCGCGGCTCGCGCTCTGGTCCTTTGTCGTGGCCATCGCCCACGGCGCGGGTCTGATGCTCGTACCGATCTACCTCGGGCTTTGCCAGTCTCTCGACATGGACCGCGGCCACCGAGCCGTGGCAGCGATCATGAGCGCCAACCTGAGCATGGCAATGGTTGTCTCAGCCGTTCATGCTGCAACTATCCTCGTTACCGGAGGGCTCCTTGCCTGGTTAGTCTACCGCTATCTGGGGCTGAGGTTCGTGGCGCGGAGCTGGTTCAACCTGGATGTCATATGGGCCTCAAGCCTCATGCTGGTCGGCACTCTCTCACTTGCGATTAACGTCTTCGGCTAGACTAAAGGCCCGAAAGCGGTCCATCGGAACGACTCGAGATCCCGCTTGCCCCGTCGGGCAAATCACCGCTAGCTCTTCGCGCGTCCTTGCCCGATCAAGAGGGGCGTTTCGCGATCGTCACGAACGTTGGGTCAAGGATGCGATGGACGCGGACGCGCCGCCAGACGAGCGGCGCGGTCGCGGACGGTGAAGTCGTGTGGTCCTGATGCCTCGATGCTGGCGTCAACTCGCGACGATGCTTCGGCATTGCACGGGGACGGTGACAACAAAGCCCGTTCACCGGGGAGAGCGCGAAGGAAACCGTTAAAACCAATCGCGCAGGAAAAGCCGGAGCGTTTCGGCGAACCTGTGGTGACTAACTCGCGTGTTTCCATTTTCCACGCGAGGCTGCGGGTGCGCGTGAAGCATCCGGCTTTTCCTGCGCCCTCTGTTTTCGAAGGGGGAATTATTTCAACGACCCGGACGCGTGTTGCGTGGCGGGAAAGCTGATCTGCGTCATTGCGAGGCGCTCGCGATGAGGCAAGCCGTTTGACAACTGAATCAGGGAAGCGACGGGTGAATCAGGAAATCGATCGGCTTGGCGAACCGGCCTGCCAAGCCGTAGCTCGCAGAGCGAGCGAAGATTGGTGCCCCTGGCCGGAATCGAACCAGCACTCCTTGCGGAACTCGATTTTGAGTCGAGCGCGTCTACCAGTTCCGCCACAGGGGCCCTCGGTCAGCCGGCAAGCCGGCGTCGCGAAGCCGGCGGAATATAGCGGCCGGCCGTCGCTGGTCAACCCGCTGTGAAGAAGGGTGCCTCGACAGGGGCGTGCCCACGCGATACGAGCCTTGATGGAGAGGTGGAGGCCCATTGCCATGTCGAATATGACAGCCGTTTCGCCGGTAGGGCGTGCCGGATCGCCCGCAACGGCCGCCGCGCTGGCGGTGCTGGCGATTGCCGCGGGCACTTTGGCGGGGGCGTGGTATTTCCAGCTCGTGCTGGGTCTTCAGCCCTGTCCGCTGTGTCTTGAGCAGCGTTACGCCTATTACCTGGCGATTCCGCTGGCGGCGCTGGTTGCGCTGGCGGCCGGCCAAAACGCCCCGCGGTCGCTTTTGATCGGCGGGCTTGTGATTCTGGCGCTGGCCGCGCTCGGCAATGCCGTGCTTGCCGGGTATCACGCCGGTGTCGAATGGAAATTCTGGGCGGGGCCGACGGATTGCTCCGGTCCGGTCGGCAATCTCGGCAGCGCCGGGTCGCTCCTGGACCGGCTCGATACGGTCAAGGTCGTCATGTGCGACGAGGTGCAGTGGAAATTTCTCGGCGTTTCGCTCGCCGGCTACAACGTGCTGATCTCGCTTTTGATGGCGGCGGTCGCGGTTTGGGGCGTCGCGAAGACGGCGAGGGGCTAGTCGTCCAGACGCTAATCGTCGACGTCTTCCTGCGGGCGTCCGAACAGATGGACGATGCCGGGCGTCGCGATCGTCACGAAGATGAATCGCGACAGGTGATGCGCCCCGACGAAGATCGGGTCGATGTGCAGCGTCAACGCCAAGGCCAGCATCGCGTCCATCGCGCCGGGCGCAAACGCCACGAGCGCGTCCGAGAAGCGCACCTGCGTGACCCAGCCGACGATCACGACGAACACGGCCGTAATCACGCTCGCAACCGCAAACGAGCCGAGGCCCGCGGCGAGGTGACGAAGGAAGGTGGTCATCTTCATCCGCGAGAAGCGCGAGCCGATCAAGGTGCCGATGCCGATCAGCGCGATGCCCCGCACGATCGGCGGCAGGCCGCCGTCGATCCATCCGAAGCCGTGCAGCACGGCCGACCCGATCATGGCGCCGAACAGCCAGCTCGCCGGGAATTTCGCCATGCGAAGCACCAATGAGACCGCAACCGAGGCGCCGATCAGGCCGATGAGCCCGAGCGGCGAGGCCACCGTCATTGTCAGCGCCGGCGCGGAAGACGATGTCAGCCCGGCCGCGACCAGGATGACCGGAAGCGCGGCGGTGAGAATGATCACCCGCAGCGTCTGCACCACCGCGATCGCCGGCATGTCGGCGCCCTTCTCGATGGCGAGCACGGCGATTTGCGACAGCGCGCCTGGGCTCGCCGCCAGAAAGGCCGAGGTGCGGTCCCAGCCATGCAGGCGCTGCAGGTAATAGCTCGAGCTGAAGGTGGTGCAGAAGGTGGCGAGCGCCAGCAGGCCGATGGTCACGGGATAGGCACTGAGGTGCTGCAACAGTTGGCGCGACATCAACGAGCCCAGCAGGATCCCGAGCAACACCAGCACCGACTGGGTCAGGTGGGCGGGGACGGCCATCTGCCTTCCCGTCATCGCCGCGGCGGCCACCGCCAGCATCGCGCCGGAGATCAATCCGCCGGGCAATCCCGTGACGAGAAACAGGACGCCCCCGACCGTGCCGATCGCAAGCGTTTCGATGAACTGGAAGGTCTTGGCGCGGGTAGGGACGGCGTCCGCCATCCATTTGGGGATCTGGCTCACGGCGCCTTATGGCAAATCCGCGTCAGGCGGACAAATGCGCGGAGGCGATCGCTGCAATGCACTCTGGACTGGGATCAGGTGGCCGGGATCACGGATCGTGATCAGTCTTTAGGCGGCGCGTGCAAGCCTGGACCTGCCGGCCTTGACGGAAGCGGGCCGTGCGCACCGGGAGTATCCCATCCTCCGCTTCGGGAGGATGGGAGAGATCGAGGTGAGGCGGTTACTTCTTGCCCATCGCGTTCTTCTTGCACTCGGAGCGGAATTTCTTGCGCTCCTTGCCGTGCAATCCCTTGGCGTCGGCTTCCTTGGAGCATTCGAGCGATTCGGTGGTGCGCGGCTTTGCGGTCTTCGCTGCCGTTTCCGAACTGGCGGCGGGCGCGGCAGTGGTCTGGGCGAAAACCGGAGTGGCGAACAGCAGCAGCGATGCGCCGAGGGCGGCGGCCACGCGGGAAGATATCGTCATGAGAAACACCTCGAAGGTTGAAGAGGGGGCCACGGTTGCGCCGTGATGCTGAACCGCGGATGAATGACGCGCGCTCAACGGTTTTCGCGGCGCGATATTTTTGTGCAACCCAGGATGGCCGTTGTCACATGCCTTGGCTACGTTAGGATGGGGAACTTCGGACCATGCCCCCAAGGAGAGCAGGATGACCATTAGAGCCAAATTATTGTGTGCCGTCGCGGCATCGGGATTTGCCGCGGTTGTCGCCACCGCACCGGCGCAAGCGCTGACCTCGCAGGAATGCAGCGCCAAGTATCAGGCGGCCAAGTCCGCCAACACCCTCAACGGCATGAAGTGGAATGATTTCCGCAAGGCCCAGTGCGGTGCCGACGCGACGCCGATGGCGGCGCCCGCGGCTGCACCCGCCGCGCCTCCGCCGCCGGTCGCCGCAGCCAAGCCGACGGCCCCGCCTCCGATGGCTGCGCCGGCAATGCCGAGCGGGCCCGCGATCTTCCCGATGGCGTTGAACCAGAAATACGCGCAGGAAAGCGCCGGCAAGGGGCGTATGCACACCTGCCTCGATCAGTACAACGCCAACAAGGCGACGAACGGCAACGGCGGCCTGAAGTGGATCCAGAAGGGCGGCGGCTATTACAGCGAATGCAACAAGCGCCTGAAGGGGCCGGCTTGATCGTCTAGAACAAGGCCCGGGCTTGATCGGTCCGGGCCTTGTCCTGTCCGGCAAGGGACGTGATAGTAAGCCGGACGTTTGCGGGGAGAAACGATGGGCAAACCTGAAACCGCAGCGATTGTCGCGCTGATGCTTGTGTCTCAGATGCTCGCGCAGGCCACGGCCGCGCCGCTCGTGATGGCCCAGGCCGAGACAAAAGCCCCGTCGGCACCCGCTGCCGCGCCAGGCGGGCCACCTACCACCGTTGCTCCCGCCGAAAAATCGGCGCTGTCGATTCCAGCCTGTTCGGTGAAATATCTGGAAGCAAAAGTCGGCGGGAAATTGCAGGGCCGCAAATGGGTCGACTTCCGCCGCGACGAATGCGGACGGCACGAGACCACGGCCGTCTTTCCGACCGAGATCTCGCCAAAATACGCAAGCGAGAAAGATCTCGACAAAGCCCGCACCAAGACTTGCGCCGATCAGTTCACGGCCAACAAGGCGACCAACGCCAATGGCGGCCTGGTGTGGATCGAAAAGGACGGCGGCTATTATGCCGAGTGCATCATCCGCCTGAAGGGATAAAGCGGCCATATGGCTTGTGAGCTCCCATGATTGCGAGCCTCAGCCTCATCCTGTTGTGCCAGCTTGCCGGTGAGGCCTTTGTACGCGGGCTTGGCCTGCCGATGCCCGGGCCCGTGATCGGTCTGATGATCCTGCTGGTGCTGCTTCTGGCGCGCGATCGTTTCGCTTTGCTCGCGCGCGGGCCGCTGCAGGGCGACGGCGTCGAATCCGCAAGCCGCGGTCTGTTGGCCAATCTGTCGCTGCTGTTTGTCCCGGCCGGCGTCGGCGTCGTGCAAAAGATCGATCTGATCGTCGACCACGGCATCGCCTTTCTCGGCGTGCTCGTCGTTTCGGTCTTGATCACGCTTCTGGTCACGGTTGCGACATTTCTGGTCGCGAGCCGGTTGCTGACGCGGGGAGGCGACACGACATGAGCGGCGATCCATTCTCGCTCTGGGTCTATCTCTCGCAGTCGCCGCTATTGTGGCTGTCGGTGACGCTGCTGGTCTATGCGATCGCGGACGCGGTTTCGCTGTGGACGCACCGGCATCCGTTTGCCAATCCGGTTCTGCATTCGATGTGGATCATCGGTGTTTTCCTCAAAGTGACGAACACGTCCTACACCACCTATTTCGGCGGCGCGCAGTTCGTGCATTTCCTGCTTGGCCCTGCGACGGTGGCGCTGGCGGTGCCGCTCTACGAAAACCGCAAGGTGGTCGCCTCGGCCATCCTGCCGATGCTGGTCGCGCTCGCCGCAGGCTCGGTCACGGCGGTTGCCTCCGTCGTGCTGCTTGCCGAAGCGGTCGGCTTGCCACGTGAAGTGATTTTGTCGATGGCGCCGAAATCCGTCACCGCCGGTGTTGCGATGGGCATCAGCGAGTCCCTGCATGCCGATCCGTCGCTGACGGCGGTCGCCGTGATCCTGACCGGCATCATGGGCGCGATCACGGTGACGCCGTTGATGAACTGGATGCGCATCACCGATTTCCGCGCCCGCGGCTTTGCCGTCGGCATCGCGGCGCACGGCATCGGCACGGCGCGGGCGTTTCAGGTCGATGCGGTCGCGGGCGTGTTCGCGGGCATCGCGATGAGCCTCAATGCACTGGTGACGTCGCTCTTGGTGCCACTGGCGGTTACGTTCCTGCTGCGCTAACAGGATTTCGATCCAGGGGCCCATGAGAGGCCTGCTGCGCCCAAGGAGCGAGCTGGTGATAATCTCTACGATGCAAGCTGGCCTGGGTGTGGCATCGGGAGCGCTGGTCGGATTTTCGCTCGGCCTGATCGGTGGCGGCGGATCGATCCTGGCGGTGCCGCTGATGGTCTATGTCGTCGGTGTCGCCGATGCCCATATCGCGATCGGGACGAGCGCCATTGCCGTTGCAACCAACGCGGCGATCAATTTGTGGAACCATGCCCGCGGCGGCACCGTGCGATGGTCGTGCGCGATTCCGTTTGCGGCCGCCGGTATTGCCGGCGCGCTGGTCGGTACGATTTTCGGCAAGCTGCTCGACGGCCGAAAGCTGCTGGTGCTGTTTGCGCTCCTGATGCTCGTGATCGCCGTCTTGATGCTCAAGACGCGCGCGCGTGCCGGGGTGCCGGATGTGCGCATCAGCCGGGACAATATGGCGGGTATCCTTGGTCTCGGCCTTGTTACCGGGACACTGTCCGGCTTCTTCGGCATCGGCGGCGGCTTCCTGATCGTGCCGGCCTTGATGCTCGCAACGGGCATGCCGATCATCAATGCGGTCAGCTCTTCGCTGGTCGCCGTGACGGCCTTCGGCCTGTCCACGGCTGCGAGCTATGCATGGTCGGGGCTGGTGTTCTGGCAGCTGGCGGGGCTATTCATCGCGGGCGGATTGGCCGGCGGCCTCATCGGTACCGGCCTGGCGCGGTCGCTATCGGCGCAGCGCGGCGCGCTCAATATCGTGTTCGCCTCTGTCATTGTGCTGGTGGCGCTCTATATGCTCACGCGTAACTTATTCGCATTCTGATGGTAGATCAGGCAGTAGGCAATAAAGGCGTTCGGAGACAGCCAATGAAAGATGCGATCGATCCTGTTCGGTTGAGCCGGCGAGGCCTGTTGGGCGCGCTCGGTGGAACTGCGCTCGGCATTGGCGCATGGTCTTTGCCGGCGCGCGCCGAAACCGAGGAAGTGCTGACCGAGGCGCTGGTGTTGCGCGATCCGGATATTCCGGTGGCGGGAAACGCTTCCGGCGACATCTCGATCATCGAATATTTCGACTATGCGTGTCCGTATTGCCGCAAGGTCGATCCGGAATTGCAGCAGGTGGTCCATGACGACGGCAAGGTCCGGATGGTCTGGAAAGATTGGCCGATCCTCGGGACCGATGTCGGTCACCGCGGCGCGGATGGCGCAGGCGAGCAAGTATCAGGACAAGTTCATCGCAGCCCATGACGCGCTGATTTCAGTCAATTCGAAGCTGACGGAAGCGAAGATTCGCGAAGCGCTTTCCGGCGCTGGCGTCGACATGGACCGGCTCGACCGCGATCTGGCAAGCCATGCCGGCGACATCGACGCGACGTTGAAGCGCAACAACGATCAGGCGACTCGCGTTCGAATTCCGCGGCACGCCGTCGTTCATTGTCGGAAAATTCCGCGTGCCTGGCGTGCTGACCATGGCGCAATTCACCCAAGCCATCGCCGACGCGCGAAAGGCGACTGCAGCCAAGAAATAACGCCGCGGCCGCTCAGAATTAGATCCGCATTACCGCGACGACAGCCGGATCCAGTCCTCATGGGCGCGTTCCTTCATCGCGCGCCAGTCGGCGGATGCGACATCCCAATTGACGATGGTTCGGCCGGTGGCCGCATTCGGGCCGCTGGCGACCGTTGAAGTCGATTGCGAATCATGGATGTAGACGCCGGCGATCAGCAGTAAAGCGCCCAAGATCATTCCGAGAAATACCCGCATCGCTTTGCCTCCGAAATTGCTGGCGCGTCAACGTGCCGGCGGCGGGATGGTTCCGTGCAGCAACGCCTCAGGCGACGGCGAGCCATTCAAGGATCGGCGCATTCATCTCGCGCGGATAGCAATGGCTGAGATTGTCGATCTCGCGATAGGTGACGTTGGCTCCGGCCGCCGTCAGCACGTCGCGGGTTATCCGTGCCGTCTGCACTGGAAACATCCAGTCGAGCGCGCCGTGTACGATGTGGATCGGCAGGCCGCGTAGCCTTTCAGCATCCGCCATCTCGGCCATCAGCGGATGAAACGTCGCCGCGATCGGCGCGAGATGCGTGAAAGGTGAGGCGCCTTCGAGCCCGGTGACGTAGCTGAACGTGCCGCCGTCGCTCATTCCGGTCAGCAGCAATTTTCTGGGATCGATATTGAAGCGGCTGCGCACCGTCTCGAGAATGCGCGCAAGATTTGCCGTGTCGGCGTCCTCGCCCATCAACGCCCAGGTGGCACCCAGCGCCGTCGGCGTGACGAGGATCGCGCCAAGGCTGCGGGCGTCGCGCAGCCAGCGCCACAGGAAGCCGCGGCCATTGCCGTGACCGCCATGCAGCGCCATCACCAGCGGCCAGGCGCGATCGGGCGAGTAATATTCCGGCACGTAAAGCGAAAAGCCGCCGCGGCTGCGCGGCTCGTTGTGGTCGTGGGTGATGCCGGTGTTCTCGTTGCGGGCCTGGCAAGGCGCGCCAGCAGATCGGCGTCGTCGCAAAACTCCGGATTGAGAAAGAAGCTGCTCACGGGCGGAAATTTTGCGGCCAGCGGATAAAGCGCCTCTTCTGCGCGCGGCAACTGGCGCAGCGCGCGGAACGCCAGCGTCATATCGCCCTGGCCCGCCCGCACGGTGCGGAGCCCCGAAAACGCCGACAGCGTCGCATCGCTTGCGGTCTCAAGCGCGCTTTGCAGGCCGGAAAATTCGGCCGGCCAATTGGCGAGCCGTCGCGCGGACCGCGCTCAACTCCTCGTCCGGCTGGCCAGCGGCGTCCATCACGCGGTCGAAAGAGGGTGGGTGAAAATGGCGTGAGATGAAGCCGAGCGACTCCAGCGATTGCAGCAGCGGCGGCAACACCGCCACGACGTCGTCGATGACGGCTTCGCTCATCGCTTTGGTCTCACACTAATGCAAACGCGGCGCCTTCAGGAGCCGCGCCCGGTCAGTCGACGTCAGCACGACGTCAAAGGTGACGCCCTCATGGTGCACGGTCAGCGGCACGTCGACGCCGGCCGATCCCAACGACCAGAGCTTGCGATAGAAGCCCGCCTGCGAGGTAACCTTGTCGCCATTGATGGCGAGAATCACATCGCCCGCCTTGAGTTCGGCGCGGCCCGCGGGTCCCTTGGCGGAAATGCCCACGATGACGACGCGATCGTCGATCTCGGTCGTGTACATCCCAAGCCAGGGCCGCGCCGGCTTGTTGACGCGGCCGAACTTGCGCAGGTCGTCCAGCACCGGCTTCAGCAGGTCGATCGGTACGACCATGTTGATATGCTCGGCCTTGCTCTCGCGCTCACGTTCGAGCTGAAGCGAGCCGATGCCGATGAGTTCGCCGCGTTCCGAAATCAATCCGGTGCCGCCCCAGTTCGGATGGGCCGGGTGCGTGAAGATCGCTTCGTCCAGCATGTATTCCCAGTAACCGGCGAATTCCTGCTTGGCGGCGATCTGGCTTGCCACCGAACGCGTGCGCCCGCCGACGCCGCCGAGCACCACGCGATCGCCGACGGCGGTGGCGGCCGACGAACCGATCGGGAGCGGCTCGATGTCGAGCTGACCGAGCGCCTGCACCAGTCCGAAACCGGTCACCGCATCAAATCCGAGCGCGTGGCCCTGCACGGCGCGTCCGTCGCTCATGTGCAGCCAGACCGCATCAGCCTCGGTAATGAGATAGCCGATCGTCAGCACCAGGCCGTCTTCGATGACGACGCCGTTGCCGGCACGCTCGGTGCCGAGCGTATCGGCGGTGAAGGCGTCGGACGGGATGATCGAATGCAGGCCGACCACCGAGGCGAGCGCGCGGTCGAGATCAAAGCCATAGTCGGCGGAGCGCGGCTGGTTTGCCGGCGGCACCTTCCATTCTGTGAGGGCGGGCATGGAGAATCTCCCAAACGGTATCCGAAAGCCTCGCCTGGTGCCGCTTGTTTCCTGCACCACAAGCGACCTCGGAAAGCGGGCACCAGGCGGCGATATCGAGTCCGCGTTGACAATCTTAGGCCGCAAATTTTCTTCGGAAAAGGCCTTGCGCGGGGGATCGCTGGTCGCAACCGCTCTATCCCAAACGAAAACTCGGCGCATCAGCCGATCCGCGTATCCACTTGTTAAGCTTTCGCGATGTTAAGGATGCTGCCGCAAGCTTGCATAAACAGTTCGCGACTAGGTTGCGCCCCGCCATTTCACGCCAATTTTTTATCAGGGGATCAATAATGGACAATGTTGCGAAAATCTCTGCCGAACCATTCCGTCACGCTGCCAACAAGGCTCTCGTCAACGCGATGGCGGTAATGTGCGGCCTCGCGCTGGTTGTGTTCGTCTGCATGGCGACCAGCGGTCTCGACATGAGCGCCGGCTTCTTCTGATCGCGCTTCCAACGTCTGAATAGATCAATTCGGCGCCGGGCTTGTCGCTCCGGCGCCGAATTAATTTGCAGTCAATTCTGATCTGTTGGCTTCGTCCGCCGAACGGCGGAAGCGAATGGGCGGCTTCTCCGTCTTACGGATCGAGCTCGGTGTCCCAATAGAGATAATCGAGCCAGCTATCGTGCAGATAGTTCGGCGGAAACAGCCGGCCATTGCGGTGAAGCTGATGCACCGTCGGCGCAAACGGTTGCTGCTTCGGAAACATCCGCGCCTGTTGCGGCGTCAGGTTTCCTTTTCGCAAGTTGCACGGCGAGCACGCGGCCACGACGTTTTCCCAGGTGGTCTGACCGCCTTTGCTGCGCGGAATGATGTGGTCGAACGTCAGGTCGTCGGCGGACAGACAGTACTGACAGGAGAAGCGATCGCGCAGGAACACGTTGAACCGGGTGAAGGCGGGATGCGTGGTCGGCTTGACGAAGGATTTCAGCGACACCACGCTGGGTAATTGAATCTCGAAGCTCGGGCTGCGAACCGCGCGGTCGTAATGTTCGACGATGTTGACGCGATCGAGGAACACCGCCTTGATCGCGTCCTGCCACGACCACAGCGAGAGCGGGTAATAACTCAGCGGCCGGAAATCCGCGTTCAGCACCAATACCGGCCAACCGCCTTGCGAGACATGTGCGTTCAAGTAACGCTCCTGGCCTCCATATAGCTGCGAAGCAGCATGCATTGACATACTACAGGCAGCGTGACGGGATTGTGAAGAGGATAGAGGGGGTTGTCTACCCCAGCTTTATTTGTGGCCGGATTGCGAAGAGGCCGCCAAGCCACAGTAACATCACCGAAAGAAGCGGGATGGACACGGCAAAATGAGCACCAAGCCCCCTTATCTCGAGGCGCCGCGGCGGCTCCGGGCCTTCGTCCGGGCCCACGAGACGAGCCTGGTGATTCTGGCGGCGATGGTTGGCGCCATCGGCGGGCTGGTGGTGGCGGCCATGAGCGCGGCGGTGAACCTGCTCCATGTCGCGCTGTTCAACCTCAATCCGGGTGACCGCCTTTCCAGCCAGGTCTCGATCGATCCGCTGCGTGCGCTTCTGGTTCCGACCCTTGGCGGGCTCCTGCTGGGGATTGCGTTTCTGCTGCTGTCGCGCGTTCGGCCGGCGCGTGAAGTCGACCCGATCGAGGCCAATGCCCTGCATGGCGGCCGGATGTCGTTTCGCGGCAGCGTGATCGTGGCGTTGCAGACGGTCTGGTCCAGCGGGGTCGGCGCATCGGTCGGGCTTGAAGCCGGATATACCCAGCTCTCGAGCGGGCTCGGCGCTTCGATCGGCCGGGGTTTTCATCTGCGACGCGCCGACCAGCGTTTGATGGTCGGATGCGGCACGGCCGCGGCCATCGCCGGCGCCTTCGGCGCACCGCTGGCGGGCGCGTTCTATGCTTTCGAACTTGTGATCGGCGGCTATACGCCGGCGAGCCTGACGCCGGTCGGGGTTGCTTCCGTCGTCGGCTATTTCGTGGCCCACGCCTTTGCGCCGCTGTCGCTCGGCGTCGGCGCCGGTCCGCTGGTCGGCGTCGTCCTGGGGCGCGACCTTGCGGTGGCCGCGCTGCTCGGCGTTCTTTCCGCGCTGTTCGGGATTGCGATCATGCGCGGCGCCGGGCTTTGCGAGACGCTGCTGTCGAAGGTCGTTGCCTGGCCGCCGCTGCGCCCCGCCCTCGGCGGCCTCGCCGTCGGTCTGCTCGCCTTGCAGACGCCGCAGGTGCTGTCGTCCGGCCACGGCGCCTTGCACTTCCACGGCATCGTGACCATGCCGGTCGCGTTCATCGGCATGGTGTTCGTGCTGAAAGCCCTGGCGTCCGTGATCTCGCTCGGGTCCGGCTTTCGCGGCGGGTTGTTTTTCGCCACGCTTTTTCTGGGCGCGATCGGCGGCCGGCTGTTCGCCGAGGGCTTTGACGGCATCGTGCCCGGCCTGCGTCTTGAATCCAACATCTACGCCATCATCGGCATGAGCGCGCTGTCGGCCTCGGTCATCGGTGGTCCCCTGACGATGACGTTCATCGCGCTGGAATCGACCGGCGACCTCTGGCTGACGACGGCCGTGCTGGTGGCGGTCATCATCTCGACCCAGATCACGCGCGAACTGTTCGGCTATTCCTTCGCGACCTGGCGGCTGCACCTGCGCGGCGAAACCATCCGCAGCGCCGCCGACGTCGGCTGGATTCGCGATCTCACCGTGCGGCGCCTGATGCGGCCGGATGTGCTCACGGTCAACGTGGCGACGCCGATCGCCGAGTTTCGCCTCAAGTTTCCGCCGGGCTCGAAGACACAAGTGGTCGCGGTCGACGACGCCGGTCACTATGCCGGCATGGTGTTCGTCTCGGATGCGCACGCAACCGACATCGATACCGGCAAGCCGCTGAGCAGCATCCTGCATTATCCCCGCGTCGTGCTGCATCCCGGCATGAATATCCGCGAGGCCATCGCGGCCTTCGACGTGACCGAGGCTGAATCGCTCACCGTGGTCGAAACCGGCGATCAGCGGCCGATCGGCATCCTGACCGAGGCGCACGCGATGCGGCGCTATGCGGAAGAATCCGAACGGCGGCGGCGCGAGGTGGTGGGCGATGCGTGATCGGCGGCGCTGTAGCTACTGAATTTTTTCCAGCTTCTGCAGGCACCGCGCGCGATTGACCTCCGCCGGCATCGGCGTGTCGCCAAAGCTGGTCTTCCAGTTGGTGACGCCGACCTCGCCGACATAGATGTCGCCCCTTGAATCCAGCGCGACGCCATGCGGCGCGAGGAACTTGCCGACCTCGAGGCCCGGGCCGTGCTCGCCGCCGAGCCGTGCCACGCGCTTACCCTTGGAATCGACAATCGTCAGCCGCGGCCCGAGATTGGGCACCTTCAAGTTGACAGGCATGCCCGGCCCAAGCTCGCCGATGATGAAATTAGGCGATTTGCCGCCGCAGCAGTGCAGGGCGCACGGCCGGTGCAGGTTGTTCCACTGCGCTTCGTATTTGCCGTGGCCATCGAACACCTGCACGCGATGGTTCTCGCGGTCCGCCACATAGACCCAGCCGTCGGCGTCGGTCGAAATGTTGTGAACGATGTTGAACTGACCGGGATCGCTGCCGGGCTCGCCCCAGCTTTTGATCAATTTGCCGTCGGGCGTGTACTTGTGAACGCGCGCATTGCCGTAGCCGTCGGACACGTAGATCTCGCCCTTGGGCGACAGCGCCGTATGGGTGCAGCGATGGAATGGCTCGCCGCTCATGAACGGCGCGGGTTTCTCCGGAATGCCGATCGTCAGCAGAACCTTGCCGTCGGTGGTGCATTTGCGCACCGTGTGGTCACCGTCATCGGTGCAATAAATATGGTCATCGGCGTCGATGTGCAGCCCATGGGCGCGGTGGAACAGGCCTTCGCCCCAGCTTGTGATGAAGTTGCCGTCGCGGTCGAACACGATCATCGGGTGCGCGCCACGATTGAAGACGTAGACACGGTCCTTGCTGTCGACGGCGACCGATGCGACATCGGTGAGCGTCCAGCCGTCCGGCAGCTTTGCCCAGTTCTCCACCACGCGATAGCGATGTTCACCTGAGCCGAGGATGGTCGGCATTTGCTTTTCTCCTTGGTGAGTTTCTTCGAACTTGTTGAGTTGCAATCAGCGTGCGCGGGGCAACAATCCTTCCTCGATCGCCTTGATCTGCAGGCCCAGAAATTTCGAGTTGATGCGGCATTGCGCGAGACTGCCCGCGATAAACCAGAGGCCGTCCTGGCCGGTGCGGGCATACATGTTGCGCAATTCCTGGCCGTCGCCGAATCCCCAGATCGGGCCGACACGTGTGGTGACGTCCTCGCCGAACAATCGGCGCACCAGGTCTTCCTGCGGCTTGTAGCCGGTCGCAAGCACGATCAGGTCGGCGGCGAGTATCTCGCCGCCTTTCATTCGCGCGCCTTCGCTGGCGAAGGATTCGATTTCGTCGAATTGCCGAAGCGCGATCTCGCGCCGCGCCACCAGGTCGGAGCAGCCGACGTTGAAATAGTAGCCGCCGCCGCGGGTCAGGTATTTGAACTGCCAGCCGGTGTCGTCCTCGCCATAGTCGAGTTTGAAGCCGACCGCTTCCAGACCGTCGAGCAGGTCCTTGTCGAGTTCCTTGGACTGCGCCGGTGATCATCTGGTGGGTCTTTTTCGCGAGCCTCAGCGGCATCGAGGTCGCGATCAGGTCGTTATCCTCAAGCGTGCCTTCATTGTAGTTGGCGTAGGCGAGCTGCGCCGAAGGTTCGATATTGGTGATCAAGGTCGGGCTGCGCTGCACCAGCGTTACTTTTGCGCCGCTCGAATAAAGGTCCTGCGCGATATCGTGGCCGCTATTGCCGGTCCCGATCACGACCGCGCGTTTGCCCTTCCACTTTTCGCCGTCGTCGTAGCGGCTGGAGTGAAGCACGACGCCCGAAAAATCCTTCAGCGTCGGAATTTCCGGGATGTTCGCAATGCCGCTCACGCCGCTCGCCATCACGACATGGCGCGGATGCATCGTGCGCGTCGTGCCGTCGCCATGGCGCAGCACCACGGACCAGCGGCCTTTCGTGAAGTCATATTCGCCGCGCTCGAAGGCGGTTGAGGTCCAGAAGTTCAGCTCCATGGCATCGACATAGGCTTCGAACCAGTTGGCGAGCTTGTCCTTCGGGATATAGACCGGCCAGTTCGGCGGGAACGGCATGTAGGGCAGGTGATTGACCTGCACTTGATTATGCAGCGTCAGCGCATGATAGCGCTTGCGCCAGTTATCGCCGATGCGGTTCTCGCGATCGACGATCAGTGTGTCGATGGAGAGCTGCTTGAGCCGTGCCGCGATCGAAAGCCCGGCCTGTCCACCGCCGACCACGAGCACGGTCGGCTCGCGATCGGCATAGGCGACGGACGCCTGGCGTTGGTCCAGCCAGTTCGGTCCACGAAAATCGCGCGAGTAAGACTGGCCGCGCGGCCGCGCCGATCCGGTCGTCTCCTCGAATCCTTTCAGCTCTTCGAGCGCCGTGAGCAGCGTCCAGGCCTTGAGCCGGTTGCCGTCATCGACATCCGGAATCAGCCGGATGATGCCGTGGCCGCGGCCCTGGCGGGTCTCAAACCTGAAGATCGCCTCGATCGCTCTCGGTGCCGGCGCGCTTGACCCGGCGAGGGCCTGCGCGGTCGGGATCAATCAGGAAACGGCAGGGCGCGCGCTGCGCGGCGAGCGCGGGAAGTTGCTTTCAGGATCGCATCGGCGCCGTTGAGCGTTTGCAGCTTCCAGCTCAGCGCCAGCAGCGTCGCGCCAATAGCTCTCGGGGAGAAACAGCGGGCGAAGCGCCCGCTCATCGCTCGTTTCGAGCGCGCGCTCGAATTCCGCCAGCCAGTGGGCTGCGGATGCGGCGATATCGTCGGTGCGATCAAGCATGCGATGGCCTCGGCGGGCCGTCTTGCGGCTTTTCTTGGCGGCGTTTCCCCTCACGCGAGGCTATACCCTTTGGACGGGCCCAAAAGCGACTCAGCGGTGAAGCGACAGAATGTGGCCCTGCGCCGGGGGAATGCGGCCGTTCAGCGTGTCCTGATAGACCTGTTTGACCGCAGTCGGTCCGTGGCCTTCGATCACCGTCAGCCGCGACGGCAATGTCGGCGCAAAGCTGGACCATGCGGCGCCAAATCGCTGGTCGATGCCGCCCGGTCCCCATTCCTTGGCGCGCTTTCGAATCTGATCGGGCGCGAAGAACCAGGCGGGCTTGGCGCCCGGCAGTTCCGGCTCGTTGCGCGAAAAATTCCGGTGCGTGAGCCCGATCTGGCCTGAGTACTTCATCGCGTCGCCGAAGTGACGATGCAGCCGCGCCCGCAGCGCGCTGTTGCCGGCCATGTCGACGAACGCGACCGGCGAGGCGGCCGGCAATGACTCGACGTCATCGTAGAGCACGACCTCGTGGTAGCAGCCGAGCGACCGGACAAAGTCGGCATTTCCGGCCGACGTCAGGCCGATCACATGCGTCGGCTTCGGGTGTGAGTGCAGAAGATGGGCGAGGCCGAACGCTGTCTTGCTGGAAGCGCTCGAGAGCAACACGGCTCGCGCGCCAAAGAATTCATGCTCGCGCAAGAAATCGTCGACCAGAAACGACAGCATGAACAGCGGCCGCAGCAGCGCCTGGTAGTCCCCGTTGCGTCCTTCGAAGTCGCTGTTGCCGCTGACGCGCGCATAGGCGTTGTAGACCGGCGCAACTTCTTGCCGATGCGGAGCCGCATCGCGCAAGCCGCCTTTGCGGACGTCGGCCGCTTCGATCACCAGATGAGTGGCCATCGGAAGATAACCGAACAGCCGTTCGCCCACCTCAACGGATGGATGACGCGAAGCAATGACCTCGGCGAATCCCCATACCGGAATGTTGCCGAAACCTTCCGGCGCGGGAAATAGCTGCCAGTATTTCAACTGGTCGCCGAATGTGGCGTAGGTGATGTTGTTGGCGGTGAAGGCGAAGCGTTCGACCTTGAGCAGCAGCGCTTCGTCGGGAAGCGCGCTTGCGTCGGGCAATCGCGTCTCGATGAACTTGCATTCCCCAAGATCGTGGCGCGCAACGATGAAGTCGGTGGCGTTCATGGGCAGCGGCCTCCTCGGTTGTCGGCCAGCGATCTTTGCATCCAGCTATGAACGTTTGGCAACAGGGACTTTGTTTGAAACGCCGTTCGTTTTTTCTGTGCCGCGCGATGACGCCTTCGCGTTTCTTCAGCGCGCGGTAGTAGGACCACCACAAATGCGCCGCCGCGCCGCGCATCGGGCGCCAGGGTTCCGCCAGCGGGATCATCTGCTTCGCGGTCGGGCGCGTTTTCAATCCCAGTCCGATCTTGACCGCTTCCTGCACCGCGAGGTCGCCGGCGGGCCATGCGTCGCCATGGCCGAGGCAAAACAGCAGGTACACGTCGGCCGTCCACGGGCCGATGCCGTGCATCGAGATCAGCGTGTGATGTGCGGCGTCGGCGTCTTCGTTGGCGAGCACGTCGAGATTGACCCGCTCAGCGGCGATCTCGCGCGCGAGACTCTTCAGGGTCTTGATCTTCGCCGCCGACAGGCCGAGCCGGCCCAAACGATCGGCGCGGGCGCGGCGGATCGCGTCATGGTCGAACGGGTTGAAGGCGGCCGAAAGCCGAGCCCAGATCGCGGCTGCGCTCGCAGTCGAGAGCTGCTGGCCGCATACGATATGCGCAAGCCCCATGAAACCGGGCTCGCGCCGGCGCAGTGCCGGCATGCCCGCGGCCGCGAATACCGGCTGAAGCCGCGGGTCGAGCTTCAGAAGCGCGTGGATCGCGGCTTCAAGATCGCTCTGGCTGTTGAGGTGGAGGGTCATTGGGACTTAGAACGAACACGTATCGAAAGACAGATCAATGCCGCCACCCGTTTTCCGCTTCGCGCCGTCGCCGAACGGCTATCTGCACCTCGGTCACGCCTTTTCGGCGATGCTGAACGCCGACCTGGCACGGCAAGCCGGCGGCCGCTTCCTGCTGCGCATCGAGGATATCGATCCCACCCGTTGCCGTCCGGAGTTCGAAACCGCCGCTGACGAAGACCTCAGCTGGCTCGGCCTGTCCTGGGAAAGGCCGGCGCGCCGTCAATCCGAACACTTTGCTGATTACCGCGCGGCGCTCGACAAGCTCACGGCGTTAGGTCTGGTCTATCCGGCGTTCGAAAGCCGCGCCGAGATCGCGCGTCTGATTGCCGAGCGGGCACGGGATGCGCCGTGGCCGCGCGATCCCGACGGTGCGCCGCTTTATCCCGGCACCGCGCGCACGCTCGAACCAGAGGCGCGGGCTCGATTGCTTGCAATCAGGTGCGCCTTACGCGCTGCGGCTCGATATGGCGGCGGCCTGCGCGCGGATCGGTGCGTTGAACTGGGTCGAGCGCGGCGAAGGCCCGGAGGGTCGAAACCGGCACGGTTGCAGCGAATCCTGCCGCCTGGGGCGATGTCGTTATCGCGCGCAAGGAAACGCCGACCAGCTATCACCTCGCGGTGGTTGTAGATGACGCCTTGCAAGGCGTCTCCGAAGTGGTGCGCGGTCAGGACCTGTTCTGGTCGACGAGCGTGCACCGGCTGTTGCAGGAACTTCTCGGGCTGCCGCAACCCGCCTATCGCCATCATCGCCTCATTCGCGATGCCAGCGGCCAGAAGCTCTCCAAATCGACGGACGCCACCGGCTTGCGCGAATTGCGGGCGGCGGGCGTCACGCCGGCCGAGATTCGTCGCCGGGTCGGTCTTGCCTGAGGCTTTGCGCGTGTTTGCTAACATTCTGTTCGGGATGAATGCCGCTTCGGCGTGACTCCCTCCACCCCGGCATGCCATTGTGAAGCTGGCCAGGATTGGGGGAATCATGGCGTTGAGTACGCGCCCACGGCGCAGTCGGCGGCGGGTGAAAAAGGCGTTGCCGAAAAAGCGTAAAACCAAAGTCGCGGCGAGCAGGCCGCGCAAGGCTGTCGCTAAAGCGGCCGTCAAGGCGGCCAGCAGGACGGCCGCGCCCGGCATTGTCGAGACCGCGCTTGCGACCTTCGCGCACGAGGTGCGCACCCCCCTGACCGGTATTTTGGCGATCAGCGATCTGCTTGCGACGTCCGATCTCGGCGAGCGGGAGCGACGCTGGGTCGATACCATCAAGGCCGGCGCCGAACATCTGGCGAGTCTCGCGACATTGTTCGTCGATGCCGCGAGACGCGGACGCTCCGGCTTCGGCGTCCGGCAGGACTTCTTCGATCTGCGCGTTTTGGCCCATAGCGTCGGCGATTCGCTGGCCGGCCGGGCCACGGCCAAGGGTCTTCAGTCGCGGATCGAGGTTTCGGACAAGTTGCCTACCTTCGTGACTGGCGATCCCGTCCGCCTGCGCGCGGCGCTGGAAAACCTGATCGACAACGCCATCAAGTTTACCGAACAGGGCGCAGTCGCGCTGACCGTGCGGCCGACCGGCGCCGTAAAAGGCAAGATCGGCGTGACGTTTGCGGTTTCCGATAGCGGCATCGGCCTGACGCTGCCGGAGATCAAGCGGCTGTTCCGGCCGTTCTCGCAGGCCAATGTGAAAATCGCCGCGCGGTTTGGCGGCGCCGGGCTCGGCCTGTCGTCGGTGAAACAGCTCGCCCGCGCGATGGGCGGCGACATCGTCGCGACGCCGCGGCGCGGCGGCGGGACGACATTCACGCTGACGGTGTTGCTGGATCGCGCCGAGACTTCGGCTGAAGGCTCAGGTCTGGGTGACGATCGGGCGCGTGCCCACGCGAGGGGGTTGCGCGTTCTCGGCGTCGAGGACAATCCGTTCGGCCGTGTCGTGCTCAATGCCGTCCTGACCGAACTCGGGCATCAGGCGGAATTCGTCGGCCGCGGCGAAGATGCGCTGGAGCGACTACCGCAAGGCGGCTTCGACGCCGTGTTGATGGACATGGTGCTGCCGGGCATCGACGGCGTCGAGGCGATCCGGCGGATTCGCGCGCTTGGCCCGCCACTCGGCGCCACCGCCATCATCGGCGTGTCCGGCCGCGGCGAGGACGAAGCGGCGGCGCGCGCGGCAGGCGCGGACGCCTTCCTGGTCAAGCCTGTGTCTCCGAGGGCTTTAGCGATTGCGCTGCTTGAAGTGTCACGCCGCGCGGCAGCCGCGACTTGATGATCGCGGCGTTGAGCTCCCCGCCATAGACGAAGACCGCGGCGAGGAAATAAAGAAACACCAGCGCGATGATGACCGACGCCAGGCCGGCATACATCGTGACGTAGTTGTTGGCGAAGCGCGCCAGATATTCTCCGAACACCGTGCCCGATATCAGCGAACCGAGCAGCGTGAAGATGATGCCGGGCAGGATTTGCAAGAAGCCGCGGCGGCCGGCCGGGAGCCACGCATGCAAAACGAACAGCGCCACGATCATCGCCAGGACCGTGACGCTGTAACGCGCGATGTTGAGGAGATTTTCGTTGGTCTCGACGATCAGCGGAATGTGACGCCGGGCGGCTTCCAGAAACAACGGGCCGAGCACGATCAGGAAGGCCATCGCCAGCGAAGTGAAGGCGGCGACCAGCGTGTATCCGATCGACTCCAGCCGCAGCCAGTACCAGCGGCGCGGTTCGATCACGGCATAGGCGCGGTTGAGCGCGACGCGAAGCGCCTCGACGCCGTTGGACGCGAAGTAGACCGCGAGTACGGCGCCGACGGTGAGGATGTCGCCGCGGGTTGTGGTCAGGACATCGTGGATTTCGCCCGACAGCGTGTCGGCAACCTGCTTCGGCCAGATCTGAAGCAGAAGGCTGGCCGCCTGGTCGGCGAGTTCCTTGGAGCCGAAGAAGCCGGCGAGCGAGGTCAGCACGATCAGAAACGGAAACAGCGCCATCAGGGTCGACAGCGCGATGTGGCTCGCGATCGCCCAGCCGTCGTCGGCGAGGAACGTGTAGAACGCATCGATGCAGACATGAAAGATGTAGCGAATCTGCCGCACGGCTGCCTCTGCGGAAAGATCGGCTACATTCGGATATTATTCCCGTAAAAGCCAGATCGCAGCTGCGTGTTCCCGTGATAGCGGATCGTCAACCACAGTGTTATGTAAGGCTAGTGGAGTGGACGTGACATTCGCGGCTCGCCTAGCCGCAAATTCGTAAGCGAATGTCAAATCCTAACTCCACTAGGACTTTGCTAGTGGTCCTTTGATTCTAACATTCGCAAAGTGGCCGCTGAGAAGAGATGCGAATGTTAGAATCGGACCACTAGATGGCTTCGTTCCTCAGTACGTTCATTGTCCCCCTCGCGGTGGGCGCCGTTGCAGTGGTGCTGCTGTTCGGTCTCATCAACATGATGCGCGGCGGATCGCCAAACACCTCGCAGAAATTGATGCGGTTGCGGGTGCTGCTTCAGTTCGTTGCGATCGTCGTCATCATGATCACGGTATGGGCGATGGGTAGTCATCACTAGCGCGCTGGAAGGTAGATAAAGATGGTCGTCCTCAACCGCATTTACACGCGCACCGGCGATGACGGGACCACCGCGCTTGGCACCGGCGAACGGCGTCCGAAATACGACCTGCGTATCGCGGCCTACGGAACCGTGGACGAGACCAATGCGGTGATAGGGGTTGCGCGCCTCCATCTGGCGGCAACGCCGGAGCTCGATGCAATGCTTGGGCGCATCCAGAACGACCTGTTCGATCTCGGGGCCGACCTCGCGGTGCCCGAGCGCGAAGGCAAGGCGGAACGCCTGAGGGTGCTCGCAAGCCAGGTCGAGCGTCTCGAGCACGACATCGACCGGCTGAATGCGGACCTTCAGCCTCTGAATTCTTTTGTCCTGCCGGGTGGTACACCGGCCGCCGCCCATCTGCATCTGGCGCGCACGGTGTGTCGCAGAGCGGAACGGATCATGGTGGAACTGGCCGCCCAGCCGGACGAGACCGTTGGCGACGCGGCCATCCAGTACATGAACCGGCTGTCGGATTTCCTGTTTATCGCCAGCCGCACGGCCAACCATAATGGCGCCGGCGACGTGCTGTGGGTGCCCGGCCAGAATCGTTGACTTGGAAGGGCAATTTTGCGTCCGATTCCGACATTCGCTTCCCACCAGCGTTGACCGGGGTGGGCGGGGGCTTTAGGTTCCGCGGCCTAGCCAATTAGCTGTCGTGTTCTAGTGGAAGAGGGTCGATGAAGGTCCTGGTACCGGTCAAACGGGTGGTCGATTACAACGTCAAAGTCCGCGTCAAAAGCGATGGAACCGGCGTCGAGCTGGCCAACGTGAAGATGTCGATGAATCCGTTTGATGAAATCGCCGTCGAGGAAGCCCTGCGCCTGAAAGAGGCCGGCAAGGCAACCGAGGTTGTCGTGGTATCGATCGGGCCGGCCCAGGCGGCGGAAACCATCCGGACCGGTCTTGCCATGGGCGCCGACCGCGGCATCCTGGTCAAGGCCGAGGGCAATGTCGAACCGCTGGCGGTGGCCAAGATTCTCAAGGCGGTGGCCGACGAGGAAAAGCCGGGCCTCGTGATCCTCGGCAAGCAGGCCATCGACGACAACTCGAACCAGACCGGCCAGATGCTGGCCGCCTTGCTCGGATGGTCGCAGGCGACCTTCGCTTCCAAGCTCGAGGTTGACGGTTCCGACTTCAAGGTGACGCGTGAGGTCGATGGCGGGTTGCAGACCGTGAAACTCAAGGGCCCGGCAATCGTTACCACCGACCTGCGGTTGAACGAGCCGCGTTATGCGAGCCTGCCGAACATCATGAAGGCGAAGAAGAAGCCGATCGCCGACAAGGGCGCGGCGGATTACGGCGTCGACCTCACCCCGCGCCTCGAGATTCTCAAGACCACCGAACCGCCGGGCCGCAAGGGCGGCGTCAAGGTCAAGGACGTTGCTGAACTCGTGTCGAAGCTCAAGACCGAAGCGGGAGTTCTGTGATGACCACGCTTCTGATTGCCGAACACGACAACGCATCGGTCAAGGATGCCACCAACAAGACGCTGACGGCGGCGATTGCGCTCGGCGGCGACGTGCATGTGCTGATCGCAGGCGAGGGCGCCAAGGCGGCCGCCGACGCTGCCGCCAAGCTCTCCGGGGTCAAGAAGGTCCTGCTCGCCGACAATGCGGCTTACGCCCATGATCTGGCCGAGCCGCTGGCGGCGTTGATCGTCTCCCTTGCCGGCAGCTACGACGCTTTCGTCGCGCCTGCGACCTCGCGCTACAAGAACGTGATGCCGCGTGTCGCAGCTTTGCTCGACGTGATGCAGGTCTCGGAAATCACCAAGGTGGTGTCGCCGGACACCTTCGAGCGGCCGATCTATGCCGGCAACGCCATCCAGACCGTCAAGTCGAAGGATGCCAAGAAGGTCATCACGGTGCGAACCTCGACCTTTGCCGCGACCGGCGACGGCGGCAGCGCGGCGGTCGAGAATGCGGCGGCGGCAGCCGACCCCGGTCTTTCCAGCTTTGTCGGCGAGGAGGTCGCCAAGAGCGATCGGCCCGAACTGACCTCGGCCAAGATCGTCGTTTCCGGCGGCCGGGCGATGCAGAGCCGCGAGAATTTCGCGAAATATATCGAGCCGCTGGCTGACAAGCTCGGCGCGGCTGTCGGCGCCTCGCGCGCAGCCGTCGACGCCGGCTACGCCCCCAACGACTGGCAGGTCGGCCAGACCGGCAAGGTGGTGGCGCCCGAGCTTTATGTCGCGATCGGCATTTCCGGCGCGATCCAGCATCTCGCCGGCATGAAGGATTCCAAGGTCATTGTTGCGATCAACAAGGACGAGGATGCGCCGATCTTCCAGGTTGCGGATTATGGCCTGGTCGCGGATTTGTATCAGGTGGTTCCGGAATTGACCGAGGCGATCGGCAAGTAGATGCGAAAGCGGCCGCGGGCCGCTTTCATAAATGACGAGATGGCGGCCATGATAAAGAAAATCGGCGTGATCGGCTCGGGCCAGATGGGCAGCGGCATCGCTCACGTTGCGGCGCTGGCCGGTTTCGATGTGGTGATGAACGACGTGACCGCCGACCGTTTGAAGTCGGGCATGGCCACCGTCAACGGCAACCTGTCGCGGCAGGTGGCCAAGAAGGCCATCACCGAGGATGCCCGCAAGCAGGCGCTTGACCGGATCGCGATCGCCGAATCCATGGATGGTCTTGCCGACTGCGACCTGGTGATCGAGAGCGCGGTCGAGAAGGAAGACATCAAGCGCAAGATCTTTCACGAAGTCTGCGCGCTGTTGAAGCCGACCGCGATCGTCGCCTCCAATACCTCATCGATTTCGATCACGCGGCTGGCGGCTTCGACGGACCGGCCGGAACGCTTCATCGGCATTCATTTCATGAATCCGGTGCCGCGAATGGAACTGGTCGAACTGATCCGCGGCATCGCCACCGATGACACGACCTTCGACGCGGCCAAGGAATTCGTCACCAAGCTCGGCAAGCAGGTCGCGGTGTCGGAAGACTTTCCGGCCTTCATCGTCAATCGCATTTTGCTGCCGATGATCAACGAGGCGATCTACACGCTTTACGAAGGCGTCGGAAATGTCGAGGCGATCGATGCGGCGATGAAGCTTGGCGCCCATCATCCGATGGGTCCGCTCGAATTGGCCGATTTCATCGGTCTGGATACCTGTCTTTCGATCATGCAGGTGCTGCACGAAGGGCTCGCCGACTCCAAGTACCGTCCGTGCCCGCTGCTGGTGAAATATGTCGAAGCCGGGTGGCTGGGGCGAAAGACCCAGCGTGGATTCTACGATTATCGCGGCGAAAAGCCGGTTCCGACGCGCTAGATTTGCAATCTCCAGTATTCGTTAACTCTTGCCGGATAGCTTCCGCCGGCGACCGGAGTGATGCGTATGGATGTGGCAAGTCTGGCCCTGAGTTTGATTTCGCTGCAGGCGGGTAATACCCAGCAGCAAGTCGCGACCTCCGTCCTGAAATCGAACCTCAATTCCGAAAAGTCCTCGGTCCTGACGCTTTTGGGATCCGGATCGCCCTCCCTCGCCAATGTCGGTCCCGGCGTCGGCGGCAATCTCAACATCTCGGCCTGAACACCGCTTTCGGCGGACCTGATCCGCTGATTTCCGGGGGCTGTGGTCAAACCATCCAGGCGGCATTGCCCGCTGTCGCCGCATGCGATAGCGAGAGGCAGACCTCACGCTTTTCCCAGGGACACCCATGAAATTCGCAAGTTTCAAGATCAACGGCGCCACGAGCTGGGGCCTCATCGACGGTAACGACGTGGTCGATCTCGGCGCCGTCTTGCGCGACCGGTTTCCCGATCTGAAATCCGCGATTGCCGCGGGCGCGCTCGCCGAGGCCGCAAAGGCCGCCGGCAAGGCCGCGCGACACCCGCTCAGCGCCATCAGCTGGCTGCCGGTGATCCCGAACCCCGACAAGATCCTCTGTATCGGCCTGAACTACGAGAACCATCGCAAGGAGACCGGACGCACCGAGGTCGAACATCCGACCGTGTTCGGCCGTTTCGCCAACAGCCAGACCGGGCATCTCACCGACATCATTCGCCCGAAGGTTTCGACCGATCTCGACTACGAGGGCGAGCTGGCGCTCGTCATCGGCAAGCCTGGCCGCTACATTTCGCAGAAGGATAGCTGGGGCCATATCGCCGGATACGCCTGCTACAACGAAGGCAGCGTCCGCAACTACCAGCGCCATACCCATCAATTCACGCCGGGCAAGAATTTTCCGAACACCGGCGCGTTCGGGCCCTGGATGGTGACGCCTGATGAGGCCGGCGATCTCGGCCCGTTGCGGCTGCAAACCCGCCTCAACGGCGAGGTCGTTCAGGACACGACCATCCGCGAGATGATCTTCGATATCCCGCGCCAGATCGAATACTGCTCGCAGTTCACGCGGCTCGAGCCGGGCGACGTGATCGTCACGGGCACGCCGGGCGGCGTCGGTTCTCGCCGCACGCCGCCGTTGTGGATGAAGCCGGGCGACATCGTCGAGGTCGAGATCGAGCGGATCGGGCTGTTGCGAAACACGGTGGCGGACGAGGCGTAAGCGCCTCCGTCACGGTCGGCGGGCTCCTCAGGAGCCCGTCGCGGTGGCGGCGTTGATCAGCTTGATCGCGTCGTCGCTGTCCCATTCGGCGGGCCCGGCAATGGTTGCGATTTCGCAGCCCTGGCCGTCCACCAGCACCGAGGTCGGCATGCCCAAGGCCCGGCCTATGGCTTTAAGATCCTGAAAAACCTTGGCTTTCTCGTCGTTGAAATAGCCGAGCCGGGTCAGCTTGGCGTCTTTCAGGAAGTTCTTCGGCTTTTCGGGGTCGCGGGTGTCGATATTGATCGCCACCACCTCGAAATCCTTGCCGCCGAGCTTGGTCTGCAAGCGGTCGAGCGCCGGCATTTCCTTGCGGCAGGGCACGCACCAGGTCGCCCAGAGGTTCACGAGCACGGTCTTGCCGCGCCAGTCGGAGAGCTTCTTCGGCTTGCCGTCGGCATCGTCGAAAGTGAGGTCGGGCAGCTTGAGTGGCGCGGTCGCCATGGTCAGCGCCGCCACCTCGCCGTGGGCGAGCGGGGAGATCTTGCGTGCAAGGTTAACCGCGCTTGCGCAGGCGGAATCGCCTGATGCATTGCGCTTGAGCCCGCCAAACCCGTATACCCCGGCAAAACCGATCGCGGCGCCGATCACGACCGCCCCGATCACATAGGGGATGCGGCGCGTCGGGGTCGAAACAGGCGAGGGGCTTTCGGGCATATCGTTTGTCATTCGGGTTCAGATACGGCTATCTGGATGCATTGTTACGCCAATTAACTCGGCTAGCGCAGCGGCGAATATGAGCGGATGGTCATGAGCAACAAGATGTGGGGCGGCCGGTTCACCGAGCGTCCTGACGCGATCATGGAGGAAATCAACGTCTCCATCGACGTCGACCGTCACCTTTACGCCCAGGACATCGCTGCGTCCAAGGCCCATGCCGCCATGCTGTCGGCGCAAGGCATTATCACGGCAAACGATGCAAAAAACATCGCTAGGGGTCTAGACACGATTTTGTCAGAAATCGGCAAGGGTTCGTTCGATTTCAAGCGTGCGCTCGAAGATATCCATATGAACGTCGAGAGCCGGCTGACTGAGTTGATCGGTCCTGCCGCCGGACGGTTGCATACCGCGCGTTCGCGCAACGATCAGGTGGCGACGGATTTTCGCCTGTTCGTTCGCGACACCATCGATGAGACCGATCACGCGCTCGCGTTGTTCCAGCAAGCGCTCGCGAGCCGCGCGCTTGAACATGCCGCAACCGTGATGCCGGGTTTCACGCATCTGCAAACCGCCCAGCCCGTCACCTTCGGGCATCATCTGCTGGCCTATGTCGAGATGGCATCGCGCGACCGCGGCCGGTTTGTGGACGCACGCAAGCGTCTCAATGAATCACCGCTCGGCGCGGCTGCGCTTGCCGGCACCTCGTTTCCGATCGATCGGGCGGCGACCGCAAAGGCGCTCGGTTTCGACCGGCCGATGGCCAATTCGCTCGATGCGGTATCCGACCGCGATTTCGTCATCGAGACGTTGTCGGCGGCGTCGATCTGCGCGGTGCACCTGTCGCGCTTTGCCGAGGAGATCGTGATCTGGACCTCGCCGCTGGTGGGATTGGTGCGGCTTTCCGACAAGTTCACCACCGGCTCGTCGATCATGCCGCAGAAACGCAATCCGGATGCGGCCGAACTGGTCCGCGCCAAGACCGGGCGCGTGATCGGTGCGCTCAACGCGCTCTTGATCGTGATGAAGGGGCTGCCGCTCGCCTATCAAAAGGACATGCAGGAAGACAAGCAGGGCGCGATGGAGGCGTTCGGCGCGCTGTCACTCGCGATCCGGGCGATGACCGGCATGGTTCTCGACATGGTGCCCGACGAAGCCCGCATGAAGGCGGCTGCCGGCGACGGCTACGCCACCGCGACCGATCTGGCGGACTGGCTGGTGCGGACGCTGAAAATGCCTTTCCGTGATGCCCACCATGTCACCGGCCGGATCGTGGCGAAGGCGGCAAGCGACGGCGTCGCCCTGCATGAATTGCCGCTGAAGGCCATGCAGGCGATCGAGCCGAAGATCACCAAGGACGCGCTTTCCGCGCTGTCGGTCGAGGCTTCCGTCAAAAGCCGGACAAGTTTCGGCGGAACCGCGCCGAAGAATGTGGCGGCGCAGGCCAAAGCCTGGCTCAAGCGGCTGGAAAAAGAGCGAAAATAGGGCTGGGCCAACGTTTCCCGCCGGAAATTCAGCGACGTCGCGGGTCTCGCCAGAACGAGCCAATCTTTGTATGGTGCGGCCCGCATTGGGGACTTTGAAGTGACTCGCGACGACCGCCAAACCTATCGACGCCAAACCTATCGACGATGGGCCCTCATTTTGTTGGGAGCCTCTGCGCTGGCGCTTTCCGGTTGCGGCCGCAAGGGGCCGCTCGATCTGCCGCCGACCGCTTCGTCGCAGCCGGGCCTCACCGCCAATGCCGTGCAGCCCGATCCTGGCGCGACCGCCGAGGCCAGCAAGCCGAACATGTTCAATTCGAACTATGGTAGCGATCAGTTGCCGGTCGCCGGCAAAGGTCCGAAACGGCCGTTCACCCTCGACCCGCTTCTCAACAGCAACTAGCTAGCGCTTTTCCGGTTCTGAACCATGAATCACTTTGATTATCGCAACGGCGTCCTGCACGCCGAGGCGGTCAGTCTGGTGGAACTCGCCGACGCGGTGGGCACGCCGTTCTATTGCTATTCGACAGCGACGCTGGAGCGTCACTATCGGGTGTTCAGCGACGCCTTTGCCGGCGAGAAGGCGCTGATCTGTTACGCCATGAAGGCGAACTCCAACCAGTCGGTGCTGCGCACGCTGGCGAAGCTCGGCGCCGGCGCCGACGTCGTTTCCGGTGGCGAACTCAAGCGCGCACTTGCGGCTGGCATTCCGCCCGAGCGCATCGTGTTCTCCGGGGTCGGCAAGACCGAGGCCGAATTGCGCGCCGCGCTCGCCGCCGACATCCTCTGCATCAACGTCGAGTCCGAGCCCGAACTGGAATTGCTGTCGCGTCTGGCAAGCGAGCAGGGCAAGACCGCGCGGATTTCGGTTCGCGTCAATCCGGACGTCGATTCCGGTTCGCATGCGAAAATCTCGACCGGCAAGTCCGAGAACAAGTTCGGCATTCCGCTGACGCAGGCGCGTGCCGTCTACGCGCGTGCTGCCAAACTGCCCGGCATTCGCGTGACCGGCGTCGACATGCATATCGGCAGCCAGATCACCGATCTCGAACCGCTCGAGGCCGCCTTTCGCCTGCTCGCCGATTTCGTGCAGACGCTGCGCGCCGATGGCCACACCATTTCGCATGTCGATTTCGGCGGCGGCCTTGGCATTCCCTATCACATGGATCGCGAAGCGCCGCCGTTGCCGTCGGCCTATGCCGCCATGGTCAAGCGCGTCACGCACAATCTCGGCTGCACGCTGTTGTTTGAACCTGGCCGCATGATTGTCGGTAATGCCGGAATTCTGGTCACGCGCGTCATCCATGTGAAGCATGGTGAGGGCAAGAACTTCGTCGTCATCGATGCCGCGATGAACGATTTGATTCGCCCGACGCTGTATGAGGCGCATCACGACATCCTGCCGGTGCGTCAGCCGGCGGCAGGCGCGACGACCCTCGTCGCGGACGTGGTGGGGCCGGTGTGCGAGACCGGCGACTATCTCGCGCTCGACCGCAAACTGCCGGAAATGAAGTCCGGCGATTTGATCGCGATCCTGACCGCGGGCGCCTATGGCGCGGTGCAATCCGGCACCTACAACACGCGGCCGCTGGTGCCCGAAGTGCTCGTCAAGGACGATCAGTATGCGGTGGTGCGTCCACGCGTCGAGGTCGAGGCGCTGATAGCGATGGATCGCCCGGCACCGTGGCTCTAGTGTCCCGATTCCGAAGTTCGTATCATTTTGCGGAGCCACGTTTCGAACTTCGGAATCGAAAGGACACTAGCAAGCGTATTGTTCTAGTGTGGCCTTGGTTCAGAAGTCCGCATGACGAACCCGCGGCCGCGATGATGCGGATTTCTGAACCGCCACACTAGCCGCGCCGCCTTCTCTCAATTGAGCCGCACAGGTCGAGGTTAAGGCGCGGTCACGCCTTCGTGTTCTGCGTGATTCCGAGGTGTGAAGGGCTAGGGGCCCACCGCTCCGCGCGGGGTGCCTCACGGCCGCCGTTGTGTTAGTCTCTGGATTGCCGGGCAACCTGGAGAGATGCAAACCTGGAGAGAGGATTGAGCGGACCACCCCCTGTTTCGCCGGAGCCGGAACGCAGCGCCGATGAGGTTTCGCGGCTGAAGCTCGCGCAAGCCGTGCGCCGCGCGGAATTCGCGATCGCCTGGGAACGAAGCTGGCCGTATCTGGCGCGATTTCTGACCGTCGCCGGGCTGTTTCTCGTGCTGTCCTGGGCGGGGCTGTGGCTCGTCCTGCCTTTCGTTGCCCGCGCCGTCGGGCTCGGTTTCTTCGCGGTGCTGGCGCTTGCGGCGCTCGCTCCCTTGTTCCACTTTCGCTGGCCAAGCCGTCAGGAGGCGCTGACGCGGCTCGATCGCGGCACCGGCATTCGCCATCGCCCGGCGACGACCCTGACCGACACGCTGGCCACGCGGGATCCGGTCGCGGTGGCGCTGTGGCAAGCACAACGCGAACGCACACTGGCTTCGATCAAGCGCATCCGCGCGGGCCTGCCTTCGCCGCGGCTTCCGATCCACGATCCATGGGCGCTTCGCGGCCTGATCGTGGTGCTGATGATCGCGACCTACATCGCGGCCGGCGACGAACGAAACGTTCGCGTTGCGGCTGCGTTCGACTGGAACGGCGTGTTTGCGGCGGACAGCGTCAGGGTCGACGCCTGGGTAACGCCGCCGGTTTATACCGGACGTCCGCCGATCATCCTGTCGGCCGCCAACAAGGAAGCAGCACTTCCGCTTTCGGGCCCGTTGTCGGTGCCGGCCGGCAGCACGCTGATCGTGCGCTCCAGTGGCGGTTCCCTCGACGTCGTCGTCGGTGGCGGGGTCGCCGAGGCGGCGCCGGCCGAGCAGGCCCCCAAGGGCACGAGCGAAAAGCATTTCACCATCACCGGCGACGGCACCGCCCATGTCCGCGCACCGTCGAGCCAGCCGCAATGGCGCTTCAGCGCACTGGCAGATCGTCCGCCGACCATTGTGCTCGCCAAGGATCCGGAACGTCAGGCACGCGGCTCGCTGCAATTGTCCTACAAGATCGAGGACGATTACGGCGTCACCGAAGCGCGCGCGCAAATTGCCCCGCGCAACAAGGCGGCCGACGGCGCCGAGGTGCGGCCGCTGTTCGATCCGCCGCAATTCCCGCTGGTGCTTCCGAACGTCCGTACCCGCAACGGCGTCGGTCAGACGGTCAAGGACCTGAGCGAAGATCCCTATGCGGGCGCCGACGTCACGCTCACGCTGACCGCCAAGGATCAGGCCGGCAACGAGGGGCGCAGCGAGCCTTTCGATATGCGCTTGCCCGAGCGTCTGTTCACCAAGCCGTTGGCGCGTGCGCTGGTCGAGCAGCGCCGTACGCTCGCGCTCAACGCCAATCAGCGCCAGCAGGTGATCGACGGGCTGCAAGCGCTGCTGATCGCGCCGGAACTGTTCATGGCGGACCAGACCGGTCACTACCTCGGCCTGCGGACCACAGCGCGGGAACTGGAAGCGGCACATTCCGACGATGCCTTGCGCGGCGTCGTCGCGAGCCTGTGGGCGCTCGCGGTCACCATCGAGGATGGTGACATCACCGATGTGGACAAGGCGCTTCGTGCGGCGCAGGAGGCGCTCAAGGAAGCGCTCGAACGCGGCGCCAGCGACGAGGAAATCAAAAAGCTCACCCAGGACCTGCGCGCGGCGCTCGACAAGTTCCTGCGCCAGCTTGCCGAACAATTGCGCAACAATCCGCAAGCGCTTGCCCGGCCGCTCGATCCCAACGCCAGGGTCATGCGCCAGCAGGATCTCAACAACATGATCGATCGCCTGGAGCGGCTGTCGCGTTCCGGCGACAAGGCCGCGGCACAGGCAATTGCTCGATCAGTTGCAGCAGATGCTGGAGGGCCTCCAACTTGCCCAGCCCGGCCAGTCCGGCGATGACATGGAGCAGGCGCTCAATGAGCTCGGCGACATGATCCGCAAGCAGCAACAGTTGCGCGACAAGACGTTCAAGCAGGGCCAGGATTCGCGACGCGATCGCCAGCGCGGCAAGCAGGGCGACCAGGGGATGAGCGATCTTCAGCAGGACCAGCAGGGCCTGCGCGACCGACTGAAGAAGCTTCAGGAAGAATTGGCCAAGCGCGGCATGAGCCCGGGCCAGCGCGGCCAGCAGGGTCAGAAGGGCCCGCAGCCGGGCCAGGACGGCGATCCGCAAGCCGGCGACGACGACGATGGTCTTGATACGGCCGACAACGCGATGGGCGATGCCAGCGGCAAGCTCGGCGAGAATAACGCCGATGGCGCCGTCGATTCGCAGGGCAAGGCGCTGGATGCCCTGCGCAAGGGTGCGCAGAGCCTTGCCGAGGCGATGGCGCAGCAGGATGGCGAAGGTCAGGGCAACAGCCCCGGCACCCGTGCCGGCCGGCAGCAGGGCGACGGCAGGTCGAGCGATCCGTTGGGGCGGCCCTTGCATGGCAAGGATCTCGGCGACGATCTGACGGTGAAGATTCCCGGTGAGATCGATGTGCAGCGGGTGCGGCGGATCCTCGAAGAGCTGCGGCGTCGCCTGGCCGACCCGCAGCGTCCGCAGATCGAGCTCGATTATCTCGAGCGGCTCTTGAAGGACTACTGAGCCCGCGAAGCCAACGCATCGGCAACCGCGGTGCGGATGTCGGCGACCGAAAACGGTTTGCTGATGACATCGTGTGCGATGGCGTTGAGGCCGGAGGCGCGCTCGCGCTGTTCGGCGTAGCCGGTCATCAGCAGGATCGTCACTTGCGGAAAATCGCGCGCGGCGGTCAATGCCAGCGCAATGCCGTCCATCACCGGCATCTGGATGTCGGTCAACAGCAGGTCGAAGGCGGCGGTTGGCCCGCTCAGGATGTCGAGCGCTTCGGCGCCGTCGGCGGCGGTGGCGATCTCGTGACCATCCATCGCGATGGCGCGCGCGACCAGGAGGCGCATGGACTCCTCATCGTCGACGATCAGTACGCGTGACATCGTAAACCCTTGAACTTGCCGAAGCGATGGCGCGGTCGCCTCAGGCGTGGCCGCTAGTGGAGGATACGAATGTTTCGAACCACTAGCCGAGATCGCGCCTGTTGAAGAAGCGCACGTCGATGTTGCGGCCTTCCGGTGGTGGCGAGGCAAGGCGCGACCTGAACTGCGCGCGTTCGCCGGGCTTCAGGACGGATTGCTCGAGCACGGCATTCCAGGCGTAGATTTCGGCGCCCTGCGCGTCGCGCACGCTGAAGCGCAGCCGCGGAATTTCAACCGCCTTGTTCGATTCGCCCGTGATTGCGCCTTCGATCACCAGAACCGGCTTGCCCTCGACCATTTCCGAGGAAACCTTGACGTCCTTGAATTTGAGCCCGCGCAAATTGACGTCGAGACCAACCAGCCGATAGAAGGCCGCCGTCTGCGGCAGCAGCCGCACCATTTCGGCGCGCCAGATCAGGGTTGCCACCGCCAGTGCCCCCATCGCGAGGCAAGCGGTCGTGAGGCTGATCGGCGCACTGACATGGGGCAGGCGGCCCGAGAGCCTTGCCGGCATCAGCCGGCCAAGCCACGACAGGCGTCCTGACCTCTCGCCGTCGAGATCGTCGCCCGCCGTGGCCGACCAGTCGCTTGATCCCTGATCGTCGGCTGAACTTTGCCAGTCACCGGCAATCGAGGGGCTGTCGACACGCGGGGCGTCGCTGTCCGCGCCGCCATGTTCGGGGGCGTAGCTGTTCCAGTCGGCGGCTTCGTCCGCGCCGCTCGTCGCTGCCATCGCCTGGCCGGCGAATTCGACGGCGTCTTCGGGGTGCGCCATCCAGACTTCCTTGCAGCGGGAGCAACGCACGGTGCGGCCGGCCTCGCCGAGCGATGCCGGGCTGATACCGTAGGAGGTCGAACAATGGGGGCAAACGATCTGCATGGAGCCGTTCTCCGCAAGGACGCCAGTGAATGTCAAATCCACCCCACTAGCCGGGGTCGCCGGTGCCCCTCGATTTTTCCGAGATTCATGCCTGAAACCAACGGCAATTGACTTCGGAAGCGGGGCCACAGGATGCTACAAGGCGACCGTTAACGAATCGGAAACCATAAACGAAGCAAAACGCTTTTCTGTGGTTTCCGGCGGCCAGCATGGCCTGTCGGGCTGAGACAGCCGGATTTGTCGTTTTCCGGTCGCGCCCCTTCATCGAACGGAGCTGAACTTGGTCCGGTTCGAAAATGTCGGATTGCGCTACGGGCTCGGCCCGGAGATTTTGCGCGACCTCAGTTTCCTGATTCCGGCTCATTCGTTCCAGTTCCTCACTGGCCCCTCCGGCGCGGGCAAGACCTCGCTGTTGAAGCTGCTGTTCCTGTCGCTGCGGCCGACCCGCGGCCTGGTCAACCTGTTCGGTCAGGACATCTCGCTACTCGGCAAGGATCAGATCGCGGATCTGCGCAAGCGGATTGGCATCGTGTTGCAGGATTTCCGTCTGCTCGATCACATGACGACATACGAAAACGTCGCTCTGCCTTTCCGTGTCCTCGGCCGGGACGAATCGAGCTACCGCAAGGAAGTGATCGATCTCCTGAAATGGGTGGGCCTCGGCGAGCGCATGGACGCGCTGCCACCCATTTTGTCAGGCGGTGAAAAGCAGCGGGCGGCGATTGCGCGCGCGGTGATCTCGCGGCCGCTACTGCTTCTGGCGGACGAGCCGACCGGCAACGTCGATCCGACGCTCGGACGGCGTTTGCTGCGGCTATTCATCGAATTGAACAAGTCGGGCACGGCAGTTGTGATCGCGACCCATGATATGACCCTGATGGATCAGTACGAAGCCCGGCGGCTCGTGCTGCATCAGGGGCGGTTGCACATCTATGAGTAGGACCGATCCGCACCTCGGACCTTTGGTCGATCTCGGGCGAGAACGCCCGCAGGTGCCGGCGCGGGCGCGCAACATGTCGCCGATCGTGCCGCGCGGCTCGATCTCCGGCAGCGCGCTGGTGGCGGTTGTTGCGATCATGACCTTCCTCGCCTCGATCACGACCGGCACCGTGCTGTTGGTGAGCGCCTCGGCGGCCGAATGGCAGTCGGAGGTCGCGAGCGAAATCACCCTTCAGGTTCGCCCAACACCCGGGCGCGACCTCGATCGCGACGCGGCCGCCGTGGCGGATGCCGTGCGGGCGCAGTCCGGCATTCTCGACGTCAGGCCGTTCTCACGGGAAGAGTCCGCGAAATTGCTGGAACCATGGCTTGGCAGCGGGCTGTCGCTTGAGGACCTTCCGGTGCCGCGAGTTCTGGTCGCTCGTGTCCAGCCGGGATCGACGGTCGATCTCGAAACACTGCGAGGCCGCGTGACTCAGGCCGCACCGACCGCAAGTGTCGACGATCATCGTGCCTGGATCGAGCGGATGCGCTCGATGACTGGCGCCACGGTGGTCGCAGGCATTGGCATTCTGGCGCTGGTGATCGTCGCCACCATCATCTCGGTGTCGTTCGCCACCCGCGGCGCCATGGCCGCCAACCGCCCGATCGTGGAAGTCCTGCATTTTGTCGGCGCCGGCGACCGTTTCATCGCCAATCGCTTCCTGCGGCATTTCCTCAGGCTCGGCCTTGAGGGTGGGCTTATCGGCGGCGGCATCGCGATGCTTGTCTTCGGCTTCTCGGAATCGATCGCAAACTGGTTTTCGGGCACCCCGGTCGGGGATCAATTCGCCGCTTTGTTGGGAACGTTTTCGCTGCGCCCTTCCGGCTACCTGATCCTGGCGGTGCAGGCGGTCGTGATTGCGGCGATCACCGCCTGGGCGTCGCGGCGCACCTTGTTTGCAACCCTTAACGATATCGAATGAGGCAACGGACCGCGATCCGGACACGAAAACCGGCTCCCGTTTCTCAGGTTCATGCCTTAGAATTGGGCTGAAGAGGGGATCGCCTGCCTGCTATGAGCTTTCCGTCCGCCGACCGGCCAAATGCCCCGGCTTCCGCCGTCCCGCGGAAGCGTCGCGCACGCGTGATGGCAGGCATGGTTGTCGTGGCAATCGTCGCTGTCATAGCGGGCTTTATCGGGTTTCTCTCACAATTGCGCGGCACCGAGGCCAGGCCGCCCCGCACGGCCGATGGCATCGTCGTGCTCACCGGCGGGGCATCCCGCGTGTCGGATGCGATGGAATTGTTGGCCGACGGCTACGGCCGGCGGCTCCTGATTTCCGGCGTGCATCCGGCGAGTGGCGCCAGCGATATTTCGCGCTCGCTCACCGACAATCAATCGCTGCTGAGGTGTTGCGTCGATCTCGATCGCTCCGCGGTCAATACCCGCAGCAACGCCGCCGAGACGCGGCGCTGGGCGCGCGAACGCGGGTTCAAATCGCTGATCGTGGTGACGTCGAATTACCATATGCCGCGCGCCATCGTGGAATTGTCGCACGCGATGCCGGAGATCACGCTGATCCCGTTTGCGGTCGTCGGCGACAAGTGGCGCGAGGAACCCTGGTGGAGCAATAGCGGAACCTTGCGCCTGGTGCTATCGGAGTATGTCAAATACGTCGCCGCCGAGGTGCGGGTGCGTCTGGCGGATGCGGGCTTCGACGTCACGCGCGAGGCCAGTGATGCTCCGCCTTCGACGTCGCGCCAGCCAGCGACCGCGCAAGCGAACTAACCCGCGCAAGTGAACTGGTCGGTATCATCGATGATCTCCATCTTCCTGCGCTCGTTGATCTACAACGTGCTGTTCTATGCGCTCCTGATCTTCTGGTTGATTGTCGGGATTCCGACTTACGTGATGCGGCGCACGGCGATCATGGTGATCGCCAAGCTCTGGGCGCGTCAAAGCACCTGGTTGTTGCGGGTGGTGTGCAACGTGAAGGTGGAGTTTCGTGGCGCCGAGAAAATTCCGAAGGGGCCGTTGCTCGTCGCCTCCAAGCATCAGTCGATGTGGGAAACCTTCGCGCTGCTGCCGTGGTTCGATCACCCACTTTACATTCTCAAGCGCGAGCTGACGCGGATTCCGTTTTTTGGCTGGTACCTCATGAAGGCCGGCATGGTCTCCGTCGACCGCCGGGCCGGAGGCCGTGCGCTGCTGAAGATGGTGCGGCAGGCCAGCGAGGAAGTCCGCAATGGCCGCCAGTTGATTATCTTTCCTGAAGGCACGCGCCGGCCGGTCGGAGCGCCGCCCGACTACAAACCCGGCGTTGCGCAGCTCTATGCCAGTTGCCGCGGCAGCTGCTTGCCGGTCGCGCTCAATTCCGGACTGTTCTGGCCGCGCCGGACCTTCATGCGTTATCCCGGCACGCTGGTGGTCGAGTTCCTTGATCCGGTGCCGCCGGGTCTGCCGCGCGACGAGTTCCTGGTGCGCGTTTCCGCCGCGATCGAAGATGCGACCGTGCGCCTTGTCGAGACGGCGCAGCGCGAGCAGGAGCAGTTGTTTGGCCGCAGGCCGAAGTCGACCTCCGCGAAGGACTAGCCGTTCTCAGCGGTGCAGCGGCGCGTCGTCGTGCAGCATCAGCGAAAGCTGATGCAGTTGGGGATCGCGAAATCCCTGTGCCTCGATCGATCGCACGGTTTCAAGCACATAGTCGCGGTTGTTGCCGGAGCGGCCATGGCCTTGCCGCACGTAGCGCAGTTGCTCAGGCAGCGAAAGCCGGCCGGCATATTGCACATGGCCGCGGTCGACGACGTATGCGAGTGCGGCGACGCGCCCGCGTGGTTCGTTCTCCAGCCAGACCGAGCGCATCACCTCGCGATAAACATGGGTGGTTTGCTCGCGGCCGCGCAAATAATCGATCACTTCGTCGCGATTGACGGCCGCGACGCGGAACGCGATGCCGCGGCAAGCGCCGCCGCGATCGAGGCCGAGCACGAGACCAGGTTTCTCCGGCGTTCCGCGATGGTCGAACGAATAGACGCACAACGCGCGATGTTCGCCGATCAGCCGCGCGGGAACCTGCTCGAGGAATTCAAATCCCGGCCGCCACATCAGCGAGCCATAGCCAAAGACCCAGAGATCTTCGGCGGACGGTTTGGAGGGCTTTTGGTCGGGCATCTGAAAGACCGGTATCAGAACATATTTGTGAAACGAAGTGAAAATTCGGCCGTGGTTGGCCGGCAAGTGGCCGCTTAGATTTGACAAAATTGGCCGCCAATGGTCCGTCTATGACCGCCATGACAATGCCCTCCGATAACCCGCGCCACCGCTCGCGGTGGCCACTTTTCGCAATGCCGATCCTGCTCCTGATTGCCGCTGCGGCATGGAGTGCGTTCTGGTTCTATGCCGTCTCGCAGGCCGAAGTGAAGGCCGACGCCTGGCGCGCGCAAGAAGCCAAATCCGGACGAAGCTACGACTGTGCCAAGCAATCGATTGCCGGCTATCCGTTCCGCCTTGAAGTGCGCTGCGACGGCGCGCGTGTCACGCTGACTTCGCAGACGGCCGGCGCCGCGACGGCGCCCGTCACGATCAACCTCGGCGAGATCCTGGCGGTTGCGCAAGTCTACGATCCGAAATTGCTGATCGCGGAATTCAAGTCGCCGGCGACCATTTCCGAAACCTCGAATGCGCCTGCGCTGCAGGCAAGCTGGCGTGTGGCGCGCTCAAGCGTGGTCGGGCTGCCCGCTATCCCGCAGCGGGCCTCGATCGTGTTCGACGATGCCGCGCTCGATCGCGTCAACGGCAGTTCGGTGCAGGTGCCGGTCGCGCGCGCCAGACACCTCGAATTGCACGGCCGTCTCGCCGAAGGATCGACGGCGAAAGACCCTGTCGTCGAGAGCGTGTTGCAGATCGAAGCCGGCAGCGCGCAGGAGGTTCACCCCGTGCTGGCGCGTCCGTTCAATGCGGATGTTCATGCCAAACTTACCGGCCTCAAGGACCTCAAGCCAAAGCCATGGCCGGAGCGGTTTCGCGAATTGCAGGCCGGCGACGGGAAGGTCGAAATCGTTCAATCGCGGATTCAGCAGGACGATCTGATCGCGGTCGCTGCGGGCACTTTGGGGCTGAATGCGCAGGGCCAGATCAACGGCGAATTGCAAATGACCGTGACCGGGCTCGAGAAAATCATCCCGGCGCTCGGCATCGAGAAGATGCTGGAGGAGGGTGTGCCGCAGGCGACCCTCGACCGCGTCGCACCGGGCGTCAGGAGCCAGGACGTCACCAATTTGTTGGGCGCGCTCGACAAGGCCATTCCCGGTCTCGGCAGGGTGGTCAAGCAAAACGCCAATGCCGGCCTCGCCGCCGGCATCAACGCGCTCGGCAAGGAAGCGACGCTGGAAGGCAAACCGGCGCGGACCTTCCCGCTGCGCTTCGCCGACGGCACGGTCTATCTCGGCCCGTTGAAGGTGGGCCAGGTCCCGCCGCTGTTTTAAAGCATGATCCGGAAAAATGGGAACCGGTTTTCCCTCGCGACAAACGCGGAGCGTTTGCGCGGAGATCATGCTCAAAAGAACTAAGCGTTACTTCTTCGCCAGTTGCTCGTGCGGACGGCCGAAGTCGGCCGCGGCCGAGTCCTGTCCGGTCTCGACGATGCCGCGGCGGATCGCGCGCGTGCGCGTGAAGTGCTCGAACAACGCTTCGCCGTCGCCACGCCGGATCGCGCGGGTGAGCTTTGACAGGTCCTCGTTGAAGGTGCCGAGCATTTCCAGCACGGCATCCTTGTTGGCGAGAAACACGTCGCGCCACATGGTCGGATCGGATGCCGCGATGCGGGTGAAGTCGCGAAATCCGCCGGCGGAAAACTTGATCACTTCGGAGGAAGTCACCTGCGCGAGTTCGTCGGCGGTGCCGACGATGGTGTAGGCGATCAGGTGCGGCAGATGGCTCGTGATCGCGAGCACGAGGTCATGATGCTCGGGCGTCATGATCTCGACCTTGGCGCCGAGCGCGGCCCAGAACGCGCGCAACTTGTCCGTTGCGTTTGCGTCAGTGCCTTCGGGCGGCGTGAGGATGCACCAGCGATGGTTGAACAGTTCGGCGAAGCCGGAATCGGGACCGGAATTTTCGGTGCCCGCCACCGGATGCGCCGGCACGAAATGGGCGCTCGCTGGCAAATGCGGCGCCATATCCTTGACCACCGAAGCCTTGACCGAGCCGACGTCGGAGACGATGACGCCCGCCTTCAAGTGCGGCGCAATCTCGGCTGCGACCGGGCCGCAGGCGCCGACGGGGATGCAGAGGATGACGAGATCGGCATCCTTGACGGCCTCGGCATTGGTCTCGACCACGCGATCGACGACGCCGAGTTCCATGACGCGGGCGCGCGTCGCAGCCGAACGCGCGGTGGTCACGATCTCCTTCGCCAGCCCCTGCGCGCGCGCCGCGCGCGCGATCGAGCCGCCGATCAGCCCGAAGCCGATCAGCGCGATGCGATTGAAATTTGGACTCCGTACTCGTACTCACTTCGCCCCCATGAAATCACGCAGGCCGTCGACCACCAGCCGGTTGGCTTCCTCGGTGCCGATCGTCAGCCGCAGCGCGTGCGGCAGCTTGTAATTCTTCAGCGCCCGCAGCACGAGGCCGCGTTTGGTGAGGAAGGCGTCCGCATCCACGGCCGTCTTGCCCTCCTGCGGGAAGTGGATCAGCACGAAATTGGCAACGCTCGGCGTCACCTTGAGACCGAGCTTTGTGATTTCTTCCGTGAGCCAGTTGCGCCACTTCTCGGTGTGAGTCTTGGACATCTGCTGGTGTGCGGTGTCCTCGATCGCGGCGATCGCGGCCAGCATCGCCGGCGTCGACACGTTGAAGGGTCCGCGGATGCGGTTGACCGCGTCCACGATATGGGCCGGTCCGAACATCCAGCCGACGCGCAGCGCCGCAAGCCCGTGGATCTTCGAGAACGTGTGCGTCATCACGGTGTTTTCCGTGGTCGCGACCAGTTCGATCCCCATCTCGTAATCGTTGCGCGAGACGTAGTCCGCATAGGCGGCGTCCAGCACCAGCAGCACGTGCGACGGCAATCCGGCGCGCAGCCGCTTCACCTCGTCGAACGGCAAGTAGGTGCCGGTCGGGTTGTTCGGGTTGGCAAGCCAGATCAGCTTGGTTCGCGGCGTGACCAGCTTGAGGATGGCATCGACATCGGCGGTGTAGTCGCGTCTCCGGCGCGATCACGTTGACGGCGTCTTTTGCCTTGGTCGCGATCGGATAGACCAAAAAGCCGTGGGTGGTCGAAATCGCTTCGTCACCCTGGCTGAGATAGGTGTGCGCCAGCAGATTGAGCAGTTCGTCGGAGCCGGCGCCGCAGATGATGCGGTCGGGGTCGAGCCCGAAGGCGCGCCCGATCGCTTCGCGAAGAATACGCGAGGTGCCTTCCGGATAGTCGTGCAGATGCCCGGCCGCGCTCTTGTAGGCCTCGATCGCCTTCGGCGAGGGGCCGAACGGCGTCTCGTTGGCCGACAGCTTGAACACCTTGCGGCCCGGTTCCGCCGTCGGGCTCTTGCCGGGCGTGTAGGGCGCAATATCGAGAATGCCGGGATTCGGCACGGGTCTGGACATCTTTGGCTCCGGAGTGGCGGGGCGGCTCTACTTCGCGGCCCCGTTTGAGGCCACCGTATAGCGCGTTGCGTGGCTGCCGACGAGAGCCGATGAGCGCACGGAGGCGCCGGTTTCGATCAGCGCGGCCTTGACCTTTTCAAGGTGGCCGCTAGCGACCGACACCAGCAGTGCCGCGCCGTCGAAGGCGGTGTCGGGCACCGCGACGATATCGGCCAACGGCGACAGCGCGCGGACGGTTTCGGCATTCCAGCCGGAGACGCGCACGCTCCAGGTTTCGACTTCGGTGACCATCGCGCTGTCGGCCACGCGCGACACCACGAACACCGGCAGCGCTGCCGGGTGATCGGCACGCTCGACGAAAGGCAGTCGCGCGATGATCTTCGGCGCATCCTGCGGTTCGAGCGCGATCCACCACGGCGTGCGGCTTGAGGTTGCCGACACCAGCGCGAGATCGCCCTTGGATTTGGCAACCGCCTCGACCGCGGCCGGCGCGTTGAAGTGCGAAACGTAGGGCACGGTGAAGCCGAAATGAAACCGCGCGGAATCCCGCATCAGGGGTTCGCCGACGGAAATGTCGGCATGCACCGAGAACGGCGCCTGGACGTATGTGAACGTCGAGATGATGACGCGCCAGATGCTTTCGACGGTGTCGAGCGGCAGGATGCCGCGATGGCGCTGCACCAGGCGGCGCATCATGTCGGCTTCGCGCGCGGGACGGAAAGCCGAACCGACTTCCTGGGTGTGCTTCACCTGGATCAGCCGGTCGATGATGTCGCCGCGCTGCATCAGCAGGCTGTGCACCTGGGAATCGATCGTATCGATCTCCTGGCGCAGATCGGCGAGCGATGGCGGCGAAGGGGGCGGCTTGGACATTCTCGAACCTGATGTATCTCGATCCTCATCCTGAGGAGCGCGAAAAGCGCGTCTCGAAGGATGCAGGCCCATTCTTCTCCCTCATGGTTCGAGACGGCGCAAGAGCGCCTCCTCACCGTGAGGAACCAAGGCCCTATTAACCACGGCCTTGCCTTGACGATGAGGGGTTGAGCGACTAATTTTATGTCGTTCCGTGGTCATTTGAGCCGGCCGGCTTGCAGCCACGTTAAAAAACTCGCTAAACAGGCCGGGGACAGAATGATCCCGGCCGAACTTCCGTTCAGGCCGGATTTTTTATGGCCTGATTTCCGGGGCAACAAGACGCCCGAGGGATCGAGACCTGCGATGGTGAACGTCAAATCAGTCCCCAATGCTGCGATCAGCGCCGATGAGCGCTCGCACGAGGCGGACCATCCGAACTCCAAGCTCGTGCAGTTTGGCATCGATCAGCCGCTGCGGCTCGACTGCGGCATCGACCTCGCGCCGTTTCAGATCGCCTATCAGACCTACGGTGAACTCAATGCCGAGCGCTCCAATGCCATTCTGGTCTGCCACGCGCTGACCGGCGATCAGCATGTTTTCAACGTGCATCCCGTGACCGGCAAGCCCGGCTGGTGGGAGACCCTCGTCGGCCCAGGCCGTCCGCTCGATACGGAGCGTTACTTCATCATCTGCGCGAACGTGATCGGCGGCTGCATGGGATCGACCGGGCCGGCTTCGATCAATCCGGCGACCGGCAAGTTGTGGGGACTGGATTTCCCGGTCATCACCATTCCCGACATGGTGCGCGCGCAGGCGATGCTGCTCGATCACTTGGGCATCGAGACGCTGTTTTCCGTGGTCGGCGGCTCGATGGGCGGGATGCAGGCGCTGCAATGGACGGCGGCCTATCCGAAACGCGTGTTCTCGACGCTTGCGATCGCGTGCTCGACGCGGCATTCGGCGCAGAACATCGCCTTCCACGAACTCGGTCGCCAGGCGGTCATGGCCGATCCCGATTGGCACAACGGCCGCTACTTCGAGAAGGGCACCCAGCCGCATCGCGGGCTTGGCGTCGCGCGCATGGCCGCGCACATCACCTATCTGTCGGACGCCGCGCTTGCATCGCAAATTCGGCCGCCGCATGCAGGATCGCGAACTGCCGACCTTCTCCTTCGACGCGGATTTTCAGGTCGAGAGCTACCTGCGCTATCAGGGCTCGTCATTCGTCGAGCGCTTCGATGCCAACAGCTATCTCTATCTGACGCGGGCGATGGATTACTTCGATATCGCCGCCGACCATGACGGCGTGCTGGCGCGGGCGTTCCGCGGCATCCAGACCCGTTTCTGCGTGGTGTCGTTCACCAGCGACTGGCTGTTTCCGACCTCGGAATCGCGGGCGCTGGTGCATGCGCTGAATGCCTCCAGCGCGCGGGTGAGTTTCGCGGAGATCGAGACCGATCGCGGCCACGACGCCTTCCTGCTCGACGTGCCGGAATTCTTCGACATCTCCCGCGCCTTCCTGCAATCGGCGGCGAAGGCGCGCGGACTTGACGCGGGCGGCGACGCATGACCTTGCAGCAGCAGACCCTGCCGCTCAATCCGGCGGTCCGATCGCGACAGCGCAGCTCATCGCGGCGACCATCTTCTGGTCGTCGAAATGGTCGAGCCCGGCTCGAAAGTGCTCGACGTCGGTTGCGGCGAGGGCGATCTGTTGCAGCTTCTGGAAGGCCGCGGGATCGACGGGCGCGGCATCGAACTGTCGCGCGAGGGCGTCAACCGCTGCGTCGCCAAGGGGCTTGCGGTGGTGCAGGGCGACGCCGACACCGATCTCGTCACTTACCCTGACGATGCCTTCGACTATGTGATCCTGTCGCAGACCTTGCAGGCGACGCGGCAGCCCAAGGTGGTGCTCGAAAACCTGCTGCGGATCGGTCGCCGCGCCATCGTGTCGTTTCCGAATTTCGGCTTCTGGCGGATGCGCTTGCAGCTTCTGATCGGCGGCCACATGCCGCGCACGGAAAACCTCCCCGCGACGTGGTACGACACGCCGAACATTCATTTCTGCACCATCAAGGATTTCGTGCAGCTCTGCGACGAGATCGGCGTCAAGATGGAGCGCGCGGTCGCGCTCGATCTTTACGGCCGGCCGCTGCGCGTGAACCTGCCCTGGTGGTTCTGGAACATGTTCGGCGAACAGGGCGTGTTCCTGCTCAGCCGGGGCGAGAAGGTGAAGTAGGCGCCGCTGCTGCCAGCCCATCATCAATTCAACTTTTCAAACAGCCGCTCCCCGTCATTGCGAAGAGCCCGCGACAAAATTGCGGAGCAATTTTGCGCCGGAGCGACGAAGCAATCCAGAATTTTTCGTGAATCCGACTGGATTGCTTCGCTGTCGCTCGCAATGACGCGCATAAGCCACGCTTCCACATCATCTCTTGAATTTTCGCGATCCCCGTGATAGCCACGCTTCATGTCCAATTTGGTGCGCAACGCTTACCGTAAACACATGACCCGCTCTCGCTGGGCCGTGGAAGGAGTCGTGCGCTAGGAATTCGACAACGCGATCTTTCACCAAGGCCCCGCCGGCATCGGACGGGGCCTTTTGTTTGGCCACGCTTCCTGCCGGCACAACAGCAGGAGCATCCGGTGCGACCCCAAGAGACGACCCTCACATCCGCGACTGGGCGTGACGCCGCAGGCGACGAGTTAGCCGCGGCGAGCCCCGCCGCGCTGGAGGTGGCTAGATGGCCCGCTCCATCGAAGCGGAACGTCTTGAGCTTGCTCAAGAGATATTGGTTTGCGTTTCAGGAAAGGCGCCAACGCGAGAGGTTGCGGGTAAGCTTGCACGACCTGAGTGACAGAGAGCTGATCGATATTGGCCTGACGCCCGGTGACATCGACTGCATCGACGCCCACCGCGCTATTGAGAGGCTCAGGGATGGTACGACGTACCAATGGATGTGAGTGATGGCAGGTCATTTCCACATTCTGCACGTCGTACTGCAGCGTCGCAGCGTCTGGCCGGTCATGTTGTGCGGCACATGGTGACCGACCAGCAGTCGTCCTTGTCGGCCGGCTTCTTCAGGAGCGAGTTCGGCGCGTTTGTTCAGATATCGATGTCGTGACGGGCGTGGTCTCTCAACTTAGAAAGGGAGCGACGCGCTAATGCGGCAGGACTCGATCGCGGGTCGCGCGGGTTCCAGCGGTTGGCCTCGACCAGCGCGATGAAACGTTCGACCATTTCGTTGAACAGCGCCGGTTCTTCCAGATTGAGCACGTGGCCTGATTTTGGGAAAGAACGTCAGGCCCGATGCCGGAAGATGCTGCTTCAGGAACAAACTCGGCTCGACGCAGGCGTCGTCCTCGTCGCCGCAAATGATCAGCGCCGGCGTCATTACTTTCCTGATGGCGTCCGCCATGGTGTAGATCGACGGCCGCCCGCCCTGAAAGCCGCGCATCGTATTGGCCGAGCCCTTGGAATCGTGCCGCGCCAGCGCCGCATAGAAGTCGGCGTGGCCGCGCGGGTCCTTCACCAGAAAGGGAATCCGGCCCGGCGCTTCGCGGGTGACCTTCGCCACTTCCACCGAGCCGATCTTTTCGAACTGATCGGCGGTGTCGCGGCAGGTCTTGCGGAAGGTATCGAGGTTCTCGAGGCTCGATCCGGAGCCGACGCCGGCCAGCGTCATCGACAGCATCGCGCTCCGGCGCGTTGAGCGCGACCTGTAGCGAGGAGTAGGAGCCCATCGACAACCCGACGAAATGGGCCTTCGCAATATTGAGATGATCGAGCACCGCAAGCGCGTCGGTGTAGAAATGCCTGTAGCTGTAGTCTTCCGCCGACGGCGGCACATCCGAGGGCGTGTAGCCGCGCGCGGAATAGGCGATGCAGCGGTGGCCGCGCGAAAAGTAGCGCATCTGCGGCTCCCAGTTGGTGTGGTCTGCCGCGAATTCGTGCACGAACAGGATCGGCGTGCCGCTGCCTGCTTCTTCGAAATAGAGGCGGGTTTTGTCGTTGGCGATCGCGTGAGGCATTGGCTTCCTGCTCCCTCTTTTCTTGTTCTCTTCTTTTCGTTCGTCTTTTCTGGGCACCTGCTCGGCGCTCAGGTTCGACGTCTGCCGACGAGGTCCTGCGATCGTATGATGCCAACTTCGCTGAATTTCGCAGTTAAAGCCCGTGGCTGCAATGAGGCAAACCGGCTTCTTTTTCGATCAAGAAATCTTGGTCGCGTTTCCTCCAGCTTCAACCGTTCGTGTGCGACAGCCTCCCGCCTTGCTCTTGCCACATCGTAATTTTCTTAAGCCGCCCCGGATGCCGGCCGCCTGTGCGCCGGTGTCCGGGAAAGTGTTTCACGAGGGTTAGTTGAATGTTTGTATCGTCTGCGTTTCGTCGCTCGCTTGTGTCTTGTCTCTGTGCCTGATGGCGTTCGTCGCCTCGGCAATGCCGGCTGCGGCGCGCTCGCATCACGGTTTTCATCGGGTCGCGCATGCCCACGCGATCGGTGGTCACCATCATGCGCGGCGTCACTTCGCCCATCATCGCGTCTCGCCACTTCGCGCGTCATTCGCGCTGGCATGAGAGCGTTGCCTATATGCACAAGCACGAGCTATCGAGCGCCAATGCCAGCCTCGGGTCGTCCTCGCCGGCGGGCGACGCGTCGTCGGGTTCGTCCGACCTCGTGATGGAAGCGCGGCATTATCTCGGCGGCAACCCGACCAGCCGGGCCAGCCTGTGGTGCGCGCGCTTCATGAACATGGTCTTGCAGCGCACCGGTCATCGCGGCACCGGGTCGGACATGGCGAGCTCGTTCGCAAGCTACGGTCATCGCGTGTCGGGTCCGCAGGTCGGCGCGATCGCGGTGATGGGACGGCGCGGCGGCGGTCACGTCGGAATCATCACCGGCATCGACGCCCGCGGCAATCCGATCATGATCTCCGGCAACAACGGCAACCGGGTGAAAGAAGCGCCGATCTCGCGCGGCCGGATCTACGCTTACGTGCTGCCGAATTGAGGGCGGAGGCTATCGCGGCGGTGGGACAGCTCGTAACCGTCGTCTCCCGCGGACGCGAGCGAAGCGGTGACACGGTGCGCAATGCGATCCGGTCGGGCCATGGCCGGTATCGTCTTTCAGACAGGCCGGCTCCGCGCAACCAGCTTCGCTCATCGCGTCGCGCGACCCTGCGAACACACAGGGCGGAGCGGCATAAGCACGATCGGCTACACCAGCCGCGGCTCTTCCGCCGCGATCTCGTCGCCGATGCGCAGCGTGCCGGGCGAAATCACCTCGGCATAGATGCCGCAATCGGCGTGACCGAGCCGGCGCTGCAACGTGTTCGGGATTTCGAGGTCGCGGAGCGCCGTGTCAGGGTCGACATTGACGGCGGCGCAGCGCTTGATCCGCTTGACGACCTTCAGGCGGACGTCGCCGATCACGAGCGTCCGGTCGAGCAACTCGAATTCGTGCCAGGCCGGCCAGCCCGTCACGTACAGGTTGGCGCGAAAGCGCAAGGGGTGGACGTCCCAGTCGACGAGGCCGTCGACGGCGCCGACGCTCGAGAGATTGATGATCGACACGACCTTGCGGGCGACGTCCGAAAAGCTGTGGCCCTCCGACGAGAGGACTTTTGGAGGACCCTTGAGGTCGGCGGTAAAATTCGCCGTGAAGAACTGTTCGATCGCGGCGCGGCCCTCCGTCGTCTCCAGGTCGCCGCGCGCCACGACCTCGCCATCCCTGCGGATGGTCAGGCAGTGGGTGTGATCGTCGAAATGGGTCTTCAGCCCGGCCAGGCGCTCGTTGCGCATCAACATCAGGAATTGGGACTTTGGGCAGCCAGCCGGGCACTGTGGCGTCGAAGCCGCTCGGGCCGTTTTCGATGGCGTAGCGCCGGTCGGCCGGAAAGGTCTGGCCGATACCGAGGGCGACCTCGGCCAGGGGCTCCGGCGAGAGGCCCTTGACGGGATAGCGGTAAAGGCCGGTGATTTGCGCGGACATGCTCTTTTTTAAGAGATTTTCGTCTCCGACTCCACCGCTACACGAATTTGTGAAAATCCCTCTTCCCTTCGCCCGGGCCCCTTCCCACATTTGCCTCAAGCCGGCGTGAGCTTCTGCGAGCGCTGGTGACGGCCCGTGTCCGGTTGAGGAACGTCAACGCGGCGCGCGGAAACCCAATGAAGATGCCGTTGCTATGCCTTTTCAGGGTAGCTTCGGCATGCCGAGGGAAGTGACGAATGAACATCGAAAAATATACCGAGCGCGCGAGGGGCTTTGTCCAGTCGGCGCAGTCGCTGGCCGTGCGCGAGGGGCATCAGCAGTTTTCCTCCCTGCACATGCTCAAGGTGCTGCTGGACGACAATGAGGGGCTTGCGAGCGGTCTGATCGACCGGGCCGGCGGCAATTCGCGCGCCATCCTGAAGGCCACCGAAGAAGGCCTGAACAAATTACCCAAGATTTCGGGCAGCGGCGCGGGACAGGTTTACCTCGCGCCCGAACTGGCGCGTGCTTTCGACGCCTCCGAGAAGGCGGCCGACAAGGCCGGCGACAGTTTCGTCACGGTCGAGCGGTTGCTGCTCGGTCTGGCGCTGACCAAGGACGGCGAGGCAGGCAGCCTGCTGCGCAAGGGCGGCCTCACGCCGCAAAACCTCAATGCCGCGATCGAGACTCTGCGCAAGGGCCGCACCGCCGACAGCGCCACCGCCGAAAACGGCTATGACGCGCTGAAGAAATATTCGCGCGACCTGACGCAGGCGGCGCGTGACGGCAAGCTCGATCCCGTGATCGGGCGCGACGAGGAAATCCGCCGCACCATCCAGGTGCTTTCCCGCCGCACCAAGAACAATCCCGTGCTGATCGGCGAGCCCGGCGTCGGCAAGACCGCCATCGTCGAGGGTCTCGCGCTGCGCATTCTCAACGGCGACGTGCCGGAGAGCCTGAAAGACAAGCGGCTGTTGTCGCTCGACATGGGCGCGTTGATCGCGGGCGCCAAATATCGCGGCGAGTTCGAGGAGCGGCTGAAGGCCGTGCTGTCCGAGGTCACCTCGGCCGAGGGCTCGATCATCCTGTTCATCGACGAGATGCATACGCTGATCGGCGCCGGCAAGGCCGATGGCGCCATGGATGCATCCAATCTCCTGAAGCCCGCGCTGGCGCGGGGCGAACTGCATTGTATCGGCGCGACCACGCTCGACGAGTATCGAAAGCACGTCGAGAAGGACGCCGCCTTGGCGCGCCGCTTCCAGCCGATCTTCGTCTCCGAGCCCACGGTCGAGGATACGATCTCGATCCTGCGCGGGCTGAAGGACAAATACGAGCAGCATCACGGCGTACGCATCACGGACTCGGCGCTGGTGGCCGCCACGACGCTGTCGAACCGCTACATCACCGACCGTTTCCTGCCGGACAAGGCCATCGATTTGATGGACGAGGCGGCCGCGCGGCTGAAGATGCAGGTCGATTCCAAGCCGGAAGAACTCGATTCGATGGACCGGGAAATCATCCGGCTCAAGATCGAGCAGGAGGCGCTGAAGAAAGAAAGCGACGCCGGCTCCAGGAGCCGGTTGCAGACGCTCGAGAAAGAGCTTGCCGAGCTGGAGGAGAAGTCGGCCGCCTTGACCGCGCGCTGGAGCGCGGAAAAGAACAAGCTGTCGAATGCCCAAAAGCTCAAGAGCGAGCTCGACGCGCTCCGCATCGAACTCGCCAATGCCCAGCGCCGCGGCGAATTCCAGCGCGCGGGCGAGCTTGCCTATGGCAGCATTCCCGAGCTTGAGAAAAAGCTCGCCGACATCGAGGCCAAGGAGAACGCCGGCGAGATGATGGAGGAGGCGGTCACCGCCAACCACATCGCGCAGGTGGTCTCGCGCTGGACCGGCGTGCCCGTCGACAAGATGCTGGAAGGCGAAAAGGACAAGCTCCTCAAGATGGAGCTGAGCCTTGGCCAGCGCGTGGTCGGCCAGGCCGAGGCCGTGCATGCGGTCGCAACCGCCGTGCGCCGCTCGCGTGCCGGCTTGCAGGACCCGAACCGGCCGATGGGCTCGTTCATGTTCTTGGGGCCAACCGGCGTCGGCAAGACCGAACTGACGAAAGCGCTCGCGGAATATCTCTTCAACGACGAGACCGCGATGGTGCGCCTCGACATGTCGGAATACATGGAGAAGCACTCGGTGTCGCGGCTGATCGGCGCGCCTCCGGGCTATGTCGGCTACGACGAGGGCGGCGCGCTTACCGAAGCCGTGCGTCGCAGGCCGTATCAAGTCGTGCTGTTCGACGAGGTCGAAAAAGCGCATCCGGATGTCTTCAACGTGCTGCTGCAGGTGCTCGACGACGGCCGCCTGACCGACGGTCAGGGGCGAACGGTCGATTTCCGCAACACGCTGATCATCATGACCTCGAACCTTGGTTCGGAATTCCTGGTCAATCAGCCGGAAGGCGAGGACACGTCGGCGGTTCGCGAACTGGTGATGGGCACGGTGCGGGCGCATTTCCGGCCCGAGTTCCTCAACCGCGTCGACGAGATCATCCTGTTCCATCGGCTGCAAAAGAGCGAGATGGGCCGGATCGTCGAGATCCAGTTCTCGCGGCTGTCGAAGCTTCTGGAGGAGCGCAAGATCACGCTCACGCTGGAGGCTGTCGCGCGCGACTGGCTCGCGGCCAAGGGATGGGACCCGGCCTACGGTGCGCGTCCGCTCAAGCGGGTGATCCAGCGCAGTGTGCAGGATCCGCTCGCCGAGATGATCCTCGCCGGTGAAGTTCACGACGGCGATCGCGTGACGATTTCAGCGCAAGGCAACGTGTTGACCTTCAACGGCAAGGCGCGCCAGACCGCGGAAATCGCACCGTTCGAGACGCCGGTGCCGAAGCGCAAGCTGAACTGAGACAAGCAGGTAGACCCGACAAGCAAAACGGCCCCGCAATGCGGGGCCGTTTTCATATCCGAATGATCGAGGCGAACCTCAGCGGTTGGTGAGCTGCACCGGGCCGCCGCTCGCATCCGAGATGCGGGCGCCGCGTCCGGTCATCATGCCGTCGAGGCGATCGCGTTCCTTCTCGAAGCTCGACAGCATTCCGCCTTCCAGCGAACGGCCGCGCGGCAGCTTCACGCGCATCGGGTCGACGAAGCGGCCGTTGACGAGAATTTCGTAGTGGACGTGGGCGCCGGTCGATTGTCCGGTCGAACCGACGAAACCGATGACCTGGCCCTGCCGCACCCGCTTGCCGACTTCGAGGCCCTTGGCGAAGGCGGACATGTGGCCGTAGGCGGTCTCATAGCCGTTGTTGTGCTTGAGCTTGACGTATTTGCCGTAACCGCCTTCCCAGCCGGCAACCTCGACCACGCCGTTGCCTGAAGCGAAGATCGGCGTGCCGTAGGCGGTGGCCCAGTCGACGCCGGTATGCATCTTCACGTAGCCGAGGATCGGATGGCGGCGGCTGCCGAAGCCGGATCGCATGATGGCGACGTTGACGGGCTTGCGGACCAGGAACTTTTTCGCGCTCTTGCCGGTCTCGTCGTAGAAATCGACGATCGCATCGTCGGGGGTCTGGAAGCGATAATATTTCTTGGTTTCGCCGCCGACGGTGAGCGCGGCAAAAAGCACTTCCGATTTTTCACCGTTGTTGGCGCCGCCTTCGTCTTCGCCGGCGAAGAACACGTCGAAGGAATCTCCCGGCTGCACCTTGCGCTGGAAATCGACGTCATAAGAGTAGATGCGGATCATGTCCTCGATGACGCTGGCCGGCACCTTGTTGCGCAACGCCGTCTCGTAAATGCTCTGATAGAGGCGAACGCCGGTGCCGTCATCATCGTCGTCGTCTTCCTTGCTGTTGTCGGCAGTATCGGTGACGGTGTTGATGCTCGAGACGTCGACGGCGACGTATTTCTTGCCAATGTCGGACAGGGCGGCGACCGCTTCGACGGTGGAGTCGTTGGCGACCATCACGCGGTAGGGCTGAAGCCTTTGGCCGGGACCGGCCGGCGCCATCAGGATGCGAAGCTTCTGGCCTTCCTTCAGGCCGCCGTCGCGGCCGCGCGCGCCGAGCATGGAGGCGATTGCCTTGGCTTCTTCCGGCGTCGCGCCCTGGTCGCGCATGATCGAGGTGACGGTGTCACCCTTCTTGACGACGTGGACGCGTTCGCCGGTCGGGTTGCCGCCGGTGATCTGGTCTTTGGTTTTCGGCAGCAGGGTGACGTTCTCGGGCACGACCCGGGTCTCAAAGCCGGCATAGGGGTCTGCGACAGTGCCTTCGGTGGCGTAGGCCAGCTTGATGCCGCCGGTCGCGCCGCTGACATCGGCGGCCGCGTTGGCCAGCGCAGCATATTTCACGCCGCCATTGCCGCGCCAATTAGAGGCATCGCGTACCCGCAGCGTGATCTCGTCGAGTGAAATGTTCGCGGCGAGCTTCGCCTTCGGCAGGATCGGCGCCAGATCCTTGGTGACGAACGACACCTCGGCATCGGGCTCGGCCGCATCGGAATTGTTCGGATCGTCGGAGGCGGCCGGCGCGCTGGTGCCGACATCGGTCAGCATGCGCTGGGCGTTAAAGGGCGGGATCTTGGCCGACAGGTCGCTTGTCGTCATCGACAGGTTGCCGGAGATGCGAATGAACGGCCGCACCCGCATCACGTCGCGATTGCCGACCCGCGCGACCGTCGAGACCCGCACCACATTGCGCGCCGCGCTGGCTTCGCCCGGAGGCGGCAGCCGATCGCTCTTGTGCAAGGAGGCGGAGCGGTCGTTGGCGCCGAAAGCGCCGCGCAGGGTGCCTTCGACCCGCTCCGGGATCTTGGCGAAGGTCATTTCGCCGTCGAGCGACGCAAAAACGGCGCCGCCAATCAAGGCTGCGCCGCACAGACCCGTCAGAATAGTGCCGCTAAACCACTGGACCGAGACGCGGCGGCGGTCGATCACCGCGGCCTCAGTACCGTCAACCGAAAGCGGCGGCTCGTGACCGAGGTCAATGACCCCGGCGTCGCGCCCGTATCCGCTGCCGCGTGACGTCCTGTGGCTCAAACCGCCATCCCCCCAAATTCCGTCGTCATTCGACGAGATCCTTAAGCCGTGCAGAAGCCCGAAAGCCCTTTAGAGGGCGACGGGAGCGCGGCGTACCGCACAATGTTTGCGACAACGAGCCGAAAGAACGGCCAAAATCGCAACTGTTGATAGTGTGGAAATCTCTTCGAAGTCTTCCGTCCGCGTGAAAGGGGCGACAGGCATCGTCGATGACCTTCGCCTCTTTCGGCACTTTTACCGCCCTCGACCCCCACTGGTATGAAGCGATTCAATGCCTAAGTACGCCAGAACGTCGTAGGATTGTGGCTCAAGTACGGCGCAAAACCCTGAAAAAAGCGGGGTTTGCGGCCGACTCAAAATTCTCGACGCGATGCGACGATTTGTTGACATCAGGCGTTGACAACGCCGATGGGGCGGGCCTATAAACCGCCCACTGAGCGCGGCGCTGCATTGGCCCTCGGCCAAGGCAACTAGCTGTGCCAGCAAAGCTCCTCATTGAGATGAGTGAATCAGCAGCCGGTAGTAACCGGTTGTGATTTGCCGTCGGATGGGGATTTCGCTCCCGCTAAGGGAGAGGGGTTTTCGAACCCCGGGCTGTTTGACAAGTGAAGATGAAGAAAGAGAAACGTGGACGGCGGAGTCCTTGCGGATCTCGGAATACATGAAGGCTTCGGCTTTCAGGTTTTCGGGGTCGGACGAAAGACTTCGGCGGTACACGTTTTAAAGGTTACACCATCGTTGCCCGCGATGTGAATCGCAGGCGGCTGTCAGCTTCGGCTGACAAGAATGGTGGGACCTCGTCAAACGTTGTGATCAGCCGGTTTAAAGTTTCAAGTCCAACTTGAGAGTTTGATCCTGGCTCAGAGCGAACGCTGGCGGCAGGCTTAACACATGCAAGTCGAGCGGGCGTAGCAATACGTCAGCGGCAGACGGGTGAGTAACGCGTGGGAACGTACCTTTTGGTTCGGAACAACACAGGGAAACTTGTGCTAATACCGGATAAGCCCTTACGGGGAAAGATTTATCGCCGAAAGATCGGCCCGCGTCTGATTAGCTAGTTGGTGAGGTAATGGCTCACCAAGGCGACGATCAGTAGCTGGTCTGAGAGGATGATCAGCCACATTGGGACTGAGACACGGCCCAAACTCCTACGGGAGGCAGCAGTGGGGAATATTGGACAATGGGGGCAACCCTGATCCAGCCATGCCGCGTGAGTGATGAAGGCCCTAGGGTTGTAAAGCTCTTTTGTGCGGGAAGATAATGACGGTACCGCAAGAATAAGCCCCGGCTAACTTCGTGCCAGCAGCCGCGGTAATACGAAGGGGGCTAGCGTTGCTCGGAATCACTGGGCGTAAAGGGTGCGTAGGCGGGTCTTTAAGTCAGGGGTGAAATCCTGGAGCTCAACTCCAGAACTGCCTTTGATACTGAGGATCTTGAGTTCGGGAGAGGTGAGTGGAACTGCGAGTGTAGAGGTGAAATTCGTAGATATTCGCAAGAACACCAGTGGCGAAGGCGGCTCACTGGCCCGATACTGACGCTGAGGCACGAAAGCGTGGGGAGCAAACAGGATTAGATACCCTGGTAGTCCACGCCGTAAACGATGAATGCCAGCCGTTAGTGGGTTTACTCACTAGTGGCGCAGCTAACGCTTTAAGCATTCCGCCTGGGGAGTACGGTCGCAAGATTAAAACTCAAAGGAATTGACGGGGGCCCGCACAAGCGGTGGAGCATGTGGTTTAATTCGACGCAACGCGCAGAACCTTACCAGCCCTTGACATCCCGGTCGCGGACTCCAGAGATGGAGTTCTTCAGTTCGGCTGGACCGGAGACAGGTGCTGCATGGCTGTCGTCAGCTCGTGTCGTGAGATGTTGGGTTAAGTCCCGCAACGAGCGCAACCCCCGTCCTTAGTTGCTACCATTTAGTTGAGCACTCTAAGGAGACTGCCGGTGATAAGCCGCGAGGAAGGTGGGGATGACGTCAAGTCCTCATGGCCCTTACGGGCTGGGCTACACACGTGCTACAATGGCGGTGACAATGGGACGCTAAGGGGCAACCCTTCGCAAATCTCAAAAAGCCGTCTCAGTTCGGATTGGGCTCTGCAACTCGAGCCCATGAAGTTGGAATCGCTAGTAATCGTGGATCAGCACGCCACGGTGAATACGTTCCCGGGCCTTGTACACACCGCCCGTCACACCATGGGAGTTGGTTTTACCTGAAGACGGTGCGCTAACCAGCAATGGAGGCAGCCGGCCACGGTAGGGTCAGCGACTGGGGTGAAGTCGTAACAAGGTAGCCGTAGGG
>CAWDES010000017.1:70000-86872 GCA_963801325.1 uncultured Alphaproteobacteria bacterium
CAGGTGATGCGCGAGCCCGATCGGCAGCGCTCGGGCCTTGAGGCTCGCTGTGGCCGGCATCAGTCTGCCCCACACCGTGTAGCCGCCCTCGCCATCGAGCATTTCGCCGGCACGCAGGTCGCGCTTGGCGACCGATACGACGTCGCCGCGGAAGCCTTGCGGCTGTCCGGTCGGTTCCTTGCGCAGCGCCGCCGACAGGACCGAGATATTCAGCTCCAGCCCGATCAGATGATACGGCTTGTACATCGCCGCATAGCGTCCGCTCGCATCGGTCTTCAGGCCGTATTGCCTGAAGCAGTCGGCAGCATAGTCGTTCGGCGCTTCCAGTACGACATAGACGCCCCAGCGCAGGTCACGAAACACCGGCCTTCCATCGCGTTCGAGCGAGGAGACCACCTCGACCACGCCGGATCTCTCCAGCACGCCGCCATGCTCGCGTGGCCGCATCACATGCGGCAGGTCGTCGACGCCGCAGGGTGGAAACAACAATCCGCTCGAGGGAACATCGAGCCCGGTCGCGTTCGCGATCGCCGCCATTTCGATGGCCGACTTGGTGCCGTCGAGAAACGAGTTGAACATTTGCGGGTTCATGCCGGCGGACTGCGCTTCGCCGGCTGTGAGGCCGTAATGCTCCCAGACGCCGTCCGGCGTGATGTCGTGATAGGCGGGCAGATATTTGGTGCCTTTGCCGGCGGCGACGACGCGGAATCCGGTGGCGCGCGCCCAGTCGACCATTTCGGCGGTCAGCGCCGGCTGGTCGCCATAGGCAAGCGAATAGACCACGCCGGCCTTTCGCGCTTCTTCCGCCAATAGCGGGCCTGCGAGCACGTCGGCTTCGACGTTGACCATGACGATGTGCTTGCCGTTCGTGATCGCCGCGCGCGCATGCCGGATGCCGACCGCGGGATTGCCGGTCGCTTCCACCACGACTTCGATATTTCCCGAGGTCGCCTTGCCGCCGTCGGCGGTGAAGGTGGTCGCGGCAATCCGCTCCTTGTCCCAGCCGACCGTGCGGCATGCTTCGCGGGCCCGCTCCGGATCGAGGTCGACGATCACGGGCACTTCCAGTCCCGGCGTATGCGGCACCTGTGAGAGAAACATCGAGCCGAACTTGCCGGCGCCGATCAGCGCGACCCGCACGGGTTTTCCGGCGGCGTGCCGGGCGTCGAGGAGGGAAGAGAGGTTCATGGGAAAGCTTGCCCTTATCTATCCGTCATGGCCGGGCCTAGCCGTTCGAAGAACGGCGTCGCTTCCGCTAGCCTATGCCCGGCCATCTACGTCTTTCTTGCTTGTGATTAGACGTGGATGCCCGGCATCGCAGACAAGTCTACGTAGTCTGCGCGCAGACTACTATGGCCGGGCATGACGAGCCTTTGCTTGGCGAGCGGCGGAGATTACTCCGCCGCCTGCCGGGGCGCACGCGCCAGCCGTACCAGCGCGTCGTCGTCGACGGTCTGGATCGGCGCGAAGTCGCGGTGGGCGATATATTCCGGCCGCGTCGGCGTGCGGATGTAGTTCGAGACCGCGTTCAGCGTCAGGTAGACGATCTTGCGCGGGTAGGGCGTGATGTTGCCGGCCGAGCCGTGCACCAGGTTGCCGTGGAACATCAGCATGCTGCCGCCCTTGCCGGTCGGCGCGACGATGCCGCCTTCCTTGACCAGCCGCGTCACGGTCTCTTCGTCCAGCGTCCACAGCGGATAAGAAGTCGTTTGCAAATCGTGCGCGGCCTTCAGGTCGCCGGCGTTCTGGCTGCGCGGCACCAGCATCAGGGGGCCGTTGATCGGCAGCACCTCGTCGAGGAAGATCGCGATATTCATCGCGCGCGGCTCGGGCATGCCGTCGTCGCGCTTCCAGGTGCCGTAGTCCTGATGCCATTGCCAGACGTCGCCGGTGAAGGCGGCCTTGGCGTTGATCTTGAACTGATGCATGTAGACCTTCTCGCCGAACAGCTGTTCGATCGGGTCGATCATGCGCGGATGCGCGCCGAGCAGGCGGAACGCCTCGTTGTAGAGATGGGCGGCAAAGGCCGTGCGCGGTGCGCCGCTTTTCTCGCGCCACACCTCGGGCCGGTTGGCGTCATAGATGTTGACCGCCTCGCGGGCGAGAAGTGCGATTTCTTCCGGGGTGAACAACTCCGGCAAGAACAGCCAGCCTTCGCGATGAAAATCGTCAATCTGCTGCTGAGTGAGTTTCATGGCCGTTCCTCCCTTATGTTTTCTTTGGCGATCGCCCAAGCGAATGCGCCAGTGCGGTTACGCTGCTTCGTTGATGGTCCTCAGTCTCTCTTCGGTTCTTTGTCCGGCGATCTGTGCATGTGTCTCGGCGGCCGCTGCTGCCGCCTTGGCATTGCCCGACAGAATGTTTTCGGCGATCGCTTCGTGCTCGTTCCAGGCCGTCTTGCGATAATCCAGCTCAGTCATGACGGTCGCCATCGAGCGCCGCATGTGAGGCCATTGCGGCGCGATCATTTCCTCGATCACCGGATTGCCGGCCAGACGATAGATCGCGCTGTGAAAATCGACGTCGAGCGCGACCAGCCGCGCCAGCGGCGTTGTCTTGTCGATCGCGCGGCCGGCTTTTAACGCGGCCTCGAGTTGCGCCCGCCCGGCCGCGTCGATCTTGGCTCGTTTGGCGGCTGTCCGCGCGGCAAGTGCGTCGATTGTTCCGCGAACTTCGTAGAGCTGCCGAATGCGTTCCGGATCGAGCTGCGTCACTTCGAATCCGCGCCGGCCGCTCTCCGCGAGCAACCCTTGCCGATGCAACAAATGAAGCGCGTGCGAAACCGGCTGGCGCGAGACGCCGAGCCGATCCGCCAATTCGTTCTGGGTGATGCGCTGACCGGGCAGCAGCGTGCGATCGGCAATCGCCTCCAGAATCCGGCCGTAGACCTGGTTGGTCAGATTTGGCGAAGGGGTCAGCGGGATCATGGTCGTCTCGTTTCGAATACGGAATTCCGTATTCAGTGTACTGTTCCGGCCCGGCGGGTCAAGGGATTGTTCGCGGCGGCCGCCGTGCCGGACACGGCCGGCCAACCTGTGTGTGGGCGCAGAAACCGGGTGGATCGCAACAATCTCCAAGCCTAAATCTAGCCCCAGGAGCAGAATGGGGCGTGAAGTTCGGAGCGAGTCATGACTGACCAGCATTATGCCTTGTTCGATACGGCGATCGGCATCTGCGGGATCGAATGGGGTCCGCGCGGCATCAACGGGTTGCAACTGCCGATGGGCGGCGACGAGAAGATTCGCGCCCGCATTCGCCAGCGCCGCGGCGACATCGTCGAGGCCGCGCCGACCGAAGAGGTGCAGCGCGCGATCGATCGCATCGTCAAGCTGCTTGCGGGAGGTCGCGATGATCTCCTGGATATCGCTCTCGATCTCGACGGCGTGCCGGAATTCAACCGCGGCGTCTACGACATCGCCCGCAGCATTCCGCCGGGTCAGACCCTGACCTATGGCGATATCGCCAAACGCCTCGGCGGGGTCGAACTATCGCGCGACGTCGGCCAGGCGCTCGGGCGCAATCCCTGTCCGATCGTGGTGCCGTGCCATCGCGTGCTGGCCGCAGGCCAGAAACCCGGCGGATTTTCCGCGCGCGGCGGCGTGGACACGAAATTGAAGATGCTTGCGATCGAAGGCGCGGTGGTCAACCACACGCCGAGCCTGTTCGACTAAGCGAAGCATTTTCAAGCGAAGTGGATACCGGTTCGCGTGAAGAAAACGCGTCAAAATAAATCCAGGGCCCGGTTTTGATTCAGATCAAAACCAATGGACGCTAGATCGCCTCGCAGCTAAACCCGTTGCCCTTGCGGCGGATTTTTCCGGTCGAGGGCGAGGGGAAGTGCGCCGTGCAGCACAGCGTATCGGTGTCGCAATAGCGTTCCAGGAAGGTCTTGCGCGTCACAGCCGCCTGTGCCGGATCGACGTCGAATTTCGGCGACAATTCCGGATGCCGCAATTGAATCGGCGAGTGCATGATGTCGCCGACAAAAACCGCATCGTCCTTGCTCCGGCCCATCGCAAAGGCAACATGGCCGGGCGTGTGGCCCGGCGTCGGCAGGATGCGGAGGTGATCGCCGACCGCAAAATCGTTGGCGACGATGTCGGCCCGCCTGGCCTCGACCACCGGCAGCACGCTGTCGGCAAAGGGCGGCACTTCCGCCTTGGCGTTCTGCTCGGTCCAGTAATCGTATTCGGCCTTGCCGAAGATGTAGCGCGCGTTCGGAAAGGTCGGCACCCAGCGGCCGCCTTCGAGTTTCGTGTTCCAGCCGACGTGATCGACATGCAGATGCGTGCACATCACGAAGTCGATGTCCTCGACCGCAAGACCCGCACCCTTCAGGCCGCGCATGAAGGCGTCGTCGGTCTTCTGATGCCACTTCGGCCGCGCCGGCCGCTGCTTGTCGTTGCCGATGCAGCTATCGATCAGAATGGTGTGGTGCGGCGTGCGAACGACATAGGACTGAAAGCAAAGGATCAGCACGTCGTTTTCGTCGATCGCGCCTTCCTTGCGCATCCAGTCCTTGTTCTGCGCCAGCAACTCGGGCGTGAGCTGTGGCAACAGCTCGAGCGCAGGAAAGAACGTCGTTTCCTGCTCGATGATGCGGTGAATGTTGAGATCGCCAACGGTGAATTTCAGGCTCATGGCAATCTCCAATTATTCAAGCCGTGGGTGGGACCGAAATCTTGATCGACTGTCGCGTTCCAGCATCCGCTCATTGAACGCTGCAAGATTGGGATAGGCCTTGCGCCAGCCGCAGTCGGCGTAGCGGAAATCGGCATAGCCGAGCACGCAGGCGAGCGAGATCTGCACGATGTCGAGTGGGCGCGACAGTACTTCCGGCTTGCTGTTGAACCTTGCCATGCCCACCCAGGCCCGGTTCCAGTGGTCGTCGGACCAGCCCTGCCACTGCAAGCCCTGCGGCCGGACCATCCGCTCGTAGCGGCAGAGCAGCATGGAATCGAGCATGCCCTGGAGCATGGAATGGTCGCTCTTGACCTTCCATCGATCGGGACCGCTTACGGGGATCAATTTGCCGCCACCGGCGAGTTCATCGAGATATTCCACGATGACGTAGGAATCGAGGATCACGCTGCCGTCGTCGAGGATCAGCACCGGCAGCTTCTTCAGCGGCGTGATCTTCGAATATTCGTCATTGGCGGTCGCCGGCGCCACCGTGGTCGGCACGAACTCGATCTTGTCGATCAGGCCGAGTTCGATCGCACTGATGCGAACCTTGCGGGCGAACGGGGAAGCGGCCGAGAAGGTGAGTTTCATGAAAGTCTCTTGAGATGAGGTTCAGGATAATCGTCATTCCGGCAGGCGATGCGTTAGCATCGAAGTCCCGGAATCTCAGACGTATTTCTCACGGTCTGGATGCTGGCGCGATCATCCCGGAATGACGGCCGATGCCGTGGTTCGTCGGCGGTCTCACGCCGCGATGATTTCCTGGCGCTGTTCGCCGAGACCTTCGATGCCCATCGTGACAACGTCGCCGACGTTGAGGAACTTCTGCGGCTTCATGCCCATGCCGACGCCGGGCGGGGTGCCGGTGGCGATGACGTCGCCGGGCATCAGCGTCATGATCTCGGAGAGATACGACACGATCTTCTTGACGCCGAAGATCATGGTCGCGGTCGATCCGGTCTGGCAGCGCTTGCCGTTGACGTCGCACCACATCGACAGCTTCTGCACGTCGGCGATCTCGTCCTTGGTGACGAGCCACGGGCCGAGCGGGCCGAAGGTGTCGTGCGACTTGCCCTTGGTCCACTGCCCGAGGCGCTCGATCTGGTAGAAGCGCTCGGAGACGTCGTTGCAGACGCTGTAGCCGGCGACGTAGTTCAGGGCGTCAGCCTCGGAGACGTACTTGGCGCGGGTGCCGATGATGATCGCGATCTCGACTTCCCAGTCGAGCTTGGTCGAGCCGCGGGGCTTCTCAACCGCATCGTTCGGACCGCACAGGCTGTTATTGGCCTTCATGAAGACGATCGGTTCGGCCGGGATGGCCATGCCGACTTCATTGGCATGGTCGGAGTAGTTCAGGCCGATGGCGATGAATTTCGGCAGTCCGCCGACGACCGCGCCGATCCGTGGCTTGCCGCTGACGGCCGGCAGCGAAGCCGGGTCGAGGGCGGCAATCTTGCTCAGCGAGGCCGGCGAAAAGGCGTCCCCGGCGAGGTCGCCAACATGCGCCGACAGGTCGCGGATTTGACCCGATTTATCGACCAGACCGGGCTTTTCCTTGCCCTTTTCCCCGTAGCGAAGAAGCTTCATTTTACGATCACTCCCTAAGTGGTTTTGATGAGCTTGGGACGCTTCATGGAACAGGCGGCGGCCAAATTCAACCACACGAGTGTCCCGGTTCTGGCATTCGTACTATGTCGTGGCAGCAGGCTCCCCGTCGCTCGGCGGCCCCTTGGCAGTCCGGAGCAGGCCTATCGCGCTGCCGCGATGAACTTGAAGGCCTCGCCGTCGCGCTTGATATGACCGGCGTCAAAATGGCCGCCGATCACCAGCACCTCGCGGTCGGCGAAGCGCGAAAACAGCTCAAGGCGGGTTCGAGCCGACTGCTGCGGGTCGGAATCGGCGGTCGAGGACCAGTCGAGATGGGCCATCTGGCAGGGGTGGTGGGCGACGTCGCCGGTCAACAGGCCCTCCTCGCCGGCTGAGCGGATATGAAGGCTGACATGGCCGGGGCTATGGCCGGGCGTCGGGATCAGGGTGATCTCCTCGCAGATCCTGGCGTCGTCGGCGAAGAGATCGGCCTTTCCGGCCGCGACGATCGGCGCCACGGAATCGCGGAAGACCGCCGCCTTGTCCGGCGCCGCGCTGTGGTTGCGCCAGTAGGCATATTCAATGTTGCCGAACAGATAGCGCGCGTTGACGAAGGTCGGCGCCCAGCGGCCGGCGACGAGCCGCGTATTCCAGCCGACGTGATCGACATGCAGATGCGTGCACAGCACGGTGTCGATGCTGTCAGGCGGAAAGCCCGCGGCGGTGAGGTCGTCGAGAAACCGCCCCTGCCGGTTGTTCCAGGCCGGAATGCTGCGGTCCTGCTTGTCGTTGCCAAGCCCGGTATCGACCACGATCCGCCGCGTCGGCGTCTGGATCACGAGCGAATGGATCGACATTTTCAGGCGGCCGTCGTCGGTCGCGAAGTGCGGGACAAGCCACGGCAGTTGGCGGATTTCGTCGCGGCCGGCGAGCGGCAAGATGAATCGCGTGTGGCCGATGGTCTCGAGTTCGACGACCTTGGTGATTTTGACGTTGCCGACCTTCCACTGCATTTGCGTCTCGCAATCCTGGCCGCAAGCCGTTGGAGTTCTCTGCCGGGCAGGATGCTGGTTCCCCAATGACGGTGCAATGGATCATGTCGCGGTCTTGCCGCGTTGAGAACCGGGCTTGAGAAAAATCACCGGAGCGTGGACATGCCAGAAATTGCCATTTCAGCCGAAAAGGTCGCCTTTCTGATCGAGAAGACCCGGCAATTTGACGTCAAGGAAGGCGCGACCGATCCGGCTTCCGGTTCGAACGCCATCGACGACGGCATGATCGACGTGCTCGCAGACGACGGCTCCGATCCGGTGGCGCAGGAGATCCGGGGGTTCGTCAACAGCCTGACCGAGGACGAGCAGATTGACGTGATCGCCCTGATGCGGCTTGGCCGCGGCGATGCCGGGATCGAGGAATGGAACAAGCTTCGCCGCGAGACCAGCGAGACGCGCGACGGCGCCGGCCGCGCGCGTTCTGCTCGGTGAGCCCCTCGTCAGCGATTATCTGGCCGAGGGGCTCAGTGCGTTCGGTATCGACTGGCCGGATGCCGCGCCGGAGTGAGCGGCAAAGCCGGCGAAAGCGAGATCGCCTAGAGCGTGCCGGGGAAGGCGCCGCCATCGAGCAGGATGTTCTGCCCGGTGATGAAGCCCGACTTGGCCGCGCAGAGGAAGGCGCAGGCGAGACCGAATTCCTCGGGGTCGCCAACGCGGCCGGCGGGGTTGGCCTTGCCGCGCTCGGCAATCATCTGCTCGACGGAAACGCCGCGCTTTTCGGCTTCCGCCTTGGCGACCGCGCCGCGCAAGCGATCCGTATCGAACGGACCCGGCAACAGCCCGTTGATCGTGACGTTGTTGATCACGGTCTTGCGTGCAATGCCGGCGACAAAACCGGTGAGGCCGGCGCGCGCGCCGTTGGACAGGCCCAGCACTTCGATCGGCGCTTTCACGGCGGCCGAGGTGATGTTGACGATGCGGCCGAACTTGCGCGCCATCATGCCGTCCACCGTCGCCTTGATCAGTTCGATCGGCGTCAGCATGTTGGCATCGACCGCCTTGATCCAGTCGTCGCGGGTCCAGTTGCGGAAGTCGCCGGGCGGCGGACCGCCGGCGTTGTTGATCAGGATGTCCGGCTCCGGACAGGCCTTCAGCACCGCCTCGCGTCCCGCAGGCGTCGTGATGTCGCCGACCACTTCGGTCACGGTGACGCCGGGATTTGCCTTTCGGATTTCGTCAGCGGTTTTTTTAAGCGCCTCCGCGCCGCGCGCCGTCAGCGTGACATGCACGCCTTCACCGGCGAGCGCGATCGCGCAGGCGCGTCCCAATCCCTTGCTCGATGCGCAGACGATGGCGCGGCGGCCCTTGATACCCAGATCCACTGTTTCACTCCCGTCAGTCGAATGATGTTTTGATGATCGGCTACTCTAGCCAATCGAGGCCGCCCTGATAAGGTGCAAACCCCTCGGCCAGACGCATAGCTAGTGTGGCGGTTCAGAAGTCCGCATCACTGTCGCCGCGAACTCTTCATGCGGACTTCTAAACCAAAGCCACACTAGATCAATAGGTTTGCTAGTGTCCCTTTGATTCCGAAGTTCGTAAACGTGGGGCCGCAAGAGGATACGAACTTCGGAACACTAGAGGCCGGGACGACTTCAAATCCGCCGGTCTGTTTTCAGATGGTCGACATAGTCCGCGATGTCGGGGGGCAGGGATTTGAGACCCGCTTGTCCCGCTGCCGAAAATAGCGGCCGCAGCCGCGAGCCGACAAGATAGGACGGTTGGCGATCTGCCGGCACGAGCTGGTCGAAGACAACGACCACCGAAATGGCGACGAGGCCGACGCGCACCGCGCCGAGCGCGCTGCCTGCGAGGCGGTCGGCGATGCCCGTCTCAGTTCCTATTGCGTCGTCGACGGCCATGCGCATGAGTTTTCCGAGCACGGCGCCGGCGACCAGAAACGTCCCGAAGAACGGCAACGGGTTCTGCATCAGCGCCATGCCCGCGGCATCATGCGTGAGCAGCGAGGTAACCCAGACCGCGATCGGCATGGCGATCAGGTATGCCAGGATCGTCACGGCGCTGCGGAGCAGCCCGGCTTTGAAGCCCATGATCATGGCGACAATCGTTGCGACACCAACCACGACATCGAAGCTGTTCATGCGTGCCGCTCCCCGTTGCGCCAGTTGGCTTGGGCCTTGGTGAATGAATTCGGTTTGCGGTCCCGAAAATCGTCTATATCAATTTGACGTCTTCGGAGTTCGTCATGGCCGGTCTATTCGACGTCAGTAAAGAAACCATTCTTGTCACGGGGGCCTCTCAGGGGCTCGGGCGGCAGTTCGCACGGGTGCTTTCCGACCACGGCGCCGCCGTCGCGTTGGCTGCGCGGCAGACCGCCAAGCTGAAGGGTCTGGAAGACGAGATCAAAGCCAAAGGCGGCCGCGCCGCAGCGGTCGCGATGGACGTCACCGACAGCGCCTCGATCGTCAAGGCGATCGATGCGGCGGAGGCCGCGCTCGGGCCGGTCACGGTGCTGATCAACAATGCCGGCATCGCGATCGAGAAGCCGGCGGTCGAACAGACCGAGGCCGACTGGGACGCCGTGATCGGCGCCAATCTCAAGGGCGCCTATTTCGTGGCGACCGAAATGGCGCGGCGGATGATCGCGCGCAAGCAGGAGGGCAACATCGTCAATGTCGCCTCCGTGCTGGGCTTTGGCGTAATGAAATTCCTGGCGCCTTACACGATTTCCAAGGCCGGCATCGTGCAGGCGACGAAAGCCATGGCGCTGGAACTGGCGGGCAATCGCATCCGCGTCAATGCGATCGCGCCGGGTTATATCGACACCGAGATCAACCACCATTTCTGGTCGACGCCGGGCGGCGAAAAGCTGACCAAGCGGATCCCGCAGCGGCGCGTCGGCGCCGAATCCGATCTCGACGGTGCGATCATGCTGCTTGCTTCGTCGGCCTCGCGTTACATGACCGGCAGCGTGGTGACGGTGGATGGCGGTTTCCTGCTGACGTGACCCGGAAAGTCCGGCGCGGCCGCTGGCGTGCCGCGGTTACGCCTTTGGCCGGGGGCTCCGGCGGGCGGAGTCACCGTTTTTGGCCGATTTGGCAAAAAAGGCAGATTTTTCGAGAACTTTACTGTCACAAAATCCTCAAAAGTGACGCCGCGACCCTTTCCAAAGCAGGCGGTCGTTGGTACATACCGCCCGCGACCTCGAGGCCTCCACGGCCAAGGGTTGCCTTCTCAGGAAGCATCTGGACGGAAGCGGCGCCCCCGGGCGTTGACCCAGCCGTTTCGGTTTTTCTGAAAAGGACGCAAAGGTTTATCGCGGGGTGGAGCAGCCCGGTAGCTCGTCAGGCTCATAACCTGAAGGTCATAGGTTCAAATCCTATCCCCGCAACCAAACAACAGGCAGATTGATTTCAAAGAGCCGCTCTCCGGAGCGGCTCTTTTCGTTTCAAGAAACGCCATCGCGTTGCCTCGCACGCTTAAGGTCAACCGGATTTGGGGGAAGCCGCTGAATTTGGCCTGTTGGGCCTCGAGCAGGCTTCAAGATTTACCGGGCATTGTTCAGGCGATCCGGCCTCCTGATTTGGGATGAGCGGGGGAATTCCGGTCTTGCCAGCCGATCGTTTGCCTGAGCATCTCCACCATGAAAGAAACATTCGTGTCCGACATGTCGCAACCTCGCATTCTCATTGGAATGCCCGCGTTCCGCGGGACGGACTTCATTCGAGACGCGCTTCGGTCGATTTCCAACCAAGACCACCGCGACTTCCGCGTTCTGATTTCCATTGACGGCGGCGACTCCGAAACGGCGGCCGCGTGTAGTGAATTCCTCTCCGACTCCAGATTTAAGCTTGTCACGCAGCAGCGTCTGTTGGGTTGGGCGGGCAACATGAACTGGCTGATGTCACAGCCCGACTACGATTTCTTTTGCTATTGGCAACATGACGACTTCACAACCGACGATTACATCTCCGAATTGCTGAAGAGTTCAGTCGCCAACCCGTCGGCCGCTTGCCATTTCGGCGACATACAATGGATCGGTGCACGGACCGAGAGGATCACCAGCCCCACCGTGACCGGCTCGGCCCTCAATCGCGCCATTTCGGTGTTCGAGACCCTGAATGGCATTCCATTACGGGGCTTGATCAGACGAGAGGCCATCGGTCGTGCAGGGCCGATCCGCCAAACAGAATATCAAGATGCGTTTGAAGAATACGTCTGGATGGCAAAATTGGCGCGTGAAGGAGATCTTCAGCATGTTGCGGGCCCGACCTATTTCAAACGAGCCCGTGACAACTCCCTGCATGCAAAATTCCATGACAAGGACAGGCTTTGGCGACGCGCGGTCTGGCTGGAATTTGGACTCGGAATGCTTGAAACCATCTTGCCGCTGGTATCCGAACCGGAGCAGCAAAGCGCGCTCGCGGTGACCGTCGACCGGTTATGTCATCCCAAGGCGGACCGGTTTCTATTTTACGACGGGCCTCCGATCCCCTTTGCTCGCGACTTCTTGTCCAAGGCACGTGTCCGCTTTCCAGGCTTGGCCGTGGAAGGGGCGATGCCCGAAGTGAAGCCGGGAGCATCGGCCGCCGGGGGACCGGCAGGCAGGTTGCTGCATCAAACGATCGCCTGGTACAAGCGTGGTTCAGGATCCTCGATAGAACGCTCGAAGTTTCTGTTCTGCTTCGGAGAAGCAGGCATCGATCTGCTCACGCAGGGATGGCATACTTCGGCCGAAAAGTGGGGAATCTGGAGCGTCGGTGACGCTGCGTCACTGCGGCTGCCAGTCGGCGCAAAAAAGCCGGGGCGCTGGAAGGCAAGCTTTACGTTTCGAGCCTTCGGCAAAAAGGGAAGCAAAATTCCGATCAGGGTCGGGCTCGTTGACACTTCGACGTGGGTTACCTGGCTCGTCCCGGCCAATCAAACCGCGCGGAAGGACTTCTCTCTGGAGAGCGGGTCAAATGACATGATCCTGCAATTCACCTTCGCCGATCGAAAGTCGCCATTTGAGCTCGGTGCAGGCGACGACCGTCGACGTTTGGGAATTGGCTTGGTTTCCATGGAATTGACACGGCAGGAATGACTGAGAGAAGCGTTGCCGAGGTCGATCGCTGTTGGGCTGTCCTCCAACGGATCAGATAATACGTTCAGCGCATATGTCGGCGAAATAAGGAGCCATCGTCAGCTTTCCAGGGTCGATTGAATGATAGTTTCCGACTGAATGAACTCCGATCTCACTCCTTCGATGCAGCTCGCTCGACGGATCGTAGATGTCGGTCGCGCCCCAGGCGAAAATAACGCCGCCCCTCACTTGAGCATCTATGTGCTTGGCACCTTCGAGCGCCTTCAAAGAGGGCACGATGTCGGCCATTGTCGCGATTGTTCGATCAACGATCTTGGAATGAAGCGGCTCGGCGGGGCAGGTTGGCCAGTCCGGTGGTGATAGCTCCTGGGACAGGCCGTGGACACACTCCGAATACCACGTCAGATAGACCGAACGATCCGGATGATACACCACCTCCCCGAACGGCCCCGAGATCACGGTTGCGCTTGGGGGCGCTTCGACGTCTGCCGGAAGCTTGAAGCTGACTCCATATTTGAGACGATACAGCCATGGCCGACCGGGTCTCAATCCCATCGAATCGTCCAGCGCCAAACGGCCGTACCAAAGCGCGTTGACGACGTGATCAAATCGATCGACCGCGGCACCTTCAGAGCCTTCGCTTGTCAAACGTATGGCGTCGCGGTCGCGCTCTGCCTTTGAAACGCGTCGATCTAATCGCACTTCGATGCGCGGATGACTTGTCACGCAGGCTCGAAGGTCGCGCGCGAGCTGGTCCGGTCTTATGGCGACCTCAGGCGTATCGAAGGCCGCCAGTATGACTTCGGGATTGAATGCTGCCTCGCGCGCTTTTGCGGACCAGGGCCGGAGAGGCGCCATCAGATCCAAACCGAAATAAGCCAGCGGCCTCCCCTCGGCCGCATCCCTGATGAACTGGTGAACCTTATTCAGATATGCGGTGACCTCTGCGACGTCGTGCTGGCTATCGCGGTGCACGACATAGCTGGCAGCCGCCGAGGTCTGGGCCCAGCCGGTCGCGTGGCCGATGTAGCGCTGCATGAAGGGCGCGAACGCAAGCGCCCCCTTCATCATGGTCCGGGCCGTGGCGAACGTCGGATCGCCCGCGTACATATAACCAAGGTGAATCTTGCCTTCGTTGGCGATAGCAGTGCGGCTAAGCAGGGTTGGATTGCGATCAAAGAGCACGACGTCGCATCGCTCAGCCAACGCGAGCGCGGCGCAGCAGCCCTGAAGACCACCTCCTAGAACAGCAACCCTCATCCAATCCCCACGCGAAGCGCCGCCAAAGTGAACGTAAACCCCAAAAGGCAGGACGGTTTACGCCCGGGAGCGGGGGTGTCAACTTTTGATAAACGGCAAAGCGTTTCTTCATTTCGTGCGCGATCCCGAGAAATAGCGTTGCTGCGCGCGCTCGGCCCCTTGCATGCCGCCAATCGTTGCGCTACATACTGAACCATATGGTTCAGTATTCAAAAGCCCATCTGGATGACTCGTTCGCCGCGCTTTCGGACGCCACCCGGCGTGGTGTTCTGGAGCAGCTCGGACGTGCCGACGCCTCGATTACGGAGCTTGCCGAGAAATTCCACATGACGCTGACGGGCATGAAGAAGCACGTCGGCGTTCTGGAGCAGGCGGGGCTCGTCACCACGGAGAAGGTCGGGCGCGTGCGGACCTGCAAGCTCGGTCTGCGCGGACTGGGGGAAGAGGCGGCGTGGATCGAGCGGCACCGCCGGCTGTGGGACGCGCGTTTTGACGCGTTGGACAAGGTGGTCGAGGAATTGAAACAGAAGGAGAAGGTCGATGGCTTCAAGAAATGAGATTGAGCCTCTCCCCAATAACCGCACGACGGTGGAACGGAAGTCCGAACGTGAGCTGGTGATCTCGCGGGTCTTCAACGGCCCGCAGCGCCTCGTGTTCGAAGCGTGGACCAAGCCCGAGCTGCTCAAGCGATGGTGGGCTCCGACGTCGTTTGGCGTGACCTTTCTTTCCTGCGAAGCGGATGTTCGAACGGGAGGCACCTACCGTTTCGTGTTCGGCCACCCTTCCTCGGAGCAGCCCATGGCGTTCTTCGGCAGGTACATCGAAGTGACGCCGCACTCCTGCCTCGTCTGGACCAACGAGGAAGGCCGTGAAGGTGGGGCCGTCACCACGGTGACATTTGAAGAAAAAGGTAATCAAACGCTGGTCGTCATGCACGACCTCTATCTCTCGAAGGAGGCTCTCGACGAGGCCATCGCCTCCGGGAGCACAAGCGGGGTGGGAGAGACGTTCGAGCAACTGGACGAGCTTCTCGTCACCCTGAGTGCGGGCGTGGCGCGGTCGTGAAGTCGTCAATCTCGCGGGTAGGCGTTCCCGGTCAACATCAGGGCTCTGGACTGGCGCGCCCATTTGTTCACGCGGCTATTCGACTTCACGCGTTGACCGTCACGGGTTGCGTCGCCGCGGATTGAACGAGCGGCGCATAGCGCTGATACGCCGCGAGCGCTTCCGCCGGCGTCGAGGCCTGTGCGTAGGCGTTGGAATAAGCGATGGCGGCGTGGGCCATGTTCATGAATTCTTTCATGCCGGACGTCTTGTGATAGGCCTCGTTGAGGTCGGGGTTGTTGTCCAGCAGCGCCTGGATCTGGGCCGCGTTCGGCGTCGATGGATCGACGACCGGCTTGGGGCGGCCGAATTCGTCTTTTGCTCCCTCATTGATGGTGATCCGTCCTGAAACGGGGAAGCCCGCATCTTCCGCCGCCTGGTGCAGCTGCTTGCTGAATTCGGCTTCTTGGGCGTCCAACGCGGCCTGGCTGAAAAGAAGCGGAAGGACGGGAAGCTGGCCGGCGTTTGCGCTACTCGTCGAGTCACCTGCCGCACCAGTTGCCGAGGTGTCGGTGGTCGTATCGCCGACGTCGAACGTGGATTGTCCCGGCGATGCGCCAGAGGTTTTCGCCGTCTTTTGCGTTGGCAATGAAAGATAAGGAGAAGAGTGGCTCACTTGCATTTGACCACCGTCGTGCGTGTGTTTCATCGGAGGTGCCAACGAGCAGAGGCATCCCCTCAATCAGACATAGCAAGGCCTGTGCCATCGAAGGACGCATTTTTTTCCGGAGCGACGACCTGTTTGTGTGGTGACTCGATTTCGTCTCCGCCGTTCGCGCGAGGAAAAATCGGCAGGCGCGGGCAATTTTTGCCGTCACCTTTTGCCCGTACGCTCTGGGGCCAGAAAGCTTCGAACTCACGAAACAGAGCGCCTGTGCGCCACCGGAGTAAGGGGCCAGGCGTTCGTCCTCCCCGGCTTCACGCTGATGTCACGGAAAACGGCGTTGTGAGTGAGGATGAATCACCCCGGTTTGAATTCGCTGTTCAGGAACGTGTTTCGTCAGCCTGGGGTTGTTGGCTGTAGGGAATGTACGAGGAGGGGTTCACCACATTAAGATGGAAGCCCTAAGATGATTAAGACACTCAGCGCTATCGCTCTCGTGGCCGCCGCTCTGTCGAGCCCGGTCTTCGCCCAGGAAGCGGCTACCCAGAAGCCGGTCCACGCTCTTCGCCACCACTATCGCGGCGCGTACAACCAGGTTCAGACACCCGCTTTGGGCGTTACCCGTTCCGAAGGCTACGGTGACCCGAGCTTCGACCGTTCGCGGATTGGCGACCACGATGCGGATTTCAATCCGTCCGGTAACTGATCTTCGTTTCGGCTCGTTCCGAAACAACGAAATGGAACGACGCAACGGCGGCCCGGTTCATACCGGGTCGCTGTCGCATTTTGAGGTGAGGGCGGCGTCAGGCGTCGCTCGCGATCGCCTTCTTCCGCGCGATGACGCCGGCGGCGATCTGCAAGGTGGCGCCGACCGCCCAGGCCACACCGATCAGAAACGCGGAAGCCGAATGCGGGGTTTCGTCCAGAACGATGCTGAATACGGAAATCACTGCCGCAACCGCAGCCAGGAACGTGCCGGTCGCGCTCAGGAGTTCGACCGTGTCCGCTTTCGACCCAAGGCCATGATCTAGCGGCAAGTGCATCTCGTGGTCGGCAGGCGGATGCGGCAGGTCGATCCCGAGATAAAAGCCGGCCGCGCCATAAATCATGATCGCAAAGACGGAAGCGGCGGTGCCGATCAATTCGATGTCGGCGCGCCCGATATGGGCCGCAACGAACAGGCCGCAGGATCCGCCGGTCAGCGCCAGTCCGATCCGCTCAAGGATGTGCGCCGACCTCGAGATCGTCGAGCGGGCATCCCAATGGGCTCTCTGTCTGATCATGGGGTCCGATACCTAGCCAGTATCGTTGACAGAGATCAGGATAGACCGGTATTCCGGCATCGGCCACCGGAAAAGCGCTAGATCCTCTCCGCCAGCGTCACTCTTTCCGCTGTCCGGAAAGTTCCACGGCCTTGCGCCAGCGCGCGGTCTCCGCGACGAGCATATCGCCGAACCGGCTGGCGTTTCCGGTGATGGGAATTGCGCCAAGCTCGCCAAATCGCTGCTTGATCAGGGGGTCGTCAAACGCAGCATTGA
>CAWDES010000018.1:0-452889 GCA_963801325.1 uncultured Alphaproteobacteria bacterium
CTCGCCTTGCGCGACGCGAACCGGATAGATGCGAAGCGGCCGGCTCGCCCAGCCCTGCGAGATATGTCCGTCTTCGAGATCGAACGACGCCGCGTGATGCGGGCAAACCAGCCGCCCTTGCGACAGGTGCCCGCGGCTGAGATCGGCCTGTTCGTGCGGACAGGCGCGCTCGCAGGCGACCGCGCGTCCGTCGTTCCAGATCAGGATCAGGTCGGTGTCCGCAACACGGGCGCAGATCATGCCTTGATCGATCAGGCGGTCGAGTGCGCAGGCGTGCGTCCATCCCGACAAGTCCAGCGGCGTGTCGCCCGGTTCATCCACCGAGATAGGCCTTGCGCACGTGCTCGTTCGCGATCAGCTCGGTGCCGGGGCCGGAGAGCACGATCCGTCCGCCTTCGAGCAGATAAGCGTGGTCGCACATGCCAAGCGCGGCGAACGCGTTCTGCTCGACCAGCAACACGGTGGTGCCGGCCGCCTGGATGCGGCGGATGATCGTGAACGTCTGCTCGACGATGTTGGGCGCCAGCCCGAGCGACGGTTCGTCGAACATGATGAGCCGCGGCCGCGACATCATCGCGCGGCCGATCGCGAGCATCTGCTGCTCGCCGCCCGACAGCGTGCCGGCCGCCTGCTGCCGCCGTTCGGCGAGACGCGGAAAATCCGAATAGATGCGGTCGCGGTCGCCGGCGACTTCCGACATGTCGGTGCGCAAGTAGGCGCCCATGTTGAGATTTTCTTCCACCGTCATGTGCGGGAAGACACGGCGTCCTTCCGGGCAATGCGCGATGCCGGACGCCAGAACGCGCGGCGGCTTGGCGCCGGTCATGTCCTTGCCCTCGAACACCAGCGAGCCGGATGACGGCGGCACCAGGCCCTGAGATCGCGCGCAGCGTCGTGCTTTTACCGGCGCCGTTGGCGCCGATCAGCGCGACCAGTTGCCCGGGCTTCACTTGCAGCGAAATGCCCTTGAGCGCGGCGACGCCGCCATAGGCGCAAACCATGTCGTTGATCTCAAGCATGCACCGCCGCCTTTCCGAGATAGGCTTCGATGACGGCCGGATCGTTCCGGATCGTGTCCGGCGGACCTTCGGCGATGATGCGCCCGTAATTCAGCACCACGATGCGGTCCGAGACGCTCATCACCATCGGCATGTCGTGCTCGACGAGCAGGATCGTGACGCCGCGGTCGCGGATGTTGCGGATGAGCTCGACGAAGGTGTGCGTCTCCGAAGCGTTCATGCCGGAGACCGGCTCGTCCAGCAGCAACATGGTCGGGTTGGCGGCGAGCGCCAGCGCCACGCCGACCAGCCGCTGCTCGCCATAGGACAGCGAACCCGCGAGGTCATGGAGACGCCGGCCAAGGCCGACCCGTTCGGCGAGTTCGTGCGCCCGCTCGCTGATCGCGCGCTCGACATGGCGCGCCCGCGGCAGGCCGAGGATCGCCTCGGCAAGCGAAGTCCGGCTTTGCCGATGCAGGCCGATCAGGAGGTTGTCGAACACCGTGTCGTTGGGGAAGACGCTGGTGCGCTGGAACGTGCGCACGAGCCCGATGTCGGCGATCTCATGCGGCTTCAATCCGTTGAGCGCCGTGCCGCGATAGCTGACGCTGCCATGTGTCGGCGCCAGGAATCCGGTGACGATGTTGAACGCCGTGGTCTTGCCGGCGCCATTTGGTCCAATGAGGCTGACGATCTCGCCCTCGTCGACGGAAAAATTCAGGTCCGACAAAGCGACGAGCCCGCCGAAGCGGATGCCGACGTGCTCGACCTTCAATGCGGAGGCGCGCGGTGCCATCACGCCGGCTCCTTCGCGTCGGGTTTGAAGGCCACCGCCGGCGCGGCGAGCTGGCCGCGGCGTTTGGCGTGCCACTGCTTGAGCGCCGGCACGATGCCGCGCGGCAACAGAAACAGAATGACGATCAGGACGCCGCCATAGGCGATCCATTGCGCCTCGGGCGCCATGATCGGCCTCAAGAAAACAGGCATCAATCCGAAGATCAGCCCGCCGACGACGGGACCGGCGAGCGATCCCTTGCCGCCGGAGATCACCATGATCACCATCGTGACGGTGTTGATGAAGGCGAAGATGTCGGGGTCGATGATGCGAATATAATGCGCGTAAAGGCTGCCGGCGGCGCCGGCGATGGCCGCCGAGATGACGGCGGCGAGCGTCAGCGTCCGCGTCACGTCGATGCCGACGGAGACCGCCAGCGTTTCGTTTTCCATCAGGCCGCGCATGGCGCGCCCGAAATGCGACCGCACCAGCCGCGCGATCAGGACATAGGCGATCACCGCGACCGTGAGCACGAGATAGTAGTTGTGGAATTTGGTGCGCATCACCAGTTCGCCGACGCCGGGCATCGGTATCGCAATGGACGGGATGTTGTTCAGCGCCAGCGGTCCCTGCGTCAGGTCGATCCAGTTGAGCGCAACCAGCCGCACGACTTCGGCAAAGGAAATGGTCACGATGACGAAATACGCGCCGCGAACGCGAAACGACAACCGCCCGACGAGGTAGCCGCAGAAACCTGAAATGACGATGGCGAGGAAAAAGCCTGCAATCGGCGGCCAGGGTTCGTGAACGACGTGAAAATCGCCGAACAGTCCGACGTCGAAGCCGAGCGACGTCAGCGCGCTGACATAGGCGCCGATGCCGAAGAACGCGACATGCCCGAGGCTGAGTTGGCCGGTGAAGCCCAAAAGCAGATTGAGGCTCATCGCGGCGATGATGAAGATGCCGGTCGTGATCAGCGCGTTCATCAGATAGGGATCGCGCAGCCAGAGCGGCACCGAGGCCAGGGCAGCGATCGACAGAACCGTTGCGATCAGCTTCATCCGACGCGCTCCGATCGCGCGAACAGTCCGGTCGGCCGCGCAATCAACACCGCGATGATGATGAGAAAGCCCATGGCATCGCGGTAGCCCGACGAGACGTAGCCGGCGCCGAGTTCTTCGGCGAGCGCCAGGATGAAGCCACCGATCACCGCGCCTGTGATGTTGCCGAGCCCGCCGAGGATCACGATCGCGAATGCCTTGACGGCGGCGAGGTCGCCCATTTGCGGAAACACCACATAGACCGGGCCGAGCAGGGCGCCGGCCGCCGCCGCCAGGCTCGAGCCGATCGCAAAGGTCGACGTGTAGATCAGGTCGACATTGACGCCCATCAGCGACGCGGTGTCGTGATCCTGGAACGTCGCGCGCATGGCGCAGCCGAGCTTGGTGCGATTGATGAGAAGATAAGTCGCGACGATCAGGAGCGCGGCGGCCGCCAGCACGAACAATCGCAGCCACGACACCGAAACCGGCCCGATCACCAACGGCGCTTCCGGAAACGGCGTCGTGATGGATTTCGCGACGCCGCCCCAGATCCAGAGCGCGCCGGACTGCATCGCAATCCAGGCGCCGATCATCACCAGCATGGTGGTGTCGATGTCGGAGCCTCGAAGCGGCCGCAGCAAGGTCAGTTCGATGAGCGCGCCGAGCGCCCAGCCGGCAACCACGGCGACCGGCAGCGCGAGGAAGAAGTTCATCCCGAGCTGGTTCACCACGATGAACATCATGTAGGCGCCGAACGTGTACAGCACGCCGTGGGTGAAGTTCACGACATTCATGATGCCGAAGATCAACGTCAGCCCGATCCCCAGCAGCGCGTAGGTGCCGCCGAGGATCAGCATGTTGACCATGTGTTGGAGAAATTCGCTCAACGCAGATCCGCCAAAGCCAAAGAGAAAGGGCGAGGGCGGATAAACCGCGACCCCGCCCCGTACCGATCCAGTGTTAAAGCGACTTCATGCCGATTTTGCCGTCGCTGATCTCGATGAGATAGACGTTCGGCTGGCTCTGGCCGCTTTCCTTGCCGTCCGGGCCGGACTTCTTGAAGACGATGTCGCCGTTGAGGCCCTTGACGTCGATTCCCCACAGAGCGGTCTTGATCGCGGCGGCGTCGGCCTTGCCGGCCTTCTCGATCGCGGCAGCCGCGGTGCGGATGCCGTCATAGCCACGGAAGCTCTCGGTGCACCCGGCGAAATCGAAGCCGCGCTTCTTCCATTCGGAGATGAAGTATTCGGTCGCCTTCGGGTTCGGCGTCTTGTCCGGGAACCAGGGCAGGAACGTCGTCAGATGCATGGTGCCGTTGGCGGCCGCACCCGCTTGCGCGATGATCTGGTCGGGATTTTGCGAACCGCCGGTGGTGATGATCTTCTTCTTCAGGCCGAGCGCTGCCGCCTGCTTGAAGATCAGCGTGAGCTGGTCGACGGCGGTCGTGATGATCAGCGTCTCGGAATCGGAGCCCTTGATCTTGGAAAGCTGCGCGCTCATGTCCTGCGCGCCCTGATCCATCGTCTCGACCAGGCCGACATTGATGCCCTTTTCCTTGAACATCTTGGTGAAGTCCTCGGCGGTGCCGCGGCCCCAGTCGTTGTTGATGACGAGGAAGTCGGCCTTCTTCAATTCGAGCTTGTCGACGATCAGCCTGAACGCGGAGGCTTCAACCGGCGACGGCGGCGAGATGCGGAAGATGTAGGGATTGCCGCTGGTGGTGATCTTGCTCGACGAGGAGGTCTCCACCACCATCGGCGTCTCGTATTCCATCAGCTTCGGCATCACGGCGAGCGTCAGGCTGGAGCCCCAGGCGCCCATCATCACCGGCACCTTGTCGCGGGTGATCAGCTTTTCGGCGACGGCAGCCGCTTCGGTCGGATTGCTCTTGTTGTCCTCGATCACGAGCTCGATCTGCTTGCCGAGGATGCCGCCCTTGGCGTTGATCTCGTCGGCCGCGATCTTGGCGCCGTTGACGACGTAGGTGCCCGACGCGGCAAATGCCCCGGTCAGCGGCTCGTTGACGCCGATCTTGATGGTTTCCGCCAGCGCCGTGCCGCTCAGCAGGGTAATCGCCAGTGCAGCCGTCGATAGATGTCTGATCGTCGATATCATGGTGGCTCTCCGCTCTCACGCTGTTGGTTTCAAACGTAGTCCAAACATTGCACCCGGCATGCAAATTTATTGGGCAGTCTAGTGCCTAAGGTCGCCACACTAGCCACTCCCTTGGCCGTTGCGCGCAAAACCGCGCGTGACATACGCGCGCACCGTGCCGGCACATGGCAACGCATTCAGTTCGACAGGCAGGAGTTTTGCCGCAGCAGACGGCGTGGCAGACAGGCGCGTGCTCCCCTTTTTGAATACGAAGCATACTTCGCATTTTGGAGAGTGCAAGGTTCGTGCCTGTGCATGGGGAGGCTATGGAGGAACCGGCTTTTGCGTCGGGATTTCAATGCCCGCCGAAGGGTGCGTTGCGGCAAACGAGAAAAGGGGCCGCGGCGTCTGCTTTTTGGTTCGGCAGCCCTCAGGTTGTCCCGGCCGGCACCGGAATCCCCGTGCTAGGCTCACGGGGAGGCGGATCCTCGCCGCGCAGGCGAGAGTACGATGAAAATCCCATTCACACAATCGCATTGGCAATGCTTGCAGGTTTCGGCCTTGGCACGGTCGCGGTGCAGGGACTTCATGCTCAAGCCAACGTGCCGGTCTATGACGGTGCCGCATTCGCGGAGTTTCGCGACGAACTCATCGGCCTGCCGTTGTCCCATCTCTGGCGGGGACACGGCTCGGCGATCTTCCTGAAGTTCGGCGGCTGACGCCTCGTGTCCGCGCTCCGGAGAAGCGGCCACTAGCGGCGAACTCGGGCTGATGATCAAGTGGAGCTGGCGTATCGAGAACACGACGTCGATCCTGTGTGGTAGCTGGACGATGAATCGTTGTGGAAGCCGACATTCGATCTGCTGCCAAATCAGACGATCGTTGAGCGTCGCTCTTTGGGAGACTGCCGGAAGTCTCGAAGGCCTTAGCGACGGCCTCTACGTGTCGTCGTTCAGGACAGCGAGGCGATCCCAGCTGGCGCTAGTCCGCACCTGATGGCGGTCGAGGGCCTGGCGTCCAATGAGGGCCGCCAAGCTGTGACGACAAGCGACGAGGCCGCCGCAATTGGCGGCCTCTGTCAGCATGGCCAAATCGCCAATTTTCGCCGCCGATAACCAAGAATTGTCTATCTCGGGGCGTCCTGCATCGCTAATGCGACGGGTCCGAAATCATCTTTCGAAAGAACACCATGACGGAACAAACGCTGGCGGCGCCGGTCGAGGGCGGCCTGGAGCTGCAACGTGGCTTTTCACGTTACCAATCGTGCGTGGTGGCGCTGCTGGCGTTCGTTCAGTTCACGCTGATCCTCGATTTCGTCATCATGTCCCCGCTCGGCGCGATCATGATGCCGGCGCTCAACATCACGCCGGCGCAGTTCGGCGTGGCGGTTTCCGCCTACGCGTTCAGCGCGGGCCTTGCCGGGGTGCTCGCGGCCGGCTTTGCCGATCGCTTCGACCGCAAGCGGTTGTTGCTGTTTTTTTACGCCGGCTTCATCGTCGGCACGGCGCTTTGCACCATCGCTCCGACTTACGAAGTGCTGCTGTTGGGCAGGATCGTGACCGGGCTTTTCGGCGGGGTGATCGGCTCGACCGTTATTGCCATCGTCACCGACCTGTTTCCGCTGCGGCTTCGCGGCCGTGTGATGGGCTTTGTCCAGACCGCGTTTGCGGCAAGCCAGGTGTTGGGCATTCCGGCCGGACTTTATCTCGCCAATCGCTGGAACTGGCATGTCGGCTTCGGCGCCATTGTGCTGATTGCGATCGTGGCGTTCTTTTCGGTGCTGATCCTGATGCGTCCGGTGGACGGCCATTTGAGCCACGCCCGGCCTGCGAATGCGATCGCCCATTTGTTCGCGACCGTCACCGAGCCGAACTATACGCTCGCTTTCGCCGTCACCACGCTGCTGGCCACCGGCGGCTACATGCTGATGCCGTTCAGCAGCGCCTTCACCGTGCACAATCTCGGAATCGATTTCGAGCACCTGCCGACGATCTACCTGGTGTCGGGATTGTTCAGCATTCTCATCGGACCTTTGGTGGGCCGCGCCAGCGATTCCTTCGGAAAGTTTCCGGTCTTCGTGTTCGGCACGGCGGTATCGATCGTCATGGTGCTGGTCTACACGCATCTCGGCCAGGTCGGGCTGCCGCTCGTCATCGTCGTCAATGTCCTGTTGTTCGTCGGCATCTTCTCGCGGATGATTCCCGTCCCAGGCGATGATGTCGGCGATCCCGGCGGCGCATCAGCGCGGCGCGTTCAGCGCCGTCGGCGCCTCGCTGCAGCAACTTTCCGGCGGCCTCGGTTCGGTCATCGCCGCGATGGTGGTGTCGCAGAACGCCGATGAATCGCATCCGGCACTTCGACCGCCTGGGTTACATCGTGGTCGGGACGTCGCTGGTGGCGCTGACGCTGATGTATTTCGTGCAGAAGCGCATCGCGCGAGCGTCCGGCAAGACCGTGATCTGAGGTCGGTGGAAGCGCTTACGCGACCAGCGCGGTGAGCATCGGCGCGCTGGCGCGGCCGAATTCGGACACCGGCACCGGCTTGCCGAACAGATAGCCCTGCGCGAGCTCGACGCCGGCCTTGCGCATGTAGTCGAACTGCTCTTCGGTCTCGACACCCTCGACGGTCGTGATGATGCCGAGGCCCTTGGCAAGCGCGATCGAGGACGCCACCACCGCCTGGCAATCGGTGCGGCTGAGCACGCCCTTGGTGAAGGACTTGTCGATCTTGATCTTGTCGAACGGGAAGATCGTCAAATAGTTCATCGACGAGAAACCAGTGCCGAAATCGTCGAGCGCGATCGACAGCCCCAGATTCTTCAACTGGCGGATCGTGGTCAGGTGGGCTTCCTGGTTTTCGAGCAGCGAGGTTTCGGTGATCTCGAGCTCCAGCCGTTCCGGTTGCAGGCCGCTTTTCACCAGCGTCGCCAGGATCAGTTCGAACAAATTGCCCTTCTTGAACTGGATCGCCGAGATGTTGACGGCGACCTTGATGTCCGCCGGCCAGTTCGCCGCATCGGTGCAGGCCTGGGTGAGGATCCATTCGCCGAGCGGCCCGATCAGGCCGGTGGCCTCGGCAAGCGGAATGAAATGGTCCGGCGGGATCATGCCCTTGGTCGGATGCCGCCAGCGCACCAGCGTCTCGACGCCGATCAGTTCACGCGTCTTGACGTCGACCACCGGCTGGTAGTGCAGTTCGAACTGCCCCAGTGCGATGGCTTCGCGCAGTTCGCGCTCCGCCGACTGCTGGGTGTGGACGATCTCGAGCATTTCGTTGCGGAACAGGCGGTAGTCGTTGCGGCCCGATGACTTGACGTTGTAGAGCGCCAGGTCGGCGCGCTTGAGCAGTTCGCCGGGCTCGACGCCGTCTTCCGGCCCCAGCGCGATGCCGATCGAGGTGCCGACCGCCGACTTCCTGTCCGTTGAGATCGAACGGCGTGGAAATCGCTTCGATGATGCGAAGCGCGAGCGACACGGCGCCTTCGCGCTGATCGCTGCCGCCTTCCTGGATGATCGCGAATTCGTCGCCGCCAAGCCGCGCCAGCACGTCGGTGTCGCGTACGGTGGATTGCAGGCGGCGCGCCACTTCGCTCAGGAGCTGGTCGCCGGCCAGATGCCCCATCGTGTCGTTGACCGCCTTGAACTTGTCGAGGTCGATCATCATCACGGTGACGCTGCCGCCGTTGCGTTTCAGCCGGCGGCTGGCTTCTTCGAGACGCGCGTTGAATTCGGCGCGGTTGGCGAGCCCGGTCAGCACGTCATGCCGTGCCAGATGCACGATTTCCGCTTCGGCGCGCCGCCGCTCGGTGATGTCCTCGATCAGCGTGACCCAGCCGCCGCCGGCCATCGGCTGGCGCGTCAACATCACGAATTTTCCGTTCCGCAACTCGTCGACGCGCGTTGCGTCGGGCGGCAGCGCCAGCAGCTCGGCGACCCGCGCCTGAACGGCGTCGTCGTCGAGCTTTTTCAACATGCCGCGGGAGACGCGATCGGTCAGAATCTCCCGAAGCGGCGTTCCGACCTTCAGCAGGTGCTCCGGCATGCTCAACAGTTCGATGTAGCGGTCGTTCCAGACCGTCAGGCGCTTCTCGCCGTCGAACATGCACAGGCCCTGCGCCATGTTGGAGAGCGCGGTCGAGAAGCGGGTGTTGATCACCTCGAGTTCGGCGGCCTTTTCGGCGATCAGCTTCTCGTTCTGCTTTTCCGCGGTGACGTCCTCATGCGTGGTGAGCCAGCCGCCGTTGGACATCGGCTGCCGCTTGATCGAGATCATGCGGCCGTCGGCGATCCTCTGCATTTCGGCCGCCTGCCTGACGTTGACCTGGAGATAGGAATCCATGTTGGTGGCAAAGCCGGTGCCGTTGTCCTCGCGCGCCTGCAAGATGTCCCGCAAGGTGGTGCCGGGCTTCACTTGATCCTCGTTCAGGCGATAGATCTCGGCATAGCGCGTGTTGGCGACGATCACGCGCTTGTCCGGGCCGAACAGGCAAAGCCCGTGCGACATGTGGCGAAGTGCGGCCGTGAAGCGCGCATTGGTCAATTCGAGTTCGGTGGCCTTTTCCTCGACGAGTCTGGCTTGCGCGCGCTGTGCGGTGACGTCCTCGTGGATGCCGACCCAGCCGCCGCCGGCAATTGCGGTCATGACGATCGAGATGATGCGTCCGTCGGCGAGGTGGTTGGTCGCAAGGCTCTTGCCGTTTTCTTCCAGTTCGCCGCGGAACTTGTCGACGAAGGCGGGGACGTCGAAGCCGCGTACGCCGTTCTCGGCGGAGAAGTTGACGATGTCATGGATGGTCGCGCCATGCCGGACCAGCCCGGGCGGCATCCGATAGATCTGTTCGTAGCGCTCGTTCCAAACCGTCAGCCGGCCCTCGGCGTCGAACATCGCAAGACCGCTCGACATGTTGGTCAGCGCCGCATCGAAACGGACGTTCTGCCGCGAGATTTCCTCGTTGAGTTCGCGCAGCGCCTGCTGGCTGCGGTTGAGCCTGATCTGGTAGCGGACCGCAAAGGCGATGCCGATCAGGACGACCACGGTGACGATCGAGGCGACCACGATATAGGCCATGCGGTGCGAGCGGTATTCGCTCAGGATCGACTCGTCGGACACCCCGACCATGAAGAAGAGGTGATATTTGTCCGAGGTGCGGAAGGCGACGAGGCGGTCGACGTGGTCGATGGCGCCGTGGCCCCAATAGTGGCCATTGGCGGCTTCCGGGTTTCCTTCCATCGCCTTGCCGCGCGGAACCGTGCGACCGATGATATCCCGCGCAAATCCTTCCGCAGCCAGCACGACATTGTTCCGGTTGCGGATCGAGATGGTGCCGTGCGCGCCCAGGTTGGCACTGCGGTAGAAGCGTTCGATGAAATCAGGAGTGATCGAGAGCGTGATCAGGCCGGCCGTCGAGCCGTCCGCATTGCGAAGGCGGCGCAGCAGTACGAGGGACATGCGCTTGGTCGTTCGCCCCACGACAGGGTCACTGATCAGCAGATCGTCGTCGGTGGCCTGCAACGCCTTGACGACATGGGGACGGTCACCAAGATAGGGCGCGGGACCGTTCTGGTTCAGCGTCGTGGATTTGGTATAGCCGTCGGCGCCGATCAGGGTCAGCAGAATGGCGTCGCCGCTGATCAGCGCGCTCTGTTCGGCCCACTGGCGCAAGTCGAAATGAGATGGATCGTCCTCATAGCTCTTGCGCAGCAGCAGCAACGTGCGGTCGAAGCGTTCGAGCGTATCGAGGGTGTTGTGCTCGAACAGGCGCACCAGACTGTCGGACTGGTTGATGGCTTCCTCGACGGCCTTCTCGCGCTCGAGGGAGGAGATGTAGGCGGCGACGAACCAGCTCGCGGCAATCAGAACGAGGCCGGCAATAGCAGCCGAATGCAGGAAAGCCCGCATCCAGAGCAACCATTTGCCGCGCGCGATCATCGGTAGTCCCCAGGGCAAAATCGCGAAAGAAATCGCGAGATTCCAAAGAAACGTTATCGCCTTGGGCGGCTTAAACCGCGGTTACGCGGGAGTGTTTCCACGAGGCGTGGTTAAGGGCGATCAAACTCTGTGGGGCCATAGAGCCGTGTCGACGGCCATAAAGCCGGCGTTTACCACGCCGGCCGCGTTCACTGCGCCGCGGTGGTGAATTTTCTAATACTGGCTGCGGTCCATGACCGGCGCGGGCGAGTTTTCCTGCGCGGTCGCGGCTGCGTGCCGTGCGTCTTCGACCGCCTGCCGGATCTCCCTGGCGCTCGTGAGCGCCTTGCGGACGTTGCGATCTTCCACGGTCGGGTCGAAGGTGATCAGCCGGTTGCAGTGCTGACAATTGGTCTGATAGCCCGGACGAACCCGCTGCGCGCGATCGCGGAAAACCTGCGAGCACCTCGTGCATTTTATTCTGACTTTGTCGTCGATCATGGGTGCCCCTTCGAAGCAGCTCGAAGCCTGTAGTGTGCGCGAGCAGGCTTTAAGGTCCCCTTGGAGCCTTTGCTAAAACTTGAACGAGAAGCGCGATGCCGCAGAAAGCAACGTCAAGCACCGCAGTCTTTGCGGTCTTGCGCCCACCGTTTTGATTCAAATTGCCGTGGCTCAAGGTTTCCGCGTCTGCGATCCGGCGCGACTGCCAACATTTACAATGATGTAACCGGCCATGGCCCATGCATGCGCCCATGGCTGCGGACAGCAAACCAAAACGGCTCTATCAGCGCGTCCGGCCCGCCGGCGACGCTGCCAAAGCGCAGATCATCGTGGCGCCGAAGATGCCGGTGGTTGCGTGCCGTCTGGTCGACTACTCGGCGGGCGGCGCCTGCCTTGAGATATTCCCGATGGTGGGGTTGCCGGACCGGTTCGAATTGCTCCATGGGGGAGTGCGGAAAAAATGCCGCGTCGCCTGGCGGCGCGGCGTCCGCATCGGCGTGGCGTTCTAGCCGAACAACCCGCGGCCGTGCCGAAAGGGGACGTCGGAGCCCGCCAGCCCAGCCAGATTTGCGGCGAACCGTCGCCGCCGGCAGGGCTTTTCGGGACCTGTGACACCTTTACGAACCGCTTCCGCCGCCTTTCGAAGCATTGCGGCGCTCCTCCCGGCCCGATATTGATACCCCCATAATTTGATGCGGCCGGGCCTTTTCCGGCACCCTTTTTGAGTTGCCGGGTCCGACAGGGGCCGGTGTCGAGATTTGTTTTTTGGGGATTTGCGATGTGGGGTCTTCTGGCGTGGCTGGCGCTGCTGGCCGCAACCGTTGCGCTCGCAAGCGTGGCGTTTCGTTTCGACCTGTCCTACATCCCGGCCGCGTTCCAGGCCTTGTCGCCGGCCCAGCAGATCGCGGCGATCCTGATCGCGCTCGTGGTGCTCGCTTTGATCGCCTCCACCCTCCACCAGGCCTGGCACGCGGCGCGCGAGACGCAGAACGCGCGCGCGCTGCGTGAAGGCGCGGCGAGCGCGAAAGGCGCGATCGCGGCGGCTGCCGTTTCGCAAAAGGACTTCGACGCCGCCGTCGCGCACCTTTCCACCAATGATCCGGAAGATGCGCTGTCGCAGGTCCACAAGCAGTTGACCGAGTCCGAGGCGCGGCTTGCCTTGCAGCGCGGCCGCAACCAAGCCACCGACATGAAGGAGCGGCTGGACGAAGTCCGCCGCCGCCAGCAGGCTTTGCGCGAGCAGATCGGCGAGGTCGCCGAACGGCGCCGGGCGATCGAGCCGGTGTTCGAGGAGTTGAAGGACCGCCAGCGCCAGCTCGCCCGTTCGCTCGACAAGATCGAGACCGACGACGACAACAACAACTTCGTCGATCTTCTGAAGGAGTTCGACCTCAAGACCGGACCGATCCAGGCCCGGCATCAGGCCTTGCAGGACGCGTTCGCGCTGCTCACCCGCCTCAAGGATGGCATCGCGACCTCGCAGAGCGAACTCGTGCGGTTGCAGGCGCCGGCAAACGGGGTCAAGGCGTTGCTCGGCGAAGTCGGCGCCGCGCGCGAGAACTTAGTCAAGACGATCGAGATGCTGGAGACGACGGCCGAAGGCGACGCGCTCAGCGTGCGCGCCGCGGCGCTCGATTCCGCCAGGAAGGATGCCGAGCAGCGGATCGCGCGGCTCGAGCAGTCCTTTGCGGTGCTGGACGCGATCCGGCGCGACATGAACGAATTCAAGAAGCGCCAGCAGGACCTCGCGGCCGCCTTTGCCGAGGTCGAAACCGATCCCGACGGCAAGAGCCTCAATGCGCGGTTGGAAGAACTGGATCAGTTCTCGGCACAAACGCGAGGCCGCCTGCGCGCGTTGCAGGAAATTCTGACGACGCTCAACCGCTACCGGAAAGACCTCATCCATTCGCAGAACGAACTCTCGCCGCTACGGGCGCCGGGCGAGGGCGTTCATGCCGTGATCGAGGAACTGGACAAGCGGCAGTCGGAACTCATGACCGCGCTCGAAGAGATGGAGAGCAGCGGCAACCAGACGCTCGGTGCAAGGGTGGCGGGCTTTGCCGACAACAAGCGGGGCGCCGAACAGCGCATCGCCGAGGTTCACCGGCTTTTCGCCCAACTGGAATCGATCCGCGACGAGATCGCGGTCGCTTTCGCCGACCTGAACACTGCGTTCAAGAAGTTCGTGTGAGCCGGTGATCGGACCGCTCTGTGGGCCCGCTTTGTAGCTTTAGTGCAACACCGGGAACGTTTGGGCTCTGGCCCGAACCTGTGGCCTCAAGGCCACGTCCGGACGGCATCGATGGCGAGGGTGTGACTTAGAAGCCGAGCAGCGCGAGGCTGATCCAGCTAAACGCAAACAAACCGCAGGCTCCGACTGCGACTGAAGCGAAGGTTGTAATCAACTTAGTGACCGGCATGACGCACCTGTATTCGAAGGACGGGGAGCAGTGTGTCTTGCGATGTCAGCGCAATGATGGCGAGAAAATGCTCGCGCCAAATAACCGGGCGTTGTGGTAGTGCTGCAACATCATCCTCGTCTTGCCTGCAAATATCCGTAATCAGACGGCCTAGTTAGCGAATCAGAACTGGTGTTTGGTTTTTCGAGTTCGCAATTTCGTCCCGGCGTTGCCGCTTTTGCGATTTGCGGCATGGCCGGCAGCAGGAATTTGGGCGCTGATAAATTGTTGGGGTCTGGTGTTGCTATCGATCTGAAGTCCTTCCAATAACCCGCAACGCATATGCGGGCGCCGGGGACTTCAGATCGATAGCCGCATCGCGGGGGACCAAAGATGGTTCATTTGGATTATGGCGCGCGGGTTGTGGCAGCGGCGGTAGCCGGCGCCGCATTCGTTGCGCTTGCCGTGGTTTGGCTGTTCTCCGGCAATTCTTCGCCGGATTTGGCGCAAGATTATGAAGACTGCGTCGAGCGGATGCAGGCGCAGCGTCTGCCCGACGAAGAGCTGAACCGCGGGCTCGGCGGCTGCGGCGCCCGGTTTGCCGGACGGCGCAAGCCGGAGGGCGGCTACAGCTATTACGACTTCATGCAGGACCGGAAGTTCGACATCTCGGGCCCCAACCCGACCGGGGATGAGCGCAAGTCGATCGATCGCGAGTACATCAGCTATCTCGAGGGGCAACGGCGGGAGGCGATTTCGGAAGCGCTGGCCAAGCAGCAGAACGACAGGCTGCGCGCCGATATCGAAAGCTCGCGCCAGCCGGCCGGCGCACCGCTCTCGCTGGTCCCGGCCAACGTGCCGATGCCCGTGCCGCGGCGGGTCGCCGAGCAGCGCGGCAAGTCCCAGCGTTGCACCGAGGAGACGTTGTCCTGCACGCTGTCGAAACTGTCGACCGCCGTAAAGGACGCCTTCGCCTCGTCGCGAACGCGGAATTGAAATTTACCGAAGCGTGAACCTGCCGTCGTGCAGGAAGGCAAGCGTCTGATCGATCGCGCGCTTGTGTCGCAACAGGCCGGAATGCGTCGCCTTGACCACGACATGGTCGGCCATCCCCTCAAGCCTCGTGCTCGCGACCGAGACCCGGCCGTCATTGGGCCGTGGCACAATGAAGAAGGACGCGACCGGGTCGATGGTCCTGATGCCGGCGACGATGCCGACCGCGTAATCGGGCGCCGGCAACGCGCTGAACAGCTCCCGCCGCAGCGTCCCGACCTGCTGGCCGGCCGGTCCATAAAACGCGCGATAGGGCGCGAAGTCTTTCAGGAAGTCGGCGACCTCGCTGCCGCCATTGGGTGTCCCAAGCATCACCACGCGTTTCAGGCATGGTGGGCGATGTTGCGCGAGGTACAGCCGCGCCAATAACCCACCCATGGAGTGGGTGACGAAGTGGAGCGCGCCAACCTGGGCAGCAAACGGCGCGATGGCCGCATCGACGTCTTTGACGAGATCTTCGAGCGGATATTTCCGGCTCTCGTAGCCGAGATTGAGTGTCGCAAATCCGTCGCCTTGCAACGCCCGCTCCATGGGCCGGAGCGAGCGCGGCGTTCGTGCGAGGCCGTGGAGAAGCACCACGCCGGCGTGCGTCGCTCCGTTCACGCGACTTCGCGCTCACCTCCGGCCGACGGCGCCATCTCCTTGGCGAGCGTGGTTGCCGTCACGTAGTCGGTCTTGCCGGAGCCGAGCAGCGGCACCTTGTCGACGACATGGATGTCGGCGGGCACTGCGAGATCGGGCGCGCCGGACGCCTTGGCCTGGCGCTGCATCGCGGCGCGGTCGGCGTCCTTCTGCGTCGTAAGCAGCACGATGCGCTCGCCCTTGCGTTGGTCGGGAATCGATACCGCGACCGACATCGCCTGCGGCCAGAGCGCGGCCGCCATGCTTTCAACCACCGACAGCGAGACCATTTCTCCGGCGATCTTGGCAAAGCGCTTGGCCCGGCCCTTGATGGTGATGAAGCCGGCCGCATCGATGGCGACAATGTCGCCGGTGTCGTGCCAGCCGTTGGGCAGCGGTTCGAGCACGCCCGGATTCTCCGCGCGCAGATAGCCGAGCATGACGTTCGGGCCGCGTACCGAGAGACGTCCGCCTTCTTCGATGCCGGGAACGGGATCGAGACGCGCTTCCATCAGCGGCGACAATCGCCCGACCGTGCCCGGGCGGTTTGCCATCGGCGTATTCATCGCCAGCACCGGCGCGGTCTCGGTGACGCCGTAGCCCTCGAGAATGCGAATGCCATAGCGCTCCATGTAGATCTGCCGCGTGCGATCCTTCACGGCTTCCGCACCGGCGAGCACCAGCCGCAACGAGCGGAAGTCGTAGGCGTGGGCCGAGCGCGCATAGCCGGCAAGGAACGTGTCGGTGCCGAACAGGATGGTCGCGCCGGTCTGGTAGATCAGTTCGGGCACGATCCGGTAATGCAGCGGCGACGGGTACATGAAGATCGGAATGCCCGCGAGCAGCGGCATCATCATTCCGCCGGTCAGCCCAAACGAATGGAACACCGGCAGGACGTTGAACACCTTGTCGTTGGCATTGGCATCGACCCGCGCCAGCGCCTGCGCGGCATTGGCGAGGATATTGCGGTGGGACAGCACGACGCCCTTGGGCGTTCCCTCCGAACCAGAGGTGAACAGCACGACCGCGGGATCACCGGCCACGCGCGGCACGCGCGGCGTGGTCCCGGCGAGAAGGCCCGACAGCTTGTCGGCGAGGCCGATGCCGGCGCGGACGTCTTCGAGATAGACGATGCGCGCGTCGGTTGCGATCGCGGCGATCAGCTTGTCGAGCTTGCCCTTTTCGATGAAAGCCTTCGAGGTGAGAACAGTGCGCACCTCGGCGGCCTTCATCGCGGCCTGCACGTTGGTCGGACCGGCCGAGAAATTCAGCATCGCCGGCACGCGGCCGATGGTCTGGAGCGCCATGAAGACGACGGCGACGCCGGCCGAGTTCGGCAGCAGCACGCCGACGTTCTCGCCCAGGGAAGTGCCTTGCTCGAGCTTGCGGCTCAGGACCTGCGCGCCGAGGATGAGCTTGCGGTAGGTCAGCGATGTGCCGAGCGCATCCTGGATCACCGGCTTGCCGGTGTCGCGGTCGCGGTAGGCATGCGCGAGAGCTTCGAACAGCGTCTGGTCCAGCATCGCGTTCTTGACCATCGCGTCGATCATGACGTCCTGCAACGCTGCGCCGGCCGCGTTTCGCCGCGCCTTGCCCTTGAGGTTCGGATCGACTGCAAGCTTGACCGGCGGCAGGATCGAGATCGTTACCTTCGGGAAAAGGCTGCGCTTGATCTCGCCGTTTTTCAGGTAGCTGAGATACGAGCGCTGCGCGCCTTCGATCCGCACCGGCACGACGACGGCGTCGGCCTTGTCTGCGATCATCGCGGTGCCGTCATAGACTTTCATCAGCGAGCCCGACACCGTGATGCGACCTTCGGGGAAGATGACGACCGGCTCGCCGGCGGCGACGAGCTTGATCAAGTCACGTGCGGCGAGCGGCTTGCTCGGGTCCATGGTGTAATGACGGATCTGCTGCAAGAACGGCTTGGCCCACCAGGCTTTCGCGATCCCGGTATCGACGGCGAAACTGGCGTCGATCGGCAGCGTCGCATGCAGCAGCGGGCCGTCGATCAGGCTGACGTGGTTGGGCGCGATCAGCATGCGCGTGCCGGCAGGCGGAAGGTTTTCGAGGCCTCTCACTTCGACCTTGAACAGCGCCCGAAACAACAGCGCGCCGAAGTCGCGCACGCCCTCCTTGCCCCACTTGCCGAGCACGAAGAAGATCGAGCCGAAGGAGGCGAGCGCCAGGCCGAAGAAAATCCAGGCGATGGAAAGCCCGGCACCCTGGAGAAGGGCGACGAACAGCGATCCGACCACCATGAAACCGGCCTGCAGGATGTTGCCGGCGGCGATCACGCGGGCGCGCTCGGACGGCGCCGACCACGCCTGCACGGCGGCAAAGGACGGTACGACGAACAGGCCGCCGCCAAACGCGAAGATGGCAAAGGCAGCGACGATGTGGATGCCGTCGAACGAGGTGATGAAGGCCGTGGGCGGGATACCGGCGCCGGGCGTGGCGTGGCCGATCGCCCAGGCGATATCGAGGCCGGCGATGCCCATCACGATCGCGCCGATCGGGACCAGCGCCAGGTTCGGCCGGACGTGGGAAAGCTGGGCGGCAAACAGCGAGCCGGCCGCGATGCCGATCGCGAAGATCGCAAGGCACATCGTCACGACAGCCTCGGTGCCGCCGACAATGTCCTTGATCAGCGCCGGCAGCAGCGAGAGCACCACCGCGCCCGCGAGCCAGAACCACGATACGATCAGCATGCCGTCCCACAGCCGTTGTTCGGCATAGAGTGACTTCAACAGGCGAATGGTCGAGGTCCAGGGATTGGTTGAGACCGCAAGTTCAGGCGCCGACGGCGTTGTTTTCGGAATCCGGGACGCGAAGCGCCCAGGACGCCACCGCAAGCAGGACGATGGCGGCAGCGACCCAGCCCATGTGGGTCGAGCCGGACACCAGAAGGCCGCCGGCAATCGTGCCGATCAGGATCGCGAGGAACGTCGCGCCTTCAACGAGCGCGTTGCCCGTCGCCAGTTCGCCGACCGACAGTTGGTCCGGCAGGATCGCGTATTTCACCGGGCCGAACAGGGCGGCCACGACGCCGAAGATGAAGAGCGCCACGAACAGAAGCGGGACGGAATGCAGGAAGAAGCCGCAGGCCGCAAACACCGCGGCGAAGATTTCGACGAACTTCAGCCGCCGCGCCACGACCGACTTGACGAACTTGTCGGCGAGTTCGCCGCCAAGCCCCGAGAGAATGAAGAAGGGAAAGATGAAGACGGCGCCGGCCACCGTCACCAGGGCGTCGCCGTGCCCGGTTGTCGCGCCGTAAAGCAGGATGATGACAAGGCCGTTCTTCAGGACGTTATCGTTGAGCGCGGCGCAGAACTGGGCCCAAAACAGCGGCGCAAAGCGGCGCGACGTCATCAATTCCCGGATCATGGATGCTTCCTGTTGTGGCTTTGAATCGTGTTCTGAAAGGGTTGGTCAGACGATGGCATCGAGTGGTTCACGGTGAGCGGTGGGCATCACGCCCGTTCGGTGCTCAGGAGTTTTTCGGTACGGGCTTCCTCGATCCTGTTGATCATGCGGCTGGCCTCGTGATGGTCGCGAAGGGTCTTGGCGAGCGTGAAGCAGGATTGAACCAGCATTCCCATTCCCATCGCAAAGTAGGCGCGGATCCACCAGTCCAGCGGCAGCGCGAAGATGCCACCGCCAACCATCAGGACAGATGTGCCGAAGGAGATGTATGAAAAGTTGACCCATGAGCTGGTAGGCCGGTCGAGATGCGTCAGATGCTGTGACATGGTGCTCTCTTTCTTAACACTCGGGGTTGGATTCGATCAGATTTGCAACCGGGTGACCGGCGGCGGCCCGAAGCCGCAGCATCACCTCGGAAGCGAGCACGTGGGTGGGTTGGCCAAATCCGGCGTCCGCCATGCGTTCGATCAACTGTTCGGCCGGCGCCATTTCCTGCCGGATGACACGCGCGTTGTGATTATTGGCAACGACCTTTGCCAAGGCCGCTTCCGCTTCGCCAAGACTGTCGAGACCGGCTTCGGCCACATGCACCGTGCTGGTGAGCGCGTCGCCGACGCGTGCGAGCCTGCGGCCGCGGTCGAGCTCCGATAGCCGTCGCCGTTGCGCCTCGACCTCGCGGCGCGCCAGGACGATTTCCGCGGCGAAGCGCTCCGAGGCTTGTTTCGAAGCGTTGATTTCGGTGGACATCACCGCGATCGCTTCGGCCGCCTCGTTCGCGAGATCGTCCCGGCCGGCGCGTAGCGCGCCGAGCGCGCGCTGCTCGAGATCGTTCGTCTTGCTCGCAAGCGCCATGCAGCGTTCGATCTCGCGCGTTTCTTCGGCGATCGCGATCGCGAGCGCCCGGCGCGCCAGGGTGTGGGCATGATGAGCCGCTGCGATCGAGCGATCCAGGCTCGCCATGGGGGAAGTTGTCTGACGCCGCAGGTCGTTCAGCATGTCAAACACACGGGTGAGGAAATCGGACATCGGCTGCACTCACGTCAGATGGCGAAGGCTACGAAACGAGAAGGGGCAGCCGCGCGAGATGCGCCCGCTCTCGCGCCGGTAGGAAAGCACGCCGGCGACGTCGCAGGCCCGGGCGATCCGCTCGATCGGCGCGGTGGCGAACTTGACCAGGATCTTCACGAGGCCGGTCGCCAGCGCATGGGCGTCGCTGATGAAGGTGAGGGCTATGTTCTCAACAAGCAGCATTTGCATTTTCAGGCTCCTTCGGGTTAAATGAACATTGTTCAAGTATGGGTATTACGAAAATGAACAATGTTCAAGAAGAATCTTTACGCGACCGCAAAAAAAATCGCAGGCGGGCGCTGATGCTCGACATTGCGCGCGAGAGAATTTCGTCTAAGGGATTGATTTCGCTTAAGGTTCGGGATGTGGCCGAGGCCGCCGAATGCTCGATCGGCAGCGTCTATAATGAGTTCGGGGACTTCGACGGGCTGATCCTGACCATCAACCGGGAGACGGTGGAGATCCTCACGGCGAAGCTTCGGGCGGTTTCAGCCGAAGACCCGCGGGCCCAGCTTCATGGGCTCGCCGCCGGCTATCTCGATTTCGCAAGCAGCCACGCCAACCTCCTGCGCTCGCTGTTCGAGCACCGGATGGAGGGGGACCGGCCGTTCCCGCAGGACATCCTCGACATGGTCATGGAGGCGTTCGCGCTGATGTATCCGCCGTTCGCCCGGCTGTTTCCCGATCGCGAGCCGGAGGAGCTGGCGCTGATTGCACGAACGATGTTCTCCGCCGTGCACGGCATCATTTCGCTGGGTCTGGAAGACCGCATGGTCGCCGTGCCGCCGGCCAAGACTGAGGCAGCAGCTCGCGCAATTCGTCGATGCGCAACTGGCGGGCCTCGGCGCTAGCCCCGGAACTTCGATCCGAGGCTAGCGAAGAGAGGCTCGCGAAAAATTTCAATGCTTGCTGCCGCTCACCTCACGGATCAGCTCGATCGGATAAAACGGCTTTGCGAAGAAGGTGACGCCGTCCGGCAACGTCCGCGCCGGCGGCTTGCCGGACATCACGATGACACGTAGTGACGGATTGACCTGTCGCGCCAGCTCCACCAGGTCGATGCCCGTCATTTCACCGACCAGCGTCACGTCGGTGACGAGCAGTGCGGGATGCCGGTTCTTCAACGCGAGTTCTGCGGTTTCGGCGTCTTCGCACTGAATGACGTCGTAGTTGGTTTCTTCCAACAGCAGCGCGATCATCTCGCGCTGGATCGGATCATCCTCGACCACCAAAGCGGTCGGGCGAAAAGGCTTTGATTGTCCCATCGTCCGAGCCCTCCATTTCCAACTGTGCGGTTTCTGCTTCTCTAACCTATGTTAAAGCGGGAGCCCGCAGTTGGTTCGCGCGTGCGTTGCAGGAAAATGCCGGTTCCACGAAAAGGAACTGACGTTTTTAAGCCACGCAGCTTACGGCCAAACGATAGCGAGTGGCGGATGCGTCATGGCGCGCGAAGGCTACAGAGTGAAATGTAAAACGGCCGCGCGCTATTCCAGCGGCTGTGACGTTTGCGAACTCGCCCAATCGCTCAGATGCGACGCGGTTTCCGCCTGACGAATTTTCCGCAAGGAGATCTCTCTTTCGGGACCAGGCGGCAGCAGGGAAGCCTTCTTGCGTTCGTCCTCCACGAAGGCGCTCAGCCGTTCCTGGAAGTTCTTCGGGCGGTCCATCTCGTTTTTCCTTTTCTTCCCGCGCGGCCATATGCCGTCTGGTGAAAATAGTCTGAAATGTTCGTGTGGGCTCAGCCAGTCATTTATTGAATTGATTCGAATTCTTTTTCCGGAATTATTCGCAAGCGCGTGACGGCATCCATGGTTGGTCGTGGTTACTGTTGCTTGGTGCAGAGAATGACGGCCTGCGGCGGATCGGCCTGGCCCGGCTTTGCATCGCAGCTTGCGCCGTTGTCGCCGAGCGTGCGCGGCGCCAGCGCGGCATCGCCGGCTTTCACGATGCAGGTCGCGCTGATCATGACTTCGTCGGTGCCGCACATCGCGGGCTTGGAGATGCCGCCATCGGGCTGTGAGCGCACCACGCGGAATGGCAGCGGCGGCGAAGTGCCGTCGCGTCCGTCCTTGCCGGGCGCGCCTGCGATGCCTTGCTGGCCCGGCGGACCAGCGGGGCCGGCCGCGCCGGCTTCGCCCTTGTCACCTTTGTCGCCCTTATCGCCCTTGACGCCGCAGCCGCTCAAAGCGAGGGCGGAGACCAGGACGCAGACTACAAATATCGGTTGTTTCATCAGACGGAACCTCAGGAGGCGAGCGCTAACTCGCATCCCGCCGCCTGGGTTCCATGGGCGTGGTTCATCTATTGGTGGCTTGGCGACACCACGCGCCGGCTGGATGGCTAGTCGGTGTCGCTCGGTGCGGCGTCGGCTCAGCGGTGGTCCGGCCGTCGTACGCTTCTTGTCGTCTCTCCGTAGCTCGTGCTGCCATAGGCCCGGCCCCAACTTCCGATATCGGCCTGGCTAGGCCGGTGAAAGGTGTCGTTGTCCGCGTTTCCTTTTCCGAAAGCGGGATCCCTCGGCGACGGATCATAGGTTTGCGCCGTCGCGCCTGATATCAACGTCGAAGCAAGAGCTATAGCTAAAAGAATCGTTTTCATGATCGCCTCTCGGATTTTCCGTTGAACATGATCGCCAACGGGTAACTTTCGCATCTTCATGTGACGTGCTTTCGCGGGGCTTCAAGAGGCCGTTCGATCACCTGATATCACGAACTCGGGAGGGCGCCGCTCAGAACGGCGAGGCGGTAAAGCCGAGCGGCTGGACCACGTCGTAAGATGCCTTGGTCAACGGCGCCGCGTAGGTGACGGTGAGCGCGCCGAACGGCGAAGCCCAGCTCAAGCCGCCGCCGATCGAAGAGCGCACCACGTTGGAATTGGCAAGGTGCAGCGACTGCGTCGAGCCCGGAAACGTGGTGGGACCGTTGTAGCGGAAGACGCTTCCGGCATCGACGAACGCGACCGCCTTCAATCCATACTCCGCCGGCACGCCGGGAATGTTGCTTTGAAGCTCGGCCGTCGTCGCCCAGTACATGCTGCCGCCGACATTATCCATGGTGGTGCCGGGCGTCAGATCGCGCGGACCAAATCCATACGGCGCAAAGCCGCGCACCATCGTCGGGCCGCCGAAGAAGTTGTCGATCAGCGGCACCTGGCTGCCGCCGAAGCCCGTGATGTAGCCGCCTTGCGCGCGCGCCAGCGAAACAACGTCGTCGTTGATCTGGTGATAATACTTGAAGTCCTCGGTGGTGCGCAGGAAGCGCACGTCACCGCCGAGGCCCGCAAGATCCTGGCGAAGCTGCGAGTTGAAACCGTTGGTCGGCGCCTTCGGATTGTCGAGCGTGGAATAGGTCGCGGTGTCGCCGACCGCCGAGACCCATTGCGGCCCGGCGGCGGCCGCCTGTTGGACCACGATCGAGGGCGGGGCGGCGAGCGAAGCCGGGTTGAGCGTCAGGTCCTGACGCGAGATCGAATAGCGCCACTGCACGCCGAGTTGCTCGGAGAACGGCGTGCCGATCAGCATCGTCGCGCCGTAATTCTCGGTGCCGTAGGACACGAAGTCGTTGGCGACCGTCTGCTTGGCCGAAAGGTCGATGCCGGCGGAGGCGCGATTGCCGAAGAAGCCGGGATCGGTCGCGGAAACGTCGAAGCCGCGGGAATATTGCCCGTAGGTGAAGGTCGAGGCGAGCGCGACGCCGGTGCCGGCAAAGCTCTTGTCGCTGAGCTTGATTTCGGCAAGCCAGCCGTCGGTGGTCGAATAGCCGCCGGCGACGTTGAAATCGCCGGTGTCTTTTTCCTGCAAGTCGACGTCGAGGATCACGCGGTCGGGCGACGAGCCCTGCTTGCTCGTGATCTTGACGGTCTTGAAGTAGTCGAGGCGCTTCAGCCGCCGCTCGGCGCGCTCGATCAGTCCCTTGTTGAAGGCGTCGCCTTCGGTGATGTCGAATTCGCGGCGGATCACGTAACCGCGCGTGCGTGTGTTGCCGTGAATGTCGATGCGTTCGACATAGGCGCGCTGGCCCTGCTCGATCGCAAAGGCGATGTCGATGCGGCGGCCGGTGGCGTCACGAACGTTGCGCGGCTGCACGCGCGCAAAGGGAAAGCCGAGCTTGGCCAGTTCCGCCGACAGTCTGTCGCTGCTCTTGTCGAGCGCCGAGCCGTCGAACTGCGCCCCGGCCTTGACCGAGAGCAGGCGGCGGAGCCTTTCGGTGTCGACGCCGTCGACATGGCAGTCGATTGCGACATCGCCGAAATGATAGAGCGGGCCTTCCTCGATGGTGAAGGTGAGGGTGAATCCCTTGGTGGCGGGATCGTACTCGGCATTGACCGCGCGCACGTTCGCGTCGGCATAGCCTTTGGATCGATAGTAATTGCGGATCGCCTCGCGGTCGGCATTGACCATGTCAGGGTCGTAGACGTCGCCGCCGACCAGAAAGCTCAGCATATTGGACGCCGAGGTCTTGATCACGGCCGCAAGCTGCCGTTTGCCGAACACGGTGTTGCCGACGAAGTTGATCTGCTTGACCGGCGTCTTCGCGCCCTCGGTCACCTCGAAGATGAGATCGACGCGATCGTTGCCGCGGTCGATGACGACGGGCTTGACGCTGACGTCGTCGCGTCCGAGCCGCTTGTAGGCATCGACGATGTGGTTGGCGTCGCTTTGAACCGTTGCGCGTTGCAGGCTGCCGCGCGGCTTGGACTCGACGACCGGCGATAGCTCGGTGTCCTTGACGCGCTTGTTGCCTTCGAACACGACCTTGTCGAGTACCGGCGCCTCGCGCAGATGCACGACCAGCCGTTCGCCCTTGCGCTCGATCGAGACCGTGTCGAACAGGTGCGTTCCGATCAGCGCCTTCAGTGCCGCGTCGCGCGCGGCTTCGTCGAAGTGGCCGTCGGGCGAAGCGTGAAAGTACGAGCGCACGGTCGCGGCATCGACGCGCTTGTTGCCTTCGACGTCGATTAGGGCGCGTCCTCTTTCTTCGTAATCGGTGGTCTTGCTTGCGCTGATGACGGGCTTGTCGTCCGCAGCCGCAGACGCCATCTCGCCCGACCACAGGCCCGCCGCCAGGCTCAAAGCCATCACTACTCTGGTTACGCTCGACACGTTGGCTCGATATCCCGCGCCCATCCACTGGTGGTCCGATTCTAACATTCGCATCCCTTCTCAGCAGGCACCTATGCGAATGTTAGAATCGAAGGACCACCAGCGAGGGAAAGTTTGCAGTGGAGTGCTGGATTTGACATTCGCCTCGCGGACTCGCGGCCTGCTCTGTAGCGAATGTCAAATCCACTCCACTGGTTTCCATCGAAGTCGGCGGCGAGGGCGAAACAATGTCTCCAGTGTGGCACTCTGACGTTCCTTTCAGTGCGGCCCGCGGGTTTTTCGAAGGAACGTCAGAAGTCAAAGCCACACTGGAATCTCAGTTTAAACTGGTGTCCCTTTGGTTCTGACATTCGTATAGGCGCCCGCTGCAATGGTGTACGAATGTCAGAACCGGGACACCAGCGAGGGTGAGATGATGCCTTAAACCTTAAGGCTCGCCACATTTTCGACGCGAGTTGTGGGCGGCCATCCCGAAAATGTCCTTTTGCCGGCCCAAATGATTTTTAGGCTGTTGCCCAAATGGCGCTGCCGGCATCGCGAAATGCGGCGCGCACGAGCTTTCGGAAAGTGGGCACCGGCCCGGAGCATCACATGCGTTGCGTAGCGTTTGTTCTCGCCATCCTCCTGTTCGCCGAGCCCGTGCTGGCCGCGGCGCCCGCGCAGGAGATCGATCCGCGCGCCTCGCTCGGCGTGGTGCAGCAGTGGATCTACAATTATCGCGCCAAGCCGGACTACGCGCACATTCCTGCCGCGGTGCGTGTGTTGTTCCACGCGCAGACCTTCAAGGAGCCGGAGAATGCCGGCATCTATCTCGGCTTCATTGCCGGCGCGCTGGCGTCGAATCCGGCGAAGGCCGAACAACTCCTCAACAGCTTCTTTCCGGTGCCAGCCGAGGACGAGTGGGTGATCATTCGCGCGATCGCGTTTTCGGGCCTGCCGGACTGGCGAGGACTGCTGCGGCGTATCGCGCCGAAGATGCCCGGCCGGCAGGTGATGATCGATGCGTATCTCGCGGGCTCGCTGCCGACACTGACGGATATTCCCCTGGAAGAGAAGCAGCCGGGTGCGATGGACAAGGTGAAGGCGGCCTTCACCAAAAATCCGTTCGCCAAGGACGAGAAGAAAATGAAGATGAGCCAAACGTTCGCGGGCAACCAGGATCTGCTCGATACGCTCTGGGGCTACTATTTCGCGACCGGCTCTTACCGCCCGATCCTGCGCATCATGGCGATGCTGCCATGGAGCAAGAGCCGCGACACCGTCGACAAGCTCACCGTCGGCAGCATGGCGCGCTATACGCTGGCAAGCTACGCGGTGCGCGATGCGAAATTGCGCGAATATCTCCGCAGCGAATTGAAAGTGCAGGGTGAGGCGGTGAAGGTGCCTTTGACGGAAGTGGTCGAGGCCGCCGACACCGTGCAGTTGGGCGCGGTGCGCAAGGATGCGCTCGCCGCGGTCGAGGAGCTGAAGGCAAAGGGCTCGGACTCGCGGCGCAACCTCGACTTCTGGGGCCAGGTCGGTGTCGGCGCCGTTGCGCTCGGCTGCGTCTCCGCGGCGGCATTGGGCGCGGTCGCGGTCGGCATCCCCTGCGTGATCGGCGGCTCGGCCGGCCAGGGCCTGCTGTCGTTCTGGGAAAAGCAGCAGTAGGCGTTATCTCGTCATTCCGGGCGCGGATCGAAGAGGCGATACGCTAGCGGAATGCGACGCCGTCCAACATTTCAATGGCGCCATGGATTCCGGGTTCGCGCTGAGCGCACGCCCGGCAATGACAGGTAGAGCGCAATCTCGCCGGCGAAGCCAGCGGGCATTCCTTCTCGGCGATGCCAGGCGGCTACTTCTTCTTTTCCGCCTCGAGCTGCTTGGTCCGCGTCTTGATGTCGACGCAGGTTTTTTCCTTGGTGATCTTCGTCGCGCCGCAATCGATCTTGTCACCGGTTTTCGCCGTCTTGGCCCGATCCGCACAGGTTTCGGTCTTCGTCTCAGTGTAGCAGCACATCACCTGGCCGCCCTGCTGGTCCTTGGTGTCGTTGGGCCCGCACTTCAACTCGGCATGGGCCGCCGAGGTGAAAACACCCAACAGACACGAGCGCCAGAACGGCCTTCGCGGGAATCATCGATTTGTCTCCAGGATGGATTGATGGGGGCTTTGGGTCGAAGCGGCAGTTGATGCCTCGATGTTTGGTGTCGCGAACCCGCCAGATGGTTCGACCGGCCGGGGCTTGCTTCGTTTCGGGACAAGCGAGCAGCGGGTCGTGGTCATCGTGCATTTGGTCGAGGCGGCGGCCGATGCCTCAATGTTAGATGTCATGTCTATCCCATGGTTCGGCCGTGCGGCCGAACGGGGCCATGTGGCCCGCGTGCCGTGCCCAAAGGAGACCCGCCTTGAATCGCTTGACTGCTGTTGCGCCTGATTGTTGCAGGTTCTTTCGTTCTTGTCGCCCCCGCGCTCGCCGAGCCCCAAAGGCCGATCAGGCAAAACAAGCAGAGCAAGCGAAGAAAGCCGAGGCAGCAAAAAAAGCCGAGGAAGCAAAAAAAGCCGAGGCAGCAAAAAAGGCAGAGGAAGCGAAAAAAGCCGAGGCAGCAAAAAAGGCAGAGGAAGCGAAAAAATCCGAGCAAGCAAAGAAGGAAGAGGAAGCAAAAAAAGCCGAGCAAGCGAAGGACAGAGAACTTGCAAACCGGTCGTTTGCGGAAATGAAAGGCCGCATCGACAGCTTCACGGGGCAATGGCGAAGGGAACTGGAAAACCTGAGCCACGACACTTCGGCGAATGAACTGTCGCAGCGCAGCCAGAAGCTATTGGATAAGCTCGTTCATCCCAAGGGGGCACGGTGCGTGAACCAGCGATGACGTCGTCAAAATTGCTGGTTACGTCAGGGATTCCGCCGAACGTCAACGTATCGTCACGAATAATCCGAAAGCGGACACGGTCGCCATATTAACGCTCGACGTGTTGCTTACCTGCGAAAAGCAATGTTCTGGTCGGTGATCTCGTCTTCACTGTCAGATGGCCCGGAGGCAAGCGAAAAAGGCAGAGGACGCGAAAAAAGCCGAGCAAGCAAAGAAGGAAGAGGAAGCAAAAAAGGCCGAACGAGCAAGAGAAATTGCAGACCGGTCGTTTGTGGAAATGAAAGGCCGCATCGACAGCTTCACGGGGCAATGGCGAAGGGGACTGGAAGACCTGAGCCACGACACTTCGTCGAATGAACTGTCGCAGCGCACCCAGAAGCTATTTGATAAGCTCGTTCATCTCGGGGGGGCACCGTGCGTGAACCGCGATGACGTCCTCAAAATTGCTGGTTACGTCAGGGATTCCGCCGAAGGTCAACGTATCGTCATGAATAATCCGAAAGTGGACACGGTCGCCATATTACAGCTCGACGTGCTGCTTACCTGCGAAAACAATTTTCTGGTCGGTGATCTCGTCTTCACTGTCAGATGGCCCAAGGTGACCGTGCACTAGAGGCGACTTTATCGGTCGTCATGGCCGGGCATAGCCGTTTCGAAGAACGGCGTCGCTTCCGCTAGCCTATGACCCGGCCATCCACGTCTTTGCTTATCAGAAGTGAAAGTAAGTCGTGGATCACCGGGTCAAGCCCGGTGATGACAGTTTTTGTGTGGCGGCACTCGGCTCGTCATAACGACGGAGAGAGCAACTCAGCGCCTACGCCGGTGACGCCAGCGGCTTGCCCTTCTCGACGATATAGGTCGAGACGATGTGGGTCTTCTTGTCGCCGTTCTTGCCGCCGGCATGCGGCGTGTTCGCCGGCACGACGACGCCCATGCCGGGCTTGAACGCGACCGTTCCCTGTCCCTCGATCGGCAGATCGAATCCGCCGTCGAGCATGTAGGCGCTCTCGATGCCGGGATGGGTGTGGCGGCCGATCATGACGCCGGGCTCGATTTCGATATCGACCACGAGGGTGGTGTATCCCGGGGTCGGCCCGTCGATTTGCGACAGCACCTTTCGCGTGACGCCGGGCGTTACCCCCGGCGTTGCGCCGCCGGCGGCGTCTGGGCGGACGCGTCCGACGCGATAAACCCGGTAAGCGAACAGAGCGCGCAGGATGCAACGCTCGCAAAATCTCGGCGTGTCAGCATGTTGATCTCCCTGTGATCCGGTCTTGGTTTGCCGCCGGTTCGGCCCGAAAAACTGCCCGAGGGCAGGGACCTTGGCAAGAGCGGCAAGCGCGATTTTGTCCGGCCGAGCGCCTGTAGCGTTGGTTTCATCGACCCGACATAGAGTATTGTCGTCGGGCTGAACGATTGGAGCTTATGGAGCGCGCCATGGGTCTGTTGTCATCGATCGTTATTCTCGCCATTTTGTATGCCTTCGTCTCGATCCGGGTGATCAAGCAATACGAGCGCGGCGTGGTGTTCTTCCTCGGCAAGTTCGAGGGCGTGCGTGGACCGGGCCTGACGCTGATCTTCGTGCCGATCCAGACCATGACGCGGGTGTCGCTTGCGCACGGTGACGATGCAGATCCCCTCGCAGAAGATCATCACCAAGGACAACGTCTCGATCGATATCGCGGCGGTCGCCTACTATCACATCACCGATCCGGAAAAATCCGTGATCGCGATCGAGAACGTCTACAACGCGATCAACCAGATCAGCCAGACCACGGTGCGCAACGTGGTCGGCCGCTTCAGCCTCGATCAGTTGTTGTCGGACACAGCCTCGATCAACGAGCAGATCAAGAACGTGATCGATCAGCACACCGAGCCGTGGGGCGCGCAGGTGACGGCGGTCGAGATCAAGGACATCACGCTGCCGGACAACATGCAGCGGGCGATGGCGCGTGAAGCGGAAGCCGAGCGCGAACGCCGCGCCAAGATCGTCGCGGCCGAGGGCGAATACCAGGCCGCCGTGAAGCTCGGCGAGGCCGCCGACATCATCACCCAGCATCCGGTCGCACTTCAGCTCCGCACGCTGCAGACGATGGCGGAAATCTCGATCGAGAAGAATTCGACCATCATCTTCCCGGCGCAGTTCATGACCACGGTGCAGGAGGCGATAGCGACGCTCAAGCAGGATGCGGGGACGAAGTAGGGCGGCAAGGGGAAAGCAGGCAATGCCCGCACCTCGCGGGCATTTTTCCAGGTAGACGGAATCTGATCGGCCGAAAGCTCCCGCAAACCGTTCTTGATTTCGCCGACGTCGTTGAGCGCTTTGCAGTTCTTCAGAAGGGGAGCAACTTCCTTGCTGCCTTCTGCCTTGACGGTACGCAACTTCGTCGCCACCGATCGCTGCGCCGCCACCTCGAGTTCCAGCCGTTTTTCTTTCGTAAGCGGCGTTGCGATGTTGCCCTCGACGTCCATGGTAGCGTACTGGGCCTTGACGTAGCTCTTCTTGGTTTCGGCGTTCGTTGTCAGCGTCGAGAGGCCGCCATACATCAGCGAGCATTCGGAAATGCGGAGGACCAGCTTTTCGCGCAGCGCGCTCCCTTGCTGGCTTTCCTCGATCTCGCGATTGAGCGCGTTGGTAATGTCCATCACAGCAAAGACATTGTCTGCGCGAGGGTTGTCAGCGGGCGCGGATTGGACCCCGGTGGCGGGCGGAGCACTGGCTGCGGGCTTTGTGCCGGCAGGCTTTGTGCCGCCAGCGGGCTGCGCGATGGCGAAGGAAGGTGCGAGCAGCAGGGCCGATAGCGTGGCAAGCGCCAGCAGGAAGGTTACCCTGGGAGTTACGGACATCGCTATTTCCTCTTTGATCCGGCGCGCTGCCAAAGGCGTTCGTCAACACGGCAAGGGCCCGCACGCAAGTCGCCAATAGTCTTGGGCAGGACCAATATCGTGCTCCGGCGGCCCGACCAAGTCATTTTCGGTGCCAAGTCAGTCGAAGACCGGCAGCCCGCTCCGCGGGGGCGTCAGCCACAGGTTCGGCGGCCCGACGGTCACGCGCAGTATTGTCGTTTCGCCCGCCGTCGGAACCTTGAGGCTTTCCCGCGAGACGAATAGGCTCTCGTCACCTTTTTTCGGCATTTTCCCGGCGTCAATTTCATGGATCGATTTCAACAAACCCTGCCGATCTGGGTGCGCGCCGTGCTCCTGATGGGCGTGATCTTCCTCATCGCCGGCGCCGGTTTGATTTCCTACCGGCTCTATCAGAGGCCGACGACGCTCACGGTCGCCGTCGGCACGCTGGATGGCGAGGCCAGGCAGGCGGCCTCGCTGATTGCCGGCCACTTCGCCACCGTCGATTCGCCGATCCGCCTCAAGATCGAGAATGTCGGCAATGTGCTCGATGCTGCGAAAACCTTTGCCGCCGGCAAGGCCGATCTCGCGGTGGTGCGGGCCGATGTCGGCGATCTCACGCAGGCGCGCGCGGTCGCCGTGATGGCCGAAGGCGTCGTGATGATCGTGGCGCCGCCGGGGTCGAACTTCACCAGCATTGCGAAATTGCGCGATCACGCGGTCGGCGTCGTCGGCGGCGAAATCAATCACCATGTCGTCGAGGTCCTGAAGAAGGAATACGACCTTGCGCACGCCAACGTCACCTTCAAGGACCTTTCTCTGCTGGAAGTGCGCCAGGCGGTGCAATCCAAGCAAGTCGCGGCCCTGATCATTGTGACGCCGCTCACCGACAAATTCCTGTCGCTCGTGAAGGGGACGTTTCGCGAGACCGCGACTTCGGCGCCGGTGCTGATCCCGATCGATGCCGCCGGCGCCATCACCGACGGCAAGGGGCCGTATGAAAGCTTCGATATTCCGAAGGGCACCTTGCGCGGTTCGCCCGCCATCCCCGACGATGACGTGACGACGCTGCGCGTGCCCTACCTGCTCGTCGCCAATCGGCATCTGGATCAGCAACTGATCGGCGAACTCACCAAGCGGATCATGGCGGCGCGGCGCGATCTCGCCGCCAACCAGCCGCTGATCGCCAATATCGCGACGCCGAACCTCGATGCGGATGCGTTCGTCTCCGTGCATGCCGGTGCGGCCGCGTTCTACAACGGCACCCAGGAAAGCTTCATGGACCGGTGGAGTAACGCGATCTACCTGACGCCGATGGCGCTCGGCGCACTCGCCTCCATCTTTGCCGCCGCCTGGCGCTTTCTGGGTCTCCGCGGCGGCGGCGTGGAGCATCACCGCGCCGTCACGGCTGGGCGACTTCCGCGAGCGCATCCGCGACCTCGACGACGAGGCCGCCTTGCGAAAGCTCGAGGACGAGATCGACGCGCTGCTGCGTGCGCAATTGGCCAAGGCCTCCGGCAATGAGGAAAGCAACTCGGAGACGCTGGCCATGATCGCACTGGCGCAGCGGCTCGAGACCCTCATTCATCACCGCCGCCTGGCGCTGGCGGCCAGGGAATGAGCCAGGCGTTAAGGGGTGGGAATGGCCCGGTTCACCCGGTCGAGCGGGAATAAATCCGCCAGCCCACTGTTGAAGGGATTGCCGAAGGCAAAGCGGCCGCCCGGACACCGGCGTTTGACGGTCTGCGGACATTCCGCCGTCACCCGGCTGGATGTATCCTGCCCACGCCATCATCAGGCCAATCAGTGTCCCGATTCCGAAGTTCGTAGCATTTTTCGGAGCCACGTTTCGAACTTCGGAATCGAAAGGACACTAGCAAACCTATGATTTTAGTGCGGCTTTGGTTCAGAAGTCCGCATGACGAACCCGCGGCACAAATGATGCGGCTTCTGAACCGCCGCACTAGGGGAGAAACGATGACCAAAACACTGACCAAACTCGCCACCGGCGCGATCCTGCTCGCCGGCCTCACGGCGCCGGCTTTCGCCGCCGATGTCTCGCTGGCGCGCATTCCCGACTGCGGCACGCCGCAGGCGCCGATCGAGGTCAATCAGCGTTTTTCCGATACCTATGCTTTCCCTGGCCTCAAGCTTCAGTTCGTCTTCAGCTGCTACATCATCAAGCACGGCGACGAGTACATGATGTGGGATACCGGTCATTCGATGACCGCGCCCAACGTCGCGCCGAAGGTGAGCATCGTCGATCAACTCGCGAAGATCGACGTCAAGCCCGAGCAGATCAAGTATGTCGGCATCAGCCATTACCACGCCGATCACACCGGTCAGGTCGCGTCGTTTCCGAAGGCGACGCTATTGATCGGCACCCGCGAGTGGGATTCGATCTCGGCGCCGAAGCCGGCCGAAGGCGTCAACTTCAAGCCGTTCGAAAGCTGGATCAAGGGTGACAGCAAGGTCGAGCCGCTGCCGATCGGTCTCGACAAGGACGTGTTCGGCGACGGCAGCGTGATCATTCTGCGCACGCCCGGCCATACGCCCGGCCATTCCAGCCTGCTGGTCAAGCTGGCAGCAGATGGGTCCGGTGATCCTCCGCGGCGATGCCGTGCACTTCCGCGAGAACTACGATTCGGACGGCGTTCCGGCCTTCAACTACGACCGCGCCCAGACCGTCGCCTCGATGGAGCGCATGAAGAAGATGCTCGCCAATCTGAAGGGCACGATGATCATCCAGCACGATGCGCGCGACGTCGGCAAACTTCCGGAATTTCCGGCGTTCGCGAAGTAAGCGCCTGGAAGTAAGCTTGCGTGAATGAAACGGGGAGCGCTGCCCCGGGGCGGCGCGGGTCTGCCGATGGCCTTACCGAGACGCGGGCCAGTAGTCTTGACCGAAGTTTGTCTGTTATGATCCCGATCAGGTGTCGACGATCGTTCAGCAGGCCATGTTCATGCAGCCGGTTACGCAATACGCCAAGAGTGGCGACGTTCACATCGCATACCAGGCGTTCGGTGATGGCCCGCTCAATCTGGTGATGGTTCCCGGCTTCGTCTCAAACGTGGAAAACTACTGGGACGAACCGGATCTGGCGCAATTTCTCCGGCGCCTGTCGCGAGCTATGCCCGTGTCGTGACATTCGACAAGCGCGGCACCGGCATGTCGGATCGTGTTTCCGAGCTTCCCGGCCTCGACCAACGGATGGACGACCTGCGCGCGGTCATGGATGCGGCCGGCATGGAGCACGCCGCGCTGCTCGGCATTTCCGAGGGCGCGCCACTGTCAGTGTTGTTTGCCGCGACTTACCCTGAACGCTGCCGCGCGCTGGTGCTCTATGGCAGCTTTTCGCAGATTTTCCTACTGGTTTCCGACCGACGAGGCGTTGGCTGCATTCTTCGGTTATGTCGCGCAGGCCTGGGGCACTGGCGGTAGCGTCCAGAAGTTCGCGCCTTCCCGTGCCAACGACGCGGCTTTCCAGCGGTGGTGGGGACGGAACGAGAGGCTCGGCGCCAGTCCTGCGGCCGTGACGGCGCTCATGCGCATGAATAGCCAGATCGAAGTCAGCGGCATCCTTCCGTCGGTCGGCGTGCCGACCCTCGTCATTCACCGGACGGACGACAGGGCCGTCAGTGTCGAGGGTGGGCGCGACATGGCGGCGCGCATTCCCGGTGCTCGTCTTGTCGAGCTTCCCGGAGTGGATCACCTCTTCTACGTCGGCGAGAACGCCGGCGAAATCGCGGCCGCGATCGAGGAGTTCCTGACCGGTGCGCGCGTCCCGATCGCGGCGGATCGCGTGCTCGCGACGGTGCTCTTCACCGACATCGTCGGTTCGACCGAGAAGGCCGCCGCACTCGGCGACCAGCGCTGGCGCGGACTTCTCGAAAAGCACCACGCGATCATCCGGAGCAATCTCACGCGCTATCGCGGTCGCGAGGTCAAGACGACTGGAGACGGCTTTCTCGCCACCTTCGATGGTCCGGCGCGCGGGGTACGATGCGCGTGCGACATCGCAGAGGAGATCAGGCCGCTCGGCATCGAGGTTCGCGCCGGATTGCATACCGGCGAGTGTGAAATGATCGGTGATGACGTCGGCGGAATCGCCGTTCACATCGGCGCACGCGTCGCATCGCTTGCCGGGGCGAGCGAGATCCTGGTGTCGGGCACGGTGAAGGATCTGGTCGCCGGTTCTGGATTGCGCTTCGACGACCGCGGCGACCAAACGCTCAAGGGTGTCCCGGGCAATTGGCGTATCTTTGCCGCCGGTCGCTGACGGCCGTCTACGTTCAGGACACCGGCTTCGCGGGCAGCTTCCCGGCAAACCATACCAGCCCGAACGCGGCAATCGCTGTCGCCGCCAACAACATCCAGGCTTCGTTGACCGACATCGCAAAGGCGGCGCGCTCCACCAGCGGCCGCACATAGCCCTCGATCGTGGCCTGCGTCGCGTCAGGCGGCGGATGCAGGAAAAGCTGCACGTCGAGGCCGATGGCCTGTGCGGCGCTCACATCGCCCGCGAGCAGCCGGTCGCGAAGGGCTTGGCCATGGCCGATGGTGCGGCCATAGAGAATGGTGTCGATTGCGGCGATGCCGATCGCACCGCCGAGATTTCGCATCAGGTTGAAAAGCCCGCTGGCGTCCGGCACCTGCGCTGCTGACAGCACGCCGAGCGCAAGTTGTGTCGGCGGCAACAGGCAAAACATGATGGCGATGCCGCGCAGTACCTGCGGCCAGAACATCTCGTCGAAATCCGCAACTCGGCTCTGGAAGAAACTCAAACCCAATCCGAGGGCGAACAGCGCAAAGCCGAAGGCAGATAATTTGCGCGGGTCGAGCCGGCTTTCCAGATATCCGGCGATCGGCGCGGCGATGAGTTGCGCGGTGCCCGTCACCAGCATGATGCTGCCGATCTCGAACGCATCATGGCGGCGAACGTAAGCCAGAAACACCGGCATCAGGTAGACCGAGCCGAACAAACCGACGCCGAGACAGAAGCTCAGCGCACAGCCGATCGCAAAGGGACGCGCGGCAAGCGTGGACAGGTCAACGACGGGGTGCGCTGCCTTGATGGTGCGTTTGGCGAAGAATACGCCACTGGCAAGGCTGACCGCGAACAATAGCAGCGGCCGTGGCGTCAACCAGCCGTCGAGCGGGGCCTGCTTGAGGCCGAGCTCGAGCGCCGCAAGCGCACTTGCCATCAGGATCAGCGAGAGAACGTCGAGATTCCCGAATTCCGCGAGATCGGCCTTGTCCTGCGGCAACAGGAACGGCGTGGCGGCGGCGGCTAGCACGCCCGGTGCAACGTTGATGAGAAACAGCCAGTGCCATGACCAGGTCTCGGTGATCCAGCCGCCGACGATCGGTCCGACGGTCGGCGCGAGCACGGCCACGATTCCGGCGATCGTGGTCGCAAGCGGATGCAGGCGCAGCGGAAACAGCAGGAACACGGCTGAGAACACCAGCGGGATCAGCGCGCCGCCGGCAAAGCCCTGAATGATGCGGAAGGAAATCAGCGATGCGAAGTTCTCGCTCGCCGCGCAGCCGATGGAGGCCAGCGTGAAAAGGACGATCGAAATGACGAACAGCCACCGCAGCGTCAGGGTGCGCGTCAGCCAGCCGGTCAGGGGAATCGCGGTGATCTCGGCGATCAGATAGGCGGTCTGGATCCAGCTCATCGCGTCGCGCGAAATGTCGAGCGCCTGCTGGATCGCGGGCAGGGACGTTGCCACCACCTGGATGTCCAGGATCGCCATGAACATGCCAAGGCACATCAGGAGAAAGCCGAGCCATGTTCGTGCGCCCGCTTCCGGCCGTGCGGCTGCGTCGATCGCAAGACTCACGGGGCGGCTTCCTCACCCAGCGTGCGCGACGGCGCGAGGCCGCGATTCTCGGCACGAATGCGGATGAAAAGAACCAGCGCGTTGAGGATCGTGAAGAGAATGGCAATCGTGAATAGATGCAGCACGAGCGGCAACACGGCCATCTCGCCAATGACGACCGCATAGTTGGGGTGACTGAGAAAGCGGTAGGGGCCGGACGTGACGAGCGGCGCGCCCGGCAGCACGATGATGCGCGTCGTCCAGCGCGAACCCAACGTCGCCATCACCCAGACGCGCAACGCCTGAAGCGCGAGGTAGGCGACGAGCGCGATTGTGTCGATGGGCTGATCGTGCCCGAACACCCACAGCGAAATCAGCCATGAGGCGTGCAGCACGACCAGCAACGGATAGTGGCCGGCTGCGATCTCGAACGCACCGCGCGCCATCAGCGCACTTGTATTGCGGCGGGCAAGCACCAGTTCGAGGCCGCGCTGGGCGGTCACAAGCGCGAGGATGATCTCGGCCGCGGTCACGCTGCGCGCCGCAGCGAGACGCAACTGGCGGTGAAGCCGGGGCCGAGCGCGGACACCAGCGAGCGCCGCGGCAATCCCTTCGCCATGTTGCGTTCGAGTATGAACAGCACTGTCGGGGCCGACATGTTGCCGTAATCGGCAATCACGCCCCGCTCATGCTCCAGCGTGCCTTGGTGAAGCGACATCGTGGCCTCGATCGCGTCGATCACCTTGGCCCCGCCGGGATGGCAGATCAGGCGGTCGATGTCGTCGAGGCTCAGCTTCATGCGGCCGAGAATCTGCGTCAGCGCCGGCTTCAATTCGCGCGCGACGAATTCCGGCACCGTGCGGCGAAGGATCACGCCGAAGCCGAGCGGGTCGACATTCCATCCCATGACGTCGAGCGTGTCGGGCCACAGATGCTCGCCGGTGGCCTCGATCTGGATTTCGCCGCCGTCACCCGCGCGCAGCACAACCGCGGCGGCTCCGTCGGCGAACAGGCTGGTCGCAATGATGTTGGCCTTGGTGAGTTCGTCGAGCCGAAGCGCGAGCGAGCAGAGTTCGACCGCGACCAACAGCACGTTGGTGCCGGGCCGCGCTTCCGCCAGGCGCGAGGCGATCGACAGGCCGGAGACGCCGCCGGCGCAACCCAGTCCGAACACCGGCACGCGCGAGGCGTCGGAGCGAAAGCCCATCCGCCGGGCGACGCGCGCGTCCAGGCTCGGGGTTGCGACGCCCGTCGAGGAGATCGTGACGATGGTGTCAACATCGGCCGCGGCAAGCCCGGCGCTCTCCAGCGCTTTGGTCGCGGCCTCGATGAACAGGCGTTCGGCGCCTTCAAGATAGGCAGCGGTGCGTTCCGGCCAGCCATGTTGCGTCAGGTACCAGTCGAACGGCTTGACGCCGTAGCGTTTGACGATTCCTGTATTGGTGAAAATGCTCGCGAAGCGATCGTAGTCGGGAAAACGGCTGCCAAAGACTTGCCACGCCGCGTCCATGACGTCCTTCTGGTGGAAGCAATGGGGAGGGACCGCGGTGGCGAGCGAGAGCAGAGTAGCTTTAGGCATCAATGGGTTCCATGTCGTTTTCTGTCCAGCGTGGCGGTTCAGATGTCCGCATCATTGCTGCCGCGGGCCGGTCATGCGGACTTCTGAATTGCCACACTAAATCGATGGGATCGGCCTTTCGATTCCGAAGTTCGAAAAGTGCCCCCGCAAAATGCGGCGAACTTCGGAACCGGGCCACTAGATGGGAACAGCGAGTTGAAGCGTTTATTTCGGCTGCTTTCGTCCTCCAATCCCTCCAAAGGGTCACTTAAAAGTGAGTTTTTATCCGCCATATCGGCGGCGGCAGAACCGGCGCGGCCTCGCGGTGCGACATGGCGCCGGGCCGGAATCTTCCCCGGGGGGCGAGGTAGTGTTTTTGGAACAATACAACCACCGTCGATATTGTCACCTGTCGTCATTTGCCGATGTCGTTTGTCGAGTGACGCCAGCGACCGCGGTGGGTCCAGCTTTTGAGTTCTATCTTGAGTCCAGCCTGCGCGCCACGAACGATACAATCCGTTCATCGACACAACGTCAATTTGTATGGCGGACGAAACGGGTATGAAGCGGTAAATGCTACCTCCGCGAAAGTTCCGTCATGCGCGACAATCGACATAACTTGCTCGCGCTGATCTTCCTTGGCATACTTTTTCCGCGACGCACTTTCAGTTTTGTTTGTTGTCGCGTGAATTGGCTGCGAGAAAGCACGGGATGAAAAATCGCTCATCGGCTTCGGAAGTCAGTGCCACGCTCGGATATCCTTCCAGCGAAACCGTGCAGGGTTTGCGGCTGTGGAAGGCCTTTATCAAGCTTTCGCCGTCGCAGCGTTCCGAGGTGCTCGCACTCGTGGAACAACTCGCGACCGATCCCGCGCCGCTCCCGGGTGGCGTCCGCGGACGCTTCACGCCGCGCTGAAGTCTCTGTGCGTGATCGGCGCTCCACCGGACCAACTTATGGTGGGCGCGAGAAATTCATTCGCAAGAATTGCTCTAAAGAGCGTGGCCGATTTTCACATACTCGAAAAGAAGAGGCCGCGTCGCAGCGGCCCCTTCAAGTTGAAGTCTATCGCTCGAACCAGAACCAGTCGGCGTGCGCCCGGCGCCAATCGTCGTTGCGCTGTTCGTTGCGGCCGATCAGGATCCCGAGCCGAACTCAGGCCTTGCGGTCGCCCTTTCGCAAAGCTGATGGAAGCCGACGATTTCCTCCTCCATCGCGCCTTGTGGGTGAGCCCGGAAAGCGGCCATCGCAGCCGGGCCGCCGATGCCGGCCGCAACTACACATGCAGTCATCATTCGCCTTAAGGTCAGGGGTTCTCCTGTCAAAAGGTCGATGCCCCGCATTGACGCCTGGAAGGCCAAACGTGAATGCAATCTGAACCTTGCGGGCGAGCCTTCGCACGCCACTGTGATTGCAACCCAGAGGCGACGGCGACCGGTTGCGGTCTGGTGTCCGGTCGCCTCGGCTCGCTATTTGTGCTAAGCTCGGCGTAACAAGGCCAATCAAAGCGAGGGATGCTGCCGATGTCCGAACCAAAACTGGAAGTGCCGGCCGAGCTGCGCGACCTGGCCGAAAAGACCATCGAACAAGCCGAGCGGGCATTCGGCATGTTTTTCGAGGCCGCCAACAAATCCGTCGCTTCGATCCCGAGTCCCGGAACGGAAATATCGAGGCAGGCGCTGACCTTTACCGAGCAGAACATGAGGGCGGCGTTCGAACATGCACGCAAGCTCGTGCATGCCACCGACCTTCAGGAGGCGATGCAAATTCAGTCGGAATTCTTGCGGAGTCAGTTCACCAATGCAGGCGAACACATGCGGCAAATCACCGGCGATGTAATGTCGGCCGCCAAAGACTCCATGAAGCCGAAGTTCTAGCGCGAAAAAACGAAAGCCGAAATCAGATCGCTTTCAGGAAGCTTTCGTCCGCCGAGCAGCCGGTGCAGCGGTAGGTAACGAAATTCAAACGTTCGTCCCACGGTTCGATCAGGATGAGCTTCATCCGGTCGTTGCATTCGATGCAGGTCATTTCGGTCGTGGTCTGAAAACGCGTACAGGTAGGCGTGGGTTTGGGAACATCCAACATAACACCTCCTTTCAGGCTTCCTCGATTTCCTTCTTGTCTTCAACGAGATACGCGACTCAAAAACCGACACCAGTATGTACGATTCCTGACACGCTGAAAATGATGCGGGCCGACCGCGCTCGCCTGCAAATTGAATGGCGTGATGGCCTAATTTTTGGGCACGTGGCCGTCTTCGGGTTCCATTTCACGCTTTGCCGATTTCCGTTCCACGCATTTCGCGGGGGAGGGCTCTGTTGCGCACTACGGATAAGGGGCCGGTCCAATCTTGGCGATCAGGGGATTGTCGGTCTGCACCGGCGACAGGTCGCTTGATCCGGACTCGCCGAGAAACTTGTTGAGCGTCGACTGAATCTGCTCTCGCGCATTTTCCGGGCCGCGGTCGCTCATCCAGGTGTGCTGGAACGGCGTCTTGACGATATCGATGCCCTCGGCCTTGGCCTGCTCCGGCGTCGGCAGCACGCCGGGGTCGGTCTTGAAGCGAGGATCGTCCGAGCGGAACGACAGGATCTTCATCTTGCCGTTGAGCACGAAGGGGACGCGCAGGTTGTCGAGCGTGATCACCTTCGACACCAGTTCAGGATGTTCCTTGGCGGAGTACATCGCGATGTCTCCGCCGTTGGAATGTCCGACCAGCGTCAGGTGCTCGTAGTCGGCATTCGGCTCGATCCTCTTCAACTCGCCGATGACAAAGAGGATGTTGGCTTCGCCGCGCTTGTAGACTTCGAGACGGCCGACATAGGGCTGGCCCACCTTGGTGACCAGCGGCGGATCGCTCGGCAGGTCCTGCTGGATGCTGGCGACGAGATATCCGCGTGCGGCGAGCACGTTTTCCAGGAAGGAATATTCGGTATTCTTGACGGTGTTGCCGTTAGAGATGATCGCGACCGGCAGCTTTCGGACGCCTTCATTGGCCCGCGCCTCGTTGTCGCGGCGTACGGCGACATCGACCGACACCGGCCGTTGCCGCGCGGCGTCGAACAGTTCGAGCGACTCGTGCCGGATGGCCCATTTGCTGCCGGCGACGTAAAGCGTCCCGACGACAACAATGATGCAGGCCAAAACGATCAGGGCCCGTTTCATTTTCTCAATTCCCTCCTGACGTAGGAAATGGTCATTGAACGCGCGACGGGCGAGTTCAGATGAAGGTACAGGAGAATTAAATTTACGAAAGTTATTGCTACGCAATAGATTTTTGCTTCGCAACATCGGTCTCCCGGCGGTTTCTGATCGGCCTTCGCCGTTCAGCCCGCCGTGTGGGGCGCGAGCCCGGCCTTTTCCTTGATCATCGCCACCACGGCCTCGATGGCGGCTGTGATCGCGCCGCGCCGATAGGCCCAGCGCGGATCGTTGTCGGCAGGTGCTGCGATCACCATGGTGGCGTTGGCCTCGAACAACAGAAGCCGGCCTTCCGCGTCCAGTCCGAAATCGATCCCGCCATACTCGAGGGACAGCCGCTCGCAGATCGCACGCAGCGCGGCAACCGCCTTGTCGCCGAGCACGGCGTTCATGTTTTCGAGGAATGCCATTTCCTCGGTGCGGTGGCCGGGCTGATCGGCCATGTCGGAGGTGAAGTAATGCACCTTCCAGTTTCGCGAGACGGCCAGATGCAGCGGAAACAGCTTTCCGCCGATCATCATCACGCGATACTTCCGGGCATTGCCGTCTTTGCCTCGCGCGTCGAGATATTCGATCGCAAGAAGCTCCTCGCCCGGCAAGCCGGCAACCGCGTCAGTGAGATCGGCGGCCTTTTCCACCAGCACGAAATTGCGCCCGGTGTGATAGCCGGGCGAGCGCAGCAAGAGCGGGAAGCCAAGGCCGTGATCGGCGAGCCAGGCGATGCCCCCGGGGCCGGCGAGAACCGCACGGCTCGCCGCAAGCGTCGCCGGCGTGATCACGCCCGGCAGGCTCGCAAGCTCCGCCGCATTGTCGATACGGCTGGTCTTCATCACCGCGCGGGGATCGTTGATGACGGGTGCGGTGGCTCGCGCGGTCAGGCGGATCGCGGCGTCCAGCGCCGGCCGGCACAAGTCAACATCGCCGATCGCGTTGAAGATCAACCGGTGCGGCGGCAACGCCGTCGCTGGGTCGAGATGGTCGGTCACGACGACCGTGGTCATAAATACGCAATCGTCGAGAAACGGCGCGGTCGGAATGTTGCCGCCGCCGGACGATACCAGTTGCAGCAGCGGGATCGGCGGGCCGCTGCCCCGATAGGGCAGCGTCGAGACGGCATGCCCACGAAAGCCCTTGCGGAAATGTTCGCTTGCGCCGTCGCGATCGCCTTCGTCCGACAGCACCGCGCCCATGCCCTGATGGGCGGCGGCGTGGTCGGGATCGGCATTCAATGCGGCCTCGTAATGCGCGCGGGCTTCCGAATGGCGGTTGGCGCGGAGCAGGAGATTGCCGAGGTTGACGCGCGCCATCGGATTTCGAGGGTGATGCAGGATTGCTTCGGCATAGACGCGGCAGGCGGCGTCGATCGCGCCTTGCGCGGCAAGCAGCGTTCCGAATTCGTTGAGCGCGCTGAAATGGGTCGGATGGCGGCGCAGAATATCGATGAACGCCGCCTGCGCCTCTTGCCTGCGATCGAGTGCGCCGAGCAGCGCCGCACGTTCGATTTCGGTTTGAAGGCGGATATCGCCATCGCCAGGCAAAGCCAGTTGCGCTTCCAGCTCGGCAAGCCGGGCTTCCTGCGCAACGCGCGGCCGCCAATGGGCAACGGGTATGGTCGGTCGTTGAGCGGTCATCGATGGTGCGGGTCCAATCCCGCACTATTGGCTGATTCGCAGCGCCAAAACGCCTCACGTTTTGAGATTTGGACCGGCCGGATCACGCCCCGTCGAAGGTGACGCCGATGCGTTTTTCCTTGCGCCACACGACCTTGCACGACCGCCGAAAGCCCTCCGCCACCAGGGTGAACTCGGCGGGGAGTCCGACCGGGCTGACATCCAACGCCGCGCCGGTGTCGGAAAGGTTTCTGATGGTGCAATCGAACACGCTGCTGCCGAATTCGATCCTGGCGCCTTTCAGCACCCGATGCCGCGCTGCAATCCGGTTGTTGTCGTCGTTCATTCCCAAAACCTCAACGCGGGTCGGAAATCCTGACCCCGGATTGATGCCCCGGGAGCAAATCTCCCGCGCGGTCCCGAAAAGATCAAGCCGCAACAGGGCATGTTGAAGGCTTTTTCTGCCGACAACCTTAGCCGGGAGCCGCCGTGTGTCATTCCGTATCTTTACTGGAATGTCAGAATCGAGGGCGTGCGGTTAAACTCGAATTGTTGCGCGACATTTCACTCGCGGGAATTCCTGCCGCGAATATCGGAACCGGACAGCCAGGAGATGGCCGTGAACGTTTCAGAACCGACAAGGAAGATCGCCGTCCTCGGTGCGCCGATCGAGATCGGGGCGTCGCAAATGGGAACGCTGATGGGGCCGGATGCCCTGCGGACCGCAGGGCTCCTGACCCTGCTAGAGGGACTGGGCTTTGCGGTGGAAGACCACGGCAATCTTTCGGTCGACGGCGTTGCCCCGCTCACGGATATCCCGCCCGACAACACCAAGCACTATCGGGAAATCCAGCGCTGGATCCACACCATCAGCGCACGCGCCTACGACCTGGCGCGAAGCGGCGCGATACCGATGTTTCTCGGCGGCGATCATTCGCTCTCGATGGGCTCGGTGAACGGGGTCGCGCGCCATTGCCGCGAAACGGGGCGCGAACTCTTCGTGATGTGGCTCGACGCGCATGCCGATTACAACACGCCGACGACCACGATCACCGGAAACATGCACGGCATGTCGGCGGCGTTTCTGTGCGGCGAGGAAGGGCTCGACGGATTGTTGGGCCGCGAGCCGCGCGCGGCGATCGATTCCAGCCGGCTTGAACTGTTCGGCACGCGTTCGATCGACAAGGCCGAAAAGGAACTGGTCAAATTTCGTCGCATCAGCCTCGTGGACATGCGCAAGATCGACGAGTTCGGCGTCAGTGTGCTGATCCGCCGTGTCATCGACAGGGTGAAGGCGGTCAATGGCGTTCTGCATCTGAGTTTCGATGTCGACTTTCTCGATCCCGAAGTGGCGCCGGGCGTCGGCACCATGGTGCCGGGCGGCGCAACCTATCGCGAGGCGCATCTGATCATGGAGCTGTTGCACGATTCCGGCATCGTGCATTCGCTCGACATCGTGGAGCTCAATCCGTTCCTCGACGAGCGCGGCCGCACCGCGCGCAGCGTGGTTGAATTGATCGGAAGCCTGTTCGGGCAGCAGATATCGGATCGTCCGACGCCGACCAACGCCATCTAGAGCTCCGATTTCGAAGTTCGTAAGTGGTTGCCGCGCGCTCTGCGCGAACTTCGAATCGAAAGAGCTCTAGTAGATATGGTCTCTAGTGCGGCTTAGATTTTGAAGTTCCTATGTCGAACTCGGCGTGCCCTTGATAGGAACTTCAAAATCGCCGCACTAGACGACACTGACCGGGAACGGAACCCGGGAACCTCGCCACGGCGTATCCGTTAACTTTCCAGGGAAACGTCAGGTGAGGTGTTCGAATGATCTCCGATCAGGCGAAGCGAAGTAACGTGCGCCCGGTTTGGGTAGCGCTCGCGGTCGCGGTTTTCGGAATGGTTGCGATGCTGGTGGTCGATCACGGCCCGTGGGCGCGTCCGCACGCGCAGGATCCCCGCATGGCCGTCTATCAGACCACCGGCGAGGCCGCGCACGCGGTGGGCGCGCATGTTCAGCCGACCCCGGATAAATCTCCGCTCGAACCCGATCCGCTCGGACCCAAGCGCGCGGCGCCGCCAAATCCCGAGCCAGGACTTGTACATTGAAGGCTTGTACACTGAAGGCTTGGACACTGAAATCGCGCGTGACTATTCCTCGACATCCAGCTTGATCGAGACTTTCACGACCGGTGCGTCGGTCTCGTCCTCGCGAACGTCGATGATGACGCGATCAACGCTGCCGGCGATGAAGGCATCGCGCGCGATCGCGGCGCCCGTCGCCACAGCTTCCTGACGCGCGGAAGCGGCATTGGCGAATTCCTGTCCCTCGTCGTCGCGGGTCAGGTGACCGTCTTCCTGGATGTCGAAATGAAAGCGTGGCATAGGGCACTTCATGTTGCTGGCGATTGATGCAGATAACGATTGTCGAAGTCCGCGAGTTCCTGAAATTTCGCTTCGTCGAGCACGGTGACTCGGCCGCGGTGAAGGTCGACGACGCCTTCTTCGCGCAATTGCTTGATCACGCGATTGGCGTGCACTGCGGTAACCCCGAGGGCTTCGCCGATCTGTTCCTGGGTGAGCGGCATCTCGAAACTGTTGCGGTCGGCGCGTCCGATCACCTTGAGACGCTCGCGCAGCTCAGCCATGACGTGGGCGAGCCGGGCCGGGGCCGGGCGCTGACCGACATTGACGATCCATTCGCGGAACATCGCCGCGTCGATCAGCGTGTCGCGCCAGAAAATCTCGGCGACGCTCGGCCTGCGCCGGTGCAGCTTCTGCAAGGCCTCGTGGGCAATGAAGCCGAGCGTGCACGGCGTCAGCGTGGAGAGATCGTGATCCATCACATGCAGGAACAGGCTCATGAGATCGGGGATCTCGCTCGGAATATGAATCGAGAGAATCTGCCGCTTGCCGTCGGCGATCGTTTTCGAACGCGCGCAAAAGCCTTCGACGATCAGGCAGCAATCGGTCGCGGTCTGGCCGTCCCTGACCACGGCCCGCTCCGCCGGATATTGCTTTACCGTGATGGGCAAAGCGCGGATTTCATGGATATCCTCTTCGGTAATTCCCGAACAGGTGCGCAGCCGCTTGATGAGCGCTGCGTTGATCGCGTCGCTTGACACTCGAAGCTCCAGCTTTGACGTTTGAAACGTTGGGCGGCATTTGCGCCACGTCAGAAAAGAACCCGCGAAGGTCGGGTTCCGTTCCTAACAAATGTTGAATTGTGCCGGTGCGACGCCGAGATCTCAGGCCATCTTGTCTTCGCCGCCGAATCTGGCCGCGATGGCGGCCTCGATCTCGCCGGCCAGCACGGCAAGGTGATCGGCAAGGCGCGTGAACAGTTCACGCTTCGCTGGATCGGTCGCGAGGTCGCGGATCAGCGCGCAGTCGGCTGCGTCCGTTCGCAGCTTCTCAAGATGCGCCTGCATGTCCTGCATCGGTTTGTGCTCCCCGAGACAAACCTAACAGGCGCGAAAGGAGCAAGAGCCAACAAATGTTAACCGAAAGATCGATTTCGGTGAGCGCAATCTGTCGCGCGTGATGCATGGCCTTCACGGCCGGCCAGCGGGAAGTGCCCGCGAAAAATTCGATCAGCGCATGCTGACGAACTTGGCCCATACGCCGGCGAGGATGGCGCCGACAAACACGTAATGCGGGTTGTCGCAGAACGTGCCGCCATATTGGCACATGGTCGTGCCAAGCGAGCCGATATCATTTTTGCCGGCGGCGTAGAAAAGGCCGGAAAGGATGGCGAGCCCAGCAGCTACAAAGTACATTGCACCCTCCGTGAAGGGATCAAACCCGGTTGCATTATGAACTAGTGATCCGAATGAATTAACAGTCTGATACCAATATTGGTGTCCCCACCAGCGGCCGCGCCGGCTTAACCGGAGGAACGGCCAATTCTGCCGCGAGGCGGTTTCGAATCAGCGAATAGACTAAAGGAAATTCTCTATATCGCGGCAAGCGCCTTCGCCAGCCGCCATTGGGCCGCGGCAAGCAAAATATTGCTCAATGTTGCGGGCTCTCGCCGCTCCACGGCGAGGGACGCGCGGGTGCGGCAGCGGCGCCGACCAGAGGGCGGCGATTCCAGTCCGTCACCGAGTCGTTGTACACGAGCTTGACGACCCACAGGAAGTAGATCGAGGCGGGAATGCCGAGCAGATCGAAGAACAGCATCATGCCGTCGCCATGCGTGGTAGCGTCGACGAGGTGCATCAGCGCGCAGGTGAAGAACACGCCGGTCAACGAGACGCCCGACAGCGACCAGACGCCGTTGGCGAGGTAGCGGCGCACCTGGCTGTCGGCGAGATACCAGCCCACCATGCCGTAAGTCGCGGTCACGAACACGTTGGCGACGAATGTCAGCGAGGTGAAGTCGATGCCGGGTCCCGCAGGCACGGCACGCGGCGCAAGGCCCGAGGATGAACAGATGACCTGCCACAGGGCGTCCGCGCCGGGCTGGGCGAAAACGCCGGCCGCAAGCACGCCGGTTGCAAGCGTGAAGGCGCCGGCCATCATCGCCACGCGGTCGGGAGAGGCCGCGACCACGCGCTCGCCTTCGCCGCCCCACATCCGCTCGAGCCGAAGCAGGACGAAGGTGACGCCGGCGGGCATTCCGATCACGGTTGCGGCGAACATCGGCCACGACACGCTGCCGCCCTGGAGCACGTGCCAGCCGTGCACGAGGTGATGCGGACCGCAGCTTGCCGCCATCAGCGAGAAGCCGAGGCCAAAGCGCGACCAGCCGCGGTAACGGTGCAGGCTCGCGGCTTCCCAGGCGGCGAGCACGCCGAGGCCGGCATAGGCAAGGCCGATCGCGAGATTACTGAGGCCGATGACGAGTGACATCATGACGGCCCCGTGACCTTGGTGCCCATGGGGGCGCCGATATGTTCGAGGAATTCATCGATGAAGTAACGCTGGCCGCGCCGCGCCGGCCCATCGGTCGGCTGCGCGCCATGGAGCTCCGCTGCCGCTCGCGGCTGCCAGAGCGGCTGCGCCAGTAGCGGCGCGATCTTGCCGGCCGCAACGGGGCGGGAAAAGAAATACCCTTGGGCGACTTCGCAGCCCATGCGCAGCAGCATCGCGGCCTGCTCGCGCTTTTCCACGCCTTCGGCAATGGTGTGCTTGCCCATGGCATAAGCGAGACTGAGGATCGACGAGACGATCGCGGTGTCGCCGGGCTCGCTGGAGAGGCCGTCGATGAAGCTGCGGTCGATCTTGAGCACTTCGGCCGGCATGTCGCGCAGGCGCGACAGCGATGAATGTTCGGTACCGAAATCGTCGATGGCGATGAAGACGCCGAGTTGGCGGACCTTCTCGAGCACCTCGATGACCTCCTGCCGCGCGCTCATCATCACGCTTTCGGTGACTTCGAGGCACAGCGAGCTCGGATCGATGCCGGTATCCGCGAGGACCTGGCGAAGCTCGGTGATGAAATCCGCTTCCGCGATCTGGCGCGGGGAGACGTTGACGGTCATGGCGAGCGAGCGGCCCGGCATCTGCTTCGTCCATTCGGCGAGCTGGCGGCAGGACTCGCTGAGCACCTGCCGTCCGAGCTTGACGATCAGTCCGCAGTCCTCGGCGACGGGAATGAAGTCGCCGGGCGGGATGACGCCATGTTCGGGGTGCCGCCAGCGCACCAGCGCTTCGACGCCGACGACGCAGCCGTCCTTGAGGCGGACCTGCGGCTGGTATTCCACGAAGAGTTGAGATTCACGCAAGGCGACGCGCAGTTCCGTTTCGATCCGCATGCGCTTCTCGGCGCGCGCATGCAGTTCGTCGTTGAATTGCTCCAGCCGCGCGCGGCCGCGATCCTTGGCGGCATAAAGCGCGGTGTCGGCCTCGCGCAGCAATTGTTCGACGGATTTCATGCCGGGCTTGCACAGCGCAACGCCGACGCTTGCGGACACCACGACTTCCTTGCCGGAGACGATCATCGGCTCGGTCAGGGCGGCAAGGATTTGGTTGCCGATCGCCAGGCTGGAATCATCGGTCGCGCGTACATGCAGGACGACCATCTCGTCGCCGCCAAAGCGGCTCGCGATGTCTTCCGGTCCGATGCAATCAACGATGCGATCGGCCATTTCGCGCAGCACCGCATCGCCGCTGCCGTGACCGAGCGAGTTGTTCACAAGCTTGAAGTTGTCGAGATCGACGAACAGGATCGCGATTTGCGTGCCGTCGGAAGCGTCGCGCTTGAGCTCCTGCTCGAGCTGTTCGAGCAGCACGCTGCGGGTTGGAAGCGCGGTGAGCGGGTCGTGCGCCGTCTTGTGCATCAACTGCGCGATCAGGTCGCGCAGGCGTTCGACTTCCGAATCCGTCGCGGCGTGCAACGTGCCGTCGCCGGCAGCACTCACCTTGGATTCCGCTCTGGGTTCCCTGGCTGATGCTCCGAAGGGCACTGGGGTACGCGGGCGAAGTCCAAGCATATGCCGCTCTTGATTTCCTTCTGGAGCGGCGAACGTAAGCCGGGCTGTGTTTGCGAAAGGTTGCCGAAACACGGCTCCCTCGAATAGAGGATGGCTATTCCCTGAAATGGTTAGCGATTTCCCCGCCTGTCACTTTTAAGTTGTAGTACTCCCGTCATCCAAAACGGTGATGACCCTATCAAAGCCAGCGTCACGGCGACCGTAGAAATACGGAAGGGCGAGGCGTGAAGGCCGCGGACTGCCGTGACTTCAGCGCGCCGGACGAAAGAAAACGTTCGTTGACCGTAATTCATGAATCGAGCAGGTCGAGCCGCATCGGCTCGACCTGCTGACATCACCGATCGTCTTCAGAACCGATCCGATGTCACGGCACGGGCGTCGGCCTGCTCCACGCATCCGGGCGGCGGTTGTAACGGCTGGTGTGCCGCATCCATTCCGGAAGCTGCTTGCCGTCCCGATGTCGCCCGCCGGTTTCCGCACCGGCCCATGCCGCGATCGCACCCAACAGAAGGCTGGCGGCGACTGAAAACGCCAGGATGATGGTGCTCGCCCGGGCGCGCAAGATCGCGCGCCTGGAATCGCCAATCGCAGTATCCACGCGCCGGTCGACGTCCGGGCCCGTCATGCCGGTCACTGTGCTGACCAACTGGACGAGGAAGGCGCGGTCATCAGCGCTGACGCCGCTGTGGCTCGATGACGTCAGCAGGATTCGCCCCGTCTCCGCGCGAACAGGCTCGAGCTCGGCACTTGGCAAGCGCCGTTGCGCGCGTAACAGGTGATCGACCTCATAGCTCAGGATCGACGGTTCGGATGTAGATGGCGGCGATGTCAAGGCGGTTCCGTGAGTGACGGGTGAAGACGTGGCCAGCGCCGCGAGACCCGCAGTCAGCACGACCGCCAGCGCCCATGAGGCGATGCCATGCCAGCCATCGCGGCGCTCGACGTCGTCGACTGCGGCGGCGCTGTATGGCAGCCGGGTCCGGCCCGCGAGATAGCCGCCGCAGGCGAAGCTCGCCAGGGCTGCGAGGATCAGGAATATTCCCGACAACAGCCACAGCGCCACCGACGCATCGCGCCAGGTGGGCGAGGCAGAGGCGACACCAAGTCCAATCGCAGATCCGAACGCGATCAAGATCGACGACACGGCTGCGGCCGTCAGGGCACCGAGCACGATCGGCGACCACGCCAAATGCCACTTCGGTTCAATCGTCTGCGGCTCAATCGTCCTCGGCTCGGCAACCGGTTCGATGATTGTCATTTGCAAACTCACCGCAAACCGAAAAACGAAAGGATCGCCATTACGATTACGATCAGTCCAACCAGATAAATAATTCCGTCCATTCGAGCCTCCAGCGTTGAACGAGACAGCGAATAGAACCGGACGCCTCCGCAGGGGTTCCTGCCGGCGGAAACTTTATTCACGCGGTGGGATGCGATATCGCGGCGCACACGCGGCGTCCCGGTGAGCGCGGGCTGGGTCCGGGCGTCCGGAGACCTCTACGACCCGCCCTCAAGAAGCTGGCCGTAGCCCTTGATGCCCGAGTGGACCCCGGCGGTGCGCAGCGCGTGCCACATCATCGCCGATGCGGCCGAGATCACCGGCTTGCCGGTGTCTTCTTCCAGCACCTGCAAGACATCGAGCGTCGGCATGCCGACGCCGGAAAGAAAGATCACGTCCGCGCTCGCGTGATCGACCTGCCGGCCGATCGCATATGCGCGTTCGCTGCTTTCCTCGTAGATATTGCGGACGTTGGCGAGATGACCCGAATTGACCACGGTGAGGCCGCAGGTTTCCAGGTGCTGGGCGCCGCGCGCCGTCATCTCGGCGGAATAGGGCGTCGCATAGGCGATGCGCCGAACGCCAAGGTGGGAAAAGGCCGCCAGCACGCTGCCAAAGGCGGTGATGAAGCGCGTGCCGCCGATCGCCTCCATTTGAGCGACCAGCTCGGCCTCGCGCTGTTGTCCGAGCGTGTAGCTCGTCGCGGTATGCGCCATCGCGATGACGCGCGGCGACACCATCGCGAGCAATTTCACGCAATCGGGCAGGCTCGCGACCTGGCTGAGGTTGCGTTCTTCCTGGCCGGTGTGTGTTCCGGTGGGACCGTCGGCGTTCATTCGCGTGAAATGAAGCGACACGCCCTCGGGCGCGAGCTCCATCATTTCGGGTTCGACGGTCGGATTGCCCGGAGGCACCAGAAATCCGATCCTCGCGCGCCATCCCTTCATGATGGATTCCCTGTCGTGATGTTTGATGGGTTCTGATGAACGTCTATACCGTAGCCGTGATGACGTGTGCCGAGATCTTGGCGGAAATGTTGCCGTGACCGTGTTTGCCTGCAATCGTGGCTTCGACGTAGTCGGTCGCGGATTGCAGCTTTCCCGCCTCCCTGGCTTCGATCTCGTTGCGCAGAAGCGTGCCCTGACAATAGGCAACCGCTGGAAGGCGCGCCGACGACGCGGGGCTTTGCTCTGCGATCGTCTCGATCGTCACGCGGGAAAAGCCTGCTTGCTCCACGTCGCGCCGGATTAGCATTGTGTCGTGGTAGCCGTGCGGCGTGCGCGCCAGAAAGCGCGGCGGATCGCTTGGAAAAATCCTTGCGAGTGCGTTCGTCACGTCATCCGCAAATATATTCTCCTCGATGCGATCCCACACGCTGAATATATAATGCCCCCCGGGCCTCAGGACGCGCCGCGCCTCGCGATAGCCGCTGACACGATCTGGAAAGAACATCGCGCCGAACTGGCAGCAAACGACATCGAAAGATGCATCTTCAAACGGCAGCGCGAGAGCGTCTGCCTGGCGCCATCCAATACGCGTATCGGCAGGTTGTTGCGATGCGGCGTAATCGAGCATCGGCTGGTTGAGGTCGGTGACGGTATAGCTTGCGCCCCTGGACAGTCGCGGCGCCAGGGCACGGGTGACTACCCCGCTGCCCGCGGCGACTTCCAGAACGGCTTTTGGCGACAGAGCGGCGACACGTCGCGCGATATCCGCGGCGTACGGCTGAAAGATCAACGGCACCATGTAGCGGTCGTAATTTTCCGGAATCGAGCCCGCAAACAGCTTGTCGGCTTCCAGCATCGCTTGTCACCCTCGTTTGGTGGCTCGCGTGATTATGGTGGGATGGGCGTCAGTGAGTCCACGGTCCAGTGGTTCGATTCCAACATGCGCATCCCTTCGCAACGGCATGATTGCGAATGGTAAATCGCTCCGCTAGCGCGGCGCGGGCTGGGCGATTTTGCTCAGCGCAATGTTGTTCTGCGCAATGATGCCTTCGAGCCGGGCGATGTTTTCCAGCAGGCGCTGGCTGGTCAGCACCAGGAAGTAGTAGCCGAACTGCGGGTTCTGGAAGTAGATCTCCAGCAGCTTCTCGTAGGTGATGGTGAGCACGTGGCCGTCTTCGAGGCAGGTCACGGTCGCCGTGCGCTTGTTGTCGGGCGAGAGGAAGCCGAGTTCACCCATCAGCCGCCCCGGCGGCAGCTCGACGCCGATTTCCTTGACCAGGAATTGTCCGGTCATCGTCAGGAACATCTCGTTGGCGTCGTCGTCCTTTTTGAACAGCACGTCGTTCTTGCGATACTTGCGCTCGGTCATGAACGGCTTCAGCCATTCCATCGAGGCGTCGCCTTCGGTGGCGCTGCGCGCCATCTTCACGAGGTTGAGCATCTGGCGCAGGCGAAACGCGTTGATCGGCACCATCAGGAAGTAGAGCAGGAAGGTCGTGATGTTGCCGGCGAGCGCGCCGAACCCGGCAAAGAACGCGCAGCCGAACATGTTGGCGACGCGCAAGGGGACCATGGTCTGGGTGAGAAGCGTGGCGACAAAGAAGATCGCGCCGATCAGCGCGAACAGGTTGGCAAGCGTGATGTTGGCAAGGAAAAGTTCGAGCAGGCGGTTGAAGATCGCGTCATAGGTGACGTTGTTGGGGTCGAGCCCGAGCTGGATCAGGATCTTGGCGACGCGCAGATTGTCCGCGGCGGTGTCGAGGATACGATTGAGGATCGTCGACATGTCAGCACTGGGAGTCATGGCCGTTCCTTGCCGCAATAGTTCGCCGGTCATTGCCTTCTCTTGAGCCCGCCCCTTGAAAATACAGGCGGGTGGCATTGGGCCGTTACTACCGGTTGAGACGTACAGGGGCAACTTATACCCCTAAATCGGGCCTCGCAGGCGGGCGGCCGTCTAATCCACTGGTCGAATAAGCACAGTCCAAAGCGGCTCGGCGGGGCCGTCCGGGGGTGTTTTCGCCTCCCGGAAGCGGCTTTTCGCAGCTGATCGAATGGTGCACCGACACGGCGGGAAATGATCAGGAAATGGTCAGGCGATGGTCAAGACAATAGCCGGGCAACGGGCCGGCCAGGGCCCGCTTTGCGATGAGTTCGCGCGCGCGGGCTTTCCTTTCGCGCCCCGTTGCAGTCGATTGTGACGATGCGGGCTTTCATTCGGGAAAGCGAAGCACGCTGTCCAAAAGCCTGGCTGCAAATCGCGCGCAAGACTCCCGGCTGAGGTGTTGGTTCCTAGCGCCGCGTCACTGCGCCGCGTCACTCCCGCGCTTGTGAAGCGATTTGCCCTGCTTGTGCCGGTTGCAAGCGTATCCTGTGCACTTCAAAGGCGCCCCGGAAAGCATATCTTAACAAAAGATTAACGCACTTTGACGGCGCGGCAGTAGTGCCCCGGATGTGGCGAGATGGCTACAAAAACTAAATTTCGGCGATGGCGGATCATCTTGCACAAGTATTGCATTGCCTCATGGAGTCAGTCGCGTGTCCAATGGTGGACAGTGCGGACACTGATTCGAGGGCAGGTACAAGCAGCGTTTGAAGACGCAATTATGACGCGCAGCGATGCATCACATCAGATGAGGAGCGGGATCGATGTATAACGACTCTCTGTTCAACGCTTTCGCCAGATCGTTCGAGGCGCGAAGCGAAACCGACATGTCGATGGCGGAATATCTGGAATCGTGTCGAGGCGATCCGATGCGATACGCAAATGCAGCCGAGCGATTACTAGCAGCGATCGGTGAGCCTCAGATGATTGACACGGCCAGGGACCCACGCCTTGGCCGTATTTTTTTGAACCGTACGATGCGCGTCTATCCGGCCTTCGCCGGCTTTCACGGCATGGAAGAGACGATCGAGCGCATCGTCGGTTTCTTCCGGCACGCAGCGCAGGGTCTCGAAGAGCGCAAGCAGATCATTTATCTGCTCGGGCCCGTCGGTGGCGGCAAGTCATCGCTCGCCGAACGGCTGAAGTCGTTGATGGAAGTTCACCCCATTTACGTGCTCAAGGCGGGCGATGAACTCTCGCCGGTGTTTGAATCTCCGCTCGGCCTGTTCGATCCCGATCAGCTCGGGCCGATGATCGAGGAGAAGTACGGCATTCCGCGCCGCCGTCTCAGCGGCTTGATGAGCCCTTGGTGCCTGAAGCGTCTCGAGGCGTTTGGCGGCGACATCTCGCGCTTCCGCGTCGCCAAGATCCAGCCGTCGCGGCTGCGCCAGATCGCGATCGCCAAGACCGAGCCGGGCGACGAGAACAACCAGGACATCTCCTCGCTGGTCGGCAAGGTCGATATCCGCAAGCTCGAGACCTACGCGCAGAACGATCCCGATGCGTACAGCTACTCCGGCGGCCTCAACCGTTCCAACCAGGGCATTCTCGAATTCGTCGAGATGTTCAAGGCGCCGATCAAGATGCTGCATCCGCTGCTCACGGCGACGCAGGAAGGCAACTATATCGGCAGCGAGAATATCGGTGCGATCCCGTTCACCGGCGTCATTCTCGCGCACTCGAACGAAGCGGAATGGCAGAGCTTCAAGGGCAACAAGAACAACGAAGCCTTCATCGACCGCATCTGCGTCATCAAGGTGCCGTACTGCCTGCGCGTTGCCGAAGAGCAGAAGATCTACGAGAAGCTGATCTCGGGCTCCGAGCTGGCCGCAGCGCCTTGCGCGCCGTCGACGCTGGAAACGCTGGCGCGCTTCTCGGTGATGTCGCGTTTGCGCAAGCACGAAAACTCGACGACCTTTGCCAAGATGCGGGTCTATGACGGCGAGAGCCTGAAGGAGAGCGATCCCAAGGCGCGCAGCGTGCAGGAATACAAGGACGCCGCCGGCGTCGACGAAGGCATGGACGGCGTCTCGACGCGCTTTGCCTTCAAGGTGCTGGCCTCGACCTACAACCACGACACCGCCGAAGTCGGCGCCGATCCCGTGCACTTGATGTACGTGCTGGAGCAGTCGATCCGCCGCGAGCAGTTGTCGGAAGAAATCGAGAAGCGCTATCTCGAATTCATCAAGGCCGAGCTCGTGCCGCGTTACGCGGAATTCATCGGCAACGAAATCCAGAAGGCGTACCTGGAATCCTACTCCGATTACGGCCAGAACCTGTTCGACCGTTACGTCGATTACGCCGACGCCTGGATCGAGGATCAGGACTTCAAGGATCCCGACACCGGCCAGATGCTCAATCGCGAGCTGCTCAACCAGGAACTCACCAAGATCGAGAAGCCGGCCGGGATCGCGAACCCGAAGGACTTCCGCAACGAGGTGGTCAAGTTCTCGCTGCGCTCGCGGGCGCAGAACAACGGCAAGAATCCGGCCTGGACATCCTACGAAAAGATCCGCGAAGTGATCGAAAAGCGTATATTCTCGCAAGTCGAGGACCTGCTGCCGGTGATCTCGTTCGGATCGAAGAAGGACGGCGAGACCGAAAAGAAGCACGGCGACTTCGTCGCTCGCATGGTCGGTCGCGGTTACACCGAGCGTCAGGTGCGAAGACTGGTCGAGTGGTACATGCGGGTGAAGCAAGCCGGCTAGGTGGACGCGACAGTGCAACGAACTGTGGGTGTGCATTAGTGGCGATGTTCATTGTCGATCGGCGGCTGAATCCAGGCTCCAAGAGCCTGGAAAACCGCCAACGGTTCCTGCGCCGCGCCAAGGCGCTGGTTCAGGGTGCGGTGAAGAAAACCTCCGAAGGCCGGGACATCAAGGATGTCCTGGAGGGCGGCGAGGTCTCGATCCCGCTGGACGGGATGCATGAGCCTCGTTTCCGCACCGAAGGCGGCACGCGCGACCGTGTGCTGCCGGGCAACAAGAAGTTCGTCGAAGGCGATATCATCGAGCGCCCGAAGGGCGGCGGCGGCCGCGGCTCGCAACCGGGCGAGGGCGACAGCGAGGACGATTTCCGCTTCGTGCTGTCGCGCGACGAATTCGTCAACCTGTTCCTCGACGATCTCGAACTGCCCGACCTCGCCAAGCGCAAGCTCGCCGAGGTCGATAGCCAAGGGCTGCAACGCGCCGGCTATTCGACGTCGGGTTCGCCGGCGAACATCTCGGTGAAACGTACCGTGCAACTGGCGCTCGCGCGCCGCGTCGCGCTCAGGCGGCCAAAGCCGGCGCAGATCTCCGAGCTCGAGGCGGAGTGCGAGGCCTGCACCGACGAAAAGCGCCGCGCCGAGCTTCTGGTCGAGCTCGATGCGTTGAGAGCCAAGGCCAAGCGCATTCCGTTCATCGATCCGATCGACATCCGGTACCGTCGCTTTGAAACCGTCCCGAAGCCGGTGGCGCAGGCGGTGATGTTCTGCCTGATGGACGTGTCGGGCTCGATGACCGAGCACATGAAGGACCTCGCCAAGCGGTTCTACATGCTGCTCTACGTATTTCTCACCCGCCGCTACCGCCATGTCGAGATCGTCTTCATCCGCCATACCGATCGCGCGGAGGAAGTCGACGAGCAGACGTTCTTCTACGGTCCGGCCTCCGGCGGCACCATGGTGTCGAGCGCGTTGCAGGCGATGAGCGACATCGTGCGCTCCCGCTTCCGGCCCGCCGACTGGAACATCTATGCAGCGCAGGCCTCCGACGGCGATAACTCGATCTCCGACAGCGCGCTGACGGGACGGTTATTGACCGAGAACATTCTCCCCGTCAGCCAGTTCTTTGCCTATCTCGAAGTCGGCGAAGCGAGTGGTTCGAGCTTCGAGATGCCGGACTCTTCGCTCTGGACGCTGTATCAGCGCCTGCGCAGCGAAGGCGCGCCGCTCTCGATGCGCAAGGTCAGTAACCGCGGTGAAATCTTCCCGGTGTTCCACGATCTGTTCCAGCGTCGCAGCACCCAGGAGAAGGCCGCGTCATGAGCGACACCCACGAGCGGTTGTTCGAAGGCGCCGATTGGGATTTCCAGCAGTTGCAGCGCATCCACGACGCCTGCCAGGAGATCGCGCATGGCGAGCTTGGTCTCGACACCTATCCGAACCAGATCGAGATCATCACCGCCGAGCAGATGCTGGACGCGTATTCCTCTTCCGGCATGCCGCTGTTCTACAAGCACTGGTCGTTCGGCAAGCGTTTCGCCCACCACGAGACGTTCTATCGCAAGGGGCTGATGGGCCTTGCCTATGAGATCGTGATCAATTCCTCGCCGTGCATCTCCTATCTGATGGAGGAGAACACCGCGACCATGCAGACGCTGGTGATCGCGCACGCCGCCTTCGGTCACAATCATTTTTTCAAGAACAACTATCTTTTCAAGCAGTGGACGGATGCCGACGGCATCCTCGACTATCTCGATTTCGCCAAGGGCTATATCGCAAGCTGCGAAGAGCGCTACGGAACGCGCGCGGTCGAGGCCACCCTCGATGCGGCGCATGCGCTGATGTCGCACGGCATCGATCGCTATCCCGGCAAGAAGGGCCTCGATCTCAGGCTCGAGGAAAAGCGCGCCAAGGAGCGCCGCGAGCATGAGCAGAGCGTGTTCAACGATCTCTGGCGCACGGTGCCGTCGGGGCCTTCCAAGAGCACCGAGCTTCTGAATTCGGAGCGGCGGCGCAAGCTGCTGGGCTTGCCGCAGGAGAACATTCTTTACTTCCTGGAGAAGACCGCGCCGCGGCTGCAATCTTGGCAGCGCGAGCTGTTGCGGATCGTGCGCCACATCGCGCAGTACTTCTATCCGCAGAGCCAGACCAAGGTGATGAACGAGGGCACCGCGACCTACGTTCACTACCGCATCATGAACCGTCTACACAGCCAGGGCCGGCTCACCGACGGCAACTTCCTCGAATTCCTGCAATCGCACACCAACGTGGTATTCCAGCCGGAGTTCGACGATCAGCGTTTCTCTGATTTCAACCCGTACGCACTCGGCTTCGCGATGATGCAGGACATCGAACGCATCGTCACCGATCCCGACGACGAGGATCGCGAGTGGTTTCCGGACATCGCCGGCAAGGGCGACGCGATGGGCGTGCTGCGCGATGTCTGGGCCAACTACCGCGACGAAAGCTTCATCAGCCAGTTCCTGTCTCCGAGGCTGATCCGGAGCTGGCGGCTGTTTCATCTGCACGACGATCCCGAATTCACCGAAGGCATCCAGGTCGATGCGATTCATGATCCGCGTGGCTATCGCCGCATCCGCCGCGAACTGGCGCGGCAATACGACGTCGGTTTCCTCGATCCCAACATCGAGGTGATGGATGTCGATCTCGCCGGCGATCGCCGGTTGATGCTTCGCCATGTGGTAGTGAAAGGCGCGCAGCTCAACGAGACGGATGCAAGGCGCGTGCTTCAGCATCTGGCCGACCTCTGGAGCTATGACGTCTCCCTGGTCGAGGTCGACGCCAAGGACAATGTCTTGAAGGAGTATGTAGTTAGCCCGCGCCCCGTCGCGATCGCGGCCTAAAAAGGCCCGAAATAACGCGGTAGGGGAAAACTTCTGGACGCCACCAAATCATCGCTACGCGCGCCGAATTTCGCCCCAATCACACCCGGATATGGCATCGGGCGTTTTAGTAGGGGACTACCAATGGCGTACAAGCGGACTGAAGTTGCTATCGAAAAAATCATAGCATCTTGCGATGGCAACATGCGGGGAGCGCTTGAAGCGCTGATGCTCGTCAACGAGCACCTCGAGGAAGAACTACAGCGGCTTTATACGATCATGTCGTTGGGCGACGAGGGTGAAGAATACCGTTTGACGAAACACTGGTGCATTGAAAAACCTTGGTTTTTAGACTTCCGGCCAGTAGAGCCGCATCGGGTTACCCACGAGCAGCTTCTGCTGAAGCTCGGGGGTGGTCGCGATGTGCGGAATGAAGTCGACCAGCAGGCCGTCGTCCGGCATGTGACCCTTCAGATTGGGGTGGGGCCAGTCCGTGCCCCAAAGGACGCGGTCGGGGAAGGTCTCGACCAAGGGTCTTGGCAAAGGGTATGACGTCCCGGTAGGCATTCCGTTCCCCATTCAGCGCCGGCGGGCCCGACACCGACAACCGCTCCGGGCAACTGACCTTCGACCACACGTTTTTGTGGGCCTTCATGAAATCGACGAAGCGCGCGAATTCCGGCCCGTCCACCGGCTTCGTGACATCCGGCCGGCCCATGTGATCGACCACGACAGTCGTCGGCAGCGCCGTAAAGAAATCGATCAGCTCCGGCAAATCCACGGCCTCGAAATAGATCACGACGTGCCAGCCGAGTTTGGCGATGCGGCCGGCGATCTCCATCAATTCGTCCTTGGGCGTGAAATCCACCAGCCGCTTGACGAAGTTGAAGCGCACGCCGCGGATGCCGGCTTGGTGCAGCGCCCGTAATTCGGCATCGCTGATGCTTCGCTTCACCGTGGCTATGCCGCGCGCTTTGCCGTTAGCGGCCCGCAGCGCATCGACGACGGCGGAATTGTCCGCGCCGTGGCATGTCGCCTGCACGATCACGTTGCGCGAGAAGCCGAGATGGTCGCGCAACGCAAACAGCTGGTCTTTCGATGCGTCGCACGGCGTGTATTTGCGCTCCGCTGCAAACGGAAAGACATCGCCGGGCCCGAACACGTGGCAATGCGTATCCACCGCGCCGTCCGGCAATTTGAAACGGGGCTTTGAAGGGCCAGCGTACCAGTCGAGCCAGCCGGGTGTTTTTTCAAAAGTAGCCATCAGCTTTTCTTGTTGGTTCTGTTCTTGGTGGCGATGTCGCTGATGATCCGGTCCGCTTCGGTCCGCCAGTTTGCGCTGCGGGCGAATTCTTTGGTGCCGCGCTCGCCGAACAGGCCCTCGTCGGCGAGATCTGCGACCCAGGCCTGGCGTTCGGCGGTGCCCTGCGCCGACCACGGCTCAAGACCGATCTCGCGCACGGTCTCGGCGACCTCGCGAACTTCTTCGCTGCGGCGTCTTCCATGTTCGATCACGCGCTGGAAGAAGTATGCGCCCTGCTTTTCCCAGTCGATGCCGGGGAAGGTTTCCTTGAGCGAGGCCAGCACCGCATCCTCGACGCCATAGGCGCGCGCGGTGGTGAAGCTCTCGATCACCATCGCCTCGAGGCCCTTGATCATGACGCTGCGGCACATCTTCACCGCCGAGGCGACGCCTAGTCTGTCGCTCGCGACCTTGGCGACGAAGCCGAGTTCGGTCAGCAGCGGCGCGAGCGCGGCCGCATCACGACCGCCGAGCAGCAACGGCACCTTCAAGCGATAGGGCGGCACCGAGGTCATGACCGCGCCTTCGACGTAGCGTCCGCCGGCCCTGTCGATCATCGCGGCCGCCCGCTGCTTGGCGCCGGGCGAGGCCGAATTGAAGTCGAGATACCACGCGCCGCGTTTGACGGCCTCCGCGCATTGTCGGGCAACCACCACGGCCTGGCTCGCCGTCACCGCCGAGACGATGAAATCGGATTGCGCGGCAAGGTCGGCGTGGGAAGCCAGAAGCGCAACGCCGTGTTGCTTGGCGTGATCGCGCAACGCCCGGCCCGATCTGGTCGCTGCGAAGCTTGATGTCGTAGGCGGCGACCTTGACGTCCTCGCTGGCGCAGGTCCTCGGCAAGGATGCGGCCGACCTCGCCATAGCCGATCAGGCCGACATTCCATTGCTTGGGATCGCTCGATAGGGAAGTCATGGTGCGTCTTTCTTTGGCTGCGGACGTCTTATTGCTTCGGAATGTGGGCCTTCTCGATCACGGCCCGCCATTTGACGATGTCGGATTTCAGCCGTTCCGCGATCGCCTCGGGCGGACCGGCCTTGGCCTCGATGCCGAGCAGGAGCATCTTCTTTTTCGTCTCAGTCTCGCCGAGGATTTCCTGCAACGCGCCGTTGAGTGTCTTGATCACCTCCGGCGGCGTACCTGTCCGCGCGAACAGCGCGTTCCACGACACGACGTCGTAATCGCTCACGCCGCCTTCCTTGACCGTTGGAAGATCCGGCGTCGATTCCGAGCGCACCGCGCCGGAGGATGCCAGCGCGCGAAGTTTGCCGTCGGCGATGTTGCCCTGGAGCACCGAATAGCTGTCGATCACGAGCGAGAGGTTGCCCTGCAACAGCGCGACCTCGGCATCGTGGTTGCCGCGAAACGGCACCAGCGTGAAGTCGATATTGGCTGCGGTCTTGAACAGTTCGGCCGAGAGATTTTGCGTCGATCCGACATTGATGGTGCCGACGTTGAGCGCACCCGGCTTGGCCTTTGCGGCCGCGATGAATTCGGCGAGCGTCTTGAAGCCGGACGAGGCGCTGGTGACAAGCGCGAAGTCGAAAAACCCAAGGCTCGACACCGGCGTGAAATCCTTCACCGGGTCGAACGGCAATTTCTCGAACAGGGATACGCTGACCGCGGTGCCGTTGGTCAGCATGATCAGCGTGTAGCCGTCGGCTGCCGCGCCCAGCGCCGTCCGTGCGGCCGTGATGCCGCCGGCGCCGGGCTGGTTCTCGACGTAAAAGCGCTGGCCGAGTTTCTCCGAGAGCTTTTCCGCCACGATGCGCGAGGTGGAATCGGCAACGCCGCCGGCGGCAAAGGGCACGACGATGCGCACCGGCCGGTTCGGATAGGGAGCCTCCGCTTGCGCCGGCAACGAAACGCCGGAGATGGTGAGGGCGGCGAAGGACACCAGTAAGAGGCGCCGCGTGCGATTATGTCAGGTTCATCGCGCGCACGATAGTGGGGCGGAATACATCATTCAATCCGGCTTTCGGAAAGCGGCCATGCGTAATGCGCTCAGACGAGTGACGACAATGTTCCCGCCGCGGCGAGCAGCACGACCACGACCCATGACGGCAGCTTCCAGACCGTGAGCAGCAGGAATCCTAACAGAGCGAGCGCGAAGTCGCGCGGGATCGCGACCGCGCTGGTCCAGACCGGATTATAAAGCGCTGCGCCGAGGATGCCGACCACCGCGGCATTGGTGCCGCGCATCGCGGCCTGCGCGGCGGGGCGGGTGCGGAGCGAGTCCCAGAACGGCAGGGTGCCGTAGACCAGCAGCATGCCCGGCAGCAATAGCGCAAACAGCGCGATCGCCGCCCCCGCAAGCCCGTTCGGGGCTGCGTTCATCACGGCGCCGAGGTAGGCCGCGAATGTAAAGAGCGGCCCGGGCATCGCCTGCGCCAGTCCGTAGCCTGCGAGAAAAGTCTCATTGCTCACCCAGCCCGGCGTGACGACTTCGGCCTGCAACAACGGCAGCACGACATGCCCGCCGCCGAACACCAGCGCGCCCGAGCGGTAGAAAGCGTCGAACAGCGCAAGCCCGTGCGAGCCGGTTGCTGCCACGGCGAAAGGCGTCGCCACCAGCAGCAACGGCGAACAGCAACAGTGCAACCCCGCCTGAGGTTCGCGTGATCGGGAAATCCAGCCTTGCGGAAACCGCTGATGCTTCGCCGCGGCATAGCCAAAGCCCGGCGACCGCGCCGAGCACGATTGCCGCGACTTGCGCAAACGATCCCGGAAACAACGTCACGACCGCAAGCGCTACGAGCGCGATGGCCGCGCGCGGCCGGTCGGGCGTGAGGCTTTTGCTCATGCCCCAGATCGCTTGCGCGATGACCGCGACCGCCACGAGTTTCAGCCCGTGCAGGAAGCCCTGCGCGAGCGGTCCGGTGAAGCTGCCCGCGACGCTCGCAAAGGCGAACATGATGACGGCCGAGGGCAGGGTGAAGGCGAGCCACGCGGCGATGCCGCCGAGAAGGCCGTTGCCGCGCAGGATCTCCTAGGGAAAAGCTGACCTGGCTCGAGGCCGGGCCCGGCAAGAACTGACACAGCGCGACGAGGTCGGCATAGGTCGCCTCGTTGAGCCAGCGGCGGCGGACGACGAGTTCTTCGCGGAAGTAGCCGAGATGGGCGACCGGACCGCCGAACGACATCACCCCTAACTTGAGAAAGGCGGCAAAAACTTCCCCGACGGAGCCGCGTACCTGCGGGGCGGCAGCGTCAGGTGGCGCAGATGCACTCATCGCGTTCTCCGGGAGCCCGATCGGTATTTTCGGGCATATCACAAACGTCGCGGGCACCGCCATTTGCATTGACAGGCTGTCCGACCGGCTTTGTACTCGGCTCACGATCCGGGGAGGGATGCATGACAAACTTCAATCGACGTGACGCGCTGAAAATGTCCGCCGGTTTTGCCGCCGCCGCGGCAGGCGGATTTTCCTGCGTCGAACTCGCCAAGGCCGGGCCGATCCAGGTTCCCGACCATCGACAAGCTCAGCGTGCGCGTGCTGGTCGACAGCGCCAGCGACCTTTTCTTCAAGCCGGCCGAGGTCGCGGGCGTCAAGACCGAGCCCGGCCGCTCGGCGAATTCGCTGCGGCCCTTGCACAGCGAATGGGGACTCGCATTGTTTCTGGAGCCGCAACGCGGCGACGTCAAACGGACGTTCGTGCTCGATTTCGGTTGGACGCCCGGGGTCATCAACGACAACATGGAATTGCTGAAAGTCGATCCGTCCAAGGTCGATGCGCTGATCATGAGCCACGGCCATTGGGATCATCTCGGCGGCATGATGGGCTTCCTCGACAAGCACCGCAAATCGATGCCCGCGGACCTGACGATTTATGCGGGCGGCGAGGACAATTTCTGCCAGCGCTACCAGCGCACGCAAGGCGGCGATCTCGCCGACTTCGGCATGCTGGACCGCCGCGACCTCGCCAAACGCGACGTCAAGGTGATGCTGTGCGAAACGCCGACCGTGATCGGCGACGTCGCCTTTACCACCGGCAAGATCGCGCGCAAATCGATCGAGAAGGTGCTGCCGCAGACGGTGGTCGAGTTCAAGCAGAAGGACGGCGCGGGCTGCGACTGGAGCCATTATTTGCCGGCCGAGATGGAAGGCAAGATCGTGCCGGACGAGCACATCCACGAGCACGCGACCTGCTTCAACCTGAAGGACAAGGGCCTCATCGTCATTTCGTCCTGCGGCCATGTCGGCATCGTCAACTCGGTGCGGCAGGCGATGGAAGTCTCCGGCGTCGACAAGGTCCACGCCATCATGGGCGGCTTCCATCTCGGACCGGCGCCGGCCGATTACCTGACCCAAGTTGTGGCTGAAATCGGCAAGCTCAATCCGGACGTCGTGATCCCCATGCATTGCAGCGGGCTCAATTTCACGCAGGAAGCGCAACGTCAGATGCCGGGCAAGGTGCTGACGACCACAACCGGCACCCTCATCACCTTCGGCGTCTGAACGAGTGGGTCCCGTGGGCGTAAAAGCGTGGCTTGCGATCGCCGCGCTGCTGGCCTTTGGCGTCTGCGGTCGCGCGAGCGGACGACAATCCGCCGGACCGCTTCACATCAGCCGAGATGATGGAAGACCTGATGTACGGCCACGGCACGGTCGGCGGGCCGTTCACGCTGACCGATCAGGCAGGCCGGCCGCGCAGCGATAGCGACTTCCGCGGCAAGCTGATGCTCGTCTATTTCGGTTACACGTTCTGTCCCGATATATGCCCGGCCGACCTGATGGCGATCACGCAGGCGCTCGACGCGCTCGGGCCCGCGGCTGACGGCATCCAGCCGATCTTCATCACCATCGATCCCGAACGCGACACCAAGGTGCTCGGCGAATATCTCGGGGCGTTTCACAAGAGCTTCGTCGGCCTGACCGGAACGCCGGAGGAAATTCGAAAAGTCGCCAATTCCTACAAGGCGTTTTATGCGAAATTGCCGCCGACGCCGGCCGGCGAATATGCGATCGATCACACCGGCATCATTTATCTGATGGGACGGCACGGCGAATATCTCGGCTTCATGCCGCCGCAGACCGATCCTCAAAAGCTGAGCCGAAATCCTGCGCAAGCATCTCGCGAAATAATCGCGGTCCAACCTCGTCATTCCGGGATGCGCCGTTCGCGAGGCGCAGGCCCGGAATCCATGGCGCCGCTGGTATGTGACGGGAAATGGATTCTCAGGTGCGCAATTGCGCACCATAGTTCGCTCGTTCACTCGCGCCCCGGAATGACAGTCCGAGGTCATCCTATTCTTACATCAGCCTTACAGCCGGCCGGCTTCGTTAACCGCAAGGCTGCCTGCAAGCTTGTCGGCCGCCACAAAAGGGCTCAAAGCTGGGGTGCTGGAACTTCACGGCCTGCTGATGCGTCTCCTCGTCATCGAAGACAATGCGATGTTGTCCGAACTGCTCGCCAAGGGCCTGCGGACGGCTGGCTATGAGGTCGATTTGCTCTCGACCGCCGCCGAGGCGCGCACCGTCCTGATGACCACGACCTATGCGGCCGTCATTCTCGATCTCGGCCTGCCCGATGGCGACGGGCTCGCGGTGTTGCGCGAACTGCGCCATCGCAAGGATTCGACGCCGGTGCTGGTGCTCACCGCGCGCGGTGGCTTGCAGGATCGCGTCAGCGGCCTGCGCTCGGGCGCCGATGACTACATGGTCAAACCGTTCGCGCTGGAAGAACTGGTGGCGCGGCTGGAAGCCCAGTTGCGCCGGCCGGGCCAGCAGCTCGGCAACTCCCTGCACATCGCCAACCTCGAATTCGACCTGCGCGGCCGGCAAGCCCTGATCGACGACCAGCCGCAGGTGCTGTCGGCGCGCGAAACCGACGTGCTCGAACTTCTGATGCGCAGCAAGGGCAGGGTGGTTTCGAAGAAGCAGGTCGAGGATCAGATTTTCGGCCTGTCCGGCGACGTTGCCTCCAATGCCGTCGAAGTCTACGTTCACCGCCTGCGCAAGCAATTGTCCGACCGGGGCGCCAAGGTGACGATCCACACCATCCGCGGCGTCGGCTATCTCATCGCCGAGGAAAAGCGTGATCCGGTTTAAATCGATCATCTCCCGCATCGTGATCCTGCACGTGATCGCGGTGGCGGTCACGTCGGTGCTGATGTCGGTGGCGCTGTCGTGGCTCCTGAGCCTGGCCACCACCAACATCCACAACCAGGCGATGGTGGAACAGGCGCTGTCGCTCGCCGAACATCTGGTGCCGAAGCCGGACGGCAGCCTTTCGCTCGAGCTGCCGCCGCACCTGCAAGGGCTGTATTCGCAACCCTATGGGCGATACGCCTATGCCGTGATCGACGAGAATGGAAAGACGCTGTTCTCGTCGCGAAAGGACAACGCGGCGATTTTTCCCGCCGATCCCGCCGGCGGCACGGTGCAGTTCCTGGAGACCCACATTGGCGAGGCCGCCATCTCCGGCGCAAGCGTGCGCCGCAGCGTCGGCGGCAAGACGGTGTGGGTGCAGGCGGCCGAAGACCTCGCCAACAGCGACGTGCTGATCGACGATATCGTCGACGATTTCTACCGGCATGTCGGCTGGATCACGCTGCCGATCCTGCTCATCCTTCTGGTGATCGACATCGCGATCTTCAGCCGCGCGCTATGGCCGCTGCGGCAGGCCTCCGAGACCGCGCAACAGATCACGCCGGCGCGCACCGACATTCGCCTGCCGTTCGACGAAATCCCGACCGAGGTGCGCCCTTTGGTGTCCGCGATCAACCAGGCGCTCGATCGCCTCGACGAGGGATTTCGGTTGCAGCGCGAATTCACCGCCGATGCCGCGCACGAGCTGCGCACGCCGCTTTCGATCCTGCGCACCCGCATCGAGACCCTCGACGATCCCGGCGTCGCCAAGGCGCTGCACAAGGACATCGAGGCGATGAGCCGGGTGGTCGGTCAGCTTCTCGACATCGCCGAGCTGGAAGCGTTCGCGATCGATCCGTCAGACGTCGCCGACTTGCAAGCCGCGGCTGCGGAAGTGGCGGCGTTCGTCGCGCCGCTCGCGCTCGAGCAGGGGCGGGACATTGCATTGCTCGGCGAGACGACGCCGGTGCTCGTCAAGGGCAATAGCGAGATGATCAAGCGGGCGATCCGCAACCTTGCGGAAAACGCCATCCGTCACGCGCCACGAGATACGGTCGTGGAATTCGTCGTCGAGGCAAACGGCACGGTGATGGTGCAGGACCGTGGTCCCGGCATTTCGGACGAAGAACGCGAGATGATCTTCCGCCGCTTCTGGCGCCGCGATCGCAATCAGCAGGGCAGCTCCGGGCTTGGTCTGTCGATCGTGCAACGCATCGCCGAATTGCATGGCGCGACCATCGAGGTCGAGAACCGGGCGATCGGCGGCGCGCAGTTTTCCCTGCATTTTATTCCTGCCCCGCCATCCCGCGAGGCTTGACGCCGCCCGGCCTGGTGCGGTCAACATAGCGCCGTTCAAACGTTCCGCGAGGCAAGACGGACCGCGGGCCACGTGCGTGCTCGAGATCAAAGGACACGTCTCAAACAAAAGGACACCTCTCCAACGAGGGTCCCCGTCATTTTCTGGAGGAAATCACAGATGCATCGTTCTTTTCTGGCGGCTGTCATCGCCATGGCCGGCCTCGTGGCTCTGGGCTCTCCCGCGCGGGCGCAGACACCGCCGCCGACGCCGGATCCAAGCCAACCCGCGACCATCGTCGTCTACACCGAAGTCGCGCCCGCGAAGGCGGCTGAGGCACGCAAGCTTGTGCTTGCCTATGCGGCGGCGGCGCGCAAGGCCGATGGCGCCGTCCAGATCGATGTCGGGCAGCGCGTTTCCGATCCCGGCCATTTCGGAATCGTCGAACAGTGGAAGTCCCTTGCCGCCAAGCAAGCCTTTGCGCAAACGGATGCCTACACAAAGTATCGCGCGGCGCTCGATCCGATGCGGAGTGCTGCCTATGACGAGCGCATTCACAATGCGCTTGTCGGTCGGTCCCGCGAAGCCGGCGCCGAATGGCGCGATCCTGGTGCTGACCCATGTCGACGTGGTCCCGACCCAGGTCGAGCCGGGCACGGCCAAGGTGAAGGCGTTTGTCGAAGAGGGCCGCAATGCGTCGGGCAATCTTCGCTTCGACGATGTCGTGCAGGCCAACCGCAAGAACCACTTCACGGTCATCGAGACCTGGAAATCGTCAGTCTACAAGAACGCCTGGATCTCGTCGAAGACGGCGCGAACCTTCCGCGAGGAATTGCAGCCGATCGGCGGCGCGCTCTACGACGAGCGCGTGTTCAAGGTCTTGCAATAACGAGTAGCTTCTCTTCAGCTTCATGGTTCGAGAGGCCGCGTGAAAGGCGCGGCTTCTCGCCGTGAGGATTTGAAATCAGGCCGTGGAATAACGACCTCGTCAGTCCCGACTATCCGGTGCTGACGAAATATCGCGCGATGTTTGCAAGCTTGTTCCAACACCTCTACGGGTTGCAAATCGCGAGCATTCAGCGGATCTTCACGGGCGTGAAATCCGATGGAACTCGGCTGGTGCAGGCGCGCGCGCCCGCGTTTTTACGGGCGTAATGCGAATGCATGGCTGGTCATTCGACGTGGCCGGTCGTGTCCTGCATTGAATTTACGCGACCTTCACAGAGTCAAAGGTAGGTTCCGCACAATCGGACGCGTCTTCCGAAAGCGGAATTTTCCCATGTTGAAAGTATACGACTGTATCGCGACGGCCCATGATCTAAGGCTCGTCGGTCTTGCCGCTTTTGTCTGCGTCGTGGCGTCGGTCGCAGCGATCAGGTTGCTGCGTTATGCCCGTAAATCGACGGGCCAGATGCGCAGCATATGGTTGACGGTTTCCGCGGTCTCCACCGGCTTCGGTATCTGGGCGACGCACTTCGTCGCAATGCTTGCTTTCACGCCGGGGATCCCGAGCGGCTATAACATCGCGTTAACCGTGCTTTCATTGGTCGCCGCGGTCCTGCTGACGGGCGCGGGCCTCGCGGTGTCGTTGAGCGCGAACTGGCGTCACGGTCCCTGGGTCGGCGGCGCCATCGTCGCCGGCGGCATCGCGTCGATGCACTATCTGGGCATGGCGGCTTTCGAGGTCGCGGGTACGGTGATGTGGGACCCGGCCCTGGTGGTGGTCTCGATCGTGCTCGGCGCGCTGATCGGCGCGATCGCGCTGCCGGTCGGCCTGCACGGCGAAGGCGAGAAATGGAAGATCGGCGGCGCGCTGCTGTTGACGCTTGCGATTTGCAGCCACCACTTCACTGCGATGGGCGCGGTCTCGATTATTCCCGACCCGACCCACGTCGTTTCGCAAACCGCGTTGCCGGCTGAATGGCTTGCGATCGGTGTCGCAATCGCAAGTCTTGCGATCTTCGGCATGGCGGCCGTTGGCGTGATCATCGATATCCGCGATCATCGCCGGTCGGAACTCGAGACCGACCGGATGCGCGATCTTGCGGACGCTTCCGTCGAGGGACTTCTGGTCTGCGACGGGCAGGCCATCGTGTCGGCCAACAAGAGCTTCTCGCAACTCGCAGGGCTTCCGGCCGAAAGCCTCGTCGGCGGCACGCTGGAAGAATTGCTTCCCCGATCCGATCGCTCGTTCGAAGCTGATGACGCAGCCGAACCAGGCCATCGAAACCGCCTTGCGTCACAGCGACGGCTCGATGACGCCGGTCGAACTGATCATGCGGCCTATCGTCTTCGCCCAGCGTCCGCATCACGTCATCGCGGTTCGCGACCTGAAGGCGCGCAAGGATGCCGAGCAGCACATCCACTTCCTGGCGCATCACGACGCGCTGACGGGATTGCCGAACCGGAGCTTCTTCAATGCGCGCGTCGATCAGGAGATCGCAGCGCTCGCGCCCGGCAAGAGCCTCGGCGTCCTCTGTCTCGATCTCGATCGCTTCAAGGAGATCAACGATCTGTTCGGCCACGCCGCCGGCGACCGCACGTTGCAGACGTTTGCCGCGCGGATTGGCGCGCTGCTCGACGAACGCCAGATGATGGCGCGGCTCGGCGGCGACGAGTTCGCCATCCTGTTGCCCGATGTCACGGGCCCGGCGGCCGGCCGGCTTGCCGAATCCATTCTGGAAGCACTTCGCGACGCGAGCGATGCGCCGGAAATCACGATCGCCACCAGCATCGGCATTGCGCTCAGCCCCGACGATGCGATCGATCGTCAGGCGCTGCTCAACCACGCCGACGTGGCGCTCTATCGCGCCAAGCAGGAAGGCCGCGACACTTATCGCTTCTTCGAGGCGAAGATGGGCGCCGAGGTTCGCGACCGCCGCCTGCTCGAACATGATCTGCGGCTTGCGATCTCCCGCGACGAATTGTGGCTCGCCTATCAGCCGCAGCTCGACATCAAGCACGGCAATGTCGTGGGCTTCGAGGCGCTGGTGCGCTGGAAGAACCCGGCCCGCGGCGAAATCTCGCCGAGCGTGTTCATCCCGATTGCCGAAGAGATCGGCGCGATCCTGCCGATTGGCGAGTGGGTGCTGACGGAGGCCTGCCGCGAGGCGGCCACCTGGAAGACGCCGCTGAAGGTCGCCGTCAACGTCTCCGCGGTGCAGTTGCACAACCCGTCATTCGCCCAGCAGCTCCATCAGACCCTGATCGAGACCGGCCTGCCGGCGCGGCGGCTCGAGATCGAGATCACCGAAACCGCGCTGGTGCGCGACCTCAACCGCACGCTGGCGACGCTGCGCCAGGTCAAGGCGCTCGGCGTCGAGATCGCGATGGACGATTTCGGCACCGGCTATTCCTCGCTTTCGAACTTGCGCGCGTTTCCGTTCGACCGGATCAAGATCGATCGTTCCTTCATCAAACGGTCAATTCGAACCGCAGGCGGCGACGATCGTCCGCGCCGTGCTCGGCCTCGGCAAGGGGCTCGGACTGCCGGTGATCGCCGAAGGCGTCGAGACCAACGAGGAACTGCGCTTCCTCCAGGAGGAAAGCTGCGACGAGGTCCAGGGCTATCTGATGGGCCGGCCCGCCGAGATCGGCAGCTTCCGCCAATATACCCATTCGGAGCCGGCGCTGATTCAGGCGGAATCCTCGCGCAAAGTCGCAAACGGCTGAGGCGGAACCAAGCGGCCAAAATGCGCGTTGCCGGTAGTCGCTCGGCTGTCGCAATGTCAGGCGATAGTTTGGGGGATGTCAGGTCCAAAATGGGCTGACGCACCATTCCTCAAAACGGCCGTCCCTTGACCGAACAGGCAATCGCTTCCTCTGCAACGCGGCAGGCGCCGCAGGGCAACATGTCCGCGCTGGCGATGACCGCGCTCGGCATCGTGTTCGGCGATATCGGCACCAGTCCGCTTTACACGTTCAAGACCGTGCTCGGCTCGACCGACATGCCGTCCGATCCCGACCACCGTACTCGGCGCGCTGTCGCTGGTGTTGTGGACGCTCTTCATCATCACCACGGTGAAATACGTCTCGTTCGCCATGCGCGTCGACAATGACGGGGAGGGCGGCATTCTCGCGCTGATGGCGCTGCTCGGCGTCAAGAAAGCTCACCGGCCGACGATCGTCGCGGTCGGGCTGTTCGGCGCGGCGTTGATCTATGGCGACGGCGCGATCACGCCGGCGATCTCGGTGCTGTCGGCGCTCGAAGGCCTCAACATGGCGACGCCCGCGTTCCAGCCTTATGTGGTGCCGGCCGCGGTTGTGATCCTGCTTGCGCTGTTTGCGATCCAGTCGTGGGGCACTGCGGCGATCGGGCATTTCTTCGGACCCATCATGCTGATCTGGTTCGTCGCGATGGCGGTGATGGGCATCGGCGGCATCGCGAAGCATCCGATGGTGTTTGCGGCGCTCAGCCCGTCCTATGGGCTGTCTTATCTTTTCACGCACGGCGCGACCGGCTTTCTGGTTCTGGGCGCGGTGTTCCTCTGCGTCACCGGGGCGGAGGCGCTTTATGCCGACATGGGTCATTTCGGCAGCCGGCCGATCAAGCTCGCCTGGTTTGCCGTCGTGTTTCCGAGCCTGATCCTCAACTATGCCGGGCAGGCGGCCCTGGTGCTGGAGGGCGCGCCGACCGATGGCAACATCTTCTTCCGTCTGTGCCCCGAGTCGCTGCTGTTGCCGCTGATCGCGCTGGCGACGGTCGCAACCATCATCGCGAGCCAGTCGATCATCACAGGCGCGTTCTCGATGACGCGGCAGGCGATCCAGCTCGGCTGGCTGCCGCGGCTTTACATCAAGCAGACCTCCTCCGAAGGCTACGGCCAGATCTATGTCGGCGTCGTCAACTGGCTGCTGATGATCGTCACCGTCGGCCTGACGATCGTGTTCGGCAAATCCGACAACCTCGCCGCGGCCTACGGCATCGCGGTTTCCGCCACCATGCTGATGACGTCGGCGCTGCTGTTCATCGCGATGCGCGAGATCTGGGGCTGGAGCGTGTGGGCGGCGGGCTTTGTCGCCGGCTGCTTCCTCGTGGTCGACAGCGCCTTCTTCCTCGCCAATCTCACCAAGTTCACCGAAGGCGGCTATGTGCCGCTGGTGATCGCGGTGCTGATCTATGGCGTGATGTGGATCTGGCACCGCGGCGCCGCCGCGGTCTCGCTGCGCATGCGCGAGGCGCTGATCCCGGTCGACGAATTCATGAAGCGGATCGAGGCCGCCAGGATTCCGCGCGTGCCCGGCACCGCGGTGTTCCTGACTCGCGCCGAACAGGGCACGCCGCCGGTGATGCTGTGGCACGTCAAACATAACCGCGCGTTGCATGAGCATCTGTTCGTGCTGCGCGTCGAGATCACGTCGGTGCCATATGCCTCATCCGGCGGCCGCATCACGGTCCAGGAGGTCGCGCCGAACTTCTGGCGTGCCGACGCGTTCTTCGGCTTCATGGAGCGGCCGCACATTCCGGAATTGCTGGCGGCGTCGAAATCGCTCGGCTGCACGATCGATCTTGCCGACATCACCTACTATGTCGGGCATGAAACCGTGATTGGCCGCGAGGACGGCACGGGCCTGCCGGCATGGCAGGAAAAATTCTTCGCCGTGATGGAGCGCAACGCGGTCCATGTCAGCGACTTCTTCAGCCTGCCGAACGACCAGGTGGTCGAGATCGGCCGGCAGATCGCGATTTGAGGCGAGGCTTGGCTCCGTCCCTACGGTTTCACGCCCCTCGAGGTGCAGACGCCATTCGCGCATTTCAGGTTCGAGGTGACGACCGGCTTCGGCGTGGTGACCGGCGGATTCGGCCGTAGACCCGGCGGCTGACCGAGTGTCGCGCTGGTTGTCGTGTTCGGCGCGACGACGCCCGGCGTCGCCGGCTTGAAGGTATTGACCATCGGCTTTGGAGGAGGCGGCGGTGGCGGCGTGTGGTTCACCGCGCCGCCGACGACGGGTGCGGGCTTCGCCACGCCGCCGATCTTGTTCTGCTGGGTCTTGGCGCCGCCGAGCGTGGTCTGCGCCTGAACGGATGCGGTGGCCGCAAGCGCAACGCTGAGCGCGCCGGCAAGAATCCACGTCGTCGCGTTACTGTTCATGGCGGGCCTCGCACGCTTTCGCTTCCACCAACTTATACGTAAGCGCGTCGCGCGGCCGCGCCAAGCATTGTCTCGGCTATTTTGTGGCTATTGTGATCGCGCGGATCTTCGTTTGACATGTCGGGCAACGTCGTCTCGGCCAATAACTTTATCCGGGCCGGCTATCGGATGTTTGGTCCGGCGTATCCATGGGCGTTTCCAGATACGTTGTACTGGCGCAAGAAGATCGATGCTGATCCTTCTCATAGCACCCATTCGAAAAGGCGATAGCGACGCAAGCCAACAGCCCAAGTCTCTTGGAAGGACAGCAGGGAGGCGTATACACTTGCGCAACGATCCCGACAGGATCGAGCAAGGAAGGAACGCGCCGATCATGAGACCGCAATTGCCGGGCCGGATGCCGAGGGAAAAGGGGGCGCCGACTGCTCTGGACGGCCTTCTGGTCGTCGATTTCACCCGTGTCGTCGCCGGTCCCGCATGCACGCAGACACTCGCGGATTTCGGCGCCAACGTCATCAAGATCGAAAACCCGGAAGGCGGCGACGATTTACGGCAGTATGAGCACGCCGACCTGGCTGGTGAGAGCGCGGCCTTCATCAGCTTGAACCGCAACAAGCGCGGTATTGCGCTTGATCTCACCAAGCCCGAAGCGTGTGCAGTGGCACGTGAATTGATTGCGCGGGCGGACGTGGTGGTAGAGAATTTTTCCGCCAGCGTGATGAAGAAGTACGGCCTCGACTACGCCTCGGTCGCTCCCCACCACCCGCGTTTGGTTTACTGCTCGATCTCGGCCTATGGCCGAAAGGGGCCGTTCGCCTCACGCCCCGGTTTTGATCCGATCACGCAGGCCGAAAGCGGCTTCATGTCGCTCAACGGATTTCCGGAGGGACCGCCGGTGCGGACAGGTCCGCCCGCGGTCGACATGCTCACCGGAATGTCGGCGTGCAACGCGATCCTCCTGGCGTTGCTCGCCCGCGACAAACTCGGCCGCGGTCAGCACGTCGAAGTGGCGCTGTTCGATATGGCACTCGGCATGACGCAGTTCTACGGCATGGCCTATCTGATGAGCGGCGTGAACCCGAGCCGCCAGGGCAATTCGCCGAACGGCTCGCCTTCGGTCGGCGTTTATCAAGGCTCCGATGGACCGTTCTATATCGCCTGCGCCAACGATCGCCTTTATCGCCGCCTCGTCGTCGAGGTGCTGAACCGGCCCGATCTGGTCAGCGGCGAATTTGGCGATCGGCGCGCGCGCACCGCCAACCGGGACAAATTGCGCGCCATCCTGGCCGACGTCTTCGCCACGGACACCCGCGACAACTGGGTCGCCAGGATGAAAGCGGCCAATATTCCGGTTGGTCACCTGCGCACCGTCGAGGAAGCTTTCAACTCACCTGAGGCGCGGGATCGTCATCGCGTCAGCGAAATTCCGCACCCCAAGGCGGGCACCGTTCCGAACATCGAAACCCCGCTCAATCTCTCGCTGACACCGGCCGTCGATCCCGTCGCCGCGCCGATGCTCGGCCAGCACACAAGAGATGTGCTGCGGGATACGCTCGGCTATGACGATGCGCGAATTGCCGCGCTGGCGGAGGCCGGCGCGTTCGGCAAGGTAATGGCTGCCGCCGGCTAAGTGCCGCGGGAAATCGTTAGAATGGGAAAGCCCGGTGGCCATTTGGCCGCCGGGCTTTTTGTCGTTTCTGGAGCAGTAGCCGCTGATGGTCCTGCTTTCGCCAATCGCAGGAGCGTGTATTTTAGCCCCGCGGTTTGCCGATATAATAATGTATCGCGCCGACGGTCCCCCCGTGCGGCAAAGTCGCTGCCTCACAGTCTTTCACCTCAAGGAGTTGTTCCCATGACGCATGCCATCCGCTTTCACAAGACCGGCGGTCCCGAAGTTCTTGTTTGGGAGGAAGTCAACGTCGGCAAGCCGGGGGCGGGGGAGGCGCGTATTCGCCACACGGCAGTCGGGCTCAACTTCGTCGATATCTATAATCGTTCGGGCGTCTATCCGCTGCCGCTGCCGAGCGGACTGGGCGGTGAGGGCGCTGGTGTCGTCGAGGAAGTCGGCTCCGGCGTTACGGATCTGAAGCCGGGCGATCGCGTCGCCTATGGCGCGGCGCCGCTTGGCGCCTATGCCGAGGTGCGCCTCATTCCGGCCGATCGGCTGCTCAAGTTGCCCGACAGCATCGACGACAAGACGGCGGCCGCGATGATGCTCAAGGGTCTCACCACGCAATACCTCATCCGCCAGACCTATCGCGTCAAGGCGGGCGACACGATCCTGCTTCATGCCGCAGCCGGCGGTGTCGGTCTCATTCTCTCGCAATGGGCCAAGCATCTCGGCGCCACCGTGATCGGCACGGTCGGCAACGACGAGAAGGCCGCGCTCGCCAAGGCTCATGGCTGCGCGCATACGATCGTGTATACGCGCGAGGATTTCGTCAAACGCGTCGACGAGATCACCGGCGGCAAGAAAGTGCCGGTGGTTTACGATTCCGTCGGCAAGGACACGTTCCTGAAATCGCTGGATTGCCTTGCGCCGCTCGGCGTTGCCGCGTTGTTCGGTGCATCCTCGGGTGGCGTCGAGCCGCTCAATCTCGGCCTGCTGGCGCAGAAAGGTTCGCTGTTCGTTACCCGCCCGACGCTGAACACCTACGCCGCCAAGAGCGAAAATCTTCGCGCCATGGCAAAGGAACTGTTCGATGTCGTCGGATCCGGCGCGGTCAAGATCAATGTCAACCAGACCTATGCGCTGAAAGATGCGGCGAAGGCTCACGCCGATCTCGCGGCGCGCAAGACCACGGGCTCGACCGTCTTCCTCGTGTAAGTCACGATGGCCCGCGTTCTCATTCTCTTGCCGGCGCGCGACTTCGATCCAAGCGAAGCCGCGGTAAGCTGGGAGGTGCTTGTCAACGCGGGCCACACTATCCGTTTTGCGACGCCTGAGGGCCAGCCCGCAGCCGCCGATGACATGATGATATCGGGCGAAGGACTCGATTTCTGGGGCGCCGTTCCGCTGTTGCACAAGCTGCCGCTGGTCGGGCTTCTGATGCGGGCCAACCGTGACGCGCGCGACGCCTATGCGGCGATGATTGCGGATCGAAACTATGCTGCGCCGCTTCGCTGGGATGCGATTGACGCTAGCGCCTTTGACGGATTGTTGTTGCCGGGCGGGCATCGCGCGCGCGGCATGCGCGAATACCTCGAAAGCGAGACGCTTCAGCGCTCTGTGGTCGATTTCTTTGACGCGCAAAAGCCCGTGGCCGCAATTTGCCACGGTGTCCTGCTCGCCGCGCGCAGCATATCGCCAAGGACCGGCCGCTCGGTACTTCATGGCTACAAGACCACCGCGCTGACCTGGGCGCTCGAGAACAGCGCGTGGAAGCTCGCGCGCATCACGCGGTTCTGGGATCCGGACTACTATCGGACCTATCTCGAACAGGCCGGCGATCCCGACGGCTACATGTCGGTGCAGCAGGAAGTGACGCGCGCGCTGGCGGATCCCTGCGGACTTTCATCGACGTTCCCGCAAGCGATCCCGTACGTTCGCCGAAAGACCTCCGGCCTGCAGCGTGACACCATCGGCGATGCGCGGCCGGCCTTTGTCGTGCAGGATCGCCACTATGTTTCGGCGCGTTGGCCGGGCGACGTCCATACCTTCGCGAAGACCTTCGCCGGCTTGCTGGAATAACGACCACGCAAAGGCCTAGCTGTCATCCTTCGACACCCTAGCCGAGACGTACGCTATTATGCTTTGATACCCCCAAGGCCAGGGTCCAATGAGGCCCTCTTGATCCAAGCCGAAAACGGCGGATGACGGTGAAACTCCGTGGCCAAAAAGGGAGGTAGACTTGGAAATCACCTGGTCACACCGCGCCTGGCCGCACCATGCTGGCCAAGATCTGGGCCCAGCATGTCATCGCCCGCATCAGCGACGACACTGATCTTCTTCACATCGATCGCCATCTGTTGCACGACCTCGGCGGCTCGCGCGGCTTGCTCGACCTCAAGAGCCGCAACCTTGAGGTCCACAATCCCGAACTGACCTTTGCCACGCCGGATCATGCGATTTCGTCGGCGCGTGGCCGCGCCGGCACCACCAAGGTCGGGCTGGAACTCCTGGAAGGGTTGCGCGCCGAAACTTCGGCCACCGGGATCACGATGTTCGACGTGGACCAGCCGGGCCAGGGCATCGTTCACGTCATCGGCCCCGAGCTTGGCCTCAGCCTGCCGGGCTGTTTGATCGTCTGCGGCGACAGCCACACCTGCACACATGGCGGGCTCGGCGCGCTCGCTTTCGGCATCGGCTCGAGCGAGCTGACGCATGTGCTCGCGACGCAAGCGTTGATCCAGCGCCGCCCGAAGACGATGCGGGTGAAGTTCGAGGGACGGATGTCCGCAGGCGTGACGCCCAAAGATCTTATCCTCGCGTTGATCGGCCATGTCGGGGCTGCCGGCGGCACCGGCTACGCGGTCGAATATGCGGGCAGCGCCATCCGCGACATGCCGGTCGAGGGTCGCTTGACCATCTGCAATCTCTCGATCGAGCTCGGCGCGAAGATGGGCATGGTTGCGCCGGACGAGAAGACCTACGAGTTCATCCGCGGCCGCCGTTACGCGCCCAAGGGCGCGATGTGGGAACGCGCGGTTGCGGCGTGGCGGCAGTTGCCGAGCGATGCGGACGCGGTGTTCGACCGCGAAGTCACGATCGACGTCAACAAGATCATTCCGCAGATCACCTGGGGCATCAGCCCCGAGCATGTCGTCGGCGTCGATGGTCATGTGCCGGTGCCCGCCGATATCACCGATCCTGCGCGCCGCACCGCGATCGAAACCGCCATCGACTATATGGGTCTCACGCCCGGTGCGCCGATCATGGGAACGCCGGTCGATTGGGTCTTCATCGGCTCCTGCACCAACAGCCGGATGAGCGATTTGCGGGCGGCGGCTGCAATCGCACGCGGCCGCAAGGTCGCGCCCAATGTGCGGGCCTGGGTGGTGCCGGGCTCGGAGACCGTGAAGCGGGAGGCTATCGCTGAAGGGCTGGACAAGCTCTTCACGGAAGCAGGCTTCGAATGGCGCGAACCCGGTTGTTCGATGTGCCTCGCCGCCAATGGCGAGATGCTCAAGCCGGGTCAACGCTCGGTGTCGACCTCGAACCGTAACTTCATCGGCCGCCAGGGACCGCAGGCGCGGACCCACCTCGCCAGTCCTGCGATGGCGGCAGCCGCCGCGATCTCGGGCGCGATCGCCGACGTCCGGACCATGGAGCGCTAGATGCCAAAGCCATTCGCCAAGCTCAGCGCCATTGCCGCGCCGATCATGCGCAGCAATATCGATACCGACGTGATCATTCGCATCGAGCGTCTGGTCGGCAACTCCATTCGCGGCACGCTCGGAAAGTGGGCGTTCGGCTCGCTGCGGTACCTGCCGGACGGGTCGGAAAACCCTGCCTTCATTCTGAACCGCGAGCCCTATCGGAGCGCGGAAGTTCTGATCACCGGTCCGAACTTCGGCTGCGGCTCGTCGCGCGAGGGCGCGGTGTGGTCGCTTCAGGAGGCGGGCATCCGCGCCATCATCGGTTCCGGCTTTGGCGATATCTTTTTCGCCAACTGTTTCCAGAACGGTATCTTGCCCATCGTGGTCGACAAGGAGATCGTCGACGGGCTCGCCATGGAAATCGAACACAGTCAGGGCGCAGGGCGCGTGGCGATCGATCTGGAGGAGCAGACGATCACCTCTCCGACCGGCAAGGTGCATCGTTTCGAGATCGATCCGCGCCGCCGCGCGGGCCTGCTCAAGGGCCTCGACGAAATTGCGCTCACACTGCAGCGCGACAGCGACATTCGCGCCTTCCAGGCGGCGGACCGGGCCGATCGGCCCTGGATTCATTTTGCAGGGGATCACGCATGAGCGCTTCATCGAACATGATCAAGGTCGCCGTGGTCGGCGGCGAGGGCATCGGCCCCGAGGTGACGGCGCAGTCGCGGCGGATTCTCGACTGGTTTGCTTCGAAGCGCGGCGTGCCGATGCAGTTGCGCGAGGCGCAGTATGGTCTCATTCCCTATCTTTCGACAGGCAAAGTGCTCCCGGACGATACGGCACAGGCGATGGATGAGGCCGACGCGATCCTTTGGGGCGCGACCGGCGGGCCGGAGACCAAGGAAGTGCCGGCCGAAGCCCGCAAGGCCGGCGGTCTGCTTTCGCTGCGCCAGAAATACGATCTCTACGCCAACTTGCGGCCGATCCGCGCCAACCCGGCACTGTCGGAATCCTCGCCCTTGAAAGCCCGCGTGCTCAGGGATGTCGATTTCGTCATCATCCGGGAACTCACCAGCGGGATCTATTTCGGTGAGCCGCGTGGCATCGAGAAATTGCCGGACGGGCAGCGCCGCGGCTTCAACACCGAGCAATACACGACGAGCCAGGTGCGGCGCGTCGCGCGCTCGGCCTTTGAACTCGCGCGGACGCGGCGAGGCAAGGTCTGCTCGGTCGACAAGGCCAATGTGCTCGAGACCAGCGTGTTGTGGCGCGAGGAAGTCACGGCGCTCCATGCGGAAGAATTCCGCGACGTCGAGCTCAGCCATATGTATGTCGACAATGCCGCGATGCAGATCGTGCGCGATCCCGCCCAGTTCGACGTGATGGTGACCGGCAATATCTTCGGCGACATCCTGTCGGATTGCGCGGCGATGGCGTCGGGTTCGCTCGGCATGCTGCCGTCGGCGTCGCTCGGCCCGGTCGATCGCTACGGCCGCCGCAAGGCGCTGTACGAGCCGGTGCACGGCAGTGCGCCTGACATTGCCGGACGAGGCATCGCCAATCCGCTCGGCTCGATCCAGAGCGTGATCATGATGCTGCGCATGACGCTCAATCGGCCGGAAGACGCGGACTTGCTCGAAAAGGCCGTCGATCTCGCGCTCGCGAATGGCGCGCGCACCGCCGATATCGCGGAAGCAGGCGTCCGCAAGCTTTCGACCAAGGAAATGGGCGACGCGGTGCTGGCGGCCCTCGACAAGGTCGCGAGCGACGTGAAGGAGAAAGCGTGATGGCGATGATCCTCTCTCGCCGTTCGGCGCTGACCGTCATTGCCGGCGGCGCCAGCCTGGCCGCCGGTCGAGCCCACGCCGAAGGCATGAGCGGGCGTCCGATCTATCCCGTTGCGGTGCCGATCTATCAGTCGCAGTTTGTTGCTGATCGCATCGGCTACTTCAAGGAAGCCGGCCTCGACTGCAAACTCATTCAGGGCGGCAGTGGCGTCAAGACGCGCGAGATCATCGCCTCATCGCAGGGCGACGTCGGCATCGGCGACGTCACGCATCCGATGCAGCTCGCCAATCACGGCCGCGCCGGCCGCATCCTGATGCCGACCGACACCCGCAGCAGCTCGGTCGATGTTCATCATCCGCAAGGATCTCTGGGATCAGGGCATCACGACGCTGGAGAAGCTCACCGAGTGGAAGCGTCCCGATGGCCGCAAGCCGATCGTCTCGGTGTCCTCGCTCGGCGGCACCAACCACGTCTGGTCGTCTTATTATATGGAAACGATGGGGCTTGCCGAGAAAGTGACCTGGATCGGCACCGGCAATGTCGACACCATGCTGGGGTCGCTCAAGAGCAAGCAGGTCGATGTGCTCGTGAGCTCGCTCTCGCTGCTCGATGAGTTCACAGCAGCAAGGCTGGGGAACGCTCTTGTTCGACGGCACCGACGAGACGATCTGGGACAAGTATATCGGCGGCAGGGTGCCTGTGACCTGTCATTTCACGGTTCAGTCGACCATCGACAAGGACCGGCCGAAGATGCAGGCCTTTGCCACCGCGCTGTGGCGCGCCTCGCAATGGATCAAGGCGCATTCGCCCGATGAGGTCTATGACGCAATCGAACCCTATGTCGGCAGCACGTCGCGCAAATCAAATATCCTGGAAATCACGGCGTTGAAGAAAGTCGCGGATTACGATGGCGTTGTCGATGCGGCAAGCTTTGGCCGTGGCGAAAAGGTCTGGTTCCGGGAAATGACGGGCATCAAGCCGCTGGCTATGTCCGAGGTCGTGGTTCCCGATTTCGTGCAAGCGGCCAAGAAGGCCTATCCGGGTTGAACGCCAGTGTTTGAAGCCCGGTGAGGCCAGGGGACGTCATGCCGCTTGATCGATCGCAGGATGTGAGCCGCATCGACGTCAGGGATTTGAACAAGACCTTTCAGCTTGCGGGCACTGCGATCGAGGCGGTGCGCGGCGTTTCCTTCAGCGTAAAGCGCGGCGAGTTCGTGGCGTTGCTCGGGCCGTCCGGCTCCGGCAAGAGCACCGTGCTGAACATGATCGCGACCCTGATCAGGCCGTCGAGCGGGCAAATCCTGATCGATGGCACCCCGATCGTGCCCGGAAAGGCGACACCCAACGTCGGGTACGTCTTCCAGCGGGATACGCTGTTTCCCTGGCGGACGGTTGCCGACAATATCGGCTATGGCCTGCAACTCGCCGGCAAGAGCGATGCCGAACGGAAAGAGCGCGTCACAGCCTGCATCGCGCAAGCCGGCCTGATGGGTTTCGATGACGCCTATCCATCCGCATTGTCCGGCGGCATGCGCCAGCGCGCGGCGCTGATGCGAACGCTCGTGGTCGAGCCGCAAGTCCTCTTGATGGACGAGCCGTTCGGCGCGCTCGATACCCATACCAAGATCGACATGCACGAGGTGCTCTTGCGCATCTGGGAGCGCGAGCAGCAAACGGTGCTGTTCGTCACCCACGATCTCGGCGAGGCGCTGACGCTTGCCGATCGCATCATCCTGTTCTCGGCACGACCGGGCCGGATCAAGGACATGTTCGAGGTCGATTTCCCGCGGCCGCGAGACGCCGTGAAGGTGCGGGAGACGCCGCGTTACGCCGAACTGTTCCAGCACATCTGGCACTCGCTCGGCGAGGAATTCGTCAAGGGGCGCGAGCGATGAAGGCGCGCAGGCAGTCGCTCAGCACGCTGGCCTGGCAGATATCGATCTGCGTCGTTGTCCTTTCGGTATGGCAATGGGGCTATCAATTCCGTGCCCGCTTCCCCTGGCTCGTGCCTGATCTGCTCGATCCCTATTTCATTTCCAAACCGTCGGAAATCTTCGAGCAATTCCTGATCCTCAGCTGCCTCAAGTCCAAGCTCGGCGTCTTCAACGGCTGGTTCAACGGCGATTTCGCCAAATGCATGGCGCGCACCGAGAACAATCTCTGGGTCGCGACCGCCATCACCTTGAAGAACACGTTCTTCGGCTTTGTCACAGGCGTGACTTCGGGTTTCGCCGCCGGGCTAATTCTCGGGCGTTCGGATCGGCTCAGCGCGATCTTCCAGCCCTTCATCACGGCGGTGAATTCGATTCCACGGATTGCGCTCGCGCCGATCATCGTGCTGGCGTTCGGCATCGGCGACACCTCCAAGATCGTGACGTCATGGATCGTGGTGGTTTTTCTGGTGTTCTATAACACCTTCGAGGGCGCCCGCTCGATCGACGAAGGCTTTATCAATGCCGCGCGTCTTTTGGGCGCGAGCGAATGGCAGATCACCCGGACCGTCGTGATCCCCTCGACCATGGCGTGGGTATTTGCGTCGTTGACGCCGGCGATTTCCTTTGCGCTGATCGGCGTCATCGTCGGCGAATTCATCGGCGCTGAAAAAGGCATCGGCCGCCTGATCATCGAATCCGAGGCGCGTGGCGAAGCGTCGGGCATGATGGTGGCGGTCACCATCCTGATGCTGGTCGGCACGATACTCGCCGCAGGCATCCGGCGGCTACAGGCGTATCTGTTGCGCTGGCGACAGCATAGCCCGACGGATTGAGGTGCTTGTCTATTCGCTCGCGAATGATACAGCTATCCGCGCCGCTCGTCTGACATTCGTATCCTGTCGCGGCAAAGCAAGGGTTATCCGATGAGCATCAAGGTCTATGGGTTCTGGCGGTCGATCGCGTCCTTTCGCATCCGCGTCGCGTTGAAATTGAAAGCGCTGCCGTTCGAGGAGGTCTCGATCGATATCCTCCAGGGCAAGCAGTTCGAACCCGGTTATGACGCGGTGAATCCCGAGCACGTGGTGCCCACTTTCATCCATGACGGCCATTCGCTCTATCAGTCGCTGGCGATCATGGAATATCTCGACGACATCAAGCCGAGCCCGCGGCTTTTGCCGGAAGACGTCAAGGAGCGTGCCTACGCGCGCTCGCTGGCGTTGATGACGATTGCGGACGCCCATCCGCTGACCGTGCCACGCGTGCGCAAGCATCTCGCCAAGACCTTTGGCGCCGACACTCACGCGATCGAGGCGTGGGGTACGCATTGGAGCACCGAGGGGCTAGCGACCTACGAGCGCTTTCTGGCGCGCCGCAAGCCTGCGCCGTTTGCGTTGGGCAAGGACGTCGGCCTTGCCGATATCTGCATCGCCGGCCAGGTGGTCGGCGCGCAATATCTCAAGATCGGGCTCGACGCCTATCCGCTGGTGAAGGGCCTCTCGGATCGCTGCTTTGCGATGCCGGAATTCCTGAGCTCGCATCCCTTTGAGCAGCCAGACTTCAAGGCGGCGGGCGGGCGCTAAATCGCTCGAAGCCGCGGAATCCGTTTCGCTTGGTGGCATAATCGTTGGTGTTACCGCGAGACTATTTCGTTTCGTGGAATAGTATTTTGCGCCGGCGATGGCTTCAACCGTCGCCCTTGCGACGCCATGTTCGGCCCTGCCGGACATTGTTGCCGGCTTTCCTTTCGGAGAACCGACACATGAAGCTCTACTGGCATCCGATGTCCGGCCACGCGCACCGGGCGCAACTTTTTCTCTCGCTGATCGGCGCGAGATTCGACCTCGTCGAAGTCGATCTTGCGGGCGGCGCCCACAAGGCGCCGGACTTCCTGAAGCTCAATTCCTTCGGGCAGGTGCCGGTGCTGGATGACGACGGGGTCATCGTCAGCGACTCCAACGCCATCCTGATCTATGCAGCGAAGAAATTCGGCAAGACGGACTGGCTGCCCGAGGACGCCAGGGGCGCTGCGGGCGTGCAGCGCTGGCTTTCGGTTGCGGCCGGGCAAATCGCCTTCGGTCCCGCCGCCGCGCGGCTTGTCACGATTTTCAAGGCGCCCTTTGTCGCCGACGAAGTAATCCAGCGCGCCCACGGGATCCTGGCTCTGATCGAGTCAGAATTGGCCGGCAAAAACTGGATCGTCGGCGGCGCACATCCGACCATCGCGGACGTCGCGCTTTACAGTTACATTGCGCGCGCGCCGGAGGGGAATGTCGACCTCTCGCAATATCCGATCGTTCTCGGCTGGCTCAAGCGGGTGGAAGCCCTTCCAGGTTTCACACCCTTCAAGATCACGCCGGCAGGCCTGCAAAAGGTCGCCTGACCGGTGCAGGACCGGTTGGCCTAGACGTCGAGGCCCAATGCGCGGGCGGCGTTGCCGCCCGCGATCTGCGACAGCATCGTTTCGTCCATGCCGTGGACGCCCGCGACATGGCCGATCGGATTGTATTCGGCCATGTCGAAGGGATAGTCGGTGCCCATGACGATGCGGTCGGGACCGAACACGTCGATCAGATACGCAAGCTGGTGATAGCTGAAGACGACGGTGTCGAGATAGACCTGCCGCAGGTAGGTCGTCGGCGGCAACGGCAGTTCGCCCTGCGAATCCTTGCGCGCGCCCCAGGCGTGGTCGATGCGGCCGGAATAGCTCGGCAGATAGCCGCCGCCATGCACCGCCATCAGCTTCAGGTCGGGGAAACGTCCCAACGTGCCCGAGAAGATCAGGTTGTGGAGCGCGAGCGCCGTTTCCAGCGGATTGCCGAGCACGTTGTTGAAATAGAAGTGCGTCAGCCGTTCGCCATGCGTGAAGCCGTTCGGGTGCATCATGATGAATGCGCCGAGCTGTTCGGCACGGGCGAAGAACGGGCGGAACTTCGGATCGGACAGTTCCTGGCCGTCGACGCTGGTGAGGATTTCGACGCCCTTCAGCTTGAGATCCTTCATCACGTATTCGAGCTCGCGCACCGCAAGCTCGGGCTCCTGCAAGGTGACGACGCCAAGTCCGACAAAGCGGTCCGGCTTGCGCGAGCAAAATTCGGCAACGCCGTCATTGGCGAGCTTGTGGGCTTTCTCGGCGATCTCCGGCTTGACCGAGTAGTAGCATTGCGGCGGCGCCGGGGCGACGACCTGGATGTCGATGCCCATCTTGTCGAGATCGAACAGCCGGCGATCGATGGTCGTCATGACCTCCGCGACGTCCTTTTCCTGCTGCGCATTGATTTCCTTGGTCAGGCTATCTGCGAAATGCGCGAGCGGGACGCGGGAGAGATCGACATGAGGTCCGGCAAGCTTGGCGGCCTGCGGCACCACGATATGGGCATGAATGTCGATCGTGGTGGAGGAAGGACGCCGCGCGAGACCGTCCGCATCGTGGTTGCGGGCGGCAGTGCGGCCATAGCGGTTCTTGGAATCGATCATGGATGAAGCTCTGCTGTTGGATTGGGATCGTTGTGTTTGATGTCTCGGTCAGGCCTTTGCGGCGTCAGGTTTTGGGCTTGCGGCGGGGCCAGCGAACGGAAACCGTGGTCGCGTCCGCTTCGCCAAGCCCGTCGTTTTCCGCCTCCTCAAAGCAGGCCAGCGCGCTTTTCGCAACCGGTAGTTCGGCATGGATGGAGGCGGCGAATTGCACGGCGGTAGCGAGGTCTTTCTTGGCCCCCGTAATGCCAAAAGCGGTTTCGCCCGATGGCGCACCGGCCAATGCCTTGGCGATCGCGGGCCCGCGGGCCTTCATGGCGGCGGGTGCGCCGTTGGTGTCGGTGAGGATGTCGATCAGCCGTTCGGGCGGAAGATTGAGCGGCTTGCAGATGGTCAGGGACTCGCCCAGCGCCTGCCAGTAGACCAATAGCGGCAGGTTGACCGCGAGCTTCAAGGTGGCGCCGGCGCCGAGCGGCCCGACATGTTCGATCCGACGGCAAAGCTGTTCGAGCAAGGGCTTGGCGCGGGCGACGTCCGCGTCGGAGCCGCCAACCAGACCGAACAGTTTGCCTTCCTTTGCCGGAACCTTGGATCCGCCGACCGGGCATTCGACGAATGCTCCGCCTGCTTTTGTCACCGCGTTACCCACTGACTTCATCGTCTCGGGCTGAATCGTGCTCATGTCGATCACGAGCTTGCCGTTGAGTTTGGCGCTCAACAGGCCGCTCGCGCCCCGATAGACGGCCTCGGTCGCGGCGTCATTGAGCAGCATCACGATGGTGACGTCGCAGCCCTCGACGAGTGCGGCTGGCGAAGCAACGGCTTTTGCGCCGGCAGCGACCAGCGGCTTGGTCTTCGCTGCGTCGCGGTTCCACACCGCCACTTCATGGCCGACCGCGATCAACCGCTCCGCGATCGATCCGCCCATTCGCCCCGTTCCGCAAACGCCGACTTTCATTTGAAGTCCCTCGGTTCTGTGCCTGGTTCAGTGAGCATGATACACGCCAAGATGCTGCGCGATCAGCTCCTCATTGTTCAAGACGTCGCTGGCCTCGCCGGCAAACACGCAGCGGCCGGTATTGAGAATGACGGCCTGGTCGGCGACTTCGAGCGCAAGCTGGCGGTTCTGTTCGACCAGCACGATCGACTGTCCTTCGTCCTTCAGCCGCTTGATGGTGCGGCCGACCTCCGCGACGATCAGGGGCGCCAATCCTTCCGATGGCTCGTCGAGCAGCAGCACGCGGGGATTGCCCATCAAGGCGCGGCCGATCGCGAGCATCTGCTGCTCGCCGCCGGAAAGCGTGCCGGCAAACTGGGCGTGGCGTTCCTGCAGGCGCGGAAACAGCTCGAAGATGCGTTCGACATTCCACGGCTTTGCGGACGTGCTTTCGCGCTGCCGGGCAACGATGAGGTTCTCACGCACCGTGAGCGAGGGAAAGATGCGCCGTCCTTGCGGAACGAGGCCGATGCCGAGGCGCGAAATGCGCTCTGGGCTCAGGCCGCCGATCGCCTCGCCGAACAGGCGAATGTCGCCTTCCTTCGGCGTCAGGAAGCCGACGATGGTGGAAATGCACGTCGTCTTGCCGGCGCCGTTGCGCCCCAGCAGCGCCAGCACGTGGCCCTCCTGAAGCGAAAAGCCGACACCATGCAGGATATGGCTGTCGCCATAGAACGCGTTGACGTTCGAAAGGCTGAGAGCTTCACGCGCCAAGGTACACCTCGCGCGTTCGTTCATCCGCAATCACCTGGTCGCGCTCGCCGTCGACGATGACCTTGCCGTAGTTGAGCAGCGTCACGGTCTCGGCGAGATCAAGTGCGGTGTCCATGTCGTGCTCGATCATGACCACGGTCGTCTGCTTCGAGATCGAGGCGATCAGCGATTTCACCGTGCCGCGCTCGCTGTTGGAGAGGCCGGCGAGCGGCTCGTCCAGCAGCAACACGCGCGGCTTTTGCGACAGCGCCATCGCGAGCTCGACCCGGCGCTTTTCGCCGTAAGCGAGATCGGAAACGGGATGAGCGGCCAGATGCAAGAGCCCGACGCTGTCGAGCGTCCGGCGGGCTTCTTCGGCCAGATGCCGATAGGACGCAAGCGGCCGCCACATCTGCCAGCGCGACGCCTGCAAGCCGAGCAGTCCGAGCGTGACGTTGTGCTCGAGCGTGTCGTCGGCAAACAGCGTGATGATCTGGTAGGTGCGCGACAGGCCACGATGCGCGCGCTGGTAGGGCGCGAGCCTTGTGACGTCTTCGCCGAACAGCTTGATCTGGCCGGCGTTGGGCCGCATGTCGCCGCTGATCTGGTTGAACAGCGTGGTCTTGCCGGCGCCGTTGGGGCCGATGATCAGCCGGCGTTCGCCCGGTCTGATCGCGAGCGAGACGCCTTGCGTGACTTTCAGTCCGCCGAACGCCTTGCTCAGGCCGACGATCTGGAGCGCGAAGTCAGCCACGGGCGCCGTCATGACGATCGCCCCCGGAGACGCGCGGCGAGCTTTTGCAAGCCCGGAACGATGCCGGTCGGCATCACCAGCACGATGAAGAGGAACACGAGGCCGAGCAGCATGTTCCAGCGCTCGACATAGGCGGAGGCGTAGTTCTTGAGTAGCAGCACCAGCGCGGCGCCGACGGCGGGCCCTGCGAGCGAGCCGGAGCCGCCGGCAATGACGCCGAGCAGCGCTTCGGCCGAGCTCGTGGTCGAGAGCGAGGTCGGGTGGATGTACTTGTTGTAGTAGACGTAGAGCAGGCCGGCGATTGCGCCCCAAAAGCTGGCATAGATGAAGGTGATCCAGCGGATCATCCAGGGATTGAAGCCGAGCGCCGCCATTCGCCGCGGCTGGTCGCGCACGCCCTTCAACGACGAGCCGAACGACGACGACACGAAGATCGCCATCATCACGAACGAGATCACCGCGACGGCGAGCGCAAACCAGTAGAACGAGGTCGCGCTCTCCAGCGAAATGCCGAACGGGGCGGGGCGGGTTACGCCGGTGATGCCGTTGTCGCCGTTGGTGATGTTCGACATGCGGTAGGCGAGGCCCCACAGCACCTGCGATAGCGCCAGCGTGATCATGAGAAAGCCGAGGCCGGTCGCGCGCAGCGCGATCACGCCGAAGAACGCCGCCATGACGATCGTTCCCAGGATCGAGAGCAGCGCGGCCGCGCCGTGGTCGAAGCCGTAACGGCTGGTCAGAGAGCGCGGAGAGATAGGCGGCGACGCCGAGATAGGAGGCGTGCCCGAGCGAGGTCATGCCGCCGAAGCCGACCAGCAGATTGAGGCTGAGCGCGAAGATCGCCGCGATGTAGATCTGGCTTGCGAGGTTGATGTAGAAGTCGCCCGCGACAAACGGCAGCGACAGCGCCAGGACGGCGAAGATGGCAATCGCGATCCATCTCATGTGCCGAGTCTCATGTGCTGAGCCGCCCGAACAGGCCCTGCGGGCGAAACGCGATGACGAAGATCATCGGCAGAAACAGGATGATGTAGGCGAGCTCCGGAAACAGCGCGGTGCCGAAGGTGTAGATGAAGCCGATGATGAAGCTGCCGACGAAGGCCCCGAAGAGACTGCCGATGCCGCCGAGAATGACGACGATGAGCGCAAGCGGCAGCATGTCGGCGTCGAGCCCGGGATAGGCGGAAAGGATCGGGCCGCCGAGCACGCCGGCCGCGCCTGCGATCCCTGTGCCCAGGCAAAATACGATGGTGAAGAGGCGCGAGACGGGGATGCCGACCGCGCGCGCCATCTGGCGGTCGTCGACGCCGGCGCGGATCATGGCGCCGAGCCGCGTGCGATCCATCAGGATGTAGAGCGCGATCGCGGCGACCACGGCGATGCCGACCAGCACCAGCCGATAGGTCGGGAAAACGAAGCCGAACAGGCGCGTCGGCGCCTGGAGATTGTGCGGCGTCGGCACCGGAATGGAATCGCCGCCCCACAGCACGAGGCACGCATCCGAGATAATGAAGGACATGCCGAGCGTAACCAGCACCTGGCCGAGCGTGTTGGTTTTCAGCCGCGTCAGCACCAGGCGTTCGAACAGGCCGCCGATCGCGGCGACGGCAATGCCGGCGCCGATCGCGGTGACCCAGATATTGAGGCCGCTATAGTCGCGCAGTGCTATGGCGCCGAAATAGGTGCCGAGCATGAAGAATGCGCCGTGCGTGAGATTGGCGAGCCGCATCAGGCCGAAGATCAGCGAGAAGCCGGACGACAGCAGAAACAGCAAGCCCCCGAGCGACAGGCTGTTGAGACCCTGGATGATCCAAAACTGCATCTAGTGGTCCGTAGCGAATGTCAAATCCGCCCCACGAGTGGTCCCAAAAGTTCAAAGTCGGAATCGCTGCGAAGACGCATCGGTCTCCGCAGCGCTTGCGCCCGCTTTACAGCTCCAGATTTTTGGCCGGCGGATAGTCGCGCGAATAGACCGGGTTCTTCAGGAATTCGGTCTTGTCGTAGGTCCAGAACTGGCTCACGTTCGGATAGGTCTTGATGACGGAATTGACCAGACGTCCGTCGCTGCGCGTGACCTTGCGGATGTAGACATTGCCGACCACGTTGCCGAATTCGTCGAACTTGACGAGCCCGCGGATCGTATCGACGTTGCTGGCGCGGATCGCGTCCATCAGCGCCTTCTTGTCTTCGGCATTGGCCTTGATGGTCTTCAGCGCGGCTTCCAGCACCTCGCCGGAAATGTAGGTGCTCGAGGCATAGTAGCCGGGATCGTACTTGAACTGCTTGCGGAACGCCGGCGCAAACGCCTTGTTGAGGGGGTTGTCGAGTTCGGCCGAGTAGAAGCTCGTGGTGATGATGCCGAGCGCCTCGTCGCCCATGTTGCGCAGCACGGATTCATCGAGCGCGGTCATGCCGCCGATCACGGCCATCTTGTCCTTCAGGCCATATTCGATGAACTGGCGCAGGAAGCGGAAGCCGTTCGAACCGGCGGTGCCGAGGAAGATCGCATCCGCATTCTTCACCTGCGCGACGTAGCTGCCGTAGTCCGGCGTCGCCAGCGGCGTGAAGATCTTCTGGATGATCTTGCCGCCGCCGTCCTCGAAGGCGCGCTGGAAGCCGGCGCACATTTCGTGGCCATAGGCGAAGTCGTCGGCGATGGTGACGATCTTCTTGTACTTCAGTTCTTTCAGCGAATAGTCGGCGAGCGGGTAGGCGCATTGCGCCGAGGTCGAGGTCAAGCGGACATACCAGGGCGAGGGGTGCCGCTGGGTCATGTCTTCGGCGGCCGAGACGCCAAGCGTCGGCACCTGCTTCTCGGTGAGATAGTCGGCGATCGCCAGCGACTCGAAGGCGGCGAGCGGGCCGATGATGCAGTGAACGTTGTTCTTCTCCACCAGTTCCTGCGCCTTGGTGCGGGCGGTGGCGGGAACGCCGGCGGTGTCGGCCACGATCAGCTCGACCTTGCGGCCGGCGAGCGTGTTGTCGCGCTCCTTGAGGAACATGGTCAGCGCCAGTTCCATGTCGATGCCGCCGGAGGCGAGCGGGCCGGTCTTGGCCGCGAGCAGGCCGACGCGAACCGGGCCGCTACCTTGTGCAAATACAGCGTTGGGGCCGGCCATGGTGGCGAGGCCTGCACCGGCAACGCCGGAGACGAACTGTCGTCGTGAAATCGTCATGATCCCTCCCGAGGCAATGAGCCGAAATTATCGTGCTTCTTGTTTTCTTGAATGATTTATCGGACGGATGTCCTAAATGATCAAGTGATAACCACGTACCCCAAGCCGGATCCGTCACGCACTAAAGTCGAAAGCAGGCTTATCTGACGGGTTTTTGACGCGGTGCGGTAGTGCCCCGCGCTAGCGGTCCAATTCTAACATTCGCATCCCTTTGCAGCGTACGCCTTTGCGAATGTTAGAATTAAAGGACCACTAGCCAAATATAAGATTCTAGTGGAGTTCTAGGATTTGGCATTCGCTTGATGGACGCACGGTTAGGTGGGTAGCGAATGCCAAATCCACTCCACTAGCTGCGACGATTGGCCTTAACTCCCGCCTTTGGGAGCCTTGACGATGGACCGTTTCAGCACTTCGAACACGGCCGCCGTGTCCTGATCGGCCAGCCCCATGGTCATGGCCTGCGTGTAAACCGGCTGGGTGAGGGTGAACATCGGGGTCTCGACGCCGACGTCGTCGGCGAATTCGGCGATGATCGCCATGTCCTTTTTCCAGGTCGAAACCTTCATGGTCGCCGGCTCATATTTGCCCTCGACCATCATCGGCGCCCGCATCTGGAACATGCGCGAGCCGCCGGCGCCCGGGCCGACCATCTCGACCACGAGCTTCGGATCAAGGCCGGCGCGCTCGGCCAAGATCATCGCTTCCGCCGTGGCGACGTTGTGGATGGCGACAAGGTGATTGGCGACGAACTTCATGCGGCTGCCGTTGCCGAAGACGCCGAGGTCGGCGCTTTGCTTGCCGAAATCGGCGAACAACGGAATGCATTTGGCGATCGCCGCGCTGTCGCCGCTGGCATAGACGATGAGGTCGCGCAGCTTCGCCTGTGCGCCGGTGCCGGAGAGCGGGCAATCGAGCGCGATGTGGCCTGCCTTCTTCAAAATGGCCTCGAAGCGAAGCTTGTCGGCAAGCGTCAGCGTCGAAAGTTCGGCGACGATGCGCGGCGGCTCGCCGGAATCGGCGATCTGTTTGGCGACGCTTTCGACCGCGGCCGGCGTCGGCAGGCTCGTCATGATGATCGGCGTATTACGGACAACATGAGCCACGCCTTCGACGATGGCGACGCCGGCTTCCGCAAGTTCGGCGCACTTGGCGGAATCGGTGTCGAAGCCGACCACCTGCCATCCGCGCGCGATCAGATTACGCGCAATCGCGCCGCCCATGATGCCGAGGCCGACGATTCCGACCGTCTTGTCCATGCCAGTTATCCTTCCCTATCGAATTTGATTGACGGGCAACGCAGGCCGCGCCTTAATTAGTGATCGGACGATAAACAACCGTCAAACGGCCGATCGGTCAAGCGGCATTCATAAGCCGCTTTGATGGCAGCAGAGAAGAAGAATCGAGCGTATAACAACGCGGCACGGCGAGCGCGATCGGGAGGACCGCGACATGACAGCTACCGGTCTGAAGACGAATGCAACATCGCCCTCCGGGCTGGAGGCGGATAACCGCGTCTATGCGGAGATGGTGACCCGCGCCGCGGCGCTGGCCCCTCGCTTGCGCGAGGGCGCGTCGAGTTCGGAACAACTGCGTTGTCTTCCCGAGGACACCGAGCGCGCATTGCACGAAAGCGGCTTGTTCCGCATCGTGCAGCCCAAGCGCGTCGGCGGCTCCGAGCTCGATTATGTCGCGCTGATCGATTGCGCCGACGCGATGGGGCAGGGCGATGCCTCCGTGGCCTGGACCTTTGCAAACCTCGCGAGCCATCACTGGATGCTCGCGATGTTCGACAAGCACGCGCAGGATCTGGTCTGGGGCAACAATCCGGCCGCGCTGATCGCATCGTCCTTCATCTTTCCCGCCGGACGCGCCCGAAAGGTCGAGGGCGGTTATGTGCTGCGCGGCCGCTGGCCGTTCTCCTCGGGCGTGAATTGCAGCGAATGGAACATGCTGGCGAGCGTGGTGTCGTCCGAGGACGAAGCCGACGGCATCGAGTATCGCATCTTCCTGCTTCCGAAGAGCAACTATCGCATCAAGGACACCTGGGATGCGACGGGTCTGCGCGGCACCGGCTCGAACGATGTCGAGGTCGAGGACGCCTTCGTGCCCCAGAGCATGACGGTCGGCGTGCACGAAGTGGCGGGCGGGCCGACACCCGGCAGCGCCATCAACCCGAATGCGCTGTATACGCTGCCGGTGTTCTCGCTGTTTCCGTATGTGCTTTCGGGTGTCGCGCTCGGCAATGCGCAGGCCTGCCTCGACGACTATGTTGCTCTCGCGCGCCATCGCGCCTCGACCTATAACCGCGCCAAGCTCAGCGATTTCCAGACCACCCAGATCAAGATTGCGGAAGCCGCTTCCAAGATCGATGCAGCCCGCCTGATCATGCGCCAGGCCTGTATCGCGGCGCTGGCGGATGCGCGGCGCGGCCATATTCCGGATATGGCGGCGAAGACCAAGTTGCGGCGCGACGGCGCCTACTCGGTCAATCTCTGCACCGATGCGGTCTCGCTGTTGTTTGCCGCAAGCGGCGCGCGCGGCCTCTATATGTCCGGCGCCTTGCAGCGCCAGTTCCGTGACGCGCATGCGATCAACTCGCACATCGCCTTCAACTTCGATGCGGCGGGCACCAACTACGGCAGGGTCACGCTGGGCCTGCCTTCCGATAATCTGACGCTGTGAGACGGATGAACGAGAAGCCAACACACGTACCGGAACCTGAGACCGCCAATGAGCTGGCGAGCGGAAGTTCCGCGCTCGATCCCGAGAGACTTCCGCAACGCGCTCGGCACCTTCGCGACCGGCGTCACCATCGTCACGGCGATGGCGGACGACGGCAAACCCTACGGGCTGACCTGCAATTCCTTTGCTTCCGTCTCGATCAACCCACCGCTCGTGCTGTGGAGCCTGGGGATGTATTCGCAGGGCTTGCCGATCTTCCAGAACGCAAGCCACTTCGCGGTCAATGTACTCGGCGTTTCGCAACAGGCGCTCGCGACGAAGTTCGCCAAGTCCGGCATCGAGCGCTTCGCCGGTGTCGACTGGAAGCCGGGGCTCGGAGGCGCGCCGGTGCTCGCCGGAAGCGTCGCCTGCTTCCAATGCCGCGCCGCCAATCGCTATTACGGCGGCGATCATGTGATCTTCCTCGGCGCCGTCGAAGCCTACGCCTACAACAAGCAGGAGCCGCTGTTGTTTCTGAATGGCGGCTTCGGGCGATTTGCAAACAGCGATGTCGCGGTGACTGCCACCTCATGAGCAAGAAAGCCACACCCAAGCGGACGCGGACCAAGCAGCGCCGGTTGTCGCCCGACGATCGCCGCAAGGAATTCGTCGCCAAGGCCACCGAGTTCTTTGCGGAGGAAGGTTTTGGCGGTGGCACGCGCGCGCTGGCGCGCCGGTTGGGCGTGACCCAGCCGCTGCTCTATCGCTATTTTCCGAGCAAGGACGACCTGATCAAGGAAGTGTATCGCACGGTCTATCTCGAGCCGTTCGGCGACGGCTGGGAAAAACTGTTGGGTGATCGCACGCGGCCGCTTGCCCGAGCGCCTGAAGGAATTTTACGAGGCCTATACCGGCGTGATCTTCAGCCGCAAATGGCTGCGCATTTACTTCTATTCCGGCCTGAAAGGGCTCGAGATCAACCGCTCCTATGTCGGCATCGTCCGCGACAAGATCCTGTCGCGCATCATCCGCGAGTGCCGGAACGAAGCCGGGCTATCGGCACAAAGCCGGCCGAGCGCGGCCGAACTCGAAATGGCCTGGGTGTTTCACTCCGGCATCTTCTATTACGGCGTTCGCAAATTCATCTACGAAGCGCCCGTGCTCGAAAACAAGGAGCAGATGATCAGCGACGCCGTCGATGCGTTTCTCGCCGGCTTTGCCAGCGTGTTTGGCGCGAGGGAAGAGGCGCGCAAGCCGGCGCGAAGGCGCTGGTGTAGCGTTCTCTGGTGAGGAGGCGCTCGCCGTCTCCGGACGATGCTTGCATCGCCGCCATGAGGGAGTCATGCACGTGCTTCTTCATCCCCGGCATTGACGCGCGGCAATACCTGCTCGGCCATCAGGATCATCGATTGCCGGCCGAGTTCGCGATCCTTCCAGTCCTTGCCCGCATAAAGCAGCGTGCCGAAGGTGCCGACCTCTTCCTGGAACTCGAGTAGCTGATCGGCGACGCTGTCCGGCGTGCCGTAGATGATCAGCTTGTCGCAAACCGATTCCAGCGTGACTTCGTCGTCGGGCTGGTCGCGCCGGGTCTTGAAGAGTTCGATGCGGCCGTTCTTCTTCAGCTTGGTGTAGAGCGAGCGGTAGTAGAAGGCGTAGGGCCCGTTCGGATCGGTCGCATAGGCCTTGGCCGTTGCGGCGTCCTTGGCGACGAACACGCTTTTGGCGACGCGCCAGTTGGCGGGATCGGCCGCGCGGCCGCCGCGCTCGCAGCCCTCGACATATTTCGGCCAGTGACTTTTCACCCAGGCCGGCATCAGGAAGTTCGCCGAAATCGGCTCCCAGCCGCGTACCGCGGCCTCCGTGACGCCCTTCGAGAACGGTGCGACCGCGGTGACCACGATCGGCGGATGCGGCCGCTGCAACGGCTTTGCGATGAAGCCTTGTCCGATATCGGCCATCAGCGTTCGCTCGACCGAGATGTTCCAGTATTTACCCTTGATGTTGTAGGGCGGCTCGCTCGCCCAGATCTCGAGAACCTGGTTGATCGCCTCGAGGAACATCTCGTTGCGGTTGGCGTCGAGATTGCCGAACAGTTCCGCATCCGACAGAAGCCCGCCCGGGCTGATGCCGAAGATCAGCCGTCCGTCCAGCATGTGATCGAGCATCGCGAGCGAGGCGGCGGTCGCGGCGGGATGGGTGTTCGGCATGTTGATGGTGCCGGTGCCGAGCTTGATGTTCTTGGTCGCCGCCGCGATCCAGGCCAGAAACGCAACGCAGGAGGTGATGTTTTCGGCGCGGTCGGTGACGTGCTCACCGACATAGGCTTCCGTGAAACCGAGTTCGTCGGCAAGGACAAACGCCTCGCGATCTTCCTTCAGCGAAACCCGCCAATCCTTCTCAAGCGGATGGATCGGCATGGTGAAGAAACCCAATTTCATCTTTCGCTCTCTCCCGAAGGGGCCCTGGTGCGTTTGGCCGACATTATGACCGATATCCAGAATCCCAAGTCATCAGAAATAATCGTTCGATAAACAAGCTCGCTTGACCTTTGGCGGGCGGCCCCGTCTAATCTCGACAAAAATCGCTAGGGAGGACCGCGAAAGCCCGGCATGACGGCAGCGCATTCCATCTCACTTGATGTCAACGGCGAGCGCGTCGAAGCGCTGATTTCGCCGCGGACCAACCTTGCCGATTTCTCTGCGCGACCACCTCAAGCTGACCGGCACGCATGTCGGATGCGAACACGGCGTGTGCGGCGCCTGCACCATCCGGGTGAACGGCGAGATCGTGCGTTCCTGCCTGATGCTCGCCGTGCAGGCAAACGACGCCACCGTCGAGACCATCGAGGGCCTGTCTGATTCCGGCGAGATTGCCGATCTCCAGGCCGCGTTTCGCGAACGCAATGCGTTGCAATGCGGGTTTCTGCACTCCGGGAATGCTGATCTCTGCGCAGGATCTGCTCAAGTCCGAAAGCGAGCCGGACCGCGAGCGGATCCGCGAACATCTCTCCGGCAATTACTGCCGCTGCACCGGCTATCAAGCCATCGTCGATGCCGTCGAAGCCACGGCCAAAGCGCGCAAGGGGCGTCCATGAACAAGCCCTGCAGGGAAAGGCGCTATCGGAACTCGACCGGCCGAATTCCTATATCGGCAAGACAGTGCCGCGGCCCAACCTCGATCGGTTGCTTCAGGGGCGCGGGCTTTACGTCAGCGATATCGATCTGCCGCGAATGGCGCATGTGGTGTTCGTTCGCTCGCCCTATGCTCACGCGAAGATCGTTTCGATCGACGCAGACGCCGCCAGGAAGATGCCCGGCGTGGTCGCGGTCGTCACCGGCGAGCAACTCGCGGCCGTCATCACGCCGTGGGTCGGCGTGCTCTCGCACATGAAGGGATTGAAATCGGCGCCGCAGCGCGCGATCGCGGTCGATCGGGTGTGCTGGCAGGGCGAGGCGGTGGCGGCGATCGTCGCGACCAGCCGCGCTGCCGCCGAAGATGCCGCCGATCACGTCGCCGTCGAATATGAAGAGTTGCCGGTCGTCACGGATATGCGCACCGCGCTCGATGCCGCAACGCCGGTGATCCATTCGTCACTGGGCGACAACCTTGCCTTCGAGCGCGTGCTCGATGTCGGCGCGGTCGATGCGGCGTTTGCGGAATCAGACGAGGTCGCCGAGGCCGAATTCGTGTTCGGCCGCCACACTGGCGTGACGCTGGAGCCGCGCTCGGTGGTCGCGGACTGGAACGCCGCCGAAGCGCGGCTGACGATCTATCAGGGCACGCAGGCGCCGCACATGGTGCAGAACATCGCCGCGCTGCATCTGGGTCTCGAAGAGGCGCAGGTGCGCGTGGTCTGCAAGGATGTCGGCGGCTCCTTCGGCATCAAGGTCCATATCTATGCCGACGAGATGGCGACCTACGCGCTGTCGAAGATGCTGCGGCGGCCCGTCAAATATGTCGCCGACCGTCTGGAGAGTTTCAACACCGACATTCACGCCCGCGACCATCGCTGCAAGGGGCGCATCGGCGTCAAGCGCGACGGCACCATCACGGCTTTCGAGATCGACGATCTCACCGGCATCGGACCGTATTCGATGTATCCGCGCACCAGCGCGATCGAAGCCAACCAGGTCGTGAACCTCGTCGGTGGGCCCTATGCGGCGAAGAACTATCGCGCCCGCGCCCGCGTCGTGTTTCAGAATAAAAATGTCATGTGCCAGTACCGCGCGGTGGGTCATCCCATTGCGTGCTCGGTCACCGAAGGCCTCGTCGATCTCGCAGCGGCGAAAATCGGCATGGACCCGGTCGAGATCAGGCGGCGCAACCTGATCGCCGACGATGCGTACCCTTGCGTTTCGGCATCCGGGTTGCGTTTCGAGCTGCTCTCGCATCACGAGTCCCTGGACAAGCTGCTCAAGATGATGAACTACGACGCGCTTCGCGCCGAGCAGGCGAATTTGCGAAAGCAGAACATCCATCGCGGCATCGGCATTGCGAGCTTCATCGAAGTCACCAATCCGAGCGCGGCGTTTTACGGCGTCGGCGGTGCGAAGATTTCCTCGCAGGACGGCGTTGCGGTGCGGCTCGATGCGCAAGGCGCCGTCGTCTGCCAGACCAGCATCACCGAACAGGGGCAGGGCTCGGAGTCGCTGACCGCGCAGATCGTCGGCAGCGTGCTCGGCGTGTCCATGGAAAAAGTGCGCGTCATTCTCGGCGACACCGATCAGACGCCGTATGGCGGCGGCACCTGGGCGTCACGCGGCGCCGGCATCGGCGGTGAGGCGGCGCTTCAGGCCGCCAAGGTGCTTCGCAAGAACATTCTCGACGTTGCGGCGGCGATCCTGCAATCCACGCCCACTGAGCTCGACATCGCCAATAACTCGGTGGTCAACGCGGGCGATGGCACGCCGCGGATCGAGCTGCGCGAGCTCGCCCGTATCGTCTATTTCCGCCCCGACACGTTGCCGCCGGGTATTCAACCGGAACTCATGGCGACGCGCCATTACGTGCCGCGCGAATATCCCTTTGCCTTCACCAACGGCATTCAGGCCTCGTGGCTGGAGGTCGATACCGACACCGGCTTCGTCAAGCTGCTCAAGCACTGGGTGGTGGAGGATTGCGGCACCATCATCAATCCGCAGCTCGTCGACGAGCAAATTCGCGGCGGCGTCGTGCAGGGCCTTGGTGCCGCTTTGTTCGAAAAATGCATCTATGACGAGCGCGGCCAGCTGACCAACGCCAACATGGCGGACTATCTGGTGCCGATGTCCGGCGAGATGCCGGATATCGATATTGGCCACGTGGTGTCGCCGACCGCCGAAAGCGAACTCGGCGCCAAAGGCGCGGGTGAGGCGGGCACAGCTGGTGCGGCGGCATGCGTCGCCAATGCCGTGAACGATGCGCTTGCACCGTTCGGCGCCGTGATCACGGAAATTCCGCTGACGCCGGAACTTATCCTGACGGCGCTCAAGCGCATCTAGTCGCAGCGCCTGGCGCACTGGTGCTGTTACAGCTTGTTGATGGATGCGAACGTCCCGTCGCCCCGGATCAGGGTCAGGAAAACCTCGGCCGCAGTACCGTTCGTCTTTTTTCCGACCGAGAGCTGGTCGCCGCTGATGTCGAAACGTCCGACTTCGTTGATGACCCGCAACAGCCCGGCGCGCGTCGGGTTTACGCCGGCCAGTTCAAGGGCTGCGGCGGCGAGGCGGCCGGAAAGATAGCCCTCCAGCGAAACGAAGTCCGGCTCCAGCTCGGGATCGAGCAGCCGCACGGCGGCCTGATAGTCGGCGACGACCTTGATCGACGCATCCCATGGAAACGGCACGACCTGCGACACGATCACGCCTTCGCCCTGGCGGCCGAGTTCCTGGGCGAGCGCAACCGCGCCGACAAAGGAAATGTTGACGAAGACCGGATTGAAGGCGCTTTGGCGCGCAAGCTTGATGAATTCGGCGCACGGCGCGTAGGTGCCGACCATGACCACGGCGTCGGGCTCTGCGCGCTTCAATGTGCGCATCGCGGCGGCGACGGCCTTGGTATTGCGTTCATACGTCGCTTCGGCGGCAAGCTCCATGCCGCGCTTTTCCAGCGCCAGCTTGACGCCGGCGAGACCGTCACGGCCGTAAGGGTCGTCCTGGTAGAAGATCGCGATGCGCTTGATGTGCCGGTCTTCGGTCAGATGCTTGACCCAGGCTTCGGCTTCCGCCGCGTAGCTGGCGCGAATATTGACGACGTTGTTCGAGCTCAGGCGCACGAAGAAAGCCGGCGCCGGTGAAAGGGCCGATAAAGGGGACGTTCTGCGCCTTCGCAATCGGAACGGTCACGAGCGACGTCGGAGTACCGACCGCACCGATCAGCGCGAAGACCTTATCTTCGTCGAGCAGCTTGAACGTCTGCAACGCCGAGCGGTCGGGATCGTAGCCGTCGTCACGGGTGATCAGGTCGAGTTTCCGGCCGTGAACGCCGCCCCTGGCGTTGACCTCGGCAAAGGCCGCCAGAATGCCCTGGCGCATTTTCAGGCCGAGCGCCGAAGATGGACCGGACATCGCGGCCGCCTGGCCAAACACGATTCGCTCCGCCGTGACGCCGACCTCGGCGGCTTGCGCGGGGGCGGCGATCAGCAACAGGCAGAATAAAGCCTTGAGTTGCATATACTTCATTGAAATACTTTTACGTGATTTACTAGGTCGTTTGGGGGAGAAGCTAGCGGAGCGGGATGAAGAGCTCGCTAACTCCGCCACCGGAAGGCGATCTCTGGCCGATAAATCCGCGGCTGGATATTTACCTGTGAGATCGATTCCGGCGTGCTCGCGCGGGCGGTCCATGGAACCCCATAAGGATCGTTAACTACGGTATCTGAATGCGGTGTCGTATATGACGGCATTCAGGCTTTTTAAGCCGCGTTCGCCGCATAACGGGCCGCAGAAAGCCGCGCCTTTTGCGGCGAAGGCGAAAAAATGAGCGGTCCAAATCCGGGCGAGGATCGACCGGAAAACATCGTTGAGCGACGGAAAATGCTTGCGCCCCGATCGCGGCTGTATCGGCCGGCGTGGGTGGCCGCGGGCATTGGCCTGTTGCTGACCGCCGCCGCGAGTTACGCCGTGGCGCGCTGGGAACGCCGCGTTACCTGGACAGAGTTCGAAGGCGTCGCCGCGACCCAGCTCATCGAGATGCAGAACGGCGTCAACGAATATCTCGGCCGCCTCGTTACGCTGCGCGCGTTGTTCGAATCCGCCAACGAAGAAGTGACGCGCAGCGAGTTCGAGGTTTTCGGCAGCCGGTTGTTCGAGCACCATGCCGGCGTTCTTCGCGTCAGTTGGCTGCCGAAGGTCTATCGCAAGGAGCGCGCGGAATTCGAAGCCGCCGCCATCAACGACGGCATTCCGTCCTACCATTTCAAATCGCTGACGAACGGCGCCGTCTCTGCCGCGCCGGAGAACGGGTTCTATTTCCCGATCTACTTTTCGACCGAGCGGAAGACCTCGACAGTCTACGGCATGGACTATTCCACCGATCCGATCCGGTGGGCCACGCTCGAACGGGCCCGCGACACCGATACGGTCGCCGTCGTGCCGACCCGCTTGTTCAAGAGCGACAATGTTGGCGCCCACGGCGTTCTCGTCGTGGTACCGGTCTATGTGAAGGGTACGTCACGCACGACGGTGGCCGACCGCCGGCGCAATCTGACGGGTTTCGTGGTCGGCATGTTCGATCTCGGTCAATTGCTGCAATCGATCCGGACCGCGACACCCGGGTCCGCCGCGGTTGCGCTCACCGCCTATCCACCACGCCGAGACCGACGGCACGACGCAGGTCAGGCCCGACTATGTCTCTGTGCCCGCGATGTCGCGCGCGATCGAGTCCCTCGCCGACGGGCAATATTGGTCCGGTACGCTCAAGGTCGGTGACGCGAACTGGCAGGTAAAGGCGGTGCCGGCGGCCGGTGGACATCTGACGTCGCATTTCGATCGCGCCTTGACCGTGCTCACGGCGGGCTCCGCCGTCACCATCTTCCTGGCGGTCTATCTCGGAATGGCAAGCCGCAACTCGCGAGAGCTCGCATTGGCGAACCGCCGCGTGCTCGAACTGGCGCAGACCGACATCCTGACCGGACTTCCCAACCGCGCGTTCTTCCTCGAACAATTGAGAGAAGCAGGCTCCGATCCGCGGCACCGCGGCGTGTTCTCTGTCCTGATGGTCGACCTCGACCGCTTCAAGAACGTCAACGACTCGCTGGGCCACGCGGCTGGCGATGCGTTGCTCCGCCAGGTCGCGGTGCGGCTGCGGTCGGCATTGCGCGGTGAGGATGTGCTGGCGCGGCTCGGCGGCGACGAATTCGCCATCATCCAGGCGGGCCATCACGATCAGCGCGCCAATTCGACGGATCTCGCGGGCCGGATATCGAGGCTGATCGTCGAACCGTTTCAATTGACGGGCAGTCAGGTCGAGATCGGGACCAGCATCGGCATCGCGATCGCGCCCGAGCATGGCGACGATCGCGAGCAACTGTTGAAGAAAGCCGATCTCGCGCTGTACCGCTCCAAATCCGCCGGCCGCAATTGCTTCACGATCTACGACGAGGCGATGTCGGCCGAACTCGAGGCGCGCAACACGCTGGAAGGCGACTTGCGCGATGCCATCGCGCGTTGCCTGTTCGAGGTTCACTACCAGCCGTATTTCGACGTTCAAACCGGGCGCAGGCGCGGGGTCGAGGCGCTGGTCCGCTGGCGTCATCCGGTGCGGGGCTTGATTCCGCCGGACGTGTTCATTCCGCTTGCGGAGGACACCGGGCTGATCGTGCCGCTCGGCGAGTGGATCATCCGCCGGACCTGTGACGACGCAACCTTGTGGCCGGCCGACACCACGGTTTCGATCAATCTTTCTCCCGTGCAGTTCAAGCAGGCCGAATTGTTCGAAGTCATCGAGTCGGCGCTGCGCAATTCCGGATTGTCGCCGGAGCGGCTCGAGATCGAGATCACCGAATCCGTGCTGCTGGAGCGCGCTTGCGAGAACCTCATTTTCATGGAGCGGCTGAGCGATCTCGGCGTCTCGCTTGCGCTCGACGATTTCGGCACCGGCTATTCTTCGTTGAGCTGCCTGACCACGTTCCCGTTCAACAAGATCAAGATCGACAAGTCCTTCATGGGCAATCTGTCGGCCCAGTACAAAAGCGCGGCAATCATCTCCTCGATCGTGACGCTGGCGCGCGGTCTCGACATGTCGGTGACGGCCGAAGGCGTCGAGACCGTCGAGCAACTCGATGGCCTGAAGCGGCTCGGCGTCAATTTCGCGCAGGGCTATCTGCTCGGCCGCCCGGTTCCGACCGATGAACTCGAAAAGCTGCCGGTGACCTTCCAGCCGCGCCGCGACGCCGCCTGAACTCCGCCCGATTCGCGCCGCCCGACCGCCCACTGGCATGCCAAGTGAGGTGGTAACGGGATCATCGGCCACGGCGGCTACAGAGGCTGGAATCACCACATGAGCCCGACCGGTAGAAGGATTATGCTTTTTTCGTGGACGCTATTGCTGCCCGGGAAAATATATTCCTACTTATGGGCGGGATCCCGAAGGCGTCTTCGGGCATTCTGTTTGGAGTGGGACAGTGGAAGGGGTTTCATCATGGCTGCCGGGCCGCAAGGGCGTGATCGTATGCCCCTGCCTAGACCTTAAGGGACGCCTTTGATCGATCCTGTCTTTGTGGCATCCGGGTTCAGCGTCGGCCTGCTGGTCGGCATGACCGGCGTCGGCGGCGGTTCGCTGATGACGCCGATACTCATCATGCTGTTCGGCATCCACCCGTCCACAGCCGTCGGCACCGATCTGTTGTACGCGGCGGCGACCAAGACCGGTGGCGGCCTCGTCCACGGCTGGGCGGGCACCATCTATTGGCGGGCGGTGTTCCGGCTCGCTGCCGGCAGTATTCCCGCGAGCATCTTGACGCTGCTGGCGCTTTGGCAACTCGATCTCTCGGCAGAAGCGGCGCGGGGCCTGGTCAATTCGGTGCTGTGCTTTGCGCTGCTGTTGACCGCGACCTCGCTGATCTTCCGCAAGCAGGTCATTGAAAAGCTGCGCACGCGCATGGAGCGGGTGGACGATGCGACGATCTCACGCGCAACCGTGCTCGTCGGCGCGGTCCTCGGCGTGCTGGTTTCGATTTCCTCGGTCGGCGCCGGCGCGGTCGGCGTCACCGCTTTGTTGCTGCTCTATCCGCAACTGCCGATGGTGCGCATTGTCGGATCGGACATCGCACATGCCGTGCCGCTCACGCTCGTTGCGGGGATCGGACATTGGATCATGGGTTCGACCGACTGGCAGCTATTGGGCGTGCTCCTGATCGGCTCGCTGCCGGGCATCGCAATCGGCAGTTATTTCGCGGTCCGCGTTCCCGAAACCGCGCTGCGGCTGTTGCTCGCCGGAATCCTGATCCTGGTGGCCGGCCGGCTCGGCGCGGAACAGTGGCGCGCCATTGCCCCGAACGTTGCCGCCGTGACCGATCACGCGCCGGTCGCCGCGCAAAGCCCGCCCCAGATCGTGCCGGTTGCGATCGGCTCGCGTCCGGCCAACTAATTCAGACAATCAGCTAGCGTCCGGCTTTGATTCCGGCGATCCGGCGATCGCGCCGTTATCGCCGCAGGCTTCCCGGCGCGCGGATTTGTTTGCCAAAGCTTGAAGTATAAAATATATCCGAACCCGAAGGTTTTGAAATCATTCGGGGAGACGCGCGCATGGCCGGACTGCCCAATTCCCCGCATGCCGTCGTGACCGGGGCGGCGCGCGGCATCGGCCGGGAGATCGCGCTTCACCTGACCAGGGCAGGCGCCGTCGTCACCGCGCTCGGCCGTCAAGGCACGGCGCTTGAAGAACTGGTCGCGCAAGGCGGTGCGCGCTCTTTCGTCACGGCCGACGTGACCGACCAGGCCGCCGTCAACGCCGCGATAGGCGAAGCCGCTGCGCGCCAGCCCATCGACATCCTGATTGCCAACGCGGGTGCGGCGGAATCAGCTTCCTTCGCCAAATCCGATGCCGCGCTGTTCAGGCGCATGATCGACGTCAACTTCATGGGCGTGGTTCACAGCATTCAGGCCGCGTTGCCGTCGATGCGCGAACGGCCCTTTGGCCGCATTGTCGTGATCGCTTCCACCGCGGGCTTGAAAGGTTACGCCTATGTCAGCGCCTATGCCGCGGCCAAACACGCCGCGATCGGCCTGGTGCGCTCGCTGGCGCTTGAACTGGCGACGACGCGCATCACCGTGAACGCGGTCTGCCCCGGCTTTACCGATACCGATCTCGTCGCCGGCAGCCTCGACACCATCATGAAGAAGACCGGACGCGATCGCGCGGAAGCCATCGCGGAATTGACCCGGCACAATCCGCAAGGGCGATTGATCTCGCCCGCGGAAGTCGCCGACACCGTGCAGTGGTTGTGCGGCGAGGGGGCAGGCGCGATCACGGGCCAGGCGATCGCGATCGCAGGTGGAGAGATTTGAGTTTGCACGTCATTCCGGGAGGTGCGCTCAAGCATCAGACCCGGAAATCTCGAGATTCCGGTTCCGGTGCTTACGCATCGCATCCCGGAATGACGGAAGGAAATGAGGAAACGTTCATGAGCCAGCCAGCCAATTCCGTTTCAGTGCCGCTTTCGCAATATCAGCCGCGCCATTTTCTCCTGAAGGTCGAAGGCAACGTCGCCGCCGTGACGCTCAATCGTCCCGAGCGGAAAAACCCGCTGACGTTCGAGAGCTACCGCGAGCTGGCCGATTTCTTTCGGGCCTGCGCCTTCGACGACGACGTGAAGGCGGTGGTGGTGTCGGGCGCCGGCGGCAATTTTTCCTCCGGCGGCGACGTGTTCGAGATCATCGGCCCGCTGGTGAAGATGGACACCAAGGGACTGACGGCGTTCACCCGCATGACCGGCGATCTCGTCAAGGCGATGCGGGCCTGCCCGCAGCCGATCATCTCGGCGGTGGAGGGCATTTGCGCCGGCGCCGGCGCGATCATCGCGATGGCTTCCGACATGCGGCTGGCGGCGTCCGGCGCCAAGGTCGCGTTCCTGTTCAACAAGGTCGGGCTCGCCGGTTGCGACATGGGCGCGTGCGCGATCCTGCCGCGCATCATCGGGCAATCGCGCGCCTCGGAATTGCTGTTCACCGGCCGCTTCATGAGCGCGGAGGAGGGCGAGCGCTGGGGCTTCTTCAGCCGCATCGTCGCACCGGCCGACGTGCTGGCGCAGGCGCACGTTGTGGCAAAAGATATCGCGGCCGGGCCGACCTTCGCCAACACCATGACCAAGCGCATGCTGGCGATGGAATGGGCGATGTCGGTGGAAGAGGCGATCGAGGCGGAAGCGATCGCGCAGGCGCTGTGCATGACGACGGAGGACTTCACCCGCGCCTTCGAGGCGTTTGCCGCGAAGCAAAAGCCGGTGTTTAAGGGGAATTGAGGGCACGTTTACGGCTTTACGTACGAAGCGCTCGCGGCCATCCTTCGAGACGCCGCTCTACCCGCGCGGCTCCTCAGGATGAGGTCTCGGCGCGTGGCAAAAGACCCTCATGGTGAGGAGATGCGAAGCATCGTCTCGAACCATGAGGCCAAGTACCGCGGATCGCAAGGCGGCTTGCCGGAAATATGTTTTAGGTTTAAAACAATTTCCAAGGTTCGATAAATGCGGGAATGAGGTTCCCATGAAGGTCGCGATCATCGGCGGTGGCCCGGCAGGTCTTTATTCGGCGATCCTGCTGAGGAAGCAGCGGCCGGAGGCCGACGTCACGGTCTATGAGCGCAACCGCGCCGACGATACTTTCGGCTTCGGCGTGGTGTTTTCCGACGCGACGCTCGACAATTTCGAGAAGTACGATCCGCCGAGCTACCGGCGCATCACCCAGGAATTCGCCTACTGGGACGATATTGCCGTGCACTTCCGCGGCACGGTGCATCGGGTCGGCGGCAACGGCTTTTGCGGCTGTTCGCGGCGTCAGCTCCTCTTGATCTTGCAGGAACGCGCGCGCGAACTCGGCGTCAAGCTGATGTTCGAGACCGAGATCGACGACGAGGCACGGTTTGCCGATGCCGATCTCGTGGTGCTCGCCGACGGCATCAACAGCCGCTTCCGCGAAAAACATGCCGCGCATTTCGAGCCCGAGGTCGATCTGCGCTCCAACGTGTTCGCGTGGATGGGCTCGACCCGTCCGCTCGACGCTTTCACTTTCATCTTCCAGGAAACGGAGTGGGGACCGTTCATCGCCCACGCCTACCAATACGAGGTGGGACGATCGACCTGGATCTTCGAGACCGATCCCGAGACCTTCAAGCGCGCCGGCCTGACCGGCCTCGACGAAAAGCAATCCGCCGACCGGATGGCGGAAATCTTCGGCTGGTTCCTCGAAGGGCATCCGCTGCTGACCAACCGCTCGATGTGGCGAAACTTTCCGATGATCCGCAGCCAGCGCTGGGTCAAGGACAACATGGTGCTGCTCGGCGACGCCAAGGCGACCGCGCATTTCTCGATCGGCTCCGGCACCAAGCTTGCGATGGAAGACGCGATTGCGCTTGCCGATGCCATGAAAGCTGCGCCGACGGTTCAAGCCGCACTTGGGCTTTACGAGCATGGGCCGCCGCGAGGAGGTCGAGAAGACCCAGCATGCGGCCGACGTCTCGCTCGTCTGGTTCGAGCATGTCGATCGCTTCTGGGATTTCGATCCCGTGCAATTCGCCTTCGGCGTGATGACGCGCGCAAAAGCGATCACCTACGACAATCTGACGCTGCGCGCGCCGGATTTCGTGGGCCAGGTCGACAAGGCCTTCGCGCGTCATGTCCGCGACCAGGGCTTCGACGTCGATATCGAAAAGCCGCTTGGCGCCGATGTTCCAGCCGTTTCGGTTGCGCGAGATGACCTTGGCGAACCGCGCGGTGGTCTCGCCGATGTGCATGTATTCGGCGAGGGAAGGCGTGCCGCAGGATTTTCATCTGGTGCATTACGGCTCGCGCGCGCTCGGCGGCGCCGGTCTCATCTTCACCGAGATGACTTGCGTCGGACGCGACGCCCGCATCACGCCGGGCTGCGCGGGGTTGTGGAACGACGAGCAGGAGAGCGCGTGGCGGCGCATTGTCGAATTCGTTCACGCCAATTCAGCCGCGAAAATCTGTCTCCAGCTAGGTCACGCCGGCCGCAAGGGCGCGACCAAACTGATGTGGGACGGCATCGACCGGCCGCTGGATCAGGGCGGCTGGGACGTGGTCTCGGCGTCGCCGATTCCGTACTTTCCGGACAGCCAGGTGCCGCGCGAGATGGACCGCGCGGCGATGGATCGCGTCAGGGGCGAGTTCGTCGCTGCGGCGAAGCGCGGCGATGCCTGCGGCTTCGATATGCTGGAGCTGCATTGCGCCCACGGCTACCTGCTCGCGAGCTTCATCTCGCCGCTGACCAATCAGCGCGTGGACGAATATGGCGGTAGCCTCGAAAACCGCCTGCGTTACCCGCTGGAAATCTTCGAGGCGATGCGCTCGGTCTGGCCGCCGCACAAGCCGATGTCGGTGCGTATCTCCGCCACCGATTGGGCCGAAGGCGGCATCACCGGCGACGACGCGGTCCAGGTCGCGCGCGCCTTCGCCGAAAGAGGCGTCGATCTCGTCGATGTCTCTACCGGGCAGACCGTGCGCGACGCGCAGCCGATCTATGGCCGCATGTTCCAGACGCCGTTCTCGGATCAGGTCCGCAACGAAGCCCGCGTCGCCACCATGTGCGTCGGCAATATCACGACCGCCGATCAGGTGAACACGATTCTGGCCGCCGGCCGCGCCGACCTCGTCGCGCTTGGCCGCCCGCATCTCGTCGATCCCGCGTTTACGCTGAAGGCCGCCGCCTGGTACGGCGCAACGGATGCGTTCTGCGCGCCGCAATACCTGCCCGGCAAGGAGCAGATTTTCCGCAACAGCGTGCGGGACCGGCAGGATTTCGAGGAGCTCAAAATTAAGGCTAAGCCGAAGACCCGCGCCGAGCTCAAGGCGGAGGCCGCAAAGCCGCTTGCGGCCGAATAAGCCCGCGTGCGAATGTGCCTGATCGTCGCAGGTTTGTTGGAGTAAGGCGATGAAGGCGATTATCGTCGGTGGCGGGATCGGCGGACTGACCACGGCCTTGATGCTGCGGGCCCGCGGTATCCACTGCGAGCTGTTCGAGCAGGCCGACGCCATCCGCGAACTCGGTGTCGGCATCAACACGCTGCCGCATGCGATCCGCGAACTCGCACAGCTCGGCCTTTTGCAAAAGCTCGACGACGCCGCGATCCGCACCGACATCCTGTATTATCTCAACCGCCATGGCCAGGAAGTCTGGCGCGACGTGCGCGGCATCGACGCCGGCCACGACGTGCCGCAATTCTCGATCCACCGCGGCCGTCTGCAAAGCGTCATCCATCAGGCGGTCGAGGAACGTCTCGGCAAGGAACTCATTCACACCGGCCACCGCCTCGGCGCCTTTACCCAGGACGAGGGCGGGGTGACCGCGCATTTCTTCGACCGCACCGGAAGCCACATCAAGACCGTGCGCGGCGATATCCTGATCGGCGCCGACGGCATTCATTCGCGCGTGCGCGAGACGTTGTTTCCGGACGAAGGCCCGCCGTGCTGGAACGGCCTGATGCTCTGGCGCGGCGCGCGCGACTGGCCGATGTTCCTGACCGGCCGTTCGATGATCGTCGCCGGCGGCCTCAACGCCAAGGTCGTGGTCTATCCGATCGCGGAAGGCTCGAGCCCCTCCAACCGGCTGACCAACTGGGCGGTGCTGGTGAAGGTCGGTGACGGCAACTCGGCGCCGCCGCGCCGCGAGGACTGGTCGCGGCCGGGCCGCCGCGAGGAATTGATGCCGCATGTCGCGCGCTTCTCGGTGCCGCATGTCGATGTCGCGGGTCTGATTTCAGCGACGGCGGAATTCTATGAGTACCCGACCTGCGACCGCGATCCCTTGCCCTATTGGTCGAGCGGACGCGTCACGTTGCTCGGCGACGCCGCGCATCCGATGTATCCGGTGGGCTCGAACGGCGCCTCGCAGGCGATTTTGGACGCGCGTTGTCTCGCAGACCTGCTCGTGCGCTCCGAACATCCGCGCCAGGCGCTGGCCGAATATGAGCAGAAGCGCTTGCCGATGACGGCGGAGATCGTGCGTTCCAACCGCCGCGGCGGACCGGAAGGCGTGATCGATGCGGTCGAACAGCTCGCGCCGGATGGATTTACGGATATCGAGAAAGTGTTGAGCTACGCCCAGCGCGAAGCGATCGTGCGCGGCTATGCCAGCAAGGCCGGCTTTGCCGCCGTGCCCGGTCTGGCGGCGGTGCGGGGATAGAAGAAGCGACGTCTTCCATCGTTCCGGGATCCGGTGCGCCGCGCAGCCAGCCCACGACACCGGAATCTCGAGATTCCGGTGCTGTCGCACCATGCTACGCAGCGCCCCGGAATGACACTCACGCCGCCCGGAGGCGGGGGCAGGAAGTGGATGTTGTGCTCGGCCGCGAGCGCGACCACTGCTTCCGGGTTCTGTTCCTTCATGTTGTGGATGCCCCAGAACAGATCGTAGAGCTTCCGCGTCGGCGAAACCCAGAACAACACCTTCACCACCTGGTCGGACTTGTTGAAGATGCCGTGCGGCACGCCCATGCCGAGACGGATCGTATCGCCCGCCGTCGCCTGCGCGTCGGAACCGGCGAGCATGAAGTCGAGCTTGCCTTCCAGCAGATACAGATACTCGTCCTGGTCGGGATGAATGTGCGGCGGCACGAAGGTGCCGGGCGGGAACGTCGCATGCCAGGAGAAGGAGTGATCGGTGTGGCTCTTCGGCACATAGGTCTGGCCGAGAATGTTCCAGGAGATGCCCTGGATGCCCTCGTTGGCGCGGGTGATGCCGGTGATCTCGCTTGTCATGCTCGTTCACTCCCTCTTGTTTGGCTTACCTCAGTTGCCCGGCACACATTCCTTGGCATAGCGATCGCCGTAATTCTCAAACACCTTCTGCACGATCTCGGTCTCGAACTTGCCGTCGGCCCGCTTGGCCACTTTCGTCAGGTAAAAGTCCTGGATCGGAAAGCCGTTGACGTTGAACTTGAAGTTGCCGCGCAGCGAGGTGAAGTCGGCCTTCTTCAGCGCGGCCGCGACCGCATCCTTGTTGGAGAGATCGCCCTTCACCGCCTTGACGGCGCTGTCGATCAGCGAAGCCGTGTCGTAGCCCTGCATGGCGTAGGAGCCGGGCACGCTGTTGTAGGCGGCTTCATAGCCGGCAACGAACTTCTTGTTCTGGGGGTTGTTGAGGTCCGGCGCCCAGTTCGAGCCACCGAACATGCCGACGGCGGCATCCTGTTGCGCAGGCAAAGTGGACTCATCGACGGTGAAGGCCGACAGCACCGGGATTTTCTCGGCAAGCCCGGCTTGCCTGTATTGCTTCACCAGGCTCACGCCCATGCCGCCCGGCATGAAGGTGAAGACGGCATCGGGCTTGAGCGAGGCGATCTTGGAAAGCTCGACCTGAAAATCGAGCGTGCCGAGCGGCACATAGCTCTCTTCCACGATCTCGCCCTTGTAATCGAGCTTGAAACCTGCCGCCGAATCCTTGCCGGCCTGATAGTTCGGCACCATCACGTAGATGCGCTTGTATCCGCGATCCTGCGCGACCTTGCCGAGGACTTCGTGCACCTGGTCGTTCTGATAGGAGGTGGCATAGAACAGCGGGCTGCAGTTCTTGCCGGCATAGCTTGAGGGGCCGGCGTTCGGTGAGATCAGGAAGGTCTTGGTCTCGGTGACCGGCTTGTGGATCGCCTGAAGAATGTTGGAGAAGACCGGACCCACGACGAAATCGACCTTGTCGCGTTCGAGCAGGCCCTTGACCTTGGTGACGGCAGAGTTGGGCTTGAGTTCGTCATCGGCGACGACGACCTCGACTTCGCGCCCGCCCATCTTGCCGCCGAGGTCCTTGAGCGCGAGGTTGAAACCGTCGCGGACCTGTTGGCCCAGCGAAGCGGCCGGGCCCGACAAGGTTAGAACCAGACCGATCTTCAGCTTTTCCTGCGCGGCGACGGGCGTCGCAAAAACCCCGCACGCGGCCGCGAGCGCGGCCCATTTCAACTGACGCATACCTCTTCTCCCTTTGATCGCCCGCGCAGGGCGCTTTCTTAAGCGACAGCTTATGCCGATGATGGTGCGACCGGCAAGCGACCGCTGTCGCGCCACGCCTGGCGTGGCGTCGATATGCAAGGGCCGCGCCAATTATTTGAAACCTAAAGAAATCCGGAAAATCGGCGTTTTGACTTGAAGCGGCGCTTCAATTACGTGAAGCTTCAAGAACTGGTGTCCAACATGATCCTCGATTCCGAGACCAAAGCCGTCGAACTTCCCGGCGATCACGGCGACGAACTCCGGCTGTGGCTGCGGCTGCTGACCTGCACGACGCTGATCGAAGGCGAGGTGAGAAGCCGTTTGCGGGAGCGGTTCGACGTCACGCTGCCGCGCTTCGACCTGATGGCGCAACTCGACAAGGCGCCGGACGGCATGACGCTGTCGGACGTCTCCAAGCGGATGATGGTCTCAAACGGCAATGTCACGGGCCTGGTCGAGCGGCTGGTTGAATCAGGCCATCTCGACCGGCGCACCTCGGCGAACGATCGCCGCGTGCAGGTGATCCGCCTGACCAAGGCCGGCCGGGCCGAGTTCCGCAAGATGGCGGCCGAGCATGAAACCTGGATCGCCGATATTTTTTCCGGCCTGTCGCCGAAGGATCTGCGCGAGTTGATGCGGCTCCTCGCCAAGACGAAAGCGTCCGCGCAGAAGTCCGCGCAGAGCAGGGCCTAGACCTGTGACCGTCGACTACGAAGTCGAATACAACAACCGGGCGCGGGTTCCGGAAAATCCGGAATTGATGGCAGGCTGGGCGCGGGATGCGGCCGCCTATCGCGAGGCGCACGCGCCGCGGCGGCTGATGTACGGCTCCGGTGAACGCAACGTCATCGACCTGTTCATGGGCGAGGGCGGAGAAAAAGCTCCGCTCGTCGTGTTCATCCACGGCGGCTACTGGCAGGCGCTGGACGGATCGTGGTTCAGCCACATGGCGCGCGGGCTGAACGTCCACGGCGTCACGGTCGCGGTGCCAACATACACGCTCTGCCCGCAGGTTTCGGTCGCCGATATCATCAAGGAGATGCGCCAGGCGACGCTCGAACTGGCGAAGCTTTCGGATAAGCTTGTCGTCAGCGGCCACTCCGCGGGAGGTCATCTCGCGGCCTGCATGCTCGCGACCGACTGGAAGGCGTACGATGCGTCTTTGCCGCCGCAACTTGTCACCTCGGCTTACGCGATCTCCGGCCTGTTCGACCTCGAACCGCTGGTTCCGACCTCGATCAACAAGGCGCTCGGCCTCGATCCGGCCACGGCTCGTGCCGTCAGCCCGTTGTTCTGGAATCCGCCGTCGCACGGCAGCCTCGATGCGGTGGTGGGGGAGGCGGAAAGCGCGGAATATCACCGGCAAAGCCGCAGCATTGCCGACGTCTGGGGCAAGGCCGGCATCGCGACCCGATACGGCGTGGTTCCATCCGCCAATCATTTCACGGCGATTGCGCCGCTGGCCGATCCGGCTTCGGCGATGACATTGAGGTTGAAGGAACTGGCGGGTTTTTGACAGGGCTGATGATGACAGACTTCAGGATCGAGCATCTGATGGAATGCAGACACCACATTCCGACGATCGCAGCCTGGCAGCAGGAAGAATTCGGCTACCTCAATCCCAATGGAACGGTTGAGGAGCGCGTCGAGCGTTTGAGCAAGGCGAACGACCGGCAGCGATTACCTATTTCATTGGTCGCCACCTGCGGGGATCAAAATGCGCTTGTCGGATCGGCCAATGTCGTGGCGACCACGCTCACCCACAAGCACCTCACGCCGTGGCTATCCTCGGTGTTCGTACCTTCGGAACAGCGCGGGAAGGGAATTGCGTCTGCGTTGACGCTTGCCGCCGCTTCGGAAGCTCGTCGCCTCGGCTTCGAGACGATCTATCTGTTCACGCCCCGCAACGAAGCGCTCTATGCCCGCCTGGGCTGGGCGACATTCGACCGCGCGATGCTCGGCGGTATCTCGGCCGCGGTGATGGCAAGAACCGCCTGATTTCGGTGCAAAAGCCCTCGGAAGGCCACTTGCGCCAAATTACTTTAAGTATAAAATGATTTCCGAAGCCGTCCCGAAACCGGGAGACGATGGAAATGTCAGGTCGAATGTCCGCATCGCTTGGCCCGTCGGGCCATGTCGATGATTTTTCCCGGCGAAACCTGCCGCCGCCGGAGCTATGGCCGGAAATCGTGCTCGACCGGCCGGAGTTTCAATATCCGGAATATCTCAACGCCGCGGTCGAACTGACCGACCGCATGGTCGAGAAGGGATTCGGCGACCACACCGCGCTGATCGGCAATGGCCGCCTGCGCACCTACAAGGAACTCGCCGACTGGTCGAACCGCCTGGCGCATGCGCTGGTGGAGAATTACGGCGTCAAGCCCGGCCATCGTGTGCTGATCCGTTCGGGCAACAATCCGGCGCTGGTCGCCGCGTGGCTTGCTGCGACCAAGGCGGGCGCGGTGGTCGTCAACACCATGCCGCTGCTTCGATCGGGTGAATTGAACAAGATCGTCGACAAGGCCGAGATTTCGCTGGCGCTGACTGACAGCCGCATCGCGGACGAACTCGTCGCCTGCGCCAAGACCAGCCGCTTCCTCAAGCAGGTCGTCAATTTCGACGGCACGTCCAACCACGATGCCGAGCTCGATCGCGTGGCGCTGAGCAAGCCGGTGCGCTTCGAGGCGGTCAGAACCGGCCGCGACGACGTCGCACTGCTCGGGTTCACCTCGGGCACGACGGGCGAACCGAAAGCGACGATGCACTTCCATCGCGATCTCCTGATGATTGCCGATGGCTACGCGAAAGAAGTGCTGGGCGTCTACGCCGGACGACGTGTTCGTCGGTTCGCCGCCGCTCGCCTTCACCTTCGGGCTCGGCGGGCTTGCGATCTTTCCGTTGCGTTTTGGCGCGACCGCCACGTTGCTTGAGAACGCCGCGCCGAGCGAGATGATCAAGATCATCGAGACCTACAAGGCGACGATCTGCTTTACCTCGCCGACCGCCTATCGCGCGATGATGGCGGCGATGGATCGGGGCGCGGACCTGTCGTCGCTGCGGCTTGCGGTATCCGCCGGTGAAACCTTGCCCGCGCCGGTGTTCGAAAGCTGGACCAGGAAGACCGGCAAGACCATCCTCGACGGCATCGGCTCCACCGAGATGCTGCACATCTTCATCAGTAACCGCATCAGTGCCGCCGCGGCAGGCTCGACCGGAACGCCGGTGACGGGTTATGAGGCAAAGGTCGTCGATGAGAACATGAACGAGTTGCCGCCGGGCGCGATCGGCAAGCTCGCGGTGCGTGGCCCGACCGGTTGCCGCTATCTCGCTGACCCGCGGCAGACCAACTATGTGCGTGCGGGTTGGAATTTGACGGGCGATTCATTCACGCGCGACGAGCACGGCCGTTTCACGTTCGTGGCGCGCTCCGACGACATGATCATCTCGTCCGGCTACAACATCGCAGGTCCCGAGGTGGAGGCCGCGCTGCTCAGCCATCCCTCTGTCGCCGAATGCGGCGTGGTCGGCGCGCCCGACGACGCGCGCGGCATGATCGTCAAGGCCTATGTGGTGCCGGCCGCCGGCGTCACGGCGAACGAAGCGCTGACGTGCGAGTTGCAGGAATACGTCAAGCAGGCGATCGCACCGTATAAATATCCGCGCGCGATCGAATATGTCACCCAATTGCCGAAGACCGAGACCGGAAAGCTCAAGCGCTTTGCCTTGCGGCAGATCGCGCAAATGTCCGGGCCGGGCGTCGCGGCGGAATAGATCAAGGAGAGTTGCCGGTGAACCCATCGAAAGGCCAGGCTTCCGCCGCTCGTTCGCAGGACGAAGCGGGGGTGCGAATTCTTCAACCGAGCGGCTGGCCGATGCCGAAAGGCTACGCCAACGGCATGAGCGCCGAGGGGCGTCTGGTCGTGACCGGCGGCGTCATCGGCTGGGACGTGCATGGCCATTTGCCGCCGGATTTTGTGGCGCAGGTTCGCCAGACCTTGCGCAACATCGCCGCCATCCTCACCGAGGGCGGTGCGAAGCCGGAGCATCTCGTCCGCCTGACCTGGTACGTCGTCGATATGGACGAGTATCTCGCGAGCCTCAAGGCACTCGGGCAGATCTATCGCGAGATCTTCGGCGCGCATTATCCCGCGATGGCTTTGGTGCAGGTCGTGCGGCTGGTTGAAAAAGAGGCGAAGGTCGAGATCGAGGCGACGGCCGTCGTCCCGCGCTAGCTATTCGGCTCGAGCCCGGAGAGCTCGTCATAGGCGCTGACCGCCTTGCGCAGGAGACGCTTCTTCTGCCTGGCGTCGAACAAAAGATCGCTGTCGTCCATCTTGATTTCGCCAAATGCGGCGGCGAGCGCATGACGTCGCGCATCGTCGTTCAACTGTCCGAGCGACTTCTGAGCCTTGCGCAGCAGCTTCAGCATGGCCTCTCGCGTCGGCGCCTCGCCTGGCAAAGTGAGTTGTTCCGCTGCTTCAATGGCGTAGGTCAGCCGCTTGTTGGCGAGGCGCACGCGGTGACGCTTGCGCGTGCCGAACTCCTCGAGCTTACTGCTCTTCTTCAGGAGCTTCTTCCGCCATTGCTTCAGCTTGTCGGCGCAGTATTTGTCGGCCGGGCGGGCGCGGCGCTCGGCGGCGCCTTTGACCCGCTTCCGCGACCAGTCGCCATTCTCAATCCAGGCGGTGAGATCGTCGATCAACCGCCGGTAGCGGAGTGAACGCAGCGCCGCGGTCAGGTGGCGCTGGCAGGCGGCGCGCTCTTGTTTCCAGGGCCGATCGTTGATCACGCCCTGAGGCTTGAGCGTTGCCAACCGTTCGAGCGCGACATCGAGATCGCGAACGATGCCAAGATGAGCGCGCAACCATTTCAACTCGACTGTGAGGCGCACTTGCCCGTCGCCCTCAACCATCGGCGAGAACAGCGCGATGGTCGTCCGGAGCCGGGTCATGGCGACGCGCATGGCGTGGAGCGCGGCCGGGTCGCCCGCCGCCGTATTCTCGTGCTGCTCTATCATTTGATGGAGATAATGGGTTGCCGCGGCCCGAAACGCCGCCTCGCAGGTCATCGAGGCCTGCAGCGGCGGGGGTGCCTTTATCGAAGCCTTAAGGTTGACGGGAGCCAGCATTGGAACAGGGTGCCCCGGGGGCACCTCATTGACAACAGGGCTTGTTCCCGGCCGATCTTTGCGGCAGTACTCTAAAACATCCCCTGAATCCTCATTCGGGACAGAATTTTTCGAAAGCAGGGCCGGGCTGCCACATTGTTGCCCCGGCCGAACGGTCAGACGGCGGTTGGCAGGTTTCTTGCTCAATCTTTGCTCAAGACCTTTGCTCAGGGCTTTCGCTCAAGACTTTCGCATCCGGAGAACTGGCAGGCCGTGTCTCAGGAAAAGACCATCGAGCCCAGGCAGTCGATGAGTAGCAAACTCGCGGTGCTGCGCGCGCATCCGATTTTCTGCGATCTCGACGCCGATGCGTTCGATCAGCTTGGCCGCTACGTCAAGCCCGCCACGCTGAAACGTGGAGCGGCGATCTTTTCCAAGGGCGATCCGGGCAACAGCCTGATCGCGGTGATTTCGGGCACGGTAAAGATCAGCATTTCCTCGCCCGATGGGCGCAGCGCCATTCTGAATCTGATCGGACCCGGCGAGATCTTCGGAGAGGTTGCGGTACTCGACGGGCAGGCGCGAACGGCAGACGCGACCGCCAACAGCAATTGCGAAATCGTTGTCATCGACCGCCGGGAGTTTTTGCCCTTTGTGCGCAGTCAGCCGGCGCTGGCGATGAAATTCATCGAACTGCTATGCACCCGGCTGCGCTGGACCTCCGACCAGGTCGAGCAGGTGATCTTGCAGGATCTGCCGGGCCGGCTTGCCAGCGCCTTGATTCGCCTGACCGAGCGGCACAAGGAAGCAAAGGACAGTCGCACGATTGCGGTCACCCAGCAGGAAATCAGCGAGATGGTCGGCATGTCGCGCGAGAGCATCAACAAGCAGTTGCGCGCCTGGGCCACCCGCAACTGGGTTCGCCTTGAGCACGGCGCGATCGTGGTGCTCGATCTTGCGCCGTTGCAGGAAATCGCCGGCACCGCTCCGGAGGATACTTAACGCGGGATTAAGCGCGAACACGTTGTGAAGCAGCTCACACGCGCGTGACGGACGCTGGGGTATGGAAGGTGCGGGGGACATCTTCAACGTGGAGGCGTCCATGCTTGCTCCGTATGACAGGTCGCGTAAGACCGGCTATCGCATCGAGCCCAAAAGCGGCGTTGGATTTCTGATCCTGCCCGCCGTCGTTGCGTTTGTACTGATCGCTCTCGCAACCATTCATCCGAAAGCGTCGATCTGGATCTCCGAGGCCGTGCAAGCGGAATTCGGCGGCAATGGTGTTGCCGAAGACGCGCCGGTGCAGACCGCGCAGCCGGGCATGGCCGGTCCGGTGCGAACCGTTCACGCCCAGTGAGGCCAAGAGAAGCCAGGAGAAGCCAAGTCTGCGGCCAGGGCGTAGAAGTCGTCTCTAGAGATAACCTTCGCCGGCCTCGGCTGCGAACCGGCCCGGATCGCCTTCCCAGACGATCCGCGCGTGTTCGAGCACATAGACGCGGTCGGCGTGGGGAAGCGCAAACGTCACGTTCTGCTCGCCGAGCAGCACGGTGATGTCGGTGGTCTGACGCAACCGCTCGAGCGCCTTCGAAAGCGTCTCCAGGATCACCGGCGCCAGCCCGAGCGTCGGTTCATCGAGGATCAGGATCTTCGGCTGCATCATCAGCGCGCGGCCGATCGCGAGCATCTGCTGCTCGCCGCCCGACAGCGTCTGCGCCATCTGGCCCTGGCGTTCCCTCAGAATCGGGAACAGTTCGAACAGCCATTCGAGTTGCTTTTGCCTGATATCGTCGGCCAGATGTTGACCGCCGAGGTCGAGGTTTTCCCGCACGGTCATCTCGCCGAACAGTTCGCGCGATTCCGGACATTGCACGATGCCGCTGCGTGCGATCTTTGCCGGGCTCGTGCCGCGCAGCTTTTCGCCGTCGCGAACGATCTCGCCGGAATAGGGCAGGAAGCCCGAGATCGTGTTGAACAGGGTGGTCTTGCCGGCGCCGTTCAATCCCACGACCGAGACGAACTCGCCGTGATGTATGTGGATCGACACGTTCTCCAGCGCCTGCGCCTTGCCGTAATGCACGCTGACGTTTTCGACCTGCAACAACGGCACCTTGTCCTTGAACGAGGTCTCGGGGCGCGCCGAGGTCTCGATCGCGCCGCCGAGATAGACACGGCGCACGGTCTCGTTGCGCATCACTTCGTCGGCGCGGCCGGTGACGATCTTTTCGCCGAGATACATCGCAAGCACCCGGTCGACCAGCGCGGCGACGCTCTTGACGTTGTGGTCGACAAGCAGCACCGCACGGCCTTCGTCGCGGAAGCTTCGGATCAGTTCGGAGAACGTGCCGACTTCCGCAAGCGTCAATCCGGCAAAGGGTTCGTCGACCAGCACCACCTTGGGATCGCGCGCGATCGCCTTGGCAAGCTCAAGCCGCCGCAGGTCGGCAAAGGGCAGCGTCGGCGGGCGGCGATCCATCACCGCGCCGAGACCAACGCGGTTGGCGATCCACCTGGCGCGTTCGGTCAGCGCCTTGTCCGGAAACAGCATGAACAGGCTGTCCGGCAGCAGCGCCACCATGATGTTTTCGAGCACCGTCTGCCGGTTCAGCGGCCGCGAGTGCTGGAACACCATGCCAAAGCCCTTGCGCGCGATCTGGTGCGCCGGGAGCCCTGCGACGTTCTCGCCCTCGAAAATGACGTCACCGGCGGTCGGACGCTCGATCCCCATGATCGATTTCATGGCGGTCGATTTGCCGGAGCCGTTCGGGCCGATCAGGCCGAAGATCTCGCCGGCGTGAACCTCGAGATCGAGATTCTTCACAGCCGTAAGGCCGCCGAAGCGTTTGGTGAGGCCGCGGACCTGGAGGACCGGCGGGGTGTTGGTGGTCGTATCCATTATGAGCGCCCCTCATGAGAAAGGGCTGCGCCCAGGAAACCGCCGGGGAAGAACAGGACGACCAGAAGCGCGACCGCCGAGACGATGAAGGTCGCAAGCTCGCCGGTCGGCCGCAAGAACTCGCCGGCAACGATCAGGAAGATGGCGCCAAGTGCTGCGCCGAGCACGGTGCGTCGTCCGCCGAGCACGGCCGCGACGATCACGTTCACGCCGACCGCGACGTCGACCACGGTGCCGACCGACGCGGTGCCGAAATAAAACACCAGCAGCGCGCCCGACAGGCCGGAGAAGAACGCAGAGACGATGAACGCGGCAAGCTTGTGCTTGACGATGTTGAAGCCGAGCGCGCCGGCCTGCACGGGGTCCTGGCCGCTCGCCTGCAGCACCAGCCCGATCGGCGATTGCGACAGTCCGTACAGAATGAGCGCGCTGATGGTCATGAAGGCGAGAGCGATCCAGTAGTTTGCGCCGGCATTGATCGTGATGACGTCGGGAATCGTCAGGCCAATCTCGCCGCCGGTGAGGTCGGCGAACACGACGATGAAGTTTTGCAGCATCAGGACGGCGACGAGCGTGGTCAGGCCGAAGTAAGGACCGCGCACACGAAGCGCCGGCAATGCCAGCACCACGCCGGCAATGACGGAAGCGAGCGCGCCGATCACGATGCAGAGATAGACCGACCAGCCGTACTGGTTGTTGAGAATGCCCGCGGTGTAGGCGCCGACACCGATCAGGAAGGTGGGGCCGAAATTGACCTCGCCGGCAAAGCCGAACAGCAGGTCCCAGGCCATCGCGAACACGCCGAAGTAATAAGCGACGGTGAGCAGCCCCAGCACGTAGCCGGAGACATAGAGCGGCAGCGTCGAGGCGATGATGACGACCGCGAGCGAAATGAAAAACAGTCGCGACTTGAAGAAGCTTGTCATCGTCAGCGCCTCCCCAACAAGCCTTGCGGCCGCACATACATCACGGCAACGAGCAGCAGGAGGGCGGGAATGGTGCGGTAGGCCGGCGAGATCGAGGTAGGCCGTGATGGTTTCGAGATAGCCGACCACGAAGGCGGCAATCAGCGAGCCCGACACGCTGCCGAGGCCGCCGAGCACCACGATCGAGAAGGCGCTCGCGGTGAGCGGCCCGACGCTGTACGAGCTGACGCCGAGGAACATGCCGAGCAGCACGCCGGCGATGCCGGCGAGGATGCCGTAGATCCCCCAGACCACGACGTAGATGCTGCCGAGCTCAAGTCCGAGCAGCGTGACGCCGCGCGGATTCATCGAGGCCGCGAGTACGGCCTTGCCGGTGCGGGTGCGGTTCACGAGCAGCCAGAGCAATGCAATCACGAGGCAGCAGACGAAGGCGGTGAAGATCTCGTTGCGCGGCGTGCGCACGCCGAGGATGTCGACGACGCCTTCAACGATCGGCAGCACGGTCTTGGCGTTGTTGGTGAAGAAGTAGGCGATCAGCTCCTGGATCATGATGCCCCAAAGGAGTGTGCCGGTGAGGACGAAGATTTCCTTCTCCTCGTTGGGAATGCGCCGCGACTTCTGGATCGGCTGCACCACCGCAAAGTAAGTGACGAAGGCCGATATCAGCGCGACGCCGACGCCGAGCAGCGCGCCGGAGTAAGTGTCGAGGTGAAACACACTAGCGCCTGCCCATGCGGCCACCGCCGCCAGCACCATGATGGCGCCGTGCGACAGGTTGAGCACGCCGGACACGCCGAAGATGAGGGTAAATCCGGTAGCGCCCAGCGCGTACAACGCGCTGATGGCAAAACCGTCGATCAGAATCTGGAACGCAAGCATTTGGACGAGTGCCCATTTTCCGAAGTTCGTGATACGTCGCGGCATCCCCTTGCACGAACTTCGGAAAGCAAGGGCACTCGCAAATTCAGGATGATTTCAGAGCGGTGTTCTATTTGAACTTCCTGGACGGACTCGCGGCTGGCGATGCAGGAATTTCAAATAGACGTCACTTCCCGTGGCAGCCCCCGCTGCCTCCCTTCAGAAGACGTCTCGCTACGAAAAATGCTCCCGGAAAAACATTTTCCGGGAGCATTGATGATCGGTCAGTTCGACGTGACCTTGATGAAGCTCGGGAACTTCAGCTTGGCTTTGGCGACTTCCGGCGGCCAGACGGCTACCTGCTGGCCATCCTGCCATTGCAGCATGACGCCGGTGAGGAGGCCCTTGCCGTACTTGAGGCCATGGGTGAACGGATCGTCCTTGCCGTAAAACTGGATGCGGCCGATGGTGCCGACCCAGTCGGTTTTTTCCAGCGCCTCGACGAGCTTGTCGGCGTCGGTCGAGCCCGCGCGCTTCACGGCGTCGGCAATGAAGTAGACTTCGTCATACGCGGTATAGCCGGCATAGGAAGGGAAGTTGCCGAACTTCGCCTTGAACGCGTTGGCGAACGGCACGCTCTTCTCGGTCACCGCCACGCCCGGTCCGGACACGCCCTGATAGAGCACGCCGTCGGAGGCGTTGTTGGTGTCCTTGCCGAAGGTCTCGTTGGTCGCCTGCGAGGAGATGCCGAACATCGGAATCGGAACCTGCTGGTTCTTCCACTGCACGGTCGGCTGCACGCCGACATGCGAGATGCCGGTGATCATCACATCCGGCTTGGCGCCTTCGATCTTGTTGAAGATCGGCGTGAAGTCGGTGGTGTCAGGCGAGAAGCGGATATGGTCGAGGACCTTCAGCCCGATCTTGGGCAGGCATTCCTCGTAGCCGATGTCGAGCGGCTTGGTCCACGCCGCGTCCTCGCTCATGATGACCGCGGTCTTCATGTGCTTCTGGTCGACAAGCAACTCCTTGGCGGCGTCGCAAACCGACAGCGCCAGCGAGGCCGAAGTCAGGTAGCCGTGGAAAGTGTACTTGTTCTTCTCATAGTCGGCGTGAACGGCCTTGGTGATCTCGTTGGAGGCGGCGCCCGGCGTGATGAAGGGCGTCTTCAGCCGCGCGGCCCAGGGCTCAAGTGCCAACACCACTTCGCTGATGTAGCTCGCGATGACCATGTTGACCTTGTCCTCGTTCACCGCGCGCTGGAAAGCGCGAACGGAATCAGCCGACGAGGAGTGGTTGTCATAGGTGATGATCTCGATCTTGCGCCCGTCGACGCCGCCCTTGGCGTTGATTTCATCGGCGGCGAGTTGGGCTGCCTGCGGGATCGAGGCGCCGGCGATGGCTTGCGCTTCTGCGATGACGCCGATCTTGATCGGGTCGGCGGCGAGCGCCTGGCCGGCAGTGAGCACCAGGCCCAAGGCCGTCGCGCCGAGCAACGAACGAATAGATGTAGTTGTCATGACGTTCCTCTCTGTTTCCTCAGGCCTTGGCAGCCTTGATGTTGCCGGCCTTATTATTGTTAGCCGCGGTCTTGTTGGACCTGTCGGCCTTGGGCGCATTGTAGCTTCGCTTGCGTCCCCAGCAAGCGAAACGGCGGCAACGGGCTTAGGTCGTACGACCCCGCACTGTTCTTGGAAAGTCCAAAATCGTCGCAGCCGGCTCGCTTGACGGGCAGCGTTAATGCGCCTGCGAAGGACGTTGCGGAACAGGCCTTCAGGCGACGTTTTCCTATCTGATTCAACGGATTATGACGCCGGCCAATCGCCTGTGAATTTCGTTCGCGGAGCAATCGCCTGCCGCTCCCGACGCTCAGGTTGCCATCATTTCGCGAACGACCCGAGCGGACTTCGCACGCGATGAGACGAAAGGCTAACGCGCGAACCCGATATGTCTCATTCGTCGAGGATGGCGACCGCGCGCGTCCAGCCGGCGGATGCGCGTTCGATCTTCACCGGGAAGCACGAGACCATGAAGCCCTTGGAGGGCAGGCGCTCGAGATTGTGCAGCTTCTCGATGTGGCAGTACCCGATGTGACGCCCGGCCTTGTGGCCTTCCCAGATCAGGCCGGCATTTCTGGTTTCGGCGTATCTCTTCGCGGTGAAGACAAACGGCGCATCCCAGCTCCAGCCGTCGATGCCGGTCAGCCGCACGCCGCGCTCGAGCAGATACATCGTGGCCTCGTATCCCATGCCGCAGCCGGAATTGACGTAGTCGGCCTCTCCGTATTTGAGGCCGGCGCTGGTATTGACCACGACGATTTCGAGCGGCGACAGCGTGTGTCCGATGCGCTTCAGTTCGGCCTCGACATCGTTGGCGGTCACGACATAGCCGTCGGCGAAATGCCGGAAGTCGAGTTTGACGGCGGGCTGGAAGCACCATTCCAGCGGCACTTCCTCGATGGTCCAGGCGCGTTCGCCGCGATTCATGGTCGGGTGATAGTGATAGGGCGCGTCGAGATGGGTGCCGTTATGGGTCGAGAGCTGCACCGTCTCCATCGCCCAGGCCTGGCTGTCCGGCAAATCTTCGGCCTTGAGTCCGGGGAAGAAGCTCAGCATGCCCGGCAGGCTCTGCTGATGATCGAGATACTGGATGCGCGGATTGATGCCGGGCGGATCGGCCGGCACATCGTTCTGCAGCGGCACGGAGATGTCGATCAGCTTTCGCGCCATGGCGCTTCCTCGCTTCATCGGGATTTCGGGCACTGTGAGGACAGGATGGGTAGGCCTGTCAAGCAAGACTGGTGAACGGCGGATGACTCCGAAATCAAATTTTCCGGCATTCGGTGCCCATGATGTTGTAGGACTGTAGCCGAGACTGTTTTCGGCGGCGCCGCGGGGCTCAAGTATCGTTTTCACCGCGCGGAGGCTTCACCTCTTCGCAGTGACGAAATGAACCGAGCGCGAATTTCCGTCATAGCTCTTGCCATCGCCGTGGTGCTTTTCGCCGGCATTTCGTTCCTCAGAAAGGAGCCGCCCGTCGACACGCACCGGCACCTTCGTCAGGTTGTCCTTGGCTACACCCTCAGACGGAGCGAGCATCCCATCGTCATTCTCGGCGACAGCATCACGGAAGCTTCCACGCTGCCGCCTTCGCTCTGCGGCCATGCGCTGGTCAATGCGGGGCTTGGCGGCGCTTCGACAGGAAGCGATCTCGGAACGTGGCTACTGAAGGCGCTCGACGGCCGCCGCGCCGCCGCCATCCTCGTTGCGCTCGGCACCAACGATGCCTTGCAGGGACGCGAGCAACAGGAGTTCGAGACGAAATACGGCTTCGCTACTCGCGCAAATCAAAGGCGCGGCCGACCATCTCGCGGTGCTCGGCATTCCCGCCGTCGAAGTGCGTGCCGGCATGACGGCGGAGTACGAGGTTCTGACCAGGCGCCACATCGATGCCTTCAACGCGGCGCTGCCTGCGCTCGCCGAGAAGGGTCGGAGCAACGTTCGTTTCCTTGCCGCCGATGGGCGCGCCGCACACGATCGATGGCGTTCATCTCGATGCGGCCGGTTATGCAGTCTGGGATGCCGCCGTCCTCAAGGGAGCGTCAAGCGCATGCAATCCGCGCTGACGACGGCCGCATCAGGAACACCGCCGAGCGGTTTCGTTTACGCCAGCTTCATCAGCTTGAGCGCCGCAAGGCCGTTCGGGCCGTAGGGGTTGCCGATGCTCTCGCACATCTCGAAATGATTGTAGTCGGGTGCTTCCAATAGCTCGACCGGCTTGCCGGCGGCTTTGACCGCCGCGGCGAAGTCGCGCGACTGGCGTTGAAAGTCCGGCGTCTCGAACGTGCCGTAGGTGACAGTGATCGGCGCGCGCAAGAGGTCGATGTGCCGGATCGAGCTCAGGCGTTGCTCCATGTCGTCGTCGAAATTGATGTATTTGCTGCGCGCGGAAAGACGCGCCGGCTTGATATCGTACATGCCGCTCATCAACAGCGCGCCGGTGAGCATGTCGGCGGGGAGGCCAAAATCCTTCTGCCAGTCGGTCACCGCGGCGACGCCGGCGAGATGCCCGCCGGAAGAATGCCCGCCGATGTAGAAACGCTTGGTGTCGCCGTTGAAGATGGATGCGTTCTTGTAGACCCAGGCGATGCCGCGGCGGACCTGATCGGCCATCGCCCGCAAGTCGCCATTCGCGGCGTCGACCTGGATGAAGTCGAGCGCGACGTAGTTGACGCCGGCATTGACGAAGAGATCGGCCGGGTAGCCGTAATCCTTGGCGCTGCCGAGAATCCATCGCCCGCCATGCACGAAGACGAAGATCGGCGCGTTGGCGGTTCGCGCGGGGTAGAGGTCGAGACCTTCGATCGGCGTCGGGCCGTAGGAAAATCGCTTCGGCTCACCAAGCCGGCGGCGGGTGGTATCGCTGCTCGAGGCAAAGCGCTTGGCGTATTGCTTGATCATCGGCGCGTAGACGGTCTGGTCGTAGGACGCGTCGAGCTCGACCTGGTCCATGTCCATCCAGACCTTCGGGCCTTTCTCGTGTGGCGGCGGGCCGAGGCGGCATTCTTCCGCCAGCGCCGGCGTCGCGGCGGCCATTGCCGCCGCGGTGCCGAGCAGGGAACGGCGGGTGAGTGTGCCGGGCTTTACGTGCGGATCGTCAGACATGGATTCCCCCGGTCAAGCGAGCGTGACCATCCCGGCCCAGAATTGCTGCCGTTTTGGTCGTCGGCGTCGATGTCGTACTTGCGCACGAAGGTCAGCTTGCCGTCGTTGCCGACACGATAGAGTACGAGGCCGCCGGCATCGTCGTGATGGTGTTGCCGTCGCGCACCGCCATCGCCCACAGCGGCGCAGCGATCAAAAGCTTGCCCGAGGGATCGACGTTGAACGTCCGCAAATAGTTGCCGTGGCCGTCGGCGTTCTGGATCAGCGTCGGCTCGCCGGTCGTCTGATTGATGGCGAAGACCGCGATCGAATTCTCGCCGCCCGTGAACACCTTCTTGCCTTCGAAATCGGTGGTCCACCAGGCGCGGTTGGTCGGCATAGACGAAGCGGCCGTTCGGGCTGACATGAATGAGACCACCGGCCTGCCGCAACTTCGGTGGCGGGGTCGGCAAGCGTGTTCTTGACGAACAGCGAATCGGTCGAGAGTCCGGTCTTGTCATCGCGCTTGTAGACCGCAAGCTGGTTCTGGCTTTCGACGCCGACAAAAACCCAAGGGCTTGCTCGGATGGAAGTCGAGATCCCGCGGTCCGAAATGCATGCCGTCGCCGGGCGCGATCGCCGCCGAGATTCGTCAGCACGCCGTCCTTGAAGCTGAAGACACTTTGATCGAGCCGGGATCGACCGGATTGTCCGATCGGCGCGTTGTTGCCGCGCGTGATCAGGATGACGAATTTGTTGTCCGGGCGTGGCACGGATCTGATGGGCGTAGATACCGGTGTCGAGCTTGTTCGGCTGCTCGACGCGCTCGCCGATCGTGCCGTCGGGCTTGATGCGATGCACCGTCAGACTCGACGGATTGTTGTAGGCGATCAGCAGATAATGGCCCGACACGATCGACGCTGGCGTGGATCGGGCGGCGTCGCGAGCTTGACCGTTTCGCCGTGCGGCTTCAGCGCGCCGGTCGCCGGATCGATCGCAAAGGCGTTGGCGACATGCACGCTTCCGGTGATGTCGCCGGCGGCAGGCCCGCCGCTGCTCGAGAACGACATAGAGATACGTCTTCGACGGGTGCGGCCAGGCATATTGAATGTTGGCTGCGGTCGATACCGAGCCTTGTTTTGTCAAGGTCGGCCTTGCTCGACGTCGACGCTATAAGGCGTCAGTTCCGGCCCGATGGCCGAATAGAACACGTTCCTGGATGTCATGGTTTTGCCGAAAGCTAGGGTGGGAGCCGCGATGGTGCCTGCGAGCAGGGCGGTGAACGTCCGGCGATCGACCATGAGGAAGCCTCCCACGAATTATTGTTATGAGAAGGCCCATAGCAAAAGGTCGAAATCGGCGCGATCAAAATCGCCGTCGTCAGATCAGCGTTGCATCAACGCGATGCGCCCGAACCCTTTTGCGATGCGGTGCACAATGAGCATGACCCCGGGCGAGGTCGTGGAGGTCGGCCTCCTCAGTCGAACCGTCGAACCATCTCAAGGGAAGCGTCACACGGAGCCGGCGAGGCGCTTCCGGCAAAGCACGGGCTGCGTAAGGCTTTCGTTAACCATTTTTAAGCAATTGGCGAGCGAGATTGGAGGGGTCGATTTTCCACAGCGAAAGGTCGGATGACATGGTTGAAACCGACGTTTTGAGTAGCGAAATCACCTTCCTGATGACGCAACAGCGAGACGCCTGGCGCGAGCTCGCAAGCCCGACGCTGACCCAGTTTGACCGCCGCGAGCTGCGCAACCGGGTCAAGCAGAGCGAGGTCGAACTGCGGGATTGCCTGAAAATACGCGGCGAGCAGCTTCGCTTCCGGCCGCGCCCGGTCGAGGAGCCGGCCGACAGCCTCGCCAATATCAGCTTTCGATTGTTCTAGAACTCGAATTCGCCGGTCGAGCGACGCGCCAGCGCGCGCAGGTCGGCAACCGTTCCACGCACCGCGTTGCAGCGCCGGCAATGGACGCTGACACTGTCCTCGGCGTCCACGGGCTCGATCGGCTTGATCGACAGATTCCCGCAGACCTCGCAGACGATCTTCAGCCCCTGTTGCGTTTCGCAGATGTGGTCGGACAGGCTCATCGGCATTCCCTTCAGCCGATGATCGCGGACGCAAAGATGCTGAGGCCCGCAAACTTCACGGTCAGCCGGCCGTATTCGCGCTTCAGGCCGATCGCCGCCAGATACGCATCAAGCTCGTGGCGAAAGGCGTCGAACGCCGTCTTGCGACCCCAGATGTAGGGTCCGTACAGCACGTCGCGCTCGCGTTCGATGAATTTTGCGGTCAGTGCGACCGCGAGAAACGCCGATGCCGGATAGGCAAGCAATTCGATCAGTTCGATGGTCATCGTTTTGGCCCCCGCCGTTTTTTGTTCCCATCGGGGGCTAAGATACGCCTGATGCTTTAAGGCTCCGGCTGAGCTTCGGGGTGCAATTGAGTGACTGGATTAGGTAATTTTAAACCACGCATGGACGCACCGCTGGTGTCTGCGGAGGTGCGGCGGGGCCGGGTGAGGGGGCCTCTCAGCGCAGTATGTGCCGCGGCAGCCACAGCGAGATTTCCGGCAGGTAGGTGACGCACATCAGCACGAAGAACATCACGGCGTAGAACGGCCAGATCTTCCGCATCACCTGTTCGATCGTGACCTTACCGACCGCGCATCCGACGAACAGGATCGCGCCGACCGGCGGGTGACACAGGCCGATGCCGAGATTGAGCAGCATGATCATCCCGAAATGAACGGGATCGACGCCGAAGTTCTGCATCACCGGCAAGCAGGATCGGCGTCGCGATCAGGATCGACGGCGCCATGTCGACCAGCGTGCCGAGCACCAGCAACAAAATGTTGATCAGGAACAGGATGACGTACTTATTGTCGGAGATCGACAGGAAGAACGCCGTCATCTTGGCCGGCATCTGTGTCAGCGCCATTACATACCCGACACTCGAAGCGCAGGCGATCAGCGTCAGCACCATGGCAACCGTGCGCAAGGTGCGATGCAATAGCACGGGAAGATCGCGCCATTTGTAGTCGCGGTAGATGAACATCGTGACGAAGAACGCCCAGATGCAGGCGACCGCGCCGGCCTCGATCGCGGTGAAGATGCCGCCGAGAATGCCGCCCAGGATGATCACGAGCGTGATGAGGCCCCAGGCCGCGTCGATGGTGATCTTGACGGCGTCCTTGGCCGGCACCCTCTGGCCGCGCGGATGGTTGTCGCGATAGGCGAAGACAAGACACAGGATGATCAGGGAAAAGCCAAGCAGCAGGCCGGGAAAGACGCCCGCCATGAACAGCGCGCTGATCGAGATGGTGCCGCCGGTCGCCAGCGAATACAGCACCGCATTGTGGCTCGGTGGAACGAGCAGCGCCTGGACCGAGGAGGTGATCGTGAGGTTGGTGGCGAAGACGCGGGGAAACCCGGTCTTTTCCATCTGCGGGATCATCACCGATCCGATCGCCGAGGTGTCGGCGACTGCCGAACCGGAAATGCCGGACAGGAACGTGGTGGCGAGCACGTTGACGATGGACAGCCCGCCACGTACGCGGGTGAATCCGACCAGCACGTCGGCAAAGGCCACGAGCCGTCGCGCCATGCCGCCCTCGGCCATGATCGCGCCGGCGAGCACGAAGAAGGGAATCGTCAGCATCGCGACCTTGCTGACGCCGTCGGAGATTTTCAGCATCACCGCTTCGAGCGGAATGCCGATCGACCACGCACCGGCGATCGCGGCGAACGCCAGCGAATAGGCGATAGGCATGCCGATCAGGAAGCAGAAGATCATGGTGGCGAGCAGAACGAAGATATCCATGGTCCTATTCCCTCGCTTACTCGAACGACGCAGCCGCGCCGTGCGGATCGGCTTCGCCGTGGGAGGGAAGTGGATCGGGTGGTGCGCCAAGCCAGACCCGTTCGATGATGAACAACAGCAGGCACACGCCGCCGATCGGAATCGGCAGATAGGTGACGCCGACCGACAGGAAGGGGAATTCGGCGATCGTGTTGTGCCAGGTCACTTCGACCAGGCTCGCGCCCCACACGATCATGAATAGCGCGATCAGCGCCATCAGCAATTGCACCAGCAGTTCGAGAAATTTCCGGAATTGCGGCGGCGCCTGATTGGCGAAATAGCCGACATTCATGTGCAGGTTGAGGCGGTAGGCGGCGGCGGCGCCGATGAACGTCAGCACGATGGTCAGGAGAACCGCGAGCGGCTCAGGCCACGACGCCGCACTGTTGAGCACGTAACGGGTGAAGACGGCCCAGGGAATGATCGCCGAGATCAAGACCAGCGCGATGCAGCCGACGATCACGCACAGCAGATAGAGAATGTCCATCGCGCGGCGGAATGTGGCTGCCATGGCGTTGCGCTCCCCGTCATCGATTGAGCAGACGTTAGATCTTGTTATTCGTCGTCATCGCGGGCCCCAGCGAAGCAATCCATTTTCCTTGAGGAATCTGGATTGCTTCGTCGCCTGGGCCGCTTGCAATGACGGATGAGTAATTACGCAATGGCTTGAATGCGCTTGATCATGTCCTGATATTTCGGGCCGTACTTGTCCCAGACCGGTTTCACCGCGTTCTGGAACGGCGTCTTGTCGGCGACCTCGATGATCTGGCTGCCGGCGGCCTTGGCCTTTTCCAGCGCCTTCTGCTCGTACTCTTTCCAGAGCACGCGCTCTTCGAGTTGCGCCTCGCGGGCGAACTTCTTGATCAGGTTCTGGTCATCGGCCGACAGCGTGTTCCATATCCGCTTGGAGAACACGAGCATCTCGGGAATCATGAGGTGCTCGGTCAGCGTGACATGCTTGGCCGCGGTGTAGTGGTTGGAGAAGACGTAGCTCGGCAGGTTGTTTTCCGCGCCGTCGATCACGCCGGTCTGCAGCGCCGAGAACACCTGGTCGTAGCCCATCGCGACGCCATTGCCGCCGAGCGCGTTCATCATGTCGACGAAGATCGGATTGCCGATGACGCGGAACTTCAGGCCCTTGATGTCCTCGATCGACTTGATCGGGTGCTTGGTGTTGTAGAGCGAGCGCGCGCCGGAATCCATCCAGCACAATGCGACGAGGTTGGCGTTCGGGCTCGCGCTGATCTTGTCGAGCAATTCCTGGCCGATCGGCCCGTCCATCATCTTGTTGGCGTGCGCAATGTTCTTGAACAGGAACGGCATGTTGATGACGTTGATGTCGTCGACGATCGGCCCCATCGTTCCGACGCTGATGCGCGACATCTGGATCGCGCCGATCTGGGTCTGCTCGATGGTTTCCTTCTCGCCGCCGAGCTGCATCGACGGAAACATCTGGATCGAGAGGCGGCCCTGCGTCGCATCGGAGAGCTTCTTGCCGAGGCTTTCGGTGGCGGCGACGGTCGGATAGCCGGGCGGCTGGACGTCGGAAGCCTTGAATACCGCCTTGGTCTGCGCGTTTGCGCCAAAGGGCAGTCCCGCTGCCAAACCCGTGGCGCCAAGGCCTACACCAAGACCGGCACCAAGCTTCATGAAATCGCGACGCTTCATCGCTTCTCCTCCCACCTGTTCAATGCACGGTCATTGCCTGACCTGTTTTCTTATTTGTAAGCGAGCCGCCTACGGTCCGACAAATCCCAAAACCGGCTTGACCTGGATTTGCGGGCCCGCTGACGCCGTGCTAAAGTTGTACGATGACCCGACAACCTCCGTCAAGCTCGGCCCTCGCGGACGCGGCGCAGAGCCAGCGCGAGGGGCTGTTGCGTCCGCTCGACGCGCCGAAAAGCCTGAGTTCGGAGGTGATCGACCGGTTGGCCGAACAGATCATGTCCGGCAAGTTGCCGGTCGGCGCCAAGTTGCCTTCCGAACAGGAGATGATGAAGGGGATGGGCGTCAGCCGCACCGTCGTGCGCGAGGCGGTGGCGGCGTTGCGGGCGCGAGGCCTCGTCGTCACGCGGCAAGGAGCGGGGGCGTTCGTCGAGCGCGACATCAGCCGGCAACCTTATGCGATCGATCCCTGATGGTCTCGGTTCACTCGACAGCGTGCTTGATATTCTCGAATTGCGCATGGCGGTGGAGTCGGAAGCCGCCGCGATCGCGAGCGAACGGGCGACGGCGGCGCAGATCAAGGCGATCGGCGAGGCGCACCGCGTCTTCAGCCGCGCCATCACCGGCGGCGACCGCGCGATCAAGGAAGACTTCGCGTTTCATCAGGCGATCGCGGCGGCAACCCAAAACAGCCGCTTCGCCGAATTCCTGGATTTTCTCGGCCGCCTGATCATTCCGAGGCAAAGCATCCGTTCCTTCGAAGGCAACCCGGAAGGTCCGCGCCAATACCTCGCCCGCATCGAGAAAGAGCACGAGGCGATCTTCCAGGCGATCGCGTGCGCGTTCGCCCAAGAAGGCGAGAGATGCGATGCGCGGGCATCTGGTAAAGAGCCGCGAACGCTATCGTGAATTGGCTTCGCGGAAATCAATCGTATAAGCCCGCCACATGAAGCTCAATCAAGTGACCTTGCCGGCGACGGATCTCGCCGCTTCCATCGCCTTCTATGAAAAGCTCGGCTTCGTGCTGATCGTGAAGGACGTCCACTACGCGCGCCTGGAAAATCCCGACGACCTCTCGACGCTGTCCCTCGAACTTCGCACCGACGGCGGCGACGGCGCGCATGTCTATTTCGAGTGTGAGGATCTCAACGTCCGCGTGGCGGCGTTGAAGGAAAAAGGCGTCGCGTTCGATTCAGGTCCGCAAGACCAGAGCTGGTTGTGGCGCGAAGCATGGCTGCGCGACCCCGCAGGCAACAAGCTCTGTCTGTTCCTTGCAGGCGAGAACCGCCGCTTCCCGCCATGGCGGGTCAAATCCTAACGGCTGATTTCGAGGAAGCCCGCGCGTTCGCGCGCGTCGGCCTGGTCCGCAGCGGTCAAGAGCTCGATCAGGATTTTCGCTTCGCGCGCATGAGCCGCGCCTTTGGTCACAGCGGCCGTGTACATGCTGGCGAGATCAAAGCCCTTCGGCAGGCTGCCTGAAAGCTGGATGCCGGATGTTGCGATGATTTCGGTGGCTTGCGTGCAGCCGATCGGACGCTTCGCATCGGCTTGGGCCATGTGGCGCATCGCAGTCGCGCCGTTCGGATAAATCCTCAGGCGGCTTTCAACTTCATCGGCGATGCCGAGTTGTGTCAGCACTTTCGCCACGTGAATACCGGCGGTGGAGGCCTTGGTGTCGGGCACGAAGATCGCATCCGCCGCCAGAAACGCCGTGCGAAGGCTCGCAGCGTCAGGCGCCGAGACCAGCGGATCGGCCGATCGGACCGCAAGCGCGGTCTCGACACGGCCGACGTCCTTGACCGATGCGGGATCGGCAAGGCCTTCTTTCGCGAGCGTGGCGATCAGCGCCGAGGTGAGAACGAGAATGTCGGTGGGCGTGCCCGCGCGCAGCTTGTCGGCCATCGCGCCGACCGCGCCGAAGTCGCCGGCAATATCGAGACCGGTCTGTCCTTTGAACTTCGCCGAGAGGCTGCCGACGAGGCCCTGCGCCGCGCCGCCGCTCAAGATATTAAGTGTCGTCATGCCGAAAGCTCCATGGCCGCGATCAGGCGATCGCGCGTAATAGGAAGGCTGCGAAGCCGCACGCCGAGCGCGTCGAACACGGCGTTGGCGATCGCCGCGGTCACCGGGCCGTGCGCGGCTTCGCCAGCGCCGACCGGATCGATCTCGGGGCGCGAGATCACCTCGACGTCGACGTCGGGCACCTCGGAGAAATTCAGGATCGGATACTCCGTCCAGGAATTGCTGGTGATGCGTGTGGTGTCGAAACGCACGCGCTCTTTCAACACCCAGCTCGTGGCCTGGATAGCGCCGCCCTCGATCTGGTTGATGACGCCGTCCGGGTTGATGGCTTCGCCGACATCGACGGCGAGTGTCAGCTTTCTCACGCGGATCTCGTCGCCGACTTCTACTTCGGCAACGGCAGCACAATAGGCGCCGGTGTTCTTGTAGCGCGAGAAGCCGATGCCGTAACCGACGCCGTCTTCCTTGGCGGGTTTCCAGTTGGCACGGCGGGCGGCAGCCTGAACCACATCGCGCGAGCGTGGATCGGACAGATGGCGCAGGCGGAAGGCGACCGGGTCTTCTCCACGTTCAAAAGCGAGTTCATCGAGCATGGATTCGATCGCAAAGGCATTGCCTTGCGCGCCGAGCGTTCGCAGCGCCGAGGTGCGGACCGGCATCGTGGTCAGCCGGTGTGCCTCCACGTGCCACGAAGGAAAATCATAAAGCGGGATCGAATTGCGGTCGGAGCCGCCACCGCCGGCCGCCGGCGGATCGACTGAAATCGCACGCGGAAACGGGGTCGCCAATTCGCTTGCGGCAAGCAAGGTCGGAAGATCGGCGCGGCCGGGCCGCGCGGTGTGGCCGTTGCCCCAGATCGTGTGACGCCAATCGACGATCTCGCCGTTGGCGTCGAGGCCGGCTTCGATCTCGATCGTCATCGCCGCGCCGAACGGCGCATGGGACATTTCGTCGGCGCGCGACCATTGCACCCGCACCGGGCGCCCCTCGACGGCCCGCGCCAGCAGCACCGCATCGAGCGCGACATCGTCGGCGCCGTTGTGGCCGTAGCAGCCGGCGCTTTCCATGTGCTCGACGGTGAAGTTCTCGCGCGGCAGCTTGAACACCAGCGAAAGATCGGAACGCAGGAGATAGACACCCTGGCTGTGGGTCCAGACCCGGACGCGATCGCCTTCCCATTGCGCCATGGCGCAGGACGGCGCGATCGAGCCGTGCGCAATGTAAGGACGGTGATATTGTTGCTTGACCGTGCGCGTCACCGCCGAAGGCGAGGCGGCCTTCTTGTCGGCGATGACAGCGGTTTGCGCCGGCTGCTGCTTCAGCCACTCGGCGAGTTCATCCTCGTTCGGCAGCGCTTCGCGCGATGACCACTTCGCGCCCTTGCGCAATGCCGCAACCGCAGCCTCGGCGGCGGCTTCGGTTTCGCAGACGACGCCCGCGAAATTGCCGTCACGCACGATCGCGATGAGACCTTCGACCTTGCGCGCGCGCTCTTCGTTCAGCTCGGTCAGCGTCGCCTGCGATAGTTCGGCGCGCAGCACGCGGCCGTGCAGCAGGCCGGGCAGGGAGGAATCGTGAATGAAGCGCGGGCGGCCGAACACCTTGTCCGGAATGTCGAGCCGCTGCACCGAATGGCCGGCGAGCGTGCGTTGCGCCGACGACTTCGGTGGCGCGCCTGCCGTCGCGTCGCGGTCGAGCGAGATGTCGCCGGCAAGTTCCCAGTAACTGGTCGAGACGTTGCCGGGGCCGGCGATGGTGCCGTCGGAAATATTCGAGTACGTCCGGCGTCACGCCGAGACGCTCGGCGGCGGCATCGAGAAAGATCCGGCGGATTTCCGCGCAGGCAAAACGAATGGCGCGGCCGGAATGCTGCACCGAGAGGCTGCCGGACGTCACGCCTTCGTTCGGACTCTGCGAAGGTCGAGGCACGCACCATCTTGACGCGCGCGAGTTCGACATCGAGTTCGTCGGCGGCGATTTGCGCCAGCGCCGTGACGATACCCTGGCCGATCTCGACCTTGCCCGGCGAGACGATCACCTGTCCGTCTGCGGCGAAGTTGATCCACGACGACAGTTTCGGGTTTGCAGCCAGGCTAATGCTCACTTTCCGAAGTTCGTGCTCCATCTCAGCAACCACCTTTCACGAACTTCGGAAAGTCATGAGCATTAGCAAAATTATTAATCCGAGTGCCGCTTTTCCATTTGAAGTTCCTGGATGGAATTTGCCGCTTGGAGCGCAGGAACTTCAAATGGGCGGCGCTCGGCGGCAGCGGCGGGCGGGGGCTTTTCCGTCATGACGCACGCATCTCGGCAGCCGCACGCAGGATGGCGCGCACCATGCGGTTATGTGAACCGCAGCGGCACAGGTTTCGATCGAGCGCCGCCTTCACCTCCGTGCTGGTCGGGTTGGTGTTTCGCTTCAACAGCGCGGCGGCGCTCATCATGATGCCGGAGAGGCAATAGCCGCATTGCATCGCCTGCTCGGCAATGAACGCGCGTTGCAGCGCATGCGGCGCTTCGACGCTGCCGAGGCCTTCGATGGTGGTGATGTTCTTGTTCGCGACCGACCACAGCGGCGTGTCGCAGGAATTGATGGCGTGATCGTCGAGCAGCACGGTGCAGGCGCCGCATTCGCCGGCGCCGCAGCCGAAATGCGATCCGGTCAGGCCAAGCTGGCTGCGCAGGACCGTGAGCAACGGCATCGTCGGGGTCGGCGTCGATCTCGGTCTCGACGCCATTCAGGCGAAAGCTAATATTCGGCATCGAAAATGAAAAATCCCGGTCGTTATCCCTAGGGCTGGTCGGGAAAGCGTTTGACGACCTCGGCCCATTTCACAATATCGCCGCGCAAGAATTTGTCGAACGCCTCCGGTGTCATCGACATCGGAACCGCGCCTTGATCCGCCCACAGCTTGACGATCTCCGGCCGCTTGATCGCGTCGTTCACGGCCTTGTTGAGCTTGTCGACGATGGCTTGCGGTGTTCCCTTTGGCGCCATCAGGCCGAGCCAGATGGTGGCTTCATATCCGCTCACGCCGGCTTCGTCCGCGGTCGGCACATCCGGCAGCACGGCCGAGCGCGTCTTGCCGGTGGTGGCGAGCGCGCGCACCTGCCCTTGCAGGACGTTCGGCGCCATCGTCGTCACGGCGTCGATCATCATCTGAACCTGCCCGCCGATGACGCCGTTCCGCGCTTCGCCGCTGTTGCGGTAGGGCACGTGCACGACGTCGATACCGGCCATGGTCTTAAAGAGTTCGCCCGCCATGTGGTAGGGCGTGCCCTGGCCGGAAGAAGCGTAGTTGAGTTTGCCCGGCTGCGACTTGGCGAGCGCAATGAATTCCTTCAGCGAGTTCGCCGGCACCGATGGATGCACGACGATCACGAGATCGGCGACATTGAGCGGTGCGATCGGCACCAGGTCGCGCATCAGGTCATACTTGCGCTGCGGCACCAGTGATTCATTGGCGGTCTGCGCGTTCGACATCAAAAGCAGCGTGTAACCGTCGGGCGACGATTTCGCGACTTCCTGGGTCCCGATCACCGATCCGGCGCCGGGGCGGTTTTCGATCACGAAAGGTTGCTTGAGGCTTTCGGCAAGCGCGTTGCCGACCACTCGCGCGGCGACATCGGCGGGCCCGCCGGCGCCGAACGGAACGATGATCCGCACGGCATGGCCCGGATAATCCTGCGCACGGCTCTCGCTCGAAACGAAAGTCTGCGCGCCAAGGAAAACAGCTATCAACGCCCGGAAAACAATCCGCGCGGCGCCGCCGTGGCCTGTCTTGTTTTTGTCAGCAGACCTCAACACTTAACTCCCGCTCTCCCGTGTCAGCCCTTGTCTTTTGGGCCGTGTCCTTCCCGTCTTTTGGCGCGAATGGGCGGTCAAGTCCAGCCGGTGTCGACACCTGCCGAGCATGGACTTGCCCTCGGCCAAAGGAATAAAATAGCTAGAGCCATGCCGGCCTATCCGGCCAATAAAAACGCATCAGGGACGCGATGAAAAAGACAGGAATTTCCCGCAGGCAAGCGCTGACCGCAGCAGGTGGATTGCTCGCCGGCTCGGCCTTTGCGACCCGCGTGCTGGCGGAAGCGCCGCCGGCCGAGGCGGTCACGCCGGCCCTGATCGAGGCAGCCAAAAAGGAAGGCCAGGTCGTCTATTATACGTCGGTCGATCTGCCGGTCGCGGAGAAGCTCGCGAAGGCGTTCGAGGCCAAATATCAAGGCATCTCGGTGCGCGTCGAGCGCACCGGCGCCGAACGCGTGTTCCAGCGCATCGGCCAGGAGTATTCCAGCAACATCCACGCCGTCGACGTGGTGAATTCATCCGACGCGGCGCACTTCATCGTCTGGAAGCGCGACGGCATTCTCGGCACTTACGTGCCGGAGGACGTCGCGAAGTTCTATCCGCCGGAGCACAAGGATCCTGACGGCCAGTTCGCGAGCTGGCGCGTCTGGCTCAGCATCATCGCCTACAACACCTCCATGGTGAAGGCGGAAGACGCGCCGAAGAGCTTTGCCGATCTGCTCGATCCGAAATGGAAGGGCAAGATCGTCAAGGGCCACCCCGGCTACAGCGGCACCATCATGACCGCGACGTTTCAATTGCAGCGCGATCTCGGCTGGACCTTCTTCGAACAGCTCGCCAAGCAGAACGTCATGCAGGTGCAATCCTCGGCTGATCCGCCGAAGAAGCTCGAGCTCGGCGAGCGCGCCGTGATGGCCGATGGTAACGAGTACAACATCCTGCAATTGCGGGAGGCGGGCCGCCCGGTCGAGCCGGTCTATGCCACCGAAGGTTCGCCAATGATCGTCGGCCCCAACGGGATTTTCAAAGCCGCGCCCAATCCGAACGCCGCCAAACTGTTCCAGTCGTTCTGCTTCAGCCGCGAGGCGCAGCAGCTCATGATCGACGTCGGCGGCTTGCGTTCGCTGCATCCGCAGGCCAAGGAGAAGCAGGGCTGGATTCCGCTCAAGGACATCAAGACCCTGAAGGACGATCCCGCGGCCGTGGAACAGCAGGGCACCAGCATCAAGCAGCGCTACACCCGCATCTTCCGCGTCTGATCAGCGCCTCCTATAAAGAGTTACCGTTATGTCCTCCGAATTGCCGAAGGTTTCCGTCGCCGAAACTCTGGCGGGTAAAATCGCTGCGCTGAAGCCCGGCGTTCTGCCGGCCGAGACGACGCGCAAATGCGAAGATCTCCTGATCGATGTCGTCGGCCTCTGCGTCACCGCGCGCAACGAAGATTACGTCAAGGCCGCCCTTGATGGTTCCGACGACGACGGCCCCTGCACCGTGATCGGCCATGGCCGCAGCCTGACGGCCTCGGGCGCGGCTTTCGTCAACGGTACTGCTGCGCATGGCGAGGATTTTGACGATACGTTCGAGGGCGGCCCGGTGCATGCCGGCGCGGTGATCGTGCCGGCGGTGCTGGCGGCCTGCGAGCGTCACCATGCGGATGGTGCTCACGCGCTGACCGGGATTGCGGTCGGCACCGAGGTGCTTTGCCGTCTGAGCCTTGTGGTGCCGAAGGCGGTTCACAAAGCAGGCTTCCATCCGACGGCGATTTTCGGTGCGATGGGGGCTGCCGCCGGCGTTGGCGCGGCGCTCGGGCTGAACGCCAAACAGATCGTCGATGCGCTTGGCATCGCCGGCAGCATGGCGGGCGGCATCATCGAATATCTCGCCGAAGGCGCCTGGACCAAGCGGATGCACGCCGGCTGGGCGGCGCAGTCCGGCATTCGCGCGGCGCTGCTCGCCAAACAAGGTTTTGCCGGTCCGCGCACGGTGTTCGAGGGCGTGCACGGGTTGTTTCACGGCTTCGCGCACACCACCAAGGGCGACTACGACGCGCTCATCGGTGACTTCGGCACGCGCTGGGTCACCGACACGCTCGCGTTCAAGCCGTATCCGTGCGGGACGATGGCGCAGCCCTACATTGATTGTGCCCGGCGATTGGCCGCGCGCGGCATCAAGGCCGAAGATGTCGTTTCGATGCTGTGCGAGGTCGCGGAAGGCACGGTGCACCGGCTGTGGGAGCCGCTCGCCGATAAACAACGCCCGCGCAACGGCTACGCCGCAAAGTTCGCGGTGCCGTATTTGCTGTCAGCCGGCTTCGTGCACGGCGGCGTGGGATTAGGCGCGTTCACGGAAAGCGCGATCCGCGACGAACGTGTGCTCGCGCTCGCGGCCAAGGTGAAATTCGTCATCGATCCGGATAATCCATATCCGAACAATTACACCGGCCATATCAAGGCGACGCTGAAAGACGGCAGCGTGGTCGAGGACCGGCAACCTTACTTGCGCGGCGGCGCGCAGGAGCCGCTGACGCGTCAGGATGTCATCGATAAATTCGCGCTCAACGTTCAGCACGGTGGCTGGAGCAAGGCGCAGGGTGACGCTGCACTGAAAACGCTCGCGACGCTTTACGGCGGCAAGATTGATCTGAAGGGGCTACGAAACCAATGAGCAGCAACGAACTCGCGGGCAAGGTCGCGATCGTCACCGGCGCCGGCCGCAACATCGGCCGTGCGATTGCGCTGGCGCTCGCGGCCGACGGCGCATCCGTCGTGGTCAACGCGCGCAGCAATCGCGACGAGGCCGAGGCGGTCGCGCGCGAGATCGAGGGCAAGGGCGGCAAGGCGCTGGTTCACATCGGCGACATTGCGGACGCGAACGCCGTGCAGGCAATGGCCGACGCGGCAGTGAAGCACTTCGGCCGGATCGACATTCTCGTCAACAACGCGGCACTTCGCCGTGAGAAGCCGTTCGCGGAGATGACCTATGCCGACTGGCGCGAGGTGATGAACGTCATTCTCGACGGCACGTTCCATTGCGTGAAGGCGTGCCTGCCTCACCTGAAGAAGAGCGGAGCAGGGACCATCGTCAATATTGGCGGCCTGAGCGCGCACACCGGCGCCAGCGACCGTGCCCATGTGGTGACGGCGAAGTCCGGCATCGTCGGATTCACCCGCGCGCTGGCGCATGATCTTTCGCCGGACGGGATCATCGTGAATTGCGTGGTGCCGGGCATCATCGGCACGCCGCGTCCGAGGAACACGCCGGAGCCGGCGCATCACCTGATCCATCGCACCATCACCGGCGAACGCGGCAAGCCCGAGGACGTCGCGGCGGCGGTCCGGTTCCTGTGCAGTCCGGCCGCGCGCTATATCAACGGCCAGGCTATCCACGCCAATGGCGGGGCGTATTCGGGCGGGTGAGACCTCGCTCGGTCGCTCAGTGCATGGCCTGCGACCAGTAGGTCATCCCGGCCTTGAGTTGCTCGTCGGCGTCGCGGAAGAAGAACTCGGTGACGTAGACCTTTGACTTGATCTTCTTGTTCAGTTCGTCGTTGAACGAGACATGCACGCCGTCGCGGCCCGAGGTCTGATGGCATTGCGCGCAGGTCACGCGGTTGAAATCCATCGCGCCGGCGTTCTGCCGCTTCGGATCGCGGTAGAAAGCGGGTTTCATGTCGTCGAGAACCTGCTGCAATTCCTGTTTCCGCGCGCCGCTCGCTTTGTCGGCCTGTTCGCGGAAAATGTCGTTGTCGAACATCGTGGAGTAGTAGCCGACATCGACGCCGTTGCGGACGATGCGTGCCGGCAACAATTCGCGCGCCTCGTTCATGTCGCGGCTCAGCATGCCGAAAACCCAGATGCCGGACAGCGACGATGAGAACGCGACCTGCTCGACCGGCCGGGCCGAAGTGAAATCGGCGATGAACGCGTGTGTCAGCTCTTCGCGGTTCGGTCGCTTCGGTCTCGCGGGCGCGCGTGAGTTCATCGATCCGGCGCAGGAATTCACGATGCTGCTCTTTCTGCACGTCGCCGGGCGCGAGGCGATCGACGACATCCCATTTCAGGTGCAGATAAAGTTGTTCAAGCGGCCGATCAGGCTGCCTCGGGTCCATGAGCTGATAGACGAAGCGGAGCTGCGGGACGACGCGCGCGCCATCCCAGGACATGTCTTCCTGCCGCTCATAGGGCTTGAGGCTGATGGCGACGAGCTTGAAATGCGCGGGGTCCGAGACGTCGGCCGTCACATCGCGGATGTTTTCGAGATGAAGCCCCGACGTATAGACATTGACCGGCGTGACGTCGCCGAGGCGGAGCGTGTCGTGTCCCGGCTCATCTTTCGGGTCGAAGTCGGCCGTTGGCTTGCCTGACCAGAAGTTCAGGATTTTTCCGAAGTCGCCATCCCCGAGAAGCGACGTAGCGGATAGGCCGTCTGCATCTGTTGTGTCGCCTCGACCATCATGTGGCGCGGCAGCTTGAAATCGGTCATGCCGCTTTGCGGCCGCGGTTTCGAGATTCCGAAATCGAAGGCGTGGCCATCTGGATAGTACCAGAGCGAATTCCTGGTGAGCTGGTTCAGATCGAATCTTGCATCGGCCAGAAAGACATCCTGGCGCGCCTGGCGCAGCACGCCGGTCTTGGCTTCAAAGCGCGCGAGCTCTTTTGGCGGGAAGTCGGTCAGGTACCTGGCGTCCCGATATTTTTCGATGAACTTCATCGGGTCGAAATCGGGATCGGGGTCGTTGGCCATGTGCCGGCCGCATTCGGCGCCCGGTTTCAGCCGTGTGTAGTAGTCGAGACGAACGACCATCATGTCGTAGCCTTCGTCGCGCTCCCGCCTGAACTCATTGGCGGGATATTCGGTGATGCTGCGAGACAGATATCCGCTGTCGACGCGGCAATTTTCGACCGTGTCGACCGTCGCCATGCTGTCGACGTGGATGTGGTCCTTGCCGAACGAACTGGTGATCAGCTTTCCATAGCTGCCCTGGTGACCCTTTTCGTGCATCGGGTAGACCGGCTCGGCCGCGCCGAGGCCGGCGTCAAAGAATTCGTAGTTGAAGCCGGGACGCGACGGATCGAGCAGCACTTCGTAATAGCTCGATGTGTCGTAGACCGAGCCCGGCCGCAGCGTGACGTTGTTGCTTTCAAGGATTTTGGTGCGCGAAACGCTTTGCACGCCGGCGATCACGTTTGAACTATGGACAGGATCGGTCGTGGTGCCGGTGACGCTATTGGAAGAGCCAGCGAGCAGGAAAACGGGCAAGAGACGGCAAGCGGGCAAGTAAACCGGAATGAATGCGAAAGTCCGCAATGACTTCACGAGATAATCCTTCCCCAAGGACACTCCCATCGGCGGATTCTAGCTTTGTTCCGCCGGATTGTCGCGCCTGTCCTAATCAGACTTCACATTCTGTTGGGCAGACACGTATTGCTCGGGAGTAGGGCGAATTCGGGGTTGACGGCGCGCGCGGGGTCGGCTTCCGTCCGCGAATGTCCGATATTCTCAATATTCCCGGCGCGGCGCTTGCCGCGTTGTTCTCAGGCTGGGTCGTCACCTGGCCGACCAGCCTGTTGTCCATGATCTGGCTTGGCTGGATCTCGAGCTGGATTCTCGCCTCATTCTGGTCGGGCCGCACCAAGGTCGCCGTGCCGAGCTTTGAGTCGCTAACCTACCGGTTGCCGATTCTGTTCGGCGCCATTTTCCTGATGCCCCCGGTCGAACGCCTGCTGGGCGTTACGCAACTTTATAATGTCGGGAACTCCGGGACCTATCTGGTTGCGGCGATTGTCGTGCTCGGACTTTGCTTCACCTGGTGGGCGCGAATCCATCTTGGCCGTTTCTGGTCCAACGCGATCACCCACAAGGAAGACCACCGCATCATCGATACCGGGCCTTATGGCGTGGTGCGGCACCCGATCTACACCGGTCAGATCGTCGGCCTGCTCGCCACCGGAATTGCGATCGGAAACTGGGCCGCGATGCTCGGCGTCGTGCTGATTTCGCTCGGTGAGTGTCTGAAGGCACGGATGGAAGAGCGCTTCCTGAGCGTCGAACTCGGCGCCGACGCCTACGGGGCCTATTGCCGGCGCGTGCCGATGATCGTGCCGTTCCTCAAGCCCATGGCCAGCTAAATATGGCCGGCTAAATTGGCTGGCTAACTGACGGGCTAGCCCGGCAATGTGCCTTTTTCATCCCTGCATTGCCCGATAAAGCCGCTGGCGACACCGGTTTTTGGTGCTAATCATACTGTGGAGTGGATTTGACATTCGCTACCCACCTAGCCGCGAGTTCGTCAAGCGAATGTCAAATCCAAAACTCCACGGGAAACCTATATTTGCTAGTGGTCCTTTGATTCTAACATTCGCAAAAGTGGCCACTGAGAAGGGATGCGAATGTAGAATCGGACCACTGGCATGAACCAGCACACCAAGATCGAGGCGCCGGCCGCGCGCGCCAACAAGGTCGCGATCCGGCATTCGACCTGTCCGCACGATTGCCCTTCGGCCTGTGCGCTGGATGTCGAGGTGATCGACGGTACCTCGATCGGGCGTGTCAGAGGTTCCAAGCTTCAGACCTACACGGCGGGCGTCGTCTGCGCCAAGGTCGCGCGCTACGCCGAGCGCATCCACCATCCTGATCGGCTGACCTATCCGATGTTCCGGGTCGGGCCTAAGGGGTCCGGCAAGTTCGCAAGGATTTCCTGGGACGACGCACTGGACGAGATCGCCGGCCGCTTCGACGCCGCCGAGCGCGAGTTCGGTGCGGAATCGGTCTGGCCTTATTATTACGCCGGGACCATGGGCCTCGTGATGCGCGACGGCATCAACCGTCTCGCCCACGCGAAAAAATACTCGCGCTTTTACGGTACGATCTGTTCGACCATTGCCCGCGTCGGCTTTACGGCCGGCACCGGCAAGATCGCCGGCGTCGATCCGCGCGAAATGGCCGTCTCCGATCTGGTGGTGATCTGGGGCACCAACCCCGTCAACACCCAGGTCAACGTGATGACGCACGCGATGCGCGCGCGCAAAGAACGCGGCGCCAGGATCGCGGCCATCGACGTCTACAACAACGACACGATGAAGCAGGCCGACATCAAGATCCTGCTGCGGCCGGGCACCGACGGCGCGTTCGCCTGCGGCGTCATGCATGTGCTGTTCCGCGAAGGTTATGCCGACCGCGACTATATGGCGCGCTATACCGATTGTCCTGATGAGCTCGAGGCGCATCTGAAGAACCGCACGCCGGAATGGGCGTCGGCGATTTCGGGCGTGCCGGTGGAAGAGATCGAAGCCTTCGCGCGCCTGGTCGGCCAAACCAAGCGGACTTTTTTCCGTCTCGGCTATGGCTTTACCCGCAGCCGCAACGGCGCGGCGCAGATGCACGCCGCGTTGTGCATTCCCGCAGTGACCGGCGCGTGGCTGCACGAGGGCGGCGGCGCGTTCTTCAACAACGCAGCGCTCTGGAAATTCGATGAATCCATCATCGAAGGACACGACGTCATCGATTCCACGACGCGCCGGCTTGATCAGTCCAAGGTCGGGCGCATCCTCACCGGCGATCCGGCGGCGCTCCACAACGGTCCGCCGGTCAAGGCGATGCTGATCCAGAACACCAATCCGATGACGGTGGCGCCCGAGCAGGCGCTGGTGCGCCGCGGCTTCGCCCGCAATGACCTGTTCGTCGCGGTGCATGAGCAGTTCATGACCGAGACGGCGCAGATGGCCGACCTCGTGCTGCCGGCGACGATGTTCATGGAACATGACGATCTCTACTACGGCGGCGGCCACCAGCACATTTCGGTCGGCGCCAAGCTGATCGACCCGCCCGGCGAGTGCCGCTCCAACCATCAGGTTTTGCAGGGGCTCGCCAAGCGGCTGAAGATTTCGCATCCCGGCTTCGAGATGTCGCCGCGCGAGCTGATCGACGCCACGTTGCACAAAAGCGGCCATGGCGGCATCGCCGAGCTCGAGGCCGATCTGTGGCGCGATCTCCAGCCGGATTTCCGCACCTCGCATTATCTCGACGGCTTTGCCCACAAGGACGGCAAATTCCATTTCAAGGCCGATTGGGCGAATGTGCCGCTTGGCAATGCCGGCATGATGGGGGCATGGGATCAGATGCCCTCGCTGCCCGATCACTGGACGGCGATCGAGGAGGCGGACGAGGCGCATCCGTTCCGGCTCGCGACCAGCCCGTCGCGCAGCTTCCTCAATACAAGCTTCAACGAGACGCCGTCGTCGCAGGCGCGCGAAGGCGCGCCCAGCGTGATGATCCATCCCGAGGACGCGGCAAAGCTCGGCATCGCGGACGGCGAGGCGGTCACGCTCGGCAATCTTCGTGGGCAGACCACGCTGGTCGCAAAGCACTTCGACGGCGTACGGCGCGGCGTGCTGATCGCCGAATCGATCCACCCCAACAAGGCCCATATCGGCGGCCGCGGCATCAACATGCTGACCGGCGCGGAAGCCGTCGCCCCGTTTGGCGGTGCGGCCTTCCACGACAACAAGGTCTGGGTGAAGAAGGCGGACGCTGACGCGATTCCGACGCCCTAGATCGTCTAACACTGGCCTCATGGTTCTCCCGGCGATGCAAGCATCGTCCGGTGACGCGCGACTTTATGCTTGGCGCCGTTCGCTAACGGCCTTGCTGCGCGCGGCCTGCTCGGGCGTTGCCGCGCTCCTCACCATGAGGGGACGGCCTTGCGCCACTTGTCTTGACCTCATCCTGAGGAGCGGCCGCTAGGCCGCGTCTCGAAGGATGTGCCAAGGAGCCGCTCCCGTTTTCCCCCGCTATCATCTATTGTCGGCCTGCTCATCAAGACGAGAACACCCATGACCGACACAAGCGTTCTTCTCGACAAGCGTGGAGCCGCGCTCTGGATCACCATCAACCGGCCGGAGAAGCGCAACGCCGTCAATGCCGACGTCATCGCCGGCATCGCGAAGGGCTACCGCGCCGCGCATGAGGATGCCGCCGTGCGCGTCATCGTGCTGACCGGGGCAGGGGACAAGGCCTTTTGCGCCGGCGCGGATTTGCAGAATACCGGCGGCGCCTTCGCGCAGGATTTTTCCAAACCGAATGTCGATTTCGCGGATCTGTTGCGGCTGGCGCAGAACGCGACCAAGCCCGCGATCGCGCGCGTCAATGGGGTGTGCATGGCCGGCGGCATGGGGTTGTTGTGCATGACCGACATGGCGGTTGCGGCCGACAACGTCATCTTCGGCCTGCCGGAGGTGAAGGTCGGGGTGTTTCCGATGCAGGTGCTCAGCCTGTTGCAGGGAATCGCGCCGCGGCGGGTCGTCAGCGAATGGGCGATCACGGGCGAACCGTTCGACGCCAAAACGGCGCTTGCCGCGGGGCTGTTGAACCACGTGGTGCCGCCGGCCGAGCTCGACGCCAAGGTCGACTGGCTGATCGGTCGTATCATCGACAAGTCGCCGACCGCGATCCGGCGTGGCAAATATGCCATGCGCGCCATCGCCTCGATGTCGTTCGACGAGGCGATTGCCTATACCGAGACCCAGATCGCGCTGCTCGCCATGACCGAAGACGCCAAGGAAGGCCTCAAGGCCTTCGCCGAGAAGCGCAAGCCGTCCTGGCCGGGCAAGTAAGCACCGCACGCTACGCCGCCAAGCCCACGTATAAGGCCTCTCGCCACCAGATCCCTGACGCCCAAACGAAAATGCCGCCCCTGAGACAGGGACGGCATTTGTTACGTATCGCGATGAGTTCAGACGAACTCAGTACGTTCGCGTCTTAGCGGAACCCGCCGACGTCGAACAGGTAGTTGAAGCCGACCTTGAACAGCTGCTTGTTCGAGCTGATCGAGGCGGAGGTGCCGGTCGATGGCGAGCAGATGCCGTTGCTAGCAGCTGGTTATCGCGAGGTTCCTCGTGCCGTAACCGATGTAGTCGTATTCCAGCTTCACGGTCCAGTTGCGGGTCAGAGCATGCTCGATGCCCACGCCGACCAGGAAGCCGTCCAGATATCCGCTTTGATTGAGTGAGAAGACGTCGGGGGTCGCCGCCGCAGCACGTCTCGGTGAGGCTAACCTTGTAGTTGCCCCAGGCCCAGCCGCCCTTGGCGTAGATCAACGTACGGTCGAAGGTGATGCCGGCGCGGGCCGCAAAGGTGAAGTCATTGCTGTTCTTCATCGATGCGCCTTCGGAGTCACCGACGCCGAACGTCCGGTTCACGTTGGCCTTGATGCCGGACCAGTAGCCTTCGCCCTCGAGGCCGAACACCCAGTTGCCGTCCTGGTAGTTACAGCCGAGCTGACCGCCCGCGACGCCGCCCCTGCCGGTTGAGTTGGTGCCGCTATTGTTCGTGGGGAAGCCGCCTTCGTTGTTGAGGCCGACGCCGTTGGTCGACAGGCTGCCGCCGCCGATGTGCGCACCGACGTAGCATCCGGTCCAGCTGAATACCGGAGCGGCCATCACCGGCGCCTTGGTGTAGGGCGTTCCCATGTCCGCGGCCATCGCGGCGGTCGAAGTGAGTGCGAGGCAGGATGAGATGAGCAAAAGCTTCTTCATTTGGAAACTCCGAAAATTGGAATATCGTCCCCGATTAATCCGATGACGCCGACCTATGACCGCCGTCCTATGATTCCAACATAAGGGATTCCCGACCGGGGAACTGTCACTGAACTACAACATACGTTGGGATTCAGAGTTTTCCCGCCGGTCCCGGTATGGCTAAGAAAGCATTTATTTTGCAATTAGTTACAAGGAAGAGACGAGCCAGTCCTTCAGAAAGCCATCGCTCGTCCGCCGTGGGGTTCTAATTGTCCACCGCCGGCGAGCCCAAAAAGCAACAGTCAAAAGAGATGGAATCAAGCTTCAAAGGCCGCCCCCAGAACGTCAACGGCTACGGCGATCAGCCTTTTATGTTCGTCGATCCGGATGCCCACCGGATGCTCGGCCACATCGCCTCGATGGATCTCATCGAGAACGGCGACAGGGCTGCCCGGCAATACTGGCAAAAAAAGCAGTTCGCCAACCTGGTGAACCACGCCTATGTGAAATCCGAATTCTGGCGCCAGCGGATTCCGAGCGGGCACGGACGCAAGGAAGTCTTGCAGAACTTTGCAATCCTGTCGCGCAAGGACATTACGGCGCAGGTGCAAAAGGAAGGCCCGTTGGCCGGCGACAAGAAGACCGCCGAGTCCTATGAGACGACGGGCTCGACTGGTACGCCGCTCAAGGTGTTCTTCGCCCCGCAAAACGCGTACTACAATGTCGTCCGCAGTCTCGCGCAGTATTTCTTCGACGAGCTGCCGTTCGACCAAAATCGGGTCAAGATCACGCCGGTCTTCAGCAGCGCGGACCTCCGAAAAAACGTCGGCGTGCGAAAGACCGAGCCGGACTGGGCGGGGCCGCTGAGCAAGCTCTACCGCAACGGACACAACAAATCCCTCAGTTTCAACAACGACGTTGCCGCGCTTGTGGAGGAGTTGTCGAAAGATCCCGTCGGCTATCTCGTGTGTCATAGCCGCGTGATGGAGAAGTTGCTCGAACATGGCGGTCCGGATCTGATCGAGCGGCTCGGAATCAAATTCTGGATTCACCTGTCGGACTATCGAAGCCGCGATGCGGTCGCCCAATTGAAGCAGATCGGAATCCCTTCGCTGTCGAACTACTCTTCCGGCGAGACCGGCTCAATTGCCTATGAATGCCGGCACACCGAGGGCCACTACCATGTGGCCCATTCGAACGTTCTGGTCGAATGCGATCAGAGCCTGACCACCACATTCGAAAACGAAACCGTCGGCCGTCTGCTGGTCACGCACCTGCATTCGTATGCGACGCCGCTCATTCGGTACGACATCGGCGATTTCGGCAAGCTGCACGATCGATGCCCGTGCGGACACGATGGACCGACGCTTTCGCACATCTTCGGCCGGGGAAAGCATTTCCTGCGGCATCCCGACGGAAGATATCTGCCGTTCTATCTCTCGACGCGGCTGGTACGCGAAGCCGTCGAGTTCGAGGAATGCCGGTTCCGGCAAGACGCCATCGATACGATCACGGTTCAGATCGGGGGCAGGGAATCGCTCAGTCCGGAAGAAGAAGCCAAACTGACGGCCGTCATCATTGCGTCGACCGATCCGGCGTTCAAGGTCGTGATCAAGCCGGTGAAGAAGATCGATTGGTCGGACAATCCGAAGCAGTTGTTCTTTGCCAGCTCCGTGAACTGACGCGGCGAACTGAGAAGCGGCGCTTTCTTCAGGCCGCAAGACCTCAGCCAGCTCAAACGATTCTTTGAGAGCCCAAAAGAAAATGCCGCCCCCGATCTCTCGGGGACGGCATTGCTGGGAGCGGCGATGCGCCGATCTCCAAAGCTCTTTAGTGGCCGGGGCCGAACAGATAGTTGAAGCCGACCTTGACGATCTGCTTGTTCGAGCTGAACGGAACTGATTCGTCGTTCCGGGGTGCAAGCTCGCCGCTCGAACAAAAGCTGGTCGAAAGTGACTTTGTGCCGAAGCCGATGAAGTCGTATTCCGCCTTGACGGTCCAGTTGCGGGTGAGCGCGTGTTCGATGCCCGCGCCGACCATGAAGCCGTTCAGGGTTCCTTTCGCGGTCTCGCTGATAGTCGTGGCGCTCGTGCCGCAGCAGGTGTCGAATCCGGTGAGGTTGTAATTGCCCCAGGCCCAGCCGCCCTTGCCGTAAACCAGGGTGCGGTCGAAAGCCATGCCGACGCGCGCGGCAATGGTGAAGTCATTGGTGTTCTTCACCGTCAGGCCGCTGCTGCTTGGAAGAACGCCGCCTTCGGTGAAATTGTTGATCACGTTTGCCTTGATGCCGGACCAGTATCCTTCACCTTCGAGGCCGAACACCCAGTTGCCGTCCTGGTAGTTACAGCCGAGCTGGCCGCCGCGCGACCGCGCCCGAGCCGTTCGCGTTCGATGCGCCAAATGCGCCTGCTCCGTGTCGGTGAGCTCGTTGATTCCGTTGGTCGTCAGGTTGCCGCCGCCGACATGCGCACCGGCGTAGCACCCGGTCCAGGAGAACGCCGTGGGAGCGGCCATCGGGGCCTTGGTGTAGGGCATGCCCATGTCCGCGGCCATCGAAGCCGTGGAGGCGAGCGCCAGGCAGGTGGTGGCAAGCAGGAACTTCTTCATTTCAAAACTCCGGAAAGTGATGCACGAGAGATCGTCGAATTCCCGCGTGAAATAATCGATTCCGGTACGGAGGTATGTAACTCAACTACAACAAAAGGTATTATGTTATCGACATATGGAAATCGACGGTATCCCAATGTGTTAGAAACGCGCCGAAGGCGCTTGTGGCGTCCCTGTGAGTTCCACTATCGCGTGGACAACCCACGGCGTGCCCTTCGGCCGCCCGCCAAGCGCCAAAATACGACAGAGACGATGTCCTTCAGCTTCAAAGACCGCCCCCAGAACCGCAACGGCTATGGCGATCAGCCCTTCATGTTCGTCGATCCGGAGGCGCACCGCGTCATCGGACACATCGCCTCGATGGATCTCATCGAGAACGGCGACAGGGCCGCGCGCGAATACTGGCAAAAAAAGCAGTTCGCCAACCTCGTGAACCACGCCTACGTGCAATCCGAATTCTGGCGTCAGCGGATTCCGGGCGGGCCGGGACGCCGGGAGGTGTTGCAGAACTTTCCGATCCTGACGCGCAAGGACATTACCGCGCAGGCGCAAAAGGAAGGCTCGCTGTTCGGCGACAAGAAGCAACGAAGCGCGGCGACCTATGAGACGACGGGATCGACCGGCACGCCGTTGAAGGTCTTCATTTGCCCCGCAGAACGGCTACTACAACGTCGTCCGTCCTCTCGCGCAGTTTTTATTCGACGGTCTGCCGCTCGATGAAAATTACATCAGGATCGCGCCCGTCACGCGCGCCGAGCAACTCCTGAAGCAGACGGCGGTTCTCGCCAGTTCGACGCCGGATTGGGCGGGCGCGTTGGCCAGGATCTATCAAAACGGCTCGAGCAAGACGTTGCGGTTCAACAACGACGTCGAAGGCCTGTTGGCGGAAATGTCCAGGGACCGCGTCGGCTATCTGGTGTTCCCCAGCCCGCTTCGTCGAACAGGGTGATGGCGCACGGCGGCCTCGATCTGATCAAGGGATTGGGAATCCGTGCCTGGATTCACCTGTCGGACTATCGGAGCGCCGATATCGTCGCGCAGTTGAAGGCGATCGGCATACCCTCGTTCTCGAATTACTCGTCGATGGAGAGTTGGTCCGATCGCTTTCGAATGCCGGCACGAAGAAGGCCACTATCACGTGGCCCATTCGAACGTCATGGTCGAATGCGATCAAAGCCTGACGACCACCTATCGAAAACGAAACGGTCGGCCGGTTGCTGATCACGCATCTGCATTCCTACGCGACGCCGCTCATCCGTTACGACATCGGGGATTTCGGCAAGCTGCACGATCGATGCCCTTGCGGACACGATGGTCCCACGCTTTCGCACATCTATGGGCGAGGAAAGAATTTCCTGCGTCATCCCGACGGAGGGTACGTGGCTTTCTATCTTTCCACGCCAAGTGCTGCGTGAAGTTGTCGAGTTCGAGGAATGCCGTTTTCGGCAGGACGCGATCGACACGATCACGGTCCAGATCGGGGGGCGCGAAACGCTCAGTCCGGAGGAAGAAGAGCGATTGAAGGCCGTCATCATTGCGGCGACCGATCCGGCGTTCAAGGTGGTGATCAAGCCGGTGAAGAAGATCGACTGGTCGGACAGCCCGAAGCAGCTTTTCTTCACGAGTTCGGTGGCTTGAAGCCGATCGAGATGGTTTGACCAGCTGCTGACGGTCGGCAGAGCGGCTTTCAAGACGATGGGGTCAAACAGGGACACAGTGTCGAGATGCGGTTGAGCTTCAGAGGGCGTCATCAGAACATCAACGGTTACGCTGACGAACCGTTCGATTTTGTCGATTCAGAAGCCGACAGAGTGTTGGGCAAGATCGTATCGATCGACATGATTGAGAATGGCGAGAGGCGCGCGCGCGAATACTGGCAAAAAAAGCAACTCAGCAATCTGATTAACCACGCCTACCTCAGGTCCGAGTTTTGGCGTCAAAGGATTCCGTCAGGTGCGGGTCGCCGGGAACTGTTGCAAAACTTTCCAATCCTGTCGCGCAAGGAGATTACGGCGCAGGTGCAAAAGGAAGGCTCGCTGTCCGGTGACAAGAAAGTAATCCAGACCTACGAGACAACGGGATCAACCGGAACGCCGCTGAAAGTATTCGTTGCGCCACAGAACGGCTTTTACAACGGCGTGCGAAGCCTTGCGCAACTCTTCTTCAATGATCTGCCGCTCAACGAAAATCGGGTGGAGATCAATTCGGCGGCGCGTTCGGACCACCTCAAGAAAGCGGTCGTCTACAAGACCGGGTCGGGCTGGGCCGGCCCGTTGAGCAGGATATATCAGAACGGCACCAACAAGGTTTTGGGCTTCAACAGGGACGACGTCGCCGGCCTGGTGGAGGAGATGTCCAAGGATCGTGTCGGCTATCTCGTATGTCACAGCCGGGTTCTCGAACAAATTCTGCAATATGGCGGGCTGGACTTGATAAAACGCCTGGGCATCAGGGCCTGGTTTCACAAGTCGGACTTTCGAAGCGAGGACGTAGTCAAGGATCTGAAAAAGATAGGTGTAGTTTCGTTGTCGAACTATTCGGCCGGAGAGCTCGGTCCGATCGCCTTCGAATGCAAAGCGAACGAAGGTTATTTTCATGTCGCGACGACCAATGTCATTGTTGAATGCGATCAGAAAGTCACGGCCACGTTTGATGGCGAAACCGTCGGCAGGTTGTTGATCACACACTTGCATTCCTATGCGACGCCGCTCATTCGTTACGACATCGGGGATTTCGGCAAGCTGCATCAAATCTGCCCGTGCGGACACGACGGGCCTACTCTTTCCCTTATCTACGGACGGGGAAAACACTTCCTGCGGCACCCGGATGGCACCTATCTACCTTTTTATCTCACCGCCGGATTGCTACGCGAAGCGGTCGACTTCAGCGAGTGCCGATTCCGGCAGGATGCGATCGATACGATCACCGCTCAGATCGGCGGCCGTGAGACGCTCAGCCCAGAGGAGGAGGACAGACTCAGGGCTATCGTCATTGCCGTGACCGATCCGGCGTTCAAGGTTGTAATCAAGCCGGTGAAAGAAATCGATTGGTCGGACAATCCGAAGCAGTTGTTTTTCTCAAGCTCGGTGAGCTAAAGCGCGATGGGATTGGGTTGAATCATCATTGCGCATGAGCTTAAAGGCTCGCAGGAAATTTTCAGAGCGTTCATTTATGTCCGTTGCACCAACGTTCTCTCTGCTTGTCGCCATACGTCACATTGGGTGGGGCGCGGTCGGCAAACTTCGCCTCATCCTGGAAAGGCTGCCGAACGCCCGTGTAACCCTTCGTGACGATGCACACGCCGTCGCGCTGACGAGGGAGTATCTGGGGCCGCAGCACACCATCGAAGCCAGCCCGCCGGCAAAGTTCGACGTCGCGCTCGTCATCAACGATCCGCCCGCGGTCAACGGCATCGCCGATCTCGGCGTGCCGGTCGTGTTCCTCGACAGTCTTTCTTACGTTCGCAAGAACGATGCCGAGTTTCCGCCGCTCGACCGTGTCGCGTGCTACTGCGCGCAAAAATATCCGGTCGAGCTTTTTCCGGTCGCCCCCCTGCTGAACCGGGACAACGTCCGATGGATCGATCCGATCGTTCCCCTGCCGCAGAAGCGGCGTGGCGGGGACGGTGTCGTGATCAATCTCGGCGGTCTCTATGCTTACAACCTGGCCGGCATTACGGACGATCTCGTGAACAGGGCGGTCGACGCCTATCTGGATCTCGTGCTGTTTCCGCTGGTCAAGCTGCTGCAAAGCTCCAATCGGAAAATCTCGGCGATCTGCGGCAACATCAACGCGGAAGGATGCCGGCGGCTCCGCGCCATACTGCCTGATAGCGTTGCCGTCGGCCCGCAATCCGGCGTGGCGCGTTTGAGCGTCTCCTGACAGGATGCCGATCTCCTGATCTCTTCGCCAGGCAGCACGACGTTGTTGCAGGCGATGTCGATCGACCTGCCGACCATCCTGTTGCCCTCGCAGAACCGAAGTCAGATTCTCAATGCGCGGCTTTATTCGAAGCCCGGCTCCGACCTTATGGAGTGGCCCGATAGCGTGATCAACGATGCGGACTTCGAGAAGATGCGTTCACAAGGTGTGCGCGCGGTTTACCAGTATTTCTATCAGGCGGTCATCGATGCGGCGGCCTCAGCGAAATTGTCTGACGAGGTCACAACGGTCATGCGTCGTGCGTTGTCCAATGCGCCCGAAGGTGGCATTCTCGATCCCGACCTGCATGCCTTGGGTGTTTCAGGAGCAGAGCAGGTGGCGGAGATCATCACGCAGGTGGCGTTGCGTTCCAGGTGAAATTCGGGCGAGGCGCTCAACGCGTCGATCAGCGCATGAGAGAGAGTTCATGACGACAATTACAACGGATTCCGCAAGCGCAGTTGATGCCTCACCGCAATCCCCGATCTCGCATGTCGTCTGGGCCAGCGTGATCGGCACCGCCATCGAGTGGTACGACTTCCTGATCTACGGCACCGCCGCCGCGCTGGTTCTCAACAAGCTGTTCTTCCCGGGCTTGAGCCCGTTCGCGGGCACGCTCGCCGCCTTCAGCACCTATGCCGTCGGCTTTGTGGCGCGTCCCATCGGCGGTGCGGTCATTGCCCATTATGGCGACCGGCTCGGCCGCAAGAGCATGCTCGTGCTCACCATGGTGATGATGGGCATCAGCACCTTCCTGATCGGCTGTCTTCCGACCTATGAGACGATCGGCGTCTGGGCGCCGGTCCTGCTGATCACGTTGCGCTTCGTGCAGGGTATCGGCCTCGGAGGGGAGTGGAGCGGCGCGGTCGTGATGGTGATCGAGCATGCCGGAAACCGCCGCGGCCTTTTCGGCAGCCTGGTGCAGATCGGATTTCCGATCGGCGTGGCGGCCTCGACCGGAATCTTCGCCTTGATGACGCAATTGCCGGAGGCGGATTTTCTTCGCTGGGGTTGGCGCGTTCCCTTTCTTGTCAGCTTCGCGCTCGTGGCCGTCGGCTTCGTGGTGCGGTTGAAGCTGACGGAAACGCCGAGCTTCAAGGAGGTGCTCGCCAACAACGACGTGGTCAGGCAACCCGTCCTGGAGGTTTTTCGCCGCGATTGGCGCAGCTTTCTCCTCGCTGTCGGCATCACCGTTTCCGAAGTCGGGCTGGCCTATCTGTTGACGGTGTTCATGGTGGCCTACGCGACCGCGCGGGGATACCCGCGCCAGTTTATTCTGAACGCGATTACCTGCGCGGCGATCCTGGAGTTCGTGACGCTGCCTTTGGCGGGATGGCTTTCGGATATTTTCGGCCGCAAGGCGCTTTATCTCGCCGGCGGGGTGTTCTCGATCATCGCGGCATTCCCGCTATTTTGGGTGTTCGAGACCAAAGACCCCGTCGCCGTGACCTTGACGCTGATGATCACCATGACCTTGACCCACGCGTTGCTGTTCGGGCCAAAGGCGGCTTTCATGCCGGAACTGTTCGGTACTCGGGTGCGCTATTGCGGCGCGTCGCTGGGCGCCAACGTCGCGGCCGCACTCAGCGGCGGCTTTTCGCCCTTGATCGCGACCGCACTGTTCGCCAGTTTCGGACAGGCATGGCCGATCTGCCTTTATATCATCGGCCTCTCCTTGATCACGATCGTGGCAACCTTGCTGACGCCGGAGACCGCCTGGCGGTCCCTGAAGTATTGATCATTGGCGGAATAATCGCGTAAGGCATTGGGGGGCAGTCCGAGTTCATCCCTTTATGTCGTTTCAGTCGAAGTTCTCTCTGCTCGCAGCGACGCGTCACATCGGTTGGGGTGGCGTCGGAAAGCTGCACCTGATTCTGGAAAAGCTGCCGTCCGCCGACATCGTGCTTCATGGCGACGAAGCCACGGTCGCGATGACGAAGCGTTTCCTGGGCACGCAGCATACGTTTGCCACCAATCCGCCGCCGAAGTTCGACGCCGCCCTCGTGGTCAACGATCCCGTCGCGGCGGATAACGCTGCCGACCGTGGGATTCCCGTCGTCTATGTCGACAGTCTGCCGTATATGCGGACCGGCAACGACGTGCCGAAGTTCAGCAGTGTCGTTCACTACTGTGCGCAAAAATATCCGATCGATCTGTTTCCCATCACCAATCCGCTGTTGCAGAGCTGGGAAGACATCCACTGGATCGATCCCATCGTCCCGGTGCCGCATGCCCGGCGCGGCGGCGGCGGTGTGGTGATCAATGTCGGTGGTCTCTACGTTCACAACCTTGCCGGCATGGCCGCCGAACTGATGAGCGAATCCGTCGACTGCTATCTGAAGCTGGTGCTTCTTCCGCTGATTGAATTCCTGGCGAAGTCGAACAGGAAGATCTCGGCCGTTTGCGGCAATATCAACGAAGCATGGTGCGAGCGAATTCGCGCCGTGGTGCCGGACGGCGTCGCGGTTGGCCCGCAATTGTCGGGTGCATTTGCGCAGCTCCTGACCGAGGCCGACCTGCTGATCACGTCGCCCGGAAGCACCACGATTTTGCAGGCGATGTCGATCGATCTGCCGACCTTGCTGCTGCCTTCGCAAAACCGCAGCCAATTGGTCAATGCGGAGATGTTTTCCAAGCGCGATGCGGCCATCATGCGGTGGCCCGGATCCGTTCTCGACCTGGATGAACTGAAAGCGACGCGCGCCAACGGACTGTCGGCGGAAAACAACTACATCTACCAATCGATCGTTGACGCCGCGCGCTCAAAAGGCAGTGCCGACGAGATCGCGAAAGTGATCGGCAACGGCGTCGTCAACGCCCCCGAAGACGGCGTGCTCGATCCTGCCTTGCATGCGCTCGGCATTGCCGGCGCCGATCAGGTCGCCGATCTGGTCGGGCAGGTGGCGCTGGGCGCTTCCCGATAACCAACTCGACCGTGGATGCGGCCGCTAGCAGGCTTCGGCGCGCGTTCTTTCGATCAGCAGGTCGGCTGCACGATCGAGCGCGTTGAACTGGGCGTAACGTTCACGAGCGTAAACAGGGTCCATTTTCCTGGCGAAACCGGAAGACAGATGCCAAACGGCCCCGTGAGGATTGGCTTCCAGCACGTATAGCCGTCCGCTTTGACTGTCGCGAATGATGTCGACCCCGATCACGGGAGATTCTGGAAATGCCCTGTGAGCGCGCTCACCGAGCGCAATGATTTCCGGGTCATTACATAGAGTCCGTATGTGTCCGCCCACCGCGGCGCCGTTGGATGCGATGATGCCGGACGGATCGGCCGCGATGTCGGCGAGCGGCGGTCGTCGAGTCCCCCAACGGTTTTGAGCGCAATATAAGACGCGTCCGAACATGCTCATGACCCGATATTCGGACGGGTAGCCATCTTCTGAATGGTCGATATAGGTCTCGACGCGCAATTGGTCGTTGACGCCGGCAGTCAGCTCGTCGTGCCGCGCCGCAAGATCGACGGTGCGGACGAGCTTTACGCCGTCGCCCGAATTTGCGTTGTTCGGTTTGACGATGACGTATTCGCCCCATTCGGCGGGATCGTACGCGCGCAGGGACGTGAAGGTCGCGGTCTTTGGCGTCGAAATTCCAATATCCGACAGCCGGCGCAACTGCACGTCTTTCCCCAGGAAGCGACCGCAATAAACGGTGCCGCCGCGGAGAGAATTCGGCGATGCGGACGGGTGAGAAGACCAAAGACGGGCGGCGCACCTGCCACCGCGCCGTCTTTGGACTGAGTTGCCCGTTGGTCGAAATCCGGACCTCGATATCCGGCGCCTTGCGCTCGATGGTTTCCTTGACCGCGACCCAGTCGGCAGGATCCTGCTCGGGCATCGTCTGAACGATCAGGAGATTTCGGCTCGGTGTCGTTTCCATGATGACTAAGCTTATCGAGATCCTATTCGAATCCCGGCGCGCGATAGACTTCGCGGCCGCCGACCCAGGTCGAAAGCGCCTTCATGTCGCGGATGGTCTCCGGTTTCACGGTGAGGAAGTCGTCGGTGAGAACGGCGAAGTCGGCGAGCTTGCCCGGCTCGATCGAGCCGCGCGTCTTTTCCTCGCCGATCAGCTTCGCATAGTTGATCGTGACGAGACGAAGCAATAGCGGCCGCGAGGCGATCTTCTGATCGGCGCCGTAGACGCCGTCCGAAATCGTGTCGCGGCTCGCCATGTGATAGAGATTCCAGAACGGATTGAACGGCACCACCGGGCTGTCGGTTCCGCCGGCAACCAGCAGGCCGGCATCGAGATAGGTTTTCACCGGCGTGACTTCGCTCGCGATCTCCCAGCCCCAGTACTTCTTGAGCACGGGCGCTGCGAGATAAAGGTGATCCTGCGCCGACACCGCGATATCGAGTTGCTTCAGGCGCGCCACCTGCTCGGGCCGCGAGACGAAAGCATGTTCGACCGACCAGCGCTTGCCCTTGATGGATGCGTCCTTGTCGGCGGCCGCGTAGCCGTCGAGAACTTCATCGAGCGCCGCATCGCCCACCGCGTGGGTGATGACGTGCCAGCCCTTGCTGTTTAGCTCCCGCACCACTTCGGTGAAGGCCGCGGGCGGCGACACCGTGAGGCCGGTGAAGGTCCCGCCTTTGCCGTAGGGCTCGAGATACGGCTTTGAGAGATGGCCGCCTTCGAACCCGCCGTCGACGAGCAGCTTGACGCCGTCCACCTTGACCCAGTCGTCGCCTTCGCCTTGATGCGTTCCCCAACTTTCGATCGCCTTGCGCGTGCCTTCCGCCGAGCGCAGCGACCAGCCGGGCATGTAAACTGTCCAGCGCAGCGTCAGCTTTCCTTCGGCCTCGGCCTTTTTCATCAGCCGGTAGGATTCGATCATGTCGCCCTTGTAGGAGCCGGGAATGCGGAGCGCGGTCATGCCGTACGGCGCAACCGCCTTCTGCGTCGTCAGGATGTCTTCCATGCTGACGGGCTTCGGTTTCGGCAGTGTCACCAGGTTCTTGGCTTCGTCGAACAGTTCTCCGGTCAATTCGCCGGCGGCGTTGAGGCTGATCTGTCCGCCAGCTGGCACCGGCGTTTCCTTGGTGACATTCCATTTCTTCAACGCGGTGGTGTTGAGAATGTATTCGTGGCCGCCGCGCACCAGCACGACCGGCTTGCCGGGGGCGGCTTGTTCGATCTCCTCGGCGGTCGGCAGGCGTTGCTCTTTCAGCTGCGCCTCGTGCCAGTCCGAATTGGAGACGATGATGGTGTCGGCCGGCGCTGCGGCCGCTGCATTGGCGACCGTGGTCAAGAGTTCGCCGAGCGAGCGCACGTGGCTGAGGTCGACGCCGGAGCCGCCGCCTTCGTTGTGGAAGTGGTCGTCCGTGATGCCCGGCGACACGAAGCGGCCCTTGAGGTCGATCACTTTGGTTTGCGGGCCGACGAAGCGGCGCACGTCATCATCGGCCCCGGCTGCGACGAAGCGATCTTCCTTGACGGCAAAACCCTGCACCACGTGATCGGCGTCGTCGGCGGTGAAAACCTTGCCGTTGACGAATACGATGTCAGCGGGGGAGGGAGATTGGGCCTGCGCGGCGCAGGCCAAGGTCGTAGCGACGGCGGTGGCGATCAAGAGCCGGGTTCGGAGCTTCATGGCAGTCCTCTTGTTTTTGTGTTTGGTGAGACTGCCAGAAAAGCTGCCGGGACGTCACTACCCCGGATTGGCTTTCAGACCCGCGGCCTCGATGCCGGCGATGGCGCAGATCTCGTCATTGTCGGAAGTGTCGCCGGAGACGCCGATCGCCCCCAACAGCTTCGTGCCGTCCTGAATCAGGACGCCGCCGGGCACCGGCACCAGGTTCTCCCTTGGCGAGAGCGTTCGCCGCGCTGACGAAGTAAGGTTGTTCCTGAGCGCGCTGAAACAATGCGCGTGAGCCCATGCCCATCGCGAGCGCGCCATAGGCCTTGGCGTGCGCGATCTCGGCCCGCATCAGCGAAGTGCCGTCCTGCGCCGCAGTGACTTTCGTCACGCCGCGCGCGTCGAGCACGGTGATGACGAGCGGCTTCAGTTTCTTTTCGACCGCCTTGGCGAGTGCGGCGTCGAGGATCTTGCGGGCGACGTCGAGGGTAAGGTCGGACATGAATATTCCTTGTGGGTTAAGAGGAAGGTCGTTGGCTGGAAAGGCTCATCGCCAGCACGCGGGCGACGTGGAGGGCGTTGCGGTCGGTGCCGTCCTTGATCTGATGGCGGCAGGAGGTGCCGTCGGCGATGACGAGCGTATCAGCGCCGGCGCGGCGCACCGCGGGCAGCAGCGAGAGCTCGGCCATCTCGATCGAGGTCTCGTAGGTGTCCGCACCATAGCCGAATGCACCGGCCATGCCGCAACAACTGGACTCGATGGTTTCGACCTTCAAGTCCGGGATCAGGCGCAGCGCCTGTTCGACCGGCTTGAATGCGCCGAAGGATTTCTGATGGCAATGGCCATGCACGACGGCCTTTTCGGCGATCGGATTCAGCGGCAGCGAGAGCCGCCCGGCGGCGGCCTCGCGCACCAGGAACTCCTCGAACATCAAAGCGTGCGCGCTGATGCTCTTGGCGGTTTCATCCGAACGCAATGACAGCAGTTCATCGCGCAATGTCAGAAGGCAACTCGGCTCGAGGCCGACGATCGGCACACCGCGCGCCGCAAAGGGCGCGTAGGTCGCCACCAACCGATCCAGCTCTTCGCGGGCGTGATCGACGAGACCTGCGGAAAGGAACGTGCGACCGCAGCACAGCGGCCGTGCCGTTGTCCCTCGGCTTCGGAACATGGACGCGGTATCCGCCCGCGACCAGCACCTCTAGCGCCGCATCGAGATTTTCGCGCTCGTAGGAGCGATTGAAGGTGTCGCCGAACAACACGACCTCACGGCCATCCACGGGACCGAAAACCTCGCTTTGGGGGTCGAACACGTCGCGCCGCCATTCCGGTAGCGCTCGCTTGGCGCTGATGCCGGCGACGCGCTCGAGCAGCGCCCGCAAGAGCTTGCTGTTGTTGCGAAGGTTGGCGAGCGGGGCGATCCGCGAGAACATCGGCGCGTAATGAGGAAGAAAGCCGACCAGGCGATCGCGCAACGAAAGGCCGTGTTTGGCGCGTCGCGCGGAGAGCACCTCGATCTTCATCTTGGCCATGTCGACGCCGGTCGGGCATTCGTGGCGGCAGGCCTTGCAGGACACACAAAGCTTCATCGTGTCCATCATGGCGTCGGAAGAAAGCGCGTCGGGTCCCAGCTGGCCGGAGATCGCCAATCTCAATGTGTTGGCACGACCTCGCGTGACATCCTTTTCGTTGCGCGTGGCGCGATAGGACGGACACATCACGCCGCCCTCTAGCTTGCGGCAGGCGCCGTTGTTGTTGCACATCTCGACCGCGCCCTGGAAACCGCCACCGGAGCCCGGATAGGCCGACCAGTCGAGCTCGGTCTTGAATTCGCGGACAGCGTAATTCGGCGCATAACGAAACAGCGAGCGGTCATCCATCTTGGGCGGATCGACGATCTTGCCCGGGTTCAGCACGTGGCCGGGATCGAAACGCTCCTTGATCTCCTTGAAGTCGGCGATGATGCGCGGGCCGAACATGCTCTCGTGAAATTCCGAGCGCACGAGGCCGTCGCCGTGCTCGCCGGAATGCGAGCCCTTGTATTCCCGCACCAGCGCGAAGGCCTCTTCGGCGATGGCGCGCATCGCTTTCACGTCTTTTTCGAGCTTCAGGTTCAGTACGGGGCGCACGTGCAGGCAGCCTTCCGAGGCATGCGCATACATGGTGCCGTGCGTGCCGTGTTTGGCGAACACTTTATTGAGCCGTTCCGTGTAGTCGGCGAGGTGGGGCAGGGGCACCGCGCAATCCTCGACAAACGACACCGGCTTTCCCGCCTGCTTCATCGACATCATGACGTTGAGGCCGGAGGTGCGGAAATCCGAGATCGCGGTCTGCACGGCGGGCTCGACCACGTCGACCACGCCGCCCCATTTGCGCGTGTCGTTGGCCCACGCGAAGCCGAGGTCGCCCATCAACTCGGACAACTGTTTCAGCTTTTGCAAATTCTGTGGCTGGTCTTCCTCGGCGAACTCGACGATCAGGAGCGCGTCGGGATCGCCCTTGACGGTGGCCTCGATCACGGGCCGGAACATCGCGATGTCGCGGCCGAGCGCGATCATGGTGCGGTCGACGAGTTCGACCGCAATCGGGCGCAGCTTGACGAGGTGCTGGGCTGCATCCATCGCCTCGTAGAAACTGCCGAAATGGCAGATGCCGAGCACCTTGTTGCGGATCACCGGCCACAGCTTCAGTTCGACCCGGGTGGTGAAGGCGAGCGTGCCTTCCGAGCCGACGAGAAGATGCGCCATGTTGTTGGCGGCATTGCGCGGGGTGAGCGCATCGAGGTTGTAGCCGCCGACGCGCCGCTGCACCTTCGGGAATTTGTCGGCGACCTCGGCCGCTTCGCGGCTGCCTAACGCGAGCATGTCGCGAAACAGGTCCGATGCCGTGTCGCGCGGCACCTCGCCGAAATGCATCAGCGTGCCGTAGGCCAAGGCCGCGTCCATCGACAGCGTGTTGTCGCGCATGGTGCCGTAGCGCAACGAGCGCCCGCCGCAGGAATTGTTGCCGGCCATGCCGCCGATGGTGGCGCGCGAGGCGGTCGAGACGTCGACCGGAAACCACAGCCCGTGCTTCTTCAGTTGCCGGTTGAGGTCGTCGAGCACGATGCCGGGTTCGACGACGCAGGTCTTGTTCTCGACATCGAGCGAGATGAGCTTGTTGAGATGCTTGGAGAGATCGATGACGATGCCGTCATTGATGGTCTGGCCGCATTGCGAGGTGCCGCCGCCGCGCGGCGTGACCTTGCGCCCGGCGTCGCGGGCGATGGCGAGCGCCCTTAAGCCTTCGTCGATCGAGCGGGGGACGACCACGCCGGCCGGCACGATCTGGTAGAACGAGGCGTCGGTGGCGTAACGGCCGCGGTTGAAGGAATCGAAGAAGACGTCGCCCGTGATTTCGCGCGACAGCCTGTCCTTCAAGCTCAACGTCCGTCATTTCATCTCGCGCTGCATGTTCTTATCCGTCCCCGTGGAACGCGCGGGAGGGTGCCGTCGCGAAGCGGCGGTCGGGTGGGGTGACTTGCGACTTCGAATAGCTCCGGTGGCGATCTCTACGACCCCCACCCCGACGCTCGTTTCACTCGCGTCGACCTCGAGAGCGAGCATGCTGCCTCGGACCCCGCAAGGGGAGGGAGGCAATTCGCGTTTGAATGCAAAATCAATCGTGCTGCTTTTCAATTTGATGCAAAATCTGGCGGGCGACGAACGATATCAGGCCGGTTCAGAGACCCCGCCTGCGCCCGTCTGAAGGTGTTCGACCGCCGCGGTGCGCTTGTTGCGCAGGTGCCTGAACAGGATGTCCGACAGTTCGTTGCCGGCGCGGCGGCGCAGCGCCTCCAGGATCGTTTCATGCTCGCGCATCGCCTCGCCCCAGCGCTCGCGCTTGCGCGCGAAGTTGGCGGAGTAGCGCACGCGGCGAATGCGGCCGGCAAAATTCGCATACGCGGCTTTCAGCGTATCGTTGCGCGAGGCCTCCACGATCTTCTCATGGATCAACTGATTGACGTGGAAATAGCCGTGCATGTCGCGGTGCAGGTAGAAGCCGTACATCTCATAGTGCAGCCGCTCGATTTCGGCGATTTCCTCATCCGTGATGTTTTCGCAGGCCAGACGGCCGGCAAGCCCTTCGAGCCCGCCCATCACGTCGAACAATTCGCCGAGGTCGTGCTCGCTCAACGCGCGAACCCGCGCGCCACGATTGGGCAACAGTTCGACGAGGCCTTCGGCCGCCAGAACCTTGAGCGCTTCGCGCAAAGGCGTGCGCGAGATGCCGAGCATTTCGCATAACTGCCGCTCCGGGACGCGTCCGCCATCGGGAATGTTGCCTTCGACGATGTGATCGCGCAGCCGCGCAAGTATCTCATCGTGCAAAGATTGTTCTTCCCGCTCGCTTCCGGCGCCCAGTGCGAGCGCGGTCGTGTCACTTGGAATCATCGGTTTCATGGATGGGAACATACGAAAGGCTGCAATAACAGTCGACCCTGTTTGCGTACAATTTAATGGTTGATGCCGAGAAAATTGAATGCAATATGTCGCGCGACAGCCGAAGAAGGCTAAGGGAGGACACCATGAGCAAGCAGCAAGGACGCCATTTCCTGAACATTCCGGGCCCGAGCCCCGTTCCGGATCGCGTGCTTCGCGCCATGGACATGCCGGTGATCGACCACCGCAGCGCCGAGTTCGCCGAACTCGGCAAGCAAGTGTTCGAAGGCTGCCAGCAGATCTTCAAGACCAAGGGCCCGGTGATCGTGTTTCCGTCCTCCGGCACCGGCGCCTGGGAAGCGGCGATCGTCAACACGCTGTCGCCCGGCGACAAGGTGCTGATGGTCGAGACCGGCCATTTCGCCACGCTGTGGCAGCAGATGGCCCGCCGCTGGGGCATCGACGTCGAGTTTCTCCCGGGCGACTGGCGTCACGGCGCAAGCCCCGCCGAGATCGAGGAGAAGCTCAAGGCCGACAAGTCGCACGCCATCAAGGCGGTGATGGTCGTCCACAATGAAACGTCAACCGGCGTGACCAGCCGGGTCGGCGAGATCCGCGCCGCCATGGACCGGGTCAATCACCCGGCGCTGCTTCTGGTCGATACGATTTCCTCGCTCGGCTCGGTCGACTTCAAGCACGACGAGTGGAAGGTCGACGTTACCGTGAGCTGCTCGCAGAAGGGCTTCATGCTGCCGCCGGGGCTCGGCTTCAACGCCGTCTCGGAAAAGGCGCGCGCCGCCGCCAAGACCAACAAGATGCCGCGCTCCTATTGGGATTGGGAAGAGATGCTCAAGCCCAACGCCAACGGCTTCTTCCCCTACACGCCGGCGACGAACCTGCTCTACGGCCTGAAGGAAGCCATGGCGATGATGCTGGAGGAGGGGCTCGATAACGTCTTCTCCCGCCACAAGCGCCTGGCCGCCGCGACGCGCGCCGCAGTCACCCATTGGGGCCTCGAAGTGCTGTGCCAAGAGCCGGAGGAGTATTCGCCGGTCTCGACCGCCGTGCTGATGCCGCCGGGCCACGACGCCGACGACTTCCGCAAGATCGCGCTGGAGAAAGTACAACATCTCGCTCGGCTCCGGCCTCTCGAAGGTCGCCGGCAAGGTGTTCCGCATCGGTCATCTCGGCGAGTGCAACGAACTGTCACTGATGGGTGCGCTCTCGGGCGTGGAAATGGGCCTGACGGCGGCGGGCGTGCCGCACCGCGCCGGCGGCGTCGATGCCGCGATGAAGTCGCTGGAGGATGCCGACAAGTCGAACGCGCCGAGCCATTTGAAGATGGTCAAGCCTTAAGTCGGATGGCTAAAGCCTGATTATGTCGCCATCAATCGGCGGCAATTTGTGCTGATCGATCAAAGATGTCTGAGTCAAAGTAAAAGTTGTTGGGGAGGTTGAGCAGATGCGGCTTCGGTTGAAGGCCACCCATGTGGTGCTCGGCATGCTCTGCGTGATGTATTTCATCACCTATGTCGACCGGGTGAACATCGGCACTGCCGCGAGCGAGATCCAGAAAGAACTGCATCTTTCGAACACCCAGCTCGGGCTGGTCTTCTCGGCCTTCGCCTATCCGTACCTGCTGTTCCAGGTGATCGGCGGCTGGGTCGGCGATCACTTCGGCCCGCGGCGCACGCTGTTCTGGTGCGGCCTGATCTGGGCGGCCTCGACCATCGCGACCGGTTTCGTCACCGGCCTCACGACGCTCTTCATCGCCCGCGTCGCGCTCGGCTTCGGCGAGGGCGCGACCTTCCCGACCGCGACCCGCGCCATGCAGTACTGGACGCCGGCCGGCATGCGTGGCTTCGCGCAAGGTCTGACGCATTCCTTTGCGCGGCTCGGCAATGCGATCACGCCGCCCTTGATCGCGGCCTTGATGGCCTGGCTCACCTGGCGCGGATCGTTCATTGCGCTCGGTCTCGTCAGCCTGATCTGGGGCGTGGCCTGGGTCTCTTATTTCCGCAACGAGCCCAAGGACCATCCCTCGATCACGGCGGAAGAACTCGCTTCCCTGCCGCCGCGTCCCTCCGGCGCGCGACCGTCAGTGCCCTGGGGGCCATTGATCAAACGGATGTGGCCGGTGACCCTGACCTACTTCTGCTACGGCTGGTGCCTCTGGCTGTACCTGAACTGGCTGCCGCTGTTCTTCAAGAACACCTACAGCCTCGACATCAAGAACTCCGCGATCTTTGCCTCGGGCGTCTTCATCGCCGGTGTGGTCGGCGACAGTGTCGGCGGCATTCTGTCCGACGGCATTCTCAAGCGAACCGGAAAGGTTCGGCTGGCCCGTTTGAGCATCATCGTTCTCGGCTTTGCCGGCGCGCTGCTGTCGCTGGTGCCGATCATCTTACACCCACGACATCACGGTCGTGACGCTCTGCCTTTCAAGCGGATTCTTCTTCGCCGAGCTTGTGATCGGTCCGATCTGGTCGATCCCGATGGATATCGCGCCGAAATATTCCGGCACGGCGTCCGGCCTGATGAACTCGGGCTCGGCCTTTGCAGCGATCGTGTCGCCGCTCGTGGCGGGCTACGTGATCGACGTGACCGGCAACTGGTATCTTCCGTTCCTGATGACGATCGGGCTCTTGCTCCTCGGCTGCTTCTGCGCCTTCCTGATGCACCCGGAATTGCCGTTCGAGGAAGCTGGAAAAGATGTCGGGGCGGGGCGGCCGCAACCCGCGGAGTAGTAGAATTTTCCCTTGATCGGTCTCTCCGGAGAACGCTGATCCTTGGCCGTAGTTGGCCGGGTTTGGCTACGCATACTTATGGATTGACGGAATAGACCGGCTGGGAGCAATAGATCGCCACTTGCTCTAAGAATCCCTCCGGGAAGGACGCTCTATGGCCCTGCATACAGGACGGCATTTTCTTCAGATTCCAGGCCCTACGAATATACCGGACCGGGTCCTGCGGGCCATGGACATGCCGGCGCTGGACCACCGGGGCGCGGAGTTTGCCGAACTCGGCTTCGCCGTCTTCTCGGGCCTGCAGCGGATTTTCCGCACCAAGCAGCCGGTGATCATTTTCCCGTCGTCCGGCTCCGGCGCCTGGGAGGCCGCGATCGTCAACACGCTGTCCCCCGGCGACAAGGTGCTGCTCGCCGAGACCGGCCAGTTCGCGGTGCTGTGGAAGGGCATCGCCGAGAAGTTCAAGCTCGACCTGGAATTCATGCCGACCGACTGGCGCCGTGGCGCCGACGTCGCCGAGATCGAAGCCCGGCTTGCCGCGGACAAGGCGCACAAGATCAAGGCCGTGCTCGTCATCCATAACGAGACCTCGACGAGCTGCGTCACCCATCCGCTCGATGTGCGCAAGGCGATGAACCGCACCAACCATCCGGCGCTCTTGATGGTCGACACCATCTCCGGCCTCGCCTCGCTCGAATACGAGCATGACGCCTGGGGCATCGACGTGTCCGTCGGCGGCTCGCAGAAGGGCATGATGCTGCCGCCGGGCCTCTCCTTCAACGCGGTCTCGGAGAAGGCGCTTGCCATCTCGAAGGCCAATCAGTCGCTGCGCTCCTATTGGGACTGGCACGACATGCTCGAGTTCAACAAGATCGGCACCTTTCCCTATACGCCGGCGGTCAACCTGTTGTTCGCGCTGCGCGAGGCGATCGCGATGCTGGAGGAAGAGGGGCTCGAAAACGTGTTCGCGCGTCACAAGCGCCATGCCGCCGCCACGCGCGCCGCGGCCAAGGCTTGGGGTCTCGACCTCGTTTGCCTCGACCCGCAGGCCTATTCGCCGTCACTGACCGCGGTGATGACGCCCGAGGGGCACGATGCCGATGCGTTCCGCAAGGCCGTGCTGGAAAACTTCGACATGTCGCTCGGCACGGGCCTCGGCAAGCTCAAGGGCCGGGCGTTCCGCATCGGCCATATCGGTCACATGAACGATCTCATGCTGATGGGCGCGCTGTCCGGCGTCGAGATGGGTCTCGACCTTGCGAAGGTGCCGCACCGCGCGGGCGGTGTACTCGCCGCCATGGACATCCTGAAGAACCGCGACGTGGTCGCCATGCCGAGTCCAAGGCGGCGGTGGCGTAAGGCCGGCCTAAGCAACAACAAACAGAAGGAGCGCGACATGAACGCCCCCGTAAGCACCAATGAAGACCTGATCTACAAGGTCGAAGACGGCATCGCCCGGATGACCTTCAACCGTCCGCAGGCACGCAACGCGCTGACCTTTGCGATGTACGAGCAGATGGCTTCGATCTGCGAGAGCATCAATGCCGACCGCTCGATCAAGGCGCTGATCATCACCGGCGCCGGCGACAAGGCGTTTGCCTCGGGGACGGACATCTCGCAGTTCCGCGCCTTCAAGACCGCGCAGGACTCGCTCGACTATGAAGCCCGCATCGACCGCGTGCTCTCTACGCTCGAGCAATGCCGCGTGCCGGTGATTGCGGCGATCGCAGGCGCCTGCACCGGCGGCGGCGCGGGATTGCTGCCTGTTGCGATATCCGCATCGGCACGGCTTCGACCCGCATCGGCTTTCCGATCGCGCGCACGCTCGGCAACTGCCTGTCGATGTCGAACATCTCAAGGGTGGTGTCGCTGGTTGGCCCCGCGCGGACCAAGGACCTGATCTTCAAGGCGCGTCTGGTCGAAGCGCCGGAGGCGCTCGCGCTCGGTCTGCTCAATGAGATCGTGCCCGATGTCGAGACGCTGCAACAGCGCGCGGACGAGACCGCGAAGCTCGTGGCCGGCCACGCGCCGATCACTTTGGAAGTGACCAAGGAAGCCGTGCGCCGGATCCGCCGTACGCTGTCCCGCGAGGAGGGCGAGGACTTGATCCTCAAGGCCTATATGAGCGAGGACTTCCGCGAAGGCATGGACGCCTTCCTCAACAAGCGGGCGCCGAACTTCAAGGGCAAGTAAGTCGCGGCATTGGAGGGACTGAAGCTTCACGCTTTGGGTTGCCCATCATTGTGCGCTTCCGGAATGTATTCTTCGATTCATCCGAAGCAGAAATCAGGCAACAATCCGCCGCATCAACTTCGCCGCCGACGCCGTATCCGGCCATCCGCGCCGAACGTTGTCGATCTCGGCTTTTGACAAAAGCGGCGGCGTGCCGATTTGAAGGCAGCCGTGATATTGCCGCGCCAGCGTCTCGACCTCGACCGCTAGCCACATGGCCTTGGTGAGTGAAGTCCCGACCACGATCATGCCGTGATGGGCGAGCAGGCAGGCCGAGCGCTCCGCAAGCGCGGTGACCGCGTGATGCGATAATTCTTCGGTGCCGAAGGTCGCATAGGGCGCGCAGCGGATCGTGTCACCGCCGGCGCAGGCGATCATGTAATGGACCGCGGGAATCTCAAGGCCCATGATCGCGAGGATGGTCGCAAAGGGCGGGTGGGCATGCACCACCGCGTTTACCTCGGGGCGCGCTTTCAGAATGTCGCGGTGAAAGCGCCATTCGCTGGACGGCCGTTGCGTGGGAGCCGGGTCGCTGTCCAGCTTGATGAACACGATCTGGTCGGCCTGCATCGTGTCGTAAGGCACGGAAGTCGGTGTGATCAGCATTCCGTCGTCGTGGCGCAGGCTGATATTGCCTGACGTGCCCTGGTTGATGCCGAGCCGGTTCATTTCGCGACAGGCGTCGATAATCGACTGGCGCTTGGCCTGTCGTTTTTGCCTGTACGTTGCCCTGCTTTCGGGGCGCATGGACATCGGCCCTTTCCTCGAGCGGCCGCGAGAGGCTTGCGGCGGCAAAACAATAGTTGAATATGGCCCTGCGATATAGTCGCCTTTGTCTGTCGAAGGCTCGCGAACATCAGGTGGAGTAACCATGACGCAAGCCGTGCTCGGCATTATCGGAGGGTCCGGCATCTACGACCTGCCGGGGCTTGAAAATGCCCGTGACGAGATGGCCGCAAGTCCGTGGGGCGCGCCGTCGGCGCCGCTTCGCCACGGCACCATCGCGGGGCTACCGGTCGTTTTCCTGACGCGGCACGACAAGGGCCATCGGCTGTCACCTTCCGATATCAACTATCGCGCCAATATCGACGTGCTCAAGCGCGCCGGCGTCACCGACCTGATTTCGCTCTCGGCCTGCGGTTCCTTCAAGGAGGAGCTGTCGCCGGGTACTTTCGTGCTGGTCGACCAGTTCGTCGACCGCACCTACCGCCGCGAGAGCTCGTTCTTCGGCAAAGGCTGCGTCGCCCATGTCTCGATGGCGCATCCGGTTTCGCCGCGCCTGGGATTGCACCTGGCGGCGGCTGCGGAAGCCGAAAACATTCCGTTTGCGCGCGGCGGCACCTATGTGTGCATCGAGGGCCCGCAATTCTCGACGCTTGCCGAAAGCATGACCTACAAGAGCCACGGCTACTCGGTGATTGGCATGACCAACATGCCCGAGGCCAAGCTCGCGCGTGAGGCCGAGATTTGCTACGCGAGCGTTGCGATGGTGACGGACTTCGATTGCTGGCATCCCGATCACGACGCGGTCACGGTGGCCGACATCATTCGCGTGCTCAACGCCAATGCCGAGAAGGCGCGTCAATTGGTGGCGCGGCTGGCGCGCGACTTTCCGCGCGCGCATGAGCCGTGCCCGATCGGCTCGGACCGTGCGCTCGACACCGCGCTGATCACCGCGCCCGAAGCACGCGATCCGGAACTCTTGAAGAAGCTCGATGCGGTCGCGGGAAGAGTGCTTCGCCAATGAAAGTCGACGGCAAATTCTTTCGCAGCATCTGGGTCGAAGACGACGGCTGGACGATCGGCGCGATCGACCAGCGGCGTCTGCCGCATGAATTCATCATCGCGAAACTTGCGACATGCGATGAGGCGGCCGACGCCATCCGCTCCATGCTGGTGCGTGGCGCCCCGTTGATCGGGGCGACCGCAGCCTATGGCGTAGCGCTGGCGATGCGCGCCGATCCCTCGGATTCATCGTTCGAGCGCGCCTGCGCGATGTTGATTGCAACACGCCCGACGGCGATCAACCTGAAATGGGCGCTCGATGAAATGCGGAAGACGCTTGCGCCGCTCGCGCCGGCGACGCGGGCCACTGCCGCTTACGTCCGCGCCGGCGAAATCGCCGAGGAAGATGTCGAGATCAACCAGGCGATCGGCCGGCATGGCCTCGGCCTGATCGAAGCGATCGCACCCCGCAAGAAGCCGGGCGAGGCGATCAACATCCTCACCCACTGCAACGCGGGCTGGCTTGCGACGGTTGACTGGGGGACGGCGACCGCGCCGATCTATCTGGCGCACGATCACGGCTTGAACGTCCACGTCTGGGTCGACGAGACCCGCCCGCGCAATCAGGGCGCTTCATTGACGGCCTGGGAGCTGTCGCACCATGGCGTGCCGCATACCGTGATCGCGGACAATACCGGTGGCCACCTGATGCAGCATGGCATGGTCGATCTGGTCATTACCGGCACCGATCGCGTCACCGCCAATGGCGACGTCTGCAACAAGATCGGCACCTATCTGAAGGCGCTCGCGGCCTTCGACAACGGCGTGCCGTTCTACGTCGCGCTGCCGTCGCCGACGATCGACTTTTCGATTTTCGATGGCGTGACGCAAATTCCGATCGAGCAGCGCAGTGCCGACGAAGTCACCACGATGACGGGCCGCACGGCGGAGGGGAAGATCGAAACGGTGCGGATCGTCCCCGACGGTTCTCCGGTTGCCAATTACGCCTTCGACGTGACGCCGGCGCGGCTTGTGAATGGCTTGATCACCGAGCGTGGCGTGTTGCAGGCGGATCGAACGGCGTTGGCGCAGGCGTTTCCGGAGCGGGCCGGAGGACGATGAGGGACGATGAGAGAGCTTTCAATGGCAATACTGCGCTGACCAAAAACGCCCGAGACGCCGCAGCAAAATGCCTTATCCGGCGGCGCGAACCTTGCGCACATCCCGGTCGGAACCTGGTGTCCACGGTCGACACCGGACGCCCGTCCGTTTAAGATAGCTTGCAAAATATGTAATTCGCATCTCTAATTTGTTTCTCAAATGATTTCCAAAAAAGAGCTTTGCTTGAGGTTGTCTGGATGCGTTTCCGATTAAATGATCAGGACGTGGTGAGCGAAGTGCTGAATGGCGAGGCGATCGTCATTCATCTCACGTCGGGCACCTACTACAGCATGTTGGCGAGCGGGGCCGATATCTGGAACGGGCTGCTGGCGGGCTATTCGGTCGACGAAATCGCTAGCCGCCTGGCCCGCGGCCTCGATAGCGAGCGGGCGCGTATCGTCGACGAGACAACCAAGTTCGCCTCGGAGCTTGTCTCTGAAGGCCTCATCATCGCAATCGATGCCGAATACCGCGAGACCTCTCGGCGATTTTGAACCAGCCGGCGAGTTCAAGACGCCCGAGCTGCAGAAATATACCGATATGCAAGAGTTGCTGCTTGTCGATCCGATCCACGAAGTAACCGACGCAGGCTGGCCGTTGCGGGATACGACACGCAAATGATCGATCCGGCTATCGCCTTTGCGATGGCGGAGCAAGCCTTTCAAGCGGCCAACGCCCGCCTCGGTCGTGATGCCTATTTTCGGGTTGCCGGGAAGGTGATCGCCTTGAAGTTTGCCGATGCGGCCTTGGCCACAAAGCTGCTGCCGGCGTTCGCTCATTTGGAAGCCCTTGAGCAGACGCCCGCCGATCTGACCATCTGCAGCTGGGGCGACTTCTCGAACGATGTTGAATTGCCGGAATGGACGGGGGAGGCCGGCGGTCATGGGCTTCACTACATCGATGGCCCGATACGAATGGCCTGGGACATCGAGCAGCGAAATCTGCAGGCCTACGACCCCAACCGTCGGCTCGCGCTGTTTCGCGCGGCGAATGTTTCGGAACTCGCAGCCTGGGAACAAGGCGCGCCCTTCAGGCAAATCATGCATTGGTGGTCGGCGGGACTGGGCCTGCAGCTCGTGCACGGTGCCGCGGTCGGCACCGAGGCGGGGGGCGTGCTGCTGATCGGCCGCAGCGGCGCGGGCAAGTCCACCCAGGCGCTCGCCTGTGTTGGTTCGTCGCTTGGCTATGCGGCCGACGACTATTGTCTTGTCGAAATCGGGCCCGCCCCTCGGGTGCACTCACTCTATGGGAGCGGCAAGGCCAATGCCGCCTCGATCGCGATGCTGCCGCATCTTGCCGAAGCGTTTCGCGCATCGCCGATCGATTTTCAAGGCAAGTCGATCATCTTCATTGCCGAGCACGCCCCGGAGGCAATCCTGCGATCCTTTCCACTGCGGGCGATCGTGCTGCCGGAGATCGTATCGGGTTCGAGCTGCCGCGCAGAAGTCCTGTCAAGCGGCGAAGCGCTGCGGGCCCTGGCCCCGAGCACACTCTTGCAGTTACCCGGAGACCGGGCGCAATCGCTCGCGCGACTGACCTCCCTGGTCCGTCGCCTGCCTTGCTGGCGGATCTATGTCGGCGGCAACCCCCAGGCTGCACAGCCGCTACTTGAAGCCATCATTGCAAGAGAGTCCGCGCGCGATGAAGCCCGCAAGCCAGAGGACGGTCACGACAAATGAAGCAGAATGTCACACCGGGCATGGTGAGTGTTCTTGTCCCTGCCTACAACGCGGAAGCCTACCTGGCCGAGACGATCGAGAGCGTGCTGGAGCAGGACTGGGAGCCGCTCGAATTACTTGTCGTGGACAACGGCTCAACCGATCGTACATTTGCCGTGGCCGAAAGCTTTGGCCGGCGCGTTAGAATAATTTCGCGCATAGTCATGGCCAACCTGGCGCCACCCGCAACAGCGGCATCGCGGCCGCGCAAGGCGAGTTCCTGCTGCATTTGGATGCCGATGATCTGCTGACGCCGAACTCCATTTCGACTCGCATGCGGTATTTCCTGGAGGAGCCCGCGCTCGACATGGTCACAGGAAAACTGCTGTGCTTTCTCAGCCCCGAACTGTCGGACCAAGAGCGGGCACGCTACGTGGTGCCACTTGAGCCGCAGCAGGGGCACTTGCCGGGGGCTGCCATCATCCGGGCAGATGCTTTCGAAAAATTTGGCCGTCTTGACGAGCGACTCGCCCTCAACGCGTGTCTCGATTGGTCTGTGAGGGCCCGGGATGAGGGAGCGCGGATCCGTCTGATTGAAGATGTGGTCGTCAAGCGCCGCATCCATGGGAAAAACCTTTCCCTCGTCAAAAAGCGAGAGCTCGATCAGAGCCGCATACAGATCGTGCGCGCCTCGCTCGCCCGCCGCAGAAAGGCGAATGCGGGTTTATCAGAGAGCTGATGCATGAGCCTTCTTGCCGTTTTTGACGAAAGCGAACGGCTTCTCACCGGCAACCAGGCGACGAATGCTGGATGCGCTGCTGGGGGAGGGTGCCGTCAGCGACGAAGCGCTGCGAGATTGGGCGGCCGCCGTCGATCTGGATAATCTTGACGGAGCGTCAAACCGGCTCATTCCGGCGTTGTACGCGCGCGCGGGATTGCAACCCGCACTTCGGTCCCTCAGTGGCAGGATGAAAGGCGTCTATCGCTACTGCTTCTCTCGCAACAATCGCCTCCTCAACGCCATTCAGCCGGTCTGCCGCGCGTTGGCGTCGGCCGGAATCGACTTCATCCTGTTCAAGGGCATGTCGAACGTGCTGCAATACTACAACAGCGCGGCGCTTCGATCATTTGGCGATTGCGATATTCTTGTTCGATGGCGCGACAAGGATCGCGCGGAAGGCGTGCTGGCCGCTTGTGGTTTCCGCTATCGGTATGATGCTCAAAAGAAACCTGAAGACCGGCACTCACACGATTTCGTCGATGCGACCGGAAACGGCTTGGATCTTCATTGGTACTCCTTGTTTGAATCGTGCGACGAGGGTGCCGACGACGGATTCTGGAGCAGGTCGCGCCTCATAGAATGGAAGGGCCTGCGACTTCGCGTGCTCGCGCCGGAGGATGAATTCCTCGTGGCCGGGATCGGCGGAATTCGGGAGATCGGTGGACTTCGGGAGATCCATGCGCACCTCGATTGGCTCTACGATGCCTGGCTGATCCTGAAGGCGACACCCGACTTCGATTGGAGATTGCTCCGCGAGGAGCTATGCCGCCGAAAGCTGCAGTCGTCATTTGTGAGCGCGATCGTCTTGATGCGTCGCTTCATCCCTCATTTTCCATCTGCTGTGGTTGAGGAGCAATTTCGCAAGGAGATTTGCAGCCTGGCGGAACGAAGGGTTGCCGAGAACCGCGTCTTTGGACTCGATCCAGACGACCGACCTCGAGCTGACGGCCGCAGTGTCTTCGCCGGATATTCCTCGGTTTCGTTTTCAGAGACTTTTCTACAAAGACCATCGATCACGCGTCGCCCGATCGGGCAATGTGATCCGTCATATGCGTTACAGCACGCATGAAGATGGCTCAGTGTCGCATCTCGCCTTTCATCGGGACATCCGGGCCTTCTTGCGCAGGATTTTCGGCGTCGCGAACCGCAAGGCATTACGTGAAGCCCCAAATCATGCTCGGCGTCCCGAGAATGTGGAGTTGCGTCTGCCGCCGGGCGTATTGCGAATCCCGGTGAAGGAAAGCCGCCGAATAAGAGCCGCAAGGCTGGATGTGGATGGTCATTTGCTGCGCTTCGCCACGCCGGACGTAAGTCACCAATCGGTAACGGTGCGGATCACTAATCGGGGATGGCGGCCATGGCATGTTTTCGCCAGCGACGATTGCATGATCGGGCTTTCCTATCATCTCACCGCGGCAAATGGAGATCTGCTCGGTTGGGAATTCCCTCGCCAGTATCTTCTGACTCCTGTGCGGAATCAGGTGGTGATGCTGCTGCCTGGCGATAGTGTCCAGGTGGATCTGGATATTCTGCGTCCGCCAAAGCCGGGCCGATATGTAGCGCGGCTCGACATCGTGCAGGAAGGCGTCGTCTGGCTGGACCCGAAAGGAAACCGGTTTCCGAGGGTGCCGATCGAGGTTCTATGAAGCGCGATGCCCGCTGCTTCGTCCAATCCAGGCAACACACAAAAGACGGCCGTTGAATTCGATACGCCTTCCCGAACGCCGAAGACTTTTCTATAGTTTGCCGTTCAGCTTGCATGGGTGCACCCACGCCATCACTCGGATCGGAGCCGGCCCCTGTGAACAATATCGAGACGCACGCGTTGGCTCGACGGCTCCGCGCCCATGCCCTGCGCATGACCCACCGAGCGCGGGCCTCGCATGTCGGTTCTTGCCTTTCGATGGCTGATATCATGGCGGTGCTGTACGGCGCCATCATGCATTTCGACGCAAAGCATCCCAACCTGGCCGACCGCGATCGCCTGGTGGTCAGCAAAGGCCATGCGGCGGCCATCGTCTACGCAGCGTTGGCCGAAAGCGGCTACTTCGATCCCGCGGAGCTCGATCACTACTCGGCCGATGGGGGGCGGCTCGCGGGTCACGTATCGACGACGGTTCCCGGAGTTGAATTGTCCACGGGATCGCTGGGGCATGGACTCCCGGTCGCGGCCGGCATGGCGCTCGCCGCCCAGCGCTCGCGCGAAAGCTGGCGCAGCTTCTGCGTTCTCAGCGATGGCGAACTCGACGAGGGCTCGAACTGGGAAGCGATCCAGTTCGCGCAGCACTTCCACCTGCGCAACCTGATCGCGATCGTGGACTACAACAAGATCCAGAGTTTCGGCACCGTCGCGGAGGTGAGCGAGCTGCACCCGCTTGCGGAAAAATTCCGGGCTTTCAACTGGGGCGTCATCGAACTCGACGGACACGATCACGCCGCGTTGAAGGTGGCGCTATCCGGACCGCCGCCGAGGGCGGATCGACCGACCGCGATTATTGCCCACACCGTGAAAGGCAAGGGTGTCTCCTTCATGGAGGGGCGTCTGCTGTGGCATTACCGCAATCCGGATGCGGCACAACTCGAAGCTGCCTTGGCCGAGCTGGCAGGCGCTGAATGAGAACCGAGACAATCGACGCTCTCACCGCGTACGCACGCGTTCATCCGGAAATCATGTTGCTTACGGCGGACCTCGGCTATTCCGTGCTTGAGCGCTTCGCTGATGAGCTACCCGCGCAATATGCCAATGTTGGCGTATGCGAACAGGCGATGGTGGGAATTGCCGCCGGGCTCGCGCTTTCGGGACGTCGCGTCGTGCTCTACTCCATCGCCAACTTCCCGACCTTGCGTTGCCTGGAACAGCTGCGCAACGATGTCTGCTATCACAATCTCCCCGTGACGGTCATCGCCGTCGGCGGCGGCCTCGCCTACGGTGCGCAAGGCTACACGCACCACGGTGTCGAAGACCTCGGTATCATGGCAATGTTGCCCAATATGGCGGTAGCCTGTCCTGCCGATCCGGTAGAGGCGGTGGCGCTGCTGCCACAACTCATGGAGCGGCGGCGGCCGGCCTATCTGCGGCTTGGCCGCTCGGGCGAACCGGTCTTGCACCCGATCGGCACGCCGATATCGCTCGATCGCGCCATTCAATTGCGCGAAGGAAGAGATATTGCCTTGCTTGGCACGGGTCCGATCATTGGCCGTGCGTTGAGCGCGGCTGATGCACTGGCTGCGCGCGGCATTTCGGCGTCGGTGCTCAGCTTCCCGGGCTTCCACCCCTTGGATGTCTCGGCCGTTATCGACGCCGCCCGCCGACATCGCGCCATTCTGACCATCGAGGAGCATGGTGTAGCCGGTGGCTTTGGCAGCCGGGTCGCCGACGCTCTGCTAACGACCGGGCTCGCGCCGCGTTTTGCGAAGTATGGGATCACCGAAGCGCTTCGCGGGCAGATCGGCAGCCAGAATTGGCTACTGGATCGGCTCGGGTCGATCGAAGACCACGCAGCGGCTCTCCTATGAGAATGTTCCTGACCGGCGGAACTGGTTTCATCGGCGCGGAGACACTGCGGCTCGGCCTGGAGGCCGGGCATGAGATGCTGGTGCATGTGCGATCAAACAGCGCCGAGCAAAGGCTGGCGCCGTTTGCCGGGCAGTTTGAACGGATCGACCTGGATCTCAACGACGGTCCGGCGCTTACTGCTGCGCTCACCCGATATCGGCCCGAGGTGGTGCTGCACCTGGCCTGGTCCGGTGTCGCCAATCATGCGCGCTTCGATCGCCGGCAATTCGCGGAAAATATTGTACCGGCCTGCTCCCTGGTTGAGGCTGCGGCCGTTGCCGGCGCGAGCGCCTTCATTGCCATGGGCAGCCAGGGAGAGTACGGCGCGAACTCGACAATGCGCGAAGATTCGCTGCCCCAGCCGACAAGTCTTTATGGCGCAGCAAAGATGGCGACGCTCTACCTCACCCGGCAACTCGCGGCACAGGCCGGGATGCGCCATGCCTGGCTGCGGCTGTTCTCCACCTATGGCCCGGGCGACAATGACGGCTGGCTGATCCCGATGCTTATCACCGAGATGCTGGCTGGGCGCAGGCCGCGCACGACACTGGGCACACAATACTGGGACTGGCTGCACGTAGAGGACGTCGCGCGCGCGGTTCTGGCCGTTGCGACCGCACCGACGGCCAGTGGCGTGTTCAATCTCGGGTCCGGGCGCGCCGAACGGGTGCGCGATGTGATCGAGCGCGTCAGGGACCTCGCGGCGCCCGGAATGGACCTGGTATTCGGTGAAATCCCCTTCAGGCCCGACCAGATCATGCACATGGAAGCCGACATCTCCCGGCTCCGCGCCGCAACCGGATGGCAACCGCGCATCTCGCTTGAAAAGGGTCTGGAAGGAACGATCGCTTGGTACAGGAGGCGTGAGGCATAGCTATGTTGCTTGTCGGGGAACGGGATCATCGATGATCTCGGACGGAACGGCGCGCCATGGCATGGCCGATCTCGTCATCACCGGCACCTATCTGTTGCAGGCGGACCGAGCGGCTGCTCGCGCAGGCGTTTTGAGAGCGGGGACGCTCATGAGTTGTCCAAGGCTTTCGGCGCATGAAGCTTTCTTCGATTGCTGGCCTTGTGTATATGATGCGTAGGGCCGTGCAGGGTATGGCGAGCGAAAAGCGAGCGATGACTTTTGACACAACGAATGGAGCCGCCAGCATCGAGCGCGACTATTCGAAGTCGTTTCATCTGCTGAGGTCCCGAATCGTCGACAGCCGCGGCGTTCGCTACGTTGACCTGGTGAAGACCCTTTCGCCGCGCTACGGCAAGGTGTGGCTTGATATCGCGCTCGGATATGCAAGTCTTTTGGTCACGTGCGTTCTGGTCGTTGCGCTGCCGGCGCGTGGCTTGCTCAGCCCATGGCTGGCCGCCGGACTCGGCGCGATATCGATCGGTTTCTGGATCGCTTACCTCCAGCTTTTTATTCACGAGGGGGCCCATTTTAACTTGAGCCGAAGCCGCGATCGCAGCGACCTGCTTTGCAACGTGCTGATCGCCTGGATGATCGGCTCGTCGGTCCAGAAGTATCGCGTCGTGCATTTCCAGCATCATCGTGAGCTTGGAAACGTCAACGATAGCGAAGTGACCTATTTCTTTCCGCTGAATCTCCCGTTCCTCGTCAAAGGGTTGTTCGGGATACGCGTGCTTGAAGTTCTGTCGTCGCGGAAAGCGACGCAAGAACGCGCGACCGCCCAGCAACGCGGCAAGTATGTCGGACTGGCCGGATTGTTCGCTCACGTCGTGATCCTTGCGGCGACATATTTTCTCGGCTCGATCTGGCTGAGCCTTTCCTGGATTGCCGGTGTCGGCGCGTTTTTTCCGCTATTCGGCGCGTTGCGCCAATTGCTGGAACATCGCGACGACGACGCCAGCCCGGCCATCGACTACTTCAAGCAGGATCACGGCGCCTACACCCGGATCTTCGGATCCGATCCCTTTTCCTCAATCTTCGGCGGGGCAGGCTTCAATCGGCATTTGCTGCACCATTGGGAGCCGTCACTTTCATATACGAACCTGCCGGCATTCGAAAACTATCTTCTGGATACCGAGGCGGCGAAACTGATCGTGATGCGTCGATCAAGCTACTTCAGGACCTTCACCAGACTGTTTCACGTTCGATGAGCGCAACACCCGCATGTCCGATATGCGCAAGATCGCGCACCTCTCTCTACGCGATCGCGCGCGACGTCGAATATTTCACCAGCGCCGACGACTTCACTTTCGTTCGCTGTCTCGATTGCGATATCCTGTTTCTCGATCCGATGCCCGCCGATCGGCTGGATGAAATCTATCCGGCGAACTACTATTCGTTTCACGTCGATGCGGAGCGATCGGCCGCCCAGCGCATCAAGCGATTTCTGGACGAGCGGGCGTTTGCGGCTCTCACGCGCAACGTCAAAGGCTCAAGCCTGGCTGCACTTGATGTCGGGGGCGGGAGCGGCTGGCTTCTCAACGATCTGAAGCGAGCCGATCCGCGCGTCAGTCGGACAGCGGTGGTTGACATCGACCCGCGCGCCGAAGATATCGCCCGCGCCAACGGTCACGCCTATCATCTGACGACCTTCGAGAAATTCGATACGGACGACCAGTTCGATATTATCCTGATGCTGAACCTGATCGAGCACGTGACCGATCCGATGGCGGTCTTGCGTAAGGCCAGGCAGCTGCTGCGTCCGGGCGGGCGCATCTGGATCAAGACGCCGAACTTCGACGCCCTTGACGCCCGTCTTTTCAGGAACCGTTCCTGGGGCGGGTATCATACGCCGCGCCATTTCGTTCTGTTTACAAAAGACAGCCTTGTTCGGCATTGCGAGGCGGCAGGCTTTGCGGTCGCACATTGCTCGTACACGCAAGGCGCGCCGTTCTGGACGGTGAGCGTGATCAACGAATTGCGGAAGCTTGGGCTCTGCAGCGTCTCCGCTGAGCGCCCCTCGATCGAGCATCCGCTGACGCCTTTGTTTCATATCGGCTTTGCCGCTTTCGATTTCCTGCGAATGCCGTTTTCAAAGACCTCGCAGATCAATATCTATTTGACGTCCTGAGCGGTTCCGTGGCCGGCCGCTACCGGCAGCCATATTCCCAGGGCGCGTCGACCTTGGTACCGTTGGTTACAATCGAGTGCCGCCGAAGCCGTAAGCGCCTGTCGTAAACCGCAATCTGATCTGCAAAGAGCACTTATGAGACCGCAATGGGTTTGAGAGGGATCGTAGGGAACGAGTCTCGCGAAGTTCGGGATGACGCGCAAATCGCAGAGGCGATGCGGGCAGTCGATGCAACGATTTCGTCTAAATCGTACGCCGCCCAATCTGACAGCGGACTCCCTCTCGATTACCGCGATCGCAGCGCATTACCGAATTGCCGCCGATGTAGTTCATCTCGGTCACCAACTTGGTCTCTTTCGCCCAGCTAGTGGCTCTGAAATCGTGCGAGCATCGAGGTATCTCGGACTAAAATCGCGACTGCTCGAAGGTCAGCCTCTTGGTCGGCTCGAGTCCGTTCCAGTCCCCTGTATTTTGGGTATGAAGGACGGAACCTATCGCGTTCTTGCAGGCCGCCTTGCTGATGGCAGGTTGCGCATCGGTGATCCTCGCACGCTGGTAGCTCACGATGTGATCCCCGCGGATATGGAGACTATCTGGGGTAGCCAAATCATTCTTGTGACGCGCCGTTGGGCGGGCGCCGGCATAAGTCCTGAGGCGTTTGGCTTCCGCTGGTTCTTGCCGTCGCTTTTGCGTTACCGAACGCCTTTGATCCAGGTTCTGATCGCATCCTTGTTCGTGCAACTGTTCGCATTGGTCACGCCGCTGTTCTTTCAGATCGTCATCGACAAAGTCTTGGTTCACAAGGGTGTCGCGACGCTGACCGTCGTCGTTGTCGGGCTGGTTGCCATCGGAACCTTTGATGTCCTTTTACAATTTTTGCGCACCTACGCGCTCACCCATACGACCAATCGTATCGATGTCGAACTTGGCAGTCGTTTGTTTGACCATCTGCTGCGCCTGCCCCTCAGCTATTTCGAAACGCGCGCGACGGGGCAGACAGTCGCGCGGGTTCGCGAGATCGAGACGATCCGCAGTTTCTTGACCGGTCAAGGATTCGACCTCGGCGATCGACCTGATTTTTGCGGTCATCTTTGTCGGCGTCCTGTTTGCCTATTCGGTCAAGTTGACCGCAATCGTTCTGGCGTTCATTCCGCTCTATCTGCTTATTGCGCTCTCGATCCGTCCGGCGCTGCGCGAGAAGATCAATCAGCGATTTAACAGCGGCGCTGCCTGCCAGCAGGTGCTGGTCGAGTTTGTCCTTGGCATTCAGACCCTCAAGGCGGCGGCGGTCGAACCCATCGTCCGCAATGAATGGGAGGAGCGGCTCGCCGCCTACGTGAAGACGTCTTTCCAGACAACGATGCTCGGCAATTTGGGTCAGAACGCCATTCAATACGTCAACAAGCTCACCACGGCCGCGGTTCTGTTCTTCGGCGCAGAAGCTGTCATGAATTCCGAGTTGACGGTGGGTGGGTTGGTGGCGTTTTGCATGATCATGAACCAGGCTGCGGCGCCGATAATCCGGCTGTCTCAGGTATGGCAGGACTTTCAGCAGGTCCAGGTTTCGGTGCAGCGGCTCGGCGATATCTTGAACAGTCCGCCGGAGAGCGCCCAGCAGGCCGGCCTCCAGATGAAGGCCGCCCATGGCGAGATCAAGCTGGCCGACGTTACGTTTCGTTATCGGCCCGACGCGCCAGATGTGCTTAGAGACGTTCGCCTCGATATTCCCGCAGGCCAGGTTGTAGGCATTGTCGGTCCATCGGGTTCGGGGAAATCGACGCTCACCAAGCTGTTGCAGCGGCTTTATCGACCGAACCGCGGTCAAATCCTGATAGATGGCGTGGATATAAGCCTGGTAGATGCAACGTTGCTGCGGCGTCAAATTGGCGTCGTTTTGCAAGAGAACATGCTTTTTAATCGTACCGTGCATGAAAATATTGCGCTCGCGAATCCCGCCATGCCGCGCAGCCAGGTCGTCGCGGCCGCGCGACTTGCGGGGGCTGACGAGTTCATTTCCAGGCTGCCGCTTGGATACGATTCCCTCATCGAAGAACGAGGGGCAAATCTATCGGGAGGACAGCGTCAGCGGATTGCGATCGCGCGGGCGCTCGTGACGCAGCCGCGAATTCTGATTTTTGATGAGGCTACCAGCGCGCTCGACTATGAGAGCGAACAGATCATTCAAACGAATATGCGCGAGATCGTGCGCGGGAGGACCGTTATCATTGTTGCCCACCGCTTGGCAGCGGTTCGCGATTGCGATCGTATCATTGCGATCAGAGACGGATCGATCGTCGAAGACGGTTCACATACGCGCTACTCGCCCAACCGGATAGCCTGTACGGGCGAATGTGGCGCATGCAGTTGCGTGAGGCGCGATGACGCGGGTGCCCGACAAGCAGCAGCCCGGCCTCCAGCCTCACAAGCTGACGGTCAGCGATCGCGAGTTCTTGCCCGCTGCCCTGGAAATCCTGCTGACGCCACCTTCTCCGATTTCCCAGTTCATGCTGCTCTCGATTTGCGGGCTGTTCTTCTGCGCGCTCGCCTGGTCGTATTTTGGCTGGATCGACATCTACGCGATCGCGCCTGGGCGAATTCAGCCGGCCGGACATTCAAAAATCCTGCAGCCACTGGACGCCGGCAAGGTCGTCGCTGTTCGCGTGAAAAATGGCGATCATGTCAACGCCGGGGATGTGCTGCTGGAGCTCGACTTCGACGGAGCCGGCCGCGGACCTCGAGGCGCAGAGCCGGGATCTGGAGGCTGCTCGTGCCGAGATCGCCAGGCGCCGGGCCGCAATCGAGGCGGCAAGTGGCGGGTCGCCGGGCGAACTGCCACAAGTCGGCGACCTGGTCGGCGTGCCGCCGTCACTGCAGCTTCGGGAGCAATCGGTGCTCGCCGCGGATCTCACCCAGCTGAAATCGAGTTTGGCGAGTTCTGCGGCACAGCTTGCCGAAAAGCAGGCGAGCAGGGATCGGCTGGATTCGACGATTGTCTCCCGGCAAAAGTCCATCGAGTTGGCGAAGGAACGCGTGTCGATGCGAGAAAAGCTCGATGAGAGGGGCGCGGGAGCGAGGGTTCAGACGATCGAGGCGTTGCAGCAGTATGAGGGGCTTATCACGACGGATACGGGGGACCGCGGCCAGTTGCTGGAAATCGAGGCCGCCATGGTTTCGCTGAAACGAAAGGGAGCGGAGGTTGTGGCCAGCTTCGTCGCGGAGCAGTCGCAAAAGCTCTCAGATGTTGAACGGCGGCGCGACCACCTCGAGCAGGATCTGATAAAGGCGAAATCAAAGGCCAACCATGCCGAACTGAAGGCGTCGATCAGTGGCGTCGTGCAGCAGTTGGGGGTGACGACGGTTGGCCAGGTTGTCACCAGCGGACAGCCCATCTTGACGATCGTGCCCCTCGATCCGGAGATCGAGGTCGAGGCGCTGATTGCCGATCGCGACATTGGTTTTGTCGCCGTCGGACAGGATGCCGCCGTGAAGATCGATGCCTTTCCGTTCACGCGGTATGGCGTAATTGACGGTACTATAGTAAGGGTATCGCGGGAAGCTGTCGAAGAGCGAAATGCAACCGGGCTAAGTGATGCGGCCAGCGCTGTCCGCCCTCAAGGCGGATCGGGCTCGCCTCCGAAGTCGGAAAACCTGGTTTTTCCTGCTACGATTCGTTTGGCGCACTCGTCGATTCGCGTCGAGGGCAAGGATGTTGCGTTGATTCCCGGGATGAGCGTAAGCGCCGAGATCATCACGGGCCGGCGACGTGTATTGGACTATGTCATTTCACCGTTGCGCGAGGTCGTGAGCGGAGCAGGCCGTGAAAGATAGGGCCTTTCGTGTCTTTGCGTAGCGGGTGGAGCAATCGGATAAGTTACTTAAACGTATAAGTTGAGTGCAAGTTGATTAATCGTGTAAGTTGATTATCGAGTTATCGCGTAATCAATGCGCAGTACTTTCTCTGTAGGCTGTGTGTGGGCGGGGGATGCTCGCGCCTGTGGGACGATTTGAATAGGGAGATAGCTGGTGTCGGCATTCAATCGCACAGTTGATGCTGCGTCGGGGCGAATGCCGCATGGGCTGGACGACGATTTTGGCAATGCCGGATCGGGCGGTTTTCAGATCGACACGGCAAATCCGGGCGCAAGCTCACCGGGGGTGGGCGCGGTCGGCACGACCGTAACGATCGGTTCCGGAAGCGGCATGATCTTCCAGGACACGTTCTCCGCGAATTGCACCGCAGCTTTCATCGCGAATGTGGAGACCGCTCAAGAAGTTCTGCGCAATCTCTATAGCAACAGCATAACGCTGAGTTTCACCTTTGATGAGGTGAACAGCGGACAAAATGGTCAATTGGCCTCCAATAGCTGGACCTGGTCAGGCAGCCCCGTTTCCTATGCGACGCTCAAGAACGCACTGACGACGCTGGCGGCACAGGAGCCAAACAACGTTTACCTCCAGGCCGCCGTCGCTCACCTGCCGGTCACGGACCCGTCAGGCGGCGTGGGTTTCCATTTGCCGTCCGCCTATGCCGAAGCCCTCGGATTGCAAGGCTTCTCGTTTTCCGATTCCGTCACGCTCAACAGCGCTTACGCCTGGAGTTTTGGTCAAGACGTCGTCGACACCATGATCCATGAAATGACCGAAGGCGGCATGGGCCGGATCGGCGGACTCGGGGATCAGAACAGCTCCTGGAGCACGATGGATCTGTTCCGCTACACCTCGGTCGGTCTGCCGGACTATACGGACGGGCGCGACAACCAGACGACGTTCTTTTCGTACGACGGTGGGACAACGAGATCCACTCTCGCCTACAACAATGAGTTTTCCGGCAGCACCTTTACCAACGGCGGAGATACGGCCGATTTCGCCCAGCAGGATATTTTTGGCATTGGACATCCCGGACAGACCGAGTGGCTCTCCCAGACCGATCTGCAGGTCATGGCCGTGCTCGGCTGGAACTCGACGCCCGCCGAACAGAGCTTTACCGGCACCGCAAACAGCGACATTTTTTGGCAAGATTCCGTTACCGGTGTCATCGGCGAGTGGTGGACCGCGCCGGGCACGGGCCAGATTTCGGCCGCCCCAGCGCTGGGGAATGCTCCTGGATACAACATTGTCGGCGTAGGCGATTTCAACGGCAACGGTATCAGCGACGTATTCTGGCAGCTGAGCGACGGCAGAATTGGTGAATGGCAGATGAATTCAAACGGGCAGATTATTGCTGCACCGCTTCTTGGTACGGCTGCGCCCGCCTTTAATCTTGCAGCTATCGGAGATTTTACCGGAAACGGCACCGATGATATCTTCTGGCAGAATACGACGACCGGGGCCATTGGCGAATGGCTGCTGGATTCGAACGGTCAGATCTTTGCCGCCCCGGCGCTCGGAACTGCATCGACCACTTATCATATTATTGGAGCAGGCAACTTCGTTGGAGACTCCGGGACGAAGATAGATGACATTCTTTGGCAGAACGGCACTACGGTCGGTGAGTGGCTACTGAATTCAAATAGTCAAATTTATGCGGCGCCGAGCTTGGGAACAACGACTTCCCAGCTGATTGGCATTGGCGACTTTACCGGCAACGGTACCGACGACATTGTTTGGAAGAATGGCAATACCGTTGGTGAGTGGATCATGGCGAACGGCCAGATTCAGCAATCGATAACGCTTGGAAACGTCAGTTCTACCTTCCAATTCGTTGGGGTCGGAAAATTCACCGGCAACGGGATCGACGATATGTTGTGGCGCGACACCAGCAGCAACAATCTTGTCGAATGGCAGATGCAAAATGGCCAGATCGTAGGTGCGATTGGTCTTGGAGCCGCTTCTCCGCAGCTAACCATCATCGCGCACAAATAGTAGCACCGGTTCTGCCGCGGCGCCGGATTGTCCGACGATGTTTCCGGCCGCAAACTCGCCGACTCATGCCGCGGATGCAGGAATTTTTCGTTTGCCGTCGTGAATACTTGCCGGATCCGTTATTTGGATGCCGGTACTTGCAAAAACTGATCGAGCTTTATCTCAGCTATGAATGCATACTTCTTGATGGGGACGATATCTATCCACCATGCTGCGGCAACTCCGAAGAACAATAGTCCAAAGCGCTCGATATGCCGGCGGCCGACTGCGGCTACGTGGATGAGATAAATTGATGTCATGATGAGGAGCGAGGTCCACACTCCCTTGTCGAACATGAGGCAACCCAGGAAATATAGCAGCGAGACAATGAGTGCTCGCAAAGAGAATAGTCGCATCACTCCGCTTCGAATCCATTCGTCGTAAGCGGCAATGTCGACGACCGAGGTCTCCAAATCATTTTTTTCCAGTTTCATTGTGTTGCCCAAAGCCCGTTTCATCACCTAGTTTATATTGGACGCCAGCTCTGCACTACGCCAATTACGTGGTCGATCTGGGCGTCGGTCATTTCCGGAAATATAGGTAAACTCAGTATTTCGCTCTGAAGCTGCTCCGTGGCCTGCAGCGCGTTTGCGGACCTATCAGCCGAGCGATACGCGGGCTGTAGGTGCGGCGCCTCGGGATAGTGAATTAGTGTCTCGACCCCATTTTGCTTCAAGTAGGCCTGCAATTCGTCGCGCTTTGGCGTTCGCACCACAAAAAGGTGCCATACCGGCAGGCATCCGTCGCTGACCGTCGGGGTTTTCAAAGCCGAATTGCCCAAGCCCAACGCGTATCGTTCTGCAATTTCTCGACGCTGCCGATTTCAATCGTCGAGACAGGCGAGTTTGACGCGCAGAACGGCCGCCTGAATCTCGTCCAGCCGTGAGTTGAAGCCCTGCACCAGGTGCTTGTATTTCTCGACCGAGCCGTAGTTCCGAAGCATGCGAATTTCCTGCGCCATGCTGTCATCGTTGGTCGTGATTGCGCCGCCATCGCCAAAGGCACCTAGATTCTTGCCGGGATAAAAACTGAATGCGGCGGCGTCGCCCAGAGCGCCCACCTTGGCGCCTCGATACAACGCGCCGTGGGCTTGAGCCGCGTCTTCTATGATTTTCAGGCCGTGCTCACGCGCGATCGCAACAATCGGATCCATAGCCGCCGGTTGGCCATAGAGGTGAACCGGAATGATTGCCTTGGTGCGGCGGGTTATCGCCTTGGCGATCCTTGTCTCGTCGATATTGTAGCTATCTGGATCGGGCTCCACGGGGACCGGAGTAGCACCGGCATAGCTTACGGCGAGCCAAGTTGCGATGAAGGTATTTGCCGGAACGATCACCTCATCGCCCGGGCCGATCTTCATGGCGCGGAGAATAATATGCAGGGCGTCCAGTCCGTTGCCGACGCCGATGCAATGCTTGACGCCGCAATAGGCAGCAAACTCGTGCTCGAACGCTTCGATTTCCTTCCCCAGGATGAACCAGTTGGACTCGACGACGCGGCCGATGGCGCTCTGGAGGTTGGCCTGAAGCTTTTGATGTTGAACGGCCAGGTCTAGAAACGGGACTTTCATCTAGTTTCCCTGGCTTTTACTTCGGCGAGAAAATCCTCATATGAACGCATGTAATCGTTCTCATCATAGTGCTCAGAGGCGAGGTTAAGACAGACGGCGCCAGAAGAAAAGTTGTCGAGATCGCGCCAGATCATCGGAGGAATGTACAGGCCGAAATACGATCGGTTGAGATGGAAGCGCCGCTTTTCCGTTCCGTCGTCGAGCGTGCACGTCGAACGCCCCCGACATCGCGATCATCAGTTGGTGCAACTTCTTGTGTCCATGACCCGCACGGACGGCGCCCCCCGGGATATCGTAGAGATAGTAAGCTCGCCTGATCTCGAACGGAATGTCGCGGCCGCCTTCAACCACGCTCAGATTTCCCCGCTGGTCCTGAATGCGGGTCAGTTCGATGAGCTTGCAGTCCTTGATCCGCATCTTACTCTTCTCCGAATATGGTCTGAACTGCGATGACCATCAGACGTCAGGTTGAAAAAACATCACGGTTTCGTAAATGCTCTCGGTGTAGTGCCTAATATACAATTTATAATCGCTGCGAATACCGAGGACCCGCTCCGGCACTCGCCAAAAATCGCCTGCATTGTGATAGATCGATAAAGCGAGCCTCGGATGTGCGCGGGCGATCGTCGCTGCGGCACCGTCGATCGCATTGAGCTCCGCGCCCTCAATGTCCATCTTGATCAGGGTTGGATTGGCGTCGAGCGTATCGTCCAGTCGGTCTACGTCGATCTGGATCGAGACCCGCTTTGGCTTATTTTCGAACTCGAGCCCGCAACGTCAAACCGCAGTTGCTGCTTTTTGTCGGAAAGCCCCAGTTGGTGATGAGTGGACGCTCCGTTGACCCGAGAGCCGGGCCTTGCATCGTTCCATATTTCGCGGATCCGGTTCGAACACATGCACCGAGCTGTAATCGGGGCACATCCGGATAAACGACTGGCTCGTAAACCCCATCGAAACTGCCTACGTCCACGAACGTTTCGTCCTGCCGGTTCAACTTTAGAAACGGTTCGAAATATTGTTCGCTTTCCTGGCCGTGAAACCACGAAGACAATCGAGATCGTATGTGAGGCGGAAGCTGATCAATTTTTCCAGTACTTCTCGGGATTCGCGATCAGCCAGCCTGTCGTACACCATCTCGTACTTGCCGGCATTCGCGTGATAGTCGGCCGCAAATCCTTCGTTGAAGGCAACCTCTCTCAACGGAAGCTTTGATGCGCTGAAGAAAGCGAAGTAATCGAGGCATTCCAATCCGGCCTCTTCAACCCTTTTGAGCGCGGAAAAAGGCCGGCCGCCCCGAAGCGACCAGGACGAGGGCCTCTCTGGGGACGTCATTGATCTTCAGAACAGGCAAATTCAGGAACGTCCGATCATTGCTGAAATCGTCAATGAAGCCGGCTATGGCAAGTTGCTCGACAAGCGCATGTCCATAGACGTTGCAGCCGAAGATGTACTTCGGTCGGCCGTCGCGTCGGGCGAAGTTGGCGGCGAACCGTTGGGCATTCGCGGCGCGATGTTCATCCATCGCGTATCTGATGTTCATCCGATGACCTCGACCCATTTCTTCTCGGAAGAGGAGAGGGCGGTTCCTCCAGCATGCTCAGGCCTTCGATGGCTTCGTCAATTCCCGGACGAGCGAATTGGCTGGACGTCGGCCTCGATCGGAAACCCTCCTGGAGCGCATCCGCAACATCGGCGTAGTAATTGGCAAACGCCTCGATAAATCCGGCCGGATGTCCTGCCTTGAAGCGGGTATATCGCGGGCTGATTGGCGACGGAAACCTGTGCATCCGCCCGGTCAAGTTTCGATCTGCGGGCCTTGTACGTCGGAGACGTAGAGATATCCGGATATTCCTGCACCCATTCGGCCGATACCGGCCTTGCCGAATATCCGGATGCGTTGGCCATTGCGATAACCGAGGGCGGTTTTCCCGTGCCGAGTTGGCTTCGATGTTGTTCGAATATCGCGCCAGGCAGACGACATTGTCGGCGACCTGGTTGAAGTTGCCATCGCTGTTTTTGAAGAGCCACGACCTCTGGGCGTTCACCGGTGATGAAATTTATGATGCCGTGCAGATGGACGCCCAGATCGAGCGACACCGTCGGAACGAGCTGATCCTCCAGGCGCCAGTCTTGCGGAACGAACGGTTGACTATCCTTGTTCAACCGCGAAAATCCCCTCCTGCGGCGTCTCCACGTAGAATCTGAGTGATTGTCCCGAGCGTGCCTTCGCGGACGAGATAAGACGCAGCTCACGCAGCATGCGGATGCCGGTATCAGTTTTCCACGACCGCCAGAAAGCCCCGGTGCGCATCGAGAGTAGCTTTGATGGTGCGTGCATCTTCGCTCGAATTCGCCAATGCCTTTTCGCAAATGACAGGGACAGGCGGCCTTGAGGCAGTCAATAACCTGCGCGTAATGCTGATGTTGAGGTGTTAATACCACCGATAGCGTCGATCCGTCCGGCTTCGGCCGCAAGCAGCGCTTGAAGACTGAGTAGGTCCGGTCGCGAAAACGCCATAGTCGTCCCGCTGATGCTGAGTTTATATCCTGTGGGCGGCCGAAGCAGCCGGCAACCAGTTCAAAGCGCCGGTCCATCTTGATAGCCAGGGAATGGGCGTGGCCATGGCGGAGTCGATACCTCCACCAGGAAAGCAACCTGAAGGCCGCCCTTTTATAGGGATTTGTTAGCCATTTTGCTTTGATCCCAATCGGGGCCAGGTGTCTGGATTGAGCACGAATTTGGCCCACTGCGGCGTCAACTCGAACATCTCGGCGAGATTGTTGTGGTGTGCGAATACATTGCCAGCTTATCGTATGGCGCGGGATTGGTACCGCGCCGCTCGACTAGTGGGACGGTCCGTGTTCGCGCGAGGCGATATGGCAACCGAACGAGTGAACGATTTTCGGTTCCACCACGGAGATGGTGTGCCGGCTGTTCGGCAGGTCGGTCGCTGTGTCGTCTGCCAGCGGTAGTCTTCGCCGAGATACTGCCTGACCATCAGGTCGTGGTAAGGAATGCCAGATGATAGCGCCAAGTCTCCCGCTAAAGATCGCCCGGGCCGCGCCGCATTGACTGATGAGCCAAAAGTCGGCTCCGTTGGAAATGAATTGCGTGTGTATGAGCCCCGTCGCAGAGATGCAAGGCCGACGCAAACGTCTTCATCGCGGAACGCACGCCCTCGCGAACGGAAGCAGGCAAGCGGGACGGATGATTGGAGCAGTCCACCTGATATGGATAGACGCTGCAGAATTCGTCAACGAACGTGTCGAAGACGTATTCGCCTCCGCTAAGGAAGGCCGAATGGCTGTGAAGGGTTCCTTGAACCAGCTCTTCGACGATGACCTCCCGGGTCCCTGAAGTTCTGGTGGCCTGTTCGACCGCGGCCGGGAGCTCCGCAAAGTCGACGACCTTCGTCATGGCCCGTCCGGAAAAGCTGTAATCGGCTTCACCAATAGCGGCAAGGTCAGCCGACGAGCCGCTTCCGTCTGTCCGGATTGAACCCGTTCCGCTTTGGGAACGGGGAGGCCGAGCGAACGTGTTGCTTCGCGAAACCTGATCTTGGTGTGGATACCAACCGCCTTATCGTAGGCGTCATAGCCGGGAAATCCGCAGGCCTCTGCAACCCAGGCCGGCCAGGACCAGGTACGCGTGATCGTTGCAGCTCGGAACCAGATAAGTCGATTGCGACAGAGCGGACCAGTTCGAGAAGATCGTCTCGATTGGAGTAGTCGACGAAGAAGGATCGGTCCGCTACTGCTGACGAGGGTCTTCTTGGCATTACCGGCGACCGTACTGCAACCCGCGATTTCAGCGCGAAGACGGCGGCACCGCACTGAAGCTCTGCCGAGCAAGAAGAGCTGTCTTCATGGTGTAGGGCTCCGACCTGTGGACTGGGCAATGTTGGAGCGATCCGCGAGGCCGTCGATCGATGCCGAAGCCGTGCCAAGCTTCTTGCAGTGCGTTCAGTCGACGGGATAGACGCCATGCGACGGGTCCACCGCCGTGAGCGACTTGCCCAAGCACTGTGCCAGCTCATTCGCTAACGTCTGCGCCAGATTTGAAAAGAAGAAGTAGTTGCCGGCCGCATGGTATGGCGCAAGCACAAGAGCCTTGGTTCCTCGTCCCATCATCAGGATGTTCGCGACCGATCCGCCAACCGGTGCAATGAAGACCTTGACGGTTCGATAGCGGAGAATCTGTTCGGCGAAGGTCATTTGCCGGGTCTGCGGCGACGAAGCCGAAACCCTCAATATATTCTTCGATCTCAGTGTGATTTAGCAGCTCGCGTGGATTCAGAGCTTTGGCGCGTGCGCTGTGCGTGAGCCCGATCGGAGAAACTACCTGGCTCAGATGGTTCGACGGTTTGGGAGTTGCTTGCCCAAGTGCAACGAACTCTATCGAAAATTCGTTGACATATATATCCGGAGGGGCGTGTGAAGTCTCATGCGGCACATGTTGCTCGTATCCCGGCATCGAGTATCTCGATGACCGATGACGATGATACGGGTTCCCATCGGTCGACGGTGAGTGTCATTTCTCGCTTTCCTTTCGTAAGCAGGGCGACGGCCTCGATCAAATTCGGATGGCTCCAGCCATCAACAAGGACAGGCAAGCCATCAATTCCGAATGCTGATTGACGATCGCGACCTTGGGCAAGATTTCCGTCATCCAGTGCGCATCATTTTCCGGCTGGCTCTGTTCCCAAAGATTGATGGCGCAAGAAACAGACTTCGGCGAGCGGTCGAGATAGGCCCGGACGGTCGCACAGCTCGTCGAACAGCGCGACACCAAACGTTTCCGCGGGAAACCGGTCGCGCTTCGGCGACATGAGATCGGGATGGATGAGTTGCCCGTTCCGCAGCAGAAAATACGTGCCGCCAATTGCCGTCGCGCCGGTGACTTCATAGATCGAAACTGCGGCCGTTTCGATTGCCATCGGCTGTCCGCCCATCTCTCCCCCTTTGGATGGCCTTAAAAGAGCGTGGGGGATCGAATTGAAAAATCTTCCGGGCCGCAGACGGCGTATTGTGTACGCCTGTACCTTCCTCAATTTCGCGGATGGCAACGATATCGTGCTGCAAGACAGGAAAGCGCCGCTGCAACCTGCAGCGGAGGCGATGAACGCTCTTTGTAGGCCCCGAGCAGGCCGCTGCGAAGCAGCCGCGCCGCAAGAAACCTGGACAAGTGTTTGCGATAAAGGCGGAGCGGATTGATCATCGTCAGTAAGGATCTGCGACAGCCAACCGGGAACCGGCTTTGTCCCTTTCCAGAGGATTGGCGTGACATCATTCGGCCATGCGATGCTGACATCGCGGTCATTCCAGATCAGACGGCGCTCGTGTTCGGGCGCATAATATTCCGTAGTCTTGTAGAGGCAGTCCGCGACTTCGCTGAGCACGAGAAAGCCATGTGCGAACCCAGGTGGAAATCACCGCAACTCGATTGTTTTCCTCGCTGAGTTCAACGCTGACCCAGCGGCCAAAGGTCAGGGGACGCGCGTCGAAGATCGACCGCGACATCGAGGATTTTGCCGCGTGCAACCCGCACCAGCTTGCCCTGGGCCTTTTGTATTTGATAGTGGAGCCCGGCGAAGACCTCACCGCGGGTGTTGATCTTCAGCGGTTTCCTCACCGAATCCGATTTTTTCGCCGACGAATTATCGTCAAATTCGCCAGCACTCCAGCATACGCTGAACCAACCTCTCTGAGTACCGAAGCAATGTCACTTTCAGCTGCAATCATGCAGGAATTTCAAGTCTCTCAAAATTCATAACGGAGGCGTAAAGTCCTCTTTTAACAGGCTCATCGCAGGCGTATCGACCGTAGCCGCTGTTGAGCAGCGGTCTTGCCAACTTGGTCAGTTGGACATCATCGATAAATCCATGGATATTGCGACTTCTTCCGGACGACTTCTTCGTGCCCTGGCGGGCCTCATTGTTTGCACGAAAGCGGAAGCGTTCGGCGAGCTTTCGTGAGGTTCTGTCGGCCGAGCCCGGCGAACCCACAGCCAGGACCTCGACGGTGAGCTTGTTCGCTCGAGATAGACGGAGGATTGCATCCGTCTGTAGCTCTCCCGTGCCGACGGTTTGAGGCGAGAGGCGATCTCAACGACATCCTGGTCATAAAAGTAGAGGCCCGTGACCGCATAGTTCGATTTCAAACTATCAGCTCTTTCGAGGGAAGTGGCACGTCCGTCGGCATAGAAGCCGACGACCCCATATCGTTCCGGGTTGCCGACGCGGTGAGCGAACACGGTCGCGCCAGCGGTCCGCGCCGAAGCCTGCCGCAAAACGAAACGAGATCGTGTCCATAAAAGATATTATCGCCAAGTATCAGCGCTGAATGTGAATCGCCGACCAAAATCGCTGCAACGATGAACGCTTGCGCAAGCCCGTCAGGCCTCGGTTGTACGGCGTATTGAAGCTGAAATGCCCGCTGTTCGCCTGATCGAGGAGGCTCCTGAAGCGCGGCGTGTCTTCGGGCGTAGATATGACAAGGATGCTCTTTATTCCTGCCAGCATAAGTGTGCATAGCGAGTAATAAATCATTGGCTTGTCGTAAGAACGGGCAGGAGCTGTTTTCAAGAAACGGCGTGCGTTTACCGGGTATAGGCGAATTGCCGGACCCGCCAGCCAAAATGATACCTTTGCGCGACAACTGCGCGCTCGCCATATTGGAGCTCAATCCACTCTGGATCAGAACCAGTCAATAAGCACTTTTTCACCCATTCGGGGTTATCGAGATACCAGGCGACCGTTTTCTGCATGCCACTTTCGAAGCTTTCGCTCGGGCTACAATGAATTGATTTGATCTTGCCGGCTCCGATCGCGTAACGTCGATCGTGGCCTGGGCGATCTTTCACAAACTCGATTTGCTCTTGTATGATCGGCCATTTGTTTGGGCCGCACTTGGTCGAGCGCCAGGCAAATCAAATCTACCACCTCGATGTTTGTTTTTTCGCTGGAGCCGCCGACATTGTAAACTTCACCCGGCCGTCCTGCTTCGAGAACGCGGCGCAATGCGGAGCAGTGATCCATAACGTAGAGCCAGTCCCTTACATTTTCCGTCACCGTAGATCGGCAGCGGTTGTCCGGCGAGCGCGCGATGAATGACCAGCGGAATGAGCTTTTGGGAAACTGGTGAGGACCATAATTGTTCGAGCAATTCGTCCGTTAAGGTCGGAAGACCGTAGGTGTGGAAGTGAGCACGCGAAAGTGGTGTGAAGCTGCCTACTTCGCAGCATAGGGGCTGTTTGGTGCGTAACACGTGGCTTCCTTGAACGCTTCTCGCCAACCTCGAGGGAGCCATACACCTCGTCCGTCGACACGTCCAGAAACCGGAACGAGGCCTTTTTGGCCGGCGGAAGTCTTGTCCAGTACTTGTGGACCTCTTCCAGTAGAGAAATTGTGCTCACGACATTGGTTTGGACGAATATCAATCAATAGTGAATCGAGCGATGAATGCGCCTTCGGCTGCCAGATTCAGTACAGCTTCCGGCCGATACTTAGCCAGGATCTGTGCAATTCGTTGGGAATTCGCCAATGTCCGCTCTGACGAATACGTGGCAGGGATTTCCTGCCAAGGAAGCAGATTTTGCAGATTTCCGGCGTAAGTCAGCTTGTCGACGTTGACGACCAAGTCCGACGTATTTTTCAACCAGTATTTGACGAGGTTTGCGCCGATAAATCCGGCGCCTCCGGTTATAAATCACCCGCTGCCCCCCTAAACCCCGCTTGGGCGAACCATTTCAACATCAGTGAAATGGCGGTTCGCCCAAGTCGAACGGAACTCTACCCGTAGTTGGAGAGATTTTTGACCACGGGCAAGTCAAATCATCTTGGGGCAGCTATAATAGTATGATTTTATTATAATTTTCCGGAAATGGCAGCAAATTGCATGCCTCGGTTTCCCAGCCTGGGTTTATCTTCTCCGAACGCGCGATTCGCGTAAGTGCCGCGAGCGAGATGGGTCGGTGGCATGGCGGGCGGCTTGAAACCTGGTCAGCACGTCAAGTTCAGTGGGGACCATCCTGTCCTTCAACTGATCCCGGTACGGTGATCTTAGATCGTTCCATTCCTTCAGCGTGTCTTTGAACAAGAGACGCAGCCGCATCAATTTTGCATCCAGGCCCGCATTTTGACCGAGGTGGTTCCGCTCATGCTGCTGTTGCTTAAACGCCGGGCTCGCGATCGAGAATTGCAACACCGCAGATACTGTCACAATCTGATTAATGCCCAATCATGCGCCGCGAATGGCAACGACCAAGCCGCTAACATGTCGTTGCACGGTTGAAAACGATGGTGTTCCCACTTGCGACGTTCTCTGCGAGGGCATTCTCAAAGATTTGATCCGCGGCGAAGTTCGGGGGAAAATCGAACGTGTTTACCATCGACGTCAACAATCTCCGTGCGGGCGCAATACATCGCGGGCATGTCGGCCGGCAGCTCCGCCAGTTGGCCAAGCGCCCGCGACGGCTTGTTCGGTAGCCGATGTCGTCCTGATCGCTGAAGGCAAAGAAGGGGGCATCGATGTCTGACAACGCCAACGACATGAAATTTGCTGCGGCGCCGCGACGGGGGCCCCCTACAATCTCACGGATTGAGAGCAGCGGTCCGAAAATCACGTAGGATATCTAACGTGGTATCCTCAGACCCATCGTCGGAAACATTGAAGGGACCAATCTTCGTGGTTGTATTTAAGCGGACCGAAGTTGTTCTCCGACGAAGCGGGCGCCATTCTTGGTTGCAAGCAAGATAGCGACGTGCGAGTTAGCCGCAGGGAGCATCGTTAGACTAACCGAAAAAAGCTCCGCCTGTTGCCCGCGCATCGAGAAACGGCCGAGGAATTTGGTAGCTCTTCTTTGATCGCCGATTGGAAGCGTGGCGCATCAGTATTTATGAACTAATTTTCGTTCTATGCAACCCTTAGTTTATCACGCCGGCCATACATGTAGGTTCTTGTAGTCGTGAATGACGGTCAACTTCCAAGTCTCTACCAAGAGGTCGTTGGGCGGTTCGGCAGCTCGTAGCCTGTCGTTCTGCTTGAGGGCGCACGGGAAGTTAGAAAAAGACTGTGAACAATCTTTCACTGCGCAGATTACCGATCCCATTTAGCCCAATTCGCGTTTTTCGCGGTATGCTTCGCAGCTTGGCGGCCTCATGTTCTGGTATTATTTCTCAGGCTACGCAACAAGGTGCTGTTTCATACGGCCGCGCCATACAAATTGATCCCGACAAGCCAGGTTGGATTTCAATATAGCGTTTCCGCGAATTGAATTGGAACCAAGCATTCGCGTTCCGGATTGCCGGCCCGCGCTTCGTCGGTTTTTCTCCTCCAATAAAAACCTCACCGAAACCGTAGAAGCTCAATCTCCCCGAATTAGCATTGTGGGGATTGCCGATGCCACGGCGATTGGGGGTACGAATCTTGCTTTCGAACGGATGGGCGATCCACCCGAACCTTCAGCCCCGTAGGGCGGAGTTTTGTCCTGCGGAGACGTTTGGAGTGCTCCGGGCTCAGCCCGGCTTCAATGAGGTCAAGATCTTATTCACGCGCTAGTAGAAGGGGCACGAAGCAAGTCGTCTCCCTTTTAGGACAATGCGCCGGCAACTACGCCCATTGGATAACCGGAGTCCTCCCAAAGCCTATCGATCCTCAACAAGGTGGAGCAACTCCGCGATTTGCCACTGATTGTCGATGGCTGGGTTCATCCCAATTTTCACGAGGCTTTGCAGCTAATAAATTCGGGGCGAAGAGAGCTAATACTGGCTGACCGCTGGGAGCGAATTAAAGCCGATATGATCGTTGATGTTTCGTCGACGTCCTATATCCCGGCCGAGTATAGGCAATACCTGCTGACTGGGAAGATTGAGAAGCTTGGTCCCGGCGAGTTCGTCTTCTCAAAAGAAGCCCTTCTCCTGATGCGCGACCAGTTGCTTGGAGCTGTGTTGCGGCCGCCACGAGGTTCATCCCCAAACGCGAGCGTGGCCACAAGCGCATCCTATATCCGTCGTGAACGTCACGGCAACGAGCGCAAGGCTCTGAATTCTGACGAGGCCGAGAAACTTCCGTTGCTCGCGGCTTTGAAACCCGTCGAGCCTGGAAATATGACCTTGGTTCAGCAGATCAATCTATTTGTTGATGCTCAAGTGATTGTTGGTCAGATTAGCGCGGCCCTCACAAATCTCCTGTTTGCCGGCCCACGCTGCAAAGTGGTTGCGATGGCGCCGTATTATCCCAACACCAATTACTACTTCTGGTCTAATTTCTTGGGTCTGCTGGGCCACGATCTGATATACGTGCTGGGTAACCAGGTCGATGGTCCGGGGCACGTGTTCCACCGAAGCTATCGTGTCGACATGAAGGCATTTGGTGCTGCGCTTGATCAAGTCTGCCAATAAGCCGATGCGTGTCTTGGTTACCGGCGCAGAAGGACAGATTGGTTGGAATCTCGTCCGCAGCCTGGCGTCGATCGGGCAGGTGATTGGAGTTTCTCGTCAACAGTGCGACTTGGCTGTGCCGGCTCGTCTTCGAGCGGTAGTAAGGGAAGTCGTCCCGGACGTTATCGTCAACGCTGCTGCGTATACCTCCGTTGAAAGAGCGCAGGCCGACCAAGATTACGCGCTTGCGGTGAACGGCGTTGGTGCGGGTGTCTTGGCAGAAGAGGCGCAAAAGGTAGGGGCTTTCTTCCTTCATTACTCTACCGACTATGCTTGGATGGAGAGAAAGAAGGATTTTACAACGAGTCCGACCATCCAAATCCAGTTAATGCTTATGGGCTCAGCAAGCTGGCGGGCGAGCTTGCCATCGCACAAGTTGCCGTAGACCAAATTATCATTCGTTCTAGCTGGGTATTTAGCGCCCGTGGAAATAACTTCGTGCGTACCATGTTGGACCTCGCGCGCCAGAAGAGCGAAGTCGATGTCGTGTGCGATCAATTGGGGGCACCCAGTGGGCCCGCAGTGTCGCCGACGCAACGACTTGGATGCTGGAAATTGCGCTCGTTGAGCGACGGTCAGGCCAATTCTCGTCCGGAATCATCAATTTGTCAGCGGAAGGAACGACCAACTGGTTTGACTTCGCCGAGGCGATATTTGATATCTCGGCGGAGATAGGCTTGCTGGATCGCGACAAGATCTCGAAGCTTAATCCAGTGTCTGCGACGGCCGTATCCGCGTGTTGCAGCGCGCCCCAGAAACGCAGATTGGAACTAGCTCTGTTGGAGTACTCGTTATGGCATTGTGCTGCAGCCGTGGCGCAAAGACCTGGAACGATGTCTGCGGGAAATAAGCACGATGAAATCAAATGTTCTGTACAATACCGACTAGATCTTGCTGAACTCGGGCGCGGCTCAAATTCTGGCTAACTCACGCGGGGTTTTCAATAAATTGTCAAAAGCTGCACTTCACCATCGCATAATCGACGCGAACTCGGTGCCGTCGGAGGCCATTGGCGACCTGATCAATGGCTTGCGGATGACGAGGTGTGGTGGCGATTCGCCGTCTACGATATCAAGCAGCGCTTCCAACGCTGGATTATGGGTCCGCTCTGGCTAACGCTTAGCATGGGCGTTTTGGTGGGCTCTTTGGGCTTTGTCTTCGTCACCATCAGCCAGATAGAGCTGCGAGGAATATTACCCTATATTGCTGTCGGTGTTATTTGTTGGGGGCTGCTTTCGACGTGCGTGAACGAAGGATCGAGTGTGTTCACTTCAAGCGCGGGGCAAATTAGAGCCGGTGCCGATTGAGTGAGTCTGTATCTTTATCGGATGATAGCCAGAAACGTCATCGTATTCGGGTTAAATATGGATAATTTACGTCGTTCTTCTGGTTGTTTTTCCACCGATGTTGAACTTGAACTACCTGTTGTTCGTCCCAGGCTTTCTCCTTTTCTTGCTGAATGCTGTTTGGGCATCGTTGATGTTTGGCATTTTGGCGGCTCGCTATCGGGATATTCCGCAAATCGTAGCCAACTTGCTGCAAGTCCTCTTTATTGTAACGCCGATATTTTGGTCTACGGAGACGCTGCCTAACCGGCCTGCGCTTGTTGACGTTCAACCCCGTCTTTCATTTGCTTGAGATCGTAAGAAAGCCGCTTCTCGCTCAAAGTCCGAGTTCGCTGTCCTGGACGATAGCGATTGTGGGTACGGTTTTCGGTTGGGCGGTGACAATCGTGCTTTACCGGCGCGCCTATTCGCGATCCCGTATTGGGTGTGAATCGCTGTGGCAAAGATCTCAATTTAGGATTTACGGTCGAGTTCGCGATCTTCGGCTCGAATGCCCGATCATTGAAGAAGAGCATCCTATCCCAGGCGACGGGGGGCAAGATCATTTTGGGCGCGCGAGACTTCGTCACGATCCGCGCAATTGATAATATTTTGATCTTGAGATTGGAGACGGTGATCGTGCTCGGTGTTACCGGGCACAACGGGCCCGAAAATCCACCCTGCTGAGAGTGCTGGCGGAATCTACAAGCCGACGGCGGGGAAGATAATAATCGACGGAAAAGTCGCGACGTTGCTGGACCCTCTTGCGGGAATGGCGTTCGATGCAACAGGCGAAGAGAACATTTTCTTCCGCGGCCATTTGCTTGGCATGACCGCAAGGGAAATCGAATTGAAAATGGAAGACATCGAGAGCTTTACGGAGCTGGGAGACTTTTTGCGGCTTCCGCTGAAACCTATTCTGCCGGCATGATTGCGCGTCTTTCGTTCGCTATTTCCACTGCGACGAATTCGGACATTCTGCTCATCGACGAGGGAATCGGCGCGGGAGATGCAGATTTTCAACAAAAAGCCGAAGATCGGATCGGACGCCTGTTTAGCCGAACATCGATCGTACTAGTCGCAAGCCATTCGGACGAGCTGCTTTCCCATTTTTGCAACCGCCGGATAAAAATGGATGGAGGGCGGCTAGTCGTCGTAAAGTACGCTGGAGGTGGGGTCGGTGTGGAATGAGCTCGCATTGGCGGAGTGTGTGGCCGGTTCGTTCAGGTCATGACACGCGGCCGACTGCGCGATACTGGCTACCGAACGGAAGCCTTGCAAAAAGGCTGTCGAGCTTTTCGACCAACCCGCCCATCGGCGGCAGGGTAAGTATCGAGCTTGTGGTGACGCCCGAGCAGCCGGCGCTCTCCAGCAGCGCCCGCGACTGCGCCATCGTCAGGAGAACGGCATCGCGATCGAAGGCGCAATCGCGCACGACCTTGAGGGTGAGGGGATGCTTCGGGTTGTGCTCGTAGACGACGATCAAGCCGCCACCGCGTGTGACGCGGCGCATTTCGTTCGCGAATGACTGCCAGCGTTCCGGGGGCACATGGTGAATTACACAGACGCAAAAGGCGACGTCGAAATGTCCGTCCGGAAACGGCAGCCGGTCACCGTCATAGACCGAATAGGAAACAGACGGGTTGCGCTCCTGCGCCTTGGTGATGCAGGCGCGCGACACGTCCACGCCGCTGACGGTGCCCACGGCAGGGGCGAGAAAGGGATGGTAGTTGCCGATGCCGCAGCCGACGTCGAGCAGGTTGAGTTGGCGCGGCGAACCGAAGTGCGCGGTGATTGTTCGCAACAGGTCATGCGCCTTCGCTCTGGTGAAGGCATCGACTTTTTGCCCGGAAAACGCAATCGCGCGATTGACCGCGTCGTCGTAGGATTCCTTGTACTGGTCGAATTCCTCGGCGATGGCTTGCTGTTGCGGGTCCATTCCTACCTCGGAGCTTAAGCGTCATGTCTGGCCGGCTCGACTTCAGGCCCCGATCCAGGAAGGCCGCCGGCATCGCGCGTTGACACCGGTTCGATGCGCTGGTCGATGATCGGCGCCGGTATGCGCCGGGTGTTCTTGAAGATTCGGCCGATATATTCGCCGAGCAGGCCGATGAAGGCAGTCTGAACGCTGGTCGACAACAGAATCAGGATGACCAGCGTCGTGAAACCTCGCGGCTTTCCGGCCGCCAGGAAGGCCCAGGCGACGTAAAAGAGCGCGCCGAGAAACGACAGGAAACTGAACGTTGCTCCGAGCAGCGTTATGATTTCCAGCGGCTTGGTGGACTGGCTGCAAACGCCATCTACGGCAAGGCGGATCAGCGAGAACAGGTAGAACTTGCTCTTGCCACGCTGACGCTCGATGCGGTCGTAGGGGATGCCAATCTGACGGTATCCGAGCTGTGCAATCACGCCTCTGATGTACGGGGCCTCATCTTCCACTTTGCGCAAGTCTTCGATGATGGCCCGATCGATCAAACGAAAATCGCCGGCATCCACCGGTAGATCGACGTTGCTGAGTTTCGCGAGACCCCGATAGAACAGCTTCCTCGCGCCGCTCAGAATCGGATTCTCGGGCCGGCTTCGGCGAATTCCGTAAACGACCTTGTAGCCTTGCTCCCAACTCGCGAGAAACTCGCCAAACAGCTCCGGCGGATCCTGCAAATCCGCATCGATCTGAATGGCGGCATCGCCGTTAGCGTTCAGGTAGTTGGTCAGGATCGAGGTCTGAAAACCGAAGTTTCGGGTGAAGCGGATAACGCGAACCCTGCTATCGGTGCGCGCCTGGCTGGCGAGCCGCTCGAATGTTGCGTCGGTGCTCGCATTGTCCGTAAACAGGAACTCGAAATCGTAACGGTGATGGATTTTGGCGACGGTTCGTAGCCGCTCCATCAGCGGGTCTATATTGTCCGCTTCGTTCAGGACCGGCACCGAGATCGTAACGAGTCGCTTCAAAGCAGTCACGATGGAAACACCCGATTGGCTCCGCCGGAGTCGCTGAACATCGCCATGTCGATGGCCGCCAACGCCGATCAGCCTCAACGAGGTTGCTTAACCCGTGGGCCAAATACTCCATACAAGCTCGCGTCGAATGCAGCAAGGATAGTGGCTGCTATGCTCGGGCCGCGGCAACCACGTTTTGCTCCAAGGTAGGCAAGTTATACAACCTTGCTTTCCTTCAACTTGCTGATCTCATCCTTGGTGAACCCGAACTCCGCCAGCACCTCGTCGGTCTGCTCGCCGAACTCCGGCGGTCGTGCCGCCATCTTGCTCGGCGTCCGTGACAATGTGAACGGTTGTCCGACCAGGCGGATGTGACGGCCTTCCGCGTTGGGCACATCCTGCGCCATCCCGAGATGCTCCACCTGCGCGTCCGCGAACACCTGGTCAATCGAGTAGATCGGGCCGCACGGGACGCCGGCGGCGTTGAATTCCTTCATCCAGGCGTCGTTCGACTTCTTCTCGGTGAATTTGCCGATCTCGGCGTTGAGCGCCTTTCGGTTCTTCGAGCGATCGGGGCTCGTGGCGTATTCCGGCCGGTTGGCAAGTTCGGGCGCGCCGAGCGCCTCGCAAAAGCGTTGCCAGATTCGTCCGCCCGTGGTGGCGATATTGATGTAGCCGTCGGAGGTCTTGAATACGCCGGTCGGGATCGAGGTCGGATGGTCGTTGCCGGCTTGCTTGGCGACGTCCTTGTCCATCAGCCAGCGCGATGCCTGGAAATCCAGCATGAATATCTGCGCCTGCAACAGCGATGTCTTCACCCACTGGCCTTCGCCGGAGACTTCGCGTTCCAGGAGCGCGGTGAGGATGCCCATCGCGCAAAATAGGCCCGCCGTGAGATCGGCGACGGGAATGCCGACCCGCATCGGGCCTTCGCCGGGCGCACCGGTGATCGACATCAGCCCGCCCATGCCCTGCGCGATCTGATCGAAGCCCGGACGCTTGTGGTAGGGGCCGTCCTGGCCAAAGCCGGAAATCGAGCCATAGACGATGCGCGGATTGATCTTGCGCACGCTCTCATAGTCGACGCCGAGCTTGGCCTTCACGTCGGGGCGGAAATTTTCCACCACCACGTCGGCTTTTTCGACCAGTCGCCTGAAGACCTCGAGGCCTTCCGGCTTCTTCAGGTTAAGGGCGATCGCCCGCTTGTTACGGTGCAAATTCTGGAAGTCCGAACCGTGGCGCGGGCCGCCGAGTTGTTCCCCGCCGGCTTCCTCCAGCAGCGCATCGATCTTGACGACATTGGCGCCCCAATCGGCCAGTTGCCGTACGCAGGTCGGGCCGGCCCGGACGCGGGTGAGATCGAGCACGGTAAAGCGGGTGAGGGCCTGCGAGGCGCGCGGGAAGGACATGAAACGGAGACTCCTGGAAGTTCAAGCAGAAGCAAGCTCCGCTTGATTGATCAGATCGGTGCCAAATTCAATAGCGGAACACGAACCTCCGCCGTGCAAGAATGCATCGTTGGGAAATCACGGGTCGAATTCAGCTTGTTGCAATGCAGCACAGGTCCGGGCTGCTTGATGGAGCGAATTGGCTGCCGAAATCGAGCAGACGGCGCAACCAGCCGCGTCATTCCTCAGGTCGCCAGGCCAACGATCCAAGGCGCGTGCGACCACCCTCAGGGCCGGCAACAGCTTGCACCGGTCCGGGGTCCTCGGAGCTTCAAACTGAGCAAATATCCGGTGAGCGCTGGCTATCGCGGCTTCGTCATCTGATCGTAGAGCCGCACGATTTGTTCGCCGATGATATTTGCGGAAAGCTTGCTGACGACCAGCTCGCGCGCGGCCTTGGCATATCGTGCGCGCAACTCGGGCGATGTCGTCAATGTCGCAATCGCCTGTGCAAGGGCTTGCGGATTTTCGATCGGCACCAGGAGTCCGGTTTGACCGTCGATCGTAATCTCGCGGCAACCGGGCGCGTCGGTTGCGATCAAGGCGCGCCCGCAGGCGGCGGCCTCCATCAGGGCTCCCGGAAGCCCCTCGCGGTGCGACGGCAGGACCGCGAAATGGCACCGCGTCCAAAGTGAAGCGATATCCTTGACGTGCCCGAGCCAGGTGATCCCCGGGCGTTGCGCCCATTCGTTCACTTCCTGCAGTGAGACCGATGCGGGATTGGCAGGGTCGGGGTTTCCGGCAATGAGCAGGTTGGTTTCGAGGCCCTGGCCGCGCACGATTTCATGCGCAGCCACGAGCGCGCGAATACCTTTGTCGGTCAGCAGGCGCCCGGCAAAGCCGTAAGTAACGGGTCCGTCGGGTTCGGGCAAAGGCTGCAAGGTATCGGTGTCGACGCCGGAGCCGGGGATCAACGTTATCCTCGCGTCGCTGATCCCGAGTTCGACGAGCGCGCTGCGGTCATCCGGATTTTGGACCAGAACGACGTTGCCTGGCCGATCCAGCAGCGACGGCAACAGCCGCTTCAGGATTGCCCTCAGCAAGCGGGTCCGCCACGTCGCCGATGTAAAGACGTAACCCAGTCCGGTCATCGCGCTGACGTAGGGGAATTTGCGGCCGAACGCGGCGATCGCGCCGTAGACACAGCACTGGAGTCCGGAGTGGTGGGCAAGATCCGGCTTGATGCGATCGGTGACCTGCCGAAGCGCGAGGATGGCCGGGATCGCCAACAGAGGCGAGATTCCGCCGCGCTGCAAGGGAATCGGGTGCAGCGTAAAGCCTTCGGCTTCGATCGCACTTCCGGCGCTGTTGACGCGCGTGGCGACGTGAACTTCGTATCCCGCCGCGCGGGCCGCGCGGGCCATCGGCAAGCGGTTCATCAGGAACGCCCAATCCTCATTGGCAACATAGAGCAACCGTCGAGGAGGCCTGGTGTCCGCGGATGTCATTCGTTTAAGGGGTTGTCGAAAAGTCGCCCGAGCAATGTCAGTTTCGGGTCTGCTGCAAGCAGGCTAGCAAGGTTTTCACACCAGTAGTACCAGTAGTTCCACGTCTGGTTCAACGCCGCAAAACATGCTTAAGGCGACAAACTGACGGGCGCGCGCATCCCGGGAGCCGTCGCCGGTCTTGAGTGACGCAACCCACTTTGCGCGGTACAATTTTTGATTGCGTCATCTCGTCGCAACCGTCGATCACGGTTGCCGCTAGCGGGTTCAAGCCGACGCTCGTTTGGCGTCGGACAGTGCGTCAGAGTACACGCGTCGCCATGCGTTCGCGATACACCAACTGATCGAACTCGCTCCGCGCCCGAACTCGTCCGGCCGTCCCAAGCCGTTGGGCAAGGTCTGGTTGATCGAGAATTTGGTTGAGCGCCTGCGCGAGCGCCTTTGCGTCGTTCGGCGCGACGGTCAGCGCCTCTATGTCATGGCGTGCAACGAGAGGAACGCTGGTCGGAAGATCGGTATTTACGATCGGCAAGCCGGCGGCCATTGCTTCAACCTGCGCAAAACCAAAAGCTTCAGCCTTGGTCACCGAGGGAAAAGCGAACAGCGCGCGCTGAATGAAACAGCTGCCGGATCTGGCCGCGCGTCTGGCGGCCGACAAGATGCACCCGGTCCGCCACGCCGAGCGCTTGCGCGAGTCTCTGCAATTGCGGCAACAGCGGACCTTCACCGACGATCGTGGCGCTGCCGTCAACCTCGCACATCGCGCGAATAAGCACCTCATAGCCCTTGTATCCGACGAGACGTCCGAGCGACACGATATGCCGTGGCAAATTTCGTTTGGCCTCTTCAATTTTTTCGAACTCGGATTCGCCGGGAGACCGCCAGTAATTCGAGATCGATTCCATACGGCAGGACGACGCATTTGTTCTCGTGCGGCTTTAGAAATTCCGAATTGTCGATCATCGATCTGCCGGATACCACGATCCGGTTGGCCCGCTTCAACGCCCGGCGGATCAGTGGCGCGACCAGGCGCTTCAGAAGCGGAAAACCGTCGATATCCGCGTGCCAGTAGACGATCAGAGCCACATGAGCGGGTAAGCCAACGACAACGGCGAGGTCGTTCAGCGGGAGAGGGGCGTGGTGGACGAGTACGTCGGCCGATCGCGTGCGGCGCATCAGTTCCGGAATATATCCGGGCGCCAGGGGCGTCGAAAAGAAGGTCCCAAACGAAGTAACCGCCTCCACCGGCACGCCATCCTGCGTGTACTGGCATCCTGCGCCGAATCGGCGGGCGGCCAGGACGGAATGGTGGGCGCCCCCATCGGAGTAGGCGAGGCTGGAAATTGCAGCAGGAATTCCCCCGTCGATGTCCGGCCGATAAATCTTGTAGGCATGGAGAATGCGCACGGGAATCCTGCTCTCATCGCTTCGAAACGTTAGTCGAGGTGAACGCTTCTCGGCAATCAGGGGGGCGGCGGCAGTTCAGACTCAAAACCGTTATATCCAGTCCGAAAGCACCTCTTAGGATGGATACCCGCCGGAATCAACTTAGGATGGATGTTTAGCTGACCTGCGCAATTTGGTCAGCTGCGGAACCTGCGCCAGAGGTCCTTGATATGGAGCTTCATCTCCGGTGAGATTCGGCCGTTCCAGCGCAAAGCCGCTACCGCCGCAGAAGCGAGCAGCCGAACCGCGAACCAGCGCGGTGACGCCGCGCGATCGACACGCTTCTCGACAACCGCATGAGCGTAGTTCCAGATCCAGCGTTCCCTCACAGTCCCGAACAACGCCTTTTGCATGTCGTTGATTTCGGCATGAACCTTGATGCGTGAACCGAGGGTCTTGTTTTCGAGGTAGAGGCGCGAGCCGGCCAGCTTTGATTCGAGGTAGGCGAACCGAGCGCCAGCCTTTCCCAGCCGCAGCCAGTATTCGTAGTCCATGCAGTAGTGCAGCTTCTCGTCGAGAAGCCCGTGCTGCTCAATGACCCGTCGCCGGAAGAAGACCGCAGGCTGGCAAATAAAGCAGGTGTCTTTCAGGCGGGAAAAATCCCACGGTTCCGTTGGATAGGCTTCAAATGCAACGTCGTCGCGGTCGATGTGGTCGGCCATGCCGTAGACCACGTCGATGTCGGCGTGAGCTTCAAAGAACGCTGATACCTGCGCGAAGGCGCCGGGATAGTAGACGTCGTCCGAGTTCAGCCAGCCGATGATCTCGCCGCTGGTTGCACGGATCCCCTTGTTGACCGCGTCGGCCTGACCGCTATCCGGCTGCGGAGGTCCAGCGAACGCTGCTACCGCGGCCTTTCAGTATGTCCACCGTCCGGTCGGTGCTGCCGCCGTCGAAGACGACATGTTCTATTTCCGCGCCTGTTTGATCTGCGACACTCTGCAGGGTGCGCTCGATGAATGTCCCTGGTTGAAGGATGGCGTTACGATACTGAACTTCATCCGGGTCACTTACGGGAAAGGCGTGGTGCGCGTGCCGTCGAGATGTCCAACCTCGCATTTGGACAGCATGGCGGTCAATTCGCGTTCATCGTCGCCAAGACCGGTGAGCGAAGGAACGAAGGCAGGCGAGAGCTCAATGGTAACGATCCCGCGCGATTGAGAAAGCCGCACAGACACCGTCGCATGACCGCCGCGTTCAATCGTTGTTTTGTTGATCTGCTTGCCATTTTGCAGGACAGATACCGTCACCTTGCCGGTTGGCGTCCAGGACGGGAGAGAAATTTCGAGAAGCAGGTCCGAAGCCTGCGCTGCGATCTGAATACTCGCTTGTGGTCCGAGCCATCCGTCCGAATACGCCCCTGACAGGACATTTGACTGCGCCTCCGATGCGACCGCTTGTTCAAAGGCGGTCCAATACTGCCTCGCCATTCGGCTGGAATCGGAAAAGCGGGCGGCTCTCTCGTTGCCGGCCGCGATCAGGCGTGACCTCATCTCCCCGTGCTGCGTCAATGAGATGATCGCTGCCGCGACGTCGTCGGGTACGCGCGGGTCGAACAAAATGGCCGCATCTCCCGCCACTTCCGGCAATGACGTGACATTGCTGCACGCGACCGGTACTCCCGTCGCCATCGCCTCGACAACCGGCAGGCCGAACCCTTCGTAGAGCGACGGAAATATCATTCCGGCGCTATGACTCATCAGCGCCAGCAATTCGGGGTTGGCAAGGTATCCCGGAAAAAGGATGCGGCCCTCAAGGCTCAGCCCGCGTGCTGCACGCAATAGCCAATCGCGCCGCTCGCCCGGTGCGCCTGTGCAAACCAGGCGAATGTCGTCGGGCAGGCCGCGATGACGGGCCAAGCCGAAGCCCGTCAACAGGAGCTCGTGGTTTTTGTGTCTCCAGAAATTGGCCGGGTAGATCAGATATTTTCCCGGAGCGAGGCCTAGCCGATCGAGAATGGTGTCATCGCGTGGCGCGGTGCGGAGACTATGCTGCGATACCTGCAAATGGATGGTTCGGATCTGGTCCGGATTGAGCTTGGCAGCAGCAATGGCGGAGTCCCGGGTAAAATCCGAAATGGCTACCAGCATGGTCGATTTGCGCCTGGCTTCTTCGAACGTGCGGGCACGTTGAATGCAGTCGTGGGTCGCAAAGAACTCCGGATAGGCATTGTATTGCAGGTCATAGATGACGCTGATGGTTGGAATTGTCGGTTCGAAATAGGTCGGCGCGGTAAACGGACAAAACAGCAGGTCGACTTCGAGATCCTTCAATAGGGATCGCGAAGCGCGGCGCTTGACCCGTCCAGCATCGCGTAGCCGAGCTTGCCGGCTACGCGGGCCAGCCGCCCGGGCAGATAAGTCAACGCCCGAGCGAACACTCTTGCCGCCAGCGTGCGAGACGCGGGCTTGTCGAGGTTGATCACCATCAGCCGCCGGACATTGGCGCTATCGAGCGCCGCCAATTCGGCGTGCGAGGCGGCCTGCGTCAGCAGCACGAACTGGGTTTGGGGCGCGAGCTCGGCGAGGCGACGCAGCAGTTCGAGCACAAAAACCTTGGCGCCGCCGTTTTCTCCACCGGGAAGCACGGGCGTCAAATCGACGGCGATCGTTCGCAGCCGGCTGGAATTCAAAATTGCGTCTTCGGCGCAAGGCGTGGATTGCGCTTCGGCAACAAGTGCTTTCGCCGGCGGCGATGACGGACCCTTTGCCTCATCCAGGCGTTTTTCTTGCTCGCGGATCACATCATTCTGGCGCTGGATGACGTCTTCTTTCTCGTCGATCGTGCGTTGAAGCCCGTGGATGATCCCCTCAAGCTTGTTCACCGCCTCAAGGCGCGCCTCGGCGTCGGATCTAGCCCGGATCAGCGAAAATGCTTCAAAGTCGTCGAACGCGTTTGGCGGGGCATTGAAATGGGTCTTCAGATCGGCGGATTCGCGAGCAAGGTAAAATCGGTTGACGCCGTCGAAATATACAAACGAATACCCAGCACCAAGAACCAGCGGTTCCCATTGTGAATGTGACGGGACGCTCTGTTGCGGAAGCGTAGCCTCGACCACGATCACGGTTGGGCGATATTTGCCCAAATCAAGGCCCTTAAGGACCTCGAGCTCCCATCCTTCGACGTCGATCTTGAGAAAATCGATGTGTCTTTCGGGGCAGTGTTGATCCAGCAACTTGGTCAACGGAATAACGGCGACGGTTCGTGTCGATCTTTTCGTGCCGTGGGCCTGGGCAATCGAGTGCGTGCGGGGATCAAAGGAAGATAGTTCGCCGATCTCGGGTTCGAAGAGCTGACCAAGCGCCTCGACGGCTCCCGCACCGCAATTCAGATTGATGTCGCGCGGCCGATCGGCTGCCAAGCGGTGGAACAGCCGCTCGTTAGGTTCGATGTTCAACCCGCTCCAACCGAGATCATAAAACCACTTGGTTACGCTCAAATTGATCGGATCTGCCGCGCCGACGTCAACGTAGAACCCGTCTCTGCGGTCGCCAAACACGCGCGCCAGCATGACGTCTTCGAAATTTTGCGCGTACGAGATCAAAAATCTTGTTCCGTTACGGGGAGGTGTGCGCAGCAGGATCAAGTCGGGGCGACCATCTCCTATTTGTACTGGTTTCTCAAGGCTGCATCGAGTGGGAAGCCCGCTGACTGACTGTCGCACTGACATTGCTTGGGGCCGGCGTAACCGGCGGGCCTGGAGACGGTTCGGCGGCTATTTCGATGTCTTGCTCCAGGGCGCGTTTCCCGTCTGCCAAAGCGACTCCATTTCTCGCTTGTCCCGCAGCGTATCGCAAGGCTTCCAGAAGCCGTTGTGCTGGAAGGCCGCAAGCTGACCGTCGCGAGCGAGATTAAACAGCGGCTCTCCTTCCCAGGAAATCGAATCGCCGGCGATGTAGTCGATCACCTTCGGCTCCAGGACAAAGTATCCGCCATTGATCCAGCCGATTTCGTCGGCGGGCTTTTCGCGAAACTTGGTGACCGCAGGCCCATCGATCTCAAGCACGCCGAACCGTCCCGGAGGCTGCACGGCGGCGACGGTTGCCAGCTTGCCTTCCTTTCGGTGGAATGCAATTTCCGCTTTGATGTCGATGTCGGACAGGCCGTCGCCGTACGTGAAGCAAAATGTTTCGTTGCCAAGGTAGGGCGCAACGCGCTTCAGCCGGCCACCGGTCATCGTTTCCTGGCCGGTGTCGACCAACGTGATCTTCCAGTCTTCCGTTTGGGAGTTGATCACCTTGAGATCACCGGATTTCAGATCGATCTGAAGATCCGATGTATGTCGATAGTAATTGAAGAAGTATTCCTTGATGACATATCCCTTGTAGCCGAGGCAGACGATGAAGTCCGTGATGCCATGGTGGCTGTAAGTTTTCATGACATGCCAGAGCAATGGCCTGTCGCCGATCTCCACCATCGGCTTTGGTTTGGTATCCGTCTCCTCGCTCATTCGAGTTCCGAGGCCGCCGGCAAGAATGACTGCTTTCATGGTGTGCTCAATGGTTGAATTCCGAGCCGGGATGGATAGCCCATACTTCGGCGTCGTCGATGGAAATCATGAATCGCCGCATGCTTTTTCCTGATGTCGCCCAGTCGGAATTTGGTCCCGCCGATACGATATTTGGGCTATTCTACACGATTCCCAAGAGTTTCTCGATGAGTTGCGACGAATAGGCGGTCCACTGCAGGGACTGCTGGAGCGATTCACCGCTGAATCCTGTTCGCGATCGACCTCAGCCACACAGCGTAAGGCTGCGCCAGCCACCACTTCACCGGCACGCTGCCGTGATGTTTGCGCACGATTGCGATGGCTTCCTGGTAGTGAAGACGTCGTCCGGTGCTGGTCTTTGTGTCCTTGTGATCACGGTTGAGGGCAACGAATTCGTCGACGAATGCCAGCGGCGCAAATCGCTTGTAGAGGCGCCACCACAGATCGTAGTCGATCGCCATCTGAAGGCTTTCGTCGAGACCGCCGACGGCTTGCCACGCGCTGCGCCTTATCAGGGTGCCCGGCTGAGAAACGATGCAGCGCAACGCGAGACGTTTCTCGTTGAACGGTTCGACCAAGACAGGCCGCCGGCGCTCGTTCGTGTCGGTGCAATTCCAGACCTTGCCGTAAGCCGCCGGCGCCGCCGCGTCACGCTCGAGCTGGTCGAGAAGGTGCTGGATGCCGCCGCTCAACAGCATGTCGTCGCTGTTGAGCCAGCCGACATAAGGCGCAGTTCCCTTGGCTATGCCCTCATTGATGGCTGCGGCCTGTCCCCGATCCGGGTGGCTGCGCCAGCCGGTCAGCCTGTTCTCGAACCGTTTGATGACGTCGACGGTTTCATCGGTCGAGCCGCCGTCAACAACGAAGACTTCGATGGGTAGATTTTGATCGAATAACGAAGTGAGCGCATCCGCAAGGAAGCGGCCTTGATTGTAGGAGGGAACTGCAATCGTGACGATCGGCTTGGCCGTCATCTCAGCGTCTCGCGGGCTCAAACTAGGCGGGTTCACGGGAGCGCTGCGTAGCTTGGCTGGGGGCCGTTCGCTTTGGCGAGTGCATGGCTTCTTCGTATATGGAAAGCATCGACCGGGCGCTGTCGCCCCACTGAAAACGCTTGGCTTGGGCGCGCGCAGCCGAGGACAACTGCCCCCGCTTTTGTCGATCCGATGCGAGGTCGAGCATGGCCTGGGTCCAGGCTTCCGGATCGTGCGGCGTGAGAAGGATGGCCGCGTCGCCGGTCACTTCTGGCATGGATGTCGTATTCGAGGATACCGTTGGAGCGCCGAACATCATGCCCTCCAGTACCGGCAATCCAAACCCCTCGAACAGCGACGGATAGAGGTTGGCGTAGCAATTTCGATAGAGCCAGATCAGTTCGTCGTCTGAAACGTAGCCTGTAAGGATGACGTGATCCGAGATCCCGAGCTGAGCCAGATATTTCCCGAAGTCGTCCATCAACCAGCCCTTGCCGCCAGCGAGGACCAGTGGCATCGGCTTCTCTGTGGATGCGACATATCGGGCATAGGCCTGCACCAGCAAGCGCTGGTTCTTGCGCGGCTCGATGGTGCCTACGCTCAACCAGAATTCCCCCGCACCGAAGCGTTTCACGGCGGCAGGCGGGGATCCCGTCAGATTCAGGTTATCAAACCGGGAGCAGGGGTATACGACGCGGACGCGGTCGCGCGGGAAATGGGGAAAAAGCTTGAGATAATGTGCGCGGGAGTATTCGGAAATCGCCACCACCCAGTCCGATGCTATCGACGAGCGAAATACGCCCTCGAAGCAGCCGACGCGATTAGGCTCTGTGGTCCAGGCAGGATTGACCGTGAAGCCGAGGTCGTAGAGCGTGTAGATCAGCCGGCTCGAGATCGGTTGAACTGGCATCCAGAAATTGTTCGAATGGAGGATGTCGGGATGATCCAGCGCAGTGTCCAGGCCCGCCTGGTTCCAGAACGGCCGCGCGGTCTCTCGTGTCAGATGGCGCGGACCATAGCTGACATGTCCACCGCGGTATGGGTTGGAGATCGGCATCTTGGCGTCGAAGTAGAAATCTCCGAAGCTTGGATACAGCGAGTAGCGATGTTGCGGAGCGACCGACAGCATCGATGTAATCATTGCGTGGGTGTAATACCCACAGCCGGCCTTGCCGGATCCGGTTTGAGAAATATCAAAACCGATGTGCATTCGTAGCTCTTTGATCCCTTGGGAGCAGGCGGCGCATCGCCTCTTTAGCGGCCCGGATTCGTAGACACCAGCGAGTCACGCAAGACACGAACGCGTTCCTGCACCATCATGTTGACCAGCGTAGTGAAGCCCACCTTGGGCTGCCAGCCAAGCTCGGATTGAATCTTGAACGTATTGGCTTGTGTGAAATGACTGTCGACCTTGCGTATCAGCGTCGGGTCGACCATTACGTATTTTGTCCAGTCCAGACCCACGGCCTCGAAGGCAATCTCACAGAATTCGGCGATCGAGTGCGCGTGGCCGGTGCCGATGGCATAATCCGACGGGACAGCGTTTTGCAGGACGAGATACATCGCTTCGACAAAATCTCCGGCAAAGCCGAAGTCCCGGCGCACATTCAAATCGCCCAGATAAAGCTTCCCGTCCAACAGGATCGGTTTGCCGCGCTCGTCCAACTCGCGCGTGTTGTCCAGGCCGAGCGATGCCGCGGCAGCCGCGTGCGCGATCTTTTGCGACACAAAACTCAGCGGGCGCCGTGGGCTCTCGTGATTGAACAGAATGCCGCAGGATAGATGAAGACCATATTGCTGGCGATAAGCGCCAATGATCTGATGCGCATAAGCCTTCGAAATTCCATAAGGTGACTTCGGATTGGTGCGGGTCTCTTCGTTCTGTGCTTCGGGAAAACTGTCGCCATAGATTTCCGACGACGATGCCTGAAACATCCGACAGGCCGGCATTTCACAGCGAATGAATTCGCAGATGCGTTGCGGAACCAATCCATTCAGCAGCGCGGTCTCGATCGGAACCTCCCAGGACAACGCAGGTCGCGCGACCGATGCGAGATTATAGATCTCGTCGGGAGCCGATTCGGTCAGCAGTCGTTCGAGGAATCTTTCGTCGGTGAGGTTGCCTGTGCGCCAGGACGCCCGGCCGTTGTGAACGCCGGAATCGACATCCCGCCTCGATTGGGCAAAAACCTCGTATCCGCGCGCCAGCAAGAGCTCGATCAGATACCAGCCGTCTTGACCTGCGCCACCCGTCACCAACGCGCGCTTTTTGAAGTCGCTGCCATTCATGAGGAAAGGGCTTTTATCCATGGTACCGAGCAAGGCAAGTCCAGCAAGGAGCGCACAAGATACCAGCAATGCGCGCAAAACGAACTGCCGCGTAACACTGATTGACTGAACCCGCTATGGGCCAAAAGCAGGATTCAACGAGATACAGTATACGCATCACGAAGGACTACCACGGAATTTGAACAAGGGACGAGACCGGCTACCTCCGTCCCGCCGGTCGGGCCATTCCGGGGATAATTCATGATTTTTCCACGAGATCGTAGAGTGGGTTACGAAAGAGGCTTGAACAGTATCGGTTCCGGCTGATCGGCGGCCCGTCCCAATCTAGGGCGAGGAACCGAAATAGGCGGCAATCAGGCCGTCTCCACTAAAGCTTTCGTGAACATCATGTTCCGCAAGAATGACGCCACCATACTCCTTGAGCATCGCCAGGCAGCGTTGGTGGGTAAGCGGATCACCACTGATATGATGGCTGTGGGTCGAAAAGATCCCGAACGTGATTCGTTTATCCCGAAAGAGATTTTCGCAAGATTGGATGATGGCGGTTTCCGCGCCTTGCGTGTCGCAGTGAAGGACATCGAGATGCGCAAGGTCGTGTTGGCGCAACAGGCTCGTGACCGAAATCTGAGGAATCTGAACGGTTCCGGCGGACTCTGTCGTGAAAGCCCACGGCGGAGGCAGGTTCTGCACCGATGCAGGCCTGCAGGAAAATGATTTCCTGGTTGTTTAGCCCCGCGTTGATGCGGCCGACGCGTCAAATGGTTGGGGTCTGGCTCAACGACAAAGGCGCGTCGCCGATCGCGGTGTTGCGACTTGAACCAGAGCGAGTAGTAGGACCAGAAACCGCCGAGTTCCAGCATGGTGGCGTCAGGTGGCACATGCTTCAGGATTTCATGAAAGACGACTTCTTCCTGTGGTTCGTGGTGACCGCGAAGCCGTTCGATAATTCCGGTCATCCATTCGCCGTAGTAGCCGTCAGCTATCACGCGCACGCCGTTGTGCATGATCTGCACGGACTTGCCCTGGAACGAAACGACTTTGCCTGAGTCCGGCACCTTCGGGATTCGATCGCAATCCCGGCAGCTCGCGGTCATGTCCGCGCGCGCGGCGTTATCCAGCAATATCGGCGGAATGCAAAAATCTGGCATACGTCCTCAAATTGACCGCAGCTTATCGAGCGGATTCCGAGGCAGCAAGGATCGCGATGACCGTCAGTCCCGGCCTATCGAGGTTGGCGATCGATAGAGAGGTGGTGTGCCGATGATCGCGGGTCGGATGCTCGCTTCCATGTCAGCGACCTGCCGATGCGCCGTGGCCGTCGACGAGCGCTTCGTCCTGGAAGTGCGACGCGTCCAACCGATTGCTGCACTCGGAGTGCCGCAAGCGACTGCCGTGTCCGGCACCTGGAAATTTCACTCGCTGCTGCGTGGTTGTCATTGGCGCGGCTGCGACATCTCCGGCTCCCGGAAACTCGAATGGAACCCCAGGCCTCACTCCTGCATTTTGGGTAGGCTGGTGCGAGCCATCATCAATCTCCCCGAAAATATCCCTGTAATTTCAATGGTAATCTCTGTTCATCGTCTGAACATCGCGCTTGACGTTCACGTCGTGAACGGACTAAACCCGCCAGGGATTCAAGGGGAGGCGGATGGATCGTCTGCTGGAGACGGAGCACGAGAACGAACGCATCGTTCTTGGCCTGTTGAGTTCGGTGGAGAGCGACGGCGCGCGTTCGCAGCGCCGGATCGCGGCCGAACTCGGCATCGCGCTCGGCCTCGTCAACGCCTACCTCAAACGCTGCGTCAAGAAGGGCCTGGTCAAGGTTCAGGACGCCCCGGCCCGGCGTTACGCCTATTACCTGACGCCGCAGGGCTTTGCCGAAAAATCCAGGCTGACGGTCCGGTATCTCTCGGACTCCTTTTCATTCTTCCGCAAGGCCAAGGACGATTGCACACGCTTGTTCCGGGAGGCGGCGGCGCGCGGTCTTGAGCGGCTGGTGCTGGCCGGAAAGTCTGATCTCGCCGAAATCGCCATTCTGTGTGCGGTCGAGGCGGGCGCCACCTTGGTTGCAATCGTCGACCCCAAGAGCGAAGGCGGCCGCTTTGGCGGGGTCGAAGTCGTTCATTCCTACGCCGACATCAAGGGCGGCTTCGATGCGATCATCGTGACGGACGTGGTGGGCGCCCAAGCCTCGTATGACCTGGCCGTTGAGGCCGCGGGTCGCGACAATGTGCTTGTGCCCGTGCTGCTCGGGCTGCGTCGGTTCGACCAGACCAAGGGTGATGCATGAGCAACATCTCATGCGAGCGCTGGTATGTCGTGCAGACGCAAGCCAACGCCGAGGCGAAGGCTGCGGAAAATCTGCGCCGTCAGGGCTACGAGATCTATTTGCCGCGTTTTCTGAAGCGGCGCCGTCACGCGCGAAAACTGGACGTGGTCGCGAAGCCGCTGTTTCCACGTTACATGTTCGTGGCCATCGACACCGCAGCGCAGCGCTGGCGTTCGATCCAGTCGACGTCGGGCGTTTCGCATCTGGTCACCAATGGCGATGAGCCGGCGGCGGTGCCGGAAAGCGTGGTGCGCGCACTGAGGGCCAGAGAAGACATCAAGGGCTTTGTGACGCTCGATGCTGCGCCGGCGCTTGAGCGGGGTGACAAGGTGCGCGTGCTTGGCGGCGCCTTCACGGACAATGCAGGTCTGTTCGACGGAATGACAGACCACGATCGCGTCTCAATTCTTCTGGAGATGCTGGGGCGTCGGGTTCGCGTGGTGCTCGACGCGGATCTGGTCGCCGCCGCGTAGGAATTTGGTTTCGTCACGCCGCATCGGCGGCATGACTCGTTTCGGCCCCGTTCGGGAGCAATCCGCGTGACGTTCGAGTCACCCGGACTGCGGTAGCGTGGTTGAAAACGAAATCCTGGAAAAAGAATGGCTCGCAGAGTGAAGAACTAAAATGAATCCGGCCACGATCAAGATCATCAAGCCGCATAGCGAGCGTTCCTTTTTCGAGGACATCGCAGACGTCTGGGCTCACCGCGAACTGGTGCTTGTGCTGGCGCGCCGCGAAATGTCCGTCCGCTACCGGCAGACAGTCGTGGGGCTGCTTTGGGTCTTGTTGCAGCCGCTGGTGACGACGGCGATTTTCACCACGGTGTTCGTCTTTTTCCTCCGCATCCCGGATCAGGGCGGCGATTCCTATCCGCTGTTCGCTTTTTCCGGCCTGGTCGTCTGGCAATACTTCACGCGCATCGTGAACGATGGCGGCATCAGCCTCGTAGCCAACAGCGCGTTGATCACCAAGGTCAGCTTTCCACGGATGATCATTCCGGTGGTCTGGCCGATCGCGGCTGCCATGGATTGCTTGATCGCGATTGTCGCGCTGGTGCTGCTGACGGCGGCTTTCGGTGCTCATCTGAGCTGGACAATCGTTTTTGTGCCGTTCGTGATCCTGGCTGTGGCGCTGTTCAGCTATTCCGTCGTGCTTTGGCTGGCTCCGCTGAACGCCGTCTATCGCGATATCGGCATTGTCGTTCCATTTGTCCTTCAGATCGCGATGTATCTCAGCCCGATCGTCTATCCCGTCTCGCTTGTCCCGGAAAAAATTCGCTGGCTCTACGAGCTCAATCCAGTGGCTGTCATGGTCAATTCAATGCGGTGGGTGGTGCTTGGGACGAACGCGCCTTCGCGCGCAGGCCTTTGTGTGTTCGGCGTGCTCACCGTGCTGCTGTTCTGGGGCGGCACGCGTTTTTTCCGAAGGATGGAAGGCACTCTCGTTGATCGAATTTGATCGGGCGGGACGCCGCGGCGCCGGCAGTTCGCCGTTGCAAATCAAGAATTGAACTGGGTTGGATCAAGAGCATGGCTACGGCAATCGAAGTACTTGGCGTCAGCAAGGAATATCTTCGGGGAGTCCATCACACCCACACCCGGCTTCTGTCCGGAGCCATTGGCCAATTGGGCAACCGGTTACTCGGCAGGCCGACGGATGACGACTACGGTACGGCTGACGTTGAGCCATTTTGGGCGCTGAAGGACGTCTCGCTCACCATCGAACAGGGGGAGGTTGTCGGTATCGTCGGACGCAATGGCTCCGGCAAGAGCACGTTGCTCAAGATCATCGCCCAGATCACCGCACCGACGACGGGCGAAATACGCCTGAGAGGCCGAACCGGCACCCTGCTCGAGGTCGGCACCGGCTTTCATCCTGAACTCACGGGCCGGGAAAACGTCTATCTCAATGGTGCCATTCTCGGCATGAAGCGTGCCGAGATCTCGCGCAAGTTCGATGCGATCGTGGATTTTTCCGGTATCGAAGCTTTCATTGATACGCCGGTGAAACGATATTCCAGCGGTATGCAAACGCGCCTGGCATTTTCGGTCGCCGCTCATCTTGAGCCGGAAATCCTCATTATCGACGAGGTGCTGGCGGTCGGCGACGCCGAATTCCAGAAGAAATGCCTCGGCAAGATGAATGAGGTTTCGAAAGACGGGCGGACGGTTTTGTTCGTTTCGCACAACATGAGCGCGATCGATCAGCTGTGCAACCGGGCGATCTGGCTCGATTCCGGGAAACTGGCGCTGGATACGCACGATACTTACGAAGCCGCGACGCACTACTTCCAGAGCAACGCGGGAGCTACCGAGCGTGGCGAGGTCACATGCGAGCATGTGCCGCTCGACACGGAGTTCTTTACATTCAAATCGTTCCGCGTCTGCAATGCCGCGGGCGAAACCATCAATGGCCCGGTTCCGGCAACCCAGCCCGTCAATGTCGAAATAAGACTGGACGTCAAGAAGACGCACTCGTCGCTCTCATTTGGATATTCGGTCCTTAATGAGGCGGGCGAGCAGGTCTACTGGTCGTTTTTCACGGATCAGGATGACGCGATTGCATCGCGCCTGAGCACCGGCGAAGTCGTTTTGACTTCGCCGGTGCCGCCGCGCTTCCTGAACCAGGGCCAATATCGCCTTCACTTTCTAAGTTCGTTGCACAACATGGGATGGTTCTCGGCACCGGGCCAGACGCAGCATATTGTCTCTCTGCGGATTCAAGGCGGAATGAGCGACTCTGCATTCTGGCAACAGCACCGTCCGGGCATTGTCGCTCCCGTCCTGCCCTGGACGCTATCGGTTCGAGATCATGCGACAGTTGATCCCTAGCTCCAGTGTGCATGAGGGTTCATACGCCGGACTACCGACAATCCGGCGGCTTGGCGCTATTCGTTAGGTGGGCAGCATGACCGCTACTTCTCCCTTGCTTGGTTTCGAGGCGTCTTTACAGGGCAGACGCATCCTTGTGACAGGGCATACCGGTTTTACCGGAGGCTGGCTCGTGAGTTGGCTCAAGCGCATCGGTTGCGATGTCGCCGGGCTCGCCTTGGCGCCGGCCACCGAGCCAAATCTGTTCGCCATGGCCAATATCGGGCACGGCATCGCATCCACGATCGGGGATATCCGCGATTTCGCGGCCGTTCGAGCCGCCGTCGAACAGCACCGGCCGTCGGTCATCATACATTTGGCCGCGCAGCCGCTGGTTTCGAGATCCTTCGCCGATCCAATCGAGACCTTTGCCACCAATGCGCTCGGCACCGCCCATGTCCTGGAGGCGGCCCGGCTTGTTGCCGATGTAAAGGCAGTCGTCTGCATCACCACCGACAAGGTTTATCGCGACCAGGATTCGGTGCGGGGCTATCGCGAAGAGGATACTCTCGGCGGCAAGGATCCTTACAGCGCATCCAAGGCCTGCGCCGAACTGGTCGCGGCCAGCTATCGCGCGACGCTCGCCGAACGAGGCAACGGCGTGCTGATTGCGAATGCGCGCGGCGGCAACATCATCGGCGGTGGCGACTGGTCGGCTGACCGGATCGTGCCGGACTTCGTTCGCGCCGTGACGACGCAAGGGTCGATTTCCCTGCGCAATCCGAACGCGGTGCGTCCCTGGCAACATGTGATGGCGCTCGTCCATGGGTATCTCGTCCTTGCCGCGCGTCTGGTGGATGGAGACCGCACTGCCGCCGACAACTGGAATTTCGGTCCTGGCGACGAGGCTGCCCGTACCGTCGGCGATCTCGTCGAACATCTCTCTGCGGCCTGGACGAAGCCGAAAATCACCTATGCTCCCGGCAGCTTCCCGGAGACGCGCTTCCTGCATCTCGACAGCACCAAGGCGCGCACGATGCTGGGTTGGATACCGCCCTTGTCATTTGCCGACACGGTCAAGCTGACGGCCGGCTGGTATCGCGAGTTTGCCGCCAACCCTGAGCGGGCCTCGCAGATTACGACCACGCAAATCGAACATTACCGCGAAGCCGTGAGCAATCATGCCATCTAATGCACTTGTCACCGGGGCCTCTGGCTTTATCGGCGCTCATCTCGTCGCCCGCCTGTTGGCGGAGGGACACCGCGTCACGGTGCTGGCGCGGCCGTCAAGCACTCTGCCGGCGGTGTGGCGCGAGCGCGTCCGGGTGGTCGCGTCTGATGATTTGAGTGCGAAAAATCTACGACGCATTCTCGATACGCCGGTTGAGACCGTCTTTCATCTGGCCGCCTACGGCGTGCGGCCGGCGGATCGCGACGTGCTCGATATGCTGAAGCTCAATGTGGAGCTGCCCGCGATATTGGTGCAGCTCTGCGCCGAGTGGCGGGCGCGCATGGTGATGGCCGGAACATTTTCCGAATATCGCGCTTCGTCGAGCCCGCAGCCGCTTCTGGAAGAATCTCCGCTGGAGCGCGGCAAGCTCTATGGCTCGTCAAAGGCCGCCGGCGGTTTGACGGCGAGCGCGGTCGCTCACAGCAAGGGCGTCGGGTTTCGCCTGTTGCGCTTGTTCAAGGTGTACGGTCCGGGCGAGGCGGCGCATCGGCTGTTACCGGCGCTTGTGAGCGGTCTCGGCAGAAACGAACGCGTGGCGATTTCGGCAGGAACGCAGGTGCTTGATTTCGTCTATATCGACGATGTCGTCGAGGCGATGTTGCGCGCGGCCGCGCATTGTCGCGAGAACGCCGGGACTGCCATCTGGAACGTCGCCACCGGGCGGGCGCATTCGGTGCGCGATTTCGCCAACCACGTTGCCGCAGCGATGAATGCCGATCCGTCATTGCTTGGCTTTGGCGGGGTTGCGATGCGTAACGACGACGTGCCGTGGGCAGTCGGCTCGTCTGAACTGTTGCGTTCGGAGCTGGGCTGGCAGCCTTCGGTCAATCTCGAAGACGGTATCCGGTCGGCCGTGGCGGCGCTCCGCCAGACGCGATCTCGGGAATAGCCGGCCGTGGTCACCGTGTCGTTGATCGGCGGGCTTGGAAACCAGATGTTTCAATACGCTGCGGGCAAGGCGCTGGCCGAGCGTCATGGCGTTCCTTTGATCCTCGATATCAGCGGCTTTCGACAGTTACGAGTTGCGTGCGTTCCTGCTTGATCGTTTGCTGGTGCCGGAGGCGGCCGCGGCTGCGCATGGCGAATCCGGCCGGCCGCCTCGCGCAAACTTTGCGCGTGCCAAATGGATGGGGCGGATTGACCGCGTGCTGGGAAGGCTTGGCTTGCCGAAGCTTGCCTCGTCACCGAACGAATACCGCGAACCGCATTTTCACTACGATCCGGCGTTTGAAGCCCTGGGACCGCAAGCGACGATCTTCGGCTATTTCCAAAGCGAGCGCTATTTTCGCGGGATCGCAACAAGTTTGCGCGAAGCGTTTCGCCCCCGTGATCCGTTCAGTGGCTCCGCCGCGGCCACTTTGGCGCGGATCGAGGCAAGCCGCCTTCCGATTTCGGTTCATGTTCGCCGCGGCGACTATCTCAATTCCGCTACGAAGGAAGTGCATGGCATCCTGGGTGAAGCCTACTACGGCGAAGCTTTGGCCCGTCTCGAAGCCAGCGTTGGCCCGGAGGCGGAGCTGTTCGTCTTCTCGGACGACGCGGCGGCTGCCGAACAAATGCTGAATTTTGCGCCCAAGTCGCGGCTTGTCCATGTCCGTGGTGATCCCAAACGTCCGTGGGAGGACATGGCGCTGATGGCGCGATGCCGCCATCACGTCGTCGCCAACAGTTCGTTCAGTTGGTGGGGCGCCTGGTTGAACACCTCGTCTGACAAGGTGGTGGTCGCACCACGAGCATGGTTTGCGCCGAACATGTCGAAGAAGACGAATATGGCCGACCTTTATCCCCCGGGCTGGATCATGGTCTGATCGCCGACCGATGAGCAGTTCGTCCCAATCTCCAACCGTCTCAATCATCATGTCGATGCGCAACAGCGCGCCGACAGTGGCGGCTGCCGCGCGCTCCGTTGTGATGCAGACCCTGCACGACTGGGAGATGATCGTCATCGACGACGGTTCGTCGGACGACAGCGGCTCGATCGTTGAAGGCCTTGATGACAGGCGTATTCGCCTTGTCCGGGAAATGCGCTCCGCGGGACTGGCCGCACGCCTCAACCAGGCGGTCGCTCTGGCAAGAGGCGAGTTCATCGCGCGGATGGATGCCGACGATATCTGTTTTCCGGAACGGCTTTCGCGCCAGGTCGACCGCCTGCGAAATGACCCGCAGCTTGACTTGATCGGCTGCGGCGCCGTGGTCTTTGACGAGTAGGGGGAATTTGGTCGGCGAGATGCTGGTGGGTCTCGATCACCGGGAGATTGTCGCGCGGCCCTTCGTCGGCTTTCCGCTTCCTCATCCGACCTGGTGCGGACGGGCAGACTGGTTCCGAAAAAATCCGTACAACGCCGAACTTCGATATGCCGAGGATCAAGACCTTTTGTTGCGCAGCTTTCGCCACAGTAGACTGGGCAGCGTTGGCGAGGTCCTGCTCGGCTACCGCCAGGATCAGCTCTCCCTGAAGAAGCTTGTTCCGGGGCGTGTGACTTTTGCGAGATCGGCCTGGCGCAATGGAGTTGCGACCGGCGACGTTTTTCCGGCGCTGGGTGGGATCGCAAGCCACGCTACCAAGGGGGTCGCCGACGTTGCGAGTCTCGGGTTGGGCTTCAATCGGCAGATGCAGGCGAGACGCTATAAGCCGGTCACTCCCGCGGTGGCGCAGGAGTGGCAGCAGTTGCGGGAGGAATTGGGCGTGGGCCGCTCCAATGCTGGCGGGAGCGTCGGCTGATGTGCGGCATTTCGGGTCTGCTTCGGCCTGGCGGGGGCGAGAAAGACGAGCTTTCGGCAATCGCAAAAGCCATGACCGATGCACTGGCCTATCGCGGGCCCGATGCGGACGGCTATTGGACCAGCGCTTCGGCGGGCGCTGCCTTCGGCCACCGCCGGCTTTCCATTCTCGATCTATCGCAAGCGGGCGCGCAGCCGATGCGCAGCGACTGCGGCCGTTTCACGGTGACGTTCAACGGTGAAATCTACAATCATCTCGACATCCGAACTGAACTGGAGGCCGTCGGCGCCGCGCCGGACTGGCGCGGACATTCCGATACGGAAACCTTGCTCTGTGCCATCAGGCATTGGGGTATCGAAGTGGCGCTCCAGCGGTTTTCGGGCATGTTTGCGCTGGCGTTATGGGATGAACGCGAGCGGACCTTGACGCTCGCGCGCGATCGCTTCGGCGAGAAGCCGCTGTTCTATGGCTGGAGCGGCAGGGACCTCGTCTTTGCATCTGAACTGAAGGCGTTGGCCGAACATCCGTCATGGTCTCCGGCGCTCGATCGTACGGCGCTGACCTCGTTCATGCGCTACGCTTATGTGCCGGCGCCTTCGACGATATGGGCTGGCGTCCGAAAGCTGCCGTCCGCGTCTTGCGTCACCTTTGCCGCCGATGTGACGATCGGTTACATGCCGGCGCCGAAGCCGTATTGGTCGATGCGCGAGACGGTCGCTGCTGCACAGGGCAATCGTATCGCCGATGAACGGGAAGCGATCGCCGAGTTGCAGCGGTTGCTCTCGGTCGCCGTCAAACGCCAGTGCCTGTCGGATGTGCCGTTGGGGGCATTTCTTTCCGGCGGAATCAACTCATCCACCATCGTGGCGCTGATGCAGGCGCAAGCCAGCCAGCCGGTTCGCACGTTCACGATTGGGTTCAATGAAGGCGCGTTTGACGAAGCGGCCGAGGCACGCAAGGTTGCCGCCCACCTCGGCACCTCGCACACCGAACTCTACGTCGATCCCGAGACAGCGCGGAATGTCATTCCGAAGCTGCCTGCGATGTATGACGAGCCGTTTGGCAATTCCTCGCAGATTCCGACGCATCTCGTATCCGCGCTGGCGCGGCAGCATGTCACCGTTGCGCTGTCGGGCGATGCCGGTGACGAACTGTTCGGCGGCTACAATCGTCATATCTGGGGCACGAGCCTGGCCGCAAGATTCGGAGCGATTCCGCCGCCGCTCCGGCAAATGCTCGGCGCACTTCTGCGCGCGGTGTCGCCGGAGCCCGCCGGCGCCATGGCGCGTTGGCTCGCGCCGCTGTTGCCGCAGCAATTCAACGTACGGCGGGCGGGCGATCAGGCAGCAAAGCTCGCGCGCATCGTCGGCTCGGCGTCGCTGGATGATCTGTACAGGGAGCTTTGTTCGATCGACAGCGATCCCGCGGGAACGATCATGCAAGGCGAAGAGGGTGGAAGCTGGTCGACCGATGAGATGGAAAAGGTGGGCGTCGCCCTCGATCCGCTCGATCGCATGACGCTCGCCGATTCCCTGAGCTATTTGACCGACGACATCCTGCAAAAGGTCGATCGTGCCGCGATGTCCGTCGCCCTGGAAACCCGCGTGCCGTTTCTGGACAAGGATGTCGTGGAATTCGCCGCGCGAATTCCGCCCGGCATGAAACTCCGCGACGGCCGCGGCAAATGGCTCGTCCGGCAAGTGCTCTATCAACACGTTCCGGCCGAACTGGTCGACCGGCCGAAGACGGGCTTCAGCATTCCGATCGACGACTGGCTGCGCGGGCCGCTCAGGTCCTGGGCGAGCGATTTGACCTCGCCGGCGCGGTTGCAGGCCCAGAATCTGTTCAATGCCGGCCGCGTGGCCGCGCGAATGGCCGAGCACATGAGCGGCCGGCGCAACCACGGCTACTGGCTCTGGAATGTCCTGATGGTCCAGGCCTGGCACGACAGGTGGTGCGCAAATTGACCGGCGACGAGCTTTGGTATCGGCAATCCGGCTGCGGCCGGGTTAGCCATCCCGGTCGTTTCCCCTTGCGATCCGTTTGGTAACGGCTAAACAACCCTCGGAACTAAAAGCCTTTGGAGTTTGAAGGTCTTTTCGATGTCGTCGCGCCGGAAAATCGCAGTTATCGGTTTGGGCTATGTCGGGCTGCCGGTTGCGGCTGCCTTCGCGCGCCAAGGTTTTGCGGTCACCGGATTCGATATCGACGCTTCGCGCGTCCGTGAGCTTGAGAACGGTCACGACCGCACGCGTGAGGTGGAGGCGGCCGATCTCCGCCAGTCCACGCTGAAGTTTACCGGCGACGCGCGCGATCTCCGTGCCAGCGATTTTTTCATCGTCACTGTGCCGACCCCGATCGACGAGGCGCAGGCAGCCTGATCTTCGCGCGATGTTCGATGCGTCGCGCCTTGTGGGGGCCGTGCTAAAAAAGGGCGATATCGTCGTCTACGAATCGACCGTTTACCCCGGCGCGGTCGAAGAGGAATGCACGCCGATCCTCGAGCAATGCTTCCGGGCTCAAGGTCGGTGCCGATTTCAACGTCGGCTATTCGCCGGAACGCATCAATCCCGGCGACAAGCAGCATCGCCTGGAATCGATCACCAAGGTGGTTTCGGCGCAGAATCCGGACACGCTGACGATCATCGCGGACACTTACGGAGCGGTAGTCAAGGCCGGTATCCACCGTGCGCCCTCGATCAAGGTCGCCGAAGCGGCCAAGGTGATCGAAAATACCCAGCGCGATCTCAACATCGCCTTCATGAATGAGTTGTCGCTGATCTTCCAGGCGCTCGAAATCGACACCGGGGATGTGCTCGCGGCGGCGCGGACGAAATGGAATTTCATGCCGTTTCAGCCGGGGCTGGTCGGCGGCCACTGCATCGGCGTTGACCCGTACTACCTGACATATCGCGCGGAGAAAGCGGGTTATCACCCGGAGGTCATCCTGGCTGGCCGGCGCATCAATGACGGCATGGGCCAGCGCGTGGCGAAGGAATGCGTCAGGGGTCTGTTGCGGCGGAAAGGAGCGGGCGGTGTGGTGACCGTTCTCGGCTTGACTTTCAAGGAAGATGTCCCGGACACGCGTAACTCGCGCGTTGTCGATATCGTGCGCGAGCTCGCATCCTTTGGGCTTGAAGTGCAGGTGCATGATCCCTTGGCTAACGCCGACGATGCAAGGCATGAATACGGCTTGACGATCACCGATCTGAATTCGTTACGCCCCGCGGATGCGGTTATTCTGGCGGTTGCGCATTGCAGTTACGTCGAAGGCGGTTGGCCGTTGATTCAAAAGCTGCTGGCCGGTGGTTCCGGTCTGGTTTTCGATATCAAAATGAAACTGGACCGCAGCCGAAAGCCGGAGGGCGTCGAACTGTGGCGGTTATAAGCACGGGACCGATGGATTCATGAAAGACGGCCAAATCCTCGTCACGGGTGCAGCGGGCTTCATCGGCTTTCATGTCGCGCAACGCCTGCTCTCGCTTGGGCACGAAATTGTCGGTCTCGATATCGTCAACGACTACTACGATCCAGCGCTGAAGCAGGCGCGGCTCGATGTCCTGAAGCGCGAGCCAAAATTCAGCTTTGTGAAGGCGGATCTTGCCGATCGCGAAGCGACGAGGACGCTGTTTGCGAAGCACCGCTTTCCCGTTGTCATCCATCTCGCGGCGCAGGCCGGCGTGCGCTATTCGCTCGAAAATCCGCATGCCTATGCGGAAGCGAATATCGAGGGCTTCTTGAACGTGCTCGAGGGATGCCGCCATCACGGATGCGGGCATCTTCTGTTCGCGTCGTCATCGTCGGTCTATGGCGCCAACACCCGGTTGCCATTCTCCGTGCAGGATAACGTCGATCATCCGATCAGCCTGTATGCCGCGTCGAAAAAGGCCAACGAGCTGATGGCCCATGCTTACAGCCACCTCTATCGAATTCCCTGCACCGGCCTTCGGTTCTTTACCGTGTATGGCCCCTGGGGCCGTCCGGACATGGCGATGTTCATCTTCGCCAAGGCGATTCTCGAAGGGAAGCCGATCCGGCTGTTCAACCACGGCAACATGCGGCGCGATTTCACCTATGTGGACGACGTCGTCGAAGCGATTGTGCGCCTGATTCATCGTCCGCCGCAGGGCGATCCGGCGTGGTCCGCGGCCGACCCGGATCCTGCGTCAAGCGCGGCGCCATGGAAGATCTACAACATCGGCAACAACCGCCCCGAAGAGCTGATGAACGTCGTCGCGCTGCTGGAAAAGGAATTCGGCCGCACCGCGATCAAGGAGATGCTGCCGATGCAGCCCGGTGACGTCCCGGCGACCTATGCCGATGTCGATGACCTCGCGCGCGACGTCGGCTTCAAGCCTTCGACAACGATCGAGGATGGCATTGCGCGATTCTCGAAGTGGTTTCGTGAATATCATAAGGCTTGATCGCGAATGTGATGGCCAAGCGATTTCTGCTCGTGTCTTCAGGTCTCGATGCTGATCGACGTCAGAAACAAAGCGAGCTTTCTTTGGTCAGAAGAGAGCCCTATCTCGCAAGGCGATTTCGCGTTCTCAAATTCAAACTGGACATGAATGTCTCGCTGGCGGGCTTGGGCTTGGCTGGCAATCGGTACTGATAACGTTGCCTGACCTTCCGGTTGGACGAAATTACCCGCTTGTTGACCGTTGATCGAAATAGATCCTCTCAGCGCTTCGCCCGTGGATGCAAGGACGATGCCCCGAATGACGAGCCTTGCTCCCGGCGATAGATCGACCGGCGTTACCCACCTGAGCGACGCATGGGGCCCGTCCGTCCAACATCCCTGAGCTTCAGGTTGTGACCAGCCGCTCCACAGCAGCACCAGGTCGCCGCTGCCGTGATTGAATTTGAGTGGTGTAGTGGCGGCGTCCCGCATGCGGGGCGAAAGCGTGCGAATGTCCTGGAGAAACAGTCCGAGCTGCCGAATGTCTGCGCTTTGGCCGACATCGGCGGGTGCGACTGGTCTGTCGATATGGAATTGCAAGGTAATCACTTCCTGCCGACTCAGCGCCGGCGGAAGTTGAATAAAATGAGTGTGCGTCTTTTGCGAGGACGCATCCCACGTCAGTCGTCCGAGGCGTCGCCAGCCGCTATAGATGCTGACTACTCTTGGTTCATTCGAGGCGGTCTGCATCGGATAGCCAATGATGCGCAGGAATTGTCCGTTTCGCCCGGGAGCACGCTGGATCGCGAGCACTGCCAGCGAGCCGCTGGTCCATCGTCCGCCTCGCTCAGGCTCGTGCCATCCCGCGAGATAGATGACGTGATCTTCGGCATCGTCGGCCATCGCGGATTGCAGAAGGGAGCGGGGAGGGGGGCCGTAGACACTGCGCCAGATGTCGGGCACGATCGCCCAGGCCGACTTGCCTGCCAGTTGGTGATCCTGACGCCGAAATGCCTGCAAGGTCGTAATCGAGCGATGAGCCAAGGACATGCGGTCGGGGTTCGTATAGCGCAACCTGGCCTCGGCGCGATCAATGAAGCTGCCCTTCGCTAGCAGCCCGAAGGCGTTCGCCGGAACGGGTATGTCGAGCGTTTGCGCCAGCTCATCCAGCGCCCGACGCGCGATCGTGCCGAGACGATATCTGTTCGCAGCCTCGGCAAACATCTCCCAGTCGAAATTCGATCCTGCTTTTCGCAAGATGAGTGTGGCGTCGGCCATCCAGTCGTATCGGGGTATGAGGGCCCACTCCGCACCGTGCACGATGACGTGCAACAACATGTGCGGAAAGCAGGGTCTCCGCGTCGGTCGATTTGAGAACAGGCACGGCTCCGATTGCTCGAAAAAGTCGCGCGTCAGTCTATCGGCCTCGATGCTGCGAAGCGGGCGCCAGTGAATGTCGACAAGAGCCCCTCTACGGACCAGTGGTAGCCCTTGAATGCGTTTGTAGTCCGTTGCCGTCAAGCGATTAAGGTCCCGCGACTCCGTCAGGCCGAGCCCTCGCAGCGCAGCGAACGCACGTGGCGCGTGATTGGGTTCGACTAGAATGTCGCAATCACCCATCAACCGCATGTTGCTTTCCGATACCGCGACCATCATCGCGCTTCCTTTGAGCATCACGGTCGGTATATCGGCGGCTTCCAGACGATCCAGAACGGTCGTAGCCAACTCGGCATTGAGCTGGTTCGTCAGCCAAACGTGTTTCGCGGCGCCTTTGACGCGGGCTGCCGCGATAGCATCGGGTATCTGGCGTCCGATGTTGTGGTACACGAGGGGCAGCAGCCGATACTCGGTGCTGCCGGTACCGCTGAGATCGACGCGTCCCCACCAATCGGAGAAGTTGCGCAGGGCGCGATCCGGCTCGTCTACTGCCGCCCGGAGTAGTAGCCGCTGAGTGGGCGTGATCGTCACTGGCAAGACTGGATCTCTTCTTCACGGAAGGTCGGTGTGCTTGTTTTGCGGACACACGTGCCGGTCGAAGGGTTACGGGCCTTCGTTCGGCCGAGACCTTCTGCGCCGCATTTCCAGCGAACGTTTGAGGATTTGCAGGGTCTCGCTTTGTTGCTCCGAACGTAGCCTTCGGCCGGTATTGTCGGGATGATGGCGGCGCATCGCGACCAGGTTCGGCAGTATCCTTGAGCGCAGACCGAGCACGTTGGCGCGCGCGTACCAATCGACGAAGTCGGAAACTCCCCATCCTTCGTCGAATTGTCCGATGCGATCGAAGGTGCTGCGGCGAAGCAACAAGGTTATCCTGCTGACGCCAGGTACGGGCTCTGCCGGCACGAAGTAGCTTGGCGCTTGCTCAGGATCCAGATCAGGGCTGGCAAATTGCTGGACCATCCCGAATATTGCCTCCACTTCATCGTCGGCCGACAAGGCTGTCGACTGAAGTTGCAGCTTTTCGGGCAACCAGAGGTCATCGGCATCGAGAAATGCGAGTGCGTCGCCGTTCGCGGCGGCGATACCGACATTGAGCGCGCGTGATGTGCCGCGATGTTCCTGGTGGATAGTGCGGACCCGCGTGCTGTAGTTCTGAAGCACGGCGCTCGTCGTATCGGTCGATCCATCGTCGACGACGATGGTCTCGTCCGATGCCCTGGTCTGCGAAAGTACGCTGTCCAGCGCCGCAGCGAGGTAGCGACCGGCGTTGTAGGCAGGTATGATCGTCGATATGCGCATTCAGCGGGTGCCCGTCTCTTGCCGCGATCGAGCGCGCCGTCGCCTCATCAATTGCAGGGCGCCGTTTTCTGCCCCCGTCCTGTCATTTGTCGCGTTGCTGCCGTGGCGCCGATAGATCAGGGCGTCCACGTCGCACAGCGCCACGCGGTAGTTGCGCTCCGTCAGCCGCATGAAAAAATCGCTGTCTTCGGCAAACTTCATGTCTTCATCAAATCCGCCGACCAGATCGAGGATACGGCGGCGAAACAGCCCGGTGCAGAGGCTGATACTCGGCTGCGAGTTTGCCGTCCATCGAGGCGACGTTCGCAAGCGAGGTCGCGTCATGTTCCATTCGCACGCGAAGCCGGCCGACGGCGCAATCGATTTCGGTATCGGCCAGCAAGGCACCAAGCAACGCAGCGTGACGCGCGCTCGGCCAAAGATCGTCATGGTCGAGGAATGCGATGAATTCTCCGGTTGCGGCGGCAAGACCGATGTTGCGAGCGGATGAAACGCCTCGTCCCGACCCATCCAGCAGGCGAACTCTCGGTTCTCCCATGTCGGAAATGACCGATCGTGTCGCATCGCTCGATGCATCGTCGACCACGACGACCTCGTCGCCTGTCGCGAGTTGCGATAGTGCCGAGCGGATCGCCTCCGCGACGAATCGCTCGCCGTTGCGGACCGGCAGGATTACGCTGGTACGTTGGCTAGTCGAACTCACTCGGATCGCTCCTGGAGCGGAATGGTCGCGTTTGCCCGATCCATGAAATCACTCCAGGCGGTCCAGGAATTCGGCAAAGGCATCGGGTATCGCGTGTGGCTCCTGTCCGGTATCGACAAAAAAAACAGGAGCCAGGCCGACGGTCATCGCAGCCTTGTTGATCATGACGTCCAGCCATCCAAGCTGTGCGAGCATCATTGACGTATTTAGCGCCGACAACGCGTCTATGCGCCGGGCCGGCGAAAATTGTGGCAATGCGGAACCGCGACGTCTCGGCAAAAGTATTGCCGCCAGCGACCCGCCGCGGATTTTGCTTGGCGTCAGTTGCGCGGCCAACCTCAACTCGTAGCGCGCTTCACCGTCTGAATTCGATACGCTGGTGGCGATATCGGCAAGATCGGGAAAGGCCTTGGCCATGTCCGCACGCAGGCGAGCCGAACAGTACAATGGCTCGATCTTCCTGCTGGTGGTGTTGGCATAGACGTAGTCGTCGCCCGCGTAGGTCCAGCCGGCACGCGCACAGGACACCGCCGCCGTTGTCTTGCCGACCCGCCCATCGCCTGCAAGCAGCAAGAAGCGGTCGTTGAGACCGACCGCGGCGGCGTGCAACACCACCCAGGGGCTGCTGACCGAGAACGCATACATGATGGGCAGGGCCGGTCGGCTCGCGATCCAGTCTGGCGCTGCGCCGGCGGGCATCCAGATCAGGGCTCGCCTGGATTTCCGGTTCAGCAGGTAGAGCATCGGTAAATCGCCAGGAAACCAAAATGCAAAACAATCATTGAGGGCGATGGTTCTGTGTTCAGTCGGCGGATATGGGACGAGCGACGATAGCTCGGATTCGGCCCCCGTCAGAAAACCGATCTCCAGGTCGGCTGGCCCCGCTTCCTCGCGCAGGAAGGAAGGAAGAAATTCGTCGCCATGTTTCTTGTCCGTGAAACATAATCTGAGACGATACGAGCCCGACCGTGCAAAGGACTCTACTGCGGGGTTAGCCAGTCGCTGTTCGAAGATGCGGTCGATAGCACGAAGAAGCTGAGCCTCAGTCGACATCCGGGGCCTTCAATGGCCAGCCGCCTTCGCTCACGTCGTGAACCGGATCAAGCAAGAGCAAGTCACGTAAATCGTCGAACCGATCGAGTGTTGGCGGCGACGGCGGGTTGCCGAATTGAATGGACCATGGCTCACGGCCGGGATTGCCCTCGTGGGGAGCGATGATATTTTCGGTGACCAACTCGTCGATGAATGTCGAAATCTGTTCGGTCGTGACGGTGTGCTCTGGCGTCACGGACTTGGCGAAGGCTGCAGCGATCTCTTCAACGCTTGCGCCAGCCTTCAGCCCGAGCCAGATATCGGCTCCAGTTCCGATCAGGCTGTAGTAAATTCCTGTGTCGAAGTTTGCCAAAATGATTTCATCGTCGAACTGGCGAGTGACCAGTTTTGACACCTGAGTCGTGTAACGCACGGAAAAAAGCTCCTAAATGTTTGTGACGTCTATCATACACCGGCGGGCACCCGGAACTCAACATTTAGGGCGTGCACCGGTTTTTTGCCTGTGTGGACCGTATCTTGAGGACCACGAAATGACCGCGTTCGCGTTTTTTCGGTTCCCCGCGATCGTTTGGCGAGCGCTTGAACTGTTACGGTTCGCGCTGGTCGTTGTTACTTGAAACTCGCCGCGAGCCATTCGTGATGCTTTGCGCTCAGGTGAGACGCTGCCACCAGAAACAGGAAGTAAGGCTTCGGATCGCGGCATCAATTGTCCGCGCCAGCGGCGCGGGCCGGGAGATCAGCCGCGCTCGTCCACGATCACCTTGCCGTCATTGGGCAAGCTTCCGGGCGTCACGAGTTCGGCGCTGCCGCCAAGCTTCGTCACGGCCCGCAACGTCGATGTGATGGCGTCGCGCAGCGCCTCATTCGGCGAGGCGCATTCGCACCTCAGCGTCATCATGTCCTGTTCGTTGTCGCGCCGGACGACGAGACGCAGCCGTCCGAGTTCCGGGTGACGTCTAGCGATCTCGGCGATCTGTTCGGGGCGAACGAACATGCCCTTGACCTTGGTCGTCTGATCGGCGCGGCCCATCCATCCCTTGATGCGCAAGTTGGTGCGGCCGCACGGACTTTGGCCCGGCAGCGTGGCGGTGAGGTCGCCGATCGCAAGCCTGATCCAGGGGTGGTCGGCGTCGAGTGTCGTAACGACGATCTCGCCGGCATCTCCGTCCGTGACGGGATCCCCGGTTCCCGGCCGCACGATTTCGAAGATGACGTCCTCATTCACCACCATGCCGTCGCGAGCCGTGGTCTCGTAGGCGATCAGGCCGAGATCGGCGGTACCGAACGCCTGATAGGCCTCGATGCCATGCGACTTGATCTCCTTCTGAAGCGACGGCGGAAACGCCGCGCCTGAGACGCTCGCGCGCTTGATCGAGGAGATGTCGCGGTCGGCGGCGATGGCCGTATCGATCAGGATCTTCAGGAAGTCGGGCGTGCCGCAGTAGCCGACCGGACGATACGCCTCGATCAGCTCGAATTGCGCATCGGTATTGCCGGGCCCGGCAGGGATGACGGCGCAACCGAGCGCGCGGGCAGCGGTGTCGAAGATGAAGCCGCCGGGCGTGAGGTGATAGCTGAAGGTGTTCAGCACGACATCGCCGGGACGGAAGCCGGCCGCGAACAGCGCGCGTGCACCGCGCCAGGGATCGGCGTGTGCGGCTTCGGGTTCGAAAATCGGCCCGGGCGACGTGAAGAGGCGCGCAAAGGCGCCCGCCGGCTTGCCGACGAAACCGCCAAAGGGGAGCGCGGCCTTGTGGCGCGCGGGCAGGTCGGATTTGCGCAACACCGGAAGCTTCGCGAGCGCCGCGCGGCTCGTGATCTGCGCGGGATCTACGCCACGCAAATGCTCGGCATAGCTTGGTGCTTCCATCGCCTTGCGCAGGACGGCTGGCAGGCGCGAGAACAATTCGGTCTCGCGTGCCGATGGCGCGCGGGTTTCAAGGCCGTCGTAGTGGTCGGTTGCGCTCACAGCCAGCGCTTCCGACGCTTGAAGCTCTTCAGGTTCTTGAAGCTCTTGCGCTGATCGCCGGCGCCGCCGAGATAGAACTCCTTCACATCCTCGTTGTCGCGCAATTCGGCGGCGGTGCCGTCGAGCACCACCTTGCCTTGCTCCATGATGTAACCGTGGCTTGCGACCGAAAGCGCGGCGCGTGCATTCTGTTCCACCAGCAGGATGGTGACGCCGAGGTCGCGGTTGATCGCCTGAATGATGGCGAACACTTCCTTCACCAGAAGCGGCGACAGGCCCATCGACGGCTCGTCCATCAGGATCATCTTGGGACGCGCCATCAGCGCGCGGCCGATCGCGAGCATCTGCTGTTCGCCGCCGGAAAGATAGCCGGCAAGCCCGGTGCGCTCTTTCAGGCGCGGGAAATAGTCGAATACCATGTCGATGTCGGCGGCGACGCCGCCGTCGCTGCGGGTGAAAGCGCCGAGCTTCAGGTTTTCCAGCGATGTCATGTCGGCGATGATGCGACGGCCCTCCATCACCTGAAAGATGCCGCGGCGAACGATCTTTTCGGGATCGATGCCGTCGATGCGCTCGCCGTTGAAGAGAATTTCGCCGCGTGTCACTTCGCCGTCTTCGGTCTTGAGCAGGCCGGAGATGGCTTTGAGCGTCGTCGACTTGCCGGCGCCGTTGGCGCCGAGCAGCGCCACGATCGATCCCTTCGGCACATCGAGGCTCAAGCCGCGCAGCACCAGGATGACGTCGTCGTAGACCACCTCGATGTTGCGCACGGCGAGGAGGGGGAGGGTGGTTGGCGGCACAGCGTGGGTAACGTCGATAGTCTCGGTCATTGGCTTCGTCTTCCAGGTCGTCATGGCCGGGCTCGTCCGCGGGCCATCCAGCCGGTCTTGAAATGTCACATCCCGTCATCCAAGCCCGGCAGTCCACGTCTTGGTGTGAAGCAGAATAAGACGTGGATGGCCCGGCAACGCAGACAAGTTTACGCAGTCTGCGCAATCGAGACTGCTATGGCCGGGCATGACGTCCGCGGTGTCTCACCACCCGAACCAGTCCGCCTTGCGCGGCAGTTCGACGGTCTTCACCTTCTCGAGCTTGATCGTGCCCTTGGCCATCACGTCGTTGATGTCACCGTCGGTCGCGCCGGAAATCCTGGCGCGGTAGAGGTCGACCTTGGTGGTCGGGCGGTGATCCTTCTCGGTCCAGGTCGAGGGATTGCAGACGCCCTCCATGCCGGCGGGCACCCAGTCCTTCTTCTGATAGTAGCCCTTGGCGACGTTCTCGCCGGTCGCGCCGCCGTTCTTGGCAGCCCAGTCCAGCGCCTCCTTCATGTAGAGCGCCGAGCAGACGGCCGCGATGTAGTGCACGGGCCGATAGACCTTGCCGGATGGGTCGCTCATCTTCGAGATTTCCATCACCGTCTTCATGCCGGGCGCGTTGCCGCCCCAGCCGACCGCCGTGCGCAACGGGAACACCACGCCGTCGGCGGCGTCGCCCGCGGTCTTGGCGGCGTTCTCGTCCATGCCCCAGACGTTGGAGAGGAACTGAACGTCAACGTCCGGCGGTCTTGCAGGCCTTCATCACGGAGATGTTGGAAGCGGCCGTATTGCCGAGATAGGCGTAGTTGGCGCCAGCGCTCTTCAGGCTCAGGCACTGCGCGCTGTAATCTCCGGGCGTGAGCGCGAACACGAGCGGCGGCATCACTTCAAAGCCGAGTTCGGTCGCGAGCGCTTCGCCGGCCGCCTTCGGTGCGTTGGGATAGGGATGGTTCGCGCCCATGTGGACGAATTTCGGTTTGCCCGGCTTGCCCTTGGTCTTCCAGTCTTCCGCCGCCCAGGTGAGTTCGGCGCGCAGCGCATCCGAATAGCTCGGGCCATAGAAGAAATTATACGGCGCAGGCTTCGCCTTGCCGCTGGTGCCTTCGGGATCGGTGAGCGCGGCCGCATAGGAGCCGGACATGTCGGGGATCTTGTCCTGCGCTACGAAGCCGGTCAGCGCCTCGGTGTCCGCGGTGCCCCAGCCCATGATCGCCGCGACCTTGCTGTCGGCGCCGACCATTTCTTGTAGAGCGCGATCGCGCGCGGCACCTGGTAGCCGTAATCGTTGCTGTCGACATTGAGCTGTTTGCCGCCGACGCCGCCGTTCTTGTTGACCCAGGCGAAGGTGTCCTTGACGGCCTGTCCGTAGGGCGTGCCGACGTCGGACGTGCCGCCCGAAAGGTCTTCGAGATGGCCGATGGCAATCTGCGCCTGCGCCGCCGATGTGGCGCCGCCGAGCATCACCGCGAGCGAGACGGTGCCGAGCAATGTTTTCAGGGTCATGGTGTTTCCTCCGGTGTTATTCATTGATCGTTGTTTGAGTTTCGCCCGTCTCGAACCTCAATGCGAGAACGGGTAGAGTTTCCAGTAGGTCTTGATCTGCCGCCATCGATGCGCGAGCCCGTCGGGCTCGAACATCAGGAAGCCGATGATGATGAGGCCGACGGTGATTTCGCGCAGGAACGTGATGTTGTTGTTGAGCGAAAGCGCGTGGTCGATGCTGGAGCCCTTCAGGTTGGCGCTGATCCACTCCATCGATTCCGGCAGCAGCACCACGAAGGCCGTGCCCATCAGGGTGCCCATGATCGAGCCGGTGCCGCCGATGATGATCATCGCCAGAAACAGGATCGAGCGCTCGATCCCGAAACCTTCCTGCGAGATCACGAGCTGATAATGCGCATACAGCGCACCGGCGATGCCGGCGAAGAAGGCGGCAAGGCCGAAGGACAGCGTGCGGTATTTCGTCAGGTTGATGCCCATGATCTCGGCGGAGAGATAGTGGTCGCGGATCGCGACCAGCGCGCGGCCGTCGCGCGTGCGCATCAGGTTGGTGACGAGCAGGAAGCAGACCACGAGGTAGGCCAGTACGACGTAGAAATATTGCCGGTCGCCGCGAAAGGCGTAACCGAAGATCGAGAACGGATTGGCGCTCGCCGGCACCGAGCCGCCGGAGAACCATTCGGCGCGCGAGAAGAAGTCGAGCAGGATATATTGCGCGGCAAGCGTCGCGATGACGAGGTAAAGCCCTTTCAGCCGCGCCGCCGGCACGCCGAAGATCAGGCCGACCAGCGCCGTGACGACGCCGGCGAGCGGAATGGCAAAGAACACCGGAATCGAAAAGTTGTTCGAGATGTAGGCGGAGGTGAATGCGCCGAACAGGAAGAACGCGGCGTGCCCGATCGAGATCTGCCCGGTGAAGCCGACCAGAATATTGAGGCCGAGGGCTGCGATGGCGAAGATGCCGATCTGGATCGAGATCGAGAGCCAGTAGTTGGAAAGCAGGTACGGCACAAAGCAGGCGGCGACGATGCCGAGAATCGCAAAGTTTCGGCTCATCGCGGTCGGGAAGATCGTGGTGTCCGCCGCGTAGGAGCTGCGGAAATCGCCGGAGGGAATGAGGGAAGGGCTTGCCATTCTTGATTACACCCGCTCGATGTCTTTGGTGCCGAACAGGCCATATGGCTTGATCATCAGGATGATGATCAGCACGTAGAACGGCGCGATCTCGTAGAGATTGCCCCAATGCAGATATTCGCTGTCGATATATTGGGCGACATTTTCCAGGAGCCCGATGATGATGCCGCCGAGCACGGCGCCGCCGATCGAATCGAGGCCGCCAAGGATCGCGGCGGGAAATACCTTGATGCCGTAGGCGGAGAGGCCGGACGATACGCCGTTGACGACGGCGACCACCACGCCCGCGACCGCCGATACGGTGGCCGAGATCGCCCAGGCCATCGCAAACACGTTCTTCACGGAGATGCCGAGCGATTGCGCCACCTGCTGGTTGAACGCGGTCGCTCGCATCGCAAGCCCGTATTTCGAGGCGCGGAAAAACCAGGCCATGCCGATCATCATCGCCAGCGAGACCGCAAGGCTCATCACATAGACGGTCTGGATTTGCATGCCGAAGAGATCGACGGATTGACTGGTGAACACCCGCGGGAATGGCTGCGGGTTGACGCCAAAGATCCACTTCAGCGCCGCGTCGAACACGGTCGACAGTCCGATCGTCACCATGATCACGGAAATGATCGGCTCGCCGATCATCGGCCGCAGGATCACGACCTGGATCGCGATGCCGAACACGAACATGAAGACGAGCGTGAGCGGCATGCCGATCCAGAACGGCACGCCGTATTTGGTGAGCAGCGCCCAGCATACCCAGGCGCCGACCAGCAGCAATTCTCCTTGCGCGAAGTTGACGACCTGGGTGGCCTTGTAGATCAGGACGAACGACATCGCGACCACGCCATAGAGCGTGCCGACCACGAGGCCATTGACGAGGAGCTGGATCAGGAACGCGGTGTTCATTCCGCGGCCTCCGCAAGCGGCGCGGACGGTGCGAGATCGATCACCTTCAACGTGGTGCGGACGCGTTGCGTGGTGCCGTCCTGGAACCGGATCACGGTGTCGACGGGGATGTCGCTTCGGCCGGAATAGATCGCCTCGATGATGTCGGCGTATTTTTCGTTGATGACGCCGCGGCGGACTTTCCTGGTTCGGGTCAATTCACCGTCGTCGGCATCGAGCTCCTTGTAGAGGAGCAGGAAACGGGAGATACGCTGCGCCGGCGGCAGCGTTGCGTTGACTTCCTCGACCTCTTTTTGCAGCAGCGTGTAGATCTCGGGCCGCGCGGACAGATCGGTATAGGTCGTGAATGCTATCCGGTTCTTCTCGGCCCATTTCGACAGGATCGAGAAGCGAATGCAAAGCATCGCCGCGAGGCAATCGCGGCCGTCGCCGAGCACCACGGCTTCCGCGACATAGGGCGAGAATTTCAGCTTGTTTTCGAGATATTGCGGCGAGAAGCGCTCGCCGCGCGATGTCTCCGCCAGGTCCTTGATGCGGTCGATGACGACAAGCTGCTTGCTGTCGTTGAAATAGCCGGCATCGCCCGATTGCAGCCAGCCGTCCTTCATTTCGGCCGCGGACGCCTCGGGGTTCTTGTAGTAGCCGAGGAACATGTTGGGGTGGCGGATCACGATCTCGCCGACGCCGTTGGCGTCGGATTTGTCGATTCTTGATTTCGATGCTGTCGGCCATGATGACACCGGTGGTGTCGGGATCGACGGCATCTTCCGGGTGAAGCGTGTAGGCGCCGAGCGTCTCCGTCTGGCCGTAAAGCGTGCGCAAGGGAACGCCCATCGCGCGGAAGAACTTGAACGTGTCGGGGCCAAGTGCTGCGCCGCCGGTTGCGGCCGAGCGCAGCCGCGTGAAGCCGAGCCGGTCGCGCAGTGCGCGAAACAGGAGAACTTCCGCCAGGACCGAGTGGCGATTCCTGGCCAGTGCGGAAAGGCCTGCCTTCATGCCGAGTTCGTAGAGCCCCTGCTTCAGCGGAGAAGCATCCATCATCTGCGCGCGCACGTCGGCGGCCATCGCTTCCCAGACGCGAGGCGCGCACAGCACGAAGGTCGGCGCGATCTCGCGAAAGTCGTTCAGCATGGTCTCGGGCTCTTCGAAGAAGTTGACCTTCATCCGGCAGAGCAGGCCTTTGCCGAGCACGTAGACCTGCTCCATGATCCAGGGCAGCGGCAGCACCGAGACATACTCGTCTTCAGGTCCCTTGGGATCGAAGGCGAGATAGATGGCGCAATGCGCCAGCATGCGGCCGGCAGCGAGCATCGCGAGCTTCGGATGCGAGGTCGTGCCCGAGGTGGTGCAGAGGATCGCGACATCTTCGCCGCGCGTGGCATCGACGAGATTGTCGTAGAGCGCGGGCTCGCGTGCGGCGCGTTCGCGGCCGCGCGCCACGAGCTGTTCGGCCGACATCAGGCGCGGGTCATCGTATTTGCGCATGCCGCGCGGATCGGAATAGACGATGTGCCGCAGCGACGGCGCGCGGTCGGCCAGGCCCAACAGTTTGTCGACCTGTTCTTCGTCTTCGGCAAAGACGAGTTTTGCCTCGCCGTAGTTGAGAAGGTAGGCGGCTTCTTCGTCGAGCACGTCGCGATAGAGGCCGAGGCTCAAGCCGCCAATCGCATGCGCCGCGATTTCGGCCGCGACCCAGTCCGGCCGGTTGTCGCCGATGATGCCGATGACGTCGCCCCGCGTCAGGCCCAGTTCGACCATGCCGAGCGCGAAATCCTTCACGCGGGCGTGGTAGTCGTTCCAGGTGAAGAGCTTCCAGAGGCCGAGGTCTTTTTCACGCAGCGCGATCTCCTTGCCGAACTCGCGGGCGTTCAGCCGCAGCAGTTTCGGATAGGTGTCGGCCTGGGCGACGCGGGCGGCGTAATCCATCATGCGGCGCTCTCCGCCGGGGCAGGTGAGGGCGCTTCGTCCGGATCGACCAGCACTTCGTCCTCTTCGCCGAGATAGGCGCGCCTGACGTGGGGGTCGGCGAGCACCGCGGCGGGATCGCCTTCGGCGATCTTGCGGCCGAAATCGAGCACCATGACGCGATGGGAGATATCCATCACCACGCCCATGTCGTGTTCGATCATCATCACGGTCATGCCGAACTCTTCGTTGAGGTCGACGATGTAGCGCGCCATGTCTTCCTTCTCTTCGAAGTTCATGCCGGCCATCGGCTCGTCGAGCAGGATGAGTTGCGGTTCCAGCGCCATGGCGCGGGCGAGTTCGACGCGCTTGCGAAGACCATAAGGCAACGTGCCGGCGGTCGCCTTGCGCACCGATTGCAGGTCGAGGAAGTCGATGATCTCCTCGACCTTGTGGCGGTGTTCGAGTTCCTCACGCCGCGCGCCTGTCAGCCAGTACAGCGAGCCCGTGAGGAAGTTGTTCTTCAACAGGTGGTGCCGCCCGACCATGATGTTGTCGAGCACGCTCATGTGGTGGAACAGCGCGAGATTCTGAAAGGTGCGGCCGATGCCGAGCCGCGGCCGCGCATTGGGATTGAGCGAGGTGATATCCTGGCCGCGATAGAACAGCTGGCCTTCGGTCGGCCGGTAGCGGCCGGAAATGCAATTGACGATCGAGGTCTTGCCGGCGCCGTTGGGACCGATGATCGAGAACAACTCGCCCGGTTTGACGCCGAAACTGACGTCGGTCAGCGCGCGCACGCCGCCAAAGCGCAACGAAACCCCGCGCACCTCCAACGTATGCTCCAATCGTCCCTCCCGGTTTCCTCACGCTGGAACAGGCGCTTTTTCGCGCTCTTGGTCTGATAACCCTGAAACTTCAACACGATCCTATATCGGCGCTTCCGGTGAAGCCATGCGACGAATGGCAATTTGCCTTTCCTGGCACATCGGATGCCATCCCATCGCGCCGCGCCCAATGGCGGGATTGGGCATGGTGCCTTGCATAGGCTAAAGGCGGTGGCGGGACTGTCTTGCATTCGACAATTGGCCGGTAAATTGTCGCGAGGCTTATTGCGATGCAGCACGCGGGTTGCGCGTTGGAGCCGGTCGGGCGGAAAGATGATCACGGCGGAGCACTTAGGGCGAATTGCGATCTGGTCGCGCGAACTCGCCCCACGTGAGATCGAAGCCGCTTGCGCTGGCATTACCGAGAAGTCGTACCGGCCGGGCGAGTTCATCTTCTTGCGCGGTGACCGCTTCGAATACTGGACCGGCGTGGTCTCGGGCCTGGTGCGGATGGGAACGGTGTCGCGTGGCGGCAAGGCGATGACCTTCACCGGCTTGACCGCGGGCGCATGGTTTGGCGAGGGCACGGTGCTCAAGAAGGAGGCGCGCCGCTACGACATGGTCGCGCTGCGCGACACCCGGATCGCGTTGATGGATCAGGGCACCTTTTTCTGGCTTTACGAGAACAGCGTCGCCTTCAACCGTTTTCTGGTCGTTCAGCTCAACGAGCGGCTCGGCCAGTTCATCGGCCTCGTCGAATATGGCCGCACGCTGGACGTTACCGCGCGGCTGGCGCGTTCGATTGCCTCGCTTTTCAACCCGATCCTCTATCGATCGCCTCGCTGTTCAATCCGATCCTCTATCCTGATCTGAGCCGCCACCTCGAGATCACCCAGGAGGAAATCGGAGCGTTGTCAGGAATCTCCCGGCAAAACGCCAACCAGTGCCTGAAACGGCTGGAAAAGGAAGGTTTGCTCCGGCTCGAATATGGCGGAGTAACCATCCTCGATCTCGAGCGGCTGCGGGGCTACGGCGAGTAACCAAATCCTGCAATTCCGGTGGTATCGGTCTGATTTTCCATCGTGTTTTGCATTAGACTTGGCACAATGCGGGTGCTATTTGCTCCCGGTCCTTCAGGAGGTCGAATGACGGTTCAAGATGCCAAGCGGAAGGTTGCGCTGATCACGGGCGTGACCGGGCAGGACGGCGCCTATCTCGCCGAATATCTGCTCGGTCTCGGCTACACCGTGCATGGCATCAAGCGGCGGTCGTCTTCCTTCAATACGGCCCGCGTCGATCACCTCTATGAGGATCCCCACAGCGGGAACGTGCCGTTTTTGATGCACTACGGCGACATGACGGATTCGACCAACCTGATCCGGCTGGTGCAGCAGGTCAGGCCGACCGAAATCTACAACCTGGCCGCCCAGAGCCACGTCGCTGTCAGCTTCGAGAGCCCGGAATATACCGCCAATGCCGATGCGATCGGCGTGCTCCGCCTTCTGGAAGCGATCCGTATTCTCGGCATGGAGAAGGAGACGCGCTTCTACCAGGCCTCGACCTCGGAATTGTACGGCCTTGTCCAGGAAGTTCCGCAGAAGGAAACCACCCCGTTCTATCCGCGCTCGCCCTATGCGGTGGCCAAGCTCTACGGCTACTGGATCACGGTGAACTACCGCGAGGCCTACGGAATGTTCGCCTCGAACGGCATCCTCTTCAACCACGAGAGCCCGATCCGCGGCGAGACCTTCGTCACCCGCAAGATTACCCGCGCCGTCGCCCGCATCGAGACCGGCCTGGAAGAGACGCTTTATCTCGGCAATCTCGACGCCAAGCGCGACTGGGGCCACGCCAAGGATTACGTCGTCGGCATGCACAGGATCCTTCAGGCCGACACGCCTGACGACTTCGTGCTGGCAACCGGCGAGACGCGCACCGTGCGCGAATTCGTCGAGATCGCGTTCAAGGAAGTCGGCCGCACGATCGAGTGGCGCGGCAAGGGCGTCGAGGAAACCGGTATCGACAAGAAAACCGGCAAGACCATCGTTTGCATCGATCCCCAGTATTTCCGCCCGACGGAAGTCGATCTTCTGATCGGCGACGCCAGCAAGGCGCACAAGAAGCTCGGATGGAAGCCGCAGACGAGCTTTGCCGAGCTCGTCAAGCAGATGGTGGCGGGTGACCTGGACATCGCGCGGCGTGAGATAGCCAATGGCAAGATCGTCGTTTGACCTGAAGGGCAAGAAGGTCTTTGTCGCCGGGCATCGCGGGATGGTCGGCGGCGCGCTGGTGCGCCGGCTCGCCAGCGAAGGCGTCGAGCTTCTCACTGCGCCTCGCAGCGAGCTCGATCTGCGCGATCAGGCTGCGGTGTTCGACTGGTTCGCGAAAAAGCGTCCGCAAGCGGTGTTTCTGGCCGCGGCAAAGGTCGGCGGCATCGTCGCCAACAACACGCTGCGGGCCGAGTTCATCTACGAGAACCTGATCGTCGCGACCAATGCGATCCACGCCGCCCACGTCAACGGCGTCGAGAAACTGATGTTTCTGGGCTCGTCCTGCATTTACCCGAAGCTGGCGCCGCAGCCCTTGCGCGAAGACTCGATGCTGACCGGGCCGCTCGAAATCACCAACGAGCCCTACGCGGTTGCCAAGATCGCCGGCATCAAGATGGTCGAGGCCTATCGCAGCCAGTATGGAAGCGACTTCATCAGCGTGATGCCGACCAATCTCTACGGCGCGGGCGACAATTATCATCCCGAACACAGCCACGTCGTCGCGGCGTTGATCCGCCGCTTCCACGAGGCGAAGGTGACAGGCGCCGCCAACGTCGTGGTGTGGGGCACCGGCACGCCGCGGCGCGAGTTTCTTTACGTCGACGACCTCGCGGATGCCTGCATCCATCTGATGAAGACCTATTCGAGCGGCGATCTCGTCAACATCGGCACCGGCGTGGACATCTCGATCGCCGAATTCGCCCGCGTGGTGGCCGAGGTGGTCGGCTACACCGGCACGATCAGCTTCAATTCCTCGAAGCCCGACGGCACGCCGCAAAAATTGCTCGATGTTTCCCGGCTCGCCAATCTCGGCTGGCGTGCGAGCACTTCGCTGAAGGACGGGATCAAGCTCGCTTATCAGGCGTACCTGCGCGAGCACATGCAGGCGGCGGAGTAGGGCGCGGGCCGCTCCTTCGTATCCCTCCCCGAAAGGGGGAGGGATGAAGAGTGCGTCCGCAATGACAGCTTACTTTGAAGCTCTCCCCCGCGGCTTCTTCTTCGCCAGCGCCACAGCCATCGCCGAAATCAGCGGCCGCATGAAGAAAGCGTCGTTGTCCGGATAGATCGCCGCGGACAGGCCGTGCGAGGCGAGTTCGTCCGACACGGCAGGCCCGACCGAGGCGATCGGCGTTTTCGCAAGCCCCTCGCGCAAGCGCGGTTCGAGGCCGCGGGTGCGCGCCACATCGATCAGGCGGCGGATCTGGCCGAGATTGGTGAGCGCCAGCGCATCGATATGTCCTTGCGCCATTTCCTCGATCGCGGTGACGAGGTGACCGTCGGCGGCGCGCGTGTCGTAGACATAGGGCGTGACGGGAATAGCGGTCGCGCCATGGGCCGCGATCGCGCCCAGCAAGGCACCATGATCCTTGTCCGGGTAGAGCTGAACGCCGACGCGATGGCCCCTGAGGTCGGCGCGCGACAGCATGTCGATGACGCCGTCAGATGTCGGCTTCTCCGTCGTCACCTGTGGCTCGAGGCCGATCTCGCGCAGCGCGCGGCCGGGTTTGGGACCGCGCGCGAATTTGCATGGACCCTTGAGCGCGGCGATGAAATCCTGATCGACCGCCATTGCCCGCGCCGCCTTCATCAGACGCCGCAGGCCTTCGCCCGTCATCAGCACGAGATCGTCGATGGGATGTTCGATCGCGCCGCGAATCCAGGCCGCGACCGGAGCGGGATCCGGCGGGTCGTTGATCGCAAACATCGGGCATTGCAGCACGTCGGCGCCTTGCTCGGCGAGCAGCTTGGAGAATTGCGCTTCCTCGCGCGTTTCCAGGATCAGGATGCGGTAGCCGTTCAGCCGATCAGCCATGTGAGCGATCCGATTTGGATTGTCTTTATTCATCATGATCCCACGGTTGGGATTGGCGCAAGGCCGCGCTGAGCTCCGATTCCGGAGTTCGCAAGCTACCGCGGTCGCCTCTGATGCGAACTTCGGAATCAAAGGAGCTCTGCTAACTTATCGTTTTCTGGTGCGGCTTCGAATTTGAAATTCCTATGAAAAAGTTGCAGCACGACCGATAGGAACTTCAAATTCGCCGCACCAGCTGATAGAGCATGGCCCGCGATCACTTGTCATCCCGTCCAAAGTCTCATCAGCCGCCATGCCCGATCATCAGTATGTCCTGACGCTTTCCTGCCCGGATCGGCCGGGCATCGTTTCCGCGGTGTCGACGTTTCTGGCCCATAACGGGCAGAACATTCTCGACGCCCAGCAGTTCAACGATGTCGAGACCGGTCATTTCTTCATGCGGGTGGTGTTCAACGCTGCCGATCTCGCCGTGGGGCTTTCAGCGCTGCAAACCGGCTTCACCGCGATCGCCGACCGCTTCGGCATGGAGTGGCAGATGCGCGACCGCGCCGGCCGCCGCCGCGTGATGCTGCTTGGTCTCCAAGTCCGATCATTGCCTGGCGGACATCCTCTATCGCTGGCGCACCGGCGAGCTTGCGATGGACTTGGCGGCGATCGTCTCCAACCATCCGCGCGAGACCTATGCGAGCCTCGATTTCGGCGACATCCCGTTTCACCACTCTGCCGGTCACCAAGGAGACCAAGGCCGCGCAGGAGGCTGCGATCCTGGATCTCGTGACCAGCACCAAAACCGATCTCGTCGTGCTCGCGCGCTACATGCAGATCCTGTCGGATGAGATGTCGGCGAAACTTTCGGGCCGCTGCATCAACATCCATCATTCGTTCCTGCCGGGCTTCAAGGGCGCGCGGCCGTATCATCAGGCGCATGAGCGCGGCGTCAAACTGATCGGCGCCACCGCGCATTACGTCACCCGCGATCTCGACGAGGGTCCGATCATCGACCAGGACGTCGAGCGCATCAGCCATCGCGACACGCCCGACGATCTCGTGCGCAAGGGCCGCGATATCGAGCGCCGCGTGCTGGCGCGCGCCATGCGGCATCATCTGGAGGATCGCGTGATCCTCAATGGCCGCAAGACCGTCGTCTTCATGGATTGAGGCCGTCCGTCACGGCTTTCGCCTCGTGTCATGCCCGGCTTTGTGCCGGGCATGGCGCAGGCTTTCTTGTTCTTATGTTGCATCAAAGACGTGGATGGCCGGGTCAAGCCCGACCATGACGGAGTGTTATGCGGACGCTCCTTGGAATGATGGCTTCAGGCTTAATGCACCGGCTCAAGCTGCGGCGCGGGCGCCGACGCATTGGCGTTGGTCGGCGCAGGCTCCAGTCCGCTTCCGCTCTCGCTCCTGCATGTAGGCATCGTATTCCGGGGTGCCGCGCCGGGGCGGGACGTCCTTGGGCAAACCGCCCGCCCATTGCGGGATTGTGTCGCCAATGGCGGGAGCAAGCCTCTCGTTGATCGACGAACAGCCGCCAAGGATCGTCGCCGCTAGCGCGAAGGCGGCGATCAAAGCGATATGGCGGGGGCTGACTGACATGTTCGGGACGCTAGTGTGGCGGTTCAGAGGTCCGCATCCTTTAGGGCTTTCGCCTTTAAAAAAGGCCAACAGACGGCAGCTTCCGATGTTTTGCGCGTTCGGGACTTTTTGTTGACAAGACCATCCTATTTGTACATTCGTACAAATAGCCACGAACCAGGATGCGGACATAGAAGCTGCGCCTGCTGGCAGAAAATCGCCACGACCATGGCTGTCCCGGCCCTGTGCGGTTGACAGTACCATGGCACCATAGTGTGGTCGCGTTCGAATATGGCGCGTGGGGACGCGTTGGGGGACTTGCAGCCAAAGGTTTGGGCCGAAGATTTTTGCCCGCGCATCCTTCGTTCAATTGACGGCGGCGGTGCGAGCGATGCCTTGTAACGCCCAAGGATCTGATGCCCAAGAATCTGATGCCAAAGCGTCGGCAAAGCCGTCAGACACAATCGATCAGGGAGAAACGTTCATGTTCGTTCGCAGTCACTTCTTGCTCGCGGCCAGTGTCGTCGCCGCAAGCGTGTTTTCCGCGGTGCCGCTGGCAGCGCAGGAAGTCGTCAAGATCGGCCTGATCGTGCCGATGACGGGCGGTCAGGCTTCGACGGGCAAGCAGATCGACAACGCGGTCAAGCTTTACATGCAGCAGCACGGCGACACCGTTGCCGGCAAGAAGATCGAAGTCATCCTCAAGGACGATGCGACGCTGCCGGACAACACCAAGCGGCTCGCGCAGGAACTGATCGTCAACGAGAAGGTCAATGTGATCGCCGGCATGGGCGTGACGCCGTCGGCATTCGCCGTCGCGCCGCTCGCGACCCAGGGCAAAGTGCCGGAAGTCGTCATGGCGGCCGGCACCTCCGTCATCACCGAGCGATCGCCCTATATCGTGCGCACGAGCTTCACGCTTGCGCAGTCTTCCACCATCATCGCCGATTGGGCCGTGAAGAACGGCATCAAGAAGGTTGCGACCCTGACCTCGGACTACGCGCCCGGCAATGATGCGCTGAACTTCTTCAAGGAGCATTTCACCGCCGGCGGCGGCACGATCGTCGAGGAAGTCAAGACGCCGCTCGCCAATCCCGACTTCGCACCGTTCCTTCAGCGGATGAAGGATGCCAAGCCCGACGCCATGTTCGTGTTCGTGCCGGCGGGGCAGGGCGGCAATTTCATGAAGCAATATGCCGAGCGCGGGCTCGACAAGGCCGGCATCAAGGTGATCGGCCCCGGCGATGTGACCGATGACGACCTCTTGAAGGACATGGGAGACGCGGTGCTCGGCACCGTCACCGCGCACATCTATTCGGCCGCGCATCCGTCGGCGCTGAACAAGGAATTCGTCGCCGCCTACAGGAAGGCGTATAACCAGCGGCCGGGCTTCATGGCGGTCGGCGGTTACGACGGCATCCACCTGGTCTACGAGGCGCTGAAGAAGACCGGCGGCAAGGCCGACGGCAATTCGCTGATCGCGGCCATGAAGGGCATGGCGTGGGAGAGCCCGCGCGGCCCGATCTCGATCGATCCGGAAACCCGCGACATCGTGCAGAATGTCTATGTCCGCAAGGTCGAGAAGGTCGACGGCGAGCTCTATAATGTCGAGTTCGAGACCTTCAACGCCGTCAAGGATTCCGGCAAGACCAAGAAGTGACGTCGCGAAAGCGACGTCATCCCGGGGCGACGCGAATGCGTCGAACCCGGGTGTCGAAATCATCGGAAAAGTATTCCGGTCTGCGCAGCGACTCACGCGCTGCCCCGGAATGACGTTTGTAAGGGCACACTTGATCACATGACCTCTGTCCTCACCATCCTGTTCGACGGCGTTGCCTACGGCATGTTGCTGTTCGTGCTGGCGTGCGGATTGGCGGTCACGCTCGGCCTGATGAATTTCGTCAACCTCGCGCACGGCGCGTTTGCGATGGCTGGCGGCTACATCTGCGCGGTGCTGGTCAACAAAATGGGCTGGCCGTTTTTTGCGGCGCTGCCGCTCGCCTTTGTCGTCAGCGGCCTGATCGGTGCGGCGCTGGAACGCGCGCTCTATCGTCATCTCTACACACGAAGCCATCTCGACCAGGTGCTGTTCTCCATCGGGCTCGTCTTCATGTCGGTCGCCGCGGTCGACTACATTATGGGGTCGTCGCGGGTCTTCATTCAGCTTCCTAAAGTGCTGGAAGGCCAGCTCGACGTGTTCGGGGTCGGCGTCGGCCGCTACCGGCTGATGATCATCGTGATCTGCGGACTGTTGACCGCGCTGTTGCAGCTCATTCTGGCGCGTACCCGTTTCGGCAGCCGCTTGCGCGCGGCGGTCGACGATCCCCGCGCGGCGAGCGGACTTGGCATCAACGTGCCGCAGGTCTTTGCCTTCACCTTTGCATTCGGGTGCGGACTTGCGGGCCTGGGCGGGGCGTTGAGCGCGGAAATCCTCGGCCTCGATCCGTACTTCCCGCTGAAGTTCATGATCTACTTTCTGATCGTGGTGACGGTCGGCGGCTCCTCCAGCATCACCGGGCCGTTTCTCGCATCGCTCCTGCTTGGCATCGGTGACGTGGCCGGAAAATATTACGTGCCGAAGATGGGTCCGTTCGTGATCTACACCATCATGATCGTGATCTTGATCTGGCGTCCCAACGGCCTGTTCGGCCGCACCGCGGCTCGTTGAGAAAGTTCGCATGTCCGCCTCGTCAGACATCGGAATGATCGCACGGGCCCACGCCAAGTGGCACTGGAGCGAGATCGCGTTCTGGTGCCTGGCGCTGGCTTGCGCCTTCCTGTTTCCCTCGCGCTATCTGATCATGACCGACATCGTGCGGCTGGCGCTGTTCGCGCTGTCGCTCGACCTGATCCTCGGTTATGCCGGCATCGTGTCGCTCGGACATGCCGCCTTCTTCGGGATCGGCGCCTATAGCGCCGGACTGCTTTCGCTGCACGGCATCGTCACCGAGCCGGTGCTGGCGCTGGTGGTCGCGGGGTTTGCCGCGACGATCGTCGGCTTCCTCACGAGTTTTCTTGTCATCCGCGGCGTCGACCTGACCCGGCTGATGGTGACGCTCGGCATCGCGCTGCTGCTGGAGGCGCTCAGCGAGCGCTATTCCAACATCACCGGCGGTACCGACGGCCTTCAAGGCATCGAGATGGCGCCGATCCTCGGGTACTTTTCGTTCGATATCTTCGGCAAGGTCGGTTTCTTCTACGCGCTCGCGGTGCTGTTCGTGCTGTTTCTCGCCGCTCGGCGGATCGTGCATTCGCCGTTCGGATTGTCGCTGCGCGCGATCAAGAACAATCCGCTGCGCGCGGCGGCCGTCGGCGTTCCCGTCAACCGCCGTCTGGTCGCAGTCTATACGCTGGCTTCGTTCTACGCCGGCATTGCCGGCGCCTTGTTCACGCAGACCACGCAACTCGCATCCCTCGACGTCTTTTCCTTCGAGCGTTCGGCCGACCTGATGCTGGTGCTCGTTATCGGCGGCACCGGCTATCTCTATGGCGGCCTGATCGGTGCGGTGGTGTTCAAGATGTTGCAGGAGTTGTTCTCCACCATCACGCCGCAATACTGGCAATTCTGGATTGGGCTCGTGCTGGTCTTGATCGTCCTGATCGGGCGGGCGCGGCTGCATCGCTGGGTGCTGTTCGTGCCGAATTTGGTTATTCGGCAGTTCGCAGGCAACAAGACTTCGGTCGCCATTCCCGAGGGCGACGCCCCATGACGCTGGCGCTCGAAACACGCGGACTGGAGAAACAATTCGGCGGGCTCAAGGTCACGCGCGATCTCTCGCTGAAGGTCGCGCAGGGCGCGCGGCACGCCTTGATCGGCCCGAACGGCGCCGGCAAGACCACCGTGATCAATCTTTTGACCGGGGTGTTGAAGCCGAACGCCGGACGGATCTTGCTCGAAGGCAACGATATCACCGATGCCACGGTGCATGGCCGGGTGCTGCGCGGGGCTGTCGCGCACCTTTCAGATCAACCAGCTCTATCCCGACCTGACGCCTATCGAGACCATCGGGCTTGCGGTGTCGCAACGGCTCGGCCGCGGCGGCGATTGGTGGCGGGTGATGGGCACCCGCGACGACGTCAATGCCGAGATCGCCGAGAACCTCGCACGTTTTCATCTGACCGACGTGATGAATGAGCCGACGACAACGCTGCCTTACGGAAAGCAGCGCCTGCTGGAAATTGCGGTGGCGATCGCAACCAAACCGCGCGTGCTGCTGCTCGACGAGCCCGCGGCCGGCGTTCCCGAGAGCGAGCGCCATGATATTCTCGCCGCGGTCGCAGCTCTGCCGCGCGATGTCACCGTGCTCCTGATCGAGCACGACATGGATCTGGTGTTTTCCTTTGCCGACCGGATTTCGGTGCTCGTCAACGGCGCGATGCTGGTCGAGGGCGCTCCGGAAGAAGTAGCGCGCGATCCGCAGGTGAAGGCCGTTTATCTCGGCGAGGGCGCCGATGGCTGACCTCCTCTCCATTGAAAACCTGCGCGCCGGCTACGGCGAGGCCGTGGTGCTGCCTGACATGACGCTGCGTCTCGCCGAAGGCGAGGTGCTCGCGCTGTTGGGCCGCAACGGCACCGGCAAGACCACGCTGATCAATTCGATCGTTGGCGTGACGCGCCGTTTTGGCGGGAGGGTCGCGCTCGCCGGCCGCGACCTGACCGCGATGCGGCCCGATCAACGGGCGCGCGCCGGCATCGGCTGGGTGCCGCAGGAGCGCAACATCTTCCGCTCGCTCACCGTCGAGGAAAACATGACGGCGATCGCGCAAGCGGGGCCGTGGACGGTCGAGCGGGTTTACGAGATGTTCCCGCGGCTCAAGGAGCGGCGTAACAATTTCGGCAACCAGCTTTCCGGCGGCGAGCAACAAATGTTGGCCGTCGGCCGCGCACTGACCCTCAATCCGAAAGTGCTGCTGCTCGACGAGCCGACCGAGGGGTTGGCGCCGATCATCGTCGAGGAACTGTTGCGGGCGCTCGGCACCATCACCCGTTCGGGGGGCATTTGTTCGATCATTGTCGAACAGAATGCGCGCAAGATTCTGGGGCTTGCCGACCGCGCCGTGATATTGGAACGTGGCGCGATCGTCCACGATGCCGCAAGCAGCGCGCTGAAGGCGGATCCTTCCGCGCTTGAACGCTTTCTGGGCGTCGCGGGTAAGTCGTGACGTTACTCTGGTTGTCATTCCGGGGCGCGCGCGAGCGCGAACCCGGAATCTCGAGATTCCGGGTCTGGCCCTTCGGACCATCCCGGAATGACTCGGGAGTTCTTTAGGAGAAGAAACCATGCAACGAACAAAACCTCCCTTCCGCGCCGACGAAGTCGGCAGCCTGTTGCGGCCGGAACGCATCAAGGAAGCGCGCGCCAAGCTCGAAAAAGGCGAGATCACGCCGGAGGAATTGCGCAAGGCCGAGGACATCGAGATCGAGAAGGTCGTGCACCGGCAGGCCTCGACCGGCTTGAAGCTTGCGACCGACGGCGAATTCCGCCGCTCCTGGTGGCATTTCGATTTCCTCGCAAAGCTCACGGGCTGCGAGATGTTTCATCCCGAACAGGGGATTCAGTTCGCCGGCGTCCAGACCCGCCACGAAGCGGTGCGCGTCATCGGCCAACTCGATTTTCCCGACGACCATCCGATGCTCGAGCATTTCAGGTTCCTGAAAAGGAAATGCGACGCAGCGCATGTCACGGCGAAGATGACGATCCCGTCGCCGGCCGTGCTGCATTTCCGTGGCGGCCGCAATGCGATATCGAAGCAGGCCTATCCCGATCTCGACGCCTTCTTCCACGATCTTGCCAAGACCTACCGCAAGGCGGTGAAGGCGTTTTATGACGCGGGCTGCCGTTACCTCCAGTTCGACGACACCGTGTGGGCCTATCTCTGTTCGCAGGAAGAACTGAAAAAGGCGCGCGAGCGCGGCAACGATCTCGATGGCCTTCAGCAGATCTACGCCCGCGTGATCAACTACGCGCTGGCCGAGCGTCCGGCCGACATGACCGTCACCACGCATGTCTGCCGCGGCAATTTCCGTTCGACCTGGATTTCATCGGGCGGCTACGAGCCGGTGGCCGAGACGCTGCTCGCCGGCACCAATTACGACGGCTATTTCCTGGAATACGATTCCGAGCGCGCGGGAGGCTTCGAGCCGTTGCGTTATCTGCCGCGCGGCAACAAGGTCGTGGTGGTCGGCGTCATCACATCCAAGACCGGCGCCCTCGAAAAGAAGGACGACATCAAGCGCCGGCTCGACGAGGCGTCGAAATTTGCCTCGCTCGACCAACTCGCGCTGTCGCCGCAATGCGGATTTGCCTCCACCGAGGAAGGCAATATTCTCACCGAAGAAGAGCAGTGGGCAAAGCTGCGGCTTGCGGTCGAAGTGGCGCAGGAAGTATGGGGAAAATAGCGTTGACTTCTGCTGCGGCTTGACGAAATCCGTCCGCGGACTGCGCAACCGAGGCATTAAGAGCAGGGCGTTACGCCTGCGCCTCGGTTGGCGTGACCGTCAACGAGCCGAGGTGGAGCTCGCCCGGTCCGTCGTTGATCAGCGCCCGCACCTGGATCATTCCCGGCTCCAGAATTTCGAGCGGCGCGAACACCAGGCTCGCGGCAACCACGATACAGGGTGGGGCGCCGCCGTTCTTCGGCAGGCCCGCCAGCAACTCGATCTGGTCCTGAAGCCGCGGCACCTCGATTGCTTCCTCGGCGACGGGGTCGGCGCGGCCCGGCACGTAGCAGCGCGACAGCACCGACTTGTAAGGCTGGGTCGCCGGCGAGAACACGTGGAAGTGGATGCAGAACTTCGGCAGCACCAGCGGGAAGCGCGGCGCGGTGAACATCACCGCATTGTAGCAGCCGACAAAGGAGAGCTTTCCGCCCGGCTCGTTGCGGATATCGTCGCAGAATATCGAATAGCCGTAGCGTTCCATCATGCGGTTTTCTTCGGCTGCCCGAGTTCGGAATTCGCAAGGATCGCAGGCGACGGCTTGGCAGAGCCGTTGATGTATTTGATCTGGCTATGCCCGACAGTGGACGTCGTCATCGTGTGAGGCTGGACGACTTGATTTTGAAGGGGCTGGTTTTGACCGTCTTCCGCGGCCGGCTTCTTCAGTTCGAACGAAATCTCCAGATCCATCGCCCAGGCGAGATCCGCAATCGAACGCAGAGGTGAGGTTGCTTTCGCCCGAAAGCTGCCGATTGATCAAAGCGCGCTTCGTGTCGAGCTTTTGCGCCAGCGCTTCTTGCGAAAAGCCGCCATCGCTTTTGCGTTCCGAAAGCGCCCGCAACAGTTCACTTCGCACGCGGCCGATGAAGCGACCGGCATGGCGCGCCCGCCCGCCAATATCAAAGTGAAAGCACGTCACCCGGCAAATCCCCCTGCACACACAAGCTCTCGTCGACACCAAGTTCCCGGCGCAGCCGCCGGATGGAAATCCGGTATCCCCGATAGAGATCGTGATCCTTGATCACGTCGGTCCAGTTTCCGAACACGGCGACGAAGCAATCCTTCTTCAAGAACCAGCCGAAGATCCTGATGTCCGGCGTCTTCAATTCCCAGACCGCATTCTTCTCGGCACGAATTGATCGAAACTGTTTCATATGAACCAGAGGCAGGCCGCTCAAAAATGTATTGAAGAGGTCGTCGATCTGTTCGGCCGCCGTTGCTTCTCCGAGCCTCCGTTCCGGTTCTGCGCCCTTTGCCAGCCCGCCGAGCCAATCGATGAAATCCGGCGTGCCGTATAGCAATCGCTGCTCCTGGTCGCGCGGATGCATCACGACCTGAATTCGCGAGATGGCCTTCGCTTCAACCAGTTCTTCGATTGTCGTCATACGTGCTTGCAGCCGCGATCCGGATTCTCACAGCGGAATCGAAACGCAGTCTACAACGCCCCAAGCGCCGGCACATATGCCGGCGGACGAAAATCCGGCGGCTCTGCCACCTTTAGTGGCTGAATATGACAGTTAAATTGCAAGCCCGGGCGCCATACCCAGAGATGATCGGATCATACTTCTCGTCCGGATCGGCAGAGCTGGATTCGTTCTAAGCGCGACAGATTTGTGAAGCGCGAGAATTCAAGAAGTCCGCAATTCGCTGCGTCTTTCGTTGTCGATTGTAACGGTGGGATGAAATTTTTTGCGAGGCATTGTGGTCGCCGTTAACAGCGTGTTAACGGCTCGCGCGAGGGCAGCGATGGTCGCTGACCCCGCTTTGGAAAACAGGGAAGTGTTATGAAACACCTCACGACGCTGGCCATCCTCCTGGCCACGACGTCGCTGGCCTCTGCCGCCGGCAACGATCCCACCAACGAGTCGTTCATTCTCCAGATCGGCCACAAGAACAAGGCAAACGTCGGCCAGTTCGTCGGCAACAACCAGCAGGGCACGGTGCAGATCGGCGCCCGCAACAACTCTCTTACCGCGCAGCAGTCGAAGAAGAAAGGTTCCGGCGAGAACACCTCCGCCACCGTCGAGATCGGCGTCGGCAACAAGTCGACGGTCGGCCAGCTTGACGGCAAGAACGACCAGGCGACGGTCCAGATCGGCGCCTTCAACAAGGCCAAGACGCTCCAGGAGGACGAAGGCGGCAAGAAGAGCGACAACGCTTCGTTCACGGGTCAGTTCGGCTTCGGCAACAAGTCGAATGTCGGTCAGGGCGTTGGCATCAACGGGCAAGACAACAATGCCGCGACGCTTCAGTTCGGCGAAAACAACAAGGCCGTGACGTCGCAGAATTCGGGCAACGCAAAGAACGACAAGGGCCCGGGCGGCGAGAACAACTCGTTCGCGTTGCAGGTTGGCGGGTCCAACCTTGCCAAGACGGATCAGGACTCGGCCGTCAGGGGCGAAGACTCCGCGGCTCGGGGCGGTGTCCAGAACAATTCGGCGACCCTGCAGTTCGGCATCGCCAACAAGGCAACCACCGACCAGAGCGGCTCGTTTGAAGGCAAGAAGGCCGACAAGGCCAGCAATGAATCGCTGACCCTCCAGGACGGCATCGGCAATGCGTCGAAGGCCGACCAGGTCAACGGCAACAATGCTCAGGCCACGCTTCAGTTCGGTTTCGGCAACAAGGCCGACACCACGCAGAAGAACGCCGATGGCGGCACCGGCGTCAACGCTTCGCTGACGCTCGAGCACGGCTATTTCAACAAGGCCACCACCAGCCAGAAGATCGCTAATCCGACCGGCAGCGGACTCAACGGTTCGTTGATTGCTCAGTTCGGCGCGTTCAACAAGGCGACCGTGCAGCAGGACGCCACCGGCATGCAGCCGATGATCGGCGCCAACCTGCAGGCCACGGTCCAGGTCGGCTACGGCAACAACGCCACGACCATGCAGACCGCGAGCGCGAACCTCACCAACGCTTCGGTGACGGCGCAGTTCGGTTCGCAGAACACGGCGATCACGACGCAGTCGTCGAAGCCGGCTACGAAGTAATCGAACGGGTCAAGAGCGGCGGGACGACGTCCCGCCGCTTCTGCCTTTGAGAGGAGCCGATGCCGAAGACGTACGCACGGTTCTCATCGAGGGCATCGCTATCGCGGTTCTGGACGTTGTTGCTTCTTGTGCGTGGGCAGGGGTGCCCGCGAGGGTCGAACGGGTCATGGCGATCGGATGTCGTATTCAGGTCACGGCGGAGGGCGATGCCATCCGTATCGAAGCCGTTGCGACGAGCCGCGAAGACGTGACCGGAAACTATCGGCTCGACGTTCAAAAGAGCAGCACGAGCGGCGCCAGCCACAACGTCCAGAGCGGCAAATTCAATCTCGAAGCCGACAGGGAACAAGTTCTTTCGACCACGTTTCTGGGGGCATCCGACGCGGGTCACTTCCAGGCGAAGCTGGTGATCCAATCAAATTCCGGGAGCGTCTCATGCGTTACGCCTTGAGAGATCATTCGCACGCCGCAGCATTCGCCGCCGCGGCCATGTCCGGCGGTGCTGTTGCAGCCGTCACTCGCGGACGGCGCTTTTATCACGCAGGCGGTCAAGGGCGGCTTTTCCAGCCACTCGCTGGTCTCGACTCCGATCATGGTTCCGTCGCCGATGCCGTATGTGCCGCCACGGGCGGCGCGACGCAGGCGACGCCAGAGACCGCGGTGCCGGCGATAAGCGGAAACTCGGCCAGGCACGCTGGAGATGGGCCGCAACAACTTGGTGCTTCAGGCCCAGGCTGGTGCGGGCAACAGCTCCAACGTCGGGATCATCGGCGGCAAGCGCGATAACGTCGGGGTGTTTCAGAAACGGCCAGGGGCTCTCCTCCAACCTGCGCTTGGTCGGTGTGAGCGGTCTCACGGTGGATGTGCTTCAACCGCCCGGCACGGCGCCGGTGAACATGCTGATCGGGCGATTGCCGAACGGCGCTCTCGATATCATTCAGCCGAAAGGTGCACCGCCGGCCAGCATTATTCGCGTCGGCAATGTGCTGGTGGTCAGATAGACGACGGCTCGAACGGAGCAGTTACGGGATTCTCGAGAGGGGGACGATATGAGTAAGACGGGATCTGGCATCGTAGGCGTCATTTGGCTGGTCGGGCTTTTGACGCCGGCTTTGGCGACAGAGCAGATCTATCACCCGGTTAACCCGGTGCTCGGCGGCAACCCGAACAACGGCCCGTTCTGCTGTCGACCGCGCAGTCGCAGGGCGAGGGCGCCAAGTCGGGCAACCAGGGCCCGGACGCTCACGCCCTTGGCCGACGCATTGAACGGCAGCGGCACGACTGGACCACGACCGGCGCCAGCGGCGCTGCTCCCACGGCGACGCAACGAGCCGCGACGTTTCCGAAGCCAACAGCGTTGGCCAACCCGCTCGGCACCTCGTCGGGCAGATTTTAGCGATCCACATTGAGTGGATATCGGCGCAAGCCTTGGACGGCTGTCACATAGCGCTGGTAACAGGTTGCGGCTTTTCGGTTTGTTGATTGGGGTGACGACGTTGAGTTTGCAGGTAGCCAGATTGGCGTGCGTGTTGCTGTTGGGGCTCTCGGCGAGCGGGTGCATGTTCAGCCCGTTGGCGGGAACGGCCAAGGACCCGATGGATGAGCCCGCCTTCATGGTGCCGCCGACCAAGACCGGTCTCGTGCTCGACAATCTGCCAGCACCGAAGCGCAAGCTCGATGTCTCCGTTTACAGTTTTCCCGATCTGACCGGGCAGAACAAATCCAACGACAACTTTGCCGAATTCTCGCGCGCACTGACGCAGGGCGGTTCGTCGATCCTGACCGACGTCGTGGTGAAGGCGGGCGGCGGAGCGTGGTTCGACGTCGCCGAGCGCGCCGATCTTCAACCGCTGTTGCAGGAGCGGCAGATCATCCAGAACACGCGGACCGCGATCGATGGCGACAAGGCGCAGAGCCTGCCGCCGCTTCGCTTCGCCGGGATCCTGCTCGAAGGCGGCGTGGTCGGATACGACAGCAACGAAACCACCAGCGGCGCCGGCGCCAACTATCTCGGCGTCGGACCCAACGTGCAGTACCGGCAGGATATCATCACGGTGGCGCTGCGCGCCGTCAGCGTGCAGTCCGGCCGCGTGCTCGCCTCGGTGACGACGACCAAGACCGTCTATTCGATCAATGTCGCCGGCACCGGCTTCCTGTTTGCCGCGGTCGACAAGCTGCTTCAGGCCGACATCGGATTTACCAAGAACACGCCGCCGACGCTTGCGGTGCGCGAAGGCATCCAGCTTGCGGTCTATTCGCTGATCTTCGAAGGCGTGAAGAACAAGCTTTGGGAATTCAAGGACCGCGCCGCGGGCGACGCCTTCATGCTCGAACTTGAGAAGCATCAGAAGGCGGTGCCGCCCGAAATCGTCGCCGCCACCAGCCTTCCGCGCGAGGCCGTGGTCGCGAAGTACTAGATGGAACTCCCGCATTCGCATCGATGTGCGAATGCCGCCTTGTTCGGCTGACGGCGAGACGGTCTATTTGCCCCTGGTCTGCTGTGTCGCGCTGTAGCAGGCGGTCGAGGATGCGTTCTGCTGATTGCAGGTGGCGGGGTTGGTCGGGCTACCGGCCGCTGCCGCCGCCGTTGAACCGCCCTCGGGCGCGGTCTTCGGCTTGCTCTCATCGGTGACCGGCGTGCTGCCGGAAATGCGTCCTCGCGCCTGCTGAACCCAGACGTCCGAGGCTCGCGCCATCGGCGCCGGAATCGTCATCGAGATCATCAGGCCGGCGATCGCCAATGAAAGTTTGCCTCGGTTCTGCACGTTCTTCACTTCCTCGTCCGTTTACTGATCCTGACAGGCAGAAACTAACCCACCTGCGCGCGTTATGTGAGTCCGGAAATCTGTTCACGCAGCGGGTAAGACGCAAACACCGTCATCATCAAGTCATCAATTGAAAAGCACGAACGATGTTGTCGCGAGCGTGAGCGCGACGGCTGACATCAACGGAGCGAAGGAGAGCCCGCGATGCGCCATTCGCGTGCGATTTTGCAAGCGCGCGACATTGCGGTCGTGGAATGGCGAGCGATGGCGCTAGTCCCGATGGACTAGTCAATAAGCCCCGGCAAAAAGACGCAATTCGACCGGTTTTGCCACGATCATTCGGCTCGACTTTGGGTCTGGCTGGAAAGCGCTCGCGCCATGATGAACAGCGACGTAACGCATACTGAAATTGCGACCGGGATCTGGGTGCCTCATTGCCGCAGATGCACGGCGCACTGCCTTCTCTATTCGATGCTCGATTCAAGCCGCGGCAACACCGTCTACTTGTACCGGTGTGCCGGCTGCGGGGAAATTATTTGGGGTGAGGGCGCGGAGCAAATCCAGGCAGCGCGCCATAGCGATTACGGGGATTAGCGGGTGGCTCCATAGCTTCTTCGGAAATTGAGAATTGCCGGGTGCGGCAGCGTCCTCGAAGCCCGAGGGCACTGGCTCGGTGACGCACGGGCTGGACGCAACAGCAGCCAGCTTTTTTGAAGCAAGAACGATTGCCATAGGAGTGAATACGATGAGAGCACAGAATGCCGTGGCGAAGCCCTTCAACGTCAACGAGATTGAAGGGGAAATCCACGAAGCGGTCCTGCAAAGGCCTCCACGCATACAGGCGGTGGAGATCGTTGCCCGGGCTCCGGCGGTCCCGGACTATGTCAACCATCGCGAAGACGCAACCGAGATCGGCAAGCTCTCGGCCGAGGCCATTGTCAGGGAATACGAGGTTACCGCGAAGGAAATCGAGGCGGTGGGCGAATTCGTGAAGGAAATGGCCCAGCGCTGCGAGCAACTCACCACCTCGGCTTCCGCCATGCTCAAGGAAATCAAGACCACCGCGGCGCGCTATCGAAAGGAAGGCAAGCGCATCTTCAACGAAATCGAGTCTTGCTCCAGCGCGACGGACGAGGTCCGCCAGCTATGCGAGACGTTTCGGGACAGGATCGCGGTGAAATCGGCAGAAGGAACTACATGATATTGTACTGGGTGGTGCCGTACCTGTTGATCGCGGCACCACTCGTCATCGTGCTGTTCTCGGTCCTGCTCGGAGGCTGCGCGATGACGAGGACGGTCGGCGATCAGGCCACGCAGGCGCGGTTCTATTCCGACCCGAACAGCAGGACCGGCGAAGTGCTGGTCAAGGAATTGGAGCGGCGGGAGACCCGCGCGGAACTGCAACGCATCATTGACGAGGCGCAGCGATGATCTGCAATTCCTGTCGGCGCGATGTGGATTACGTCAGGGCATCATTCTGGCATGGGGGTGCCATGATCTGCCGCGAGTGTTTCGCACAATGGTGCGATCCCGACAACATCTACACCAGCGCGGGCGACGCGGCGAGTGTCGGAAACTATGTCAGGCTCCAACATGGTCTTCCGCCGCTCGCCGCGTCGCTGGCGGTTCTGCTGTTGAGCGGCGCACCGGCCGCGCACGCTTCTCGTCATTGTCTCGACCAGGCCGAAGCGGCGAGGACATGGCCGTCGCAAATGCTTGCCAAGGACGGTGACGGATGCTGGACATACGACCATCGCCCGCCGCGCCTGGAGATGAACGTCGCGGCGTCGGATACGCCGGCCGCACCGATGCGAGAGGTGACGCTGGCCGATCGCTGGAGCGACCTCGACGCGCCTCAGCTCGACCCGGCTCGACCCGGGCCGAAGTGCATGCCGGAGCCGTCATCGCCGCCCGGGCGCTTCGAAAGCACAGGGCAATTCGCGCTCTTTGTCTGGATCGTGCTTGCAATCGCGTCGGTGGTCGAGGTTGCGACCGGCAGGCGCCGAAGCAAGCCTCATCGCCCGCGATGGCTTGATCGGCAGGCTGCCGCACACCTGGCGAAGGTGGAAGCTCTCATCGGGCCGTTGCGTCGTTGAGCAACATCGGAATTTCGGCCTGCTCCTCGCTGGATTGATCGAACAGGTGGTGGTTGAACGCCCAGATCGCCGCCTGGGTACGATTGCTTGCGCCGATCTTTCGCAAGATGGCCTTCACATGCGCCTTCACGGTGGGCTCGGCGATCCGAAAGAAGCGTGCGACCTGCTTGTTCGAATCGCCCTGCACGATGCGTTCAAGGATGGCGATCTCGCGGGCAGACAGCTTCGTGGGCTGGGGGTCGGCGACATCCCACAATATCTCGCCGGAGAGAGGGGGCGACGATCGGTCTTCGGCTTTTGGCTGGAATTCAAGCGGCCAGAGACGCGCATCGATGAGAATGAGCTTGCCATTCATGACGGCTTGCAGCGTGCTGACGAGGTCGCCCGGGCTGACGCTATTGAAGAGGGCGGCGTTCGCCCCGTCGTCCAGGGCGCCCGCGAGCGAGCGTGGATTGCTCTCGTCGGCAACCGCCACGATGGATGCCAGCGGATACCGGGCCCGGATCTTGCCGCAGATGACATCCTGGTCTCCGTCCATCGCCACGATGAACAGGATAGGCACGTCATCGCGGATCTCGGTAAGATCCTCCAAGTCGATTGCGCAGCCATGAGCGCGGAAACGGGTTTTCGACAGTATTAGCCGAAGACCCTCCCGGAATAGCCCATCACTTTGCAGGATATAGGTCGGTACAACGGACTCACTCGACATACACTAGCTGCTGCTCCAATGAACGCACTACTCATTCTTTGGGAGCCTTCCCCTGCCTGTCGGCGCCGATAATCAACATACATACATAGCTGTAGTGGGTATTAACCTAGGCTAACTTTGACGCGACGTATAGGACACGATCACTGTCCTAATGGGGCGCGCGGACTAGTCCCGCGGGCATCACGATCGCGAATTCGCGAAAAGTGCGCAGGTTTTCTCACTTCCTGGGCTGACGGGTGCGGATTTCCACCATGCCGCCGGCCATCTGAACTTCGAACCGGGACAGGAAGCTCATGCCGAGCAAGCCATCGATCCTGGCTCCGTAGGATTTGTCGTCGGCCTGCTGCACGGCGACCGGCACGTCGATCGCTTCCAGCCGGCCGAGCGTGACCTTGTCGGCCCTGGAGAGTTTCGCCTGGCTTGCCCGTTGGCGGTGCTGAGCGTGATGTCGCTCGCTCCCGCTGTCGAGAATCTTGGCGCGGCGGGCAAAGGCCGACTTCACGGCGACGTAGGTCGCGCCGGTGTCGATCGCGAATGATCCGCGCACGCCATTGATTTCGGCCCTCACCGTGACGATGCCTTTTCTCGCAGGCAACGGAAAGCGACCTCCGCGCGCGGTTCGGTCGACGACACGCAGTTGCCTTGCCGCTCGTAGTCGGCGACGATTTTTTGCGTTTGGCTGGTGTCGCGCGTTGCCGGATCGATCGCCACCCATTGATTGATCGGCGCGGTCGCTTCGCAGAATTGCTTCAGCGCGGCATAGGCTCTCGGCCATGCGCATGAATACCCGGCTTGAGATGCTGTGTCTTGTCGGCGCCAAGAGTTCGATGGCGTCGGAGTAAGTCCGCAAGCGCGCGCTTGTAGTCGCCGGCCCCGTCCAGCGCCAGCCCGCGCAGATAGCGCGCTTCACGATTCGAAGGCGCGCGGCGCACATATTCGTCGGCGACTTCGACCGCCTTGGGATAGTCGGTCAGCTTCAGGTAGATGTCGGCCGACCGGCGCAGCGCGGTCACCGGCGCGCCGCAGCTCATCACGAACTTGTAGAGCCCCTCGGCCGCTTGCCGGCGGTAGCCGAGCTTGTCGAGCATGCTGCGGCGAGATCCTGGACGCTCTTCTGATCGCAGGGTTCGCGCTTGAGTTCCTGCAATCGCAGCCAGACAAAGGGATCACGTGCGGCCTGGACCGGCAGCGCGCCGATCCGCTGATAAACGTCGCGAAGACTTCGTCGGGATTCTCGTCCAGGTAGCCGGCGCGGGCGATTCCGAGCGATGCCGCCAGACAGCAGCGCGCCAAGCAGCATGACCTGAACATTTTCGCCCCAGAGTATCGATTTTCAGCCCTGTATACCGATAAGTGTGTTCGCGGACCAACTTACCGGGCCGGACATTCCGCAGGTGGGCAGAAGGTGGTAGTAGACCGCCAGCGCTCCTTGCTGCCCACCGCCATCCCACCTAGCCGATCCGATGAAGAACGACGAGATCCTGGCCCAGATATCGGAATTCTGCCGTGACGCGGATATGGCCGAATTCGACGTTCGGCCGCCGCGCGGTCAATGACGGCAAACTGGTCGCGCGCCTGCGCGAGGGCAAGCGAATCACCATCGATACGCTCGAGCGCATCCAGGCCTTTATCGCGGCCTCGATGCCCGGCGGCATGCCGCCGCGGCGCGGCCTCGAAGTGGTGCCGGAAAAGCGCGACCCGAGGGGCAATTTCCGCTTCTTCGAGAACCGGCAGAAATACCTCTTGTTCGTCCACACATGCAGCGAGAAGCGGGTCGTTGCCGAACGCGTGGCGCTGGAGCTTTCGGCGATCCATCCCCGTCCTCCGGCGCTGCGGGTGTTCGATGCGGGCTGCGGCGACGGCACGGTGCTGGCGCGGGTGATGCGCTCGATGCATTCGCGCTTTCCCCACATGCCTTTTTATATTGCGGGCAAGGAGCTCTCGGTCGAGGACGTCCGCCTGACGCTGGACAAGGTGCCGGACCGGCTGTTCGAGCATCCGTCCACGGTCTTCGTGTTGACCAACATGCACTACGCCGAGGCGCCGTGGCTGACGCCGGCCTCACCCTCGGCGGCCGCCAGCATGATCTGGCACGAGGTTCCCCTGAGAGGGTCGTCTTCGGGCGATTTCGAGGCCCAAATTGCCGAATTGGGGCCGTTTCTGGAGCAGAACTGGCGGGCCAGCGTCTCGCCCCGTTCGGGCATGCCGACTTACGAGCGGCCGGTGGCGCTGGTGCTGTACCGGGAGGATCACCGATTCTTGCTCAATTCGATCATCCCCCGGGCTGGCCGGGTCGAGGCCAATTTCGACCTGATCATCGCTTCCCAGCCCTATCGGGCCAAATCCAGCGTTAATTTCCGCGCCAAACGTATCATCGCACCCCTGGGGCGGGCCCTGCGGGCAGGGGGCCGTTTGATCGGAATCCACTCCCACGGGCAGGACCCCGGTTTAGAGATTATCCAGGCGGTCTGGCCGGGAGAAAATCCTTTCGCCGTGAGCCGCCATGAGCTATTGCGCGCGGTGAAATACGAGCTCGGATCGGCCGGGCGGGACCTCAATTTTAACGCTTATGCCGATAACCGTTCGATCTTCCGGTATGATATGGAAGCGCTGCCCAACGAGGTCACCGGCTCGATCGGAACCTCGACGGCCTTTGCAGCATGGAATGCGGCGGTGTATGTCGCTCAGATTGAAGACGACCGGTTGACGGAAATGACCCAGAGTGGCCGTTATCTCGACGCCGTCAGAGAGGTTCTGCGCAAGCATAACGGGCTCTGGTTTTACGACGAATCCTACGTCATCTCGCGCCGTCGGGACTGACCATTCAGGACAGATTTAGAAACACACCGCCGATCATCCGGCGGAAGAAGGGGCTACCTAGATGCGCGCGTCTTACCTGTTCACCTCAGAGTCGGTTTCCGAAGGTCATCCCGACAAGGTGTCCGACCAGATCTCCGATGCGATCCTTGATGCCTTCATCGAGAAAGACGTCAAGCTCGGCATCGCCGATGACAGCCTGGTCAACACCCGTCTCGGCTGCGAGACGCTGTGCACGACGAACAAGATCGTCATCGCCGGCGAAGGCCGCGGCCAGCTGTTCCGCGACATCCACGGCGTCTCGGTCGTCGATCGCGAACTGATCAGCCAGATCGCGCGCGATGTCGTCCGTGACATCGGCTACGACCAGAACGGCTTCTCCTATCATGGCGCCGACATCGAGGTGCTGCTGCACGGCCAGTCGCCCGACATCGCGATGGGCGTCGACGCCAAGAAAAAGAAGAGCGGCGAGGAAGAAGGCGCGGGCGACCAGGGCATGATGTTCGGTTACGCCTGCACCGAGAGCGAGGTCTATCAGAAAGGCTCGTTCATGCCGGCGCCGATTTTCTTCGCGCACCGCATCCTGAAGGTTCTGTCCGAGAAGCGCCGCAACGGCTCGCTCGCCGACTTGCAGCCCGACGCCAAGAGCCAGGTCACGGTGAAGTATGTCGACGGCAAGCCGGTCGGCTGCACCAAGGTCGTGGTCTCGACCCAGCACAACGAGAAGAGCCGCAACAACAAGAAGTACTCGCCCGGCCTGATCAAGGACATGATCTCGACCGCGGTGGAATCGGCGCTGCCCAAGGGCTGGATGCCGGCGAAGTCGTCCGACTTCCTGGTCAATCCGACCGGCAACTTCGTCGTCGGCGGCCCCGATGGCGATTGCGGCCTCACCGGGCGCAAGATCATCGTCGACACCTATGGCGGTTACGCCCCGCACGGCGGCGGCGCGTTCTCCGGCAAGGATCCGACCAAGGTCGATCGCTCGGCGGCTTATGCGGCGCGCTATCTCGCCAAGAACGTCGTCGCGGCCGGTCTTGCCGATCGCTGCACCATCCAGGTCGCGTACGCGATCGGCGTTGCCGATCCGATGTCGCTCCTGGTCGATACGCACGGCACCGGCAAGGTCGATGAGAAGAAGCTGGAGAAGGTGTTGCCGGAGATGTTCCGCCTGACGCCGACCAACATCCGCCGCACCTTGAAGCTCAACCGTCCGATCTATCGCAAGACCGCCTCTTACGGTCACTTCGGCCGCGCGGCTGAAAAGGACGGCAGCTTCTCCTGGGAGAGGACCGATCTCGCCGACGCGCTCAAGCGCGCGGTGTAACGCTTGCGTCATTCCGGGGCGCTCGCGCAAGCGAGCGAACCCGGAATCCATGTCCACCATTTTCGAGATTCCGGGTTCGATGCTTTGCATCGCCCCGGAATGACGATTTAGACAACAGGAAGCTCTTATGACCGCCACCGCCCCCAAGCCCGGCTTCACCGACTACATCGTCAAGGACATCTCGCTCGCCGAGTTCGGCCGCAAGGAACTCTCGCTGGCCGAAACCGAGATGCCCGGCCTGATGGCGACGCGCGAGGAATACGGTCCGAAGCAGCCGTTGAAGGGCGCGCGCATCGCGGGCTCCCTGCACATGACCATTCAGACCGGCGTGCTGATCGAGACGCTGGCCGCACTCGGCGCCGACATCCGCTGGGTCTCCTGCAACATCTATTCGACGCAGGATCACGCGGCGGCGGCAATTGCGGCCGCCGGCATTCCGGTGTTCGCGGTGAAGGGCGAGAGCCTCGCCGAATACTGGGACTACACCGCGAAGCTGTTCGACTGGCATGGCGGTGGCCATCCCAACATGATCCTCGATGATGGCGGCGACGCCACCATGTATGTGCATCTCGGCCTGAAGGCCGAGAACGGCGACACGGCCTTCCTCGACAAGCCGGGTTCGGAAGAAGAGGAAGTGTTCTTCGCGCTGCTCAAGAAGCAGCTCAAGGAGAAGCCGAAGGGCTACTTCGCGGGCATCGCCAAGTCGATCAAGGGCGTCTCGGAAGAGACCACCACGGGCGTGCATCGCTTGTACGACATGCAGAAGGCCGGCACGCTGCTGTGGCCGGCGATCAACGTCAACGACAGCGTCACCAAGTCGAAGTTCGACAATCTCTATGGCTGCCGTGAAAGCCTGGTCGACGGCATCCGCCGCGGCACCGACGTCATGATGTCGGGCAAGGTCGCGATGGTTGCGGGCTTCGGCGACGTCGGCAAGGGCTCGGCCGCTTCGCTGCGCCAGGCCGGCTGCCGCGTCATGGTTTCCGAAGTCGATCCGATCTGCGCGTTGCAGGCGGCGATGGAAGGCTACGAGGTCGTGACCATGGAAGACGCGGCGCCGCGCGCCGACATCTTCGTCACCGCCACCGGCAACAAGGACATCATCACCATCGACCACATGCGCGCGATGAAGGATCGCGCCATCGTCTGCAACATCGGGCATTTCGACAACGAGATCCAGATCGCAGGCCTGCGCAATCTGAAGTGGACCAACGTCAAGCCGCAGGTCGACGAGATCGAATTCCCCGACAGGCACCGCATCATCCTGCTGTCCGAAGGCCGTCTCGTGAACCTCGGCAACGCCATGGGCCATCCGTCCTTCGTGATGTCGGCGTCCTTCACCAACCAGACGCTGGCGCAGATCGAACTGTTCGCCAACAACAAGGACGGCAAGTACAAGAAGGAAGTCTACGTGCTGCCGAAGTCGCTGGACGAGAAGGTCGCGCGGCTGCATCTCGCCAAGATCGGCGTGAAGCTGACCGAATTGCGCAAGGACCAGGCCGACTATATCGGCGTGAAGCAGGAAGGTCCGTTCAAGTCGGATCACTACCGCTACTGAGCGCGCCGCGCGATTGGTGCTGTGATGGCCGGGCGAAAGCCCGGCCATTTTCGTTTGCCCAGCCGAAGGCGTCCCGGCGTGATGTCTTCGCCGGCGTCAGGGGCAACGACGACATATCGGCCGTGCTTCGATCACCCAACGGGCATGCGTCATTGAAGCTCAACCCGAGTTCGCTCGCTTCTCTCAATGGCGGGCGGCGGGTTCTGCAGCAATCGGGTTTTCAGGGGCTGTAAGCGGACTTTCGGCCCATTTCACCGCGGGGTCGTCGCAGCTCAAGCATTGGAGTTCGGTGCGGCCCGAGATAGCGACAACCGGGACCAATCGCTTTCCGCATTTCACGCAGTGCGTTACGCGTTCCATAACAGATACTCCGATTTCCCGCTTAACGCGGAACAGGAGCTTTTGTTCCAATCGAGGTTTGCAATTTTGGCGACCTTTCCCACAGGCAAATCAGCAGGCCGGTACTGGCGCAATCGTGATGGGTTCAGAATTGCCTGGTTCCCGCCTGCGTGGGAGAAGGAGCAATGGGTCCGAAGCGGATATTCGACTGGCTGATTGCGCTGACCGTGGCGGCGGGGCTGCTCGTTGCGCCTGTGTCCGTGCCGGCGATGGCTGCGCCGCATTCGATGGTCGCCTCTGATGAGATGCAGGCGATGGCGGATGACATGCCGTGCTGCCCGGACCAGCAGGACCAGAAGGCCAAGGACTGCGGCTCTTGTCCGTTCATCGCACTCTGTACGTTGACGACGACGCTACCGGCCCGGGACGCGGTTGGCGTCCTGGCGCATCGAGCGTTCTCACGAAGCGCATTCGTCCTTCCCGACGATCTGTTGCTCGACGGTCTCGGCGAACATCCGCCGGATCACCCACCTCGAACCATCGTCTGACCGGCGCTCCGGCGCCGGAACGTTGACGCGTGCCCCTCGTGGGCGCGCGTCGTCGCACGCCGTTTCGGCGGCTCATCAGACGTTTCGAGGATCAGACATCATGAAGACTACTATTGTTGCGCGTGGCTTCGCCGCCGCGCTGTTCGGCCTTTCGCTCGTGGGTACGCCGAAGGTCGCGTTTGCCGACATCAGGGATTACGAATTCCAGCTCGTTGAGCCGGCCGTGCAGGCCGGCCCGGACAGGATCGTGACGGTCCGCCTGGTAAACAAGAAGACGGGCAAGCCGGTGCCCGATGCCGTGATCTTCGCCGCGCGGCTCGACATGGCGCCCGACGGCATGCAGGAGATGGCCACCAAGGTGACGCCGATGCCGGGGACCGAGCCTGGGACCTACAGGTTCAAGGCAACATTCGGCATGGCCGGCCGCTGGCAGCTATCGCTAGGAGCGAAGGTGCAGGGAGAGACCGGCACCGTCGAAAACAAGCTCGTCGTCCCGGCGCAGAAATGAACCGGGTCATCGCCACAGGCGCCGCCGCTGCGATTTGCGCAGCGGCTGGCACCGCTTTGCTCGCGCGCACGGTCCTGCAAGCGAAGCCCTTCGCTGTATCCATCGTGTCTTCAGCCACGGCCGCCGAGGGTGGCGTAGCCATCTATTACCGCGACCCCGACGGCAAGCCGCTCTATTCGCTGACGCCGAAGACGACGCAGGACGGACGCGCGTGGCGTGCCGTGCCGTCGACGGCCGACGTGAGCTTCGGCGAACCCGTGGAGCTGCGCGCAGACGCGGCCAACGCCGAGCGCAAGATCAAGTACTACCGAAACCCGATGGGGCTGGCTGACACCTCAGTCGTGCCGAAAAAAGACCCGATGGGGATGGATTACATTGCCGTCTATGACGGTGAGGATGCCGGCGATGGTTCGGTGCAAGTCTCGCCCGGCAAGATTCAGCGCACGGGCGCGAAGTCCGAGCCGATTGTGCGGCAATCCATCAGGTCGGTCATCCGTGCTCCCGGCACCGTCCAGGAGGACGAGCGGCGCGTGTCGGTCGTCGCGCTGCGGTTCGAAGGATTTGTCGATAGCGTCGCCAACGTCACCACCGGCGATCATGTTCGTAAGGGGCAGGTGCTCCTGAACGTGTACAGCCCGGCTCTTTCGAGCGCGGCCGCCGAGTATCTTTCTGCCGTCAATGCGGGTGCAGCCGGCAAGGAGTTGAAGGGGGCTCGTCGAAGACTGGAGAATCTGGATACGCCGGAGCCTGCGATAAAGGAGGTGGAACGCACTCGCGAAATCTCTCTCTCCGTCCCATGGCTCGCGCCGCAGGACGGCGAGGTGCTTGTGCGAAATGCCGTCAGCGGCATGAGGGCTGCGCCGGGCGACGTGTTGTTCAGGATCGCCGACAACCGCTCGGTCTGGGTCGTCATCGATGTCGCAGAACACGATCTCGGCCAGGTTCTCGTCGGAGCGAACGTGACGATCAAGCCGCGAGGGCTGCCTGGCCGAACCTTCGCGGGCCCGGTCGCGCTGATCTATCCGCGTTTGAACGCACAGACGCGGACCGTGCGCATCCGGGTCGAACTGCCCAATCCGGACGAGATCCTGCGGCCCGAGATGTACGTCGATGCGGAAATCGAAATCGGCCCGGCGGCTCCGGTGCTGGCAGTTCCAGAGAGCGCTGTTCTGGACGACGGCACGCGTCAGGCAGTCCTGATCGACAAGGGGAACGGACGTTTCGAACCGCGCGAGGTCAAGCTCGGGCGTCGTGGTGGCGGATATGTCGAGATCGCCCACGGTGCGACCGAAGGCGAAGCCGTCGTGACATCAGCCAATTTCCTGATCGACGCGGAAAGCAATCTCAATGCCGCGTTGAAGGGCTTTGGCGAACCGGGCGGCGCGCAACCGGCTGAGCCGTCGGGCAGCAACATGGGTGCGCGCCCATGATCGCACGTGTCATCGCCTGGTCGGCACGCAACCTGTTGCTGGTGCTGTTCGGCACCGGCTTTGCGGCTGCGGCGGGCATCTACGCGCTGGTTCATCTGCCGCTCGACGCCATTCCCGATCTTTCCGACACACAGGTCATCGTCTACACGGAATATTCCGGTCAGGCGCCGCAGGTGATCGAGGATCAGGTCACTTACCCGCTAGCGACCGCGATGCTGACGGTCCCGAAGTCAAAGGTCGTGCGCGGCTTCTCGTTTTTCGGGGTCTCGTTCGTTTACGTGATCTTCGAGGACGGCACCGACGTCTACTGGGCGCGTTCCCGCGTGCTCGAATTCCTCAACGGCGCGGCGTCGCGGCTGCCGGCCGGGGTAACGCCGACCATCGGTCCCGACGCGACCGGCGTCGGCTGGGTCTACCAATATGCGGTGATATCGAAGGAGTTGAATCTCGCGGAAACGCGAACGGTCCAGGACTGGAACCTGAAATTCGCGCTCGCCAAGGCCGAGGGTGTGGCCGAGGTCGCGAGCGTAGGCGGCTTCGTCAGGCAGTACAACGTGATCCTTAACCCGCAGCGCATGCGCGACCTCGGCATCACCATGCAAAAGCTTCGCGACGCGATTCGTGCCAGCAACGCGGATGTCGGCGGGCGCACGGTCGAACTGTCCGAGTTCGAGTACGTCATTCGCGGAAAGGGCTATCTGAAAAGCATCAATGACCTCGGCGACATCGTGCTCAAGAACGACGGTGGAACACCCGTGCTGCTGCGCGATGTTGCCCGGATCGAGCTGGGTCCCGACGAGCGGCGAGGCATCGCCGAACTGAATGGCGAAGGCGAGGTCGCCAGCGGCATCGTGCTGCAACGTTTCGGCTCGAACGCGCTGGATGTGATTGAGAGCGTCAAGAAGCGATTCGCGGAGATCGCAACCAGTCTGCCGAAATCCGTCGAGATTGTGCCGGTCTACGATCGGTCCAACTTGATTTATGCAGCGATCGAGACGCTCAGGCACACGCTGGTCGAGGAAAGCCTGGTCGTCGCGCTGGTCTGCATCGTCTTTCTGCTGCATGTCCGCAGCGCACTGGTTGCCATCCTGATGCTGCCCGTCGGTGTTCTGATGGCATTCGGCGCGATGAAACTGTTCGGGATCGGATCGAACATCATGAGCCTGGGCGGCATCGCCATTGCGATTGGCGCCATGGTGGACGGCGCCATCGTCATGATCGAGAACGCCCACAAGCATCTGGAACGGGCCGAGCCGGGCAAGTCGCGGGCCGATATCCTGATCGAAGCGGCTTGCGAAGTCGGGCCGGCGCTGTTCTTCAGCCTGCTGATCATCACCGTCTCCTTCATGCCGATCTTCACGCTGGAATCGCAGGAAGGACGGCTGTTCAGCCCGCTTGCTTTCACCAAGACATTCTCGATGGCGGCGGCGGCGCTGCTATCGGTGACGCTGGTGCCCGCGCTGATGATCATTTTCGTCCGTGGCCGGATCGTTGCGGAGCAACGAAATCCGATCAATCGTTTGCTGATCTGGGTCTACCGTCCCGTCATCAAGGGCGTGCTTCGCGCGAAGGTGCTGGTTGTCCTGCTCGCAGCCGTCGCGCTCGCCGTCACGATCTGGCCAGCTCGTCATCTTGGTGCGGAGTTCATGCCAAATCTGAACGAGGGCACGCTGCTGTACATGCCGACGACGCTGCCCGGCATATCCGTCACCAAGGCAACCGAGCTGATGCAGACACAGGACCGGATCATCAAGTCATTTCCGGAAGTCGCATCGGTATACGGCAAGGCCGGGCGCGCGGCGACGGCGACCGATCCCGCGCCGAGCGAGATGTTCGAGACCGTCATCAATCTCAAGCCCAACGCGCAGTGGCGGCCCGGTGTCACCATCGACCGCCTGATCGCCGAAATGGACAAGGCGCTGCAATTCCCCGGCGTCTCCAATGCCTGGACGATGCCCATCAAGGCACGTATCGACATGCTCTCGACCGGCATTCGCACGCCAGTCGGCGTCAAGGTGATCGGTACCGACCTCGTCGAGATCGATCGGCTTGCCAAGCAGGTCGAGCAGGTGCTGAAGACCGTGCCCGGAACATCGTCGGCCTATGCCGAGCGTGGGCTTGGAGGCTACTACGTCGAGATCACCCCGGACAGGGCTGGGCTCGCACGGTATGGCATCATGGTGCAGGATGTTCAGGACACCATCGCAATGGCGCTCGGAGGCCAGGCGGTCACAACGCGCGATTTGTGCTGTGATGGCCGGGCGAAAGCCCGGCCATTTTCGTCGGCCCAGCCGAAGGCGTCCCGGCGTGATGTCTTTCGCCGGCGTCAGGGGCAACGACGACATATCGACCGTGCTTCAAACACGCACGGGCATGCGTCATGGAAGCTCAACCCGAGTTCGCTCGCTTCTCTCAACGGTGGGCGGCGGGTTCTTCCGTAATTGGGCTTTCAGGAGCTGTAAGCGGACTTTCGGCCCATTTCACAGCGGGGTCGTCACAGCTCAGGCATTGGAGTTCGGTGCGGCCCGAGATCGCGACAACCGGGACCAATCGCTTTCCGCATTTCACGCAGTGCGTTACGCGTTCCATAACAGATACTCCGATTGTTCGCGCTAACGTGGAACTGGAGCTTTTGTTCCATTCGTGGTTTGCAATCTTCATTCAACCCCGTTCGACGAGATGCGCGCGGGTAGGCGAGGGCTCGAAGCGATCGGCGAAATATTGGGTTTCGTGCGACACCAATCCTTCGCGGAACTCCATGATGCTCACCACGTAGGACGGTACATCGTCATAGCTGAGCGTGAATTCGGTAATCCAGAGATCCTCGCGCCCGACAATTCGGCGGACCGCAAAGCGCTTTTTGTTCGGCTGGCGAAACCGGCTCTCCTGGATTTTCTTGCGGCCGCGAATCCGCTCGCCCGATTGCGGATAATCGAGCACGGCATCCTCGCGGTATATTTCATGCTCGGCGTCGAAATCGCCGGCATCCGAGGCGTTCCAATGACGTTCCAGCGCAAGCCGCACGGTTTGGGCGTCCATGTGTAATCTCCTGCCTGCGGGTAGCGGACGTAGATGCGTCTTGCGCGGGATTCGAGCGCGCGGCTGATCAGCCGCAGTTCCAGACCGGTCCGATCGGCGTGCGCGACCAGCATGGACCGAAGGTGCCGCCATTGTAGTGGCCGCGATAGAAGCCGGGTTGGCCGAAGTAATGCAGCTCGTCATCATACCCGATGTAGCGGGGCACGGGATCGATATACCAGGGGCGCTTGTCGCGCGTCGACCGGCGCATCACGTTCTTCTGCGCATAGAGCGGCTGGCTGTTGCTCGGCGGCTGCTGATAGCCCGGCAGGAAACCGTAGCCGTGCCAGACCGGCTTCGCCCGCTTGTGAGCGGATGCAGCCTGCGCCGTGATCGAAACCAGCGACAGAGCAACAGCAATCGAACAGAAATACGACGCGTCTCATGGCGCGCAGCATAGACAACCGGTTGCGGGAACACCATTCAAATCGCGGTGCGGAACGAATTCGGCCGATCGGCGAAGATCTAGACGAGGTGATGCTTGACCGCGTCTTCATCCCATTCGAGGCCGAGGCCCGGCGCGTCCGGAATATGCAGCAGCCCGTCCTTGATGGGGTACGGATTCCTGAGCAGGGGATTCATCCAGTCCTGCCACTCCAGCCAATGCGCCGTTTCCGTGACGCGCATCATGTGCGCGGCCACTTCGGGATAGAGGTGAGTTGACACCGGTATTCCCGCCGCTGCCGCAATCGCCGCCGCTCTCATCCAGCCGGTGACGCCGCCGATCCGCATGAAGTCCGGCATTACGAGGTCGCACGCGTTTTTCTGGATCGCCTTGTGCATCTCGCGCGGGCCGTAGAAATTCTCGCCGATCTGCAACGGCGTTTTCAATTCGGCCGCCAGTTTTGCGTAGCCATCGAGGTTGTCGTAGAGGATCGGCTCCTCGATCCAGGCGAGCCCGTGGTCGTCGATGGCGTGGCATCGCTGCAAGGCGTCGGCGAGATCAAGGCCCTGATTGAAATCCACCATCAGTTCGACGTCATCGCCCAGCGCCTTGCGGATCGCATCCAGCGTTTTCAGATCGTCCGATAATCTCGGGCGGCCTAACCGCAGCTTCAATCCCGTGAAGCCGCCTTCATCTCTCAATTCCAGCGCTTCCGCGGCAATCTCGTCCGGTCGCTTCAGCCAGAGCCCGTTGCTGTTGTACGATTTCACCGGGCCGACGGTACCGCCAAGCAGCACGCACAGCGGAAGGTTGGCGGCTTTCGCGAGCGCATCCCAGGCCGCCATGTCGAGGCCGGAAGCCGCGATCATCGAAAGACCTTCATAGCCGACGAAATGCAGCGACTTTCTTGCCGCATCGAACAGCTCGACCGGCGCGACGGTTCGGCCCTTCAGCAACGCACCGAGGTCATGGAGCGCAGGCACCAGATAGCGCATCGACTTGACGATGTAGGGCTCCAGATAGCTGCGCCCCGTAATGCCTTCTTCGGTCAGCAGGTCGATGAGGATGACCGGCCATTCGGTCAAGGTGGCGATCTTGGCGACGATCGGGCGCTTCAGCTTGAGAACGATCGGCCGGGCCGTGATTTCTCTCAACGTCAGGCGAGTGCTGGACATCGGACACCCCATCTCATCAGTCGATGAGGGTCTTTCACGCCAATCAGATCAGTTGTAAATTCACTATTGAGTATACTTTCACGGAGAACGGCAATGCCGCGTTCCGCCATCCAGACCCGAGAACAGATTCTCGATGGGGCTTACCGGCTGTTTCGCCGGCGCGGTTACAGCCGCGTTTCGATGGACGACATCGCAGCCGAAGCCAGGTTTACCAAGCGGACGCTGTATCATCACTTCGAAAGCAAGGACCAGTTGCTGGCCGAAGTGCTGACGGCGCAGCACCATCTGGCCATCGCGGCGTTCAAGACCTTCGGCGACCGGCTGTCGGGATCGCCGGAGGCGATCGTGAAGGGCATGTTTCGGGAGCTGGCGGTCTGGGCCGACAAGCCGCGCTGGGCCGGTTCGGGATTTACGCGCCTTGTGATCGAGCTTGCGGATCTTCCCGGCCATCCCGCGCGCCTGATTGCCCGCCGCCACAAGGCGCAGCTCGAACGGTGCCTCTGCGAATTGCTTGAGCAGTCCGGCGTGCGTCGTGCGGCTGAACTTTCGCGCGCGGTCACGCTCCTGTCCGAAGGGGCGATCTCGCTGATCCTGGTTCACGGCGACCAGGGTTACTCGGCTGCGGCTTCGGAAGCCGCGACGACACTGCTTCGTTCTCATCTGGAGAAGCATCGCCCGTTGAACCGCCGCGCCGGTTGACGGCGGCGCGGCTCACTTGCGTATCGGCACGCCCTTGGTCGTGAAGCGCTGGGTCCTGCCGCCGCCATTCACGGGCCGCCGTGTCCCGGCGGCCTTGCCGGTGCCGGGCGGCTGATGCGCCGGTACAAGCTGATCGGGACCCGAGCCGATCAGGTCGCGGCGTCCCATCTCCTTCAAGGCGTCGCGCAGAACAGGCCAGTTGTCGGGGTCGTGATAGCGCAGGAACGCCTTGTGCAGCCGCCGCTGGCGCAATCCCTTGATCGCTTCGACCTTCTCGCTGCCGCCATGACGCACGCCGCGCAGCGGATTGACGCCGGTATGGTACATCGCGGTGGCGGTCGCCATCGGTGACGGCAGGAACGTCTGCACTTGATCGGCGCGGTAACGGTTCTTCTTGAGCCAGAGCGCGAGGTTCATCATGTCCTCGTCGGTCGTGCCCGGATGCGCCGCGATGAAGTAGGGGATCAGATAGTATTTCTTGCCGGCCTCTTTCGCGGCGGCCTCGAACATCTGCTTGAAGCGGTCATAGGCGCCGATGCCCGGCTTCATCATCTTGTCGAGCGGGCCGCGCTCGGTATGTTCGGGCGCGATCTTCAGATATCCGCCGACATGATGGGTGACGAGTTCCTTGACGTATTCGGGGCTCTTCACCGCGAGATCGTAGCGCACGCCGGAGGCGACCATCACGCGCTTGACGCCCTTGACCTCGCGCACCTTGCGATAGAGCCGGATCAGGTCGTCATGCGAAGTGTTCAGGTTCGGGCAGATGTCCGGGAAGACGCAGGACGGACGCCGGCACAGTGCCTCGACCTTCGGATCGTTGCACGCCATCCGGTACATGTTGGCGGTCGGCCCGCCGATGTCGGAGATCACGCCGGTGAAGCCGGGCGTCTTGTCGCGGATGCGCTCGATCTCTTGCAGGATCGAGCCCTCGGAGCGGTTCTGGATGATGCGGCCTTCGTGTTCGGTGATCGAACAGAAGGTGCAGCCGCCGAAGCAGCCGCGCATGATCGTGACCGAGAACTTGATCATGTCCCAGGCCGGGATCTTGGCATCGCCGTAGGACGGATGCGGCGCGCGGGCGTAGGGCAGGTCGTAGACCGAATCCATTTCGGCTGATGTCAGCGGGATCGGCGGGGCGTTCAGCCAGAGGTCGCGGTCGCCGTGGCGCTGGACCAGTGGCCGCGCATTGCCCGGATTGCTCTCCCGGTGCAACACGCGCGAGGCGCGCGCATAGGCTTCGCGGTCTTCTTCTGCCTGCTCATAGGCCGGCAGGCGGATCACGACATTGCCGGGGTGGCGTGCCGCACCTTCGTCGGCGGAATCGAGATCGTCGGCGTGAAGCTCGGTGTAATCTTCGGGCACGCGGCGGAACAGCGCGACGCCCCTGATATCGCTGAGTTCGCGCGGCGCTTCGCCATTGGCGAGCCGGTGCGCGACCTCGACCACGGCGCGTTCGGCGTTGCCGTAAAGCAGAAGGTCGGCCTTGGCGTCGGCCAGGATCGAGCGGCGTACCTTCTCGGACCAGTAGTCGAAATGCGCGATACGGCGCAGCGACGCCTCGATGCCGCCGAGCACGATCGGCACGTCCTTGAACGCCTCGCGACAGCGTTGGGCGTAGACGATGGAGCAGCGGTCCGGCCGCCTTCCGCCTTCGCCATTGGGCGTATAGGCGTCGTCGTGGCGCAGCCGCCGGTCCGCCGTGTAGCGGTTGACCATCGAATCCATGTTGCCGCCGGTGACGCCGAAGAACAGGCGCGGCTTGCCGAGCGCCTTGAACGGCTCGGCCGACTGCCAGTCCGGTTGCGCGATGATGCCGACCCGAAAACCCTGGGCTTCCAGCAGCCGGCCGATGATCGCCATGCCGAAGGAGGGATGGTCGACATAGGCGTCGCCCGTCACCAGCACGATGTCGCAGGCTTCCCAGCCCAGCATTGCCATCTCGTCGCGGCTCATGGGCAGGAACGGCGCCGCCTTGCCGGGGTGGGCCGGCTGGCGGGACATCAGGGGTTTTTCGGCGAGCATGAGGGCGTTCATGGCGCCCACACGTAAGCCCCTGACGCGACGAATACAACCCGGGAAGCACGGCCTCCGGCGGAACCGTTCGCAATGCCGGCTTGTCACGTCCGCTCATAGGGGCCTATTTTCAAGTCACGAGGAAGTCGTTTCCCGCCCGAGAACCTTGCCGCCAAAAACAAGAAAAGAGACAGCATGAAAATCAAGAGGATCCAGGCGCACTATGTGCGCATTCCCTTCGACATGGGTGCGCCACTGCAGGATATGGGCGGGATCCGCTTTCCCTCGATGGACCACCTGCTGGTCGAGGTAACGACGGATACGGGCCTCACCGGATGGGGCGAGGGTTTCGGTCACACCATCATTCCCGCTACACAAACCGCGCTCGAAAGCTACGTTGCGCCGTGGTTCATCGGCAAGGACGCGACCGACATTGAAGGACTGCACCGGCAGGCCGCGCAAGCCTTCCATATCTTCGGGCGCAACGGGCCCGTGGTTTATGCCCACTCCGCGATCGACATCGCGCTCTGGGACATCGCCGGCAAGCGCGCCGGTCTGCCGCTTTATCAATTGCTCGGCGGCGCTTCGCGCACGCACGTCCGTGCCTACGCAAGCCTGTTACGCTACAGCAAGGCTGAGACCGTGGCGCGCATCTGCGCCGATCGCGTTCGCCAGGGCTTCAAGCACATCAAGCTGCACGAGCACGATACGGCTGCCGTCATCGCCGCGCGAGACGGGGCCGGCCCCGACACGGCCCTCATGAACGACGTCAACTGCCCCTGGTCGGTGCATGACGCCATCGAAATGGAGCGCGCCTATCGCAAGGCCAACCTGTACTGGCTGGAGGAACCGGTCTGGCCGCCGGAAGATCACTCCGGCCTTGCGCAGGTGCGAAGCCGCGCTCAAACCCTCATTGCGGCCGGCGAGAACGCCGCCGGACTCCACGACTTCAAGGATCTCTTCGAAAAAGCCGCCATCGACATCGCGCAGCCGAGCGTCACCAAGATCGGCGGCATCACCGTGATGCGCAAGATTGCCGCGCTTGCCGAGGCGCACTCAATCAAGTTCATCCCGCATTGCGCCTATTTCGGGCCCGGCAATCTGGCTTCGATCCATGTCGTTGCGGCGCATGGACCGGATACATTGCTTGAGAACATCTACGCCAATCTGGAGGCGAATCCGTTCGGCGAATGCGATGCAGGCACGCAACGGCATGGTGGCCGTTCCGCAATCCGCCGGTCTCGGCGTCGAGCCGGACATGGCTGTGGTCGCCAAATATCGCCAGGGGTCAGTGTCAGACATCGCGTGATCGGAAGCGTCCCTGGCGTCCGATGCCGCGAATGCGCGCAGCCAGACCGAAGCCGGGACCAGTGTCCGATTTCGCGCGCGTTTTCCGCGTGTCGGAATGACCCGCGACAAAAGCGGCTTAAAAGCGCTCGGCATGTCCAGCACTATCTGCTTTGCCGTTGATTTTCGTTTCGCTTTGCGCGCTAATCGCAGCCATGGAAACAACCCAGAAGACAGAACATTTCGACGTCGTGATCATCGGCGCCGGCCTGTCCGGCATCGGTGCGGGCTATCACCTGCAACAGAGATGCCCGGGCAAGAGCTATCTCATTCTCGAGGGGCGCGACTGCATCGGCGGCACCTGGGATCTGTTTCGCTATCCCGGCATCCGCTCCGACAGCGACATGTTCACGCTCGGCTATTCGTTCAAGCCGTGGACCGATCCGAAAGCGATCGCGGACGGGCCGAGCATCCTGAAATATGTCCGCGAGACCGCGACCGAGAACGGCATCGACAAGAAGATTCGTTTCCGTCACCGCGTCAAGCGCGCCTCGTGGTCGACGCCGGATGCGCGCTGGACCGTCGAGGCCGAGCGCGACACGGGTGAGGGGGCAAGCGACGTCGTGCGCTTCACCTGCAATTTTCTGTTCTCGTGCTCCGGCTACTACCGCTACACGGACGGCTACACGCCGGAGTTTTCAGGCCGCGACGACTTCAAGGGCCAGATCATCCATCCGCAGAAATGGCCCGACAAACTCGATTACGCGGGAAAACGCGTCGTCGTGATCGGCTCGGGCGCCACAGCCGTGACGCTGGTGCCGGCGATGGCGGAGACGGCGAGCCACGTCACCATGTTGCAGCGCTCGCCGACCTACGTGGTGTCACGCCCGGAGCAGGATCAACTGGCGATCAGTTTGCGCAAGCGGCTTGGCGACAAGATCGCCTATCACATCATCCGCTGGCGCAACGTGCTTCTGGGGCTTGCGTTCTTCCAGTTCGCGCGCCGCAGGCCTGCGCGCTTCAAGCGGATGGTGCTCGGCGGCGTGCGCATGGCGCTCGGGCCCGACTACGACATCGCGAATTTCAATCCGAGCTATAACCCCTGGGATCAGCGGCTGTGCCTGGTGCCGGATGGCGACCTCTTCAAATCGATCAGGGAAAAGAAGGCGTCCGTCGTCACGGCCCAGATCGATCGCTTCACCGAAAGCGGCATTCGCCTGAAAGACGGCAATGAACTGCCGGCCGACATCATCGTCACCGCGACCGGGCTCGTGATGCAGCTGCTCGGCGGTGTGGAGACCGTCGTCGACGGCCGCGCGGTCGATTTCGCCCAGACCATGAACTACAAGGGCATGATGTATTCGGACGTGCCCAATCTCGCCTCTGCCTTCGGATACACCAACGCGTCCTGGACGCTGAAGTGCGATCTCACCTGCGAATATGTCTGCCGTGTGCTCAACTACATGGACCGGCACGGCTACAGGCAGTGCGTGCCGCACAATGTCGACCCCTCGATCGAGCAATTGCCGGTGCTGGACTTCACCTCCGGCTATGTGCAGCGCGCGCTCGCGACGTTGCCCAAGCAGGGCTCCAGGCAACCGTGGCGGCTTTACCAGAACTACGCGTTCGATCTTGTCACGTTGCGCTTCGGCAAGATCGATGACGGCGTGATGAAGTATTCCTGAGCGCCTTCATCGACCGTGCAGCTGGTCAGATCATGCGTTGGTCTTCGGATCGGGGCGGCGCACAGCGTTGCCGTCGCCGCGCGCGATATCTTTCCGTTCCGAACTGATGCGTCGCAGCGCCACTGCGATCAAGGCGATGATGAACATGTAAGTCGTCTCCGGTTTTCGTCGGCATGATTTAGGCGAGGGTGGTTGGGTCAGCCGCGCCGAAGCGTCGCGGCGACCACAAGCGAAAACGCCGCGAGCGAAAGCACGACCCGAACGAGGTGCCAGCGCCACCACGCGTCCCGCAGCGTCGTCCACTCCGCCGGGGGCGAGTTGGCGTCCCATGTCATGACGGTGTCGTTGATCGGCTGATTGAGAAAGCGCGTGACGAGGCCGGTGAGGATCAGTCCGGCGGCGGCCGCGAACAGCAGGTCTCATGCGCGGGGATCGCCGTGGCGGCGAAGGCGGCTGCGAGCGTCAGCAAAATGGTCGTGGCGCCGAGCAGGGGCATGATGTGGTTCAGCCCGCGGATGCCGTTTTGTTGCGCGATCACATAGGTGGCGGCGTCGAGCCCGGCCGGGCTCATGAACAGAAAGGCCGCCGAAGATCGCGCCGGCCAACAGACCCGCGAGCAAGAGGTCGGCGAAATCGATGATCAAAGCGGTCATGGCTGCAGAAATCTCCTGAAAGCTTGACGTTCATAATTAGTCCGAATAGTATTCGGATTAATATAAGTCAAGGGGAAAGCATGGCCCGCAAGCCAAAGCGTCGCGCCTACAATTCTTCGTCGCGTCAGGAGGGCGCGCGGGAGACGCGCCGGGCGATTCTGGTGCGCCGCGCGAAAACTGTTTTTGCAGCAGGGTTATGCCGCGACCACGATGCCGGACATCGCAAGGGCAGCCGAGGTCGCGCTCGATACGGTCTATGCGGCGGTGGGAAAGAAGCCGGCTCTGTTTCGCCTGCTGGTCGAGACCGCGATCTCGGGCGAAGACGAGGTGGTGACGGCTGAAGAGCGCGACTACGTGCAGGCGATCCGCACTGAGCCTGATGCGGCGAACAAGCTTCGGATTTACGCAGCGGCGCTTTGCAGGATCCATCCGCGTCTGGCGCCGCTGGTCACGGCGTTGCAGGGGGCGGCATCGCTGGATTCCGATTTGAAGGCGCTGTGGGGCGAGATATCGGAGCGGCGCGCGACGAACATGCGGCTATTTGCCGAGAACCTCGCGCTCACGGGTTCGTTGCGCGCGGAGCTGTCGATCGCGGCGGCCGCCGACATCATCTGGAGCCTGGGCTCGCCGGAATATTATGTGTTGCTGGTGGAAAGCCGCGGCTGGCCGCTTGCCGAGTTCGAGCGATGGCTCGGGCGATGCGTGGACAAGGTTGCTGCTGGCGCAATAGCGCCTCTTGTCATTCCGGGGCGCGCGTTTGCGCGAACCCGGAATCCATTTCTCCTAGCGCCATAATGGTTCGATGGATTCTCTGGTGCGCAATTGCGCACCAGAGTTCGCACCTGTCGGTGCGCCCCGGAATGACGGCGGATAGGGTTGGGCCGATTGCAATGACCAGGGCTATTCCCTTGTCACTTCTCCGGCTGGCCGATCGCGACCTTCAGCGTGCCGACGCCGTCGACGCCGCACTCGATCTTGTCGCCGGGGTGAAGCTGGGAGACGCCGGCCGGCGTGCCCGTCATGATGATGTCGCCGGCGGCGAGCTTCACCTGCTGCGACAACTGCCAGATGATTTCCGGCACGCTCCAGATCAGTTCGGTGAGATCGCCCTTCTGGGTTTCCTTGCCGTTGACCGTGAGCCAGATCTTGCCCTTGGCGGGATGACCGATCTTGGCGGCCGGTTGGATCGCCGAGCAGGGCGCGGAATAGTCGAACGACTTGCCGACTTCCCACGGACGCTCCTTCTTGCGCGAGGCAAGTTGCAGGTCGCGGCGGGTGAGGTCGATGCCGACGGCGTAGCCATAGACATGATCGAGCGCCTTGTCGGCGGGAATGTTCAAGCCGCCGCTCTTCATGGCGACGATCAGCTCGACCTCGTGATGCAGGTCCTTGGTCAGCGGCGGATAGGGGACGGTCGCGCCGTCGGCCACCAGCATGTCCGCGTGCTTGGCGAAGAAGAACGGCGGGGCGCGCTCGTCATTGCCCATCTCGCGGATGTGCTCGAGATAATTGCGTCCGACGCACCAGATGCGGCGAACCGGATAGGCTTTGGCGTCGCCGACGACGGGAAGCTGGGGTTGCGGGGGAGCGGGAATGACGAAGGAAGTCGCGGTCATCAAGCAATCTCGGGGTTGGGAAGGGGGAAAAACCGCCTGCTTTTACGCGTTTGTGAGCAGCGGCGCCAGCCGGTTATCCCTATTTTGGGGATCGGCGTTCCCGTGAGTTTAGGCGACCGGCGTCAGATATTCGGTCGAGCGCTGTTGCAGGCGGAAGAACGAGGCGTAACGGCCGCCGCGCCGTAACAGGTCCTCGTGGCGGCCACGCTCGACGATCTCGCCGGCTTCCACCACCAGAATGGCGTCGGCATGCATGATGGTGTGCAGGCGATGCGCGATCACGATGGTGGTGCGGTTCTGGCAGAGATGCTCGATCGCTTCCTGCACTTGTTTTTCGGATTCGGAATCGAGCGCGGCGGTGGCTTCATCGAGCAGGATGATCGGCGCGTTACGCAACAGCGCGCGGGCCACCGCAATGCGCTGGCGCTGGCCACCCGACAGTTGCGTGCCGTGTTCGCCGACCGGGGTGTCATACCCAAGCGGGAAGCCCATGATGAAATCGTGGGCGCAGGCGGCCTTCGCGGCCTCGATGATTTCCTGCTCGGTCGCGCCTTCCTTGCCGAAGGCGATGTTGGCGCGAATGCTGTCGCGGAAAAGATAGACATCCTGGCCGACATAACCCGTCTGTTGCCGCAATGAACGTCGCGACACGTCCGAGATCGGCTGGCCGTCGATCAGGATCGCGCCTTCGCTGGTCTCGTAGAAGCGCAACAGCAGCGCCAGCACGGTAGATTTTCCGCCGCCGGAGGGGCCGACCAGCGCGGTCATCTTGCCGGGCTCGGCGACGAAGTTCATGCGGTTCAGTACGGGCTCGTCCGGCCGGTACGAGAACGAGACGTCCTGGAATTCGATCTTGGCGTCGGAGAGTTTGAGCGCCGGCTTGTCGTCGTCGGCCTGTTCGGTGGCGGGGCTGTCGATGATTTCGAGCAGCATCCGCGCGCCGACGATCTGGCTGTTGAGGTCGATGTTGAGCCGCGCCAGCCGCTTGGCCGGTTCGGTCGCCATCAGGAAAGCGGTCATGAAGGAGAAGAACGCGCCGGGCGTGGCGCCGAGCGCGACGACGCTGTAGCCGGCATACATCAGACAGCCTGCGACCGCGAAACCGCCGAGCATTTCCATCAGCGGGTTCGATCGGTTGGAGACCCGCGCCATCTTGTTGGCGTTGCGTTCGACCGCGGCGATGTTGTCGTCGATGCGCTTCTGCATCGCGCCTTCCAGCGTGAAGGCTTTGACGGTGCGGATGCCTTGCAGCGATTCCTGCATCGTCTCCATGATGCTGGCGGTGCCGGTGAACTGGGTATACGCAAGGCCCTTGATGCGCTTGACGAGTTTGCGCAGCATCAGCATCGCCGGCGGCACGGCGACGAGACCGATCAGCGACAGCACCGGGTCCTGGCTCACCATGACGGCGATCATCGCGATCAGCACCAGGAAGTCGCGGCCGATCGCATTGATCAGCATGTTCAGGAGATCGGTGATGGATTTGGCGCCGGCGGTCAGGCGCGCGAGAAATTCCGATGAATGACGCTCGGAATAGAAGCCGACGCTTTCGTTCATCAGCTTGGAAAAGAGCTGGCGCTGGTTATGGGCGAGGATCGCGTTGCTGATCTTCGACAGGATCACCGTGTGGCCGTAGGTCCCGATGCCCTTGATGAACAGCAAAAGCACCGTGACGCCGGAGAGCATCGCGATGCCGCTTACGTTCTTGTTGACGTAGGCCTGGTTGATCACCTGGCCGAGCACGTAGGTCGCGCCGGCGCTGGCGGCCGCGACCACACCCATCAGCGCGAACGCGGTCAGATATTGCCGCCAGTAGCCGAGCCCCTGTTCCACCACGAGGCGGCGGATCAGGACCGCCGCGCCATAGGGATCATCGGTGATTTTCTTTGGAAATTCGGCCATCCACGTTCCAGTGACGTCGGCTGCACTTGATCGTCCGAGTCAGGCTCTCGGTTTGCCCGCACTAGGGCTGATTTTCAAGATAATTCGTCTCGGAAGAACTGGACGTAACTGCTTGATTTTCCTGAGACCAAGACAGTTTCCCGAGACGTCAAATCCGGCTTTTCAGGATATCCGCCACGAAGGCGTCGAGGTCGCCGCCGGCAAACAGAAAGCCGGGCAGGCGAGCTGCTTGCGCAGCTTCAATGTCGCTTTCGCGATCGCCGACCACGAAACTGCCTTCGTGGCGCACCGGCCAGTGCGCCATCAGATCGAGGATCATGCCGGGCTTGGGCTTTCGCCAGTGATGGTCTTCGAGATACCCCGCGACGGTTCCCGCAGGATGATGCGGGCAATAGCGGACGTCATCGATCACTGCGCCTTGCGCGGCGAGCTCGGCGCGCATCCAGTCGTGCAGGGCCTTGAGTTCGTCTTCGCTGAAGAAGCCGCGCGCCACGCCGGACTGGTTGGTGAAGAAGAACACGAGATAACCCGCGTCGTTGAGCCTGCGGATGGCTTTGGCCGCATTCGGCATCCAGCGGATGCGGTCGCTGGTGCCGACATAGCCGTCGTCGTGATTGATGACGCCGTCGCGGTCGAGAAAAGCCGCCGGGCGGCTAGTGGAGTGGATTTGACATTCGCTACCCATCTAGCCGCAAACTCCGAAAGCGAATGTCAAATCCCAAACTCCACTAGTATTTTGAATTTGCTAGTGGTCCTCTGATTCTAACATTCGCAAACATGCCCGCTGCGAAGGGATGCGAATGTTAGAAATCGGACCACTCGGAGCTGGCGTCGCTCATCTTAGCCTTGCGCCAGCTTTTGTTCGATCACGTCGCAGATGCCATGGGCGAAGGCCATGTGAATCTGCTGGATCACGGCGGTGTCGTCGCTCGGCGCCACCAGGAGATGATCGCAGGAGGCGCTCATCGCCGTGCCTTTGGCGCCGGTGAAGCCGACCGTCACCAATCCTTGGGCGCGCGCCACCTTCAGGCAGCTGAGAATGTTCGGCGAGCGGCCCGAGGTCGTCATCGCGAGCAGGACGTCGCCACGCTTACCCAGCCCTTCGACCTGTCGGGAAAATATCTGTTCAAAGCCGTAGTCGTTGCCGATCGACGTCAGCGCGGACGTGTCCGTGGTCAGCGCAAGGGCCGCATAGGCCGGCCGGTCCTTCTTGTAGCGGCCGACGATTTCGGCGGCGATATGCTGGGCGTCGGCGGCGCTGCCGCCGTTGCCGGCGATCAGGAGCTTGTTGCCGTTGCGAAGTGCGCTCGCGATCGCCTCGGCGATCTGTCCGGCGGCGTCGAGCAGGCCCTGGTCGGCGCCCGCGCGCTCAAGCGCCTCGCGCGATAGCGCAAGATGAGCGGCAATCGGATCTTTCGAAGCTTGATTCAAGCGTCACCGCTAAGGTTATGACCTACCTTGGTAATGTCCGGCGCCGGAGCGCGCAAGCGCATCATGCTTAACCTGCCACTTGAGCGACAAGCCGCATCACCTCGTCGGCCACATCGGACGCCGGAATGTCGCGCATGCAGGCATGATCGTTCATTCGGCAGACCGGGCGGTGACACGGCTGGCAGGGTACGACGGTCCTGGTTTGAACCGTTGCCGCCAGCCCGTTGATCGGCGCCCAGAGCTTGGGGCTGGTCGGGCCGAAAATGCCCATGGTCGGCGTACCCAGCGCCGCTGCGATATGCATCAGGCCGGAATCGTTGCTGACCGCGATGTTGGCGGCCGCCATCGCCAGAATGCCGTTGCGCAGATCCGTGCCCGTGAGGTCGCGCACGCGCGATCCGCCGGCTGCGACGATCTCGGTGGCGATCGCCTTCTCGCCCGGGCCGCCGACGACCCAGACGTCGAGACCGTGCCTGGCGAGATGCCTTGCGGCTTCGGGATAATAAGTCCAGCGCTTGGACGAGCCGACCGAGCCCGGCGCCAGCGCCACGGCGCCGCCCTGGCCAAGTTGATTCGCCTGGCGGAAGCGCATCGCTTCCTCGCGCGTCACGCGCAGTTGCGGAACCGGCCATTCCGGTGGCAGCGCGGCGCCGTCGGGCAAGGCAAGCGCGGCGTTCTTGTCGAGAAAGCGGGGCAGGCGCTTCTCGCCCCAGCGCCATCGATTGATGAGGCCGAAACGGGCTTCGCCGACAAAGCCAATTCGCTCCGGAATCCCGGCGAGCGCCGGCGCAATCGCCGATTTCCAGGTCCGCGGCAGAACGAGCGCCGTGGCGTAGTTGCGCGCCTTCAGTTCGGCGGCAAGCGCGCGCTGCCTGGCGAGCGCCAGCCGTCCGCGCGGCAGGTCGCAAACGATGCCGGAACGGACACCCGGCATATAGTCGACCAGCGGCGCGCACAGGGAGGTGGTCAGGATGTCGATCGGACGGTTGGGAAAGCGCTGGTTCAGCACCCGAACGACGCTGTGGCCCCGGACGAAATCGCCGATCCACATATAGGGGACGATCAGAATGGGCCGGGTATCTTGCGAATCCTCGACGGCGACGTGATGATATGAATCATTATTCATATTTTGAAGGGTATTACCCATGGCCGTCTCGGTAACGGCTCCACATCATCAGGTAAAGCCTCGCTTTAACCGTCAATATAAAGGTCTCATATAGGCCTCGCACATTGCTTGGCCGACCGGGTTAAGGCAAAGCTGGCGCACCAATAACAGGGTGCGCGGAATGCTGCTGGTGACCGGGGGGGCCGGTTTTATCGGGTCGAATATCGTGGCCGCGCTCAATGAGGCGGGCCGTGCGGATGTCGCCGTTTGCGACGTGCTGGGCCACGACGGCAAATGGCGCAACCTCGCCAAGCGCCAGCTCGCCGACATTGTGCCGCCGGCTGAACTGTTGACGTGGCTCGATGGCCGCCGCCTCGATGCCGTCATCCATATGGGCGCGATTTCCGAAACCACCGCGACCGACGGCGACCTCGTGATCGAGACCAACTTCCGCCTCTCCGTCAGGCTGCTCGACTGGTGCACCGCGCACGGGGTTCCCTTCATCTACGCGTCCTCGGCCGCGACCTATGGCGACGGCGCGCGGGGCTTTGCCGACGATCCGTCGCTCGCCGCCTTGAAGGACCTGCGGCCGATGAACCTCTACGGCTGGAGCAAGCACCTGTTCGACATGGCGGTGATGGAGCGCGCCTCGCGTGGCGAGAAGCTGCCGCCGCAATGCGCCGGTCTGAAATTCTTCAACGTGTTCGGGCCCAACGAATATCACAAGGGCACGATGATGAGCGTGCTGGCGCGCCGCTTCGACGACATCAAGGCGGGCCGCACCATCGAGCTCTTCAAGTCGCACCGCGAGGGAATCGCCCACGGCGATCAGCGGCGCGATTTCATCTATGTCGACGACGTGATTCGCGTCGTGATGTGGCTGCTCGCCACGCCATCGGTCTCCGGCCTCTTCAATGTCGGCACCGGCAAGGCGCGCAGCTTCAAGGACCTGATGCTTTCGGCCTATGCGGCGCTGGGACAAAAACCCGATATCCGCTATATCGACATGCCCGTGTCGATCCGCGACAGCTATCAGTATTTCACCCAGAGCGAGGTCGATCGGTTGCAGCGCGCCGGTTATAACGGCGGCTTCACCGCGCTCGAAGAAGCGGTTGGTCTGTACGTAAAAGGTTATCTCAATTCCACCGATCGCTATCGCTGACGGTCTTTCAAAGTTTAACGGCAAGCCGATGTTCGATTTCGAAATCCTTCCACCGCGACATGGCCCGCCAGACCGTGCTTTGTGTCGGCGATCTCATGCTCGACGAATTCGTCTACGGCGACGTCTCGCGGGTTTCGCCGGAAGCACCGGCGCCGGTCATTGCCGCGCGGCGCAGCGAGACCAATATCGGCGGCGCCGGCAATGTCGCGCGCAATATCGCCTCGCTCGGCGTTCGATGCATTTTCGTCGGCCTGGTCGGCGAGGATGCGGCGGCTGCGGAACTCAAGGTAGCTTTGGGCCGGGAACCGCTGATCGAAAGTTTCCTGGTCAGCGACGCGTCGCGGCCGACGACGCGAAAGGTGCGGTTTGTCTCGGAACATTTCCTCACCCACATGCTGCGGGCCGATTGGGAAACGACGCATCCGGCGAGCGGCGAGGTCGAGCAAAAGCTGATCGACACGATTCTGCCGCTGATTGCGCGCGCCGACATCGTGCTGCTGTCGGACTATGCCAAGGGCGTGCTCACCGCGCGCGTGATCCGCAACGTCATCGACGCCGCGCGCAAAGCGGGCAAGGCCGTGATCGTCGATCCCAAAAGCGCCAATTTCGCAATCTATCGCGGCGCGACCCTGCTGACGCCAAACCGGAAGGAATTTTCGGAGGCGACGCGAAGCCGGGCGGATTCAAATGAAAGCATCGCCACGGCCGCGCAGGACGCGATGCAACTTGCCGATTGCGAGGCCATTCTTGTGACGCAGAGCGAACACGGCATGACGCTGGTGCCGCGCAACGGCGCGGCCATTCACGTGCCGGCCTTTCCGGTCAAGGTGCGCGACGTCTCCGGCGCCGGCGACACCGTGGTCGCGGTGTTGTCGGTGGCGCGCGGGGCCGGTGCCGATTGGGAGAGCGCGCTGCGGCTGGCGAATGCGGCCGCGGCGGTCGCCGTAGCCAAGAAGGGAACTGCGATCGTGACGCCGGCGGAACTACGCCGTCAGATCCTGCCGCATGCTTCTCTCGCCGCGGAAGAGAAGATCGCAGCCTCCGGTCATGAACTCGCCGCGCGGCTCGACGCCTGGCGCAAACAGGATCTGCGGGTCGGCTTCACCAATGGCTGTTTCGACATCCTGCATCCCGGCCACGTCAAGGTGCTGACCGCGGCGCGCGGCGCCTGCGATCGCCTGATCGTGGGACTGAACAGCGATGCCTCGGTCAAGCGGCTGAAGGGCGAGACGCGGCCGGTGCAAACCGAGCGCGCCCGCGCCGAAGTGCTGGCGGCGCTGGAAGCGGTCGATCTCGTCGTGATCTTCGAGGAAGACACGCCGCTCAAACTGATCGAGGAGATCAAGCCGAGCGTACTGGTCAAGGGCGGCGACTACACCCGCGAGCAGGTGGTCGGCCACGAGATTGTCGAGGCGCATGGCGGCGAGGTGGTTCTGGTTGAGGTGTTGGCGGGATTTTCCACGACCTCGCTGGTCGATCGCGCGCGCGGAGGCAAGGCGTGACTGCTGCCGCCGCCGGGCCGTTGTCGTGGAAACGGTTGAGCCATCCGGCGGCCTGGATGACCGCGGCCGATATCGTGGCCGTGCTGCTGGCGGCGTCACTGCCATGGTCGACCTCGCTCGTTGGAATTTTCGGCGTCATCCTGGTTCTTGTGATGGCGCCTGCGATCGATGCCCGCGCGTTCGTGGCTTCGCTGAAGCGCGTAGCCTGTGCCGCGCCGATTGCGCTGTTCGCGCTGGCGCTGATCGGCACCCTATGGTCGGACGCGCCCTGGGGAATGCGTTTCTACTCGGTCGTGCCGGCCGCCAAACTGATGTTGTTGCCGCTTCTTTTCTATCATTTCGAACGGTCGCGCCGGGGGCTTTGGATCTTTACGGCCTTTTTGGCCTCCTGCGCCGTGATGGTCGTGGTGTCCTGGATCGTCGTGTTTTTTCCCGGTCTGACGCTCAAGGCCCCGGACGCCGCCTCGCGCGGCGTCTTCGTCAAAAACTATATCGACCAGAGCCAGGAATTCGCGTTGTGCGCCGTGGCGCTGGCCTATCCGATTGTGGCGACGCTGCGTGCAAGAAAGTTTGCGCTGGCGCTGTTGCTTGGCGTGCTCTCGCTCGGTTTTCTCGCCAATATGGCCTTCGTCATCGTCTCGCGCACCGCGCTGGTGACGGTTCCGATCATGCTGGCGGCCTTCGCGCTGCTGCATTTGCGGCTGAAAACCACGCTGATGGTGCTGTGCGCCTGCGCGCTCGCCGGCGCGGTCTTCTGGTTTGCCTCACCGCAACTGGAAGCGACGGTTGCGACGTTCAAACAGCAGTATCAGCAATACATGGCCGAGGGCGCGTCGAACTCGATCGGTCAGCGGCTGGAATTCTATCGCAAGTCGCTTCACTTCTTCGGCGAAGCGCCCGTCATTGGCCATGGCACCGGATCGATCGAAGGGTTGTTTGTGCAATCGGCCGTGGGGCAGACCGGCGCTGCGGCTGACGTCGTCCGGAACCCGCACAATCAAACCCTGAACGTCGCGGTGCAATGGGGAACGCTTGGCGTCGTCATTCTCTATGCGATGTGGATTTCACATCTTCTGCTGTTCCGCGGCGAGGGGCTTGCGAACTGGGTCGGGCTTCTGGTCGTGGTGCAGAACATCTTTACCTCGCTGTTCAATTCCCACATTTCCGATTTCCACGAAGGCTGGATGTACGTGCTCGGCGTAGGGGTTGCCGGCGGCCTGGTGGCGAAGGCGCGCGGATCGGGCGAGGAGGCTGCGGACGGGTCGCGATAAGTATTGTCCGCGCGCTTTCCAGCGCGCTCCTGATGGGCTATCGGTCTTTCGAATGACGCGTTTGACGCATCTTGGTTTGCGCAACTATCTGATCGCCCTGCATGACACAGGCGCGTCGGCGGCGGCGTTTTTTGCCGCGTTCTACCTGCGCTTCGAGGGCAGCGAGCAGTTCTGGGAGCGGTTGCCGCTGCTGTTGCGCATGCTGCCGTACTTTCTGCTGCTCAGCGTCGTCGTTTGTTACGTCTTCAATCTCACCACCACCAAATGGCGTTTCATCTCGCTGCCGGATGCCCTCAACATCCTGCGCGTGGCGACCGTGTTGGCCATTGGGCTTCTCGTGCTCGATTACATCCTGGTGGCGCCCAACGTGCATGGCACCTACTTCTTCGGCAAGGTGACCATCATCCTGTTCTGGTTTCTGGAAATTTCGTTCCTCAGCGCGTTGCGGTTTGCCTATCGCTATTTCCGCTATACGCGGGTCCGCCATCATGCGCGGTCCGAGGATGCATCGCCGACGCTTCTGATCGGCCGTACAGCCGACGCCGAGATCTTGTTGCGCGGCATCGAAAGCGGTGCGGTCAAGCGGATCTGGCCGGCCGGCATTCTTGTCGCCGTCGATTGCCGATCGCGGCCAGTTGATCCGCAACGTGCCCGTGCTCGGCAATATCGAGGACGTCGACGATATCGCCGCGGATTTCGCACGGCGCGGCAAGCCGATCGCGCGCGCCGTGATGCTGCCCTCGGCTTTCGCGGCGGAGGCGCATCCGGAAACGTTCCTGATGCGTGCCAAGCGCCTGCGGCTGATCGTGAGCCGCCTGCCGTCGCTGGAAAGCGGTGATGTGCCGCGGCTTGCGCCGGTTGCGGTCGAGGACCTGCTGCTGCGTCAGAGCACCGCGATCGACTATGCGCGGCTGGAAGCCCTGGTGAAGGGGAAGTCGGTGATCGTGACCGGCGGCGGCGGCTCGATCGGCGCCGAGGTCTGTCACCGTGTCGTCGCCTTCGGCGCGGCGCGGCTCTTGATCATCGAGAATTCCGAGCCCGCGCTTTACGCGATCACCGAGGCCCTGGCGGCGCACGAGGTCGGCGCCGAAGTCGACGGACGCATCGCCGACATCCGCGATCGCGAACGCATTCTGCAATTGATGACCGAGTTCAAGCCGGACCTGGTGTTCCACGCGGCGGCGCTCAAGCATGTGCCGATCCTCGAGCGCGACTGGAGCGAAGGCGTCAAGACCAATATTTTCGGCTCGGTCAACGTCGCCGATGCGGCGCTTGCCGCCGGCGCCGAAGCCATGGTGATGATTTCCACCGACAAGGCGATCGAGCCGGTCTCGATGCTGGGCCTGACCAAGCGGTTCGCGGAAATGTATTGCCAGGCGCTGGATCACGACCTCGGCGTCCAGGGCACCCGCAAGCGGATGCGGCTGATCTCGGTGCGGTTCGGCAACGTGCTGGCTTCCAACGGTTCGGTGGTGCCGAAATTCAAGGCGCAGATCGAGGCCGGCGGGCCGGTGACGGTGACCCATCCGGACATGGTGCGCTATTTCATGACCATCCGCGAAGCCTGCGATCTCGTCGTCACCGCCGCGACCCACGCGCTTGGCGCCCAACGGTCGGTGTCGGTCTACGTGCTCAACATGGGGCAGCCGGTGAAGATCGTCGACCTCGCCGAGCGCATGATCCGGCTTTCGGGCCTGCAGCCCGGCGTCGATATCGAAGTCGTCTTCACCGGGATGCGGCCGGGCGAACGGCTGAACGAAATCCTGTTCGCGAGCGAAGAGCCGCCGGTCGAAATCGGCCTGCCCGGGGTCATGGCGGCCAAGCCGAACGAACCGCCGATGCAGGCGCTGAAGAACTGGATGGTGGCGCTGCGGCAGGCGATCGAGAACGACGATCCCGCCACGATCAAGACGATCCTGAAAGACGCCGTGCCGGAATTCGGTTCGAACGCGGCTTAACTCGCGGCTGATCTTGCCGCGCGGCCGCGAAAAGCGGAACAACACAAACGCCACCGCAGCCGCACCGAATGCGAGGAGTGCGGCATCTGCCGCAGGTGATCGCAGCGCGATCGAGATTGCGGCCAATGCTGCCAGCGCGACGTTGAGCGCGAACACATCGCGCACCACCTGTTGCACCGTAAAGCCGTTGTCGGTGGCGCGCTGATAGAAATGGGAGCGGTGCGCGACCCAGAACGGCTCGCCGCGTATCAGCCTGCGCAACAGCGTGAGCGTGGCATCGGCCAGATAATAGAGCGGCAGGATAAGCGCGGCCGCGGCATGGTGCTGTCCCGCCAGTTGCAACAAACACCAGCCGAGCAGCAGGCCGATCGGCAGGCTGCCGACGTCGCCGAGAAAGATCGTCGCGACCGGACGGTTGAACGGCGCAAAACCGATCATCGCGCCGCAAAGCGCCGCGGCAACGATCGCGGCCGTCAATGGAAGCTCGCCGGCAAGGCCGAGCAACGCCATCGCGGCCGTGATGGGCACGACCTCGGCTGCGGTCATCCAGTCGAGCCCGTCCATGAAGTTGACGAGGTTGACGAACCAGAGGCCGGCGAGCACCAGCAGGCCGCGTTCGATTCCGATCGGCAGGAACGGCGCGACGCGAAGATCGCATGTCCCGGCCAATACGACGGCGCCGACCGCGATTGCCTGGAGCAATAGCCGCGGCAGCACCGGGACCGGCTTGATGTCGTCGGCAAAGCCGAGCGCCGCGATGAAGAGCGTGGCGCCGAACAATGCGGCGGGAAAATTCCAGCTCGGTCCGGCCGAAACCGACGAATGCGAGGCTGGCGACAACAAGCGTCGCCGCGATCGACGGCGATACCCGCGCCCTGTGGCGTCGGGGTGCGATGAGACGAGCGCGCATTCGGTCTGGAGAGGGCGAATCTCAAAAGATGCGGGCGGGTCAGTTTGATCAAAACGGCTGAAACGACAGCGGCGGCGATCGTCAAAGCCAGTATCAGCCACCAATCCGGAGCGATCATCAACTCCGAACAGACGTTCATGTCGGCGCCTCGATCGTTTCCGTGTCCTTGGCGGCCTTTTCGGCGGAGAAGATCCACACCAGTCCGCCGATCGCGCCGGCGACAAAGGTGACCGCGCCGTAGAGCAGGGAAACGTTGACGCCTTCGTTCGTCACGAGGCCGGCATAGCCGAAGGCCAGTCCCATCGTGGCCTCGCGAACGCCCCAGCCGGCAATCGAGATCGGCAGCATCGTGATCAGCATGACCGGCGGAATCAAAAGAAACGTCTGGTCGAACCCGACCGGCGCGGCGATCGACTTCACGACGCACCAGGCGATCACCACGGCGAGGAAGTGCACCAGGAAGGAAAGGATCGCGATCGCCGGTTCATTCCGCGCGCTGAAAATGACCCGGTTGGCGATCACGGAGCAGGCATGAATGTGATGGGTCGCCCACCACTTCTTCAGCCACGGCCACGGCAATATGCCGATGATGAGAAAGCCGCCACCGCCCGCGAGCGCGGCGAGATCGAGCAGCGTCAGCGCAGAGCGGCCGTAGGCGTCCGCGATCAGGTGAGAACTCCAGGGCAGGCTCGCGACAATGACGATGGCGAGCGCAATCAGGCCGACGGCGCGGTCGACGAAAATCGAATAGGTCGCCGCGCGCCAGCCGGCGCCCGAGCGCGCCACCAGCCAAAGCCGAACGGCATCGCCCCCGATCGAGGACGGCAGCGTCTGGTTGAAGAAGGCCCCGATCACGTTGTAGCGCATGGCCTGGCGCAGCGGCAGCGGTGCGTCGCATTCGGCGCTGACGATCCGCCATCGCAGGACGCCGATGAAAATCTGGAAAAACGTCAAGGCGAGCGCAAGCGAAAGCCAGGCCGCACTCGTCAGATCGAGTCGCGAGGCGAGATCGGCAAAATTGGCCTTGCGGAGCGCAAGATAAAGCAGCGCCGCCGAGACCAGTATCTTGATCGCAGAAAGCAGGATTCGGCGCATTTCGCCCGCATCGGCCTGATTTTGGGAACATTTGGAGGCCGCGGGCCGCTAGAGGTCCAATTCCAACATTCGCATTCCGTCTCAGCGGCCATTTTTGCGAATATTCGAATCACAGGACCACGAGCAGGGTCGCGCACCGAACTTCCGCGCCTTGGTATGGTTTTAGGAACGATCTGGCAATAGCGGCTAGTGTGGCGGATCGGAAGTCCGCATCATTGCTGCCGCGAGCTCGTCATGCGGACTTCCGATCCAAAGCCACACTAGATCAATAGTTTTGCTAGTGTCCTTACGATTCTGAAGTTCGAAACGTGCCGCCTCAAAATGATACGAACTTCAGGATCGGGACACTCGCCCGGAGGTCCGATTCCAGCTTTGAGGGCTTAGGGTTACCGCCTTAGCGGCTATCAACCCGCTCCACTGGCTATTGCGGCCCCGGCAAGGGGACGGCTAAACAGACCTATCGGACAAGGGTCCCGGCCTGGCGACCGCCGATGGCAGTCGTTAACGGCGAAAAACTCGAAGGCTGGATTCGCGCCGGCCACGGGCAACTGACGAGACACGGATGGACAAAAAAATTGTTCCACTGATCATGTGCGGCGGCGCCGGCACGCGACTTTGGCCCGCTTCCCGCGAAGTTCGCCCGAAGCAGTTCCTGCCGCTGTTCGGGCCGCGCTCGACATTTCAGGAAACAATTCTGCGGGTCTCGGATCCCGCGCTGTTCGATCGTCCGATCGTGATCACCAACAAGGCCTACCGCTTCATGGTCTCGGAGCAGTTGGCCGAGATCGGCAGCGCCGCGGATGTTCTGCTTGAGCCGATGCGGCGAGATTCCGGTCCCGCGATCGCGGCGGGTAGCGCCTTTGCGGAAGCGCGCGCCGCCGAGGCGATCGTGCTGGCGCTCGCGGCCGATCATGTCGTGACCGACAATGCCGCCTTTGTCGCCGCCTGCCGCGAAGGGCTGGTTGCGGCGGACCAGGGACGCATCGTCACGTTTGGCGTCAAGCCCGAACGCGCCGCGACCGAGTACGGCTACATCAATCCGGGCGAAGTGGTGTCGGGCCACGTCCGCGCGGTCAAGCAATTCGTCGAGAAGCCCGATGCCGCGAAAGCCGCCGAATACGTCAAGGCCGGCTATTTCTGGAACAGCGGCAACTTCATGTTCCGCGCCAATGTCCTGCTCGACGAATACCGCAACGTCGATGCGCCGAGCGTGCAATCGGTTTCCGACGCCGTGACCAAGGCCGGCCGCGACCTCGGCTTTGTCACGCTGGATGAAGCGGCCTTTGGATCGGCGAAAGCGATTTCGATCGACTACGCCGTGATGGAAAAGACCAAGCACGCCGCCGTCGTGCCGGTGGCCTGCGGCTGGTCCGATGTCGGCTCATGGCACGCGGTCTGGGAATTGTCGGAGAAGGACGACAAGGGCAACGCCGCGCAGGGTGCGGCCGTGTTCGAGGATTCCCGCAACTGCAACGTTTCGAGCGACAGGGCGCTGGTGGCGCTCGAAGGCGTCGATGATCTCGTCGTGGTCGCGACGCAGGATGCGGTGCTGGTGTCGCGCCAAAAGGATGCCAACGGGCTGAAGCGCCTTGTCACCAAACTGAAGGAGGTCGCGCCGCAGGTGACGGAAGATCATCTGAAGGTGCATCGTCCCTGGGGTTCGTATCAGTCGGTCGACATGGGCGAGCGGCACCAGGTCAAGCGCATCATCGTCAAGCCCGGCGAAAGGCTTTCGCTTCAGAAGCATCATCACCGCTCCGAACACTGGATCGTGGTGCGGGGCGCCGCGCGCGTGACGGTGAACGAAGACGTCAAGATCGTGCACGAGAATGAATCGATCTACATTCCGATCGGCGCCGTGCACCGGCTGGAAAATCCCGGCAAGATATTGCTCGAACTGATCGAGGTTCAGACCGGGAGCTATCTCGGCGAGGACGATATCATCCGGATCGAGGACGACTATCGCCGCTCGTGAGAGCGGTGGCTGGTTTGCGCGCAAATCAATCGCGGCTCGAACAGGGCCTTTTCCGCCGGAGGGGCCAGTTCCGACAGCGACGGAACCGGATTCCGTATTGGCACAAGCGCCGCATTGTGGGCTCCTGCGAGCGATGTAATTCTTTGAATCAAAACGTGTTTGGGTATCCCGGCCAGGCATTCGCCACACCTGTGGCGGCGTGCTAGAGAGCCGCTGGGGTATATACCTTTTCAGGCGCTATTTTTCGGCTAAGCCGTTGTCGATTTGCGTCTCAATGGGGCCCTTCGGGGTCCGGGTATCAGGGGTCAAGTTGCATGGTTTCAAAAGCGGTCGCGTCTCACCACAAGGCTGATGCGCAAGCGACACTTCGCATCGGCGTGATCGGCGCGGGCATCATGGGCTCCAACCATGCCCGCGTGCTTGCCGGTCTGCCGGGCACGACGCTCGTCGGCATCGTCGATCCGCTGCCGGAACATCGCGCGCGCGCGACCGAGCTGGTCGGCTGCCGCGCCTTTGCCACGGTGGAAGAGTTGCTGGCTGAGGGCGTCGATGCGGTGACCATCGCAGCGCCCACCCATCTGCATCACGAGATCGCGCTCGCCTGCATCGCGCGCAACATCCACGTCATGGTCGAGAAGCCGATCGCATCGACGGTCGAGGAGGGGCACGAGATCGTCGCGGCCGCCGACCGCGCCGGCGTCACCTTGATGGTCGGACATGTCGAGCGCTTCAATCCGGCGGTCGCCGCCATCAAGCAGGCGATCTCCGGCGAAGACATTCTCTCGATCGGCATCACCCGCGTCGGCCCGTTCCCGCCGCGCATGTCCAATGTCGGCGTGGTGATCGATCTCGCCGTCCACGATATCGACCTGATCCGCTGGTTCACCGAGTCCGATATCGTCGAGGTGCAGCCGCAGCTTTCGAGCGCGGTCGCCGAGCGCGAGGACATCGCGCTGCTGCAATTTCGAACCGCCTCCGGCGTGCTCGCGCACATCAACACCAACTGGCTGACGCCGTTCAAGGCGCGCAGCGTCACGGTGGCGACGCGCGGCAAATATGTGATGGGCGATCTGCTGACCCGCCAGGTCACGGAATGCTTCGGCTTCAAGCCCGACGGCAGCTACTCGATGCGCCATCTCCCCGTAGGCCACGACGAGCCGTTGCGCGCCGAACTGATCGCGTTCCTGCGCGCCGTGCGCGGCGAGGAGCCCGCGGTGACCGGCGACGAGGGCGTCGCCAGCCTCGAGATCGCGATTCGGTGTCTGGAAACTCCGGCCCGTCCGGCGGCAAGTTCTTCGCCGCTCAAGGGACCGCGCCGCGTCGTCGGTTAGCGGTCAGTGATGTCTTCTCAACCTCTGCAAGGCTCCATGAACCAGCATCTGCGCCCCGAAAACATTCCGTTCATCGACATCGCCGCGCAGCGCCGCCGGCTTGGCCCTGCGGTGGACGAGGCGGTGGCGCGCGTGCTCGCGCACTGCCAGTTCATCAACGGCCCGGAAGTGACCGCGCTCGAGACCGCGCTTGCGGCCTATTCCGGCGCCAAGCACGTCGTGACCTGCGCCAGCGGCACCGACGCATTGGTCATGGTGCTGATGGCCAAGGGCGTCGGTCGCGGCGATGCCGTGCTGTGTCCGTCCTTTACGTTCTGCGCAACCGGCGAGGCCGTCGCGCTGGTCGGCGCGACGCCGCTGTTCGTCGATGTCGACGAAGCGACATTCAACATCGATGCCGCCTCGCTCAAGCGCGGCATCGCGACCGCCAAGCGGCTCGGGCTGAAGCCGCGCGGCGTCATCCCGGTCGATCTGTTCGGCCAGAGCGCCGACCATGATGCGATATTTGCGGTCGCCGAGGCCGAGGGCATGTTCATCCTCGACGACGCGGCGCAGGGTTTTGGCGCCAGCTACAAGGGCCGCAAGCTCGGTGGCATGGGTCTCATCACCGCGACCAGTTTCTTCCCCGCCAAGCCGCTTGGCTGCTATGGCGACGGCGGCGCGATCTTCACCGACGATGCCGCCTTTGCCGACCTGCTGCGCAGTATTCGCGTGCATGGCCAGGGCTCCGACAAATACGACAACGTCCGGCTTGGTCTCACCGGCCGGCTCGATACGATCCAGGCGGCGGTGCTGCTCGAGAAACTGAAAATCTTCGACGACGAAATCGCCGTGCGCAACCGGATCGCGGAACGTTACGCACAAGGCCTCGGCAATGTCGTCAACGTTCCGCGTCTCGCCAAGGGGCACACCTCGGTCTGGGCGCAATACACCATCCGCCTGCCTGAGGGCACCGACCGCGATGCCTTTGCGGCCGCGCTGAAGGCGCAGGGCGTTCCGACCGCGATCTACTATCCGAAGTCGATGCACCAGCAGACGGCCTACAAGGATTATCCGGTCGCGACGGCGGGCTGCCGGTGAGCGAGCGGCTGTCCGCCGACGTCATCAGCCTGCCGATGCACGCCTATCTCGACGAGGCGAGCCAGGACCGGGTGATTGCGGCCGTGCGGGGCTTTTTCGGCGCTTAGGTCTTGCGTGTTCCATCCCTCGGAGACGGCGCTGAGTGACGATCGTCGGGATGAGGGCTCGACCCAGCAACCGCTCTGGCCTTTGAAAACGAGCGCGCTTATGCGACGTCTCGCGAGCCGATGCAGAGCATCGGCGTTCGTTCGCCTGAGAAAGGCGTGGATGGTCGAGACCGGCCCGGCCATGACACGATTCGGCCATTTTGAAGCACGGCTCGCATTTCTGTAGAAGCGGCGAATGCTCGGTCGTATCTTCACCGTCGGCGGCTATACGCTTCTTTCGCGGCTGACCGGGTTTGCGCGCGACATCATGCTGGCGGCGATCCTCGGCGCCGGACCCGCGGCAGACGCCTTTTTCGTGGCGCTGCGGCTGCCCAATCATTTCCGGGCGATCTTCGCCGAGGGTGCCTTCAACGCCGCCTTTGTCCCGGCCTATGCGCATGTCACCGGGGAAGGGGGCGAGAAGGCGGCGAGCCTGTTCGCCAACCGCATCTTCACGCTGCTGTTCGCCTCGCAACTGGTTCTGCTGGTTGTCGCCTGGCTGTTCATGCCGCAGGCGATGAGCATCCTCGCGCCCGGCTTCACCGACGATGCCGCGCAGCGAACGCTCGCGATCGAGCTGACGCGGATCACGTTCCCCTATCTGCTGCTGATTACGCTGGTGACGCTCTATGGCGGCATCCTCAACGTGATGCATCGCTTTGCGAGTGCGGCGGCGGCATCCATCCTGCTCAATATTTCCATGATGGCGACGCTTGCTGTCGCGGTGTGGTTTCCGACGCCGGGTCACGCCGCAGCCTGGGGCGTTTTGATTTCCGGCTTCCTGCAATATTTGCTGCTCGCCGGTGACCTCGGCACCCATGGCGGGTTGCCGCGCTTTGCGCCGATCAAGCTCGACGAAGACGTGCGCGCGTTCTTCCGCGCGCTGGGACCGGCGACCATCGGATCGATGGGCACGCAAGTCGCGCTGTTCGCCGACACCATCATCGCGACCTTCCTTCCCGCCGGCGCGCTCTCGGCGCTCTACTATGCCGATCGCCTCAACCAGCTTCCGATCGGCGTGATCGGCATTGCGATCGGCACGGTGCTGTTGCCGGAAATGTCGCGGCGGCTGACGTCGGAGGATCACGTTGGCGCCTCGATCGCGCAGCGGCGCGCCTTCGATTTCACGCTGCTGCTGTCGGTGCCGTTCGTGACCGCCTTCCTGGTGGTGCCGGACCAGATCATGCGGGCGATGTTTGCCCGTGGCGCATTCACCAAGGGAGATGCCGCAGCCGCCGGCGCGACGCTCGCCGCTTACGCCATAGGCCTCATTCCGTTCGTGCTGATCCGAAGCGCGGTCGCGACCTTCTATGCGCGTCGCGATACGGCAACCCCGGTCAAGGCGGCCTTGATCGGCGTTGCCGTCAATGTCGCACTGAAGATCGCGCTGGTCGGGCCGCTCGCCCAGGTCGGTCTCGCGTTTGCGACCGCCGTTGGAGCCTGGATCAATTTGTCGTTGGTGATCATCTTTGCGGTGCGCGCCGGTTATCTGCAACTCGACTCGAATTTGATGCGGTCATGTGCGAAATTTGTCGCGGCCGGCATCGTACTTGGAGCCGCGCTATGGCTGGCGGCGCGCTTTTTGGCCTCCTATCTCTCCGGCCTGGCGACGCTGCATGACGAAGTCGCATTTTTGGCTCTGATCGTCACAGGCGCGGTGGTCTACGCCGGCGCCATCCTGCTGTTGTTCGGCCGGCGTTGGGTGATGGCGCTGGTGAGGGGCTAGGGAACGCACACATAAGCCTGATGTCCGATTACAGCGCGGACCGGACCTGCGCTTGTTGGACCAGGACTTCCGTTTGTGACCCGTAGCGGACCTTGCCGGCTTTCGATTCAAAATTGAGCACCCGACGCGGTCTAAGGTTGACGAAGTGATCTAGAACAACCTATCGCTTGACGATTGCAGTCGCCGGGGTCTTAGGCTTGGAAAAAGGCGTGTCGTTGCGCTTGGAACACCCGCCTCTTCGCTGTCGTTCTGCTGGGAGCTTCGTCATGTCGTCCGCTTGAAGTTGGTGATGTAAGACGGTCTAGCGTCAAGTTGCTACAGACAGCGAAGGCCGTCGACTCGGCGGACGAGACACTCATTCGATGCCAGTTGGTATGCGCCGACCGTCGATCTTGGTGGCAAGGGTTCGTTATCTACGTTCGACTAACGCTCGCCAGGGCCTGAATATTATGACGGCCGTAATCGCGACCAGCAGATGTTCCAGTCCGTTTGACGTATCGGAGTGCCGTTGTGCCTATTATCGCCTTGAACCGATCGGCCCGTTAGCCAGGCGCGGGCTCTTGACCAATTATCCGAAACGGGCCGGCGACGGCCTTTGTCAGGTTGCCCAAGCTATTCGGTTTCGCGAGTCAGATTCGGACACTCGGTGCTAGTTTCACCATCACGCTTGCTGCGAGCTTTGGACCAGGCGTCAAGCTTAAGCGAGTTATCCTCGCAATTGACCAACGACCCGGTGACGCCGCCGCCGAAAAACTGGCCGCAATGGCTAACGATCAGACGTCAGAACACCGAATTTAGGGGATACGAAAGGGACTGATCGCAGCACTTCCGCTATTGTCCCTTCGGACCTCACGCTTTGACCGCTTTTAGTCCGAAACACGCACCATGGCGGACATCCTCCAATCACGCTGAATTTACGGTCTCGTCCAGGGATAAAGCGCGCATTTGCGCCTCTCGCCGATCCGCGCCAATATAGGCTTGCTTGCCGCCGTCACGTGGCAAGCTGGAAGCTCGAGAAACGGAGACAAAATGGCTCCCGTCAAATTCGGTGTCGGTCAAAGCGTTCTTCGTAAAGAGGACGACGCGCTCATCCGCGGCAAGGGCCGCTATACCGACGATGTCGCGCCCGCGCAGGCCCTGCATTCACTGGTGCTGCGCTCGCCGCATGCCCATGCGAAATTCACCATCGACGCGACGCGCGCCCGCGGCTCTGCCGGGCGTCGCCCTGATCCTCACGGCGGCGGATGTCGGCGATCTCGGCGATCTGCCGTGTCTTTTCAATCTCGAGGACAATCCCTTCACCGGTCCGCCGTATCCGATCCTGCCCAAGGACGAGGTGCGCCATGTCGGCGACGCCATCGCCTTCGTCGTCGCCGAGACCATCGATGCGGCGCGCGATGCGATCGAAGCCATCGAGGTCAAGTGGACGACGTTGCCCGCGGTGGTCGGCGTGCGCAACGCCGTCAAGAAGGACGCAGCCCAGGTCTGGGCGCAGCATTCAGGCAACGTGCTGTTCGACGTTTCGATCGGCGACAAGAAGGCCACGGAGGCAGCGTTCTCGACGGCGCATGCCGTCGTCGAGATTTCGATCGTCAATCCGCGCATCGTCACCAACTTTATGGAAACGCGCGCGGCGGTCTGCGAATACGATGCCCGACGCGACCATCTCACGTTGACGGTCGGCAGCCAGGGCAGTCATCGCATCCGCGAGATCATCGGCGGCATGGTGCTGAAGATCCCGCCGGAAAAGATGCGCGTGATCTGTCCCGACGTCGGCGGCGGCTTCGGCACCAAACTGTTTCCCTACCGCGAATACGCGTTGATCGCGGTGGCCGCACGCAAGTTGCGCAGGACCGTCAAGTGGGCCGCCGATCGCGCCGATCACTTCGTCGGCGATGCGCAGGGGCGCGACAACGCCACCACCGCGCGGATGGCGCTTGCGGAGGACGGAAAATTCCTCGGCATGGACGTCGATCTGATCGGCGACATGGGCGCGTATCTTTCGACCTTCGGTCCTTACATTCCGCATGGCGGCGCCGGCATGCTGCCGGGCCTCTACGACATCAAGGCCTTTCATTGTCGCGTGCGCACGGTCTTCACCCATACGGTGCCGGTCGATGCCTATCGCGGCGCCGGACGACCCGAAGCTGCCTACGTGCTGGAGCGACTGGTCGATGCCGCCGCGCGAAAACTCGACATGAGCGTGGAGGCGATCCGCCGCAAGAACTTCATCCCGCCGCGCGCGATGCCTTACACGACCGCGACCGGAAAAGTTTACGACTCCGGCGATTTCGCCGCGCATCTGAAGCGCGCGATGGATGTCGGGGAGTGGAAGGATTTTGGCAAGCGCGCGAAAGCCGCCAAGAAGCAAGGTCTGGTTCGCGGCATCGGGCTCGCCTGCTATGTCGAGGTCTGCGGCACCATGGGCGAGGAGACCGCCAAGGTGCAGCTCGATCCCAACGGCGACGTGTCGGTGTTGATCGGCACGCAGTCGAGCGGGCAGGGCCATCAAACTGCGTACGCGCAACTTGTCGCCCAGCAGTTCGGACTGCCGCCGGAGCGCGTTCACGTGTTCCAGGGCGATACCGACATGATCGCGACCGGGCTTGGCACCGGCGGCTCGGCTTCGATTTCGACCGGCGGCGTCAGCTCGAACGCGCCACGGTGAGCTTGGCAAGAACCTGCGCGAGATCGCGGCCGAAGCGCTGGAAGCGAGCGCGGCGACCTTGAAATCAACGAGGGTACGATCCGCGTCGCCGGCACCGACCGCTCGATCAGCTTCGCCGATCTGGCAAGGCGCGCGGGCGTCGATCCGTCGAAGCTGAATGCGAGCGCGACCTTTACCCAGGCCGACGGCACCTTTCCGAACGGCACGCATCTTGCGGAAGTCGAGATCGATCCGGCGATGGCTTCATCCGCATCATCAACTACGTCATCGTCGACGACTTCGGCGTGCACGCTGAATTCGCTGTTGCTTGCGGGCCAGGTGCATGGCGGCGCGATGCAGGGCATCGGCCAGGCGTTGATGGAGCAGGCGGTGTACAGCGCCAGCGATGGCCAGCTCCAGACCGGCACCTTCATGGATACGCGCTGCCGCGCGCGGCCGACGGGCCGTCATTCCGCTTCGAGACCCACAACGTGCCGTGCACCACCAATCCGCTCGGCGCGAAGGGCGCAGGCGAGGCCGGCGCGATCGGCGCTTGTCCCGCGGTCGTCAACGCCATCATCGAGGGTCTCTGGCGCGAATACAGGATCGACCACATCGACATGCCGGCGACCCCGGAGCGGGTGTGGACCGCGATCCAGGAGCATCGCCGCCACCACAGCCTGTGACAGCCAGCCTCAGACATCTGCGGGAATGAAACACCGTTACCGGTGTTGGGAAGACCGATGGGCTTATTCATATTGACGGGCATTATAAACAAAAAAGGACCAGACGGATGATGCGGACTGCGTTGGTGATTGGAGCTTTGTTGGTAAGTGCGGGTGCGGTGATGGCGCAGCAGGACGTCGCTGTCACGCAGCAAAATCTGATGAAGTCCCAAGGCCGGAGCATGTATGGCGTGCTCGGAAAAATGATCAAGGGCGAGACGCCGTACGATCAGGCCGCGATCGACAAGGCGCTGAGCGACCTTCAGACCGACGTCGCCAAGATTGCGACCGTGTTCACGCCGAACCCGAAGGAAGACGTCGTCAACGCCAACTTCGGCGCGTCGCAGAAGATCTGGCAGAACAAGGCCGATTTTGACGGCAGATTTTCCGGCGGTCACCAAGGTGATCGAGGACACCAAAGGCAAGATCAAGGACGCCGCGACGCTGAAGGCCGGCTTCGATGCCATTCAGGAAAAGTGCACCGGCTGCCACGACACCTATCGCGTCAAGTTGAAGTAAGCCTGCCCGACGGCACGGCGAGGCGACGCAAATTTCAGATCGCAGCCAATTTCAAAAGCAGAAGGGGTGAAGGCCGTCCGGCCTTCACCCCTTGGTCGTTCAGGACGCCTCGCTGTTGCCAGCGGACGACGTCGCCTGCGCTTACTTCGTAACCTGGCCGCGGATTTCGCCGCCCGGGTTCGCTTCGGTATGCACGTTGATGTAGTACTTGCCGGCCTGGAGATCGGCGGCCTGCGCGTCGGTCAGCGTGGCCGAGCCTTCGGCAGGGCTCGCGGTGGCGCCGGGAATGGCAACGGCAACGCCGGCGTTCTTGCCGGCCTCGGCCGGACCATGGAAATGGGCCGCCTTCGCGGGGCCGGAGAGGCCGGTATAGGTCAGTTTCCAGGAGAGCTTCTTGCTCGCCGGGTCATAGTCGATATCGGCGGTGCCGGAGCCGGTCGAGGTCGTGGCCGGCACTTCGGATTTGCCATCGAGGGCGGCTTTGAATTTCTCGGCGAAAGCCGGGCCGGCGAAAACGACCGTGGATGCGAGGGCAAGCGTAGCGAAAGCGAGTCTGTTCATGGTTTTCTCCCTGGAGCGCGGTTGGCGTAGTTCCACATCATTGTACGAAACTGACAACAGTTGGGTTCCAATATTATTCCCGAAATGAGGGTCCGGGGCAGAAGAAATTTCAATCCGCGAGGGGCCCGGCTCGCGGGTATATTACGATAAAGCCTCAAATGACGGACCGATGATGCGGCGACGAATTGTGCTCGGGTTGGGAATTGCCGCACTCATCGGCGTCGGTATCTACGGATGGCTCACCGAGGCGGTCGCGGTCTCCGCCGATGCGGTGACGCGTCCGGCCCATGCGCCCAACCCAGCCAACGGCCTTGTCGTCTTCAACGCGGGCGGCTGCGCCTCGTGTCATGCGGTGCCCGATCAGCCGGACCGCTTGAGGCTGGGCGGCGGGCTCGCGATCCCCTCGCCATTCGGGACGTTCTATGCGCCGAACATTTCCCCCGACAAGGCGGACGGCATCGGCAACTGGACCGAGGCCCAATTCGTCACCGCGGTGACCAAAGGCGTCTCGCCCGGTGGCAAGCATTACTTTCCCGCCTTTCCCTACACGTCCTATGCCCATGCCAGGGTCGAGGACATCAGGGATCTCTTCGCCTACCTGAAAACGCTTGAGCCGGTGCCGGGCAAGGTGCGCGATCACGACGTGCCGTTTCCGTTCAACATCCGACGCAATGTCGGCATCTGGAAACTGCTGTTCTTCGACGACAAGCCATTCGTGGCCGATGGCGCGCGTTCGCCGCAATGAAATCGCGGAGCTTATCTGGTGAACAGTCTCGGCCATTGCGCCGAATGTCACAGCCCACGCAATTTTCTCGGCGGCATCGTCACGGCGCAACGCTTTGCCGGCGGCCCCAATCCCGAAGGCGAGGGCTGGGTGCCCAACATCACGCAAAAGGGCATTGGCGAGCGGAGCATCAAGGACATCGACTATTTTCTCGAGACCGGACAGATGCCGGACGACGATGCCGCCGGTGGATCGATGGTGCGCGTGATCAAGACACCTCGCAATTGCCTGAGCCGATCGTGCTGACATTGCGCAATATCTGAAGTCATTGCCGCCGGTCGAGGGACCGCCAAAGCTGAAGAAGGCGGACGGCAAGTCGTAACGTCACGCCCCGCCGAACGCCTTGAAGGTGATGATGGTGTGGGTGTCCTGGATGCCGGGGATGACCTGCACCTTCTCGTTCACGAAATGGCCGATGTCGGTGGCCTCGTCGACATAGAACTTGACCAGCAGGTCGTAATGGCCCGCGGTCGAATAGATCTCGGATGCGATCTCGGCCTCGGCCAGCTTGTTGGCCACCGTGTAGGACTGGCCAAGCTTGCATTTGATCTGGATGAAAAAGGGGACCATCGCCGTCGTCTCCGAGAGGGTATCTTGTGCCCAATATAACGCCGCCAGACTTGCTGGCAATAACAGGCCGCGCTAGCTAGATAAGTGCTCATTGGCGGTGAAATGAGGCGATGACCGTACCGATTGCGCTCACCATTGCCAGGCTCGATTCCTCCGGCGGCGCCGGCATTCAGGCCGACCTGAAGAGCTTTGCCGCCTTCGGCGTCTATGGCGCGTCCGTGATCACGGCGCTCACCGCGCAGAATACGCAAGGGGTGCGCGGCGTTCATGCGGTGCCTGCCGATTTCGTGACCGCGCAGATCGATGCGGTGTTCGACGATCTCGACGTCGCCGCCGTGAAGATCGGCATGGTGGCGCAGCCCATGACCATCGCGGCGATTGCGGCCGCGCTCACTCGGCGCAAGCCCGCCCACGTCGTGCTCGATCCCGTGATGGTGGCGACATCGGGCGACCGGCTGTTGTCCGCGGATGCGATCACGCGCCTGCGCGACGACCTGATCCCGCTAGCGTCGCTGATCACGCCGAACCTGCCGGAGGCCGCCGCGCTTCTCGATGAGGCCGTCGCACTCGACGAGGCCGCGATTGCCGATCAGGGCCGGCGGCTGCAGGCCGCGGGCGCGCGAGCCGTGCTGATCAAGGGCGGCCACGGGCAGGGAAGCGAAAGCATCGACTATCTCTTCACGCGCGATGGCGTCATGGCCTATCCCGCGCCGCGCATATCGACGCGCAACACCCATGGCACCGGCTGTTCGCTGTCGTCGGCGATTGCGGCAGGCCTCGCCAAGGGCGAGCCGCTGGAGCAGGCGGTGCGCAACGCCAAGACGTGGATCACGGAGGCCATCGCGGCCGCCGATCGTCTCGGTGTCGGCCGCGGCCACGGCCCGATCCATCATTTTCACAACTTCGAGTGAAGTCATCGTCTCGTCACAGCCGCGCGGAAACGTGCGTATGATGCTCGGCGAACGCTTTCACGCCCTGCCAACCGCCCGGAGGACCAACATGCCCGTGATCACGACCAAGGACGGCGTCGAAATCTTCTTCAAGGATTGGGGCAAGGGGCAGCCGATCGTGTTCAGCCATGGCTGGCCGCTGTCGTCCGACGACTGGGACGCGCAGATGATGTTTTTCCTCAACCACGGTTTCCGCGTCATCGCCCATGACCGGCGCGGGCATGGCCGCTCCAGCCAGACTGCCGACGGCCACGACATGGATCACTACGCCGACGATCTGGCGGCGGTGGTCGACGCACCTCGATCTGGAAGAGGCGATCCATGTCGGCCATTCCACCGGCGGCGGCGAAGTCGTGCATTATCTCGCGCGCCACGGCGAGGGCCGGGCGGTGAAAGCCGCGATTATTTCGGCGGTGCCGCCGCTGATGGTGAAGACTGCGGCCAATCCGAAGGGACTCCCAAGGAGGTCTTTGACGATTTCCAGGTTCAACTTGCGGCCGGCCGCTCGCAATTCTATCGCGAGATCGCCGCGGGTCCGTTTTATAACTACAACCGACCCGGCGCCAAGCCGTCGGAGGCCGTCATCGAGAACTGGTGGCGTCAAGGCATGATCGGCGGGGCGAAGGCGCATTATGACGGCATCGTCGCGTTCTCGCAGACCGACTTCACCGAGGATCTGCGGAAGATCAGCATTCCAGTGCTGGTGATGCATAGCGAAGACGATCAGATCGTCCCCTACGTCGCCTCCGGGCCGCTATCGGCCAAGCTTCTCAAGAACGGCACGTTGAAAACCTACAAGGGTTTTCCGCACGGCATGCCGACGACGGAAGCGGCGACCATCAACGCTGACCTGCTGGCCTTCATCGGGATAGGCGGACGGACTTCGCTGCCGCGAGACTCTGCGTAGCCATCGCCGCGGCAGGCGGATAGACTTTGGCGGGCCTGAATGACCAGGCCCGCCGGAAATCCCTTCATGGCTTCAGCACCGTCCCGTCCCGCGCTTCCGCTGGTGGGGTGAAGTTCCATCAGTTTCGCCGTACCCTTGTCATAGGAACTTCAAATTCTAAAACCGCACCAGAATCTCAATTTGCTAGTGCTCTCAATTCTGAAGTTCGCATAAGAGGGAGCCGCGAATGCAGGCGAACTTCAAATCGGAGCACGTTCTCAGTTTCAACGCGGGCTTTGTCGATACCGCGGGCTTCCTCGCATTGCAGGGTCTGTTCACCGCGCATGTCACCGGCAACTTCGTCACGCTCGGCGCGGCGCTCGCGCTCGGCACCTCGGGCGTGATCGCCAAGCTGCTGGCGCTGCCGGTGTTTTGCGCGGTGGTGATCGCGGCGCGATGGCTCGGCACGCTATTATCGCATCACGAAAGGCATCCGTTCGTGCCGCTCTTGGTGCTGAAGATCGTGCTGCTACGGCCGGCTCGGCGATGGCGATACACTTCGGCCGTTTCATGACGGCGACAGCTGGCAGGCGATCGTGACCGGCATGGTGCTGGTCGCCGCGATGGCGATCCAGAACGCGGTGCATCGCGTGCATCTTGCGAGCGCGCCGCCTTCGACGCTGATGACGGGAACGACGACGCAGGTGATGCTCGACATCGCCGACGTCATCTACCCCGGAGATGGCGCGCAGGCCCAGACCGGGCGGCTTTTCCAGATGTCGATCAACGTCGTCGTCTTCGCGCTCGGCTGTGCGGCCGCGGCGCTGCTCTATGCGCATTTCGGCGTCCGCTGCTTCTTCGTGCCGCCGGTCGTCGCTGTCGTCGCGCTGATCATTCGGTTGGTTGAGCCAAAGCAGGTTTCGAGATGTGGCGAAACGCCGGGTACTCATAAAGGCGCGGGCGTGCTATCATCGGCCGCGACGAGGATCCGCCAGGCCGCTCGATCGAAAGGGTTTGAGATGATCACTATTCCGGAATTGGTAGCGCAAGCCCTGGGTTCGTTCCTGACTTCGGACACCCGGAGCAGGTTTGGCGCTTCGCATGCCCGCCTGGCCGAAGTTGTGCCCTTCGCGGCCAGACTGACGCTCGATTGCATCGGCAATAGCGACGCCCTGTATCACAATATCGAGCACTCGATGCTGGTCACCCTTGCCGGGCACGACATCCTGATGGGGCGTCAGATGTCGCGGGCAACCACGGCCGAGGATTATGCGAATTTCATATTGGCATGCCTTACCCATGATATCGGCTACGTTCGCGGAATCCTGCAAGGCGACGACAATGAGTCCTATGTCGCGGATCTGAGCGGCCGTACAATTCAGTTGCCGCGAGGGTCGTCCGATGCCGCGCTCGCGCCCTATCATGTGGACCGGTCAAAACTGTTCGTCTCCGAGCGCCTCGACGGGACCGAAGAGGTGGACGCGGGACGAATTGCGCGGGCCATCGAATATACGCGCTTTCCGTATACTTCGTCCTCGAACAACGACGATGACCTGATCGAGGAGGAGGGCTTGTTGCTGCGGGCGGCCGATCTGATCGGCCAACTCGGCGATCCCAATTACCTGAGAAAGTCGAACGCGCTGTTCTATGAATTCGAAGAGATCGGTTTGAACAAGAAGCTCGGCTACGATACGCCCGCCGACGTCGTCTACAAGTACCCGCAGTTCTATTGGAATAACGTCGCCCCGCAAATTCAAACGGCGATACGCTACCTCAATGTCACATCGAGTGGCCGCCAGTGGATCGCAAACCTCTATGCCAATGTTTTCCGCGCGGAGCGTGAGCTGAACCTGTCGGGCCCCCAATTGTGATCATGCTGCACGTCGGATGCCGCCGGACGGCTTCACGCCGTGAGGCGCGTTGCAACGCTTTTTGTACAACTATCGCTTAAGTCGTAAATCATATAGCTACAACCATTGCGCTTGCTGGATGTTCGACATACGACGGATTTACGGGCACATGAAGCAAGATGCGCTGTCTAACACCGAAAGAAGCGACAGGGCTGTTTGGTAGAAGCGGCTTCAGTGTTGTGATCAGCCCAAACTACAGTCGAGCTGCATTCGTGCTTGAACGCGAAATCGCGTCTCGCCAGCCACGAGTTGATGGGCGCCCGAAGCCGGATGTTTGCCATCTATCTAGGTTTGCGGAAGCTCTGAACCGGTGGCATTCATCCGATGCTCCCAGATTGCTGTGGATCGACAGTTGGAACGATGACTTTCCAAGCGCGCATGCGACCTTCATGGCGGCCCGCGCGGGCCTCGGCGAAGCGAGATCGCTATTTGATGCGCCGGGACACTACTTCGCTCATATTCTTATCACGAACGGGATCAGACAGAAATTTCTGCCGAACATGCTCAACAAACCGGGATCATGGTCGGCTTGATGTCGCTTGTCATGATGAGCGGTTGGGACGGTTGGCTGCTGGCCGAGGGCAGCTCTGATCGAATTGAGTTCTGGGAAGGAAATGTCTTCTTCTATTCGACAGAGAGGCAGCATCTGACGATGCGGAATCGCTGATGAACGAATTGGGCTGTCCTAGAAAGCTCGCGTGAAAGCGATGGCAAGCTCGTTCATGTCGGCGCACCCGGTACGGTCCCGCGGGCAGGAGAGAAAATGATTTGTGTCTGCAGATCGAAGGGACCTCCCTCGAGAGCGGCATAGCCAAACATTTGGCGTCCGTTCTACCGGAAGGACATATCGGCGCGCGGGCGAGAATTGTTGTTTTACGATGCCGCCGACAAGGATGACCGGTCGGAGTTTCTGAAAGAGCTAAGGCGTTTATCGATCATGGCCGTCTGGATCTGCGGAACAATCGAAGTCTCGTCATGGACGGACGCAACCATGTTCGAGTGGGGCCATTCATCAAGGATCGGCAGACAGGTCGTCGCACAATGAGGCAAGAGGCTCGGCCTTGATCTCGGCAGATAAGCCGATGACTGGCCTGAGCCGCGAACGATTGAGGGCCAGAGCACTTCTGAAGCAGCGCGCGCTATTGGCGGCAGAATCATGGAAGTCGAATTGGGACAAGTTGTGAAACTTGTCTCAGCGTGAATTCTGCCAACGACATCTCGGTAGCGTATGCCGACGGCGTCTCGAATCAAAATCTTTTGCGCCAAACGCCGATTTCTTGAGCCGTATCAGTCTGATTTCATCTGTCCAGTCCTCTTGCCAAAAATATTCCGCTTAAGGCGACGGGCAAATCACGCGTAGAGCTTCGCGCGTCTCGTCCGGGAGAGGGGCGTTGGCCATCGTCACGAACGTTGGGCGGGATGCGGTGGACGCGAAGGTGCCGAAAGACGAGCGGCGCGAAAGCGGACGGCGAAGTCGTGTGGTTCTGGTGTCCCGATGCTGACACCACGTCGGCGGACTGATCCGCCGACCACGGAGGCAACAAAGCCGGTCTCCGGGGAGAGCACGAAAGAAGCCGTTAAAACCATTCGCGCAGGGAAGGCCGGATCGTTCGGCGTACCTGTGGTGACTAACTCATGTGCTTTTTACTTTGCGCACGAGGCTGCGGGTGCATTGGACACCCGGCTTTCCCTGCGCCCTCCATCTGGAAGGGCCGATCCCTGTGTAGAACTCGGGCGCATTGTGTCGCGGGAAGCGCGGATTTGCGGCGGTCGTCTGACCAGCGCGCGGTTAACCATTTGTGATCGCCGGAAACCTCTCCCGCTAACGGTGGATGTCGCCTGTTTGTCGCAAGCGGCTGTTATCGCAGGTCTTAATGAACGGCGTCCGATTCGTGCCGTGAGGGCGACGCGAGCCATTTCATGTAGGTGTCATCTGAATCTGTTAGGCGCGCGCATGGGAAGTGACCAGATGAGTGAAGAACAGCCGGAGCGGCGTTTTCGCACCCTGTTTATCTCCGACGTGCATCTCGGGGCGCGCGGTTCGCAGGCCGATAAATTGCTCGATTTCCTCCGCGTCCACGACGCCGACACCATCTATCTCGTCGGCGATATCGTCGATGGCTGGGCGCTGAAATCGGGCTGGCACTGGCCGCAATCGCACAACGACTTCGTGCAGAAGATGCTGCGCAAGGCGCGCAAGGGCGCCAAGGTCATCTACGTCCCCGGCAACCACGACGAATTCCTGCGCAGCTATTACGGCACGCATTTCGGCGGCATCGAGGTGCTCGAAAACACCGTACACACCGGCGTCGACGGCCGGCGCTATCTCGTCATTCACGGCGACATCTTCGACCTCGTGGTGCAGAACGCGCGCTGGCTCGCCCATCTCGGCGACAAGGCCTATGATTTCGCGATCCAGATGAACCGGCTGGTCAACTTCTTCCGCCGCGCCTTCGGCGCGCGGTATTGGTCGCTGTCGCAATGGGCCAAGCAGAAGGTGAAGAACGCGGTGAATTACATCGGCGCGTTCGAGACCGCGCTCGCCGCCGAAGCGCGGCGTCACAGCGCCGACGGCGTGATCTGCGGCCACATCCACAGTGCCGTCATCCGCGACAATTATCACGGCATCCGCTACATGAACTGCGGCGACTGGGTGGAAAGCTGCACGGCGCTGGTCGAGCACGAGGACGGCCGTTTCGAGATCATCGCCTGGACCGATCTGGCGCAGCGTAGCGCACCCGTTCCCGCCATCGCGGCCCGCGCCGCCGCGTAAGGCTGCGGCCCGCACGACGCGGGGAAGAGGGCGGTTGCGCCGCGATGTTCCCTTGCGGACGCGGTGGAAGCGGCGTTAAATCGCCGTCATGAACGAACCCCTACCCAATTCATCCGTGTCTCACGCAGCCGTGAGTTCCGCCGATATCGATGCCGCCGCCAAGGTGATCGCGCCGTTTGCGGTACGAACACCGCTGCTATCGCCGCCGGTTCTCTGTGAGCGCGTCGGCGCGAAGGTATTTCTCAAGCCGGAAATCCTGCAACGCACCGGCTCGTTCAAGTTCCGCGGCGCCTTCAACAAGCTCGCCTCGATCCCGGAAAGCGCCCGCAAGAACGGCGTGGTGGCGTTCTCATCCGGCAACCACGCGCAGGGCGTGGCGGCGGCCGCCAAGATCCTCGACATGCCGGCCACGATCGTGATGCCGGCCGATTCACCCCTGTTGAAGCGCGAGCGCACCAAGTCCTTTGGCGCCGAGGTCGTGCTTTACGATCGCGCCCGCGACGACCGCGAGGCGATCGCGCGCAACATCGCCGGCAAGAGCGGCGCGACGATGGTGCCGCCTTACGACGATCCGAAGGTGATCGCAGGCCAGGGCACGGTGGGACGGGAGATCTGCGAGGATCTCGCCGCGCTCGGTGTCACGCCGGACATCGTGGTGGCGCCGGTTTCCGGCGGCGGGCTCATTGCCGGTGTCGCAACCGCTGTCAAATCGCGCTTTCCGCAGGCACAAGTGATGTCCGCCGAGCCGGACGCGTTCGACGATCACGCCCGCTCGCTGCGTGCCGGCAAGCGCGAAGCGCATGGCGCGGAGGGGCGCACCATCTGCGACGCGCTGATGGCCGCGATCCCCGGCGAGATCACGTTCTCCATCAACGGCAAGCTGCTTTCCAAGGGCGTCACCGCCACCGACGAGGAAGTGCGCCAGGCCATCGCGTTCGCCTACCGTGAATTGAAACTCGTGGTCGAGCCGGGCGGGGTCGTGGGCCTCGCGGCGTTGCTGGCAGGTCGTATCGATGCGCGCGGCAAGACGGTCGTGATCGTGTTGTCCGGCGGCAATGTGGATTCGGAACTTTATTCGCGCCTGATCGCCTGAAAGCCGGTCCCGCTCTCGCGGCGCTTCCCGCAAACCCGATCGGTCTGCTATCGTTTCCGCGCGCGCCTTCACGAGACGCGCAACAGACGCAAATGAGAAACAGATCGGGAGGTTAGTGATGCACAGGCTGCTCGTCCTCTACAACGAACCCAAGGATCCCGCGCACTTCAGGAAATACTACGTCGAGACGCATGCGCCGCTCGCGAACAAGCTGCCGGGCGCCAAGAACCCCCGTTATTCGTTCGATCTGAAGGCGCTGGGGCCGGGCAAGGCGCCGTATTTCTGCATCTTCGAAGCAGACTTCGACAGCGAAGCCGCGCTGATGGAGGCCTTCGGTTCGAAAGAAGGCCAGGCGGTTGCCGGCGATGTGCCCAATTACGCCACCGGCGGCGTTACCATAGCGCATTTCCCGGTGAAGTGACGGGGGCTGTTTCGATCCGAATGCGGAGCGCCAGGCAGACCGGGCCTGGCGTTGTCGTTTTCTCGATTTGAAATGCGGAAAGTTTGATGTCGAAACGCATCGACAAATCATGGCTGGTGTTTGTCAGCGTTGAAAATTCGGAACACGATCGATGCGTGGATATTTTCTCGCGGCCGGACGGCAGCTATGGATTCGAGGAGTTTCGACGCGACGTTGAAGATGGCGGCCAGTGGACGCCGGTGCAGTACTATTCAGGTATTGCCTATGATTCAGCAGCCGTCGCGCTGGAGTCCGCCGAACGGTCCGTGCGGTGGCTCACCGAGATCCTCATGCGGAAGCCGGAACTGAGGACGAAAATCTGTTCGAGTTGAGATAGCGCGGGCCGGTTTACGAAAAGAACGCGATCTTCTCGGTCTGGCTCATGCGCCGGATCGGCGCCAGCGGGTCGGGCTTCGCGGCGCGGGGCCGCGGCACGATGCCGTTGGCGATCAGGCTCGAGCCGAGCGACGGCTCGGCCTCGGGCGAGGATACAATCGAGGACGCTTGCAAGGACGCCGGCAGGGCCGCTGGCGCTGCCGCGATCGGTTCGCGCTTGGGTTCAGGCTCGGCGCGCGGATTGAGGCGGGGTCACCACCGGCGACGGCGAAGCCACGGCCGGCGCTTCGTCCGCGGCGCTGAGTTCCGGGAACGTGACGTCGATCTCGTAGGAGGCGATGGGTATGTGCGGTTCGTCCGCGGTCGGTTGGTCCGGCTCGGGTGCGGCGGTCCGGCTTTGGTAGACCTTGTCGTCGTGGATCTGGTCCTCGTAGATCTGGGCATCCTCGAGCTTCGGCTCGTAGGCGGCGTCCGTATCCGGCGCGGCCATCTCCATCGCGATCAGTTCGAGCATGGCTTCGTCGGTGTCGTCGAAGGCATCATGCGGTTCGCCTTCGGCATCAGCCGTCGGCGCGTCCTCAGCCAGGGCCACAGCTTCTTGCGCGGCGCTTGCGGCCGGCACGTCGGCCTGCGTGGTCGTGGCCGGGACGTCTGCAGCCTGCGTCGTCCGGGGCGGCGGCGATGTTGCGGCCTCGCTCGCATCGAGGGCCGCGATCTTTTCTTCGATCCCGTCGAAGGCGCCGGTGAGCGTACCGGCGAGGTCGGCCGGCGTCATCCTGGCCGCGGCGGCTTCAATCGCGCCGACCTGCGAGTCGATCAAATCGCAAATCCGGCCATCGGCGCCGATTTCGCGCAAGCGCCAGGCGATTTCGCGGATGACGCGGGCGCCCTTGCGTACCGGCGCCAGGTTTTGCTCGATCGCCAGATCAGTCACCGCGGTCTGGGCCGCTTCGCGCGCCTGTGTCAGCGCCGAGCGGAGCGTCGCCAGCGCCTGATCGAGCAGGGGATCGCGCACCGGCTTCTTCGAGGCCGCCAGCGTGTCTTCGATCCGCGCCACGGCGTCGAGCACCATCCTGGTGTCGGCATTGCGGTTGCGTTTGGCATACTCGCCGAGAAACCAGCGCCCGCGCGAGGTTTCCATGAACGCTTCCTGGATCGCGTCGTAGTCCGCTTCGCTCGGCTGGGCCGCGCGCGCGGAGATCGGGGACAGGGCGAAAGCGTCGTCGGCCATGGCTAACTCATCCGCGCGGATAGCCGCGCGAATTTGATCCCGAAAATGCCTGCTCCGCACGTGATGCAGGGTTGGAACCGGTTTCCAGAAACGATCATGCTCAGGCAACAATCCCGGGCACGGCAGTGATTCGACTTGAACTGCCGCGCTTGCCTAACGATCACCACGATCTCGCTCGAATCGCAATTGAATTGATGCCGCCCAAATCACAAATCCCCATCGCATCGCAGGTCGTATCGCGGCGATTCGCTCGCCGCCTTGCGCTGTTCTACGGCGCGATCTTCGCGCTGATCGGCTGCCATCTGCCGTTCTTCCCGGTGTGGCTGCGGGCGGTCGGGATCGACGCCACCTGGATCGGCATCATTTCGGCGGTTCCGGCTGTGACACGATTTACCGTCCTGCCGGTCGTCACGGGCCTTGCCGAACGCCACGCCATGGTGCGCGGGGCGATGGTGGCAACCGCCATCATCACCACGGTCGGCTTTGCCGTGATCGGCACCCAGCATTTGGCGCTTGCGGTGTTCGTGGCCTATGCGGTGACGGCCGCGTCGTGGACACCGACGATTCCCTTGACCGATGCCTATGCGTTGCGGGGCGTCGCGCGCTACGGCCTCGACTACGGGCCGTTGCGGTTGTGGGGGTCGGCGGCCTTCATCGCCGGCGCGCTCGGCTGTGGATTGCTCGCCGACGCGATCACGCCTTCGCACCTGATCTGGATCATCGTTGCCACCGGGGCGCTTGCGGCCGTGATCAGCCTCGGTCTGCAACCGCTCGATGGCCGCACGGTCAAATCTCCGGTCCAGCACGGCTCGGGTGCCCTGCTGCGCGACGGCGGTTTCCTTGCGATCATCGCGGCGTCGGCACTGATTCAGGCCAGCCACTCGACCTATTATGTCTTCGGGTCGATCACCTGGCAGCTCGCTGGCCTCAGCGGCGTGACGATCGCGGCACTCTGGGCGCTCGGCGTCGCCGCCGAGATCGCGGTGTTTGCACTGTCGCCACGGTTCACGCTGCAACCCTCGACCTTGGTGATCATCGGCGGGCTCGGGGCCGTGTTGCGCTGGCTGATCACGGCGCAGGAGCCGCCCGTCGCCGTGCTGGCGGTGGTCCAGCTCGCGCACGGCCTCAGCTTCGGACTGACGCAGGTCGGCACCATGAACCTGATGGTGCGGCATGTGCCGATGCCGGTGGTGACGCGCGCGCAGGGCTATCTCGCGGCCTGTGGCGGGATCGTCTCTTCAAGCGCGTCGATCATTTCCGGCATGATCTATGCGAGCTACGGCCAGGGCGCGTACTACGCGATGGCCGTGATGGCGTTGTCGGGCGCCGCTGTGATGTGGTTTGGGCGGAACTTACTTGGTCACCCCCAGAGGGCTGCGTCCGGCGGATAAACCAGACTGCCGTCGTAACGCAGCCCGCCATCGCGGTCGCGCGCCAGCAATAGCGGGCCGTCGAGGTCGACAAAGCGGGCTTGCGGCGTCAGCAGCATCGCGGGCGCCATCGAAAGCGACGTCGCCACCATGCAGCCGACCATGATGGCGAAACCTTGCGCGGTCGCCGCGTCCGCCATGGCGAGCGCCTCGGTGAGGCCACCCGTCTTGTCGAGCTTGATGTTGACGGCATCGTAACGGTCGCGAAGTCCCGACAGCGACGCGCGGTCATGCACGCTCTCGTCGGCGCACACCATGATCGGCCGCTTGATGTGGGCCAGTCGTTCGTCGCGGCCCGCGGGCAGGGGCTGTTCGACCAGTGTGACGCCGGCCGCCGCGCAGGCCGCGAGGTTTTGCTCGAGATTGGCTTCCGTCCAGGCTTCGTTCGCATCGACGATGAGTTCGGAGTTGGGCGCGGCCTTGCGCACGGCGGCAATTCGCAAGCCATCGCCGTCGCCGCCAAGCTTGATCTTGAGCAGCGCCCGGTGCGCAGCCTTGGCGGTCGCCGCCGCCATCGTCTCCGGCGTACCGAGCGAGATGGTATAGGCGGTGACGCAAGCGCCTGGCGCGGTGCGGCCAAGTCGTTCCCAGATGCGGTCGCCATGTTGCTTGGCCTCAAAGTCGAGCAGGGCGCAGTCGAGTGCGTTGCGGGCGGCGCAGGGCGGCATCGCCGCCTGCAACGCCTGCCGGTCAAGTCCGATGCCTCCAAATCCGCTGGCGATGGCATCCTTCATGCCAAGGATTGCCTCAAGCGTCGCCTCGGGTGTTTCGCCATAACGCGGATAGGGCACGCACTCGCCGCGACCGATCGCACCGCGATGGTGCAACTCCGCCACGACCACGACCGCTTCGGTCTTGGCGCCGCGGCTGATCGTGAAGTTGCCTTCGATCGGCCAGTGTTCGATTCTCGCCTCAATCATTGGCACTTTGCCGGAAGTCATTTCAATATCTCGATATTTTTGGACACCGAATTGCCAGCTCTATGCTAGACAATATTATTATCAAGACACATCCAGATTTTTCCTCTTCAACCGGCATCTGAAGAAGATAAGGCGCAGGAGTTGAAATCGTGAACGGCGACCCGACATTGGAGCGTATCGCAAGGGGCAGCGGCCTTGCACTGTGTGCGGCCGGTCCCTGGACCGCGCGCTTTGCCGCCGAACTCGAGCAGATGGTCTCGGATGCGGAAGCGCTGAGGGGCAAAGCGGCGAACATCTTCATCGACGTCTCCCAGGTCTCCAAGCTCGACACGTTCGGCGCCTGGCTGATCGAACGGCTGCGCCGCAGCCTGACCCAGGGCGGCATCGAGGCCAAGATCGCAGGATTGTCGGCGGATTATTCGACGCTGGTCGAGGAAGTGCGCCGCGTGAAGGAAGCACCGAGCGCCGATGTCACGACCGTGACGATCACCGGCATTCTCGACCAGGTCGGCCGCACCATGGCCGGGATCGGCAGCACGATTCTGAGCCTCGTCGACATGCTCGGCGCGGTGCTCGCCGCAAGCTGGCATGTCCTGACCCATCCGAAGAGCTTCCGCCTGACCTCGACCGTCCACCACATGGAGCAGGTGTGCTGGCGCGCCGTGCCGATCGTCGTGCTCATCACCTTCCTGATCGGCTGCATCATTTCCCAGCAGGGCATCTTCCACTTCCGCAGGTTCGGCGCGGATATCTTCGTGGTCGATATGTTGGGTGTACTGGTGTTGCGCGAGATCGGCGTGCTTCTGGTCGCGATCATGGTCGCCGGCCGTTCGGGAAGCGCCTACACCGCCGAGCTCGGCTCGATGAAGATGCGCGAGGAGATCGACGCCTTGCGCACCATGGGGTTTGACCCGATCGAGGTCCTGATCCTGCCGCGGATGCTGGCGCTGGTGCTGGCATTGCCGATCCTGGCCTTCCTCGGCGCGATCGCGGCGCTTTACGGCGGCGGGCTCGTCGCCTGGCTCTATGGCGGGGTTGATCCGGAGGCGTTTCTGCTAAGGTTGCGCGATGCGATCTCGATCGATCACTTCACGGTCGGCCTGATCAAGGCCCCGGTCATGGCGGCTGTGATCGGGATCGTCGCCTGCGTCGAGGGGCTTGCGGTGCAGGGCAGCGCGGAATCGCTCGGACAGCACACGACCTCGTCGGTCGTGAAGGGAATCTTCTTCGTGATCGTGATGGACGGCGTGTTCGCGATCTTCTTTGCATCGATCGGGATGTGACGATGACAGTCCAGGTGCAGAGCCAAGGTCCGAGTCAGAGTTCCGAGCCAGGGTCAGAACCAGGTCCAGATCCAGCAGCAGGACGCGATCATCCGCGTTCGCGACATTACGGTGCAATTCGGCAAGACCAGGGTGCTCGATGGCCTCAACCTCGACGTCAAGCGCGGCGAGATCTTAGGGCTTTGTCGGCCCTTCCGGCGCCGGCAAATCCGTCCTGACGCGCACCATCATCGGGCTGGTGCCGAAGATCTCGGGGCGAATTGAAGTGTTCGGCGTCGACCTCGATGCCGCAAGCTCATCGGAACGGCGCGCGGTGGAGCGGCGCTGGGGCATCCTGTTTCAACAGGGCGCGCTGTTCTCCTCGCTGACGGTGCGGCAGAACATCCAGTTTCCGGTCCGCGAATATCTCGACGTCTCCCAGCGCCTGCTCGACGAGATCACGATGGCGAAACTCGTGATGGTGGGATTGCGGCCGGAAGTGGCCGATCGGTTTCCGTCGGAACTCTCCGGCGGCATGATCAAGCGCGTGGCATTGGCGCGCGCGCTCGCGCTCGATCCGGAACTGGTATTTCTGGATGAGCCGACTTCCGGCCTCGACCCGATCGGCGCCGGCGATTTCGATGAACTGGTACGAACCCTCCAGCGGACTTTGGGCCTGACCGTTTTCATGGTAACTCACGACCTCGATAGCCTTTACACGGCGTGCGACCGGATCGCCGTTTTAGGGAACGGTAAGATCATTGCCGCAGGATCGATGGCCGACATGCAGGCCTCGCAGCATCCCTGGTTGAGGGCCTATTTCCACGGCAAACGCGCCCGCGCGGTCATGGGATAGGTCGAGAACTCATTATTCAGCCCCTTATTCTATCTAGCGGGCTGGTTTAGGTCGGTTTCGGAGCAGGTAATGGAAACGCGGGCGAACTACGTGCTGATCGGATCGTTCACGCTTGCCGTGATCGCCGCCGCGTTTGGATTCGTGCTCTGGTTCCAGAGCCTGCACACCACCAAGCTGCGCAGCCCGATGAACGTCATTTTCGAAGGCCCGGCGGCGGGCCTGCGCAACGGCGCCAGCGTCAATTTCAACGGTATCAGGGTAGGCGAAGTCGTCTCGGTGAAGCTGGACAACCCGCGTCGCGTGGTCGCACGGGCCATGGTGGAGAACAACGCGCCGATCCGCAGGGACACCCTCGTCGGTCTCGAGTTCCAGGGCCTGACCGGCGTCGCCGCCATCTCGCTGAAGGGCGGTGACGAGAACGCCCCGCCGGTCCCGCTCGGCGAGGATGGCATTCCGGTCCTCACCGCCGATCCAAGCGCGCTCCAGGACGTCACGGAGGCGATCCGCGGCACCTTGCAGAACATCAACCGCGTGGTTGCCGACAACCAGCAGGCGGTGAAGAACTCGCTGCATAACCTCGAGACCTTCACCGGGGCGCTGTCGCGCAATGCCTCGAGGATCGACGAGGTCATGGCCAAGGTCGACGGCGTCATGGGCAAGGCTGACAGTCTGATGGTCGGTCTCAACAGGCTCGCCGGCGGCAAGGATGGCGGAGAGCTGTTCCTCACCGTGCAGTCGATCCGCGAACTCGCCGAAGATTTCGACAAACGCTCGGGCGCGCTGATGACCGACGGCCGGCGGACGCTCGGCGACATCAGCCGCGCGGTGAACAACCTCGACCGCAATCCGACCCGCCTGTTGTTTGGCGCGAGCGGTTCGAACTCGCCGGCAGCCGCCTCGGCCTCGACGCCCACGCCGCCGCCACCAGCGGCGCCTGCGCCGCGGCGCGCGCAGTAGAGCCGACGTTAAAGACACACGCGTTAGCGTGCATCAAGCCAGTTCCGGGAGCTCGGCTATCCTGATCACGACGGCTCAGGCTAAATCTGACTGCTTCGGCCGCTGCGAACGCGTCGATGTTCACGTGGTGGACAGGCACATGTCGCAATGGCTGACGCTGTTTCGTCTCGAACGAAAAACGGAGGCCGCAGGCCTCCGCTTTTTCGTGCCATCCTGAACTTTATCCCAGCCGACCCGCGGCGTGCGCGAGCAGGGTGTAGACGAGGCCGGTCTCCGAGGTGAGGTGGCCGCGCAGCGCCTGCGGTCCGCGGTCCTCGCGGGCGACTTCGTCGAGCAGGCACTCGAACTCGGCGATATGCTCGTAGCCGATCTGCCAGGGCTCCAGCGTCCCCTGGAGTGTTTCCCGATTGAACTGAGGGTTGGTCTGCGACCACGCGCCGACATTATCCATGCGTGCGGTCCCAAACGCCAGAAGTGCAAGGCGGGTAAACACTGCGACGCAAACAGTGGGACATCGGGGAACCGGTAGGGCGCGCAGCGGTTGGGATGTTCATGCTGCTCTAGGAAAAACGGGGGTGGAGCCGACCAAACAACATGCCGAAGAGCTTCAGGATCCATGATCGCGTAAGTTGGAATTCCGAGGCGGGCCGCGTCAGCGGCACGGTCATCCGCATCCATACCCGCGATTTCAAGGTCAATGGCTACACCCACCATGCGACCCCGGACGAGCCGCAATACGAGATCAAGAGCAGCAAGACGGATCATATCGCCTTCCACAAGGCTTCCGCGCTTACCAGGCTTGGCGATTGACGCCTCCATTGTCAGGTGTGCCCGATGATAGGCAAAGATCGGTTGATGCACACGGGTTCAAAATCCTTCCCGGTCGAGCCGCTCCGCGCAAAGCTTAGCGATGCCGACGATCGCATCCGCCTGAATCACTGGATGCCACCACAACAGGGGATCGCGCCCCGGCTTCGCATTGGCCGGCGCTGGATCAACACGCTGTGGGGGATGCCGATCGCAGCCGCGGCGCTGCTCTGTCTGATTGCCTTGGCTCAGAGCCTGCGTGAACTTCGCGGCATGCGCCATACACTGACCATCCTCGCCTACGAGATGAACGGCGCGCCGCTGCGGCTGCGATGCGAGAATGAACTGAGCTTCAAGATGGTCAAATGGATCGCAGCAATCGAATTCGTGCGCGACTTCGCCGCTCTCGGCGCGGGCCATGGCGGCTATAACGAGGACCACGAGTTTTACGGCTATCGGATGCCGATCTGATCGCTTCGGGATGACGAGTTTCGTAACTACATGAGGAGCTACGCATGCCGCGGGAAAATTCCGACGCCTCCAGCGACTGGAGCCATCGTCAAAGTGCACTGTCCAGATGGGACAACGAAGGGGGCGCGGGGCCCGAGGGGCCTGCCACGGATTCGGCGCTCGATACCCGGCGAATGACAGTCCCGGAACTGACAAATGCCGAACTCGTGACGCTGCGTATCCGTGTCATCGCGCTGGAGAATCTGATGATTTCCCTGCTCGCGACAGCATCGAATGACCAACTTCGATTGGCTCGCGAAATGGCAGACTATATCTCCCCAAGGCCCGGCTTTACCCAGCATCCTCTGACGATCCATGCGGCCGCTCACATGGTCGATCTCGTCGAGCGCGCCCATCATTTTCGAGATCCTAAATCTTGATTGATGCTCCCGCTATTCGCATCGGGCCAACTCGTTCGATAGATCTCTGTTGTTAAGGCACGAGTGAACTCAGCGCGACCAGCCAATTGGTTGCAGAGGGACCACTAGCAAGGAAAGCAGACATGGAACGGAGAGTCCATTTTGAGGCAATTGGCACTTTTCGGAACTGCCGTGATGTCCGACTTAAGTCCGAAATGTGCGCCAAAGCGGACGTCCGCCGACCGCTCTGGATTTATGGATTCACGTCCAAGTCATCTTCGCATTTTCTGGATAGCTCCAAATTGCGCAGACTAAACAAAAACGGAGGCCGCAAGGCCTCCGTTTTTTAATCACGATGCGCTGTAGCGCTTTTATCCCAGCCGACCCGCCGCGTGCGCGAGCAGGGTGTAGACGAGGCCGGTCTCCGAGGTGAGGTGGCCACGCAGCGCCTGCGGTCCACGATCCTCGCGGGCGACTTCGTCGAGCAGGCGTTCGAACTCGGCGATGTAGCGGTCGACGGTCTGCTTGAAGTTGCGGTCGCTGCGATACTTGCGGGCGACTTCATCGAACGCTTTCTGGCCTGCCGGCGTGTAGAGCCGCTTGGAGAAAGCCTTGCTCTCGCCGCGCTGATAGCGGTCCCACATCTCGGCAGCGAGGTTGCGGTCCATCAGCCGGCCGATGTCGAGCGACAGCGACTCCAGCGGATTGCCACCGCCCTGTTGCGGCGGACGACCGCGTTGGGCGGGCGGCGGTGCGCCGGCGCCATCGGTGCGGCTCAACAGATCGGAAAGCCATCCGTCCTGGCCCTGACCTTGACCGGCGGGGGCCACCGGCGGGGCTTCGGTGCGTCGCGCGGCCGGCACGCCGAGATCGGGCGGCGGCAGGCTCGACGCGCTGTTGCCACGCTGTGGCGCAGGCCGTGCCTCGGTACGTCCGCCGACGGCGGCAAGCGCGGGCTCTTCCTCGCGATAGGCCGACGCGTTGCTGCGGGTGGTCGAGACCACGTCGAGGCCGCGGCCGTGATGGGCGACGATGCGGTTGAGCTCGGCGAGCGCCTCGATCTGGTCGACGATCACCTTGCGCATCTGCGCGGTGGAAATCGGCAGCCTCCTGCGGCATTTCGAGAACGCCACGGCGCAGTTCGGTGCGGGTCGCCTCGAGCTCGCGCTGCATCTCGACGGCCATCTGCTTCATGCTCGTGACCATGCTGCCGAACCGATCGGCGGATTGCTTGAACATCGCATCCGCTTCTTCGGTGCTCTGCTGGTAGATCTGGGTCAGTTCCTCCGCCGTGTGGCGACGCTCTTCCTCGGCGGCGGTGCGGACGGCTTCGAACTGCCGGCTGATCGCGGCCGAGCCGGCGCCTGCGGTTTCCGCCACCACGCGCGCGATGTCGCGGGCGCGTTCTTCGGCGGCTGCGAGCAATTCATCGAGCAGGCTCGTGAAGCGTGACAGACGCTGATCGAGGTCGGTGGTGCGCAGATCGATCGTGGTGACGAGCGATTCCAGCGTCGACTTGCGTTCGGCAAGCGAGGTCGTGGTGGTGCGGTTGCTCTGTTCGACGACGGCGGCCGCATCGACCAGGGCCTTGCCGTGGGTATCGAACTGGCCGGAGAGGGAGTGAAGGTCCTCCAGCGCCTTGGCGGTCTTGGTATTGAAGACGCTCAACTGGTCTTCCAGCGTCTGCGTTGCGGCGCCGTTGCGCGTGGTGACGTCGTTCATGGCCGAGACGAAATCGGCGACGCGGGTGACGAGCGCGCGCTCGAGCGAGTTGAGGTTGTCGTGGGCGCCGGTCAACACTTCCTGGAGCAGGATGTTGCCTTCGCGCAGCCGCTCGAACAGAGCGACCGTATCGGTGCGCAGGATCTTGCTGGTCTCCTGCATTTCGGTGACCGCTGCGATCGAAACCTGGCGCGACTGGTCGATCGCGGTGCGCGACGACAGTTCGAGGTCCTTGAGCGACTTGTTGATCGTGCTGGTGGCGAGTTCGCCGGCCGCGGTGATATTGCGCGCCACTTCGGAGCTGTTGCCGAGCATGGCCTGCGAGAAGCCCTGGCCGCGGGTCTCGATCGCACGCAAGGCTTCCGCCGTGACGCGGTCGACTTCGGCGGTGAGCTGGGTGGTCCTGCTGCCGATGGCTTCGACCAGCGCGCCGCGCTTGCCGTCGATGGCCTGCGACAGGCGATCGGTCTGCTGCTGCACGTAGGAGACGATTTCGTCGGTCTTGCCGGTCATGGTGCTGCCGAACGTGCTCGAGGCGGCGAGCACCGAACGTTCCACGTCGGCCGAGGTCGACTTGACCTTCGAGGCAGCCTCGTTGGAGGCCGTAACGAGTGCCTGCTGTGCGGTCTGCGCAGTCGCGGCAATCCGGTCGGTGGTGTTGGCCGTCACCGTCGAGAGCGCACGTTCCAGATCGTTCGAGATCGAACGGATCTGGCTTGCCGCATCCGCCGATGTGGCGGTGAGGGAGGCCTGGGCCTCGCGGGCGCTGTTGAGGATCGAGGTCGCGGTATCGGCGCCGACGGCCGTCAAAGTGCGCTCGACATCGGCCGAAAGCGACTTGACGTGATCGGCGGCCTCGGACGAAGCGCCGACGAGGGTGGTCTGGGCTTCGCGCGCGCCGGACAGGATCGAGGCGGCGGTGGCGCTGCCGGCAGCCGACAGCGAGCGTTCGACGTCGCTGGCGAGCGACTTGACCTGGTTGGCGGCCTCCGACGATGCGTTGACGAGGGTGGTCTGTACCTCGCGTGCGCTGGCCAGGATCGAGGCAGCGGTGGCGCTGCCGGCGGCCGATAGCGAGCGTTCGATGTCGGTCGCGAGCGATTTGACCTGGTTCGCCGCATCGGAGGATGCCGAGACCAGCGTGGTCTGGGCTTCGCGGGCGCCGGTGACGACGACGTTGGCGGTCGCGGAGCTTGCCGCGGACAGTGAGCGTTCGATGTCGGCCGCGAGCGCCTTGACCTGGTTCGCCGCGTCGGACGACGCCGACACCAGCGAGGTCTGCGCGTCGCGTGCGCTGGTCACGATCGAATTGGCGGCGCTGCCGCCGACGGCGGTCAGCGCGCGTTCGACTTCCGCCGAGGTCATCATCAGTTGAGAGCCGACTTCCGAGGAGACGCCGAGCAGGGCCTGTTGCGCCGCGCGGGCTCCGGTCTGGATGGTCTCGCTGGTGTTGACGACGAGGTTGGCGATCGAGCGTTCGGCATCCTCGACATGGGATCTTGATCCCGGTCGACAGTTCCTCGGCGCGGGCGACGAGCCCTTCGCTGGCCTGCCGTCCGCTGCTTTCGATGCGGCCGGCGACCGCCTCGATGCGGGAATCCAGCAGTTCCTCGAACTGCGCCACGCGCGTGTCGATGTCGGCGGCGACGGTGCCGATCCGGGTCTCGATGCCCTGATGAATTTCCTGGAACCGCGCCCCGATCGTGTCGGTCAGGTGGGTTGCGCGGCCATCGATGGTTTCCGTCAGATGGGCCGCGCGGGCCTCGATCGTTTCGGTGAGCTGATGGCTGCGGCCGTCGATGGTCGCCGTCGCACTGGCAATCCGCTGGTCGAGGGCGGCGATCGCCTGCGCCGAACCGTCCGTGAGCGAGGCGGTGAGGGTGCCGAGCCGTCCGTCGATGGTTTCGGTCACCGACTGGGCGCGGGTGTGGAAAGTTCTCTTCCAGCGTTTTCAGGCGGCCATTGATGGCTTCGTCGAACGATTTGATCTGGCCATCGAGCGAGTTGTCGAGATGTTCGACGCGCCCGTTGATCGTGGTTTCGAACTGCACAAGGCGCTGGTCGAGCGCGGCGGTGATCTCGCCGCCGTTCGAGGTGAGGCGGGTGTCGAAATTGTCGACGTAGGTCTTCAGCGTGTCGGCGATGTCGGTGGTGCGCTGGCCCATCCGGTCGACGATCTCGCCGCCAAAGGTTTTGACGGTGCGGTCGAATTCCGAGATGTGACGCGTAATCAGCGCGCCGAGCGTGCCGCTGTCGCGGGCGAAGCGTTCCACGAGATCCGACCCCTGGTTCTTCACCAGTTCGTCGAAGGCGCTCATTTGCATCGAAAGTGCATCGTGGGCGCTCTCGGTCTGGCTGACGACCTTGGCCACCAGCGAATTCACGGTCGCATCGAGCGAGTCGCTTGCCTTTTCGCCCGAAGAGAGAATCTTCGAGGAAAGGCGGTTACCGGATTCGTCGATCTTGCTGACGAGATCGCCGGAGCGCAGCTCGAGCTCCAGGAGCAGGGAGTCGCTGGAGTTCTTCAAGGAGTCGTGGACCTGTTCGGTGCGGTCCGAAATGCCGTCGACAATGGTGGCGGATCGCTGCTCGAACTCGGCGGTGACGCGATCGAGGCGCTCGTTGAGCATCTCGTGGACGCGATCGGCGAGTTCGACGAACTCGTCGTGAACGTGGCCGGTCTTGAAATTCAGGCTGGTGGTCAGCCGCTCGGAGGCATCGAGCACCGCGCGCGTGGTCTCGGCGCTGGCTTCCTCGAGACGGTCGAGCAGGTCGCCGCCGCGCTCGCCGAGCGCGAGGATCATGTTGTCGCCGGCATTGGAGAGCGCGCTCGTGATGTGCGCGCCGCGTTCTTCCAGTGCGCCGGTGATGCTCTTGGCAACCTCGTCGACGCGGGAGGCAATGGCGTCCGAAATCAGCGCGATGTCGTGACGCAAATCGATCTGCACGCCGGAGATGGCGCTGCGCACCTGCTCGGCCTGGCCGACCAGGTTGTCGCGCTGATGGGCGATATCCTGGAGCAACGCGCGAATGCGCACTTCGTTGTCGCTGTAGGCGCGCTCGAGCGCGGAAACTTCGTTGGCAACCAGCGTTTCAAGTTCGCCGGCGCGCGCGATCGCGCGCTCGATGCCATCGCCCATCGCGGCGACTTCGCGGCGGATCGCCTGACCCACCGTCACCATGGAATCGCTGGCCGCGGTCTCCGGATCGGAGAAACGCATCGCCACCTGCGCCATCGATTGCGCGATCGTGTGCAAATGCTGGCTGCGCGACGACAGGTTCGCCATGAAGAAGAACATCAGCGCGGGTGCGGCGAGGAGCGCCACCAGTCCCGCCATCGCAAGCGTACCGCCGGCGCCTTGTCCGAGCGTCGCCGTCAATGAGGGCCAGAAGCCGACGGCCAGCAGCACGCCGGCAAGAATCCACAGGCCCGCGGCGAGAAACGCAAACGTGTAGGCGTTGCGGTTCGGCCGGCCCTTCTGGATCGCCTGCAACGCCTGACCGATGGCTTCGCGGTCGTCATTGGCGGCGCGGCGGGTGGGACGCTGTTCTTCGAGTGCGTTGAAGTTCGACCGATCGTTGCTCGGCCGTGGATCGAACGCGGCTTCGTTGAAGGCTTCGTCGAAGGAGGGCGCGGCCGCGGTGATGTCGGGCGCCGACTCGTTACGCGAACCGCGGGTGTCCGTGCCGACCGGGTTGTCGGATGTTCAGAGCTTCCTGAATGGCAGAGAGAGCGACTTCCGTCGGGTCTTTGACCTTTTTGGGGGTGTTCGCCATGTTCAGTCCGAGCCCTCGTTACTTTTACTTACGCGATTTCTAGTTACGCGATGTCCGCCGAAGGTCCTGCGATTGCCCCCGCAGGTCCGAGATCGGAAAATCATGTTCTAAAGCTGCGCCCAGCCGCCCGAAGAGAGGCCGGCCTGTCCCGCTCAAGTCCGGCAAACATCCTATGGGTTAGGCGTCACGAAAGAAATGGTAGGATTAATACAATCTTAATCATCGTTAACAGCGTCGCGCCGTAAGGCCTTACAAAGCTTCGAAATTCTGTACGCCAAGGTTAATTGCGGCGGGACTTCGCTGGAAACAAGGCGAAGATGCGGCTTTACGGCGAGGGGCCGGAACCGTTGTCCACAGCACCGAACGATCCGTTAACCATTCCATGGTTCGCTCGCCACAAGTCGCCTCCGATCATCGCGCGGCGAACGAACAATTCGGACTCGCCATTCGGACTTGCCATGTCGCTTCATCTGGACCGGATTGAATGGATGCCATCGCCACCGCTCGCTCCCGATGACGGCCCGATCGACATCGTCCACTTGCGGCGCATGACGCTGGGCGATGCCGCGCTCGAGCGCGAAGTGCTGACGATGTTTTCGGACCAGGCTTCGCGTCTGGTCAAGGCGCTCGCAACACTTCCACCCGACGCATCGGCGCTGGCGCACACGTTGAAGGGGTCGGCGAGGGCGGTCGGCGCTTTTGCGCTCGGCGATGCGGCCGCTCATCTTGAGACCGAGATCAGGTCGGGCCGCAACACGGCGGACGCCTTGAGCGAACTGGATGACGCCGTCACGGATGCTCAAAGCGCCATTGCCAAGGTTCTGCGGCAGGCCTGACGAAACGGCAGTTTTGAGCCGCCAAATGCCAAACCCGCTCCACTAGCGTTGATCGGATCGACCCGTTATAGGTCTGCCGGACCCTTTTTCCGGTAGTACGAGCGAACATGGCCAAGATCCACTTTGTCGACCATTCCGGCGAGACCCGCATCATTGACGTCGAAAACGGCGCCACCGTCATGGAAGCGGCGATCCGCAATTCGATCCCGGGCATCGAGGCGGAATGCGGCGGCGCCTGCGCCTGCGCTACCTGCCACGTTTATGTCGATGAAGCCTGGCGCGAGAAGGTCGGTCCGCCTTCGCCGATGGAAGAGGACATGCTGGATTTCGGTTTCGACGTGCGGCCGAACTCGCGCCTGTCCTGCCAGATCAAGGTTTCCGACGAGCTCGACGGTCTCATCATCCGGACGCCGGAGCGGCAGGCCTGATCAGCCCTGATATCAGCCCTACATATCAGCCCTGGATCACCACGCCGCGGCGGAGCCACGGCTGAATATTCCTGATGACCTCCGCTGTCAGCGGCGTCGGCTTGCGCGTTGCCTCATCGATCAGCACCGTCACCGATTGCGCGGAAGCGACGCAACGGCCGTTCGAGAACACCACCTGATCGAACGTCACCGAGGTACGGCCCAGTTTCGAAACTCCAAGTCCCATCTCGATCGTTCCCGGCCAATGCAATTCGGCGCGGAAATGGATGTCGAGGCGGACCATGATCCAGGCGAGTCCTTCCGGCATCAAGCCGTAGCTGCGATCCTTCATCAGCGTGACGCGGCCGGTCTCGAAATAGGTCGCATAGACCGCGTTGTTGACGTGCTGGTTGGGATCGAGATCGGCAAAGCGCACGTTGTCGCTCAGCCGGTAGGGGAAATCCTCCAGCTTCGGTGTCGAATCGGAATGGGCAGGGGCGTTCACGGCGAAAACTCTCCAAACTCGCCGCCCTTACAGCGCAGTTATCGAGCCGCGGCAAGGGGTTGTCGTGGTGTCCGCAACCCGTATTATGGCGCTCTTCTCCGGCGGTAGCGGGGTGGCTTTGACGACCACGCAGCCCCGCGTCCCAGTTCAACTGAAAAGAAGCGACATGAGCGAAGCGATCAAGACTGACGTGCTGATCATTGGCGCGGGCCCGTGCGGGCTGTTTTCCGTTTTCGAACTCGGCCTGCTCGATATGAAGGTCCACCTTGTCGACATTCTCGACAAGATCGGCGGCCAGTGCGCCGAGCTTTATCCGGAGAAGCCGATCTACGACATTCCCGGCATCCCGCTCGTGACCGGGCAGGGCCTCACCGAGGCGCTGATGGAGCAGATCAAGCCGTTCAATCCGACGTTCCATCTCAACGAGATGGTCGAGAAGATCGAGAAGATCGGCGATCCCGCTTTTCGCGTCACCACCGATGGCGGCAAGGTGTTCGAATGCAAGGTCGTGGTGATCTCGGCCGGCGGCGGCTCGTTTCAGCCGAAGCGCCCGCCGGTGCCGGGCATCGAGGCCTATGAAGGCACTTCGGTCTTCTACGCCGTGCGCAAGATGGAGCAGTTCCGCGACAAGGATATCCTGATCGTCGGTGGCGGCGACTCCGCGCTCGACTGGACGCTCAACCTGCATCCGATTGCGAAAAGCGTCACGCTCTTGCACCGGCGCGATGATTTCCGCGCCGCGCCCCACAGCGTCGAGCAGATGCGCGCGTTGGTCTCAAGCGGCAAGCTTGACCTGAAGATCGGTCAGGTCACGGGCCTCGAAGGCGAGAGCGGCAATCTCTCCGGCGCCCACGTCAAGGGCAATGACAACGCGATGTCGAAGGTTGCCTGCAACGCCATGTTGCCGTTCTTCGGGCTGACCATGAAGCTCGGGCCGGTTGCGAACTGGGGCATTGAGCTTGAGAACAATCTCATTCCGGTCGAGACCTCGGCCTTCGAGACCAGCGTGCCCGGAATCTTCGCCATCGGCGACATCAACACCTATCCGGGCAAGCTCAAGCTCATTCTGTGCGGCTTCCACGAGGGCTCGCTGATGGCGCAGAAGGCGCATCGCTACGTCTATCCGGACAAGCGCCTGGTGTTCCAGTACACGACGTCGTCCACCAGCCTGCAAAAGAAGCTCGGCGTGAACTGACCGCACGAAAGCCGCGACGCGAAGGCGCTGGCCGCTTCCGGCAAATCGCCATATTCTTTGGCGCAAATGCGAGACCAATCGATCGGGTGATGACGATGGCGGGTTCGAGTTGGCGGCCGAGTTCGGGAACATGGCTTTCGATCGCGGGCGGATGCGCCGTCGCGTTCGCGACTGTCCTTGCCGCGCAGGCCGCCGAGCCGCTCGCGACGGGGCTCTGGCAGAAGATCGAAGACGGCAAGCCGGTGGTCTGGGTTCTCATGGTCGATCACCATGACGGCACGTTCGAAGGCGCCATCGCCAAGACTTTTCCAAAGCCCGGCACGGCCCCGCATCTGACCTGCTCGAAATGCACCGACGACCGCAAGGATGCGCCCGTTCTCGGCATTTCCTTGATCCGCGACATGAAGCGCAACGGCCTCGAATATGAAGGCGGCAACATCCTCGATCCCCGCGACGGGCAGATCTGGAAAGCCAAGATGACGTTGAGCCCGGACGGGCAGCAGCTGACGCTGCGCGGTTACGTGATGACGCCGCTTCTGGGCAAGAACGAACTCTGGCAACGCCTGCCGGATTCCGAACTCGCCTCGCTCGACCCCACGGTCACCGCCAAGTATCTGCCGTCGACGGCCGGGACCGCGACCAGGCCGCCGGCGGGCAAGAAGGCCGCGCCGGCCGCCAAGCAGTAAGTCTCAGAAACAGGAATTTCGTCTAACGGCGCGGGCGCTGCTTATCTGCGAGAGCCGGCGCGTGATCGCTGAGGGAACGGCAGTGTTGTCGCCTTGACCTCGACGACTTCAGCGGTCCCGTTGGCCTCGGCTTGCCTGCGCCGCTGCTGCCAGGGCTGCACCACGCTGAGCCAGAGTTCGCGCGCACCCATGATCGAGATGGCGATGCCGAACGGGATCATGAAGTAAAGGATGCGGAACACCACCAGCGTCGCCAGCAACTGCTCCTTGCCGAATTCGGGAAGCGCCACCAGCATGGCGGCGTCGAACACGCCGATCGAGCCCGGTGCGTGGCTGGCGAAGCCGAGCAGGGTGGCCAGGATGAACACCACGGCCAGCGACATGAAATCGATGTCCGGCTGGGCCGGCATCAACAGGTACATCGCCATGGCGCAGAAGCCGAGGTCGACCACGCCGATCAGGATCTGCACCAGCGTGAGCGGCGCGGAGGGCAGGCGGACCTTCCAGCCGTTTTGTCCGAGTTCGCGGCGTTCGTCGCCGAGGCAGAGCCAGACGAAATAGGCCGCGATGGCGCCGAGCACGCCGAAGGCGATCAGCCGGTTGATCGCGGGCGGCAGTTGATCCATCGAGGACGCGGCCGCCGGGTGCCAGGCCATGCCGATGCCGAGCACGAAGGTGTTGCCGAGCCAGAACGTCAATCCGGAAAGAAAGCAGATCTTGGCGACGTCGACGGCGCTGAGGCCGTAGTCGGAATAGATCCGGAAGCGAATGGCGCCGCCGGTAAAGACGGTCGCGCCGATATTGTGGCCGATCGAGTAGCTGGTGAAGCTCGACAGCGCTGCAATGCGGTATGGCACGTGCTTCTTGCCGATCGTGCGCAGCGCAAAGAAGTCATAGAAGGTGAGGGTGCAGAAGGCACAGACCACGCAGAGCCCCGCGAGCAGGATGTGCTGGGGCGGGATATTGGTCAACGCCTCCCGCATCACGCTGGTGTCGATACCCTTGAGCGTGTGAACGAGAATCCTGATTGCAAGCGCGATGATGACGAGGCTGGCGAGAATCCCGACCCGTTTCCAGCCTATCCGTTCCTTGAAGCCGCGCCGCAGCGCAGCCAATAGCCGAACCATTCGTCCTCCCGGCAGGGCCGCAACGGCGTTGCCGGCCTTCTCAAAGCGATCACCGCCAATTTGGTACTGATCGCCCTTGTAATCGAGACCCTTACGGCAAAAACCTTCGTTTGTGCAGTCCTTGACAAAGCGACGGACTGTCGCGCATCCGCGCCGGTCATACCTGCCAGGGGCGGCGGATTTCGGGGTTGAGTCCGTAAAATCCCGGATGTTCCAAACATGACGTTTTTATGCCGGCAGGAACATCGGCCATGCACACCGGTTAGCGCCGTATCCGCAATCGAACATATCGGCGTGACCGGTGACGACGAGGCGCGCGGTTGTGTTCCCAAAATAAAAGAGGATTGGAACGATGGGACTCTTCACCCGCGACATCAAAACCATGAACGATCTGTTCGTCCATCAGCTTCAGGACATCTATTACGCCGAGAAGCAATTGGTGAAGGCGCTGCCGAAGATGGCGGACAAGGCGACCGACAAACAGCTCAAGGACAGCTTCCTGACCCATCTGCAAGAGACCAAGACGCATGTACAGCGCCTCGAAGAAGTGTTTCGGATGCATGGCGCCGAGGTGAAGGCTGTCGATTGTCCTGCAATCGACGGCATCATCGAGGAAGCCGATGAAGTGACCGGCGAAGTCGCCGACAAGTCGGTGCTGGATGCGGCGCTGATCAATGCCGGGCAGGCGGCCGAACACTATGAGATCGTCCGCTATGGCAGCCTGATCGCCTGGGCGCGGCAGCTCGGCCGCAATGATTGCGCGGCTGTTCTCCAGATGACGCTCGATGAGGAGAAGATCACCGACAAGAAGCTGACCTCGCTCGCCGAAGGCAAGATCAATATGCGCGCGGCAAGCTGATCAAATTGCCGCGACACGGAACGCCGCGGGCCCTCCGGGTTCCGCGGCGTTTCGCTTCAGGCCGGATCTTTGTCGCGACAGGCCGGTTCCGATACGGCGGTAGAATCCTCCTAAAGGACGCTTTTTGGCTGCAAAATTCCCCAGCTTCGGTCTCGCGAAGCGCCGCCAATCGTGTAAAAAGAATCCCGGATCTGAGGGGCACGAGGCGTTTTGGAAAAGCCGTTTAATACCAGTGTGAGCACCACCGTGACCGAGGTGGTCGGAACCGCAGCGGCGTTGCCGCTCCCGCTCGGAGCCAGCGGGCGGCGGATCAATTGGCGATATGTCGGCGCCGTCGGCACCTATCACCTGCTGGCGTTGCTGGCTTTCGTTCCCTGGTTCTATTCGACAACAGGCGCCGTGCTCGCGTTCGTCGGGGTCTACGTCTACGGCGCGTGCGGGATGAACCTCTGCTATCACCGCCTGCTGACCCACCGCAGCTTCAAATGTCCGCTCTGGCTCGAACACGCCTTCGCCATTCTGGCGGTTTGGTGCTGGAGGATACGCCGGCGCGCTGGGTCGCGACCCATCGCCTGCATCATCATCGTTCCGATGAGCGTCCCGATCCGCACAGCCCGCTCGTGAATTTCTTCTGGTCGCATATGGGCTGGCTGTTCCTGGAGAACACCGACCTCGGCCGCCAGAGTGCCTACGACCGTTACGCGCGCGACATCCTTCGCGACAATTTCTACCGCTTCATCGAGCGCCATGTCGTGTGGATCACGCTCGCGCAATCGGTGGTCTATTACGGCATCGGGTTTCTGATCGCGCTCGCGCTTGGCCGCGATCTCATGGCGGCGGTTCAGTTCGGCGCCAGCGTCTGGCTGTGGGGCGTCGTCGTGCGCACGGTTATCGTCTGGCACATCACCTGGAGCGTGAATTCACTGGCGCACGTGTCCGGCTACCAGAACTACGACACCGGCGATCACAGCCGCAACAATGCGCTGGTGGCGTTTCTGGCGAGCGGCGAGGGCTGGCACAACAACCACCATGCCGAGCCAAATTGTGCCTGCAATCAGCGGCACTGGTGGGAGATCGATCTGACGTATCTCTTGCTGCGTCTCTTCGCTCTGGTCGGGCTGGCCTGGGATATCCAGATGCCGACGCGCCGCCCGGGCGCGTAACGCTGCGCAGGTTCCCGCGGAACCGATCATCCCTGCTTTCATACTTCGGTGGCGCTTCTGTCGATCGCGAGCGTCGTGATCTGGCGCGGAGCCGCCAGGAATAACGGAGGTCAGGATTTGCGGAGCGCGAAGTGAGCCCCGCAAAACGCCATCACGGCGCCAAGGCCAAGCGCCGCGAGCGCCGCCAGGAATCCGCCAACCGTCGGCATCGCGCTTGGCCCTGACGCGGCCTGGCCCGCGCCGGCGAGCAACAAGATGCCGACCACGATCAAGAACTGCCGCATGCGCAGTGGAATCTGACCCGAAGCGGCGCTGTGCATCAGCGTCGCGGTAAAATATCCACCGCAAAAGCCGACGGTGGCAATCAGCCACCACGCCAATGCCGCGCCCGCCGGCATGAACAGGGTGGCGTCGGATCGCCACAGGCCGCCAAGATCGAGCCCGAACCTTGCGCCCAGCATATGCACCGCGAGCGCAAGCAGCACGCCGGCGATCCCGGCGGTGCCAAGAATCAGGTGTTTCGGAAAGGGAGTCGTCTCGGCCATGGTGCGGTTGTAGGATAGGGTGAATGATTGGCGCAAGCTTGGCTGTGAAAACGATTTGATGAAGTTTCTTTCAATCCTCCGATCGGGGAACAGTGCCTCGTCGTCGATGCCGTCCGGTTCGCGGGATCAAGCCAGCCTTCATTATGCTTTCAAGGCGTCGCTGATCGGCTCGGCGCACCAATTCGAGCTGACCGGGCAGGGGCTGTCATGGCACATCGCGGGCCGCTCCGGTCTCTGGCGATATGAGGACATTGCCGGCGTACGGCTGTCGTTTCGGCCGGTTTCGATGCAGGCGCAGCGGTTTCGCGCCGATGTCAGCAATAGTGACGGCGGGCGGCTTTCGATTTTTTCGACGAGCTGGCAGACGCCCGCGCTGATGGCGCCGCAGAGCAAGGAATATCGCGACTTTATCCTCGAACTGCATGCGCGCATGGCGAAGGCGGGAAGCCGGGCGGTGCTGACCGGCGGTCTTCATCCCCGTCTTTACGCCGCGGCGATCGTTTGCGTGGTGCTGGTAGCGATCGCGATGGGCGGGCTGATGATCCGGTCGATTGCCTCGAGCCAATGGGCGGGCGCGCTGTTTCTCGCAGGCTTCGCCGCCTTGTTCGCCTGGCAGGTCGGAGGCTTTGTCGCGCGCAACAAGCCGTTGACCTACAGTTTCGGCGAAGTGCCGAAGGCATTGCTGCCTTGAGGCGGCGATCTACTCGGTGGAATCGAAATCCTCTTCCTTGCCTTTGAGGATTTCCGTCAGCGTGCCCAACGCCAGCTCGAGCTGTTCGAGCGGTGGCGCGGCCAGCGCGAGCCGGATCGCGTTCGGAGCATGGCCGGGCGCGGCTGCGAACGTGGTCGACGGCGTCAATGCGATGTCGCGCCGCGCGGCGGCCGCGACGAACGTCTGCGATCGCCAATGTGGCGGCAGGGTCAGCCAGAGATGATAGGCCTTGCTGTTGGTCTGGACCTGAAAGCCGGACAGATGACGGGCCGCGATCTTCTGGCGTTGCTGCGCATCGATGCGTTTCAGTCTTTGCAATTCGGTGATCGTGCCGTCGCGCATCAGTTGCTGGACCGCCGCGAATTCAAATCCCGGCGCAGTCCATCCACCGGCGCGCACGGACGCCATCACGGGTTCGCGCAGGCGAGGTGGAGACACGATCATGCCGAGTGACAGTCCGGGCGCCACTGCTTTCGAGAGGCTCTCGAAGACGATGCAGCGATCCGGGGCGAGGGTCGCCAAGGGTGGTTCGTCGCTGAGAAATCCGTAAACCAGGTCTTCGATGACGGTGAGGTCGAGCTTCTCGACGACGCGCACGAGATCGTTGCGCCGCGCCGGCGGCATGGTCATGCCGAGCGGATTCTGGATGATGGGCTGCACGTAGACCGCCGACAGATGCGCATCGCGGTGCGCTTTTTGAATGGCGTCGGGACGCACGCCGTCTTCATCCATCGCCAGCGGCACGAGCGTGATGCCGAGCCGCGCGGCGATGCCCTTGACGAAAGGATAGGTGAGGGCTTCGACGCCGCAGCGTCCGCCCGGCGGAACGATGGCGGCAAGGAGGGCCGCAACGCACTGCCTGCCGTTGGCGGTGAAGACCAATTGTTCGGCTTTTGGTGACCAGTCGGGGCTGCGCCGTGCGAGATGCTCGGCCGCGACGGTGCGCGCCGTGAGCGTCCCGCCGCTCGTGACCTGCTTCAGTGCGGCCTCGAGCGCTTCCGGCCGGTGCAGCGACTGAAGGCTCTTTGCGATGAGCGCCGACTGTGCCGGAACAGTCGGGAAGCTGATCTCGAGGTCAATCCGTCGGCTCGGCGGATCGCGAGACAGGCTGAGATCACCTCGCGCCTCGCCCGATATGAAGGTGCCGCGTCCGACCTCGCCGACGACGAGGCCACGGCGCAACAACTCGGCGTAAACGCGGCTCGCGGTCGAGACCGCGATCTTGCGCTCATAGGCGAAGCTCCGTTGCGGCGGCAGGCGGCTTCCGGGTTTGAGCGCGCCACTGGCGATTTCGGCGGCGACGGCATCGGCGAGCTTCAGATATTCGAACTTTGACATTATTGCTCCGAGAGCAATGTTTTACTTGCACCGAGACATTTACCGGATCATTTAGAAGACATCAAGCCAGTCATGCACCGAGGGCCGCCAGAGCGGTCCAACGGGATGAAGGTGCCAGGCGCGTTGCTCCGCTTCGCGCCAGTGGCGCCGCTTTGTCTGGCGCTGGCAAATGGAAAGGATTGTCGCCGTGTTTTCTTCCGCTACCCGGTCCGGCTCGGCAAGTGAATGGGGCCTGCGGTTTTCTGCCTACATGAACCGCATGATGAGCTATTGGGCGCGCCGCGAAACCATCAAGATGCTGCGTCAGCTCGACGACCATCAGCTCCGCGATATCGGGCTTCCGCGCTACCAGATCGAATCCGAGATCAAACGCCGTAGCGACAACGGCACCGCGTGGCTCGGCTAGGTCGCGCGCGGGTTTCGAACGCGCGCGATGTGCGGCACTTGCTCTAGTGCCGCACCACCAGCACGGAGCACTTGGCGTAGCGCACGACATGGCCGGCATTCGACCCTAAGAAATAGGTGCGCATCGCCGGCCGGTGCGAGGTCATGACGATCAGGTCGGCTTTGACGGTTGCGGCTTCTTCCAGGATCTCGTGATAGATGCCGCCTTGCCGCACCGCGGTAGAAATGCGCGGCGCATCGACGCCCAACTCGCGCGCAATGATCGCAAGCGCTTCCTCCGAGGTCTCACGCTGCTGAACGTCGAAATCCGCCGGCACGTATTCAGCCAGCATGACAGGCGTCATCGGCAGGACGTTGAGAAGCCTGATCTTGCCTTGCAGGTTTTGCGAGAGGGTGGCGGCGGTGGCGAGCGCAGGTCGCGCGAGATCGGTGTCCGCCAGATCAAGCGGCACGAGAATGGAACTGAACATCTGTCCCTCCCTGTAAGATGCCGGTTCGGAAGTACTCTTTCGAAAGTACTCTCGTGTCCCGACTCCGAAGCTCGTGGTCTTTTGCGAAGCCACTTTTCGAACTTCTGAATTGCCACACTAGCACAGTTTGCAGGCGGCTCCGGAAGAGGGATGTTAGTTACCCTGCTTCAGCAATTTGGGACTGACGAACAGCTCCAGGCGGCCGCGGCGGATCCGCACATCGGTCCAGTCGTCGATGTCGAAATCGAGAATCGCGAGCCCCGCCGTCGGCAGGTTGTCGGCCAGCGCGTCGCACCCTGCGGCATCGCCGCTGCCTGCGAGCGCGATCGCAAGCTCGTGCATTCCAGGATTGTGCCCGACCAGCATCAGCCGCTTCGGGTCGGCGACCGAAGCGTTGCGGACGGTTTCGAGAAGCTGGGCGACGTCAGCCCCGTAAAGTTCCGGCGCCAATTCGACCTGAGGCGCCGGCACAAGCTCCTTCATCGCTTCCCAGGCGATTTCCCAGGTTTGGTGCGCCCGCACGGCATGCGAAACCAGCACGTGGTCCGGGAATGGCGGGTTCCTGCCGATAAAGCCGCCAATCTCGGCCGCATCGTGGCGGCCACGATTGTCGAGCTTGCGGTCCTGATCGCGGCCGCTCGGCGCGTCGTGTTCGGTCTTGGCATGCCGCAACAGCATCAGACGGCGCATGGAGTATCCCGATTCGATTCAAAACGTGTCGTGTCGGATTAAATACAGAGTAGAACCTGGGGCAAGACAAGGTGATAAGCGCCTGATGGTCCGATTTTTGACACGCGGTTTTCGCATTTGCGATCGAAAGCGAATATCAAATTCACTCCACTGGTACTTGGATTCCCTGCACTAGTACCCCCGGTCCGAATTTCGTAAGAAAACTCCATGAATGAGATGCTTTCCGGAACAGCTTCTGCGGCGGAGACCGCCCGCGCAAGGCTGACCTTCGATCTGGATGCCGATATCTGTGTGATCGGCGCGGGACTCGCCGGGCTGACGGTCGCGCTGGAAGCGGCGCGCCTTGGCGCGAGCGTCGTGGTGCTCGAAGGCCGCCATGTCGGTTGGGGCGCCTCCGGCGCCTTGCTCGGCACGGTGATGCCGGGCTTCGGCCTTGGCGTGAAGGATTTGATCGCGCGCGTCGGGCTTGAGGACGCCAAGGCGCTTTGGGATTTGTCGAAGGAGGGCGCCGAATATGTCCGCGCCCAGGCGACCGAACAATCGATGCCGGGGATTTCGATCAGCGAAGGCGCACTCGAGGTCTCCAATGTCGATGTCGGCGATCGCCTGATCAGCCAACTACAGATGCTGGGCGAGGATTTCGAAACCGAAGTCGAGGGCTGGCAGATCGATCAGGTGCGCACGCAGTTGAAGACCGGCCGATATTTCCACGGCATCCACTTCCCGAAAGCCTTCCAGATCGACGGCCGCAAATACGTGCATGGCCTGGCGGCATTGGCGACGCGGGCGGGCGCGCGTATTTTTGAAGAAACGCCGGTTGTCGGCATCGACGCATCCGGAATTCGCAAGCGCATCGTGACGCCGTCGGCGCGGCTGCGCGCCTCGCACATCGTTCTCGCCGGCAACGTCCACCTCGGCGCGCCGTCGCGGCGTCTGTCGGAAACGCTGCTGCCGGTGTGGCGCTATGCTGGAATCACCGAGCCGCTGGGCGATCGCCTCGCGGACGTCATCGCGTTCAAGGGTTCGGTGATCGATACCGATGGCGTCGATCAATTCCGGATCGTCGAGGGCGGACGCTTGATGTGGGCGAGCCCCGAGACCACCTGGGACGCCCGGCCGCAGCGCTTTGCATCCGCGATCGCGAGGCGCATCCGCACGATTTTTCCGCAACTCGGAAACGTGCAGATCGAGGACGTGTGGGGCGGCGCTACCGGTCAGACCGTGCATGGCATGCCGCAGGTCGGACAGTTGCGCCGCGGGCTTTGGGTGGCGAGCGGATTTGGCCGCCAGGGAATGGCGACGAGCGCGATGGCCGGGCAACTGATTGCACGCAGCATTCTCTGGGGCGACGAACGCTGGCGGCTGTTTTCGCCGTTCGAACTGGTGTGGGCTGGCGGCGCCACCGGGCGGGTCGCCGGTCATTTGATTGGCCTCTGGGAACGCGGCAGTTCCGCGGCTGCCGGGACGCTCGCCCGCTACCGCGAACGGCTGCGCGCGCAGGAGCGGGTTCGTGAAGCGCGGCTTGCCGAAGCCAATCGCCTGGCGGGAACGCGACCGGCGCGGCCGCGGCCGCCGCCCGGCCAACCGAACCCGAGACCCCAGCGCAATCGTCCGGCTGAGCAACCGGAACCGTCGGTTGTGGGCGGTCCGGACGACGGGGTCGCCTGAGGGATATCTCGCGGGAACGTGAGAAATTGTCCGTCCGGCTGGTGTAACTTTCTCCCGGTCGTGCCGTATCTTGGGGCAAATCAGCTCCCACGGAGATTTCAGATGATCGATCGCCGTATTCTGCTTGCTTCCACCGCCGGTCTGCTTGGCTTTGCGGCGCTGCGCTGGCTGCGCGGTGAACCCGCGCTGGCTGCCGCCGAAAAGTTCGAGGTCGAAAAGACCGACGCCGAATGGCGCGCCCAGCTCACGCCGCAGCAATATGAAATCCTGCGCAAGGAAGGCACCGAGCGCGCCTGGACCAGTCCGCTTCTGAAAGAGCACCGCAAGGGCACCTTCGCCTGCGCCGGCTGCGACCTGCCGCTGTTTGCGTCCGATACGAAATTCGAAAGCGGCACGGGCTGGCCGAGCTTCTATCAGCCGCTGGAGAATGCCGTCGGCAAACGCGAAGACCGTTCCTTCGGTTGGAAGCGCACGGAAGTTCATTGCCGTCGTTGCGGCGGGCATCTCGGCCACGTCTTCGACGATGGTCCGAAGCCGACCGGTCTGCGTTACTGCATGGACGGCTACGCCCTGACTTTCCATCCGTCGGCGCCGACCGCGAGCTGATTTTCAGGTCTTCGTTCGGAACATTGCTCTCGGCAATTGTTGCCCGCCCGGCAATTGTGCCCCGGTCCTTGTGACCGGGGTTTTTTGTTTAAGTGATTGAATTCGCTGGAATCCCGTGGTTGGCACGGCGATTGCGACGTCTCCTTCGAGCACGGCCATGCGTGGGCAAGATGCCCCCGGTGTCCAGGGATCGAATTTGGAGACAAAGTTATGGGTATCTTCGACGCGCTTAATACCTCGGTAGGCGGCCTACAGGCTCAATCTTTCGCGTTGCAGAACATATCGGGCAACATCGCGAACGCCTCCACCGTCGGCTACAAGGGCATCAATACCAGCTTCGAAGACCTGATCCCGGCCGCGCTGGCGGTGAACAAGCAGGTCGCCGGCGGCGTCACCGCGCACGCGCAGCAGACCATCACCACGCAGGGCACCGTTTCGAACTCGACGGTCGCGACCAACATCGCCATCAACGGCGACGGCTTCTTCGACGTGCAAAAGCCGACCGGCATCACCGACAACGTTCCGACATTCAACGGCGTCACCAATTACACGCGCGCCGGCGATTTCCAGGTCAATGCGCAGGGCTATCTGGTCAACAGCTCGGGCTACTACCTGATGGGTCAAGCAGTCGACCCGAAGACCGGCAACCCGCTCGGCAGCGTGCCGACGGTTCTGCAATTCAACAATAACTTCGTTCCGGCGCAGGCGACGACCACGATTCAATATTCCGCCAACCTGCCGACGGTGCCGAAGACGACCGCGAGCCCGAACGCAACGACTGGATCATTCGTCGCGCAGGGCGGACTCAACCCGGCTGATTTCAGCCAAAATCCGGAAGTGCTGGGCACGGCGCCGCCCGCGTTCGGCAATTCAGCTGTGGTCGGCAACCAGGTCATCATTGGCGGCACCCCGATCAGCAATACGACAGCACTAAGCACGCTGCCGACCAGCGTTGCCGGCAAGTCGATCACCGTCGACGGTCATGTGATCAATTTCGTGAGCGGCCCCGCCAGCGCCCCGACCTCGGGCGCGTTCACGGGCGCAGGACCCTTCACCATCAACGTCAATGATCCGACAACCGGCACCCCCCCGGGCGCCACCCTCGGAACCTTGCTGGGCGCCATCGACACGATCAATGGCAATACCGCCAACCCGAGCACCATCAGCACGACCGGTACCCCCGGTGAGATCACCCTCAACACCGGTGTCGCCGCCAATCTGGTGATCAGCGACAACAATTCGAATGCGCTATTCTCGCAGCTCGGTTTCTCGGCCGATCCGGCCGCAACCCGGACCGGCGGTGGCGGTACCGGCACCGGCGTGGTGGCCAACGCCGATCTGACGACGTTCGAAAACGAGAGCGTCGCCGGCGGCGCCGTCACGGTCTACAATTCGGCCGGCACGCCGGTCAACGTTCAGCTCCGTTGGGCGCTGACCGCGCCGAACACCTGGAATCTTTTCTACCAGAGCAATTCCAGCCCGACGACGCCGGGCGATACGACCTGGACCAACGTCGGTCAGACCTTCACCTTCAACTCGAACGGCAACCTGGTGAGCCCGACGGGCGGTGGCATCACCATCCCGAACCTCACGATCAACAATCAGCAGGTCGGTGACGTTCGACTCAACATCGCCTCCGGCGCGCTGTCGCAATTTGCGTCCACCGCCGGCAACGCGACCGTCGGCCCGATCACCCAGAACGGCTTTGCCGCCGGTCAGCTCCAGTCGGTCGCCATCGACAACTCGGGCCTCGTGGTCGGCACCTTCTCCAACGGGCAGAACATCGACCTCGCCCAGATCACGCTGTCGCACTTCAACGGCACGAACTACCTGCAAGCGCTCGACGGCCAGGCCTATGCGGCGACCGCGGAGTCCGGACCGGCGATCCAGGGCGCCTCGGGCACGATCGCGGGTTCGTCGCTCGAAGGTTCCAACACCGATATCGCCGACGAGTTCACGAAGCTGATCGTGACCCAGCAGGCTTATTCGGCCAACACCAAGGTGATCACCACGGCCAACGACATGGTTCAGAGCTTGCTGAACGTGTTGCGTTGATCGGCGCCGGCCATTTTGGCCCGGCGTAGTCCAATCCAAGGCGGGTAAAGATGGGTTTGAGTTCTGCCCTTGCCACTGCGGTAGCCGGCCTGCGTGCCAACCAGGCCTCGCTTTCGATTACGTCGGCGAATGTCGCTAACGCGAATACGCCCGGCTATGTTGCCCAGTCCGTCAACCAGACCGAGGTGGCGAGCGGAAGCTCCGGCTCCTCGGTGCTGGTGACCGGCGTCACCCGCGACATCGATCAATTCATTCAGGGGCAGCTTCGCACCGAGACCGGCGGCGCCGGCTATGCCAACCAGATCTCGAACATCCTCGGGCAACTGCAAAGCATCTATGGCACGCCCGGCGGCACCGGTACGCTGGAATCGGCTTACAACAATTTCACCTCCGCCGTTCAGGCGTTGCAGACCAATACGACCGGGTTGGCGGCGCAGACCACGGCGTTGAGCGCGGCGCAAGCGTTGGCGCAGACGATCAATACGACGTCGCAGGGCATCCAGACGCTGCGCACCAATGTCAACCAGGACATCAGCAACTCGGTGGCGCAGGTCAACACCGACCTGAAGCAGATCGCGGCGATCAACGCCAAGCTCCAGAGCCTGGGCCCGAACGATCCGGCCGCCGCGACGCTGGCAGATCAGCGCGACGCCGCCATCAACGACGTGTCGAAATTCGTCGACGTGCGCGCCGTCAACAACGGCAACAACGGGGTCAACGTCTTCACGAGCACCGGCGTTCAACTCGTTGGAGACACTCAGGCATCGCTATTCAGCTTCAACTCGGCGGGAACGCTGAGCCCGACCTCGCTGTACAATACCGATCCGACCAAATCCAACGTCGGTGCGCTGACCGTGACGCTGCCCAATGGCGCGAGCATCGATGCCATTGCCAACAGGGTCATCAGCTCGGGCCAGATCGCCGCCGATATCCAACTGCGCGACCAGACGCTGGTTCAGGCGCAAACTCAGGTCGACCAGCTCGCCGCTACACTTTCGAGCTCGCTGTCGGATCAGACCACGCAGGGCACCGCGGTGAATCCGTCCGCGTCGCTCTCAGGCTTCACGCTCGATCTGTCCAATGTGCAGCCCGGCAATTCGATCAACCTGACCTACACCAACAGCGCCGGCCAGCAGCAACAGGTCAAGGTCGTCCGGGTCGACGATCCCAGCGCGCTGCCGCTGGCAAGCCCGCCGGGCGCCAGTCCGCAGGTGATCGGGGTCAACTTCACCGGCGGCATCAATTCGGTGGTGTCGCAGTTGAACGCGGCGCTCGGCCAGACGCATCTGCAATTCGCCAATTCATCGGGATTGTTGCAGGTCGCCGCCAACCCGGCCGACAACGTCACGGTGAACTCGGCCTCGACGACCGCGACGGTCAACTCGTTGACCAGCGGCAGCCCGCAACTGCCGTTTTTCACCGACACAACCTCGTCCTATACCGGCGCGATCACCGGCGCCGGTTCGGAAATGACCGGCTTTGCGCACCGCATCCAGGTCAATCCGGCGCTGCTCGCCAATCCCTCGAACGTCACGGTGTACAGCAATTCGCCGCCGACGCCGGCCGGCGATACCACGCGATCCGACTTCATTTTCAAGCAGCTGACGGCTTCGAACTTCACTTATTCGCCGCAGACCGGCCTCGGTTCGACGACGACGCCGTTCACCGGCACGATCAGCAGCTATCTGCAACAGTTCATCGGCCAGCAGGCGATCGGCGGCTTCGTCCGCGACGCAACTCCAGCAGGGCCAGAGCGTCGTCGTCAGCACCTTGCAGCAGAAATTCAATACGACCTCGGAGGTCAACATCGACTCCGAGTTGTCGAACCTGATCTCGTTGCAGAACTCCTACGCGGCCAACGCCCACGTGATGTCGGTCGTCCAAAGCATGATGAATACGTTGATGCAGGCTCAACTCTAGGTTCCAGCGTAAGGCGATTTCCAGATGTCGATTAACAGTATCGGTTTCAACAATTCGCTGTTCGGGCAGGCTGTCCAGAATCTCAACAGCCAGCTCACGAACCTGTCGACCCAACTGGCGACCGGTGAGAAGTCGACCACGTATTCGGGCATGGGCCTCAACGAAGGCTTTGCAATCGCCGCGCGGGCGCAGCTCTCCAACATCTCGGCCTTCACGACCACGATCACCAACGTCAATACCAGCATCGGCGCCGCCAACACGGCGCTGCAATCGTTGTCGAATATCTCGACCGCGGTACAGAACGACGCGGCCTCCACGCCGCAATCGCTCAACAGCACCGGTCAGACCGTCGGCCAGCAGAACGCGCTGAGCCAGCTCGATTCCGTGGTCGGTATCCTCAACACCCAGGCCGGCGACCGCTTTCTGTTTTCGGGAAGCGCGATCAACTCGCCGGCGGTTGCCGACGTCGACACCATCCTCAACGGCACCGGCACCCAGGCCGGGCTCAAGCAACTCATTGCAGAACGCGCGCAGGCCGACGGCACCACTGGCCTCGGGCGTCTCGTGATCTCGTCCCCGGCCACTTCCGGAGGCACCACGTCATTCTCGGTCGCCGAAGACGCCGCCGGCTCGCCGTTCGGACTGAAGCTCGGCACGATCAGCTCGAACCTGACCGGCGCGACCGTGAGCGGCCCGGCCGGGTCACCGGCGGCGGTGTCGTTCAGCTTCGGCGGGACCAATCCGAACCCGGGCGATCAGGTCACGCTCAACTTCAACCTGCCCGACGGCACGACCTCGTCCGTGACGTTGACGGCGTCGAGCGCCACGCCGGCGCCCACCAACACCTTTGCGATCGGTACGACGCCGGCGCAAACGGCAGCCAATCTGAATGCCGCGCTGAACACCGCAATCGGCACGGTGGCGAACACGGACCTGGTGGCGGCCTCCGCGGTCGCCGCGGGCAACGATTTCTTCGATCCATCGAGCATCGCGATCGGAAGTGCCGCCAGCAATCAACAGGCGCCGGCGGCGCCGATCACCAGCGCGACCAAGCTGTCGGGCACTCGCGGGTTCGGATTCGCTCGGCAGCGGCTTTAACAATGGCAACTCCATCAACGTGAACGGCACGGCCATCACGTTTTCAACGTCGGCACCGACCTCGTTGACGGGCCCCAACTACAACATCAATCCGACCACCGGCACGGTTGGCAACCTGCTGTCGGCGATCGACACGATCACGGGGACTTCGCACGCCCTCCAGCATCGACGGCGGCGCCATCACGCTGCACACCGACAATGCAGCCAGCTTTTCGATCACGGGCTCGACTGCGAACGCGACTGCGGCGCTGTCGTCGTTGGGCTTCAGCAGCAGTCCCATCACCGCGGTGCAGCCGCCGCTTCGCGTGTCCGGTTCGCCGCTCTCCACCGCGACTTCACTTGTCAACGGCTCGGCCAATACGGTTGCCTGGTACACCGGAAACTCCTCGGCCGATCCGCGCGCATCGTCCACGGCCCGGATCGATTCCGGGATATCGGTCGACTACGGCGCCCAGGCCAACGAGCAAGGGATCCGCCAGCAGCTCGAAGGCATCGCGGTTTACGCCGCGGTCAGCTTCAAGCCCACCGCGGCCAATGCGCCCAAACAGGCCGCCGCGCTCTCGCTGCGTATCTCCAACAACCTGAACTCGAAGCCGGGGCAGCAAACGATCTCGGATATTCAGACGGATTTCGCCGCAGCCCAGACCCAGATGCAGGCTGCGAGCGCACGGCAGAGCCAGACCCAGACGGTGCTGCAAAATCTCGTCGATTCGACCGAAACCGTATCCACCGATCAGGTCGCAAGCGAAATCCTGCAACTGCAAACCACGTTGTCGGCTTCCTACCAGACCACTTCGATCCTGGCCGGCTTGAGCCTGACCAAGTTCCTGGCGCCGGGTGGCTAAAGGTGAGGGCAGGGCGAGGCGGCCTAGTGGTCCGATTCCAACATTCGCATCCCTTTGCAGCGACCACTTTTGCGAATGTTAGAATCAAAGGACCACTAGCAAATATAGCTCTCTAGTGGAGTTCTGGATTTGATATTCGCTTTCAGGTTCGCGGGGCAGGTGGGGGCGAATGTCAAATCCACTCCACTAGACGCGTCCGCACGGCTCATAAAGCTTTCATTAACCATAGCTGTTTACTTCTCCTAACGCGGATTAACGCCGCCTTAGCGGCCGTTGGCGCTCATTGATGTTCCGCTGTTCAAAGCGGGCTCGGTATTGAGGTCTTGGAATGCTCCACGGTGGCGTTCGATTCCAGGTATCTGAGGCGGAAGGTCCTTCAGGACGATCGCGATCGGCCAATGCGATGGCCGAGTTGTTCGCACCGCTCGATACCCTCCTGGTCACTGGCGGCGACTCGCGGCTCGCGATCAATCCGGCGACCGGCCTCAACGAATATGGTTGCCAGTCAACGCCTTGCCCGGAAACGCTGAGCTTTTCCTCCAGTACGGCGACGTCGATTTCGGAACGCGCCTATAGCCGCGCGCAAGATGCCCGCGAGGCCTTGATGCGATCGGCGATCGATGTCGGCATCGAGGCCGCCTTCGACGAGCGCGTCGAAGAGATGCGGGATGAACTGCGGTTCTGCCTTGGCCTGAAGCCGGCGCTCGCCGATGTCGTGTTTTCCCCGTCGGGCACGGATTCGCAACTCCAGGCGCTGTTCCTGGCGCGGGCGCTGCTCGGAGAAGAACTGGTCACCGTCGTTGTTGCGGCCGACCAGACCGGCAGCGGCACCGTCAATACCTCGCGCGGTTGCCACTTCAGCGCCGCGACCGCCAACGGTGGCCGGGTGCAGAAGGGCGAACCGATCACGGGCCTCGCCTCCGCCGTGACCAGCGTGGCGCTTCCGTTGTTCGATGAGGCCGGACAAGCCAGGTCGCCCGCAGCGAGCGATGCAACGGTGTTTGCTGCTGTCGAGCGGGCCGTGGCCGATGGCGCCAGGGTCTTGCTTCAGGTGATGGACGCCTCGAAGTTCGGCTGGCGCGCGCCGAGCGATGAATGCCTCGAAGCCATCACGGCGCGCTGGCCCGGTCAGGTTCAGGTGGTCGTCGATGCCTGCCAGATGCGGCTCGGTCGTGCGCGCCTCAAAGGCTTCCTCGACCGCGGCTATATCGTGATCGTGACGGGATCGAAATTCTTTACCGGCCCGCCCTTCAGCGGCGCGCTGCTCGTGCCGGGCGCGCTGGCTTCGCGTCTCGACGCCGCCAGCAGTATCCCGCCCGGTCTGCTCGAATATTCCAGCCGCAGCGATTGGCCGCAAAACTGGCCGGTCCTGCGATCGCGCTTTCCGGTCCGGATGAATTTCGGCCAGTGGCTGCGCTGGGAAGCCGCGATCGAGGAAATCGGCGCATACTACCGCGTGCCGGATGCGTTTCGCCGGACGGCGCTTGCGACGTTCGGCCAGGCGGTCGAACGGTTGATCGCGACTTCGCCTTCGCTCCAGCTCTTGGCGTGGCAGCAACGCCTCTCCGATCCCGCCGATGAAGAGATGGCGCAACGCACGGTCTTTTCTTTTGTAGTCCGGCAAGACGAGCGTCTTCGCTCGCTTGAGGAATGCCGCGCGCTCTATCGTGGGCTCGCAGGCAACGCCGGCAAGCGCATCGCCGCGCAACCATGCCTGATCGGCCAGCCGGTTGCGCTCGGACGCGATCCGCAGCCGCCGGCGGCACTTCGGATCAGCGCCAGCGCGCGGCTCGTTTCGGAAGCGTGGTCGCCGAACGCCGATATGGCCCATCGCAACCTGCAACGCGCTATCGACCAGGCGTCCGGCGCGATCGCCAATCTTGAAACGCTGCTGGCAAGCGCGCTCGAACCGATGGATGCTGCTCGTGGATCGTGAGAACATCGCGGCCGGTCTGGCGCACTATCCGAGTGCCGACCGGATCGGCTTTGCCAGGTTGACGACGATGGCGTTCGAAGGCACTGACCTGCGGCCGTTGCGCGACCAATTGATCGGCAAGCTTGCCGGCGGCACCGCAAGCGCGGGCGAGGGCCTCGACCTGTCGCTGATCATCCAGCTTCTCGGCGACAAGCCAGATGGGCATGGAGATCCAGGCGGATGTACTCGCCTGTCATCAGCTCTATCGTTCGCCGTGTTCGTCGGAGCAGCCGAAGCTGCGTGTGCTGGCGCTGGCGGCGGCGATCGACATGGGCGGCAACACCCCGATCGAATTCCTGCTGGAAAATTCCGGTATCGAACTCCAGACGCTCTATGTCGTCGCAGGCGTCGATTTGCCGATGCCGCTTCCCGAACATGACGTGGCGATCGTGATCGCCTCGGATTCGGAAGAGTGCGTCGAAGCGCTTCGCAAGATCGAGGCCACGGCGTCGCGCTGGCCGCGGCCGCTGCTCAATTCGCCGCGCTTCGTCCGCAATCTCGATCGCGACAAGCTGTACGGCCTGTTGCGCGGCATCGACGGCCTGGAAATTCCAGCAACGCATGGCGCAAGCCGCATCGATCTGATGTCGGCGGCGCGATCCGGAGAGCTTTCCGCCATCGCGGCCGAATTGACGTTTCCGATTATCGCGCGGCCGCGCGGCTCGCATGCCGGCGTCGGACTTGCCAAGGTCGACGACGGTGCGTCGTTGGCGCGATATCTCGCCGGGCGGCCGGAGGAGGCGTTTTTCATCGCCCGCTTCGTCGACTATTCGAACGCGGATGGTCTTTATCGAAAGTATCGCGTCGTCTTCATCGACGGCAAACCCTACGCTTGCCACATGGCGGTCGCCGATCGCTGGGACATCTGGTATCTCAACGCCGGCATGGCGTTCAGCGAGGAAAAGCGCGATGAAGAAGCGCGCTTCATGCGCGACTTCGATCAGGGTTTCGCGTTTCGCCACCGAGCGGCACTCGCCGCCGTCGCAAGCCGCGTCGGCCTCGACTACTTCACCATCGATTGCGCTGAAAACAAGAACGACGAGCTTCTGATTTTCGAAGCCGACAATACCGCGGTGGTCCACAACATGGATTCGCCGGCGGTGTTTCCCTACAAGGGACCGCAGATGCGCAAGATCTTCGATGCGTTTGCGGCGATGCTCTTACGCACGAAGCCCGGCCGCGAGCAGGCGGCGTAAGGTCTCGCGGCTCTGCGGTAAGTTTCGAGCGACGGCTTTGCCGGGCCCGAATCCACCTCAAAAATGATAGCCTTGTCGGCGCCGTTTGATTCGAAAACGACGAAACGCGCGCAATGTGCGTATTCGAAAGGTGCCGGTTTGTCTGCTCAATGGAAGGGCGCCTCTGCGCGGACGCCGAACCTGGCGCGGCTGCAGCGGCAGGCGATGGGAGCGTTGCACGACGGTCACCTCGGCAAGGCCGAACGGCTATGCGCGGCGATCCTGGAATATTCCAGCGATCATTTCGACACGCTGCATCTGACGGGATACATTCATCTCCAGCGCGGTCGTCACGCCGAGGCGATCGGCTTCCTGACCAAAGCCGTGAAGGCGAATGCCGCATCCGTCGATGCGGCCTCGAATCTCGGTCTCGCGTTCCAAGGCGTCGGCCGCTTCGAGGAAGCGATCACGCAATATCGCAGCGCGCTGGCGCTGTCTCCGCGCCATCCGGAGATTCTCTATAATCTCGGCAATGCGTATCTCGCGCTCGATCGCAACACGGAAGCACTGGCAAGCTACGACGAGGCGCTGGCGGCGAACCCGTCGCATGTCGGGGCGCGTGTCAACAGAGGCAACACGCTGTTACGTTTCAACCGGCCGGCGGATGCGCTCGAAAGCTACGATCGGGCGCTCGCACTGATGCCGGACCATCCGCAAATCCTGACCAATCGCGGTCATGCCTTGCGCCGGCTCGATCGGCCGCAGGAGGCGCTGGAGAATTTCGCGGTCGCGCTCGCCAAGAGCCCAGAGTTCCCCGAGGCGCATTTCGAGTCTGCGCTCGCGCACCTCACGCTTGGTGATTTCGCCGCCGGCTGGAAAGCCTATGAATGGCGCTGGGGAACCGGCGCATTTGCCGACAAACGGCGCTCGTTCCGTCAGCCGCAATGGCATGGCGACATGCCGCTTGCCGGCAAGACGGTTTTGCTTCACGCCGAGCAGGGCTTCGGCGATACGCTTCAGTTCATCCGCTATGCGCCGCTGCTCGCAAGCCGCGGTGCGCGCGTGATCTGTGAAGTCCAGCCGGAGTTGATGTCGCTGCTGTCCTCACTCGACGGCATCGAGATCGTCGCCAAAGGGAACGCGCTGCCGCATTTCGACTTGCACTGTCCGTTGTTGAGCCTGCCGTTCGCCTCCCGCACGGAGCCTGCGACCATTCCGGCGCAAGTGCCTTATCTCGCCGCGTCCGCATCGCGCGTCGCGCATTGGCGCGAACGGCTGGGCGAGGGCGCTCCGCGCGCCGGTTTCGTCTGGTCCGGCTCACCCGCGCACAAGAACGATGCCAACCGCTCGATCCCGCTTTCGCGTTTCGGTTCGCTGTTTGCGGATCTGCCATTCGCCTGTTTCAGCCTGCAGCGCGAAATGCGCGAGGCCGACCGCGACGCCATGCAGCGCCTGCCTGATCTCGTCGACCTCGGTGCCGAACTTGCCGATTTCGCGGACACCGCTGCGGTGATTTCGCTGCTCGACGTCGTCGTTTCCGTCGATACGGCGGTGGCGCATCTGGCAGGCGCGCTGGGCAAGCGGGTGGTGATCCTGCTGCCGCACGCAGCGGATTTCCGCTGGATGCGCGGCGCGAGCGACACGCCCTGGTATCCGACCGCAACACTGCTGCGGCAGCCAGCCTTTGGCGACTGGGATAGCGTCATCGCCCGTCTCGCAGGCGAATTGAACGGCCTGGCGGGCGCCGGGCAGGGCCATTAGGATTTCGTTAACCACGTCTGTTTACTGATTGGTGACGATTGCGGCCGGCCGAAGACAGGTGGTGGTCGCGGGGAGCACCTCATGACCGAGCAAATTCACCTTGTAGTGGCGACGCCCTGCTTTGGCGGTCAGGTCTCCACCGCCTACGTCAATTCGATCTTCGCCCTGCAACGCGCGGTGCGGTCGCTCTCGAACCTGCAGCTCAAGATCGAGCTCCGCGACGGCGATGCGCTGATCACGCGCGCCCGCGCCAACCTGATGACGTCCTTTCTCGACGATCCCACCGCGACGCATCTTCTGTTCATCGACGCCGATATCGGCTTCACGCCCGATCAGGTGTTTCGCTTGATCGAGTCCGGCGCAGACGTCGTGGCCGGTGTCTATCCGGTCAAGCGCACCAACTGGGATAAAGCCAAGCGCGCGATCGAGGGAAGGCGGCCGAACGTTCCGGCGGCTTCGCTCGACTATGTGCTCGAGGTCAACGATCCCGATCATGTCGCTGTTGTCAACGGCTTCACGCGGGCGCGTTACGTCGGCACCGGCTTTCTGATGATCCGCCGCCACGTCTTTGAAAAGATGTGCGCGCATCCGGACTATGCGTCGCTGCAATTCTTTCGCGAGCATTCGCTTGACGCGCTGGCCGGAAGCCCGAACCGCTTTGCGTTGTTTGAAGGCATGATCGATCGGGCGACCGCCAGCTATCTCAGCGAGGACTTTGCCTTCTGCAAGCGCTGGACCGACATCGGCGGCGAGATCTGGGCCGATCTTCAAAGCCGTCTCGACCATGTCGGGCCGTCGGTATTTCGTGGCGAAGTCGCCTCGCAGTTCGGGAGCCTGCCACTGGCGCTGGCGACCGATGCGGCCTGAGGCGGACACGCCACTTTCACAGCGAACCGGAATTCCCCGGCCACGTTGCGCTGAGCGCATCGGTCTTGCCCGACTGACGAAAGCCGCCGAGGCCGGACACGATCTTCGCCCGTTGTGGCGGCGGCTGATCTGCCAGGCTGCTTGACGACAGCATCGAGCCGGGCGAGGGGCTCGATCTTTCGGTGATCGCGCAGTTGCTCGGCGACAAGGAGACGGGGCTCGCGATCCAGCAGACCATCCTGGCGTCGCATCAGCTTTTCCGGTCGCCTTGCGCGGCGAGACCTCCGCATTTGCGCGTTCTCGCGCTTGCGGCCGCCACCGACATCGGCAGCAATACGCCGATCGAATTCCTGCTCGAACGCAGCGGCATCGAATTGACGACGCTTTATGTCATGCCGGACACGGGCTGGCCCGACTGGTTGCCGCCGCACGACGTCGCGATGGTCGTCGCCGCCGATTCCGACGATTGCCGAGGTGCACTCGACAAGATCGCTCGCGCCGCGCCGAACTGGCCACGGCCGCTGGTGAATGCGCCGGAGCTGATCGGCCGTCTCGATCGTGACAAGCTGCATGGCTTGCTCGAAGGCGTCGAGGGGCTCCAGATTCCGCGCACGGCAAGCGTGACGCGCGAACAGCTTGTGAAGCTTTCACAATCGGCGCTGCGCGCTTACCGACGTCTCCGACGATCTTGCGTTTCCCGTCATTGCAAGGCCGCGCGGTTCGCATGCCGGCAAGGGGCTCGCGAAACTCGACGACGCCGCCGCGATTCAAGCCTATCTCGGCGAACACGCAGAAGAGTTGTTCTTCGTATCGCGCTTTGTCGACTACCGAAGCGACGATGGCTTGTTTCGCAAATATCGCGTCGCGCTGATCGATGGGCGACCCTATGCGTGTCATCTTGCGATCGCCGACCGTTGGGACATCTGGTACATGAACGCGCAGATGGCAGCGAGCGAAAGCAAGCGGCGCGAGGAAGAAACCTTCATGCGGACGTTCGATGTCGGGTTCGCGCAGCGCCATGGTGCGGCGCTGGCGGGTCTTGCGAAGCGCGTGGGGCTCGATTATTTCACGGTCGATTGCGCGGAAACCAGGGATGGATCATTGCTGGTCTTTGAGGCCGATAATACAGCGATCGTCCACGACATGGATTCGCCTGATATCTTTCCGTACAAGGTGCCCGAGATGCGAAAAGTGTTCGATGCTTTCGCCGCCATGCTACATCGCCGCGCCGGCCGCCGGAATGAGGTAGCGGCGTGACCAAGTCGCCGTCCGAGCTTTCCTCGAAGGTCGGACCGAGCGAAACGCTCGATCCGTCGAACTGGGATGACGTGCGCGCGCAAGCCCATCGCATGCTCGATGAGGCCATCGACTATATCGCCGATATCAGAAAGCAGCCGGTCTGGCGTCCGATCCCGGATGAGGTTCGTGCGCAATTTCGCGGCGACGTGCCGCGCGAGCCTTCCGCGCTCGGCGATATCTACCGGGAATATTCGCAACTCATCGCGCCCTATGCGACCGGCAATGTCCATCCCGGTTTCATGGGATGGGTGCATGGCGGCGGCAACGTCGTCGGCATGCTGGCCGAGATGCTTGCAGGCGGACTGAACGCCAACCTCGGCGGCCGCGATCATATTCCGATCGAGGTTGAACGTCAGATCACGGAATGGACGCGAACGCTGCTCGGCTTTCCGGAAAGTGCGAGCGGCGTGTTCGTGACCGGCACGTCGATGGCGAACCTGATGGCGGTGTGGGTGGCGCGCACGGCGGCGCTGGGAGCGTCCGCGCGACAGCATGGCGTCGGCGGTGAAGGCGCGATGCTGACGGCCTATACGTCGAAGGCCGCGCATGGTTGCGTCTCCCGCGCGATGGATCTCGCGGGCTTCGGCACCGATGCGCTGCGAAGCATGCCGGTCGATCATTTGCATCGCGTCGATGTGGAAGCGATGCGGGCGCAGATCAGGCGCGATCGCGAGGTCGGCCTGAGGCCTTTCCTCGTGGTTGGCTCCGCCGGCACGGTCGACGTCGGAGCGATCGATGATCTCTCGGCGCTCAGCGCGCTGTGCCGTGAGGAAAATCTCTGGTTTCATGTCGACGGTGCTTACGGCGCGCTCGGTGTTCTGTCGCCTGTGCTCGCGCCGCGCCTTGCCGGTTTGGAAAGCGCTGATTCCGTCGCGCTCGATTTCCACAAATGGGGACAGGTGCCGTACGATGCGGGCTTCTTGCTCGTCCGCGATCAACAGCGGCATCTCGACGCCTTTGCGGCGCCGGCGGTCTATTTGCGGCGCGAGGCTCGAGGACTTGCGGCTGGGTCGCCGTGGCCTTGCGATCTCGGGCCTGATCTGTCGCGCGGCTTCCGCGCGCTGAAGACCTGGTTCACGTTGAAGGCATACGGCACCGAAAAACTCGGCGCGATGATCGAGCGCACCTGCCGGCTTGCACGTTATCTGGAGATGAAGATCTCGTCGGAGCCGCGGCTGGAACTGATTGCACCGGCCCAGCTCAACATCGTCTGCTTCCGTTATCGCGCAACCGATGCCAACCGCGTCAACAGCGAGATCGTTGCCGATATCCAGGAGTCAGGTGTTGCGGCGCCGTCGACCACGACGCTCGACGGCAAACTCGCGATCCGCGCGGCGATCGTCAATCATCGCACCGACACGCAAGATCTCGATGCGCTTCTCAATGCGGTGCTTGAATTCGGCGCGCGGCGTTCTGCGGAAAATCACGCCGCTTGATTGCGGCGTGCTTCTTGCCCGTTGGAAATTCTGTTGCGAGAATTCCGATCGGCCTCAGGCGGCTGCGGTCGCGTTTGCCTGGTGTTCGCGCGCTTCGTCCAGAAGCTCTTTCTCGTAGGCAACGAGCTTCTTCGCTTCCTTGAGCGCGAGATAGAGATCGCCGTTCAGGATGCTGGTGTTGATGTTCTCGATCAACGACCATGTGCTTGGCGCCGTCGTGACGACGTCGCGCACGAGATTGAAGTAGGTGCCGTGATTGATTCGCGGATCCGGCGAAATGTACATCAACTGCACAGCCAGATAGATCAGCTTTGCCGGCGTGTCGGCGGTTTCCGGCGTCATGATGTCCTTCTCGCGAAGGATCGGAATTTTCTCGCCGTCGATCAAAAACCGTGCGCGCTGATCGGTGTTGGTGATCACGCAAGAGCCGATGATGATCCGTTCGTGGGGCTTGAGTTCGACTTTGAGCGCCATGTCAGTTTCTCCGCTGTCGCCTGTCGTTTGGACTGTTGGAATGTGCGCGATCAACGCGTCAGCAACCAACGCTGAACGTTCGTAGCCAGGCGCATCTTTCCTACTCATGGTTAACAGCGGGTAAACGGAAATGGACGACGATAAAAACTCAATGTTATCAATGAAGTGAGTCGGCCGCCTGGGCTGTGAAAGTTGCGTTTCCTGCTTTTCGCGCCAATCGGTTGTCCAAATTGCCGATATCCAATTCATGTTTTGTTAGATGGCTTGCTCGCACGGTGCCGAGGTAATCCGGCCTGAACGGTCGGGTGAATGTGTAAACCAGAAAGGTCACAGTAATGTCCGGTATTGTTCTCTCCGCTTCCGTTCGCCAGAACCTCCTCTCGTTGCAGAGCACTGCTTCGCTCTTGGCCACCACCCAGAACGCTCTGGCCACCGGCAACAAGGTCAACTCGGCGCTCGACAATCCCACCAACTTCTTCACCGCAGCCGGCCTCAACAACCGCGCTTCCGACATCGGCAACCTGCTCGACAGCATCGGCAACGGTGTGCAGGTGCTCCAGGCCGCCAACACCGGTCTGACCTCGCTGCAGAGCCTGGTTGATACCGCCAAGTCGATTGCCAACCAGGTGCTTCAGGCGCCCACGGGCTTTACGACGAAGGCTTCCGCGACCAGTCTGGCTCCGACCGGCGCAGGTCCACTGGCCGTTGCTGGAACCGCGGCCGATCTGACCAACGCTGGCACCAACTCGCTGAACACCAAGACGTTCATCTTTACGCCGCCGCCGGTGCTGCGACCACGATCACGATCAGCAGCACGGTTGCTGCCGGCAACGTCAACTCGATCGATGCTTTCAACGCCGCCTTGTCGGCCGCGGGCCTCGGCTTGACGGCGTCTTTGGCCACCGACGGCTCGATCACGCTGACCTCCAGCAACGACAACGCCAGCCAGACGCTGACAACGACCGGCGACGCAGCCGCCAACACAATTCAGATCACCGGTACCGACACTGCTACCCTCGTTACGCCGACCGGCGGCACTGCTGGTAAACCGATCGCCGATGCGAGCTCTCAGGCTACCCGTTCCAGCTTGGTGTCTCAGTACAACAACATCATCACGCAGATCACGACCACCGCTCAGGATTCGTCCTTCAACGGTATCAACCTGCTGTTTGGTGATAACCTCAAGCTGACCTTCGACGAAACCGGCAAGTCCACGCTGAACGTCACTGGCGTCACCTTCGACGCTGGCGGTCTCGGCCTTGGCTCGCTGACCTCGGGCACGGACTTCCTGGACTCCGCCTCGGCCAACGCGCAGCTCACCAAGCTCAGCGCGGCCAGCACCACGCTCCGCACCGAAGCGTCCGCGCTCGGTTCGAACCTGTCGGTCGTGCAGTTGCGTCAGGACTTCAACAAGAGCCTGATCAACGTGTTGCAGACCGGTGCGTCGAACCTGACGCTGGCCGATCCGAACGAGGAAGCGGCGAACAGCCAGGCGCTGTCGACCCGCCAGTCGATCGCGACTTCGGCGCTGGCGCTCGCCAACCAGTCTCAGCAGAGCGTGCTTCAGCTGCTCCGCTGATTTCGGCAAAAACGACCAAACAAGAGCGGCGGGGGAAACCCCGCCGCTTCTTTTTTTGCCGCCGCGATCAAGCGACCCGCCGGGTGAGGCTGCGGGCAGGGGCTGATAACCAGCCATTAACCACGCCGCTTAAGCCGGCGTTAACCATAATTTAAAGGACAGCCGTTAAACAGCAGGGAGATAAACGACGGAAGGCTCTCACATGTCCGGTATTGTTCTCTCCGCGGCGGTCCGCCAGAACCTGCTTTCGCTGCAAGATACAGCCGCGCTCTTGTCCACCACTCAAAACCGCCTTGCGAGTGGCAAGAAGGTCAACTCGGCACTGGACAATCCCACCAACTTCTTCACGGCGCAGGGGCTCGATAACCGCGCCAGCGACATCAACAACCTGCTCGACGCCGTCGGCAACGGCGTGCAGGTGCTGCAGGCCGCCAACACGGGCCTTACCTCGCTGGAGAAGCTGGTCGATACCGCCAAGTCGATCGCCAGCCAGGTGCTTCAGACGACCACGGGCTATTCGGTGAAGGCTTCCGCAACCAGCACGGCTCCGACCGGCGCGGCTCCAGCGGGCGTTTCCGGAACGATCACGGACCTGACCAACGCGGGCACCAACTCGCTCCAGGGCAAGAACTTCGTCTTTACGCCCGCCACCGGACCTGCGACCACGATCACGATCAGCAACACGGTTGCTGCCGGCAACGTCAACTCGATCGCCGGCTTCAATGCCGCCTTGACCGCCGCCGGCCTCGGCTTGACGGCGTCGCTGGCCAGCGATGGCTCGATCACGTTCACCTCGGACAACGACCATGCCAGCCAGACCCTGACCACGGGCACCACCGCGGCCCCGAACAACATTGCGATCAGCGGTACCGACACTGCGGCCCTCGTCACGCCGACCGGCGGCACCGCGGGCGCGCCCGTCGCCGATCCGAATTCGCAGAGCACCCGCGCCGGCCTGGTGGCCCAGTACAACAACATCATCTCGCAGATCACGACGACGTCGCAGGACTCATCGTTCAACGGCATCAACTTGCTGAACGGCGACGACCTGAAGCTGACCTTCAACGAAACCGGCACATCGACGCTCAGCATCAACGGGGTCACTTTTGACGCGGCCGGCCTTGGTCTAAGTTCGTTGACCTCTGGAAAGGACTTCCTGGACAACAGCTCGGCCAACGCGGTGATCGCCAAGTTGTCCACCGCTTCAGACCAATTGCGCTCGGAAGCCTCCGCGCTCGGTTCGAACCTGTCGATCGTGCAGATCCGCCAGGACTTCGCGAAGAGCCTGATCGACGTGTTGCAGACCGGCTCGGCAAACCTGACGCTGGCCGACCCCAATGAGGAAGCGGCCAACAGCCAGGCGCTGTCGACCCGCCAGTCGATCGCGGTCTCGGCGCTGGCGCTCGCCAACCAGTCGCAGCAGAGCGTGCTCCAGCTGCTCCGCTGATCCAGGAACTGCCAACCAAATGCGAAACGGCGGGGGAAACCCCGCCGTTTTTCATTGATCGGGCGCGCCTGCCGATCGCCTAATCAACTGCGAATACAGTAGTTTTGCGGTGCATTGAGCGGCCACCGCTAACGTTATTTTAAAGGCAGCGACCTATAAAACATGGGCAGTCAAGGTCCCTGTGCTGCGTAAATCCCCGGTTCGGAGTGCTGAATGTCCAACGCCGCCCAAGCCTATGCGCGCACCTCACAGACGACCGGGACGGTAAGGGAAATAGAGGCGCAGGCGCTGCTGAAGGCTGCCAAGCAACTGCGGGACGTGCAGGCGAACTGGAATGGGCCCGACGCTACTCTGCACAAGGCGTTGCTGTTCAACCGCCGTCTGTGGACCATCTTCATGAGCGCCGCCCAGGCGGACGACAATCCCCATACGGTCGAGGTTCGCCAGAACATCGCCAACCTCTCGCTCTTCGTCCTGAATCAAACGGTCGAGATGCAGTTGGCGCCAGACCCCAAGAAGCTGAAGCCGCTGATCGATATCAACACCAATATCGCGGCGGGTCTCGCGGGCAGGGCCTGAGAAGGTCTCAGCTACACTCTTTGCAGCGGCAGGCCTTGAACGCGCTGCCTCTCACGCTCTCAAGTCGGTCTCGATCGGCCGCGCCGACGAATCCTTGGCATCCAGCGAGTGGAAATAGGTGCGGCGGCGCAATGTTGCGTCGTCCGGAAATTGCTGGACCACCTGGCCGGTCAACCCGTCGACTGACTGGAAAACGAAGGAAGCCGCAGCGGTGTCGAAGAAAGCCTGACGCGACAACGATACGTTGGAGCTCGGCAGATCGTTGCGGGTCGTCGTGCTCGCATCCGGTGCGGTGACGGTTTGATTTGCGGGCAGTTGCGTAGGCACGGCTCCAAGCGCCGCCGTACTGGCAGCGGGTGGAAACGAAGCTGGGACCGGCGCCCCCACCGGTCTGATGCTGAAATCTGTACTCATGGCAGCCTCCTGGCTTCCCTCGAGTCAAATCCCAACCCCTCATTGTCGGCAATTATGATCTAGACGTCTCAACGCACTGTTAGAGAACGCGCTGAATAATGCGCTGACGCCGGCGCAATTTGATGAAAATTGTCGTAACTAGTGGTCCGACATCGCAGCCCTTTTCAGCGGGCACTTTTGCGAATGTTAGATCAAAGGACCACTAGCAAAATTATGATTGCAGTGCCGCTTTCGATGAAGTCCCTATACGAGTTTGCTGCTTGCCCTGTAGGGACTTCAGATCGGCGGCACTGAGCGATCGGCTGACCGCGAGCGGCCTCAGGTGCCGCGCTCCCGGATTCACGCGCTGACCGCTGGCGCCATAGGTGCTCGGAATATTGCGGCGCTGCGCCTCGGCATTGACGCCACGCACGATGCTTTCGGAAACCGCGTGCGCGGTGGCGAGCACGGTGAGATTGACCTGCAACATGGCGCGAAACGTGTCGTGATGGCGGCGCAGCGTCGCAAGCAGATCCGGCGATGTCTTGGCGAGATATTGATGACTGGCCTTGAGGCGGGCGACAACGCCGACATAGTGGCGCGAGAGCTCGGCTTTTTTCGATTCGAAGGCCATCGCTTCGCGAATTTTGCCGCCGCGCACCAGTTCGGTTTCGCGCTCGATGACGCCGAGCAGGGCGCTCATGGAATCCATCAGCTCTTGCAGCGAGCTTGCGTGCTTCGCCGGGCGTCGAAGCGGAGGGAATTGCCGGCTGCCGTAAAGGAGCCTGGTTCATGCCTGTTTTCCTTGGACCTGACCGGCGGTCCTGGCCTGCTGCATCACCAGCGTGCGATAGACTTCATTGGCGATGCCGACGCCGCCGGCCTGCGCGAAGGATTTCGAATATTGCTCGATCTGCATCGAGCGCCAGATGCCGGTGCCGGTGGTGCTGCCGAACGGGCCTTCGCCCTTGAGGCCGTTCGTCATCTGCGAGAACATCGAGTTGATAAACATGCCCTCGAAGTTCTGCGCCTGGGTCAGCGCCTTGGCTTTCATCGGCGCCGACACCTTATCGAGGGCCGCGGCGAAATCGTAGTCGGGACGGCCGTTGCGGCTGGGCACTGCTGCGGCCTTGCCGGGCGGTGTTGTGACTGGTGATGATCGGAGCCGTCTGCATCACATCACCTCGATGTCGGCCTGGATGGCGCCGGCGGCCTTGATCGCCTGGAGAATGCCGATCAGGTCGCGCGGGCCGATGCCAAGGCCATTGAGGCCGTCGACGAGTTGTTGCAGCGAAACCCCGTCCTTCACGACCGCGAATTTCTTGCCCTCTTCCGTGACGCCGACGGCGGTGCGCGGTGTCACCACGGTTCGGCCGCGTGCAAACGGATTGGGCTGGCTGACTTGCGGGCTTTCGGAGATCGAGACGGTGAGGTGGCCCTGTGCCACTGCGACGGTGGCGACACGGACGTCGCGCCCCATGACGATGATGCCGCTGCGTTCGTCGATGATGATCTTGGCGGCGAGATCGGGCTCGACCTGCAACTGCTCGATCTCGGTGAGGAAGGCGACGACGTTGCCCTTGAATTCCGCCGGGATCGACAATTGGACAGTCGAGGGATCGAGCGGCTCGGCGGTCTTGGTGCCGAGGAAGTCGTTCACTGCGGCTGCGATGCGCTTGGCGGTGGTGAAATCGGCGTTGCGCAGCGCGAGCCGCACATTGGGCAGGCGGTTGAGCGCAAACTCGATCTCGCGCTCGATGATGGCGCCGTTGGCGATGCGGCCGACGGTCGGCACGCCACGGGTGATGCTGGCGGCCGCGCCTTCGGCCGTAAAGCCGTTGATGGCAACCGAACCCTGCGCCACCGCGTAGACGTTGCCGTCCGCGCCGAGCAGGGGGGTGACGAGCAGGGTGCCGCCTTGCAGGTTCTTGGAATCGCCAAGCGCGGAAACCGTGACGTCCATCCGGGTGCCCTGGGTGCCGAACGGCGGCAGGTTGCCGGTGACCATGACGGCGGCGACGTTGCCGGTGCGGATGGTGGCGCCGCGGATGTTGACGCCCATGCGCTCGAGCATCGCTTGCAGCGACTGCTTGGTGAAGGGGATGTTGTTGAGGGTGTCGCCGGTGCCATTCAGGCCGACGACAAGGCCGTAGCCGACGAGCTGGTTCTGCCGCACGCCCTCGATGTTCGCGAGATCCTTGATCCGCGACGTGGCGCCAGCCGGCGTCGGCCAAAGCTGGAGCGCAACCAGCGCCCCGCAGGCCACCCGCAATAGTTTTCGCCAATGAACGCTAGGCATCCTCTGCTCCCCGAGGGTCGTAAACTCAAGGATGCGCCCGACACTCCCATGAGGGGCGCTTCCGCCATTAACTATGCGAGCCCCGTGCCAAGCCGTTCGCATCGGATAAGGAGCTGATTTCACTGGATAAGTATGAAAGGCGCCCGCCGCGTCGCGCGCCGCGGCCAAGCCGAAACTGCCGTGTGGCGGCAGAATTTGCCGGGTGATTTACGCTGCGTTAACCATCGAGAGGCAATGCTGCGCATCGTAATGGCGAGGATCATCCATGCGCATCACAGGACCGAACGGCACCACTCTGGGGTCCCAGTCCGGTAGCGTTCGCCGAACGAGCTCGGGCGGCTTTTCACTGCCCGACACGGCATCCACCACCGATACGCGTGCGACGTTGGCGCCGAAGGCCGCCGCCGGCATCGATGCGTTGCTCGCGTTACAGGGAATCGAGGAAGATCCGGTCGAGCGGCGGAAGCGCTCGGTCCAGCGCGGCAAGCGCGCACTCGACGTGCTCGACGATCTGAAGATCAGCCTGCTGGCCGGCAAGTTCGATCCCGCAGCCGTCGGCCGGTTGCGAGAGGCGGCGTCCAACCTGAGGTCTTCCTCCGGCGATCCCGGGCTCGATACCGTGCTTGCGCAGATCGAGCTGCGCGTCGAGGTCGAACTCGCCAAAGCCGGGCAGCACTAGCCCCAGCTTTTTAAGCAGCCTTCGCCTGCCGCTGCCTGTCGTAGCGGCGCTGCGCCGTACCCCTCAAGACTTCGCTCGGCCCGGTCGCGCAAGGGATCGACGGCGGACGCGAGGCGATGCCAATGACCGGGCGTCGCTCGCCCGATTGTGGACCGGCCACGACGCGGCCGTGAGTTCCATTCATTTCCTGGCCAGCGACGCCGAGACCTTGATTGGCGCCGCCAGGGATTCGGCCGTGCCCCGTTACCTCGTGGTGGGTGGGGCCGGTTCGCTCGAGGTCGCGCCCGGGGTGCGGCTGATAACCGCGCCGAATTTTCCGCCGCAATATAGGGCCGAGGCTGAGAAAGGGGCTGACTTCCCTGATCTGTTGCACCGCGAAAGGGAACTGAACTGGACCTTCCTGGCCCTATCGGCGCTGTTCGAGCCGGGGAACCGGACCGGCAAGTTCCGCTTGGGGACGACCAGCTTCTGGTCGATCCGGCGGGCAAGAGCTGGATCTCGTTCGAGGATTTCGCGGTCGCGATGGCCGACGAGACCGAGCGGCCGGCCCATCTCCGCACGCGCTTTACCGTTGGTTATTAAGGAGCCGGATAAATTTGCCTGTGCAAGGGCTTGGCCAGGCGGCAGGGCAGTCATGCAAAATATTGTCTGTCGCAGTAGGCCGCTATATAAGGCCCGGCGCGAGGGGGAACTGCCCTCCCGCAGTGCCGCAAAAATCGCGGTGCCTTCAGGCGAAAGATAGGCTGGCTTTGGAAAAGTTGAAGAACTATCGACCGACCGAAAAAGAGCCTTTCATGAACGATCGGCAGCGCGAATATTTTCGCATCAAGCTGCTGACGTGGAAGGACGAGATCCTGCGGGAATCGAAGATCACGTTGCAGACGCTCCAGGAGGAGAACGTCAATCATCCTGATCTCGCCGACCGTGCATCTTCCGAAACCGATCGCGCGATCGAACTGCGTGCTCGTGACCGCCAGCGCAAGCTGATCTCCAAGATCGATGCCGCCTTGCAGCGCATCGAAGACAACACTTACGGCTACTGCGAGGAGACCGGCGAACCGATCTCGCTGAAGCGGCTGGAAGCGCGACCGATCGCGACGTTGTCGGTGGAGGCGCAGGAGCGCCACGAAAAGCGCGAGAAGGTCTATCGCGACGAGTAGCGTCGCTTTTTTGACCTCGCAGGTCGCGTGTTGAGCGCGGCCTCGCGTTCGCATCGATCGTCCATGCCGATGCGAGCGAGGGTCGTGACGCGAGCCTGGCGTCCGACGGCAGCCGATCGCGGCGCCGGTCCAAAAATCCGTTCGAGAAAATCTCTCTGAAAAGCAATTGCCTCGCGGCATCTCTCAATGCAGCGAGGCAATGTCGGTCACGTTGAAATCGGCTTGCAGGTTTCCCTGCAAGCCGATCGCATTAGTCGGCCAGCGGATCCGGGCGCAGCTGCACGTGATACACGCGCGGCTTCTCGTCCTTGCCGGATTCGCTGTGGAAGTAGGCGCGGGTACCGGTGGTTGTCCACACGCCGCGGCCCTTCCAGCCGGCCTTCTCATCGTCGATCCGACCGTCGGTATTCTTGGCGAAGAAACCGAGCGGGTAGGGCATGCGGATGTTGACGAACTTGCCGTTCACGAGAGCCAGCAGCGATTCACTGCCGTTGGCGGTTGCAATCGGAACGTCCTTGCCGAGTCCGAGGGTGTTATGGACGTCGACCCACATGTAGTACGCGTGGTTGGCGCTGCCCTTGGGATCGTTCACGCCCTTAAACTGCGGGCCAGGCATCTGGTACAGCGTCCAGCCTTCATAGCATTGAGCGCCGGTCGCCGCGTTCTCACCTTTGAGCGGCTCTTTGCACTTGGTGCGATCGAAGCTTGCGATCTGACCGCTGGACAGCACGGTCCAGGCCACGCCCTTGGAGTCGATGTCGACGCCACGGGATCCGTAGGTGCCGGGCGGCGACTGGAAGATTTCCGACACGGCAGTATGGGTCGGATCGCTGCCCGGAATCATCCGGACCAGGTAGGCGGGCTGGTCGATGCGGGTGAAGCCCGGGCCCATGACCTGGCCCCAGATCACGTCGCCCTTGACGCTCGGCATGACGCCGTAGAACGCCGGCCTTCACGGCCTTGTCCTTGCCGGGTTCGATCGGCTTGTCGGCGGCGACGTAGGCTTCGCGCTTGCCGGTGCCCGAGACGTTGGCCACGACCGGTGTCCAGCCCTGCGACTTCATCGCATCGCCAGTTGCTTCGAACTTCTTGACGTCGAGCCAGCCGACCACGCCGCTATAGGGTTGTCCCCAGCTGAACCAGAGCTTGTTGTCGCTCGGCGAGAACAGCAGGTGATGCGTGCCGAAACACGTATCGATCGTCGTCCATTTTTCGGACTTGGGGTCATACATCGAGGCTTGGCGCGGCGAATCGTTGAGCGGTGCGACCTGCGCCGACGGAAGATCCGAGCCCGCCTTGCAGCTTGCGGGATTCGGCGCCTGGCGAATTCGTGCCGTGAACCAGAGCCGTCCCTTTTCGTCCATCATCGGGTTGTGGATCGAGGTGTGACCATCCCAGATCGGCTCATCGCCCCAGAACACCGACGGAGCCATCGGGTCGTCCGCAGCGCTCGGTGTGTCCGGATCGACGAAACGGCTCCTTGATGTACGATGCGGTGTGCTTGATCGGGATCGAGCACCGGCACGTCGTCGGAGCTTTCCTCCGGCGAACCGTAGATCTTTCCGTAGGCATTCACGTGCGGGTTGCGCTTGTCGGTCGAAACCTCGTCGTGGAGATATTCGCCCTTCTTGCCCCAGGCCCACGAGGTGATGACGATGTTGCGCTCGACGCCGGTCGGACGCTCGGGCTTGTCGGCGGGAAGTTCGCCGGCTGCGATTCGGTCGGTCCAGTCGGCAAACATCTTGTAGGCGCGCGGCGGCCCCATGCGGCCGAGGGTCAGCGCCATGTTGTTCATGGCCTGGCCGGATTGCACGCGGCGCTCCCACATGTCCTCGGAATTCTTGAACTGACCGAGCTCCTTCACGTGGGGATTGCGAATGTTCTGGCTGCCGATTGCGTGGCAGGACTGACAGGAGTTCTTGAGGCTGTCGATCCAGACCGCTTGCGAGGTCATGCCGGGTCCGACGCCATTCGGATTCTTGTCCTTGTTCGGAAACTCGCTGACGTCCGGAATCTTCATCATCGAGTACCAGTACATACCCGGATAATATTCGGCCGCAGCGGCCGCGGTCGGCGCTGCCTTGGCCTTCAGGTCGATGTTCTTGCCGGGCTTTGCATCCTGCTTGTCGGAATCGACGAGGCCGTAGCCGCGCACCCAGATCTTGTAGTTGGCCGACGGAAGCTGCGGGATGAGGAATTGACCGTTGTCATTGGTGACGACGATCTTGGCGTACTTGGTCGGAAGGTCGGTGGTCTCGGCGATCACCCAGACGCCGGCTTCAGGACCGTTCGCGCCGGTCACCTGGCCGCCGATGGCGTCGGCTTTGACCGGCACGGCCTTCTTTTGTTGCGCGCTGGCCGGGCCGCACCATGCCGTCACGAGTGCGGCGGTCGCGACCGCGGCGAGACAGGCATTAGAATGGCGACGAAAAGTCATTATTCGCTCCCGTTTATTGCTGAACTTCGACGGTCCAGCTTTTCGACAATGTGAAATTTTGCCTTGTATTATAATAGCATCGGATGAATGAAGATGACTGTCAACGTGGCCGTTGTATTCGTCCGCTCACATCTTGGTTGAACTCGCGATGGCCGGCCGTTGTGCTAAGACATTTCACAATCGAGACGCCTAGGTGGGGTGGATTTGATATTCGCAAGAGTGACCGCCGAGCAGGGATGCGAATGTTAGAATCGGACCACTAGCCTCGTTAATCATGGACCGCTAAATGGGAAATCGCCGCTTCTTTGATCGTCCATCCGATTTGACGATCGCCGACATCGTTGCGCTGACGGGCGCTGAAGCGCTCGACGCCACGTCGATGTCGAAAACGATCAGCGGCGTGGCGCCTGCCGATCTCGCAGGCCCGTCCGATCTTGCCTTTATCGACGCCAACAAGTTCATCGACGCGCTGAAAAAGACCCGCGCCGGCGCCTGCCTGATGCCGAAGCGCTTTGTCGAACACGCGCCGAAGGGGCTCACCGTCTTGCTGACCGAGCAGCCTTATCGTGCCTTCGTCGCGGTGCACCGAAAGCTCTATCCGCAATCCCTTCAGCCGCGTTCGCTGTTCGAAGCCGACGGTATTTTCGAGGGCGCGACCGTCCACCCCTCGGCCCGGATCGAAAGCGAAGTCACGGTCGATCCCGGGGCCGTCATCGGACCGCGCGCGGAGATCGGCGCGGGCAGCATCATCGCGGCAAACGCCGTCATCGGTCCCGACGTCACGATCGGCCGCGACTGCCGGATCGGCGCCGGCTGCTCGATCATGCATACGCTGATCGGCGACCGCGTCATCATCCATCCCGGCAGCCGCATCGGGCAGGATGGTTTCGGCTACACTGAAGATGCCGAGCAGCAGAAGATTCCGCAGACCGGGCGCGTCATCATCCAGAACGACGTCGAGATCGGCGCCAGCGTGACGATCGACCGCGGCGGTATCCGGGACACCGTGATCGGCGAGGCGAGCAAGATCGATAATCTTTGCCAGATCGGACACAACTGCCAGATCGGCAGGCATTGCGTCGTGGTGGCGTTGTCGGGTTTGAGCGGCAGCGTGACGCTGGAAGACTATGCGCTGCTCGGCGGGGCGGTTGGCCTCGCGCCGCATCTCACGGTCGGCAAGGGCGCTCGCCTGGCCGCGCGCTCCGGCGTCATCAGTGACATTCCCGCCGGTGAGACATGGGGCGGTTATCCGGCTCGGCCGCGGCTTCAGTGGATGCGCAAGGAAGCGGCGCTCGCGCGTCTCGCCGGCTCAGGCGACAAGAACCGCAAACGCGCAAAGGATGCCGACTAGAGCTCCGATTCCGAAGATCGTCAGTTGTTGCCGTCCACTCTGGGCGAACTTCGGAATCGAACGTCGTGAGCTTTATTTTTCCGGCTTAGCGCGGCACCTCGACGGCCCCGCAATTATAGCGATGCGCCAGCGCGCAATCCTCTTCCTGCGAAATATTGACGAGCTTGTTGAGCAGGAGATAGCCGAGCACGAGCGCGATCGCGATCCCGGCAAAGACGATCGCAAGCCCGCGGGTCGAAAGATACTGGTCGGCTTCGCCGCCCGGCGTTGCGGGTTCGCGTGAGGCCGGCGGGTCTTCCTGTTTCATCACTTTTCGGCCTTGAGGGCGTTGGCGTCCGCGCCGCGTCTTGGTGGACAGATTCACATCTGCATCCATTCCGCCATGATAGGCAAGAACGCCGGCGTTTTCCTGAGCGTAAAACGATTGCGGCCTCCGTCAGGGGAGCTGACGAAGGCCGCATTGAACATCTCACCGCGCCTAGGTTCGCAGTTTGATGTGGGAGCTCGCTATTAGAACGGCAACAAGACGTCCATGACCTGGCTGCCGTAGCGCGGCTGCTGGAGGTCGCTGATCTCGCCGTGACCGCCATAGGCGATGCGCGCCTGCGCGATCTTCGAGGAGTCGATGGTGTTGTCGCTCTGGATGTCTTCCGGCCGAACGATGCCGGCAACGATCAGTTCGCGCTTTTCGTAGTTGACGCGAATTTCCTGCCGGCCTTCGACCACAAGGTTGCCGTTCGGCAGCACTTGCGTGACGATCGCAGCGACGTTGGTCTGCAAGGTTTCCTGCCGCACGATCGAGCCCTTGCCGTCGGTCTGGGAGTTGGAATCTGCTTGAAGCATGCGTCCGGTCAGGGCTTTTTGAGCGCTTGCCCCGAGCAAGGTCGAGCCCAGGAATGCGGTGATGCCGGCATCTTCGGTGGCGGTGCGTTGACGCTGGGTCTCGTTGGCGAAGTTCGCCTGATCGGTGATGTTGACGGTGACCGTCAGCAGATCGCCGATCTGGTGGGCGCGCTGATCCTTGAAGAACGAGCGCGAGCCGTTTCGCCACAGCGAGTTCGGATTGTAGGAAACCGTCTCCGGCTTCGGCATCGGCATCTGCACCGGCTTGTAGCCAGGCTGCGTCGTCGGGTTCTCGATCGACGACAGCTTTGGTTCCTCGCCGACATGGGAGAGCCGGTCGATCTCCGGCGCATCCGCCGGCGCAGCTGACGACTGTCAGCATGGTCCCGGCGAGCGCGATGCGTTTGAACCTGGAAATCAACATCTACTTTACTCTGCGTTTGAATTCGTCTGCGCGGTATTGCGGCTGGCAACAGAAACGGTGGCTTGCGTGTCGGCGGCTCCCACCGATGAGATGTCTGCGGCGGGAAGGCGGGGCGAGGGGGCTGCGATCGCGACCTGTCCGCGGCCGATAACCGTGCCGGCGACGGTGCGCTTGGATTGCAGGTTGAGCACGGTGACCGTGTCGCCTTCGGTGCCGCTTTCGACGGCCTTTCCGCTCAAGGTGAGGTAAATTCCTGCTGCTTCGTAGATCAGCGTCACGTTGTCGTCGCGCTGCACGAGGTCCGGTTTGCCGAGATCGGCAGCTTTCACCGGCTGCCCGGCGCGCAGGCTTCGGCGCATCTGCATGCCGACGGCGCGGCCGCGGGCCACCGCATCGCTGCCCGCTTCGGCCTTGGGACGCCGTTCGACGACGACGTCCGATGCTTTCAGCAGTTCGCCGCGTTCGACATTGCGCGTCAGGACCGAGGCCTCCAGCATTTCGACGGCAGTGCCGGTGAAGCGCAGCTTGGTGCGGGCATTGTTGGTTTCGTTGGCGATCTCGAAGGAGACGTCGAAGCGTCCGCTACGCGGCTCGTAGCGCACGGCAACCGCCTGCAAGTTGCCGCTGTTGGAGTTTTCCAGCCGGACGTCCTGCACTTCGCGGTCGAATGTCAGGTTGAGATTGGCGGCATCGCCAAGGCCGCTGCGATGTTCGAGCGCATGGGCGACCTGGGATTCGATTTCCTTGCCGTCCAGCACGCGTGCCAGCCGCGTCACCGAGACCGTCTTGAGGCCCCTGGTGTCGACGCCGATCACCTGATGCGCCTGAAGGGCGTTGATGACCTGCGCGATCGGCAGCGAGCCGGTGGTGCCGAGATCGGGCGAACGATAGATGGCGATCTGCGCCGCCGTGCCTGCGTTCTCGACCATGTCGCCGATCCGCACGATGTCGCTTTCCACCGTGACCTGCGCACGCAGAGCGGGCGCTGCAATGGTGTCGTTCTGTTCCTGCGCGACCGCGGCCGAAGACACCGCGGCGAACAGGGCTATTGCGAACATCGAACGGATAATCATCGTCTACCCCTTAGCGGAACAGCGCGGTGGTCGACTGCAACATCTGGTCGGCGGCGCTGATCACCTTGGCATTCATTTCGTAGGCGCGTTGTGCGGCGATCAGGTCCGACATTTCCGAAACGACATCGACGTTGGCCTGTTCGAGGCTGCCCTGGCTGATGGTGCCGTAACCTTCCAGCGTCGCGATGCCGTCCTGCGGCGGACCGGAGGAGGGCGTGTCGACGAAGTTGTTGTTGCCGACCGGCTGGAGGCCGCCCTTGTTGACGAACCGGGTGAGCTGGAGCTGCCCGATGATGGTGGAGTTGGTCGATCCCGGCTGCGTCACCGAGACCTGGCCTTGTTGATTGACGGAGAGACCCTGGGAATTCTGCGGGATCGTGATCGTCGGCTGCACCGGGTTGCCCTGTGCGTTGACGATGCGCCCGGTGTTATCCATCTGGAAGGTGCCGTCGCGGGTGTACTGGAAGCTGCCGTCGGGCATCAGGACCTTGAAGAAGCCTTCGCCCGTGATCGAGAGGTCGAGATCGTTGCCGGTCTGCGACAACGTGCCTTGCGTCATCGAGCGTGGCGTGCCGACGGTCTTGACGCCGCCGCCGACGTCGATGCCGATCGGCAGGATCGTGCCTTGCGTGGAGGCTTGTGCGCCGACCCGGGAGATGTGCTGGTAGACCAGGTCCTGGAAGTCGGCGGTTTGCTTCTTGAAGCCGGTGGTGCGCAGGTTGGCGATGTTGTTGGAGATCACCTGGACGCTAAGTTCCTGGGCCGCCATCCCGGTCGCAGCAGTGTGAAGGGCTTGCATGGATCGTCTCCTTAGGCCGGTACGTCAGCGAGTTGCTGGATGGCGGTCTTCTGCAACTCGCTCTGCTGTTGCATCAGCGTGGCAATCGAGGTGTAGGCGCGCGAGACTTCCATCATGCGGCTCATCTCGCCGACCGCGTTGACGTTCGATTTCTCGATGAAGCCCTGGCGCACCGTCGACTTGGTGTCGGCTTGCGCGGCACCGCCGTCGCCGGCGGCATAAAGGTTGAGGCCTTCCTTCAGCATCTTCTGCGCGTCGCCGAAGTTGACGAGGCGGAGCGTGCCGCGGATCGAATCGGCGCGGCCGTTGCCTTCGACCACCGTGACGGTGCCGTCGGGCGTGATGTTGATGTCGTGGTCGGTCTGCTGGAAGACGATCGGGCCGCTGGCCCCCAGTACGGGGTTGCCGGCAACCGTCACGAGCTGGCCCTGCGCGTCGATGTGCAGGCCGCCGTCGCGGGTGTAGCGCTCGCCTGCCGGCGTCTGCACCGTCAGGAAGGCCGAACCGTCGATGGCGACGTCGAGCGGGTTTTTGGTCTGGTCGAGCGGTCCCGACCTCATGTCGCGAAAGGTGCCGCGGTCCTGGACGAAGCTGACGCGGCGGTCGCCGCCGACGAAGTTGTCTTCATGGGCGGGCGTGTTGAGATATTCCTCGAACAGCGAACTGTCGGACTTGAAGCCGGCCGTGTTCACGTTCGCAATATTGTTGGCAATGACGTCGAGCTGCCGCTCGAGAGCGGTCTGCCGCGACAATCCGATGAGAAGTGCATTCTCCATCGCTCAGGTTCTCCCCTCAAACCGATCTGCAACTGGCTCTCCCAAGCCGCCTTGCGGATCTCTCAAACCGTTTCGGCTCTCCCAAGCCTTGGTGGTTTCGAGATAGTTAGAGCGAAAGCCGTGCCAACCTTGAAATGTTTGTTATTTCAATTGGTTGGATGATCGAGGGGATGTTTCGAGGGCGGCAATAAGGTCTTGTTGACCATGTTTGCCCGGCAACTTTTTCCCAGTTGGGGCGCAAAAGAAAGCTTCCGTTAACCATTATTACCTTAGCGTTCAACAAGAGCGCAGGACGTGCCGCGTTGTATCGCGTCAAAGGTTCGCCTGTCGGCATTGAATCCATTTTCAGGGTCGGAGTGGGCGGGCGATGGCGGACAACGAGCAGGAAGGCGCGGCCGAAGCCGCAGTGCCGGCGCCCAAAGGCAAGCTCAAGCTGATCATTGCCGTCGTTGCCGTGCTCGCAATCGCGGGTGGCGGGGCGACCTGGTTCTTCTTCATGCGAGGTCATGGCGAGGAAGGCCACGGGCAAGTGCATGCGGAAGCGCCGCCGCCGAAGCCGCCGTCCTACATCGAGGTGCCGGACATGCTGGTCAACCTGATCGGCCTGCCGGGCGAGCGGGTGCAATACCTCAAGGCCAAGATCGTCCTTGAGGTCAAGGAAGAGAAGCAGGTCGAGGCGATCAAGCCGGCGCTGCCGCGGGTGACCGATATCTTCCAGACTTATTTGCGCGAATTGCGTCCCTCCGACCTCAACGGTTCGGCGGGCCTGTTTCGTCTGAAGGAAGACCTGACGCGGCGTGTCAACGCAGCAGTCGCGCCGAACCAGGTCAGCGCGGTGCTGTTCAAGGAAGTCGTCATTCAGTGACGATGCGGATCTAGAGAGATGGCGGGCAACGATCAAGTCGACCAGGATGCAATTGCGGCGCAATGGGAAGCGTCGCTTGATTCCTCGGATCCGGCCAAGGACGCCGCCGAAGCGGAGGCGAACGAACTTTCCGAGAGTATGGCCCTGCAATGGGCGGCCATGGTCGAGGACGGCAGCCGCGACTTCGGCACCGGCAAGAACGGCGGCGAGCGGGTTCTGTCGCAGGAGGAAATCGACAACCTGCTCGGCTTCAATGTCGGGGAAGTCAATATCGACGACAATTCCGGCATTCGCGCCATCATCGATTCGGCGATGGTGTCCTACGAGCGTTTGCCGATGCTGGAAATCGTCTTCGACCGCCTGGTGCGGCTGATGACGACGTCGTTGCGCAACTTCACCTCCGACAACGTCGAAGTCTCGCTCGACCGCATCACCTCGGTCCGCTTCGGCGACTACATGAATTCGATTCCGCTGCCGGCCGTGCTCTGCGTGTTCAAGGCCGAGGAGTGGGAAAACTTCGGCCTCGCCACCGTCGATTCCAGCCTGATCTATTCGATGATCGACGTGCTGCTCGGCGGCCGCCGCGGCCAGACCTCGATGCGGATCGAGGGGCGCCCCTACACCACGATCGAGACCAACCTCGTCAAGCGGCTGGTCGAGGTGGTGATGGCGGATGCCGAACAGGCGTTCCGGCCGTTGTCGCCGGTCAAATTCACCATCGACCGTCTCGAAACCAATCCGCGCTTTGCCGCGATCAGCCGGCCGGCCAACGCTGCGATCCTGGTGCGCCTGCGCATCGATATGGAAGACCGCGGCGGCAACGTCGAACTGCTGTTGCCCTATGCGACCATCGAACCGATCCGCAACGTCCTGTTGCAGATGTTCATGGGCGAAAAGTTCGGCCGTGACCCGATCTGGGAAGGCCACTTCGCAACCGAAGTCGCGCAGGCCGAAATTGCGGTCGATGCCGTGCTCTATGAGGCCGATATTCCGCTCAAGCAGCTCATGAAGCTGAAAGTCGGCGACACCCTGCCTTTGGAAATGCGCGCCGATGCATTGGTCGCGGTGCGCTGCGGCAACGTCACACTTACCGAAGGGCGGATGGGGCGGGTCGGCGACCGCGTCGCCATTCGCGTCGCCAAGCAATTGCGCAAGCCGAACACGACATTTGCAATGTTCGAAAAGGCCGACGAGCAGACCAAGATGATGGAGGCCCCATGAGTCATTTCCTAGGCGTAATAATTGAGAGCCTTGTCGCCATTTTGCTCATGGTCACGATCGGTTACTGCATGTTGTTGAACAAGCGGCTGAAGCGGCTCAAGGCCGACGAGCATTCGCTGAAAGCGACCATCGCCGAACTCATCACCGCGACCGAAATCGCCGAGCGGGCGATCGGCGGCCTCAAGCACACGGTGCGCGACGTCAACGAGAATCTCGGCTCGCAACTGACGGCGGCGACCGAAATGTCGACGCAGCTCAAAAAGCAACTCAGCGAGTGCGACACCGTGGTCCGCCGCCTGTCGAAGATCACGATCGCAGCCCGGCCCTCGACGGCCACCGTCGCGCCGGAACCGGAGTTTGCGCAGGTTAGCGTTGCAGCGCCGGTGCTTTCACCTGCGCCCGCGCCGGTATCGAGCGCCAGGGCGGTTGCCGCGGCGGCTCAGGCTTTCTCCGAACGTAGAAGGTCCAACGGGCTTGCTGCATGAAACCGTTTCGTAACATTCGCGTCCTTCCCGTTGTTCTGGTTGCGGTCTTCGGTCTTGCGGTGTTGAAAGTCGCAGGTCTCGTGCTCGACGGCGGGTACGTGTTCGAGTACCGGCCAGGCGCAACCAAGCAGTCCCCAACCAAACAGTCTCCAACCAAACAGTCTTGGGCGCAGGAGACCTTTAATTTTCCCGGCGGCCGTGGTTACATCGATCCGTCCGACGTCACCGGCTCGGTCGACAAGGAAAAAGAGAAGCCGAAGGAAGAGGCCAAGCCCGAAGTGGCCAAGGCCGAGAGCATGGCGCAGCCCGAGCAGCAAACGCCTGCGGTGTCGGCTTCCGAGCGCGCGATCCTCGAACGGCTACAGGCGCGGCGTCAGGAACTCGAGGCGAGGGCGCGCGAGATCGACATTCGCGAAAGCCTGCTGAAGGCCGCCGAAAAGCGCGCCGAGGGCCGGGTCGAAGAGATGAAAGCGATCGAATCGCGCATCACGGGCGCCACCCAGCAGAAAGCCGACGAAGACGCCGCCCGCTTCAAGGGCATCATCACGATGTACGAAGGCATGAAGCCGAAGGACGCCGCCAAGGTTTTCGATCGGCTGGAAATGCCGGTGCTGTTCGAAATCGCCTCGCACATCGCTCCGCGCAAGATGTCCGACATTCTCGGCCTGATGCAGCCCGACGCGGCCGAGCGGCTCACCGTCGAGATGGCGCGCCGGGCCGGCGGCGACAAGTCCGGTTCCGACGTCGACCTTCCAAAGATCGAAGGCACGATGCTTCAGCCGCCAAAGACGAATTAGCTGACATATTTAACAAGCCGTTAAACCACGACTCCTAGAGTTGAACGCGGGTGAATGCGCGATCTCACGGCCCGCCGGGAGATCGGACGAACCGAAAGACTGACGCGGAATGGCGCGAATGGCTGCCGCTGGATTTTGGTCGCGAGTGCGTGCTTGCGCGCAGGCGATTGCCGCGTGGCCACAAGCGATCCTCGCGTGCCGCGGCAGGTTTGCTGTTCGGCGCCTTGGCATGTCTCGCTTTTTCGCTCCCAGCAGCGGCAGCGGAGCCGGTGAAAGCGGAAGCGACGCTCGTGTCGGCCGGCGGCTATGCCCGGTTGGTCGTCAAGTTCGCCGAGGACGTCACTTCGGAAGTCGTGACAGCCGGATCGATCATCGTCATCCGGTTCGAGCAGCCGGTCGACGTCTCGGTCGACGGAATGGCTATCGGCGCCCCCGATTATATCGGTTCGGTGCGGCGCGATCCCGATGGTTCGGCGATCCGCCTGTCGCTGTCGCGCAAGGTGACCATCAACACGATGACCGCAGGCGAACGGCTGTTCGTCGATCTGTTGCCGGATTCCTGGAAAGGCCCGCCGCCGGCGCTCCCGAACGAGGTCGTGAAGGAACTCTCCGAGCGGGCGCGCGCGGCCGAGCGCGAGCTGCGTCAGCAGCGCGCAACGTCGGACGCGAAGAAGAAACCGCCGGTGCGGGTTCGCGCCTCGGTCCAGCCGACATTCGTGCGCTTCGTGTTCGAAATGCCCGACGGCGTCGGCGTCTCTTCGGTGCTGAACGAGCAGAAACTCAAGTTGGTGTTCAGCAAGGCGCTGACGTTCGATCTCGCGGATGCCAAGGTCTCGCTGCCGCCCAACGTGTCTTCGATCACTCAGAAAATCGAGGGCGAAACGGCGGCGGTGGAACTCGTCATGCTGGGCGACGTCGACGTGCACTCTTTCCGCGAGGACAAGAATTACGTCATCGATGTCGCCTTCCAGCAGCCCGACAAGGCGCAGGCGCTTCCGCAGGCCGCGGATGCCGCGCATGCGCCACCGGCGCGCGCGCCGGAAAAGCCCGCTGTGCCCGTGGCCTCAGCTTCCGCATCCGAGCCGCCGATGCAGGCGCCGCCGCGTCTGCGCCAGCCGCGCCTGTGACGAAGATGCAACCTGTGGCGGAGAGCCCGGCGGCACCTGAAAAGCCGGTCGCGATGGAAAAGATGGCGCCGCCGCCTCAGCAGCCTTCAGAGGCTCATGCGGCAGCGCCTCATGCGGCCGAATCTCCTGCCGCGCCGGCGATTCAGGAAACACGCCGTTGAACCCGCACCGAAGATGGCCGCCGCACCGGAAGCTGCGATGCCGGCGCACAAGCCGGTCGATGTGCCGGCGGTGGAAGCCGTCAAGGAACAAGCCCCGCCGCCTGTGATGGCCGCGCCTGCGGAAGCGAAACCGGACGCCGGTCACCGTGACGTCAGCGTTCTCCGCGATGGCGCCGGGCTGCATCTGACATTTTCGCTGCCGCCGGGAACGCCGGCCGCATTGTTCCGCCGTGCCGATACGCTCTGGCTGATATTCGATTCGAAGAAGCCGATCGATGTCGAGCCGATCCGCGGGCAGGCCGGTGCGGCGCTGACCGATGTCAGCGTGGTGCCGCAGGAACGAGGCCAGGCGGTTCGCCTCCGTCTCAACCGTCCGCAATTGCCGTCGCTTTCGGGCGACGACAGCGCCACCGGCACCGACTGGACCGTGACCTTTGCCGATACCGTGCAGACGCCGTCGCAAGCGCTTTCGGCGATCAGAAACATCGCCGACCCCGCGCTTGCCAATGTCACGGTGCCGATGCCGGGCGCCGGCATGCTTCATCGCTTCACCGATCCGGACGCCGGTGACACCCTGTTCGTGGTGACGGCAAGGCCGCCGGCGCGCGGTTTCATCAAGCGGCAGGATTTTGTCGAGCTCTCGCTGCTGGAATCGATACACGGCGTCGCCATTCGTCCGAACTCCGACGATGTGACGGCCGATGTCGGTCCCGACAAGGTGATCCTGGGCAAGCCGGGGGGCTTGACGCTGTCGCCGGCCGATCGCGGGGCCGAGCGCGCGCCCACCGCCGTGCGGCCGATGTTCGATCTCGGCGAATGGCGCAAGAATCGCGAAGGAAATTTCAACGAACGGGCCGACGCCCTGATCGAGGCCGCAGGCAACGCTTCCACCGGCAATCTCGAGCAACGCACCTCGGCACAGCTCGATCTCGCGCGTTTCTACATGGCGCGCGCGATGTATCCGGAAACCGTCGGCGTGCTCAATCTGGCGCTGTCGGACTCCAAGGTTGGCGCGGAGGATCCGGCGGTCCTGATCGTTCACGCGCTGGCAAACATCCTGATGGGACGGCCGGAGCGGGCGCTGAAAGATCTTGCAAGCCCCGCGATCGGAAGCAATTACGACTCGCAGCTCTGGAAGGCGATGGCGGGCGCTACGCCAGGGCAAATGGGCCGCCGCGCGCGAGAAATTCAAGAGCGCCGAATTCGCCATCACCTCGTTGCCGGTCGACTTGCAGCGCATCGTGATCGCGGATGCGATGCGTGCCTCGATCGAGGTCAAGGATTATCCGGGCGCGGCCAAGCGTGCGAGCGAGCTGGAAGTGATCGGAATCGCGCCCGAGCAGACCGCCTCGGTCGGCGTGCTGCGTGGACGGCTGGCGGAAGGTCTCGGCCACGAGAAGGACGCGCTGGACGACTACAAGCGCGCGGCACTCTCGCCGGATCGTCCGGCGGCCGCGGAAGCCAAGCTCCTGCAAATCTCGCTGCAGCAAAAGCGCAACGAGATCACCCAGGACGATGCGTTGCGCGAGCTCGAGACCTTGTCGATGATCTGGCGCGGCGATGCGCTCGAAGTGCACACGCTCGAAATGATGGCGAAGATCTATGCCGAGACCGGCCGTTTCTCGGAATCCTTCGGCGCGGTCAGGGTCGCCAATCTGCTCGCGCCCAATCTCGAAGTTGCCCGTCAGGGCCAGGACGCGGCGTCCGCGTTGTTTGCACAGCTTTTCCTGGGCCCCAAGGGCGACGACCTGCCGCCGATCGATGCGCTCGGGATGTTCTATGAATACCGCGATCTGACGCCGATCGGCCGGCGCGGCGACGAGATGATCCGCCGTCTTGCGGATCGGCTGGTGGCTGTCGATCTGCTCGATCAGGCCGCCGAGCTTCTGCAATACCAGGTCGACAAGCGGCTGGAGGGCGCGGCGCGTGCGCAGGTCGCAGCCCGCCTCGCAATGGTCTATCTCACCGCGCGCAAGCCCGAACGCGCCATCGCCGCGCTTCGCTCGAGCCGCATCGCTGACCTCTCCGGCGAATTGCGCCAGCAGCGTCTGTTGCTCGAGGCACGCGCGCAAAGCGACGTCGGACGCCATGAACTGGCGCTCGACATCATTTCCAATGTCACGGGCAAGGAAGCGATCCGGTTGCGCTCCGATATCTTCTGGGCGGCGCGGAAATGGCGCGAGTCGGCCGAGCAGATCGAACTTTATTACGCCGACCGCTGGCGCGACTTCAAACCGCCGACGGCGCCGGAGAAGAGCGACATCATCCGCGCGGTCGTGGGTTACGCGCTGGCTGAAGATACCATTGGCCTCGGGCGCTTTCGCGAAAAATACCTGCCGCTGATGAGCGGGGAGGCGGACCGCACCGCCTTCGAGATCGCCAGCAAGCCGGTCGGCTCGAGCGGCGCGGATTTCGCCGCGATCGCCAAGATGGCGGCGAGCGTCGACACGCTGGATGGGTTCCTGCGCGAGATGAAGGTGCGGTATCCCGACGCGACCGCGCGGGCGACCATGCCGCCCGGAACGGCGAAAGCCGATCCGGTGTCGACGGGATCGCTGCCCACGATTGTCGGAACCAGAGCTCCGATTCCGAAGTTCGCAAGCGGTCGCGGCGGTCTCTGATGCGAACTTCGGAATCAAAGGAGCTCTGGCAACCTATTGATCGCTGGTGCGCCTTTGAATTTGAAGTTCCTATGATGAACTTGCCGCGAGCCTGATAGGAACTTCAAATTCGCCGCACCAGGCAGGCGCGCGCGAGATAGCCAAGGTGTCTTGCGGCCTCAATCCCCTCGACCGATAGTGTCGGAGGCGTCAATCTTGGACGCCGAACCGAGGGGGCTCCGATGAGCAAGCCGACAAGGTCCGCAGCCGAACTGATTGCGATGGCGCGCGCCGAACTCAAGGTGCACGAACAGGATTGCCCGGACGGCATCGAGATCACGGTCCTTCGCGACGGAGATAGCTGGGAGTTCCGCACGTCGGCCGACGAGGCCACGATTGCCCGGCCGGGCTATCCGGAATGCGTCGCCATGATCGTCCAGATCGGGGACCACCTCAGCAAGCAGTATGACGTGAAGGGCAGTGTCCCGATTCGAGTTCGTAGCATATGGCGGCCTCACGTTTCGAACTTCGGATCGAAAGGACACCAGAAAACTACGTTCTGGTGTGGCTTTGGATCAGAAGTCCGATGACGAACCCGCGGCACAAATGATGCGGACTCTGATCCGCCACACCAGGCGAAAGGCCGCTAGCCTCCGTTGTAGCTCTGCACCAGGCTGCCCGCGACCAGCGACCAGCCGTCGACCAGCACGAAAAAGATCAGCTTGAACGGCAACGACACGACGACCGGCGGCAGCATCATCATGCCCATCGACATCAGCACCGACGCCACCACGAGGTCGATGATCAGGAAGGGCAGAAACAGAAGAAAGCCGATTTCGAAGGCGCGCTTCAGTTCCGAGATCATGAACGCCGGCACCAGAATCCGCAGCGACATCTGATCCGCCGTTGCCGGCGGCGGTTCACCCGACATGTCCATGAAGAGTTTGACGTCCTTTTCGCGGACGTTCTTCAGCATGAAGCCGCGCAACGGCACCGAGGCGCGCTGAAGTGCGTCTTCGACGCTGATCTGGTTGGCGATCAGGGGCTTGATGCCGTCGTCGTAGGACTTTTGCAGGATCGGTCCCATCACGAAGGCGGTGAGGAACATCGCCAGCGCGATAATGACGGAGTTCGGCGGGGCGGTCGCGGTGCCGAGCGCGGTGCGCAACAGCGACAGCACGACCACGATGCGCGTGAACGACGTCATCATGATCAGGATCGATGGCGCGATCGACAATACCGTGAGGAGCGCGATCAGCTGAATCGCGCGCTCGGTGACGCCGCCGCCGTTCTGGCCGCCGAGGTTGATGCTGATGTCCTGCGCCCACGCGGGCGCGGCCAGCAAGCCGGCGGTGAGAAGGGTACTTAAAAATAAAACTCTACGCGGATGGCCTGCCGGCCTCACGAAGGATTCTTCGGGCGGCCGAGCAGCGAGGCCATCTCGTCTTCCAGGTTTTCGAAGCCGCTCTTTGGCGCCGCGCCCGCAGGCGGGGCTGGCGGTTGCTCACTGCGCGGAGTGGGCCGAGCTGCCGGCGGCTCCGGTGCAACCGGCGGCGCAACCGGCTCACCACCCGGCCGTCGAAGCGCGGCTTCGAGGCGTTGGGCCATCTCGGCGAGATTCTGATCCGCCGAAGCCATCGGAGGCACCGGCGGGGGCGATGCCGGCATTGCCGGCCGCGCTTCGCGTGGCGGCGCCTTTGGCGCGTCAACCGGCGGCGCCGGCCGCGCAGGTCGCGGCATCATCGGTTCGCTTCGCCCCATAGGTTCGCCTCGCGGCATACGGGGCGGGGCGGGCGGCGCCACGGGCTCGGCGCGGCCTCCCATTGGTTCGGGCGTGAAACCGGCGAGCGGATCGGCCTGGCGTTCGGGGCGCGGCGGCCGTCGTGCTTCGTCAACAAAGGCCGGTCGTGCGGGACGCGGCGGCGGCTCGGGCATTTGCGGTTCGTGATCGAATGAGTCCGGGCGTCCGTTGTCGCCGTCGCCCCAGGCGGCGGGATCAGGCAACGGCGCCGTGCGGGTTTGCATGTCGGGGCTGGCAACGGCCGGGCGCGGCGGCAACTGATCGCGGCCGGGTGCTGCCGCACGCACGATATTGGGCTCGACGACGATGTCGCTCGGGCCGCCGATCATCAGGAGATGCTCGACATTGTCGCGCCGTACCAGCACGAGCCTGCGACGCCCGTCGACGGCGGCGGCATCGATGACGGCCAGACGAGGCATTCTTCCACGTTGGGTGTTGGCGCCAAGCCGATTCGAGGCGAATCGGCGGATCAGCCAGGCCACGACGCCGATCAGCGCCAGGACCACCACAAACGCGAAGAAAAATGTAAGTGCCTGCATGCTTTGTCCCCGGCAAACCGCAACTGCTTCTCAAGGCTCAGTGCCCGGAGGCTCAGTCGAGGCGACCCCACGACGCCCAATGAGCCTTCAGCCTGACTGAAGTTTAATGTCCCACGGCAAAAGCTGCCGTCCCCCGTCAGCCTTAATAACCCATGAATCGGCCGGGCCAAAACGACTTCTGAAAATGCGGATGCCGATGATCTCGTTGGTTAACGCAGCATTCGTGGCGAAATTGCGCTCGAATCGATCGGGCATTGCATGGAGCCGCCGGGAAGCGGAGCCATGCAGCGCCGCGCAATCTTAACCAGCTATTAACCATACGCACGGCAAATTCTGCCTACCGCCAGCGTCCCGATCGGGCCGTTGGCCAAGGCGGAGCGCGGCGATGCCCATCAGCGACCTTTCTTCCCTGTCGATCCTGCGTACCAAGATGCAATGGCACCAGGAACGCCAGCGGGTCCTGGCCGAAAACGTTTCCAATTCCAACATGCCCAATTTCAAGCCGCGCGACCTGGTCGAGCCGAAATTCGAGGCGGGCAGCGGCAAGATCGACGGCGCCGCGGTCTCGTTGCCGATGACCCGCACCAGCACAAGCCACATCAACACCGGCGATTCCGATCCGACTTTCGGCCAGAACCGCCGGGCGGGATTTCTGACGCGCCCTGCCGGCAATTCGGTCAACCTCGAAGACGAAATGCTCAAGACCTCCGCCAACCAGATGGATTACGCGGCGGTGACCTCGCTCTATTCGAAGAGCCTGCATCTTCTGAAGACCGCGATCGGCAAGGGCTAGCGGATGGTCGGTCCGTATAACTACGGGGGAGGCGAATAATGGCAAACGACGCGAATGACTTCGTCCGCTCGATGGGGATTGCGACCTCGGGCCTGCGCGCCCAGGCCGGCCGCATGCGGGTCATCTCGGAAAACATCGCCAACGCCGATTCGACGGCGCCGACCTCCGGTGGCGATCCCTACCGCCGCAAGGTGCCGACGTTCACTTCGGCGCTCGACCGCGCGCTCGACGCCCAGGTGGTGACGCTCGGCAGGATCAGGCCGGATCGATCCGACTTTCACGTCAAGTACGAGCCGAACAATCCGGCCGCCGACGCCACCGGCAACGTCAAATATCCGAACGTCAATCCGCTGGTCGAAATGACCGACATGCGGGAGGCGCAGCGGTCCTATGAAGCCAATCTCAACATCATCAGCGCGACGCGCCGCATGATTCAGCGCACGCTCGACATCCTAAAGACCTGACAGGAAGGCTTAGCCCATGGCTTCACCGACAATTGCTGCCAATGCCTATGCTTCAGCGGCCCGGATGCTGGAAAGCGCAGGAGTGGCCAAGACCTCCGATTCCGGCGGGCTCTCCTTTGGCGACGTGCTCAAGGAAGCCGTCGGCGGCGTGCTCGATGCCGGCCGCAAGTCCGACACGCAGACGGTCGCGATGGCGTCCGGCAAAGCAAACGTGATGGACGTGGTGACGGCCGTGGCGGAGACCGATGTGGCGGTGTCCACGCTGGTGTCGGTGCGCGACAAGGTCATCGCGGCCTACGAAGACATCATGAAGATGGCGATTTAAGCGGGGGACTGGCGAGTAGCGGGTGGAGACTCGAACCATTCGCTGCTCGCTGCCCGCCGAAACAGTGAAGTCAGCAAAGCTTGAGAGCGTGAAATGACCGGTGCAGAAACCCTCGATGTGGCGCGCGACGCGATCTGGACGATTGTGGTGGTGTCGTCGCCGCTGATGGTGGTCGGGCTTGTTGTCGGCGTCGTGGTGTCGCTGTTCCAGGCCCTGACCCAAATTCAGGAACAGACGCTGATCTTTGTTCCGAAGATTCTCGCGATCTTCGTGACATTATTGTTGGCGCTGCCATTCATGGCCGACTCGCTTCACAGCCACATGATGCGGATATCGTCGCGAATCATAGGCGGCTGATCCATGATGGCGCGCGATGGATTTGACGTTCGCTCAGACGCGTGGATAGCGAACGTCGCTCGCCCAGCATATGATTGCGAGTCCCTTGCAGCATTCGCAAGAACGCTGCCGCAACGGGATGCGAATGCTCGGGACGTTCGCTATGCGCATCGATATTTCGCTTTTGCCGGTCCTGGCGGCGTCTTTCATGCTGGTGTTCGCTCGCGTCGGCGCCATGGTGATGCTGCTGCCGGGATTGGGCGAGTCCAATATCCCGGTGCGGATCAAGCTTGCGATCGCGCTGCTGCTGACGCTGATCATCCTGCCGCTGCATCGCGCGGATTATCACGTCAATCTGGATGCGCTGTCGGCGCTGCTGGTTTTGATGATCTACGAGATCCTGATCGGCATTGTGCTCGGCGCGACCGCGCGGGTGACGTTGGCCGCACTTCAGGTCGCGGGTTCCGTGATCGCCCAGCAACTGGGGCTCGGTTTCGTTACCGCGGTGGACCCGACGCAGGGCCAGCAGGGGGTGCTGATCGGCAACTTCCTCACCATGCTCGGCGTGACCATGCTGTTTGCGACCGACAGCCACCATCTGATCATCGCCGCGCTCAACGACAGCTATTCGATCTTTTCACCGGGGGATCTGGTGCCGAGCGGCGATGTGGCAGCACTTGCCACGCGCGCGTTCGCCGCCGCTTTCAAGATCGGAATGCAACTGTCAGCGCCGTTTCTGGTCTTTGGCCTCGTCTTCAACATCGGCCTCGGCGTGCTGGCGCGGCTGATGCCGCAGATGCAGGTCTATTTCGTGGGCGTCCCGCTCTCGATCCTGTCGGGTTTCCTGATCTTTGCCGTCGTGCTGGCGGCCATGATGGGAAGTTTCCTCGATTACTTCGTCTCCGTCATGCACGACATGATTCCCTTGAAGTAGAGGGAGTCTCGATGGCCGACGAGGATGATGGCGGTGAACGCACAGAAGACCCCACGCAAAAACGTCTCGACGATGCACTAGAACGCGGCGACGTCGCCAAGAGCCAGGAGGTCAACACCTGGTTCATGATCGCCGGCGCAACCCTCATTCTTTCTACCTTTTCCGGCTCGATCGGCAGCATCCAGGCCCCGCTGAAGAACATCATCGCCAATTCCTGGATGATCCGGACCGACGGGCCGACTCTGTTGATGCTGGCGCAAAATCTGGAATATACGGTGTTTGCCGCCGTCGGCGTGCCGCTCCTGCTGTTGTTGCTGACGGCGATCGCCGGCAACATGCTGCAACACCGCCTGGTCTGGTCGGGCGAATTGCTCAAGCCGAAATTTTCCAAGATTTCGCCGATGGAGGGCGCCAAGCGCATCTTCGGCAAGCAGGCGTTGGCGAATTTCCTCAAGGGCCTGTTCAAGCTCGCAGCGTTAGGTGCGGTCATGACCGCGATCCTGTGGCCGGAGCGGCATCGTCTGGAATCGATGCTGCGCTTTGATCCGTCGTCGCTGCTCGGCGTGATCGTCAGCCTGACCGTGCATCTGATGGGCGCGGTGGTGGCGATGCTCGCGGTGGTGGCGATCGCCGACTACTTCTTCCAGTACCGGCAGTGGTACGAACGGCAGAAGATGTCGCTGCAGGAGATAAAAGACGAATTCAAGCAGTCCGAAGGCGATCCTCACATCAAGGGCCGGATCCGCCAGTTGCGGCAGGCGCGGATGAAGAAGCGCATGATGGCCGCGGTGCCGAAGGCTTCGGTGATCATCACCAACCCGACCCACTATTCGGTCGCGCTGTCCTACGAACGCGGCATGCAGGCTCCGGTTTGCGTCGCCAAGGGTGTCGACCTCATCGCTCTCAAGATCAGGGAGGTCGCGGGCCAGCACAACATTCCGATCGTCGAGAACGTGCCGCTGGCGCGGGCGCTTTACGCCACCGTGGAGATCGACGAGGAGGTCCCGGTCGAGCACTATCACGCGGTCGCCGAGATCATCGGTTACGTGATGGGCCTCAAACGGGGAGCCGCCGCCAGACGGACATGATCCGGGGACTGGTGGTCCGATTCCAACATTTGCATCCCCTTGGAGCAGGGCGCTTTTGCAAATGTTAGAATCAAAGGACCACTACCAAATATAGGTTTCCAGTGGAGTTTTGGTTTTGACATTCGCTCGACGAATTTGCCGTCAGGCTGGCAGCGAATGTCAAATCCACGCCACCAGGTTCCCGGCCGCGGCGAACCGGGATGTCGAAGTATCCTGAATAACTTGCGGGCCGGACTTGCGCTTTCGGGTGCGATTCAGGCACTTGGAGGGGAGCGTGCCGACACTGGCGCCACATTCGCTTTCGAGCTCGCGGCTAAGTGGGTGGCGAATGTCAAATCTGCTCCACTAGTGTCCCGATTCCGAAGTTCGTATCATTTTACGGAGCCACGTTTCGAACTTCGGAATTGATAGGACACTAGCGAACCTATTGATCTAGTGTGGCTTTGGTTTAGAAGTCCGCATGATGAACCCGCGGCACAAGCGATGCGGACTTCTAAACCGCCACACTAGCGTATCCAGCGTAGATATTCTGCGTCCTACCCGTGTCGACAGGCTATTCTCTCTTTTATGACCGCCGAACCCGATCACTATCCGTCGCAGCCTCCGGCCGCCGTCCACGAGTCGGTGCGGCGCGGCGGCAGCATCCTGCTGGTGCTCCTGGTGGCTGGCGCCATCGTCGCGGTCGCGATCGCGCTCATGACGATCGGGCGCGCGCAGGCACAGCCTTATATTCTGGCGCTGCTGGCGTTGCTCGCGATGGTCGGGCTGTTCAATCTCTTTGCCTTTGCGGCCGGCATCGTCCGCTTCGCCGACCGTTCGACGGACGACCCCATCGTGCGCCGCACCGCCGATCTCGATTATGACGGGATCGCGGTCACCGACCCCTCGGGTCACGTCGTCTATTGCAATTCCGCCTATCTGACGCTCACGGGAGCGGCGACGCCGCAGGACGTGCGCCCGGTGGAGCGCGTCTTCATCGGCAATCCCGACGTCTCGGAGGCCGTGTTCCGGCTGCTGAAGGCGGCGCGCGAAGGCAAGCGCCAGCAGGAAGAGGTTCGCCTTGCCGGTACCGATGGCGTGCACGGCCGTTGGCTCAGGATGCGGGTGCGTCCGCTCGGCCAGGGCAAGCGCGAGGCCAAATACGCGGTGTGGTCGATTGCCGACATCACCCGCGACCGCGAGCGGCAGGAAGACGTGTTCCAGGAGCTTCAGCACGCGATCGAATATCTCGATCATGCGCCATGCGGCTTCTTCTCGGTCAACTCCGCCGGCGAGATCGCCTATGTCAACGCCACGCTCGCCAACTGGCTCGATTACGATCTGGCCGAGATCGGCTCGGGCGGGTTGAAGCTGACCGACATCGTGTCGGGCGACGGTGCGGCGCTCTTGACGTCGATCACGCCGGCGCCCGGCGAGGTCACGACCGAAGTCTTCGATATCGACCTGCGGATGCGCACCGGCAAGACCATGCCGGCGCGGCTTTATCACAAGCTTGCCTTCGGCGCCGACGGGGCGCCCGGCGCTTCTCGCACGCTCGTCATCAGCCGCGCGCGCGATGAACGCGCCGATCCGCAGCGCGCGGCCGAAGTTCGCTTCATGCGTTTCTTCGATCACACGCCGATGGCGATTGCGACCGTCGATGGCGCCGGTGCGATCGTTCGCGCCAATGCGCGCTTCGCCAAGCTGGCGCAGGGCCTTGGTTCGGATGGCGCCGCCGGCAAATCGATTTTCAGCGCGGTCAATGCGCGCGATCGCAACCTGCTGGTGCCGGCGATCACCCAGGCATCGCAGGGGCAGGGCGACATCGCGCCCGTCGAGGCGATGCTCGAAGGCGCCAAGGAGCGGTGGGGCCAGTTCTTCGTCACCGCGGTCGAGGAAGACGAGCGCGAGGCCGAAGCCGCGATCGTCTACATGCTGGAGACGACCGAGCGCCGCGCGCTGGAAAACCAGATCAACCAGTCGCAGAAAATGGACATGGTCGGCCAGCTCGCCGGCGGCATCGCGCACGACTTCAACAACGTGCTGTCCGCGATCATGATGGCGAACGACTTCCTGTTGAACGCGCACAAGCCGACCGACCCGTCGTTCCAGGACATCATGCAGATCAAGCAGAACGCGACGCGGGCGGCGACGCTCGTGCGCCAACTGCTGGCGTTCTCGCGCCGCCAGACGTTGCGGCCGCAGGTGCTCGACCTCGGCGACGCGCTGTCCGACCTGACGATGCTGCTGCGCCGGCTGATCGGCGAGAAGGTGAAGCTCGATCTCATCCACGGCCGCGACCTGTGGCCGGTGAAGGTCGACGTCTCGCAATTCGAGCAGGTGATCGTCAATCTCGCGGTCAACGCGCGCGACGCGATGCCCGATGGCGGCAAGCTCACCGTGCGCACCTCCAATGTCACGGCCGACGAATCGATGCGGCTCTCCTACAAGGGCATGCCGTCGGCGGAATATGTGCGGATCGATATCAACGACACCGGTACCGGCATTCCGGCTGACATCATCGACAAGATCTTCGAGCCGTTCTTCTCCACCAAGGAGGTCGGCAAGGGCACCGGCCTCGGGCTGTCGACGGTGTACGGCATCGTCAAGCAGACCGGCGGCTTCGTCTATGTGGATTCCGAGGCCGGCAAGGGCACGTCATTCCGCATCTTCCTGCCGCGGCATCATCCCGAGCAGGAAGTGGCGGCGCCGGAACCGGCGGCTGCGAGCGGCGCGGCAAAGGAAATGTCCGGTGAGGCAAAACCGCGCACCGACCTGACCGGGCAGGGCACGATTCTCCTCGTGGAAGATGAGGAAGGCCTGCGTTCGCTCAACGCGCGCGGCCTGCGTTCGCGCGGTTACAGCGTGATCGAGGCTTCGAACGGCGTTGAAGCGCTGGAGGCGCTCGAAGAAAAAGACGGTGCGGTCGATCTCGTCGTCTCTGACGTGGTGATGCCGGAAATGGACGGTCCGACGCTGCTCAAGACCATGCGCGGCAAGAACCCCGATCTGAAGATCATCTTCGTGTCAGGCTATGCCGAAGACGCATTCGAGAAGAGCCTGCCCGAGAATCAGCAATTCGCCTTCCTGCCAAAACCCTTCACGCTGAGCCAGCTCGTGGCCGCGGTGAAGGAAACAATGGCGCCGCAGTAAGGTTGACAATGCGTTGCAAGTATCGTTCCCCGCGACGCCGCGCCGCAGCCCATCCCCCTCGCTGCGGCTTCTCTTTTGAGCGACGTTGCCCATGTAAAGGGCGCTTCTCCAGAATACCGGGGAACACAGGTTTCAAGGAAACATCGCCATGAACTTCAGGCAACGGGCTTTTGGTTTGGTACATGCGCTCGCCGTCATCTTGTCGCTGGCAATGCCGCTGGTCGTGATGGCCTCGTCGGCCGATGCGCGCGTCGGCGGTGGCTCGAGTTCGGGCTCGCGCGGCACGCGGACGTTCTCCGCGCCGCCCTCGACTTCGACCGCGCCGAATGCCGCGCAACCTTTTAATCGCACCATCACCCAGCCGGGCAGCCCGAATGTCGGCACGCCGGGTGGCGGTTTCTTCAACCGGCCGGGCATGGGCATGTTCGGCGGCCTGGCCGCGGGATTTCTCGGCGCCGGTCTTCTCGGCATGCTGTTTGGCGGCGGAATGTTCGGCGGCTTAGGCGGACTATCGTCGATCATCGGGCTGATGTTGCAGATCGTCATCATCGTGTTCGTGGTGCGCCTTGCCATGCGATGGTGGCAGCGGCGTCACGAAACCCAGGCGGCCTATGCCGGCGGCCCTTCGCCGCTCGGCGCACAGGCGACGCATCGCTCGGGAATGAGCGGCTTCGGTCTCGGATCGGGCAGCGCGCCGGTTCAGATTCAGCCCGCCGACTATGAGGCCTTCGAGCGGTTGCTCGGCGAAACCCAGGATGCTTATTCGAACGAGGATGTGACACGGCTGGGTCAGCTGGCGACGCCGGAAATGGTGTCGTACTTCGCCCGCGATCTCGAGGCGAACAAGCAGCGCAACGTCATCAACAAGGTGGCCGGCACCAAGCTTCTGCAAGGCGATCTGGCCGAAGCGTGGCGCGAGGGTGAGACCGATTATGCCAGCGTGGCGATGCGCTATTCGCTGGTCGACACCTACCTCGATCGCGCCAGTGGCCGCGTCGTCGAAGGCGGGCAGCCGGAGGAGGTCACGGAAGTGTGGACCTTCCTGCGCCCGCGCGGCGGTAACTGGGAACTATCGGCGATCCAGCAGACCAACTGATCGGCGGAGAAGAGCGCAAGACGTCAAGACGCCGCAGGCCAAAACCTGCGGCGTCTTTTCATGTCGGCGTCGTTCGTGTGGTGACTTTGACGGTCCTTTCGGTTTTTGCAGCGGCCTCTTCAAAGGACCGTCAGAGTCTAAACCACACGAAAAGCTTATGATTTGCTAGTGTCCCTTTGGTTCTGACATTCGTAAAGGTGCCTGTCGTGAAAACATACGAATGTCAGAACCGGGACACTGGATATGGAATAAAGTCGGCCGCGACGGGTTGCTGTTGTTGGTCGGTTCAAGACAGCGAGCCGCTCGAAGCAGATCAATTGAATCAAAACCAAGGGAGGATTTGAATGTCGGATTTCGCTCAAGCGCATTTCGCGTTTCGGTCTGGTTTCGGCAGCCGCGTTGTTCGCGAGCCTCGCCGTGCAGCCGGCACAGGCCCAATCGGCCAACACCACGTTCTTTGTGACCTCGGCCGGCCCCGGCAAGGGCGGCGACCTCGGTGGTATCGATGGCGCCGACAAGCAGTGCCAGACGCTGGCGACCGCCGCAGGTGCGACCGCCAAGACCTGGCACGCTTATCTCTCGACGCAGGCCGCCGACGGCAAGCCCGCCGTGAATGCGCGCGACCGCATCGGCAAGGGACCGTGGCAGAATGCGAAGGGGACCGTGATCGCCAAGGACGTCGCCGATCTGCACAGCGCGTCCAACAACCTCACCAAGCAGACTTCGCTCAGCGAAAAGGGCGAGGTGATCAACGGCCGCGGCGACACGCCGAACCGTCACGACGCCCTGACCGGATCGCAGCCGGACGGCACCGCCTTCGCAGCCGGCGACGACAAGACTTGCAAGAACTGGACGAGCTCTACGCAAGGCTCGGCGATCGTCGGCCATATCGACCGCATCGGCCTCAAGGATGACGACGCTTCGAAGTCGTGGAACTCGTCGCATCCCTCGCGCGGTCCGGATGGCGGCTGCTCGCAGGCCGACTTCAAGAGCACCGGCGGCGACGGCCTGCTGTACTGTTTCGCGGCGAACTAAGGCTCACGCTCAGCGCTTCTTCACCTCTCCCCGCCTGCGGGGAGAGGTGATTTGTTTATGGCGGTGCGAGCGCGTCGTTCGGCCATGTGCGTGATCCCGCGGGATGAACCCGGCGTTCGCCGGGCGCGACGAATAGCCAACGGGCTCCTGCGGAGGACGTGGCAATGTTCGACACACTTCGAAACAAGCGGGCCTTGGCTGTTGCGGCATCCGGCGGCGTGGTTGCAATCGCGACATTGCTTGGAACCGGCATCTCGGCGGCTGACAACACCTGGTCGATCACGGTCAAGAACGGCAGCAAGGTGCCGGCCGATGTCACGATTTTCTACGATGGCAAGGCGGTGGGAAGCAGAGCATCCGGCGTCAGGCCGGATGGAGGCACGGCGACCATCAGCATTCCCGCGACCAGCCCGGCAAACAAAAGCAAGTATTCGTGGAAGGCCGAGTACGCCGGCAAGGCCTGCGGTGGCCATTCCGTCGATATCGGCGGCCCCACCACGGTCAACGTCACCTGTGATGCGGCGCCACCGGCCAGTACGTCGTCCCAGCCGAAACCGGCAGGCGGCGGCACATCGACCACGACGTCGGCGCCTCCGAACCTGCGGCTGAAAACTCCCGCCGAAATGGAGAAGGAAATCGATGAGGCCCAGAGAGATCTCGCCAAGGTCGACGACGAGCTCAACAAGGTCGACTCAAAGGACAAGCTCGAAGAACTCAGGAAGCGAGCCGAGAAAGATCGCGAAACCATCTACCGCGTGAAGACGGTGCTGGACGGCCCGCAGCGGAGCGTCATCGAAACCAATCCGCCGGACTGGACGGTCGTGAAGCAGAAAACCACGGATGCCGGCGACAAGGCCAAGGCAGTCCAAAACAGAATACTGCATTGCGTGCTCACCGGGGATGTGACCACGCCGGATCCGCCGAAGCCCGGCTCGACTCCGCCGAACCCCAACATCGCTCCCGCGACGAACATCGACCCCAGCACCAAGGGCAAGCATGCGGTCGGGTGCAAAAAGGAATTTTAGTGGCTTCAAGCCAGCGCGGCGTTTGGCTCGGATTTCCGGGACGAAGCGTGATGTCCAGCCTGTAGCGAGCTGTGGCCCAATCATCACACCCGAATGAAATCGCCGGCTTGCGCCGTGTCTGAGCGGCATCAGACACGGTTCTGCCCTCATTGCGGCCCCGGCTAGCGTGGGGGCACGAATTGGGGATGCCGCATGTTTCCCGTCAGTTCTGCCAAGCGTTCGTGTGTCGCGATTTCTCCTGACGCCTCACCGGCCTCGGCCGCGGGCGTTCGGAACATCTTTCGACTGCTCGCGGTCATTCTCGCCGCAGCGTCCCTTGCAGCCTGCGCCCAGTCCAGCGCGGTGCGAAATTCCGCATTTGTCGGCGCCAGCCGGCAGCCGTCGGCGCAACACGACCGAACGGCATCATTCTTCACAAACCGACGCGTCGCGTCCGTGAGAAAGCATACGCCGTTCGCGCGGACAAAAAATGCTGCTCCGACGCAGATCGCCTCGCAGGGCGTTGCGAGCTTCTACACGGAGGAGCAGCGCACCGCGAATGGCGAAAAATTCGACACGAACGCCTTGACCGCCGCGCACCCAACGTTGCCCTTCGGCACCCGCTTGCGGGTGACCAACGTCTCGACCGGACGCTCCGTGACGGTGCGCGTCAATGACCGCGGTCCTTATGTTCCCGGCCGGATCGTCGATGTTTCGGGTTCCGCGGCCAACGCGCTCGGGATGGTTGAAAGCGGGATCGCAAAGGTCAAACTCGACGTCGTTCAATAGTGCGCTTCAACATCCCCGGCAGATGCCGGTGAATGTGCTGACCTGTGAGCGATCTCGCCGGTGGCGAGGCGCGTGATGTTTTCGCCCGACGTTATATGCGTCGATGGTTCTCTGCGACGAATAGGGCGTGACGACACGCGCGGGCGGCGGAGACGACGTATAGACCGAACTGGAAATCGGTGGCATCGGGGGATTGGGACGAAGCGGCGGGACAAGGGCGGCGTTGCCGATGCCGCTGGGGTCGACGAGCGCCCTGGGATTGGCGGGACCGAACGGCACTCCGTTGATCGGCGAATTGCCGGCACCGGCGGATCCCGCAGGCGGAAGCAGTTGCGCAAAGGCTGGCTCAGGGGCGATCAGGCTGCCGAGCGTCAAAGCAAGCACAAGCAGGGAATTGCCGGACATCGAGGTCTCTCCGCGACCATGCCTTCAACGAAGATGTAGGGGCGGGGACGGGGAATTCAACGCTTTGCGAGCGGCACGTTCATGCGACGTCAGCCCGGACGCTCTCGCCCTCGGCCGCAAGGACATCGAGATCGATGAGCTGCGGATCGTCGGCGCTGGGCTCGCCGTGGACCCCTTCGCTGCCATGAATGTGGATCAGGGTCTGCACGCGCCGGGCGTTCAGATGTTCCACATGTTGATGCCGCAGTGCGACCGGCAGCAACATCTTCGGCAGCTCAACCAGTGCGAACGCCGGAGCCCGGCGTACTTCGCCGGCCTCCCGCCAAAGCAGCGGGTTGAGCGTGTAGATCGGTTGCCGATCGATCTCATGGGTCGGCGGTTGCTCGAGTTCGGCGGCCGCGCCGATCGCGAGATTCACGTTGCCCGCGCGCGTGCGTACCGCCGCGGACCGCAGCTGCCAGCAGACGAGGTCCGCCGCCGCGAGAACCTCGCGACGCACCGCCTCCACACTGGTCGAGAATCTGGTCGCCTCCAGCGCTGACGTCGGACTTTTGGTGATGGCGTCCACGAGTGCGGCCGCGCTGGTGCCAAATCCCGGTGTGGCGCGCTCGATGGCGAGAGCCATCTCCTCGATCTGATCCGCCGCGATGTCGCGGTCGCGTTGCGCCGTGGCGTCGGCCAATGCGCGCTCGGTGGAGGCGATCTGCTCGTCGAGTTCCGCCAATTCGGCCCGCAGGGTCTTGGCGCGTTCCTCGACGGCGCGCAGCTTGATCTCCGCCAGGCCGAGTTTGGCATCGGTGGCGCCGGCCACCGCCAGCCGTTCGGCCTCGGCGCGTTTTTCTGCGGCAATCGTGTCGGCGGTACTCACCCGATCGGCCTGCTTCTGGCGTGCCGCACGTCGTTCCCTGAGCGTACTTTCGAACCGCTCGACCGGCGTGAGTTCTCGCTTGAAGAAGGGCATTCTTGAATATCTCCGACGATCGAGACCATCCGGCCGAATCAACCGGAACCAGTAGGCCGCAAAATAAGTCGGAAACTTGGATCACATTGCGGCCCAATTTGGCACGGCCCGCGATGCGCCGGTGCGGATTCAATTCGACGCGTTCGAGGGCAGGTAGTGGGCGCTTATTTTTTCTCGCCCAAGGTGACATAGGCCCACAGCGCCTCGACGTCGTCACCCTTGAGCAGGTCGCCCCACGCCGGCATCTGGTTCTTGCCGTTGGTCACCGAACGCACGAAGCGGTCGTGCTCGCCGGGCGGAAAGGTACGCAGGTCGAACGCGCCTTCCGGATCCTGCATCCGCGCCCCATGACACGGCGAGCAGTTGCGGGAAAAGATTTCTGCGCCGGTTGCGATCTGTTGCGGCGGAAAGCTCTCGGCTTGGCTCTTGTCTTGGGCGGCGGCCGCCGCACACCACAGCGCAACGGCAGCCGCCAGACGTGTGGCGGTCGTTAGTCCTGTCATCCCCGAGACCTTACTCGTAGCGTTGTCCATCGCGCGAGACGGCGCCTCTCCCGCCTCGCGATGAAGCGGGAAGAGGCGATCACTGGCTCTCTCAATCCGGCATCAGGGCGAAGGTCCACACGGAGCCACCGGGCGGTACCATCTTGAGCTGTTCGCGCGCCTGGTTGGCGTACACGCCGCCCAATCCCGACAATACCGTGACGTATTGCCGGCCCTTGTAGGTATAGGTGATCGGCTGCGCGTTGATGCCGGAGCCGGTCTGGAACTGCCAGAGCGTCTTGCCGTCGGCGGCGTCGATGGCGACGAATTCGCCGGTTTCCTTGCCGGTGAACAGCAACCCGCCGCCGGTCGCCACGATCGCCGACCACTGCGGATGGTCCCACAGCGGCGAACGCCACACTTGTTTGGCGGTCAGCGGTTCGATCGCGTCGACATGGCCGATCGGCTCGCCCTCGGGCTGCTTGGCGGGGAGATTTTCCACGAACATGAAGCGCTGGCCGGGTACGTAAGCTCCGGTCGGAAGTTGCTTGAACAGCCGCGCCGAATGCATGGTGTTGGCATAGAGCAGGCCGGTCTCCGGGTTGAACGCGGCATGCGGCCAGTTCTTGGCGCCGCGCTGCGTCGGCCAGATCTCGACCTGCTCTCCGGCGCGCAGTTTCCTGGCGATGTCGGTCTCGATCGGGCGGCCCGTCTCTGGATCGACACCGCTAGCCCAATTCACCCGTTCGAACGGCTTGGCGGAAATCAATTTGCCGCTGGCGCGGTCGATCACGTAGAGGAAGCCGTTGCGGTTGAGCTGCATCAGCACCTTGCGCTTGGCGCCGTCGACGTCGAGTTGGCCCAGGATCATTTCCCAGTTGCCGTCGTAATCGTACTGGTCGTTGGGCGTGAACTGGTAGTGCCAGACGACCTCGCCGGTCTTCGGCCGCATCGCCAGCACGGAAGCCGTGTAGAGATTGTCGCCGGGACGCGATTGCGACGACCACGGCGCCGGATTGCCGGTGCCCCAGTAGGTCAGGTCAAGGTCGGGGTCGTACGAGCCGGTGATCCAGCTCGAGCCGCCGCCGGTCTTCCAGGCGTCGGTGTCCTGCGGCCAGGTCTCGTTGCCGGGTTCGCCGCGCGCCGGAATCGTGTAGCGACGCCACAGATGTTTGCCGGTTTCCGGGTCCCAGCCGTCGATGAAGCCGCGAATGCCGAACTCCGCGCCGGAGATGCCGGTGATCAGCACGTTGTCGGCGATCAGCGGCGCCACCGTCATGGAATAGCCTTCCTTCCACTCGGCCGCCTTCTCGTTCCAGATCTCCTTGCCGGTCTTCATGTCGAGCGCGATGACGTGGGCATCGAGCGTGGTGCGGTAGAGCTTGCCGCCCAGGATCGCGGCGCCCTTGTTGGAGACACCGCAACAGACGACGCGCGGGGTTTCGGGCACCCAGTCGAGCGGCGTTTTCCAGATCTGCCGGCCGGTGCCGACATCGATCGCCACCGTCGCCTTGGCGTTGGTGACATACATCACGCCGTCAAGCACCAGCGGCTGCGCCTGTTCGCCCCATGGATTGTCGAGGCTGAGATTCCAGATCGGCACCAGGCGTTTGACCGTCGTCTTGTCGATCTGCTTCAGCGGGCTGTAGCGGTTGAGGCTATAGCCCATGCCGTAGGTCAGCACGTTGTCGGGGTTCTTGCCGTCGTTCTTGAGATCGTCGAGCGTCTGTGCCGATGCCGCGCAGCTAAGCATCACCATTACGGCCGCAGCCGTTATCGCCTTCATGAGAACCTCCCGTGACGACGGATCGCGCGGCCTTTGGCCGTCGTCACGTCATTACGAGAGAGGTTAGCGTAACATCAACGCCTGTCGAGACCGATGTCTGCTTGGGTTTTTCCTGTAGCCATGCACTGGACGCAGAGTACGACGAGCGATCCGTGATCTGCTCTTCATATTCGTCGCTGAGCGTGTCACTCGAATCCGTCGCCGAGAACGCCTTGTTCGATATAGGCGCGGCGCTGTTCCTCGTCGTGGCTGATGACGATCGACAGGTTCTTCTCGGTGCGGCTGAGGCCGTTGAGCCAGTCGAGCTCGGCGGCCATCAGTTCGGCCGGCTCCTTGATCCACGGCGCATCCTTAGGCCGGTTCAGCCGAACGCCGTCCATGTGCCAGGCGACGTCGCCGGCCAGCAGCAATTCCTTGCCGGATTGCAGGGCCACATAGACCATCTGGGAGCCGGGCGTGTGACCGGGCGCCTTGATCAGCACGATGCCCGGCGCGAAGGCAAAAGTGCCGTCGTAGTCGATCACCCGAAGGCGTGAGACCATCTCGGGCGTTGGCTTGAGCTCGGGCATTTGCGGCGCGTTGATCAGCGTATCCAGTTGCGCGCGCGTCAGCACCGTCTTCGGCGCCAGTTCCGCAAAGCGTTCGCTGCGAACAAGCCCGCCGATGTGATCGCCATGCTCATGGGTGACGATGATCGCCTTTGCCTTTTGCAAAGCGAGCGCGACGCGCGCCTCTGCGTCCGGAAAGTAGGGCTCTTCGACGCCGCGGCCGAAGAACTTGTGGGTCGCGAGATCCATGCCGGTATCGACCATGATCGTGCCGTCGGCATAGACGACCTGATACGCCGTGCGCGCCTGCACGCTTGGCTCGGTCGGCAATCCCTTGACCGCGAAGTTCTTCGTTCTGCGGCTCTCGGCGAATTTGACGACGTTGACGCGGAGCGGTTTTGGACCCGGGATCATCCCGGCGATCTGGCGGATGTCGCTGAGGTCGGCATGCCAGGCGACGTGGTTTCGGCCGCGAAGGCCGCATGCATCAAGAACGCCGCGCACAATGCAGATAGCCACGAGCCAGCGTTCAACGGCTTTCGCATGGTGAAAGTCTTCCTGACGGCCGATGGCTGACGAGACTGGTGGTCCGAACCAGGGTCTCACCAAAGCACATCGCGTGGCAGGAAGGCTAGATTACGCCGCGACGAAGCCGGCGTCGTGCTCGATGATCGGGGCCTCGTCCCGTTCGAAATGCGCGGCGGCAGTGATCGCTCCCGGCAATTGGGTCATCGCCACGGGCCGCGCGAACAGGAAGCCTTGGCCCTTGGCGCAGCCTGAGCGCGCCAGGAAATCCCACTGGGCTTCCGTCTCGATGCCTTCGGCCAGCACCGGCATGCCAAGGCTTTCGCCAAGCGCGAGCACGGTACGCACGATGGCGGCGGCCGCGGTGTCGTGCGGCAGGCGTTTGACGAAGCACTGGTCGAGCTTGATCTTGTCGAACGGGAAGGCGTGCAGCGTCCCGAGCGACGAATAGCCGGTGCCGAAATCGTCCATCGCGACCGAAATGCCCATGGCCTTCAGCTTGCGCAGGATGTGCAGGCCGCGGCTCTGGTCCGACATGATGGTCGATTCCGTGACTTCGACCTCGAGCCGCGACGGCGGCAGGCCGGTCTCGATCAGGATGCCGTGGATCATCTCGGCGAGGTCCTCGCGGCCGAACTGCACCGGCGAGAGGTTGACGGCAATATTGCCGGGAATCCTGCCTTCGGCGGCATCGCGGCAGGCGGCGCGGAGCGCCCATTCGCCCATGTCGATGATCGCCTCGGTTTCCTCGGCGAGCGGAATGAATTCGGCCGGCGAGACCAGGCCGAGCTTGGGATGTTGCCAGCGCATCAAGGCTTCGGCGCCGCAGATCTTGCCGTTGTTGAGCGACATCTGAAGTTGATAGTTCAGAAACAGCTCGTGACGCTCCGCCGCATGTTCGAGGTCGCGGGCGAGTGCGCGGCGCTTGCGCGCGCTGTCGTCCATCTCGCGGCTATAGGCGCAGATCGAACCGCCCTGCGCGGTCTTGCCGCGATGCATCGCGAGCTTGGCATTGCTCAGGAGCTGGTCACGTTCCGGGGTGTCTGTCGGGAAGATCGAGTAGCCGATCGAGGCGGTGAGGCTGACGGGATAGCCCTGCACCGTGAACGGGTCGGCAAAGGCCCGCGAGATGCGTATCGCGAAGGCGTGAGCGTCATGCGGATGATTGGGCGAAGTCGTGAGCGCCAGGAACTCGTCGCCGCTCTGACGCGCCAGGAATTCATTCGACGAGAGCTGCTTGCGCATGCGTTCGGCAACGTCGATCAGCAAGAGATCGCCGGCGCCATGGCCATAGAGGTCGTTGATGTCCTTGAAGCCGTCGAGGTCGATCGAGAAGGCGGCAAGCTTGTGCGCCTTTTCGTGGGCCTCGGCGCTGTCGAACGCCAGGCGTTCGTTGAACGCGATGCGGTTCGGCAATCCCGTCATGCTGTCGTTGAACGACAATTGATGGATGCGGTCGGCGGATTCCGTTCGCACGCGCTGGTCGATGACATAGGTCGAAAAGCCGTTGCCCATGACGAGCAGAACGGCGCCGACGACAGCGACGGCGAGGAAATGCGCCGGCAACAGGCCGGACGGCAGGATCACGGTGGCATCCGGCGCAACAGAGGCCGCCGCCATCAGTGAATAGTGCATGGCACAGATCATGACGGCGAAGGAGATCGCCGCGCCATGGCGGCACCAGCGCGTGACCGGGCGATTGGCGCGGTTGACGGCGACGACGCTCAAGCCGAGGCCGAGCGCCGACGTCAGCGCCACGCCATAGCCATTCCACTCGAAACTGCCTTCGACGTGCCAGCCTTTCAGCGCGATGAAATGCATGGCGAGAATGCCGGCGCCCATCGCGAGGCCGCCAATTTCCGGCGCCAGCGGGAAATGCCGGCTGCCGATTTCAAAACCGACGAAGCAGGCAAGGATGGCGAGGACCAGCACAATGCCGGTCGCCAGCGGCTCGAAACCGCTGACCATGAAGGGATCGAGCGCCAGGATCGAAATGAAGGTAGAGGCCCACAGCGCCGCACCGGTGCCGACGGACGCCATGAACAGCCAGCCATGCCGGGTCGAGCCCTCGGTGGCGCGGGCGCGCGCGAAGTGGCGCATGCCGACCCAGGTACCGAACAGGCACACGGCGCCTGCGATCAGGACCAGGACTTGTTGATAGGCAAAAACTTGAGCAGTGACGTGCAGCATGAGGTGTTCTCCCACCGTCACCCTAGGGCTGTCTGGTTAATTGGCGAAGGGTTTAGGTATTGGATTGCAGGCACTTTGCGAAATAGCGTTGAAACTTTGTAAGAAACACTGACGGAAGTCGGGCGTTGTTTCTGCTATTTCGTTCAAAGGCGGGTCACCTTCATTAACGGCTCGTTAAGCTAGAAAGGCAGCCCGATGCGGTACGAGCTCTACTATTGGCCGTCGAATTCAGGGCCGCGGCGAATATGTCCGTCTGGCGCTCGAAGAAGCAGGCAGCTCTTATGTCGACGTGGCGCGCGAACGCGGCACGGCCTCGATGATGCGAATGATGGAGCAGGGCGCGACACCGCCGTTTGCGCCGCCGTTCCTCAAGGCCGGCAAGCTCGTGATCGGGCAGACCGCCAACATCCTGCTCTATCTCGGCGCGCGGCACGGTCTGGCGCCGAAGACTGAGGCGGGCCGGCTCTGGTTGCATCAGCTTCAACTGACGGTGACGGACTTTGTCGTGGAGGTGCACGACACCCATCATCCGCTCGGTCCCTCGCTTTATTACGACGACCAGAAGCCGGAGGCGAAAAAGCGCACGAAGGAATTCTGGGACGAACGCGTGCCGAAATATCTCGGCTATTTCGAGCGGCTATTGGAAAAGAGCAATGGTGCTTATCTCACCGGCCGCAGGCTTACCACTATCGACCTGTCGCTGTTTCAGCTGGTGGCCGGCCTGCGTTACGCTTTTCCCAAGCGGATGAAGGCCTTCGAGGACGAAATTCCAGAACTCCGCGAACTCCATGATCGCGTCGCTGGTCGCCCGAAGATCGCGGCCTATCTTGCCAGCGAGCGGCGGATTGCCTTCAACGAGGACGGCATCTTCCGCTGCTACAAGGAACTCGATCGGTAGCTTTAAGCGCTCTTGCCGTCGACCGGCGTCATCTTGAGCTTTGAAAGTTCAACGCCGTCGATGCAGCTCACATTGAGCGCGACCACCGCCGTGCCGTCGGCCTTGCTACCGCGGGCAAACACTTCGACGCCGCAGTCGTTGCACGATTGGTGATGGATCGCGTGCTTGTTGAAGAGATATCGATGCCGCGATGCAGATTATTCACCGCCCGCGACGGGCCCGAAATGACATGAACCGGCTCTTGCCGTCGACCGGCGTCATCTTGAGCTTTGAAAGTTCACGCCGTCGATGCAGCTCACATTGAGCGCGACCACCGCCGTGCCGTCGGCCTTGCGGCCGCGGGCAAACACTTCGACGCCGCAGTCGTTGCACGATTGATGATGGATCGCGTGCTTGTTGAAGAGATACTCCGACAGATTGTCCCCGCCCGCGCGCAACTGAAAACGTTCGGGCGCGATGAAGGTGAAATGCAGCCGCGCTTGGTGCAGATCGAGCAATTGCACGCGGTCACCATCGCAAGATCGGTCGTGCATTCGAAGCGCACCAGCCGCAATGGCAGCCGCCGGTCAGGGTTTTGTCTTCGGCCATTGTTCTCACCATATGTTCTCACCATAGTCCAGGCACGAGGCGGTAGCGCACGCGTGCCGCATAATCAGTATAGCCGGGCAGTCCGGTCGTCAGGGTATTTTCCTCGATGCGGGTGCGGACGCCGAAGAGAACGACGAAGGCCGGCGACATCGCCACGCCGACCCACGACCCCAACAGCAACGCGATCCCGACCAGGAACAGCACCGCGCCGGTGTACATCGGGTGTCGGACAAAGCCGTAGGGTCCGGATGAAATGACGCGATGGCCGCGCTCCGACTGAACCTTCACCACCGCAGCCGCAAAGGCGTTTTCGCGGAACACCCAGGCGATGAAGGCGGAGGAGGCGATCAGGAGCGCGAGCCCAAGCACCTGCAAGGCGACCGGCATTCGGGACAGATGAAACCGCTCATCGAGCCCCATCGCGATCAGCCAGATCAGGTTCAGGGATCCGAACGCCCAGACGATCTTCTTGTCGGCGGCGGGCTGATCAGCCTGGATCGGGGAGCGCATGCGCTCGGCAAGGAGTTCCGGGCTGGTCTTCGCCAGCCATCCTCCGAACAGGAGCCCGGCGGCGGCCATGAACACCAGAAAAGCCCAGGCGCCCGGCCAATGGACCGTGCCGGCCGGCACAAACAGCAGGACGCGCGAGAGCGAGGATCCAGATGAAGGTTTGGAACAGCCATTTTCCGATCATTGGCGTCCTCCTTGAGAGGACACCTAATCATCGCGTGCTGTCGGGGCAATCGTTCGGCGCGTTATCGGCGCACGGAACTTGGCTATACGAGCTGGTCGATCCGCGTTCCCTGGCCGGGCGGGAGAGGCGCGCGCGCCGGCGGCTGTGCCGCGCCGGCATCCGTATTGTCGTTGCTGGCGTCCGTCACGACGGCCGAGACGATCGCAGCCGGCTTCGTGTTGTCGTTGGTGTCGAGATAGTTGTAGGGCAGCGGTGCTGCCGGCGACGAAACGCTTGAAACGCTCATGGGTCTCTCGTCCTGCTACACGCGGGAATCGGAGAGCATCTTGCGGCCGCAAATCCCAAGGTGACCTGAATTGAATCGCTAAAATGCGATCTATTCGGCGCGCGCGACCCCCATGGTGAACGCGTCATGAGCGACGTTTCGGGGCTGTATTGATGCCCCGATCGATCGAGCCTCACCTGGTCGAGCCTTTATTGATCTGATCTCTATTGGTCGAGGCCGCGGCGGACCACGATCGCGACGTCCTTCTTGGTGCGTGTGCACTCCAGGTCGAGCCGCTTGTAGCGCATGCTGACCTTGTCGCCGCGCAAGAGTTCCATGCGCTTGAGGCAGCGCGACGTCCCGGTGGTGGTGTCGTCCTTGGGCAGCGTGAAGATCACGGCGGTCGCCGAACCGACCAGGTCGAAGAAGGCCGGCTTTATCTTGCGGTCGGTCTTGGCATAGAGCTCGACGGAATATTCCTTGCCGCGGCAGCCGAGCGAGAGTTCGATTGCCGCCGGATGCGTCAGATAGACGATGTTGGCGGCCTTGAAGTTGACCTTGAGCCCTTCGATCGAGCCCGCGAGCTGGGCGGCGGTATCGTCGCAGCGGTCGGCCAGCGCCGGTGAGGCGGCGAATGCGGAAAATACCGCAAGCGATGCGGCGAGCAGGATCGGTCGGCGAAAGCGTCGTGGTGATGTCATGTGGCAGCCCCTTATTCCCGGCATACAAGCCTCAAGCGGACGGAGAGTGCAAGAACCTTCCTTTTGGCCGAAAAGAGCTTAGAACGATGACATTGCCGGGAGGCCTTTTCGGCCCAATGCCCGGCCCGAAAACCGCGAGCCCTTCAACGCGAGCCATCCCAAGAGCCCTTGCCATGAACGCCCCGTCAGCCTTTCCCGATAGCCAAAAGCCCGTTCCGCCCTACAAGCACACGCCGCTGTTTCCGCTAGGCAGCGACACGACGCCCTACAAGAAGATCACGGCCGACGGCGTCAAGGTCGAGAAGGTGCTGGGCAGGAATATGTTGGTGGTTTCGCGCGAGGCGCTGCGGGCGCTGTCGGAGGCCGCCTTCGGCGAGATCAATCACTATTTGCGGCCGGGACATCTGAAGCAGTTGCGCTCGATCCTCGACGACACGGAAGCGAGCTCCAACGACAAGTTCGTGGCGCTGGATTTCCTGAAAAACGCCAACATCGCCGCCGGCGGCGTGTTGCCGATGTGCCAGGACACCGGCACCGCGATCATCATGGGCAAGAAGGGCTGCAACGTCATCACCGACGGTGAGGACGAGGCCGCGTTGTCGGAAGGCGCGCGCGATGCGTATCTGCGTCGTAACCTGCGCTACTCGCAGGTCGCGCCCTTGTCGATGTACGAGGAAAAGAACACCGCCAACAACATGCCGGCGCAGTGCGAGATCTATGCCGAAGGCGATGACGCCTACAAGTTCATGTTCATGGCCAAGGGCGGTGGCTCGGCCAACAAGAGCTTCCTGTTCCAGGCGACGCCTTCGGTGCTGACGAAGGACCGCCTGCTGGCGTTCCTGAAGGAAAAGATCCTGACGCTCGGCACCGCAGCGTGCCCGCCCTATCATCTGGCGATCGTGATCGGCGGCACTTCCGCCGAGCTCTGCATGAAGACGGTAAAGCTCGCGTCTGCGCGTTATCTCGATGCGCTGCCGACGCACGGTTCGCCTGACGGCAATGCGTTTCGCGATCTCGAGATGGAGCAGGAAATTCACAAGATGACGCAGTCGCTCGGCGTGGGCGCGCAGTTCGGCGGCAAGTATTTCTGCCACGACGTCCGCGTCATCCGCTTGCCGCGTCATGGCGCGTCGCTGCCGATCGGGCTCGGCGTGTCGTGCTCGGCCGACCGCCAGGTGCTCGGCAAGATCACCAAGGACGGCGTCTATCTCGAGGAGCTCGAGCACAATCCAGCGCAATACCTGCCGCAGGTCGAGCAGTCGCTCGGTGGCGAGGTGATCCAGGTCGATCTTGGCAAGCCGATGAAGGAGATTCTGGCGACGCTGTCGAAATATCCGGTCAAGACGCGGCTTTCGCTGACCGGCACCATGATCGTGGCGCGGGATTCCGCACACGCAAAGCTGCGCGAGCGGCTGGAGAAGGGCGAGCCGCTGCCGGATTACTTCAAGAACCATCCGATCTATTACGCCGGTCCCGCCAAGACACCGGACGGCTATGCCTCCGGCGCGTTCGGCCCGACCACCGCGGGGCGCATGGATTCCTTTGTCGATCAGTTCCAGGCGGCCGGCGGCTCGATGGTGATGGTCGCCAAGGGCAATCGCGCGGTCGCGGTGCGCGAGGCGTGCAAGAAGCACGGCGGCTTCTATCTCGGCTCGATCGGCGGCGCGGCAGCGAACCTCGCCGAGCACTGCATCAAGAAGGTCGAGGTCGTCGAATATCCAGAGTTGGGCATGGAAGCGATCTGGCGCATCGAGGTCGTGGACTTCCCGGCCTTCATCATCATCGATGACAAGGGCAACGACTTCTTCAAGGAATTGAACCTCGGGTAGCGCCCGAGCAGGCCGAGCGGTAGCGAGGCCGTTAGCGAACGGCGCAATTAAAGATAGCGTCCCGGAGCAGCGCCGAGCGTGCAGCGATGGCCGTTATCGAAGCGTGGGTCCCAGCTCTGCGTGCACCTGTGACGCTGCACCGCGCGCGGGACACGAGGAGAGGGGGCACCGCAATGGTCGAATGGTTTGACGATCTCAAGATCGGCATGCGCTTCAAGAGCGAGAGCAAGACCGTCTCGAGGGAAGAGATCCTGCGCTTTGCCGGCGAGTTCGATCCGCAGCCGTTTCACCTCGACGACGAGGCGGCCAAGGATACGATCTTGCAGGGCCTTGCGGCCTCCGGGTGGCACACGGCGGCGATCGCGATGCGGCTTGCGATCACCGCGAAACCCTTCGGTCCGCATCCGCTGTTCGGCGCCGGCGTCGATGAGTTGCGCTGGATGCTGCCGGTGCGGCCGGGCGACACGCTGCATCTCGAAGGCGAAGTGGTGGAATTGACCCCGTCGAAGTCGAAGCCGATCGGCGTCGCCCGCGTCAAATGGATCGCCTACAACCAGAAGGGCGAGGCGGTCTATACCTTCAATCCGATCGCGATCGTGCCGCGCCGGCCGGCCTGAGCCCCGCGGCCTTTTTCCCGTGTCATGCTACGCTTACTGGCCGAATCAGGAATGCGGAACATGAGTGCAGACAGCGACAGCCGGATCGCGTGGCATAGGGTTCAGCTCAAGAAGAACCGTGAGGCGCTGAAAGCGCTGGAAACCGGCCGGTTCACCGCGGGCGAGATCGCCGGGCGTCGGCAAAGCTCCCAATCCATCGATGACCTCAAGGCCAAGATCGCAGAAGTCCGAGCGATGCATCGCCCAGCATGAGCGGCAATCCAGGCGGCCGATGGCGACCGACTTCGGCAGCCTCACCGGCGTGAACTGGAGCAACTGGAATACCCGCGGCAGCGATCGCTGACGATCTCGCGTGCGCTGCACACTGCGACACCAGTGTCCGCGCGATCATTGCCGTTATTCCGTTTGCCGACTTGAAAAACAGGCAGAGATCGCGAACCATTGCCGCCATAATGAAAACGGTGATGGAGATTTTCCGTGCGTAAAGACCTTTTCGTAACGTTGACCCTGGCCGCGCTTGTCTCAGGCCACACAGCCGCAAGGGCCGAGGAGCTCACAGGGACACTCGCAAAGGTCAAGGAGCTCGGATACATCACGGTCGGGCACCGCGAGGCGTCGGTGCCGTTTTCCTATGTCGACGACAAGCAGCAGCCGGTCGGCTTCGCGATGGACATCTGCGCGAAGATCGTCGATGCCGTGAAGCGCGAACTGAAGCTCGACAAGCTCGAGGTGCGCTATCAGCTCGTCACGTCTCCGTCACGTATTCCGCTGATGGCCAATGGTACGATCGACCTCGAATGCGGCAACACCACCAACAATGTCGAGCGGCAACAGCAGGTCTGGTACACCAACACGCATTTCCTGACCGCGAGCCGCTTCATGGCGAGGGTCGACTCCAACATCCGCACGATCGCCGACCTCAAGGGCAAGACCGTTGTCGCGCCCGCGGGCTCGACCAACATCAAGCAGGCGTTCGAATTCAATACCCGGCTCAATCTCGGCATGACGATCGTTCCGGTCCAGGACCAGGGCGAAGCGTTTCTGATGGTCGAGACGGGGCGGGCGGTGGCCTTTGTCCAGGACGATATCGTGCTCGCCGGCCTCATTGCGATCGCAAAGGACCCGAAGGCCTACATGATTTCGGAAGACGCGTTCTCCAAGCCGGAGCCGTACGGGATCTTGCTGCGCAAGGGCGATGTGGCCTTCAAGGCATTGGCCGATGCCACCACGTCCGCGCTCTACAAGAGCCCGGAAGGGGCGGCGCTTTACGCCAAGTGGTTCACGCAAGCCATCCCGCCGAAGAACGTCAACCTCAACATCGCCATGAGCCCGGCGCTGAAGCACGCGTTCGAGAAGCCGACGGATTCGCCGGATCCTGCGGCGTATTGAGCGACCACGCATTCAACGGCCCGGTCGCGCGGGAAACGGAAGGCGATCATGCGCGGACGGTGGCTTAACTTCGGATGCCGATCGACGCCTGACGTCCCATCGACGGAAGTATCGCCCGAGTTCCGGCATGCGCTGACGCGCGAGATCATGAAGACCGAGCTGGTGCGGGTCACCGCCGTGATCGTCGTCATGCTCGGCTTGGCGTTGACGTCGTCGGTGATTTACTTCGTCTCGCCGGCCGAGGTCGAACGCATCTGGCACGGCCGCCTCGATCTCACCTTGATCTGCGCGATCATGGTGCCCTTCGTCGCGTTCGAGTTCACGGCCCTTCATCTCATCAAACGGCGGATCGCGGTCGACGGCGATATACCGGTGTTGCGCCGCTATATCGGGACCTTCATCGAAACCAGCCTGCCGACGCTGCTGCTTGCGCTTCATATCGACAGGATGGGCGCGACCGAGGCGCTGGGCTTCGCCGCGCCGCTGGCCTATTTCCTGTTCATCGTGCTTTCGACGCTGCGGCTCGACTTCTGGCTCCCGGCTTTCACGGGGCTGGTCGCGGCGGTCGAGCTGTTTGCAATGGCGATGCTGTATCACCCCGATCTGCCGCTCAATGTCGACTATCACCTGCTGCGCAGTCTCGTGGTCCTCATCTGCGGCCTGCTTGCCGGCGCGGTTTCGCTTCGGTTGCGGCGTCAGTTCGAGGCGAGCATCGCGGCAGTGAGCACGCGAGACCGCGTCACCAACCTGTTCGGCCAGCACGTGTCTCCGCAGGTCGTCGAGCGCCTGCTGAGGGACAGCGCGGCAACCGCCAGTGAGCTGCGCCGGGTCGTCGTGATGTTCGTCGACTTCCGGAGCTTCACGGCGCAGGCGCAACAGCGCTCGCCACGGGAAGTGGTCGAACGGCTCGATCGCGCTTTTGCGGTGCTGGTCGAAATTCTCGACCGGCACGGCGGGGTCGTGAACAAATTCCTGGGCGATGGCTTGCTCGCTCTGTTTGGCGCGCCGATTGCCCATGAAGACGCCGTGCAACAGGCGGTCGACGCCGCGCGCGACATGCTGTCCGCGATGGAGCGCGACAATGCGGCCGGCGACTGGACGCTGCGCATTGGCATCGGCGTGCATGTCGGCGAGGTGGTCGCGGGCACCATCGGTTCGCCGCGCCGCAAGGAGTACACCGTGATCGGCGATGCGGTGAATCTCGCCTCGCGGCTGGAGGCTCTCAACAAGGAACTCGGCACCCAGTGCCTGATCTCGGCCGAGGTGCACGCCGCGCTGGGCGAGGCCGGGCGGGATGCCGTGCCGCTCGGCGAGATGAAGGTGAGGGGATATCAGCGGCCGGTCGCGGTGTGGCGGCTGGGCTGAACGGGGCCCAGGACTCCGGGTCGCTGAAATCCGGTTGCCGCCTATTGACCCCAGGGTTTTGGCGGCGGCATCTAGAAGCCGGGATGGCCGTCGTGTTCAAAAATGCGCTTACATCGTTTGCCGTTGCTCTGTGCGCCCTGGCGTTCACCGTGCATGCCAATGCCGGCCCATTCGAGGATGCGGAAGCGGCTGTTGGCAAAGGCGAGTACGCGAAGGCCTTGCAATTGTTCCTGACCTTGGCGGATCAGGGCGATACCCGCGCACAACGCAATATCGGCGTCATGTATCTCAAAGGACAGGGTGTCGCGCAGGACTTCGCCTTGGCGATGAGGTGGATGCGCCTTGCCGCGGACAAGGGGTTCGGAGAAGCGCAGAATGACGTCGCGCTGATGTATCAACGGGGCATGGGCGTCGAGCGGAACAACGCCGAGGCGATGAAATGGTATCGTCTCGCCGCGGAGCAGGGAGTGGTCACATCCCAGGTCAATCTCGCGGATGCGTATGTGATAGGAATCGGTGTTTCGCAAAACCTGGACGAGGCGCTGAAGTGGTATCGCATCGCTGCCGGTCAGGGCTCTGCTTACGCGGAAAATGTCGTCGGCATCACGTACGAACGCGGCTTTCACGTTACGCAGGATGAGGCGGAGGCGTTTCGGTATTTCCGGCGCGCGGCGAACAAGATCTACGACCGGCCGGGCAATACGTGGGTCCACTCGCCGCAATACAACTTCGCGGCCATGTATGCGTCGGGCCGCGGCACCGCGCAGGACTACGTCAAGGCGCTGATGTGGTTCACGCTGGCCGCGGCATTCGGCGACACCAAACCGCCCGCTGAATTCGGCGTCGATCTGCTCGGCACGTCGAAACTCACGGCGGCGGAACAGCGCGACAAGCTGCTGCCGCTGATGACGAGCGCCCAGATCGCGGAGGCGGACAAACTGGCGCGCGAGTGGCGGCCCCGCCCGATCGTCGTCATCGAGCCGCAAGCGGAAACCGAGACGAAATAGGTGAGATCGGTTTCCTGAAATCCGAATCCCGATCGCCAAGCCGCAAACCCCAACAGTGCAACTTGCGGCTCGGACGTCCTGTCCGGCGCACGGATTGGTCGCATTTGAACTACACGGATTGATCGCATTTGAACTATCCCGTCGTTCGATTGGCTGATGTCCCCTGACGTTTGTTCCGGCTAACAGTCAAAGCCATTTCGCGGCGCCGAGCGCCATGTTCGAGGAGACGGGCCATATTCGGTATTCTAAAGCTCAAGCTGATCGCTGCCATGCGCGGCTTGCAGCACGCTTGTATGTCAGTGGTCGTGCGCGACGACGATGAGGACGCCGGCGACATCTGCACGCCCGAGCCTTGCCGCGAGGACGAATTTTAACGACGCCGTCGACGTCCATCTGGCGTTGGCCGCTATCCCGTCCGTCAGACGTTCGAGCGTATGGCGCGCGATGACGGCTGGCGCTTCATCCGGAATCGCAAAGACCGAACTCACGTTGATCTCGCAGAGCACGTAGGTATCTTCGCCTGCGGCGTCCTTTGGTCCGTACAGAAAGTCGGCGTCCCAGATGATGGGTAGCGATCCTCGCTCGACCTCGAGGACCTTCATCATCTGTGGCGTCCATTCTTCCTCCATCTTTTTTCGCAACGCCTGAAACTTGCGTCATCGGGCCCGGACATGATGCGGGGACCGGGTTGCGCTTCGGGCGGCGTCCGGTCCCTCCAATGGCGGGGGGATGAGCGCCTTGATCTTCTGGTGACCAAAGCCGGCGACCTTGTCGACGCCCATGTAACAGCGGATCATGCCATCGGGCAGCCGCGGCTGGAATGGCTGGTCGATGATGCATCCACCCCAGCCGAAGTAGGCTTCGCAACCTGCCATGAAGTCGTCGAGCGGCATGGTCATCGGCAAGCTGCCGCGGGGCGCCTCCAGCACTGCAGCTGACATTGGCTTAGCGTCACGGCCTCCTGATGCCATTCGACTTTCCAGACACCTTGTCCGTCATTGCCGCGATTTTGCTTGAGCACGCGGGTCTCCGGCCGGACCTGACGCGGGAATTGATTGCGGAACTGTTGCGACGCTGCGGTAGAGCTGCGTATCCGACCCCCAGCCGAGATGGCGGGTCTGGTACAAGACGCTCCTTCGACGCCCATTTTGAGGATAACGTATCGGGATGAGCGCTGACGAAGCGATTCGGACGCCACGACTTCACGCAGCAGGGCGTCGAGCCTCTCGCGGGTGCGGCCGTCCTGCAACGGGTTGACCCAAACGAGGACGCCGTCGGCTCTTCAAGAGTTGCGCGCGAACCTCGTCATGCAGTTCTTCGCAATAGACGGCGGGCTCGGCTTCAACGCCGCGCGCCAGAAGCGCGGAGAATATCCGGTGGAAGCGATTGTTCTCCGGCGTGGCCTGCGCGCGGGCCGTGGGATCGCCACGCCAGACGATTACGACTTTGTTGCTCATGAAGGAATCTCCTGACCTAGCACGCGGATTAGGTCGCGCCCGTTGGCGTGAATACAATGCCGAGCCAACGACGCACGATCTGTGCGAGATGAGGGGAACGAATGCTTCTCGTCCATGCGCTAACAATCTCGACCACATCGAGCGTCGCGCAGTGCTTGGACCGAAGTCTCAAGGGGAGACTGCGTCCCCTAAGCCGAACTCTAGATTGACCAAGCTACTAGCACAAGCACGCAAACGCGGCGCGCGATTTCGTTAGCCTATCGCGAGAGGCCCCAATTGCTGAACGTCACGCCCGGCTTGGTCGGGGACTTGTCCTTGTCGCCTTCTTCCTTGAAGGCAAAGGTGAGGCCGGCGCGAATTTCGTTGACCGCGTGACCGTTCACGGTGCCGTAGCGATAAGCCGCATCGAGCGCGAGGTCCTTGTCGACCTGCCAGATCGCGCCGATCAACACCGAACGGCTTTCCGTCTCGTTCCACACCTTGTCGTAATACGTCTCGAATACGGGGCGGACCGTCCAGTCGCGCGGTCCCTCCAGAATGAGGCTGGTAAAGGCTTCGGCCTGATGGTCACGGGTGAGGTTGGCCTCGACGTTGAAATGCGCGGTGCCCCAGTCCCAGCGCTGCGACACGATGCCGGCCCAGCTAAATCCGACGCCGGGATCGGCGTTGATGCCGGGCAGCAGCGGGCCGAATTCGGTGGCGACGCTGATGCCGGACCCGGACTTGTCCTGCAGCGAACCCGGCACGATTACGTATTTGAGGAACGCGCCGGTGGCCTGAATGTTGGGCTGGCCGCCACCTGTGATCGGCGACTGCATTTCGGTCTGCAGCACTATCTCCCAGCGTTCGGCGAAGCCGTAGTTATAGACGACAAAGGGCGCGATCGCGGTCGATTGCGCCCCTGTCCGTTGGCCGCCGAACGGCTGAAGCTCGATTTCGGTTTCGTTGACGTCGGCGACCGCCGCATCGGTGCCGTCAAACGGGCGATAGGCCGAAGCGGGCCGCACGCAAAGGCCGAGCGCGAGCGCGGCGAAGGCCGTCGCCATCAGATAGCGTTCGGTTTGACGGGGCCCTCTCATCGTGACATCCGCCACGGTGAACGATCCGGCCAAGGATTCCAGCGCGGCCTTGGCCCACTCGACCGACTTGTCGGTGTGACACTCGTTGCACGCGTTCGGAATCTTGAGCGTCTCGGTATCGCTGGGGGTCACGAAGTGGAAGGTGTGGCTTCGCACTTTCTGGTCGGCGATCGTCTGCGCGATCTTGGGCATGTGGCAGGCGATGCATTCGTTGCCCGCGCTGCCCGCCTTGTGATGGGTATGCGCCTCCACCGTCGGCGCGTGAGGTCCGCTCTGCGCATTCGGGCCATGGCAGTCGAGGCACAGCGCGTTGCCGGTTTTGCGCACCATGGCAACGTTGTCGCCGCCGTGCGGATCGTGGCAGGTGAAGCAGGTGACGCCGCGGGCATACATCAGGCTCTGCACGAAATCGTTGCCCTGCATGCGGTTCTTGTGCGCGGTTCCGTCGGCGAAATGGGTGAAGGTAAGTCTCGCCCGAGCTTGTGCTCCTCCAAGATTCCAGTAGTCTCTCAGATTCTTGGTAACGTCGTAACCCACCGGCCAGTCGTAATATTTGCCTTCGATCGGCTTGGTCTTGCGGCTGCCCCTGCGAATGGCACTGGATGCAGGTATCGTTGGCGTGGACGTAATCGAAACGGCCGGGATTGACGACGGTCTCGCGCGATCGGACTGCTTCGACATGCGCCTCGCCGGGGCCGTGACATCGCTCGCAGCCGACGTTCCATTCCGTCACCGTCTTGGTCTTGATGTCGTAGTTGACGGAGTGGCAGCCGTCGCACAGCGGTCCGGTCGGGCGCTGGAAATTATCCGGCGGATACAGCGCCGCCCACCAGTCGCCGGTGTTGGGGACGAAGTATTTCCGCCAGACTGATGCGCGACGTCCCATTGGACGGGAAGCGGGAAGTAGTCGTCGCCGACCTTCTTGAAGTAGCGTTGTTTCCATCGGCTGCCATAGACGAGAGCAACGTCGTCCGAGGGTGAAGTTGAAGACCGGGTTGGGTTTCGAGATATCGGGAATGATCGCGTCCGGATGTTCGCGCGGATCGCGCACGACGTTGGCCATGCGCGTCTTGAGCCAGCGCGCGTAGACCTCCTCGTGACAACCCTTGCAGGCGATCGACCCCACATAATGTCCATGATCCGGCCGGTGGGCTCGCTTCCGCGGCGGCCGCGGGGAACCAGCGACGCTACCTGCGGCAGATGCCGGATGTAGCTCACGAGCTGCCAGATCTGGCGGTCGGGCAAATTCCAGGCGGGCATGCCGGTGTTACGGATGCCGTTTCGGATGTGATAGAAAAGTTCGCCGTCCGCGTGGCCTGAATCGCAAACGAACGCAGTGCCGGCGGCCGCGGATACTGGCCCGCGCCGATCGTGGTTCTGCCTCCGCCGTCATAGGCGTGACAGGTCTCGCACTTCTCGCGGTAGATATCCCGGCCGGCTGCGACGCTCGCGAGATCGTCCTTCAGCGGATTCGTCGCGTTCCTGGCACCGTCCGGCACGCTCTGATGCAAGAGCCAGGTGGCGACGATGACCTCGGCGGTCGGTGGCTCCTGGTGGGCGAGCCGACAAGCCGGGAACAAGGCCGTGTAGAGCACGCCACCGAGCGCAACGATCGCGAAAACTGACGGCTAAGAACCTGATCAGAACCTTGCCGCGAGTTTTTTTTGGAGTTTCTTGTTGGCCGGCAGACATGCTGCGCCCTTGGTGAACTGGACGCGATTCTCCGGCATGGCGCCTCGCGGGGAGACCGCTTTCCCCGTGCGGCGACATGCATGTCTTGCGCGCGCAATGTCAACCGATTGAGCCCGGCACGCTTTGCATGACAAGGTTGTAAGGCCGGACGGTGAGCTTTTTCGGCCACAACCGTCTGCTCGCATAACGGCTTCGTGATGTAACTGACGGCGGCAGCCGTCATCTGAGAGCGTTTCGCACCTTGCGACTGGCCCACCACGCGATGACGGAGACGAGAAGCCAGCCTACAGAGGCGCACGCAAAAGCCAACGAGACGCTGCGCTCGACCGTGGACGTAAAGATAATCGCGAATACGAGCATCCCAAGACCACCTAAGGCCGCACCGTAGGCGTCGAGACCCGCGGCCTGTTGGCCACGGCGCTCGCCATGCAGCCCGTCTCGCGCTTTCGGCGAAGCTCGTGCCGTTCGACAAGCGTGGCGCTGGCGCAAAAGATCGCCGGTAATGCCAGGAAAAGCCCGCCCATCGAGGGACCGGCAAGGGTCGCCACCACCCCTGTGAACACCGTGGCTACCCCGCCAAGCGCAAATCGCACGACGTATTCGTACCAGCGTCCGTCCTTCAGCGCGGATGAGGACAGTTGGACAAGCGTCAAGGCCTCCAGGCAGGCGTTGGGCGCTGAGGGCAACCAAAAGCCAAATGAGGAGCGCCAAGATGGTCGCGGGCAGTGCGGTTGGCCGCGTGCGCATCAGCACGTGGCAGACCGCGATGCGATACGCCACGAGCGCGATCGCGCCATAGATGGTGAAAAGCTCTCGTCCGCTGCGTAGTGCGCGCCATGCTGGAAGATGGCTATGCCGAGTGTCGCCAATGCAACCGAGGAGCCGCTCCGAACAGGCCAGCGAAGCTCTTGGGCCTGAGCAGGTCGCCGAGCAAAGCGAACGCCGAGACGAAAAGGCCACCGACTGCGAAACGAAGGACGTACTCCATCGCCACAACTCTACTTTCTATCGCGATCCCGATTGTACGATCTTGTCGAGTGATAGCCTGTCCAGAGCCGGAGCATACGCTCCAGAGATACGCCCAGCGCAAAGCCCGCGATGACGTCGCTTGCCCAATGAGCAAGGACGACGACCCGCGTAAGGGAGAGCCCGATCGCGATAGCGTAGGCGATTCTGCGCGGACCTGGCGGCATAGCGCTCGCGGCCGAAGCCAGCGCCCCCATATGCAGGGCATGGCCCGAAGGAAAGGCGTCGTCGCGCTTGCCGGAAAAAGAGATGCCGTGGACGTGGCCGAGCACGGTCAGCCGGTCAGGCCTGGTCTGATTGAAAGCGAGCTTCATGCCGTGCGGCAGGAGAGAAGCCACGACGGTCACGAGTAGGGCATGGTTGCCCGCGCGCGCTAGAGGCTCTTCCTTCTTTCGGGTAGCGACCCATGCCAGCTCCGGCAAGTAGAAGAAGAAGTTTCTCGTCGGCCCCCCATGTCAGGGCTCGCGCGACCGTCTCGGTACGGCGATCGGTTCTTCGGGCAACGTAGCCGTGCAATGGTCACGTCTGGTTTGGTGGGCCTGATGGTCAGAGCCATTTGCTCAACGTCCGTGTATCCGCGCGAAAGGTTCCTCGTTCTCTAACGGCGAAGGCCGGCTGCAAGTTCAAAGAAGCTCCTGAGTACACTTTTGCGCTTAGCGCTATGGGCGCTCAACCAACAATCGGAGCGGTCGTTCCGCCGATCAGGAACTTCGATATTGGCCACGTGTTGGAAACGCCAACAAGCATCTCACCCGCGGAGAAGAAAATGGCCGAGAAAGAACTGAGCGACCTGTTCGTCGATACGCTGAAGCATCTATTACGCCGAAAAGCAGATCTATAAGTCATTGCCTAAAATGGCTAAGGCTGCGTCATCCGATCAGTTGCGTGCCGCCTTCGAAAAGCACCATGACGAGACGGAAGGGCACATCGAGCGGCTGGAAAAGATTTTCGAGCTGATTGGCAAGCCCGCGCGCGGCAAGAAGTGCGACGCGATCGAAGGTATCCTCGATGAGGGCAAGGAAATCATGGAGGAGTACGGGGATACCCCGGCGCTCGATGCCGGTTTGCTCGCCGCCGCGCAGGCGGTCGAACATTACGAAATCTCGCGTTATGGCACGCTGAAGACCTGGGCGAGCAAGCTCGGCCATAAGGACGCGGTCAAGCTGCTTGACGAGACACTGGGGGAAGAAAAGAAGACCGACGACGCCCTGACGAAGCTCGCGGTGTCCGCGATCAACGCCGAAGCGGCTTAAGCAGAAGCCGCAAGTAAAACGATCCGCGTTGGCGAGGCGCCCGCATACCGTTGCTGGCGTCTCACCCGGGAAATTCATGTGCGCGTCAAAAACCTCGCTGACAATCAACGGTTCAGTGCGATGGTCAGACGTCGAGGCAGCGCACATGGAGGCGCTCGGAGCACTCGCCGACGCGCTTTGTGATGTCGTGATGGAAGGTCAAGTCGGCCAGCGCCTCGCCATCGAGGTGAGGGACGAGTTTGGGCCAGTGCTCGAAGTCGCGGCGTTGTTGAGCTCCGTATTTTGCGCAGGCAGTAATGGCGGTCGCGGCGATGCCTGCTGCATCCGTTATTGGAACTTTTGTTCCCTCCGTGCCTTTAGTAGGCAAGCAGAATTGTACGTCAGAAGTCTCGGGAGATTATAAATGGAAGAAGCGATCAGACAGCGAGTGCCGGCCGAACTCGTTGAACCCGGCGTGCCCGGCGTTTCATGGGCGGCCGTCACGGCTGGAGCAGTTGCGTCGCTGGCATTGAGCCTTCTCTTGCTCTCGTTCGGTGCTGGCATGGGCTTCGCTATCGTCTCGCCGTGGGGTAATTCCGGCGTTTCCGCGACCACCTTTCAGATCGGAACGGGACTTTATTTCGTCGTGATGGCGATGATTTCCTCGGCGCTCGGCGGATATCTGGCGGGACGCTTACGTAACAGGTGGATTGGCCTTGCGAGCGCCGAAGTGCTGTTCCGTGACAGCGCACACGGCTTTCTGGCTTGGGCACTCGCCTCTGTCCTTGGCGCGATCCTGCTTGCATCCCCCGCGAGCTCGCTGATTGGAGCAAGTCTTTCGGGTGCGACGCAGGCCGCGGCGAACTCCGCTCAGTCATCGCCAATGAATCGATACGTTGATGTGCTGTTACGGCCCGAAAACCCGTCCTCGCAAGGTCAGCAAAACCCTTCGGATACGCGCGCGGAGATGGTTCGCTTGTTCACGGCCAGTTTCAAAGACGGAAACGATCTTGGCGCGGCCGATCGCACCTATGTCGCCAAGGTGGTTTCTGCCCGCACGGGGCTGAATCAGCAAGACGCCGAAAAGCGCGTCACCGATGTGGTTACGCAAATCAAGGCTGACCTGGACAAGGCGCGGAAAGCCGCAATGCAGGTTGCGATCTGGCTAACGCTGTCGCTGTTCATCGGCGCCTTTTGTGCCGCGCTTGCGGCTACGGAAGGTGGCGGCTTGCGCGACGGCACCTGGAGCAGGCATCCGTTTCGCCCCGCCTCGAGCAATCGCTAACTGAACCACTCGAAAGGAGAACATCATGCCAATTCTGCTTTGGCTCCTCGGAATTCCGATCCCGCTTATTATCTTGATCCTGCTTCTGCACCATTGAATCCCGGTAAGAGTGAAAGGCTTCGCCGTGTGAGAACGCTTGCACGGCGAGGCGCGTCGGCAGGAGGAAAGCTTGCCGCAGGCCGCGATATTTGATCTCGACGGTACGCTTTTGGATTCGGTGGACCTGCACGCGATCGCGTGGCACGAAGCGTTGGCCGAGTTCGGTCATCACGCTACGTTCGAACAGGTTCGCAGCCAGATCGGGAAGGGCGGGGACAAGCTTATCCCGGCCTTTCTTTCGCCGCGCGAGCAGCAACAACACGGCGCTGAGTTGGAGGCGTGGCGTAGCAGGCGTTTCAAAAGCAAATACATGTCGCTTATCCGCCCGTTTTCGGCGGTGCCCGACTTGCTCCTGCGAGCGCGAGAAGCAGGAATCCGGATCGCCATAGCGTCTTCGGCAAAGCGCAGCGAAATGGAGCAGTATCTGGAGATCGCGGCGATCTCCAGTCTTGTGGATGAGGCAACGTCATCGGAAGACGTCGAGCAATCGAAGCCTGAGCCCGACGTATTCGAATCCATTCTCCAAAAGCTGAGGATCGCCGGCGAACATGCCATTGCCATCGGTGACACGCCTTATGATGCCGAGGCAGCCGGCAAAGCTCATGTGCCGACGATCGGCGTACTCTGCGGCGGCTTCAAGGAGAGCGAGCTTCGGAAAGCCGGGTGCCTTGAGATCTACCGTAGCCCGGCGGCGCTTCTGGGCTGTATCGGCGAGTCCCTGCTCATGAGGTAGTAACAAGAAGTCAGAAGCACCAAGGGCGGTCGGTGGTCGTTTCCGTGGCAGACGAAGAAAGAGGCGTTCCGTTCCGGAAAGATATGATTGGATCGGCTAGGGATTAACACAGGTTAGCTTGCGCTCCCCGCTACATTCGAACGAACCAGACGGTTGCAGCAACCATCTAACCGCAAGTGAGTTGAGCGGGCATCACCGCACGGTCTTTGGCAGTTATCGGTGATGAGATCGCCGGTTGCGCTCTCGCCTTCCTCCGACGGTAGGAGCGCGCCATGACCGCCACCAGGCGTCGCGCTAAGCAGGTAAAATCGTTCAAGGACAGATTAGTCGATTGGGCCAAGGGTCTCATCGCGCAAGCTGATATGCTTCCGCCTGGAGGCGAGCGGGATGCACTTCTGGCAAGAGCCAGCCAGGCCGACACCGCCGCTCAGATCGACGACTGGGCCAACTCGTCCGGCCTACAACCGCCGAAGTAGACCCCGTCAACTTCAATTTCGGATTTTCCGAAATTGTGCTTGACCGCGACGTAGAAGCAGCATTATTGCGATTTTTATCCCGCCTTTTCTTGAGGGGCGTTTCGCGATCGTCACGAACGTTGAGCGCGGGATGTGATGGACGCGAATGCGCTTCTGACGAGGGCGCTTGTTCGTGGACGGTGAAGTCGTGTGGTCCCGACGCCTCGACGCTGGCGTTAAATCGACGGAAGAAATATCCGCCGATGACGGTGGCAAGAAAGCCCGATCGCCGAGGAGAGCACGAAGCAAACCGTTAAAACCATTGCGCAGGGAAGGCCGGATCGTTCGGCGTGCCTGTGGTGACTAACTCGTATGCCACCTTCTTGCTGCATACGAGGCTGCGGGCGCACTTGGCGCCCGGCTTTCCCTGCGCCCTCTGTTCTAGGGGGGGCGACGCACGCAAAAACCTGCGCGAACGCGGCAGGGCGCTGAAGTGTGCGCCGAGGGGAGGCGTTGTTTGAAATCTTGAATCCCGCACCCGCCGCTGCATGGCGATCGATTGGGCTGCATGCCGGGAACAGGTTAGATGTCAGCGCGTACCGATGCGTTGATGTCGCAGCTTGAAACCGGCAAAAGGAGCCGCGTTCATCATTCCCTGTTGCGGCCGGTTGCCACCCGGCATGCGCCAATCAACCCGCGCGGGATGAGATCGTTGCAATCTTTCTAGTGTGGCGGTTCAGAAGTTCGCATCATTTCTGGCGCAGGTTCTTCATGCGGACTTCTGAACCAAAGCCACGCTAAAACATTAGGTCTGCTAGTGTCCTTTCGATTCCGAAGTTCGAAACGTGGCTCCGAACAACGACTACGAACTTCGGCATCGGGACGCTAGGCCCGCGTGCCTGCGAACGGGAAGCTGCCCATCGGGCCGATGCCCATTTCGCCGGCAATATTGTCGCCGGAAACCTTGCCGGTGAATTCAAGCGTCAGCGGCATCGGGTTGGTGATCGATACCTTCCAGGAGAGATCGTCGCCATCGGCCTTGCCGTCGAAAATCTCGGTGGAATCGCCTTCGGCCGCCTGCGTGCCGGTCAGCGCGCCGCCTGCGCTCTTCAGGCTCAGCGTCGCCTGGCGATCGCCCATCGGCGTCGACATGGTGATGTTCCAGTTGCCGTCCACGGCCATCGGTATCTCCTGAGTGAAGAGGTCTTGCGAAACCTATAGCGCATCTTTCGGTTTCAGCCCAATCGAAGGCCTTCCGCGCGGGAAAACCGGCCGTTATTTTGGGGACGGCGCGTGCAAATGTCGCGAGGGACCTGACATTGGGCCGGAAACGTCCTAGAACCTCCTGCCTTGCTGTCTGTTGCATCTCAAGCGCAGTGGTTGTCTCTCGCATGCCTGAAATTTCGTCGAAGAAACCCTACCGTGTCGGCCGTTCCCCCACAGGATTAGGCCTCTCTCGCCACCAGACGGATCAAGAAGGGCACCAGGATCATCCGCTATTTCGGGCCGCTTCTGGATTCCAAGAAGAAAAAAGACGACGCGATCGAGAACAAATATCTGTTCGAGCTGACCAACCGCTGGACCATCGACGGTTCGGTGCGCGAAAACGTCGCCCGCTACATCGACCACGCCTTCAAGCCGGAATGCGGAAAGCGACGTTCGCCCGCGCAAGCGCAAGGTTTTGATTCGCGCGATCAAGAACATCGAGCCGGGCGATGAGATCGCCTACGATTACGGCACCGACTATTTCAAGGCCTATCTGAAGCCGATCGGCTGCAAGTGCGTCGCCTGCGAGAAAAAGCGCACAAGAAGCGCGCCGAGGCGAGGGCCGAACGGTTGCGCCTGAAGGCCAAGGAAGAGAAAAAGGCGGAGCGGAAGGCCAGGAAAGAGGCCGAGGAAGCGCGCCGCTGCATCGTGCCAAGGCCAGGAAGGACAAAGGGAAGGCCGGCCGGCCAAGGTCGACCTCGAGCCGGACGGCGAACCGCAAGCTCGACAGCAAGTCCGAGACCCCGACGGTGCGCGCCAGACCGCCAGCAGGCCGGTCAAGCGCAAGGGGGACATTGGCGTCCGGGGGATGTCGCGGTTTCGGCCCGACGTGAAATGAACGCCGCCACGCCTGAGACGTCCATCTCCTTTACGACGCCGAACGAGGCCCAGCAGGCTTCGGGGTAAGATCGCCCGAGACTTGCGGCTCCGGTGACTACGCCACCCTTCGTCGTGACGGCGCGGAGTAGGTGCATTCGGCAAGCGTTGCTGCATCGAGCTCGCGCATGAAGGCCTCGCGGGCAGGCGCCAGCCGCTTTTTCAGGCGGCAACGGGGTGTCAGCACGCAGTCGCCTCCATCTTCCCTGAAGCATTTGACCAGCGCCCATTCCGCCCTCCAGAGCGCGAACGACCTCGCCGAGCGTGATCGACTGTGGCGGCCGCGCGAGGCTGAAGCCGCCACCGGCGCCGCGCTGTGTCGCGATGAATTCACCATCGGCGAGATCCCGCACCACCTTGGCGAGGTGATTGCGTGAGATGCGGAACTCGGCCGCAATCTCGTTGGTGGCGAACAGCCGCTCCGGCTCACCGGCCAGCCGCATCAGCGTGCGAAGCGCGAAATCCGTGAACGATGTCAGACGCATGGCTGCTTCCCGAAATCAGCCGCCGAAACCGGCTGGCAAAGCCACTCTTAGCGCGATAAATAGGTATTTGAAATACCTATTTAGAGAGAAGCCATGACGCCAGAAGAACGTCGCGAGCAGATCGTCGCCGATATCACCGCGCGAACCGGCATCACCGAGGCGATGATCGAACGTCTGGTGCGGAGCTTTTACGAGCGTGTACGCGCGGACGAGATGCTGGCGCCGATCTTCGACGCGCGCATCCGTGACTGGGAGCCGCATTTGCAGCAGATGTGCGCATTCTGGTCGTCGGTCGCCCTGATGTCCGGCCGCTACCATGGGACGCCGATGCCAAAGCACATGCCGCTGCCGGTCGATGCCAGGCATTTCGATCGCTGGCTTGCGTTGTTCGAGGCGACGGCGGCGGAGATCTGCCCCGGGGAAGCCGCCGCGCACTTCATCGAGCGTGCCCGCCGGATCGCATCGAGCCTCGAGCTTGGCGTTGCCGGTGCGAACGGCGTGATGCTCGGCGTTGGCGAAAGATTTCGTCGCGAGGTTGTCGCCGCGAAATAGATTCCGCGGCGACCAGGAATCCGTCGGCCAATTTCGTCTCAGGCCGCCACCAGATCGCTGCTCCGGCGCAAGCCGATGAATTGCAGCTCTGCCAATACGCCGACGACGATGGCCTGCGCCGCAACGACCGCTTCGCCGAACAGGTTCGGCGTCACCGCGCCGCTGAACAGAAGCGCGATGCTCGCAAGCGTCCAGGCGGCATTGCCGACAACGACGACGCCGACGAGAATTCGCGGCAGGGACTTGCGCATGCCGAGCCAGCCGACGAATACGGCATAGGCAATCAGAAACAGGCCGGTCTCGCGCAACAGTCCTTCCGGCAGATTGCAGAGCCGCGCGAGCACGCCGGCGCCGAGGCTGAAAATCACCGCGCCCGTGCCGCTGAAGATGGCGTCGGCCTGGAGCGCGCGGCGCAAGAAGAGGGAGGGGGTCATCATCGTGGTTCTCCGTTGTGGGAAGCGGGAGACGGATCAGCGCGCCGGTCGGCACGTCGTCTCCTCTGGCCGCCACGATGGCTGTGCGCCGGAGGTCAATCCATTACGTCGCGGGTAATGGAAGCGCTGAAATCCACGTGATACGTTTTGGACATGAACTCGTATCCTGCAACGGCGAAGGCCGAAATCGCCGAGCCGATTCATATCGGCGAACATCTGCGTCAATGGCGGCTACGGCGGCATTTGAGCCAGCTCGATCTGGCGGGGGATGCCGAGATTTCCACGCGCCACCTGAGTTTCGTGGAAACCGGACGCGCGGCGCCCTCGCGTGACATGGTGCTCAAATTGGCGGAGCGGCTCGACGTGCCCTTGCGGGAGCGCAATGTTCTGCTGGTGGCAGCGGGATTTGCGCCGGCGTTTCCGCAGCGTTCGATCGATGATCCCGCGCTCAAATCAGCACGGGCGGCGATCGACTGGATGCTACGCGCGCATGAACCGAACCCCGCGCTCGCCTATGACCGGCACTGGAACCTGGTCTCTGCGAACCGGATGATCTTGCCGTTGCTGGCGGGCGTGCCGCAACGGCTCCTGACGCCGCCCGTCAACATCATGCGGCTTGCCTTTCACCCCGAGGCGCTGGCGCCGCGTACCGTGAACGTCGCCGAATGGTGCGGGCATCTTCTTGAGCGCGTACGCCGGCAATGCGAGGCGACCGCTGATCCCGGCCTGATTGCGCTCTACGACGAACTGAAAGCGTATCCGATCCCGGCGCGATCGGCGCCGCTGCCGCCCGACGGCGTCGCCATTCCGTTCAAGCTGAGGTTCGGCGACGAGGTGCTCAACTTCATGTCGGCGACGATGATCTTCGGCACGCCGGTCGACGTCACCCTGTCGGAAATGGCGCTGGAGACGTTCTTTCCGGCCGATGAGTTCACGGCCGAGCGCATGCGGGCGGTGGCATCAGCGATGCAATAGACGCCTTGTGAATGCCCGCGCTGCGGCCTATCTCTGGGCAACCATTGAGCCAGGGAGTATCCCAATGAGCAGCTTGAAACCAGTCCGCCTGGACATCGTTTCCGACGTCGTTTGCCCCTGGTGTTATATCGGCAAACGCCGGATCGAGAATGCGCTCAAGCTCGTCGAGGACGTGCCGGTCGAGGTGCATTGGCGGCCGTTCTTCCTCAATCCCTGGGTGCCGCGCGAAGGTATCAGCCGGGAGGATTATCTCACCACCAAATTCGGCTCGGTCGATGCCTACAAGGGCATTGCAGGCCGCGTCGTCGGCGCTGCCGGCGAGGAGGGGCTGACGTACCACCCCGAGCTCGTGAAGCGTCAGCCGAACACGATCGATTGCCACCGCCTGATTCATTGGGCCGAAGCCAACGGCAAGGCGGCCGACATGAAGCAGCGGCTGATGGAGCTCTATTTCCGCGACGGCGGCGATCTCACCGACGTCAACGTGCTGGTGCAGGCGGCCGCCGAATGCGGGCTGGATGCCGAGGAGACGCGCCGGCGGCTTGCGACCGACGAAGACGTCGCGCTGGTCTCGTCGCAGGCCGAGGAAGCCTCCGGCAAGGGTATTTCCGGCGTGCCGACTTTCGTGTTCGCGCAGAAATATGCGTTGTCGGGCGCCCAGCCGGCCGAGCAACTCGCGGCCGCCATTCGTCAGGTGTCGGCGGAGGTGAACGCGCAGGCCGCGGAGTAATCGGGTTAGCGTTGTCAGAACGCGATCCGTCGCATTTTACGGATGGCGTGAAGATGCGGGTATGATTTGCCCTGTAGACGGGAGTGCATGAGCACACTCTCGATTGCAACATCCGGACTCTCTGCGGCGAGCTTGCGTCTCGAAGTGACCGCCAGCAACATCGCCAACGAGCTCACGACGGGGCCGCTGCCGGCGCCGGGTGGATCGAATGCCTCTGGCGGTGCGGGTAACTCGAACAACGCTGCGAATTTCTCGGCCTATGTGCCGTTGCAGGTCAATCAGATCGATCAGACGAACGGTTCGACCCCCGGCGGAACAACTGCGGTCGTGTCGGCGGTCTCACCGAGCTTTGTGCCGCAATTCGAGCCGGGCTCACCCTTCGCCAACCAGGACGGTCTCGTCGCCGCGCCGAACGTCGATCTCGCCAGCCAGTTCATTCAATTGTTGACGGCGAAGTACACCTTCGCGGCGAACGCCAAGGTCATTCAGTCCTACAACGATACGACAAAATCGCTGCTCGATATCACGGCGTGATATCGGCACGTTCTTTCGCGACACCCCGGCGATTGCGAAGGCGGTGAACCGTACGCCGCGCCATTTCGCGCAAGCCGTGCCGTAGCTTCATCGCCGCGTGGATCGCAGTAACGACGGGATCGTTGCGCCGCAGCGGGATGATCACATCGCCGATCTTCAGCCGCCCGCGCCAGATCGGGTTGATCATGGGATGGTCGGCGCTCGCGGTGGAGTCCGCGGTCGCGATCACCGCGTCGGTGCAGAGGTGACGAGTTAGGTCGAGCGTCAGCTGGACGCCCGGCGAGAATTTCGAGAACGCCTCGTCGATGCCGAGCTTGAAGTAGAAGGCGCGGTCGAGATGCCGAAGCACGACCGCGGCGGCCACGGGGCGGTCGCCGGCGTGCATGGTGACGATTTCGCATTGCCCGGTTTCGGCAAGGCCGCGCGTGGCGTTGCGGACGAAACTCAGGTCGCCCATGTCCTGCCGAAGCGCGGTGCCGCGCTCGCCTTTCCAACCGCTGGCCTCGAGCGCAAGAAAGACCTCAACCGCGCGGCTGACTTCGTCAACGCTGCGCGCAATCGTAAAGCGCACGCTGCCGTGCTCGGCCAGCCGGTTGCGTTGCCGCCGCAGCTCCTTCAGCTTCTTGGCGCTTAGCGCATCGCGAAGCACGTGGTCGGCATCGCGTCTGGCGTCGAGGCAGGCGCGCAAATGCGAGTGCAGGACGATCGGCCGCATCCCCTGTTGTCGCAGCGCGGACGTGACGGCCTTCATTGCCGCGCCACCGAGCGACGTCGCGCAGGATCAGTGCATGCGCGCCGGCAAGACGCGCCTCATTCATCAAGGCTTTCGCGGCGTCCTCTGCCAGCGCGCGATCCAGCAGCGGCGTGCACAGTGTGCCGTAGGGGCTTGCGCTCGCCAAAGCGGGCAGGGGAATTTTGCAGGCGCGCCACAGCGAGACAACCGGCAACAGGCCAATCAACCGTGCCGGTTCGGCTGGCTCCGCCTGGGCGACTTCCGGCTGAATGGAGACTAGTTCGTTCGGCGGAAATTCAAGCCATGCACCGAGCGCCGAGACGCCGGTGCGGCCGCTCGCCGATGCGTTCACCGCCAGTTCCCAAGCCGGCAGATAATAACCGTTTGGTTCAATCGCGCGCTCGGCGAGGGCGCGCCATTCGGCCAGCGGAACGGAAGTCAGTGCCATGAAGCCGGCGTGCTGAAAATCCGGCGTGGATGCAGCCGCGGCTTGCGGGCGCTGGCCAGTTCCGTCGGTGGCCGAACGGCGAGACAACTTAGCAATGTCGGCCACTTCAGCCACGTTCCAGCTTTCTCGTTGTCACGTCCTTGAAAGCGTGAGGCTAGCGGAAAGTTCGGAAGATGCTGTTGGCGCAGGGATTCAATTTGATCTTTATCGTTAACCGGCCATTGACGACGCCGCGATCAACAAGCTCGCTGCAGCGCTCGGGCGCCGCCTGCGACGTTACGATTGTAACGCGATTGTTAAAGCTGACGTACTTCCGAAATATGCAAACGCTAGCTTGCTCATTCGTTCGGACGACGCGAGTCGGGCTTCATTTGCGCGAAGTCAAAAGGATGGTGCGAAATAGCCGTGATCCGTCTTCCCGAAGCTTTTGTGACAGGCGCGCGCGATTACATTTCCGTGATCAAGGAATGTTCGTGCGACGGAATCAGTCTTGTCCACGGGTAGGCATAACGAACCGCCATGCTCGGCATCACGAACCGCGATGCGGGGACGGAACCTCCCGGACTACAATGATCGAGAAAACAGCGACCGAATTTTTTTTGAACATGTCGTGCTGAGGCACAACTTAGCGCGGTTATGGGGGTGATATGGGAGTCCAGACTCAACATCGAGAGCAAGTGCGCGTGAAGATCATTCAGAGCGCGCTGCAACTCTTCAATCGCCACGGCTTCACCGCGGCTTCCATCGACGACATCATGGCCGGCGCCGGGATGACACGAGGCGGCTTCTACAGCTACTTCCAGAGCAAGAGCGAGCTCTATGCGGAGGCGATCAGCTGCTTCGTCACAGAGAAGCAGGAAGTCATCTCGAACTCGGCAAAGGCGTCCGACCGCGCGGTCACGCTGTTGCACGACTATCTTTCGCAACAGGATCTGCAAGGCCCCGAGGCAAGCTGCCCGCTGATCGGACTTCCCAATGACGTTTCGCGGACCGACCAGTCGGTACGGGAAGCGCAGGAGGGCGCGCTGAAGATGATGGTCGATACCTTCGAGAAGGGCATGAGCCCCAACGGGCAGCCTTCGCGGCAAGTGGCGCTTTCGCTCACGGCGCTCTGTCTCGGCGGCATGGTGCTTTCGCGCGCGATCGAGGACCGCAGTCTCGCCGACGAACTGCGCGAAGCGACAATGGCGGTGGCGATGCGTCTCGGCCATTGGGGCTGAACTTCGAGCCCCACGCCTTCGCTCAGATCGGCTGATAGGATTTCTGATGCGCAGTTGTCTTCGGGCAGCGCGCGCCGGCGATCGATGATGACGCCGCTATTGATCGAGATGCGGTAGGTTTCCTCACCCAACGGCTTGCCGGTGGCCGACGTCAGTTCAGCCTTGACGCAAGCTGACCAGCCAAGTCCGCGAAGTTCGTGGTGCGGTTCCGATACCTGCACGTTTTGCGGATTGGACTGGGCGACAAAGACCGCGTCCAGTTTCTCGCGCACCATGCCCCGGACATCGGGCGGTTGCTCGATCGGCGGCGGGTCGGCTGCCTTGGCACGCATGAATTCGGGCAGGGGCAGCGGCGTTCGGCTGTCGGCGAGGCCGCACGCCGAGAGCGTCAACGCTGCACCTGCGATCATGATGAAGGAAACTGCCTGCCGCCGCATCGGCCGATCCTAGCCCGGCGCAGTTTGCGGTTGGAAGGGGGCGCGCCTGAAAATCGCCTCTCCGTCTCTTTATCCTGCGAACGCCAGCCGGACGGGTTCTGCAACGTTGCAACGTTCAGCCATGATCGCGAGCGTGGTGGTTTTGGCGTCGATGTTGAACTGCTGTACCAAATGCGGTCCGATCTGGGCCCATTAAATCCGATCGCCTCTGACGTGGCTCGAGCGCGGTCCCGTCGTTCGGCGCTTGGCGCAGGCGTCCGAGCGGTGATATGTTGGGTGTTCGAAAAGACTTGAGGAGTTTTCCATGAGGGCGTTACGCCTTGCGGCCGCGATCATGTTGCTGGCTTCGCCGGCTTTTGCGCAAATCCCGAAATTGAATTTGCTGCAGGACAAGCCCGGCAAGTCCGAGGACGAGAAGAATGCCGAGGCCGCGCAGGATAGGGCCTACAAGGACTCCTTGAAGAAGATCCCGGACCAGAAGGCGCCGGCCGATCCCTGGGGCACGGTGCGAAGCGGGGATACGCCATCGGCGAAGTCGGCCTCGACGACGAAGTCAAAGGCCAAGGGACCGTCCGCCAACTAGGGCGGCGTCTGTCGATCTTTCTGGACCGGCGGTTGCCGCTTTTTGGCGGCCGGCTTTGGATTGTTTTCCAGCGAAGTCCGCCACGAGGCAAATCCGGAAGACCGGTTCCTTGCGCTCGTCCAGAAGCTCCATTTCCCATTGCGTGTTCTGACCGAGCTTGCGGCAGATTCCGCCAACCATGTCGGCGCAGGAACGGGTCATCTCCTCCCAGGCCGCGTTGCTGTCGGCCAGCTCGACGCCCTTTTCGGAGGCCCCCGAATAGCGGCCATTTCGGATGCGGAAGAAATAGCGCGGCATGACACAGACCTACAGAGTAACCGCCGGCCGGGCCGCATGGGCCCATTTCGAAACGGTTCCATTTGACGCGTAATCCCGCTGTGGATCAATTCCGGAAGGTTACGGGCCCGCCGCGTGGGCTCTTATTCGCTTTCGGTGATGCGAATCAGGCCGTCGCCGGTGACGCGAGGGCCTTTTGCCGTTTCCAGGACATAGCCGAGCCCGATCAGTTTCGACAGGTGGTGCGGGGGCACCGTCGGATTGTCGGCGGCGATCGCGATTTCGATCAGTGAGGCAAACTCTTCCGACGTGAGAAGCTTGGTGGCGTGCACAGTCATCGTCAACTCGCGATCAACGTAAGGCCACGCAATCGGCGCGGGTAGGATTCGCGGGACCGGCTCACGCTTCCATCGTAGCATCTATTTCCGGACGTTGCCGGTCTTTCCCGCGAACGTCAGAGTCCTACGATCGCCGGACGGCCGTCGTGTCGATAGATGTTATGGCGAGGGAGTGAGGGCGCGAGCAAACATCGCAGCCAGTTCGGTGGGGCCGTCGACCGAGTTCACAACAAGCCGACGGCCCCTGCCGCGCAATTGAAATTGTGACCCAGGAGGCCAGCTCTACGCGACGGGTGAGCTAACGCCTGAACGTGACCGCATCCGCTACTCAAAAAGTGCCTGCCGCTGGGTAGGACAGATACGGTCATCCACCTGTTCCGGATAAAACTCGCCGACGAGCAGGCTATTTCCTTCGGCGAACGTGATGGCGGTGACGCCGCCGCTGCAAGCGTCGGATGCTGCCCGTAAGGCAGGTGTAAGCTCGCTCAGCTAAGGTCCGGCAGTTCCGTCTCGGAGAATGCCCCCAAGGCGGATCAGATTTGCCCTGCCGTGCTCAGCACGGCGGGGTTTTTTATTTTTTTGGAATTTGAAGTTGGGGGAGAACCAAAGCGCAGCGCCGCCGAAGCGGAATATCATCGCTTGGCGGCGCTAGCCTGGTCACCGAGGCCCCTGAAATCCCCCCGGTCACTCGATAGGTCTGCGCGGGCCGCCCTTTGGTTCATCCTCCTTTTGGGGGATGTGATCCCGCGGTCAAACCAGCGGGATCTGCGCGAGGCAGATCGCACGCGCGGCTGAAACCGGGTGGCAATTGGGCCGTATCTGTTCGAATGGCGAGGCGGAAGTTTCCGCAAAGGCTTCGCGCTGTAGCCATCAGGGCCCCGCTGCGATTCCAGCGCGTCGCGGTGGGGCTTTTGCATGCCGGTGGACCAGGTCGTTCGCAATAAATCGCCCATGTGATTGAGATCACACTCGCCCGGCGCGGTATCTGGTAGTTGCCCTCAGCGGAGGGCAAATCAATGAGACGTTCCACTTTCAATGACGCGCGTCGTCAAGCGGCATCGGCCAGTTCAGGCGAGCCGCTCAACGCAAAAGAAAGTAGCGAGCGTGCTGGCACTCGCAGCGAAAACGCCAGCCGAATTCCAATCCCGATGATGCTGATTATCGGTGCGCTGATGGGCGCAAGCACGTCTGTGAAGTAGCACACAGACTTTTCCGCCACGGCCGCGTAGGGATTGCCTGGATGGTTCCCGGAGAGTCCCCCTCTAGCCCACGGGCCAGCCATCAGAGCCCTGCCGCGTCTTCAACGCGGCAGGGCTTTTTGTATCGGCGCCCACGCCGCGGTCCTGGTTTCCAGAAGACCTCAAATCGGCTCTCAGGCGCGCGAGATCGGCCGGTTTTCCTGCTGGCCAAATCACACCCTCAACCACAGGTTCGAGCAGCCGGCCCTGTAAGGTCCATGTAAGCCGACTGGTCTAGCCTTGTGGCTGTCCGTTATCTTTTGGTCCTCCATCCCTTCCAAGAACGGATAGCCCCGCCACGTTCTCAGCGCGGCGGGGCCTTCTTTTTAGAACGCTGCATGAAGCCAGTTGCATGAAGCCAGTTGCACAAAGCCATGGGTCGCAATGAGATGATCGGCTGGGTTGTCGGGCTGTTTGTGGGTCTGGCTCTCATCACGGCCGCGATCGTCTGCGTCGTCGAAACCGTGGTCCTGCGGCCCGACACCGACGGCCTTAGCCGTGAACGGGGACCTGACTGACACTCCAGCGAGCCCCATCATTCTGTTGCCCGGATAGGGCCGCCACGGCTCGCGTAAGGCGCATGTAAGGCCGCCCGGTTAGGGTTCGCCCTGTCCGTCTGAAAGTCCTCCCAAGTCCCTTCAAGACGGTGCAGATTGGCCCTGCCGCGCGCTCGCGCGGTGGGGCTTTTTACGACGTTCAGGCGCGCCTTACTCTTTCGGCCGCGGAGGGTCTTTTTTATCCCATGGCCGCTTGCCTTGGGCATCTCGATCCCAGGCACGCTCCTTTGGGCCGTTTTCGAAGTCTGAGTTGGCTTTGGCTCGATCGATCTTGATCTGATCGTGCATTGAGGGGGCCTCGTTTGAGGCCGGGGCGGTTTGCCCGCGAGCGGAAAAGGGAACAATCGCCAAGGCGATCAAAAAGGCCACTTTCATCGAACAGGCTAATCAGCATTTGATAGCGGAGTTGATGTTGATCTTCGGCCGGGCGCGGAGACTGCCTATCCTTGCTGCGCAGCGACGGTCGATATGGCGCCGCAGTGATCGCATCGGTAGATGATGAGCGGTGGCCGCTCGTAGGTTTTCGGCAGGGTCGCGTAGTGTGTCATCCGCCCCCCGCACTCCGAGCAGATCGGCGCCGGTCGTCCCTTGTCGTCTTTTTTCGCCATGGCTCGGCCCCCCAGGCCGCAGCGGCTTCGATCCTGTCGCCACCCGCCGTTCGAGCGGACTGCCATTATTTCCTAATTAATTCGGGAAAAAGTGGCAATGAATTTCAAGCGGGCGGAGGCAGACCGGGGATCCGGACCAGGAAATCACTGACCGAAATGGATGCCGGCGGCTTGCGCCCGCGAAGCTCGACGACAGGTCGCCGCGCGGCGAGCCAAGCAAACCCGATCCAAGCCAACCTGGGACTCGCGATGAAGACGAGGCGACGGCCTTATTCCAGAAACAGGGAGATGGCCGCCATCAGGACCGGCAATGTCCCCAGACCAACCACGCCGACCTGGAACCAAAAATCATTTTTCACGAGGAGAGCGTAGCGCGTTGTCCCGGCCGGCATCATGCGACGGATTGAGGCGGCCTCAGCGGAGTACCGACAGCGCGAACGGGATGCCCACGGCCAGTGCGACGATCCAGATCAGCGAAATGCGGTAGAGCCAGGTGTCGCGCTTCATGGCGTGAGCTTACGCGCGTGAGCTGACATGAAACTTACATAGGCTAATTTAGGCGCGCTCTTTGTCGCGAAGCGGGCGCGGGGACAGTAAATGGCGAAACGGCTTACCTGCATGTTGTGCGGCAAGGAAGGGGAATACCCCGAAGATCTCCGGCAGGAATTTTATCTCTGCGGAGATTGCACGAAGTTCTGGTTGTTCGATTATCTGCGGCGGCTGAAGGCGCGCATCGCGGGCTGGTGGCGGAGCTGAGGCGGCCTCACCTGAAAAGCATCCAGACCAGCAAAATGACTGGCAATGCCCCGCCGACAATAACGGCTGTCCGAAACCAAATATCTCGTCCCACGCTCCACCCATAAGGGACGATATAAAAATCTCATATAGATCGGCGCGTGAGGCAGGGCCGCGTTTGCCTGGACAGGTAAATTACGGGGTTCAGCGCATCGCCCAAATTGCGTAGTGGACGCCTACGATCAGTAGGGCGAGCCAGATCAGCGAGATGCCGTAGAGCCAGTTATCGCGCTTCATGGCTGCAAGCGTGGCGCCGAAGCGAAGTGGATTCGTTTGATCTGCCTCAAGGGTCCGGAACGGTGTTCTTGGCCGGAGAACCACGGGAGGCCGGCCACCAAGGTGGCCTTTATCATCTTAGTTTCTTGGTGCTGATCTCGATAAGAAACACTGGCGTCCGATCTCGATCGGTGACCCGTAGCTCCCAACCGTCGCCGGGACGAAGCCTGCCATCGATGTCCTTGAGGACTTCACCGGCGAAAATTATTGCTTCTGTCCAGGCCTTTTCGTCGTTCGCGAGTTCTTCGCCGGATGTTGTCGTGCCGACGCCGCCGTCGTGAACCTCGAAATGATAGACCGGCATGAGCGCTCCATTCCGTTGAGGAAGGCGGGAGCGCAAGCGGCGTCCTCATCACCGGTGAAAGCCGCGGACCGGGCGGTGATACCGGCACAACGGGATGGGACACGGGCCGTTCCTAAACGAATTAGGACACGACGAACTTGAAGCCAGGACGCCGAGGGTCAAACACGGACGGCCTCACTTGATCTTCGCATCCCAAAACGTCCAGGCGCGGTGGATGCCGAAACATTGGAGGCCCAAACCTCCAAATGAGGCCACCGACGCGGCCATTTTATCGGAAGGCCGCGCGTCGCCGCCTGCGGCGTGAAATGGTTGCTCTCACGCCGTAACCGGCGCCGAAACCGGCTCCGAAAATACCCAGGAGCAAAAGCAGCAGGATCGTCATGGGCCGACATTATCAGTCAACAGCTCGCTTCAGTTGATCGCGTTTGTGACTTGTCGAATTAGGGTTAGTTCGTCAGATGGAACCTGGGCGGCCTTACCCGTCCCGAACGCGCTGGCCGCCGATGGAACTTTTGGCTTCAGCGCAAGCAGCTATTGCGCCCGTCCGTTATCGACAAAATCAACGCGAGCGATGACGAATGAAATAAGGCCGCCCCCTGAGGCGGCCACAAAAACCCCGCTCATCGGGATATGAGCGGGGAGACTGCATATGGATGAGTCTCTGAAATCTCATCGCATTGCCCAATGCTATCTTGCCAAGATGACGCAGACCTTACAGCGCCCGCGGGGCGGCCTTACATCGCGAGCAGCCCAAGGACCGCAATCGCGACCGTCAGCGACGCCAGGATGACTGCGCCCACCACAAGGAACCGGTCACTCTCCACCACGGGAAGCCCCACTGTTCACTTGTGAACAGCGTAGCGCGGGAAGTTGACACTCTTCTGACAGAACAAATCGGGCCACTGTTAACGTCAAACCAGGCCACCAGGACCGGAAACAGGCCAGAACCAAGAAGAGCCAATGAGCGACGGGCGCCCGCCGGTTGTCTACTCGAAATGAAAGAGGCAGCCCACTGCGGCGGCCTTACTCGTTTTCTTTTTTGATGATGGCAGCAAGTCTTTCGTAAAGGAACGCCAGGATCATGGAACTATTGACAATGTTTGTAAGCGCGACGGCGCGTTCATTTGAGATTGCATGTTGAGCAGCCATTACTTTGCATTCAGCAGCCAGCGCTTCGCAATGATCTCGCATCTCCATAATTCCCTCCTAAATAGCCGAACCGGAGTCACAAGAGTTTTATAGGAGGGGCGTTCCTAAAGGCGGGCTTTCCCTTACTTCGGCGGCTGTAACCCCGGCGAGTTGGCCCATTCGTTGATGTGCGATGCCGTATCATCCACGCGCGCGCGTTTGAGCAGCGCGTCTTGCTCGGCACCTGGTCGCAGTCTGGCCGCAGCCAATCGCAACTGTTCTGAGAACATCTTGAGGCGGTCATTGAGGGAAAGAGTTTGCGTAACACGACGCCGTACCTGCATGGCGCGCTCCTTTCCGTAAGAGGAAGGGCGGGAGCGCAAACGGGCGTTCTCACACAGATGAAAGCCGAGGTCCGGTCTGTGGTGGCTTATTAACGCATGTTTACGACCCGAGTTCTGTCGACTAGTGAACACAACTCAAAACCGGCCGCTGCTTATTTCAAACCAGGCCACTAGGGGGCGAAACAGGCCAGTACCCGGCATTCCGACACCTGAAATGAAAGAGGCCGCCCACTGGGGCGGCCTTACTTCGTGGGCGTCAATAAAACGGGGACGCCAAGCTGGTGAAAGCTTATTCCGCCGTCGTCCCACGCGACCTTGATTTCAGTCGGTTTGACTTCGGCAACCGTGCCGAGTTGCTCGGGCGCTTCGTCTCGACTTACACGCTGACCGACTGTCCAATTCACAGGCTCACCGCTAAGCAGGGCGGGAGCGCGACACTCTCAGTCACCGATAGACGCCTCGACTAGGGCGGTGATGGGATCACCCTGCGCTTAATCCAGAAGCAGGGAAAGGCGCTTTAGTGCAAGCAGCGCAAATAAACATCCGGTTTCAATCGTCCCAAATCCGCTCTCCGCACCGTTCGCATTTGAAAAGGCGGATTGTCTTGTCGTGCTTAGGATCAAAAAATTGATGGGTTTGCTGGAGCGGGGCGGCACACGCCGGGCAATGCAAAAAGCGATCGTGCTCTTGATCGTCGCACATGAAATTCCCAGCCCAAGGGGAATTAAGTGCGGAAGTGAACACTAGTTCCAAAGCCGTACCTTATTTCGGCGGCTGTAATCCGGGGGAGTTGGCCCACTCATCGATATGGGACGCAGTATCGGCGCGGCGTGCCTTCTTCAGCAACTCATCACGCTCTAGTCCTGAGGGAAGATGGCTGGCTTTGTCGGCGGCCTCTTTGGCAAATGAGGCGAGACGATCTTTGAGGGATACGGTCTGTTTGTCACGTCGGCGTTGCATGGCACTCCTCGCTACTTACGGGTCCTAACCGCAGGGTTCAGCAAGTCCGATCTTAATATGCGGAAGCAGCCAGTTCAGTTCCCAAGTGCACACAAAACAAATTAGGCCACTGTTAACTTCAAACTAGGCCAGTAGCGTCGGAAACAGGCCAGTACCTGCTTCCCAAGTGAGGGAAGGGCCAGGGTCCCGGCAAGACGGTTGAGGTGGACGGACTTTTGGCGGTTCGTCAGATTACGACAAGCCGGAGACAAGGCTATGGGACGGGGCGGGGACGTTGTTACGCGCGTCGTGCAGGCTCGCACTAAGTCCCACATAACTCAATGTCGGGTCAGCTAGCTCTCAGACGGGACCTTTGGGTTTCGAAGAAGCACTTGCAGCTTTACCTGCGCGAGTTCGAGTATCGCCATAACTTGCGGAAGCAGCCGAAGCTGATGTTCGAGCTTTTGCTACAGGCTTTCCCGAAGGTACGGGTTGAGTTGCCATAGCGTGCAGGAGCTTGTCGAAGCGATTGCCTGTCTTTCTCTTTTGCATATTGCCTCTCATCGCTGATCTATCTTTACCGACGGATCATTCGCAATGCCATTTCTAAGGTTGAGTTCCTCGTCTTTCAGTTTTTTTATAAAATCGTCAGCCTGTTTCTTCAGGTTCTGATTGCGAAAATAGAACTTTGCGTAATCGTATCTCAGTTGGTTATTGTCTTTGAAAGCTTCATCCCCTGGTGTCGGAGCAAATGGATTAGAATCCAGAGGTGAGATTGTTTCGATATCAAAGAGCATGTCTGGATAGGCTTTTCTGGCAGTCTCTTTGAGGGACGCGGCTGCTTCGCGCCAGTAGCCCTCCTGCCGTTGGTAACCAGTGTACCGATCTGAATCAGGCATCTTATATTTCAGAACGCTATCACCTATCGCAGATAGATTTGTGAGCTGATCTGTCGCTTGTTTTATCAGAACCTCTATTTTGGTTATTCGCTCACTTCGGCTGACGCGCTGCATTTCGGCCGAATCTGGTTGATTTCGAGACTGTGCTCTAGCTGTCGCGTTAGCTAGCTCGTTCTGAAGTTGGCTAACTTCCTCCTGCAATTTGCCGACCTTCGGATCAATCGGCGGGTTAGCTAATTTATCGTTCAGCGTAGACACCTGAGACTCTTAATTGGGCCACTCGCGGGTCCGGCGGCTGGACGCGCCGCCACTGCCAAACTACGCCACCAAGCGCGAGCACAAGACCAAGAGCGATGATGTGGTGCGGTTCCACGTGCGTGACCCAAGACCGAACTTTTCGTCTGAACAATTCGAATGAGAATAGCACGGAAGTTTTTGGTACATCCTCTTTGCGGTGCTGCAAAAAGAAGAACGTCCCGAGTGCAAAAAGGCCAAGCGGAGGAACGTAGGCGACGGTCCAACGGGCAATGTCTTGTGCGGCGGGATGAGCGAGCCAGTCGGGGATCATGGGACGAACCAGCGCAAATAGCTGATCTCCCCAAAGCTTATCAGTAATCCACCATAGGCCGGACCCCACGTAGGAAGCTGCGCCGATGAAGAACGACCGCATGCGAACTTAGGCCCCTCTAGGTCTGGTTGTGGTGACAACTCGTTTACCACAAGGGGCGGGTACATGTCTAAAGGGGACATATCTGCGCTCCCATAAAAAGAACATATTGCGAACAGGGAACAAATGGTGTACATTTGCTTCCACACTGATTCAGACCGCAACCGTTTGTCCCGCTCGCGAATCCTCGCCATAAGGAGCACCCTCAATGTCCGTCTCTGCCCTGCGTATCGTCGAAGGATCCTCCATGGATAAGAGTAAGGCCCTGTCCGCTGCGCTGTCGCAGATCGAGCGTCAGTTCGGCAAGGGCTCGGTGATGAAGCTGGGCAAGAACGATCGCTCGATGGAAGTCGACACGGTGTCGTCAGGCTCGCTCGGGCTCGATATTGCGCTCGGTGTCGGCGGCCTGCCGAAGGGGCGGGTGGTTGAAATCTACGGGCCGGAGTCCTCGGGCAAGACCACGCTGGCGCTTCACACGGTGGCGGAAGGACAGAAGAAGGGCGGCATCTGCGCCTTCATCGATGCGGAACACGCGCTCGACCCGGTCTATGCCCGCAAGCTCGGCGTCAACATCGACGAACTCCTGATCTCGCAGCCCGACACCGGCGAGCAGGCGCTGGAAATCTGCGACACGCTGGTGCGCTCCGGCGCGATCGACGTGCTGGTGATCGATTCGGTGGCGGCGCTGGTGCCGAAGGCCGAACTCGAAGGTGAGATGGGCGATTCGCTGCCGGGTCTCCAGGCGCGATTGATGAGCCAGGCGCTGCGCAAGCTCACCGCCTCGATCAACAAGTCGAACACCATGGTGATCTTCATCAACCAGATCCGCATGAAGATCGGTGTGATGTACGGCTCGCCGGAAACCACGACGGGTGGCAACGCGCTGAAATTCTACGCGTCCGTCCGTCTCGACATCCGCCGCATCGGCGCGATCAAGGAGCGTGACGAAGTCGTCGGCAACACCACCCGCGTCAAGGTGGTGAAGAACAAGCTGGCGCCGCCCTTCAAGCAGGTCGAGTTCGACATCATGTATGGCGAGGGCGTCTCCAAGATGGGCGAAATCCTCGACCTCGGCGTCAAGGCCGGCATCGTCGAAAAGTCAGGCGCCTGGTTCTCCTATGACAGCCAGCGCCTGGGTCAGGGCCGCGAAAACTCAAAAGCGTTCCTCAAGGCCAATCCCGACATCACCGCCAAGATCGAAGCGTCGATCCGCCAGAACTCGGGCCTGATCTCGGAGCAGATTCTGGCCGGCACCCCCGAGCGCGATGCCGACGGCGAAGAGCCGGCCGAAGAGTAAGGACGCGGCCGGCGTCAGCCGGCTCGTGCTTTCAAGATTTTACCGCAAGACGGGCGCAGAGAACGTTGAGTTGCCGACGTTCCCTGTGTCCGTCTTGTTTTGCGTTCGGCGTGCGATGTCTCACTCCGCCGCTTGCGCGTAATCGCTAACCGGCGGGCAGGAGCAGACGAGATTGCGGTCGCCATAGACGTTGTCGATCCGCCCCACGGGGCACCAGTACTTGTCCGATCGCGAGGTGCCGGCCGGGAAGCAGCCTTCGGCGCGGCCATAGGCGCGGGCCCACGCATCGTCGGCGATGTCATGCACGGTGTGCGGTGCGTGGCGCAGAGGCGAGGCTTCGACCTTGAAGCGGCCGCTCTCGATCTCGGCGATTTCCTTCCGGATCGCGATCATCGCGTCGCAAAAGCGATCGAGTTCCGCCGTCGATTCGGATTCCGTCGGCTCGATCATCAGCGTGCCCGGCACCGGGAAGCTCATGGTCGGCGCGTGGAAGCCGTAATCGATCAGGCGTTTGGCAATGTCGTCGACGGTGACGCCGGTTGCGTTCTTCAGGAGCCGTGGATCGATGATGCACTCATGCGCGACGCGGCCCTTGGCGTTGCGGTACAGCACCGGGAAATGCGCCTCCAGCCTTGCTGCGATGTAGTTGGCGTTGAGCACCGCGACTTCCGTGGCGCGCGTCAGCCCTTCGCCGCCCATCATCAGGATGTAGATGTAGGAGATGGTGAGGATCGAGGCCGATCCGTGCGGCGCGGCCGATACCGGCCCGACTGCACTGGGACTCTCGGGATGACCGGGCAGGAACGGCTTGAGGTGCGCCTTCACGCCGATCGGGCCCATGCCGGGGCCGCCGCCGCCATGCGGAATGCAGAACGTCTTGTGCAAATTGAGATGGCTGACATCCGCGCCGTATTCGCCCGGCCGCGCGAGGCCGACCTGCGCGTTCAGATTGGCGCCGTCGAGATAAACCTGTCCGCCATGGCCGTGCACGATGTCGCAGATCTCGCGCACATGCTCTTCGAACACGCCGTGGGTCGATGGATAGGTGATCATCACGGCCGCAAGGTTCTTGCCGTGTTGCCCGGCCTTGGCCCGCAGATCGGCGACATCGACATCGCCGCGCGCGTCGCACGCGACCACGACGACCTCCATGCCGACCATGTGCGCGGACGCGGGGTTGGTGCCGTGGGCGGAGGAGGGGATCAGGCAGATGTTGCGATGAGCTTCGCCGCGCGCGGCATGATAGCCGCGGATCGCGAGCAGCCCGGCATATTCGCCCTGTGCACCGGAATTGGGTTGCAGCGAGATCGCGTCATAGCCGGTGATGTCGCAGAGCCATTTCTCCAGCCGCGCAAACAACGCGTGATAGCCTTCGGCCTGTTCGCGTGGCGCAAACGGATGCAGCGAACCGAACTCTGCCCATGTCAGCGGCATCATCTCGGTGGTCGCGTTCAGCTTCATGGTGCAGGAGCCGAGCGGAATCATCGCGCGGTCGAGCGCAAGGTCGCGATCGCTCAGCTTGCGCATGTAGCGCAACAGCTCCGTCTCCGAGCGGTGGGCGTGGAACACCGGATGGGTGAGGAAAGCGCTTTCGCGCTTCAGCCCGACCGGGCAGCGCGTCACCGGCCGACTTTTCGACCTCGGCATAGCCGAGCTTGCCGCCGAAGGCGCGCCATACCGCCTCGACCGTCTCCTCGCGCGTGGTCTCGTCGAGCGCGATGCCAAGCACGCCATCAAGACGATCCTGGCCGATCCGCAAATTGATCTTTTCGGCGAGCGCACGCGCCACGATCTCGTTCTGCTTGCCGCCGACGTCGACCGACACCGTGTCGAAGAACGCATCGGACCGTAACGCAAAGCCGAGCTTGCGCAGGCCTGCCGCCAGCACGCTCGTGCGGCGATGCACCGTGCGCGCAATGTGCGTCAGCCCCTCCGGCCCGTGATAGACCGCGTACATCGACGCGATGATGGCGAGCAGCACTTGCGCCGTGCAGATGTTGGACGTCGCCTTCTCGCGGCGGATGTGCTGTTCGCGGGTTTGCAGCGCGAGCCGATAGGCAGGTTGCCCGCGCGAATCGACCGACAGGCCGACCAGGCGCCCGGGCAGTGAACGCTTCAGCGCGTCGCGCACCGACATATAGGCCGCATGCGGTCCGCCATAGCCCATCGGCACGCCGAAACGTTGCGCCGAGCCGATCGCGATGTCGGCGCCGAGTTCGCCGGGAGAGGCCAGCAGCGCCAGCGCGAGAAGATCGGCGGCGACGACGGCGAGCGCGCCCTTGGCATGAAGCGCCGCGATCGCGGGCCGCAAGTCGCGCACCGCGCCCGATGTGCCGGGATATTGCAGCAGGCCGCCGAACACGTCAGCGCCCTCGAGCTGGTTAAGGGGATCGCCGACGACAAGCGTCCATCCCAACGGCTCGGCGCGGGTGCGCAGCACGGCCAACGTCTGCGGATGCACGTCCGCATCGACGAAGAATGATTTGGTCTTGCTGGATGATGCACGCTCGGCAAGCGCCATCGCTTCCGCCGCAGCGGTGGCTTCGTCGAGCAGGGAGGCGTTGGCGACGTCGAGCCCGGTGAGGTCGCAGATCATGGTCTGGAAATTGAACAGCGCTTCCAGCCGGCCCTGGCTGATCTCAGGCTGATACGGCGTGTAGGCCGTGTACCAGGCCGGGTTTTCCAGAATGTTGCGCTGGATCACCGCCGGCAGAAGCGTATCCGAGTAGCCCTGGCCGATCAGCGAAGTGAACACCTGATTTTTCGCGGCCAACTCGCGCATATGGGCGAGCGCTTCGGTTTCGCTCAAGGCACGCCCGAGATCGAGCGGGCTGCGTTGGCGGATCGAGGCGGGGAGCGTTTCGGCCATCAGCGCCGAAAGGCTCGAGGCGCCGACGGTCTTGAGCATCGCGGCCACGTCGCGCGGCGAAGGGCCGATATGGCGGCGCACGAACGTCGTGGCGGGCTCGGTCGGCGGTTTGATGGGCGCGGTCATCGGCGTTTCTCTCCGCTTTTCCTTGGGCTATCAGGCGATGTGTTTCTGGTAGGCGGCTTCATCCATCAGGCCGCCGAGTTCGCTGCGGTCCGCAATCTTCAGCTTGAAGAACCAGGCCTTGTCGGCTGCATCCGAATTGACCAGCGCAGGCTCGCCCGCGAGTTCGTTGTTGATTTCGAGCACCTCGCCCGAGATCGGCGCATAGACGTCGGAGGCGGCCTTGACCAATTCGACGACGGCGGCGGCCTCGGCCTTCTTCAGCGTGCGGCCGACCTTCGGCAGTTCGACGAATACGACGTCGCCGAGTTGGGATTGGGCGTAATCCGTGACACCGATGGTGGCGATGTCGCCTTCGATGCGGAGCCATTCGTGGTCGTCGGTGTAAAGCGTCGTCGTCGTCATGAAGGACCCCTCAGCGTTTATAGGTGTTGGGAACGAACGGCATCGGCGCCACGCGCAGCTTCAAGCGCTGGCCGCGTACCTCCGCGAATACGATGGTGTCGGGAGCCGCGTGCGATGACGGCAGGTAGCCCATCGCAACCGGCGCGTTGAGGCTCGGTCCGAAGCCGCCGGAGGTCACGCTGCCGATCGGCGATAGCGAAGTCTCATCCGCGAACAGTGCGGCGCCTTCGCGCACCGGGGCGCGGCCTTCCGGTTTCAACCCGACCCGGCGGCGCGGCGCGCCTTGTTCGAACTGGTTCAGGATCGCGTTCGCGCCGGGAAAACCGCCGGGCCGCGCGCCGCCCTTGCGGCGGCTCTTTTGGATCGACCATTCCAGCGCACCCTCGACCGGCGTCGTTCCGGGATCGAGATCGTGGCCGTAAAGACAAAGCCCGGCCTCCAGTCTGAGGCTATCCCGGGCGCCAAGCCCGATCGGCAGCACCGCTTCGTTGGCAAGCAGCTCCTTGGCGAAGCTTTCGGCCGCTTCCGCCGGCACCGAAATCTCGAAGCCGTCCTCGCCGGTATAGCCGGAGCGCGAGACGAAGCAGTCGAGGCCGGCGAGACGGCGCGGGCCGGTATCCATGAACTTCATCGCGGGAATTTCGGCGATCGAATTTCGCAAGCACCAATTCTGCTTTCGGCCCTTGCAGCGCGATCAGCGCGCGCTCGCGCAACGGCTCGACGACGCAGACGTCCGAGAGATGCTCCCGAAGATGCGCCTCGTCCTCGGCCTTGCAGGCGGCGTTGACGACCAGAAACAGGTGGTCGCCGAAATTCGCCACCATGAGGTCGTCGAGAATGCCGCCGGCCTCGTTGGTGAACAGCGCGTAGCGTTGGCGTCCCGGCGCCAGCGCGAGAATGTCCTGCGGCACCAGCCATTCCAGCGCGCGGGCGGCGTCCTCGACCCGGCCGGATTTCGGCCGAAGCGCGATCTGGCCCATGTGGGAAACATCGAACAGGCCGCAGCTCGCGCGGGTGTGCAGATGTTCCTTGAGCACGCCGGGCCCAAACTGCACCGGCATGTCATAGCCGGCAAACGGCACCATCTTGCCGCCGCGCGAGACGTGCAGCGCATGCAACGGCGTTTGCTTGAGGGGAGGCGGGGAGGCGGAAACTTCGCTGGCAAGCATCACGGAGCCCTCACGGATTTGCCGAGGGCCGATTCCCTCCAAATCCGAAAAGCCCCATCTGTCGCTGTGCCTGAGAGTATTATCCCGTCGGCGGGCACCTCCGGGTCAAACCCGAGTGCCTCTTTCCAGATGTATCGATGTCACGAGGGTCCTTTTGCCTGAGAGTTTCCGGGGCGGTTGCTCCTTCGGCGCCGGCCCTTTCGGCCGATCTCTCCCGACGTGACGATATTAGATAGATAAGCGAAAAACGGAGCCGCGCCAAGCCTGTCAAGGTCAAGCGACCGGGCCACTATCAACGTCAAATCAAGGCAGCCGCGCAACCCTCTGACGGCGTTGCAAGTTTCTGGACAGCGCTGGGGCCCTTGTCTAAAAGCGTCTCGGCATAGCGTCAAAGGCGCAGGGTCGCTCGCCTTTTGAATAGTTTCGCGATTGGACCCTTAATGAGCGGCGTTAACGAAATCAGGTCGACTTTCCTCAAGTTCTTTGCCGACAACGGCCACGAAATCGTGTCGTCGTCGCCGCTGGTGCCGCGGAACGACCCGACCTTGATGTTCACCAATGCCGGCATGGTGCAGTTCAAGAACGTCTTCACCGGCGTCGAGAAGCGGCCCTACCAGCGCGCTACGACTTCGCAGAAATGCGTGCGCGCCGGCGGCAAGCACAACGACCTCGACAATGTCGGCTATACCGCGCGCCATCTCACCTTCTTCGAGATGCTCGGTAACTTCTCGTTCGGCGACTACTTCAAGGAACGCGCGATCGAGCTTGCCTGGACGCTGATCACCAAAGAGTTCGGGCTGAAGAAAGACAAGCTGCTCGTCACCGTCTACCACACCGACGACGACGCGGCCGCGCTCTGGAAGAAGATCGCGGGCTTCACCGACGATCGCATCATCCGCATTCCGACCTCGGACAATTTCTGGGCGATGGGCGACACCGGGCCTTGCGGACCGTGTTCGGAAATCTTCATCGACCGTGGCGAGCATATCTGGGGCGGCCCTCCCGGCAGCCCGGAAGAGGACGGCGATCGCTTCCTCGAGTTCTGGAATCTCGTCTTCATGCAGTACGAGCAGGTGACGCCGGAGCAGCGCGTCGACTTGCCGCGCCCTTCGATCGACACCGGCATGGGGCTGGAGCGCATGGCTTCGGTCCTTCAAGGCGTCGAAAGCGTGTTCGAGACGGACATGTTCCGTCACCTGATCGAAGCAACCAGCGTCCGCGCTCGGGCAGGGTCCGGGAAAAGACAACATCGCCTCGTACCGGGTGATCGCCGACCACTTGCGCGCCTCGTCGTTCCTGATCTCCGACGGCGTGCTGCCCTCGAATGAAGGCCGCGGCTATGTGCTGCGCCGGATCATGCGTCGCGCGATGCGGCACGGGCAGTTGCTCGGCGCGCGCGAGCCGCTGATGCATCGCCTGGTCTGGGCGCTGGTGCGCGAAATGGGCCAGGCCTATCCGGAGCTGGTGCGCGCCGAGACGCTGATCGAGGAAACGCTGCGGCTGGAAGAGACGCGCTTCCGCAAGACGCTGGACCGGGGACTTGCGATTCTCGACGAGAAGAGCGCGGGCCTCAAGAAAGGCGACATGTTCGACGGCGATACCGCGTTCACGCTCTACGACACCTATGGTTTCCCGCTCGACCTGACGCAGGACGCGCTGAAGTCGCGCGGCATCAGCGTCGATCAGGCGTCCTTCAACGATGCGATGGAACGCCAGCGCCAGAAGGCGCGGGCGTCATGGGTCGGCAGCGGCGATACCGCGAGCGAAGCGGTGTGGTTTCCGCTCCGCGAGAAGCTCGGCGCGACCGAGTTCCTGGGTTACGAGACCGAGACCGCAGAAGGCGTGGTCGGCGCGCTCGTCAAGGACGGCGCGGCGGTCGATCAGCTCAAGCCAGGCGAGAGCGGCGCCATCGTTCTGAACCAGACGCCGTTCTACGGCGAATCCGGCGGCCAGGTCGGCGACATCGGCGTGATGACCGGCGAGGGCGTGCGCTTCCGCGTCACCGATACGCAAAAGAAGGGTGGCGACCTCTTTGTTCATCTCGGCACGGTCGAGCAGGGCACGCTGAAGGTCGGCACCGCGTTGCAACTCGATGTCGATCACACCAGGCGTTCATCGATCCGCGCGCATCACTCGGCGACGCACCTCCTGCATGAGGCGCTGCGCCAGGTGCTCGGCGATCACATCGCCCAGCGCGGCTCGATGGTCGCGCCGGATCGTCTGCGCTTCGACTTCGTGCATCAAAAGCCGATCACGGCGGAAGAACTCGCCCGCGTCGAGGATATCGCCAACGAGGTGGTGCTCGAGAACGACGAAGTCACCACGCGCCTGATGGGCGTCGACGAGGCGCGCGAGGCCGGGGCCCGCGCGCTGTTCGGCGAGAAGTACGGCGACGAGGTCCGCGTCGTCTCGATGGGCAAGGGCGCGCGTGAGCACGGCCAGAACGCGCTCGGCTGGTCGGTCGAGTTGTGCGGCGGCACGCACGTCAAGCGCACCGGCGATATCGGTTTGATCTCGGTGACATCCGAAAGCGCGGTGGCGTCGGGCGTCCGCCGCATCGAGGCGCTGACCGGAAATTACGCGCGCAGGCACGCCAACGACATGATGCAGCTTGCGAAGAATGCGGCGTCCGAGCTGCGCAGCACGCCGGAAGACATGCCGGCGCGGATCGCGGCGCTGATGGAAGAGCGCAAGAAGCTCGAGCGCGATCTTTCGGACGCGCGCAAGAAGCTCGCGATGGGCGGCGGCGCGAGCGCCTCGAACGGGGCGAGTGACGCCGGTGTGCGCGAGGTCGGCAACGTCAAGCTGATGGCGCGCGCGGTCGAAGGCATCGAGATGAAGGATCTCAAGAGCCTTGCCGATGACGGCAAGAAGCAATTGGGTTCCGGCGTGGTCGCGATCGTCGGCATCTCCGAAGACGGCAAGGCCGGTGTGGTCGTCGGCGTCACCGCCGATCTCACCACGCGTTACAATGCGGTCGATCTGGTGCGCGTCGCTTCGGAGGCGCTGGGCGGCAAGGGCGGCGGCGGCCGGCCCGACATGGCGCAGGCTGGTGGTCCCGACGGGGCCAAGGCGGACGCCGCGCTCGCTGCGATCGAAAAGGCGATGGCGGGGGCGTGAGGGGATCGCGTTCCGCGGACGCTGCGCAGCGTGAAACGATGCGCTGCGGAGCCGGGGGCCAGCCCGCGTCTCGAAGGATGAGGCCACATCCCGGCCTCTGCGTTCGCGACGACGTTTCGCGTCTCCGCCGCATGCGGGACGAACGAGGATGCGCTTCTCAATCCTTCACCTCACGTACCGCGCCGCGTGCGGCGCTGGTGGTGAGCGCCGCATAGGCCTTCAGCGCGGTCGTCACCTTGCGGGGGCGCTTTGCCGGCTTCCACGCATTCTTGCCCTTGGCCTGCATCGCTTCGCGACGGCGCTTCAATTCGGCGTCGTCGACGGCGAGGTTGATCGAGCGCGAGGGGATGTCGATCTCGATCCGGTCGCCGTCCTGCACCAGGCCGATCAGGCCGCCCTCGGCGGCTTCCGGCGAGACGTGGCCGATCGAGAGACCGGACGAGCCGCCGGAGAAGCGGCCGTCGGTGACGAGCGCACAGGCTTTGCCGAGGCCCTTCGATTTCAGGTAGCTGGTCGGATAGAGCATTTCCTGCATGCCGGGGCCGCCGCGCGGGCCTTCATAGATGATGACGACGACGTCGCCTTCCTTGATCTTGTTGGTCAGGATCGCTTCCACGGCGGCGTCCTGGCTTTCGAACACGCGGGCGGGGCCGGAGAACTTCAGGATGCTGGCATCGACGCCGGCGGTCTTCACGATGCAGCCGTCGACCGCGAGATTGCCTGATAGCACCGCAAGACCGCCGTCCTTGGAATAGGCATGCTCGGCGCTGCGGATGCAGCCGGTGGCGCGGTCGATGTCGAGCTCCTCGAACCGGCGGTCCTGGCTGAAGGCTTGCTGCGTCGGCACGCCGCCGGGCGCCGCCATGTAGAACTTGCGGACGCTCTCGCTCTTGGTGCGGGTGATGTCCCAGCGCTCCAGCGCGGCCGCAAGCGAGGTCGAATGCACGCTCGGCAGGTCGGAATGCATGAGGCCGGCCTTTTCGAGCTCGCCCATGATCGCCATCACGCCGCCGGCGCGATGCACGTCTTCCAGATGCACGTCGGCCACCGAAGGCGCGACCTTGCAGAGCACCGGCACTTTGCGCGACAGGCGGTCGATATCCTTCATGGTGAAGGGCACTTCGCCTTCGTGGGCGGCGGCCAGCAGATGCAGCACGGTGTTGGTCGAGCCGCCCATGGCGATGTCGAGGCTCATCGCGTTCTCGAACGCCTTGAAGTTCGCGACGTTGCGCGGCAGCACGCTGTCGTCGTCCTGCTCGTAATGACGCCGCGCCAGGTCGACGATCAGATGACCGGCCTCGACGAACAGTCCCTTGCGGTCGGCATGGGTCGCGAGCACCGAGCCGTTGCCGGGCAGCGACAGCCCCAGCGCTTCGGTCAGGCAGTTCATCGAATTGGCCGTGAACATGCCCGAGCAGGAGCCGCAGGTCGGGCAAGCCGAACGCTCGATCTCCTCGACCTCGGCGTCGCTGACCTTGTCGTCGGCGGCCGCCACCATGGCGTCGATCAGGTCGACCGACCGGATCTTGCCCTTGATGTTGACCTTGCCGGATTCCATCGGTCCGCCGGAGACGAACACCGTCGGGATGTTCAGCCGAAGCGCTGCCATCAACATGCCGGGCGTGATCTTGTCGCAATTGGAGATGCAGACGAGCGCGTCGGCGCAGTGCGCGTTGACCATGTATTCGACGCTGTCGGCGATCAGTTCGCGCGAGGGCAGGCTGTAGAGCATGCCGTCGTGGCCCATGGCGATGCCGTCATCGACCGCGATGGTGTTGAATTCCTTGGCGACGCCGCCGGCCTTCTCGATCTCGCGCGCCACCAGTTGCCCGAGGTCTTTCAGGTGCACGTGGCCGGGCACGAACTGCGTGAACGAATTGGAGATCGCGATGATCGGCTTGCCGAAGTCCTCGTTCTTCATGCCCGTGGCGCGCCACAGGCCGCGCGCGCCGGCCATGTTGCGGCCGTGGGTGGTGGTGCGGGAACGATAGGCAGGCATGGTTTCCTCCTGAAAGACGAGGCCAGCTCTTGAGGGCGGGCTGCGTCCAAAAACGATCAGGCGCGGCTTACCGAAAAGCCGCGCCCGATTCGACCCTTAATTTTGCGGTTCAGCGATGCTGGGCGCCTCTTACCTTTCCCCTTGCGGGAGAAGGTGCGCGCGAAGCGCCGGATGAGGGGTGTCTATCAGCGATTTGGCGTTGGAGCGACCCCTCACCCCGGCTCGCCTTGTCTACAGCGGAGCTGCCCTCTCCGCAAGGGGCGAGGGCACAACTGGCGATCTCGTCCGAGACAGAAGAGGCTCACGCTTTCTTCAGGAACACGTAGTCCGCCGAGTAGGGCGCGGACTTGAAGGTGCCGGGCTTGTCGCACGGTCCGTCCAGCTTGCCGCCCTTGGTGTTGATCCGCTGCACGGTGGTGACGCCCGTCAGCACGCCGCTGCCGCGCGAGGCCGTCACTTGCAGCTTCAGCCAGGGAATATCGTCCGCGGTCGCCCCCGGCGCATTGCCGGCGGCCTTGGCCGTGACGATGCTGCCGTCGATGTGCTCCCAGTTCGGCCCGGCATAGTGGCGACCGACCGTCTTGCCATCGACCAGCAGCGTGGCGATCGGTTCGCGGAACACCCAGGTGAGCTTGCCGTCGGCGCCGGCCTTGCACTCGTAGACCTGCGCGCCCTCGGCGTGCACCGTGAGGACCACGGTCTCTCCCGGCGCCGCGATGGCGTCGGGAAGAGGTGTTTGCGCGTTTGCGGTCACGGCGAGCCCCGAGAGCATGAGAGCGAAGGTAACGCGTGCAAGAAATGACATCTCATCTCCAATCGTGGCTCGATCGTTTGACGTCATTCCGGGGCGCGAGCGCAGCGAGCGAACTATGGTGCGCAATTGCGCACCTGAGAAATCTCGAGGTTCCGGGTTCGATGCCTTCGCATCGCCCCGGAACGACGATCGTGCAGATGACGGCAAGCCTTACGCCATTGCCTTGGCGAGGTTGTCCGAGACCTTGTCGAGGAAGCCGGTGGTCGAGAGCCAGCGCTGATCCGCGCCGACCAGCAACGCCAGGTCCTTGGTCATGGCGCCGGACTCGACCGTGTCGACGCAGACCTTCTCCAGTGTGGCAGCGAACTTCGCCAACTGCGGGTTGTTGTCGAGCTTGGCGCGATGCGCCAGACCACGGGTCCAGGCAAAGATCGACGCGATCGAGTTGGTCGAGGTCTCCTTGCCCTTCTGGTGTTCGCGGTAGTGGCGCGTCACGGTGCCGTGGGCGGCTTCGGCTTCCACCGTCTTGCCGTCGGGGGTGAGCAGCACCGAGGTCATCAGGCCGAGCGAGCCGTAGCCCTGCGCCACCGTGTCGGACTGCACGTCGCCGTCGTAGTTCTTGCACGCCCAGACATAGCCGCCGGACCATTTCAGCGCGGCCGCCACCATGTCGTCGATCAGGCGGTGTTCGTAGGTGAGCTTCTTGGCCTCGAACTCCTTCTTGAATTCGCGGTCGTAGACGTCCTGGAAGATGTCCTTGAAGCGGCCGTCATAGACCTTGAGGATCGTGTTCTTGGTCGAGAGGTAGACCGGATAGTTGCGCATCAGGCCGTAGTTGAGCGAGGCGCGCGCAAAATCGATGATGGAGTCGTCGAGATTGTACATCTGCATCGCAACGCCGGAGCCCGGCGTCTTGAACACTTCCCTCTCGATCACCGTGCCGTCTTCGCCGACGAACTTCATCGTCAGCGTGCCCTTGCCGGGGAACTTGATGTCGGTGGCGCGGTACTGGTCGCCATAGGCATGGCGGCCGATGATGATCGGCTTGGTCCAGCCCGGAACCAGTCGCGGCACGTTCTTGCAGATGATCGGTTCACGGAAGATGCAGCCGCCGAGGATGTTGCGGATGGTGCCGTTCGGCGACTTCCACATCTCCTTGAGGTTGAACTCCTTCACCCGCGCTTCGTCGGGGGTGATGGTGGCGCATTTGATGCCGACGCCGACCTTCTTGATGGCATTCGCCGCATCGACGGTGACCTGGTCGTTGGTCTGGTCGCGGTATTCCATCCCCAGGTCGAAATACATCAGCTCGATATCGAGGAAGGGGTGAATCAACTTGTCCTTGATGTACTGCCAGATGATCCGGGTCATCTCGTCGCCATCGAGTTCGACGACGGGGTTGGTCACCTTGATTTTTGCCATGGGAAGACGGGCCTTTTTTGAAAGAGCGCCTTGGAAAGCGGCGCGGAAACCGGATTGAAGCCAGCGCTATAGCACTGCCCGTGGGCGCGCGAAAGCCGAGGTGCTATGCGGTTTCAGCCGATCTTTTAGCCAGGCGAGGCACCCCTTTCCCGGTCCCGA
>CAWDES010000019.1:0-47830 GCA_963801325.1 uncultured Alphaproteobacteria bacterium
ACGCGCGGATTGAAGAACACCTTCCGTTTTGGTCCTGGTTTCGGCGTGATCGCCAAGACGGCGCTCGCCAATCTCGTCGCGATCAATGAGGCCGCCGGCAAACCCGCCAAGACCGTGATGATTGTGCATGAGGACTCAGCCTTCGGTTCGGGCCTCGCCAAGCTGCTAAACGAGCAGCTTCCGTTGAACGGGTTCCAGATTCTGGAGACCATTCCCCACCCGACGCCGACGCGCGATTTCAACAATGTCGTGCTGAAGATCAGGGCAGCCGACCCCGACATCGTGATCCCGGCTAATTATTACAACGAGTATGTGCTGTTGGCCCGCACCATGCAGCAGCAACAGGTGCGACCGAAGGCTGCGATCTACTCGGTGCTGGGTGGGGCGGCATCGTCCTACAAGTTCGTCAAGGAATTTCCGCAAGCTGCGCAGTTCATCATGGATTGCAATCATTGGTTCGACCCGCGCAACGCCAAGGCACAAGCCCTCAAGAGCAAGGTCGAGGCGAAGGGGCAGTTCTTCACCTACGAAGTCTACCTCAACTACAGTTGCACGCTGTTGATGGCGGACGCCGTCGAGCGCGCCAAATCGACCGATCGCGCCAAGATCATCGAGGCGCTGTCGACCTCAACCTTTGCCGGACATGTGATGCCTTACGGTCCGACCAAATTTGTCAACGGCCAGAACCAGGGCGCGGTGCCGACCAACACGCAAGTGATCGGCAACGATATCCAGGTGGTGCTGCCGGAAGCATTTGCGTCGGCAAAGGCGGTCTACCCGATGCCGCGAGGCCTAAGACCAGATTTCGTCTCTACGGGTTTTTGACCGGACACCACTCGTGCAGCTGAGCATTCTCTTTCCCGCCATCGTCAACGGCATTCTGAACGGTGCGCTGTATGCGTTGGTCGCGCTCGGCCTGACGCTGGTTTATGGCGTGTTGCACATCATCAACTTCGCTCACGGCACGCTGCTGACGGCGGCGCTGTTTGCTGCATTCTATCTGTACCATTTCCTCGGCATCGATCCCTATATCGCGCTTGTTGTGCTGACGCCGGCGTTCTTCCTGGTCGGGTACGCGCTTCAGCGCTTCGTCATCGGACCGCTCTCTCATGGCGATGACAGCAACATCCTGCTGGTGACGCTCGGTCTTGCCGTCATCATTGAGAACGGCCTGCTGTTCGCGTTTCGCGGCGATACGCGGACCGTCGATCTGCCGTACAGCTTCGCGGTGGTGCCGTTTGCCGGCATGTTCATTTCGGTGCCGCGCCTCGTCGGATTTGGAGGGGCGGTCGCGGTTGCCGTGCTGCTGTGGTTGCTCCTGACGCTAACCGATACCGGCAAGGCCATCCGCGCGGTGGCAAAGGAGAAGCTCGGCGCACAACTGAGCGGTATCGACGTTGCGCATATCTATGCCCTGACCTTCGGGCTCGGCACTGCCTGCGTAGCCGTTGCGGCCTGCCTGCTGATCCCGACCTATTACGTCAATCCTCATGTCGGCAATGCCTACGTGCTGGTTGCATTCACGACCGTCGTGCTTGGCGGCATGGGATCAATTCCGGGCGCACTCATCGGCGGTCTGTTCGTGGGTTTGATCGAAAGCCTTTGCGGGCTTTATCTCGGAGAGTCGCTCGGCCAGATCGGCATCTTCCTGATGTTCATTCTGGTTCTGCTGTTTCGTCCAAGCGGACTACTGGGAGCGCGCGCATGAACCGGGGCGGGTTCTTGCCGATCTTGGTGGTGGTGGCGGCGCTTGCCTGCGTTCCGCTCGCCGTTCATTCGGACGTGGTCCTGAACTTTCTGGTGACGGCGCTGTTGCTGACGCTCGCGGCGCAGGGCTGGAACATGCTTGGCGGTTATGGTGGCCAATATTCCTTTGGTCACGCCGCGTTCTTCGGGACCGGCGCTTACGCGACCGCCATCCTGCAAACGCGCTATGGCCTGAATGCGTGGCCCGCCTTCGCGCTCGGCATCGTGGCCGGCGCCGGTATGGGAGCCGCGATTGGCGCTTTGACCTTTCCATCGGGGCTGCGCGGTTCTTACTTTGCGCTCGTCACGCTCGCCTTCGCCGAGGTTCTGCGCATTCTCGCCAGCGTCGCGCCCGTCACCGGCGCAGGCGTCGGCATCTTGATAAAGCTCGATCCCGGCATCCATGCGCTCCAGTTTCCAAGCCGGGCGGTTGCCTACTGGTTCATTCTGTCGCTGGTCGCGGCCGCGCTTGTGGTAACCCGTCTCATCGAAGGATCGCGGTTCGGCGCATGGCTGGTGGCGGTGCGCGAAGGCGAGGCCGCCGCTCAGGCGCTGGGCGTCGATCCAACCCGCGTCAAACTCGCGGCGATGACCGTGTCGGCGGCGTTCACCGCGGCGGCCGGATGTTTCTACGTTCAGTATTTCCTGTTTGTCGATGCACCGATCGCCTACGGCCCGTGGATATCGGTCGAGGCGCTGCTTGCATCGATCATCGGCGGGGTCGGCACCGTGTTCGGGCCGTTGTTGGGTGCGCTGATGGTGAAGACGCTCGGTGAAGCGGCCAAGCTCGTCACGGGCGATGCGCCGGGTCTCGACCTCATGCTTTATGGACTGGTCTTGATCCTGGTGGTCGGGATCGCTCCCCGCGGCGTCGCCGGTATCGGCGCGCGCTGCCGCGCATGGCTTGCGCGCCGGCAGACCCGCACGGGAGGTTCTGCGGCATGACCCAGCCCATCCTTGCGGTAGAAGACATATCGAAGAGGTTCGGCGGCCTGTACGCGGTGCGCGATGCCTCGCTCACGATAGAGGCCGGCCGGATCACCGCGGTAATCGGCCCCAACGGGGCCGGCAAGACCACGTTGTTTGCGCTGATCGCCGGCTTCCAGAAGCCGGACCATGGCCGCATTCTGCTTGAGAACGCTGATATCACCTGCCAGCCCGCGCATCGGGTGGCCCGGCAGGGCATCGCGCGCACCTTCCAGATCGTACAGCCGTTCGCCGGGCTTTCGGTTCTGGAAAACATCGCCGTCGGCGCGCACCTTCATTTTGCACGGCGCATTGAGGCGCTTGCCGCCGCGGCGGAAGTCGCAAAACTCGTCGGCCTGGAAAAGATCATGGACCAGTCCGCGGCGACCTTGACGCTGGCGGGACGAAAGCGGCTTGAGCTTGCCCGCGCGCTTGCCACGTCACCGAAACTGCTTCTGCTTGACGAGGTGCTGGCGGGCCTCAATCCTTCGGAAATTCGCGACATGCTGCCGGTGATCCGCGCGATCCGCGCGCGCGGCGTAACCATCCTCATGATTGAGCACGTCATGCAGGCCGTCATGAGTCTCGCCGAACAGGTCTATGTGCTCGTCGAAGGGCACGTCATCGCGCAGGGAACCCCGGGCGAAGTCGGCGTCAATCCGGAGGTGATCGAGGCCTATCTTGGCCGCGGCGCCGCCGCACGGCTGGCCGGGGGCGCGCATGTCTGACAACAAGTCTGACGGTGCCTTGCTGAGGGTCGCTGGTTTGCGCGCGGGTTACGGCGAGGTCGAGGTCCTGCGCAACGTCGACCTCGTGGTGAACGCGGGTGACATGGTGGCTGTCCTCGGGTCGAACGGCGCAGGGAAGTCGACGCTCAACCTCGTGATCTCCGGAATAGTCCCCGCGCGCGAAGGCGCGATCGAATTCGATGGCCGCCCGATCCAGAATGCAACTCCTGCGGCGATCGTCGCTGCCGGCCTGCTTCATGTTCCGGAGGGACGGCGGATCTTTCCCAATATGTCGGTGAGTGAAAATCTCGATATCGGCAGCTACCGCCGGGCGTCGACGCGGCGCGGGGACAATCGCGAGCGCGTCTTTTCCTTCTTTCCCCGGCTGCGGGAGCGGACGAACCAGTTGGCCGGAACGCTTTCCGGCGGCGAGCAGCAGATGCTGGCGATCGGCCGCGGACTGATGGCGGAGCCCAAGCTTCTCATTCTCGACGAACCGTCGCTCGGGCTTTCGCCGCTGATGGTCGAAGAGATGTTCACCTTGATCCGGCGACTCAACAACGAGGGGCTGGCGGTGCTGCTGGTCGAGCAGAACGTCGCGCAAAGCCTCGATATCGTTCACCGTGCCTACGTTCTCGAAAACGGCAGCTTCGTCATGTCCGGCACTGCCGCGGACGTGCGTTCCAACGCAGACCTCAAACGGGCATTTCTCGGATTATAGCCATGACCCAACCTGTCTCTCTCCGTTCGTTACTTTCAAAGCCGCCGATTGTCGTTGCCCCCGGCGTTTACGATCCGCTCACGGCGCTGATTGCAAGCCAGGCGGGATTTCGATCGCTCTATATCTCCGGCGCATCGATCGCCTATACCCGCCTCGGCCGGCCGGATATCGGACTGGTCAGCATGTCGGAGGTTGTCGAGACGGTTTCGCTCATCAGCGACCGGGTTGAGGCTAACCTGATCGTCGACGCCGACAACGGCTACGGCAATGCGCTGAACGTCCAGCGCACCGTGAGACTGTTCGAGAAGGCCGGTGCGCACGCGATCCAGCTTGAGGATCAGAGTTTTCCCAAACGCTGCGGCCATCTCGACGACAAAAGCCTGATATCGGCGGATGAAATGGTCGGCAAGATCAAGGCGGCCGTCGATGCACGCCATTCGTCCGATACGTTGATTATCGCGCGTACCGATGCCGTGGCGGTGGAAGGCTTTGACCGCGCAATCGAGCGCGCGGCGATGTTTCGCGAGGCCGGCGCGGATGTGCTGTTCGTCGAGGCGCCGAAGACGCGAGAGGATCTGGCCGGCATCGTGAAACGCATCGGCGGCGGGATTCCGCTGATGGCCAACATGGTCGAGGGCGGCAAAACGCCGATCCTGTCGGGGGCGGAGCTGGAGACGCTCGGGTTTTCGCTGGTGATCTTTCCCGGCGGAATTGTGCGCACGCTCGCCCGCACCGCCGTCGACTATTACGCGTCGCTGGCCGAGCACCGGACCACGCAGCCCTTCCTCGACCGGATGTTCGGCTTCGACGAGATGAATGCACTGCTGGGAACACCTGAAATGATGGAGCGCGGCAAGCGCTTTGGCGGCAAATGAGCACGATCGACCCAATTCTCCTTGCCGTTCTCAACGGTCGTCTGGTCCAGATCGCCGACGAGATGGACGCGACGCTCTATCGTTCGGCCTTCAATCCGATCATTGCGGAGGCGCACGACGCCTGCCACGGCCTCTATCATGCGCAAACCGGCGCCACGCTGGTGCAGGGCACGACCGGCTTGCCGATCTTCGTCGGCGCGATGGCCTTTGCCGTCAAGGCGGTCATCGACAAGGCCAACAGGGATGCCGACCTCGCGCCGGGCGATACCTACCTGTTCAACGATCCCTATGACGGGGGCACGCACCTCAACGATTTTCGCCTGGTGAGGCCGCTGTTCTGGAACGGCAAGCTGTTCGCCTGGCTTGCGTCGGTCGGCCACTGGCTTGACGTCGGCGGCAACGTGCCGGGAAATTTCAATGCCAAGGCGACCGAAAGCTTTCAGGAAGGCTTTCGCGTGCCGCCGGTCAAGCTCGCCCGCAAGGGCGTCATCCAGCAGGATATCATCGACATTCTCGGCGCGAATTCACGCGTGCCTCAGTCGAATTGGGGCGACCTTCACGGACAGCTCAATGCGCTGGATCTCGGCGAGCGGCGTTTCCATGCTTTGCTGGAGGAATACGGCGCGGAACGGATCGTTGCAGCGCTCGATCTATTGACCGGACGCGCAGAAAAACTGATGCGCGCCAATATCGCTGACCTGCCGGACGGTACGATTTCCTGCGAAGACTATCTCGACAATGACGGCATCACCGACGTGCCGCTGAAGATTGCGCTCGACCTGACGATTTCGGGCGAGACGATGAAGCTGGACTTCTCGCGCTCTTCGCCGCCTTGCGACGGGCCTCTCAATATCGCCTATTCGACCACGGTCGCCTGCTGTTACGTCGCGCTCAAGCACATCTTTACGGATGTGCCGGCCAACGCCGGCTGCCTTGCGCCGATCGAATTTGTGGTTCCGGACACGACGTTGCTCGGGGTTTCCGCGCCGCGGCCGGTCGGTGGCTACACCGAGACGATCCTGCGCGTGATCGATACCGTGTTCAGCGCCTTTGCGCAGTTGGCGCCGGATCGCGCCAATGGCGGTCCCTACGCCACGATCAATGCGTTGTCGCTCTCCGGCTGGCGCGAGCATGGACGCCGCTGGGTGATGTTCTGCTTCTTCGGCGGCGGACTCGGCGGCAATCCGGAAACAGACGGATTGAACCACGGCAACAACCCGATCTCGACGGCGACCATCCCGCCGGCCGAAATCCTGGAGTCGCTCTATCCGGTGATGTTCACGCAGTGGGCGCTGCGTCCGGATTCCGGCGGTCCCGGCTTCCATCGCGGCGGGCTCGGCGCGATCTACGAGATCGAGACGCTGGCGGCCGGAGCGCAACCGACGTGTCGCTGTTGGGCGAGCGAGGCAAATTCCCGCCGTTCGGCGTCAATGGTGGCGGAAGTGCCGCGCTGAATCGTTTTGTCTACCAGTCTTCCGACGGAGAGCAGTCGCCGCCGATGGTGAGCAAGGTCACCAACATCAGCATTGAACGCGGCCGCAAGGTGCGGCTCGAGACGCCGGGCGGCGGCGGCTACGGCGATCCGCTGACGCGGGACCCACAGCGCGTTGCCCGTGACGTCATGCTCGGCTACGTGACGCCGGCCTCGGCGCGCAGCCAATATGGTGTCGTCGTCGGCGAAGACGGCGCGGTCGACGCGGCCGGGACCGCAACGCTACGAAGCGGAGGCGGCCGATGAAGCCGTCCAACATTCTCGGCGTCGATGTCGGCGGAACCTTCACCGATCTCCTGCTGTTCGATGCGGAGACGAAGGCATTCCGTACGGCCAAGGTGCCTTCCCAGCGCGGCGACGAGGCGGCTGGCTTCATGCAAGGCATTGCCACCGTCAGCGCCGGCCGCGAGATCGGCTCGATCGTTCATGGCACCACCGTCGGCACCAATTCGCTGCTGGAGCGGCGAGGGCACAAGGTCGGTGTGATCACGACGCGCGGCTTCCGCGATGTGCTGGAAATGCGCCGGCGCGACCGGCGGCATACCTGGGGCCTGTGGGGCGACTTCACGCCGATCGTCGATCGCGACCTTCGAATGGAAGTCAACGAGCGGACGCTGGCCGACGGGACGATCCATTGCGAGGTCGATGAAGCAGAAGTGCAGGCGGCCGCCATCGCGCTGCGCGAGCGCGGCGCCGAGGCCCTCGCGGTCATCTTCATCAACACCTATGCCAACCCCGCCAACGAACAGAAGGCGTTGGCGGCGGCTAAATCCGTCTGGCCCAACGAATTCGTTTCCGCCTCGCATCAGGTGCTGCCGGAAATCCGGGAGTTTGAGAGATCCTCGACCACGGCGCTCAACAGCTACTTGCAGCCGGGCGTCAGCGGGTATCTTGCCCGGCTGGAAAAGGCGCTCGATACGCTGCAGTTCAAAGGGCAGTTCTACATCGTGCAGTCGAACGGCGGCGTGATGTCGACGGCCACAGCCCGGCGATTTCCGGTTCGCACGGCGTTGTCGGGCCCCGCAGCCGGCGTGATCGCCGCCGCGGCCATTGCGCGCCAGGCCGGCTACGAGAACGCGATCACCTGCGACCTCGGCGGCACGTCGTTCGACGTTTCCGTCATCGCCGGCGGCCGGGCGTCGCTCGCCGCGCAAGCAACCATCGATTTCGGCCTCGTCATCCGAACGCCGATGATCGAGATCACCACCATCGGTGCAGGCGGCGGATCGATCGCGTCGGTTGATCGTGGCGGACTTTTGCAGGTCGGTCCCGGAAAGCGCCGGCTCGGTGCCGGGACCCGCCTGTTACGGTCAGGGCAACGAGCGGCCGACGCTGACCGATGCACACGTCGTGCTGGGCCGCATCAACGCCAACAGGCCGATCGGCGGCAAGCTCGCGCGTCTCGACGTCGAGGCTGCCAGCCGCGCGATCCTGAACCATGTCGGCCATCCGCTCGGCATCGACGTGCTGGAGGCCGCTGAGGCCATCGTGCGCGTTGCCAATGCCCGTATGGCCGGCGCGATCCGGCTGGTGTCGATCGAGCGCGGTCACGACCCCACGAAATTTGTTGGCGTGCCGTTTGGCGGCGGCGGGGCATTGCACGTTGGCGCGATCGTCAAGGAGATCGGTCTGCAAATGGCGCTGGTGCCGCGCTTTCCCGGCGTGACGTCGGCGCTTGGCTGCGTCATCGCGGATTTGCGGCACGATCAGGTGCAGACCCTGAATATTGCGCTCGACGGCATCGACATTGCCGCGCTCGACCGGCGGATGGTTGCGGCAGGCGAGGAAGTGCGCGCGGTCGTGAGCGCCGCGGGCGCAATGGTGAGCCAGATCGACCTGAGCTTCGAGTTCGACATGCATTATGTCGGACAAACCCATACGGTTGCCGTACAGGTCCCGGTCACGCTGCAAGAGGGCTCCACGGGCATTTCGCCTGCCGTAATCCGCACGGCTTTCGAAACGGCTTATGCTTCGTCCTTCAGCCGCCTGCTGTCGGGCCTGCCGATCAGGATCGTGTCGCTGCGGGTGGCCGCGATCGGACGGCGTCCGCAACTCGATCTTTCCGTGTTCGCGCCGGGGCCGGAGGCATCGGTCGAGAAGGCAAGGTTGGGCACGCGACCGGTGCGGATCGATGGCGCGTGGCTCGAGACCCAGATCTGGTCCCGCCTTGATTTGCCGGTCGGCGCCATCGTCGAGGCGCCGGCTATTCTGGAACAACCGGACGCCACGATCTACATTGAGCCTGGCCTGCGCGGCCGGGTCGATCCACTGGGAAATCTTATCGTTGAACGGGTGCCGAAATGACGTCGTCGTCCGCGCTGCTGCTGCTCGATCTCCAGAACGACTTTCTCCATGCGAACGGCGCTTACGGCCGCGCGGGGCAACGAAGCGACGAGATCGCGGCACTGCCTCAACGCCTCAGGCCCCTTGTTGATCTGTCTCGGCAAAAAGGAATCCTGATCGGCGCAACGACATTTACGCTGGTGCCGGGCCGAGGCGGCGAGCCGATGATTTCGCCGCACCTCAAGAAGCTGCGGCCGTTCCTGGCAAAGGGTGATTTCGCGCCGGGCAGCTGGGGCCAGGCGCTGGTCGACGAATTGCAGCCGGCGGATTTTTCCGTCGAGAAGATCGCCTATTCGGCCTTTTACATGTCGCGGCTGGAATGGGTGTTGCGCGCGCATGACATCAAGCGATTGTACTTTGCCGGGATCGTCACCAATGGCGGCGTCGCCTCCACGGTGCGTGACGCGCAGGTGCGCGATTTCGAGTGCATCGTGCTGGAGGATGGCTGTGCGGCCTTCTCGCCGGAAGTGCACCGCGCCGCCATTGAAGGGTTGCGGCCGGTCGCCAGGATTACGACGATCAGCGAGGCGATGAGAGAACTGGCTGCGGCATGAAACCGGTCAAGCCGGCCGGCGACGCTCCCTTCGATGTCGAAGCGCCACTCTTGATCATTGGCGCGGGCGCCGCTGGTCTATGCGCGGCCCTGGCTGCCAAAGAAGCTGGCATCGATCCGCTTGTGATCGAGCGTGACGAGCAACCGTCGGGATCGACGTCGCTGTCGGCCGGGCTCATTCCAGCCGCGGGCACGCGCTTTCAAGGCGCCAGGGCAATTGCCGACAGCGCGCAAGCATTCGCAGCCGATATTCAGCGAAAGGCAAACAACGAAGCGGACCCGGCCATCGTGGCAGTGGTTGCACACGGTGCGGCACCGCTTGTTGAATGGCTATCGGATCGGTACCGGCTGCCCTTCGACGTCATCGATAATTTCAACTATCCCGGCCATTCCGCGATGCGCATGCACGGTCTGCCGACGCGAACCGGCCTGGAATTGATCGACCGCCTGCGGGCCGCGGCCGAAGACAGCGATATCTCGATCGTTACCAGCCGCGCCGCGACATCGCTGCTCGTTGCCGACGATGGCGAGGTGTGCGGCGTCGAGGCCTTGCGCGGTGACGGCGTGTGTGAGCGGATCTGGTGCGAGGCGCTCGTGCTGGCCTGCAACGGCTATGGTGGCAATCCCGATCTTGTGCGCCGCTACATTCCTGAAATGGCAAGCGCGCTCTATTTCGGACATCCAGGCAATCGCGGCGACGCCGTGATCTGGGGAGAGGCGCTCGGCGCGCAACTGGAGCACCTCGGCGCATATCAAGGGCACGGATCGGTGGCGACGCCGCACAATATCCTCATCACCTGGGCTGCAATCATGCAGGGCGGCTTTCAGGTCAACAGCGATGGCCGCCGTTTCTCCGACGAGTCGCTCGGCTATTCCGAACAGGCGGCGGAAATTCTCAAGCAGCCGGGCGGCATCGCCTGGTGTGTGTTCGACGCGCGCATCGCGTCGGTGGCCCGGCAGTTCGAGGATTTTCGTCAAGCCGAGCGAGCGGGTGCGATCATGACCCGCGATAGCGTCGAGGCGCTGGCGGATGCCATGCATGTTCCGTCCGCAGGTTTTGCTTCGGAATGGGCCGGGGTCGAGGCCTCGAAAGCCGCTTCGGAAAAAGATCGTCACGGCCGCCAGTTTTCGCCCGAGCCAGCGGCTGATGTCGCCGTTTCACGCGGTCAAGGTGACCGGTGCGCTTTTTCATACGCAAGGCGGTCTGGCGATCGACGCTTGTTGCCGCGTCAAGCGGAGGCGTGGCGGCGTGTTCCCGAACGTGTTTGCAGCCGGAGGGGCTGCAGCCGGCGTGTCCGGTTCGACGGCAGCCGGCTATCTGTCAGGAAACGGCCTCTTGACCGCGACGGTGCTCGGCCGCCTGGCAGGGACGGTGGCGGCGCAAGGCTGCGTTCGATAAGCGGCCATTTGGGTGCGCATCTAGCCCATCAACAGCCGCGGCAGCCACATCGCGATGGCTGGAAAAGCGCAGACGAGAATGACAGCCAGGATCATGATGGCCACGAACGGCAACGTTCCCCATACGAGTTCGGTATAGGAAATGTCCGGGGCAATATTCTTGATGACGAAGAGATTGAGGCCGACCGGCGGATGAATTAACCCCATCTCCATCACGACCGTCATGACGACGCCGAACCAGACGAGGTCAAAGCCCGCGCTCCGCAATGGCGGCAGAATGATCGGCGCGGTCATCAATATGATGCTGGCGGGCGGCAGGAAAAAGCCAAGTACCATCACCATCAGCAGGATGGTCAGAAGCAACAGCCAGGGCGAGAAATGCTGCGCGACGATCCATTCGGCCGCGCTTTGCGAGATGTGCAGATAGCTCATCACCATCGAATACAGCAGCGACATGCCGACGATCATGATGACCATGGTCGATTCACGGACCGAGGCGAACAACAGCGGGCCAAAGTCCGATGGACGCCAGATGCCGTAGATCGCCGCGATCAGCAATAAAGCGAGGATCGCGCCGAGGCCGGCAGTCTCGCCGGGGCTGGCAAAGCCGCCGTAGAGCGCGCCCATCACGCCGATCATCAGGATCAGAAAGGGTGCAATGCGCGGCAGCGCGTTGATGCGGTCGCGCATCGTGAACTTGTCGAGCCGCAGGATGGCGTGCTCCTCGCCGATCTTTTGGGCGGCGCGAACCTCGGCGAGATAGCGCACGACCGCATAGGCGGCGAACATCCCGCTGAGCAAAAGACCGGGCAGCAAGCCCGCCAGGAAAAGCCGTCCCAGCGATTGCTCGGCCGCGACGGCATACAGGATCATGGTGATCGACGGCGGCAGCAATATTCCGAGCGTGCCGCCGGCCGCGATCAGCCCTGCCGCAAATCCAGGAGAGTAACCTCGCCGCCGCAGCTCGGGAATTCCGGCGCTTCCGATCGCGGAGCACGTTGCGGCGCTTGATCCCGCCATCGCGGCGAACAGCGTGCAGGCGATGACGTTGGCAACGCCAAGGCCGCCGGGAATCCGGTTCATCCAGACATAGAGCGCGTTATAGAGGTCGGCGCCCGCCCGCGACCGGCCGATTGCCGCCCCCTTGAGGATGAACAGCGGGATGGTCAGGAGCGTGATGTTGGCGATTTCCTGATAGACATTCTGCGCGACGATGCCGAGCGCGGAAAGCGGCATGAAGACCAGCATGAAGGCCACGGCCACCGCGCCCAATGCAAATGCGATCGGCACGCCCGAAAACAGCACGAGCAGCGTAACCCCGCCATACAGCGCCCCGACGGTGAGCGAGCTCATGCCGGCGTTTCTCTTGTCGACACGAGAGCGTCGGCGATCTGAAGGGCAAACCGCAGGCAGAGAAGCGTCATGCCTGATGTCATCAGCGAATAGGGTATCCAAAGCGGCGGTGCCCAGGCGGAGTCCGTGACGCGGCCGTCCTCGATGGCTTCCAGCAGCAGCAGCCAGCACTGCCAATTGAAGAAGGCACAGAACGCAAAACAGATCACGTCGGAGATCGAGGATCGAATGCGCTCAGCCTTCCGTGGCAAAATTTCGCCGATCGCCTCGATCGCGATGTGGCCGCGCATCGACTGGACGTAAGGCGCGGACAGGAAGGTGGCGCCGACCAGTAGAAACACAGCCATTTCGTCCTGCCAGTCGGTGGAGATGTGCAGGAAGTACCGGGCCAGAACGGAATAGGTCAGGACGAGGCCGGCCCCGATCGTCGCGAGCGCGCATGCCCAGACGAGGACCCGATCTACCGTATTGAACCAGGCGACAATTCGGCTCAGCAGAGCAGGGCGGCTTTGCCCGGATAACTGAGCCGAGCTCACACCTCCTCCGCCATCTTGAGAACCTTGGCCGTGTTCGCGGAGCGGCCTGCAAAGTCCTTCCAGGCGGTTTCCCGTGCGACGGCTTTCCACTCGTCGAGAGCGGCTGAATCCATCTCGACAACCTGGGCGCCAGCCTTGGAGTAGACGTTCGACAGGCGCTGATCGTCGGCCTTGGAGCCCTCGAGCCCGAACGGCTCGATCTCCTGACCAACCTCGGTAATTGCCTTCTGCTGGTCCGGCGTGAGCGTGTCGAAGACGGACTTCGACATCAGGATGGGTTCGAGGACGAAGAAGAAACTGCGGCCGCCTGCCGACGTCAGTCCCTTGCTGAGCTCTTCGAGCTTGAAGGAAATCAGGCTGCTCGAGCTCGTGACCGCGACGTCGATCGTGCCGGTCTGCATCGAGATATAGATTTCATTGGAAGGCATGTTGCTCGTGGTTGCGCCGGCGCCCTTGAACATCATGTCCATCTCGCGGCTGCCGCCCCTGATCTTCAAACCCTTGACGTCGGCGGGCTTGACCACCGGTTTGCCGCGCGCAGCGATGCCGCCCGACTGCCACATCCAGGTGATGAGCTTGACGCCCTTGTTTTCCAGGATGGTTGTCAGTTCTTTGCCGATCGGAGCCGTTTTCCAGCGGTAGGCTTGCTCGTAACTGGTGACAAGCGCCGGCATGAACGTAGCGTTCAATTCGGGAATTTCGCCCCCGGCATAGGTGGTCGGGTAGAGGCTTAGATCGAGCGCGCCCTTCTTCAGGGCATCGAACTGCGCGAAGGTCTTCATCAAGGATGAGTTCGGATAAATGTCGAACTTCAGCGTTCCGTCGGTGCGCTTCTCGACGCCTTCGGCGAATTTCCTGCATAGCCGGTCCCGGAAATCGCCGCCGTCAGGTCCCGATCCCGGAAACTGGTGGGATATCCTGAGCGTCTTCGTGTCCGCCCGGGCGATCCCTTTCAAGCCTATCAACGCGGGCGCCGCCATGGCTCCCATCACCGCACGGCGGGTCAGTCCCTTTGGCATCCAATCCTCCCGTTTATTGCTCTTCTTTGTTTCTTTGTTTGGCCGCCGCTAGGTAGCGCGGTGGGGCGGGGGCAGTTTCGGCAAGCCGAGGTTTTCGCGCAAGGTGTTTCCTTCATAGTCCCGCCGGAACAAGCCCCGGCGTTGCAACTCCGGCACCACCAGACGAACGAAGTCGTCATAGGTGCCCGGCACCTGCGTTGCAGCGATGACGAAGCCGTCACATGCCCCGCCTGAGAACCACTCTTCGAGGCCGTCGGCTACTTGCTTGGGCGAGCCGACAAAATTCGGGAATTCGCGCAACGTCGCCCGGCCGCTGAATTGAACGAAGTCCCGTACCGTCGGGTTCGGTTTGCCGCTCATCTGAACGACGCGGTCGCGGACGGCCTGCAATCCGCTGATCGCACCGAGTTCTTCGGGGGTGAACGGCTCGTCGATCGCCTTGGTCGCAAAATCGAAATTCAACACCTCGGACAGAAGGGCGAGCGTGTCGATCGGCTTTACCAACCGGTCGATTTCGGCGAAGCGGTCTTCGGCTTCGGCTTGCGTCTCGGCCACGATCGGATAGATCGCGGGTGCGATGCTGATGTCCTTGCCCTGCGCCGTCATCGATTGCTTGAACTCGGCATATTGCCGCTTGGCGACCGCAAGGTTCGGATAGATCACGAACAGCAGTTCGCCCCACCGGGTTGCGAAGGTCTTGCCGCGGCCGCTCTGGCCGGCCTGAATGATGATGGGACGTCCTTGCGGCGAACGGGGAACGGTAAACGGGCCGCGCGAGGTAAAGAACTTTCCCTTGTGGTCGAGCCGGTGAACCTTTGCCGGGTCGGCAAAAATTCCCTTCTCGCGATCGAAGAGGATGGCGTCTTCTTCCCAGCTGTCCCAGTGACCGAGAACGACTTCCATGAACTCGTCGGCGCGGTCGTAGCGCAGGTCATGGCCGAGATGTTTCGTTGCGCCGAAGTTCGCGGCCTCCGAGTCGTTCAGGGAGGTCACGACGTTCCACGCCATCCGCCCGTTCAGCAGCAAGTCGAGCGTCGCAAAGACGCGCGCCACGTGAAACGGTTCATAATAGGTAGTCGAGTAGGTGACCCCGATCCCGAGCTTTTCGGTGGCGAGACCCATCACCAAAGCGACAGAGACCGGATCGAGTTTGGCGGCGCGAACGCCATAGCGGATCGTGTCCTGAAAATCGTCGCCGTATTTGTCGGGAATGGCGAGGCGGTCGTCAAAGAAGGCGAGGTGGAACTTTCCCGCCTCCAGTGTCCTGCCGATGCCTTCATAATATTCGCGCGAGCCGAAGTTCGGTTGCGAAAGACGGTGCCGCCATGAAGCGGGATAGTTCGAACAGTTTTGGGCCTGCATGAAGCCGATCAGTTTCATCTGACGCATCGGGCTATCTCTCTCAGCGTTCGCGCCATCGCGTGTGCACGTTCCGGTGCGATGGCCGCTCCAGCACGCCAGTCAGGCCCGGCCATGCTATTGCCGGCGCACTATGCTTTCCAACGAGATTATCTTAAGAATTGATCTGTTTTTCAGAACAAAGAGGCTCGTCGCGTGGGACCGGTAAACCTCAAGCTTCTCCACATGTTCGTCGCGGTGGCTGAAAATCGCAATTTCCGGATGGCGGCCGAGCAGCTTGGCCGCTCGCAATCGGCCGTCAGCATGCAGATCAAGCAGCTCGAAGAGCAGGTCGGCGTTTCACTCTTTCACCGCACGACACGGCGCGTCGAACTGACGTCCGAAGGCGAGAGGCTTCTTGCCCATGCCCGCCGCGCATTGGACGAATGGGAAGGTGGATTGCGCCAGATCCGCGACGTGGTCGACATCCAGCGCGGGACACTGTCAATCGGCTGCGTGCCGACGGTGGCGGCAACCATACTTCCCAAGGCGTTGTTCGCTTTTCAGACGTCTTACCCCGGTATCAACGTCAATCTGCGCGAACTGGCCACCCATGACTTGCTGGAAAGCATTCGGCGGCGGGAGATCGACTTTGGCATCGGACCCGCGGTCGAAGATCCCACGGAATTTCATTTTGAATTGCTGTTCAATGAGCCGATTTTTGCGTTGGCATCGAAGAATTTCCAGTTGCCGAAACGCCGATCGGTCGATCTCGCCGACTTGTGCGCGTTTCCGGTGCTGCTCAACTCGAAGTCCGCCGAATTGCGCAAGGTCCTGGATCGGGCTTTGCTGGCTCGCGGCCTGAACATGGAAATCAAGTTCGAGGTTTTACATACGCACACGTTGACCGCGCTGGTCATGGCCGGGATGGGGGTCGGCATTCTGCCCAGGATCGCGTTGCCGAAATTCCGCGGTTCGAAGATGCAAGCGCTTCCGATCGCCAATCCGACGCTCGTGCGTTCGGTCAGCGTCATATCTCTGCGGGGGCAGTCGTTCTCGCCAGCCGCCAGAGAGCTGACCAAAGCGGTCTACAAGAACCTTCGGGCGCAGATGTGAGACGTGTGGCCTTGCGCTCGGCCCGGTCTTCCGATCGCATTGACACATGGGTTTGACGGCTGACGAGGCCAAGCGGCGGGTGAAGCAGATCAGAGGCGTGGCGCGGTTAACGCCGGCTTATGACCCAAGCCGACGTTTGGCTCACGAAAACAATAGCCGAGCAATTGACTGCAGCCGGAATAGGGGCCGAGATGTCGGCCGATCTACCCTTGCAGATGGTAACCCTTGGACGTGATCTTCCAACGGCCGTCGATCTTGTGGAACGTCAGATAGTCGATAAAAACCGCGGTGTTTATTTTTACCTTTGCCTTCACAAAGGCCTGCGTGTCGGAGGCAACGTCCAACAGCAGGATCGCTTCGTCTCTCGATGCTCCGAGCGATTTCGGAGATTCGCGCTTGGCCAACACTTCTTTGTATTCGGCCGCGCTCCACCTTGTGATCTTGCCTTCTCGAAAGCCGTGAAGTTGCGAAGTCGACTGGAATACGCTGTCGAATTTCGAGACGTCGCAATCGTACATCAGATCGAAGTAGCGCTGCACGGCCTCGGTGAGTTCTTTGACGGCAGAATTCATCATTGTCTGCGCTCCTTTGTTGACCGGTTCACTCGATGACAAACATTCGGGACGTGTCGAAATCCCCCGAGAGGAGTTCCGGAGACTTGTCCGTTATGAGGTAAAGATCCTGGCAGTGCCAGTGCGCCAGATATGGCTCCCAGGCGACGACCATGCCGGGCTCGAGAGGGACCTGCGACCCCCTGCAAAGTATCGGTTCCTGCTGGTGCCACCAGGGTCCGACGCTATGGCCAACCAGGCCAGCCGTATACTCCCAGCCGATCTGTGCAAACTTCTGCACCACCAGATCGTAGATCTCGCCGGCGGTCACACCGGAGGTCAGTCTTTGCGCGGCTGACTGGTAGATGTCGTAGTATTTCTGATAGTCGGACTGCTGCTCGGCCGATGGAGCGCCGATGACGGCGTTTCGGCTTTGATGGCCGGGGTACCCCTTCAGGTAGGCGAGATAGTCGGTCCGGATGATATCTCCGCGCTGGAGGACGAATTCGCTTTCTCCACGGTAGATCACCGGATTGCGGTGCGAGTTGAAAATCCCATGCGTGAATTCCGCGCCACGCGAGAGGCACGCACCGACAATCCGGCCGTGCACTTCAGTTTCCTTTTCACCGGCCCGGATGGTTGGAAAGACCTCGGCATACGCGGAATCAAGCAGCGATGCGCCTTTTCGAAACTGCGCGACTTCGGCCGAGGTCTTGATCCACCGCGTCTCATCGAGCATGCGCGTGGCATCGACCAGCTTCGCCTTGGGAAGTTCTCTGGTGAGGACCTCCCAGAATCCGGCGCCGACAAAGTTCTTGTCAAAGCCGATCTTCGCTGATCCGAGCCCTAAATCCTTGATCGCAATGGCGACGCCATCGAAGAGTGATTCTTCGTAGCCGTTGAAAATCTGCAGATTGGGAATCCAGGTCTCGGCCTCGGCGGCGCCTGCCGCGGTGGTTTCGATCACAAATGTCGGCTGTCCATTTCGCGGCCAGATAACAACGACGCCGCGTTGGGAGCCCGCAAGATCGAGATGGCGTGACAGCGTGCCGTGAAATGCGACCCCGCTCAGGTAGGTTATATTGTGGCCGGCGCGAACGACGACTGCAGCAAGTCCGTCGCGGTCCATCAGCTTGTTGAGCCGATCGACATTGACGGTGTCGGGTCGCCGGTCGCTCCGGCTTGTTGTTTTCAAGAGCATCGCTGTCTCCGGGTATCTGCCGTTTTGCTGTAATCGACCGCGCGAGAGTTGGGCGTGAGTATTACGCCGTAGTGTTCTTCTGCCTTTTCACGGCTCAGCAGGCCGTCGCGCACGTCCTGAAAAACCAGCTCTGGATCCCGGTTGAACGGGTTACCCCAACCGCCGCCGGCAGGAGAATGGATTGTCAGGGCGGCCGGCCCTACGCGGCCGGCGCCGAACTGCGGTGGCTCCCAAATCCGCCCATCCGCAAACTCGAATTTGACTGACCCCGCAGCACCGAAGCCTCCGCCGAGCGCGCCGAAACCGGAGGGCGTACGCTGTCCTTCACCGCGAAAGGCGAATTCCGCTTCATCTTCGACAACGGCGCGATACACCGCGCCAGTCCCTCCGCGGAATTGACCAGGCCCGGCCGCATCGCAGCGGAGTTCGTGCTGAATGAAATGCACGGGATAGAGGTGTTCGTAGGTCTCGCAATTTGGCACGATCAAATTGCCCAGGCTGTTCAGCGGGCCGATCTGGTCAAAGCCGTCTCGTCCCCGAACCGCGCCTGCCGCGGGTAGCGCACCCCAGTGATACATGACGTAGGTGCTTCCGGTGTCGGTCGGCCCCGCCATGTTGCAATGGCTGATCTTGCCCCACCCGGCGCAAGCCTGCTCGGGCGCCAGGTTCGCGAGCGCTTTCCAGCAGGCGTGAATGATCTCGTGTGACGGCAGAACGGTGCACATTGTGAGCGGGGCAGGCGGCCGCGGATTGACGATGGAGCCGAGCGGAGCATTGATGCCGACACATCGGTAGGTTCCGTCGTTGCGCGGAATGTCCGGGTCGAGAAAGGAAGTGAGCGCCACATAGGTAGCCGAAGTCGTATTGCTCAACGAGCTGTTCTTGAATCCCTTCATCTGCGGATCGGAATCCGCATAGTCAAAGGCGATGGAATCGCCAGTCTTCGTCATCTTGACGCGTATCCAGACCTCCTTCGCCTCGAAGCAATCGTTGTCGGTCATTTCCTCGCCATGGAACGTCCCGTCGGGAAGTTCGGAAAGCGCACTGCGCATGCGGCGTTCTGCGTAAGAAAGAATGCCTTCGATGTAGCGATCGCACTGGGAAGCGCCGAGGTCCCGAGCCAGTGAAAGAATCTCTTCGGCTCCAACTTCCGTCGAGCCAAGCATTGCCTTGAGATCGCCATCGAGAAGGTCGGGACACCGGCTGTTCAGCAGGAGCAGCTTCCAGAGATCGTTCCGCAACTGCCCGCGCTCGATCAGTCGCAGCGCCGGCAGGCGAATCCCCTCGTGAAAGATCTCGGTAGCCGCAGGATTGTAGGTGCCCGCCACGCCGCCGCCGATATCTGACTGGTGAGCGCGGTTGCATAGAAATGCAAACAGCTTGCCCTCGGCAAAAAGAGGCCTGCTGATCACCCAGTCGGGGAGATGATTGCCGCCGGCAACATACGGGTCGCTGGAGATGAAGACGTCGCCCGGGAAAATCTCTTTGAAATCTTGCAGGATCGCGGCAACGATCATGCCGCCACCGCCGGTATGGATGGGTATTCCGTCGGCCTGGCTGATCAGTCTGCCCCGGCCGTCGGTGATGAAGCATGAGAAGTCATGGCTTTGGGTGAAGATCGGACTGCGAGCCGTCTGCAACATCACCTGGCCCATTCGCTGAGCGATGTAGTCGACCCGCTTCTGAACAAGGGCAAGTGTGACGGGATCGAGATCAGCGCTCATGTTGCATCTCGATGACATAGTTGCCAAAGGCGTCTACCTTGCAGGTATCATGGGGACCCACGAGAACGGTCATCGTCTCTTCTTCGACGATCGCGGGCCCCTCGAAAGTCATGCCGGGCGTCATCCGGGATCCCCGATAGATCTTCGTCGAGACGAAGTCGGATGCCTCGTCGAAATAAACCTCCCGAGATTCGAGAGCTTCCGGCGCTTCGGAATTGAGGTTGCCCGGAGTCAGTTGCAGCGGCGGCAACCTGCCTTTGCCGATCACGCGAAGGCTTACGATCTCGACCGCGGCGGACGGATCGGCATAGCCAAATTGACGGCCGTGCTGTTCGAGGAAGGTCGCCGAGAGCGTCGTCACGTCATGTTCTCGCCCGCGGACGACAATGCCGATCGCGCCGACCTGACCCGGATGGCGAAGACTGATCTCCCAGGTCATGTCCACGTCGGCGCCCGAGAACCCGTCTCTTTCCAGCTCGATGCGAACATCGGCATCGAGAACCTCGAAGGTCGAAATCGCTTTCGCGAGCGAAGCGTCTTGCAGCGGTGCGCTGAAGCTTTCGGACGCCTCGTGGCTTATCGGCGCATTGAGCATGCCGATGGCGCAAAAGGTGCCGGCGAACTTGGGAACGTAGGTTGCTGCGGTTTTCAACTTCCGGCCGATGGATGCGGCATACATCGGGCCGGCGCCACCTGCGGCCACAAGGACGAAGCGGCGCGGGTCATGTCCTCGTTCAGCGGTGATTTTTTGTGCGGCATGGAGCAATTGCTGCTCCATGATCTTGATCTGTCCGGCTGCTGCGGAGGTAACGGATATTCCGAGCGGAATTGCGATCTTTGTCTCGATGCTCTTTCGAGCGAGATCGAGGTCAAGGGATATGTCGTCGGTGAGTTTACCTGGCTTGAGCCGCCCGAGGACGAGTTGCGCATCCGTCATCGTCGGCTCCTGGCCGCCGAATCCATAGGCCGCAGGGCCGGGCTGAGCACCGGCTCCGCGAGGGCCGACGAAGAGCATGCCGAACTTGTCGACGCCTCCGATCGTTCCACCTCCAGCGCCGATGCTGTGGATGTGAATGCTTGGCAGCGCGACGTGATAGCCGCCCAGTTCGAAAGTTGCCGTCGTGGAATGGCTTTGGCCGGTTCGGATCAGCACGTCGCAGCTCGTCCCGCCGATTTCCATGGACAGGAGATCGGAGGAAAGCCCGTGATTGGCATAAAGAGATAACGCCCCTGCCGCAGCGGCTGGCCCGGAAAGCAGCATCGAGACGGGTCGGTTCGCGACGTTCTCGATGGTGAGCGATCCACCGTTATTCTGAACGACAAGAACGGGGATCTTCAATCCCCGATCCCTCAGCTTGCTCTCCAGGTTCCTCAGATAGGATACGACCTGCGGGGCGACGAACGCGTTGAGGACGACGGTCGAGCCGCGTTCGTATTCGCCCATCACGGGCGCGATGGCGCTCGAAGTAGATATCTGCGCGCCAGGCAATTCCTTCTGAAGGATTTCAGACGCCCGATGCTCATGAGCCTGATTGAGGAAGCTGTTGTAAAGGCAGACTGCAATCGCCTTGACGCCTTCTTCCGCGAAGACCTTCGCCGATTGCAGGACGTCCTCCTCCGACAATGGCTCGACCTCATTTCCATTTCGATCGAGTTGGCCCCCGACGGGCAATCGCAGATAGCGGGGAGCCAGAACGGGAGGAAACGGGATGCGATGCGCCCAGGCGTTGTCGCGAATGCCGCGCCGTATTGCCAGACTGTCGCGAAATCCTTTTGTCACCAGCATGCCTACCGGCTCGCCACGGCGCTCCAGTACGATGTTCGTCGCGACAGTCGAAGCGTGTACGAAGTGGTGACATCCTCCCAGGAGTTGCGCGCAGGTGATGCCCATCCTTGCAGCCATTCGATCCAGCACGGCAATGACGCCGGCGCTCGGATCGTGCGGCGTGGAGGGGCTTTTCGCTACCGACACCGCACCTCTGCTGTCGACGAGGACCAGGTCGGTGAACGTGCCACCGACGTCGACCCCGATCCGCCAGGGCGTCGTAAATCCGCAGGATGGGTCAGGCTTTGTCATGTTGCGCAAGCTTCCAGCGACGAGCAACCTAGAAGCCTGTTTTCCGGGCAGCTATCGGAATCCACCAAAACTTCCACGATGCGATAAAATCCAGAAGAGTTGTTTGACGAGGCCGTGCGCCTTTCTCCAATCTAGCGACTGAGATTTTCCGGCGGGAGAGATTGGTGCGTCGCAGTGAAGCCGAGAGCGCACGCAGGGCTGCAAGCCAGCAGCGGTCGGTTTACGCCGGAGCGCTATCGCCTGAAATCAGCGGATCGCAGCGCATCCGACAGTCCTCGCCCCGCATTCGTCAGGACGGATTGGTAGCGTTGGACATGGCGCGGCGTGAAGCGATCGAGCGGTGCCGTAACGAACAGCGCGCCGACCAGATGGCTGATCCTGTCGAAGACCGGGACTGCCAGGCTTCCGGCGCCTTCGACATTCTCGGCAAGCGACAGATACACGCCCGTGCGACGGGTCTGGTTGACGCGTTCCACGAGTTGATTGCGATCGAGGATTGTTCCGGACGTAATCCGGCGAAGATTTGCGGTCCTGAAAAACCGCTGGCGCCAGTCGGCCGACTGGAATGCAACAAGGACGACGCCGAAGGCGCAGTGCAACGGAATCTCCCGCGCGAACGGTTCGATGGTCTGCGGCTTCTGTGGACCAAAACACCAGTCCACCACGATGGCCTCGCTGCCTTGCAGTACGGCAAGACCGCAATCTTCTCGCGTCGTCTCTGTGAGCCTTTCAATGTGCGGATGAACGATCTGCAGCAGCTTCCGAAGTGGATCGAGCGACGAGGCAAGCGGAAGAAGCCGCGCGCCGAGGCGATATTTGCGATTTTCGAGCCTTTGAAGAATTCCGTTTTCGACCAGCGAGCCGGCGATACGGGCGACCGTCGGCACAGGCAGCCCAACGCGCTCACTTATGTCAGTCATGGAGATCGGAGCATTCTGCGCAACGGCTCGAATGATCCGGACGGCCCGGTCGATGACTTGGATCGGCATTGGGATATTTTTGGCCAGATGGCCTCTAGACACAAGGCCAATTGCGGCCCTGCGGCAGTGAGCTTCAGAATGCGGTGCGAAGCGGAGGGTTAGGTCATGCTTCAGACGCTGGTGAACGGGATATTGCTCGGAGGGCTCTATGCCTGCATCGGCGTAGCCTTTTCGTTGCTTTACGGCGTCATGAATTTTCTGAACCTTGCCCACGGCTCGCTGATCATGATCGGCGGGTACATCTCGTTCTTCGTTTTTCAAAGGTTGGGAATTGATCCTTTTCTGTCGCTGCCTCTATCGATGACAGCGCTGTTCATCATCGGTTACCTCGTTCAGAGGATCATTATCAACCGGGTGGTCGATGCAAATATCTTCATGGTGATGATCCTCACCTTCGGCGTCGACCTGATCCTGGTGAATGTCGCGCTGTTGCTCTGGTCTGCCGACTACAGGTCACTGAATACTTCCTATTCTTCCATGAACGTCCAGCTAGGCACCGTCGTCGTGCCGATCCTGAGGTTGGCCGTGTTTTGTGCAGCCCTGTTGCTGACGGTGGCGCTTGCGCTTTTCATGCGGTTCACCGGCACCGGACAGGCGATCCAGGCCACCGCGCTCGATCGCTATGCAGCGCGCCTGATCGGAATCGACGTCATGAAAATCTATGCCCTGACGTTCGGCATTAGCGCGGCGCTCGCCGGCGCCGCCGGCACGCTGCTCGCGATGATCATGCCGATCTACCCGGAATTTGGTGGGCCGCTCACGCTCAAGGCGTTTATCGTTGCGGTGCTCGGCGGCCTTGGAGGCCTCTATGGCGCGCTGGTCGGCGGAATACTGCTTGGGGTTGTCGAACTCGGCGGCGCATATCTGATCGGGCCGAGTTACCAGGTCGGAATTGGCGTGGCGATGCTGCTCGCTGTGCTGATTTTCCGGCCTCAGGGCCTTCTGGGCAAGCGCTTCTTCTCGGAGGTCACGGTCAGTGACTGATCAACTCAGCGTGCAGCGTCTCGGTGAACCTGCTGCTCAGTCCGAGCGAGCGTGGAGCAGGTTGGCGCTGCCGCTGTTGCTGGCCGGCGGTCTGCTCGTCGTTCTCATCGTCCCACAGTATCTCAATAGCTACTGGCTCCGGGTTCTCACCCAGGTGCTCATGATCGCAGCCCTTGCAAGCAGCTGGAATATCATTGCGGGAATCTGCGGTTACTTTTCTTTCGGCAACGTCGTCTTCTTCGGAATTGGCGCTTACACGACCGCGGTCTTGATGAGCCAGCTCGACGTTCCGTTCCTGGTGACGATTCCCGTGGCCGGGATCCTGGCGGCTGTCTTCGCCGTCCTGACGGGATTGCCCCTGTTGAGGCTGCGAGGCCACTACTTCGCGATTGCTACGCTCGGGATCAACCTGGGAACGAGAGAATTAGTATCGAACCTTGACTGGACGGGCGGGGGAAAGGGAATCTGGCTGCAGCTTCCGGACATGGAGCCGCGCGCCTTTTCGCTCTACGTATTTTACATGATGGCAGCGATGCTGGCGGTCACGGTGGCGGGCGTCATCGCACTGCTGCGGAGCCGTGCCGGATATGCCATGCGTGCGATACGCGGCAATGAGACCTCGGCCTCCGTACTCGGCATCGACACGACGTTCTACAAGGTGCTTGCGTTTGCGATCAGCGCTCTGTTTTCCGGCATGGTCGGCAGCATCTACATCTTCTGGATGGGTTACATCGAACCCGGCCAGGCCTTCGACATGAACCTCAATATCCAGTTCGTCATGGCAGGTCTGATGGGCGGCCTCGGGTCGGTCGTCGGGCCGCTGCTGGGGGCCGTCACCTTGCAGTTATTTTCGGAACTGATCTGGAGCCACTTTCTCCAGATCCATCTGGCCGTCCTCGGCACCCTGATCATTCTTGTCGTCTTGTTCCTGCCGAATGGACTGGTTTCGCTGTTCACCTCGCGAAGGAAGTAACCGGATCGTGCCTATGAGCGAGCCGCTTCTCCAACTGAAAGACTTGTACCGTCATTTCGGCGGTGTCGCCGCTGTGGATGGGGTCGATGTCGAATTTCCCAAGGGAATGATCGTTGGCCTGATCGGGCCGAATGGCGCCGGAAAGACCACGCTTCTGCAATTGATCAGCGGTGTTCAATGGCCTGACAGAGGCAAGATCATCTTCAAGGGAGAAGACATTACCGGGAGAAAAGCCCACGAGCGGGCAAGATTGGGCATTGGACGCGCCTTTCAGGTCGTGCAGCCGCTCAAGGGCATGAACGTCGTCGAGAATGTCACGACGGCGGCATTATTCGGCAGGAATGGCGCTCGGCGCGGCGTTCGCGAAGCCCGCGAATTCGGCCTCGGTATCTTGAATCGCGTGGGGCTGTTCGCCAAGCGCGACAGCTATATGAGCGCGCTGACACTTGCTGACACCAAGCGGCTTGAGCTCGCAAGAGCTCTCGCTACCGAGCCGGAATTGCTCCTGCTGGATGAAGTCATGGCCGGATTGAATCAATCCGAAGTGGCAATGCAGATGGAATTGTTGCGAACGATCAACGCCAGCGGTTTGACCATGATCGTCGTCGAGCACGTGATGAAAGCGATCATGGCGATTTCCGACGCCATTCTCGTTTTGCATCACGGCAGAAAAATCGAGTTTGCGCCGCCGGGCGACGTTGCGAAAAATCCTGAAGTTATCAAAGCCTATCTTGGTGCGCGTTATGCAGAGCCGGCCTGAAGCAGCAGGCGACGCGTTGCTTTCCGCCAGCGGGATCCAGGCGGGATATCGCGGCGTACAAGTGATCTGGGACGTGACGCTTACGATCGGGCGAGGAGAGGTCGTTGCCCTCGTCGGGTCGAACGGCGCCGGCAAGACAACGTTGTTGCGCACGCTTTCCGGCGTCTTGCCGCTGTGGAAGGGATCGGTGAGCTTCGAGGGAGAACAGCTGACCGGAAAACCGTCGCATGTGTTTGTTGCGGCGGGCATCGCCCATGTTCCGGAAGGACGGCGGCTGTTTGCCGGGTTGACCGTGGAAGCAAACCTCAGGCTCGGCGCTTTCATCCGCAAATCCGGTCCTGACGTGGAGCACGACCTCGATCGGATTTACTCTCTTTTTCCCGAACTCAAGGAGCGGCGGCATCAACTTGCCGGCACGCTCAGCGGCGGGCAGCAGCAAATGGTGGCGATCGGTCGTGGCCTGATGGGAAGGCCGAAGCTTCTCATGATCGACGAATTATCGCTCGGGCTGGCGCCGGTGGTGGTCGATCGCCTGATCACTTCGATCCGCGACATCAAGGCCGAAGGGCGGATCGCCGTCCTGCTGGTGGACCAGGATGTGCAGGTTGCGTGTTCGTTGGCGGATCGCGGCTACGTCATGGAAATGGGACGTGAGGTCCTGCAGGGCCCAGCCGGCGAACTCGTCAACAACCCGAAGATCAAGCAAGCCTATCTCGGACTTTGAAAGTGGATTTTAACAGGAGCGGGCAGCCATGGTGAATATCTCCAATCGGTTATGCATTCAGGCGCTTTGCGTTCTCGGTGTCCTTGTGATGAGCGGGAATGCCTGGTCCGCGGGAGAGCCGGTCAAGCTTGGGGCGGCCGTGTCGCTCACGGGCAATCTTGCCAAGCTCGGTGCAGAAACGAAGGCGGGCTACGAACTCTGGATGGAGAAAGTGAACGCGCAAGGCGGCCTCAACGTCAAAGGCGAGAAACGCCCTGTCGCCATTACGTTCTATGACGACCAGAGCGATGCCAACCGCGCGACCAAACTGGTCGACAAGCTCATCAGTGAAGACGGGATCAAGCTTATCCTGGGGCCGTACAGCAGCGGCATCACCCTGCCGGTCAGCACCATCACCGAACGAAACCGGGTGTTGCTGATGTCTGCCGGCGGCAATGCCGATGAGCTGTTCACGCGCAATTTCCGGTACATATTCGGCGTATGGCCGCTGGCGAGCGAGCCTATTCAGACAACGTTGAAGGTCATCAAGGCCGCAGACCCCGGCCTGAAGAGCGTCGGCATTGCCGTGAAAGACAATCTGTTTTCGTTGACTGCGGCCAGAGGGGCCAGAGAAGAGGCGAAAAATCAGGGCTACAATGTCGTCCTCGATGAGAAGTATCCGGCCGATGTGAACGATTTCTCGAGCTTGATCGGAAAGGCAAAGGAATCGAAAGCCGACATTCTGGTCGAACTCGGCCACGTGAAGGAGGCCATTCTTTTTGTGAAGCAAGCGAAGGAGCTCGGCTTCTCGCCCAAGGCCTGGACCTTGCAACCGGGACCGGAAACGGCCGACTTCAAGAACTCGCTCGGGTCCGCAGCCAACTATGTGTTCTGGTATGCTTTGTGGTCGCCGGCGGTTCCCTACAAGGACGCGGTGTTTGGCGACGTCGACAGCTACGTCAAAGCCTATCAGGCCAAGTTCAACGAAGTGCCGTCATTCAACTCGTCGGCGGCTACCACGGGCGCTGAGCTGATCGGGCTGGCGATTGAAAAATCCGGCTCGACGGAGCCCGACCAGGTCCGTGACGCGTTGCGCGCGTTTCAAGGTGAAACCATCATGGGACCGATCAAGTTCGACGCGCGGGGCGTGAACGTCAATGCCCGGGATAACGTCGTTGTCTATCAGGTGCAGAATGGCAAGGACGTGCTGGTGTCACCCGAAAAGGTCGCCCAGGGAAAGGTACAGCTCCCGATGCCAGCGTGGTCTGATCGCAAGTGAGACTGGAGTTCCGCTCCCTCCTGGCAACCTGAAGATGTGGCAGCGAACGCCGGGCAGGCGTCGCGCCTTGCGCCCGCTTCTGGTCCATATCTGAGCTCCGTCCTCGTCTTTGCGACGTCCGCTCCTGGTGGCGAAGCGGACGGGCGGAGCGCACTTCAAGGAAACCCGAAGTGTTACGACGTATCTCGTAAGTATTTGTATTTATTTGATTTAAGAGACTGGCTGGGGAACCTGGATTCGAACCAAGACAAACAGAGTCAGAGTCTGTTGTGCTACCGTTACACCATTCCCCAAATTATCTCGATATATCAACTAGATATCGGACAAATTGACGGCCGCGGATGAAGCTTCGCGATCCGGTCAGGCGCGCAGACCTTCTACTCGGTTCGTCGCTGCTTTGGCAAGCAGCGCGGCCCACGGTTAGACGGTAGCAGCATTGCCCACGGCTGGCGGGCCATGCAATGCTTCCGCCACCAATAAACAGGGGGAAGTAGACGGTTATCGCCGCATCGCAACCCGGCCCTCAAGAGCCTGGTCGCGGCGAAACCTCTCGGAGGCATTCAGACATGAAATTGATGCGTACCGTTGGGCTGCTTTGCGCGGCCTCGTTTTTCGTTTTGCCGGCCGGCGCGGCGTTTGCGCAGGGGAAGACCGTCAAGATCGGCGCCGTGCTGCCGCTAAGCGGTGGCGCCGCCAGCGCTGGCGAGCACACCAAAGCTGCGATCGAGGTCGCCCTCGATATCATCAACAACGCGCATCCCGAGTTCGGCAGTTTTCCGCTCGCCAAGAACGCGGGCCTTGCCGGCCTCGGCGGCGCCAAGGTCGAGGTGGTTTTTGGCGATAGCCAGGGCAGCCCGGCGACCGGACAGAACCAGACGCTTCGCCTGATCACGGAAGAGAAAGTGGTGGCGGTTACCGGCGCCTATCAATCGGGCATCACGCTGACGACGAGCGCGATCGCCGAAAAATACGGCATTCCCTTCATCAATGGCGAGTTCGGTCGCAGCCAACCTGACCGAGCGCGGCTTCAAATGGTTCTTCCGCACCACGCCGATCGCCTCCGACATCGCCAAGATCGACTACGACTTCCTGACCGACATGAAGGCGGCAGGCATCAAGACCGATAGCGTCGCGATCGTCCATGACACCACCGAATACGGCGTGTCGGTTGCGAACGTCATCACCAACGCCTTCAAGGAAAAGGGCCGGGCGATCGCACTCGATATTCCCTACGCGATCAATGCCACCGACGTGCAGGGCCAGATCCTGCAGCTCAAGGAGAAGAAGCCCGACGTCGTGATCATGATCGCCTACACGACCGACGCCATTCTCTATCAGAAGACGATGCAGGCGCTCGACTACAAGCCGACCGTCCTCATCGCCGACAACTCCGGCTATTCCGATCCGTCCTTCGTCAAGGCGGTGGGCAAGATCTCGCAAGGCGTTCTCAACCGCTCGTCCTGGAGCGTCGGTCCTGCCGGCTCGCCGACCGCGTTGATTGCCGACATGTACAAGAAGAAGACCGGCTACGACATGGACGACACGACGGGACGCGCAATGCAGGCGTTCTTCGTGCTGGTCGATGCCATCGACCATGCCGGTTCGACCGAGCCCGCCAAGATCCAGGCTGCGCTCAAGGCGACGGACCTGAAGCCGGATCAACTGATGATGGGATACAAGGGCGTCAAGTTCGACGAAAAGGGTCAGAACGTCCTGGCGTCGAGCCTGATCATCCAGTTGCAGGACGGCGAAAATTACGAAGCCGTGTGGCCGAAAGCCAGCGCCGCGAAAGCACCGGCGCTGCCATACAAGGGCTGGTGAGTTCTTGAGGGAGCGGCAGACACGCTGCTCCCTCAATCTTCATTGATCGTCGCTAGATCCGTTTCCGCAAAGCCGGACCCACGGCATGTCTTCCACGCTTCTCCAGGTGATCGCAGGCGGCCTGTTGCTCGGGGCCGTCTATGCGCTGTTTTCGTCCGGCCTCACGCTGGTGTGGGGCATGATGAACATCGTCAATTTCGCGCATGGCGATTTCGTCATGCTCGGGATGTATGTGGCGTTTGTGGTCTGGACCCTGTTCGGCGTAGGGCCCGCGGTCGGCGCGCCGCTCGCGGTGCTGGTGCTGGCGACACTGGGCGTCGTGGTCTATTTCGCCCTGATCCGTGACATCATGAAAGGTCCGATGCTCGCGCAGATTCTCGGCACCTTCGGACTGGCGTTGTTGCTCCGCTATGCGGTGTTCTGGTGGTTCGGCGCAAACTTTTCGTCACTGCCGGAAAATCTCGTCGGCGGTACGTTGGAATTCTTTGGCCTTCGTATTCAGGCCTCGCGCTTGTTGGCCGGCGTCGTCGCACTGCTGGTGACGCTCGGTCTGCATTTCCTGCTGACGCGAACGCAACTCGGCTCGAAAATGCTGGCGGTCGCGGAAGATTCCACCGCCGCGCAACTGATGGGAATTCGTCCCGACACCATGCAGGCGATCGCCTGGGCGATTGCAGCCGGCGCCACCGGTCTTGCCGGCGCGCTGATCGCGACTTTCTTTTACATCGTGCCGACGGTCGGCGAGACCTTGGGTATCGTTGCGTTTGTCACGGTGTCGCTCGGTGGCTTCGGCAGTATCCCCGGCGCCCTGGTCGCCGGACTTCTGATCGGCGTGATTGAATCCTTGTCGGCCTACCTGATCGGGGCCGTCTACAAGGACATGGTGGTCTATTCCCTGTTTCTCGGCTTCCTCTGGTTCCGGCCGCAGGGCCTGATGGGCAAAGCCTGATGCGGCGGCTCATCTGGCTTTCGGTTTTGCTTGCGCTGGTAATCGCCTATCCGCTGCTGTTCTCGACACCGTTTCAACAGCGACTGGGCGCGCTGGTGCTGCTCTATGCGATTGCGGCTTCGGCCTGGAATGTCGTCGGCGGCTATGCCGGGCAGGTCTCGGTCGGCCATGTCGTGTTTTTCGGCTGCGGCGCTTATGCCGCGATGGGCGCCTACACCCATCTCGGCTGGTCGCCGCTATCAGGAATTCCCATCGGCATCGTGGTCAGTGTTGCGATCGCCGCCATCATCGGCGTGCCGACACTGCGGCTCTCCGGTCACTATTTCAGCATGGCGACGATCGCGGTCGCCGAACTCGTGAGACTGATCGTCACCAATACGCCGTTTCTCGGTGCGGCGGTCGGACTGAGCGGCCCGACGGTGCCACGCAACGTGTTCGATCTCTCGTTCATCTCCGCGCTGCCGTATTACTACCTGTTCCTCGCGGTGCTGGTGGTGACATTGGCCATCACCTGGTGGATGGCGCGAAGCCGGATGGGATTTTATCTGCGTGCGATCCGCGACTCCGAACGTGCGGCGCGCTCGCTCGGTGCTCCCGCAAGCCGCACCAAGCTTTACGCCTTCATGTTGAGCGCCGGGCTGACGAGTGTTGCCGGCGCGCTTTACGCGATGATGTTCGGCTTCGTGGACCCTGAGTCCGGGCTCGGCCTTCTGATCTCGGTGAAGATGCTGATCATGGCGGCGCTCGGCGGCGCAGGTCTATTGTTCGGGCCGCTGGTCGGCGCGGCGGTCCTGGTGCCGCTGGAGGAGATTTCCAACAATCTGTTGGGCGGGAAGGGCGCCGGCCTGACCTTTGTCGTCTACGGCGCAATCATCGTCTTGCTGGCGCGTTTTCAACCCGGCGGCATCTTGACCTTGGTCCATCGGCTGATGGAGCGATCGCGCCGGAAAACGACCAATGCAACGCCGTCCAAGGAGATCGCCCATGCTCCTTGAGGCGCGCGAGGTCTGCAAGACATTCGGCAGTTTCAGGGCCGTCGACCGCGCATCGGTCACGGTGGCGCAAGGCGATATTCTCGGCCTGATCGGGCCGAACGGCGCGGGCAAGTCCACGTTCTTCAACTGCCTGACCGGCGACCTCGCCACGACGTCCGGTCATGTTTTTTTCGAAGGCCAGGACATCACGGCGTTTTCGCCGGAGGGACGCGCCGGGCTCGGGCTGGCGCGCACTTTCCAGGTGCCGCAGACCTTCGAGGACATGTCGGTTCTGGAAAACGTGATGATCGGCGCGTTCCTTCGCACTTCCCGCACCTCGGACGCCGAAGCGCGCGCCCGCGCAGTCCTGGAACGGGTCGGCATGGGTCAGTTGGCGGATACGCCGGCGCGATCGCTGGGGACGCCGGGCCGCAAGCGGCTCGAAATTGCGCGCGCGCTCGCGACCGAGCCGAAGGTGCTGTTGCTGGACGAGGCGATGGCGGGGTTGACCCAACGTGAAGTGCAGTTGGCGATCGACCTGGTGCGCGACATCCATCGCTCCGGCGTGACGCTCGTCATCGTCGAGCACATCATGGAAGTGATCATGTCGCTGGCGACGAGCGTGCTGGTCTTCCATCAGGGCCGCGAGATTGCGCGCGGTACCCCGCGGGACGTCACGGCCAATCCGGCCGTCATCGAAGCCTACCTCGGCAAGCGCGCCGCGAAGGCGGCCGCATCGCATACGCCGATCGAACTGATGGGCGGGCCTGTGCGGGCGGGTTGCGCATGACCGCTCCCTTGCTCAGGATCGCAGCATCTGGAAGTTCGCTACGGCGATCTCATCGGCGTGTCCGACGTTTCTCTCGAAGTGCCCGACGGGAGCGTGGTGGCGTTGCTGGGCTCCAACGGCGGCGGCAAGACCACCGTTCTCAACGCGGTCGCGGGCTTGATTCCGTCGCACGCCGGCACCATCGAATTTCGCGGTAGGGCCATCGGCGGCCGGAACGCGTTTGCGATCGTTCGCGAAGGGCTCGCTTTGTCGCCGGAAGGCTGGCGGCTGTTCGTGCAGCAAAGCGTCGAGAACAATCTGAAGCTCGGTGCGACGCCGCTAAACGACAGGCGCCGCGTGTCGGCGTTGCTCGATCGCGTCTACGACATCTTTCCGAAATTGGCCGAACGGCGGCACCAGCGCGCCGGCACCATGTCCGGCGGCGAGCGCCAGATGCTGGCGGTCGGCCGCGCGCTGATGAGCGATCCAAAACTTCTGATGCTGGACGAGCCGTCGTTGGGCCTGGCCCCGGCCGTCGTCGAAACCATGTACGAGACGTTCGGCCGGCTGCACAAGGAAGGACTGACCATTCTGCTCGCGGAGCAATCGGTCGAGCTCGCCCTTGAAGTCGCCGACTTCGCCACCGTGTTGCAGGTTGGCAAAAGCGTCTTGTCGGGAACGGCGTCCGATCTCGCCAACGATCCGCAGGTTCAGAAGGCTTATCTCGGGATTGGCTGACGAAGCGCTTTCAGCCTATTTGATCTTGTCGTAGCTGGCCGAAAAGTCGCTGAGCGAGAGTGGAATTGCGATGGTTTCCTTCGCAAGGTCCTGGAAGATGATCTTGAGCTGCTTGCCCGACTCTGAGCGCGCTCAATGTTTCCGCACCGATCGGAAAGCTCGCATAGCAGCCGCGGTTCTCGCAGGTCTGAATTGGCAGATCGACGCTCTTGCCGTCATCGACCTGAAACTTCGCGCCGGCCTGCAAATTCAATCCAAGCGGCAGCTGAACCAACGCGACGGGCGAACGGGTATCTCCGGGTACGCGGATATTGACCAGCACCACCAACTGTCCGGTCTTGGTGAGGATCGCGCTCTGTTCCATGGCACATTCGAGCGGAGCGTCGCGGCTTGGGCTGCTGCAACGCGCGGCCCAGCCAGGCTGTGGCGGGTTGGGAGCGTTGGAAGGCGCGGGCGCTGGAGAGGCCTGGTTCTGCGCCGGACCTTTGGTCTTCGGAGCCGCTTGCTGGGCCAACGAAGTACCGGCGGTCGAGCCAACGGCGACGGCAACGATCATCGCCATCTTTGCAAATTTCACCGATCGGCCTCCGTCAAAAGCGTGTAGCAGCGCCGATCGGCAAACTGTTGCGGATGCGATTACTCGGCGGCTTCCTTGACGGCATCGTGTTCGGAGACATCGTGCGCGTCGTCACGTCCCGAGCGGCCCCAATTGGAAAACGCGTTGGAAAGCTTGTCGAGATAGAGATAGACGATCGGCGTCGTGAACAAGGTCAGCGCCTGGCTGACGGCGAGGCCGCCGACCATCGCATAGCCGAGCGGCTGACGAATTTCCGCTCCCGTACCGGTGCCGAGCATCAGCGGCACGCCGCCCAGCAGCGCCGCCATCGTGGTCATCATGATGGGGCGGAAGCGCAGCAGCGCCGCCTTCTTGATCGACTGTTCAGGAGAGAGATGCTCGTCACGTTCGGCAGCGATCGCGAAGTCGACCATCATGATGCCGTTCTTCTTGACGATGCCGATCAGCAGGATGATGCCGATCAGGGCGATCAGGCTGAAGTCGTAGCCAAAGGCCATCAGGATCGCCAACGCGCCGACGCCGGCCGACGGAAGCGTCGACAGAATGGTCAGCGGGTGGATGTAGCTCTCGTAGAGAATGCCGAGGATCAGGTACACGACCACAAGCGCCGCCAGGATCAGCAGCGGGACGGTTCCGAGCGACTGCTGGAACGCCTGCGCGGTGCCCTGGAAGCTCGAGTTGACCGTCGACGGCACGCCGATTTCGGCCATCGCCCGCTGCACGGCATCGGTCGCCTGACCGAGTGCCGCGTTCGGCGCGAGGTTGAAGCTGATCGTGATCGCCGGGAACTGGCCCTGGTGGCTGATCGAAAGCGGGCGAACCGGCACGTTGGTCCAGGTCGCGAACGCCGACAGCGGCACCTGGTCGCCGGTCGTCGGCGATTTGATGTAGAGCTTGTCGAGCGTGTCGAAGTTGCCTTGCAGCTCCGGCAGGATCTCCAGGATCACGTGATAGCTGTTGAGCTGGGTGAAGTACTGCGTCACCTGCCGTTGCCCAAAGGCATCGTACAGCGTGTCATCGATCAATTGCGGCTGGATGCCGTAGCGCGAGGCGGTGTCGCGATTGATCTTGAGCTGCAGCGTCGTGCCTTGCGACTGCTGGTCGGTCGCGACGTCGCGCAGTTCCGGCAACGCTTTCATCTTCTCGAGCACCTTCGGTGCCCACTCGTTCAGTTCTTCGAGATTGGCGTCCTGAAGCGTGAATTCGAACTGCGTGCGGGTCGCTCGACCGCCCATGCGGACGTCCTGCGCCGCCTGCATGTAGAGCCGGGCGCCTTCGACCTTTTCAAGCTTGGGACGCAAGCGCGCGATCACCTGCATGGCGCTGGCGTCACGCTCGGCGAGCGGCTTCAGCGTGATGTAGACGCTGCCGTTGTTGCCGGCGCGGCCGTTGCCGCCGATGGCCATCGCAACCGTCGCTACCGCCGGGTCGGCCTGGGCGATGGCGCCGAGCGCTTCCTGATGGCGTACCATCTCGGCGAAAGAAGTGTCCTGCGAGGCTTCCGACGTCGCCGTGATCAGGCCGATGTCCTGCTGCGGGAAGAAGCCCTTTGGAATGATCGTAAACAGGTAGACTGACAAGGCGAGCGTCGCAAAGAAGACGACCAGGGTCGTCCGCCGCCAGCTCAGCGCGAGATCCAGTCCGCGCTCGTAGCCGCGCAGCATGGCGTCAAAGCCGCGCTCGCTCCACTGGTAGAACTTTCCGTGTTCCTGATGCTCGCTGTGCGCGCGCAGGAAACGCGAACACATCATCGGCGTCAGCGTCAGCGACACCACCAGCGACACGAAAATCGTCATCGCCAGCGTCACCGCAAATTCGCGGAACAGGCGGCCGATGATGCCGCCCATCAACAGGAGCGGGATCAACACCGCGACCAGCGAGATCGAGATCGAGAGAATCGTGAAGCCGATTTCGCTCGAACCCTTGTAGGCCGCAGCCAGCGGCTTGTAGCCTTGTTCGATGTAACGCGTGATGTTCTCGAGAACCACGATGGCGTCGTCGACGACGAAACCGACCGCGATCGTGAGCGCCATCAGCGACAGGTTGTCGAGGGTGTAGCCGAACACCCACATCAGCGCGCAGGCGCCGAGCAGGCCGAGCGGGACCGTTACGGCCGGGATCACCGTCGCCCAGAAACTCCGCAGGAAGACGAAGATGACCATCACGACCAGGAAGATGGTCAAAGCCAGCGTGAACTGAACGTCCTCGACGGCGGCGCGAATGGTTTGGGTCCGGTCGCTGATGATTCCGATCTTGATCGCGGCCGGGATGCCGGCCACGAGCCGCGGCAACAGCGCTTTGACCTTGTCGACGGTTTCGATGACGTTGGCGCCGGGCTGCTTGTAGACCACCAGGAACACGCCGCGCTGGCCGTCGGCCCATGCCGCCTGCTTGGCGTCTTCCGGCCCGGTCACGGCCTTGCCGATGTCGCGGATCCGCAACGGACCGCCATTGCGATAGGCAATGATGACGTCGTTCCAGTCCTTCGCATCCAGCATCTGGTCGTTGGCGTAGATCGTGAAGGCGCGCTTTTCGCCGTCGATGTTGCCCTTCGGGCTATCGACGGTTGCGATCGCGATCTGGCTGCGCACGTCCTCCAGCGACAGGCCCTTGGCGACGAGTTTCGCCGGATCGACCTGGACGCGGACCGACGGCTTTTGCTGTCCGCCGATCGTGACCTGCGCGACGCCTGAAATCTGGCTGATCTGCTGCGCGAGTTGGGCGTCGACGGAGTCGCTGACCGTGGTCAGCGGCAAGGTGTCGGACGTCGCCGACAGCAAGAGGATCGGCGAATCCGCGGGGTTGACCTTGCGGTAGGTCGGCGGACTGGGAAGGTTCTTCGGGAGCTGGCCGCCGGCGCCGTTGATGCCGGCGAGCACGTCGTTGGCCGCGCCGTCGATATTGCGGTTGAGATCAAACTGAATGGTGATCGTGGCTGTGCCGAGATAACTCGTCGACGTCATCTGGGCGATGCCCGGAATCTGCGCGAACTGTCGTTCCAACGGCTGCGCCACGGACGACGCCATGGTTTCGGGGCTCGCGCCCGGCAACTGCGCCGTGATCTGAATGGTCGGGAAGTCGACCTGCGGCAGCGGGGCGACCGGGAGCAGGGGATATGCCACGAGGCCGACAAACAGAATGCCGGCCATCATCAGCGAGGTGCCGATGGGGTATTTGATAAAGGGGGCGGAAATCCCCGCGTTGGTCCCCTCGCTCATTCGGGCTTCACCTTCGATGGCGCCGGATCGGAACTGGCGACGGCGGTGCTGACGAGGGTGCCGGGCTGAACCTTGAACTGGCCGCTGACGATGACGCGTTGGCCCGGCGACACGCCGTCGGCAATCACGGAACGGCCGTCGATCGACTGGGTGACCGTGACCTTGCGAAGCTCAGCCTTGTTGTTCTGGTCGACCGTGTAGACGTAGAGGCCGCTGGTGCCGTGCTGGACCGCCTCGTCCGGTACCACGGTCGCATCCTTCATGGTCCGCACCAGAAGGCGCGTGGATACGGATTGCCCGGGCCACAGCGCGTGGTCCTTGTTGTCGAAGACGGCCTTGAGACGAATGGTGCCGCTGGTCGAATCGACCTGATTGTTCACCACCTCTAGCGTGCCTTCCGCCAGAGGTCGCTTGCCGTCGGTCGTGATCGCAATGGTCTTGAGCGGGGTCGCGCCTTGCGCGCCCTTGATGTCGGGTAGCTGGTCTTCCGGCGCGGTGAAAATCACCGCAATCGGCTCAACCTGGGTGATCGTGACGATCCCGGTCTGGGCCGCGGCGTTGACGATGTTGCCGACGTCGACCTGGCGCAGCCCGACGACGCCCGAGATCGGCGCCTTGATGTCGGTGTAGTCGAGTTGGGTTTGCGCATTGTCGATCGCCGCCTTGTCAGCCGCGATCTGCGCCGTCAATTGCGACACGTTGGAGCGCTGGGTATCGAGTTGCTGGCGCGTGGCGAACTCGCCGAGCTTGATGTAGCGCTGCAAGTCCAGGTTGATGTTGGCGAGGTTGGCCTCGTCCTGCTCTTTCTTGGCCTTCGCCTGATCGAGCGCTGCCTGGTAGGGCCGGGGGTCGATCTTGGTTAAGAGGTCGCCCTGCTTGACGAACTGGCCTTCGGTGAAGGCAATTTTGTCGATCTGGCCATCGACGCGGGATCTGACCTGGACGGTGTTGAAGGCCTGGACGGTTCCAAGGCTGGTCAGATAGACCGGAAAATCCACCTTTTCGACGGTCGCAATGTTCACCCGCACAGGGTTGCGGGCACCTTTTTGCGCATTGTTTGCCGCTGTTTCGTGATTTTCGCCATGGAAGCGCTGCCAGCCGTAATAGCCGGCCCCAGCAACTACCAAGGCCAGCAAAATCCAACGCGTTATCCGCGATTTTTTCATGTCGGCCTTCAGATTCAAAAAAATAAAAGTAGCGAGTCTTCCCTAGGGTTCATAGAGACTTCATATATAATATGCGTGCACTTAATGTGTAAACACACTATAGCTTGAGAATTCTAAACTATTGGCAATCCGGGGACCTCTCCACACCCTAATGTCGCTCGACCTCAAAAAGCAGTTTATTACCCAATTGATCGAAAGTTCGCGGTTTTTGCGTAACTATGTCGATCATCGCGCGAAGTCCCGTGGCACCACGCGGGCGCAGTGGATTGTGCTGTTTCGTCTGCGCGAGCAGGAGGGGCTGTCCCAGGTCGATCTGGCCGATGTGCTGGAATTGCAGCCGATTTCGCTGGTCCGCCTGCTGGATCGATTGGTCGAACATGGTCTGGTCGAACGCCGCAGCGATCCGCGGGACCGGCGAGCCAACCGCCTGTTCCTGACGGCGTCCGGGCGTCAGCTCGCCGACGACCTCGATAGTCTGCGCGACGCCATTGCAACCGATGTGTTGCAGGGAGTGCCGGCCGCGACCGTCGAGACCAGCCTCAAGGCGATTGCGCGACGTCAAGGAGCGGATCAAGTCACTCGCCGAGCCTGCGGGCGGCGTCGCCGCCAAGTGAGCGACGAGAGAAGTCACTTCGAACAACTTGCCGATACGATTATCCGCCATCGCTGGCGCAAGACGTGTCAGGCGGCCGGGATATTTCCCGATTTTTCCGGGATAAAGTTGATGTTACGTCTTCACGTGGCGCACGGCCGCGGCCGGCGTATGGAATTCGTCTAACTCACGCGTTAGCTACTCGACGCCACGCGGGAAATGCTCTTGAAGCAAACTGTCAGCGGAATCCGGGAAGTTGCTCGAATGTTTAGAACCATTCTTAAATTAGCTGTTGTTCTGGCATTCGTGTCGATCGCACCGGTTGCGTTCGCCCAGCAGAATGCCGCCGGGGCCGATCCCAAAATGTCCGCCGCGCCCGCAACACCGACCGTTCAGCCAGCCGCGGCGGCGACCACGCCGGCTGCTGCCGACAATGCGACGTCAGAGCGCGAAAGCGTCGAAGCCGATCCTGCGCGAGCTGTCGCCGTGGTCGATGTTCATGTCGGCCGATATCATCGTCAAGGCCGTCATGATCGGCCTCGCGTTCGCCTCGCTGGTGACGTGGACGATCTTCATCGCGAAGATGTTTGAGCTGACGGTTTTGCAAGCCCGGCTGCGTGGCGCGCTCCGCAAGATCACCGATTCAAGATCGCTGGCGGAAGCGCAATTTGCGCTGGGTTCAAGCGGCACCATCCTGTCCCGGTTCCTGGCGGCGGCAATGCGCGAAGCGCGGCTGTCGGCCGGCATTTCCAGCGACGCCGGCGTGAAAGAGCGAGCTGCCTCGAGTTTTGCCGAGATCGTGCGCGCGGAGTCCCGCCGCGTCCGGCTCGGCATGGGCGTGTTGGCCACCATCGGTGCGACGTCGCCCTTCGTCGGACTGTTCGGCACCGTCTGGGGCATCATGAACAGCTTCATCGGCATTTCGAAATCGCAGACGACCAATCTTGCGGTCGTGGCGCCCGGCATCGCCGAAGCGCTGCTCGCGACCGCGATCGGCCTCGTCGCGGCCATTCCGGCGGTCATCATCTACAACCACTTCGCGCGCGTGACGAAGGCTTATCTCGAACTGGTCAGTCGCTCGTCGGGCGCGGCGGGCCGGTTGTTGTCGCGCGATCTCGACCGCACCCATGTCAGTTCGCCCGGCCGCGTCAGCTCGCACGCTGCAGAGTAGGACGGAGTTAAGATCTTGGGCGTTTCACTCGCCGACAACGATTTCGATGATGACTCCGATTTCGCGGAGACGCATGACATCAACGTCACGCCGTTCATCGACGTCATGCTGGTTCTTCTGATCATCTTCATGGTGGCCGCGCCATTGTCGACGGTCGACCTGCCGATCGATCTGCCGTCCTCGACCGCGACGCCGCAGAAAAAGCCGGACAAGCCGACCTATGTCAGCATCAAGCCGGATCTGACGCTTGCGATCGGCGAAAAGCAGGTCAAGCGCGCCGATTTGATCGGGACGCTCAATGCCGCCGCCGAGTCCAATCCGGAACGGCTGGTGTTCGTGCGCGCCGATCGCGGCGTCGCTTACGGCGACCTGATGGACGTGCTGGAGCTGTTGCGGCAGGGAAATTACCGGATGAAGCTGGTGACGCTCGAAGGTGTTCCTGACCAGTCATCGGCGCCGGGAGCGGCAGCAAGGCCTTGATGCGATGAGCGAACTGATGCACGAGCAACGGCCGCCCTGGCGGCTCTGGATGATAGCAGCGGTGGCTGCCGTCTCCTTGCATGTTGCCGGTGCGGCGCTGGCTTTGGCGCATCTCAATCCCGACGACGGTTCCGACGGGCTTGGCTCCAATGTCAGCGAGATCGGCGTCGAACTGACATCGCCCTCGGCCGAAGAAACCGAGCTGCCTCCGGGTCCCGACGCCGATGCCTCGGTGGCCTCGCCCGCGCTCGCCGAACAGAAGGCCGAGGTCAAGCCGACCGATCTGCCGACGGAGACGCCGAAGGAAAGCGACGAGCCCGATCGCGTCGTGACGCAGAACGAGCAGAAGAAGCCGACCGACGACGATCCGAAGACCGAGGCCGTGCAGACCGCGGCCTCACAGGAGTCCGTGGCGCAGGAAGCCAGCGCCCGGCAGCACATCGAAGGCGCGCGCGAGGCGAACGTGGCCGCAGCGCCCAATCTCGGGATCGGCAAGGACAATCAGCGGCTCGCGGCGAAGTGGGCGAAGCAGATCAGCGCCTATTTCGAGATTCACAAGCGCTACCCGAAAACCGAGAAGGTCAAGGCGGCAAAGGTCACGCTCAACCTCGTGCTCAACCGTCTCGGCCACGTGGTGTCGCTGGCCGTTGGCGAAAGCTCGGGCGATCCGCTGTTCGACGAAGCGGCGATGGACATGGTCCGCCGTTCGGATCCCGTGCCGCGTCCACCGGCAGAACTGACGGACGATACCTTCAGCTACAACCTGCCTGTGAATTTCAACGGCAAGAAATAAGGACGCCGGCGGCGAGTTCGCCGGCATTTTCCCTGGCCTCTAATTCTTCAGCGGAAGAAATACCGGAACGCCGTGTAGACGACGACCAGGCAGGCAAAGATCAGGGCAACCGGCAACTTTGACTGCTGTTGCGGTCCGCTGGCCGCGCTTCGGCCGCTGTGGCGGCGGTCGCTTGAAAGCCGTCACATTGCCGCTCGATTGATCCGTCGTCGCGCGCGGCTTCACTTCCGGCGCCTGGCCCGGCGCCGCCCATCTCTTCATAGTAGCTTTGATAGATGAGCTGGATAATGGCCTCGGATGCTTCGGCCTCGTTCTTCTCTTGCCGCAACGCCTTGTAGCTTTCGAGGAACGTCTGGGCTGCTGGAGGCAGGGAAGAGGCGCCGTTCAGCTTTGCCATCATGCTCCAGGTTGCGAAATCGGCTCTTGCCCTGGTATCCGCGCGCCGCGCGATCATCATGTTGGCTGCTTTGATCAATCTGGTCTCTGCTCTCTGCCCTTGCGGCGCGTTCAATGCTTCAGACTAGGCGTTGCCGGTGACGATGAGAATCACCGCCAGCACATAACCGGTCAGCGTTCGCAATATCTTCGAAATAACATCAAGATTTAGACCGAACTGCGAACCGGCCAGCGGAAGCAGGATCAGGACGCCGATCAGGATCAGCATCCCGAACGGTTCCAGCCGCGCCAGCGGCAAGGCCAGCGCCCGCGGCAGCAGCCCGACGGCCACCCGGCCGCCGTCCAGCGGCGGGATCGGCATCATGTTGAAAACCGCCAGCACGATGTTGATCAGAAGCGCGTTTTTGAGATTGTCCGCGACCCACTGCGCGGCGTTGGCCGGAACGAGGTCGAGGACGTGGAAGGCTGCCGCCGCAACCAGCGCCAGCGCGATATTGGTGGCGGGACCCGCCAGCGCCACCAGCACCATGCCGATCCGTGGATTTCGGAGCGCTCGAAAATTCACCGGCACCGGCTTGGCGTAGCCGAACAGGAACGGCGAATGCGCCAGCAAAAGAAACGCCGGCATCATCAGCGTGCCGAAAGGGTCGATGTGCCGGATCGGGTTGAAGCTGACCCGGCCGAGATCGTAGGCCGTGTTGTCGCCAAGGCGATGGGCAACATAGCCGTGCGCGGCCTCGTGAAAGGTGATGGCGATCACGAGCGGGAGGACCCAGACGGAGAAGTCGTAGAGGGTGAAGTTCACGGGCGTGGTTCCGGGAGGCGGGGGCCGATTCCGGCTCGACGCTACCACGTTCCCGAGTAAACAGTTCCTAAACGGAACCCTACACAGGGCCTTCCGGGTATTGCGGCAGACCGTCGTCCAGCCTGACCCAGGCGATCTTTTCCGACACCCAGATGTGCTCGGTCGGCGCAAAAGCGTTGCGGTCATCGAAAGTGGCGAGCGCAACGCCAGCCGCCGTGCCGTTGCGGCGCCAGGAAAATACCCGCGTGCCGCATTGCTTGCAGAACACCCGCTCGAGGTGATCGGAGGACGGGTAGCGGCCGGTATCGCCTTGCACGGTAATGGCGCGCTGGTCGTAGAGCGCGCGGGCGTAGAACGGCGAGCCCATCGCCTTCTGGCAATTGCGACAGTGGCAGATGCGCACGTTGATCGGCTCGCCTTCGCATTTGAAGCGAACCGCGCCACAGAGGCATCCGCCTTCGCGAGTCATCGCTTTTCCTAGTAGGTGGCCCGGCCGCCGGAAATGTCGAACACGGCACCGGTGGAGAACGAGCAGTCTTCGGAAGCGAGCCAGGATGCGAGCGCGGCAAGCTCTTCGACCAGCACAAAACGGTTCTTCGGAATCTTCGACAGCATGAAGTCGATATGCTGCTGCGTCATCTGGTCGAAGATCGCGGTCTTGGCCGCGGCCGGCGTCACCGCGTTGACCATGATGTTGTATTTCGCGAGCTCCTTGCCGAGCGACTTCGTCAACGCAATCAATCCGGCTTTCGAGGCCGAGTAGTGCGCGGCGTTCGGATTGCCTTCCTTGCCGGCGATGGAAGCGATGTTCACGATGCGCCCGTAGTTCTGCTTGATCATGACAGGCGCGATCGCCTTGCAGCAGACGAAGGGACCGTCGAGATTGATGCGCAACACCTTGCGCCACTCCTCGAAGTCGGTCTCCCAGACCGTCTTGTTGATGCCGGCAATGCCGGCATTGTTGACGAAAATGTCGATCTTGCCGAACGCTTTCAGCGTTTCCTCGCGTGCTTTCTCAACCGCGGCAAGATCGGATACGTCGACCTTGATCGCGATGACATTGCCGCCGACTTCCTTGGCCGTCTTGTCGGCCAGCGGCTGATCGTGATCCCAGATCGCGACCTTGGCGCCGGAAGCGACAAAGCGTTCGGTAATTGCGCGGCCAAAACCCTGCGCACCGCCGGTGACGACGGCGCAACGGCCATTCAGATCGATCTTGTTCATGGCGTTCTTCCTTGATTACAGCGTCCAGCCGCCGTCGATGATGTGGGCGACACCGGTGGTGAACGCGCTTTCGTCGCTCGCGAGATAGAGCGCGAGCAAGGCGATTTCCTCAGCGGTACCGAGCCGTCCCATCGGCTGCCGCGCAATGAACATTTCGCGCCCGCTGGGGCCTGCGGCGGCCGCGCGGCCGAGCATCGAGGGCGTCTCGATCGTGCCGGGACAAATGCAGTTGCAGCGGATGCCCTTGGTGATGAAGTCGGCCGCGACCGCGCGGGTCAGTGCGGCGACGGCGGCTTTGGTCGCGCCATAGACGTAGCGATTGGGCGCGGCCTTGAAGACGCCGGCGGCAGACGAAATGTTCACGATCGAGCCGCCGCCGCGTTCCAGCATTGCGGGTAAGAAACTGCGGATCGTGCGGTGCATCGACTTGACGTTGAGGTCGAAGGAAAAATCCCAGTCCTCGTCGGAACACTCAAGCACGGTGCCGTGGTGCACGAAGCCTGCCGCATTCAAGAGGATGTCGACGGGACCGACGCGCTTGGCCATGGCGGCGACTGCTGAGCTGTCGCGCGCATCGAGGCGGGCGACGTCCTTGACGCCTTCGGCGGCCAGCGTCGCCAATCCCTTTTCGTCGATGTCGGTGGCAAATACGCTTGCGCCTTCGCGCGCAAAGGCGATCGCCGAGGCACGGCCGATACCGGCCGCGGCCGCCGTGACGAAAGCGCGCTTGCCTTTCAGGCGGTCAGACATGGTTTTCTCCCTTTGATCTTTCGCAATTGTCTTGGGCGTCATACGCGGGCTGTGACCCGCGTATCCATCTTCCTTCGAAGAGCGATGGATTGCCGGATCAAGTCCGGCAATGACAGCTAATGATTATCTCTCGCGACACCGAACGTGCCGGCGATGTTGTGGTAACGCGTAGCAAGCTCCATGCAGGCGCCGGTCGATTGCTGACCGACGGTCGAGCGGTAGATTTCCTGCCAGGGCGTCTGGTTGGGCGGATAGGGGAAGCCGCCTTTGGCCTTCAGGTCCGCGCGGCGCTTTTTCAGCTCCTCCTCGGAAATCAGGATATTGGCGCTGCCCTTGTTGAGGTCGACGCGAACCTTGTCGCCGGTCTTGAGGATCGCAAGACCACCGTCGGCGGCGGCTTCCGGCGAAGCGTTGAGGATCGACGGAGAGCCCGAGGTGCCTGACTGCCGGCCGTCGCCGATGCAGGGCAGCGAAGTGATGCCGCGTTTGATCAGCGCTGCCGGCGGCTGCATGTTCACGACCTCGGCGCCGCCGGGATAGCCGATCGGGCCGGTGCCGCGCACGAACAGCACGCAATGTTCGTCGATGTTGAGCGCGGGGTCGTCGATGCGCTCGTGATAATCTTCCGGACCTTCGAACACGATGGCGCGGCCTTCGAACGCGTTCGGGTCTTTCGGATTCACCAGATAGCGTTCACGGAATTCCTTGGAGATGACGCTGGTCTTCATGATCGCGGAATCGAAGAGATTGCCGCGCAGCACGATGAAGCCGGCATCTTTCACCAGCGGCTTGTCGTAACCGAAGATCACGTCGCCGTCGGGCTTGGGCGCGTCGCGGCAATTGTCGCCCATGGCGTGGCCGTTGACGGTGACGGCGTCCTCGTGAATGCGCTTGGCCTTCATCAATTCATGCACCACCGCCGGCACGCCGCCGGCGCGGTGGAATTCCTCGCCGAGATAGAAGCCGGCCGGCTGCATGTTGACGAGCAGCGGAACGTCATGGCCGAATTTCTGCCAGTCGTCGATCGAGAGCTCCACGCCGATATGGCGGGCGAGCGCGTTGATATGGATCGGCGCGTTGGTCGAGCCGCCGATCGCCGAATTGACGACGATGCAGTTCTCGAACGCCTTCCGGGTCAGGATGTCGGAGGGTTTGAGATCTTCCCAGACCATGCCGACGATGCGTTTTCCCGTTTCAAAGGCGATCTGGCCGCGCTCGCGATAGGGCGCGGGGATGGCCGCGCAGCCGGGCAGGGACATGCCGAGCGCTTCGGCGAGCGCGTTCATGGTCGAGGCGGTGCCCATGGTGTTGCAGTGGCCGACCGACGGCGCGGACGAGGCCACGATGGTCATGAACTCTTCGTAGTCGATCTCGCCGGCGGCAAGTTGCTCGCGCGCCTTCCAGACCACGGTGCCGGATCCGGTGCGCTGGCCGTTGTGCCAGCCATTGAGCATCGGTCCGCCCGACAACACGATGGCGGGCAGGTTGACGGTGGCGGCCGCCATCAGGCAGGCCGGCGTGGTTTTGTCGCAGCCGGTCGTCAGCACCACGCCGTCGAGCGGATAGCCGAACAGCACCTCGACCAGACCGAGGTAAGCGAGGTTGCGGTCCAATGCCGCAGTCGGACGCTTTCCGGTTTCCTGGATCGGGTGCATCGGGAATTCCATCGCGATGCCGCCGGCGGCCCTGATGCCCTCGCGAACCCGATGCGCCAGCTCAATATGATGCCGGTTACAGGGCGAGAGATCGTTTCCGGTCTGGGCAATGCCAATAATGGGCTTGCCGGACTGCAATTCTTCCCGCGTCAGGCCGTAGTTGAGGTAGCGCTCCAGGTAGAGCGCGGTCATCCCGGGGTTATGGGGGTTGTTGAACCATTCGCTGGAACGGAGTTTGCGCCTGGTGACGCCGGTTAGCGGCTTGTTCATGGTTTCTCCCGCAGCGCACACGCCTTATTTTTGTGCGTTATCATGGTCTGAAGCACGCGTTTTCGCATGTCGAGGTTCGCTTCGCAACGGCGCGCCAATGAGACGCGCATCTACGACTTTGATCCAAGGACACGTCCGCAAAAGTCTGATATGACGCCCTTAAATCGGGGCCATCGGGTGTGTGCCGGGGGCCATAGAGCTTGTTTGGGAGGAAATTGATGTCGTCTGTGCAGATCCGCGACGTGCGGAAATCGTTTGGCGGCTTTGAGGTCTTGCACGGCGTGACAATTCCGATCGAGGACGGCGCTTTTGTCGTGCTGGTCGGCCCTTCCGGCTGTGGCAAATCGACCTTGTTGCGAATGCTCGCAGGTCTCGAAAACATCACTTCGGGGACGATCTCGATCGGGGACCGCGTCGTCAACAATATCCAGCCCAAAGAGCGGGATATCGCGATGGTGTTCCAGAACTATGCGCTCTATCCGCATATGACGGTCGCCGACAATATGGGCTTCTCGTTGAAGCTTCGCGGCGCCAATCCCGATGAGATCAAGAAGGGCGTGGCCCGCGCCGCCGAGATTTTGGCGCTGACCCCGCTGCTCGACCGCTATCCGCGGCAATTGTCGGGCGGCCAGCGCCAGCGCGTGGCGATGGGACGCGCGATCGTGCGCGATCCGCAGGTGTTTCTGTTCGACGAACCCTTGTCGAACCTCGACGCCAAGCTGCGCGTCGCGATGCGCACCGAAATCAAGGAACTGCATCAGCGGCTCAAGACCACGACCGTCTATGTGACCCATGACCAGATCGAGGCCATGACCATGGCCGACAAGATCGTGGTGATGCATGACGGCATCGTCGAGCAGATCGGCTCGCCGCTCGAGCTCTACGACAAGCCGGACAACCAGTTCGTCGCGAGCTTCATCGGCTCGCCGGCGATGAACTTCCTCAAAGGCAAGGTCAAGGCCAACGGCAGCGCCGGTTTCGAAGGACCGAACGGCGTGAAGTTGCCGCTCGCAACCGCACCCGCCAATTCCGACGGAAGGCCCGCAGTCTATGGCGTGCGGCCGGAGCATTTCACGATTGCCGACGACGGCGCGGAAGCCGAAATCGTGGTGGTCGAACCGACCGGATCGGAAACGCAGGTGTTCGCCAAACTCGGCGGCGAGCAGGTGGTCGCCGTTTTCCGTGAGCGCCACCAGTTCAATCCCGGCGACAAGGTTCGGCTGAAGCCGAATCCGTCACTGGTGCATTTGTTTGACGAGGCTACCGGCAAGCGACTTTGAGGCCGGCATACTTGGCCGATTAACGAGCCAATTCAAAAGGGAGAAGAGGGCAATGAATAGTTTCTCACCGGATCGCCGCTCACTGATGAAAGCGGGCGGCGGCCTGCTGGCGGTCGCAGCCACCATGTCGGCCGAACAATTGCTCGGCTATGCCAAGGCGTGGGCGCAGACCTCGCAGTGGAAGCCGGAAGCCGGCGCCAAGATCAACCTGTTGCGCTGGAAGCGCTTCGTCGAATCCGAAGACGTTGCCTTCATGAAGATCGTCGACGCCTTCCAGAAGGCGACCGGCGTCACCATCAACGTCTCCAATGAATCCTACGACGACCTTCAGCCCAAGGCGTCGGTGGCGGCCAATACCGGCCAGGGCCTCGACCTGGTGTGGGGACTTTATTCGCTGCCGTTCCTGTTCCCGAGCAAGTGCCTCGACATGACCGACGTCGCCACCTATCTCGGGCAAAAGGGCGGTGGCTGGACCAAATCGGGTGAGGCCTACGGAATATATGAGGGCAAGTGGATCGGCGTTCCCGTCGCCGCCACCGGCGCGCTGATGAACTACCGCATCTCGGCCATGGAAAAGGCCGGTCACAAGGAGTTTCCGAAGGACCTCGCCGGCTTTGCCGACCTCGTCAAGGGTCTCAACAAGAACGGAACGCCGGCCGGCATGGCGGTCGGGCACGCCTCGGGCGACGCCAATACCTGGTTGCACTGGGCGCTGTGGGCGCATGGCGGCAACCTGATCGATGCGAACAACAAGGTCGTCGTCAACTCGCCGGAGACGGCCAAGGC
>CAWDES010000020.1:0-246154 GCA_963801325.1 uncultured Alphaproteobacteria bacterium
CGAGGTTCGCAGCCGCGCTACGCCCGGTTCGCTGCGCGGTTACCCGCAGCTTTCAGCTCTCCGGAACTCCGGCGATTTGCATGCCTGGTACCGTGCCTGGCTCCCGCGCGATATGTCGGATCGTCGCTCATTCTGCCGCGCGTGCGACGAAGGGTGAAAGCAGGATTGAGCGAGGACCCAGCAGTTTGCGACCATGCTTCCTCCCAGCGAACCGAGCAGCGCAAGCGATGCCGCAAGCTGGAAATGCGCAAGCGGATAATTCCGGTTTGCCTCGAGCGATCGGCGCAGCCACGCAGCAGCGCCAGCATCGTCGCCGAGTGTCTGCCTCGCCATGCCGACATAATGCAGCCAGCGGAAGGCGAAGATATCGCGGGGAGAAAGCCGAAACGCTTCCTGGATATGAGCCTCGGTTTCCGCGCCGCGGCCAAGGAAAACCTTCGCGAGACCGATGAGACCGTGGGCATCGGCGGAGTTTTGATCCAGCGCCAGTGACAGCTCGCACTCCCGGGATGCCTTGCGCCGCGCGCCTGGTTAGCGCCTTGAGCACCGCAGCCCAGCACAAGCATGCCCGCGGGCGTGCTGCGGAGACATGGAGAGCGCCTTGGTGACCGTTGCCTCGGCTGCCGCAAGCAGCGTGGCGCGGTCATCGACCATGAAATTCGCCCCGACAAGGAATCCACCGCTGCGATGGCGACCGGCGACTCGACTTGCGCGGCATCGAGCATCAGGGCGCGCTCGAAATACGCCTTTGCCTGGACCATGTACTCGGGCGTGGATTCCCTCTGTTGCCGCCGCTCATTCCCTGGAAGATAGGAGTCCATCGCAATCGGGATTGAGCGCACGCTCCGCATGCCACGCCTCGGCCTCGATGAGCTGGGCGTTCCGCGTTGCCGGGCGAGCCGGCCACGATCTCGTCCTGCATGTCGAAGAGATCGGCCATCGGCTTGTCGAAGCGCTCGGCCCAAAGATGATTGCCGGTTTCAGCGTCGATCAACTGTACATTGACCCGAAGCCGGTTGCCGCCGCGCTGCACCGAACCCTCGAGAACATAGCGAACGTTCAGCTCCCTTCCCGAGGGCTGTCTTCGGCGCCAACGCTTTTTCCCTTGAAGGCAAACGCGGTGTTGCGGGCAATCACGAACGAGCCACTGATGCGCGACAGGTCCGTGGTCAGGCTCTCCGTGACCCCATCGGCGAAATAATCCTGCTCGGGATCGCCGCTGAGATTTGCGAACGGCAACACGACGATGGACAGACGGCGCGCGGGTTGTGGTGAGATCTGGATCGTCTCGCCCGCAGCCTGCCCTTCCTCACGCACCGCGCCGACAAAGCGAACACCCTTGCGCGGCATCGTCTTGATCAGGCGTTGCTCGTAGCCGCGAATCGCCTATTCCCGTGCGGGCCGCGTTGAGGCGGGTGGTGAGCGCCAATTCCGAAACGATACGTCCGCCCCAGATCGCACCGATCAGATCGTCCTTGGTCACCACCCGGTCGCGGTGCCGGACTGGATACTTCAGGAGGTCGAAGACCTGGGGTTGCAACGGGATGGCATCGCCGCCGCGCCGCAGCTCGCGCTGGCTGGTGTCGAGAGCGCAATTGTCGAAGAGATACAGCAAAATCAAGGCCTTCGCTGGGTAAGGACGCAGCGATTCAACCGGCACGCGAGCCCGAAATCAAGGACGTCGTTTCCAAGAATCAAGGAAACGATAAGGACAAATTAAGCCCGCCTTAAAGCGGCACGCGACGCCCCGTCCGATACTCCCAACCGCATCGTCACTCACACAAGGTATTCGTGTCATGCGGAAGGAAGAAGGAGCACAGCGTCTCACGCGTGTGTTCTATGGGTTGTTGCTCCACCAGGTGTTTCAGCCGATCACGGCATTCTCTGCGTCATTGTTCGATAGCGGCGCTCCGGTCGCGAGCAATGCATTCTGTCCGGAAGAGATCAGGCGAAGGAGTTCGCTTGGCCGTCACCTCCTGGCCGCGCACCACTGGCAGGGGCTGCAGCAGGGGCGCGCCGTTCGGCGGTATCACCACCTGATCGACAACCAGCCGCGCCAGTTCGAGCCTCGGTCATATGTCGGGGGACATCATCATGTCGCTCAGTGAAAGGTCGTTCGAACGCAAACTTCCGTTTCCGTCTCTGGGCGACATTCGTTTCTGGTAACGGTCGCCGTCTGCTTCGTCGTTTTGCACGTCCTTGCCATCGCGATGCTGATTTCCGTCACCCGGAATGATGCCGGGGCAACGCCCGCGCCGCCCGCTTTGTCGTCCGAGAGGCTGATCGCCGGAGGCCGAAAATGAATTCGCTGGTTCAAGCCATCTCCCGGCGCTCCTCCCGCGGCCGTCCGCGAGACGACATCGCGAACGGACTATCCATGTTTGGCGGCGCAGTCGTTTTCCTTTTCCTGATTTTCTGCGCCCAGCTTTACCTGATGAACCGGATCGAACAGGGGTCGCGCTTTTCGCCGCCGGCGCAATTCTTCCTTGGTGAGTTCTAGAGAAGGGGAATCGGCAAGCACATCGGGGCAAGAGCAGAAGGCGGAAGTCCAGGACTGGCTCCCTGCTCAGAAACCTGCCGCGGCCTGATCCTTGCCCACCTCGTCACCCTCGCGCCTTCGCCGCGCGGGGTTGACGATTTCGCCCGGCCGGTCCTCGGCGTCGGGCCTGGTGGTCGCAAGCTTCAGGACGCTCAGATATCCGCGCTGCACTTCCATGCGGGCGGCATGCGGCCCGCGCTTCAGGATGGCATGCAGCTTCGGCAGGTTGTAGCAGGGCACGTAGAACAGCAGGTGATGCTCAAGGTGATAGTTGACGAAATACGGCGCGATGAACATCCGCTCCAGCAGGTTCGCCTCGGTCGTGCGCGTATTGCGCAACGGATCGTCGGAATCCGGCACCACCGCATGCTCGGCGATGTTGCGAATGCGGATAATGACCATCATCCAGGTCAGGAGCGGCACCAGCCAGAGAAGCGGATAAGCCCACCAGATGCCGGCGAGTGCGAGGCCCGCCCACAGCAGCGCATTGACCGCCACTTGCCGTCCGAGCTCGCTGTACAGATGGCGCGCACGGCGCGAGAGCGGCCATGACCGCTCGCCGAACGCGTTGAGCAACTGCGCCTTGCGCTGCTCGTAGCCGGTGCGGCCGGTAATGTCGCGCAGGAATTTGCGCCGGTAGCTTGCCTTGGTGATCGGGAACGGCGCCGACAGCGCCAGGTCCGGATCATCAGGCTGTTGCGTGTGGCTGTGATGCTGAAGGTGATAGTGCCGATAGGCCTTCGTGTCGGCAAAGATCGGATAGGCGCATAGCCATTGGCTCAGCGCCATGTTGCGGCTATCCGAGCGCGAGAAGCAGCGGTGGGCGCCGTCGTGCATGAGGATGGCAAGGCCAAGCTGGCGCGAGCCGATCACCACGACCGCAAGAATATAGGTCAGCGGATTGGGATACATCGCCACCAATGCCATCGCCGCGAAGATGACGCACCAGGCGTGGACGATGAGCGCGATGCCCTTCCATTCGACCCGCTCGCGCAACGCGGCGAGTTGGTCCGGCGTGACCAGTTCGCGCGCGGCGATCCGATGCGATGTGGCGACGCTGGCGTCCGACATGGCGATCCCCTCGATCGTCTGATGTCAAAGTGCATTGCGAAAATTGGCAACGACCGCAATTTATCACAAACGCCGGCGCATCACCTTACCAATTTCGATCAAATGATCGCATCATGACAATCTGCGCGGGGATGCCCTTCCACTCCTTACTCGCTGACTGAGGCGTGGATGGCCCGGCAGTGACGTACCAGATTATCCTGCGAGACCACGAATTGCTTCAACGGCGTATCGATGTCGTAGAAGTAGATGTTGGCGATGAAACCATAGATGCCGGCGTCGATCGCCGACGGCCTGTCGCCATGCACATAGCCTTGCTGCGGGATCAGGCTTGCGAGGGCGCCGAGATCGGCCACGCCGCGGGCCATCGCCGCGTCAGGCTCGAAGCGGCCGATGCCCTGGTAATAATAGCGCTGGGCGTTGTACTCCTTGGCCTTCATCAACCCGTCATCGGTGAGGGCCGGATGCTCGCGCTTGAGCGCATCGCGGAATTGCGGCCAGTAGCGCTCGTCCTTCCACCGCGAATACGACATCACCCAGTAGAGGTCATCGAGCGTGCGGGTGACGAGCAGATTGGTCGTGCGCTGCGCCGGCGTCAGCGCCGCATCGAGCGTCACGCCATATTTTTTGGTGACATAGGCAAGGATGGTCTCGCTGTCGCCGACCGTGTCAGGGCCGTCGGCGATATAGGGCAATTGCCCGCGCGGCGCCTTCGACGCATCGAAAATGTGTTCGTGCCGGAAGGGCACGCCGGCGAGCTTCAGGAAGGCGAATACCTTCAGACCGTAGCCGTTGTTGTCGGCGACGCCGAACAGCGGCGGATAGGAATAGAGCGTGAGCATGGAGACCCCTCAGGCTCGAGATGGCCGCAAGACTACCTCAGACAAGGCTACCTCAAAATTGGGCCGCCGGAAAAGCCCGGCACCTCGGCTTGGGGATTGCGAAATCCGGCAGGCCGCCGTAAGCCTCGCCGGACCATGACCAAAGATCAAACACCAGGGGTCTCTCTCATCTCGCTCGGACGCGAGCACGAGGCTACTTTCCAGAACCTCTTTCAACTTTATACGCACGATTTCTCTGGGTATTGGGCAGCAACGGCGAGGGGAGACGTGCAAGCGAATGGTCGGTTCGAGGACTATCCGCTGTCAGATTTCTGGCAGCGGCCGAAATGGAGCACCAATCTCATTCTGATCGGCAGCACGATTGCAGGCTTCTCTCTGGTCAATGACAAGTCTCATACCAGCGAAGCCGTGAACGCAAATGTCGCGGAATTTTTCGTTTTGCGGAAATACAGAGGTCAAGGTGTCGGGAAAGCGGCTGCTCGGGCGACGTTCAATTCGTTGCCTGGGTCGTGGCAGGTGGCAGTTGCGAGCCGCAACCATCCAGCAAAAATATTCTGGAAGAGGGTCATCGAGTCCTCACGCGAGGCCAAAGACGTGCGAGAGCTCGATGTGCGAACGGATCGTTGGACCGGGCCGGTTTTTCGCTTTGAATGGCGGGCAGATTAGCGAGAATCTCGCAAACTATCCGTCAAGTGACCCACAAGATCCACGGCGTTCCGATGATCAGAAACACGGCAAGGAAGAAGAGTGTCACGAGCAGGCCGAGCCGATAGAGTTCCGGCTGTGCGAGATAACCGCTGCTTACGAAGATGACGTTCTGGCTGCCGCCCTGGGGCGTAATGACCGAGAAATAGCTACTGGCAAACAGCAGGGCAAACGCCATCAGCGGCGCCGGCACGCCTCCCGGACGCCGACGTCAAGAAAAACGCCGAGCAGGGCCAGCACCTGTGACGTTTGGCTGACAAACATGTAGTGGATCAGGACGTACAGCACGATCAGCACAACGTAGGTCACTGGCCATGAAAGGCCGACGAGATAGGACGCCAGCCGCTGGCCGAATAACCCATGAACCCGAGCTCGTTGAGCTGCCCGCTCAACGCAAACAGAACCGCAAGCCACAAAAAAGTTTCCAGGGCCTCTCCGTGTTCCGCGATGTCCTTCAATCCCAGGACGTTCGACATGAGCAACATTGCGAGCCCGGCGAAGGCGACGCTTGTCGCATTCAACTGCAACAGATCGGCGAATATCCAACCCAGGATCATGAACGCAAAGACGACGGCCGTGACCCACTCATCGCGCTTGAGCGGGCCCAGCGTCGCAAGTTCCTTCCGCGCGGCAACAGGGGCCTCGGGCGTCCGGCCAATTCCCGGCGGGAAAATGCGCGCCACAATCCGGGGAAGCAGCAGGAGCGCCGTCAGTGCAGGCACTGCCGCCACGACCAACCACTTGCCGAAGCCAATAGACACACCGAAGTCCTTGACCATCTGGACGCCGAGTGGGTTTGCCGAGGTGGCGGTCATCCAAAGCGCCGACGAGACCGACAGGCTCGCCATCCCGCAGAACATCAGATAGCCGCCGAGTTCTGCGGCCCTCGGGATCGTCCGGCCGCGAACCAGACGCGCTGGCGACAGACAGTACGATCGGGAACAGAACACCGCCTCGCGCCGTGTTGCTGGGGAATCCCGGCGCAATGAGCTGCGTCCGTGATGACGATACTGTAGGCGAGCCCAAGGGACGAGTGGCCGAGACAGGCTGACCATGAACAGACTGATGCGCCGTCCGAGGCCCGACTTCACCACGGCTAGCGCGACCAGGAAGGCCATCACGACCAGCAGCACGCTGGCGTTGGCAAAACGCTGCGAAAGCCTTCGCGGGTGAAATGGTGCCGGTCAGGACCACCGCCGCGACCGCAAGCAGCGCGGATGGGAGCAACGGAAAAGAGCCGATGAGGACCGATGCAATCGCCGATGCGAATACTGCAAACAGGTGCCAGGCGGGTGGAGTCAAACCAGCAGGAACCGGTGTCAGCCAGATCCCGATCGCCAGTACGAACGGGCAACGCCTGCTTCAGGACTGTGACGGAGCGCGTCATTGTTTGGATGTGCCTCTGTCAGCCCCGTTGCCTGTAGACAGAAGCCGCACCTTCCCGCTGAGCCCGGTCGATTGACCCTGCACGACCCCATCTTCGGTCGTCGCAGCAGGAACCGCCAGGAGGAACTCGTAGGTGCCCGTCGCTGCCTTTGTACCGACCGCTGCCGCCGACAAAGGTACCGACAATGCGGTTACCTTCCGGGGTAATTTCGCCGCGAAGCTCGCTATAGACGTGGTTGTTCGCTTCGTCCGTCCAGACAGCCCGCCCTATCAGACCCGTCGCGCTGTCGTTGAGTACTGACGGCCTCGGCACGGAACGCCCAGCGATGGACGGTGAGCTTCCGTCGAGCATCAGGGATGCCGCTGAAGTCCTGCCAACCGTAAGCGCTGGCGGTCTCCGCCGAGACCGATACCCTGTCGACTGCCGGCCGCGGTCCACGTTCGCGCTGAATTCGTGCCACTCGGTATCTGGAAGAGCAGGATCAGCCCGTGCCGGGTGAGGCGCCGCCAACTCCGGCAAGCAACATCGCGACGAAGAGAAGAGATAATCCTTGCCAGCCATTCCTCCGGAGGTCCCACGCTACGCGCCGAAGGCTGCCGCAGCTGACCATCCCGTTCAGACCTCCACGCCAAAGTGCAGCGAAATGAGACATACAATGCCTCCCCATGCGCTTGGAACGGATACCTGCACGGAGCCGCAATCCCACCTTGATGTGGATCAATTCACGCCGGACACAGAATACGCGGCCCGCCAGCAGGTCGAAGTGTCCTAGCCTTGCGCAGCGGCCGCGATCTCTTCGAGAACCGCCGCATGCTGCTCCCAGGGAATGCGGTCGACGCTCATTTGCGGCCGTCCGGGATGGTCGACACGGCTGTCATCGACGGCCTGCCCGGTTTCGACCGCGGCCTGCAAATAGCGATGGTCCATCTCGCGATTGAAATAATGCAGGAGCGCGCCGCGCAACTCCGGCTTGATGCAGGCGGTCGCGGCGAGCAGGCCGTAACCGCCCCAGTTGGACACGCCGGCGACGATCAGCGAATCCACCGCCGTCGTTGCCGCAATCAGCTGCCCATTGGGGATCTGGGTTTCGATGATCTCCTTCGGCAGCGAGCCCATTCCGATCTCGTTTCCGCCGTCGCCGATGCCGATCGTGTACCACGGGACTTTGGCTTTCGCGTCGAACAGCAGATGCAGCGGCGCGGTTTCGCGCGACATGTCCCAGCCATGTTCGCGATGCGGCTTGCCGTCCGAGCCCGGCGATACCCGCTCGATCGCGACCAGATGCGTCATCGGCCGATCGCCCGTCTCCAGATGTTTTCGCAGGCGGTGAACCGAACTTTCCGCGACCGACGCGATCTCGAGATTGACCGGCACCGGCAATGCGTCGACGACCGCCCACACCGCCTTGGCGCAAGGCGCGTCGGTAATGACGGTGACTTCGATGCCGGCATTGGCAAGCCCCGCCGCGAGATGGGCCATTCCATTCAGCCCGTCGGTTTCCGGCGACGGCGGCTCGGCGTGCTTGATATAGAATCCCGTGACGATGCCGACATGCGCCCTGGGCGTTGCGGCGATGGATTCCGCGGCCCGCGCGAGATTGCCCTTTGCCCATTCGGTCATCTGGCCGATGTCGCGCTTCACCTTGCGCCCGATGATCGCTTCGATCCGGGCAATTTTCTCGTTCACGGCTTCTTTCCTTTTGTCGAACATCGACGGCCCGGACGAGCGCTGACGCTCGCCCGGACTGATAAACGTTGCGGCTTTTCTTAGAGAACTTCCGCGGCGTACTTGTCGTAGAGCTGCTGCACGAGGCCGCTCGTGACCGCGTAAGTGCACCACGTGTCCAGGAACTGCTTCCACGGCACGTCGCCGTAGCGCACCATCCAGGTGTTCGGGCGCTTGTCGAAAGACTTTTGCGGGTCGATGATCGCCGACCATTCGCTGTTGCGCTTCGCAAGCGCCACCGCTTCGGTGTCGCCGACGATGCAGGCATTGGCCCGCCCGCCACGAACCGGCTCCGCCGCCATCGAGTATTGTCCGGCCACCGCCATGAACTTGGCCTTGGGGAACAGACGCGGCATCCGTTGCTCATCGCTCGAACCGGCGTTCACGGCGATGGTGACGTCGGGATTGTCGAGGTCGGCCGCGGTCTTGTATTTGCCGGCGTCGTCCTTGCGGATGACGGCGAGACTGCCTTTGGCCCAGAGCGGTCCGACATAATTGACCACCGTGCCGCGCGGTACGGTGTAGGTCGCCGACGATCCGAACAGATCGTAGTCGCCGGAACGCAGGCTGATCGTGGAATTCGCGAACGTCACCTCGTGGTAGTTGGCGGTCATCTCCAGATCTTTCGCCAGCATGTCCACCAGTTCCTTGTAGGCGCCGCGGAGTTCGCCGGTCTTCGGGTCCTTGAAGAACCACAGCGGCAATTGCGCGTAGCCGACCTCCAGCGTGCCGCCCTTCTTCACCTTGGCCAGCACCGAATTCTTGTCGATGCCGGACTCCAGAAGCTGCGCGTGCGCGTCGCGCGCGAACGTGCCCATCGCGGCCATGCCCGCTCCGGCCGCCAATGCACCGGTCAACAGTCCTCGCTTCGAAACATCATCCATTGCTGTTCTCCTCTGCTTTTTTGAAAATCATCTGCACGAGATTGGACGACACCTGTCTAACGCTGGGCCACGAGCCCGAATTTGGTCTGGAAATGCACGTAGGCGTAGTTTGCCACGGCCGAGATCGAAAATATCAGGACAAAATATGCCAGCGCGATCGTCGTCAGCACTTCGATCGGCTCGTACCACTGGTTGACGATCTTCAATCCCGCATACATCAGGTCGGCGATCGCAATCACCGATACCAGCGTCGAGGACTTCACGACGACGGCGAGCTGGTTGATCACCATCGGGGCGACGACCAGCGCGATCTGCGGGACCTCGACGCGCCATATCGTGCGCCAGCGGCTGATGCCGATCGCCTCGGCCGCCTCGCGCTGGCCTTTCGGCAAGCCTTCGAAGCCGGCACGGAACGTCTCGGCAAGATAGCCGCTCGATTGCAGCGCCAGCGCAAGAATGCCGGCGCCGATCACGGTGCGCGGAAACCCGAACACCTCCGGCCACACATAATTGACCCAGAGGAGCTGAACCAGGATCGGCGTCGCGCGAAAGAACTCGACATAGGCAATGGCGAGGAACCGCAGATACGGGATCCGCAACCGGATGAAGCAAACGACGGCGCCGAGCAGCAGCGCCAGCAGGAAGGCCCAGAAGCAGACATAGATCGTGACCCAGAGCCCCGAGAACAGCGGGCCAAGGTTGGCGAGGACGAAGCGGTTGAAGTTCTCGGCGAACACCATGCTACGACCAGCCTCGTTTGCGCCATCGCTCCGTCAGCCCCTGGAAAAGCTGGGTCGCCAGGATGATCACCGCGCAGTAGAGCACCGCGGCACCCGTGTAGAGCGGGATCGGCCGCATCTCGGCGACGCTGATCATCGAAACCTGGTACATGATGTCCTGCACCGTGATCAGCGACACGATGGTCGTCGACTTGAACAGCGACACGAGCTGGTTGACGATGTCGGGCAGGATGCGGCGTACCGCCTGCGGCAGGATGATCCGCCGCAGCGTCTTGAGCGGCGACATGCCGATGGCCGCGGCAGCTTCGGCCTGGCCTGGATGGATCGAGCGCAGACCGGCGCGCAACGTCTCGGCCATGAAACCGCTATAGGCGGCGCCCAATCCGATCACCGCCGCGACGTGCGGGTCGAGACGGAAGCGCGATCCGATCAATTTGCTGACGATCAAGGGAAGGACGAAATACACCCAGACCAGCAGCACATATTCCGGCGTGTTCCGGCAAAGCTCGGTGTAGCCCGTGGCGATCCAGCGGAGCGGCCGGTTTCGGCCGAGCTGCATCAGGGCTACGATCGTCGCGGCGACGATGGCAAGGATTGCGCTTTCTGCGAAAATCGACAGGTTCTGCATCAGGCCCTGCAGCAGAACCACCCGGTATTCCCAGAACAGGGAAGGATCGAGCATCTGTCTGAGCGCGGGCGACATCGATGCGGCTCCGCCTTCAGCTCAACGCCGATGAGATGAATTTCTGGCAGCGCTCGCTGGATGGCGCAAGAAACACCTGGTCCGGCGCGCCGTCTTCCTCGATACGCCCGTTGTGCAGGAAGATGACGCGGTCGGAGGCGTCACGTGCAAAGCCCATCTCATGCGTCACCACCAGCATGGTCATGCCGTCGCTGGCGAGCGCGCGCATCACTTCGAGCACCTCGATCGTCAGTTCCGGATCGAGAGAGGATGTCGCTTCGTCGAACAGCATGACTTTCGGCTGCATCGCGAGCGCGCGTGCAATCGCGACGCGCTGTTGCTGGCCGCCCGAGAGCTTCGCAGGATATTCGCCCTCCTTGTCGAGAAGGTTGACCTTGCTCAGGAAATGCCGCCCGAGCTCGGCGGCTTCCTTGCGTCCCATGTGCTTGACCTGGGTCAGGCCCTCCGTGACGTTGCCGAGCACCGTCATGTGCGGCCAGAGATTGAACTGCTGGAACACCATGCCGAGCTTGGAGCGCAGACGCGCGATGTTTCTGGCAGACGGCGCAGGCCCCTGACCGATGGACGCGATCTCGCCGTCGATGGCGATCGTCCCCGAGGTCGGACGTTCGAGAAAATTCAGGCAGCGCAGGAAGGTGCTCTTGCCGGAGCCGCTGGCGCCGATCACGCTGACAACCGATCTCGGGGCAATTGTGATTGAGATGCCGCGCAACACCTCGGTGTCGGCGTACGACTTGTGAAGGTCCGTTACCCGGATGATCGGCTCAGCCTGATCCAACACATTACCCCCGCCCGATCGACAGGCTGCCCGCGAGACGCGGCGCTTGACTGATCGTCGGAACCGAGAAATATACGTCAAATATATTCCAGTCAACCAACCATCCTGCCAAATGTTCGACCACCGGCTTCACACACGTGCCGACAGTGACCACCATCCGCGGCGGAATCTCGCATGAAAAAGACGAAGGCACCGTCAGTGCAAGGAAAGCGGCGAGGAAATCCGCCTGCCGCCGGCAGATCCCTCGCCAAGGATGCGGGACCAAAGACCTCGCAGACCGAAAATGCGGTCGACCTGATCAGGTCGAAAATCATCGATCTCAGTCTCAAGCCCGGGACCAAGCTCGACGAGCCCCTGCTCGTCAAACAGTTCAAACTCGGGCGCACGCCGGCGCGCGAAGCCATCAATCGGCTGGTGGCGGAGGGATTGGCCAGCATCTTTCCGAACCGCGGCGGTACATTCGTCCGAGAACTCGACATGTCCGAGATCGACGAGGTGCTGATGGCCTACCAGCTCGTGGAGACCGTGTTGGCGCAACTCCTGAGATTCGAGGATCCCGGCCTGGTGTCCGATCTCGAGCACATCCAGGCGAGATATGCCCGCGAGGTGCATGCCAAGTCGTTTCTGGGCATCACCTCGGTGAACGAGGAATTCCATCTCAGAATGCACCGCTCGATCGGCAACGGATTCTTCTACGAATTCGCGCGATCGACCCACCGCCACGTGAGACGGCTGCTGGTCCTGCTGTACAAGATGGAAACGAAGGAAAAGAACGTTCTTGAGACGCAACTGAAGATCAATCTCGGCGAGCATGACGGCATTATCGATGCAATCCGCCGTGGTGATCGCGCCGGCTTGAACAACGTCCTGCCTGTGCACGCCAGACAGGCTCAAACGCGGCTGCAAACCATCTTGAGCAAGAAGTTGCCGGCGCTGTCGCTGGGGCAGCTCGTTACGGCTGCGATGTGACTTCCTTAAGCGGCAGACTGCGTCATGTCGGCTTTGGAGGCTGACTTGGCTTTTTCATCGTGACGCCTGACAATTTCGGTCACCAGGTAAAACCGATAGGTCAGATGAAATCCGACAAAAACCCAGAACACCCCGCCAATCATGGATAAAAATGAAAACTTGCCGGTCACGCCTTCGAAGATCGTGTAGAAGCCAAGAATTCCCATGATGTAGAGCGCGTAGAGATGGGGAAGCAATCCAAACAGAAACAGGAGCGTTTTCCGATGACGGTTTCGCCTGGCAGCGACAAGAAAAAAGTAGGTAAAAAGACCGACCGAGGCAGCAACACCGCCCAACACCGCAGCATATGTGTCCAGGTAGTGATCTGTGGACCAGCCTAGTCGGACGAACTCAACAACTCCGTAGATCATCGCAATAAGAATAGGTACTTCAATTCTGGCCGCGATGACGTCGCCCTTCGGACGCTTCAGCTCTGGAGGAACAGTAAATGATCCCATTTTAGAGCCTCTCAAATTAGAATCTCAAAATTGCTTTCAACACCGCCTTTGAATTTATGCGCACGCCTTTTCGGGCAAAGGCTACACCTTTTTCAATTGCAACTCGATCTCAGAATCCATTTTTCGTTGATTTGGCAGATCGAGGCCGGAGCCGGTGCAAAGACGGGTGAAGCGCCTATGTCCACTTCGCCGATGCCACGCGCATAGCGTCTGAGCCCACAAGATGCGACGGATCAACTCGGCACTTTTCGTGCCCGGTTACCCGCAACGACGCGTCTGACGCCCTGCTCATCAAGAACAAATCGCGGAATTGCCCGCTTGACGTCGACATCTCGCACGAGCGTCAAAGTGCGGTTATCGAGGATCAGCCACTGGTTATCGACCCGGACCGCCAGAACGGCGTGATCTTCGTCCGGCAACCGGCTTTTCCAGACGACGATTTTCAGCGCCTCTTTTGGGAAGCCGGCTTCGAGCAATGCGGTGTATTTGAGGATCGCGTAGTCTTCGCAGTCGCCGCGCTCGGACAAAATCGTCTCAAAAGGGTCGCTCCAGCGATCGGGAATGCCCCATTGCCTCTCGTCGCTCACCGGCTTGATCGCCTGGTCCACCGCCCGGTTGATCAATCCGACTTGCGCGCGTCCGCTTCGACCCGCGCCTTCCTGGCTCAGATCGATCAGCTTTTGTGCTGGCGGCGGACATGACTGGCTGGCCCGGCACTGCGCGACGGTCTCGCGATCCCTGGATATATCGGCTGTCACGCGATGCCACTTTTCCGGCAGCGTCCCGCCTAGAACCGGCTCCGTATCCATACCGAAAGGCTCGGCGGAATTTTCATTGGAGGTTGAGGAGGCATTGCGTTCAACGGCTGAGCTCTCCGCGGTCAACAAGCCGATGATCGCGAGATGATCCGACAGCCTGGGCTGTCCAGGCATGAAGGCCGCGCCGGCCAAGACCGCTCCGACCAGCACAACACCGGCCAACACGACGCCGACTAACGCGGCACCAGGAAGAAGCAGCCCTTCCAATGGCCGACACCGAACGCGCGCGTTGCGATTTCGTGAAGTCGTCGGCAACTTGACTACGTCCTCGGCGGCTCTGCGGGGATGAGAAGTTCCGTCGATTTCCCGGCTGGATCGGCCGACGGGAACACGCTTTCGTAGATGGCGCGGGCCCTCTGAACCAAACGGTTCCTTTCGAGCTCCGATCTTGAAACAAATGCAATAACTTCGCCCATGTTTCGTTCCTATCGAAAATCTGATTGCTGTTGAATTACGGTTGTCATTCCATATGAGCAGTTGGGCGCTAGAGATCACTTTGGAAGAGCACCGCGGACACGAGGGAAACAAAAGCCCGTGATTGGCCTCGGCGCGCACCGGGCTCCCTGATGGTCACGAAACCGCCCTCCTGATCCGCCGCCGGCTCGCTCTCATCAAGCAATGTCAAGGAACATTCAACTGACGTTACCGGGGAAGAGCACATCTGCCGGAATGTCGATGAACCGCATCGAGTTCTGATCAGCGCGAAGCCGTTTTGGCTTCGTGCGCATCGGCGCTCCCAACTCAAAGAGGAGACTCTCAATGACCAAGGTGAAGATACTCGGTACTGCGATAATTCTCTCTGTCGCTGTCGTCCTGCCCGCGCTTGCCCAGGACGCGCGCTCGACGCATCTGCGCCGCGCTCACAACGAGGCGCGTGAGTTGTTGGTGACGAGCCCTCGGGTACAAAGAATCGACAACTCCGGTCCAGCTCTGCGAGACCCGGCCAGGATAGGCGGCGAAGACGCCGATCTGCATCCTGCCAGCAGCTAAGCCAACTTCGGGACATTGGCACCGTCCAATGTCCCGTCTCGCCGTTTCCGGATCGGGCTGGAATCCTGCCGCATCAAAATCCTCATGGTGAGGAGGCGCGTGCCCGAGCAGGCCGGGCGCAAGCCAGGCCGTTGGCGAACGGCACCAAACAACAGGACGCCGTCACTGGACGATGCCTCGCATCGCCAGGAGAACCATGAGGTCCCGAGATCTGCCTCATCCTTCGAGACGCCGCTCGCGCGGCTCGTCAGGACGAGGGAGAGCGGTGCGAGGCGGTAGACCTAGCCCGCAAGTTCCGCGACCGCCTTCTGCATATTCGATGACATGTCTTCCGTCACCGCGCTCTGCTCTTCGACCGCGGCCGAGGTGCTGGTCACGAACTCGTTGACGTGTTCGATCGCATTCTTGATGGCGCTGAGCGCCGTGACCACGTCTCTGGAGATTCCGCCGAGCGAAGCAATCTCGGCCGAAATCTTGTCGGTCGCGCTCTTGGCCTGGTTGGCCAATCCCTTGACCTCGGAAGCGACCACCGCAAAGCCGCGGCCGGCTTCGCCCGCGCGCGCCGATTCGATCGTGGCATTGAGCGCGAGCAGGTTGATCTGGCCGGTGATACTGGAAATCAACTCGGTGATGCCTTCCATCGAGTGCGCCGCTTCCGTCAGCCGCTGCGCCTGCACGTCCGCCGCATCGACCTGCTCCACGGCTTCGGATGCCGTCCGCCGCGAATTGACCATGGTCTCCGAAATCTCGCGGATCGAGGCGCTCATCTCTTCGCCGCCGGCCGCGACCGATTCGATCAGCGAACGGGCGCGTTCGGCGCGCATGCGGGTCAGGGCCTGTATCGTGATGTCACTGGCGTATTTGACGACCTTGTACGGCTTGCCGTTGAGATCGAGGATCGGATTGTAGGACGCCTGGATCCAGACTTCCTTGCCGCCCTTGCCGGCCGAGTCCATCGCATTGATCTTCTTCTCGGTGATGTCGGTGGCGAACTTGACGACTTTGTACGGCTTGCCGTTGCGATCGAAGATCGGGTTGTAGGAAGCTTCGATCCAGATTTCCCGGCCTCCCTTGGCGATACGCTTGAATTCTGCCGCCTGGAACTCGCCGCGCTTGAGCTTCGCCCAGAATTCGCGGTACTCGGCACCGTTGGCTTCCGCCGGATCGACGAACATCCGATGGTGCTGGCCCTGCACTTCGGCCAGCGAATAGCCCATGGCACCGAGAAAATTGCTGTCCATTCCCGATTTTGATGTGTCCATAACTTCCGAACCGTGGAACTACGGAGTTTCACGGGTACAACGATCGCGGGCTTTGGCGTCGCGCGAGGGGCGCGGGTTCCCGAACAAACGAATGTTGGAAGCGGCAACAACGACATAGGCGTGGACCTCCTGCCATTTGTTGGACGACAGGCTGCTCGTCGCAGCAATCGTTACCCCGCGAATTATCGTCGAGGCACAGATGGCGCCGTCGAATTGTCAGGCGAAGGCTAGCGCCGCCCGGGCGTGGATCCCGGTCCCGAGAGCCGTTACGCGCCGGGCGGGATCAGCGGCTGCACGATTTCCTTGAACACCGGCATCGCCTCGCAGCGAGCGGCATGATCCGCAAGCGCCGGATGGCGTGAATCATTGAACAGCCGCGGATGCGCCTCGCTCGTGAACCGCAGCACGCAGGCGACCGCGATATCGGCATGGCCGATCGTTACGCTGGACCAGAACGGAGAGGCGGCCGCCGCACGCTCCTTTTCCAGCACATCAAGCACACCGCCGATCTGCGCCTCGCAGCGTTCGACCCAGATTTTCGACTGATGATCCTTCCGCAGGACGCGCTCGTAGAGCAGGCTGACGCCCTTGTCGGCGAGGCCAGTGGCGAGCGCGCAAATCTTGAGAGCATGGCGGCGGGCCGGCCCGCTCGATGCGATCATCGCCTCTTCTGAACCGGCGAGTTCGTCGAGATAGTCCAGAATGATCGTACTTTCGATCAGAGCCTCGCCGTCATCCAGCACCAAAGTCGGCACGCGGCGCAGTGGATTAAAGGTTGCGATTTTGTCGGCATCGCCGAAGCTCGACCATGGCTGGTGCTCGAAGGCGAGGCCGTAGAGCCGCAGCGCGATCGCGACGCGGCGGACAAAGGGGAATCATACTGTCCGATGAGAATCATGAGTTTTCCCAGGTTGCCATTGCCGGGCTTGACCCAGCCATCCATCTTCTAGATCGATGGATGCCCGATCAAGTCCGGGCATGACGCCAACGGATGAAAGTTTCTCAGGTCAGGCATGACACTGATTACACGCGACCGCATTATCGAGACGGAAACCGCGATCCGTCCTTATATCCGGCGAACGCCGTTGCTGCGGTTGGACGCTTCCGACTTCGGCCTCGCCGTAGACGCCCTCACCTTCAAGCTGGAATTCCTGCAGCATTCCGGATCGTTCAAGGCGCGCGGCGCCTTTGCCAACCTGCTGTCGCGAAAGGTGCCCGCGGCCGGCGTGGTGGCCGCGTCCGGCGGCAATCACGGCGCGGCGGTCGCCTACGCGGCTCATCGCCTCGGCATGCCCGCCACGATCTTCGTGCCTGAAGTTGCCTCACCCGCCAAGCAGGAGCGCATTCGCGGCTATGGCGCCAACCTTGTCGTCGGCGGCTCGCGATATGCCGACGCGCTGGCCGCAAGCGAGGCGCATATCGAGAAGACCGGCGCGATGCCGGTTCATGCCTACGACCAGGCCGAGACGCTGCTCGGTCAGGGCACCGTCGGCATGGAGCTGGAAGAGGACGCGCCCGGGATCGATACGCTTCTGGTCGCTGTCGGCGGCGGCGGACTGATCGGCGGCATCGCCGCTTGGTATCAGCGAAGGATACGCATCGTCGCAGTCGAGCCGGAAGCCGCTCCCACGTTGCATACCGCGCTCGCAGCCGGCCGCCCGGTGGACGCGCCCGCCGGCGGGATCGCCGCCGACAGTCTCGCACCGCGACAAGTGGGCGAGCTGATGTTTCCGATTGCGCGTGCGAATGTCGATCAGGTGGCGCTGGTGACGGACGACGCGATCCGGCAGGCGCAGGAAAGACTGTGGTCGACCTTGCGCGTGGTCACCGAGCCCGGCGGCGCGGCCGCCTTCGCAGCGCTGCTCTCGGGACGATACAAGCCGTCCCCCGGCGAGCGCGTCGCGGTGTTGCTGTGCGGGGCAAACACGACGGCGGTCAATTTCGACGATTGACCGGGCGAGCTTACTCGAGCCTGAGGCCAGAAAATTTCACCACCTTCGCCCATTTTTCGGTCTCTTCGGCAATCAGCTTTTCGAAATCGATGGAGAGCCGGGAACGGTCCTGCCGCCGAGGTCGGCAATCTTCGCCTGGAAAGCCGGATCGGCAAGCGCCGCGTTGACCGCATTGCTAAGCCTTTCGACAACCGCAGGAGGCGTATTCGTTGGCGCTGCGACGCCATACCACGTGCTCGATTCATAGCCGGGAATTGTTTCCGCGATGGTCGGAATCTCCGGCACGATTTGCGATCGTGTCGCTGCAGTCACGCCGAGCAAACGCACCTGGCCCGCGCGCGCATAGCCGATCGATGCGGCGAGGCTTGGAAAGACGACCTGGACCTGGTTTCCGAGCAAGTCGGCCAGCGCGAGCGCCTCGCCTCGATAGGGCACGTGAACCATTTTGATTCCGGCCTCCATCTTGAACAGCTCGCCGGTCATATGGACAGGCCCACCGGCGCCGCCGGAGCCCATGTTGAGCTTGTTCGGATTGGCTTTGGCGTAGGCAATGAATTCGGCAACGGACTTGGCCGGCACGGAGGCGTTGACCGCCAACACATTCGTGAGGCGGACGCAGGCGGCAACGGGAGCGACGTCGCGTATGAAATTGAAGCTCAGATTGCCATACAGCGTTGCGTTAGCGGCATTGGCTACCGTCGCAAGCAGCAGCGTGTATCCATCCGGCAGCGCGTTGACGACCGTTTCGGTCGCGATATTGCTGGCCGCCCCCGTCCGGTTCTCGACGACAAAGGATTGGCCGAGCTTTGCCGACAACTGCTCGCCGATCAGCCGGGCGACGATGTCGGTTCCGCCTCCGGCGGCAAAACCAACGACGAGACGCACCGGCCGCGTCGGATAAGTCTGCGCCCTCACCACACGTGGGAATGCCGCGAGCGCGGCGGCGCCGCCCGCAAGATGCAGAAATCTTCGTCGAGCAAGCTTCATGTTGGTCTACTCTACCTGGCCGCCGGCCAAGTTGCTGGCATATGCACGACGCGGTCAAGCCTGCGCTTTACAGCCAATCGGTCATATTGCCAGGAACGGAGAAGAAGAACTTACTTCGGCCTCAACTCGATCACCTCCGCGGTCGCGGCTTCGACCGCGGCGCGGCTGTAGAGCAGCGGCACGTACTGACCGGTGGCCCAGAGCGGCGCGAGGTCGCGGTAGTGTCCGCTGAAGGGATCGCCGGATTGGCCCGGCGTATTGACCGTGCGGCTGGCATCCCAGTTGCCGACATCGAGCACCATGCGGAACGAGGCGCCCGATGTGAGGCGATAATCCGAGCGGCGGTAGGTCGCCGCGCGCGGCACGTTGGCGGCGCCACCGAATGAAAGCGGCCCGACCGTCATCTGCGCGGCGGTGGCCTTGTCGGTGAGCGGCTCCAGTGCGTGGTCGAACTTCGCCACGTGCAACCTTCCCCAGCGCCACATCGAAGCGTCCGCGCCGAGCTTCTCGCTGACCTCGGCGACCGCGCGGCCGATACTCTCGCTCAGGATTCGATCGCGCGCGGCCGCAGGGTCTGCGCCGAGCGCGGCATCGGGCGATTCGAGATAGGCGACGATGGGCGAGATGCTGGAGGCTTCCGGCGCGATCAAGTCCACCGCCTTCGGCGCGGCGGCCTTGAGCAGCGCCGAGCCCAGATGATTTGTGATCCACACCTCGTAGATCGCACCCGCGGCGCTGTCGGCGTCGTCGCGCGCGTCCCAAGCCTTCAGAAGCTCAAGTCCCTTCTTGGCGTTGGGATCGTCGGACTGGACTGTCTTGAGCAGTTTCACCAGACGCCGCGCCAGCATCGAGGTGGTGTCGTTCTGCAAGTCCATCGCGTCCGCCAACGTCATCTTCGGTTTCGACTGCAACACCTCGACGATGCGCTGCCAGCGCGCGGGATCGGACCATTCGAAACCGACCTTGCGCTCGGCGACCGGATAATCGCTCGGCAGGTTCATCTGGTTGGCGGTGGCGAAGAAGCCCTGCTCGGGCCGATAGACACGCGGCAACTGGTCGTTCTCGACAAAGCCCTGCCATTCGTAGCGGCCATCGCCCGGCACCGGCATCAGCCCGTCATAGTTGACGCGCCGCGGCGTCTTGGCGCCGGGAATCCAGCCGATATTGCCTTTGACGTCGGCATAGACCTGGTTCTCCGACGGCGCGCCCCACTGCTTCATCGCGGTGACGAAGCCGTTCCAGTCCTTTGCCGTCATGTAGCCGGACGAGCCGAAATAGGCCGAGGTGCCCGGTTCGAACCAGACCGAACGAATAGCAAAGGCACGCTTGTTGGCGGCGTCGACGTAAACCACCGGCCCGTGGCGGGTGAATTTCAGCTCGACGTCGCGCGCGCCCTCGCCTTTCACATCGATGGTCTCGCGAACGGTCCGCATCTGCTCCCAGCCGTCGCGATAACGATACTGGTTCGGATCGGCGGGGTTGAGTTCGTAGACGTAGAGATCTTCCTGATCGACGTTGAAGATGGTGAGGCCGAACGCGATGGTGCCGTTATGGCCGATCGAGATGCCCGGCAGCGCCGGCTCACCCGCACCGATCACCGAAAGGCCGGGCGCGTTGAGGCCGACGATGTAACGCAGCGACGGCACGCTGTGCTCGCGATGCGGATCGTTGGCGAGAATGGCGCGTCCCGTGGCGGTGCGCGACGGCGCGACCACCCAGTTGTTGGAGCCGATGGTGTCGCGTTGCTGGTCGGCCTCCGTCAGGTAGCGGTCCGGATCGTGCTCCAGCATCGCTTTGCGTTCCTCGGGCTTGGCGAACGCCACCGGCCGCGTGGCGAGATCGTAAGCCGCAAGCACGCCCTTCGGGATCGAACAGGGATCGAGCCCTTCCGGGATTTTCGTGGTCCAGGCCGGCTCGAGCTTCACCCGAAACCGGTCAGCGTCGAGACCCGCGGCGCAAGCCACCAGCGAACGCTTCACTTCGGACGCCACGTTGCGCGTCAGGCCGTGGCTGCGCACGCGCACGACATCCTCGGCCTTCCATGTGTCGGGCCTGGTACCGGCGATGCGAAATTCGATCGGCAATGCACGGCGGCCGGCCTGCACATCGCTGACATAGGCGTTGATGCCGGCAACAAACGCTTCGGCGTAGGATTTCGCCTTGGGGCCGTAGGACGCCCATTCCGCGTTCATGTCGCCGCGGTAGAGAAATTGCCGCAGCGCCTTGTCCTGCTCGACATAGGCCGGGCCGAAATCCTTCGCCAGCAGACCGAGGCCGCGTTTGCGCCAGAGATCGATCTGCCAGAGCCGGTCGCGCGCCGCGTTGAAGCCTTGCAGGAAGAACAGGTCGTGCTCGTTCTCCGCATAGATGTGCGGAATGCCCCAGACGTCGACCAGGATCTTGCCGGATGCCTGCAGGCCCGGCGCCGTCGCGGTGGAAAGGCGCGCGGCGGATGACACGCTGTCATTGTCGCGGGCAATGGCGGTCGAAGCCATCGCGAGTGTGACGCAAACCAGTCCGGCGAGAGTGTGGCCGTTGATTTTCTTCATCTGGGTTCTTCCCTTGACCTTTGCTGCGTTGATCGCGGTCTTGTTCATCGTCGTCATTCATCGTCGTCGCTGGCGAGCACGCCCCTTACGGCGCGTGACCAACCCTTGAGTTTGCGCTCTCGCGTGGCGGCACTCATGTTGGGCTTGAAGCGGCGTTCGAGCCGCCAATTGTCGGCGAACTTTTCCGGCGCGGGATAGACACCGGCCGCAAGCCCGGCGAGATAGGCCGCACCCAGCGCCGTGGTCTCCTGCACCACCGGGCGGTCGACCGGCGCATCGAGCAGATCCGCGAGCCGCTGCATCGTCCAGTCGGATGCAGTCATGCCGCCATCGACGCGCAACACATTGGCCGCCTGCCCTCCCGGCCAATCGGCGCGCATCGCTTCCCGCAGGTCGTAGGTCTGGTAGCACACGCTCTCAAGCGCGGCATGCGCAAGCTCGGCCGGACCGGTGTTGCGCGTCAGCCCGAACAGCGCGCCGCGCACCCGCGGATTCCAGTAAGGCGCACCGAGGCCGACAAAGGCCGGCACGAGGTAGACGCTTTGGGCGGAATCGGACTTTTCCGCGAGCGGACCGGACTCCGAAGCCTGCTTGATGACGCCGAGCCCATCGCGCAGCCATTGCACGGCGGAGCCGGCCACGAAGATCGAGCCTTCGAGCGCGTAGGTGCGCTTTCCCCCGAGCTGATAGGCGATCGTGGTGAGAAGCTTGTTCTTCGAGGCGACCGGCGTGTCACCGGTGTTGAGCAGCGCAAAGCAGCCGGTGCCATAGGTCGACTTGATCATGCCGGGCGAGAAACACGCCTGTCCGATCGTCGCCGCCTGCTGGTCGCCGGCGATTCCGGAGATCGCGATCGGCGCCGCCGAACAGATCGGCCACGGTCTCGCCGAAACGGTGCGAGGAATCCTTGACCTCCGGCAGCATCGCGCGCGGCACGCCAAGCAATTTCAGGAGATCGTCGTCCCATGCGCCGGTGTGGATGTTGAAAAGCAACGTGCGCGAGGCGTTGGTGGCGTCGGTGGCGTGCACCTTGCCGCCGGTCAGACGCCACAGCAGGTAGCAATCGACGGTGCCGAACAGCAACTCGCCGCGTTCCGCACGCGGCCGCGCGCCCGGCACGTTGTCGAGCAGCCAGGCGACCTTGGTGCCGGAAAAATAGGGATCGATGATCAGGCCGGTCTTGGCCGTGACCGAGGGTTCATGCCCCTCGTCTTTCAGCCTGGCACAGAAATCGGCGGTGCGGCGATCCTGCCAGACGATGGCGCGGTGAATGGCTTTGCCGGTGGCGCGATCCCACACCACCACCGTCTCGCGCTGGTTGGTGATGCCGATCGCCGCAATGTCCTTTGCGGTGAGGTTCGCCTTCTTCAGCGCGTCGCGGCAGGTCGCGACCGTGGAATTCCAGATGTCTTCCGGATCGTGCTCGACCCAGCCGGACGCCGGAAAATGTTGCGGAAATTCCTGCTGCGCGACGCCGGCTATCGACAGATCGCCGCGGAACACCATGGCGCGTGAGGACGTGGTGCCCTGATCGATGGCGAGCACGAAGGACATTGGCGCTTCCTCAAGCTTGCGTTGTGGTTACACGCAAGGCAAGCGGATCGCAGGGAGAACGTCAAGAGGCTCCGTGCCTGCGCGCAGATGGATGAGCGCTGAGATCGGGCCGGATGAGTAAAGTCTACAACAGGTCCCGGTTCTGCGAGCGCTAAAACCTGCCCGCGTCGGGACAGGAAAGCGGGACCTACGCCCCCGCGGTGGTCACGCCGCCGTCGACCACAATGGTCTGCCCGGTCATGAATGTCGAAGCATCGGACGCCAGATAGGCGACCGCGCCTGCGATCTCATCGGGCTCGCCGATGCGCCGAAGCGGCGTCGACGCGGTGCGGCGCTTCAGCCGTTCTTCGTCTTCCCACAACGCGCGGGCGAAATCGGTCTTGACGAGACCGGGCGCCACACAATTGACGCGCACGCCCTTCGGGCCCCATTCGCCGGCGAGGCTGCGGCACAGCGCGAAATCCGCCGCCTTCGAGATGCCGTAGGCGCCGATCACGGTCGAGCCGCGCAGGCCGCCGATCGAGGAGATGATCACCACCGAGCCCTTGCCGCGCTCGGCCATCGCCGGAATCGCGAGCGAGCAGAGCCAGATGTTGCTCTTGACGTTGGAAGCCATGATCTTGTCGAAGGCTTCGTCCTTGATGTCGAGCAGCGGGCCGTAATAGGGATTGATCGCAGCGTTGCAGACGAGGATGTCGACCTTGCCGTAGTGTTTGGTCGCGCCCGAGATCAGCGCCTCGACTTCCTCGCGGCGCGAGATGTTGCAGGCGATGACATGGGCATCGCCGCCCGCCTTGCGAATGCCTTGCGCCACTTCCTCGCAGGCGTCCGCCTTGCGCGAGGAAATCACGACCTTGGCGCCGAGTTTCGCGAGCAGTTCCGCCGAGGAGCGGCCGATGCCGCGGCTCGATCCGGTGACGACGGCGACCTGGCCGGTGAGATCGAAGGGGGTGGATTTCATGGGTTGAATTCCTTTCGTCAATTCGCAAGTCTCAGCCGTCATGTCCGGGATGCGTCCCGGCGCAGGCCCGGAATCCATTGTCCCGCGCAAATGCGAGAGACGGTGGATTGGCCCGGCTCGATGCTACGCATCGACCCGGAATGACGGGACGGGTAGACGGCCCTACACCAGCCCGCCGTTCGCGGTGACGCGACGCAGGTGATATTCGGTGTCGCCGAAGGTGTTTTCGATCATGGTCAGGCGCTTGAAGTAGTGACCGATCTTGGCCTCCATGGTCATGCCGATGCCGCCATGCAGCTGGATCGACTGCTGGCCGACGAACTTGCCGGACTTGCCGATCTGCACCTTGGCGGCCGCGACCGCGGTCGCGCGCTCTTTGGCGTTATCGAAATCGCAGGCCATGGTCGCGAACATCGACATCGAGCGCGCCTGTTCGACCGCGACGAACATGTCGGCGGCGCGGTGCTGCAAGGTCTGGAAGGTGCCGATCGGCGACGCCGAACTGCTTGCGGGTTTTCAGATACTCGACCGTGGCCTTCAGGGATTCATCCATCAGCCCGACCGCTTCGGCGCACAGCGCGGTTCGCGCCTCGTCGACCACGCGCTCGATCAGCGGCAGGCCGTTTTCCGGATCGCCGATGACAGCATCGGCGCCGACCTCGACGCCAGTGAAGGTGACATCGGCGCCATGCAGGCCGTCCTGCGTCGGATAGCCCTTCTTCGAGACGCCCTTCGCGTTGGCGGGCACCAGGAACACGCCGATGCCGCTGGTGTCGCGCTGACCACCCTTGGTGCGCGCGGTGACGATAAAAGTGTCCGCGGCCTCGCCATTGAGCACGACGAATTTCTCGCCGTCGATGACCCAGCCATCACCCTTCTTCTTGGCCGAGGTCGCGACGTCGGCGAGATCGTAGCGCGAATTCTTCTCCAGCTGCGCAAAGGCGAAGGTCTTAGCTCCGTCGATGATGGAGGGGATATGCGCCGCCTTCTGCGCGGCCGAACCGCCATGGCGCAGCAAGCCGCCGGCGATCACGACGGTGGCGAGATATGGCTCGATCACCAGCGCGCGGCCCAGGGCTTCCATCACGATCATGGTCTCGACCGCACCGGCGCCGAAGCCGCCGTCGTCTTCGGCGAACGGCAGACCCAACAGCCCCTGCTCGGCAAAGCGGCCCCAGATCGCCTTGCTCCAGCCACCCGGCTCTTTCATGTATTTCTTGCGCGCTTCAAAATCATAGGCGTCGCCGAGAAGCCCCTCGACGCTATCCTTGAGAAGCCGCTGCTCCTCGGTCAAATCGAAATCCATTTTTCTATTCTTCCGATATCCAGTGAACTCGTCATGCCCGCGCTCGTCCCGGCGCATCCACGTCTTGCTTGCGACGTGGAAGACGTGGATGCCCGGGCCAAGGCCGGCCATGACGGCCGCAAATGCGGCCGCCGTGACGGTCCTACAGCCCCAGCACCGCCTTGGTGATGATGTTGCGCTGGATCTCGTTCGAGCCGCCGTAGATCGAGACCTTGCGGTTGTTGAAATAGCTCGGCGCGATCTGCGCGGTCCATTCCATCGCCTCGTTCGAGCCGTCGTTGGCGTGCTCGTCGAACGGCGCGGCAAACGGGCCGATCACTTCCATCAGAAGCTCGGTCGTGGCCTGCTGGATTTCCGAGCCCTTGATCTTGAGCACGGACGACGCCGGATTGGGCTTGCCCTTGCCGTGCTTGCCTTCATCGGCAACCACGCGCAGCTGCGTGAGCTCGAGCGCCTTCAGCTCGATCTCGACGGCGGCGAGCTTTTCGCGGAAACCCTGGTCCTCGATCACCGGCTTGCCGCCGGATTCGATCTTCGAGGCGAGATCCTTGATGCGGCGGATGCGTTCCTTGGAAACGCCGACCCGCGCGATTCCGGTGCGCTCGTTGCCGAGCAGGAATTTCGCGTAGTCCCAGCCCTTGTTTTCTTCGCCGACGAGGTTCTCAACCGGCACCTCGACATCGTCGAGGAAGACCTCGTTGACTTCAAGGCCGCCGTCGATGGTCTGGATCGGGCGCACCGTGATGCCCTTCGACTTCATGTCCATGAGAATGAAGGAAATGCCGGTCTGCTTCTTGGCGCCGGGATCGGTGCGGCAGAGACAGAAGATCATGTTGGCGTGCTGGGCCAGCGTGGTCCAGGTCTTCTGACCGTTGATGATGTACTTGTCGCCCTTGCGCTCGGCCTTGGTTTTCAGCGAGGCGAGGTCGGAGCCGGAGCCCGGCTCGGAGAAGCCCTGGCACCACCAGTCATCGACCTTGGCGATACGCGGCAGATACTGCTTCTTCTGCGCCTCGTTGCCGAAGGTGTAGATCACCGGCCCGACCATGCTGACGCCAAACGCAAGCGGCGCCGGCGCCGGATGCGCCTGAAGCTCTTCGTTGAAGATGTAATGCTGCACCGAGGTCCAGCCGGTGCCGCCATATTCCTTCGGCCAGTGCGAGACGCCCCAGCCCTTCTTGTCCAGGATGCGCCACCAGGTGACCATCTCGTCCTTGGAGAGGTGACGGCCCTCGACCATCTTCTGCCGCGTCGCCGCCGGCACGTTGTCGCGCAAGAACGTCCGGACTTCGTCACGGAACGCCATTTCTTCCTTGGTGAAAGCGAGATCCATCGGATTCTCCTGTGAAGCGAATCGTCATTCCGGGGCTGTCGCAAAGCGACGATCGGATTCCGGCCGAACCTCTGATCCGATCCGGCGCTCACGCAACCTCCCGGAATGACGCAAACGCGTCAGTGCACCACCTCGAACAGGCCGGCCGCGCCCATGCCGCCGCCGACGCACATCGTCACTACTGCATATTTGGCCTTGCGGCGGCGTCCCTCGATCAAGGCGTGACCGGTGAGCCGCGCTCCCGACATGCCGTAGGGATGACCGACCGCGATCGCGCCGCCGTTGACGTTGATCTTCTCGGGATCGATGCCGAGCTTGTCACGGCAATAGAGCACCTGCACGGCAAACGCCTCGTTCAGCTCCCAGAGGTCGATGTCGCTGACCTTCAGGCCGTGGCGCTTGAGAAGCCGCGGCACCGCGAACACCGGACCGATGCCCATCTCGTCCGGCTCGCAACCGGCGGCGACGAAGCCGCGGAAAATACCAAGCGGCTTGAGACCGCGTTTTGCGGCTTCCTTGTCGCTCATGATCACGCTGGCGCTCGCGCCGTCCGAGAGCTGGCTGGCGTTGCCGGCGGTGATGGTGAAGCCGTCGCCGCGCACCGGCTTCAGGCCGGCGAGGCCTTCCGCCGAGGTTTCCGGCCGCGGGCCTTCATCCTTCGACAGCGTCACTTCCTTGAACGAGATCGCCCCGGTCGCCTTGTCGGCGACGCCCATCGTGGTGGTGATCGCCGCGAGCTCGTCGTTGAACTTGCCGCCCTGCTGGGCGGCAGCGACGCGGCGCTGGCTCTCCAGCGAATATTCGTCCTGCCGTTCGCGCGAAATGCCGTAACGCTTGGCGACGACTTCGGCGGTATCGATCATCGGCATGTAGACCTCGCCCTTGATCTTGAGCAACGCCGGGTCCTGGGTGTGAAACTTGTTGGCGTGGTCGTTCTGCACCAGGCTGATGAACTCGCCGCCGCCGCCGACCGCGATCTCGACGCCGTCGAAAATCACCGAGCGCGCCGCAAGCGCGATCGCCTGCAGGCCGGACGCGCATTGCCGGTCGATCGTGGTGCCGCCGACCGTCACGGGGAGACCTGCGCGCAGCAGCGCCTTGCGCGCGATGTTGCCGCCGGTCGAACCCTGCTGGAGCGCTGCGCCCATCACCACATCCTCGACCTCCTTCGGGTCGACATTGGCGCGCTTGACCGCCTCGCCGATCGCGTGGCCAAGCAGCGTGGCGCCTTCGGTGGCGTTGAGCGCGCCGCGATAGGCCTTGCCGATCGGAGTGCGGGCGGTGGAAACGATGACGGCGTCGGTCATGGGCGGCCTCCTGTGGCGTGCTGTTGCTGTTTTTCCGGCGCGGGATGCGCCGCGGCTTGCTGGTTGCGCAGTTCATGTCGCGAGAGCTTGCCGACCGGCGTGCGCGGCAATTCGTCGACGAATTCAAGCGCGGCAGGAATTTCGTGCCGGCCGAGCTTGCCCGAGAGGAATGCTTTCAACTCGTCGAGCGTAAAGGCGTTGGCGCCGGCGCGCAATTTAATGAAGGCCTTGGCCGCCTCGCCCCGGTAGCCATCGGGAACGCCGATCACGATCACTTCCTGCACGGATGCGTGCTCGTAGATCGCCTGCTCGATCATCTGCGGATAGACATTGAAGCCGCCGGAGATGATCATGTCCTTCTTGCGGTCGACCAGGAAGAGATAGCCGTCGGCGTCCATGTAGCCGATATCGCCGGTCAGGAAACGGTCGCCGACAAAGACATCGGCGGTTTCCTGCGGCCGGCCCCAATAGCCCTTGGTGACGTTCGGCCCGCGGATGCGGATTTCTCCGACTTCGCCTGGCGGCAAGACCTTTGAGGAATCGTCGAGCGCGACCACGTCGATCTCGATGCCCGGCAGCATCACCCCGATCGAGCCCGGCTTCTCCGGCCCTTCCTTGGGATGACCGGTGCCGGGCGAGCAGGTCTCGGTCATGCCCCAGCCGCTCTTCAGTTTCATGCTGGTCTTGCGCTCGAAGATCTTGGCGACCTCGACCGGCAGCGGCGCGCCGCCCGACCCGCAACTCACCAGCGACGACATATCGCGCTTGTCGAGATCGGGAAGGCTTGCGATCGCAATCCACATCGTCGGCACGCCCGGAAACGCGGTGGCGCGCTTGACCTCGATGTCGTGCATGACGGCTTCAACGTCGAAGCGCTGATGCAGCGAGATCAGGTTGCCGACGCGGATCGCCGACAGCATCACGACCGTGAGCGCATAGATATGAAACAGCGGCAGCACGCAGATCACGCGCTCGATCGTATTGCGCTCGAGCCGCGCCGGCCGGCCCCAGACCTCGTAGACCGATACGGCCGACGTCAGATTGGCGTGGCTGAGCATCGCGCCCTTCGGCAGACCGGTGGTGCCGCCGGTATATTGCAGCAGCGCGACGTCGTCGGGTGAAATCTCCGGCCAGTGCGCGGGCTTCACTGCTCCTTCGGTGAATTTCGCGAAGGTGACGATGGCGGGATGATCTGGAATCGGCGCGTGCGGATTGCCGACCGATTAGGATCGGCCCCAGTGATCGTCCTCGCAGACGACCAGCCGGTCGACCAGACCTTGCTCGAGGAATTTCAGCGCCGTCGGCAACAGCGCCGCCAGATTTGACGTGACGAGAATGCGCGCACCGCTGTCGCTCAGCTTGTGGGATAGCGCGCGCGTGCCGTCGAGCGGGGAAAGATGCGCAATGCGGGCACCGGCCTTCAGCGCCCCGAAGAAATTCACCGGGTGGTCCGGCGAGTTGCCCAAAAACAGCGCCACCGTCGTCCCCTTGCCGACGCCGGCGCGCATGAACGCCGACGCCGCGACCTCGGCCAGCGCCTCCAGCTCGACAAAGCTGACGGGACGATCGCGGAATTCGATCGCCGGCCGCGCACCGAAATCGCGTGCCGACCTCGACAACAGATCAGGCAGCGTTCCGCGCTCGATCGCGTCGTCCCAGCGGACGCCCTTCGGATAAAACTGTTCGCCAGGATGGGTCATGGATTGCACAAGACCGATCACGCCGCCTTTGCCGCCAGCGACGCAAACGTCTTGCCCTCAGTGGCGAGCCGCTTCAGCAGCGGCGCGGGCTCCAGCGAGGGGTCGTTGGTCTCCTTGGCATAGAATGCGAGGCGATCGGCGATGTGCTTCAGGCCAACCTGGTCGGCGTAGAACATCGGGCCGCCGCGATAAACCGGCCAGCCATAACCGTAGAGCCAGATCACGTCGATGTCGCCCGGACGCGCTGCGACCTTTTCTTCAAGGATCTTCGCGCCTTCGTTGATCATCGGATACATCATGCGCTCGAGGATTTCCTCGTCGCTCACGGTGCGGCGCTTGCGCCCGAGGCGTTGCAGCGTCTCGTCGATCAGCTTTTCGACTTCCGGGTCCGGCAACGGCGCGCGGGAACCCGCTTCATATTTGTAGTAACCCTTGCCGGTTTTCTGGCCGAAGCGCCCGGCCTCGCACAGCGCGTCGGCGATTTCCGACTTGATGCCGCGGTCCTTGCGCGAACGCCAGCCGATATCGAGACCCGCCAGATCGCCCATCGCGAACGGGCCCATCGGCATGCCGAACTTGGTGACGACGGCGTCGACCTGCTGCGGCAACGCGCCCTCGAACAACAGTTTCTCGGCCTGCTTGCTGCGCTGGGCCAGCATGCGGTTGCCGACAAAGCCGTCGCAGACGCCAACCACCGCCGGAACCTTGGCGATTTTTCGGGCGACGGAAACGGCCGTGGTGAGTGCATCGGGCGCGGTCTTCTCGGCGCGCACGATTTCACAGAGCTTCATCACGTTGGCCGGCGAGAAGAAGTGCATGCCGAGCACGTCCTGCGGGCGCTTGGTCTCTTTCGCGATGTCGTTGATGTTGAGATAGGAAGTGTTGGACGCCAGAACCGCGCCGGGCTTGGCGTATTTGTCGAGCGCGTTGAAGACTTCCTTCTTGATCGCCATGGTCTCGAACACCGCCTCGATGATGAGGTCGGCCTCCTTGACGTTCTCCAGCCCGACGACGCCGGTGATCAACGCCATACGCTTGGCGGGCGCATCCGCGGGAATGCCTCCGCGTGCGGCGGTGGCCTCATAGTTCTTCTGCATCACGCCGAGGCCACGCTTGAGCTGCTCCTCGCCGGTCTCGATCAGGGTGACGGGAATGCCGGCATTGGCAAAGGACATCGCGATGCCGCCGCCCATGGTGCCGGCGCCGATGATGGCGACGCGTGCGACCGGCCGCGCCTTGGTGCCGTCGGGAACGCCGGCGATCTTGGCGGCCTCGCGCTCGGCAAAGAAAGCATAACGCTGCGCCTTCGATTGATCGCTCGCAACCAGCTTGAGGAACGTCTCGCGCTCCTTCTTGATGCCTTCGTCGAACGGCAGATCGATCGCGGCGCCCACCGCATCGGCGGCCGCAAACGGCGCTTCAAGCCCGCGGGCTTTCTTGGTCAGCGCAGCAACGGCGCTGGTGAAAATCGAGCGGTCGGCCTTCGCGGCCGCAAGCTTGCTGTCGTCGTCGCGCAATTTGCGCAAGGGACGCTTTTCCGCGAGCACTTTCCGGGCGAAGGCCTCGCCGCCGGCGGCAGGTCCTTCGACGATTTCCTCGATCAGGCCGATTCTTCAGGGCATCGGAAGCGGAAATCGGATCGCCGCCCACGATCATCTTGACCGCGAGTTCCGGTCCGACCGCGCGCGGCAGGCGCTGCGTGCCGCCGGCGCCGGGCAAGATGCCGAGCTTCACTTCCGGCAGGCCAAGGCGCGCGTCCTTGGTGGCGACCCGATAGTGGCAGGAAAGCGCAACCTCGAGGCCACCGCCAAGCGCAGTGCCGTGGATGGCTGCGACGACAGGCTTCGGCGAACTTTCGATCGCATTCAGCACATCGTGAAGGCTCGGTGGAACCGGCGGCTTGCCGAACTCGGTGATGTCGGCGCCGGCAATGAAGGTGCGCCCCGCGCAGGTTAGAACGATCGCCTTCACTTCGGGATCGGCAATCGCCTGCTTGACGCAATTCATGATGCCGCCGCGCACCGCGGCGCTCAACGCATTCACCGGGGGGCTGTCGACCGTGACGATGGCAACCACGTCATGACGTTCAAGCTTCACCACATCGCTCACGGCACTCTCCCTGAAACAGCCTGTTCTTGCGCAGCAAATTTTCGTCGATAAATTTATTCCGCATTGCGGAATTGAATTCCGCATCTTGACACGGAGGGTTATTTTGAAGCACGTCCGTTGTCAACAAAACCCCTCGCTGAGTTCGCACCCTCGAATTCGCGGGTACGAAAGTAGCGAACGAGCGTCGGCGTCGGACCATGAAGCGTCAAGGCAAGAAAGTCGCGACTGATCGCAGTTTTGTTGTTGCGCTTTCCCGCGGTCTCGATGTGTTGCGCGCATTCCAGCCAAATGATGGCCTCCTCGGCAATCAGGAGATCGCCGCCCGCACCAAGCTGCCAAAGCCGACCGTCTCGCGGCTGACCTATACTCTCACCAAGCTTGGCTACCTTACGCCGGTTCCGCGGTTCGAGAAATATCAATTGGCGCCCGCGGCCATGGCGCTTGGCTATGCCGCGCTGACCAATCTCGGCATTCGCCATCTGTCGGAACCGTACCGGGAAGAGTTGATGCGCGAGACCGGCGGCGCCGTCGCGATCGGCGGCCGCGACCGGCTCGGCATGATCTATTTCGGCCAAAGCCGCGGCATGACGCTCGGCGTTCAGCTCGATGTCGGCTCGCGCATTCCGATCGCCACCACCGCGATGGGGCGGGCCTATTTCTGGTCTTTGCCGGAGGAAGAGCGCAGTGTGCTGCTGCGCGACCTGCGCGAATATTACGGCACGCCGCTGGGCCAAGATGCGCGACGGCCTTGAACGCGCCGGAGAAACCGTGGCCAAATACGGCTTTACGATCTCGGCGGGCGAATGGCACGACGACATCGCCGCGGTCGGCGTAGCACTAAAGCTCAATGACGGAACCGGCCCATATGCGTTTAACTGTGGGGCGCCGGCGTTCCGCTTCACCGAGGACCGGCTGCGCAACGATATCGGGCCGCGCCTTCTGACTATGGTTCGGACCATCGAAGCCGCACTCGGCGGAATAGCGCCGCAAGCAAAAAAACAAGAGGGGCGGAAACTGAAAGCGGGAGGGAAAGTTGCGCGAGTGGTCGAGGGGATCAGGTAGCCTTTGCGGGTCTGATTCAGCCAAAGCTGGAGCCGGCCCGACGGCTGGCCGGTGCGGGGAACGATGAGCGAGCCCCAGGCGCGACCTGCGCCCGCACCGCTGCTTGCAGTTTGCAACGTCAGCGTCACGTTCGGCGGCATCGTCGCACTGAACGGCGTTTCGTTCGACCTGCATCAGGGGCATATCCTGGGCTTGATCGGACCGAACGGCGCCGGCAAGACCACACTCTTCAACTGCCTGAGCAGGCTCTACCAGCCGAGCGCGGGCGATATCCTGCTCGAAGGCGCAAGCATCCTGAAGCGTCCGCCGCACCGGATCGCCGAAATCGGCATCGGCCGCACCTTCCAGAACGTCGCCCTGTTCTCCAACCTCTCGGTGTTCGACAACGTCCGGATCGGCGCGCACGCTCGGACCCAGAGCGACATCATCAGCGACTCCCTGAGACTTCCCGCAATTCGCCGCGGCGAGGCGGCACTGAACGCGCGCGTCGACGAAATTCTCGGCTATCTCGAACTCACTGACGTCGCCCACGCCATCGTGTCGGGCCTGCCGTTCGGCACCCAGAAGCGCGTGGAACTGGCTCGCGCGCTTGCCGCCGAGCCGAAGATCCTGCTGCTGGATGAACCGGCCGGCGGCCTCAATCACGAAGAAGTCTATGCGCTCGGCGACCTGATCCGGCGCATTCGCAACGATCGCAAGATCACCGTGCTGCTGGTCGAACATCACATGGGACTGGTGATGTCGATCGCCGATCACGTGGTCGCGCTCAACTTCGGCCGCAAGCTCGCCGAAGGCACCCCCGCAGCCGTGCAATCCGATCCCGACGTGATCAAGGCCTATCTCGGGAGCAAGGACCAATGACGGCGCTATTGAACATCAAGGCGCTGAATGCCTTTTACGGCCAGGTCCAGGCGCTGCACGGACTTGAATTCTCGCTCAACGAAGGCAGCGTAACCACGCTGCTCGGCGCCAACGGCGCCGGCAAGACCACGACCTTGCGCGCGATCTGCAACATGGTCCGCACGTCAGGTGCGATCGAATTCGACGGCGCGCCGCTCACCAGCCGCTCGACCGAAAACATCGTTCGCCTCGGCATTGCCCATGTGCCGCAGGGCCGCGGCACCTTCACCACCATGACGGTCGAGGAAAACCTCCACCTTGGCGCGATCACGCGAAACAAGGCGAACGTGGCGTCCGATATCGAGCGCATGTACGCGCATTTTCCGGTGCTCAAGCAGCGCCATACCCAGCAGGCCGGCACGCTTTCCGGCGGCGAGCAGCAAATGCTGGCCGTGGCGCGCGCGCTGATGCTGCGACCACGGCTGATGCTGCTCGACGAACCTTCGTTCGGGCTTGCGCCCTTGATCGTGCGTGATCTCTTCAAGATTCTCGGCAAGATCAATCGCGAGGACAAGGTCACGATCCTGGTGGTCGAGCAGAACGCGCAGCTGGCGCTGGAAATTGCCGACCATGCCTATGTGATCGAGACCGGACGCATCGTGATGTCCGGCAAGGCGAACGAAATCGCGGACAACGAAGACGTTCGCAAATCCTATCTCGGCTATTAGGGGAAACTCACGCATGGAGCTTCTCACCAACCAGATCCTGGCCGGCATCGCCACCGGCGCGATCTACGCCTGCATGGCGCTCGCCGTCGTCATGATCTATCAGGCCATCGACCAACTCAATTTCGCGCAAGGCGAAATGGCGATGTTCTCGACCTTCATATCCTGGCAGTTGATGCAGTGGGGCGTGCCCTATTGGGGCGCCTTCCTGCTCACATTGGTCTTCTCCTTTATCGGGGGCATCGCGATCGAGCGCTTGTTGTTCAAGCCGCTCGCGAAAGCCCCGATTCTGACCAACGTCGCCGGATTCATCGCGCTGTTTGCCATCATCAATAGCTGCGCCGGCCTGATCTGGGACTTCACCATCAAGCAGTACCCGACGCCATTCGGATCGGCGCCTTTCCTCGGCAGCCAACTCATCTCGACCCACCAGGCCGGCATGATCGGCGTGACCATGCTGCTCCTGATCGCGCTCTATGTCTTCTTCCGCTTCACGCGAATTGGCCTTGCGATGCGCGCGGCCGCTTCCGTGCCTGAATCGGCGCGGCTCGTCGGCATCAACACCTCCTGGATGATCGCGCTCGGCTGGGGCATGGCGGCTGCGATCGGTTCGATCGCGGGCATGCTGATCGCGCCCGTGGTGTTTCTCGAACCCAATATGATGGGCGGCGTGCTGATCTACGGCTTCGCCGCGGCGGTGCTCGGCGGCCTCACCAGCCCGTTCGGCGCCGTAGTTGGCGGATTCCTGGTTGGCATCTTCGAAAACCTCGCCGGCACCTACATTCCCGGCGTCGGCAATGAATTGAAGCTGCCGATCGCACTGGCGCTGATCATCACTGTTCTGGTTGTCAAACCGGCCGGGCTGTTTGGCCGGCCGATCGTGAAGCGGGTTTAGCCATGAGCGCCGTGCAGGAAGTCACCGCAGCCCCCGCGCTCGCCGCCGTCCCGAAACGGGCGATGACGTTAGGAGCCGGCACGTCGCTGATCGTGCTGGCGCTGTTGATCGCCGTACCGCTGTTCGTGAAGAACTTCATCATCTTCCAGATGACCATGCTGCTGGTCTACGGGCTTGCGGTGCTGGCGCTGAACATCCTGACCGGCGGCAGCGGACAGTTTTCGCTCGGACAAAGCGCGTTCTATGCGGTCGGCGCCTACACCTCGGCGATCCTGATGGAGCACGTCGGCATGAATTACGCGCTGACGCTGCCGATCGCCGGCTTCGTCTGCTTCGTGTTCGGCTTTCTGTTCGGCCAGCCGGCGCTGCGTCTTTCCGGCATCTATCTGGCGCTCGCGACATTTGCGCTTGCCACCGCGATGCCGCAGCTGCTCAAGCTCGGCTATTTCGAACACTGGACCGGCGGCGTGCAGGGCCTCGTCGTCACCAAGCCGGATGCGCCGGAGATGGTGCAGAGCGTGCTCGGCTGGGCGCATCTGAAGATGTCGCAAGACATGTGGCTCTATTACTTCACGCTCGTCGTCACGATCGCGATCTACATCTTCTCGGTGAATCTGCTGCGGTCCCGCTCGGGCCGCGCCTTCATGGCCATCCGCGACAACGAGATCGCGGCTTCCGCCATGGGCATCAACGTGGCGCTCTACAAGACGCTGGCCTTCGGCGTCTCGGCCGGCATCACCGGCATCGCCGGCGGATTGGGTGCGATCGCCGTGCAATTCGTCGCGCCCGACGGCTACACCATCACGCTCGCGATCTCGCTGTTCCTTGGCATGGTGGTCGGCGGCGTCGGCTGGCTGCCGGGATCGATCGTCGGGTCCGCCTTCATCATCTTCGTGCCGAATATCGCCGAAGGCATTTCCAAGGGCCTTTCCGGCGCGGTGTTCGGCGTCATCCTGTTCCTTGTCATCTTCCTGGTGCCGCACGGCGCAAGGCAAGTCGCCATGGTCGCCCAGCATCTGCTCGGCCGCCTCAAAAGACGCTAAAAGGAGAAAACCATGTCAGCAAAACGGAAGCTATGGATCGCCGCGGCGCGCAAGCGCGATCGCGCTCGCCTCGACCGGCAGCGCGCTGGCCCAGAAGAAATACGACACCGGCGCGACCGACACCGAGATCAAGATCGGCAATATCATGCCCTATAGCGGACCGGCTTCCGCTTACGGCGTGATCGGCAAGACCGAGGCGGCCTACTTCAACAAGATCAATGCCGAAGGCGGCATCAACGGACGCAAGATCAACTTCGTCACGTATGACGACGGCTATAGCCCGCCGAAGGCCGTCGAACAGGCGCGCAAACTCGTCGAGAGCGACGAGGTGTTGTTGATCTTCAATCCGCTCGGTACGCCGTCGAATTCGGCGATCGAGAAGTACATGAACACCAAGAAGGTGCCGCAACTCTTCGTCGCCACCGGCGCCACCAAATGGAACGAGCCGAAAGAGTTCCCGTGGACCATGGGCTGGCAGCCGAGCTACCAGAGCGAGGCGCGGATCTACGCCAAGTATCTGCTGAAGGAAAAGCCTGCCGGCAAGATCGCGGTGCTCTATCAGAACGACGACTTCGGCAAGGACTATCTGAAGGGCCTCAAGGACGGGTTCGGCGCCAAGGCCGCCACGATGATCGTTGCGGAAGAAGGCTACGAGACCGCCGAACCCTCGATCGATAACCACATCGTCAAGCTGAAGGCTTCCGGCGCCGACGTCTTCATCAGCATCACGACGCCGAAATTTGCAGCGCAGGCGATCAAGAAGCTCGCCGAGATGAACTGGACGCCGCTGCATATCGTGTCGAACGTGTCGACTTCCATCGGCGGCGTGATCAAGCCGGCGGGCTTCGAGAATTCGCAAGGCATCCTTTCGGCCAACTATGGCAAGGACGGCGCCGATGCGCAGTGGGACAACGATCCCGGCATGAAGAAATTCCTCGAATTCCTCGCGAAGTACTACCCCGAGGGCAACAAACTCGACGGCTCGGTGGTCTACGGCTACGGCGTGGCACAGACCATGGTGAAGGTGCTCGAAATGTGCGGCGACAACCTCACGCGTGAGAACGTGATGAAACAAGCCGCCAGCCTGAAGGACTTCGCACCGGACACGCTGTTGCCCGGCATCACCATCAACACATCGGCGACCGATTTCGCGCCCATCAAGCAGCTCAAGATGGAGCGGCTGAAAGGCGAAAAATGGGAATTGTTCGGCGACATCATCTCGAGCGAGTTAAGCAACTAAACAGTCCTTCGCATTCCGCCTTGTGGAATGGCGTGGCGGATCGTCGCGCCCCGAAAAAACCGACTAAAGAAGCAGCCCTCCGCGCCCTTCGCGGAGGGTTTTTTCTTGTCCGGCATGGTAGCTTGACGCGCCTTTGAATGCTCAAGAGCTTTCGAACAAGAAAGCCGCACACACAATCATTCGTCATTGGACGAGAGGGAGAACGTCATGGCTGTTTTCGCAAACAGGGTCGCGATTGCGTCCGCTGCTGCATTCGCGTTGCTGGTAACTTCCGGCAGCGCGGCGCTGGCGCAGAAGAAGTACGACCCGGGCGCGACCGATACCGAGATCAAGATCGGCAACATCATGCCCTATAGCGGACCGGCTTCCGCCTACGGCGTGATCGGCAGGACCGAGGCCGCCTATTTCAAGAAGATCAACGACGCCGGCGGCATCAACGGCCGCAAGATCAACTTCATCAGCTATGACGACAGCTATAGTCCGCCAAAAGCAGTCGAGCAGGCACGCAAGCTCGTCGAAAGCGACGAGGTGTTACTGGTCTTCAATTCACTCGGCACGCCATCGAATTCGGCGATCCACAAATACATGAACGCCAAGAAGGTGCCGCAGCTTTTTGTCGCCACAGGCGCCACCAAGTGGAACGATCCGAAGAACTTCCCGTGGACCATGGGCTGGCAGCCGAGCTACCAGGCCGAGGCGCGCATTTACGCCAAGTATATTCTCAAGGAGAAACCCAACGCCAAGATCGCCGTGCTTTATCAGAACGACGACTATGGCAAGGACTATCTGAAAGGACTGAAGGACGGCCTCGGCGACAAGACCTCCATGATCATCGCGGAAGAAAGTTTCGAGACCTCGGAGCCGACGATCGACAACCACATCGTCAAGCTCAAGGCGAGCGGCGCGGATATCTTCGTTGACATCGGAACGCCCAAGTTTGCCGCGCAAGCGATCAAGAAGGTCGGCGAGATCGACTGGAAGCCGCTGCACTTCCTCAACAACGTCTCCGCCTCGGTCGGCAGCGTCCTGAAACCCGCCGGCTTCGAGAATGCGCAGGGCATTATTTCGGCGGCCTACCAGAAGGACGCCTCCGATCCGCAATGGGACAATGATCCCGGCATGAAGCAATTCGTGGACTTCCTCGCCAAGGACTTCCCGGACGGCAACAAGCTCGATCAGTCTACCGGGGTCGGCTACAGCGTGGCGGCAACCCTGGTTCAGGTGCTCAAGCAATGCGGCGACGATCTCACCCGCGAGAACGTCATGAAGCAGGCCGCCAACCTGAAGAACTTCCGCACCGAAATGCTGTTGCCCGGCATCACCATCAATACCTCGCCCGCCAACTTCGCCCCGATCAGCCAGCTTCAACTGATGGTGTTCAAGGGTGAGCGCTGGGTCCTGTTCGGCGATGTCATTAGCGGCGAAATCGGCGGCTGAACGCCTGATCATCTGACCACCGCAAAACCCCCGCTGACGTCGTCGGCGGGGGTTTTCTTTTGCCGCAATGGGGTGGATAACGGCATTCCCATTTCAGACCCTTAGAACCAAGCCGAGACGCCATGACCGACCGACGCCCTCTCCTGCGCGCGATTTTCGATGCCGCCGTCGCGGCTGCGCATCCGGACGTCATTCTGTCGGCCCATCTGCCGCCGGCGCCGAAGGGGAAGATCATCTGCCTTGCCGCCGGCAAAGGCGCGGCTGCGATGGCGGCCGCTGCCGAACGGCATTATCTCGACAAGCTCAAGCTCGATCCCTCGCGCCTTTCGGGGCTTGCCACCACGCGCCACGGCCATGGCGTGCCGACCCGGCGTATCCGGGTGGTCGAGGCCGGCCATCCCGTGCCGGACGAAGCCGGGCTGAAAGCGGCGGACGAGACGCTGGCGATCGCACAGCAAGCGGGGCCTGACGATCTGCTGCTGGTGCTGCTGTCCGGCGGTGGATCCGCCAACTGGATTGCGCCGGCCGATGGCGTCACGTTCACGCAAAAGCAGCAGGTCAACCGTGCACTGTTGCGCTCGGGCGCGCCGATCGGCGAGATGAATATCGTTCGCAAGCACCTGTCGCGCATCAAGGGCGGCAGGCTGGCGCGCGCCGGCCAGCGCGCCGAGATCGTGACGCTGGCGATCTCCGACGTGCCGCGCGACGAGCCGTCCGCCATCGCTTCCGGCCCGACGGTGCCTGATCCGACGACATTGGCGGACGCCCGCGCCATCGTCGCCAGGTACAAGCTCAATATCGATGATGCCGTGCGCCGCGCGCTCGACGATCCCAACAACGAAAGCTGCAAGCCCGGCGACGCCGCCTTCAACCGCGCCAAATTCGAATTGATCGCGCGGCCGAAGGCCTCGCTCGATGCCGCGATCAAGGTCGCAACCGACGCGGGCTATGCAATCATCGGCCTTGGCGCCGATCTCGAAGGCGAAGCCCGCGACGTCGCCGCCGAACACGCCAGGCTGGCGCTGAAAGCCCGCGCAGAAGGAAAGCGCGTTGCGATCCTCTCCGGCGGCGAACTCACTGTGACTGTGAAGGGCAACGGGCGCGGCGGCCCCAACCAGGAATACGCGCTGGCGCTCGCAGCGCTTCTCAAGGACACGGCGGATATTTCGGCGCTCGCCGCCGATACCGACGGCGCCGATGGCGGCGCGGGTAGCGCCAGCGATCCCGCAGGCGCCATCATCGACCGCACGACCTTTGCCAAGATGAAATCGCTCGCGCTGGATCCTGCGGCCTATCTCGCCAACAACGATGCGACCGCGTTCTTTGCAGCAACCGGCGATCTGGTCCAGACCGGGCCGACGCTGACCAATGTCAACGATGTCAGAGTGATCCTGGTGGACTAGTTTTACGTCATTCCGGGGCGAGGCGAAGCCTCGGACCCGGAATCCATTGCACCACCATAACGCTTGTCGACATGGATTCTCGGGTTCGCTCGCAAAAAGCTCGCGCCCCGGAATGACAGCTGGGCAAGCCTTTCAAAACTCGTCGGCGATCTTCGTCAGCATCGCAACCAGCGCGGCGCGGCTGGCGGGCCCCAACAGCTCATTGAGACGCGCCTCATGCTTGGCCGCTATGAGCTTCTTCGCCCGTGCCAGCACCGCTTTGCCTTTGTCGGTCAGGACGAGGTTATGCGACCGCCGGTCGTTGACCGAACGAACGCGCGCGCACAACTCGCGGCTCTCCAGACCATCGAGCATCGCCACGAAATTCGGCCGAAGGATTCCAAGCGTGCTTGCGATCTCGGTCTGGTTACGGCCGGGATTGCGCTCCAGCAGCATCAGCACGGAGAACTGCGCGGGCGTCAGTTGCAGCGGCGCCATGCAGCGCAGAAAATCCTCGAAGATCTTGAGCTGCGCCCGCTTGAGCGGATAGCCGAGCATTTCCGACAATTCGCCGAGCTCGATTGCCGCGCCCTCGGCCTCCTTGCGGCCGGCTTGCGCCTTGCGATCTGCGGTTCTGGAAACGGTCATCGCTTGATGTCTGAAAATCGCGCTATGTTCGAAACTCGCCTCACGGCCGCTCCGGCCTTGAGGTTATATTCGATAATTGTTATCCATCATATCAAAATAGGCACGCGGATTTCAACCGCCAGCGTCAGGGATTTAGGGGAGCGGCCTCGTTGAACACGACCATCATGCTGTTCCTGCTACAGGACGGCATCACCAATGGCGCGATCTATGCCCTGCTGGGCCTGGCGCTGGTGCTGGTTTTCGCCGTGACGCGCGTCATCCTGATTCCGCAAGGCGAATTCGTTACCTACGGCGCCCTGACCTACGCCACGCTGGCCTCGGGCCAGGTGCCGGGCACGGCGCGACTTGCAGTGGTGATGGGCATCGCAGCCTTCGGCCTTGATCTCGTGATGCGGCGGCGAACGCTGCGGCTTGCCTTGATCGCACAAAGCCTCCTCACCAACATCGTTGTGCCGGCGGCGATCCTCGCGCTCACCTTGACGCTTGCCGGCAAGCAGACGCCGATCGCCGTCGACATCGCGCTCTCGCTTCTGATCGTGGGGACAATCGGGCTTTATCTCTACCGCATCGCCTTTGCACCGATCGCGCACACCTCCGTGCTGGTGCTGTTGATCGCCGCCGTCGGCTGCCATCTGGCGCTGCAAGGCATTGGGCTGGTCTTCTTTGGTGCCGAGGGCCAGCGCGGGCCGGCGCTGTCGAATGCCTCTTTCACCATCGACCCGCTGCGTTTCACCGGCCAAAGTATCGCGGTCTACGCGGTGACGCTGGCGCTGATCGCAGCCCTCTGGCTGCTGTTTCGGTTTACGCTCTACGGCAAGGCGCTTGCGCGCCACCGCGGTGAATCGTCTGGGCGCGCGGCTGGTTGGAATTCGAACCGCGCTGTCGGGCCAGATCGCATTTCTGCTCGCCGCCGTGATCGGCGCCACGTCCGGCATCCTCATCGTCCCCATCACGACGCTCTATTACGACACTGGATTCCTGATCGGCCTGAAGGGCTTTGTCGCCGCGATCATCGGCGGCCTCGTCAGCTATCCCTTGACCGCGATCGCCGCTCTTCTGGTTGGCAGCGTCGAAGTCCTTCTCGTCGTTCTACGCCAGCAACTTCAAGGAAGTGATCGTGTTCGCACTGATCATTCCGGTGCTGCTGCTGCGTTCGCTGGCCACGCCCGCGGTCGACGAGGAAAAGGACTGATCTTGATGGCGCAGCGGTTGCCGTTGATCGTGTTCGCGCTCGTCATGGCGGCGATCCCGTTCGTGCCCGGCATGCCGCCGTTCTGGATCGTGTTGCTCGACAATATCGGATTGTCGGCGCTGGTTGCGATGGGCCTCGTGCTGCTCACCGGCGTCGGCGGCTTGACGTCATTCGGCCAGGCGGCGTTTTGCGGCTTCGGCGCCTATACGACCGCGGTATTGACCACGGCTTACGGCCTCTCGCCGTGGCTGACGCTGCCGCTTTCGCTGGTGGTGAGCGGAATCTTCGCGGTGGCGCTCGGCCTCATCACCGTGCGGCTTTCCGGGCATTATTTGCCGCTCGGCACCATCGCCTGGGGCCTCGGCCTGTTTTATCTGTTCAGCAAGCTCGAATTCCTCGGCCGCAACGACGGCATTTCCGCGATCCCGCCGCTGGCGATCGGCTCGCTGAAGATGATCAGTCCCGACACGATCTACTTCGCGATCTGGGCTTGCGTGATCCTTTGCGCGCTGCTGACGATGAACCTGCTGGATTCCCGCAGCGGCCGCGCCATTCGCGCGCTGCGGCGCGGCCATGTCGCGGCGGAAGCTTTCGGCATTCAGCCGCCGCGGACCAAGCTCCTGGTGTTCATTTACGCCGCCGTGCTGGCCGGCCTCTCCGGCTGGCTCTACGCTCATTTTCAGCGCGCGGTGAACCCGACGCCGTTCGGCGCGCAGGCCGGCATCGAATATCTCTTCGTCGCCGTGGTCGGCGGCGCCGGCTATGTCTGGGGCGGCGTGCTGGGCGCGGCCATCGTCGTGGTCTTGAAGGAGATTTTGCAAGACTATTTGCCGTATCTGTTTCACGGCGAAGGCCAGCTCGAGACCATCGTCTTCGGCATGCTGCTGGTGGCGTTGCTTCAGCTTGCGCCTGACGGCGTGTGGCCATGGCTGGTCCGCCTGCTGCCTTTGAGGCCGAAACGCAGCTCCTTCGACCCGGCTTTGACATTGCCGCCGCGGCGAAAGCCCGCCGCCATCGACGACTCGCTCCTGATCGTCGAACACGCGCGCAAGGAATTTGGCGGTGTGGTTGCGGTCAATGACGTGTCCTTTGACGTCGGCGCCCGCGAGATCGTTGCCCTGATCGGTCCGAACGGCGCCGGCAAGAGCACGACGTTCAACCTGATCACCGGCGTACTTCCTTTGTCGGCCGGAACGATTTCCCTCATGGGCCAGACGCTCAAGGCCGCGAAGCCGCAGGACGTCACCCGGCTCGGCGTCAGCAGGACGTTCCAGCACGTCAAACTCGTCACTGAGATGACCGTTCTCGAAAACGTCGCGCTCGGCGCGCATTTGCGCGGACATGCGGGCGCGATCCAGAGCATGCTGCGCCTCGACCGCAACGACGAAGCGAGGCTGCTCGCGGAAGCCATGCGCCAGATCGAACGCGTGGGACTGTCCGCCCAGGCGGATATGCCGGCGGGAAGCCTGTCGCTCGGCCAACAGCGCATCGTCGAGATTGCGCGCGCATTGTGCGCCGATCCGGCGCTACTCTTGCTCGACGAACCGGCGGCCGGCCTGCGTCACATGGAAAAGCAGCAACTCGCAAACCTGCTGCGGAATTTGCGCGACGGCGGCATGTCGGTGTTGCTGGTCGAGCACGACATGGGATTTGTCATGGGGCTCGCGAACCGCGTCGTGGTGCTCGACTTCGGCACCCGAATTGCGGAAGGCACACCGCAAGTGATCAAGAGCCAACCCGGACGTGATCCGCGCCTACCTTGGAGCCGCGTCATGAGCGGCGATGGAAATCTCCTGCAGGTCACCGACGCCCACATCGCCTATGGCAAGGTCGAGGCGGTGCGCGGCGTAACGCTCGCAGTCGCCGAAAACGAGATCGTCACCATCATCGGCGCCAACGGCGCCGGCAAGACCACGCTACTCAACGCCATCATGGGCATTCTGCCGCTCAAGGGCGGCGTGAGCTTTGCAGGCACCGACCTCGCGCGGCTTGAGATCGAGGACCGTGTCGCCGCCGGGGTCAGCCTCGTGCCGGAGGGGCGCGAGCTGTTCGCCGCGATGAACGTCGAAGACAATCTGCGGCTTGGCGCTTTCCGAAACGGACAGGACAAAAGCCGTCGCAGTCCCTGGAGCGCGTCTATACGCTGTTCCCGCGGCTGAAGGAGCGACATCGGCAACTTGCCGGGACGTTGTCCGGCGGCGAGCAGCAGATGCTGGCGATGGGCCGCGCTCTGATGGGCGCGCCTAAACTGTTGATGCTGGATGAGCCGAGCCTGGGCCTGGCGCCGATCATCGTCGCCGATATTTTCCGCACCATCGGCGAACTGCGAACGAGCGGCGTCTCGGTGCTGCTGGTCGAGCAGAACGCGCAAGCCGCGCTGCAAATCGCCGACCGCGCCTATGTCATGGAACTCGGCGAATTCGTGCTTGAGGGCACGGCAAAGGACATCGCCGGCAATGCCCGGGTTGCGGCGAGTTACCTCGGACTGGGCGATGAAAGCGAAAGCGCCACCTAGAGCGCTTCCGCTCTCTTCTCACATCGCCGGAACGTACTTGCCGTCCTTCACGGTCAGGATGATGCGCGAACGGTCGTCGAGGCCGGAGCGATCCTTTTCGGTCCAGTTGTAGACGCCTTGCGTCGCCGCGATCTCGTGTTCGCTCATGAAGGCTTGCCGGATCGCCTCGTGAAACTCCGGTGTGCCGGGCTTGGCTGCCTTCAGGGCAACCGGAATCACGCGCTTCAACACCTCGAACGCGTCATAGGCGTGACCGGCGAACTGGCTGCGGCTGTTCGGGCCATATTTGGTTTCGTATGCCGTGTTGAGCGCAAGGCCGGGCTTCTTGGTCAGCGCGGAATCCGGCTGGCCTTCCGGATTCATCACCGGGCCCGACGCCATGATCACGCCTTCCGCCGCGGGGCCAGCGATGCGGATGAAATCCATGCTCGCGGCGCCATGGGTCTGATAGATCAGGCCCCTGTAGCCACGCTCGCGCAAGCTCGATTGCGGCAGGCCGGCTGCCGTGCCGGAAGCCCCGATCAGGATCGCATCGGGATTGGCGGCGACGAGCTTCAACACCTGGCCGGCCACCGACGTGTCGGGCCGCGCAAAGCGTTCTTCGTCGACCAGCGTCAGTCCCGTCGGCACGCCCTGGCGCTTGAAGTCATCGAACCAGAGGTCGCCGTAGGAATCGGAGTAGCCGATATAGCCGACGGTTTTGACGTTGTGCGCCTTCATGTGGGCGTAGAGCACCTTGCCCATGATCGGCACCGGCTGCGGCAGCACGACCGACCATTTGGCGCGCTCGGGCGTGACCGGGAATGGCGCGAGACTGATATGCGGCGTGCCGACCTCGTTGGCGACGTTGGAGATCGCGATCGTCGGCGGCGTGGTCGACGACCCCACGATGATGTCGGCCTTCGATTCCGTCACGAAGCGCCGCGCATTGGTGGTGGCGTTGGTCGGATCGCCGCCATCGTCGAGCACGATGACTTTCAGCGGCACGCCTGCGATTTCCTTGGGCACGAATTCCAGCGCGTTGCGTTCGGGTACCCCGAGAGCCGCCGCGGGGCCCGTGGTCGAAATTGAAATGCCGATGGTGATTTCGGCCGATTGCGCCTGCACTGATGGCGTTGAAAGCGTGAGCGCGGCGCTGGCTGCCGCCGCGAGAAACATCTTGTTCATGAATTCCTCCCTGACAATTCTCTTATCACTTCGCAGCGATTATCCCTTCAGGAATTTCGCGACGATTTCCGCCGGAACGGGCGCCGATTTCAGCCGCGCTGGATCGGCAGGATCGTGCCCCACCAGCACGCGGGTCTCGAATGCCTCGATCGCGAGCGCCTCGCCCTTGTAGACCTTGTGCGTGACCTCGAAGCTCGAGCGTTTGAAGCTCTCGATCCGACTCTCGATCGTGATCCAGTCGCCAAAGGTCGAGGCGATATGGAATTTCGCCCGCGTGTCCACCATGGGAATGCCGACCAGCCCGTATTTCTTGACGATGTCCTGCTTGGAGTAGCCGGCTGCCTCGAACATGATCGAGGTGGAGTCGTCGAACATCTCGAAATAGCGCGGATAGTAAACGATGTTGGCAGGGTCGCAATCGCCCCACTGGATCTGCACGTCCCTGCGGTGAACGAACATGAACGCGCAGCCCTATTTCGGCGCCATGCGCAGCGATGCGTCAAGCCGCACCACCTCGCCGTTGAGATAGGCGTTGTCGATCATCTGCATCACGAGGGAAGCAAATTCGGATGGATCGCCGAGACGGTGCGGGAATGGAACGGCGGCGGCAAGCGAGTCCTGTGCTTCCTGCGGCAACGCGGCCAGCAGCGGCGTGAGAAACAGGCCCGGCGCAATCGCCAGCACGCGAATGCCGAATTGCGCGAATTCGCGCGCGATCGGCAGCGTCATTCCGACAATGCCGCCTTTCGAGGCCGAATAAGCCGCCTGCCCGATCTGGCCGTCATAGGCGGCGATCGAGGCGGTCGAAATCATCACGCCGCGCTCGCCGGTCGAAAGCGGTTCGAGCTTGGTCATGTCGGCGGCCGCAAGGCGGATCATGTTGAAGGAGCCGATCAGGTTGATGCGGATCACGCGGTCGAAATCGGCGAGCGCCATTGGCCCTTCGCGGCCGATCACCCGCTTGGCGACACCGATGCCGGCGCAGTTGATCAAGACCCGCGCCGGACCGTGGGCCTTTGCGGCCGCGGCAATCGCGGCTTCCGCCGACGCGCTGTCGGCCACATCGCATGTCACGGCGACGCCGCCGATTTCCTTGGCGACGGTTTCGGCAAGCTTGGCGTTGAGGTCGCAGATCGCGACCCTGGCGCCCTCCTTGGCGAGGCGCCGCGCGGTGGCTGCGCCCAATCCCGATGCGCCGCCGGTGACGATCGCGGCCTGATCCCTTAATTGCATCGCTTCCTCCCAAACTACTCTTACCTAAGGCGTTATCACGTCGTTGCCTGACGTGGGCGAATAAAGTGCTTCGACCAGCGTCTTTCGATGTTCCAGCACCGCGCGCTGGTTGATCGACCCCTTGTCAGTGACTTCACCGCGGTCGATCGAGAGCGGTCCGTCAATCAACAGCGCGCGAACGACCCGGTTCGATGAGCCGGTTGACGCCGCCTGAAAGGCTGAAAAGCGTTGCCGGAACGCGTCGCGCACCCGCGTATCCCTTGCGCAAGCACCGACATCGGCCGGCGGCAGCGCCGGATTGACCAAGCGGCAGCTGTCGAGGTCGAGGATCACCAGCGCCGTAATCTCGTCGCGGTTGATGCCGGCGATCACCACATCGCGCACCAGCGGCGCGCAGGCCGAGATGAAGCGCGCCCGCAGCGGACCGACGCTGACCCAGGTGCCGCTCGCGAGCTTGAAGTCTTCGGCGATGCGGCCGTCGAAATCGAGACCCGCCGAAAAATCGTCCGCCGCCGCTGGCTTCGCGGCATCGCCGTATTTGTAAAACCCTTCTTCATCGAAGGCAGCCTCGGTCAACTCGCTCTGGCGCCAATAGCCCGGCGTGACATTCGGGCCGCGGACGCGCAGTTCAAGCTTGCCGTTGCCGGGCACAAGCTTGATCTCGTTGCCGAGCACCGGAAGTCCGATGTGGCCGGACCGGCTGGTGCGAGGCGTCGCCGATATCGAGAACGGCGCGCTCTCGGTGGCGCCTAGCCCCGTCAGCATCGGAATGCGGAAGCCCGTTTCCTGTGCCGCGAGTTCATCGAGGCTTTTCCAGACAAAGGGCGACATCGCCGCGCCGGAAAAGAACATCGCGTGCAATCTCCCGAAGAAGCTTCGCCGCAGATGCGCGTCATCGCGCAGATAGGGCAGCAACGATTCAAAGCCCTTGGGAACGTTGAAATAGACGGTCGGCGAGACCTCCTTCAGATTCCGCACCGTTTCCTCGATGCCGCTGGGCGTCGGCTTGCCGGCGTCGAGATACAGCGAACCGCCGTTGAACAGCACGAGCCCGAGATTGTGGTTGCCGCCGAACGTGTGATTCCACGGCAGCCAATCGACGATGACCGGCGGCTCTTCCTTCAGGAAGGTCATGGTTTCCCGGATCATCACCTGATTGGCGCAGAGCATCCGTTGCGTGTTGATGACGGCTTTCGGATTTCCGGTCGAACCCGACGTCAGCAGGAACTTGACGATGAAGTCGGGGCCGATGGCCTGGTGCGCCTGGTCGAGATCGGGATGCAGCGGCGTGGCCAGCAAACCGGCGAGGCTTGTCAGCGCGCGGCCTGGCACGGCACCGCGAGAGGCTGCAATTTCGACGGCTTCGGGGACATTGGCTTGTAACGCCGCGGCGAATTGATCGGCGTCGTCGACAAAGACAAAGCCCGGCGTCAGCAGCTTCATCAGGTAGGAAAGCTTGCCGTAGTCTTTCGAGATCAGCGAATAGGCCGGCGATACCGGACAGAACGGCACACCCGCCAGCATCGCGCCGAGCGCGACCAGTGCATGGTCGATGGAGTTGCCGGAGAGAATGACGACGGGCCGCTCGGCCGAGAGTTCGCGCATTAGCAACGCCGAGGCGATGCGCTGGCTTGCGCCCAGAAATTCGGAGTAGGTGATCTTGCGCCAGCCGCCACGCGCATCACGTTCCGCCATGAAGACGCGATCAGGCGCGAGGTGCGCCCAATGATACAGGGAATCCGTCAGCCGAACCGGATACGCGATGTCGAGCTGATGCGGCCGGAGGTAGATGGTGCCATCCGGGCGGCGCTCGACCGCGATCTTGGGATCGCCGAACGCAATCGGGCGCAACGGAGCCTGGCCGCCGCCGGATGACGTCGGCGCGTTGCTTGCTTGCAAGGACAGGTCGGCCTTTGCGCTCATACCTAGTGCCCACTTTCCGAAGTTCGTGCTCCTTCGCAGCGCCCACCTTTCACGAACTTCGGAAAGTCATGGGCACTAGCAAGCTTATTAAACCTAGTGCCGCTTTTCTATTTGAAGTTCCTGAGGCGAATTCGCCGCTTGTGGTGCAGGAACTTCAAATAGGCGGCACTAGTGCCCGCCTCCCGAATAGTTATGTTTTATAACTAATTTGGATGGAGTCAAATCGGATCTTCCGCTGCGACGTACTTGCCCTCTCCACAAGGGGTTGAGGGAAAGAGCTCACAGCACCTGGTGCACGTCGATCACCACGCGGTCGGCATGGCGCGCGGCCGAGGCGACGAACAGGCTTTGCATCAGCCAGCGATATCGGGCCGCGCCGGTTTCGAACCTCGGCACGGTGCGAAAATAAATCAGTGCGGGATCGACTGGCTCGCCGCGGTTGAGCTTCTGGATCAGTTCGACAGGTCCGCGGCGCATGCCGCGGTTTTCGACTGATATCACCGCGCCGTCATCGGTCTGAAGCGCATATTTCGCCTCGAGCTCGATCGAGGAGTCCGGCCGGACAATCTGGAAGTCCGCACCGAAGGCGCAGACCTTTCCGTTGATGTCCGCTCCCCTCACCTCGCCGCCTGTAATCGGAATGATGCGGCGCTCGCCGACGCCGATCTCACCGGCCGAAATGATACCGGCGACACGGGCCGTGATGGTGAAGACGTAGCGGGTCGCGAGTTGAGGCTCCATAGAAATCTCTCCACGTTTTCGTCATGCCCGGCTTTATGCCGGGCATCCACGTCTTCTGCCTCCATGAGAAGAAAGACGTGGATGGCCGGGCATAGGCGAGCGGAAGCGACGCCGTTCTCCGAACGGCTATGCCCGGCCATGACGGCCCAGATCAATCAGCGAGCCATCATCTGCTGCGGCAACCAGGTCGCCAGCAACGGGAATGCGATCAGAATGATCAGCCGGATAATGTCGGTAACGACAAAGGGCAGCACGCCCTTGAAGATCGTGGTGAAGGAAACGTCCTTGATCACGCTTTTGATGACAAAGACGTTCATGCCGACCGGCGGATGGATCAAGCCAAGCTCGACCGTCATCACGATGATGACGCCGAACCAGATCGGATCGAAGCCGAGTTGCGAGACCACCGGAAAGATGATCGGCACGGTGAGGATGATCATTGCCATGGCGTCCATCAGGCAGCCGAGCACGAGATACATCACCATGATGACGGCAAGCACGCCGTAACTGCTGAGGCCGAGGCCGGTGAGGAATTCCGTTACCTTTTGCGGCGTCTGCGTCACCGTCAGGAAATAGCCGAAGATCAGCGCGCCGATCAACACAGTGAACACCGCCGCCGCCGTCCGCGTCGCTTGCAGCAGCGACGCCAGAATTCTCTCCCGGTCGAGCCGGCCGGTGAGGAGGCCGATCAGGAACGCGCCGGTGGCGCCGACGCCGCCGGCTTCGGTCGGCGTGAAACGCGGCAGGTAAGGCAAGCCATAAAGGCCGCCGATCACGAAGATAAACAGCAGCACCGGCGCCCAGATATCCTTGAGCGCGGCAAAGCTCTCGCGCCAGGGCGTCTGCACGCCCTTGGGCAAAAAGCCCGGGCGGAAATAGCCGATCAACCCGATCGTGATCATGTACATGGTCATCGCGAGCAGGCCGGGAATGATGCCGGCCATGAACAGTTTGCCGATGTCCTGCTCGGTGATGATGCCGTAAACCGCCAGCACGGTCGACGGCGGCAACATCGCGCCGAGTGTGCCGCCCGCCGCGATCACGCCGGTGGCAAAGGACTGCGGATAGCCGAAGCGGCGCATTTCCGGATAGGCGACCGCGGAGAACGTCGCGGCGGTCGCAACCGACGAGCCGCAGATCGCGGCAAAGCCGCCGCAGGCCGCGACCGTGGCGATGCCGAGACCACCGCGCAAATGGCCGACGAAGCCGTTGGCGGCGCGGAACAGGTCGCGGCTCATGCCGGAATGGCTGACGAACGTTCCCATCAACAGGAACATCGGAATCACGCCGAACGTGTAGTCGGTCACGGTGCGCATCGACGTCTGGCCGACCAGCTTGAGCGCCGGCGTGAAGCCGGTGAGATAGCCGAAACCGCAGACGCCGACGAGGCCCATCGCCATGCCGACGGGCACCCGCAGCAGCATCAAGAGAAACAGCGCGGCAAATCCGGTGAGTGCAACGGCATCCGTGCTCATGCGGCGCTCATTCCGTACCCTTGAGCTTGGGGTCGTGCATGTCCTCCGGATGGAAGATCAGCCGATAGGTGCGGATCGCGATTAGAAGTACCGCGGAGACGTCACCGATCCAGGCCACCGCAAAGAACGGCCAGGTCGGCATGTGCAGGTCGAAGGTCGTGACATTGTCCCGGTAGGTGCCGCGCACCTTGTCGAACAACGTCCAGGTCTGCACCGTGACCACGAAAAAAAGCACCAGCGTCGCGAACACATCGATCCAGCGCTGATATCGCGGGCTGACATTGCCCCAGACCAGATCGACCGTGATGTGGGTGCCGCGATAGCTCGTGGCCGCAATGCCCCAGAAGATCAGGATGCCGAGCAGCATGCGCCCGATGTCGAACGAATCCGGGATCGCATAGTTGAAGATGTTACGCAGCAACACCGAGATGAAGATATCGAGCGCGACGAGGCCAACGAAGCCGGCCGCGATCCACTCGATCGTGTCGATGAAGCGATCCATGGAATGGCGCGTCATGTCGCTTCCTTCGAGGCGCGGGATGGCAGCCTGTTACTGCGTCAGGGCGTTGTACTTTGTCAGCGAGGCGCGCAGCTCGGCAAGCGCAGCGTCGGGATCGGCACCGGTTCTACGGACGCCGTCAGCCCAGGTCTTGATCAGCGGCTCAGACGCCTTCTTCCACGACGCGGTCTGTTCCGGGGTCAGTGTGTAGACTTCCTGGCCCGCTTCCGCCTTCACCTTGTCGATACCTGCATCCTCGAACTTGCCCCAGGGCTCGCCCACGCGGCCTGCGGCTTCGGTGTTGCAGTTGTCGTCGACGGCCTTCTTCTGCCGTTCCGACATCTCGTTGTATTTGTCCTTGTTCAGGACCAGGACAAAAGTCGTGACATAGAGTGGCGCATCCATGTGAAATTTCGTCACCTTGTCGATGCCGAACAGCACCAGCGATCCCCACGGGAAGGTAACGCCATCGGCGACGCCGCGCTCGATGATGTCACGAACCTCAGGCGCGGACGACTGCACATTGGTGCCGCCCAGCAACGTGACGAAATTCGCGATCGTGGCGTCCGCCGGGCGGATCTTCATGCCCTTGATGTCTTCCGGCATCACGATCTTCTTTGTGCGCGAATGAAACGACGACGGCGAATGAATGAAGGCGAGGCAGAACTTGACGTCCTTCATCTCCTTCTCGGCATATTTGCGATACCAGGCGTCCAGCCCCATGGTGCCGCCCTTGGCGTCCGACATCAGAAACGGCAACTCGCCGGCGCCGATGATCGGAAAGCGGCCGGGCTGATAACCGGGATTGACATAGGTCAGGTCGGCAATGCCGTCGCGCGCCATGTCGTAATGGTCGAACGCCTTGCCGAGTTGCTGGGCCGGAAAAACCCTGGACTTGATCGTGCCGCCGGAAGCCTTCTCGACCGAGGCGCCCCACTCCTCCAGCGCCTTTTGCAGCGGATGCGAAGCCGGCACCCAGTGCGAAATCTTCAGCTCGACGTTTTTTTCCTGTGCGGACGCAGGCGCCGCCAAGACAGTCAGCAGCACGGCAAGCAGCGCTTTTCTCATCGGTCTCACTCCCCGGAATGGCGACGGCCTTGTTCGGCCGGTCTTGTTATTTAACATGTTATATAGCGGTGGATTTCGCTTCAAGCTCCATGGGAGCAAACTGTTATACGTTATAACTAGTCGCAAGGCTTGCATATGACGATTGCGGATCGCAAAGTCGTGCGACCGGGGAGAGCGTGTTGCGGACAAAGGTTGCCATCATAGGCGCGGGGCCTGCGGGCCTTTTGCTCGGACAGTTGTTGCACCGTTACGGCGTCGACAACGTCATCCTTGAGCGTCACACCGGCGAATATGTGCTCGGCCGCATCCGCGCCGGCCTGCTGGAAGAAGGCACAGTCGCGCTGCTCGATGAGGTCGGCGCCGGCGAACGGCTGCATCGCGAGGGCCTGGTGCATGGGGGCATCGAGCTTGCCTTTGGCGGCGAACGCCACCGCATCGATCTGCATGGCCCGACCGGCAAGAGCGTGACGATCTATGGCCAGACCGAGGTGACGCTCGACCTGATGAATGCCCGGCAGGCGGTCGGGCTCACCAGCATCTACGAGGCGGAACACGTCAAGCCGATCGATTTCGACACCGATCATCCCCGCATTTCCTATGTGAAGGACGGCGTCGGCCATGAGATCGAATGCGATTTCATCGCCGGATGCGACGGCTATCACGGCGTCAGCCGCGCCAGCGTCAAGCCCGCCGCGATCGAGACTTTTGAGCGGGTGTATCCGTTCGGCTGGCTCGGCATTCTCTCCGACACCCCGCCGGTCAGCCCCGAGCTGATCTATTCGAACCATGCACGGGGATTTGCGCTCTGCACGATGCGCTCGGCCAAACGAAGCCGCCATTACGTGCAGTGTCCGCTCGACGACCGCATCGAGGAATGGCCGGACGACCGGTTCTGGGACGAGTTGAAGCGACGCCTCGATCAGGAAGCCGCCGACAAGCTCGTCACCGGGCCCTCGATCGAAAAGAGCATTGCGCCGCTTCGTAGTTTTGTCGCCGAGCCGATGCGGTTCGGCCGGATGTTTTTGGCCGGCGACGCCGCCCACATCGTGCCGCCGACCGGCGCCAAGGGACTCAATCTCGCGGCCTCCGACGCGCATTACCTCGCGCAGGCCTTTCGCGAGTTCTACGACGAAAAGTCTTCCGCCGGCATCGATGCCTATTCGGCCACGGCGCTGTCGCGGGTCTGGAAGGCCGTGCGCTTCTCGTGGTGGATGACTTCGATGCTGCACAAATTTCCCGACAACGGCGCGTTCGGCGCGCGAATCCAACTCGCCGAGCTTGATTACGTCGCGAACTCGAAGGCCGCCGCCGCGTCACTCGCGGAAAACTACGTCGGATTGCCGTTCTAGGTCGGGCCTGCGCTCGACCGTGTGGAGACGATATAGCTCCCGGTTTCAGGAGGGATGATGTTCACGCTTTATTATTCGCCCGGCTCAAGCTCGATGGCAGCCCATATCGCACTCCACGAGGTTGGGGTCCCATTCGAGGCGAAGCTTTTGTCGTTGAAGCGCAACGATACCCGAACGGCGGAATTCCTGAAGATCAATCCGGCCGGCAAGGTGCCGACGCTCCTGGTCGACGGGCGGCCGCTGGTCGAGGTAGCCGGCATTCTGTTTTATCTGGCACGACGTTTTCCCGAAAGCAGACTGTTGCCGCATGACGATATCGAAGCGGAGGCCCGCGTCGTGTCGTGGATGTCGTTCATTGCCTCCACCCTGCACCCGGCGCGCCAGCGCGGGATGGAATATGCCACCGAAGTCTACGGACTTGCCGACCGGTTGCTGGGATCAAATTGGGTACTTGGCGAACGCTACTCGATCGCCGATATCCACCTGTTTCGCCTGTACTGGCGACTGTTTCATGCGCTCCATCCGGCGCCCGGCACGTTTCCAAATCTCGACGCGCATTACGCACGCATGATGGCCCGGCCGGCCGTGCAACGGACGATCGAGGCGGAGACCGCGGCCGGTTACGATTTGCCGGGTTGAACCGTTTCAAACACCGGCGCGAATATCGTTTTAAACTTTGTAGGCGGTGATTTTCGTTTCCACCCGTTCTAATGGCGTTCACCAGCACGGGAGCCGCCCATGACGCTGTCCGGTATTCCTGAAGAGTTTCGAGCCGCATTTTCGCAACAGCCCGCTGACCGATCCCTGGGAGCCGATCTTTTCGCGGCGAACTGCGGATGCCGTGATTCTCGGACTGCGGCTTGCCAAGCCCCACACCAACTCGCGCGGCCTGATCCATGGCGGGTTGATCGCCGCACTCGCCGACAATGCGATGGGCCTGAGCTGTGGCGCCAAGCTCGGCGGCGGCCGTCCCCGGCTCGTCACCGTCAGCCTCGCAGTCGATTTCATCGGCGCCGCCGCGATCGGCCAGTGGCTTGCGGTCGAGAGCGAAGTGATCAAGACCGGCGGCACGCTTTGCTTCGCGCAATGCCGCGTCACCGCCGACGATGCGATCATCGCGCGCGCCAACGGCACGTTTCGCGTGATCCGGAAAGACGACGCGGCTACCGGCCAAAATGCCAGTCGCTGATTTCGATCACGAGATCGATGAAGGTACGCACCTTCGCCGACAGTAGCCGCGAGGTCGGATAGACGATATGGATCGGCAGCGGCGGCTGCTCGAATTTGGCCAGCACGATTTTTAGCCGGCCGCGCTTGATCGCCTCCGCCGCCTGATAGGCCAATACCCGCGTCAAGCCGCCGCCGGCTTCCACGTACCGGAGCGCCGCATCTGCCGTGTTGGTGATGAGCCGCGGCGTGTAGCCCAGACGGATTTCGTTCCCGCCCTCGACGAACCGCCATTCGGCCAGGCCCGCGGTGGATCCGGATTGAACGGCATCGTGCGCGACGACATCTTGCGGCTTCTTGGGTTCGCCGCGGGATTTCAGATAGCCGGGCGAGGCCACCATGATCCGCCGCATGTCACCGACATGGCGCGCGACCAGAGACGAATCCGGCAGATGGCCGATCCGAACCGCGAGGTCGACGCCCTCTTCCACCAGATTGATCACGCGGTCTTCCAGCTTCAGTTCCGCCGATACCTCGCGATAGCGCTTGAGATAAGTGGTCAGCACGGGGCTGACATGGAGACGACCGAAGCCGACAGGCGCGGAAACCACCAGCCGTCCGGACGGGCGGGCACGCTCGCCCTCCGCTGCGACCTCGGCCTCCTCGATGTCGGCAAGGATGCGCCTGGCGCGTTCGAGATAGCGCGCGCCGGCATCCGTCAGCGTCACGGAGCGCGTGGTTCGTTGCAAAAGCCGCGCGCCGAGACGATCCTCCAGCGCCGCGATCAGCCGCGTCACGCCGGAAGGCGACAGGCGGAGCTTGCGCGCGGCGGCTGCGAACCCCTTGAGGTCCGCAACCGTCACAAAGGCCTGCATGGCGTCCAGCCGATCCATGGCATTATTTCATAATATGCAATGATATCCTGTCAACCGCGGTGATTGTTTTAGGCGATGCGAAGGCCCATTTTCTGAGGCAACGGACCAAACTGGCCCCCGGAGATATCCGATGTCAGAGACCCATACCTCTTCGAACAACGTCTATTCCAGCGACGTCGCCTTCACCCCTACCGTGAAGGCGATCCAGGCGCGCAAGGGCTCGCGCGAGGCCTATGCCCATGTCGAGGAACGCGGCGGATGGCGCACCCTGATCGATGAAGACCTGGCCTCGCGCCTGGTGGATACGAACAGCTTCTATCTCGCGACCGCCACCGCGGACGGCCAGCCTTATATTCAGCATCGCGGCGGCCCGAAGGGATTCATCAAGATTCTCGACCGGAACACGATCGCCTTCGCCGACTACAAGGGCAATCAGCAGTACATCACGCAAGGCAATCTGTCGGAGAATTCCAAGGCGTACATCTTCATCATGGACTACGCCCACCGCCGCAGGGTGAAGCTCTGGGGCGAAGCAAAGGTCATCGAAGATGATCCGGCGCTTCTGCAATCGCTGATGCCGAAGGGATATCGGGCGCGCCCCGAACAGGCGATCCTGTTCCGGATCGCCGCCTGGGACACCAATTGCCCGCAGCACATTCCGCAGAAGTTCGACGCGGCCGATGTCGGGGCGGCGCTCGCCGCACGCGATTCCCGCATTGCGGAGCTCGAGGCCGAGTTAGCGGCCTTGAAGGGTCAAGCCGCCTCGCACAGCGGCGTCCAGGAAAATTCGGGGTAGTATCTTTCCATCATGCGGTCGACATAGGCGATCAGGTTGTCGAACTGCTGGGCCCGTTCACGCAGTGGCGAAGCAAAGAACGGGGTCAGAATCCCTGCCATGATGCCGAAAGCGGCGGCGTCCGCGCCGCAAGGCGTATCTCCGGTCAGGTAAAGCTTGTCGCCAAGCTGGACCGACAGCGAAAGCAGCGATCGGATGGCGAGATCGACGTCCTCGTCCGGCGCGTGACGGCCGAGGCCGCTGATGAGATAGTTCTCCGCCACGCGGAACTGCGCGTCCTCGCGCAGCTTTTCGCGCATATGCGCCGGCGCACCGTCGAAGAAATGCGCGGGGCCCTTGGTGAAATTTTCCGGGTTGACCCAGCGCGCCCCGACGAGCGCCCAATACATATGGTGCTCGATCATGCGCTCGAACGCCCAGGCTTGCGCGCGCTGTTGCAGGCTCAGCGGCGCGTCGAAATCGAAGCCGTATTTGCCCTCGATATGCGCGCGGATGAAGGTCGAATCCGCGATCGCCTCGGCGCCGTCCACGATATAGGGCAACTGCCCCTTGGGAGACGCATTCGGCATCGCCTTCTGCTTGACGTAAGCGAGGCCAGCCATCTTGAGCTGGACTTCGGTTTTGGTCACGAATGGGCTCATTTCCGGCAGTCCGAAGCCAGGGCCAAAGCCAAAAAGGGTAATCACAGCGGCGCTCCCATTCTCTTGAAAATCCGCTTCAGACTAGCGGCGGCCTGCTGCCACCGTGGTGTCAGCAGTGGCGAAAACGTCGTCCATAGGTCGAGGCCGTAAAGTATGATCATGGGACAAACCCTCTCGATTTGAGTGTTGTCGCCGTTATACTTGCCACCTGCTGCCAACATGGTGTCAGCATCGCAGACTTCGCTCGCAGAAAAGATTCGAGACCGTAAATGCGACGTGCCGACCGTCTGTTTCAGATCATTCAGGTGCTCAGGCGCACCCGAAAGCCGCTGACCGCGGACGCGATTGCGGCTGAGCTCGAGACATCCAAGCGCACGATCTATCGCGACATCGCAACGCTGATGGAACAGCGCGTGCCGATCCGCGGCGAGGCCGGCATGGGCTACATCCTGGAAAAGGGTTTTGACCTGCCGCCCTTGATGCTGACGCCCGACGAGATCGAGGCGGCGGTGCTCGGCGCACAATGGGTCGCCGGTCATGCCGACGAAGCGCTGTCGCGCGCCGCCGCCGACCTGATCGCCAAGATCGCCGAGACCGTGCCGGAGCGATTGCGGCCTTTCGTCCTTGAACCGGCGAGCCGTGCCCGTCCGGGCTGGCGCAAGGAGCCCGACCGCATCGACATGGCGCGGACGCGGACACATATCCATGAGGGCAAGAAGATCGTGCTGCGCTATCGCGACGAACAGGGGCGCGACAGTGAACGCACGATCTGGCCGATCGCGATCGGCTATCTGGAGGCGGTGCGGCTGCTCGCCGCCTGGTGCGAATTGCGCCAGGATTTTCGCAGCTTCCGCACCGACCGCGTCGTCGATGCCGTCTATCTCGATGAAAAATATCCGGAACGGCGAGATCTCTTGCGCGCCAAATGGCGGCGTAGCCTGGTCTGGGAAGCCCCGAGCGAGATGTGATGCGAAAATGACCCATCAACCCGCAACAACCGAAAGCCCATGCCAGTCGTGCGGCGCGTGCTGCGCCTATTCAAGCAACTGGCCGCGCTTCTCGACCGAAGACGATGCTGCGCTCAACCTCATCCCGGAAAAGTTCGTCAACGACAAACAATCCGGCATGCGTTGCGATGGCGATCGGTGTTCGGCGCTTTCGGGGCGGATCGGCGTCGAGACGTCTTGCGGCATCTATGACGTGCGGCCTGAAGTGTGCCGCACCTGCATGCCGGGCGATGCCGAATGCGATATGGCGCGCCGCAAATGGGGACTGCCCGTGCTAGTGGCCCCTGCTCTCGAATGAGAAAAGCCGGCGTTTACGCCGTTACGGCTTTGGCGAATTCGGCAAAGTCCTCATCGTCGAGGTCATCGTCGATCGGCGTCACTGCCGAGAGCGGCTTGGTCGACAATGTGATCGGCTTGCGGCCGTTCGTCGATGTCGGCTGCGTCCGTGCCGCAGGCTCGCGGGACAGTGCATAAAGCGTCGAGCCGACGCGGCCGCCGGCCTGCACCAGTTCCAGTTCGCTGCAGCTTCCGGCGATCGCCAGCGCCAGCGAGTGGAGATGGCTCTTGCGATAGCAGAACAGCGCCAGCATCGCCCGGACATCGGGCGAGACGCTCGCCACAAGCTGTGGCAGGCCGTGTTCGCTGGCGCGATACATTTCACCGAGCACATCGTCTCGGACCGGGCAAAGGTCGTTCTCGAGCATTTGCATACCCCCGAGCCTGAGGATGCAGTGCGACTCTCTAACGAAAGGTTAACCACGGCTACCAGTAGTGACACGGGGGGCTTGATCAGCGGCAGGTGTTGCACATCGGACCGATTCGGCCTGCGCCGGAGCTTGTCCAGTCTAGTCAGGTGAGGTCAGTTCGCGGCCATGAAGATCGACAGGGCGAAACCGGTCAGGTGGTGGAGCGCCTGATCGACGCCGATCAACGTCCAGAACCACGGATGCTGGTTTTCCTGCGTCACGCCGAAACGCGACGATACCAGGCCCTTGCAGCGGTCGACCGTGATGTGAATGAGAAAATCGATCGCAGCCACGAACCAGAAACGCGGCGCGACGATCAGGATGAACGTCAGCGCGACCGCGAAGTGGACGCCGCAGTGAGCGAGCAGCGGAAGAGCCCAGCCTTCCCTTTGATCCTTGCCGATCGCCATCCATGACGTCTGCAGGACGAAGTCGGCGATGACGTGCTTGACGGTCAGCAACACCATCCATCCGATCAGTGCGCCTACCGGTACCGATGCGGACATGGGGGGAAACGACAAGCTGAAGCCCTCGGACATGAAATGATTGCGAATGATATGGCGGCTTCAGCGCGACTTCTTCTGGTTGACCCCCTGACAAATTTACTCAGGGCTCCCCTTTTTATGACATCTCCCGGCGCGGAATGCACCACTGTCGCTTTCGAAAAACACAGGGTGTGGCTGATGCGCGCAACCACCAGTAAGGTTACCCGGACAGGTTGATTTGCAATCCGCCGTCGTGCAGATATCATCTGCCCTCATAAAATTATCGTTCTTTTTTAGACATTTAGGACGTAGTTCGGGCGATTTTCTACACCGCCAGCGCTCTCGAAGGCGTCCTTCAAGTTGAGGATATGGGCCATGAGTGCTGAAGTCCCAACATCATCACCTGACACGCGCCGCTCGCGTCCGCCGCTCCTCAACAGCAACCGCAGGCAGGTGATCCTGTTTGCCGCACTGACCTTGATCTTGACGGTCGCGACCGTCTGGGGCGGCCGTATCCTGCTGAGGAATTCCGAAACGCTGGTCTTCGCGGTTGGCGAGGCGAGCGCCCCCGAGGCACGATTCGCCACCAAGCTGGCCGCCATGCTCAAGGCGACTTCGTCGCGGCTCCAGGTCAAGATCGTTCGTAACGCCGACAATGCCCGGGCGCTCGGCCAGTTTGATCGAAAGCTGGCCGACCTTGCCGTGTTGCGCACGGACGCCAAAATTCCGCCCCGCGCCCGCTCGATCGCGATTCTCGAACACGACGTGCTGTTGCTGATCAGCCCGGGCGACAAGAAGATCAAATCGCTGGCGGAGCTGAAGAAAAAGAAAGTCGCGCTGCTGACGAGTGGCAATAATCTCGCTTTCGTGCGCAATGTTCTCGACATCGCCGAGGGAGCGGACGCCAATTCGCGCCTGCAATTGGCCCCGCCAAATTCGACACTCGACAAACTGTTTGCCGCTGGCGGCTATGGCGCCGTTATCGCCGTCGACCATGCGTCCGCGATCGTCAAGGACAAGAACTTCGAGCAGACCGCCAAGCGTGCGACGTTCACGTTGAACGCCATCGACGAAGCGAAGGCCTTGAGCCGGCGTCATCCCGGGATCCTGGAAGAAACGCTTGCCACCGGGCTGTTGTCGTCGACGCCGCAGATTCCCGATGACGACCTTGATACGGTTGGCCTGCAATGGCTTCTGATCGGCCAGGCCACGATGTCGACGAATACTGCGGGCGAACTCGCCCGCGCCATCTACGAGAACAAGGCAGAGCTGTCGCTCGACGATGGCTTCGCTTCGAAAATCGAGCCGGCCGACATCGAGAAGACCGCCCTCGTCGTCGCCCACCAGGGCGTCACCGAATATATCAACGACACCGCCAAATCATTCCTCGAACGCTACAGCGACCTGTTCTATCTGGGCCTCGCAGCGCTCAGTGTGATCGGTTCGCTCTTTCTCGCGCTCTACACCAAGGTTACCCGTGTCGCGCCGGAGAAAGCCAGCGAACTCGCAACCGCCATCCTTGATATCGGTGAAAAAATCGCCGATGCACGGACGATGGAAGAGCTCGACGTCCTTCAGGACGAACTTGAACGCGTGCTTCGCCGCGTCGTGATCGGACTTCGCGATGGCACCATCTCCAGCGACGGGCTGGACACCTTCAAGCTCGGGTACGAATTCGTGCGCGACGAAATCGGCATGCGGCGCGAGAGCCTGAAGCGGCAAAGCGGGCACGACGACAATGTCGTAGTCGTCAAGACGGCGCAAAGCGCCTAAAGGATCCGACCAACGCCCATGTCCAAATCGTCCGCCATTCCCGTCCTCGATCAAGTCGTTGACCGCAACGACCGGCCGCAACATGACGAAGGCAGCGCGCGTCGCCGTGGTCTGCGGCGTCGTCGCGATGGTGCTGCTGACGGTCGATCCGGCTTATCAGGCTTTGCATTACCCGATCGATATCGTGCTGGGGACGTGCCTGGTCTTTTTCGTCTTCGAATGGGTGATCAGGCTTCGTCACGCCACCAGCACCGGCCGCCGATCGGCCTATGTCTTTTCCTTTCGAGGGTTCGTGGATGCGGCTTCCGCGCTTGCAGTACCTGCCGCACTCGTAGCCGATGTCGAACCGAAGACCGCGTGGCTGCTCGGCGTGTTCTGGGTGCTCAAGATCGTGCCCGGCATTCGCGGCTTGCGGCAATTGCGCCGGGTCATTGCGCAGGAATCCGGCCCGCTGTTGAGCGTGCTCGTCATCTTCCTCATGGTGCTCTTCCTGGCCTCCGTCGCCGAATATCTGCTCGAGCACGAAGTACAGCCGGCATCGTTCGGCAGCGTGCCGGCCGCCCTGTGGTGGGCAGTCGCGACCCTGACCACGACCGGATATGGCGACGTGGTGCCGATCACTCCGCTCGGCCGCCTCGTCGCCGCCGCCGTCATGATCTGCGGTCTCGGCGTTTTCGGCCTGTGGACCGGTATCCTTGCCACCGGCTTTGCCGCGGAAACGCGCCGCGATAATTTCCTGCGGACCTGGGAACATGTGAGCAAGGTGCCGTTCTTTGCTTCCCTCGGCTCCTCGGCGATCGCCGACGTCACGCAGATGTTGCGGACCATGGATCTTCCGCCACGCACCACCATCATCCGCAAGGGCCAGACCGGCGACTGCATGTATTTCATCGCCAGCGGCGAGGTCGAGGTCGATTTGCCCGGCAAGAAAGTAGCGCTTGGCGTCGGCGCGTTTTTCGGCGAAATGGCCCTGCTCGGCAACAACCTTCGCTCGGCCAACATCACGACGACAAGGGTGTCGCAGCTATTGGTGCTTGACCTCGTCGACTTTCGGCTTTTGATGGCAAAGCATCCCGACCTTGCCGAGACGATCGAAGCCGAGGCCAAGCGGCGCGTGCAGGAAAATAAATAGCGCATGATCCGGCCCCAAGGGGCCGCGCTATCGCAAAATGAGTGACGCTTTCCTCGCGGCAAACCTGAACGGCGTTTGCGCGGAGAACATAAGCAAGAAACAGCGGAGACAAGAATGTCGGAAACCGACGCAAGCCCGCCCCTGCTCGAACGCCGGGGCGCCCGCGCTACCATTCGCCTGAACCGGCCGAAGCATCTCAACCGCCTGCAAGCCGACGATCTCGACGTGCTGCTGAAGCTGTTTGCAGAGATCGAGGCCGATCCCGCACTTCGCGTTCTGGTCCTCACCGGCACTGGCCGCGCCTTCAGCGCCGGCTACGACCTCAACTCGGTCGCCGAACGCGCCACCAGCGAACTCGAACAGAAGAGCGCAGGTTCGGCTTTCGAGGCGGTCGTAAACCGGCTGGAGGATATCGGCATCCCGACGATTTGCCGGCTCAATGGCGGCGTCTATGGCGGCTCGACCGATCTCGCGCTCGCCTGCGATTTCCGTATCGGCGTCGACACCTGCGAGATGTTCATGCCGGCCGCCCGCCTCGGCCTGCATTATTACAAGAGCGGCATCGCGCGCTATGTCACGCGCCTCGGGCTCGACAACGCCAAGCGGATGTTCCTGACCGCCGAGAAGATCGGTGCGACGGAAATGCTGCGGATCGGTTACCTCACCTCGGTCGTTCCCGCAGAAGCCCTGGACGAGGAGGTCGATCGGCTCGCGAACATGCTGGCCGCCAACGCACCGATCGCAATGCGCGGGATGAAGCGGACCATCCACGAAATTTCGCGCGGCAAGCTCGATGAAGAGGCAGCCGACCGCCGGGCGCGCGACAGCATGCGCGGCGACGAAATCAAGGAAGGCATCAAGGCGTTTGCCGAGAAGCGTCCGCCGAAATTTTGATCCTTCATGGTTGCGACCATGAAGCCGTCGGCTTCACTTCTCGACAAAGGTTGCCGCCTCCGCCATTTCGGCCCGCGAGGTGCGATAGCCGTTGATGCGATGCTCGCGGTCGGCGAAGCCAAAGGATATTCCGCACACCACGCGGCGATCGTCGCCGATGTTGAAATGACGCCGGATCAGGCCGGACTGATGCGCGAGCGCGGCTTGCGGAATCGTGCCGAGGCCGAGCGCTTGCGCCGCCAGCATGAAATTGCTGACATAGGCGCCGCAGTCGATCGCGCCGTAGACACCGAGCGCCTCGTCGGTGTGGATGATGGCGACATGCGGCGCGCCGAAGAAATTGAAGTTTTCCAGCGCCTGCTTCGCGTACGCCGCCTTGTCGCCGCGCGGAATGTTGAGCGTGTTGTAGAGCTGGAAACCGCTTTCCCGCCGCCGCTGCAAGTAGACGCCGCGATATTCGCGCGGAAACGGAAAATCGCCTTCATCGACACCGGAACTCGCCGCCGCATAGATGGCTTTCCGAAACTTTTCCTTGGCCTCACCGCTCGCGATCACGACCTGCCACGGCTGGCTGTTGCACCAGGACGCCGTGCGTTGCGCCGCCTTCAATATCCGTTCAATGATCGGGCGCGGGACCGGCTCGGGTTTGAAGGCCCGGCAGGAAAAGCGCTCGCCGAGCAGCTCTTCCAGCACGCCGATCCGTTCCTCGTTCTTCGATTGCATGGAAGCATCCTTTTTTCCGCCTCATGTGGCGACACTGACGTCCTTTCAATATCGCCGCGAGTTCTTCGAAGGAACGAGAGTCAAAGCCACACGAGAACAAAATAATTGCTAGTGTCCCTTTGGTTCTGACATTCGCAAACGGACTGGCCGCGAAATGATGCGAATGTCAGAACCGGGCACTGCTGTCACGCTAAACGTGGATGGCCAGCACAGCAAGCCGCGAGCCCCGATACGAGAGCTTTGGAACGAATGATTTGGAGCGAATGAAATGACGACCAGCTATCCGCCCATTCCGCTTCCCCCTGGCATCCGTTCGCGCTTCATCGAAGGCGTCAACGGCCTCACCGTTCACGTGCTGGAGGCCGGCTTTGAAAGCAAGGACCGCCCTTGCGTCCTGCTGCTGCACGGCTTCCCGGAACTGGCCTATAGCTGGCGAAAGGTGATGCCGGCGCTGGCCGAGGCCGGCTATCACGTGATCGCGCCGGACCAGCGCGGCTACGGCCGCACCACCGGCTGGGACGCGAACTATGACGGCGATCTCCGTTCGTTTCGCCTGACCAATCTCGTGCGAGACGCGCTCGGCGTCGTCGCAGCCTTCGGCCATCGCTCGGTCGCGGCCGTGGTGGGGCACGATTTCGGCAGTTCGGTCGCGGCCTGGTGCGGCATCATGCGCCCCGACGTGTTTCGATCGGTGGTGCTGATGAGCGCGCCCTTCGCAGGTCCGCCGCACCTCGCTTTCAATACGGCCGACGCGCCACCGCCACCGAAGCGCGTCGATCCCGTTCACCACGCGCTGGCCGCCCTGCCGCGCCCGCGCAAGCATTATCACTGGTATTATTCGACGCGCGAAGCCAACGACGACATGTGGCGGCCTCGCCAGGGCGTGCATGATTTCCTGCGCGCCTACTACCATCACAAGAGCGCGGACTGGAAAGACAACCAACCGCATCTCTTGAAATCATGGTCGGCGGACGAACTCGCCAAGCTGCCGACCTATTATGTGATGGATCTCGCGAAGACGATGCCGGAGACGGTGGCGGAAGAAATGCCGTCGAAGGAAGAGATCGCGGCGAACAGCTGGCTTCCCGACCGTGAGCTCGCGTTCTACAGCGCCGAATATCAGCGGACGGGATTCCAGGGTGGCCTGCAATGGTATCGCTGCGGTACGTCGGGTGCATTCACGGCAGAACTCGAAACATGGTCCGGCAGGGCGATCGACGTGCCCTCGTGTTTTATCTCGGGCCAGCAGGACTGGGGCACCTACCAACGCCCCGGTATGTTCGAGACCATGCAAACAACCGCCTGCACGCGCATGGTCGGCGTCCACCTGATCGAAGGCGCCGGACACTGGGTACAGCAGGAGCAGCCCGGCGAAGTCAGCCGCTTGTTGCTGGAATTTTTCCGGAGCATTTGACCGCGAACGTCATCCCGGTTAGTTTAGAATTATTCTAAATTGATGCCCAGGGGCGGCGCGTGAAGAAATTTGCCGATTTGACCGAGCGGGAAGTGCTGGCGGTGGCGATTGCGGCCGAAGAGGAAGACAGCCGCATCTACATGGCCTTCGCGGAAGACCTCACCGAGCGTTATCCGGAATCGGCGCGGCTGTTCGAGCAGATGGCGGAGGAGGAAAAAGGCCACCGCCACCTGCTGCTCGAAATGTACGAGAAGCGTTTTGGCCAACATCTGCCGCCGATCCGCCGCGACAACATCAAGGGCTTTTTGCGCCGCCGCCCGATCTGGCTGACCAAGAACCTCTCGCTCGACGCCATCCGCAAGGAAGTCGCGACGATGGAGTTCGAGGCCGAGCGCTTTTACATCAAGGCGGCCGAACAGACCCAGGATGTCGGCGTGCGCCGCCTGCTCGCCGATCTCGCGGAAGCCGAAAAGGGCCACGAGCACACCGCGGCGAAATTGACCGACGAAATTCTCACTCCCGACGTGCGCGCGGAAGAAGACAAGACGCGTCGCCGCGTGTTCGTGCTGCAATATGTACAGCCGGGCCTTGCCGGACTGATGGACGGATCGGTCTCGACGCTGGCGCCGCTGTTTGCCGCTGCGTTCGCCACGCATCAGAACTGGCAAACCTTTCTCGTCGGTCTCGCCGCCTCGATCGGCGCCGGCATCAGCATGGGGTTCGCAGAAGCCTTGTCGGACGACGGATCGCTGACCGGCCGCGGTTCGCCGTGGCTGCGCGGCCTGGCCTCCGGCCTGATGACCGCACTCGGTGGCCTCGGCCACACCATGCCGTTTCTGGTGCCCGATCACTGGGCCAATGCGTTCCGGATTGCCACCGCGATTGCTGTTGTCGTGGTCGTTCTTCGAACTGTGGGCGATCGCCTATATCCGCGCGCGCTACATGGACACGCCATTCCTCCAGGCTGTGTTCCAGATCGTGCTCGGCGGCGCAATCGTGCTCGGCGTCGGCATTCTCATCGGGGCGGCGTAACGCCAGACACGAAATCCGCGAGCACAGCAATCCCGGTCTAGCGGCCGTCATCGTGAGCTCAGCATATTCCGGCGAACGGAAAATCTGACCGGGAGAGATGACGTGACGACATCGCCATGGAGCTTCGCGACCGCAACCGAACTATCGGACGCGCTTGCGCAAAAGAAGGTGTCTTCCGTCGAATTGACGGAGCACGCGATTGCTCGCATCCAACGCCATGACGCGAAAATCAACGCGGTCTGCGTCCGCGACTTCGAGCGTGCGCTTGCATCCGCCCGCTCCGCCGATGCGGCGCGAGCCCGTGGCGAGAACAAGCCGCTGCTCGGCATTCCCGTGACCGTGAAGGAATCCTTCAACATCGCCGGCCTGCCAACGACCTGGGGCATCCCCGCGCAAAAGGACTTTCATCCGGCGGAAGACGCGCTCGCGATCACGCGCGTGAAAGACGCCGGCGGCGTCATTCTCGGCAAGACCAATGTCCCGCTCGGGCTCGGCGACTGGCAGAGCTACAACGATATCTACGGCACGACGAACAATCCCTATGACCTGACGCGAACGCCCGGTGGCTCATCCGGCGGATCGGGCGCGGCGCTTGCGGCCGGCTTTGGCGCACTTTCGCTTGGTTCGGACCTCGGCGGCTCGCTGCGCGTGCCGGCCTTCCATTGCGGGATCTACGCCCACAAGCCGACGCTGACGCTGGTGCCGACCCGCGGTCATAACCCGCCGCCGCTACCGGCCCTGCCGATCGACCGCGATCTCGGCGTGATCGGCCCGATGGCGCGCAGCGCCGCCGACCTCTCGCTGCTGCTCGACGTCATGGCCGGACCGGATCCGCTGGAGGCCGGCAAGGCCTATTCGCTCTCCTTGCCGCCGCCGCGTCACGATGAGCTTCGAAGGACTTCCGCGTGCTGGTGATCGACGGCCATCCTCTGATGCCGACGGATGCGGTGGTGCGCGCGGCCATCGAAAAGCTTGCGGCGGACCTCGGCAAATCCGGTGCGACCGTTGCGCGCCAAAGCCCGCTATGGCCGGACCTGGCGTCAAGCTCGCGTTTGTTCATGCGGCTGTTGTTCTCCTTCCTGGGGATCGGCTTCCCGCCGGACGAATATGCCGGCGCCGCCAAGGCCGCGGCGGCGCTACCGACCGACGCGAACAGCCTTCAGGCCGAGCGGCTGCGCGGAATAGCACTCAGCCATCGCGATTGGCTGATGGCCGATGGCGCACGCGCGGCCTTGCGGGCACAATGGCGCACCCTGTTCGAGAGTTTCGATGCCGTGGTCTGTCCGATCTTGCCTACCCCGGCTTTTGCGCATGATCATTCAGCCGATCAGGACAAACGCAGCGTCGTGATCGACGGCAAGCAATTTCCCTATGCCGACCAGATGGTATGGGCTGGTGTCGCCAATCTTTCCGGCTTGCCCGCGACAGCCGTCCCGCTCGGGCTCTCGCCGGAAGGCCTGCCGATCGGCGTGCAGATCCTCGGGCCCTGGCTGGAGGATCGCACGCCGCTCAAGCTTGCGGAATTGATCGAGCGCGAGTTCGGCGGCTTCGTGCCGCCGCCGGCGTTTGCGGATTAGACGACGAGCTCGGCCGCCTCTTTCATTCCAACGGCGCGTTCACCGAGCAGGTGTTCGGTGATCGCGTGTTGGCGGCCGTCCTCCGCAAGCTGGAACGGATCGCCCGAAGCCAGCCGATGATCAACCACAAGCCGCGACAGCAGCAAGCGTCGCGCATCGCCGCGCTGGCCATGAATGCGGTTCGCCTCCCATGCCAGCGCCACCGCGCTTGCCACATGATACAGCAGGCTGGTGGCGCGGCGCGCTTCGGCCTCGTTCTCGCTGCGGCCGGCGACGTCCCGCGCAAATTTCACCGCCGAGTCGGCCAGCGTTCGCAAGCGATCACGAAAAGCCTTCGGCACGTCCGTGCTGTCGTCGATTCTCGCATGCAGATCGGCGGACAGCGCCGCATCCGCGCCATGACGGCCGACCGCGCGCTTGAGCGCATCGATCGCGACGATGTTGCCGGTGCCTTCCCAGATCGAGCCGAGATGCGCGTCGCGCAGCAGCCTTGCCGTCGCAAACTCCTCGATGTAGCCGACGCCGCCGCGCATCTCCATCGCGTCGCCGCAGACCTTGCGGGCATCACGCGTCGCACGAAATTTCAACGTCGGCGTCAGGATTCGCAGCAAGGCAGCTGCGTCCTGGCTACCGGCCTCCGCGCGATCGAGCGCATCCGCGGTGAGGAAACTCATCGACAGCGCCTGCTCGGTCGAGAGCATGATCTTCATCAATTGCCGCCGCGCCAGCGGCAGATCGATGATGCGGCTGCCGAACACCACGCGGTTTCGAGCGACCGTCATCGCGTCGTGCCAGGCGCGCCGCATCAGGGCGGTGGATTTCACGCCGTTCGATAGCCGTGACGAGTTGACCATCTCGGCCATCTGCACGAAGCCGCGATCGAGCTTGCCGACGGCATAAGCGATCGCCCCTTCGAGCTTGATCTCGCCTGAGGCCATCGATCGCGTGCCAAGCTTGTCTTTCAGACGAACGATTCGATAATGATTGGGCGAGCCGTCGTCGAGGGTTCGCGGCATCAGAAACAGGCCGACGCCGCGCGTACCCGGCCCCGCGCCTTCCGGCCGCGCCAGCAGCATCACGACCTCGGCGTCGGCGTTCGAACAGAACCATTTCTCGCCGTAGAGCCGCCAGTGATCGCCTTCCGCCACGGCTGACGTCGTCAGCGTGCCGACGTCGGAGCCGCCTTCCTTTTCTGTCATGAACTGGCCGCCCTGGGTCAACCGAGCCATGTCGGTCGTGGTCAACCCGTCGAGATATTTCGCCTTCAGCGCCTCGCTGCCGAAATTCGCGAGCAACTTGGCGCAGCCATCGGTGACATTGATCGGACAGCCCATCCCGAACTCGGCCTGATTGAACAGGAACGTGAAGGCGTGCTTGGCGACAACGGGATATTTGGCGGGCCAGCCGAGAATGCCCTTGCGCAGCGACATCGCGTGGATGCCGAACTCGCCGAAAGCCGCGCGCTCGAGCTCGCGATAGGCCGGATGATATTCGATCCATTGCGCGTCCTGCCCAAAGCGATCGCGCTGATGCAAAACCGGCACGTGCCGGTCGGCGAGCCGTGCGCATTCATCGAGATGGCCGCCTGCAAGCCCGCCCAGGCGATCCAGATGCGGTTCGATATGGCGAAACAGCGCCTCCGGCAGATGGATGCGCAAGAGATCGGCCAGAGCGGGGTCGGCGCGGTAGAAATTCATGCCGGACGTGTCCGGCGCCAACAGGCCGGGTTGAGAACTGGCAACGCGAATTTGCGGACCCGCCTGCATTGAATTCCCTCGGTCGCTTCCTCATCTGTTGAGGCGAACTATCGCATATCCCGTTCCCAAGAAAACAAGGAACATCCGATGGAGACGCCCAAGTACAAGAATGCCCTGATCGTCGGCGCCGGCGCCGGCATCAGCGCCTCGCTGGCGCGGCTGTTCGCGCGCGAAGGCATTCGTGTCGCGCTCGCGGCCCGCAGCATCGAAAAGCTCGGCGCGCTCTGTTCGGAGACCAATGCGCGCGCCTATGCCTGCAATGCCGCCGACCCGGACGAGGTCGAACGTTTATTTGGCCTGGTCGAGCGCGAAATCGGCACGCCGGATGTCGTGGTCTACAACGCCAGCGCGCGGGCGCGCGGGCCCCTTGTCGATCTGGTGCCGGCAGAAGTCTCGCAGGCGATCACCGTAAGCGCCTTCGGCGGCTTTCTGGTGGCCCAGCAGGCCGCCAAACGCATGCTACCGCACAAGCACGGCGCCATCCTGTTCACGGGCGCCTCAGCGAGCGTGAAGGGCTACGCGCAGTCGGCGCCGTTTGCGATGGGGAAGTTTGCGTTACGCGGCCTGGCCCAGAGCATGGCGCGCGAATTGTCGCCACAGGGCATTCATATCGCGCACTTTGTCATTGACGGTGGCATTCGCAGCGCTGCCCGGGTCGAGCCCGCCGATCAGCCGGATTCGATGCTGGACCCGGATGCGATCGCAGCGAGCTACTGGAGCGTGCTGCAACAGCCGCGAAGCGCATGGGCCTGGGAGGTCGAATTGCGGCCCTGGGTGGAGAAGTTTTGAGACGGGCTCAATCGTCATCGCGAGCGAAGGCGTTGCTGTCATTCCGGAGCGCGAGTGAAACGAGCGGATCCGGAATCCATTGCTCCACACAATGTGCGGCACGAATGACAGTTCCGGGGCCCGCGCCTACAGGCGCATCCCGGAATGACCAAAGGGTGTTTACGCGACAACCGCGAGCGCGCGCTGCTCGGCCACGAGCTTCCAGCTCGCACAGGGAATGTCCTGATGGGTCGCATCGATTCGTTTCTCGAAGCGCACGAGCTTCCAGTCATCGGGATGGCGCGCGAAGGCGTAGTTCAACTTGCGCGCCAGTGAAATCATCGCTTCGTTCGAGCGCAGGGTGTCCCCGAACATCAGCTTCGCACCGAGCGCGGCCGCGCGGCACTCCAGATTGCCGATCAGCGCCGAGGCGATACCCTGACCATGCCAGAGATCGTCCACCGAGATGCCGAACTCGAAACGCCCGGTGTCCGCATCGAAACCATAGCGGGCTTCACCGACGATGGTTTCGTGGCCATCGACCGTCACGGCCGCGACGACACTGAAGCGGTTGTTCTCGCCGACATGAATGAAATGATCGAGTTCGTCGCCGGCAACTCGCTCATCGCCCCCAGAAAGCGGCTATGGCGCGAACTGACTGAAAGGTTGCGGAAATAGCGTTGCAGCACCTCGCCCTCATCGGGTCCGACGAAACGGACGGTCAAGGTCGTGCCGTCGCGCAACCTGAGATGATCGGTGTGGCGTGGATGCTCGAGGAGACTGATCGCGGTCATGGCGGCCTCCGCCAGAGAAGGAAACTAGGCCGGCGCCCCTTTCGACGAAAGGCGACGCCGGCCTTGGCTGCGTTCAAGCCCGCCAGAATGGCTTCTCGGCTTCCCGGACCACTTCGCTCCAGGACAGCCCGACGTCGTGCAGTTCGCGATCCGACCAGTGGGTCAGTTCGTGGCGCTGCTGCCAGCGGTCGGCCCAGACATGGACTTGCCGGCTGGCGCGGGCCAAAAGGCCCAACTCATGATTATTTGTCACATTTTCGGATAAGCAAAGGGACATTTCGCCCTCCTAAATCTAACGATTTCAGCCAATATGCGGCGATTTGGACATTGCCGCAAACGACACTTTGAGCCATAATTCATGAGATAATTTCATATATATCCAGGAATATCATGGCTCGTCTCCCCTCGCTCAACGGATTACGCGCCTTCGAGGCTGCGGCCCGGCATTTGAGCTTCACAGCGGCCGCTTCCGAGCTGAACGTGACGCAAACCGCGATCAGCCATCAGATCCGGCGGCTGGAGGCCGAACTGGGGATCAGGCTGTTCGTCCGGCAGAACCGCAGCCTGACGCTGACGGCGGAAGCCAGGGAGTACCTGCCGGGCATCCGCGCGGCCTTCAACGATCTCCGGCTCGCGACTGACCGCCTGTTGCGCAAGGATGACGACCGCGTGCTGACGGTCTCGACGCTGGCGTCGTTTGCGGCGAAATGGCTGCTGCCGCGGCTATCCAGCTTTCAGCAGGCGCATGCCGAGATCGACGTCCGCATCACCTCCTCGACAAGCCTGGTCGATTTCCGCCGCGACGACGTCGATGCCGCGATCCGCTATGGCCGCGGACACTGGCCGGGCCTGCGGGCCGACTGGCTGACGGCCGACGAACTGTTTCCGGTGTGCAGCCCCGAGCTGCTGAAAGGCAACAAGCCGCTGGAGTGCCCGAAGGACCTCGCCCATTACACCTTGCTGCATACCAGCGGCGGGTACGACGACGACTGGCGGCTGTGGCTGACCGCTGCCGGCCTGCCTTCGGATATCTCGACGCAACGAGGCCTGAGTTTCGACCTGATCCTGATGACCGTACAGGCTGCGATCGACGGGCTCGGCGTGGCGCTTGGCCGGACGACCTATGTGCAAGACGACATCGCCAAGGGCCGGCTCGTGGTGCCGTTCAAGATCGCGCTGCCGGCCGATGCCGGCTTCTATCTGGTGTCGCCGCAGGCACGCGCCGAATCGCCCAAACTTTCGGCATTCCGGAAGTGGCTTCTGACGTCGGTTCAGGGCGGCTTGAAAGTCGCCTGATTTACGGTTGGTTGGGCCGCTTCGCGATCCCGAGAAGCGAATGTTTGGAATTGGACCACCAGTGGAGTGGATTTGACATTCGCTACCTGCCCAGCCGCGATTCCGGGAAGCGAATGTCAAATCCCAAACTCCACTAGAAATCTACTATTTGCTGGTGGTCCTTTGATTCCAAACATTCGCAAAAAGTACCCGCCGCGAGGGCAAGCGAATGTTGGAATCGGACCAGCGTGGCAGATTGTCGCGACAAGACAACCTGCGCTCCCCCGACATGGGCCGAAGCGGCGCGGGATACAGGGGGAAACCAAGTAATGACGACGTCGTCCAGTTCGCCGCCCGCTCAGCTCAAGTCACGAATTGGCGCCATTCTCCGCGCCACCAGCGGCAATTTCCTCGAACAGTTCGACTTCTTCCTGTTTGGCTTTTACGCCCGCTATATCGCCGCTGCATTCTTTCCAGCACGAAGACGAAACCGCCGCACTTGCTGAACACGTTCGGCGTGTTCTGGCTCGGCGCCTTGATGCGGCCGGTCGGCGCGATCGTGCTCGGCGCCTATATCGACCAGATCGGCCGCCGCCAAGGGCCTGATCGTGACGCTGACGATCATGGCGATCGGCACCGTCACCATCGCGTTCTGCCCGACCTATGCCACGATCGGGGTCGCCGCGCCGATCATCGTGCTGCTCGGCCGCCTGCTGCAAGGCTTCTCCGCCGGCGTCGAACTGGGCGGCGTGTCGGTCTATCTCGCGGAGATCGCGACTCCGGGCAACCGGGGCTTCTACACGTCGTTCCAGTCTTCCAGCCAGCAGGTTGCGATCTTCGTCGCCGCGATCATCGGCTTTGCTTGAGCGAGATGATCCCGGCCGAGACGGTCGCCTCCTGGTGCGCGTGGCGCATCCCGTTCTTCATCGGCTGCCTCATCATTCCCTTCATCTTCCTGCTGCGCCGGACGCTGGAGGAAACGCCCGAATTTCTGGCGATGAAGAAACATCCGACGACGAGCGAAGTCTTCGCCTCGGCTGCGGCGAACTGGCAGAATCATCGTGCTCGGCATGATGATCGCGGTGTTGACCACCACGACCTTCTATTTCGTCACCGTCTACACCCCGACCTTCGGCAGGACAGTGCTGAAACTCTCGACCAAGGACGCACTTCTGGTCACGCTGCTCGTCGCGGTGACGAACTTCATCTGGAATCCGGTCGGCGGGGCCCTATCCGATCGCATCGGACGCAAGCCTGTGCTGGTCGGCGATCGCCAGTCCTGTCGCTGCTTACCGCCTATCCGGCGCTGCATTGGCTGGTCGAGGCGCCGACCTTCGGCAAGATGCTGGCGGTCGAAATGATGTTCTCGTTCTATTTCGGCGTCTACAGCGGCACCATGCTCGGTGCGCTGGTCGAAATCGTGCCGAAGCACGTCCGCACCACCTGCTTTTCGATGGCGTTCGCATTGGCCGCCGGCCTGTTCGGGACCTTCACGCCTTTCGCATCGACCTTGCTGATCGACCACACCGGCGACAAGGCCTCTCCGGGCTATTGGCTGATGTGCGCCGCCGTCCTTGGCATCGTCGCGGCGCTGGTCGTCTATCGCAACGGCGAGGAAGCGGCGAAGGCGCAGGCGCTCGCCGCCTGACGCCGCCTTCGATCATGCCGGAACCACGTATCGCCCTGCGCGGGACGTGGGTTCTGGTTTCCATGCCAACGCGATAATGACTCTTCATGGTTGACCTTACTCGCAAATACGACGTGCTCGTCATCGGCGGCGGCAATGCAGCGCTTTGCGCCGCAATCAGCGCGCGGCGGGATGGAGCCTCCTCGGTGCTGGTGCTCGAAGCCGCTCCGAAGTTCTATCGCGGCGGCAATACCCGGCACACCCGCAACATGCGCTGCGCGCACGATGCGGCGACCGAGATCCTCACCGGGCCCTACACCGAAGAAGAATTCTGGGAAGACCTGCTTCGCGTCACCGGCGGCAAGACCGACGAAGAACTGGCGCGGCACATGATCCGCGAATCCAAGGACATCCTGCACTGGATCGTCCAGCAGGGCGTTCGCTGGCAACCGTCGCTCGGCGGCACGCTGAGCCTCGGGCGGACCAACTCGTTCTTCCTCGGCGGCGGCCGCGCGATGCTGAACGCACTTTATCTCACCGCCGAGCAACTCGGCATCGACGTTCTCTACGACGCCGAGGTCACCGACCTCGATATCGCCGACGGCATGTTCCTGTCGGCGACGTTCACGCGCGGCGACGGCCACGCGACCGTCAAGGCTTCGGCGCTGGTCGCAGCCTGCGGCGGTTTCGAAGCCAACATCGAGTGGCTCAAGCAATATTGGGGCGAGATTGCCGACAACTTCCTGATCCGTGGCACGCCCTTACAACCGGGGCTCGGTCCTGAAACTCCTGCTCGGCAAGGGCGTGCAGGAGATCGGCGATCCCACGCAGTGCCATGCGGTGGCGATCGATGCACGCGCGCCGAAATTCGACGGCGGCATCATCACGCGGCATGATTCCGTGGTGTTCGGTATCGTCGTCAACCGGGACGCCCAGCGCTTCTATGACGAGGGCGAAGACATCTGGCCGAAGCGCTACGCGATCTGGGGACGCCTCGTCGCAGCCCAGCCCGGCCAGATCGCCTACATCATTTTCGATGCAAGCTCGCGCAACAGTTTCATGCCGACGCTGTTTCCGCCGATCGAGTCGTTGACGGTGGCGGGCCTCGCCGAAAAACTCGAACTTGACGGCGCGGCGCTGGAAAAGACCATCGCCGGCTTCAATGCGGCGGTGCGGCCCGGCACCTTCGATCATACCATTCTCGACGATTGCCGCACCGAAGGGCTGACGCCACCGAAAACGCATTGGGCGCGGCGGATCGAGACACCGCCCTATTACGCCTATCCGGTCCGGCCCGGCATCACCTTCACCTATCTCGGCACGCGCGTGAACAAGCAGGCGCGGATGCTGATGAAGGACGGCAAGCCGTCCGCCAACATGTTTGCCGCCGGCGAAATCATGTCCGGCAATGTGCTGGGCCAAGGTTACGCCGCCGGCATGGGCATGACCATCGGCAGCGTGTTCGGCCGCATCGCGGGCAAGGAAGCGGCGAGGAACGCGCGGAACTAGCGGCCGCATCATTCACCCCCGTCCCGCATTCGGGGAGAAGAAAAAGGGAGACGCGCATGTCACGACTGATTTTTGCTGCGGCTACGGCAATCCTGACGTCGGCTGCGTCCGTGCAAGCCGCCGAGCCGATCTCGCTGCGCGACATGGGCTCGTTTCATGTCGGCGGGCGCCTCGTCGAGATCAGCGGCAAGCCCGTCAAGGAAGTGACGTTCACGCCGGGCGGTGTGCCTGCGAAGGTCGATCCGAATGGCGTCTACCAGGTCGAGCAGATGTACGTGCAGTATTTCCTGCCGGCCAACGAACACGGTGCGTTCCCGCTTCTGATGTGGCACGGCGGCGGCCTGACCGGCGTTACCTGGGAAACGACGCCCGACGGGCGCGAGGGTTGGCTGAATTATTTCCTGCGCAAGGGCTGGAGCGTCTACAACTCCGATGCCGTCGAGCGCGGCCGCGCCGGCTGGGCGCAATATCCAGACATTTTCAAAAGCGATCCGGTGTTTCTCACCACGGCCAATCCGTTCGAGCGCTTCCGGATCGGCGACGGCCCGAACTCCTACAATTCCGATCCCGCCAAGCGCAAGGTGATGCCGGGCAGCCAGTTTCCGGTCGAGGCTTACGAGCAGTTCGTCAAGCAGGGCGTGCCACGCTGGACCACCAACGACGACGCCACGATTGCGGCCTATGTCGCCGAGATCGACCGCGTAGGTCCGTCCGTCGTCATGGTGCACAGCCAGGCCGGCAGCTTCGGCTTCAAGGTGGCGCAAGCCCGGCCCGACAAGGTCAAGGCGCTGATCGCCGTCGAGCCGGCGGCCGTCGGCGACCTCGCCAAGATCGATGCGCTGAAGAACATTCCGATCCTGATCATCTATGGCGACTACATCGACCGCGATACGCGCTGGCCGAAGATGCGCGCGACCGGCATGGCGTTTGCCGACGGCATCAAGGCCGCCGGCGGAAACGTCGACGTCATCGACCTGCCGCAGGCCGGCATCAAGGGCAACTCGCACATGGTCATGATGGACAAGAACAACGCGGAGGTCGCCGCCCTGATCCAGGGCTGGCTGGAAAAGAAGGGTCTGACGAAGTGAACCAACAACTCAGTGGTGCGCACAGCACCCAGCTCCTGAAGGAAGCCGACCGCCTGATGACGGTCTGCAACTCCTGCCGCTATTGCGAGGGGCTCTGCGCCGTGTTTCCGGCGATGGAAATGCGCCGCGCCTTTTCCGACGGCGACCTCAACTATTTCGCCAATCTCTGCCACGCTTGTGGCGCCTGCTACACCGACTGCCAGTTCTCGCCGCCGCACGAATTCAACGTCAACGTGCCGCAGACGTTGGCTGCTTTACGCGACCGAATCCTGGGCGGCTTACGCGTGGCCGCGGGCTTTTTCCGGCCTGTTCGCCCGCAACGGCGTTGCGATCAGCATCATCTGCGCGCTGAGCGTCGCCGCTTTCATCTTCGGCTTTGCCGCCGTGAATGACCGCGCCGTTCTGACCGGCGTTCACACCGGGCCCGGCGCGTTCTATGCGCTGATGCCGCACAACGCGATGGCCGCCTTGTTTGGCGCGGCATTCCTCTATGCCGTCGTCGCGCTCATGATGGGCTTGCGGGCCTTCTGGCGCGATATCGGCGAGCCCACGGGCACCCTGACCGATCCGCCATCGCTGTGGCAGGCGATGAAGGATGCCAGCCGGTTGCGCTATCTCGATGGCGGCGGCGTCGGCTGCTTCAACGAAGACGAGCGCCCGACCGATCATCGCAGGGTTTATCATCACCTCACGTTCTACGGCTTCCTGCTGTGCTTCGCGTCGACTTCGGTGGCAACGCTCTATCACTATCTGCTGGCGCGCGAGGCGCCCTACGCCTGGTGGGACCTGCCGGTGGTGCTCGGCACGCTCGGCGGCATCGGGCTCGTGATCGGACCGATCGGTTTGCTTGTCGAGAAATCAAAGCGCGATGCCGCGCTCGTCGACGCCAACAGTTCCGGCATGGACGCAGCCTTCACGCTGATGCTGTTTCTGACGGGGCTTACGGGGCTCGCGCTCTTATTGTGGCGCGAAACTTCCGCGATGGGCCCGTTGCTGGCGTTGCATCTCGGCGTGGTGTTCGCGCTGTTCGTGACGATGCCCTATGGCAAGTTCGTTCACGGGCTTTATCGGTTCGCCGCGCTGGTGCGGTACGCGCGCGAACGGCACATGGCCGGGCACGCCTGAGCTTTGCGGAAACCGGAGAACATCCATGAAAGACCTCATTGCGATTGCCGAACAGGTCGCAGCCAGGCTTATTGCCCGGAAAGAGACCATCGCGGTTGCGGAATCCTCCACCGGCGGTTTGATTTCAGCAAGCCTGCTCGCCGTACCCGGCGCGTCCGCTTACTTCCTTGGCGGCGCCGTGGTCTACACCCGCGATGCGCGGCGGTTGCTGGCCGATATTTCCGATGACGCCATGAAGGGCCTTCGTTCGGCTTCCGAGCCTTACGCGCAATTGCTGGCGAACCGGACCCGCGAGCGCTTTTCGACCGACTGGGGGCTCTCCGAGACCGGCGCCACCGGCCCCACGGGCAACCGCTATGGCGACGCCGCCGGCCATAGCTGCATGGCGGTCGCCGGACGCGCCTCGCAAGTGATCACGATCGAGACCGGAAGCGCCGACCGGCAGGGCAACATGCATGCCTTTGCGGCGCGCGCGCTGAATCTTCTTCTGGAAAACCTGTCGCGCTGAGTGACCTACTTTTCGCGGAAGGCACGCATCAACTGATCGCTTAGCGGCTTGATCAGGTAGGACAGCAGCGTGCGATCCCCGGTCTGCACGAAGGCTTCCACAGGCATACCCGGAATCAGTTTCACATCGCCAAGGCGCGCGATTTGCTCCGCCGGCATCGAGACGCGGATCGTATAATAGGATTGCCCGGTCCGCTGATCGACGGTGGTGTCCGGCGAGACGCGGGTGACAACGCCACTCAATTCGGGCGTGGTGCGCTGATTGAAGGCCGACAACCGCAGCAGCGTCTTCTGGCCGACCTGCAACTTGTCGATATCCTGCGGATTGACCTTGGCTTCGACCTGAAGGTCGTCGGCCTGCGGCACGATCAGCATGATGGCGTCGCCAGCGGTGATCACGCCGCCGACCGTATGCACGGAGGATTGCAGCACCATGCCGGCCTGCGGCGCGCGAATGTCGACACGCCGCAACTGGTCTTCGGCCGTCACCTTGCGTTCGACGAATTCACCGATCTTGTCGTTGGTCTCGCGCAAGTCCTTGGAGACGTCACTGACGACGTCCTTGTCGACCTGGATGATCTGAAGTTCGGTCTCGGTGATCTTGCCTTTGGCCTGGGCGCGCGCGGCGATGTATTGCGCACGCTCGCCGGCGAGCCTTGCGGCATCGCGCTCGAGCGTCGTGAGCCGGCTCATCTGCACCAGGTGCTTGTCGTAGAGATCGCGGACGCCGGTCAGTTCCTTCTCGACCAGCGAGATTTCCTGATCCTTGGCCTTTTCCTGCGCGGTGAGACCGGCGATTTCCTCGTTCAACTGAACGATACGTTCGCGCAGCTGTGCCTTCTGGCCGCTCCTGCCGTTGACGCGAACCTCAAACAGCTTGGCTTCGCTGGCCATGACGGCCTTGACGTCGGGATCATCGGCGCGGTTCGTCAGCATCGGCGGGAACGTGATCTTGCTGAGGCCGCGCTGCTCGGCCTCGAGCCGTGCCGCTCGCGCAAGCAACCCGTCGAGATTCTTGGTGACAATCGCAAGGCTCGCTTTGGTGACGGTGTCGTCGAGCCGCACCACGACATCGCCCGCCTTGACGAGGTCGCCATCATGGGCGCGCACCTCGCCGACAACGCCGCCGGTCGGATGCTGCACTTTCTTGACGTTGGATTCGACGACGATGGACCCCGGCGCGATCAGCGCGCCCGAGATCTGCGCGGTCGACGCCCAGCCGCCGAGGCCGCCAGCCAGCAGGATGACGACGGACAGGCCGACAATCAAATGCCGCTTGATCGAAAAGCGCGCACCCTTGGCGTTGAAATCCTTCACCGTGATCATGGCTTGGCGACCCCTCCGTCGGAGACGATCTTGATCGGCGATGGCGCGGCGACGCGCGGCTGCAACACTTGCCCCAACACGGTTTCCTTCGGCCCGAAGGCCTGCATACGGCCGTCCCTGAGCACGAGCAACTGATCGACCGCCTCGATCCCGATCGGCCGATGCGCGACCACCACGACGATGGCGCCGCGCTCGCGCGCCGCACGGATAGCGCGCGTCAGCGCTTCATCGCCTTCGGTGTCGAGATTGGAATTCGGTTCATCCAGGACGATGAGGAAGGGATTGCCGTACAGCGCCCGCGCCAGCGCCACGCGCTGCGCCTGCCCTGCCGACAACGCCGTTCCCTGCTCGCCGACAAAGGTGTCGTAGCCTTCGCGCATCTTGATGATCATCTCGTGGACGCCGGCTTCCTTGGCGGCCGCGATGATGCTGTCGGAGGTCGCCTCGGGATCGAAGCGGCAGATGTTCTGCGCGACCGAGCCTGCGAATAATTCGACGTCCTGCGGCAGGTAGCCGATATAGCGGCCAAGCACGTCCGAAGACCATTGATCGAGCGCGGCGCCGTCGATCCGCACCTTTCCGCGTGCGGGCTGCCATACGCCCACCAGCGCACGCACCAGCGAGGATTTACCCGAGCCGCTCGGCCCGATGACGCCAAGACCGTTTCCGGCCGAAAGGGTGAGGCTGACGTCCTGGACGATCAACCGCTGATCGCCGGGCGGCATGATACTGACGCTTTCCAGCGACAGATGACTGGATGGCGTCTGCAGCAGGGTTGGCGTGGCGCGGACCGGCATCGATTGCAGCAACTGGTTGAGGCGGTGCCAGCTCTGGCGCGCGGCGATGAAACTCTTCCAATGCGCGATCGCAAGGTCGACCGGCGCGAGCGCACGCGCGCTGAGGATCGAACCCGCGATGATGATGCCGGCGGTCGCCTCCTGATGAATCACGAGATAGGCGCCAACGGCGAGCACGGCCGATTGCAGCGTCATCCGCATAACCTTGGCGATCGCGCCAAGCCCGCCGGTGACGTCGCTGGCGCGCTGATTGCCATCGAGATAGATCTGGTTGGCCTCGGCCCAGCGCCGGGACATCCGGCCGGACATTCCCATCGCCACCAGCACTTCGGCGTTGCGACGGCTGGTTGCGGCGAGATCGTTGCGCCGCGCCGCCAGTCCCAGCGCCTGACGCGCCGGTTCACGCGACAAAAATTCGGTCATGATGGTGAGCGTCACCAGAATGATCGCGCCAACCAGCGCGGTGACGCCGATCAGCACGTGAAAGGCAAAGCAGATCGCGAGGTAAAACGGCAGCCACGGCAGGTCGAAGAACGCGCCCGGTCCCATGCCGCCGAGAAAGCTACGCACATTGTCGAGATCGCGCAGCGGCTGAAGGCCCTCGCCGCGCCCACCGGCCACAAGCGGCAGTCGCACCACGGTGTCGAACACCCGCGCATTGAGCGCTTCATCGAGCCAAGTTCCGACACGGCCGAGGATGCGCCCCCGGATCAGGTCGAGGACGCCCTGCGCCATATAGAGTCCGCCCGCCAGGATGATCAGGCCGATCAGGGTCGGAACGCTGCGGCTCGGCAGCACCCGGTCGTAGACCTCGAGCATGAACAACGACCCGGTCAGATAGAGCAGGTTGATCATGCAGCTCATGATGCCGACGCCGATAAAGGCGCTGCGGCAGGCACGCAATGCGTCGCCGAGTTCGGAACGCCGGACGCCGGGAGCGGCTGCCATCTACCCTGGTCTCTTCCTGTGGAATTCGCGACGCCCGGCCAAAATGGGGCATCTGCGACATATTATTACTGATTTTCGGAACCGACGTCTAATGAAGTCGCATTAACCTAAATGCCTTGAACCCAAATGCTTTTCTCCTCCGCCAGGCGGGCCAAATCGGCCCTGCCCGTTCAAGCGCGCCGAAAAAGCTGATGGCCGGCCGGTGAGACCGGACCGGCCGCTTTTTCAAAATGTCACCAACGGCCGCCGCCCCTCACCAGCCTCACGACCAGCAACAATATGATCGCGCCGATCGCCGAATAGATGATTTCCGAAATCAGGCCACCGCCGATGTGAATGCCGAGCTTTGGGAACAACCAACTGGCGATGAACGCGCCGATAATGCCGATAATGATATCGCCGATGATGCCGTAACCAGCACCGCGCACGACCTTACCAGCCAGCCAGCCCGCCACCAGGCCGACGAACAGAATGACAATGAGATTTTCGCCTGAAAGATACATGAAAACTCCCCCGGTTTACGCGCGACGTCCCTCCCCGCGCTGACCAGGAATTTATCGACTATTGGCTGGCGTGACCATGCCATTTTGAACCGAACCGCACGCAAGGTGCCGCGCGGCCCGGAACTGGATTCACCGGGCAGCCCTTTCACGGCAGCCTTTCACCGAGCAGCCCTGGCACCTTGACGTCGACGATCGCCGTTATGGCAGTTGCGGCACCTTGTCGTGAAAATCGGTCGCGCGCTGGAACGCCGCGCCGATCCTCAAGATCGTGGCTTCATCGAACGAGCGGCCGACGAGTTGCAGCCCCACCGGAAGACCGCTGCGCGTGAAGCCTGACGGAATAGCCAGCGACGGCAGGCCGAGATAGTTGATCGGGCGGGTGAAGCGCGTCAGCCGCTGGATCACGGCTTCGGCGCCGGGGCTGCCACCGACATCGCTTTCGACAATGGTTGGCGCGGGAACCGGCGAGACCGGCGCGATGACGGCATCGACCTTGGCGGTGGCGGCATTGTGCGCGGCCAAAGCCGGCCCGCGCCAACGCATCGCTTCGAGATAGGTGACGGCTGAGATCGCGAGCCCGTTCTGAAGCCGCATCAGGACTTGCGCGCCATAATCCTGCGGCCGCTCGATCATCCAGCGTTTGTGGAAGGCGGCGGCTTCCACCGCTAGAACGAGTTGCGCCGCGCTCGAAAGCTGACGCTGGTCAGGCAGATCGACCTGAACGACGTTGGCGCCCTCGCGCTTGAAGGTCGCAATCGTCGCATCGAGCACGCTTGCAACCTCGGAATCGAGATCGTCGACATAAAAGGCGCCGGGAACACCGATGGTGAGACCTTTCATCGATTGCGCGGTCGCCGCCGCATAATCGGGCACCGGCCCTGCAAGCGCGGTCGGATCGGCCGGGTCTGCACCCGCCATCAGGCCCACGAGCAGAGCGCAGTCTTCCGCGGTGCGTGCCAGCGGCCCAACGGTGTCGAGCGATTGCGACAACGGCATTGCGCCGGCGCGGCTGATGCGGCCGACGGTGGTTTTCAAACCGGTCACGCCGCAGAAATGCGCGGGCATCCGGATCGAACCGCCGGTATCCGAGCCGAGCGCGGCAAAGGTCAGGCGCGCGGCAACGGCCGAGCCCGATCCCGACGACGAGCCGCCGGTGACGTGCGGCAGCCCAAACGGATTATGCACCGGGCCATAATGCGCGTTGTGGCCGGTCGGGCCGTAGGCGAACTCCGCCATCTGCAAGGAGCCGAGGCGGATGGTGCCGGCGTCCTTCAGGCGTTGCAGCGCGGTCGACGTGGTGGTGGCGACGAAATCGCGGCGAATACGCGAGCCACAGGTCACGACCTTCCCGGCCTCGTAATACATGTCCTTGTGCGCGAGCGGCACGCCGTGCAGACGGCCGCGACGGCCGCCTTTGGCGAGCGCGGCATCGGCGGCATCGGCCGCCTTCAGGGCCTCGTCCGCCTCGATCGCCATGAAGGCGTTCAGGTGCGGCTGCCATTTCGCGATCCGGTCGAGACAGGATTGCGTCACCTCGCGCGAAGAAAACTGCTTGTCCGCGATCGCATGTGCGACCGCCGTCAGCGACATCAAGGCCGGCTCTTTGCTCATCGGGCGGCCTTTTCGGTTTGAACGATGATGTAAGTCGATGGTTCGAGATCGAACGGCAACGTGCCCGCAATGGCGGCAAATCCTTCGAGGGCCGGTCCGATGGAATTGACGATGCGGGTCGCGATTTCCGCGTCTACCGGCACGCCGGCCGCGCTGGCGATCGCGGCTATCTCCTTCTCCGTGGGTCTGGTCATGCGTTGTCTCCTCCTTCTTTTTCTTGGTGCGCCGCTGTGTCCCGAACCGGGGAATAGCCAGTTCAGCGGGCCACCCGATCGCCCACTTTATCAAGCGCGGTGAGTTTAGCTGTAGTGCTGGCGCAGGGCGGCTCCGCAAACGGATGGGTATCAAAGCGCAGCCCAACAGCGAGACGACGCGTGTAGCGTTACTTCGTCAACAGGGCGAAGGCGCCATTCCAGTCGTCGGGCGGCGGGTTCTGCTGATAGTCGCGAATGCGCGCCTCGTAGAGCTTGTACAGGTAGCTGAGCGCGCCGGCCTCGTCGCTACGCCGGCCGCGTTCGATCGACATCAGCGCGCCGTCCCAATCGCGGCTGCGATAACAGGCAAGCATCTCGATCGTGAGATTGCGCAGGGTCTGGAATTTCGCCGAATGCGCGACGTCCTCGCGGCCAGCGATGGCATAAATGACCTCGGGCTCCTTCTTGCCTTTGACCATGATGAAGTCGAGTTCGAGGATTGCGAACTTGTCTTTGGCGGCGATCGCCGTCTTCGAGCCTGCGATGATCGGAAAGCCGTACTCCTTCGATTGGCCTTCCAGGCGCGACGCCAGGTTGACGCTATCGCCGAGCACCGAATAGTCGAAGCGCAGGTTCGATCCCATGTTGCCGACGACGCAGACGCCGGTGTTGAGACCTACGCCGACATTGATCGGGATATAGACGTGACCGCCGTTCTGGGCCTCGACCTGGCGATCCTTGTTGAGGGCATCGATCTTCTCCAGCATGTCGAGCGCCGCGTTGCAGGCGTTGACCTGGTGTTCATTGTCGTCAAGCGGCGCATTCCAGAACGCCATGATCGCGTCGCCCATATATTTGTCGATGGTACCCTTGCGCGCGAGAATGGCGTCGGTGAGCGGCGTCAGGAAGCGGTTCATCAGGGCGGTCAGACCCTGCGGGTCGCTCTTGTAGGACTCCGAGATCGACGTGAAGCCGCGAACGTCGGAGAACATGATCGTCATCTCGCGCTCTTCCCCGCCGAGCTTGAGCTTTTCCGGCGAGTTAGCGAGTTGTTCGACCAGGGCCGGCGAAATGTATTGACCGAACGCCGAGCGGATTTGCCGGCGTTGCGCCTGTTCGCGGACGAAGCTTGCGAAAATCAGCGTGAGGTAGATCGCGGTGGTCGATAGAAGCGGATAGGTGAAATCGATCAGGAGCCGATGCTCCTTGTAAAAGTACAACGATGTTCCGACCAGGATCGTGGCGAATAGGGCGCCAACACCGACAAGCGTGACCGGCCCGAGATTGGGCGCGAAGATGATGACCAGAAGTCCGAAGATAAGCGCGCCGAGGAATTCGATCGCGATTCCGTAACTCGGTTGCGCCAGCACCGCGCGGGCCAGCGCGGCTTCGAGCACCTGCGCATGGATCTCGACACCCGGCATCACCCTGGAAACCGGCGTCGTCTTGAGGTCGTTCAAGGTTGCGGCCGAAGTACCGATCAGAACCAGCTTGCCCCTGATCTTGTCGACCGGCGCAGTGCCGTCGAGAAGGCTGGCCGCCGACACGTAGATCGACGGATCCTGGCGCGCAAAATGGACCCAGAACTGGCCGTTCTTGTCGGTTGGAACCTCCAATCCTCTCAAGGCGATGCTTTTGACACCGCCTCGGTCGTATTTGGTCAGGATGGTCGGCGTTCCCGAAACGACGCGCAACATTTCCAGGTTCAGCGAAGGCATCAGATGGCCCTGCGCCAATAACAGTAACGGCACACGCCGGACGATGCCGTCGCGTTCGGGCACGATCGTCACCAGACCGCGGCCGGCCGCGACTTTTTCCAGCGTCGGAACGTTGCGCAACAGTCCGGGAAATTCGTAGATACGCGGCTCGCTGCTTCCCTTCTCGCCAAGCGAGGCAAACCCGGTGAAGGGAAGCTCGTTATCGATATCCGAAATCGGCGCCGGCAATCCGGTTTCGCCGAGTACGACGCGGGCTCGCCGGATGGCATCGGCCAGCGCCTGGTCATTGCTTGGCAGTTCGCGCAACCTGCTCCGGGTCAATTCATCCAGATAGCGCATGGTCTTCGCGGCGATATCCGGATTGAGCCGGTCGGGCTCGGAAAACACGATGTCGAAGGCAATGGTAAGCGCGCCGAGATTGGCGAGGTTGATGACCATGTCCGCAATGTAGGTGCGCGGCCACGGCCACTGGCCGAGCTTCTTCAGGCTCGGCTCGTCGATGTCGATGATGGTGATCGGGACGCGCGGTCTTCACCCGCGGATCGAAGCGCTGATAGAAGTCGAACGTCCTGACCCGAAGCTCCTCGACCGGGGCAAAATCGGCCATTCGCAGCGCCGCAATGCCGATCAGGAGGACAACACAAATCAGCCGCGAGAAGCCAAATCGTCGACCGAACCAGCGCCGGATGATTTTAAGACGTTTCATGCCTGCAATCGGGTTCGAGCAAGTCGGGGTGGGTTCGTCAGCAATCTTTCCCGACGCATTTCAAAGCCGAAAAATCATCAGACGGCAAGCCACAAGCCCGAAAGGGCCACTCACTGGCCCCTCCGGACACTCTTATGTTCGCAGTCGTTCGGAGAAATCCGCCGGGCAACCGTGACGCCGGGCCCGGCTTACACGAAGTGGAAGTCGTGGGAGTGGAGCTGAGCCTTCACGAAACCCGAAATGCCGGTCTGATCGTGGCCGTCGCTTCCGGCGGGCACATAACCCGGATCGGGAGCGTTGCTCGGTCCGGCCGGCAGGTTCGCCAGGATCGGACCGTTGGGCTGGAAGGTCTGCGGCTCGGTATGGAGATCGTTGGCCGGTGAATGATTCGGCCCAAAATTGAAGGCAAAGCCATCGGCCGCCGTGCCGCCCGAATTCTGGTTCGAGGCCACGGTCGTATCGGCCGGAGTTTGGCCCTTCGTGTCTACCGGCGGATCGACGATCAGCGTGTGGCCCACGCCATCATTCTCGACGATGAAATTCGCGAGCTGATAGTGGCCCTCGAATTTGAGACTGTCGAGCGTTTGACCGCTCGCATGTACGCAGCGTCAGCGTGCCCGTGCCGTCGCCGTTATCCGTATACGTGGTCTTGCCGGTCGCGACGTCCGCGAAGTTGACGTCGGCAATATCGATCAGGTCCGAATTCGCCTTCGTGCCATCGCCTGCAAAACCGACGATCGTACCGGTGAAATCCTTGGAGTCGGCAAGCAGAAGTTCGCCCGTGGTGCCGGTGCTGTTGGCAAAGTTCACCGTCGCCGAGCTTGGGGCCGACACACCCAGCACCTGATCGGTATCGATCGTGACGTTGCCCGTCGCCGACGGGTCATCGAGCATCGTTCCGCCCTGACCGTCCGACGCAATTTCGAAATCGCCGGAGGAGGCACCGGAGACCTTGAGAGTAACCGAATCATGGGAGTGGGTATTGGTGATCGTCACCTCATGACTGGTGCTATTGTAGTGAACCGACATCGACCCTTGCCGCCACGCCAGGTCCTTGAGGTCGACGTGATTTTCCGCGTTCTCAGGCTCGGCTCGGTCAGGCCGGAGATCGTTCCCTTGAAGTCATGGGAATCGTCGAGGATGAGCAGGCCAGCTCCGCTCGAACTTTCGAACGTCACCGTTTCACCGGAAGAAACCGAACCGCCGATTTCGAGCGTGGAGTGGGCGAAGATATTGATCGCACCCGTGAACCGGTCGTGTTCGTGACGTCCCCGGTGATGTCGACGAACGCTCCCGAGTGACCGGTGGCGTTGCCGGATGCAATCGTTCCGTTGTTGACGACGTCACCGTTGATCTGCAGCGTTGAACCCGGGTCACGGCGTGTTCGCACGAAGCACCGCCATCGTCGTTCGTGACGATTTCCGGTAGCAATGATGAGCGAATGCGAGCCCGTCGCGTCGATCGTGCCCTTGTTTTCCAACGTCAGATGAGCTGTCGCCGATCGTGCCGGCGCCGGTGATCGTGTCCGAGTTGATAAGCTTGGCAGCCGCGCCGTCGCTGACGATGAAATTGTGAGAGTTATCGCTCATCACGATGTGGCCGCCGCCAGTGAGCGAGACGTTACCTGAGATCTCCAGCCCGGTCGCGTGGCCAGTAGAATCCAGCGAGATCGTGCCGATGTCGGTGATCGTGTCCGCGAGCTTGAGCGTCGAGCTATCGGTTACATCGACGGTCGTTCCCTTGGCGATCGTGACGTTATCGAGTTCGTTGGAGTTGCCGACCGTGAAGATCGACCCGGTGCCGCCGAGCGTGCCGCCAGTGACGGCCGCGTTGTTGAGCTCCAGCAATCCATTGGTGGAGTTGATCTCGCCGTTGTTGGTGATCGTGCCGGTCAATTCGAGTCCGCCCGAAGCGGCCGTGACCTTGGCGCCCGTGCCAATGGTGACGTCCTTCAGGATGCTGAGGAAGTTGGGACCACCGGTCGCGATGATGCCGGCGCCACCGAGCGTGCCGCCGGTGATGGACGCATTCTCCAGCCGAAGCTGGCCGGTGGTGGCATCAATCTCGCCATTGTTGGCGATGGCCCCGGTCAGATCCAGTATGCCGGCCGAAGCCTTCACGATCGTGCCGCTGGCAATCGTCACGCCACTCAGGACGCTTTCGACGTTGCCGTCCGTGTTGATCGTGCCAGGTCCACCAAGCTTGCCGCCGATGAAGGCCGTATTCTCGAGGTCAATCGTGGCACCGGTGCCGGCATCAACTTCGCCAAAATTGAAAATGTTGCCGGTCAATTCCAGCACGCCGACCGTCGCCGCGACCAGGCTGCCAATCCCCAGCGTGAGGCCGGTAAACGGCGTGGTGCCGCCATCCAGTATACTGCGGTCATTGCCGTTAGCCGTCGCAACGTTTCCTGACAGCTTGCCGCGGGTGATGGTGGAGTTCACCAAATTGAGAAGGCCGGAGCTTCCGATCGTATTGATCGCGCCGCCGCTGTTGTTGACCGACACATTGTCCAGCGTGAGCGCAGCGCCGTCGGCCTTGATGGTGCCGCTGTTGACGAAGCTGAAGGTGTTGCTGATCGTGCTGTTGGCAGTCACGTCGATGGTGCCGCCGCTCAGATTCTTGACGATGCCGGTATCGATCGTCGTCCCGTCGAGCGTCAGCAGCCCATTGAGGTCGACCTGGATGGTCCCGTTATCTGCGCCGTCGCTGTTGGTGACGACGTCATCGCTGAGCACCAGGGCCGCATTGCCGTCTACTTCGATCTTGCCGCTATTGGTGATCGGCGTCGGGTCGATCGTGAGCATCCCGTTGACGACGTTGAGGTTGCCGCTATTGACGATCGCCGTTCCGTCGATCGCGCTGGTGCCGGTCGAATTCAGGGTGCCGAAAAGGTCGAGCGTTCCGCCCGTGATCGTGGCGTTGTCAAATCCGAGCGCCGTGCCGGCGTCGATCTGAACGATGCTGGTGGCGGAATCGACGCCCGTGATGATCGTTCCATCAATCAGGACGTTGTCGAGCGTGAGAGTTACGCCCTTTTCAATGGTGACGTTGCCACCGTTCAGGTTGGCATCGACGATCGAGGCCGGACTGACGGTGACTGGTTCCGGAGATCGAGCTGTTGCCGGTGACATCGATCGTGCCGGTGTCGTCGATCGTGCCACCGGAGATGGCCGCGCCGTTCAGCGTCACCGTGTCGTCGATCGTCAGCGTGTCGGCATTGGTGAAGCTGCCCGTCAGCGTCACGCCGTCCAACGTGACCTCGGACAGGGTCAGCGCGGCCGCCGTCGCCACCAGGTTGCCGCCATCGACCGTGGCATTCTCGATCTCGCTGGCGGCCGTGACCTTCAGCGTACCGGTGTCGTCGATCGTGCCGCCGGAGATGGTCGCGCCGTTCAGCGTCACCGTGTCGTCGATCGTCAGCGTGTCGGCATTGGTGAAGCTGCCCGTCAGCGTCACGCCGTCCAGCGTGACCTCGGACAGGGTCAGCGCCGCCGCGGTCGCCACCAGGTTGCCGCCATCGACCGTGGCATTCTCGATCTCGCTGGCGGCCGTGACCTTCAGCGTACCGGTGTCGTCGATGGTGCCGCCGGAGATGGTCGCGCCGTTCAGCGTCACCGTGTCGTCGATCGTCAGCGTGTCGGCATTGGTGAAGCTGCCCACCAGCGTCACGTCGTCCAGCGTGACCTCGGACAGGGTCAGCGTGCCGCTGCTGACGGAGATGTCACCGCCACCATTGACCGTGGCGTTCTCGATCTCGCTGGCGGCCGTGACCTTCAGCGTACCGGTGTCGTCGATGGTGCCGCCGGAGATGGTCGCGCCGTTCAGCGTCACCGTGTCGTCGATCGTCAGCGTGTCGGCATTGGTGAAGCTGCCCGTCAGCGTCACGTCGTCCAGCGTGACCTCGGACAGGGTCAGCGTGCCGCTGCTGACGGAGTGTCACCGCCACCATTGACCGTGGCATTCTCGATCTCGCTGGCGGCCGTGACCTTCAGCGTACCGGTGTCATCGATGGTGCCGCCGGAGATGGTCGCGCCGTTCAGCGTCACCGTGTCGTCGATCGTCAGCGTGTCGGCATTGGTGAAGCTGCCCGTCAGCGTCACGTCGTCCAGCGTGACCTCGGACAGGGTCAGCGTGCCGCTGCTGACGGAGATGTCACCGCCACCATTGACCGTGGCGTTCTCGATCTCGCTGGCGCCGCTGGCCGATAGCACACCGGCATCGCCAATCTTGCCACCATTGATGGTGGCGGCGGCCAAATCCAGCGTCGAACCGCTGGCGATCGTCACCGTGCCGCTGGTGTTGGTCACCGTTAGTCGACGTCAGCTTCAGCGATCGAAGCATCGATCGCTTGCAGCGTTCCCGGTATTGATCACCGACTCGCTGGTGATGTCCAGTTCGCCGCCATTGGCCTCCAGCGTGCCGCTGTTAGTCAGGACCGGACCGGAGACGGCGGAATCGATCGTCAGCACACCGCCGGTCGATTCCATCGTACCGGTGTTGGTGATGCCGACACCCGACAGCGTGCTGGCGCCGGTCGAATCGAATGTCCCGTCGTTCGTGAGCGTGCCGTTATCAATGGCCGCACCGACGAAGTCGAGGGTCGAGCCGAGTTCGACATGCACGGTGCCATCGGTGTTGGTCACCGTCGTCGAGGTCAGCTTCAGGATCGAGGCATCGATCGCTTGCAGCGTCCCGGTGTTGGTCACATCGGCTCGCGTGGTGATGTCGAGTTCGCCGCCGTCGGCCTCCAGCGTGCCGGAGTTATTCACGGTCGGACCTGCGGGGTCGGTAATCGTCAGTGTGCCGCCGGTCACCTCCATCGTACCGGTATTGGTGATCCCGACATCGGACAGCGTGCTGTTGCCGATGGAAGCGAGGGTGCCGGAATTGCCGAGTGCGCCATCGTCGATTTCGGCGTCGACCAGGTGCAGCGCCGAGCCTTTCTCGACCGTTACCGTGCCGCCGGTATTGTTCACGGTCACCAAGCCCAGCTGCAAGATCGAGTTATTGATCGCCTGCAGCGTCCCGGTGTTGGTCACATCCTCGCCGCTGATGTCGAGTTCGCCGCCATTGGCTTCCAGCGTGCCAGAATTGGTCAGGGTCGGGCCCACCTCGATGGTGAGCGTACCGCTGGTCGATTCCAGCGTGCCGGTGTTGTTGATGCCGACACCCAACAGCGTGCTGACGCCGGTCGAATTGAGCGTCCCGGCATTGCCAAGCATGCCGTCACTGATTGTCGCTCCATTGAGGGCCAGCACGGCGGGACCGTCCACGGTGATGGTACCGCCGGTATTGCCAACGTCGACGTCGACGTTGAGCGTGCCGCCGGCCAGATCGAGCGTCCCGGAATTCGTAATGCTGCTCGCACCCGAGAAATCGCCGCCCCCGTTCAGCGTCAGGAGACCGGAATTATTCAGCACGCTGTTCTGCAGGATTTCAGCAAGGCCGCCGATGCTGATGGTGCCGAAATTCTTCAGGATCGAGTTGGCGCTGAGGCTGAGATTGTTACTGATCGTGAGCGTATTGTAGTTGTCGAGTTCCGGGGGCGTGGTCCCCAGGTCGTCCATCGTCAATGATTTGGCGAACGCCGCCGCACCGCCATCCTCGGCAGATTTGATGACGACCGGATAGACAGGGGTGCCCGCATCCGGGTTGGTGACGATGAAGGTGTCATCACTGGCAGTGGGAGCATGGCCAGATTTCCAGTTCGAACCTTCGTACCAGTCGCCGGGCGACGGCGACGTGATCGCCGTCGTCTCGCTCCAGACTTCGTCGGCGGCTTTGGTGATCGTGATCGTGAAGGTCTTCGTTCCGATCTGGTCGAATGGCGGATAGTTGTTGTCGACGGTCGCCGTGTAGGTCAGGACCAACGTCTCGCCGGATGTAAGGAAATCAAAGGCGCTGTCGGCGACGTTGTAATGCCAGGTCGCGCTCCCGAACCCGTTAGCGTTCAGGCCGGAATTGTTGGACACCGTGATGGCGGCTTCCACGGCCGCAAGCTGCGCGCTGGTCAGCGTGACAGGCTGCCCGTCGGCGTTCTTGAGGGTGGCGGAGGCGATGCTCGCCGACACCGTCACCTGATCCGTCGTATTGATGTCGAAGAACTTGATCTGACCCGACGTCGCAGCAGTCGACGTGATGCCGGCCGCTACGGTGCCGTTGTCAATCTGTATGATCGACGGCGCCTCGCCAATGTGATGAGCGCCGGTCGAACCGTTGCTGCAGACGGACTGATTCCGGGATTGGCGACCGTCACAGTGACGATCATCGGGACCGCCGGCAGCGTATTATTCTGGGCGAAGTTGACCGAACCGAACGCGGTGGGCACGATCGAATCGGTGAAATGCTCGATCGACTTGGTGTTCGAGCTGTCGGAGAACTTCAGCGAGAACACATCGGTGATGAGCTTCTGGATCTCGGGCGACAGCGGGGTCGTGGTCTGGCTCATCAGGCCGTTCGAGATGTTGATCTGCATCCCGGCCTTGTCGACGACGGCCAGTGGCGTGAGCGTCGTCTTGTCGAACAGGATATAGGACCCGGTCGTGCCGTCCGGCTCGACCAGAACCTGGAATTTCGCGTCCGGCGTCGCGCCGGGCACCGAGAAGTCGATCTCGACCAGGACCGCGGTGCCGCGGATGCCCATGGTCGCGACCGGCGTATCGATCTTCATGTCGCCGTGCTTGGCGGTCTCGCCGGCGACGAAGGTGATGGTGCCGGCCACAAGGCTCAGCAGCGACGAATTGTTCGACCCGTTCGGGTCGTAGACCATTTCGTTCAGCACCATCCGCGCATTCGACGACAGGCCGAACACGGTGCCGTCGATGAAGGTGATGCCGACCGTCGATTCCGATCCGGACTGAACGACGTCGCCTTTTTCGACGTTGTCGCCGTTGTTGAGAATGATCGAGACGCCGTTGCGGATCGCGGTTGCGCTGCCGACGAGTTTGGTTACGTGGCCGATGACCTGGCCGGCGCTGGCGGCGCCGGAAGCCTGCGCATATTGAACCTGGCCGGCGAGCGCGGTGACAATATCGCCGGTGAGGTGAGCGCCATCCGCGGAAGCCAGCGGCGCGTGCTTCTCGCCTTTGAAGTAGTCGTGCACCACGAACTGCCGGCCGTCGCCAGACAGAACGAGGTCGACACCGGTACGCTTGAACTCGGCGCCGAACAGCAATTGTGCATCGGGAACAATAACGGCGTCTGCCGGAACATGATTGGCGTGAACCGTCTCAGAATAGAGATGAGCGCCCGGGTGTTGGCCCAAAGCGTCAGAGACCTTGGCGTCGAATTTGTCGAAGTAATTCACCCCGCCACCGCAATGGTTAATAAATACATAAATTCAAAGGTCTAAGCTTCCTTATCACCTGGAAGGCCGCCGCGAAACCATCTCTTGCTTGTAAAAGACCCGTTTGTCCGGCCCGGCGTCGATTTATTCGCCCCTCTGCTCTGTGAGTTCCTTGTAAAGCGATGTAAATATTTCAACCGACCACACTAAAACTAAGTATTCAAGTAACAAAATAAGAAGGTCGATGTATTTTACAATATATATTCTATTCTTCTATACTACGAATAGCTTCGTGGCAGCAGGTCCGGAGGTATACTGCGCCAGTTCCAGCCCCAAGAATGTGAACTGAATTACAAAATCCACAAACTTTCTTCAAATTAGTCATGTCGTCCGGAAAAATGGTTCAAGCCCGGCACAGGCGCCGATATCCCTAGAATTTTCGACAAAGGCGTAAGAGGCGCTTCAGCCTGTTTGGGACATTCCACCCGCCAGCGCCCCCTCTTTTAAGCAGAATAAAAGCTCCCAAGCCGATCATCCCCGGCAAAACGATCCGGTCACGCGCGGCAGAACGCCCCGACGACGCCCGGACGAAGGGGTGTCGGATGAGTACTTTGATTACAGGCCGGAACTGGCGTGCCGTTGTCCTGGCCCTTGGCCTGATCTGCTTTGGACCGGCGGCCAATGTCCATGCCGGAAGCTTGATCTCGCCGGGAACGCTCGACGTGATCCGCAAGTCGGCCGAGCCTTTCGGGCTGTTTGCGACGCGGGTGTCGGCGGGCGGCCTCACGGAAAAATGGAACGGCGTCGAGCGCAAGCTTGAAGACGACATGGTCCAGCTTGCGCTTTGCGACGGCGACCGCGAACGCTGCGCATCTCCGGCCGCATTGCAATTCCTCGCCATCGTGGACGGCGCAAGGACCCGCGAGGGCCGCGCTCGTTTTGGCGAGATCAATCGCGCGATCAATCTGGCCATCAAGGCGACGAGCGACATGGCGCAACACGGCCAGGCCGACGTCTGGAGTTCCACCTCTTGCCACCTTTGCCTCGGCCGCCGGTGATTGCGAAGACTACGCCATCGCCAAATTCGCCGCGCTGCGGATGGCCGGCATTTTGCCGGAGGATTTGCGGATCGTGGTGCTGCGCGATCTCATTCATGGCGAAGACCACGCGGCCGTGCTCGCACGGCTCGAGGGTCACTGGCTGATGCTGGACAACCGCCGCATGGCGATGATCGAAGACATCGACGTCAGAAATCACCGCCCGCTATTCGTCATCAGCGACGATGGCGTGATGCGCTACCAGGAGCCGTCTCCGGCCGCGATCGCGACACGTCAGGATTCGGCGCCTGCCATGACTGTGAATTTTGCCGTCCCGGTCGACGTCGCTTCAAGGTCCAACTGATCGGCAGCGGCCGCCGCCCGTTTATCGCGGGTATTTGTCGAGACACTCATTGATGAATGCGGTGCGGTCCCTGCGCACCACCTTGGCCTCGTCTGCCTGCTTTGAGCACTTAGACAATTTGACCTGTTCTGCACGGCGCTTTTCTGCCGCGTCACGATATTCCGGCGCGACCGTGTTCGGATCGACAAGTTTTTCGGCCCCCGCATTCGGCGCCAAACCAACGACAAAACCGAGCATCAAAACACTGCCAGTGAAAACCTTGCGCGCTGACGCGCCAAGCTGAAACGCCATGGCTTCAAATCTCATTCGATCAAAAGGATGCGGGGCTTACACCCCGGGAAAATAAGGTCGTCACCGTATCATCGGCCGTGACCGGCATCAATTGGCGCGGGTCCTACGGCTGGCTGCCCCAACAATTTTCATTTCACCGCAGCGACCGAGAAGCTACGATAGCTCGGGACATTCGTCTGACTTTTCCTATCGGGGGCGGGGATGCGGGCATTTGGACTGGCACTTGTGGCTATCGGGATCGGGCTGGCGCTACCGGCACATGCCGACACCGCATCCGACGCCAATCGGCCGATTACCGATGTGCTGCCGTTGTTCGTGAAGAACCAGTGCGAGACGATCAAGACGCCGGCGGAGCAACTGTTCTGCGGCGACCCCGAACTCAATGCCGCAGGCGTCAAATTCCGTAGCGCGATCGCCGAACGGCTGAACCGAATCCCGAACCGGCGCCTCGCGATCGGAGAGAACGCTGAATGGATCAGAGACCGCAATTCGAGTTGCGGGATTCTCGGCCAGCAGCCGCTCAAGCGCGACGAGATCAAACCGGTCAGGGACTGCCTCCTGAAAGAGACGGAAGAGCGGATCGACGTCTTGACCGATGCGAATTTCGATTGTCTCGCGGTCAACACGACCGCCGGCCTTTTGATTTGCAGCGACCCGACGCTGGCCTTGGCCAAGACGGACCTCAACGAAAAGGTGATGGGGGTCATTACCAAGCTGAAGGACAACGAAGCGCTGGACGCCTTCGATGAGTTCGAACGCTGGACGCGGGAGCGCGACCGCAAGTGCGGCCTTGCGAACAAGGAAAATGTGCCGCTGCGGGAGCTTTCACCTTCGGAAGGATGCCTGTCCGACTATTTCACCAACAAGACGGCGGAGGTTACGGCCGCAAAGGGCGACCCGAAAAAGCTGTTCGGGAAGCAGCAGATATCGTCTGCACCGAACGCCGACGCGGTCGACCTCTGCGTGGCGCAAATTCACGCCGCGGGAGCGTGCAGGAATTTTCTTGCAGTCAACCGCGTCCTTCAAACCGACGGCAGACAAGGCGACAATAGCGCCGATGTGGTCAGCACCATTGAAATGGTGGTCGTCTCGCCCTTCACCGCATGCAGCCCGATTGCATCGGCCTGCACCGGCACCTGCTGGGATTTGAAATCGGCAAAGCCGAAGTCGACACCGGGCAGCCACGAGCAAATTCGCGTTGGCTATCGGTTGCGGATCGAGAAATCGTTCGCCTTTCAGAAGAATGGCAGTGGCTGGCGTTGCAGCACGACCACCATGGAGCCGGTCGAAGTCGGCATCGCGTTAAGCGGGCCCTGAAAACCGCAAGGCTGTTCGAGAAGCAGATTTCCGACCAGCGAGATTTGCTCGCACTTATTTCGCGTGGCGGAAGAAGACGCAACGCAAGTCTCATCTCGCATCCTGCAGCTTTGATTGACGGCAGACTTTGGCGCGGCATACGATTGCCGCCAGATCCGCCAGAGATCAAAGAGGGAGGAACAGATGATACGCCCGACGTATACCGATTCTGCTCGCCGTTTTTTCCCCGACACGATCGCCAGATTGTCCCCGCCGCAGCGCGTAACCCGCGCCGCGGTCGCGATCGGCGTCGGTCTCGCGATTTCCGGCGGCGTCGCGGTCGCCCAGAAAATGGACAAGGGATCGCCCGCTCACATCAAGGCTGCGACTTCCGCCGTTGATGCCAACTTCATCAAGGCCAATACGCCGACCTCAAAGGACTGGCCCACCATCGGACTTGATTATGCCGAGACGCGCTTCAGCAAACTCAACCAGATCGACGCCGGCAACGTCAAAAATCTCGGCCTGAAGTGGACCTACAATCTTGAATCGGTTCGCGGCGTCGAAGCAACGCCGCTCGTGGTCGACGGCATCATGTATGTGAGCGCGTCGTGGAGCGTGGTTCACGCCATCGACGCCCGCACCGGAAAGCGCATCTGGACCTACGATCCCGGCGTCAATCGCGAGATCGGCTACAAGGGCTGCTGCGATGTCGTCAACCGCGGCGTCGCGCTCTACAAGGGCAAGATCTATGTCGGCGCCTATGACGGGCGGCTGGTGGCGATCGATGCCGTCACCGGCAAGAAGCTTTGGGAAAAAGACACCCTCATCGATCACTCGCATTCCTACACCATCACCGGCGCGCCGCGCGTCGTGAAGGGCAAGGTGTTGATCGGCAATGGCGGCGCCGAATACGGCGCACGCGGCTATCTCACCGCCTATGACGCCGAAACCGGCGAACAGGCGTGGCGGTGGTTCGTCGTGCCCGGCGACCCCAGCAAGCCTTTCGAAGATGAATCGATGGAGAAAGCCGCGAAGACCTGGGATCCTTCCGGCAAGTGGTGGATCAATGGCGGCGGCGGCACGCCGTGGGATACGATGACCTACGATCCCGATCTCAACCTGATCTATATCGGCACCGGCAACGGCTCGCCGTGGAATTGCAACCTGCGAAGTCCGGCCGGCGGCGACAATCTCTACCTCGCCTCGCTGGTGGCGTTGAACGCCGACACCGGCAAATACGCCTGGCATTATCAGGAAACGCCCGGCGACAACTGGGACTACACATCGACCCAGCCGATGATCCTCGCCGACATCAAGGTCGACGGGCAGCCGCGCAAGGTGATCCTGCACGCGCCGAAGAACGGCTTCTTCTTCGTCATCGATCGCACCAACGGCAAGTTCATCTCGGCCAAGAATTTCGTCGATGTGAACTGGGCCACCGGCTACGACGCCGACGGGCGGCCGATCGAAGTGACGGAGGCGCGCTCGCGGGAAAAATCAGTCGACAGCATTCCCGGCCCCTTCGGTGCGCATAACTGGCATCCGATGTCCTACAATCCGCAGACCGGCCTCGTATACCTGCCGGCGCATGGCGTGCCGCTTAATCTCACCGAAGAAAAGACGCTGGCGCAGAACGCGCCTGCACCGTTCAAGTTCGGCGCCACGACCGGCTGGAACGTCGGCTTCACGCTCAACGCGACGCCGCCGAAGAATGCGCCGTTCGGCCGCCTGATCGCCTGGGATCCGGTCAAGCAGAAGGAAGCCTGGCATCAGGAATATGTCGCGCCCTGGAATGGCGGCACGCTGACCACCGCCGGCAATCTCGTGTTCCAGGGCACGGCCGATGCACGCTTCATCGCCTACAACGCAACGACAGGCGAAAAGCTCTGGGAGACGCCAACCGGTACCGGCGCGGTCGCGGCTGCCTCGACCTATCTCGTCGACGGCGTGCAATATGTGTCGATCGCGGTCGGATGGGGTGGCGTGTTCGGCATCACGCAACATGTCGCCGACAAGGAAGCGCCGGGCACGGTCTATACGTTTGCGATCGGAGGCAAGGCGCCGCTGCCGGAGTTCACCAAGTATCAGCTCGGCAACCTGCTCTCGGGCGTCAAATATGATCCCAAGGACGTTCCGGAAGGCACCGCGCTCTACGTCGAGGCCTGCGCCACCTGTCATGGCGTGCCCGGCGTCGACAAGGGCGGCAACGTCAAGAACCTCGGCTACACCTCGACCGAGAACATCACGAACCTGAAGGACATCCTCTTCAAGGGCCCCTTCATGGACAAGGGCATGCCGGACTTTACCGGCAAGCTGACGGAGGCCGATGTCGTCAAGATCCAGGCCTTCATACAGGGAACCGCCGACGCGGTGCGTCCGAAGCCCGCGGAGCCCGACAAGAAGGCGGACGCAGCGCCGCAGAAGTAACGGCAACAAAATACGCGCGAATTGGCACTGAGCAGTTCGCGCGTATCTTGCAATTTTGATCCCTCGATTCACCGCACCGCAATGGTTTTCGGTCCATGGTCCTGGATAGCTTCAACCAGGATCGCGCGGCATCATGGCTTCCCATCCGTCGGCCCTCGAGGTGCGAGGGTTAACAAAACGTTTTGATCGTCCGGCCGTCGACGCGCTCGATCTCACGGTTCGATCGGGCGAATTCTACGCCCTGCTCGGCCCGAACGGCGCCGGCAAGACCACGACGCTGCGCATGGTCGCGGGCCTGCTGCAACCGGACGCCGGTTCGATCGCGATTTCAGGCATCGATGCGCTGAAGGATCCCGTTGCCGCCAAGCAGGTCACGGCATGGGTCTCGGACGAGCCGATGATCTACGACAAGCTGACGCCGCTCGAATACCTGGAATTTGTCGCGGGCCTCTGGGGCGTCGCGCCCGCGCTCGCCGAACGCTCCGCACGCGAACTGCTCGTCTCGCTCGGCCTCGAAACCAACATGCACGAACGCTGCGAAGGATTTTCCAAGGGTATGCGCCAGAAGGTTGCGCTCGCCGGCGCCCTGATCCACGACCCGCGCCTGATCATCCTGGACGAGCCGTTGACCGGCCTCGACGCCGTGTCCGCCCGCCACGTCAAGGGCTTGCTCGGCGAGCGCGTGCGCGGCGGATGCACGGTCATCATGACGACGCACATCCTGGAAGTGGCCGAGCGCATGGCGGACCGCATCGGCGTGATCTCGGCAGGGAAACTTGTCGCGGAGGGAACGCTCGCCGAACTTCGCCAGCAGAACGGACGAAACGACACCAGTCTCGAAGACGTCTTCATTGCGCTTGTCGACTGCGAAGCGGCCGCTGCATGACCTCGGTCGCTTTAGGCTGGTTTGCGAGCCACGAGATCCGCCTCGCCTGGCGCGAATGGCTGGCGATGATGTCGGGTGGACGGCGCCGACGGCGCCGCGCGGTCGTCATCGGTATTGTTGCTTTTGGCGCGCTGTTGCACCTGGTGGCCTACGGCGTGATCGGACGCTACGCCACGCTGGAAGCCCCGCTCGACAAGTCCACGCTGATCGTCATCACCGCGAGCATCTTCCTGGCCTGGTCGCTGATGCTTTCGCAAGCGATCGAATTGGTGACGCGGGTGTTTTACGCCCGCGCCGACCTCGATCTCATCATGTCTTCGCCGGCCGCGCTCACCAATCTCTTCTCGGTGCGGCTTGCCGCCATCGCACTTTCGATCACCGGCATGGCAACGTTGTTCGCAACGCCCTTTGTCGACGTGCTGGTGTTCGGCGGCGGCCCGCGCTGGCTTGCGGTCTATGGGCTCGTGATTGCGATCGGCCTTAGCGCCGCCGCGGTTGCGATCACGATCACTATCCTGCTGTTTCGAACGATCGGGCCACAACGCACACGGTTGATCGCCCAGATCGTCGCCGCCGTCATCGGCGCCGGCTTTGTCATCGCGCTGCAGATCGCTGCCATCATGTCCTATGGCACGCTGTCGCGCTTTGCGGTTCTGACCTCGGATGCGGCCGCCAGCTTTGCACCCGGGCCTGACAGCATGCTCTGGTGGCCGGCCCGTGCCGCGCTTGGCGATGGCGAAGCGCTGTTGTTGATGCTGGCATGCGCGCTTCTGCTGCTTGGCACGGTGATGGCCGGCTTTTCGGCGCGCTTTGCCGACACCGCCGTCCGCGCTTCGACCAGCGCCACCTCCACGCGCCGGGGCTCACGCACACGGGCCTTTCGATCCGGATCGCGGCAGCAGGCGCTGTGGCGCAAGGAACTCATCCTGCTTGCCCGCGACCCCTGGCTGCTGTCGCAAAGCCTGATGCAACTGCTTTATCTGTCGCCGCCCGCGGTGCTGCTGTGGCGAAGTTTCAGCGACAGCTCGATCGCCACTATCCTGATCACACCCGTCATCGTCATGGCTGCGGGCCAACTCGCCGGCGGCCTCGGATGGCTCACCATTTCAGGCGAAGACGCGCCCGATCTCGTGACCGCCGCGCCATTGCCGCCCTCCCGGTTGATCCGCGCCAAGATCGAGGTGGTGCTGTTCGTGATCAGCCTCCTGTTCGCACCGCTGGTGCTGGCCTTGATGCTGGCTTCACCCGAGCAAGCCGCCATCGCCGCGCTCGGCGTCATCATTGCGGCCTCTTCCGCCACCGCAATCCAGCTCTGGTTCCGCGTGCAGGCACGCCGCAGCCAATTTCGCCGCCGCCAGACCTCGTCGCGGCTCGCAACCTTCGCCGAGGCCTTTTCCTCGATCGGATGGGCCGCAACCTCCGCAATGGCGCTTACCCTTCCCGCGGCCGCGGCCGTGACGGGTGGGATGACGCTGGCGCTTCTCGCCGTCACCTGGAAATTCAGCCCGCGGCGCGGCTAATCTCGCCTCACGCCTTCATCACATCCATCACGGCAGCCACGAAAGCTTCCGGCTCTTCCTGCGGCAGGTTGTGCCCCGCATGCGGAATGATGCGATGCGCCAGGCGGCGGCCGAACTTCCTGGCATAGGCCGTGCCATCGGTCGCGGGATTGACGCCATCCGCATCGCCATCGAGCGTAATCGTCGGAGCCGCGATCACCGGCTGCGTCGCCAGGCGCCGCTCCAGATCCGAATAACGCGAATCGCCTTCGGCAAGGCCGTAGCGATGGCGATAGCTGTGAATCACGACATCGACGTAATCCGGATTGTCGAAGGCCGAGGCGGTCCGCTCGAAGCTCGCCTCGTCGAAGTGCCAGTTCGGCGACCATTGCTGCCACAATATCTTCGCGATCTCGCGCCGGTTGGCGGCGAGACCCGCGCGGCCGCGTTCGATCTGGAAATAATATTGATACCAGTAAGCGACTTCCCGCAGCGGCTTCGCCGGCGCCATCGCGCGCGCAATATCCTGGACCAAGTAACCGTTGACAACGACAAGTCCCGCGCAACGGTCGGGCCACAGTGCGGCTCCGACGCTAGCCGCGCGGCCACCCCAGTCATAACCGGCAAAAACGGCGCGCTGAATTTTCAGCGCATCGATCAGCGCGATCAGGTCGGCGCCGACGGCGGCCTGCTCACCGGAGCGCGGCGTGTTGGAATCCAGAAAGCGGGTCGGGCCATAGCCGCGCAGATAGGGCACGATGACGCGACAGCCTTTCGCGGCCAGTTGCGGCGCGACGTCGACATAGGAGTGCACGTCATAGGGAAAGCCGTGCAAGAGCACGACGACGGGCCCGTCGGCAGGTCCCGCCTCATGATACGAGATATTGAGCACGCCCGCATCGACCGAACGTAGCGGCTCCAGCCGTTTTGACGAGGCGGCGCGCGGCGGCGTCGCGGCCGGGCCTGCGCCGCTTTCAACTGCACCCGCTTGGGCGAACTCCATCGCAAAACCTCCGGCAATGGCCGCGCCAAGCGTCAACAGATGACGTCGGTCGCGGTCGATAGACTCTGGCATCGGAACTCCGGTATCGGCACCTGGCTGGCACGCTTGCGGAGTTTAGCCGGAAAACACGATCCGCCGCAGTTCAAATCAACGCGCGATCGCCTGGAGCGTCAGCCCAGACATGCGCGGCTACCGCCATGACGGCTGCCGAATTAGGCGTTAGAGTAACGACGAAAAGCGCCCGGTTACATATCCCATGTTGCGCGTTGTTGCTTTCATCGTTGGCCTGTTGGGCCTTCCGGCCCCGATGGCCGCCGCCCAGGATGCGCCGCGCGGCAGTGAGTGCCTTGCCATGGCGCAGGCGCCGCGCGCGACGCCGGTGACGCTGCGACTGACCGCGGCAAAGGCCGAAGAAGTCACCATCACCTATGCCGGTCATTCCACCTACTACATCGACACGCCCGGAGGTGTGCGGATCGCAACCGATTTCAGCGGCGCCTACACCACCGGCCGGCTCCCGGATGTCGTCACCATGAACCGGGCGCACAGCACGCATTACACGCTATTTCCTGATCCGCACATCGCCCATGTCTTTCACGGCTGGACCGACGACGGCAGCCCGGCCCGCATCAACGAGCGCATCGGCGATGTGCTCATTCGCAACGTGACCACCGATATCCGCCGCTACTTCATGGACGATTCCAGCGGCGAGATGGTCAAGGATGGCAATTCGATCTTCATTTTCGAGGTCGCCGGGCTTTGCATCGGCCATCTCGGCCACCTGCACCACAAGCTCGACGATAGTCATTTCGCTGCGATCGGCCGGCTCGACATCGTGATGGTGCCGATCGACGGGGCCTACACCATGTCGCTCGACGGCGTCTCCGAGATCACCCGGCGGCTGCGCGCATCCGTCGTGTTGCCGATGCATCGCTTCGCGACCCCGCTTGACGAATTCATGCGCCGGATCGGTCAGCAATTTGCCGTCGACGAACGAACCGAGCGCAGCCTGACGATTTCGCGGGAGTCCTTGCCTCAAGCGCCAACCGTGATCATTCTTCGCGGCATCTGATCAACAAAAATCCCTGGGAGAAACTTCATGGCCGCCAGCACATTGCCGTCCACCAAGACCGGCCTCTATGCCGATCCGCGGCCGGATTGGCTGGCGCAACGCAAGGAGGAAGTGCTCGACCCGGCGCGCGTGATCGTCGATCCGCATCATCATTTATGGGACCGTGGTGGCCAGCGCTATCTCCTCGATGACATCACCGCCGACATCGCGTCCGGTCACAATGTGATCGCAACCGTCTATGTCGAGGCGCGTTCGATGTACCGCGCCAAGGGACCGGAGACTTTCAAGCCCGTCGGCGAAGTCGAGTTCGCCAATGGCGCCGCGGCGATGAGCGCGAGCGGCGGCTACGGACCCGCCGCGGTGTGCGCCGGCATCGTCGGCCACGTCAATCTCACGTCTGGCGAAGACGCGCGCGCGGTGCTCGAGGCGGAGATATCCGCGGGCCAGGGCCGCTTCCGTGGTATCCGGCATTCGTCCGCGTGGGATTCCGACCCCGACGTCGCGCACATGTATGCGGCGCGGCCGAAGGGGCTATTGCTCGACCCGACCTTCCGCAAGGGTTTTGCGCAACTGGCGCCGCTCGGGCTGACGTTCGATGCGTGGCTGTTCCACCCGCAGATCGGCGAGCTCACCGATCTTGCACGCGCGTTTCCCGATACGCAGATCGTGCTCGACCATTGCGGCGGACCGGCCGGCACCGGCCAATACGCCAATCGGCGCGAGGAGATTTTCGCAAGCTGGAAGGCGTCAATCCGCGAGATCGCGAAATGCCCGAACGTCGTGGTGAAGCTCGGCGGGCTTGCGATGTGCCTGCTTGGCTATGATTTCCACGAGCGCGCCATGCCGCCGTCCTCGGAGGAACTCGCGACGGCGTGGCGGCCTTATATCGAGACATGCATCGAGGCGTTCGGGACTGAACGCGCCATGTTCGAGAGCAATTTTCCGCCCGACAAAGGCCAGTGCAGCTATCAGGTGATCTTCAACGCGTTCAAGCGCATCGCCGCCTCGCTGAGCGAGACGGAGAAAGACGCGCTGTTCTCGAAAACGGCGATGAGAATCTACAGGCTGAAGATCGATTGACGGCGAGATCGCGCCTTGGCGCGATCGACCGGAAGCTCAGGTCGAGGCCAGGCCCGGCGACACCCGCTTCTCGGACAGGAACACGACGCGCTTGATCTTGTTGTACACCCGCGCCACAAAACCCAGCAGGAACGGCTGAGTCGTCCGGCAGAAAGCGAGCTTGCGCACGCGACCTTCGACATGCCACCTGGCATGCGCGCCGTCGCGAAAGAAGATGACATCGCCAGGCCCATAACGGGTCGGGCTCATCGTATCGTTTTCGAGCACGATCGAACCTTCCAGGATCATGATCGTTTCATCGAAATCGTAATACCAGTTGAATTTTCCTTCGCTGCACTCCCAGACGATGGTGGAAGCGAGCCCGTCGGCGCTTTGCGACAGCACGCAGGATTGCGCGACCGGATTGCCTTCGATGATCCAGGACGGCTCGATCGGCCTCGGCGAGAGGTTGACCACGACGTTGTTGGTTTCGATCAGTGCCATCTGCGCGTCCCTTAAATCCAGAAGATTTTGAAACGCAGGGCCTGGCCCGGTGTCGTTGGGGGCACGCTAATAACAAAATTTTAAGCTTTCCTTAGCAAGCGCTGTGACAATCCGCCCTAGTGGGCGGGCAGCGAATGTCACATTCACTCCACTGGCTTGCGTCGTATCGGCACAGGCCTTCCTGAATTCAGGCCCATTCGCCCTTCCGGAATACCGGCACGCGCCGGCCGTCGGCATAAAGCCCGTCGATATCGATCTTGTCCGAACCGATCATCCAGTCGATGTGGATCAGACTTGAGTTGCCGCCCTGTGCCGCAATTTGTTGCGGTGTCAGCTTGGTGCCGTCGACGAAGCACTTGGAATAGCATTGGCCAAGCGCGATGTGGCAGGCAGCATTCTCGTCGAACAAGGTATTGAAGAACAACAGCCCGCTCTTCGAGATCGGCGACGAATGCGGCACCAGCGCCACTTCGCCGAGGCGGCGAGCGCCTTCGTCGGTGTCGAGGACCTTGTTGAGGACTTCCTCGCCGCGCGTCGCCTTTGCCTCGACAATCCGACCTTCCTCGAAGCGCACCGCGATGCCTTCGATCAGCGATCCCTGATACGACAGCGGCTTGGTGCTGACGACATGTCCATCGACCCGCCGCGCATGCGGCGTGGTGAACACCTCTTCCGTCGGGATATTTGCATTGCAGGTAATGCCGTTCTTGGCGGTAGAACCGCCGCCCTGCCATTCATGCCCGTCGGCGAGTCCAACCGTGAGATCGGTGCCGGGGCCGGAAAAATGCAGCGCGCCGAACCGTTGTCCGTTCAGCCACTCCCTTCGGCCGCGCAAGACTTCATTGTGCGACTGCCAGTTCGCGACGGCATCATCGCGATCGACCCTCGACGCCGAAAAGATGGCGTCCGCGAGCTTGCCGACCGCCACGTCTTCTTCGTCCTGCGGAAACACGAGCTTCGCCCACGACGGCGATGGGTACGCGATGATGTTCCAATTGATGTCGAAATTGACGATCCGCTCCAGCGCGGGCTTGTAAGCGATGGAGTTGGCCTTGCTTGCGCGAGACACCTTCGCCGGATCCTCGCTGGACAGCAGCATCGGATTGTCCGCCACGATCGCAAGCCGCGCCGTGTTGGCGGCAAACGCCTTCGACATTCCCTCGTAAAGCCAGTTGGCGGCGCGGTCGAAACCTTCGTCCTGTCCATATCGATAGCGAAGCAGTGTGATCGTCTCGTCCGACAGGATCGGAGTTACAAGGCCGGCGCCGGCCTTGTAGGCATGCTCGGCGATCTTGCGAACCAGCGGCAATGCGATGGTCGGCGCGGTCACGAGCAGATCCTGCCCACGCTCGAGCCTTAAACCCACCTTGATTGCGACCTCAGCCAGCCGGTCGAGCTTTACGGGATCGATCGGTGTCGTCGAATTGGATTGTGACGCATTCATGATGGGATCGCCTGTCGTTTCTGCAAGACGATTATATCAGATTTCGCAGCCGGCGCAGCGATGCAATGCCGCGCCTGCTGCAACACACCAACGATATCGATCAATATGGGAACGTCGAGTGACGATCAGTTGAACACGGCGTCGTCAGCGCGATATTTCTTCCAGGCGCAAATTTCGTGTTTCAATCATGCGGGTTGCGGCAATCAGTCCCACGATGGCAACCGCAGCGAACATCAGAAAAACCGAATCGATGCCGCCGCCTTTGCCCAGCATGAAGCCGATCAGCGCAGGCCCGATCGCGGAGGCGACCCGGAGCCAGGAGGTCGCAACCCCGGTTCCGACTGCGCGCATCCGGGTCGGATAGATTTCCGGCGTATAGAGATAAACCACCGCGGCGATCGAGCCGATCAATCCGTAGCTGATCGTGCCGAGCACGATGAGCCACGAAACATCCTTGGCGCCGCCAAACCCGAGGATGCCAAGCGTCACCGCCCCCAAGCCAAAGGCGCCCATCATCCAGTACTTGCGGCCGGTGCGATCGATCACCAGCGCGCAAATCAGCACCAGCGCGACCTGGGCGACATTGGTCATCGACGCCGCGCGCAGCGCCTGGGGCAATTCGAGATGATAGACCGTGGTGTAAAGCGTCGGCATCCAGTTGTTGAGGCCGTTGGCGACGAGGAACGCCGAGGCCCACAGCACCCAGGCGATCAGCGTACGCCCGCGATAGGCCGGCGAGAGCAGTTCGCTCCACTTGCCACGCGACCGCCGCGGCACCTCGACCTGCACCGGGAGCATCTCTCCCTTCGGCGGCTCTACCGCTGCGCCTGATTTATGCGATGCGGCCTCCAACCGGCTGACGACCGCTTCGGCGGCGGCGAGCCGTCCCTTGGCGATCAGCCAGCGTGGCGATTCCGGCAGCCGCAACAACATCGCCGCGATGACGAGGCCGGGAATTCCGCCGATCAGGAACATGATCTGCCATCCCATCAGCGGCACCAATATCGCGCCGACCTGGCCGGTGACCATCAATCCGATCGGGAAGATCATTTCATACAGAAGGAAGAAGCGGCCGCGGCCGTGCGCCTTGGACAGTTCACTGATGTAGGTCGCGGCCACCGGCATTTCGCCGCCGACGCCGATACCCTGGATGAAGCGAAGCGCGAGAAGGACGTTGAAACTCCAGGCCGCAGCGCACGCCAAACTCATGACCGCGTAAATGGCCGTGGCCGCCGCCGCGCAGGGCACGCGACCGTAACGTTCGGCGCCCCAGCTGAATGCCAGCGCACCGACGATTTGGCCGACATAGCTGGAGCCGATCAGAATGCCGATTTCCGGCGGTGTGATGTGCCAGAGCGGCACCAAGATCGGGAGCACGAAGGCGATCGACAGCGCGTTGAAGGCGTCGAAGAACGTGGCGCTTCCCATCACGATCCGCGCAATGACGAACCAGCGCGACGTCGGCACCTGCTCCATGCGCGCGATCAAACCCGCGGAGGCCCGTTCGGCATCGAAAGGTGAAGGAGACGAAGAACCGCCGGAAGCCTCCGATCGCGACGTGGCGCTGACGACTGACAAGGCTTCCTCCGCTGGTTGCTATTGAGAGCCGCTTGGCGCGGCCTTTTATCTTTAGACTAATCGTGGACGCGCGCGAGCAGCTCCAGAATCTTTTCGGCAATCGTTGCCGGGGCCTCGATCGGCGTCAAATGACGAACCTTCGGAAGCACCGACAGCGTCGCGTGCGGCACCGCCGTCTTGATTTGTTCCGACATCGCGACCGGCGTGGCGTAGTCCTCTTCGCCGACGACCACGCTGACCGGAATTCGTGTCGCCGCCTGATAGTGCCTGAGATCGGCATCGCCCAGCATCTCGCAGGTCGCGCGGTAGCAATCGACGTCATTGGCGAGGAACACGTCGATGTGCTTGCGCACCACATCCGCATGCGCCTCGCGGAAGGCATCGCTGACCCAGCGCGTCGCCTGGAAGGCCGACAGCGCCGCGAGTCCCTTGGTGACGGCGGTCGCGGCACGCTCGCGCCAATCCTTCGGCGCGGTCGGACCGTACCACGCGGTGCTGTCCATCACCGCAAGCGCCTCCGCGCGATCGGGATACACGCCGGCAAAGGCCTGCGCGATGCATCCGCCCATCGAGCAGCCCGCAATCAGAGCGCGCGGCCAGTTCACGTGGTCGAGCAGGCTCGCCAGATCGCCGGCGAATAGCTCGGCCGTATAGGTCATCCTGTCCTTGGCGGATTTTCCGTGGCCGCGGCAATCATAGGTCAAGACATCTGCATGAGGCGTGAGTAGTGGCACCACGCCATCCCAAAAACTGCGATCGAGCGCCAGCGAATGGATCAACGCGATGCGCGGGCGGGCGCGCGACCCGGATGACGCTTCCGTCGAATGCAGCGTGTAGGCGATCGACGCGCCATCCGCCGCGGATGCTGTTCCCGAATTAGACGTCACGGCGTGGCTCATGCGGCGGCCGGCTTTGGCGTGGAGCCCGGCGTTGGCGCGGGCGCGTCCAGCGAGACGTTCCAGGCGTCGTAGCCATAAAGCCAGCTTGGATCGTCATTGCCACCGCTCATCCAGGTATTGGCGCTGGAGATCTCCTGAATCTTCGACGTGCGCGGCTTGCGGTGCGCTTCAAAGCGTTTGAACGCCGCTTCGATCCCGTCGACGCCGACGCCTTTCAGGCAGCGGGCGAGCACCGCGGCATCCTCGATCGAGGTCGCCGCACCTTGCGCCATATAAGGTGTCATCGGATGGCAGGCGTCGCCGATCAATACCACCCTGCCCTGGCTCCATGTCGGCAACGGATCACGCTCGAGGATCGCCCATTTGTGACAGTCCGGACAAGCATCGAGCACCATCCGCACCTCGGCATGAAAGCCGGCATAGGCCTTGCGCAGTTCGTTCACGTCGCCCTTCGCCGACCATGATTCCTTGGTCATCCAATCGGCCGGTTCGGGCACGCTGGTGACGAAATAGAGCTGGCTGCGGTCCTTGGTGGTGTAATAGATCACGATATGGCGGTCCTCGCCCCACCATTTGACACGCGAGCGCGAGATTTCCTGCGGCATCCGGTTCGAATCAAACACCGCGCGATAGGCGATGCGCCCGCGATGAAGCGGCTTGTCGGGCCCGATGATGATGTCGCGCACCACCGAGTGAACCCCGTCGGCCCCGATCACCGCATCGGCCTTCGCCGTCGTGCCGTCGGCAAAGAACAGCGTCACCGGTCCGCCATTCTGCTCCAGCCGGACCAGTTCCTTGTTCAGATGGATGATCTCTGACGGGACGATCGAGGTCAGCGCCTCGTGCAGGTCAGCACGGTGCATGCAAAGGAACGGCGCGCCGTAAAGGTCCTCCGGCATCGGCAGTTCGCGCTTGAGCTCGCCGGTGTCGCCGACACGGTTGAGATGGGAGAAGGGCGCGAACGCGCGCTGGCGCAGCCTGTCCTCGACCCCGATGCCGCGCAGAACTTTCATCGAGTTCGGCAACATCTGGATGCCGGCGCCGATCCGGCCGAATTGCCGCGCCTGCTCGTAGACCTCGACGTCGAGGCCTGCCTGGCGAAGTGTACCGGCCGCGGCCATGCCGCCCATCCCGGCGCCAATGATTGCGATTTTCGGTGACGCCATGAATTCCAGTGCTCCGTGTCGTGGGAAACGCGGCAGACCGTCGGAGGTCTCCGCTCGATGCCAACATTGGCGTTGTTGGAAGGTATGTAAAATATATCTTTTGTACCAAGTTGATATTCTAGGAGTATAAGCGGCGATCTGGAGGATCACCTTGGAACTGAGGCATCTACGTTATTTCGTCGCGGTGGCCGAGGATGGCTCGGTGACGCGGGCGGCCCGGCGGCTCAACATGGAGCAACCGCCGTTGAGCCAGCAGATCCGAAAGCTGGAGACAGAACTTGGCGTGCGCCTGTTCGACAGGGTGGCCAAGCGGGTCGTCTTGAACGCGGCCGGCCGGCAATTCCTCGAGGACGCCCGCCACACACTCGACGCCGCCGCGACAGCGATCGAGCGGGTGCGTCGCTTCGACCGCGGGGAACAGGGCCACGTCGCCTGCGGGTTCACCAGTTCGGCGTCACTGCATCACCTCGCACCGAAGCTGATCCGCGCGTTCCGCCAGGCCTACCCGCTGGCGACTTTCGAGGTGGAAGAGCGGGAGACATTCGAACTGCTCTCCGGCGTCGATCAAAAGCGCCTCGACATCGCGTTTGTCCGCACAGTCGGCTCGGAATTGCCCGCCTTGGACAGCCTCGTCCTGCACGAGGAAGTGTTCGTGGCGGCGCTGCCATCTGACCACAGGCTTGCCCGATCGGCCTCGCCGGTCTCCCTGTCGGCGTTGATGCGAGAACCAATGGTGCTCTATCGACGTCCAGATGGCTTTGGAATCTACGAGGTGCTGATCGATGCGCTGCGTCGGGGCGGGTTTGAGCCGCGGGTGATCGAACAGGTTCCCCGCATGATCACCGCGATCAATCTGGTCGCGGCTGGACAGGGAATTTCGCTGGTGCCGGAGTCCATGCGGGCGCTTCACAACGGCAGCGTCGTCTACCGCAAGCTGGCTGCCGGCGTACTGCCGCCGATGCCGCTGACGCTGGTGTTCCGGCGCGACAATCCTTCGGCGCTGGTGCGCAACTTCATCGAGGTGGCCCGCAAGGCGGGGCACTCCATTTGACAAACTGACCGTATTTGTCAAAATTGTCGAATGGGTTCGTCGGATCGCATTTTGTCGGCGGCGGAAAACATCTTCGCAAGGTTTGGCTTCCGGCGCGCGTCGATGAGCCAGATCGCGGAGGAAGCCGGCCTGACGCGGCAGGCGCTCTACCATCATTATGCAAGCAAGGAGGAGCTGTTTCGGGCCGTCGTCGAACAGCTGCACGAATTCGCCTACGAGGCGGAGGCTGCGGCCGGCCTCGAGCAGGAACAGGCCGGCGGCGGACTTGCCGATATTCTCGCCGCCCAGATCGGCGCGCGATTTCGCTATTTGCTCGAATGCGTCGAGGAATCGCCGCAAGCCGAAGAACTGATGTCGGAGCATCAGTTGCAGACCCGCGACCTCTATCAGAGCTTTGTCGAGCACAATGCCGACTTGCGGGCAGAAACGATCGACCGTGTCTGCACGAGGCAATCGCTGACATTGCGCGATGGCATGACCTCGCGTGAACTCGCCCGCTGCATTCAGATGGCCATCCGCGGCTTCAACAATCTTCGCCTGGACGCGGCGCTGCTGCTTGAGCTCGATCGAATGGTTCGCCTTCTCGTGGCCGGTGCGATTGCATCCGCCGCGCCTCAACCCCGCGCCAAAAGGAGATCGCGATGAGCACCGTGACGATCAATGGCCGTACCGAGACCCTGCCGGATGATCCCGATGCGCTTCTCGTCGATGTGCTTCGTGACGGCCTGGGATTGACCGGAACCAAGCTCGTGTGCGGCGCCGGCGTCTGCGGCGCCTGCACGGTGTTGCTCGACGGCGTGCCTGTCGTCAGTTGCCTGATGCCGGCAAAGGCCGCCGCCGGCCGAACGATCACCACGGTCGAAGGGATCGAGAGCACGACATTGCACCCGATCCAGCGGGCGTTCATGGCGCTCGACGCCTTGCAGTGCGGCTTCTGCACGCCGGGATTTATCGTGGAAGCCACCGCGTTTCACGACAACTGGCGCAAGGCGCACGGCACCACGACCCCGTCGCGCGAGGAAATTGGCGCGGCGCTCTCGGGTCATCTCTGCCGCTGCGGCGCCTATGACAATATTCTTCGTGCGGTGGCTGACGCATGCAGCGGCCGCTTCGACGGCGAGGCAAGCACCGCGCCTCGCGTCGAGGCCCGCGACAAGGTGACGGGCAAAGCAAAGTATACCGTCGATATCAGGCACGAGGGGCAACTCGAAGGCCTGATCGTTCGTTCATCCGTGGCGCACGGTACGGTCACCGCGCTCGATTTCGCGCCGGCGCGCGCGCTTCCCGGCGTCATGGCCGTGATTCCGCTGCTCGCCGACGACAAGACCGTGCGCTATGTCGGTGAACCGATCGCGGCGGTCGCGGCAGCAGATCAAATCACCGCCCGGAAAGCCGCAGCCGCCATCCTCGTCAGCTATGAACAGCGACCCGTCGGCCGTCGGACTCGACGCCGCGCGCAAGGCGGACGCGCCTGTTGTGTTCGAGCGGTCGAGCCGAAAGAAAGCGGCTAACGTCTCCGAAGGCTCTCCCGCGCCAGCACCCTGGAAGCAGAACGTGCGCGGCCCATCCGCCGCGTTCTCGCACAAGGCCAGGAAGGTGCGCAGCGACATTGCCGACGCGGCCAACGATCCACTGCTGGTCAAGGGCATCTTTCATACCGCAGGCCAGTCGCATAGCTGCCTCGAACCGCACGCCACCGTCGCGCGCTTCGACGGCGATCACCTGACCCTGCACGTCTCCACGCAAGCGGTCTTCCATGTGATGGAGCTGGTCGCCAAGCGATACAAGCTCGACCACGACAAGGTGCGCGTGATCGCCGACCATGTCGGCGGCGGGTTCGGTTCAAAGGCAAGTCTCGGCGTCGACACGATCGCGGCGATCGAATTGGCGCGCGCCGCCAAGGCGCCGGTTCGCGTCGCGCTCGATCGTCACGATGAACTCTCGGTCACCGGACATCGCCCGGGCACCGAGATCGACATCGCGCTGTTGCCTTCGCGCGAGGGCAATCTCAAGGCGCTGTCGTTGACGGCATGGTCCGACAACGGCGCCGGCGTCAATTCCACCATCGCAGCCCTCGCGCGCTTGATCTATCCCGCAGAAGCCAAGTCGCTGGTCGACTTCGACGTCGTCAGCAATCTGCCGCCGGGAGCGCCGTTTCGAGGCCCGGGCGGGCCTCCGATGGCTTTCGCGCTCGAACAGGCGGTCGATGAAGCCGCGCTTCGCCTGCAGATCGATCCGATCAAACTGCGTCAGCGCTGGGACACCGATCCCAATCGTCAGCGTCTCTATGAGTGGGCCGCCGGCTTGGACGTGTGGCGCAACAGCAAGCCCGCGTCGTCAAAGAGCGGACGCTATCGCCGCGGTGTCGGCGTCGCGAGCGGCTATTGGCTTTATTTCTGGCAACCGGGTTCGAAGGTCGAACTGGCGATCAAAGGCGGGCGGCTGGTCGCAAGCACCGCGATCCAGGACATCGGCACCGGAAGCCGAAGCGTGATTGCCAACACCGTTGCGCACGAATTCGGGCTCGACCCGCACGAGGTCGAAGTGCAGGATCGGAGATTCGATCCTCCCCGAAGGGCCGGGTTCAGGCGGCAGCCGGACCACGGCCTCGATCGTGCCGCCGACGCTGCTCGCAATCCGGAAACTCAAGGCCGCGATCGAGAACAACGCGAAACGAAAACCCGAGCCCGGCTCCAATGCGCCATGGCGCGAGCTGATTGCCGCATCCGGCGACATCAGCGTGGCGGCGACGCGCCCGGAGGATGGCCGAAACCTTGCCCCGGGCGTTCGCTCGCCGCTGAAGCAAGCAGGCTTCATGGGAGCTATATTCGGCTGGATGCTGCGGCGGTTCTCGAACCTCGCGGTCGGCGCCGGCGTTCCGAGCTCGGTTCAGGTGATCGAAGTCGAGGTCGATACCTGGCTTGGTCACGTACGCGTGCTCAACGTTCATACCGGAATTGCGGTCGGCAAGCTCGCCGCACCGGCGCTGGCGCGAAGCCAGGCCGCCGGGTCGGTCATCCAGGGCATCGGCTATGCGCTCTACGAAGCCCGCGAAGCCGATCCTCTCCGCGGACACATTCTCACGGCCGGTCTTGAGGACTACCGCATCCCCGGCATCGCCGACACGCCCGACATCGATATTCATTTCGACGAAGCCGGATTCGATCACGTGCTCGGCGGCAGCGTCGGCATCGGCGAGGTCGCAACGGTTCCGACGTCGCCGGCGATTGCGAATGCGGTCCGCAACGCGATCGGCGTTCGCGCCAACGCGCTGCCGATCCGCCCCGACCGTCTGCTCGCTCTCCTGAATCCAGAGGAGCGTCGCATGATCAACTCAGCAGCATCAGCGGAATTTCGCGCCGCCGGGACCGATCTTTCCGAACGGAGACGCAGCGGCGTTTCGCGCGGACCGCTTGTCGATCTCGTTCGTCCTGCGGGAATCGCAGACATCGCCTGGGCCGAGGACGGCAAGGCGCGGCTTTCCGCGTTCGCGACCATCGCGACGCTCGCGAGCGATGCGAGATTCAAGGCGCGCCTATCCGGGACTGGCCGCCGCGGCCGGTGGATTGGCGACGCCGCAGATCAGGCAGGTCGCCACGCTTGGCGGCAACCTCGCCCAACGCTCGCGCTGCTGGTATTTCCGCGATCCACACATTCCCTGCCTCAAGAAGGGCGGCGATGATTGCCCGGCTCGCGACGGCAACCACCTTTACGGCGTTGCCTTCGACCTCGGCCCCTGCGTCGCGCCGCATCCGTCGACGATGGCTGCGGCACTCCTGGCCTATGACGCCACCGTCACGACGAACCGGCGCCAGCATCTCGGCATCAAGGATTTGTTGGGGGATGGCTCGAATGGCCGCGCCGATCACGATCTTGAGCCGGGCGAGATCATCGAGAGCATCGATCTCGGAATTCCCGTCGCCGACGAGCGCGCGCTTTACCGGCGCGCCATCAGCCGAAGTCATGCGGAATGGCCGCTGGTGGAAGTCGTCGTTCGCGCGGTGATCTCGGGTGGAACGTTTGGGCTGGTCCGCATTGCGGCCGGCGGAATTGCGCCGGTGCCGATCCGCCTCGCCGCGACGGAGGGCGCGTTGCAAGACGCCGCCGTGAATGAGGCAACCATCGAACGCGCGGTTGCACTATCCACGGGCGGCGCCAAGCCATTGGCGATGACAGGCTACAAGCTGGATCTTCTTCGGGGGCTATTGCGGGATCTGCTCGAGAAGATCACCGCCTAGCGCCCCGATCGTGCTATCGCGCCTGCGTCGCCTCGTTACTTCGAGGCCACGGTCGCGATGCGCGACCACTCGTCCATCTGAACGCGGGCAACGAGCTTGTAACCACCGTCGGCGGGACGGAAGATCGACGCCTCGCCTTCCTTGACGTCGAACCAGTCCTTGCCGAGCGCGGCAACGATATTCGGCTGATGCGTGATGAGGATCGTATTGGTGTGATCCGTCGGCGCGACCGCGAGCATCTTCCGGAAGGCTTCGGCGCGGCGGTTGTTCTCGTTCGGCGTGACGATCAATCCGCCTTCGGTCAGGTCTGTCGTCTTCTCGACGTTCTTGAAGCCGGCAATGACGGCCGTCTCGTAGGCACGGTTAAATTTGCTGGTATAGACCTTGCCGACGGGAACGCCGGCCTGGCGCAGCGCGTCGCCGAACGCCTTCGCCAATGCCTTGCCCTTGTCGTTCAGGTTGCGCTGTGATGAGACGTCGTCGAAGTTGATCGGAGCGGCATCGGCCTGATCCGAAAATGTCGCGCCGTGCCGCACGACGACAACGAGACCGCCGGCGCGCAAGGCCTGTGCGATATCCTTGTCGTCGGCACGCGCGGCCGGAGCAGCCATGGCGAACGTGGTGAAGAGACCGACCGAGGCCACAAGCGCAGTAATCGATTTTGAAATGGTAAACATCATCTAAGTTCCTTTTTCCGATCCAGACCCATCCGCTCCAAAGACTTCTCAAGCATTGGTTTTATTCCGCGGTATTTCTTGCCAGCGCCGGCGCGAATTTCCTACGCGCCGACTTCGGCGGCAACATGCGCTGCAATACACCGTCGCGCAAAACCAGACGATGGAACAGCGCGGCACCGGCATGAAGGCCGATGAGAACCATCAGCGCCTTGGCGCCGATTTCATGAGCTTCCGCGAACAGGCCGCGCAGGGCAGGATTGGGTTCCAGCAGCACGGGCACCTGCCAGAACAACAAATCGAAAGGCTGGCTGCGCAGAAGCGTCCGGGCCAGTCCCGTGATCGGCATCGCCAGTAACAGCAAATAGAGGCCGTATTCATTGGCTTTTGCGATCATTTGCTGAGATTTCGGCATACTGGCCGGAAACGGCGGCAGATAGGCAAAGCAGCGCCGCCACACGAGACGCGCCACCACGACGAACCAGGTCAAGACGCCCGCGGTCCGATGCAGCGACAAGAGCGCCACTGCGGTACCACTGTGATGTCCGGCGGCTTCGTGCGCCCAGGCGCTCGCAAACTGAACGACGATCAGAAGCACGGTCAACCAATGCAGCATGATGCTGGTTCGGTCGAAGCGATCATGCGCCGGCGTCGGGCGCGATGATTTCCGCTGTTCCTAAATTTTTTGTCATGTCGATCCACTCCGGTCCTTTGCTCGGCGTCAGCTCGATGCCGAGAGAAGACTGGAACGGTCGCGGCTTTATTCCTTGCCGGGTTTGCTTGACGGTGCGCGCTCGCTTAACGGTCACGGTAATTTAAGACCGATAGCAACTCGCGATCACAACATGATGATCTCGTTGCGCCGGCGCTCGGCCGCTTTCGCCACGGCTTCCGTTCGGGTGCGCGCGCCGAGTTTTCGAAACAGCGATTCAACGTGAAATTTTACCGTATGCAGCGAGATGTCCAGGCGGCGCGCGATGGCCTTGTTGGTCAGCCCTTCGGAGAGCGCGGCGAGCACTTCGAGTTCGCGCGGCGTCAGCAGCGCATGACCTTCGCTTTCACGCATGACGCCAAAGCCGCTGTCGCGAGATGGCGGTGCGCGCACGATGAGACCTGACGCCACCGCGCGGATCGCCGCATCGATCTGGCGCGCATCGGCCTCGCGCGGCAAGGCACCACGCAGGCGGTCATCGGCGGTGCCGAGCCCGACGACGTTGCGCGCCTCTTCCGCCGGAAGGTTGCCATCGGCCAGCACGACATCGGCCTCGGCCTCAAGACCGACAACCATATGCCCGGCTTCGGCGAGCATCTTGCACAGCGCGGCGCGGCGAAGCGGGTCGTCCGCATGGACGGCGACCCGCAGCCGCTGAACCAGATCGATGTTGCTTGCCAGTTCGCTCACGCAGCCCGCCGTTCCGCAATGGTGGTCTGGATCGTGACGATGAGCACCGCCCCGGATCACGCGAACATCGGCCTTGCGTCCGATGCTGTCGCCGCCGAAATAGCGGGCGATCTTGCGGAAACGATTGGCCGCGATGCCGTCGACACTCAGGATAATGTCGCCAGCGACGATCCCCGCTTGCGCAGCCGGACCGTTCTCAACGACCGACATCACCATCATCCCGCTCGACGGATCCGTGTTCTCGCGCAAGGCGTCAGGCACCGCGACCGCATGAAGCGCGACGCCAAGCCAGCCGCGCGACACGTGACCGTCCTTGACGAGTTGCGGCACCACGCGCGCCAGCGTCGCGTGCGGAATGACGATCACCTGACCACGCGGCCCGAAGGTCGACATGCCGAGTGCACCACCCGCGGCATCGAAGACCGGCCCGCCCTCTTCCCGCGATGCAAGCTGCATATCCAGCACGATGCGCCGGTCGATCAGCCCGCCGCGGCGCGAATGCCATTCGCCACCGGCCATATTGACCATGCCCAACCGTGCACTCACACCGCCAGCGCCATCGGCGCCGATCGCGAGCGCAAGCGCGCCGACACTCGCCTCCGCCGCGGTGAAGAACCGGCGCGGCGATCGGCCCGGCTGTTTTCAGGATCGCGATGTTGGTGCTGGCGTCGCGTCCGGCAAGCTTGGCCGCCGCCGTTGCGCCGCCGGGCAGAACCAACTCAAAATCTTCGCCGCGCGGCAGCGCCTGTTCGGAAACGACAACAACGCCTGGCTGCCACACCAGTCCGGTGAGGTGCCTTCCTTCACTTAAGGTGACGGCAACGACGGCGTCCTTCGCGGCTTCCGCGCGCGCCGAGAGCGCCGTCGACAGTTGGCTGAGTGCGTCTGATGGAAATGCCATGCGTTGCTCCTATCGCTGAAGATAGGCACTAAACTGCGGAATGCATCGCCTTCAGACTATCGGCCGGACGGCCGGGATTGTCCCGGCCGTTTGACCGGGCAGAGGGCCGGCGTCATTCCGGGATGCGCCGTCGCGACAAATAGCGAAGCTATTTGCGCGGAAGGAGCAGGCCCGGAATCCATTGCGCGACAAACTCCGAGGAAAATGGATTCCGGGTTCGCGCTTTTCGCGCGCCCCGGAATGACGAGAGTTTGATGCCGTTCGTCACGCCGTCGAGCCGCCGTTGGTCCGAGGCGTCGCCTTCGGCGCTTCGTCCTTCAGCCGCGCCAGCGCATCCGGCATCATCTGGCCGAACATCGAACTCAACATCGCGGTCGGAATGAGCCCCGCGCCATTGCTATTCTCCTGACCTTGTCCGCCGGACATCAGGAATTGCGGCACCAGCGGCTGGTTGATCTTGGTCAAGGCTTCGGCGAACCGCGAGAAGTTCTGCTCGGCAAGGCGGAACTCCGGGCCCACCATAGGCATCGACCGCAAGCTTGGTGGCTTGCGCGTTCGCCGCACCGACCGCAAGCACGCGATCGGCCTCGCCCTGGCCCTCGAGCCGCGACTGCTCGCCGACCGCGGCCGCCGTCACCTTGCGGGTCTCGGCGTCCTTCATGGCGCGCGCGAGCGCCGCCGCGCCCTCGTTTTCGTTGACCTTGACCTGAATGAGCGACTGCGTCAGCGCCGACTGCGCCGCAGCGGTCGCCTTCGCTTCGTTCAAGGTGCGCTCCTGGATCGCGGCCCGCTCCTGCTCCTGATAGGTCTCGACCTGCTCGCGCGCAATCTGGCGCGACCGCAACTGGATCAGGATGTTCTCGATGGTATGGTCGCCGGCCGGCGCGCGCGGCGTGCCGATCAGGACTTCCTGGAGATCGAGCGAATAAGATTCGAACTTCGCCTTCATCTCGTTCGCGGATTCTTCCTGGATCGCGGCGCGATTTTGCAGGAGTTCGATCAGCGTCATCTTCTGTGCGATATTCTTGAAGAACGCGCTGACCATCGGGTCGAGCGTCTGCTCGACCAGCTTCTTCACGTCGCCGAAACGCTGAATGATCATCGGCGCCTTCTTGTAGTCGATGTGCATCACCACGGAGAGCGGCAATGTCGGCTCAAACGCGTCCTTGGTGATCAGCGAAATCTCCGACAGGTTCTCATCTAACTTCATCGCCCCGACTTCGCCGCGCACCCATTTCAGGATGAAGTTGACGGTCGGAATGATCTCGATTTTGCCGGCATAGGTGTTGAAGGCGTATTTGCCGGGCAGCAGCGGATCTTTCCAGACGCCGCGGCTGCCGTTCAGCACCAGTTCGCCGTGGCGATATTGCTCGCCCGAGACGTCGTCGGTCCGGGGGCCGGTATAGAAAATGACGACGCCGACATTGCCGACCGGGATCACCGTCTTCGGCACCAACTCGACGGTCGCGAACAGGCGATTGATGTACCAGGTGCCTTCGACGATGATCTGCAACTGACGGCCGCGATAGCCGCCGGCATTCAGGAATTTTTCCGGCTCCTGGAAGTTGTTGTGAAATGTCTCCTGGTCGCGCAGATCGATCCCGACCTCGGGCGCGATGATTTCGCCGGGAGGCAGCGACGGACCATCGTGAACCGTCACGACGCCGACGAGATCCTGGTTCGCAGCCAGAATCACCGGGGTAAATCCCCAGCGTTCGCTGATGGTCAGTTGCATGCTGTCGAGGACAGCGCGTTCCTGGCCACTCAGCGCATGCCCATAGACACGCTCGTCGGTGATGATCGCGAACTGCGTGGTGTTGATCGCGTAGGTGCCTTCGCGGAGAATCTTCCGCTGCGGGCCTTTTTGGCCGCCAGCGAGCAAAAATCGGCGCGCGTTCTGAAAGTCCGATTTGTCTTCGGTGTCGTTGGTGCCGAGCACCTGCGAAGCGCCGAGCGGCGCACCGTCGCGCGCGAACACGTAAGCGATCTTGCCCTGCCCGACCGTGACCAGATCCGATTTGTGGATCCGGTACATGAACGGGAAGAACACGTGCAGGCCGCCGCGCAGCACTTCGGGCTCGTAACCGGCTTCACCATTCAAGGCGATGAAGCCTTCTTCGATCGAGCCTTTGGTCGACCATAGCTTTTCGACGATACCGACCTGGTTGTTCGATATGTAGCGGAAGATATTGGCGATACGCAGCAAGATGAGAAAAGCGACGACTGCGGCAACCCAGAGAGCGAGGTGGGTGGTAAAACCAGCAGCAACGTTATTGACGTCCATTTGACATCTCCAATGCCTGCAATCGATCCATCCGATGGGGATACAGCTCAAAATTGCAGGGATGCGGATGTGGCCGCGCGCCGGCGCTTCCACAAGATGCGACCGATGGGGTGATCGCGATAATCTTTAGTCGGATCGAATTGTGACAAGCAGGCCGTTAAATCGTTGGATTCATTGATAGCGATGACGGCGTCATGACAGCAACGACCGAACACCCGGTAGCCGGCTATTGCGTTCGCCTGGAAGTTGCAACTGACTTGCACCATCAATGGCAATTCAACGAAATTGCGGTCGACCGAAAGCGTTGATCGTTGCCGGTTGGTCGAGCGGACAGCGGCGCGGGTTCACGTCGCCGCCGGAGGTCATGAACCCGGCGGCCACTCGGAGCGACCGATTGCTACGAATACATTTCAAGCGCGGGAGAATTCAATGTTCGTTACTGTTTGGAACAAGCGCACGATTACCGCGATGACATTTGTCGGAGCTTTCCTCGCTGCAAACCTTGTTGGATCAGGTCTGGTCGAGGCCGAGACTGCCAAAACCGCCAAGGTGAATTACCGCAATGGGTCCAAAGTCCCGATCCAGGTATTTCTGTACGACGAAGTAGGAAAGCAGACTGTCGTGAAATACAACGAAATCACGCCAGGCGGGAGCGGCTCGGCGGAAGTTACGGTGAAATATGATGGCAACGTGGACATGACCTACCGGGTCCTCGTGAAGAATGCCAAGGGCGTTTTCGATGGGGACCAGCATTGCAAACCCATCAAGACAAGCGCCGGGTCCGCATCGGCAACGACCGAACTGGTCTTCGAAAAGCTCTCCAAGTGCTAGCAAGCGCCAGGGAGCTCAGGACCAAAAGCAGACATCAGCGGGACGCCTCGGCGCACGCTCATCGGTCAGCTGACGAAGACAACGCGGGTATCGAGCGGCACGCGGCGATACAAGTCCTCAACGTCCTCATTCACCAGGCGAATGCATCCGGACGCAACGAGATGTCCGATCGACGTCGGTGTGTTCGTTCCGTGAATGATCAGCCCGGGCTTGTCCAACAGAAGCGCACGTGAACCGAGCAGGCTGCCGGGGCGGCCTGCCGCCGCGGGCTGAGCGGGAGCTTTGCCGTCCGTGCCAGCAGACGCTGGCCATTCAAGCTTGTTCGCGATCCGAAACAGGCTGCCGCCCTTGAGACATTCCTGCGCGATGCCGATGCCGTAGCGGCGCGCGGAATTGTTGGTGTCGATCAAATAGAGGAAGCGGCTCTCCCGGTCGACCACGATGGAGCCGGGGACGACGGTGGTCCGGTAAAAGACCACTTGCCGCTGAAGCGCATATGGCAGATTGGCCGCCGATGAGCCGCCGTCCACGCCGGGATCCAGATCCGCGACCACGTTCTCCGTCAATCCGCGCGTCGTCCGCGACGCCGCCGTCGTTCCACCGCGCGGATCTTTGGCCGCAAGGTATCCGTACAGCAATGCCGAGAGAGCGATAACGGCAATGACGGCGGCAGCACTTACCACCAAAGGCACCCAATTCGTGCGTGGTGACAGAATTTTCTCGAGGGCCGCGTCAGAGTTCTCGATCGGATTGCTAGCGGCGATATCACGCTCGATGCGCTCGACGGCGTCTTCAAGGGCCACGACATACGAGGCAGCTTCGTCACGAGAGAGATTGGACTTCTCGATGATCCGGTACGCATCCTTGTATATCTTGTCGCGGGCGATCGCGCTCTTACCCGCAACCGCTTTCATCAGCAGTGAGTAGTAATCCGCATTCATGGCCCGACCTTCGAAACAATTACCTTATCGGCGGCGCATATTGAATTCCACCCAGCGTCCAGAGCGCATTCAGGCCCCGCGGTATACTAAGCTTCGATTGTGTCCCGACGTTGCGCTCATAAATTTCGCCGTAGTTGCCGACGGCGCGTACGGCGCGCACCGCCCAGTCGTTCGTCAGACCGACCTGCGTGCCAAAATCGCCATCTACGCCCAATAGCCGGCGAATATCGGGGTTCGATGACTTTCTCGCTTCATCGATCGTCGCCGACTTCACGCCGAGCTCTTCGGCATTGATCAACGCATAGAGCGTCCACTTGATCAGATTGAGCCAAGGATCATCGCCTTGCCGCACCGCAGGTCCGAGCGGCTCTTTTGAGATCACTTCCGGCAAGATGATATGGCTGTCGGGCGCAGTGAGCTTCAGGCGTTCGGCATAGAGCTGCGAGACATCGCTCGTCAGCACCTCGCATCTCCGCTCATTATAGGCTTGCAAGGTTTCTTCGGCGGTCGCGAGCGCCAGAACCTTGATATCCATGTCGTGGGCGCGAAAATAGTCGGAAAGATTCAATTCAGTCGTCGTACCTGTCTGGGTACAAACCGTCTTGCCACCCAACCCTAACGCAGAAGTCGATGCCGGCTTCACGACGCAGCAAAAAGCCCTGTCCGTCGTAATACGCAACGCCTGCGAACATGAGGCCAAGCGACCCCTCGCGCGACATGGTCCAGGTCGAGTTGCGTGACAGGACATCGATCCGGCTCGACTGGAGTGCGGCGAAGCGGGAGCCAGCATCGAGCGACACGAAAGTCACCTTCGCGGGATCATCAAAGATGGCGGCGGCAACAGCGCGGCAAAAGTCTACATCGAACCCGGTCCACGCGCCCTTCTCGTCTGCGCTAGAGAAGCCCATCAAGCCCTGGCTGACGCCGCAATTGAGCGTGCCGCGTTCCTTGACCGCCTTCAGGGTCTGAGCAGCAGACGGATTGGCCGGAACGAGCGAAAGAGCGATCAAAGCAGCGACCGAAAACGTGCCGAACCGTTTCTCGAAAAATGAAGGCATGCAGCCTCTCACGATCCACTGACGGCGTCAGCTTAGCGGCGTCGGCCATGGCAGGCCACCCCCTTGGGAATTTCGCGACATTTTGCGCGAAGGTATTGGGCGGTACTCGAATGTCCACTCAGGGCTGGAATCGGGAGCTTTCTCCCCGCCACTCGGACCAATCGTATTCGCCAAGTTCAGAAAAAGCGCCGGGATGCACAAGCTGATATTCAGCGAGAACGGCGTGCGGCACCTGCTCGATCAATGCAGGTCGAGTTCGGCCATACGCTTGTAGATCCAGGACCGGCCGTCGTGTCGTCGCCAGACCCTTCCCCAGACCAGCGATCCATCGATCGACCGGCGCGGTACCGCAACCGTCCAGACATGCCAGATGGCTGACCAGGAAGGTCTCGGCTCATGATCGAAGCCCTGAAATTCGTCCAAGGAAGAAGGCCGCATGGCTAAAAATCGCATCACTGAAAAGCGAGACCGCCTCGTGGCGCATGTCGCGTGGCGACCGCGCCGAATTCTCATTTGCCGCTTGAAGCGTTTCGGCAAGGCAATCGTAAGCATGCCGCCAAGACATGCAATTCAATGTGCGCGTTAAGATTGATGCGGCGGCGAGAGGTTAAATCTGGAACAATCGCTGGTCCCGGGCTCTGTTGCTGACCGCTCCGCCTCAGCCCACCAGATCGGCGACGGTAGATGCGGCCTTCAACCCGGTGCCGGTGAGAATCACCACCGTGCTTTCGCTCGCCTTGATCGCGCCGGTTGATGCCAGTTTATCCAACGCGGCGGCTCCGCTCGCGCTTGTCGGCTCGGCGAACAATCCCTGTCGCGCAAGCCGGCGCAACGCCGCGACGATTTCTTCTTCCGTCAGCGCGACCGTGCCGCCGCCGCTCTCGCGCAACGCACCGATGATCTCGCGCAGGCGCATCGGATGCTTGATCGCCGTGCCTTCGGCGATGGTCTTGTGAACTTCGCGCGCGACCGGCGTATCGACACCTGCGCGGAAGCTCGCATCGATCGGCGAGCAATTGAGCGGCTGCGCCACGAAAAGACGCGGCAGCTTCGCAATCTGGCCAGCCCTCATCAATTCACGGAAGCCGAACGCACATCCGAGCAGGCTGCTGCCCGCACCGACCGGCATAATGACGTTATCGGGGGCACGAAATCCCAGGTCTTCCCACAGTTCGTAGGCAAACGACTTGGTGCCCTCGAGGAAGAACGGTTGCCAATTGTGGCTGGCGTAGAACGTCTTGTCCGACTGGCGGATCGCCTCCGCCTCCAACTCTTCGCGCGGCCCTTCGACCAGCTGTACCTGCGCGCCGTAGCTGCGCACCTGCGCGATCTTCGCAGGCGAGGTCGACGCGGGAGCCAGGATCTTTACGCGCATCCCTCCCGCCGCGCCGAGGCCCGCCATCGAGGAGCCGCCGTTACCCGAACTGTCTTCCAACACGGCATCGATGCCGATTTGCCGGAGAAAGGACAACATGACCGCCGAGCCACGATCCTTGAAGGAGCCGGTCGGATTGAACCATTCCAGCTTGAACAACGGACGAAGATCGCCCCAGGCCTGCTCTACGAGCGGTGTGCAACCCTCACCCAGCGTGATCGGCTTCGCAATGTCGGCAGGAAACGCCGCCCGGTACCGCCACAGCGACCGGATGCGTCCGTCGATGTCATCACGCGCGATGCCGGCGCCCGGCGTGACAAGCAGCGGCGCTCGGTCATCGGAGCACCAGCGCGGCACATCCAGCGGATAGGTTCTTCCATTGCGAGGATCGACGTAGCTTGCCCCAGGCATGAGAGGTTCCGAATGATTGCGCGATACACGGTGTCTGACTTTCGACAGCGTGTACACCATCCATGCCATCCAGGGAAAGCGCTACGGCGGCGCGCGTCAGGGCTGCGCCGGTTCATTGGTGAAAGTTGGTATTCGAGCCGAAGCCTGGCCCTTAGACCGCGCGCCGATGCTCTGAAACGTCATGCGAATAGCGGCTGCATTCTATGACGGCAGATAGCGCGGCCTCTCTCAACATCCGCGGATCGCGCTCGCCCTTGGCTGCACAAGCCAGGATGTTGGATGCTATGTCGGCCCTTATCGTTGATGTGCGCTTTGCCTCGGGCAGCATCGCTGACGCCTCTTCAAGAACGGACCTCATCAATTCGATAAGTTCAGGCTGAAAAACTGCTCCGGTCATGACAGCTTCCTCCCACACAACTCTTGTTTCCATCATTTTAAGGACAGAGTTTTGGCGAAAGCAATTAAAGAACACGATGCGACGCAGATTTTGAACCATCGCCGTTTCGGCGGCATCGCCACGAGACAATCAAGCTCAGGGTTGCACGCAAGCTCAAGGTTGCACGCAAACGCTGCACGTCGCGACCGGCGTTTACCTAGGATAATCGGGCCCGCACTCCGTCGCCGCAGAATACGCTCGCGCCATTCAGCAAATGGCCGCTGACGTTGCGATCAGCGGCTATGCCGGGTTTTCAAAATAAATCCGACTAAAAGCCTGCCCCGGTCAACAAGCATTGTCCGTGATGCTGCGCCTCTGCGCTCCCACATAGATCAGGCAGCCTGGCTGCCCTAGTTACCGGCATTCGCCCGATTTAAGTTGTGGGACGGCGCCCGCCCGGTCCGAACTGAACGAAGACGCCCTTGATCCGAGCTTCCGGAGTGAGGTCGCTTGATGGCCTTCGCTCCAGCGACGGAGGATTTGCGTCGGCATCGGTGCTTGATGCACGGCCGGTTATCAAATCCTTTGCGATAAAGCGCTCAGCCGGGATGGTTGCGCCGAGCCAGGACCTGGGGCCGATGGTAAATTCGCGGTAGCTTTCATCCGGGCCGAAAAAGACATGGCTAACGAATAGCAATGCAGCCAGCGCCGGCACCGCAATGGCCGTTTCTTTTGCAATGGACATTTTCCCCGCCTCCAACAGCTCATGCATGATGGGGCGCGGGCCATAAACACCGGCCTAAGCGCGGCGCGCGACATGCCGCAGCGGTTACTCGCCGGTTAGCGGTTTGAGAAAATTTTAAGCGATCGGAGAAAGCCCGGATGCGGGCCCACGCGAATCGCGACCTCCGTCGCTGGTCAACTTCCCGGAAGGTCGTGAATCTCGGGGAAGTACAGATCCTTCCAGCTCTCCGGGCTCGCCTTGATCGAACCGACCTGATGCATGAATCTGGCGAAGGTCATGTTGGCCTGTGGTGTCTGTGCCCAACTCACGTCCTTGCCGCCAACGATTCCGGCGACAAATTCCGGCGTGAGCTTGGAATTGCTGTCCTTGATCCAGCTTTCCGCTGCAGCTTTCGGGTCGGCGGCAATGATACTGGTGGCTTCCTTCACAGCGTCGAGGAAAGCGCGGTAAAGTTCCGGATTGTCCCTGTGGAAGCGTGACGTGGTCCAGGCCACCGAAAACGTGTGGGGTCCGACGACATCGAACGAGGACAGCACGGTGTGGACGCCACCCTGCTGAAGCTGCTGGAACTGGAACGGCGGCACGCTGAAGACCGTGGTGATACTGCCCGCTCCGCTCATCAGCGAGATGGTGGAATCCGGCGGCGACATCGAAACCGTCAGTGGATCGAGCCTGGCGAAGTTTTTCTCGCCGAAGGCCTTCGCAGCCGCCATTTGCAGGACGACGGCCTGGACCGATACCTTGACGGAAGGCACCGCGATACGGTCGTTCTCGTCGAAATCGGCGATCGTCTTGACGGCCTCGCGCCTGGTGTTGAGCAGGAACGGTTGCGCACTTAACGGACAGATACCTTTGACTTCCAGGGCGGTGCCCCGGGTCTTGTCCCACAGCGTGATCAGGCCGGGCACGCCCCCCGCGACGACATCCGCGGAATTGGAAAGCAGTGCGTCATTCATGGCCGAGGGACCATTGAAACGCATCCAGCTCACCTTGGTGTCCGCAAGACCACGCTGGCGCGCATACTTTTCGATCAACTGATCGCGCTTCATGATGTTGAACTGCAAATAGCCGATCGAGAATTGCTCGGCGATGCGGATTTCAGACGCATGCGATGTTGAAATCGGCGCCAGCACAATCGACGCCAACAACAGAAACGGCAGACCCGACCTCGTCTTCATGCTTCGTCCCTCGAAAATGTCATGACGCAGGCGAACCCAACTTTGGGCAAGTCCGAGCTGGCAAGTCCAGCCCGGCAAGTCCAGCCCGCGCAACCCTGCGGCCTAGACGGAGCGCATGAGCCCGCCGTCGACCCGGATATTCTGTCCCGTAATATACGCCCCACCGTCCGATGCCAGGAATGCGATCGTCGCCGCGATCTCCTCTGCCGTTCCATAGCGTCCGAGCGGCACGCTCGCCTGCCGCTCTTCTCTTTTCGGCAAACTGTCGATCCAGCCCGGAAGTATGTTGTTCATACGAACGTTATCCGCCGCATAGGCGTCGGCAAACAGTTTCGCGAACGACGCCAGTCCCGCGCGGAAGACCGCCGACGTCGGAAACAGGCTGCTCGGCTCAAAGGCCCACGCCGTGGAGATGTTGATGATCGCGCCGGCTTTCTGCTTCTGCATGATCGGCGCGACGAGACGTGACGGCCGGACGACATTGAGAAGATAGGTGTCGAGACCCTTGTGCCAGTCGGCATCCGTGATCTCGAGAATAGGCGCTCGCGGACCGTGACCCGCGCTGTTGACGAGAACATCGATGCGCCCCCATCGATCGAAGGCGGTATCCACCAAACGCTTGAGATCGTCGAGCGACTGATTCGAGCCCGTCACGCCGACTCCTCCGAGTTGACTGGCTAAAGCCTCACCCTTCCCGGACGAAGACAGGATCGCGATCTTGAATCCATCGGACGCGAGGCGCTTGGCTGCGGCGGCACCCATGCCGCTACCGCCCGCCGTCACCACAGCCACCTTCTCACCCGCCATTCTTCCTCTCCTTTCGCAGTCGGCCGCCGGTTCGGCGCATCTTCCCGCAAATCTACGGCTCTGTTGCCGAGTTCACCGCGGAACAAGTTGCCGGGAAGCCACATAGCTCAGCGTAATCGTATCATCACCGTCATCGGCGTAGAAGCACTCCCCCTGGCAGCCTATTGGTGATCCGACAACTGCGAGATCGCAGACCTCAGGAAATGGATTCACTGCAAGATGAATTTTGAACATCGAAGACTCGATAGCGTGGATCAGGGGCATGAGGCCCGAATCAATTTTCCAGTTGAAAGTGATGGACGCCGGTCAAGCAGGTCACGAGCCTCGTTGAGTTCAGGGAAGGCGAATTCGTCGTGTACCCCGCGCACGGCGTCGGCCAGATAACGGCGATCGAGGTTCAGGCGATTGCTGGGATCAGTCTCGAATTTTTCGTGATCTATTTTGCGAAAACCAAGATGAAGGCGCGCGTTCCGACTCAAAAGGTGGCCAGCATCGGCGTGCGCAAACTGTCCGATCCCGCCTCGATCGAGCAAGCGCGGCGGACCCTGGGCCAATCGGCCGTGAAAGCACGGATCAATTGGGCCAGATTGACGAAGGAATACGAAGCCAAGATCAAGTCGGGCGAGATCACCGCGTTGGCGGAGGTGGTCCGCGATCTACATCGGCGGACCGCCACATCCGAGCAAAGCTATAGTGAGCGGCAGCTTTACGCGGCGGCGCTCGATCGGCTGTCTGCCGAAGTGGCGCTGGTGGAGGGCACCCCTGAAGAGGAAACGAAGTCGGGGCTTGAGGCCTTGTTGAAGAACAGGGCCGGCAAGGCCGCCTGACGACGGACCGGTCAGACGTCCTGTTTGGAAATCGATGCCCAGTAGTTCGGGTTTTTCGGCATCTGGATACGCACCCATCGATAAGGTGCGCGAGACCAGGGCAAGATCTGATCGGTCAGATTGTCGAGCACCAGATCGCCGTAGCTGGTGCGGACAACCGTCACAAGGTGATGTTCGCCCCAGGCGGTAACGACCTCGCTCAACAAGACGGTGCGCGGGGACCAGCCCTTGGCGATCAATTGGTGACGCTTTGTGACGGCGTAATCGTTGCAATCGCCGCGATCCGGGCTCAACAGCCACCTCTCGCCGGCGAGGCCTTCACGATTTCGCTCGGGAGAGATCGATGAATTGACCGCGCGATTGATGTCGCTGAGCTATCGCGAGAGTTCGCTCAGATCACGAAAAAGCCGTGCGTGCCGTCGCGCTTGAGCTGTTCGACCAGACCATATTCCCAGTCGAGATAGGCCTGCATCGCATCGCGTGAAGCGTTCGTGCCCTCGTAGGGCCGCCGGTAGCGATGGGCGGGATCGGGCTTTGGCAAGGTTTGCGGCGGCCCGACTTCCAGCGCGCCATCATAACCGCCTTCGAGCACGTAGACTTCGAAAGCCATCTGCGCGAGCCAGGACGCCGTCATGTTGGCGCGAACGCTCAAGTCGTCGGCGAGCAGGATGCGCGCGCCTCGCACCGGCGCTGCCATGTCGATTTCCTGAACGAGTTGACCGCCCGGATAGTGGCGGAAGCCCTTGATGTGCCCGGCAGCATAATCTTCCGCAGCACGAACATCAAAACGATACAGCGTGCGCGAGGCATCCGTCTCCAGCGCCGCTGCCTCGCGCGGATTCAAATGCTTGACGCCGGCGCGGTAAGCGACCTCACGCGCCTTTTCCTTTGCGCCTTCGGACAAACCGATGCCGCCGTGCCGGTCCGCGCCGTGTTCGAGCGTCTGATTGGCGAGCGTCCAGCCGATGGTGCCGTTGCGCAGCGCCACGACCTTGTTGGCGATGCCGGCATTGATCAGCGATTGCGCGCCGATGATCGATCGGGTCCGGCCGGCGCAATTGACGATAATCGTGGTGTTGGAATCGGGCGCGACGTGGCCGGCGCGCAGCACCAATTCGGCGCCGGGCACGCTGACCGAACCCGGAATGTTCATGGTCGCATATTCGTCCGGCCGGCGGACATCGAGAACGCGTATGTCGGCTTTGCTTGCGATCAACGCGCCGACTTCTTGCGCCGACAATGACGGCGTATGGCGGCGCGACTCGACCAGCTCACCGAACGCCTTGGCATAGGAATTGACGTCGATGAAAATCTCGAAGCCAGCTTGCCGCCAGCCTTGCAGGCCGCCTTCAAGTTGGCACACGCTCGTATAGCCGAAGCTGGCGAAGCTGCTGGCCGCCTCGGCCACAAGGCCTTCGCCAGCATCGTAAACGACGATGGGCACATCCTTGCGCGGAAGCCTCGCCCCGACCTCGATCTCGATGCGGCCAGCCGCCATATTGGCGGCGAACAACGGATGCCCGGTGGCAAAGGCCGCCTCGTGGCGGAGGTCGAGCAGGGCGATTTCCTGACGCTGCAACAACATGTTGCGGATTTGCGACGGGGCAACGGAGGGTATGTTCATGGGCACGTGGCTTGGCGGGACGGGCGTGCAGCCTTGCACGCTCGCGCCGGATATTTCAACCCGGAGCCGCCCCCGCGCGGGGCGGCTTTTCGCGCTCCAGGCCCGGGAACTTCTTCTTAAGTCCCGCGTTCATTTCGGTTAAACCGGCAGCACTCAAGAGGCAGGGGATTTGCGTGGAGCGTACGGATCGGTTCGAGGCCTCGAAATCGAGCGAAGGCCGCTTCCGTATGCTGATCGATGCGATCACCGATTATGCCATCTACATGCTGGATCCCGACGGGACCATCACGAGCTGGAATTCCGGGGCCAAGCGTTTCAAGGGCTACGACGAATCCGAAATTCTCGGCGAGAATTTCGCGCGGTTTTACACCGCGGAGGACCGTGAGGCCGGGCTCCCGCAGATCGCCCTCGAAACCGCCGAACGTGAGGGCAGGTTCGAAAGCGAGGGTTGGCGCGTCCGCAAGGACGGCACGCAGTTCTGGGCCTATGCCGTCGTCGATCCGATTCGCGATAATTCCGGCCGGCTCATCGGCTTCGCCAAAATCACGCGTGACCTGACCGAACGGAAAAAAGCCGAAAACGCGCTTCGCGAAGGCCAGGAGCAATTCCGTCTCCTGGTGCAGGGCGTCACCGATTACGCCATCTACATGCTCAGCACCAAAGGCTATGTTTCAAGCTGGAATCTGGGCGCCGAGCGGATCAAGGGATATGCGCCAGAAGAAATCATCGGCGAACATTTCTCGCGTTTCTATACTGATCCGGACAAGCAAGCCGGCCTGCCGCAGACGGCGCTCGAGGTTGCGGCGAGGGATGGACGGTTCGAGAAAGAGGGCTGGCGGGTCCGCAAGGACGGCACGCAATTCTTTGCCCACGTCATCATCGACGCGATTTACGACACCGATGGATCGTTGCTCGGCTTTGCCAAAATCACCCGCGACATCACCGAGCGGATGAATGCGACGCGCGCGCTGGAAAAAACCCGCGAAGCGCTGATCCAGTCGCAGAAGATGGAAGCGATCGGTCATCTGACCGGCGGTATCGCCCACGACTTCAACAATCTTTTGATGGCTATCCAGGGCAGCCTCGAGCTCTTGCAGAGACGATTGCACGGAGACGACCCGAAAATTCCGCGGCTGATCGACAACGCGCTTCAAGGCGCGCGGCGCGGCGCGGCGCTGACCCAGCGCATGCTGGCCTTTGCCCGCCGTCAAGAGCTCCGGCTTGCGCCGCTCGACGTCCGCGACGTCGTGCAGCAGATGACAAATCTCCTGCAAAGTTCGCTCGGTCCGTCGGTGCGGGTCGAGGCCGACTTCCCGCCCGAGCTTCCGAAAGTGACCGCCGATGCCAACCAGCTCGAGCTGGCGCTGCTGAATCTTGCGATCAACGGGCGCGACGCGATGCCGAATGGCGGGACCATCACGATCCGCGCCGTGAAACGAAGCGATGCGCCGGGCCTGAAGACGGGAAATTATCTTTGCGTCAGCGTGACCGACACCGGCACCGGCATGAACGAAGACACGCTGCTGCGCGCCATGGAGCCGTTCTTCACGACAAAAGGCGTCGGCAAAGGCACGGGCCTCGGGCTTCCGATGGTTCACGGCATGGCCGAACAATCCGGCGGCACATTGCTTTTGAAAAGCAAACCGGGCCATGGGACGTCGGCCGAACTTTATCTTCCGATTGCGCAAGGAGAGACGTCTTCGGTAGCTCAGGACGTCACGGCCCAAACGCTGCATACCGACAGGAAGCTTGCGATCCTCACCGTCGACGACGACCCGCTCGTCGCACTCAACACGTCGGCGTTGCTCGAGGAGCTCGGCCACACCGTTTACAGCGCACCGTCCGCCCTGCACGCGCTCGACATCCTGCGCCGGGAAAAGAATATCGATCTGATGATCACCGACCAGTTGATGCCCGACATGACCGGCTCAGAACTTGCCAGCCGGATCCGGGCAGAGAATGCGCACATGCCGATCATCCTCGCCACCGGCTATGCCGAGCTCGCTCCGGGCGAAGGCGAAGGATTGCCGCGGCTTGCCAAGCCGTTCAGCCAGCGCGAACTGGCTGAAGCCATCGCCCGCGCCGTCACGCCTTGACCGCGGTTGATGTGCTCGTGGGGTGGATTTGACATTCCCCTCTATCTAGCCCCTTGCTCGCTCAAACGAACGTCAGATCCCAAACTCCGGAAGGGGTGCGATTGTTGGAATCGGCCCACCGGGATTTGCGCAAGGGAGAGAAGAATATGGAGGACATCGCAGCTCAACGTGCGGCCGAATGGCTCCTGTCCGAACATCGCGCCCGGCACCGCTTCATCACGCTGAGCCCGCCGGGTACGCCCGCGACCATCACCGATGCCTACGACATCCAGGACAAATACGTAGCGCTGCTACGCCGCGAAAACGGCGATGACGTCGGCTACAAGGTCGGGCTGACGTCGGCGACGATGCAGGCCTTTTGCCGGATAGATCACCCGATTGCGGGCGTCGTGCTCGGCTCGCGCGTGCACCGGTCGGGAGGCAGGGTCAGGCGCGCGGATTTCGGGCGGCTTGGCCTCGAGTTCGAAATCGCCGTTCGTATCAAGTCGGACATCCCCTCGACCGGCAAGGCTTTCACGGCAGAGGTAATCGCGCCCCACATCGACGGCGTTTGCGCCGCGATCGAACTGGTGGACGACAGAGACGCGGATTACGCGGCGCTCGACGTGCGCTCGCTGGTCGCCGACAATTCCTGGAACGGCGGCATCGTGCTTTCGGAGTTCAGATCGAACTGGCCCGATCTGGCGCCCCTGCCCGGCCGCGCCACAAAGGATGGCGAGCCGGTCGGCGAAGGATACGGACGGGATATCCTTGGGCATCCCTTCAACTCGGTCGCCTGGCTCGCCACGCATCTGGCTTCGCGCGGCGCGGCACTGAAGGCCGGCCAGATCGTGATGACCGGGAGCGTGATGAAGACAGTGTTTCCCGAACGCGACGCGCATTACCGATTTGCGATCGAGGGATTGGGCGCTGTCGAGGTGCAGGTTTCCTAGACGAACCGGTTTTGGAGTTTCGATGATGCTTCGAAAATCGCTTGGCCTGCTGGCCGTCACGCTGGCTCTGGCTGTTTGCGTCCACGCCGAGCCGCTCGCCATCCCGCCGCTGCCCGAACTGAAGTTCGCCGAAATCCCGGCAGGCTCGCGCGCCAATTATCTCGGCGACCGTTGGAGCTACATGGAGGCGGGCCGGACGGATGCGCCGGCGCTCATTCTTCTGCACGGTGTCGGCGCCAATTCCATGCATTGGCGATATCAGCTCGCAGGACTGTCCGACCGCTACCACGTCGTCGCCTGGAATGCGCCGGGATACATGCTCTCCGACGCTCTGAAGACCGACAATCCCGACTGCAAGACCTTCGCCGATGCGTTGAACGACTTCCTTGCGGCCGTGAAGCTCGATCGCGTCAACCTGGTCGGCAACTCATTCGGCAGCCGTGTCGCGCAGTGCTTTGCGCTGCATTATCCCGGGCGCGTCATCAAGCTCGCGATGACGGGAACCGGCATCGGCCCGCATGGCCTGAGCGAAGAGAAAAAGAAGGAGGTCATCGCCACGCGCGAGGCCCAGATCGCCAAGGGCGGATATGGCTTCGGCGCACGCGTCAATGCGCTGGTCGCCGCCAACGCTTCGCCCGAGACCATCGAGCTGGTGCGCAACGTCGTTCGCGCCACCAATCCGCGCGGCTTCATGCACGGGATCAAGCTTGGACTGGCCGATGGCTATAGCCCCGAAGAAGTCGGCCCGAAGCTGACGTTTCCGGTGCTCTTGATTTCCGGGCGCGAGGACCGGGTAAATCCGGCGGACACGAATGCCGCCGTTCTGGCCAAGACCTTGCCGCAGGGCAAGCTCGAGATCCTCGATGGCACCGGGCATCTCCCCGAAGTCGAACGTCCCGAAATCGTCAACAAGATGCTGCACGACTTCTTCGGCTGACCACGAAGCGCCGCGTTTGCCACGGCCGGCTGTCACAAATCCCGCAAGCCTGCCTTCGGCTCGACAAAGTCGGCCGTCTAAAATCATCGAGAAGAACGCCGCCAGCCAAGGACAGAATCGTTCAATCCGTGATAATTCGAATCAGGCTGTCACCTCCCGTTACCAGCAGGCTGAAGACATCGTGAGTCTCCCCGGAACCCGCCCGTCCGCGATCGCGCGCATCCGGGCCCTGTTGAGTCAGCCCGCCCACCATTATCGACCGGCAACCACGGTCTTTCTCGATCTCAACGTCGATCGCGTGGCCGACGAACTGGGGCTGGCGGCACTCGGCAACGAACGAGGTGCGGAAGGCCGCCCCTCTTCCGACGCGCAAACCATGGACGATGTCGAGCACAAGGTGGTCGAGCGCATCGAGTCCCACAAGCAGGATGCGAACGTCATCTATCTTGAGCAGCTCCACACCTATGACGAGCGGATGAATGCACTCTCCTTCGAGGAGCGCTTTGCCACCATCCAGCAGGCCGCGCCGGAGGCGGTCGGCGATTTTCGCGCCGAAGCCACCGTCGGCCGCGACGAGCTCTTCATCTTGCGACGCCGCCTCAACGAGTCCGAGATCGAGCGCGAACTGTTTCGCAAGCACCATCGCATCGAACGCCCGGCGCGGCTGGCAAGTCCCGGCAAGATCATCCTGAAAGCCGGGATTCTGGCGATCCTGTTCATCATCGAGGTCGTGATCAACGGCAGCTTTCTCGCCAAGGCCAACCTCGGCGGCTTGCTTGGCGGCGCGGTGCAAGCGGTGACATTCGCCGCGCTCAACATCCTTGCAAGCTTCTTCTGGGGCTTGGTGCTGATCCGGCTCGTCAACCGCCGCAACTATCTCCTGAAGCTGGTTGGCGTGGTGTCGTTTCTCGCTTATCTCGCCTTCGCGATCACGCTCAACCTGACGCTTTCTCACTTGCGCGAAATTCCGCCGGCGGTCTCCTTGAGCGACAATGTCGGACAGGAGGTGCTGCATCGTTTGCTGACCGCGCCCTATGCGCTGACCGATATCAATTCCTGGCTGCTGTTCGCGCTTGGCTTCGTGTTCTCGCTGATCGCCATGGCGGACGGGTTGATGTTCTTCGATCCCTACATGGGTTATGCGGGTCTGGAGCGGCGGTGGACCGACGCCACCCGTCAGTTTGCCGATACGCGAAGCGAGCTGATCGAACGGCTGCGCGATATTCGCGAGGATGCCACGGAAGCGATGAACGGAGCCGCGCGCGACCTTTCGGTCCGGCGCAGCGAATATGATTCATTGTTGCAGGGCCGGGCGAGGCTCGCCCAGCGCTTCGGCCAGCACCAGAACCAGATCGAGCAAACCGGCCGCGCCCTGCTCGAGGTCTATCGAGAAGCCAATCGCAAGGCGCGCGCGACACCTGCACCCGCCCATTTCTCGAGGCCCTACAGCATGGAGCGGATCGGCTATTTGAGCGGCGAGCCGAGCGAGACTGCGCGCGAACAACTGCGCACCATGATCGCCGAGACCCAGGAATTGCTGGGCCTGCAGGTCAAGGCCATTCATGAAGCTTTCGACCAGGCGATGCGCACCTATCGCGAGATCGACGAATTGCTGCCGGAGAAGAAGAGTGGCTAGTAGACGCCGTCCGAGGCACCGCAGTTCATCCGCGCTCGGATGGTCGGGCCTCGCCGGCATATTGTTGCTGCTGCTTGCGATCGGCTCCGGCGGCGCGCTTGCCTATTTCTATTTCGCAAGTCCCGAGCGGCCGATGCTCGATGCACAGACGCTCTGCCCTGTCGACGGCCCGAAGGGAATCACGGTGGTGCTGGTCGACACTTCCGACGATTTGCCTGACACGACACGGCGCGAGGTGCTGGGCCAGCTCGACGACATGATCACGACGCTGCCGCCGCTCTACAAGCTCGACATCCGCGTGCTCGATATCGCGGGCGTACGAAGCCGCTCGCTGTTTTCGAAGTGCAATCCCGGCGACGGCGCAGGCTTGAGCGAATGGACCGACAATCCCCGGATCGCACGGCTGCGCTGGATCGAGGATTTTCGCAAACCCGCCGCCGAGGCGGTGAAATCGAGCATCGGTTCCGCGAAATCGAGCAGTTCGCCGATCATGGCCGCGATTCAGGACATTGCCATCGGCGAATTCTCCAGCGCTGCCAGCGAACGCGCGCGAAAGACGCTCTATGTCATTTCCGACATGATCGAATACACCAGGGACTACAGCCAGTACCCGCGCGCCGGCGATCTGTCGTTCCAGCGCTACAGGCAGTCCCCGGCCTACCTGAAGTTTCGCACCGACCTGCATGGCGCGACCGTCGTCCTCCGCTACGTGACCCGGCAGACCGGCAGCCAGCAGGTTGTGGACAGCACCAAGCATATGGAATTCTGGAAGGCGTGGATCGAGGACAACAGAGGTTCGTTCGGCGGCGTCAAGCGATTGCAGGGAGCGTGAACGAATGGCGGCTTACGACTTCAAGCCCAATCTGCCCCCCGGCCTCCTGAACGGGGTGCTGTTCTTCGCCGTCGTCGTGTTCGGCAGCGGCTACATCGTTTTCTCGAAGCTGGAAGACTTTGGCGCGTTCGCGGTCACCGCTGTTCCGGTCCTGATCATGGTCGGCTACGCCGTCTTGCTCGGCGCCCGGCTGTTCCGCCTGCGCGACGATCAATCCGGCGACAATCTCTACTACATGGGATTCCTGTTCACCCTGACGAGCCTCGCCGTCTCGCTCTATCAGTTTTCCGCGGCCGGTTCGGCCGAGCAGATCGTGCAGAACTTCGGCATCGCGATTGCCTCGACGATCGCCGGCATCACGTTGCGAATCATGTTCAACCAGATGCGGCGCGACCCGGTCGAGACCGAGGCTGCCTCGCGGCTGGAACTGGCCGAGGCTTCGCGGCGGGTGAAGCGCGAACTCGAAAGCTCGATCCTCGAATTCAGCTATTTTCGCCGCACGACCCAGCAATCCATCGCCGATACACTCGACGAGGTGCGGGAAAGCATCGGCAAGGCCCACGATAAATTTGCCGGTGAACTGGAGAAGCTCGCGACCAGCACCAGCCTGCCGTTCGAGGAATCCGCCAAACTGTCGGGCGCGACACTGGCGAGCCTCAACAAGCGGACGATCGAGGTCCTCGAAGTATCCAGGGAGCTCGTGCAGGAAGGCGAACAGCTCGCCAAGAACACCACAAGTATCGTGCAGTCGATCGATGCGCTCTTCGCGCGCCTCACGGCACACCAGACCTCCGAGGAAGCCATCGGCACCCAACTGATCCCCATGATCGAGCGTCTGTCCGAAACAGTCGATGCGTTGAACGACAATGCGCAAACCCAGGCCAGGACGATGGAGATGAGTTCGCGGCAAGCCCAGAGCGTCGTCGTCGCCATGAAGGAATTGTTGATCGAGATCCAGGCGACGAGGCGGGGCATCATTCCGCGCGCGCTCGGCTTCGTCGCGCCGCGATCGGGCAACGATCCGAAACGTTAGAGCATAGGCAGCCATGGAAGGACAAATACTCGAGCAGCGATCATCGTACCGGCGGGGCCTGGTGCTCGGGCTCACCATGGCCGAGATCATGGTGCTGCTGGTGTTTTGCCTGCTCATCGCAATGGCGGCCTTCCTGAAGCGCGAGGAAACCCGGCGCATCGCGGCTGAACAGGAACTCAAGCAGGAGAAGGCGCAAAACGAACAGATCCGCGACGTCGTCAATTCCTTGAGCAAAAGCGCCGCGGTTGCCGAGAAGATCGAAAGCCTTTCCGGCCTGAGCGATCCCCAGGCGATCGATCAATATTGGCGCGAACTCGTCGACAGCCGCAGCGTCGTCAAGGAAATCGAGAAGAACCTGACCGTCAAGGAACTGCGCGAAAGCCTCGCCAATATCGCCGCACTCCGCGCCAGCGGCATCGACCCCGACAAGGCCATTCGCGATGCAGAAATCGTGAGCGCCATCAATCGCGCGATGACCAAGCCCGGCGAGCCGCCAGCGTCGGCACAAGCCGTGCTCGATACCCTGGCGCGGGGCATGGCGCCGGGCGGTGGAGGCCATCAATGGCCGCCGATCATCCGGATGAGCGAAGCCGACGGCTATTTCTTCAAGTCGGGCAGCGCCGAGCTGTCGCCGACCTTCCGCGACGCGCTGGCCAGCAAGACCCCGGTCGAGATTCTCAACTACATCCGCAAATACGACGTCGATATCATCGAGGTCGTCGGCCATACCGACGAACGGCCGATCGGCGTGCGCCAGTTCTCCAACCTCGATCGCGATTTGTTGCCGGTGCTGAAGAACGACGCCGGTGTCATCAGCCTCGTGCCTGCGGACAATGCGGGATTGGGACTGGCGCGCGCCGTCGCCGTGGTCAGCGTCCTGCGCCAAAGCCCGCTACTCGCCGGCTACAAGCTTATTCCGCTCTCTGGCGCGCAACTCGTCAACACCGATGAGACGCTCGCCATCTCCGGCTCCCCCGGCGACATTCAGCAACGGCGACGCATCGAAATCCGCCTGCGCAAATCCTCAAGCGGCGAGGCGACCGGCAGCCTTCCGGCGCCCGCTTCGGCGACGGCCATGCCGTCGCGCTAGATTGGCTGTCAGGCCAACGCCGTGGAAAGTTGAATTGCCTTACTGGCAGATCTTGCCGTCGCAGTGCTGGGTGCACCAGGCATGGCTGTCGCCGTCGGGATAGCCGAGATGACGCCCGTTCTTACGGCACTGTTCGTAGGTGTGCGCGATCGGAATCCGAACCATCTTGCCGTTGACGTCGGGAAACATCACCGTGGTCTCTGCCGGAACGGCCTGCCCGCTTCCCAAGAGCATCACGACGGCAACGCTGGCCAACAGGATTCGTGTCATGTTTCCCCGCTTTGATTGTTTCACGCCGCATCATCTGCATCGGCGCGAACCGGCATCGACGGCGACACAATCCTAGCGAGAACGTCCTACAGCAGCAACGACGGTCGAGCGTTCAGCAAATATCGCCGACGTCCGTCCTGCGGAATATTCTCGGTTTCCGACAATCGCAGTGGTGATGCGGCAGGCCGTTACGTCAGTGCTGATAGATCAGCCTTGCGCTGATCGTGCCGTCCAGCGCGCGAATTTCATCCAGCAATTCGCTGCAATCGTGACCAGCGAGATCGACGTCGAGCACGACATAACCGACATCGCTGTCGGTCTCGAGATACTGAGCCGCGATGTTGATGTCGCGCTGGAGAAATACCTCGTTCAGACGCCTGAGCATACCCGGCACGTTGTGATGGACGTGACTGAAGCGGACGCCATGTGCACGCGAATGAAGCTGCACCTGCGGGAAGTTCACCGCGCCCATGGTCGAGCCGTTGATGCAATAGTCGAGCAGCTTGCGCGCGACTTCCCTGCCGATCCGCTCCTGGGCTTCCTCGGTCGAGCCGCCGATATGCGGCGTCAGGATCACATTGCCGAGGCCCTGCACCGGCGTCTGAAAGCGCTCGGAATTCGACGAGGGCTCCACGGGAAAGACGTCGAGCGCGGCTCCAGCCAGATGTCCATCGCGAAGCGCTGCGGCGAGAGCGTCCAGATCGACCACGGTGCCGCGGCTGTTGTTGATCAGGCAAGAGCCCGGCTTCATCAGGCGCAGCTCTTTCGCGCCGATCATGTTGAAGGTTTCGGGCGTCTCCGGGACATGCAGGCTGACGACGTCGCTTTGCGCCAGCAGGCTCTCCAGCCGATCGACCGGCTCGGTGTTGCCGTGCCGAAGCTTGTCGGTGCGATCGAAATAGATGACGCGCATGCCCATCGCTTCCGCCAGCGTCGAAAGCTGGGAGCCGATATTGCCATAGCCGATGATGCCGAGCGTGCGGCCGCGCACCTCGCGGCTGCCGGCGGCGGACTTGTCCCAGCCGCCGTCATGCGCCGAAACCGATCGCGTGAAGATCTGCCGGAGCAGCATCACAATTTCGCCGATGACGAGTTCGGCCACGCTCCTGGTATTTGAAAACGGCGCGTTGAAGACCGGAATTCCGCGCTTTCGGGCCGCCGCGAGATCGACCTGATTCGTGCCGACACTGAAACAGCCGACCGCGATCAATTGATCGGCGGCGGCGAAGACGTCTGAGGTCAGCGACGTCCGCGAGCGGATACCGAGCAATGAAATGCCTTTGAGGGCACGCTGAAGGGCATCGCCCTCCAGGGCCTTGGGCAGCCGCTCGATGTCCGCAAATCCGGAACTCTGGAGCAGCTCAACCGCGCTGTCGTTCACGTTTTCCAGCAGCAGAAGCCTCGCTTTTTCAACGCTGGTGGTTGTCATGGCGCTTCCAAATGACAGCGGGGATCAAGAGCTTTCGAGATCAGCCGTTCTTAGAGATACGGGCTGATTCGATCCAGCCGATCCACTTGCATCCCCATACTCAATCGACCTGCCGCGTCTGCTCCATGCGTCGGCCGCAGAGCACATCTTCGTTCCACAACGAGGACGCGAAATAGCCAACAAGATTAACGGCGAGTTTAAGAATTAGTGGCAGGTAAGGGCGTAGGGATGATTGCGGAGTTTCTCGATGCCCAGGTTCGGAATTGGCGCCAAGCTGCTGTTGTTTTCTGCCATCATCTTTGTCGGTTACGCCTTCCTCGCCTGGCTCGCCAGCCACAAGATCCATGAGACCATCATGGCCGAGCGCATCGAATTGGTGCGCCACGTCGATGAGGTCGCGGTCTCCATGGTCAAGACGGCCTATGCCCGCTTCCAGAGCGGCGAGCTGAGCGAAGAAGCCGCCAAGACGCTGGTCAAGGATCAGCTTCGGACAGGTCCGTTACGGCCGGAGCAACGAGTATTACTACATCCATGACTATGACGGGACCAACGTCATGCATGGGATGAAACGGGAGCGCGAGGGCCAGAATTACCTTGGCTTCGTCGACCCGAACGGCCGGCAGATCATCAAGGAGCAGATCGAAGCCGCCCGCAAGGGCACCGGCGCTGTCATCGCGCTGAGCCCGCTGGGACGCGCCGGCTCGAACGACCCCGTGACCAAGTTGAGCTATGCGATCGCCTTCGAGCCCTGGCACTGGGCCGTCAGCACCAGCCTGTTCATCGACGACGTCGAGGCCCGCTACGCCGAAGTCGCCTGGCAATTCTTCCTGATTGCGGTCACCGTCGGCCTGTTCATGGTGGCCTGCGCCTATGTGTTGTCGCGCCAGATCACCAAGCCGCTCGGCCGCCTCGTGCAGTTCACCGAACAGCCGCTGTCGGCGGCGCCTTCCGCCGAATTCCAGCGCGATCTCCGCCTGAAGGACGAGATCGGGACGGTGGCGCGCGCGCTTCAGAGTTTCAAGGAGAAATCGGCGGAAGCCGAACGCCTGCGTGGCGAGGTCGACAGTCAGAAGAGCGAGGCCGAAGCGGCGCGCCGCAAGACCCTGGTCGACATGGTCACGACCGTCGAGACCGAGACCGACAACGCCGTGACCGGCATCGACAAGCGCATGGCGGCGATGACCGACGCGGCCTCGGTGATGAGCCGCTCGGCGGAATTGGTCGGCACCAGCGCCCAGACCGTCGCGGCAGCTTCCTCCCAGGCTCTCAGCAACGCGCAAACGGTCGCGAGCGCCGCCGAACAGTTGTCGAGCTTCGATCCGGGAGATCAGTTCGCAGGTCACCAATGCGACCAAAGCCACGAGCGCTGCGGTCAGCCGCAGCGAAAGCGCCCGCACGACCATCGCAACGCTTGCCGAAGCCGTGACGCGCGTGGGTCAGGTGACGACGCTGATTTCGGAGATTGCTTCGCAAACCAACCTGCTTGCGTTGAACGCGACCATCGAGGCGGCGCGCGCCGGCGAAGCGGGCCGCGGCTTTGCCGTGGTCGCGAGCGAAGTGAAGTCGCTGGCGACCCAGACGGCGCGGTCGACCGAAGAGATCAACCGCCAGATCAGCGAGATCCAGAGCATCACCCAGGAAACCGTCCGTGGCATGGACGATGTCAGCAGCACGGTGCGTACGATCGACGAAATCGCGGGCTCGATTGCCGCCGCGGTCGAAGAACAGCACGCGGCGACTTCGGAGATTTCCCGCAACGTGACCGAGACCGCCAATGGCGCCCGCGAAGTCTCGACCCGGATCACCGAAGTGTCGGGCGAGGCGACGCGTCTCGGCGGAGAGGCTGGACGGGTTCACAGCTACGCTGCCGACGTCAACGACGCGGTGTCGTCGCTGCGCCGGGTCATCGTGACCGCCGTTCGCAGCTCTGCTGCGGCCTGACGAGATCAGCGACGATCGCGCGTCACCGGCGGATATGACTGTGGCGCCTGGCTGCGGTCGTACATCGTGTAGTCACGCACGATCTCGAAGGCCTTGCGGTCGGACGGCACGTCCTGCGCGCCGGGCTCGGTTTCCGACAGCACGAGAAAGTGGCCCTCGCGGTAGACGCTTTTGAACAGCTCGCCCGCAACCGGCGCTGCCGGCTCGGCATCATAATAAGAAGCCCAGAGCGCACGAACCGAGGAGCGCGCACGCGCAGGATCGACATCGGGACCAATCCGGATGCGATAGTCGCTGAAATGCTGCTCGCGCCCGGCGCGCTGGATCGCGCGATGTTGCGTATTTTCGCGCCAGCGAATCAACGCGGCCTCGTCCGCCCACCATTGATGCGAGAGAAAGACGTGGGGCCTGTTGACGCTTTGGTAGCGGTCGGCAAACTCGACACCGCCGCTTCGCTCGAGTTCCGGCTTCAGCGCGGCCGCCAGCTCAAAGTAGCGGTCGGCATGCCCTTCCAGCGGCATCACCTCAAAAAACAGTCCGATCATCGGTCGCGTCCCTCGACGGCCGCTCGCAGTCATCCTGCGGGCCAGCTCTTTCGAGTGTAGTCCTCACCGGCATCGAAGGCCATCGACCGCTGCCCCGTCATGGCGCGCCACGGCCGATGAAGTTAAACACTACTGCTTGGCCGTGGCGCTAGGAATGCCGTGGCCCCTGTTGCGCTCTAATTGGCAATCAGCGAGGCCCGCGGTGGGTTTGCTGACATCGCCAGACATCGTGCGGCCAAGTGCGCCAGACATCAGACCGGCAGCTCAGTGGACCGCTTCACCTCTCGTACGACGAGCGTTGATTTGTAATTCGCGAGGCCTGGAAGCTTGGCGATACGATCCAGCAAGAATTCGTTGGTAGTCCTCGATATCTTTGGCGACCACGGTCAGAACGTAGTCCCAATCGCCGAGCACCGTCATGCATTCGATTACTTCAGGAATGGCCGTGACCTGCTTCTCAAACCGATCGAGCGCATCTCGATCTTGTACGGTCAGCCGCATTTCGATCAGCACTCGAACCCCGAGGCCGAGTCGATTGGGATTGAGCAGGGCGACGTAGGATCGCACATATCCCGCCTCTTCGAGCGCTCTCACGCGACGAAGCGCCGGGGACGCGCTCAAGCCTACCCTCTCGGCGAGCCTGTCGTTGCGGATCGATCCGTCGCGCTGCAATTCACGAAGGATTCGGCGATCGATGGGGTCGAGCTCTTTGGGCATTCAGCGGCCGGCATAGGGCCATAGTACGCAACAGGATTGCCAACTTTCACCATATGAGCGGCATAACGCAATCAAAAAATGGAGAAACCAGCTATTTTTTCTCGTTTGGAGGACACTGTGAATGAACCCCGGTGCAAGCCGCGCGAAATGCAACACAGCACAGCTCGTTGGCTGGCTCGTGCTGGTCCTGCCGCCGCTGTTGTGGGCAGGCAATTTCGTTGTGGGCAGGGCGGTTTGCGACGATGTCCCTCCAATGATGTTGGCGTTCGCCAGGCATCTTGTCGCGATCGCGTTCCTCCTGCCGTTTGGGTGGGGCGCCATGCGTCGTGACGTCAAGCGGTACTGGGAGTGCCGCTGGCAGCTCTTGCCGACATCTCTGGCCGGCATGGTGGCGTTCAATTCGCTGGTGTATCTGGGCCTTCACTCCACGACAGCGTCCACCGCACAACTCTTGAATTCCACCATCCCTGTGCTGATCGTGTTGTTGAGCGCCATGTTCTTCAAGCAACGATTGAGTGTCAGGCAGTTCTTGGGCCTCGTCCTTTCTTGTGCTGGCGTCCTGACAATTATCCTGCACGGCGAATTTGCGCGGCTGCTCGCCCTCCAGTTCTCGCATGGCGATCTGCTTGTGTTTGCAGCGATGGTCTCGTTCGCGATGTTCTCAATTTTTCTACGCTCCCTGCCGGCAGATATCGATCGTCTCGGACTTCTGGGCGCGCAACTCGTCGTTGCCGTGGTCGTGCTGTTTCCGCCGCTTGTGTGGGAGTATGTCCGCGGCGCACGGGCGAGCTGGAATATTGCCGCGCTTGCCGCAATGCTTTACGTCGGCGTCGCAGCGTCTCTGCTGGCCAACCTCCTATACATGTTCGGCATCGCGCGGATAGGGCCAGCCCGGGCGAGCATGTTCATCCATCTTGTTCCGCTGTACGGCGCAATCATGTCGGTCGCATTGCTGGGTGAGAGCCTGCAAATCTATCAGGCGGTTGGCATGGCGGCGATCGTGGCCGGCCTGGCCGGCTTCAACATGGCGGAAAAATACGGATCTCGATCGCCTCAGGCCGACCAGATCGAAAGCACGTCGGCCGTCTCCTGATCGCGCCGGTCCAGCGGCTCCGCAACCGCGCTCCGGACAAGAACAGATTGCGCTCGGCGCCTTCGCTTAAACGACGGCTCGCACCGCCTGCTTTTCCGGCGCACCTGTGCGCTTACTCTCCCAGCGCCTTTGCCTTGAGCTGGATTCGCGGGCCATCGATCACGAAGGAGAAGCGGCTCAAGAACGACATGCCAGTAGCCCGTCGACATTCTCGCCGAGGCTCTTGCTGGCGACGATGGCGGGAACGCTCGAAGCGTACAGCCCGTCCAATATGACGCTGTCACGGTAGCCAGTGTGGCTGAAATGGTGCCGTTTGCGGTTAGCAATCAACAACGTCTTGCCGCGGCGCGGACGTTTACTATGCGAACAACCAAATAGGGCCGCAACACGCGGCAAGCGCGACGCTCCTCAAGCCGACATCAATACTCAAGCTTGCTGTGTTACTCGCGATGATCGCGTTCGATCGACCGGCGAGCGCGCTTCAGATAAAGCGCGTGGAGACCGACACGGGAACGGTTCTCTTGTTGCGCGGTGACGTCTGGCAATGGAGATTACCGCCGATTGAAATCGAGCTTGTCGTAGCTGTCCGACATGCGCGTAAATACCTCCGACACAACGGATTTCGTGTCAGGCACCAAACGAATGCGGTTGCGTAGTCCTCGAGGCCGCAGCGATTGCGTCCGGCGGCGGATCTGGCGCGACAAAATATGCATTTCGCGCGTCGGGCTGGCGATCGATGGTCGGAATGCGTTCACTGCAACGTCGTAATCGCCGGCCTGTCATCGAGTTCGCTGGCGCGATAGCGGTCGCCATTGCCTTCAGGACAAACGCGGCAAAACCCGCAGCATCTCGGGCTCTCGTATGCTCGCGGTTTCCAAGATCACGACAGGGAAAAATGGCGTTGCGGAAGGTTCTTCGCAGGCTCGCGACCAGGGAATGACCGTGGGTACTGGTCGGAGTTCGAGCGGGCCACATTCCGTACATTGGCAGAATCGTCGCGACGACCTCGCAGGCATGATCACCTGTCCGGACAATGGCGAACGACGGGCTCGAACGTCGTAGACCCAGCGACCCATTCCGTGCCGAAATTGATAAACCCGAGTGCCGGCGAGCAGCGCGAGGCCGAGGCCGACAAACGCTCAGCTTGCGGCTTCCTTGGTGGATCCGCAGCACGATGGCATCCGGCCGAAAATCCGTACGTCCGCCCGATCCGCTTCTGGAGAACCCTGAAGGCCGGAACGCCTGCTGGCAGCGATGCTACCGGCTACGCCCGCCAAGCGTGATGCCAATCTCGAAAGAATTGCTCAGAGATTAATGACTCGTATCAATGGGTTAGTGGCGCGCCCGGAACGATTCGAACGTCCGACCCTCAGATTCGTAGTCTGATGCTCTATCCAGCTGAGCTACGGGCGCGTTTTTCGCGAAATCTTGGACCTAGATAGATCCATCAATGGCCGCTGCAAAGCCTGTTGCGAGGCTCGCGAAAGAGCGCATTTGCTACCCGCTCCGAACGGTCTTGGCAAGGTCTTGGCAGGGCCGAAATTGGCGTAAACGGACCCTTACGCCCGCGCCCGCTCGTTGCGAACGCTCAAAAGTTCGACCGGCCGATCCGGAATGGTGATTCGGAACGTCGCGCCAATCGTGCCCTCGACCAGGTGAATTTCCCCGTCATGGGCGCCGACGAGTTCGGCGGCGATCGCAAGCCCGAGCCCGCTGCCGCCCGGACGGCCTGACGTCTGGAACGCCTTGAACAAATTCTCGCGGGTCGCGGGCGGAATACCGGGCCCGGTGTCGGATACTTCGATGATGGCGACCGCCCCTTCGCGCCGTCCGGTGATGCGGATTTGCGTCGTCGGCTGGCCCTCCAGCGCCTGCCCGGCATTGCGCACCAGATTGAGCAGAATGCGGAACAACTGGTCGGGGTCGGCGTCGATCAAAAGACCCCGCTCGATCGCGCTGATCCAGGTGACCGAGGCGTCGGCGGCAAAGCCTGCGGATTCGCGCACTTCCACCACGACCGGCTCGATCAGCATCATGCGGCGATCGGGTGCGGCTTCCTGGGCGCGGCCATAGGACAGTGTCGACTGGCAGAACGCGATGGCGCGCTCGAGCGAGCGCATCAATTTCGGCGCAAAGCGCTGGACACGGGGATCGGGCACGCTCGCCAACTGGTCGGACAACAGTTGCGAGGAAGCGAGCAGGTTGCGCAAATCGTGGTTGATCTTCGAGACCGCAAGGCCGAGCGCGGCAAGACGGCTCTTTTGATGCAACATCGAGACGAGGTCGCGCTGCATGTCGGACAGCTCGCGTTCCGCCACGCCGATCTCGTCGCTGCGGTTGGACGGCACGATGATGCGCGCCGAGCTTTCCGGATTCTCGTGGAAGCTGACAAGGCTTTCCGTCAGCCGCCGCATCGGCCGCACGAACAGGAAATGCAGCGCGAAATAGACCAGCGCCGCGGTCAGAATCGCAATCGCCAGCGAGACCAGCAGCAGGTTGCGCGAAAAGCGGTACATCGCCTTGCGCAACGGCACCTCATCGACCACCACTTCGATGAACTGCCCGCCGCTGGGCGAGGGGCCGACGATGCGGATCGACTGGTTGCCGGTCTCCAGCATCATCTGCAGGGAGGTGACGATCGAGGACCAGGCCGTCAGCGTCCGCATATCGACGTCATGATCGATAGCCGCGGGCAAATTGGCGCTGGCGAGCAACCGCCGCTGCTGCCCGAGCTTGATCGCCACGCCGCGCGCGCCGATGCTGTCGAGGATTTGGCGCGCCAGGGAATCCGGAACCATGCCGGAGGGCGCGGCATCGAGGACGAGCGCCGCCGTATTCGCCGACGCCAGCCGGGCGTTAAGCCTGTTCACCCAGAAGTTGGCGATCGACGGCACGTAGATCAGCACTTCGGCGATCATGACCAGCGGAATGGTCAACAGCAGCAGCTTGCCGGACAGGCCAAGCCGGCGCGGGAGCCTTGCCCGCGGCGGCGCCTTGTTCGGCTGTTCGTCGTTCGCTGACGCCATAACTACCTTCGAAATCTCGGTTTTTCTATGTGGACCCTGGGTAGGGGCCCGTCAAATCAAGGTTTAATAACAGCCCTCGAGGAACCCAACGGCTCCCCGATACCGGTTTCTAATTGAGTTGGCTTGGTCTGGGGCGACGCCTCGCACCGCTGGACCCGCCAAAATTGAGGCCTTGCCTGCTGAGGTAATACACCGGGACCATTGAATTATTCGCGGCCGGATCGCTGTTTCGAAGAACCTTCGATCAAGCGGCAGGCAACATTGACGAAAAGGGGTCGCTCCCTTATAAGCCGCGCAATTGTACGCGATGGCCCGGTCACAGCCGGTCGACCCAGTTTTGGGCCGGAAATGGTCCGCTTCGGGCCTGTTTACGTCGGCGGACATACCTCATTAATCAGGCAAATTGTCGGCCAAGCAGGCAAGTTGTCAGCGGAGAACGATCCCGTGAAGCGGACTTATCAACCGAGCAAACTGGTGCGCAAGCGCCGCCATGGCTTCCGCGCGCGCCTCGCCACGACCGGCGGTCGCAAGGTCCTCGCCGCTCGCCGTGCGCGCGGCCGCAAGCGCCTGAGCGCCTGAGCCCGGGCCTTCCCCCGAAAGATCACATCATGGATCGGCTAAGGCAGCGGGCGGACTTCCTCGCCGTTGCCAATGGCGCGCGGGCAAGCACGGCCGCTTTCGTCGTGCAGCACCGCCGGCGCGACGATGCCGGGCCGATCCGGGTTGGTTTCACGGTCACCAAGAAAAACGGAACCGCGACCGAGCGTAACCGCATCCGGCGCAGGCTTCGAGAACTCGTGAAACGGCTTCCGGTGCTGTCGCTGCGGCCGCACTGTGATTATGTGTTAATCGGTCGTCGGACCGCGCTGACATCCGACTTCTCTCAAATGCTCGGGGATCTCGGCCAGGCGCTGCATCGCCTCGACCGGCCATCCTCGCATCGCGCGCCACAACCGAAAAGAACGGCGAGACCTGAATGATGTCCGACAACCGCAACACCATCCTCGCCGTCATCCTTTCCGGACTCGTGCTGCTCGGCTGGCAATACTTCTACAACATTCCGCAGATGGAAAAGCAGCGCGCCGCGCAGCAGGCCCAGACGCAGCAGGCGCCGACGACGACCCCGGCGCAGAATGCCGGCAGCTCGGCAACGCCGCAGGCGTCGACGCCGGCGCCGTCAGCCAATGCGCCCGCAACCGCTCAGGCAGGCTCGGCCGCTCCGGTCAGCCGCGAAACCGCGATTGCCGCCGGGCCCCGCGTCAAGATCGAGTCTCCCCGCCTTTCCGGCAGCATTTCCCTGAAGGGTGCGCGGATCGACGACCTGTCGCTGTTGCAGTTCCGCGAAACGGTCGATCCGGCTTCGCCGGCGATCGTGCTGTATTCGCCGTCGGGCACCGAGAACCCCTATTACGCCGAGTTCGGCTGGGTCGCGGCCTCAGGCTCGTCCACGAAAATGCCCGATCAGAATACGCTCTGGCAGCAGGAGACGCCGGGCAGCCTGACGCCCAGCCACCCCGTGACGCTGAAGTATGAAAATGGCGACGGCCTCACCTTCCGCCGCACCATCGCGGTCGACGATCACTATCTCTTCACCGTCAAGGACGACGTGAACAACGTCGGCAACGCTCCGGTCACGCTTTATCCGTTCGCGCTGATCTCGCGGCACGGCGCGCCGCAGGTCTCCGGCTACTACATCCTGCATGAAGGTCTGATCGGATATCTCGGCGACCAAGGCCTTCAGGAATACACCTACAAGAAAATCGACGAGGCCAAGGCCGTCAGCTTCAAGGTCACCAATGGCTGGCTCGGCATCACCGACAAGTATTGGGCCTCCGCGCTGTTGCCGGATACCCGCGCCCAGTTGCAGGCGCGCTATTCGTCCAACCTCGTCGGCAACGTCCGCACCTATCAGACCGACTATCTCCAGGACGCGCAGACGATCGCGATCGGCGGCACCGGCAGCGCACACACGCGGCTGTTTGCGGGCGCCAAGGAAGCCGGCGTTGTCGGCATCAATTTTCCGATCGTCGGGCCCGCCGGATACAACAAGCAGCTAGAACTCAACCATTTCGATCTTCTGATCGATTGGGGCTATTTTTACTTCATCACCAAGCCGATGTTCCTGGCGCTCGACTTCTTCTTTCATTTCTTCGGCAATTTCGGCATCTCGATCATTTTGGTGACGGTGCTGGTCAAGCTGATCTTCTTCCCGCTTGCCAACAAGTCCTACGCCTCGATGGCGAAGATGAAGTCGGTGCAGCCGCAGCTCGCTGCGCTGAAAGAGCGCTATCCCGACGACAAGGTGAAGCAGCAGCAGGAGATGATGGAAATCTACAAGAAGGAGAAGATCAACCCGATCGCCGGTTGTCTTCCCGTCGCCTTGCAGATTCCGGTCTTCTTCTCGTTGTACAAGGTGCTGTTCGTCACGATCGAAATGCGGCACGCGCCGTTCTTTGGCTGGATCAAGGACCTTTCGGCGCCCGATCCGACCAACCTTTTCACCCTGTTCGGCCTCTTGCACTTCGACCCGACGCAACTCCCGCTGTTCGGCCACTACCTCGCGCTCGGGATCTGGCCGATCATCATGGGCATCACGATGTGGTTCCAGTTCAAGCTGAACCCGACGCCGCCCGATCCGACCCAGCAGATGATCTTCGGCTGGATGCCGCTGATCTTCACCTTCATGCTGGCAGGCTTCCCGGCCGGCCTCGTGATCTACTGGGCCTGGAACAACACCTTGTCGGTCTTGCAACAGAGCTACATCATGCACAGCAATGGCGTGAAAGTTGAATTGTTCGACAATGTGAGAGCGACGTTCGGCAAGAAGGCTGAATCGAAGACCTGACGTTCAGAGGATTGCGTCATCGCAATCCATTGAACGTCATTCCGGAGCGATGCGCAGCATCGAATCCGGAATCTTGAAGATTCCGGGTCTGGTGCTAGCGCACCATCCCGGAATGACTGCGAAATAGAGGCCTCGCATGACCACCGAACCTGATGCGAAGCTGATCGAACAGGGCCGCAAGCTGTTTGCCGGCGACTTCAAGTTCATCTGGGCGTCGCCTTCGATCGAAACCCTGCCGCCGATGGCGGGTATTGAAATCGCCTTTGCCGGCCGATCCAATGTCGGCAAGTCGAGCCTCATCAACGCACTCACCGGCCGCAACGGGCTGGCGCGGACCTCGAGCACGCCGGGCCGCACGCAGGAACTGATCTTCTTCGATGGACCAGCGCAGTCCGGCCTGCGGCTCGTCGACATGCCCGGCTATGGCTACGCCTCGGCGCCCAAGGCCAAGATCGCCTCGTGGACCGACCTGATCCACAAATTCCTGCAAGGCCGCAGCAGCCTCGCGCGCGTCTATGTGCTGATCGACGCCCGGCACGGACTCAAGGATGTCGATCTCGACGTGCTCAAGACACTCGACCGGTCGGCCGTCAGCTATCAGGTGGTTCTGACCAAGGCCGATCAGGTCAAGCCGGCCGAACTGCAACAACGCATCGGCGACGTAAAGACCGCGCTGGCAAAACACCCGGCCGCCTTTCCGGAAGTGCTCGCGACGTCCTCGGAGACGTCAGCGGGCATTGCGCAACTTCGCGCGGCGATGGTGCGCTTGCTTGGAGAGTTGCAGGGATGAGTAATCTTCGCGGCTTTCGCATCCTTGTCATCCTCGCCGGCATCATGGGCGCCGATGGCGTGATCCTGGCGGCCGTCGCCGCGCACCAGGCCGACGCGACGCGGCTGTTGCCCGCGTCCTCGATGTTGCTGTTTCACGCCACGGCCGTGCTCGCCGCCGTCGCCTTGACCGAGCGCGGCATCGTTGCCGCCAAGGGCGGAATGACCGCTGCCTTTGGCTTTGTGATTGCTTCCGCGTTGTTCGCCGGCGATCTCTGTTTGCGGCAGTTTGCCGGCCATGCCCTGTTTCCGATGGCCGCCCCGACCGGCGGCACGCTCTTGATCGCGAGCTGGCTGGTACTGGCGGTCGCCGCCGCTTGGCCGCGGCGAAATTGACGGGCAGGCACCGCTCCTGCTTTGATCCTCGCCTGACAATCGGATAGAACCCGCACCGATACCCGCACCCGCGAGACCCGCTTCATGACCGACGCGCCCCACATCTCTCCGCTCGATCAGGCCCGCATCCTGTCGGAAGCGCTGCCGCACATGCAGGAATACGACGATGAAACCATCGTCATCAAATATGGCGGCCATGCCATGGGCGCCGAGGACGTCGCCAAGGCGTTCGCACGCGACATCGTGCTGCTGGAGCAGACCGCGATCAATCCGGTGGTGGTGCATGGCGGCGGACCGCAGATCGCGACCATGCTCAAGCGGCTCGGCATCCAATCCGAATTTGCCGCGGGCCTTCGCATCACCGATGCCGCGACCATCGAAATCGTCGAGATGGTGCTGGCGGGTTCGATCAACAAGCAACTCGTCGGCTACATCAACGAAGCCGGCGGCAAGGCCGTCGGCCTCTGCGGCAAGGACGGCAATATGGTGACGGCGTCGAAGGCGACGCGCACCATGGTCGATCCGGATTCGCATATCGAGAAAGTCGTCGATCTCGGCTTTGTCGGAGAACCCGAGAAGGTCGACCTCACGCTGTTGAACCAGATCATCGGCTATGAGCTGATCCCGGTGCTGGCGCCGCTTGCGACCTCGAAGACCGGCCAGACCTTCAACGTGAATGCCGACACTTTTGCAGGCGCCGTTGCCGGCGCGCTCAAGGCCAAGCGTCTGTTGCTGCTGACCGACGTGCCCGGCGTGCTCGACAAGTCCAAGAAGCTGATCACCGACCTCTCGATCAAGGACGCGCGCAAGCTGATCGCAGACGGCACGATTTCGGGCGGCATGATTCCGAAGGTCGAGACCTGCATCTACGCCCTCGAACAGGGCGTTCAGGGCGTCGTGATCATCGACGGCAAGCAGCCGCACGCGGTCCTGCTCGAGCTGTTCACCAACCAGGGCACGGGCACGCTGATCCACAAGTGATGACGGGTGGTCTTATTCTCACGCGACTAAGGCCCATCATCGCCGGGCTCTTGCCGGCCATCGCGCTGTTCGCCGGCACGGCACCCGCGGCCGCCGACCTGAAGCTCTGCAACCGCATGAGCTATGTGATCGAGGCGGCAATCGGCATCGACGAGAAATCCACGACCGCCACCCGCGGCTGGTTTCGTATCGACCCGGCGGCGTGCCGCGTCGTCTTGCAGGGCACGCTGACGGCCGACCGCATCCTGCTCAACGCCCGCGCGCTTGCGGTTTACGGCGCCTCGCCGCTTCCGCAGAATGGCAGCGACACGCTCTGCGTGGCGCGCGACAATTTCGTCATCGCCGCCGCCCGCCAGTGCCGGCCCGGACAGACACCGGCGCCGTTCACGCAGATCAACCCGACCAAGACCGACGACGGCAATATGGTCGCCTATCTCGCGGAAGACAGCGAATATGACGACGAGCAGGCGCGTCTCGCCGCCATTCAGCGGCTCTTGGTGATCGCGGGATTTGACGCCTCGCCGATCGACGGCGTCGATGGCCCGAAGACGCAGGCCGCACTCGCGGCATTCCTGAAGAACCGCGGGCTGTCGGCGGATTTCGTCCAGTCGCCGAAATTCTTCACCACCATGGTCGAGGCCGTTCAAGCCCCCTCCTCCACGGGCCTGACCTGGTGCAACGACACGCCGCACAAGGTGATGGCCGCCGTCGGCACCGATGACGGCAAGACGGTGATGAGCCGTGGCTGGTATCGGATCGAGCCCGGCAAATGCCTGCATCCCGACGTGACCGGTCAGCCCAAACGCATCTTCAGTTTCGCGGAAGCCGTCGACGCCGAGAACCGCGCCATTCACTTCAAGGACAAGCCCTTGAACTGGGGCGGCGAGACCCCGCTCTGCACGCGCGAAAGCAAGTTCGAGGTCAGCGAACAGGGCGACTGCGGAACCCGCGGCCTCTCCACCACCGGATTTGCCACTGTCGATCTATCAAGCGGCGGCAAGACGCTCCGATTTGCGATGCCCTAGATTTGCGATGCCCTAGATGACACAAAAACGCGCCTTCACTGCGGTCGACACCTGGGTGTTCGATCTCGACAACACGCTCTATCCGCACCACGTCAATCTGTGGCAGCAGGTGGACCAGCGCATCGGTGAATTCATCGGCGCCTACTTGAAGGTTTCGCCGGAGCAGGCGCGGTTGATCCAGAAGGATTATTACCGCCGCTACGGCACCAGCATGCGCGGCATGATGACCGAGCACGGTGTGCACGCCGATGATTATCTCGCCTACGTGCACCAGATCGACCACTCGCCGCTCGAACCGAATCCGGTGATGGGCGCGGCGATCGCGAAGTTACCGGGCCGCAAGCTGATCCTGACCAACGGCTCGACCGACCATGCCGAGGCCGTGCTGAACCGGCTCGGCCTGACGTCGCATTTCGAGGCGGTGTTCGACATCATTGCCGCCGAGCTCGAACCGAAGCCTGCCGCCCAGACCTACCACAAGTTTCTCAACCGCCACGCCGTCGATCCCGCGAAGGCCGCGATGTTCGAGGATCTGGCGCGCAATCTCGTGGTTCCACACCAGCTTGGCATGACCACGGTGCTGGTGGTGCCCGACGGCAGCAAGGAAGTCGTGCGCGAGGACTGGGAGCTGGAGGGCCGCGACGACCCATACGTCGATCACGTCACCGACGATCTGACGGGTTTTTTGCAAGGATTGATCAACGCCTAGCACTGCGATTGCCTTGACTCTGCCGCCTCAAATTCCGAAAAAGCCGCTTCCAACCGCGCTCCTCTCAAGGATCACTCGATGTCCGCTGCCGCTCTCGAAACCACCATCAACGCCGCGTTCGACGCCCGCGACGGCATTTCCGCCTCGACCAAGGGCGAGGTCCGCGACGCCGTCGATCACGCGCTCGATCTGCTCGACAAGGGCGAGGCGCGCGTGGCCGAGCGCGAAGCGAGCGGCAAGTGGCAGGTGCATCAGTGGCTGAAAAAGGCCGTGCTGCTGTCGTTCCGCCTCAACGACATGGCCGCGATATCAGGCGGTCCCGGCAAGGCGTCGTGGTGGGACAAGGTGCCGTCAAAGTTCGAGGGTTGGGGCGAGAACCGTTTTCGCGACGCCGGCTTTCGCGCCGTGCCCGGCTCCATTGTCCGCCGCTCCGCCTTCATTGCACGGAACGTGGTCTTGATGCCGTCCTTCGTCAATCTCGGCGCCTATGTCGATGAAGCGACCATGATCGACACCTGGTCCACCGTCGGCTCCTGCGCCCAGATCGGCAAGCGCGTCCACATCTCCGGCGGCGTCGGCATCGGCGGCGTGCTGGAGCCGTTGCAGGCCGGCCCTGTGATCGTCGAGGACGACTGCTTCATCGGCGCGCGGTCGGAGGTCGCCGAAGGCGTGATCGTCCGCAAGGGCGCGGTGCTCTCGATGGGCGTTTTCCTCGGCGCTTCCACCAAGATCGTCGACCGCGACACCGGCGAAACCTTCATCGGCGAAGTCCCGGAATACGCCGTCGTGGTGCCCGGCACCCTGCCGGCAAAACCTCTCAAGAACGGCCAACCCGGCCCCGCAACCGCCTGCGCCGTCATCGTCAAGCGGGTCGACGAGCGCACCCGCGCCAAGACCAGCATCAACGAATTGCTGCGCGACTAGTCCTTTCGAAGGACCCGCCGCGAACCTGGAACCGCTCCGTCGCGACTAATCCGCAGGACCGCTGGCCCCGTGCCCGCGGCGGCGGAGGTGGCTCGCGATGGATTGGGTCTGGTTCCTGTTTGCATTCGACGGCCGGATCAACCGCGCCAAGGTGTGGCTGGGATTGCTGGTCATCCTGTGCTGGATGGTCTTTATCGCCCTGGTGATGCTGGGCATCGACGGGATGTTCGGCAACCCCGTCAAATCGCTCCATTTCAACGTCAACGACATCTTCTGCCTACGTCGATCCGGACGTCCTGCGCGCCGCGATATCGCCGCCTGCGCGAGGGCAAGGAGGCATCTCCCGCCCATCTCGTGCTGACCTTCCTGCACGGCGCCGGCACGCTGATATTCGCCTGGGTTTATCTGGCGATTTCCGTCAAGCGCCTGCACGACCGCGACAGAGAGCGGCTGGTGGATGATCCCCTATTTCATCATCCCGGGACTCTACGCCCAGTTCCAGGATCGCCTGCCAAATTCCTATTTCGTATTGCCGCTGACCGTGGCCGTCGTCATTTTCATGATCTGGGGCTTTATCGATATCTACTGCCTGTTGGGGACGCGGTGGACCAACCGCTTCGGGCCCAGCCCGTTGCCGAAGGTCCAGACCCGAACCGCGCGGCAACCGGACCGGCAGCTCGCGGCTGGGACCAGAGCCAGCTGCGGCATCGAAGTCGTACCGCATCAAGCTAGCTCGACCGCCGGCGTAGTGCGTGTTAAGCGGGGGACATGACCGATGCCCTCTCGATCACCCGCGATCTCGTCCGCTGTCCCTCGATAACGCCGGCCGATGCCGGGGCGCTTGGCGTTCTGGAAAAGCTCTTCAAGGCCGCCGGGTTTGAAACCCACCGCATCACCTTCAGCGAAGCCGGTACCGCCGACGTCGACAATCTCTACGCGCGCATCGGCACCACCGCACCGCATATCAGCTTCGCCGGCCACACCGATGTGGTGCCACCCGGCGATGAGATCCGCGTGGACCGTCGGCGCCTTTTCCGGCGAGGTGAAAGACGGCTTTCTCTATGGCCGCGGCACCGTCGACATGAAGGGCGGCATCGCGTGCAGCGCCGCCGCGGTGCTGCAATATCTCGCCAGCATGGCGGCAAGCCCGGGAAGGACGGCACGGGCTCGATCTCGTTCCTGATCACCGGCGACGAGGAAGACGTCGCCATCAACGGCACGATCAAGCTGTTGCAATGGGCCGCCGCACGCGGCGAAAAATTCGATCATTGCGTGCTGGGCGAACCCTCCAACGTCGAGACGCTCGGCGACTGCATCAAGATCGGCCGCCGCGGTTCGCAGTCGGGCACGCTTCATGTCGAGGGCGTTCAGGGTCACGTTGCTTACCCGCACCGCGCCTCAAACCCGGTGCCGGATATTTCCCGCCTGATCGTGGCGCTGAGCGACGAGCCGCTCGATCAAGGCAGCGCGCAGTTCCAGGCATCGAACCTCGAATTCACGTCTGTCGATGTCGGCAATGCCGCCACCAACGTGATCCCCGGCCAGGCGCGGGCGAAGTTCAACATCCGCTACAACGATCTGCACACCCAAAGCTCGTTGCGCGAGCTGGTCGAGGCGCGCCTTGCGAAAGCCACCGGCAACCGAATCAAGGCGCATATCGTCTGGGAGCCGTCGAACTCGAACGTGTTCGTGACCAAGCCCGGCACCTTCACCGACCTTGCGGTGGCCGCGATCGAAGACGTCACCGGCCGCAAGCCGGAACTGAGCACGAGCGGCGGCACCTCGGATGCGCGCTTCATCTCGCAGTATTGCCCGGTGATCGAGTTTGGTCTGGTCGGCCAGACCATGCACCAGATCGACGAACGCACGCCGGTGTCCGATCTGGAGAAGCTGACCCAAATCTACCGCAGGATTTTGGACCGCTATTTCGCTAGAGTTTCATCCGCATCGGCCCGTAGGTCTGTCGTCATGGCCGGGCTTGTCCCGGCCATCCACGACTTCCTCTCAGAGGAGGCAAAGACGTGGATGCCTCGGCACGAGGCCGGGCATGACGAAGAAGCTCAATAATCCACGCGCACGAGATAGAGCCCGTCCGGCGGCGCGACGGGGCCGCAGGCGGTGCGGTTCTGCGCATGCGAGCGCGGCCGCGAGATCATCGGCGCTCCAACGTCCCTCGCCGACCCACACCAGCGAACCCACCATCGAGCGCACCTGGCTGTGCAGGAACGAGCGCGCCGAGGTCAGGATATCGACCGCGTCGCCATTCCTGGTGACATCGAGTTGGTCCAGCGTCCGTACCGGCGATTTCGCCTGACATTCGGTGTCGCGAAACGTCGTGAAATCGTGCTTTCCGATCAGCCGCTGCGCCGCCGCATGCATCGCATCCGTATCGAGCGGACGCGGACACCGCCAGACATGGCCGATATCGAGCGCGAGATTGGCGCGGGTGTTTCTGATCCGGTAGCGATAGTGGCGCTTCTTCGCGGAAAAACGCGCCTCGAAATCGTCGGGCACGATGTCTGCCGACAGCACGCCGATCGGGTGCGGCCGCAGATGCGCATTCATCCCGTCGCGAAATCGGCCCGGCACGAAATGCTTGGCAATGTCGCAATGCGCCACTTGACCCAGCGCATGTACCCCGGCGTCGGTACGGCCGGCGCCGTGCACGCGCACGTCTTCGCCGCAGATCGCCTTGACGGCCGTCTCCAGCGCGCCTTGCACCGAAGGCGCGTTCTCCTGAATTTGCCAGCCGCTGAAGGGCGCGCCGTCATATTCGATTATCAGTCTGTAGCGGGGCATCAGGTGAGCCGCGCCGGCGGCTTCAACGGCGTGCCGCGCAGGAATTCATCCGCCTTCATCGGCTGCTTGCCGGCACGCTGCAATTCGACGATACGCAGCGCACCTTGCGCGCAGGCAATCGTCAGGCGGTCATCCAGCACGGTTCCCGGCTCGCCAGAGCCGGAAGCAATTTCACAACGCAAAATCTTGACGCGCTGGGAAATGCCTTCGAGCGGCATCTCGCACCACGCGCCCGGAAACGGCGACAGCCCGTGAATATGGCGCAGCACCTCGCGGGCCGGCTTATTCCAGTCGATACGCGCTTCGGCCTTGTCGATCTTGGCGGCGTAAGTGACGCCCTCCGCTGCCTGCGGCGTCAATTGCAGCGTGCCGCGTTCGAGCGCGCCCATCGCTCGCGCCATCAGGTCGCCACCGAGCGGCGCCAGTGCGTCATGCAGGTCGGACGCTGTCATCGTATCCGTGATCGCGAGGCGCTCGGCCATCGCCACGTCGCCGGTATCGAGACCGACGTCCATCTTCATCGCCATCACACCGGTTTCGGCGTCATCGGCCATGATGGCGCGGTTGATCGGCGCCGCGCCGCGCCAGCGCGGCAGCAACGAGGCGTGAAGATTGAAGCAGCCGAGCTTGGGCGTATCCAGGATCGCCTGCGGCAGGATCATGCCATAGGCAACGACGACCGCGGCATCGGCGTTGTGGGCACGAAATTGCTCGAGTGCCTCCGGCGTCTTCAGCGTCGACGGCGTGAATACGGGAATGCCGAGCCGATGCGCCTGCTGCTCAACCGGGCTTTGCTGCAATTTCATGCCGCGGCCGGCCGGCTTGGCCACCCGCGTATAGATCGGCCACGATCTCATGATCGTGCGCGACGAGTTCGAGCAGCGTCGGCACCGCGAATTCCGGCGTCCCCATGAAGATCAGGCGGAGGGGCATCGGCCCTAATCCTCTGCGCGCTTGGCGGCCTTGGTATACTTCTTCAGCACGCGATCGCGCTTGAGCTTCGACAGATAGTCGACGAACAAGACACCGTTGAGATGATCGATCTCGTGCTGGATGCAGGTGGCGTAGAGCCCTTCCGCGTCTTCCTCGTGCACCTTGCCGTCGAGATCGGTGAAGCGCACGCGCACCATCGCCGGCCGCTCGACCTCTTCGTAATATTCGGGGATCGAGAGGCACCCCTCCTCGTAGATCGAGGTTTCCTCCGAAGACGAGATGATTTCGGGATTGATGAAGACGCGCGGTTGCGGGTTGACCTCGCCCTCTTCGTCTTTCTTCGCAAGGTCCATCGTGATCAGCCGCAAGGGCTGCGCGACCTGGATCGCGGCAAGCCCGATGCCGGGCGCGTCGTACATGGTCTCGAACATGTCGTCGGCCAGCTTTCGGATCTCGTCGGTGACTTTTTCCACCGGCTTGGAGACCAGCCGCAACTGCTTGTCGGGAAGGATGATGATCGGTCGTAAGGCCATGGCGCGCGATTTAAGGGGATGAGTGCAGGCGGTCAATGCGGCGGGATGGGCATTTACCTGCGGTTAACCATGATTGTTGAGGAAAGTATTAACCATAAAAATTTACCGCGATATTTACCATAAATGTTCCCTCTTCGTTCGTGTTCGAGGCCGAATCGGCTACAACGGCGCCATGAACGAAATTCTTTTCATGGTCGGCGACCTGCCGATTCGCACCGGCGAGGCGCTTGTCGGCTTCGGCGTGCTCTCGCTTGTCCTTTTGCTGGTCATTGCCATCGTTATTGGGCGATCCGGCCGGCGCGGGGCCGCACTGGCGATGGCGCAGGCCATCCGCGCCGACGAGCTTGAGGAACGCCTGGGCGAGATGCTGCGCGCCCAGAGCGAGGCGACCGGCCGCGTCGACGCCATGGGCCAGGCGCTGGCCGGGCGGCAGGCCGAAATGGCCCGCGCGGTTTCCGAGCGGCTCGATTCGGTGACCCATCGCGTCGGCCAATCCATGGAGCAGACCACGCGCAACACGATGGACTCGCTCCGCGCGCTGCATGAGCGGCTCGGCATCATCGACAATGCGCACAAGAACCTCACGGACCTGACCTCGCAGGTCACGACGCTGCGCGACGTGCTCGCCAACAAGCAATCGCGCGGCGCTTTCGGCCAGGCGCGGATGGAAGCCATCGTCCAGGACGGAATGCCGAAGGGCGCATACGAATTCCAGCACACGCTTTCGACCGGAAAGCGGCCGGATTGTGTGGTGTTCCTGCCCGACAAGCGGCCGCTTTGCATCGACGCGAAATTCCCGCTGGAAGCGATCACCGCGCTGCATGACGCGCGCACCGACGAGGAAAAGAAGACCGCCGCGCAACGGCTGCGCGGCGACATCATGAAGCATGTCGGCGATATCGCCGAAAAATACCTGATCGCCGGCGAGACCCAGGACACCGCGCTGATGTTCGTGCCGTCGGAATCGGTCTATGCCGAAATCCACGATCACTTCGACGACGTGATCCAGAAGGCCTACCGCGCCCGGGTCGTGCTGGTGTCGCCCTCGCTTCTGATGCTCGCCATCCAGGTGATGCAGCAAATCCTCAAGGACGCGCGGATGCGCGATGCTGCGGATCTGATCCGCACCGAGGTGCTCAATCTCGGCGACGATCTCGGGCGCCTGCGTGAGCGCGTGCTGAAACTGCAAAAGCACTTCAGCGACGTCAACGAGGACGTCCGCCAGGTCCTGATTTCCGCCGACAAGATCGAAAAGCGCGCCGGCCGGATCGAGGAACTCGACTTCAGCAAGGACCCGCCCGCCGAGCCACCGCGCCTGGTCAAGTCCGGCACGCCCGAGCTGTTTCCGCTGGCGCGCAAGCTACAGGCCGGGGAGTAGCCTTCTCCTCGCCCCACATCGCAAGCCAGAATCTGCTAACACCGCGGCATGACCGCCCCGGAAGCGCATCACAGGCGCCCTCACCTCCCGCCGATGCGCCCTCTTCCTGGCGTGAGGTAGCCTTGCCGTCTATCACAGCGCCGCGTTCTGATCGTGCTGTTCCTCGGCTTTTCGTCCGGCCTGCCGCTGTCACTGTCGGGATCGACGCTCCTGATCTGGATGCGCGAAGCCGGCGTCGATCTCGGCACCATCGGGCTGTTCGCCCTGGTCGGCACGCCCTATACGCTGAAATTGTTCTGGTCTCCCGTCGTCGACGCGCTGCGACGTCCCGCTCTTCACACGCGCGCTCGGCCGCCGCCGCGGCTGGCTTTTGCTGTCGCAGCTCCTGCTGCTGGCTGCGATCATGCTGCTGGCGCTGACGCGATCCGAGCGCGCCGGCGGCTTTCGTCGCCTTCGCAGCGTTGCTGGTAGCGGCCGATGTCGTCGACGCAGGACATCGTGATCGACGCCTTCCGCGTCGAGAGCCTGCATGAGAGCGAACAGGCCGCCGGCATGGCATCTTACGTCGCCGCCTATCGGATCGGCTGCTGGTCTCGACCGCCGGCGCGCTCTTTCTTGTCAGCGCCTATGAAGGCGCCGGCATCTCGCGCCATCGGCCTGGATGTGGGACCTATGTCGCCATGGCCGCACTGGTCGTTGATCGGCACGGTCACAGCACTGGCCGCCATCGAGCCGGAATCATCTCTTCGGGCAGACGCTGCGACCAGCACGCAAACGGCGTTCACGCGCGTCCTCCATGCCGCGACCGGCGCATTCTCCGAATTTTCCTGCGCAAGGATGCGCTGGCGGCGCTGGCGTTCGTGGTGCTGTTCAAGTTCACCGACGCGTTTTCCGGTTCGATGACCACGACGTTCGCTGATCGATCTGGCTTTTCCCGCAACGATTTGCCGCCATCGTCAAGGGCGTCGGCTTCGCCGCGACGCTGATCGGCGGCTTTGCCGGCGGCTTCGTCGCCCGTCGTTATTCGCTGGCCACGAGCCTGTGGATCGGCGGCATGCTTCAGGCGGTCGCCAATCTCTCGTTCTCCTGGCATGCGATCGTCGGCCGTCAATCTACTGGGCTCTGACGTTGGCGATCACGGCGGAGCAATTTCACGCAGCGCCATCGGCACCGTGATCTTTGTCGCCTATCTCTCGGCGCTGTGTCGAAATCCGCTGCACACGGCGACGCAATATGCGCTGCTCACGGCACTTGCCGCGGTCGGACGCACCTGTCTTTCGTCCGGCGCGGGTTATGTGGCGAAGGCGACCGGATGGTCGCTACTTCTTGCGATCTGCGTTCTGGTCGCGATCCCGAGCCTGTTGCTGCTGGTTTACCTGCAACGGCGCGGACATTTCAAAGCGCTTGGGCCTGTGCGCGTTTAGCGCTTGGTCACCACGCTCCATTTCGAGACGATGGCCTCGCTCATCTGCCCGGCCAATTCGGCGCAAGCAAGTTCGTCCACCTTCAGCGAGATTTCCTTGCCGACGAAGCTTTTCAGCTTGGCGACATCGGCGTCACCGTTGGTGACGATCTGAAACGTCTCGGGACCGGTCTCGAGCCCGCAAAGGCCGCCGGGCGGCGGCAAACGATGCGGCTGGCTGGTGAGCTGGTAGGTCGCTGCGGGCTTGCCCTTCTTGCCGCCCCGGCTGCGCAGCGCATTGAGTTCGCCCGACAGGATGTCGCCGGTCTTGATCAAGGTGCCTGCTTTGTTGCTGCCTTCGGGGACGGGCTGATCCTGCTGCTGCTGCGCGCGCAGGCCCGGCATCGCCAATGCTGCGACCATGATTGCGCCCAAAGCGATATGCGCGCCGAATCCTCGTTTCGTCATTTCGATCGTTTCCGTATGTCTGGCTAAAACAGGGTTCGCTGCCGCATCGCCGCGGACAGCGTTCCCTCGTCGAGATAGTCCAGTTCGCCGCCGACCGGCACGCCGTGCGCCAGTCGCGTGACCCGGACATTGGCCTCCTGAAGGAGGTCGGTGATGTAGTGCGCCGTGGTCTGGCCGTCGACCGTCGCATTCAGCGCCAGGATGATTTCGCTCACCTGTGGCTCATGCGCGCGCTTGACGAGCGCATCGATCGTCAGGTCCTGCGGGCCGACGCCATCGAGCGGCGACAGGGTCGCGCCAAGCACGTGGTAGAGCCCGTTGGAAGCGTTCGCCCGCTCCAGCGCCCAGAGATCGGCAACGTCGGCCACGACGACGATGATCGACGGGTCGCGGCGCGGATCGGTGCACACCGTGCAGGGATTTTGCGTGTCGATATTGCCGCAGGTCTTGCAGACCTGGATCTTGTCGATCGCAACCTGGAGCGCCGATGATAGCGGCGTCATCAGCGCCTCGCGCTTCTTGATCAGATGCAACGCCGCGCGCCGCGCCGAGCGCGGACCCAATCCGGGCAAGCGCGCCAATAGCTGTATCAGTCGTTCGATTTCGGGGCCGGCAACCGCAGAGGCCATTGATTCGCTCAGCCGAGACCGAGACCGGGCGGCAAACCCAATCCGCCGGTCAGCGCCTGCATCTTTTCCTGCATCGCTATTTCGGCCTTGCGCCGGGCATCGCCATGCGCCGTCACCAGCAGGTCCTCGAGGATTTCGCGTTCCTCCGCCTTGATCAGCGACGGATCGATCTTGACGGCCTTGACCTCCATCTTCGCGGTCATGCGCACGCTGACGAGACCGCCGCCGGAAATGCCCTCGACCTCGACCTGGCCGAGTTCCTCCTGCATCGCCTGCATCTTCGATTGCAGTTGCGCCGCCTGCTTCATCATGCCGAGAAAATCAGCCATCGACGTTCCCTTTGAAATCTTTACGCGTCGTCGCCGTCATCGGCGAGGTCGTCACCATCAGCATGGGATTCCGGCAGCTCGGCGGCAAGGTGGCGCACCTCGACGACTTTCGCACCGGGAAATCGCGTCAGCACTTCCTGCACCCGGGGATCGGCTTCGGCGGCACGCTCGCGCTTGTTTTTCGCGGCTTCGCTCTGCGACCGCAGCGTCGGCTGCCCGGCCTCGTTGGACACGACAACGGTCCAGCGCCGGCCGGTCCATAGTTCGAGCTTGCGCGAGAGATCGTTGATCAGCGTGCGCTGGGCGTGGCGTTCCAGCGCAACCTCGAGCCGCCCGTCCTCGAAACGCACCAGCCGCACATCGGCCTCGAGCGCGCCCTTGGTCATCAGATCGCGCTTTTCGCCGGCAAGCGCCACCAATTCGGTAAAGCTTGCGATCCGCAGCGCGGGCGCCGGTTCCGGCTCTGGTGAAGGCGCCACCATCTGGGGCCTGACCGACGGCTCGGCGCTGGCGCGCGAAACCGGCGCGGATCGAACCGGTGAAACTGCCATCGCCGAGGATGGCGCGGACGGAGCGGCGCGTGGCGCGGCATTCGATGTCGCGGCCGGCGAAGCGCCACCGCTTTGTTCGATCATCCGGATCGCTTCATCCGGCGTCGGCATGTCCGCCACGTAGGCGATGCGCACCAGCACCATCTCCGCCGCTGCAGCCGGACGCGTGGCATCCCGCACCTCGGCGATACCCTTGAGCAGCATCTGCCACATCCGCGACAACACGCGCATCGAGATCTTGGCGGCAAAATCCCGTGCGCGCTTTCGTTCGGTCTCACCAAAAGCGACATTGTCGGCGGTGGCCGGCACGATCTTGACGCGGGTGACGAAGTTGACGAACTCGGCAAGGTCCGACAGCACAACGACTGGATCGGCGCCGGTATCGTATTGCTCGCGGAATTCCTTGAACGCGCTTGCGATGTCGCCGCGAACCAGGCTCTCAAACAGATCGATTACCCGCGTGCGATCCGCAAGCCCAAGCATCTGCCGTACGGCGTCGGCGCGCACCGGGCCCGCCGCATGCGCGATCGCCTGGTCGAGCAGCGAAAGCGAATCGCGAACCGAGCCTTCGGCCGCCCGCGCAATGATGCCGAGTGCCTCTGGCTCGGCCTCGACGCCCTCTTTGGACGCGATGTTGGCGAGATGCGCCATCAGCACGTCGGCTTCCACGCGCCGCAGATCGAAACGCTGACAGCGCGACAGCACCGTGACCGGAACTTTTCTGATTTCGGTGGTGGCGAAAACGAATTTGGCGTGCTCCGGCGGCTCTTCCAGCGTTTTCAGAAACGCGTTGAAGGCCGCGGTCGAGAGCATGTGGACTTCGTCGATGATGTAGACCTTGTAACGCGCGCTCGCCGGCGCGTAGCGGACGCTATCGTTGATCTGGCGCACGTCGTCGACGCCGGTGTGGGAGGCAGCGTCCATTTCCAGCACGTCCATGTGCCGGCTTTCCATGATCGCCTGGCAATGCACGCCAAGCTTCGGCATGTGGATCGTCGGCCCTTTCACCGACCCATCCGGCAGTTCGTAGTTCAGCGCCCGCGCCAGGATTCGCGCCGTGGTGGTTTTGCCGACACCGCGAACGCCGGTCAGGATCCAGGCTTGCGGAATACGCCCGGTCTCGAACGCGTTGGAGACGGTGCGCACCACCGCTTCCTGGCCAATCAAATCCTCGAAGCCGGCGGGGCGGTACTTCCGCGCCAGCACGCGATAGGGCTTGCCGGCTTGCGCCGAACCGGGATCGGGTGGGGAACTGTCTGAAGTGGGTGGGGTCACGGGCGCGCCAGCATCGTTCATCGGTTGGTCCGCAATGGATGTCTCGCGAAGCTGGCTTTGCGGAATAGGGGCGAAGCCGGCGCAGCACCTTGCGCCCTTCACCGAAAAAAACAGGTAGGAGACTGACGAGCGACCCGATCCGGACCTCGTTAGGGCTGCTTCCTTCCGGACCTGACCCGGTTGGCGAGTGGCTCGTCCACCGCCAATCTCCCGGTCCCTATTTGGGGCCAAATGGCCCGGAAAGCAAGCGGGAGACGAGGGGTGGCGGGACTTGTGCAAAATCCCGGATAAGGCATTAGTTGCAGGATCTTGGCTCCCCGGAAACCTACATGGCCCCCGAAGAATCCGCCTGGTCGCTGCATGCGCGGCTAAAGGAAGACACCATCGATATCGGCGACCTGCCGCTCTGCCGCGTGCTCGTCATCAAGGACGCGCATTATCCCTGGCTGCTGCTGGTGCCGCGCAGGCCTGAAATCGTGGAGATCATCGACCTCAACGAGGTCGAACAGGCGCAGTTGATGACCGAGACTTCCCGTGTCGCGCGCGCATTGAAAGAAATCACCAAATGCGAGAAGCTGAACATCGCAGCGCTCGGCAACATGGTTCCGCAATTGCACGTGCATATCATCGCGCGGCGTTCGAGCGACGCTGCATGGCCGCGGCCGGTTTGGGGAGTAATGCCGCCGCTGGCGCATGATGCCGAAGAGGTTCAGCGTTTTATCAGCGCGTTACGCCGAAAAATCTGGCTTGGTTAGAGACACATGAACGCATTTGATTCCTTTCCCCTGGGGCAGCCCGGCTTCGTCTCGCATATCCTCGATCGCGCCGCCCATTTGCGCAGCGACGAGGCGAAGCTGCTGACGCTGGAAAATCATCCCGATGCCCGTGCCTATGTCGTTTATCGCGACTCACTGGTGGTGCGGCGTGAAGCGGCGGGCCCCCGCGCCTTGCTGAGCTTTGAAGAAGCTTCGAAACTCGGCGCCAATCCCGGCACCGTCTTTCTGGGGCTGCGTGATGAAGCGCCTGTCTTCGGCATGGGCATTTCGCCGGCGGCGGTCGAACAACTGCTCACCCGCGACGATGCCGCCGTGACCGAATTGCGCGGCATGGCGATGCATGGCGCGGTTCCCGCCGATCAGCTATCGGCCATCGCAATGGCGAAGTCGCTGGTGAGCTGGCATCAGCGGCACGGCTACTGCGCCAATTGCGGCACGCGAACGGCCATGAAGGAGGGAGGCTGGAAGCGCGACTGCCCGAGTTGCAAGGCCGAGCATTTTCCCCGCACCGACCCGGTCGTCATCATGCTCGTGACCCACAGCGACAGGGTACTGCTCGGCCGCCAGAAGCATTTCCTGCCCGGCATGTATTCGTGCCTCGCCGGTTTCGTCGAAGCGGCGGAGACCATCGAGGACGCGGTTCGCCGCGAAATCTTCGAGGAATCCGGCATTCGTTGCACCGACGTACAATACTACATGACGCAGCCCTGGCCGTACCCTTCGTCCCTCATGGTTGGATGCACGGCGCGCGCCCTGAACGAGGATGTCGTCGTCGATCACGCGGAACTCGAGGACGCGCGCTGGTTCGACCGCGCGGAAGCGACCTTGATGATCAAGCGGGAACATCCGCAAGGGTTCGCCGGCCCGCATCCCTTTGCGATCGCGCATCACCTGCTCGGCCGATGGGTGCACAATGGCCCCAATCCTCCGGCATAGTCGCGGAAGCCGGAACCGCCGTGACCGCCTTCGTTCTTAACGACATCCCGTCGCAAAAGCCCCGGAATCGACATGACCGACGCCCCCTCATCGCCCCGCGCTACGGGGAAACGGCCTCCGCGAATCCTCTGCATCGGCATGCCGGTGCGCGATCTGACATTTCGCGTGCACGGACTGCCGGCGCGCGGCTCCAAGGAAAACGCCACCCATTTCGACGAGATTTGCGGCGGCAACGCGCTCAACGGCGCGATCGGGATCGTGCGGCTCGGTGGCCGCGCCTCGATTTGCGGCCCGATGGGCGACGAGAAGGAAACCACGTCCAAATACATCTACGAGAAGATGGCCGAAGAAGGCATCGACACCAGACATCTCGTGCATATGCCGGGGCTGGTGACGCCGATCTCCAACATCATGATCGATCCGAGCGGCGAGCGCACCATCGTCACCTTCCGTGATCCGGAACTGTGGAACGTCCACTTGCCCGACCACGACACGCTGCTCGAAGACTGCGATGCCATCCTGACCGAAAGCCGCTGCGCCACTTTCTGCACCGACCTCTGCGCCGAAGCCACGCGACGCGGTATCCCGGTCGTGGTCGACGTCGATCGCGCGATGTCGCTGCGCGAGGGTCTTGCTGACGGCGTCATCGCACCTGATTTTCTCCAGCGAGCCGCTTCAGGAGACCGCTGACGTTACCGACGACGGCGAGGCGCTCAAGAAGATCGCGAAGCTGACCTCGTCGTTCCTTGCGGGCACACGCGGCGCGCAGGGAACGATCTGGCTCGACGAGCAGCAGAACCTGCAGCAGACGCCGGCCTTCCCGGTCCACACCGTGGACACGCTGGGCGCTGGTGACGTCTTTCATGGCGCGTTTGCCCTCGCGATCACCGAGGGCCAGGACCTGCGGTCGGCCCTGCAATTTGCCTCGGCCGCCGCAGCCCTGAAATGCACCCGCTTCGGGGGCGCTTTCGCAGCCCCGCAACGTGCTGAAGTTGAAGCACTTTTGAGCCAGAAGCGGTCGGCTACCCGATAGGACTGCGGCGACATTGGGCTTGTCATAGAAGAATTTTCTATATATGAGGAGACAAATCCTCATTATTGGAAGAAAGTTCTTCTCAAATGTCCGAACTTGCTATCCCCGCAGCGACCGAGCCCAACCGCCGACTCGATGCCATCGACCGCAAAATCCTGACCGTGCTCCAGCAGGACGCCTCGCTTTCGGTGGCAGAGATCGGCGACCGCGTCGGCCTGTCGTCAACGCCGTGCTGGAAACGAATCCAGCGCCTGGAGGCCGACGGCGTCATCCTGCGCCGGGTGGCGCTGGTCGACCAGAACAAGATCGGGCTCGGCATCAGCGTCTTCGTTTCGGTCGAAAGTGCCGATCACTCCGAGACGTGGTTGGGGAAATTCGCCGAAGCGGTTTCCGCGATGCCCGAGGTGATGGAATTTTACCGGATGGCGGGGGATGTCGACTACATGCTGCGCGTCGTGGTCGCGGACATGCAGAGCTACGACGTGTTCTATAAAAAGCTGATCAGCGCGGTGCCGCTGAAGAACGTGACGTCGCGCTTTGCGATGGAAAAAATCAAATCGGTGACGGCACTTCCGGTGCCTGCGAATTAAGCCACGCCACACTCGCCTTCAGGTAGCTTTCTAGAGGAATCTTTACTTCAAGTTAGCTTTACCCGAGTACCATCGCGGAATGGGCTCGGCGAAGGTCATCCCAACGAAACAACAGCCTGCATGGCTCGGCGCAGCGGCGTTGCTGGTCGCGAGCTGGATCGCAATAGCGGCGCTGTCATTGCACGTGCGGGCAGGCACCGAGGTGGTGGCCGCGGCCTTCCCGCTATGGTGGAGCGGCGAACAGGCGCTGCTGGCCGCCGCGTCCGCCAACGCTTCGATCGTCCGGATGACGGCGATTCCAGCCCTGCTGGTCGTGCGGCCCGACAGCGATGACGGGCTGAACCGATTGTACAAGGCCGGCGCCTGGCTGACGATTGATCCGCAGGCCATCGCGGCCTGCTTCAAGACGGATGAGCGATCTCGGGGGTGACAATGACTTTCGAAGGCAATGAAATGGCCGTCTTGCGCGAGACCGCCAGCAAGATACTGCTCGTCGTGCTGTGGCTGCACGTTCCGCTCGCAGTTGCCGTCGGCCTCTCGCTTCACGCCGATTGGCTCATGCCGGCCGTCTTCATGGCGACGATGGCCGGCGTTTCGACGCTGTCCTGGCGAATGTCCGGTAATGGACCTTCCACCCGCCTGATCTTCGCTGTCGCCCTGATGGGCGGCGTATCGATGCTGGTCTATCAGTTCGAGGGCCACCCCTGGCAGACCGACATGCATATGTACTTCTTCGCCGTGCTGGCCTCTCTGGTCGCCTATTGCGACTACCGGCCGATCGTGGCCGGAACGGTGGCGGTGGCGCTGCATCATCTGCTGCTGAATTTCATTCTTCCGGCCGCCGTGTATCCCGGTGGCAGCGATCTGGGCCGGGTCGTTCTTCACGCCGTCATCGTCGTCGTCGAAGCAAGCATCCTGATCTGGGTTGCGCACACACTGACGCAGCTGTTCGCGGCAGCGGCTCAGAAGACAGCGGAAGCCGAGGCGGCCAATGCGGCGGAAGCACGCGCCAATGCCGAACGCCTTGAGGCCGAACAGGCCAAACTCGGCCGGGATGCGGAAAGGGGCGAACTTGCTGCCGGCTTCGAGCGCAAGATCGGTGATGTCGTGGAGGCTGTCGCCGTAGCCGCCAGAGCAATGCTGGGCCTCTCGGCATCGATGAGCGACAACAACGCGGAAACCGCGCGACAGGCGGCGGTGGCGTCCTCCGCATCGGCGCTGGCATCGACCAATGTGGAAACCGTTGCATCGGCGACCGAAGAACTTACGGCTTCGATCAACAATATCGCCGAACAGGTAGCGCGCTCGGCGCAGATCGCCGACAAGGCCGCCGACGAGGCACGCCGTACCAACACCGTCGTGAAGGGACTTGCCGCCGGCACGCAGAAGATCGGCGAAGTGGTGACGCTGATCCAGAGCATCGCCACCCAGACCAATCTGTTGGCCCTGAACGCGACCATCGAAGCCGCGCGCGCCGGCGAGCACGGCAAGGGATTTGCCGTCGTCGCAAGCGAGGTCAAGGCGCTGGCCAACCAGACCGCCAGGGCGACCGAAGAAATTTCCGCGCAGGTTCAGAGCATCCAGAACGCAACCGGCGACGCCGTCAACGCGATCGAGGCCATTGGCGGCACGATCGCCGAAATCGACCAGATCTCCGGCGAGATCACGGCCGCCGTCGGGCAGCAGGACGCAGCAACTCGGGAAATCTCGGGCAATCTGCACCAGGCGGCCGACCGCACCAGAGAAGTCAGCACCGGCATTCTCAACGTCAACCAGGCGTCCGAACAGGCCGGTAAAGCGACTTCACAACTGCTCGATGCGGCGAACGGGCTATCGTCACAATCGGAGCAATTGAAGTCCGAGCTTGACCACTTCCTGCGATCGCTACGGGCGGCGTGAGCGCCGCGCTCAAATCTTCTGATTGTATTCGCCGACCTCGGGATGAGTGCGCAGCACCGAGTCCATCGCCTCGAACATGTCCCGCATCCGCTGTTCGGACACCGGACTTTCGACGACCACCACAAGCTCCGGCTTGTTGGAAGAAGCGCGCACCAGGCCCCAGCTACCGTCCTCGACAGTGACGCGCACGCCATTGACGGTGACGAGGTCGCGGATTTTCTGGCCGGCAACTTTTTCGCCGCGCTTCTGCAATCCTTCGAAATGCTTCACCACCTGATCGGCGACGCCGTATTTGGTCTCGTCCGCACAATGCGGCGACATCGTCGGCGATGACCAGGTCTTGGGCAGCGCGTTCTTCAGGTCGGCCATCGACTTGCCGGGTGCGCGATCGAGCATGTCGCAAACCGCGATCGCCGAAACCAGCCCGTCGTCGTAGCCGCGGCCAAACGGCTTGTTGAAGAAAAAGTGGCCGGACTTTTCAAATCCCGCCAGCGCCCCCAACTCATGGGTACGGCGCTTCATGTAGGAATGGCCGGTTTTCCAGTAGTCGATCTTCGCACCCTGCTTCTGCAGCACGGGATCGGTGACGAAAAGCCCGGTCGATTTCACATCGACGACGAATTGCGCGCCCTTGTGAATCGCCGACATGTCGCGCGCCAGCATGACGCCGACCTTGTCGGCGAAAATCTCTTCCCCGGTGTTGTCGACGACGCCGCAACGGTCGCCATCGCCGTCAAAGCCGAGACCGACATCGGCTTTGTGCTGTAAAACCGCATCACGGATCGCGTGCAGCATTTCCATGTCTTCGGGATTGGGATTGTACTTCGGGAAGGTGTGATCGAGCTCGGTATCGAGCGGGACGACCTCGCAACCGATCGCTTCCATCACCTGCGGCGCGAACGCTCCCGCGGTACCGTTGCCGCAGGCCACCACGGCCTTGAGCTTGCGCTTGAGTTTGGGGCGGCTGGTGAGATCGGCGATATAGCGCGCCGGGAAATTCTCGTGAAACTGATAGGAGCCGCCCGCCTTGTTCTTGAACTCGGCGTTGAGCACGATCTCCTTCAAACGCGTCATCTCACTGGGACCGAAGGTCAGCGGCCGGTTGGCGCCCATCTTGACGCCGGTCCAGCCATTGTCGTTGTGCGAGGCCGTCACCATCGCCACGCAGGGAACGTCGAGCTCGAATTGCGCAAAATACGCCATCGGCGTCATCGCCAACCCGATGTCGTGAACCCGGCAGCCGGCGGCCTGCAAGCCCGAGATCAAGGCGTATTTGATCGACGCCGAATAGCCGCGAAAATCATGGCCGGTCACGACCTCCTGCTTGACGCCAAGTTCGGCAATCAACGCGCCCAGCCCCATACCGAGCGCCTGCACGCCCATCAGGTTGATTTCCTTGCCGAACAGCCAGCGCGCGTCGTATTCGCGAAAGCCGGTCGCTTTCACCATCGGCTCCGACTCGAAAGCGTAGGTGTTCGGAACCAGGACGGGCTTTGGCTTTGGAAACATGCAGGCGGCCTATATGGTGACACAACGATATCGCCGACTTACAAGCGATAGTCGCCGAAGGCGGAAGGCCGCCTTTGGCGATTAATTAGGATAGCTTGGCGAAGCGTCATCCGGCCGCTGCCGCGCTCTCCGCGTCAAATAATTTGACGCGTCGGGCAAATCATCGGCATATCTTCATCGTCGCAAAATTAGGCTCGCGCCGGAAAATCCGCTGCGGGCTTTTGAAATTAGGACGCCCGGCGACGGCGGTGGGCAAGCCGAACCGGAAGCGACGCTTCCGCGCCATTGCGCAAGCTAACCTTCAATCCTCTACCTTCAAACACTCAAAACCAACCAGCCCTCTCCACGAGGGCGCGGGCAAATCACGTGTGTCCGCGAATACCCATAGGTCATCTATCATGCCTGAATACACTCTGGTGCCGGTGGACTATCAGCCGGATTTCGGTGACTACTCGCTCGTTCCCGTTGACTACGATCCGTTCGCCGCAGATGGCGTAGCTCAACAACCGCAGATTCAACAGGCCCAGGCCGAGACGCAAGGCCTACCGCAGCAACAGCCGACCGCGGGAGCCGGCCAACCCGATGCCGGTGCGCCGGCTGCGGCGCCAGAAGACCCTCTTACATCAAACGGTATCCTAGCTCCCTTGCATGATGAAAATAACATGGTTGACAGCTACGTTTACAAGAAACTCTCCACCGGCACTCCGCCTGTAGGGCCTCGGGTTAGTACTCCCTACAAGACGGTCACTGCCACTGACAGCGCCAACCGCACAAATTTCGGTGGGGTCTATGGACATACGCTCACGGTCTCAGAACCCGGCAGCAATGATTTGCTAACAATCACGCATACCGACCCGAATGGTTTGTTGGTAGCGAACCCGGTTGAAGGTAATCCAAACCTACTACGTATCAGAGAGTATAAGGGCTACTAGGTCGTGTGCTCATGGGGCCGGCGGGGGCAACTTACGAAGGCTACGTCCGCCTGCACCATTACCGACCGAGGCCATGCGACAGCGGACTATCTCGCGAAGGGATATGGAATTCCGCCTACATTTGGTCTTACTGCAATGATCTATCGGCGTGAACTTTGGAATTGTAAGACTTCACGGATTGGCTTCGCCTTCGAGATGATCTTGATGTCTAACCATCTCTTCAAAGTCGTGAGTCTGGCTGCACTGGTCGTCTTTCCTGCATATGGCCAGAATCTGTCTGTACCGGACCATGTGGTGGCCATGACAACCAACCTCCAGTTCATCACCGAGGATGATGTTGACCAGCGCACCAAGCTCGATTTGCTGCTTGAGCAAAAACAGATCGATAGGGAAGGAGTGATCCGTGAATTGTCTTCGGACATATTCAAGATCGAAAAGGCCGAGGGAGCAGGTTTGCTATCGGATGCTCTCGTCGACAAAGCCTTCGCCGACATGTGCTCGCGGCGAGGTGTCGCTCCGGCAGATCTAAGAAAACGCTTGAAGATAAGGGCATCCGGCTTGACGCTCTGAGAAAGCGCCTTAGGTCTGATGTCGCTCGGGAACGTCTGGCGCGAATGCCAAGCCATCGTTACGAAGATCGACTCGATCACCCTCTCATTCCTAAAAAGTGAACAAGCAGCAATAGCGGGCGGGACAGCAGCAGGGACCTTACTGCTCGAGCACCATCTTGCCATTGGCGTATTCGAACCGCCGAAGCTTCGACAGGAACGACAGCCCAAGCAGGTTCTCCGACAGCGCCTCGTCCGGCAACACCATCGCATCGACGTCGCGCACGATCAGGCCGCCAAGTTCGATCATCGCCAGGCGTGTCGGTGCGCCCTTCACGGTGCCGTTGGCGGTGGTCACCGTCGCGCGATAGTCGCTGCGTGACGGGCGCAACCCAAATCGCGCCGCCGAACTTTCGTTCAGGGCGACGACGGAGGCGCCGGTGTCGACCATGAAGCCGATGCGCTGACCGTCGATCCGCCCTTCGGTCGCGAAATGACCGCGGCTGTCCTTGGGAATGTCGAGGCTGCGCAGACCGGCGTTAGACGGCGTCTCGCTCACTACGACCGGATGCACCGACGGCGTAGCGGAAGCCGGCGTCATCTTGTCAGCCAACTGCGCCATGAAGGTGCCGAGGCCGATCATGATCGCGGCAAAAATCATAATGTTACGCATCACGCCACTCTCTATCGCCGGTTTGCGGATTTCATCACGGCCGCAGTGAAACTTCGACCGGCGGCAAACCGCGCAGGCCCGCAATTTTGGCGAAAAGGATGAGCGAAGGGTTAACGAATCCATTACAGCCGGCAGGTGGTGGTGCCGTGCGCCGTCTTCTCGCTTACGTCCCCTTTGGCTTGACGCGACGGGTCGGCATCGCGCTCGCCGGATCTTCCGGCCAGGGGTGACGCGGATAGCGCCCACGCAAATCGGAGCGCACTGCCGCGTAGCTGCCGCGCCAGAAGCCGGGCAAATCGCGCGTGACCTGCACCGGGCGATGGGCCGGCGAGAGCAGTTCGAGCACCAGCGGGATGGCGCCCCTGGCAATCGAAGGATGGCTGGTCAGCCCGAACAACTCCTGAAGCCGCACGGCGATGGTGGGGCCCTGCTCGGCCTCGTAGTCGATCGCCAACTGCGTCCCCGTCGGGGCCTCGAAATGCGTCGGCGCTTCTTTCTCCAGCCGCGCGCGCAAAGACCACGGCACCAGCGCCAGCAAGGCTTCTGACAAATCTCCGGCAGAAAAGGATTTCAGCGACGTCTTGTCGAGCAGCGCCGGCATCAGCCACGTTTCGCGCTGGGCTTTCAGCGCATCATCCGACAGATCCGGCCATGGATTATCCGATGATGCACTCTCGGCCGCGCGCAAGAACATCACGCGATCGCGCCATTGCTTGGTCGGCTTCGACCACGGCAATTGATCGAGGCCGGCTGCGACCAACCCCTCGGCCAGGATTCGTGCGGTTTCTTCCGACGGTTCGATCGCCAATGGCGCTTCGGATAGCGTGATCGCATGCAGCGACTTCCTGCGCCGGGCACGCAATGCCATCGAACCCCGATCGAAGAACACTTCGTCTGCGGCTTCGATCTGCCCGGCAAAACGCGTCTCGATCTCGGCTTGCGTGATCGGCGCGGCCAGCAAGATACGGCCCTGCATGGCCGTGCCGGTAAGCTCGGCAACCGCAATATATGGCGCGCGCGACAGCGCGGCCGTGGGCTCCAGCGCCGCGCCGCGCCCGTTGGCGAGAACGAAGCTGCCGTTGCCACGGTTTTTTGCGACACGATCCGGAAATGCAAATGCCAGCATGACACCGTTGGATGGCAGGTCATCGGCCTCGGGCCGGGCCTTTTCGTCGGCGGCGACCTGCGCGGCCCAGCGCTGCGCCTGGTTGCGTGCGGCCTCGGCGCGCTGCGAGCGGTCACGGCGAAATGCCTCCAGCCGCACGTCCAGATCAACATGATCGCCGCCAAGCCCCCGTTCAGTAAGAACGACGGCGATGTCAGCCGCAGCGCGGCCGGCGCCAAGCCGGTGGGAATCGACGATCATGCGCGCCAGGCGCGGCGGCAACGCCAGCGCGCGCAGGCTGCGGCCCTCGTCGGTGATGCGCCCATCGGCGTCGAGCGCTTCGAGCTCGCGCAGCAGCTCGCGCGCTTCCTTCAGCGCCGGCGCGGGAGGGGGATCAAGAAACGCCAACGTAGAGGGATCCGTGACGCCCCATTGCGCAAGGTCGAGCACCAAAGACGACAGGTCCGCGCTCAGGATCTCGGGCTGCGTATAAGCCGCCAGCGACGCCGTTTGCGGTTCATCCCAGAGCCGGTAGCACACACCGGGTTCGGTTCGCCCGGCGCGGCCACGGCGTTGATCGACCGCCGCCCGCGAGGCCCGTACGGTCTCCAGCCGCGTCAAGGCGATGTCCGGCTCGTAGCGCGGCACCCGCGCCAAACCGGAATCGACGACGATGCGCACGCCCTCGATGGTGAGCGAGGTCTCGGCTATCGAGGTCGCCAGCACGACCTTGCGATGGCCCTTCGGCGGCGGCGCAATCGCGCGGTCCTGCACCGAGGCATCGAGCGCGCCGAACAGCGGCACGATTTCGATCGATGCATCGTGGATACGCTCAGCGAGAAAGTTCTGGGTGCGGCGAATTTCGGCCGCGCCAGGCAGGAACGCCAGCACCGAACCGGGATCGGCACGCAATGCGGTCGCAATGGCATCCGCCATCTGCCGCTCGACTTGTGCATCCGCCTTGCGGCCGAGATAGCGCGTCTCGACCGGAAAGGCGCGCCCCTCACTTGCGACCACCGGCGCCTCGCCGAGCAGTTTGGCGACCCGCGCGCCGTCCAACGTCGCCGACATCACGAGAATCCGCAAATCCTCGCGCAAGCCGGTTTGGGCGTCGCGCGCCAGCGCCAGCCCCAAATCAGCATCGAGCGAGCGTTCGTGAAATTCGTCGAACAGCACGGCGGCGACGCCGTCCAGTTCGGGATCGCCGAGGATCTGGCGCGAGAAAATCCCTTCGGTGACGACTTCGATCCGCGTGGCGCGGGAAATTTTGGAGCCGAAGCGGACGCGGTAGCCGACGGTTTCGCCGACCTTTTCGCCGAGCGTATGCGCCATGCGTTCGGCGCTCGCGCGGGCCGCGATCCGGCGCGGTTCGAGCACGATGATCTTCTTTCCCTTTGCCCAGGGGGCATCGAGCAGAGCAAGCGGCACTCGCGTGGTCTTGCCGGCGCCGGGCGGCGCGACCAGCACGGCAGCGTTGTGACCATCCAGCGTGCGCGCCAGATCGTCCAGCACGGCGTCGATGGGAAGAGGCGTGTCGAAGCTGCGGGGCAAGTCTCTCGTTCCGTCATCGCTCGCAAGCGAGCAGGCGATGACTGGTTACCCCGCGGGCGCGGGGTATGACAACCGCCTCAGCCCTCGGCTTCGGGCGGACGGCCGACACTGTCGTAGATAAAGCCGTGCGCGGCCATGTCTTCGGGGCGATAGACGTTACGCAGGTCGACCACGACGGGATGGGCAAGCTCATTCTTCAGGCGTTCGAGGTCGATCGCCCGGTATTGGGCCCATTCCGTCACCACGACCAGCGCATCCGCACCACGCGCGCAGAGATAGGGATCATCGCAATATTCGATGTCGGGCAGCTCGCGACGCGCCATCTCCATGCCGACCGGATCGTGCGCGCGCACCTTGGCGCCCATGTCGAGCAAGCCCGTCACCAGTGGGATCGACGGCGCATCGCGCATGTCATCGGTGTCGGGCTTGAAGGTGAGACCGAGCACGGCCACCGTCTTGCCGCGCAGGTTGCCGCCGTAGGCAGCGGAAACCTTGCGCGCCATCGCGCGCTTGCGGTTGTCGTTCACCGCGAGCACCGCCTCCACAATGCGCAAATGCACGTCGTGATCGAGCGCGATCTTGACGAGCGCCTTGGTGTCCTTCGGGAAACACGAGCCGCCGAAGCCGGGACCGGCGTGCAGGAACTTGGTTCCGATGCGGTTGTCGAGCCCGATGCCGCGCGCCACTTCCTGAACGTTGGCGCCGACTTTTTCGGACAAGTCCGCCATCTCGTTGATGAAGGTGATCTTGGTCGCAAGGAATGCGTTGGCGGCGTATTTGATCATCTCGGCCGTACGCCGGCCGGTGAACATCAGCGGCGCCTGGTTGAGCGACAACGGCCGGTAGATGTCGCTGAGAACCTTGCGCGCGCGCTCATCCGAGGTGCCGGCCACGATGCGGTCGGGGAACTTGAAATCGCGGATCGCCGCACCTTCGCGCAGAAATTCCGGATTGGAGGCGACCGCGACATCCGCCGATGGATTGGCCTCGCGGATCAGGCGCTCGACCTCATCGCCGGTACCGACCGGCACCGTCGACTTGGTGATCACGACGGTAAAGTCCTTCAGTGCGGCGGCGATCTCGCGCGCAGCGGCGTAGACGTAGCTGAGATCGGCGTGGCCGTCGCCGCGCCGCGACGGCGTGCCGACCGCGATAAAGACGGCGTCGGCCTTGGCCACGGGCTCGGCGAGGTCGGTCGTGAACTTCAACCGTCCAGCCTTGGCGTTGGTGGCGACGAGCACGTCGAGACCGGGTTCGAAGATCGGGATCTCGCCTCGGTGCAGGGCTGCAATCTTGCCCTCGTCCTTATCGACGCAAGTGACGTCGTGGCCGAAATCCGCAAAGCAGGCGCCTGACACCAGCCCCACATAACCCGTGCCGATCATGGCGATATGCATCTGGAATCCTGTCGAAAATGGTTAACGGAATGATTCGTTACGCTCGTCTTAGAGCATGTTGTCACAAACCAAAAACCGAACAGACACATGACAATGGCATGTCATTTGCGTGAATAAAGGGGAATGAAACGGATACGACCGATGATGCGCCAAAGCCACCCCAAAAAGGGACAGCCATGACATCGAACGGCACATCGGCCGTTACCCTTACCAGCCGGGCCGGGTCCGGCCGGGTCGATTGGGTCGACTACGCCAAGGGCATCTGCATCGTGATGGTGGTGATGATGCATTCGGTGCTGGGCGTCGAATTGGCTGCCGGCCAGACCGGCTTCATGCACGCGCTGGTCAGCTTCGCCAAACCGTTCCGGATGCCGGATTTCTTCCTGATCTCCGGTCTGTTTCCTTCCGCTGGTCATCGACCGGGACTGGCGCACCTACCTTGACCGCAAGGTGGTGCATTTCGCCTACTTCTACGTGCTCTGGGTGACCATTCAATTCGGCTTCAAGGCGCCGGCCTTTGCGGCCGAGTTCGAGTTGGTCCCACGCCGGATACCTGTACCTGGAATCCTTCATCGAGCCGTTCGGCACCTTGTGGTTCATCTATCTGCTGCCAGTGTTCTTCGTGGTCACGAAGGCGACGCGACGCCTGCCGCCGCTCATGATCTGGGGCCTCGCAGCGGCGCTGGAGATGTCTCAACTCTCGACCGGCTGGACCGCGATCGACGAATTCGGCGCGCGCTTTGTTTATTTCTACACCGGCTATCTGTTTGCCGATCGGGTGTTCGCGTTGGCGGACCGCGCGCGGGCGCACCCACCGCTCGCATTTGCTGCGCTGGCGCTCTGGGCGGTCGTCAACGAAACCCTCGTACAATTTGGCGTCAGCGACTGGCCGTTGGTTTCGCTTTCACTCGGACTTGCCGGCGCATGTGCGATCATCACGATCGGCGCGCTGCTGGCGCACGCCGGCTGGTTGAAAGCCTTGCGCTTCTGCGGCGAGCATTCGATCGTGATCTACCTTGCTTTCTTCCTGCCGATGGCCGCGACGCGGACGCTTCTGCTGCGCACCGGCGTCATCCCTGATATCGGCGTGATGTCAGTGACCGTCACGCTATGCGCCTTGTTCGGCGCGCTGGCGATCTGGCAGCTCGCGCTCAAGGTCGGGGCGAACTTCCTGTTCGAACGCCCCGACGCCTTCTGGATTGCGCCGAAGAAGGCAAGTCCCGCGCTGCAAGCGGCGGAATAATCGCTTCCCTAGTGTGGCGACGCTGACGTTCCTTTCGGTTTTGCCGCGCCCTCTTCAAAGGAACGTCAAAGTCAAAGCCACACTAGTGTCCCTTTGGTTCTGACATTTGTAAAAGTGCCCCCCGGATGGGATACAAATGTCAGACCCGGGACACTAGGGCTTGAGATAGAGCGCACCGGAAGTGCGTCCTGCTTCGAGATCGGCATGAGCCCGCGCGGCCTCACTGAAGCGGATAGGACTGACCGGCAACCCGGAGGATCCCGCTTTCGATTCCGTCGAGCACCGCTTCTGCCGCCGCACGATAAGCTTCACGCTCGTTCATGTAAGCGATCACGCTCGGCCGCGCGAGCGACAGGCTGCGGCGCGGCCCGAGATCGCTGACATCGACCAGCGGAATAGTCCCCGCCGCCTGGCCGATGCTTGCCACCACGCCAAACGGCCGCACGCAGCCGAGCGTCTTGGCCAGCGTCGCGCCGCCGACGCCGTCATAGGCGACATCGGCGCCGCGCCCGCCGGTGATATCAGCGACGGCTTTCGCAAAATCTGCATCGCGCCCGACGATGATGTGCGAGCACCGGCCTGGCGCGCGATTTCGGCCTTGGCTTCGGAACCGACGGTTCCGATCACGGTCGCGCCACGGTCGCTGGCCCAGCGCGTCAGCAACTGACCGAGACCGCCGGCGGCACTCTGCACCAGAAGCGTCGTGCCTGACTCCCACCGGGTAGACCCGATCGAGCAGCATGTGCCCGGTAATTCCCTTGACGAAAGACGACGCCACTGCTTCGTCGGAAAGCGGTCCTTCAGCTTGATCGCCCGCCACGCCGGAAGATTACGCTCTGACGGCGTAGGCGCCGACCGGCGCGCCGGCATAGGCGATGCGATCGCCAATCCGAACCGACGACACGTCGGCGCCGACGGCTGCGACGACGCCGACGCCCTCGATGCCGGGGATGTTCGCCGGCGGCATCGGATAGAGCCCCGAGCGCTGGTAGATATCGACAAAGTTGACGCCGATGGCGGTCTGACGAATGCGCACTTCGTCGGCGGCGGGCGGCGGCAACTCGATGTCGGCGACCTCGAACTGCTCGACCCCGCCGGGCTTCTTGACGCGAACGACCTTGATCATGGGCTTTTCCTTTCAATTATCGCCTGCGGGGACTATGGCGATCCGGCCGGATATGCGAAATTCCCCAAATATGCGTCCTCCATGTGAGATTTTGCACAATGGCCGATTGGGAAGATCTGCATCACTTCGTGACGCTGGCCCGTGACGGCACGCTTTCCGCGGCAGCCCGCATGCTCGGCGTCGACCATGCGACGGTGGCCCGGCGGGTGGCGGCGCTGGAACAATCGACCGGGCTTAAACTGGTCGATCGCCGCTCGCGCACCACTGTCCTGACCGACGACGGCAAGCGCATCGCCGCGGTCGCAACACCGATGGAGGAAGCGGCGTTTGCCGTGGGGCGCGCGGCACAGGCCGCGAAACCCGGTGTGGACGGCGAGGTTTCGATCAGCGCGCCGCCGAACTTTGCGAGTTCGGTGATCGCGCCGCAACTCGTGCGGCTGCGGCAACAACATCCGGGCATCCACATCAAACTGATCGGCGAGAAGCGCCCGGCCTCGCTCGGCCGCCGGGAAGCAGATGTCGCGTTGCGGCTGATGCGCCCCATCGAGGCCGGACTCCTCGTCCGCAAGATCGGCAGCTTCGGCTTCAGCCTTTACGGCGCTCGCGCCTATCTGGAAAAGACGCCGCCGCATGCGTTCGCCTTTATCGGCTATGACGCCTCGATGGCGGAGTCGCCTCAGGAGGTCTGGCTGCGCACGATCATCGGCACGCGCGAGGTCGTGCTGCGGACCAACGATCTGGAGACCCAGGTTGCGGCGGCGCGCTGTGGTCTCGGCATCGCCGCCCTGCCCCATTATCTCGGCGACGGCGACCCCGGCCTGCAACGCCACGCCGTGCCGCAAAAGCCGATCAGCCGCGATGTCTGGCTTGCGGTACATCGCGACCTTCGCCAGGTCCCGGCCGTGCGCGCCGTCATGGAATTTCTGGTGAGCTGCCTGAAATCACGACAGTGACAAGCGAAAAATCCCGTGTGCGGCGCGCATCACACGGGTGTCAAGGTGCGCAAAAAATCCCTACATTGCGGCCATGTCAAAGCCCGCATCCAAAGCCGCCCCCAAACCCGTTGCCGCCAAAGCCCTCGCCAAGGGTGACCATGTGTTTCTGGTCGACGGTTCCTCGTATATTTTTCGCGCCTATCACGCGCTGCCGCCGCTGAGCCGCAAGTCCGACGGACTGCAGGTCAACGCCGTGCTCGGCTTCTGCAACATGCTCTGGAAGTTGTTGCGCGACATGCCGCCGGACAATCGCCCGACCCATCTGGCCATCGTCTTCGACAAATCCGAAGTCACCTTCCGCAACAAGCTCTACCCCGACTACAAGGCGCACCGGCCGCCCGCGCCGGACGACCTCATCCCGCAATTCGCGCTGATCCGCGATGCGGTGCGTGCCTTTGACCTGCCGTGCCTCGAACAGATCGGCTTCGAGGCCGACGACCTGATCGCGACTTATGCGCGAGAGGCGAGCGAGCACGGCGCCACCACGACCATCGTGTCGTCGGACAAGGACCTGATGCAACTCGTCAACGACAAGGTGACGATGTTCGACACCATGAAGGACCGCCGCATCGGCGTCCCCGAGGTGATCGAGAAGTTCGGCGTGCCGCCGGAGAAGGTCGTCGAAGTGCAGGCGCTGGCCGGCGACTCCACCGACAACGTGCCGGGCGTGCCCGGGATCGGCATCAAGACCGCTGCGCAACTGATCGTCGAATACGGCGACCTTGAAGCGCTGTTGAAGCGTGCCGGCGAGATCAAGCAGCCGAAGCGGCGCGAAGCCCTGATCGAGAATGCGGAGAAAGCGCGCATCTCGCGGCAATTGGTGTTGCTCGACGACAAGGTGAAACTCGACGTTCCCTTGAACGACCTCGCGGTGCATGAGCCCGACGCACGCAAGCTGATCGCTTTTCTGAAGGCGATGGAGTTTTCCACCCTCACCCGCCGCGTCGGCGAATATTCGCAGATCAATCCGGCCGACGTGCAGGCCGATGCCGGAAAGGAAAGCGCCTTCTCGCCGCTTCCGCTGGCCGAGAAGGTCGATGAGACCGGCAACGCGCCCAAGGGCGCACAGGCCGGCGACCTCTTCGCCGATCAGAAGCCCGCCGCGCCGAAGGGCGGAGCGAGTGGTCCAAGCAAACCGGGCGACCGGAGCGACAAGGGCTCAAGCCTCAAGGGCACGCCGCAAGCGCTCGCCGCCGCCCGTGCCGACGAAGCGCGCAACACGCCGCTCGACCGCAACAAATACCAGACCCTTCGCAACGCTGCCGAATTGAAAGCCTGGGTCGCCCGCGCGCGCGAGGCCGGCCAGTTCGCATTCGAGGCCAAGGCTGCTTCCGAAGACCCGATGCGCGCAGAGATCTGCGGCATCGCGCTGGCGCTTGGCCCCAACGATGCTGCCTATGTTCCGCTCGGCCACAAGCAGGCGGGCGACGGCAGCGGATTGTTTGCCGCGGGCCTCGCACCGGATCAGATCAAGACAGCGGACGCACTTGCCGCGCTGAAGCCGCTGCTGGAATCGGCAGGCTTTCTCAAGATCGGGTTCAACATCAAGTTCGGCGCAGTCATGCTGGCGCAAGCCGGCATCACGCTGCGCAATTGCGACGACGCGCAGCTCATGAGCTACGCACTCGATGCCGGCCGCAATTCGCATGGGCTCGATCAACTCGCGCAAGCCTGGCTCGGCCACACCACCATCACCGACAGCGAATTGATCGGCAGCGGCAAGAACAAGCTCAGTTTTGATCAGGTCACCATCGACAAGGCGACGGCCTATTCGGCCGAGGATGCCGACGTGATCTTCCGGCTGTGGCGGCTGTTCAAGCCGCGCCTCGTCGCCGAGCGCATGAACGTGGTCTATGAGACGCTGGAGCGCCCGCTGGTCTCCGTGCTGGCACGGATGGAACGGCGCGGCATCTCGATCGATCGTCAGGTACTGTCGCGGCTGTCAGGCGACTTCGCGCAAACCGCGGCACGGGTCGAGGCCGAAATCCAGGAGATCGCCGGCGAACCGGTCAATGTCGGCAGCCCAAAACAGATCGGCGACATCCTGTTCGGCAAGATGGGAATTCCGGGCGGCACCAAGACCAAGACCGGCGCATGGTCGACCTCGGCGCAGATTCTCGATGACCTCGCCGAACAAGGCCATGAATTTCCGAAGAAGATTCTGGAGTGGCGGCAGGTCTCGAAGCTGAAATCGACCTACACCGACGCGCTGCCGACCTATGTGCACCCCGAGACCCATCGGGTGCACACGACCTACGCGCTGGCCGCGACCACCACGGGACGGCTGTCGTCGAACGAGCCGAACCTGCAAAATATTCCGGTGCGGACCGAAGACGGCCGCAAGATCCGCCGCGCGTTCATCGCCTCGCCCGGTCACAAGCTGGTGTCGGCGGACTATTCGCAGATCGAACTGCGATTGCTGTCGGAGATCGCCGACATTCCCGTGCTCAAGCAGGCGTTCCGCGACGGGCTCGACATTCACGCCATGACGGCGTCGGAAATGTTCGGGGTTCCGGTCAAGGACATGCCGGGCGAGATCCGCCGCCGCGCCAAGGCGATCAACTTCGGCATCATCTACGGCATCTCGGCGTTCGGACTCGCCAATCAGCTCGGCATCGCCCGCGAGGAAGCCTCCGCCTACATCAAGAAATACTTCGAGCGCTTCCCGGGCATCCGCGCCTACATGGATGCGACGCGCGACTTCTGCCGCGCCCACGGCTATGTCGAGACGCTGTTCGGCCGCAAGTGCCACTACCCTGACATCAAGGCATCCAATGCCTCGGTGCGCGCCTTCAACGAACGTGCCGCGATCAATGCGCGGCTTCAGGGCACCGCGGCCGACATCATCCGCCGCGCCATGATCCACATGGAAGAGGCGCTGGCTGAGAAAAAGCTCTCGGCGCAGATGCTCTTGCAAGTGCACGACGAACTGATCTTCGAAGTGCCCGACGACGAAGTCGCCGCGACGCTGCCGGTGGTCCAGAAGGTGATGGAAAACGCGCCGTTCCCGGCCGTGATCCTCTCGCTGCCTCTGCATGTCGATGCCCGCGCCGCCAGCAACTGGGACGAAGCGCACTAACGCGAGACCCAAAAGAAAACGCGACGGGAGGTCCCCGTCGCGCTTTGTAATCGTCCTGAAGTAGACCGCCTACTCCGCCGCGAGCTTCACTTCCGGCGCGGCCGCGCGGACATCCGCGTCGACCTTGGCTTCGAACTTGGCGAAGTTCTTCTGGAACATGGCGACGAGCGCACGGGCGGTCTTGTCGAACTCGGCCTTGTCCTTCCAGGTATTGACCGGATCGAGGATTTCGCTCGGCACGCCCGGCAACGCGGTCGGGACCGAAAAGCCGAAATACTTGTCGGTGCGGAATTCGACATTGCGGAGCGAACCGTCGAGCGCTGCGGTCAGCAACGCGCGCGTCACCTTGATCGGCATCCGCGAACCGGTGCCGAACTTGCCACCGGTCCAGCCGGTGTTGACCAGCCAGCAGTCGACATTGTGCTTGGCGATCATCTCGCGAAGCATGTTGCCGTAAACCGACGGATCGAGCGGCAGGAACGGCGAGCCGAAGCAGGTCGAGAATTCCGGCTGCGGCTCGTTGCCGAGACCGCGTTCGGTGCCGGCGACCTTGGCGGTATAGCCGGACAGGAAATGATACATCGCCTGCGCCGGCGTGAGCTTTGCGATCGGCGGCAACACACCGAACGCGTCCGCGGCCAGCATCACCACGTTCTTCGGATGACCGGCACGGCCCGTTCTGGAAGCATTCGGGATGAAATCCAGCGGATAGGCCGAGCGCGTATTTTCCGTCTTCGAGCCGTCGTCGAAATCCGGAATGCGCGTGAACTCGTCGAGCACGACGTTCTCCAGCACCGCGCCGAAGCGTTTGCTGGCGGCATAGATCTCCGGCTCGGCTTCTTCCGACAGCTTGATGCACTTGGCGTAGCAGCCGCCTTCGAAATTGAAGATGCCGTCAGAGCCCCAGCCGTGCTCGTCGTCACCGATCAGCGTGCGCTTGGGATCGGCCGAGAGCGTGGTCTTGCCGGTGCCGGAAAGGCCGAAGAAGATCGCGCTGTCGCCCGCCGGACCGACGTTGGCCGAACAGTGCATCGGCAGAACGCCGCGCGCGGGCAAATAGTAGTTGAGCGTCGTGAACACGCTCTTCTTCATCTCGCCGGCATAATAAGACCCGCCGATCAGGACGATCTTGCGGGCGAAATCGATGGCGACGACGTTCTCCGAGCGCACACCGTGACGTTTGGGATCGGCGCGGAAGCTCGGCAGGTCGATGATGGTGAGTTCGGGAGAGAAGCCCGCAAGCTCCGATTGCTCGGGCCGGATCAGGAGCGTGCGAATGAACAGCGAATGCCAGGCAAGCTCGGTGAAGACGCGGGTCTTGATCCGGAAGGTCGGATCGGCGCCGCCATAGAGATCCTGCGCAAACAGCGTCATGCCTTCGGCGTGCTTCAGGAAATCAGCGTAGAGAACTTCAAACTGCGCAGCCGTGATCGGCTGGTTGCCGGCCCACCACATATTCTCGGTGGAGGCGTCGCGAACCGTGAACTTGTCCTTGGGGCTACGGCCGGTGAACTCACCGGTGTCCGCGCACAACGAACCATCGGCGGAGAGTACCGCCTCGCCAGCCGACAGCGAATACTGACAAAGCTGCGCCGCGCCGAGATTCCAGTGCACGCCCTTCAGATTCTTCAAGCCGAATTTGTCGGCACCAAAGGCGCCGTTACGCTTGCCCGTCTCTTGCACGAAAAACTCCTCCTCGAATCCGCGTTTCTTGATCGCGCGAATGCCTTAGAACCCCGCGCGTCCGCCACGGTTAAGGCCGTTGAGTATAACCGCCGGGCGAAGCCCCGGCGAACGAATATTACGGGGCGATCATTATTGATGAACGCGCGGCTTGCCAAGCCGATCCCGCCGAATTGGTTTATTCCAAAAATGGCGCACTCGTCCCCGTTCAGGCGCATGCTGCGGCGCAAAGCCGCTTACCCTCGGGACTTACGCCCTCGCTTGTTCCGCCAGGCGGACCAGTATCTTGCGCAGGTCGCCGGGGCCGGTGATGCGTTCCGGGAAGTCGAGCCGCAACGTCCTGGTGCCTGCTTGCAGGTCGATACCGTCGGGATCGATCCCGCTGCACCGCCAGTCGTCGGGCGCTGCGCCGAGAAGCCGCGTGGCATATAGCCCGAGCGCTTCCCGATGGTCGGTATTCATGTGCTCGACCGCGCCTTGTTCGGCTTCGAGCAGCGCACGCGCATCCGAGATATCGGTCAGGAATTGCGCCGGCTTCAGGTCCAGAATCCGTCCAAAACCCGCAACCAGATGGGTCCCGGTGAGACGGATCTTGAAGAACGAGAAGTCCTTGAAGTCGACGAAAACGTCAGCGGTGGGATGGGCGTTGAGATAACGCTGGCGCACGAGGTCGCGGTCGCCAGCGATCTCCTCGGCATGGCCCGACAGCATGATCCGCGCGCCCTCGAGCGGATCACCCTCGACCCGCTCGTCCAGCATCAGGGAAACTCTGGTGTCTGCGAGCAGATTTTTGGTGTAAATCGCGAGACGCGAAATCAGCAGAATCGGCGAGCCGTCGGATGCGCTCGCGACATTCACCAGCGAGCAATAGGGATCGCCGGTTCCCGCCATCAGCGTCGCCAACGCGCCTTGCCGGCTGCGGCGCAAAAGCGACCTGACGGCCTTGGCGGGCTCGAAATCCGGGGTCAATTGCATCGATTATTTCCTCGCATCCTGTTGCAATTCGAGCCTTTTTTCGGGTAAACCGGCGTTCGAAAGGGTCGAAGCGCCTAGTGCAAAAGGGGCGCTTTCATGGAACTTGGTCACACTTCAGCCCAGCTTGCATTGCTCGGTGACCGCGTTCGAAGCCCATCTATGCGGCGCACCAGACGTTTAGCCGCCGTTTCAGCGACGTTAGGGCGGCGAATTTGACATTCGCTTTGGTATCGCAGCGAGTTCTTGAGGCGAATGTCAAATCCGAAACCGCACTAAAAGAAACCAACATTTGCCAGCGTCCCTTTAGGTTCTGACATTCGTAAACGAACCCGCCGCGATATCAAACGAATGTCGGAACCGGGAAACCGGTAGTGGAATCTGAAAGCAGGCTCATGCCCACAATTGCCCTGGTCGATGACGACCGCAACATTCTCACATCCGTCTCGATTGCGCTTGAAGCTGAAGGCTATCGCATCATGACCTATACCGACGGTGCGTCGGCGCTCGACGGATTCAGGACCAGCCCGCCGGACCTTGCCATCCTCGACATCAAGATGCCGCGCATGGACGGCATGGAGACGCTGCGACGGTTGCGGCAAAAATCCGACCTGCCGGTGATTTTCCTGACGTCGAAGGACGAGGAAATCGACGAGCTGTTCGGCCTCAAGATGGGCGCGGACGATTTCATCCGCAAACCATTTTCCCAGCGGCTTCTGGTCGAACGCGTGAAGGCCGTGTTGCGCCGTTCCGCTCCGAAAGATCCGACCGCCGTGCCGAAGGAAACCGACGCCAAGGCGCTCGACCGCGGCCTGTTGCGCATGGACCCGGAGCGCCACACCTGCACGTGGAAAAACGAGCCGGTCACGCTCACGGTCACGGAGTTTCTCATTCTTCAGGCGCTCGCCACGCGTCCCGGCGTCGTCAAGAGCCGCAACGCCCTGATGGACGCGGCCTATGACGATCAGGTTTACGTCGACGACCGCACCATCGACAGCCACATCAAGCGGCTGCGCAAGAAGTTCAAGGTCGTGGACGACGATTTCGAGATGATCGAAACCCTCTACGGGGTCGGATACCGTTTCAAGGAAGCCTGAGCGAGAACGGCGCGTGCACAAGCGACGGTGCCGCAGCCTTTCGAAACAAACGGCGGTTTTGACCATTGCTTGATCGAACGCAGCCCGATGCAACCGCGAGCGCCGACGACGTCACGACGCCTGTCGTGACGGACAGCGTTGCCGCGGAAAATCCGCCCGCGACGAGGTCATGGCAACCGCTCGGCTGGCTGCGGCGGTTTGGCCAGTTCATCTTTGCCTTAAGTTTCTCCAGCCTCACGCGGCGTATCGTTTCGCTGAACATCGCCGGCCTGCTCGCGCTGGTGGCGAGCATTCTCTACCTGTCGCAGTTCCGCGCCGGCCTGATCGACGCGCGCGCGCAAAGCCTTTTGGTGCAGGCCGAAATCATCGCCGGCGCGATCGCGGCTTCGGCCACCGTCGAAACCAACGCCATCACCATCGATCCGGACAAGCTGGCGGACCTGAAGACGGGCGAAACCGTCAGCGCGCCGGACGAACTTTCGGGGCTCGATTTTCCGATCAATCCGGAGCGGGTGGCGCCGGTGTTGCGGCGGCTGATTTCGCCAACCAAGACCCGCGCCCGCATCTACGACCGCGACGGCGTTCTGATCCTGGACAGCCGCAGCCTCTACGGCCGCGGCGATGTGCTCCGCTTCGAGTTGCCGCCCCCGTCGGTGGAAAAGCCCAACGTCGCCGAACGCACGATGATTGCGATCCGCACCTGGCTCAATCGCGGCGACTTGCCGCTCTATACCGAGCTCGGTCCCGAAAACGGCAACGGCTATCAGGAGGTCGCGCAATCGCTGACCGGCCAGAAGAGCAGCATGGTGCGCGTCAACGACCGCGGCGAGGTGATCGTATCGGTTGCGGTCCCGGTGCAGCGTTTCCGCGCGATCCACGGCTCGCTGATGCTTTCGACGCAAGGCGACGACATCGACCAGATGGTTACCGCCGAGCGCCTTGCCATTCTCAAGGTCGGCGGCGTCGCGTCCGCCGTCATGATCGTGCTGTCGTTGGCGCTGGCGAGCACGATCGCAGGCCCGGTGCGCCGGCTCGCCGACAGCGCCGAGCGGGTTCGCCGCCGCATCCGCACCCGCGTCGAAATTCCTGACTTCACCGGCCGCCGCGACGAAATCGGCCATCTCTCCGGCGCGCTGCGCGACATGACGGGCGCACTTTATAACCGCATCGAGGCGATCGAGATGTTCGCCGCCGATGTCGCCCACGAATTGAAGAACCCTCTGACCTCGCTGCGCTCGGCGGTCGAGACCTTGCCGCTCGCCCGTAACGAAACCAGCCGCGCACGGCTGCTCGAGGTGATCGAACACGACGTCAAACGGCTGGACCGGCTGATATCGGATATTTCCGACGCGAGCCGGCTCGATGCCGAGTTGCAGCGCCATGACATGGCCCCCGTCGATCTTCGCCGCCTGCTCGCAGCACTCGCTTCGGTCGCCAACGAAACCACGCGCGGCAACAATGTCGCCGTCGAGTTGCGCTTCGAGGCGCGCGGCAAGTTCGATGACTTTACCGTGCCGGGCCACGATTCCCGGCTCGGACAGGTCGTCTCCAATTTGCTTTCGAACGCGCAGTCGTTCTCGGAGCCCGGCAGCAAGGTGCGGATCACCTGCCGGAACCGGCGCTCGAACATCGAAATCATCGTCGACGATGACGGGCCCGGCATCCGCGAGGACGCACTCTCGCGAATCTTCGAGCGCTTCTACACCGACCGGCCGCATCAGGGCTTCGGGCAAAATTCGGGACTCGGTCTTTCGATCTCGAAGCAGATCGTGGACGCCCATGGCGGGCGGATCTGGGCCGAGAACCGCGCCGGCCCGCCGGCCGACGATGGCACGGCCACGGTGGCCGGCGCCCGCTTTACGGTCCGGATCCCGACCTGATGACCGGCGACGCAGCCGATACCGGTGCCGCGGGCACCAGCATTCACGCCTCCGCCGTGCTGGTGGGCAAATGCGCCGTACTCATTCGCGGGCCCTCCGGGTCCGGCAAATCCCGCCTTGCCTTCGACCTCATCCTGGCCGGCCGCGCAGGCCAGATTGCGCCCGTCAGCTTGATCGGCGACGACCGCGTCCATGTATGGCCGAAAGGCGGGGAGCTGATGATTGGTCCTGCGCCCGCGCTCGCCGGCCTCATCGAGATACGCGGCCTGGGAATCCGTCGCTGCGACTTTGCGTCCCAAGCCCCGGCCGGCCTGGTGGTCGATCTCGATGCCGCTGACGCCGAGCGGTTGCCACCGCCGGAAGCCTTGCGCGTCAGCATCAAGGGTATTTCGATACCAAGAATTCCCGTCGAGCCGGGATTTTCCGGACTTCCGCTCGTGATCGCCGCCCTTACAATGACCGCGAATTCATCTTCCGCACACCCTTCGGCGGATTGCTCGAAGGAATTTGGTAACCATATCACCCCCACACTCGCGACCGAATAGACCGCGCTCCCTTCCGCCATTTTCCGGGAGAATTGCAGCGATCCCCTCTTGCGTAGGGGCTCCGGATGGTCAAAGTGGCGCGTTCGTGCGGTGCACCAAAGGCACCCACGAGGAGTTCTCGATGATTGGTCTAGTACTTGTGACCCATGGGCGCCTTGCCGACGAATTCAAGGCGGCGCTTGAACACGTCATGGGGCCGCAAAAGCAAATCGAAGCCGTTACGATCGGCGCTGAAGACGATTCAGATCTTTGTCGCAGCGACATTATCGAAGCGGTGAATCGCGTCGACAGTGGCGATGGCGTTGCGATCCTCACCGACATGTTCGGCGGAACGCCTTCGAACCTCGCCATTTCCTGCATGAGCCGTCCGAAAGTGGAAGTGCTCGCGGGCATCAATCTTCCCATGCTGGTCAAGCTCGCCAAGGTCCGTGAAGAGCGAACGCTGCCCGACGCCATTGCCATGGCGCAGGAAGCCGGCCGCAAATACGTGACCATCGCAAGCCGGGTACTTGCCGGAAAATGAGCGACGACGGCGCGGTGCCAGACGCTTCCTCCGGGCCGGGCATTCCGGAAGGCGCCGTTTCCCGTGAACTTCCCATCATCAACAAACGCGGCCTGCATGCGCGGGCCTCGGCCAAATTCGTCCAGATGGTCGAGCGCTTCGACGCCGAGGTGTGGGTGACCAAGGGCAGCGAGACCGTCGGCGGCACTTCGATCATGGGCTTGATGATGCTGTCCGCGGGGCCCGGCACGTCGATCGTGGTTTCGGCAGCCGGACGCGAAGCCCAGGCCGCGCTCGACGCCATCAGCGAGCTCGTCGCCGCCAAATTCAACGAAGAGAACACGTAGACGCGCGCGAGCCTGCTTGCTTGGCGCCTACTTGGCCGGCGGCACGATGTAGATTTTCCAGGTGGTCGCCGGTCCCGGACGGCCCTTGAAAAAGCGCTGCGTGCTGATCGCGACTTGCTCGGCGCCCTTGCCGTTCTCGGCCATCCAGGCCTCGCACTCGGGCAATCGATTATCCGTCGTATCGCAGACGCCGATGAAGCCAAGGCGTCTGGCCTCTTCGAGCGAGGTCAGGCCCGACGGCCAGGCTTCGCCAGGGGTCAGCGGCGCCGGATGATCGGGGCTGTAGAACGTCATGGGCTCGCCCACCTCGGTGGTGCCCGCGACCACAGACCAGCGCGTGAAAAAGCGATTATGCCACAGGCCCGTCAACTCACGGGCCAACTGCGAGCGCGCGCCATAGTTGAAGGCAGCGCTGGGATTGTCGGTGAACTCATGGACCGCGATGTACGGCGCGGCCGCGAGCGTCGCCAGCGTGAGCACGAGCCAGATCGCGGCAATCCGGAACAAGGCGACGCCGGGCAGGCGTAGCTGCGGAATCGCGACCAGCGCGAGCGGCGTCAGGAAGAACAGCGAGATGCCCCAGTCGGTCTTCATGTAGATCGAAAAGACAAGCGCGCCGAGCGGCGGTCCGATCGCGACAATGATCTGGATGATCCAGACGTTGAGCGCCTGCGCCCCGTTCACGCTTGGGTTTGCGCCGGATGACCAGACGCGCGCCAGCGCGGCCTGCGGCGCGCGCAGGCTTATGCCGACCGCAGCGAGGCCGGCGATCACCAGCGGCACAGCAAGCAGTCCAAGATTGTGCTGGACGTAGCCGAGGACCAGCGCCGCGGTCTGCGCGCGGGTGACATGTCCATAGACGTCGCCGGCATAGAGGAGCGGCGCGAAATCCACGCTCTTCAACCACACAAGATGCGGAATCATCGCCACGACGGCGACGACCATCGCCACCCATGGCGCCGGCGAGCGCAGGAATTCGCGCCGCTCGGGGTGAATGAGCGCGGCAAGCCCGACCGCGCCGATCATGGTCAGCACCCAGTATTTCGTCATCAGCGCCAGCGCGCCGGCAAGGCCTAGCCACAAACCGGAGACCGCGGTGCGTTTCCTGAATGCGTCGAGATAGGCCAGCACCAAAAGCGGCAGCGTGACGAGTTGCAGCAGGTCCGGATTGTATTTGAAGCCCTTGAAATTGAAGATCGGATAGATCGCAAGCATCACCACGACGAAGAACGCCCGTCGATAATCCACCACCCGCGTCGCGATCAGCCAGCAGATCACGAGGCCGCAGCTGACCGTCGTCATCGCCAGCAGGTAGGTGGCCCAGTCCGTGACCGGAAACATCTTGAACCAGACGCCCGCGATCCAGCCTGAGAGCGGCGGGTGCTTGCCATAGCCGAGCTGGAACTTCTGCCCCCAGGCGAACCCTTCCGCGACGTCCATGTGGACGTCCTGCGCGGCCTTGAGGTTGATCAGAATGACCGTCCACAACACCGCGTGGAGCGCGGCAAACGTGAAGACGAACGCCGACGCGCCATTGCGATCTTTAGCCGACGCCAGCACCCAGGCCGCGAGCCGCCGCAGGCTCAGCCGCCGGGTGGTCCGGCGGCGGCGCGGCAAGCTCGCGGATGAAGGCATTGTCGGAGGCATGCGCTGTCGCACCTTTTTCCTTCTTGTCGATCGGGTGTGGGTAGCGCGTTTTCGGCGACCTTGAAATCAGCTTGACGTGAAGAAGACTCGCTAAATTACCCGCAATATGGTTGCCGCCCAGATAGGCGAATGCTATCCCGCGCCCCATGACGACCGTCCCCATTCCCAACATCCGCAACTTCTCCATTGTCGCCCATATCGACCATGGCAAATCGACGCTGGCCGATCGCCTGATCCAGATGACCGGCGGCCTGACGGATCGCGAAATGGCGGGCAAGGAACAAGTGCTCGATTCCATGGATATCGAGCGCGAGCGCGGCATCACCATCAAGGCGCAGACCGTCCGGCTGAAATATCGCGCCAAGGACGGCAAGGACTACATCTTCAACCTGATGGACACGCCGGGCCATGTCGACTTCGCCTACGAGGTCTCGCGCTCGCTGGCGGCCTGCGAAGGATCGCTGCTGGTGGTCGATGCGAGCCAGGGCGTGGAAGCGCAGACCCTCGCCAACGTCTACCAGGCGCTCGACAACAATCACGAGATCGTTCCGGTTCTGAACAAGGTCGATCTGCCGGCGGCCGAGCCTGAAAAGGTGAAGCAGCAGATCGAGGACGTCATCGGCATCGATGCTTCCGATGCGGTGATGATCTCGGCCAAGACCGGCCTCGGCGTTCCCGACGTGCTGGAAGCGATCGTCACGCGCCTGCCGCCACCGAAAGGCGACCGGGACGCGACCTTGAAGGCGCTTCTGGTCGACAGCTGGTACGACGTCTATCTCGGCGTCGTCGTGCTGATCCGCGTCGTCGACGGCACGATGAAGAAGGGTAGCCGCATCCGCATGATGGGCACGGGTGCGGCCTACGACGTCGAGCGCGTCGGCTTCTTCACGCCGAAGATGGAGCAGGTCGACGAACTCGGCCCCGGCGAGATCGGCTTTATCACGGCGGCGATCAAGGAAGTCGCCGACACCCGCGTTGGAGACACCATCACCGACGACAGGAAGCCGGTCACGGAAATGCTGGCGGGCTTCAAGCCCGCCATTCCCGTGGTGTTCTGCGGCCTGTTCCCGGTCGACGCCAACGATTTCGAGACGCTGCGGGGGGCGATGGGCAAGCTGCGCCTGAACGACGCGAGCTTCTCCTACGAGATGGAGACTTCCGCCGCGCTCGGCTTCGGCTTCCGTTGCGGCTTTCTCGGGCTTTTGCACCTGGAGATCATCCAGGAACGACTGTCGCGCGAGTTCGATCTCAACCTGATCGCGACGGCGCCGAGCGTGATCTACAAGATGAAGCTGACCGACGGCAGCGAGATCGAGATTCACAATCCGGTCGACATGCCGGACGTGGTGAAGATCGCCCAGATCGACGAACCCTGGATCGAGGCGACGATCCTCACGCCGGACGAATATCTCGGCAGCGTCCTCAAACTATGCCAGGACCGCCGCGGCGCGCAGAAGGAGCTCACCTACGTCGGCTCGCGCGCGATGGTGAAATATGACTTGCCGCTCAACGAAGTGGTGTTCGACTTTTACGATCGCCTGAAGTCGGTCTCGAAAGGCTACGCCTCGTTCGACTATCACCTCACCGACTACAAACCCGCCGACCTCGTCAAGATGCAGATCCTGGTGAACAACGAGCCGGTGGACGCGCTCTCGATGCTGGTGCATCGCACCCGCGCCGAAGGCCGCGGCCGCGCCATGGTCGAAAAGATGAAGGAACTGATTCCGCCACACATGTTCCAGATCCCGATCCAGGCGGCGATCGGCGGCAAGGTGATCGCGCGCGAGACCGTGCGGGCGCTGCGCAAGGACGTCACCGCGAAATGTTATGGCGGCGACATCACACGAAAGCGCAAACTTCTGGAGAAGCAGAAGGAAGGCAAGAAGAAGATGCGGCAGTTCGGCAAGGTCGACATTCCGCAGGAAGCCTTCATAGCCGCGCTCAAGGTCGATAGCTGAGGCCTCGCTTCCAGCCCTGCGGCCGGCGCTGTTCCCATCTGACAAATCTGCATCGAGCCGGCCCGCGGCATCTTGATCCCGGGCGCGAGTTGGATCAACATGGCCTTAATTGATCACTCGATAAAGAGCTGAGGAAACGCCATGAACAAGCCCGAAGCCGCGAGCATCGCCTCGGGCCTCGTCGAACGCGCCAGGGCGCTCGCGCCATTGTTCACGGCAGAGGCCGACGAGATCGAGCGGACGCGGCGGCTGACCCCAAAGGTGGTTTCGGCGCTGATCCAAAACGGGCTCTACAAGTCGCTCCTGCCGAAAAGCATTGGCGGCTTCGAGTCTCCGCCGCTGGTTTTCATGGAGATGCTGGAGGAAATCGCCAAGGCGGACGCCTCCACGGCCTGGTGCGTGGGTCAATGCTCGGTGGTCGGCATGACGGCGGCCTATCTCGACGCGGACGTGGCGCATCAGGTGTTCGGCAAGCCGGATGACGTCATGGCGTGGGGCGCGATTGCCCATGCCGTGCAGGCGGTTCCCGGCGGCTACAAGATCAGCGCCCGCTGGGATTTCGCCAGCGGCTCGCGCCAGGCCAATTGGCTCGGCGCCCATGTCCAGGTCCTCGAGGCTGACGGCACGGTTCGCAAGAAGCCCAACGGCACGCCGGAGATCCGCACCATCGTATTTCCGATGTCGAGCGCCACCATGCACGACATGTGGAACGTGATCGGTCTCTGCGGCACCGGCACCGATTCCTATTCCGTCGAGAACCTGTTCATTCCGGATAACTTTGCCGCGCTTCGCGACGATTTCAGCGCGCTGCGCGAACGCGGCCCGCTTTACGGCATCACGACCTACAGCATGTTCGGGCTTGGTTTCGGCGCGGTCGCACTCGGCGTCGCGCGCGCGACGCTGGATGCGGCGACCGATCTTGCCCGCCAGAAGCATTCGGTCGGCATCACCGCGATGAAAGACAACAGTGCGGTTCAGGGACTGATCGGCCGCACCGAGGCCAAACTGCGCGCGGCACGTGCCTATCATTTTTCAACCGCCGCCGAGGCGTGGCAGGAACTGCTGAGCACCGGAAAGCTCTCCGAGCGAGGCCGGGCCGCCATTCGTCTGTCCGCGACCTACACCATCCACCAAGCGGCGGAGGTGGTCGACACCGCCTATCACATGGCCGGAGCCACGGCCGTCTTCAAATCGAACCCGTTCGAGCGGCGTTTCCGCGACATGCACGCGATCGCGCAGCAGATCCAGTCCCGCGACACGCATTACGAAGACGTCGGCAAGATGCTTCTGACCAACAGCGTGATCCCGCGCGGCCCCACCATGTGATATTGGCAGGCCGCTCTGCGGCGGGTTGTGCCAGGCCCTAAAAGCAATCAGTTATTAAGCAGTTTCTGGGAACTTCGGGCCAACCTTTGCGGGGCTCCCGAAATCCATGTTCCAGATTAGATCGATCGCGATCCGACTCATCCTCGCGATCTCGCTGACAGTTGCCGCGGCCTGCGGAATCCTCGGAACATTTTCAGTGATGCAGGAGCGCTCGCTGATGCGGCTGGCGCTCGATCAGCAGCTCAAGCTGCAATATGACAGCGTCATCGCCACCCTCGATTATGAAGGGCGCGCGGGCCTGGCCGTCAGCGCTGTCATCGCGACCCTGCCGCCGGTGGCCGACGCCGTCGCCAAGGGCGATCGCGAGGCGCTCGAACCGCTGCTGAAAGCACCGATGGAGGCCATCAAGGCGCAGGGTATGCCGCTGATCAGCTTCCACACGCCGCCGGCCACTGCTTTTTATCGTGCCCACGATCCGAAGCACTTCGGCGAAGACATCTCGGCGCGGCGAAACACCGTGGTGGAATCGAACAAGACCGGAAAACCGATCGTCGGCGTCGAAGCCGGGCGCGATTCGCTCAGCATCTTTGCGATGACCCCGATCATGCGCGATGGCAAGAGCGTCGGCGTTGCGGATATCGGCGTCTCCTTCAACAAGCAGTTCGTCGACAGCGTCAAACAGCGTTTCGGCGTCGACCTCGCGGTGCATCGCTTCGACGGCAAGGCTTTTGCCAATATCGGATCGAGCTTCGCCGAAAAGTCGCTCGCGAGCGAGGGCGAACTGAAGAGCGTATTTGACGGCGCTACCCTGCGCCGCGATGCCACGCTCAACGACCATCCTGTCGTGCTCTATCTCGGCCAGATCAAGAACTATGCCGGCCAGCCGGTCGCCGTACTCGAGCTGGTCAAGGACACATCCGAATATGAAGCGGCTTCCGCCAACTCACAACGCACGCTGATTTTCGGCACGATCGCCATTCTCGCCGCCGCCGCCTTGCTGGCCTTCCTGCTCGGCCGCGGCATGTCGCGCCCGCTCGCCGCGATCACCGCCGTCATGAACCGCCTTTCCAGCGGCGATACCGACGTGACGATTCCCGGCGGCGACCGCACGGACGAACTCGGCACCATGGCCGGCGCCGTCGACGTGTTCCGCCGCAACATGATCGAATTGCGCCAGCTCCGCGATCAGCAGGAGGCCGCCAAGAAGCAGAGCGAGCTGGAAAAGAGCGCGCTGCAACGAAAAATGGCCGACCGCTTCGAGGCCGACGTCAAGAGCCTGGTCACCGCGGTCGCACGCGCGACCGAAGACATGCAGCGCGTTGCCGCGGAAATCACCACAAGCGTCAACGGCACGTCCGCGCAGGCAGCGGCAGCCGCGGCCGCGTCCGAGCAAGCCTCATCGAGTATCAACACGGTCGCCGCAGCGACCGAAGAACTCGCCTCTTCGGTTGCGGAGATCGGCCGCCAGGTCACCCATTCCAGCGACGTTGCGGATGCCGCCGTCGGCAAGGCCGCGAAGACCAACGAAATGGTTGCCGGGCTCGCCGTCGCCGGCGAAAAAATCGGCGACGTGCTTCGCCTGATCAGCGCCATCGCCAGCCAGACCAATCTGCTGGCCCTGAACGCCACCATCGAGGCGGCGCGCGCCGGCGAAGCCGGCCGAGGCTTTGCGGTCGTTGCCTCCGAGGTCAAGGAACTCGCCAGCCAGACGGCCAAAGCGACCGACGAGATCGCCGGCCAGGTCGCCGCGATCCAGGCTTCGACCGAGGAATGCGTCGGCGCAATCGGCGGCATCAGCACCACCATCCGCGAGATCAGCGGCATTGCCACAACGATCGCGTCCGCTGTCGAGGAGCAGGGGACGGCGACGCGCGAGATCGCGCAGAGCGTCCAGCAGGTCGCCGCCGGCACCAGCGAGGTCGCGGTCAACGTCGCCGGCGCGAGCAACGCCGCCCAGCAGTCGCGCGCGCTTGCCGATAGCGTCCTCTCCGCCTCCGGAGAACTCAGCCAGCACGCCTCCGCGCTGTTCAAAAGCGTCGATACATTCCTGGCAGGCCTGCGCGACGCCGCGTAAGATAGGCTTCCGGACACCGCCGGTAGCAGCGAGGGATCGCAACATGCCCCGCGCCTCGAAGAGTACTGCGACGTCGAGAACAGCGAGTGCTCGCTCGCCAACGGCCGCTGTCGATGCGGTGTTCAACGCTTACCCGCAAACGACGCGAACCAGGCTAAAGGCGTTGCGCCGGCTGATCCTCGATACCGCCAAGACCACCAAAGGCGTCGGCCGGATCGAGCAAGCGTTGAAATGGGGCCAGCCCAGTTTCCTCACGCCGGAAACCAAAAGCGGCAGCACGGTCCGCATCGACCACGTGGACGGAAAGCAATATGCGATCTACTTCCATTGCCAGACCGATCTGGTTGCGACCTTCCGCGAGCTCTATTCCGACAAATGGAGCTATGGCGGCAATCGCTGCATCCTCCTGAGTGCCGACGACAAGATCGACGAAGCCGCCCTTCGTCACTGCATCGCGCTGGCGCTCACCTATCATTTGAACAAGCGAAGGGTGCATGCGGCTTTACCGTCACGGCGCATGAGATAAACTGCGCGCATGAATCGGCCTTGGCTTCTTATCCCGATATTTCTGATGCTCGTACTGGCCGGCAGCTCTGCCGCGCGGGCGCAGGACAAGGGTAGCGTCGATCCGAAACCGTTGCCGCCGCTCGCCAATCCCAATGACCCGAAACTTGCGGCGAAAGAATTGTTCGGGCGCAAGGTTCTGCCGGCGTCGATGCCGACGCAGGTGATCGGCTTCTACTCCCACGGCTGCATCGCGGGCGCGCAACCATTGCCGATCAATGGCCCGACCTGGCAAGTGATGCGACTGTCGCGCAATCGCAACTGGGCGCATCCCGAGATGATTGCGTTGCTGGAGCGGCTCTCGGCGAAGGCCCACAAGGATGCGGGCTGGCCCGGCATCCTGGTCGGCGACATGTCACAACCGCGCGGCGGGCCGATGTTCACCGGCCACGCCAGCCACCAGATCGGACTGGACGCCGACGTGTGGCTGACGCCGATGCCCAAACATACTCTGTCGCGCAACGAGCGCGAGGACATGTCCGCCGTGATGATGGTACGATCCGACCGGCTCGATATCGATCCGAACACGTGGACGCCGCAGCACCTGGCGGTCATCCGTGATGCCGCGCAGGAACCAAGCGTCGAGCGGATCTTTGTCAACGCGGCCATCAAGAAGGCGCTTTGCCGCGAAGCCAAGGGCGACCGTGGCTGGCTCTCCAAGATCCGGCCGATGTATGGCCACGATTATCACTTCCACATCCGCATCCGCTGCCCGCTCGGCAGCAAGACCTGCGAGCACCAGCCCGAACCCACGGAGGGCGAGGCTTGCAGCCCGGCCGACCTCGCTTATTGGTTCAAGGACGAAGTGCTCCATCCCAAGCCGCCGGTCGAACCGCCCAAGCCGAAGCCGCCGCTAACGCTGGCGCAGCTGCCGGCCGAGTGCCGCCAGGTGCTGGCTGCCCCCGACGCCAAGCAGTAACAATTGAGTGGCGAAGCTATCGCCTGCGGCCCGGATGCGTTAGAATTTGCAGGTCGCCCCTGCCGTAAGCAGGGCGACCCAATCGGGACGACGGTCCTCATCATTTTCAACGAAAAGCCGCAGCGTCGTCGCGCGTCTGCGCGGCCCGATAGGAAAGCATCATGCGCCTCAGTGCACGCAACCAGATCAAGGGCACCGTTCTCGAAGTCAAGAAAGGTGCAACGACCTCCCATGTTCGGGTCGATATCGGCAACGGGCATATCATCACCTCATCGATCACCAACGAAGCGGTCGACGAACTCGGCATCAAGGCCAAGGGCCATGTGACCGTGGTGATCAAGGCTTCTGACGTCATGATCGCGGTGGATTGATGCGCAAGACCCTTTTCGTTGTCCTGACCTTGCTGGCAGCCGCGCCGGCGCTTGCGGCGGAAGAACCGAGCGGCTGCGACAAGTTCAAATGGAATATCGATCATGCACGCGCCGCGCTGACCGCGCCGGACCGTGCAAAGCTCACCTCGGGCAGCGAACTCACCGCCTTGCCGGCAACCGGCGTGACGATCGCCCTCGTCGCGCCGGCCGATGCGAAATTGCCGACGCCGCCGGAGCGCGCGCCGAAGGAAGGCACCTTCGCCGGCTTTGCGAAATTCCCCGCCGTTCCGAAAGCCGGCAGTTACACCCTCAGCCTTTCCAATGGCGCATGGGTTGACCTGGTGCAGGATGGACATTTCCTCAAGCCGACGGCGTTCAGCGGCGCCACCGATTGCGAAGGCATCCGCAAGACCGTGAAGTTCGATCTCGCGGCGACGCCCTTCGTGCTTCAGATCAGCGGCGCGCGGGAGAACTCGCTGTCGATCGCGATCCAGCCGTCAGAGTAAACGCCTGACGGGCGAGGCCCGACCGCGGTTTGGGCACTTTGACCCGCCCTCTCGGCCTGTTATTGTTTCCTCCACGCGAAGCTCCCGCCGGCCGTAAGCCAGCGGGAGCTGCGGAACGCGCTTTCGCTAGTCGCATGTCACGACGGACCAAGGCCTGATTTGGCGCGCTTTTGCAGCGCCGTGCTCGGGCGCGGAGCGCACGCATGTATCGATTTGTCAAAATTGTCCTCGCGCTCGCGGTTGTGGGCGGTCTTTCCTCGCCGGCTGCATTTGCCGACGAAAAGAGCCTGACCACATTTGCCGCGGCCTCGATGAAGAACGCGCTCGACGAAGTCGACGCCGCCTACACCGCCAAGTCCGGCGTCAAGGTCACCGCGAGCTATGCGGCAAGTTCGGTACTCGCCAAGCAGATCGACCAGGGAGCTCCGGCGGATATTTTCCTGTCGGCCGACACCGACTGGATGGACTACGCGACAAAGCAGAAGACCATCAAGCCGGAAACCCGGACCAACCTGCTCGGCAACAGCATCGTCCTGATCGCGCCCAAAGACTCCTCCATCGATAAAGTGACGATCGCATCGGGCTTCGATCTCGCCAAGCTCGCCGGCCAGGGGCGCATCGCGACCGGCGACGTCAGTTCGGTTCCCGTCGGCAAATACGCCAAGGCCGCGCTGGAAAAGCTCGGCGCCTGGGATGCGGCCTCCTCGAAATTCGCGATGGCCGAGAGCGTACGCGCCGCACTGATACTGGTGGCGCGCGGCGAAGCCGTGCTCGGCATCGTCTACGCCACCGATGCCAAGGTCGAGCCCGGGGTGAAGATCGTCGGTACTTTTCCGGCCGATTCCCATCCGCCGATCATCTATCCCGTTGCGGCAACCACGTCGGCCGGCGCAGGCGCTGCTTCCTATCTTGATTTCCTGCGCGCATCGGCGGCAAAAGCGATATTTGAAAAATACGGATTCACTTTCCTCGCCCGCCCCTCCTCCTGACCGGCTATCCTCGCTAGTGTGGCGACACTGACGTTTCTTTCAGTGGCGTCGCGAGTTCTTCAAAGGAACGTCAGAGTCAAAGCCACACTAGAAATCTATATTTTCTGGTGTCCCTTTGGTTCTGACATTCGTAAAGGTGCCTGCCGCGATATGATACGAATATCAGAACCGGGACACTAGCGTGTTCGATATCTCACCCACGGAATGGACCGCGATCCTGCTCTCGCTGCGGGTAGCGACCGTCGCAACGCTGGTGGCGACGCCGATTGCGGTGGCAGTCGCGTGGCTATTGGCGCGCCGTGAATTCTGGGGCAAGGCGCTACTGGATGCCGCCATCCATTTGCCGCTGGTGCTGCCGCCCGTCGTCACCGGTTATCTCCTGCTGCTGACCTTCGGCCGGCGCGGCGCGGTCGGGGCCTGGCTTGCCGAACACCTCGGCCTCGTCTTTGCGTTCCGCTGGACGGGTGCGGCGCTGGCCTGCGGAATCATGTCGTTTCCGCTGCTGGTGCGGCCGATCCGGCTCTCGATCGAGGCCGTCGACCGGCGGCTGGAACAGGCTGCCGCAACGCTCGGCGCCACGCCCTGGCAAGTCTTTCTGACCGTGACGTTGCCACTGGCGCTATCGGGCGTGCTCGCCGGAATGGTGCTCGGATTTGCCAAAGCACTCGGCGAGTTCGGCGCGACCATTACGTTCGTGTCGAACATTCCCGGCGAGACCCAAACCATTTCTTCCGCCATCTACGCACTGATCCAGACCCCGGACGGCGACACGGCGGCGATGCGGCTTGTCGTGATATCTATCCTGCTCGCGATGGCCGCGCTTGTGGCCTCCGAATGGTTTGCCCGGCGCGCCACGCTGCGCCTGCACGGGAATTGAGAGATGCTGCGGGTCGATGTCTCCAAACAGCTCGGGGAGTTCACGGTCGAAGCAGCCTTCACGAGCGAAGGCCGCGTCACCGGCCTGTTCGGCGCATCCGGTGCAGGCAAGACGTCGTTGATCAACATGATCGCCGGCCTGATGCGGCCCGACCGCGGCACGATCTCGATCGACGGTGAGACACTGGACGACACTTCCGCACGGTCGCACGTCGCCGTTCATCGCCGGCGGATCGGTTACGTTTTCCAGGACGCGCGGCTGTTTCCGCATCTCGACGTGCGCAGGAACCTCGACTACGGCCGGCGCATGAACCATCTCGCCGAAGACAACGCGCTGTGGCAACGCGTCACCGAACTGCTGGACATCGGCCATTTGCTGGACCGCCGACCCGGAAAATTATCCGGCGGCGAGCGGCAGCGCGTGGCGCTCGGCCGGGCGCTGATATCGCAGCCGAGACTCCTGCTGCTGGATGAACCGCTGGGATCGCTCGACGAAGAGCGCAAGGAAGAAATCCTTCCCTATCTCGTTCGCCTGCGCGACGAAACCGGCGTCCCCATGGTTTATGTCAGCCACGATCCGTCGGAGATGCGCAAGCTTGCGACGCAAATCGCGATCATCCAGCGCGGGCGGGTGACGGCGTTTGGCGGCGTCGAGGTACTATCGGTGACGAGCACGCCGGCGTGAGCTGATTCGGCTCGCGCCGTTTTCGTTTCAGATGCCCGCCACCGACGACCAGAAGCTGGCGAGCTTTTGCTTGAACGCTTCCAGCGGCCGCGGAGGCAGCGGCGCTTCTTCCTGATCTTCGGGCAACCGAAGACCGATCACATTCACCCGCCCCCCGCTGATACTGCGCGCCACCAGAACGATGGTGTCGAGATCAAGCGTCGCGCCTTCCTTCGGCGCATGGTCGAGGTGGATGTCGAAATAGTCGGCAAGCGTCAACGCCGACTGGTCGGCGTCGACCTTGACGCCGTAGACCTCAGCCAGTTCACCGAGCGTGTGCTCGCCCGACACCGTGAAATCACCGAGCAGATGCGGATCGGGCGCCGTGCTCGGCGGCATGTCGACAAAGAAGCGATCGAGCAACTCGGCCTTCTCCGGCGGCGCGAGCAGATAGATATAGTCGCCGGGACGCACGGGATCGGCTTCTCCCGGCGAGAGAATGTGCTGATCGCGGATCACGAGCGTGGGCTTCGACCATGAGGGGGTGAGGCCGCGCCGGAAGTACAAGCTCTTCGACCGCACCGGATAGCCGACCAACTGCTGCTCAAGCTGGCCGGGAAGGTCGAGCTCGACGCGGCGCGGGCCACGCTCGGCGCGCGGCAACGCCACGTGCAGCCGCCGCGCTGCCGCCGCAAGCGTCCATCCCTGCAACAGGAGCGAGATGACGACGATGACGAAGGCGACATCGAAATACAGATAGGCCTTGGACAGACCGACCAGCATCGGGATCGAGGCCAGAAAGATCGCTACCGCGCCGCGCAGGCCAGTCCAGGCGATGAAGATCTTCTCGCGCCAGTTGAAACGAAACGGCACCAGGCAGAGAAACACCGCGAGCGGCCGCGCCACCAGCATCAGGACCAGCGCGATGACGACCGCAGGTCCAATGCTCACCACCAGGCGCTGTGGCGAAGCGAGGAGCCCGAGCAGCACGAACATCACGATTTGCGCGAGCCAGGTCGCCGCATCGAGAAACGTCACGATCGCGTTATGCGCGCGGGTCGGTCGATTGCCGATGATGATGCCCGCGAGATAGACGGCGAGAAATCCGGACCCATGCACGATCTGCGCAGCCGCAAAGATCACCAGCGCGGCCGTCATTACAAAGGGCGCGTGCAGGCCCTGCGGCAGCGCCACGCGGTTGAGCACGAGGACCACGAGCCGGCCGCCGACGAAACCGGCGACCGCGCCCAACACCGCCTCGCGGCCGAGTTCCATGGCAACGTGGGTGAACGAGCTTCCGCCCACGGAAATCAGCTCGACCAACATCAAGGTGAGAAACACCGCGAACGGATCGTTGGTGCCGGATTCTGCCTCCAGCGTCGCACCGACGCGCGGCCGCAATCGCAACCCTTGCGCATGCACGAGCAGGAACACCGCCGCCGCATCGGTCGAGGCAACGACGGCTCCGACCAGAAGCGCTTCGGTCCAGTTCAGGTCGAGGACGTATTTTGCGACCGGCGCGGTGATCAGCGCAGTCAACAACACACCGATCGTGGCAAGCACCATCGAGGGCGCCAGCACCGCGCTGATGCTCTGGAATCGCGTGCGCAGCCCGCCGTCGAACAGGATCAGCGCCAGCGCCACCGATCCCACGAGATAGGTGGTGCGCAGATCGTCGAACTGAATTCGGCCGGGACCAGCCTCCCCGGCCATGATGCCGATCAGAAGGAACACCAGGAGCAAGGGCGCACCGAAACGCAGCGCCAACAGGCTCGACAGGATGCCGGCCATGAGGAGCACCGCACCAAGCAGAATGGCTATGCTGACGGAGTCCAGAGAGGCCATGGGTTTTGCGTAACTCCTTGCGACATCATCCTTATCGTCGTCACGCTTCGACGCCAACCCATTTCTGACGAAGGCCGCTTTGCAAGCGTCGGCGTGCATCGATGTGCCGCAGCGATGGCGCTAAAACCGCGATTGTGTGAAAATCCCGCGCGCATTCGAATCAAGCTCGGCCCGATAGCGACCTGCCGCGAGATGAGATTTTGACGATGGAATTGAAAGACATCATCGATTACCTGCGAACGGTGGCGCGCTCGGTCGGCGCGGAAATTTCCTCTCCCTTTTTCTATCTGCAAATCGGCCTGATCTTGACGGCGGCCGGAATTGCATTCGCCGCCAACGCCACGCTTCGCTCACGCGTCGACACCGGCTCGCTCGCCAATCGCTGGCCACTGCCGCTGCGGCGGCTGGCCCACGTATTGGTGGAGAGTTTCTCCACGGTGGTGTTCGCGGTCGTGGTGATCGTTGCACGCGTCGCAATGGCTCATTCGACCTGGCCGAGCCGCAGCTACATGCTGGTGGTCGCCGCGAAGCTTGCAGTGGCCTGGCTGATCATCCGGGTCGTGACCTCGGTCATTCGCAACGAAACCCTGGTGAAGCTGGTCTCACTGACGGCGTGGGTGATCGCCGCGTTGAGCGTCATCAACCAGCTCGATCCGGCGGCCGAAGCGCTCGAACTCGATCTCGATCGTCCTGGGCGGGCTGCGGCTGACGCCGCTGCTTGTGATCAAGCTCGGCCTGATTTTGATCGCCGCGCTTTGGTTCACCAATATCGCCAGCAATTTCGCCGAGAGCCGGATCAACCGGTCCAGCGACCTGACCCCATCGATCCAGGTGCTGCTGGTGAAGATGATCCGGATGGGATTGATCGCGATCGCGATCGCGGCCGCGCTCAGCGCGGTCGGCATCAACCTGTCGGCACTGGCGGTGTTTTCAGGCGCGCTCGGCGTCGGTGCCGGTATCGGCTTGCAGAAGATCGTCGCCAACTTCATCAGCGGCATCATCCTGCTCGCCGACAAGTCGGTCAAACCGGGCGACCTCGTTACGATCGGCGACAGTTCGGGACGCATCAGCGCGATGAAAACGCGCTACATTTCGGTGGCCGCAGGTGACGGCCGCGAATTCCTGATCCCGAACGAGGATCTGGTGACACAAAAGGTCACCAACTGGACCTACACCGACAAGAACACGCTGGTGAAGGTAATTTTCGGCGCCAACTATGACTCCGATCCAAGGCGGGTTTGCCAGCTCGCGATCGAAATCGCTGGCGGAGCGCCGCGCGCGATCAAGTCGAAGCCGCCGGGCTGTATCCTCACCGAATTCGGCGAGACCGGCATGAAGTTCGCGTTGACCTTCTGGATTGCCGATCCCGACGGCATGGACAACGTAAAAAGCGACGTCATGCTGGCATTGTGGGAGGCGTTCAAACGCGAGGGCATCAAGGTACCCTACCCGGTGCGCGAACTGCGGGTTCGTGGCGGGGCCCTGCCGGTCGACACCACGGTGGAAGTCTCGAATTGACCGCGGTTCCAGCCTCTTCCGTCGCTTGCGCGGCGGGCGCTAATCATTAAATTAGGCCCTTCAACCAACCTCCCCCATCGAGACGCGATACACCCATGAGCTATGTTGAGGCATCCGACACATCCCTGCGCAAGACCGGGCAGATCAAGCTGCACGGCCCGAGCGGCTTTGCCGGCATGCGCAAGGCGGGCGCCCTGGTGGCGAAGTGCCTCGACGAGCTGACCGACATCGTCAAGGCCGGCATGCCGACCTCCAAAATCGACGATTTCGTGCGCGATTTCGCCTTCAGCCATGGCGCGTTTCCCGCAACGCTGATGTATCGCGGTTACCGTTATTCGACCTGCACCTCGATCAACCATGTGGTGTGCCACGGCATGCCGGGAGACCGCGGGCTGAAGGAAGGCGACATCGTCAATATCGACGTCACCTTCATCGTCGATGGCTGGTATGGCGATTCCAGCCGGATGTATGCGATCCAGCCGATCGCCCGAAAGGCCGAGCGGCTGATCGAGGTGACGTATGAAGCCATGATGCGCGGCATTGCCGCCGTGAAGCCGGGCGCGACCACGGGCGACATCGGCCACGCGATCCAGAGCTTTGTCGAACCCCAGGGCATGAGTGTGGTGCGCGATTTCTGCGGCCATGGCCTCGGCCGCCTGTTCCACGATGAGCCGAACATCATCCACATTGGCCGGCCCGGCGAAGGCGCGCCGCTCAGGCCCGGCATGTTCTTCACCATCGAACCGATGATCAATCTCGGCAAGCCGCACGTGAAGATCCTGTCCGACGGCTGGACCGCGGTGACGCGCGACCGCTCGCTGTCGGCACAGTTCGAGCATTCGGTCGGCGTGACCGCGACCGGCTTCGAGATCTTCACGCTGTCCGAGCGCCATCAAGAGAAGCCGCCGGTGGCGCTAATTCTCGCGGTCGGTCGACCGGCTGTTCGCTATTTCCGGACGTGACAGCACTTCCCGGTTGCAAAACGCCGCACACCGCGGCACAGTGGACGCGATGGGAAGCGAGAGTACCGATCCAACCAGCCCAAAGGCGGCGCGCGACGACAACGCCGCATTACCACGGCCACCGCGAGCGCCTGCGCGAGCGTTTCCATCAGGCCGGGCCGGATGCGCTGAGCGACTACGAGCTTCTGGAAATGGCGCTGTTTGCGTCGGTGCCACGGCGTGACACCAAGCCGCTGGCGAAGACGCTTTTGAAGAAATTCGGTTCGTTTGCCGAGGTCGTTCACGCGCCGGAAAATTTATTGCGTGAAATCGACGGCATCGGCGACGCCTCGGTCACTCAGCTCAAGCTGCTTGCGGCGGCTGCAGGGCGCATCGCCAAGGGCGAGATCAAGCGAAGCGTCGCGTTGTCGTCGTGGGACGATGTCGTGAGCTACTGTCGCACCGGAATGGCTTTCGCCGACAAGGAGCAGTTTCGCATTCTCTTTCTCGACAAGCGCAACCAGTTGATCGCCGACGAGGTGCAGCAGACCGGCACGGTCGACCACACGCCGGTTTATCCGCGAGAGGTCATCAAGCGGGCGCTCGAATTGTCGGCAACCGCCTTGATCCTGGTGCACAACCATCCCTCCGGCGATCCCTCACCCTCGCAGGCCGACATTCAGATGACCAAGGCGATCATCGCTATCGCAAGCCCGCTCGGGATTTCGGTGCACGACCACATCATCGTCGGCAAAGGCGGCCATGCGAGCCTCAAGGGCATGCGGCTGATCTGACCGCGGTGATGCCTATTCAATTGGATGATCGGCCGCACGCGAAGCCTCGAAGGCGCGGCGCCGCAGAAAATCGCGTTCGCGCTGGTTGCCCGCGAGTTCTGCCGCCGCCTCAAATGCCGCCTTGGCCTCCTCGAAACGCTGAAGTTTGCAAAGCAGATCGCCGCGAACGCTTTCCAGCAGATGATAAGTCTTGAGCGCCGGCTCACCGACCAGCCGGTCCGCGATCTCAAGCCCCGCCGCAGGCCCCTCGGCCATGCCGACCGCGACCGCGCGGTTGAGCTCGATGACGGGCGAATTCACGCGTTTTGTCAGCTCCGAATAAAGCGCCGAAATCTGCTTCCAGTCGGTTTCCGCGGCAGTCCCGGCCCGCGCATGGCAGGCGACGATCGCGGCCTGAAGCGCATAAAATCCGAACGCGCCGCCGAGTTCTCGTGCACGGCCGAGCGCGTGCATGCCGCGCCGGATCTGCAACAGATCCCACAGCGCGCGATTCTGATCGAGGATCAAAACCGGCGCGCCCGCCGCATCGGTGCGCGCCGCCGTGCGAGAAGCGTTCAACTCCATCAGCGCGAGCAGACCGTAGGCCTCCGGCTCGCGAGACGCGATCGACGTCAGGATACGACCGATGCGAAGGGCTTCGTGGCAAAGTTGCGGACGCAACCAATGTTCGCCGCGGGCTGCGGTATAACCTTCGTTGAAGATCAGATAGACGACTTCGAGCACGGCGGCGAGCCGCTCCGACAGATCTTCGCCTCGGGGCGTCTCGTAGACCAGTCCCGACTTCGGAAAGTGTTCGCTTCGCGCGGACGATACGCTGGCCCACGGTGGCATCCGGAACCAGAAAGGCGCGTGCTATTTCCTCGGTGGTAAGACCACAAACCATCCGAAGCGCCAGCGCCACGCGCGCCTCGCGCGACAATAGCGGATGGCAGGCTGTAAAGATCAGCCGAAGCATCTCGTCGCCGATGTCATCATCAAGCGCCGCGTCCAGATCGGGCATCGCCTGCTGCTCCGCTTCCAGTTCGCGCGCAACCATCTCGTGTTTACGCGCGAGCACGCGGGAACGGCGCAGGTGGTCCAGGGCGCGGCGTTTGGCCGTCGTCATCAGCCACGCCCCCGGCCTTTCCGGAATGCCGCTCACCGGCCAATGCTCGAGCGCCGCCAACAGCGCGTCTTGCGTCAGCTCCTCCGCCAGCGGCACATCACGCAGCATTTTGGAAAGGCTGGTGATAAGGCGCGGCTGCTCGACCCGCCAGACGGCAAGAATTGCGCGTTGGACTTCGGCGGTCATCGCCGCCGATTCCGTCTAGCGAGGGCCTTGGCCCGGACCGTCAAACGCGCGGACCTCACAGGCGCCTTCCCATTCGGGCATGTGCTCGAGGTGGAGTTGCATGAACTCTCTTGGCCATCGCCACGGCCTCTTCCTTGTCGCGAAGCTCGAAGACCGCATAACCGCCGACGACTTCCTTGGCCTCGACGAACGGGCCGTCGATCACGCTGAGCTTGCCGTCCTTGATTAGCACCTGGGCCCCGGTCTGAACCGGCATCAGGCCGCCATTGTCGAGCATCCGGCCTGCCTTGATCTCCCGGTCTGCAAGCTTGTGGACGGCTTCCAGAAGCTGGGTCGGCGGGTTGGCTGGAGGGCCGTGATATTTGACGAGGTACATAAAGCGCATCTGAGAAGCTCCTTCGAGGCGAACCGCGCGCACCATGCTAGCGCAATTATCTCGCTATTGAAGTCGACGAAGCGACCTCCGGCGGATCGACACGGCCAGCAAAAAATTAAACAAGAATCCGGAAGCAACCGGTTACCGTCGCTTACTGCCGCATCATCAGCAGCGAATCGGCGCTGTCCGGCACCAGCCGCCACTGCGCGTTGTCATCGGCCTCGAATTGCCAGGTCTCGCCCTTGCCGGACACCAGGACGATCTGGCCATGCTCCAGCCGCCAGCGCGTCGGCCCGAATGCCGCGACCACGGGATCGCATTTCGGCTTGAGGAAGACCTGGAAGTTGTCCTGACCGGCGTCGGTATTGGTGAGCGTGAGGCCGCAGACGACCTGACCGTTGGCCCGCACCATCGCCCAGTCGCCGATCATCTGATCCATCGATTTGGCGAGTGAGCGCGCGGCGGCAAGATTTTGTAGAATGTAAACGCCTTCGTTCTGCCTGACGCCTTCGAAGATCCCGCTCTCAACTTCGGTAAAGTCGATCACCGGCTGGCCGCTTGCGTCCTGCAAGCGGACGATATCGAGACCCCTTGACGCTCCAGCCGGCGATATCCTTGGCAAAGGGCAGCGCCGCGGCGCAACTTGGCTCCAGCTCGAGCTTCAAGCCTTGCGGCACCGCGTCACCCTTCAAGGTGACGACGCAGGTCTTGCTACGCTCGGTGGTCGAGAGCTCCCACTGGCCGACCATGTCTTTTTTCAGGGTCGACGCATCCTGCGCGGCGGCAGGATGCAGGCAAGCCAGCGGCGCCGCCAGCATCGCGAAAGCGAGGCGGCGCCGGATATCCATATTACTTGGCTTTCGCCGGTGTTTCAGCGATCGGGGTCAGCGGACCCTTGCCGCCGAACCAGGCCTTCAGGTTGTCGACCACGAGCTGATCCATTGCATTGCGGGTGACGACCGAGGCCGAACCGATATGCGGCAGCAGCACGACGTTCTGCATCGCCTTGAGTTCGTCCGGCACGGCGGGCTCGTTGGCGAACACGTCGAGGCCCGCAGCCAGAATGGCTCCGGACTTCAGGGCTGCAACCATCGCCTCCTCGTCAACCACCGAGCCGCGCGCGACATTGATGATGACGCCGCGCGGACCGAGCGCCTTGAGCACGTCGGCATTGACCATTTTCGCGGTCGACGGACCGCCGGGCACGATCACCATCAGCGTGTCGACGGCTTTCGCCATCTCGATCAGGTCGGGATAGTGCTTGTAGTTGAGGCCCGAGACCGCGTTGCGCGTATGGTACACGACCGGCACCAGCGACGCATCGAGGCGGCGCGCGATCGCCTGACCGATGCGGCCCATGCCGACGAATCCGACCTTGCGGTCCCGCAGCGAACCGACGCTGAGCGGATATTGCTGCGTCGTCCAGAGCCCGGAGCGCAGATAGCGGTCGGCCTTGATGAACTCACGAAGGGTCGCGATCAGGAGACCCATCGCGATGTCGGCGACCTCTTCGGTAAGGACGTCCGGCGTGTTGGTCACCATGATGTTGTGTTCACGCGCATGGCTGGCATCGACATGGTCGTAACCGACGCCGAAGGACGCCACGATTTCGAGCTTCGGGAACATTCCCATCACGCCGCCGTCGCAGCGGGCGGTGCTGTAGGTCACGGCGGCGCCGCGGATTTTCGCCTTGACCGCCGGGCTGATGCGCTCGAGGTCGGCGTGCGTCTCGGCCGGATGGAGCACGTACTGATCGGAAAAGCCCTTATCGACGATGGGCTTGTTCGGCCCATAGACCAGGAGATCGATTTTTTCCGATGAAAGATTTCCGCCCGACATTCTAATTTTCCTTTCCAAGCGCACTCTCGTGCCAGCGCCGCAGGACCAGGTGCGAGGTCAGCGCCAGCAGCCCATAAATGACAATTCCGGCCGCCGAGAGCAACAGCAAGGCTGCGAACATTCGGGGAATGTTGAGGCGGTATCCGGATTCCGCAATTCGATAGGCCAGCCCCGATCCGGCCCCGGCCGAGCCTGCCGCGATTTCCGCCACGACCGCGCCGATCAACGACAGGCCGCCCGCAATGCGGAGCCCACCAAGAATGTGCGGCAGGGCGGCGGGCAGCTTCAGAAGACACAGGGTTTGCAACCGCGATGCACGATAAAGTTGAAACAGGCCGGCGAGGTTGCGATCCACTGAATTGAGGCCGAGCGTGGTGTTGGACAACACAGGAAAGAAAGCGACGATCCAGGCACAGGCCACGACCGCCGTGGTTTGCGGCAGATAAATCAACAATAGTGGCGCAATCGCGATAACCGGCGTGACCTGCAACACCACCGCATACGGGAAAAGCGAATATTCCAGCCACTTCGACAGGTTGAACAGCAGCGCCAGGACGATGCCGCCGATCGCGGCCGCGGCAAAGCCCGCAAAGGTCGTCAAAAGCGTGGTCAGGAGCGACTGGAACAGCACATCCCAGTCGCGGATCAGCGTCACGAATACCGCCGACGGCGCCGGCAAGATATAAGGCTTGATGTCGTTGATCCGTACAACGAGCTCCCACAACGCGATGCCCGCAGCGAGCACGATGATGGGCAACATGACGCGAGCAAGACGCGCGGCGCGGTTGCCCGAAAGCGACGGCGCTGATGACGGTGGGAGATCGGCCGCGCTCATGCCGACTGCCCTGCATAGGCCGGCGCCAGTGCGTTCGAAACTTTCCGGCAGTAGCCGGCGTAATCGGCCGAGGTGCGGAAATCCTCGCCGCGCGGCTCCAACGTCTCGACGCTGATCTCGGCCGTGATGCGTCCTGGCCGCGACGTCATCACCACCACCCGCTGCGACAGGTACACGGATTCAAACACCGAGTGGGTGACGAAAATGACGGTCTTGCGCAAGGAGCGCCACAACGCCAGGAGGTCGTTGTTGAGACGAAACCGCGTGATCTCATCCAGCGCCGCGAACGGTTCATCCATCAGAAGAATGTCCGGATCGGTCACCAGCGCACGTGCCAGCGAGACACGCATCTTCATGCCGCCGGACAATTCGCGCGGGTAGCTGTCTGCAAATTCGGAAAGCCCGACTTGCTCGAGCGCCTCATCGGCGCGCGCTTTCGCTTCCGAAAACGGAACATGCGCGAGCCTCAAGGGCAGCCGGACATTCTCGCGAACACTGGCCCACGGCATCAAGGTCGGCTCCTGAAACACAAAGCCGACGGGATGCCTGCCGTTCGTCTCGGCCGCCAGCGGCGTGACGCGCACCGTTCCCGAACTCGGCGCGCCGAGGCCCGCGATCAGGCGGAGCGCGGTGGATTTGCCGCATCCGGAAGGCCCGAGAAGCGACACGAACTCCCCACGGCGCACGTCAAGATCAACGGGACCGAGCGCGACGACGCCATTGTCGTAGGTCTTGGAGACGCCACGCAGGCTGACCGCGACGCTTCGCGCCGGATCGATATCCATATCAGCCAGCGCGCCGGGATCAGCCATGATTGGGCCCTAGTTCTTCGGCCGCAGGTCGACGCCAACGCCCTTGTTGACGAAGCGAAGCGTATAGGACTTGCGATAGTCGACGTCGGCCTTCACGACATGGGCACGCACCATCTTGTCGAAGAAGCTCGCCATCCGTTCATCGTTCAAGGCGCCGATGCCGTCACGGAGCGAATCCCCGGAATCGACGATGCCGTATTCCTTCATTCTGGCGATGGAATAAGCGAGCAGCTCATCCGTCATTTCCGGGTTTAACTTCTTGATCATGGCATTCGCGGCAGCATTGTTGCCGTAGAGATAGTTGTACCAGCCGATGATCGAGGCATTGACGAAGCGCTGCACCAGATCCGGCTTCTTGTCGATCAGATCGCGGCGGGTCTCGACCAGCGTCGAATAGGAGTTGAAGCCGAAATCCGCGAGCAGAATGATTCCCGGCCTGAAACCCGCGGCTTTCTCGACGGCGTACGGTTCCGACGTGACATAGCCCTGCATCGCGCTGTGCTTGTCGGCCAGAAAGGGTTGCGGATTGAATGTGTAGGGCTTGACCTTGCTTTCGCTAAATCCGTGCTCGGATTTCAGCCACTGAAAATAGCTCCCGATGCCCTCCTTTGAGACGAACAGCGTGAGCGGCTTCAGTTCCTCGAGCTTGGTGATCTTGTACTCGGGGTGGGTCAGCAGCACCTGCGGATCCTTCTGGAAGATCGCCGCCACGGTGACCACCGGCACATCGTTGGCGACGGCATCGAACGACATCAGCGTGTTGGCGGCCATGAAGAAGTCGAGCTTACCGGCAATCAGCAGCATCCGGTTGTTCTCGTTCGGGCCGCCGGGCACGATCGTGACATCGAGGCCGTATTTGGCGTAGGTGCCGTCGGCGACCGCTTGAAAGAAGCCGCCATGCTCGGCTTCGGCGACCCAGTTGGTGCCGAAAGACACCTTGTCCAGCGTCGTTTGCGCGTGCCCGGGCGATATCGCCGCCATCACGGCCACCGTGACAACCATTAACGCTCGCGGCAAAACAGGCAGCTTCATGGTTGGACTCCGTGAGCCATTTGGCCTCATGATGGGGCTTGGAAAACGTCCCCTACAAACAATCTTTGCGCGATGACTTCAACCCTTCCTCCCCGTGATTGGACCGAGATTCGCTGGCCTGAAATGTCGGGCCACGATCGCGCGCGCTGGATTGCCGTGCTGCCGCTGGCCGCGACCGAACAGCATGGGCCGCATTTGCCGGTCGAGACCGATGTTCTGATTGCGGAAGCCTATCTCGCGCGGGTGCGCCAGCTCCTCTCCAGCACCTTGCCGGTCACCTTTCTACCCATCGAGAGGATCGGAATTTCCTCCGAACATATCGACTTTCCGGGCACGCAGACGCTATCGCCGGAAGCAGCCCTCAGGCGCTGGATCGCGATCGGCGAGAGTGCGGCGCGCGGCGGCCTGAAAAAGCTCGTGATGGTCACAAGCCACGGCGGCAACAGCGCGGCCATGGGCATTGTCGCGCAGGAATTGCGCGCACATCATCAAATGCTGGTCGTCACGACGTCATGGGGACGCCTGTCGGCGGCCGAGACGCTGTTTTCCGCCGAAGAAATCGAGCACGGCATTCATGGCGGCGCCCTGGAGACCTCGATCATGCTGGCGCGCTACGGCTCGCAGGTGAAGCAGGATGCCATCGCCAATTTCCGCCCCTCGACCGTCGAGATGAAGAAGAATTTCCGGCACCTCTCCGCACAGCGGCCGGCGCCCTTTGCCTGGCAAACCCAGGACTTGCATCCGAGCGGGGCTGTCGGCGATGCCACGCTGGCAACGCCTGAGAAGGGCGAACGCCTGCTCGATCAGGGCGCGACGGCCTTCTGCGAACTGCTCGATGACGTCAACCGGTTCGACCTCGAACTGCTGTCCAACCGTCCGAAAAGCTGACCGGGCCTGGGGCGCCGCTCCGGCTCAGCCACGGGCGACGTTGACATAGCATAGGGGGGTACCCTATATGGATGGCAATGTCCCATACGATCAAAGAGAAAAAGAAGCTGCTCGCGCGCGTTGGCCGCATCCGCGGCCAGGTCGAGGCGATCGAGCGGGCGCTGACGGACGAGGCCGAGTGCGAGCGCATCATGCACATGATCGCCGGCATTCGCGGCAGCGTCGCCGGGCTGATGGCGGAAGTGGTCGAGGATCATATCCGCACTCACCTCGTTGATCCCGGCAAGAACCCCGGCGCGCTCAATGCCGAAGCGGCCGACCAACTCATCGACGTGGTCCACACCTATCTGAAGTGAGGCTAACGTGACGGTTCAGATCTCACCACACAGCCACGTATTTCTCGGCGAAGACCATGCCCGCGCGGAGCGGCGGACCTGGGCGGTCATCGTCCTCTGCCTGGTCATGATGGTCGCCGAAATCATCGGCGGCGCCTTGTTCGGATCATTGGCCCTGATCGCGGACGGCCTGCATATGTCGACCCATGCCGGCGCACTGCTGCTTGCCGCGCTCGCCTATACGTTTGCGCGACGATATTCGACCGATGCCAACTTCACCTTCGGAACCGGAAAATTCGGCGATCTCGCCGGATACACCAGCGCTATCGTGCTGGCGATGATCGCGCTCCTGATCGCATACGAAGCCATCACGCGCTTTCTCGATCCGGTCCCGATCGCCTTCAACGAAGCGATCCCGATCGCCGCGCTTGGGTTGCTGGTCAATGTCGCCAGCGCGTGGCTATTGGCCGGAGGTCATCACCACGACGGCCATGGCCATTCTCATGGTCACGCCCATACCCATGACCATCCTCACGTCCACGATCACGCTCCTCATGACTCACGCTGGCGAGAGGCATCATCGCGACAACAACATGCGCGCCGCCGTCGTTCACGTGATGGCGGATGCCGCCGTCTCGGTGCTCGTCATCGTTGGCCTGCTGCTGGCGCGCGCATTCGGCTGGCTCTGGATGGACCCGCTGGCCGGGTTCATCGGCGCGCTTGTGATCGCGAGTTGGTCGATCGGCCTGGTGCGCGACACCGGCGCCATCCTGCTCGACCGCATGCCGGACCCGGCCCTCGCCGAGAGGATCAGGGCTTCAATCGAAAGCGAAGGCGACCGCGTCACCGACTTGCATCTCTGGCGGCTGGGGCCTGGCCATCTCGGCGCCATCGTCTCGATTGCGACGTCGCAGCCGCGTGACGCCCCGCACTATCGGCAGCAACTCGCGCATTTCTCCGATCTCTCGCACGTCACTGTCGAGGTCCAGCACCTCTCGTAAATCGGCGGTTGACAGCCGCTGGAAGCGGGCGTAGTTGCCGACCGTCGCTGTAATATTGGCGTCAAGTAAATCCTTCAATCCTGACAAGACGGATATGGGCCCTACCACCTTCGGCGACGTCACCCCTGAGATGTCAGGGCCTGCGACGCCGGCAACATTCAATATTGGACGCGTCGGGATTTGCCGCGTGAGAATGGACGGCCGCGCCTAGGCCGCCGTCGCTCACCGGCCCGCCGCGTCGATCATGGACGCGGAGGCGAGCGATGCTCAAGAACGACCGCCAAACCATTCTGACGCGCTCGCTTTGCGCGAGCTTTCGCTGCCCGGGCGATCGGCAACACCGCGCCGGAGTTCGATCATGATCGCATCGATCGAACAAACCGCACTCAATCTCGCAGTCGCAACGCTGCTCGGCGCCTGCATCGGCTTCGAGCGCCAATGGCGGCAACGAATGGCCGGACTGCGCACCAATACGCTGGTCGCGATCGGCGCGGCCAGTTTTGTCGTGTTCGAAAGCCTGATTCCCGACGGCGGAAATCCGACGCAGGTCGCAGCGCAGGTCGTTTCGGGAATCGGCTTTCTCGGCGCCGGCATCATCTTTCGCGAGGGACTTCAGGTCAGCGGCCTCAACACGGCAGCGACGCTGTGGTGTTCGGCGGCGGTCGGATTATTGGCCGGCAGCGGCCATCCGTTGCACGCGGCGGCCGCGACCATGTTTGTCGTGCTGGTCAATCTCACGCTGCGGCCGGTGGTGCGGCTCATCAACCGGCAACCGATCGCGCAGGCGGAGACCGACTTCCGCTACGGTGTGCGCGTGGTGTGTCGCAGCCCTGAAGAGGCCCGTATCCGGGCGCTGCTGTTGCAGGGCACCGGCAACGGCCACCTCAGCCTGCGGCAACTCGACAGCAACGACATTGAGGAAGCCGGACGCGTCGAGGTTACGGCGGTGCTCACTTCGCCCGCCAAGAACGACGCAGTACTTGAGCAGGTGGTCGGCCGCCTCAGCCTCGAGCCAACCGTTTCGGCCGCAAGCTGGAGCGTTGCGCCGGTTCTTGAATGATGCATCGCAGATGAGGCACGGCACGCATGAGGCTGAATGATATTCTGACGCCAAGGCTGGGACAGGCATTGCGGCCGAACGTCTGGGACGTGGTCGCGCTTGTTCTCGTCACCGGCGCGATGGTGCTGATCGTCTATGGCGGCGAGCAGACCACGTTGCCGCTATCGGCGCTCGACGCATCTCCGGTGTCGCTCGACCCGATCCATCTGCCATATTATGCGCTGCGCACGACGATGCGCATGCTGCTTGCCATCGTGTGCTCGATCATCTTCACACTGGTCTACGCCACGCTCGCCGCCAAAAGCCGCAGAGCCGAGATCGTGTTGATCCCGCTGCTCGACATCCTGCAATCGGTGCCGATCCTCGGATTCCTCACCTTCACGGTCGCGTTCTTCCTGAACCTGTTTCCGGGACAGGTGTTCGGCGCCGAACTCGCTTGCGTGTTCGCGATCTTCACGAGCCAGGCCTGGAACATGACGTTCAGCCTGTACCAGTCGATCCGCAGCGTCCCGAAGGACCTCGACGAAGCCTCGAAGAGCTTTCACCTGTCGGGATGGCAGCGCTTCTGGCGGCTCGACGTGCCCTTCGCCATGCCCGGGCTGATCTGGAACACGATGATGTCGATGTCCGGCGGCTGGTTCTTCGTCGTGGCATCGGAAGCGATCACCGTCGGGAATACTACCGTCACCCTGCCCGGCATCGGCTCCTATGTCGCGCTCGGCATCGAGAAGCAGAACCTGCCGGCCATCGGCTATGCGATCCTCACCATGCTGCTTGTGATCATTGCCTACGATCAGTTTCTGTTTCGTCCTGTCGTGGCGTGGGCCGACAAGTTCCGCTTCGAACAGACCGCTTCCGGCGACGCCCCGACGTCATGGATGCTCGACCTGTTTCGTCGTACGCGCGCGTTGAGAGCGCTTACCGCGCCGTTCGCCGCCACGAACAGGATCTTTTCGAACCTGCACGTGAGGCTGCCGGCGGGATTGCGGATATCTTTCAAGTCTGGCGCTTCATCGCGCGTGGTCGACGCGCTCTGGCTGGTGTTGATTGCGTTCGCGACCTGCTATGCCGGCTGGCGCGCCTACCGCTTCATGTCCACGACGCTCAGTCTCTCGGACGTATTCACGGCCGTTGGCGATGGCTTCATCACGTTCGCCCGCGTGATCGTGCTGATCACGCTGGCGTCACTGATATGGGTGCCGATCGGCGTCTGGATCGGGCTTCGGCCAAAGCTCGCCGAACGCGTGCAGCCGCTGGCGCAATTTCTCGCCGCCTTTCCGGCGAACCTCGCCTTTCCGGTCTTCGTCGTGATCATCGTACGCTTCGGCCTCAACGCCAATATCTGGCTGAGCCCGCTGATGATCCTGGGTACCCAGTGGTACATCCTGTTCAACGTCATCGCCGGCGCCAGCGCCTTCCCGACCGACTTGCGCGAAGCCGCGGGCAGCTTCCATCTGCGCGGCTGGCGATGGTGGGTGAAAGCGATCCTGCCGGGGATCTTCCCCTACTACATCACGGGCGCGATCACTGCCTCGGGCGGATCGTGGAATGCGTCCATCGTCGCGGAAGTCGCCAGCTGGGGCGACACCCACCTGATGGCGAAGGGATTGGGTTCCTATATAGCGCAAGCGACGGAGGCCGGCGATTTCCCGCGCGTCGTGCTTGGCATCGTCGTGATGTGCGTTCTCGTTACCCTGTTCAATCGCCTGCTCTGGAGGCCGCTCTACGCCTTCGGAGAACGCCGCCTTCGTCTTGGCTGAGGTACAAGGAAAGTCTCATGCTCGATATTTCCAAGGAAGCCAATCTGCTCGATATCCGGGGCGTCTGCCGCTCGTTTCCGAAAGGCAGCGGCGAGGAACTGCTGGTTCTCGAAAAGGTCGATCTGACGATCCGCTCCGGCGAGATCGTGGGCCTGCTCGGCCGCTCCGGATCGGGCAAGTCCACGCTGTTGCGGATCATTGCCGGTCTGGTCACGCCCTCGGCGGGCGATGCGAAATGCCGCGGCGAGACCATCGCGGGACCGCCGAACGGCGTCTCCATGGTGTTTCAATCGTTCGCGCTGTTTCCATGGCTGACGGTGCTGCAAAACGTCGAACTCGGCCTTGAGGCCTTGGGCGTGGACAGCGCCGAGCGCCGCAAGCGGGCGCTGGCGGCGATCGACTTGATCGGCCTCGACGGCTTCGAATCCGCCTACCCGAAGGAATTATCGGGCGGCATGCGCCAGCGCGTCGGCTTTGCGCGGGCGCTGGTCGTGCACCCGGACCTGCTCCTGATGGACGAGCCGTTTTCGGCGCTCGACGTGCTGACCGCCGAGACGCTGCGCACCGACTTGATCGATCTCTGGATCGAAGGCCGTCTGCCGATCAAGTCGGTGTTGATGGTGACGCACAATATCGAGGAAGCGGTGCTGATGTGCGACCGCATCCTGGTGTTCTCGTCCAATCCCGGCCGCGTCGCCGCCGAGATCAAGATCGATTTCCCGCATCCGCGCAATCGCCTCGACCCGGCGTTCCGCCAGATGGTCGACAGCATCTATGCCCGCATGACGCAACGTCCCGAGCCGAAGGCGCCGGCGATCGAGGGTATTCAAGGCACCGGCGTCGGCATGATCCTCAACCATGTGTCGTCCAACCTGCTCTCGGGCCTGATCGAGACGCTGGCTGCGCCGCCCTATAACGGCCACGCCGACTTGCCGGTTCTGGCGAGCCACCTGCAACTCGAGGCGGACGAACTCTTCCACCTCGGCGAATCCCTGCAACTGCTGCGCTTTGCCCAATTGAGCGAAGGCGACCTGATGCTGACGGACGCCGGCAAGCGGTTTGCCAATATGGAAACCGACGTCCGCAAACGGCTGTTCGCCGAGCATATGACGAGCTACGTGCCGGTCGTCGGCCTGATCAAACGCGTGCTGGATGAGCGGCCGTCGCACACCGCTCCCGAGGCACGATTCCGCATCGAGCTCGAAGACTACATGAGCGAGGGCGCGGCCGACGAGACGCTCAAGACGATCATCTCATGGGGACGATATGCCGAACTGTTCGCCTACGACGATCAGTCGGAAACCTTCAGTCTGGAAAACCCACACTGACAATTTATCATCGTCATTCCGGGGCGCGCGATAGCGCGAGCTACGGTGCGCAATTGCGCACCTGAAATCCATTTCTCCCAGCATTCTTGCGGCGCCATGGATTCCGGGTCTGCGCCGCGGCGCATCGCGGAATGACAAGAGAGGATTTTACATCACCGGCGCGAAGCTATCCGCCCGCGCCATCGCCCAGGCGTCGGCAAAGCGCGGATCGCTGGTGCCGTCGATCAATTCGCCCGGCCGCAGCGACGGATAGAGCTTCGCGAAGGTCTGCACTTCCGTCGTCGACGTCCGCTGCGAGAAGTGGATCGGCCGCAGGTCTTGCGGATGGTCCAGGCCCGCGGCAGCCAGCAGCTCCGCCAGCGCATGCAGCGTGGCGTGGTGGTAATTGTAGACTCGATCGATCTTGTGCGGCACGAACAAAGCGCGGTTGCGCGAGGGGTCCTGCGTGGTCACCCCGGTCGGGCAACGATCGGTATGGCAACTCAACGACTGAATGCAGCCCAGCGCGAACATGAAGCCTCGCGCCGAATTGCACCAGTCGGCGCCGATCGCCATCGCGCGCGCCATGTCGAAAGCGGTCGCGATCTTGCCGGCAGCGCCGATGCGGATGCGATCGCGCGCATTGATGCCGATCAGCGCGTTGTGGACGAAAGCTGACGCCCTCGCGCATCGGCATGCCCATGTGGTCCATGAACTCGAGCGGCGCGGCGCCCGTGCCGCCTTCGTTGCCGTCGACCACGATGAAATCGGGATAGATGCCGGTCTCCAGCATCGCCTTGCAGATCGCCAGAAACTCCCAGGGGTGGCCGATGCAGAGCTTGAAGCCGGCCGGCTTGCCGCCGGAGAGCCGCCGCATCTCGCCGATAAAGGCCATCATCTGAAGCGGCGTCGAGAACGCCCGGTGAAAGGCCGGCGAGATGCAATCCTCGTTCATCGGCAACGCCGCGGATCTTCGAAATCTCCTCGGAGACCTTCGCCGCCGGCAACACGCCGCCATGGCCCGGCTTGGCGCCCTGGCTTATCTTGAGTTCGACCATCTTGATCTGGTCGTCCGCAGCAACGCGTGCGAACTCTTCCGGATTGAAGCTGCCATCGCGGTTGCGGCAGCCGAAATAGCCGGAGCCGATTTCCCAGATGATATCGCCGCCATTCTCGCGATGATAAGGACTGACGCCGCCTTCGCCGGTATCGTGAGCGAAGCCGCCCTTCTTGGCGCCGGCGTTTAGCGCGCGCACCGCATTGGGGCTGAGCGCGCCAAAGCTCATCGCCGAAATATTGAAGACCGACGCGGAATACGGCTTGGTACAATCCGGCCCGCCGATGGTGATGCGGAATTTCTCGTTCTCATGGACCTTCGGCGACACCGAATGGTGAATCCATTCGTAGCCTTGGCGATAGACGTCCTCCTGCGTGCCGAATGGCCGCTTGTCGAGCACCATCTTGGCTCGCTGATAGATGACCGCGCGGGTGTCGCGGGAGAACGGCATGCCGTCCTTTTCGCTCTCGAAGAAGTATTGCCGCATTTCGGGGCGGATCTCTTCGAGCAGGAAACGCAAATGCGCCGAGATCGGATAGTTGCGCAGCACGGCGTGGCTCTTCTGCGTCAGATCGCGAATACCGAGCAGCGTGAGCGCCGCAAAGATCACCAATGGAATGAGGATGAAGTCGAACACCTTGTGGTCGACGATACCGATACCGAGAAGCAGCGCCGTCACCACCGAGCAGATCGTGAGAATGATGAAACGCGGCGAGAACGGCAGCATCAATGTTTCCATGGGACCCTCGGACGTTTGTCAGCTCATCCACGATATCGGCGGCAACGGTCACGGATATGACAGTTGGCGACGGCTGATTTGGCGTTCGGCCCAAGGCTACCCACATCCGCGCAATGATCAATCCGTCCGTGTGACTAGGACTTTGAGTCAGCCGACTTTCGCACTGCAACGTAGCTGCTTCAGCAGCCGATCTCAGGACTTCGCCTAATGGTCGTGGGCCCGTAGTTCACCGGGGATGTGCTGCTTCTCGAGGCCGTGATTGGCCAGCCAGTCGTCGGTGGTTCTGATCGACCGCTCGATATGCTCCGAGGTGCGCGAGAAATCGTAAGGCGAGCCCACCAGCGGACACAAAGGCGGCACCACGAAGTATTCGATATCGGGCGGAAGCTCTTCCAGATCGTTCACCAGCTGCCGCGCGATCATCAGCGTCAACGCGTGCAGCGCATTGGCAACTGCGCCGACCGGCGGCCTATCGGTCGCGCAGGCATAACCGGTCGGCAGGATGATCAGGCGGCGCGCGCCTCTCTCGACCGCAACCTTGACCGGCGTGTTGGCGGAGATCGCGCCGTCCGCGAGAAAGCGATCCTTGTAGGGAACGGGCGCGAAGGCGCCCGGTATGGAGGTGGAGGCGACGATGGCCTCGACCGCAGATCCTTCCGAAAGCACGACACTCTCGCCGGAGATGATATCCGTGGTGACGATGTGAACCGGGAGTTGCGCATCCTGCAAGTTGCGGCAGGGCAGGTGGTCCTCGAGCAGCTTGCGAATGCCGTCGTGCGGGATCAGGAAATCCCGCCGCCAGAGAAACCCCAGCATCGTTCGCCAGGTGACCGGGAAAACGTCGTGGCGGGTCAGCCCTCGCCAGATGGTTTCAAGTTCGAGAACGCCTTTCAGCGTGGGCGCGCCGGCGTAGAAGGCGCCGTTGATGGCGCCGACGCTGGAGCCGACGACCATATCCGCGGAAACGCCGTTGGCGACCAGCGAGTGCAGCATGCCGACCTGGATCGCACCAAAGCTGCCGCCGCCCGCAAACACAAAGGCAGTCTTCGCCGTATCGTCCTGAACAGACGCGGACAAGGTTATCCCCCCGAACTCAACGCGTCGCCCGATGAGCCCGCGTCATTTCGGAAAACTATAGCAAAGGGCCTTCCGGCCCGCATCATCAACAGTCAGTGTTGCCGGGCACCGGCGGGATAACGGCTCGTCACGGAAGCCGGAAAATCGTGACATTCACGCGCCGATCGATATGGTTCGACGCGTACACGCAAAATGCAGGATGTTGAGAGATGAAGATCCCGACGCTGCCCTTTACCGTGACCGATTGGAGCCAGGTTGCAGCTACGACCCATCCCGGCGAAACCGGGCAGGCGTTCTGGCGCACCCTTAATATTGGCGACGTGCGCGTGCGGATGGTCGAATATACCGCCGGATATCTCGCCGATCACTGGTGCGACCGCGGCCACGTGCTCTACGTGCTGGAGGGCGAACTCGACACCGAATTGCGCGACGGCCGCAACTTCACGCTGCGCCCGGGCATGAGCTATCAGGTGTCGGATTTCGGCGACGCCGCGCACCGCTCTTCAACCAAGACCGGGGCGAAGCTGTTCATCGTCGACTGAGAAGCGGAGCTTAGCGCTCCACAAAGGCCTTCTCGATCACGAAGTGACCGGGCTCGCTGTGGTTTCCTTCAGAGAAACCGCGGGCGTCAAACATCTGGCGCAACTCTTCGAGCATCGCCGGGCTGCCGCACATCATGACGCGGTCGCCTTCGATATTCAGCGGCTCCTGGCCGATGTCGTCGAAAATCTGCTTCGAGGTGATCAGATCGGTGATGCGGCCACGGTTGCGGAAGGGCTCGCGGGTGACCGTCGGATAGTAAACCAGCTTTTCGGCGAGCAGCGGCCCGAACAACTCGTCGGTCTGCAGGTTCTTCACCACCTCCTCGCCATAAGCGAGTTCGGACACCTGGCGGCAGCCATGCACCAGCACGATCTGCTCGAACTTGTCATAGACGTCGGGGTCCTTGATCAGGCTGACGAACGGAGCAAGGCCGGTTCCGGTCGACAGCAAAAGCAGGCGCTTGCCCGGAAGCAGGTTGTCGGTGATCAGCGTGCCGGTGGCCTTGCGGCCGACCAGGATGATGTCGCCTTCCTTGATCTTTTGCAGGCGCGAGGTCAGCGGACCATCGGCGACCTTGATCGAAAAGAATTCGAGTTGTTCTTCGTGATTGGCGCTCGCCATCGAATAGGCGCGCAGCAAGGGACGGCCATCGACCTCCAGGCCGATCATGGCGAACTGGCCGTTCTGGAATCGGAAGCCGGTGTCACGCGTGGCGCGGAAGCTGAACAACGTGTCCGTCCAGTGCCGAACAGAAAGAACCTTCTCTCGATGAAACGCGCTCATGGCCTGCTTTTCCGATTCCGTCTTGCGAAAGGGCCGACAGGGGACCGACCGCTCCAAACCGCGGAAGCCTCTGTGGTGATTGAGGAATTGCGGCCTTCAAGTACCCCATTTTCGGCCGGTGTCAATATGCTGCACTGCAAGATAACCGTTCGAAAATTGCAGGGCCGGCGGCCTTGCGCGGCTTTTGCGGAAAACCTTCTCCGCCTCCCCTCCGGGGCGCAATTAACTTGCTGAAAACGCGCGCAATTCGGGTGATTAATTGCCGCGCCCCACGAACAAAAAATCGTTAGATATATTCTTCGAAACAGCCGGAATGGCAGATCGTCCCCTACCGCATGCGGAACTTGCAGGAATTTCGCGCGGGAAAGCCCGCCTTCTACCCGGACCAGGCAGCCTATGCCGCCTGGTCGTGCGGCGAGCTCGGGCTGCATTTCGAAGACATCGACGGCGGCTCCGGGCTCGTCTTTCGCGTCGCTTCGAAAGCGACAAGCGTCTTCTTCGGCGCCGGGCGTTGCTCCTGGTATCCGCAAAACAACGCGACCGCCGCGACGCTCGCCTCCGACAAATATTTCGCCAACCGCATTCTCGACGATGCCGGCATCGCAAATCTCGGCGGCGACTATTTCTTCCTGAGCGAGCGGCATCGCGGCTTACGTCCCACCGGCCACGAACGCGCCGACGCTTTCGCATGCTTCGAGAAGCTGCGGCGGAAGCGCATTCCTCAAGCCGCTGACGGGATCGCGCGGAGATTTTGCGCAAGCCATCGCCGACGAGACGACGCTCGCGCGATACCTCGACCAGGTCGCCGCGCATTACGACGCCGTCCTGATGCAGCCGGTCGTCAGCGGCCGCGAATACCGCGTCTTTGTGCTCGACGACGAGGTCGTCTATTCCGCGCGAAAGTTTCCGCCGGCACTCGAAGGGGACGGCGCGCACAAGGTACGCGACCTGCTCGACGAACATAACGCGGCGCTGAAGGCACGCGGCCTTTCCGCGATCGACCCGGCCGTAATGGCCGCGGGCGAACTCGACAGGGTGTTGGCCGCCGGTGAACGCCTGGAGATTGCGGGCCGCACCAACCTGAGCGCAGGCGGCCACATGGCGTTCGCTTCCCCCAATTCCTCCGCGCTCAAGATGGCGCGACAGGCCGTCCGTGCGCTTGGCCTGCGCGCCGCGGCAGTCGACCTGTTTACGGATATCGGCGGCAATCCGGACAGCGCCGCGGTCATCGAGATCAACTCCAACCCCTCGATCCGGCTACTCGAAGAGTTGCAACGGCCGGACCTGATCCTGAAAATCTGGCGCCACGCGTTCTCGTCGGTGAAGCTCCTCGATGTTTGACCTGCCGAAATATGGCCAGGGCATTTGCCTGGCGCGGATGGCCGAATTGCTCGATGTGCTCGCCATCGACCGTGACAGCCTGCAGGAGAGAACGATCGCGATCACGGGATCGAACGGCAAGGGCTCGACGGCCGCCTTTTGCGCTTCGATCGGAAGCGCCTACGGCCTGCGCACGGGCCTGTTCACCTCGCCGCATCTGTTTCGCGTCAACGAACGGTTTCAGGTCGACGGCGCGCCGATCGACGATGGCAGGCTGCGTGAATTGGCCGGCAGGATCAACGCCGCGATCGAGGCTGTTTCGCAACGGCGCAACGAACAGTTCGGTGCGTTCGAGGCGATGTTCGCGCTGGCATGTCTTTACTTCCAGGAGAGCGGTTGCGGCCTCATGGTGTTCGAGGCCGGCATCGGCGGCCGCTACGATCCCGTTCGCTTGCTCGGCAGCCGCGTCACCACGGTCGTCTCGGTCGATTACGAGCATGTCGACCTGCTCGGAAATTCGCTGGAGCTGATCGTGTCAGACAAGAGCGACGCCTGCGCCGCCGGCGGCACGATCATCTATGGCGAGAATTGCCGCGCCTTGCGGCCGCATATCGCCGAATATAACCGCAGCCGGAATGTCGAAAGCCTGTTTGTCGGCGACGACGTGAAGATCGGCGGCGGCGACGTCGCATCGATCGGACAGCGCTTCGACTTCGCCTTTCGCAGCCATGATTTTCACGCGCTTGATATTGCCCTGCCCGGCGGCTTCCAGCTCAACAATGCCGCGATTGCGACGGCGCTGTTCGCAAGCTGGCTGGAGCGCACGCGGCCGGGCGAGCCAGCCGCCCGCATTGAAGCGGCCGTACGAAATGGTTTGCACGAAGCGCGTTGGCCAGGCCGACTTGAGACCATCGCTCAGGATCCCCTGACCGTCATCGACGTCGGACACACGCCGGACGGAATCAGGCAATCGCTCGCCGGGCTCCATCAGACCCACGGCGCGCAGAACTGGATCCTCGTCGCCGGCGTTTCCTTCGACAAGAAGGCGGCCGAGATCGGCGGCCTGCTCGCGCCGCATTTTGACTTCATCGTCTCGACGTCGGCGCACCACAAAGGCGGCGACGCCGCCGCGCTTGCCGAGGCCATGCGCAACGCCAATCCGCAAGCACGCGTCGAGATCGCCGCCTCGATCGAACAGGCGTTCGCGACAAGCCGGGCGCTTGCCGTCTCACTCGACCGGCGAATCTATGTGGCGGGCGGACTGTTCACCGCGATCGAATATGCCGCGGCCGCACGCGGACTGGACCCGAAGCAGCTCACCTTCTTCTAGGCGGAAGCGCGGTAACGATTCGTTAACCATAACGGATCGATGGTGGCGGCTGCTTTTGGGGGAGCCTCATGGGCGACACATCATCGATCTCCTCATCCACCGCAGCCTTTCTCGGCCGGCAGGCGGATAACGTGAACAAGGCCAAAGCGGCGACGTCGTCGACTTTTGCCCATATCCTGAGCCAGACCCAGATCGCGGTCGGCCTGAAGCCGAAGACCGGCTTTTCTTCCGGCGCGACTTATGAAGCCACGACCGTCGCGGGGCAGACCAAGGCGGCCTACGACAGCGTCGTCAACGCCACCAAGTCGGCGCTTCACATCAAGTAATTCAGACAGGTTGAACCGACCCGCCCGCGAGCGACAAGCCCGCGGGCGTTCACGTCAGTTGCTCGAACCCTCGGAGTCGTCGAGCGCCTTGAAGGCGTCTTCGAGCTGCGGCGAGATCGCCACGTTCATCCGCTCGCCGGTCGGCATCCGCGACACGAACCACTTGTTGTAAAGCGGGACGAGGTCGTGGTTGGTGCCGAGCTTGCGGAAGGTACGCTCCACCACCGCCGACAATTGCGGCTCTCCCTTGCGGAACATGATGCCGTAGGGATCGTAGGACAGGTAATCGCCGGTGACCTTGAACTTGTCCTGCGATTTGTGCCGCGTGATCAGGCCGTAGAGCAGGATGTCGTCGGTCGCAAACGCATCGACCTTGCCGTCCACCAGCATCTGATAAGATTGTTCGTGATCGCCTGCGGTCACGATCTTGAGGCCAAGATTGAACTTCTTGTCCACCGCGTGCATGGCCTGTTCGTTGGTCGTGCCCTTGGTGACGACGACGGTCTTGCCTTGCAGGTCCTTCGGCGCCGAGATCGTGGAAGCCTTCGGCACCATCAGCTTGGTGCCGGCCACGAACATCAGCGGCGAGAACGCCACCTGCTTCGCGCGCTCGGCATTGGCCGTGGTCGAGCCGCACTCGAGATCGATCTTGCCCTGCACCACCGCCGGAATGCGGTCGTCGGAGGTGACTTTCACGTATTCGATCTTCAGGTTGGGATCGTCGACCTCGGCGCCGATCTCTTCCACGATCGCCTCGCACAATTCGAGGCTGTAGCCGATCGGCCGGTTGGCCTGATCGAGGAAGGAGAATGGCGGCGAGCTTTCGCGATAGCCGAGATGAATGACATGCCGGCTCTTGATGGCAGCCAGCGTCGGGCTAAGCCCTTCGCCGGCCGACTGGGCGCCTGCGGCCGTCACCGACAGCAAGCTCACAAGTGACAGCCCGAAGGCCGCGACCGATCTCCGCACCGCTTGGCGCATGAGGCCCTCCCCTCAATGCGCCGGCACGGCATCGCCAGCGACGGAGTCCGCGGGCACGGCGTCGTCCGGTCCGAGTTCGTGCTCGGCCTTCAGCTCACCCTCCCATTTCGCGACCACCGCGGTCGCGAGAGAGTTGCCGATCACGTTGGTGGCGCTGCGTCCCATGTCGAGGAACGTGTCGATGCCCATGATCATCAACAGCCCGGCCTCGGGAATGCCGAACTGGCTGAGCGTCGAGGCGATCACCACGAGCGAAGCGCGGGGAACGCCGGCAACGCCCTTTGATGTGATCATCAACGTTGCCAGCATCGCGAGCTGGGTGCCGAGCGACATCGGGATCTGGTAGGTCTGCGCGATGAAGATGCTGGCGAAGGTGCAGTACATCATCGTGCCGTCGAGGTTGAACGAATAACCGAGCGGCAGCACGAAGCTCGAGATCCGCGACGAGGCGCCGAAGCGATTGAGGCCCTCCAGCGTCTTCGGATAGGCGGCCTCCGACGACGCAGTGGAGAAGGCGATCATCAGCGGTTCGCGGATCAGCCGCAGCAGGTGGCTGTATCTTGGCCCGATGACGATGAAGCCGACCACGACCAGGATGCCCCACAGGATCAGGAGCGAGAGGTAGAAGCCACCCATGAACACGATGAGCTTCCACAGCACGCCGAGGCCGTTCTTCGACACGGTCGCCATGATCGCCGCCCAGACCGCGATCGGCGCAAATAGCATGACGTAGCCCGTGACCTTGAGCATGATATGGGCGAGATCATCGATCACCGACATGATCTGCTTGGACCGCTCGGGCATCGCGCCGAGCGCGACCGCGAAGAACACCGCGAACACCACGATCTGCAAGATCTCGTTCTGCGCCATCGCGTCCGCGATCGAGGTCGGGATCAAATGGGTGAGAAACTTCTCGATCGAGAACGCCGACACCGGCAATCCGGTCGACTGCGCTTTGTCGGGCAGCGTACCCGGGAAGTTGGCGCCGGGCTGCAACAGGTTGACCATCACGAGGCCGAGCAGCAGCGACACGAAGGACGCGCTGACGAACCAACCCATGGTCTTGGCGAAGATGCGGCCGAGCTTGGCGCCGCTTCCCATGTGAGCGATGCCGCCGACGAGGGTTGCAAACACGAGCGGCGCGATGATCATCTTGATCAGGCGCAAAAACAGCATGGCAATCAGGTTCACGCTGGAGGCGATTTCCACCCGGTTATCCGGCAAGTAGTTGAAGACGAGCGTCCCCATCACAATGCCCAATGCCATCGCGATGAGGATGTATTGCGTAAACCTGTTGGACATGTCTTACCCCCGTAAGTTTCCAGCTCCTTTGAGTGTGGCAGATTTCATAGCCGACGCAACACGCATCCAAGGCCACGAAGTTACCGTTGTGGAACGCGCGCCGCAGGAATAGCCTCTTATGCAATGCACAATGCTGGAGATGCGCATTTCTTGCGCGCTCACTGCTTCAAGAACAATCAGAGGGAGGAAGCCATGAACAGCGGTATCAATCGCCAGATTCTTCTCGTGGAGAAGCCGACCGGCAAGCTCGCGCCCGAGCACTTCAAGATGCAGCAGGGAACCATCCCGCAGGCGCGCGACGGCGAAGCCTTGCTGCGGGTGCGCTATATCTCGCTCGACGCCGCCAACCGGGCATGGATGCATGGCGCCACCTATCGCGCGGCCGTCGAAGCCAACACGGTAATGGCGGGAGGTGGCATCGCCGAAGTCGTCTCGTCGAAGGCGCCGGAGCTGACCGAGGGCGACATCGTGTTTGGCGACACCGGCTGGCAGGAATACGCCGCGGTCCCCGCCAGGCATCTGGCCAAGATGCCGAAGGTCGAGCCGATGACCCACCTGCTCAGCGTCTACGGCGTCGCCGGCCTCACCGCCTATTTCGGGCTGCTCGACGTCGGCAAGCCCAAGGTCGGCGAGACCGTGGTGGTCTCGGCGGCGGCAGGTTCGGTTGGCTCGATCGTTGGCCAGATCGCCAGGATCAAGGGCTGCCGGGTCGTCGGCATCGCCGGCGGCAAGGACAAGTGCCACTGGCTTACCTCCGAACTCGGCTTCGACGCCGCCGTCGACTACAAGGATGGCGCGGTGTTCAAGGCGCTGAAAGCCGCGGCGCCCAACGGCATCGACGTCTACTTCGATAATGTCGGCGGCGAAATCCTCGAAGCATGTCTGGCGCAGATGAACAACCGCGGCCGCATCGCCTGCTGCGGCGCGATCTCGCAATACGACGGCGCGCCATCGGCGACCGGACCGCGGGGTGTGCCGGGCCTGATCGTGGTCAAGCGCATCACCATGCAGGGCTTCATCGTGATGGATTACATGGAGCGCCGCAACGAAGCGCTGCGCGATTTGCAATCGTGGGTCGCCTCTGGCGCGGTCAAGGTCCAGGAGGACGTGATCGACGGGCTTGAGAACACGCCGCAGGCGCTGATCGGCCTGCTCGCCGGCGAGAACCGCGGCAAGCGAATGGTCAAGGTGTGAACCGGTATCAGTGCGCCTCGCCCGGCGTCCCGCCGGCGGTCTGAACGCCGGCTTTCCTGTTCTTGCGTTCGGCGAGCCAGTTCTCGAAGCGCTGCACGATGACGAAGAATGTCGGCACGAACAGCACGGCAAGGCAGGTCGAGGCGATCATGCCCGAGAACACCGTGATGCCGATCGACTTTCGGGCGCTGGCGCCGGCGCCGGTCGCAAGCACCAGCGGAACCACGCCCAGGATAAAGGCGAAGGACGTCATCAGGATCGGCCGGAAGCGGGCACGCGCCGCCTCGATCGCGGATTCCAGCAGCGGCTTGCGGTCGCGCACATGCAATTCGAGCGCGACCTCGACGATCAGGATGGCGTTCTTGGCCGACAGCGCGATCAGCAGGATCAGACCGATCTGGGTATAGAGATTGTTGTCGATGCGCAGGCCGGTCAGCACCGCCATCGGGCCGAGCAGCGACAGCGGCACCGCCAGGATGACGGAGATCGGCGCGTACCAGCTCTCGTACTGTCCGGCGAGCACCAGATAGACCAGCAGCATCGCGAGGCCGAACACGAGATAGATTTGCCCGCCGACGGCCTTCTCCTGGTAGGACATCGCCGTCCATTCATAACCGGTGCCGCGCGGCAGCGTCTTGGCCGCGATCTCCTCCATCAGCTTCATCGACTCGCCGGAGCTGAAGCCCTGGGCCGGCAGACCGATGATGGTCGACGACGGGTAGAGATTGTAGAGACTGATCAGCGATGGGCCGACCGCGGGCGTCACCTTCGTCACGGTGCCGATCGGGATCATGTCGCCTTGCGCGTTGCGCACCATCATGTTCTCGATGTCGCGCGCAGTCAGGCGGGATTTGGCATCGGCCTGGGTGTAGACCTGGAAGGTGCGGCCAAACTTGTTGAACTGGTTGACGTAGGCCGCGCCCATATAGCTCGATAGCGTCGAGAAGACCTGGTCGGTGGTAACCTGCAGCGTCTGCGTCTTGACGCGATCCACCTCGATGTCGAACTGCGGCACCATGGCGCGGAACGACGACGAGACGCGTTGCAACGCGCTCTGCGATGACCCGTTGGTTACGATCGCGTTGGTGATGGCCTGAAGCTTGCCGAAATCGGAATTGCCGTCGCGCAGTTCAACCTGCATGGCAAAGCCCGCAGCATTGCCGATACCTTGAATCGGCGGCGGCGGAATGACGAGAATGCGCGCTTCCTCGATGGTCGACAGCTTTTCGTTCAGGCCGACGAACAGCGAGCGCAGGTCCTCGCCCTTGCCGCGCCTGCTCCAGTCCTTCAGCACGATATAGGCAACGCCGGCATTGGCGAGGCTCGAACTGTTGTCGAGCGCCGAGATGCCGGAAATCGTCATGATCTGGTCGACGCCGGGCTGCGTGCTTGCGATCTCCTGCACACGGTCCATCACCTTCTGGGTGCGGTCGAGTGCGGCGCCGTCCGGCAATTGCACGGCGGCGAGCAGATAGCCCTGGTCCTCGATCGGGATGAAGCCGGTCGGCACGCGTGACAGGCCGTAGCCGCCGATGCCGATCAGGATCAGCGCCACGATCACGGAAACGCTGGCGTGCCGCACCAGGCCGCCGATCAAACGGGCGTAGCCGGCCTCCACGCGCGCATAGACGGCGTTGAAACCGCGATAGAAGAAGTTGCGCTGCTCCGGCGGCACCGGCCGGCGCAGCCATAAAGCGCACTGCGTCGGCTTCAGCGTCGCCGCGTTGACGGCCGACAACAACGCCGTTGCGGCGATGACGAGCGCGAATTGCGCATACATTCGACCCGTCAACCCGGGCAGGAACGAAGCAGGCAGGAACACCGAGATCAACACCAGCGTGATGCCGACGATCGGCGCGAACAGCACATCCATCGCCTTGATCGCGGCATCGTGGCCGGACATGCCTTGCTCGATATTGTGCGCGGCGCCCTCCACCACGACGATGGCGTCGTCGACCACAATGCCGATCGCGAGCACGATGGCAAACAACGTCGACAGATTGACGGTGAAGCCGAGCGCCGCCATCGCGGCGAACGCGCCGATGATCGTCACCGGCACGGTGGTTGCCGGCACCAGCATCGCGCGCCAGTCCTGCAAGAAGATCAGGATCACGACCAGCACCAGCAGGCCCGCCTCGATCAGCGTCTTGTAGACTTCCTCGATCGAGGCCTGCACGAATTTGGTGGTGTCGAACGGGGTGTCGTAGACGACGTCCTGCGGGAAGGCCTTGGCGAGCTCCGCCATCTTCTTGTCGACCGCCTTCTCGACCTCGAGCGCGTTGGCGCCTGGCGACTGGAATACGCCGATGCCGGCGGCGGGCTTCTTGTTGAGCGAAAACACCTGGCTATAGGTCTGCGCGCCGAGCTCGACGCTGCCGATATCGCGCACGCGCGTGACGTCGCCACTGGTGCCGGTCTTGACGATGATGTCCTCGAACTGGGCCACGTCGTCGAGGCGCCCGGAAACGTTGAGCGTGTATTGGAACGCCTGGCCGGACGGCGTCGGTGGCGCGCCGACCTGGCCGGCGGTGACCTGCTGGCTTTGCTGCTGGATCGCCTGGATGACATCCTGCGGCATCAGCCCGCGAACCTGCAATTTGGCGGGGTCGAGCCAGACCCGCATCGAATATTGGCCGGCGCCGAACACGGTGACGTTGCCCACCCCCGGCAGGCGCGACAGCTCATCGCGCAGACTGATGCTGGCGTAGTTGCTCAGGAACAGGCTGTCATAGGTCGCCTTCGGCGAGGTCAGCGTCACGAACAGAAGGATTGCGGTGGACTTTTTCTGTACCGTCACGCCCTGGTTCTGCACCGATTGCGGCAACTGCGACAGCGCCGCCGACACCCGGTTCTGCACCAGGACCTGCGCGAAGTTGAGGTCGGTGCCGATCTTGAACGTTACCGTCAGCGTATAGGTGCCGTCGGCGCCGCTATAGGACTGCATGTAGATCATGTCCTCGACGCCGTTGACCTGCTGCTCGATCGGCAGCGCCACGGTGTCGATCACGGTCTTGGCGCTGGCGCCGGGATAGCGGGTGGTGACCTGCACGGTCGGCGGCACCACGTCGGGATATTGGGCGACGGCAAGATTGTACAGCGACACGCCGCCGATCAGGATCATCAGGATCGCGATGACGTTGGATAGAACCGGGCGCTCGATGAAGAATTTCGAGATCATGGCCGGCTCCTACTTCGCGGCCGCGTTGCCGGACTCGATGTTCTTGAGCTGCGGATCGACCTTCTGGCCGGGGATCGCGCGCAGCAGCCCGGCGACGACGACCTTGTCTTCCGCCTTCAATCCGCTTTCGATGACGCGCAGATCGCCTTCCAACGGACCGACCGTCACCTTGCGCTGCTCGACCACGTTCTCCGCATTGACCACCAGAACATAGCGGCCGGCCTGATCGCTGCCGAGCGCGACATCCGGAACCAGCAATGCTTTCACACTTTGTTCGAACGGAACGCGGATGCGAACGAAGTAGCCGGGCAGCAGCAAGCGGTCGGGGTTTTGCAAGATCCCGCGCACGGGCAGCGTACCGGTCGACTGGTTGACCTGGGGCGAGACGTAATCCAGCGTGCCCTTGTGCGGAAAGCCGGTCTCGGTCTGCAACCCGATCTCGATCGGAAGGTGGCGCAAGTCTTCGACGGTCATGCCGCGGCGGCGCGCTTCGGCTCGCACCCTCAGCACGTCCTGTTCGTTGACGTTGAAATTCACGTAGATCGGATCGAGCGCCACGATGGTGGCGAGTTGCGTCGGAGACGACACGCCGACCAGTTCGCCGACCGAGACAAGATGCGCGGTTACGATGCCGTCAAACGGCGCGGCGACGTTGGTGTATCCATAGTTGACTTGCGCGATCCTGGTATTGACCTGGGCCTGCGAAAGGTTGGCCTGCGCATTGTCGCGGTTGGATGTGGAGGTATCCAGCGTCGACTGCGACACGGCTTGCTTCTGCACCAGATCGACCTGCCGCTTGAAGTCGCTTTCCGCCTGTTTCAGCGAAGCCTGGGAGCCGGCTTCCGCCGCCTGCGCTTGTTCGAGCTTGAGCTTGTAGGTCTCCGGCTCGATCGTGAACAGCGTGGTGCCTTCCTTTACGAAGCTGCCGTCCTTGTAGTTGATCGCTTGCAGAAAGCCCTGCACGCGCGCGACCAGGTCGACGGACTTGATCGGCGCGGTGTTGCCGGTGGCATCGAGATAGCGTGTGATCGATTTCTGCGCGGGCGGCGCAACATCCACCTTTGGCGGTGGCGGCGGAACAAAAGTATTTTGCTCGCAGGCACTTAGTATGACGAATGCGGATACGGCACACGCCAGACGCGAGGCGGTAGCGGCGTTGTGCAAACGCGAAGACCTCATCCCATGCCTCATTGCAATTTTGTTTTAAACTAGAGACGTCTATCGAAGTGCAATTTGGTTCAGAGAAATTTGGCGTGTCGAAGCGGGCTTTCTGTCGCGCCTTGATAGCAACAATCCGCTTGCAGTGGAACCGGAAACCGAAAATGATAAGGCTCGCGGAGGTTGTTACACCAACGGGGCGCCTTCCTGGCAAATTTCAAGAGCTTAAAAGCGTTGAAGCGCTGCTCCGGCCGAAAGGATTTACTCAGAAACATTAAGTCAAAAGGATTTACGCAAATGTTCGACGCGTTGAGACGTGATACCGCGCTTTTTGCTTTTTTGACGGCGACGATCGTAACCCTCGCAACACCATCCCTCGCGCAAGCCCCGAGCCAGGCTCAGAAGGACGCCGTCAAGTCGGCCTGCCGCTCCGATTACATGGCGCATTGCTCCAGCGTGCAGCCGGGCGGTGAAGCGGCCTTGCAATGTCTCGCCAAGAATATGTCGAGCCTGTCGGCGGGCTGCCAGAGCGCAGTGCGCGCGATCGAAGCTTCCGCAGCGCCCAAGACCGAGCCAGCAGCAACCACTACCCAGGCCGCGCCCGCTGCGGCGCCGAAGACGGAGACGACTGCGGCTGAGCCAAAGCCTGCGGCAACGACGACGGCAGCCAAGAAGCCGACCAGTGCGCAGATCTCCGCGATCCGCAGCGCTTGCCGCGGCGATTATCCGAAGGTGTGCGCCGGCGTTCCGACCGGCGGCGCGCCTGCGCTGGAATGCCTCGAGAAGAACAAGGCCAGGGTTTCAGCGGCTTGCGGCAACGCGCTTGCGGCCGCAAGCGGCGGTTCGGCCACCGCGGCAGCGACCACCGCCCCGGCGGCTGGCGGCGCCCCGGCGGCAGCGGCGCCTGCGGCAGCTCCGGTTGTGATCGTGCTGCGGCCGATGGCACCGCGGGAGGAGTTGTTCGTGATGCGCTCGGCCTGCGGCGCGGATGTCCGCGCTTTGTGTGCCGGCGTCGCACCCGGCGGCGGCCGCATCATGCAATGCATTTCCAACCGCGCTGCCGATTTGTCCCCGGCCTGCAAGGAAGTGCTGGCGCCGTTCGCGGCGCGTTAAGCTCGCGCCGGTGGCCGCTCGCGGCCACCGCCACCGATCATTCGCCACGAAATGCGAGGATGAGCTGGACCATGCGGACCGACAGCGCGATGTAGAATACCGACATCACGATCTGCCATGCCACGTGCCAGTTCACCTTCGCGAGCTTGTAGAGGCCGTCGACAAAATTCAGGAGCAGAATGATGATGCCGATCAGCATCACACCGCGGCCGACCAGGCCGTGGCGCAGATAGCCAAACAGCTGGATCGCGGGCTGGTCGCTCGGTACGTGAGCGCCCGCTGAGACGATCAGCGTTCCGATGATGATCTTCTCGATGTGTGAAACGATCTCTTTGAAAATTGGCTCGACCTTCTCGCCATAGAAGGAAATCCATTTAGCCTTGGGTTCTGCCATCGGTTGTCCTTGAAGAGGAATCGTTTGAACGAGACGGTCACAAAGCCATCAATACAACGGGTCTTCGGCCGTGAAGCAAGCCAGAAGGCCGACCAGGACGGCACGAGGCTTCAAGGAAAGGAACGAACGAATGCTACGCTTCACTATCGCCGCCATAGCTTTGCTGTTTGCCTCAGGCGCCATGGCGCAAGGGCTGACTGCTGCGCAGAAGGACGCCTGCGGAGGCGACTTTGAAAAATTCTGCAAGGGCACCACGCCCGGCGGCGGACGCATCATCGCGTGCCTCGCCGGCCACAACGACCAGCTAACGCCAGCCTGCAAGAAGGTGCTGGCGGCCGCAGAGAAGAAGTAGATTTTTCAGCCGCAGCACATTGCCAACAACACCATTTGCCAACAACAACCATGCCAAGGGAGAACAACATGCGTTCATTGCTACTCGCCTGCGCCACCCTGCTCGCCTTTGCTGCCTTGATGATTTTCGAAACCGGCACCGCCAGCGCCGCGGTCTGTGCCAACGGCGTCTACCGCGCGGGCTGCGCCGGACCGCGTGGCGCGGTCGTGGTCAGGAAACCCGTTGCCGCTTGCAGGACGGTCTGGGTCAATGGCGTCAGGGTGCGGCGCTGCTACTAATCGAGTGGATTTGACATTCGCTCCCGGCCGCGGACGGAGACAAATGTTGGAATCGAACCACTAGGCTGATCCGGTCAAAAGCCGAAATTTCCGGTAGCGCCCGCAGCCCGCGGGCGCTATCGTGGCCCCAGATAGTAAGTATACTGTCGATCAGGGAGGCCATCGTGCGTATCGCCGTCATCGGCGGAGGCCCAGGCGGCCTCTATTTCAGCTATCTCTGGAAAAAGCGCCATCCGGATGCGCATGTCGATCTGTTCGAGCAGAACCCGGCCGGCGCGACCTGGGGCTTCGGCGTGGTGTTTTCCGATTCCGCGCTCGAATTCCTGCGCGCCGACGATCCCGACACCGTCGACGCCATCGCGCCGAAAATGGAAAGCTGGAAGAACATCACGCTCAACCTGCATGGGCAGAGCATCGAGATCGATGGCGTCGGATTTTCCTCGATCGGCCGGCTGGAGTTGCTCAAGACCTTGCAGGCGCGTGCGGCTGCCGTCGGCGTCACCCTGCATTTCGACAATGCGATCCATTCGCTCGACCAATTGAACGGCTATGATTTGATCGTCGCGGCCGACGGGCTGAATTCACTGGTGCGCCGCAGCTTCGAGGGCGACTTCGGCTTCTCGATCGCCTACTCCACCAACAAATTCGCCTGGTACGGCACCCACAAACGCTTCGAGACGCTGTCTCAGACTTTCGTGAAGACACCGCGCGGAGCGTTCAATGCGCATCATTATCGTTACGCACCCGATATGAGCACTTTCCTGGTCGAGTGCGACCGTGCGACCTGGGACCACTACGGCTTTGCCTATAAAGACGCCGACCAGTCCAAAGCGATCTGTGAGGAGGTGTTTGCCGAGGTACTTGGCGGCGGCATGCTGATCTCCAACAAATCCGTTTGGCGGAATTTTCCGTGGATCTGGAACGAGCGCTGGTTCTTCAAGAATATGGTTCTGATCGGCGACGCCCTGCACTCCGCGCACTTCTCGATCGGCTCGGGAACGCGGCTGGCGATCGAGGACGCCATTGCGCTGGCAAAGTCGCTGGAGACGGAGGCGCATATCGCGACCGCACTCGCGCGCTACGAGGCCGACCGCAAGCCAATTGTGAAAAAGCTCGTGACGGCCGCGCGCGCCAGCGCCGACTGGTATGAGAAATTCCCCGAGCATATGCAGCTCGACCCAACGGACCTCGCCTACAGCTACATCACCCGCTCGGGGCGGATCGACGATGCGCGTTTGCGCGCGATGTCGCCGGCCTTCATGGCCCGTTATGAGGCATCGCGGCCGCCCCCGGTCAGCGGAGGCCAGGCATGACACGTCAAATCGACGATCAGGTACCCGTCGACAGCGCCGGCGCACGCGAGATCGGGTTTTCGGTTCCGGAAACCTACAACGCGAGCCGAATTCTCTTCGACAATCTCGATCGCGGGAACGGCGATCGCCTTTCGCTTACGGGTCCGTTCGGCGACGTGACCTATACTGAGCTATGTGCGGAAGCTTCGCGCTGGGGCAATGGGCTGATCTCGCTCGGTCTCCAACGCGGCGATCGCGTCCTGATGTTCCTGGACGACACACCGGCCTATCCGGCCGCGTTTTTCGGCGCGGTGCGCGCAGGCTTCGTGCCGCTGCTGATCAACACGTTGACGCCGCCGGACCTCTTGCAATTTTATCTCTCGGATTCAGCCGCGACCGTTGCCGTCGCGGACGCGGAATTTTGCGCGCGCTTCGACCAGGTGGCTTGCCGGGATACCGCGCTGCGCACGCTGATCGTGGTCAATGGCGCCGCGGGCGTCCACGCTGCTCCACAGACCTTGATCGCCGACGATTGGCTATCGGGCTTTTCCTCCGATCTGACTGAGGCCGCAACGCATCGCAACGAAATGGCGTTCTGGATGTACTCGTCGGGTTCGACCGGCCGGCCGAAAGGCATCGTCCATCTGCAACACGACATGGCCTACAGCGAAAGGGCGTATGCGCAAAATCTGCTGAAGCTCACGCCCGGCGACATCTGCTTCTCGGTACCAAAAATGTTCTTCGCCTACGGCTTCGGCAACTCCGTCACGTTTCCATTTTCGGTCGGCGCGGCGACGCTGCTGTTGCCCGGCCAACCCAGACCGCAAGCCATCTTTGACGCGATCGGACGCTATCGCCCGACGGTCTTCTTTGGCCTGCCGACGCTGTATACGTCGCTGACCAAGGCCGACGGTGCCAGCAAGACCGATTTCTCCTCGCTGCGCCTGTCGGTGTCGGCCGCCGAAGTGCTGTCGTCCGAGGTCTTCAACGGCTGGAAGAAGCTGACAGGTCTGGAGATCATGGAGGGTCTCGGTTCGACCGAGGCGCTGCACATCTATCTGTCGAACGGGGTCGCAAAGAAAAAACTCGGCGCCGCCGGCCTTCGCGTACCCGGCTATGAGGTCGTGCTGAGGGATAGCGACGGCAATGAGGTTTCCGGAGATGCGGAAGGCATCTTGTGGGTTCGTGGAGATTCGAACACGCCGCTCTACTGGAACCGGCCCGACAAATCGGCAGAGACGATTCGCGAAGGCGGCTGGATCTACACCGGTGACCGCTTCGTGCGCGATGCGGATGAATTTTATTTCTTCCGCGGCCGCGCCGACGACCTGGTCAAGATCTCGGGCCAGTGGGTCTATCCGCTCGAAGTCGAGCTTTGCCTGGCCGAACATCCCGACGTGCGCGAATGCGCCGTGTTCGCCGCCGAACTGCCCGACCGCCGCATGACGCTGAAGGCCGTCGTCGTCATGAACAAGGCGGCGCTCGACGAGAGCGGGACGACGAAAATCCTGCAAGATTTCGTCAAGGCGAAACTGTTGCCCTACAAATATCCGCGCGAAATCAAGTTCACCGGCGAGCTGCCCAAGACCGGCACCGGCAAGATCGACCGGCAGGCCGTGATGCGGATGTAGTTACGCCTTCAGCCCGGTCCCGCCGTAGAGCCAGGCCAGTTCGTCGCACCATTCCTCTTGCGACTTCGCGCTCATGACGGCGTTACGCAACCGCGCGTGTTCGCCGGAGGGATGATAGATGTGCTCGCCGACGATGCGGGATTGCATCTGCACCTTCGCGGTACGCGGAAAACGCTGTTCGACATATTTCTGCAAGCCGCGCTCGTGCTGATCCACGTGGCTGCCCAGGAGGTGCGACAGGCACACCGCGTCTTCCATCGCCTGACAGGCGCCTTGGGCGAGATATTGCAGCGTTGGGTGCGCGGCATCGCCGAGCAGCACGACGCGCCCATCGATCCAGTGGTCGGTCGGATCGCGGTCGCAGAGCACCCAGAGTTTCCAGTCGATGCCGTGATGGATGATCTCGAGCGCGCGCGCGTGGATATGCGCGAACCCTTTCATGACCTCTTGCTTCGACACCGGCTTGCCGGCAACGGGCTCGGGCGCGTCGTTGTGACAGGTGATGGCGAGGTTGAACACTTTCCATCCCGACAGGGGATAGTGCACCAGATGGCATTTCGGACCGGCCCACAGCGTCGCTGCGTTCCAGCGCAGATCTTCCGGCATCTGTTCGGTCGGGATCACCGAGCGGTACGTCGTATGGCCGGAGACACGCGGCTTGCCGTCGCCGATGACCTGCTTGCGGATATTCGACCATAGCCCATCCGCGCCGATCAGGAGCGATCCGGTGACGCGGTCGCCGGAAGCGAGCTTGGCGGTCACCGACGCGCCGTCCTGATCGTAGCCCGCGACTTCGGAGCTGACGCGCAGTTCGATCAGACCGGAATCACGGCAGGCTTTCAGGAAAACGCCATGCAAATCGCCACGATGCACCACCGCATAGGGATTGCCGAAGCGCGCGCGGAACGCTTCGCCGAGATCGACGTGGCAGATTTCCTCCGCCGTCATCGCATCCATCAGGCGAAGATGATCGACAAACACCGCCATGTTGCGCGCGGCTTCGCCGACGCCGAGATAGTCGAAAGCATGAAAGGCGTTCGGCCCGAGCTGAATGCCCGCGCCGATCTCGCCCAGCGAAGAACTTTTCTCCAACAGGATCGAGCGGATGCCCTTTTGCGCGAGCCCCAGCGCCACGGCAAGGCCGCCGATGCCGCCACCGGCGATCAAGACGGGTTGCGCGGCGCGGGCACTCATGACCGGGACACCAGATGTTCCAGCGCGTCTTCGGCGCGAAGCGGCACGCGCGAGGCTTCGTTGTTGAGATCGACGAGCTGCTCGAGCAGCCCAAGCAGCGTCTTGCGGTCGGCGGGCTTCAACGGCTGCAAAATCCGCGCCTGGACGCGGTCGACCGACGGCAGGATGTCGCGCAACAGGTTGCTGCCTGCCTTGGTCAGGTACAGAAGCTTGACCCGCTTGTCCTCGGGCGCCGGCTTGCGTTCGATATAGCTTTTGGTCTCCAGCCGTTCGATCACGCTGCCGAGCGTCGAACGGTCGAACGCGATCACCGCGGAGAGCCGCGTGGCGTCGATGCCGGGGTGGGTGCGGATCGCGATCAGGGCTGCATATTGCACCGGGGTCAGGTCGAAATCCTTGCACTCCTCGATGAAGATCGCGACCGCGATCTGTTGCATCCGGCGGAAGAGATAGCCGGGCGCGGTGTAGACCGCGTCCATCGTGACGGTGTCCTTGTTACTCGGCATCGGGCTGCCGCTCCGGTGCGGCGTCCGCAAACGCCTTGAGTTCTTTCGCAGCCGCCTCCGCTTTCAACAGGCGCGGGAACGCGGTGACGTCGACGCCGAAGCGGCGCGCATTGGCGAGCTGCGGCACCAGACAGAGATCGGCGATGGACGGCGTGTCGCCAAAGCAGAACGGCCCGGCTTCACGCGCGATCAGCTTCTCGCACGCCGACAGACCTTCGCGGTTGGCCCAGGCCGCCCACTCCGTGACCTTCTCTTCGGAAAGGCCGAGCTCGCGCAATCGCGCCAGGACTTTCAGATTTTGCACCGGGTGGACATCGCAGGCGATGGCTTGCGCGAAGGCGCGCACCTGCGCGCGGCGCAACGGATCCGCAGGCAATAGCGGTGGCGTCGGGTGGATTTCATCGAGCCATTCGATGATGGCAAGCGACTGGGTGAGCGTGGCGCCGTTATCGCCCTGGAAGGTCGGGACCAGGCCTTGCGGGTTGATCGCGAGATAATCGGCAGCGCGCTGTTCGCCCTTGCGCAGATGATAGCTCAACTGTTCCGCACTTAACCCTTTCAGGTTCAAGGCGATTCTGACGCGATAGGACGCGCTGCTGCGGAAATAGCCGTGGAGCTTCATCGGCTCCCCTCCCTTGTTATTTTCTTCAGCCGGCCCTTGCAGGCTCTGATTGACGTTATCCATATTGGCAGTATACTGTCAATCAAGAACGAACAACAGCGACAGTCCAACGGGAGAAGCTCATGGAAGCCGTAGCGAAGACGCCGGAACGTGAGGCGTTCTACAAGAAGATCGACGGCGAAAATCTTTCCGCGCTGTGGAACGTGCTCGGCGACCTCATCACGCCGGAGCCGAAAAGCGCCTGCCAGCCGCATCTGTGGAAGTTCGATGCAATCCGCACCTACATGAACGAGGCCGGCAAGCTGATCACCGCCAAGGAAGCCGAGCGGCGCGTGCTGGTTCTGGAAAATCCGGGATTGCGCGGCCAGTCCAAGATCACGACCTCGCTGTTCGCCGGCGTGCAGATGGTGGTGCCGGGCGACGTCGCGCCGGCCCATCGCCACAGCCAGTCGGCGTTGCGGTTCATCCTGGAAGGCAACGGCGCCTACACGTCCGTCGACGGCGAGCGCACCGCGATGTCGCCCGGGCGATTTCGTCATCACGCCGGCCTGGACCTGGCACGATCATTCCAACGAGACGTCCGAGAACATGTTCTGGCTCGACGGCCTCGACATACCGATGGTGAAATTCTTCGATGCCTCCTTCGCCGAGGGCCTGAAGGAAGATCAGCAGAAGATCACCCGTCCCGCCGGCGACAGCTTCGCGCGCTATGGCCACAACCTGCTGCCGGTCGACGGGACGCGCAAATCGAAGACCTCGCCGATCTTCAACTATCCCTATTCGTATACGCGCGAGGCGCTGGAGACTGCAAAACTCCGCAACGAGTGGGACGCCTGTCACGGCCTGAAGCTGAAATTCTCCAACCCCGAGACCGGCGATTTCGCGATGCCGACCATCGGCACCTTCATCCAGCTGCTGCCGAAGGGCTTCAAGACCGCGCGTTATCGTTCGACGGACGCGACCGTGTTCGCGGCGATCGAAGGCAAGGGCCGCACGCGGGTCGGCGACCAAACCTTCGAGTGGGGCCCGCGCGATCTGTTCGTGGTGCCGAGCTGGCAGTGGGTGACGCATGAGGCGGACGCAGACTCCGTGCTGTTCTCGTTCTCCGACCGCCCGGTGCAGCAGAAACTCGACCTGTTCCGCGAGGACCGAGGGAACGCGTA